>NZ_CP046172.1 GCF_011801145.1 Nocardia arthritidis | reverse complement strand
TGCAGTTGCCTCCCCGGAGTAGTCGATAGGTGCAGACGGCCGGGGCGCGCGGGATATCCACCGTGCTGGCTGGATTCAGTGATCTCGCATACGTCCGTGGGCCGGTTCGAACACTGCTCGGATCCCCCGTCCGGACAGCGGCGCGGTACCGTCGGCCCTACGAATATGCCACTCCAGGGGTCTTTCCACACAATTATCCACAGATGTGGACAACCCTGGGGAGTTGTGAAATGCGCTCGCCCGCGGGGAGCGTATCGCCCCGACCTGGGGATCTTCAGCAATCCTCTGGTTATGCACCGAGGCCGCCGAGCGCAGCTGCGGCTAGGGGTGTGGACGAACTTGTGATCACCGCACGGGCGTGTCGTCCGGACCCGCAAAACACCGGAGACAGACCTTAGCGGGTCCGGTCCGACTATGCCAACGCGAGGGGCCGAGTTTGACCCCGTAAGACCAGATCAGTACCCTCGTACAGTCACCCATTGGTGCGGTGGCGGTCCTGTGCTGACCGTATTCGGTCGAAATCGACCAACTGAGCGCCAGGGGCTGATCCGCGCCGATGATGACCACCCCGTGCGATTCATCGCAATACATACGTATCACTGAACAAGCTTCGGGCGCCGCCGGGCGCCCACCAACCTGAGGAGTGTTGACCGTGGCCAAGGGCAAGCGGACGTTCCAGCCGAACAACCGTCGTCGGGCGCGGGTTCACGGCTTCCGCCTCCGGATGCGCACCCGTGCGGGCCGCGCCATCGTGTCGGCGCGTCGCCGCAAGGGCCGCGGCACCCTCACTGCCTGATCCTCGCTCTCGGACGCTCGGGTGTTGCCTGAGCCGTATCGGTTGCATCATCGTGCCGACTTCTCCCGGACGGTGCGCCGCGGCCAGCGAATCGGGAGGCGCGACCTGGTCGTGCACGTGCTGGTGCACGGGTATGACGGAAGCGTGGGCGCGAGTGGACGAGAAGACGGTCCGGCACCTGCCGGGCCGCTGGTTCGCGTTGGCGGACCGCGTTTCGGATTGATCGTCAGCAAGGCGGTGGGCTCCGCGGTGGTACGCCACCGTGTGGCCCGCCGCCTGCGTCATATGTGCGCCCGGGTGATTCCGGAACTGCCCGTCGAGGCCGATGTCGTCATCCGCGCCCTACCCGGCGCGGCCGACGCCGGTTCGGACGAGCTACTCCGGCAGCTCCGCGGCGCGCTACGCAAACTCGGTGTCGCCCGCGACCCCGGTACCGCGGTCGGGGCGGGATCGGGTGGCCGGTCGTGAACCGGCGAAGCATCGGCGTCATCGCCCGCTGGCCGGCGAACATACTGATCTTCCTGATCGAGCTGTATCGGACCTACGTCTCCCCCACCCGCATGCCGGTGTGCCGGTTCACCCCCACCTGCAGCGAGTACGCGGTGACCGCGTTGCGCACCCGCGGCCTGTTCATCGGCCTCGGATTGACGGCCGTGCGTCTGGCCAAATGTGCGCCCTGGCACCCTGGTGGGTGGGACCCCGTCCCGGAGCGTCGGCGGAGCACCGTCCGCACCGCGCCGGACGAGGCAACTGCCGACCTCGCGCCGCAGGACATCGACCTGCCGAGCGCCGCGGCGTCGGAACCGAAGGCTTGTAAAGGATCACCGCGCGCGGTGATCGGCGACACGAACGACGGGAGTTCATAGAGCCGTGCTCGACATCATTTATTACGCGGTGTCCGCCATCCTCTGGTTCTGGCACCGGGTCTTCGCGGCCGTACCGGGCCTCGGCAAGGACAGCGGTATCGCCTGGGCGCTTGCCGTGGTGTTCCTGGTCTTCACGCTGCGCTTGGTGCTGTACAAGCCGTTCGTCAAGCAGGTGCGCACCACCAAGCAGATGCAGGAGCTGCAGCCGCAGATCAAGGAGCTGCAGAAGAAGTACAAGAACGATCGCCAGAAGATGGCGACCGAGATGCAGAAGCTGCAGAAGGAAAACGGCTTCAACCCGCTGATGGGCTGCCTGCCGATCCTGGCCCAGGTGCCGGTATTCCTTGGTCTGTTCCATGTGCTTCGCTCTTTCAACCGCACCGGGCACGGGCTCGGCCAGCTCGGCATGTCGCCGGAGCAGAACGCCAACACGCCGAACTACCTCTTCAGCGTCGACGACGTTCAGTCCTTCCTGCACGCACGGCTTTTCGGCGCACCGATCTCGGCCTTCATCACCACGCCGACCAATGAACTGCAGGCGTTCGCATTGCACGGCGATGTGCCGTCCAAGCTCAGCATCGCGCTGGTCGCCATTCCGTTGATGGTGATCGCCGGTATCGCCACCCATATGAACGCGCGCGCCTCGGTCGCCCGGCAGACGCCGGAGGCCGCCGCGAACCCGCAGGCCGCGATCATGAACAAGCTGGCGCTGTACGTCTTCCCGCTCGGTGTGCTCGTCGGTGGTCCGTTCCTGCCGATCGCCATCCTGATCTACTGGGTCTCCAACAACATCTGGACTTATGGGCAGCAGCACCTCGTCTTCGGCCGCATGGCCAAGGAGGAAGAGGAGAAGAAGAAGCTGCTGATGGAGAAGCGAGCGCAGAACGCGCCGAAGCCGGGCGCCAAGCCGGTCGACACGCGCAAGAAGGCGCAGCGGCCCGACCCATCCCAACTGAAGGACGCCGCCGAATTGCAGGACGCGGCCGAATTGCAGGACGCACCCTCCTCGACCAACGGCACATCCGCCGCGCACACGCCGAACAAGTCGGGCGGGCAGCGGCGACCCAGCGGTCAGAAGCGTCCGGGTGGCCGCGGCCGAGCGAATCAGAAGCGGCGGCGCTGACCGCGCGGCGGACAACCAAGGAGCAACCCCTTGATTCGCGGTGGCGCCGGTTCGATCGCTCGGTGCGACGGCGATGAGCAGATGAAGGAAATCAAATGACTGTTGAGACCGACGGAGGGGACGCCACAGTGGCGACGACGATGGCAGGTGCCGAACCGGACGTCGTGAACGATGCCGAGGAAGCGCTGATCGAAGAGGGCGAAATCGCGGGCGACTATCTCGAGCAGTTGCTCGATGTGCTCGACTTCGACGGAGATATCGACCTCGACGTCGAAGGTGACCGCGCGGTTGTCAGCATCGACGGCGGCAAGGATCTGTCGAAGCTCGTCGGGCGCAACGGTGAGGTGCTCGACGCGTTGCAGGAACTCACTCGGCTGGCCGTTCAGCAGGCCACCGGAGTGCGCAGTCGGCTGATGCTGGATGTGGCCGGGTGGCGGGCCAAGCGCCGCTCCGAACTGAGTGCGCTCGGTACCGCGACGGCCAAACGGGTGTTGGAGTCGGGAGCGCCGGAATCGCTCGCGCCGATGACCCCGTTCGAGCGGAAGATCGTGCACGACGCGGTCGCCGCCATCGACGGTGTCAGCAGTGAGAGCGAGGGCGTCGAGCCCAACCGGCACGTGGTCGTCGTGCGCTCCTGAAAGCGTGATTGGATAGGGCCTCTGGTCGCGGACCGGGGGCTCTTTCCGTATCCGGTGGGTTCCGGTCGATCGATCGGGCTGTGATTGTTCGTCTCTAGCTCGGAAGGATGTTTCACGTGGAACGAGATCTCGGTGGCACCGCGTTGCCCGCCGAGCTGGAACCTCCGGATACCGCAGCGACGGTCTTCGGCGACCGACTAGATCTCGCCCGGCGTTATTGCGCCGCGCTGGCGACGGCCGGGGTGGAGCGCGGGTTGATCGGACCGCGCGAGGTGCCACGGCTGTGGGACCGGCACATACTCAACTGCGCGGTGATCGGCGAGCTGATCGGCGAGGGCGCGGCGGTGGTCGATATCGGCAGCGGCGCGGGCCTACCCGGAATTCCGTTGGCGATCGCCCGGCCCGACCTTCGGATCACCCTGGTCGAGCCGCTGCTGCGCCGGACCGTCTTCCTGAGTGAGTTCATCGATGCGGCCGGACTCGATGTCACCGTGGTGCGCGGCCGGGCCGAACAGTCCGGTGTGCTGAAGGAGGCGGGCGGCGCGGACGTCGTCACCTCGCGGGCCGTCGCTCCGCTCGCCAAGTTGGCGCAGTGGTCACTTCCCCTGCTGCGCGATCACGGGCGGATGCTGGCGCTCAAGGGCGTCAGCGCCGCCGAGGAATTGGCCCGCGACAGCGACGCGCTCATCCGGGCCGGCGCGGGCAATCCCGCCGTTCTCGAATGCGGCGCCGGTGTCGTGTCGACACCCACGCTGGTGATCAGCGCCGAACGCCTGACCCGTGCCGAGCGGGCTCCCCTTCGCCGTGCGGAGCGGGCCAAGTCGCGAGCCGGGGAAAAGGGCCGGACTCGCCGGGTGGTGCGCAGAGCCGAGTAGGACTCGGATGTGCGTGTGATTCATTGGTGCCGAATGACACGCACACCCCGCGTATGACGTTGCGGCGCACCGGGTTTCATTGCGCCGGTTATTACCGACGCCAGCGTCTGTCGTGCCTTCGGTGAAGCGCCCGGTACGTGCCGGATGGTCATAGGTAGCTCGAGATCGGTTCTGGCGCAACGAGTCTCACTGCCAGCTTACGGATCACGATAGGTAAGGGGCTGGCGGCAAAGACTGGACCTCGGCCGCGTTTTGCCACCGAAACCAACGATTGATCACGCGCGTGGCGAAATGGGTTCTCCTGCGGTCATTCTCGAGGTGTCGGTCCCCGGTGACACACTCATCGGTCATGAGCGAGTTGGTCCGGCTTCGCGACGTCGAAGCGGCAGATTCGGAACTGGTCTTCACTCACCAGCAGGATCCCGAAGCCGTCCGTCGATCGCGCTTCACCCGCGCGATCGCGACTCCTTCATGACCCACTGGACAGCCAACGTACTCGCAGACCCCGCCGTCTTGGTCCGGACAATCACCGTGACCGACGAGCCCGCAGGCAACATCGTGTCCTGGTGGAAAGACGACCGGCGTTTCCTCGGTTACTGGCTCGGCCGAAGTTACTGGGGCTGCGGTGTCGGGACCGAAGCGCTGAGGCTGTTCCTCCAACTCGAGCCCACCCGTCCACTGTGGGCCGACCCGTTCGCAGGCAATACCGGCTCGGTAAAGCTGAGCACGGTTTCCGCCGAACAGGCTCGGACTGGGATGGTGCGGACGAGCACCTCGTACTCGTACTCGACCAGCGGCGCCCCGCTTAACGCCGACAGAGAACACACGCTCCACCCGCTATCCGTGCCCTTTCGCCAGAAGATGTCGGTGTACGGGCTTCAGCCTCTCTTCGACATCCTCGTAGTCGCCGAATCCGGGGCTGCCGCCTTGGCCGCTCACACTGTGGAGATTGCCTTTGAACTGGTAGTAGGCCGCGAGCTCCCGGTGTTGAACCAGCCGTCGCATTACCGCTGAATCATGCTCAGTGCATTGACCTAGACGTTCGTCGCGTTCACGTAGACGCCCGCGCACCTGCTCATCGGTCACAGAGAGTTCGATCACCGCGGTGGGTGCATGGCCATGCCTCGCCAAGCTTTCGGCCTGCGTGACGGTGCGCGGAAAGTTGGCCAGCACCCAACCGCCTTTCACGCTCGCCAAGCTCTCCAGCATCATTTCGAGCACCAACTCAGACGGCACCAACTCGTCGGCGTCGATGTACTGATCCAGCCGTAGGCCGAAGGGGCTCTGCTCCCGTAAATGTGTCCGCATCACGTCTCCCGGGTTGAGCACAGCCAGCTGTGCAGCCTCAGCGAAAGATTCCGCATGCGCGTGCACGAGAGTTCCTGGCCCGCCGATGAAGACCACCTTGAGCATGCTGCGATGCTAAAGCCAACGTTTCCTGTTGACGAGATGCCGCAGTCAGATGCACACGGGCAGACAGCACGACGGCCGACCGGTAGATCAAGGGTGACTGCGCGTCTGACAGGCGTACGGGTAACAAGCGGTAGGTGGTGCGCGGCGCGGGCAAATTGCACGTGCGGCAGGACAACGTGCGGCAGCCGTTGGACGATGGGCGGCCGGATAGCCACGCCTCGACAGCGGTAGCCCCGCGTGGCAGGTGGGCGATTCCGCCGCAAAGGACACGCGAATCTGTCCGACGTGCGGACTCAATCCGATGTTCCACGGGAAACATCGGCGCGATCCGGTCAATGGGGGTGGCTCGTAGCTGGCCCGCCGAGGTGGCTGCGGCAGGCGGGTTGGTTATCGGTCTGTCGGTCGGGTGGTGGCGTTCGGTTGGCAGGTGGCCAGGGCTTGGCCGCGAGTGGTGAGTGGTCAGGTTGGCGCGCGTGGCGGTACGCGGGCTAGTTGGGCAGCGGTCAGGCGGCAAGCGGTGGCCGGAGGGCGGTGAGAGGTGGCCGCAAGGCGGCGATTGGTTCGGGGTGACGCAGGCGGGTGGCAAAGGTGTGGCCGCGAGTGGTCAGGTTGGCGCGTGTGGCGGCGGGCGGGCTAGTTGGGCAGCAGTCAGGCGGCGAGTGGCCGGAGGGCGCGGTGAGTGGTCAGGGTGGCACGCGCGGTGTGTCGGGCGGCAGGCGGGGCCAGATGGGAAAGCAGCAAGCGGCGAGCGGTGGCCAGAGGCCAGCGGGGTGGTTCGGGGTGACGCAGGCGGGGCTAGCCCGCACCGGTGCCCGCACGGCAGGTAACCGGGGAATGGTGAGTGGTCAAGGTGGCGCGGCGGCGGGCCAGTCGTGCAAGCGGTCAGGCGGTGAGCGGTGGCCGGGAATGGTGAGTGGTGTCCGGAGGGGGACAGCGAGTGGTCCGGGTGAGATGGGCGGTATCGGGTGGCAGGCAGGTCAGTCGGCAAGCCGCGAGTGTTGGCCGGAGGGCGGTGAGTGGTCCGGGTGGTACAGGCAGGCATGCCGCACCGGCGCCCGCGGGCGGCGGCATACGGAGTGACCCACGATGAGCGACGGGCTAACGCGCAGCCGGGCAGCGGTAGCCGTGTAGCACGGGGGAAGCCGGGGACCTGGAGGCTGAACTGGCAGGCGGGCGGTTCCGCCGCGAAGGGCAAGTGAATCTGTCCGACTTCCGCGGACCCAATCCGATGTTTCACGGGAAACATTGACGCGACCCGGCCAATGGGCGGCTCCGAAGGTGGCACGCCGGGGTGACTGCGGCAGGCGGGTTGGGTGGGGTGTCGTCGGTCGGTCGGGTGGTGGCGGTTCGGTCGGGTGGTGGCGGGTGGCACTGGGGTGGCCGGGCGTGGCCGCGAGTGGTGGGTGGTCAGGTTGGCGCGCGTGGCGGTAGGCGGGCTAGTTGGGCAGCGGTCAGGCGGCGAGTGGTGGCCGGAGGGCGGTGGGTGGTCCGGGTGGCACAGGCAGGTATGCCCGCACTGGCGCCCGGACGGCAGGTCGCAATGAGTGCCGGGGCTAATGCGCAGCCCGGCAGCGGTAGCAGGGCGGGGGCAACAGGGCGGTAGGCGGTAAGCATGTGGCGGGCGAGTGGCAAGCGGTGTCGGTGACGGCGAGCGTACGCGAGGGCGGTTGAGTGGCAGGTGGACGAAGCGGCCGCCTGAATGGCGGCAAGGTTGAAGGCGGGCGGAAGGTGGTGGTTGCAACAGGTGCCGGTGACGGCCGGTTACAAAAGGATTTGCTTCGGTGAGGAGTGGTCCGCTCTTGTTATTGATTCACGTGAAACAAGCTTCGTCGGCCGGGGTTGGGGTGTGAAAGACGACGAAGGGTTGGCCTTCGCGCGACGAGGCTCATTTAGCGGGTATGCCCGCGTTGCGTGGTGACCAGCGGGAGAGGACGGGTTACTCCCCCTCCTCCTTTCGATATTCAAACTCGCGAATCAACTCCCCCGACTGATCCTGCGGAGTGGTGGCGGGACTGTCGGCTGCCAGGAGGAAGGGACCACTTCGGAGCCGGTTTTGCCATGAGTATGGGACCACCCTGTTTGCCACTGATGGGACCACCTGACTAGCGGTTTTGCCAGTTATGGGACCACCCGGCGTGGCTTCGGGGCTTCCGGTCGCTCGGCCGCTGTATTGGCCAGATGAGCTACCGGGAGGTTTCGGTGATCGAGATCAGGGAGATGCTGCGGCTATGGCTGCAGGGTCGCGGCTTGCGGGAGGTGGCCCGGCTGTCGGGCACTGACCGCAAGACGGTGCGCCGGTATGTCGAGCGAGCGCAGTCGTGTGGCGTGGACCGCGACGAGGGTGTGGAGCAGTTGACCGATGAGCTGCTGGCGGCGGTGATCGCCGGGGTTCGCAGGTCTCGACCGAACGGTAAGAGCGATGTGTGGGAGACACTCGCCGGTCAGTCCGAGCAGATCAAACAATGGCTGGATCAGGGCCTGACCCTGACCAAGATTCATATTCTGCTGGCCCGCCGTGGCGTGGTGGTGTCGTATCGGACGTTGAACCGTTACGCCACAACGGAATTGGGGTTCGGGAAGCGGCGCACGACCGTGCGGGTGGCCGACTGCGAACCCGGTGCGGAAGTGCAGGTCGACTTCGGCCGGCTCGGGTTGCTGACCGACGTCGAGGGCCGTCGCCGGGTGGTGAAGGGTCTGATCTTCACCGCGGTGTATTCGCGGCACATGTTCGTCTTCCCGACCTACCGGGAAACACTCAACGACGTCATCGCCGGATTCGAAGCGGCGTGGGTGTTCTTCGACGGTGTGTTCGCTGTCGCGATCCCGGACAATATGAAAGCCATCGTCGACCGGGCGAACGCGACAGATCCCCGGTTGAACGATTCGTTCCGCGAATATGCCGAGTCTCGTGGGTTCGTGGTTGATCCGGCGCGGATCCGCAGCCCGCAGGACAAGCCCCGCGTCGAACGCTGTGTTCCTTACGCACGGTCGAATTTCTTTGCCGGAGAACAATTCCGAGACCTGGCCGACTGCCGGGAACGCGCGCAGCGGTGGTGCCGGGAGACCGCGGGAATGAGAATACATGGCACCACGCGACTACGTCCGGCCGAAGTGTTCACCACCGACGAGCACCCGAAGCTGAAACCGTTGCCCGACACTGCCTTCGATATTCCGACCTGGGTGAACCCGAAGGTCGCCCCGGACCGGCATGTTCAGATTTGTCAGGCGCTCTACAGCATTCCCGGTGATCTCGTCGGGCAGCGCCTGTCCGCCCGCGTCGACTCGCAGACGGTGAAGCTCTACTTCCGTGGCGAGTTGATCAAGGTCCACCCCCGAGTCGGAGCCGGTCGCCGCCAAACCGATCCGGCCGACCTGCCCAGCGAGCTCACCGCCTATGCGATGCGAGACCTGAATACGTTGCAACGCAAAGCATTCGATCACGGCGCTCATGTCGGTTCCTATGCGGCGGCGGTCCTCGAGCATCCACTGCCCTGGACGAAGATGCGGCAGGTCTACCGGCTGCTCGGGCTGGTGCGCCGCCACGGCGCCGACGCCGTCGACGATGCCTGCCGCCGAGCACTGGACGCCGAGGTCGTCGACGTCGGCGTCATCGACCGCATGCTCACCCGCGCCACCACCGGTCAGCAGCTGACGCTGCTGCCGCCACCGGCTCCGTCCCGGTTCGTCCGTTCCACCACCGATTTCGCGGTCAGGAGGCCGTCATGAGCGCCACTCGCCGTCCCGCCGCCGACCCGGCGGTCAAACCGATCGAGATCACCCCGGAGCTGAAGTCGCTGATGCGCAGGCTCAAGCTCGGCCAGCTCCTGGACACCCTCCCCGAGCGGTTGGCGTTGGCACGGTCGAATCGGCTGCCGCACCACGATTTCCTGGAAATGCTGTTCGCCGACGAGGTCGCCCGCCGCGACCGGCAATCCGAGCAACGCCGCGCCAAGACCGCCCACCTGGACCCGCAGATGCACCTGGCGGCATGGGACGACTCGACCGCGGTCACCTTCGACCGCGAACTCTGGGCCGAACTCACCTCGATGAGGTTCCTCGCCGACGCCTACAACGTATTGATCATGGGGCCGGTCGGGGTCGGAAAGACGTTCCTGGCCAACGCATTAGGACACATCGCGGTCCGCCGCCACCACACTGTTCACACCGAACGCGCCGACAAACTGTTCAAACGACTGCGCGGAGCACGCCTCGACAGCAGCTACGAAGACGAGATGCGCAAACTGCACCGCGTCGACTTGCTGATCATCGATGACCTGGCCCTGCACCGACTCGAAGCACCCGAGACCAACGACTTCTACGAACTGATCGTCGAGCGCCACCGCAAGGCCTCCACGGTGATCACCAGCAACCGGGAACCTCCGGAGATCCTGACCATGATGGCCGACCCACTGCTGGCGCAATCGGCGATGGACCGGCTCCAGTCCGCGGCCTACGAACTCGTCGTCGAGGGCGAATCCTACCGGCAACGGCAGAAGCCCCGCCGCGGCAAACCAGCCGATCCGGCCCACTCGGATTGACCAACAGCCCGATCGTCGGCCACCATCAGCACACGGCCCGCGACCGGACCCAACCCGGTCCCATGCTCATGGCAACCCAATGGTCCCTTCAGGCTGGCAGGCGACAGGGACAGACGGGTGCCGGGTCAGCGAGCGGGGCGCGGTAGGTAGGTGGTGTGCGCGACGTGGGGCGATCAGCCAGGCTGCTCGGCTACCGCAAGCTAGGCAGCGGGCGGTCGGCGACACACGGCAGGCGAGTAGCGCATGGGGTGGCAGACGGTATCCAAGCGGGTGGGTGGGCGGCAGGCGGGCCAATCGGGTGGTGGTCGATCGAGCAGTGGCCAGGGTGCAAGCGGTAGCCCGGGGCGGCAGCTCGTGACGAGGGGACGCGGCGTGGCAAGTGGGGCGAGTGGCGAGGGGGGCGAGGGGCGAGGGGGGCGAGTGGGGCGAGAGGCGAGTGGGGCGAGAGGACGCGGCGTGGCGCGTAGTAGAGGAGGCACGCGGGGGGTGCTGCGGCAGGTCGGGTTGGTGGGGTTGTTGTCGGGTGGGTGGTGGCTGGGTTCGGGTGGCAAAGGGGTGGCCGCGGGTGGTGAGCGGTCAGGGTGGCGCGCGCGGTGGCCGGGGGTCAGTTGGGCAGCGGTCACGCGCACGTGGTGGCCGGAGGAGTAGCGATCGGTCTGGGTGGCGCGCGGCGGCAGGCTAGTTGGGCAGCAGGGTCAGGTGGCGAGCGGTGGCCGCATGGCGGCGAGTGGTGGCGGGAGAGCCGCGGGTTAGGCGGCGAGTTATGGCCGGGGGCAGCGAGTCGTGACCACGGGCGGCGACCGGAGAACGGCGAGCGGCGACCGGTGACCAGCGGGCGGGCGACCAGCGAGCGGGCGACCAGCGGCTAGCGGGCGATGACCAGCGGGCGGCGGCGATCAGCGGGCGGCGGGCAGCGGGCGGGGGCGACCAGCGGGCGGGGGCGACCAGCGGGCAGCGGCGATCAGCGGGCGGCGATCAGCGGGCAGCGGCGATCAGCGGGCAGCGGGCGGGTGGCGGGGAGAGCGGCGAGTTATGGCCGGAGGGCGGCGGGCGGTCAGGAGCCACACGCGGTGGCGGGGTGGCGGGCGGTCAGTTGGCAGCGGCGTGCGGCGGACGGGGGCTAGTCGGTAGTGCTCAGGCGCGTGCGGTGGCCCGAGGGGGCGGCGAGTGATTGGGGTGGCACGCGTGGTGGAGGGTGGTGGGCGGCGGAGGCAGAAAGCGACGGTGGGTGGTTGCGACGAGCGGCGATGACGGTTGAGAACAAGGGATTGCTTCGATGGGGCGTGGTTCGGCGCTGTCATTGATTCACGTGAAACAACGCTTCGGGTTGTCTGGAAGATGTAGGACTGGCGGATGTGCGGTGGGGGTTCGGTAATTGGATGCGATGCGCTGCGCCTTGATTAGAGACCGCCTCGTCGCTCCCCCAGTGCCCAACTCGTGACCCGATGCCTTCGATGGATCTTGTGAAGCTCTATATCGCCCGCCGAGTGTGTCCGCGATGGAGTTTTGGGTAGCGGTGTGGGTGGATCGTCGGGCCGCCCGTTGATCGGATCGCATCGATGTTTCCCGTGAAACATTGGATTGAGTCCGCAGAATTCGGACAGATTCGCGTGTCCTTTGCGGCGTGCCGCGATTCAGCTTTCTTATACCGCTCGGGGCTGGCAAGCTATTGGGCGTCGGCGTGCGTAGGTGCCACGGAGGGATGTGGGTGTCACAAGCGGCGAGAGCTCCGCTCGGTCGATCGGGCGCCGCCGGTCCCGATTGCGCATCACTGTTCGATCCGACACGGATGTATACGACACGTCGCCGGCGCTCGTCGGAAGCACGTGATCTGAAGTTCTCGGGTTAGGAGCTGTCTATGTCGAGCGGACCGGCGAATGTTTCACGGGAAACAACGTCGCGAGTGCCGGGGATGCTGGACTCCAGCAACTTCGACGCGGACGCATTCGGAAGTACGCCGTTCGGGCACATCTCCCCCAGTGAGACCCCGATTGCGGCCGAAGCACAACGCGCCAGTCAGATCTTGCATCCAGGAAAGGTGACAGTGCCGAAACCGCACGAGCAACGGATCATCACAATCGCCAACCAGAAGGGCGGCGTGGGAAAGACCACCACCGCGGTGAATCTCGCGGCCGCGCTGGCGCATCAGGGGATGACGGTGCTCGTAATCGACCTCGATCCGCAGGGCAATGCCAGCACCGCACTCGGTATCGAACACCACTCGGGTGTTCCCTCGAGCTACGAACTTCTGATCGGCGAGGTCTCGGTCAAGGACGCGATTCAGCAGAGCCCGCATAGCGAACGACTGCTCTGCATCCCGGCGACCATCGACCTGGCGGGTGCGGAGATCGAACTCGTCTCGATGGTGGCGCGGGAGGGTCGGCTGAAGGCGGCCATCCAGGAGGCCAATATCGCCGGATACGACATCGACTACGTAATGATCGATTGCCCGCCGTCGCTGGGCCTGCTCACCGTCAACGCGTTGGTGGCCGCCAAGGAGGTGCTGATTCCGATCCAGTGCGAGTACTACGCGCTGGAGGGCGTCGGCCAGTTGCTCCGCAATATCGGTCTCGTGCAGGCGCACCTCAATCCCGAATTGCACGTCTCCACCGTCATTCTCACCATGTACGACGGCCGGACCAAGCTGGCCGACCAGGTGGCCGAGGAGGTGCGCGGCCACTTCGGTGATGTGGTGCTGCGGTCGGTGATTCCGCGCAGTGTCAAGGTCTCCGAGGCGCCGGGCTATGGCATGACGGTGCTCGATTATGATCCGGGTTCCCGGGGCGCGATGAGCTATCTCGATGCCGGTCGCGAGATGGCCGCGCGCGCTATGGCGCAGCAGAGTGGAGCAGGCGGAGCGGCGTGATCCGGGTCGGCGAGATCCGGTTTGGTGGCATACGAGGAAGGGGCCGGTAGGCGATGAGTCAGGCGAAGAGTCAGGCAAAGAAGGGCGGACTCGGGCGTGGGCTTGGCGCGCTGATCCCGACCGGACCCGCGGGCGCACCCGGGGCACCGGGGCTCAGCGCCTCCGCGGCCAGCGTGATTGGGATCAATCCGATCGGCCCGCAACCGGCAACGTCTTATCTGCATCGGGTCCCCGATATCGATGAGACCGCCGAACTCGCCGCGGGTGGTGCGGTCTATCGCGAGATCCCCGCGGACCAGATCGAGCCGAATCCGAAGCAGCCGCGTCAGTATTTCGAGGAGGAGGCGCTTAAAGAGCTCGTCCACTCGATCCGCGAATTCGGTCTGATGCAGCCGATTGTGGTGCGCAAAATCGATGGCGATGCCGACAAGTATCAGCTTGTCATGGGTGAGCGACGCTGGCGGGCCTGCCAGGTGGCGGGTCTGACGACCATTCCGGCGATCGTGCGGGAAACGACCGATGATTCCATGCTGCGGGATGCGTTGCTGGAGAACATCCATCGAGTCCAGCTCAATCCGTTGGAGGAGGGGGCGGCCTACCAGCAGTTGCTGGAGGAGTTCGACGTCACCCATGAGGAGCTGGCCAAGCGCATCGGGCGGTCCCGCTCGGTCGTCACCAATATGATCCGGCTGCTCAACTTGCCGATCGCGGTCCAGGGACGAGTCGCCACAGGCATATTGTCCGCCGGCCATGCGCGGGCGCTGCTCGGTCTGAACGCCGGACCGGCGGCCCAGGAGGAAATGGCCAAACGCATTGTGGCCGAGGGGCTATCAGTTCGGACCACCGAGGAGGCCGTGCGGCTGGCCAATCTGGAACCGGAACCGGAGCCGCGCAATGCGGACCCCGCTCCCCGCCGTAAGCCGATCGAGATGCCGAGGCTGCAGGATGTGGCCGAGCGCCTGTCCCATTCGTTCGATACCCGAGTGATCGTGAGTATGGGTAAACGCAAGGGCAAGATCGTGGTCGAGTTCGGTTCGGTGGGCGATCTCGAGCGCATCGTCAGTCTGATGGAGCAGCAGCTCGGTTCGTGACAAATGCGGGCAAAATAGCCTTGTAGTGCCTGGTAGTTGGCCCCTGGCAATAAAACGTCACTGTGACAGGACGTGTTATGTGCGCCCGCTATCGAGGTAAGGCACCTGACCAATAGCACAGTGACGTGGAATGAGGCGGGTTCTCGTTGATCGCTTATTCTTGCTGGCGAGAGAAGGCTTCCTCGCGCATACAGCCGGGCGGCGGCGAGGCGGCGACATGAGCGAGCGAACGATACAGACAGCCGTGCGCACGCTCATGCCTCGGCCGGACGCAGCGAGGCGGGCGGTATGAGCGTGGATGAATCGGACAGCTGGAGGCTGAGCAGAGCGGTGTCGACCAGCGTCACAGCACTAACCCTCGGCGGACTGGACAAACTCCCCGGGCATGCCCGGCGGTGTGTGTTCTGGGAGATCGATCCCGCCATAGCCGAGAATTGCCGCGAGTTCAGCGATCCGGTTTTCGAGAAGGAGGCATGGCTTTCGACGGTCATGCTGGAGTGGGGTTCGTGCGGACAGGTCGCGACCGTCGACGGGAACCCCGCCGGCTGCGCGCTCTACGCCCCGCCGAGTGCGGTGCCGCGGGCCGCGGTCTTCCCCACCTCGCCGGTGAGCCCGGACGCGGTCCTGTTGACCACGCTGCGGGCTGAATTCCCGCATCATGAGGGCGATATCCCCCATCGGCTGATTCAGGCCGTGGTGGCCGATCTGGTGCGTCGCGGTGTGCGTGCGCTGGAAGCGTTCGGAATTCGGCGCACTCCCCCGGCGACCGCGCTCACCGAGCGGGCCATCGGTTCGATGAAGCTGATGGAGCGCATAGATTCGGTGCGCGACACCCTGGTCTCGGCCGGCGCCGCCACCGCGTGTTCGCCGGAGACCTGCATGATCGATGCCGATTTCCTGGAGGATTTCGGCTTCAAGGTGGTGGCCCCGCATCACCGGTTCCCTCGGCTGCGGTTGGAGCTCAACTCCGATCACGGCTGGAAAGAGGATGTGGAGCGGGCCCTCGATCAGTTGCTCGCGGCCGCGTCGATGACAGCGCCTACCCGAGTCGGCGCCAGATAGCCTGTCCCCCAACGAAAGAGTGCGCCCCGCCCGAAACGAATCGGGCGGGGCACATTCGTAAATTCGTGCTATAGAAATACGTTTCGGCTACATGCGGTCGGCGGCGGCCAACTCCTCGGCCAGCAATTCGGCGAAAGTGTATGTGCCCGTTGGCTGATCGTCCTGTCCGAGCAGGTACAGCCGCTTCACCGAGATCAGGATCGCCTCCGCGATGACGTCGCGCATTCGGGGATTGGTGAGCACCGAGGCGTCGTATTCGTTTGTCATATAACCGATGTCGACCTGAACCGTCGGCATCTTGGTGAGCCGCAACAGATCCCAGGTGCGCGGGTGGGTCCGGCAGTCCTGCAAGGAGGTTCGGGCCACCACCTCACGCTGGATGAAACCGGCGAGCACCTGGCCGATCATCGAGGTGGAGCCGTGTGAATTGCCGAAGTGGAAGCTGGCGACACCGTTGGCCGACGGGCTCGGATTGGTGGCGCAGCGCAGCGAAATCATCAGGTCGGCGTCGAATGCGTTGGACGTCTCGGCGCGCTCGGCGTCGGTCGGGTTGGCGCCCCACGGGCGGGACAGGAAGGTCTCCATGCCGGTCGCGGCCATTCGGCCCTCCAGCCGGCTGGCCAGATCCCAAAGGATCTCCGACTCGTAGACGTCGCCGAATTCCGTTGGCACCGCGAAACCCTTGTCCGGCCCGCCGAGGCCCGGATCGATGACGATGCGCTTACCGGTGAGCTGTGGCCCGGCCCGATGCACCACCTCTTCCTCGGCGATGCGATGCGGATTGCCACCGGTGACCCGCGCGCCGAGCAGTTCGAGCGAGCGCAGGGTGTCCGGCCCGCAGATGCCGTCGGCGGACAGCCCGATCTCCCGCTGGAATGTGCTCAGTGCGTCATGCGTGTGCGGACCGAAGTAGCCGTCGATCCGGTGTACGTAGTAACCGAGGTCTTGCAGCCTGCGCTGCAGCGTCGCAACATCGTCACCGTAGAGCGGTGCGGACAGCTGGTAGATCAGGGTGCGGGCGCCGAGCCGGTAGGACGCCTCCTTGAGGGCCCGGTAGGTCGCGGGGCCGACCACTCCGTCGACCAGCAGACCGCGATGCTGTTGGAATGCGCGTACGGCGGAATCGAGGTGATGGTCGAAGGAGGCTTCGGTGTCTTTCCAGTACTGCGCGTCGGCGTGATCCGTGCCGTGCGCGTGTAGGAACCCGAGACTTGCCAAGGTGCTCCGAACCTCTGCGACGGCTGGACCGGTATCGCCGTGACGAAGTCGGTGCATGCGGGAGAGCCCTTTCCTTCCGTCAACCCGGGTACCCACTCATGCGAGGGGGTACACCTTCGCACGACCGGAGCGTGGTCGATTGTCTCAGACCCGGACCGGATTTCGGCAATACCGGGTCCAGGCATCCTACGGCGCGTCGTCGAATCACGGCGTCGTTTGACGCCGTCGGCCGCGCTGCGTCCGCGGGTGCTTCAGATGCTCAGCATGCCCTCGGGCGCTGCCGACCGCGCAGTGTCTAGATGACGCCTTCGAGTTCGCGCAATAGGGCGGCCTTGCCCTTGGCTCCAACGATCTGCTTGACCGGCTTGCCGCCGCGGAACAGCATCATAGTTGGCAGGGACAGGATCTTGTAATCCCGGGCGGTGTTCGGATTCGCGTCCACATCCAGCTTGGCGACCACCAGCTTGTCGGCGTATGCGTCCGCGATCTCCGCCAACACCGGGGCGACCATTTTGCACGGGCCGCACCAGTCCGCCCAGAAGTCGACGAGTACCGGCTTCTCGTTGAGCAGTACGTCGTCGGCGAATGACGCGTCGGTCACGGTGACCGTCTTGGACATGGAAACTCCTTCGGCGGGTGAAAAGTCGAAATCAGTTGGCGGACACCGCAACCGCTTGACCTGCGTGGTCCAGCGTGTTGGCGGTGATGTCGCCCTGTTCGGCGAGCCAGCGTTCGGCGTCGATGGCGGCGCGGCAGCCGGTGCCCGCGGCGGTGATCGCCTGGCGGTAGGTGTGGTCCACCAGGTCGCCCGCGGCGAATACACCAGGAATCTTGGTGGCCGTGCTCGGGTCCTGCACCTGGACGTAGCCGTTCTCGTCGATATCGATCTGCCCGCGAACCAGTTCACTGCGCGGATCGTGGCCGATCGCGACGAACAGCCCGGTCGCGGCCAGCTCGGAGGTCTCGCCGGTCTTGGTGTCGCGCAGGGTCAGGCTGGTGACGCTCGACTCGCCGTTCACCGAGACGACCTCGGTGTTGAGCACGAACTTGATCTTCTCGTTGGCCTTGGCGCGCTCGAGCATGATGCGGGAGGCCCGGAATTCCTCGCGGCGATGCACGATGGTGACCGAGGAGGCGAACTTGGTCAGGAAGGTGGCCTCCTCCATCGCGGAGTCGCCGCCGCCGACCACCACGATGTCCTGGCCCTTGAAGAAGAAGCCGTCGCAGGTGGCGCACGCGCTCACGCCGTGGCCGAGCAGTTCCTGCTCGCCGGGGACGTTCAGGTAGCGGGCGGCCGAGCCCATGGCCAGGATGATCGAGTAGGCCTGGTAGGTCTGACCACCGACGGTGACGGACTTGATCGGGCCGGATAGATCGATCGCCTCGACGTCCTCGGTGCGGATCTCGGCGCCGAAGCGTTTGGCCTGCTCGCGCATCTCCTCCATCAGGTCGGGGCCCATGATGCCGGTGCGGAAGCCGGGGAAATTCTCGACCTCGGTGGTGGTCATCAGCGCGCCACCGAATTGGGTGCCCTCGAACACCAGCGGCTGCAGCTCGGCCCGGGCCGCGTAGACGGCGGCGGTATAGCCGGCGGGACCGGAGCCGACGATGATCAGGTCGCGAACGTTGCTCATGGGGCCCTTCCGAAAAGACAATCAGGGGATGTGTCGATCAACAACAGGGTAAACGCTGTTGTTCCCGGCAAGTCCGCTAGCCGATGTCGGTGGCGTACAGGTATTGCGGATCGCCTGCGGTGCAACCGGTTCCGACGATCAGCGCGGTGATCTTCGGTGCCACCGGTCCGGTGAGCAGGACCAGCACGGCATCCTTGCCCTCGTAGGTCCAGTTGACCGCGCCGAGCGGGGTGCGGTGCTCGTATCCGGCCGCGGCGGCACAGCGGTTCAGCGCGTTCGGACCGGAGAGCGGGCCGGTGACATCGAAGCGACCGAGCGCGCTCAGCGCCGCCGCCGGGGTCAGGTCGGCATTGTTCGAACCGGTCGCGGTGGCGGACGGCATGGCGGTGGGTGGGACCGAGCGGTCGGTGGTCATGGTTATCGCGAAGGTGGCGGCGCCGACCACCGCTACCGCGGCCGCCGCGGCGGCCAGCCAGCGAAATCGCCGGTTCCGGCGGGCGGTCAGGTCGATCGGTTCCGCGAAACCCATCGGCTCGGAATCCGTTGGGCCGGCGGTCGATTCGGGCGGTGCGGCGACCGGCAGCCGGTGCACGGTCGCGACCCGCTCGGTCGGGCCTTCGGAGATATCCAGATCGTCGACGAACCGAGTGAGTCGTGCGAGCACGTCATCGGGCATCGGATGGATGATGCGTTCATCACGGCCGAGCGCGCGCAGTTCCGCGCCGACGGCGTCGAGCGAATTCAGGAAGCGCATCGCCTCCGGATCGCGCTGGACGGCGGGCAGCAGTTCTGCACGCAGCTCCGGGGCCACGTTGTCGGCGTGCAGATCGGCGAGCAGTTCCGGTGAGAACGGGGGCTGCGGCACGGATCGGGTCGCCATCGCACCTCCGCCTTCGTCTTCTCAGCTGACATCACGGGCAAACCCCGAGCACCGGGGGGCCTGCATGTACATCGTTCAGTGGGTCGTCACTATTAATGACGCATCTCAACTACTTCCGGTTCCCCGGATCCCGCAGAAATTCCAGCCGTTCCTGAAGTCGCTGGCGGGCTCGCGCGCATCGACTCTTGATCGTCCCCTCCGGGACGCCCAGCATCGCGGCCGCCTCCGACACGCTATACCCCTCCAGATCGATCGCAACCAGGGCGGTCCGTTGATCCGGCGGTAGCGAGAACAGGGCGCGGTCGACCACCAGGGACATCTCCAGCTCGGCGAATTCGTCGCGGTCGTCGCTCGGTTCGGGCATGGTTTCCGGCGAGAGCGAGATCGCGTACCGCGTTTTGTTGCGGCGGATCCGGTCCAGGCAGGCATTCACCACGATGGCGTGCAGCCAGCTGCGGACCTCGGCCTCGGCCCGGAACGACGCCGCGGTGCGGTGCGCCGAGAGCAGCGCGTCCTGCAGGGAGTCGGCCGCGTCCTCGCGGGTATACGAGGTGCGCAGCGCGGTCTGCCAGAGATGGTCGTTGTGGCGGCGCAGCAGCTCGGCGAATGCGTGCCGCTGGCCGCCAACGTGCGCTTTCAATAGCTCTACGTCGGTGAGCTCATCGAGCATGAACGAGCGCTCGCGGTGCACGGCGGCGCGCGCTGTTCCCCCGCGGAAATTCTCGTTCCGTTCCGACGACAAAGCCAACCCCTCGAATAGCGCTCATAACGACGGCGGACATGCGAGACCGCCGCCAATTTTTCGCAGCATCCGGAATCGAAACGACAGATCCCGGGAAGCTCCCCTGCTCGAGAGCGCGTAGCGAATCATAACTTCCGGGATGATTCGGCAGCAACCAGACCGCAGCGGTTGGATGCGGGAAGTGGGAAGGTTTTCTCGGGCCCGGGGAGCGGACACCTGCGGGCGGAAGGTGACGACCGGGGTGGCTACACCGGCCGGGTTGGTCGATCAGGGTGCGGCGTCGAAGCGGATTTCGGCGATGGCGGACTGGAATTGGCCGCCGTTGTTCGCGAGCCCGGTAATCCAGACGAGTACGTAGCGGGCGGCCTGGTCGGTGCGCACCGGTATCTCGGTGACACCGTCGTTTAGTCGTGTCGAGCCGATCAGCTGGGTCTGGTCCAGCGTCGGCGATTCGGTCGGCGAGGTGCGGATCTCCACCTGGGTGCCCGGGCTCGGCGAGGTGATCGCGACCGTGGTCAGCTTCGCCGGACTCGGTAGCGTGGCCATGATCCCGACCCCCTTCTTGAGGGCCGGGAACTGCTGGAAGTACTGGTCGGTGCGCCAGGTGGTGGACGGATTGCTGTCCAGTACCGCGGCGACGCCACCCGGGTTGTCGGGTGTGCCCTCGGGAGAGAACACCGAAACCGATGTGATCGGCACCGGAACGCCGCTCGCCACGGTCGGGCTCGGACCGGATACGGGCGGTGCGGGCGGCGGTGCGCTCGCGGTGGTGAGGCCGATATTGCGCTGCTCGTTCAACGGTGCGTCCGAGGCGCCGGGCGCGAAGACGCTGACCATCCACCAGATCACGATGCCGACCACCAGCGCGGCCAGCACGCCGAGGCCGACCATGATCCACATCATCCGCTGCGAGCGTTCCCGCTCGGCGGCGAGCAGCTCCGGATCGGCGAGCGAATCGTCGCTCTCCCGGGTGCCCTGGCGCTGGCCGAGGCGCAGCACGGGGATGAAATCGGTCTTCTGGTCGACCACCGAGGCCTGTTCGAGCACGTGCTGCACGGTGGCCGCGGTGCGGACACCCTTGTTCGACTCCAGCGAGCGCACCGCCACCGCGGAGATCTCGAACGGCACCTCGGGCCGGATCTGGCGCGGTTCGATGGGGGTGCCGTCGGGGCCGAAATCGGCGAGCCGCAGCCCGCCGACGGTCGCGGCGGTGCCGGTCATACCGCCGGTGCGGATCGGCCAGCGGGCGGTGATCAGCGCGTAGAGCATGGCGCCCAGACCACGAACATCGGACTGCGCGTCGGAATCGGAAAGGGTGCCAGGGAAGGCGAGCACCGCATCGCCGGAGGCGCTGATGCGCACCCGGTCCGGATGATCGATCGACAGCGACCCACCGCCGCGATGCGCGAGCTCGGCGGCCGAGGCCAGGGCGCGGATCGCGCGGGCGGCGCCGATCGGTGACGGCACCGTCTCGGCCATTTCCCGTAGCGACCGACCCGGGGTCCATTCGGCCACCACGATGCCGCCGGAACTGCCGCGCACCACATCGAGCACGCGGGCCAGGCCGGGCGAATTGATCCGGCCGAGCCGCAGCGTGCGCGACAGGATGGCCTGCGGGCCGTCGTGACCGGCGTTTTCGGTGGCCTTCTGATCGGCGTCGACGAAGGTGAGCGCGACCTCGCGATCGAGTTTGATGTCGAGGGCCTGCCAGAACTTCAGCCCGCGCGCGCCGCCGTGGCCGGCCAGCAGCCGGTAGCGGCCGCCCGCGACCGAAGCGCCCGGAATGAGCTTGGGGCCACGCGGTGTCCGGCGCGAACCCGCGGGCTCTCCACCGCCCATCGGCGGCAGCTGCGACGCGACCGGATGCATACCCGTGTCATAGACCGGGTCGTGCTCCTCCGGCTGCTCCTCCTCCGGCGCATCGGGCATACCCGGCGGACCGGTATCCGGTTCTTGCACGGAGGCGGGATCCGACGCATCCCCCGCGACGGGCGGGACATCCGTGGAAAGTCCACCTGCCGTGGTCGCAGAAGAATCGGCGGCCGGGACGCCGCCCACCGCGTCGTCGCTCACCCTCGTTCCTCCTTCGCCCTGATGTGTCGAAGTTCCGGTGAATTCGCCACTTGTGCTTCTCTGCCGAACAGGGTACGGGAACTGACCCACCCTGGTGTTGTCAACCGTGTCGGGTCGGATCACGGGTAGCACCATGGTCTGGGTGTCCATGACCGGGTCGAATGCCGGGTAGGCATAGTAGTCGGGCCTACGCAGCACGGTCGTGGCGTATTCGTCCTCGACCGGGCTCTCCAGATCGAGTTCCGGCGCGGGCGGGGTGAAGCCGAGCCGCCGGGAGATCGCGACGGTGATGGCGACGATTTCCGGAATTCCGGCCAGCCGCATCAGACCGAACGCGACACCGAACATGACAATGGCGGACAGGGTCACCCGGATGAGCGCGCCGGGGCCGCCGTGCAGCCGGTCCAAGCCGACCACTCTGTCGAAGATGTACATGACGGCCGCGCCGGCGAGCGAAGCCAGGACCACCCTGGTCACGGTGCGGCCGACGTTGACCATGCGCAGATCGCCGAGGCTGCGGTGCAGGAGGTAGCCGCCGATGATGGCGCCGGTGGCGTAACCGAGTCCATTCGCGAAACCGAGGATGACGACGACTTGTTTGCCGTCGCTCGCGATCATCGGAGCCAGCGCGGACAAAAGGATCTTGACCGTTGTGATGCCGAGGACGATCCAGGTCGGCGTCCATGCCTGGCCGCGGGCGTAGAAGACGCGCAGATGGATCAGCACCAGCGCGTATGGAATCAGCGCGAAGGCCGACCAGCTCACCGCGTGGCCGAGTTCCTGGGCCTTGTGCGCGAATCGCGCGTAGCCGAACAGCGCCTCGCCCAGCTGCGGTCCGGCCACGGTCATGAAGGTGACGACCGGGACCAGGGAGATCATCGTCAGCCTGGTCGCGACCGACAGGTCGTCGACCACCGCGGGCGTATCGTCGGCCGCCGCGTTGCGGCTGAGTCGCGGCATGATCGCGGTCAACAACGTGACGCCGAGTACGCCGTACGGGACCTGCAGCAGTGCCCATGCATTGGCGTAGATCGCCGGTCCGGCCTCGTCCGCCGACGAGGAAATGTGGTTGGCGACGATCAAGCCGATCTGACTGATCAGGACGTACAGGATGATGGCGCCGCCCATCCTGCCGAACTGCTTGAGCCGCTGGTCGATTCCCCACAGCGGGCGCAGATCGATGCCGTTGCGCCGGATCGCGGGCAGCATGCTGAGCGCTTGCACCGCGACACCGATCGTGATGCCACAGCCGAGTACCAGCAGCTTGGGATCGCTCATCCGAACCGGATCGAGGGTGATCTCGCCCGGTGTGAGCGCGTAGAGGGCGAGCACCCCGAGCACGACGACGTTGTTGAGCACGGGAGCCCATGCGCCGGGCCGGAACACCTGACGGGTATTCAGGATCGCCATCAACAGTGCCGACATGCCGTAGAAGAGGATCGCGGGCAGCAGCAGGAAGGTCAGCGCGGTAGTCAACTGGGTGTTGACCTGGCCCTCTGCCGACAGCAGGATCTTGCTCGCAAGCACCGGTGCCGCGGCCATCGCCAATACCGTCGCCACGAACAGGATCGAGAAGGCGATCGTCACGAGTCTTCGGACGAATGCGACGCCGCCGTCTTCGTCTTCTTGTTCGGCTCGCACCAGCGTCGGCACCACCATCGCGGTGAGCACCGCACCGAGGACGAGTTCGGTGATCATCGTCGGAATCAGGTTGGCCGAGGTGAACGCGCTGGCGATGGCTGGGCCGAGCACCGTGAGCAGCAGCAGCTGCTTCACGAACCCGGTGATCCGGCTGATCAGCGTGGCGACCGCGATGGAACCGGAGTCCCTGACCAGGCGGGCATTCGCGTTCTGCGGTTTCTCAGGCGCCTTGACCTGGGACAACTCGCCCGTAACGGTGTGGTCCGCCGGTGAATCCGCGCGTTCGACCAGCGGTCGCGGTCGGCGCGCCGGTGGATGTGGCGGCCGGGCCGGTGGTGGTGTGTCGTACTGCGGCCGGGGCGCGTCGTAGTGCGGTGGCGGTATCCGGGCCGGCTGCGCGGCGGGAAATGGACCGGTGCCGGGCGGGCCGGGCCGGCGTGGCGGCATCCGGTTCGGCGGTACCGGGCGCGGCGGCATCTGCTGCGGCGGATTCTGCCGCGGCGGCGGTGCCGGATTTTGCCGCTGGGGCGGTACCGGGTTCTGTCGCTGGGGTGGTGCCGGATACTGCCGCTCACCCGGGTGCAGGCCGGGGCGCTGCGGTGGGGCGGGCTGCTGCCGTGGCATCGGCCGGGAGATCGGCGCCATTCCGCCGGTGGGCGGTGGTACGGGTGGTATCGGTCCGGAGGGTGGCGGCACCTGCCGCATGCCGCCGGACGGGGGTGGCACGGGCGGCAGTGGACCTGACGGATGCGGAATGCGCCGCGGGGGTCCGGGACGGCTCACTCTGGGTACGCGGGGATCGGCATAGGGGTCGTCGTGTTGACCCGGCTCCTCCGGGTCCGAGTGCGGCGGCACACCCCGCTCCCAGGGGGCTGCGGGTGCGCGGCGGGGCGGCTGCCCCTCGGGGCGGTCGCCTGACCTGGGGCGATGAGCGGAATATTCATCGTCGCTCATCAGACCTCCTGGTGTTCCTGTTCCTGCTGCAGCACTCGGTTCCGCGCACGCCAGTACCTATAGACCCGGCGCTGGGTGCTGGGGTCGACACCCTCGTCCGCCGGGTCGGGTTGCCCGCGGAACCGACGCCACAGGCGACGGCCGACCAACAGGAACAGCAGTATTCCGGCACATGCGGTAATTATCGCGAACGCTTGACCATAAGCATTCGAACGCACCGATACTTCCGTCGGCGCACCTAGCGCAATACCGTCCGGCGTGGTAAGGGAGATCGGAATGCGCAGGCTAGTGCTATAGGTGACCTCGGTCGGGATTTGGAACGAACGGGTGCTGTTCGGTGGCAGTTGCTGCTCGGGGAGATCCGTGATCTTCGTCTCGGGTGGCGCGGTGATCTTGAACTTCACCCGGACGGTCACCGGCAGCTTATTCCGCACGACCAGCAGCAATGGGCTCTGCTCGGTGGCGAGGGTGTAGACGCCGCCGGGCGGAAGCACGGTGACGCCGCCGTAGAGGTCGTCGAGCGCGCGCGTGGTCTGCGCGATCCGGCGCTGGGCGAAGGTATCCGGCTGGGCGGTGTCGCCGGTGCGCCGGTCGGACAGGGTCAGCGCGCGGATCAGGTCGTCGCGCAGCGGGGTGAGGTAGTCGTGCGGTGTCGGTTTGGCCTCCGGGACGTCGAGCAGCGCGCGCTGCAGATCGGTGATCCGGGCGGCCTGGTCCCGCACCGGCAGTACGAAGCCACCGGGTACCGCGTCCTGCTGCGCCCGATGCAGATAATCCAGTTCGTACGGTTGCGGGTCCGGCGGTGTCGCGAGCAGTTCGGTGAACGGGCGCGCGGTGGCCAAATTGCCGTGGATCATCAGGTCGAGGTGGCGCAGCAGCGTGATGGCCTCGTCCCGGTTCGCGCCCCACTGCTGCGGCGGCATGAGCAGCAGCGTGCGCGGGTGATTCGGTTGCGGGTTGAGCGCGGCCCAGGAGACCGCGCCGAGCGCGTCCTGCAGTCGGGCGGCTCTGGAGTCGGCGGCCACGTCGTAGCGGACCTTGGCCGGGGTGAACGACGGGGTCGGCGGGTTGGACCCGATCGCGGCGAGTGCCGTGGCCGACCAGATATCGAAGGTGGCCGCGCGCAGCGCCGGATCGGCGGGCGGGGTCGCCGGAGTGTCGGGGTGGGCGGCCGGGCCGGTGATATCGGGCAGCCGGACCATATCCGGCGTACCGGTTTCGACCACCGACTGACTCGCGGCCGGGCTTGCGGTGCCCGAGCCGTGACCGGATCCGGCGCTCGCCGACGTGTCCTTCGTGCTCGGGTCGCCGACCGCGGTGACCGCCGAGTCCGCGAGCACCGTTGTGCCGAAACCGCGGCCGCGCAACAGCATTCCGGCGCCGGTGTCGATGCTGCCGGAATCGGGCAGGCTGACGCCGCGCAGCGACCGGACGCCAAGTGCCTCGTCCACGATGTCGGCGGGCGCGTTGAGCGCTTCGGCGGACAGGTCCGGATCGTTCACCGCGGCCAGCGCACTCGGATCGACCTGGGCGAACGGCAGCGCGATGGTGCACATCGATTCGGCGAGCGCACGCAGGCGATCGAGCCAGGCCTGTGCCGCGTCGGCGCCGGTGCCGGGCCGGGTCGGGCCGCCGGGATCGGATGGGCTCGCCAGCACCCGATAGCCCTTGATCATGGCCTGTGCGGTGCGCACCAGATCGGGATCGATGGCGATGCAGATGGCGTTGGCGACGGCGGGCCGGTCCCGGCCGGTGTTGCTGCCGACAACGGATTCGAGTGCGCCGAGCAGTTGATCGAGGCGGCCGCCCTTGCCGAATGAGGCGGCCAGCTCGTCATCGGTCAGTTCGACATGCCGGTCCACGGTCCCGAGCTGGCCGCCGACCATGCGCGGCCGGTCGGCCAGCGGCCAGATCATGGTGGTGGCGATCGGGGCGTCGGTGGGCGGCAATACCGGACCTGGGTCGGAGCTGTCCGGCGTCGGCGGCAGGCCGAGCACGGGCAGCAGGAAGCGAGCGTCGTCGAGCCGGGCGGGCAGGCCGAAATCGGGCTGCCCGTTGACGTTCAGCAGCAGCGGATAGACGCCGGGTTTGGTGATCTCGAGCGATTGGTTGGGCTTGCCCCGCAGCGGGACGCTCAGCGTGAATTGCTGGCGCTGCCCGGGACTCAATTCGTTCGAGATGTCCTCCCACGGAGCCGGGATGTCGAAGTTCACCTGGTCGTAGCGCAGCGTCGCGCGCAGGTTGGCCGGGGTGCTGATGGCCGCGCCGCGCTGCAACCGGATGATGATGTCCTTCACCACCCGGTTGCCGATATTGGTGACGGTGCCCGAAACCGTAAGCAGCGGATCGCTGTTCGCGGTCACCGCGGTCGGGCTCACCGAATCCAGGGTCAGCTTCAGGAATTCCGGCGCCGTCGGGGCGTTGGTGGTGCTGCTCGGCTGTGCACCGGCGGGCCCGGCCAGCGTCACCGAGCCGAGGACGGCCAGCAGCGCCGTGACGAGCCGCAACAGCACGACACCCCCGACCTTCGTGGTTACGTTTCGCTGGTTCGGCCGAGCCCGGCGCTCGGGGCGCGGTCCACGCGTCATCGCTTGCCGGTCTCCATCCGGTCGATCAGTCGGTTCGCCACCTCGGCCAGCCTGCGTTCGTCCGCGTAGGCCAACCGGGAATCCAACTCGCTCAACGGAACCCACGCGACCTGGGTGACCTCGACATCGGCGTCGGACAGCTCGCCGCCGACCGAACGCAGCAAATAATGGTGCACGGTCTTGTGTACCCGACGGCCGTCGGTGACGAACCAATAATCGATGCTGCCCAATTCCGCGACAACAACCCCGTTGATTCCGGTCTCCTCGGCCACCTCGCGAATCGCGGTCTGCTCGGCGGTTTCACCTTCTTCTATATGTCCCTTGGGCAGGGACCACAGCAGCCTGCCGCGCCGATCGGTGCGACCGATCAGTGCGGCACTGCGATTTTCGGGAGGGCCGTCCAATCCGTCGACGACGAGGTCGCCCGCCGACGTTTCCCGGACCGTGCGCATGCGCGGTTTCGCCGCGCTGGCGGCCGAACCGCGGCGCCGGGGCTGGCGGCGTCTACTGTTCGCACGATCGGCCGGAGACACCAAGCAATCCTACTGGGTTGGTATTCCGCACCCGTGCAACCACCGGGTATCGGTAGGGCGGCAGCGAAATCAGTAAGCTGCTTCTTCGTGGTTTCGCCCAAGTCCGAGGATGCAGTGCTGGATCGACGTACCCGGCTGCTCGCCGCGGCGGCGGTCACGCTGGAACGGTTGTCCGATGTATTGAAGCCCCTCGGTGCGCTGTTCGGCGCGCACGGGCACGACCTGTATCTGGTCGGCGGCAGCGTGCGCGACGCGGTGCTCGGCCGGCTGGGCACCGATCTCGATTTCACCACCGACGCCAGGCCCGAGGTGGTGCAGGAGCTGATGCGCGGCTGGGCCGATCACCTGTGGGATACCGGCGGGCTCGCCTTCGGCACGGTGAGCGCGAGCAAATCCGGCCAGCAGTTGGAGATCACCACCTTCCGCAGCGACGCCTACGACCGGGTTTCGCGCAATCCGCAGGTCACCTTCGGTGACACGCTGGAGGGCGATCTGATCCGCCGCGATTTCACGGTGAACGCGATGGCCGTGAAGATCGGCGCGGACGGTGAGCTGGAATTCGTCGACCCGCTGGGCGGAATGGACGCATTGCTCGCGGGAATGCTGGATACTCCTGCGGCGCCGCACGATTCGTTCAACGACGATCCGCTGCGGATGTTGCGCGCTGCCCGGTTCGTCGCCCAGCTGGGATTCGAGCTGGCCCCTCGGGTGCGGGCGGCGATCACCGAGATGGCCGGTGAGATCGAGCGGATCACCGCCGAACGGATCCGCGCCGAACTGGACAAACTGATCGCCGCCGCGCATCCGATCGATGGCATCAACATCATGTGCGAGACCGGTTTGGCACAGCTGGTGCTGCCCGAGGTACCCGCGATGAAGCTGGAGATCGACGAGCACCACCAGCACAAGGATGTCTACTGGCATTCGCTGACGGTGCTGGAGCAGGCGATCGATCAGGAGGAGGGCGACCCGGACCTGGTGCTGCGCTGGGCCGCGCTGCTGCACGACATCGGCAAACCGGATACCAAGCGCAACGAGCCGGGCGGCGGTGTCAGCTTCCACCATCACGAGGTGGTCGGCGCGAAGATGGTGCGCAAGCGGATGCGGGCGCTGAAGTATCCGAAGCAGTTCACCGAGGACGTGGCCCGGCTGGTGTTCCTGCACCTGCGGTTCCACGGCTACGGCAAGGGACAGTGGACCGATTCCGCGGTGCGCCGCTACGTCACCGATGCGGGTGAGCTGCTGCCCCGGCTGCACAAGCTGGTCCGCGCCGACTGCACCACCCGCAATAAGCGCCGAGCCGCCGCGTTGCGCGCCACCTACGACGAGTTGGAGGCGCGGATCGCCCGGCTGCAGGAGCAGGAGGATCTGGATCGGGTGCGGCCGGACCTGGACGGCAATTCGATCATGGAACTGCTCGGGTTGCGGCCGGGGCCCGAGGTCGGCAAGGCCTGGCGCTACCTCAAGGAGCTGCGGCTCGATCGCGGTCCGATGACCCGCGAGGAGGCCGAGGCCGCGCTGCGGGAATGGTGGAAAACCCAAGGCTGAGCCGGGTTTCAGAAGACGATCAGGGTGGTGCCCGCGACGATCGCGGCGCGGATCTGCGCCAAATCGAAGGAGCCGACGATCTCCGGGAGTTCGACGCGCCAGCGGATCAGGTGGCCGTCGCGGACGGCCTGTACGACACGGGCATTGTTCGGCAGGTCGGTCAGCGGGACGGGCGGCACGCGGTAGAGGCGGCGCGGCAGCCGGATGCCGAACCAGTTGGCCCGCCTTATCTCCAGCGCGAGCTGGTTGTCCGTCACTGAGGCGTCGACCAGGGCGGACAGGCGTCTTTTGCGGTGATGGGCGCGGATCAGGCCGGATTTGTGCACGGTGAGCTGCCACTCCGGCTGCCGGGTGTTGAGCCAGCCGACCAGCGCTGCCGTGGTGATGACGCCGTCGATGTCGAGCTGGGAGCTGCGCACCTTCGCGGGCACGCCGGGGATCAGGCGGACGCCGTGCGCGATGACGGTGACCTGCTCGATCGGATGTTCGTCCCAGCGCAGTGCCGACAGCATCGTCTTGGTCTGGAAATGCGCTCCGCGCCTGCGCACCTTCAACACGTCCAGCGTTGCGTGCAGGTCGTGGCCGAGCAGGGTGGCGCTGACCTCCTGCCCGCCGAAGCGGCTCAGGATGCCCTCGCTGAGCACCGTCATCAGGACATCGGGAACCAGCGCGGTGACCGCACCCGAGCCCAGGTCGGCAACCGGATCCACCCATGCGGTGGTGACGGTGATCCATTGCTCGAGCCAGGACGGGTCGAACAGGCGCCGACCGAAGTCAACGAAATTCATGGCCATGACCCGGTCGAGCGTACTGCTCGGCGGAGAACACAACCATGCCTGCCCGGTTTTCCTCCGCGTTTGCGGATTCATACGATTGGTTTGTCCGAGTTCGCGGAACTAAGCTCGGCGCGTGGCCACCCTGCGAATACGTGACGCCGCCGAACTGCTCGGCGTCAGCGACGACAGCGTGCGCCGTTGGATCGATGCCGGCGCGCTCACCGCGACGAAGGATTCCTCCGGCCGGTTGGTGATCGATGGCAAAGAACTCGCGGCCCTCGCCGTCGAGCAGGCACGGACGCCGCGGGCTCGGCTCGGCAGCGCCAGCTCGGCGCGTAATCGGTTTCCCGGCTTGGTCACCCGCGTGGTGACCGACACGGTAATGGCTCAGGTGGAGATGCAATGCGGACCGTTCACAGTGGTGTCGTTGATGAGCGCCGATGCGGTGCGCGAACTGGGGCTGGAACCCGGAAGTGTGGCGATGGCCAGCGTGAAGGCGACCACCGTCGTGGTCGAAACGGCCGCCGAATGAACCGGGTGGTCGCCGCATCGGTCGCGGGCGCGCTCGCCGCGGTGGTGGTAACCGGTTGCGGCAGTGATGATTCCGGTAAGTCCGGCTCGGATACCGTTACGGTGTATGCGGCCGCGTCGTTGAAGCAGGTGTTCACCGATCTGGCCAAACAATTCGAGGCCGATCATCCCGGCGCCAAGGTGCAGTTCTCCTTCGCCGGTTCATCCGACCTCGCGGCGCAGATCAATCAGGGCGCGCCCGCCGACGTTTTCGCCGCCGCCGACCCGGTGACCATGGATACTGCGGTCAAGGGCGGCCGGATCACCGAGGCCACCCAGAACTTCGCCACCAATGTGCTCACCATCGTCACCGCGCCCGGCAATCCGAAACACGTTGCCGGACTGCGTGATCTGACCCAACCCGGGTTGCAGCTGGTGGTGTGCGCCGCGCCGGTGCCGTGCGGGCGGGCCACCAAGAAGGTCACCGATGCGGCGGGTGTCGCGCTGAAACCGGTGAGCGAGGAGCAGTCGGTGACGGATGTGCTCACCAAGGTGACCTCCGGCCAGGCCGATGCCGGCGTGGTGTACGTGACCGACGCGACCTCGGCGGGTGCGAAGGTGGCCACCGTTTCGATGCCGGAGTCCGCGGCCGCGGTCAACACCTATCCCATTGCGGTGCTGAAGGATTCGAAGCAGGAGAAGTTGGCACACGAATTCGAGGGCCTGGTCACCGGGCCGAAGGGGCGGGCGGCGCTGCAGGGAGCCGGATTCGGGGCGCCGTAAGTGGCCACGCGAGCGAAGCGGCGGGGCGATGCCCGCGCATGGCGGACCGGGTATTTCCGGTGAGGACCGGGCTTCCGCGCTGGTTGCTGCTGCCGTCGGCGGCCGGGTTCGCGCTGGTGCTGTTGCCGTTGGCGGCGCTGGCCGGCGGGGTCCAATGGTCGCGCTTTTTCACCGCGGTGCGCACAACCGCCTCACAGGACGCGCTCTGGCTTAGCCTGCGCACCGCGACCGCGAGCACCGTGCTGTGTGTGCTGCTCGGGGTGCCGATGGCGGCGGTGCTGGCCAGGTCGCGCTGGCGCGGGTTGCCGCTGCTGCGGGCAATGGTGCTGCTGCCCTTGGTATTACCGCCGGTGGTCGGCGGTATCGCGCTGCTGTACACCTTCGGGCGCCAGGGGCTGCTCGGAAAACAGTTGGAGGCGGCCGGAATTCATATCGCGTTCAGCACCACCGCCGTGGTACTCGCGCAAACGTTTGTCGCCCTGCCCTTTCTGGTGCTGACCCTGGAGGGCGCGATGCGCACGGCGGGTAACCACTACGAGCAGATCGCCGCGACGCTCGGCGCCCGCCCGACGACGGTGTGGTGGCGGGTCACCCTCCCGCTGCTGCGTCCCGCGCTGCTGTCCGGCGCGGTGCTGTCCTTCGCCCGTGCCCTCGGCGAATTCGGTGCGACCATCACCTTCGCAGGCAGCCTGCAAGGCCGCACCCGCACCCTGCCGCTGGAGATCTACCTGGAACGCGAGGCCGATCCCGATGCGGCGGTAGCCCTTTCGGTCCTGCTCGTCATAGTCGCCATCCTCATCGTCCTGATCGCCTACCGCCGCTCCGGCCCCATGCCCGGCACCGCCCTCCAAAGCGGCCGTTCGGCAATCCGTGAATGGTGGCGCCCCGGAACCCAACCGCGCCCCGACACGGGAGCGAACCGATGAGTCTCGAACTCGCGGTACCAACGCCGCATGAATGCGATTCGGGAATCGTCTGTGGGATAACGGGACGCCGGTATCGCCGGGAAGTAAACGCGGCGATGTGCGGCCAACCGATGAGCGTTGATTCCGGTGCCGTGCCGAATAAGCCTGGCGCGAAAGAAATCGGGAGAAACGGCCAGTCGATGCCGGGTCGGCCATGGCGGTGGCGCGAGATGACGGTGCATTGGTGGCGGGATCGGTCAGCGGTTGCGCGATCCCGTTCTGTGTGGGCTTGGCGTGATGCGAATGGGATTGGGCGATGCGGCGGTTGGTTGATGGGTCGGCCATGGCGGTGGCGCGAGGTGACGGTGCATCGGTGGGGACATTGGTCAGCGGTTGCGCGATCCCGTTCTGTGTGGGCTTGGCGTGATGCGAATGGGATTGGGCGATGCGGCGGTTGGTCGATGGATTGGCCATGGCGGTGGCGCGAGGTGACCGTGCACCGGTGGGGCGATCGGTCAGCCTTTGCGCGATCCCCCTTGCCGGATTGGCGCAATGCGAACGGGATTCGGAGTTCGGCTAGCCAGGGGCTGGTTCGGGGTGGTGCTGTCGGTGCGCAGCCACGGCGACTCATGGACGTGGCGGTGTGGGTATGCCCATGGCCCGCGTCAACGGGGCTCGGTACGAACCGGGGGCAGATGGTTGGTGGTCGGCGATGACGCGGCGGGCAGATGACCCGAATGCGGTCGGGGCCGGATTGGAAGTTGTTGCGCGGCTGGCGGATCGGGATTTCGATGTGCGGCTGGAGGTGGGCGCGGGTGAGGTGCTCGCGGTACTCGGGCCCAATGGGGCCGGGAAGTCGACGCTGCTGGATGTGATCGCCGGGTTGGTGCGTCCCGACGCCGGGCAGGTGCGGCTCGGTGGACGGACGCTGACCGATACCGGGAAATCGATTGCGGTGCCGCCGCATCGGCGCGGGATCTCGCTGCTCGCGCAGGAACCGCTGCTGTTTCCGCATCTGACGGTGGCGCAGAATGTGGCGTTCGGGCCGCGCAGCGGCGGGCTGCGGGCGGGCACCGCGCGGGCCGTCGCGCACGAATGGCTTGCCGCCGTCGACGCTGTGGAGTTGGCACGGCGCAAACCGGGACAATTGTCCGGCGGCCAGGCGCAGCGGGTGGCGCTGGCGCGGGCACTCGCCGTACGCCCGCGGCTCATTCTGTTGGATGAGCCGATGGCGGCACTGGATGTCGCCGTGGCACCGGCGATGCGGGCGCTGCTGCGCCGGGTATTGCGCGATCCGGCGGCTGGTGCCGGGCCTGACGCCGACCCGCTGGATTTCGAATCAAGCTCTGCCGCATGGGCTGTCGGCAGGCCGAGCCTTACAGCATGGGACCGAATCAGATCATTGGGCGACATCCTTGCCGGTGCGCGAGCGCGGCGCGGCTCGGTGCCGAATGATCTCAGGTCGACGGCTGCGGCGCGTGAGCACAACGAATCACCGGCCGACACCCGTGTCGATCCGCGAGCGCAGCGTGGCTCGGCGCTGGATGGTTTCGGGTCGCTGGCGGCGCAGGGTGGCATCGGGTCATCGGTCGACACCGCCGCCGGTGCGGGTGTGCGGCCAGGGCACGGATTCGGGTCGACGGCTGTGGCGGGCCGCGGAACAATCGGCCATTCGCGGGCGACCCGCAGCGCGGTGCTGGTGACCCATGACATCATCGATGCGCTCACGCTGGCCGATCGTCTGGTGGTGATCGAGTCGGGCCGCGTGGTCGAATCAGGTCCAGTCACAAGGGTTTTGACGCGGCCCCGCAGTGGGTTCGCGGCGCGGGTCGCGGGGGTGAACCTGTTGGTCGGCACGGCCGCGAGCAGTTCGGGGGTCGGAAATGACGAGGTCGGCGCGGTAGTGGCCGACGATGTAGAAGTGCTGGGACGCATTGACGGCGCGCTGACCCGGGGCGGCCGGGCGGCCGCGGTGTTCGCGCCTTCGGCGGTGGCGGTGCATCGTGAACAGCCGGAAGGCAGCCCGCGCAATACCTTCCGGATCCGGATCGCCGAACTCACCGATCGCGGCGGAATCATCAGGGTGCGCGGCGCGGACAACCCCGACGGCTCCCCCGGCCTGGCCGCCGACCTGACGCCCGCCGCCGTCGCGGAATTGGATCTCGCGCCGGGTCTGCCGGTCTTTTTCGCGGTGAAGGCGACCGAAGTGCACGTCTACCCGTGTTGAGCAGTCTGGATTTCGACCCGCCCCCGGCGACGGCCGAATACCGCCGGTCGTACATGCTGATCGGGTAAGCCGACCCGACGCGGACGTGACAGTCTGGAGATAGTCCTCGCGTCTTAGAAAGGAGCCCCGATGCCGCTCGATCTCAATAGCGATCTCGGTGAGGGTTTCGGGTCGTGGACCATGGGCGATGACGCCGCCATGCTCGATATCGTCACCAGCGCCAATATCGCGTGTGGTTTCCACGCGGGCGATCCGTCGATCATGCGCCGCACGTGTGCGCTCGCCGTGGAGCGCGGCGTCCGGATCGGCGCCCATGTCGGTCATCGCGACCTGGCCGGTTTCGGCAGACGCGCGATCGCCATCGAACCGGCCGAGCTGCGTGACGAGGTGTTGTACCAGATCGGCAGCCTGGAGGTTTTCGCGCGTGCCGCGGGCGATCGGGTGCGATACGTGAAACCGCATGGCGCGCTCTATCATTCGGCAGCGGGCGATCCCAGGCTCGCGGCCGCGCTGGTGGGCGCGATGGTCGATTTCGACAGCGAGCTGGCCCTGCTCGGGCCGGCGGATACGCATATGGCGAAGGCCGCCGAGGAGGCCGGGATCCGGTTCGTCGGCGAGGGTTTCGCCGATCGGGCCTATACCGCCGAGGGTCTGTTGGCCTCGCGCAAGCTGCCCGGCGCGGTGCTGCACACGAAGGAGGCGGTGGCGCAGGCGGTTTCGATCGCGATGTCGGGTACCGCGCGGATCGTCGACGGTTCGGGTGAGGTGACGGTCGCCGCGGCGAGCCTGTGTGTGCACGGCGATACTCCGGCTGCGGTGGAGATGGCGAGGCTGATCCGCAGCAGTCTCACCGAGGCAGGGATTCCGGTCGAAGCCTTCGTGTGAGGTCCCGCTTTCCGCGCGGTACCATCTGCTCCCACGGTTGGTGAACCACCGGATAACCTCCGGTGCTGCGGTAATGGATGCGGTGCGATGACGGATCCGGCCCCGAAGGGCCCGCCGACCCGGCTCGACCCGGCTCGGCTGATTCGCGCTGCCGGTGATCGCGCGCTATTGCTCACCCCACCGGATCATGCGACGACGACGCTGCTGGCCGACCGGCTGCGCCGGGAACCCGTCACCGGCGTCGCCGATATCCTGCCCGCCTCGGAAACCATTCTGGTGACGCTGGTTTCGCCGCAGGCCGCCGAACCGGTCCGCAAGGAACTGCTCCATCGCCTGGATACGGCGGCGGGAACGCGGGATTCGGCCGATGTTTCCCGTGAAACAGTGGCGCGCAATGATTTTGCCGACGAGCCCGTGCTGATACCGGTCCGCTATGACGGCGCTGATCTGGCCGATGTCGCCGCACACCTCGGCATGACCACCGCGGAAGTGATTGCCGCGCACACCGGTACGGTGTGGCGCTGCGCCTTCGTCGGTTTCGCACCCGGATTCGGCTATCTGGAATCCCCCGACGGCAGGCTCACCGTGCCGCGGCGCGCCCAGTCGCGGACCGCGATCCCGGCCGGATCCGTCGCGCTGGCAGGCGGTTTCAGCGCCGTCTATCCGCGCAGCACCCCGGGCGGCTGGCAGCTCATCGGCACCACGGAACTCACCATGTGGGATGTGGAACGAGATCCGCCCGCACTTGTCCGGGCGGGTGCCGCGGTGCGCTTCGAGGCGGTGCGGTGATGATCGTCGTCGAGCAGGTCGGACCGCTGGCCACCATCCAGGATCTGGGCCGTCCCGGCTGGTTCGATTCCGGCGTCGGTCCAGCGGGCGCGGCCGACCGCGGCTCGCTGCGCCTCGCCAATCGCCTGGTCGGGAATCCGGAGGAATTCGCCGGAATCGAGGTGCTCCTAGGCGGATTGGCGCTGCGCGCCGAACGGCACGTCACCGTCGCGGTGACCGGCGCGCAGGCACAGGCGTCCATCGATGGCACCCCGGTGGGTCATGCCAGCGTGCTGGAATTGGCGGAAGGCCAGGTGCTGCGGCTCGCGCTGAGCGCGAGCGGGCTGCGCAGCTACGTCGCGGTGCGCGGCGGTATCGACGTGGCTCCGGTGCTCGGATCCCGCAGCCGCGACACCCTTTCCGGCCTGGGCCCGGAGCCGCTGCGCCCAGGCGTCCGATTGCCGGTCGGCCCACCGCCGCGCACCATGCCCATCGTCGAATTCGCCCCGGTGCCTGCGCCTTCGATGGAACCGCTGATCATCGGCGCGCACCTCGGCCCGCGGGACGACTGGTTCGCCGATGCCGCAACGCTTTTCGCGGGCCGGTGGGTGGTGTCCACCGATACCGACCGGATCGGCGCCCGGCTGGACCGCCGGTCGGGTCCGCCGCTGCGCCGCGCCATCGACGCCGAACTGCCGACCGAGGGTATGGCGCTCGGCTCGATCCAGGTGCCGCCGAGCGGTCAGCCGGTGATTTTCCTCGCCGACCACCCGATCACCGGCGGCTATCCGGTGATCGCGGTGGTGGCCGACGCCGATATCGATGCGGTCGCACAGGCGCGTCCCGGCCGGATCATCGAATTCCGCCGGGCCTGAGGCCCTGTGGGCCTCAGCTCAGTTCGCCGAATCCAATTGGGCGTGCATGAGGTACACGTTGTAGGTGTCCCAGGCCGAGATGGTGAAGTACAGATCCTTACCGGTGGACCAGGGGTGGATGAAGCCGCCGTACGCCTTGGGATAGTCCGAGGTGTCGACCAGCGGCACCTCATCGGTCCAAATCCCTTGCGGCGTAGCCGAAGTGCGCAGCACGATGGTGCCGCGCGCGGTATCCAGATACACCATCTGCCACTGCCCGGAATCCTGGTCGTAGCGCACCGAAAGTTCGCTCGCGATGCCGGGAACCAGTGGCGTCGCGAGGTTTTCGGCGGCGGGCGCCCAGGTGCCGCCCACCCAGTACTGATAGGCGGACTTGTTCAGCACCTCGTCCTTGGGCACCCTGGCCAGGCCGATCACGCCGACCCGCCCGTTCGGCGTGCCGAACATGTACACGTAGTCGCCCTGCGGCACCATCGCCGCCACCTGGAACCGGCCGAGCCCGAAGAGGTTGTCCCAGTGGGCGTGCTGATCCTTGACCCAGGTGCGTCCGTCGTCGTCGGAGTAGGCGATGCCGCCGAAGTTGGTCGACCACAGGCCCGGGATCCGGCTCCAGTGGTTCACCGACATATAGCTCAGGTACTGCCGGTTCCCGAGGGCGAAACCGGAGGTCGGGATGGTGGTGGTCTCCCAGTTCTTGATCTTGCGGCTGCCGAGCAGCTCGGCGGCGTGGCACCGGCTGTTCTGCACCATATTGTCGATGACCAGCCCCTTGGACAGGTCGCGGTTGGTGCTGTACCCGATGACGTTGCTGCGCCAGTCCGGTCCGCCGACGCCGCCGGCCTCCCAGCCGTCGCCGAAGGTGTCGCCGAAGATGACCGCGATCTCGCCGGGTTTGGTCTCCCAGGTGATGCCGAGGTCGGTGCCGTCCACCTGCCAGCGCATATCGGTGCGGTTCTGCGAGCCGTGCCCGGTGACCTGACCGACCAGATCGACCGAATCGACGCGCGGCGGCGGCACCGGCTCGCTCACCGGCCCGGGTTCGGCCGGATGCACCACCTGCGGCGGCGCGGGCTGCGGCGGATCACCGGGACCGCCGGGCACCGGAATCGGGATCGGCTCGATCTCCGGCCGGAACTGCACGCTGGGAATCTTGATCGGGGATCCGGAGTCCGACGAGCCGGTGCCGGAGCCCGAACCGGACCCGGAACTCGACCCGGTGGGACCGCCGGGGTCGGGTGCGGGGTCCGGATCCGGCGGCTTCGGAGTGTCCCTGATGTCGGGACATGGATTCCGGCACGGATCCTCGGGCAGCGGCTCGGCGTCGATCCTGGTGTTGTCCTGGGGCGGATCGGGCACCGGCACCGGGGTGAGCTCGGGCACCGGCACCGGGATATCGATCGTCGGCGGCACCTGGATGATCGGCGGTGGCGGCAGGCTCGGATCCGGTTCGCGATTGAGCGGATCGAAACCCGTTTCGCCGCAACTATTTACCGGTGGGGGCGCCCAGGGATGTCGTGCGGCCTCGGCCGCCGGGCACGGCAGGGCGAGCATCCCGGTGAGCACCACACCGAACAGTGCCGGTGCGCAACGGGTTCCCATGGCTGGTGAACATACCCGAATCGATCGTGAAAATGCGGGACGATAGGGACGAACCGAATCACATATCGGTATCGCATTATTTCGGCGGCTCGTGGGAAAAGCCCGGCCCGGCAAACCAATTCGCGCTCACCTGGTGACCGGGTGGCGCCTGCCGTTCAACGCGATGGCGGCCATTCCGCCGCAATAGATTGCGGCCCCGGCCAATACCACCGGCAGCGATCGGCCGTTGGCCGGAATCACCAGCGCGGTGATCCCGATGGCCGCCACGAAGGCCATGTTGAAGACGGTGTCTTGAAGTGCGAACACCTGTCCGCGCCGATCGTCGTCGATATCGACCTGCAGCGTCGCATCGCCGGTGAGCTTGACCGTCTGCCCGGCCAGCCCGAGCAGGAACGCGCCCGCCAGCAGCAGCTGATGCGCGCCGGAGCTGGCGACGGCGGTGGCCGTCACCAGCGTGAGCTGCACCAGGGTGGCCAACACCAGCCCGGTGAGCACCGTCCTGGGCCGCCCGAGGCGCGGGATCAGCAGCGGCGCGACCACCGCGGCCACCAGCATGCCCGTCGCGACGAAGCCGATGGCGACGCCGAAACCGAGCAGCCCGCTGTTCAGCCCGGCGCCCTCGGCGGGCGCCTGGCGCAGCACCAGCACCATGATCAAGGTGTTGAGCCCGAAGACGATTCGATGGGTGCCGATGCCGATCATCGCCGTCGTCACCTCACCCGACTCCCACACCGCCCGCGCGCCGGTGCGCAGGCCGGTGGCGATCGCGCGCAGCGTGCCCTCGGTCGCGGTACTCCCCTGCTCCGGACCGAGCTGCCGGGCGCCGAATCCTGCGGCGGCCAGCGCGCCGAGCACCGAGCCGATCGCGCTGACCGCGACCGCGACCGACGAGGCGAAATCGCCCGCGCCGATCCCGCCGATGATCGCGACCGAGATCGCGGCCCCGGCGCCCGCGCAGCCGGACGACACCGTGGCGAGCACCGAGTTCATGGCGACCAGCCAGTGCTGTTCCAGCACCCGCGGCAGCGCCGCCGAAACACCGGCGAGGACGAAGCGGCTGATGCCGACCACCGCGAGCGCGAGCAGCAGCAGCGGTATCTCCCCGGCCCCGGCCAGCAGCCCGATCGCCACCGCCGCGATCAGCACGGCCCGCAGCACATTGGCCACCAGCAGCACGGTCCGCCGGTCCCACCGGTCGAGCAACGCACCGGCATAGGGACCGATCAGCGAATACGGCAGCAACAGCACCGCGAATCCGGCGGCGATGGCCAGCGGGTCGGTCTGGCGTTCCGGATTGAAGAGGATGGCCCCCGAAAGCGCCGCCTGGAACATCCCGTCGCCGAACTGTCCGGTGAATCGCACGATGGCCAATCTGGCGACGCCCCGGCCGCGCAGTGCCGCACGTAGCGATGTGGATTGCTCGTCCGCGGGGGTGGAGCTGTCGGGGCGACCAAGGGACACGCCGTGAGGCTACCGTGTGTCCGACCGTTACCACCGGTACCGCGAGTCGGCGGGAATCACCGCGCGATCATCCCGGAGCGCTGTTGACCAGCACGCTGACCGCCTCGCGCATATCCGGCGCCATCGGCAGGGACGACAGGGCGCCCGCGTCGATCCAGGCGAACGCGTCGTGTTCGCCGGGTTCCAGCGCGACCTCGCCCGGCTCCGCCTCGACCACATAGGTGAACTTGCGCACCCGATCCTTGGTGCGGGTCGCGTAGTCGAAACCGCCCAGGAATTCGACGATTTCCCGCACCCGTAACCCGGTCTCCTCCAGTAGTTCGCGCGCCACGCATTCGGCGAAGGTTTCGCCGGATTCGACTCCGCCGCCGGGGAGTTCGTACATGCCGCCGTGGTAGTCGTCCGGAACTCGGCGCACCACCAGCAGTTTCCGATCGCGGAATACCGCGACGCCGATTACGAAGTGCGAGATGCCGTCTCGGCGCGCCTGGTTGCGGAGTTGTCGCTCGATGCCCGCGAGCGCCTCGGGTCGCATGCGATCGTCACCTCCGGATCCGTTGTGCCCCATTCTGATACGCCGACGCCGCGGCGCCCGCGCGCGGCCGCGGCGCCGGTGCGGGCCGCGGTGCACGCCCGCGCTACCGGCGATTCGACGAACCGGTTGGTACTGCTCGCCTTGCGTTCACCCGTAGGTCGCTCGCGTAAAATGCCCTGTGCAGGACAATTTACTAGGAATTCGGAGTACCGCGACGGAAGTACTCCTACCCTGAAAGGCGATCGGTGCACGGTCCCGAGAGGAGGACCCCGATGTCCACACTCACGACACCACACATCGATGTACATCGTGGGGGCGATCGCATGAAAACGCGCGTCTCCTGGCTCGATTCGAAACACTCCTTCTCCTTCGGCGAGCACTACGACCCCGAAAACACCCACCACGGCCTGTTGCTGGTGAATAACGAGGACATCGTCACACCGGGACAGGGCTTCGAAACGCATCCGCACCGGGATATGGAGATCGTCACCTGGGTGCTGGATGGCTCGCTGGTGCACCAGGATTCGCTCGGGCACAGCGGTGTCATCTATCCGGGGCTGGCCCAGCGGATGAGCGCGGGCACCGGAATCCTGCACTCGGAGAAGAACGATTCGTGGCGGCTGTCCAATGCCGCCGAACACGACGTACCGGTGCATTTCGTGCAGATGTGGATCGTCCCGGACGAACCGGCCCTGACACCGGGCTACGAGCAGCTGGAGATCGATGACGAGCTGGCGGGCGGCCGTCTGGTGACGGTGGCCTCCGGCCTGCCCCGCTACCGCGACCGAACCGCCATCGCGATCAACAGCAGCCATTCGGCGTTCCACGTTGCCCGGATGCCGGAGGGCGCCGTCGAACTGCCCGACGCGCCGTACCTGCACCTGTTCGTCGCGCGCGGCGAGGTGGATATGGAGGGCGTCGGCACCCTCTACGAGGGCGATGCGGTGCGGTTGACCCGCTCGGGCGGGCAGCGCGTCACGGCGCGGCGGCCGTCGGAAATCCTGGTTTGGGAGATGCATGCCCGGTTGGGCGCCCAGTGACGATTTGTCCTATTAACATTCCTGTGTAGCAGGCGCGATCAGTACCCCCTGCCGTCCCCGACGTTGTGGTATCGATCGAGAGGAATACATGTCGCAGTATCCGCCGCCTGATCAGTACCCCCAGGATCCTGGTCAACATCAGCCCCGCCGGGGCAATATCCGCCGACGCAATACCCCGGCCCTGGTCAAGGCCCCTATTGGCAGGAATCGCCCAAGAGCAAGGGCCTGGCGATCGCCGCGCTGGTGCTCGGCATCGTCGCGCTGGTGACGTGTTTCGGCGCCTATCTGTTCGGCCTGCTCGCCGTGATCTTCGGCGTGATCGCGCTGGCGCGCAAGAACGGCGGCGGCAAGGGTATGGCCATCGCGGGCATCATTCTCGGCGTCATCGGCCTGATCATCGCGATCGGAGCCACGATCTTCGCGGTCAATACTGGCGTGAAGGACTTCTACGACTGCGTCAACAAGGCGAACGGCGATCAGGCGAAGATCGACAAGTGCAACCAGGACTGGAAGGGGACGCTGGAGAACAAGTTCAGCGTCACACTGACTCCACAGCCGACCCCGTGACCTCGCGCCAGCCCCCGGCGCACGCCCTGGTGACGGCGACGACCTCGGCCAGCGCGGGCCGATAGTCGCCGTCGGGCAACGCGATCCAGGTGCGGTAGCCGCCCCGCTCGTCGGTCGGTGACGGCAGCACGATCCTGGTGCCGGGCAGCGCCACCGAGGCGCACACCCGGAACAGATCGGCGAAGAGGTTCATATCCAGGTAGGAGTTATCCGTAGGCCCGGTCAGGAAGGTCCACCGGTTGGAGCGCGGATGCGCGATCACCGGGCCGACGGCGGTGAGCCGGTCGCGGACCCGCGCACCGAGCGGCGCGGGCATGACGACGGCGCCGATCGCCCCTATTTCCAACATGATTCGCCCGAGCGCCGGATCGACGACGCCGTAAAGCCCGTGATCCTTGCGGTAGCCGCGACAGCGCGCGATCGCGTCCTGGACGGCCGTGTAATCCTGGGCTGCCGCGTAGCCCCCGGGAACCGTCTCACTACCTGTCATGCCGAACCTCGCCTAATGCCGGGTGGATCGCGCGGGGAGTGGGTGACCGACCGTGGAACCGACCCTAGTCCGGCACAACTGGGTTGACAATAGTCACGGCCCGGTGCTGACGTCGTGTCGTTTCGGACGGTGGCCGCACCGTCGCACCAGGTCGCGGGCGTAGCATCCGTGCATGGCACCCGTCTCGCCGACCGTCGCGCGCTGGGAGCTGGTGCTTCGGCTGCGGGAGCTGCGCGAGCAGCGCGGATTCGATTCGGCCACCTTCGCCAAACGCGTCGGCTTCACCCCGGCCAACTGGTCGCATGTGGAGAACGGACGCCGGGTGTTGACCGGCAACACGATCGGTCCCGTGCTGGAACTGCTCGAGGTGGATGCCGAGGAGTCCGCGGAACTGCTCGCCCTGCTGGAGGCCAGCAAGCAGCGCTGCTGGTGGGCCAAATCGGCGGCGCTCATCGGCCCGGATCTGCAGCGGCTGTACGGAATGGAGTACGGCGCGCAGAGCATTCGCAGTTACGACAGCCTCGTCGTACCGGGCCTGTTGCAGACCGAGGCCTACGCGCGGGCGCTGATCAGTGCCGATGTGATGATCCGGCCGGTGCAGGTGGAACAGCTTGTCGCCATTCGGATGCGCCGCCAGGAGCGGTTGCGCGGCCCCGACCCGGTGGAGTTGACCGCGGTGATCGGCGAGGCGACGCTGCTGCAGCAGACCGGCGGACCCGAGGTGCTGCGCGGTCAGCTGGAATACCTGGCCGATCTGCTCGAGGAATTCGAGACCATCGACATAAGGGTCATTCCGTTCAGCGCGCCCGAGGGCGCGATACTCGGCGGTTCCAGCTTTCACCTGATCGATTTCGCGGGCGAGCAACTGCCGACCTTCGGCTGGGCGGAGAGTGCGGTATTCGGCGGTTCGGTCGACGATCCGGATCAGGTGCGCGATCTCGGATTCGCCTATCTGCGCGCGTTGGGCCAATCGTTGACACGTACCGAATCATTGGCTCTGATCAGGCGAAACACTCACATGTAAAATTTCACCATGGCCACCACCGCCCGCCCATGGCCGGCTTCCACCGGCTGGTTCACCTCATCCCGATCCAACAATGGCAACCAATGCGTCGAGGTGCGATTCGATGGTGATGCGGTGCTCATCCGCGACAGCAAATACCGCCGCAACCCGGCCAACCGCACCGCCGAAGAGCCCGTCATCACCGTAAACATCAGCGAATGGACCTCGTTCCTGACCCATCTGAAGGCCGGAACCGCACCGTTCGGTCTGTCGCTGTTCGCGGGTGATACCGCCGACGGCGGCACCGCACTGCGGCACGGCGCCACGGTGCTCACCTATACGCCCGCCGAGTGGAATGCCTTCCTCGCCGGTGTGCGCGACGGTGAATTCGATCGGATCATGCTGCCGGCCTGATCGGCGCTGTCGACGAAGTCGTCCGCAGACCCGCGCATGGCCGGAGCGAATGCGGAGGTACGCCTGACCGTTCGCCGATGGAGAACACGCAGGCCAGCCTCGCATCGGCATACTGGACTGCGTGACTTCCGAGCTGACCGGCGCCTCCGGTATCGACCTGTCCCACATCGACGAGCGCGTGCGCGTGCAGGACGACCTGTTCGCGCACGTCAACGGTAAATGGCTGGACACACACGAGATTCCGGCGGACCGCGCGGTCGACGGCGCCTTCCGCACGCTTTACGACCAGGCCGAGCTGGATGTCCAGAAGATCATCCAGGACGCCGCTGCCGCGGACGCCGAGCCGGGTTCGGATGCCCGCAAAATCGGCGACCTGTACGCCAGCTTCATGGATACCGCCGCGGTGGCCGCCGCCGGACTCGAACCGATCGCCGCGGAACTGGCCGCGATCAAGGAGGTTTCGGATCGGTCGGCCTTCGCCGAACTGCTCGGCAGGCTGCAGCGCACCGGTGTCGGCGGCGCGGTGAGCGCATTCGTCGACACCGACGACAAGGACTCCAGCCGCTACCTGGTGAACCTGTCTCAGTCCGGGCTCGGACTGCCGGACGAGTCCTACTACCGCAAGGACGAGTACGCCGAGATCCGGGCGAAGTACCTCGATTTCGTGTCCGGGATGTTCCGGCTGGCCGCCGGATATCCGGGCATCGCCGAACTGCTGCCCGCCGATCCGGACGCCGCCGCACAGCGGATCTTCGAACTCGAAACCAAACTGGCCGAGGGCCACTGGGATGTGGTGCGCCGCCGCGACGCCGAATTGAGTTACAACCTCACCACCTTCGCCGCCCTGGCCGAGGAAAATCCGGAATTCGACTGGGCCGCATGGGCTTCGGCGCTGGCCGCGGGCGTCGACCGGCCCGGCCCGGAGCTGCTCGCCGAGGTGGTCGTGCGTCAGCCGGACTATCTGCGCACCTTCGCCCGGCTGTGGGCGAGCGAGGATCTGGCGGATTGGCAGGCCTGGGCGGCGATCCGGGTTTTGCGGATGCGTGCGCCGATGCTCACCGACGAGATCGTCGAGGCGAACTTCGATTTCTACGGCCGCACCCTCAGCGGCACGCAGGAGAATCGGGAGCGCTGGAAGCGCGGCGTCGGGCTGGTGCAGGATCTGCTCGGCGAGGCCGTCGGCAAACTGTATGTGGCCGAACACTTTCCGCCCCGGGCGAAGGCCAGGATGGAGGAGCTGGTCGCGAATCTGCAGGAGGCGTACCGCCGCAATATCACCGACCTGGAGTGGATGGGTCAGGACACCAGGGCGGCCGCGCTGGCCAAACTCGCCAAGTTCACCCCGAAGATCGGCTACCCCGACAAGTGGCGCGATTACTCGGCCGTCACGATCGATCCCACCGATCTGGTCGGCAATTATCGCAGCGGCGTCGCGGCCGAATACGATCGCCAGCTCGGTAAGCTCGGCGGCCCCGTCGACCGTGCCGAATGGTTCATGACCCCGCAGACGGTGAACGCCTATTACAACCCGGGCATGAACGAAATCGTCTTCCCCGCCGCGATTCTGCAGCCGCCGTTCTTCGATATGCACGCCGACGACGCCGCCAACTACGGCGGTATCGGCGCGGTGATCGGCCACGAGATCGGTCACGGTTTCGACGATCAGGGCGCCAAATACGACGGCGACGGCAATATGGTCGACTGGTGGACCGATGCCGACCGCGCCGAATTCGGTAAGCGCACAAAGGCTTTGATCGAGCAGTACAGCGAGTTCGCGCCCAAGGAGCTCGGCGCGGAGCACCGGGTGAACGGCGAATTCACCATCGGCGAGAATATCGGCGATCTCGGCGGGCTCTCGATCGCCCTTGCGGCGTACCAGATTTCGCTCGACGGCAAGGATGCGCCGGAGATCGACGGACTCACCGGCCTGCAGCGCGTGTTCTACGGCTGGGCCCAGGTGTGGCGGTCCAAGGTGCGCCGGGAGGAGGCCATCCGGCGGCTCGCGGTGGATCCGCATTCGCCGCCGGAGTTCCGCTGCAACGGCGTCGTCCGCAACGTCGACAGCTTCTACGAGGCGTTCGGCGTCGAACCCGGCGATGCGCTGTATCTGGAACCCGATGCGCGCGTGAAGATCTGGTGATCGCCTGACGTTCCGATGCGGCCGGGATCCACGCGGCTGGATCCCGGCGTTCGCGGGGACTACGCCGAATTGTCGGCGTGGGTGAGCGTCTCCCAGAGGGAGAACATATCCGCTCCGGTTGGTCGCTGCTGCTCGGTGAGTCTGCCCGTATACGGCATATCCAGACCCATCCGGTTGTGCAGCGCGTTGTAACCGACCTCGGTGACCTGCCCGAGCGCACGCTCCAGGTGGCCGCCGCACAACCAATCCGGCATCGGTTCGCCCAGTTGGTATTTCGCGTGCAGTTCGAAGGCCGCGCGTAACCGGTCGGCGACCTGCGGGTAGAGGTCCTGATGCTGGATGCGGCCGGTCTCGGCGATATGCGCGATGGCGGACAACCCGTATCCGGTGTGCGCGAAATCGCGGCAGGTCTCCTGGGCCAGTCCGTCCACCAAGGTCGTCTGGCCGTACCAGTACTTGGTGATCTCCTCGGGCGTGCGCTGCTTATTGCGTCCGGCGATCTTCGGCTGCGGCCCATCGGAGGTCAGGTAGATGTAGGCGGGTACCCGGTCCAGATACATGCCGACCGCCTTGTCGTAGACCGGGCGGTCCTCCAGGAAGACGGCGATCCCGATGGCCGCCTCCAATTCGGTGAGCTCCCAATTGCCGTTGGATGACGAGCCGTTGATCACCTTGGGCAGGTACACATTTCGCAGCAGGTCGCCGAAGCGACCGGCATTCGGCCAGTCGCCGTAGGCGTACTTGATGATCTCGGCCGTCCTGGTCCACATCGATGCCGCCCAGCCGCTCTGCAGCGGCGCGTTGCTGCCGGTGTGGTCGGTGAGCGCCGCCGACCAGGCGTCCATGATCTCGATCGCCTTGTGCGCGTAGCGGATATCGCCGGACAGATACCAGGCCAGCGCGTCGGTGTACGCGGCGATGGCATCGCGGCGCTCGTCGCTGCACCCGTTGTTCGGGTTGTCGTACGGGCCGCAATCCACCACCGGCCGCGGCTTGGCGGCATGGTTCGCCGACGCGTATTCGCTGCCGATCATCTTGTCGTAGGCGGATTTCCACGGCTGCAGGCCGACCGCGAGGCGCACCTTCACCAGGTCCAGCTGTTCGCGGGAGACGAGCACACCGGGATGGACGAACGTCGCGGGAGCGGCGTGCGCCCGCGCAACCGTATGCGGTGCGGCGCAACCGGACAGCAGGCCGACGGTGACGGCCACGAGTATGGCGACCCGACGGGCGCCGTTGCGATACCTCATCGGGTGTCTTCTCCGAAATGCTTTGGGGCGGAGCTACTTTACCTTCAGCGCAGCCGTTCCTCGGTGGCGGCGTCGAAGAAGAATATCTCGTCCATCTTGGGCCGCAACCGGAGCCGGTCGCCGAGCGCGACCTGGAATCGCCGGTCGACCCGGGCCACCACCTTGCCGGAGCGGCTGCTCCAATCCTCGGTGACGCCATGGCTGTAGACGAACGATTCGGCGCCCAGCTCCTCCAGCAGCTCCGCGTCCACCGCGAGGCTGTCCGGTTCGGCGGTGACCTCCCAAGACTCCGGCCGGATGCCGACGATCACCCGGTCGCCCGCTTTCGCGGTGCGCGGCAACGGGATTCGCAGCTCGCCCAATTCGGCGGCATTATCCCGGACCGGCGCCTCCAGCAGGTTCATCCCGGGCGAGCCGATGAATCCGGCGACGAAGGTGTTCACCGGGTTGTCGTAGAGTTCGCGCGGCGCGGCGATCTGCTGCAGTTTGCCGTCGCGCAGCACCGCGACCCGGTCGCCCATGGTCATCGCCTCCACCTGATCGTGGGTGACGTAGACGGTGGTGGTGCCGAGCCGTTTCTGCAGGGCCGCGATCTGCGAGCGGGTGCTCACCCGCAGTTTGGCGTCGAGGTTGGACAGCGGCTCGTCCATGCAGAACACCTGCGGGCGGCGCACGATGGCCCGCCCCATCGCGACGCGCTGGCGCTGGCCGCCGGACAGCTTGGCCGGTTTCCGGTCGAGCAGGTGCTCGAGCTCCAGCATCTTGGCGGCCTCCTGCACCCGAACCATGGTGTCGGCCTTGTTCATTCCCGCATTGCGCAGCGCGAAGCCCATATTCTCCGCGACCGTCATATTCGGGTAGAGCGCATAGCTCTGGAACACCATGGCCACGTCGCGGGCGCGCGGCGGCAGGCCGGTGACGTCCCGGCCGCCGATCAGGATCCGCCCGTCCTCCACCGATTCGAGCCCGGCCAGCATGCGCAGGCTGGTCGACTTACCGCAGCCCGACGGGCCGACGAGGACGATGAATTCGCCGTCGGCGATATCGAGCTCCAGCTTGTCGACGGCGGGGGTCGGCGCACCCGGGTACAGGTGCGTGACGCCCTCGAATTGCACTGTCGCCATGTTGATCCGGTCTCCTATCGAAATCCGTTGTTCCGGCGCGGTTTTCCCGCGGTGAATTACTTGGGCAGCTTGGGCGCGATCTGCCGGTCGTATATCGCCTGCAGCTTGTTGCTGACATCGGCGAACACCGTCGCGACATCCTGGTTCTGCAGGCCGATCTGCTCGAGCCCGGTGCCGATGATCTGGTCGCCGCCCGGCAGGAAGACGCGCGCGTAATCCTGCGATTTGGTCAGCGGCAGCTGGTCGATCGCGACCTTCGAATTCGGGTTCTTCGCCAGGAAATCCGCCTCGGCGGGGTTGGTCGCGGCCGATTTGCGCACCGGCATATAACCGGTGGCCTGGGAGAAGTAGACCGTGCTTTCGGCGTTGGTGATGAACTCGATGAACTTGAGCGCGTTCTTCTTCCGCTGATCGGAGATGCGCGCCGGGATGGCCAGGCCCGCGCCGCCGGTGGTGACGCCGGGACCGCTTGGGTGCGGCAGGAAGGCGGTGCCGAATTCCAGTTTGCCGGTCGCATTGGCCTTGATGCCCTTGAGGTCACCGGTGGACGCGATGGTCGAGGCGATGACGCCGGTGCCGAAATCGGTCGCGATATCCGGCCGGATGGCGGCGTACTTCTTGTTGTTGATGCTGTCGCGCAGGTAGTTGCCCGCGGCGATGGTGCCCGGCTCGTTGAACTTCAGCTTCCACTGATCGGAGTACGCGCCGCCGAAGGTCCAGTTCGGGCCCTGGAAGGTCCAGGCGAGGTAGTTCTTGGCGTCACCCCAGCCGTGCGCGAATTTGCCGGAGCCGACGATGGACTGGAGCTTCGGGCCCCACTCGTCGAATTCCTGCCAGCTGTTCGGGCCGCGGTCGGGCAGGCCCGCCTTCGCCCACACATCCTTGTTGTAATAGAACAGCGGGGTCGAGCGGGAGTACGGCAGCGCGTAATGCTTGCCGTTGAACAGGTAGTCGGCGGCCAGCGAGTCGACGTAGTCGTCCAGCTTCACGCCCGCGTCGGCGAAGTGCGCGTCGAGCGGTTCGATGGCGCCGGTGAGCGCGTAGTTGAACCACCAGACATCCGACAGCACAACCACATCCGGCAGGTCGCCGCCGGAGAGGGCCGCGTTGAACTTCTGCGACACCTCCTCGTAGTTCTTACCGGCGTCGATCAGCTTCACCTTCAGGTCCGGGTACTTGGCCTGGAAGCGGTTGATCAGCTCGGTCTCCTGGTCCTTGGAGGTGCCGGGGTGATTGGACCAGAAGGTGATGGTGTTGGCGTCGCCGCCCTGTTTGGAACCACCGCCGCTGCCAGCGCATGCGGTGAGCACCGCACCCGCGGCCGCCGCGCCGGCCAGGCCGATGAATCCGCGTCGCGACAGCGCGGGAAATTTGGAACTGGACACGTGGTTTCTCCTGTTTTATCCCTTGACCGCACCGGAGGTGAGGCCCTTGATCATGTGCCGTTGCAGCACAAGGAAGACGATGAGGATCGGCAGCATGGTCAGCAGCGTGCCCGCCATCACCGGACCCCAGTTGGTGCTGCTCGGATTCTCGGTGTTCTGCAGCAGTGTCAGGCCGACCGGCAGGGTGGCGACCCGCGAGTCGTCGGCCATCAGGAAGGGCCAGAGGTATTCGTTCCACTCGTTCACCAGCGTGACCACCGCGAAGGCCACCATGGTCGGCCCGGACATCGGCAGCACCACCCTGGTGAGCAGCCGCCACCAGTTGGCGCCGTCCATCCTGGCCGCCTCGATCACCTCCGATGGCAGCGACAGGAAGTGGTTGCGCATCAGGAAGGTGCCGAAGGCGACGCCGCAGAGCGGAACGATGATGCCCTGCAAGGTATTTCGCCAGCCCAGCTGGGCGATCAGCGCGTAGTTGGAGATCACCGTGATCTGGTTGGGCACCATCAGCGCCGCGATGATCACCAGGAAGATGATGGTCTTTCCGGGAAACCGCAGGAAGACCAGCCCGTACGCGCTGAATACGCCGAGTACGAACTTCACCAGCGAGATGATCCCGGTGATGATCAGCGAATTGCGCAGGAAGGTCCAGAACGGCAGGTCGGTGGTCGCGGCCTTGTAGTTCTCGGGATGCCAGCTGTGCGGCCAATAGACCGCGGGGTGGGTGTAGATGTCGGGGCGCGCCTTGAACGAGGTGATCAGGATCCAGAACAGCGGAACCCCGACGATGAGCAGCACGCACGCCATGGCGGCGTAGCCGAGCACCTTGACCAGCAGCACCCGGCGCTGATACGAAAGGGATTCCGGACCAACGTGTTTCACTGTTCGCCCCGATCCATGACCCGAACCTGCACCAGCGTGATGATCAGCAGCACCAGGAACATGATGGTGGCCACCGTCGCGCCGTAGCCGGCGCGGAAATTGCGGAACGACTCTTGATACACCTGGTAGACCATGGTTGTGGTGCCGGTGCCCACCGGCCCGCCCCGGGTCATCACATTGATGATGTCGAAGACCTGCAGCGAGTTGAGCAGCACCGTGATGGACAGGAAGAAGGTGGTGGGCCGCAGCTGCGGCAGCAGCACCTTGCGGAAGGTGGTCCAGCGGCTGGCGCCGTCGATCTCGGCCGCCTCCATTAGTTCGGCCCGCACGCCCTGCAGCGCCGCGAGGTAGATGACGAAGCTGTAGCCCAGGTTCTTCCAGATGTAGGTGACCGTCACCATGAACAGCGCCCAGTGCGGATTCTGGTAGAAGTCGGGCACATTCTCCACGCCCACCTTGTGCAGCAGGTCCTGGATGAGGCCGAGGCTCGGCTCGAAGATGAACTGGAAGGCGACGCCGATGGCGGCGCCGGAGATGACGAACGGCGCGAAGATCGCCGAGCGAACCACATTGCGGCCGAACAGTTTGCGATCGAGTAGCAGGGCCAGCGCCAGGCCGAGCACCATGCTGCCGACCACGGCGGCCACGGTGAAGACCACCGTATTGGTGACGATCTGCCAGGAGTCGGACCGGCCGAACCACTCCTTGTAGTTGTCCAGCCCGACATAGTTGACGAACGGATCCGAGATGTTCCAGTCGGTGAACGACAGTCGAATGTTGTCGATCAGCGGTCGGTAGACGAACAGCCCGAGCAGTGCCAGGTTCGGTACCACGAGTACCAGGAACAGCGCATAGTCCTGCCAGGGCCGATTGCGTAGGCCGCGTCCTTTCGGCTGGGGCAGTACACGTTCCGGCTTCGTTCGCACTGCGGAGACTTTACGTACAGGAGCAAACGTTCGGTTAACGGTAGACGCCGACACGCTGAACTTTGACGTCTTACTCATGGTCTCCCGAAATCGTTGTCGCGCTCTAAATCCTCAGGGAGCGTAAACGGACATATGGCCCGCCGTCACCAAAACGGCGGACCATATGTCCAACGAGGTATGAACTTCTGACTCGGGAAGGCGCTCGACCTGGCTGACCAGTTGCCGCTCCGACAGGTCGAGGCGACATCTGATCTCGCACGAACATGGGTAACTCGCCGGGACGGGCTAGCCTGACCCAACGCCTTACCGCCGGTCGCCAACGCGACGGTCTCCGCACCTAGGTCTGGCCTGAAGACGCGGAGAGGCGGGACTAGTTCCAGTCGCCGAGACCGTCGGACGGGCTCAGCGTGCCGCCCTTGGTGTTCTGCACGACCACCGGATCGCCCTTCTTCGCGTTCTCGAAGAACCACTTGGCGTTCTCGGTGCTCACGTTGATGCAGCCGTGGCTGGCGTTCGAATTGCCTTGCTGGGCAACCGACCACGGGGCGGCGTGCACGAAGATGCCGCTGTAGGAGATCCGGGACGCGTACTCGACCTCCACCTTGTAACCCTCCGGGTCGGTGGTGGGCACGCCGTAGGTGGACGAATCCATGATCATCTTGCGCAGCTGTTCGCCGACGTAGTAGGTGCCGTTGGGCGTTTCGTGCTTGGTCTTGCCCATCGCGATCGGCATGGTCTTGATGACCTCGCCGTTGCGGGTGATGGTCATCTGGTGGGTGGTGTCGTCGGCGGTCGAGACCAGCGCGTCACCGATCTTGAAGGAGGTGGTCGTGCCGCCGGCCTCCACCTTGACGTCGGTGTTGTCCGGCCAGAACTGGTCCGGCCGCCAGCGCACCTGCTGGTCGCCGCGCCAGTAGAAGTGACCGGGGGCCTTCTTCGACGAGGTGATCTTGATGAACTTCTCGGCGGTGGCGTGATCGGGCACCGGATCCTTGAAGCTGATGACGATCGGCTGTGCGACACCCACGGTGTCACCGTCGGCCACGTTGATCGATGGCGGCGCGAAATTCGGCTGCTGCGGCGGCTGCACCGCATTACCCGAGGAACCGGAGCCGAGCAGGCCGGGCAGGCCGGTGTCGGCCTGTGCGGGAGCGACGATCGCCGCGCCTGCCGCCGCGCAGGCGGCGGTCAACAACAGGCCCTGCCGCAGTCGGCGGGATAGCCGCCGTTCCCGACGGGATGGCAGCGGTGTCCTGTTGTACAAAGCGGCATGCATAGGTTTCTCGTCCATTCCATCTCTCGCCCCGCACACGCGACGGCGAGGGAGATTTCTTTCCTTGGTGCGGGGCCTGCGACGAAGCGCCCCGCGGATTTTGACGGCCCGACCCTCCGACATTCCTACCGTCCGGCGGTGGGCGTATGCCAGCGGTATTCGCGAGTAATTCCAGCAGACCGTCCGGTGTGTCGAGCGACACATATCGCATTGTGTGGCACCGCATTTCGTGAAAGTTGCCGGTCAGGTCGGCGTGTCCGGCGGAGCTACCGGCGGGGTATCCGTTCGGTCGATTCCGGCGCGTCCAAACGACTTAGTGATGTAAATCACTCAAAGAGGTTGAGCCGGTGGGACTTAACCGACCACCTCGAACGGGATCGGCCGCCGCGGACCGGCCGCGATGTTGTGTGGCACCGGCAGCGGTGCGGCGCCATCGGCATAGCGCGTGGTCAAACGCAATTCGACGCGGGAAACGATGGTGGCGAGCGCAATTCGCAGCTCGTATTCGGCGAGCGTCGCGCCGACGCAGCGGCGATGCCCGCCGCCGAACGGCGCGAACTCGAACATGGAGTATTTACCCTTTTCGCCGCGATCGAGGAAGCGTTCGGGCCGGAATTGTTCCGGTTCATCCCAAATCTCGGGATCCGAATGCAGTAATGGCACCGCGACCCCCATGATGTCGCCCGGCGCCAGCGGCACCCCGCGCAGCGTGAAAGATTCGGTGAGCCCGCGCAATACGACCGGCACCGGCGGATGCAGCCGCAGCGTTTCCTGGCAGACGGCATCGAGGTACGGCAGGCCCGCGAGCTCGGTCGCGCTGGCGCCACGGCCCGCCGCGAGCACCTCCGCGCGCAGCGGGCCGAGCAGCTCCGGTTCGCGATGGAGATGGAACAGCGCCCATACCAGCGTGGTCGCCGTCGTCTCGTGACCGGCCACCAGCAGCGTGCGCAGTTGCTCGCACAGGTCCGCGTCGGATATCGGGCTGCCGTCGTCGTAGGTGCAGTTCAGCAGCGCGCTGAGAATATCGGGGCGCGGGGTCGCGGAATCGGCTCTGCGCCTGGCGATATCGGCGCGAAGCAGTTCGTCCAGGCGGTCCCGCGCCGCCAGGAATCGGTCCCACGGTGCATGCCCGAACAGTCCGAGTCGCAGCGCTGGCAGCAGCAGCGGCCCGGAGAACCCGTCGAGGAATTCGGCGGTCGCGGCGATGTAGTCGGCGCGGCGGCCCTCGCTGTCCACCCCGAGTACCGCCTCCAGAATCACCCGCAACGTTATGGCCCGGGCCGCCGCCCGCGAATCGATCAGTCGCCCCGGCGTCCAGGCCTTCTCGGAACCCGTTGTGCCGCCGTCTATTTCCGTTTCGACCGAATCCCGGATGCGTTCGGCGAGCGCGCGGATCCGAGTGCCATGGAAGGCGGGCGCCAGCAGTGCCCGGTCCCGGCGGTGCCGCTCGCCCGCGGTCAGGATCAGCGAGGCGCTGCCGACCATCGGCTCGATGGGATTGGGCCGCGGCGGTTTCAGCGCATCGACCGGTGCGCGGAAAATCTCGCGGGCGCCATCGGGCGTCCCGGTGAACAGCACCGGATCGAATCCGGGAAAGCGCACGTAGAACGGATCGCCCTCGCGTGCCCGCCGCCATCGGAAGTACCGCTCGAAATCGATTCCGGCCGCCACCGCGTGCAGTGCGCTGAGCCGGGGCGGGCGCGGGCCGCCGCGCATTTCGCCATTCGCACCGCGCACCCGCACACCCATATCGATGTATACGAACTAACCCGTCAGTCGGTTCGGGGACGCACCGGTACCGGGGCGCCGGATTCGATGCGGTGCACCGTGTGCTGTGCGAGGGCGGCCAGCCGGGCCAGGCGTGCGTCGCCCAGCGCGGTGGCGGCATTGCCGAGGCGGTTGGTGACGAAGGCGATCGCCATGCCGGTGGCCGGGTCGGCATAGGCGCCCGAACCGCCGATACCGTAGTGCCCGAAGGCTTTTCGCGGCTGCTGCTTGGACATCAGCACCGGCCGGTGATAGCCGAGGGTGAAGCGCAGCGGCAGGCCGAGCACATAGTCGCGGCCCTCGGCGGGCTGGGTCCGGCCGATGATCTCGACCGTCTCCGGCCGCAGGAACTGGGCGCCGTCGATCCGGCCGCCGTTGGCGATGGCCCCATACATCCTGGCCAGCGCTCGCGCCGAGAACACGCCGTTCCAGCCGGGCATCACCGCGTCGTGCACCCGCGGATCGCGGACCAGCTCGTCGAAGCTCTCCGGCATACCCGCCTCGGCGAGCCCGCGGATCGGGCGCACCCAGGAAAGCACCGATGACGCGGTATTCCACCGGATTCCGGGCGGGCTCAGATGCGGGAAGATCTTCGCGATCCGGTAGCGCTCGGATTCCGGTACCCGGAACCAGAATTCGTCGACGCCCAACGGCTCGGCGATCTCCGCCCTGAGCACATCGGTGAACGACCGACCGGTCACCCTGGACACGATCTCGGCCACCAGCCAGCCGAAGGTGATCGCGTGATAGCCGGAGGAGCGGATGCGCCGCGGATCGGCCGGGCTGTCGGCCAGCGCCCGAACCACGGCGTCGTAGTCGAGAATGCCCTCGCGGCCGGGCACCAGCCCGCGCACCCGATGCAATCCGGCCCGGTGGGCGAGCACATCGCGGACGGTTATGTCGTGTTTCCCATGTGCGGCGAACTCCGGCCAGTAGTTCGCGACCGGCGCCTCGTAGTCGATGAGCCCGCGTTCGGCGAGCCGGTGCACCACCGTCGACGCGACACCCTTTCCGGTGGAGAAGGTGAGCGCGACGTTATCGCCGTTCCAGCGCCGATCCTTGGCCGCCCAACCGGCCCAGATATCGACTACCGGACGTCCGTGCAGGTAGACGGCGAGCGCACCGCCGCCGCGGTTCGACTGGGTGAACATGCCGAAGAAGTGATCGGCCAGCCGGATGAACTCCGGCGTCACCAGCATTTCCCTGGGGGCGGACAGCCGGTGGCCGCTCGCGGGCCCATCGGCCGGTAGGGGTTGGAAAGCCGCGACCATCGCCACACCTCCTGACCCGAGGGTCCCCAACGGGGCTGAATTCCCAGGGTAGCGAGCGCGGGCAACTTCGCAGCTCCGACGGGCTGATCCGGACGAAACACGCACCGCGGCCGAAATTTCCGCCGACTCGACGGCACCTGATGCATGGTGTATTTATGGCGTGATGTTCGGCGGCGTTGGAGGACTCGTGTCTCGGCAAAACAAGCGTGGGGCATTGGGTCGGCTGGTCGTTGTGGCGCTGGCTCTGCTCACGGCCGTATTCGTCACCGGATGCGGTTCGACGATCAGCGGCCGGGCCCAACCCGAGGCGAACGGCACCGTCGACGCCATTTCGGTCACCAAACCGCCGACGACGCCGTCCAATAAACCGACCACCGCGCCCAAACCGGGCAAGACCGATTTCCAGGCCGAGATCGGCGACTGCGTCACCCTCGGCGGCACCACCGAGGACGCCACCATAGATAAGGCCGCCTGCGGCAGCCCGGAATCCAACTACAAGGTGATCGGCAAGACGCAGCGCAGCTCGCAATGCGTCAGCGACCGCGACAGCTATTACGTGGAAACCGTCAACGGCGTCGAACAGGGCGCGTTCTGCCTGGATATCGACTGGGTGGTCGGCGGCTGCATGGATGTCGGCGGCGATATCGCCAAACGCATCGACTGCACCCAGCACATCAAGGACGGGGTGAAGGTGCTCAAGATCCTGCAGAACGTCGCCGATGTGAACAGCTGCGGCGCGGGCAACAGCGGATTCGTCAAGAAGGAACGCCACTTCGTGGTTTGTGTCCAAGACCTCTGAATCGCCCGAGTTTGTCGGTTGTCCTGCGTATGTTGTGAGAGGTGACGAGCACCGAGCTGCCGCGTCTGCGATCGGCCACCGGTCGCTGGATCCTGCTGGCCACCATCCTCGGGTCCGCGGTCGCGATGCTGGATGCGACGGTGGTGAATATCGCCCTGCCCCGCATCGGCGATCAGCTGAAAACCGATGTCGCGGGCCTGCAGTGGACGCTGAACGGCTACACACTCACCCTCGCGTCGTTCATCCTGCTCGGCGGGTCGCTCGGCGACAAACTCGGCCGTCGCAAGGTATTCGTTTGGGGCACAATCGGTTTCGCAATCGCCTCGGTGCTGTGCGGTGCTGCGGTGAATATCGAGATGCTGGTCGCGGCGCGGGTACTGCAGGGCGTCGCCGGCGCCATGCTCACCCCCGGCAGCCTGGCCCTCATCTCCTCATCGATCGATTCGCGGGATCAGGGGTCGGCGATCGGGCTGTGGTCCGGATTCGGCGGCGTCGCGGGCGCGCTCGGCCCGTTCCTCGGCGGCTGGCTGATCGATCTGGCCGGGTGGCGCTCCATCTTCTTCCTCAACGTGCCGCTCGCCGCGGTGGTCGTGCTGGTCGCGCTGCGCCACGTGCCGGACAGTCACGATCCGAATGCGCCCGCGCGCCTTGATGTTCCGGGCGCGGTCGTGGTCGCCCTCGGGCTCGGCGCGCTGACCTTCGGCCTGATCGAACGGATGCCGCTGCTCGCGGTGGCCGGGCTGGTGCTGCTCGCGGCGTTCGTGGTGGTGGAGCGGCGCAGTGATCATCCGCTGGTGCCGCCATCGCTGTTCCGGTCGCGGGTGTTCACCGCGGCGAATCTGGTCACCCTCGCGGTGTACGCGGCACTCGGCGGCGTCTTCTTCCTGCTGACGCTGGAATTGCAACTGGTGGCGGGATATTCACCGCTGCTGGCTGGTGCGGCGACGGTGCCGATCACCCTGCTGATGCTGGTGCTCTCCGCGCCTGCGGGTCGCTGGGCGCAGGCGCACGGCCCGCGCATCCCGATGACGATCGGTCCGCTGCTCGCGGCGGCCGGTCTGCTGCTTCTGCTGCGGATCGGGCGCGAAACCGCTTATCTCACCGATGTTCTGCCGGGTGTGCTGGTGTTCGGGCTCGGTCTCTCGGCGCTGGTCGCCCCGCTGACGGGTGCGGTGCTCGGTGCGGTGCCGTCCAGTGAGGCGGGTATCGCGTCCGGGGTGAACAATGCCGTCGCCAGGACCGCGCAGCTGCTCGCGGTCGCCGCGCTGCCCGGCCTGGCCGGTATCTCCGGTTCGCTACACGATCCGGATGCCTTCGCGCACGGATTCACCGTCGCGATGGGTATCTGTGCCGGACTGCTGGTGGCGGGCGCCCTGCTCGCGGGTGTCATGCTGCGGCCCGAGCGGCACCGTCCGGAATTGGACAATGTCGACTGCCTGCCGCAGTGCGGTGTCGGCGGGCCCGCGGTGGCGCCGTCGTTGCGGGTCGCCGATAAAAAATGAGCGAGCCCGGTGGGGCTCGCTCATCCGAAATCTCGAGGGACGCTGTTCGATCAGATCGGGTTGAAGCCCGCTCCGACACCGCCGCGGCCGTTGATATCGGCCATGATCGCATTCATGTTGGTGCCGACCTCGGGGCCGAAGCAGGCGAGGGCGAGGTAGGCGTTCACCATGCCGACCAGCGTGGTGCCGACCACCACGGGTGCGCCGGAATCGCCTTCCACCACACACATCTGGGACCAGGTCTCGACATTCGTCTGGAATACGTCACCCCAGGTGATACCGCAGGTGTTGCCGGTGGTGCGGCCCTCCTTGCAAACGATCTGGGGGAACTGCGCGGGTAGGCCGAGTCCGGTGATGGTGACGTTGCCGATGCGGTTGACCGGGGTGATCTTGTCCGGGTCGAACTGGATGATCGCGTAGTCGAGGTCGTGGTTGGAGTAGACGAATCGGCCGATTTGGCCTGCGCCGCGGTCCTTCTCGGCGAACACCTGGGCGCCGGGATCGCCACAGTGCCCCGCCGTCAGCCCGATGAGATGTCCGGAGTTGTCCCAGCCGACCGTGGTCACCGTGCACTCGAACTGGTTGTCGATGATGATGCCCGAGCCCCCACCGATGACCGGTCCCGCGGCGTGCGCGGCGCCCGTCCCGAGCAGTGCCGCACCAAGGGCAGCGGCGAAGACGGCAGTGGCCGCCTTGGCGAGTTTGCTGAACATGTCCCTCCAGACGTCGGAAGCCGCACCATATCAATCTGTCGCACCCATCGTGTCAGTATTCGGTCTCGGGCGCGTCACGTACTTCTGGGTGTCCAAAATGGTGCTTCTGTACACTTTTCGGACAGATTTAGCCCCGCGTCTCATATAGCTCGACGATAGCGAAGGGCTATTGCACTGATCATCGGACCGCGTGTCGCGAGTGTTTCATTTTGCCGACTTTTGCGCGTTGTCCGTTTTCAATTAGATGAATATTTTTTACGAGTTCAATCCGACTAATTCAAAAATCCGGCCCTGAGCGGCAGCTCCGGAGAGCGGCTTCACTGTAACTTGTACCAGAAGACCGGCTGGTCACTTGGTCTCCTGGACAAGTCTCCCGGCCCAGGTCACATCATTTTCGTGAAGGTGACGTTCATCTATGACCGCAATCACACGACAGTGGTGTGTTCTGCACTACTCCGTAGTAAGGTGCGTCAAGCAAACAAGTCGTCGGGGCGGGCAACCGGCGTCGAGAGGGGTTAGCCAGTGCAGTCGACCGAGAGTCCACCAGGTTCGCGGTTCAGTGATGTGGTCGATTGGACGAAGGCTTATTGGGAAGACCACCCGAAGCGTTCCGTCGAGACCTTCGGCCGCCAGATCACCATGGGGTTCGCCGCCGTCGCCGAACTCTTCGTCTCGATCTTCCGGCGGCGCTTCCCGTTCGGGGAATTCATCCGGCAGTGCGCCTTCATGTCCAGCGTCTCGGCCGCCCCGACGCTGCTCGTGGCCATCCCGATCGGCGTCATCGTCTCCATCCAGGTCGGATCCGTCGCCGGCCAGGTCGGCGCCACCTCGTTCATCGGCGCGGCCAATGGCCTCGGCATCATCCAGCAGGGCGCGCCCATCGTCACCTCGCTGATGATCGCGGGCGCCGTCGGCTCCGCGGTCTGCGCCGACCTCGGCTCCCGCACCATTCGCGAGGAAATCGACGCCATGAAGGTGATGGGCGTCGACCCGCTGCACCGGCTGGTTGCCCCCCGGCTCGGCGCGGCGATGATCGTATCCGTATTGCTTTGCGGCTTCGTCGTTTTCGTCGGCTTCCTGACCGGCTACTTCTTCAATGTCTTCGCGCAGAACGGAACTCCGGGCTCCTACATCAGCACCTTCTCCTCCTTCGCGGTGACCCGCGACCTGCTCGCCGCGCTGATCAAATCGCTGATCTTCGGGTTGCTCGCCGCGATCATCGCCTGCGACACCGGATTGAACACCCGCGGCGGCCCCGGCGGCGTCGCGAACTCGGTGAACTCGGCGGTGGTCAGCTCCGCGATCATGTTGTTCGGGGTGAACCTGATCATCACCCAGATCTACAACGCATTGTTCCCGGCACAGGTGGGTTGATCCGGTGTCATCGACTTATGTACCGCCGCTGCTGCGGCCCTTCCGCGCGGTTCAGCGCGGCGCGCAGGCCCCGCTCGACTGGGTGGCCAGAATCGGCCACCAGGTGTTCTTCCTGCTGCGCTCGCTCGGTTCGATTCCGTTGGCGCTCAAGCATTATCCGAAGGAGGTCTGGCGGCTGATCTCGGATGTCACCTGGGGCAACGGCAATCTCGTCGTCGGCGGCGGCACCATCGGCGTCGTCGTCATCCTGAGCGGGTTCGGCGGGATAACCGTCGGCATCCAGGGCTACAACTCGCTGAACCTGTTGGGGCTCAGCCCGATCACCGGTGCAATCTCCGCATTCGCGACCACCAGGGAGATCGGTCCCCTGCTCGCCTCGGTGGCCTTCGCCGCGCAGGCGGGCTGCCGCTTCACCGCGCAGCTCGGCGCGATGCGGATCTCCGAGGAGATCGACGCGCTCGAGTCGATCGCCATCCGGCCGCTGCCCTATCTCATCAGCACCCGGATGTTCGCGGCCATGGTGGCGATCATTCCGCTGTACTGCCTGGGCCTCGCGGTCGCGTACATCTCCTGCTCGCTGACCGTCCAGTTGATCGGCGGCACGGCGGCCGGCACCTACCAGCACTACTTCTACCAGTTCCTGATACCGCACGATGTGCTCTATTCGCTGCTCAAGGCGCTGATCTTCGTCGCGATCACCACCTTCATCCAGTGCTACTACGGCTTTTTCGCCTCTGGTGGCCCGGAGGGCGTCGGTGTCGCCTCCGGCCGGGCGATCAAGAACTGCATCATCGCCGTCGTATTCGTCGACCTCTTCATGACCTTGGCCATCTGGGGCGTCAACCCCGGAATCCGTATTTCGGGGTAAGACCACATGATCATTGATCCGAGCGGGCGCGGCCCGACGATGCGGCAGCTGCTGCTGGCCGGGGTCGCGGGCCTCATTGTCTTCGCGCTGGTGCTGAGCTTCCTGATGGTGCGGTACAAGGGGCTGTTGCAGGAAAAGGTCGGCGTGACGGCGAATCTCACCACCACCGGTGACGGGCTGCCCGCGGATGCCGATGTGAAGTTCCGCGGCGTGCTGGTCGGTGCGGTCAAGGATGTCTCCGTCGCCGCGAAAGGTGAACTGCAGCAGGTCCATATGGATCTGAAGCCGGAGTTCGCCGGTGATATCCCGTCGAATGTCACCGCGCGCGTTGTGCCGAGCAACCTGTTCGCGGTCACCTCGGTGGAGCTGGTGTTCAACGGGCCCAGCGACAAGTACCTGCACCAGGGTTCGACCATCGAGGAGGATCGCAGCGAGGGCACCATCGCGCTGCAGGACACCCTCACCACGGTCCGCAATATCCTGGACAAGATCGACCCGATCAAATTCGGCCGCGTGCTCGGCACCCTCTCCCAGGCGCTCGACGGCAGCGGCCGGATGCCGGGATCCACCGTCGAGCGATTGGACAACTGGCTGGCCGGGGTGCGCGGCGCGGTGCCGAATCTCGGTGCGCAGCTGGATGATTTCTCGGATTCCTTCCACGCGCTGAACCGGTCCGCGCCGGAACTGATGGATGTGCTCGGCACCTCGGTGACAACCGCCAAGACCATCGCCGACCGGCGCGGCCAGCTGGTCGCGCTGCTCACCGGGGCGGGCGGCACGGTCGATACGGTCAATAACCTGTTCGCCCGCAACGGCGATATCGGCAAGCAGGTCACGGCGGGCACCAGCGATATGTTCGGCGCGCTCACCAGCGATCCGAACGCCGTCACCCAGGCGCTGCTCAACCTCAGCGAAACCGTCAGGAAGCTCGACACCACCTTCAAGTGGGGTCCGCAACAGCAGATGGTGTGGAACGCCGGCATCACGCTCACCCCGTACGGCCCGTACACCGTCGCCGACTGCCCGCGCTACGGCGATCTGGCCGGGCCGAGCTGTGCCACCGCGCCCGCCGTCGCCGATGTCGGTGAGTTGCCCGACAAGCTGAAGCCGCGCGCGCTGGATTCGGCGAAGGGGCTGCCGCCGGTGCTTCCGCTGGCGGGGCTGCCGCTCATTCCCGGCATCACCATGCCGGGCCCGGACGGGCACATGGCTTCGGGCATCACCGGACTGCCGCAGTTGCCGACCCTGCCGACCTTGCCGAACCCGTTCGCGGGTACGCCGCTGGACGGACTGATTCCGGCGCTGCCCGGACTCGGGCAGCCCGCACCCGCCGCGCCACCGGCGCCGCCGCAGGCACCGGCCGAGGGCACGCCGTCGGCCGCTCCGATCGCGCTACAGGGTCAGGACGCGATGACCGCGCTGCTCGGCCGTCGACCGACCGCGGCCGAATACCTGCTGCTGAGTTCGATTTTGAAGGGCGGGACCATGACCGTGTCCGAAAAGGGTTCCGGCCGATGAGTATTCGCAAACCGCTGATCGGGTTCGGGCTCTTCGCGATCGTCTCCGTCCTGGTGACGCTGCTGGTGTGGAATACGCTGGCCCGCGTCGTCACGGGCGAAACCAACACCTACACCGCGACATTCACCGATGTGCTCGGCTTGCACGAGGGCGATGACGTGCGCATGGCGGGCGTGCGGGTCGGCAAGGTGGAGAAGATCGCGGTGGCCAGGGATTCGAAGCTCGGCAAGTCGGTGGCCAAGGTGACCTTCGTCGTGCAGCGCGATCAGCCGATCTTCGACGACACCAAAGCCCTTGTCCGCTACCAGAACCTGATCGGGCAGCGGTATGTGGCGCTGGCGCCGGGCGGCGCGCGGTCGCCGCAGCAGCTGAAGAACCACGCGAGCATCCCGGTGGACCGCACCGAACCGTCGTTCGATGTTTCGGCGCTGCTCAACGGTTTTCAGCCACTGTTTCAGGTGCTGCAGCCCGAGCAGGTGAACCAGCTGTCGGAAACGTTCATCCAGGCGTTGCAGGGTGATGGCGTGTCGCTGAGCACGTTCGTCACCCAGGCCGCGACATTGGCGTCGGATTTCCAGCGACGCGACGCGATTCTGTCCGATGTGATCGGCAACCTGTCCGGCGTGATGCAGGGGTTGGCCAAGCGAGGTGATGAATTGGAGACCCTGGTGACCCAGACCCGGGCGCTGATCGGCGGGCTCTACGAGCAGGGCCAGTCGCTGCAGCAATCCACGGTGCAGATCGCCACGGCGACAAGCTCTTTGGTCGATATGATCGGCACGATCCAACCGAAGCTGCAAGATACCCAGAACTCGACCTCTGCGGCGCTGGCCCTCCTGCTGGCCAATGGCGCCAAGCTCGACCAGGCCGCGATCGATCTGCCGAGCGTCCTCGCCGACGCGGGCAGACACACCTCCGAGGGCGCCTACGCCAACGGCTACCTCTGCGGTCTCGATATCTCGCTGTACGGCATCCTCTTCCCCCGCGGACTGACCTCCCAGATCGGTGGCAACCAGCATTCGGCGGTGTGCAGGCCATGATGACCAAGCTGCGGACCCGCTTCAACAACAATCGCTACTTCTGGCTGGGCATCGTCGGCGGCGCGCTCGTCGTGCTGCTGCTCGTCGGCTCCAGCACGTTCAAACTGCTCGGAGTCGGCCAGCAGTCCATCAAGGCCGAATTCGTGCAGGCCGCGGGCATCAAGGTGGGCGACAAGGTGAATGTCGCCGGTGTTCAGGTCGGTCAGGTGGCGGGCGCGAAACTGGAGGGCAGCCACGTGCTGCTGACCCTCAATGTGGACCACGGCATCAAGTTCGGGCCCGACGCGAAGGCATCGATCAAGATGGCCACCCTGCTCGGCGCCCGCTACGTCGACGTGGAGCCGGGTGATGGCTCCGGACTCAGGGGCGGCCGGATTCCGGTGTCCAACACCACCGTTCCGTACAACCTGGCCGATGTCGTGCAGGAGGGCACCCCGAAATTCGAGGCGCTCGACACCAAGAAACTCGCCGATTCGCTCAACCTGATCAACAAGCAGCTCGGCGACTCCCCCGCGCTGGTGGCGCAGTCGCTGGACAGCATCGGCGCCATCGCCAAGGTGATGGATCAGCGCAAGGGCGAAATGGACAGCCTGCTCAAGGATTTGGACCGGGTCACCAGGATCCTCGGCGACAACCGCAACAGCGTGCTGCTGGTGATCACCCAGGGTGAGGCCATCGCCAATCGGGTGATGGAACGGCAGGGCCTGCTGCGGCAGCTGCTGGACAATATCGCGACGCTGACCAGGCAGCTGCAGGAGATCGGCGATCAGAACAACGGCAAGTTCGGACCGACCATCGATCAGCTGAACACCATGGCCGAGGGTCTGCAGAAGAACAAGGACAACCTGGACCGGCTGCTGTCCATCCTGCCGCCGACGGTGCGGTACCTGGCCAATTCGTACGGCGGCAACGGCCCGTACGGCTCGCTGGGCCTGCCGTGGGTCTTCCCGGACAACTGGTTGTGCTTCGCCAAGGTTATCGAGGGGTGCCAGTGATGAAACTGATATCGGCGACACGGGCGCTCGCGGCAGGCGTGCTGGCATTGACGCTGGGCGGCTGCTCGCTGCTGCCCAGCTCGGTGAACGATTCGCTCGGCAATACGATCAAGATCACCGCAGACTTCCAGAACATCGCGGGCATGTACGAGGGCAACCCGGTGACGGTGCTGGGGTTGAATGTCGGCAAGGTGGAGAAGATCGTGCCGCACGGCACCATGATCGAGGTCCACATGTCGATCGACAAGGACGTCAAGATCCCGAAAGACGCGATGGCGGCGATCATTTCGCCATCCATCGTGACCGACCGGCATATCGAGCTCACCCCGGTGTACACCGCGGGTGACACCTTGAAGGACGGCGCGCACCTGCCGCTCGCCAAGACCAAGACCCCGGTCGAACTCGACACGATGATCAAAACCATCGATCAGTTCGCCGCGGCGCTGAAACCGGAACCGGGGCAGGACGGTATCGGCCCGCTGTCCGGCCGGGTGCTTTACCCGATGCTGAACGGCAACGGTACGAAGTTGCGCGACACGCTCAACGCGCTGTCCAGTGCGCTGAAGGTGGGCGTCGACAATAAGGACGCCGTCTCCAACATCATCATCAAGCTGAACGAGCTCACCACCATGCTCGCCGAAAACGACCAGGCGGTAAGGGATTTCAGCAACCGGACGACACAGCTGACCGGCCTGCTCGCCGAGCAGGCGCCCGGCCTGCAGGCCACCCTGGACCAGATGAACGCCTTCCTGGCCAATACCAATGGGGCGTTCTCGCAGTACCAGGACAAGCTGGCGAGCTCGCTGGCCGGGTTGACCAATGTGACGAATCAGTTGCGCGCCAACGCATACGGCCTTACCGAGGTGGTCGATGTCGCGCCGATGCTGATGCAGAACATCGACAACATGATGAACCGGCAGGGCAACTACGTCCGGCTGCAGGCGCTGATCGGCACGGCGCTGTCGGGTGAGATGGTCAGCGTCTTCTGTGAGCGGGTCCAGATGCGGGCGGACGGCTGCCGGACCGGCAATATGCAGGATTTCGGGCCCGACTACGGGCTCACCGCGGCACTGCTGGGGTTGACGAAATGACACGCCGAATGAGCAAGGTTCGTCGCACGGTGCTCGCGGCCACCGCGGTGGCCACGGTTGGCGTCACCTCGGGCTGCGGCCTCACGGTGGACAAGATTCCGCTGCCCAAACCGGGTCTGTCGGGCGAAACCTACACGGTGACAGCGGAATTCGACAACGCGCTGAACCTGCCGGAGCAGGCGAAGGTCAAGATCGGCGGCTCCGATGTCGGGGTGGTCTCGAATATCCGGACCAAGAATTTCAAGGCCATCGTCGATCTGACCATCCGCAAGGACATCGAACTGCCCAAGGGCAGCAGCGCCGAACTGCGGCAGGCCACCCCGCTCGGTGACGTCTTCGTCGCGGTGTCGAAGCCGAAGACCGAGCCGGGCGCCGCCATGCTGAAAAACGGCGACAAGATCGAGCAGACGTCGGCGGGCGCGACCGTCGAGCAGCTGCTGATCTCGATCTCCATGCTGTTCAACGGCGGTGGCATCGCCAGCCTCAGCAAGCTCACCTCGGAGCTGGATTCGATCGTCGGCGGGCGCGGTGATCAGCTCGCCCATCTGCTCACCCAAATGACCAGTGTGGTCAGCAATTTGAATGCAAACTCGGCCCGGGTCGACGCGGTGCTCGGTGAATTCAACGGTTTCGCCGACACCATCGAATCGCGGCGCAACGAACTCGGCCAGGTGGCCGATACGCTGCCGCAGATGATCGGCGCGGTGGCCGAGAACAACAGGGCGCTCGGCGATCTGCTGCAGAAGGTGTCGAAAACCAGTGCGGCACTGGGTGATTACGCGGACACCTCCAGCCAGCAGCTGGCCGGCCTGCTCGACAACACCAAAGCGCTGATGGACGCGCTCAGCCGGACCGGCGATCAGTTCGGTGTGCTGCTCGATCGCCTGCACACCATCCGGCCCAAGGTGGACGCGACCTTCCGCGGCAGCGGTTTCGCGGTCTTCGCCTACGCGACCAACCTGGATCTCAGCGCGCTGACCGATCCGCAGCACGGCAAGCTGCAGGATCTCAACGATCTGCAGGATTTCGCGGGCAGCCTGATCCAGGTGCTGCAGATAGTGCAGCAGCGGGTGCAAGGAGGCCATCGGTGACCCGACTGCGGAAACTGTTGCGCAGCAAGATCTTTCTGTCCAACCTGGGCCTGGCGCTGGTGCTCGTCATCGGCGCGTCGTATCTGATGGTGAGCGTCATGCGGGTGAACCCGCTGAAGTCCACCTACGACGTGACGATAAATCTGGACCGCTCCGGCGGCCTGCAGCCGGGTAACGATGTGACCCTGCGCGGTTACCGCATCGGCAAGGTCACCTCGATCAAGCTCACCGATCGGGGGCAGTCCATTTCGGCGGTCGCGCAGATCGAGAGCAAGTACCGGATTCCGGTGGATTCCGATATTTCGGTGCAGGCGCTGTCGGGCGCGGGTGAGCAGTACATCGATTTCCGCCCGGGCACCGACCAATCGCCGTATCTGAACGACGGTTCCGTGGTGCGCTTCGATCCGAGCAAGATCAAGACGCCGACCCCGGTGTGGTCGGTGCTGGACAATTCCAGCGCGCTGATCGCCCAGATCGATCCGCAGAAGTTCAGCGTCATCCTCAACGAGCTGGATACCGCGCTCAGCGGCGGCCCGGATCAGCTGCGCGGCCTGGTGAACGGAATCAGCCTGGCCTCAGCGGGTTTCGACAATTTGCTGCCGCAGACGACCAATCTGATCGCGAACCTGCGCACCATCACCGAGACCACCACGCACGCCCAACCCGATCTGGAAACCCTCACCCGGAATTCGGGTGCGCTGTTCCAGCAGTTCAACAATGCCAATCAGGAATTGCAGGCGGTGCTGGAGAAGGCGCCCGGTCAGCTGAAGAGTCTCGGCGCGGTGCTGGACAAGACCGCCGACCCGATCACCAGCCTCGCCGCCAATTTCGCGGCGATGACCAGGGCGGCACAGCTGCGCACGCCCGCGCTGCGGGCGCTGTTCCCCTCGCTGGCGCTAGGTGCCGATGCGCTCGGTGTGCCCGCATGGGACGGTGAATTCCACACGATCATCGACATCTGGATGCGGCCCTTCTGCCAGTACACCAACGCGAAACCGATGGCCCCCGAGGTGGTGCAGGACGGCAGCCTGCCCAAGTGGAACTACTGTGACAACCCGCCGCCTGGTCAGGAGATCCGCGGCGCGGCCAATGCACCGCGGCCCGACGTGCCGAACAATGGCGCGCATATGCCGCCGGGTGTGGATCCGAACGAACGGACCCTGCCCCCGGTGCGGTGAGTCGTACCCGGTCCGGCGGTGACACCGCAGGTCCGGGCATACTCGCCGGTGGAACGCGAACCGGCTCGACCCCAGCGAGCCGGTCAGCCGATCGGCGCGCCCGCGCGCCGGGAAAGTGCAGGAACATATCGATGTCTACCGACGACGCCGCGACCGGCAAGGATACCGCGATCACCGAGGACACCGAGCACGAGAAGGATACCGACGCCGCGGCGCAGTCGGATGATGCCGCGGGCGAAAAGGACGCTGCCGCAGCGAAAGCCGAGGACACCGCCGCGAAGTCGAAGGCCGAAGCCGAGGATTCCGCTGCGGAGTCGAAGGCCGAGAAGTCCGACGCCGCGGATAAAAAGGGCAAGGTGAAGCCGGACAAGAAGCGCGCCGAGCCGAAATCGGATGCCGCACCGGCCAGGTCGAACACCATGGCCGTCGTCGCCGCATTCGTCGCCGGTGTGCTGCTGGTCGGTGCGATCACCGCGGTGGTGGTGTTCTATCTGCAGGCCAAGGACCGCAGCGATAAATTGGCCGCCCGCGACGACGCGACATCCGCGGGTTGCGCATTCGGCCGGGATATCGCCACCTACGACTACTCGAAGGATCTCGACGGCTGGATCAACAAGATCAAGTCCGAATCCTCCGGCGAATTCCTTTCCCAGTACGGCGATGCGGCGAAGCTGCTCAAGGACGCCATGGTGCAGGCGAAGGTGAAGTCGTGGTCCGATGACGTGCTGTGCGGTTACCAATCCGGCGACAAGGATTCGGGCAAGGTGCTCATTTCGCTGACCGAGTACCGCGCCAACTTCACCCAGCAGGGCAGCGCCCCGGAACGGGCGCTGCTGGTGCTGTCCGCGACCATGAAGCGCGACGGTGACAAGTGGTTGGTGGACAAGCTGGAGTCACCACAGCTGAAGGGTGCGAACGGCGGATTGCCGAGCGGTGTGCCGGTGCCGTCGGGACCGGATCAGGGGCAGCCGCAGCAGGGGCAGCCCGCGCCGAACCAACCGTCGAATCCGCCCGCGCCGCCGAAGGGCAACTGATAGTCAGAGGTAAACCCGCGACCTCCGGCGGTGGGCCGAGCCACCACCGCCGGAGGTCTTTCGGGCGGGCCACTACGGTCGCGCGACTCAGAACAGCGTGAGCGTCTGAGCCTGCGTGACCGTCTTCCCCGCGGCCCGCGAGCGCGCAGCGGGCTGCGCGCCCCCGTTCGAAGTCGAGACGGTTGTTTGCGTCGCCGCTGATTTCGACGCTGCCGATTTCGGTGCCGCGAATTCCGACACCGCCAGTTCCGACACCGTCAGTTCCGTCGCTGTCAGTTCCGACATTGCCAGATCCGACGTCAGTTCCGGCGCAGTCGGTTCCGGCGTTCCGACGGCTTCCGGCGCGATCGCAGCCGGATCCGCTGCCGCCTGGCGGGCGGCCTCCCCGGCCAGCGTGTCCGCCTGCTCGTTGAAGTAGTTGCCGACGTGTCCACGGACCCAGCGGAACCGGACCGGCCCGGGGCGCCCGGAGATGGCCCGATCAATCTGCTTGATGAGGTCGGCGTTCTTGACCGGCGCGCCCGCGGAGGTGCGCCAGCCGTTGAGCCGCCAGCTCGCGATCCACTCCGACGCGCATTTGATGGCGTAGAGCGAATCGCTTTCGATGAGCATGGGCTCCGCGCCGGGATGCGCGACGATGGCCTCCAATACCGCGCGTAATTCGGCGATTTGGTTGGTGCCGGAGGGTGCGCCGCCGCTGCGCGTCGCACCCTGGTGGTTCACCCAGGCCCAGCCGATGGCGCCGCCGGGATTGCGAAGGCAGGATCCGTCGGTGCTCACGATGATCATGGCAGGCACCCTACGCAATCCGACCGACAAGATCGGTACCGTGGAATTCCTCTATCTCCCTTCGCAATTGGGCTTCCGTACGACGCAGCGCCGATTTCGCGGCGGCATCGACCAATCCGGAGCAGAGCTTTCCGAAGAAGCCACGCGGTGCAGCGTACTCCGCCTCCGAGGTGAGCGCCGAGCGGCCGTAGCCGAGCGGATCGAAGCGCAGGGTGAGGGTGCCGTGCAGCCTGCCGCGCAGGGTGTAGCCGAGCACCGCGTTGCGCCGGTATTCGGTGATCTCGCATTCGAATACCTGGCGCCACAGGCCGATTCGCGCGGTGGCGGTGAAGGTGGCGCCGGGCCCGCTGTCGACCTCGCCGGTGGGTTCGAAGCCGACGATGCCGAACATCCAGTCCGGGACGAACAGGTGGTTGTCGGCGTAACCGAACGCCACCTCGACCGGTGCTCCGACGTCACTCGCAAACTTGATGTGGCCCATCGGCCCCTCCTGATATGCGGCATTCGCGGTGCCTGTGACGCAAACTGCCGCATCCGGCCCGTCGCTGGTGCCGCGTCGCCGCGGCTGCGGACAAAAGTACTACAGCTCTCCTCTTTATTGGAGCGTTGCCCGGAAATTTGGTGAACAGGATTTCCACATCACGACCGGGTGGTCGGTTGGTATTTACTGGTCGGTATCCAGTTGATCGACGATATGTTCGGCGATCGGCATCGCGGAGGTCGCCGCGGGCGACGGCGCGTTGAGCACATGTACCGAGCGCGGGGTGCGCTCGATCATGAAGTCGTGCACCAGGGTTCCGTCGCGCAGCACCGCCTGGGCGCGGATGCCCGCCTCGCGCGGCCGCAGATCGGCGACGGTGAGCTCCGGGCAGTAGCGACGGCACTCGGCCAGATAGCCGCGTTTGAAGAGCGAATTGCGCAACTCGCGCAGGCCGGTTCGCGCGTAGCGGCGGGCCACCCGGTGCATACCAGGGAAGCCGAGCACCTCGCGCGCGTCCCCGGCATCGAAACTGCCCTTCCGGTAACCCTCCCTGGACAGCCCGAGCACGGCATTCGGGCCGACGGTCAATTCGCCGTCGATGGTCGGGCTCAGGTGCACGCCGAGGAAGGGCAGGCTCGGGTCCGGAATCGGATAGATCAGGGTGCGCACCAATTCCGCATGCGCGGCGGGCAATTGGTAGTACTCGCCGCGGAACGGGACGATACGGAAATCGGTGCGCACGCCCGCCAGCCGGGCCAGCCGATCGGCCTGTAGACCGCCGCAGACCACCAGCCGCTTCGCGGTCCAGCCGCCGGTGGGCCCGGAAACCGTTACCACGGAATCGGTTTCGGTGATGGCGGTGATTTCGGCGGACAGCTCGACGCGGCCGCCTCCGGCGCGCACCTCGTCGGCCATCGCCGATGTCACCCGGCGATAGTCGATGATGCCGGTGTCCGGCACGAAAAGCGCGCCGACTCCGGTGATGTGCGGTTCGCGGCGCACCAGCTCCGGCGCGTCGATCAGCTCGACCTCGACGCCGTTGGTCACCGACCGCTCATACAGCGCGAGCATCCGCCGCTGCTCCGCGGAATCGGTTGCGACCAGCAGCTTTCCGCAGCTGCGGAAGGGAATGTCGTGCGCGGCCGCGAATTCCTTGGTCAGCGCGGCGCCGCGGCGGCACAGCCGCGCCTTCAGACTGCCCGGCTCGTAATAGATTCCGGAATGGATGACCCCGCTGTTGTGTCCGGTCTGATGTCCGGCCAGCCGCCCGCCCTTCTCCAGCAACACCAGTTCCGCCCCTGGATGGCGCTGCAGAATCCGCCGCGCGGTCGCGACCCCGACGATCCCCCCGCCGATGACGCAGTAGTCGTACATGCTCTCGGACAGTACTTCTACGCCAGGGCGCGCGCGGTATCTCCGTGCGGCCGAGTCAGGCACAGGTTTTGTTCACCGATGGCCGGATCGGAGACCGTCAGCAGCACAACACCTCTGCCGGTGTCGATTTCGGTGCGCACCTTCGTGATTCCATCCGGTGCCACGCCGAGGCGCTGCCGGACCTGGTTCGGCAGCAACATCTCGGACAGGACGGTGAAGGCGTTGGTGTCGACCGTGACGCCGTACGAGCCGGTGCGCGGCGGATCCAGCTGCGCGCCGACGAAGGCCGCCCCGAGACCGAGCCGCCCACCCGTCCGTGGCGCGGGCGAATCGGCTTGCGATACAGTCGGTTTCGCCACTTCGGTCGATAACGGACCGGCGGGCGGCGGCAATTGGTGCCGTTCGCTGGTGAGCACCGTCTCGATACGCACCGGGCCGGTGACGATGTCCTCGCGCGGCGTCGGGGTGGCCGGTGCGGCGTGTGCGCCGGACAGACCGCCGGTCGAGGTCATCTGATTGGCGACATACGCGCCGGCGACGACGGTGAGGGTGAGGCTGGCCGCTCCGGCGAGCACGATCGCGGTGTGCCGCGCGATCTGGCCCGGCGTCGTGGAGCGCTTCGATGCGGGGTGGTGGGCGGGTCTGGTTGCCGACACGATACGTTCTCTCCTTCCGCCGGTCGGCGGCGTCCAGGTGAGGTGTGTCGACGCCGCGGATCAGAATATGGCGGCCCGCGTCGTTGAAAGCCGTACGCTCGTCCAGGTTACGGTGCCCCAGGTGAACAGGCGGTAGCCGTGCGGTCAAGATCACGTTTGGCCCGGCACGATGCCGCATCGCTTCTAATGCCGAGGGTCGTTCATGTTTCCGTGCGTCGACAACGGGGTAAAACATTTTTTAGTCGGCGAGCGCCATTCTCGACTGCCACATCGAGACACCCCGGCCAACGGCGTCCGGCCGTCGACACGAACGGCGCACCCAAGTGTGGCGCTCGCCGGCGTCCAAAATAGTTCCGCGTGCAGGAGAAATCGTGTGCGCGGCGGCGATTCGCCGCCGCGAGTCGGGGTGTCGCGATCGGCCCCCCGCAGGGCCGGAGCCTCGGGCGGGTCAGTTGAACTGGCCCGCCTTTCGGCCGTTACCGGCAGGTCCGGCGAAAGCCTGTGCGATGGTGAGCCATCCGGCCGCATCCGGGCCGATCGTCCGCAGTGCCAGATCGTCGCGATGCCTGCGCTGGGTGACCAGCAGGCAGAAATCCACCGCCGGACCGCTCACCCGCTGTTCGGCGTCCTCGGGACCCCAGGTCCATACCCCGCCGTCGGGTGCGGTCAGCTCAACCCGGAATTCCGTTGCCGGAGCGGACTTTCCGTGTACCGAGTAGGCAAAGTTCCTGGTGCGCACGCCGATATGGGCGACGGTGCGCAGTCGCGCCGTCGGGATGCGGTCGACGCCGAGGGCGTCGGCGACATCCTGTCCGTGCGCCCAGGTCTCCATGATGCGGGCGCTGATCATCGAGGCGGTGCTCATCGGCGGGCCGAACCACGGCAGTTTGGTTCCGGCCGGAACCGCGCGCAGCGCCGCGACCAGTCCGGTCCGCCCGGCGCGCCAGCGCGCGAGCAGTTCGGCGGGTGCGGTGGCGGCGGCTTCGTCGGCTCCTTCGTCGACGAAGGTCAGCGCGCGCGGCGCGGCGGCGGCGAGCAGCTCCGCGAAGGCATCGGCGTCGGTGGCCGCGATCGTCGCGACCTCGTCGGTCCAGGCCAGATGGCCGATCTGATGGGCGATGGTCCAGCCGGGCGCCGGTGTCGGGCGGGCCCATTCGCCCGGGTCCAGCGGGGCGACCAGGCGCTCCAGATCCGCGCATTCGGCGGTGAAATCGCTGAGCAGAGCGTCGAGGTCGGCCATTTGATCCCTGTCTTCCCGCGGGCGACGAGCCGAACGCGGCTCGCGGTCCAGCATCGCAATCGGCCGAAAGAAATGCAAGCACGCATGCTTGTTTTACCGGTTCACCAGCCGAAGGCGATCAGGTGCGCCGCCCCGACCGCCAGCCCGAGCACCGCACCGTGCAGGTAGAGCAGCCAGGCATCCTGCTCGACCGAGGCGTAGAACATCTCCATGAACTCCCCCGGGCTCAACTGCTGCAGCTTGCGCGCGGCGAATTCATCGATCTTCTTGGCCTGTTCCAGCGCGAAGGCCTGATCCTCCACCAGACTCGGGGCCAGGCTCACCGCCGCACCCGCCGCACCCACCTTCAGGTTGTCGAACTGGCGCCGCCCGAACGCGGCCCGCACCACCGAGGTGGTCGGCCCGAGCTGACGGTGGATCTCCGCCGAGATGAGCCGCTCCAGCAGCTGAAAAGTCTTGTCCCCGTTGGGGCCTTCCAATAGTTCGGTGGCCAGATTGGGCAGTGTGAGCACCTGGTAGGCCAGGATCTTCGCGAGATCGCTCGCGGCCTGCGGTTGCCGTTTGGCCAGCAGCGCCTGCCGCCACAGATATCGGTAGCGCGGCTGCGGATCGCCCGGTTCGAACACCATCTTGATCGCGATCACGTTCACCAGCACCCCGATCGCCGCCGCACTGGCCAGCACTATGATCCAGCCGGGCAGCCAGCCGAATACCGGAATGCTGTGGTGCACATTCATATACAGCGCGAGCAGCAGGCCGAACGGCGCGCCGAGCAGGCCGACGCGGACCATGAAACGCAGCTCCGGCGCCGCGATGCTGGTGGTGAGATCCTTGAGGATGTCCGGGTTGGCCCGTAGATAGCGGATGACGAAGCTTTTGATGTCGATCAGCTGATCGACATTGTCGCCGAGCGATTGGAAGGCGTTGCGGCACAGCGTCGGCAGCTCCCGCTCCACCCGCTGATAGATGATCTGCTGAATGGTGCGCGGAACACCCCGCCACAGATCCGGATTCTCCCGCAGCATCAGCTCGTTGACCAGCGGCTGTACTTCCTTGCGGGCCAGCACCGCGATGTAGTCGGCGACGGCCTCCAGATCCAGTTCGTGGATGAAATCCTTCGGGTTGCCGATCCGCATCAGCGCCTTGTCCACACAGATGCTGGCCATCTTCTCGGCGCGCGCCGGAATGAAGCCCTGGAAGCCGATCTGCTTGCCGTCGCCGGAGAACGTCGGCAGCACCTGCACCCGGCGCGGCAGGTACGGATACAGCACCGCGAGTCCCGGAATGCGGATGCCGCGGAACCGGACCGGCCAGAACAGCATCAGCACACCGGTCCAGTTGGTCAGCCATCCGGCGAGCGCGCTGAAGACCGGGAAGGTGATCAGATCGACCACCAGCTTCGGCTGGCCGGTCAGCTGCTCCCAATCGATGAGCACACCGGCCGAAAGTGTGGTCATCGCTGGATTCTCCCCTAGTCCGAAACCGACGTGACCGTCGGTATGAGATAGCTGCGGCCCCACATTCTCATTGCCCTCTCCGAGGTGTCAACGCGTCGCGGGCCAGCCGCCCGCGGCGACGAGCCGGTCGACCGGTTCGGTGCCGAGACGCTGCATCCGCTCCAGCAGCCCACGCTGCCCTTCGATCAGTTGGCGATTCGAATAACCCTGTGCCCGAAGGGGTTTGCGGGCGGCGCGCCGGCTGCGACGGGTGATCAGCGTGGCCAGCTGCTCCGGCGTCGCGATACCGCGGGCGGCGGCTATCGGAATCATCGAACGGAACCACTCCCGTTCCCCGCGCAGCACCCAGGCGTATACGGCCGCGAAGAACACGACGTAGACGACCAGCTTGAGCCCGATGCCGAGGTATTCGATGTGCGCGGTATCCGGTGCGTCCCAACCGAAGTGCAGCGCGCACCCCATCGAATAGAAGACCGCGAATACGCCGAGCCTGCGCGTCATCGACCAGTCCCGCCGCGCCACCGCGACGACGATGCCGATACCGGCCAGCGCGGTGAACATCCAGTGCGATGCGATACCCGCGACGAGCCGGACCGCCCCGACCAGGATGGCGGGCGTCGCACCGCCCTGCGCCGAGGTCAAGCCCGCGTTGGCCTCGTAGATCAGATCCTCAACCACTTGGAAGCCGAGCCCGACACAGCCGCCGAGCAGCAGCCCGTGCATCGGCCGGACGAATATCCACCGCCCGAGCCAGGCGACGGTGAATACGCCGATGCCCTTGATGCCCTCCTCGACGATGGTCGCGGAGATCGGCGCCTGCCAGTCGTTGGCGAAATCGTCGCCCGCGATGTTCTGCACCACCCGCATCAGGTGGTCGTTGCCGAACAGTGCGATACCGGGCCCGGCCATCGCGCCCCACAGGAAGCCGAACCGCAGGCCGGTGCGCAGCACATGCCGCGCCCGCAGACTGTCCAGCCGGATGATGACCCAGCCGAAGATCACCAGGGTGGCCAGCGTGAAGGGCAAGCCGACCAGCACCTCCGACGCCGTCAGCGCGAAGACGCCGAGCAACTGCAGCACCAGACCGGCCCAGCCGACGCAGACGATCAGGAAATACACCCAGAACAGCGCCGAACTCGGCTGAAACCACCTCATGACGCCACCTGCACGCTCTGCACGATCGGCAGCAGTTCCGGCAGCCGCGCGCCGCCGCCCGCGAGCGCGATGCTCACCACCAGGTTGTCCTTCCCGATCACCGCGCACACTCCGGATGCGGTGGCGGCCCGGCAGGTGAGCCCGTGGAATCCGGCCGGGTTGCCGATCTCGCCGCCGTCGAATACCGCGTCGAAGGCCTGTAGTCCCAACACTTTTCGCCGCCACTCGAGTGCGGCGGGCAGATCGGTGACGCCATTGGCCACCGTCACCAGCAGTACCGAACCGTCGGGCGCGTCCAGCAGTGCGGTGGTCTGGTCCCCGGTGGGCCTGCGCGACCACCCGTTCACGCCGGTGAAGCCGACCGTATCGGGCGAATCGCCAGGCGCGGTCACCTCGATCCGCTCGGCGCCGACCGGCGTCTGCTTCGTCGGCACGTTCGCCGAGATCACGACGGGTCCGCCGATCAACACCGCAGTCGCCGCGAGCACCAGCCCCGCCTGCCGCCAATCACGCATAACGCCCATCTTGGGGCCGCGCCGTCCAAAGTGCCCGATATGACTCGCGGTGCCGCCTCAGAACATGGAGTTGTCGTCGGCGGCCGTCTCGGGGATCTCCTGTCCGACATCCCAGTGCTCGACGATTCTGCCGTCGGCGATCCGGAAGATGTCCATGATCGCGCTGCCTCGGTCGCCGGGCGCGAACGTCATATGACGTGGTTCACCAGGGAATGACGGTCTCCGCCGGCCCGTCGGCGCCGAGGAATGCTCCGGTCGGTCCGTCGGCGTCCAGCAGGGCCAGCCGCACCGGCACCGCCGCGGCCTGTTCGGCGGTGAGGACGCCGCGGCTGAACGGTGAATCGGCATTGAGGTCGGTCGCCGCCAGGCCTGGATTCGCCGAGTTCACCTTGGCCCCCGAGGCGCGCAGTGCATTGGCGTACAGCACCGTGACGGCGTTCAACGCGGCCTTGGACGAGCTGTAGGCCAGCAGACCCCGCGTGGAGATCGGGTTGTCCGGGTCACTGAGCAGCGTCAGCGACCCGAGTGGGCTGGACATGTTCACGATGCGAGCCGCGGCCGAGCGCCGCAGTAGTGGCAGGAAGGCGTTGGTCACCGTCACGACGCCGAATACATTCGTATCGAAGGCGGTGCGCAGCTGCTCGGCGGTGATCTCGCTGACGGGGATCCCCCACTCCACCACCACGCCCGCATTGTTGACCAGCACATCGAGCCTGCCGAAATCGCCCGCCACCTGCTCGGCGGCCACCCCGACCGACGACGGATCGGTCACATCGAGTCGGAGGACGCGCACATCCAATCCGTCCGCCACCAATTTCTCGGCCGCCGTCGACCCGCGCTCCACATCTCGCGCACCCAGATAAACGGTGAGTCCCGCAGCCGCCAATTGCCGCACGATCTGGTAGCCGATCCCTTTGTTCCCGCCGGTTACCACCGCGATTTTGCCTCGGTTGTCCATCAATTCCTCCTGTCCTCCGCACCAGCCTGGCAGTGCCGATAGGCACCCTGAGGTGCCCATCGAACCTCGGCGGGAGGTGGGTGATTCGCCCTCAGCGAACGTCGGACCAGGTGCGGAACAAACCGGAGGGGAGCGGGGTTGAGTAGGCATCGCTCAACTTTTGCGTACTGAAGAAGGGTCGAAGACGTGACTACACCACAGAACCTGCCGGTGCTGTTCCTGACCGATCCGATCGTGCTGCCGGGCATGGTCGTGCCCATCGAGCTGGACGAGGCCGCGCAGGCCGCGATCGACGCCGCGCGCGCCGCCAAGGAGGGCCAGGTTCTCATCGCGCCTCGGCTCGACGAGGGGTACGCCAGCTACGGCGTCGTCGCCACCATCGAACAGGTCGGCAGGATGCGCGGCGGCGCGCCCGCCGCCGTGCTGAAGGCCGAGCGCCGCGCGAAGATCGGACACGGGGTCACCGGACCCGGCGCCGCCCTCTGGGTCGAGGCCGAACCGGTCGATACACCCGCCCCCGACGGCCGGACCAGGGAACTCGCCGCCGAATACAAGAAGCTGGTGGTCTCGGTGCTGCAGCGCCGCGAGGCGTGGCAGATCATCGACGCGGTCAACCAGCTGACCGATCCGTCGGCCATCGCCGACACCGCGGGCTACGCCAGCTACCTGACGCCGGAACAGAAGCGTGAACTGCTCGAAACCCCGGATGTGGCAAAGCGTTTGACCACGCTGATCGACTGGACCAAGGCGCATATCGCCGAGGCCGAGGTCACCGAGAAGATCAGCGACGAGGTCCGCGAGAACGTGGAGAAGAGCCAGCGCGAATTCCTGTTGCGCCAGCAGCTCAACGCCATTCGCAAGGAACTCGGCGAGGGCGAGCCCGACGGCGCCGACGATTACCGGACCCGCGTCGAGCAGGCCGACCTGCCCGACAATGTCCGTCAGGCCGCGCTGCGCGAGGTGGACCGGCTGGAGCGCTCCAGCGACCAGAGCCCGGAATCCGGTTGGATCCGCACCTGGCTCGATACCGTGCTCGAGCTGCCGTGGAGCGTGAAAACCACCGACTCCACCGATGTTTCGGCCGCGCGGGCGGTGCTGGACGCCGACCACCACGGCCTGGACGAGGTCAAGGACCGGATGGTCGAATACCTGGCCGTGCGCGCCCGGCGGGCCCAGCGCGGCCTGGAGGTGGTGGGCGGTCGCGGCTCCGGCGCGGTGCTGGTGCTGGTCGGCCCGCCCGGTGTCGGCAAGACCTCGCTGGGTGAATCCGTGGCGCGGGCACTCGGCCGCAAGTTCGTTCGCGTCGCACTCGGCGGCGTGCGCGACGAGGCCGAGATCCGGGGTCACCGGCGCACCTATGTCGGTGCGCTGCCGGGCCGGATCGTGCGCGCCATGAAGGAGGCGGGATCGATGAATCCCGTTGTGCTGCTGGACGAGATCGACAAGGTCGGCTCCGATTTCCGCGGCGATCCCGCGGCGGCGCTGCTCGAGGTGCTGGATCCGGCGCAGAACCACACCTTCCGCGACCACTACCTGGATCTGGATCTCGACCTGTCCGATGTGCTGTTCATCGCGACCGCCAACGTCATGGAGACCATCCCCGGCCCGCTGCTGGACCGGATGGAGCTGATCACCGTGGACGGCTACACCGAGGCCGACAAGGTGGCCATCGCCCGCGACTTCCTGGTGCCGCGGCAGTTGGAGCGCAATGCCCTTACCGCCGAGGAGGTTTCGATCACCGAGGCGGCGCTGCGCGAGATCGCCGCGAACTACACCAGGGAAGCCGGTGTGCGGCAGATGGAGCGGCTGATAGCGAAGGCGCTGCGCAAGGCGGCCACCCGGCTGTCCGAGGGGCCGACGAAGGTCGACCTGGGCTACGACGCAGATCTGGGCTACGACCTGCCGAAGGTCGAATCCGGCTCGGCCGCAAGGCAACTGGAGATCGACGTGGCCGATCTGAAGGATTACCTCGGCCGTCCGCGGTTCACCCCGGATTCGGTGGAACGCACCGCGGTGCCCGGCGTCGCGACCGGCCTCGCGGTGACCGGCGCGGGCGGCGACGTCCTCTACATCGAGGCCAACGCCGCCGAGGGTGAGCGCTCGCTGACCCTGACCGGCCAGTTGGGCGACGTCATGAAGGAATCGGCGCAGATCGCGCTGACCTACGTGCGCTCACACCTGGAGGAGATCGGGATCGAACCGAAGGTGCTCGATCGCAATATCCACATCCACTTCCCGGCGGGCGCGGTGCCGAAGGACGGTCCGTCCGCGGGCGTCACCATGGTCACCGCCCTGGTGTCGCTGGCGCTGGGCAGGCAGGTGCGCGCGGATGTCGGCATGACCGGTGAGGTCACGCTGAACGGCCGGGTGCTGCCGATCGGCGGGGTGCAGCAGAAACTGCTCGCCGCCCAGCGCGCCGGGTTGAAGACCGTGTTCATCCCGGCCCGCAACGAGCCGGATCTGGACGAGGTCCCGGCGGATGTGCTTGCCGCACTGGATGTCCGGCCGGTCGCCGATGTGGCCGAGATCCTGGCGTACGCCATCGAGCCGGTGGCCGAACCGGCACTGGACGGTCCCGCCTTCGCGGCGACCGCCTGATCGGATCGCGAACGAGCCGTGCGTTGTCCTCGGACACGCACGGCTCGTTTGTTTATCCGCGTCTTGCTCGGCGTGGAGCGGACCGGGCCGGCAGGCCGACACCGCGATGCAAGAGTCGTGCAAGCGTCCGTACCGAAACTTGGCCCATGACAACAACCGAACGTGTCCCGGTGCTCGTGGTCGGGGGCGGCCTGGTCGGTATCTCGACCGCACTGTTCCTCGAATATCACGGCATCCCTTATCTTCTCGTCGAACGCAGGAACTCCGTGTCGGCGTTGCCCCGCGCCCGCGGCGTACACACCAGGACCAGCGAGATGTTCCGGCAGGTCGGTGTCGAGCGGCAGGTCGAGCAGGTTTCCGCGGGCGTGGTCAAGGCGGGCTCCTTCGGCGGAGCGAGCCGTGGCGCGACCCTGACCACCGCGACTCAGCTGGATCTCGGGCACCTGCGCCACGGCGTCGCGGGCGGCGTGGCGAGTCCGTCCAAGTTTTGCTTCGCCCCACAGGTGTCGCTCGAACCGGCGTTGGTCGAAACGGCCCGGGCCCGCGGTGGCGATCTGCGCTTCGGTACCGAGTTGATCGAATTCGATGCGGACACCACCGGTGTCACGGCCCGCGTGCGAGATGCCAAGGGCAAGAGGATCATTCGCGCCGATTACCTTATCGCCGCCGACGGCGCGAGCAGTCCGGTCCGGCAGACGCTCGGCATCGGCGGCTGGACGGTGGCGCCGACCGAGCATTACATCAATACCTTCGCGCGGGTCGACCTCACCGCGGTGCTCGGCGGAAAAACCTTCAGCCAGTGCGAAATTCGCAATGACACTGTGCGCTGCCTGGTGCTGGCGAAGAACAACACCGATGAATGGTCGTTCCATCTCGAATACGATCCAGATCGGGAAAGCATCGCCGACTACCCGGACACGCGCTGCGTCGAATTGATCCGCGCAGCCGTCGGCATCCCCGATATTCCAGTCGATGTTCTCGGCAAAGCGGCTTGGGACACTGGCGTTTTCGTCGCCGACGAATACCGCCGCGGCCGTATCTTCCTCGTGGGTGACGCGGCCCACCGGCACGCGCCGTGGGGCGGTTTCGGCGCGAACACCGGTATCGCCGACGCGCACAATCTGGTGTGGAAGCTCGCGGCCGTATGGTCCGGTGTCGCCGAGGACGCGCTGTTGGACAGCTACCAGACCGAACGCCGACCCCGTGCCGTCGTCGCCGTTGAACAGACAATGCGGAATGTGGATTTCGATGCCCGCTACGGCATCCGGACCGCTGACAATGCCGAAGCCTTCGCCGGGAAGCTGGATTTCGGCACCGTGCTGATGAAATACCGATACGAATCCACGGCCCTGTTCGGCGGCGAATCCGCCGGGCACGTCCCGGAATTGACCGGCCAGGTCGGCACCAGGGTGCCGCATATGTGGATCGACGCCGACGAGCAGGTCTCCACCGTCGACCTGCCCGGCCCCGGTTTCGGTCTGCTCATCGTGGGCACCTCGGCGCGCTGGCGCGATGCGGCGGCAAAAGCCCAGCGCGACACCGGAATCGACATCACCGTCGACGCGCTGCCCGCCGCGGAGTGGTCGGCGTGCACCGGGCTGCCGGAGGGCGGTGCGCTGCTGGTGCGCCCGGATATGTATGTCGCGGCGCGCTCGGACGCGGGTCTGGATCCGGCATCGCTCACCGAGGTGGTGCGCCGGATCACCGGCCGGGTCACCGCGGCCGATTACGCGGAGTCCGCGTGATCGTCGTGAGTTGTTGCCGCCGTTCGTGATCCGGCCACCGGCCGGTTATCAGGCCACCGGACGCGGGCGGCGCAGCAGCCACGCCCAGAACGACCGGCGCGGCGGGCGGGGATAGCGGGCCAGCACCGAACCCGAACCGACCTGGCCCTCGAATCGCAGCAGCGGCGCACCCGGCTGCCGCGGTTCGGTCACCTTGCTCTGCAGGTCGCCGCTGCGGACCTCGATTCGATCGAACTCGACCTGCCAGCCGCGCGGCATGATCAGCTGCACATGGCCCGACCCCACCTGGACCCGTACCGTCACCTCGGTGTGCGGGCAGAACGCCTCCGTGAAATCGAGTTTTATCGAGCCGGAACGGACTTCGAGGGTGATCTCGGACGGGACGATCCAGTTGCCGACCTTCTCCCGCGATCCGCTCCCGGTGCGCAGCTCCAGTGGTTCGGCCACCGGCACGGGCAGATCGGCGGTGACCGCGACGAGTTCGGTCGAGGTTCGCGCCGCGTATACCGCGACGAGCCGCTTATCCAGTTCGAACAGATCGATCCTGCCCTCCTCGACGGCGCGCTGCAGCTGGCGCGCGACCAGCTCGCGATCGGTATCGCCGATCAGATTCTGCGGAACCTGCGCCGGCAGCCGCGGTTCGAATGTGTCGGCCATGTGGACCTCCCCTCGCTCACTCTCTCCGGAATCGTACGGCTCGGCGGCGGTCGCGACCCGATGTCCGGAAGTCCCCAGGTTGTCACCGGTGTGCGGTAGGAACGACCTATGGCCCGTTGGCTGTTGCACGTCGATCTCGACCAGTTCCAGGCAGCGGTGGAATTCCGCCGTCATCCGGAGCTGCGCGGCCTGCCGGTCATCGTCGGCGGCAACGGCGACCCCACCGAGCCCCGCAAGGTGGTGACCTGCGCGTCCTATCCGGCAAGGGCCTACGGCGTGCGGGCCGGGATGGCGCTGCGCAGCGCACAGCGCAAATGTCCGGACGGCATCTTCCTGCCACTGGATATGACCACCTACGAGGAGGCGTCGGACGAGGTCATGTCGCTGCTGCGCACCTTCCCGGGCCGGGTCGAGGTCTGGGGCTGGGACGAAGCCTTCCTCGCCGCCGACACCGACGATCCGGAGGCGCTGGCCCGCGAAATCCGCGCCGCCATCGCCACATTGGAGCTCACCTGCGCCATCGGCATCGGGGACAACAAGCTCACCGCCAAGCTGGCCACCGGCTTCGCCAAGTCGTCGCACAAGGATTCGGCCGAGCCGAATATCGCCGCCGCACAGGGGATGTTCCGGCTCACCGCCGCCAACTGGTCGGAGGTGATGGCGCACCGGCCGACGAACGCGCTGTGGGGCATCGGCAGCCGGATCGCGGCCCGGCTCGCCGAACTCGGCATAAACACCGTCGCCGACCTGATGTCCGCCGATCGGCACCGTCTCGCCGCCGAATTCGGCCCGAACACGGGCCCGTATCTGTGGGTGCTCGGCCGCGGCAAGGGCGATACCGAGGTGACCGAGAAGCCGCGAATTCCGGTGGGCCGCAGCAAATCCGAGACCTTCCCACACGATCTCACCGACCGTGCCGAGATCCGCGCCCAGGTGGCTCGCCTGGCCACCGAGGTCGCCGAGGAGATGGCCGCCGCGGGCCGGATCCCGATGCGGGTCTCGGTGACCGTGCGCAGCAACACCTTCTACACCCGCAGCAAACAGGAGAAGCTGGCCGAGCCCACCACCGATGTGCCGACGATCGTGGCGGCGGCGCTGCGCATCGTCGACCGATTCGAGCTGGATCGGCCCGTGCGGCTGCTCGGCGTCCGGCTGGAGTTGGTGCCGCAGTAGCGCGCGTTTCATAGCCGCGCCGATCGCCCGCGCCGCTCGTATGCTCGAGTCCATGGAGTTCTTGGCGATGGTGGCACACGAATCGGACAGCGGGATCGTGCTGGCGCGCCAGCAGGTCGGTGCGGATTTCCTCGGACCTGGCGACGTCACGATCAAGGTGCACTACTCGAGCGCGAACTATAAGGACGCCCTCGCGATCACCCCGCGCGGTGGTGTGGTGCGCAAGTATCCGATCATTCCCGGCATCGACATCATCGGTGAGGTCTTCGCCACCGACGTCGACGATTTCGCGCCGGGCGATCTGGTGGTCGCGCACGGCTACGACATCGGGGTGTCGCACAACGGCGGCTTCGCCGAATACGCCAGGGTGCCCGCCGACTGGGTGGTCAAACTGGACACGCTCAACGCCAGGGACGCCGCCGCGCTGGGCACCGCGGGTTTCACCGCGGCGCTGAGCGTGCAGTCGCTGCTCGATCGCGGCCTCACCCCCGACGACGGGGCGGTCCTGGTCACCGGCGCGACCGGCGGTGTCGGCAGCGTCGCGGTGGATATTCTGTCCGGCCTCGGCTTCGAGGTGATCGCGTCGACCGGTAAGACCGACGCGGGCGATCTGCTCACCGAACTCGGCGCGAACGAGGTGATCGGCAGGCTGCCCGAGGATCCCGAGGCCAAGCTGCGTCCGCTCGGCAAGGCGCAGTGGGCCGCCGCGGTGGACAGCGTCGGCGGCAAGTCGCTGGCCTACATCCTGAGTTCGATCGGCTACGGCGGCGCGGTCGCCGTCAGCGGGCTCACCGGCGGCTCCGACCTGCCGACCACGGTTATGCCGTTCATCCTGCGCGGTGTCGCGCTGCTCGGCATCGATTCGGCGTACGTGCCGATCGACCGGCGCCGGGAGCTGTGGACCAAACTCGGCAAAGAGTATCGGCCGCAACATCTTTCGCGGTTGGAGAACTACGCGCCCATCACCGACGCGGAAAAGGTGCTGCGGGCCATCCAGGGTGGAACGCATTCGGGCCGAACGATTCTGGGTGTCGCGGGCGAATTCTGATCGGCGGGGTACGCACGACGACGCCTCGCTGACGCTCGGCTTTCGTCGTGCGTACCAGGCGTTGTTCCGAGATCGGGGGCGCTTCGCTTTCCCGATCTGCGTGGCGCGGCTCCTGGACCCGCCGACTCGAGGAATCGGCGGGTCGGTCGTGCGGTTCTGCTGCCCGCGCTCGCGATCGTCGGTGCGGGCGGCGGAGCGGTGTCACTCGGCAAGGGACAGTTCGGGTTCCGCCGCGGCCTCGGCTCCCTCCGGCGCGACGGGAGTCTTGCGATTGCGCATGACTAGTAGCGCGACCACCGCCCCCGCCAGAATGCCCGCCGCGCCCGCGTAGAAGCTGGCCGACATCGCCTGGGTGAAGGCGTCTCGGGCGGTGGCGACCAATCCGGAATCACCGGTCTGTGCGGCCACGGCCAGCGCGTCACCGATCGAGCGGCGCGCGGCCTCCGGTGCGGTGGCGGGCATGGTGTTGCCGAAGGTGCTGGACAGGACGCTGCCGAGCACCGCGATGCCGAGGGCGGCACCCGCCTGCTGGATGGTGTCGTTCAGCGCCGAGCCGACCCCGGCTTGTTCGGCGGGCACCGCGCTCATCAGCGTGGCGACGGCCGCGGGTTGGGCCAGTCCCGCCCCCGCCCCGAGCACCACCAGCGCGCACGCCACCAGCGGGAAGCCGCTGTCGGCGGACATAGTGGCCAGCAGGCAGAGTCCCGCGGTGGAAATCAGCATGCCGGTGACGGCCAGGGTGCGGTTGCCGATCTTGGTGCCGAGCCCAGCGCCCAGCGCGTTGCACAGGATGGAGGCCAGCAGCATCGGGATGAACGCCAGCCCGGCCTCGGTCGGCGAGTAGCCGAGCACGAACTGCAGGTATTGGGTCAGCACCAGCAGCAGACCGCCGTTGGCGACCTGCACCAGCGTCAGCGAGAGGCTGCCGCCGCTGAAATCCCGATTGCCGAACAGGCTCAGCGGCACCATCGGGTGCTCGACCCGCCGCTCCCACCACACGAAGGCGCCGAGGGCGGCGACGGCGACGGTCAGCGTGCTCAGTGTGCTCGCGTGGTCGAAGCCGCCCTTGGGGAATTCGATGATGGTCCACACCAGCGCGGTCATCCCGATCGCCGACAGCAGCGCGCCCGGCAGGTCGGGCTTGGTCCACGGCCCCTTGGATTCCGGCATCAGCAGCAGTGCGGCGACGATGGCCAGCGCGGCCACCGGAATGTTGATCAAAAAGGCCGCGCCCCACCAGAAGTGCGCGATCAGCACGCCGCCCAGTACCGGACCGCCGACCAGGCCGAGCACCGACGCGGCGCTCCAGCAGCTCATCGCCTTGCGGCGTTCCGCGTCGTCGAACACGGTGATCAGGATGGAGAGCGTGCTCGGCAGCACCAGCGCCCCACCGACACCCATCACCGCGCGGGCCGCGATCATCTCGATCGGGCTGGCGGCCAGCGTCGCGGCCAGTGAGGCGAGGCCGAACAGGGCCAGGCCGAGCACCATCACCCGCCGCCTGCCGAAGCGGTCGGCGAGGCTGCCCGCGGTGAGCAGGGCGCCCGCGAAGACCAGGATGTAGGAATCGAGGATCCACTGGATGTCCTGGGCGCTCGCGTGCAGGTCAGCGGCCAGCGGCGGGACCGCCACGGCCAGCACGAAATTGTCGATGACCAGGACGAGCGTGCTGAGGCACAGCACGATCAGGATCCACCAGCGCCTCGGATCGCGCGTTGCGGTCGTGTCCATCGGATAACTCTTCTCTCGCGGTGTTGCGTACAACGTTTCCGTGTTGCGAACACTGTACGCATAGATTTGAGACGTACGCAAGAGCGAACGACGTGCGCTATGCTTGCGGTAACGAAGGGAGATGCAGTGCCAACCGAAAAACCGGCGGTCAGCTCGGTCTGGACCCGCCCGCGCCGCGGCCGCGAACAACCCGCCCTGACCAGGGAGCACATCGTGGCCGAGGCGATCGGGCTACTCGATGCCGACGGTATGGACGCGCTGAGCATGCGCACCCTCGGCGCCCGGCTCAATGCCGGCGCCACCTCCCTGTACCGCCATGTGGCCAATCGCGATGAGCTCATCGAGCTGGTCGTCGACGAGGTGTACGGCGAGATCCGGGTGCCGAAGATCGGCAAGCGCGAGGAATGGCGCACGGCCACAACGGAATTCGCGGGCAGCCTGCGGGCGATGATGCTGCGTCATCCGTGGATGGCGATGACCCTCGGCCAGGTCGGTCTGTCCTATCTGGGGCCGAACTACATGCGGACGACCGATCAATCCGTCGCGCTGTTCGAGGTCGGCGGATTCGACACCGAGGAGGCGGGCGACGCCATCACCGCCCTGTGGAGCTACGTCATCGGTATGAGCATCACCGAGGCCGCATGGTTGACGGTGCTGAACCGCAGCGGCCAGACGGAGCGGGAGATGCTCGCCGAGCTGCGGCCCGTCGTCGAGGCGGCCACGAAAGACCTTCCGCGCGTTCAGGCTTCCAGTCCGCCCTCCGACTGGGAAGATCCAGAGCGGATCCGCGACCGCAAATTCGCCTACGGCCTGGACCGCATGCTCGACGGCCTGCAGACCCGCCGGGGATGACCGATCAGGCCGCCACCTGTTCGGTGTCGTCGGCGAACTGCGTCCGGTACAGCTCGGAATACCGCCCGTCCGCGCCGAGCAGCTGTCCGTGCGTGCCCTCCTCGATGATCCGGCCGTCCTCGAGCACCAGGATCCGATCCGCGTTGCGGATGGTGGACAACCGGTGCGCGATCACCAAAGCCGTTCTGCCGTCGAGGGCTTCGGCCAGCGCCTCCTGCACCGCGGCCTCCGAGGTCGAGTCGAGCGATGCGGTGGCCTCGTCGAGGATGACGACGCGCGGTTGTTTGAGCAGCAGCCGCGCGATGGTCAGACGCTGGCGTTCGCCGCCGGAAAGCCGGTAGCCGCGCTCGCCGACCACGGTATCCAGACCATCGGCCATGCTCTCGACCAGTTCGCGTAATCTGGCGCGCGTCAAGGCATCCCACAGCTGCGCCTCGGTGGCCTCGGGCCGGGCCAGCAGCAGATTCTCCCGCACGGACGCGTGGAAGAGATGGCCGTCCTGGGTCACCAGGCCGACGGTGTCCTGGATGGACCGGCCGGTCAGCTCGCGTACGTCGACGCCGTTGAGCCGGACCGCGCCGCCGTCCACGTCGTACAGGCGCGAAACCAGTTGGGCGATGGTGGATTTCCCGGCGCCGGACGAGCCGACCAGTGCGATCATCTGCCCGGCCCGCGCCTGGAACGAAATCCCGTGCAACACCTCGACTCCGCCGCGGGTGTCCAGGGTCGCGACATCCTCCAGCGAGGCGAGCGAAACCTTGTCGGCGGCCGGATAGGCGAAGTGGACGTCGTCGAATTCCACCGAAACCGGGCCGGCCGGAACCGGTTTCGCATCGGGCGCGTCCTCGATGAGCGGTTCCAGATCCAGGATCTCGAAGACCCGCTCGAAGCTCACCAGCGCCGACATGATGTCGATACGGGCGCTCGCCAGCGAGGTGAGCGGGCTGTACAGCCGGGTGAGCAGCAGCGAAAGCGAAACCACCGCACCGGCATCCAGCTGCCCGCGCAGCGCGTACCAACCGCCGAGCCCGTACACCAGCGCCACCGCCAGCGCGGAAACCAACGTCAGCGCGGTGACGAAGACGGTCTGCAGCATGGCGGTGCGCACCCCGATATCGCGCACCCGTCCGGCGCGCAGCGCGAATTCGTCGGACTCCTGCTGCGGCCTGCCGAACAGTTTGACCAGGGTGGCGCCGGGCGCGGAGAACCGCTCGGTCATCTGGGTGCTCATCGCGGCGTTGAGCTGGGCAGCCTCGCGCTGGATACCGGCGACCCGGACCCCCATGCGCCGCGCCGGAATCATGAACAGCGGTAACAGCAGCAGCGCGAGCAGCGTGATCTGCCACGACAGCCGCACCATCACCGCCAGGGTGAGCAGCAGCGTCACGATATTGGTGACGACGCCGGAAAGCGTCGAGCTGAACGCCCGCTGCGCGCCGATCACATCGTTGTTGAGCCTGCTCACCAGCGCGCCGGTGCGGGTGCGGGTGAAGAAGGCGACCGGCATCCGCTGTACGTGATCGAAGACGGCGGTCCGCAGGTCGAGGATCAGGCCCTCGCCGATGCGGGCGGACAGCCAGCGGATCGCGATGCCGAGCGCGGCGTCCAGCACGGCCACCGCGCCGATGATCGCCGCGAGCGTCACCACCGAACGCGGGGCGGCATGCCCGACGATATCGTTCACCACCCGCCCGGCGAGCACCGGATTGGCCACCGCGAGCAGCGCCGACGCGATGCTGAACACCAGGAATCCGAGCAGCGGCAGCCGATGCGGCCGCGCGAACGCGATGATGCGCCGGGCCGTCGCACGGCTGAACGCGCGCCGCTCCTGCGGCGCGTGCGCCTGCCGATACAGCTGACTCCAGGCCACCGACTCGATACTCATGCCACCCGTTCCTTCCATGCCCGGACCATCCAACTCCGGTGCACCGACACTAAGACCTCAACAAAAGTTGAGGGCAAGTGTTCCCGGGCCCGCCGGCGTTCGCCGATGGCGAATTCGCCGGGTCGTCTTCGCGGCCGTTCCAGCTGGAACCGGCATTTTGGAAGGGGGCGAATCGTTCGCCGGTTTCCGTCCCGAACGGTAGGCGGTGCGTTGTTTACGTCGATGAGAATGTGAGCATCCGGGATTTGCCGCTGGTGCGGGCCTCTTTCCCCGGTGCGGCCACGCCGGATCGCGGCGCGAACCGCTGGGATAGCATCGCGCCGTCGACGATGCGACAGGAGAATAAGACATATCGGAGTTATGCGAAACCTCCGATACCACAAGCGAATCGGCGTAATCGATGGCGCGGAGCCGATGACTGATTCGAGGGAGGCACGGTGCCGGAACATCCGCGCGCACCGGTGGGCGTCGATCCGTCGAAGCCGAATGCGGCGCGCATATACAACTACATGCTCGGCGGCAAGGACAACTACGAAATCGATCAGCTGGTCGCCCATCGCATGCTCGCCGTCGCACCGGATACCAGAACCATGGCCTGGTTCAGCAGACAATTCATGCTGCGCTGCGTGCAGTTCACCGCCGAGCAGGGCATCCGTCAATTCATCGATATCGGCGCGGGAATACCCATTTCACCCAATGCGCACGAGGTGGCGCGCAAGATCCAGCCGACGGCGCTGGTGGCGTCGGTCGACTACGACCCGGTGGTCGACGCGCACGCCCACGCGGCGTTCTCCGCCGCGCCGGGCGTGACGCCGATCCTCGCCGATGTGCGCAGGCCCGTCGAGCTCATCGAGCGGTGCCACACCGAGGCCGGAATCGACTGGTCCGAGCCGGTCGCGATCCTGCTCGTCGGCGTCATGCACTACGTCATGGACGACGAAGGCCCCGACGACATCTTCGCCCGCCTGCGCGATGCCATGGCGCCGGGCAGCTACCTGGCCCTCACCCACGGATGGGACGAAAGCGCCAGGGACTTCATGGCTCAATCCACGAACGACACCTTCGGCAGCTCCGCGCAGATCCGATTTCGCTCGGAGACCGAGGTCGCCCGGCTGTGCGAGGGCTTCGAACTGATGGAACCCGGCCTGGTGCCGATCCAGCAATGGCTAGACGAAAACCTGCCGGTCACCCGGCTCGCCCTGCTGAGCGCCGTCTGCCGGAAGAAGTGATTCGGCGGCCCCATCTAGGCTGGCTTAATGGCCGAGGATCGGATGGTGGCCGCGCTGCGCGGGCGATTGGCGGGCGAGGTGGATGGGTCGGTGCGGCGGCGGGCGGAATACGCCACCGACGCGTCGAACTATCGGGTGCCACCGCTGGCCGTCGTATTTCCGCGATCCGCCGCCGATGTGTCCGCGACACTCGAATTTGCCAGGGCCGAGGGCATTTCGGTGACACCGCGGGGTGCGGGCACCTCGGTGGCGGGCAATTCGATCGGGCCCGGGATCGTGCTCGATTTCAGCAGGCATATGAACGCGATCCTGGAGATCGACGCCGAAACCCGGCTGGCCCGGGTGCAACCGGGCGTTGTGCTTTCGCGACTACAGGCGGCGGCGCGGCCGCACGGGCTGCGGTTCGGCCCCGATCCGTCGACGCAGAATCGGTGCACGCTCGGCGGGATGATCGGCAACAATGCCTGCGGTCCGCGCGCCGTCGCCTGGGGCCGCACCTCGGATACCGTGCGCGAACTGCGAATTCTGGATGGTACGGGCACCGAGCGGATACTCGCGAACGAGCTGTCGGCGGTGCCGGGACTAGCCGAATTCACCGGGGCGAACCTGGCCGTTCTGCGCACCGACCTCGGCCGGTTCGACCGCCAGGCCTCCGGGTACGGCCTGGAACATCTACTGCCCGAACGTAATTCGGCCGTGGCGAAGGCATTCGTCGGCAGCGAGGGCACCTGCGGGCTGCTGCTCGATGCCACCTTGGAACTGGTCGAGCTGCCGCGCGCAACCGTGCTGACCGTGCTCGGCTACGCCGATATGGCAAGTGCCGCAGACGATATCGCCTCGGTCATGGCCTGCGGGCCGATCGCGGTGGAGGGTATCGATGCGCGGCTGGTGGAGGTGGTGCGCGCCCACCGCGGCGCGGTGCCGGACCTGCCGCGCGGTGACGGCTGGCTATTCGTGGAGACGGTCGGCGGTGATCAGGCCGAGGCATACGCGGCGGCCGAACGACTGTGCCGGACCGCGGGTGCGATCGACGCCAGGATCGTCACCGATCCCGTTGCCGCCGCGGCGCTCTGGCATATCCGGGCCGACGGCGCCGGACTGGCCGGCCGCACCCCCGACGGCCAACCGGCCTGGCCGGGCTGGGAGGACGCGGCCGTTCCACCCGCGAATCTCGGCGCGTACCTGCGCGAATTCGGCGAGCTGACCCGCACGCACGGAGTAGACGGACTGCTGTACGGCCACATGGGCGACGGCTGTATCCATGTGCGGCTCGATCTGCCGATCGCCGATGCGCCGAAACGCTTCCGTGCCTTCCTCTTCGACGCCGCGGAGCTGGTCGTCCGGCATGGCGGATCGCTGTCCGGCGAACACGGCGACGGGCGCGCTCGCTCGGAGCTGTTGCGTGTCATGTACTCCCGCGAGGTGCTCGACGTATTCGCCGGATACAAGGCGCTTTTCGATCCGGACAATGTGCTGAATCCGGGTGTTCTCGTCGACCCGCGCCCGATCGACGTCGACCTACGGCTGGCGGGTTTGCGAAAGGTCGGCGCCGCAGGCGGTTTCGCCTACCCGCACGACGGTGGCGATCTGCTGACCGCGGTGCACCGCTGTGTAGGCGTCGGCAAATGCCGCGCCGACACCCGCGCGGCGGGCGGTTTCATGTGCCCGTCCTATCTGGCCACCGCGGATGAGAAGGACAGTACCCGGGGCCGCGCCCGGGTGCTGCAGGATGTGGTGCGCGGCGCGCTACCGTGGTCCGATCCGGCGGTCGCCGAATCGCTCGATCTGTGCCTGTCCTGCAAGGCATGTCGCTCCGACTGCCCGGCGGGCGTCGATATGGCAACCTACAAATCCGAGGCGATGTACCGGCGTTATCGGCGTCGTCCGCGCCCGATCGACCACTACACCCTCGGCCAACTCCCCCGCTGGCTCACCGTGGCGACGCGAATACCCAAGCTGGCCAACGCGTTATCCGATATAGCCTGGCTGCGCCGCATCGGCCTGCGCGCCGCCGGAATTGATTCGCATCGGGAAATCCCCCGCCTCGCCGAGCGCAGCTTCCGCCGCATGTGGCGAGGGCGCGCCTCGGAACGCCGTGCCGGAGAGTCCGGGGATGCAGTCGCGCACACTCCGGCACGGCCCGCTGTCGCTCAGTCGGATTCGGCATTTGTCCAGGGCGGTACCGCGGATTCGGCCGCCGCGGCATCGGTGGCGGAACACCGGCCCGGCGTAATGCTGTGGGTCGACACGTTCACCGATGCGTTCGATCCGGAAATTGCTTGGGCCGCAGTCGAATTGATCGAGTCGCTTGGCTATCGGGTGCGGATTCCGCAGCGGCGGGTGTGCTGTGGGCTCACCTGGATCAGCACCGGCCAACTCGACGGGGCCCGGAAGCGTTTGCGCGCGACCCTGGCCGCGCTCGATGAGCATGTGGCCGCCGGCGGGATCGTCGTCGGCCTGGAACCGTCCTGTACGGCGGCGCTGCGATCCGATCTGCCGGAGTTGTTGCCCGACGATCCGCGGGCCGCCGCCACCGCGGCCGCCGTGCGCACGCTCGCGGAGTTTCTGTCCGAACATCCCGAGTGGCGGCCGCCCAGCCGAACCGGGAAGTCCGTTGTGGTGCAGCCGCATTGTCATCAGCATTCGATTCTCGGCTTCCGAACCGACCGGGAATTACTGGAGAAGACCGGAATGAAAGTGACCGAAATCACTGGATGCTGCGGACTTGCCGGAAACTTCGGAATGCGGCGCGGGAAATACGGCATTTCAGTTGCCGTCGCCGAGAACGGCCTGTTGCCCGCGCTGCGGGCGGACGCGTCGGCGATCCTGCTCGCCGACGGTTTCTCCTGTCGCACGCAGGCCGCGCAGCTGGCGGGCAGGCGCGGTGTCCACCTCGCGCAGCTCCTGTCGGGGCTCGACACAGTTCAGGACGCGTCCGCGGACGGTTGACGCGGCACGATGATTCGCGACCTCGGCAAACCGGCCTCGTACCGCGATAATCGGTCCACTCGATCGGCAACTCGGCCGCCGACCGCGAACAACAAACCGCGCACCCGGCCGCAGTGGTGGCGACGGGTGCGCGGTAAAGGGTGTCAGCTGCCGAACGGCAGGGTGCCCGGCGGAATCTGGTAACCCGAACTACCTGCGGAAACGTTACCCCAAGCATTGAGCAACCAGTTGAGCAAATTGGTGATCATTCGATACCTCCGTCGTGGCGCCTGCCAGCTGTTTGCCGATCGGAATCACTATCGCCACATTCACTAGTCGCGTTACAAAATACCGTGCGCCTAGCGCTTATATCGAATTGATATAGCAGAGCGGCGATTCGGCCGGTGCGACAACGGATTTCGCACCGGCCGAATCAAACGGTCAGCGCGCGGCCTCCTGGTCGGCGAGCCGGATCGCGGCGTGCGCGATACCGACCGCGTTCAGCGTCGTGGTCGCGGGCAGCTCCGCCTGCTGGTCGGACAGCATCACGCTGGCGACCAGTACCTTCCCGCCGGCGGTCCGCGCGAGATAGTTGAGGGTCAGCACGCCGGGCTCGGAACCGCCCTTGTACCACACCGTCGGGTACTGCGATGTCGGCAGCGCGATACCACTGTTGTTGATCGAGAGCGCGGTCCCGATCCCGCCACCATCTGGCTGCGAATTCGCTTGCCACAGACCGGTATACGCCCGGCAGATATCGTTCGGCGAGGCGAACCACTCCAGTGTGTCGATATTCTCCGGCCGCTGCCAGATGGCTATCCGGTCCCTGGGCACGGCATCGAGCGCGGGCAGTGCGGCGGCGCGCAGCGGTTGCGGCAGCGCCAGATACGCGTTCGCGGCGGTCGGGTAGGAATTGCCCTTGAGCGCGAAGATCTCCCTGGTGGTCAGGAACGGCAGGCTGCGCTGCGGATCGGCATTGCCGAAGCGGGACAGCTGCGCGGCGACCGCATCCCGGCCGATGGTGTGGATCAGGTGATCGGTGGCGGTGTTGTCACTGATCGAGATCATGTAATTGGCGTACTCCTGCAGGCTCAGCCGCGTGCCCGCGGGGCGATCCTGTAATACGCCGGACGGCAAGCTCTTCCAGTCCTCGTTCAGCGCCAGCTGATCGGACCAATTCAGCCGGTGGTCGGCGACCGCCTGCTCGAGCGCGCCGAGCACGTACAGCTTGAAGGCCGAACCGAGTGGCCGGGCAGTGTCCGGGTTGACGCCGTGGATCAGGCGGCAACCGTTCGAGTCGATCTCGGCCGCGGCGAACGATGCCTCCGGCGCCGAGGCGCGGAGTTCGTCATCGATCTCGGCCCACCTCTTGGCGATCGGCGCCAGCTGCAGCATCGTGATCAAACCCGCCGAGTCGACGGAGAGCACCGTCAGCCGGGTGCCGTCGGCGGAATCGAGCAGGGCCGATACCGCGGTCGGACTCGCCTGTGCCCCTGGCTGTTCGGTGAGTTTGCCGACGTGGACGAGCGCCTTGTTGAAACCGTCGGCCCCGCCGACCGCGGACAGCGCCGCGGCGGACAGATGTTCGGTGACTTCGGATTCCGGAATCGGGGCACGCGCCGACGCGCCCACGAACCAGCTCAGCTGGTCTTGTGCGGACGGCGGTGCGGCGGTCGCGCTCGTCGCCGGCGTCAGCAGCAGGCAGGCGGCGAGCGCGCAGGCCGCGCCGATCCGCCGAATCCGCTTGGCCCGACGTGTATTTCCCATTGTGTCCTCCGCGTGAGACGTGAATCGACTGCTGTCCTGGCGGCGGCTATACGGCCTCGGGAGGTCTGATGAACAGCCCGGTGACCTTGGCGTTCTCGTCGTAGAACACTCGCCCTGTCATCTCCCCGCCCTCGAATTGCATTGGTACGTAAGCCATGATGTGCGCGCCCGTGCGTCTGGTGAACGGCGCGCCCATTCCCTCGTACCGGCCGACCAGTCCGACGACCGTCGCCCAGGCGTCCGCGAGCCGGTCCTCGGTGATCTCGCGCAGCGCGGTGTCGTCGAAATCCCTGCGGACCTCCGCCCACCGGCCCTCGCGCCACGCGCCGAGCAGCGCCACCGCGTGTTCGACGAGGTCGGTTCGGGTGGATTCCCTCGGCATGACCGCCCCGGTCGCCGGATCGATATGCCTGCCGAACCGCTGGAATGCGGCCTGCCTGGTGGTGCCGAGCACCTCGCCGATCTCCTGCCAGGTGTGGCCCGCATCCCGTGCCCGGTCCACCGCGGCGCGCAGTGCCTCGTCGGCGCTGCGGGCGGTGTCCCGCGCACTCGCCACCCGAGTCAGCGGCGAAGTCGGATTCGTGACCACGTCGTAAATATGAGCTTTACGAGCATCGACTGTCAAGCCATCATTTACGGGATTGGTCTGGTGTGCCGGGTTCGATTCCGTGCGGTCGCGCTGCCGCCGCGCCGCGCTACGGCAGGTTGCGCTGCAATATTGCCGCTTGCGTCCGCGATCTGCCGGTGCGGGTAGCGGGCGACCGCATACCGGGCAGACCTGCTCTTTCGCGCTTCCAGCCACGATAATCTCCAATTTCGTGCTGCACATTTGGCACGAATACTAAAACGTGCTGACATAGCGGTCAATCTGTGCGGCGTTTCACGCGCGGCCCGGCAGAATGTCACGGTGCTTACCCACCCCGTCGGTCACCGGATATCCGAGCCGATGCGTCGCCGCATCACCGCGGACCGCCCGATCGATCTCGCCGCGACCGTGGCCCCGCTCGGCCGTGGCACCGGCGATCCATGCCATCGGGTGACCGGCGACGGCGCGCACTGGCACGCCTCGCGAATGCCGACCGGCCCGGTCACCTATCGCCTGCGGCAGCAGGATCGGCGAACGATCGACGCCGCGGCCTGGGGTGCGGGCGCCGCCGAATTCCTGGACCGGTTGGATCACATGCTGTGTCTCGACGAGGACGTATCCGGTTTCGCCCCGGTGCATCCCAAGCTCGTCGACGCCAACCGCCGCTTTCCCGGCCTGCGCATGCTGCGCACCGGTCTGGTGTTCGAGGCGCTGGTCCCGGCCGTGCTGGAACAGAAGGTGCACACCGTATCCGCCCGGGCCTCGTGGCGAAAACTGGTGCGCCAGTTCGGCACTCCGGCACCGGGCCCGGCGCCCGACGGCCTGCTGCTGCCGCCGGACGCCGAGACCTGGCGCCGCATTCCGTCCTGGACGTATCACCGCGCGAATGTCGGACCGCAGCGGGCCCAGACCATTGTCCGGGCGGCGCGGATCGCGAGCTCGCTGGAGAAAACCGCGGATCTGGCTCCGGCCGAGGCGGCCCGGCGCCTGTGCGGCGTGCCGGGCATCGGGGTGTGGACCGCCGCCGAGATCGCCCAGCGCGCCTACGGCGACGCCGACGCGCTCTCGGTGGGTGACTACCACCTGGCCGACATCATCGGCTGGACCCTGCTCGGCCACCCCATCGACGATGACGAGATGGTCGAGTATCTGGAACCGCTACGGCCACACCGCTATCGGGCCGTGCGGCTGCTCGAGGTCAGTGGCCACGCGCACAAACCGAAATTCGGCCCACGCACCCCGCTCACCGACCACACCTGGCACTGAGGAGGTCATCGCGGCGGATACGGTAGCGCGCGCTCGTCGAGCACGCATTTGCCCGCCTCGACCAGGGTGGTGCGCGCCCGGCGCCGCACCCGGCATCGATCGACGGTGCAGTCGATGTGCAATTGCATTGCGGCATGGGCCTGTTGGGTCGTCATCTCCCCCGGATCCCGGCCACACGCCAGCAGCGCCACCACCGGCTCACGCACACTGATCAATTGCATCGGCCCGCCCACGGCGCCTGCCAGACCACCATGCCAACGGCCTCCAGCGTGGTGAGCCCGACGTCGTCGGCGAAGGCGCCGACCGCCGCGACCAGCGGCGGCACCACATCGGCTACCTGCATGGCGGCGACGGCCTGTGCGCCGGTTAGCGTGCGCCCGGGGAGATAGGAAACCACCCAGCTTTCCTGCCCGACACTGCGGGCTTGATGGGGGGAAAGATCGCTGGTCATCAACGACGACCCTATGACGTGTACAGCCATGACTCCTCGTTCCTGCGTGCGATACCTGAAGCGGGCCCGGACATTTCGCCGTGCGGCAGCCGTTCCGTCCGCTCGGCGCCGGGCACACGCACAGCACACCATCGCGTCGCGGACCGAAAGGCGCCCTTGGTGGATATCCAAACTTTTGGCGCGAATTCCCAGCACGAAATCCATCGGGGGGAGGAACATTCTCCATAGTGGACGAGGGAGCGGCCGTTGCTCTCGACGTGCACTGTCACTGAATTGCCCTGAGCCCAAGCGAAGTCACGGGGAACCGAGCTTGTGGTGGCCCCGTGCGCGCTCGGGTCGGATCCGACCCATCGGCGTCCTCGGCGCGGCGATCCCGCGCGGCGGACGCGAACAACACAGAACGGAGCGGGCTGTGTCACCGAGATCGGCGAAAGCGGCGAAGAATTCGGACGACGAGGGCGACGATAGCGCGTCATCGACGCTGCCGCGCAGACAGCTCGGCAGGTATCTACGCGACTGGCGCACCCAGGCCGGACTCACCATCGCCGAGGCGTCGCGCCTGATGGAGTGGGGCGCGAGCACTTTGCAGCGGCTGGAGAAGGGTCAGGCGGACCGCATCCGCACCATCGACGTGCAGGAGTTGTGCCGCATCTACGGCATACCCGAGCCGGTCACCGATGGGCTGAAAGGCCTTGCGCTGCAGGCGGCGGTGAAGAGCTGGTGGCACGCCTACGGTGACCTGATTCCGGAAAACTTCGACGTCTACGTGGGTTTGGAGGCCTCGGCCAAGCAGCTCACCGCCTACCAGTCCGAACTCGTGCTCGGCCAGTTGCAGACCGCCGATTACGCGCGGGCGCTGATCCGGCTCGGCAAGCCGGAGGAGTCCGAGCCCGAGGTGGAGCGCAGGGTGCAGCTGCGGATGCAGCGGCAGTCACTGATCACCCGCAAGGCCTCGCCCGCGAATGTCGATGTGGTGCTTGATGAATCGGTATTGCGGCGGGTAGTGGGTGGCGTGAAGGTGATGGCGGCGCAGCTACGCCATCTCGCCGATTTGAGCACCAGGCCCAACATCACTTTGCGTATCCTGCCGTTCGCGGCCGGTATACCCCTCGGGGATTCGACCGGACCGTTCACCGTCCTGTGTTTCGGGACAGACAGCAAAGGGCAGCCTGTAGAGCCACCGGTGGTCTATGTCGAGGGCTTCACCGGGGATCTCTACCTGGAGAGGCTGGCCGATGTCCGGCGTTACCATCTGGCGCACGAGTGCCTGCGGCGCTGTGCGTTGGATATTCAGGAGAGCAGACATCTGCTCCGGCAGCTGGCGAAGGAGTATGTTGCATGAACAGTGAACTGGCCCAGGCAAATTGGTTCAAGAGCACACGCAGCGGAGCCTCCAAGGACTGTGTGGAGGTCGCGTTCCTCTCCGGCGATCGCGTCGGAGTGCGCGATAGCAAGAACCCCGCCGGGCCGGCGCTAGTGTTCGACAGAGGAGAGTGGGATACGTTCACCGCTGCCGTCGCCGGTGGCGCGATCTGAGGAGCACCACGGTATGAGTGTCAACAAGGGCGCCGCTGTCGACCTGACCAATGCCGTGTGGCAGCGGGCGGGCGATGGGGCCGGTAAGGACAGCGTCGAGGTGGCCATGCTCGCGGACGGTCACGTCGGCCTACGGGACGGGAAGAATCCGGACGGACCAGCGCTGATCTTCACGCCGGGCGAGTGGGCCGCGTTCATCGCGGGCGTACAGGACGGTGAGTTCGACCGTCCCGGCAAGTAGGACTGCGGCCGGGTCCGGCGGTGCGTCGGGCCCGGGCCACGTGCCGGATCGGCTGCGCGATCTTGCGCGGGTTGTTACAAAATGGAACACATTCGGCAACGGAATCGCGTTTGACTGTCCTGATTGCCGGGTAGACCACCTTTTGTGGACCGTGGGCTGAAGAATTCCAACGCCCGGTATCGGAAATTGCGGCCGGGCGATTGGGTTGAATGGTTGATCGTCACGCTGCTTTTCGCGGTGTCGGCGGTCGGGATCTTCATCCTCACCGGTTCGTATCTGTCGGCGCTGTTCGTCGGCCTCCTGGTGTGGGCGGTCGCGGTCGGCGTCGTGGCGCTTATGTGAACCCGGGTGCGCCGAAACAACCGGCCGAGTTCGCCTCGGCCGGTTGCGTCCAGCGATTCAGCGGCGGAACAGCTTGTTACCCAACCAGACCACCGGGTCGTACTGGCGGTCCACCACCCGCTCCTTCAGCGGGATCAGGGCATTGTCGGTGATCTTGATGTGTTCCGGGCACACCTCGGTGCAGCACTTGGTGATATTGCAGTAGCCGAGCCCGTGCTGCTCCTGGGCCTGCTGGCGCCGGTCGGCCACATCGAGCGGATGCATCTCCAACTCGGCGATCCGCATGAGGTACCTCGGCCCCGCGAACGCGTGCTTATTGTCCTCATGGTCGCGCACCACGTGACAGGTGTTCTGGCACAGGAAGCATTCGATGCACTTGCGGAACTCCTGCGAGCGCTCCACATCGACCTGCCGCATCCGGTAGTCACCGGGTTTGAGATCCGGCGACGGCGTGAACGACGGTATCTCCCTTGCCTTTTCGTAGTTGAAGGATACGTCGGTCACCAGGTCCTTGATCACCGGGAAGGTGCGCATCGGCGTCACCGTGATCAGCTCGTCCTGGGTGAAGGTGGACATGCGGGTCATGCAGAGCAGCCGCGGTCGCCCGTTCACCTCGGCCGAACACGAACCGCATTTGCCCGCTTTGCAATTCCAGCGCACCGCCAGATCGGGGGTCTGGGTCGCCTGTAGGCGATGGATGACGTCGAGGACCACCTCGCCCTCGTTCACCTGCACCGTGTAATCCTGCAGCGCGCCGCCGTCCAGGTCGCCGCGCCATACGCGGAATTTGGCGTCGTAACCCATTGTCACGCCTCACCTTCCGTGGCCGCGCCGGAGCTGGCCGGATGTCCGGCGAGTTCGGCGGGGGTGTAATACTTTTCGAGCTCGCCCAGGTCGAACAGGGCGAGCAGGTCTTCGCGCATCGGCACCTGGTCCTGCGGGACCACCCGCACATCGGGTACCGGATTCTTCGCGGTCGCCGGATCGATCGAGCACACCAGCAGCTTGTTGCGCCAGTCGGCATCCATGGACGGATGATCGTCGCGGGTGTGCCCGCCGCGGCTCTCCGTCCGCAGCAGGGCCGCCTGCGCGACACATTCGCTGACCAGCAACATATTTCGCAGATCGAGGGCGAGATGCCAGCCGGGGTTGAACTGCCGGTGCCCCTCGACCGTCACGGTGGCGAAGCGGCTGCGCAGCTCGGTGAGCTTCTCGACGGCCTGCTGCAGTTCGTGCTCCTTGCGGATGATGCCGACCAGATCGTTCATCGCCTGCTGCAGATCGGTGTGCAGGGTGTAGGGATTCTCGCCGGATCCGACACTCGGCGGATCGAACGGTGCGACAGCGGATTTCGCGGCCGCATCGATATCGGCATCGGACACCGTCGGGCGCTCGGACAGCTGCTCCACATAGGTCGCCGCGCCGAGCCCCGCACGTCTACCGAAGACGAGCAGATCCGAAAGCGAGTTTCCACCAAGGCGATTCGACCCGTGCATACCGCCGGAACATTCGCCCGCCGCGAAAAGCCCCGGCACCGTGGCGGCTCCGGTATCCGGATTCACCTCGATACCGCCCATCACGTAGTGGCAGGTGGGGCCGACCTCCATCGGCTCCTTCGTAATGTCGACGTCGGCAAGCTCTTTGAACTGATGGTGCATCGAGGGCAGCCGCCGCCGGATCTCCTCGGCGGGCAGCCGGGAGGCGATATCCAGGAATACGCCACCGTGTTCGGTGCCGCGCCCGGCCTTCACCTCCGAGTTGATCGCCCGCGCCACCTCGTCGCGGGGCAGCAGATCCGGGGTGCGGCGCGCGGAATCGTTATCCTTCAGCCACTGATCGGCCTCGGCCTCGGTCTCCGCGTACTGACCCTTGAACACCGCGGGGATGTAGTCGAACATGAACCGCTTGCCCTCGGAGTTCTTCAGCACCCCGCCGTCACCGCGCACACCCTCGGTGACCAGGATGCCCTTCACGCTGGGCGGCCACACCATGCCGGTCGGATGGAACTGCAGGAACTCCATGTTGATCAGCGTCGCCCCGGCCCGCAGCGCGAGCGCGTGACCGTCGCCGGTGTACTCCCAGGAATTGGAGGTCACCTTGTACGACTTGCCGATGCCGCCGGTCGCCAAAACGATTGCGGGCGACTCGAACAGCACGAACCGGCCCGATTCCCGCCAGTAGCCGAACGCGCCGGAGATCCGGTCGCCGTCCTTGAGCAGTTCGGTGATGGTGCATTCGGCGAAAACCTTGATGCGCGACTCGTAATCGCCGGTCTCCGCGTGATCCTCCTGCTGCAGCGAGACGATCTTCTGCTGCATGGTGCGGATGATCTCCAGGCCGGTGCGGTCGCCGACGTGTGCGAGCCGCGGATAGGTGTGGCCGCCGAAGTTGCGCTGGCTGATCCGGCCGTCGGCCGTCCGATCGAACAGCGCCCCATAGGTTTCCAGCTCCCACACCCGGTCCGGCGCCTCCTGCGCATGCAGTTCGGCCATGCGCCAGTTGTTGAGGAATTTGCCGCCGCGCATGGTGTCCTTGAAATGGGTTTGCCAACTGTCCTTTTCGTTGGCATTGCCCATCGAGGCGGCGCAGCCGCCCTCGGCCATCACGGTGTGTGCCTTACCGAACAGCGATTTGCACACCACCGCGACGGAAAGTCCGTGTTCCCTGGCCTCGATCACCGCGCGCAGACCGGCGCCGCCGGCCCCGATCACGACGACGTCGTACTTGTGCCGTTCCACTTCTGGCATGGCAGCGAATACTCCTGAAGTTTGTGGGCGGTCAGTTGATGAACCGCAGGTCCGAAATGTGCTTTCCGGCAACCAACATCACGTAGAAGTCGGTGAGCACGAGGGTGCCGAGGGTGGTCCAGGCCAACTGCATATGCCGGGTGTTGAGCTTGGAAACCTGAGTCCAGAACCAGTAGCGCACCGGATGGGCGGAGAAGTGCTTGAGCCTGCCGCCCGCGATATGCCTGCAGGAATGGCAGGACAGCGTGTACGCCCAGAGCAGGATCACGTTGATCAAGATGATGATGTTGCCGAGGCCGAAGCCGAATCCGCCCTTCGGACCGTGGAAGGCGTAGATCGCGTCCCAGGTGTTGACGAGTGAAACGATCACCGCCACATAGAAGAAATAGCGGTGCACGTTCTGGATGATCAGCGGCAGCCTGGTCTCGCCGGTGTACTTGGCGTGCGGTTCGGCGACCGCGCAGGCCGGCGGGGAGAACCACACCGAGCGGTAGTAGGCCTTGCGGTAGTAGTAGCAGGTCAATCGGAAACCGAGCAGGAACGGCAGCACCATGAAACCCAGCGGCAGGATGGCCGGGATATGCCCGAACCAGGCGCCGAAATGGGTGGAACCCGTCGCGCAATCGGTGCTGACACACGGTGAATAGAACGGTGTCAGGTAGTGGTAGCGCTCGTCCCAATAATCCGCTCGCACATAGGCTCTGACGGTCGCGTAGATGATGAACGCGGCCAGCCCGACGACCGTGGCGAGCGGTGGCACCCACCATCGGTCGGTGCGCAGCGTGCGTTCGCCGATCCGGGCCCTTGTCCTGCTGAATACTCCGGTTCCCGTTTCCGAGATAGTCGGTGCGGCACTCACGACTGCACCTCGCTGGCGCTCGGCTCCGTCGTGACCGCCGAGGGCGCTGTGTTCATGGTTCGCTCGCTGCGCTCGCTCACGGGTGGATGCCTCGCTGATCTGATGTGCGGTTGGTCATCATTACCTCCGCAGTCGAATGTGATGCTGAGCACCATACGACACCCCGGTGATGGCGTAAGCAGGGTCCCGGCAAACCTGACCCGCCGGAATGCCCGTGATTTGCGCCACATTCGGACATTCGGCACCGATCGGTGCGTTGTGGTGAACCGACCGCAAATTATTCGGTTTCGACCAAAAGGTTCGCTATCCGCTACGGGCTGCGGGTTGTTTCGGCGAATGCCGGGATACGCGGGATAACTGTTGAGCCGCAGGACTTTTCAACGATCGCGGGGCCGCAAACGACCAGCGGCCACGACATCGGGTGCCGATATCGTGGCCGCTGGCGAATGTGCGACGAAAATTGTTGTGCCGCAGGCGATGGATCAGCCGCGGTAGATCTCCACGTAGGCGTTGGTCACCACGCCGACGACGCCGGGACCGGTACCCGTGCAGCCGATCGAGGTGCGCTGACCCGTCGGCGTGAAGGGGTAGGTGAGGTTGTAGTAGGACCCGATGCCGTACAGCGGGAACGGCCCGGAGGCGTAGACGCCGACGCAGTCGACGTGCAGCACGTAGTTCGAGCCCCCGTCGGGCTGGCAGATCGCGGACGCGCTGAAAATGTCACGCTGGACGGCGCAGTCCTGTGGTGCGGCCTGAGCGGCGCCGGAGCCGATAACTGCTACGAAGGCCAGACCGGAGAGCCCGGCGGCCGCGACTCGCCCGGTGGCGGCGATCGCCCTTCTCATCGAAACCCCTTCGGTTGCAGTACATAAACGCTCAAAAGGCTATGTGTACCGCAACCGAATTGATTGCCCCAAGAACTACTGTCCCTAGGGTTGGGAAGACTATTCGGCCGCGCCGACCTCCGGCGCGGCCTGGACGCGCCCTACTTGGTGCGCGGCCGCGAGTGGAATCCCAGGCCCTCGTCCTGCGCCCCGAGCCAATCCGTCTCATCGGATTTGCTGTCGGGCACGTAGATGGTGTCCTGCGCGCGCCGGGTGACCACCGGTGGCGGCGACTGCTCGAACTCGTCGGCGTCTATGACGAGCCGTTCGAGATCGTTCTCCAGTCGGCGCACGGTGTTGGCGTCGCCGTAGTGGGTGCGCAGTGCGCCGATGGATTGCCGGAGCTGGCCGACCGCGTAGCGGAGTTCGGCGAGTTCGCTGCGTGTCATCGATACCTCCAGTGTTCCTCGGTGGGGCACGCGAACTTCGGTGGTAGCGCTGGTTCCATGGTCTGCCAGGACCCGGGCGCTGCCAAGTCGAGTGACGCACCGCACATCGTGATCTACAACACAGTACAGAACAAATACCGAAATGGCTCGTCGGGACCGCGATTCTGGCGGTTCGCCTGAAAGTTGCCGCAGCCTGAACCTTCCTTTTGGTAGGAATGACCACCCGGTCACCCGGCAACCGGCGAGCGCTCAACCGGCGGCCGCGTACTCCGGACCGGCCAGCGTCGTCAACGCCCGGTCGACGAGCGCGACGATGGACAGCGCCACCTCCTCGGCGCGCTCCAGGATCACGCTGTGCCCGGCGCCCTCGATCCGCACCAGTTCCGCGCCCGTCAGCTGCGAGGCCAGCACCACCGAATGCGCGAACGGCACGACGATGTCGGCGGATCCGGCCAGCACCAGCGCCGGGATGGCGCCGAGCCGGTGCAGCGTCGCGGTCTCGTCGAAGGCGCGCAGCGATGCGAGGAAGCTGGACATGGTGAGCAGCGGCGTCTCGTTCAGCATGGCCGTCGCCACCGCGATCATCCGCGGGCTCACCTTGCGGGTGCCGAAGGTGGCCTCCCGCATGATCGGCTCGAAGATCTTGCGGGACAACCGTTTCGACGCCTGCATCACGCGCGGCGCCCTGGTCACCGCGAGCTGCAGCGAATGCACCGCGTAGCGGTTCAGGAAGCGGCCGAGGCCGACCTCGGTGAGCCCGTTCGCGGCGCCCGCGATCAGCGCGACACCGGCGATGCGGGTGCCGACCGCGGCCGGGAACAGCCGGGCGTATGCGAGCACGACCATCGCGCCCATGGAATGGCCGACCAAGATGATCGGTCCGGTGGGCGCGATCGCGCGCAGCACGGTGTCCAGGTCGCCCGCCAGTTGGTCGATGGTGTACGTGGACGGGTGCGCGACACCGGATTCGCCGTGCCCGCGGTGGTCGTAGAAGACCATCCTGGTGTCGTCGCCCCACTGGCGCAGCAGTTGATCGCGCAGGAAGGTCCAGGATTCGGTGCGCAGGCAGTGGCCGTGTACGAAGACGACGGTGCGGGATGCGTCGGTGGCGCCGAAGGTGCGTACCGAGATCGGGACACCGTCATCGGCCGACACCGTGCTGCGGTGGCCGTCGAAATCGGCGGCGCGGCGGGCGATGGGCGAGGACATGACGTTCTCCTGGCTGACGGAGCGCTCTTGCCCGGTTGTCGAAGATGATTTCCGGTGCGTTAACCGCCCACACCTGCCGTTATGGACAAGTTGTCCAACCGACGCGGCGAATCGACCTGCGCGGGTTGTCAGGAGAATCTACTGAAGTCTAGGCAATAGACTAGATTTTTCTAGAAGACCATCGAAGGCCGCCTCGATGCCGAAGTATCGGGCGATCGAGCAGATCTCCTAGATATGTCTAGATTCCGCTATCGAGTGATGCGACCGAAGTCTGCGTATATATAGCGAATTTGCTAGCTCATCCGATATTTGGTGACAGACCGTTACCGCCGACGTCCCCGGCCCGGCACGACGTCGGCGGCGCCGGTCATGACCAGCCTCAGCCGCCCACCCGGGTGGACGGCAGGAACGGACGCAGCAGGTTCTCCTCGGTCGACGGACCCATCTGCCATTCGGCGATCCACGGTCCGGTGCCCTCGCTCGGATCCAGCACGCCGCCCTCCAGCCACTGGTACCGGCCGTCGAGGACATTGCGGGTGAGCGCGCGATCGTCATCGTCGGTGTTCTCCCACAGCGCGTCGAACAGCGCGCGCACCCGGATCCGGGACTGCCTGCAGAAGGCGTCGGCGAGTTCCTCGGCGGCCGCGGCCTCGGCGGCGCCCGCGGCGCGCAACGCCTGCGCGCGCACGCAGGCCGCCGCCATCGCGAAGAGTTCGGCGCCGATATCGACGATGCGGCCGAGGAAGCCCTGCCGGTACTCCAATCCGGCCTGCCAGCGCGCCATTCCGTACACCAGCGATCGGGCCTGCTTGCGCGAGCCGCGTTCGACGAAGCGCAAATGCCTTGCCAGCGAGCCGAATTCGGAATAGGGACCGGGCACCGTGCCCGCGCCGACGGTCAACTGCGGGAACCATTTCGCATAGAAGCCGCCCGCACCGACCGCCGCCTTGGCCTTGTCCTTGAACTCGGCATTGCGGTCGACCAGCGCACCCGCCGCCGACATGTGCGCATCGGCCATTTCGCGGGCGATCAGCAGTCGCATGATCTCGCTGGAACCCTCGAAGATGCGGTTGATCCGCAGATCGCGCACCAATTGTTCGGCGGCGACCGCACGTTCGCCGCGGGCCCGCAGCGAGGCGGCGGTCTCATAGCCGCGGCCGCCGCGGATCTGCACCAGCTCGTCGGCGATCCGGCTGCTCATCTCGGAGGCCCACAGTTTCGCCAGCGCCGCCTCGATGCGGATATCGTTGCGTCCCTCGTCGCACATGGTCGCCGAAAGATCAAGGGCCGCTTCGAGTGCGTAGGTGGTCGCGGCGATGAAGGAGATCTTCTCGCCGACCGCGCCGTGCTCGCCGACCGGCCGACCCCATTGCACGCGTTGCGAACTCCACTCCCTGGCGATCTTCAGCGACCACTTGGCGGCGGCGGTGCACAGCGCCGGAATGGCGAGCCTGCCCGCGTTCAGGGTGGTGAGCGCGATCTTGAGGCCGTCGCCCTCACGACCGATCAGGTTGCCCTTCGGGACGCGCACGTCGTACATCCTGGTGACGCCGTTCTCGATACCGCGCAGCCCCATGAACGAATTCCGGCGCTCCACCGTGATTCCCGGCGTATCCGCCTCGACGACGAAGGCGGAGATGCCGCCGCGATGGCCCTCGCTCTTCGGCACCCTGGCCATCACGACGAGCAGCTCCGCGACAACGCCATTGGTGGTCCACAGCTTCACGCCGTTGAGCAGATACGCCTCGCCGTCCTCGGTAGGCGTTGCGGTGCTTGCCATTCGGGCCGGATCGGAGCCGACGTCGGGTTCGGTGAGCAGGAAGGCGCTGATCGCGCCCGCCGCGCACCGGGGCAGGAATTCGGCCTTCTGCTCGGGGGTGCCCGCCAGCTTCAGCGGTTCCGGGACGCCGATGGACTGGTGCGCGGAAAGCAGCACGCCGAGGCTCGGATGCGCCGAGCCGACGAGCATCAGTGAGCGGTTGTAGCCGACCTGGGAAAGCCCCTGTCCCCCATATTCTTTCGGAATCTTCAGGCCGAAGCAGCCGAGTTCGGCCAGCCCCTTGACGTACTCCGCCGGTATGCGCCCCTCCGCCTCGATCACGCTTGCGTCGATGGTTTCGCAGAAGGGACGCAGCTTGGCCAGGTAGGCCTCGGTGCGCGCGGCGTCCTCCGCATCGGGTTGCGGATACGGGTGGATCAGGTCGAGCCGGAACCGTCCGAGGAACATCTCCTTGGCGAAAGATGGTTTGGCCCAGCTGGTTTCGCGAGATTCCTCGACTAGTGCCCGGGCCTGTTCTTCGGTGGCGTCGACTTTCGCGCTGGTCGCCATGATGTCCTCCTCGGAGGTGATCAGAATCACATTCGAGTGTAGGAAGTTTTGTTACCCGTCGGTAGGCCCGCAGGTCGACGGATTTCTATCAATCTCTAATGATCTTGATAGACAGGCGAATTCGCGGCTACGAAACGCTGCGCAGATAACGCCCGAAGTGCGGAACCGTGAAACCGATGGTGCCGCGCTCGGCCGAATAGATCAGACCCTTCTTGATCAGGCCGTCCCTGGCCGGCGACAGCGATGCGGGCTTGCGGCCGAGTTCGCTGGCCACCGCCGAGGTGGCCACCGGGCCGTCATCACCGGACAAATCGGCCATGGCGCGCATATATTCTCGCTCGGCGGGCGTAGCTCGCTCATAGCGGGAGCCGAAGAAACCGACCGCCAGTTCCTCCTCCGCCGCGGGCGCGGCCACCTCGACATCCTGTGCGGTGATCGGGCTTTCGGGCGCCTGATCCCAGGCCGCCTTGCCGTAGGCCTGCACGAAGTACGGATAGCCATCGGCCTTGCGGTACAGCGCGTCCAGCGCCGCGTCGGTGAACTTCACCTCCTCGCGCTGTGCCGGGGCGATCAGCGCCTGATCCGCGGATTCGCGGTCCAGCCGATCGATGCGGTGGTAGCTGAACAGGCGTTCCGAATAGCTCTTGGAGGCCGAGAGCACCGCGGGCAGATGCGGCAGGCCGGCGCCCACCACGATCAAAGGCGCTGCGTCCTGGCTCAATTCGTGACAGGCGCCGCAGATCGCGGAAATATCCGCCGGACCGAGATCCTGCATCTCGTCGATGAAGATGGCGATGCCGACCCCGATATCGCTGGCCAGGCCCGCGGCCTCCTTCAGCAGCTCGATCAGGTCGATCTCGATATCCCCCGAATCGGCGCGACCGGTGACCGCGGGGACGTCGATACCCGGCTGCCAGCGCTCGCGCATGCCCTTGTCCGCGGTGGCGCGCAACGCGAAAGCCTTGAGTATGCCGAGGAAATCGTCGACCCGCTCCGAATTGCGGTGCGCGGTCGCGATGGCCCGCGCGGACATGTGCAGCGCCGAGGACAGCGGGCGGCGCAACTCCTGGTCCGGCCTGGCCTCGATCTTGCCGGTGCCCCAGCCGCGCGAGATGGCCGCGGAGCGAAGTTGGTTGAGCAGCACCGTTTTTCCGACACCGCGCAAACCGGTGAGCATGACGCTGCGTTCCGGGCGACCGCGGGCGATGCGCTCCAGGACGACATCGAAGGCGTTGAGTTGCTTGTCGCGCCCGGCGAGTTCGGGCGGGCGCTGTCCGGCTCCGGGAGCATACGGATTCCGCACGGGGTCCATGCCCTAACACCGTAGCGCGTCGGTCGAGCCCTTTATGGGGCGATCTACGGCGTGTTCTAGATGACCTTAGGTTCCTGTCGCGGAATGTTGTATTCACACTATTGCCGTCGGCGTATAACTCTCTACGCTGGTTGCGGTTTCGCGTTGTGTCCGGTTCAGGAACGGAGCGGCATGTCCGACGACTTCACCCCAAGCACCTCCGCCGAAGTGGTGGAATCCTGGAACGTTCCGGCCGGAGCGACGGTCGCGGGCCGGATCCGGTCCAACATCCTGGTCGCCATCGAGCAGGGCTTCGACGATCCACAGCTGGTCGCCGATCTCGCGGTCGGCCCGCTGGTGATGGCGCTCGGCCAGCTGGAGGTCGGGCTGGCCGACGCGCGGCGGCGCATCGCCGAATTGGAGAAGGCGCTCGCCGACCGCAACCGGCGGAGCAACGGTGCGGAATAGACCAAATCGCCCAAATCGGTGTAACGGCCGTCGTTCTCGGTTCGATAACGGTAACGAGATCGCGTCGTTACCCACCGGCGTGTCGCGGGCTCACCGCCCGCGTACTGCAGGTTTGCCCCGCCTGTTGAAGCCCCGCTTAAAGCCCGACGCTGTGCGCTGGACAACATCGCTGCGGCATCGTAATCTTCTCGTGACTTAGTGGAGGGCAGCCGCCTCATAAGTGAGGCGACGCCACTAGGTCACCGCTTAAACGGCAGCTCGGACAACACATTCCGGCTGTCGTACCGGGAACCTCGGTTTGTCCAAGGTGTGTTCCGTGCGGCCTTTTTCAGGTCGCCGAACGCTCCGGTCGGCGGGTGAGCAGCAAGATCGGAGATGCAGCTCGGTGGGTAAGCACAGCTTGCAACGGGAATCTCGGGTTCCGAATTCCGTGAAGGGCGCCCTTGTTATGGGCGCAGCGGCCGTGACGACGGGAGCCTTCCCCGCGATTCCGGCCTTGGCCGCGACCATCAACGTGCCTGGCATGGGCAGCTTCGACCTTCCGGTGCCACCGGAATTCGAGCAGCAGGTCAAGCAGCTCAACGACACGCTCAACTCACCGCCGCCCGCACTCCCGCAGCAGATGCAGATCCCGGGCGCCCAGGGCTTCGACGCCATTCCGAACCCGTGGGACAACTCTCCCGGCCATGTCGCGCTGGACGCCGCCAAGACCAAGGTCGGCGCCATGTACTCCTGGGGTGCCGCGGGCCCCTACAACTTCGACTGCTCCGGCCTCGTCCAGTGGGCGTACCGCCAGGCGGGCATCGAGCTACCCCGCACCAGCTTCGAACAGTCGCATGTCGGCAGGCCGATCGCCTTCCAGGACCTGCAGCCCGGCGATATCGTCGTCACCAACGGCGGCGGACACGTCGGCATCTACGCCGGTGATGGCAAGCTGCTCAACGCGGTTCAGTCCGGTGAGCCCGTCACCTACACCTCGCTGCACCCCAACCAGGTCGTCACCGCGCGTCGTATCGTATAGCGGGTGACCGCTTCCGAACTCAGTCAGGCCCGAGTGGACTCCTGGACTTGGGCGGTTCGGTTGTTCAAAACGAGATCCGCTGCGGCGGAGGCCTGTCGAGGCGGACACGTGCGCGTCAACGGTTCGACAGCGAAGCCCGCGCAGCCGGTCAAACCCGGTGACGAGGTTCGGATTCGGGCCGGGGGTATCGAGCGGATTGTTATCGTTTCGCGGGTCATTACCAAGCGGGTCGGTGCTCCCATCGCCGCGCAATGCTTGATCGACCGCAGCCCCGCTCCGCCGCCGAAGGAGATTCTCGCGGCGATGCCGCGCCGGGATCGGGGATCTGGGCGGCCGACCAAACGTGAACGGCGCGAGACGGATCGGCTGCTGGGGCGAGGGGCCGAGTAGTCGCTTCGCGGTTTGTTGAGTACAAATTACTTCTCGCGCAAGCTATTGCGTCGTCGCAGCGGTCTGGCGCTGTAGCGCCGCATCGCGCCGATCAACCGGACACCCCGCATAGACGGAGTCAGGTTCATAATCGGGGTTCGGCGTAAACACTTTGTCAGCGGCTGAGTTAGGGGCTGGCGGTTGGGGTCGGTGTTCGCTTGGCGGCGAGCCAGCTGGCGGCTGCGGCGGCGGTCGCGATGGTGCCGAGGGCGCCGAGCATGAGGGCGGCGGCTTCGCCGGGGACCAGCACATGTAGTTGGGTGCCGACGGTTACGGCGGCGACCGGGACGCCGATTTGGGCGGCGGCCAGTGCGCCGAAGCCGACGGGTTGGCCGAGCAGGCGCGGGATCAGGTGCACGAGTACGGCTCCGAAGCCGAGGGCGAGCCCGAGCAGGATGAGCCGCGGGTGGGTGCCGAAGTCGCGCAGGTTCAGGCGGGCGCCGAGCCAGACGAAGAAGAGCGGACCCAGGAAGCCGTCGTTGATGGCGAACAGCTGTTTGGCCACTCGGCGCGGTTCGCCGACCGCCGCCACCGCGAGCCCGGCCGTGAAGCCCGCCAACATGATCGACACATGGGTCTGGGTGGCCACGGCGCACAGCGTGAACAGGATGGCGAGACTGCCGCGCAATTCGAGCGCGAAGGCCCGGTCCTCGGAGACCTTGTGGATCCGACGCCGAGTACCCGAACCCTCCAGCCAGCGCAGTAGGAAGTACAGCACCACCGCACAGCCCGCCACCGCGAGCGCCCCCAGCGCGGCGCGCCCGGCATTGCCGGGATCGATCACCAGCGGCAGCGCCACCACGCACGCGGTATCCGCGACGGCCACCTGCGCCGTCAAGGCCAGCACCGGTTTACCTTGCAGCCCAACGGAATCGATGATCGGCAGGACCAGCGCCGCCGAGGACGACGCCATCAGCACCGCGTAGATCGCGCCGTGCCCGGTGCCGAACCATTCGGCCACCCCGAATCCGGCCGCGGCGGCCAGCAAGCCGACCAGCACCGCGCGCAGCACGCCGGAGTCGAGCGCCGAGCGCACCGCCGGATCCCGCACCGGCACATGGGTTCCGGCGACGAACATGACGACGGCGAAGCCCATATCGGCCAGGAAGGTGAAGATCGGATCGGAGTAGTGCAGCACCCCGAATCCGGTGGTGCCGAAGATGATTCCGACCACCAGCTCGCCGAGGATCACCGGGATGTGCCACGCCTTGCGCAGCGCCAGAATCGGCCCGAACAGGCCGAGCGCCACCACGAGCGCGAGGGTGGAGAATGTCACGGGCGGGCCGCGATCTTCGCGGGGATGGCGATATTCTCGTCGGCCCAGTGGATGGCGCACACCCGGTGGTAGCCGTCGGCGATCACCATCGGCGCACCCTTGCGAAAATCACCGCGCACCAACAGGATCGGTGACAGCGATTTACCGGCATTGATCTTTATCAGGTCATTGCGGACATACGGATTCTCGGGCGAGAGCAGTTCCAGATTCGCGGCCCGCAGTATGTCCTTGGCCTTCTTGTGCACGATGGGCGCCTTGCGCAGGTCCTCGATCACCTCCGCAACGGTGTCCGGATCCGCGAGCAACTCCAAATAGTCGGCGGCCGCGGGATAATCATGCTCCTCCGGCTCGTCCTTCCATTTCACGGGAATATTCGCACTGGCCATCGAACAATAATGGCGCTCACCACCCCAGTTCACGAGCAGATCCGCGCGCGTTTCGGCACATCGACCGCCGACCGGTCGCGGGGCCGTCGATAGAGTCGCTCCGCGCCTGAGCCGGACGCCTGTGCGGGGTGCGTACCTGCTGTGTGTCGGCGGCCAGTCGAATCCCATCGGCGGTCACTTGGCGGGAAAATATCTGGCCCTCAGCCAATAACTTTCAGCTATTCCGCTGATGCGTGGAGGGCAATCGCTCCGTGCGGTCGTTTGGTGGCTGTCGGTTGGAGGTCTGGTCCGCGGCGTCATGGTTTGTGACACTGGTCCGGTGCGATACGAGGGTCCTCCGGAAGGCTATCTGGCCGAGGTGTGGTTTCCGACCGGGACTGAATACAAGGTGGCCAGACGTGGTACCACGATTTTGTGCAAAGACCGATTCGACAACCTGATCGACCCGGTACCGGATGCGGTCCTGCGGACCCGGGAGTATCCGGCCTGGGCGCTCATCCGGTATCCGGACGAGTTCAGGCAGGCGCTGTCGGTCGACACCGAGGTGCTGACGATAGCCATGGGCTTGAGCGAATGTTCGGCAGCTGCATTCGCTCAGCTCGCGGACCGGTTACCACCCCATCATCGGCCGGTATTCCTGGAGTTCGTCGGACGGTTGCTGACCGGGTGGGGCGAAGCCGAGCAGGCAGCGATCTTGCTCGATCTGGCCCGGACTATCGGAGCCGAGTATGGGACCGAAGCCGAATAGCCTCTGTGGTCCACGCAACTCGCTGTTCACGGGAAAATCTCGTGGCCGCTGACAGCTGTTGTGAAGCACCCGCCTGATGAGCGCTGTCGGCGAAGTCGTTCGTAGACCTGCGCATGGCCGAAGCGAATGTGGAAGTACGCCGAAGGGGCGCTGTCGGCGAAGCCGTCTTCAGCCCGCGCATGGCCGGAGCGAAGATGGAGGTACGCCTAGCCCGCGGCATTCGCGCCGCCGGATTCGATTGATAGCAGCGCCGGTTCGCTGTGTGCCGGTGCGCCGTCCGTGTCGTCGGCTAGGTCCGAATCCGGCTCGCCATCAAGGAGTTTCGAGAGGCGGCGGGTGAGCGGGGTTGTGTCGGTGGTTGGTTGGTAGTCCAGGGCGAGCAGGTATGGGCCCGGGTAGCGCAGCAGCTGGGTGAGCAGTTCGGTGCCGCGTTGGGGGTCGAAGGGGCGGGTGGCCGCGCGGTGGGGTTGGGGGGCGTCACCGGTCGGGTGCGGGGATTCCCATGCGCCCCAACCGATGCTGCGCACCGGGCGGTTCGGGTATGCGAGGGTGAGCGCATCCAATGCGGCGCTCGCGGACGCGTAGGCGGCCTGTCCGGGAGCGCCGATGGCGCCGGCCGCCGACGAGTGCAGCAGCGCGAAATCGATGGGATCGCGTGCGGTGAGCTCGATCAAATTGCGTGCGGCCGTGAGGATGGGCGTGCACACCCGGGTGAGTTGGTCGGCGGTGATGGCCTCGAAGGGCGCGCTCACCGGTGCGCCGACCGCGTGCACGACGCCGCGGACGGTGGAGCCGCATTCGCGAATATCGTTGAGCGCGTTGCACAGATCGTCGCGATCGGCGGCATCGCACCGGACGACGACGAGCCGGTCCTCCAAATCCTCCAGCGGTTCGGGCAGCGGACGCGGTGTGCGGGTCAGCACGACGACGTCGCGTGCGCCCGCGTCGAGCAGCCAGCGCACGGTGAGCGCGCCGAGCGCACCCAATCCGCCGGTGACCACGTAGGTTCCGTGCGGATCGATCGCGACGGGCCCGATGGACTGCGGTCGCGCCCTGGTGAAGCGGCGAATATGCGCGGTGCCCTCGGCCAGCCGCAACTCGTCGAAATGCCGTGCGGCCGAAACACTGTCGGCGATCGATCGCAGGCTGTCGTGATGACCGTCGGTCCACACCAGTTGAATCGGGCGGTCCGATTCCAGTTGCAGCGCGCGCACCAGCCCGGCGAGCGCACCGGGCACGGGCATCGCCCGTGTGCGCTGCGCCAACGCCTCCACCGGCAGCACGACCGTCAAAGATGCTGGGGCGTCGGTGGATTGCAGATATTGCAGCAGCTCCAGCACCCGGGTGAGCGCGGTGACGGTGCGGCGGTTCGCATCGTCGTCGCGCGCGTCGTCGGACCGCTGCGGCCACACGATCACGACCGCGATCCCGGAGGAAATGCCGCGCCCGGACAGTACCGATGCGACGGCCGCGCTCGCGGCATCCGGATCGCGCGCCACCCGCTCGGTCGGCACACGGCGCTCGAGTTCCCGGGCCAGCCGGATGGCGGCGTGCGATTCGCCGATGACGACGGCCCGCTCCGGCACCGCGGCCGGCCCGGTGCCGGATCCGCGCAGCGGAACCCAAACCTCTTGGTACAGGGGTACTTCCGACACCAAAGCCGGTGTGAGATACGGGTCGACTGCCCGATCTGTCCTGGCGAACCGCAGGTGCACACCGGTGAGCGCGACCGCGGGCGCACCGTGCTGATCGGTGCCGATGACATCGCCGATCACCCCATCGGGCGTGCGTTCCCGGACGAAGGCGTGCGCATCCAGCAGCACCCGGTCGGATTCGCCGGAGACCCAACCGGATTCGATGGCGATGGGCAGCGGCACCGCCTCGGCGGGCAGTTCATCGGACGCCGCGGCGGCGAGCAGCTGGAGGCAGCCGTCCAATGTCGCCGTGCGATGCAGCGGTGCGGCCTCGAAAATACCCAGGGCGCTGGCTGTTCCGCTCGCACCGTCGCGTTCGGCCGCGATGGCGCGCAGCGGGCGGAAGCGCGGCCCGTACGCCAGGCCGCGCATGCGCAGCGTGTCATAGAAAAGGCCTGGTGAAATCGGCCGCATGCGGTGATGCCGGGCCCGATTACCATCGACCGACCGCATCCATGCGACGATATCGGCGGGCGTTGGCCCACCGGCGGGCCGGGACGATGCCAGCGCTCCGCCGCCGGTGGCCTCCGCCCGCATACTTCCATCGCCGTTGCGGCGGTAGGTGACGGCGGGCAGTTCGGCCAGATCTATCCGCTCATGGATCACGAAATCGGTTACCGCCGTAGAGCTCACCCACCCGGGTGCCTCCTGCCATCCTTGGGTGCGGGTGAGCTCGAGCAGCCGGTGCAACCAGTACGCGGCCGGTACGGTCGGCATGCCGAGCACCATATGGTCGGCGAGATCCTCGGTGGGCGTGCGGGTTTCGGTCGGCTCCTGGGCCGAACCGGTGAGCAGCGGGAATTTGCGTTCGGTCCAATTGCGTAGTGGCGGTGCGCCGGTGAACGGTCCCTGCGCCGCCCATTCCACCGGCCGCCCATCGGCATGCAGCCGGGCCAGGCAGGTGAGATATGCGGCGGCCTCGTCCTCCCGGCCGCAGGCCGCGTATGCCGCGTCACGCAGTTCCGGGTATTCGCGTACCGCCCCGGTGAGCACCGGATGCGGCGAGATCTCGACGACGGTCGAGAAACCGTCCGCGGCAACGCATTCCAGGGCAGCGGCGAGTTCGACCGTGCCCGTGGCGCTTTCGGCCCAGTACGCGGCGTCCATGGTGGTGACCGAGCTGCCGTCGCGGGCGGTGGAATAGATGGTGGTGTGCGGGGTGCGCGGCGCCAATCCGGCCAGTGCGCCGAGCAATTCCGGGACCAGCGGCGCGACCTGCGGGCTGTGCGCCGCGAAAGCGACGGCGATGCGCTGCGCGAAGATATTGCGCCGCTCGGCCCGGCGCACGAGCGTATCGATGTAGCGCGGGGTGCCGGAGACCACCACCGAGCGCGGGCCGTTCACCGCGGCGATCCCGATCTCCGTTCGCATCGGCTCCACCAGCGTGGCGACCTCGTCCGGGGGCGCGTCCAGCAGTGCCATCGCGCCGCGCCCATCCAATTGGGACAGTATTCGGCTGCGCCACATCACGACTCGCGCCGCATCCGGCAGCGTCAACGCGCCGCCCACCACGGCGGCCGCCACCTCGCCGAGGCTGTGCCCGATCACCGCGCCCGGCCGGACACCCCATGCCGCCAGCAACGCCGCCATCGCGACCTGAAAGGCGAATATGGCGGGTTGCACGAGTTCGGTTGCCGCGCTGCCGGTTTCGCCGAGCGCCGCGCGCTCAAGAGTGAATCCGTTGCGCGGCGTCCAGATTCGCGGCCCGCCCGCCGCGGCGACGGCGTCCACTGCCTCGGTCAGCGCCCGCGCGAATACCGGATACCGGGCAGCCAGCGCCCGCCCCATCTTCGCGTGCTGCCCGCCCTGCCCGGAGAACAGGAACACCACCCCGCCCGTCCGGGTAACCGTCGTCGGGCCGACCACCCCGGCATCGGAGCCGCCCTGCGCCAACACCCGCAGCCGCTCGACCGCATCGGCCCTGTCCCTGGCGATCACCGCCGCACGCGCGGTCTCCGGAATCAGCCGCGCGACCGCCGCGACGGCAGCGCGCAGTTGGCCGGTATTGCGCAGGGATTCACCCTCGGCCCAGCCGGTCCCCGTAGCTCGATCGTCGGCCACACCCGCCGAGGCGCTCGCCTCACCGGAATGGGTCACGGTGCGATTCGGGTTATCGAAACCCTGGTCCCCAACCGCCGCAGCCGGATTCGACAGGAGGCTGGGCAGGGCTGTGCTTCGGCTCGCCGCTCGCGCTTCGTCGGTAGGCATCTGCTGCCGCGCACCGATCGATTCGACAGGGTCGGCCGCCGTTCGACGCGCGTCGACCAACTCGCCGCTGTCCCGGTCGGAAACCGGTGCGGCCGTGTTCGCATTCCGGTTCCGTACCGCGCGGTGGGCGGAATCGTGGCGCGCAGACACCGGCTCGTCCGGGCGCTTGCGGACGCGGGTTCCGGAGGCGACGTCGTCGTGTGTCCCGATATCGGACTCGGGCTGAGATGCGTTGCGGTCGACCGAGAAATAGTCGGCGAGGTGATCGGCCTGTGCGCGCAGCGCGGCGATATCGCGGCCGGTGACCGGGATCAGGTACGGCGGTTCGTCGCCGCGGGTGTACGGCGGGGCGGCGATGCCGCGCAGCACCGCATGGGCATTGGTGCCGCCGAGGCCGAATGAGCTGACACCGGCGAACCGTTCCGGCAGCGGGGTGCCGCTCCAGTCGACGGGTTCGGTTGGGACGCGGAGCCCGTGTTCGGCGAGTCGCAGCGCCGGATTCTCGCTGTGCAGGTTGATCGTCGGCACGATGGTCCCGTGCCGGATCGAGAGGGCGGCCTTGATCAGGCCGGTAATGCCCGCGGCCGCCTCGAGATGGCCGAGATTCGATTTCACCGAGCCGATCCATACCGGTGCGGTGTGCGGGCCGAGCGCCGCGGCGAGCGCGGCCACCTCGACCGTGTCACCCAATTGGGTTCCGATACCGTGGCATTCGATATAGCCCGCGGCACCGGGGTCGAGTCCGGCTCGGTCCCAGGCGGTTCGGATGACCTGCCGCTGCGCTGACCCGTTCGGCGCGGTCAACACCTCGGTTCTGCCGTCGGAACCCACCGCGGTACCGGCGATTTCGGCATAGATCCGGTCACCGTCGCGCAGCGCGTCGGCGGTGCGCCGCAGCACGACCACCGCGCAGCCCTCGGCCCTGGCGTATCCGTCGGCGTCCGCGTCGAACGGTTTGACCCGCCCGTCCGGCGCCAGGAAACCGCTCTCCGCAAGGTAATTCGCGGTATGCGGCAGCAGCGCGAGGTTGACGCCGCCGACGATCGCGAACGGCACGGCGGGATCGTCGAGCAGCCGCACCGCGAGGTCGATCGCCGCCAGCGCGGACGAACAGGCGCTGTCCACAACGAAACTCGGCCCGTGCAGATCCAGTACGTAGGAGACCCGGTTCGCGATGATGCTCAGCGCCGATCCGGTGATCGCGTACGGCGCGTCGTGCCCGCCGCCGCCGAGTAGCGCGCTACCGTGCTCGTAACCACCGGCCCCGAACACCACCGCCGCACCGGAACCCCTTGTCCGATAGCCGATTCCCGAATCGTCGAGCGCCTCGACCGAGACCGCCAGCGCGAGCCGCTGCTGCGGATCCATCGTCGCGGCCGCGCGCGCCGAGATGGCGAACCAGTCGCTGTCGAACCATTCGATATCGCGCAGGTATCCGCCGGGCCCTGCCCCGAGCCGGCCGGGGGGTGGGTCGGTGATGGCGTCCTGGCCCGTGCGCAGCAGCCGCCAGAATTCGTCGACTCCGCTCGCTCCCGGCAGCCTGCAACCGATTCCGATGATCGATACCGGGGGGCCGGACGCGCTGTGCGCGTTCATCGCGATCGGCGGTCGGCCGGATCGGCGTTGCCAGGGGGGTTGTATAGGACGGTGAACATCGCGCGTCCGATGGGCAGCGCGCTGCCACGGCTCGCGGTGCCGTAACGAGAAAAACCTTGTCCGCCCGGAAGTCCGGTCCGCATCGCGCCACCCTCCCTACCCGCTTCCGGGCAGTTGTTGCCGCCGTGCACGGTACTCCCGCGATTATGCCGGAGATCGGGGGCCGGACAACCCGGTCTTTCGCGGGTCCGCCCTGCCCTTCCGCTGCCCGTCGCCGATCGCCTACGGTGACTGCGTGCCCGACTCAGCCACCGGAAACGCCCGCGCACAGCGCACTCCGACCTTGTCAACGGTCTTGCGCTGCTGTGCCGCCGTCGCGGCGACACCGGCCCGCCTGGTCCGCCCCCGCCCCGCCGATACCGAACTGCTCGCCCGGTTGGTCGCGCATCCCGCACCCGCCGCCGCCAACACTGTCCGGTTGACGGTGCTGGCGCAGGCCACCATGTCCGCGCCCACCACGATCGTCGCGGAGGGCGCGCGCAGCCTGCGGGAAATCCGGATGACGATGTCCGCCTTCCTGATCGAACATCCGCGGGCGCGTTTCCTGGTGGATCCGGCGCTGTGCTCGGGTGTGCACCGGCGGGTGCTGCCGGAGCTGCCGTTCCCGATCCCGTTGCTGGTCGCGCCGGATAAGCCGGTGCTCGGCCTGTCCGATGCGCTGGCCGCGCGCGATATCCCGGCCGATTCCATCGATTTCGTAATACCGACCCACCTGCACTGGGATCATGTCTCCGGTTTGCTGGAGCTGCCGTCGTCGGTCTCGATCCGGCTGCCCGCGGTCGAATACGCATGGGCGATGGGCGGTCCGCACGCGCCGATCGGCGTCGCCCGCGGCCCGCTGCGCGCCCGCACCTTCGACACCTTCGAACTCGACGGGCCACCGGTGCTGACCTTCCCGCGCAGCATGGATCTGTTCGGCGACGGTTCGGTCGTGCTCGTCGATCTCGCGGGCCACACCCCCGGCAGCATCGGGGTGCTGCTCGCCGTCGACGACGGCAGTCGGGTGCTGCTAGCGGGCGACGCGGTGTGGAACAAGCTGCAGGTGGAGCTGATTCGGGAGAAGGCGCCGATGCCGGGCAACCTGTTCGATGCAGACCGGGATGCCACTTTCGAGACCATTCACCGCCTGCACGCCCTCCCCGACGGTATCGAGCTGATCGCTGGTCACGACTACGCGGCGGTCACCGCCCGCGCCGCCAAGAAGTGACCGAAAACCCACTCGTGCTACCGGCCCGCAACGGCTAGGGTCGAAAACATTGATCGCGTATAGGGTTCCGCGTGCGGGCCGCCGGTGCGAGCACCAATCGCACTCAGCCGCAACATAATCAGGTCCGCGCGGACTGGACCGAGCTACGCCGAGGCCGCGGCCGACATCTGACGGGATAAAAGCCTGGAGGACTCCATCAACCTGCCCGGAAACGGGCCGAGCGAGAGAGTCCGCCATGAACGCAGCGAACCTGTCGACGTCCGGAATTCCGGTCGAGGTCGTACTCGCCGCCCTGGTCGCGGCGCTACTGCATGCCGGCTGGAATGCCATCGCGCACTGGATTCCGGATAAGACGGCGTCGCTGACGCTGGTAACGCTGGGTTGCACGCTCTGCGCAATTCCGTTGGTATGTCTCGCGATTGGGCCGGATCCACGCAGCTGGCCGTATCTGGCGGCTTCGGCGGCATTGCATATCGCGTACAACTGCCTGCTGATGCTGTCCTACCGGTTCGGCGATCTCAGTCAGACCTACCCGCTGGCCCGCGGCACCTCGCCGCTGGTGGTCACCCTGCTCGCCGCACTGGTGCTGGGTGAGATTCCCAGCGCCGGGCAACTCGCCGGAGTCCTGCTGATCTCGATCGGCCTTGCCTGCCTGGTGTTCTGGGGTCATCGCATACATCCGAGCAGGCCGGCCGCCATCGGCGCCGCATTCGCGACGGGGCTGGTGATCGCCGCATACACGACGGTGGACGGTATCGGAGTTCGGCTGGCGCACAGCACACTTGGTTACATCGCCTGGTTGATGCTGCTGGGCCAGGCCGCCCTGCCGATCGCCGCATTCGCCGTGCGCGGCCGTGCCCTGGTGACCGCGGTGCGCCCGGTATGGCGAATCGGCCTGACCGGCGGCGTACTCAGCGTGCTCGCCTACGGCCTGATTCTGTGGGCGCAGACCCGCGGCGCCCTCGCCGATATCGCCGCCATGCGCGAATCCAGCATCATCGTCGGCGCCGTGTTGGGTGCTGTCCTGTTCAAGGAGGGTTTCGGAATGCCGCGGATCCTGGCTACCTGCGCCGTCACCGCGGGCATCGCCGTCATATATCTGGCCTGAGTCAGGCGAGGACCACCTTTTCGGCGAGCCGCGCGGTGATGAGCTCCTCCGCCTCGCCGACCATGCGGGTGATGAGTTCGGCGCAGGTCGGGATGTCGTGAATCAGCCCCTGGCACAGGCCCGCCGACCAGATGCCAGCGTCGAGGTCGCCGTCCTCGAAGACCCGGCGGCCGCGGGCGCCGGAGACGAGGTCCCGGACATCGTCGAAAGTGCCTCCGGCCTTTTCGATTTCGACAACCTTGCGGCTGATCGCGTTATCGGCGACGCGGGCCGTGTTGTGCATGGTGCGGAAGATCAGCTGAGTGTCGCGCTCGGAGTTGGCGACGATCTGCTCCTTCACCCGGTGCGCGATCGACGACTCCTGGGTGCACAGGAAGCGGGTGCCCATATTGACGCCGTCCGCGCCGAGCGCCAGCGCGGCGACCAGTCCCCTGGCGTCGGCGATACCGCCGGAGGCGATCATCGGAATATCCAAAACCCTTGCGGCGGCGGGGATCAGCACCAAACCGGGAATATCGTCCTCACCGGGGTGGCCCGCGCATTCGAAGCCATCGATGCTCACGCCGTCGACGCCGATCCGCTGCGCCTTCAGCGCGTGCCGGACGCTGGTGCACTTGTGCAGCACCTTGATTCCGGCATCGCGGTAGTACGGCAGGAACGGTTCCGGATTGCTGCCCGCGGTCTCGACGATCGGCACGCCGCTCTCGATGATCGCCCGCACGTACTCCTGGTACGGCGGCGGGTTGATCGACGGCAGGATGGTGACGTTCACGCCGAACGGCTTGTCGGTGAGCTCCCGGGTGCGCGCGATCTCCCGGCGCAGGTCGTCGGGGGTCGGCTGGGTGAGCGCGGTGATGAAGCCGAGGCCGCCCGCATTGGCGACGGCCGCGACCAGTTCGGCTCGCCCGACCCACATCATGCCGCCTTGGACGATCGGGTGTTCCACCCCGAAGGTCTCGGTGAACCTGGTCCGCAGCATGGCGCTCTCCTGTCGTTTCGCGGCGTCGGCCGATCCCCGCATACCGGGCGGCGCGCCCGGACCTTCCCCGATCGTGCGGTGCGATACTGCTTGCTGTCAACTCATAAGTGAGTCGCCATTCGCATCTGAAGTGGCGATGCGATGCCGCTCGTACTATGTGTCCGGCGGTAAAGTGGCAGCTAGAAGTGGTTGTTCCACAGCGGTGGCCAGCGGCGAACGATTAACGCTCGTTTCCCTTGATGTGTAAATAAGTTACTTGCTAATCTGCTCGCAGTTCAGCCCGTCGGCGCAGCAGCACCCACCCGGCCGACGGCCCGAGAGGAGTCAGTGGATGACCACTCCCACCCAGGCGTTCGACGAGCCGATCCGGTCGCGGCGCAACCACTGGAACAACCAGATCGCCACCCATGCGGCCATGCGCCCGGACGCGGTGGCGGTGCGGTTTCGCGGCGTCGACACCACCTGGCGGCAGCTGCACGAGCGTTCACTGCGATTCGCCGACGCGCTCGCCCGGCGCGGCGTCGGCTTCGGCGATCGGGTGCTGATCCTCGCGCTGAACTATCCGGAATATCTGGAGGCCGTCTTCGGCGTCAACGCGCTCGGCGCGATCGCGGTCCCGGTGAATTTCCGGCTCACCCCGCCCGAGGTCGCCTACATCGTCGGCGACAGCGGCGCCAAGGCGATCGTCACCGATACGCTGCTGCAACCGCTGGCGACGGCGATGACGGCCCAGTTCGCCGAGCTGAAAACCTGTTTCGTCATCGGCGGCCGAACGGGCGACGGTGTGGTCGGCTTCGAAGACGCGCTTGCCGAGCCGGGCGAACCCCATGTGCCCCTTGATATCCCGGAAGATACTCCCGCGCTGATCATGTATACGTCGGGCACCACCGGCAGCCCGAAGGGTGCGGTGCTCTCCTACGCCAATATGAATTCCCAAGCGCTGACCTGTATCCGGGCGATGCAGCTGGATCAGGAGACCATCGGCTTCTGCTCGTCGCCGCTGTTCCACATCGCCGGGCTCGGCAGCTTGGCGCCGGCGTTCCTGTTGGGCGCCAAGACCGTTCTGCATCCGCTCGGCGCCTTCGACGCGGGCGAATATCTCGACGCGGTGGAGGCGGAGGGCGCGACCTCCGCATTCTGCGTCCCGGCGCAATGGCAGCTCATCTGTGACCATCCGACCGTCAAACAGCGCAAACTCGCACTGCGCGTGCTCGGTTGGGGCGCGGCGCCCGCATCGGAGACGGTGCTGCGGGCGATGGCGGACTGCTTCCCGGACGCGGTGAGCGTCGCGGTATTCGGCCAGACCGAGATGTCGCCGATCACCTGTGTGCTGGAGGGCCGGGACGCGCTGCGCAAACTGGGCTCGGTCGGCAAACCGATCCCGACCATCCAGGCCCGCATCGTCGACGACGAGATGAACGATGTCGCGCCCGGCGAGGTCGGCGAAATCGTCTACCGCGGACCGACTCTCATGCAGGGCTACTGGAACAAGCCGGAGGCGACGGCCGAGGCGTTCGCCGGCGGCTGGTTCCACTCCGGCGATCTGGTGCGCCAGGACCCGGAGGGCTTCATCTGGGTGGTGGACCGCAAGAAGGACATGATCATCTCCGGCGGTGAGAACATCTACTGCGCCGAGGTGGAGAACGCGCTGTTCGCGCATCCGAAGATCCGGGAGGCGGCGGTGGTCGGCCGGGCGCACGAGAAGTGGGGCGAGGTGCCGGTCGCCGTTGTCGCACTGAATGATTCGAGCGATGAGCTGACACTGGCCGAACTGGAGCCGTTCCTCAACGAGAATCTGGCCCGCTACAAGCATCCGAAGGCTTTGGTGCTGGTGCCGGAGCTGCCGCGCAACGCAAGCGGCAAGGTGGTGAAATCCCAACTGCGGGAAGTCGGCTCGGCTTGACAACGACGCGCGGCTGCTATCTTCGGGCGCATGGCAGTCCCACGAATTCGCGCGGCGGTGCTCGCGTTGCACTGGCAGGTGAATGTGATCAAGCCGGAGGGGTTCTTCGGGCCGATCTTCGCTGCGCCGGTGGCGAAGAGCGGGGTGGTCCCGCGCGCGGTCGCGTTCCATCGGGCCGCTCTGGATCGTTCGGTACCGGTGCTGTTCACCAGGTTCACCATTCCGGTCGGCGAGGGCGAACTGGTGCGCAATACCGGATTCATGCGGTCGGTGGGTGCGGCGCAGACCGAGCTGCGCCCGGAGTCTCCTGGCAGCCAGTTGATTCCGGAAATGATCGACCAGGCGACCGAGGTGTTCGACAACCAGAAGCTCTCCGGGCTGGCCGGTAACCGAGCCGCGGCCTGGCTCACCGAGCGCGGTATCGACACCCTGTTCGTCACCGGCGTCGCCACCAATATCACCGTCGAGCAAACAGCCAGGCACGCAACGGATCTCGGGTTCACCGTATATCCGGTGTCGGATTGCGTCGCCGCGATGACCGAAGATATGCACACCGCGTCGCTGGCCAGCCTGGAGTTGGTCACGAACGGTTGCCGCACCGCCGCCGAGGCGCTCGAACTGCTCGACGCACGCTGATCGCACGCGCTCAGATGGCCAACGGCGAAGGCACTTTCGGCGCGTGCGCCGGTGGCCGGTAGTCGCGCCACGCGTCGGCGAGCCGCTCGGCCGCCCGGCTCAGCACCTCCGGCGGGTGCATGAAATGCAGGCGGATGTGGTCGGTGTACTCGTCACCGGGGTCCAGCCCGCTGCCCGGTAGCACCGAAACGCCGTGGCGCAGCGCGATTTGGGTGAACGAGGTGCCGTCGCCGCGCGGCAGGCACACCCACAGTGTCTGCCCGCCGGTGACCGGCGGCACCGGCCATTCGGGCAGCAGCCTGCCCAGTTCCGCGCGCAAGTGGTCGTGGCGCTGCTGTCGCTCGACGGCCGTGCGCCGCAACACCTTTCCCATCAGCGGCAGCAATTCGGCCGCGGCCAGCTGGGCGGGCAGATTGCCGCCGAGGTCGTGTACCGCGCGCAGCCGGGCCATCCGGCCGACAACGGCCGCATCCGCCCTGATCCAGCCGATGCGAAGGCCGCCCCAGATGGTTTTACTCAGCGAACCAGTGGTTATGCCGTTGTCCATATACGCGGCCAACGGCAGCGGCGTTTCGACGCCGGGGAAGCCGAGTTCGGCCAGCACCTCGTCGTCGATAACCGGAATATCCTGCGCGACAGCCATTTCCGCGAGCCGGGCGCGTTCCAGCGCGGTCAGCACCGCGCCGGTCGGATTGTGGAAGGTCGGGATGACGTACGCCAGCGCCGGACGGTGCTCGCGCACCGCCGTCGCGAAGCCCGCCAACCCGGGCGGCAGGCCGCGCAGCACCGTCGCCGCCTCCCGGAACACCTCCAGCGCGCCGGGGTGGGTCGGCGCCTCGACGAGCACCCGGTCCCCGGGCCGGGAAAACGCCCGGGCCAGCAGCGAAAGCGCTTGCTGCCCACCGGTTGTCACCAGGATCTGGGCCGGTTCGGTCGGCACGCCGCGCTCGGCGAAACGACTGGCGATGGCACGGCGCAGCGCCGAATGACCGGCCGGGTGATAGCCCATGTCATCGGTGGTCCGGGCGAGCGCGGGCAGTATCGCGGTGTACGCCTCGATCAGTTCCGGCGGCGGCGTATCGGGCGCCGCACAGGCCAGCGAGACGACACCGGCCCGCGGCTCCAACAGATCGAGGAACATCGGTTCGGCGGTGGTGTCGGGACCGCTCGCGGTGGCCGGTCCCGCGACCCGGGTGCCGCTGCCCTGCCGCCGGACGATCCGGCCCTCGCCGTGCAGCAGGTCGTACGCGGCCACCACGGTGCTGCGCCCCACCGCGAGTGCACTCGCGAATACCCGATCCGGCGGCAGCCGGGTGCCCGGCGGCAGTTCGCCGTCGTCGATGAGCTGGCGCAGCCGCGCGGCGAGCAGCACATAGAGCGGTCCGCGGCCTGCCGACCAGCGGCCGAGTCGTTCGGTCACCTTGATTGGATCCATGAGCAAACCAATTCTGCCGAATTGGCGCTGGATCGGCACGCGGAGCCGCCGGACGATGGCGCTATGACGACAGCACGAAGCACCGAACCGGTTTCGATACCCGAGGTCATCGCGGGCCTGCCGGGGCCCTTCCAGCAGCGGGAGCTGGCGGTGGTCAACGATTCGGTGGTCCGCGTCGCCCAACTGCACGGCGAGTTCCCGTGGCACCATCACGACGAGGACGAGATGTTCCTGTGCTGGGATGGTTCGTTCCGGATCGAACTCGAGGGGCGCGAGCCGGTAATCCTGCGGGCCGGCGAAATCTTCGTGGTGCCCAAGGGTGTTCGGCACCGCCCGGTGGCCGATGATCCGGCGCACGTCCTCCTGGTCGAGCGGCCCGACACCCTGCAGTACGGAAACTGATTCCCGCGCGGCGTCTTTCGGCTCAGGCGACCTCGGCGATGAGCCCCGGCCCCACCAACTGGACGAAGCGCTCGTATGCCTGGTCCGCGGTGATCGGCGGATCGGCTTCGGCGATCGCGCCGAGCAGACCGACCACACCCCATGCCAAAAATGTGATGGTGCTTGCCAATTCGGCCTCATCCAGGCCGAGCCGACCGGTGAGCTGTTCGGTGAGGATCTCCGCCACCATGCGCTGGGTCGCGCGCAGCAGTACGCCACTGCTCTTGCGGCCCAACAGCGCCCGGTATACCTCGGGATGTTCGGCGGCCAGCCGGAACAGCGTCGCGATCGGCGCGAGCGGTTCCGCGCTCGCCCGCTCCGACCTGGCCGCCGCCACCGCGGCGCGCAGATATTCGGTGCTGCTCACCAGCAGCAGATCATCCTTGTCCCGGAAGTGCGCGTAGAACGTCGATCGTCCGACATCGGCGCGAGCGAGTATGTCGCGCACGGTGATTCGGTCGTAGCCGCGTTCCAGCATCAGCTCTATCAAGGCGCGATGCAGCACGCTTCTGGTCCGGTGGACACGGCGGTCCATGGTCCTCCCCACTTTCGAACAACTTCGCCGATCCGTCCCGAGCGGAACAGATTGCGCCGCATGCCCTATGGCGCACTCGACGCGTCCCTCCGATCATGAACAGCTGACCGGAAATGAACAACATTCTGCTCGAGTACATTTGCTCGAGTCGGGAGTCGGTGTCGTTCTTAACCGTCCCTTGAGCTAACGGACGTTACTATCCACCGTCAGATCATGTCGCGCGCGGTGAGCCAGCGCATGATCCACCAGCCGCCGAATACCGGCAGCCAGCAGGTGAGCACGCGGTAGAGCAGTACCGACGGCACCGCGATCTCCGCGGGAAGACCGAAGGCCGCCAGACCACCGATCAGCGCGGCCTCGACGGCGCCGACACCGCCCGGCGTCGGCGCCGCGGACGCCAGCGTGCCGCCGATCATCGTGACGATGGTGACGGTGATGAAGGTGGTGCCGCCGCCGAACGCCTGGACGCTGCCCCACAGCGCGAGCGCCTGGCCTAGCGTCAGCGCCGCACAGCCGAGAATGATCACCGAGGAACGTTTCGGATCCCTGGCCAGCTCGCCGAGTTCGCTGAGGACCTGACGTAACTGTGGCCGGAACGAATCATTCAGCCAGCCACGCAGTTTCGGTACGAACATGAACGCGCCGACGATGCCGACCCCGACACCGCCGAGCAGATAGAGCACCGTCGGGTCGGGCACGATATGCGAAAGATCGGCCGAGGTACCGGCGAGCACGCTGAATACGAGCAGCAGGCCGATGTGGGTGATCACCTGCACCGCCTGCTGGAGGGCGACCGCCGCCGTCGCCCGGACCGCGCCGAGCCCGCCCTTCTGCAGGAACCGCACGCTCAACGCCAGACCGCCGATACCGGCGGGCGTCGTGGTGGCCGCATAGGTGTTTGCCACCTGCATGATCACCAGGTTGGTGAATTTCACCAGCCCGGAGGCGCAGGCCCACAGCGCCGCCGCGGTGCCGAGATAGGTGAGCGCCGACGCACCGAGCCCGAACAGCGCCCACCACCAGTTCGCGGTGAGCAGCTGGGTGAAGAAGGTGGGCACCTGGCTGATGAACGGGTATGCGACATAGACCAATCCGATCAGCAGCACCAGCTGGATGAGCTGGTTGCGGCTGAACCGGGTGACCCGGTCGGCCTCGATGCGGTCGCGGCCGGTCTGTTTGCCGACCTCGTCGCGGGCCGCCGAAACCGCGGCGGACCAATCGGGTATCGCCTTGCGCAGGCCGGATGGCATGGCGGACTTGATGAGTCGTCCAGAGGCGGCCAGCACCGCCTGCTGCCCAAGGGAATCCATCGCGGCGCGCACCGCGGTCTCCGCGCCGAACAGCGCCGTTGTCGCGACCATCAACTGGGCGGCGTCGGCGTGGATCTGAGCGTCGGACGCGCCGTATTCGGCGGCATTGAATCCGCCGAAAAGGGTGGTGCCGTTGTCGATCCGGATCTCGTGCGGGTTCAGATCGCCGTGCGCGATCTGTTCGGCGTGCAGCGTCGCCAGCGACTTCCACACCGAAGGCAATACGTCGCTTGGCAATTCGTTGATCGGGGTGCCTTTGGGCACGGTGTGCGCGTACACCATCCAGCCGCGTTCCAGCGCGGCCACCGCGACCGGTGCATGCGCCGCCAGCCCGATATCGTCGATGGCCAGCGCCATCAGCGCGCGATGTTCCACGGCGCGGTGCATCGACGCGTGCAGCGCGGCTACCTCGCCGCTGCGAAAGGTCAACCAGCGCCACAATATTCGCAGCGCGCCGTGGCTGCGCTGATTGCGGCCGTACATATCGACCACCAGCATGCGCTCCGGCCCGTCGACGGTCGCGTTGAGCACGAGCGGCCCTGGACCGCCGGGCCGGATCACCCGGATCGCGGTGACGGTATGGCCGCGCCGGGCCAGTACCCGGACGGCGGCCTCCAGCGGTACCTCCAGCGCCGGCGTGCCGACCAGCAGCACGATCACCGCGCCGACCAGCCAGCCGATCGCGAGCCCGAACATCGCCCTGGCGGGCACGACGAGGCTGACCACCAGGTGGATGGGTGCGAAGGCGAGCAGCAGGAACCACAGCCAGCGGCGCGGCCGGGTCGGCAGCCACGGACTCGACACGGTGAGCATCGCCGCGATCATGGCGATCCAGCGCGGATCGTCGAGGAACTGGGACAGGAAGGTGTCCAGCCGATCCGGCACCTGCAGATGCCATTTCGGCGCGGACAGCCCGGTGCCGGTGATGGAGAGCAGCAGCCCGGCCATCGCGCCTGCCGCGGCGTATCCGGCGAGCAGTTTCCACTGCCTGCCGATGATCAGCTCCAGCAGGATCGCGAACGGCAGCGCCAGGATCGCCATGCCGTAGACCAGGTAGATCAGATTGGACTGATCCGGGTTGAGGAAGCCGACGATATTGGAGACGGACCGTTCCAGCGCGAGCCATTCCGGGCGGGTGATCAGCGAACCTGCGACGACCACCGCGAGCCACAGCGCGGCGAGCACGACCCGGATGATGTCACTTGTCCGCCGGGTCAGCGGCTGTAGCAGGCTGCCCGTGACCGGGATGTCCCGCCCGTCGACTCGCATGTCGTTTCGGCACTTTCGATCGAGTTTGAAGCTGCGTCGGCCCTCGCCACCTCACACCTGCCTCGGCCAGGACGTGCGGCCGAATGCTCCTGTGAGTATGTAGGAGGGCCAGCCGCACCATACACACCAACACGCGGGACTCGACCGGTCGGCAGGTCAGCGATCGGAGCGCCGACGAGATCGCCGCACACCGCGCCGAAACTCTTGCCGTTACCGGCGGTAGCGACAACTATCGGAGGCAATTGACGATCGTGCGTGGGAGGTAGCGATGGCGGAAACCGATCTGGCCGGGAAGACGGTGGTGATAACGGGCGCGAGCCTGGGCATCGGCGCGCAGGCCGCGAAGAAGTTGGCGGCCCGCGGCGCGACCGTCGCGGTGGTCGGGCGTTCGCCGGAGCGCACGGCCGAGGTGGCGCGTCAGGTGGGTGGCGAGGCGTTCCTCGCCGATTTCGCCAAGCTCGGCGAGGTGCGCAAACTCGCCGACCAATTGCGAGATCGGTATCCGCGCATCGACATACTGGCCAATAACGCGGGCGGTGCGCTACCCCGGCGCGCGGTCACCGAGGACGGTAATGAGCTGACCTTCCAGATCAACCACCTGGCGCCGTTCCTGCTCACCAACCTGCTGCTCGACGAGTTGCGCCGGGCGAAGGCCAGGGTGATCAACACCGCGAGCCTGACCTATCGCTTCGCGAGGCTCGACCTGACCACGGTGAACGCGCCGACCGGCGCCTTCAGCCAGTTCGGCGCCTATGCCACAACCAAATTGGCGAACATCCTGTTCACCAGGGAGCTGGCCCGGCGGACCGCCGGCAGCGGATTGGTCACCGCCGCATTCCATCCCGGCTCGGTCGCCACCCACGTCTACGATCATGCCCCGCTCGGCCTCGGCAGGCTCATCCGTTCGCCGCTGTCCCGGCCGTTCTTCATCCAGCCGGACAAGGGCGCGGACCCGCTGGTACACCTGGCCACCACGTCCGATGACATCAACGGCAAGTATTACAACCGATTCAAGCTGGAGGAGCCGCCGCGCACCAGGCAGGCGGCGGATCCGGAACTGGCCGAACAGCTTTGGGAGTTCTCCGCGCGCGCGACCGGTCTCGCCGAATAGCTACGCGCTAGGCCCCGACGCTGTATACCTCACCCGTCATCGTGCCCTCGTCGAGTTCGGTGATCGCCTGCGCCACCCGCTCGGTGGGCACGAGAGCGGGAAAACTGTTGGGCGCCAGTGCGTTCACCCGCACCCCGAATTCGGCGAATTCGGCGGCGAGCGCGCGGGTGAGCTGGTTCAGCGCGGCCTTGGACGTGCCGTACACGGTCTGCCCGCGATAGACGTTCGACCCCGAAATGCTGGAGATATTCACGACATTCCGGTTGTTCGCCCGGTTCTCGCCGTTGTCGTGCATCCAGGACCGCTGCGCCAGCCGCGTCGCGAAGCGCAGCGGCACACCGACATTCACCGCCATATGGGTGTAGAACTCGTCGAGCGCGGTCTCGCCGTCCACCACGCCGCGCGGTTGCAGCGATACGTAGGCGGCATTGTTGACCAACAGGTCCACCCGGCCGAATTTGGCCAGCGTCAGATCGACGACCCGTTCTACCTCACCCGGCTCCAGCAGTTCGGCCCGCAGCACGTGGATGCGCGAATCGTTCTCCGGCACCGGCGTTTCCGGATCCAGCGGATCGACATACCACTCGTCCTGCGACGGCGCGGCCGGGGTGCGGCCGCGGCAGACCGCCACGATGTCGTACTGCTGGTAGTAGGCGCGACAGAACGCGTCGCCGAGTAGTCCGCCCGCGCCGGTCAGCAGGCAGACTCGGCGTTCACCAGTACTCAATGCGATCCTCTCCCCAACGCTGCACCACATCGTCCTTCGGCCGGTGCAGCCACATCACCACGCTGTTGCGCTGATGGCGGTTGTTGCCCGCGTAGGTATGCCACGACCGCGGCGTGCATTCGAACATCACCAGCGAATTGTCCAGCGGCGGAACCAAAGTCGGCGTTGTTGTGCCATCGCCGATATGTTCGTACAGCGCGGTCTCCCCGCCGTCGCCCGGCTGCCAGTCCGGATTGGCCAGATAGAACAGCACCGCGACCGCGCGCACCGTCTCCCTGGCGGTGACGCCCGGCGCCCGCGTGCCGTTCTTGATCGCCACCGAGCTGTCGGCCAGTTTGACCTCGTTCGGCCCCGGCGGGTCGCCGGGGAACCAGGCCGGGTTCAGGTCGTTGTGCGGCCAGCCGTACGGGCTGCCCGGCGGATGATGGTGCAGCGAACCGTCCATATCACCGGTGACCGAAATCCCAGCCACCTTGGCGATCAGGTCGTGCCACTCCCGCGAGATGAACAGCGCGAGCGGGCCGTTGCGCAGCGCGCCCAGCGATATGCCGGTAGCGCTGTAGTTCTCGCCGACCTTGCCGAAATCGTCCGGCCGTTCGCGCTGCACCCGGAAGAATTCATCGGCCAGCCGCTGATAGAACTCCGGCACGAATACGTCCCTCGCATATACGTGCGGGAACGGCTTGTTCCGCCGCACCCAGCGCCGATGCGCGAACAAATCCGCAAACCACTGCGGTACCGGGGGTGCGGGTAGCACCGATTCCACCGTCACCGTGTCTCCCTCCCGAAAGAGCTCCCCGCGATCCTAATATGCGCTGCCGGGCGAAGCCCGCCCACGGACCGTGCACGGCCGGAGCGAATGCGGAGGTACGCCTAATGTGTGGTCGGCTCGGCCGCCTCGCACACCTGTGCAGGCGGGAGTGAGTCCGACGTGGGAGTTGATCGGGTGGGGCTCCGGTCAATAACGTTTGCGCCCAACCGTGATGACGTCCGGCACCAGCCATTCCGGGATCGGCCGGTGCACCCTGCGCTGGGCGACCACCTCGAAATCCAAGTCGCCGAACAATTTTCGTACCTCCGCCGGTGTCGGCCAGTGGGCGACGCCGAGCGGGCCGTCCATCAACAGCTGGCCCAGCCGGGTCTTGGGGTGCATGGTGGCGACTGCCGCCAGCCCGTCCGGCATCAGCACCCGGCGGAATTCCGCGACCGCCGCGGGCTGGTCGAAGAAGTGGAATGCCGAGGTGGTGACCACCGCATCGAGTTCACCGTCGACGAACGGGAGACTCTCCGCGCGGCTGTGCAGCCAGGTCACCTCGCCGGATCTGGCGCGGGCCTGTTCGAGCATGCCCTCCGACAGGTCGATGCCGTATATCGCTTCCGGTTCCAGCTCACGCAGCAGCCGAGTGGTGAAAATGCCCGTACCGCAACCGATATCGGCGATCCGCCGGGAACCAGCCGCGCGCAGTTCGCGCAGCATTTCGTCTTGCGGCGGGCGGTACGCGATCCGCTGCAGTGCCGCCTGGTCGTAGGCGCGGGCGGCCCGGTCGAAGAAGTGGGTCACCAGCCGATTGAGCGGCCGGGTCGGAGCGGTCATAGCATGACGATAACAATGTCTGGGACAGTTATCCAGATTAGCCGACGCCGGAGATATCCGGCCGCCGCGCGCCGGCCCGCCGCTGTCGCACCGCCGCCAGATCCACCGGCATATCCGCGTCCTGCGCCACCTCGTCGAGCATCGGCAGCCAGTGCAGGATCTCCGAGCGGAACGCGCCCTCGGTCTCCAGTTGGCACATCGTGCCGATCAGGGTCAGGCACGACCGCGCGAACGGGGTGAAATAGCTCGGCATCGTCAATTGTCTTGTCACATTGGATAATCGCGGATTGGTTGTGCGCAATACCTGCTTGCGTAACCAGCGCATGGTCAGCCGGAAGGTGTCGAACCGGAACGGCTCGGTGCACGGGATCACCGAGGCGAACAGCTCCTCGGTGTCGAAAGCCCTTCCCGCCGAGACGAATCCGTGCCGCCGCGTGGCCGCCGCCAGATCGAGCGGGCCGCCGTTGAACATGGCGTTGCAGTAGTCGACCGCGAGTTCGGTGAAGCCGTCGGGCGGCCAGGCGCAGCACGCGCCGAAGTCGACGACGCCGAGCCTGCCGTCCGGCAGTATCCGGAAATTGCCGGGATGTGGATCGCTGTAGAGCAATCCGTGGTCGGCCCAACCCGAGAGCACGAAGCGCAGCATCAGCATGCCGACCCGGTCCCGCTCGGCCCGGGCGCCCGCGGCGACGACGCGTGGCACCGGGGTGCCGTCCAGCCATTCGGTGATCAGCACATCGCCGCGCTGATCGATCACCCGCGGTACGTAGAAGTCCGGATCGTCGGCGTACGCGGCCGCGAACGCGCGCTGGTACTCCGCTTCCGCGGCGTAGTCGAGTTCGGCCTCGACGCACCGGCAGATCTCCTCGGTCACCGCCTTCACGTCGGCGCCCGGCAGAAATACGGTGGCCAGCATGGAGATTCGGCGCAGCTGCTCCAGATCCGCCGCGACCGACTGTCGCGAACCCGGATACATCACCTTCACCGCGACGGGCGTGCCGTCGCGCCAGATCGCCCGGTGCACTTGGCCGATCGAGGCCGCCGCGGCGCGCCGATCGTCGAATTCCCGGAAATGCCAACGCCAATTGTCGCCCATGGAGGCCGCCATCGCGGCGTGCACGGTGCGCGGCAGCATGGCGGGCGCGGAATCCTGGAGCTGGCTCAGCGCGATCTTGTACGGTTCGGCGATATCCGGCGGCAGCGCCAGCTCGTAGATGGCCAGCAGCTGGCCCAATTTCGCGGCACAGCCCTTCAGCTCGCCGAGTACCTCGAAAATGTGCTGGGCCGTTCGTAATTGGATTTCCCGGTTGACCTCGGCGGCCGATCGCCCGAGTACCCGTTTGCCGACGCCGGCGGCCTGGCGCCCGGCGAATGCCACCGGCAGCGCGGCCAATTTGGTATTTCGCACAGCGCCGCTGACCGGAAGCTTCCCGTTCGCGCCCACCGCGAACAGCCGAGCACGCCCCATTGACGATTCGTCATTCTGTTGACCGCTGCCCCATCGCTTAGCCATGACTCACCTCACACTGTGCGCTGACCAGTGTTACACACGTGCGGTCGGGCACGGCAGGGCTTAGACTGTCTGGGACGTAATCGCAAGTAGTCGAAAGGTGACAACTGATGGGATCCCAAACGGTAGTCGCCGACGTTGCCGACGAGCTGGCACGCCGGGTTGCCGCGGGGGAATATCAGCCGGGCGATCTCATGCCGTCGGTCCGTCAGGTCGCCGAGGAATTCGATATGAACCGCGCGACCGCCCAGCTGACCCTCGGCAGGTTGGAATCGTACGGATTCGTCGAGGCCCGGCGCGGTAAGGGTTTCACCATTCGCGACGTTCGCGAGGCAGGCGGTATCGATGTGTACCGGCACCTGTTCCGTTTTTCGATTCCGATGCCGGATGTCGCGATCGAGATGTTCCGCGACATCGTCGAGGTGGAGCGCGGTATCGTGATGGACGCGCTGCTCGCATACACCGGACTCGACGAGCTCATCGATCCCGCGATACTCAAGGCCGATATAGATGAGCTGGAATCGCTTGCCCGGCTGGATAATCCGGATCTACGCCGGATTCTCGCGATCGAGGTCGGCCTGGTGCGCCGTCTGCTCGGCCACCTCGGCCTGAGCATGCAGCGGGCCATTCTGAACTCGGTCGGCGAGATGGTGCTCGAGGTGCCGGAGGCGGTGCAGGCGTACTTCGCCGGGGCCGCCGATCTGCACGTGCTGGTGTGGCGCGCCCTGGCGGCCGTGTGGGATTCGGGCAGCGGACCGTCGGATGCGCAGCTCGCGCTGTTCGAGGATCTGTTCGGGATGTACCACGAGAAGGTGGTGGCCCGGTTCGTCGAACTGCTCGGCGCCGGAGCCGATGGCGATGCCGCCGATGGGCACGCCGCGACCGCCTGATCGTTCGTGAATTCCTCCGCCGCAAGGTAACCGGTTGGTCGACCCGGTGCCGAGCCGTTTTCGGGTCGAGACCGATCCGGGCCCGAATTGCCGTCCAGTACTGGGCAAACCATCTGTCTCAGACGGAAAGGGCGGTGCGCTTACCGATGCACCGCCGCTGCCGCCGCGATCACCAGCGCGGCAATGATCAGCAGTGCCATGGTCGCGACGATGATCAGATTCCGGACGCGCGGCTCCTCGCGGGGAACCAGGTCCGGACAGGTCGCCGACTCGTGCTCGCCGCTGTCGCACAGCGGGTTCGTGCACGGATACATCCCTACCTCCCAACCGGATTCGCATCCGGGTCCGCAATACGCGAAGAGGGAGCCTAGCAATCGGACGGGAAAATAGTGAGTCCAACTGTTCGGTAGCCGATATCCGGCTGGGCGGTAAGGAGTTTCGATCCACCGTCGCTAACCGTTCAGTTTGTTCAGCCGGTCGCACGCCTCCACGTACTCCCCGATCAACCGCTGCACCACATCGGCCGAGCGCTCCACCCGGTTCATCATGCCGACCACCTGACCGACCGGGTTGAAGTTGACGTCCCGTGCGGCATCGGGATAGCGGTGCCCGCGCTTGACGCCGTCCAGTGCCACCATCATCTGCAGCGGCATGGGCAGCGGGTCCGGGGTGTCGGCCTGTTCCCAGGCGTCGGTCCAGTCGTTGCGCAGCATCCGGCACGGTTTGCCGGTCCAGGAGCGGGAGCGCACGGTGTCGTGGCTGCTGGCGTCGATGTAGGTCCGCATCTGCGCGGGCGGCACGTTGGCCTCCTCCACGGTCAGCCACAGCGAACCGGTCCACGCGCCCTGCGCGCCCATCGCCAGCGCGGCCGCGACCTGGCGGCCGTTGCCGATGCCGCCGGCCGCCAGCACCGGCAGTTCGCCGACCGCGTCGATCACCTGCGGCCACAACACCAGCGAGGAGATCTCACCGCAGTGGCCGCCGCCCTCGGTGCCTTGGCAGACGACGAAATCCAGCCCGGCGGCCTTGTGGTTGAGCGCATGTTTCACCGAACCGCACAGCGCGCCGATCAGCCTGCCCGAATCCTGTACCTGCGCAACGACATCCGGCGGCGGGGTGCCGAGCGCATTGGCCACCAGCTTGGCCTTCGGATGCCGCAGGATCACCTCGACCTGCGGTGCCGCCGTTGTCGCGGTCCAGCCGAGCAGCTGATTGTGGTGCTCGCCCTCCGGCAGCGGCGGTACCCCGTGGTCGGCCAGGATCTTCTCCGCGAAATCGCGGTGGCCCTGCGGAACCAGTTCCGCCAGTTTGGTTTCCAGCTCATCGGGGGTGAGTCCCTCGATGCCCTGGCCCTCGTACTTGGACGGGATCACCAGATCGACGCCGTATACGCCGTGCACGTGCTCGTCCAGCCACGCCAGCTCCACCTCCAACTCCTCGGCGGTGAAGCCGACCGCGCCGAGCACGCCGAGCCCGCCGGCATTGCTGACCGCGGCCGCGACATCGCGGCAGTGGGTGAAGGCGAAGATGGGAAATTCGATTCCCAGCCGGTCGCAGATTTCGGTACGCATAGGTGCGGATCTCCCTACTCGCTGGTGCGGCTGCCGACCGCGCTGTTCTAGAACTGGTGTCAAAAAGACTGCCCTGAGGCAGGGTCGGATTCGCCGTCGGCCGCGGTTATCGCCATGGTGCGGCCGTGGCGAATCCGACAGGTGTCACCACCACATTTCGACAGTAACACGTTCTAGTTTGACCCGGCAGTACCGGGCCGTCCCGGACTCGGGCAAGCTGTAGCGGCGGGACCTCCGGCGGGAAGGCGGCGCGGCATGGTTGACCAGCACGAGCATTGGGAGCGGACCTACCTGGCCCATCCCGGCATGTACGGCGAGCGGCCGTCGACGGCGGCCGTGCACGCGGCCGCGACCTTCCGTGCGGCGGGCGCGATCGAGGTGCTGGAGCTCGGCTGCGGCCACGGCAGGGATGCGATCCACTTCGCCCGCAACGGGTTCCGGGTCACCGCCGCCGACTTCAGCGGCACCGGTCTGGCCCAGCTCACCGAGACCGCGGCCGCCGCCGGGCTGAACGATCTGATCCACACCATCGAATACGATGTGCGCCAACCGATTCCGTTACCGGACCACAGCGTCGACGCGGTCTTCGCGCACATGCTGCTGTGCATGAACCTGTCCACCGCGCAGATCCTCGCGCTGGCCGCGGAGATCCGTCGCGTGCTGCGTCCCGGCGGCGCCATGGTCTACACCGTCCGCCACACCGGCGACGCGCATTACGGCGCGGGCCTGGCCCACGGCGACGACATCTACGAGCACGGTGGCTTCGCCGTGCATTTCTTCACCCGTGCGCTGGTGGATGCCGTCGCCGCGGGCTGGCGGCTGGTGGAGGTGGCGCCCTTCGAGGAGGGCGAGTTGCCGCGCAAACTCTGGCGGATCACCCAGATGCGCTGACGCTCAGCGGGCGGCGTCCTCCAGTGCGGTGAGCGCGGATTCCAGATGGTCGAGCAGGCGGGGCAGCTCCGGGACGCTGCGGCGGCAACCGACGACGCCGAAGTCCAGGTTGCCCGCGTTGGTGGTGAGGGTGATGTTGACGGCCTGCCCGTCGAACGGGATGGACAGCGGATAGGTGGCGTCGAGCCGAGCGCCGTTCCAGTACATGGGTTCTCGCGGTCCCGGCACATTCGAGATGACGATATTGAACGGCGGGCTGGTCAGCGAGACCAGGCCGGGCACCAGGCTCAACACCACCGGGCTCAGCATCAGCGCCGAGAGCGCCATCGTCTGGCGCGGCGACAGCTCGCGGTAGACCTCCTTGCTGCGCAGCATCGACTCGCGGATGACGGCCAGCCGGGTGAGCGGATCCGCCACATCGGTGGCCAGATTGCACAGGATCGCGCCGACCTTGACGCCGCTGTCCTGCCCGTCCTCGTCGCTGCGCAGTGAGATCGGCACCATGGCGATCAACGGCTTGTCCGGCAACGCGTTTCGCTCCAGCAGGTAGGCGCGCAGGGCACCCGCCGCCATGGTGAGCACCACATCGTTGACGGTCGAACCGGTCGCCTTCTTCACCTGCTTGACCCGCTCCAGCGACCAGGACCGCACTACACAGCGGCGTGCGCCGCCGATCGGCACGTTGAACATGGTGCGCGGGGCCTCGAACGGCAGCGTCAGCTGCTGGCGCAGCAGTGCGGCCCTGGCCACCCGCAGCGCGGTCGGCGCGGATGCGGCCGCCGATATCAGGTTTCGCGCGACGCCGCCCAGCGCCGATGCCGACCTTTCGGTTCGCGGCCCGCGGCGCGGCAGATGCCACGGCACCTTGGTTTCGGTCGAGCTCGGCTCGCTGGTGAGCGTGCGCTGCAGCACGCGCTGGGCGGAGACGCCGTCGATCAACGCGTGGTGCATCTTCGAATACAGTGCGAAACGGCCGTCGGTCAGGCCCTCGATGAGGTGGATCTCCCATAGCGGGCGGTGCCGGTCCAGCAGCGAACCGTGCAGGCTGGACGCCAGATCCAGCAGTTGGGTCATGCTGCCCGGCGCGGGCAGCGCCGAGCGGCGGACATGGTAATCGATGTCGACGTCGCGCTCCTGCGTCCACGCCAATTGTGGTGCGCCCAAGAGCTTTGCCGGTTTACGACGGAATGTCGGATCGAATTCCCTTTGGGCGAGCAATGTTTCGTGGGTTTGCCGGGCGAAATCCGGTCCGGCGTCGTCCGGCGCCTCGAACAGCTGCACCGAGCCGACGTGCATCGGATGCTCACGCGACTCTCCGAGGAGGAATACGGCATCGATCGGTGAAACGAGCTCCATGATTGGTCGCCCCCTGACGCGACGGTGGTGGTATCTCGGAATCAATCGACCACGTTGTCGGACGGGCCCGCGCTGCGAAGAAATTGTGCGCGATGGTCCCAAATTTACCGGGCTCGACGCACCTGTGGTGGTCGAATCAACGATCCTTCGACGCCATCAGGTACATATGCAGAAACCGCTCGTCCGGGTCGGCTACGCGGACGAGCCGGGCGCCGACGGTGAACCCGGCCTTCGCCACCTCGTCGGCTAGTCGCTCCGGCGACCACCGGTATGCCGTAGCCACCCGATGATCGAATGGTTCGGCGGCATCCGGTATTTCGTCCGCGAATCCGGCGATCAAGAGCTGCCCGCCCACCTGGAGCACCCGGTGGAATTCCGTCAGCACCGCCGGAACTCGTTGGGGCGGAAGGTGAATGACCGAATACCAGGCGACCAGTCCGGTAAGGCTCGCATCCGCGAAGGTCAGCTCTTCCATCGATCCGACTTCGAAACGCAGTGCCGGATAGGCCGCCCTGGCCAATTCGATCATGCGCGGCGACAGGTCGATACCGGATATGTCGAGGCCCCGGTCCGCCAGGTACGCGGCGATCCGGCCGGGACCGCAGCCGATCTCGACGACCGGACCGGCCGGGGTCGCCTCGGCGAAGACGTCGAGCATCGCGCGATCGAATGGCTTGCGCGCCATGATGTTTGCCGCGTGTTCGGCATAGATCTCGGCCATCTCGTCGTAGGCGGCGCGGGTGACCCGCACATCGTCGAATTCGGTGGAGGGTTCCTGTGCCGTGCTCATCCGACCCATGATGCCGGGGCCCGTCGGCGCGCCGACAGATCGAGTGGTGTGTCCCACAACCGCTCAGTGATCGGGCGCCTGCGCCGCGGCCTCCGGCGTGGGCGGGAGGGCCTCGATCTCCTCGCGCCCACTGCGTTTGGTTCCGACGATCGAGCCGAGAATGACCAGCGGGAAGCCGACGAGGATGCCCGCCGTCACCGGTTCGTTCAGCGCGACGACGCCGAGCAGCAGTGCCACAACGGGATTGATGTAGGTGATCACCGTGGCCCGGGCCGGACCGACCTCGGCGATCAGCGCGAAGAACACCACGAACGCGGCCGCCGTGCAGATCACCGCCAGACCGAGCACGGACCAGATCGAACCCGCCGAGACATGCGGCGGCCAACGGAAGGCCGCGAACGGCGCGTACACCACCGAGGCGAGTACCAGCGAGCCGGTCACCACGCCGAGCGACGGCAGATCGGCCAGCTGGCGATTGATGACGATCGGGCCGATCGCATAACCGACCGCGGCCAATCCGATCGCGCCGACGGCCGCCGGATTCGTCAGATCGATATCCAGCCCGACCAGCAGCGCGACGCCCGCGAACCCGACGACCAGCCCGAGCACCCGCCGCCCGTCGAAGCGATCATGTCCGAGCATGGTCACGAAGATCACCGCGATCAGCGGCACCGCGGCGAGCAGCAGCCCGACCGTCGAACTGTTCAGCGTCTTCTCCGCGAAGCCGATCAGCAGCCAGGGCCCGGTGATCTCGACAACGGTGTAGAGCAGCAGCGGGCGCCACCGCCGGAAGACGGGTGTGAGCTGCTTCTTGTACATGGCTATCGGCAACAACAGGACCGATCCGAGCACCGTCCGGCCGAAAGCGACCACCAGTGGGTCGATCTCGCGCACCGCGATCCGGATCATCGCGTACGGCACGCCCCAGATGACGCCCATCGCCAGAAACAGCATCCATCCGCGCTTGGTCATCGGGCAACCCCCGCGGCCAACGTGGTGACGTATCGGTCGTGCATGGCTTACTCGCTTTCGATCATGGGGAGCGTAATACGTGGTGATCCCATGAACCGACAACATTTCGGTAGGCCGTGCTATTCGTCGGCGGACCACCCGGTCTGCCGGGTGGGGGCGGGATGGGTTATTGCGCGGCAAGCCTGTCGAATTGGTCGAAGCGGGCGGCGATCGCATCGCGGACCGCCCGCGGCGCCTTCGACGGTGCGCCCGCGTCGAAGGGTGGCTGCGGATCGTATTCGATGGCGAGCTGAATCCCTTGGGCCACTTCGGGTCCGGCGAGCTCGGCGGCCAGGGTGAGCGCGAGATCGATACCGGCCGATACGCCCGCCGCGGTGGCGATGCGCTCCGCGTCGTTGCGGACGACCCGCTGTTCGGTCGGGTGCGCGCCGTATCCGGCGAGCAGATCGTAGAAATGCCAGTGGGTGGTCGCGGGCAGGCCGTCCAACAATCCCGCCGCGCCGAGCACCAGCGCACCCGTGCACACCGATGTGGTCCACCTGGTGTGCGGATGGGCATTGCGCACCCAGTCGACGATCGGATGGTCGACGGCGGCGAGCCGACGGGTGCCGGGGCCACCCGGGATCAACAGCACATCCGGGCGCGCGACCTCGTCGAATGTCGCGTCCACCCGCAAATGCAGCATGTTGTTGCCGTCGTCGAGCGTCGGCTCGGCGGCGCACAGCACCACCTCCGCACCGGGCAGCGCGCTGAACACCTCGTACGGCCCGATCGCGTCGAGTGAGGTGAAGCCCGGGAAAAGGCCGATGGCGATGATCACGAAATCCTCCTGGTGAAGTGATCGCGGTAGCGATGCGGTGTGGTGCCGACGCGGCGGGCGAAGGCGCGATGCAGGGTTTCCGGCCTGCCGAATCCGGTGCGCGCGGCGATTACGGACACCGGTAGATCCGAGGTGGTGAGCAGCCGCTTGGCCGCCTCGATGCGCAGGCCCTCCACCAGCGTTCCCGGCGTGACGCCGACCTCCGCGCGGAAGACCCTGGCGAAATTGCGCGGGCTCATGCCGGCGCGGTCGGCCAAGGCGGCCACCGACAGGTCATCTGTCAAATGGTCTGGGAGCCAATGCTGTAACTCGACGATGGCCGGGGTGCGCCCCGGCTGATTGCGCAGCTGCACGCTGAACTGCGCCTGTCCGCCGGGCCGCCGGGCGAAGACCACCAGCCAGGCCGCGACCGCATGCGCGAGTTCGGTGCCGTGATCCGCCTCGACCAGCGCCAAAGCCAGATCGATGCCCGCGGAGACACCCGCCGAGGTCCAGCGGTCACCGTCGCGGACATAGATCTGATCCGGTTCGACCCGGACCAGGGGGAAGCCGTCGCGCAGCAGGCCGCACGAGGCCCAGTGCGTGGTGGCCCGGCGCCCGTCGAGCAGTCCGGCCGCGGCCAAGGCGAGCGCGCCGGTACACACCGATGCGGTGCGCCCAGCCCGCGCGGACATCCGGCGCAGGGCGCGCAGCGCCGCCGGATTCTGGGTGAGTTGCCGAATTCCGCTGCCGCCCACCACCAGAACGGTGTCATCGGGGCCGACCAGCTCCGCGTCCATGGCCGCGTCGACGGCGATACCGATACCGCTCGACGCCCTGATGGCGCGCCCATCCGGCGAGACGAGCGTCAGCCGGTAGCCGCCGGACCGGTTCAGCATCGAGGCCGCGCGGAATACGTCGGTGGGACCGGCCAGATCGAGGAGCGTGCAGTCGTCGAAAACCACCGCGACGATCTGCTTTTCGGACTCCACGAATCAGATGCTTGTCCATCCGGGGCTCGGCAGCAAGGACAAGACTATGACGATTTCTGCCATCGCGGGAGCGCATCATGGCAGTTCCCGATTCCGCATCGCACCGTCGTACCCGCCGCCGTTCGCGGGAACCCAACGGAGACTGGGGAATTGAGTTAGCCTGACGCGCGATAGGGAAGGGAGCCGATCGACCGTGGCTGAAATTGTGCGCGGGCTCGCCCCGAGCGAGGGCCTGTTCGCCAGGGGTGGGGTTTTCATCGGATATTCGGCCCGGGTCTCGGGCCGACTGGACCCGGCGCTGCTGACATCGGCGTTCGCGGCGGTGGTGCGGGCCTACCCGATCCTCGGCACCCGGATCGAACTGGGCGATGGCGGGTACTCGTTCGTGGTCGCCGACGGGCCGCCGGAGGTATTCGTCGTCGAGGGCGATCCCGAATCGCCGCTCACCGGAGCGAGATTCGATCAACGCATCGCGGTCAGCGCGCTATGTGTTGTGCGGCAGGGTGATTCGGCGAGTGTCACGGTGATGCTGCATCACAGCGTCGCCGACACCTTCCACGCCATGGAGATCGTGCGCGCGCTGTGGGCCGCCTACGGTTCGCTCGTCGAGGGACGGCCGGTGTTGGCGTCCGTGCACCCGTACCCCGGGCCCGTCGAGGAACTACTCGCGGCCCGTGGGATCAGCAAGATCGCGCCGCCCGGTACGGCCGAAAAGCCGGTTGCGGCACCGGAATTCACGGACAACGACGATCCGTACGAGATACCCGTCACCAGTCGCTGCCTGCTGACCGTCGCGGAAACCGCCGCGCTCGTCGAAGTCGGGCACCGCGCGGAGGTCACCCTACACGGGCTGGTCTCCGCGGCAATCCTGTTGACCGAGGCCGAGATTCGCGATCTCCCGATCTCGCAGCTGTTCTACCTCTACTCCGTCGATCTGCGCACCAGGCTCACCCCGCCGATCGGTCCCGCCGAGGGCACCAACGTGCTCGGCCTCGCCACCTACCTGCCGACACCGGAGGCCGGCGGCGATCCGATCGCGATCGCCCGCGGTATCGCCGAGTCCCTGCGTACCGCGCTCGCGGCCGGAATCGTCCAGCAGACCCCGCTGCATGTCGCGGATATGTCGGCGGCGCCACCGCCCGCGCCGGGCATCGTCGTCGCGACGAATTGGGGTGCCATACCGGCGCTTGCCGCCCCGGCCGGGCTGCGCATCGATGATTTCCGCTCCACCATCATCGCCAAACCCGACCGCACCGGCCGCCGCCCGCAACAACCCGGCGCGGGCACCTGCATCATCAGCACCTTCGCCGACCGGCTGAGCGTCGAAATCCACCACCCGGCGGAATTCACCGACCTGCAGCGCAGGCGGGTCGAAATCCTGACCACCCACCTGCGCAAGGTGATCGGGCGCTAGCGCACCCTCCGGCAGTGGGAGGCGCATTCCGGCACGCGCATCCGTAGAAGTGTCTACGCTCACTCGGCAATGTCGTTCGACCGCCGGGAGTTTCGCAGATGACGATGCCGCCGCCCGCCGCGCAGGGTACGAACTACGCCTCGCCCGCCGACCGCGACGGACCGCGAATTCCGCTGTACACACCGGAATTCGCGGCCGACCCGCACGCCGCCTACCGCGCGATGCGGGAACGCTACGGCTCGATGGCGCCGGTAGACCTCGCACCCGGCGTGCCGGCGACGCTGGTGCTCGGCTATTACGTCGCGGTACGAATCTTCAACGATCCGGACCACTTTCCGGCCGATCCGCGAATCTGGCAGCAGAACATTCCAGCCGACTGTCCGGTGCTGCCGATGATGCAGTCGCGCCCGAACGCGTTGCGCAGCGCGGGCGCCGAACACGCGCGCTACCGTCAGGTCAATGTGGCGGGCCTCGGTGAGGTGGATCTGTACCGCCTGCACGAGACCGTCGAGCGGATCGCCATCCCGTTGATCAACCGCTTCTGCGCGACCGGAACCGCGGATCTGGTGCGCGAGTACGCATTTCCGATCGCCTTCGAGGTGTTGAACGCACTGCTCGGCTCGCCGCCCGAACTCGCGCAGCGGGTAGCGACCGGGATGGCGGCGATCTTCGAGGGCGTCGACGCCACGCGCGGCAACAAGATGCTCGCCGACGCGCTGCTCGAGCTCACCCTGCGCAAGCGGGCCGAGCCCGGCGACGATATGGCCACCAGGATGCTGCGCCATCCGGCCGGACTCGACGACACCGAAATGGTGCATCAGCTGGCCACCCTGTACGGCGCGGGTATCGAACCGCAGCAGAACCTGATCGTGAACACCCTGCTGCTGATCCTCACCGACGAACGTTTCGGCGGCAGTGTGCTCGGCGGCAGCCTGGCCACCCGGGACGCCCTCGACGAGGTCCTGTTCAACGATCCGCCGATGGCGAACTTCTGCATCAGCTTTCCGCGCCAGCCCGTCCTGATCGACGACACCTGGCTGCCCGCGCATCAACCGGTGGTCATCAGCATGGCCGCCTGCAATACCGATCCGGCGATCATCGCGGGCGCCCACGCGGGCAATCGCGCCCATCTCGCCTGGGGCGCCGGCCCGCATGTATGTCCCGCCAGTTCGATGGCCTACCTCGTCGCACAGGACGCCATCGATCAACTCCTCGATGCCGTACCGGAACTTCGGCTGGCCGTCGCCCCCGGCGAATTGTCTTGGCGCCCAGGGCCGTTCCATCGGGCCCTGGTTTCGCTACCGGTCGAATTTCCGGCGTCGCCGCCGCTGCCCGTTCCGCAATGACCTTCAGTCGTCGATCGAGTCGATGATGGCGGCGGCGTCGCTCGGTGCGACGCCCGCGGCGATCAGGCAGGCCCGGGCCGCCGCCTTCGCCGGGTGCTCATCGATCCACGACTCGTCGTTGCGGGCATCGACCAGGCTCAGCAGAATCGCCTCCAGCACCCGGGCCAGGGTTTCCGGCGGCAGATGATCGCTGAACGCACCCTCCTCCTGTCCCGCCTTCAGCAGCCGGACGCCGTACGCGCGCATGGGCGCCAGCCGATCCAGGATCCGCGGGCGCAGGTTCGTTTCGGTCAGGCGCAGCAGCAGCCGATATTTGTCGCCCGCGTTCAGCAGCGCGATGGTGAACCGGGCGGAGGTGACCGCCGGGGGTTCGGCGCGGTAGGTCTGGTCGAATGCGTTGTTGATCTCGTCGGCAGCGTGGTCGAGCACCCCGTCGATCAGCGCCTCCCGGTTGGGGAAATGCCCGTAGATGGTCCGGCGCACCACGCCCGCGGCCGCGGCGATCTCCTCCATGCTGGCCGCCGGATCGCGAGCCAGCTCGGCGGCCGCGACGGTCAGGATGCGCGTGCGGTTCGCCTCGGCGCGCGCTCCTCTCGGCGGGGTGGGCGGGTTCGCGGTCATGTGAGTCCCTTCACGTTCGAGGGTTCCACCGTTGCACACCTTTGTGCAAAAGCGGTAGTTTCACACTACTGTGCAATTTGCACGTTGGTGTGCAATTACGTTCGGAGGTGTTCGCATGGCGCTGATCGTCACCACCCCGGTCACCGAACTGGATCGGTCGTATCGCCGCAGGTGGGCCGCGCTCGGCGTGCTGTGTCTGAGCCTGCTGATCGTCGTCATGGCGAATACCTCGCTGATCGTCGCCGCGCCGGATATGTACCGTGACCTCGCGCTGACCAGCCAGAATCTGCAATGGGTCATCGACGCGTACACCATTCCGTACGCCGCGCTGATGCTGGTGATGGGCGCGGTCGGCGACAAATACAGCCGCAGGGCCATGCTGCTGCTCGGGCTCGGGCTCTTCGCGGGCGGTGCCGTGCTGGGCGCCACCGCGCACACCGTCGGCCTGGTGATCGCGGCGCGGGCCACCATGGGCACCGCGGCCGCGATGATCATGCCGGCCACGCTGTCCCTGCTCGTCGCCACCTTCCCGAAACGGGAACGGGCCCTTGCCATTACGGTCTGGACGGCGACCTCCGGCCTGGCCATCGCCGCCGGTCCGCTATTGGCGGGCGCGCTGCTCACCGAGCACGGCTGGGCGTCGACCTTCCTGATCAACGTGCCCATCGCGCTGGTCGCGATCGGCGCGGCACTCGTACTGGTTCCGCCGTCCAGGGCCGATATCGAGCACCGGCTCGACCTCGCGGGCGGCGCGCTGTCGGTGCTCGGATTGGCCGCGCTGGTGTACGCGATCATCGAGGGGCCACGCAACGGATGGCATCTTCCGGTGCTCGGCGCCTGTCTCGTTGCCGTGCTCGCGTTGGCCGGATTCGTCGGATGGGAACTGCACCACCCGAATCCGATGCTCGATATCCGCCGGTTCCGCGACCGCGCCTTCGCGGGCGCGAATCTCGCCGTGCTGCTGTTCTTTCTGTCCGCCTTCGGCGCGATCTATTACGTGGCACAGCATTTGCAGTTCGTGCTCGGTCTCGACCCGCTGGCCACCGGTCTGCGCCTATTGCCTTTGGCGGGTGCGGTTTTCGCGGGCGCCGCACTCACCGGCGTGCTCGCGCCGCGGCTCGGCCTGCGTACCGTTGTGGTCGGCGGCATGTTGCTCGGCGTCGCAGCGCTGGCCAGCATGATCGCCGTCGACGCCCGGTCCGGCTACGGCAGCTTCGTCACACCGCTGATCCTGCTCGGGCTCGCCGTCGGGCTCAGCGTCTCGCCGTGCACCGACACCATCATGGGCGCGTTCCCGGAGCGGCTGCTCGGCGTCGGCGGCGCGGTGAACGACACCGGCATCGAACTCGGCGGCACACTCGGCATCGCCATTCTGGGCTCGCTGCTGTCCAGCTCGTACCGGTCGCAGATCGAACCGGCGGTATCCGGCAAGCTGCCGCCACAGGCCGTTGCGGCGGTGCAGGATTCGGTCGCGGGCGCGCAGGTGGTCGCCGAGCGGCTCGGCGCGGTCGGGCTGTCGCAGTCGGCCCAGAACCTGACCGCCGCCGCGGATGCCGCGTTCGCGCACGCGGTATCGCACACCAGCCTGATCGCGACGATCGTGCTCGCCGTCGGCACCGTCGCGGTCGGTGCGCTGCTGCCCCGGAGAATGTGACACCGCTCACTTTTCACTTCCGCTCGCGCCGGTATGGGGCAAACTCGGTTATGAAATTTGCTGAATGTTTGCCACTCGGGGAGTTGGAGCGATTTCCGTGGAGTTTCGTCAACCGCCATCGCGGCCTGTGAATTTGCTGTGCCCGAGCGCCGGGTCTGAACAAGAGGTGGCTCGGTGACGATCATGACCCCAAACCGGCCCGCATCCCGAACGAAAGCGACCGGTGTCGCCGAGATCCGTCCGCTCGCCGTCCCGGCGATCGTCCTCGGCCTCGCGATGTTGATCGCCGCCGGTGTCGCCGCGCCCAACCTGTCGCGCTGGGCCGGCGATTTCGGTCCCGCCCTCGCCTATCTGGCCTTCGCCCTTCATGTTTCGCTCGCGAGCCTGCTGACCTGGTGGGGCGCCGATCTTCGCCGCCGCAACTGAAACAGCCTGTATACCGGCGTTTTTCGACTCGGACGCGATGTCTGATATCCGCCAGCCCGCGCTGATGGGGCATATCAGGCTGGTGTGGTGACTACGACCACGATGACCCACACCGAGATCGAGCCCAACATCCTGTACTTCGGCACGCCGGTGGTTTTGATCGCGACGTGCAACGAGGACGGCAGCCCCAACCTCGCGCCGATGTCATCGGCGTTCTGGCTCGGCTGGCGCGCGGTCCTCGGAATGGGCATGCGTTCGAAGACGGTGCAGAACCTGCGCCGCACCGGCGAATGTGTGCTGAACCTGCCCTCCGACGCGCTGGCGACGCACGTCGACCGGCTCGCGCTGACCACCGGCTGCAATCCGGTCCCGGAGCCGAGGGCCAAGCGGGGCTACCGATACGAGCCGGACAAATTCGGGATATCCGGTCTGACCCCCGTCGCATCGGAAACCGTTGCGCCGCCGCGGGTCGCGGAATGTCCGGTCGCGCTGGAGGCCAGTGTCACCGCGCTCCATCCGCTCGCCGCCGACGATCCGGAGCAGAACGGCAACGTGGCCATCATCGAGGCCAGGGTGCTGCGCGTTCATGTGCACGACGACATCCGGATGGCCGGAACCGCCGACCGCATCGACCCCGACGCGTGGCGGCCACTCATCATGAGCTTCCAGCAGCTGTACGGGCTCGGGCCGCGGGCGCATACCTCCCGCCTCGCCAGCATTCCCGAAAAGCTCTATCGGACACCGGATATCGACCGGGCGCGGATCGCATGAGAAAAGGGTCTTCCGGTTGGAAGACCCTTTTCGTCAGCGGCTCGTTGTCGTTGGTGGTGCGGATGTTGTTGTCGTTGTTGGGGATTCAGGCTTCGAGGTGGTTGTCGGGGCCGATGTGGTTGTCGGGGCCGGTGCCGCCGCCGGGGTGCGTGCCCCGGAGGCGATCGGTGCACCGGAGGCGACCGGCGCCGCCGATGTGGTCGGCGTCGCGGGTTTGGCGGGTGCGACCGAGGTGGTCGGTGCGGCCGAGGTGGTCGGTGTCGGCGCCACGGTTGTGGTCGGCGCGGGCGGTGTCGTCGGCGCGGGCGGTGTCGTCGGCGTGGTCGGTGCACCGGAGGCGACCGGCGCCGCCGATACTGTCGTGGGCGTCGCGGAAGCTGCCGATGTCGTCGGCTGGCCGCTGACCGTGGTCTTGGTCGGCGTCGCGGTGCTGGTCGGCGTGCTGGCCGCCCACTTGGTGCTCGGGGGCTCCTTGTATTCCGCGGCCGTCTTGTAAACGGTGGCGACATCGGCCGGTGTCGGCGCGGCGTTCGTATCGATCGCCTTACCCGCCTGCGCCTGCTGCGCCAGGTGGGTGAGCCAGGCAGCCGCGTACTCGGCGGAGGTCAGCGGTTTGCCGTTGGCCGGGTCGGAGTCGCGCCAGTAGTCGAAGTGGTGGCCGGTGCCGTTCGGTCCGAGCGTCAGCTGGTACGGGTCGCTCATGATCACCGGGATGGTGTTCTGGTTCGTCACGATCAGGCCGACGATCTCGTTGAACACCTTCTGCGGCAGGTAGGCCAGCGGCGACATCCCACTGCTCGCGATCGTATCCGCCTGGGCGGGCGGCGGGTTCTGGCCCGGCTTGTACGCCGGATCCGAAACCCGAAGCAGCACTTGGAGGAAGGTCTCGTTGCTCTGCATCCAGTTCGGCTGCGAGGCGATATCCGAGAAGGCCGCCATCGCGATGCGCCCGAGGGTCACCGCGACATCCTGTCCGGTCGCCGGCGTCAGCCCGTCGCGCTGCAGGGCATCGACATTCAGCTGCCTGCCGACGTTCACCGCCAGCTGCAGCAGCGAAATGTTCTGCGGCGCGGCGCAAGTCAGGTCGCCATCGGAGCAGAAGGAGGCGATCCTGCCGTTCAGCGCGCCGAAATCGCCGGAGGTGCCGGGCAGCGCGCCCTGGCCCGACGCCGATTTGCCGCCGTACTGCTGGTCGTAACCGTCGGGATGGTTCGGATCCTTCGCACCCGGGAACGGTCCCCCGTTCGCCGAGCGCCCGGCATCGGCCAGGATGACAACGCCGAGCACATGTTTCGGATCGACGATCCCGTATTTGCCGTTCTGGTCGGCATTTTGGTGACCGACCTGCATCGCGACCCGGCGCACCACATCCGCGCCCTCGCTGTAGCCGACGATGGAGAACTTGGTATCGGGGCAGGCCGCGGAGATATCCCGCATCACCTGCTCGGCATTCGAGACGCCGGTGTTGACGGCGTCCTCATAGCTGTTGAGGTTCGCCGGGTAGGCGATGTAGATGGCGGCGTACGAACCGGGTGGGACGGAGCCCGCCGGTGCGTTGACCACCGGATCCACCCAGTTGCTGCGGTGGTCGCCGGACAGGGCGGCGGGCAGCTCGTTACCGTTGGCGTCGACCAGCATTTTCGTCGTTCCCGCGACCGGAGTGTCGTTACGACCGGCCACCGAGATGGTCACCATGTCGTGGCATTCGGTCACCGACGACGTGAGTCGCGGGTCGAGTTTCGTCGGTGCCGAGGTCGGCGTCCAGATTACGGCGCCGACCGCCGCGACACCGAGTGTCGACATCGCAACAGCCGCGGTAGCTATCCGGTGCTGCGCGATGAACGCGCGAAATGCCATGTCCAATTCCCCAATTCCATCACCGACAAGCGGACGGGACAGGCCCCCCGAAGGCCCGTATGTCATCGAGAACGTCGGGAATCAGCGCCAAAGCGTTACGTTGTCTCGCTCACCCACCCCATGGCTGGCAGTTTCTACCGCCGATATGCCCAGATCTTCGACCACGAATTGATGCCTGCCACCGGTCTCGTCGTCATGCACGTCGGCACCGTCTCCCCCGCGTTGCGGTGCTCGGCCTCCCCACGGGCCGGGATCAGCGCGAATGCCCGCTAACTCTTCGTTGCGGACGTTCGGATACCGGCCGCGGCGGTAGCGAGATGGAGTCTGCATTGCCCGGCCTCCGTCAGCACCGGAACGAGCAGCGTCGGCATCCCGATATCGACGGCGGCACCGTCGTGCGAAGGCCGATCACCGACCAACCGATTCGGCTTCCCCGCAGCCGCCGCGATGACCCGCGCCAGCGCCAGCGCGGGCTCACGACCATCGGCCCGGCCGATCCGCGCCAACGCCTCGCGCGTCCAATCCAATACGGACGGAACAACTCCGAGCGTTCCCCGCCAATCGAATACGACAGCCTATATTCCCGCGGTCGAATCACCATGCACGCAACCATGATCGGACATATCCGAGCGTTTCGACGGGTCTGTCCGTCGAACGGTGTAACTCGGTTTGATTCGGTTACTTTCGTCCGACGGTGAGTCGGCCTTCGAAGGTGATGTCGAAGGCGTTCAACGCTGCTTTCCATCTGGTGACCCAGCGTTTCTGCCCGGCGCCGGTGGGGTCGAGGGCCATGATCGCCATGTAGACGCACTTCAACGCTGCTTGCTCGTTCGGGAAGTGGCCACGGGCGCGCACGGCTCGGCGGATGCGGGCGTTGACCGATTCGATAGCGTTGGTCGAACACACGACCCTGCGGATCTCGGTGTCGAAGGCGAGAAACGGCACGAACTCGGCCCAGGAGTTCTCCCAGAGTTTGACGATGGCCGGGTATTTCGCGCCCCAAGCCTCGGTGAACTCGCAGAATCGTTGCAGCGCAGCCGATTCCGTTGGCGCGGTGTAGATCGGTTTCAATGCTTTGGCGATAGCGTCCCAGTGCTGGCGGGCCGCGTAGCGGAACGAGGCCCGCAGCAGGTGCACCACACAGGTTTGCACGACCGCGGCCGGCCACACCTGCTCGATGGCCTCGGGCAGTCCCTTCAGACCATCGCAGACGAGCATGCACACATCAGCGGCACCGCGGTTGCGCAGCTCGGTGAGGATCTGCAGCCAGAACTTCGCGCCCTCCCCGCCGTCTCCGGCCCACAACCCGAGAATGTCACGGGTGCCCTCGACAGTGACAGCGAGAGCGACGTAGATGGGCCGGTTGGCGACCTTGCCGTCGCGGATCTTCACGTGGATGGCATCCAGGAAGATCACCGGATACACGCTGTCGAGAGGCCGGTTCTGCCACTCGGCCATCCCGTCGATCACCTTGTCGGTGATCGTGGAGATCGTCTGCTTGGACACCTCGGCGCCATAAACCTCACGCAGATGCGCGGAGATCTCCCCGTGCGTGAGCCCTTTGGCCGACAGCGACAGCACCATGTTCTCCACACCATTCAACCGACGCTGCCGCTTACGCACGATCTGCGGCTCGAAGCTCGAGTCCCGGTCCCGCGGAACATCGATCTCGACCGGACCGACGTCGGTGACCACGGTCTTCGAGCGGGTTCCGTTGCGGGAGTTGGGAGTTCCCCGCCCCGCCGGATCACCGTGGTCATAGCCGAGATAGTCGGTGATCTCACCGTCGAGAGCGGATTCGACCACCATCTTGGTCAGCTGCGCCAGTAACCCACCCTCACCGGTCAACTGCAATCCGTTGGCCCGGGCCGAAGCCACCAGCTGACCCACCAGCTCAGCATCCACCGCCGGGACCTTCGACTCCCTACGCTTCGCCACCGCGCCAGTATCGGCCACATCCGCCGACATCACATCAGACATCAAGTGCCACTCCTTGATTGGGAGTTACACCGTTGTATTTACAGTCCCGTTTCGACCAGGAGAACTGTCAGCTGTCGAGCAACTCTGGGGCGAAGACCTCCTCGATGGTCCATTGTCGAGACGACAAGCCTTGTTCGAAGTGGTAACGCAGGTAGGTGTCGAGGGTGGTGCGGTTGGCTGCGATGCCGTAAGGCCACCAGTTGTCGCCGAACTGTTCTCTGTTGCGTTCTATCAGTGCGTTCGTCCACGGCACCATGGTTTGGACCTCGTACAGCCTGCGGTTGCGGCGATAGTATTCGGCGGCAGCGTCTTTCGCCTCGGAGAAGACTCGGTAGACATCCCGCGCGAGGCCGGGGCGTTCTTGCAGCAGATCCTTGCGCACGACGATGGTGTGCATGATCGGGAAGATCGCGGTTCGCTGGTGATAGTCGCGTTCCAGTGGCTCGAAATCAGGGAACAGCCGGGTGACGTTCGAAGATCCGTCGAGCACGCACTGCGGAACGTTCGCCGAGAACAGGGCATCGATCTCCCCGGCATCGAGCATCGCGCTCAGTGTCGTGCCCCGCGCGGTGGTCACCTCGAGATCGGCCGGATGCGGGTGCGGGATGAAATCGAAAGGAGGCGTGGGAGATTCGAGGCCGCCGATAACCCAGCGGTTCCGTTCGGGCCGGAACCCGTACTCGTCGGTGAGGATCCCTTTGGCCCATACGCCGGAGTCCTGGCCGTAGGTACCGAATTCTCCAATGGTGCGTCCGGTGAGATGTGCGGGGTGGGTGATGCCACTGTGGGTGTTCACGAAGATGCACGAGTGCCGGAACACCCGATTCGGGAAGATCGGTAGCGCGATATACGGCGTGCCTGTTTCGAGCAGGCGCAGGTAGAACGTGAGCCCGAGTTCGGCGATGTCGAACTCGTTTCCGCGAATCAGCCGTTCGAAGATCTCGGGCAGCGTGGCCGCGGTTTCCATCGTGACGCCGCTGCCGTCGACAGTGGCACCGCCGTCGAAAAGGGTCCGCGTGGTGTCGTATCGGAAGCATCCGATACTGAGAATGGCGTTGGTCATGAGCGTGGATCTCCTTGTCAGCTCCTACGCTTTCGACAGTTCTCCGTCGGATCGCGGCTGTCCAAGTCCATCTCCGCAATCGCGATACCGCGTAGGTATCGTGTTGTGGTGGATCTTCGTGTGCTCCGGTACTTTGTGGCGGTCGCGCAGGAGCGTCATGTCGGCCGGGCGGCGAATCGCCTACACATGACGCAGCCGCCGCTGAGCCGGGCCATCCGGGAGCTCGAGGACGAATTCGGCGTCATCCTGTTCGAGCGCACCCCCAAGGGCGTCGTCCTGACTCCGGCCGGCGCGACGATGTATGACGAGGCGAGTGCACTGCTGAAGCGAGCCGACCGGATCCGCGACCGGGTGAGAACCGCCGCGGGGGCCGCGACCCTCACGATCGGGACGCTCGCCGATACCGCCGCGCACGTCTGCGGCCAGCTGGTGGCATCGTTCCGGGCACGCCATCCGCACATCAACGTCAGCGTTCACGAAGCCGATCTCGGTGATCCGACGGCCGGGCTCAACGCCGGGCTCGTCGACGTGGCGCTAACTCGAACGCCCTTCGACGACAACGGAATCAGCATGCGCATCCTGCGCTCGGTACCTGTCGGCGTCGTGATGCGTGACGACGACCCACTCGCCCGTCGTACTTCGGTGTCGCCGGTCGACCTGACCGCCCGCCGATGGGTCCGGCTGCCACCCGGCACTGACCCAGCATGGACCGCCTACTGGACCGGCGACGCGCACGACGCCGTAACACCCCCGATGCGGACGATCCAGGAATGCCTGCAAGCCGTCCTATGGAACGGAACGTCGGCGCTCGCCCCGGTCGACCAGCCGCTACCCCCTGGCCTGGTCACCGTCCCGTTCCGCCATCGCCCGCCAAGCCATCTCGTCGTCGCGTGGCTGAAAACCGCTCGCAGCCCGCTGATCCGCAGCTTCGTCCAGGTCGCAGAACGCAGCTACAGTTCCCGCGCCGAAAACGGCCTCTGAGCCCTATCGGCGGGAACGGCCTACTGGCCGAAACGATCACACGGGCCGCCCGCAAGGCCGATGGATACCCCGAATCAGCCGCGGGCCATATCCACGAACCGGCTCAGATGCAGCTGGTGCGCAACGGTAATGGTGGCCGTCGGACCGTTACGGTGTTTACCGAGAATGAGATCGGCCTCGCCGCCGCGCGGGTCGTCCCGTTCGAACGCATCGGGGCGGTGCAGCAGGATGACCATATCCGCATCCTGTTCCAGCGATCCGGATTCGCGGAGGTCGGAGACCATGGGGCGCTTGTCGGTTCGCTGTTCGGGGCCACGGTTCAGCTGACTGATCGCGACTACCGGGACCTCGAGTTCCTTGGCCAGCAGCTTCAGGTTTCGGGAGAAATCCGAGACTTCCTGCTGACGGGATTCGACCTTCTTACCGGAGGTCATCAGCTGAAGGTAGTCCACCACAACGAGTTTCAGATCATGACGCTGCTTCAACCGCCGCGCCTTGGCCCGGATCTCCATCATCGTCAGGTTCGGCGAATCGTCGACGAACAGTGGCGCCTCGCTGATTTCGCTCATCCGCCGCGCCAACCGAGTCCAGTCGTCGTCGCTCATCCGCCCCGAACGCATATCGCCCAGCTTGATTTTCGCCTCGGCCGAAAGCAGCCGCATAACGATTTCGGTGCGACTCATCTCCAACGAGAAAATAACGCTCGCCAACCCATGCTTGATCGAGCAACTCCGCATGAAATCCATACCGAGCGTGGAGTTGTGCGTCGGCACCATGGAACGGCTTGCGAGGTACAGATGGTCTGCGTTGTCGACTTCCACACACCGCACAGGCACGCTGTCGACCTTGCGCACTGCGACGATGAACCGCGACCCGGACCGCGCATCGTTGCGACCCGCTCTACGCTCCTTGTGTAGGAGCGCTTTTCGATAGAGTCCGAAAACCTCGTCATCGGTGGCGAAGGTCAGTGTGTACGCGATCGATGACTTCTCGGACCGTCCACGCACGCGCTTGGTGGAGATGTGGCAGCGATAACCGAGACCGACGATGAGCTCTCGAACATCGTTGGCCAGTCGCTCGCTGGTCACCGAGAACTGGACCGAGCCGCCCTTGGTGACGGTTCCGTCGGTGTCCAGCAGGCCCGCGAGCAGTGCGCGACGCTGCGCTTGCCCGGAGCGCAGGTAGAGGGCTGGAATGTGCTTGTCGCCGAGTACTTCCAAGGTACGAAGCCGGGCCTGGACGCTGCCCACGGTGTTTCGGCACGACTGGCACATCCGGTGACCACTCGACGGCCCGCCGCAGTGGCCGCATGTCGGCGCGGGCACCGGTGCGGAGTGGAAGCGTGCCTTACCGCCGCATGACCTGCCACAGGTGCGCACTTGACTGGTCTGTGGCACGAATTCCGCGCCACAGATGGCACATTCGCGTTGGGCGACCGGTTCGTCGGCGGGCAGCCGCAATTGGTACCGCAGCGGCGCGGTAGATGAGGCGATCGCGACGATCCCCTCCGCTTCGATGCGCGCGACGATCTCCGGATCCGCTGTTGTGAGCTGTGCCGCCGCGGACGTCCCGTCGCCGAGCCATGCGCCGAATGTGTATGGCGGAATCGGCAATTCACGTGTCGGCAGTTCCAACGCCCGGGTATTCGTCACCGAGTGGTTGAGCCGGCGATCGGCGGTGTCGCAGCGCAGGGTCCGCAAGATATCGGCAGTTGTGCGTACGGCGGCGAAGGTGCGCTGGTTGCGATATCCGTTGTACCCGGTGGAGGCCTGCTGCGCGGACCGCCGCGAGGCGCGGGTCTCGGTCAGCCACTGATGCTGCTCGTCGGCGACAATCACCGTCCCGTCGGAGAATTCGACCTCGTAGCAGGGGCGGCCGAGCAGGATCTCGGTGGCCGCGACCACGCGGGTGGGGCGACCATGGGCGTCCAGGAGTTCGTCGCCGACCTGCACCTCGCCCATGGTGGTCCAGCCGGTCGGCGTTGGCAGCGGGGTGTCGAGGGCGAGCGCCTTTCCGACACCGGGGCGGGCCGCGACGATGATCATCTGGCCGGGGTGCAGGCCGTTGGTGACCTCGTCGAGTTCGGTGAAACCGGTTGGGACGCCGAGGGAGATGCCGCCGCGGCTGGCGATGGAGTCGATCTCGTCCATCGTCGGTTGCAGGAGTTCCTCCAGCGGGAGGAAGTCCTCGCTGCTGCGGCGCTCGGTGACCTCGTAGACCTCGGCCTGGGCGCGGTCGACCACCTCGGCGATGTCCTGGCCGTCGGCGCCCGCGTAGCCGTACTGGACGATGCGGGTGCCCGCCTCCACCAGACGCCGCAGAATGGCCTTCTCCGCAACGATTTCGGCGTAGTAGCCGGCGTTGGCGGCGGTCGGCACGGTTTGGGTGAGCGTCACCAGATAGGGCGGGCCGCCGATGCGCTTGAGTTCACCGCGCCGGTCCAGGCCCGCGGCGACGGTGACCGGGTCGGCCGGTTCGCCGCGGCCGTAGAGATCGAGGATGGTGTCGTAGATGGACTGGTGCGCGGGACGGTAGAAATCGCCGGGCCGGATCACCTCGACCACATCGGCGATGGCGTCCTTGCTCAACAGCATGCCGCCGAGCACCGACTGTTCGGCCGCCATATCGTGCGGTGGCTGCCGCCCGAAGTCCTCGCCGGGCGGTTCGGGCGGGAAGTCCGTGTGCCCACGGTCATCGGTGGCTGTCACCTGACTCGACCGTCCTCTCTACCCCACGACCGGGTTCCCAACCTATCGATGACACGTTCTACCCCCGGGGTCCGACATGTCCGATACCCGGTGGCCAGCTATCGCCGAGGCATGGGACGACTCGCGCCGTTCCGGGCGGCTCGTTCACGGCAATGCGACGAACCTAGGCGACCCGGCGGGCAGTCGCCAAACCACACTGTGCACACAGCTGTGGATAAGTTGGGGACTGTTCACCTAACGGTGTGCACCCCCTGTGTACAACTTGGGGAAAACCCAGGTCACATCGCCTGAATGCGCAGATAGGCCCGGATTTCCCGATCTATCCACGTGTGGATGAATGAAGTTGCGGCGTGTCGGCCAAGTTGAACGGCCGGGCGTGTTGGGTTAACAGCACATGGACCGGATATGAGCTGAGTCACATTACGTCCGGTCGGTTTTGCCGGTAATCCACAGGTCGAATAACCGGAGGTCGAACCATTTCGATCAATCGCCCAACCATTCACGACACACCGGCAGCGACACGCAAGCAAATTCAGAGCTAACCGCAGATAGCACCCGAAGAAGCGCAGCCGAAAGCCACCCTTGTGGTGATCACAAGAGTGGCTTCGACCGATGCGGTATTAGCTGGCCGCCGCGACCTGAAGGTCGAACTTGGCAACCACATCCGGGTGCAGGTGCACCACGACGCCGTGCTTACCGGTCGTCTTGATGTGCGCCTTCGGCAGCTCGATGCTGCGCTTGTCGACGACGGGCCCGCCCGCCGCCTTGATGGCAGCGGCGACATCCGACTGGGTCACCGAGCCGAACAGCTTGCCGGTGCCCGCGGTCTTCACCGAGAGCGACACCGACGTCAGGGCCTCGATGGCCTGCTTCAGCTCGTTGGCGTGATCCAGGTCGCGCACCCGGCGGGCCTCCTGGGCCCGGCGGATGCCCTCGACCTGCTTCTGAGCGCCCCGGCTGGCCACGATGGCCAGGCCGCGCGGCAGCAGGTAGTTGCGGCCGTAGCCGTCCTTGACCTCGACGGTGTCACCGGGGGCACCGAGGTTGTCCACATCAGCGGTCAGAATCAACTTCATTGTGTGCCTCCCTTTCTCAGCGAGCCGTCGACACGTAAGGCAGCAGCGCGACCTCACGCGAATTCTTGACGGCGACGGCGATATCACGCTGGTGCTGCACGCAATTGCCGGTGACGCGGCGGGCGCGGATCTTGCCGCGGTCGCTGACGTACTTGCGCAGCAGCGTCGTGTCCTTGTAATCGATCGAAACGACGCCGGACTTGGCTTCCTTGCAGAAAGCGCAGGCCTTCTTCTTCAGCACCTTTTCGCGCGCGGGCGCTTTAGGCATGGTCTTCTACTCCGTAAATTATTGTGGCCCAAAACAAATCGGGCCGATCAGTGCCGTTTGTCAGAACGGCGGTTCGTCATCCATGCGGCCGCCCCCGAAGGAGCCTGCCGCGGGCGCGCTGCCCCATGGGTCGTCCTCGGCTCCGCCGGAACGACCACCGCCACCACCACCGGTGTTGCCACCGCCGGAGAAACCACCGCCGCCACCGAAGCCGCCGCCACCACCGCCACCGCGGTTGGACTTGTTGACCTTCGCGGTGGCATAGCGCAGCGAGGGGCCGACCTCGTCGACCTCGAGCTCGACGACCGTGCGCTTCTCACCCTCGCGGGTTTCGTAGGAGCGCTGCTTGAGTCGTCCGCTCACGATCACTCGGGAGCCGCGAGTCAGGCTCTCGGCGACATTCTCCGCAGCTTCGCGCCAGATATTGCAGCGCAGGAACAGAGCCTCGCCGTCTTTCCATTCGTTCGAATTGCGATCGAACACACGGGGAGTGGACGCGACGGTGAAATTCGCCACCGCTTGCCCCGCGGGCGTGAATCGAAGCTCGGGGTCTGCCGTCAGATTTCCGATGACGGTGATGACCGTGTCGCCTGCCATGTGGTTCCTCCTGCTCGGTGTGCGGTCCGCATGCAACTCGCTGTCGCGCTAGAGCCTAGAGATAGACACCGACGCAATCGAGGAGTCGTCATCCCGGCTTTCACCGGGACGATCGTGCGGACGCGGTCACTTGTCGTGGCGCAGAACCTTGGTGCGCAGCACCGACTCGTTGAGTCCGAGCTGGCGGTCGAGCTCGCTCACGGTGGCGGGCTCGGCGGTCAGATCGACCACGGCGTAGATGCCCTCGGCCTGCTTGCGGATCTCGTATGCGAGCCGGCGACGGCCCCAGATGTCGACCTTGTCGATCTTGCCGCCATCGGTGCGAACGACACTGAGCATGTTGTCCAGCGACGGACCAACAGTGCGCTCGTCCAGGCTCGGATCGAGGATGACCATCACTTCGTAATGACGCACGGACCAATCACCTCCTGTGGACTGGGAAACGGCCACGGACGGTCCGTGGCAGGAGGGTCGTTGCGTCAGCAACCCGACAAGGCTACATGAAGGGCCGGTGAGCAGCGAAATCAGGTCCGGCGAGCCGACCGGTGCGCGGGTGGAACAAGGCACGGCGCCGGTTCTCGCGGGGGACTACCGGCAATTCGGCCGATTGGCACCTAGGGTGGTGCCCATGCCGACCGGACTCGTCGCCCGCGACCTGTTCGCCGGGCGGGTGACCCGGCAAACCGCGCTGACCGCGGTCGTGATGCTGCTGTGCGGACTCACGCTGCTGCTCGCATACGCGAACAAGGCACGATGTGCGGGCGCGCCGTTCGAAGCGAGCGGCCGCAGCATCGCCTTCGACCTCATCAAGGATTCCGACGTCTGCTATTCGGATATCCAATTCCTGTGGCTCGGACGGGATATCGACCAGCACGTCTTTCCGTACGTGAACGGCGACATCACCCCGGACGGTCAGCTCGTCGGCGGCGCGGTCGAATATCCGGTGCTCAGCGGCGTGCTGATGTGGCTGGGCGGTCAGGGTGCGCACAACGACGCCGAATTCCTCGCGCACAGCGCGCTCTTGCTCGCACCGTTCGCGCTGCTGACGGCGCTGCTGCTGGCCCGACTCGGCGGCCGCGCGGCGCTGCTGTGGGCGGCCGGGCCGCCGCTGGTGCTCTACGCCTTCCACAATTGGGAGCTACCGGTGGTCGCCACGACGGTGGCGGCGGTGTACATCGTCACCGTGCCGACCCGATATTCGTTGCGCGCCAGAGGGATCGCGGCAGCGGTACTGCTCGGGATCGGCTTCTGCCTGAAGCTCTATCCGGGGATCTTCGTGCTGCCGCTGGCCGTGTACGTGCTCACCGGCGGGGTGGAACGCGCCGGTCGCGATGTGCGCGGCGCCCTGCTGACGGCCGCGTCGGCCGTGGCGACGGTGGTCGCGGTGAATCTGCCGTTCGCGGTGGCCGGATACGACGGCTGGCGCGCATCGATCACCTTCCAGCAGCTGCGCCAGGCCGATATCACCACCAATTCCATTTGGTACTGGGGGCTTCGGCGTTTGTTCGCCCCGGATGACGTTGCGAGCGAGGCATTTTTCCAGCACACGGTTTCGGTTGCCTCACCGGCGCTGGTGCTTTCGTCGTTCGCGCTGGCGATGTGGTTGGGCTGGAAGCGTTACGGTTCCACCGGCGTATTCCCATGGCTGGGCGTGAGCGGTGCTATGTTGTGCGGCTTCCTGCTGTTCCACAAGGTGCATTCGCCGCAGTACACGCTGTGGCTACTACCCTTCTTCGTGCTGCTAGACGTGCCGTGGACATTGATCGGCGGCTACCTGCTCGCCGACGCGGCGATCGGGATCGGTGTGTTCCGGTACTTCTATGTGATCGCCACCGGCGCGTCCGGGATGAACCAGATGGAGAACGTCGTGCTGTTCGGCGTCTGGGGACGTGCGGTGCTGCTGGCAATCTTCTTCTTCCTCTTTCTGCGGGCCACGCCGCGCGGCTATCGAGCACCGACGCCCCCGGTGCCGCGCTACGACCCAGGTGAACTCGTACCCGTCTAGAGAATCGACGCCACCGGCATCCATACCCTGGGCCGTCTCCACGCTTGAAGGTGGACCGGCGGATTCCACCCGCGTTCCACCCTCGGGCGGTGCTGTCGCACAGGCGAAAAGCGCAGGGTGAGAGGCATGAACCAGCAGACCCTGCTCTCCATCGCAATCGCCGTCGTCATCGTCGGTTGGATCATCTATCGCCAGAATCAGTGGCGGCTCTACGATCCGGCGCGCATGTGGCGGGCGCCGCTGATCTTCGGGATCGTCGGGGCCGTCATCTTTGTGAATTCCGTCGAGGTCGCCGCGCTCGGGACGGTCGATATCGCATTGCTGGTGTTCGAGGGCGCGCTCTCGCTCGCGGTCGGCGCGGTGATGGGCGCGATGTCGCAGTTCGCACGGGATCCGCAGGGCGGGTTGCTGGTTCGGACCGGACCGCTCGCTTCCTCGCTGTGGCTGGTGCTGATCGTGGTGCGCATCGTAATAGATGTTGTCGCAGTCGGTTACGGCGCGACGGCGGTGGCATCGGCGGGTGCGCTGGTCGCGATGCTCGGGATCAATCGGCTCGGCCGGATACTGATCATCTCGCGGCGGGTCGAGCGGCTGGCCGGGCCGGTGCCGGTTCGGACGCCCGCGGCGTGAATCGGTCCCGCCGCGGCAATGGATACTGACCGGATGTTCGACCGCGCGAACGTCCCGCAGCCGACGATCCTGGTCAGGCTCGTACGCCTGGCCGGGCTCGTCGCCGTTTTCGCCTGGCTGCGCGGTTACGACCTGGACCGGCTCGGCGTCCCGGTGCTGGTGCTGGCCGGGATCGGCGCGCTTGCCTATCTGATCTGGGCGCTGCTGCCCGCGGACCGGTTGCTGATCGATCATGCCGCGCTGCTGGTGATGACGGTGTGCGGCGGGCTGACGGTCGCGTGGTTCGGCGGCTCGGCGATCATCGTATGGGTCGCCGTCTTCGTAGCCATTGCCCTGCAACAACATTCGTTGCCGTTCGGTATCGCGGTCGCGGTGCTCGCCGCGGTGACGATGAGCTGTTCGGCGCTGCTGCGTCATGCGCCGCTCGGCGTGATCGTGGGTCTGCTCGGTGGTATCGCGCTGGTCTCGCTGCTCGGCTCCAGCCGCAGGCAGTTCCGGGTGACCGCGGAACAGAATCGGCTGCTGGTCGAGCAGAGCAGGGAGATCCGCGCCGAGCGGGACCGGGCGGCCGCGCTGGCCGAGCGCGGCCGCATCGCGCGCGAGGTGCACGACGTGCTGGCCCATACGCTCGGCGGACTGGTGCTGCAACTGGATGCGGCCGATGCGCTGCTCGAGGCGGGCGAGGTGGACCGGGCCGGGGCGTTGGTGCGGACCTCGCGCGGGCTCGCCGCGTCCGGACTGGCCGACGCGCGCCGGGTCGTCGGTGCGTTGCGTGCCGAAAGTATTGATCTGCCAACCGAATTGGCTCGGGTGGCGGACGAGCACCGGGCGGCGGGCGGCCAGGTGGACTTGCATATCGATGGCCCGGTCGAACAGTTGGGTGAGCAGGTGAGCCTGGCGCTGTTGCGCGGCGCGCAGGAGGCGCTGACCAACGCCAGGAAGCATGCACCGGGCGCCGCGGTTACGCTGCGCCTGGTTGCCGGACCGGAATCGGTGGAGCTGACGGCCGAGAACCCGCTCGGTGCCCGAGCCGGACTGCTGGCGGCCTCGGGTATGGGTGCGGGGCTACTCGGCATGCGTGAGCGGGTCGGCGCGCTCGGCGGGACCGCCGAGGCGGGAAAGGTCGGTGAGCTGTGGGCCGTTCGAATTACGGTGCCGCGCCGATGAATCGGTGTGTCGACTCGGTGATCGGGCGCGGAATACTCGATGGCCCAGCGGGAGATGATCGGTGCCTGACGCGAAAGATGGTGAAGCACAGGTGATTTCGGTGGTGGTCGCCGACGATCAGACCATTGTGCGGGAGGGGTTGACCACGGTGCTGTCGCTGCTGCCGGATATCGAGGTGGTCGGTGAGGCGCGCGATGGCGCCGAGGCGGTCGAGTTGGTGACGCGGCTGGCACCGGATGTGGCGCTGATGGATCTACGGATGCCGGTGCTGGACGGTGTCGCCGCGACGGCCGCGATCGCCGCGGCGTGTCCCGGCACCGCCGTGCTGGTGCTGACCACCTATGCCGATGATGAATCCATCGCGGGTGCGTTGCGGGCGGGCGCGCGCGGATATCTCACCAAGGATGCGGGCCGACACGAAATCGCCACGGCGATAAGGGCCGTCGCGGGCGGGCAGGCCACCTTCTCCGCCGAGGTAGGGCAGCGCCTGGTCGCGGCGCTCACGACGGCGCCCCAGCTCCCGACGCCAACCGAATTGGGACTCAGCGCAAGGGAACTCGATGTGCTGCGGCTTATGGCGAAGGGGTGCAACAACTCCGAGATCGCCAAGGAGTTGTTCATCGGGGTGAGCACGGTCAAGAGCCACGTCAACTCGCTGTTCGCGAAGCTGCGGGTGCGCGATCGCGCCCAGGCGATCGCGCAGGCACACCGAATGGGTCTCGGACCGTCCGGGACGTGAACCCCCTCAGTCCGCGTGCCGGGCGCGGAAGGCGGCGCTCTTGGCGCGGTTACCGCAGCCGGTCATATCGCACCAGCGCCGGGAACCGCCGCGCGAGGTATCGACATACAGCCGAGTGCATTCGTCCCGGCCGCATTCCTTGATGCGGTGGCGCTGATCGGTGCCGAGCAGTTCGAGCGCGGCCCGCGCGATGGCGGAAATGGCCGCGTTCGCATCGCCGGTCCTGGTCAGTGTGCCGTCGGATTGCAAAGTGAGCGTTGGCAATTCGCCTGCGGCCGCGTTGAGCACGGTGCGGTCGGCGTCGTCGGCCGCGGTGCCACGGATAGCGGCGAGCGCGAGCCGATAGCTCGCCTCGCGTACCCGGATCGCCCGGTCCAGCGTTGGCGCGTCGCAGTCCGGCGCCTGGTCCAGCACCGACGCCGCGACCGTCCACCGGCCGAAGGCGGCCGGATCGGTGAGCGTGTCCTCGTTGTAGGTGGTGCGGCCCCGGACCGTCCCCGCGAAGTCGAGGGCGAGGTTCCCACTGACGAAGGTGTGCATGAGCTCCATAGTAACCACCTTGACAGGTTATCGCGGATCGTGTGAGGGTGTAACCACCTTGAGGGGTTACTTGGAGGGAAGATCGTGAAGACCTATTTCGCGGCGGGTGTCCAGCCGCTGTTCGTGCTCATGTGGAGCAGTGCTTTCATCGCCGGGATCATCGGTGTCGGCGCGGCGCCCTCGATGACGGTGCTGTTCGCGCGCTTCGGCATCGCGGGCGTACTACTCGCCGCCTATTCGATGCTCGTGCGGGTGAAATGGCCGCGCGGACGAGAACTCGGGCATGTGATCGTCGCCGGATTACTGCTGCAGATCGTGCAGTTCGGCGGCTTCTACTCGGCGATGGGTCAGCACGTGCCCGGTGCGGTCATCGCGCTGATACAGGGACTGAGCCCGGTGGTGATCGCATTGTTCGCCGGATTCCTCGGCGAATCCATCACGCCGCGGCAGTGGTTCGGATTCGCGATCGGTGGCGTCGGCGTCGCGCTCGCGGTACTGGACAAGACCTCGTTTTCCCTTGCGGGACTGCTGCTTTGCGTGACCGGATTGCTCGGTCTGAGCCTCGGCACCATCTATCAGAAGCGCTATGTATCCGGGGTGGATCCGAAGGCGGCGACCTCGGTGCACCTGCTCATCAGCGCCCCCGTCGCCGGGATAATCGCTTGGGCCACCGGGCAATTGCACGTCTACGACGTGGTCCGGTTCAGCGGCGCGATCGCCTGGATGGTGTTGCTGAATTCGATCGCCGCATTCCTGCTCTACTTCTGGATGCTGCGGCGCATGGACGCCACCCGGGTGAGCCGGTTGCTGTTCGTCACGCCCGCGGTGACGGCCGTCGCGGCCTGGCTGATCGTCGGCCAACCGCTGCACCCCTTGACAATTGCCGGGCTCGCGATCGGTCTGGCAGGCATGATGTTCGCCTCGCGCAAGCCGAGCGCCGAGCCGGTGCGGCAACCCGGCCCCGCTGCGGTGCTTGCGGTTCGCTGAAACGCAACCAGCGAAACCGGGGGGTCCGGGGGGCGTAGCCCCGCCGGGCGGGGTGTGGGGGTTGCACCCCCACAAGACAGGCGGATCGAGCCAGGCGAACGCTCTTCGTGAGCAGAGCTCGCCCACGAGAGGAGCAGGAACGAACGGCCTACTTACGGCCGCTCTTCCAGTCCATCCCCCAGTTGTATGCCTTATCGATCTCCCGCTGCGCACCGTTGATGTAATGCACTTCGCGGTGCACCGTGATGCCATTGCCCTGATTCTGTAGCAGGGCAATGGCACACGAGCGAGCACCGTCCACCGGGGAGTCGAGCCGGACCTCGATCTGCGGGCCCGCCGTCGGGAACAGGGTCACGACGCCGTCGGCGGCGGCCCAGTTCGGCACGCCCTCGTAGATGAACGCGAAGATCAGGATCCGCCGGAACAGGTCGGGCCGTTCGAGATTGATGTGCATATTCTCGCCGCCGGCCGCGCTGCCGCTGCGGTCGTCGCCGTCGAGCCGGATATAGGGCTCGCCATCCAGGGCGCCGAAGCTGTTGCCCAGCGCCTGCACGACACCCTTTTTGCCACTGGACAATTCATAGAGGCAGCCGAGATCGAGATCGATCGGGTTCGACCGCTTGAACAGCCCGCGTCGCGCGCCCGTCGTCCAATTCAGGTTCACCCGCATGATTCCGTGCTGGTCACCGGGTTTGGTGAGGCTGATGCTCGGCGTCGCCTTGGTGAGCGTCACCTTGGATAGGTTCACCCCACCAGGATTGTTGGTCGTCATCGCGATCCCCCTCGTCAATTTCGAATGCTCGGCCGCGAAATCAGCCTACCGGCGTCCGTTCCCGTTCGGCATCGACGTCGCGGGCATCCTCGCGGCGGTTGCGAATGATGCTCGTGATGAATGCGGCGCCGATGAATCCGACACCGACCAGACCGGTGACGATGTCGTTGATTTCCACGCCGATCGAGAGGAACAGGATGAACGCCAGCGCGCCGATGGCCCAGTGCGCGCCGTGCTCCAGGTAGACGTACTCCGACAGCGTGCCCTTGCGCACCAGGAACACCGTGATCGATCGCACGAACATGGCGCCGATGAGGCCGAGGCCGAGCGCGATGATGATCGGGTCGGAGGTGATGGCGAAGGCGCCGATCACGCCGTCGAAGGAGAACGAGGCGTCGAGCACCTCCAGGTACAGGAAGAGGAAGAACGCGGCCTTGCCGCTGGCCTTCACCAGCTTCGACGGTCCACCCTCGCCCTCCTCGTCGGTGTGGAAGAACGAGCCGAGTCCGTCGATCACGATGTAGGAGACCATGCCGAGCAGCCCCGCGATCAGCACCGTCGACCGATTCGCGTCGGAGGCAATGAATTCCGCGGTGAGCAGCAGGCCGACACCCGCGACCGCCACCGAGAGCATATCCAGCTTGCCCGCCCGGGCCAGCGGCTTCTCCAGCCAGCTGAGCCAGGTGATCTCCCGTTCCTCGAAGATGAAGTTCAGGAACAGCATCGCCAGGAACATGCCGCCGAACGCGGCGATCTGCGGATGCGCGTCGGTGAGCAGCTGCTCGTAGGTCTTGCTGCCGTCGGTGGGTGGGTTCAGCGCCAGGTCGAATGCGCGAATCGGGTTGAGCTTGGCGGTGATCCACACGATGGCAAGCGGGAACAGCAGCCGCATGCCGAATACGGCGATCACGACGCCGACGGTCAGGAAGATCTTCTGCCAGAACTCGCTCATCCGCTCCAGCACGGTGGCGTTGATGACGGCGTTGTCGAAGGATAGTGACACTTCGAGCACGCCGAGGATGGCACAGAGCGCGAGGGCGGTCGGCCCGCCGTAGATGAGTGCCGCGATCAGCGAGATCACCGTCACGACGGCGGAGAGGCCGAAAATACGCAGTACCACGCGGGGACCTTTCATTATCGGTTCAGCGGAATCGGATGGCGGCAGTCGAAATCAGCGTGACCGCTGAACCGCCGGATGTCCAACACTGCGCGCTAGCGCATTGACCAGCCCGAACGCGCGTCTAGGGGCCCACTGTCGGGCCCCTAGACCAATGCCGTTGCGCGCGTTAGACGTTGACGCCGTAGTCGCGCGCGATGCCGGCCAGGCCGGAGGCGTAGCCCTGACCGATGGCCCGGAACTTCCACTCGGCGCCGTTGCGGTACAGCTCGCCGAAGACCATCGCGGTCTCGGTGGAGGCGTCCTCGGTCAGGTCGTAGCGGGCCAGCTCCGCGCCGCTGCTGCGGTCGACAACGCGGATGTAGGCGTTGCGCACCTGGCCGAAGGACTGTCCGCGAGCGTCGGCGTCGTAGATCGACACCGGGAAGACGATCGACTCGATATTCGGCGGGGTGTTGGCCAGGTCGACGTTGATGGTCTCGTCGTCACCCTCGCCCTCGCCGGTCAGGTTGTCGCCGGTGTGCTCGATGGTGCCCTCCGGGGAGCGGAGGTTGTTGAAGAACACGAAGTGCTTGTCCGAGAGCACCTTCTTGTCCGCGCCGGTCGCGATGGCGCTCGCGTCCAGGTCGAAATCGGTGCCGGTCGTGGTGCGGACATCCCACCCCAGACCGACCGAAACCGCGGTCAGATTCGGCGCTGCCTTGGTCAGCGAGACATTGCCGCCCTTCGACAAACTGACGCCCATGCGGGGATCCTTCCAATCGTTCTGCCTGCTCGGTTCCCCAGCAATGTCCGAAACGCCGGGTACGTCTTACGACAGTAATAGCTTCCGCGGCGATTGGCTCCCACCGGACATCCGGCTGACCGCGTAACGGTCCTGGCCGCCGCGGATCTCCTACGATCGGTTTCGTGGCAGGCCGTAGGCGTGGGTGGTTCCGATCCTCCGGGAACACCGAGTGGTTTCAACAGGTCCGGCCGCCGCTGACGGCCGCTTTCCTGGATATGGACAAGCGGCAGAGTGTGGCCGAGGCGGCGACGGTCGCGGCCGATCAGGTCTTTCCGGAGCGGCGGCTCGGCGCGCGCTGGGATGCGGTGCGGGCCAGGTGCTATGCCGCGGCGGGTGCGTATCTCGCGCTGACCGAGGAACTGGACGCCGCCGAGCGCGATGAGACTCCGGTGAACCAGGGCCAAGCCAAGGTGGACGCGGTGCTGCGGCAGCTCGCCGATGCGGCAAGAGGGGTGGACGAGTTCTATCGCGGCAACCAGGGTGCGCTGGAACACGCCGTCTCCGTGCTCGGCGCGGTGCCGCAGCTGGTGCAGCAGGTGACCGCCGACGCGGCGCGGGCGCGGCGGGAGGCGGCCGAATCCGAGTACGCGGGATATCCCTCTGTGCGCGAACACGCCGCGGCTGTGGATGAGGCTCTGCTCACATTGGAGGCCGCGGGCGCGCAGGGTGATGTCAACGCACAACGCGAGGCCGCGAACCGGTTGGCGACGGCGGCGAAGGAGCTGTCGGATGCGTTGGCGCAGGCCCCATCTCGGCGCGGCACGGCAACCACCGCGATCGCGTCGGCGACCACCCGGCTCGCCGCCGTTCGCACCAGGGCCGAGCGGCTCGATCCGGCGTATTCGGGTCTGCTGCGAGAATTCAATGCTGCGAGTTCCGCGGATCTGGCTAACAATGGGCGTGAAAGCCAGCGGGCCATCGACGCCGCGGACTCCGCGCTCGGCCGGGCTCGCGCGGCACTGACCGACGACAACCCGGAGCTTGCCCTTGATCTGACCACTGCCGCTCGCGATCACCTCGCCGAGGCCGACCGGTTGGTCGACGCCGTCACCAAGCGGCTCACCCTGTTGCGGGAGGTTCGCGAGAATCCACAGGAGAAAGCCAAGGCCACACGATTCCGGCTGCGCGACGCGCAGATGCTCGCGGTGGGTCGCGGGCTCACCGCAGAATGGGGTTCGGTACTCGACGCGCAGTCCGCCAGGATCGACCGGATCACCGAGTCGCTGACCGGGCGCCACCCCGACTACTGGGCGTATGTGACCGAACTCGATGCCGTCGCCGAATTCGTCGCGGGCGTTGTCGACCGAATCAGAAAGCAAGCAGGACCACGAGAAGTATGAGAGTCAACCGGTGACCGCGGGTTTCGCCGTCCGGCCGACGGTATCCCTGCGGAAACGGTTTCCGCTGCGGCATTTTCAACAGGTCGAGGGTCCGCGACTGCGTGAGCTGTTCTATCGGCAGCCAGAACCGTTCGGCGGCAGCGCCGATCGAGAACTGCTGGCCGTCGCGCTCGGCGCGACGCTCTATGCCCCGGCCACCCGGCCCGATCTGGTGCGGACCATTCAGCGGCGGGCCGCGCAGGGCGTGTGCTCGATGGTGATCGATCTGGAGGACGCGGTCGCCGACGACGAGCTGGAGCTGGCCGAGCATCTGGCCGTGGAGACGCTGAATGTGCTTGCCGGCGGCGTCGATCCGAATCCGCTGCTGTTCGTCCGGGTGCGCGATGCGGCATCGGTGGTCGAGATCGCCGGACAGCTCGGCGCGGGCGCGCGGGTGCTCACCGGCTTCGTCTTTCCGAAATTCACGGCCGCCTCGGGCCCGGAATACCTTGCCGCGCTGGATAAAGCGTGCGAAATCCTGGAGCGCCCGGTGTTCGGCATGCCGGTGCTCGAATCGCCGGAGCTGGTGCATCGGCAGACCAGGGATCGCGAACTCGGCCGGATCGCCCGGCTACTCGACGAACATCGGGAAAGGGTGCTCGCGGTGCGCGTGGGCGCCACCGATATGTGCTCCACCTTCGGAATTCGTCGCGATCGCGACCTCACCATCTATGACGTGCGGGTGGTCGCGGACGTGATCGCCGATATCGTGAACTACCTCGGGCGCGCGGACGGAACCGGTTTCGTGATCACCGGGCCGGTGTGGGAGTACTTCGCCGACCACGAGCGGATGTTCCGGCCGCTGCTGCGCACCGCGCCGTTCGCCGAATCCGATGCGGTGCCGTTCCGTCAGTACCTGGTGAGCCGGGACCTGGACGGGCTGCTGCGCGAGATAACGCTGGATCGCGCCAACGGGATTCAGGGCAAGACGGTGATCCATCCCGCACACGTCGCCGCGGTGCACGCGCTTTCGGTGGTGACGCACGAGGAATATTCCGACGCCTCGCACATCATGCGCGAGGAGGTCGGCGGGGTGGCCGCCTCGGCATACCGGAACAAGATGAACGAGATGAAGCCGCACCGGAATTGGGCGCGGCAGACGCTGTTGCGGGCGCGGGTTTTCGGGGTCGCGAACAAGGGTGTGTCGTTCGTCGACCTGCTGACCGCCATGGTGACCGTATGACGCCTAACGAAATCCCATGGGCCACACGGGTTCTGGGACTCGAGCTGCGGCGTGGCCCGGACGGTGCCGGGCCATCGGTCGACGAGCTGATCCGGCCGGGTCTGCGGCGCAATCCGCGGCGGGCTCATCTGCTGGTCTCGACGGTGCTCGGCAAACACCTGCCCGCCGACCCGCACCGCGTACTCGATGCCGGGCATCGGCTTGGTGATCTGGTCCGCGCGGCACTGGGCGACCGAGACGCCGTTGTGCTCGGATTCGCCGAAACCGCAACGGGTCTCGGCCACTGTGTGGCGGCCAGGATCGGGGCGCGCTGCTACCTGCATTCGACAAGGCGCGCGGTCGCGACGGCCGAGACGCTGACCGGATTCGAGGAGGGACATTCGCACGCCACCTCCCATCTGCTACAGCCGGCGCCCGCGGACATCTTCGTCAACGACCTGCCGCTGGTATTGGTGGACGACGAGATCTCAACCGGTGCGACGGCCATCGACGCGATACGGGCGTTGCACGAGTTCGCGCTGCGGTCGCATTACGTGCTCGCATCGCTCGTCGATATGCGGACGGACGCGCATCGAGCCGCATTCGAATCCGCGGCAATCGAACTCGGGGCGCGGATCGACACGGTATGCCTGGCGTCGGGGCGGACGGTGCTGCCGCAGGATCTGATCACCAAGGTCGCGGAGCTGCCCGAACCGTCGTTGAATCCGGTAGCGCCGTGGCGCGGTTCCTTCGATCGAATCGAATTGCCTTGGCCCGCAGGGGTTCCAGAGGGCGGTAGGCACGGTTTCCTGGATTCCGATGGTGCGGCCTTCGATTCGGCCGTTGCCGCGGCGACCGACGTGCTGCGAGCGCGCGTCGAACCCGGCAGGCCCGTGATCGTGCTCGGGCATGAAGAACTGATGTATCTTCCGCTGCGGCTGGCCGCCGGACTGGCCGAGTCAGGCACGCCGACGCGCTTCCAAACGACAACTCGCTCACCGGCTTACGTTCTGGACGAGCCCGGTTATCCGCTGCGCCGCGGCTTTCGTTTCACAGCTCCCGAACCGGGTGAGGATCAGCCGCGCTATTTGTACAACGCGCAGTGGCCGGACGAGTCGGGTGGATCCGATCCGATTCTGCTCGTGGTGATCGACGCGCCCGCCGACACCGATGCGCTGACGGCCGACGGCGGATTGATCGATGTACTGACCGCCGCCGGGTCAGATGTCCTGCTGGCGGTGTTGCCCGTCGCCGATCCGCGGGAACTGCGCGCCGCACGGGAACTGCCTCGTCCGCTGCACGGTCCGGATTTCGGATCGTATGCGGCGGACGAGGTCTCCTGGCTGCTGACCGATCTGTCGCAGGCCGATCTCGAGGCCGATATCGCCGAGCGGGAGAAACGCATCCAGGCGGGTACCGCGCATTACGCGGAGTCGCTGCCGATCGAATATCAGCCGGATGCCGACTATCGCGAGCTGTTCGAGAAGGTACTCGCGGCGAGCGCGGAGCGGTTGGCGCTCGCGGTCGCGACCGTTGCGGAACTCGTTGTCGCCGAACGCGGTCCGGATATCGTGCTGGCGTCGCTGGCCAGGGCCGGTACGCCGGTCGGCATTCTGATGCGGCGCTGGCTGGCCTTCGGACGCGACGCCGGACTGCCGCGGCTGACCGTACCGCACTACGCCGTTTCGATCGTGCGTGATCGCGGCATCGATGCGGTGGCGCTGGATTATCTTGCCGGGCACCATGATCCGGCATCGGTGGTATTCGTCGACGGCTGGACCGGCAAGGGTGCGATCGCCCGCGAGCTCACCGCCGCGCTCGACGCCTATCACGCAGCGGGCGGCGCGCGGTTCGTCGCCGAACTCGCGGTGCTCGCCGACCCGGGCCACTGTGTGCGCACCTTCGGCACCCGCGACGATTTCCTGATCGCCTCGGCCTGCCTGAATTCGACCGTCTCCGGCCTTGTTTCGCGAACCGTCTTGAACACCGAGCTCATCGGGCCGGGAGATTTCCACGGCGCGAAGTTCTACCGGGAACTGGCCGCCGCCGATGTGTCCGCCCACCTGCTCGACACGGTGACGGCCGCCTTCGACACCGTGCGGCCGCGGGTGGCCGCGGCCGTCGCCGCCGTGCGCGCCACCGATCGCACCCCGACCTGGTCCGGCTGGGCCTCGGTGGAGCGGGTGCGCGCCGAATACGGCATCGCCGGAGTGAATTTCGTGAAGCCGGGCGTCGGCGAGACCACTCGGGTGCTGCTGCGCCGGGTGCCGTGGCGGGTGCTGGTCCGGTCGGCGGACGCACCGGAACACGCGCATATCCGCCTGCTCGCCGCGGCCCGCGGCGTGCCGGTCGAGGTGGTGCCGGAGCTGGCCTATTCGTGTATGGGACTGATCAGGGATGTGCGCTGATGATCCAATTCCACAGGCGCCGAAGACATGCGCTGGTAGCCACCGACCTGGACCGGACGATGATCTACTCGCGCAATGCCTTCGACACCGCGACCGACGTGCCGACCGTCTGCGTGGAACAGCTGGACGGCTCGCCGCTGTCGTTCATGACCACCGCGGCCGCGCTGCGGATGCAGGCGCTGACCGTATCGGCGGCCGTCGTACCCGCGACCACCCGCACCATCAAGCAGTTCGATCGGATCCAATTGCCGGGTGCGCCTTGGCGGTACGCGATCACCAGCAATGGCGGCAATATCCTGGTGGACGGTGTGCCGGATCGGTACTGGCGGGGCGATATCGATGCGCTGGTGCGGGCGGGTGGCGCAACGCTCACCGAGGTCACCGCGGCGCTCGCGGACCGCATCGATGATTCGTGGGTGGATAAATTCCGGGTCGCCGACCAGCTCTTCTGCTATCTGGTGGTCAAACCCAGGGCGGTTCCGGAAGGATTTCTCGCGGAATGGGATTCGTGGTGCCGGGCGCGTGGTTGGTCCGTATCCCAGCAGGGGCGCAAGATCTATGCGATGCCCGATGCCGTCTGCAAGAGCCGCGCGGTGGCCGAGGTGCGCCGCCGCCTTCGGGAGAACGGCGAATTAGCCGATGAGGCAAGAACTTTCGCCGCCGGTGACGGCGCGCTCGATGCCGCCATGCTGCGCACGGCCGACGCTGCCATCCGCCCGCGCCACGGCGAGCTCGAACAGCTCAACTGGACTCATCCCAACCTGACCGTAACCAGAGCCTCCGGCATCCTCGCCGGTGCGGAAATCGTCGACTGGTTCATCTCTGCCTCCCCTGAACTCGCTGACTGACAACAACTTTCGGTTCGTTCAGCGGACGAACCAGATGGCGGGGCGCTCGATGATCAGATCGCCCCGACCCGCACAGCGCGGGCATGGTTCGTCACCGAACCGCATTTTCACACCGCATTTCGGACATCGCTCGGCGGCGAGGTTGCGGCTCACCCCGGCTCCCGCATTTGTTTCGATACTCATAGCCGCAGGCTACGGCGACGGTACCGGCCGGTTCCACTGATTTTTCCGGCGCGGTCAGTGGTTGTGGCGCAGCAGCTTCGCTTGACGACCCGGTTCGCGGGGCAGAATATCCAGGTCGAGCAGCCACGGGCTGCCGGTCCACGGATCGAAAAGCGGGGTGGCGCCGGTGGTCGGGAGGTGGCGGCAGGATCGGGCGAGCCCGGCCAATGTCGCGTCGTCGGAATCGGATTCGTCGGGGCCGATGATGATGGTGGACAGCCCGATCAGCTCGCCGCGGACCATCAGTCCGGCGAATCGGCGGATATCCGATGACACGTAACCGTGCGGGAAATCGGCGAGCAGCAGCACCCGATGATCCATCGGCGGGGTGAAACCGCCGCTGGTGTAGGCCAATTCGGCGAGCTCAGCGGCGTCGGCCAGCGCCTGCAACCGGGGCGAGATATCGCCGAATTCGGTTATCGGCGGGCCGTTCAGCGCCGGGGCGAGTAATTCGGTGAGGCCGGTGAAGGCGCGGCTCAGGTCGACGATGTCGAGCAGCGTGCGCCGATCCGGTGTCGCGGCGAGCAGCCGGGCCAGCAGCGCGCCGACCACTGGCGCGACCGCGGCGGAGGATTCGCTGTCGATCCACAGCGGACGGGTGAGCGGTACCGGCACGCAGTAGGGCACCCGCAGCTGTCCCCGGTCGGGTGCGTAGAGCTCGCCGAGCCGGATGCCGTCGGCGGCGGCGTGCGGACCGTCCCAGGTCGGTGCGTCCCAGGATGCCAAGGCGGGCGGCAGGATTCGATCGGCGGCGGCGAGCTCACGCATCAGCTGGTGGCTGTCGGTGAGATGGTTGCGTTCGGCGATGACGATGAGCTCGTCGCAGCGCTGCTGCGCCGCCTGCCTGGCGCTCGCCGCGGCCGGGGAGTTCCTGACGGCGGGATCGGCCACCGCCGCGGACAATTCGTCGTCGAGCCTGCGTTCGGCGAAGTCGCGGGCCGACACCAGGGCGGCGGCGGAGCGGGCCGCGTCCTCGAAGATCATCCACAGCCGCTCCAGGCCGTGGTCGACCTCGAACGACGCATTCGGCGCCGTCAGCACCTGTGACTCGGAATGTGTTGTCGCGCCGATATATTCACCACCGGTCGGCTGACCCGACGCGTCTTCCACCTCGACGCCGTGCGCGGTGAGCAGCACCGCCAACCCGCCGGAATACCCCTGCCCGACGGCGCGCAGCTTCCATTCGTCCCCGCGGCGGTATACCTCCAGGCAGATCAGCGCCGTTTCCCCGAAGGCCGGTGTGGTGACGAATTCCGCGAGCACCGAATCCTTTTCGGCCAAAGTCGCGGTGATGGTGCCGAGCCCGTATTCGCGCGGCGGTGCGTCCGGATCGACGCTCACCACCAGCAACACCGCCCGGGCATCCGCCCGGATCTCGCTCAACCGGACGACTATGCCGTCATCGGTGAGACGCACTCCCGCGGCCTGCGGCTGGTTGTAGAAGACGAAATCGTCGGAGTCGAACACCTGGAAGTTCGGCGCCACCACCAGCGCCGAAACATCCAGCGCCACATCGGCTTTCGCACTGAATTGGAGCGTATCGGCGGTGAGCCGGGTGTTCTGGCCCGCCGCGAGCTGAATCATCTTGCTGATCCCCCGTTTTCGCACCCGGTGTGCTCAGCGGCCGGAGCCGAGGAACCGCCCGAGCTGGGGCACCGCCTCGCCCGGATGTTTGGCGTGGAAGCCCTCGCCGAGCGCCTGCAGTTTCCAGTCGTTGCCGACCCGGTAGACCTTCGACATCGCGATGGCGGTGAACGGCATACCGCCCGCCAGCGAATACCTGGCCAACTCGGCGTTGGTGACGCCGTCGACCATGCGGCAGTAGGCGTTCTGCACCTGTTCGAAGGTGTGCCCCTTGTAGGAGGTGACGATGAACAGCAGCGTGTTCACATGCGCCGAAACGCGGGTGAGATCGACGAGGATCGTCTCGTCGTCGCCCTCGCCCTCACCGGTCAGGTTGTCGCCCTGATGCCGGATCGAGCCGTCCTTGGAGGTCAGCTGGCCGTAGTAGCAGACATCGACCAGGTTCATATCGGCGAACATCACCACCGACGCGTCGAGATCGATATCGACGGTGCGGTTGCTGAACATCTTGGTGCGCACGGGATCCCAGCCGAGGCCCATCTTGACGAAGGTCAGCGCGGCGCCACCCTCCTTGCGGAGGGTGACCTGCTGGCCCTTCGTCAGGCTGACCGGATGGGATCCGATGAGGTCGCCGGGGCGCTGCTGCCCCTGCGGTGGATAACCCTGTCCCTGTGACGGATAGCCCTGTCCCTGTGGCGGATAGCCTTGCCCCTGCGGCGGATACCCCGGCGCCTGCGGCGGATAGCCGGGGCCGGGCGGCGGATAACCGGTGGCAGGGGCATATTGGGGCACCTGCGGCGGGTAGGCGGGCGCGGGCGGCGGATAGTTGGGTGCCTGCTGGGTCGGATAGTCCTGCTGGGCCGGATAACTCGGTGCGGGATAGCCCGACTGCGATGGCGCCTCGTCGACCTTGACGCCGTGATCGGTGACCAGCGCGGCGAATCCGCCCGCGTAGCCTTGCCCGACCGCGCGCACCTTCCAACCGCCTTGCCGCCGATACACTTCCAGCGCGATGACGATCGATTCGCTCGTCAAACCCTCGATCCGGTATTCGTAGAGCACCTCGCCCACCGAATTCGCCACATGCGCGACCGGTGCGGGGAAACGGCCGAAATTGCTGGTGCTGTCGTCGAGGGTGACGACGGCGCGGATCTGATCGATATCCGGCGGCACCGAGTTCAGCGATATCGCGAGCGAGGTCGGTTGCCCGGCGACGGCGGGCAGCAGGTTCACGCCGGGGCCGGAGGGCTGGTTGTAGAAGACGAAGTCGGCATCGGATCGGACCTTGCCCCGCTCGGTGACCAGCAGCGCGGACAAATCCGCCGGCGCGGCCAACTGAACGGAGATCACCACGTCGGATACGGTCAGCGGACCGTTCTGGCCCTTGACGAGTGTTGCGGACAAGTTCGACCCTTCGCTTGTCGGTGCGTTCGACTGCCACTCTACGTCGCGTAAAGGTCACCGACAGAGTTCGTCGGGACGGCGCTACGCAGTTCGGTATCCGAAGAATTCGCTGGATTCCCGTTCCGCGCCCTCGGCAAACATCCCGGTTTCCAGGTATTCGGACGGCGGTCGGCCGACGATTCGCCGATACGCGCGAACGCGGCACCGGAGCGTGGTCCGGTGCCGCATTCGCGCGTATTCCGTTTGTGGATGGCCGATCATCGGGCGCGGCGCACGCCGAGGAATTGCAGTGCCGCGAACGCGCCGACGGTGATCGCCTGCAATACGGTCCACACGCCGCCGACGAGGTTGACATCGAGCGCACCCTCGCCGAGCGCCACCAGGGAGAGCACCACCCATGCCGCGTTACCCGAGGCGACCACGCGGGCCGCGGTGTGGTTGATGGTGGCAGGCGCGCTGGTCAGTGCGACGGCGATGCCGTAGATGGTCAGGAAGATGCCGACGGGGATGCCGATCCCGGCGTCGAGGCCGAGCAACGATTCCAGCGGCTTCGCCAGCGCCAGGTACGCGAGGCCGTTGACGGTGGTGACGACGGCGTCGAGGCGCAGCGAAAGGCGGAGCAGAAGCTGGCCGGGGGCGAGCAGGGTGGACAGGTAGCCGGTGGTGGCGGTCATGACGTATTCCTCGAAAGATGAAGTGGATCGGGCGCCCGCGGGCCGGATTGCGTTGCCGGACAACCCGGCCCAGGGCGCAGAGCTGCGCCGGGGCCGGTCAGGCGGCGGCGGGAACCTTGTCCAGGAACCCGTAAACCTTTGCGATGCGGCCATTTTCGAGCACGGCGACATCGAAGCCGACCACGATGGCCGGGCCGTCGGCCGGCCCCAGCTCCCAGGTGAAGCGGACCTGGTCGTGGTGGCCGTCGACCGCGCCCGCCTGCCGGAACACCAGGCCGGGGAACTGGGCCTGCGCGGCGGCGATGCCCGCGTCGATCTCGGCGTGCCCGTTGACGGCCATCAGCGGGTCGACGTAGCCGGCGTCCTCGGTGAACACCCGGGCGACGGCGGCCTGCCGGGCGGCGGCGTCGGTGGTGTTCCATGCCTCCAGGTACTGGGCGACGATCTCGTTCATTTTCAGATCCTTTCGGGGCTCTGAGCTGCGGTTTGTGTCCCGGTCTCGGTGACAGGAACTACGTTATTTCCGCGCCGGGGTGCCCCGAATCAGTCGCGTATAAGTACTTTCCGCCGCGCTATACGTATGCCTGCGGAATTCAGGCGCGGGCGAACGTTTCCCTGGGGCGCAGGGGTTCAGGGAGCCATGGGCGCTGGGGGTCGGGGGCGCGGTCGACGATGCCGCCGACCGGGTCGTCGACGAAGTCGCGGCGCACCAGATCCTCCTCCGGTCGGTAGATCTGGCGGACTACCAAGGCGCACAGGCCGATTACCGCCAGGTCGCGCAGGGCGACGGTGCCGGTGAACCACTGCTCGGGCAGGCCCTTTTTGTCGATGCCGAGGTAGTAGAACATTCGCGGCACCCACACCAGGGCATCGATCGTCATCCACGCCAACAGGATTCGCCGGTGGGGCAGCGCGAGTACGGCCAGCGGCACCAGCCACAGCGAATACTGCGGGCTCCACACCTTGTTGGTCAGCAGGAAGGCGGCCACCACCAGGAAACCCAGCTGGGCCAGCCGTGGACGGCGCGACGCGGTGAGCCCGATGTAGGCGATCAGTGCGCAGGCGGTGAGGAAGACCAGCAGCGACACCACGTTCAGGATGGTCGGCGGCTCGGCATGGGTGAGGCTGCCGTCGAAGCCGGACCAGCCGGTGAACGAGGTGATGACGTTGTACACCGAATCCGGATCGGCGTGCCGAGTGGTGTTGAGCCGGAAGAACTCCTGCCAGCCGGGACGGTAGAGCACGGCGATGGGCAGGTTCACCGCGACCCAGGTGGCCATGGCCGCGCCGACGGTGAGCAGTGCGGCGCCCAGCGGGCGGGCGGTGAGCAGCGCGGTGCGGTAAGGGGTTTCGCGCAGCCACTGCCGCAGTGCGGCCAGGCTGTCGATATCACGAAGCCGCAGCGCGAGTTTCGCGTTCCAGGTGTCTTCCATCGGATCGGCGCGCAGGCACAGCACCACGATCGGACCCAGCAGCAGCAGCGGATACAGCTTCGCCGCGCCGCCGAGTCCGAGCAGCATCCCGGCCAGCAGCGGGCGCCTGCGCGCCCAGGCGAGCAGGCCGGTGGCCGCGAAAGCCGTTGCCAGCGCGTCGAAATTGGTGAAGATATGCACGATCACCAGCGGTGAGCAGGCGACCAGCGCGGCATCCCACACCCGCCGCCCGGACAGCAGCGCCGACGCCCAGACCGTCACCAGCCAGGCCAGCGCCAACCCGAAGGCCACCACATTGAAATAGATGACCACCTGCAGCGCGCCCGGCAGCGGCGACGCGTCCCACGCCTTGGCCACCCGCATCGAAAAGTATTGGTACAGACCGGAAAGCACCGGGTACTCCATGTACCTGGTCTCCACGGTGCCGTCGGTGTCCTTCTCGACCCAGCTCTTCTTGTACGGGAACGCGCCCTCGTTCAACCGCTCGGCGCCGTAGAGCGGCACGGTGTCCGAATAGCACATGGCGGTGTATTGACGCCCGTTGTTCCAGTCGAGCGTCAAAGTGCCGTTCCCCGTGCTGGTCTGCTGGATGCAGCCGGCCTTACCGAACCAGCCGAAGGCCAGGAACACCACCGTGAACAGGAACAGCACCCGCATCGGTGTCCAGAACCTGGCCCGCCCGATCAGCGCGTGCTCGCCGACCGGCCCGCCGATGACGTTGCTCAGCTGCGCCGTCACGGAATCGTTGCGGCTCGGCCGATCTCGCGCATCGGCCGACCGCAGATCCGCCGCCAACGGTCCCGGCGAGGCGTACCGCCGCCCATCCGCCGACAACACGACGTCCCGCGGCACGCCCCCATCCATCCGCTGATCCGCCAGTTGCTGATCGGTCACGTCATCCGAGGCTACCGGTTACTGGTGGATGGCTTCGGTGCGCCCGTCGCAGTCGGTTGCCCACCGTCCGGTGGCGCGATCGGCTGACCCGGCAGCGGGCCCGGGTCGGGCTCGTGCGATTGGGAGCGTTGCGGTTCCGGCTGCGGGTTCTGTCGCTGTTGCGGTGGTGCGAACGGGTTTTGCACCGGGCCGAACGGCGTATCGATGGTCGGGGGCAGGTTGATCACCGGCGGCAGGATCGGCTGCTCGGTGGTGGACGGCGGGGTGTAGGGCGCGGTGTACGCCGGGACGCCCGCCTGGCCCTTGATCGGGGCGGGCTTCGGGAAGGTCTCGTTCGGCGTGCCCTTGAGCGCGCCGTCCATGGTGGCCTTCCAGATGTCAGCGGGCAGGCCGGAGCCATAGATCATGCTGCCGTTGGCGTTTCGCAGCCTCGTATTGTCGGTGCTGCCGACCCACACCGCCGTGGACAGCGACGGCGTGTAGCCGACCATCCAGGCGTCCTTGTTCTCATCGGTGTCGTTGAGCTGGGCGGTGCCGGTTTTGGTTGCCGAATCGCGATTTCCGGCCAGGTTGTGCTTGTTGGACCACGCGGCAATCGGCTTCATCGCGTCGGTGACGTTGTCGGCGACCGCCGCGTCGACGCGGCGCTCACCGGCGACCTCGCCGCGATCCAGCAGCACTTGACCGTCGGCGGTGACCACCTTCTGCACGAAGTGCGGCGCGTGGTAGATGCCGGAGGCCGCCAAAGTCGCGTAGGCCGAGGCCATGTCGAGCACGCGGACCGGGTACTGGCCGAGCACGATACCGTTGTTCGGCGGGCCGCCGTCGGGCTCGACGAGCGTCTTGCCGAACTTCGGAATGGTGTCCGGGATGCCGAGCTTGTGCGCCATGTCCGCGATCTTCTGCGAACCGTTCTGCATCTCCATTTCCATCCGGTAGAAGCTGGTGTTCAGCGATCGCTTGAGGGCCTCGGCGATGGTGCACATGCCGCACTGATCGTTCGCGACGTTGGTGATCTTGACGCCGGGCACCTGCAGCGGCGAGCTGTCATACATTTGCGACAGCGGCTTGCCCTCGGCCAGGTTCTCGGCCAAACCGAACACCTTGAACGAGGAACCCGGCTGCAGCGGCGCACCGGCGAAGTCCCAGCCCTGGCCGTTCTCACCGCCGTAGTAGGCGCGAACCGCGCCGGTGTGCGGATCCACCGAAACGACTCCGGTGCGGAGTTTTTCGGGTTCGCCGTCCATCACCTTGCGGGCCGCGTCGACCGCTGCCTGCTGCGCCTTCGGATCGATTGTCGTGGTGATCTGCAGGCCCGCCTGGTTCAGCTGCTGCTCGCTGATACCGGCCGCCGAAAGTTCGGTCAGCACTTGCTGTTTGATCAGGCCCTCGGGACCTGAGTCCAGCGTCTTGTCGCTGGTCTGCGCGGCGGGCACCACCTGCGGGAACTGCTGCTTCTGCCGATCGGCCGCAGAGAGTGAGCCGCCCTGCACCATGCCGTCGAGCACATAGTTCCAGCGATCCTTGGCACCATCCGGATTCTTCTCCGGATCCAGGCCGGATGGCGACCGGATAACCGCGGCGAGCACCGCGCCCTCGGGCAGCGTCAGCTCGTTGACGGGCTTGTTGAAGTAGGCCTTCGACGCGGCATCGATGCCGTAGGCGCCGCGACCGAAGTAGATGGTGTTCAGGTAGGCCGCGAGGATCTGGTCCTTGCTCCACTTGTTCGCCATCTTCGCCGAGATCACCAGCTCGCGCAGTTTCCGCGAATACGAGTGCTCGTCACCGACCACCGCGTTCTTCACGTACTGCTGGGTGATGGTGGAACCGCCACCGGCGCTCTCCCGGCCGAGGATGTTGTCCCTGGCGGCGCGGACGAAGCCGCTGATGGAGAAGCCGGGATTGGTGTAGAAGTCCCGGTCCTCGGCGGCGATCACCGCGTTGCGTACGTGCGGCGGGATCTGGTCGATCGAGACCTCGCTCCGATTGCCGTCCTTCGGAACGACTTTGCTGATGATCGTGGTGCCGTCGGAGGCGAAAATCGACGCCACCTGATTGGTTTTGAGATCGCCCGGCTGGGGTATCGGGACAGTCGTGTAGGCGACAACGCCCGCGACGACACCGACCAGAACGAATGCCAGGCCGACGTAGCAGACCCGGCGGACCCAGCGCCACGCCGACTTCTTCTTCTGCTGCCCGGGACCGCGTTTGCCCGGACCACCCGAGCCGCCGCTGCCGCCGTTCCCGCGTCGGGGCGGCGGACCCGATGGCGGGCCGCTCTGCGCCCTGCGCTCACCGGTGTTCATGCCGTTTTCGGTGCGGCGCGCCGCGGGCCGTTCTCCGGTGCCGGGGCGCGCCGCCGCGGGGCGCGGGCCGGTGGCCGGACCGGACCGCCGATTGACGGCCTCGCTCAGCGAACCGCGTTCGATCTTCTGGGTGCCCTGCGGGCCGGGCTGTGGACGTCCCTGGGGCGGGCGGCCCTGTGGACCGCTCTGCGACTGCGGACGCGGACCCTGTGGACCGGGGCCCTGCGGCGGCCGTCCCTGCGGGGGCGGGCCCGGCCTGCGCGGCGGCTGTGGTCCGCGCGGATCACCGGCGAAAGGGCGCGGCCCGCCGGGCGGCGGGCCGGGGCGCATACCGGGCGGTGGACCCTGACGCGGATTGGGACCCGGCTGTGAGCTTCGCGAAGGACGGCCGCCGTGCGGTTCATCGCCGTAGGGGGAAGTCTCGTAGGGCGAATTCACTGACAAGGTCTCCATAACTCGTAACGGTCTGCGTGCGGTGCGGCCGGAACCGCTGCGGACACATGACGGCTCCGCATGTCATCCGTGGGATGACCAGGCGCATCATTCGGCGGCGGTGCGCCGGTTCGTGCGGGATCCGCCGCGCCTGCGCGTCGGCGCCGGAGCGGATCCCAATACATAGGACTGCACCAGATGATTCCAGCTGCAGGTCCGGCATACCTCGACGACATGGACCGAGAACTCTTCCCGAGTCTCGGCGAGGCGCATCAGCTCCTCCGGTGTGCGAGCGGATCCGGCCACCGGCCCGAGGTCGTCGCCGTAGACCCAGCTTACGAGCGTGAGCTGTTCCTTCCGGCAGATGGGGCAGGTGACCTCGCTCCCCCGGCCGTGGAACTTCGCCGCCCGCAACAGGTACGGGTTGGCATCACACACCTCGGCGACATCGACACGGCCCGCGTAGACGTCAGCCAGCAGTGATCTGCGCCGGAGCGCGTAGTCCACCACTTGCCGCTGAATTCGCACGAGAACCAGAGTAGCGGGGCCTGCTGCCTACCGCGCCGGGTCTTTGTCGGGCTGTTCTTGGATGTATCGCTCCGATATAGTGGGTAATCGCATCCACCGTTAGGTCCGTTCAATAGTCAGGGGGTGACGCCCGGTGCTCGAGCTGGCAATCCTCGGGCTGCTCCTCGAAGCGCCCATGCACGGTTATGAGCTGCGCAAGCGGCTCACCGGCCTGCTCGGACCGTTTCGGGCCTTCTCCTACGGCTCGCTCTACCCGACGCTGCGCCGCATGCAGGCCGACGGGTTGATCGACGAGGAGAACACCCCCGGTATCACCCGCCGGGCCAGGCGGGTCTACCAACTGACACCGGCCGGACAGGAGCGATTCAAGGAGCTGCTCGCCGACACCGGCCCGCAGAACTACACCGATGACGGCTTCGGCGTTCACCTGGCCTTCTTCAGCCGCACCCCCGCCGAGGCGCGGATGCGGATTCTCGAGGGCAGGCGACGGCAGGTCGAGGAGCGCCGAGAAGGGTTGCGGGAGGCCATCAAACGAGCCAGCGGCTCGCTGGATCGCTACACCCGCCAGCTCCATCAGCTCGGTCTGGAATCAAGCGAGCGCGAAGTGCGCTGGCTCAACGAGTTGATTGCGGCAGAGCAAGCAATCGACGAAGGCGGCACCACAGAAAGAGGGAAATATCGGCCATGAGTGATCTCGAGAACACCACCGAAGTGCGGGTGGCCATCGTCGGTGTCGGTAACTGCGCCTCATCCCTGGTTCAGGGTGTGCAGTACTACCGCGACGCCGACGAGAAGACCACCGTGCCCGGCCTCATGCACGTGAAGTTCGGCCCCTACCATGTGCGCGACGTGAAATTCGTCGCCGCGTTCGACGTCGACGCCAAGAAGGTCGGCTTCGATCTCGCCGAGGCCATCTTCGCCAGCGAGAACAACACCATCAAGATCTCCGATGTGCCGCCCGCCGACGTCGTCGTGCAGCGCGGCCCGACCCTCGACGGCATCGGCAAGTACTACGCCGAAACCATCGAGCTGTCCGAGGCCGAGCCGGTCGACGTGGTGCAGGTCCTGAAGGACGCGAAGGTCGACGTGCTGGTGTCCTACCTGCCGGTGGGTTCCGAGGAGGCCGACAAGTTCTACGCCCAGTGCGCCATCGACGCCGGCGTCGCCTTCGTCAACGCGCTGCCGGTGTTCATCGCCTCCGATCCGGTGTGGGCCGAAAAGTTCCGCGCGGCAGGCGTTCCCATCGTCGGTGACGACATCAAGAGCCAGGTCGGCGCCACCATCACCCACCGCGTCATGGCCAAGCTGTTCGAGGATCGCGGCGTGCAGCTCGACCGCACCATGCAGTTGAACGTCGGCGGCAATATGGACTTCAAGAACATGCTCGAGCGCGATCGGCTGGAGTCCAAGAAGATCTCCAAGACCCAGGCGGTCACCAGCAACCTGAAGAAGGAGCTCGGCGCCAACGACGTGCACATCGGCCCGTCCGATCACGTCGGCTGGCTCGACGACCGCAAGTGGGCCTATGTCCGGTTGGAGGGCCGCGCCTTCGGCGATGTGCCGCTCAACCTGGAATACAAGCTCGAGGTGTGGGATTCGCCGAACTCGGCGGGCATCATCATCGACGCGGTGCGCGCGGCCAAGATCGCCAAGGACCGCGGCATCGGCGGACCCGTCCTCCCGGCCTCGGCCTACCTGATGAAGTCCCCGCCGCAGCAGCTCGCCGACGATATCGCCCGGGCCCAGCTCGAGGCGTTCATCGTGGGAGCCGAGTAGTTTCTTCGGAACAGGCCCCGGAAAACGCTGGTTTTCCGGGGCCGATCCGTATTCAGTCCAGCGAGACGTAGACCTCGACCGAGGTCGGTCCGGTGTAACGCTCGATCTCCGCGGTGTGCGAACGGGTGATGGTGCCCGCGCTCTCCGCCTTGGCGACCTGCGCCCATGCGGTGCGCAGCAGATCGTACGGTTTGTCGGAGACGACGAATTTGGCGTAGCGGCCGGTGGGGATGCGGGTCAGCACATCGCCGGGGTCCAGGTCGTCCAGCCCCTTCACCTCATAGCCGAGTACCGCGACCGCATGATCGTTCTGGCCGATGTAGGCGGCCACCCTCGGCACGGTCTTCTCCCGCGCCAGGTAGCGATCCCAGGTGAAGTTCACCAGGTCCAGGTCGCGTGCGGTCACCTCACGGCCCGCGAGCGGGACGGTGAGTCCGGCGATCAGGCTTTCGTCCAATGTGACGATTTCGAAGTCCACCACAGTCCGTTCCTACCCGTCGACCTGATCGTCCGCCAACGCCACGAAGACCTCGACGGTCTTCGCCTCGGGATAGTGCTCCCAGTCGCCGGTGTACGCGCGCACGAAACGGCCCGCCGCCTCGGCGTCCCACACCGCCCGCCACACGCTGACGATGGTGTCGCCCAGATTCTCGCCGCTGGCGATGAAACGGGCGAACCGGCCCGCGGGCACCCTGGCCAGCACATCACCAGGCAGCAGGTCGTCGAGGCTGCGGCAGCGGTAGCCGACGATATGGGTCAGATACGAGTTGATCTCCGGCGCGTGATCGACATATGCGGTGGTCGGCGGGCCGGGCAGGCTGCGCGCGAGATTGCGCTTCCACGCCTCCTCCACCTTCGCGCGCCGCGGTCCCTCGACCGCGAGCGCCGGGCTGCGGAGCACGGTCCCGGCAACCAGCGTCTCGGGTTGGTCAACGACATTGAAATCCACCGGCGTAGCCCCTATGTCTCGTCTGTCTGCATCGGCGGCGCTCCCTGGCCTTTCCTGGCTACGCAGGTACCGCCTCCTGGCCTGTCGTTCGCGCCGCTGTCGTCGCTCGTGCGTCTATCCTTCCGCATCGATGTCGCCGCGGCGGCGTCGGCCCGGTCTGATTTGCGCACTCTGGCAAACGATGCTGCCATGTCATCCGTTCCCTGTGGTCGAGGTGGTCGGAATCACGGTCAGCCCGGCACCGGAATGCTGAGCCCGGGGAAGATTTCCACCTCTTTCGGGGGTGCCGTAGTCGGTGGAATTATGACGACCGGCTCTCGCTGCTGCGGTGGCGGCGGGTTGAGGATGTCGTACGGGCCGCTGCCGGATGGTTGTTTCGGCAACCCGGCCTGACCGGCGACCGGTGCGGGCGCCGGGAACTGTTCGATGGGGGCGCCGTCGAGCGTGCCGTCCATCGTCTGCTTCCAAATATCGCTCGGCATGCCGGATCCATAGATATCGCCGCCACGGGCGGTGCGGATCGGTTGCGAGTGTTCGGTGCCGATCCAGACCGCGGTGGACAGCGACGGCGTGAAGCCGACCATCCAGGCGTCCTTGTTGCGGTCCGAGTCGCCGAGCTGGGTGGTGCCGGTCTTGGCGGCCGACGGCCGCCCGCCCGCCAATTGATGTCCGTTCGAGTAGGCCGCGATCGGCATCATCGCCTGAATGGTGTTCTCCGCGACCGGTTTCGGGATGCGCTGCTGGCCCTGCGGCAGTTGCTCGCCGATCTGGCCTTCGCCGCGATCGAGCAGCACCCGGCCGTCGCCGGTGACCACCCGCTGCACGAAGTACGGTTCGTGGTAGACGCCGGAGGCGGCGATGGTCGCGTAGGCCGATGCCATATCGATCGGCCGAACGAGGTACTGACCCAAGACGATTCCATTGAGCGGGTGCTCGCCGTTCTCGGTGAGCGTCTCCCCGGCGACACCGGGGATCTGCTTCGGGATACCCGCCTGATGCGCGGCGTCGGCGATTGCCTTCGGCCCGTCGAACATCGACATGGTGAGCCGGTAGAAGCTGGTGTTCAGCGAGCGCTTCAGCGCCTCGGCCATGGTGCACCGGCCGCAGGATTCGCCGTCGACATTGGTGATCTTGGTGCCGCGATCGGTGACCGGCGAACTGTCGATCACCCTGGACAGCGGAATGTTCTGCTGCAGCGCAGCGATCACCGCGAACACCTTGAACGCCGACCCGGTCTGCAGCGGGGCCTGCGCGTAGTCGTAACCCGTTCCGTCGTAGCCGCCGAAGTAGGCGCGCACCGCGCCGGAGCGCGGGTCGATCGACACCACCGCGGCGCGCAACTCGGGCGGCTGCCCGTCGAGCCGGTCGTGCACCGCGCCGAGCGCGGCCTGCTGTGCCTTGGCGTCGATGGTGGTGGTGATCTGCAGTGCGCCGGTGTCGAGTTCGCGTTCGCTGATGCCGGAGGCGCGCAGTTCGCGAACCACCTTGGTGCGGATCAACCCCTCCGGGCCGTGCGCGACATTGTCGTCGGCCACCTCGGTGATCGGGACGACCTGCGGGAAGGTGGTGGCATCGCGATCCGCCGGCGAGAGTTTGCCCATCTCGACCATGGCGTCGAGCACATACCGCCAGCGTGCCTGCAGATCGGGCAGGTGGGTCTCCGGATCCAGGATCGACGGGGTGCGGATGAGCGCGGCCAGCATCGCGCCTTCGCCGACGGTGAGCTGCGGGACCGGTTTGCCGAAGTAGGATTTCGCGGCGGCGGCGATGCCGTACGCGCCGCGGCCGTAGTAGATGGTGTTGAGGTAGGCGGCGAGTATGTCGTCCTTACTCCACTGCCGCGCCATCTTGGCGGCGATGACCAGCTCGCGCATCTTGCGCGTCAGCGTGCGCTCGGAGCCGAGGAAGGCGTTCTTGACGTACTGCTGGGTGATGGTGGAACCGCCGCCGGCGTCCTCTCGGCCGAGCAGGTTGTCCCGGGCCGCGCGCAGGAAGCCGGTGGCCGAATAGCCCGGATTGCCGTAGAAATTGCGGTCTTCGGCGGCAATGACCGCGTCGCGGACCGGCTGCGGGACGTCGCTCAACGGGACCGGGGTGCGGTTACCTTCCGGCGGAACGACTTTCGCGATCACCGTGGCGCCGTCGGCGGCCAGGATGGTGGCGATCTGATTGGTCTGCACCGAGGCCGGGTCGGGTATCTCGGCGCTCCAGTAGACCAGCACGAAAAGCAGTGCGGGCAAGGCGACGAAGATGATGAACAGGGCGAGCGTCAGGCGGCGGATGCGTTCGCCGCGACTGCGGCGCGGCTGGGCCGCCCCGGAACGCGGCGATGAGCCGGGCCGGGTGCCGCTCCAGCGGGCCTGCTGCGGACCGGGCCAGGCCGGTCGCGATTCCGTCGGGTAGCGAGAAGTCTTGGCCGAACCGGTGTTCCGCCGCCGACTGGCGCGGGAGGTGGACCGCGCGTTCCAACTGGTGACGAAGGTGTTGTCCGGTGTGCCCCTGGCGCCGTGCTGTCCGCGGTCGCGCCGCTTGCGGAACGAACTCACGACCCCACCTCGCCGGTAGTCGGGCGCGCGGCACGCCGTGTCGATGGTTCGCTCGCAAGCTCGTTCACGACCTGATCTCCCTCCGGAGCGTCGGTAAAACTCACCTGGACGGAAACATTTACGCCAATTCAGGGCACGATGCGCTCGACTTTACCGCTCGGAGCCGACCGGCGATGCTAACACCGCTGCGCGGCGGTCACTGTGTTTTCACATACTCGCCGGAAATGTCGCTTCCGTGCCGGTCCGTACGAACGACGAACGCCGGAATCCGCTGCGCACAGCGGATTCCGGCGTTCGGTAGGGGGCTGATCAGCTCTTCACGCCACCGGCGGTCAAACCGGAGATGATGCGGCGCTGGAACAGCAGCACCATGATCACCAGCGGCACCGTGACCATGGTGCCCGCCGCCATGATCGCCGCATAGGGGATGGCGTGCGGATCATTGCCGGAGAACCGGGCGATCGCGACGGTCACCGGTTCGGTCCGGTCGTTGGACAGCAGCCGCGAGAGCAGGTACTCGTTCACCGCGGCGATGAAAGCCAGGATGGCCGTTGTGAATACGGCGGGCGCGGCCAGCGGCAGCATCACCAGCCGGAAGGCCTGCAGCTTGCTCGCGCCATCGATGCGCGCCGCCTCCTCGAGCTCCCACGGCAGTTCGGAGAAGAACGAGGACAGTACGTAGACGGTCATCGGCAGTACGAACGAGATGTTCGGAATGATCATCGCCTGGTACTGGCCGATCCAGCCGAGGTCGGTGAACAGCTGGAACAGCGGGGTCACCAGCACGACCACCGGGAACATCGATGCGCTCAGGATCAATCCGGACACCAGGTACTTGCCGCGGAATCCGATGCGCGCCAACGCATATGCCGCCATGACACCGACCAGCAGCGCGATGGCGGTGGTGATCGATCCGATGATCAGGCTGTTGATCAGCGCCTTGCCGAAGTTGTTGCCGCGGCTGGTGTCGAAGGCATTGCTGAAGTTGGCCCAGGTGAGGTGGGTCGGCCACGGCGTGTTGTCGAAGGTGTACGCCTCGTCGCGGAACGCGGTGACGGCCATCCAGTAGAACGGCCCGAGCCCCCACACCAGGATGATCAGCGCGCCGACGTAGACGCGCAGCGAACCGAGTCGCTTGGTCCACGGAATCGACTGCGCGACAGTGGGTTCGGCGGTGGTCGTGGTCATATCAGTGCGCCTCCCGCTGCGCTTCCTGGGTCCGGACGGCGTTCGCGCCCAAGACCTTCACCAGCACGAAGGCCACCGCGAAGATCATCAGGAAGGTGAGGGTGGACAGTGCCGCCGCGCTGTTCGGGCCCTGCCGCACCTGATCGACGACCAGGATCGAGACGGTTCGGGTGCTCGGATTGCCCAGCGTCATGATCGCGGGCAGGTCGTACAGCCGCAGCGCGTCCATCGTGCGGAACAGCACCGCGACCAGCAGCGCGGGTTTCAACAGCGGCAGGGTGATCTGGGTGAACCGCTGCCAGGCCGAGGCGCCGTCCACCCTGGCCGCCTCGTACACGTCGCCCGGAATCACCTGCAGGCCGGCCAGAATCAGCAGCGCCATGAACGGGGTGGTCTTCCACACGTCGGCGACGATCACCGCGACCCGCGAGAAGAACGGATCTGTCGTCCACAGGATGTGCGTACCGAGCACCCGGTTCACTACGCCGTTGTACTGGAACATGAACTCCCACAACCGCGCGGTCACCGCGGTCGGGATGGCCCACGGGATGAGCACCGCGGCGCGCAGCAGCGCCCGGCCGCGGAAGGTCTTGCCCATGATCATCGCCATGCCGAGGCCGATGGTGGCCTCCAGCGTCACGGTGACCACCGCGAACAGCAGGGTGACCCCGATCGACGACCAGAACGCCGAACCGAGATTGCCGGTCGGGCAGGACGTGGTCTCACCCGCGACCTGGCACTGCTGCAGCAGCCAGTGGGTGTAGTTCGAGAAGCCGGCGCCGCCGCCCTCGACGAACATCCCGGTCGCCTGATCGAGTCCGGAGTCCTTCTGGAAGGACATCCAGATCGCCCGGGTGACCGGGTAGCCGACCACGACGGCCAGCGCGATGAGCACCGGCGTCACGAAAAGCCATGCCCGGCCCGAGCGCCGCAGTTCCAAAACAAATGCCGACGCGCGTGACGCCGTTCCCGAAGGATCCGACACCGTTATCTCTCTCCTACGGGTTGGTCGGGTCCGCTGATCATTCCGTCAGCTTACGATCCCGCCGCCGAAATGCCCTTTTCCATTCCGGTGATGGCGTCGTCGACCGATTTGGTGCCCTGCAGTGCCGCATAGGCATTGTCCTGGATGGCCTTCGAAACGGCCGAGTAGAACGGGGTGACCGGGCGCGGAACGGCGCTGGCGATCGACTCCTTCAGCGCGGGCAGGTACGGCATCTTGGCGATGAGGGCCGGGTCGTCGTACTGCGATGCGCGCACCGAGGGCAGTGCGCCGGTCGCGACGATGTGCTGGGCGTCCTCACTGATCAGGAAGCGCAGGAAGTCGAGCGCCGTCGCCTTGTGCTTGGAGTACACGCTGATGGCCGCGTTGTAGCCGCCGAGCGTCGAGGCGCCGACGCCGTTCTCGCCGGGCAGCGGCGCGACGCCGAACTTGTCCTTCACCGCGGAGGCATCGCTACCGGCCGGGCCGTAGAAGCTCGGCCAGGTGCGCAGGAACAGCAGCTTGCCCTGTTCGAAGGCGTCCTGGCTCTCCGGCTCCTTGTAGGTGATGGCTTCCTTGGGGATGTCGCCGTTCTTGTACGCGTCGACCAGCGTCTTCAGACCGTTCTTGGACTGCTGGCTGTTCACCGTCGGCTTGCGGCCGTCGGGACCGACGAAGCTGCCGCCGAATGCGTTGATCACCTCGGCCACATTCACCGTCAGACCCTCGTAGGACGCGAATTGCCCTGCGTAGCAGCCGATATTGTGCTGCTGTGCGATCTGGCAGTCGCCGAGCATTTCCTTCCAGGTCTTCGGCGGGGTCGGCACCAGGTCCTTGCGGTAGTACAGCAGGCCGCCGTTGGTGTTTCGCGGCGCGGCGTACAGCGTGCCGTTGTAGGTGGCGCTGGTGACCGGCGGCTGCAGCAGCGCCGAGGTGTCGATCGAGAAATTGTCCTTCAGCGGCTGAATCCAGCCCTTGGCCGCGAACTCCGCGGTCCACGGCACGTCGAGCGCGACGACGTCGTAGCTGGACTGCTTGGAGCGCATGTGCTCGACCAGGTCGTCGTATTGCTGCGAGGCATCGTTCGACTGCTCCTTGAACGTCACCTGCTCGCTCGGATGCGCGGCGTTCCAGCGCTCGATGAGCTGTTTGACAGCACCGGTTTCGGTGGTGTCCTTGCCCTCCACATAGGTGATCGGGCCGCGGTCGTTCAGGTTCTGGCTCTGCGGGTTTCCGCCGCTGTTGCTGGAGCAGGCGGTGAACATCGGCGTCAACAACGCCGCCGCGGCCACCGCACCCGCGACTCGCGGCACGAGCGACCAACGTAGGGACTTCTTCAAGGCCATCGCGAACTCTCCAGTATCGAGACGTGAGCAGCAGCACACCCAATGCCGGTGCACAAGGCAAGATACATGGTGTTCATCTGCCTTGTCGGAATTGCACTGGAAAGTCTGGCTAATCTGACTGTCGATGACTTCGCCCAACGCGGTTCCCGACCGGATGCTCACCCGCATCGGCGGGCTCTTGCGCCAGGCCGAATCGACCGATAACGAGCACGAGGCCGAGGCGTTTCTCGCGGCGGCGCAACGGCTCGCCACCCGGTCGTCGATCGACCTGGCGGTGGCGCGTGCGCACGTCGCGGGCCGGGAGCGGCGGCCGACGCCGGTGCAGCGGGTGATCCCGATCGGCGAGCCGGGCAAGAAGGGATTGCGAACCTACGTCCAGCTTTTCGTGGCCATCGCGCACGCGAACGACGTGCGCTGTGATGTTGCCCGCACCTCGACCCAGGTCTACGCGTACGGATTCGATTCCGATATCGATACGTGCGAGGCGCTTTACACCAGCTTGCTGGTGCAGATGGTCCGAGCCTCGGATCACTACATCAAATCCGGGCAGTACCGGTCCGCGACCGTCGAGAAGATCGTTGTCGAAAAGCGTTGGGGCAGAACGGTCGAGCGGCGGGTGCAGGCGCCGGTGGCGGCGGTGACGGCACGGCTGAATTTCCAGATGGCCTTCGCCGCGCGCATCGGCAAGCGGTTGGCCGAGGTGAAGGCCGAGGTCGAGGCGGAGGCGGTGCCCGAGGCCGCCGGCTCGACCGGCACCGCACTCGCCTTGCGCAACAAGGAGATCGAGCTCACCGACTTCTATCGCAGCACCTCGGAGGCGCGGGGCACCTGGCGCGGACCGGCCGCGTCGGCGGGACATTCGGCGGCGGCGCGACGGGCCGGCGACCGGGCGGGCAAGGCGGCGCGACTGGGAAATTCACCCGAACTCGGTTCCGCCAGGGGACAATTGACGTCGGGGAGCGACGGGTAGTGCGGGATGCGCAGCGCGCCAAGGTGTATGACGCCGAACAGTTGGTCCGTGGGGTTTTCGACCGGGCCGACGAATACGGCAACCGCACCGTCGAGCTGTACGGTTCGCAGCTGACCCTGCCGATCGAGCGCCGGTTCGCGTCGGTCGCGTCGGTGCAGAGCTACGCCGACAAGGTGTTGGCCTTGAATTGGGTTAGGGCGCAATGGGAGCGGGCCGCGGTAACGGTTCGGGTGCGCGCTCGCGCCGGTGCGACGGCGGCGCACTACGAGACGGCCGATGGAGTGCTCGCCGTCCCGCTGCACTCCGGCGGAACCGCCTGGGCGCTACGGGAACTCGTCGTGCTGCACGAGCTGACCCATCATCTGGAGCCGGATCCCGCCGAGGTCGCCCCGCACGGACCCGAATTCTGTTCGCGGTATCTCGAATTGGTCGATGGCGTGATCGGGCCGGAGGCCGCGCTGCTGCTGCGCACCACAATGCTCGGGTGCGGGGTGGAGATCGGCTGATCCGGTTTCGGATGAACCGGAATATGCGCCAGTCGCGTAGTGGGTTGGGATCTGCTGAGTCCTCGGGTCCCTTTGCCGCTCTGCCGGGGAAGCGGGCGCTACTATCCGGCTACTTTGCCGGAAGCAGGATTTCTTGGGCGAGTGGCAGCACACGGGCCAGTCGTTTGTGCCACCAGTCGACCCGCTCGGGATCGGGATGACGGTACTTCTCGATCAGGCCGGGGTCGGGGGCCGGGGCGGTGCGCGGCACGGTGAGGTATCCGTCGACCTGGCGCAGCGAGTCGGTCACCAGATCGCCGGTGAACAGGGATAAAGTGCCCAGGCCGCAGGCGAATTCGAGTTCCGGCAGTGCGGCGGCCAGCGCCAGTTGCGCGGCCAGCCCGACGCTGGTCTCCAGCGCCGAGGAGACGACGCAGGGCAGTCCGGCCGCGGCGGCCACCCGGAGGGCGCGCCGAACCCCGCCCAGCGGCGTGCATTTGATCACCGCGATATCGGCGGCGCCCGCGACCGCGACCCGCAGCGGATCCTCCGCGCGACGGATGGATTCGTCGGCGGCGATGCGGACATCCACCCGGCGACGCACCTCGGCGAGTTCGTCGATGGTGCGGCATGGTTGCTCGACGTATTCCAAACCGCCTGCGGCCCGGTCGATTTCCCGGATATCGGCGACCGCGGTTTCGACATCCCATACCGCGTTGGCATCCACCCGGACCGCGCCGGCGGGCCCCAGCGCGTCCCTGACCGCCTCGACCCGGGCCAGATCCTCGGGCAGCGAATCCGGGTGGTCGGCGATCTTCACCTTGGCGGTGCGGCAGCCCGAACCGGTGACGATGGCGTGCGCGCGCTCCGGATCCACCGCGGGCACCGTGCAATTGACCGGAATCCGGTCGCGCACCGGTTCCGGCCACCCGACGGCGATCTGTTCGAGCGCGGTGGCCAGCCAGCCCGCCGCCTCCCGATCGTCGTACTCGGGGAACGGGCAGAATTCACCCCAGCCGAGCGGACCCTCGATCAGCATCCCCTCCCGCACGGTGATGCCGCGGAAGCGGGTCCGCAGCGGGACGGCGTACACGAGGCTGGCGGTCGGCTCGATCATCGCCGCCAGCTTAACGGGCACAGCCGTCCTCGGACTTCGCATGGCCGGGAGCGGATGCCCAGCGTCAGGAAGGTCAGCGGAATTCGGCTACGTGGTCGATTGCCCACTGGGCGAAGGTGCGTGCCGGTTTTCCGGTCACCGATTCGGCGGTGGGGCCGACCGGGCTCGGTCCGGTTCCCGCCTTCGCCCACAGGTCGAGCACCGGCTGCCAGTAGAACTCCTTGGCCTGCTCGTAGCTCAGTTCGACCAGCTCGACCGGTTCGCCCAGCGCGGCGGCGATGGCGTCGACCTGCTGGCGGTGCGTCAGCGATTCGGGCCCGGTGAGCGGATAGATCTTGCCCGCGTGCGCCGGGTCGTCCAGCGCGGCGATCGCGGCATCCGCCAGATCGGCCTCGTGGATGGGGGTGAGCTGCAGATCCGGAAAGGGAAGGCGCACAACGCGTTCGGCCTTGATCGAGGGGAACCACTGCCGGGCATTGGCGGCGAAGGCGCCCGGCCGCAGGATCGTCACCGGCAGCCCCGATGCGAGCAGCGGGCGCTCGACCACGACATGTCTTGCGCCGATCGGATTTTGGTCGTTCGCCGCGGCGATCGACGACAGCAGCACGATATGTTCGACGCCCGCGGACCGCGCCCCGGCGATGAAGTTCTCGATGCCCTCGTCGAGCGCGTACAGGAACACTTTGTCCACGCCGTCCAGCGCGGCCGCGACCGCGTCCGGGTCGGTGAAGTCGAGACCGATCAGCTCGACACCGTCTGGCAGTTCGACTCGATCCGGGTGAGAGCTGGTGGCCCGCACGGGTTTTCCGGCTGTGCGCAGCGTTTCGATGACGGCGCGGCCGACACCGCCACCGGCACCGGTGACCAGGTAGGTCATATTTGTACTCCTTGTTCGTTGGATTCGGCGAGACGAGAGATGATGCGGCGCAGCTGTTCGCCGTAGTGCCGTTCGAATTCCGGTGTCTGCGGGTCGATTCCGAAGAGCGTGCGCACCTGGGCCGGTAACAGCACCGGCGCGGCGACCATGCCGAGGATGGCGAGCTGGTAGGCGGCCGGGTCGAGGTCGGCGGCGATTTCTCCGCGCCGCTGCCGCGTCCGGGCCTCGGCCAGGTCGGTTTCGGTGATCGGGGTGATGCCGGACGGGGTTTCGGCGTCGGACAGTCCGCGCCACATGAGCAGGCGCAGGCCGCGCGGGTCGTGCAGCACATGCTCGAGGTAGCGCAGTACGACATCGGCGAGCGGCAGCCCGGGATCGTCGATATCGCGTTCCCGCTCCTGCCAGTACCGCTGTAGCGCCGTGTACAGCCCGGCCTTGCCGCCGAAGTAGTAGGTGATCAGCTGCTTGTTCACACGCGCCCGTGCGGCGATTTCGCTCACCCGCGCTCCGGCGTAACCGTGCGCGGCGAACTCGTCGAGCGCCGCCTCCAGCAGGCAGCGCTTGGTGCGTTCGGCATCGCGCACACGGTCGGCGGGCTCGGGGGTTCGATGGGCGGTCACCTTCGCAGCATAACGCAGTACTTTACAAATGGCTAATTAATTTAGACACTTTGTTGATAGCTCGAAATGTGCTGAGCCGAACCGGGTTCGGCGTGGACATACGAAGGCGCGGCGCCCGGCCCGTGGGCCGAACGCCGCGCCTCGGCGACTCAAATGCGTTCGTAGATGGTGGCGTTCGCCAAACCGCCCGCCTCGCACATGGTTTGCAGGCCGTAGCGGGCGCCGCGATCCCGCATCGCGTGCACCAGCGTGGTGGCCAATCGCGCGCCCGACGCGCCGAGTGGGTGGCCGATGGCGATGGCGCCGCCGTTGACATTCACCTTGCGCATATCGGCGCCGGTTTCGTGCGCCCAGGCCAGCACCACCGGGGAGAAGGCCTCGTTGATCTCCACCAGATCGATATCGGACAGCTGAAGTCCGGCCCGCCGCAATACCTTTCGCGTGGCCGGAATGGGCGCGGTGAGCATCAGCAGCGGATCGTCGGCGGCCACCGCGAAGCTGTGCACCCGGGCCAGCGGCTTCAGTCCGAGTTCCTTGGCGCGCTCGCCGGTCATGATCAGGACCGCCGCGCTGCCGTCGTTGATCGGGCTCGCCGATGCCGCGGTGATCCGCCAGTCGATCTGCGGGAAGCGTTCGGCCATCGCGGGGTCGTAGTACGCGGGCTTGAGCTTGGCGAGGGTTTCCAGTGTGCTGCCGACTCGGATGCCCTCATCGGTCTCCAGCCCGTTGATCGGCGCGAGCTCGCTGGTGAACAACCCGTTTTTCGTTGCCAGCGCGGCCTTTTCGTGGCTCGACAGGGCGAACTCGTCGAGTTGGGTCCGGGTCAGTCCCCATTCGGCCGCGATCAGTTCGGCGCTGATGCCCTGCCCGACCCAACCCTGCGGATAGCGCGCGGCGAATCCGGCCCCGTTCGGATCGTCGGAGCCGATCAGGTTGGCGCCCATCGGAATTCGGCCCATCGATTCCACGCCCGCCGCGATCACGATGTCGTAGGCCCCGGCGATAACGCCCTGTGCGGCGAAGTGGATGGCCTGCTGACTGCTGCCGCACTGGCGGTCGACGGTCGTCGCGGGCACCGATTCCGGAAAGCCCGCGGCCAGCACCGCCCGGCGGGTCATATTCATGCCCTGTTCGCCGACCTGGGTGACGATGCCGCCGATGACGTCGTCGACCAGCGCCGGATCGATACCGCTGCGGTCGATCAACGCGCGCAGGCTGTGCGCGAGCAGATCCACCGCGTTGACATCGTGCAGCGCGCCATTGGGCTTGCCCTTGCCGATGGGGGTGCGCACCGCCTCGACGATCACCGCGTCTCTCATGGCGTTTCCTTCCGGATCGAGAGCCCGGCCGCCTTGCCTGGCTCTATCAACACATAGTCAGATTACGCCTGGCGATAGTTGAGGCAAGTCAGCTGGGCTATGATGTGCGTCATGGCAGCAGTGATGGAGGGCTCGCTCGCGGATCTGAGTTCGTGGAAGCCGGTGGAATGCTCGATCGCCAAGGCGCTCGATCTGGTCGGCACCCGGTCGGCGCTGCTGATCCTGCGCGAAGCCTATTACGGGACAACACGTTTCGACGGTTTCGCCGCTCGGGTCGGCATCACCGACGCGGCCGCCGCCAGTCAGCTGCGCAAGCTGACCGAATCCGGTTTGCTCGCCAAACAGCCGTACCAGGAGGAGGGCAAGCGCACCCGCCACGAGTACGTCCTAACCGAAATGGGCCGCGATCTACTACCGGTGGTGCTGGCCCTGATGCAGTGGGGCGACAAATACCTGCAGCCGGGCCCCGCACCGCTACTTCTGGTGGAGGAGTCGACCGGTGCGCCGGTGCGGGTCGAGGTGCGCAGTGCGAGCGGACGGGAGATTTCGTTGGAGGAACTGGGCGTGCGGTTGAACGAGGACTACATGCGGGAACGGAAGCGGCGGAAAGCCCCGGGGCGCAAAGGCTGACGGGTTTCGACTCAGTCGTGCCGCACCGCGAGGTTGATGTTCTCGGTGCCGAATGTGCGAGACAGGTTGATCCACAACATGACCAGCGGTTCGGTGCTTCGCGCGGTGCTCAGATCGCCGAGATCGATGATCTGCTCCGAACCCCACCCGAACGACCGCAACAGCCCGGCGACATCGGCCTTGGCCGTCGCATCGTCACCGCTCAGGAAGACGTTGTGCGGGCCGGGAACCCGGGACGGGTCCACCATGGTCTTGTTGTTCATGGTGTTGAGCGTCTTCACCACGCGCGCCTCCGGAAAGGCCCGCTGCAGTTCCTCCGCGACGCTCCCGGCCTCGGGAATCACCAGTTTCGGTCCGCCGCTGGTGAATTCGAGTCCGTTCGAGACGTCGATGATCACCTTGCCGCTCAGGTTCGCCGCGCCCGCCGCGGTGAGCGCGGCCACCGACGCCGTGCCGGCGGTGGCGTTGACGATCAGCTCGGCATCGGCCGCGGCATCGGCGAAAGTGCCGTGTGCGCCGCCGGTTTCGCGGGCCCACTCGCTCGCCGCCGCATTGTCGGCGGTGCGTGAGCCGAGCGTCACCGCATGTCCGAGCTCGACGAGCTTGCTCGCCAACCGCCTACCGACCTCACCGGTGCCGAATACCGCAATCTTCATCGTCAACTCTCCTGCCCTGCAAAGGCTTAACCGAGACTTCGAAGCTTACGGACGCGGCACCGGCCGCGCGGTCGTTTCGCCGTGGGCGTATCAGTGCAGCCTGCGCCCGTCGGCGGCGTCGAAGAAGTAGGTGTGCTCCGGGTCGGTCGACAGCCGCACCCGGGTGCCCTTGGCCGGCGGGTTACGCCAATCAGCCCGTGCCACAACGGTTTCCCCGGCGCCGTTGGACGAGCCGTCGGCAACGGTCCTGCCGTAGATGTAGGCGTCGGAGCCGAGCTCCTCCACCACGTCTACCTCCATTTCGATACCGTCCGAGCCGATTTCCAGATGCTCTGGGCGCACGCCGACCTGCACCGAGCCCTGCACGGCGTCGGCCACGTGGCGCGGCACCGGCAGCGCGTACCCGCCGAGTTGTACCGAGCCGTCGGTGATCGGCAGCGTGAACATATTCATCGCGGGCGAACCCATGAATCCGGCGACGAAGGCGTTGGCCGGATCCCGGTACAGGTCGCGCGGCGTCGCACACTGTTGCAGCAGACCGTCTTTCAGCACCGCCACCCGGTCGCCCATGGTCATCGCCTCGACCTGGTCGTGGGTGACGTACACGGTGGTGGTGCCGAGCCTGCGCTGCAACTGCGCGATCTGGGTGCGGGTCTGCACGCGCAGTTTCGCGTCGAGGTTCGACAGCGGCTCGTCCATGAGGAATACGTGCGGCTGGCGCACGATCGCCCGGCCCATCGCGACGCGCTGGCGCTGACCGCCGGACAGCGCCTTGGGTTTGCGGTCCAGATACGGCTCGAGGTCGAGCAGTTTGGCCGCCTCCTGCACCCGCTTTTCCTTCTCGGCCTTGGCGACCTTGGCCAGCTTCAGTGCGAAGCCCATATTCTCCGCGACGGTCATATGCGGGTAGAGCGCGTAGTTCTGGAACACCATCGCGATATCGCGCTCTTTGGGTTCGGCGTGCGTTACGTCCTTGGCGCCGATGAGGATTCGGCCGTCGTTGACATCCTCCAGGCCGGCGAGCATGCGCAGCGAGGTGGACTTTCCGCAGCCGGACGGGCCGACCAGAACCAGGAATTCACCGTCGGAGATCTCGAGATCCAGCGCGTCGACGGCGGGTTTGGTGGCACCGGGGTAGAGCCGCGTCGCACGGTCGAAGGTCACTGTGGCCATGACAAATCACATCCCATTCACCGGCAGGAACGTGCCGGACGATCCGAGTACAGGGTTGCGGCGATCTTACTGGGCGAAAGCCGATCCCGCAGGCGGCTGCGCGAAGTGATCGAACGGCTCGGCACCGCGCGGCGATTCGATGGGGGTGCCGGTCGGGCGACAGGTGCGCCATGCATCGCGCGGTGATTCGATTAGAGGTGGTGGTCGGGCGACGGGTGGGCCTAATGTCGTTTACGGAAGTAGATCCCGAAACCGAGGAGCCCTCATGAGTCGTCCGGTTCGTATCGGAGTTCAGCTGCAGCCGCAGCACGCACCGAAGTACGGACTCATCCGCGACGCGGTCCTGCGGGCCGAGGACGCGGGCGTCGACGTGATTTTCAACTGGGACCACTTCTTCCCGCTGTCCGGCGATCCGGACGGGGCGCACTTCGAGTGCTGGACCATGCTCGCCGCATTCGCCGAGCAGACCGAGCGGGTGGAGATCGGCGCGCTGGTCACCGGCGGCGGCTACCGCAATCCGGACCTGCTGGCCGATATGGCGCGCACCGTCGACCACATCAGCGACGGCAGGCTCATCCTCGGTATCGGCGCCGGGTGGTTCGAGAAGGACTACCTCGAATACGGCTACGACTTCGGGACCGCGGGCAGCAGGCTGGCCCTGCTGAAGGAGTACCTGGTCCGGCTCACGGCCCGGCTCGGAAAGCTGAACCCGCAGCCGACCAGGGAGATCCCGATTCTGATCGGCGGCGGCGGTGAGAAGAAGACGCTGCGTTTGGTGGCGGAATACGCCCAGATCTGGCACACCTTCGCCGATCTGCAGGTGCTCGATCGCAAGAACCGGATCCTGGCCGAGCACTGCGCGCAGGTCGGCGCCGATCAGACCAAGATCGAGCGGTCGGTGCAGTGGCCGGGTGCGGATCGGGCGCTGAAGCTGCACGAGGCCGGGGTGTCGCTGTTCACCGTCGGGGTCAGCGGACCCGATTACGACCTGGCCGAGGTGCGCGAGGCGATTCGCTGGCGCGACGAGGTGAACCCGGAGCCGGTCAACGGACTGGCCTGATCCGGTTGCTCGATAGCGGCTTCCCGTGCCGACGGAATTCGGATCACGACGGTCTCGATTCCGCCGTCACGGGCGACTGGTCAGGCGACCGGGGGTTGCCGCGAATTAGCAGGTGGGCGGCGGCTAGGGTTACCTATCATGGCTGGTCTGCCCGCTGTGCGCACTTACTCCGCCGGTTCTCGTTCGCGGGCACGGTCTCGTTCGATACTCGCCGTGCTGCTGCTCGCCGTCGGTATCGCCGCGACGGCCTGCGGTTCCGGCGGCGGCGGTCCCTCCCAGTGCGCGCCGCCCGGTATCGCCGCGGCCTCCGCCGCACCGACGAATCTGGCTACCGGGACCGGCGCGGGCGTCGACCGCTACACCACCGACGGCGTGGTGCCGCTGAACGCCGTGGACACCTCGAAGCTCGGCTTAAGCACGCCGGGCAAGCTCAGCGTCGGCACCATCTCCGACGCGCCGCCGAGCATCTGTGTGAACGCGGCGGGCGTGTACACCGGTTTCGACAACGAGCTGTTGCGCGCGATCGGCGCGAAACTCGGTCTGCAAGTGGAGTTTTCGGGTACCGAATTCGCGCCGCTGCTATCCCAGGTGGCCGGCGGGCGGTTCGATGTCGGCTCGTCGAACATCACCACCACCGACGAGCGCCGCAGGCTGGTCGGCTTCACCAACGGCTACGATTTCGGGTACTTCTCCCTGGTGTTGCCGAATGGCAGTGCTATCAAAGGCTTTTCGGATCTGAATCGCGGCACCAGGATCGCCGTCGTACAGGGCACGGTCCAGGACGACTATGTGGTCAATCAGCTGCACCTGGATCCGGTGAAGTTCCCGGACTACAACACCGCGTACGCGAACCTGAAGTCCGGTCAGGTCGACGCCTGGGTCGCCCCGTCGGTGCAGGCCCAGGGTCTGGTCAAACCGGGTGACGGAACCTCGGTGGCGCAGAACACCTTCAGCCTGGACAATTTCGTCGGCTACGCGGTGCGCAAGAACAACCAGCCGCTGATCGACGCGCTGAACAGCGGGCTGGACGCGGTGATCGCCGACGGCACCTATGCCCGGCTGTACGCCGACTGGGTGCCGCGCCAGCTGCCGCCCGGCTGGAAACCCGGTTCGAAGGCCGCACCGGTGCCCCAGCTCCCCGACTTCGCGGCCATCGCGGCACAGCACAAGCCGGACGATACGGCGCAGCAGGCGCCGAAATCCACACTGCGACAGTTGAAGGACACCTTCCTCGACTGGTCGTTGTACCGCAAGGCATTTCCCGATCTCTTCAAGACCGGCTTGCCGAATACCCTTGTGCTGGCCCTTGTTTCGGGCGCGCTCGGCACCGTACTCGGCATGCTGCTCGCGGTGGCGGGCATCTCCCGCACCCGTTGGCTGCGCTGGCCCGCCAGGGTGTACACCGACATCTTCCGCGGGCTGCCCGCGGTGGTGATCATTCTGGTGATCGGGCTCGGCGTCGGCCCGGTGGTCCGCGATATCACCGGGAACAATCCGTACTGGCTCGGCGCGATAGCGCTGGCATTGCTCGCCTCCGCGTACATCGGGGAGATCTTCCGCTCCGGTATCCAGTCGGTCGAGCCGGGGCAGCTGGAGGCGGCGCGCGCCATCGGTTTCGGCTACCGGCAGGCAATGACCTTGGTGGTGATTCCGCAGGGTGTGCGCCGGGTGCTGCCCGCGCTGATGAACCAGTTCATCGCGCTGATCAAGGATTCCTCACTGATCTACTTCCTCGGACTGCTCGCCTCCCAGCGCGAGTTGTTCGCGGTGGGCCGGGATCTCAACGCGCAGACCGGCAATCTGTCCCCGCTGGTCGCGGCCGGGCTGGTGTACCTGCTGCTGACGATTCCGCTCACCCACCTCGTCAATTACATCGACCGGCGGATGCGGACCGGTCCCGATCGGCCGATCGATCCGGTCGAGCAGGCCGTGATCACGGAAGGGCGCTGACCATGAGCTCGTCACTCACCGGTACCGGACTGCATCTTCGGCTCGGCGGCAATCAGGTGCTGCGCGGTATCGATATCCATGTCGACGCGGGCAAGACGACGACGGTGATCGGCCCGTCCGGTTCCGGGAAGTCGACGCTGCTGCGGGTGTTGAACCGGCTGCACGAACCCGATGCGGGCGATGTGCTGCTGGACGGCAAGTCGGTGCTCACCGAGAATCCGGACCGGCTGCGCCAGCGCATCGGAATGGTGTTCCAGCACTTCAATCTCTTCCCGCACCGTACGGTGGCCGACAATGTCGCGCTCGGTCCGCGCAAGCTGCGCGGCCTGTCCAAGGAGGAGGCCAGGGCGCTCGCGCTGGAGCAGCTGGAGGTGGTCGGCCTGCGGGATAAGGCCGACACCCGGCCGTCGAACCTGTCCGGCGGGCAGCAGCAGCGGGTGGCCATCGCGCGGGCGCTGGCCATGCGCCCGGAGATCATGTTCTTCGACGAGGCCACCTCGGCGCTGGATCCGGAGCTGGTCAAGGGTGTGCTCGCGCTGATGGGCGAGCTGGCCGCCGGCGGTATGTCGATGATCGTGGTGACGCACGAAATGGGTTTCGCCAGATCGGTTTCCGACACGGTGGTGTTCATGGACGCCGGGCAGGTCGTCGAGACGGGGACGCCGGACGCGGTATTCGACGCCGCCGAGACGCCGCGCCTGCAACGGTTCCTCTCCCAGGTGCTGTGACATACCGGCTATCGAATAGCTACATGCATGGATGCGCATCCGTTAGGGTATCCGGGGTTCGTGACTCATAAGTCCGCACACGGAAAGAGGCATCCGGATGACTACGGCACACGCAGAGCACACCGGACACGATCACCGGCACGGCGACGGCTGCGGCCACCTCGCCGTCCAGCACGGTGATCACATCGACTACGCGCACGATGGCCACCTGCACCGCGAACACGACGGCCACTACGACGAATGCGAGCCGACCGGCCACGTCCAGCACGCGACGCACGACCATGTGCACGGCGAGGGCTGCGGTCATACCGCGGTCCGGCACGGCGATCACGTCGATTACCTGCACGATGGACATCGGCACGCGGCGCACGACGGTCACTACGACGAGCACTGAGTTCTAGCAGCGCGCAGCGATTCGATGAGGGGTGGTGGTCGGGCGACGGGTGGGGCTGAGTCCTGTCTCGAACCGCTGCCCAGCCGATCTTCGCGACAAGCCTGAGGGGTTAGAGTCGGGGCCGTGCTGGAAGCGATCAACATTCCCACGGCCGCCGGAACCTTCGACGCGCTGTCATCGGGCGCACCGGGCGGCCGGGAAGTCCTGCTGCTGCACGGCTTTCCGGAGTCGGCCGCCGCATGGGAATTCCAGTTGACCGCGCTCGGCGGCGGCGGATGTCATGCGGTGGCGCCCAACCAGCGCGGTTACTCCCCGGGCGTCCGGCCCGAACGGGTCGCCGAGTACCGGCTCGAAGAGCTGGTGGGTGATGTCGCGGCCATCGCCGACGAACTCGATTGGCGGCGTTTCGATTTGGTCGGCCACGATTGGGGCGCGTATGTCGCGTGGGCGTTCGCGGCCGAACAGCCGGAGCGGGTCCGCAGCCTCACCGCGGTTTCGGTGCCGCACCCCGCCGCCTTCCTGAAGGCCATCGCGGAGGACGAGGATCAGGCCCAGCGGTCCGCGTACATGCAGCTGCTGAGGCAGCCGCGGGTGGCCGAGCGGACACTGCTCGCCGACGACTGCGCCGCACTGCGCAAAGCCTTCGAATGGAAGGTTCCGCAGGAGCGGATCGAGGAGCACGTCGGCCGGTTGGGGCAGCAGGAGGCGCTGACCGCCGCGCTGAACTGGTACCGCGCAATGCATTTGAGCGGTCCGGTCGGGAAGGTCGAGGTGCCGACGCTATATGTCTGGGGCACCGAGGATTCCGCCGTCGGGTCGACCGCCGCGCTGGCCGCGGAAGGATATGTCCGCGGGCCGTATCGATTCGAGATGCTGGAGGACGTCTCGCACTGGATCCCGAAGGAGGCGCCCGAGGCGTTGACCCGGTTGATAATGGAACATCTACTGGCGCATCGGGTTTGAGCGACCACGGTTTGCGTGAGTCCCGACCGCAGTGGGTTTGCCGACGTAGCCGCAACGAATCCGCTACGCCCGAGGGGGCGTAGCGGATTCGTCGCATGTTCACATATGCGCGAAGCGGGCGAAATCGCCTTGGGCGCCGCTGTATACGTTGACATCGGTGCCGCCGTTGATGCCGGGAATGTTGCCGCTGTCGGTGGTCTGCCAGAACGTCCAGGTAGGCCAGCCGCCGGGTACCTCGGGTGCGGAGTTGCCACGGTAATCCGCGATCCACAGTGGGTAACCGGTGAATTCATTGCTGTCGGCCATCGCGGTCTGCCAGAACCGGGGATAGGTGTAGATGATCGGTGTCCGGCCGGTGAGCGCCTGGACGGTGTTGAGATACCGGTGCGTCCAGTTGATCAGCGCGGCGGGTGCGAGGCCGCCGGAGCTCTCCAGGTCGAGCACGGGCGGCAGGTCGAGTGGGCCGTTCTGGCCGAGTACCACGGTCGAGTAGAGCGCGGCCTGTGCCTCCGGCGCCATATTGGGCCGCGCGAAATGGTATGTCCCCCGGGCCACTCCGGCCGTGCGCATGAGCAGGCTGTCCTGGACGAAATAGGGGTTGACGTAGTTGAGGCCCTCGGTCGCCTTCACCATGGCGAAGTCGTGCCCGGCGCGTTTGACGGAGAACCAGTCGATCGCCCGGCCGTCGATGTGCTGCCATGACGAGACATCCGGGCCGCTCGGCGCCGCGGCGGCCATGGCATTTGCGGTGAGGATGCCGGTAATGGCGATCATGGACAACGTTGTCGCGCAGCGCCGGATGTTCGCTCTCCAACTCGTGGTATCCATGGCGTCAGACGATAGCCATTTGCTCTAGATGTGACCAGAGTTTCGGATGGTGCGTTTGCGAATTGGTAGCTCGAACCTGTCAACGCGGCTGGATCAACCCAACCAGTCCAGTACCGACGCCGCGGTCCACGACTGCTGCATGCTGCCGAGCGGTTCACCGGTGAACGGTTCGTAGTACTCCGCGAAGCTGCCGTCGCTGGCCTGGCGCAGTCCCTCGGCGCGCAGCATATAGGCGCGTTCGGCCCACCCGCGCCGGGCGAACACCCAGGAAAACAGCCAGCTCATCACCGGCCAGACCGGCCCGCGCCAATATTCGCGCGGCCGGAAATCCTTGGATACCGGCGAGGTCGATGGCGGCAGCGCGTAGCGCAGATCCGGATGTCCGCAGAAGCGCGGACCCTCGAACACCCGCAGCAGGCTGCGCTCGGTTTCCCTCGGCAGGCCGCCGCACAGCAGCGGCGCGAACATGGCCAGGGTTTCGGTGGTGATCCAGCGCTGTAGCCGCACATCGAAATCGCGGGCGGCGCCGGTGCGCGCGTCGGTGGTCGCGATGACACCGTCGCGGAACCGGTCCGCCCAGCCGAACAGCTCGCGGACCTCGGCATTCGGCTGGTGATACTCCTCGCCGATCTGCGCGAGCACCTCACAGGAGAGCGCGAATATCGCGGTGACGAAGACATCCTCGACGGCGAAGCTCATGGTCGATGCGAGCTGGTAGTCGTCGTAACCCGCGCGGCGCATCTGTTCGACCAGCCACAGATACCGTTCGTATTCGCGGTCGCTGGGCCGCTGCGTCGGATCGGACACCACCGCGATATCCGCGCGCTGATACGGCGGCAGCTCGCCGGGAATCACGTTGGCGTAGGCGCGATCCCAGCGCGGCGAATTGTCCATCCCGGATTCCCAGCCGTGGTACAGCGTGATCCGGCCGCTCTCCTTCGGGTCGCGCGCATGCGCCAGCCAGCGGTGCCAGCGCACCAGATCGGGCCAGCGGCGGTTCAGGAATTCCTCGGCCACCGCCCTGGTGCTGCGGCCGTGCCTGCGTGAATGGTCCAGGATGCGCTGCACCGCGATGGCGTGCACCGGCGGTTGCGTGATGCCCGAGGTATCCGGTCCGTCGGGGGCGTTGGCGGCCAGCTTGCGGCACTCCCAGCGGGCCGGGCCGGGAAAGTATCCGTCGACGCCGTTGGCGAAGACGATGTGCGGGATCATCCCGTTCTTCCACTGCGCCGAGAGCAGCGTATCGAGCTCGATCACCGCGCGTTCCACGCTCAGCGGGGCCAGCCCGACCGCGACGAAGGCGGCGTCCCAGCTCCACATGTGCGGATACAGCCGCGGCGCCGCGCTGGTCATGGTGCCCAGGTCGTTGCCACGCAGCAGGTACGCGGCGCGGGCCGCGAGCTGAGTGGGGGTGAAACCCGGATGTGCCATCCAACTATTCTGCGATGTCACCGGTAGATACGCCCGCCCTGCGGTACCTGGTCGTGATTCGGTCGAGCTGAGCGCGGCATACCCCGTCATGTATGCAAGCATCGCGGCGCGCGCCCCGGATGCTACCGATCTTGACGTGTCCTTTTCGGGGCTCGCTACGGTTGCTCTATGACCGAGCCCGTGACCAGCACCCCACCGCCCGTCGCACTGATCACCGGCGCCAGCCGCGGCCTCGGCGCGGCCATCGCCCGCGCGCTCGCGCCGACGCACGAACTGTTGCTCGGCGCGCGGTCCGCGGATTCGCTGCGCAAGATCCTGGACGAATTGCCAAGCGCCACCGGCTGGCCCGTCGACCTCACCGACTATCCGGTGGTCGCCGCCGCGGCCGCGGCGATTCCGCGCCTGGACGTGCTGGTGCACAACGCCGGAATCGCCGATATCGGCACCATCGCCGACTCCTCGGTGGAGCAGTGGCGAAAGACCTTGGAGGCCAACCTGATCGCGGTCGCGGAGCTCACCAGGTTGCTGCTTCCGGCCCTGCGCAGCGCGAACGGCCATGTGGTGCTGATCAATTCGGGTGCGGGCCTGCGTGCGAATCCGGGCTGGGCGTCCTATGCCGCGAGCAAATTCGGGTTGCGCGCCTTCGGCGACGCGCTGCGGCTGGAGGAGCCGTCGCTGCGCGTCACCTCGATTCACCCGGGCCGCATCGACACCGATATGCAGCGCGAGATCATCGCGGGCGAGGGGCGCGAATACCACCCGGACGAATTCCTGCGCGCCGAGACCGTCGCATGGACGGTGCGCAATGCCATCGACACCCCGCGCGATGCCCATCCGACCGAAATCGTCCTGCGCCCATACTGATTCGCCCCGCCGGATTGACGTCTGTCGCAGCGGCGAGCGGCCCGGATACTCTCGGGCCATGCGATCACATCCGGCAGTGCGGCATTCGGTGTCCAGCTGGCAGCAGCCCTTGCCCGGTTCGGCATCGTCCGAGCGGAACACCCTGGTGACGCGGGTTGCCGAGCGGGTGCTCGCGCTGCCCGTCACCCGTCCGTTGGTGGCCGTCGACGGGCCGACCGGTGCGGGCAAGACCAGCTTCGGTCACGAACTGGCCGAGCGGATCGCCGGTACCGGACGGCAGGTGCTGCGGGCCAGCCTCGACGACTTCAAGCGGCCATGGCGCGACCGGCACCTCTACGACCGTGAGTCGGGAGAAGGGTACTACCGCAACGCTTTCGACTACGACGCGGTGGCGCGCCTGCTGCTCGAACCGCTCGGTCCGGGCGGTTCGGGCGATTGCGCGCTGTGCGGCATCGATCCGCTCACCCAGATCGATCATTCCGCCGTCCGCACCCAGGCGGCCGACGACGCGGTGCTGATCGTCGACGGAGTCTTCGCGCTCCGTCCGGAGATAAACCGTTACTGGAACTATCGAATCTGGTTGGCGGTGAACGCCGAGACCGCGTTCCGGCGCGGCGTCGAACGGGACGGCGCCGATGCCGCCGACGTGCACCGCGACCGCTACGCGGTCGCCGAGCAGGTGTACGTGGACGAGGTCGATCCCGCCCGTCGGGCCGACATCGTCATCGACAATTCGGCATTCGACCGTCCATCGATCGTCCGGGGCTGAATTACGCCGCCTCGGGCAGCGCCTGATCCGCCGCGCCGGATTCGTCGGTGCGCGACCAGCGCTGGGCGAGCACCGCGCAGGTCATCAACTGGATCTGATGGAACATCATCAGCGGCAGCACGATCAGGCCGATCGGCTGACCCGTGAAAAGCACGGTGGCCATGGGCAATCCGGAGGCGAGGCTCTTCTTGGAGCCGCAGAACACGATGACGATCCGGTCGGCCCGCTCGAATCCGAGCATCCGGCCGAGCACCATGGTGACGCTCATCACCAGCGCGAGCAGGCCGGCGCAGACGGCGGCCAGCGCGAGGATGCGCCACGGCGACATCATGTGCCAGATACCCTCCACCATGCCCGCGCTGAAGGCGCTGTAGACCACGAGCAGGATCGAGCCGCGATCCACCAGCTTGGTGGGTTCCGCGTAGCGCTTCAGCCAGCCGATGACCTTCGGCCGGATCAGCTGGCCGATCAGGAACGGCACCAGCAGCTGCAGCACGATGTCGAGGATCGAGGAGAAATTGACCTTGGCCTCGCCCGTGGTGTTCATCAGCGCGATCACCAGCAGCGGGGTCAGGAAGACACCCAACAGGTTCGAGGTGGTCGCGCTGACGATCGCGCCGGGCACATTGCCTTTCGCGATCGAGGTGAACGCGATGGAGGACTGCACGGTGGACGGCACCAGGCACAGGAACAGCAGGCCGGTGTACAGGTCGTCGGTGAGCACATGCGGTTTCAGCACCACGGCGGCCAGCCCGAGCAGCGGGAAGACGATGAACGTGCAGCCGAGCACCACGGTGTGCAACCGCCAGTGGGTGAGCCCGGCCAGCGCCTCGCGCGGGGCCAGGCGGGTGCCGTAGAGCAGGAAGAGGATGGCGATGGCGATCTTGGTGGCCCAGGTGACGACGTCGGCGAACGAGCCGCGCGCCGGGAACACGCTCGCTACGCCGACCGTGGCGAGGATCGCGAGGATGAACCCGTCTATATAGAACCTGCTCAGAAACCGCACGGCGACACGCTAACTCCGGCCCGCGCCGCGGCCTCGAAATGGTGACGCATCTCGCAGAATCATAGGACGATTGATCTTGCCTGCCCGATGGTTTGATGGAGGTCATGACGGCGCGACGCGGACTGCGGCCGAATCCGCCGCCGGCCACGGGTACCGCGAGCCGGGAGTGGTTCCGATTCCGCCTGGGCGGCCGCGAATATCTGCTCCGCCAGACCCGGATCGAACCGGGCGGCAGCAGCGGCTGGCACTATCACGATGGGACGCTGCTGGTGCTGGTCGCGCGCGGCACCCTGGATCATCCTGGCGCCGACCGCGTGCCGGTCACCTATCGGCGCGGCCGCGTCTTCGTCGAGCCGAGCGGTCCGCGGTATCCGCACGTCGCGCGGAATCGGGGCACGACGCCGGTGACGTTGTTCGTGCTCTATCGGAATCCGGTGGGCAGCCCGCTGTCCCGGCCGGTCGAATCGCCCGGGGAGTAGTTCAGTTCGCGGTGGAGCAGGCGTCGCGCAGCGAGCACGCGCCGCATGCCTGGCCGCAGCCCTCCGTCACCGGGACCGGCGCGAGATGGGCGATGGCATTGGTGGCCGCGTTCGCGCCGCCGCCGAGGGTGAATACCGCGATGACGGCCACCGCGATGGGCACCACGATGGCGACGGGGCCGGTGGCGGCGAAGGTGACGAGGCCGCCGGCGAAGAGCAGCACGCCCGCCGCGACGGAGGTGGGGGCGGCGACGCGGTTCGCGATCCGGAAGGCCTCGTCGCTGGCGAGGGCGGTCTCGGTGTGCACACCGACGAAGCGGTTGCGCGGGAGCCGACCCGTCAGCCCGAGTACGCCGGTTGCGATGGCCACGGCGGCCAGCACGAACAGGACGAGAGCGACGACGAACACCCATGCAGGCTAGCGCACCGCTCGGTATCGTCGCCCGCCCGCACCTTCCCGCACCTGTGCACCGGGCCGGGATCAAGATCGAGCAATTATTCAGCAGCCGGTGTCGCACGGCCCGGAAGAGCGCATTCCACATTGCCGAACGCGCGGCCGGACGCACAGCAAACGCACCTTTTCACACCGAGCGGTCGATCGGTGTGAAAACGCGAAAGTTGGTGTAACGCAAGGCATCACACATAGCGGATCGGGCCGGCGCGGCAAACCGGAACGCCGCTGCGGCAAATTCAGCACGGCCCATGCGCCGGACCCGCCGATGCCACGTTCTACCCTGATAGACGTAGTTTGTCGGGGATCGCGATAACAAGAAGGCAGGACCGTGCAGGACACCCGTGCAACCGAAAGCGATGTACCCCAGCATCGGTACAACGCGGAGCTTGCCGGCCGCATCGAGCGGCGGTGGCAGCGGACGTGGAACGAGCGGGGAACCTTCCATGCGCCCAACCCGGTCGGTCCGCTGGCCGGTCCGACACCCGCCGACAAGCTATTCGTTCAGGACATGTTCCCGTACCCCTCCGGTGCGGGACTGCACGTCGGGCATCCGCTCGGCTACATCGCCACGGACGTCTTCGCGCGGTTCCACCGGATGCGCGGACGCAATGTGTTGCACGCGCTCGGCTACGACGCGTTCGGCCTACCCGCCGAGCAGTACGCGGTGCAGACCGGTGCGCACCCACGGGTCACCACCGAGTCGAATATCGCGACGATGCAGCGGCAATTGGATCGCCTAGGCCTCGGCCACGACCGGCGCCGCTCGTTCGCGACCACCGATCCCGAGTACTATCGTTGGACCCAGTGGATCTTCCTACGCATCTACAACGCCTGGTACGACGAGGATTTGGGGCGCGCCCGCCCGATCGGCGAGCTGGCCGCCGAATTCGCCTCCGGCGCAAGGCCGACACCGGACGGCCGCTCCTGGGATGCGCTGACCGCCGCCGAGCGGGCCGCCGTACTCGACTCGTATCGCCTGGTGTACCAGACGGATTCGATGGTCAACTGGTGTCCCGGGCTCGGCACGGTGCTGTCCAACGAGGAGGTCACCGCCGACGGCCGCAGCGAGCGCGGTAACTTCCCGGTGTTCCGTAAGCGCCTGTGGCAGTGGATGATGCGCATCACCGCGTACTCCGACCGGTTGGTCGACGATCTGGAGCGGCTGGACTGGCCCGAGAACGTCAAGGCCATGCAGCGCAACTGGATCGGGCGCTCGCGCGGCGCACAGGTGAAATTCGATTCGCCCGCGGGCTCGATCGAGGTGTTCACCACCCGGCCCGACACGCTGTTCGGCGCGACCTACGTCGTGCTCGCGCCGGAGCATGAACTGGTAGACCGGCTGGCCGCCGCGCAGTGGCCGGACGGCGTCGATCCGCGCTGGACCAACAACTCCGCGAACCCGGTGGAAGCCGTTGCGGCGTACCGCAAGTCGATCGCCGCGAAATCCGACCTGGAGCGCCAGGAGAACAAGGAGAAGACCGGCGTCTTCCTCGGCGCCTACGCCACCAATCCGGCCGACGGCGCCGCGGTGCCCATCTTCATCGCCGATTACGTACTCAGCGGCTACGGCACCGGCGCCATCATGGCGGTGCCCGGCCACGATCCGCGCGACTGGGAGTTCGCCAACGCCTTCGGATTGCCGATCGAAGAGGTCGTCGCGGGTGGCGACGTGACCGAGGCGGCATACAGCGGCGATGGCGAGATCGTGAATTCCGGCTTCCTGAACGGCCTTTCGGTCGAGGCTGCGAAGGCGGCCATCATCGCGAAGCTGGAGGCCGACGGGCACGGCCGCGGCACCGTCCAATACAAGCTGCGCGACTGGCTTTTCGCCCGCCAGCGGTACTGGGGCGAACCGTTCCCGATCGTCTACGACGAGGACGGCGCACCGCACGCGCTGCCCGAATCCATGCTGCCCGTTCGGCTTCCGGAGATCGACGACTTCGCGCCGGTCACCTTCGACCCGGACGACGCCGCCTCCGAGCCGTCCCCGCCGCTGGCCAAGGCCACCGACTGGGTGAACGTGGAACTCGACCTCGGCGACGGTCCGAAGAAGTACCGCCGCGACACCAACGTCATGCCGAACTGGGCGGGCAGCTCCTGGTATCAGCTGCGCTACGCCGACCCGACCAATTCGGAGGCCTTCTGCGCCAAGGAGAACGAGCAGTACTGGCTCGGCCCGCGCACCGGTGAGCACGGCGCGAACGATCCCGGCGGCGTCGACCTGTACGTCGGCGGTGTCGAGCACGCGGTGCTGCACCTGCTCTACGCGCGCTTCTGGCAGAAGGTGCTCTACGACCTGGGTGACGTATCGGGCAGCGAGCCGTACCGGCGGCTGTTCAACCAGGGCTACATCCAGGCGTTCGCCTACACCGACGAGCGCGGCGCGTACGTGCCCGCCGCCGAGGTGGTCGAGCGCGATGGCAAGTTCTTCTGGACCGATACAGCGGGCGCCGAGATCGAGGTGTTCCAGGAGTACGGCAAGATCGGCAAGTCGCTGAAGAACGCCATCTCCCCGGACGAGATGTGCGATCTCTACGGCGCGGACACCTTCCGCTTCTACGAGATGGCGATGGGCCCGCTGGATACCTCGCGCCCGTGGGCGACCAAGGATGTCGTCGGCGCGCACCGGTTCCTGCAGCGGGTGTGGCGACTGGTGGTGGACGAGGAGTCCGGCGCGGTGCGCGTCACCGACGGGCAACCGTCGGACGAGACGCTGCGCCTGCTGCACAAGACCATCGCCGGGGTGGACGAGGATTATGCCGCGCTGCGCGACAACACCGCGGGCGCCAAGCTGATCGAGCTCACGAACCATCTCACCAAGACCTACCCGGACGGCGCGCCCCGCTCGGTGGTCGAACCGGTGGTGCTGATGCTCGCCCCGCTGGCACCGCATATCGCGGAGGAACTCTGGGAACGCTTGGGCCACAACGAATCCCTGGCGCACGGCCCCTTCCCGGTGGCCGATCCGGCGCTGCTGGTCGACGCGTCGGTGGAGTACCCGATCCAGGTGAACGGCAAGGTGCGCAGCCGCATTCAGGTGCCCGCCGATGCCGACAAGGCCGCGATCGAGGCGGCGGCACTGGCCGACGAGCGGATCGCCGAACTGCTCGGCGGTGCGTCCCCGCGCAAGCTGATCGTGGTGCCGGGGCGTTTGGTCAATATCGTCGCTTGATGGGCGCTGTCGACGGCCCCGCGCGTAAAGCGCAGGGGCCGTTGAACATTCAGCGGGGCGGGAGCAGCACGTCGTTGAGCGTGACCATGGCGAGCTTGCGCTCCTTGATGATGTCGACGAGCTGGCCGTAGCAGTGGGTCACGGCCGGGTGGTTGGCGTGGCCGATGACGATGGTCTGCGGGTTGAAGTATTTGCGAGCGCATTCGATCAGATACTGCTCGGTGATCACGCCGGAGTCGGCCAGTGAGCCGTACCACATGGTCGGCACGGTGTAGCCGAGGTCGGCGGCCACCTTGTCGACGGTGGCGTTGTGCCTGCCGTACGGCGGGCGGAAGTACGGTGTGGCGTCGGTGCCGAAATTGTCGCGGAGATACTTCTTCGCCCGGTCCAGCTGGGACGAGACGGCCGATGCCGACAGCTTGGTCAGGTCCGGGTGATCCCAGGTGTGGTTGCCGAGCTGGATCTGGCCGGAGTCGACCAGGGGACGCAACGCGTTCCGGTGGATATTCCACGAGTCGTAGTAGGCGGTGACGAAGAAGGTGAAGCGCGCGCCGGTGTCCCTGGCGAACTGGATGTACGCGCCGACCACCTCGGGGCTCGCGCCGTCGTCCACCGTCAGCGCGATGCCGTTGCCCGCGCCGGGCAGCGCGGTGATGGTGCCCGCCGGGATCGGCGACTTCGGGCCGCCGGGTGGCGGCAGCAGCGGCGGCGCGGGCGGGGCCAGCGGATTACCGGCCGAACCGCTGTCGATCGGTGCACCCGTCGCGGACGTGCAACCGGTCACCACCAGCGCGGTACCCGCGGCGAGCAATGTCAGCAATTGGCGTCGTTCCACCGGCAAATCCTCGTTCTAGCTGCATACAAACGGTTGCACGCTATCGAAGCTACCTGTATTGGAGTGAAATCGCCGCTGTCGATCGCGCGAACGGCCGGATCGGCCCGGTGGCAGCGACGCGAGATTCCGCTCCCCGATCATGGTGCCGGATCGCTCGTATACCCGAGTCACCGAGGTGTGCCCCGCGGAAGCGTCACCCCGGCCGCAGGAATTCGAGCGCGGCCAGCACCGCCCGGTCGGCCTCCGGATCGCCGACCGCCACCCGCGCGCTGCCGTCCGGATAGGCCTTCGCGCCGATTCCCGCGCGCCGCAGCGCCGTCGCCACGCCCGGCCCCGGGAGGTACAGGAAGTTGGCGTGACTGCGCGGGACCGCGATCCCGCAGCGCCGCAGCGAATTCCGCAGCGCCTCCCGCTGAGTGGTGATGCGGATGATGCGCGCGCGCAATTCCGGTTCCGCGGCATACGATTCGGCGACCGCGACCACCGCGGCGGCACTGACGCCGAACGGCAGCTGCAGTTTACGCACCCGCCCGGCCAGCTCCCGCCTGCCGAAGCAGTAGCCGATGCGCAGTCCGGCCAGCCCGTATGCCTTCGAAAAGGTCCGCAGCACAAGCAGATTGGGGTGACGCTCGAGCAGCGCGATGCTGTCGGCGCGATCGGCGGGCGCGAGGAATTCCGCGTACGCCTCGTCCAGGATCACCGGGATGCGCGACGGTACCGCGCACAGGAACGCCCTGAGCTCATCGAGCGGAAGCACCGTCCCGGTCGGATTGTGCGGACGACACAGCACGACCAGTCCGGTCCGCTTGTCGATGGCCCGCACCATCGACCGAATATCTTGGCCGCCAGCGGAATCCAGCCGGACCGGCACCGCGTCCAACCCGGCCATCTCGGCCATGATCGGGTAGCCGTCGAAGGTGGGCGAGCCGAAGACGATGCCCGAGCCCGGTGCGGTGAGGGACTGCATGATCTGCATGGCGACCCCGGTCGCACCGGCCCCGACCACCACCTGATCCTCGTGCACGCCGAGATGCCGGGCGATGAGCCGTGGCAGCGTGCGCGGCAGGAATTCCGGATACCGGTTCGCCTGCGCCAGCACGCCGTGCACCGCCGCGAGCACCGAAGGCAGTGGCGGAAAGGGGTTTTCGCTCAGGCTGAGATCGAATCTGGTCGTCGCGCCCGCGCGATGTCGCGGTGCCGGGCGAGTGTCGTCGGCCAGCCGGATACTCATGCCGCGCCCCACCGCACCGCCGCCGCCCCGGCGAAATCGCCCGCATGCGCGAAGGCGGCCATCAGCACCACCGAACCGTTGCGCAGCCCGCCCGCCCGGTTCGTGATGTCGAGGGTGACGGGAATGCCTGCGGCGAAAAGGTTTCCGCACCGATCGAAGGTGTCCGGATGCCGTTCGGCCGGTAGTTCCAGCGCATCGTGCCAGTTGCGCAGGAACAGCCGGTTCGGCTGATTGGTGACGAAGGTGTCGATATCGCGGCCCTTCACGCCGATGCGCTCGCAGACCGCGAGCGCCACCTCCGGCACCAGCCGATTGCCGCGCGCGAACACCTTGGTGACCTTGGATTCGGTGAAGCTGACGCAGCCCTGCCCCACGCCCGGCTCCCAGTACTTGCGCGCGCCGTTGGTGGAAAAGTCCATATCCCCGGCGAATTCGGGATAGGTGCGGCATTCGATGTCGAGAATCGGCGCGCTGTCGTCCTTGACCAGCAGCCCGACGCCGCAGCCGTCGCCGGGCACCGGAGCCTGGGCCAGCTTGCGGATCTCGGTCTGGGTGAATACCGGGCCCGCGCAGTTCTGCGTCGCCGCGATGAGCGCGGTGCGCGCGTCGGTGGTTTGCAGGATCATCCTGGCCAAACCCATCATGTGCACGAAGGCCGCGCAGCCGCCGTTGTGGATATCGAAGACGTGGCCGGGCCGCATGCCGAGCCTGCGCGCCACCTCCGGCCCGCAGCCGAGCACCGGATTGTCCGGCAGCTGGGTGTGCGTGATGAGCACGTCGATCCGCGAAAGTAGTTGGCTGCCATGGCGTTGCACCAGCGGCGCGACCGCCCGCTCGACCATATCGACCGCGGTTTCGTCGCGCGCGACATGATGGCGGCCCTTGGGCGCGCGGAACATGACGTTCTTGGCCATCCGGTCCGAACGGGCGAACTGGGTGAAGTATTCGGTGGGCACCGGATTGCCGGGCAGATAGCTCGCGACATCGATCAGGCTGACGGTCGGCATTGTCGGATCGGTCATGGCGCTACCTCACCGCATCCATTCGGGTTTGATCGGAAGCCCGTGCGCCGCACGGTATTCGCAGATCGCCCGGAGGTTGTCCAGCTCCAGCTGATGTCCGGCCGAGAACATCTCCCAGAAATCACCGACCCACACCGGCCTTTTCGCGGGCGCGGTCTCCGGATACGGATTCTCGTCGTAGAACGGATGATGGCAATTGACCCACAGCACAACCGATCCCGGCTTGTTCAGCACCACCTGCGCGTCGATCACCCGCATCAGGTAAACCATCCACAGGTGCTGCCCCTGATCCCAGGCGCAGTGGTAGTCGACGGTCATCGCCGCGGCGTCGGCGACGGTGCGGGTGTAGATCCGGGTGCTGTCGCCGAGCCGGTCGTAGGCCAGCCAGAGCCCGGGCTCGTCGGTTTCCACGAAGCCGCGCAGGCTGTAGGTCCACTCCTCCAGCGACCTGGTGTCGGCCAGGTACGCCCACACCTCGCGCGGCGGCGCCGCGATATAGCCCTGTACCGGGCAGAATTCGCCGAAGACCTGGTCGTGTGGATACACCGATCGCAGCATGTCCATGATGATCGGAGTGGTCGCCTCGCGGTCGGAGTTCTCGATCCGCAAGACGCCCGGCACGACGTCCTCCGGAATGTCGCTCAGCGCGGGCAAGGGGAAACTGCTTGTCGTCACGACGCCCTCCTGGATGCGTCCAACGCCGTCAGAAACGGCACGAAAGGTGGTATTTCATCGGGGTCGCAGTCGATCGAAACGAACGACGGCCCTTCGCTTTCCGCGCACCGCCGCAGTGCGGTGGCCAGTTCGCCGGTGGTGCCGACGGTGTGCGCGGGCAGATCCGGGAACATGGCCGCGAGGCCCGCGCCGAGATGTGCGGGCCGGAACCTGTTGAAGCTGTACCGATCCCGGTAGTACAGCCGTTCCCTGGTGACGCACATGGCGTGCGCGTTGTTGTTGAGGACGATGAACGTGACGGGCAGTGCGTGCTCGACCGCGGTGTGCACCTCCATGCCGTGCATGAAGAATGCGCCGTCACCGGCGATGACGACCGTGCGCCTCGTTCCGTCCGGTCCGCGGCGGCGGGCGAACGCGGAGCCGATGCCCGCGCCGAATGCGTAACCCATGCCACCCATGCCGAGCGCGACGACGAACCGTGCGTCCCCGCGGATCCGCAGGTGGTGCACCACCGCCGCGCCGGTATTTCCGGCGTCGGCGAATACATCTGTGCCCGAGGGTAATTCGGCCGCGATGGTCTCGACCAGATCGTGATACCGCAGGCCGGGTCCGTGCGCGGGCGGGACGGCGAGCGGGGTGAGCCGATTCGTCGCCGCGCGGGGCGCCGCCTGCCGCTGCCCCCCGGAGAAGTCGGCGGCCAGCTCGCCGAGGGTGGCCGCGAGATCGGTGCTCGTCGCATGGATCGCGGGCACGAAAGGCGGTGCGGCGCCGATGCTCGCGACCGCGACGGTACCGAGCAGCTGATCGAGTCCGGTGCGCGCGGTGAGCGGCAGCGTGGTGCCGACCAGCAGGCACAGGGCCGCCGAGCGGATCGCCTCGCCGAGCTCCGGATGTCCCATCAGCCCGGCGACCCCGCAGAACGCCGGATCGTCGTTGTCGTAGGTGTCCTTGGCGTCCGGCGCCACCCCGACCGCGGCATCCAAAGTGTCTACCAGCCAAGCCAATTCGGCTCTGGCATCGTTGCGGGCCACTTGGTCGCCCGCGATCACCACCACTTTTCCGGTTCGTCTTGCCGCGGCCAGCGCGGCGCGCACGCGGACGAACTCGCCCTCGTCCTGTCGTCCGGTGCGCGCCGACATCCGGAACGGCTCGGCATCGCCCATGCCGGACTGCTGCACATCCTTCGGCAGCAGTAGCACGGCGGGCCCGCCGCGCCGGGCCGCGTCGATCGCCCTGTCCATCGCGGCGGGCAGCTCGGCCGCGGATGTCACGCGGGCGCAGTAGTGCGAGATCGCGCCGAAAAGCTGTACGGCGTCGATGGTTCCGGCTTTACCGCTGGTGTCCTGGAACGCGCCCCTGCCCTCCAGCGTCGCGGGTGGCTGACCGACGAGGGCCAGCACCGGGACCCGGGACGCATACGATTCGGCAAGTCCGGCAACGAGATTCATCGCTCCGCCGCCGGAGGTCGCGGCGACGACGCCGAGCCCGCCGGTGGTTCTGGCGTAGCCGTCGGCCATGGTGGCCGCGGAGAATTCGTGCTTGGCGACGATTCCGGTGATGCCGTCGGGGGTGTCGAAGATGGCGTCGTAGAGGTCCTCGATATTCGCGCCGTCCACGCCGAAGATGTGCCGCACGCCCAGGGTCGAAACCGCCCGTACCAGATAATCAACGACCCTGTTCGGCATAGGCACCGCTCCTACTAGCTGATCGTCACCGCGGGGCGGTGATGATCACGACCGCGTACACGTGGGATACGGGTCAGCTCGGCGGGTGGTTCACGATTTCCGGAAAATATCTAGCGCGCGATGGATTATGGGGGGTGGAACCGGGATCAGGGTCGCAAATCGGGCGACGGGACCGACCTCTTGCGTGTACGTATACATCTACGTATAGTGAGTGCATGCCCAACAAGACGATCTACGTTGCCGACGACGATCTCCCGCTGTTCCAGCGCGCGCAGGAGCTGGTCGGCGGCAACCTGTCCGGTGCGGTGGTCACCGCGCTGCGCCGGTTCATCGAACTCGAGGAGGGCAGGCAGGAGGGTTACGACGAGGTCGTGCTCCGGGTCGGGCGCGATGGCGTTCGTCAGGTCAGGTTCTCCGGCGTGCTGCTCGGCGAGTGGCACGATATCGACGACAAGCGTATCGAGCACCTCAAGGTGTATCGCAGCCGCAAGGGCAAATTCGTCCTGCACAGCCAGCACGCCAAGTGGTCCGATATGGCGACCGCGACCGCGACCGGCGGTGCGAATCAGTTCAACTGGCGGTCCTGGCGCGACTGGGGCCGGATGGTCGGCATCGGCGAAACCCACGACTGGGGCGATTTCACGCTGGATATCGCGGATTCGATCGCCGAGCTGAAGGACAAGATGCCCGGAAAGCTCTACCGGCGGGTGGCCGACCTGGCCGAGCATCCGCAGATCGAGGATCTCGACATCTAGCCGAAACCCGCACCGGCACAACTGAATACCCTGTTCATCCGCACCCCTGAGGGGGCGGTGCGGCTGAAACATGCCCTTATTCGCATTCAATTATGGATTCCAGGAAGGTCCGGCCATGAGCAACGGCCACCGCGCACCCGCCATCTCGGCGCTGGGTCTGCGCAAATCCTTCGGCGAGCACGTGGTGCTCGACGGCATCGACCTCACCGTCCCGGAGGGGACGATCTTCTCGCTGCTCGGCCCGAACGGCGCGGGCAAGACCACCACCGTGCAGATCCTCAGCACGCTGATCCACGCCGACGGCGGCGAGAACCGGGTCGGCGGCTACGACGTGGCACACGAACCGGATGCGGTGCGCTCGCTGATCGGGGTCACCGGTCAGTTCGCCGCGATCGACGAGCTGATCACCGGCCGGGAAAACCTGCTGCTGATGGGCGATCTGCACCATCTGCCCCGGCGCGACACCAAACGCCTCGCCGCCGAACTGCTCGAGCGCTTCGACCTGGTGGAGGCGGGCGATAAACCGGCATCCAGCTATTCGGGCGGTATGAAGCGCCGCCTCGATCTGGCCATGACCCTGGTCGGCGATCCGCGGATCATCTTCCTCGACGAGCCGACCACCGGCCTCGACCCGCGCAGCCGCCGGGTGATCTGGGAGATCATTCGCGGCCTGGTCCGCGATTACAGCGTAACGGTGTTCCTTACTACTCAATATCTGGAGGAAGCCGATCAGCTGTCCGACCGCATCGCGGTGCTCGACAACGGGCACATCGTCGCGGAAGGCACCGCCGCGGAACTGAAGCGGCTGGTGCCCGGCGGCCATATCCGCCTGCAGTTCGCCGACCGTGACGCGCTGCTGAAGGCGGCCGCCGCGCTCGGTACCACCACCAGCGTGCGCAACGACGCGGACCACGATCTCGACGAGGACGATCTCACGCTGGCGGTACCGAGCGACGGCGGCGTGAAATCCATTCGCGCCGTGCTGGATCGGCTCGACTACGAACAGATCGAGGTCGAGGGTCTCGCGGTGCACACGCCGAACCTCGACGACGTCTTCCTGACCCTGACCGGCCACCCGACCACCGAGAAAGAAGCCGTTCGATGAGCTCCTACGCCCTGGTCGACTCGACCACGATGGTGCGCCGGAATCTGTTGCACCTCAAGCGTTATCCCGCGATGGTCTTCTACATGATCGTCATGCCGTCGATCTTCCTGCTGATCTTCCGATTCGTATTCGGTGGCGCGCTGGAGAAGTCGTCCGGCGGACATTACATCGACTATCTGGCGCCCGGCATGCTGCTGATGGTGCCGGCCACCATCGCCTCGTCGGTGGCGGTGTCCATCGCGATGGACACCACGACGGGAATCGTGAATCGCTTTCGCACCATGGCGATTTCGCCCGGATCCTTCCTGACCGGACATGTGGTCGGCGCGCTGATCCAGGGCATGCTCAGCGTCGTCTTCATGATCGGCGTCGCGCTGCTCGTCGGCTGGCGTCCCCATGCGAACCCGCTCGAATGGGTTGCCGCGCTCGGGCTTATCGCCTTCGCCCTCTTCGCGATCATCTGGTTTTCGGTGGCGCTCGGCCTGCTGGCGCCGACCCCGGAAACCGCGAGCAATACGCCGATGCCGATCATGCTGCTGCCCTTCTTCGGCAGCGGGCTGGTCGCCACCGACACCATGCCCGCCGGACTGCGCCAGTTCGCCGAATATCAGCCGTTCACCCCGCTCACCGAAACCATGCGCGGACTGCTGATGGGCACCGAAATCGGCAATAACGGCATCCTCGCGCTGGCCTGGTGCACCGGCATCACCGCGGTCGGCTACCTGTGGTCGAAGTCCGTTTACCGCAAGCAAACTCGCTGAAAAACGATGAACTGAGCCTTCGCCGCGACCACCCCTTGAAACCAAGGCCGCGGCGGAGGCTCAGATCGTTGCGGACAGCAGCGTCTTATCTGTGCCCAACTGCTTGATGTACACCGTCCGGATGTGATCCGGCTGTGCGTCGACCACTCGATCGATCGTCAACTCGGTGCCCGGGCCCGCGGGCCACTGTCCCAACGTTTCGGTCTGCCCGTCCGACGTGACGACGAACAGCGCCAGATTCCAGCTGTACTGCTGATCGCTCCGGCCGTATTCGCAGGTCATCACGACGCGCGTCTTTCCTTCGTACGGAATGATTTTCACGCTCGCCGTCACCGGATTGGGTTCCACCGGCTGCATGGAGCGTTCGGCGAAAACCTGCTCGGAGCCGGAGCCGTGCGATCCGGCGAGGGTGGTGGCCACCGGAACCGAGATGGTTACCGCCGCCGCGGCGGCCGCGATCGCGGACCCGATGGTCACCCATCTACCCCGCTTGCGACTGCGCTCCGCCGCCGCGGTCAGCCGGGGCAGCAGTTCGGGGACCGGCGGCTCGGCCCGCTCGGCCGGTTCGATCATGGCCAGCGCGGTATCCGTTTCGACCAGCGAGAGCATGCCGGGCAGCGCGGCCAATTCGGCCACCCCGGCCCGGCAGTCCGGGCAGCCGGCCAGATGCTCCTCGTACTCCTTGCGCTCGGATCTGGTGAGGGAGCCGAGCACATACGGGGCATCCCAGGTGAGATACCGGTCGCCCGCATCGCGACCGGTGGCAATATCCGTCATTGGTTCGTCACCCCCATTTCCTGTAGTGCCAGCCGTAATGCCCGCATGCCGTAGTGCATACGGGATTTCACCGTTCCGGGCGGGATATCCAATTCCGCCGCGATCTGATGGGTGGAAAGGCCTCGATAGTAGGCACGCACGATCACCTCGCGGTGATCGGCGCTGAGTCTGCCGAGCGCGTCCGCGACCAGCCAGCCGTCCAGCGCCCGGTCGGCCTGGTCCGGCGCGGCCTGCTCCGGCGGGTTGTCCGTGCGGAACTCGCGCCGGTTGCGGGCGCTGCGGTGTTCGTCGACGGCCAGATTCCTGGCCACCGTGAACAGCCATGCCCGCGCCGACGATGTGGACTGATCGAGCACGGTGGGGCGCTGCCACGCGCGCAGCAGCGTCTCCTGCACGATGTCCTCGGCTCGTCCCGGATCGCGAACCAAACCGAGCGTATAGCGCCATAACGCCGAGGCATGCTCGTCGTAAAGCACCCGCATGAGCTCTGTTTGGCTCTCCGGCATCGCTCACCTCCCGCTCATCCCACGAAACAGCACAGGAGAAGGTTCAACAGCTGAGAACGTCAGTTGCGCTCGAGTTCGATGGGATGGGTGGCGAGTAGCGAGAGCGGCAGCGGCTGGCGGCGCAGCACATGTGCCCACAGGTCTGGGCGATCGACGCTGATCGGATCGGAAGGCAAGGCGGACAACACGATCCAGTCGCGGTTCTCCAGTTCACCCTCCAGCTGGCCGAAGGTCCAGCCCGCATAACCCGCGAAGATCCGGATGCCCTCCACGAGTGGTTCGATCCGTTCCGGTTCGGCGTCCAGGTCGACCAGCACCACCCGGCCGTCGATGCGGCGCAGTCCGGACACCCGGTCGATCGACGCGCCGACCCGGACGGTGCCGAGGCAGAGCGCCGCATCGCGTTTCACCGGACCGCCGATGAACAGGGTGCGCGGTGCGGCGGCCAGTTCGGTCCAGCGGGGTAGGACATCATGCACCGGGGTATCGCTCGGGCGGTTCAGGACAACGCCCAGACTCCCGGCCTCGTTGTGCTCGATGATGTAGACGACGGTGCGCCGGAAGGTCGGTTCGACCAGATCGGTCGCCGCCAGCAGCAGGGTGCCGGCACGTACCACCTGCTCGCCGTGCCGGAAATCGCGCCGCCTGCGGTCGCCGTGCCCGCCGCGAGTCTTCCGATCATCCGGGTCATCTGCGCGTGCCACTCCGACATCATCGCAGTTGTTGCGCCCGTGCGCCCTTTTTGCGGGCGAGTTCGGCGTTGCAAGATTTGCGCGCCGGTCCGAATACGGGTATTTGGTTGGATTTCCCGGTCGCCGTGACCGGGAACACCGTCTGGAGCGGCGCGGGGTTAGAGTGCGCGCATGGAACGGCCCGAGGTTCTCCTCGACAATGCTGATGTCGTCTACGACTTCTATCGCGACCACCGCCAGAACCGCCTGAAGGCATGGGGCGCATACGCCTTGCTCGCCCGGCGCTACTTCCCGCGGATCGCATACGCCGCCGGCGCCCGTGAAGTGCTACGGAAGGTGAACGCGCAGCGCAGGCCGTTGCTGATCGCGATAAATCACCTCTCCGAGAACGATCCGTACACCGTCGCGGCGGCGGCGTGGCGCAGCGAGCTGCGGCGGGTGATCGGCCGGGTGCGGGTGCTGGCCAAGGATGAGCTGTTCCTCGAGCCCGAACAGCGGCGCAAGATCGACATGATGGGCGGCATCCCCGTCTTCCGGGGTAAGGACCACGGTCTGCGCGCGGTGAACGCGGCCGGGCAGCTGATGATGGATATCTGCGCCGAACGCATCGCCCGCGGCGACGGGCTCGCCGTCTTCCCGGAGGGCACCTGCAACGACGTCGACCCGACCCAGGTGCAGCCGGTCGGCAGCGGTATCGGGCACATCGCATTCCGCGCGATGAAGCTCGGGGCCGAGCCGGTGCTGGTCAGCATGGGGCTGAGCTACGGGCCGCGCACCGACCCGACAGTTCTGCCGACAAAGGAGGAGGCGAAATCGGCCAGCTTCTACTTCGGCGTGCCGATCACCGAATTGCCAACGCGGCCAGCCGAAATAGCCCGGCTCGTTCGCACCGACCTGCAAAAGGCCCTCGACGGCGCGCGCGCCGCGTACTGAAAACTACTGCGGCAGCCCGAGCCGGTCGCGGGCCCAGTGCGGCACCATCGACAGGTATTCGGGCCTGTTCTCCACGAAGTGGTGCACCATCGGGCACATCGGCAGCGCGCCCAAACCCTCGGCGCGAGTGGCGTTCAGCGCGGCCTCGATCAGCTTCCTGCCCAAGCCCTGGCCCTCGTGCCGGGGATATATCTCGGTGTGCACGAACGCGCGTTCGGCCGCGGTGTCCTGATATTCGGCATAGCCCGCGATCGCGCCGTCGACGTAGATCTCGAAGCGTTCCAGTGCGGTGTTGTTCCGGACCTCGGTCGGCATGGCTGCGACGGTACTACCGTGGGTCGATATCCGTATGGTTCGCAACACCTCCCGCCCGAAAACGTACCGCCCGACTTGTCTGACGCGCCGGGCCTGCGCAGAATGCTCCAGGGGCGGATCGCGTCACCGCGCCACGAGCTTTGCCTGGAGGTGCGGAAAATGCTGCGGACACCGTCGCTTTCGAGGCTGCTCGCGGCGCTGGTGGCCGGGGTGCTCGCCGGATCGGTGAGCGCGGGGCTGTCCACGGCCACGCCGAGTCCCGTATTCGGCGCCTGCCCGGCCGGTTCGGTGCCCGCCGATCGCGGTGTCGAATGCGCGGTGATCAGCGTGCCGATGAATCCGGCCGAGCCGGACGGCAAACGCATCGACCTCACCGTCAGCCGGATCGCCGCGGTCGGCGAGCGGCGCGGCGTCATCTTCACCAATCCGGGCGGCCCCGGCGCCGACGCGCTGGACTATTGGGCGCGCCGCGTCGACGTAATGCCCGCCGAACTCACCCATTACGACCGCGTCGCGGTGCAGCCGCGCGGATTGCGCTGGGCCACACCGCTGCGCTGCGGGAGCGAGACGGATGACTCGACCGCCGACCAGGTCTCGCTCACCGGCGGCAACCGCGACACCATCAAGAAGGCCTGCGACGCCGCCCAGCCCGGCTACCTGGACACCATCACCACCGAGAACACCGCCCGCGATATGGACGCGGTGCGCGCCGCGCTCGGCGTCGACCGGATCGACTACCTCGGCACCTCGTACGGCACCTACCTCGGCGCGGTGTACGCCACGCTGTTCCCGGGCCGGGTCGATCGAATGGTGTTGGACTCCAACGTGAATCCGGATTGGGTGTGGACCGAGGAATTCGCCCAGCAGCAGGTGGCGGGCAAGCGCAGGCTCGACGACCTGTTCGCCTGGATCGCCGACCACCGCGACCAATACCACCTCGGCGATACCGCGCTGCAGGTCTACCAGACCTGGGCGCGGCTGGCGCAGGAGCAGGGCGGCGGCTGGTACGCCAACCTGACCCCGCCGCCCGCCGGCGTCGCCGACCTGCCGCGCGATCTGCCGGAGCCGCTGGCCGAGATCGCCCGCGACGGATTCAACGGCGGTGTGGAGCAGGCGGGCAAACTACAGAACCTGATGCGCACGTTGGTATCCGGCGGTGCGTCGGCGCAGGTGCCGCTGCTCGGCGCGACCGCCGTCGCCACCTACACGCGCGATTTCTGGCCCACCTTCGCCCGCGCCATGGCCGATGCCGCCATCGATCCGGCGAACGTGCGCCAGCTGCTCGCCATCGAGGGCGCCACCAGCACCGACCCCACCGGCCGCTTCGTCTTCGCCGCCGTGACCTGCAACGAGAACGCCGTGGACGGCAGGCCCGAACTACTCGGCGCCGCCATGGGCATCATCGCCTCCGGCGGCAACGCGATGGACGCCAAGGCGGATCTGGTTCGATCCGGCATGTCCTGCGGCGCCTGGCGTCCGGTCGCCAAACCGGTGCCGATCACCGGCGCCGGACTGGCCACCAAACCGCTACTGCTGCAAAGCCGTAACGACGCGTTGACCGCATACGAGGGCGGCACCGCGATGGCGCGTGCACTGCAGGGCTCGCTGATCACGGTCGACGGCGGCGACCACGGCACCTTCGGCCGCCGCAATCCTGCGGTGGACGACGCGGTGCTGAACTACCTGAAGACCGGACAGGTCACCATTACGCAGGCTGAGCAGGCTCCGCTGCGCTGACGTGTCGGCTAGTTGGTGTCGGGATGATCGTGCCGCGCTGACAGGTTGCGTGCGAGTCTCGTTGTCGGGCGTGCTCGGACCTGTGCGCGGAGTCCTCGGTGCTGGCAGTTACTGCGGCACCCGACACAATGTGGGGATGACGGGCGTTCCTCGGGTGGTGCTTGCGCCGGACAAGTTCAAGGGGTCGCTGACCGCTCCGCGGGTGGCGGCGGCTCTCGCGGTCGGCATCGGGCGGGTCGCGCCGACGGCCGAGGTGCGGCAGGCGCCGGTGGCGGATGGTGGCGACGGCACGGTTGACGCGTTCGTGGCCGCGGGTTGGGCGCGGGTCGAGTTGATCGCGCCGGGGCCGACCGGTGTGCCGTCTCCGACCTCGTACGCGGTGCGTGGGACGACCGCGGTGGTCGAGTTGGCCGCGGTCGTCGGATTGGCGAAACTTCCTGGCGGACAACCGGATCCGCTCGGATCGGGCACTGAGGGCCTAGGCGTGGTCATCGCACATGCATTGGATCGCGGTGCCACCGATATCGTCATCGGCCTCGGCGGCAGCGCGTCAACCGATGGAGGCGCGGGCATGGTGCGCGGGCTCGGCGCGCGCCTGCTGGATATCGATGGAAACGAATTACCTTCCGGCGGTGCGGCTTTGGTGCGGGCCGCGCAACTGGATCTCGGCGAGATACACCCCGGCGTCGCGACTGCGAAGTTCACGCTGGCGTGCGATGTCGATAATCCGCTGCTCGGACCGAGCGGTGCGGTGACGGTGTATGCGCCCCAAAAGGGCGCTACCACCGAGGATATGGTGAATCTCGAAGCGGCACTGAAGAATTGGTCCGAACTCGCGGGTCCGGAATTCGCCGACGTTCCGGGCTCCGGCGCGGCGGGCGGTACCGGTTTCGGCGCCCTGGCCGTACTCGGCGCTCAGGTCCGCAGCGGTATCGAGGTCGTATTCGAACTTCTCGATTTCCCTTCGCTGCTCGCCGGAGCCACCCTCGTGGTCACCGGCGAAGGTTCACTGGATATCCAGAGCCTGCACGGGAAGGCGCCCATCGGCGTCTGCGAAATAGCCCGCGCCGCAGGCATTCCCGTCATCGCCGCGGTCGGCCGCAACACGCTCACCGCCGCCGAGATCCGCGCCGCCGGTTTCACCGCCTGCTACGCACTCACCGACCTCGAACCCGACCCGGCCCGCTCGATGACCGACGCATCCAACCTGCTGGAGCAGATCGGTGAGGCGATAGCCGCGAGTTTCGCGACCGGCCGGGAGGGCACTAACTCGCCGAGGCGAGCAGGTTCTCGGTGAGCTGGCGGCGGTTCTTGTCGCCCCACTCCTCCAGCGGACGCAGCGCCTCGGCCAGCTCCTGGCCGAGTGGGGTGAGCGAGTACTCCACGCGCGGCGGGATCTCCGGGTAGATCTCGCGGTGCACGATGCCGTTGGCCTCCAGCTGACGCAGATTCTCCGCGAGCACCTTCTCGCTGACGCCCTGCAGCAGCTTGCGGATCTGCCCGAACCGCACCGGTCCGGAGCCGAGCACCCACATCAGGTGCATCTTCCACTTTCCGCCGACGACGTCGATCGCCAGCGACATCCCGCAGACTTCCTCGTGATCCGCATCACTGCTCATATTCCACGCACTCCCTGTGACCTTATTTCGAACCTCGAGGTAAGCAACCGAACTCGAACGTGCGGTCTTCCCGACTCTACCTGCGGCGATGAACCATACATTCCGGCGCCGACATTCAACCGACTCCAGATCCGAAGGGATACAGCATGTCCGACAGCAGCACCCGTTCCGTCTCCGTCATCGGCCTCGGCCCGATGGGGCAGGCGATGGTCCGGGCCTTCCTGGCGGCCGGCGTCGAGGTGACCGTGTGGAACCGCAGCGCGGGCAAGGTCGACGAGATGGTCGCACTCGGCGCGAAGCGGGCCGCGTCCGTGGCCGACGCGCTGGACGCCAACGAGGTGTCCGTGCTCAGCCTCACCCACTACGCCGCCATGTACGACGTCCTGGGGCAGGCGGTCGACCACCTCCCCGGCAAGGTGATCGCGAATCTGTCCTCCGATTCGCCGGAGCAGGCGCGCAAGGGCGGTGAATGGGTGAGATCCCATGGGGCGCAGTTCATTTCCGGTGGCGTCATGTCGGCGGGCGACAATATCACGCACCCGGCGTCCTACATCTTCTACAGCGGCCCGCAGGAGGTCTTCGACGCGCACGCCGAACTGCTGCGTCCGTTGAGCCCGCAGGAGTACCTCGGCGTCGATGACGGGCTCGCCCAGGTCTTCTACCAGGCCGGACTGATCATTTTCCATCCGTGGATGCTCGCCTTCGAACAGGCGCTCGCGGTGATCGCACGCTCCGGTCACGATATTGATCAGTTCCTGCCCTACGCGTTGCGCTCCGCCGATGCGTACCCGTATTTCATCGCCGATTTCGCGGCGGCCGCCAAGGCGGGCGGCTGGGGCACCCTTGCCTCGCTGAAGATGATGGACGCGGGCGCTCAGCACATCATCGACGCCAGTGTGGAGGTGGGCGTCGATGCGACGCTTTCCCATGCCGCACAGGGGCTTTGGCGTCGGGCCATCGCCGCGAGTGAGGCGTCGGGCGAGGTGGTTCCGGTCTACCGGTTGATCGGCGGCACCGCTCAGGCGGAGTGAGCGTCCGAGCCGAGTCTGGGGAAGGGGGCGGTGGAGAAGACGACCTCCACCGCAACCTCGAAGTAGGCGGCGATGCGCAGCGCCAGATGCAGGCTCGGGCTGTACTCGCCGCGCTCCAGATATCCGATGGTCTGGTAGTGCACGCCGAGCGCATCGGCCAGCTCGCGCCGGGAGATGCCGCGCTCGGCGCGCAGCATCGCGATCCGGTTGTAGATGACCTCAGTAGGCACGTTGCAAAGCCTTATCACGCCGGCCGTCGACGCCGGATCCGGACTCCCTGCGGGCCATCCGCCGCAGCGTGATCGGGGCGAGTATCAAGCCGACGACCACCCAGGCGCCGAGCGCGCCGAATGTCTCGAAATGCCGCCAGGATTGGCCGATTTCGACCGCGGACATGGCATCGGGGAGCATGGCCGACCGGACGCCGAGGCCCATCCAGTAGATCGGGAACACCTGCCCGAGGCCCTGTAGCCAGCCGGACAGTGAGGAGATCGGATAGAAGATCCCGGAGATCGAGACCACGACCATGACCACCAGGGAGACCACGGCGAAGCTGCGCGGACTGCTGAGCACCGACCCGAGGATGGCGCCGATCGGCAGGGTCGCCAGCAGTCCGAGGAGCACGATGCCGATCAGTTCGATCCAGGCCGTGGCGGTTCCCATCCTGGTTCCCCCGATCAGGATCAATCCGGCTACCAGGACCACCGTGAATTGGAAGAGCACCCAGCACGACACCGTGACGATCTTGCCGATCAGATAACCGGTCATACCGTTGGGAGTTGCCTTGGCGCGCAACAAGGTTCCGTCTTCCTTCTCTACGACGAGCAACTGTGCCATGACCAGCGTGCCGTTGAAGGCGATCAGCATGCCGAGGATGCTCGGCAGCGCCAGCGCGCCGAGGCCGAAACCGCTGTCGGCGAAATGGCCGTTGCGCATGAAGTACAGCGCGACGATCGTGCCGATCGGAAAGAACAGCGCGCCGAAGAGATCCTCCGGGTTGGTCGCCATCTGTCCCAATTCCAGTACCCCGCGCTGGATTCCGGCGCGGACCGCGGTGACCATCGGATTCATCGCGACACCTCCTCCAGCGTGCGCACCTCGGTCTGCTGTTGCCCGGATTCGAATTGCCGCACCAGGGTCATATACGTCTCCTCCAGCGACGCCCGCCGCACCTCTAGTTCGCCGATCTCCTCGCCGTACTGTTTGAACAGCTCGTACACGAATTTGGTCGACTCGTTCGTGGTGTGCACGTACCGCTGCCCGTCCCTGGTCCACCTGATCTCGGCCTCGACCGCGATGCTGCGGGACAGTTCGTCGGCCGAGCCGTCGGCGATGATCCGGCCGCCCGCCAGGATCAGGATGCGGTCCGCGAGTTTTTCCGCCTCGTCGAGATCGTGGGTGGTGAGCAGGATGGTGGTGTCGTCGTCGGCGAGGCGGTGCACCAGGTCGTGGAATTCCCGGCGCGCCTCGGGATCGAATCCCGTTGTCGGCTCGTCGAGGAACAGCAGTTCGGGCCTGCCGACGATGCCGATCGCCACGTCGAGCCTGCGCCGCTGGCCGCCGGAGAGCGTCTTGATTCTGTTCCCGGCCTGTGCGGTGAGCCCGACGGTGGCGATGAGTTCGTCGGTGTTCCAAGGTCTTCGGATGCGTTCGGTGCCGTAGGGCGCGTAGTAGCTGCCGAGGTGCGAAAGTAGTTGGCGCACCGTCCATTTGGCATGGTCGCGCCAGGATTGCAGGACGACGCCGATCCGGGCGCGCCACGCCTCGCCGCCGTGTATCGGGTTGACGCCGAGCACCTCGACCCGTCCGGCGGATGGGCTGCGGAACCCCTCGAGTATTTCGATGGTGGTGGTTTTGCCCGCCCCGTTCGGCCCGAGCAGCGCCACCACCTCGCCGTGCCGGGCCTGGAAGTCGACGCCGTGCAGGACGTCTTTCGTGCCGTATCTCATGCGCAATTGCGAGACGTCGAGTACGACGTCCTCCCCCGCGGTCATACTTTCCTCCGTTGTAAGTCAGGGATTGTTCATAGCATACCTACTACATTTCGACGCCACAATGCTGTTTCTGCGGCGCAACCCCATTGACATGCAGCCTCTCGGCTGCCTAATCTCGGGAAATGCAGCCAAATGGCTGCATGAATCGGAAAGGCGATATGGACGAGGTATTCCGGGCGCTCGCCGATCCCAACCGCAGGCGGCTACTCGACAGCCTCAATGCCCGCAACGGGCAGACGCTGCGCGAACTGTGCGCCGGGCTGGCGATGGCGCGCCAGTCGGTGAGCAAGCACCTCGCGATTCTGGAGGCGGCCAACCTGATCGCCACCCGGCGCAGCGGCCGGGAGAAACTGCACTACCTCAATGCCGAACCCATCAACGCCATTGCCGAACGCTGGATCACGCAGTACGACCGCGCGCGGGTGCACGCACTCGCCGATCTGAAGAAAGCACTGGAGGCGCAACCCATGGCCGAGACCGAATTCGTATACACCACATACATCAAGACCACGCCGGAGAAGCTCTGGCAGGCGCTCACCGAGCCCGCGTTCACCAAGCGCTACTGGGGTGTCGCCGCCGATACCGACTGGCGGCCCGGCTCGGAAATGGTTTGGCACCAAGGTGATTGGTCCAGCAAGGATCCGGAGCAAGTGGTGCTGGAGGCCGACCCGTATCGCAGGCTGTCCTACACCTGGCACACCTTCGACCCGGCCTTCGCCGAGACCTTCGACTTCAGCGAGGAACAGCTGGCGAAATGGGCCGCGGAGCCGCGGTCGAAGGTGACCTTCGAGCTGGAGCCGCTGGGTGAGATCGTGAAACTCACTGTGGTGCATGATGGTTTCGGGCCGGGCAGCGGTGTGCTCGCGGGTATCAGCGAGGGCTGGCCCGCCATTCTGGCGAATCTGAAGACGCTGCTGGAGACCGGCGAGACCCTGCCGGAACCCGAAGCCGCCCAACGGTGACCGTTCTCCCGGTGCGCCTGCCCGTCGCGCGAAATTTGTTTATCGGCAACTGAAATCAATTGAATTGCACCTAATCTGTCTGGTTTTCCGCGGTTTCGGATATTAGCGTTCCGGTGCGCTTGGCATCGGGCCGTGGAGAGGACGAAATAGGTGGGCAGACACCGGAAAAAGAGCGAGAGTGCGATCAACCGGTGGGGTGCTCGGGCCGCGGTTGTCGCCGGAGTGACGGCCGCCGGATTCGGGACGGAGGTTTCCGCGCAGGCTCAACCGCTGTGGTCGGCGGGTCCGTTGTGGCCCGCCGGTCCGCTGTGGTCGGCGGGCCCCGAGGTGCCCGCCGGGCCGGAAATTCCGGATTTGCCGAGCGTGCCCGCGCTTCCGGGACTTCCCGCGCTGCTGCCGCCCGCACCGGTAACGGCGCCGTGCTCGGCGCATGCCCGAGCCTGCTTCCGGCTGTCTACGAACGAGGGCTGGCTGATGGACAGCGGGAAGGTGACCTACGGTCCCACCCCGGTCTCGTTCGGGCGGCCCGGTTATGAAACGCCACCCGGTGTTTTTCGCGTCAATTTCAAGGAGATCTACCACTGGAGCACGCTGCACAACGCGGAAATGCGCTATGCGGTCTTCTTCAACGGGGATATCGCCACCCACATCGGGCCGATCGAGGAGCCGTCACACGGCTGCGTCCGAATGACGCCGGACGGCGCCCGCGCATTCTTCGAATACCTCGAACCCGGTGACGTGGTCGAGGTAGTGGAGTAGCACCACGGGGATTGACCGTTTCCGACCATGCCGGGGCAGATTTCCACCTCGCCGCGGATTCGGCGGGTGCGGACCATTGAGGTCCAATCACCGGTACGCGGAAGGGAATACCGTCATGGACACCCGGATCACCGATCCCGCTCAGCTACCCGCCGTCTTCGAGGAGCGCCTCAACGCGGGCGACGTGGCAGGCGTGCTGGCGCTCCTCGCGCCCGGCGCGGTAATGCGCACCACCTCGGGCGCCGTCATCACCGGTCGGGACGACCTGCACCGCGAGATCAGCGGCACGGTCGCCGCGGGCGCGCGGCTGGCCAACACCCCGAGGCACGCGCTCGTCGCCGCGGATTCGGCGCTACTGGTCACCGACTGGACCCTCGAAATCGATGCCCCCGATGGCACGCGCGTATTCCCCAGCGGCACAACGGCAAATATCGCTCGGCAGGTCGACGGCGGCCAATGGCGCTTCGCCGTACTCAATCCCCTCGGGACCGTGTGACGCTGCTGTGAAAGTGGGGATAGCCCAAGGAATTCGGGCTATTCCCGTATGTGGAGGTGGGGCCTCCGGTCGATTACGCTCACGGTGCCTCCTCGCTGGCGACCGTCGACACCGTACGCGAGGTGCGTTGTACCGATTATTCGCACGCTCGTGGCGTTCGTCATCGATTGGAAGCCGCATGAACCTCAGAAGTCTCTCCGCCGCAGCACTATTCGCCATCGGCGGCTTGGTTGTCGGTGTAGGGACCGCAGGCGCCGACCCCGCACCTGCCGATACGGTGCCCGGATACTCGGTCACCGGACCCGGAGCGATTACCCTGCAGCCCGAGCCGCCGCAGACCGCGAGCGCCGCCGTCACGGATGGCACGGGTGCGACGGTGACTTCGCTACCGCTCGAGTTCAAGGTCGCCGACTCCACACCCGCCGCTGCCGGACTCAAATACTCGGTCAAGCTGGTGGACAAGACCGTCGTCGCCACGCTCAAAGGTGGGACGTTCGCGCTCGTCGAGCGGCCTGGCGATACGCCCGATGCGCCGAAGGCTCAGATCGTCGACATCAAGGACGACAAGGGCGCGACGGTGCTCTCGCTACCGCTCGAGTTCAAGGTCGACGGGGCCGCGGTGCCGGTCAAGGCGGTCGCCGCGAAGGACAACACCGTGCTGGAGCTCACCCCGGACAAGCCGGCGGGTGTGCAGGTCGCCGACCGGCAGTTCGTGGTCAAGCCGATCGCCTCGGCGGTCGAGGACGAGCGGGCGCGCAACGACTTCTCCAGCAAGTTCGGTCTCGCGACGACGATCGGCCAATTCGTCGGCACCGCCATCGGCGCGGGTGTCGGCTGCGTCTTCGGTCTGCCGCTGTTCGGCGTCGGCTGCCTGCCCGGGATCGTCACCGGCGCGAGCATCGGCGGCCTGATCGGCACCATTGTCGCGGGCGGTCCGACGCTGGTCGTCGCGGGTATCGACCTGCTCAACACGATGCAGGCCGAGCCGGGCACCACCAAGTGGGCCGACAAGCCGCAGGTGGAGTCGCAGCCGCAGGTGGAGTCGACCGCGCCCACCGCGGCGGACGTACCGCACAACTGATCCCACTCCGAATCGACCCCGGCCGCACCGGCCGGGGTCGTTTTGCGTTCAGGGCCTTGTTCACCTGCGAAAACAAGAAAGAGAGCGCTGCTCTTGACTTATTACCCGCCCCGGTGTGACACTTGTTCACAACAGAGAGCAGTGCTCACAAAGGAGAAGGCCATGAACGCCCAAGCCACCCGCTACCTCGCCCCCACCGGCTTCGACCCGATCATGAACAAGATCGCCAACTGGCTGCCCCGGGTCGGCATCAGCGTCATGGGCTCGCGACTGCTCGCGGTGCGCGGCCGCAAGACCGGCGAATGGCGGACCACGATGGTGAACCTGCTGATCGACGCCGACGGCACCCGCTATCTGGTGGCACCCCGCGGCCACACCCAGTGGGTGCGCAACCTGCGGGCCGCGGGCGATGGTGAACTGCGGCTCGGCCGTAAGGCCGAGGCGTTCACCGCCACCGAGATCGCCGATGCGAACAAGGTTGCGGTGCTGCGCCTCTACCTGCAGAAGTGGGGCTGGGAGGTCGGCAAATTCTTCGAAGGCGTCACCAACGACTCCACCGACGCCGAATTGGCCGCGATCGCACCGGGTTTCCCGGTCTTCCGGATCGCCTGAAACCCGCGCCGCACCCGTCTTCGAACTGTACGGGGTGCCAGCTAGAAGCCAGCGATCGAGATGCCCACGAGGCGGGATCGGGATACGGTTCCGTGGGCATAGTTGAAGGGCGAGGGTTTGAGCGCGATCAGGGATGCGTATTTGGCGGCGGCCGAGTCGGCGGCGCGGCTGCTCGCCGATCCGGCGGTGGCCGCGGTGTGGGATCGGCCGAGTGCGTTGCCGGAGTTCAGTGTTCGCGGGCTCGCCGGTCACCTGGGCGCACAGGTCCTGCACGTATCGCGAGCGCTGGCGGCCGAGGTTCCCGACGGCGTTCCGCTGACGGTTGCCGAATTCTATGCTGGGGCCACCGCATTCGAGGCCGACGTGGACGACGAGATCAGCGTGCGCATCCGGCAAGGCGGTGAGGCCGCGGCGGCGCAGGGCGCACAGGCGCTGGTCGCCGAGGTCGAATCGACTGTGGCTCAGCAGCGTTCGGCCCTGGCGGCCGAGCCCGCCCACCGTATCGTCGCGTTCTTCACCGGCAAATTGCTACTGGACGATTTCCTGCTGACCCGCTTGATGGAGATCGTCGTGCACTCGGACGACCTCGCCGTGAGCGCCAACATCACGACACCCCCGCTCCCGCCGCAGGTTTTCGAACCCGTACTCGACCTGCTCGCCCGACTGGCGGTGGCCCGCCACGGCCAAACGGCCGTACTGCGCGCACTCAGCCGGGCCGAACGGGCGCCCGAGACCATCGCGGGTATCTGAAACCGCCCAGCGGACAGTACGATTCGCCGCCCGCTCAGCGAAACCTATGCGCGACAGAGGAATTCGATAGCGGCCGCGTAACCGTACACACCCATCCCGGCGACCACCGCGGTCGCGATCGGCGAAATATACGAATGGTGCCGGAATTCCTCGCGGGCGTGCACATTGCTGATGTGCACCTCGACGATCGGCACCTCCGGAATCACGAGTGCGTCGCGCAGCGCCACCGAGGTGTGGGTCAACCCGCCGGGATTGATGACGATGCCGGATTCGGCGCCGCGCGCCTGGTGGATCCGGTCGATCAGCGCCCCTTCGGAATTCGACTGGAACGCGGTGATCTCGCGGCCGAACCGGGCCGCCGTCCGCTTGCACAGATCGACGACATCGTCCAGCGTCGCCGCCCCGTACACCTCGGGCTGGCGGGTGCCGAGCATATTCAGGTTCGGGCCGTTGAGCACGAGGATCGGATCCACCATGACGGCAACTCTATAAGCCCTGCGGACCTTCCGAACGCAGGTCGTCGACCTTGCGCATGGCCTCGCGCAGTTCCGCGAGCCAGGCCTCGGCATGCTGGCCCGCCAGCTTGACGGTCCAGGCCAGGGCATCGGAGCGGGAGCGCGCGACGCCGGCGTCGACGAGGGTGTCGAGCACCTTGCGCTCGGGCTGGCGCAGCCGGGTCATCACCGGAACGGCCAGATGGGTGAACATGATTCGGTTGCCGTCCACCGAAACGCCCCAGGCCACATTGCGGCCGTAGCGCTGCTGGGCCTCGGATGCGATCTGCATGCGCGCGGGCCGGGTGCTCTCCCGGTAGCGCGCGACGATGCCTTCCTTGGTGGCGGCGGGGATTTCGGCCGCGGGGGTGTCCGCGTCCTGCGGCTGATCGGCGGCGGGGTCGAAGGCGAGTTCACCGATGACGACGATCTCGTCGCGGTCGATCTCGATGGTCGGCGGCCCGGTGAACCAGTCGCCGGGCAATCGTCCGGCGAACCAGTCGGCCGCATCGGAGACGTCCGGCAGGTCGGCCTGTTGCCAGCCGCCGGTCCGCCCGAAACCCCGGCCGCGATGTGTGTGCCTCATGGGGATCACCTACTTACTGTGCTGCGTTACTTGCAATGATTACAAGATTACGTCGATAGTGGGCGCACGTGTTCCGCTCTGTGCGAACGGGACCGGCGCCGCAGGCCCGTCGCGGAAACGCCGACCTGGACCGTTATCGCCACAGTTCAAGTCGGGGCCGGTACGGTAACGGCGCTGGTTTGTCCCGGTGACGTACGGGCAACGCTATGGTCAGCCACTACTCCTGGGATAATTCGGGCAGAATTGAGATGCTGAGCATGGGTAACGTCTTCGGCGGCCGGGCGGCCGGCGGGCAGTCCGATTCAGGTACGGTGGTCTTGTTGCTGGAGTGACAAGAGTGAAGAGTGGGCGACATGGATGTGTGGGGATCCCGCCGCTTTCGCGTCCGGGGCGCATTGGCACTCACGGGTGTGGCGGCTCTCGCGATTGCGATGGGATCGTGTGGTTTGCACCAGAAGACGAATGAGCCGGAGGCCATCGTCGAACGTTTCACCAGCCTGCTCGACGACGAGAACGCCGTCGATGCCGCACAGCTCACCTCATACCCCAGCGCGGCTACGGCAACCCTGAAGCAAATGTTCGCGGGCCTGCAGCCGGGCAAGGTCGACTACAAGAAGACCCAATTCATCGGCCTCGACGCGGAATCCGCGATCTTCAGCATGGACGTCGCCTGGAATTTCGGCGAGAACCGGAACTGGAACTACACGCTGCAGGGCACCATCCGCAAGCTGGCCATCGGCTGGCGCATCTCCTGGGATCCCAGCGTCGTGATGCCGCAACTCGACCACAACCGCACCGTGCGCCTGGTGCGCACCATCCCGACCCCGGCCCCGAAGGTCAACGACATCGCGGGCCAGCCGCTGATGGCCGAGCAGACCATCAACGTCATCAAACTCGATCCGGCCAAAATCACCGATCCGGTCCTGTCCACCAACGCGCTGGCCAAGGCGATCGAACCGGTCGCGCCGCTGATCACCGGTCCGGCGCTGCTGCAGCAGCTGTCCACCTCACAGGGCAAACCGATCGTCGCGGTGAACCTGCGCGATGCCGATTTCGCGATCCTGGAATCGGATATGGCGCGCGTACCCGGTGTGGTGATGGAGAAGCAGCCGCGGCTGATCTCCGTGGACCGCCGGATCTGGTCGCCGATGCTGGACGCGCTGAGCAAGGTGCAGGCCGACAGCCAGACCCAGCATTCCGGTTGGGGCGTACAGGTTTTCGAACAGGACGGCCGCTACGTCACCCAGCTCGCGGGGCAGCAGGGGCCGCCGGGCCCGGATATCGCGGCGACCATGGATCAGAAATTGCAGCGCGCGGCCGAGGACGCGGTGGTGAGCGTCGGCACCCCGGCATCGATCGTCGCCATCCAGCCGTCCAGCGGCGCGGTGGTCGCGGTCGCGCAGAACAGCCAGGCCAGCGAGCACGGGCCGGTCGCCTTCACCGGCCTGTATCCGGTCGGCGGGCTGCTCGAACTGTTCCGCAACATCGCCGCGGTCGACAAAGGTAAAGCGCCACAGGATATTTCGGTTCAGGATGCGGCGGAGACCGCGCCCCAGCTCGGGGTCGGCGTCGATTTCAAGGTGCCCGGACTCGACGAGGTCACCGGCCGGATCACCGCGGCGGGCCGCAGCGCCGAACAGGTGCGTCAGGGCGGCGGCAACGACGCGGTGCTGGCCAGCCCGTACGGGATGGCCATCGCGGCGGCGGCCGTCGCACGCGGTGCGATCGTCGCGCCGATGATCGAGGTCGGGCGGCCGGGTGCCACCGATGCGAAGCTGACTCCGCTGGCCCAGCCGGTGCAGGATCGGCTGCGGGCCATGCTGCGCGAGTCGACGGATCGGCCGGAATTCGCCGGCCTGCGGGCCTATCGCGACGTCTCCGGATATATCGCGAATTCGGGACCCGACGGCTGGCTGATCGCCACCATGGGCGATCTGGCCTTCGCCATCCACATCAACGACATCGACAGCGATAACGCGACGGTCCGGATGGCCGCCCGCATGCTGCAATCGCTGGCCACCCCGGATCGGGACAAGTGAATTCGGTCAGAACTTCAAGGCTTTGACCGCCGCCCGCCAGCCGAGCAGGAACAGCGCGAGCACCGCCGCCGCGACGAGCACGAACGAGAACGCGATGGTCTGACCGCTCACCACGCGCAACACCATGCCGCCGATCAGCGTGCACAGCCAGATCAGAATTCCGGTGGGCCACAGGGCGGTTCGGGGTAGCCGGTTCACCAGCACGACCACCCAGCCGATCGCCAGACCGGTCGCGAACGGCCATAGGGTGCGCAGCAGGCCCGTGAAGACCGCCTCGTCGTGACTGCGCCTGCCGATCGCGCAGAACAAGATCACAAGCAGTGCATCGACCGCCAACGCCACCAGTTTCTTCACGCCGGACAGCGTAGTTGCCGCGCTCGGCGACCCCGCTTCGCGACACAGCCGACCTCCGCCGCTCAGAAGCCGCGGCGCTGTTCGAATTCCTTCTCGAATTCGGCGTCGGTGGCATCCGGTTTGCGGAACAGGAACAGGAAGACGATCCAGCCGACAACGGCCACCAGGATAAAGCTGACCAGGCGATACACGAAGGCCGCCGCGAACGCCTGCGCCGCGGGCAGCCCGGCGCCGACGGTGAGACCGTAGAACAGAGTCGCGTCGACATAGACGATTCCGCCCGGCGCGAACGGAATCGTGCCCACCGCCTTACCCGCGGCGAACGCGATGAGCAGCCCGGCCAGCTTCGGCTCCGCACCGACCGCGTAACAGGCGGCGCCGAGGCATGCCACATCCGCGAACCGGTGCACCAGCGCCCACCCCGTCACCCAGGCGCCGTCCCGCTTGCCGAGGTCCACCGACTCCAATTGCGCCAGCACCTCGACGATTTTGTCCATGCCCGCGTCGGTGGGCCGCTTGCGCAGCCGGTTGATCGTGGCGAGCCCGCGCCGCAGCACGGCTTGTAGCGCACCCGGATTGTTCGATACGTAATTGCCCGCGGCCACCAGCACCAGCACCCCGGCCACCGAGAGAATCGGCTTGTACGGTCCGATGTGATCGCCGACCAGCACCGCGCCGCCGACGCCGAGCAGTGCGAGCCCCGCCGCCGCGACCACCCCGGAAAACACCAGCTGCCAGGACGCGACGATCGGGCTCGCGCCCCAGCGCCGGGTCTGCCGGTAGGTGAACGCGGTCGAAAACACCTGTCCGGCGGGCAAAGTCACCGACATGGCGGTGGCGCCGTACACCACGGCCACCGATTTCCCCTGGGTGACCCGCACCCCGCCCGCGCGCAGCAGCTGCTTCTGAATCCTGCCGAAACCGCTCATCGAAAGCGCCTGCATCCAGATGCAGACCACAACCCAATCCCAGTGCAGCTCGGTGAGTTTCGCCCATGAGTTGTGCAGCTGCGGCCACAGATACCAGCCCTCGCCGATCAGCAGGGCGAGCAGCGCGCTGCCGAGCACCCAGCGGACCCACCAGAATCTGCCCCGGCCCTCGGCCGCGGGCGGTATCGGATTCGCCGCGCTGCCCGGACCCGGCGTGGTCATGCCGCGCTACCGATGGGTGCGGGTGGTCCGGCTAGTTCCCCGTTGGCCGTCACGAGGTCAGCGTAACGAATTGGCCGATTCCAGGTCCGTATCGTCGGCCACCGGGTCGGCGGTTTGTCTGGGCCAGGCCAGCCGGGTCTTCCTGCGGCGGCCGCGCAGCTGCACCTCGGCGCCGGTTTCCCACCGGTCTTGTTCGTCCTCGTCGGCGAAATACAGTGCGCTGCCGGAGGCCAGCACCCGGCCCGGCTGATCCTTGGCCAGCTCGGTCAGCCGGGACGCTTCGTTCACCGGGTCACCGATCACTGTGTACTCGAAACGGTTTGCCGCGCCGATATTTCCGGCGACGGCCAGCCCCGCGGAAACACCGATGCCGATATCGAGACCGGGCACCTCGCGCAGCGTTTCCCGCAGTTCCCTGGCGGCGGCCAGGGCCGCGGTCGGCGCGTCGGGACGATCGAGCGGCGCGCCGAAAATGGCGAGCGCAGCGTCGCCGACGAATTTGTTGACGAAGCCGTTGTGCCGGTCGATCACATCGACGACGATCCGGAAGAATTCGTTGAGCAGGCTCACCACCTCGGTGGGCGGACGTTCCGCCGCGGTGGCCGTCGAACCGACCATATCCACGAACAGCACTGCGACGAACCGGGTTTCGCCGCCCAGCTCGGTGCCGTAGGCCAGCGCCCGCTTGGCCACATCCTCGCCCACATGCTGGCCGAACAGCTCCTGGAGTTGGCGTCGCTTGGCCGCCTCCTCCATCATCCGGTTGAAACCGACCTGCAGCAGCCCGATCTCGCTGCCGTCGAACACCTCTACCTGCACGTCGCGGGCGCCCTCCTGCACCCGGTCGATGGCCTGGCTGAGCTGGCGGATCGGGTCGGAAATGCTGGAGCCGGTGAGCATGGAGAGCGCGAGCGCCTGCGAAATCACCACACCGCACAGCAGCAGGATCGAGATCGCCAGCGAGGTGGCGCTGAACTTCACGTCGGAGGAGATCTGGGTGATGCACAGCAGCACGATGGCGAAGGTCGGCGCGAAAGTGCCCATGCCCCAGGTCATCGCCATCCGGGTGCCGACGCCCGGGGTGAGGGTGTGATCGAACGCGCCCTCGGTCAGCGCCTCGGCCGCCACCGGGCGCAGAATCCGCTCGCCGAGCATGTAGGTGAAGCCGAAGACGATCGTGGCCGCCATGCATTCGGTGACGACGACGGTCGCGGCCAGCTTCGGTTCCACCGAAATGATCAGCGCCGCCATGACCGCGCCGCCGACCATCCACAGCCCCAGATGCAGGATGGCCTGGCGCAGCGGTGCGTGCAGCGCCGCCATCTGCTCCTGCCTGCTCGGCGGGCCGCCGCGCAGCTGCCAGCGCATCACCGGGCGCAGCATCAGCGCGGACGCGACCATGCTGAGCAGGCCGCCGATCACGAAGATCAGGGCCGGGATCAGCAGGCCGATGCTCCTGACACTGTGTGTGGAGCCCTCGGGAACGGGGAGTCCGTACTGGATGAACGCCCACACCAGAATCGCGCCGAAGGCATTGGCCAGCAGCATCGATGTCAGGTACAGCGGCCAGCGCGTTCGCATGGTCTGTTTGACCGCTTCCAGGGGCGCCGACACGGATTCCAATCTAGCGGTTCCCGGCCATGTTCCGATCATGTGAGCATGGTCGCCACAAGCGGCCGCGCCCAGGTTTGGACGATTGCCTAATGGGCGCTGTCGACGAAGTCGTCGGCAGACCCGCGCACGGCCGGAGCGAATGCGGAGGTACGCCTAATCGAGGTGCCGTCGGTGTGTGCGGGGTTTGGATCGGCCGCCACTTCCGATGGTCATGATGGTTGGAGTGTCGACCGGCGGCGGGCGGGTGCGGTGGCTGTCGTGGCGATCAGCGCGGCTCCGGCGGCGAGAACGGGAACGGCGTAGGACAGCATGTCGCTGATACCGACCGACGTTGCCATGGCCAGACCGAATGTCGTGAGCAGTGCGGCCGCTGCCGCGGCGGCGTACCGGATCGCGTAACCGATCAGTAGGGCCAGGCCCAGTGTGAATTCGGCTGCGGTGGCCGTGGCCGCCGCGGTCGGCGCAAGTGGTGCGAGCCGGAGGGGCAACAGCTTTCGCGTGTAGTCGGTGAAGGCGCTGTACTCGCCCCAGGACACTCCGCTGCTTCCCGGCCCGCCCAATAGCCCGAACCGATCGGCCACCGAACCGAGTAGCAGCAGACCGACCAGGATTCGCGCCGCAATCATCGAAGGTCGATAGCGCGCGGCCGTTGCCACCATTACCCCGACGGAGGCGGCGACGAGCGCGGTGATCCACCCGATCGACCCGTGGGCGAACAGCAGCCATGCCACCTCGATCCCCAGCATCATTGCGGTGGTTGCGATTGCGATCGTGCGGGCGATCATGAACCCCTCCAGGCAGATAGTAAGGTGGTTGACCAAAAGAGTAGAGAGGGCCCAGAAAATGGTCAAGCGCCTGACTAATCCGCTGTCGGATCGTCCGCCACCGCTGGGGAATCTGCTGAACGCGGCCGCCCGCACCCTGGCGGCCGAACTCGACGCGGGCCTCGCGGCGGCCGGGTTCGCCGATGTGCGCGCCGCGCACGCACCGGTGTTCCAGGTCATCGACCCCGAGGGCACCCGGTCCAGTGTGCTGGCCGAACGCGCGGGAATGACCAAACAGGCCATGGGAGAACTGGTCCGTCACCTCGAGAGCCGAGGTTATGTCGAGAGCATCCCGGACCCCGCCGACGGTCGTGCCCGGCTTGTGCGACTGACCTCCCGCGGCTGGTCGGTCGTCGACGCGGGCCTCGCGGTGGTGCAGCGGTTCGATGAGCATCTCGACGCCATCATCGGCAGGGATGAGGTGGCGCGATTGCGATCCACCTTGCTCGCGGTTATCGGCGGCGCCGGATCGTCTTATGTCACCGGACAGTCCGTCACCGCAATGCAGACCGACTGAAGTCGCGGTTTCGAGCTCCGGATCGGCTACCGGGACAACGGTATCGACCAATCCCAGGTCGAGAACCTCGGCTCGAAGAGCTCGATCACAAGTCGTCGGAAGGTCGATCTCGCATGTGATGCGGACCGCTTGCCGGGCGGTCTACCCCAGGATCAGCTGGGCGGCGCTTTCGATGATTTCGGCGCGCGTGCCGGTGCGGTGGCCGGCCGCGATCAGGTAATCGGCGATCACCAGGGAGAACGCCAGCATGGCGCGGGCCTCGACATCGCGCGGGTCGTCGCTGATCGTGCCGATCAGGTCACGCAGATAGTCCATGCGGCGGTTGTCGACGCGCTCGAGTCGGGCGGCGACGGCCGGATCGCGGCGCGCCCATTCCCGCACGGCGAGATCGATCGGCAGCAGCTCCTTCGAGAACGTCAGCCGACCGGCCCTGCGCACCTTGCTCGCGGCGTCGCCGCCCTCCTGCTCGACGCGCGAACGCACCTCGTCGATGCTGCGGTGTTCCCAGGAGTCGAGGACGGCGTCGAGCAACTCCTGGCGGCTGGAGAACTGCCGATAGAACCCGCCCCTGGTCACATTCAATTGGGCCGCAAGGGTTTCCACGCGGACGGCGTCCGGTCCCGACTCGGACAAGATTGCCAGAGCGGCGTCGATCCAGGCTTGCCGCGGAGTTCGCACCGGTGGGGCCATCGGCAGTCAACCAATCAGTCGCAGGGGCTCTTGATTACACCATTCATGATAGATACAGTACTGTTCTGTATCTATCATTGGCGGCCCGCCGCCTTGTGCTTGCGGGATCGATCGACAGGAAGTCATATGACGCGTCAAAGGATGAGCGAGAACCATGCCGACATCGGGCCGTCGCGAGTCGACATTGTGAATACCGACGCCGAAATGCTCGCAGTCAGTACTTTGACCAACATTCAGCACACCGATGCGCATCTATTGCGCATCGACCATGCCCCCGATCGCGATGCCGAGCAATGGGCCCGGGCGGTCATGGAGGACGTGCCCGCCGAGGTGCGGGCCGCACTCGAACGAGCATGGCAGGTCATCGCCCTCCGTCTGACCCCCGGCGGTACCGACGCCATCGCGGGTTGGTCGATCGCGCACAACCGTCCCGACTATGTACTGCTGCAGGCCGAATCCGCCTTGGGCTTCGAAGGGCAACTGCTGTTCCAATGCCGCCAGAGCGGCCTTGTGCTGGCGACGTTCGTTCAATTCCACGACCCCGCCTCGCGAACCGTGTGGGAACGGGTGCTGCCCGCACATCTGGGATTCGTCCGTTCGCTACTGGAAGCCCAAATCGGCAAGCTCGCATGAAAGTCGTGAGATGACTTGTGACCGAACATCTTCCGATTAGGACGTCGCGACGGCACGGCTTGTGAGCGCAATGGCTGAACAGTCGTATCGAAAGCCCGGATCAAGTGATCTGGGTCACGGGATGTCAGAAATTCTGTCGCTCAGTTGTCACGTATTCGAGCCCATCAGAACGAAGGAAAAACCATGAACCAGAACATCGATGTGATCGTGATCGGCGGCGGATACGCCGGAGTGATGGCGGCAAATCGCCTGACGCAACGCGACGGTGTGCGGGTGACCGTGATCAATCCGCGGTCGGTCTTCGTCCCGCGGCTGCGGCTGCACCAGCTGGTCGGCGGCACCCACGACGCGGTCGTCGACTACACCGAAATCCTGGCCGACGGTGTCCGGCTGGTCGTCGACAGCGTGACCCGGATCGACGCGACCGAGCGCAGCGTGACACTGGCCGAGGGCGGCACACTCGGCTACGACTACCTGATCTACGCGGTCGGCAGCGGCAATGCCGGGCCGCGGGTGCCGGGCGCGGCCGAGTTCGCTTATCCGATAGCGACTTTGGAGTCCGCGCAGCGGCTGCGGTCGGCGCTCCTCGATACGCCCATGACGGCTGCGGTGACGGTTATCGGGGGCGGACCGACCGGGATCGAGACCGCGGCGGAGCTGGCCGAGCAGGGCCGCGACGTCACCCTGGTGTGCGGCGGCGTCCTCGGTCCGTACCTGCACCCGAAGGCCCGGCGCACCGCCCGCAAGTACTTCGCCAAGCTGGGGGTGAACGTCATCGAGGGACCCGGGGCGGCGGTCACCGCGATCACACGGGACACCGTGGAAATCGGCGACGGCCGGACACTGACGAGTGCGATCACGATCTGGACGGCCGGCTTCGGGGTGCCCGACCTGGCCGCCCGCAGCGGATTGCGCACCGACGACGCCGGGCGACTGCTCACCGACGAGACGCTGACCAGCATCGATGATGAGCGCATCATCGCGGCGGGCGACTCGTCGGCGCCGTCGGACCTACCGTTCCGGATGAGCGCCTACACCGCATACTGCCTGGGCGCCCACGCCGCCGACACCCTGCTGCACCGGATCGCGGGGGAACAGCCCACGCCGATCGATCTGTCGTTCCCCGCGATGTGCCTCAGCTTCGGCCGCGAAGCCGGGATCTACCAGCTCGGCCGCAAGAACGATACGGCGATGCGGCTGTACTTCAGCGGCTTCGTCGGGCGCAAGCTCAAGGAATTCGCCTGCCAGGCGGGCATCAAGCACCTGGCGACCGAGGCGCGCAAGCCCGGCGCACACCACTGGTTCAAGGACGGTAAGCACCGGCCGATGCTGCTACAGGCCCAGCGCGACAATGCGGCGGCACCGGTCGCGTAGCGACACCGAGATCCGCGGTATGCCGGCTACGGTGGAATGCACTGCGGCGCAATCGGATTCGATGATCAACAACTCGAGCGCCAGGAAGGCTCGGTCTAATCGCCGCCACGCGTCGATGCCGGTTTCCGCTGCTTGTAGTGGGCACAACGGATTCGGACGGGATGGCCGTGGATGCCGATGGCACGCACCGCATCTGGTTCGATTACGAGCTGACTTGATCGGCGCGAGCGGCCCGGTCCCGGATTCCGGCGAGCACGGTTTCGAGCAGCCGGTCGAATTCCGTTATGGATCCGAAGTCGGCCATCCGGGGTGCGAGAGTGGCCATCGTCGGGTACCGCGCGGGGTCGAATGCGGGCACGGTTGCGGGAGTGTCGGGTCCGCCGCTGAGGACCGCCAGTAGATAGCCGTTGAGGAAGCCGAAAAGGGCCAGCGGCGTATCCGAGATGACGTGGTCGGGCAGACCGGCTGCGCGCATCCCGGTGACGAGGCGCTCCAGTGCGGTGAGTGCGGCGGGTGAGGTTTGCGGCCGGGTGGCCAGCAGCGGGACCACGTGGGGGTGCCGGTAGGCGATCTCCCGGTAGTTGTGCGCGGTCCAGCGGGCGATCTCTTCCCAGGTGGCGGGCTCATCGCCGGTGCCGGTCGGCATCTCGGCGAGTACGGCCTCGCCGACCGCGTCCAGTAGCGCCGCCTTGCCCTTGATGTGGTTGTAGATCGACATCGGATCGACTCCGAGCTCGTCGGCGAGTCGTCGCACCCCGAAGCGCTCCAGGCCGTCGCGGTCGACGAGTGCGACGGCGGCGGCCGCGATGCGCTCGTGGGTGAGCCCTGCCGAAGTGCCCTGTGTGCGTCTGGCCACGTCCGCTCCCTTTCCTTGCCAAACCTACACCGTAGGATATACCGTCGACTCGTAAACCTACGACGTAGGTTTGAGCGAAGCCGTCAGCGTCGCTCTCGGCGCGTGACCGGAAAGGAAAGTCAGTGATAGCCAAGACATTTCAGTATCGACAGGCGATCCGAGCGATGTATGCGGGCCTCGTGCTCACCGTCGTCGCCGCGGTCGTCCCGTACATCGACCGTGCCACCTCGGATCTGCTGGCCGATCACATCCGGTCGGGCTATCCCGGATACACCCGGATGGAGATCGACTCGGCCGTAACCACCTACCTGCTCCTGTTGTCCGTTATCGGAGCGCTCGGTGTCGTCGCCTGGCTCGGGACAATGTGGGCGGTCAAGAAGGACAAGCGGTGGGCCCGCCCCGCCGCGACCGGGATGTTCGTGCTCGGCGCAAGCGTCGGTCTGACCACACTGCTCACCAAGGACACCTCCGGGGACACCGGACTGCCCGCGGCGTTGGGCTGGGTCGGGATGGCGCCCAGCCTGGCGGGCCTGGTGGCCGTCGCGCTGCTGTGGCGTGGTCCGCGTACCCGATCGGTGTAGGGAAAAATCTTGAACCGCCGGACATTTCTTCGCGGCACGGCCGCGGCCTCCGCGTTCGCCGCATTGGCCGTCACCGGATGCGGCGCCGGTCGGACAGCCGAATCAATCGTGACGACACGTGCTGGGCGGGTGCGAGGCAGCGTGACGGCAGGCGTGCACGCATTCAAGGGCGTGCCCTATGCCGCGCCACCACGGGGCGTGGACCGCTATCTGCCGCCGCGCCCGGTCCAGCCGTGGACCGGGGTGCGCGACGCGCTCACCCTCGGCCCCACGCCACCGCAGCCGCCGACCCCGCCGCCGCTGGACTTCTTCGCGCCACCGATCCCCGGCGCGGACTATCTCAACCTGAACATCTGGACCCCCGACCCCGGCTCGGCGCGCCTGCCGGTAATGGTGTGGATCTACGGTGGCGGTCTCGACACCGGAAGCAACGGCCTCTACGACGGCACCGCCTTCGCCCGCGACGGCGTGGTCCTCGTCGCGATCAACTACCGGCTCGGCGCGGAAGGCTTCCTGTTCCTCGACGACGGCCTGGCGAATATCGGTCTGCTCGACCAGATTTCGGCTCTGGAATGGGTCCGCGACAATATCGCGGCCTTCGGCGGCGACCCCGGAAACGTCACCGTCTTCGGCCAGTCCTCGGGCGCGATGGCCGTCGGCACGCTGCTGGCGATGCCGCGCGCCGAGGGGCTCTTCCGGCGCGCGATCATGGAGAGCGGCGCGGGCAATATCTGCTATTCCACCGACACCGCCCGTGAGATCGGGCGGCGGCTCGTCGACAAGCTCGGTGTCGCGCCGACGCGGGAAGCCGTCGCTGCGGCCGGTGTCGAGCGCGTGCTCGCCGCCCAGTCCGCGGTCATGAGTGACCTTGCCCGGCAACCGGATCCACAGCGCTGGGGTGGTGAACCGGGGTGTCGCGTCAATATGTGGCGCTCCACGATCGACGGCGACACCCTGCCCGTCAAACCCATCGACGCGATCACCGCGGGCGTCGCCGCCGACGTGGACGTGCTGCTCGGCCACAATGCCGAGGAGGGGCGACTGTCGCTGCTGCCGTTCCGCAGCCTCGACTCGGTCACCGAGGCGGAACTGACCACGGCGATGCGACTGTACCGACTACCCGTCGACCGGGCGCTACCCGCCTACCGCACCGTCTATCCAGACGCGAATCCCGGTGCGCTGCTGGCGATCCTGCAGGCGGACTGGTTCTACACCATCCCCGGCCTGCGGCTCGCCGACGCGCGCGCCGGTGCGCCGGCGGCCACGTATATGTACGAATTCACTTGGCGCTCACCGCAATTCGAAGGACAACTCGGAGCATGTCACTTCCTCGAGGTTCCGTTCGTCTTCGACCAACTGGGCGACCGGCGGCTGCGATGGATCACCGGCCCGAACCCACCACAGCAGCTGGCCGACCTCGTCCACGGCGCCTGGGTGCGGTTCGCTCACACCGGCCGAGTGCACTGGCCGCGGTACGAACCCACCCGCAGGACCACCATGCGACTGGACGTCCAACCCATGGTCGTCGACGACCCGTACCCGAACCGGAACCTGTGGGACAGAGTCGACCTGTACTGACGCTCCGGCCATGCGGGGGCTGAGGACGGGCTTTGCCCGGCAGCGCATATCAGGCGTACCTCCGCATTCGCTCCGGCCATGCGCGGGCTCAGGACGGGCTTCGCCCGGCAGTGCATATTAGGCTCGCTGGAGTGACCGACCCGAAGGCGAGTCCCCAGCGCGCACCGTTCGAGCGGCGGTCGGCGGCCGACGGATGGGTCGCCGCCGACGCGGTGCATCCGCTCGTCCGGATGACGGCCGAATGGTGTTGGCGGCTGCTGATCATCTTCGGGACCGCCTTCACCGGCTGGCTGATCGTCCAGAAGCTTTCGACCGTTGTCATCCCGATGGCCATCGCGCTGCTGGCGGCCGCGCTGCTCGCGCCGCTGGTGAACCTGCTGAACCGGTTCGGGATCCCGCGGGCGGTCGGGGTATTCGTCGCGCTGGTCGGCTCGCTCGGGGTGCTCGCCGGGATCATGACCTTCGTCGTCGAACAGTTCATCGCCGGTGTGCCGCAGCTGTCCGACGAGGTCACCCATTCCATCCACGAGGTACAGGATTGGCTGATCAACGGGCCGCTGCACCTGAGCAATGAGCAGATCCGCAGCGCGGGCGACACCATCGTCAAATCGATCCGGTCCAATCAGGACACGCTGACCAGCGGTGCGCTGGCCACCGCGACGGTGATCGGGCACATTCTCACCGGCGCGTTCCTGACCTTCTTCATCCTGATCTTCTTCCTGTACGGCGGCGAGCAGATCTGGGAGTTCGTCACCCGGCTGATCCCGACCCAGCACCGCGAGCGGGTGCGCCTCGCCGGCCGTCTCGGCTTCGGGTCGCTGGTCGGCTTCGTCCGGATGACCGTGGTGGTGGCCGCGGTGGATGCCATCGGCATCGGCGCCGGGCTGGCGATACTCAATGTGCCGCTGGCGTTGCCGCTGGCCTCGGTGGTGTTCGTCGGCGCGTTCATTCCGGTGATCGGTGCGTTCCTGGCCGGATCCATCGCGGTTTTCATCGCGCTGGTGACCAAGGGCTGGGTCACCGCGCTGATCGTGCTCGGTGTGATCATCGCGGTGATGCAGCTGGAAAGCCATGTGCTGCAACCGTTGTTGATGGGCCGGGCGGTGAATATCCATCCGTTGGCCGTGGTGCTCGCGATCGCGTCGGGCGCGGTGGTCGGGGGGATCGGCGGCGCGCTGATGGCGGTGCCGATGGTCGCGATGCTGAATACGGCGATCCGTTCGCTGCTGGCCGACGGCCCCGAGGAGATATACGAGGAACTGATCACGGGCGACCGAAGGGTCGTACCGGATGAGCCACGAAGTCTCGATCCCGCGGACATCCTTGCCGACGCCGAGGCCGATGCCGATGCGGCGCAGTGGCCGGACGGCTCGCCGGGCGGTAAAGCCAAGGTGCCCAACGATTCCGAGAAACCGAGCGGAACCGGTTCTGTCGCAGACGAAGCCGATGGTGCGCACCCGAACGGCTGAACTCGGCCCCGATCAGATCGCGACCGCGCCGCTGTGGCGGGCCGCGCAGGCGCTGCGGCTGGTGACGCTGCTGTACGCGGTCGGGCAGCAGATCGCCTCGGTGTCGCACTATCACAACCAGCGGTTGAGCTGGGTGCTGATCGCGTTGATGGCGATGTGGTCAGGGATTTCGGCACTGTTGTTGTCCCAGTGGCATTTTCCCGAATTGGCTCGGCGGCTGCGGGTTTGGGTTGTGCTCGGCGACCACCTCGTCGTCGCGGCGCTGATGGCGTCCACCCGGTTGGTCGCCGATTACGGCTGGTTCCACGGACATCAGACGCTGCCGACCACGCTCTGGTCGGCGAATGCGGTGATCTCGGCGGGCATCCTGCTCGGACCGGTCGGCGGCATGTGCTCCGGATTGTTGATCGCGTCGGTGGCGCTCACCGTCCGCGATCAGTGGGGTCAGGACGTTTGGACCGATGCCACCGTGCCCGTGCTGGTTTCGGTCGGGTTGGCGCTCGGGCTGGCCGCCAACACGGCGCGCCGGGCGCAGGATCAGCTGCAGCGGGCCATGCGTATCACCGCGGCCGCCGAAGAGCGGGAACGACTTTCGCGTGAGGTGCACGACGGCGTGCTGCAGGTGCTCAGCTACATCAAACGGCGCGGCAGCGAAATCGGCGGGGACACCAACGAATTGGCGCAGCGCGCGGGCGAGCAGGAGGTGGCGCTGCGGACCCTGATCTCCGAACAGGGTCCGCGCCCGGATTCCGGCGCGGCCGAAGTTGATCTGCGTCCGCTGCTCACCGCGCACGCGACGCCGACGGTGTTCGTCTCGATCCCGGGGGATCCGGTGCTGGTCGGGCGCTGGGTGGCCGGCGAATTGGCGGCGGCCGTGGCGAACGCGCTGTCCAATGTCGCGCTGCATGCCGGACCGGACGCGAAAGCGTATGTGCTGCTGGAAGATACCGGTGACGAGCTGATCGTCAGCGTGCGCGACGACGGGGTCGGCATCGCGCCGGGTCGGCTGGCCGAGGCGGCGGCCGAGGGGCGGCTCGGCGTCTCCCGATCGATTGTCGGGCGACTGGCCGCGCTCGGCGGTACCGCGGAATTGCTCAGCGAGGCGGACGAATTCGGCACGGAATGGGAATTCCGGGTGCCGCGAGCATGACAGGAGGGCGTGCGGTGACCGAAGATATTGCGGCCGAGGATATTTCGATAATGGTGGTGGACGATCACCCGATGTGGCGCGATGGGGTCTCCCGTGATCTCGCCGAGGCCGGATTCCAGGTGACGGCCACCGCCGACGGCGTCGGCGCGGCCACCCGCCGGGCCGCGGCCGTGCGACCGGCGGTGGTGCTGATGGATATGCAGCTGCCCGACGGCAACGGCGCGCAGGCCACCGCCGAGGTGCTGCGGGTATCGCCGGACAGCCGGGTGCTGGTGCTCTCGGCCTCCGCCGAACGGGGGGATGTGCTCGATGCCATCAAGGCCGGGGCGTCCGGCTATCTGGTGAAGAGCGCGTCGGCGGCGGAACTGATCGATGCGGTCCGGGCCACTGCGGCCGGGCAGGCGGTGTTCACCCCGGGGCTCGCGGGTCTGGTGCTAGGCGAATACCGCAGGATGGCCACCGCGCCCGCACAGCCCGACGAGCCGCAGCGCCCCGCGCTCACCGAACGGGAGACCGAGGTGCTCCGGATGGTCGCGAAGGGCCTGTCCGCCAAGCAGATCGCGTCCCGGCTCGGGCTCAGCCATCGCACCGTGGAGAACCACGTGCAGGCGACGCTGCGAAAGCTGCAGCTGGCCAACCGGGTCGAACTCACCCGCTATGCGATCGAACAGGGGCTGGAATAGCGGCGGTATCCGACCGGGGAGGGATGGTGCGAATCCGGGATCGCCCCGATGCCGGACGCGGTGTTCGCTCGGTAATCTCGACACCATGGGTGGCCCCGATACAACGAATGGTCCCGTCGGCGACCGGGAACTGCGCGTTTCCGATGCCGAACGGGAGCATGTCGGTCAGCTGCTGCAGCGCGCGGTCGGGCTCGGCATGCTCTCGCTCGGCGAATTCACCGAGCGGATGGATACCGCGTTGGCCGCCAAGACAAGGGGCGAACTCAACGCCGTGCTCATCGACCTGCCGGGAGTCCGGTTGGTCGGCCAACCCGCCGCCCCGCAGACGCCGTTCGTGAATGCCGCGCCCCGCTACGCGAAGCGCCCGGCGCCCGCTTCCGGCGGCGATGTGATCCGCAGCCGGCTGTCCAACCTCACCCGCCGGGGTCCGTGGCAGGTCCCGCCCACCCTGCACCTGAACAACTGGTTTGCCGGCGTCACCCTCGACTTCACCGAGGCCGTGATGTCCACCCAGGTCGTCGAGGTGCGGGTGGACGATTTCCTCAGCTCGCTGACGCTGATCGTGCCCGCCGCCGCCACCGTCGATCTGAACGGTGTCGAGCTGATCGGGGCCACTGTCAACAACAAGGTGCGCACCGGGCCGCCGATGGGGCCGCTGCATGTGGTGGTGCACGGCCGGATCCGGCTGGGTTCGATCACGGCCAAGCATCCGTTCATGGCACAGTGGCGCAAGCTGATGGGCGGTTGAGCCCGGCTAGACCTTCATGCCGAGCCGAGTTGCGAAGGCGCGCAACGGAGCCCGGCGATCCTGGTCGATCAGCTCGGCGACGATGTGGCGGGGCAGTGTCTGGTATTTGATCCAGTCCGCGCCGCCGACGCGTTCGGCGTCGAGCAGCGCGGAGAACGCGCGCTCGTGCTGGCCGGTGCGGGTCAGCGCGACCGCGGTATCGGTCAGATGCCGGGCCCGCGCGGCCTGCGGTAACCCACCACCGGTGGGCGGCATGGCCTTTGCCGCGCTCAACGCCTCCGGATAGCGCTCCGCGCAGACGTTCACATCCACCGTCTGCATGATGACCTGGGAGGGGCCGAAATAGGTTTCGTAATCCCGGCGGTCGACACCGATGCGCAGTGCGATCGCCGAGGCCGTCTCGATCAGCGAGAGCGCCTCGGGTACGCGCTGTGCTCGTCCGGCGGCCGTAGCGCCTTGCAGCACAAGGGATCCGTAGGCGGACAGGTGCGCGGGAGTCGCATCACCGTCGGGTTCGAGTGCCGCGGCGGCGGTCAGTGCGACGCCGTGCGACTCCTCGTACCGGCCCTGCACCAGGAGCTGCCACGCCACCGAACCGCGAATTGTGGCCAGCAGCAACGGATCATCGCCCTTCGCCGCGGCGGTGAGCGCATGCCGGATCGCCATGAAGGCCGGATCGGTCTGCCCGAGATGCACCAGGGTGCAACCGGTTACCCAGTACATCCGGGCCAGCAGCTCGTTCGCGGCGGCGACGGCGCCGTTGTGCGCGGCGTGGACGGTGGCCCGCAATTGGGTGAGTCCCTGCGGCAGGATCGTGGTGAGCAGCTCGTAGCGTCCGGCCCAATACGCGCCCCAGGCGTATTCGACCGCGCGGGAACCCTCGGCGTGGCCGACGGCCGTTTCCTCCCGTGTCTCGCCGAGCAGGTCGTCGACGGGTGTTAAGGCGCGGCGGATCGCGACAATTCCGGCATCTGGGTTGCTGGAAGGTATCCCGTGCCGCCTGCCGATCAGGTCGGCGATGTCGACATCGAGCGCGCGGGCGATCTTCTGGAGGCTGGCAATGGACGCCGTCTGCCGCCCACCCTGCTCCAACTTGCGCACCAGATCCACACTCACCCCGGCCTGATCGGCGAGCTGACGCTGTGTCAATGCTTTGCCGCGGAATTGCCGAATGCGCACACCGATCGACGAATCGTCCATCTACCCAATTCCTTTGTTAAATCTGGGTTTCAGGGTACGAGAGTAGGCGGCCTGATTTCGTAAAAGTGGGACGTTGCGTACGACTTGTTCACCCCGCGATGGAATACCGTTGTCTTTCTGCAACTTTGAGAATGCAAAGGGGCCGCGTCAATGACCATGCGTCGAGTGTGGGAGGAGTAGGCCGGTGTTCGAAAGCTGTCACTCACCACACGACATCGCCCATCTACTGCGTCACCGATACGGGCTACCGGTCCAGGTGATCGCCGGCCGACCCATGATCACCACCGGCTCCATCCTCGGCGCCATGGTGATGCCCGCCGAACTGGGCCAGCGGGTGCTCGCGGCGGTGGAGCCGGGCTACTCCACGCCGGTCGTCGCCGACCCGGGGGAGCGCACCTGGACCTTCCTGGTGGACCCGGTACTGTCCGTCGATGTCGAGGTCCGCCGTGACCTGGCCGAACACCATGTGACGGTGGTGCCGAGCGGCCGCAACGTCATGCTCCCGGCCACCGACTCGCCGCTCGGCTGGCACTGGGCGGGCGAGCCCGAATCCGGCGTACTGCGGCTGCCGCCCCGCGCGGCCGTCATCGCCGCCGTCCACCAGACCACCGAACGGCAACTCGCCTCCTGAACCACCTGCCGGGACCGGCCCCCACTCGACTCCCGGGTGGGGACCGGTCGAGGCACCACGGCGAATTCGAGTAGTACCCGACACCCACCCAGGGGTTTCTACTCATGTTTTCGATCCGGCTCCGGCCGAGTATCGAGACATGACCACATCTATCGATCCGGCGCTCATTACTCGGCTGTCCGGTGAATTCACCGCGCTGGGCACGCAGATGGGTGTACTCGGCCGCGACCTGGAATTACTCCGATGCCAGCTTGCGACGGAAAGCAATGCGGTACAGAGTACTTCGTCCGAATCGGCGGAACGGTTCTATGCCCGGCCGGATATTCCGGCGGAAGGTCGGGATCACGATTCGGCACCAGAGGGTGCGTCGTCCGCCGCTGCCGCGCCTACCGGTCGCGGTTCAGCGGATAGTGCTCCGGCAGCGAGTGATTCGGATGGTTCGGCGCCAGGTAGGTCCGCAGCAGGGACCTGTGGTGCGCCGGACCCCGCGGTTGCACCCGCCGATCGTGGCTCGATGCTTCCGGGCGGCGTGGCATCGCCGGTTCCGATCCGGGACACACCGGTAATGCCGGTGACTGCGGGTGCACCTGGTGCGGAAGGCCGCCCGCCTGTAAATGTTTCGGGTGCGGGTATGGCGGCGGGGGCTTCAGGGGCATCGGGTGGCGGTCCGATGTCGCGTCCCGGTTCGGCTGGTGGTGCCGGGGTTCCGGGTGCGGGTATGGCGTCGGGAGCGGCGGCCGGTGCTTCGATTCCGCAGCCGGGTTCCGTTGCGGGCGTCCCGGTTTCGGGTTGGGGGCAGATGGCCGGTGCCCCGGTCGGGCTTTGGGGTGTGCAGCGGCCGATGCCGCCGGTGCGGCGGGAGCCGCGGACGCCTTGGTGGCAGCGGGACGGGGTGATCAGTCGGCTGCTCGCGGTTGCCGGTGTTGCGGTGACGTTGATCGGTGTAGTGATGCTGCTGGTTTTGGCGGCGCAGGCCGGATTCTTCGGGCCAGTGTTGAGAGTGGTTGCCGGAGCGGTCTTTTCGGTGGGGCTTCTCGCGGTGGGTATGCGGGTCTTCGGGCGGGCCGGTGGACGAACCGGCGGAATCGCGTTGGCGGCCACCGGTATTGCGGGGGCCTACCTGGAAGTGGTTGCGGTGACCGCCATCTACCACTGGGTTCCCGCCGAACTCGGGCTCGTGTTGGCCCTGATGGTTGCCGCGGGCGGTGTTGCGCTCGCGATGCGTTGGGGCGCACAGGCATTGGCGGTTCTGGTGGTATCGGGTGCGGCGCTGCTGTCGCCCGCGCTCACCGGGGAGTTGGTACTGCTCGCCTTCCTCATCGTGCTGCAGGGGGCGTTCCTGCCGGTGCAGCTGCGCCGCGACTGGCCGTTGCTGCATATCGCCCGCACACTGCCGGTGGCGTTGGGCGTGCTCTTCTACATGGCCGGAACCGCATTCGAAACACCGGGGCGTGACCGTCTGTACTGGTTGCTGGCCGCCGCCGTCGCGGTCGCGGCGATCGGTTTGATCGGCGCGCTGCTCGCGGTACGCACGCGGCCCCGGGACTTCACGGCCACCGCGGCATTCGCGCTGTCCACGCTGCCGCTACTGGCCGCACCCGCGCTGTTCGATGCGGCGACCGCGGCCATCGTCTCGGGGAGCTTCGCGGCGGTGCTGCTCGCACTCGCGGCAGCCAGCTTCGTCACGAAACTGGCTGCGTCACTGAGGATTCCGGCGCATACGACCGTCGTCGCCGCGATAGCGGGTTCCTTCGCCCTGTTCGAGGCGTGCCTCGGCGTCACCAGGGTGCAGACCCTTCCGATCGCCCTATTCCTCGTCGCCCTCGGCTATTTCGCCATCGCCGGACAGCTGCACGCCAAGGTGCCTGCCGCCATCGGCATTGCCTTCGCGGCGCTCGGCGCGATGCTGTTCGTCGGCCAGGCATCGCCCGCGACCCTCGCCTCCCAGCATCTCGCGTCCGAGAACCTCGGAATCTCCACCGCGCTCGCCGCGGTCCTCGCCTTGGCCGTCGCCGCCACCGCGCTGTGGTCCCTGCGCAGGCTGCCGGGTGTGGCGGACCCCGGCACCGAATCCGGTCTCTGGATCACCGCCAGCCTCACCGGCCTGTACGCGGTGACCGCCGCGACGGTCTCCCTCGGTGTCGCCAGTGCCACCAGGGACGGTTTCCGCATCGGCCACACCGCCGCCACCATTCTGTGGATGATCGCTGCCACCGCCGCCCTCCTCTTCGGTCTGCGCATGCTCGCGCACTCCGCCGCCCTCGCCAAAACCGCTTTGGTCTCCGGGCTTTTGGTCACCGCGGCGGCATTGGCCAAGCTGTTCCTCTTCGACCTCGCCACCCTCGACGGCCTCCTGCGCGCCGCCGCCTTCCTGGTAGTCGGCGTCCTCCTACTGCTCGCGGGCACCCGCTACGCCCGCGCCTTCGCCGACGCGAACAACGATTCGGCTCGCAATTGACGCTGTGGGCAAGTAGCCGGGACTGTCGCATCCCGTCTTCGAGCCGAACACTCGATGCGAGAGGTACGGGGTGCGGTAACCGACGCGCATGCCGCCGACACGCCGCGGCTTCGTTCCACCGCGCCAATTAGCTTCTGGCACAGGCGATTACCTGTGCCAGAAGCTAGTTGCTATGCATTAATGGGTTGCCTACTGGAGCAAAGGTGAAGCGGGACGGGGTGCGATCCAGTCGGCCTAGGCGGACAAAACCAGCAGAGATAGGCGGAAAACCCGCGGAAATCGTCTGGTTTTGTCCGTTCAGGCCGGATGCTACAGCGCTGGTACGGATATCGGCCTCACTCCGGATGCGAAACCGGACCGCCGCATGCCAACGCATCCCGCGTCTACCTGGGGCAATCCAGCCGTCGTAGTGGCGTAACCGCCTACCTGCCATACCGATTCGTCCCCGATTCCGGTCACCGCGATACGGTGCCATCGAGTAACGGATGCGTGCTCTAGGCGAGTGCCTCGCACGGGAACTCGCCCCGACAACGGTCATCAGGCGGTCGCGTGCCGGATGATGACGTTGCCGAACGAGTTTCGCGCATACACCTGCACGGTGTCCCCGTTTCCCTTCGACGGATCGACCGGTTGCATCAGGTTCTGCACGCTGCCGTGCGCGTTGACCTCCAACTGCGCCGCGCTCCCCGCGCTGATACCGATCTCCAGCTCGCCCGTCGACGTCTCCAGCCGGAGCACGCCGCGCGACGCCTCGCCGATGCGAATATCGCCCTTCGAGGTCTTCGCGGTCACCGAACCGAGTGGACGCTCGACGATGATGTCGCCCGCGGCGACCTCCAGCTCGCACTCGCCGAGCTCGCCGGAGCCCAGCAGTCGGCCCATGCTGGTGCTGCCCTGGAAGCCGGAGCCGGCCGGCACCTCGATGACCACCTCGATGGTCGGGTTGCCGCCGAAGGGGCTGTAGGTCCGCCAGTCCTTCGGCGTCTGCACGGTCAGCTTGCCCGCGGCGAAATCGACCTTGGCCTGCTCGGCGGCCCGCACGTCACTCTTCTTGGACTCGTCGGCGGGCCGGACCTCGACAACGGTGTCGGTGCGGTCGGAGGCGATCACGGTGACGTTGCCGGACAGCACGTCGACGGCGACGGCGATCGGATCCGAGGTCTGGAACTTGTACATGGCTGAACTCCCTTGGTGTGAATCGGTGGGAACCGCACTCGCTGTGCCGTTCATGTGGATTACTTTCGCCAGCCCCGCTGACAGCGGGCCGACAGCGACCTGACATGCCGACTGACACGGCGCTCAGCCTTCCCAAGGGTGGCGAAGGGACACTACGAAAGGCATTGCCCTGCAATATCTGTCGGGCATCCGGGTTATGGTCACCGCGTGCTGGAGAGTTCTTGGACGGATACGGCGGGCGCGGTTGCCGTCGTATCCGAGGCGGCCGAATTCGACTGGACCTGGGCGAGAGGCGATATCGACCGTTTCTGCTCCCGGATGGGTTGGGAGGAACCACGGGAGTGGTGGGACGATCGCGCGATCTGGTGGGCGCGCACCGATATCGAGATCGAAGATGCGGTCGCCACGTTCCGGCTCGTCGGTGATCGGCTGATCTCCGTCACCGTGCCTGTATCCGAAAATGGTCGTGGTGCTGGCGAATTCGGTGCTGACGCGGTATCGGGCACGGTTGCCGCGCTGGTCGAGGAATTCGACGAGCCGACGGCGGAGTGGATTTCGGCCCGCTACGGCCCGAGCTGGGATTTCGGCAGCGTTGTCGCCGGAGTAGTGCACGGCGCCGCCATCGATGTCGTGCTGGTGAGCCCGATGGAGCAGAACCACTGGATCGAATATCGGGACTGGCGCGAGGATATCCGGACCCGCGCCGCAGAACGGCTGGGGGATAAGGAGATTTGTTTCACCGATGCGGTGTCGGGGCTCCTGCGAGCCGAGTTCGGCGCGTGGTCGCGTGCCGAGATCGATGCGACCCTGGCCGGGCTCGGGCTGAAATCCGATGACCCGTCGGGTAAGAGGTCCGACATTACCGTCGAGCCCGCCGATGACGAGCAACGCGCCGCATTCGGCTACGGCGAGACAGCGTACCTGGAACTAGCCCATGGGTGCTCAGACATATTGCTGGACAATGTATTCCAGACAATATTCGCAACCTGTCGAGAACTGCTCGGCGTCCCGGATCTGATCGGTGGGGGCGCAGATTTATTTGTAATCTGGAACGGTGCGGACACCACCGTAGAACTCACCCGTCGCGCCAGCCGCTATGGTTACGGCGCCATGGGGGTCGCTGTGCGATTATCGCCGACCGACCCGACGCAGAATTGGCTGGCACACGAGGCCGCCGCGCTCGAGGGCGACGACTACGACGACTACGACAGCTACGACGAATGCCACTACGACTACTACAACCCGGACCCGCACCAGCGATGGCACTTCCGGCCCGATCCCGCCCGCCCGGTGCGTCCGCACTTCGGACGCGCCACCGACCCCACCTGGGCGGTCAACAAATGGGACCACTTCGCCGACAATCTGCGACTGCTGTTCGATTCATTCGCCGATGAGCTGCGGTTCGTCCCCGATATAGACGAAATCGGCTGGGCGATCGGCATATACGACGAATTGGCACCAATCGCGCACGGCTGGTTCTCCGCAACGGGCTGCGGCGTACACACCTACGACGCAGGCGGCCTCCGCACCTGGACTTACCCGGCCGAGCGCCTATCCGGCCGATTGGTGGCGAACAAAGCCATAACCGCGATCCGCGCCCCCGGCACGATGCCGAAAGAACTGTGGTGCGAGGCCTGGCTCCCCGGCCGACCGCACGGATTCACCGCTATCCGCTTCGGGACGCGCGGCGATCGGCCCGCGGCGCGGGACCTACCACTGCACTGGTAGCCCGGCGTACTCGCCGTCTTCGCGGCGGCGCGGCAGGAGCTGTGGTGCGAGGTCTGGCGCCGGTCGACCGCAGGGCTTCGCCGGGATCCAGTTCGAGGTACGTGGCGATCGGCATACGGCCGGGGCTGCCGCTGGGTGTAGCCCGGCTTATTCGTCGTTTTCGCGGCGGCGCGGCAGCTCGTTGACCTGACTGTGCGTCCATCGCCGCTATGGTGCGAGGCCTGGTCCCCGCCGACCGCAGGGCTTCACCGAGATCCGGCGCGGGGTGCTGGCGATCGGCAGACGGTCCGGGCTGCCGCCGGTGTAGCCCGGCCTATTCGTCGTTTTCGCGGCGGCGCGGCAGGAGCGTGGTGCGCGGCCTGGCCCTCGGCCGACCACCGGGGTCTGTTCGGGGTGCGCGGCATCGGCCTGCGGCGCGGGGAACTACCACTGGACTGTTAGCCCGGCCTGTTCATCATTTTCGCGGCGGCGCGGCAGGAGCTGTGGTGCGAGGCCCGGCTCCCGGTCGACCAGTAGGGTTTCGCTGGGATTCGGTTCGAGGTGTATGGCGATCGGCCGACGGCGCGGGACTGCCGCTGGTGCAGCCCGGACTATTCGTCGTTTCGCGGTGGTGGTGTCGCAGCTTGTTGACGCTGATGGAGCATCCATCGCCGCCGTGGTGCGAGGTCTGGCTCTGCGGCCGACCGCAGGGCTTCACCGAGATCCGGCTCGGGGTGCGCGGCGATCGGCAGACGGCCTGGCCTATTCGTCGTTTTCGCGGCGGCGCAGTAGCTCGTTGACGCTGACGGTGCGGCCGTCGCCGCTGTGGTGGCGGCCCTCGTCGCGGTTGCCGATGCGGCGCCGGGACGAGCGTAGTTCGGCCATCCAGTTCTCGATGCTGCTGCGGCTGGTGTCCGGGCCATTGTCTGGATCGGTGGGTGCGCGATGCGAGGGGCGCTCGGTGGACTCCGGCGTCTGCCGGGTGTCGTCGACGGCCGGCGTCGGCTGCGAGGGTGGCCCCATCGGCGCGGTGGAATCCGTTGGCGGCGTCACGGTGCGCGGCGGCAACACTCGCGCGGTCGGATCCGGCTGCCGCATCCGCGAATCCGATTCCGGCGCCCCAGAATTCGGTGGCAGTACCCGCGCGCCCGGATCACCGGCGGCATTGCGGCCGAAGTCCGACGGTGCGCTCGACCGGCCACTCGAATCAACACCTGGCCTGACTTGCGGCGGCACCCCGCGCGAAATATCGTCGCGGGCCGCGGAATTCGGTGGCGACACCCGCTCGCCGGGGCCGGTCGGCTGCGGAGCGGAGCCTGGCCGGTCGGAGTTCTGCGCGCTATAGGCCTGGTTTTGCGCGCTGTGCGCCTGCTGGCCGAAGTGCGTGCCCCCAGATGAATTCGGTGGCAGCACGCGCGCGGCCGGATTACTCGGCTGCGGTGCGGAGCCGAGCGCATCGGGACCCGCTTCGCTGTAGGCCTGATTCTGTGCGCTGTACGCCTGCGGCTGGCCAAGGTGTGAATTCGGCTCTGCGGCGGACGGATTCGGCGGTAGTACCCGTGTGCTCGGGTCGATCGGCTGTGGTGCGGAATCGGGCGCCAGTGCGCTGTAGGCCTGGTTCTGCGCGCTGTACGCCTGCGGCTGGCCGAGGCGTGAATTCGGCTCTGCGGCGGACGGATTCGGCGGTAGTACCCGTGTGCTCGGGTCGATCGGCTCCGGGGCCGACCCGAGCCGGTCGGGGTTCTGCGCGCTGTAGGCCTGCGGTCGCCCGAGGTGCGTACCCGGCTCCACGGCCGGTGAATTGGGAGGCAGCACGCGCGAGGTGGAATCTAACGGCTGTGGTGCGGACGTATTGCGCGGCACCGGCGGATGTGGTGACGGCGCGACTCGCCGTTCCGCGCCAGGCGCGGAGTAGGTGCCCCGCGAAATATCCTCGCGGGGAGCGGAATTCGGCGGCAGCACCCGCGCGGCGGGGTCGATCGGCTGCGGTGCGGAGGTGGGGCGTGGTGGCTCCGCACTGTAGGTCAGTGGCTGATCGAGGCGGGAAACGGGTTCCCCGGCAGGCGGATTCGGCGGCATCACCCGCGGCCCGCTCGAATCGCCAAGGGGCATAGGTGGAATCGGCGCGGGCGCGACGGTCCGCGGCGGAACAGGGGGCCTGCTCGATCCGGCAGGCAGCACTCTGGGCGCGGACCCGGCCGGATCGGGATCCGACGGCGACTCCCACGCGTTGAATTCGGTCGGCCCCGACTCGGTGTGGCCGAATACGACTGGGCCCGGTTCGGCGCCGCGATTGAACTCGGCTGGCCCCGACTCGGCACCTCGGCTGAACTCGGCTGGCCCGGACTCGGCACCTCGGCTGAACTCGCCCGATCCTGATTCGACGCCGCGATTGAATTCGGTCGGCCCCGGCTCAGACCCGCGATTGAATGCAGATGCCCCCAATTCGGCACCGCGTTCGAACGCGGCTGGCCCCGACTCGGCACCGCGGTTGAACGCGGCTGGCCCCGCCTCGGTACCCCGGCTGAACTCGCCCGGCCCTGACTCGAGCCCGCGATTGAATGCAGATGCCCCTGATTCGGCACCCCGGCTGAACTCGCCCGGCCCTGACTCGAGCCCGCGATTGAATGCGGCTGGCCCCGGCTCGGCACCGCGATCGAATCCGGGCGCCCCTGACTCGGAACCGTAGTTGAACTCGGGCTGCCCCGAGACCCCCCGGGTCGTCCCCGATCCAGTACCGCGGTTGAAAGATGACTGCTCAGATTCAGCACCCCGGTCGAACCCGGACGCTCCCGACTCACCACCCTGCGTGAACTCCGACGGCAACCGCAGGAACTCCGTTGCCGGAAAACCCGATTCATCCGACTCGAAGTCCCCGGACCCCGGCGAGCCGAATTCACCATCGGAGCCCTGCACACCCGAGTCCGCGGATCCGGACTCACCCAACGCCTGCGGTGGCATCGGCCGCGTCGGATCGTGTTTGGTCACCGCGTTTTTCAGGTTGGGGAAGTGCACCGTCGGCGCGCCCGCCTCGATTTCCTCGACGGTGCGCGGCCGGTGCGGCGTTTTGCGCGTGGTCTTCAACGCGGGCATCACCGTGGTAACCGGATCGGTCACGGGTGTGGTCTTCACCAGGTCGACCAGCTCGGCATTGCCGGGCAGTTCGTCGTCGAGGATCGGCTCGCCGAGCCCGATCTTCTCCTGGATCTTCTTCATCCACTTCGGCGCCCACCAGCAGTCGTCGCCGAGCAGCTTCATCGTCGCGGGCACCAGCAGCATGCGCAGCAGCGTCGCGTCGATGAAGAGCGCGGCGACCATGCCGTACGCGAGGTACTTCATCATCACCAGCTTGGAGAACGCGAACGCGCCGGTGACGACGAGCAGGATCAGCGCGGCCGCGGTGATGATGTTGCCGGTGTGCGCGGTACCGGCGCGGACGGCCTCGGTGGTGGACGCGCCCCTGGTCCGCGCCTCGACCATGCGAGACAGCAGGAACACCTCGTAGTCGACCGAAAGTCCGTAGACCACCGCCATGATCAGCACCAGCACCGGCGACATGATCGGCTGCGGGGTGAAGTTGAGCAGGCCCGCGCCGTGCCCGTCGACGAAGATCCAGGTCAGGATGCCGAGGGTGGAGCCGAGCCCGAGCGCGCTCATCAGCGCGGCCTTGATCGGCAGCACCAGCGAGCCGAAGGTGAGGAACATCAGCAGCGTGGTCACCAAGACGACCAGCGCGATCATTCCCGGCATTCGGTGCAGCAGCGTGTTGATGCTGTCCTGCTGGATGGCGGGCTGCCCGCCGACGTAGACCTGCACATCGTCGGGTACGTCCATCGAGCGCAGGAATTCGATGGTGGGTCCGGCGTTATCGGAGTCGACGAGCGTCGCGGTGGTCTGATAAACGGTCTTGTCCGTGGTGGACGGCGACGGCGTCCCGAACGGACCGGCGGAGCCCGGCGCCGTGATCAGCCCCGGCGCCTGCTGGGCCTCGCGCCACACCTGTCCGACGTCATTGCTGTTGTCGGACACCATGACCAGCTGGATCGGGTCGGTCTTCTTCAGCGGGAAGACCTTGTAGAAGTTCGCCAGCGAGACCCGAACCGGATCGTCGGGCGGCAGATAACGTTCGTTGATGCCGCCGAAGGCCAGGTTCTTGACCGGGATGATCAACAGCAGCAGCACGATGCAGAGCGGAATGGCGATCTTCAGCGGATGCTGCATCACCCAGCGCGTCGACTTGCCCCAGATGCCGTTCTCGACCTCTTCGGCGGTCTTGGTCTTGCGGAATCGCTTGAGCCCCAGCATGTCCACGCGCTTGCCGAGGATGCTCAGCATGGCGGGCAGGATGGTGAGCGCGGTGAGCGCCGCGAGCGCGACGGTGGCGATGGAACCGTAGGCGATCGACTTCAGGAAGCCCTGCGGGAACAGCAGCATGCCGCCGAGGCTGGCGATGATCATCGTCGCGGAGAACACCACGGTGCGGCCCGCGGTCATCACCGATCGGCGCACCGCGGCCCGGGTGTCGTACCCCTCGGCGAGCTCCTCGCGGAATCGGCTCACGATGAACAGGCCGTAGTCGATCGCGAGACCGAGGCCGATCATCGAAACGACGTTGCCGACAAAGGAGTTCACCTCGGTGAACCGGGTGATCAACATGACGATGCCGTTGGCGCCGATGACGGTGAGCCCGCCGACGATCAACGGCATGGCGGCCGCGACGATGCCGCCGAAGATGAAGAACAGCAGGACCGCGACGGCCGGGATGGCGATGACCTCCATGCGCCGCGCATCGCTGGCGATGGTGTCGTTGAGTGTGCCCGCCACCGCCTGCAGACCGGTGACCTGTACGTCGACGCCCGGAATGTAGAAGACGTCCTTCACTTTCCGGAAGTTGCGCACCATATCGGTGTCGTTGTCGCCGACGATGGCGACGGAGGCGAAGGCGTACTTCTTGTCCTTGGTGCCGAAGGTCGACGGGACCGACGCGCCGGTGTTCGTCCGCCAGTAAGCGCCGTTGACCTTGGCGATCTGGTCCGGGTAATCCTTGGGCAGGCTGTTCAGGTTGTCGACGATCTTGCGACTCCACTCGGGGTCGTCGATCGTCTTACCGTCCGGCGCCGTGTACAGCAGGATCACATCGCTGTTGTGATCGCGGCCGAACGCGGCGTCGGCGATATGGGCCGCCTTCGATGACTCCGAGGTGGGGTCGTCCCAACCGCTGGAGCTGAGGTGGTCTTCCAGGCCGAGACCGTATCCGCCCAGCGCGAGCAGGGCGGCAACGACGACGCCGATGACGGCGAAGCGCAGCTTGTAGACCAGATCGCCCCAGCGTGTGAACACTTAAGCGACTCCTTGCGCGGGGCGTGAGGTGAGCAGCGCCGACAGCGGCCGGAACGGCTGCAGCCAGGCGCCTTCGTCGGGCAGCGAGTCGAGGCTGACCCGGGGCAGCGGTTCGCGGAACACGCCCGGGATGTCCTCGAGGTCGATGAATTCGAGGGTATCGGATGTGACGGCCCAACTCGCGTGCTCGCGGAAGCCGAGCACCTGTACCGGAATTCCGGCGGCGGCGATCGCCTCCAGCGGTTCCCGGAAGGCCTGCCCGTCGGCGGAGGCGACCATGATGCCTGCCAATCCGGCACCGCGGCGGCGTAGTTCGATATGTGCGAGCATGTCCGCGTCGACGTCGGAGTCCTCGTCGATCTTGGGTTTGGCGAATACCGCGTAGCCGACGTTGCGCAGCGCCTCGACCCATGGCCGCACCACGTCGGCGGTGCCGGGGGCGATATTGGTGAAGACGGTGGCCTCGGGTTCGACGCGGGTCGGGCTGCCGACGGATAGTTCGGCGGTGCGGGCGAGTAGCCAGCGGCCGAGCGCGTCGAAGCGGGGCCGGTAGGCGGCGGTGGGCCGCCCACCCAGGATGGCGCCGAGGCCCATGTCCAGGTTGGGTGCGTCCCACACCAGCAGAACGCGCCGCACGTCGGGTGTGGGGTTCATACCTTCCGGTACGGTTCCGTGCACCTCCCCGGCAACATCGACCACCTCGTGGGCCATCTCACTGACACTCATATGTCGATCTTCCCCCATATGAGTTCGGTGATAGCGCTTCCGGCGCGATGTGCCTTGCCCTCGAATTTCGTGACGGGCCTTTCGAAGCCGATCGGGGCGGTGTCCCGATGCTCGGCGCTGACCCCGCCCGTGGTCTCGTTCAGGCCGATGAGCTGGGGTTCCGCCGATCCGACCTCGAGAATCTGCTCGGCGTAATCGGCATGGTCGGTCGCTACGTGCAACACGCCGCCGGGGCGGAGCCGACTCGCGATCAATTTCACCGTCGCCGGCTGCAGAAGTCTGCGCTTGTGGTGCCGCGCCTTGGGCCACGGGTCGGGAAAGAACACTCGGACGCCGGTTAGCGATTGCTCAGCAATCATATTTTCCAGGACGTCGACCGCGTCGCCGCGCAGTAGTCGGATATTCGGGATCCGCTCCCGCTCGACCCGCTGCACCAACTGCGCCAGACCCGGCTGGTACACCTCGATGCCGATGAGGTTCAGGTGCGGTTCCGCCTGCGCCATGGCCGCCGTCGCCGTGCCGGTGCCACAACCGATCTCGATGACCAGCGGGGCCTCCCGGCCGAACCAGGCCGCGGCGTCGAGCGGCTCGTCGGCCACTTCGCGACCGATCGACGGCCACATCCGGTCCCACGATTGCTGCTGGGTCGCGGTCAGCGCGCCCCTGCGCGAGCGGAAGCTGGTGACCCTCGGATACAGGCGAGATCCGGAACCCTGACGGCGGGCAGCGGCGGTCGGGGCCGCGGCTGTGGACGGCTGGCCCGGAACCGACTCGGCAGTGTGGTTGGCGGCGTCGTTCACGGCGTCCATTGTCCAGCATTCGCCGACCAGCGCCGCAATCGACTGTCTCCTCGCCGCTCAGGCCGCGCGAACGCGGGAGATCCGCGCCACCGGAGCCGACTCCTGGCGCAGCGGCCTACCGAGCGCGCACAGCACCGCCGTCGTGGCCATCTCCCACAGACCACGCACCCCGGCGGGCGAGGCGACGACCGACCACACCGTTCGCGTCTCCTCGTCGCTCACCGGTTGCCCGGCCAATCGCTCGTTCAGCCAATCCAGGCTCATCGGGGTGGCCAACGGCAACAGCGAGAAGTGTTCGCTGAGCCGGTCGCGCACATAGCTGACGATCGCACCGCCGCGCCGATACCGGTCGACCTGGCCGTCGATGCCGTCCATATGAATGACCTGATCGTGCACCGGCTGCACCACCAGCAGCGGACAGTCCGGGACCGAATTGCCGAGCCGCAGCTCGTCGAACATGGCCAGGAAGGCCGGCGCGGCAAGCACTTCGGTGAGCGGGCGGCCCAGGTAGTCGTCGAACTTCTTGCCGGTCAGGGTGAGCACGGCCAGGATCGGGTTGGTGCTTTCGGCGCGGGCGACCATCCGCAGCCCCTCGCCGGTGAGTTCGTCTTCGATCAACGCGCCGAGCGCCGGATAGAGCCTGCGCAGTGCGGCTATCACGATCGCGGGCAGACCCGCGAAGTGTGATCCGTTGAGCCGCATGAAAACCTGTCCTGGGTCGCCGACCGGCGCGCCCAATACCGCACCGGCGATATCGATTTCCGGTGCGTAGGTGGGGGCCATCTCCACCGCCCACGAGCTGGCCATCCCGCCACCGGAATAGCCCCACACCGCGACCCGGGTGCCGGAATGCAGGCCGAGCGGTTCGAAACGCAGTGCCGCCCTGATGCCGTCGAGCGCGCGGTAGCCGGGTTCGCGTGGCGCGCCGAAGTTTCCGTGCGGACCCTCGTGATCGGCGATGCTCACCGCCCAGCCGCGGCGTAGCGCATTGGCCACCAACAGCCATTCGAGCTGGGTGATCGAGCCGAGTGCGTGCGCGCCGAGCCGTAGCGCGTACGACGGTGCGCAGCGCTCGGTGACCGCGTCCATCGCGGTCTGGAAGGCCAAGAGCGGCCGGTCTTCTCGCGGATCGGCGTCCAGCGGCAGCAGCACGGTGGTGATCGCCGCCTCCGGGGTGCCGTGCAGGTCGCAACTGCGGTAGAGCAGCTGCCAGGCCGAGACCTGTTGCGGGACAATGCCGAAAAGCGCCAGCTCGATTCGCCGGGCGCGCAGGATGGTTCCCGCGGGCTTGCTGGCGAAACCCTTCGGGGGCCGATGGAACGGATCCTTGCTCGGCAGTAGGGGTTTACCTGTCGCGGGCTGCGCGATCGGTTCGGGCTCCGCATCGACGACATCGAGCGTCATCGCCACCTCCTCGTCGAATCCCGGCCCCACTCCCCATTGCCCACCGGCGTGCCGCGATCGAAAAACCAAGTCGCGCACCGGGTCTGGTAGCGACCATCCGAGTAGCGTAAGCCAGCGGCCGGTGCCGTGAAAACCCCGGACTCCCTTGGGCATACCGGCACTAGACTGCCGGTATGACCAGACCGTCTATGTTCATCACCGGCGCCGCGGCCGGGATCGGCAGGGCGACGGCACTGCTTTTCGCTGCGCAGGGGTATCGCGTCGGCGCGTACGACATAGATGAGGTCGGTCTGACTCGGCTCGCCGCAGAGATCACCGCATCCGGCGGCAGCATCCGCACCGGCGTGCTCGATGTGACGAACGCCACGCACTGGGCCGAGCGGCTGGCGGACTTCCACGCCGACGTCGGACGGCTGGACATCCTCGTCAACAACGCGGGCATCCTGCGCGCGGGTCCCTTCGAAAAGCTGGACCTGGCCGGCCACCAGGCGATCATCGATATCAACCTCGGCGGTGTCGTCATCGGGACGCACACCGCGTTCCCGTATCTGCGGGATACGCCGGGCGCGCAGGTGGTGAACCTGTGCTCGGCCTCGGCGCTATACGGCCAACCCGAGCTCGCGAGCTACGGCGCGACCAAATCGGCGGTGAAGAGCCTCACCGAGGCGCTCGATCTCGAATGGGAGCGCCACGATATCCGGGTGATCGCGGTGTGGCCGCTGTTCGTCGGCACCGGCATGGTCGAGGGGGTCGACACCGGGACCACCAGATCGCTCGGCATCCGGCTCACCGCCGACGACGTCGCGAACGGTATCTGGTCGGCGACGAGTAAACGCGGCAGACTGCCCCGGGTGCACTATGAAATAGGCACGCAGGCAAAGGTATTGGCCACCGTGGCCAAGTACTCGCCCAACTGGGCGGTGCGCACCGTGAACAAATACTTCAGCGGCAGCTGAGCCCCCGCGACGGTTTCTGCAAGAATTGCGCAGCGTAAAGGGGGTGCAGTGATGCCGACACAGACGGGACCGGACGGGCCGATGCGCGAACGCGGGGTGCCTGGGCGTGAACACGATCAACTGGAACAGCTGCTCAACGACCTGCTGGTCGCGGGCGGTGCGGATACCCAGCTCGGCTACTACGTCGGCGCGGCCGTGAACGAGTGGCGCAAACCGCCGCGCATCCAGGTCACCGGCCGGGCGCATTCCGGCCGGACCACCGTGCTGCAGGCGCTGGCGCTCATGTCGGCGGTGGAGACCGAACCGGTGGACGCGCCGGGCAATCCGGATCCGGTGCTCGACGCCGACATCATCGTCTACGTGCTCGCGGGCACCCCGACCGCGGCGGACCGCCGGGTGCTCGGCGAACTGCCCGCCGACCGCGCGATCGTCGCGGTGAACAAGGCCGATGCGATCGGTTCGCGCTGGGCCGACGCCGTCGCCGCGGCCGATCAGATCGGCAGGGAACTCGGCGTGCCCGCCCTGCCGGTGGTCGCGTCGCTGGCCGTGCGCACCCGCGCGGGCGCGATCACCGACGCCGATCTGCGCACGCTGCGCAGGCACGCCGCGAATACCGATCCCGCACTTACCCTTTCGCCCGATCTGTTCACCGCGCGCACCGCGGGACCCGATGTCGCCGAACGCGTCGAACTACTGAATCGCTGGGATCTGTACGGCGTGGCGTGCGCGCTCACCGCGCTGCGGCACGATCCGGCGATCACCCCGCAGGCGCTGCTGCAACTCATGCACGCCGCCAGCGGTATCGACGCGCTGCACCGGCTGCTGCACCGCCGCTACGAACAGGTTCAGGCGCTGCGCGGCGGCGACCTGCTCGACGAGCTCACCCGGCTGGCCGCCCGCGCGGTACCGGTCGACGGCAGCCGCGGCCGCGCCCTGCTGGAGGACTATCTATCCGGTGACGAGGCCAGCTGGCTCGGCCTGTGCGCGGGCCTGGCCTGTCCGGCCGTCGCCCACCTGGCCGCGGGCTATCCGAGGCCCGCTCCCGACGACGCCGACGACGCGATGGTCAGGGCCGCCCGCTGGCGGGTCATCGTCTCCGGCGATATGCCGCCCGCCGCCTGCCGCGCCGCGCTGCGCGTGCACAACGGCTACGTCCGCCTATGGGATCGATTGACCAGTGCCGGACTCTGACATGAGCGCCCAGCGGCTCGACCCGCCAGCACCGGAGCGTTCGTCCGGGGCGGGGAGCCCGCCGGGTGAGCCTGTGCCGCAGTCGAATACGACGCCCTCGGAAGGTTCGGCGCGTCCCGCGGCATCGAGTGAAACCGCGCCGCCGCCGGATCACGGCCATCGCACGTCGACGTCGTCCGACAACGCGACGGATCCTGGAACGCCGGGTGGTTCTGTGCCGCAGTCGGGTTCAGCGGGCCAACCGTCGGGTGCTGACGCGTCGTCGTCCGGCTCGCCGGGTGGTTCTGTGCCGCAGTCGAATACGCCGTCCGCCGAAGGCGTGGCGCACCTCGCGGCATCGAGTCGAACCACGCCGCCGCCGGATCACGGCCATCGCACGTCGACGTCGTCGTCCGAGAACGCGACGGATCCTGGAACGTCGGGTGGGTCGGGTTCGGACGGGCCGTCCGCTGAGCGTGGGGCGGATTCCTCGCGATCGAATAGCCCTGCGCGGCAATCGGATTCCGCGACCGGATCGGATTTGTCGCCCGCATCGGCATATCCGGTCGATGAGGCGGCAGGTCAGTCGACGCCGAATCGGCCGGTGCCGCAGTCTGGTTCGAACGCGGGCGGCGCGGATCGGCCGATGATGGGAGCGCCGCTGATCAGGGCGATTACCGAACCGATCGAGCCGGGGCCGGAAGCCGCGCGTTCGGCATCGAATTCGGCTGTGCCGCAGCTTGGTTCGGGTGGCGCACCGCAGGCGCCCGGACCCAGGCCCGGACAGCCTGGCGAGTTGTCGCCGGAGATCGAAGCCGTTGTCTCGCGGTGGAATCCGCAGGGTGTCGCGCTGCTGAAGGCGGTGCGGCGCGCCGGCGACGCATCGGCGGTGACGCTGATCGGCCCCGACGACGCGAACACCACCCTATTGCGTACGGAGCTGGCCAGATATGAGCCGCGGATCGCGCTCGGCGATCCGGTGGCCGATGCGCACGCGGCGGTGGAGTCGACATCCCCGTCGGGGCAGGCCCCCGCCGCGGTCGCGCTGGTACTGCTGGACGCCGGGACGACGCTCGGCGGCGACACGCTGCGGATGCTCCAGCGGCTGCGCCAGGACGGTACGCGAATCCTGCTCGCGATGAACGGAATTCACGCACACCAGGACTGGCGTTCGGTGCGCGAGCTGAATCTCGGTCTGCTCGCGGGCGCCGGACTCGGCGATATCGACGTCCTGCCGGTCTCGGGCAGGTTGGCCGTCGCGGCCCGCGCCTCGGGCGATCCCGGCCTGATGGATCGCGCGGGCCTCGGCGCGCTGCACGCCGAACTCACGGCGGCGGCGATGGGCGCGGACGCCGCGGGAGCGGACCGTACCGCGGCGATCACCGTGCGGGTGCTGGCCGAAACCCGCAGGCGCATCGAGGATCAGATCGAACAGCTGCGCTCCGGCGGCGAGATCGCCCGCCTGCGCGAGGAGCGGGCCACCCTGCTGGCGGGCCGCGACGGCGGCCGCGCGACCTCGCTGTCGACCCTGCGCGGTCAACTCCACTTGGCACGCGTCGATCTGCTGACCGATGTCGGTGGCCGGGTGCGCGCGCTGCACACCGCGGCCCGCGGCGAACTCGATCGCCTGCGCCCCAACCGGCTCGGCGACTATCCCGACCGGCTGCAGCAGGCCGTCACCGAGCTCACCGGCCAGCTCGATGCCGAAATCGACCAGCGCCTGGCCGAATTGGCGCATCGCGTCGACGAACTGTCCCCGGCCGAACCGGCCCCCTATCGGCGTCGCGATCCGGCGCCGCGGGTCGGCCCCGATCCGGATCCGCGCCACCGCGGTGTCGAAGATCACCTCATGATCGCGCTCGGCGCCTCGGCCGGTGTCGGTCTAGGCAGGTTGCTGGTTTCGCCGTTGGCGCTGGTCCCGGCGCTCGACGTGGCCAGCGTGCCGTTCACCCTGTTGCTGGGCGCCGGTGCGGCGGCCTGGGTGGTGCGCGCCCGCGGTCAGGTCGCCGATCGCAACCACGTCCGGCAATGGGTGTCCGAGGCGTTGGTGAATGTGAAGGCCCAGCTGGAACAGCGGGTCACTACCGCGCTGGTGGAGACCGAGACCGCGTTCTCCGACCGGGTGGTTCGCGCGAGTGCCACGGCCATGGTGGAGACCGACCGCCGAATCGCCGAATTGGAGGCCAGAATACGGCGGATGGCGGCCGAACAACCGGGTCAACTGGCCGCTTGCCAGCGCGATATCGAATGCCTCGATCGCTGGGTTCCGCCGTCGGATTAGCCGGGTGGCCGGGTTCCGCCGCACCGACTGCGACGGGTGAATTCCACAACTTTGTGGTTGGCAGCACACTCGCGCGGAAATAGATACTGTGAGAAACCCGATTCCGTACCAGAGGTCACAGCGCGTTAACCTCTATTCAGGAACCTGGGCGTCCGCTTCAGTCCTTGCACGCCGCCGGTTTGGGCGCGCAATAGACGGGCCGTAGCGGGTGCCTTACCGCCAATGGTGGCACTCGATGCCGGGCCAGCATCGTGAACCGCCCATCTCAGGAGAGTTTTCAATGACCTCAGCGACCATTCCTGGTCTTCGTGGATCCGACGGCAAGGCGCCGACCGAGCACAGCGAACTACTCGCCTGGGTGCAAGAAGTAGCGGAACTCACGCAGCCGGATCGGGTGGTCTGGGCTGACGGTTCCGATGAGGAATGGGACCGGCTGACCGAGCAGCTGGTCGCCGCGGGCACTTTCAAGAAGCTCGACGAGAAGAAGAAGCCGAACTCCTTCCTCGCCCTCTCCGATCCCTCCGACGTGGCCCGGGTGGAGTCCCGCACGTACATCTGTTCCAAGACCGAGGCCGACGCGGGCCCGACCAACAACTGGGTCGATCCGGCCGAGATGCGCGCGACCATGACCGAGCTGTACCGGGGCTCGATGAAGGGCCGCACCATGTATGTGGTGCCGTTCTGCATGGGCCCGCTCGGCGCCGAGGACCCGAAGCTGGGCGTCGAGATCACCGATTCCGAGTACGTCGTGGTTTCCATGCGGGTGATGACCCGCATGGGCGCGGCCGCGATGGAAAAGCTCGGCACCGATCGCCCGTTCGTGAAGGCGCTGCATTCGGTCGGCGCCCCGCTGGCGGACGGGCAGGCCGATGTGCCGTGGCCGTGCAACGACACCAAATACATCACGCATTTCCCGGAGGATCGGGAGATCTGGAGCTACGGCTCCGGCTACGGCGGTAATGCGCTGCTAGGCAAGAAGTGCTACTCGCTGCGGATCGCCTCGGCCATGGCCCATGACGAGGGCTGGCTGGCCGAGCACATGCTGATCCTCAAGCTGATCTCCCCCGAGAACAAGGCCTACTACATCGCCGCCGCGTTCCCGAGCGCCTGCGGTAAGACCAACCTCGCGATGATCCAGCCGACGGTTCCCGGCTGGCGCGCCGAAACCCTCGGCGACGATATCGCCTGGATGCGCTTCGGCAAGGACGGCCGCCTCTACGCGGTGAACCCGGAATACGGCTTCTTCGGTGTCGCGCCGGGCACGAACCGCTCCTCCAACCCGAATGCCATGGCCACCATGGACGCGGGCAACACCGTCTACACCAACGTCGCGCTGACCGACAACAACGACGTGTGGTGGGAGGGCCTGGAGGGCGAGCCCGACCACCTGATCGACTGGAAGGGTAACGACTGGTACTTCCGCGAGACGGAAACCCTTGCCGCGCACCCGAACTCGCGTTACTGCACGCCGATGGCGCAGTGCCCGATCCTGGCGCCGGAGTGGGAGGACCCGCAGGGCGTGCCGATCTCGGCGATCCTGTTCGGCGGCCGCCGCAAGACCACCGTCCCGCTGGTGACCGAGTCGTTCGACTGGCAGCACGGCGTTTTCATGGGCGCGACGCTGTCCTCCGAGCAGACCGCCGCCGCGGAAGGCAAGGTCGGCACCGTGCGCCGCGACCCGATGGCCATGCTGCCGTTCATGGGCTACCACGTCGGCGACTACCTGGGTCATTGGATCAATATCGGCAAGAACGCCGATGCGGCGAAGCTGCCGAAGATCTTCTACGTCAACTGGTTCCGGCGCGGCGCCGACGGCCGGTTCCTGTGGCCGGGCTTCGGTGAGAACTCCCGCGTGCTGGAGTGGATCGTGGACCGCATCGAGGGCCGCGCCGAGGCCGTCGAAACCGCGATCGGCAATGTGCCCACCGCGACGCATCTGGATCTGGACGGCCTGAAGGTCGAAACCGCCGATGTGGACGAGGCTTTGGCCGTCAACGCCGACGAATGGCGCAAGGAGATCCCGCTCATCGAGGAGTGGTTCGAGTTCATCGGCGACAAGCTGCCGTCCGGTATTAGGGACGAATTCGAAGCGCTGAAGCAGCGTTTGGGCTAACCCTAACGGAATGTAAACCGCCCGCTTCGTTTTCGAACGGAGCGGGCGGTTTCGTTTGTGCACAAGGATAATTCGGCAATGCTGGCCAGTTGCCCAAATGGCTGTTCCGGTTGTCCGGATTCGCCGGTTTCCGGGTTTGGGCCATACTCACTGGATGGGTGAAGCCGAAGCGATACGCGCGGAGTCGGTAATCGACGCTCCGCCAAAGGTTCAGTTCGAGACCTTCATCGACCAGCATCGGGCGTACCTGAATGCCTGCCTGGACGGATTGACCGAGGAGCAGGCGCGACGGCGGCTGGTGTCCTCGAAGACGACCCTGCTCGGTTTGGTCAAGCATGTGACCTTCGCCGAGCAGGTGTGGTTCGACGAGGCGATCACCGGGCGGACGCGGGCCGAGATCGGAATTCCCGAGACCCCCGACGAAACGTTCGTGCTTACCGAGCAGGACACGATCGAGAGCGTGCGTGCGGCCCATCGGGCGGCCTGCGCGGCGTCGCGGCGGATGACGGCGAATCTGGGGATCGACGACATCGTGTCGGGTAACCGGCGCGGGCCGTTGCCGTTGCGCTGGGTGTACATGCATGTGCTGCGCGAGCTGGCGCAGCACTGCGGGCACGCGGACATTCTGCGCGAACAGATCCTGCATCCGATCGAATCCGTTTCCGCGCCGGACGATCTCGGGTGAGCCGGTGGATGAGCGCCGCGGATTCGGCGCTCATCCGTTGTGTGACAAGGTCTTCGGCTATTCCGCGAACGGCGCCAGCTGGATCAGCTGTTGGAATCCCACCGTACTCAACCATTTCGTGCGTCCGCCGGGGACCGCGGCTGATTCGGCCGCGACCGCGGCGCGCATGTGGCGCTTGAAATCGTGACGCGGATGCTGGCGCAGGAGTGCGGCCACCCAGTCGGGTGACATCTCGGCCAGGCCGGTGCCGAATACGTCCGTGCCCGCGCCCGCCGAGACGAAACCGAGGTCGCCCAGCTGTTGGGCGACACCGACCGTCAGGTGGGCGGCGATGCCCGCGCCGATCGTCGCGGCCTGCTCCGGGGTCGCGCCGTGCGCCTTGACGAAATCGACGGCGCGCTCCGCGCCGGTGACGGCGAAACACCTTCCGGGAGTTGGGTGTTCGAGCTTCAGGTCGTGTAACAGGCTGGCGACGTAGGCGAGTTCGTCATCGTAGGGCGCGCCGACGAATTCGTAGAGGGCGCGGCCGAAGAAATAGGTGCGGTACGAATGCTCCAGCACATGCGGGGTAAGGCATTCGCGCGCTTCGATCTCCGCGGCCTTGGCCAGTTTCGAATCGGGGACGTCACCGAGATCGCAGCGACCGTTGCCGCGGCGGCCCATGGCCAGCTTCACCCGTCCCGCGATCAGCTGCGGCGCCGCGGCGAGGAATAAGCCGAGCTGCTGACGTCGTTGGCTGCCCGACAGATTGCCGCCCGTGTCGATGGCCCAGTCCCAATCCATACCTGTTGGCGCGGTCACTTCCGAGTCTCCCTCTGTCGCAAAAGTTCGTGACCTCAGTGAACCGGTCGGTATGCGCGGAGACGAGTGGCGGAAATGCCACTAATGCTCGGGTTTCTGCCAGAATGGCGGCATGCGGAAGGTTGTCGCGCTGGCGTTGGACGGGCTCATCACATACGACCTGACCTGCGCGGTGCAGGCCTTCCGCTACTGCCCGGGCAAAGACGGTGCGCCCCTTGGGTTTCGGTTCGACACCTGCGGTGTGCGGCCCGGGCCGGTCGCGTCGCCGGACGGTTTCGAACTGCACGTCGAGCACGGGCTGGCGGCATTGGCGGACGCCGATATCGTCATCGTTCCGGGCCGCGCGCCCGGCCCGGTGCCAGACGCGGCGCTCGAAGCATTGCGGGCGGCCGCGGCGCGCGGCGCGACCATGGTGAGCATCTGTATCGGCGCTTATGTGCTCGCCGAGGCCGGGCTGCTGGACGGTAGGCCCGCCACCACCCACTGGGCCTTCTGCGACGACTTCGCCGCCCGGTATCCGGCGGTCCGCCTCGACCCCGGCGCGCTCTACGTCGACGACGGTGACGTCCTCACCTCGGCGGGCCTGTCCGCGGGCTGGGATCTGTGCCTGCACATCGTCCGTAAAGAGTTGGGCGCCGCGATCGCCGCCGAACTTGCCAGGTGGAACGTCCGCCCCCCGCATCGCGAGGGCGGTCAGGCGCAGTATCTACCGAATCCTAGGCAGCGCAACGATATTCACGACAGCCTGGCGCCGACGCTGGCCTGGGCGGCCGCCGATCCCGCCGTCGAACTCGCGGTGCCCGATCTCGCACGGCATGCGCTGATGAGCGAGCGCACCTTCATCAGGAAGTTCAAGGCGGAGGTCGGCACAACGCCGCGCCGCTGGCTCGACGCGCAGCGTGCGGCGCGCGCCCGCGAACTGTTGGAAACCACCGACCTGCCGGTGGAAGTTGTTGCGGCACAGGCGGGTTTCGGCAGCGTCACGGCGCTGCGCGCACATCTGCGCGCCGCGACCGGCGCCACCCCGGCGGGCTATCGCCGCTCTCGCCGCCGCTGATGTCATTCCCCAGTTGCGAGAGATTTCGCCATCCCCAGTCCGCGGCGCCGCGGAGCTGGCAAAGTCGAAGGAACCGCGATCGATACGGCGTCGGCAGACGCTGCTGAGTAGTTGCGGGCATGGGTTTGCACGGCCATCGAAAGGGGTAGATGCCCGGTGTGCGAGGTTTGCCCAGCGGTGCCCTATGCTGTGCTGTGTTCTCAGTCTCATGACCGCCCAGTCCGATTGCTAATCAATAACTGATCGACTGAACTACTTCCCTATCGACTCGTGGCTCCGCCGGTGCGGCCGGCGGCAAACGATGAGATCGACGCGCGAGAGGTGGTTGAAGCATGACCGATCTCGATACTGGAGCCGCCATGCCGTTCCGAGTGCCGGCGGTGCCATTGGTGGCCGGACTCGAGCTGGCCACCGCGAGCACACCACTGCGTCGCGCCGCGGGCCGCCTACAGGCCGTGCTGCCTCCCGGCTGGCGCGTCGAGGTGGTCGACGCGCCCGAGCGTCCCGGGCGCGAACGCGAATCGATCCTCCGCGTGGTGATGCCGGAGAATTAGCCGGTCCACCCCATCGGCATGAGCAGGGATTTCTGCTCGCAGAAGGCGTCGAGACCCTCCGGGCCGTTCTCCCGGCCGAGCCCGGAGCTCTTGTATCCGCCGAACGGTGACGACGGGTCGAACGCGTACCAGTTGATCGCGTAGGTGCCGGTGCGCACCCTGGCCGCGATCTCGGCGCCGTGCTCGATGTCCTGCGTCCACACCGAACCGGCGAGACCGTAGACCGAATCGTTGGCGATGGCCACGGCCTCGTCCTCGGTCTCGTACGGGATCACCGAGAGCACCGGCCCGAAGATCTCCTCCTGCGCGATGGTGGAGCCGTTGTCCACATCGGCGAAGATGGTCGGCTCGACGAACCAGCCGCGGTCGATGCCCGCGGGCCGCCCGCCGCCGAGCACCAGCCGCGCGCCATCCGCCTTGCCCTTCGCGATGTAACCCTCGACGCGGTCGCGCTGACGTTCCGAAATCAACGGTCCCAGTTGCACATTCGGATCGCTCGGATCGCCGACCCGCATCGTCTTCACGTATTCGACCAGTGCGTCGAGGATTTCGTCGTACCGGCTGCGCGGGGCCAGAATTCGGGTCTGTGCGACGCAGCCCTGGCCGCTGTTCATCAAACCGGAGAAGGCGAGCACGGGGATGCTCGCGGCAAGATCCATGTCGGGCAACAGGATTGCGGCCGATTTGCCGCCCAGCTCCAGCGAGACCCGCTTGAGTTGCTCGGTCGCTATCGCGCCGATCCTGCGGCCGACGGCGGTGCTGCCGGTGAAGGTGAGCTTGTCGACACCGGGATGGCGCACCAGGTACTCGGCCACCTCCGCCTCGGCGGGCAGCACCGAAAGCACGCCCTCCGGCAGTCCGGCCTCGGTGAAGATATCGGCGACGATGTTGGCGGACAACGGCGTCAGCGGTGCGGGCTTGAGCACAACGGTGCAGCCCGCGAGCAGTGCGGGCGCGAGTTTGTTGGCCGCGAGGAACAGCGGAACGTTCCACGCGGTGATGGCGGCGACCACACCGAGCGGTTCACGCGACACCCGCGAGGTGCCGAACAGACCCGTGCGAGTTTCCTTCCAGGGGAACGACTTCGCCAGGCCGGCATAGGTGTCGAGCGCGGCGACGGCCGGAATCTGGTTGAGCGTCAAGCCGATTGTCGCCGTCGCGCCCATCTCCGCGGTGAGCGCACCGAGCAAATCCGCGGAACGCTGCTCGATGAGCCGGGCGGCGCGCGACAATACTTCGGCGCGCTCCTCCGGCGGAGTCGACGGCCACGGCCCGGAATCGAAGGCCCGCCGGGCGGCGGCAACCGCGGCGTCGACGTCGGCGCGTTCGACGACCGGGACGCTGCCCACCGGCTCGACCGTGGCGGGCGAGACGACCTGGAGTCGCTCGGAACTGGTCGGCGCCGTCCACCGGCCGCCGATGAACAAGCTGTCGTAATGCATGAGAACACGTTACAGTTTTGTGGCGCGGCTGTCTGTAACCCGTTTCAGTTTTCTTTCGGCGCACCCGTCTGAGCTGCGTGAATTCCAACCTGTCGGTTCGCTTTTCGTAGAACGCACTATTGCGTTCTGTTGCTGAGTGGAGGATGCTTTAGCTACTTATCAGCTCGCTCGATTCACGAACCGATACCCGCAATTGGGGAGATCCGAGTCATGGCGGTGCAAGTTGTCGGCAGGTCGCTGATGACCAGCGATCAGACCGAGCATCAGGCGAAGAGTGTCGGCGGCGGCGGTTGGGTTGTCTCCTTCCTGCCGGGCCGCACCCTGACGATCGAGCAGGCGACGGCGGCCATGCAGGCCGCGGAAGCCGTTGCTGTAGTTGGCATGCTGGCCGATCAGGTCGGGCTCACCACGCTGGAAACCGTCGGGCTGGCCATTCAGGAATCGCCGTGGGGCGAACCGGTGCGCGAGATTTGCGGTCGCAGGCACTGGCGGCGCGGCCGGCTCGAGCAGTAGCTCAAACCTTGGTCGCCACCACCACCAGATTGCTCACCAGGAATTCGCGGAGCAGCGGCATCCGGACCAGCCACCAGGCCCAGCGCGGGTGGTAGCGCGGGAATACCGCCAGCACCTCCGCGGAAGTCGTTGCCGCCCAGCGCAATCCGTCCGACGCGCGCACGGCGAACAGTGATTCGCCGAAGCGATTCTTCGGTTCCCTGCCATATTTGCGCCGATACCGCCGGGCCGCGTACTCGCCGCCGAGGTAATGCCACGGACCGGTTTCGTGCCCGCCGAACGGTCCGAGCCACACCGTGTACGAGAGCACGATCAGCCCGCCGGGCCGGGTCACCCGCACCATCTCCTCGGCCATCAGCCACGGTTGCGGCACATGTTCGGCGACGTTCGAGGAAAAACAGATATCGACGGCATTGTCCCGGAAGGGCAGCGCCATTCCCGAGCCGCGCACCGCACCCGACACAGACAGTCCCGCCGCATGCAGTTCCGACGGATCGGGTTCCACCGGGATATACCGCGCGCCCGCCGCGCCGAACTCGTCCGCGAAATAGCCGGGGCCGCCGCCGACATCGAGCACGGTGGCGCCGCAGAGCGTGCGGCCGGTGAGATCGGCGTAGTAATCGGCGATCAATTCGGCGCTGTCGGTGGCGATACCGCCGTAGAAGTGGGCCGGATCGGTCTGCTCGAATTTGAAGCTGGCGAGCAGGCGTAACGAGCGACGCAGCGTGGCCCGGCGCGCGAAGCTCGGGACGGCGCGATCGGGTGACGACGTTTTCGCTCGAAGCACGGCGCCGAGTGTCGCACAGCGTGTCGCGGTGCATCCGGCTCAGGTGGACACTATCGCGATGGTCCAGTCGGGTTTCCGCGGTCCGGACCCCGGGATTGTCCGTGTGGGCCGGGCCGATCGATAGACGGTCGGGTTATGGTGAGGCGCTACATCCGTCTCCGACCGAGAGAGCTCCACCGTGCGCGAAGTCCTCCTGCTCTGCTGGCGTGACACCGGGCACCCACAGGGCGGCGGCAGCGAACGGTACCTCGAGCAGGTAGGGGCCCGGCTGTCCGCGCGCGGGGTCAAGGTCACGCTGCGCACCGCCCGCTATCCCGGCGCGCCGCGGCGCGAGCGGATCGACGGCATCGAGATCAGCCGCGGCGGCGGGCGCTACACCGTCTACCCGCGCGCACTCGCCGCCATCCTGTTCGGCAGGCTCGGTCTCGGTCCGCTGCGCGGCCTGCGACCCGACGCGGTGATCGACACCCAGAACGGAATCCCGTTCTTCGCCACGGCTGCGACCGGTGCGCCATCGGTGGTCCTGGTGCATCACGGACATCGGGAGCAATGGCCGGTGGCCGGCCGGCTGGTCGGCCGGATCGGCTGGTGGATCGAATCACGGCTGTCCCCGCGGGTGCACCGGCGCAATCAATACCTCACCGTTTCGCTGCCCTCGGCCGAGGAACTGGCCACCCTCGGCGTCGACCGAGCACGAATCGCGGTGGTGCGCAACGGCGCCGAACCGGTACCCGCTGACGCGCCGACCGGCGCCGCCGAAACCCGTTCCGCGCGACCGCGCGTCGTCGTGCTCTCCCGGCTGGTGCCACACAAGCAGATCGAGGACGCGCTGGCCGCGGTGGCTCGGCTGCGGACCCGGATTCCCGATCTGCACCTGGACGTTGTCGGCGGCGGCTGGTGGGCCGACAATCTCGCCGCCGACGCCGCCGCACTCGGCATCGCCGACGCCGTCACCTTCCACGGCCACGTCGACGAGCGCCGCAAACACGAATTGCTTTCCCGCGCATGGGTGCACGTGCTGCCCTCGCGCAAGGAGGGCTGGGGGCTCGCCGTCATCGAGGCGGCACAGCACGGCGTGCCGACCATCGGCTACCGCGCCTCCCGCGGGCTCACCGACTCCGTCGTCGACGGCGTCACCGGAATCCTGGTCGACGACATCGCACAATTGACCGACGCGGTCGGCGAACTGCTCGACGACCCCGCGACCCGCACCGTCATGGGCGAGAAGGCCCGCGCCCGCGCCCGCGAATTCTCTTGGGAGCAAACGGGAAACGGAGTGTACGAGGTGCTCGCCGCGGCGGCGCGGGGGGAGTATCGGTCGGGGCTGATTCCGCCCGCACCTTAGGTATCGCCGACAATAGCCCGGCGGCAAGCAATGCGGCCCAAAGAATGTGTGCCGCATAGGCGAGTGCGCGTTGGAATGCCGACGCATGTTGGCGATCTACGGCGCCCGGGACTCGGTACAGCGTGAGGTTGTGGCCGGAGTAAACCGAATTCAATTGGGCGACAGTATTTTTCGAATCGCCCAGGGGGCCGGGGGTGTGCTGTTCCACAAGTACCCAGCCGACACCGAGCGCGGCCAGCTCCCGAGCCGAACCGCCGTGCAGAAGTAGAGATTCCACGGCCCGGGCCCGGGCGCCCTCGCCAGCGACGGTGTGATCGCGCACCGGGAGCTCACCGGTCTGCAACACGTCCTTCGGCAGCATCCGGGGTGCCGGATCCAGCACCGGGGCAGTGCCGGTGTACGGGAATTTCCGGAACATTCCGCCGGGTAGTACCGCGATATCGCCTGGGCCGTCCAGCTTTCCGGCGACCTGGGCCCAGTCGGCGGGATAGCGCACCGGTTCGATCGCGCCGTGCACGCCCCAAGCAAGATCCGGCAAGGGGAGGATAAGCAGGGCTGCGAACAGCACCGCCGTTGTGAATCTTACGAGAGTGGTCGTCGAATTTGCCGGAAGGGCAGACGAATTCGCGACGGTGGACGGCCTTGTAGAGGAGGTCGGCAAGGCCGCAGCGGCGATGGGTGGGTCTGCGGACGGATCCTCAGAGATGGTGGTGGGCGAGTTCGCGGTGACGTCAGACCGATCCGGGAGGTCGGGTGTTTCGTCGAATCGATGGTCGCGTTGCGAGAGGCGCTGGGCGAGTGCGTGGGATCCGGCGGCGGCGCAGAGCGCGTATGCGGGCATCGCCAGCGCGACGTACTTTTGGGTGTCGCGCAGTAGGCCGGTGCCGGGCACGTTGGCGACAAGCCATTCCAAGAGCTCTCGGCCGATGGGGGTGGCGCCCAAGGCCGGGAACAGCACCGCGAATATCGCCAGTACCAATAGGATTCGGCGGACACGCAGCCGAGTCGTCGACGCGTTACCGGCACCGTCGATATCGGTGGCGACGGCGCGGACCCCGGATGCGACGACGGCGAGCAGCGCGGCGGTGCCGATCAGCGCGAAAAGGGTGGTGCGCGAACCGGGTACGGCGTCGGCGTTCCATATTCCACCCAGCCCGGCGACGCTGCCGATGGTGCCGAGGCCGGGTTCGGCGCGGGCCGCGAAGGCCGCGATGCCCGCCGGATCCGATGGCTCGGTTCCGGCGCCGGACAGCGCCGTCGCCATCAGCCACGGTGCCGAGGCGATGGCCGAGAGCGCAAGCGCCGCACCGATATTCCGCAGTCCGACCACGAGCACGGCGGTGGCCCCGGCCAATAGCGCTCCGGTCGGGGTCAGCCCGGCCGCCGCGAAACAGCCGCCCAGCGCGAGCCAATCGCGGATATCGCGCGGCCCGCGCCGAATTCGGTACGCGGCCAAGGCGGTCCACGGGAGTGCGGCATAGCCGGTGAGCAGGCTCCAATGTCCTTGGAGCAGGCGCTCGGCCACATAGGGATTCCAGATGGCGACCGTCGTGGCCACCAACTGCGCGGCGACCGGAAGCCGCAGCAGCTCGCGCGCGAGCGCCGCCGCACCGCATCCGGCCGCGCACAACGCGACGATCAGGATCGCTTTGACGACGATCCCACCGTCGACGATGGACGACAGCGCGGCCAGCGCCGCATCCTGTGGCACCGCCCGCGGCGCCGCATCGCCGAGGCCGAGCGCGGAATCGGTCGGATACGACCGCGGCGTGCTCACCGCATCGCGCAACAGCAGATGGCCCGGCCGCAGCAGCGGTCCGAGGATGAGCAGGGCCAGCGCGGCGCTGTATCCGGCGGGCAGCCACCGCGTCAACCGGTCTCGCCATCCAAGGCCGTCACTCACGTTTGAGCACCCTACGTTCCGGGCGGCGGCGACCGGCGATCCGGCACTGGTCGAGACTCTGTCCGAGCTGTCGGCGGGTATCTTCACCGCCACCGCCACCGCCACGGTCGCCATCGTGGAGGCCACGGCCACGGCCGCCGCCTACCTGGCGATCTCGGTGCCCGTCATCGGGGAGGGCTCGCCGCTTCGGCATGGGTCCGCGGACCGCGGGCGTCGTATTTCGCGGTCGCCGCACTCGGGCTCATCGCGTTGGTCGCGGGAGCGGGCCGGGGCATGACGTTCAGCGCCGGTGTGCGCGCCGTCGCCGCGGTCGCGCCCACCGTTCGGAGGTCACCTTCGTGCTCTTCGTGGTGGCTTACCTGGCGATCTCGGTGCCCGTCATCGGGGAGGGCTCGCCGCTTCGGCATGGGTCCGCAGACTGTGGGCGTCGTATTCGCGGTCGCCACACTCGGGCTCATCGCGCTGGTCGCAACCGCCATCGTCGGTCCCCGCGAGCGGGAACGGGTGTGGCCCGGGTAGCGCGTGTTCGGCCACCGGTCGTCGTGATGCGGATCGGATGGGGGACGATGGCTGGCGTGTCCGCTGTCCGTCGTCGCCCCGTTGTCGCGGATCTGACGTTGGTGACCGGTGGGGCGATGGTTGCCAATGCGGCGGGGTATCTGCTGCAGCTGCTGGCCGGGCGCTGGCTGGGGGTCGCCGGGTACAGCGGATTCGCGAGTCTGCTCGCGGTGCAGTTGCTGTGCGCGGTGCCCGCGCTGGCCCTGCAGAACGTGGTGGCCAGGGAGCTGGTGCGCGGCGTCGGTGTCGGTGCGCTGCGTGGGTTGCAGTGGCGGTGTGCGGTGATCGTCGCCGCGGTGGCGGCGATGCTGGTCGCGCCGGTGACCATGCTGCTGAATGTCGGTGTCGGCGCGAGTGCGGCGGCCCTCGGCGCGGCGCCGGTGCTGGTCCTGCTATCCGGCGAAGAGGGAATTCTTCAGGGCAGCAACAGATTTCGTGCGTTGGCCGTGGTGCTCGGTGCAGCCGGGATCGCCCGGGTCGCGCCTGCGGTGGTCGTGCTCGCACTCGGGGGCGGTGCGGCCGCGGCGTTGACCGCGGCGGCCGTCGGTATCGCCGGGGCGGCGGTGCTGGCCAGGGTGGTCACCGATGGTGCGCCGACCCGGTGGCACGCTAAATCCGATAGGTCTTTCGCCGAGTTCGGCGCAGTCGAATCGGATCCAGCGGCAGCGGGTGGGTCGGTGGTTGCGGACCGCGGCGAGCCCAGCGGATTCGCTGCCGAGTTCGGTGCAGTCGAATCGGATCCAGCGGCAGCGGGTAGGTCGGTGGTTCCGGTCTTCGGCGAGTCCGGTGGGTGCGCTGTCGATTTCGATGAAGCCGAACGGGATGGCTGCCCGGCGACGGCGGGTGGTCCGGTGGTTCCGGTCTGCGGCGAGTCCGGTGGGTGCGCTGTCGATTTCGGCGAAGCCGAACGGGATGGCTGCCCGGCGACGGCGGGTGGGTCGGTGGTAGCGGCCCGTGGCGAGTCCGGTGGGTGCGCTGCCGATTTCGACGAAGCCGAACGGGATGGCTGCCCGGCGACGGCGGGTGGGTCGGTGGTTCCGGACCGCGGCGAGTCCAGTGGATTCGCTGCCGATTTCGACGAAGCCGAACGGGAGACTTCGCGACCAGCCGCGTACGGCCGGTACCGCGACGATTCGGGCACCGCAGAGGACCGTGGCGCCAAACCGAAGTCCTTGTCGCAGAAGGTGGTTCGAAGCATCGGTGTGCTGCCCGTACTGCGGGCCGCGCAGGTGCAGGCGGCGTTGATGGCGCTGTCATCCGCCGATCTGATCGTCGTGCGGATGGTGCTGGGCGAGGCCGATGCCAGCCGGTACGCGCTCGGCGCGATCGCGGCGAAGATCGCGTTCTGGCTGCCGCAGGCGGTCGGGGTCGTGCTCTATCCCCGGATGGCGCAGCCCGCGCATTCGGCGCGGGCCGTCCGCGACGCGCTGGCGGTGCTGTCCGGCATCGGCATGGTCGCGGTGCTCGGTGCCGCCGTCGCCGCACCGCTCGCGCCCCTGTTCGCCGGGCGAGATTACGCGCCGATCGAGGGCCTGCTGTGGTTGTTCGCGTCGCAGGGCGCGCTGCTCGCGGTGCTGCAGGGCGCGCTGCTCTCCGCCATCGCGGGCGACCGGACCTCGCTCGCCATGCTCACCTGGCTGGGGCTCGCGGTCGAGGTGATCGTGATCCGCACCGCGGTCGACTCGGTGTCCGGGGCCATCGTCGCCGCCGTCGGCGTCGCGGCGGTGACCACCGTGCTCGTCGCCGCGACGGTGTCGCGCACCGCCGACCGGGGCGCGGTGAAATCCGTTGCCGCCGAGGACGACCTGTCCCGGCCGTAGATCCCGCGATCGGGGGAGCGCGAATTCCCACTCGCGGTTGCACAGGTGACCTCTGATTTCCGGATAGATTGGCCGAGTTGCCGAGTAGTGGGGAGGTGGTTGTGGTGCTCGAGGTGGATGGACTGGATAAGCGGTTCGGCGCGATCACCGCGCTGGACGGATTGGGCTTCACGGTCGGGCCCGGCGAGATCTTCGGATTCGTCGGCAGTAACGGTGCCGGCAAGTCGACGACGATGCGGATCATCCTCGGCGTGCTGGCCGCCGATGCGGGCACGGTCCGATTCGACGGTGCGCCGGTCGATTTCGCGATGCGTCAGCGTTTCGGCTACATGCCGGAGGAACGCGGGCTCTATCCGAAGATGCGAGTGGGTGAACAGCTGATCTATCTCGCCGAACTGCACGGCCTGAGCCGCGCCGACGCGACGCGGGCGATGCAACACTGGACCGAGCGGCTCGGCATCGCCGAGAAACGCAAGCAGTACCTGCAGGAATTGAGCCTCGGCAATCAGCAGCGGGTGCAGTTGACGGCCGCGCTGGTGCACCGACCCACCCTGCTGGTGCTGGACGAGCCCTTCTCCGGGCTGGATCCGGTGGCGGTCGACGTGATGAGCGAGGTCCTGCGCGAGCAGGCCGATTCCGGTGTGCCCGTGATGTTTTCGAGTCATCAGCTGGAGCTGGTGGAGCGGCTGTGCGACCGGGTCGGCATTATCGTCTCGGGAAGGATGCGGGCCGTCGGCGCCGTCGACGAGCTGCGGTCGCGCGGTGAACGCAGGCTCGCGGTATCGGTCGAATCGGATTCGCCATGGGCCGAAGGGATTCCGGGTGTCCGGGTGCTGGCACACACTGCCGAACGCAATGGTGCGGGCCCGCGCACGGTGCTCGAACTCGACGACGGTGTCGACGACCAAGTTGTGCTGCGCCAAGCCCTTTCGGCCGGGCCGGTGCACCACTTCGCCTCGTACCGCCCGTCGCTGACCGAACTGTATCGAGAGGTGGTCGCCTCGTGAAACTTCCCGATAGGCAGTATCTGCGGTCCGTCGGTCTGGTGGTGCGGCGGGAGTTCCTGGCACAGGTGCGGACCAAGGCGTACCGGATCGGCATCCTGATCACGGCGACGGGCATCATCGCCGCGACGGTGATCTATTCGTTCGTGCACACCGACGGCCCGAAGACGGAAACCATCGCGCTGGCCGGTGCGCAGCCCGCGGTGGCCACACAGCTGCCGGTGACCGGAAAGGCCGCGGGATTCGACATCGACGTCCACGCCGATCTATCGGATGAGCAAGCACGCCAACAGGTTTCGGATGGTTCGGCGGACGTGGCGCTGCTCGGGTCCGCTGCGGGCGGCTATACCGCCGTGGTGTCGAAATCACTGGATCCGACACTGGCGGCGGTGCTTTCGAGTGCGGTGCGCGCCGCCGCGCTCGATCAGGCGTTGAGCGCGGGCGATATCGACAAATCGGCGGTGCTCGGCGCGGTGACGAAGGCGACGGTCACCGTGCAGGCGCAGCAGCCGCCGGATCCGCATCGTGACGAGCGGATCCGGATGTCGTGGGTGGTGCTGATCCTGCTGGTGATGTCGGTGATCAGCTTCGGTGTGTACGTCGCGATGGGCGTTGTGGAGGAAAAGTCCAGCCGGGTTGTGGAATTGCTGTTGTCCACTGTGCGTCCGCTGCAATTGCTGTGGGGAAAGGTGCTCGGCATCGGTGCGGCGGCGCTGGTGCAGGTGGTGTTCATCGGCGCGGTTGCCGCCGTCGCAGGCAGTTCCGCCGGGTTGATCACGTTCTCCGCCACCGCGATCGGCGCGCTCGTCGCGGCGCTGGCCTGGTTCGTACTCGGCTATCTGCTGTTCTCCATGCTGTACGCGGCGGCGGGTTCGCTGGTGTCGCGCCAGGAGGAGGTGCAGGGTGCGACGGCGCCGCTGCTGCTGGTCATCATGGCCTCCTACGTCATCGGCATCACGACGATCTCGAATCCGGACAGTACCCTCGGCGCGGTGCTGACCTGGATTCCACCGTTTTCGGCCTATATCGTGCCGATCCGGATCGCCGCGGGGGTGGCGCGGCCGGTGGAAATCGTTGGTTCGCTGGTGCTGATGGTGCTGGCCTGTGGATTGGTCGCCGCGATCGCGGCGCGGATCTATGCGCGCAGCATTTTGCACACCGGCGCGCGGATCACCTGGCGGCAGGCCTTGCGTCGATGAATTATCCACAGCGGCACCGAAATTCGGTTGCGCACAGCCGGAAATAATTGTGGATAAAACGAAAATCGGCCCCCAACCTGGGGGCCGATTTCGTTACGGGCGCTTGTTGATATTTATCTGCTCGGTCGGCGGATCGTAGGAATCCTGTGGACCGGGCGCGGGTTTCGGCGCCGGGCCGCCGGTGCGCCGCTGCCGGGGAGCCGGGCCCGCGGCCGGCGCCGCACCGCCGCGGATACCGAAGATGATGCCGGCGATCAACAGGATCGCGCCGACGACGCCGAGCACGATCGGCAGGATCCGGCCGTACAGCGAGAGCTTGTCCATATTCTCCTTGGCCACCGAAATCTGCGATTCGATGGTGTTCTCGTCGAACACCAGATGCGATTTCAGCGCCGTGACCTCCGGCTTGTCACCGTTGCGCGCGTAGAACAGGTGGATCTGCTCGGCGCCCTTGATGACGGTGCCGGTCTCCGGCTCGATCCACACGTCACGGGTGTTGGTGTAGAAGCGGTACATCGTGATGTCGCCGTCGCCCTCGACACCCCACTTCTTCGCCGGGAACGTCAGCTTGCTGGTGGGCGTCGGGTAGACGTCGTTCAGATTGGTCACCGGGATGGTCTGCTGGAAGTGATAGACCTTCAGGTTGTTGATCTCGGTCTCTTCGATGTACTTGATATCGAAGGTCTTTCGCGCGTTGAGATCGAAGTACGGGTAGGTCTTCTTCTCGGTGCCGATCGGGAACCGGTACTGCAGACCGGTGTGCTGCACCGGCTCCAGCACGCTGTCCAGGTTCTTGTCGACGCTCACCGCGATCGCGCCGTTCGGGTCCTTGTCCACCGGCATACCGTTCTTGCGGTCGATGGTCACCCGGTCGATGGTGGCGGTGAGTAGGCCGGTGTCGCCCTGCTTATCGATGCGGCGCAGCGTCTGACCCGCCTGCACGGTCATCTCGTTCGCATCGGAGGGCTTTTCGACGGTGAGGAAGCGCTGCGAGACGAGGGGGACATTGGTGTCCACCTTCGCCGAGCCATCCGGCGACGTCAGCGATTTCGAGTCCAGCACCATGGACTCTTCGCCGCTCTGGTTGGTCGCGATGGTGGTGATTTCGAGGTTGAGGGGCGTCTTGGCCAGTTCGCCGAGGGCGTAGGTCGGGATCATCACCGTCGCCGCGAGAAACAACGCGCCAAATCCCACGAGCAGGCAGGCGACCGTCCTTCTGGTACCGGCACTCAGTGCCATGCAAACTCTCCTCGTCGTCGAACACACGTCGATCCGGCAAGTACTGCGGGCGCGCCGCGGCACTCGTGAGCCCCGACACTAACAGTCCGTTGTCGTACCATGCGGTGCCGAGGCCGGATTCGGCGCAGAAAACGCCCGCAGTCTAACCCGGGATGTGAAAAGCCGGTTTCTCGACAATCCGGGCCGTCGAGCAGACTGGAGCCCAATGAATACAGCATCACGTGGGCCAGCTGCTGCCCGATCGGCCGGGTCGCGCGGTTTCGTGCCCGCGCTGGAGGGGATGCGCGGGATGGCGGCTCTCGGTGTGCTGCTCACCCATGTCGCATTTCAGACGGGTGCGGCGAATATGCCTGTCATCGGCCGGATCTGGGGCCGGTTCGATATGGCGGTCGCGGTGTTCTTCGGGCTTTCCGGATTCCTGCTGTGGCGCCCGCATGCCGCCGCCGCGCGCGGCACCGGGCGGGCGCCGTCGGTCGGCTATTACCTCCGGCATCGCGCGGCACGCATTTTGCCTGCGTATTGGGTTGTGGTGGTTGCGGTTCTGGTATTGCTGCCGAATGCGGCCGGTACCGCCGGGCTGCGGGTGTGGCTGGCGAATCTGGCGTTGGTCCAGGTTTTCGTGCCGCTGACCTTGACCGATGGGTTGACTCAGATGTGGAGTCTTTCGGTCGAGGTGGCGTTCTATCTGGCGCTGCCGGTGCTCGCCTGGGCGCTGGTCCGGCTGCGCGGCAGGGCCGTTCGGTGGCGCGCACCCGCGGTGCTGGTGTTGGGACTGGTATGCCTCGGCTGGAATTTCGTCCCGGTGCCGACACCCGATGCGATCCATTCCGACAATTGGCTGCCCGGATATCTGCCGTGGTTCGCGGCGGGCATGCTGTTGGCGGAATTGGTCGATAATGCACATCTGCTATCGAAGTGGCGGCGGATGTTAGGGAATCAGCCGCTGCTGTGGAGTATCGCGGCGGCCGCCTTTCTGCTGTCCGCGACCGATCTCGCCGGACCGATGGGGCTGGCCCGTGCCCAGCCGTGGCAGTACGCCGCGAAAATGGGTTTCGGCGCGATCATCGGATTCTGTCTGCTCGCACCGCTGATCCTGAACGACCGCCCGCACCGCTGGCTGGAATCCCGGGTCGCCGCGACCGTCGGCCGCTGGTCCTACGGCATCTTCATCTGGCATCTCGCCGTACTCGGCATTATCTTTCCGGTCTTCGGCATCCTGCCGTTCCATGGCAACTTCCGCTACGTCCTCGTGCTCACCATCGCCATCACGCTGCCCATCGCGGCCGCGAGCTACGCCCTGATCGAGGAACCGGCCCGCCGATTCGCCCGCCGCTGGGATGGGTCTCGGCCGCCGATCGCCGAAAAGCGTTCGGCGAGTGATGCTTCCAGGGACGAGCCGGTTCTCTCGGCAGCCGCCGAGGGATCAGCCGACCGTCAATTCCCGTAGCGTCGGCCGGAGGCGTTGGGCGCGTTCGCGATCCACCGCATCGGTCTCGTGCAACAGCGCCTCGATCGTGGCCCGCAAAGCGCTCCGTAGATGTTCGACGCCGACGCCGGACACCAGCGTATCGGCGAAGAGCGCATGAACCTCGGCGGGCAGATCGTCATAGCCGCGCCCTTGCACCGCCACCAAGCCGTGGCGCAGGCAGGCCAGGTTCAGCGCCTGTTCACGCAGACCATCGATCAGATACTGCGCCTGCCAAACCCGGCCGCGGGCGATCGCCGATCTGGCATGCAGCGCATAGAGCCAACCGACGCCGATCGCGGTACTCGTATCCGGTGCGGCGGCCTGCGGCCGGGTATTCGCGCTGCCGAACAGCAGCCGGAAATTGGGGCCGATCGCCCCGAACTCCGTCGCGGACCAGAAGGCTATATCGACCTGCAACGTGTCGGCGCACAGAAATACTCGAAACCTGGTGCGGCGCAGATAGATATCGACGTGGTCGAGCGCCTCGTGCGCCCGGTACATCCGGTCGGTCCAGTCCGCGACCACCTCCTGTTCGGCCACGTCGTCGGCCAGCCGCAGCGCCAGATCGATATCCGACCAGCGATCGGTCCGGTCGATCGCGCCGGATCCGGTGAGCGCTGCCGCGGTGATGCGTTGATCCGCCCGCGCCGCTGCCACCAACTCGTCACGTAACTGGTCGCGCCGTTGTTCGCTGAACATCCGGCCAGCATGTCGATTCGGGTGATGGTGGGTCAATACCGCATGGGGCGTGCGTTATTCGATGGTGCGCCGGGACGGCAGGGCGGCTATGCCGAGCGCGATCACTGCGACCAGGGCCGGGAACTGGGCCCACAGGGATCCGCCCATATATCCGTTGGGGAAGCGCCACGGGCCGGTGGACAGTGCGGCGGCCGACATCGCGGTGCCGACTCCGGCGAGAATTACCAACGCTTTTGGCGCATAGCGCGGCAGGAAATGGGCCGCTGCGATACCGGCGACGGCCAGTCCGGCGCCGACCGGACCGGAGATCAGCATCGCCGCCGCGACGAGCGCGATGGCTCCGGTAATGCGGGTCCCCCAGGTGCGTGACGTTGAATTATCCTGGGTAGCAACGTGATTAGTAGTCGATCCGTCATGGTCCGATGTCAAGGACAGGCCGCTGCCGTCTGCGAGCGCATCGGCGTCCCGCCTACTGGATCCGTCGTCGACAATTCCGCTGGGTTCGGGTGCGATGTCGCTGTATCCGACGCCGCTGCGGACCTGCTCACCGGGCGATGACGAAACATGTTGCATTGCACCGCTTCCCGACGAATTCGTGATATCAGACCGGGATCCGGGTGCGGGGCGCTGGCGCGAGACTTCCGCTGTTTCGATGGGCCGATGATCGGCCGCTTGGGATCGGAATCGGTTCCAGCGCAGGCGGAATGGGCGGCGGCGTGGAATCGCGAGGACGATCAGCGGGATCAGTAGGAAGAGGCCGCCGAAGATGCTCAGGCGGTACCACCGGTCGATCGGGAACGAGACGGTGATCGGGCCGACGGCGTCGGCTGGCAGCAACCACGCCTGCTGCCAGCCGTTGACGACTATCGGGGACAGCGTTCGGCCGTCCGCGGTATGTGCCTGCCAGCCGACGTTCGTGCTCAGCGGTAGAACCAGCAGTTGAGTTCCGGCGGGTGCGACAAGTCCAGAGGGGGCAACAGCCGCTTGGGAATCCGGGGTTCCTGCCGATTCGCCGACCGCGACCGTGCCGAGACTTCCTCCGGAGCTGGAGCTGGAGCCGGATACAGATGAGGCTGCGGTGCTGGGGTCCGATGCGGCACGGGTCAACCGCAGCCGGTCGACGGAGAACATCTCGGTCGGTGCGACGGTGACATCGGCGCGGCCCTGCGGAATATCGAAGGTGGCATTCGAATCCGCCTGGGCCCCATCGTAATCAGTGCAGACCCGAGCCGGTACCGGTGCGCCGGAGCGCAGCTGGGTGGCGGTGGCGGTGACGGTGGTGTGCAGTGTCCGGCCGCCGAGCGCGATCACGGGGCCCGCGCCGCACGGAATGGTGATGAGGCGATCGGGGGAGGCGGGCGCCGGGTAGTCGGGTCCGATGACGCTCACCTCGGCGAGCCCGGCGGGTTGGGTGAGGACGAAGCCGAGCGCGGTGCGGTCGAGTACCGGATGCCAGTCGAGCAGGCTCACCTCTATCCGGTCGGTCACCTTGGGGTGCAAGGAGATTCGTGATGCCTCGCCTCGTTTGCCGTCGAGTTCGCGCACCTGCGGACCGTCGCCGAGGTTGACCGCGACCGTGGCGGGTTCGGCGGGCAGACCACCCTTCGACGGGGTCAGCTCGAGCCCGGTGACCAGCGCGGGCGCGGGCAGTTCGATGGTGAGCGTCGGCTTGCCGCCGGTGATCCGGCGGACCGAATCCTCCGGCGCGGTCCAACTGGTGCGCGGATCGCCGTCGGTGGCGGCGAAGGCGGACCCGCGCAGGTCGCCGACGTCGGCCTGACCGCGCGCTACCGGGCGATCATGGTCGGTGAGCAGCGCCGCGAGCGCCGGACCCTGCCGGGTGCGCACGGTGAGTTCCGGGGCGACAGTCATGGGCTCGGGCACCGAGAGCGTCCGCTCGAAGGTATTTGGCTCCTCGGGCGCGAGCGCGAGACCCTTGTGGCAGCGCACCCGGTCCGGTGCGTCGAAACAGGCGCTGCGGCCGGGGAATTCCTGTCCGAGATCCCAGCCGTCCACCCGGACGCCGGGCGGGGTCGGCGGAAGTACGGTGCGGTGCCTGATATCGACGTGGACGGGCGCGGCGCGGTTGGTGTAATCGTCCAGTGCGAGTTCGCTGATGCCGAATTGTCCACCGCGGGTGCCGCCCTCGGTGTGCGCCGCGGTGATCCGCACCCAGCGAGTCCGGCCGGGAGCCAATGAAATCTTCACCGGCTCACCGGGTTTCGGAATCTGCGCGGAGACGGTGCCGTTCTCGGTCGCCACCTCGACCCAGCGCACCGGATCGCCGATGGCGGCCGCGCTGGTGGTGAGGGTGAGCAGCCCGGACCCGATCGGCTTGTCCAGGTCCAGCTGCAGCCACTGTCCCAGTGCGCGTTCGGCCCCGTTGCTGATCCAGGCCGTCGACGGATCACCGTCGACGACGGCCGCGGTGGAACTACCCGGCGCGCTGCCGCCGATCTGGGTGGCATCCGCCGCCGAACTCGATGCGGTGATGGTCGCGCCGGACCATTCGCCCTGAACCAGTTCGGCTCCCGGCACCAAGTAATCGGGCACCAGATTGTGGGTGCGGCGCGGATCGGACGGCGCGCGCAGCGCCGAATTGTGGTTGTCCACCTGGCCGAAGTCGGCTTCCCGGTTCATCGGCGTATCGGTCACCAATACCGAACGCAGCGGCACCCCGGCCCGCTCGGCGTCGGAGGCCAGCACCCACGGCGCCTTTCCGTCCAATGCCGATGTCGCGCTTGATGTTTCGAGTCCGGTCACGGGCGCTGGTGCGCCGTCGCGATTGAGGCGCTCGAGCACCTCGGGACCACCCTGAACGACTCCGGCGGCGGTGAGCGGGACGGTATATGCGCCGGGAAACGAGCCGGGTGCGCCTGTGCCGCCGCGTATTCGGATCGGCGTGCCGGGCGTGCGGGTATCGACCCGGTAGATCTCGATCGCCGGATAGGTCGGGCGGAGATCACCGTCGACGACGAGATCCCGTGCGATGGCGGTGGATTCGACCGGCGCACCGAATTCGGCCACTTTGGTCAGCCCCGGCGAGCCTTCGATGGCCTGATGCGCCGGCATCGGCCTGGTCGAGCGGGAGGTTTCCGGGTCGAGGTCGTTGCGCAGCACCACAATTCCGATGCCCTGATCGATCAGGGTGCGGGCCAGCCCGGCGGATGGGCGGCCATCGGCGATGAGGCGCTGCACCGAATCCATGGCGCGAATGGTGCCGGGCGGATTCAGCGGTACCGCGTCCCGGATCGCCCACGGTGTACTAGCCAGTGCCTGCAGCGGCTCGTCGCGGGTGAGCCCCCAGATCTGGCTGCCGAACGGCGCGCCGGGCACCACCAGTGCGCGGGTATCGGAGGCATTGTGCGCCAACCAATCCGCGGTCTGCTGCCAGTAGGCGGGCACTCGGTCGTACGCGCCGCGCGGTGCGAGCTTGCCGGTCCAGGCCAGCGAGGTGGACAGGGCGAGGGCGGTCAGGATCAGTCCGGCCACCGCGACCGAGCGGTTGCGCTCCGGATGGGCGAAGGCGCTGCGCCACACCGGCATCGGCACCGAGGCGGGCAGCGGCACCCGGGCCAACAGGTGAGCCAGGCCGAGCACCAACGGAATTCGGATCAGCGGCTCCAGCTTGTGCACGTTGCGCAGCGGCGCGCCACCGGAATCCAGGAAGATCCGCACCGATTCGGCGAATGGTCCGCCGAGCTGTCCGGCGTATCCCGCGCAGATGCCGACCAATCCGACACACAGGATCAGGGCCAGCCTGCCGCGATTCGGCATCGAGCGCATCGCGAGTCCGGCCATGCCCGCGGCCGCCAGCAGTCCGGTCGCGAGCACGGCCGCGGGCTGGGTCACCAGCACCGCGCCCGCGATCCGCTCCGGCGAGACGAACGGCGTCCAACTGTCGGTGCCGCGCAGTACCTCCGCCAGCGACGCCCATTGCGTTGTCACACCGGAGGATTCGATGTAATCGAGGAACGGTGGACTCACCTTGCCGAGCAGCAGCAGCGGCACCGCCCACCAGAAGGTCGCCAGCACCAGCAGCGGAATCCACGCCGCGGTGAACCGCAGCCACCGCCGGTCGGGCCGGAACGACCCCCACCACAGCGCCGCGGGCAGAAACGCAGCCACCGTCGCAACGGCATTCACCGACCCCATAAGCGCCAGCGCCAGCGCGCTGCCCGCCGCCGATTCCGCACCCCCGAACCGCCGTGCGCCATCACCCATCCCGCGCGCAAGACCCCGCAGCCACCGCCGATCAGCTGGCACGCTGGCAAAGCGATTGCGCCCCGCCCCTCGGATCCACCTCCGGTCAGTCGGCACGTCGATGGAGCGTGCGGCCCGCTGCGCGACCGCGGAATCGGCCGAGCCGATGTCGTCCGCCCCCGTTCCGGAGCGCCGCCCGCGCATCGCGACTCCGAGTGCGGCGGGCGCGAGTAATACCCACGGCGCCAACATCATCGGCAGGGTCTCCGATGAGATGGACCCGAGCGTGGTGAGCACGCGGGGGGATAGTGCGAAGGTGATGGCGGCGATGACGCGCGAGCCGCGGGTGCCGATGCCGAGCAGTTCGCAGAGCCGGATGATGCCCCAGAAACCGGCGAGCAGCAGCAGGGCCCACCAGATTCGCTGCGTCACCCAGGCGGGTATGCCGATCAGGTGTCCGGCGGAGAAGAAGGCGCCGTGTGGAAAGAAGTAGCCGTAGGCCTGGTTCTGCACCTGCCCCATGGGGGCCTGGCTACTCCACAGGTGAGCGGCGCGGTCGAGAAAGCCGAGCGGGTTTTGCGCGAGGTCGTATTTGGTGTCGGCGACCGTGCGGCCGGGGGCCTGCAGAAAGGTCAGCAGAAACGCCGCGGCGACGGTCCCGGCGAACCAGCGCCGACCCAGCGGCGCGGTTGCGTCGGATGGAGCGGAGTTCAGCGGTTCAGCGGCTGCCGTACTGGACGTTGTTGAGTAGCGAGGAGTCCTTGTCGCCGCTGCGGTCGACGGAGGGCACCGTGTTCTGTTCGACCGCCATCGTGACCAGCAGCACCGCGACCACGCCCAACACGCCGCCGAGGACCGCGCTGGCAACACCGGGGACGGCAAACTTCATCGCGCACTCCAATACATCGAGGGCAGGCACATTCCCGGCCAACCTAGCAGGAGCATTACGGTCGGCCTACCTTCAGCCCACGGTTTCATCGCGAAGTGCCCACCGGGTGGTTCGCTGATGCACCATCGAACTGCGAGGTTCGCGGAAGGCTCCAGACATGGCTGTCGATCGTTTTCAGGTGCGGGTTGTCCTGGTGTTCGGCGAGCAGGCCCAGCTGGAGACGCCGTGGAGTACCCGGGAGACGCCGGTGTGGGTACCCGCGTCGGATATCGCGCAGCAGGCGGAACTGCCCGTCAACGAATTACCGGGGCGTCTGTTCTGGGTGACCCGGGACGACAACGGGCTGAGCGGTTTTCGGCTCGTCTTCGATCCCCGACTCTGAATGTTCCGGCACCGCGCAGTGCAGTCCGCCGAGCAGGGTGCGCAGTTTGGCGGTGGTCTCGTCGAGTTCGGCCCGCGGATCCGAGGCCGCGACGATGCCGCCGCCGCCGAAGGCGCGCACCGAGCGGCCGTCTGCGGACAATTCGGCGCAGCGGATCGCCACCACCCAGGCGCCGTCGCCGTATGCGTCGCACCAGCCGACGGCCCCGCCGTAGAAGCCGCGCTCCTCCTCTATATCCGCGATGGTGTCGAGTGCGAGTTCGGTCGGCGTGCCGCAGACCGCGGGCGTCGGATGCAGTAGGACGGCCAGGTCCAGCGCGCTGACCGCGGGGTCGCGCAGCGTGCCGGTGATCGGCGTTGCCAGATGCCAGACCTCGTTGGTGCTCACCAGTTCCGGCCCGTCCGGAATGTTCAGCTCCCGGCACACCGGGCCGAGCCGTTCCCTGATCCAGTCGATGACGAAGGCGTGCTCGTCCCGATTCTTGTTGCTGGCCAACAGTTCTCGTGCCTGTGCGAGATCGGCGGCCGGATCGGCCAGCCGCCGCGCCGTACCGGCGAGCGGTCGCAGCATGACGGTGGCGCCGCGCCGCTCGACCAGCACCTCGGGTGTGGCGCCGACCAGTGTCCCCAGGCGGCCGGATGGGGAAAGATCCACCGCGAAGACGTTGGCATGTGGATGTCTTGTCAACAGGTGTGCGGCAGTCAGTTCCGGATCGAGCGGGTCGGCGGCCTCGGCCAGTACCGATCGCGCCGCGACCACCTTGCGCAGCGGTAGCGCGGGGTCATTGAGTTGTTCGATGAGTTTGGTCACGCGGGCGATGTGTTCGGCCGGGCTCGGCATCTCGCTGACCACCCGCACCGCGGGCAGTTCGGGCAGGGCGGCGGGCCGCCACGGGCCCGCGGTGTGCTCGGCGTGCGCCGGAATGTTCAGCGCGGCGGGCAGCCTGGGATCGAACGGCAGCGCGCCGACGACCAGCTCGGCCGATCCGTCGCGCAGTGCGCGTGCCGCACCGGCTACCTCGTCGAAGGTCCCCCGCGTCCCGGAAGCCCGCAGCACACCATCGGGCCTGGCGAGCAGAAATCCGTACATGCCCCGACCCTAACCCCGGCAAACCGATGGATTGGGGTCTAGCGACGGAACTCTCACGTCGGCTAGCTCACCTGTGTAGAACCCGGATCTGTGGAAACCCTAGTGTTCCGATTTTCCGGGTTGTTTGCCGGGTGGGACCATCAACACCGGGCGGTGGCAGTGCTTGAGGACCGCGTCGGCGACGCTGCTGTGCAGCAGGGCCCGGATACCGGTGGCGCCGCGGGTGCCCGCCACGATGATGTCGACATCGAGATCGTCGGCGCATTCGACGATGGCGTTCCAGATGGTCGTCGTGCATTCGGCGGTGCGGGCCTCGGCGTTGAGACCGGCCAGCTTGGCCAGCCGCACACCTTCGGTGTTGATGGCCTTGGCATCGACGTAGGCGATGTCCTCGATCTCCTCATCGGGAACCCATTCCGGCTGCATCACTCCGGAGATGCCGGAAAGCCGGGCGGCCTGACGCACCATCGGCTCCCATGCGGTGAGGACGACGGCTCTGTTCGCGGTGAGGAAACGCCCGGCGTATTCGATGGCCCGCTTGGCGTTCTCGGATCCGTCGTAGGCGATGAGCATCAGATCGCAGGGCACGATGACCTCCAGGTGGGAGTCTCATGACTACCCAATCAGGGTACCCCGGACGGGTGCCGCGTACTCGCTTGCCGCGCGAGGAAAATCGTCGACAAAGAATCCGATGACCAGCGGAAACTTAATATTTCACGATCGGTCCCGAGCGTGCCGCGGCGTTGGCGAAACAGATGTCCCGCCAACGAATATGGATCGGGGTGGACGGGTAAACCGTTGGTGGGCAAGGTCATTGGATCACCGAACCTACCCACGCGCATCGCGACGCGGTCCGCGCATTACGGTGTGGTTCCATGCGGAAGACGCCTCTCGTCCTGCTCGCACTGCTGGCCACCGTAGCGACCTCCTGCTCCGGCGGCACCGGCGCGGCCCCCTCACCGACCCGCACCGCCGAATCGAAATCCGGGACGCCTGCCACCTCTGCTGCGCAAAAGGCTTGTGGCGCAGACTATTTGGCGCAGTTCACCACTCGCCAGAAGCTGGCGCAGCTGTTGACCGTCGGCGTTACCGACGCCGCCGACGCGACGCGGGTGGTGCGCACCGAGCAGGTCGGCGGCATCTTCGTCGGCGGGTGGACCGATCGTGCACTGCTGGCCGACAAGCAGATCGTCGACGTGAAGGCCGCCGCGAAAGCGCCGCTCATCGTGACCATCGACGAGGAGGGCGGCCGCGTCTCCCGGGTGAAGGATCTGATCGGCGCCGCACCGTCCGCGCGGGTCACCGCCCAGACCATGAGCGCCGACGAGTTCTATCAGGCGACGCTGACCAGGGGTCGCGCGTTGAAGGACCTCGGCGTCACGGTGAATTTCGCCCCGGATGTCGACGTGAGCAGCCAGCCCGACGATTCGGTGATCGGCGACCGCTCCTTCTCCGACGATCCGGCGGTCGTGACGAAGTACGCCGACGCCTACATCCGCGCCATGCGCGAGGTCGGCGTCGGCACGGTGATGAAGCATTTCCCGGGGCACGGCTCAGGTTCGGGTGATTCCCACAAGGGTGCGGTCCGCACGCCGCCGCTGGATCAGCTGCAACAGGTCGATCTCGTGCCGTTCCGCGCGCTCGTCGGGGCGGGGGCGGGTGTGATGGTCGGCCACCTCGACGTGCCCGGGCTGACGACGCCCGACGTTCCGGCCAGCATCAGCCCGCAGGCCATGCGGTTGCTGCGGGACGGAACGGGTTACGGCGCCGCACCGTTCCAGGGCCCGATCTTCACCGACGATCTCGGCGGTATGGCCGCGATCACCAATCGGATGTCGATCGAGGACGCGGTGGAGGCGGCGCTGGAGGCCGGCGCCGACAACGCCCTGTGGATCACCACCGATGCGGTATCCAAGGTGCTCGATCGGCTGGAACAGGCGGTGCAATCCGGAAAACTTCCGATGTCCCAGGTCGATGCGTCGGTGCTGCGGATGGCGAAGTTCAAGGGTGCGCCTGTGCAGTGCTGAGCCGAGCCACCGCTGAGCAACTGTTTCTGCCGATGCGGCTCACCGGAATCTGACTCGACGTAACATCAGACTTTCGCAAGAACATGGGTAACTCACCGGGGACGGGCTAACTCGACCAGCGATCTACCGCTGGCCGCCAACATAAATCTCGCGGCACACAAGTCTGGCCTGAAGACGCGGGGAGGCGGAATGAGCGTGCCGGAACTTACCTTGGAGTAATATATGAGCTTCACCATGCGGTAGGAGAGTGATGGCGGGCGGAACGAAGCGACTTCCTCGAGCGGTTCGTGAGCAACAGATGCTCGACGCCGCCGTCGAGGTGTTCTCGCGCAAGGGGTTCCACGATACTTCTATGGATGCGATCGCCGCGGAGGCGAAGATCTCCAAGCCGATGCTCTACCTCTACTACGGTTCCAAGGACGAACTTTTCCGCGCATGCATCCAGCGCGAGGGTCTGCGTTTCATCGAATCGGTGGCGCCCGCGGGGAATCCGCTGCTCAGCCCGCACGAGCAGGTGCGCACCGCGCTCGAGGGATTTCTCGGCTTCGTCGACAGCAACCGTCGCTCCTGGCAGGTGCTCTACCGGCAGGCGATCGGACAGCAAGCCTTCGCCTCGGAAATCGAGAACGCCCGCGAACGAGTCATCGAGCTCACCGCGAAACTGCTGGAGTCCAGCGCCAAACACGCCGAACCCGGCACCAATTTCGATATCGTCGCGGTCGCCGTGATCGGTGCGGGCGAAGCCATCGCCGACCGGGTAGCCAGCGGCCGCATCGAGGTCGCCGAGGCAGTGGATCTGCTGGACGACCTGGCCTGGCGTGGTCTCGCGGGGCGTAAAAAAGCAGAGTAGGCGAGCGCCTCGTGGGGGATTGCGGTCCGGCGCGGATTGCGGTCGGGCTTTGTCCGGTAGTGCTCATCGGGTACGAGTCCGGCTCGGCGCGTCCGGCTTGCCGTTGCGGCGGCGGCCTGCCAGAGTTCGTGACGGCCCGGTGCTAGCTTTCCGGCGCGTGTTGGGCCCGGTGGCCGCTTCGGCCGCTGAAGGGTGAGCGCCGGACGGATAGGGCGAAGGTGTTCGGGTTGCTCAGGCCGTGTGCGCACGGCGCGGCGAAATACGGAATCGACGCGGCGCAGTGGCGCGCCCATCTGTGCGGACTGTGTCTCGGGCTGCGCGACGGGCACGGTCAATCCTTCAGGGCCGCAACCAATACCGACGCGATCCTGTTGAGCGTGCTCACCGAGGCGCAGCTGCGGGAACCGGTGTCGCGCACGCAGGCGGGACGCTGTGCGCTGCGCGGTATGCAGCGCGCCAGCGTCGCCACCCCGGGTTCGCCGGGTGTCATGCTCGCGGCCACCGCGTCACTGCTGTTGGGGGCGGCCAAGATTCGCGACCACGTCGACGACGGCGACACCTCGCGGCTGACCGGGCGGCCGATGACCCGGATATCGAACCGCTGGGCCGAGCGTGCGCGAGCGCAGGCCGCGCTGATCGACCTGGACGTGAAACCGCTTATCGCGGCGATAAATTCGCAATACCACCTGGAGCAGCGCGCGATGCGCGCTCGAAGCGCTTCCGTATCGGGCGCGATCGGCGTACTCGAGCGGCAGACCCACGCCGACCTGCCCTGGTCCGACGGCGATGCGACTTCGGACGGCACCCGGGCCGACGTTCCGTCGCGCCGCGATCGGATCGCCGACCTCGGCGACGGCCGGTCCGGCATCCCGACGCTGGACGAACTCACCGCACCGACCCAGTTGTGCGCGGCGGAGTTATTCGCGCACACCGCGGTGCTGGCGCGGCGACCGGAGAATGTGGATGCGCTGCGCGAAGCGGGCCGCCACTTCGGTCGCATCGCACATCTGGCCGACGCGGTCGAGGACTATGACGCCGACCTCGCCCGCGGCCGCTTCAACCCGCTGGCCGCGACCGGCACCGCCATACCCGAGGCGCACGACCTTCTGCGGCAATCGAATTCGAGCTTACGCAGCTCCATCGCCGCCGCGGGACTGCAGCATGTTCCGACTGTTCGCTGGATGTTGCTCGATCCGCTGCGCGCGGTAGTGCACCGACTGGGCCGCGGCATCGGCGCGGTCTCCACCCACGCGTGCGGTACCGCCCATCATCGAGATCAGCCGGGAGATAGTCCGAATTCGCCTGGGCAGCAACCGTTTTGGTCGGATCGTAAGCCAGACTCTTTCGAGCAGCAGCTGAGTCTTCCTGCGCGGCAGTCGAGTAGCCGCATTCAGCAGCTGGGTTTTCCCGGTCAGCGGCCAGTCCGGCCTGATTCGCGGCCGGGTTCCCCTGAACAGCAGCCGGTCGGGACTGGTCCACAGCCGGGGCCTGGGCAGCAGCCGTGGTCTCCCGATCAGCAGCCGACATTTCCCGGCCAGCAGCCGAATTTCCCTGGGCAGCAGCCGGTTTGGCCCACCGCCGATCCCGACCTGCCAGTGGCCGCACCGATCCAGCCGCCGGGTCTACTGGAGGGAATCGGCCTGCTCCTCGGCCAGTACTGCACCGGTTACGCATGCTGCGCCGACCATCGTCGCCCATGCAGTGGCGAGCACAAAAAGGCTTGGATGAAACGCTGCGAGTGCGACGACTGCTGTGATTGCGACTGCTGCAGTTGCTGCAGCGGCTGTGACTGCTGTGATTGCGACTGCTGCGGCTGCGACTGTAGCTGCTGATCCAGCCGGGTTCGGAGGGATCGGCAGGTTTGCGCGAAGGGCCGCAGCCTTATCAAGCTGCGGCCCTTCGTATTCGAAACTCAGCGCAGTGTCGCGGTGAGGTGGGGGTAACCCTTCTTCGGGTTGCGCAGGGCCAGGTCCCAGCCGCCTTCGACCTGATCCGCGTAGACGTTCACGGTGGAGGGCAGCAGGATCGGCTTGCCGAATTTGACCGCGTACGTTGCCTTTTCCGGTATCCGGCCCTCGATGTTCGCGAGAATATTGGCCGCGGACCACATTCCGTGCGCGATGGCCTTCGGGAAGCCGAATGCCTTGGCGCCGATGGCCGAGGTGTGGATCGGGTTGTGGTCGCCGGAGGCCGCGGCGTACCGGGTGATCATCTTCTGGTCCACCCGGATGGTTCGCATCGGCGGTGGCGGCGTCTCCTCCGGCTTCGGCTCCTCCTTCGGCTGATCCGACAGCGAGGTGCGCTGCTGGTGCAGGAAGGTGGTGACCTGACGCCAAACCTGTTCGCGCCCAACGCTTACCGAGGTGATGGCGTCGACCAGTAGGCCCTTCGGATGCTCCCGGAGGTTCTCGATGTGCGTGCGGAAGTCCAGCGGTTCGCTGACCGAGATCTCCCGGCTGCGTTCGATCAGGTTCTGCGTGTGCACCGCGCCGACCGCGGCGAACGGGAAGTCACGCGCGACGACCAGCTGCATCGCCAGCGGGAAGCTGAGGATGAACGGGAAGGTCAGCGGCAGCGCGTCGCCGAACCGCAGCCCGGTCGCGTGGCAGTAGGCGGCCAGGTGATCCGGGTCCACCTTCAGTCCGTCGAGCCGGATGACCCGGTCGGGCAGGGTGGATTTGCGCGCCGAGAGCAGCGGCACCGGCAGCGCGCCGAGCGCGGCCTTGACGAATAGTCCGCTGTTCTTCGGCGGTTCGGTGAGCGTGATGGTCTTGGTCATCATGCTCCGATCAGTGCCTGACCGCAGACGCGAACCACGTTGCCGCTCACCGCATTCGAGGCAGGGCTGGCGAAGTACGCGATGGTCTCGGCCACGTCGACGGTCTGACCGCCCTGGTACAGCGAGCTGAGCAGGCGGCCCGCCTCACGGGTGCCGAGCGGGATGGCCGCGGTCATCGCGGTTTCGATGAAGCCGGGGGCGACGGCGTTGATGGTGACACCCTTTTCGGCCAGCTTCGGCGCCTCGGCGTTCACCATGCCGATGACGCCGGCCTTGGACGTGCCGTAGTTGGTCTGGCCACGGTTGCCCGCGATGCCCGCGATGGAGGATACGTCGATCACCCGGCCGCCCTCCTTCAGCGCACCGCGCGCCACCAAACCCTCGGTGATGCGGTGCGGCGCGGCGAGATTCACGCCGAGTACGGCGTTCCAGCGGCCCTCGTCCATATTGGCGAGCAGCTTGTCCCTGGTGATGCCCGCGTTGTGCACGATGATGTCGATGCCGCCGAAGCGTTCGGTGGCGAATTCGGCGAGCTTCTCCGCGGCGTCGGGGGCGGTGACGTCCAGCGCCAGCGCGGTGCCGCCGACCTTGTTCGCGGTGGCCGAGAGCGCCTCGCCGGCGGCCGGGATGTCGGCGACGATCACCTTGGCGCCGTCGCGGGCGAACACTTCGGCGATGGTCGCGCCGATGCCGCGCGCCGCACCGGTGACCACGGCGACCTTGCCGTCCAGCGGCTTATCCCAGTCGGCGGGCGCGATGGCGTCCTCCTTGCCGACCCGGATCACCTGGCCGTCGACGAACGCCGACTTGGCCGAGAGCAGGAAGCGCAGGGTCGATTCGAGTCCGGTGGCGGCGCTCGACGCCGCGGGGTGCAGGTACACCAGCTGTGCGGTGGCGCCGCGCAGCAGTTCCTTGCCGACCGAGCGGGTGAAGCCCTCCAGCGCGCGCTGGGCGATCTGCTCCTCAACGCTGGCGGCCAGTTCTGGCGTGGTGCCGATGACGACGACGCGGCCGGAGGCGGCGATGCTGCGCATGGCGGGCTGGAAGAATTCGAACAGCTGCGCCAGATCGTCGATGGTGCCGAGGCCGGTGGCGTCGAATACCAGCGCGCCGTACTTGGTGCCGGAGCTCAGCGAATCGGCGAAGGTGTAGTCGGACAACAGGTTTCGCACCGCCTCGGCCGCGCGGCCCTTACCGCCGAGCAGTACGGGGCCGGGCAGCGGCGGTTCGCCCTTGACGTAGCGCCGCAGGGTTTCCGGCTGCGGCAGTCCCAGCTTGCTCGCCAGGAATGCGCCGGGCGCGGAGTGTACGAACGATCCGTAGAGGTTGGGAGCACCCTTACTCTTGCTGGCTGCCACTGTTCCTACCTTTTCTGTGTGTGATCGACGACGTGCACGGGACCTTGGTCGCAAGTTACCGCGCACCGCTTTTGTTTGTGGGCTCGCCCGTTTGCTCTTGTCGCGCAGTCTTGTTACGCACATTTGCGGCTACGGTGTCGACAACAAACTTACTCCAGAGTAAGTTTAAAGTAAACCAATGCGACGGGGCGCCGATCCGTGCGGAAATATCCGCGCAGGCATCGGAGCCGCCGGACAACCTCATCGACGAGACCATGGAGACTCGAGTGACTACCAAAGCCCGTTCGGCGAAGTCCGCCGCAAAGACCGGTAAAACCGCCCGTCCGGTCGCGATCGTCGGCGGTAACCGGATTCCGTTCGCGCGCTCGGACGGTAAGTACGCGCACGCGTCCAACCAGGACATGTTCACCGCCGCGCTGAACGGCCTGGTCAGCCGGTTCGGGCTGCAGGGCGAGCGGCTCGGCATGGTCGTCGGCGGCGCGGTGCTCAAGCGGGTCGGCGAGCACGGCATGATCCGCGAGAGCGTGCTCGGCAGCACCCTCTCGCCCTACACCCCGGCGCACGACCTGCAGCTGGCCTGCGGCACCGGCCTGCAGTCCATCGTCACCGTCGGCGACGCGATCGCGCTCGGCCGCATCGAGGCGGGCGTCGGCGGCGGCACCGACACCACCTCCGACGCGCCGATCGGCGTCAGCGAGTCGATGCGCGAATGGATGCTCGACGCGAATCGCGCGAAGAGCAACAAGGATTACGCGAAGCTGGTCGGCCGGCTGCGCCCGAGCATGGTCGGCATCGAGATCCCGCGCAATGCCGAACCGCGCACCGGGCTTTCCATGGGTGAGCACGCCGCGATCACCGCGAAGGAATTCGGCATCAGCCGCGAGGCGCAGGACGAGCTGGCCTACCTTTCACACACCAGGATGGCCGCCGCATACGACCGCGGTTTCTTCGACGACCTGGTCACCCCGTTCCTCGGCCTGACCCGCGACGACAACCTGCGGCCGAATTCGACCATCGAAAAGCTTTCCACGCTCAAGCCGGTTTTCGGCGTGAAGCTCGGTGAAGCCACCATGACCGCCGGCAACTCCACCCCGCTCACCGACGGCGCCTCCGCGGTGCTGCTGTCCAGCGAGGAATGGGCGGCCTCGCGCAACCTGCCGGTGTTGGCCAATCTGGTCGACAGCGAGGTCGCCGCGGTCGATTACGTACACGGCCCGGACGGCCTGCTCATGGCGCCGACCTACGCGGTGCCGCGGCTGCTCGCCCGAAACGGCCTGACACTGCAGGACTTCGACTACTACGAGATCCATGAGGCGTTCGCCTCGGTCGTGCTGGCCACTCTGCAGGCGTGGGAATCGGACCAGTACTGCAAGGAGCGGCTCGGCCTCGACGGTGCGCTCGGTTCGATCGATCGCAGCAAGCTCAACGTCAACGGATCGTCGCTCGCGGCGGGTCACCCGTTCGCGGCGACCGGCGGCCGCATCATCGCCTCGACCGCGAAGCTGTTGGCGGAGAAGGGATCCGGCCGCGCGCTGATCTCCATCTGCGCGGCGGGCGGTCAGGGCGTCGTGGCGATCCTGGAGCGCTGAGTCCGGAAGTCATCGGCGGGCGGCGGTATTCGATCGACGATCGTATGCCGCCGCGTCGTGTTCCGCCCAGGTGCCCGCTGTCAGGCCCGAATGGCCGTAGCGCAGCCCGATCACGAATCCGCGGATCACATCCACCAACGTTTTCACGAGACGGGGCGCGTTCACACCATCAACGTAGGGCGTTCCCAACGCTGGGATGTCATCTCCCGCAACGGGATCGCTTACCGGATGAGCCGGCCGTGCGCGGCGGCGAAGCGGACGACGCCGGGCGCGAGGCGCCCGAAGACGTACTGCGCCCGCGCCTCCGGTGTCACCGGGACCACCGATTTGTTCTTCCGCACCGCCCGCACGATCTGCTTCGCCACCTTGTCCGGACCGTATCCGCGCAATCGGTAGAGCCGGTCGTAGAACTGTTGCTTGCGTGCCTCCTCTGCCGCGGAGATGCCCGAAATCCGGGTGGTGCGAACGATATTGGTGTGCACGATGCCGGGACAGATGGTGCTCACCCCGATTCCGCTTCCGGCCAATTCGGCCCGCAGACAATCGGAGAACATCAGAACCGCGGCCTTACTCGTCGCATACGCGCTGAATCCCTGCTGCGGCGTATATCCGGCCATGCTCGACAGGTTCACGATGTGCCCGCCTATCCCGCGTTCGGCCATCGGGCCCGCGAAGGCGCGGCAGCCGTTGACCACGCCGCGCAGGTTGACGTTCAGCACCCGGTCGAAGTCCTCCGGTTCGGTGTCGAGGAATCGGCCTGCCTGCCCGACGCCCGCGTTGTTGATCAGCACATCGGGCACGCCGTGCGCACCGATGACGTCCTCGGCATGTTTGCGCATCGCCGTATCGTCGGCGACGTCGAGTTCATAGGCATGTCCCGCGCCGCCCGCCTGGGCGATCAGCGCGACGGTCGCCTCCGCCGCGATCGGGTCGATATCCGAGACCACGATTTCCGCGCCCTCTCGCGCGAAGGCCAGCGCGGTGGCGCGCCCGATTCCGCTGCCGCCGCCGGTGATCACCACCAGTTGATCCTGAAATGGCCCGCGCCGTACGCCCATTCGCGCTCGGCGCAGCGTACGTGACTGTGGCGCAGCGCTTGTCGCGTCGATCAGTTCGATCGTGGCGGAGGCGAGCAACCCCGGATGTGAGAAGGGCAGCCAGTGGCCGCCTTTCACCACGCGCAGCCATACCTTGTCCGCCCAGCGGGTCTCGTCGGCGTAACTCGATTGCCGCACCGCGGGATCCCGGGTGCCCACGATGATCTGCACCGGCACGGTGGTGAACGCGTCGCGGGCCCGCAGCGGGTTCGCCGCCAAGGTGGATCGATAGATCCGCAGCCCGCTCGCCATATCCTCCTTGAAGCTCGGGGCCAGGTGGATCCGCTCCGGCGGCGCCCCTTCGGCGGCGGAAAGCATACTGCGCCAGCGGGTTTCGTTCATACCCAGCTTGATGACGGCCTTCGGCAACACCGGCAGCGAGAACGGAATCGAATAGGCGAACGACCCGAGCTGCGCCAGCGGCAACGCGAGATTGCGTGGGGTCGGCCGGGAGAGCCGACCGCGCGCCCAGCGGGCGACGTGCGCCAGGCTCGGTCCGGATACCGAGGTGAACGACGCGACAAGGCGGTCGGCGTCGGGTCGGCACACCACCTCCCACATCGCGACGCTGCCCCAGTCGTGCGCCAGCACGTGCACTGGGCGGCCGTTGCCGAGTCGCTCGATCACCGCGATATAGTCGGCCGCCAAATTGTCCACCGAGATCGCCGCTGTGCCAGTGGGATTCGATGATTCGCCGTGTCCGCGGTTATCCACGCTCAGCACCCGGAAACGGTCGGTCAGCTCGGGCACCACATTGCGCCACAGATGGTGGGTATCCGGCCAGCCGTGCAATAGCAGCACTGTCGGACCGTCCGGATTGCCCTCCTCGAATACCGCGAGCTCGACCTCGCCATTGCGGACCATGTGCTTGTCGGCCATGCGTCACTCCACATTTCGGATCCGCCCAATGCGGATATCCGAATCAATTCTGTCTCAGACAATCCGAATCGGGAAGCCCCGGATCCGAACGTGATATTCGGCCACGCCGGGCCCACAACGAAAACGGCCCTCGCACTTCGTATTCCATGAAGTGCGAGGGCCGCTGACGCGAAATTACTGCTTACCGGGCAGCTCGTTGTGGCCGCCGAAGGCCTTGCGCATGGCCGAAAGCATCTTGTCGGCGTAGAGCGATTCGCCGCGCGAGGAGAAGCGGGCGAAGAGCGCGGCGGACAGCACCGGCGCCGGGACGCCCTCGTCGATCGCGGCGTCGATGGTCCAGCGGCCCTCACCGGAATCGGACACCCGGCCGCCGAATGTCGACAGCTCCGGATCGGCGTGCAGCGCGCTCGCGGTGAGGTCCAGCAACCACGAGGCGACCACCGATCCGCGCCGCCACACCTCGGTGACCTCGGGGACATTGATGTCGTACTGGTACCACTCCGGGTTGTCCAGCGGGGTCTCCTCGGCGGAGTGCAGGCCGTTCTGGTCCAGGCCGATATTCGCCTTGTGCAGGATGTTGAGGCCCTCGGCATACGCGGCCATCGCGCCGTATTCGATGCCGTTGTGCACCATCTTGACGAAGTGGCCCGCGCCGGCCGGGCCGCAGTGCAGGTAGCCCTGCTCGGCCGCCGACGGCTCGCCGGTGCGGCCCGGCGTGCGCGGCGCGGCGTCGACGCCGGGGGCGATCGACTTCAGCAGCGGTTCGATATGCGAAACCGTGTCGGCCTCGCCGCCGATCATCAGGCAGTAGCCGCGCTCCAGCCCCCAGACGCCGCCCGAGGTGCCGATATCCAGGTAGTGGATGCCCTTGGGCTGCAGCGCCTTGGCGCGCTTGATGTCCTCGTGGTAGCGGCTGTTGCCGCCGTCGATGATGATGTCGCCCGGATCCAGCAGCTCGGCCACCTCATCGATGACGGCGCCGGTCGCGCCCGCCGGGATCATCACCCAGACGATGCGCGGCTGCTCCAGCTGTGCGACGAAGGTCTTGTAGTCCGTTGCGCCCTGGAAGCTGTCGCCGAGTTCGTCGACGAACTCCTTGATCTGCTCCTCGTGCCGTGAGTATCCGACGGCGGTGTGGCCGTCTCTGACGATGCGGCGCACGATATTGGCGCCCATCCGGCCGAGGCCGATCATTCCCAGCTGCATGCCATCATCTCCCTCTGTGTTCGAGTTGCGGCGTTCCCGAGGCTCTACGTGGGCCCGCTGCGCTACCGCCTCCGGGCCTTGACGCGCACGCCGCGGCAGTCCGAAGAGTCGCATTCGATTGTCTCGCGTCTGCTCACATCGATGTCGGCGGGCATGTGTAACGCCGCGAACGCCGTGCCGATAAACGGATTGCTCCGCGTAGTTGCCAGACCCCCGACCCGGCAACTGCGCGGAGTTCTCTTATCTACCGCGCGTTACCCGGTGAGATACCTTGCGCACGATTTGCTGTAGCCCGATGGCTGCCCGACGCCACCCCGTGCCGCCAACTATTGTGGGCGGCGGTCGCGCGCGGTGCGCGGCCCGAAGCAACCGAAGCGGGGAGGCCGGTTCGTGACCAGCGAGTCGACTGCCGGGCGGCGCCGCCCGCGCCGCGCACAGGGTGAGGTCGGGTTGCGGCGGCTCCTCGAATCGAATCGGGTCACCGAGACCGACGATTCGGATCCGGTGACCGAACGCCTGCCCATCGTCGACTCGCAGCTCGATATCGATTCGATGCCGACCGTTCCGCTGCCGGTTCAGCGGGGCGCGACCGAATCGGCCGCGGCCGAGAAGCGCGGCAGGTTCGGCAGCCGGGATCGGACCGAATCGCAGGCGCTCGACGCCGAACCCGCCGACCGGACCACACCCGCCACGGACCGCTGGACGGCGGCCCGCGGCCCGAGACCCGAAAGCCCGTCGAGATCCGCGACGGTCAGGGCCAAGCTCATCTCACCCATGGCCAAACGATTCGGCGTCGCGGTCGGTGCGCTCGTGGTGGTCGGCGGCCTGGCCTACGTCGCGGATCTCCTGCTCACCTCGGGTTCGGTGCCGCGCGGCACGGTGGTGGCCGGGGTCGATATCGGCGGCATGAGCCCCGGCTCGGCCGATGCCAGGCTGCGCGCCGCACTGGAATCGCGGTCCGCGCAGGAGGTGCCGATCACCATCGGCGATCTGCGCACCACCCTGGTGCCGAAGGCGGCCGGACTCGAGATCGATTGGCCCGCAACGTGGTCCGGAATCGGCGGGCAGCCGCTGAACCCGATCACCCGACTGGTCTCGCTGTTCCATTCGCACACGGTTCCGGTGGTGAGCACCGTCGACGCCGCCGCACTCGACCGCCGGCTCGGTGCGCTGCGCGTGCACGACCGCCCGACGGTCGAGGGCACGGTCCGCTTCGAGAACACCAAACCCGTTGCGGTGCCACCGGTTCCAGGGCGGGTGCTGGATGTGGACGCGGCCCGGCGACTGATCGTCGACGAATGGATGCTCGCCCGGCCGCTCGATCTACCGCAGACCGCGGCGCCGATGCGGGTGCGGCCCGAATCGGTGGACCGGGCGCTGCACGAGATCGCCGAACCGGCGGTCAGCGCGCCGATCACCTTCGCGGGCAAGGGCGGTGCGGCCGTCCTGGATCCCGCGCAGATCGCCTCGATACTCGCATTCACCCCGGACGGTAACGGCGGGCTCGCACCGACCTTCCAACAAGACGTCGCCATCGGTTTGCTGGCACCGCAGCTCGCGGCCTCCGAGGTCGAGCCCAAGGATGCGAAATTCGCCTTCGCGGGCGGGGCGGCGACGGTGGTGCCCGCGGTGATCGGCGACAAGATCAATTGGCCGAAGTCGTTGGAGCAGTTGCCCGCACTGATCGCCGCGCCGCAGCAGCGCACCGCGCAGGCCGTCTACGAGAAGGTCGATCCGAAGCTCACCACCGAGGCTGCGCAGGCGCTCAACATCACCGAGGTGATGGGCCAGTTCACCACCGGCGGTTTCAGCGGACCGTCCGGCGTGAACATCCGCACGGTGGCCAAGAAGGTCGACGGCGCCATCGTCAAACCGGGAGATACCTTCTCGCTCAACGATTTCACCGGCCCGCGCGGCACCGCCGAGGGCTACGTGGAGTCGGGCATCATCGACCACGGCCGCCCGAGCACCGCGGTCGGCGGCGGCATAAGCCAATTCGCCACCACCCTCTACAACGCGGCATATTTCGCCGGTCTCGAGGATGCCGGGCACACCGAGCACAGCTACTACATCTCCCGGTATCCGGCCGCCCGCGAGGCCACCGTCTTCGACGGCGCGATCGATCTGAAATTCCGCAACAACACCGAAAACGGCATATACATAGAGACTTTGGGCACCGACTCGGAGATCACCGTGCGAATCTGGGGCGTGAAGACGGTCAACGTCGAGTCCATCACCGGCGACCGCACCAAACCCACCGAGCCGCAGACGATCAAGCTGCCGAAGGGGCGCGACTGCATCGCCACCGAAGGCCAGCCAGGCTTCACCACTTCCGACACCCGAGTGATCACCGACCGACGCAGTGGACGCGAAATCTCCCGTCGCACAAGGACGGTCAAGTACGACCCGATTCCGGTGGTCAAGTGCGAGTAAAAGTTACCCATAATTAGTTAATTTCCTGCTACCGCGCCGGATGGCTCGGCCGCGCGCATAGCCCAATGAAACTCGGTGTGGCACGGTGACTTTGGTCGGCGACCCCTTGGCCGATGGGATATAACTACGCCAGATCCGGGACGCCCGTTTGGTTCTCGTCCCGGAACGGAGGGCTCATAGTCGAGCGCGAGTGAAGGGGAACAGGGTTCGTGGACAACGACTCAGAAGCGGACGAAGCTTGGGTGCGAGGCATGGGTACCGCGATCATGCTGGGCGCGGCAATCGGCGATGACGCGGCCCACCGTGTCGTCGGTGGCCGGGGCACCCTGTGCGACATCGTCCTGGCGGCGTGGTCGATGGATGTGGATCCGGTTACGGCGGTACTGGAATACGCCGAGGCGGCCGGCGGATCCGCGGCGACGGGTACGTTCGATCCGCGCTGCGCCTGACGCCGTGCCCGAATCGCTAGCCGGACCACGATGGCTCGGCAGCTTCGAGCATTTCTAGGGTCGCTCGATGTCGCGCAATGCCAGCGCGACGAAATCCCGCATAGGGATGTCCAGCGCCGTGCAGAGCGCGTGCAGCTGCTGCATATCCGGTGAGCGCTCACCGTTTTCGAAACGCTGGATCGTGCTGACCCCGAGTCCGGTCAGCGCCGCGAGCTGTGGCCGAGTCAGATCGCGCCGTGCCCGAGCCGCTCGAAGTTCGTTACCCACGGCGCGGTTGATGTCCGATGCCGCCTTCTGCACACCCATATGGACCATTCTGAGGTCCGAACGGCTACCTGGCAAACGACATGCCGGGGACACGCCGGTCCGTTGAGCGCCTAGCAAATATTCCAGCCGATCAGTCTGATTTGACTTGCAACCGTTCCAAACGGACCTTATCGTGCTCCATATGGAACATTTGGACCGTATGGTCGCCGAGCGAGTGCGGCAGGCCATGGCCATCGCGAGATTCGGTCCGGCCGAACTCGCCCGACGTTCCGGTTTACCGGCGTCGGATCTGCGGCGGCGTCTGTCCGCGGTGGAGTCCTTCACTCTGTTCGAACTCGTTCGAATCGCGGCGGCGCTCGACTGCCGCGCGGCCGACTTTGTGCCACGGGAGGGGGAGTGGTGATGGTCGGCCGAATTCGGCGCGGCGCACCCGCCGCTTCTCAAACATTATGTGACAGGAATCACTATCGAATCCGTGACTGGTCGGCGGCCCGAAGTGACTTCTCGGCAAACTCACAGCTTTTCTCGATTGGGGTGCAGTGGCCGACCCCGCGCAGCGCGGTATTCGGTGGACGGGACGGTATGCCCGCCGATAACCCGGGCGGCGGGCTCGCCGTCAGGCCACCCGCTATGACAATGCGCGGCGTCCTATGAGGGCGCGACAGCGCATCGATCCGGCGGTTGCGGAGTTCCGGCGCCATATCGGGGAACGCGTTATTTTCACCCCGCCCGGCATGGCGGCTAAACGTGGTGCCGTCGAACACGGCGTTATCACCGGTGCGGATCACCGCATGGTCTATGTGGATTACGGATATCCGAATCCGATCTGTCCCGAACTAGGCAATTCGATCGCGACCCATCCGGCCAATCTGCGGATGGAATCCCTTGTATCGCGGTGCCTCGACGGCCCGCCGCGCTGCACGCCCTGAGGCGCTATCCCTCATCGTCCCGAAAATGGCGGAGCCGCAATGGCATTCGCCTGGTTGGCATGTCATGGAAAGGAGAGGCCGTGGCCTTCTTCTGGTCGAAGAAAGAGGTCTTCGACGTTCTGATCATGGGTGGAACCTGGAACTCTGGTGGGGAGGGCATCTGCCAAACCTTCGCGGCCGCCCTCGACCAACAGCGATTCGCGCCGCGCATGGTGGCGTATCCGGCCGACTACGGGCGTCGTGTCGCCTATGCCGACAGTGTGGCAGTCGGGCGCCACGCGTTGCTGGACGCCATCGGTTCGACTCCGAATCGTGTTGTGCTGGCTGGCTATTCGCAGGGAGCCGCCATCGCGGGAGAGGTGGCCGCCCAGGTCGGCCGCGGTGAGCTGCCGGGATTGGAGGTGGTCGCATGTGCGCTGATCGCCGATCCGCTACGACCGGAAGGGCAATGCGTGCCGCCGGATCCGGGTGGTTATGGCATCGCCGGTCAGCGCCCGATAGCCGGAGTGCCGGCGTATTGGGTTGCTGCCGAGGGGGATCCGATCACCGCGCTGCCCGCAGGCAACCCCCTGCGCACCATCGCCGATCTCACGGCCTACTTCGATCTGGCCGATCCGGTCGCGGCGTTGCGCTGGGGGCAGAGCATGCTCGATGTCGCGATCCGGGGCCAATTGCAGCAGTGGTGGTCACCGGCGAATTGGCGCAGTTGGGGCGGCGCGGTCGCCTATGCGCGTGGCTACCTCCTGGATGGGCGGCATACCGACGACTACATCCGCTGCGGTCACGCGCGACGACTCGCCGAGGTGATCAACCGTGAGGTAGGCGCGGGGACGCGCTGATGCCCTGGTTTCAAGTCGATGACCAGCTCGGATTCCATCCGAAGACGGTGGCCGCCGGTAACGCGGCCATGGGGCTCTGGGTACGTGCCGGATCGTGGTCGATGCAGCAGCTCACCGAAGGTTTCGTGCCGACGGCGATCGTGCGCGGGCTCGGCACCGCCGCGCAGGCGAAAAAGCTTGTCGAAGTTGGCCTCTGGGCCGCCGCCGAGGGCGGGTATCAGTTCCACGGGTGGGCCGAGCGTCAGCTGTCCAAGAACGAGATCGAGGATCGGCGGCGCAAGCGGGCGGAGGCGGGCCGCAAGGGCGGGCAGGTGTCCGGTCAGGCCCGGCGGGCGCAAGCTGATGCTTCGGCAAATGCCCGAACCTCCGCACCGGCCATGGCTTCGGCCGATGCCGAGCGCGCGCCGCAGCGACGTCGAACCCCTGTCCCTGCCCTTGGCCATGAAAAGTCTTCGGGGAGCGCGGGATTCGCGATCGAGTCCGAGCCGCACCGGGTTGATTCGGCGGGAAGCCCGGCGGCGGCGGTCCGGGACATCGGATCGTCGTCGGGCAGGCCCGACCGCCGTTGTGCGGTTCACCGCACTCATCCGGCTCCGCCGCCATGCGGCCGATGTGCCGAGGCCAGGCGGGCTCGTGAGCGCTGGGAACTGCTGCACGGAAACGAAATTCGCGCCGAGGCGGCGCAACGGCGGGACGCGATCCGGAGCTGTCCGATGTGCGACGACGCCGGCTGGCGGCATCCGCCCGTCGAACTGCTCGCGGTGAATCCGGACCCGCCGGTATTGCGCTGCGACCACACCGCCGAGACCACCCTCGATCACTGGCATTCCATCGAAGAGGAAGCGACACCATGACAGAGGCGCCGACCGCCATGATGCCGGGACCGGTCGTACGATGACCGATGATCCGAACCACCGCTATCTCGACCGCGACCAGCTGCGCGAGCTCGCCGAACTGCTGCGCGGAATCCCGGATCTGGTCGAAGATCTCGGAATCACCATGACCAGGCAGGATCGGCTGTCCGGTGCGGCGGACTATCGCATGCACCGCAGGCCGAGTGAGCAACCCTTGCCGTACAACCCGGCCGCGTCCCGGGCCGCCGACGAATTGCACGCCGTGCTCGTCTCCTGGGTGCGGGTCATATGTGAGCAGCGAAGCTTCGAATATTCCGGCGCGACAACGACATCCGCGTTGGCTCGGTGGCTGGAACGAAACATTGTCGCGTTCGCGATGACCGAGGGCGCCGAGACCGCACCGTCCGAGATCCGGGCGGTGTACGACGCCGCGCTACATGTCGTCTGTCCGCCGCGGCGGCCCGTGCGGATCGATCCGGACGATCTGGCGCGGGCGCGCGCTCATCGACTCAATGCATCCGGAATCGTCGCACTGGCCAAGGAACTGGATGAGCCGTATCGCACGCTCTCCGCGCGGCGGATTCAGACTCTGCGCGAGGCGGGCCGAATCGTGCCGGTACCCGGTCCGTGGGCGCCGGGCTGGCCGGAGCTGTACGTGGTCGGGCTGGTGCTGGATGCGCATCTCGCCTACCCGTCCCGTAAGCGGGTGCGTTCGTGACGCGGTCCGTAAAACCCTTGTCTACCTGCGTATTTCGGTTCTTCCTTGACATTCGGAGCTTCTTGAGTGAAGCTTGGTGCAGCGCCAGAGCTGCGCCCTGATCCCGAAATCACGGGAATCCCTCAGAACTCCAACAAGTTTCGATTGTGGCCTCGAACCGTTCCAACGGTTCGAGGCCACAATCGTTTTCACGTGGCACGCCCCCGAAACCCTCGATGCCGAAAGCACAAGCGGGCCAGAGCTTGCCACATACCCGCCCCGATCACGCGCCCGTCTCCCGCCGATTCCCCTTCAGGCGGTTGTAGACGGATGTCGCGCACGGGGCGCACGCCCCGCCCCGGGCGATCGATGCCCGGGGCGGGGCCTCTACCCACATGCTGAATCGAAGGTCCGCCAATGGATTACACGGTATTGACGCAGCTGGAGATGGCCGAGCATGTCGCGCCTGCCCATCCGCTCACCATCGACGGGGCGCACGAGGCCATGCGTGTCCATCGCGCCTGCGTGATCGAGCACTGCCGCCGAAAGGCGTTCGCTTTCGACGTTTTGGTCGCCGCAGGTCGTATCGTGCCGGATTCCTCTCGGCGCCACTGATTTTCGCCGACGAAAGGAGGTGAATCCGTTGGGCACAGTCATCATCGCGCTGCTCGAGCTGGCGCTGAAGATCGCTCCCGTGATCCTGCCGCTGCTCGGTCTGTGACGACATCCGTTCGACCCCATGGAGGAGACTTTGACCGCATACGACGAGGCGGACGCCGACGATGTCGACCGCGAAACCATCGCCAACACCGGCACTTTGCACGTTGAGGTGCAGGTGAGGCCGTGACGACGCCCTATCCGGCGCCGGGAGAGTTCCCCGACTTCGAACAAGTGATGGTCGATCTGCTGAAGTCGATTGCCACCACCGTATCCACGCTGCCCGCGACGGGTGATGACTTCCAGTCCGCGCTGCCGTTCATTTGGGCCAGAAAGACCGGTGGCACAGTGGATTTCAACGCCATTACCTATCGGGCGAATGTTCGTCTCGCGGTGTTCGGCAGCAATAGGCCACAGGCGCAGATGCTCGCGACGCAGGTTCGCGCAGCGGTCCTGAACGCACCGGCCGCGCGGGTGAATGGCGTGCTCGTCGATTGGGTCGAGGAAATCGCCGTGACCGAGCCCGAATTCCAGCCGCCCACCCTGCGCCGCAGCCGGAACCTGCTGGAGTTCCCCGATCTGGACCCGCTCAACCAGATGGTCGACCTCGCGTTCGCATTGGACGCCCGTCGTCAGTAGCGAGCCAGCGCTCTCGCTGAACCTGTTGAGAGCGAACCATTTTCGTATCCGCGCCCGCATCTCGGGCACTCGAATGGAGATAGCTTTGCCATCCACCAATCTGACGACGCTGAAGGCCGCGAAGAACTCGCTGTTGCTCAAGCCGCTCGACGCCGCCGTATTCCTCGCGCCGTGGGGCACCCCGGTGCCGTCGTCGTTCACCGACGCCAGCGCGAACCTGCAGACCCTACCGCCGGCGTTCCAGTCGGTGGGTCTGATCGACAAGAAGTCGGGTGTGGCGTTCGCCCGCGCCGTTACCGCCGCGCCGATCGAGTCCTACGGCGAAATGCAGCCGATGCGCGACGACATCACCAGCGATATCACCACGCTGGAATTCGAACCGCAGCAGACCAGCGCGCTGACCATCGCGCTGGCAACCAATGTGAACGTGCAGCAGCTGGCCGCACAGGCCAACGGCGAGGTGTGGTTCGCCCAGCCCAGCGCGTCGCAGATCACCTACTACACCGCGATCGTGATCGGCAAGGACGGCACCGATGCCGCCCCGATCTACGTGATCAAGGTGATGCCGAAGGTCGCCGTGACCAAGTGGGCCGGTGAGCAGTGGACCCCCACCACCGTGCTGTCGCAGAAGCTCACCCTGACCGCGTTCAAGGACGACAACGTCGGCTACGCGGTCGCGCACGGCTTCGGCGGTGCGGGCTGGAAGCAGTTGTTGTCGAAGACCGGGATCAACTACCCGGTGACCTCGATCTCGGTCGCGCCGACCCTTGCGCTGACCGTCGGTCAGACCTCGGCGCCGCTGGTCGTCACCGACCAGCTCGGCGGCGTGCTGACGCCTCCGGCGGTGACGTTCAACTCGACCGTTCCCGCCAAGGCGACCGTTGCCGCCAATGGCGCTGTCACCGGTGTTGCCGCGGGTACCACCAGCATCAACGTGACGTACACCCCGGCGGGTGGCGGTGCGGCGCTCAATACGGTCTGCAACGTCACCGTTTCGTAAGAATGCCTACCGCCCAACCGATTTCCCAGTCGCGCGGGCCCGAGTCGTGGCTGTGTGCCGCGTGTCTCCGGTCGCGGCACGCAGTCACTCCTTCCTTCACAGCATCGGAGAGAGAGCAGGGCATGATGTCCGCAATTCCCACCAGCTACCCGGTCACCCTGACCGACGGCGCCCGTGAATACGAGGTGTTCGACGCGACGGGCTACGTCAACGCGGTGTACGGGCTGGGGCACCGGCGCGCCGAGACGGCCGTGGTGTCCACCGAGAAGTCCGCACGCAACAACTGAAAGTACGCGAAACCGGAGATCCCCCATGGCAACTCGCAAATCATCCACTGCCGCCGAAGCGGTCGGCCGCTTCTTCGAGATCCAGCAGGAGCTGTCGGACCGGCGTCGAGGCCCGTATCAGCTGACCAAAGATATTGTCATTCAACCGATGACCCGCAGGCAGGCGATCGCCATGCGGGATGCCGAGGGTGACGAGGAGCAGTTGAAGATCCTGCTCGGCGGTCAGTACGAGGCGATAGCGGCTCTCTACGACGACCGGCCGTTCGACGAATGGGTCGCGTTCCAACGCGATCTGTACGCGCATTTCTATGGCGCGGGCGCGGCGGAGCTGCCGGGGGGATCGTCGGGCTCGTAGAGTTCTGGGACCGGTTCGGTGACGCGCTCGACTACGATTTGCTCGAGCGCGGCATCGACCTCCGAGACTGCTTCGGGCCCAAAGAATTTCGTACTCGTGACTGGCGGACCCTCTGGCGGTTCAAGGATCGGCTGCCCCGAGGTTCGCAGTACAAGACCGCTCTGGCGATGGACCGCACCATCGCTCGGGAAATCCTCGCGCTGGAGGCCGCGGCCGCCGCCGACGGGACGGCGCCGTCCGAGGACGCGCCGACGCCCGACGGCTACACCATGGATACCTATCTGCTGCTCGGCATCATCGACGCACTGCAGGGCGTGCAAGCGGCGGTGATCGCGGCGGCGGGCGCGGATCCTCCCGCTATCAAACCGATGCCGCGGCCGGTGACCGCGCTCGACACCGTCCGCGAGGAGCTGAGGCTGCGGTCGATGCAGCATCTCATCGACGAATTCCTTCCTCCGGCAACCGAAGACGAAACGAGTTCGCTCTCATGATCTACAGTGCGATGCTGCCTGCCCAGGCGGCGGGCGGCGCCGACGCGATCGTCCTGGCCGGCGTTTACAAGCAGGCGTTCTTCAGCGGCGACACCGTAACCGACGTGGTTGTGGTCGCGCCGTACGGGTTTACGACCGTCAGCGGATCCGCGACGAACAATGTCACGATCAGCGTCCGGCAGTTGCGTGGCGGTTCGGTGGTGCGGACCTTCGCGCGTCTGACGACAGCCGCCGGTATCGACCTGGCCGCGGAGATCCCGGTGACCGTTCCGCTCGGCGCCCAACCGGTATTGCGCCCCAACGATGTTCTCGATGTGCGATTGCAGCAGAACGGCACCGGCCAGGCCATCGGCGCGGGGCTGCTGGTGTCCGTGCACATCAGCTGAAGTTACACAACTCAACCGATCAGGCGGTGTGGTGAATCATGGTGGACGGCAACGGTATTCCAGATACCGCAGCGGTGACGATGCGGCCGAAGCTGATGGATGGATTCCGTGAGGCGGTGCAGGCACAGCTGAAGTCGCTCGGCGCGGACTTCGAACTGAATCTGAAACCGGCGGGTGACCTCACCGTGCCCACCTGTCTCGACCTGTCGGGTGCGGAGCGCGAATTGCAGGCGTTCATCGCGACTAAGCATCAGGTTGCCACCCCGGTCGCGCTGGACACCGCGGTGGCGCATAGCCAGCTACAACAGTTGCGCGCGGCCACGGGCGAGCTGAGCATCCATATCGACACCGATCATGCTGTCGCGCAACTGAAATCGCTGACCGCGTTGCTCGACGAGGTGAGTATCAAGGCGCGCACCGCGATTCCCACCCAGTACGCGGTAAGCCAGCCGCCCGCATCGCCTTTCATGCAGGCCCGCGCGATCGGTGGCGCGATCCAAGGTCCGGGCGGCCCGCGTGACGATATGATCCCGGCCTGGCTGTCCAATGGCGAGTACGTGGTGAATGCCGCGGCGACGGCCGCGAATCGACCGCTGTTGGACGCGATCAACGGCGGGGCGGGGCGGTTTGCCGACGGCGGCTATATCGAGTCGATGACCAAAGTGGTCCAGGAGAAATTCCCCGAACTCCAGATGACCTCGGGGCTCCGGTTCACCGACAACGGCTTCCATCCGCGTGGGCAGGCTGCCGACTTCTCGAATGTCGGTGCGGGAGAGGACGGCTCGCCGGCAATGGATGCGCTGGCCAACTGGATCGCGGACAATTACAAGGACGAGACCGTCCAGCTCATCCACCGGCCCTTCGGCCGGAATATCGGCTACGACTGGAAGAGCGAGACCGACAAGAGCGCCACCGATGGAAAGACGCTCGATGTCGGGGATGGCACGAACTTCTACGGCGATTCCACGATGGACCAGCACCGCGATCACGTCCACTGGGCGGTGCGGGTTCCGGTCGGTTCGAAAGGCGCGGGGCAACCGGCTCCCGCGAATACGCAACCCGATAAAAAGCCGGACCCGGCGGATAAACCGCAGGCAGGAACGAATCCTGCTGCGCCGAAACAGGCTGCCCAAGAGCCCGCGGATCCGACGGCAAAGTCGGCCGCGGACCCCGCGGCAAAGCCGGACGGCGCGACCAAAGCGGCGGCGGACAGCTACTCCGTCAGTCCCGGATTCTTCGATCTGATAAAGGAATTCGAGGGCAACGGTAAACCCGGGCGACCCTACTACGCCTATCAGGACACGAATGGTATCTGGACCATCGGTTACGGCCACACCGGGCCGGATGTCAAAGCCGATCCGGATTATCAGATCACCAAGGAACAGGCGGAGGAATATCTCCGGAACGACGCGGGCTGGGCGCAGGACGCGGTGCGCGGCAAGGTCAAGACGCCCATCACCCAAGCACAGTTCGATGCGCTGACCAGCTTCACCTACAACCTCGGCGCGGGCGCCTTCGCCGACTCCGACGTGCTGAAGCTGCTGAATCAGGGCGATTACGCAGGCGCTCAGACGGCATTCGGATTATTCGTGCACGATTCGAACGGTGTTGTCGAGGGGCTGGTGCGGCGGCGTAAGGCCGAGGCCGACCTATTCGGTAGCACCGGCTCGGCTCCCGCCGCGAATGGTCCGGCTCCGGGCACGCCCGGTCCCGACCAGAATCTGAAGCAAGCAAAGAATCGCGGACCGCAGGACCAGGACCTCAAAGAGGCGCACCAAAGGGGCACGGCCGGAGTCGCCTCCGCCGATTCGTTCAGCGCCAGTGCGAACCTCGTCGAGCTGCTGAAGGGATTCGAGGGCAACGGCAAGCCGGGCCGCCCCTTCTACGCGTATCAGGATACGAACGGAATCTGGACCATCGGCTACGGCCACACCGGCCCGGATGTGCCGCACAATTCGGATGCGCGGATCACGCCGGAGCAGGCCGAGGAATACCTGCGCAACGATACCGGCTGGGCACAGGACGCCGTGCGTCAAAAGGTGAAGGTGCCGATCAACCAGAATCAATTCGACGCGCTGACCAGCTTCACCTACAACCTCGGCGCGGGCGGCTTGGCGGGCTCGGATGTGCTGAAGCTGCTCAATCAGGGCGATTACGCAGGCGCTCAGACGGCATTCGGATTATTCGTGCACGACTCGAACGGTGTTGTCGAGGGGCTGGTGCGGCGGCGCAAGGCCGAGGCGGATCTGTTCGGGTCGCCCGTGGCGGGGCCGGATGCCGCTGCTAAACCGGCGCCGGCGAATAGCGCACCGGCGCAGGACAATCCGGCTCCGGCAGGCAATCCGGCACCGGCCGCTCCCGCGGACAAGCCCGCACCCGCGCAGGACAATTCGGCGCCCGGCGATATCGGCAAGGCTATCGTCGCGGCCGCCCGCAGCCAGATCGGCGTGCCGTATGCCTGGGGCGGTGGCGGGAAAGAAGGTCCGGGCCTTGGCATTTCGGACGGTGGCGGCGATGCCGACCGCAACCGTGACTTCGAAAAGGTCGGCTTCGACTGCTCACACCTTGTGGAGTACGCGGTTTGGCAGGGCACAGGTAAGAAGATCGACCTGCAACCCAATGCCAACAATCAGCTGCAGCAGTCCAGGGGCTGGGCCGTCGCCATGGACGATCTGCAACCCGGCGATGTGATCTGGGGCGAGTTCGTCAACGGTGAACCCATGCACGTCGGCATCGTCGCGGATGACGTCGCGAACATTATCGATGCGCCGGAGTCGGGCAAGACCATTCGCGAGGCGAAGCGGTGGGGCGGATTCGACCAGCCCGCGCGTCCCGCCAAGGCCGTGCGGCTCGCTGAGGGCGGCTTTGTCTCCGGCCCCGGAGGTCCGCGCGAGGACAGGGTGCCCGCACTGCTGTCGAATGGCGAGTTCGTAGTGAATGCCGCTGCGACAGAACAACATCTGCCGCTGTTGCATGCGATCAACAACGGTGACACCCAGCGGTTCGCGGACGGTGGCACTGTGTATTCCACCTGGTCGGCCATGGCGCAGGACAAAGCCAAGGACGGCTTTATGAAGCTGCTCTCCGGTGTCGACAAGAAACAGGTCGGGGAGAACGTCTACAACGACATCGGCAAGTTCGGCGATGCGTTCGGCGCGTTCATCGGCGGCAATGTCGGTGACGCGCTGGGGCTGATCGGCGCCGACAACATCCCATATGCGTTCCAGGCGGGTGCGACGGCGAACAACCAGATCAACGACGCGTTGGCCAAGAAGGCGGCCGAGGACGCGAAAGCCGTTGCCGCGCTTCGGGGGCAAACCCCGGTTGTGAACGGCGGCGGCATCAAGCACGGCGGCAACAACCCTGGCGCCGTGGACAACTCGATGATCATCAACATCACCACCGCCGATGTGGACACAGCCTTCCAGAAGGCCAAGACCTATGAGGCGCAGCGCGCACTGACCTTTGTCGGGCGCTGGGCCTAGGACATTCGACCGAACAGAGGTGAAGCGACGTGGCCGAGGCCGCACTCATCGAGGTGGAGGGCGTCGACGGCTCCCACTGGACGCTCTCCGGCGCCGGGCAGGCCGCCGAGGGCGTCGAATTGGCCAGCGCGCCGACGGGACTCTATGACGCGCCGGTGAAGACGATCTGGAACTCATCCGCCTTCCAGATCGGCGCTACCTACGGTGGTACGAACTGGCAGAAACGTGACGTCGTATTCGGCGTCAACATCTACGAAACCGATTCGGCCAGTTGGGAATCGGTAGACTCCGCCTGGCGCAAGGCCTGGGCGTACGACCGCGATTCGAAGCTGACCATAACCACCGAATTCGGCTCGCGCACATTGCGTTTGCGGCTATCGGAGCAGCCGGAGTTCAAACCGAAGATCGATCCGCACGTCAAGCGGTGGGCCAATATCGTGATGACCTGTACGGCGGGCGTGCCCTGGTGGGTGGAGGAGGATGTCACCGCGACGGCGGTCACCAGCACTGATACCCGCCCGGATGGGACGTCGGAAACCCTGTGGCTACCGGTGTCGAATCCGACCGATCAGCCGATGTGGTTGCGCTGGGTCGCCACCGCCCCCGGCAGTTGGACGCTGCCGGACTTCTCCTGGAAGAACGACTCGTTCCGGAACCGGGTCATTACCATGCCGACTCTGGTTGCAGGACAAGATATTACGGTCGACACCGATCCACTGCAGGAGATGGTCGTGGCGGCCGACAACAGTTCGGTCTGGGCCAGAATGAACGGTAAACTGTTCCTGCATTCGGTGCCCGCCTGGACACCACAGACGAAGCTTCCGGTGACCGTGAAGGGTGCGCCCCCCGGTGCGAAGGTCCAGGTACGGTGCCCTCGGAACTGGTCGCGGCCATGGGGGCTGCAGTGACCGGCCCGTCCTCCGATCTCGATGTGATCTACCGCAATGCGGTCGCGACGCGAAAACAGCGTCGCGACTTGCGTATTCAGCCACCGCTGATTCGCATATGGGATGGCGATTGGAATCTGCGCGGGATCTGCCGCGCCGAATATTCGGCCGATTTCAAGTGGCTGCTCAACGAATCCGGTACTGGGCTGCTCGAATTGCCCGCCGATCATTACCTCGCCGAGTGGGTGATGGACGCGCGCCACCGGACCACGCAGAACGTGCACGTCACGGTGGACAAGGACGGTGCGCGGTGGAGCGGGCGGATGAAGTCGGCAACCTTGCGCAAGACCGAGTCCGGATTGCACTCCGTGGCAATCCAATTCATGCACGACTATCACGAGCTGAAGTTCATCCAGGCCTGGAGCAATCCCTTTCTGCCCGCCGCGATCCAGTTTCCGCGGGTGTTCATGCTCGCCGGACCGTCGCGTTGGTGCCTGAAACTCGCCCTATTCCTCAACATCTTGCGCAAGGAGGCGAGTCTGTGGGCGCTGCCGGACGACCCGCTCGATCCGGCCCAGTGGTTCAACCTGGACCAGTCCAAATGGTCGATGGTGGTGGCGCCCAACGACTTCCTGTCCGACACCTCGGTGTGGACGGTGATCTCCTCGCGCTGGAAGACCTGGCACGATATGGCCGCGCCGACCTTGGACGACGCGCAGCTCATGGTGACCTGCCGCAGATACCTCGACGGCGATCCGCCGCCGTGGCCCGGAGCGAACCTGCGGCACGGCTGCCTGGTTTTCGACATCGTCGACAAGTCGGGCTTCTATACGGGTTCAGGTACGTCCGAGGGTGGTTCGCTGCTCACCGGGCTTATCCACACCATCCAGAATTTCACCAAGGACTTTCTGGAGCAGGAGCCCACCGAGGTGGACCCCAACAGTCCGCCCGAATATCAGAAGCCCGACTGGCTCGGGACGCTGCCGAGCAGTCCGTGGGTGATCTACCGGGAATCTGAATACACCGGTATCCAGACATCGGAATTCACCATCTCTCCGGCGACGGCGGTGCAGATCAATACCGGCGGACACAGCGCCTACGGTGTGAATGAAGGTATTTCGGCCGCGGTCAACCTCGCGGGCGACCTGATGGCGAATGCGATCCTCGGAGTCACCGGTGTGCCGCTGGGCGGCACGATCGACGCCTTCCTCAAACCGCTGTACCGAGACACGATCCTGGCGTGGCTGTCGTTCAAGTCCCCGTTGCGCGCGCCGCGCATGGGGTGGTCGCACTACTTCGAGCATTTCCAGAAGGGTGCGGAATCGGGCTACTCGCTGTCCGGTCTGGTTGCCCTGCGCGCCGGGTTGTGGGCGACGAGAGCCTTTACCAGCCACAAGCTTACGGTCGCCGACGGCGCACCATATCTGATCGGAGAGAACGGCCAAGGCCACTTCTTCCTCGGCGATCGCGTCGGCGCGACCGTCGCCGGAATGCCGCCCGGCCAGATCTTCGTGGATCAGGTTACGGCGCTGGAGCTTTCATGGCGGCGCGGGGTCACCCCCGGGTGGGCCGTAACCATCGGCGACGACAAGGCGTTGGAAGACCCGGTCACCCGCAGCCTGCGGCACATCCAGTCGATCATGGGCGACCTGCATGAGCTCGGCGTGATGTGAACCGGCGCAGCATATTTCGAGATACGGAGACTTTCGATGGCGCTGCCACTACAGCATGAATGCGATCCGGACGACCCGGGCGAGGCCTTCCTCTGGGCCTTCGTCGGACTGCCCGGCCCGCGCAACGGGCCGCTCCTGCTACCGCCCCAGGTACTGGCGGAATGGTCGAAACACTTGTGGGATTTGGGTTTTCGGCATCACCCCGAGGAGCAGCTGTTGGAGTACCAGCCGGCCGCCCGAGACGGTGAGCACTGGCTCGGTCAGGCGGGCCGGTGGGTTCCGGTCGGTACACCGCCGCCGCCCACGGCCACCGTGCCGTCCATAGCCGAACTGTCGGTCGACGAGCGACGCGAGCTGGTGCGGCAACTCCAGGAGTCCGGCGAACTGGCGCATCTGGTCGACCGCGGTGTTTTCGAACCCGATCTGGCGCGGACCGGAACGTTCGAGGTCGAGCCGTGACATCACCCGACAAGGTCATACCCGAGGGCTCGTATTCCGGCCGCGGTGGCCAATCCGGCGTCCGGAATGTCGCCAAATACAACGAGAATTCCGCGAAGGCGGCGATGACCGGTGGCGTATTGCGCTCCTACACCGGAGTCCAGGTCAACATGGGCAAGTTCATGGAGGCGGGCTTCGACCTTTTCGCGGCGAACCTCTGTGACGCCATCACCGGATTCACCGGTGGTCTGATCGACCTGTCCGGGTGGGCGCGGCAATTGCGCAAGGACGCCGAGAAGGCGATGCAGGACGCCAGGGGCGCACAGCAGTCCGCGGATACCGCCCAGCAGACCGCCGACAATCAGACGCCGATCATCAAATCGACCAATTCGAAGGTGCAGGTGGTGATCGACGGGCTGCCGCTGCGGCCGTATTGGGAGACGCTGAACCTCACCGAGGAATCCTCGTTCCCACGGCATCTGCTGCATTACGGGGTCTGGGATGCGTCGACGACACCGGTAGCGGGTTACACCGAGTACGACATTCAGGTCGGCAGCGCCGGGGCAGGGGCGCTCTATCTCAACATGAGCCCGAATTACACACCCCCGGCCAACACGCTGGAAGCGACCTTCATCCGGTGTTTATACGACGGCCCGCGCCAGGTGGTGACTTACATTCCCGACGCGGTGGCCGGCGACCCGTGCGAGCTGTACGTCGTGGTCGGCCGGTTGCTGGACACCGGCAACATCAAGATCGAATGGGTTTCCGACAATCAGACACCCAATATCACGAAGTCTCGTTTCGAGCGATCCATCACGATGCCGAAGGAGATCGTATTCGCAACGGGCGATACGGCTTTCATCGGAATCCAGCAGCGCGGTTCTGGCGTGCCCCGACCGCTCATGGCCGTCGCGTCCGCGGAAATTCCCCGGGCGGCCGACGTCTGGCCGCCGCGGTTGAAGGCGCGTTTCGCATCCGGCGCGGTACTCACTGCCGGATCCGTCATCGCCAATGGCAGCTTCGATTTCACCGGCACGATGGTGCCCTACGTTTCGCTGGGCCGGGCCATAGTCACCGGACCGCCGCGAAAGCTGGTGTTATTCGAGGACTTCGAAAACGGCATGCCATCGACGCTTGCCCGGATGTCGAGCACCTACGCCACCGTGGAGGGTGGGGTTTTCGTCGTCTGGGGTGGGACCGACGGGATCCGTCGCTACATCTACGCACGCAATCTCAACTACGACGACCAGATGGTGAGCGGTCGCGTTCGGGGTCCGGCTACACAGGCGGGACTATTGATGGTGCGTTCGGATGCGACGAACAGTTCATATGTCGCATTGGCGGTCGGCAGTAAGGGCGCCGGACTGTTGCGGTTCGTCAACGGTGAGACCTACAGCCAATTGGCGGTCACCACGACGCCCGTCGCCGACAACGACGAAGTGCGAGTTAAAGCGGTCGGCAATGTTTTCACCGCCGAACGCAAAATCAATGGAACTTGGACACAGTTCCTCTCCTACACCGATACCGACAAGGTGCTGCCGACGGGACCGGCATACCGCTACACCGGCCTCGGGCTCAGCCGGGCGAGCTGGGTCAACAGCAACGGCTGGGACTACTGGAAAGCCGAGGACCTATGACCACCATCGTGCAGATCGACGGCCATGAGCTGTCGCTCACCCTCGCCAACGGTTTGCTGACCATCTCGACGGTCGGCAAAGCGGGCCCGGTGCCGCGCGGTGGCATCTATCTCGGCCCGCTCGAACCCGAGCCCGAGCCGACCTTCATCGAACCGGATCCGGTTGCACCGCAACCAGATTGATCGCATTCGACCGGCAGGAAGTCATGACCGATCAGAAACAGCTCGGGTTCGACCCGATCAATCGCACATTGGTGCTCTCCAAGGGAGCGGACTTCGTCCACACCGTCGCGTTGGCGGACGGCCCGGGTTTCCCAACCGGCACAGCCGTGCGAATCATCCTTCTCGACGCCACGGAAACGGTGCTGGACACCTGGTCGGCGGTGCTCACCACCACCGAGGCGCGTTTCGTCATCCAATCCGAACTCGCCGACCTGATCCCCGCGGGGGCGAAATACCGCCTGTACGTGTCGTATCCGACCACCCCGACCACCGAATATCTGTGGTTCTACGGCGCGGTCCGTCGCAAGCAGTAGCCGAACCGGTTGCTGCTCAACAATTCTCAACATTTTAGGAGCTGTCGTGGCCATCATCGTTCCCGCTACCCGCCAGGTGCTCGCCGACGCGTACAAGACCATCGCGGGCAATACCGGCGCCTGGGTGAGCGTGCACTTCGCCGATCCGAGCACCACCGGCGCCAGCGAGGCGAAGGACGGGTCACCCGCCTATGCCCGCAAGCAGACGACGTGGACCTCCGGTACCGGCGGCGTACTCAACGGCACGCAGGTGACGATCGATCTGCCCGCGGGCACCTGGACCCATATCGGTCTGTGGAAGTCGGCCACCGGTGGCCAGGCGGATTTCATCGATAAGGTCGCGATCACCCCCACCACGCTGGGCGCCCAGGGGCAACTGCTGATCACGCCGACCTTCACCGTGAACTAGCGGTGCGTGCCGCATGACCGTCAACCAAGCTCGTGCGGTCGCGCCCGCGGTACCGATTACCGATATCGATGCTCCGAAAAGCTCGGTGACACAGCTGCGTTCGCCGTTGCCGCCGGTGACGGTGCTCGCCGTCGAGGTGCCGGTGATCCGGCCCTATCTGGTCGCGGCATTCGGCGGTGGTGGTTCGGTGGTCACCGGGCTGAACGGCATCCGTTCGTCACCGATCGCGGGCGCGACCGCGGCCGGGACACTTGGCGGTAACCAATCATGGTGGCTCGCAATGACACCCGCTGGCGGCGCGATCGGTGCCGCCGATGCGAAAATCGCGATCAAATCAGGAAGGGTGCTACTGGGTGCCGCGCCGGCGAGTACCGGACAGCTCGATGCGGTCATCAGCGTCGCCAAGATGGCGGGCGCGACCACCGAAGGCGCGATCGGGATCGCGTACGCGGTAATCGACACCGCAGATGCCCCATTCAATATGGAAGGCCACTACTCCGGACAACCGCCGCTGACCATCGCGGGCGGGGGCGAGGGCACACTGTCCACGGTCACCGGGCTGACGGGCATCGTGCTGATTTCCGGAAACTGGTCCGCGGCAGGAGGGCTCGGCGCAGTTGTCGCCGTCGGTGCCCAATCATCCGGTGTCACAACCGGTTCCTTGTCGGCACAGGTGTCGCTACCCGGAATCTTCAGTGGTATGGGCGCTCTGACGTTGTCCGCCACTCCAGTGGGTACCGCCGCGGCGGCGCCCCTCGCCGAAGGCACGTTGTCGGCGGATGCCAGATCGAGCTTTCAGCCTTCGTCGATGATCAAAGCCAACAAGGACTGGCCGTTGACCAATCAGTGGACCACGATCCCCGATTGGGCGCCCGACACCAACGGGTATCCGGGCTCGAGCGTGCAGTCGAACGGCCTGGTGGTCCAGAATGCCAAGGCGGGCGCGGATATCGTTGCATCCGTTGTCTTCTCGGGCACCGCGATGTGGAACAACGCCACCGCCCGACTGCAGCTCTACCTGAACACCCAACTGCTCGCGACCAGCGACGAGACGCCGATCCAGGGCAATGCCTCGGTCACGGTACGAGTCACCGCGAAGCAGACCGTCGCCCCCAACGACGTGATCACCGTCAAGGGCCTCGGCAGCGGCGTATACCCACCGGCCGCGAAAGTCGGCGCAGCGTCCTACGTGCGCGTCAGCTGACGGGATCCGGTCCGGCACATGGTTTCCGACCTCGGCAGAGCATTCGGCCCGGCCCTAGGTTTCCTCAGCCCCTTCGCCCCGATGATCGGGTCGAGCCTCGGTGGCGCGCTCGGCACGCAGCTAGGCCAGGGGGTGCTGGCGCTTGGCCCGAACGGGACCAATGGCGTCAGCCAACTCCAGGCCGCCGGAATCGATGCGCCCGGCCTGTTGAAAGGCACACTGCAGAGCGGTATTTCGGGTAGCCAGCTCGGGCAGAGCGTGATGTCGATGGGCTCACAGGGTAACAGCGTGAAACCGGGCGGACCCGATATCGCTGGTTGGGCAACGCAGACGGTTGGTCAGGGCGTCAAGTATCTGCAGAACATTGCAAAAGAACTTGTGCACAGCGTTTTTGGTCTTTAACGACCTGGCCAAGGGCCGGGCGGTCACACCGCGTGCGGCCACATCTACAACTTCAATGGCATGGACCAGAAGAGCGCAGCGATCGCCATCGAGCGGGTCCAGCGCCGTCGCAGCCTGGCGCAACAGCGCGGGGGCGGTCTCGGGCGGTGACGCCGGAAACTCCGGGAGCCCACCCGAATCAACTATCAATAAGGAGGATACTCATGTCGAAAATCGCTTCAATTCGAATCAAGTCCAAGGATGCGTGGACGTATATAGACGTACCGAATGCCAGCAGCATGGTCTGGGCGGAGTTTGTGAATGTCGGTGCGCCGGAACCGCCTATTAGGAGAGACTTCATCCGGACGTCCTGGGCTACCGACGACGAGGGCTCCGATACTGAACGTTATTTGGTCCGGCTCGGATCTTTCGATGGTCTTTCCGGTCTGCCGAATGCCAATGTGTTCGTCGGTCCTAATAGCTTGGTGCTGTGGTGGAAGAAATACGAATCCGGGGATTTTCCACCCAATATGCCGTAGCGGAAACTATGCCGCTCAGCAGAATGGGAATTACTCCGAAATCGGTGCCGCAAAGCCAGGGGGCGCGATGCCGGAGACGATGAGCACTGTCAGCGGGTGGCAGACCGATTCAGGCTCTGTCGTCGTCGGCAATGGATTGCGGGCGCAAGGCAGTAGATCGAACGCCCAAATTGTCGCTGTCGCGGAGTCGTTCGACGTCACCAACACCGCGGGCACCCCCGGGGCTTATCGTCGCCTACCCGGCCAGCCGAGTTGAATACGGTTGCGGCGCAGGCGAAACCGGTCACCGACCCACAGGCTGGGACTCCGTTGGACTCTAACTGGAACCGGGACGACGCAGCAGCCGCACCCGGTCACCGATGAGTTGGACACCTCGTCGTTTTCGGTGAATGTTCCGTCTGAGCGCTTCGCAAAATACACGGGCGTGCTGCCGAATTTACTTCTGAATTTGTGGCGAGAGCTGGGCTTTGCGGGCTGATGACTTCGACCGTGAAGCCCAGATCTATTCGTCGTTATTAACGCTGGAAAACACGTTGGATCTTGATGGTGATGACGACGAGATGCTATTTAAGCGTGTTTTGGGGCGATTGGGTCCGGTAGGTCCGAGCTCGGTATACGGGTTCGTTCCGGCTGCGGCGTTGGGTGACCCTATGTTGCCTGATCATATCGAGATCCTGGACGCCGAGGTTCACCTGCGAATTCTGAATCAAGTCACCCCGAGAGTCCTGATGGTCGCCGACCCTCGTCGCTAGCCAGATCTCTCAAACTAGAGGCGTTCAGGGATGTACTGGACATCAGAGGTGAGTAGAATCGGAGCCTGGCCGGACAGCTTGCTTGCTCCGATTCGATGGCCGACGATCACGGCGATGAAAGAGGCTGCTAGGGAACATTTCGGCGGTCAGGCAAGTTGATCTTGCGTTAGGTGATCGCCTCTTGCTAGGCTCAAGCCGTTGGCGAGGTGTATGTCCGCCAATCACACCCAAGAGCCCAATCCTGTTGTCGGGGTTGGGTTTTTTCATACCTGGATGCAGCTGCACGCCAATCCGCGAGCTGACCGAAACCAACCGATCCCATACCGGAGGGCGACCTCCATGGTGACGAAAGCCTATGTCTGACAACGAAATAGTTGAATCAATCCGATTCGCCAACCACCAACCACCGCAGGGGTACGTGAAAAACGATGCGGGGCAGCTGGTTACGCCGGAGTTTCTGGCCCTCATCGAGCAGGCGCTCAGCGGCAAGCTGGCCGAGTCCGCGGAATCCGAGCGACTGGACCCGGAGGTGAAAGCGCTCGCCGAAGAGCTGTCGGTGATTCATCTGCCGGAGTGGCAGAGCCCTACCGGTCCACGCACCGCCGAACCGACGGTCACCGGGATAAAGCAGGCGACCAGAGTTGCGGAATATCTCGTAAAGCGCGGTGTGCGAATGCATCCCGAGCTGGAGGAGATCCGCTGGGTGGCCACGCCGGGCGGTCCGCCCGGGGCCTTCGACACCGGTGTGCACATCACCAAGGACGAGAACGGGGAGTGGCCCGCCCCGGATCCCGAATCCTTCTACGACATCGACAAGGTCGAGGTCACGAAGACCGACGACGGTATCTGGATCGCCATCCATCCCCGCGGTCTTTCGTTCGAGGCCGCATCCAAGACCGAAGCCTATGCCGGGCTGGTCGATCAACTGCGTGAGCGGATCGAGCAGGCGCGCGGCAACCAATAGCCGGAAAGGCGGTAGCGCGATGACCGAGCGAATCGCATATCCCGATATCGAGAAGACCCTTGTCGACTACTTGACGACACAACTCGCGGCATCGTCCGATACTGCGAAAGTGGTGACCCGAGTACCGGATCCACGACCGAGTCGGATGGTGCGTGTGGTCCGCAACGACCGCAAACTGCGTGCCGATCGTGAAGATAGGGAGGGCCGCCGCGGCCCGCACCTGATCTTCGACCATCCCCGCGTCGTATTCGAATGCACCGACAATTCCGGTGGTGCCGCCGCATTGGCCGCATTGATTCGAGCGATCCTTGCCGGTGCCGCGCCGGGCTATCTCGGATCCGTCTGGTGCGACTATATCGAGGATGTCGGCGTCGAGAGCGATACCGATCCGGCGACCGCTACGCCACGGCAGACGGTCACTGCCGACCTGATTGTGCGAGGGAAGGTCCTCCCTGCGAACTGAAGGGCGGCAGCAGGATTCGGCCGGCCTGTTCGAATGAGGGCTGTGTTCTCGCATGGCTCCCGCAATGGGAAGCCCTAACTGAATAACTGAAATCCCAAGGGCCTGCGCAACAATCCCAAGGGAGAAACAAAGATGGCTGTTCCATCTTCCAAGCTCATCGGGGCCGGTACTCCGAATATCGCCGTCACCGGTGGTGTTCTGGTCGCGCCGGTCAGCGCCAAGCTTCCGGCCGGTGTGTCGGATGCGTTGGACCCCAAGATCTTCGTGCCGCTGGGTTATGTTTCCGAGGACGGTATCGAGTCCAAGGGTGAGCGCAAGATCGAGCAGGTCAAGGACTGGAACGCGGATATCATCGCGAACCTGCAGACCGAGCATTCGACTCGCTTCGGGCTGACCCTGTACGCGGTTTGGGACAACGATGTTCTGAAAGAGGTGTTCGGCGCCGAGCAGGTGTCGGTGCCCACCCCGCCGACCACCACGAATGGCAACCTCATCACGGTCAAGGAAACCGGTGCGGTGTTGAAGCCCCGCATGTGGGTGTTCGACATGAAGAACGACACCAAGAAGCTGCGCATCGTGCTGCCGAATGCCCAGATTTCGCAGGTTGCCGAGCGCAAGTTCGTGTCGAAGGAACTGGCCGGCTTCACCATCACCGTCGAGGCGTTCAAGGACGGCCAGGGTGTGAAGGCCTACCGCTACTTCGACGACGGCCAGATCGCGACCTCCTAATCCCCCAGCGGCGGCGGGATTTCACACCTATGCGCAGGCCCTGCCCGCCGCCGCTGGGCCTTTCCCAAAACAAATGCCTGCGCGCAACTAATGAAAGGGTCTGCGCACCAATGACTTCACCGAAAGCCCCCATCACCCTCAACCGCCCGATCCAGGTGAAGGACGACTTCGTCCACCGGGTCGGCAGTGTCGAACTGCGGCTGCCGTCGCTGTCGTACCTGAAGCCGGGCCTGGTCCGGCGGATTCGCCGGCTCGGCGATGTCGATGCCATGTACACGCTGCTCGAGCTGACGCTGTCCGCCGATGCGCTCGCGGTGCTCGACGAGATGGATCCGGAGGAGTACCACGAGCTGCTCGAGGCGTGGCGCATCCATTCGGGGGTCGGCCTGGGGGAATCCTGAGCCTCGATGTTCTTCTCGAAGAACATTGTGAGGCAATCGAATACGACTTGATCACGCTTGGTCTGCGGTTGCGTCAGCTGGGTTCCGAGGTGTTGAACTGGCAGGACCTCAACGCGATAGTTCGGGGTCTGCCCGCGGATTCGGCGCTGCTGCGCGCGATGCATCCGGAAGCGTACCGGTGGCAGCTCACTCAGCACCTGCTTGCCGATATGACCGACTCGCTGCGCTGGCTGGTCTGGGCGAAAAGCGCTGATGCGCAGCATGGTCGGAGCATGCCGGAGCCTGTGCAGCGGCCGGGCGTGAAATCCGATCGGGAACGGTACGGCGTCGGCGCGACCGGGATCGACCAAATGAACGAATTCCTCGACTGGGGCGAGTAGCGGTGCGTCGAACGGCCCGGGAAGGTGGATGAATAGTGGAGAAACGAATGAGCTCCGAGGTACGGATTCCGTTCGATACCAATACTTCTCGGCCGGAGCGCACATCGGTGCTCGCGCTGCCGGATATTCTGGCGATGACCCAGCACGGGCAGCCCGCTCCGGGTGCGCGGGTAAAGCTGCCCAGTGGCGCGGTCTGGCAGGGCGGTCATATCGCGGGAACCTCGGTGATCACCCTGCCCGGTGCGGAACCGATTCTCGTGGAAGGCGAAGCCGCCGCGAATACGATCACGGGTACTGCGCTGCGATCCGATGTGCTGGCCAACGTCTTTCGCCATGTCCTGGGCGTGATGCCGAAATTGTTCGCACACTGGTCCCTCGCTTCTGCCGCGGCGGAGCGCGGAACCAGCGTTGTCCGGATCAGCACCCGCGCTTCGATACGCAAGTACGGCAAGGGCGATGCCATCGAAGAGCTCCGTGCGCACGATCCGGCTGCGCAGGCCTTGCCGGATGCGGGAGAGCGGATGCCGATCCGTCGCGCCTCCGGCGGCATGGTGTCCGGACCCGGTGGCGCACGGGACGATTCGATTGTCGCCCGGCTTTCGAACGGCGAGTACGTGGTCAACGCCGCAGCGACCGCCAACTCGTTGCCGCTGCTGGAAGCGTTGAATGCCGGCTGGGTGCCGTCGGCGGGATTCCTGGCGGGCATGCTACCGGGCTTCGCCGCTGGGGGACTGGTCGGTAATTCGGCCGCCGGGCTGTGGCGCGAACTGCTCGGCCAAGGGCTGATAGCTCCGATGAAACCGGCGGTGGACGGATTCCGTCCGCAGGACTTCGGCATATTCGGTTGGGCAGCAGACATTTTCGGTGGTCTTGCGAATTCCGCCGCCGATGCGGGCGGTGCCGCGGGCGCGGCGCTGGGTTCCGCGATAGCGCCGGTGTTCGCGCCTTCCGGTCTGCTCGGCTCACTGTTCGGCGGTCCGTCGAATGACGGTTCTCGATCGTGGTCGGCCGTGGAGCGGCGATCGACCCCGGAGACGACCGGAGCGCCGGATCCGATGTCGGCATCGTTGCGGATCGAACCGCGGGGGATTCCGGCGGGTGGTCTTGCGTTCTCGACGCCCGTCGGGAACTTGTCCAGCCTGTATCCGCCAACTACACCCGGCGGCGCACAGAGCGCTGCGCGCATCCAAATCGGCACGCTCGCAGATGCTTTCGGTCGTGGCATGGAAGCCGCCGCGATCGAAGCGGGCGGACGGGTCGGCGCGGCGCTCGGCGCCGCGATCGGTCCCGCGCTCGGGCCGGCCGGTGTATTGGCACCCGAGATCGGTGCGCAACTCGGCAGCCTGATCGGATCCCGATTCGGTGGAAGCTTGCGGGCATCGATGACCGTAACTGGTCAAACCGGTTCGAACCCAGCGGGTTACGCGTACGGGACGAATCCTGTTGATACGAACGGTCCTTCGGTCCGTGAAAGCTATCAGCCTTGGGCGGGCAACCCCGCTGCTAGCTACGTTATCCCGGGAACCGCTGGCGATAGCTGGAGCGCTCTGCCGGGAGCTGTCGGCGATGCGGGACAACCTTGGCTGAACGTCGGACCCTACTGGATTCCGAAAAGGTATGGCGTACTGCCTAATTCATCAACGCAAAATGGGCAGGCCGGAGCGGCGAATCCGGTGGAGCCCGGAGGCTCCGTCGGCGAAGGAACATACGGCGGCATACCCGTCGGCGGGTTGGCGCAGACCATGGAACTGGCGCGCTACAACCCAACAGACGGCAACTTCGCTGGGTGGAGTTATCTGGTCGGCCAAAAGTTCGGTGAGAATGCCGGCAACTCGCTGGTACCCCTCCTCGGTCTTGATCCGAACCTGCCTAAGCAGTTCGGCAGTGTTACGGGCGAGTTGCTGGGCCAGGCCGGTCTCGCGTTGAGCGCTGCCGACCCGACCCATAACTTGACCAACGCCCTCGGGTACTTGCTAGGTCCTGCCGCCGATATCCCCTGGCAGCCAAAGGATTACAAGCCACCGCAGCAGATGCCGTTGGATCAGCAGGCCGGCCAGGTAGGTCAGGCGGCTCTCCAGGGCGGTATCGCGGGTCTCCAGCAACACGGTCTGGTCGGCGGTATCACCGGCGCGATCTCCGGCGCGGCCTCGTCTATCGGCGGTTTGGCGGGTGGTGCGATCGGCACCGCGATCGCACCATTCCTGGGGCCCGTGGGAGCGGTGGCACCGGCCATCGGGCAGGCGCTCGGATCGGTGATCGGCTCAACTGCGGCGGGAGTCCTGACAAAGCCCATCGAATGGGCGGCCAATGCGGCGAAGGAGGAGGTCGGCAGCGGCTTCGGCCTGGTGAATCTCGCCAAAGGTCCGGGCGGCCACACCGCCCGTGGCGATATGTACAACTTCAACGGCATGGATCCGAAGAGCGCCGCCATCGCGGTCGAGCGGGTGCGCCGTCGCCGCACCGTGGCACAACAACGTGGAGGAGGGCTCGGCAGATGATCAATCAACTTTTGAACTCCCATGACACCAAAATCGTCGTATGGGATGTCAACGGCCGGGTATGGCACCTGTCCGGTGCGAATGCCGGACGTGAAGGCGTCCGACTGTCGAAGCAGTCCGGATATATGTTCGCCCCGGCGCAGCTGCTGGTTTCCGAGGGGGCTCGGCAGGATGGCGCGACCTTCCTACGCTCCGTGCGTTCGAAAAAGGAATGGGATTTCCTGGTCATGATCTCGGTGGCGTCGAATAGCGCTGGTGCCAACACGGTTCGAGATTTTCATGCGGTGCATGACGCCTGGTTTCGTGGCTGGTCTACCGACAGGCCTTGCACCGTAGGCTTTTTCACTCGGCATCAGGGCTGGCGGTTTCAGCAGGTGCAGTTGGATCATGCCCCCGAATCGGTCGGCGATGTCGATCCCGCACGCAATGCGGTTGCGGTGTACAAGATGTCGGCGACGGCCATGGATCCACTGGAACGCCATTTCGAGGAAAGGTCGGTGTGGACCAACAGTTCCGGACTCAACCAGGGTACGGTTCGCGCACGCAATGCGGCCGATCAGCCTGCCTGGCCGCGCTACACCATGAATGGCCCCGGCCGCTGGTCGATCCTGGACCCGACGCACGCCGACACGCCACGCATGGTGCAGACGCCGATGCTATCGGTCGGCGACACCTTGCGGATCGATACCCATCCGCGGCACCGCACCGCGCAGTTGTACAAGGACAAAGGTAAGCCGGCCCACAATATTTGGGCCCAAATGGCGGGCAGGCGTTGGTTGGCCTCTTTGCCGCCGTGGAGTTCCACCGACATCATCGTCCAGATCGATGGCGGCAGCTTGCAATCGAGCCTGATCGTCTCCGTGACGCCGCGCTCGTCGAGGCCGTTCTGATGAGCGCACCGATATGGGATCCGCCGGCCGAATCCCGGCGGATGGACGAGGTGGTCAAGGCCGAGCGCGAGGCGTTGCGCGATCCCGAAGTGCTTGTGCGCTACTGGGATAGAGATATGAACGAGGTCGGTGAAGAGCACAGCTACCTCTCACTCGAATTCACCTATCCGCGCAATTCCGCGGGTGGGTTGAAGATGATCTGCCCGCGCGACATGGTTCACTTCGATCACCTGTTCAACAATATCGACGAAGAAGATGCCACCATCCCGATCACGGTCGATACCAAGGGGTTTCGCTGGGACGGGTATATCACCAAGGCCTCGATCGTCCGCGACGAGAACGGTGTCGAAACCGTTGACATCGAGGCGATCCACTGCTGGAACCACGTCGCGACGATCTGTTGCTGGGCGAACCCTTTCGCCCCGATCTTGGCCCAATTCCCGCGACATATGATCCAGTTCGGTCCCGTCCGCACGATCATCACCAACTACCTTCTGGCGAACCTGTTGCGGTTGCAGGGCGGTGACGGGTTGTTTCCGATCGCCGTCGTGCCCGTGGATCCGCAGACCGATACCAGCAGATGGAGCGCCGCGTCGGCCCGTTTCGACATGGCGGACAAGCTGTTCGCGCCCATGTTGGAGGACTCCGGCGTCATGCTGACGGCCCGCTTCTTCCTCCCGGGCGAGGATGCGCAGCCCGCTCCGAACTGGTTCTATCTGGATCGGCCGACGGTGGTACTGGAGACGATCGACAAGTCCGGCATCACCGGCCCCACCGGCACGCTCCTCGACGGAATCATCGAATGGATAGAGGAATTCGGCGATGACGGCACCACGCCGCACCGCTATCCGAACCTCAACTCCACCAGCGATTACGAGACGGTCTACGGGGAATGGGGCGCGAACGGAACATTCCGCAAATTCCCATGGGTGTGGTACTTCGAGGGCGAATACTCCGGTATCGGTCGATCCGAGATCGCGCTGCACAAGCCGACGGCGACCGACGTCATCGTCGGTGGCCGCTCACCGGGTTGGGTGAACGCGGGTATCGAACTCGTGCTCAAGGGTCTGCTATCGCTGATCGGTCTCGGCTGGCTTTATCGCGGCCAGCTCAATGATGTATTCCTCGCGTGGATGGTCTACCGGGACACGGAAAGAGTGCGTCGTGCCGGGCCGTACGCGTTTCGCGAGTTGTATATCGCCGGCAGCGACAAGGCATTCAATCTCGACGGTTTGGTCGCCGCTCGTCAGGGCATGCATTTGACCCGCGGCTATACCAGCAAGCGGGTCACCGTCGAGGACAACGCACCGTACATCCTCGGCAGGGATTTCCAGCTCGGCGACCAAATCGGATTCGCGCTTGACGACAAGATTTTCACGGACTACGTCACCGAGTTGACCTTCACCGACGACCGGGAGACGGCGGCGAAATGGCAGATCGTCGTCGGCGACGGCTCGGATGAAGAGGATTCGATCGTGAAGGCATGGCAACGGCTCGGTCGTGTCGCCGCCGCGGTCAAGGATCTAGCGACCGACGTCGGCGCCGACCTGGACCTGCTCATCTTCTGATCTCTTCGGAGAGGACAAAATCTATGGCGGACATCAGTTTTCCTGCCCACATCACGGTGGACAGAGAGTTGGATGTCGACGGGCTGCCTATTCTGACCGCTCGGGTGACCGTTCAGAGCGAGGCGGCGACGCTGCCGCTGCCGCTGGGCCCGGCAGGGCCTCAGGGGCAACGGGGTAATCCGCGATCCACCTTCCGCAAAATGGGCGTCATCGCGAACGCGGCCGCCCGCCCGACCGGACTCGGTCCCGATGACCGTGGCAAGTGGTGGCACCGGCTCGACGACAACGGCATGGATGTGTGGCTCGGCGCCGGTTGGCAACACTCGTCGAATGCGGTTGGGCCGCAAGGGCCGGTCGGACCGGCCAATAAAATCACGGCCGTCAAACCTGTGCACAAAGAGAACCTGACGATCCCAGCGGTCGAGTTCAGTGGCTCGGGCGCCGAGCAACAACTCAAAGTGACTGTGCCCGCGGGTTTTGCGGGACCGAAGGGGCCTGCGGGGGCATCGGGTCCGATCAGCGGCTCCCCTGATTTCGAACCGTCGGCCGGGCCTGTGAACAACGGGGTATTCGCATATAACCGAGGAAGTCAGAAGTTCCGAGGCGTGCCCGCACCGCTCGGTGCGGGGCCGTGGTCCTGGTATGAAAACGATTTCGCGGCGAATCAGACCGCCCAGGCCGATCAACTGATCGCGGGCAGCTTCACCATTCCGGCGCAGCCCTTCGCATGGCGACCCATTGTGTACGGACATCTCAGCACCTATTCGGTGAACGACCAGACGCAGAGTTCGCGTGCGGTCGTGCGCCTGTATCACGCACAGGGCGATGTCGTGGCCAGCGCGATCGAAACCGCCGGCGTCTGGGTCTACATGCCGATCTTCCCGACCTACCGGGATGAACAGGCGACCAAGACAATGTCGCCGACCTCGGCGTACGCCGCTGTTCCCGCAGGTCAGGGTGCCAGCCTCGTGGTGGCGGTGGAGCGCTCGGTCCATGGCACGCAAAACATCGGTTACGACCGCGCGCGTGCGTCACTCGTCGTATACGCCCAGCCCATCTGAGTGAGGTGACATGTCTACCGTTGGCGACTACTTTCAATCCGCCCTTATCCGGGGGCTCGACGAGGGAATCGGGCGCGACGGGCTCGTCCAATCCCTGCATGGGACGCCCCGCGACGGCTCGCTCGAACTGATGACCGGATCGCTCGGCGACACCGGGCCGGTCGGCGATCCCGCCCGGCCATTTCAATGGGAGGGCGAAATCGCCGATCAGGCAGTGCTTTCCGCACTTGCCGCAAAGCTGGATACGGCGCATGCGGGAAAAGCGTGGCGAGTGCGCGGTACGGACACCTTGGTGTATTGGAACGGAACGAGTTTCGACACCTTCGCCGATGCGTTCGGGGCCGCCGGACCCGAGGGCGTCGCGTGCACGGTCAGTGTCGGTACGGTTGACACCGGTCCGGTGGGCTCCGACCTTCAGGTCACGGTCACCGGAACACCGCCGAATCTGACGATGAACCTGACCGTTCCCCGCGGAGTGAAGGGCCGCAAGGGCGATCAGGGCAGCCCGGGGCCGATCCGAAAAGCGCCCGACTACGCAGACGGCCCCCATCTCGACGGAGCAGTTCCGGTATGGAGCAAAGCCGTCGGAAAGTGGGTTCCGCGTGCGTATCCCGGCCTGCGCGGTCCTTGGTCGATCGTCGGCGGCCAGGCATGGGATGGTGGGCCCGGCTTCGCCGACTCCATGTACAACACGTCGGCATCGCCGAATATCGTTGCCCGACTGAATATTCCGCCACAGGACTGTGATTGGCGACCGGTTGTCACCGGAGGCGTCATCGCGCAGACGGTGGAAGACAGCCAAACCTTCGACACCCGTGTCGATGCGGAGGTTCGGCTCGGCTCCGATAGTGGCCAGATCGTCGCTCTGGGCCCTGGAATGGGGTCGGGAATCGCCTATCACTGTGGCTTTCAACCGTTTTACGGCGCGCGAGTTACACCCGACAGTTCCGTCGGCGTGGTGCGAGCAGGACAGCCGGCCGTACTGAATGTCGTGCTCCGGATCATCACCGGCAAATCGAACTACAACTACATCATGGATCGGGCCCAGGTCGTCTGCTGGGTTCGCCCGGTCGCTCCGGCACCGATATCCGGCGCGCTGCGCTTCAACGGGATGGAGTGAGTGAAGTGGCGAACGATCGAAACACCGTCTACGACAACGACATAATAATCACCATGCGCGGCACCACCGACTCGATCGGTCTGCCGTATACCGTGAACCCGCTCGAGTTGGTCGACCGCGAGGCGATCATCGAACTGCAACAGGGCCCGCAGGGCCCCGCTGGCCCCGCCGGCGAACCGGCCTGGCCGTGGGAATGGCAGGGCGACATTGCCGATCTGCCCGCGCTACGGGCTCTCCGGCTGACCGCCGCGGATGCGCGCAAGGCATGGCGGGTGATATCCGAACAAGCCGTCTACTACTGGACCGGGCTCGAATTCATCGCCTTCACAGCGGCTTTCGGTAAAACCGGGCCGCCCGGCCGAGCGAATACGCTGACCGGATCCGCAGTCGCCGGCCCGCCGGGATCAGCCGCCACGGCTCGGGTCATCGGCACCGCGCCCGGCCAGCAACTCGAAATCACCTTCCCGAGAGGAGATGTCGGGGATGTGGGTGATCCCGGAGTCGCGGGCCGAATTCAGGACGCTGCGGATGTCTTGATCGACGCCACCCATGTGTTGGCGCAGGATTACGTCTTGGCCTGGAATACGGCGCTGAACCGGTTCGTGCCGTCGCCGAGCCCGCGACTGGGTGGTCCGTGGGCCATAGGGCAGGGCCAGTTCTCCGGCGGCACGGGTCTGAACGACCCCACGAAAGTGCTCGCCGTCATCACCATTCCGGGTCAACCTATGGCATGGCGCCCGATGGTCAATGGCTGGGTCAATATCAGGACCGAGGGTGACCGCGCCCAATCCAAATGTGACATCGAGGTGCGGATCGGCGGCCCCGACGGTGATCTGGTGGGTTATGGGCATGGTGTCTCGGATCCGAACTTCGGCGGCGCCGTAATTTCGCCCGAGTTTCAGAATCCACTGAGCCCGACGTCGCCCTTCGGTGTCGTCGCCGCGAATCTCACCGTCACGCTGTACGTAATCGCTCGACGGGTATTCGGCGCCGCACGGTACTCCGTGCGGCCCAACGATGCCCAGCTCATCGTCTATGCCGATCCGGTATAGCCGGTGTTCTGGCCGCAACCCCAATAGCCATCTCTCCCTATCGGCGCGCGCAACGATTCAAGTCGGCGTGCCGATCCGGGCTGCCCACAGTTCGAAAGGCATTGACTCATGGCCGCTCTGCCCCCATTGAGGTATGGAAAGGTTGTCGGGCGATTCCTCGCGAATATCGCCCACGGTCCCGAACTCGGTGACCTGCCCCAATTTCCGCCGTTGAGCGGGACCGTTGCATTTACCGCGAACGCGCCGAAGATCTTGGTTGCCGGGGCTAAACCGCCCGCAACCTATGTTCAATTACCCAAGTACTACGAATGCGAACTCGATGGAGACGGCTACATCACCTGGCGTGGCAGCCGCGGCATTCGATTGGTGGCCCCGAGCGATGCCACCAATCCCAAGGATTGGACGTGGCATGTTTCGTTCGATCTTTCGTACGGCGGCGATCGAGTGGCTATCGAGTCGTTCAGTTTCGTTGTGCCCGAATATATTCCGGGACCGGATGGAGCGAACCCGGATGCGGGCTCGACCGGACTGGTCGATCTGACGCTTGTCTCGCCGGTCCCTGCTTCACCGGGAAGTGCCGTGGTGCGCGGTGAGCGTGGCGCGGGTATCCAGATCGATGGCCAAGTGGCCAGTTACGCGCAGCTGCCGTCGAATCCGCGGGACGGTGCGCAATACGTAGTGCAGGCCGATGGGCTGCTGTACGTGTATCGCGCCACCGCGGGTGGCTGGCTGCCGAACGGACAGGGCATCGTCATCCGCGGACCCGCGGGCGTCACGGACTGGGCCGGAATCACCGGCAAGCCAGCGACTTTCCCGCCGACGATCGGTGCGAGCTCGACCGCCGCCGTGGCCGGCGACGACCCGCGCCTCAGCGACGCGAGACCACCGCTGTCGCACACCCACCCCGTGAATCAGATTGCCGACGCTACGGCTCTCGGACGCTCGCTGGTCACCGTCGCGGACGCGACAACCGCTCGAACCGTTATCGGGGCCGTGGCGGCCGACGATTCGCGGCTGAGCGACCCGCGGACGCCGACGGTGGCGGGCCAGGCATATGACATCGCATTCAAATCCCATTTCGGCGCGCGCACCGCGACCGCGGGGAACGTTATGCCGGAAGGTATTCGGATCGAGCGGAATATCACCGTGACGTCGGTGACGTACCGTTGTGAAACCGCAGGCACCGGCAATCTGGTTGTGGAACTTCGCAATAGCGGAAAACCGGTGCCAGGAACTTCGGCGACGATCGCGTCGACGGCGCAGACCGCGGATACGGTGCTCACCGGGTCGTGGCCGTTCAACACCGGCGATCGGCTCACCGTCAATATCACCACCGTGGACAATCCGGCAGGCAACGGCTTACAGGCCAGCCTGAAAGGGGTGACCACCCTGTGAAAGGCCAATCATGACAGCCATTTTCCGGCTCTGGGCCGATATCGGGACGTCCTGGACCGACATACTGGTTCCGAAGGGTAGCGAACTGGTTTGGGCCAGAACAGAATACGGCAAAACAACGACGTACTGGTGTCATGAGGGCGATCACAGTACGGCCGCCGATGAGCCGCGTCGCGTGCGATTCGACTCGATGCCGTTGCCGCCCAACCCCGATCCGATAGCCAAGACGCGCGGAGTGTCCGGCTTGCCCGGCTCGGTGCCGTTCGTCAAGGAGAGCACCGTGCTGTGGGTTTACAAACCCCTGACCAACGCGACGGTCACGGCTGATGAGGCGGCCACCGGCACGTTACGAACGGATGTCGCAGTGCCGAAATCCGGCAACTCAACTGGATAGGTGTGATGATCTCGTGAGTTTGATTGTCATTGTGGGCAATCCGATCCCACCGTTCCAGCCATCGAGCATGGTCAAGGCCGCAGCGTGGCAGATGCCCGCCGGCTGGACCGTCGTTCCGGGTTGGAAAGCCGACACCGGTTCGGTTGTAGTCGGCAATGCACTGAAGGTGCTCGGCGGCAAAGCTTCAGCCCGGGTGGTCGTCACGATCGCGTTCTCCGGTGGGTCCGCACCACTCGGCGGCGGCATCTCGCAAAAGGCTCAGCTTCTCGTGGGTACAAAGGTGGTCGCCACCAGCGACGAGGTGACCGGAGAATCCGGCACGTTGAATATCGACCGATCCGTCCCTGTCAACGCGGGCGATTTGCTGACCGTCCAGGTCATGTGCACGATCACCGGTCTCGGCGGCGGCACGCCCACCACCATCTCGCCAGGTGCGGGTACCTCCGTACAAATCATGTGAACGGTGTGCGGCAGTGCGCCGCTCAGTATTTGAAAGCAGGACGACTATGCCTTGGACCGGTGATCCGGTATGGCTCGCGGACATATTGCGCGACGAAGGTCTGCGAGTAGTCGAATACCCCGGTTGGCGTGATCGCGGGCACGGTGACTTCGGCGACATCTGGGGCATCGTCGCCCACCACACAGGCGGATCGAATACCCCGCCGTCGGAAATAGCCGATGGTGTACCAGGTTTGGACGGTCCGCTTTCACAGTTGCATCTATCCCAGGACGGCACGGTCACCGTGATCGCGGCCGGTGTCGCCTGGCATGCGGGTGCGGGCTCGTGGCCCGGATTACCCGAGGACAACGCCAACTTCTACACCATCGGCATCGAAGCGGCCAACAACGGCACCGAAGGCTGGTCGCAGACCCAATACGACGCCTATGTCGGCTGCTGCGCGGCGATTCTGCGCAAGCTCGGCCGCGGCGCCGACCGGGTGATCGGCCACAAGGAGTGGGCCGGGCCCAAACAAGGTAAATGGGATCCCGGCCGCATGGACATGGACCAGTTCCGCGCAGATGTTGCGGATCGATTGAAAGGCAGTGCGCTGATGGCACTTTCGGATCAGGAGCAGCGTGAGCTGCTCGACAAATTGCGTCGGGTGCACTTCGAACTCACCTATGGGTTCCAGTCGCGGGTCGCGGACTCCGCGTATCACGACACCCTGGCCGGCTACATCTTGAATTCCGATGCGGCGGACTACCGCAACGAGCAGCGGCTCAAGGCTCTGGAATTGAAGATCGACCAGTTGCTCGGGCTCACGGGAGGTACCGCGAATGCGCCTCACTAGATTTCCCGAACCGGCGGTTGTCCGGTCGGTGCTGGTCGCTTTCACCGGCGTCATCGCCTACCTGCTCGGCCGTCAACTCAACACCGACTGGATCGACTCTGCCACAACGCTTTACGGCATGGCGGCACCGGTGATAGCCGGACTCGTAATCCGCCCTGCGGTTACGCCGGTCGCCCGCGTGGACGGCGGGAGCTGATGTGGAAGCAGCCGTAGACCCCGAACTAATCCAGGCCGCCGGGATGGCGCTTGCCTCTGTGATCGGCGCGGTCACCGCATGGCAGGCCCGGGAGGTCAACAAGCTCCGCGCCCGCATCGAAGCGCTGGAAACCCAAGCGGCAGACGATAAAAGGCGCTTCCGCGATGCCATCCGCCTCATCCGCGCACTCCAGCATCATATCGATGAACTGCGGACCTTCCTGCGTCTGCACCTGCCGGGTCAGGAACCACCGGTAGCGCGCTATCGGATCCCTTCCTCGCTACAGCAGGAAATCTGAGGATCTCCGCCTTCGATCACCATCTGCATATCGAAACATGAAGCGGCCCAGAGCAATCTGGGCCGCTTTGTGTCTCCGGCAACTTCCGCTCCGCGCACCGGACCTCGACACGAGCCGCCGGACTCGATTCGTCCTTCCGTGCTTTTCGAGCCTTCGTGAGGTGTTCACATGCCCGTTGTTGCCGAGTCGTACCGGCCCCCGTGGGTAGGTAAGCAGGCTGAGTGGTTGGCGTCGCTGACACCGGCCATCGCCGTCGACACCGGCGGCGATGTCGAGGTCGGACGCACCTTCACTTACGAAGGCATGAACCCGCAATCGGCGGCCGACATGGTCGATCGGATCTTCAGGCGTCGCGAGCTGGCTGCCAGCGCTACCGAATTGCGTTCTGTCGTAGATTCGTTCGCCACTGGCGACGGCTTACCCGCTGTTGCTCCCGGAAACTCGCTGCCGCTGGCGAAGGAAATCACCGATCCCCAGGCCTACACCCCGATGGACAACAACGGCAACCGGCTCCCCGACTTGCCCACCGTCCCCAACCCTAACAACAACAGCGCCCACCACCGGAACCCCCAACCCAGCCCGGTTACACCCCCGTCGACAGCTGTCACCGATAGTCCGGGGACATTGTGGCCCGGGCAGTCGGTGCCCGCGGGCGCACCTGGGACGCCCGAATACACCCCGGGCAAACAACAGCCGCAGCCATCATCGGCAGGCACGCGAGCAGATTCGTCGACACCGATGCAGCAGACGCTCGACGAGTTGCCGCACATCATGGCCGGCGGGCAGTCGACGAATCCGGCCGTCACCGACGGCCGGGGGACGTTGTGGCCGGGGCAGTCGGTGCCTGCGGGCGCGCCAGCAACAGTCGAATACGCACCGGGACAACCACAATCGTGGTCCGTCGAGGTTTACGGTACCGCCAAGGTCGGCAATGGTGCAGCCGCCAACCCCGCGCCCCCGTTGCCGGACCTAATCGCTCATCCGCGCGTGGTTTTCGTCCCGCGATCCGACTACTCCCAGCCGCAGTTGGACGCCGACCTTGCCAGGATCAGTGCCGGTCCAATCCCGTGGGTCGGTGACGATGATCCATACCTCGCCGCGACTGCCCGCCTCGAGCAGGCCCGCTACACCCCGGCCCAGCTGCAAGACGACCTGCAATGGATGACGCGCACCGCCCGCAACTCCGACGAGTTGCTGCTGCGCCAAATGGCGTTCGATCGTTTGGCCGCCGTAGGCATTTACGGTGGGGACCCGGCGGTAGTCGAATACGCCCGCAAACATCAGAACGACCTGGTTCTCACCAGCCCGTCCGATCCGCCTCGGTATCCCGCCCCTCCGCCGATCGATCGGGGCCGCCCGCCCCGCGCAGGAAAGCCGTTCTCCCTCAACCAATTCCAGGCAGACATCAACAACGCCGTCACTGATACCTTCACCGAAGAATTCATCGATCCCGGCGTACTTCTATGGGAGTACACCCACGGCAAAGGCAACCACAGCGGGTCCGAAGCGGCTTGGGCCGCAGCCAAACTCGGCTTCAACATCGCAACCACGGTGCCCGGCCCCGATGTCCTCATCATCAGAGGCATAGGCGAGGGCGTCACCGCGGCGACGAAGCTCGACCCCGAACTGTATGCCCTGGGTCAGGAAGTGCGCGCCCTCTTCAAGGGCGCCGCAGGCGCCGACGAGGCATCCCGCATCGGCAACGAGATCCGCCGCCGACAGCTACGCGACGAGGTCGAACAGTTCCAGCTAGGCCGAAACCGGGCCAATCCACCCCGGACCGGCACCCCCCTACCGGTCGAACGCGACACCGACGTCCTCGTACCAACCTCTGAACGCCAAAACCCTTACACCACAACGTCACCGAAGTCTCCCGAGTTCACACCGCCGACCTACCCATCGGCCCCGTCGACCGCCTTCCCTGCTTGGACACAACGGGCCGACAATGGATTCCGCGGTCTGGGCACACCACCAGATCCGCTGAGCACAGTTCCGGGCTTCGCGAGGAACGGGATAAGTGTTCCGTCGACACCGCCTACCGTCCTCGCCAACGGGTTCGACCGAATCAGAACGCTCCCGGAGCGCTTCACATCCTGGACCAGCACCGCCTTCCAGGGCGTTATCGAATCGGTCGCCACGGTCGAACAACGGCTCGCTGGTTACGGTCTAGCACCTGCCGGAGCGCCAGCTGGCTTCGCCGCCGCCGGAACCCCGATATCCGAATGGCTCACCACAAAGTTCAATTCCTCATCGTATGTCTCCGCTAGAGGCATACCTGCCCTGTCCGAGGCCTCCAAGCCTTCACGCGGCTCTCTGGGCTGGCCGTCGGTATTCGGTTCAATTTCTCGGTGGCCGTGGTCTCGGGCGAAGACCGCAAGGGAGACTACTGCGCATGCTGTACGACCACTGTGGGAGGAACGAATCTCTTTCTATCACGGTACAACTCGCGCAGCTGCAGCCGATCTGCGGGAAAATGGAATCGACATCGCCCGAGGGCAAGCTGAGGCAGATTTCGGTCGCGGTTTCTACACGACGAGAGTGCTGAGTGAGGCATCCGATTGGGCTCATGTGGCGTCCAATAAATTTGGTGGCGAGCCTTGGATCGTCGAGTTCCGTGTTCCAGTACGAGATTTTGCCTTGCTGAGCCGACAAGTTTTCGATGATGTAGATCCCGGTTGGATCGAGTTCGTCACTCGAAACCGCTCTGGCGATGCTACTATGCACCCGTACGACATCGTGGAGGGGCCATATCTTGATGTCATAGCCTTCCGGAGGTCCGGGCAGCCGACAGGGCGGGGACAGCAGACCAGTTGGCACACGGCAGAGGCGGTATATATTCTGCGAAAAGCACTGATAGACGATCCATACCTATGAGCCGAATCGCGAAAGGCGGCCATGGCCAGATTCGCTTTCCGTGTTGATTCCGACGCGGAAGATTTCTTTAGCAGTATCCTGCGCGAGATGCAGCTGTCCTTCAATATGTCCGAAGACGAAGCTGTGGCAAGGATAAATGACCGATTTGCTGGGTTGGAGATAGTTGGCGACAATATCATTTATCACAGATCGGAGGAATTTTGGTCGAAAGATATTGTCTATGGGCACCATTCTTACTGGTGGAACAATGAGGGTAACGTTGAGCCGCTGCCTTCTCCGGGTCGGGCGCATCGGCTGCTGCAGCGCCAATGGTGGTGGCGTCGATGGTGGCAATATCGACGGAAATGGTGGACATTGAAGATGCGATTCAGACACCGGAGGCTGCGGAATAGGTGACATTGCCGTGTGTGTCGGATTTCATCGCCGTTCTTGAACTGGCTGCGCCATGATAATTATGATCGCTCGCGCCATGTACGGTGACAAGGCCTCGGAACCCGCCAAGGTGCTGCACAGACTATTGATCGAATCGAGGGCACAGAAGTGAGCCGAAGCGACTCCCATCTCGATGACGGGCAGGCCGACGAGAACGAGGAGATCCGGGCAGAGTTCGAGGCTGAGCTCGCGGAATGCATGGCAGGCGTAGGGGTGAATATGCACGCCCGCCGCCTGGATGGCGAGACCAAACGGGCATTGGCCCGGATCGCTGGTGCATATCCGGACATTCCGCAAGGGTTGATCGAGGCCGCATACTCGATCTTCGCTGGACAACTCGACGGCTCGCGGGATGACGACGGCCTGCCCTCCTTCATGCGCGGAAGGCATATTAAATAGACGAGCTATCGCAGGTGGGGAATTCGGACCTGCTGTCAGGAACGCTGAACTAGCCGGGTACCGGAACGCCATCGTGGACAAGGTGTGCCGTGAACGCGTCAAATGCCTCCCAGGAGAAGCGACGCACATTCGCGATCGTGTTTCGATCGATTCCGTTAGCTCCATCGCTTTGCGTGCAATTTTTCGTGCCTCGCACGGTGAAAGATTCGCTATCCCTGGGCAATCCGGGCTGTCCGAGCACGGTGTCGACCGATGTCCGTTTCGGTAAACCCCTGTGATAGAACCTGATTCGTCGGTTCCGGAGCCGCACCGTATGAGACACCTATGAGGGAGAGTTGTATGAGCAAGGTGCGCATGGTCGGGGTTGCTGTTGCGGCGGCCGGGATTCTGTTGGGTGGGTCCGGGTTGGCGTCGGCGGCGGTGATTCCGTTGGAGCCGGGTGTTGAGCAGGTCGCTGGTACCGGCACGGGGGGTGACGCCGGTACCGATGCGGGTTCCAGCAAGGCTGTCACGGACATTGTGAAGGCACTGAGCTCGGGTTCGTCGGGGAAGAAGACCGGCAACTGACCCTCGAATAGCCGAAGCGGCCCAGGCACTGCCTGGGCCGCTTTTTCGTATTGGTGGCTGCGCAATGTGATTGGTGCGTGCGTATGCTTGATACTGATAACCATTATGGAACCCGCGACCGTGTCTCGGAGCGAGTCCGACTCAATCGCTGCTACCGTCGGTTCGTTACTTCCATTTGATGGGAGATTTGTCACAAATTAGCCCCTGGTTTGCCATATTGACCAGCCGTCTGGACTAACCCCTCTGTGTGAGAGTTGCTGGGCCCCAGTGGTTTCTGGGCTCGATCGTCGATTCGACGGCCTTCGACGTGCGCCGATGTAGAGAGTTCGGTAATCGGTCTTTTTGGAAAGCCCAAGTAATTGGGGGCCCAGATTCCTTTGGCACGCAAGGTTGTTCGCCGTGGTACCCGGCGAAGCGCACGCAACATGCGAATCGGAAATATCCCCATTGTTGGGAAGAATTCCCGTAAAACCCTGTGGTAGAAAGTCTTCCGTCGGTGATCGAACCGTTATCGACCAAAGAACTTCAGGGAGAACCTAAATGAGCAAAGTGCGTATGTTCGGGGTGGCCGTCGCGGCCGCGGGTGTTCTGCTGGCCGGGTCCGGCCTGGCGTCGGCGGCGTCGATTCCGCTCGAGCCCGCGACCCAGAGCGCGACGCCGATCATCGGTGTCGGCGAGCCCGATCCGACCGGCGGTACCGGCTCCAGCAAGGGCATCGGCGAGGCCATCAAGGCGCTCGTGAAGGCGTTGAACTCCGGTTCGGGCAAGCCCTCCGCCAACTAAGGCACGAAAGAAGCGGCCCGGCAACTTCTGCCGGGCCGCTCCATGTATCAATCAGCGTCACAACGCCGTTCGCATCAAAATGACGTTGTACTGCTTGTGCTGGGTGACCATGAAATACAGGTCGCCGCCGGTCTGATAGGGAAAGATCATCGGCGCGTATGCCGACGGCAGTGCCGGCGCGTCGATCAATACCCGTGGCTCGCTCCAGGGTCCCTCCGGTCGGGGAGCTGTCCGCAGCACAACGGAATTCGCGGCGTCGGTGGTGAGCATGACGAACTGACCGAGGTGGTCGTTCCACATCACCGACAGCTCAGCGACGCCGCCGACGATCGGTGCGGCGGTTCTGGGATCGCCTGGCCGCCAATCCTTTCCGTCCCAATATTCGTACGCGTCGATATTGGCGATATCGGATTCCTTTGCGCGCGAGATGAATCCGGGATTCCCCCGGCCCGCGGGCGTGCCGTATCGGTAGACGTAGCCGCCATCCTTCAAAAACGCGTTCTGCTGGAAGTTTTCGAAGCCATCGGCATTGCCGCGCCGGGTCGTGGTGAGTGGGGCCCAGGTCTGCCCGTCGTCGCCGGATGCGGCGAGGGTGGAGAAATTGGTTTCCCACTTGCCCGGCTGACCCCAGGCGCGCACCGACATCAAGCTCATGTACTGCACGCCACCGACGGAGATGCCCGCGGTGGGGATGAGGCTGATCTCGATGCCGGGAATCTTCGGGCTCGGCAACGGATTCGGCACCACGCTGTCGAAGTAGATGCCGGTCGACGGATCGTGGTTGCCGCTGCGGAACAGCACATTCGACGACCAGGCCCAGATGCTGCCGGCCAGCAGGTTCGGGATGCCGAGGCCCGCGTTGTCGCCGAAAGCGGTGAGCATCCGGCCGTTTCCGTCGTCCCACATGATGCCGAGGTCGGTGCCGAGGACGTTGAAGTTCTGTGTTCGATTCGGGCTGTCCATGCCGGTCACCTGGAACACCGCCTGGGTGGGGCCGACGAGTTGCGGTAGTCCGCGAATTCCGTTCAGTGCGGGAATCGGGATGATGTCGTTGGGATCGGCGTTCGCGGCCCCCGCTGCCCCGAGGGACAGGACCGCGGCGATGGCGCCGATTCTGGTGAGTGCGGACAGTGATCGGTTCATCCGGATAATCCCTTCTAGCAGCGCGCGATCACGGGCCATTGTGCATCCGCGACCGTGAATTCGTCTGCTGTCTGGGACTATGCGAGCAGCCATGCGCGAATTCCCGAGGCGTGTCACGCGACGACGCGCCGGGAAACGCCGGAATCGCACCGCGGGAACGGGTTTACCGTGCACCGATATCGAATGCACGCTCACAATCGCGACAAATAGACATTTCCGGTCTAATCGCCCGGAAAGGAAAAAATCTTCCGCTCGGAATGGTTTGATCTTGGCGGTGCGCGGCCGGGCCCCTACACTTACGCGATGAACTGGTGAGATTCCTACGACGCAGTCTCGCGCTGGGCGTTGCCGAAGGGTTTGGCGGATCCTTTCCGAGACGCTAGGTGGTTCCAGATGGGCGATGCTCGCACGTCAGTGCGGCAGTGGTGGCGCGATCCGGCCGATTACTCCTGGCAGGTGCAGGCGCTCGCCTCCCATTCGGCACTCGGCTGGGTGCGGCTGAATATCGCGGTGGGTGGTGCCGTGATGGCGATCATCACGCTCCTCACGCTGTTCTCCGCGTACGGCCCACAGGGCAGGGTCGGACATGTGGTGGCCGGTATCTGCCTGGCGTTCGCCGTTTTCTGGTCCGTGTGGTGGGCGGTGCGACCGTGGCCGCAGGAGACGGAATCGCTGATACTGTTCGGGCTCGCCGACCTGGCCGTCACCGCCAATGTGCTGCAGGACGCCAACCGCGTCTACGGTGCGCTGCTCGCCATTCTGCTGGTCGCCGCGGGCGGCTATTTGACCTTTTTCCATAGCGCCAAAGTGGTTGCGGCACATTCCGCATGGTCGTTGCTGACGGTGCTCGTGCTGGCCGTGCGAATGGTGATCGAGGGCATCGACCCGCGGATCGCCTGCGCCATTGTGCTGACCATGGTGTGCGGCGTCGTTGTCGTACTGCCCACCTTGCAGTACGTCAACTGGCTGTTGCGGACCGAATCACTGCTCGACCCGCTCACCACCTTGCTGAACCGCCGCGGCCTGGAGCATCGGCTCACCAGAATGCTCGGTGAATACGACAACCTCCGCAGGTCCGACGCACACCGGCCGGCTACCGAAATCAGTGTGATCAGCGTCGATCTCGACCGGTTCAAGGCAGTCAACGACACCTTCGGCCACCGCATCGGTGACCAGGTGCTGGTCGATACGGCGCGCAGGCTGCGCGAGGCGGCCGATCCGCGCGCCGTGGTCGCCCGGGTCGGCGGCGAGGAGTTCGTGATCGTCGGGCGGATGACGCTGGCCACGGCGGCCGCGCAGGCCGAGCGATTGCGCTCGGCGGTGGCGCAGTCACCCGGCGAGGTCGCGGTCACCGCGAGCATCGGCGTCGCGGTCTCCGACGGCGCGCCGCGCCAGTGTCCGCGCGCCACCGCCGATCAGCTGCTGCACGCCGCCGACGCCGCCATGTATCAGGCCAAGCGCTGCGGCGGAAACCTTGTCGTACTTGATGATTCGAGAATCGACGAAACAGGCCGCGATTCCCATCCGAAGGAATCGCGGCCCGTTTCGTAGTCGATGCGGCGCGTTAGAAGGCGGCTTCGTCCAGTTCCATGATGTCGTTGTCGAGGTTGGCCAGTACGGTGCGGGTGGCGGTCAGTTCGGGTAGGACGTTGCGGGCGAAGAACTGCGCGACCGCGACCTTGCCGTGGTAGAACGCCTCGGTGGCGCCGTTGTCGAGGGCTTGGATGGCGACCTCGGCGCCGCGCAGCAGCTGCCAGCCGATGAGCAGGTCACCGACGGCGAGCAGGAACCGCACCGATCCCAGGCCGACCTTGTAGAGCTCTTTGGGGTCCTGCTGGGCGCCCATCAGGTGCCCGGTCAGGCTGGCCGCCATGGCTTGGACGTCTTCCAGCGCGGTGGCCAGCAGTTTGCGTTCACCCTTGAGTCGGCCGTTGCCCGCTTCGGAGTCGATGAACTTCTGCACCTGCCCGGCCACATGGGCCAGGGCGACGCCGCGGTCGCGGGCGATCTTGCGGAAGAAGAAGTCCTGCGCCTGGATGGCGGTGGTGCCCTCATACAGCGAGTCGATCTTGGCGTCGCGGATGTACTGCTCGATCGGGTAGTCCTGCAGGAACCCCGAACCACCCAGGGTTTGCAGGGATTCGGTCAGGTACTGATAGGCCCGCTCGGAGCCGACACCCTTCACGATCGGCAGCAGCAGATCGTTGACCCGCGCCGCCAGATCCTTGTCGGCGCCCGACACCAGCTGCGCCACATCGGGGTTCTGGTGCGCGGCGGTGTAGAGGTACACCGCGCGCAGCCCCTCGGCGTAGGCCTTCTGCATGGTCAGCGAGCGCCGCACATCCGGGTGGTGGGTGGATGGTGACCCGCGGGGCGGCCTTATCGGTCATCTGGGTCAGATCCGCGCCCTGCACCCGCTGCTTGGCGTAGTCCAGCGCGTTCAAATATCCGGTCGACAAGGTCGCGATCGCCTTGGTGCCCACCATCATCCGCGCGTGCTCGATCACCTCGAACATCTGCGCGATACCGTTGTGCACCTCACCGACCAGCCACCCCTTGGCCGGGATCCCGTGCCCGCCGAAGGTGACCTCGCAGGTGGCCGACACCTTCAAACCCATCTTGTGCTCGACGCCGGTGACGAAAACGCCGTTGCGTTCACCCAATTCACCGGTCTGGTGATCGAAATGGAACTTCGGCACGAAGAACAACGACAACCCCTTGGTACCCGGACCCGCGCCCTCCGGGCGGGCCAGCACCAAATGCATGATGTTCGGGAACAGGTCATCGGAATCAGCGGAGGTGATGAACCGCTTCACACCCTCGATATGCCAGGAGCCGTCCTCCTGCTTGATCGCCTTGGTACGACCCGCACCGACATCCGAACCAGCGTCCGGCTCGGTGAGCACCATGGTGGCGCCCCAGCCCTGCTCGGCGGCGATCTTCGCCCAGCCCTGCTGCTCTTCGGTGCCGTTGTTGTAGAAGATGTTCGCGAAACCCGCGCCAGCGGCGTACATGAACGCGGCGGGCTGCGCGCCCAGGATCAGCTCGGCGATCGCCCAGTAGGCGGCGCGCGGGATGTTCAGTCCGCCCAGTTCCTCGGCGATGCCCAGCTTGTCCCAGCCGCCGTCCTGCAGCGTGCGGTAGCTCTTCTTGAACGACTCCGGGAGGGTGACCGAGTGGGTGTTCGGGTCGAAGACCGGCGGGTTGCGGTCGGCGTCGGCGAAGGATTCACCGAGCGGACCCTCGGCCAGGCGACGCACCTCGTTGAGCATCTCCTTGACGGTGTCCGTGTCCAGGTCGCCGTAGGCGCCGCTGTCGAGGATCGAACCAAGGCCCAGCACCTCGAAGAGGTTGAACTCCAGGTCGCGCACGTTGGACTTGTAGTGCCCCATGTCAGTACTCACTCTCCGTTGAGTTGGTGCGGTCGGTTGTCTGCCGTTCCCGCCCGTTGTTGCCATCGGATAGCCGTGCCGGAGTTGCGCATGCTACTCGCGGGTAACTTATCCTCATATTACCGGCGGGTAATAGCGCTGGCCAAGGTTGGAACGGGCAAATGTGATGCGACGAACACCGCCGTTCGGTCGTGTCGCGGGACGTCGCGCGCATTGGTGATCGGATAGCAAATCGCTGGTCGCCATTACCTGGGGAGATAGCTGCCCGTCGATAGCTCGTAATCGGGCGGGTTAGGACGGTGATTCGCAGGATTGCGACGGGTGGCCAGCGGATCACCAGGGCGCCCGGCGGCTACGGTGAGGTGTGCGAATCGAGACGAGCGCGGGACCCGCGGAGATCGAGCTCGACAAACCGAGGAAACCCGCCTTCCTACTGGTGCTCACCCACGGCTCCGGCGGTGGCGTCGATGCGAAAGACCTACTCGCCGTGCGCGATTCGGCGCTGGAGCTCGGCGGCGCGGTCGCGCGGGTGGTGCAGCCCTACCGAGTGGCCGGACGGCGGGCGCCCGGATCGGCCGTCAAACAGGACGAGGCATGGCTGGAGATCATCGCCGACCTGCGCAATCGGGTGAAGCGGGCGCCGCTGATCCAGGGCGGGCGCAGCAACGGCGCCCGGGTCGCCTGTCGGACCGCGGTGGACGTGGCGGCGCGCGGGGTGATCGCGCTGTCGTTTCCGCTGCATCCACCCGGTAAACCGGAGAACACGCGGCGCGCGGAACTGCTCGCGCCGGGGAAGATCGAGGTGGTGGTGATCAACGGTGCCAACGATCCGTTCGGTGTGCCCGATGCCGCCGACGCCGCCGAGGTGAAAGTCATTCCGGGACAGCCGCATTCGTTTCGTTCCGGTTTCGAGGAGATCGGCGCGACGGTTACGCCGTGGTTGCGGCGCTGGTCGGAGTGATCCGGGCATCGGACCCGGGTATGACGCGATGATTCGTTGTCTCACACCAGGGTTCGATGCTCGAACGCATCGGCCGCTCCTACGGTCTGCGCATGCGTGTACTCCACTCCCACGCGGCGGAACTCAGCGGCTTCGCACGACGGCTGCTGCTGGTGATCGGCTGTGCGATGGTCGTCCTTATCGGTCCGCTGAGCGCTGGAGCGGCGAATGCCCAACCGGTGCAGCAGGATACGCGAACAGAGGAGGTGGAATTCCAGAGTCACGGCACCACCCTGCACGGCACCGTCTATCTGCCGCCCGGTGCGGTGGCCAGGTCGCCCGGGGTCGTTCTAGTGCACGGATCGGGTAAGGGGCAGCGCGCCCAATACGTCCCCGAGGCACAGGCTTTCGCGCGGGCCGGGATCGTGACCCTGGCGTTCGACAAGCGGACGGATGGATATTCGGTCACCCATCGTGACTACGCGCAGCTCGCCGATGATGCGCTCGCCGGAGTCGAACTGCTGCGGACCCGCCCCGACGTCGACGCGTCGAAGGTCGGGCTCTGGGGATTGAGCGAGGGCGCTTGGGTATCGCCGATCGCGGCGGCGAAATCGCCGGACGTCGCCTTCGTCGTGACGATCGGCGGATCGGGGCAGCCGCCGCTGCGCCAGTCGACCTGGAGCGCCGACAATGTGCTACGCCACCACGGTGTTTCGGGATCGCTACTGGACGCGGTCGCCGGGCCGGGCGGGCAATTCCTCGACAGTCTGGGCGTATTCCCCGAGGCCGACCACGATCCGGCGGCCGTATTGCGGCAGGTCCACCAGCCGGTGCTCGCGCTGTGGGGTGAGCGTGACACCCAGTCGCCACCCGCGGAGAGCGCGCGGATCTTTCAGCAGGCGCTCTCCGAAAACCCGCATGCCACGCTACGTTTCGTACACTTGGCGGCACACAACGGTCATCGCACCTCGGACGGTTTCGATCGGGTCGGCGGCGCGGTCGTCAACGGCAGGACGCTCGGCGAACTCATGCCCGGCTACGCCGATGTGATCACCGCATGGATCCACGAGGTCGCCGCGGGCAATCCGCCGTCATCGAGCCTGATCGGTCCGATGCCGCGGCAGGAGGCGCTGAGCCGTCCGGTGAGCGATGTGTCCTGGTACGAAAGCGCATTCGTTCGCATCGGCATGCTCGTCCTGATGCTGATCGGGTTCCTCGGCTATCCGCTTACCGCTTGGATCGGGTCGAAAAGCGATGCGACACAGTCGAAATCGATTCGCCGATGGTCAGGATTGCTCGCCCTGCTCGGGATTGTCACGGTGGTGGGCACCGTCGGATATCTGCTCTGGCTCTTCTCTTTCGGCGGCCAAACCGAGTCGGCCTTCTTCGCGGGCCAGCCGCTCGTCTGGCTGCTCCTGCATATCCTCGCATCGCTGGTCCTGCTCACGGCGATCGCAACCGGTTTCGTCTGGTGGCGCATGCGGGCGGCGACAACCGGCGCGTTCCGGCTGCGATTGGCCGTACTTCTTTGTACCGCAGCCATTTTCATTCCATGGGCTCTGACATGGCGGGTGCTCCTGCCGTATTGAGTCAGGCGAACGGCCGATCCAAAACCCTTACCGCTCCGGTGGTCTCCTCGTCGTCATGGCCGAAGATTTCGGGTGCGGTCATTCGTCGGTTGCGTTTTCCGGATCCGGGAGGCGGGTGGCGACCACCAGTGCGTCGATGGCGTCGCGGCCTTCGGTGGCGCGGTAGACGCGGTCTGCGACGCGGACCCGGATGCGCTCGGACAGCGGGGCGAGGTCGGACTGGATATCGGCGGGGGTGAAGAGGATGGACGGGTCCTGCGGGCCGCCGAAACCCTCGGTCAGGTTTATCGAATCGTGGCCGAGAACGAGCAGCGTGCCCTCGGGGGAGAGGACGTTCGCCGCGGCGCGGACGACCTCGCGGCGCTGGTCGGGCGGCAGGTGGAGGAAGACCATCAGCACCAGCTCATACGGTCCGGTGATGCCGGCCGCGGCGAAATCGGTGACATCCGCGCACTGCCACTGCACCCGGCTGCGCACCGCACGCGACAGCCGGGTCGCGATGGTGCGGCCCTTGTCGATGCCGACCTGGGAGTAGTCGACGGCGTGCACCTGCCAGCCGTGCGTCGCCAGCCAGAGGCTGTTGCGGCCCTCGCCGCACGCGAGATCGAGCGCGCGCGGCAGCTCCGGCGGCTCGCCGCCCGGCGTATCCGGCTGGAGCGGGATACGCCGGTCCAGGCCGTACACCTGCTCCACCACCGTGCTGTTCGGCGGTGCGCCCCAGACCAATTCGGTCTGGGTGTACCGGGTATCCCAATCGGCCGCATCCATGCGTTCGAGTGTATTGATCGCGCTTCAGGCCACGTAAGGTCGCTCGGCCTTCGCGTCGCGCAGCGTGAGCGCCCACCAATCGAGTTGGTCCAGCAGCTTTTCGGCAGCGGCCTCGGCCGCGGCGGGGTCGCGGAGCTCGCCCAGTTCGTCGAATTGTTGCCAGGCGCCGTGGAAGCTCACCGTGTCGCGAACGGTGACGGCGTGCAGTTCGGCGAAAACCAGCCGCAGATGTTCCACCGCGCGCAGCCCGCCGGAGAGTCCGCCATAGGAGACGAAGGCGACCGGCTTGGCGTGGAATTGCGGTCCGTGCCAGTCGATGGCGTTCTTCAACGCGGCGGGGTAGCTGTGGTTGTACTCCGGTGTCACCACCACGAACGCATCCGCGGCGGCGAGGCGCGGGGTCAGCTCGTCGAGTGCCGACGCCACCTCGGCGGGCGGTGACGCCGACGGCCCGGCGGACCCGAGTGCCACCTCGGCGAGATCGATGATGTCGAGCTCCGAATCTCCGTGTCGTTTGGCCTGATTCGCGAACCAGGCCGCGACGGTCGGGCCGAAACGCCCTTCGCGGACGCTGCCGATGACGATGGCCAGTCGCATATCACCGCTCCGTTTCGGAACGGTCCAGCGGGGACACTCCGACGGGAGTGTTCTGCGCCGCGGTCAACCACCAGCGACCACCTCGCTCGGCGAGCACGTACAGCGCCATTTCCGAGAAGCCCGCGGATTCCGTTGCCTGCCTGCGGATCTGGGTGACCACCACGCCCGGCGATGGGGAGAATGCCGCGACGACTTCGAACCGCGATGGCGGTGCCACCTTCGCCTCGGTCAGCCGGTGGTGGATGGCGTTGAGTTCGTCCCAGCCGCGGACGCTTGCCCCGAATGGGCTGCCCCACAACACATCCGCAGCGAATTCGGCATCGTAATCGTCGGCGCCGCCCGCGCCCTGCAGCGCGGCGGCGAAGCCGTTCGCCACGTCGTTCGCCAGCTCGCGGCGTGCTGGATCGTCGAAGACCGGTCGAGTGGTCATCATCCTTCTCCTTTTCGGGTACAACGTACTCAAATTGACGATAGCAATTCAGGTACGATGTACGCAAACGAAGGGAGATTCATGCTCGGCCAGCGCCAGGAGACGATCTGGATGCGCCCGGAACAGCCCGAACGCTCGGGTCCGGGGCGCAGACCGGGCTACAGCCGGGACCGGATCACCGCGGCGGCCATCACCGTCGCCGATCAGGACGGCATCGATGCCGTGACGATGCGCCGCGTGGCCGCCGAACTCGGTGCGGGCGCGATGTCGCTGTACCGGTACGTCACCGGTCGCGACGACCTGATCGACTTGATGATCGATGCGGTCCTCGGCGAGATCGAGCTGCCGCCCGCGCCCAGCGGTGACTGGCGGGCCGACCTGACCCTCGTCGCCGAAGGCTCGCGGGCGGTCGGATTGCGGCATCCGTGGCAGATCGCGCTGGCCAACCGGCGACCGACGCTCGGCCCGAATTCGCTTCGCGTACAGGAATTCCTGTGGTCCGCGCTCGACGGCTTCGGACTCGATATCGATGAGATCGCCAGCCTCGCCGGGATGCTCGGCGACTATGTCCACAGCGCGGTCCACCGGGAGATCGGTTGGCTGGACGAGGCGCGCCGGACCGGTATGGATATCGCACAGTGGATGAGCGGTTACGTCGGACCGTATGTCGCCAAGATCCTTGCCGAGGGCCGATATCCGATGTTCAACCGTTCCGTCATGGAGGCTCAGGTCCCGCATCTGCCCCCGGAAGATCGCTTCCATTACGGTCTCGACCACGTACTCAACGGCATTGCCGCCAGCCTCCCCAGGCAATCCGACGACGGTCCGGCGTAGCGCATTTCCTTACGCCGTGGCTTGTGGCAGCCAGTGCACCGGTGTCACCGCGCGAATGTGCAGCAGGATGTCGAACGCGCCGGTCAGGGAGTCGACCCGCATCCGCGCCGCAGTGTCCTCCGCCGGGTCGTATACCCCGCTGATCACCCGTAGCTGAGCGGGCCCGTCGAGTAGGTGCCGCACGGATTGCGCTGCGGCAGTGTGCAAGTCGACATAGTAGGCGGGCAGCTCGACCTCGCCGAGCAGTGCGTCCACCAGATCGGCCGACGGTGTCGGCGCGACGGCCAGTCCGAGATCGCCGTGGTGGAAGCCGATGGCGACCGATGCGTACCGGTCTCCGAAGTGTTCCCGTAGATAGCTCCCGATGGATCCCTGAGCGAGCGCGGAGGTGTGCGCAATGCCATCCCAATAACCGATTTTCGCACCGGTCCGCTGCTGCCATTCGATAACCCTTGCGGCGGAAGGCCGTTCATCCCTGCCGAAGCTGCCGGTGCCCGCCACGCTCTGCTCATGGAAGGCGACAATGAACCGCATGTGATGCAGCGCGACATCGTGTTCCGGTGTCATCGGCAATCCGTCCAGTAGAGCGAGCGCGTCGCGGGCGTCCTCGGCGAATGGCCGTCCCGGATGAATTCCCCGGTGCCGCTGGACATGTTCGGGGATGCGATGGGCGGTTCTGATCGGGTTCAGGTGAATTGCCATGTCGCCCAGGAGCTCTGGTGCCGCGTGCCGGATGTGGTCGAACACCGCGTCGTAGTCCGAGCTGTTGGCATGTGCTGGCTCGACGCCGAAGACGCGCACCGGATCATCCGGATGTCGCTGGTTGAAGTCCCGGATCCAGGAGAGCGTCGCGATCATTTCCGCGGTGCGGTTCGGCTGCCAGGCGTCGGCGAGCGCGGATTCGGGATCGCCGACGCCATCTCGCACGTACCGGTCGAGACGGGCGCCGGACCGCGCGTCGTCCTGGATGGCGAGAGCCCGATACCCGTGCTCTCGCACCAGGTTTCGGAAGATGCGGTCACGCACCCCGAAGGTCTGCTCGGCGAATCTGGTGGATTCGCCGAGACCTGCCACCGTCGCGGCGCCGAGCCGGTCGGTGAGCCGACGCAGGTCCGGCCCGGTGTGGTCGGGTGCTGTCGACACGACGGGGTATGCGTTGGTGTGTAGCCACGTGCGCAATTGCGCTGTGGCGCTGGTCGTTTCGTTCGAGGCGGGCACAGGGCTCGGGGTCATGGTTCCTCCGCGGTCGATCGCTCGACCCCAAGCCTGCTAGCTGAACCAATGTTTAGGTCAAGCCCTACAGCGGCGTGCGCATCAGCACCACGTTGTACTGGCTGTGCACCGTGGTGAGGAAGTACAGGTCGCGCCCGGTTTGGTAGGGGAAGATGGAGGGCGCGTACGCGGTGGGGAGCTCCCTGGTGTCGATCAGCACCTCGGGGTCGGTCCACGGGCCGGTCGGGCTGGGGGCGCGCCGCATGACCACCGAATTCCACGGGTCGGTGGTGAGCGAAATGTATTGGCCCAGATACGAGTTGTACATCACCGACAGCTCGCCGACGCCGAACATGATGGGCGCCGCCGCATTCACATCACCCTTGTGCGACCACTTGTCGCCGGTCCAGTATTCGTATTCGCCGATGTTCTGGATATCGTTCTCCGGCACCCGCGCGACATACGCGGCATTGTTGCGCCCGGATCTGGTGCCGTATTCGTAGACGAACCCGCCGTCCTTCAGGAAGGCGTTCATCTGGAAGTTGGCATTGCCGCCGTCGTTCGGCCGGCGGGTGAAGGCGAGATCGGCCCACGTTTCCCCGTTGTCGGCCGATGCGGCGAGCCCGGAGTAATTGGTGGTCCACTGGCCGACGTTATCCCAACTCCGCACCGACATAAGGCTCATGTACTGCACGCCGTTGACCGAAATGCCCGCCGTCGGAATGCGACTGATCTCCAGAAACGGAATCTTCGGACTCGGAATCAGATCGCGGGCCTGCCCGAATACGTCACGGACCACGCTGTCGAAGTAGATGCCGTTGGCCGGATCGTGGGTGTGGCTGCGCACCAGAATATTGCTGCGCCAGGCCCAGGTGCTGCCCGCGAGCAGATTCGGCAAACCAAGGCCCGCGCTGTCGCCGAATGCGGTGAGCATTTCGCCGCCGCCGTTATCCCACATGATGCCCAGATCGGTGCCGAGCACGTTGTACGACTGGGTGTTGTTGGGGCTGGCCATACCCGTCACCTGGAACACCGCCCGGGTCCGGCCGACCAGATTGGGCAGCCCGGTGGTGCCGTTGAGCACCGGAATCGGGTTGATGGCGTTCGGGTTCGCCGTGGCTGGGGCGGTGACGGTCAGGAGCAGGGCCGAGGCGCCTGCGATCGCGGACAGCAGGATGGATGCGGTCTTGGTCAAAGTCTTTCGGCCCTCCCGTTTCTCGACGAAGGGGCGCTACACAGACCATCCGCAGTGTGTCCCGCACGACCTTCGAACTGGCTGGCAAATCGACGGAAATGCTAACAGCAGGGCGGGGAGATTTCCGGCCTTGTGTTCCGAAAGTTCATAAATACGTTGCTATTGGGCGGATTTGCCGCCCGCGAGCGCCCGGCGCACGATCAACGGCAATTGGGTCGCGCGCTCGATCGCGAAAGTGCGTCGCGGCGAGGCGTGCCAGGACCGGTCGAAAAGCCGTTTCGCGCCGGCGACCGCCCGCGGTGCGCGGGTCGCGATCCGTTCGGCGAGTTTCTCCGCGGCGGCCACCGGATCGGCCGTCACCTCGGTGACGAGCCCGATTTCGGCGGCATATGCGGCGTCGAAGGTATCGGCGGTCATGGTGAGCAACAGCGCCCTGTCGAATCCGATGAGCCGGGACAATGACGCCGCGCCGGTCATATCCGGCACCAAGCCGTGTTTGGCCTCCATGACCGAAAATTCCGAATCCGGAGTGGCGTATCGAATATCGGCGGCCAGCGCGATCTGGAGTCCGCCGCCGTAGCAGCGGCCGTGCACCGCGGCGATCACCGGAACGTCGAGCCTGCGCCAGGCCCAGCAGGCCTCCTGGAAAACATTGGTGCCGCGCCACGGCAGCGGAATGAAGGCGCGCACGATGGACAGCGGGTCGCCGCTGGCCTTGGCGATATCGAGTCCGCTGCTGAAACTTGGGCCGTTGCCGCTGATGATCACCGCCCTGATGTCCTTGCGGGCGCCGATGCCGCGCGCAGTCTCGGCGAGTTCGCGCAGCATCTCGATGGTCAGGCCGTTGTGTTTATCGGGTCGGTCGAGGGTGACGTATGCGCGGTCGCCGTCGATGCGCAGTGCGATGTTGGAGCCCATCTCCGGATATTACCCGTGAGTCAGTTATCGGCTCCATGGCTATTGCCCGGTTCGCCGGGGTCTGCTCTAATCAGTGACAAGTTACCGTCAATTCTGACGGTAAGGGATTGGAGAAGCCCATGCTGCCAGCGGGAATGGATCCCCGGACGCCGGTGCTGGTCGGGGTCGGCCAGGTGGTGCATCGCCCGGGTGAGCCGGGACTGCCCGGCCCCGTCGAACTCGCCGCCGAATCGCTGCGCCGGGCGGGCGCGGACAGCGCCACCGGCGACCGCCTGCTGCGCGCGGCCGACATTGTCGCCGGGATAGCCCCGGTGAGCTGGCCGTATACCGATCTCGCCGCCCTGGTCGCCGCCGAGCTCGGCGCATCACCGAAGCGCACGCTGCAATCGGTGCGCTTCGGTGGCGACGCGCCGCAGCGGATGGTGAACACCATCGCGCAGGCCATCGCCGACGGCCGCTGTGAGATCGCGCTGCTCGCGGGCGCCGAGGCGGTCGCGTCCTGGAATGCCGCGACCCGCGCCGGCACGCCGACGGGTTGGCCCGAGCAGCCGGAGAGCGCCGTACCGGACGAGATCGTCGGCACGGACCGGGCGCCGAATTCGGAGATGGAGACCGCGGCCGGGCTGTGGGGGCCGGTGTACTTCTACGCGCTCATGGAATCGGCGCTGCGCGGCAGGCTCGCAATGAGCATCACGGCGCATCGGGAGAGGATAGGCGGGCTGTGGTCCCGGTTCTCGGCCGTCGCCGCCCGGAATCCGTATGCCTGGCAACCCGTCGAACGTTCGGTCGCCGATCTGGTGACGCCGAGCGCGGCCAACCGGATGGTGTCGACGCCGTATCCGAAACTGCTGGTCGCGAACCTGTCGGTGGATCTGGGCGCGGGGCTGATCCTGTGCAGCGCGGCCGCGGCCGACGCGGCGGGCGTGCCGCGCGAGCGGTGGGTCTTCCCGCACGGCGGCGCGACGGCCACCGACGAGTGGTTCGTCTCGGAGCGCGCGGATATGGCCGCGTCACCCGCCATCGCGGCGGCCGGGCGGGCCGCGCTCGGGGCGGCGGGTATCGGCATCGATGACGTCGCGCACATCGACCTTTATTCGTGTTTTCCGGTGGCCGTTCAGGTCGCGGCCGAGGCGCTCGGGCTGCCGATCGACGATCCGGCGCGGCCGCTCTCGGTCACCGGCGGGCTCACCTTCGCGGGCGGGCCCGGCAACAACTACACCACCCACTCGATTGCGACGCTGGCCGGATTGCTACGCGAGGAACCCGAATCCTACGGTCTGGCAACGGCGCTCGGCTGGTACATCACCAAACACGGTGTCGGCGTTTATTCATCGCGGCCGCCGACCCGGATATTCCGTGCGATTGAAGCGGACGTGCCTGCCGCGCACCGTGATTCGGCATTCGGGTATACCGGCCCGGTGACCGTCGAGGCGTACACCGTCGCCTATCGCAAGGGGCCCGCGCCGGAACACGCCGACGAGCCCGAGGCCGTCGTCGTCAGCGGGCTCACCCCTACGGGCGCCCGCATACTGGTTCGAGCGTCCGACGCCGAGACGGTCTCGGCCTTCGTCGACGGCGATCCGATCGGCGCCGCCGCCGAGGTGACCGCGGCCGACAGGTTGACCTTGTGATCCCGCCGCCGCACGCCCACCGTCATCCCGGCGCTCGCCGGAATGACAAGGGATAATCGAGAGGATTTCCGATGTCCGAGGATCTGGTGCTGGTGCAGCGCCACGACGCGATCACCGTGCTGACCGTCAACCGTCCCGAGGTGCGCAATGCGGTGAACCTGGCCACCGCGCAGGCCATCGAACGCGCCGTCGACGAATTCGAGGCCGATGCCGCCGCCCGCGTGCTCGTGCTCACCGGCGCGGGTGGAACCTTCAGCGCCGGATTGGATCTCGTCGCAGCGTCGAAAGGTGAGATGGCGCTGACGGAAAAGCGCGGTCCGCTCGGCATCACCGCGAAACCGCCCGCCAAACCGATGATTTCGGCGGTGGAGGGGTTCGCGCTCGCGGGCGGTTTCGAAATGGCGCTCGCCGGTGACCTGATCGTCGCGGCGAATAACGCGCAGTTCGGAATCCCCGAGGTCAAGCGCGGGCTGGTCGCCGTCGGCGGCGGCGTGCTCCGGCTGACCCAGCGGCTGCCGCGCAGCACGGCGGCCGAACTGGCGTTGACCGGCGGACGGATCGGCGCCGAACGGCTCTACCAGCTCGGGCTGGTCAACCGGCTCACCGAACCCGGTGCGGCGCTGGCGGGCGCGCTGGAATTGGCCGCGCAGATCGCCGCCGCCGCACCGCTCGCGGTGGCAGCGAGCAAGCGGATCATCGACGAATCCCCGGATTGGTCGGTGGCCGAGGCCTTCGCCAAACAGGGCGAAATCGCGCTGCCCGCACTATTTTCCAAGGACGCCGCGGAGGGCGCGCTCGCGTTCGCGCAGAAGCGTGAGCCCAAATGGCAGGGTAAATAGCCGATGACGGAACGCGTCCGGGAGACGCAGCGGCAGCGCAGCGACCGCATGCGCGCGCGGCTCCTGGACGCGGCGGTCACCAGTCTGGTCGAGGTCGGCTACGCGGGGACAACGACTTTGGCGGTGCAGCAGCGCGCCGGTGTGCCGCGCGGCACCATGCAGCATCACTTCCCGACGAAGGCGGATCTGCTCACCGGAACCGTCGAATATCTGGCCGCACGCCGATCCGCCCAGCTGACAGCGGAATTCTCCGCCGCAGGGCCGTACGCCGACGGGATAGACCGCGCGGTGGAGCTGACCTCCCGCCTGTTCACCGGGCCGACATTCCTTGCCGCGCTGGAGATCTGGGTCGGCGCACGGAGCGACCCGGAGCTGCTGCGGGCCTTCCTCCCGCTCGAACAGCGGCTGTTCGTGCTGATGCACGAGAGCATCCGCGATATCTTCCGCGCGGAATTCCCGGACGACCCGCGCATTCCGACCATCACCGAATTCACCATCGAGATCATGACCGGACTGGCGATGCGCGGCCTGCTCACCGGCAATGTCGACCGCACTCGAATACTGCGGCGGCGCTGGGCGAATGCGGTGCGAATCCTCTTGGGCACCGCACCGGCGGCCACGCTCACCGATCCGGGCGCTCAGCCGAGCTGATCCAGAATCACCTTCGCGCAGGCGTCGGGATCGTCGTAGAACGGCGTATGGCCGCTGCCGTGCAGGGTGATGTGTCTGGCCGCGGGCAGCAGCACCTTCGCACGGCGGCTCTGGGTGGCGTAGGTGAGCAGGATGTCCCGGTTTCCCCACGCGATGGTGACGGGAATGCCTGTGGGGCCCCCGTTTTCGAGCTCCGCGTCCGCGAACGAGACGAGCGCCTCCGCGAAGCCGGGTGCGTCGGCCGCGCCGTACGCGGTGTACAGGGCGATCTGCGGTGTGACGGCCCACGGTTTCCCGAAAACCAAGCCCAGGAACGCCGTTCGTCCCGCGGGATTGCCGAGGATGGCGGGCAGCGCCGGCCGCAACCGCCGCGCCAGCAGCACCGACTTCCCCAGCGACTGCTGGCACCAGACGCGACCGGCCTTGTCCCAGCAGCCGATCGGGGAGAACGCGGTCACCGAACGGGCCAGGCCGCGCGCCCCGAGGTTCAGCGCGATCAACCCGCCCATCGAATTACCGGCCAGGTGCGGACGCTCGATGCCCTGTGCCGCAAGGAAATCCGCGACCGCGTCGGTCAGCGTCCGCACGGTGGTGCGTGCGAGCGGTGTGGAACCGCCGAAGCCGGGCAGGTCGATCGCGATCAGGTCGAAGGATTCGGCGAGCGTCGCGAAGAGCGGTTCCCAGACCTGCCATCGGCTGCCGATTCCGTGTACCAGCACGAGCGGTTCGCCCGTGCCCGCGCGGTAGTGGTTCAACATGGTCATCGCGATCCCCAACCTCTGTTGCCGAATGGTCCGACCTTAACAGCAGTCAGCTGACATCAGATGTTGTATACCCGTGATGACGTCGTATTTCCCGCACTGGCGGAGCCGCGCCGAACCGGTACGATAAATGGTATGGCAACGCGTAAGGTCACCCTTTCGCTGGACGCGGCCGCGTGGTCATTCGCCGAACAGGCCGCGGCCCGCGCGGGTATGTCGCCGTCGGCGTGGATATCGAAGGCGGCGCGCCGCGAGGCGGTGCGCACCGGGGTCGGGCCGGTGCCCGAGGTGGCCGCGCTGGCCGCGGCCGACGAGGCGGAATTGACCACCGCCGAAGAGGAGCTGCGTGCGCAGGGGTGAAATCTGGACCTATCACCCGCACGGTTCGGCTCGCCGGCGCACCATCGTGCTCATCAGCAGCGACGGCATCAACGAATCACCCCGCCCGTGGCTGATCGCGGCCGAGGTGGTCGATGCGGATCCGCAGGACATTCTCGCGGTGTCCGTCGACCGGTACGGCTGGTTGCACGCGGGCAATATCGGCCGTATCTATCGCGGCTGGCTGGCCGAGCGGATCGATGCGGTCGACCCGGAAACGCTGGACCGGCTCGATACCGCGCTGCGCGCCGCGATGGATCTCTGACCGTCTGGTGTCCGATCCGCGGCATGCGGCATGATCGTGTGCGCCACGGCATTCGACAGCGGTGGCCCGTCGATCAGAAAAAGGGGAGTCAGGTGCGGATCGTCCTGTTCACCGCGGCGCTCGTCGCCCTGCCCGTGCTCACCGCATGTGGCAGCGACAAAGCCGCCGCCACCCCGCCCAAGGTGACCGCGGCCGATCTGTCCAAGGCGCTGCGCGACAAGGGCGTGCGGGATCAGGGATTCACCGATTGCGCCGCGAAAATCTATGTGGATGAGGGTATTTCGCAGGACGGGCTGCGCGCGATGATCGGCAGCGAATACGACAAGAAGGCCGCGGATCCGAATACGCTCGGAATGAGCAAAGAGGATGCGGACAAGGCGCGCTCCGCGAACGACAAGATATTCAAGCAGTGCAGCCAGGCCGGATGAGCGACGTCGCTCAAATGGCTACGGCCAGTTCGATCTTCGCCTCCGAACCGGCGATCAGATCCTCGGCGGTGCGCACCGATTTCTTCACCGGCAGGATATAGGTCGCCCGGCCCTTGTCCGGGAAAAGTGAGGTAGACCAACGGCTTTCGCCGATCGTGACATCGACGCGCACCGAGCCCCAGCCGCCGGCCAGATGTGCGTAGCGCTCCTCGATCTCATCGGCGATCTCCTCGGGTAGCGATACGAAATGCCACGACCCGCTCGGGTGTTCCCACACCCGCGCGGTGAACGAATACTGTGATCCAGCCACGGGACGACTCTATCGGTCACCACCGACATCATTGCCGATCGCTATTTACGATCGGGCTGCGCGCAACCCGTGAGCGGCCCGCCGACCTGCGTCATCGTGGGGCGATGACATCCATCGAGGCGAAATCCAGCACCGATCCCGCCGCGCGAGCGACGGGGCGGGAGGCGAAAGCGGAGCGCGGCAAATCGGACGCCGAGCTCGATGCGATCTTCGGCCCGATCTTCGATCGCATCGCCGAGGGCGCGGTCGAGCGCGAAATCGATCGAGCCCTGCCGTACGAACAGGTCGGCTGGCTGCGCGAGGCGAAATTCGGGGCGTTGCGGGTGCCGGTCGAGTACGGCGGATACGGTGCGACCGTTCGTCAGCTGTTCCGGCAGTTGGTCGAGCTGGCCGCGGCCGAATCCAATCTGCCGCAGGCGCTGCGGGTGCACTTCTCCTTCGTGGAGGATCAGCTGCTGGCCGAGCCGGGTCCGGCGCGGGAACGTTGGTTGCGTGCGGTCGCGGCGGGCACGCTGGTCGGAAACGCGATCACCGAACCCGGCGTCGGCGCGGTCGACCGGTATCACACCCGATTGACCAGGGACGGCGATCATTGGCTGCTGAACGGCGTGAAGTACTACAGCACCGGTTCGCTGTACGCCGATTACATCCTGGCCGCGGCCGATCGTGACGGCGAGCGGGTGGGCGTGCTGGTGGACGCGCGGGCCGACGGCGTTCGACAGCACGACGATTGGGATGGTTTCGGTCAGCGGCTGACGGCCAGCGGCACAACGGAATTCACTGATGTCGTTGTTTCGGACGAGCGGATTCTCGGGCCGGGTTACGGCGTGGCCGGACCCACCTACGCCACCTCCTACCTGCAGGTGGTGCAGTTGGCGGTGCTGGCCGGAATCGCGCAGCGGGCCGAACGCGATGCGCGAGAGTGGGTTGCGGCGCGCACCCGCAGCTATACCCACGCCGCGGCCGACCTGCCGCGCCGGGATCCGTTGGTGCAGCAGGTGATAGGCCGCCTCTCGGCCGCCGCGTTCGCCGCCCGCGCGGCCGTGCTGGCCGTCGCCGATGTGCTCGACGGTGTGCTCGCCGATGGCGCGCGCGACGAAAAGGCTTTGGTCGCCGCCGAACTCGCCGCCGCGCAGGCCCAGCTCGCGGTGATCGATCAGGTGTTGCCCGCCACCACGCTGCTGTTCGAAGTCGGTGGCGCATCGGTGGTTTCGGAGCGGCTGCGGCTGGATCGGCACTGGCGCAACGCCCGCACCATCTCGGTGCACAATCCCGCCATTCAGAAGGCGCGGGCGATCGGCGATCATCTGCTCAACGGTGCGGAGCTGCCGTTCGCATGGAGTGCGGGCGAGCGCCGGGCGGAGGCCACGCGATGACCCGCCGAATTCGCTTCAACGCCTTCGATATGAACTGCGTCGCGCACCAATCGCCGGGGCTGTGGCGGCATCCCGACGACCAGTCGCATCGGTACAAGGAGCTGAGCTACTGGACCGAGCTGGCGAAGCTGCTGGAGCGCGGGCGATTCGACGGCATCTTCATCGCCGACGTGCTCGGCACCTACGACGTGTACGGCGGCAACGATATCGCCGCCCTGCGGCAGGGCGCGCAGATTCCGGTCGCCGATCCGCTGCTGCTGGTTTCGGCGATGGCCGCGGCGACCGAACATCTCGGCTTCGGCATCACCACCGGCACCGGATTCGAGCATCCGTATCCGTTCGCGCGCAGGCTGTCCACCCTCGACCACCTCACCGGAGGCCGGATCGGCTGGAATGTCGTCACCGGCTATCTGCCCTCGGCGGCACGGAATTTCGGCGCGGACGATCAACTCGACCACGACGAGCGGTACAACCAGGCCGACGAATATCTCGAGGTGCTGTACAAGCTGTGGGAGGGCTCGTGGGCCGACGACGCGGTGATTCGCGATGCGGCACAGGGCATTTACGTCGATCCGGCGAAGGTGCACCACATCGGGCATCGCGGCGCGCACTACACGGTGCCCGGCATTCACCTGTCCGAGCCGTCGCCGCAGCGGACACCGGTGATCTATCAGGCGGGCGCGTCGCCGCGCGGGGTCCGGTTCGCCGCCGAGAACGCCGAGGCGATATTCGTCGCGGGACCATCGAAACGAATACTGGCGCAGACTGTTTCGCGGATCAGGGCGGCGCTGACGGCGGCGGGCCGGGACCGCGACGCCGCGCGTATCTACGCGCTGGCCACCATCATCACCGATACCACCGACGAGGCGGCGCGGCGCAAACACGAGGAGTACCTGTCCTACGCCAGCGTGGAGGGCGGCCTGGTGTTCATGTCCGGCTGGATGGGCATCGACCTGTCCCGCTACGACCTCGACGATCCGATCGGACAGGTGCGGAGCAACGCGATCCAGTCGGCCGTCGCGGCCTTCCAGGAATTCGACGACGACGGCCGGGAGTGGACCGTCCGGGATATCGGCCGCTGGGCCGGAATCGGCGGTATGGGACCGGTTTTCGTCGGATCCGGCGCGACGGTGGCGGACCTGCTGCAGGAGTGGGTCGCCGAAACCGACCTCGACGGGTTCAACCTGGCCTATGCGATCACACCGGGGACGTTCGAGGACGTGATCCGGCACGTGGTGCCGGTGCTCACCGAAAGAGGTGTGTACCCAACGGAATACGTGCCGGGGACGCTGCGCAACGCGCTGTTCGGCGCGGGCGACCGGCTGCCGGGCGAGCATCGCGGCGCGCGGTACCGCCTGGGCGGTCCGCTGTCGACGGCGCTGCCGGATTCGGTTGCCCGGCCGGGCGCTGCCGCCGCCGAGATTTCCTGAGCGCGGGGCTCCGGTGGGAGCCCCGCTTTCTCGATCAGAGCGAGTCGACGAATATTCCGGCGATTGTTTCGATGCCGTCGCGATCGGTGGCGTCGAAGCGATCCGGTTTCGGGCTGTCGATATCGAATACGCCGATCAATTCCCCATCGTGTATCAGCGGAACAACGATTTCCGACCGCGAATCCGCATCGCAGGCGATATGTCCGGGAAAGGCGTGCACATCGGGCACCAGCTGAGTTTCCCTCGACTGTGCCGCGGTGCCGCACACACCCTTGCCGAGCGGAATTCGGACACAGGCCGGTTTGCCCTGGAACGGTCCGACGACGAGTTCGCGGCCGTCATAGAAATAGAAGCCGACCCAATTCAGTTCGGGCAGCGCGTGATAGACGAGCGCGGCGAGGTTGGCGGCGTTGGCGACGCGGTCGGCCTCGCCCGCGACCAGCGCCCGCGCCTGGTCGGCGAGCTGCTGATACTGCTCTGCCCGTGATCCGCTCAGATCGGCGACGGTGAACGACATGGGCCGAATGGTACGCCACCGGAAATCCCTGTCTGCCCATCGATTCTCCGTGATCGCAACACTGCGGAACACGTGGCGCCGTCCGGAGAATTCATTCATGACATCGCAGAATTCCTCCCATTCCACTCGTAGGGCAGCGGTAATCGGCGCCGGACAAACCGGTGTCACCGCGGCACTCGGTTTACTCGACGCGGGTTTCGACGTCACGCTGTACAGCGATCGCGATCAGCGCGCGCTGCGCGACGACGTGCCCGCGACCGGTACCGCGCTCGAATTCGGCGAGGCCCAACAGGCCGAGGCCGCGCTCGGATTGGACAGCTATACCGCACGGGCGCCCCGCCATACCGGTCTGAGCGTGCGCATCGCCGGACCCGATGGCGCCGAATTGATCCAATTCGACGGGAATTTCGACGGTTATGTCGGTGTCGCCGTCGATACCCGATTGAAGGCCGATGAACGGCTCACCGCATTCCTGGAGCGGGGCGGGCGCTTCGTGGTCGCGGCGGTGACTCCGGAAGCACTCGATCCGATCGCGGCCGAGAACGATCTCACCCTGGTGGCGACCGGTCGCGGCGGACTGTCCGAACTTTTCCCCATCGATCCGGCGCGCACGCCGTATGCCGCGCCGCAGCGCTCGCTGCTGACCCTTACGGTCAACGGAATTGGCCATGACGCGAGCGTTTTCGCGCATCGCAGTCCGGCGGGTGGTGCGCACAGCGGCTTTTCGATCCTGGCCGAGCAGGGCGAGGGCTGGTGGGGGCCGTACCTGCACAAGGATGCCGGGCCGAGCTGGGCCTTCCTCGGCTGGGCGAAACCGGGCAGCGAATGGGAAAGCCGGTTCGCGGCAGCGGATTCGGCGGAATCGGCGCATCGAATCGTGCGAGACCTCTACCGCGACTTCATCGAATGGGATCTGCCCGAGGTGCTGGCGACCCAGGTGATCGCCGACGATCCGCATTCCTGGCTGAAGGGTGCGGTGCGTCCGGTCGTGCGCGCCGGCGTCGGCCGCACCGCGGGTGGGCACGCTGTCGCCGCGCTGGGTGACACCGCGATCGCATACGACCCGATCGCGGGCCAGGGCGCGCAGAGCGGCCTGATCCAGGCGCAGCGCCTGGTCGCCGCGGCCGCGGTGCACGATGGGCCGTTCGACGGGGACTGGTTGACCAAGCAGTACACCGCGTTCCTCGCCGCCCGCGGCGATGCGGCGAACAAGGTGACTCGGCTGTTCCTGGGTGATCCGGAACTCGCCGACATCGGTAACGACCTCTTCGCCGCCGCCGCCGTCGATCCGGACTTCGCCGCAGCGCTCGTCGGCCTGCTGCACCGCCCGCAGCCGTTCCTCGGTGTCGAATCCATCAGGGACGCACACGATTTCATCACCCGGGTCACCGGAATCGATGCGGCGCAATTGCTCGCGCGATTCGCGCCCGCCGGCGCCTTCGCCCGATCGACCTTCTCGAACGAACTCGCCAACGTCTGAAACCCGTGGCCGACCGATCCGATCGCACAGATTCAAACCCTCGTGCCGATCGAACCGGGGTGCTGGAGTGGAACCAGCGTCGGCCCCCGACCCTACGGAGCAACATTCATGAGTACGGAGCAGATCGCCGAGCAGATCCGGTTCGCCTACTGGGTGCCCAATGTCAGCGGGGGACTGGTCACCAGTGATATCGAACAGCGCACCGGCTGGGATTTCGAATACAACCGGAAACTCGCGCGCACCGCGGAGAACAACGGGTTCGACTACGCGCTCTCCCAGGTCCGCTACACCGCCTCCTACGGTGCCGAATACCAGCACGAGTCGACGTCGTTCAGCCTGGCGCTGCTCGGTGCGACCGAGCGGTTGAAGGTGATCGCGGCCGTGCACCCCGGGCTGTGGCACCCCGCGGTGCTCGCCAAATTCGGCGCCACCGCCGACCATCTGTCCAATGGCCGTTTCGCCATCAACGTCGTATCCGGTTGGTTCGCGGGCGAATTCCGGGCGCTGGGCGAACCCTGGCTGGAACATGACGAAAGATACCGGCGCAGCGCCGAATTCCTCGAGGTGATCCGCAAGATCTGGACCGAGGACGCCGTGGATTACGGCGGCGATTTCTACCGCATCCGGGATTTCACGCTGAAGCCCAAGCCGCTCAACACCCCGGAACGTCCGAATCCCGAACTGTTCCAAGGGGGTAACTCCACGGCGGCGCGGCATAACGGCGGCCGCTACGCCGACTGGTACTTCTCCAACGGCAAGGATTTCGACGGCGTCACCGAACAATTGGACGAGCTGCGCGCGATCGCGCGGGCGTACGATCGCTCGGTGAAGTTCGGGCTCAACGGGTTCATCATCGCCCGCGATACCGAGAAGGAAGCGCACGATACGCTCCGGGAGATCATCGAGAAGGCGAACAAGCCCGCGGTGGAGGGGTTCCGGGACGCGGTCCAGCAGGCGGGCGCGTCCACCGCGGACCGGAAAGGTATGTGGGCCGATTCCACCTTCGAGGATCTGGTGCAGTACAACGACGGCTTCCGCACCAGGCTGATCGGTACACCGGAACAGGTGGCCGAACGCATCGTCGCCTACCGGCGGCTCGGCGTCGATCTCATCCTGGCCGGATTCCTGCACTTCCAGGAGGAGATCGAGTACTTCGGCGCGAAAGTGCTTCCGCTGGTTCGCGAATTGGAGGCCGCGGAGCAACCGGTCGCGGCGGTGGGCTGATGACCGCGGTCGCCGCCGAGATAAGGTCTGCGGCGCAGGCCATTTCGGTGGCCGGGGAACTCGCGGCCGACTTCGCGTCGGGGGCGGCCGCGCGGGACCGGGACCGCGCACTGCCGTACGCGGAGGTGGACCGGCTCGCGGCGAGTGGACTGCTCGCCGCGACCGTGCCCGCCGGGTACGGCGGTGCCGATCTGCCGCCGAGCGTGGTGGCCGAGGTGGTGCGGATTCTCGCCGCCGCCGATCCGAATATCGCCCAAATACCGCACAGTCACTTCGTTTATCTGAATCTGCTGCGGCTGGCCGGATCGGACGAGCAGCGCAGGCACTATTTCGGCAAGGTGCTGCGGGGCGGCCGGATAGCCAACGCGCAATCGGAGCGCAGCGGCGCGACGGTCGCCGATATCTCGACGACCCTGCGACCTGCGGGCACGCGTTTCCAGATCGACGGAACCAAATTCTATTGCACCGGTTCTCTTTTCGCCGATGTACTGGCGGTGCTGACCAGACTCGACGATCCCGAGGAGGTCAGCGGGCTCGCCGCGGGCGAGTACATCGCGTACCTGCCCGCCGACACTCCCGGTGTGCGAATCATCGATGACTGGAACGGAATCGGCCAACGCACGACCGGCAGCGGCACGGTTCACCTCGACGGCGTATTCGTCGACCGCGACCAATTGATCGCCCGCGCGGGCGCGGTGGGCGCACCGACCGGATACGGCTCTTTCGCACAACTGCTGCACGCCGCTATAGATGCGGGCATCGCCCGCGGGGCACTCACCGCCGCAACGGAATTCGTTCGCACCACGAGTCGTCCGTGGTTCGAGTCGGGTGTCGCTCGCGCGATCGATGACCCACTGCTGATCCAGCGCTTCGGCGAATTGTCGGTCGCCGTCACGGCGGCCGAGGCGACGCTGGTCGCGGCGGGATCCGCGGTGGACGCCGCAACCGTCGGTGTGGCATCCCGGCCCGGCGGCGAACTGTTCGGAGCCTCAGGACGTTCGGCCGCAACGTTCGGTGGTGTATCGGCGAGCCCGGATGGAGACGACCCGGTCGCGCGAGCGTCCCTGGCGGTGGCCGCGGCCAAGGTCCTCGCCGATCGCGCGGCCAACGAGGTGTCCGCATCACTGTTCGAAGTGGGTGGAACACGCAGCGCCGCAGCCGATTTGAACCTGCACCACTTCTGGCGCAATGCCAGGACACACACCCTGCACGACCCGGTGCGCTGGAAATATCAGCACCTGGGCCGGGCGTTGCTGCACGATGCCGCGCCGCCCTGGCACGGGGTCATCTGAGCGAGTGAAGAGGATACGAAAGTGGCAGTGACCGTAGTCGTCGGCAATCCGAAACCGGCCTCCCGCACGCTGACCGCGGCGACGCTGGTGGCCAAGGGTTTGCGGCCGGATATCGAACCCACCGTGTTCGACCTCGTCTCGTTCGGGCCCGCGCTGCTCGGCTGGGGTGATCCGGCCGTCGCCGAAGCGGTGCGCACGGTGCGCGATTCGCGGCTGGTGGTGTTCGCGAGCCCGACCTTCAAGGCCACCTACACCGGGCTGCTGAAGCTGTTTCTCGAACAGTTCGACGGCGGAACCGGATTGGCCGATGTGGTGGCCGTCCCGGTGATGCTCGGCGCCGGTCCCGTGCACGCGCTCGCGCCCGATCTGCTGCTCAAACCGGTGCTCACCGAACTCGGCGCGACCAGTGCGCTGCCTGGCCTTTACCTGTCGGACAGCACATTCCAGGAAGACGGTGTGATCGAGCGCTATACCGACCGATGGCGGCCGGTGGTATCGGCGCTTGTCGCGGGTGTCGAGGTGACGAATCATGCATGAGTCCTTCGAATTTCCGGCCGACGGTGCCGGGCTGCGCAGGGCCTTCGCCAATTTTCCGAGCGGCGTCGTCGCGGTCTGTGCCGAAATCGACGGCACGCCACACGGTTTGGCGGTGAGCACCTTCGTCCCGGTTTCGCTCGACCCGCCGCTGGTCTCGTTCTGCGTGCAGAACAACTCCTCGACCTGGCCGAAGCTCACCGGCGCGACGCATCTGGGGCTGAGCCTGCTCGGTACCGATCAACAGGACGCGGCCCGCGCCCTCGGCACCCGCACCGGCGATCGCTTCGCCGGGGTGCGACTCCATCGCGGCACCGGCGACGCGATCTTCATCGAGGGTGCGTCGGCCTGGATCGAGGGTGTGCCGGAGGCGCAGGTGCCCGCGGGCGACCACACCGTGGTGATCCTGCGGATCCACCGGCTCGCGACCAGGGGCGATGTGGATCCGCTGGTATTCCACGGCAGTCGATTTCGCCGGCTGCACGCCGTGGAGACCCGTAGCGTCGCCAGCTGAGGGTCCGGCGCGGCCGCGACATCCGGCCGGGCCGCCGGGATGTCGCAGCGCGGGCCTGCTCGGTCGCGGCTGCCGAGGCTGAACTTCATTTCCGCCGTCGAACAATAGCTAGACTGTTTTTCGCAGGTTATTTCGGGAGAGGTGAGGTCGTGGGTTACGGCATGGTGTTGGGCGACGACGGTGCACGCGCTTCGACGCGGAATCCGTCCGCGCGCTGACTTCGACCCGATAGTCGCCGGTTCCGCCTCGAAGTGCTCTTCGGGCCCTGTGCGTTTGCCTACGAGGAGTACTCCAGATGTCCACGATTCGAAAGACCGAAGAACATACCGACCGATCTGCCTGTCGGCATTCCGAAAGTGATGTGCCGCAACAAATTCGGATTGTCGTGGCGGACGACCGCATGAAGGCGGATATCGCATACAAACTGGCCGCCGATGGCGTGACCCTGCTGTGGCGCGGCGATTTCCACAACGGCAGGCAACTGTTGAGCGCGCTGCGCCGCCGCGTCGACCGCAGATCGAAGCAGCGGGCCGGCGGCACCTTCCAGCAGTATCGGCGGCTACGCGGCGACCGCGCGCGGATCCTCGGGCGCTTGGTAGTACTCCTCGACGACGATTACGCGCTGGAGCTGCGCCGCGCCCCTGATGTGCGGCAGGCTTGCCGGGAGGCGTACGGTCCGCCATCGGGACCCCGAACCGTCTCGCTCACCGAGCTTTTGGGTGTGCTCGGGGCGCATCAGTGGCGGATAAGAGGTGTCGAGGTGCCTGCGCTCGGTGCGCGCATCCACCCGCACTACGGCGTATTCTCGCCGGTCCGTGGCGAATACATCGACCTGGTCGCGCGGGCGCCGCTGCCGGAGGTGTCGGATGGATTGCCGCGCACCGCATTCGATCTCGGTACCGGGACCGGTGTGCTGGCGGCGGTGCTGGCGCGGCGCGGTTTCGATCGAATCATCGCTACCGACAACAGTTCTCGAGCCTTGGCCTGCGCCCGCGACAATATCGATCGGCTCGGCTTGGCCGATCGCGTCGAAATCGCCGGTCCCACACTCTATCCCGAAGGCCGTGCGCACCTCGTGGTGTGCAATCCACCCTGGCTGCCCGAGCGGCCGACCTCGATACTCGAGCGGGGCGTCTACGACGAGAACGAGGAAATGCTCGACGGTTTCCTCGCCGGTTTGACCGATCACCTCGCGGCAGGCGGCGAAGGCTGGCTCATCCTCTCCGACCTCGCCGAGCACCTCGGCCTGCGCGCGCCCGGCGAACTGCCGGACCGAATCGCCGCCGCCGGTCTGCGTGTGGTCGACCGGCTGGAAATCCGCCCGCGGCATCGGCGGCCGCGCGATGCGGCCGACCCGCTGCACCAAGCCAGAATCGCCGAGATCACCTCGCTGTGGCGGCTGACGCCCGGGTAACTACGGCTTACGGCAGACGCCGCCCAATATCACCAGGCTGGTTCTGGGCGGACCGTCGTCCAGCCATTCCTGGATGGGTACCAAACCGGGGCCGAGGAATTCGAAGCCGTCGAAGAAGCCGCGCACCTCGTCCCGGGAGCGGTACACGCTCTGGGCAGTGCTGCCCGCGGTATCCGACAGCGATTGCAGCATGAAACTCCGGTCGGATTCATCGGAGCCGTGGGTGAAGGCGAGGTAGCTGCCGGGTGCGAGTTCGGTGCGCAGCCGGGCGATGATCGCGGGCGGCTGCGCCTTGTCGACGACGAAGTGCAGCACACCGACCAGCAGAATCGCCACCGGCCGGTCGAAATCGATCAGCGCCTCGGTCCGGAGCCGGTCGATGAGTTCGTCGGTGCGCCGGATATCGGCCAGCATCGGGATAACGCCGGGCACGCCCGAAAGCAGCGCGGTGCTGTGCATGTACACGACCGGGTCGTGGTCGACGGATGCCACCCGAGCCGATGCGTCGATCTTCTGGGCGATCTCGTGCACATTGGGCGAGACCGGGATGCCCGCGCCGAGGTCCACGAATTGCTGTATGCCCGCCTCGGCGGCAATGCGCACGGCTTGGACCAGGAAACGGCGACTCAACCGCGCGACCGTGCCGGTATCGGGGGCGACGTCCAACATCCGCTGGGCGACCAATTGGTCTACCTCGTAGTTGTCTTTTCCGCCCAGGAGGTAGTTGTACACTCGCGCCGAATTGGGCTTTCGTGTCTCGATGCCCATGGGTGCACCTCGACTATTCGACACCGTACCTCCTCGATATGCCTTCGATCCTACAAGCCGCCGGTCCGGCGCGATACGCGTCGCGCAATGCGGGAACGAAACCTTTTCAACACCATCGATATGACGTAAATATAAGTGGCGCAGCACTATTGGGTGGTTTCCAGATTATTGCTCGACGTCGCCCGGCGCGTTTGCGCCCGCAGGTTCGGAAATTGTTCGGTGCGATGCCTGACCAGTTGGTTATTCACAACATGTGCGGTTATGTCCGATTCGCTCGGCGGAAACCGGTGCCGGACAACATGTGTCACCGCGCCACGCGTCGCGGCCGGATTTCACCGCGAGCCCGGCGATGACGAGCGCGGCGACCGGATCGGCCCACGTCCAACCGAACAAACTGTTCAAGGCCAGCCCGGCCAGCAGCACCGCCGAGAGATACGTGCACAACAGTGTCTGCTTCGAATCGGCGACGGCGGAGGCCGAACCGAGTTCGCGACCGGTCCGCCGCTGCCCCCGCGACAGCGCGGGCATCACGACGAGGCTGACCGCGGCCAACCCGATCCCTACCGGCGCGTGTCGCGCGGCGTCGGCGCCGGACAGTGCGTGAATCGAATCCACGGTGACGTACGCCGCGAGCGCGAAGAACGAGCAGGCGATGATCCGGAGTGCGACCCGCTCCCGCGCCTGTGGATCGCGTCCGGCGAACTGCCAGGCGATGGCCGCGGCCGAGGACACCTCGATCACCGAATCCAAGCCGAACCCGATCAGCGCGGTCGACCCCGCCTCCGCACCCGCGGCCAGCGCGACGATCGCCTCCAGCGCGTTGTAGGAGATCGTGGCGGCGACGAACAGGCGAATCCGACGCTCCAGCACCGCTCGCCTGCGCACCTCGAGCATCAGCAGCACCCGTCGGCGTCGGAAGCCGGACAGCATGCCGGGTCGACCGCGAGCACCAGGCCGAGCAGGTCGTGCAGTGCCCGGCCGATGCGGGCGTCCGCGAGCTCGTATCGGCTGCGCCGCCCCTCGGGAACGGCCACCACCAATCCGCAACCGCGCAGGCACGCAAGATGATTCGACAGAATCTGGCGCGATACGCCGATCCGCTCGGCCAAGTCCGACGGATAGCCCGGCCCCGATCGCAGGCTCAACAGGATCTGCGTGCGGGTCGGATCCGACAGCGCATGCCCGAACCTGGCCAGCGCATCCGAATGCTGCAGTGTTTCCACTCGGCAGATAGTACAGATTTTTCTGTATTCAGAAAAGGATGAACTTCCCTGGGCATCGAATGATGGTGACGCGCATCACATCTCGAGCCTGTCAGCATTCGCGGCGCTGTCCGGTTCAGGAGTCGAACCCACCGAGACAGGAGTCGGATCATGAAGCACCGCATCGTAATTCTCGGCGCCGGGTACTCCGGAGCCATCACCGCCGGTCGACTCGCCAAGCGGCTGCATCCCGACGACGTCGAGATCACCGTCGTCAACGCGGATTCGGAGTTCGTGGAGCGGGTGCGGATGCATCAGCTCGCGAGCGGGCAGCGGCTACCCGCTCGGCCGCTGCGTAACGTGTTCGCGGGCACCGGGATTCGCTTCCGGCAGGCGCGGGTCACCGCGGTGGATGTCGACGGCGGGACCGTCGGCATCCTCGGTGAGCACGGCGCCGAAACCCTCGGCTACGACACCCTGGTGTACGCCCTGGGCAGCACCGTCGCCGACTGCGGAGTCCCCGGGGTGGCCGAATACGGCTATCACGTCGCGAGCAAGCAGGCCGCGCTGCGGTTGCGGGCGCGCCTCGGTGAATTGGCGCCGGGAGCGGCGGTGCTCGTTGTCGGTGGCGGACTCACCGGCATCGAAGCGGCCACCGAACTCGCCGAGGCCCGGCCGGATCTCCGGGTCACGATCGCGGCGCGTGGCGGCGTCGGCGATTGGCTCGACGAGAAGGCCCAGCGACACCTGCGCCGAGCCTTCGAACGGCTCGGCATCAAGGTCGAGGAGTGTGCCGAGATCACCCGCGTCGAGGCAGCAGGGGCCGTCACCGCCACAGGGCGGATTCCGGCCGAAATGATCGTGTGGACAGCGGGTTTCGCGGTGCATCCGATCGCGGCGGCCACCACCTTGGCGGTATCGGACACCGGACGGATCGTCGTCGACGCCACCATGCGCTCGGTCTCGCACCCCGATGTGTACGCGGTCGGTGACGCCGCGTTCGCCGAAGGGGTCGGCGGTAAGCCGCTGCGGATGGGCTGCGCGACGGCGACTCCGATGGCGTGGCAGGGGGCGGACGCCCTCGCCGCGCGCCTGACCGGTCGCAAGGTTTCCGCGGCGCCGATCGGCTATGCGAACCAATGCATCAGCCTCGGCCGTCGCGATGGCATCGTGCAGCGGGTGACGCCCGAGGACGAGCCGACATCCGTCGTGATCACCGGTCGCCTCGGTGCCCGCATCAAGGAATTTATCTGCGCCGCAACGGCTTGGAGCATCATGCATCCGACGCTGATGGTGCCGAGCCGCCGTCGTCATCTGGTGCCGGAGGTGGACATGGCAATTGCGTCTACCATCCGCCACCTGCGGTAACTCGGCTCAGTATCGCCGCGAAATTCTTACCTGGCTTTGCCGTTCACTTGCTTGGCCTTTGACAGGCGGTGCGCAGGATCACCATCAGCAATCCGATGGTTGACGAGCGGAGGAATCCTGAAATGCGCACTGTGGTGAGCGCGGCGCTGGCCGCGGTGGTCGTCGGCGGATTGGTTGCCGGATGCGGCGATCCCGGCGGTAAACCGGATGCGCTGTCCTGGTGTCCGACGGTGCCCGGCTACACCGTCGAATGCGGGCAGGTACAGCGCCCCTTGGTCGCGGATCGGCCCGACCTCGGCACGGTCGACATCGGGTACGCGCTGGTGCGGCACGGCAAGGATGTGCCGAGCGCGGGCACCGTCGTCCCGAATCCGGGCGGTCCCGGGGTGCCGATGATCGCGCACGCGGCCGAGGCGGTGGCCGTATCGGAGCACTTGCTCGCCGATCACGACCTGCTGCTGATCGATCCGCGCGGGACCGGGGTTTCGAGTCCGCTCGATTGCGGCATCGATGCGCGGCAGTTTCAGCTCGGCACCAGGGAACAGCAGTTGGCGGCCGTGGAACACTGTGGTGCACAACTGGGTTCGCGTGCCGCGGGCTACACCTCGGCGGCCGCGGCCGACGATTTCGATGCCGTGCGGGAGCGGCTTGGCGTCCCGAAATTGGTGCTGTACGGCATCTCCTACGGCACCTACCTGATGCCGGTCTACGCCCAACGCCATCCCGACCACGTTCAGTCCATCGTGCTGACGGGCGCGTACTCGCCGGATATGAATCAGCTGGGGACCGCGAATGCCGAAGCGGTATCGCTTGCGCTGCAACGGATCTGCGAACGCAGTAGGGCCTGCGACGGCAATGCCGCGGTGGCCGATCTCGCGGCGGTGGCACAGCGGATGCGTACCCGGCCGATCACGGTGGCCACCGACCACGGGCCGCTTCTGCTCGACGAGGGCAAGCTCGGCAACCTGGTCTTCGAGGCCGGGACCAGCAATGTCGGCGCGCATCCGGAACAGCTTGTGCCGCTTGGCATGTTGCCCGCCGCGCTGCACGGCGCGGTGCGCGGCGACGACCGCGGAATCTCGGAATTCGTCCGGGCGACAACGGATGAGCCCGCATACGAGAACATCGGTTCCTATGTGGCGGTGACCTGCAACGACTATCCGACGCTGTGGTCGCCCGACGCGAGCCTGCCGCAGCGGGAACAGCAGTACCGGCAGGCGCTTGCGAACCCGCCCGCGGAGTCGGGTGCGTTCAGCGTCGAGGGCTTCGGCGCCGCGCTGCGCGACGGCGGCGATTCCTGCATTCGCTGGCCGGGTCTGAAGAACCATCAGCGCCCCGACCAGATGCGCGAACCGCTGCCGAACGTGCCGGTACTGGTGTTGTCCGGCGATCTCGACGCCATCACGCCCGACGCCAACGGCAAGCGCGCGGCGGCCCGATTCGCGAACGCGACCTTCGTTTCGGTGCCCAACACCGGACATGTCCCGGATCTCGAGCCGAGCGGCTGCGTCACCGGAATCGTCGCGGAATTCGTACGGACCGGCGCCCCGGGCTCGACCGCCTGCCTGAGCGCGATCCCACCCATCGCGGTGACTCCGGTCGCCGGCTGAGCACGGAAGGCAATGACCATGACCATCTCGAATACGTTGCCCGGCAACCTATCTGCCGATGTGACGCGATACTGGTCCGATCGGCATGTGGTGGTGACCGGCGCTCGACCCGAGCGATTTCGATAGACATATGGCGGTCAACTACTTCGGGACATTGAACGTGATCCGGGACGCGCTGCCCGATCTGCATGCGGGCGATCGCGACAGCATCACGGTGATCTCCTCGATGGCAGGCGTGCTGCCGTGCTTCGGCTACGGCGCTTACAGCCCAAGCAAATTCGCGGTGCGCGCGCTGTGCGAGGTACTGCGCCAAGAGCTCAAACCGGGCGCGTCACCGTCACCGTCGTATTGCCGCCGGATGTGGACACCCCGCAGCTGGCGGCCGAACTCGCAACCAGGCCACCGGAATTGTCGGCATTGAACACCGGCGCGCCGATCACCGCCGATGCGGTCGCCCGGGCGCTGCTCACCGGCGCCGCACGCGGCAAGGCGACGGTGGTGCCGTCGCTCGGCAGTCGGATCATGCGCTGGTTCGCCGGTGCCGCGCCCGGACCGACCGCGCGTTTGATGGATGCCATCATCGCTCGCGCCCAACGGGCATCGAGGCACTGATTGTGCGATGAGATGTGGATGGCGGGATATCCACAGGCGGGGTCGGGTTCGGTCACCGATGAGTTCGACGAGCGGATGGCGTCTATATCCACAGATCCCTGTGAACGTGATCAATGAGAGGAACTCATGAGCACCAACGCACTTCCACCTGTTGTCGACGCCGATACGTGGCAGCGTGAACTCGACGCGCTGCGGGTCCGGGAGAAGGCCGCGACCCGGGAACTCGATGCGATAGCCGCCCAGCGGCGCCGCCTGCCGATGGTCGAAATGCCCGACTACATCCTGGAGGGCGAGGAGGGGCCGGTCCGGCTGGCCGATGTCTTCGGCGGTAAGCCGCAGCTGATCACCTACCACCACATGTGGTTTCCGGGCGAGGAGTGGCAGTGCGGCGGCTGTACCGGGTTCACCTCGCAGTTCACCCGGCTGGAATTCCTGGACAACTACGATGCCCGGTTCGTGATCGTCACCCAGGGGCCGATCGATGAGGCGCTCGCGTACAAGCGGCGGGTCGGGAACAAGATGGCCTGGTACTCCACGGCGAACAGCCCGTTCGGCGCCGACGTCGGCGCGCCGCCCGGCGGCGGATTCGCCGTCAACGTATTCCTGCGTGACGGCGATACCGTTTACCGCACCTGGCACACCAACGGTCGCGGCACCGAACAACTCAGCCACTCCTTCGCGCTGATCGACCTACTGCCGTACGGGCGGCAGGAGGAATGGCAGGATTCGCCCGAGGGCTGGCCGCAGTCGCCCACCTACAGCCGGTGGAGCTCATCCGAAGATATCGCGGCACACTACGGCGATAAGGACGCATAACCAGTTCTATTGTGCCACAGGACAATTCGTGTTCGAGGGGCGGGCCCCGGAGATCAGGTAGTCGTCGGTGGCCGAGGTGGTGCACGGGGTGCGGTCGTAGACGCCGTGCCCCCAGCCCTCGTACGTCAACAGGATGGCGCCGGGGGTCTGCGCGGTGACCTGGGTGGCCCATTCGCGTGGTGTGGCCGGATCGTGGCGCGAGCTCAGGATCAGCACCGGCGGGCCGTCCACAACGTGCGGGCGGTGCGGCGGATTCGGTGCGGCGGTCGGCCAGCCGGAGCACATACTGCCTGCACCCCAGGCGAAGTGCGCGCGCAGGGTCGGCGTGGCGGCGTTCTGTTCGGCCCACTGGCGTTGCCAGGCCGCCTGGTCCGGAAGTTCGAATTGCCAATCGGTGCAGGCGATCACGACGGGCATCGGAGCCGGTTGGCCGGATGGCTGTGGTGCGGCGGTGGGCGGGATCGACTGTGCGGGCGCCTGGTTGGTGAGCGTGCGCAGATCATCGGCCAGCGCGGACCAATCCGGGTGATAGAGGCGCTTGAGCACTGCGGAACTCAAATCCATCGGCGCCAGCGGTTTATCGGGAGCATGCGGATCGCGCAGGGTACCGCTGGACGCCCTCGCGTACAGGTCGTCGAAGGTGCGGTGCACGTCGGTGCCGTGCAGGACGCAGGTGCTCTCTCTGGCGCACCATGCCGCGAATTCATCGAAGGTGTCCTGGCCGGCGCGCGCTTCGGTGTTGAGGAAATCGCGCCCGTTCAGGCTGTGGTCGTCGACACTGTCCAGCACCATGGTGCGGACCCGGCGCGGGAACAGTTCCAGATAGGCCTGCGCGGGCATGGTTCCGTACGAGCGGCTGTAGATATTGAGCTGGTCGGCACCGAGCGCGGCACGTAGCGCGTCGACGTCGCGCGCGACGCTTGCCGCGTCGACGTGATCGAGCAACGGACCGGTGAACGTCCGGCAGCTCTGCGCGAGAGCCGCTGTGTAGGAGTGGATTTCGCTGATCTGCCCGTCGAGGTCGGGTACCGCGTTCGGCGGGTGTCCGGCGAGTGCGGCATCGCATCGCACCGGATGACTGCGCCCGACGCCGCGCGGATCGAGGCTGATGATGTCGAAGCGATCCGTGAGCGTCGCGGAAAACTTTCCGCCATGGAGGATGTCGTCGACACCGGACGAGCCGGGGCCACCCGGCAGCGACACCAGCGCGCCGACCCGATGTGCCGGATCCTTGGCCCGTTGCCGCACGATCGCGATATCGGTCTGCGGCCCGGCCGGTTTCGTCCAGTCGATGGGCACTTGAACTGTCGCGCAGTCGAATTCGGCCTTCTCGGGACATGGGGCCCAGGACAGGTGCGGCGCTGGCCGAGCTGCGGGCGCGCATGCGGCCACGCAGACGCACAGCGCGGCGAGGACGCCATGGAACATGGTGCGACGGAGGTGCATACGCCGATCTTGGGAGTGCCGGCAATCCGCCCGCATCACCCTGCCGTGCGATTCGTGCCTCACCCTCGGGTACTGCACAACTCACGGTGCCGAGGTCACTCCGGACTGATTAGTCTGGCCTGATGCCCCTAGTCGAGGTGACCTACGCGCCCCACGTCCCCGATGCCACGCTGCGCAGGCTGGCCGACGTACTGCCGCATATCGTTTCGACCGCGGTGGAGTGTCCGGAGGAGCCGTACGACGGCGATCTGCAGCCCGGCGATGTCGAGCTGCGCTTCCGCGCGCTCGGCCCGTACGACCGCAGCGAACTGGACGCGGTTATCGAGGTGCGCTCGAAGTATTTCGAGAGCCGCGCCGTCAACCGGCAGCAACGCACCGACCTGCTGCACGACCGCATCGCCGAGGTCGTCGATCTCGACAATTTCGGTGTCTACCTGGTTCTGCCGGTTGCCGCCTGGACTCAAACCGATTGAGGCGGAATGTATTTCCGCGCTATCGCGACGACCAAAGGCATGCGCACGGTAGCGGTGGCAGCCCGTCGTGCACCTGGTCGTCGATGGTCACCTCCGCTCCGAGCAGCGCGCCGACATCCCGCGCGAACAGGTAGGCCGCACGCGGTTCCGCGCGGTAGTCGAACGTCAAACCGTCCTCGACGCTGAGGTGGACATGGCATTGACGCGGCTCCATGTCATCACCGGGTCCCTTCTGCTCCCCGCCGCGCCACCGAGTCGATGGCAACAGATACGGCGAGGACCGTGCCGGTGACCATGAACCGTATTGATGAATCAACGTTGAGCAACAGCATGCCATTCGTAATCGATTGGATGACGAGGATGCCCAGCAGCGCGGCATAGGCGCGTCCGCGCCCGCCGAAAAGGCTGGTGCCGCCGATCACCGCGGCCGCGATGGCGTTGAGCAGGATATCGCTGCCGCCCGAACTCTGGTTCACCGCAACGAGTCTCGACGCCGCGAGCAGACCGCCGACCGTGGCCAGCACGGAACATCCGATGAATGCCGCGATTCGCACCCGGTCGACGTTCATCCCGGCCCGGCGCGCCGCCTCGGCATTGCCGCCGACCGCGTAGACGCGCCGCCCGAATACGGTGCGCCGCAACACAAGATCGACGGCCACCACCAGGCCGCCGAAGACGACCAGCGTCAACGGCACCCCGCGATCGGAATCGAGCACCAGGACGGTGGCCACCAGCAGCACCGCCAGTCCGCCCGAACGCGCCGCGATCCAGCCTGCCGCAGGCACATTCAGTTCGGCGCGCACCCGCTGCCGTCTGGTGACCAGTCCGGCCGTCAAATGTCCACCCGCGAGCAGGAGCACCAGCAGCCACGCCTGCCACGGCGCCAGCCAGGTATCGCTGATCTTCGCGATACCGCGGTCGAAGGGCAGGTTGACCGTGCCTTCCTTGCCGAGCAGGTACAGCATGAGCCCCTGCCACGCGATCAATCCGGCCAGCGTCACCACGAACGACGGCATGCTCAGCGCCGTCCGCATCAGGCCGTGCAGTGCTCCGATCGCGGCGCCGACGGCGAGCGCGGCCAACACCGCGAGCAGCGGATGCCAGCCGTGATGCACGTAGAGCTGCGTCATCACCACGGCCGTCAAACCGCTGACCGAGCCCGCGGACAGGTCGATCTCGCCGAGCAGCAGCACGAGCACGATGCCGAGCGCGATGGTGCCGGTGGCGGCCATCTGCAGGGCCAGGTTGGTCAGGTTCTCGGGGGAGAGGAAATGCGCGTTGAGGCGGTGGAAGACAATCGCGATGATCACCAGCCCCACCGCGACCGGCAGCGAGCCCACCTCGCCGCGGCGCAGCCGGTCCACGGCCGAATCGGTCAGTCCGCGCATCGGATTGCCTTGCCACACTGGTCTTTTCATAGCAACTTCGGTCATGACGAGGCTCCGGTGATGGCGGCGACGATCTGCTCCTGGGTGGCCTGCGCGGTCTCGAATTCGCCCGCGTTGCGGCCGAGTCGCAACACGACCACCCGATCGCTGACCGAGCGGACGTCGACCAGATTGTGCGAGATCAGCAGCACCGCGAGACCGCGTTCGCGCAGCCGGCGGATCAGCGCGAGCACCTGTGCGGTCTGCTCGACACCGAGGGCGGCGGTCGGCTCGTCGAGGATCACCATCTTCGGATTGCCGAGCAGCGCACGGGCGATGGCCACCGACTGCCGCTGGCCGCCCGAGAGCGCCGAGACGGGGGTGCGCACATCCTTGATCTTCACCTCCAGCGAGGCGAGCAGATCGCGGGCGGCGCGCTCCATCGCGATCTCGTTCAACACACTGAAATGCCTTGTCTCCGTGCCGAGATGGAGGTTCGCGACCACATCCAGGTTGTCGCACAGTGCCAGGTCCTGGAAAACCGTTGTGATGCCGAGCGCCTGCGCGTCCTGCGGCTTGGTGATCCGCACCTCGGCGCCCGCGAACACGAGCACGCCGTCATCGGCCGCGATGGCACCCGAAATCGCCTTCACCAGAGTGGATTTACCCGCACCGTTATCGCCGACCAAGGCGACCACCTCGCCGGCCCGCACCTCGAGGTCCGCGCCCGCGAGCGCCTGCACCGCGCCATATCGCTTGGTGATGCCGCGGGCGGACAGAACCGTTGCGGCGGTACTCATTCGAGCCCCGCCGCCCGACATGCGGTGGCGACGTCCGGTGTGCAGATATCGGCGACGGTGTAGAGGCCGTCCTTCACGATGGTGTCCTTGACGTTGGCCTTGTTCACCGCGATCGCCTCCAGCAGGAACGAGGGGATGTCCGCCGCACCGTTATTCGTTTTCGCGGGCGCCTCGGGATGCTCGCCCTTGGCGAGCGCCACGGCGAGCTCCGCCGATTTCTCGGCCTGGGCGCGGTAGTTGAGGTAGATGGTCATGGTCTGCTCGCCGGTCAAAATCCTTTGTACGGCCGCCAATTCACCGTCCTGGCCGGTGAGCGGGGGCAGCGTGGCGAATCCGGCCCGCTTCAGCGCGGCGACCGCCCCGCCCGCCATGCCGTCGTTGGCCGAGTACACGCCGACGATCTGATCCTTGCCGAGCGCGGTGATCGCCTGCTCGGTCTCCTGCTGCGCTTTGTCGGGAGACCAGTCCGGCGTATCGAATTCGCGCCCGATCTTCACCTTGCCGTCCAGCGCCTGATGCGCGCCGGTTTTGTAATCGCCCGCACTCGGATCGGTCGGCGCGCCGTTCAGCACGATGATCTGGCCCTTGTCGGTGGTACCGCGCTTGGCGAGTTCGGCGAGCAGCGCCTCGCCCTGCACCTTGCCGACCTTCACATTGTCGAACGAAACGTAGTAGTCGTAGCCGGTTTTGGCGATCAACCGGTCGTAGGCGAGCACCGGGATCTTCTTCTGTTTGGCCTTGTTCACCTGCGGCGCAACCGAATCGGCGTCGACCGCGTCCAGCACGATGACGTTCGCGCCCTGGGTGAGCGCGGATTCGAACTGGCCCTGCTGTTTTGCCGCATCCTGGTCGGCGTTGAAGTAGAGCACCTTGCACTTATCGCAGAGCTGCTTGACCTTCGCTTCGAACAGCGGCCGGTCGAAGGCCTCGTAGCGGGTGGTCTTCGATTCCGGGAGCAGTAGTGCGATGGTCGGGTTGTCCCCGTTCGATTTGCCGTCGCCGGTACCGCAACCCGCGACTGGGACGAGAACGGCAATTGCCACGAGGCTGAGCGTAATTCGACGCATGAGGTCACCGTGCCGAGAGAGGTTTACCATGCTCGGTTGAGCGTTGGTAAGAAAGGTAGTTTACTAACTCCGAGGTGTCCAGTGGTTGAGGAGGCGGAAATCGATGAGCCAGGCCGGTAAGCCGCAACTGCTGCGCACGATGAACGAGCGGCTGCTGCTCGACCACCTGCGCGTCAACGGGCCCGCCTCCCGCGGTGAGCTGGCCAAGGCCTGTGGTCTGTCGAAACCGACCGTCTCCGCGGCCCTTTCGGGTCTGGAGGAGGCGGGGCTGGTGTGCTTGGTCGGTTCGCTCAGCGGGCGGCCGGGGCCGACAACGGCCATCTACGACGTGAATGTGCGCGCGGGTGTTGTCGCCGGAGTCGATATCGGCCGGAACTGGATTCGGCTCGCCATCGCGGACCTGCGCGGCGAATTCATCGGTCGCCGCGATGTCCGCAACACCGCGCGCTCGTCCGCCGATCTGGTGCGGCGGGTGCGCACCCTGGCGCACCGGGTGGCCGATGAATGCGGAATAGACTGGACTACAGTCGATTACGCGGTGATAGGCAGTCCCGGCGTATTGAATCCGAGCACCGGCAGGCTGGATTACGCGCCGAACTTACCCGGCTGGGGCCGCGCCGGGTTGGTCGAGCAGTTGCGGGGCGCGCTGGAGGTGGAATCGGCCATCGAGAACGACATCAACCTCGCCGCGCTCGGCGAGCTGACTTTCGGTGCGGGAGTCGGCATCCGCAACTTCGTGCTCATCTCCATCGGCACCGGCGTCGGCATGGGCATCGTGATCAACGGTGAACTGTATGTCGGCAGTACCGGTGCGGCGGGCGAGGTCTCCTTTCTGCCCGCGGCCGACGTCGACGCGTCCCCGCTGGACGCCCGCGAGCGCGGTATGACCGAAACCGCCGCCGCCGCAAGCGGAGTCGCGCATACGGCGGTGCTGGCGGGGTTACCCGCCGGTTCCGCGGAGGACGTCTTCGCCGCCGCGGCGGCGGGTGATCCGCGCGCCCGCGCCGTCGTCGAATCCGAGGGCCGTCGCATCGGTGCGTTGATCACCGCTGTCGCCGCCATCCTGGATCCCGAATTGGTCGTGCTCGGCGGCGGTATCGGCCACAATCTGGATTCGCTGCGCGAGGCCATCGCCGCGCGGATATCCGAACTCGGCCCGCTGCGGCCACGGGTGGTCGCGAGCGCACTCGGTTCCGACGGGGTGTTGTCGGGCGCGGTCTCCCGCGCATTGGATGTGGCCCGCGACCGTCTTTTCGAACGCCGGTTGTGATGCTCAGCGCAGCCCGAGCTCGCTGACCACGTCGTTCAGTGCTTCGAAATATCCGTGCCGATAGCCCGCGGCATTCGGGTGGAATCCCGCGTACTGGATTTCCTGGGCCGAATATCCTTCGCCGGACAGATATCCCCAGATCCATGGGTCGGCCGAACAGATCCGGTGATTCTCGAAGCGCTGATCGACCGGAACGAACGTGGCGTGCCCCTGCGCGGCTTCCGCTACCAACTGATTGAGAAGTTCGGCGGCATCGTTCAACATCTGCCGTTTCTTCGGGCTCAGCAGCGCATCGCTGTCGCAATCAGCAGTCGGATCGAACAGTTTCGGATAGCCGAATACGATCTCGGTGGCCCGCGGCGACTTCTCTTTGATCTTGTCGTACAGTTTGCGCAGCTTCGCGTTACCCGAATTGGACAGTTCTTTGCGCGCGTAATCCTTGGCCCGGTCCAGCCGATCCGCGCAGCCCTGATCATCCGAGGTGGTGCAGCTGATCAGGACATCGGCGAAACCCGCGTCGTTTCCGCCGATCGTGATGGTGACGTACGACGTATCCCGTTGCAACGCCGCCAGTTGCGTCGGATCGACCGCCAGCGCGGCATTACCGTTCGTGATGGTGGCGGCGGCGCAGGCCGGGAAGTCGAAGGAGCCGAGCTGTCCCTGTTCGCGCAACTGATTCGCGATCAGCTCCGGATATGCCTTGTCGGTGCGCCCGCATGGCCCCGCCCAGGTGAAGATGCCGTCGCCACCGACTCCGGCCGAATAAGAATCGCCGAGTGCGACATAGTGCACCTGCGCGTCCGGCTGCGCGTGGGCTGTCGCCCCGGTCCCCATCGCGGTGGTAAATGCGGCAGCCACCGCTACCGCGCCGCATATCAGACTTCGCGGCCTGATTTCACGACGATGGGCCTCGCATTGCTCCGTCATTATTCCAGCCCTGCTTTCCATTAATTCACTCATCGGACTCCGAGCCGGAATTGCGCGCCGACAATTCCCGGCAGCAGTGATTTCAGTGTGCCGACCCATCGCGCCCGATGTGTCGCCCGAATACTGGGGACCACTGGGGATCTCCGCCTCGGGCGGCACCGTGGGGCCGACCCGCGATCGAGTGCAAAACCGTTGGGGCACCGTCCTTCCCGCTCGCGGGTCCGCGAGTGGGCCGAAACACACCCGCGGTGCATTGCCCTTCAGCGCGCAACGACCTTCCATGTAAGTAAGTAGTTACTTGCAGGAGGATGTGTGGTTCCGACGTCACGCGAGCGGATCATCACGGCCGCGCTGCGCCTGTTCGGCGAAAAGGGTTATGCGGGAACGACTATCGCGCAGATCGAACAGGCGGCGGGGCTTTCGGCCGGGTCGGGCGCGCTGTATCGCCACTTCCGCTCCAAGGATGAGCTGCTGGTCGAAGCGGTGAGCGCGCGGTTGGTGGACCGCGGCGAGTGGGCGCGGTTCCTCGATCCGGACTTCTCGATCGTCGATCATCTCGGCGGGCAGTCCGCGCTCGACAAGCTGACGGCGCTGTGCGAGATCGGGTTGCAGCGACTGGAGCACGATCGCGACGTCACCCGAATCCTGACGCGCGACAACACAATCGGGCCCGGAGTGCTCGAGGTCTTCCGGCGTCAGGAATACGACGTCATCAACGGGGTGACGACGCGGGTGCTCGTCGAACTCGCGGGACCGGACCGGCACGACGAGGACTGGGCCGCCACCGCGGCGGTGATCGTCGGCGCGGTCGCCCACTTCTGGATCATCCGTGACATTTTCGGCGGCGAACATCCCACATCCATTGACGCGCAACGTTATTTGCGGTCCGTGGCCGAACTGGCCGCGGCCCGGCTCGATCGAGTGACAACTCAATGTGGAGAGGACACGAAATGAGCAACCACATCACCGTCATCGGTGGCGGCATCGCCGGGCTCACCGCCGCGATCGCCAGTGCGGAGGCGGGCGCATCGGTGACCGTGCACGAGGCGCATCACGTGCTCGGTGGGCGCGGTCGCGCCATCGCGGGGGAGTATGTCGCCCACGAAGGCGCGCATGTCTTCTATGCGGACGGTCCGCATTACACGTGGTTGAAGCGGCGTGGCTTCGTCGCCGGCTTGGGTTGGCCGTCGCCCGCCGCCGCGACCCGGATGGGGTTCCGTGTCGGCGGTCGCGTCCGCAAGGCCCCGCCGGTCGGGATGTTGCGTGCGTCGGTGCGCCGCGGGCTCACCGCACCGGTCGACATCGATTTCCGGACCTGGGCCGGGGCCCGGTGGGGCGAGACCGTGGCCGAGCAAATGGCCAACGGGATCAGCGTGACAACGTATTCCGCCGACACCGGCTCCCTGTCCGCGGCATTCGTGTGGGGGCTGTACCAGCGGGTGTTCGGGGCCCGCGTGCCCGCCGTCAGATTCGTCCGCGGCGGTTGGCAGACCGTGGTGAACCGGATGGTGGCCCGCGCGACCGAACTCGGCGTCGTCATCGAAACCGGTTCTCGGGTAAGCCAATTGCCCACCGACGGCCCGGTGATAGTCGCCACCGATCTCCCGGCGGCCCGCGCGCTGCTCCGCGACGATTCGCTCACCTGGACGTCCGGTTTCGCCGCACTGCTCGATATCGCCGTCACATCCAGCCGCATGGACCGCAACCTGGTCTTCGACCTGGACTGCGGCGGATTCCACGAGAGCTACACCATGCAGGACGATTCCATCGCCCCGGCCGGTGAGTCGCTGTTCCAACTCCAGATGCCGATCCGCACCGGCGAATCCCGCCGCGACGCGCACACCCGGCTGACCGCCTTCGCCGACACCGTGCTCCCCGGCTGGCAGCAGCGCGCCACCTTCCAACGCACCGCCAGCGCAAAGGGCCGCACCGGCGCCCTGGACCTCCCAGGACAAACCTGGCGCGACCGCCCCGCCATCGACCGCGGCAACAACATCTACCTGACCGGCGACATGGTCGCCGCCCCCGGCATGCGCGGCGAAATCGCGATCAACAGCGCCGTGCGCGCCGCCGAACTAGCCACCGCCGCCCTACATTCGCGAAGCGTTGGGGTCCCGGCGCGATAGCCGCCCAGTAACCCGGAACCATGGGCGAACCCGACCGGGTTAGATAACGAAAAGTCCTGACACACAATAAATTCAGTCAATTGAGCCGATGACGGGAATCGAACCCGCGCTGTCTGCTTGGGAAGCAGAAGTTCTACCATTGAACTACATCGGCGATAGTGATTTCATACTATCTGCCGTAGCACGGTGTCAAACCCGCAGGTAGAAGGGGTGACGCTCGGTTCGGTTTCGGAGGGGTGGCGTGGCCTGTGCTGACTTGGTGCTGACCTGTAGTCACCCGTCGTCACCCCTTCAATCCTGTTCGGTGCTGGGGCCGTGCTGACTTGGTATGCCGGGGGCAAGGCGAAGATTCTAACGGGCAGTGGCATACATCACACTTGAAGTACTCGGCAACCGTCCAGCACTCCGAAGGGTTGAAGCGCGCCCTACCAATCGGGATGCTCCAGCAAGATAGGTTTCGGCCGGAATCCTGTTGCGCTTCCAGACGGAAGCGAATCCGGTAGGTTGGTTCACGCGATCCTGACGAGGGGGACAAGTGACCACGACGACCGAACCTACAAGCGCGCCTATGGCTTACGGTCGGAAGCGGTGGCTAGCAGTACCGCTGGCTGTCCTTGCAGCCGTCAGCGTCGGATTCAGTGCGGCCTGTGCGTCCGACAGCGGAACCAACGCCCAAGCTTCGACTACGTCGACGAGTGCGCGGTACTGGCAGACCACTGCGGGACAGCTGGAGATGAGAAGGCAAGCCATCGAGGACATAACCGCTTTTGTGGTGCATAAAGGGTATTCGCTGATCAACCACAGCGAACCGAAGTACAAGGATCTCTCGGTGATCATGTCGGCAAAGCTGTTTAAGGACGGTAAGACGGCTGACATGTGGTTCAAGGTCGTGTTTGCCGCTGCTGGAGCCGACTCGGTAACTTCGATCGGGGATCCTAAAAGCGCCCTCACTGAGGAAGAACTCTAGACGCATAGATAAAGCCCCCTGGCATCGCGCTAGGGGGCTTTTTGGCTTTCTCGGGTCTACTTGTGCGCGGCGTCGAACGCATCCTGAATGTCTTGGGCAACGCGGCCACGGTCAGAGATGTTCCGGTCCTTGAACTGGGCTTGTTTCCGAGCCCAATCCCGGATGTGCTGAAGCTCTTCTGAAGACCTACCAGAGCCTGTAGAGGAGGAAGAGGATTTAGCAGCCCCACGGGCCGGGTTGCGACGGCCTCCGCCTGTGCTGGAGATGAGCGCGGTAACCGGGTCTTCGTCTGCGGTCGGCGTGCGGGCAACGTCGATGTACTTCTGAAGGGACTTCCTCAGAGCATCCCTTGTCTTCACACCCGCATCGAGGGCATACCGCTCTCCATCAATCTCGATGATGATCGTAGGGTTACCGCCAACAAGTTCCTTGTTGATCTCTTCCCCGGTAACGTCATCCTTGTAGACAACTTCCTTGGCCATAACCGGGAGAGTACCACTGTTAAGGCATTAGAAAATAATAGAACCCTCAGCCATGTTCAGGGCTGAGGGTTCGTCTGTTTAGTTGTCGCTGATCGGCGCGATCACGCCCGCAAGGAGAGCGGCCATAACCTCAGAACCCTTGAACGACGGATGGATCGTGTCACACGTCAAGTCGGCGGCAATGTTCGTGTCGTCGACAGCGGTACGCATCCCGTAGTCCATGTCGACACAGCCAGCCGCACCGTAAGGCAGCGACGCCAGCCACTCGTTAGCGGCTATGCGAGCAGCGTTGCCGGTCGCGGATCGGGGGATGGTTGTGCAGTAGTAGATGGGCTTGTCATTGCCTATAACGGTCCGGATCTGAGCGACGAGCCTTGAGATATCTGCCTGATAGTCGGCAAGGCTCCGATCGGAGTTGAAATCGTTACTTCCGGTCGCGATGATCGCGCCGTCGAGCTTGGCGCTGGCCAGATCCATGCGGCTAAAGAACTCGCGGAACTGAAGGTACTGGCCGGTCGTCATGCCCGCCATGGACATGTTGCACACCAATGCATTGTTTCGGGCAGCCCATTGTTGCGGGTAGCACCGCCAGATGGGTTGCGGCACGATCGACGATCCGGACGTGCCACGGCTACCCATCACGCCTTCGGCAATCGAGTCTCCGATGAACAGCCATGCGTTACGGCTCGTGTTGCACTCGTATTCGATGACCATATCGAGGGGGATACCGGCGGCCACGCTGCTGCCGGTTACGACTGTCGGGTCTAGCGCGGATGTGGCGTTAGCCCAGTAGAAGCATTCGCCGATCGTAGTCTGAATGCTTGTGCTGGATGGCACCGTGTAGCCGATGGCAAGTAGGTACTCTTTACCGGCAACAAGCTGATTGGCAGTGTCGGTGATCCATGGGGTGGTGTACCAAGTCCCATCTCCGGGTATGGGGAAGTTGGTTCCGACGATCGTTGTGGCTGTCTTGCCGACGAACGCTCCTGTCCGGCTTGTGGTAGCCGATCCGGCGGTAACCCTTGCGGCTTCACCGATTTTGATGCCCTTACCGGTCAACGCGGTTTTGCTGGCGCCGGTCATGCCGTAGTTTCGCATCTTGACCCGCCAACGAGTGGAGCTAACCGGAAGTTTCACCGACGTACGGAATCCGGCTTGTGTACTAACGGTGATGTTTGGCGCAACGGTTTGGTCCATGCCTCCGTTGCAATAGGGGATGATGCGTGTCACTAGCGGCGCTCCACCTGGGTCACCTTTAGGACCGGTATCGCCTTTAACGCCCTGTGGGCCGCTGTCGCCTTTATCTCCCTTGTCGCCTTTGACGCCGTTCGCTCCAGGGGAACCGGGATCGCCCTTTGGTCCTTGCGAGCCGACCGGACCAGGGTCACCTTTTAAACCCTGTGGCCCTTGACTACCGGTATCACCCTTCGGGCCTGCCGGTCCCTGTACCGGTGTGCCTGAGGTTTCCGGAGGCCATGCCGTCCCATTCCAGCGGTACAGCTTTCCGCTCGCGAGCCATACGGCCCCTTGAACACCGCCGGAAGCGGGGAGGTCTGCATAAGTCGAGACTTGCCCAGAAATCTGTAGACCGTCACCTTGCGGGCCTTGAGGTCCGCGCTCGCCGGTATCTCCTTTATCCCCTTTAGGACCTGGTGCACCCGGAGCCCCTTGCGACCCTGTATCGCCTTTCGGTCCCTGCGGGCCGGGAGGACCGGCAGGTCCGGGTGTTGGGTAGATCATCCCTGCATTCGGGGCAACGGGCTGCAATACTCCATTCGTATCTGACGTTCCGGGACTCAGATTTGGAACATCTTGTTCGGAACTAACCAGACTCATCGAGGTTCTTGCCTTTCTACATTTCCGATAATCATCACGGACTTATCAGTCGGGGAAGCTCCCTTGTCCCGGAACACGAGCCTATACGGGGTTCGGTTGGTAATGGTGTCCGCAATTTCGGACTCCACACGAATCGAGGCGACGGCCCCGGAGATCGTATAAACCCACTTCAAGCTGCCCGACCATGCGCCGCCAGTCCCGTTCTTGAACTCGTAGTAGAGTTCGCGGTTCGGCGGGAATGGTGCTTGTGAGCCGTTGGGCATCCATGTGTAAGCCCATTTGAAGTCATCGCCGGTAATCAAAATTAGCGGCTCAACGGCCGCTCTACGTCCTGCCAATTTTCAGTCCTCAATCGGCCGCAACTAGAACGCGGTCAGAATCTGGATGTCGTCCCAGGCTCCAGAATTGTTGTCGCCTACTTGACAGACTCGGGCTCCCGCCCATTGGTTCGCGCCTGGTGCTCGACCGTCCAGGGTTGTCATCAATTGAAGTTGCCCGTTTATCTCAATCCAGGCACCTTCGCCGTTGGCGGAGAAAACCACCCGATCACCATCTTTAACCGTGCACGGCGTAGACACGTAGTCGGTGAATGTCGGATTGGTTAGCCCACCTGTAAAGAGCGAAATGTAGATCTTGTCCGCGCAGATGTTCGCGGCGAGTCCTGAAGATCCATCCGGGGTGGTGCGGAGAACCAGGCTCGCGTCGGCAGACTGATCGGGGTTGCGTATCGTGCCCTCAGCGCGTTGTGCGCCGTGCGTTACCCCGGTGTCGCGCAAGATACCCGCCGAACCTTCCGCCGTTCCGGTAAAGGCCCACCGGCCAGACACGATCGCTGCGCCAGTACCGAACTCAGTCCATCCATTCGTGACCGGCCCGTTCTGACGTTGGAAATCATCGCTAACGACTTCTCGGTGCCATGTGATTCCGGTAGCGATGTCGGTGGGTCGGTCGTAGAGGATGAAGTTTTTGAGGAAGGCGGGGGCGCTCGTCTGATTCAAGAAATTGAGCCCGCGCCGGTTGGGTGCTGCCGCGTACTGGGGCGGCAGCCAGAACGAGAACCGAAGAATATCGTTCACGAAGACACGAAGGTACCGGTCACGCTCCACCAGAATCTTGACTCGATACCATATTTTATTCATCATCAACGCCAAGCTCGGCGACCGCGCCAACGTCTCGATATTCGATAGAGAGTGATAGACGACAACTCGGAGGCTTTGCGTCGTCGAAGCAACATCTCGCCAGATGGCCAGTATCGGGGCTTCGAGGAGATCAACGAAACCGACCTTCGCCCACGATGAGGATAACGCTATCCCGAAGAACTGAAGCTGAACGATATTACCGTCAATATTCAGGTCGAACTCACAACCCCAGGTGTCGGTGAAGGGCATAGCTTCGTACGACACGCCACCGACCTGGAAAGGGGTTTCGAAAGCGTCGGCTATGACAACCTGATTGTCTATCAGCTGTACCGTGCGATTGAAATTAGTCTTCTTCCACGGCTTTTGGATCGGGTTTTCGTCCGGCCGAGCGTGTTGCGGGTCGAGATCTCGCCATCCCGCCCACGCCCACGCCGGGTTACGGCGGATAAGAAAGCTCACGTCTACACCGGATCTGTGAACGTGCCCGAGATCGTACCGCCGTTGGTCGCAAGGAATGTGCGAATACCTATGAGGGCATTGCGGTTTCCGCGTAGCCCTCCGAGATCCGAGCTGTCCACCCAGGCCCGTAGTTCTTCAGGATGGGAGTTGAAACGGTCGATAGCCGAATCGAACACCGGTATGGCTTTCTCGGCTGGTGTCATATCGAATAGATGGTCGAGCGAGTCTGTATCGAAGGCCGAGCACCATAGCTTGTATCGGTGCTCTGGAACAATTTGGGACGAGTGGTAGTTGGTGCTGTCTGCTATGCAATGAAAATGACGATCCATAACTATCCGATCAGAGGTAGGCCCCAGCGACGGCTACCTGTAGCACTTGAGGCGGAATCGAACCGGTTACGCTAGTGACGTAGTAGTAGAAGCGTTCTTTATCGAGTACCGGCACCGAGGGCAGCGCGATATTTCGCCGAGTAACCTTGGGGTCGAGCGTTACCGTTGTTACTGTTGTTGGTTGGGTACCGGGCGCATTCCATTTGCGTATCTCCAGGCTCATTCCGTTCGGCTGCTCCAAGAGCGCGATGTGTACGTCGGTAAGGACGGCCTTCCGGTTGCTGGGAACATTGAGCACCGGGCCAAGTAGTAGCTCGTTGACGCCTAGCAGTACCTCGGCTGAGGCAACGACGCATTCCAGAATCCAATACGATGCGTTTTCGTAGGCGGTGCTGGCTTTCTCTTGGGCGTTGGCTGCCGCGTTTGCGGCGGCCTGGGCCGTCGTGACAGCCTTGTCCGCAGAGCCGTTCGCAGAGACCGCAATCGTATAAGTGCTGTCGATTCGATCGCGGACATTAGTCTTATGCGCGGCTTGAGCATCCGACCATTTGGTCTTCGCCCCATTGGTCACGATAGCCGGTACAGCATCTTTCTCGATGTCCTGGCCATACCGGCCACCGAGCTTCCAGGCCCCGTCTGGGGCCGGGCCTACGGGATAACTCATAGAACCTCGTCAGGGTGTGTACGCCGAAGCACTTCCCGAACGTCGTGTTCGAAATCCGTGGACTCTTGCCGGATATCCCGAACTTGCCCCCGAAGATCTCTGACCTCGGCTCTCAGTTCGGCGATGTCTTGCCGGACGCCGCGAACTTCCTTGGCTATCTCGTCCAAGTCGTCCCGGAGGTTCGAGTTGTGCGAGTTAGTGACCTGCTCTTTGACCTCTTTGAGGTCTTCGCCGTGCTTCTTTTGATCTGTTCTGACTCGCTGGTTAGTCCATGCGGCGATAGCTGCCATGAATACCGGAACCAGAACCCAGAGGGCCACCACATAATCGGCGGCCCCTTCCGGGAGGGAAGTCAACCGCTAACCTCGAATCTGGAACGCGCCGACCGTCTTATCAACCAATTCGTCTACGGCGTCCTCGGCCTGACTGATCAGTGGTTCATTCCTGGCCAGCCAAACCCGGAACGTGGTTAGCACGCCCAGTACAGCTGTGATGCCTCCGGCCCATGCCTGCGGCAACGCACCCTCGAACGACGCAACAAAGGTTAGGACCATGAGGATAGAGCCGATGCCGGCTTCTACCGCCTTCAGATTGCGCGAGATGATTCCATGCATTACTTACCTTCCTTCATATCCCTAGTTCCCGGTACACCAACAGCTTTGGCGATGGCCGCTTGAAGGTCATAGGCAGGCCGGTTACCGCCTTGGGGGTACCCATCAAACTTGACCAGTTGGCCGTCAGCGACGGCCTGACCGACACCCGGGCCGCCGAGTTGGTCAAGGATGGCGATACCGACGTTCAGCAACTGGTTAACGTGCTTGTCAATCCACTTGAGCATGTCCTCTCGGCTCACGTCCTGGCCGTCGAGGTTTCTAATAGTTTCGCCCCAGCTCATATCATCTCCATCCGAATCGGCCGGAACCTTCCCCGACCATTTATTTACGTAGCCCTCGAATACATCCCATGGGAAATTTGGTCCGACGTCCCGATGATCACCGATACCAAGGCATTCGGTCACATACCGATGATCCGAGATGCCCGGTCCTTCGGCGTAGGGCGGCTTAATGACTATCGCTGGGATGTTGTACTTGACACAGTCCTGCACTGCGACATACGCGGCAATCTCGATATCCCGTTCGCGCTGTAGCCACTCGTCCCGAGTCCACGAGGCGCGGGAACCGGCAAAACACAAATTGATCGTGAATGCGTTAGCGCTCAATACCGACCATGACGCATAGTCGGTGTCCACCACATCGACAAGAATGCTGTCTCTCAGGGTGTAGTGGTAGCTTACTCCATTGTCTGAGTTGTTTAGGTAGTCCGCTAGCGAGGCGGCAGACGAATTACCTTCCTCGGTGTGCAACAAAAAGTTGACCGGGGGCCGCGAACGCGGATCGCAACTATTCCCCATCTTGTCAATCTCGGTAAAAGCAGGTTGGGTCATTGGCTCACTTCCTCCGGTGGCAGGGAAGCCACCAATCAGCCGGGCGTATAGCGATTGGGCTTCAGGCCATCGCTGGTCATACCGACCGGGAAAGGCGGATTGCTGTACTCGTTGTGCGTACGATCCGGGCGTCCGGCCCGGGTTGTTGTAATCGAGCTTCGCTAGTGCGTCGTAGAACAAGCCTGCGCTTCGCGCTGGGTCCATCCGATCGGCAGCGAACCCCCACCACGGAGCACGTTGCTGGAACAGACCCGAAGAGTTCTTGTCACGTGACAAAGCTTCATGCGGGTATTTCAGTGACTCCGGGTCGGACTCGTTCGCGTACATCACTAGGTTGGACTCAACCAGTGCCGTAGCTAGAGCGATCTGGATTCCGCGCGGGGTAATCCCGCGCCGTTGCCCTTCTCGGATAATCGCTAGTGCGTAGTCGTCTTTAGACACCGCGCCACTTCCTCAGGATTTGATCTCTTTGTTTACCGACCATTTCGGCGGCGATCACACGCCGACGCTCGGGCGGTTTAGCCGCCATAAGATATCCATTCACTGTGGACGGCGAATGTTCAGCCGGGTCGAACGGTGCGCCGGATTCCTCTTCTGCAAACTCGTGCTCCCGGTATGCCGGTACCCGGTCGCCCAACATTCCTGTGTGATACAGCCGCTCAGCCATAACCGCCTGCTCATGCGCGGTGTACGCCAGAGGATCAGGAATCGTCACCGGATCAGGTTCCGGGTCGTTCACGTCGACGACTTCAATCGCGCCGTTCAGATAATGTTGCTGACCACGCCACGGAGCTCGGATCTTCTTCGTCTGCTTCTCCGGGTTATGTTCAAAACCAAGGTTCCAAAGAAGCTCGGACAACTGTGCCCGAGCCTCTTCTTGCAGGATTAATGGAGTACTGCCATGGAACGGTATAGCAGCTAAAGCCCACTGATAGATAACCTTGGGGTCTGGCTCCTGACCTTCCGGCGGCTGGCAATTCTCATAAGTAGGAAACCGGGACACGGTTAGATGACTCCTAAATCATGGAGGATAGATAGGATCTCCTGGAACTGTTCCCAAGCTTGCACCACAGGATCTTCGGGCTCCTTCTGCCCTACAACAATGTCCCAAGACGGGGCGGAAGTCCGGGACCATGAAAGAGTCAACTCGGAGACCCGGTCAACAAATATCTTGCCGGGTGGCATACCCAGGACCGATGAACCGATACGGTCACCTAGAAAGAAGTGCCCGTGTCCCCGCTGTCCGACCACCCAACCAGATGCGCCATCCTGGATCGTTAGCTTATGCCGGGTCGTCTCCCGGGTTTGCCAGAGCCCATTACGCATAGCTAATAGCCATGCAATGGTGTATCCGGCGTCTGCGCCGTCGGCCCACTTCTCGAAATAGTGGAATCCTTGAGTGCTTAGGCGTGTCGCTCTCGCCGGGCTTTTCCACTTACCGAATGCGGCGAAAACGTCCGTGAATAGTGGACGCAGCACTGCCTCAATGGCTCCCCCGAGTGGTGGGACGCCCGGGATCATGGCGGTTAGATCGCCTAAAGCTTGGACCGCAGCCGACAACAGTTCATTGACGCCGGGCATCGAGTGCCCACCACCTACAACGCCAACGTCCGTAGCCGGTCGCCAAGAAAACTCGGACGAAGCAACACCGCCGTGTTCGGTCTCGTAGAAGATCACACCGGGGCAGGCTGGGTTAGTGCCTCTATAGCCGGGAGTCGAATACTCCGGCGGTATGTTCGGGTCTACGGCGCGGCGAGTGTCGTTGATGATGCCGTTTGGCTGGTCAACAAAGAACTCGGTTACTTCCTGCGCTAGCCCACGGAATACGTCACCGCCGAAAGAAGTTCCGGTGTTCCATCCGGAATTGTCGATGAGATCCCATACCAGGCAACCGTGTTTGAGGTTAGCGCCGGGCCATGGTGGCTCGTCTTCATCTTTCAGGTATCGGCGGCATTCCCAAGAAAGCTGAGAATCCGCTACAACCTTCTTGCTGACATCATGCAGATACTTGAACCGTCCGTAGACGATTGCCCCGACCGAGGTATCAGGGGTTAGATCCGGTTTGACAACCTGTGTCCAGGTTTCTTGCCTGAAATTCAGCCACTGGGATAGGTCCAATGGGTTATCCGGCAATGTCCATATCGACGAGTTGAGCCGGATAAGGTTAACTAACAGTGTGGTTTTGAGGCACCAGCGCGCTCGGCCGAAAAGTACCCATAGCTTTGGAAACTGGACCTCGGGAGGTAGGAGTTTAGGCCCTTCGCCCGCCGCCCCGACCGGTTAAGGCCGGGGCGGCGGACAAAGGGGTTGCTGTACACCAGGATGTGCCGTAGGTGCTCATAGTCATGCTTAAACGTGACTCTGACGTAGCGCTTACCTTGCTCGTCCTTGATGACTAGAAGCTCGTCGATGCTGCCCGACCACCGAGCCCCATCCTTGTCGACGGTGATATGCACGTTAGTGGTCGGCCGGGTGTCGATATCGACTAGCCATCGAGACAGATAGTAGGTAAGCGGCATCTCCAACGTTCCGATGCCAGTGTCATTGTCGAGGAACTGAAACTTGGCGTTGTATTCCTTCTTGACGAGTCCGCGTAGATTCCAATCGCCATCCCACAGGCGGACCGTTGGCGGGAGTAAACGCCTCTCGGATTCTGCTTGTAGTCGGTCGGAGATCTCGGCGAATACAGCGTCAAAGTCGATAGTATCGACTGCTGTAACCATATAATCCTCTTGTTAGTCCAAACCCCATGGACGAGTCCAGTTCCGTGGACAACGCACCTGGACGCCGACACCGGCCGGGGCATTCTTCACAGACACCGGCAATAAGGTTTCGGGAGTCTCGGGCGGAATCGGATAAAGAAACCGCACTCCGCGCATCCGTTGCCACGCCTGGGTATCGATATCCGAGACAACTTGATCGGCGTTCTCATCGGTATCAACCCGCAGATGCTCGCCGGCCACAAGCGCGGGCATGGTGATCTTGCGGTTAGCGTCAACCGTGGCTCGCCCGAATCGGTCATCACCAAACGAGAAGTCCGGAAGCTTGTAAACGACTCCCGGATATGCTTGGAGAACCCATTTAACCCACATCTCGGTATCGGTCGGATTAGAGATCTTCACGACTCCGTCACTCCATGACCCGTTAGTGGTGTCGGTGGAGCTGACCCATACAGCGGTTAGGTCGTCTTGCTGCCATCGGGGGTAGCCAGCGGTGCCGCTATAGATGACATGCCCGTATTGATCTCGGAAAGGGTCGACATCGGGAGAAAAGTCCGGCGTCTTGGTGAGTCGTAGGCTCAGAGACCTACGGCCCCATTCATCGGTAGTGCACCAAAGTTTAGAGTCCTTCTTGTAGCTCCAAGCCCGTCTGAAATCTGAGTCGTTGCGTTGCCAGGACTGGTTTGGAGTGTTGGTTATCTCCACGCCAAGGATCACGTCGCGTTTGTGAATCCGGATACCGCCGAAGTCCGCGCCGATCTGGTAGGCGTACGAGCCCCAGATAGATTCGACGGGTTCATCGTATAATCCCTCGGGATGGGTGCCGAGGTAGATGCCTCGGTCTCCCGCGCCCTGTCCGTGAATGATCCACGTGTCATCCGGGCTCCGCCATGACTCGAACTCAAATCGGAGTCCGCTAGGCAAAACCTATCTCCTCATGTATGTCATAGATTGCCGCTTCTGCTCGGTCCGGATCTCTTGGACAGCTCCGCGAACATCCGCCGTCGTGATGTTGTAGACCGGCCGCAAGCGCATATACCGCTCTAGGTCTTGTTCGGTAAGATTTCCGCTTTGTGCGGGTTGGAGCTGTGAACCTGCGAATGCGTGTAGCTGCTGCGGGCTATTGAAAATCGGTTCAGGGGTTGAACTAAGGTTTACGGCCATGCCGCCCGGAGGCAGCCAACCGCCCGTGTCATACACTGCGGCGCTCTTCAGGTTCTTAACCCAGTCCGGAATCTGGTTCGGCTTCTTGGTGTAGCCGAGCTGCCCTAGGAAAGCTTCGGCCCCGAACGTACCGATATTCGACAGAGCATCCCCAACACCATTCGCCGGGCTGTTCTTGTCCTTGTTGTAGTTCGAGAGAGCAATAACCTTGTCTGCGACATCCCACCAACGAGAACCGCTGATCTTGTCGGGCAACTGAGCCTTGAATGCATCGAAGAGAATCCCTGCCGCACTGGACGCGAAGGTTGTAAATACATCCTTGAGAGTGTTGGCCGGAGACTTCGTGTTGGAATCTCCGCCCTTCTCCAGCTTCTCAATTGCGTCTTGTAGCTTGATGTCCGCGATCTGCTTATCAGCCTCTGTCGACGTTTTATCGTCGTATACCTGATTTCGGTTCTTGTTAGCTTGCTCTACAGCCTGGAGCAGTTCGGCTTTGCTCTTCTCGTCGTCCGAGTACTTCTTTTGCAATGCCGGGGCCTGTGGCGCTATGCGGGTACCGCCTTCGAGCTGACCTTGTCGGTCCTTCTGCTCTTGCTTCTTCAGCACTTTGTTTTGCGCTGCCCGAACATCGAGATCGGCTTTTCGCTTATCGGAATCGGTAGCCTTCTCCTCACCGTAAACCTTGTCGCGCCGCTGCTGCGCCTGAGTGACAGCCTCCTGAAGCTGCAATAGCTCTAGTTCGTCATCATCGGTCCAAGTGATAAGTTTGCCGCCCGTAGTCAAGCTGCCGAAACCGGCAACTAGCTCGTTCGGTAGGTAAAACTTGTTCGGAAACTGGGAGTCTGCCGCGCCAGCGCGGCCACCGCCGATACCCGAAGTGCCGTAGGCACCGCCAGATTCGACGTTGAGACCGGCAATCGTCGCCGCCATGTGTTCAGTTGAGACACCGACTCGGAACCATGTGTCAGAAGGACCGGTACCGGGCTTTAAACCCGCAGTTTGCCCCTCTAATAGCGTGTTGGTTGTGTACAGTCGCTTAGTAGCTTTACCGAGGCCCATAGCGACTTGTTGAAGAAAGCCGATAAACCCTGAGCAGTCGAAATTGCTCGGACCGATGCCAGCCCATTTATAGGCGTGGCCTTCCATCTCTTGAGCGGCTTTAATAGCCTCTTCGATACCGAAGGGCACTTCGCCACCAGTGGCGAACTTCAACCCACCGGCAAGCGCGGCAGCGCGAAGACCGCGCATAGCGTTCTGTCCGCCGACTGCGTCAACCTCGCGCGCCGTCCATACATGCTCGCCGTGCGAGAGCATCGCAGGGATAGAGTCAGATGTACCGGTGCCAGCCCCAGTAACGGAACCGCCAGTCTCGTAGTGAACATAACCCGACTCCGGGGAGTACGGCTTAGCATTGTTACGAACTTCCCGGTTGTTCAGCCCGTTGTCGACGCGGTTGTACAGCTCGGTAACCGTGAACGTCTTGTTGGAGATCTTCGTTAGATCTATCTCGTGAAGTTTATCCCAAGCCTCTTTAGTATCAGCAGTGATCTTCACGATTCCGGGCTTGCCGACAACATTGGTAACCTTCAAGCCAAGTTCTTCGAGCTTCTTCTTGACATCGGCGTAAGCGGGAAGGTCGGTGGGAATATCCACCCCTTCACGGTTCTTATCCAACAGCGACTTGATAACCGCTAGTTGCTGAGTGGTGTCATTCGCGCCTCTCAGCTCCGCCAACATCGTAATCTTGTCCGGCAGATACCCGATGGAAGCCGCCAAAGCGGTTACCTGGTCCTTGTCGAGACCGAATTGCTTTCCAAGCTTCTCGAAAGCCGCCGCATTGTTTGCATAGATCGGGCCGAGGTCTCCACCGGCCTTAGCGACATCCAAAGTGGCATCCCGGATTTGCAGCAACGAGGTACGTAGCTTGTCGCCGTTAGCCGTTTTGGTATTGATAGAGCCATCAGTGTTGATCAGCTCTTGCCCAAGGCCCTGCGATGCTTCCGCCAACCCTTGGCTGGATTCGGTGGTCTGCCGGATCACCTGGTTGTATGCCTGCATCGCGTTGCCGAGTTCCATCGGGCGACCCGACAGAACATCAAGAGCCCGCTTCATCGCGGTGAGCCGCTGATCGGCGCTCGAAGCATTATCAGCAATCGTCTTGAATGCCTCGCTGAGGCTGAAGAACCCCGGGGTGGTGTTCGCGGCAACCTGCCGGGACTGCATGATGGTATCCTGCAACCACTGAAGGTTTTGGGCGGCAAACTTCCCGCCTTGCCCGGCACTTTCCAACTTGGTCCGGAGCTGATCCCAGGAACTATCACCCGTAATCATCTGGGCAATGCGCTCATTCGACATACCCAAGTTCTCGATAGCGCTTTGGGCTGCCTTGTACTGGTCAGCGTCCCAGTTCTCTTTACGAACGTTGTCGTTCCACGGTGCCTGGAAAAGGGCTCGAACGTCGTACCACTTCGTACGATTGGCAGCCGCTTTCTCCATGGCATCGTTCAACTGTCCAACCTGGGCGGTGACATTCGACATTGCCTTGTCGTCGAATCCGCCACGGTTTTCGTTGAAGACGACGCCAATGTCGTTGCGGGACTTGACTAACCCCCGCCACGCATCCCCTACCGCCTTCACACGCTGTTCGTGCTCAGCCAGATCAGACCCGAACTTGACGACACCCACGGTTGCGGCCGTGATCGCCAAAGCCCACGGACCGCCGAGAGCCGAAACCACGCCGCCAGCTGCCGACCGCAAACCCACCAGGGCCGCCGACGCCGTACCGGCGGTGCGGCCGAACCGAGTAGCACCGGCCGCGCTATCCAAGAACGCGGATTGCATCCGCGCGATAACCGGCGAGTGAGTACCCATCTGCTGAATAGCCGACCCGAACCGGCCGAGGGTAGTGGCGCCATATCCAGCCACTTCCGCTGTTCGCCCGGTCGCCGTAGCAACTTCCCGCATGTTGCGGGCCATGGCCCCGGCTTGACTCGTTGTCCCGGACAGCGATGCGCCGAACGATGTCAGCATGTTCGGGATCGTCCGGAACGCCAGCCACCCCGCTACCAGGGCCGTAACGAGGCCCGTATGGTTCTGCATCAAGCCCGCGATAGTTTGCAGCGCCGGGACGAGAACCGAATTAGCGATAGTCGCCGTAGCCTCTAAGGTTTTCAGCAAAATTTGCCATGTACTGATACCGGTGGCTGAAGAGGCCCCGGTCAGAGTCGACACGATCGACTTGATAGCCGTGGCCGCAGCACGACCAGTCGTAACCAAGGACTCGAAGACGCTCTTAACCTGGCTCAGGTTGTCTTGGAAGACTTTCGACGATTTCAGCTCGTTAAAAGTTTTGGCTAGCCTGGGGCCGAACTCGGTAAAGATCTTCGCATCGAGTTGCTTGGCAAGTTGCCCGGTCTTCGGCGTGAACCGGTCGACGGCCGCAGTGGCACCGTTTACCCACCCGATCATCCGATTGAATGTCGGTTGCTCGGCAGCTGCGCCCAATCGGCCGAGGGCCGCATTCAGGTTACTGATAGAGCCCCGGAACGTGTTACCCGAAGCCAGGGCCGCGCCGCCGATATTCTTTTGGATGACGCGTTTGAAGGTTTCCGAGTCGACCTTGCCGGCCTCCACCATTTTGGAAAGCTGAGCAGCAGAAACCTTGTACTCGGCTTGCAACCATTGAAAGATGGGCAAGCCCCTGTCGGCGAGCATATTAAGGTCACCGGTGTAGGCTTTCTGCCCGGTTTGAACCTTGTTGATAATCGAGCCCATCTCTCCGAGAGATGAGCCCGCGATACTGGCGGCATCGGCAGTCAGCTTCAAATACGCAGTCAGCTGCTCACCGGGTTTCACACCGGCAGCGACCGCAGAGGCGGCAATGGTAGCCGCATCACCGAGGCCAAAGGCTGTGCCCTTGACGGCTGCTAAAGCGCTCTCCATAATGCCCGACACTGCTTCGGCGTCATGACCAAGGCCAGTCAGCTTGCCGCGTGCGGTATCAATGGCGGTAAGACGTTCGAAGCCCTTGGTAAGTGCTGTGGCGATCGTGCCACCGGCGGCGGCAGCGGTAGCGACTGCGGCACCTTTGAGCCCTGTGTTGAGAGCACTGGTCAGAATGTTGGCGAACGGAATGGCGCTAACTGCGGATGTGAAACCGGTCCGTAGTGTGTCACCGACACCCCGGGCCATCTCGGTGCCCATGCCTTGCCCAGTACTGCGGGCTATCCCTGGGGCATCCCGGAATCCGTTGCGAACCTGGTTAGGGACATCCTTGGTACTGACTACTAGCGACACATACGCGGTTGCCAGTTCGACAGCCATATAAACCTCTAACTATGCGCGAGCCTTTCTCGCCGCTTCTCCAGCTCGCTACGAATCTCGCTCAACTCGAATGTTTCTTCGTCGTCTTGGTCCGGCTGTTCCCACGCCTCATAAGGTTTGGTGATCGGGATGGGTTTCTTGTCGTCATCTCCGCCGGATCGCTGCCAGTTCGCGCCTTGTAGGGCGTACAGCATCATCGACAAGAACCAAATATTTAGATCCCAGTTGTACGAGTTCGGGCGCATAGCCCGGAACACGGCATTCTCGGGAACAGGTGGAAGGTTCTCGACAAAGAATTTGAACTCTTTCCAGTCGAGATCTTCAGTGCCTACATCTCTGACGTGTTTGCCGATCTTCAGAAGTTCGAAGCTGATCGGCCCCTCGTATTCCTCTAGGAATCCGACGAGCCTTCCGATTCCCCCGCGCTAAACCCGCTGGCCTCGAACCACGCTTCGGCAATGTTGACGATCTGCTCGTCGTCCATCTCCCACACTGCATCAGCAGCCGTCGGGCATTCGATCTCGATAATGCCCCGCGTAAGGTTCGCGTGACTCGTATCTTCCTGGTTGTCCTTGATGAACTTAGAGGCTTTACCGGAAAGATACGGAGTCTTTGGGATCGAATAGACCTTACCGGAATGCCGGAAAGCGAACCGGTTCTCTCTCTTCTTTCCGTTAGAGGCGGGAACGTCGTACACAGCCATGACCAGACCTTCTCTATAAGCTTGGGGTTGAACGGACCTAGCCCACCCGGGCAAGGGAGGTCCGGTCAAAGAACTTGCCCGGGTAGGATTCGCCGCGCTACGCGGCCTTCGGCTTACCGTCGTTGACGAATTCACGAATATTGAACGTGGTCTGTCCGTCGACAACCTTGAAGCATTCGAAAGTAACTTTGTACTTCAAAATATCTGTATTGATCAAAGTTGCGTCCGCCACCTTGATCGGCTGGGCGATACCGGCGACCATCCGCCTGATGCCGGTACCCTGGATAGTCTCGACAACGATCGCTGTCTTCGGAAGAACATCCGAGTTGTGATCAATCGAGATTTCCATGCCCGACGTAGTAGTCGCCTGCTTGACGTTGACGTTCAGGTCACCGAAAACAGCCTTGAGGACTTCGAGGTTCGTAGCCTCCACGAATTCGACTTCCAGCGTCTCGCTGTAATCGCTTTGCGGAGTGGCAATAATGTCACCGGCAAAATCCTTGACTTTCTTAACATCGCGAGCCTGAGCATTCACGATGCCTGCATCGCTAATGCCGCCGAGATCCTTGAAGGCGGCGGGCAGCGCGGTAATCGCATCAGTCGGTAGCGCAGTCCCGAGAGGCGCACGGTAGATGATGCCCTTAACCTTGGGCGCCTGAGGAATATAAACCTTACTGGTATCAGTAGGCACGAATCATCCTTGTGGTATTGATCGGCTTTCGCGGCAACGAAAAGCCGTCAGAGGTTGGTAGAGATGCCGAGGCGGGCAGTTAGAACCCATCTATCCGTCTGTGGCACCTCGGGATCAGGGTGTTGCGTCGGAGCCCCCACCTCTTCATAGAACGCCAACCAAGCCTTATGTGGTTTGCCGTCATCTCCGAGATAATCAACGGCCTCTCCAGGCGCGTTCTCCAGAAGGTCTAGAATCTGCATAGACAGAGCCTCGGCGCTGACCGGGTGCCAGCATTCGAATGTGAGCATTGGGCCATCGGTGACGATATTCTTTTTCACGCCGCCAACGCGCGTTACGCGCACAAAAGAATCCGGCCGATTAGCCGGAGCATGGTTCATGATTGGCACAGAGATCTTGGGCGCTAGATAGGTGACTATGACACTAACCGCCGGATGTCGTTTACTGCCGAGCAGCATCAAGAGCCTTGAGAAGCGTGTGATGTTTCGCATTCTTCCGGATGGTTCGCGGGTCTCCGGTTGTGACCGAGGTACGCCAGCGCCCTTGAGGTGCGGCCTTACCTTGCTGGCTGTACACCTTGTACTTCCCGCCGTCCATCGCTTCTGCGGCTTGCTGGTAACGCTTAGCCCGCCGCTCCAGGTCGGCAGCAACACCGGGCTCCGAACGGAGCTTCTTGAACGCGCCAGACTTGAACTGAATCTGAACGTCCATTAGTTCCCCTCCTCGGTAACCATGATGGCAGCAACCCACTTACCGCCCGCATAAGCGGCGATAATCCGGCCGTGGGCGTCCGAGACTTCGAGATTGTTGTATTCCTCTTCGGTCCGGAATCCTATGGCGTCGGCGTAAATGATCGAATCTTCGTTATCGGCTATCACTTCGACGGCCATGTTCAGCCCTCCGCCCTAGTCACTCGAACAACGAGGCCCGGTTGAAAAGCCCACGGTCCATCGTTGTAATCCTCGGGGTAGCCCTGCACCTCGTATTCGAGTTCCGGCTCGTTGCGGTGCGCCGGAATGATCAGCTTGTCCCAAGGTCCGGCGATGAATTCTGGAGGTACAAAGATCTCTCGCCGGATGACCACCCGGTCATACCCGGATACCGCTGGTTCGGTGAACCGTTCTTTAGGCCCGATAGCAATAACCGGCTGAACAGCCGGGGCGTCCCATTTCTTGACGAGGGAACCCCGGGGGTCTTTCTCAGGGCCTTGCCGGAAGCGCCTGGTTTGGACCGTGTACGGCGTCGGGAAAATTCCCACCGGCTACCACGTCCTTACCGAGAAGGCTCCCAGCTTCAGGGATCGGAGAGCAATCTTGTCTGCCTTGGTCAGCCATGGGCCGCCGGATGTCGAATCCGGGACGAACGTATTCGAAAGCTGGTACGGGCCTGCCGTCATCTGCTGACTAGCCACTCCGGCCTGTCGGGCTGTGGACTCCAGCACCCGAGCAACCATGCGTGAGACCACACGCCGAACCACGTCCGGCGCGGGATCAGGTACAGCCCTCGGTCTCAAGAATCCAACGACCAAGTCCGATGCCTCATCGAGTAGCCCAGCGGCGCGGGCGACTTCATCCGGTTTCAGATCACGACCTAAACGTGCTTTCACATCGTCGCTAGTCGCCAACGCCATCTGCGGCCCCTTAGTGGGCCGACCTCGGCGTTTCGGGGCCGCGCTCTCTGGTCCCTCCGGCGCAAGGACCGTTTCCTGCTGCGGTTCCGCCGGGACTGACTCGACCAGATGCGAACCTAGGTGGATACCGGCCGGGATCTCGTCACCGGCTTTTAGCTGGATGACCTCTCCGGTTTCCCGGAATGCGCAAACGATGCCGTCTAGATCAGCACGGATCTTAGCCATACTTCAGCCTTTCCGATTAACCGACAGTCGCAATGACAATCTTGTACGGGTTCTCTAGGATCGGCTGGCCGACAGCATCGACAAACGTGAACTGTCTAAACGGGGGACCGTCTTTGATAACCACACCCACAATGCCCGGGGCATTCTCAAAAGTGTACTCGGTACGACCGGCCTCGATAAGCTCCAAGGCAGTAGCCGTCATACCCCAAGCCATATAACCAAGCTCGCGTTTGTCGGTAGGCAGAAGGACGGCCAGATTATCCGGAAGAACTCGAGTGTCCTTGCCGTCTACATCTAACAGGGTGTCATAGTGCGGTAGCAATGTGGGCAGCCCATTCGAAGCAAAGAGCGTATTTATCTCGTCCAGCGAAACGAACGTCTTGCCGATAGTGCTACCGGTAATCGCAGCAATCAGCGCCTTATTCCGCTGAAGAGCGCGCGTAACCTTCAGTGAGGTGAGAATATGACCCGGGGTATCGCCGTTGTCCTTGGTCCAGATATCGCACCACGCCATCAGGTCACTGAGCGGGTCGGCGCTAGCGGGATCAGTCCACAACGCAGCCGCAGTAACCTTATGGTCGGCCGGAATGCCGTAATCCGCCTCCGAGGTCAAACCGCCCTCGTTGATAGTCAGCTTTCCATCCGCCAGCACGTCACCCCAAGCCAGCTCGACGCGGTTACGGACGTAGGTGGTCAGGTTCTCGGCATCGTTGTAGATAGCCTGCTCAAGCTGAATCTTGGCGGTACCACCGAGCCGAGCGAATTCTAGTTGCAGGCGTTCGAACTCACCGACCCCCAACGAGTCCGACAGCGGAGCCAGAGGAACGCGTTTCTCGGTGCCACGATCGCGACTGGTGACGTGAATCCGACCATCGAACGTACGGTACTGAGCCGTCCGGGTTTTCTTCACAATCTCCATGAAGTCAACCATGTTGGTCGGCTTGTACTCTTCCGGGAACAACGCCGAGAGAGTATTTCCGGTCGGCAGCGGTTGCTTACGGATATACGTAGTCAGCGTATCCGGAACAATCGGTGCGTCGTAGTAGATAGGCATTAAAGGTCATACCTCTTAGTTCGTGAAGATGATCAGCGGCAGATCAGCACGGCCCGCAGTCGTGAGCCCGCTATTCGCAGGAAGCTTCGCGGCGTCGACGAAAGCGTGCTGCACGAGCGCACCACCTACACGGGTGTTGCCCTGCACAGGAAGCGATGCGAAAAGAAGGCCCGCGGCCTTCTGCCGACCATCATTAGCCGCAGCATCATACGGGCCATAAAGGCCAGTAGTAGTCACCTTGCCGAGCGCAATGCCCGAGGGAATATAGCCATCCGGATAGTGAGTACCGGCGGTGAACTTTGCAATATCGAGAGTAATGCCGGGGGTTTCGTTGGGTTCGACCCCGTGATCGGACAAGAGCCAATCTCGTTTTTCGCCAACGAACGTACCGATCGTACGCACCGCAATACTAGTCATACCTGTTTCCTGAAACTCTTACTTGATCCAGCCCCTACGCCGGGCGGCGTCCTCTCCGGCGGCAATACCGGAGGGCCGATCCGTCGTCGACGGGTTGCCCTGCTGGGCCACAGGCCGGGGGCTCGGAGTGGGATTAGGGGGTGCGGCGGGGACTTCACCGCGCCACGAAAGAAGCGCGTCGGCGGCGGATTCCATCTCGTCTCGGGTAGTGCCCGGAACAAGGTGGGCCGGGAGCCCCTTGGCCTCCGCCACGTCTCGGCGAAGCTTCTCAAGCCGAAGCTCGGCTAGTTCGGTCTCTGCCTTCTCGGCGCGCTTGTTGGCCTTGTCGATCTCGGAAAGCTTGTCGGCTTCCGCCTGGTCGTGAAGGGCCGCCTTTTCCTTTAAAGTGTCGTAGTCGGCGTACTTCGCTTGTTCGCGGGCAAGCCGGTTTTGGATAATCCGGTCTAGGTCTTCCTGCTTTGTAATCGCCTGAAAGCTTGTAACAGCTTCTGGGATCACGGGATCATCGGCACCGATACCCTGATCAGCGGTAGCGGGGCTCGCATCGACCTTAGAATCGGTCATTGAAATACACTCTCCGTAAACTCGTCAGCATTAACCGCCCTTTGACGCCGGGCGTAGGCGTGTCAGTTACTCGGAGAACTTTCGCTGTCCATCTGCCGGTATGCGGCCATGACGGCTTTAATGTTCTTCGAGCCGGACTCATTCGAGGCAAGTCCGGCAGCAATCTTGTAGTCGGAAGTCCATTCCGCTACATAGGCGGGGGGCTTGTATGAGTGTCCCGGGCGAACCATTACCGCTATGCAATGGCAATGGTCATGATATTTGTCTCCGGCCCGCCGGCCGGTTATGGCTCTCTGCGCCGCACGCTCCGACGTGTACACATCTTTGCGGGTTGCGAGCATCTGGCAGAAGCGACAAGCATTAGGACTCGCGTATCGCGCGAACCTGGCGCCTCTTTCGTGCTGAGAATTCTCGATCACCGTTCGTCGGGCGCTGCTAAATATTGCTCTCTGAGCAGAGCCAGCCAGCAAGTCGAATGCCGCAGTATTCGACATAGCCCACCCTGCCGACGCATGAAGCTGTTCTACTAGCGGCAGCTTGGCCGCCGTGGCCTTGTAGGCAAGCTGTGGTGCCGCTTCGTTGTACCAATTAGCGGCTAACTCCCCGGCAAGTGCGATATGTGGCGAGACGACTTCCGGATAAGTCGAGACAATCAGGTCTTTGAATTCCGGAGCGTCTAGACCTTTGTGCTCGTTCCATAAGCTGTGCAAATCTCCCAGCATGACCGTGTTCAAATCGGTTAGAACCGCTTGGAACTCTTCGGGGGTCACTGGGCAGACACCGGAACCTTCCGAGCGGCTACCTCGGCAACAAATTGGTTGTTATCTTGAACGTTCTTCGACGCGTTCTTGAGGTTATCCACTACGCCGTTAAGTCGAGCTTTGCGCTTGTCGTCCATAACTCGGGCTTGGTCTTGCTGAGACAGCCCGATCCGGTCATAGGTAACCGTCGAATCCGGTGTTAGGATTCCAGCGCTCGTAAGCTTTAAAGCTTCATCAGCCGCAGCGGCTCTCGTAGGTGTTGCCGCATCCTGCCATTTGACGTCGATAGTTCGGAAGAAATCCCGATCAACCTTGCCATCTCGGATCAGCAGGGCCAAGAACGCTACTTCTCGCCACGCCTGCCCGAAATTGGTCTGCCGACGCTCCGCCCTCTTGACGAGCCGGTATTCGGCTTGTCGGATAGCATCCGCACTCGAAGGATTCTCGGTAGAGAATCCCAAGTAGGGCGCTGGAATACCCGACTCCGCCGAAACCATCTGGGAATAAGTTCGAATCAGATCAATATAAGGTGTAGGTGGCGCGCTTGGGAATTGCCCCACCTGGGGCATGTCCCCATCCTCGGTCAATGGGATGATGTTTAGGCGGCCCATTGCCGCTCGCCATCCGGCTAGAATCCGGTCATCCACCGTAGACTCGTCACTAACTCCGAACATTTCTGGTTCAGCGCCTAGGGCGTACCGCTGGGGTGCCGAATAGAACTCCCGGGACACCTCCATCCCGAGCATGGTTCGACACGCCGCATCCGTGTAGTACATGATCGGCCGAGATATCTCCGAACGGCCGCGTAGGTCATAAGCACGGTCACGATTACGGAGCTGGGCCACCGGAACACGGCCTAGATTGTGTTGGTCACGGTCAACGACAATCATCGACTTGTTGTTACCGGTACCGGTCGCGTTGACAACCGAATCAGCGTTACGGGCCAGCGTGACCGTCTCATTCGGCAGATACAATGTTTCTAGAACTATCTGGCCTAACTCGTTCCAAGTCTGCGAGAGCGCCGCAGTCGCCCGCCGCTTACGGTAATCCCAGATAGAGGTTGCACACGATGACGATTCGACAGTAACAAGCACCTCAGGCTCACCCGCCGAAATATCTCCCCTACCGACCGTCACAAAACCAGTACCGGTTATCAGGGCGTCTAGGTGGACCCGGGATGCTTCAATGCCTAGATGGTTATCGCGATAGATTTCGTCCAGGCCGTCCAGCTCATCGGCTACCGATGTCCAGCCCTGCCAATCTAGGCGTTCCTCCAGGACATCACAGATAGTGCCGGGCCACCCGACAGAGACAGCCAAATCATAGAGTTGAGGCGGTACCGATATTCCGAGTTGCCTAACTGCTTGACGACCCTCGTAGTAATGCTGCTTCTTCCGGTTAACCTCCGCATACCACATGATCCGGCCGCGAAGCTTGCCTAATAGAGCGGCTTCCTCTTCGGACAGGGTCAAGGTAGGTAGCGTGATATCAAGGTTTGCGCTCACTAGTCCTCTTTCAGAGGACCAATGCCTTTCGAGCCCTCTTCTTACGTCGAATCGGCTTGCACATAACAAAGCCGTATAAAGCCAAAGTGGCTGCGACAACCGGAGTAATATCCGTCGCCGCATTCTTCCGCCCCCAACCCCACATGTCGCCGATAGGGCGTTTCCGCGCGGCTTCAATAGCCGAATTGAACAGTGGCTGATTGGGATGTCGTAACGACATCCCCATGACGGAGTCGTAGAAGAGACCGCACGCCGCGCCGTACTCTGATGCGCTCAGCGTGAGTACCGGCACCTCGAGGTGCGCCAGCTCGGGTATCAACGAGGAAGCGGGTCCGTCGACAACCAGGGCGACCGGACCCCACTGCGCCACCAGGGCCGCCAGATACGGCACTACCCAATCGGTACCTCGGCGATTTTCGATGACCTCTACGTGGTAGAGCCCGTCTGGTCGGACACCGGCTACCGCTATCGAAGTCATCGAGCGATCCGGAGAAACGTCAACCGCGAACGCGAGTTGATCACCGGCCTGTGACGAGCCGTCAGCGACAATCCCCCAACTCGTAGCGTCGATGACAGCGTTAGAGGCCACGGCATCCCAAATGCCGAGTCGTTCCCGCATGAAAGTCTCGTCATCCATAACGCTTCGTTCATCACGAATGGTGTCGAGAAGTAGTCGGATACCGGCAGCCGGGTTAGCATCCAACCAGGTGTTGATGTCGTCTAGATCGGCGTCCTTGTCGGCGCTCCACTCCATCCAAGACAACCGGGGTTATTACCCTCGAACGCGTCTTTGCGGATGCTCTCGAAAACCTCACCATTAGCGGTCGGCCCTGGAACAGTCCCTACGAGGATCTGTTGAGGCATCGGAGACGCTGAAATAGTGGGAAGCAATGCGGCAATAGCTTCCGTGGTGCATTCCTGAATCTCGTCTAAGATTAGGCAATCTACTGAGAAGCCACGCCCGGACGACTTAGACCGAGCGGCGAACTCGATAGAGCCGCCATTCTTCAAGACGATTGCCTCTTGGCCGTTAGTGCGCCGGATCTCTTGCACCATGTCGGCAAGTTCCGGGTACTTCTTAGGGTTCTCGAAGAACGAAGCGATACGAAGGAAAGCTTTGCGGGCTGTCTTCACCTCGTGGGCGGTATGTAGGACTCTGAGGCTAAGTTCTACCGTGTAGTAGAGTTCGACCATCTCGATAAGCGCGTTCTTGCCGTTCTGTCTAGGAACGGTCATCGCACAAATCGAGCTCTTCCAACGTCCGTCTTCTACAGACATCCAATGGCGCAAGACGAACTCTTGCCAAGGGTCCGGAGTCAGACCATATTTCGAGGCCAAAAAGCAGGCTTCACTACTTTCGGTCCATTTTCCTTCTCGGGATAGCAGAACCTTCGGCTTCTGATTGCCTCTTGGCCCGTCTCTGTTCAAGCTCATCTAACGGCGTATCCTTCTTGCTCATCGGAGTAAGCGCCGCGATCTTTTCTTGGACCTCTAGATACATCTTGAACAGCGCTGCATATGGTTGCCCGCGCGAATCGGCCATCCGCATCACGAGTTCTGCTCGTGCAGCGGTCAAGGCTTTCAACATGTCCGGGTCTTCCATATCTCCAAACACGTGAGAACCCCGCATATAAGTGGACAGATAACGTAAACGGCGATAAGATGCTTACAATGCAGTGAAGCTAGGAAAGGTGCCGAAGAAATGGACACACGAGACAAACTCGAAGACCTGGGCGTGTGCATGTACTTTGCGCTCTGCACCAACGACGCGACGCATCTGCTGAACGCGGGAGCGATCGGACAGGTTCCAATCTGCGACAGGTGCCAAGAAAGATACGACAGCTTCACTAGGTGATCAAAGCCCCGCTGCGGCGGGGCTTTCCGGTAACTAGAAATCGTCTCCAACAACGTCGTAGCCGAGGATGTCCAACGCAATCGTTGCCCAGTAGTGACCCTCGCGCGAGGAGACCGGAAGCCGCTTACCTGGAAGATAATAAGTACCGGTCAAGAAGGTTTCGCGGTTATCAGCGGGGAACACGTTCACATAACAGGTACTCGGAACGCCATTGGTGAACGCACTAGCGTAAAACACTACATCTACCGAGCTATAAGCGGCGTCTCCTATCGAAACAGCAGGGCTCAGCTTGTAGCGTCGGTTAAATCGGCTCTGCGGCGGCTTGCCCGCTTGTGGCAAGTCAGGAATGTTCGTTGCAGTGGTATCGCGGGTCGCTGTTCCTCGAAGGGTTCCCGCCGGAAGCCCGCCGTTATCCCTACCGCCGTCGACTCCTAGTCGCTCAATCACTGAGAAGGCTTCCCGAATCTTCCGTTCGACGGATGCCCGATCCGGCTCGAAGAACCGGGTAACGAGCTGAAACCAAAACCTATTGCTGTCCTGGGGAACATTGCCGTTCTCGTCACACGCTTCGATCACGATTCCGCCGGACCGGTCATGTTCGACTTTGGCATATGCCGTGATGTTCCCGGTGTTATTCGGAAATCCGATAAGCCAGCTGACTTGACCAGGGGCGTTTGCTAGCACCCTGAGCATCTGGAACTGAGTCACTAACCCTCTTTCCGTTAGAGCCCTGGTAACGGCCTCTATCTTTTAATCTGAGCGCCTATTCGCGCCTGTGGGCAACAAGCCTCAGGAAGCCAGGTTTAAACCGGTTTAGAGAGGCGATTTTTAAGCTCGGGGGGATATCGGCCCGTATGCCTGAGGGCAGGCCACGAGGCTATGCCGGGGGTCGCTCCCCCTGGGGTCTCTAACCTGCATAATAGCTCACACGCCGGTCTGACCTGGGACTTTAGAGTCTTCGGGCCGGCCGAGCGTCACCCAAACCCGCGAAGTAGGCAATTGAACCTGTTCCGGCGGTCTGTTGCCTCTAGCTGAATTACAGCGCCGATGCGCGGCTTTCATCTCTCCAAGTAGATGACCGCCTCTGGACCTTGGGGTTATGTGGTCTGCTGTCCAAGCGTCGGGATGGTTAGGGTATTCCGTGGATAGCTTGAGGTCGATTACGCCTCCGCACAGGTGGCATATCTGGGATTGCCTGCGTAGTTTGTCTTTGGCTCTGCGGTAAGCTCTGTGGTCTAACCCGCTTCTGCGCCTGCCTGTCATCGCATATACCTTTGTCGCCCAAGTGTGCCCGAAGGGCGCCAGGAAGATCTAAGCCCAAACCGCGCGAAGCAGACTCAGGGCACAAGATGTTTCAAATTTCTGCTATGCCAATTAAGCAATTGATCGTTATAATCCATCGCATGAAATCAAGTGACATTCAGTCAGAGATGCGAGTAGTAGTAAACGATCCGGACAGCCGCTACCCGAGTGACATAGCAGTTACGGTCAATACGGTTACTAGGCAAGACCTGCTGATGATATTTACTTATACGACAGATGACGGCCGTAAAGGGTGGGACTACATCAGCCGAGCACGGCGCGTACTGTAGGTTACCTCGAATAGCCCGGTCTTATGCTAGCCGCGTGTTAGTTACCGGTATATGTCGCTCTGGAGAGATTCGAACTCTCACTGTCTGGTTCCTAAGACCAGGGCCTCTACCGATTGGGCTACAGAGCGGAATAGTGGCCGGGGAGTGCGTGCCCCGGTTACCCCGCACACTCCCTGTGTGCAGACCACATGTCTAACTAGGCGATGCCACCGGCGGTAAAGTACCTCAGGTACACCCATCCGTCGGGGCCTGATACATCCGCCGGACCGTCATTCCACGCGTATACCGTGGTAGTGGAATCCATAGGGATCGTGACGGTTTCGCCCGCAAGGATTGGGAACCCGGTCGTGGAACCGGTCGGCGAAAGCGAGAGATACGCGGTACGGCCCAGGTGATCACAGTTCCGGATAGTCAACCCTGGCGCGTACGCCTTGAAGCTGTTGGGAGTCCCGTTGAACGCATAGACAGCGTTGTATTGCATCATGATTGATTACCGCCTAGATAGCTTGCTTAAGGATTCCGTAAACCTGATCTGCGACGTAGAGGAACCCGTCTCGCACACAGATACCCATGGGCTTGTACAGAGCATCCGGAGAGTTGAGCGGGAATGCAACGTTCGATTGAACGCCGTCCGGGGTGTACTTGATCACGCGCGGTCCCAGCGGGCCTGTACCGGACTGAGCAACGTAGAGATTGCCGTCCATGTCATAGTCAAGGCCGGTAGGTTCATCCAGCCCGGTAAGCGGAATCGTGGTCTGAACTCCGGCCGCCGTATAGCGAGTGATGCCAGCACCGGGAGCCCTGTTCGAAACAGTGATCGTCCCGACCGCATCCACGTGCACCGCGTACGGACGATCCAGGTTGCCGGGCGGAATAGTCTCCTGAATACCGCCCGGCTTGATACGCACAATTCTGTTGTTCCACGAATCGACTACGTAAAGGTTCCCGACCGAATCGAATCGCAGATCTGTAGGGGCGTGCAACTCTGGCACGTCGATGTAGCTCTGGGTTCCATTTACCGACATGGTGTAGATGCGCGGGGAAGGCCCATCGAGCGTCTTCGCGACATACACAGTGCCCTCAGGGTTTACCGCTAGTGCGGTGGGGTTAGACACCCCGTACTTAAACGGGACCTCGGATACGGTACCGTCCGGGGCCATTTTGTAAATCTGGCTTGTGATGCTTCCGCAAGCGTAGACGTTCCCGGCTGCATCCACGGTAACGCTGTTCGGTCGGCCAATATACGGAAACTGCATATTCGGCATAAAGGTGTGTAACCCCTCTGTAGTTAGGACATTTACCACATATCGCCCGGGAGTGAGCGTAGTGTGATAGGTCGGATTCGAAAGCGGCCCCGGAGGGGAGCCGCTACCGGTAAACAGTGACCAGTAGAAGATCTGAGCCGCCAACGGGTAGCGACATGGCGCAGAGACTCAGCCGGGACTGCTCAACCCTCCGAGGCTTTAGACGACGACCGTATTGCCGTTGTCCAGACTTCAGAGCAGAGACACGATGATCGGCAGCAGAACACCAGCAAGGCTAAGCAGAGCCTTGCCAGCAGTGATCACGACATCAGGAGTGACACCGTAGGACATTCTTGATTCCTTACCCCTATTAGGGCCGCCCTCGGGCGGCCCATTAATTAGTGTTAAGGCGGGCCTATGCCCGCCGTTAAGAAGGCTGGTGCTTTAGCGTAGACCTTCGTAATCTGACTTCGGTCTACGTAAACGATCAACCTTCGAGGGTTGATCCCCTCTTAATACGGGGCCGCTTAGGGCGGCCCTAACCAAGGGCCGGTCTTCAAGGACCGGCTTAAGGTCGGTCGGTCGCTCCCTTCGGTCGCTTCCTCCCTCATATATAAGTAGGTGTAACAACACTGGCACTTTTTTCGCGTTTTCCCAGGTCACTGAAAATGGGGGTGACGGAGATCACTGGAAGACTCTTATCCACCTGGGCTTTGGACTCGGGATTAACGGAGGCTGCACCCCGTCAATGGGGTAAGCGGAGCTGATGCGACGGGGCGTAGCGCTCGCGGGAGTCTTGCGCGGGCTGGATCGTCATAAAGCCAGCTAGATAGAGCCTCTACATAGGTGAAGGCATCATCCCAAATCATAAGTTGACAGATAACGATCATGGCAGATAGGCTCATTCATGTCAGCGAGACAAGCTGAACATTGAAAACTAAAGAGAGGATCACAACAGTGATCATTCAGAATCCGATGATGATGGACTTGGAAGTCGGAGATCATCTAATCGGCCCAGGGTCGATTGAGTGGATTGTGGAGGAGGTTAGAAAGACGCCACTTCTACAGAAGTTGACCAATGGGCAGATCTACTACGTGACTGCCAATCTCTATCGGGCGGATGACCCGAGCCAGAAGAGTGTCACATGTGGATACGGGCACCAAGCGGTCAATATGTCCATCGTTCGGAACCGGGAGGGTGGCGGGATGTGAGACATTAACCGCCGAGGGTAAATGAACCCAGTTTTCGGGGCTGAAGACCCTAGCTTCAGCCCCGAAAGCTAACGTGTAACCGCCACTGATAATACTCAAGGGATAACAAATGTTGGAAAGCTTTTCTTGCAAATACGGCGAGCATGACGCAATTGCGTACCCAATGGACTACATCGGCCAATATCGGTATTTCTATGTTTCCCTGAAGAAAGACCCGGGGTTCGGGCCAACGGGCTTCCCGTACATCCATCGATCCCTACTCACCTTCACGGAAGCTGAGCCGCCGACGCTGGGGCTTTAGATGATTCCGTCGATGACGCGGGGCTGTTCTAGGTTTCTTCATCTTTAAGTTGACAGATAACCTATTGGTTTGATTAGATGAAATCCGTTCCGCAAAGGAACCTGGTAAGATACCTCGGGAAAGGCAAGCCGTGACTAACCTTAATACGCTTCTCCGGCGGGTAGCAGACTTGGAGGAAGAAGTGAACGACCTTAAAGCGGAGGGTGGTACTACCCGCCGACTTCTTGAATCGGATCACCAAGCCGTGATGGACGAGTTCGGAAGTGTTCGATCTCGACTCGAAGATATCTCGGGAACAGTGGATGATCTCCGGGAAGCCGTGACCGACATCAAGGCAGTGCAGGCAGAGCACACGAATCTCTTGCGAGAGATCTTGCTTAGGCTCCCAGCGAAATAAGAAGCATAGAAAAGCCCCCGGACCCTAGCCGGGGGCTTTTCTGTCCCTAGAGGGGACGCTACAGCTTATCAGTAGCGCGTTGGGCGCCGGCCGCTCGTGACCGGACTGCGGAGCGCTCAGACCTGTACGAGTCTGCCGCGTAGTCGTAGCCTCGGAGTATGGGCGTGACCACACATGAAGTTCCCCCCAACAACACCGGCCGCCGCCTCCGGGAGATCAGGTCGTGGCGCGGTCAGTCCCTCGAAGTCGTCGCCGGGCTCGCGGGCATCTCCTACGGCTACCTCGGCCGTCTCGAACGCGGCGAGCAAGCCCTAACCAACAGGGCCACACTCGAATCGCTGGCTCGGGCGCTGAAGGTCGCGCCGAGCGAGATTGACGGCCGACCATGGGAGCCAGACGGCCCGGACGCCAACGGGCACGCCGGGTTGGTCGCGATCGAAAACGCGCTGGATGCGTTCGAGATCGGCGACGACCCTGGATTGCCGGTCCGGGAATGGCCCCTCATCGCGTCGGACCTTAACCGCCTGCGCGATCTAATTGAGGCTGGCGATTACATCCGGCAGGGCGAACTCGGCCCGAATCTGCTTGGCGAGCTGCACGCCGCGTATGCTCGCCAGGCGGCACCACGCGAGGAGATCCTGCGCGGCATGATCGCCTGCTACGCCTCGGCAGTGTGGGTTACTAAGCGATTGCAAGGTCGAGGTCTGCCGTTGCTGGCGGCGCGAGCGGCTCAGCAGTGCGCGCAAATGATGGAGTCGGCCGCGTGGATCGGCTACACGGCGTGGCTTCGTGGAGACGCGACCGGAGGGCTTGCGCGTCCCGAGCAATATCGCCGGGCTGTCCGTACGGCCGATGAACTCTCATCGAGCCTCAACGATCCCGAGGTAGTGCAGTCGTACGGGATGCTCCATTTGTCGGCCGCGCTTGCTGCATCCGTGCAGACCGACCGAGAGACAGCATTCACTCATCTGAACGAAGCTGGTGAGATCGCAAACCGCATGGACGCGGAAGTAGGTACCTTCGGTCGCATGTGGTTTGGCCGCGCGAACGTCGAAATCTGGCGCGCCACAATAGGAATGGAACTTGGCGACGGTGCGGCAGTCGCCGAACGCTATCCCTGCGCACACGTAGACGCCATTCCCTCCACCGTGCGCCGGTCTGAGTACTACTGCGAAATCGGTCGTGCACTCTTGGCCGAACCTGCCAGGAAGGAAGAGGGTCTTTCGTTGCTGCTCCGCGCGGAAGACCTTGCGCCGCAACGTGTTCGAGCCGACATCTTCGTGCGGGAAGCTGTCGCGGATCAGCTCCGTTCTGCCCGCCGTGACGCTGGTGGCAGGAACCTTCGCGGGTTGGCGTGGCGTCTCGGTATCGCCCCGGAGCACTGAGCGGCCGAATTGTTATGCCCGTTTGTCCTTTCAGGACAGAGAACGGGTGTGGTCGTTCCTAATGTCGATGTCCAGCGCTCGACCGGGGTGAGGTCGGCCCCCGGTCGGGTTGCTCAACAACATCGACGTGAGGGGTGGCCATGCGGGAGCAACCGGCGGTGCCCGGATTCTTTTGCAGCGATGTATCAAGCGCGCAGGAGCAACGAAACCAGTTCGGGACCAAGGCATTAACAATCAATCCTGGGTCGTTTGGAGACACTCCGGTGTCTCGTTGCCAGTTCTATCGGCGCGTGTGTGGTCTGCCTGCCTACGTTGATCGGCCAGAGCTGGGGCGGATCATTATGAAGACGGCGGGTGTGTGGGGACTGATCATGCCCGCGCCGCTCGGGCAGCTGGTGAAGGCGAATCTTGGTCACCACCTCCAGGCGTGCGGTCCAATCGTGTCGCATCCTCGGTCGGCTCGCTGGACGTTTCTTATCCGGCCGGATGTGTCCAAGGGTATGGAACTGTTCCCCGAGCTATTCGCGGCAGGTATCCACATCGCGGACGATGGCGTGATCGCGCTGCCCAGTCCGGCCGACCGAGGTGGGCTGTTTCAGGTCTGGGTCAAAGCCCCTGCCGACACGTTTCGTCAATCCGGGTTAAGGCTTCTGGATGCGGTTCGCGAGTGCAGCGGACACGGACCGCGTCCACACAGGGCGGTCGAGACCGATGCCTAAAAAGGATGCGACGCGCGTCAGCCAAACCAGCGACGGGCGCAAGCGGGCGGTGTGGCGAATGGTTGGCGGTACTGCGTGGGTGCTGCGAATGGACTTCCCGGGCGAGACGTTCACCGCGTACCGGTCACCGTCGTTGGTACCGGTTCCGGAGGCCGAGCCCGGCACAGTGATCTTCGACAGCTACCCCGATTTCGAGGAAGTTCGATCCAGGTTCCCCGAACACGGTGACCTGTGGGACGCACTGAGGCGTGACTACCACGCGACGCCGCCCGTTGCCGTCACGCCGGACGCAGAAGGGGCGGCCGATGTGTAAGTATCCCGAATGCCGTTGTGGGCCTCGGCTTTACATCACCGCGTTGACGGGGGCGTAGAGATATGTCCGAAGTTGCGTGGTGGGCGCATCGTGAAGTCGCCCCAGATGTTAAGAAGCTACTCCAAGAATTCCATGCCGACACGTTACATAAACGGGCGATTGCGCCGGAGGACAGCCCGGTTTTAATTCAGCGGGAAGATGGTTCGTGGGACAGGGTCGACGAGGGTGGATTTCTCGTCAGCTATGAGAACTTGGATAAAGCCGATGTCATCGAAGTGCTGCCGATCAGTATTGTGGATACAGAAGTCGATGAGGATTTATGAAGGAAGTAGAAGACCGGCCGACAGTTACGCGGTTAACCGTCAGAGCAAAGGCCCTAAACGAGGGCTTCACGTTAACGCGAACGTTTACGCTCGGCTGGAAACTGAACAACCAGCATGGGCCTGTCCGTTTTCGGTACTTGTGGCAGGTTGACATATGGCTAGATTTCTACCGTATCGATGTACCTGATATTACTCAACACCCGGAGGAAGGCGAAGGCCATTCCACCAGGCAGCAGGACGATTCCATATGAACGGAAGACCGGCAGCGATCGGCTGGATAGACCCGGGCCGGACTGAAGCCCTCGCATGGGATGAGGCACAAGTAAAGCGGTTAGCCCACACCGAGTGGGACGAATGGGTTGACCCGAAACGACATGCCAGCCAGATACGCACCATACTGGCGAACCTGCGGGGCACCCTTGACCGGGGTACTGGTCTGTTCGGCACACGACGAGATAGGAGTAGAGGTATGGGGTACACGCGTAAGGCCACCGAGGCGGAACGTCGCCAGCATGAAATCAATCAGCAAGAACCCGCCTACCTGGAATGGCGGTCAAGGATGGACGCAGTGTTAGAGCGATTTTTCAGCGAGGATGCGCCGGAGATTGTGGGCCTCCCCGATCGGTGGTCGGCCGATGGGCTCCGTGTTGCGGGAGCCGCTGCGGTGGCTGCGTTTGGGAACTTGCAGGCGCTCTACATGCCCGAGAACCGCGAAGCTGTTGACCGGTACGTTCGCTATGTCGGCGAGTGCTATCGGAGAAGTTTCGAAGGCGACTGGCGAAACATACCCGGAAATGGGCCTGATGGGGCGGAGTTCTGGCCGATCGTTAACCGGCCGGCATCGGGATACATTGACCCACATGATCAGCTCGGGCTCGCCTTCTTCAAGCCGTCCAAAAGAGATCCCGGGCATCCCGAGGGCGAAATGATTTGGGTATACAACAATTCGAAAGAGGACTACCAGAATTGGGTTGCCGCTGGTCGCCCAGACTTGGATCGGTGGGAAAAGATGCAGACGGACGCACTTCTCGAAAACGCGAAAGACTACGAAGTGTAGAAGGCAATAATGGGTGGGGAAGACAGGCCGGATACGCCCGATAGGCTGACACCGGCCCAGCGAGAGCAATATGAAAGATACGTTCAAGGTAAGGTCGACCGGAACGAAATTCCCCGATCACCGGCTAAGTGGCTGGAACATTCTACGTTTTGGCGGACACAAGAACTCCATGGCCGAGCGTTCGAACGCGGCATGGATATTGTATTCGGCTTGCCGCAAGCCGGTTGGGTACCTCACGTGTACTACGAGCATGGCGACGGCAAGCATATTTATGTCGACAGACATCAGCCGAAATCTAAGACCAAAGACGGCATCGCTCAGAACATGGAAACGAAAACTGGCGATGTCAACAAGGATCGTGAAATCGACCAGCTGAAAGGCTACTACCAGAAGCTCAAGGACGGCGAACGGGTCATCTATGTGGTTCGAGCGGAACGCCAAGACCGGATGTCCAGGGAGGTCCAACAGCTGATAGCGAAGTGCAAGAAAGAATTCCCCAACCGGTTCCGGTTGATGTCAATGAAAGAAAAGGTTTACCAACGAATCTTTTCGGCGGGCCTAAAAGCAGTTCAGAAAGAACAGCAGCAGAAGCTAGAGAAGAATGTCGCCAAGCTTCAGATACGCGAAACCCCGGTTCTGGCGGTAGAACAGATCGCACGAGATTTTCTACGCGAGGTTCAGCAGGCCAACGAAAAGGGCCGTCCAGTCGAGATTGATCAGCTTCGGCAAATGAATCAGATCCTTCGCGACATGAACCAGGCACAATCGAGAATCGACCACGATAACGCCTCGCAAGCCCGCCAGGCGCTTGGGCTCCGTTATCACGAATCACGGGCAATCGAGAGCTTCCTGGACGCCCAAGCCAAGGATAAAAATGCAGGACGTGCGACAGCAATCGACGCGGTGACCCACGAACTTCTCGACAGAGAGCGTGCCGAGATCGCTAAGGCAACCAGAGAAGCTGAGAAAGCCGTAGCGCAGGCTCGGGAACAAGGGCAGCCAATCAATCCCGAGCAATTGAGGCAGCAGCATCTCGCGTTGGGCAATGCACTCGGCGCGGTGCAAGCCATCGAAAACCAGATGTTCCGAGATCAGGTTAAAGACGTACCCGCTAAAGACGGACAACAGCATCTACGTGCCATGGAAATCATCCAACGAGAACGGGATTCGAAGACGGCCGAGCGTATCGAAGGAATCCGGGAGATCGCGGACCGGGAAGACAAGGCACGAGCTGATGCCAAGGACCGGCAGGAACGAGACGCGCGAGACCGTGCGGCGCGAGAAGCGTACTCCAAGAACTTGGCTGAACGAGGGCTACCACCGGTAATCGCCAGAAATCAGGGTTATGTGGAAGCGCCCTCCGTAGGGCACGAACGTGACAGGGACCGAGGCGACGACGCGCCCGAGGTGCAGCGAGGCGGGCGGGGTGACGACGGGGGCCGAGGTCAAGAACGAACCCGGAACTAGCCATTCGACCCTCCTGGACGATTGGACGCAGTTACCGTGGTCAGCTCGACTCAGGGAGGGGCACAGATGGGCACGAGTGACGATCAGGCAGGCCAGAAGGACTTGGAGAACGTCCTAGAGCTGCTGGACGAGCTGGCGGGCGGCCCGGCAATCCCAGTGCAGTATCCGGACTTTGAACCCGTACTTCGGGCGATACGGGAACGTTTCACGGACTAGGGCCATTACAGCTCCGTAAGGCAGCGAACCAACTCGGCGCGCTGACCTGCGTCTTCATGAATATGTTGACAGATAACGTCTATCCGTGCGAGGCTTACGGCACAACTTCAAAGGGAATCGGAACTACGGAGTCCGACAAGCGGCCGGGAGCCCTGAATCTATTAGGGTGAGAGAGCTAATGCAGCAACACTACGAGCCGTGTAGTTCAAATCCAAAGTTGACAGATAACGCGATTCCATTTAGGGTTGAACCCAACAACCGAACAGCAAGATCCAGGGGAGCCCCGTAAGGCGCAGAGAACCTGGTGCAAATCCTCCAAAGGCGGAGAGGCTTGTTCGGATATACAGAAACGGCGCGGAAACACTCCCCCCGTCGAGTTCGGTTCCTCGGTGACTTGTCCCGATACCGTTCCGTAAGGGTGAGGCGAAACGACAGCGCGCTGAGATCCGAGCGGGCTTAGGCCCGTGTCCGAGAGAGGTTATCGGATCGCAAAGGGTCTGCAGCTCAAGTGGTTATAGCGCTTCGGTTGAGTAGATCCCGGTTCGAATCCGGGCAGGCCCACGGAAAGCGCGGCACATATCTCGAAGGAGCTAGAAATGCGTGATCGATGGGAATACGGGCAGATAAGTTATAAGGAATTTGTTGAGGCGATGAGCCACAACGAGCTGAATTGCATGACGGATGTGCTGATTGCAGCGCATATGATCGCCAACGGGCGGATGTCCTTCTTTAATGGCATGGATTACTAGAAAGGCGTGAGGCGATGACTGACAAGGATGAGATGACAATTGTGTGGTCCGGGACATTCATGGATCTGTGCTGTGAGGTGTACGGGAGCAAGGAACAGGGTCCGAGTGACCAGGCTCGGGAACGGACCGGATCGGACGAAGCTGGGTGCCGCTGAGGCAGCCGACGCGACGAGTGCTCAAGCGCCCTAGGAAGCGTTACAGTAGGCGCGTCATGGACGGGTTTGTAGCTCAACTGGCAGAGCGGCCGACTTCTAATCGGCGGGTTCCGGGTTCGAGTCCCGGCAGACCTACAGCGGCAATCAACCAAGGGAGATCAAAATGACTACTCAGGAATATTTCATAGAAGTACGACGCGACGGGCGTGGTGAGTGGAGTATCGTGCCCGGTGCCTTCTATCGAGTTGATTCCTTCTATGACGGAGACAAGATGGGGAAGGGGGCCGCTGAAGATGCACTTAAGCGTTTGCGTGAGGCTAACCCTGAAGACGAATTCAGGTTGAAGTTTCGGGGGTAGGGCAGTATGAGCGACGAATATGTGTCGATTCCGGGACTTCCTTGCGAATGGAGAGACTAGTGGAGACTTTAGATATCACACCGGACCGCAACGGCATGATTGGCTGGGCACGGATGGTCCTCGAACAGTCCGCACTGAACAGCAAGGACGCCGAAGTTGCGCGAACTATCCTGGCCGCATATGGAGAGGAAGTGACGGAATAACCATGTCGAGTCGTAACGCTCATCAAGACTCCGATCTAGACGCAGCTCTGACGGAAGTCGGACGCCTCACTCGCGACGACCGACATGTGCGGGGAAGCTTCGGGGGCCGGTACGGGCCTTACCGGGTTTGCAAGGTTCCCGGGCTGATCGAAGCTGACGAACCTTATTGGACGGTAGTCGGTTAGACAGTTGAGCCCCCGGACCCTAGCCGGGGGCTTATCTTCTACCAATAAGTTGACAGATAACGCATCGTGTGGTTTGCATCGGCCAGAACGAATTGCCCGGTTATGCCGGGTGGATGCTCTGGCCGGTGTTGATAACACGACCCAACCAACCTCAAGAAAGAGAGTCGAGTTATGAACATCGAAGCTGCCAACGAGATGCGGATTCCTGATGACATAGAGTCGGCCGTGTTGGACCTCAAAGGTTTAGGTGAACTTGTCACGGCTACAGAGTGGCAGCGTGCGGCGCTAGTGTTTGCCTTCACCTATGAGGGGCGGCCGGGCGGTCGGTCTACTGGTCAAGAGTCACCAGTAGCCAAGTCGATAGACGAGTTCGCCAAGCTCGCGCTTGCCGGGCTGAAGTCTCGGAACTCGGTGCGGAAGTACCGTCGCGCTTGGGCGCTCGCGATCCAAGACGGCTACGCAACTCATGTGATGCCGGGCGACATTATCGCGCTCCCCGAGGTTGATTGGGACGAGTACATAAACCCGCCCAAAGCTTCACGTAAGCCATCGGAACCTCGCAAGGGTAGGGCAACCGGGTCTGCCGATAATCGGGCTTCTAAGAGCGAATCGGAAGGATTATCGGCCGAGTCGGATTCGAGCCTCGATGACGATATCGACCTGGACGCCACCAAGCCAGGTAACAAGCGCGCCCGTAAAGCCTTGCTGATCGCGGAGGGTATAGAGACCAAACGACTGCCCGAGCGGTTCAAGGGTGGCGTTACACGGATCAAAGACGCGCTTATCGGCTTCGGACAGCCAGGCGCTAACCATGAAACGCTTTATCTCTACATGTGCCAAGCCTTAGGAGATCTCGCAACAGTCCTAGAGGAAGAGCCGACGAAGAAGTGAGCGGCTGACCACGCGTACGCGTCGACGACAACCGTGGGGACTAGGGCGACGGGAGTAACGCCTACTCTCGTCGCCCGCTGTCCGGCAGAACTTGACGAGTTGACGGCCGGTCGTTCCCATGGCAGCATCCGGGATGCAAGATCACTCTGCGTGCGGACAGCAACAAGCGCGCGATACCTAGAACTCGTCTGGGAAGACGGGTACGAAAGGTCGCGCCATGCCTAAAAACTATTCCGCAACACTCCCGGCAGTTATCTGTGCTGGAACGTTCCATACGTGGCGCAATCGCCTGTGCGCTGACATGCTGACCGAAGTCAAGCGTGCGGACAGCCGTCATTCACCAGCGTTTTTGACAAACACCGCTCGCTTAGGTGATCCTTCCAACAGCGCCATAGCTGTGCTCTCATCGCTTAGCACCCGCCGCTCAGTCCTTTTCACAGCCGAAGAGTCGGCGGTGGGCGGGATGATCGGAACGCCCCTGTGCCGCGTTCGGCAGAAGCCACGCGTAGGCCCTCCGGCATCGAATGATATTGCGCCGGAAAGAAGCGCCGCTATGTTCGAGGGCATCGTTGGTCGTACCACCACACTTCCGGTCTGGGTCCGGCTCGCTAGGCGTTCATCGGGCGCCGGCCGAGACCGGCAGCAGTCCGGGCAGCTCGCCACGATCGGAAGATTCTTGCCGGAACCCTGGCCTTCAGCTAGCCTAGGCGAATCGAACGAACGTTCGAAATCAGGGGTTGAACGGGGGCGATTGCATGTTTCTATCGACACCAAGCCGCGCCGAGATGGACGCGAAACCATGCAAGCGGGCATTAAACCCGCTCGGTGGTAACGGTTTGGTCTCGTACTTCAATATGGAAGGACTAGCGGGCTAATGTCCGGTCTAGACCGCAAGGTATTTACCAGGGGAGAGAGCATGATCACTAGCCGCAGCTTGACGGCGACTCGCCGGATTGGCCATTCTCACGAGCAACCCGCATTGATTGTCGTGTCAACCCATCGTTGACCTGGGGCTAAACCTATTTAAAGCAAGCGATTGCTTAGAATTCGTTAATTCTGTACATAGCTTCCGAGCCGTCCAGGGTGCGCCCACAAAGTTGACTGCTAACGTTCTGGGTGTCATCGTTATCTGTAAACATTGACACCCCGGAACTTGGAAGGGGCCTAGCCGATGGGCCGCAAGCCGCTACTTTCGTTCGCTGAAATTGAAGATCTCCACAACAAGGGGCTGACATACACGCAGATAGCAAAGATCAAGGGCGTCACAAAGCAAGCGGTCTCTAAAGTTGTCAGACTTCACGGAGGCTCGCAAACACCACGCCAAACGGTCGGCCAACATTTCCCATGGAAAGAAGTTCCTCGACACTTTCGCGAATCATCACCGTACAAGAGGATGCGCGACCATGGGGAATGGATGGCGACCGGCGGTAAAGGTATGCAGGGCTACAAGCTGGACCGCCTTCGTTGGTGGCACCGGTACCTGCGAGAGAACAATGTTGTGCTCGAATTCGACCCGGAAATACCAGCGATCGACGGTGTGAGCCCCGGGGGAGGATTCGCCTATCGTCCTCGTCAAGAAGAGGACGGAGATTTGTTGATTCGGGTGAACGGCTATACCCAGATGTCACCGGAGAGCTACACAATCTGGGTTTTGCCTGATCCCGGCGAAGGACCGTAGGGATTTAAGGGGATATTTTGTTAACCGCGATAGCAGCTTCTCAACACCACTTCTTAGTTGTGTCACCAACGATTCTGCTTGCACACACAACAGTGCTCGCCGAACAGCTGTGTCTCGTGGTTTACGCCTCGGTGAAGCTCAAGCCTCACCAACCCGTCTATCGCCCAGTTGCGGAATTTCTGGAGCAACACGAGAACTTGAAGATCGCAGAGGTTGAGCAAGACGACGAGAGTATGTTCCACTTTCGGGCGGTCGAAACCACCTATGCGATCTTCGGCCAGAAGGATAGCCCATCGAAACAACCGACGAGATTCGCCTGAGCGTATCTCAATACAAGACCTATCAGAAATGTCCGCGAGCATGGTATCTCGAAAAGGTTGAGAAAGCCTGGCAGAGACCGGCGGCATGGTTAGCACAAGGCACGGCCGTTCACGCGGCAGCGGAGGCGTACGAAAGGTCGGGGCGTACGCTCCCCGTAGAAGACATGAAGGAGACCTATCGGCAGTCGTACGCCGACGAAATCGCCAAATACACGAAAGACACTCCTAATTTCACACACTGGTTCGGTTCCGGACCGTATCGCGGCGCTCAAGACATTGAGCGTCGTTTTTTGATTGGGCTAGAGCAGACAGAGAAGTACCAGGCATGGTATGAAGCGCATCCGCATGAGGTTGTCTGGGTATCCGAGGATGGTACCCCGGGTATCGAAATGGAGTTCGATCTTGATCTGGATGGTGTGATGATCAAGGGCTATATCGACGCAGTCATGCGCAACGTCAAGCAAGATTATCTGTTCGTTCGCGACAACAAGACCGGTAACACTCCGGGTGATCTGTTCCAGCTAGGCACCTACAAAGTAGCGGTAGAGGATGCCTACGGTGTGGAAGTCTCGGAGGGGGACTATTGGATGGGCCGGACCGGTAAGCCGACCATCGCGCAAGACCTCAGCGACTGGACCAAAGAGCGGGTAGCCGAAGAGTTCCACGCTCTAGCCGACAACATCCAGTCAGAGCGCTTCGACCCGGACCCGGAGCCGTCAAAGTGTCGATTCTGCTCGGTCTCGATGTCGTGCGAGTTTTCTTTATAACCAAAAGTTGACGGATAACGTTAGGGTGCAATGCGAACCACGATCTATGTCCAATGGGACGCCGATGTAGCCGTGACCGGTGAATCGTTGGCGTTGGTGCTGTTTTCTGACCGCTCATGGGAATACATTCCACACACCGAATTCTGAAAGATAGCAATGACAGCAATCATGCCCGTCGAGGGCACCGACAAAGCAAGCCCGTTCGATGATCTCCAGCGAGTTCGGCCGGACGGCTCGGAGTACTGGTCGGGCCGAGAGCTCATGCCGATCATGGCGTATGGCCGATGGCACGAGTTCATGAAGCCTTTGAAGCGGGCAATGCAAGCAGCCGCTAACCAAAACATCGCCGTCAGTAGCAACTTTTGTCGATCGACAAAAGTATCCGGCAGACGTGGCCCCGTGCAGGAGGACTACGAACTGTCACGGTTCGCCGCGTATCTGGTCGCCATGAACGGCGATCCGAACAAGCCGCAGGTTGCTGCCGCACAGGCATATTTTGCTATCCGCACCCGGGAGGCTGAGACTCGGCCGGTTCGGCCTGCGGTTCCCCAGAACTACGCGGAGGCACTTCGGGAGGCGGCGAACCAGTATGAGCGGGCGGAGCTGGCGGAGGCTCGGACGGTCGAGCTGGCGGCCAAGGTGGAAGAAGACGAGCCGTACACCGAACAAGGTAAGCGGCTCGTGACGGAGCCCGAAGACAAGAAGTTTCGCGAGACCGCGCGTCTCCTCGGTATGCGGGACACAGATCTCCGGGAACTGATGCGGGAACTCGGATGGATCGAGAAGCACGCGAACAACCCGACGGCGTACGCGCGGCGGTTGGCATACATGACCTGTGAGCCGTATGAATACCAGCTAGGAAGCTTTCGAGCTACCGGCTATATCACGCCCAAAGGTAAGGATCGGCTTGTGCGCGAGATTCATAAGCGTGCTCAAGGCTAGGAGTCGAGTAGCTGTATACGCTCAATCAATCAGCTCGAATCCGTGGAGCAGCTGGCGAACCGCTACCGGTTGTCTGGCAGGCCCTAGAGTCCAAAGGGGCCAGATTCCTCCGAGGGCAACTGTGCCTGATCTGCGCTGGTCCCGGAACGGGAAAATCAGCATTCACGCTCAATTACGTGTTGAAGGCCAAGGTTCCGGCGCTGTACATCTCGGCGGATAGTGATGCGTTCACTCAGCTCACACGCTCGGTATCGTGTCTCACCGGATGGCGGCTCGAAGACAGTGGCCGGGCCGTCTTGGATGGCAAGCTGGACGCTGATACAGAGCAAAGACTTGCAGAGATACCGGTCCGGCTAATCTATGATGCCAGTCCCGATCTCGACACTATCGAGAGAACAATGCTGGCGTACGACGAGGTATACGGCGATTTCCCGAGCCTCGTAGTCGTCGATAACGTGACAAACGTTCGGACTGATACCGAGACCGATGGAGACCCGTTTACCGGGCTTGAATCGCTAATGGACTATCTACACACGATGGGCAGGCAGACGGATGCGTGTGTGTTCGGGCTTCATCATGTGACCGGCGGATACAACGACGCGCATAAACCGATCCCTTTGAGTGGAGTCAAGGGGCAGATTACCCGAGTGCCTGAAATGGTTCTCACGCTTCACAGGCGGACAGCTGAGTTCGGACCGGATATGTTGTGCGTTAGCACGGTCAAGAACCGGGGTGGTCGGGCGGACCCATCTGGAGGAGACTTCGCGGAACTCGAATTCATCGGAGACACGATGACAATTCGCGATCTTTCCGGCCTGTGAAAGTTGACAGATAACTGAGGTGTGTTGCTGAAACCAGCCAAGATCAGCCAGCCACGGTGCATAGATTGCGCCAAGGAAGGGATTGCAAACAAACGGAAAGTCTCCGGTAAGCCGTCCCTGTGCGCCACGCACCGGCGAGCACGAAGAACAAGCCGACGGGATTACTTGTGGGAGAAGCACCTCCGGGAAACCTACGACCTAAGCTCGGATGAGTACTGGCAACTCTATGAAGCCCAGGAAGGCAAGTGCTATATATGCGACCGGCCCAGGGCGCGAGACCGTAAGAAGCTTTCGGTAGACCATTGTCATGCGACCGGCCGGATACGCGGCCTCTTATGCCAGAGATGCAATCGAGATGTCCTCGGGTACTTCCGAGATGAGATAGCCGCGTTTGTACGTGGGCAACAATATCTAACCAAGCCGCCCGCATATGCCGTGATCGGTGTACGCGTGGTGCCTAGCCATGAAGGTGAGCAACATTGACTGACGAAACACTGATTGATGCCCTGACGACTGCCGGTAACTATGCGGCCGAACAAGGTGATGATTACATCGCCAACCAGATCGGAGAGTATATCTTTAGACTTCTCAGGGCAGACGAAATTAAGGCTCTGGGTGATTTGAGCGCGGTTAAACGCGCATTCGATACGGCGGAAACTCAAGAGTACTGGTTCGGTTTCGACTTCGAGACTACTCTGCCCGGATTCCGGACCTGGATGAAAGCTTTCTACGATGCGGCACGGCAGGAGTCTCCGAGTCAACCGCTCGACGTGGGTGATAAAGCATTGATCGTCGGACCGTTGAATAGCGCCTATGGTGAGTTTCTTCGTTATTTCCGGGTTGGGGAAGTTGTGCGGGTCGACCGCGCGACCGACGAGGATGGCGACATCCTTATCTCACGGCTGACAGATCCCGACGTCTATGGCTACATTGATGCCAGGTCGCTTACGGCGGTGGCGGATACTGGCCCTCGTACGTGGACAAATCCGGACGATACTCCGGACGACGTGACCCTGATCGAAGATCGGGGCGGGGATACGTGGGGCCGAGGTGAGCGCCGAGAGAGCGCGACATACGGCAACTGGCCGTCTACCGCATTGTTTGGCCCGTATACCGAGGTGATCTCGTGACCGGCGATGGCTGCTATGACGTGGCGCCAGGCCCCGAGAATCCTGATAGGTGGTGGGCTTATTGGAATCTTCTGCGATTGTTCAGGTAATCCGAAAGTATTACCCGGAGTTCGAGGCGCCCGACGATAGAGGTAGAGAATGGATTAAAGCTCTCTGCCCGTTTCATGGCGAGTCGCACCCTTCCGCCTCTATCTCCTATACAAACAATGCCTTCATCTGTCGTGCGTGCGGTGTGAAGGGAGATGTTTACTCGATAATCATGCATGAGGAAGGAGTAGGTTTTGCGGAGGCTAAACGCCTCTCAGAGAAAATCGCTCCAGGAGGCAACGAGTCAGTACGCTCAGAGCCTCGAAGGAAGTCCAGCCGCAGAGTATTTGGCGAATCGGGGGTTGCTGGTTCCCGGGTTCGGTCTGGGATTCGTCGAGAACCCGCACCCTGGTCATGAGCAGTACCGTGGGTTTCTCTCCATCCCGTATCTGAGATGGTCACCAGGTAAGCAACTCTCCGTGGTTTCGATCCGGTTTCGGTGTCTCCGGCCGAACTGTGAGCATCAAGGGCACGGTAAGTATCTGACAGCTCCCGGTGACCGACCTCGGCTGTACAACACTGCCGACCTGCTAGAGCCCTCTCCTTTTGTCTGTGTCACAGAAGGCGAATTAGACGCCATCACCGCACATTTATGCGGACTCCCGGCTGTAGGTGTTCCCGGTGCCGAGACATGGCAGAAACACTACAAAGAACCAATGCTTGGTTATGAGGCGGTTTATGTGCTTGCAGACGGGGACGAGCCGGGAATCAGGTTCGCTAATGCGGTGGCAGGGCAGCTACCCAACGCGAGAGTGATTCCTATGCCACCCGGAGAAGACGTTAACTCGTTTGTCGCCTCCCACGGCAGGCAAGCATTATTGGACAGGATTGCATGACAGATCTCTACTACGACATCACGGTTTACACCAAAGATAATTGCCAACCCTGTAAGGCAACCAAAATTTACTTGATGAAGCACGGTATACCGTTTGCCGAGATCAACACATCTCGTAATCCGCAAGTTCAAGAAGCGCTGACAGCGCAGGGCTACAAAGAACTTCCGGTTGTCGAGTGGAACGTCAACGGCAAGCAGGGTGCGTGGTCCGGGTTCCGCCCGGACGATATCGAGGCACTTCGTTATCTGGTCAAAGGTGACCATTAGCCATGCTTGATCTTGACGACTACTACGAATGTGAATCTCCGGTATGTGACTGCCATCTGGGCGAAGTCTTTGACGGCATCCATGCCCAAGATTACGGAGACGAGTCGGATGGATGGGTTGATCAGATCGAAAGGGAAAACGACTGTGAGTGATGCTATCAACCCCAGCCACTACCAGCGTCACGGCGCTCAGCTTATCGACCTTATCGAGCATCTTCCCGGGAATCGGTTCAACGCCGCTAAGTATGTGGTGCGGGCCGGGGAGAAGAGCCCGGATACTCTTATCGAAGACCTCGATAAGGGGCTGTGGTATCAGCTCCGCGAGCTGTATCGCCTTGAGGTTATCGACTTCAACCCCGCAGCGCCGGAAGCTTGGGAAAGACTCCGGCGGTTCCTGGGGTGGTGCGGTCCGGATAAGCCGACCGAGGAAGTTGTCCGGCTCGTCGACTACAGAGAGGCGGCAGCTCGCACGGTCCCGCGCATGTTCGAACGGTTCGCGGATATACCCCGTGAGGTACAGGTAGTGACCGATAACGATGGGGATAAATGGTGGACGGTTGAAGGGCCGCCTGTCAACGATGTGTTTGGCCCATATACAGAGGTGATTGCTTGACAAAGAGAATCGTTGTCGTCCCGGATCTACAGATTCCTTTCCATGACCGTAGGGCGTTGAAATCGGTTATCCAGTTCATTGGAGACACGCAACCCGATGAGGTTGTTCTTATCGGTGATGTCCTCGATTTCCCGCAGCCGAGCAGGTGGAACAAAGACACTCGCGGTGAATTCGAAGGTAGCATTTACGCGGATGTCGAGCTGGCCAAACGTGAGCTGTTCGAGCCACTGCGAACCGTCTACGACGGCCGGGTTATGGCCCACGAAGGAAACCACGATGAACGCCCCAGGATTTATCTAGACAAGTACTCTCCTGCCCTGTCTGGCACCGACGTTTTCGATATCGATAAACTGTGTGACTTCGACGGGTTCGGTATCAGCTTGGCGCCGGGTTTCTATCCGATTGCTCCGGGATGGATTTCCACACACGGGCATCTCGGCGGTATCCGAATCAGCCAGGAAGCCGGTAAAACCGCCCTCAACGCCGCGAAAAGGTTTCATAAGAGTGTGGTCATGGGGCACACCCACCGGCTAGGGCTTCAGCCGCATTCATATGGATATGACGGCCGGGTCAGTAAAGTTCTGTGGGGCTTCGAGGTGGGCAATCTCATGAATATGCAACTCGCAGGTTATCTCAACGGTGCCGCCGCGAACTGGCAGCAGGGATTTGGACTCCTTGAATTGGACGGACAGCATACTAACGCGGTGCCGGTAAAAATCGAGCATAAGAAGTTCATCGTAGACGGCTCGGTTTGGTCGATTAGTTGACAGATAACTTGGAGAGTATGAGCACTGAGGATCTAAACAAACTGTTCAAGAAGTCCGCGGACTCGGTTGTCTATTCATGGCCGGGTGTTGTTGAGGCTGACGACCTGGCGCAAGAGCTGTGGCTCTGGTACTTGGGGAGCCCCGCCGTGCAAGCAAAAATCAGCGAATCCGATTACCCGCTAGCGGCGCGGCTTACCACTATGCAGGCTCATAGGATTGCTTCGGTAAAGCGGGAAGCCAACGCTCGATTCTCCAGCCAGATCAAATACTCGGCGGAGGATATAAAGAATGCGCTCAGCGGTGAAACGCTTTGGTCCGAGTTGATAGACGATATGACCGCCGGCCTCGATTCACTCAGAATACGGAACCCCGACTACGCGGCAGCGATCGAGGCGCGCTACCTCGGGCATGAACAGCCCAAGGCGGGCGCTGATCGGACAAGGCTATCTCGGGCCGTTACCGCACTCGCAGAGGAAACGAATCGGGTTTTGCGACAGAAGTTCGACCGAGCTATTCCCTCCGAGGCAGTGACTTACGAGGAATATTCCGAGGGTAAAGCGTTCCGAACCCTCAATGACGGTCCGGGCTCGAAACGTCGAGTGTTCCCCGAAGCGGTCAACAACTCTCAAAACATCTTTGACTCCGAGTTCAATGGCATCCCGGGCATCGACATGTACCGGTCTTGGGTGCAACCCGAAATGTACCCGCGCGAGCGTCCCGCTCGTATCGAAACCTGGCACGAGAACGACCGAGAGGATTGCTGGAGTGAGTAGCAGTATCGACAACCACAGTGGCGCGGTGCTGGGCTTCCTGCTGAACGCGTGGACAATCAGCACACTAGCGTTGAACTTCTCCGGAGTAACCCCGCTTCCTTGGTGGCTGATTCTCGGGCCATACATGATTGTGGTTTCGATCGGGCTTATCGGACTGATCATCTTGGGAATCGTCAGCCTCGTAGAGGACGACTGACAACCAACAACACACTAAGCCGATCGGAGACCAGGTGAAAATCTACAGCGATGAATTCCTGAAAGCGGTTGCCGAGTACCTGCGCAAGACCGAGTGTCTTGACGTCAAGGAAGTTATTTCCTTCAGTGATCGAACCGTCGATGACGGCTATTGCGACACATGCCGATACGAGTACGCCGTTATCGACATCGCGTATCGCGACTCTAACCGAAGCACCAAGGAGTTCACCTATAAGGGCGACTTCGCGGATCTGATCCGAGCACTGAAGGATTAATCAAACCTCCCCTTGTCGCCAGCTCGTCCGAGCTGGCGAAGTTCTTACGAGAAAAGGTTTCTCTCTTTGACCGACTATGACCCGTTCGCTTCCGCACCGGCCGACGAGCCTAACGCCGGAGCCTCCACAGCAGCCACCGGGAACCACAAAGCGCCCTCGAACACTCCCAACTCCATCGTTACCGCCGAAAGCAAAGTAGTTGTCACCCTCAAGGGCGGCCCTGGTTATGAAGCACCCTGGATTGTCCACCACGCCGATTCCATCGAAGAAGCGGAAGCACTAGTCAAGGGATCGGTGGAACTGATGCGGATGACCCAGCTTGCCGCCCAAAAGTTCGCCGAGTACGCCCCGAGCAGTAACAAGCCTTCCGGCAATGGGCAAGCCCAGCGGCCCGCACGGCAAGCACCACCGGATGGCGCTCCCGAAGCACCAGGGCCGGACTGGGTCTATAAGACCGGCATCTCTAAGAAGAACGGAAAAACCTGGCAAGCCTGGATGCCGCCCCAAGGCTCGAACGATAGCCCGGTCTTCTTCTAGCCAAAAGTTGACAGATAACTGCCCGGGTATGTGTCCCGGACCGGGTCGACCGGGGCCGGAGAGATTCCTGCTCCGGCCCCTTACTACACGAAAGGCGTTGATGAACTATCCGTTTGGCTTCATCCCTAATGATGACGGCTCTATCAGCATGGTCACGGTCGGGCTTGAGCAAGGCCCACTGTACTTCCCGGGAACCTTCGCCCAGTTCGACGAGAAAGAACGAACTCTTGTCCTGATCACGGACAACATGGAAGACGGGCAGATCACTTTCAACTTTGATCACGTCGTGTTCTTCTCCACTTCCCGGCTTACCGAGGAAGACATTCGACTTGCTTTGGCCGAGGAAACCGAATCCTGACATTCGTTACCCGTTTGATCACTTCTAACCATTGAGGTACCGCTATGAGTTGGAATTATATTCCGGGTTCTCTTCTTGCTGAACCGGCAGACATCGAGACCTTGAAGCGCCGGATTTCCGAGCTGGAACGAGAGAACACCGAGCTTAGACGAAAGACTGATAACCGGAAGAAGCTGAGCGCAAGAGAGGTCGAGCTTATCCGCCGCTTGGGTGGGCAAGGTTACCCGCATCGGATGCTCGCCGAATCGTTCGACGTGAACAAAGCGACGATTTCGCGAACGATCAACGGCACCTATCACAAGGCGGAATGATTGCGCGAATACCCGTACAGAATCGGGTCCGAACCCGTCACGGTGCGGGTACCAGAAAATGATGAAGATCTCGCCACATTCTGGGAATGGCTGACGGCCGTAGCCGAACTTCCTATCGGGGTGGACTCGGAAACCACTGGCCTCGACATCTACGCGGACACGAATCGACTACGCACAGTCCAGTTCGGTAGCGAATGGGACGGCTGGGTTATCCCGGTCGAGAAAGGCTCCAAATTCTATCAAGCCGCACGGCTCGCGCTAGAACGACTCGAACACCCTGTACTTCATAACGCGGCTTTCGATCTCCAGGTTTTCGACAGGCATCTAGAGATGCCAATGGAACAGCTTTGGTCCAAGGTCACAGATACCAGGATTATTGCCCATCTCGCCGACCCGCGTGGACAAGAAGAAGGCGGTACAGGACACGGCCTAGAGCAGCTGATTAGGGAGCACATAGACCCGGTGGTCGCCGATGAGGTTAAGGGTCTAATGGCTCGACTGGCCAAGGAACATAAAACAACGAAAGACCGGATTTGGTCCAGCATTGGTATCGACCATCCGGATTACACCATGTACGCCGGTATGGACCCGATCCTAGCTATCCGGCTGTATTGGAAGCTTAACCCGCTCGTGCCGCACTACTCGCGGCATCTGATCGGATACGAGCACAAGCTCGCGGAAATCTGCTCGTACATGGAACGCGCGGGTTTCAAACTCGATGTCGAGTACACGTTGGATCTTCGTACCCGGCTGACCATCGAAGAAGAAGAGGCGGTTTGGCACGCAGAAACCTTCTTTGATGTGGACTCGGTCAACTCCAGTGAGCAGGTAGCCGATGCCCTAGAAGGACTAGGGCATCGGTTCACGGAGTTTACAAACACCGGAAAGCGGAAGGTCGATAAGAAGCTGCTCGATTCGCTTCTAACCGATACACCGGAGGTCGGTAGTCCGGGGCACCTCGCGGCAGCGGTAACCGAAGCTAAACGGGCTAGGAAGTGGCGAACTACATGGATTGATGGGTTTCTCAAAGGCATGGACAGCAACGGCCGTGTCCACCCCTCAATCCTTCCTCTAAGGGCACGTACGGCCCGGATGAGCATCCAGGGCATTCCGGCTCAAACACTGCCCTCGGGGATTGGATGGTACGGCGCTGCTTTATCGCAGACCCGGGCCAAACCATCGTTAGCGTGGACTACAAGGCGCAAGAATTACGAGTGTTGGCGGCATTGTCCGGCGATCCAACTATGCGAGAAGCCTTCGCCACGAATGCCGATCTTCATCAGGTAACCGCTGATGCTGCGGGCGTTGACCGCAAGGTCGGCAAGATGGCGAATTTCTTGGTTGCCTATGGCGGTGGCGCTAAGAAGTTAGCCGAGAACGCGAGTATTTCTTTCCTCGCCGCAAAGCGTGTTCTCGAAAGCTTCAACAGAACATACCCGAAAGTAGACGAGTTCTCTGAAAAGATTCAGAACGAGGCGAAGAATAGCGGCTACGTGATTACTCCCACGGGCCGTAGGCTGCCAGTAGATCCGGACCGCGCATACTCGGCGCTCAACTACATGATTCAGTCAACATCGAGAGATGTCACTTGCCGAGGACTTATCAACCTCCACAAGGCCGGGTTTACTCCATACCTACGGTTACCGGTACACGATGAAGTCGTCGCATCCATACCGGCAAATAAAGCCCAATGGGGGCAAAAGAGATCGCTCGCTTGATGGCAATGGAGTTCCGTGGAGTACTAATCGACACCGACCCAGAGATCTACGGCCCTTCCTGGGGGCACGGATACATGAGCAAATAGCGCAAAGGCTGAACCGGATACACGCAAGGAGCCGAATTACCCGATCATATGAAGTTATTCAAAGTCGAACGAATCGACAGCAAAACGGCTATGCCCCTCCTGATAGAAAAACACTACCTACACCGGAGGGCGCCAGCTAGCCACTGTTTCGGCCTCTACGACCGGGAACATCTAGTCGGGGCAGTCACCTTCGGAACCCCGCCCAGTAGGCACCTACAGCAGTCCGTATGCCCTTCGAACCCGTCCAGGGTAATAGAACTCAATCGGCTATGGACACTCGATGAGCTACCTAAGAACACCGGATCATGGTTCGTTTCACGGGCCTTGAAAGCCCTACCGCCGCTGTTAGTGCCATCGTATGCGGATACGAGTGTCGGGCATTACGGATACATATATCGAGCCCTGAACTTCCATTACGCCGGCTGGACCGACATGGAAAGAAGGACGCCACGGCTCGACTACGTGCCGATAGACCCTAGCAAGCATCCAAGAGACGCGTACAGAAGCGGAATATCACACACAGTACGCAGGGTTCCGAAAGTCAAATACTGGATAGCCACAGGCAACCGGGCAGAGAGAAGGCACCTCGAATCTATCTGCGGATGGCCGTCACTCGACTGGAACACCTTACCACCACCGAGGTATCAGCAAGACCAGCTCGCCGCATAACCGATGATTCGGAGCACATGTTAATGAGTTCACCAATACCATTCTTCGCCGGTATGTGCTGCATCTGTTTCCAACCAATAAGCCCCGGCGAGTATGCCCGAGATGCCGAAGGCGAGTGGGATGCCCACAAAGGTACGTGCGCTCAAGAAGCAGGAATAGAAGAGGTTGAATGAGTGACAGAACTTGTGATCACTCGCGGCTACCCAGGTAGCGGCAAAACCACGTACGCGCGGCAATGGGCCGCTCAACCCGGTAGAGCCAAAGCACCGAGCCGGGACGAGCTTCGGAACACGTTGTACGGAATCGAAGGGTTCGGGACACCCCAGCAAGAACAGGTCATAACAGCAGTTCAGAAAGCCGCCGTGCGGGTACTCCTGGACTCGGGGTTGTCGGTTGTCATCGACGACACGAATCTACGGACCCGGCACGCAAGAGACTGGGCGGACCTCGCTCTAGAACACAACGTTCATTTCGAAGTAGTCGATATCAAAGCTGGCCTAGAAGACTGTATAGCCAGAAACGAGGCGCGCGGTTATGCGGGCGGAAGATACGTAGACCCACAAGCTATCGAAGATATCGCCCGCCGCTTTCCCATTGAGAACTGGCAGACGATTACACCCCGCCCCGAGCTAGCCGTAACACCATACATTCCGGACTTCACGAAGCCGTCGGCTTGGATCTTCGACATAGACGGAACTCTTGCCCAGATGTCCGGACGCGGACCCTTCGACTGGCACCGGGTAAGAGAGGACACGGTAAATCTTGCCGTGGTGCAAACCCTCTGGGCGCTAGATGATACTGGAGCAAAGATAATCATAGTGTCGGGCCGGGACTCAGTGTGCAGACGCGACACGATTATCTGGCTCGGAGAACAATGCATACCCACCGAGTATGTATATATGCGGCCGGAAGGCGATAATCGAGAAGACACGATAGTAAAGCTTGAACTCTTCGATAAGTATATCCGCGACAGCTTCAATGTTCGCGGCGTATTCGATGATCGGAACCGTGTCGTAGACATGTGGCGTCGACTCGGTATCAGAACATTTCAGGTAGCAGAAGGGAACTTCTAGATTGGCCTTGACCTTCCACCAACCAAAAAACGAAAACTATGCGGCCGTCATAACCTCGGTCAAGGCGGTGGTTTCGCTTCCTAACCGTGATCGCATAGAGGCGCTGCCCTTGTTCGGCCATCAAGCAATTGCCTCGAAAGGCTGGAAACCCGGAGACCTCGGAGTTTTCTTCCCGGCAGAGGTCCAACTCAGCCATGAATACGCGTCGATCAACAACCTCTACCGCCACGAGCATATGAATGAAGACCCCAGCCAGAAAGGCTATCTTGAGGATAACCGTCGAGTGAAAGCAATCCGACTCGGCGGCCATCGTTCGAACGCGCTGTTTATGCCGCTATCGTCGCTTGAGTTCACCGGAGTGAACACGAGCCTTTTGCGGGAGGGCGACACGTTCGATACTCTCGGCGGATTTGAGATCTGCCGTAAGTATGAGGTTCGGAAACCGCAGGGGCCTAACAGTCAGGTTCCGAAGCTCCAGCGCAGCCGGGTGGATGGCAAGCTTTTCCCTCAGCATATCGACACGGGTAACTGGTGGCGGATGCAGCACAACGTCGACGGCGGAGATTATCTTTACGTGACTCAGAAGCTGCATGGCAGCTCCGTCCGTATCGGAAACACGATCGTTAAGCGCAAGCTCACCCTGCGCGATAGGTTCGGCCGGTTCATCGGTGCCAAGATCCAAGAGACCGAATACGACAACGTCTACGGCTCCCGCCGTGTAATCAAGGATGCCAACGCTCACACGACTCACTACTACTCGTCGGATATCTGGACTCGGGCCGGTAAGAAGCTAGATGGACTAATCCCTGCCGGTTATATGGTCTTCGGTGAACTCATCGGCTGGACACCGGACCACGAACCTATCCAGAAGGGCTACACCTACCAAGTACCCAAAGGTGAATCTCGGCTCTACGTCTACCGAGTGGCACACGTCAACGCCCAAGGCATCGTTACTGACCTCTCTTGGCCTCAGGTAGAAGAGTTTTGCCGAAACCTAGGTCTTAGTACCGTCCCGCTTCTCTGGACGGGCTACGCGGACGACTTCGACGTAGATGTTTGGATGAATCGGCGATATGCCGACGATTGGGTTTGCGCCTACATCGACCAACCTGTACAGCTGGACCCGGGCAAGACGGTAGACGAAGGTGTTGTCATTCGTATCGAAGGGATGACACCCCAGCTGCTCAAGGCCAAGTCTCCGGACTTCTTGGAGCACGAAACCAAGATGCTCGACACGGGTGTTGATGATCTGGAGTCGAGTCAGGGCGAAGATCTTGCCGACGCCGCGTAAGCGTGGTGATGCAGGGCAGCTACCCATATGCCTGCTACGCTTTACCGGATCAACTAGGAGCTGAGCCGCCCCTAGTCTGATTACCCCGAACACAGGCCCCGATGCATCCGAGCATCGGGGCCTGTTCTCGTTCGGGTACTCGTGGTCTCTTCCCAGACCCAGGCAATGTAGTTGGCCGTGTGAATGCCAGTCAAGCAACGTTGCTTAGTTAACTCCGAGCCAATTTGGGATTAGTAGACACCCGCACATAAGGACCGGTATCTATGTCTCCAGGCGGAAGCAACCGCCTTCTGACCCCTCAAGAAGTAGCCGAATGGCTCAAGGTCAGCGAAATCACTGTCAAGAACAAGTACCGGATATGGGGCCTTAAATCGCAGAAGGTTGGGAGGCTTCTCCGCTTCCGTGAGCGGGATGTCGTGGCCTATCTGGATGCCCATTACGGAGAGTAGGAACGAGTAATGCCAGTGCTTGGTCAGACTGAGCTTATGGAGGAGGAGTAGAGATGGCTACTGTCTTCCAGAAATGCAAGTCCGACGAGGACAACAAGAATTACCCGTGCGATAAGGCACGCTGCGGCCATCCCTGGACGGTTAGGTACCGGGAGAACGGTGGTCGATCCGGTAGACAACGTGAGAAGACGTTTCCTAAGAAGACCGGCCCAGACGGCGCGGATGCCTTTGCTACGAAGGTTGAAAACGACAAGCTAGAGGGGATTGTATCTGTCCAACGCCCGAAGTACACGCTCAAGGCTTGGGGCGACAAGTGGCTTGGCGGTCGTATGCTGTCCGATCGGATACGGCGCGACTACGAATGGTTCTTCGAAAATCGGCTGTATGCCCAGTTAGGGCAGGACACGGACATGGCTGCAATCCCACCGAGCGATCTACAAGCGTTCGTTGTCTACCTGCAAGAATGTGGTTACGAGCCACGGACTATCGCTGACTGGATAGCCAAGATCCGGGGCATGTTCAATGCTGCCGTGGCTGAAGAAGTACGGGGCACCAACCCAGCTGCCGACCCGAAGGCACCTCTAGCACTGCCCCGTGTTAGCGGTCGGGCCGTGGACGACGACGAGATCCCCTCAGCGGAGCATGTTTGGCTTATCGCGGACGCTATCGAGCCGACCCTCAAACTTGCCGTCCTAGCCCAGAGCGGGGCCGGTATGAGGCTTAGTGAGTCTCTAGCTCTTGGACCAACCACGGTCCGGGGTGGCGACTTCCGGATTCGCTGGCAGACGAGCTACGAGACTGAGCCTCGGCTACGGGCGCTTAAGCACCGGGCGGAGGGGGAATACCGGGACTCACCTGCTGCGCCGTCGCTTCTGGAGGAGCTTGACGCACATACGCGCAAGTACGGCTGTGTTCGTCGGACTGCGCAAGCGGGCAAGACTACCTTTCACGAAGAAGTCGCCATTCACCGTGCGGGCGGCAAGCTGCTTAACAAGAGTCACTTTCAGTACTACTTCTTTAAAGCTCAGAAAAAGACTGGATTAGTGACCCCTGATGGGAAGCCGCTCTACCATCCCCACCACTTGCGGCACTTCTACGCAAGCACGGCCCTGGCCAACAAGGTTCCGATTTTGAACGTCAGTAGATGGCTCGGGCACCGGAGTATTCAGGTGACGGGTGACATCTACGGCCACCTTGTACCGGCAATGGACTTGGCCGCGAAGCTCGCGCTTGAGGCGGCGCTATGGGCCGAATGAGGACGGAGTCAACACGATCTAACTACCGTGCTGACTTGGTGCTGATTGAATGGCCGGAATTGGAGCTAAAGCCCTGGTCGGAGCAACTTTCGACCATTGAACTACATCGGCCATTATTGGACAGGATTGCATGACAGATCTCTACTACGACATCACGGTTTACACCAAAGATAATTGCCAACCCTGTAAGGCAACCAAAATTACTTGATGAAGCACGGTATACCGTTTGCCGAATCAACACATCTCGTAATCCGCAAGTTCAAGAAGCGCTGACAGCGCAGGGCTACAAAGAACTTCCGGTTGTCGAGTGGAACGTCAACGGCAAGCAGGGTGCGTGTCCGGGTTCCGCCCGGACGATATCGAGGCACTTCGTTATCTGGTCAAAGGTGACCATTAGCCATGCTTGATCTTGACGACTACTACGAATGTGAATCTCCGGTATGTGACTGCCATCTGGGCGAAGTCTTTGACGGCATCCATGCCCAAGATTACGGAGACGAGTCGGATGGATGGGTTGATCAGATCGAAAGGGAAAACGACTGTGAGTGATGCTATCAACCCCAGCCACTACCAGCGTCACGGCGCTCAGCTTATCGACCTTATCGAGCATCTTCCCGGGAATCGGTTCAACGCCGCTAAGTATGTGGTGCGGGCCGGGGAGAAGAGCCCGGATACTCTTATCGAAGACCTCGATAAGGGCTGTGGTATCAGCTCGCGAGCTGTATCGCCTTGAGGTTATCGACTTCAACCCCGCAGCGCCGGAAGCTTGGGAAAGACTCCGCGGTTCCTGGGTGGTGCGGTCCGGATAAGCCGACCGAGGAAGTTGTCCGGCTCGTCGACTACAGAGAGGCGGCAGCTCGCACGGTCCCGCGCATGTTCGAACGGTTCGCGATATACCCCGTGAGGTACAGGTAGTGACCGATAACGATGGGGATAAATGGTGGACGGTTGAAGGGCCGCCTGTCAACGATGTGTTTGGCCCATATACAGAGGTGATTGCTTGACAAAGAGAATCGTTGTCGTCCCGGATCTACAGATTCCTTTCCATGACCGTAGGGCGTTGAAATCGGTTATCCAGTTCATTGGAGACACGCAACCCGATGAGGTTGTTCTTATCGGTGATGTCCTCGATTTCCCGCAGCCGAGCAGGTGGAACAAAGACACTCGCGGTGAATTCGAAGGTAGCATTTACGCGGATGTCGAGCTGGCCAAACGTGAGCTGTTCGAGCCACTGCGAACCGTCTACGACGGCCGGGTTATGGCCCACGAAGGAAACCACGATGAACGCCCCAGGATTTATCTAGACAAGTACTCTCCTGCCCTGTCTGGCACCGACGTTTTCGATATCGATAAACTGTGTGACTTCGACGGGTTCGGTATCAGCTTGGCGCCGGGTTTCTATCCGATTGCTCCGGGATGGATTTCCACACACGGGCATCTCGGCGGTATCCGAATCAGCCAGGAAGCCGGTAAAACCGCCCTCAACGCCGCGAAAAGGTTTCATAAGAGTGTGGTCATGGGGCACACCCACCGGCTAGGCTTCAGCCGCATTCATATGGATATGACGGCCGGGTCAGTAAAGTTCTGTGGGGCTTCGAGGTGGGCAATCTCATGAATATGCAACTCGCAGGTTATCTCAACGGTGCCGCCGCGAACTGGCAGCAGGGATTTGGACTCCTTGAATTGGACGGACAGCATACTAACGCGGTGCCGGTAAAATCGAGCATAAGAAGTTCATCGTAGACGGCTCGGTTTGGTCGATTAGTTGACAGATAACTTGGAGAGTATGAGCACTGAGGATCTAAACAAACTGTTCAAGAAGTCCGCGGACTCGGTTGTCTATTCATGGCCGGGTGTTGTTGAGGCTGACGACCTGGCGCAAGAGCTGTGGCTCTGGTACTTGGGAGCCCCGCCGTGCAAGCAAAAATCAGCGAATCCGATTACCCGCTAGCGGCGCGGCTTACCACTATGCAGGCTCATAGGATTGCTTCGGTAAAGCGGGAAGCCAACGCTCGATTCTCCAGCCAGATCAAATACTCGGCGGAGGATATAAAGAATGCGCTCAGCGGTGAAACGCTTTGGTCCGAGTTGATAGACGATATGACCGCCGGCCTCGATTCACTCAGAATACGGAACCCCGACTACGCGGCAGCGATCGAGGCGCGCTACCTCGGCATGAACAGCCCAAGGCGGGCGCTGATCGGACAAGGCTATCTCGGGCCGTTACCGCACTCGCAGAGGAAACGAATCGGGTTTTGCGACAGAAGTTCGACCGAGCTATTCCCTCCGAGGCAGTGACTTACGAGGAATATTCCGAGGGTAAAGCGTTCCGAACCCTCAATGACGGTCCGGGCTCGAAACGTCGAGTGTTCCCCGAAGCGGTCAACAACTCTCAAAACATCTTTGACTCCGAGTTCAATGGCATCCCGGGCATCGACATGTACCGGTCTTGGGTGCAACCCGAAATGTACCCGCGCGAGCGTCCCGCTCGTATCGAAACCTGGCACGAGAACGACCGAGAGGATTGCTGGAGTGAGTAGCAGTATCGACAACCACAGTGGCGCGGTGCTGGGCTTCCTGCTGAACGCGTGGACAATCAGCACACTAGCGTTGAACTTCTCCGGAGTAACCCCGCTTCCTTGGTGGCTGATTCTCGGGCCATACATGATTGTGGTTTCGATCGGGCTTATCGGACTGATCATCTTGGGAATCGTCAGCCTCGTAGAGGACGACTGACAACCAACAACACACTAAGCCGATCGGAGACCAGGTGAAAATCTACAGCGATGAATTCCTGAAAGCGGTTGCCGAGTACCTGCGCAAGACCGAGTGTCTTGACGTCAAGGAAGTTATTTCCTTCAGTGATCGAACCGTCGATGACGGCTATTGCGACACATGCCGATACGAGTACGCCGTTATCGACATCGCGTATCGCGACTCTAACCGAAGCACCAAGGAGTTCACCTATAAGGGCGACTTCGCGGATCTGATCCGAGCACTGAAGGATTAATCAAACCTCCCCTTGTCGCCAGCTCGTCCGAGCTGGCGAAGTTCTTACGAGAAAAGGTTTCTCTCTTTGACCGACTATGACCCGTTCGCTTCCGCACCGGCCGACGAGCCTAACGCCGGAGCCTCCACAGCAGCCACCGGGAACCACAAAGCGCCCTCGAACACTCCCAACTCCATCGTTACCGCCGAAAGCAAAGTAGTTGTCACCCTCAAGGGCGGCCCTGGTTATGAAGCACCCTGGATTGTCCACCACGCCGATTCCATCGAAGAAGCGGAAGCACTAGTCAAGGGATCGGTGGAACTGATGCGGATGACCCAGCTTGCCGCCCAAAAGTTCGCCGAGTACGCCCCGAGCAGTAACAAGCCTTCCGGCAATGGGCAAGCCCAGCGGCCCGCACGGCAAGCACCACCGGATGGCGCTCCCGAAGCACCAGGGCCGGACTGGGTCTATAAGACCGGCATCTCTAAGAAGAACGGAAAAACCTGGCAAGCCTGGATGCCGCCCCAAGGCTCGAACGATAGCCCGGTCTTCTTCTAGCCAAAAGTTGACAGATAACTGCCCGGGTATGTGTCCCGGACCGGGTCGACCGGGGCCGGAGAGATTCCTGCTCCGGCCCCTTACTACACGAAAGGCGTTGATGAACTATCCGTTTGGCTTCATCCCTAATGATGACGGCTCTATCAGCATGGTCACGGTCGGGCTTGAGCAAGGCCCACTGTACTTCCCGGGAACCTTCGCCCAGTTCGACGAGAAAGAACGAACTCTTGTCCTGATCACGGACAACATGGAAGACGGGCAGATCACTTTCAACTTTGATCACGTCGTGTTCTTCTCCACTTCCCGGCTTACCGAGGAAGACATTCGACTTGCTTTGGCCGAGGAAACCGAATCCTGACATTCGTTACCCGTTTGATCACTTCTAACCATTGAGGTACCGCTATGAGTTGGAATTATATTCCGGGTTCTCTTCTTGCTGAACCGGCAGACATCGAGACCTTGAAGCGCCGGATTTCCGAGCTGGAACGAGAGAACACCGAGCTTAGACGAAAGACTGATAACCGGAAGAAGCTGAGCGCAAGAGAGGTCGAGCTTATCCGCCGCTTGGGTGGGCAAGGTTACCCGCATCGGATGCTCGCCGAATCGTTCGACGTGAACAAAGCGACGATTTCGCGAACGATCAACGGCACCTATCACAAGGCGGAATGATTGCGCGAATACCCGTACAGAATCGGGTCCGAACCCGTCACGGTGCGGGTACCAGAAAATGATGAAGATCTCGCCACATTCTGGGAATGGCTGACGGCCGTAGCCGAACTTCCTATCGGGGTGGACTCGGAAACCACTGGCCTCGACATCTACGCGGACACGAATCGACTACGCACAGTCCAGTTCGGTAGCGAATGGGACGGCTGGGTTATCCCGGTCGAGAAAGGCTCCAAATTCTATCAAGCCGCACGGCTCGCGCTAGAACGACTCGAACACCCTGTACTTCATAACGCGGCTTTCGATCTCCAGGTTTTCGACAGGCATCTAGAGATGCCAATGGAACAGCTTTGGTCCAAGGTCACAGATACCAGGATTATTGCCCATCTCGCCGACCCGCGTGGACAAGAAGAAGGCGGTACAGGACACGGCCTAGAGCAGCTGATTAGGGAGCACATAGACCCGGTGGTCGCCGATGAGGTTAAGGGTCTAATGGCTCGACTGGCCAAGGAACATAAAACAACGAAAGACCGGATTTGGTCCAGCATTGGTATCGACCATCCGGATTACACCATGTACGCCGGTATGGACCCGATCCTAGCTATCCGGCTGTATTGGAAGCTTAACCCGCTCGTGCCGCACTACTCGCGGCATCTGATCGGATACGAGCACAAGCTCGCGGAAATCTGCTCGTACATGGAACGCGCGGGTTTCAAACTCGATGTCGAGTACACGTTGGATCTTCGTACCCGGCTGACCATCGAAGAAGAAGAGGCGGTTTGGCACGCAGAAACCTTCTTTGATGTGGACTCGGTCAACTCCAGTGAGCAGGTAGCCGATGCCCTAGAAGGACTAGGGCATCGGTTCACGGAGTTTACAAACACCGGAAAGCGGAAGGTCGATAAGAAGCTGCTCGATTCGCTTCTAACCGATACACCGGAGGTCGGTAGTCCGGGGCACCTCGCGGCAGCGGTAACCGAAGCTAAACGGGCTAGGAAGTGGCGAACTACATGGATTGATGGGTTTCTCAAAGGCATGGACAGCAACGGCCGTGTCCACCCCTCAATCCTTCCTCTAAGGGCACGTACGGCCCGGATGAGCATCCAGGGCATTCCGGCTCAAACACTGCCCTCGGGGGATTGGATGGTACGGCGCTGCTTTATCGCAGACCCGGGCCAAACCATCGTTAGCGTGGACTACAAGGCGCAAGAATTACGAGTGTTGGCGGCATTGTCCGGCGATCCAACTATGCGAGAAGCCTTCGCCACGAATGCCGATCTTCATCAGGTAACCGCTGATGCTGCGGGCGTTGACCGCAAGGTCGGCAAGATGGCGAATTTCTTGGTTGCCTATGGCGGTGGCGCTAAGAAGTTAGCCGAGAACGCGAGTATTTCTTTCCTCGCCGCAAAGCGTGTTCTCGAAAGCTTCAACAGAACATACCCGAAAGTAGACGAGTTCTCTGAAAAGATTCAGAACGAGGCGAAGAATAGCGGCTACGTGATTACTCCCACGGGCCGTAGGCTGCCAGTAGATCCGGACCGCGCATACTCGGCGCTCAACTACATGATTCAGTCAACATCGAGAGATGTCACTTGCCGAGGACTTATCAACCTCCACAAGGCCGGGTTTACTCCATACCTACGGTTACCGGTACACGATGAAGTCGTCGCATCCATACCGGCAAATAAAGCCCAATGGGGGGCAAAAGAGATCGCTCGCTTGATGGCAATGGAGTTCCGTGGAGTACTAATCGACACCGACCCAGAGATCTACGGCCCTTCCTGGGGGCACGGATACATGAGCAAATAGCGCAAAGGCTGAACCGGATACACGCAAGGAGCCGAATTACCCGATCATATGAAGTTATTCAAAGTCGAACGAATCGACAGCAAAACGGCTATGCCCCTCCTGATAGAAAAACACTACCTACACCGGAGGGCGCCAGCTAGCCACTGTTTCGGCCTCTACGACCGGGAACATCTAGTCGGGGCAGTCACCTTCGGAACCCCGCCCAGTAGGCACCTACAGCAGTCCGTATGCCCTTCGAACCCGTCCAGGGTAATAGAACTCAATCGGCTATGGACACTCGATGAGCTACCTAAGAACACCGGATCATGGTTCGTTTCACGGGCCTTGAAAGCCCTACCGCCGCTGTTAGTGCCATCGTATGCGGATACGAGTGTCGGGCATTACGGATACATATATCGAGCCCTGAACTTCCATTACGCCGGCTGGACCGACATGGAAAGAAGGACGCCACGGCTCGACTACGTGCCGATAGACCCTAGCAAGCATCCAAGAGACGCGTACAGAAGCGGAATATCACACACAGTACGCAGGGTTCCGAAAGTCAAATACTGGATAGCCACAGGCAACCGGGCAGAGAGAAGGCACCTCGAATCTATCTGCGGATGGCCGTCACTCGACTGGAACACCTTACCACCACCGAGGTATCAGCAAGACCAGCTCGCCGCATAACCGATGATTCGGAGCACATGTTAATGAGTTCACCAATACCATTCTTCGCCGGTATGTGCTGCATCTGTTTCCAACCAATAAGCCCCGGCGAGTATGCCCGAGATGCCGAAGGCGAGTGGGATGCCCACAAAGGTACGTGCGCTCAAGAAGCAGGAATAGAAGAGGTTGAATGAGTGACAGAACTTGTGATCACTCGCGGCTACCCAGGTAGCGGCAAAACCACGTACGCGCGGCAATGGGCCGCTCAACCCGGTAGAGCCAAAGCACCGAGCCGGGACGAGCTTCGGAACACGTTGTACGGAATCGAAGGGTTCGGGACACCCCAGCAAGAACAGGTCATAACAGCAGTTCAGAAAGCCGCCGTGCGGGTACTCCTGGACTCGGGGTTGTCGGTTGTCATCGACGACACGAATCTACGGACCCGGCACGCAAGAGACTGGGCGGACCTCGCTCTAGAACACAACGTTCATTTCGAAGTAGTCGATATCAAAGCTGGCCTAGAAGACTGTATAGCCAGAAACGAGGCGCGCGGTTATGCGGGCGGAAGATACGTAGACCCACAAGCTATCGAAGATATCGCCCGCCGCTTTCCCATTGAGAACTGGCAGACGATTACACCCCGCCCCGAGCTAGCCGTAACACCATACATTCCGGACTTCACGAAGCCGTCGGCTTGGATCTTCGACATAGACGGAACTCTTGCCCAGATGTCCGGACGCGGACCCTTCGACTGGCACCGGGTAAGAGAGGACACGGTAAATCTTGCCGTGGTGCAAACCCTCTGGGCGCTAGATGATACTGGAGCAAAGATAATCATAGTGTCGGGCCGGGACTCAGTGTGCAGACGCGACACGATTATCTGGCTCGGAGAACAATGCATACCCACCGAGTATGTATATATGCGGCCGGAAGGCGATAATCGAGAAGACACGATAGTAAAGCTTGAACTCTTCGATAAGTATATCCGCGACAGCTTCAATGTTCGCGGCGTATTCGATGATCGGAACCGTGTCGTAGACATGTGGCGTCGACTCGGTATCAGAACATTTCAGGTAGCAGAAGGGAACTTCTAGATTGGCCTTGACCTTCCACCAACCAAAAAACGAAAACTATGCGGCCGTCATAACCTCGGTCAAGGCGGTGGTTTCGCTTCCTAACCGTGATCGCATAGAGGCGCTGCCCTTGTTCGGCCATCAAGCAATTGCCTCGAAAGGCTGGAAACCCGGAGACCTCGGAGTTTTCTTCCCGGCAGAGGTCCAACTCAGCCATGAATACGCGTCGATCAACAACCTCTACCGCCACGAGCATATGAATGAAGACCCCAGCCAGAAAGGCTATCTTGAGGATAACCGTCGAGTGAAAGCAATCCGACTCGGCGGCCATCGTTCGAACGCGCTGTTTATGCCGCTATCGTCGCTTGAGTTCACCGGAGTGAACACGAGCCTTTTGCGGGAGGGCGACACGTTCGATACTCTCGGCGGATTTGAGATCTGCCGTAAGTATGAGGTTCGGAAACCGCAGGGGCCTAACAGTCAGGTTCCGAAGCTCCAGCGCAGCCGGGTGGATGGCAAGCTTTTCCCTCAGCATATCGACACGGGTAACTGGTGGCGGATGCAGCACAACGTCGACGGCGGAGATTATCTTTACGTGACTCAGAAGCTGCATGGCAGCTCCGTCCGTATCGGAAACACGATCGTTAAGCGCAAGCTCACCCTGCGCGATAGGTTCGGCCGGTTCATCGGTGCCAAGATCCAAGAGACCGAATACGACAACGTCTACGGCTCCCGCCGTGTAATCAAGGATGCCAACGCTCACACGACTCACTACTACTCGTCGGATATCTGGACTCGGGCCGGTAAGAAGCTAGATGGACTAATCCCTGCCGGTTATATGGTCTTCGGTGAACTCATCGGCTGGACACCGGACCACGAACCTATCCAGAAGGGCTACACCTACCAAGTACCCAAAGGTGAATCTCGGCTCTACGTCTACCGAGTGGCACACGTCAACGCCCAAGGCATCGTTACTGACCTCTCTTGGCCTCAGGTAGAAGAGTTTTGCCGAAACCTAGGTCTTAGTACCGTCCCGCTTCTCTGGACGGGCTACGCGGACGACTTCGACGTAGATGTTTGGATGAATCGGCGATATGCCGACGATTGGGTTTGCGCCTACATCGACCAACCTGTACAGCTGGACCCGGGCAAGACGGTAGACGAAGGTGTTGTCATTCGTATCGAAGGGATGACACCCCAGCTGCTCAAGGCCAAGTCTCCGGACTTCTTGGAGCACGAAACCAAGATGCTCGACACGGGTGTTGATGATCTGGAGTCGAGTCAGGGCGAAGATCTTGCCGACGCCGCGTAAGCGTGGTGATGCAGGGCAGCTACCCATATGCCTGCTACGCTTTACCGGATCAACTAGGAGCTGAGCCGCCCCTAGTCTGATTACCCCGAACACAGGCCCCGATGCATCCGAGCATCGGGGCCTGTTCTCGTTCGGGTACTCGTGGTCTCTTCCCAGACCCAGGCAATGTAGTTGGCCGTGTGAATGCCAGTCAAGCAACGTTGCTTAGTTAACTCCGAGCCAATTTGGGATTAGTAGACACCCGCACATAAGGACCGGTATCTATGTCTCCAGGCGGAAGCAACCGCCTTCTGACCCCTCAAGAAGTAGCCGAATGGCTCAAGGTCAGCGAAATCACTGTCAAGAACAAGTACCGGATATGGGGCCTTAAATCGCAGAAGGTTGGGAGGCTTCTCCGCTTCCGTGAGCGGGATGTCGTGGCCTATCTGGATGCCCATTACGGAGAGTAGGAACGAGTAATGCCAGTGCTTGGTCAGACTGAGCTTATGGAGGAGGAGTAGAGATGGCTACTGTCTTCCAGAAATGCAAGTCCGACGAGGACAACAAGAATTACCCGTGCGATAAGGCACGCTGCGGCCATCCCTGGACGGTTAGGTACCGGGAGAACGGTGGTCGATCCGGTAGACAACGTGAGAAGACGTTTCCTAAGAAGACCGGCCCAGACGGCGCGGATGCCTTTGCTACGAAGGTTGAAAACGACAAGCTAGAGGGGATTGTATCTGTCCAACGCCCGAAGTACACGCTCAAGGCTTGGGGCGACAAGTGGCTTGGCGGTCGTATGCTGTCCGATCGGATACGGCGCGACTACGAATGGTTCTTCGAAAATCGGCTGTATGCCCAGTTAGGGCAGGACACGGACATGGCTGCAATCCCACCGAGCGATCTACAAGCGTTCGTTGTCTACCTGCAAGAATGTGGTTACGAGCCACGGACTATCGCTGACTGGATAGCCAAGATCCGGGGCATGTTCAATGCTGCCGTGGCTGAAGAAGTACGGGGCACCAACCCAGCTGCCGACCCGAAGGCACCTCTAGCACTGCCCCGTGTTAGCGGTCGGGCCGTGGACGACGACGAGATCCCCTCAGCGGAGCATGTTTGGCTTATCGCGGACGCTATCGAGCCGACCCTCAAACTTGCCGTCCTAGCCCAGAGCGGGGCCGGTATGAGGCTTAGTGAGTCTCTAGCTCTTGGACCAACCACGGTCCGGGGTGGCGACTTCCGGATTCGCTGGCAGACGAGCTACGAGACTGAGCCTCGGCTACGGGCGCTTAAGCACCGGGCGGAGGGGGAATACCGGGACTCACCTGCTGCGCCGTCGCTTCTGGAGGAGCTTGACGCACATACGCGCAAGTACGGCTGTGTTCGTCGGACTGCGCAAGCGGGCAAGACTACCTTTCACGAAGAAGTCGCCATTCACCGTGCGGGCGGCAAGCTGCTTAACAAGAGTCACTTTCAGTACTACTTCTTTAAAGCTCAGAAAAAGACTGGATTAGTGACCCCTGATGGGAAGCCGCTCTACCATCCCCACCACTTGCGGCACTTCTACGCAAGCACGGCCCTGGCCAACAAGGTTCCGATTTTGAACGTCAGTAGATGGCTCGGGCACCGGAGTATTCAGGTGACGGGTGACATCTACGGCCACCTTGTACCGGCAATGGACTTGGCCGCGAAGCTCGCGCTTGAGGCGGCGCTATGGGCCGAATGAGGACGGAGTCAACACGATCTAACTACCGTGCTGACTTGGTGCTGATTGAATGGCCGGAATTGGAGCTAAAGCCCTGGTCGGAGCAACTTTCGACCATTGAACTACATCGGCCTGCACCGGAGTGCGTTCGCCACCTTATCAGACCAGGGCCTATGCGGGGCAAGTCTTGCCTGTCGTGCCTGGTACCAGACCCCAGAGGGGGCCTGGTCCACCTTTACTCCATGTTTTCAGGGGGAGGGGTCAGGCGTCGCCGGACTCGGCGAAGGAGGCCACGTAGTCCTCGACGTCGGTGATGAAGTCGTCACTGTGGAGTGTTCAGGCGAAGGGGATCGTGTCCGGGCTGCAGGTCGTACCTTCGGCGGGCAGCGTGTCCGATGCCAGGTAGTCAGAGACCGCGCGGACCGCGCAGCTGGACTGTTGGGTGACGACGTGACCGATTCCTTCGTGGACGAGTACCCGGCTGCCGGCGAGTCGCCGGGCGACGTCGAGCGCTCCTGCGAGGGGTGTGGCCGGGTCGAACCGGCTGTTGAGGATCAGCGCGGGGGTGTCGGTGCGTGTGTCCCAGGGACCGGTGTAGCGGTCGGTCGGATTCGATTGCCAGAACGCGCATTGGCTCGTGTCGTATGCCCGCAGCGTTGCGAAGCCCGGCGCGAGGCTCTCGCGTCGTTGCGCTGCCGACCACCAGGCGGGCGCAAATCGGGGTAGCTGGTCGTCGTTGCAGGTGAATGCGCTGTAGGCCGCGGCCCACGGGGAGTATGCGCGGTCGAGGCCGCTGGGATCGATCTTCTCGATCACGAGCTGAGCCAATGCGGCGGTGGCCTGGGTATCGCTCGGCGAGGTCGTCACCCGGTGGGCGAGATGCAGCACCTGGTCGAACCCCGCCTCGGGCCACATCCACGGTTGGTACAGCATTCCGCCAAGGTAGGACACGAGTTTGGAGTAGGTGAGCGACGTCTGGGCACCATTCGGTGCGACAAGCGCCAATGGGTGCTCCCGCAGCGCGGCCAGCAGCGCCGGAAAGGCCCGCACCGGATCGTCGGCGGCAAAAGCGCACGATCGTCCCGCGGCGCACAGGCGCAGTGCCTCGTTCATGGCCTCCGTGGTCGCGACGTCGCCGCCGGTTCGTTCCGAGGACACCGAGTCGGCCGGTCCGCTCGAGGTCCAGGCTGGGTCTTGCACACTGTCCAGAACGAACGAACCGACCTGGCGCGGAAACAGATTCGCGTAGACCAGGCCGAGTGCGGCGCCGTAGGACTGACCCAGGAAATTCAACCTCGGCTCACCGAGCGCGGCGCGCACCAGGTCGAGGTCGCGCGCCACCGCCGCCGTGGTCAGATGGTCGAGCAGGCTACCGCTGTGCTGTCGGCACGCTGCGGCGAATTCGGCATCTCGGACCGCACGCGCCGCGGCATCCAGCGGTCCCATGGGGACGGCGGTGAGTTCGGAACCGAATGTGGTGGCGGCCGTGGGGGTGTCGAAGCAGGTCACCGCTGGCGTGGCGAAGCCGATGCCGCGCTGATCGACCGCGATCACGTCGTAGCGATCCCAGACCCGGTCATCCCAGGGGGCCCGCATCGCGCCGGACGCCAAGCTCGCCAAGTACACCGACGACGGGTAGCCCGGCCCACCCCGATTGATCACCAGGCTGCCGCGGCGCTGTCCCGGATCCCGCGCGGGTGCCTTGAACAGCGCGATCCGTGCCGTGGTTCCGTTCGGCTCGGTGTGGTCCATCGGCACCTCGAGGGTGGCGCACTGCAACCGCTCGAAACCCGGAATCTGCTCCACGGCAGGACAATTGACCCACTCCAGCGCAGGCTCTCCGGCATCGGCGGCACCCCCGCCCACCACTGTGCTACCCACCATGAGTACCGTCGCACCGATCGCTCGGCACCACCTCGCAATAGTGGCCATCCACCGAAACTATCTGATGCGAGCACACTTCACACATCCGTACCGAGCATCACCAGCACCCAGTTCCCGACTTGGCTCAATTTAGCGCGCACCGTTGGTGATTGGGGCGAGTGCTCGGCGGAGGTCGTCGGGTAGGAGGTCGGCAGCGGTGATGGTGTGGTGGCCGGTGCTGATCTCGATGGTGCGGTAGCGACGTGCGGTCTGCGCGAATTTCTTGATGCTCCAACCGGTTCGGGTTCGATCCAGTGGGACACGGCCAGGGCGGCGAACACGATGGCACGAGATCACCGAGATCCTCAACCGGCCGATCAGCCAGGAACTGCTGGCCCGCGACCTGACCCGCCTGGCCTACGTCGCCAAGGACGGCACACCGCGCAGCATCCCGATCGCCTTCACTTGGAACGGTTCGCAGATCGTGCTGTGCACCTCGAAGAACGCCACGAAACTGACTGCGCTGCAAAAGAATCCGATGATCGCCTGACGATCGACACCGAGGTGAACCCGCCGAAGATCCTGCTCATCCGCGAGCGGGCCGAGCTGGACGTCGTCGACGGCATCCCGGACGAGTATCTCCAGATGAATGGCGGCTACAAGATGACACCCGAGCAGCGCGTCGAGTGGGAGGCCGGGTCCGCTCGCTCTACGACGGCATGGTGCGGATCGTCGTCACCCCGACCTGGGCGTAACTCATCGACTTCGAAACCACCCTGCCCACCGCCGTCGAGGAGCTGATCCGGCGGCGGGTCGAACGTCAGCGCGCCTGAAATCGATGCGGCCAGAACCGAATCGGGCTACGGTGCCGGGGTGAGGCGCCAGTAACCGTACGGGTTGAAGTAGAAGTCATCCTCTTCGTATCGCGCACACGGGAATTGGCGGAGAATCCAGCGGGGCGCGTCCTCGGCGAGGCGGAAGCCGGCGCCGTCCCGCATCTCCTGCGCGCGCTCCTCGGTCAGCAGATAGAGCGCCAGCTCGTCGATCAGGCGCGCCAGCTCCTGCGGGTCCATCGCATCGCGCGGCTCGATCTCGATATCGGGAAGACCCAGCAGATGCATTCCGCAGCTGTAGTACACGTCGTCGTCGACGATCGGCCGTTTGACCCAGGCGTAGTAGAGGGCAACGTCCGATGTGTCGTCGTCGGCCGCATCGTCGGCGAATTCGAGCCATTGGTCCCGCCCGTGCGCGAGGCCGTTGCTCTCGTTCTTCACCGCGGTGGCACCGGATTTCAGCAAATCGGCCGTCAGATCGAGGGCCCACCGCGCGGCATCGATCGCGACGAACGGGAAGATCGGGCGGGAGATGAGATAGGCGACAGTATCGTGATCCTCGACCGCTGCCCAGTCGGCCTCGGTGAAAGACACTGCCGCTAGGCAACTCTCGAATGCGTCGGCCATCCGGGGGTCCGGCTCGGCCTCGGAGAACTCGCGGTCGAGCTCGAAACCGGCCTTTTCGGCGCGGCTTTCGATGGCATCGAGGTCCAAGCCGGACCCGAGGACGCAGAGAACATGGCGGGGATAGACGAGAATTTCATTGCCGGTCACGCGGCGACGGTAGGTCAGCACCGGCTACCGTGCGAGACCGTCGTTGTGGGGGCTGCGGCCGCGAACGCCTCACCACAGAGGTCTACCGGGCTCGCCGTCGGCCGCCGATACGGCACACAAGTGAACAATCAACGTAGCTGTCGGAGTTACCGATTTCCTGTCGTCCGGGATGGTGTTGATGTGGACCCGGATGTTGCCGGAGTGCTGGGTGTCGACGAGGGCGCCACCGATGCAGTGGCCGATGACCCGGGCTCGCGTTTGTCTCCTGGGGGGATCTCCTGGGTTATCGATTCTCGCATTTTCTGGATTTTCTCCGGCTCAGTTGCACCGGTGCGCAGGGCTGATTGCACGCCTTGCAGTTCCATCGGAGTCAGTTCGACATCTCCCACTCGAGACGAGACGGTGTACCAGTTCTTGTCCGGTGCGTGTCTGGTGGCGAAGAGGTAGCTCTTGCCGACCGAGAGCAGCGGGTCGTCCTCGATGAGGACGAGTTCGTTTCGCTCGGGCAGAAACCCGCCTTGCTGGTTGACCGTGACGGATTCCGGTAGTTCCCCTTTCAGCGTTTCGAGGACCGTGACCCGGAATTGGGATTCGGGTAAGGACGGTATACGAGATTCGGTTCCGGATTTTTCCGCAACCGTTCCGACGAAGATCGCATCCGCCCACCCTGCCAAGGCGCGTTGATCGGCCTTGTCGAAAGCCCAGGAAGTCTCCACCGTCCTGACTTTTGGCGCTGGATCGTAGGTGCCTCGATCCTGTGCGCACGCCACGAGCGCTGTCAGCACTGTTGCCGATCCGGCCGCCGCTGCTGTTGTCCAGATCTTTTTCTTATTCATTGGATCACCAAAGCTGACGGTAGGAGTCGATGTCTATCGGGCCGAGGGCTGTGTTGTCGTCGGTGTAGGCACCCATGATCTGGAATTTGCAGCTGTGCCGCAGACCGAGAGCATGCCCGAACTCGTGGATAGCCACGTGTTTCTGCATGGCGTCGTTGTACGAGGAGGAGTCGAAATAATGAGTGTTGAACCATAGTCCGTCATGGGTGGCTCCCGGCAGGTACTGGCCGTCCCAATCGACATCGGGCAAATTTACGTCGGTAACCTCGAGTTTTTCTTCGGTACCGATGGGAATATCTGTCGTGACATTGATGCGGCCGCGGATGGCATCCCAGACCGGGTGGACACCGGTGGAGGGCGAGTAATACAGTTCGCCGCCTTCCATGTGCTGGCCGGCGCCGTTGTCGCGGGTGCCGAATTCGTCGCTGGTCGGGAACCCGAGGCGGCCGTTCTCCCAGTCGAGTGAGGCCCACTTGTCGCGGATCAGTCCCCAGATGTTGTGCGCGTCGGTCTCGCTGGACCAGTAGATCGACCCGCCTTCGAAGTTGTTGAAGCGCCCCGGTTTCCGGGTTGGGAGTTCTCTGGTCGTCGGATACTTCAAGGTTCCGTTCTCCCAGCCGAGATCTCCCCATTTGTCCCGGATTCTACCGCCGATCTGGTGGGCGTGGTCGTCGGTGCATTTAAATCTCCACTGGCCCAATGGAATTGCTTGATCTACTCAAATCGTCACATCATCGGGCCTCGGTCGGAAGGTCTCGATGATTGGGATTTTGTCCCCAGCGTCGGACTCGACCCGCCCCGGTTGCGATCGGCGGGCAGCGCACTGCTGGTTGTCTACGCTATTGCGGAATCGGTTGCGGGCAAGGCGATTCTGTACGAAATGTGGGCTCCGGTCGTCGCCGATCAGGCACTGGTGACCATGCTTCATGCCCCTTGCGATCGTGTTCGGTGCCAACCGCGCTACGACACAATGCATTCATCGCTATGGTGCGCTTGCCCGAACAGTGCGGTACAAGGATCGCGTCTTTCACTAACCCCACTAGTCGGGCTAAATCACGTTATGGCTCGGAGTCCACCCTCTGCCAACAAGATTCAACTGCTGGAATTTTCAAGGGCGGCCGTGGGCGTCGGTTCGTGGTCGCGAGTGCGCGGATGAGTTCGGTGACGAGTCGGCGTTGTTCGCGGCCGAGGAGGGCGGCTTCCGGGGGTGGGATGTAGGGCTCGGCGAGTTCGAGGGCGATGCCGGACCACGCCGCGTTCTCGAACGCCCGCGCAGCGGTATTGGTGTGCGTTCGTCCTTATTCGCATCAGCAGTCGCCGTCGTCGCGATCAGGCAGTGATTTTGCCAGGAGCGAGGGGCCTGCGCCCCGGTACCGAGCATCTAGGTGATCAGCCGGTCCAGGATTTCGGCCACCTCCGCCGCCCGCAGGACAAAACCCGTATGGCTGGCGTCCATGGTGTGTACGTCATAACGGTTGTCCGGCGTCAGTGCGTCAGCCTCGGCGATCAAACGGTCCTGCATCGCTATCGGAAGCGAGCGGTCGCCGGTGAGCCGGATATAGGTGCGGGCGATTGTTCCCCAGGTGTCGGCTTGCACCCTGGCGTCGGCCGTCATCACCGCGAGGGATTCATCGGGCTGCAGAATGTTGAGAAAGGCCCGGAATTGCTCGTCGGTGCCATCGGCCATGATCGCTGCCTTGAGCGCGGCAAGCAGGGCGGGATCGGCCGTACGGTAGTTGGCCCGCCCGACGCCGAGTTCCGCCGGGTCGCCCACATTCAACGCGTACAGCGGTGCCAGCAGATTGTCGGCGAACTCGGGCTCCTGCATGTACTCGACGGGGCTGGACCGCTGTACGCACGACCACGCGGAGATGTACACCAGCCTGTCCACAAGTTCGGGCACCGTATTGCCCACTCCGGTGATGGTGGTCCCGCCGAGACTGGCACCTACCAGCACCACGGGACCGTGCTGGGCCAGCCGGCGGACGATATCGACGACCATGTCGACGTTGTCCTGCAAGGTGACCTTGGCCAGCGTCGACGCCTCGGCCGCCCACCCGTCGAGATCCTGCGGGGCCTGATAAGCCACCGGGTATTGCGCGTCGAACCCATGCCCCGGCAGATCGACCGCGAAGCTGCGACGGCCGAGCAACGCCAGTTCCCGCTGGACCGGCGCCCACATGAACGAACTGGAGCCGGACCCGTGGACCAGCACGAACGTAGGATCGGTATGGCGAGTACTCATGATCGGGAGCGTAACGACCACACCACAGCCCGGCATCTGAATATTCAGGACCGACTGGGCGGTGACGCCAAGGCCACCAGCAGACCTGCCGTCGAACGACACGCCCACATCGGCAGTTGCGGATGGTTCGTGAGATCGACTGGCAGCCAACGGCTGTGGCTCATTCGAACGCCCACACAGCGGTGTGGGTTCAAGCGGTCAATGCGCCCACCAGGTCGACGCCAGTGCCGATGTCTGAGCTGAAATCGGATTCAACACTGCTTCGTTCGGTTGTGGGTCTGGCGAGCGCCGTTGACATCGACGGCCGGGCATATCTGCACCGTATCGGGAGCAGTTCGCGCAGTCTTGCCCAATCGTCATCCAGATCACGATGATCGATCGCAGCACCGGAAACCGATGCCGCGGTGGCGAGTTCGATCGAGCTGCACGAATGAGACCAGATCGGTGCCGAGGTCACTTCTGCTACCGGTCGATAGGATCCGATCATGCGTGTGAAGACCGACGAACTGCGGGAATTCCTGATCGATCCGGATCCCGAGATACGTCGGCAGGTGTGGGGTGCACTGGAGGACGACATCTTCGAATGGGAGGTGTTGCACGCTCGTGCCCTTGTGGTGCTACAGGTTTTGGGAGACGAGCAGTTCGCCCACGCCTGGCCGGATTGCATTGAAATATTCCGGGCCATGAGGCCGAACGGCATGGTCTTCACTCTGCTGGTGCGAGCGCTGACGGTCTGGGAGCTGAGCGGTCCGGGTGGCCGGCTGCTCGACGCGCTCGGAGTGCCTGCGGGGACCACACTTCCGGATTTCACCACCGAATCCGTCGGAGAGCTGCGCATCGAATGCCTGATGTGCGAGCGTGAGCGTACCGAGGCACGGGTGTGCAGGCAGGTGGCGGCGCTGGTGATGCTGCTCGCAAGCCGCACCGAATCGGTCCGGCGGCTGGCGTTGGAGCGGTTGGGAAATCTGGGCCCCGGCGTGGCACCGATCCTGCGGACCGTGCGGCGCTCGAAGCTGCCCGGACGGTGCGACGTGTTGCAGGTACTCGCCGAATTCGGCTGGGAGGAAATCGATTCGGCCGATGCCGGATTGCTGCGGCGATTGATTCGGTCCAAGCAACTCACCGAAGTACCCCAGCCGATGGAACTGCGCGCGGGATGGTTCGCGGTGCCGACCACAGACCAGGCGGCCGTACTGGAGGCAATGGACTTACACAATCCGGCACCCGCGACTCTGCGCATGGGATTCGACAGGTACCGCTGGGAACGCACGTGGCAGCCGTTGCCCATCAACTCGTTCTCGTGGCCGTCCGAATACCAGCCGAATTCATACCTGGATCGAGGTGTCTTCGTCACACCGGGGCTGGACGGCTGGACGCTGATAGTCGGTGACACCGCCTGGGCGGATGGAATCTACGGCGACGAGCCGGACGACGAAGTACGCCGCCGCTGCAGACAATTGAGCCGGCGCTTCGGCACCGCGCACTGGTATAGCCACGGCGACAACGGTCACGGTTGGGACGCGGACTGGTGTGTCGCAGCGGATGGCGTGCTCCAGCAGGGCTGCGTGGTCCTCGACGACGAGGTAGTCGTTCTTCCGGACGACTCCGGTCGAAAGTCGACCGTCGAGCAACTGCGGGCCTGGCTGAACGACAACGACCACGGCACGGGGCATCGCGAACCGATCCCCGACAGTTTCCGCGTCCTATCACGCAGAGAAGCCATTGCCGCCCTGCGTGGGAAGTTTCAAGCCAACGACAACGTCGACGACATCGTTGAGGACGAGGTGTCCTATCGCCCGAACGCCCTGACCCACTGGGAATTCGGCGTCAAGGGTGTGTCCTGGCGGCTGTCTGTGAACCCGGAAAGGCTCGGACCACACACCCGGATCGAAGGCACAGGCGTTCTGGCCGTACCGGCCGATGTCCGCGACGAAAGGCGCCGGGGCGCATACCCGATCTAACTGCAGGCCGCTCGACACACCCGAAGGGCGCCCCCGGAAGCGCCGTTCGGGCAACAACTTCTACAGCATGCAGCTGACGTAGCCCTCGACTTCGGTTCCCTCCAAAGCCATTCGGCGGATACGGATGTAATCGACCCGACTTCAAGCCAGTAAGGGGACGGGCGAATGTCCCGCCGCGGCCTACAGGGCCACGCGATATGCGGCTATGCGCGGACGCGGATCCCCTTTTCGAAGGGGGCCCAAGCAATCCCGAGGTCTCCTTCCAGATGCTTCGCGGACTCGTATGCCTGAGACCAGGTCCGATCTTTGTGCAGTCCGTGCCCGGCGATACCGACGACGGATCGCACACGCCGACCAGGGGCTATGCGGGGCAAGTCGATATTCCGCCGGACGGTACTCCTGCGGCACCACCCATCGGCGAAAGTCAGGAGACGGCAATGGGTATCAGGGGAAAGATGGTGGTCACGTTATGTGCTGGAACGGTATTGGCGGCGGCGCCCTTCGCCGCGGTCGATACGGACCCGGTTACGGTGGGGCTGACCGTCACGCAATCTCAGGAAGCTGATCTACTGCGGCAACCCGGCGTTGGGGGCCGGAGCCGCCGCCAGCATCACCGTGACCCTGACGCCCACCGCCACCGGCACCGACAACTTCACCGCGTACGGGCGGATCACCGGCACCAACGACGTCTACGCGCACGCAACGCTCACAGTCTCTTGACGGTTGCTCGGCACACCGCACCTGGCCCGGAGTGTGCGGTGTCGAGCGAAAACCGGTGCTGCGAACGAAGATTCGACATTGTTTGCTGTGGCCGCTTGGCCTGGCCATCTCACCAACCGGGTGGTAGGTGGGGATGACTCGACGAGGGATCGGCGGCCGGTGTTCGGGCGTTGTCGCCGCGCTCGGGTTGCTTGCGGTCCGGCTCGCTGCCCGGGGAGGCGGAGCGGGCGTCGGGTTGGGGAAGGCTGTCAGTCGCTGGGGTGGTGGACGGGGGCGGCGGCAATTCACAGGTATGGGGTGCCGGGACACCGGTCAATCGTTCGCCCAGCCAATGTGTGGCTCCGAAGAAGCCGTTGAAGTAGCCGAGGATGTGTTCGCCGCCGACGATGTTCTTTGTGGCGGGGACTCCGAGAGCGCACTGTTCAGCGTAAAGTGCCTTGGCCTTCTCGACGGGCATCCAGGGGTCGTGCACGCCGTTGTAGATGTATATCGGGATGCCTGCCTTCTTGTCTTTCAGGCTCATCCGCTGGAACAGCATGTTCGCGAATTCGGTGTGCAGCGGGTCGTGGACATTTGCCAAGGCCTCGTACGGTACGAACACTCCGATATCGGCCATGGTGGAGCTGCATACCTCTTTGAGTGGCGAAATCGCCGCCCACTGCGCCAGATGATTCATGCGATCGAGAATTTCGGGATGTTCTCGGGCCAACGCGAGGGTGACGACGAGCATGAGTCCGGATGCGTAGGTGCCGTCGAAGGTCTTGGCGAAGGATTCATAGTCGGTGGGCAGGCCGCCCATTGCGGCTCCAGCAAGGTAAGGGGCCAATTCCGGGGCGTATTCGCCGGACAGCATCGCGGCGCCGTAACTGGCGATTGCGCCGCCGGAGTAACCGGTCATGGCGAAACGACTCTCACCGAACTGCTCGGGCATCAAATGACGAACCGCGCGCACCGTGTCGAGCATTATGTGGCCGGCCACGGTCGGCTCGGCGTAGGCCATCAAGGGACCCTCATGGTCCGGGATCACAACCGCGTAGTTCTGGCTCACGGCCCACATGGTCGGCGACGGGACGAAATCGTTGCCGGTGCCGGAGGTGAGGTCGTAGCCATGGGAGAGTATGTAGCCGGGAGTGCAGCGGTGGTTGAGCGCGTTGATCGGCGGTGCGTTCAGGAGCACCGGGCGATTTCCCGGTCCCGTCCATTGAGTGAAGGGCAACAGCAGCGTCGCGGTCCCGAAGGAAGGCGCACCGGAGGAATTCGTGCTGCGGAATTTCATCTGGATCGCCCGCTGAAAGGGTGCCAGCACTGTTCCCAGGGCCATCAGTACCGCCGGCCACGTGACGTCTCGTGATTCGATGACATCACCGGGTGCGTACTGCGCGAGATTCGTCGGTACGACGTCGAAAAAAGGATCACCGACTGGTGCGGACTGGATCTCGTTCCACAGCGAAGCCGAATTCGGCTGCCCCCCGGGTTGGGTAGCAGCGGAACCGGTCTGGGGTAGGACCGACGATGGCGCGGGAATATGGTCATCGATCCATTGCTGGAAAGGAGTCGGTCCCGGGTCCGCACCAATGGGTGGAGCGGCCGGTGCGGAGGTAGGCGGCTCGGGGTTCCCGGACGCAGGGCTGTCCGCGACGGCAGGGACCTGCCCCAGCGTCAACGAATAACCCAGCACAATCGAGATCGTGATATTTCGTAGCTGTTTCAACGGCCCGCCTGCTCTGTAGGAGTCGTACCCGAACAGATGATCGCGCAGCGCTGGTAATCCGGTAATCGAGCAAATACGCCGGTGCCGCGCCGGTCTCGAAATATACCTTCGGAACCGGAGAATTCAGTGGAAGAGCACGGCGGCGCAGTCGGTTGAAATCAGCGGAGATTGACACCTGGTTCGCCCGCCAGATGGCTATTGAGGCACCCCGCTCGGCCGCGGATAGACGGCGTCGGCTGGCCGGACCCGCCGGCCGGCCAGCCAGACCTCAGCGTTCGTGTGTTTCCTCCAGTACGGTGCGGCCGAGTAGTGCGTAGCGGGACGGGTCGCGCAGTTTCAGATATTGCGCGTAGGCGAAGCCGGCGATCGCCACCGCGGCGACGAGCCAGGGGCTGGCCTTCAGGATCAGGGAGCCGGCCTCGTCGCCTGCGGCGGTGTCCATGTTGAAGATCAGCAGGCAGACCACGCCGAGCATGGCGATACCGCCGAAGAGCGGGGCCACCAGGGTACGGAACCAGTGCCGGCTCTCCGGGTGGTTGCTGCGGAAGTACGCCAGTACCGCGAAGGAGCAGACCGCCTGCACCACCAGGATCGCCATGGTGCCGAGGATCGCCAGCAGCGTGTAGATGCCGGTGTAGGGATCCTTGCCCGCGAGGCCGAAGGCGAGCACAAGCGCTGCGGCGCAGACGGTTTGGACCACACCCGCGATATGCGGCGAGCCGTGCTTGGGATGGGTGCGCCCGATGGTGCGCTGCAGTGACGGCAGCACGCCTTCGCGGCCGAGCGCGTACAGGTAGCGCGCCGCGCAATTGTGAAATGCCATGCCGCAGGCCAACGATCCGGTGATCATCAACCACTGCATGATCATCACGGCCCAGTGGCCGACATAGCGCTCGGTGGGATTGAAGAAGACGTTCATCGGGTTGGCGGAGGCGGCCAGCGACAGCGAATCACCCTGTCCGTTACCGGAAATCGCCATCCACGAGACGAAGACGTAGAACACCCCGACGCCGAGGACCGCGATCATGGTGGCGCGCGGGATGATTCGCTTCGGATCGCGGGATTCCTCGCCGTACATGGCGGTTGATTCGAAGCCGACCCAGGACCAGAACGCGAAGAACAGCCCGAGCCCGGCGGACGCGCCGTGGAATGCGTTGACCGGATTGACCGGCGCCAGCGAGAACCCGTCGGGCCCACCGCCATGCAGCGCCACCGAGACCGCCATGATCGCCAGCACCGTCACCTCGGTACCGAGCAGGACGACCAGCAGCTTCTCCGCCACGTCGACGCCGAACCAGGTGCCGAGTGCATTGATCGCCAACATGATTACCGCGAACACCCACCACGGCACGTGCACACCGAGCTGATCGGTCACCGTATTGGTGGCGAAGCTGGAGAAGATGCCCACCAGCGATGGTTCGAACACCATGTAGGCGAAGGACGCGAGCAGTCCGGCCGCCAAACCGGCGCTGCGCCCGAGCCCGAAGGAGATGAAACCGTAGAACGCGCCCGTCGCGGTGATGTGCTTGGACATCGCGGTGAACCCGACCGCGAAGATGGCCAGCACCACCATCGCGATGAGAAATGCTGCGGGCGTGCCGATTCCGCTACCGGCATTGACCATGAACGGCACGTTGCCGGTCATCGCGGTGATCGGCGCCGCGGTGGCCACGGCCATGAACACCACGCCGAGCAGGCCGACCGCATTCGGCTTCAACCGCGAAACATCTTGTGCCCCAGAGTCTCCGGACGCTTCCGTCGGCCGCGTCATCTGATCCATCCGCCACTCCTCATCCTCGGCCGTATCGACCTTGTGAGGGATTGTGCGTTCCGGAATGTTGCCGGGAGATGAAACCGCGTTACCACCGGCCGCGAATAATATGACGGTCGCCACAACCTTTGCGTTCCGATCCTTCGAGGGACCGCACCGGTCGGGCCGTATCATGACCCCGCATGGCGAGGCGAGCACTCGGATCGCCGCTCATCGACTTGCCGCCTTGTCGGCAAAGAGAATCTACGAACCAAGCCACGGAAAATAGCAAATTCTTGCCCGCTGGTAACTGCCGATGATGCGCCTAGAATCATGCTGCTCGATTTTTTTCCGATAACTCGGCCAGGGGACGAGAAGCGTGATAACCCTTCGTAAATATCGCAAATACGGAATTGCCTCCGTGGTGGTTGCGGCGGCGCTCTTGCCGACTGCTACGGCCCATGCCGACGCCACCTGGACTGTCAGCCCCGGTGGTTCCATCACCGCCAATTCCTCCGGACCGATCTGGCTTTCCAACGACACGAAGGGCCGCGAGGTCGACTGCGATGCGCTCACCGGTAGCGGTACCGCCCGATCCGGATCCGGCCAGTCCGGCGATAAGATCGCCGCTTTCACCGGCTTTACTCTTACCAATTGCGTCGCCTATAACAACACCCCTTACGACATCACGTTATCGGCATCGCCGACCACCCCCGCTTTTTGGAACGCAATAACCTACGACGGCAGCGACCTGACGACACTTACGCTCACCAATATCACCGGTCATCTTCAGGCCGGTGATGGATGTACCGCCGACTTCGTCGGCCGTGGGGCGGCGCCGCGACGATGCGCGGTCAGTTCTCCAATTCCAGTGGTGCTTTTACTTTCGGGCCGAGTGGCAGCGGTGATCTGACCGCCGCCAATGTCGGCCCGAACTGTCCGTCGAATTTATTGAGCAACGGCGACGCGCTCTCATTGAACGGCACGTTCGTGATCGCCCCGGCCTCGAAGATCACTTCACCCTGACCCGCTCTGCGATGCCGCAAACGTCACCCGCTGATAGGTGGGAGACCACGGTGGGTCGCTACCGGTGTCGTCATGACCGGGACATGTCGAAGGCCTGGGCGACGGCGAGGGTGTCTTCGTAGACGTGGTGGCGGGTGATGAACCCGTTTTCGACGGTGAGGTGGAGGGCGAAGCGCGAGCGGTAGGGGTGGCCGGTGGTGCGGGCGGTTTGGCGGATCTCGCCGAGCACCACCGCGTCCGGGCCGTCGACCAGGATGCGTTCGATCACCGTGCCGACTTCCTCGGGTACGTGGTGGCGGATGATCTCGCGATAGTGTTCGGCCGCGTCGTCGCGGGTTGACCGATGCCGAATCCACGGTGTCGCGGGTCGGTTGTGCTCGTTCTCCGGCCAATTCAGTTTCCAGTCGCTGATCGGGGCGTACATCTGCGCGATGGAGTCCGGATCGCCCGCGCCGATCCGCCGCAACAATTCCTCGACGACGCCGCGAGTTGTGGTTGTCCCGAGATCGCTCATACCGGCAGCTTGCCAGACTGTTACGCCGTGTCGATTACCTCCGGGGTATTGCCGTTGCGGCGGAAGGGAAGTGGCTGCCGCGTCGGACATGATGGCGGGACTACGACGCGTTGCTCTGGATCGCCGCGGCGAAGTTCTGGTGGGCGCGGATCGTTACGGTCGTTCTGTCGACGATCGGCCGGATGCGGACATATCTGCTGGCTCGGCCGAATGCTGCGGCGGCCACGATTAGGCCGAGGGGAAACCAGCCGGGAGCGAGCGCGAGAATCACGGGTAGCGGTACCTGCCGCATCGTCCCGGCCTGGGCCATCAGCCACAGGATGATCAGGGCGACGATGCCCGAGAGGGCCAGGACATAACTGATCTGGCGGAGCAGTTGGGATTGGCGGACGCAGCGTCGGCAGAGGGGCCACTCGCCGTAAAGTTCGGTGTCGGTATCGGGCAAACCGCGGAAATGCCCGAGCCCCCAAAGGAATTTCGAGCTCAGCGTGCTCTGTACGCGGCCGTGTGCTTCCTCGTGGAAGCGCACGACGCCGGTGCGTCGCTCGGTCGCGGGTCTGCCATGCCGAGCGCATACTTCCGGCAGCGGCTGGCTGATTTCCAGTGCCAGATAGCCAGGTGTCGCCGAACGTCCTGTGCGCGAACCGAATTCGAGTCCGCTCATGGGACGGGTGCTGGTGCGGACCGGCACGGGCACGTCTACTTTCACACCAGCCATCCGCGTTCTCGGCGTTCCTGGTAGTAGCGGTCATCGTCGTCCGGATCGTCGGGTGTGACGATTCGCTCCCGGTTGGGTTTACGGGTGCCCGCGATCACGTGTCCCGCTGCGGCGTCGGGGCCCGCGGGTGGTGTCGGTCGCGGCGGATCCGATTCCGCCGGCTGTTCGCGGTATCGCTCGAGATCGGCCCGCCCCTGTGCGGCAAGACGATCCCGTTCTTCGTCCGGCATGGCCGCGAGCCTCTGCAGCGCGGCGGGCATCACTCGGTCGAGAGTCCGGTTGAACGTTTCGGTGCGGGCGAACTCGCGCATCGAGAGCTTTCCGGCGAGCACCGCGCGGATCTGCTCCTTCATCGCCGGATCCGCGGTGTTGGCGGCGAGCGTGCGCAGCGCGGCGGACAGGCGTCGCGATACGGCGATATCGCCGTGCGCGACATCGAAAACCGGTTCGGGAGTGCTCATTCCACTACTCCGGGGTGGTGGTAGCCCGCACTGGGCAATTGCGGTATGTCCTTCGATCGCACCGTGGCCACGCCGTCCAGGATCGCCGCGACGGCGGTTTCACCGGCGGTGGCGAAGGTCGCGTACTTGGTGAGGACCTGATTCCAGAGGCCGACCATCTTGACCATGTCGTAGGCGACCGCCGCCTCCAAGCCGACCGACGCGATCGCTCCGACGCCGGTACTCGCGGCGGCGGCAGCGGCGGCCTCTTCGGCGACCGCGATGATCGCGGTGTCGATGATCGATTGGATCAGAAATGAAATGCCTTGCGCCGCATAGTATGAGGACAGGGCGAAGGTATCGATGTCCTGCGCGATGTTCTTCAGCGGCCCCACCTGATTGCTGATCGCGTCGCGGAGTCCGCCGAAATAATCTCGGGCCGAATCGGCGGCATTTCCGCGCCACGACGAATCGACATCCTTGACCGCGGCGTAAATCGAGCTTTCATAGCTGCCGCTGTACTTGGAGAGGTTCCTGATCGCCGCGCCGGCTTTTTGCATCTGCGCCCAGTCGCCCGCGAATTCTGTTGTCGCCCAGCCGAGCGGGTCCTTGCCGATGACCTGAACGATGAACTGGTCGACCCAATAGGTCGGCGAATACACATTGTTGTTGAGGAACAATTCGACCAGATCCGGTACCGGGTCGTGGCTTTGCGGTTCGGCCAGCTGATCTATCGGTTTATCGCTCATCGCTTACCTCCGGGGTAGCTGCGGTCCAGCGCGACGGCGGTGTTGTGATCCGTGGTGCGGTACATCTGCGCGGCCTTCGCGACCTCGTCGCCGGACTGGGTGGTGACCCGCCCGAGCGTCTCGTAATTCGACTCCAGTTGTTCGCGTAACTGCTGGATGGTTTCGGCGACTCGGCCGAAAATCAGACCCGTCTGGCCGCGCGACAGTTCGACATGCTTTTTCAGATACGTCTCCGCCTGGGCGTTGTCGGTACCGAGCTGCTTCAGCTTCGTCGACAAATCGTCGAGCGCGGCCGGGTCTACCGTTAGATCTTCTGCCATCGGAGTCCTATCGTCGACAATCTTCCAACAACTATGACGCATCGGGTCTGCCTCGGGTTCCCCTCGCCCGCGAAATCGCATTCGTGGTGGACCTGCGTCGATCTATTCTGTTGGGCCGCAATCGTTCTGGAATTACGCGCGTTCCGAATAGCTTCACCTGAGACGACATCTGGATGACGGGCGCAGGCCCATTTCCTCGTGCGGCTCGGTCCGGGTTATGTGGCGGCGCTGCCGCGTTTGATGCGACCGGGCGCAGGTATGGGGTGCCGGGCGGGGACGCCGATGGCGCGCAGGGCCGATGTCGCGGCGCGCAGGGTCGTGGGGGAGACCTCGGCGAATATCGCTTCGTGGGCGGCGGTGCTGGCGCGGACGGCGCGTTCGGCGAGGGTGCGGCCCGCGGCGGTGAGGACCACGAGGGTGCTGCGGCCGTCGGTCGGGTGGTTTTCCCGCCGGACGAGGCCCGCCGATTCGAGGCGATTCACCACATTGGAGGTGCCGCCGGTGGACAGGAACAGCGCACTGGCGAGCTCGTTGGCCTTGAGCTGGTAGGGCGCGCCGCTGCGGCGCAGCGCCACGATGACGTCGTATTCGGCCTCGGTGAGCCCGAATTCGGCGAGGGCGGACCGGGTCGCGGCGTTCAGCGTGCCCGCGAGCAGCAGGATGCGCTTGGTCAGCTCGCTGCTCGGACCGAGGATGTCCGGCAGTTCGGACCGCCACGCGGCGATGAGGTGGTCGACGCGGTCGGCTTCCCTGGTCACCCTTGACATCTTAGTTGCTATCGAAATAGCTTTAAGAAAAGCTTTCTAGATAGTGGATTGGATGCCAATGCACCGCCTGCTCATCCGCAATGCCCGCCACGTCATCGACACCGACCCCGAACCCCGAGTGATATCCGCGACCGATGTGCTCATCGAGAACGGCGTGATCACCGCCGTCGGCCGCGAGCTGTCGGCCGAGGCCGAGATCGTCGACGCGACCGGCCGCATCCTGCTCCCGGGTTTCGTGGACACCCACCGCCACACCTGGCAGACCGCGCTGCGCGCCAGCACCGCCGACCTCGACCTGCGCGGCTACCTGGACGCGGTGCACACCACCGCGCGGCGATTCACCCCGGACGACATCCACGCGGGCACCCTGGCCGGCGCCCTGGACGCGCTCGATGCCGGAGTTACCACCCTGCAGGACTTCTCGCACGCCCTCTACACGCCCGGCCATGCCGATGCCGCGGTCGACGGGCTGCGGCAGTCGGGCCTGCGCGCCGTATTCGGTTACGGCACACCGTTTCACGCCGAGTCGCGCGACCTGGACGATATCCGCCGCGTTCGCGCCCAATACTTCGCGACAAACGACCAACTGGTCACCATGGCGTACGCGCCTTCCGGCCCGTCCTATTCGGATATCGCGACGGTCCGCGAGGATTGGCTGCTCGCAAGGGAATTGGCGCTGCCGATCACCGTCCACGTCGGCGCGGGGCCGATCGCGCACCACCCGATCGCCGCCCTTCGCGATGCGGGCCTGCTCACCGGCGACACCCTCTATGTGCACGGCAATTCCCTGCCCGACGATGAACTGGAGCTCATCGCGGAATCCGGCGGCGCGGTGTCGATCGCACCCGCCGTCGAGGCCCAGATGGGCCATGGCGCACCGATGCTCGGCCGCCTGCGTGCGGCGGGCGTCACCACCGGCCTCGGCGTCGATGTGGTGACGGCCGTCGCGGGCGATATGTTCTCGCTCATGCGCGCCGCGCTGCTGAGCGGCCACCTCGGTGCGGGGCCGCGCCCGACCGTCGCCGACATGCTCTACACCGCAACCCTCGGCGGCGCGAAAGCCCTTGGCCTGCACGATCGTATCGGCTCGCTGACCGTCGGCAAACAGGCAGACCTGCTACTGCTCGACGCGGACGCGGTGAATCTGGCTCCGGCGCACAACGATCCGATCGCCGCCGTGGTAACCGCCGCCCATCCCGGCAATATCGACACCGTCCTGGTGGCGGGACAGTTCGTGAAAAGACATGGTCGTCTGGTGAATTCCGCTCCAGTGGCGGCGGTCACAGCCACCCTGGAGCGGTTGTCGGTGGCCGCTCGTTGAGGCCTTTCGGAAGGCCCGGCGGTGATCCGAGGTCCCACTGGGCGTGCAGCGCGACTCGCCCGGCAGGTGCAGGTGAAACCGCATGATCGGGCGGACGCTACGCTCGTCGGCGTGCTGCTTTCCGATCGTGACATCCGTGCGGAGATCGCCGCTGGGCGTCTCGGGGTCGAGCCGTTGCTGGAGAACCTCGTTCAGCCGTCGAGTATCGACGTGCGCCTGGACGGCCTGTTCCGGGTCTTCGACAACTCCCGCTACACCCATATCGATCCGGCTCAGCGCCAAGACGAGTTGACCAGCCTGGTCGAGCCGGCGCCCGGGGAGCCGTTCGTGCTGCATCCCGGCGAATTCGTGCTCGGCTCCACGCTGGAGGTGTGCACCCTGCCGGACGATCTGGCCGGGCGGCTCGAGGGTAAATCGAGTCTGGGGCGGCTCGGTCTGCTCACCCACTCGACCGCCGGATTCATCGACCCCGGCTTCAGCGGCCACATCACGCTGGAGCTGTCCAATGTCGCGAACCTGCCGATCACCCTGTGGCCGGGTATGAAGATCGGCCAGCTGTGCCTGCTCCGGCTGACCAGCCCGGCCGAGAATCCGTACGGCAGTGCCGCGGTGGGTTCGAAGTATCAGGGCCAGCGCGGCCCGACACCGTCGCGCTCCTATCTGAACTTCCCGATCTCGCCGGCGGCGGTGGACGCGGCCACCACCCGCTGACCCGAACGCCGGGCCCGCCGACCGGCACCGGAACCCCGCGCACACGCTTCCTCCCGTGCGGGCCGGATCCCGTTGTGCGGTAACGCATTCGCCGCTGCGCCGGATCGGATGCCACCACACATCCTGACCCGACACAGCGGCGAATACCGCAACGTGCCGACGGCCGTCGCGTCGCGCTCGCGGATCTTTCGAAAGGGGCGGATGCCACCACACATCCGCGCACCGCGCTCGCGACGCGAACGTCCGCCGCACACCGGATCGGCGGGTGCCACAATCCCACCTAATCCGTTACACACCTGCGCGACATCGTGACCAGTGCCAAGGCCCGGTCGCCGCACCCCACCGAGTCCGCCCCGTCGACTGCCAGGAAAAGGGGCGGGTTCGGCTCGGCCCGGCGCCGGGCGGCCGCGGGGAACCGATCGCGGCGCGTGCGATTCAGTCCCCGCCGCCCGCTCCCACCGCGAGCGCCGTCGTGATGATGGCGGATAGCGGTGGAAGCGTGTCGCCGCGGCTCGGCGGGCTGACCCAGAAGCACCCTTCCCGGGTCCAGCGACCGAGTCCGGTCGGCAACATCACGGCACTGCCGATGGCAGGTATGCCGATATCAAGACGGTTCAGCACCTCCAATACCTGAGTTCCCGGCCTGCTGTCCGGCTCGGCGAGGAAGCTCCACCTGATCTGCCTCGCCAGCATGGGGCCCCTCGTCCCCTGCTGTTCCAAAGCGGCCCTGACCTTTTCGGCCCGGGCGGTGGGCAAGTGGACAACGCAGATGCGGCCGGTGATGGGTAGCATCACGAACCCGCCACGTTCGGTCACCGGTAGCCCGAATTCGTGTCGGTAATATGCCACCCAATCGTCGACTGTTCTGAGTTTCTCCACGTTCACGGCGAACTCCTTGCCTCGCTATCAAGGTTCGCGCCGAGGCGGGCTTTGCGGAATTGCCCCGATGCCCTCCTTCCGCTGCCTTTCCGCTGCCCGACGGGCAAGCCGGACAGCGGCGGGCGTGACCGGAACGAATCCGCCAGGTACGGCCCAGCGGCACACCGGACGAGGTCTCGCCCTCGGTGAATTCGCCGATACCGCGGACCGGCCGGTTACCGCCGCTGACGCATGCGGAAGCGAATTCGCAAGGGGGTGAGCGGGACTCGGGCGAACATAGGCGGACCCGGACGCCTTCCCTCGTCAGCTTGTGCGCGACCGCCGTGCCGGTGTACGTGCTCCTGAGAGACGCGGCGACCGAAACCCGAGCATCACCCCAAATAGTCGGACGCAAACCCTTTGATACCGGGAAGATCTCGGCTGTGGCCGCTCTCACAAAGCGCTCGTACCCTGGAGAAAGAGTTCGTTCGGAAGGGATGACATCGTGGTCCGGGAGTGGTCAGGTCGTGAAGCCCGCGCCCTTCGCGATGCCAAGCGGATGAGTATCAGAGAGTTCGCTGCGCATCTCGGTGTGCACGAGCGTCTGGTATCGAAGTGGGAGGCCGGTGGCGCGCGGGTCCACCCACGTCCGATCAATCAAGCCGCCTTGGATACATCCCTGGCCAGGTCCGACGATGTGGTGCGGGCACGGTTTGCCGCGATGATCGATCAGCCCATAGTCGATCGTCCAGCCGGGCCCGGATTAGACGCGCGCGCAACCAGTTCGGGGCGCGCTCTTTATTCGAGCGACGCGGACCTATTGGCTCTCATAGATGCCGGTGCGATGAGAGGTGATGCGTTAGCAGCGATTTCGGAGAGGGATCTGATCATGGCGGCTGCCCATGAGGCCAGCGAGCACGCCGGCCAGGCGGAGAGCTCCAATGTGGGTGCGACCACACTGGAACAGCTCGATGCCGATGTCACACGCATTGCGAACGATTATGTGCACATTCCACCGGTACCGATGATGGTGGAGATGCTGCGGGTGCGCCGCCGGGTGTACCGGTTGCTGGAGGGCCATCAGCGACCATCCGATACCAGTCACCTCTATCTTTTGGCGGGCAGCCTGTCCGGGCTGTTGGCCAATGCCAGTACCGATTTGGGCTATTTCGACGCCGCGGGCGAGCAGGTCCGTGCGGCCTGGGCGTACGCGGAGTTGTGCGGGCACAACGGGTTACGCGCCTGGACCAGGGGTATGCATGCGCTGATCGAGTACAAGTCCGAGCGCCCGCGCCGCGGTGTGGTGCTGGCGCAGAGCGGGCAGGAGTACGCCGAATCGGCAACGGCGAAGGTGCGTTTACTCAATATCGAAGCGAGAATCTGGGCGCGCCTTGGCAATTCGGCCGATACGCACCGCTGCATCGTGGCGGCCGACGAGGCGCGGGAGATCGCCGAGACCGACACCCTGCACGACGAGATCGGCGGCGTATTCGGATTCAACGAGGCGAAGAGCCAATATTACGCCGGCGCAACGTATATCAATCTCGGCCAGGCGGAACCGGCGCTGGCCGCGACCCGGCGGGCCATCGAGCTGTACTCCAGCGGGCCGACGGAGCAACGCTCGTACGGCGCGGAATCGCTTGCCCGGGTGGACAATGCGGCCGCCCACCTGATCAATGGCAGTTTGGACGGCGCGGCCGAGGTGCTGCAGCCGGTGCTGGGCCTCGCCGAGGACAAGCGCATCGCCCAGCTGGAGGAGCGGCTCACCGGGGTGCGCCGCAAGATCGCCGGCCCGGCCTTCCGTGACGCGGTGGAGGCGCGCAGGCTCGACGAGCGCATCGAGGAGTTCTGCGGATCGTCGGCGGCCAAGAACATACCGCCCGGCGGCTCCGGCGCGTAGTCGCGACCGGATCGGGCGGGTAGCCGAGCGCTAGCCGCCCGATGGGTTGTGACGTGGATTAACCTCTTGCGGCGGATGGCACCATTGGACGGGTGAGCCCAAGTCATCTACCGCATCGCCCGCCGCGCGTACTGGAGCAGTCCACGAAGCTCCAGGATGTGCTCTACGAGATTCGTGGACCGGTGCACGCGCAGGCGGCACGGCTGGAGGCCGAGGGCCACCGCATCCTCAAGCTCAATATCGGCAATCCGGCCCCGTTCGGATTCGAGGCGCCCGACGTGATCATGCGGGACATGATCGCCGCGCTGCCGTACGCCCAGGGCTACTCCGAATCGAAGGGCATTCTCTCCGCGCGGCGGGCCATCGTCACCCGCTACGAGCTGGTGCCCGGCTTCCCGGAGCTCGATGTCGACAATGTCTACCTCGGCAACGGCGTCTCCGAGCTGATCACCATCACCATGCAGGCGCTGCTGAACAACGGCGACGAGGTGCTGATCCCCGCGCCGGACTACCCGCTGTGGACCGCGATGACGAGTCTGGCGGGCGGCACCCCGGTGCATTACCTGTGCGACGAGTCGAACGGCTGGCAGCCGGATATCGCCGATATCGAATCCAAGATCACCGATAAGACCAAAGCGCTATTGGTGATCAATCCGAACAACCCGACGGGTGCGGTGTATTCGTCGGAGATTCTGCAGCAGCTGGTCGATATAGCGCGAAAGCATCAATTGCTGCTGCTCGCCGATGAAATCTACGACAAGATCCTCTACGACGACGCCAAACATATTTCGCTGGCCACGCTGGCGCCGGACCTGCTGTGCCTGACCTTCAACGGTCTGTCCAAGGCCTACCGGGTGGCTGGCTACCGTGCCGGCTGGCTCGCGATCACCGGTCCGAAGGAGCACGCCGGGGGGTTCCTGGAGGGTATCGATCTGCTCGCCTCCACCAGGCTGTGCCCGAATGTGCCTGCGCAGCATGCGATTCAGGTCGCGCTCGGCGGACATCAGAGCATCGAGGATCTGATCCTGCCCGGCGGCAGGCTGCTGGAGCAGCGCGATGTCGCATGGGAGCGGCTCAACATGATTCCCGGTGTGTCCTGCGTGAAACCCCGTGGCGCACTGTATGCCTTCCCCCGCCTGGACCCGAACGTCCATGAGATCCATGATGATTCGAAGCTGATCCTGGATCTGCTGCTGTCGGAGAAGATCCTGATGGTGCAGGGCACCGGCTTCAACTGGCCGAATCACGATCATCTGCGGATCGTGACGCTGCCGTGGGCACGGGATCTCGCGGTGGCGATCGAACGTTTCGGCAACTTTCTTTCCAGCTATCGGCAATAGCCCTCAGCGCGCCACGAGCAACCGAATCGCCCCGGTTCCGGACATGAAACATACTTGAGGTTCGGAAATTAGGACGTTTGAAGACTGATCTAGCGCAAAAGACGATCTTTTGTGTACAGTAGCTCTTGGCACTACGAGTGCCCGGTCGGGTTGCTTACCCCCCTGAGCAACCGGATCTCGAGTTCGGGCGCCTACCCCCCTGGGCGCCGGCTCGCGGGCGGCGGAGACATCCCCCTGCTCTCCGCCGCCCCCTCCGGAATTCTCTCCGCTGTTCTCGAATGCCCACGGGCTATCAGCCGTGTTGTCCGCGTGCATGAGGTGATCTTGAAAATCAGATCCTTTAAGCTCGCACGCGGGCAGGATTCGACGGACAGGTAGGAGCCCGGTGGATCACCATCATCACCATCACCACGAAGGACCGATCGAGATCGGTGCCAACGCGGCCCGCGTCGTGATCGGATTACTCACCGCCATCGGCATTCTCGTCGTCATCGGTGCCATCTGGCTGTGGCCCAGCCGTCAACACGTCGACATTCCGCTGCCCATGCAGAACGCCGGCGGCGGCGCGGTGCAGACCGAATCCGGCACCGTCGTGTCACAGGACATCGGTCCGTGCGGCAGCAATTCGAACGGCAAGGTGTTCATCGAGAAGCCCGACGCGCCGCGCAGCAACGGCTACAACTGCCAGCGCAGCATCATCTCCATCGACTCCGGGCCGCATCAGGGCAATCACACGCTCTTCGAAATCGCCCCCGGCCCAGGACAACCCGATCTGCACGCGGGCGACAAGATCCGGATCATCCGCCAGACCGATCCGAACGGGGCCCCGCTCTACTCGTTCGACGACTACTCCCGCGGGACGCCGATCACCCTGATCGTGCTCGCCTTCGTCGTGGTCATCGCCATCGTGGCGCGCTGGCGCGGCCTGCGGGCGGTGCTCGGGCTCGGCTTCGCCTTCCTCGTGCTGGTCGTCTTCCTGCTGCCCGCCCTGCTCGACGGTAAACCGGCGATACCGGTCGCGCTGGTGGCGGGCGCTGTCATCCTGTACGCCGTGCTGTACCTGGCGCACGGGGTGAGCCTGCGCACCAGCTCCGCACTGCTCGGCACGCTGACGTCGATGATCGTGGCGGCCGTACTGTCCTGGGTGACGCTGAAGGCCACCCATCTCACCGGTCTGTCCGAGGAGCAGAACACCAACGTCGCAACGTATCTGCAGCACGTCAGCATCACCGGGCTACTGCTCGCCGGATTCATCATCGGCTCGCTCGGCGTGCTCAACGACGTCACCATCACGCAGGCCTCGGCCGCCTTCGAACTCGCCGCACTCGACGAAGCCGCTTCCCGCCGTGAGGTTTTCGCGGCCGCGATGCGTGTCGGGCGCGACCACATCGCGAGCACCGTCTACACGCTGGTCCTCGCGTACGCGGGCGGTGCGCTGCCGCTGCTGCTGCTGTTCAGCGTCGCCGGGCGGTCCATCACCAACATCCTCACCGGTGACGCGGTCGGCATCGAAATCGCCCGCTCCGCGGTCGGCGGTATCGCCCTTGCCCTTTCGGTGCCGCTGACCACCGCCATCGCGGTATTGCTCGCCCGGCCCATCGGATCCCGCCGCCCACCGGCCCCGCCCCGCCGTGCCCGGCATGCCAGGGTCGACCAGTAGTACGGAACATACTGCGCGAGAACAGAACTCGCGCTATCCGTTCACTGCCCCGGACCCGGGAAACCCGGAATGATGACCGGTGGAATGGTCGGTACCACGATCGGTGGAAGTCCCGGCACCACAATGGTATTCGGGCCGGGTTCGGGCGGTGGAGGTGTCGTGGTCGCGGCCCGGCGCGGCGGCGGTGCGGCGGGCACTTCGCTCTCGGTGGTCGGCGCGGGCGACACCACGATCTGCGGTTCGAGGGTGGTGGTGCGCGGCGCGGTGGTGGTCGGGGACGGCGTGGATTTGTCGGTGCTCTGCGAGTCCCTCGTCAAAACCTGTGGGCCGTAACCGAGTCCGAGTCCGATCGCCGCGACCACCGCGAGCGCGCTCACGGTCAGCACCGCGGCACTGACCCCCCGCTTGCCGTGCTTCTTCGGCGGCGCCGACAGCCAGGCGGGCGATAGTTCATCCGGGCCGGGCGGGCCGGCCGCCGGACCGGGTACGGGCGCCGGGGCGACCTGACGCGACGGCCGCAGCTGCCTGGCCAGCAGCGCCGCGCCGCGCGCCATCACCGTCTCCGGACTTTCCGGCACGATCACCGGAACACCCATCCAGCGTTCCAAAACCCGCGGTATCAAGGGGATTCGCGCGCATCCGCCGATGGCAAGCACACCGTGCACCGGGCGGTCGGAGCGCACGATCACATCGCGCGCCATCCGCGCCGACGATTCGATCGCCAGCATGATCAGCGCCTCGAAGTTCTCCTGCGCCAGCAGGACAAGGCCGTGCTCGCTCGGCAGCGCGACCGCGGTATTGATGGACAGCTGTTCCTTGGCCTCGCAGCACAGCGCGTCCAGTGCGGCCAAACCGGCCGGATCCTGCGGATGGGCGATCCGCCCCGACGCGATCTGCTGTTCCCGGATAAGCGAATCCAGATAGTCGCCGCTGATATCGCTGGTGCGTTCGCTGTAGCGGACCTCCCGGGTCTGCGTATCGACCACGCTCACCGAAAGTCCGGAACTGCCTAGGTCGTACACCACCAGCGACGAGATGCCGCGGATATCGCCCGTGGCCTCGGCGAATTCGAGCGCGGCGACGACCTCGGGGACCAACTCGTAATTGGTCAGCTGCTGGCGGGCCATCGCGGCCCGGATGCCGTGTGCGTGTTCCTCACTGCGATAGGCGATGGCCGTCGCGGTGGGTTCCGGCGAACTCGCCACGGTGACGCCGATGGCCTGGGCCGTCAACTCCGCCATCGGATGTCCGTTGACCGCGATGTGCTGCAGGTCGAAGGCGTGTGCACCGATGGGCCCGCCGGGGTTCCCGAGGTGTGGTCGCGCCATACGGACAGCGCCGGCCCCCACCGAAACTCCCAGTACCGAACTCATCAGCTGCCCATCTCGTTTCACACTTACGACATGCGAGCCTGCGCCGCTCACCGGTGGATCGGGCCCGCCTCACGGACCCTACCGTCGATGACCGGCGACACGTAAGGCAGGACTGGTCGTCCGGCAGTAAAACCCCCGCTCGCGGCGTGAGCGTCAGGCCCGGAGGAGGCAGCCTGCTTAACCACGTAGGGACCCGCGAACGCCGCAATCCACACTGCCGAGCCACTCTACGGGGTGCCGAGTCCCGCGTACACCCATCCCGCATCTCGCCAGGTGGCACGATTGAGACAGTTCCGGCCGTCGATTATCGACCGCCTGCGCACCACTCGATCGAGGTCCTGTGGTCGCAGCGCGGTGAACTCCTGCCACTCGGTGAGCACCAGAACCACGTCGGCGCGATCGCACGCCTCCACCACCGAGGTGGCGTAGTTCAGCGTCGGGAACACCCGGCGCGAATTCTCCAGTGCCTTGGGGTCGTACACGGTGACCACCGCGCCGTGCAGCTGGATCATCCCGGCCACGTTCAGCGCGGGCGAGTCACGCACATCGTCGGATTCGGGTTTGAACGCGGCACCGAGCACCGCGACATTGGCGCCGAGCAGCGAGCCGCCGACCGCGCGTGTCGCCATATCGACCATCTTGGTGCGGCGGCGCATATTGATGTTGTCGACTTCGCGCAGGAAGGCGACGGCGTGATCGGCCCCGAGCTCACCGGAGCGGGCCATGAACGCGCGAATGTCCTTGGGTAGGCAGCCACCGCCGAAACCGAGTCCGGCGTTGAGGAAGCGGCGGCCGATGCGTGCGTCGTAGCCGAGCGCGTCGGCGAGCACGGTCACGTCGGCGCCGGTCGCCTCGCAGACCTCGGAGACCGCGTTGATGAACGAAATCTTGGTCGCCAGAAAGGCGTTCGCCGAGACCTTGACCAGCTCCGCGGTGGCCAGGTCGGTCAGCAGGAAGGGCACGTCGGCGGCGACCAGGTCGGCGTAGATCTCGCGGACCAGCTCCTCGACCCAATCGGAGTTGTCCCGGGACCGGTCGACGCCGAGCACCAGCCGGTCCGGGCGGAGCGTGTCCTGTACCGCGAAACCCTCGCGCAGGAATTCCGGATTCCACGCCACCTCGATATCGGTGGTGGCCAGCGCCCGCGCCCGTTCGCCGAGCGCGGCCGCCGTGCCGACCGGCACGGTGGACTTGCCGATGATCACCGACGGGCGCTCCAGCAGCGGCGCGAGCGTATCCACAACGGCGTGCACATATTTCAGGTCGGCTGCGTATTCGCCCTTCTTCTGCGGGGTGCCGACGCCGAGGAAATGCACGTCGGCGTGTGCGGCGGCCTCCGGATACGAGGTGGTGAACCGCAGCCGCCCCGCCTCCAGGTTGCGTCGCAGCACCTCCTCCAAACCCGGTTCGTAGAAGGGCACGACGCCGTCGGACAGCTTCGCCACCTTGCCTGGGTCGACGTCGACGCCGACCACATCGTGTCCGAGTTCTGCCATGCACGCGGCGTGCGTGGCCCCCAGGTACCCGGTTCCGAAGACTGTGCATCGCATGATCGATTGGTAAGCGCCGCCGATGGCCGCACCACGTCAGCGAGGCAAGGGTCACGGCAACATCGGGTGTACAGATGGCGACGTGGGTCACACCGTGTTCGCCCAACATTCGGTTTGGCCCCGCACAGGCCCGCTGCCAGGGCAAACGGCGATCCGACGGCTAACACGGCGAGCTACCATCGGCCCGGTGCGACGACACCGGATCACCTGGGTTCCGCTGGGCCTGATCGCCGTGCTGTCGGTGGCCGTCGGGGCGCTATGGCCGGTGTATGTCGATCCGCGGGTGGACCGGCCCGCTCGGGCCGACGCGATCCTGGTGCTCGGCGGCGCGCACGACGGTCGTGAACAACTCGGTCTGCGATTGGCGCACGACGGCTACGCGCCGCGGGTCCTGTTCTCCGATCCGTACGAGCACAGCGCGGTGATGAACCGGATCTGCCACTCCCGCTACAGCTTCCAGGTCACCTGTTTCGATCCGTCGCCGCGCACGACCCGCGGCGAGGGCCGGGAGCTGGCCGCGCTGGCCCGCGCGAACAACTGGCATCGGGTGCTGGTGGTGACATTCACCCCGCATATCTCCCGTGCCCGCTACATTCTCGAAAAGTGTTGGGGCGGTGAGCTGCTGTTCCTGGATCCGGCCCCGCACCTGTCGGTGGCCCGCTGGGCGTGGGATTACGCCTACCAGTCCGCCGGTTTCGTGAAGGCGTTCTTCGAGGACTGCTGAGTAGTTTTCAGCGCCACGCGCGCGCATCTCTTCTGGCGACAAGTCGGCCTTTGCAACACCTGCCATGGCGGGTCGGAAACTCGTTCCTAGCTGGATATTTCCGGTTGGTATTGACAAGAGAAGACGCTTACGTGAAGATATGTCCAGCGCCAGTCGTGCGCCTTCATCCCGAATATCTCGGGAATCCTTCTCTCCCTTAGGGATCAACCAGAGCAGTACTGCACTCATGGCTCCGACTCTCTTCATGAGGTCGGAGCCGTGGGCGTTCCCCGGGGAGCAACTTCGAACAGGATGCCCTCATGATCGTCGATCCGAGCAGCAAACGATGGTAGAACTGGTCGTCTTCCCGGATGCCGAATCCATTGTTGTTTCCTATCTTTCCGCACAGCTCGCTGTGCGCGGCGATAAAGCCCTCGTCACCCGCGTGATCCCGGATTCCCCGCCGAGTCGGATGGTCCGGGTCAAGGGATTCTGGGGTTCGGACCGCGGACTCGTGCTGGCATCGCGATTGATCACTGTCCAGTGTGCCGATGTAACGCCTTCCGGCGCAGCTGATTTGGCTGAGCTTTGCTTCGCCATTCTACGAGCGGCACGGCATGATCCCACTGTTCCGGCCATACAAGGGGTGGACAGTGTGGACGCGGTGACACTCGATCGGTCCGCGCTCCGTTTGCCGGAACCTACACCGGCCCGCCCGAACTATCAGTTCACCGTATCGCTCACGCTCCGGGGTAAGCCCCGGTAGACGTCGTGCGCGTCACAGAGTTTCCAGGCCCGGTCCACGATGCCTGAAAGGGGCTCTACACCATGGCAACTACTGCCAATGTTTACTCCGCTATGCCGAAAGCGAGCGGTGCGGTGCTTCGCGCACCGCTCGGCACCCCTGGGCCGAGTGGTGCCACGGATCTGCCGAACTCCGCCTTCGTCGATTGCGGGTATGTCGGCGAGGGTGGTTTCACCGAATCCAACACCCGCGAAAACGAGAAAAAGAAGTCGTTCGGCGGTTCCACCGTCAAGGTGCTGCAGAAGAACTACACCGCGACCGTGAAGTTCGCCTTCCTCGAGTCGACCAACGCCGACGTGCTCAAAGCTGTGTTCGGTGATACGAACGTCGTCCCCGACGCCAAGACCGGCGACCTCACCGTGAAGAAGAACAAGAAGGTGCTGCCGCACAACGCCTGGATCATCGACACCGTCGACGAATCCGTCGGCGCGATCCGCACTTTCATTCCGAACGGCCAGATCACCGCGGTCGACGACATCATCAAAGTGCACTCCGACGTGATCCAGTACACGGTGACGATGGAGTGCTTCGAGGACAGCAGCGGCAACAACATCTACGAGTACATCCACAAGAACTCGTAATTGTCTGGTCGCGCGGCGAATCTCGCCCAATAGACCGCCCGGTGGGGTTGATCAACCCTCGGACCGGGCCTGCCCTCACCGGGCGGGCTTCGAAAGGCCCTGTCCACCAGGCAATCCGATTAACCATGCAGGAAAGGTCCGGTCCATGATGGAAAAGTTCAGTTACACCGCCAAGAGCGGCAAGAAGATCACACTGCCCCGCTTCGACAACATCCCGTTCGGTGTCATCCGCACCCTCCGTAAGGAAGGTGAGACCGAACAGTTCTTCGGACTTATCGAAGGTGTTTGTGGCGCAAAGGATCTCGCCGTCATCGACACGATGACGCAGGCCGAGGTTCGCGAACTGATGACCGCATGGCAGCGGGATTCGAGCGTCGACCTGGGGGAATCCTCGGCCTCCTAGAGCTGTGTGATCAGCATGGGGAGGCGATCGAAGCCGACTTGATTCGAGCCGGTGTCCGTCTGCGAGATGTCGGCTCGAAACGTTTCACCTGGCGCGACTTCACGGTTCTACTGCGCCAGTCCAGCGCAGACAGTGCCTTGCTGCGAGCTATGTACCCCGACCGATACCGCTGGGGGCAGGCCGAACACCTGCTCGCCGATCTGGTCGACATCGCGAACCTGCTGCTGTGGAGCAGAACCAAGGACGGCGGCCAGAACCGCAATCGCCCACAGCCGTATCCGCGTCCCGGTATCGAGGACAAGTCCAGGCGTCGGGTCAGCGGCACCGCGGTACCGATGGATCAGGTGCACGCCAAGCTAGCGGCTCTGCGCTCGGCGCCGACTGACACGTCGGATGCCTAAACATTTCGAAAATCGCTGTGCAGCACCAATTGTCGTGCCGCCGAGGCATATTCTGCCAACCCTGAATAGAGGTTCAATGTCCACAGATGAAGCAGCGGCGGCCGAACAGGCGGCGGGAACGTTTCGGGAGGTGTTCCAGACCGCGCTCGTCGCGGGGGTCGTCGGCGCGGGCGGAGCATTTCGGGATGCGTTCTCGGCCCCGGTCGAGGAGACGGCGGGCAAACTGAAACGAGGTTTGCAGACCGCGCTCGGGGATGCTTTTCGAGACGCGTCCGTCGGCGCGTGGGACGTGCTCGGCGCCTCAATGCGCAGCGCCTTCGCGGCCGCGTCTCCGGTGTTGAAAACCGCACTCGGTGACGCGTTGAAGGACGCCGCGACGGGTGGTGAGGACACCGGAAAAGTCCTGGCCAAAGGTCTATCTGCGGGCATGACCGCAGGTTTGAGTGGTTTCGCCGACCGTGCGGGTCTCGGCGGCATCGTCGATCAGATGATCGCTGTCGGCAAAGATTTCGATGGGTCGTTGGAGCAGATCAAGTCCGCGTCGAAGGCCACCGACGACCAGATGTCGCAGGTGTCCGAAACCGCACGGCGTCTCGGGGGTGACCTGCCATCGGCTTCGGCCAAGGATGCCGCCTCCGCGATGGCGGAGTTGGCCAAGAGCGGGTTCAGAGTCGACCAATCGATGGCCGCCGCGACAGGGACCTTGCAACTGGCCGGTGCGGCCCATCTCGGTGCGGCCCAGGCCGCCGACCTCGAGGCGAAGGTCCTCCAGTCATACGGCAAGAACGCTGACTACGCGGCAACCGCCGCCGACGTATTGGCCAGTTCCGCGAAATTGATGGGCGTCAACGTCAACGATGTGGCCGGAGGGTTGGTCGCATCCAGCGCGGATGCGACGAAGCTCGGACTGTCCATGGCCGACACCGCCTCGGCCATGGCAGTGCTCGCCCAGTCGGGGGTGCCAGCGTCGCAGGCGGGCGACATGCTCGCATCAGCATTCCGTGGACTGACCTCGGGTAGTGCGCCCGCACAGACGGCGATCGAACAACTTGGTCTGTCGTTGACCGGTGTCGACGGTAAATTCGTTGGCCTGCCAACATTATTCGATCAGCTGCACAGTGCCTCGCAGCGCATGGCGCCTGGCATGTACGAAATGGCCACCTCGGCGCTATTCGGTTCGGACGCGGTCAAATTGGCGGCTGTCGCAGCGCAACAGGGGGCATCGGCATTCGATTCTGTTAGTGCGGCGATAGCTCAGCAGGGTGTGGCCGCGGACCTTGCCGCACAGAATACCAACGTGATCACCAGGTCTTTCAAGATGTTCGAAGACGCATCCGTGCTGGTTGCTGTTGGGATCGATGTGGTATCGAAAGCCATTGCCGACCTGATCATCAACGGTTTCGGCAAGTTGACGGAAATCGGTGTCGGAATAATCGCGTTCTATCGTGAGTGGGCCGACATCATAAATTCGGTGGGAGTCGCGATCGGTGCATTCTTCCTGCCGCTGCTGGTGAAGCTCGGAATCGAGTACGCGGTTCTCGCGGCGCGGATGCTCACGACTACGTCCGCCCAAATTGCTAATGCGGTGGCGACAAATGCGGTGGCAATAGCCCAGAACATCGCGGCTATCGCCACTCGGGCCTGGGCAATCGCCATTGCGATATTCGAAGCCGCCACGGCGCCGCTCGGTGCGGTGATCACCATTGTTGGCGCGATTGCGGCAGGCTTGATCTACTTCTTCACCCAGACCGATACCGGAAAGCAGCTGTGGGAAACGATTTGGGAGTCGATCAAGTCGGCTGTGGTTGCGGCCTGGGAATACATCAAGCCGGTTTGGGGCGGATTCCTCGATGCGATGAACTCGGTGGGCGACGCACTGACCTCATTGTGGTCCAACATAATTCAGCCAGTGCTCGGGCTGGCTGGCGATCTGATTTCGGTGTGGTGGAATGGTCTTGTCAAGCCGGTTTGGGATGGTTTTGTCGAGGCGTTGCAGCTTGTTGGTGATGCGATCGGGTTCTGGTGGAACAACATTGCGCAGCCGATGCTCGGGCTGGCCGGTGATCTGATTTCGGTGTGGTGGAATGGTCTTGTCAAGCCGGTTTGGGATGGTTTTGTCGAGGCGTTGCAGCTTGTTGGTGATGCGATCGGGTTCTGGTGGAACAACATTGCGCAGCCGATGCTCGGGCTGGCCGGTGATCTGATTTCGGTGTGGTGGAACGGTCTTGTCAAACCCGTCTGGGACGGATTTGTCTGGGCCGTGCAGGGCGTCGGCACGGTGATCAGCTGGTTGTGGACGGATGTCGTCCAGCCGACTATAGGATTTATCGGCGACAGCATCTCGAATATCTGGAACGGCATCATCAAACCGGTTTGGGACGCGTTTATCGCTGCCCTTCAGTTGGTCGGCATTACTTTCCAGGCGATGTGGGATCAATTTATCAAACCGGCTTGGGAGACATTCCAGGCAGGGTTCCAAGCAGGCTGGGAAATAATCAGGATCGCCATCGAAACCGGCAAGGGTTGGTTCGATGGGTTGTGCGACAAAGTGATCAATGCCGTGAACACCATTCTCGATTATTGGAACAAGATCAAGGACATTGTCGGTACGGTCGTGGACACCGTGGGCAAGATCCCAGGTATCGGTACCGCCGTCAATTTTCTCACGGGGCATGCGACCGGCGGATACATCTCCGGACCAGGCTCTGGCACAAGTGATTCCATACTCGCACGGCTGTCCGACGGTGAATTCGTGGTCAATGCGAAGGCGACGACCGAACATCTGCCGTTGCTCCAGGCGATCAACAGCGGCGCGTTGCCGGCGTATGCCCAAGGCGGTTTGGTAACTGCTGATCAGTTGGTCGAATTCGCCAAGGGAGTCGAAGGTGCGGTGTACAACTGGGGTGGCGTCAACTGGGGTGACTGCTCGGGCGCGATCTCCGCGCTCGCAAATTTCGTTGCGGGACTGCCGCCGTTCGGTTCGCGATTCGCCACTGTGGACGAGGGTGAGGGGCTTGTTGCCCGGGGGTTCCAATACGGTGTCGGCCCGATAGGAAGCCTACAGGTCGGCTGGTACAACGGCGGGCAATTCGGCGGTCATACCGCTGCCACTCCGCCGAACGGAGTGAACTTCGAGATGGGTGGTCAGCGCGGGAACGGTCAATACGGCGGAATGGCGGTCGGCGCCAATGACCCGATGTTCACCGATCATGCGTTCTTCCAATTCGCGGCCGCCCAAATGGCGTCCCCCACCGGGATCGAGCCGAGTCCGAACCCGACGCCCGCAAATTCCGCGCCTGTAGGTGGGCCCACAGACAACCGCTCGCCCATGGTCAAGCGGCAGGATCAAATCTTCGACTCGATCACGTCGAATTTCCAACGGGCAGGAGATGCGTTTGCGCAGGGCATGTTCGGAGATTTTCTCAAGGTCGTCGGTGCTCCCGATCCCAAGAGTTCCGGACTGTGGCAGGCGCGAGCGGCCTGGGAGAAATCCAGTCAGCAGTTCATCAAAGACAGTGCCGCCCACGCTCAATGGGAACAGACGCGTGATCGGATGCCGCCGTCCGATGACACCTCGATCTGGTGGGATCCGAACCGCGGGCCGGAACAGTTGCTCGATCTGCCAGGTCGTGTGGCCAACGCACTTCTGAGTCGGATTGCCCCTACTCGATACGACGATGGCGGCTGGCTGCCAACCGGTCTTACGTTGGTGGAGAACAAGACCGGTCGACCGGAACCTGTATTCAATGCCCAGCAGTGGGCTCAGATGTCGGACCTGGCGGAAGGCAGCGGCTCGACCGATAACTCGATCAACATCGAGAACCTCCACACGGGCATGACTGCGGAAGATCTCCGCCACGAGCTGAACCTGATTCAGAAAGAACGTTCGCTGGGATTCGTGCGCCGATGATTTCGCAAGCAGCACTGAATATTTCAACCCTAAGGACGCAATTATGACTGATGTGCTGATCGAGCTGGAAGGTCAGAACGGGGAGTGGTTTACCGTATCCGGGTTGGGTGCCGGCGATCGCGGTGTTTATCTGGCGCCGGAGAATGAGGGTACCGAGTTCGATGGCCTCTATGATGCGCCAGTAAAAACGATATGGAACTCGACGGCTTTCCAATTGGGTGCCAGCTACGGTGGGATGCGGGAAGAGAAATATCAGTTCACGCTGGCCTTCCATGTCGTCGGCTCCGATGAAAATCCTTGGCGCTATGCGGATTCCGCGTTGCGAAAGGCCTTCTCATATGAGAAGCGCTCGAAGATCTGGGTAGAGGTGGAGGATTCGCGGCGCTGGCTGGCGGTCCAACTCGTTTCCAATCCCAGGGTCAAAGTGGGGCACGACCCGCACGGGCAGCAATACGGCTTAGTGCTGCTGCCGCTGGCGGCGGCGCATCCGCGATGGATGGAGCCGGAGGTGACCGACCAGTTCGTCACGACCAAGGACAGCACCGATGGCAGCACAGAACTCGGCTCGGTCAGGATCTCTAATCCGACCGATTCCGAGATCTGGCTGAAATGGATGTTGCAGGGTACTTCGGGTATCAAGTGGACTTTGCCCGATTTCTCTTTCGGAGACGATCGTTTCGATCGTGCGGATCGGGACAAGGATCGGATGCTCGTGATGCCTGAACTACGGACCGGTGAGAATGTCCGCGTCGACACCGATGAGATGGGGATGGAAGGCCAGGTGGTTTCATCGCTGGACACCGCGGTGTATCAGCGGATGAACGGCAAGATGTTCCTGTATCCCATTCCGCCATATACAGCGGAAACTGTTCTGCCCGTTGCAGTTACGGGTGCCCCGAAGGGTGCTGGGCTGCAGGTGCGCTGTCCGAGGCCGTGGACTCGGCCGTGGGGGCTGGAATGAGATCGCGATGACTACTGTGAAGACTATTGATTTCGACGCCGAGTACGCCGCGATCGTCGCCCGGCTGGAGGCGAATCGTATCAAACGCCTTCGGCCGCCGCTGATTCGGTTGTGGGATGGCAACTGGGTGTTGCGGGGGCAGGTGGCACACACCTACTCCGGCTCGTTTCAGGAGATCGACTCGGAGACCGGTACCGGCAAGATCGAGATGCCCGAGGATTACTACCTGTCAAAATGGGTTATCGATCACGACAGCCGGTCGACCAAGAACATCCACGTCACCGTCGACAAGGATGGGGTGCGCTGGTCGGGGCGGATGGATTCCTACGAGATCGATAAATCGGCCAACGGGCACACCGTCGTTCGGGTGCTGTTCAAGCACGATTATGAAGAGCTCAAGCATATCATTTGTTGGAGCAATCCTTTCCTTCTCGCGGAAATCCAGTTCCCTCGGTTGTGGATCATGTTCGGTCCGGCCAAGTGGGCACTGAAGCTGACCCTACTGCTCAACATCATGCGGCTCGAGTCGTCACTGTGGATGTTGCCGGATGATCCGCTCGATCCCAAACAATGGTTCAATTTCGACCAGTCGACCTGGTCGATGGTGGTCAAGCCGCTGAAGATTCAGGACGACAATTCGCCGTTTGCCGTGGTGCATTCGCGGTTCAAAGACTTCCATACGGTCGCCAAGCGCATCCTTGCCGACGGTCAGCTGACGCCGACATTCCGGCGTTATCTGGACGGTGACGATCCGCCGTGGCCGGGTGCCAAGCTGAAACACGGCTGCTTGGTTATAGATATCGAGGACAAGTCGGGCTGGATCACCGGAACTTCTTTCGGCGGAGACCTTTTCACTGGGCTGGTCCGAGCAGCGACGAATATCGCCGGCGACGGCATGACCGAGGGCACCAGAATTATCGACGACCCGGCCTTCCCGGACGAGTATTACCAGCCGGGCTGGAAGGGCACACTGCCATCCGCGCCCGGCATCGTATACCGCGAAACCAAACACAACGGCATCGTCTCCTCGGGATTCATCGCCCGCCCTGCCACCGACGTCCAGGTGGTGACGGGTGGACACAGCATGCCGGGCGTGAACGAATTGATCAGCGCGGCGATTCAGATGGCGGGCGACATGATCGCCATGATGATCGGCGTCCCGCCGGTCGGCGGTGCTGCGGATGCATTGCTGAAGCCTCTCTACAACGACACGGTTCTGGCTTGGATGGCGTGGAAATCGCCTGCCCGCGCACAACAACTCGGTTGGTCCCACTACAAGGAGGGTCTCGCCAGCGCGGGCGACAAGGCATACACGCTGTCGGCGCTCATCTCACTGCGGGCCAAGCTCTGGGCCACCCGCGAACAGTTCTCGCATCGAGTGCAGATCGCCGATGGTGCTCCCTGGCTCGTCGGACAACGTGGCAAGGGGCATTTCTACGTCGGTGATCGAATCGGCACGACAGTAAAAGGCGCGCCGAAAGGGAAGATCTACGTCGAACGGGTATCAGAGGCGACGCTGTCTTGGAGTCGCGAGAAATCGCCGTCTTGGATGATCACCGTCGGCCATCGTGAAGAGCGCGATCCGGTGGTGAAAGCACTGGAAATGATCCAAGAGCTATTCGGAATCGCCCATGATCTAGGAGTGATGTAGTCATGCGGCTGCCTACTCAGCGGCAATGCGATATGAACGACCCGGAAGAACACCTGCTGTGGGGGCTGGCGCAGATCGCCATGTCGCCCACACAGCCGATGCTGTTGCAGGAGTCGATCGCGCGGACAATATCGAAACACTTGTACGAGTGCGGGTTTCGGCATCACCCAGAACTCCAGGAGAAGAAGCTACAGGCTCCGCACCGTGGTCAGCAGCATATGCTCAATGGTTCTGCCCGGTGGGTGCCAATCGAGGATCCGGAACCGGATCCTGTCGAGTTGCCGGATGTTTCGGCGATGACCGTGCACGAACAGGAATTCATTATCAATCAGCTCAAAGAGCTGGGACGTATTCCTGAAGCGCCGGTGCCCCAAAGTGTCGCGGAGATAACGAATTTGCGTGCCGTAAGGGGGGAACGAAAATGACCACGCCGGGACAGCACGCACCGGACGGCGCCTTCGTCGTCGGCAGCCGGTTCGGGCAGAACATCACCGAACAGTCCGCGAAGGCGATCATGAAGGGCGGGGTGGTTTCGTCATTCGCAAACGCCCAGAGTGTTGCTCACGGCACCTACAACAATGTGATCAACGACCATTCGCGCAGCATCAACGAGTTGAAAGCTGCGTTCGATCAATTGATTCTGCAGGGCAAGGCGATCGTTTTCCCGAGCAACGCCACGTACGTTCCGAGTCCAGGGATCGTATCGATCGACGTGATCCTGATCGGAGCGGGCGGCGGCGGGAGCTCCGGAAGCAAGGACATCGTTTTGGGCTACCGGTCGGGTGGCGGTGGTGGCGGTGGTGGTGAAGTGCACACCACGGTTCCTGCGTCGCTGCTACCGAAGGACGACGCCGGGAAGTTTCGACCCATCAGTATCGTGATCGGCGCGGGTGGTAGGGGCGCCGTCGGCGATCGTGATGTTGGTCAGGGGGGTGGCGACACGACGCTTGGCCCCGTAGGCAGCGTCCCTTGGCTCGTTGCCGGGGGAGGCAATGGCGGAAGTTGGGGGAATCCGCCTCCGGGCGATTCCGGAACTGGTGGAGCCGGGATGATCCCAGGCGGCAAGGGTGGTACTGGCGCCTGGTCGACGGGCGGCGGTGGCCACACCCCCGCTACTCCGGGCGAAAACTCCGTGTCCGCATACGCCCTATACGGAGGTGGCGGCGGTGGTGGTGCTGGTGGTGCCGTCGGCGGCGGCACTCCGGGAGGAATCGGCGGGATCTCGCCCGGCGGTCAGCCGGGGAATCCGGGATATCCGGGCACCTCTCCGTCGCCGGTGGTTGCGACTGGCGGTGGCGGTGGTGGGGGCGGTATTACCGATAGCGCTCCAGGCGGGCCGGGTGCGTACCCGGCTGGCGGGGGCGGCGGTTCCTCATGCGGCGCTAGCGGTGCTTCGTCGGGCGGTAATGGAGGCAACGGAATCGCCTATGTCATCGAGCGGACCAGCTGATGCGTGCGCGGCTGCTGGTATTCGACTCGAACGCTACATGGTTCAAGCCGCCGCAGTTGCTTTGGATTGCTGTTGTGGTGCGTGCCGCAGGCGGTGGCGGGGAATCGAAGATCGGCGGTGGCGGTGGCGCCGCGGTCGATAGGGCGCGGTTCACCCCTCTGCATCTTCCCGATTCGGTTCCGATTGTGGTCGGGGCGGGCGGCGGTCTCGGTAGCGACGGCGGCGATTCTGCATTCGGGAGTCTGATTGTCGCTGCTGGTGGCAGGGGCGGATCCAACGGAGGATTCGGTGGGTTTTCCTATATGCGCGGCGGGGACGGCGGAACGGCGGGCAAACCCGGTATGAGCGCATCCTCCGGAATCGTCCGGCTGCTTGCAGGTGGTGGCGGAGGCGCGGGCGCGGGATCTACCGGCGGTGCTTCCGGTCTGGTTCCGGGCGGCGTATCGAAACCCGTTCTCTGGGAATGGAATCAGTCCGGGGGCGGTGGAAATGCCGGTCAGGCAGGCGGATTTCCCGCCGGTGGCGGCGGTGTCGGTGCAGCTGGCGCGAATGGTCTGGTCACGGTCATCGAATACTTACAAGAGGAGAAAACATGACTAGCACTGTTACCAACAGAGCTTTCCCACACCTTGACGACGTAGGCGGTTACCCTGGCGCGGCCCGTTGCTATCGACTCGATCCTCCGCAGCAGTTCAATGGTGTACCGCACGAGTATGTGACGGTTTGGATCCAGCCGCGTTATGCCCATCAGGCAGCCGAGGTGGCAGTTGTGGCCGCGACGGAATCCGGATCCGCCGCAACGAATTCGATGCTGCGCGGACCGGGATCCTTTGTCCTGCACGACGAACCGGACACCTCCGAATACGTGGAGGGTGCGTACCGAATGGCGCTCGGACTACTGGGCGGCTATGCGATCGAGGAGGAGGCACACGGTGACCGATGAGATCGGCCGTACCGCACCGGTCCGGGCGCTGAACCTGATATCCGGCGACGACTTCAAATGGGGATATCGTTGGGAGAACGGTGTTTTCCCAACGAATGTGGAACTCTATCTCGAATTTCGGAACGGACCCAACGGTGGCTGGGGTGACAAGTGGCAGTTCGCCATAACCGGTGACACGGCCTCGATTCGAGTGCAATCGGAGGTGGCGGACGCTGTTCCGAACCGGCTCGGTTACCGTCTGATATACCGGGACAAGAACGTGACGCCGACCGATGAGACGGTACTGTGCTACGGGGCCGTGAAGCGAGGGCAGCCGCGATGAGTCTCATCGGAAATCCGCCCGCTGTGCCGATTCTCGGTCCGATCGAGTTGCCGTCGGGCGGCATGCTGATCCCCGTCTTCGGTCCGAAGGGAGACCGCGGCCCACAGGGTGAGCGCGGGCCCGCAGGTGATGCGGTTACCGGTGTCCGCCGGGTCGGCGCGATGTTGACCTTCACTCGGGACTCTGGTGACTTACCGAGTGTTCCACTGCCTGAGGTGGATTCGCTCGCGTCCTGGCGTGACCAGGCACAGACCTCTGCGACGAATGCTGCCGCGTCTGCTTCCGATGCGAAGCGCTGGGCTGATGCGGCTGCCGGGGCAGGCTTGCCGGACGGCAGCGTAACCGCCGCCAAGCTTGCGGCTCCGGTTCGTAATTCACTCGGCAAGGCGGAGACGGCCAGCCAGCCGGGCCACGGCCATTCGATCGCCGATATCTCCGGGCTGACAACGGCTTTGGACGGCAAGGAGCCTGCAGGGGCCGTCAGTACGTTGCGTGGCGGAGTGATCGGCGCGCTCGATACCTTGAGCAAGATCGCGGCCGCGATCGGCAACAAGCCCACGTTCGCCGATGAGACCAATGCCGCGATCAACGGTAGATATGTGAGACCTGCATCAGGTATACCGAGCGCGGATCTTGCCGATGGCGCGGTGACCGGCGGCAAGTTGGCCGACGGTGCCGTTACCAATTCCAAACTCGCCGACGGATCTGTGTCGGGTGGCAAACTCGCCGATGGTGGTGTGCCGCTGGCGAAGTTGGCGGTGGGCCGATTGTCCGGGAGTGACAAAACGGGGCCGCGAACCCTGGTTCTTTGGGTGGGCACCGAGGCGGAGTACAACGCGATCCCTACCAAGGACGCCAACACCATCTACATGAGGACGGCGTGAGATGCCTGGGATCAACCTGGGTTCGATCGGCGGGGTGGAGGTCAAGTCGGTGAGTGTGGGATCTGTTGCGGTGAAGAAGATTTCACTTGGTGACAGTGCCATCTGGTCAGGTGGCGTTCGGTTCTCCGATAATTTCAATCGAGCTGATGGCGCACTGGGTGCGAACTGGGTGGCTATCGGATCTCACGCTCCGGTGATCGCTGGCAACAAAGCCGACAGTCCGTACGCGGGCGGTGCCAATTCCAGCGTCTCCTATGTGGCGAGATGGTCGGCGCCGAGTGAATCGGATGACCAAGACGTCGCAGTCACTTTGGCAGCTCCGGCAGGTGATCAATCCGGCTCGTTGTACGCAGGAGTGGTACTTCGAGCCGGAGCTGGTGACGGACCGATGGTCACCGTCGTCGCGACGGAGACTGGGATCAGAATTGTCACATTGAACAGCCTCACCGCGTCGACGGTGCGTGCAGAGACCAACGGGCTCACTATCGCACCGGGAACAAAACTGCGAGTGACCGCTGTGGGGAACACTTATCAGGCATACCTTGCCGGTACACAACGTATCTCGTGGACCGACACGGCCAATGTGGTTTCCAAGGGTGTCAACTATCGTTTCGTCGGGATATGGATCTCCGCCGCGACGGATGCCTTGGGTTCGAGTAGTTCCAGTTGGGCGATGGACAACTGGAGTGGCGGCGACCTTATGTGATGCCTGTGCAAAGAAGCGGCCGCTGGCAGCAATGCCAGAGGCCGCTTCTTGTATTGGTTTCTAGGCCGAGATCAGTTCTGGCCCGCCGGCTTGTCCGCCCACTGGGTGGTGCCGTCCGGCGCCTGCAGGGTGTTCAGCAGCTCAATACCCGCGGCGACCAGGGTCGGGCCACCCGCGGCGATGGTGCCGAGGATACCGCCGACGCCGGCGCCGGTGAGCAGACCGGGGATGCAGCCAGCGATGAAGGTCACCACACAGCCGATGATCGCACCAACGGCGGTACCGACGAAGCCGCCGACGGCGGTGGCGATGCCGAACTTGCTGGCGAATTCGTTCTGCGCACGCTGGTTTTCAACCGGCGACGCGATCTCCTTGACCTGCAGTGGCTGGTTGACGATCTGCAGGTTGGCCGGCTTCTCCGGGGTGATCTCCAAGACGGCGCCGTCGTTCTTCGCGACCGCTTTCACTGGCACGTCGGTACCCGTGATCTTGTAATCGAGCGGGAAGGAGACCAGCGTCGCGCCCTTCGCGTCCTTGACGTTCGCGATCTGGGTCTTGGGGCTCTCGGGAGTGGCTCCGTCCTGCTCGGTCAGCGAAAAGGTTCCCCCCTTGAGCGTCGCGACGACCGTCTTGTCCACCAGCTTGACGGAGTAGTTGACGCCGGGATCGGCGGCTGGAGCAGCGGGTTCAGCGTACGCGGACCCCAAGCCGATGGTCATCGCGCCGATGGCCAGCACGGCAGCCGCGGTGGTGCTGCGGAGTTTCATTCAGTTTCCAATCCATCATCAGGTTGTCCGCGGGAGCCGTACCGCCACGCGAGAACTCATGCAACCCAGGGCGATTCGGCCCCGGACCTCCCCGAGCAGTGGTGGGTACGACACAGCAAACAGAAAACGAGGTGAGCGTAATCGAATGGAGACCTCGATGCGAGATCTGTAACAGATTCAATGCAATTCGGCTGACTAAGGCGATCCTTAGCGAGGGTGTCGGGGTGCGCGCCGTTTACGGTGGTGAACAGCTGTGGCGCGCATGGATTGGCGCGATTTGCGTGATATTGATCACAACGTGCAAAAGGGTCAAGCCCCAGGAAGAGGGGGCTGCGACGAACCGCCGATCGTACGATGGAGTGGGGTAGTTACTGGCGGGTAACTTACCGCCAGTTAGGATACGAGCCAATCGGGCGGCGCCGAGGCCGCCCCGCAACGACTCGTGTTGCCTCTAAAGAAAGGTCGCGACATGAATGCCCTGACAGTGACGCTGGGCACGATTGGGGCGCTGCTGAGCCTGGTGGCTTGGGCCGCGTTCATCAGCGGCGTGTGGAGAATCGTCAGCGCCATCAGAGTCGGACAGCCCGCGCCCGATCGCTGGCGGCCGTTCTTTCCGCGCTTCAAACAGATGCTGATCGAGTTCATCGCGCATACCCGCATGAACAAGTTCCGCACCGTCGGCTGGGCGCACTGGCTGGTGATGATCGGCTTCCTGGCCGGCATGCAATTCTGGTTCGAGGCATACGGGCAGACCTTCAAGCCGACCTTCGCATGGCCGTTCATCGGCGATACCTGGTGGTTCCACCTCGGCGACGAAATCCTCGGCATCGCAACGGTCGTCGGCATCGTGGCGCTCATCGCCATCCGCCAGCTGAACCATCCCCGCGTGCCCGAGCGGCTGTCCCGCTTCACCGGATCCAAGTTCGCGCCCGCCTACGTCATCGAGACCATCGTGCTGCTCGAGGGCATCGGCATGATCGGGGTGAAGGCCGGTGTGCTCGCGCTGAAGGACGAATACCACTGGACCGACTTCGTCAGCGGGCCGATCTCCGAGCTGCTGCCCGCGAACGAGTCGATGGTGTCGGTGTTCGCGTTCATCAAGCTGGTCTCCGGCATGGCGTTCCTCTACTTCGTCGGCCGCAACGTCACCTGGGGTGTGGCATGGCACCGGCTCTCGGCCTTCTTCAACATCTACTTCAAGCGTGAGGACGACGGCGACGTCGCGCTCGGCGCCGCGAAGCCGATGATGTCCAAGGGCAAGCCGGTCGATATGGAGACCGCCGACCCCGATAACGACACCTTCGGCGCAGGTCGCATCGAGGACTTCTCCTGGAAGGGCTGGCTGGACTTCACCACCTGCACCGAATGCGGTCGCTGCCAGTCGCAGTGCCCGGCCTGGAACACCGGAAAGCCGTTGTCGCCCAAGCTGTTGATCATGTCGCTGCGCGACCACGGCTATGCGAAGGCGCCCTACCTGCTGGCCGGTGGCCGCAAGGATATGGGCGGCGACGAAATCGGCCTGGTCGACGCCGACGGCAAGCCGAACGAGGCCGCGCTGGCCAAGATTTCCGACGCCGCGAAGGCGGAAGCGGAACGGCCGCTGGTCGGCGGCGTGGAGGCCAACGGCATCATCGATCCCGAGGTGCTGTGGAGCTGCACCACCTGTGGTGCGTGCGTCGAGCAGTGCCCGGTGGATATCGAGCACGTCGACCACATCATCGATATGCGCCGGTACCAGGTGCTGATCGAATCGGAGTTCCCGTCCGAGCTCGCGGGTCTGTTCAAGAACCTGGAGAACAAGGGCAACCCGTGGGGCCAGAACGCCAAGGACCGGCTCAACTGGATCAACGAACTCGACTTCCAGATCCCGGTTTTCGGGCAGGACGCGGACAGCTTCGACGGATACGAGTACCTGTTCTGGGTCGGTTGCGCGGGCGCGTACGAGGACCGGGCGAAGAAGACCACCAAGGCCGTCGCCGAGCTGTTGGCAACCGCCGGTGTGAAATTCATGGTGCTCGGTGCGGAGGAGACCTGCACCGGCGATTCGGCGCGGCGCGCGGGCAACGAATTCCTGTTCCAGCAGTTGGCGCAGCAGAACATCGAGCTGTTGAATTCGGTGTTCGAGGGTGTGGAGCAGAACCGCAAGAAGATCGTGGTCACCTGTGCGCACTGCTTCAACGCGCTGAACAACGAATATCCACAGGTGGGCGGAACGTATGAGGTTGTGCACCACACCCAGCTGCTGAATCGCCTTGTGCGGCAGAAGCAGTTGGTTCCGGTGGCCTCGGTATCGCAGAACGTCACCTACCACGACCCGTGCTACCTCGGGCGGCACAACAAGGTCTACAACGCGCCGCGCGAACTGATGGCCGCGTCCGGTTCCACGCTGGTGGAGATGCCCCGGCACGGTGAGCGGTCCATGTGCTGTGGCGCCGGTGGTGCGCGCATGTGGATGGAGGAGCAGCTCGGCAAGCGCATCAATATCGACCGGGTGGATGAGGCGCTGTCCACATCGCCCGCCAAGATCGCGACCGGCTGCCCGTTCTGCCGCGTCATGCTCACCGACGGCGTCACCGCGCGGCAGGAGAAGGGGCAGGGCGAGGGCGTCGAGGTCGTCGACGTCGCCCAGCTCATGCTCGATGCCATCGAGCGGGTGGAACCGGCCAAGCTCACCGAAAACCTCACCGTGGTGCAGGAGCCGAAAAAGGCCGCGCCCGAACCGGTTTCGGAGCCCGAGCCGGAACCCGTCGCCGAGACGCCCGCGGCGCCCAAGGCCGCGCCGACCGGTGGTGGTCTGGGCATGAAGGGTGCCGCGAAGGCGCCGGGGGGTGGCCTGGGGATGAAGGGCGCGGCCAAAGCGCCCGGTGGTGGTCTCGGGATGAAGGGCGCCGCGAAAGCTCCTGGTGCGAAGCCGGCCGAGGCTCCGACCGAGGAGGCTCCGGTCAAGGGTTTGGCAATGAAGGGTCCGGCGAAGGCTCCCGGTGGGCTCGGGCTCAAGGGTGGGGCCAAGGCTCCGGGCACGAAGGAGCCCGCCGCCGAATCCGCCCCGGCCGCAACCCCTTCCGAGGCCCCCGCGGTGAAGGGGCTTGGGATGAAGGGCGGTGCGAAGGCGCCCGGCGGTGGGCTGGCCATGAAGGGTGCCGCGAAGGCTCCGGGTGCGAAGGCCCCGGCCGCCGAGCCGACCTCCGCGCCATCGGCGGCCGAGCCGCCGTCCTCCGCCACGGAATCCGCTGCCGCCGAACCGGCTTCGACCGAAAGTAAGCCGACGGTAGCGCCGAAGGGGTTGGCCATGAAGTCCGGCTTCAAGCGCCCCGGGCCGAAGGCTCCCGGCGCATCGGCCACCCCGGCCGCCCCGGAAGCGCCTGCGGCCCCGGAAACACCTGCGCCCCCGGCGGATTCGGCGACCGAACCCGATCAACCCAGTAACGGCAACGGCACCGAAGTCACCCCACCGACCGCCAAACCAGGCGGCCTCGGCTTCAAGTCCGGCGCCAAGGCCCCCGGCCGCAAGAACTGAACCGAATCGATAATCGAGCCCGGGCCCGTCCAACGGACCCGGGCTCGATTGCTTGTCGGCAGTGCTACTCGGTCTCCTTGGGGTGCCCTGGAAGGCAGCGTTCCAGGAGCACGCGACCGGCGGTCTTATCGCCTTTCTGCGCGTGTTCGACGAAGTACCAGAGCCGACCTCCGTCAGTGAACTTGTATTGGTAACGCTCGTAGGTCTGACCTTGGTACGTGCCGTACCTGAGTTCCCCTCTCAGGGGGTAGAGCCGCGCCGATGTGGTCACCGGAGCTCGTGTCAGAGCCTCCCAGGCCTCGACCATCGCATTGCGTGCCGCCGCGAGACAGTCGGTCCAGCCTTTCTGCGCTTCGTTCGTAATGAAGACGATCTCGTACTCGGTCCGTTTGAGCGGGCGTGCTACCTCCCGGCGCTTGGTCACTCATCGCCTTTCGGATCCGGTACCGGCACCGCGTTTTCCAGGTAGTGCAGATCGGAACCATCGACCCGAATCCTGCTGTCGGCGTACGCGGTCGCGGTATCGCGCCACGCGGCCAGGGTTGCTGTCAGCACATCGAGGCGACCGATGGCGAAACCGGCTCTGGCGTTATGCAGGAAATCCGCGACGAACTCGGGGCGCTGTGTTTCCGGGAGAAGTTCGATCCAGGGAAAGGCGAAGGTCAGCTTGCTGACCAACTTGGTGAGCATGTCATCGTCGAGTGCCAGTGATAGCAGAAGTGTGAGCGCGCCCAGCGTCTCCTCTGCGGCCACGGCGGCATCCGCATCGGACAAGCGCACAGGCGGCGCCGACCGGCGAACCAGGGTGACCGAACCGTCCGCCTCCATCGTTTCGATCACCCGGTTCGGGTCCCGCAGGAATTCCGACCATGTCGCTGTAGCGCCCATGTGGCCAGTATGTCAGAACTAGTTCTGAACTCGCCAGCGTTATCTGGTCAGGGCCGCGTAGCGGGTCAGGTGGTGGGGGGTGGGGCCGAATTCGCGTTCTATGGCGGTCAGGCGTTTGAAGTAGTGGCCGATGGCGAGTTCTTCGGTCATGCCCATGGCGCCGTGCAGTTGGACGGCGTTCTGGCCGATGAAGCGGGCGGCGCGGCCGACGGTGACCTTGGCGGCGGCGATGGCGCGGGCGCGGGCGGGTTGGGCGGTGCGCAGCGAGTTCGCGGCCAGGTAGGCGGCGGCGACGGATTGTTCGAGTTCCAGGTACATGTCGACCATGCGGTGTTGCAGTACCTGGAAGCCGGCGATGGGCTGGCCGAACTGGTGCCGCTGCTTGGTGTATTCGACGGTGTCGGCCAACACTTTTCGCATGCAGCCGACGGCCTCGGCGGTGATCGCGGCGATGGCGTCGTCGATGGTCGGCTCGATGACCCGCCAGGCCTCGCCCTCGGCGCCGAGCAGCGCCTCGGCGGGCAGGCGCAGGCCGGTGAAAACCAGGTCGGCCGCGACGCGGTCATCGATGGTGCGATAGGCGTGCACCTCGACACCCGCCGGCGGATTCGCCGCGTCGAATACGGTGTGGAACAACGAGATTCCGGCCGGATCTCGGCGCGCCCCGGAGGTGCGTGCGGCGATGACCAGGTGGGTGGCGATCGGCGCGCCGGTCACCACGATCTTCGTGCCGTCGAGCACCCACTCGGCGCCGTCGCGCCGCGCGGTGGTCGACACATCGTGGAAAATATCGCCGGAACCGGGCTCCAGCGCCGCGAACGCGACCCGGGCCGAGCCCGAAACAATCTGCCGCAGTACGTCATCCGCGCCACCGGACCGGTCGAGCAGCCCCGCGCCGAGCACGACTGTGTCGACGAACGGCTCGACGACCAGCGCGCGTCCGAGTTCCTCGGCGATAACCAGCAGTTCGATCGGCCCGCCGCCCATGCCGCCGACCCGCTCGGGCAGCGTGGCGCCGAGTATGCCGATCTCGTCGGCGAATCCACGCCAGATCGCCGGATCCCAACCCGCCGCGGATTTCACCGCCGCCCGGCTCTTCGTCAATTCGTAACGGGCGCCGAGGAATCCGGCGACCGCGTCGCGGAGCATCCGTTGCTCGTCGGTAAGGGTGAAGTTCATCAGAGCCCCAATGCTGCCTTGGCGAGGATATTTCGCTGAATTTCGTTGCTGCCCGCGTAGATCGAGCCGGCCCGGTCGTTGAAGTAACGCAGCGGCGCGACCGCCTGCCACGGCGCGCCGCTGACGTAATCGTCGGCGGGCGGGGTGTATTCGGCGATCGGCCCGCCGGGCGCGGTGACGTGCGGTTGGTAGACCCGGCCACGCGGACCGGCGGCATCGAGTGCGAGTTCGGTGAGCCGCTGGCTCAACTCGGTGGCGAGTATCTTGAGCATGGACGAGGCGGGGCCGGGATTCTCACCCATGGCCATCGCGGAAATCGTTCGGTACTCCAGAACTTCGAGCACCTCGGTGCGAATCCTGGCGTCCGCCAGCCGCGCGGCGAATGACGGGTCGTCGATCAGCGGGTTTCCGTCGGGCCCGGTCTGTTCCGCCGCCGCGGCGGCCACATCGGCGGCCATCACCTGCAACCAAGGTGCGGCGGCTCCGCCGCGCTCATGCACCAGAAGGTATTTCGCCACGGTCCAGCCGTCGTCGATCCGGCCGAGCACATTGCTTTTCGGCACCCGGACGTTGTCGAAGAAGACCTGGTTCTGCACCTGTTCGCCGGAGGTCATGACGAGCGGGCGGATTTCGATTCCCGGCGTGGTCATATCGATGAGCAGGAAGGTGATGCCCTGCTGCTTCTTGCCGTCGCGCCCGGTGCGTACCAGGCAGAAGATCCAATTCGCTTCCGTCGCATGGGTCGTCCAGATCTTGCTGCCCGTGCAGATCAGGTCGTCGCCGTCCTGGATCGCCGCCATGCTCAGCGCCGCGAGATCGGATCCGGCCTCCGGCTCCGAATACCCTTGGCAGAAAAAGACTTCCCCGGTGAGGATGCGCGGCAGGAAGTATGCCTTCTGCTCAGGTGTGCCGAAGGCGATGATGGCCGGAGCCACCATCCTGATACCCATCGGCGAGAGTGCGGGCGCACCGGCCAGCGCCAGTTCTCTGCCGAAGATGTAGTGCTGGGTCAGACTCCATGCGCAGCCACCGTATTCGACCGGCCATGCCGGCGCTGCCCAGCCGCGCGCGTGCAGAATCCGCTGCCATTCCATGCTGGCCGCGTGATCCGGGTAGACGCTCGTCGCCAGCCGCCCGGCCCGCCGCAGTTCGGGTGTCAGCTCGGCGGCGAGGAAGGCGCGCACCTCGTCCCGGAAGGCCAGATCCGCCGCTGACCAGTCGTATTCCATCTGCCCTCCCGGAGGGTCCGCATCGGTGCATCACCCGGCCGTTGGCCGGTGCGAGACGGCGCGCTCCCGCACCGTCCGGCCGAGCGTAGCAAACTGATGTCACCTGCCCGCAATTGATGGACAACATTCGGGACCGCAATGGGCTGACGACAAATCGACTACCGCCGGCAACCGAAGCGGTTCAAGCGGCGGGAAGTGGCGCCAGGTCGGGCTCGACCCAGCCGCCGCGCGCGGCGGCGCTCGCCAGTGTCGAGGGCAGGTAGAACCGCATGAGCAGGCGTTTGTCGAGCAGGCCGGGATTGCGGTCGATGAACTCGTCGAAATCATCGACCGGCGTCTGCTGCAGATGGTGAGCGACCAGGAGGACCCATGCTCGACTGACCGTCGCGTTGTATTTCCGCGGCACCCCGGCGTACCGGGCCGTGTTCCTGAGGCCGTCGCTGACTAGGGGAATTGCCGCGGGAAGCCCGAACCGCCGCACGGCGAGCCAGGTGAGGTGTACGTGTTCGCGATGACCGAAGCGCTCGGCCGTGGCCGGCACCTCGGCCAGTAGATCGTCGAAGGCGGTCACGATCCGGTCAACGCCTTCAGTACGCGCCGCGCTTCATCGATCGTTCGCACCGAAAGGCCTTCCAGCAAACGGGTTTCCAGTTCGGCCATCGCCTGCCGGACATCCGCCGCGGCGGCGGCTCCCGCCGGGGTGAGCTCGATCAGTACGGCGCGCCGGTCGCCCCGGCGGATCCCCCGGGTGATGAGCCCCTTGCGTTCCAAGCGATCGAGCACCCCGGTGAGTGTCGTCGGGCGGATACCGATACCCGCGCCCAGTTCGGAAACGGTGCGACCGCCATCGGTGAGGTTGGCGAGGGCGTTGGCCTCCGAATCGGTCACGTCCAGATCGACCACCGCCGCGGATAACTCCTGCATGGTGGCATGAGTGGCCCGCTGCAATGCCAGCAACAGCGGCTCATCTACTACGGATCCGGACTTCACGAATCCAGATTATCCGAATCCGTACTAAATTCAAGGCCTGGTTGTGCTTGGCCTGCCATAACCCGGCCTGGCTGATCAGTTCGGCAGATCGAGTCGACCGGAAAAGGATTCGGCACCGATCGCGCGCCCGAACCGCTCGAAGGATCGCTCGGCTATCAGATACGAACCGTCGTTGCGCACCAGTAGGACGGTGCTCGCGCGCGTGCCGTGCAGGTCGTGCGCGACGAAGCGGGCCGAGAGCGCGCGTTCGCGCGGCAGTGGAATCCCGGTGTGCGGCAATAGATCATCGGGCGCTTCGGCGCGGTCGGCGAGCACCTCGAAATAGCGGTCGATATTGCCGGGATCGGATTCGATCACCGCCCGCAGCCCGGCGACTCCCGCCCGTACCTTCGGCCAGATGGGCTGCGGTGCAGTCGATTCCGGGTTGGACAGGGAGCCGACGAAGGCGCCGTTGGACAGTCCGTGGCAGCCGGGTAGCAGCTCGCGGGGCGGCGTCATCGCCCGGTTCGAATACCACCACAGCGTCTCGAGATCCGAGACCACCAGGTTGTAACCGTTGTATTCGTCGGTGGCCCTGGCGATGTCGAGCACGTACTTCTCCGGGCCGGGGAACTCGCCCGCCGGTCTGCCGCGTAGGAAGTCCATCAGCAGTGCGCCGCGCGAACGGGCATCGGGGCGTTCATCATTCGGGTTGCGCACATTGGTGACGGTGGCGAATCTGTTGACCTCGCCGCGCAGGCCGAGCCAGGTGCCCGGCGGCTCACCCGCGGCCCGGCCGACAGCGCCGAGATCGCGCCCGGCGAGCAATCCGGAAACCTCCGGCCACCAGCGCATGGATTCGGTGGGCCGGGTGTAGAACTCGTCCCGGTTGGCCGCCACGATCAAGCGATAGTCCGGATGCGCGCGCCAGCCGATCAACACCAAACACATGCAATCCAGGATGCCGCACCCGTCAGCCGGCTGACAGGAAAGTGACAGCAAAAAGGCCGATCGCACAAGGGCGACCGGCCTTTTCGACGACTGGCGGATCAGCTCCCGTTGACCTTCAGACCAGGGTTGTCCGAGAGGACGACGTTCAGCGGCTGCGCGAACAGCTGCGGCACGTTGCCGGTGAGCGCGCCGATCAGGTTGGGGATCTCGCAGATCGGGTAGTCGGCCACCGATGACGCGCTGGAGATGCCGAGGGCGAGATTACCGGTCACCACCGGGCCGCCGCTGTCGCCGGGCAGGGCGCAGATGTTGGCCGAGAAGCTCTGGGTCTGCTGCCGGTCGCCGATCTGGACGGTCTGGTCGACGGCGTTGATGACGCCGCAGCTGAAGCCGGTGCGCGCGCCCGACTTGCAGACCGGAGCGCCGACCACCGGAACGGCGACGCCGCCGAGCGCGATGGGTGCGGCGTTCGGGACGCGAACCAGGTTGTTGGAGAAGCTGTCCCGGAACTCGTCGTTGATCTTGATGATCGAGTAGTCCTGCTGGCCGAGCACCGACTTCTGGAACTGGCCGACCCGCGGGCCGCTGTTATCGGTCACCAGCGCGACGACCGCGGCCGCATTATCGCCGCCCGCCGACGGAAGATCGGGATTGCAGTGCCCCGCACTGATATTCACCGTGCTGCCGTTGAGGGTGCCGTTGAAGCCGAGCGAGCAGCGCAGCTGCAGGCGGCCCATCAGCGAGGCGTACGAGTCGCCCGCGGCCTTGGGGCCGAGGTTCGACGCGCTGGCGATGGCCGCCGCGATCGGCTCGCCCGCCTGCGGCGGCGCCGGCATCACGATGACCCGGGCCGGGTCGATGAAGCTCGGCATCGGCAGCCCCGACTTGTCGACGCGCACGGCGACGGTGTTGTTCACGGTATCGATGACCGCGCCACGCACCTGCGAGGCGACCTCGGCGGGCTGTCCGCTCAGCCACTGCTCGAACGCGCTCTTCTCACCACGCAGCGTCATCTCGCTCTTGGCGACGTTGCGCACCTCGAATCCGGCCGACTGCGCGGCCTTTCGGGCCTCGTCGCTGCCCGGGCCCTGCGCCAGCGCGACGACCGCCTTGCCCGCGTCGTCGAGCCAGGAGCCGGCGAACACCTGCGGGTACTGCCGCTGCGCCGTGGTGCCGAACGCCGCGACCTGCTGGGCGACATCCGCGCGATGCAGGTATTCCTGCGGTGAGATCTTCAGGTCGCGCGTGATGGCGGTGATGAGTTCCGGCGGCAGTTGGGGGGCCGGATCCGGCTGTGCGTTCGCTACTGCCGCGGTGGGCCCGAACAGCAGGATCGCCGCCGAAGCGGCGATCACTGATTTTCGGATCCTGGTCTGTCGCGCAGCGGATCGGAACTGACCTATACGTGGCAGGAGCATGACCAGACTATATGGGCTTCCGCCCGGTATGCCTACTCATCTCAGGGCGCGGTTTCGGGAGTGCGCGGATTATTCGGACGCCGCGTCCAAGCGAATTGTCCGTATTGCCCGTCACGGCCCGATTCAGCCGACATCACGCCGGGTGCGCACCTCGATGCCGCTGCCGAGCCCGCCGCCGGAGCCTGCGTCGATATCGGCGAGGATCGCGCGGATCGGGATGCCGAGCGTCGCGGTGCCGCCGTACTGCGCCAGCGCCATATTGGCCTCGTTGCAATCCGGCGCCTCGGCCGCGTTGGAGCCACTGGTGATGCCGAGGGCCAGCGTGCCGGACACGATCGCGCCGCCGCTGTCGCCGCCGAGGGTGCAGGCCGAGCTGGCGAAGCCGCGCACGATCTTGCTCACGCCCTCCGCGGTGTACAGCTGCGTCTCCACTCGATCGGCGACGACGAAACCGCAAGTGAAGGTGGAGGATTGGCCCGACTTGCAGACCGGGGCGCCGGTCACCGGGTCGGCGATGCCGGTGATGGACAGCGTGGTGCCGTTCGCGCCGCGCACCGACGGCTGATCCATACCCGCCCGCACCGCGCGGTCGTTCAGCTTGATCACCGAATAGTCCAGTGCGCCTTGCCCGCCCAGCTTGGCGCGGACGAAGGTGCCGAGCTCCGGGCTGGCCGCGACGTCCCTGACGTTCGGCAGGTAGACCGAGGCCTGGTCGTTGGCCTTGTCGATATTCGGATTGCAGTGTCCCGCACTGATATTCAGCGCATTACCGGCCGCGTCGACGCTGTTGAAACCGAATGAGCAGACGTCGACGGTCTTCAGCTCGGCATCCTGCAGCGAGGTCGGTGCGCTGATGTAGGTGTCGCCGCCCATCGGCCGGTGCTCGACCGGACCGCCGCCGTTCGGCGAAAGGATGACCTTGATGTTGGCGATCAGCGTGGGCAGGTTGAGCACGTGCCCGGCCGGGGTGTTGGCGAGGCTCAACACCAATTGGCTGTTGAGGAAATCGATCGCGACGTTGTTGATGGCTTGGGACAGTTCGCGCGGCAGTGTGGACACCCACTGATTCAGTTGCGTCAGCGAGCTTTCCAGGCTGTCCGCGGAGATCGGGGCCATCTTGGTCTGGTAGCCGTCGGCGGTGGCGATGCGGGCGGCGTCCGCCGTGGTGACGGCGACCACCGGTTTACCGTCCGGGGTGAGCCAGGCGCCCGCGAAGGAATCCGGCCGCTCCGAACGGAATCCGCGCGCGTAGTCGCTGAGCTGCTGTGCCTTGGCGGCGCGGTCGAGATACTGCGCCGGGGTCATCTTCAGATCGCGGGCGATGGCCTGCACGAGTTCGGGGGGCAGATTCGATTCGTTCAGCTGGGTGGGTGCGACGGGATCCGCCTGGGCGGGTCCGATACCGAACAAGGGGGCCAGGAAAACGGTCGAGGCGAGCGTGGCTGCTTTGACCGCGGCGCGACGCGCCACCAACTTGCGCATGAAGTCCCTTCGTCGGCACGGTGTGCCCGCTCATCCGTACGCCACGGCCCCCGCCCGAAACCGTTGCACACAGCCAATGATCCAGCTGACGACCGGATGTTCGTTAACGCCAACAACAACACCGGTCAGCGCACCACTTTAGGGCACAAACCCGGGTCCGGCGCTACCAAATCAGCCCAGGCCCGGGATCTCCAGCTGCGGGGGGCCATCGGGGAACGGATCGAACGGTGTCGGCGTCGGTCGCGGGGTCCGGGTCGGTCGCGGCGGAAGGGTCGGCCACGGGTAGGTGGTGGTCGGCGGCGCCGTGGTGGTGGTCGGCGGCGGAGTGGTGGTCGGCGGAGGTGGTGGCGTCGTCGTGGTCGGATCCGGTACCACCTCGCGAGTCACCGGCGGACGCGTCGTGGTCGGCGGGGTCGTCGTCGGTGGTGGCGGAATGAACGGCGGCGGTGCGGGCACCGTCACCGTCACCTCGGAGCGCGCGTCCTTGATCGGTGGCACCGGGGTATCGCCGCTGTTGCGCAGCAGCATGGCGACGCCGACGCCGCCGAGCGCCAAACCGATTACCACGGCCGCGCCGATGAGCAGCGGCAGCTGTTTGCGATTCTTGGCCGGTGTGATCGGCTCGGCGATGGTCGGCGCCGGGACGGCCTCGGTCACCACCGGCTCGGCCACCGGGATGGCCGCCGAATAGGCCTGCGGCCGATCGGTATTCGAGATGGCCGGGAAGACGATCGTGTCGAGGGTGGAATTCTCGGCGGTGGTGGGATCCGGCGGGGTCGCGCCCGCCGGGGTCGCCAGCACCGCGGTCAGCGCGGCGCGCGCGGCGTCATAGGCGAAGGACTGTCCGATATCGGCGGCGCCGCCCGCGCCGAGCGCGGCAAGTGGATCGGTGCTACTGGGTAGGTCGCCCTCGTTGACGAGCACCACCGAGCGCAGGCCCAGATAGTCCATGGCCTCCCGCAGCGCCTGCACATATTCCGGCGGCCACGATGCGGGGTGGGTGGCATAGAACTCGGCGGATCCGGTCAAATGTTCCGCGGTCAGGTTGATGAGACAGAACAGTGCCGTCGCCATCAGGTCTTCGGCGCGATACGCCTCGCCGTCGTCGACGCTGATTCCGGTCGGATCGCCGACCGCGGCGACGAATCCGCCGATCGGACGCGAATGTCCCGATGGCGGTGGACCACCGAGGACCGCGTCGCCGTCGTCGGACATGTACAGCACCGCGTCGCGGACGATGTACTGCGGTTCGTCGCCGTCGGACACGATCGACGCCGTGCACCCGTCCTCAGCGATGCGCAGGCCCACCCCTGTGGCCATCCTCTATACCTCGCTTCGGATCCTGCTGGCACTACATGGTCACACCAGCAGCGAGCCGTGTCCCATGGCGCGGAGCATCGACAATAACTCCGATCGGGAACGAGCACCGATCCGACGCCGAATGCGGGCCACATGATGCTCGACCGTCTTCGCTGAAATGTACAGGCGTGCGCCGATCTCCCGGTAGGTCAGGCCGAGCAGCACCAGTTCGGCGACCTCGCGCTCGCGCTCGCTGAGCATGGCCGACCCGTCCAGCGGGGCGGGTTCGGGTCTGCTCGCCTGGGCTCCCGGCGATGTGACGGCAGGCGCCGGGCGAGCCGGACGCTCAGGCGGCCGTGCCTCGGCGCGCACCGTCCTGGCCAGCTTCAGCAGCGCGGTCGCGGTCGCGGAATCGGCTGCGGCCAGCGCGGCCTCGCTGGCCAGCCGGGCCGCATCCCAGGTCAGGCCGATTTCGCCGAGTTGCGCGACGGCCGTTTCGACGGGACCGGCCGCCACCTCACCGCGCAGCACCAGCACCCAGGTGCGGCCGGCGGCGGCCAGCACCGCGGCATGCCGATCGCCGGATTCCGCCGCGGCCTTCAGTGCGCGCGCATGCGGCAGCAACTCGTCCGGGCTCTCGTGCGCGATCGCGGCCTGCACGCCGTACCAGTGAAAAGCGTTGGCCCAGGCCGGTGGACTGCCCAGGCGGCGAAGCAGCCCGAGCGCGGCATCGACCAGCGGTGCGATGCGGCGCTCGTCCCGCAGGCGAATGCCGGCCAGCCACAGCTCGCCGATCGGCAGCAGGGCGAGCAGATCGGCGTCGACGTCGTCGAACAGCGGACGGGCCGCCTGCCAGGCCTTGGCCAGCGCGGCGTGATCGCCGCTGCGCCGGGCCAGCCCGACGGTGACCGCGTGGGCCAGCAGCCGGTCGCGGATGTCGAGCGTTTCATGGTCGATGGTCGCGGCCGCGGCCGCCGCGGCCTGCTCGTCGCCGCCGAGCATGGCGGTCCAGGCGGCCAGCACCTGCAGCTGATGGCAGCGCAGACCGCCGCTGTCCGCGCGGCGCAGCGCGTCGACGCCGCGGCGGGGCTCGCCGGTGCTCAGGCACAGCAGCGCCGCGATGGACGCCGCGGTGCACGGCAGGAAGCGGTCGACGCTCGCATCCGCGTACGACGCCTGTACCAGCGCGGAAACGGCTGCGGCGGTGCCGATTTCGCCCGGATTGCGGACGATGGTCTGCTCCAGCGAGGTCGCGATCAGCCGGGCGTGCGCGTTGGCCTCGGTCGGCGGCCACTGCGCCGCCGACGCGGACATGGCCGCCGCACCGGAAACCTCGCCCGCGAGGTAGAGCACCGTCGCACCGATCGCCCAATCGGCGCCGACCCGCCGCGGACCCAGCCAGGTATAGAGCTGGGCGGCCCGGCTCACCAACCCGCGCCTGGTCAGCACCGCGGCGCAGATCCGTACCGCCGCAGCGAGATCCGGCCCGGCGACGCCCTGCCTGGCCAGCATCGGTTCGGCCAGCCGCATCGCGGTGTCGCCGTCGCCGACGCGCGCGGCCGCCTCGGCCCAGCGCAGCGCGATGTCATCGGGATCGGCGCCCGTCGCCGCCGCGGCGGCGTAGTAGCGGACGGCCTCGTGGCCCGCCTTTTCCGCTGCCGCGGTGAGGAATTCGGCGAGCCGCCGATCCCGCACCCCGGACTCGGCGAGCAGCAGCGCGGTGTTGTCGCGCAGCAGGCCCGCGTCCAGGCGGGCGGTGAGCAGCCTGCGCTGCACTCCGACGAAGCGTCGATCGCCGAGCAGGGTGCGCAGCGGCGCGACCGCAGGGGTGAGCAGCAGATCGGCATCGGTTACCAGGGCACTCGCCCTGGCTCGGTCGATAAGATCCTGTGCCGCAGCGGATTCCACATCCAGCACCTCGGTGAGCTCGCTGGCGTCCAGGCCGGCGCCGGTGGTGGCGACCACCAAGGTTTCCAGCAGATCCGGCTCGATATCGTCGAGCAGGGCGCGGGTCCACGCGGTCACCGCATCGTCCACCGCGCGGATCCCCGCGTCGAGCCGGGCCGAGCAGGCGGCGGCCAGCGCCGCGACGACACCGCCGCGGATGCCGCCTGTCTGCCGATGGATGTGCTGTGCCACCGGTCGCGGCACCGTCAGCCCCAATTCCCTTGCGAACGGCGCGATATCGGCGACGCCGAGCGGGCGCAGATCCACGACGCGGCCGCGCCTGGACACCAGGTCGGTGAGGGCGCGCAGATTCGGGTCGTGCGGGCGTGGCTGGGCGGCAATCACCACCGTGTGATCGCCGGATTCGATTGTGGCGCAGATTTGTTCGAGCTGATGCCGGCTCAGCGTCTGCGCGTTGTCGACCACCAGCGCGGCCGGGTTCGGGCGACCGTTGTGTTCGGCCTCGATCCGCGGCGGCGGGCCGCCGAACGCGGCCGGGATGATCCGGTGCGCTCCCTCGACGACGAGAGTTGTTGCGGCGTACTCGGATTCGTTGGTATCGGGCAAGAGGGCCGCGGGGTCCTCGTGTGTCGAGACGCCCATGGCCCGCAACCTCGTCCGGACCGCGGCGAGCAGGGTGGACTTGCCGGTGCAGGACCGACCCCGGATCAGATAGACCACCGGCTCGCGATCGGCGGAATCGAGTTCGCGGAAGATCTCCCGGGCCGAGGGCAGGGTGTCGAATGCCGTATCAGCCACCGTGGCCTCCCTGGATCACCGGCGGTACGGGCAATGCCGTCGGTACCGCGCTGCCCACCTTGTCCACGGTGTCACCGAGGTTCGGCAGCGTCGGCGGTGACGGTAGCGCCGGGGGTTGCGGTGGTGGCTGCTGCGGTGCCGTGGGTGGCTGGGGGTTCGGTTGTGGGTTCGGTTGTGGTGCGGGTGCTGCCGGGGCGGCTGGATCCGGCTGGCCGGTGGCGGGCGGGTTGTTCACCGCGACGATCGCCGGGTCGCTCGACGGAGTTTGTTGGGCGCCGGTGGGTTTCGCCTTGCCGCCGGTGGTGTCGGCGGCGGGGGAGACGGCGCGTCCGGTGGTGGGGTCGAGGGCACCGGATGGTGCCGCGACCTGAACCGGTGCGGGAGTCGTTGTCGTATCCTGCACCGCGGGAGCGTGATTCGGACCGGATTGGATGCCGGTGCCGATCGCGACCGTGCCGGTTGTCAGCACGCCGATGGCGAATATGGTGCCCGCGATGATCGCGGCGCGCTGCTTGCCGGTGAGGCCGCTGCGCTTCGGCGGCTCGGGCAATGTCGGGGCGCTCGAAAGTGCCGGAAGCTCCTTGGTTTTCGGTGTCGGTTCGATATCCGGTCGCGCGACGATCGGAGTCGGTGCGAGACTTCGGATTTCGGCAAGCAGATCCGTCGCCAGCAGTGCGGCGCCGCGGGCGCTGGTCTGCGCCGGATCGGGCGCGGCGACCACCGGCAGGCCGAACTCGCTCGAAATCAGCTCGGCCACCAGCGGAATAGCACCACCGCCGCCGGTCAACAACACCCGGCCGATATCGCCCACCTCGAGACCCGCGCGGTGCACGGCGTCCCGGATCAGGTCGGTCGAGGCCAAGAGCGGACCTCTCAGCAACTCCTCGAGTTCGTCACGCACCAGCCGGATCTGTTGATCGCGTTGGTCACCCGGACGCGGTCGCACCGCGACCACCGTCGCGGTATTAATGGAAAGCTCTTCCTTCGCATTTCGGCAGCGTATGCGCAATGCCGCCAATTCTCGTTCGACAACGGGGTCGAATGGATCGAAATCATTTCCGCCCAGCGCATTGGCCAGCACATGGCGCATGGTCAACAGATCGAATTCGGCACCCGCGATATCGGTACTGCGCAGTGGCGTACCGAGTAGGCCCGACTGCTCACCGGTGCGCAAAACCGATACGGTCAGGCCGCCCGCGCCGAGGTCGTATACCGCCACCGCGCCGTCGCCGAGTGGGCCGTGCGTCGCGGTGAGCCAGCGCAGTGCCGCCAGCGGTTCCGGGACGAGCGTCACATCGGTGAGGCCGGCGCGGCCCAGTGCATCGCGCTGGATATCGACGGTGTGCTTGGACCACCACGCCGGGTGGCAGGCGATCGTGGCCGATGCCGATTGGCCTGCGCGCGTGGACATTTCGTCGATCAAGCAGGTGAGTGCGGTGGCCACCAGATCGGCGGCGGGATGGGTGGCGCCATCCTCGGTGAGCATGTCGACCGGATCGCCCACCCGGTTCAGGAAGCCCTCGACGACCACGTCGTTGGAATGCCTGCCGCGCACCCTGGCCCTCGTGCCGAAGGCGGGCGGCGCATCAGGGGTGAGCCGCAACACGCTCGGATGAATGCTGACCGAACCCCCATCTGCTGGACCATTGTCCGAATCGCTACCGTCCCCCACAGCCGCCACGGCGACCGAATTCGACGCTCCGACATTGATGCCGAGCGCCAGACGCTCTGTCATTACGAGATCCCCGATCGAAAACTGTGTTGGCCGGTATCGCTATGAGTAGTACGGAATGACTGGGCGGATCGGTTGACCCGTACACATCTGTCGTTTGCTGGGCGGCCACCGTTACCGCATAGGGAAAGTTCGGGGTGATTCCCCTAATGGATGCCGCGCCCCTAACGCATCCCGCACGGGCGATGTAGGGGCTCACCCCGTTTCGCGGTAACCGGGTGGCTACCTAGCGTGGAATTCATTCGAACGGCAGCGGATCGGGTTGGTCCGCCCATCTGGAGGAGACGATTCTCGATGACACCCAACGCGATTCTGGAGTTCATCCTCAACCTGCTGCGCCACCCCGACGCCGCGGTCGGGTATTGCGCCAATCCGGCGGAAGCCCTGGCCGCCGCCGGTCTCGGCGCGGTGACACCGGAGGATATCGCCGCGGTCGCGCCGATGGTCGCCGAGTCGGCGCTGATCACCGGCGGCTCTCAGCTCTCGGCCATCATCGCGGCGGGCGGCCAGTCCGTCGCCGCGGCGGAGACGAATGCCGCGGCGAACCTGGGGGCCGCCGTACAAACGGGCGCGACCGCCGACGTCGGCACCGGCCTCGATGTGAATGGTGGTTTCGGCACCGGCCTGCAGACGGGAGTCGATGTCGGCGCCCTCGCCAACGCGGGAGCCGACCTGGCGGCGGGAATCAACGGCGCGCTCGGCGCAGGCGCGCAGGCACTGACCGGTCTGGAAACCGGCCTGTCCACCGGCATTGGCCTGTCCACAAGCCTGCTCGGCGCCGCCGACACCGGTACACAGGTGGGCGCCGACGTCGCCGCCGGACTCCAAGGCGCGGCCAACGCGGGAGCCGATCTCGCCACCGGACTGCAGGCCGCCGCCGGTCTCGGCGCGGGCCTCACCGGTGCCATCGACAGTGCCGCATCGGCGGCGACCGGTCTGAATGCTTTGGTATCCAACGGATTCGGCGGCGATGTAGCCGCTGCCCTGCATGGCGTCACCGACGCGGGCGCCGCCCTCACCGGCATAACCGACGCCGCCGCAAACCTCGGCACCGCCCTGAACGCGACCACCCAACTGACCACCGGCCTCGAAGCCGCGACAACCGCCGCCACCGACCTCTCCACCGACCTGCAAGCCGGCGCCAACACCGGAGCAGACCTGTCGACCGCCCTGACCGGCACCCTCGGCACCCAGGCAGCCACCAATGTGGAAACCGGCCTCTCCACCGGAACCCAAATCGGTTCCGACCTTTCCACCGTTCTGCAAGGCGCAGTGAATTCCAGTGCGGCCGTTGACAGTAACTTGTCCACAGGTTTGACCGGTGCGGTTGATGCCGCAGCACAGACGGGTGCCGGTCTGGAGACTGGCCTGTCGACCGGACTCGGCACCGCCACCGATGTTGGTACGCAGGTTGGCTCGGATCTGTCGGCTGATCTCCAGGGCGCGGTGAATTCCAGTGCGGCCGTTGGCAACAGCCTCTCCGGCGGGCTGACAGCTACGGCGGATTCCGTCACGCAGGTCGGTGCTGGTCTGTCCACTGGTCTCGATGCGGCGGTGAACGCTGGATCCGATCTTGCGGCCGGTGCGCAGGGCGTCGCGAATTCCGGTGCGGCCGTTGACAGTAGCTTGTCCGCGGGTTTGACGGGTGCGGTTGATGCCGCGGCGCAGGCGGGTGCCGGGCTGGAGACTGGGCTGTCGACCGGACTCGGCATCGCAACCGATGTCGGTACGCAGGTTGGCTCGGATCTGTCTGCCGGTCTGCAGGGCGCGGTGAATTCCAGCGCAGCCGTGGGCGATAGCGTTTCCAGTGGATTGATGGCTGCGGCGGATTCGGTCACGCAGGTCGGGGCTGGCTTGTCCACGGGTTTGACGGGTGTGGTCGGTACTGCGGCGCAGGCGGGTGCCGGTCTGGAGACTGGTCTGTCGACCGGACTCGGTACCGCCGCCGATGTTGGTACGCAGGTTGGCACGGATCTGTCTGCTGATCTGCAGGGCGCAGTGAATTCCAGTGCGGCCGTGGGCGACAGCGTTTCCAGTGGACTGACGGGTGCGGCGGATTCCGCTGGACAGGTCGGGGCCGGACTGTCCACTGGTCTCGGTGCGGCGGTGAATGCCGGATCCGACCTTGCGGCCGGTGTGCAGGGTGTTGCGAATTCTGGTGCGGCTGTGGGTAGTAGCTTGTCCACCGGTTTGACGGGTGCGGTCGGTACTGCGGCGCAGGTGGGTGCCGGTCTGTCCACAGGCATCGATGCCGGAGCTGGTGCACAGGTGGGGTCCGCTCTTACGGGGGGCTTGCACGGTACGGCTGATTCGGTTGGAAACATTGGCTCGGCGGTTTCGGGCGGCCTGACGGCGGCTGCCGGTACCGGGGCGCAGGTGGGGACCGGGTTGTCGACTGGGCTCGGGGTTGGAACGGGGTTGGCGTCCGGGCTTTCCGGTGGCCTGGGTGGCGCTGTGGATGCCAGTGCACAGGTTGGGAGTGGTTTGGGGACGGGGCTGTCGGATGGAGTTCATGCCGCGTCGGATTTGACTGCTGGGCTTACAGGTGCGGTTGGCACTGGCGCACAGGTGGGTACGGGCTTGGGGACCGGGCTTTCCGGTGGTGTGGGTGGCGCTGTGGATGCCGGTGCACAGATCGGGAGTGGTTTGAGGACGGGGCTGTCCGGTGGGGCGCACGCCGCGTCGGATTTGACTGCGGGACTTACCGGTGCGGTTGACAGTGGTGCACACGTCGGGACCGGGCTGACCGGTGGCGTGGGTGGCGCTGTGGATGCCGGTGCACAGGTTGGGAGTGGTTTGGGGACGGGGCTGTCCGGTGGGGCGCATGCCGCGTCGGATTTGACTGCGGGACTTACCGGCGCGGTTGACAGTGGTGCACACGTCGGGACCGGGCTGGCCAGTGGGGTGGGTGGCGCTGTGGATGCCGGTGCGCATGTCGGGACCGGATTGGAGACGGGTATTTCGAGTGGGTTGGCAGGCGCGGTGAATGCCGGAGGGCAGGTCGGTGCCGGCGTCGGCGGGGCGGTGGATACCGGTGCGCATGTTGGAAGTGGTTTGGGGCAGGTATTTCCACAGGCGTGGGTGGTGCTGTGGATGGTGGCGCACATGCCGTATCGGATCTCGGTGGCGGGGTGGGGAGCGCCGCGCTCGGAAGTGGTTCGAGCACAGGGGTTTCCACAGGGATCGACAGTGGTTTGCACAGCGGGGCCGCGGTGAGCGGGACCGTCGGCGCGGGTACGCATGGTGCGGTCGACACCGGCGCGGGGCTGAGCGGTGGCATCGGAACGCACTCGGGCGTCGCCTCCACCATCGACTCGACCGCGAATACCTGGTCTGGCCTTGATGTTTCGAGTGCATTCGGCTCGGGACTCGACTCGGGTCTGCATGGCGGCACCGGCGTACATGCCGATACGCACGCAGATCTCGGCGCGGCCACCGATACCCACGGCGGTCTCGGCCTGCACTGAGATTTCGAATCGCACTGAGGTTTCGCACCTCACTGGATTCGAACCGGACTGAGAGAGGTCACCTTCCCGATGGGTACCCCTGTACCTGATGCTCGACCACCGGCGGCGCCCCTGCTGCCGGTGCTCGGCGAGACGATCGCCGCCGCCCGTGCCGCCGGGCGTAACGACCTGGTCGGCCGTTTGGAGGCGGCGGCGGAACGGGTGCGCGATCCGCGCCACCGCATCGTCATCGCTGGACAACTCGACCAGGGCAAGAGCCGATTCATCAACGCGCTGTTGAATATCGCGATCTGCCCGGTCGGCGACGACGTGACCACCACGGTCACCACGCTGCTCGTACACGGCCAGGAGCCACGCGCCGATCTGGTGCTCGCCGCCGACACCGCGACCAAGGGCGAGATCCGGGTGGCGGTGCCGATCGATGAGATCGCGAGCATTTCGGCGCGATCCGCACTGGCGCAGGGCAGGCGGATCCTGCGCCTGGAAATCCAGCTGCCGAATGCGTTGCTGGCCGACGGCATCGTGCTGGTCGACACTCCGGGCGTCGGCGCGCACGGAAGTTCCGGTGCGGCAACGGTACTCGGACTCGCCGCGGCGGCCGACGCGGTATTCGTCGTCTCCGACGCGTCTACCGAGCTGACCGAGCCGGAGTTGGCCTTTCTGCGGCAGGTGCGCGAGCTGTGCCCGTCGACCGCGCTGCTGCTCGGCAAGACCGACCTCTATCCGCACTGGCGTCAGGTGCATGCCGCGGATCTGCGGCATCTGGCGCGGGCGCGGCTCGATATCCCGGTGCTTGCGGTCTCGGCGCTGCTGCGCGAACACGCGATGCGCCTGCAGGATTCGCAGCTCGGCCGCGAATCCGGATTCGGCGAGCTCTACCAGTTCCTGCGGGATCGTGTGGTCGCGCGTGATCAGCTGTTGACGCGGAATGCGGTGGCGCGCGATATCCATTCCGCCGCGGAACATTTGGCGCTCGCGCTGGGAAGCGAGCTGGTGGCGCTGCGTGATCCACGTCAGGGCGCGGCCGCGGTGCGTGAGTTGCAGTCGGCGAAAACCGCCGCCGAGCAACTGCATCGGCGCACCGCAGCCTGGCAGCAGACGCTCGGCGACGGTGTCACGGATCTGGCGAGCGATGTCGATCACGATCTGCGCGAGCGGCTGCGCGGCATAGCCGCTACCGCGGACGAATGGATCGACGAGAACGATCCCGGTAAACAGTGGGATCGGATATCCGAATGGCTCAGCGGTACAGTCGATCTGGCCATAGGTGACAATCTGCTGATCGCACACACCAGGGCCGTGGAATTGGCCGAACGGGTCGCCGAGCACTTCACCGAGGTCGGCGCGGTGGATCTGCCCGATGTCGGACCCGATGTGTCTCCGACCGAAAGTCGCACTGGCTCGGGCACTTTGGCTGATCTGGAACCCGATATCGGCATCGTGAGCAAACTGCTCGTCGGCATGCGCGGATCGTACGGCGGTGTGCTGATGGTGGGGTTGGCCAGCACGTTCGCCGGTCTGGCGATGCTCAACCCGATCTCCATCAGCGCCGGAGTCCTGGTGGGCGGCAAGGCTTATCGTGATGAGCAGCAGGCCAGGCTGGCGCGCCGCCGGAACGAGGCGAAACAGGCCATCCGCCGTTTCCTCGACGATGTGGCCTTCCATGCGGGTAAGGAATCCAAGGATCGCCTGCACCGCATCCATCGGGCGCTACGTGATCACTTCACCGGTGTCGCCGACCGCAGCCTGCGCTCCATCGAGGAATCCCTGCGTGCCGCACAGGAGGCCGCCACGATGGAAACGGCGCGCCGCACCGAGCGCGCCGCCGTTCTCGAGCGGCAGCTTCGCGTGGTCGCCGAACTCCGCAGATACGCCGATGCGATGCAGACGCAGCAGTTGGCGTCCGCACCACCCGCTGCCGTCGGCCCGGCTCCGCACGCTGTGGAACACGCGGGAGCCCTCGCCCGCCTGCCCGTGCCGCCTCGGCGGATATCGACACAGCCTGTGGATTCAACAGGTGAGCCGGGTTTGCGAACCGGCTCCGCCACGGATCCCACGCCCGGATCCGCGTCCACGGGTACGGTGTCGCGGTGAAGCCGGGCATGGTCCTGCCCCGGCGAGTGCCGAGGAGAACTGGTGAGATCCGCATGAAAGCCGATGCGCGCAGGGCGCCCGGAATCGTGGCCGAGGCGCATCGGCTGGTCGACTCGGCACGACAGGCGTACACCGGGCATCAGCAGCCGCGCGCGCTGCTCGCCGACTGCGCCCGCAGGCTGGAGCAGCCGCTGCGGGTCGCGCTGGCGGGCTCGCTCAAGGCGGGTAAGTCAACGCTGTTGAATTCGCTTGTCGGACAGGACATCGCCCCCACCGACGCGACCGAATGCACCAGGGTGGTCACCTGGTATCGCTACGGTTCGACACCGAGCGTCACCGCGCATGCGCCGGACGGGCAGCGGGCGCATGTCGTCGTGCGCCGCGGCGCAGGCGCACACGGGCTGACATTCGATCTCGGACAGTTGAATTGGGGTGTTCCCGGGCCGCGGGAAATCGACCGTCTCGAGGTCGAATGGCCGGCCGCCGCGCTCACGCACACCACGATCATCGATACCCCCGGCACCTCGTCGCTGTCGCGTGAGGTGTCGCAGCGCACCGCGCGGCTGCTCACGCCCGGCGCCGATCCGGGCGGTATGGCCGTCCCCGGCGCCGATGCGGTGGTGTATCTGCTGCGAAGGCTGGACGCCGCCGATATCCGGTTCCTGGAGCGGATCGGCGCGGGAACCGCTGCGGGGCCGGGACTTTCCAGCCTGCCGGGCCCACTGGGTGTGGTCGGCGTGGTGTCCAGGGCCGACGAGATCGGCGCGGGCCGGATCGACGCATTGAATTCGGCCCGCGATGTCGCCGTGCGTTTCGCGGGTGAGCTGGAGCGAACCGGCCTGTGCCAGGCCGTGATTCCGGTGGCCGGACTGCTCGCCTTCGCCGCGGCGACGCTGCGGCAGCAGGAGTTCGCCGCCTTCGAGGCGCTGGCCGGTGTGCACGTCGACGATCTGGGTGCGGCGCTGCTGTCGGCGGATCGTTTCGCCCGCCCCGACCTGCCGCTGCCGGTCGGACCCGAAATGCGGGCCCAGCTCGCCGAGCGGTTCGGGCTGTTCGGGATTCGGATGGCGATCACGCTGATCCGGCTCGGTGTCCGCGATTCGGCAACGCTGGCCGCGGAATTGACCAAACGCAGCGGTGTCGATGAACTGCGTTCCGTGCTCGATATCCAATTCGCCCAGCGCGCGGACCAATTGAAGGCGCATTCGGCGCTGACCGCCCTGGCCCGGGTGTTGAGCGCCTATCCGGGCACCGCGGCGGACCAGCTGCTGCCCCAGGTGCGCACCCTGCTCGCGGATGTGCACGGCTTCGCCGAACTGCGTCTGCTCGGCCGCCTGCGCACCGACGAATTATCCCTTCCCCCAGCCGATCTCGCCGAACTGCACCGATTGATCGGCGGTTCCGGCATCGCCCCGCACTTGCGCCTGGGTCTCCCCATCGACGCACACCCGGACCGTCAGCGCACCGAAGCCGTTGCCGCCGTCCGCAAATGGCGCGCCCGCGCCCGCCATCCCCTGGCCGACCAATTCACCACCACCGCCTGCCTCACCGCCGCCCGCAGCGCCGAAGGGACCCTGAGCCTCATCCCGCGATAACGGCACAAAATAGGGGTTTCCCCAGCTTGACCGGCTGGATGGTGTGGGCTTCCGATTGGTGGGTACGTCTCCGATATCCGCAGAGGAGGCCACCATGGGGCAGCAGGATGTCGTCAAGGAACTGATGCAGCGGATCGGTACCGGCTATGCCGCCGAAGCGGGTATCGCGCTGGCCGACAAACCCGCGCCGCTTTTCCAATTGCTGATGCTCTCCCAGCTGCTGAGCACTCGGATCGCGGCCAGGATCGCGGTGGCGGCGACGAAGGAGCTGGTCGACACCGGATACAACACCCCGCGCCGGGTGGCCGACGCCGACTGGCAGGAGCTGGTCGACGCGCTCGGCCGCGCCCACTACCGCCGCTACGACGAGAGCACCGCCTCCCGCTTGGGTGCGAATGCGGCCCGCGTTCTCGACCACTACCACGGTGACCTGCGCGAACTCGCCCGAGAGTCGAGGTGCGACCCCAAACACGCCGCGCAGCTGTTGCAGCAGTTCCAGGGCATCGGTCCGGTCGGCAGCGATATCTTCCTGCGCGAGGTGCAGGACATCTGGCCCTGGGTGCGCCCGCATTTCGACGAGCGAGCGCTCAAGGGCGCCAGCAGGATTCGGCTGCCCGCCGATCCGGACCGCCTCGCCGACCTGGCGCCGAAGGACCGCACCGCCGCGCTGGCCGCGGCCCTGGTCCGGATCAGCCTCGACGAGGATATCGCCGACGAGATCCTGGCGACGACCCGCTAAGGGACGGTCACGCCGCTCCTGGGATCGACCAGAATTTTGGCGTGCTCATCGGGTGAGCCGAGCGCGGTGAAGGCCGCGTCGACCCCGCCGAGGCCGACGGTGCCGGTGATCAGCGGCGCCGGATCGACCTTGCCATCGGCGAGCATATGCAGCGTGTCCCGGAATTCGCCTGGGTCGTAACCGAGTACGAAGCGCAGCTCGATCTCCTTGTTGATGGCGACGGCGGGCTGGAAGCGGTCGGTCTGCATGCATACCCCGACGACAACGACGCGTGACATCGGCGGCGCCGCGGCCAGGATCTGATCGATAATGCCTGGCACGCCGACGCATTCGAAGATCACGGGGCCGGATGGGCCGGCGTTGAAGGTGTGCGCGAGCCGGAAGACGTACCACCACGGGATATTCGGGATCAGCCGCAGCCGTTCCATCGCGTCGAAGCCGAGGTTCAGCACATCGGCGGCACCGGTGATGCCGCGCTTCGGCCCTGCGGCCCACGGGGATTCGGTTCCTGGATCGACAACGGTGTCGGCGCCGCAGGCGGTGGCCAGCGCACGCCGCCGCGGCGAATAATCGCTGGCGACGACGGTGCGTACACCCGCGGCCTTCAGCATGCTGATGACGGCGAGCCCGATCGGACCGCAGCCGATGACGAAGGCGGTCTGCCCCTTGCGAATTCGGCTCTTGCGCACCGCGTGCCAGGCCACCGCCATCGGTTCGGTGAGTGCGGCGTGCTCGGCCGAGAGTCCGTTCGGGATGGGCAGTGTCATCGATTCCTGCGCGACGACCTGCTCCGCGTACGCGCCGGGCGCGGCGGCGGACAGGCCCACCAGGTGCGGTTCGCGACCCTGTCGCACGATCGGCAGCGCGACCACCGGGGTTCCGGTGGGCCAGCGCTTGCGGCAGCCCGGCCCGTATTCCGCTATCGTCCCGCTGAATTCGTGCCCGAATACGATGCTCTGCTCGGTGCGCATGAAGTGCGCGTAGCCGGTGGCCGCGGCCAAATCGGCCATTTCGTCGGCGTGTGTGCGGGCGTGCAGATCGGATCCGCAGATACCGCAGCGGGTTACGTCGAGCAGCACCTGGCCGCGACCGGGCGCCTGCGCGGGTAGCTCCCTGACCTCGAATTCGGTTTTGCTGACCACGGCTGCCCGCATGGCGACTCCTCGAACAGTTGTCGTTTCCCTACGCTGACCTCGATATTCAATGTGCCACGGGCACCGCGAGTTTCGCAGGCAACCGCTGATACCCGTGCAGGGTGACCAGGTCGCGCCGCACCGGAGCCCCGTCCAGCCGCAGGTCCGGATACCGCTCGAACAGCGCCCGCAGCGCCGTCGCGCCCTCCATCCTGGCCAGGGCCGCGCCGAGGCAGGCGTGGATACCGCTGCCGAACGCGAGGTGGTCGCGCGCATTGGCTCTGGTGATATCGAAGCGGTTCGGGTCGTCGAAGGCCGCCGGGTCGCGGTTGGCCCCGCCGAGCAGCAGGACAAGGGTGGTGCCCGCCGGAAGGTGTTGTCCCGCAAGCTCTAGATCACTGTTGACCCGGCGCACGGTCATCTGCACCGGGCTCTCGTAGCGCAGGATCTCCTCGACGGCGTTGGGCCAGCGGTCCGGTTCGTCGCGCAGCAGCGCCAGTTGTTCCGGGTGTGCGAGCAGCTGCACGATGCCGTTGCCGATGAGGTTGACCGTGGTCTCGAAGCCGGCGCCGAGCAGCAGCGTGGAGTTGGCGGACAGCTCCCGCCTGCCGAGCTCGCGCTGCTCGGCGAGGTGGCTGAGGATGCTGGCGTCCGGATCGGCGCTGAGCCGGTCGATGTGCCGGTCGAAGTAGTCGTCGCCGTCGACCAGTATCGCGATCGCTTCGCGGTAGGTCCGCCAGCTGAGTCCGAGGTCGAGCAGCGGTGCGCCGCTGTGCCCCCAGGACAGCAGCATGTCGTGATCTTCGTCTGGCACACCGAGGATTTCGGCGATTATGGCGACCGGTAGCCGGCAGGCGAAATCGGCGATCAGATCCGGCCGGGGCCGCTCGGCCAGCTGGTCGAGCAGCTGATCGGTGACCTCGACGATGCGATCATTCAGTTTCGCGATGGCGCGCGGGGTGAACGCGCTCGTGAACGGGCGCCGGTATCGGGTGTGCTCGGGCGGATCGACCGCGACCATGGCGGGCGGCTCCACCGGATTCGGCAGCCCCGGATCGGTTTTCGTCAGAATCCAGCGGATCGGCCGCCCCATATCCATATTTTCCGGGGTGAGCACGCCGAATCTGTTGTCCCGCAATATGGTCCGGCACAGCTCGTGGTCCGCCGTCACGGTGAAGTACCGGGTCCGGACCAGCCTGCCGTCGGCCCGGACCCGTTCGATCATCGGATAAAGCTCGGCGCAGCGGTTGCGGCCCACCATGATTCGGGCGAGTGGGTCGCCCTGCCGCGCTCGCATCGCGAGAAATGCGCGCGGGGCGGCGTGGTAGGCCACCCACCGTAGCCAGATGCGCGTCCGTGTCGAAACCCCGATGGTCATGGAAACCCCCACTGGCATAGGCGACTTTGCGCCGATGGTAGGTCCGGAACAGACCGGGGAGCATCGGACCGTGGTCGGAGATTTCAGACCGTTTTGACCACTCCGCCGTCGATCAGGTGATCGGATCCGGCGATGCTGGCCGCGACATCCGACAGTAGGAAGGTGATGAGCGCGGCAACCTCGTCGGGTTCGGCGATGCGCCCGGTGATCATGCGCATGATCGCCGGAACCTGTTCGAGGAACTGCTCGTGCTCGATTTGCGCGGCCGCGGCGAGATGGCCGCCGTAGCCGTCGGCCGACTCCCAGATATCGGTGCGGATCGGTCCGGGCGACACTGTGGTGACCCGAATGCCTTGCGGGCCGAGCTCTTCTGCGATGCCCCTGCTGAACGCGGTGAGCGCGGCCTTGGCGACGTTGTACGCCAACGGCGGCCCCGCGGGCAGCCAGGCGCCGATGGAGGATACGTTCACCACCGCCGAGCCGCCCGATTCTCCGGTGCGTTCCAGCAGGCTCGGCAGCGCGGCCCGGGTGGTGCGGACCGCGGCGTAGAGGTTGAGGTCGAAGGTGCGCTGCCAGTGCGCGTCGTCGAGTTCGGCGAAGCCGCCCATGCCGATGCCCGCGTCCGCGCTGCTGCCACCGCCCGCATTGTTGACCAGCAGATCGATGCCGCCGAGTTCGGCGACGGCCTGCTCGACCATCGCGGCCGGACCGTCCTGCGTGCTCAGATCGACCGAAATCGCCACCGCGCCGGTATCTTTCAGTGCTGGGGTGATGGTGCGCGCGGCGCCTGCCACCCGCACGCCCTCGGCGGTCAGCCTGCGCACGGTGGCCAGCCCGACGCCCTTGCTCGCGCCGGTGACCAATGCGGTCTTGCCGCTCAGCCTGAGGTCCATGAAATTCCTTCTTTCCTCGAACAAATAGCGACGCTGCGCTAATCAGCGTCGGGTGTTCAGATCGTGGCGAGCGCCCCGTCGACAACCCGGTTCAACCGCTCGGGCCCCTGCGCGGTTTTCGACAGAACCTGGAGTCCCACAACGGTATTGAGCAGCAAACTGGCCAGATCCGCGGCGTCGCGCGTGCGATCGATCTCGCCCGCCCGCTGCCCCTCCTCGATCACAGACCGGAAGGCCGCTTCCGTGCGGTCGAACATCCGGCGTACCTGCTCGGCCGCGGCATCATCCGTATTGCCCAGCGCCGCAGCGGTATTGACCGCGAGGCAGCCTCGGCGATCCGGATCGGCGAGAGTGTCCTCGGCGATGAATCGCAGTGCGGTGCACAGCTTCTCCTTGGCGGGTCCCGGTTGTTCCAGCAGGTCGGTGAGTGTGGTCGCCTGCGCCTCGCGATACCGCCGCAGCGCCCGCTCGAACAGCGCGTGCTTGCTGCCGAACGCGTGATAGAGGCTGCCCTTGCCGATACCGAGCGCATCGACCAGATCCTGCGGTGTTGTCGCGGCGTAGCCCTTGCGCCAGAAGACCTCCATGGCCCGCTCGACGGCGGCGTCGGGGTCGAACTGCTTGGGCCTGCCCATGCCGTTGACTCTAGTGTTTTGTACCTGTAGGTCAAATTTAGGAAGTTGCCGGGTCTGGGAATTATTCGCGGATACCGGCCGTTGAGTCTTTCGACAAGGTTGAGCGCGATCGACTCAAGTTCCAGTTGACTCCCGGCCCTCGGGAGGGGCAGGATTGAGCCGACCACGCTCAGCGTTGCTGAGACCGTGCTCTATGAGGGTGCCGAGGCGAATCCCGGGTTACCGGGGGCCTGGGGTATCGGGGCTGGGTCTCGCGACTGCGAAGTCGCTGACGGGCCTTTCGCGGCGGACACCGCGAATCGTCCGGCACCACCACAGATTGTTTTACGTCAACTAGGAGGAACCATGGCTCGTGCGGTCGGAATCGACCTCGGGACCACGAACTCGGTCGTCGCCGTTCTCGAAGGCGGCGAGCCGGTCGTAGTCGCCAACTCGGAGGGATCGCGCACCACCCCGTCGATCGTCGCCTTCGCGAAGAACGGTGAGGTTCTGGTCGGACAGCCGGCCAAGAACCAGGCGGTCACCAATGTCGACCGCACCATCCGCTCGGTCAAGCGGCACATCGGCACGGACTGGAACGTCGACATCGACGGCAAGAAGTACACACCGCAGGAGATTTCCGCGCGCGTGCTGATGAAGCTGAAGCGCGACGCGGAGGCCTACCTCGGTGAGGAGATCACCGACGCGGTCATCACCGTGCCCGCGTACTTCGAGGACGCCCAGCGGCAGGCCACCAAGGAAGCGGGCCAGATCGCCGGCCTGAACGTGCTGCGCATCGTCAACGAGCCCACCGCGGCGGCGCTCGCCTACGGCCTGGACAAGGGCGACAAGGAGCAGACCATCCTGGTCTTCGACCTCGGTGGCGGCACCTTCGACGTCTCGCTGCTGGAAATCGGCGAGGGCGTCGTCGAGGTCCGCGCCACCTCCGGTGACAACCACCTCGGTGGTGACGACTGGGACGAGCGGGTCGTGCAGTGGCTGGTCGACAAGTTCAAGGGCACCAGCGGCATCGACCTGACCAAGGACAAGATGGCGATGCAGCGGCTGCGCGAGGCCGCCGAGAAGGCCAAGATCGAGCTGAGCTCCAGCCAGAGCACCTCGATCAACCTGCCCTACATCACCGTCGACGCGGACAAGAACCCGCTGTTCCTCGACGAGCAGCTCACCCGCGCGGAGTTCCAGAAGATCACCTCCGATCTGCTGGACCGCACCCGTGCGCCGTTCCAGTCGGTGATCAAGGACGCGGGCATCAAGGTGTCCGATATCGATCACGTTGTGCTGGTCGGTGGTTCGACCCGCATGCCCGCCGTCACCGATCTGGTGCGCGAGCTGACCGGCGGCAAGGAGCCCAACAAGGGCGTCAACCCGGACGAGGTCGTCGCCGTCGGCGCCGCGCTGCAGGCCGGTGTGCTCAAGGGTGAGGTCAAGGACGTCCTGCTGCTCGATGTGACCCCGCTGTCGCTGGGCATCGAGACCAAGGGCGGCGTGATGACCAAGCTCATCGAGCGCAACACCACCATTCCGACCAAGCGTTCGGAGACCTTCACCACGGCCGATGACAACCAGCCGTCGGTGCAGATCCAGGTGTTCCAGGGTGAGCGCGAAATCGCCTCGCACAACAAGCTGCTCGGCTCCTTCGAGCTGACCGGCATCCCGCCGGCCCCGCGCGGCGTGCCGCAGATCGAGGTCACCTTCGACATCGACGCCAACGGCATCGTGCACGTGACCGCGAAGGACAAGGGCACCGGCAAGGAGAACACGATCAAGATCCAGGACGGCTCCGGCCTGTCCAAGGAGGAGATCGACCGGATGGTCAAGGACGCGGAGCAGCACGCGGCCGAGGACAAGGCGCGGCGCGAGGAGGCGGAGACCCGCAACCAGGCCGAGTCGCTGGTGCACCAGACCGAGAAGTTCATCAAGGAGAACGAGGACAAGGTGCCCGCGGACGTCAAGTCCAAGGTCGAGGCGGCCATCGCCGAGGCCAACGAGGCGCTGAAGGGCACCGATATCGCCAAGGTGAAGTCCGCGGTGGAGAAGCTGGCGACCGAGTCGCAGGCGCTGGGCCAGGCCATCTACGAGGCCTCGGCGCAGGAGTCGGCCGCGTCGGGTAACGGCGCGTCGAGCGCGGCGGCCGATGATCAGGTCGTGGATGCCGAGGTTGTTGACGAGCCGGTCGACACGGAGAAGAAGTGACACAGGACAACTCCGAACAGGAGCCGATCACCATCGTCGACAATCGAAAGATTGACCCGGAGACCGGTGACGTTCGGGAACCGTTGGCGGACAATGGTTCCGCCGACGGGCCCGAGGGCGATGTCCTCGCCGACACCATCAGCGTCGAACTCGCCGAGCGCACCGCTGATCTGCAGCGGCTGACCGCCGAGTACGCGAACTACCGGCGCCGCGTCGAGCGCGACCGCAAGGCCGCGATCGATTCGGCCAAGGCCGCCGTCGTTGGCGAATTGCTCGGTGTGCTCGACGATCTCGACCGGGCGCGCGCACACGGCGACCTGGAGTCCGGCCCGCTGAAGGGTGTGGCCGACAAGCTGGCCGCCGCCCTGCAGAAGCAGGGTCTGGAGGAATTCGGTTCCGAGGGTGAGCCTTTCGATCCGACGCTGCACGAGGCCGTGCAGCACGAGGGTTCCGGGCACGATCCGGTGATCGGTGTCGTCATGCGCAAGGGCTATCGGTTCGGCGATCGCGTGCTTCGCCACGCGCTCGTCGGGGTAACCGATGGCGTGGCCGATCTCGCTTCGGCCACCACAGAGACAGAGGCATCCGACGATGCCGACGTACAAAACCAATAAGTCTGCGGGAGGAGGAGATACTCGGTGAGTCAGCGGGAGTGGATCGAAAAGGACTTCTACAAGGAGCTGGGTGTCTCCTCCAGCGCCTCCCAGGACGAGATCAAAAAGGCCTACCGCAAGCTGGCCCGCGATCTGCACCCGGACGCGAATCCGGGTGACACCAAGGCCGAGGAGCGCTTCAAGACCGTCAGCGAGGCGCATGCCGTGCTGTCGGATCCGGCCAAGCGCAAGGAATACGACGAGACCCGCAGGCTTTTCGCCGGCGGGTATCCGCGCGGCGGCGGTTTCACGCCGGGCGCGGGCGGCGGATTCTCCAGCGATTTCAATATCGGTGACATCTTCGGCAATGCGGGCGCGGGTGACGGCGGCCTCGGCGATCTACTAGGCGGCCTCTTCAACCGCGGCGGCACCCGGACGTCGAGCAGGCCGCGGCGCGGGGCCGATGTGGAGACCGAGACGACGCTCGGTTTCCGCGAGGCCGCACAGGGTGTCACCGTTCCGCTGCGGATGACGAGTCCGTCGCCGTGCACCACCTGTCACGGCAGCGGGGCCAAACCGGGGACCAGTCCCCGAGTTTGCCCCATCTGCAACGGAACCGGCGTGATCAGCCGCAACCAGGGCGCGTTCGGATTCAGTGAGCCGTGCGACGAATGCCGGGGCACCGGCTCGATCATCGACGACCCGTGCGTCGACTGCCACGGCAGCGGTATCCAGAACCGCACCCGCACCATCACCGTCCGGATTCCGCCGGGTGTCGGTGACGGGCAACGGATTCGGCTGGCCGGGCAGGGTGAGGCCGGGTTGCGGGGCGCGCCGTCGGGCGACCTGTATGTCACCGTGCACGTCAGCCAGGACAAGGTTTTCGGCCGCAACGGCGACGACCTGACCCTGGTGCTGCCGGTGAGCTACAGCGAATTGGTGCTCGGCACAACGGTTTCCGTGCCTACCCTGGAGGGTAGGGTCGGGGTCAAGGTGCCGCCGGGCACCGCCGACGGCCGGATCCTTCGAGTGCGCGGCCGCGGCGTGCCCAAGCGCGGCGGCGGCGCGGGTGACCTGTTGGTCACCGTGAAGGTTGCGGTGCCGCAGAAGCTGGACAACGATGCGAGCGAGGCGCTGAAGCGCTATGCGGAGGCGGAGAAGGCCAGCGGTTTCGATCCACGTGCGGGATGGGCAGGTGCGTGATGTCCACTGATCCGAAGCAGGCGAGCGGCGGTTCGCGGACCGAGTTCTTCATGATCTCGGTCGCGGCCCAACTGGCGGGCATGCACGCGCAGACACTGCGCACCTATGACCGACTCGGTCTGGTTACGCCACAACGTACTTCGGGCGGCGGGCGGCGCTATTCGGCCAGGGACGTCGAGTTGCTGCGCGAGGTGCAGCGGCTGTCCCAGGACGAGGGCGTCAACCTGGCGGGCATCAAGCGCATCATCGAGCTCACCAATCAGGTGGAGGCGCTGCAGCAGCAGCTCGTCGAGACGCGGGCGGAACTGGAACGGCTGCGGGCGGGCTACCGTCCGGATCTCGTTCCGCAGCAGCGCAGTACCGCGCTGGTGGTGTGGCAGCCACGTAATCGGCGTTCGTAACGACCGAACGAGCGGGCCGCGGAGCCGGTTTCACCACTCGGTGACCGGAATTCCGCGGCCCGCTTGTCGTTTTCCGATCTGACACATGATCGTTCGGCAATGCGCCGCAATCGCTTCCGGAACCGATCAGCAAACATCGGTGGCAAGCTGGCAAATCGATGTCCGGTTGTTGCCCTATTGCCCGATTGAATCGTTTTAGAAGCGAATTAGCTGACGGTAAGCTGGAATTCGATCAACCGTCCATCACCGATTGTGTGACTCGTTTGCTATTCGGATTCTGACGTGGTTGGGGAGGCGTGCGGTGTGGCATTCGGTACGGCCGTGAAAACCATTGCGCCGCTGAAGTTGCCACCCGATCGCTCCGCGATCACGAATCGGGATGAATCTTGCAAATCGGGGCAGGCAAATTCGGTGTGCACTCGACCGATTTCCTTGTGGCATAGCGGTCTTGCAGTTTGTTTCAAGCCGGATTTGCGCGCGGGAACCTTGGTTGAACGGAATTACACCGGTGTTGTTTAAACGAAGGATTCCGTTGCTGGCTAACCTCACCTACACTTCTCGGCAACGGCTGCTGTCGAGTGTCCCGCAGCACCCTCACTCGCCGGCACGGGTGTGTTCGAGTGCGAAATGGGGTTGTGACACAAATGGATTCGCGGACTGTCGCTTTGATTCGAACCACGTTCAAGGCGGTTGCTGCGGAGGAAGGGGGGCCGGAGAAGTTGGCGAGATCGTTCTACGCGATCTTGTTCACCGACTACCCCCATGTTCGTGAATTCTTCCCCGCATCAATGGATGCCCAGCGCGACCGCCTGGTCAAGGCGATCATGTACGCGCTCGACCGCCTCGAGGAACCCGACAAGCTGTTGCCATTCCTTGCCCAGCTCGGGCGCGACCACCGCAAATACGGTGTGCAGCCGGAACATTACGTCGCCGTCGGCGCCTCGCTGAAGGCCGCGCTGCGCGGGTTTGCCGACAGTGAGATGTGGACCGACGAGGTGGACGCGGGCTGGGACGAGGGCCTGAAGGTCATCGCCGACACCATGATCGGCGCCGCCGAAAAGGAGACGACGCCGCCCGTCTGGTCCGGCACCGTCGTCGAACGCCGCGACGTGCTACGTAATCTCACCATCGTGCGCCTGCAGCTCGATCAGCCCATGCAATACGCCGCCGGGCAGTACATGAGCGTGCAGGTTCCGGCCCGCCCGCGAATGTGGCGCTACCTTTCCCCCGCGGTGCCCGCAAATGCCAACGGGGAGATCGAATTCCACATTCGCAGCGTGCTGGGCGGTTGGGTCAGCCCGGCCATCGTCGGCCACACCGCCGTCGGCGATCAGTGGCTGCTCGGCTCGCCGCTCGGCGGACTCGGCGTGCCGCGCAACACCAAACGCAAGATGCTGATGGTCGGCTGCGGCACCGGCATCGCCCCGCTGCGGGCCCAGCTGATGGCAATGGCCCAGCGCCGCACCAACCCTCGCGTCCATCTATTCGTCGGCGGGCACCATCCGTGCGACCTCTACGACTTACCGGTGCTGAGCCAGCTCGCCGTCGCCAACAAGTGGCTCACCGTCACCCCGATCGCCGAGAGCGACGAAAACCCTTGGTGGTACCTGGATTCCGGTGAGCCGGAGCCCGAACTGCCCGGTCTCGAACCGCGCGTCATCGGTCAGATCGGCAAGGTGGTCGCCGCACACGGGCCGTGGACCGATCGTGACGTGCAGATCGTCGGCGCGCCATCCATGGTGCAGACCACCAAGTTCCGGCTGATGGCCGCGGGCACGCAGACCAAGAACATCCGGCACGATCCGCTGTTCTGAGCGGTGCTGCGGTCAAATCCCTTCGAACTGAATGAGTTCGGGGGGCGTTCCGGCGGCGACCAAGCGGTCGACGGTGGCCCGCGTCATCGCGGGCGAACCGCAGACGAACACCTGGTGATCGTCGAAAGCCCCATGGGAGGCAACGACATCGGCGAGCGTTCCGACCAGTAGGTCGTCTTCCTGGAAGCCGATGTCCACCCGCGCCTGTTCGTACCATTCATCGGCCCAGCCGGGATCCTCCGGGCTGTCCACCACGGGAATCACGGTGAGCCAAGGTAATTCGTCGGCCAGCAGCACCAGCATGTCCTCGGCGTACAGATCGCGCGGTGAGCGGCCGCCGACGAAGAGATAGGTGCGCGGCGGCTCCGGCTTACGGGCCAATTCCAGGATCTGCGAACGCATCGGCGCCAGACCGGTGCCGCCCGCGACCATCACCACGTCCGGACCCGCCGGATCGATCATGAAAGTGCCCAGGGGAGCGGAGATTCGCCACTCATCGCCCGGTTTGGTGTCGGCAACGATGGAACCGCTGCACCAGCCGCCCGGCACCGTGCGTACGTGGAACTCCAGCTTGCCGTCCAGCGACGGTGGCAACGCGGGGGAGTAGCGCCGCCGCATCCCCGGCAGCTGCGGCACCTGCACCTCGACCGACTGCCCCGCGGTGAACGGAACGAATTCACCGATCAGCCGGATCACCGCGAGATCGTGGCGCAGCCGGTGATGACCGACGACGGTGGCGGTCCATTCGGGCTCCCGATGCAGCCCGTTGCCGAGCGCGCCCGGGTTGATATCCATATTTGCCGTATCCAATCTTGTCGCGCCAATGGCGCGAGAACTCTTCGTACTCGCGTGAATCGTCGGATGCGACTACCTCACACCGGATCGCAGCTGATGTTCTGCTCCGGGGTGCCGACCGCGATGAGCGCGCGGCGGGTGTCGGCGATCATCCTGGCCGAACCGGCGATCTGGATCTGCCGGTCCGCCCATGCGCCGAAGCTCGCAACCACGGCGCCGAGATTACCGATCAGCCGTCGATGCATGCCGTACGGTGCGTCGGCGGGCGGATGCGGATACCACCACGGATTGGTCTTCTGTTCGCAGACCGGAACGACGGTGAGCCACGGATTGCTTTGCGAGAGCTGCCACATGTTCTCCACGTCGTACAGATCGCACGGGTAGCGGCCGCCGATGAAGAAGTGCACCCGCGGATTGATGCCGCGCTGGCCCATCTCGATCAGCTGCGCGCGTAGTGGCGCTATTCCGGTGCCCGCACCGATCAGCAGCACGTCGCGGCCGCTGTCCCGGTCGACGTGCAGGCCGCCGAGCGGGCCGGCGATCTGCCACCGGTCACCGACCCTGGTCTCGTTGACGATGGCCGGGCTGACCCAGCCGCCGCGCACCTTGCGGACGTGGAATTCGATCTCCCCGTACGGATTCGAGGGAATTGCGGGCGAGAAGTAGCGCCACATCTTCGGCCGCTGCGGTATCGCGACCGGAACATACTGCCCGGCCTGATACGGCACCGGGCTGTCGGATTGCAGCCGCACGATGGCCAGATCCTCCAGCACCCGCCGATGGCCGACAACCGTCGCCTCCCAGTACGGCTGCGACTTGTCCGAATTGGCGCCGATGGCCATGGACGCCGATATGAGGATGGTGATGTCGCGCCAACCCTCCTCCAGCGCGCGGTTCCACGCGCTGCCGTTGTACGCGCGGAACGCCGCGAGCAGGGCGCGGCCCGCCAGATCGTAATGAGCCGCCTCGACACCGTATTTGCGATGGTCGCGGGCCAACTGCTCCAGAAACTTCTGGGCCCGTTGCCAGTCCTCGAGATGGTCGATGACGTACTGGATGGCCGTGACCAGCCGCTTGGGCTGCATATCCATGGCGGGCGGGAACAGTTCGCGAAGTCTGGGATTCTCGGCGAACAGGTGACCGTAGAACGCACTGATCAACCGCTCGGGTCCGTTCGGTGATTCGGTCACCGAACGGAAGTTGGCGCGGACCAGCGCTGCTGAACGCGCATCCACGACGTGGAGCTTCCTTTCCCTCTGATGAGCTGCCCGGCGACCTTCCCGTAACCGGCGGTCCTCCGTGGTCAAGTATCCCTGAAAATGCCGTGGCCGGGTGCTTATCGGTGGGAGCACCGAACCCGCGGGTAACCGGTGGGCAAACTACATGGTCCAGCATGGTTACGAGACCGAATCGGCCGGACTTTTTCGACGGTGAAACCAACGCGGAGGGTGGCGCATTGGTTCCCGCTCGTTTGGTCAGATGGCCAGGACCGTCTTGCCGCGCGCGCCGGTGGCGCCGATCGCCGAGGCCGCCTCCGCCATGGGCACCGTCCGGTCGACCGGCACCACCACGTCGCCGTCCGCGACCCGGACCAGCAGCCGGGCCAATTCCGGCGCGCCGCCCTTGGATTCGATATTGCCGCCGCGAATACCTCGGCCGCGCAACGCATCCTCGTCGGCGGACCAGATGGTGGAGTAGACGACGCCGCCGTCGTGCACCAGGGTGGTCAGCTCGGCCAGCGCCTCCGGCGGGCTCACCAGATCGAACAGCACGTCGACGCCGTCCGGGTGCAGCGCGCGGATCTGCTCGGTGACCGGGCCGGACGTGTAGTCGATGGTTTCGGCCGCGCCGAGCCGCGTCACCTGATCCGCCGCCGGGCCGCGCGCGGTCGCGATCACATGCGCGCCTGCGATATTGGCCAGCTGCACCAGGAATGAGCCGACGCCGCCGGTCGCGCCGATGATCAGCACCAGCTGCCCCGGCTGGATCTTCGCCGCGTCGACGATGTCCTGCGCGGTCATACCCGCGGTCGGCAGGGCAGCGGCGGCGACGGTGGAGACCCCGTCGGGGATGGGCACCAGGGTGCCGTGTTCCGGGGCGACCGCGTATTCGGCGAAGCTGCCGTGGCCGACCGGCGGATAGAGGAATTTGCCGACCACCCGGTCGCCGACGCCGAATTCGGTGACGCCGGGCCCGACCGATGCGATGGTGCCCGCCCCGTCGACCCCGAGGATCATCGGAAAGTCGTGCGGCAGTTTGCCGTCCAGGAAGCCGGTGGCCATGCGCTGGTCGAACGGGTTGACGCCGGCCGCCTCGACCTGCACCCGGACCTGACCGGGCCCGGGTTCGGGCAGCGGCATATCGGCCAGTTCCGGTGTCGCTCCGAACCTCCGTACCACGATCGCGCGCATCCATTAGCTCCTCAGAGTCCGGCTGACGAGTGATGCATCAACCAACGGCCACGGCCATCGTATGCGTGGGTATGGGTAAGACGTGATGATTCGTCCCATTCGGTGGTGTCGCGGCGTAGCGTTTCCCGATAGGTCTGTAACTTTTCAAACTTGAGCGGAACAGACTCAACCTTTCCGACGTTGGACGGTATGAACGGCAGGGCAGTCGGTTGATCATTCCGTCGACCAACTGCCCTTGGGGCCGTGCGAAACAACTAGTAGGAAGGTGATTTGTGGACTCGTTCAATCCCACCACCAAGACCCAGGCGGCGCTGACGGCCGCCCTGCAGGCGGCATCGGCCGCGGGGAATCCGGAGATCCGTCCGGCGCACTTGCTGGTGGCGTTGCTGGATCAAACCGATGGCATCGCCGCCCCACTGCTGAAAGCCGTCGGCGTCGACCCAGCGACGGTGCGACGCGAGGCACAGGACATCGTGGACCGGCTGCCGCGGGCCACCGGCGCCACCACCACCCCGCAGCTCGGCCGCGAGGCGCTCGGCGCGATCACCGCCGCCCAGCGGCTCGCCACCGAAATGGGTGACGAATACGTCTCCACCGAGCACGTCATGGTCGGCCTCGCCGAGGGCGACTCGGATATCACCATGCTGCTGAAAAAGTATGGTGCCACCGCTGATTCACTGCGTGAGGCGTTCACGACCGTGCGCGGCAACCACCGCGTCACCACACCCGACCCGGAGGGCAGCTACCAGGCGCTGGAGAAGTACTCCACCGATCTCACCGAGGCCGCGCGCGCGGGCAAACTCGACCCGGTCATCGGGCGCGACACCGAAATCCGGCGCGTGGTCCAGGTTCTGAGCCGCCGCACCAAGAACAACCCGGTGCTCATCGGCGAACCGGGCGTCGGCAAGACCGCCATCGTCGAGGGGCTGGCCCAGCGCATCGTCGCGGGTGACGTTCCGGAATCGTTGCGCGGCAAGTCCGTCGTATCGCTCGACCTCGGCGCGATGGTGGCCGGTGCGAAATACCGCGGTGAATTCGAGGAACGGCTCAAGGCCGTGCTCGAGGACATCAAAAACAGTGCCGGACAGATCATTACGTTCATCGATGAGCTGCACACCATTGTCGGCGCGGGCGCCACCGGCGAATCGGCGATGGATGCGGGCAATATGATCAAGCCCATGCTGGCCCGCGGCGAGCTGCGCCTGGTCGGCGCGACGACGCTGGAAGAGTACCGCCAGCACATCGAAAAGGATGCCGCACTGGAGCGCCGCTTCCAGCAGGTGCTGGTCGGCGAGCCGTCGGTGGCCGACACCGTCGGCATCCTGCGCGGCATCAAGGAGCGCTACGAGGTGCACCACGGTGTGCGCATCACCGATTCCGCGCTGGTCGCGGCCGCGACGCTCAGCGACAGGTACATCACATCGCGCTTCCTGCCGGACAAGGCGATCGACCTGGTGGACGAGTCGGCCTCGCGGCTGCGCATGGAAATCGACTCGCGCCCGGTGGAAATCGATGAGGTCGAGCGCGCGGTGCGCAGGCTGGAGATCGAAGAGGTCGCGCTGAGCAAGGAGACCGACGAGGCGTCCAAGGCGCGCCTGGACAAGCTGCGCCAGGAGCTCGCCGACGACCGGGAAAAGCTCAACCAGCTGATGACCCGCTGGCAGAACGAGAAGAAGGCCATCGACCAGGTCCGGATTCTCAAGGAGCAGTTGGAATCCCTGCGCGGCGAGTCCGAAAGGGCCGAGCGCGACGGCGATCTCGGCAAGGCCGCCGAGCTGCGCTACGGCAAGATCCCGGCGCTGGAGAAGGAGCTCGCCGCCGCCGAAAAGGCAAGTGCCGCAGCCGGAGACGGCGAGGTGATGCTGAAAGAGGAGGTCGGGCCCGACGATATCGCCGAGGTGGTCTCGGCGTGGACCGGCATTCCGGTCGGCCGCCTGATGGAGGGCGAGACGCAGAAGCTGCTCCGGATGGAGGAGGAGCTCGGCAAACGCGTTGTCGGACAACGGGAAGCCGTGCAGGCGGTGTCGGACGCGGTGCGCAGGGCGCGCGCCGGGGTCGCCGACCCGAACCGGCCCACCGGCTCGTTCATGTTCGTCGGCCCGACCGGCGTCGGTAAGACGGAGCTGGCAAAGGCGTTGGCGGACTTCCTGTTCGACGACGAACGCGCGATGGTCCGGATCGATATGAGCGAGTACAGCGAGAAGCATTCGGTGGCTCGCCTGGTCGGCGCGCCGCCCGGCTACGTCGGCTACGACCAGGGCGGTCAGCTGACCGAGGCGGTGCGGCGGCGGCCGTACACGGTGGTGCTGTTCGACGAGATCGAGAAGGCGCATCCGGATGTATTTGACATCCTGCTCGCCGTGCTCGACGAGGGACGGCTCACCGACGGCCAGGGCCGCACGGTGGACTTCCGCAACACGATCCTCATCCTCACCTCGAACCTGGGTGCGGGTGGTGATAAGGACTTCGTCATGAACGCGGTGCGCTCGGCTTTCAAACCGGAGTTCCTGAACCGCCTCGACGATGTGGTCATGTTCCACGCGCTCGACGAGGAACAGCTGGAGCAGATCGTCGACATCCAGCTCGAGCAGCTGCAGAAGCGGCTGTCGCAGCGCAGGCTGGAACTGGACGTCAGCGATTCGGCCCGGTTCTGGCTCGCGGTGCGCGGCTACGACCCGGTGTACGGCGCGCGTCCGCTGCGCAGGCTCATCCAGCAGTCGATCGGCGACACGCTGGCCAAGGAGCTGCTCGCGGGCGAGGTCCAGGACGGCGACACCGTGAAGGTGTCCGTCAGCCCGGATGGTGACGGGCTCGTCGTGGGCAGGTAACCGGCGGTCGTCGGGTCATTCGAGAATCAGAAGTGCGTGCCTTCCTCCAGGGGCACGCACTTTCTCTACTCTGGAACCCATGACGAACCCGAACGATCCCTGGGGGCAGCGGCCGGAGGAAGCGCCGACCGAATACCTGGGCAAGTCCGGGTACGAACCGTCACTGCACACCACCGAGTACAACGAGGCGTACGGCCAGTCCGCGCCGTCGACGTATCCGGCGGCCGAGCAGTTCGATTCGTGGTCCCCGCCGCCCCCGAACGCGACCCGTGAGATGCCGACGCTGGAGAGCCAGTGGTCCGGCACGCAGCAGTGGGGGCCGAACGGTCCGGTTCCGCCGGGCGGCCCGCCGCCCCAGCAGGAGCCGCCGCGCCGAAATACCGGGCTCTGGGTGCTGCTGGGCATCGGAGTGATCCTGCTCGTCGGTGCGGCGGGCGTGGTCGCGGGCGTGCTGCTCGGTGACAAGGGTTCGTCGAATACCTCGGCCCAGTCCACCACCACGGCCCAACTGCCCGCGCCGACCCGCTCCGGCCAGCCGGGCACCAGCGGCATCCCGAGCATCCCCGGCCTCGGCAATGTCGACACCCTCGGGGCCACCCTCGGCACCATCACCGCCAACAGCGGCGGCACCCTGACCATCAACTCGCTGCTCGGCTCGACCGTCACCGTGCACACCGACGACAAAACCCAGGTGATCTCGGTTTCGGCGGCCAAGGCCGCCGATCTGCCCGTCGGCGATGTGGTTGTGGTGCAAGGGGATAAGGCCGCCGACGGATCGATTCAGGCGAAGGTCATCATCAGCACTTCGCTGCCCGGTGGGCCCAAATGAGCCGGACGGCGGACAATCCAGGTGTACGCCCGCATTCGCCCCGGCCGTGCGCGGGGCAATGGCGGACTTCGTCCGGCAGCAACCATTAGGGTAGACGGCGATGACGGCAATGTGGTTCGGGCTGGCGACGATCGCACTGGTTGGTGCGATCGTGCTGCTCTATTTCGATCGGAAACAGCGGCAGCGGACCGGGCATGCGCGACAGGTGTGGGCGAAAGCTCAGGGCTACACCTATGTTTCGCTCGAACCCGCGCTGCCGTCCACCTGGCGGCGCGGTGCGCTGGCCAAGCTCGGCTACCTGTCGGCGGTCGACGTGGTCTCCGGAATCCGCAAGGGCGAGAAGTTCGTGCTGTTCGATCTGGAGGATTCCGCGACGCTGGTCGCGGTGCGCCGCCAGATCGGCTCGGACATCGATATCGATATGCGGCTCAAGACCGCATCGCCGCCCAAGGACGCCGATCTCGAACTGCTCGGCGCGATCGGTGACCGTGTCGTCTTCGCCACCAACCCGGAAATCGCCAGGCATGCCGTCGATCAGCGGATGGTCGCCTTCATCGAATCACTGCCCGACTCCGTGCAGATGCTGTGGAGCGAGGGCAACTGGACCCTCGGCATGCTCTCGGTCGGCACCATCGCGCGCGAGTGGGAGACCGCGATCGATGCGGTGCTGCGGCTCTCGGGCCTGCTGCACGTGCTGCCGCCGGTGAGCGAACCGCGCGGGATGGACGGCGCGGGTCACGATCCCGGTCGCCCGCATCCGCGTCAGCGCGGCCGCGAAGCCGAACCGGACGAGTTCGACGACGAACGGGACGACTACCCGAGATCCGGCCGCCCACAACGGGAACCGTTCGAGGAGCCGGAGGAGCACGAGGCGCCGCGGCGGCCGTCGCTCGCGGTGGTGCCGGACGCGCGCGCCAAGGCCCGGGCCGAATGGCAGAACGACGACTGGCCCGACGACGACGAGGAGTGGGCGGAGAAACCGAACCGCCCCGAGCCGCACCAGGAGTCCGCCGAAACACCGGAACAGGCCGGCGGGCCGTTCCATCCGGGCTTCCGCCCGTATCAGGGACCCGTACCGCAGTGACCGGGCCGCGCCGGTCCGGCCCGCCCCGATTCTGCGCGCATGCTTGCTCAGCCTTACCGTTCCTATCGCGATTCGAGCAGCCATGACCTTCGAGAATCCCGCACCGGCTCGTCTGCCCGGTGCTGTTCGCCCTGTCGCCTTGATCACCGGACCCACCTCCGGTATCGGGCACGGCTTCGCGCTGCGACTGGCCTCGCTCGGCTACGACCAGGTCCTCGTCGCACGCGACGAGGATCGTCTCGCCGCGTTGGCCGACGAACTGGAACGCCGCTTCGGCACCCGCTCCGAGGTGCTCGCGGCGGACCTGGCGGACGAGGCCGATCGGGCCCGGGTCATCGCGCGCGCCGAAAAGGGTGTCGAATTCCTGGTCAACAACGCGGCCTTCGGACAATCCGGCGCGTTCTGGACGCTGTCCCCGGCGGACCTGCAACGGCAGCTCGACGTCAACGTCACCGCCGTCGTGCGGTTGACCAGGGCCGCGCTACCCGCGATGATCGCGGCGGCCAAGGGTTCGGTGGTGAATGTCGCCAGCGTGTCCGGTTTGATTCCAGGACGGGGCTCGACGTATTCGGCTTCCAAGGCCTACGTCGTATCCTTCACCGAAGGGTTGGCGGGCGGACTCGCAGGCACCGGGGTCCGGGTGCAGGCGCTGTGCCCGGGCTTCGTGCACACCGAATTCCATGAGCGAGCGGGTATCGACATGTCGTCGCTGCCCAAACAACTGTGGCTCAGCGTGGACCGGGTCGTGGCCGGTTCGCTGAGCGATCTGGAAAAAGACCGGGTGATCAGCGTGCCCGGTGTGCAGTACAAAGCGATCACCACGGTCGCGGGAATGATCCCGCGCACCCTGGCGGCCCGAATGAATCGCGGACTGTTCAACGCACGCGGAAGGACGCAGAAATGATCGATCAGGCAACAGACCAGGCGACCGGCGCGGACGCGGCCGCCGAATCCGACCGGGACAGATTGGCCGCGCTGGTGCGCGAGCTGGCCGTTGTGCACGGCCGGGTGACGCTGTCCTCGGGCAAGGAGGCCGACTACTACGTCGACCTGCGCCGCGCCACCCTGCACCACCGGGCGGCGCCGCTCATCGGCAAGCTACTGCGCGAGCTCGTGGCGGACTGGGATTTCGACGCCGTCGGCGGGCTCACCATGGGCGCCGATCCGGTGGCGCTGGCCGTGATGCACGCCCCGGGCCGGCCGATCGACGCGTTCGTGGTGCGCAAGGCCGCCAAGACGCACGGTATGCAGCGCCAGATCGAGGGCCCGGACGTGGTCGGCAAGCGGGTGCTCGTGGTCGAGGACACGACCACCACCGGCAATTCGCCGCTCACCGCCGTGCGCGCGCTGCGTGACGCGGGCGCGACCGTCGTCGGGGTCGTCACCGTCGTCGACCGGGAGACCGGCGCCGACCAGGTCATCGCGGCCGAGGGGCTGGAGTACCGCTCCATCCTCGGACTGAAGGACCTGGCACTCGGCTGACCTGCGAAAGCTACCGGTGGGTTAGCCTGGACTCCGGTCAGTTCGTTCATTCTGTGAAGGGTCGAGTGTCACATCGTGGTGAGCCTTGCGTTAAACAAGAATCGGCAGCACGTTTCGATGCTCGGCATCGGCGCCTACCGCCCGCGCCGGGTGGTCAGCAATGCCGAGGTGTGCGAGGTCCTCGACTCGACCCCGGAATGGATTTTCGAACGCACCGGAATCCGCAATCGCCGCTGGATCAGCGGTGACGAGACGCTGCGCAGTATCGGGGCGGCCGCGGGTGAGCGGGCGCTGGTCAACAGCGGGATCGACCGGTCGAAGATCGGCGCGCTGATCTTCGCGACCTCCAGCTGGCTCACCCTGACCCCGCACGGCGCACCCCAGGTCGCCTACGACCTGGGGCTGAACGGTATTCCGGCATTCGACCTGACCTCCGGCTGCGGCGGTTTCGGCTACGGTCTCGGTGTCGCCGCGGATCTGATCCGTGCGGGTTCGGCGGAATACGTGCTGTTGATCGGGGCGGAGACGATGACGGTCGGTCTCGACCCGACCGACCGCGGCACCGCGATGATCTTCGGCGACGGTGCGGGCGCCGTCGTGGTCGGGCCGAGCGAGGAGAACGGCATCTCCCCGACGGTCTGGGGCAGCGACGGCGAGAACGCGTCCGCCATCGCGCAGGACGTCGACTTCCTGGAGTACATGCAGAAGGCGCAGGCCATGCAGGGCACCGATCCGGCGATCGAACCGCTCGGCCGGATGTCGCTGCGGATGGAGGGGCCGCGGGTATTCCGTTGGGCCGCAGTGACTTTGCCGCGCGCGCTGTCCACGGCGCTGGAGGTGTCGGGGGTGGCCAAGGAGGATATCGAGGTCTTCGTGCCGCATCAGGCCAATGCCAGGATCAACGAGCTGATGAAGAAGAACCTCGGCCTGGCCGACGAGATCCCGATGGCCAACGATATCGAGAACACCGGCAACACCTCGGCCGCGTCGATCCCGCTGGCCATGGAGGAGATGCTGGTCACTGGCAAGGCGAAGGGCGGACAGCTGGCGCTGCTGCTCGGCTTCGGCGCCGGGCTCAGCTATGCGGGACAGGTGGTCACCCTGCCGCCGAAGCCGGTCGAGCCGAGCTTCTGATCGCATGCGCCCCTTTCGCGCGGGCTACCTGGCCGCCGCGGCGGTAACCGTCTACGGCGCGGTGCGCGGCCGGGACCGCTTGCAGTGGTCGACCAAACCACTCCTGATGCCCCTGCTCGCCGCCGACGTGGCCACCCAGGGTTCCGGCATGAACCGAGCCGACCGCACGGTCCTGCTCGGCTCCCTCACCGCCGCCACGGTCGGCGACATCCTGCTCATGGAACCCGACGACGACCGCCGATTGATCTGCGGCGCTTCAGCTTTCGCGGTAATGCAGGCCGGATACTCGACGCTGTGGTTGCGTCACGGCGCCCGCCCGCGCCCGGATATCGCACTGCCGAGACTGGCCGCCTGGCTCGGCGCCGCCGCTCTTATGCGTACCAAAGCGCCGAATGTCGCTGTGCCGCTTACTGTTTACGGTGCGACACTGGGCGCCGCCGCTGTCCTCGCCTCCGACCCCGAATTGGCTCCCGAAGCGAAAACAATTGCGGGCCTGAATATCCCAGGCCCCGACCCGCGCAGCAGGATCGGTCTCGGCGCACTGCTGTTCACTGCCTCCGATGGACTGATCGTGCTGCGCAAGCTGTTCGCACGCAGCGAGCGTGCCCGGCGGCTGACCGAGGGCGTCGTCCTCGCCACCTATGCCGCCGCACAGTACTTGCTCGCCGATCCGCGAGCGCATGCGAAACCGTTGTAGCGGGCTGAAGCCTACGCGCGAACCGGTGTTTCAGCCGGATCGAGAGCCTTGATCGAGAGCGTCCCCGCGCCGCGTAGCAGCTGGTTGCGGATACGGCACTTCGGTATCGTGCACGCGATCATTGGGGCCACGGTGTGGGACATTGGGCTACACTTGGTTCATGTCCACGCCTCATGAGATCAATCAGCGCGACCTGAAGCTGCGCGCGAGTGAGATCATGGACGCCGTCGAGCGGGGGGAGACCTTCACGGTCACTCGCAACGGACGCCGGATTGCCACAGTTACACCAATCGGCCCGCGTCCGACGTTTGTCCCGAAAGAGCGAATTGCTGCCGCGTTTTCCGGTGCGCCGGTGCTGGACAATCGCAGGTTTCGTGACGATGTCCGTGCCTTGTTCGAGGAATCGGAGTACGACCCGTTCGATCGTGCGCGGGAAGCGGGCCGCGACACATGACGCTGCCGCGACAGGGTTTGCTCGACACGAATGTGCTCATCCTGATGGATGGACTGGATCAGAATGAGCTTCCCGCCGAGCAAGCGATCAGCGCGCTCACGCTCGCCGAGTTGTCTGTTGGTCCGCTGGCCACCGATGACCCCGAGGAGGTTGCCGCGCGAATGGCGGTGCTGGGCCGAACGGAAGCGGAGTTCGAGCCGATCCCGTTCACGGCCGCGGCTGCCCGAGCATTCGGCCGGGTGTATGCGGCTACCGTTGCTGTCGGCCGCAAACCACGCAGGTATTACGTCGACTTACTGATCGCATCCACCGCGATCGCGAACAAACTTCCGCTGTTCACGGTTAATCCGGACGATTTTCTCGGCCTCGAGCGGTTGCTAGTGGTCCACCCGGTTACCCATCCCGACAACCGATCCTGATCTCGGTCACCGCCGCGGCCGCCTGATACCTGGTCGGCGATCCGCGGGCGCATGAAGCCCGCCCGTCGGCATGACGGACGGGCTTCGGGGACAGGTCAGGCGCGGGCTGCTGTCCGCACGTCCGTCGATTGCAGGAACAGTTCGATCGCGGTGAGCAGTGCCTCCGGTGCGTCCTCCTGTGGAAAGTGGCCTGCCTCAGGCAATTCGATGACCGGCGCGTCCGGGAATGCGGCGCGGAACGCCGGGATGATGTGGCGCGGCAGCAGTGCGGTGTCGCGCATACCTTCCAGCAGGAGAGCCGGTTTGGCCCGCAGTATGGTCGCGATTTCCGGATCTGGCGGCAGCACAGGCGGTTTCGCGCCTGGGGTGACCAGCTGCTGCGGGAATCGGATCACTCCGCGGCAGGCCGCGCGGTCGGTGAAATGGCTTGCGTATGCGCGTATCCAGGTCGGTGTGACGATTTCCGGGCGGGTGATGGTTTGTAGGGCCAGCATCAGATGGGTCACGGTGTGGCCGGCGTTGCCGAGGATCTGTTCCAGTGAGCCGTCGGCTTGGGCCGCGCCCGCCCAGCGGAACCAGGCGCTGTCATCGTGGTTGGCGTTCATCAGCTCCTGATAACCGGGCTGGCCCAGTGGTAGCACCGTATTGATCGCGACGATGCGCGCGATCCGGTCCGGGTGGCGCGCCGCGAATCCGGCGCCGATCGGGCCGCCCCAATCGTGCAGCACCAAGGTGATCCGCTCCAGGTCCAGCACCTCGACCAGCAGGGTTTCCAGGTTGTCGATATGTTCGACGGCCAGGTATTCGCGGTCCGGTGGGGTCGCGCTCTTACCGAAACCCATATGGTCGGGCACGATCACGCGGCGGTCGGCGGCGAGCGGGCCGATCAGGTGCCGCCACAGATAGCCCCACGTCGGCTCGCCGTGCAGTAGGACAAGGGTTTCGGGCGCATCCCGGGGACCCTCGTCGACATAGTGTTGGCGAAACCCGGCGGCCTCGGTGTAGTTCGGGCGGAACGGCCAAGTGCCGTCGAAGGTTTCGTCGCTGTGGATCATCCGCTGCCTCTCCTCTGAACGGGTCCGGGCAGGCTATCGGCAAATCACTGACATCCTCCGTCAGCGGAAATCTCGCGGATCGTCACTCGATGGTGGCATGCATCAAGTAGACGTTGTAATCGCTCCACGTCGAAATGTTGAAGTACAGGTCCGATCCGGACGACCAGGGGTGAATGAAACCCCCGTACAGTTCCGGATAATCCGACACGTGGACCGTCGGTGTGGGATCGGACCACTCGCCCTGCGGTGAATCCGCTTCGCGCACAACGATTGCCGTGCGCTGAGTATCGAGATAGCTCATCTGCCACACGTTTCGGGACGCGTCGAATCGCACCGAGAGTTCGCCGACGGTGCCATCGACGATCGGTGTCGCCGAGGCGGATCCGCCGACCGGGGTCCAGTCCCCGTCCCGCCAGTACTGGTAGGCGGTGGTGTTGAGGAGCTGATCCTTCGGCACCCGCGCCAGCCCGACCTGCCCGAGCCTGGTGTTCGGCGTGCCGAACATGTAGACGTAGTCGCCGTGCGGAACCATCGCGCTCACTTGGAAATTCGCGAGCCCGAAGATGTTGTCCCAGCGCGCGTACGGATCCTTGGTCCAGGTCTGGCCGTGGTCGTCGGAGTAGGCGATACCGCCGTAATTCGTGTAGAAGGTGCCGGGAATGCTGTTCCAGGTGCGAATCGACATATAGCTCAGGTACTGTCGCGCGCCGATCGCGAAACCCGAAGTGGGAATGGTGGTTATCTCGACATTGTCGAGTTTGCGGCTGGACAGCACCTCCGCGGCGTGGCACCGGTCGTCGGTGACCATGCGATCGATGATCATGCCCGAGGTCAGATTGTGGTCGGTGCTGAAGCCGAGAACATTGCTGCGCCAATCGGATCCCATACCGCCGGGCGGATGGAATTCCCGGCCGACGGTATCGCCGAATGCGACGGCGACCTCACCGGGCGCGCTCTCCCACATGATGCCGAGGTCGGTGCCCTGCACCTGCCAGCGTTTATCGGTGCGGTTCACCGAATCGGCTCCGGTGAGCTTGGCGACCTCGCGGACTTCGCCGATCCGCGGCGCGGGCCGCGCGGGCGTCTGCGCCGCGGGTTCGGTGGGTGGCTGTACCGGCGCGGGTGGTGGCGGCGCCGGTCCCGGTTCCGGGCTCGGTCCCGGTATGGCGAAATAGAAAGGCTTGGGGCGCAACAGGATTTCCGGGATACCGAGCTGCTGGGCCAGGCCGGGTGGCGGTGCGGGCCGGTCGGTGAGGTCCGGGCACGGGTTGGTGCACGGATCCGGCGGCAACTCCATTTCGGTGCGGGTCGGCGCCGGTTCGGCAGGCCGCTCGGGCACCACGGTGATCGCCGGATACGGGATGGGCACCTCGAGCGTTTTGGGAACCAGCGGCTCGTGGGTGGGCGCGGGATCGTTCGCGCACGGACCGACGCCGACTGGCGCGGCATCGGCGGGCCCGACGAGCGCACCTGCCCCGAACACCACCGCACCGACCGCGGCAGCCAACCGCCCGGCCATAGGCATCCCCTCGAAATCCGATGGCTGTACACGCACCAGCCAGTGACCCTACCCGCCGGACATCGGATAAATGGTGCGACTTTCCGATCCGCACAACAGATTTCCCCGGCAACTCACAGCAGACTTTCAGCCGGTCACCGCGCACGATACCGTCCAGTAGGGCGCAGGATGAAGGGGTGAAGGTTCTCTATGCTCTGCCCGCGCTGTGCGGCGCCGGACTGGTGGTGGTCGGCATCGCATTCGCGCCGCAGGCCGCAGCCGCACCCCCCATCCCGTCGGCGAAGACGATTTCCGACAACGATCCGGAACGCTCCAGGGAAATGATCAAGGAGCAGGAGAAGAAGGACAAGAAGGACAAGCAAGAACCGGCCTTCTACTTCGACTGCAGCACGGTGCGGGCCATGCACCCGGGCCCGCTCACCATCGGCCAACCCGGTTACAACCCGGCCCTCGATTCGAACCACGACGGGGTCGACTGCGAGTACTAGGCGTGCCCGCAGCCGAGGTCGGACTTCGTCCGCTACGAAATCGCCTGGAAGGTAAGCACGGTCGCGCCGATCCGGATGGCATCCCCGTCGGCGAGCAGCGCACCGCTGTCGATCGGTGCGTCGTTGACGAAAACGCCGTTGGCCGAATGCAAATCCTTGATCAGCAGCCCGGCCCGGCTCGGCATGATGTGCGCGTGGTAGCGGCTGGCCTTCGGATCGTCGAGGACGAGATCGTTATCGGTCATCCGGCCGATTCGCATGCCGCCCTGGGCGATTCGCACCGCCCGGCCGTCCGGCATACGCAGCTGGCCGCTGCGCACGGCGCGCGGCAGTTCGGTGACCGTCTCGGTCATCGCCGCGGCCATCCGCTCGGCGCGCTTCATCTCCATGGTGCTGAGCGGTTCCTGGCGCAGCACCCGCTGCTCCAGGTCCATCAGCGCCGGGCTCGGATCGATGCCGAGTTCCTCGGCGAGGACGGTGCGCACCCGGCGGCAGGCATCCAGCGCATCGGCCTGGCGCCCCGACAGATACAGCGCGGTGATCAGCTGCACCCACAGCGGTTCGCGCAGCGGATGGTCGGTGGTCAGCGCGACCAGCTCGCCGATCACCGATGACGCCCGCCCGCAAGCGATTTCGGCATCGATCCGGGCGGAGGTGACGAGCAGCAGCTCCTCGTCCATCGCGGTGGCGAAACCGTCGGCGAACTGTAGACCGGCCAGATCGGCCAGTGCGCGTCCGCTCCACTCCTTCAGTGCCGCACCGAAAAGCTGGCCGGCTCCGGGATGGTCGCCGACCTCGGCGGCCCTGGCGCCCGCGTCCCGCGCCGCCTCGAATCGCCCGAGATCGCATTCGTTCTCGCTGATCTCCAGCCGATACCCGGACGACTCGGTGCGCAGCACCATCGCCGGATCGACACCCGAATTACGCAGGGCCTTACGGATATTCGAGACGAATACCTGCAGGCTCGCCGCATAGGAATCGGGTGGATCCTCGTTCCACACCATGTCGGCCAAGGCGGCCGAACTCACCGCGCGTCGCCGGTTCACCGTCAGCGCGGCGAGCAAGGCCCGCGGCTTGGGCCCGCCGACCGCCACCGGCTCACCGCCGACGAGCAATCGAACGGGCCCGAGCACGCGCACATCCAGACTCATGTGCTCCAAGCCCCCCGTGGGGTCGTTAGGTCAGGCGCTGATCGAGCGTCCCGCGGACTTCAGATCATTGCACGCCTCGACGACCCGCGCCGCCATCGAAGTCTCTGCCTTTTTCAGGTAGCTGCGCGGATCGTAGGTCTTCTTGTTGCCGACCTCGCCGTCGATCTTCAGCACGCCGTCGTAGTTGGCGAACATGTGGCCCGCGACCGGACGGGTGAACGCGTACTGGGTGTCGGTGTCGACATTCATCTTCACGACGCCGTACCGCAGCGAGTCCTCGATCTCCGACTTCAGCGAGCCCGAACCGCCGTGGAAGACGAAATCGAACGGCTTGGAACCCTCGGGCAGGCCGAGCTTCGCGGCCGCGACGCGCTGACCCTCGGCCAGCACCTCCGGCTTGAGCACCACATTGCCCGGCTTGTAGACGCCGTGCACATTGCCGAAGGTGGCGGCCAGGATGTACTTGCCGTTCTCACCGGAGCCGAGCGCATCGATGGTCCGCTCGAAATCGTGCGGCGAGGTGTAGAGCTTCTCGTTGATCTCGGCCTCGACGCCGTCCTCTTCACCGCCGACGACGCCGATCTCGACCTCGAGGATGATGTTGGCGGCGGAGGTGGCCTTCAACAGCTCCTTGGCGATCTCCAGGTTCTCGGCGATCGGGATCGCCGAGCCGTCCCACATATGCGACTGGAACAGCGGATTCTGCCCCGCGTTCACCCGCTCCTGGGAGATCGCGATCAGCGGGCGCACGAAGGAATCCAGCTTGTCCTTCGGGCAGTGGTCGGTGTGCAGCGCGATGGTGACGTCGTACTTGGCGGCGATCACATGCGCGAATTCGGCCAATGCGACCGCGCCGACGACCATATCCTTCACGCCGAGGCCGGAACCGAATTCCGCACCGCCGGTGGAGAACTGGATGATGCCGTCGCTGCCCGCATCCGCGAAGCCCTTGATGGCCGCGTTGATCGTCTCCGACGACGTGCAGTTGATCGCCGGGAAGGCAAAGGAGTTCGCTTTGGCCCGACCGAGCATCTCGGCGTAGACCTCCGGAGTCGCGATGGGCACTGTGAAGACCTCCGTGTGTGCGTCAAGAGACAATTTTGTCAGTTCACAGACTAGGCCAGCGTGGTTTCGCAGTCTTTGACGGGAGACACAATGCACACGCGCGCGGCACCGAAGGTTCGCGGCGGCCATTCCATACAGCATTTTCAGCGACACCCGGTACTGTGGGCCGGGTGATTGCGCTGGCTGCTACCGATGCGGTGACGAGCAACCTTGCCTTGCTGCCCCGTTTCATGGACCCGATGTATCTGCTCACCGAGTCCTCCCTGAAGCACGCGGTGCTGCCCGCCATTCTGCTGATCGTTTTCATCGAGACCGGTCTGCTTTTCCCACTCCTGCCCGGCGATTCGCTGCTGTTCACCGGCGGTCTGCTCAGCGCGCAACCGCATCCGCCGGTCGAGCTGTGGGTGTTGCTGCCCGCGGTGGCGATCGTCGCCTTCCTCGGCGACCAGTCCGGTTATTGGATCGGCCGGGGCATCGGCCCGGCGATCTTCCGCAAGGAGGACACCCGCTTCTTCAAGAAGCACTACGTCACCGAGACGCACGCCTTCTTCGAAAAACACGGGCCGAAGACGATCATCCTGGCCCGTTTCGTGCCGATCGTGCGCACCTTCATGCCGGTGCTCGCGGGCGTTTCGAAGATGGACTACCGCAAGTTCGTCGCCTTCGACATCGTCGGCGCGGTGCTGTGGGGCGGCGGCGTCACGGTCCTCGGCTACTTCCTGGGCAATGTGGAATTCATCCGCAAGAACGTCGAGGCGATCTTCCTGTTGATCGTGCTGATCTCGATCCTGCCCGGCATCATCGCCTTCGCGAAGCGGCTGCTCAACCGGGACGCGTCCGGTTCGGCAAACGGCGAGCTGGCCGCTCCGACGAACGAGCCCATCCACTGAGCAGGTGTCCGCGGTGCAGTTGCCCCTAGCCGTGGGCAGTCTCGACCCACTGCTCTCGGCCGGGCCCGCGCTCGTCTGGACGGTGGTGCTGACCTTCGTCTTCCTGGAATGCGCGATCGTGCTCGGCCTGTTCCTGCCCGGCGATTCGATGCTCATCACCGCCGGAATCGTGATGGCCTCCAACGCATCCGATGAGCGGCACGTCTGGGCGCTCTCGCTCGGCACGATGGTCGCCGCGATCGCGGGCAATCAGGTCGGCTACGTCATCGGGCAGCGCACCGGTCATCACATCGTCGCGCGCAAGAACGGCCGCTATATCAACACCAGGAATCTGCAGCGGGTCGCGGAGTTGCTGCACAAGCACGGCTTCCTGGCGGTGCTGGTCGCGCGCTGGATTCCGTGGGTGCGCACGCTGTGCCCGACGGTGGCCGGCGCCGCGGGGATGGACCATCGCAAGTTCACCATCGCCAGCACCATTGGCGCGGTCATCTGGGCGCCGGTGCTACTGCTCATCGGCTACTACGCGGGCGGTTTCCTGGAGCGGGTGCCGTGGCTGATGCCCGCGGTGATCGGCACGCTGGTGGTCGGCCTGGTCATCGGCACCGGGCTCGGCATTCGGCACTACCGGCAGGAGATGCGCAGGCCCGCCGAGGACTTCGAGCTCGGGCCGACGCCGACCATCGAACGCGGCGGGTCGGCCCGGACCTGCGAGGCAGAGGGATAGGTCAAAGTCCGGCCGCGCTTACCAGATAGGCCGCCTCCATCAGCATCCAGCCCGAAAGCTGGACGGAGAGATCGCGTTCCGGAATGCGCGACGAGGTGACCGAGCCGCCCGCGGTGAAACGTGCGGCGCCCGCGGTGCCGCCGGGCAGCGTGGCCGGTTTGTTCCATTCGTGCCCGAACAGCGGTTCGCCCTCGACCTGGAGGCGGTTCGCCCAGGCGGCCCGCGCCGAATCGCGCACTATCGCGGCGGCCCTGCGCCGGTCGTCGACCTGTTCGGGCTCCGCGCCGGGCAGCATCAGCGCGACCAGCGCGAGATAGCGGGCCAGGATGCCGTTGAACAGGCCGCCGTCACCACCGCCGCCCCCGTGGATGACGCCCTTGGTGGTCATGCGCTCCTCGACGGCGGCGAGCAGCCGATGCACCCGTTCGACGTGGCGCGATTCGCCGGTGTGCACCGCGACCTCGGTCTCCAGGCCGAGCACCACGCCCTGGCAGTAGGTGAACACCGGACGCTCGATCTCACCGGATGGCAGGTGGATACCGTCCAGGATCAGGCCGGATTCCGGGTCGCGCAGGGTGGTGTCCAGCCAGTCGGCCATCTCCTGCGCCCTGGCGTGATGACCCAGCCGGACCAGCGCGATACCCGCGGGGCCGTTGGCCGGGGCGTTGTAGAAATCCGAGCCGAGCCGCCACGGCAGCCCGCCGCCCTTCTCCGGCGCCCAACCCTCGTACAGCGGCTTCTCCAGCGCGACAAGCGCGCCGCGCGCCTCGGTGACGCCCTGGGTGCGGGCCGCGCGCTCCAATGCGATGGCCAGCCAAGCCATATCGTCGTAGTACTTGTTCGTCCAGCCGGTGATATTCCGCAGCCGATGCGAACGGGTAAGTGCCGCAAGGCGTTTGCGCCGTGCCGGGGTCGGCGCCCGGTTGGCGGCGTCGACGGCGCAGTCGATCAGATGGGCCTGCCACCAATAGTTCCAGTACGCGAAGCCGCGCTCCCGTTTGGTGGCCGGCCAGCCGACGACGCCCAAATGTGTTCCGGGAAAAGCCCATACGGCACGCAGATGGCGGGAGACGATCGCCGACTCGGCCATATCGGCGCGCTCGGACCAGACGGCCGGGGTGGCGTCCGCCGCGTCGACATCGCGTCCGGTTCGGCGCGGCTGTCCTTTCGGTAGTGATTGCGCGGCACCGGCTTGCTGGGTGCGAGCCGCTTCGGCTCCGGACGCGGTGGCGTCCGGGGTTGCGGAGCCGACCGGGGGTGGGTTGGCACCGGTTTCGGTCGGCGTTGCGGTGGGGTCCGTCGCTGCACTGGTATTGCTCTGCGCGGCGCCGGGGCTGGTCTGTGGGTGCTGGCCGCTCCGCGAGGTCATGCGTCAATGGTGCCAGTTTGCGGCGACGTTTCGTGCCCGATTTGTTACATAACGGAGATACTGAACTCCCACCTGGGAATTCGGGCGTGTCGCGTCGTATTTCGTTGAATTACCAAGCGGTCGTGAGGTCGGCATGTTGCCGGATCCAGGTATGCATGGCGATACCCGCGGCGACACCGGCATTGATACTCCGGGTGGAGCCGAACTGCGCGATCGAAACAGTCATGGCCGCACCGTCTTTCGCGTGTGCGGTGACGCCCGGCCCCTCCTGTCCGAACAGCAGCAGGCATTCGCGCGGCAGCGTCGCCGTCTCCAGCGGCACCGAACCGGGCACATTGTCGACCGCGACGACGGTGAGCCCGGCCCGTTCGGTAAACGCCAGCAATTCGGTGATATCGGCGTGATGTTCGATGCGCTGATATCGATCGGTGACCATCGCGCCGCGCCGATTCCACCGGCGCCTGCCGACGATATGCACCGCGGCCGCGGCAAAGGCATTCGCGGTGCGCACCACGGTGCCGATATTCGCGTCGTGCCCGAAATTCTCGATCGCCACATGGAACGGATGCCTGCGCCGATCGATATCGGCGATGATCGCCTCCCGTCGCCAATACCGATAGGCGTCGACGACATTGCGCCGGTCACCGCCCGCCAGCAATTCCGGATCGAAACGCGGATCGTCCGGCGCGGGCGTACCGTATTCGAGCGCCCATGGGCCGACGCCGTGCGGATGTTCACCCCACTCGGTGGGGCCGGCGAGTTCCGTTTCCTCGGGGGCCGGGTGGACACCTACGCGTGCCCCGGTGGCGTCGGGCGATGGGTAATTCACTCCGTCGATGCTAATTCGGGCGGTCGCGGCGATAACCGGCGGCTATGCGCCGGTGCTCGTGCCGAACAGCCCGAAGAAGATGAACGGCAGCGCGAACGCGGCCACCATCAACACCGCGACCAGGATGAGCAGAATGGTGCCGATAATGCCGCAGATATAACCGATCTGCACATTGCTCCGTCCGCCGATCGCGCCGCCGGACGCATCGATCTCGGCGAGCGCGCGCCTGCCCATCACCCAGGCGATCGGGGAGAGTGCCTGGCACATGACGACGCCGAGAATGCCGAGGATCATGATCGTTGTGGTCTGCGGGTGATCCGGTGGCCGCTGATAGTAGGCGGGATACCCGTAAGGCTGCTGCCCGTACGGCCCATAGGGCGGCTGCGGCGGAGATGTCACACTCCGGATGGTAGTGGCATGGTGTAGCTGGCCCCACCTCCAATTCGGTGGGCAGCCCGATCGAATACCCGTCCGATACCGACAACCATGGAGATATGACCGAGACGCCTGTCGAAACCTTCGTCGCGGACGCGCCGTCCGGGGATCCCGGAGCGCGGGCCCGCGCGGTGGCCCGCGCCGTGCTGCGCGCGCCGATCCAGCTGCGAACCTGGAAGGAAATCGCCTATCTGCTAACGGCTTTCCTACTCGGCGGATTGGCCGCGACGTGGGGTTATCTGGCGGTGGGCGGCGGCATTCTGTTCTCGTTCACCATCGTCGGTATTCCGGTGCTCGCGCTGGTGTTGCTCGGCGGACGGATCTGGGGCCGGATCTATTTGGCGCTGGCCAAGGATCTGCTCGATTCGCCACTGCCCGCCCCGCCGAAGTTCGCGCCGGTGCCGGGCCTGTTCGGCTTCCTGAAGAGCGCGTTCACCGACCGAACCAGTTGGCGCGCACTGCTTTTCCTATTCCTGCAGGTGATTCTCGGGCTGGTTGTCGGCTATTTCGTGCTCCTCGCGATCGCCATAGCGGTTTTCCTGGTGCTCTCGCCGGTCGTGTGGGCGGTGTTCCATCCGACCAATATCGATAGCAACGGCGTCGAACGGCATTCGATGCTGCAATTCGGCAGCTTCTACTTCGACACCTGGCCGCGAATGCTGCTGCTCTCGCTGATCGGCGTTGTCGCGGTGTTCGCGCTGCCCTGGCTGATTCGCGCGGTCTGCGTCGTGCACCGGCTGCTCATCGCGGCGCTGCTGAGCTCGACCGCCCGCGACCGCAGGATGCACGAGCTCACGGTGAGCAGGCAGATCGCGGTGGAGGATTCCGCGACGACGCTGCGCCGGGTGGAACGGGATCTGCACGACGGCGCGCAGGCCAGGCTGGTGACCATCGCCATGACGCTCGGGCGCGCCGAGGAGCGGATAGCCGAGGGCGGCGATGCCACCGAGCTGATCGCCGACGCGCGCGCGTCGTCCAAGGAGGCGCTCACCGAGCTGCGCGAGCTGGTGCGCGGAATTCATCCGCCCGCACTGGAATTGGGGCTGGCTCCGGCGCTGGAGACGCTGAGTTCGCGCTGCGCGATCCCGGTGGAGCTGCGGGTGCTGCTGCCGGAGCGGCCGAGTCCGGCGGTGGAGGCCATCGCCTACTTCTCGGTGGCCGAACTGCTCACCAACGTCGTCAAACACGCGAACGCCGACCGCGCCTGGGTCTCGGTGGTGCCGACGGATGCCAAGACCATTGCGATTACCGTGCGGGACAACGGAATCGGCGGTGTATTACCGCCCGATTCCGGGGTGATCGGGGTGGGCAGCGGACTGTCCGGCCTGGCCGCGCGCGCCAGGTCGGTGGACGGCACGCTGACCGTGCAGAGCCCGCCCGGCGGGCCGACGGTGGTGACGCTGCTACTACCGAAGGAGGTAACCCGTTGACCGCCAACGAATCCGGCCTACGGGTGGTGATCGCCGAGGACAGCGCCATCCTGCGGGACGGGCTGGCCGGGCTGCTCACCGAGCGCGGACATGACGTGGTCGCCATGGTCGGTGATGCCAGCACACTCAATGACGTTGTTGGGCAACATAATCCGGATGTGGCAGTGGTGGACGTGCGGATGCCGCCCACCTTCACCGACGAGGGTCTGCTCGCCGCGCTCGAGCTGCGCCGCAAATACCCGATGACCGGCGTGCTGGTGTTCTCCCAATGGATCGAAACCCGTTACGCCACCGAACTTCTCGCTGGTGGTGCGGCCGGTGTCGGCTATCTGCTGAAGGACCGCGTCGCCGATGTGCGCGAATTCGTCGACGCGCTGCAGCGGGTCGCCACCGGCGGCACCGCACTCGACCCGGAGGTGGTAAGTCAATTGATGGGCGCGTCCCGCCAGCAGGATTCGCTGGCCCGCCTCACCCCGCGCGAGCGCGAGGTGCTGGAACTGATGGCGCAGGGGTTGTCCAACAATGCCATCGCGGGCGCGCTCAGCGTCACCGAGCGGGCGGTGGAGAAGCACATCGGCAATATCTTCACCAAACTCGACCTGCCCCCGTCGGATACCCATCACCGCCGGGTCCTCGCGGTATTGCGGTTGAAGGGGTGAAATAGGGGTTGAAGGGGTGAATCAGGCGGCGAACGCGGCCGCGGTCTCCGACGAGCCGCCAGCGACGTTGACGATGATGCCCGCGACGATGCCGATCACGAGCAGCACGGTGGCGATGATCCCGCAGATGTAGCCGACCTTGACATTGCTGCGTCCGCCGATGCCGCCGCCGGAGGCGTCGATCTCCTTCAGCGCGTTCTTGCCCATTACCCAGGCGACCGGTCCGAGGAACTGGCACAGCACCAGGCTCAGAATGCCGAGCACCAGCACCGTCGTGGTCCTGGGATGATTTGCTCCATAAGAATTGCTCACGCGAAAACCATAGGGCGACAACGGGAATAGTTCGTCACCGTTCGGGTAATCCCTATATCAGCGAATGGTAATCGGGATAACAGGCCGGTCAGGAACTCGAAATTACGTCGAGACCATTTTTTCGGCCCGGCCGTTTATTCTGGGTATCTGGTTGTCGGGGTGGAGGTCGCCATGGACCACGCACGGATGCTCCGCACGGTGCTCGGGGTCACCGCCGGCTACCTCGTCGTGCTCGGCCTCTGGCTGGGGTGGCTGGTCCATTTCACCCCTACCGAGACGGTGCCGTTCCAAATTGTGGCGTTGGTCGGGGTGTTCGGCACCGCACTCGGCCTCGGAATGCTGCTGGCCTCGCGGCCGTCCAAGGCCGACCGGCTGCTGTGGCGCAATGGGCTGGAGGGCTGGGCCACCATCGAGGGCGCGCATCCCCTGGAGCGCACCGACCACCACAGCACGCTCACCGAATTCGATCTCGAACTCACCGTGCCCGGCTCCGGAAGTTACCGGGGCACCATTGTTTTCGATGTGATGCCGGCGGATAAGGCCCGGCTCGCCGTCGGCGGGACGATTTCCATCCGTGTCGATCCGGATAACCGCGACCGAATCATTCTCGTGCTTTGACGAGCCGATTTCGGCGGCAACGCGAAATATGCGCTGCCGCCGTGTAATTCGGCTACGACAGGCGAACCTCGGCGATGGCGCGGCCGAAGATCTTGCGGCCCTCCGAGGTGGCGTTCAGCAACAGCGTCGCGGTCTTGCGTTCCGGATCCAAGGACTTGACCTTGCCGCTGAACTCGATGGTGCTCGCCTTGTCCGCGGGCACCGCGACCAGGCTGGACAGCCGCACGCCGAACTTTTCGATCGCGGTCGGATCGCCGAGCCACGAGGTCAGGTAGCCGCCGGCCAGGCCCATCGACAGCATGCCGTGCGCCACCACGGTCGGCAGTCCGGCGAGCTGTGCGGCCTGCTCGCTGAAGTGAATCGGGTTGGTATCGCCCGAAACACCGGCGTAGTTGGCGAGGTCGCCCCGGGTCACCTGTGCGGTGGAAGCCGGAAGCGCTTGTCCCGCAGCGAGATCGGCGAATTTGGGCACGGTGTAGACGGGGGTGTTCTCGCGCTCGGCGTCAACCTCCAGCGCACTGTCGGCGCCGAGTCTGATCAGCACGTCGGTGTCGCCCAGACCCAATTCCTGGCGTGACGGGGTGTGCATCATGATGCCCCCCACCAGCTTCGCCAGATTCGGGTCGATCTCGGTGCCGCGGCGGCCGACGATCGTCGTATGGCCGAGCTGCGCCACCTCGCCGCGCTGGTTGGTCATCACGAATTTCACGGTGATGAACTCGTTGTCACCGTATTCGCGGACCGACTCGATCACGATATCGCTGGTGATCTTGTCACCGGCGACCATCGGACGCAGCATTTCGAAACTCTGATCCGTCTGCAGAATCTGCGAGAGGTCGTAGTGGGTGAGCACCGAATCCAGTAGCGCCCTGGTGCTGGTCCAACCGATCACCGACGCGAAGGTCGGCGGTGCGATGATGCCCTCGTTGCCGAGCGCGTGCGCGTCTGCCTCGTTGTGGTGTGCACCGTGATAGTTCTGCACCGAGCGTGCGAACTCGCGGATCTTTTCTCTGCCGACCTCGTAGTGATCCCGAACCCGGAACCGCTGTCCTGTCAGCGTCGCCGTCCGCACGACGGTGTCGGCTTCCGGTTCTGCCAATGTTTGTTCCCTGCCCATGATCCGGGTCATGCTACTGACGAACCGGTCCGTTGACCAGGTAACTGTGATCTGCACGACCGGATATCGCGCCCGTTCTGCCTTCGGTTACTGAGTACCCGCAGGCTGTTCACAAACCTTCCAGGCGCCGTTGGTCTTTTGCAAATCGAAGGTGCGCGGCGAGCGTTTCCCCGGATCGGCATCGGTGTACACAACGGCCTGGGCGACCGCCTTGTCATCGGTGATCTTGATGGCGCCCACATTGTCGACGATCGGAATGTTCTTGCGGTCCATGGACAATTGGTGCAGGTTCGCGAACTGGTCCGGTGCGACGGTCTGGTAGTAATCGTGCAGCTGACCACAGGTGCTGTTGCGCAGCGCGGCCAGATCGCCCGACTTCAACGCCTTGGTGAAATCGGTGATCACCCCGCGGATCTGACCGTCCGCCGAATTGCCCTTCGTGGTGGTGACCAAAGTCACTACCACCGCGATCAACGCGACCACCGCTATCGCCGCACCGCCGACCGTGAACAGCAGTCGCTTCGATCGCTGCGACGCGGCCTGATCCGCCGATTCGGGGGAGATCTTCTGCGGCGCGGCCACCGCGCGCGGCTGCGGCCGCCGGGGCCCGGGCACCTGTCCCGGAGTCGTCTGCTGGATATCCGCCGGCGACGGCGCCGTCGCCACCACCGGGCGCGGTTTCCCGGGCTTCGGTGCGGACGGCCGAGTCTCTTCGACATCGGCATCCGCCGAAGGACCTTGCGGTCCAGGCTGTTTCGGGCCCGGGCCGGGCTGCTTCGGCCCCGGCGCCGGACGTGGCGTGCTCGGCGGTTTGGTCAGCGGCGCGCCCGCGGCCACCCGATCGGTGCCCTTGCCGGATCCCTTGTCGCCCTTGCTGGTTCGCTGCTTCGGCGGCTGGCCCGGCGGTATCTGAATCGGCAGCGCCATGGTCTTCGCCTCGGCCGGATTCGGCACGATCCGCATCGCGACCGTCTTGTCCTCGGACCCCGGCACCTCGTCCTGCGGTGTCTCCTCGGACTTATCCCGCTGCCCCGGCCGCACCGTCCGCATCACCATGGTCACCGCATCGGCGTTCCCGGCCCCGGCGTTATCATCGCCGTCTTCCGAATCCCGCTGCGCCCCACCACCTTCAGCGTCCTTATTAGCGGACGCCATGGTGTCGGAGGCTTTTTCGGCACCGGCGTCCTGCGCATCCGCCGCGGCAGCGCCGGTCCCCGGCCGGTCCCCGACAGCCGAAACTCCCGCTGCGGTCGCCTTGTTCACCGGACCAGCTGTCCCGGATGGAGTCTGCGCACCCGACCGCCCGGTAGCGCCCGGCACGGTCGAATCGGCATCCGATCCGGCGGGAGCCGTTGTCCCGAAACGACTTTCGGCCGCAGAACCGCTCGCAGCAGCCGCCGCCGTCCCGGCCTGGGTTGCCGCGCCCGAACCGCCGGTGGCCGCCGCTGTCGCCTTGGTTCCCGATCCGGCGGGACCGGCTGCCTTGGGCTGGTTTCCCGTGCCCGATGGAACGGTGGCGCCCGGTACGGTCGCTTCGGCGTCGGGCCGGGCACCCGCTCCAGCGGGCTCGGTAGCCGGGGTTTGGGTTCCCGCACCGGAACGGCCAGCGGCTGCCGCCGCCGAATCCGGTTTCCCCGCACCCACATTCGCCCCACCACGCTCGACCGCACCCGGTCGCCCCGCAGCGGCTCCACCGGCACCGGTCGACGGCGGCACCGATCCGCGTGCAGCTCCGCCCGTCTCCTTCGCACCGGCTGCGCCCGACTGGCCGCCAACCGCTCCGGCTTCGGCCCCGCCGGACCGTCCCTGACCCCCACCCGATCCACGGTTGTCGTCCGCATTCGACTGGCCACCCGAAGTACCCGCCCCCGAACCGAGCGCCCCGGAAGCCCCTGTCCCCGCACCGGCCCGCGCGGGATTCGGTGATGTGCTCCCGCCCGGCCCGCGGTTGTCGGTCACCTTCGACTGGCCACCGGATGCACCCGAGCCGGAACCGGTTGCAGCCCCGGAAATCCCTGCACCGGTCCGCGCGGGATTCTGCGGTGTGCCCCCACCCGGCCCGCGACTTCCGGCAGTGCTCGCCGGACCACCAGCAGGCTTGACGCCCTGCTGCGCCGGATTCGGTGTGCTGGCACCGCCCGCATTCGCCTGGTTTCCAGGCGCACCCGCTGCGGTGCCGCCGCGAGGAGCTCCGCTCGATGGGGTTCCAACGCCGGGCCGGTTAGCACCGGGCGATGCTGCGTTGCCTGGCGCGCTCGATTGAGAACCGCCCGCAGACCGCTGGTCGGCTGGTGTGCCGAGTGGTGAGGAACCTGGTGTACCTCCGCCGGGGCGGCGGGGATCGGTTGCGTCCTGCTGTTTTCCGGCGTTGCCTGATCCTGCGGCGGCGGATCCGGAGCGGGGCGTAGTTCCTGGTGCTCCGCTCCCGGCACCGGGACGGACCGGATTCAGCGGTGCCGAGGAACCTGGTCCGCGATTTCCGGCGGTGCTTGCCTGACCACCGGCAGGCTGGACATCCTGCTGCGCCGGATTCGGTGTCCTCGCACCGCCCGCATTCGCCTGGTTTCCAGGCGTACCCGCTGCGGTGCCGCCGCGCGGAGCTCCGCTCGGTGGGGTTCCAACGCCGGGCCGGTTAGCACCGGGCGATGCTGCGTTGCCTGGCGTGCGAGTGCCGGGAGCGCTCGATTGACGATTGCCAGGCCCTTGGTTGGCGGCGGTATCGGCGTTCTGCGGGGTGACGGGTGTTGGTGCTCCGGTGTTGGGGCGGGTTCCGGCCGTGCCGGGAATTACTTTGGGCTGTAAGGGAGTTCGCACGCCCTCGGTGCCTGGGCGGGGCGAATCGGTTGCCTTTGGATCGGCCGCGCGGGCGGGGCTCGGTGGCATCGGGCTCGGGGCGACCGTGTGTTGGACTCGTCCCTGCTGGCCCTGCTGGCCCTGCTGGCCCTGCTGGCCCTGCTGGCCCTGCTGGCCCTGCTGGCCCTGCTGGCCCTGCTGGCCCTGCTGGCCCTGCTGGCCCTGCTGGCCCTGCTGGCCCTGCTGGTTTGCGGTTCCGCTGGCGGAGGGGCCTTGCGGCCCACGGGTGTTGGATTGTGTGGTGCCGCTGTCGGTTGGTTTGCCGCCGGATCCCGGCTGGAGTGCGGTGGTTTTCGCGTCGGCGGGGCCCGGGGTGGTCGGGCGGGTGGCGTCCTGGGCGGGGGTCGTGGGCTGGTTGACGCTGTCTCGTTTGAATACCACTGTTTCCGCGGCGGTTCCCTTGGCGGGGGATTGCGTTGCACCCGAAGGGTTTTGGTGTGCTCCCTGTCGATCTCCGCTGGGGGCGGGGCCGCTCGACGACGGGCCGGATGACGCGCTGCGGGGCGGCTTCGGAGTCCCGGATTGTGCTGTGGCAGTGGGGGTTTGGTTCGCATTGCCCGGACGCCCCGCCTGGGCCGGTCCGGTGCTCTCCGACTGCGGTGGGGTCGAACGGTTCGCGGGCACGATCACATCGCCGGGGGTGTTCGGAGTCGCGGATCGTGACATCGGGTTCGGGCGGCCGCCGGGTGCGGGCGGCTGGACGCCTGGACGACCGCCCTGGACCGGTCCGCCCGCCGGTGTCGCGAAGGGCGTTGTCGGCGCGGCCGAACCGGACGACGGCGTGCTTACCGAGGGCCGACTGGTTTCAGGATTCGAGGGGGCTGCCGGGCGTGTGTCGTCGGCGGGACGCGCGGATTCCCGCGCCGGGCTCTTCTCGTCTTTCGGGTCGGACACCTACTACCCCTCGCGTAAGGCGGATCGTGCGAACTCGACGGTCAGCCTAGTGGGCGCTGTCGACGAAGTCGTCCGCAAACTCGCGCACGGCCGGACCGAATGCGGAGGTACGCCGGATAACAAATGTGGAGAGCCCAACACCTCGGCTGGGAGCCGCTGATTCCCGACTGTTGCGTCGGCGTGCAGAATGAAGCGCATGACCTCGTTCGGTGATCTTCTCGGACCGCAACCGGTACTGCTACCCGAAATCTCCGATGCGGAAGACGCACTGCTGGAGAAGGCCGACCCGGTCGGGGTCGCGGCCGCGCATCCGGCGGCGTCGGTCGCGTGGGCGGCGCTGGCGGAGGCGGCGTTGACGCGCGGCGAGGGGCAGGAGTCCGCGGTGAACCACGACGTCGTCGCGGCGTACGCGTTCGCGCGCACCGGCTACCACCGCGGCCTGGATCTGTTGCGGCGCAACGGCTGGAAGGGTTTCGGGCCGGTGCCGTGGAGCCATGAGCCCAATCGCGGTTTCCTGCGCAGCGTGGGCGCGCTGGCCAGGGCGGCGAAGCTGATCGGCGAGACCGACGAGTACGCGCGCTGCCTGGATTTGCTCGAGGACTGTGACCCGCGCGCCGCGGCCGAGCTCGGCCTCGACTGACCCCATTGATCGCGGTAATACGTAGCGATTCCGCGCGGCGCGGCCGTCGGGTGGCGCGTTGATCGATCCGAATTCGCGTGTCGGCGTCGCCCGTGCGAGCAGCATCGAGACGCTGCGGAGTTCGTGGTCGCGGCTGCGGCTGTCGGCGTTGCCGATCGTGCAGTGCTCGGTCGGCGCGGCGCTGTCCTGGTTCGTCGCGCATGTGGTGGTCGGACATCCGCAGCCGTTCTTCGCGCCGACGGCCGCGGTGGTGTCGATCGGTATTTCGTTCGGCGCCCGGCTGAAGCGGTCGGTGGAGCTGGTGGGCGGGGTTGCCGTCGGCATCGGCATCGGCGACGTATTCATCAGCAGGGCCGGTACCGGCGTTTGGCAGATCGCGCTGGTGGTCGCGGTCGCCATGGCGCTGGCGGTATTCCTCGACGGCGGATCGATCATCACCATGCAGGCGGCGGGTTCGGCGGTACTCGTCGCGACGCTGATGCCGCCGAGTAACGGGGGCGGCCTGTCGCGCATGGTCGACGCGCTGGTCGGCGGCCTGGTGGGTGTTGTCGTCGTGGCGGCGATCCCGCTACATCCGGTGCGTAGGGCCCGCGAGCAGGCCGCCGACATCCTGGACGTGATGGGTAAGGCACTCACCGAATGCGCGGAGGGTCTGCTCGCGCAGTCGACGGATAAGTTGCGCGATGCCCTCGCGACGGTGCGGGCCACCCAGCCGAAGATCGATTCGCTGCGTTCGGCCCTGGACGGCGGCCGCGAGATCAGCCGGATCTCCCCGCTGTATTGGAATTCGCGCGCCCGCTTGGAGCGCATCAGGGCGACGGCGGATCCGCTCGACAACGCCGTCCGCAATACCCGTGTGCTGCTGCGCCGTTCGCTGACCCTGGTGCAGGATGACGAAATCCTGGATCCGCGCCTGATCGATCTGGTGGAACGGCTCGGCGAGGCGGTGGCCGTGATCCGCCGGATGATGCTGGCGGATCCGGGTGAAAAGCCCGATCAGGCCGAGGCGGCCAGGGTGCTGCGTTCGGTCGCCAAACTCGCGCGCCCGGAACTCGTTGCGGGAGCGGGACTCTCGGCCCACGTGGTGTTCGCGCAGGTGCGCTCGGCGGTGGTCGATCTGATGCAGGTGTGCGGCGTGAAACGCATTTCGGCGATGGCGCTGCTGCCGCCGACGGTGCCGCATCCCTTTGTGCCGCCGGAGGATTGAGCCCAACCTACTGAGTAGTACGGTTCGGCGGCCTTCGGGGCGAACCATGCCATTTGGGTAGTCCGCTACTCGTGTCCGGAGCCGGATCGCGGCCTAATTTCGTCATGTGACCGCGGTTGACGAGGGGTAATTGCGGTCAGGACTTCGCAGGACAGCGGATCGTCCCGCCGGCCATAGTGGTGTGGTGGCCGGGCGGGTGGGGGCGAGATGTGGTCCGGCGAAGCGAAGGTCGCCCGGTCCTGAGGTCGGACCGGGCGACCGGCTGTTCGGGATCAGTCGCCGACAGCGGAGATGCGCTCCGCACCCGGCCGCAGCGAGAAGCGCCGCCGGTCGAAATCCCAGAACCGGTAGATCGGCCACTGGACGGTGTGTGTCACCCAGGCGCCGACGATGACCGCGCGATGGAACGGACGCACCTGGAATCCGTGATCGGCGATGGTCCGCAGCCCCATCAGCTGGAACTTCCACCACTTGCTCGGGCTGGTGCGCCGCCGCCGCGATGAGGTCTCGGCGCGCATATCCTTCAGCTGATCGATGCGCAGGCCGCGCTTCGAAAGGCATAGCGCCAGGTCGAGGTCCTCGGCGACATCGGCCCTCACCTGGGTGTCGTCGCGCACCTGCAGCCAGGCTTCGCGCCGCAGGGCCATATTCGGCCCGTGCATATTGCCGACCCGGCCGCCCAGTTTGCCGCGACGGTCCTGCAGGTACAGGCCGAACTTCAGGAAGAATCCGACCGGTGAATCGTGGTAGGTGCAGATTCCGGTGACCGCCGCGGTCTCCGGATGGGCGAGCAGATAGTCGCGGATGGTGCGGCCCCACTCGGCGCCGACCAGCGTGTCCGCGTCGGTGCGTGCGATGAATTCGCCGCGGGCCTTGTCGAATCCGGTGTTGCGGGCCGGGGTGATGCCACGATTCGGCTCGTGGACCAGCTCGACCTTGGGGTTGGCCGCCGCGAATTCGCGCACGATGGCGGGTGTGCCGTCGTCGCTGCCGTTGTCGACGACGATGACCTCATCGATGGCGTCCTGCGCGACGAGCAGGCGCAGGCAGCGCTCGATGACCGCGGCTTCGTTCAGGGCTGGGATGACAACCGTGAGCATCGTCGGGGGATGCGGTTCCGTCATGCGGTGTTTCCGTTTCGATTTTCAGATTTGGGTGTTCCGAAATGCGTGGCGCCCAATTCGTTGACCGAGGTTCCGGGCCGCGGTGCAATGGGCGTTGGATGTAACCGGCGCCGAGTGTGCCTTGGGCCGACATGATGTGTCCACTGGACATTATGAACAACCGGATGGTTGCTACGGTCAGCGCACGGCGACGTACGAAACCGCCTGGTAGGTATTACTTTTCCGACGGGACGGCGATTCAAACCTCGATAGATTAATCGACCGCGGCGATGCCTGGGCGGCAGGGGTGGGTCAGGTCCAGAACCGGACGAGGTAGCCACCCCATTGCGACCATTCCCGCGGTACGCCGGAAAGTTCGAACAGACCGTATACGAACTGGAAGAAGTAGTGATTGATCGCGGGCGTGAATATCAGGATGAACAGCAGCAGCATGCCGAATGCCTTGAACTGCTCCAGCGAGCGCCTTGTCTGATAGCTCAGCGATGGCTCCAGGATGCCGTAACCGTCGAGGCCGGGAATCGGCAGGATGTTCAGCAGGGTTGCCGAGATCTGCAGCATGGCAAGGAAACTCAGCCCGAACCAGAACGCGTGATGCGCGTACTGCTCGCCGGCGAAGCGTACGACCAGCAACAGCACGATCGCGCACAGGGCGTTCACCGCAGGACCCGCACCGCTGATCAATCGCTGCGTGCGCGGGCTGAAATTATGCGAGTGCACATAGACCGCACCGCCCGGCAGACCGAATCCGCCGAGCGCGATGAACACCATCGGCAGCACGATCGATAGCAGCGGATGGCTGTACTTGAGCGGGTTCAGCGTCAGATAACCGCGCAGCTCGACCTCGTGATCACCGGCCCGCCACGCGAAGTACGCGTGCGCGAACTCGTGCAGGCAGAGCGAGAAGATCCAGCCGAACACCACCATGACGAAGACGCCGATCCTGGCCTGCGTCGAATCCCATTCGGCGGCATCCCATGCCACCGCGCCGCCGACCACCGCGGCGACGATCACCAGCAGGAAGATCGGGCTCGGCCGCACGGCGCTGAGCCCCGAATTGCGACGCTGCGCGTAATTCATCGGACCAGCAACCAGGGTTCGTTGTGCCGGTAGAAGCTGGAACGCGGCACGGTGCGGTCGGAGCGGATGCCGTCGCGGACGACGACCGCACCCGGCGTGCCCAGCTGCGCGGCGCGACCCTCCACCCAGCGGCGTTTCCACATGCCGCGCTGAACTGTCGCCCGCACGCCGGGTAGGTCGAGCGTCGGCGAGATATGCATCGCCGTCACCCGGCCCGAAAACAGTTGAGTGTCGTCCACGTACGCTTCCCCCTCCAACTTTCCCCCGTCGACACCGGTGATCGTGGCCCGGCCGACCAGTACCTTACCGGTGTCGTCCCGGATCAGCGGCGTCTCCGTCGCCCGGCCCTCCAGCGCCAGTTTGGCGGCCGCGTTACCGGTGCCGGTCTGGTAGGCGCGCGAGCCGTAGGTCTTATCGATCGGCACATAGCCGATTTCGACATGCAATCGTTCGGTGCGCATCAGATGTGTGAGCACCGCGGCCAGTCCGGCATCCTCGCCGAGGACGATCAGCCGGGGCAGGCTGTCGGCCGCGAGCACCGGCAACAGCTCATCGATGTGACCGGTCTCCGGAATGGCTGAGGTCTGAGTGGTCGGCAGCGCCGCGAGCGCGATCGGAACCGGTGCGCCGTCGCAGCGGAGAACGTGGGTACTCAAACTGCCGTACACCCTCCTCGGTCCGTCCGACACCCGTCGGTCCACGCCACGTAAATGCCTTGTTCGGGTGCAACCATAGCCGCGCGGGCAGTGGTTACACGGTTGTCGAGCCTAGCGGGCGCTGCCGGGCGAAGCCCGCCCTCAGCCCGCGCCGGGCCGAGCTCCTGTGCGAGGCGCTCGCCTAGCGGGCGCGGGGCGGCGGAGTCGCTTCGATGACGGTGCCGACCCGTCGGCTAGACTGTGCTTCCGGCCACCGCCTCAGTACGGCAGGTAGCTGCAACATCGGTGTTTACACCCCGCCGGCTCCGTCGGCTGCCAGCTCCCGGGATGTTGCCTGTCGACTCGTAGGAGAATCTCCATGCCGGCTATCGTGCTGATCGGCGCCCAGTGGGGCGACGAGGGCAAGGGCAAAGCAACCGATCTGCTCGGCGGCAGGTTGCAATGGGTGGTCCGATACCAGGGTGGCAACAATGCGGGCCACACGGTCGTGCTGCCGAACGGTTCCAAGTTCGCCCTGCACCTCATCCCGTCCGGCATCCTGACCCCGGGCGTGACGAATGTCATCGGCAACGGCGTCGTCGTCGATCCCGGTGTGCTGCTCGACGAACTCGCCGGATTGGAAGAGCGCGATGTCGACACCTCCGGCCTGCTGCTCTCCGCCGACGCGCACCTGATCATGCCGTACCACGTCGCCATCGATAAGGTCACCGAACGCTTCCTCGGCAACAAGAAGATCGGCACCACCGGCCGCGGTATCGGTCCCTGCTACCAGGACAAGGTCGCCCGGGTCGGCGTGCGCGTCGCCGATGTGCTCGACGAGAAGATCCTCACCCAAAAGGTCGAGGCCGCACTGGAATTCAAGAATCAGGTGCTGGTCAAGATCTACAATCGGCGGGCGCTCGACCCGCAGCAGGTGGTCGACGAGGTGCTCGGCAAGGCCGAGAGCTTCAAGCATCGCATCGCCGACACCAGGCTGAAGTTGAACGAGGCGCTGGAGCGCGGCGAGACCGTGCTGCTGGAGGGCTCGCAGGGCACCCTGCTCGATGTCGACCACGGCACCTACCCGTACGTCACCTCGTCCAACCCCACCTCCGGCGGCGCCGCGGTCGGCGCGGGCATCGGGCCGAACAAGATCAGCACGGTGCTCGGCATTCTCAAGTGCTACACCACCCGCGTCGGCTCCGGACCGTTCCCGACCGAACTGTTCGACGAGCACGGCACGTACCTGGCCAAGGCGGGCGGTGAGGTCGGCGTCACCACCGGCCGGGCCCGGCGCTGCGGCTGGTTCGACGCAGTCATCGCCCGCTACGCGACCAGGGTCAACGGCGTCACCGATTACTTCCTCACCAAGCTGGACGTGCTGTCGAGCCTGGAGACGGTGCCGATCTGCGTCGCGTACGAGATCGACGGCAAGCGGGTCGAGCAGATGCCGACGACGCAGACCGAATTCCACCATGCCAAGCCGATTTTCGAGGAGATGCCCGGCTGGTGGGAGGACATCTCCGGGGCGCGCACCTTCGAGGATCTGCCCGCCAACGCGCAGGCGTACGTGCGGCGGTTGGAGGAGCTGTCCGGTGCGCGGATCTCCTGCATCGGTGTCGGGCCCGGTCGCGACGAGACGATCGTGCGGCACGATGTGCTCGGCTGAAATCAGCTGACCTGATCGGGTTCGAGCACGTAGAATGAGTTCGTCACGTAAGTGATGGTTGGAGAGGATAGGGCACCGCTCCTCACGGCACCCTATCCGAATGGGTTACTTAGTCCGCTTCAATCGAACCAAGATGTAGAGGAGCCCGGCGGCCGCGACAGTGGCCGCAAACCAGACTGCCGGGTTCGCCGGCTCCTCTTTCCGGTGTTTACCCATCTCCCATTCACCTCCTTTCCTGACGGCGACAGTCGAACCGGCTGTCACCGCTCGGAAGGGAGGTGTCACGACCATATCGGTCGGCTATGACACATGCGATCGAATTTGCGAACCCGGTGCGGCCGTTGGGTGTTCGCTTCGATCATGATCGGCGGCCAACTACAGTAGAGGTATGGCTCGGAACTGGCCGATGATCGAGCGCGTGGGCGAATTCGACGCGATTCGCGCTGCGCTCACCGGGCCGGAGCACATGGGGGTCGTGCTCACCGGTGACGCAGGAGTCGGCAAGACAACGCTGGCCAGACAGGTTGCGGCCGCGGTCGGCGGCAATGTCCGCTGGGTGGCCGGGACGGAGTCGGCGCGCAGCATTCCGCTCGGGGTGTTCGCGCATATGGTCGGCGTCTATACCGCGCACGATCCGGTGACGTTCATGTCGGCGGCGCGGGAGGCGCTGCTGGCCGACGGGCACACCATCATCGGCGTCGACGACGCACATCTGCTCGATCAACTGTCCGCAACGCTGCTGCTGCAGTTGGCGATCGACAAGGCAGCGCACATCGTCGCGACGGTGCGCAGCGGGGTGCCGGTGCCCGACGCGGTGACCTCGCTGTGGAAAGACGGGCATCTGCTGCGGATCGATCTGCGCCCCTTCACCCAACGGCAGAGCGTGCAGCTGGTGGAGGAGATGCTCGGCGGGCAGCTGGAGGGTTTCACCGCCAACCTGATGTGGGAGTCCTCGGGCGGGAATGCGCTGTTCCTAAGGCATTTGGTGGAGGGCGCGCTGGAGGCGGGCACGCTGCGCCAGGTGAACGGGGTGTGGCAGCTGCGCGGACGCGCGGCCGTGACCTCGGAACTGGCCGCGCTGCTGGAGGATCGGGTCGAGCAGCTGCCGGAGCCGGTGTTGCGGGTGCTGGAGCTGCTGACGTTCTGTGAGCCGATCGATCTGGACGTGCTGGCCGAACTGGCCGGCGAGGAAGCGGTGGAACAGGCCGAAAACCGCAGCGTCATAAGGGTTGTGGAGAATACGCACCAGCTGACCGTGCGATACAACCATCCGCTGTTCGGTGAGGTGATCCGGCGCAGGCTCGGTATCGCTTCGGCCCGGCGGCTGCGCGGGCGGCTGTATTCGTCGCTGCGGGAGCGGCCGATCAATTCGGCGGCCGACCGCATCCGATTGGCCGAATTGGCCTTGGACAGCGATAAATCGGCGGATCTCGAGCTGTTCGTCGCGGCCGCGGCCGACGCCATCGGGTTGGCGAATCTGCCGCTGGGCGAACGGTTCGCACGGGCCGCGGTGGAGCGGCAGGGCGGGTTGGAGGCGGCCGATCTGCTGGCGCGTGCGCTGCTGTGGCAGGGCCACCGGATCGAGGCCGAGCGCATGCTGGCCAGCTTCGATCCGGACCAACTGAATCAGGTGCAGTTGGCCCGCTGGGGCAGCACCCGGGTGGCTAATCTGTTGTGGGCCATGGGCGATGCGGATCGCGCCGATCGGGTGCTCGCGCTGGTGCGCAGTAAGGCGACGCATCCGAAGATCGCGGCGACCTTCGACGGGCTCGCCTCGGCGTGCGTGGTGAACGAGAACCGGTTGGACGACGGTTTCGCGCTGGCCGAACGGGTCATTTCGATGAAAGACGCACCGGCGTGGGCGGTTTGGTGGGCGGCCTTCGGCGGTGGGCTGGCGCTGGCGCTGATGGGCAAGGGTGAGGCGGCCCGGGAGTACGCGGCGCGCGGCCACGAGGTCGAGGACGAGATCGATGCGCTGAACCTGTTCATGTCCGCGCATGCCGAGGTGCTCGCGCTCACCTTCATCGGTGATCTCGAGGCGGCGCGGCGCTGTGCCACTTCATATTTCGGATACTCCTCGCCGGGCCAGTACGTGGCGTGGGGTATGTCGAAGATTCTGCAGGGCACCGTGGATGTGGCGCAGGGGCGCTTCCCGGACGGTATCGAACATCTCGAGCAGGCGCTGGCGGCGCTGGCCGCCGAGGGTGCGTCGGCGTGGATGTTTCCGGCGAGAATCCGTCTGGCCGAGGCGTATTCGGCGCTGGGGCGGGCCACCGAGGCCGCCGAGACCATTGCCGAGGCGACGTCGAGGGGCGGGCGGCACAGCGCGGTGTACGAACCGCAACTCGATATCGCCAGGGCGTGGTTGTCGGCCGCGGAAGGCACGGTCACACCTGCCATCCGCTTGGCCATGGGTGCCGCCGATGCCGCCGCACGCGCCCACCAGCATGCTATCGAGGCCTTCGCCTTACATGCCGCGGCTCGCTTCGGCGACGCCTCCGTCGCGGGGCGGCTCGCCGACCTCGCCGCCAAGGTGGATGGGCGGCTGGTCCAGATCCAGTCCAGGCATGCGGTGGCGCTCGCCGCCCACGACGGTCCCGGATTGGACGCCGCCGCGGCCGAATTCGAGCGGATCGGCGCGCTGCTCTCGGCCGCCGACGCCGCCGCTCAGGCCGCCTCCGCGCATGAACGCGCCGGAGACCGCCGCCGCTTACTCGAATCCGCCGCCACGGCAAACCGTTTGGCCGCCGCCTGCGGTGGCGCCAGCACCCCGGCCCTGCGGCAAGCCGCCCAACCGTTGCCCCTCACCGCGCGGGAACGCGAGATCGCGAACCTCGTCGCGGCGGGGTTGTCCAATCGGCAGATCGCCGACCGGCTTACCGTTTCGGTGCGCACCGTCGAGGGGCACCTGTACCGGGCGTGCATCAAAATGGATGTGACCGATCGGGAGTCGCTGGCCGCGCTGATGCGGGGCGAGTCGCCGGGGGAGTGATCCGCGCTTCACTGAGCGCGTAGCTGCGGCCAGAGTGTGGTCCATGGCGTTTTGCGTCCGACCAAAAGCGTTGCGAGGTCCGGTGTTACGGTTTCGGAGCTGGTGAAAGCGGCCGTCAGGGTCGGCGTCGGTGTGCCCAAATACAGTATGGCGGTGGCGGTTTCGGGTGGGGTGCCGAAGTAGTAATAGCCTCGGTGCGGACTGTACGCGCGGGGGAGGCCGGTCTTCCCGCGATACAGGTCGACGATGGCGGCGAACGGGTACGATTCGGCGACGATCGCGATATGCGGCTTCATCTCCGGGGGAAGCGAATCGTAGGCCGCCACAACGATATCCGAGAAATCGCCGACCATCGTATCGGACCGGACGAAGCCTCGCGCCGTCATGATCACATCGGTGTCCGGAAGTCGCTCGGCGACCGACCGTGGATATATCGGTATCGCCGCGACGAACAGTATGGTCCCCGCAGCGACGGCCGTCGCGACGACCGCACGGATCGACACGCGGCGGCACAGTCCGGTCACGATCACCGCGCCTGCCGCCAAAGGCGCTGCGTAAAGGCCACATACGTAATAGGACCGGCCGTGCATGACCAGATAGCCGAGAAAGACGAGGATCAGCGCCGCCGCGACGAAACGATATGGCCGCCAACGCGGGACCAGAAATAGTGCGGGCAGCCCGACCGCGACCAGTGGCAGTCCGACCGCCAATCCGGCGCCGACGGCGCTGTCCCAGAGGAAGCGGCCGAGACCCGGAAACTCGGCGGCGACAACCTCGGACATATGCGTGTACGGCCAGTTATTGTGTTGCTGCCAAATGAGATTCGGCACCGTGGCGGCGGTGGCGACGGCGGCGCCGAGCCACAGGGCCGGACGGCCGAGCATGCGTCGTGGTCCGAAGACGAGCGCGGTGCTGAACAGCGCCACCCACAGCGCCGGGACGAGGAATTTGATCTGCAGCGAGACCGCGGTGATCAATCCGGCGTACAGGAGCAGCCGATCATTCGCGCGCCCTTCGGCATTCAGCCGGGTCCAGCGCACGATCAGCCAGATCAGCAGGACCCAACACGCGGGATCCATGGAATACGTCGCGAGCCAGTGGGCCAGCGTGACGCAGATCGAACAGGCGTAGGCGAAGGCCGCCAATGGCTGCGCGCCTCGCCCACCGCCGAATTCGCGGGCGATCAGCGCGGTGCCGATCATGCCGCCGACCGCCGCCAGCGTCGCGGGCAGACGCAGCACGAGCAGCGAACCCGGTGCGATCCGGTCCATCAGCGCGGCCAGCGCGGGGACCAGCGGCGGTTGATCGAAGTAACCCCATGACAGGTGATCGCGGCCCGCGACAACGAAATACGCCTCGTCGAAGAAATAGCCGTAATCGCGGCTGGCGATGAGTAGTGCCGTGCCCACCGCGCCTGCGACCAAAAGTATTGGTCCCCAAGCTACTTTCGGAATGTTCTGATGTTCTTCCGCTGTCGTGGACCGGCCGGGTTGCCGGAGCCCCGCGGTGATATCCGCCATGCCCAACGCCTCCTCGAACCCTCGTCGCATGATTCTGCGACCGGCCGGGGGTGTTCCGAATCGACCGGGAGTCGCGTGCGTCTACCTCTCGAGTGCGATCCGAGTACGGCCGAAAGTACGACCCGAGGTCGCGGTGATCGGTGTGTTGGGTAGATGGTCGCGACCGGATCGCCTGAAGAGTGGATTCAGTCACCTTTCAGCTATCGATCCGGGGTGATGGAATCTGGGGGTAGCTGTGGACAATTCGCCAGCACTTCGGGTAAAGGAGAAGTGTTTCCGGGCTGTGTATTCGAGAGTTTCAATTTGACAGCATCCGCTCAGCAATGGTTATCGTGCGTGGCACGGTGCGCGGGGACGTGCCGATTTCCTCAATCCTGATGGTGGTGTTTCGACGTGGCTCGTCATCGAAAAGTGAACAGCTCGGCGGTTCGGGGGGCGATGCGTCCGGTGGTGGGTGCGTTGCCGCTGGTGGTCGCGGTGGCGTGCGCGGGGGTGGCGGTCGCCGAGCCGCAGTCGCCCAGCCAGCCCGGTGTCACCGCGCCGAGCGCGCCGGGACCGGAGCGTTCGCTCAGCCAACCCGGAGTCACCGCCCCGGGTCCGCAGCGGCCGAAGTCCGAGACGGATCCGGCGCAGAATCTGAAGAACGCGCGGCCGATGCCGCAGAATCAGCCCGCGCCGCCGATCGAGCCGCAACAGTTGCACGCACCCGAGCCGGTGGCGCCGGTGGCCCCGATCGCGCCGCCGCCGCGCACCCTGCGCATCGGTGATTTCACCAGCCCGGTCCCGAACGAGGTGCCGAACGAACTGCTCGACGGCGTGAACGGCACCGCGGCCACCGCGGAGGCGGCGATCGCCACCGGCGGCCGGTCCATCGGCATCAATCCATCCCGCTCCGACAAGATCGCCGCCGCGACCGCCGCCGGCGCGGTCGGCGGTGCGCTAGCCGGCGCGGCCGTCGCGGGCATCCCCGCCGCGGTGCTCGGCGGTGTCGGCGGCGCCGCGATCGGTGCCGGTGTCGGTGCCGGAATCGGCTTCGCGGTCGGTGTCGCGGGTACCGCCGCCGCAGGCGGTATCGCCGCCGCCGTCGCCGGTGTCCCCTCCGCCGGCGCCGGCGCCCTCCCCGCCGTCGGCGCGGCCTTCGTCGCGGCCTGGCCGGTCGCCGCCGCGAGCACCGGTGCGGGTGCCGCGATCGGCGCGGGCGTCGGCGCGGTCGCGGGCGCCGCGGCCCTCGGCATTCCGGCCGCTCTGGCCGGCGGCGTCGCGGGCGGCCTGCTCGGCGGTGCGGGCGGCGCTGCCCTCGGTGCCACCCTCTAGCACGACAGCTGGTCCTTCGAATTGACCACGGCCGCAGCCGATTACCGGATCAGCCGTGGCGCTCGTTCCGGTCTGGGCGGTCGCCGCCTTCGAGCGTAGGAGCCCATGATGGTGCTCGGGTGGTGGGACGACGCCCGCGCATTGATTGGTGGTTTAAGTCGTGGAATGCGGCTGTGCTGTCGGGGTTTTGGGGCTTGGTCAAGCGAGACGAGGTATGGGTTCGCCGAGGCGGTGGGCTATTCGGTGGGCGGTTGTCGGGTCTATGCCGGGTAGGGCGGTGAGGGAGGCCAGGAGGGCGAGGAGGGGTTGGCTGCGATCGAGGAGGATCGCGCCGGATATCACTGCGCGGGCGAATTCCTTTATCGTGCGGGCTGTTTCGTGGGGTAGGCCGATGGCGGTCAGGTCGGCTTCGGCCAGTGTGGGCGGCGGCGGGAACAGGTGGCTGAGGCCCATGGGGTGTAAACCGGGGACACGGGTGCCGTAGTGGGTGACGAGGCGGCCGGTGAGGGTGTTCGCGGCGTTGGTGTCGCGAGCGATGAGTGTGTGTACGGCGGTTTCGTATCCATCCCAGGTGCCGGGTATCGATGACACCGAAGATTCGGCGAGCCGGGATGCTGTTGTCCGGCGGTGATCGGGATCGAAGATGTGGCGTGCGCGCTGGACGTGGTGGATGAGCCCGCGCAGGTCGGGCACGTGAGCGCGTAGGAATAGGTCGCCGCAGGGGTCGGCGATGATCTCCAGCACGCCGGGGCGTCGGCCGGAGAGGATGGTGCGTCGGTAGACGTTATCGGTGACATGTTCGACGCCCGGAATCGCGTGCGCGGTGAGGTAGTCGAGCATGGCTCCATGCTCCGGCGCGGGCAGGTATCCCAGCCGCAGCAGCACTCCACCGTCGGCGATCAGGCGGTCGGAGGTGCGCCGTCGAGCGCGCAGCTCGCTCGGCGGGGCGTGGAAGATCTCCCGGCAGGCGCGGTTGAGCTGGCGGACGCTCCCGTATCCCGCCGCGAAGGCCACATCCACGATCGACATGTCGGTATCGTCCAGCAGTCGCCGTGCGAAATGGGCCCGCGACGAGCGAGCGAGTTGATCCGGATTCAGGCCCAGCGTCGCGGCGAACAGGCGCCGGAGGTGGCGCGCCGAGACCCCGAGCCGCGCGGCGAGATCGGCTTCACCGTGCCCGTCGAGTGCTCCATCGACGATCAAACGTACTGCGCGGCAAACCAATTCGGCTCCCGGCGGGCCAACTGGCGGCGCACCGCGATATGGACGGCACCGCAGACATGCCCTGAACCCGGCCGCCTCGGCCGCGGCGGCCGTGGTGAACAGCCGCACGTTCTCCGGTTTCGGCCGGCCGGCACAGCCTGGTCGGCAGTAGATGCCGGTCGTCACCACCCCTGTGAACTCACCCATCTCCCCATAATGGTTCGGCACGGGACGGCGACCTCGGACAGATCCGGACAAACCTGCGCCCATGTCCGAATACGACCAGACCCGACGGGTGGGTGATCAGCACTGTCGATCACATGTCCGCAACGAGTACCACGTCCCGCCGCACCGACGCCGCATTCTGGTCGACGGCCGCGGCACTGCTGGCCCTGATCGCCGGAACCGAGATCCCGACCCCGCTGTATGTGCTGTACCGGAACCGATTCGGCCTGTCGAACACCATGCTGACCACGATCTTCGCCACCTACGCGCTGGCCTTGATCCCGACTCTGCTGATCGGCGGCCGACTTGCCGACCGTTTCGGGCGGCGGCGTTTGGTGGTCGCGGGCCTGCTCGGTGCGGCGGTGGGTTCGATGCTGCTGGCCATGGCCGCCGGGACCGCGGGGCTGTTGGCCGGTCGTGCCGTGCAGGGCATGGCAGTCGGCATCGCCACCGGCGCCGCGACCGCCGCGCTGGTCGAATTGGATACGCGAGGTGGACGGGCCGCCTCGGTCGCGACCTCGGCCGTCGCGGGCGGCGGAGCCGTCGGTCCGCTGCTGGGCGGACTGCTCGCCCAATACGCGCCGTCACCGTCGGTGCTGAGCTATTCGATCGAGACCGTGGCGCTGCTCGCCATCGCCGCCGCTGTGTCCACCACCGGTGACTGGCCGCTGCCGAGCGGCCCCGGCACTGCGAAGCCGTCGCCCCGGATACCACCAGAAATCCGAATCCGGTTCGCCCGCATCGGAATCGGTGTCTTCACCGCTTGGTCGGTCGGGGCACTGTACACATCGGTCGTCCCGTCGTATGCGGTCGAGCTGCTCGGCACCCGGAACCTCGCGGTTCTCGGGGCGGTCGCCTTCCTGATGCTCGCCACCGCGGCCGCGACACAGTCGACGCTGCGCTCGATTCCGGACCGAATCGCGGAACCGACCGGATTCGCCCTGCTCATCGCGGGTCTGATAGCGCTCGTCATCGCCTTCCCGACCCAGTCGGCGCGGTGGCTGGCGACCAGCGCGGTACTCGACGGAATCGGTCTCGGGCTCGCCTTCCTCAGCACCCAAGCCGAACTCAATCGCATTGCCCCGCCGGACCGTCGAGCCGAGCTGTCGGCGGCGTTCAACGTCTGCCTCTACTGCGGTGTCGCCTTCCCCGTCCTAGGCGTTGGCATAGCCGCCGACGTCACCTCGCTGTTCAGCGCCGTCGCCGCGTTTGCCGCAGTTATCGGGACGCTCGCCGCCCTCACCATCGGGTGGACGCTCCGTGGCAGGCGATCGCCGGTTGGCCGGAACCATGCCGCCGAGTCGTCAGAAGAGGGTCGGCTCGCCGAAACCGGATGTGCGTTCGATCGCCAGTAGGTGCATCTTGGTTTCGAGGCCACCGGGGGCGGAGAAGCCGTGTAGGGCGTGGTCGGCGGCGAGGACGCGGTGGCAGGGGATGATCAGCGGGATCGGGTTGCGGCCGAGGGCTTGTCCGACGGCCTGGGCGGCTCCGGGGGCGCCGATGCGGTCCGCGACCTGCCCGTAGCTGAGGGTGTGGCCCGGGTCGATGGCACGGGTCACCGTATAGACGGCGCGGTTGAATTCGGGAATTCCACTGGTGTCCAAGGGGATCCAGCGCAGGTCGGTGAGTTCGCCCGCCAGGTGGGCGCGGATGGCGGCGATGGCGTCGGCGATCGGGCCGCTCGGTGTCTGCTCGGTGACTTCGATTCCGTTGCGGCGGCGCAGGATTCGTGTCCGGGTGGCCGCCGGGGTCGCCTCGGGCAGCTGGAACCGGATCACCCCGGTCGCGCTCCAGGCGATGGCGCAGCTGCCGATCTCGGTGTCGAACAGCGTCGCGGCGGGGGAGTCACTCATGTGCACAGTGTGCACCGCGACCATGACATATTTCGAAATACCAGTCCAGTTCCGGGAAACTGGCCATTCGCGGCCGAGTCATCCGGCGGCAAGCGGATTCGGCCTGCGGGGGCACGCCGATGTGGTCCGGCGCGCCGGTGTATCGCTTGTCGGCCTGCGCGGCCAGGTTGGATTCACCTTGGCCGCACCGGTTTCCGCGGATGTATCGGCCACCGGTCGCGCCGATCCGGGCAGCGTCTCGGTATCCGAGGCATCGTTACGCCCGTAGATCGCGACGAGCTCCGAGTATCGGCGCTGCTCTTCGTAATACGACAGACCCGCTGGATCCGGGCGATACCGCTCCAGCCGATACCCGGTGCCGCGCAGCGGCCGGGTCAGGTAGATGAACAGGGCGATGAGGAGCAGTGCGGCTAGAGCTTCCATATCTTCAGCCTGCGGTGAACTGGCCTTGCCAATAAATATCCACTCGGTCAATACTGGACTTTATGGCGACACGGGTGATCGGCGCGTCCAGTTTGGCAAGGGATCTGGGCCACTGGCGCAGCGCGGAGGACGGCGAGCGGGGCGAGGTGACGCGTCGTTCGGCCCGTCCCGCGTATCTGGCCTTGGCGGAGGGGATCCGGCTGCTGATCCACGACGGTCGCGCACCGCTGGGCGTCGCGCTGCCCAGCGAGCGGGATCTGGCCACCACGCTCGGCGTCAGCCGCACCACCATCACCTCCACCTACGCGCTGCTGCGGGAGAACGGTTATCTGATCAGCCGTCAGGGTTCGCGCAGCACCGTCGCGCTGCCGCCCGCGGTCCCGCACGACGGCATGAAGCCGACCAGGGGCATCATGGCGACGATGCCGCATTCGGCGCTGCCGACGATCGATATGACCTATGCCGCGATGGCCGCGCCGCTGGAGATGCAGGACGCGTATGCCGCTGCGCTGGAAGGGATTCCGGCATATCTGTGCACGCACGGCATGGATCCGGTCGGCATCGTCGCACTGCGTGAGGCGCTGGCCCGCCGCTACACCGAGCGCGGCCTGCCCACCGAACCCGACCAGATCCTGGTCACCCTCGGCGCACAGCACGGCCTGCGGCTGCTGCTGAACGTGCTGGCCTCGCCCGCGGCCAGAGTGCTGATCGATCACCCGACGTATCCGAATGCCATCGAGGCCATCCGTGATGTCGGCGCACGGCCGATTCCGGTCCCGGTGCGCCCCGAACTGCCCGGCTCGGGCTGGGATCTCGACGGAATCCGCAGTGCCGCAAGGCAAACGGCGGCGACGCTGGCCTATCTGGTGCCCGACTACAACAACCCGACGGGGCTGTTGATGAACAACGAGGATCGCGCCGAGCTGGCGGCGATCGCCCGGGAGACCAGGATGACCGTCGTGATCGACGAATCCATGGTCGACCTGCGGCTCACCGCTGCCGAGCCGCCGTTGCCGGTGGCCGCGTTCGCGAAGGGCAGTGAGATCGTCACCATCGGGTCGGCCTCCAAATCGTTCTGGGGTGGTCTGCGCGTCGGCTGGATTCGCACCAATCAGGCGCTGATCACCAAGCTGCTCGGCATCCGTTCGACCGTCGACCTCGGCACACCGGTGATGGATCAGCTCGCCGTCGGATATCTGCTCGAACATGCCGAAACCATCCTCGACCGCCGTCGCGGCCAGTTGCGTTCGCAGCGTGCCGCACTGCTGTCCGCCCTGGCCGAAGAACTTCCGGATTGGCGGGTCACCGACACCGCGGGCGGGATGTCCGTGTGGGCCCAGCTTCCGGCGCCGGTCTCGACGGCGCTCGCCGCGACCGCCCCGAATCACGGCATATTGCTCGCCGCCGGACCGCGTTTCGGCGTTCAGGGCGCGTTCGAACGCTTCCTCCGCCTGCCCTTCACCCACCAGGAGCACGATCTGCGCCTGGCCGTGAAGGCCATCGCCGCGGCATACGAGGCGCTGACGCCGCGCGCCGCCGACCCGCTGAACCCGCTCACCTGTTACTGATCGTCGCGGCGAAAAGCGCGGTGCCGCAGGCTGTTCGGCCGATTCAGCGGGGGCCGAAGCCGTGCAGCAGCGTCTCGATGACGCGGCCCGCGAGCGCATCCGGATCGCTGGTGGGTTCGGCCGCGCCGTGCACGGTTTCGGCGATGAGGGCCAAGTAGACGCGCCGGACCCAGTCGAGATCGGCGTCCGGGGCGATGGCACCGGATTCTTGGGCGCGGGTCAGGACCACATCGCATTTGGCGAAGACGTCCGCCTGTAGCGCGACGACTTCGCGGTCGGCCGGATCGGCCTGGTCGAGGGCGAATTTCGCGCCGTACTTGATCTCGATGACGTTGGCCGTCGCCTGGTGCAGGGCGACCAGCGGCGGCGCGGTATTCGGACGGGCCGCGTCGACGGCGGCGACGATGCGTTGCCAGCTGTTGCGGCTCATGGTGCGCAACAGGTCGTCGCGATTGGCGAAGCGGCGGTGCACGGTCGTGCGCGCGACGCCCGCGGCTTCGGCGATCTGTTCCAGTGTGGCACTTGGATTTTGGCCGAGCACGCGTTCGGCGGCGGCCAGGATGGTCCGAACGGTGCGCTCGGCATCCGCGCGCATGGGGCGGGTTGAGGTGCGTGTCATGGGCTCCTCGCCTTCGGTTGACTCGACTAGATAGTACATGTGAGCTGCTATTTCTTGCATATCTGCAACATTGATGTTGCAGTTCTAAAATTTATAGCTACTCTGATGTAGCACTAGTTCGAAGGAGTTGACTATGACCCAGTCCACGAAGACCGCGCTCGTCACCGGCGCCTCGTCGGGTATCGGCGCCGAATTCGCCGCCGCGCTCGTCGCTCGCGGCGATGCGGTAATACTCGTCGCCCGCTCGGCGGATCGGCTGGAAGCTGTTGCGGCCCAACTACGCAGTCGATACCACGGCGAAGTTCACGTGATCGCCCAGGACCTGACCGAGCCGGACGCCGCCGAGCGCATCGCGAATGAACTTGCCGCGCGGTCGATTTCGATCGACATTCTGGTCAACAGCGCGGGTTTCGGCAGCGCGGGCCGGTTCGAGGAGCTGTCCGCCGATGGCGAGCAAGCTCAGTTGATGGTGAATGTCGTTGCGCTGGCGGCACTTACCCGCCGCCTGGTGCCCGGCATGCTCACCAGGGGTGCCGGCGAGATCATCAATGTGGCCTCGACAGCCGCATTCCAGCCCGCGCCGTATTTCGCGACCTACGCCGCGGGAAAGGCTTTCGTCCTCAATTTCAGCCTCGCCCTGTGGAGTGAATACCGCGGTCGCGGCATCAAGGTGCTCGCGGTGTGCCCCGGACCGACCGAAACGGCCTTCTTCGATGTGGTCGGTACCCGTGACGCGGCGATCGGTGGCCGCATCGGCACCGCGGCCCAGGTTGTCTCGGCCTCTCTGCGTGCACTGGAACGTGACAGGGGGTATGTCGTTCCCGGATTTCAGAATTTCGCTTCGGCCCATCTGATGCCGCGCCGCCCGCGCGCCATGGTCGCCCGGATCGCCAAACAGATCACCAGGGGCGTTGCCGACGCGGCGACTCGGGCGGCATGAAAATCGTTGGAGGCGCGGTGAATTCGCGCCTCCAACGAATTGTCAATCGGCCCAGATCGATTCGATCGGCGTCGCCTCGTTCGGCGGCGGGGTCGGCGTGCCTGCCGGGGTGCGGGAGAATCGCGGCGCCGGGGCATGCTGTACCACGCCGTCGATTTCGATGAGTCCGGTGCGTGCGACGATATGCGGGTTTCGTTCCGCCTCGGTGAAGGTCAGCACCGGGGTGGTGCACGCGTCGGTGCCGTCGAAGATCGCGGTCCACTCGTCGCGGGTCTTCGTCTTGAACTTCTCGGTGAACAGTTTCTTCAGCTGTTCCTGACCGTTCGGGTCGATCTGCATGGGCAGGCCATCGGGGTCTATCTCCAAGCCGCGCAACAGTTCCGCGTAGAACTGCGGTTCGATCGCGCCGACCGCCATGTACTTGCCGTCGGCGGTTTCGTAGGTGTCGTAGAAGGCCATACCGGTGTCGAGCAGGTTGGCACCGCGCTCGTCGGACCACAGGCCCATTCCGCGCATACCCCAGATCATGTGCGAAAGGGCAAGTGCCCCATCGATCATCGCGGCATCGATGACCTGACCCTTGCCGGAGGTCTGTCGTTCGACCAGCGCGGCGAGGATGCCGAACACCAGGAACATCGAGCCGCCACCGAAGTCGCCCACCATATTCAGCGGCGGTACGGGCCGTTCGCCCTTGTGCCCGATCGCATTCAGCACGCCGGTGAGCGAAATGTAGTTGATGTCATGGCCCGCGCGGTCGGCCAGCGGACCGGACTGACCCCAACCGGTCATCCGCCCGTACACCAGGCGCGGGTTGCGGGCCAGCGCTTCGTCGGGGCCGAGGCCCATCCGTTCGGTGACGCCGGGCCGGAAGCCTTCGATCAGCACGTCGGCCTTCGCGATGAGCCCGAGCACCCGCTCGATATCGGCCGGATCCTTCAGATTGGCCTCGACGATGGTGCGGCCCCGCCACTGCGGACGTTCCATGAAGCCCGGCAGCAGATTCGGCCGCTGCACCCGGACCACGTCGGCGCCGAGGTCGGCGAGCAGCAGCGCCGCATGCGGTCCGGGTCCGATTCCGGCCAGCTCGACTACCCTGATGCCCGCCAGCGGGCCCTGTCTGGTGGATGGAGTTGTCACGCCCTACCTCGGTTCGTCGTCGATCCAGCGCACCGCGCCCGGCGGTGTATTGACAGTATGACAATAACGCCGTCGCCGCCTCTTGGAACCTGTCTGGGTCGCGAGATCGCTCGACCGCCCCGAACCCGTGCCCGACGGTAGGCTGATGCGCGCTAGAGGGAGTACCGGATCTGCTGTCCCACAAGGATTTTGCTCAGGTCCAGCTAGGGAGGGTTTCATGCGATCCAGGCTCGTGCCCGCCTTCGTCGCGGCGGTCGTCCTCGGCCTGTTCGCCGCGGCGTCGGCGTATATCCGGATCTGTACCAGAGCGTTCCGATCGGCGGCCGCGGTGCACGGACCCGGCAGCTGGTACGACCGACGCTGACCGGATCAGTCGATGGCCCGGAACGGAATCGTATCGGCCGCTTCGGGTTTGGGCAGTTCGTCGCGGCGCAGCGGCAGCGTCGGCTGGTAGGCACCCGGCAGCGGTAGCGTCGGCTCCGGGTCGGCGGGTGTCGGCCGTTCCCGCGCGGGCAGCCGATAGAACTCGCGCGCGTTGTCCTCCAGCACCGCGTGCATATCGGTGCCCACCACATCGCAGATCAGGTCGATATCGGCATCCCGGAACGGACGGCCCGCCCGGGTGCCGGGTAGATCGGTGCCGAACATCAGCGCCCCTGGATTCACCGCATGGATCCGGCGCAGCGTATCCGCGACGTTCATCGACACCCGCCCGAAACCGGAGGCCTTCACCCGCGCGCCCTGATCGACCAGATCGAGCAGGTAGTCCAGGCAGGCATCCGACATGCCGAGATGGTCGACGCAGAACACCGGCAGCTTCGAGATCACCGGCTGCAGCGAGGCCAGCATCTGCCCGTCGATGTACACCTCGACATGCCAGCCGACCAGGTCGTGTGCCCGCAGCGCCTGCAGCGTCATCTCGGTGATGTCGGCGGCGGCGCGCTTGAGGTTGAAGCGCAAGGCGCGCACGCCGATCCGGTCCAGCTCGACGATCTCGGAATCGGTGGCGTCGAGATCGAGCGCGATCACCCCGACCCAGCCTTCACCCAGCTCCGCGAGCGCGGCCTTCATGAAGGTCTGGTCGGTGCCCTGGAAGGATCCGCTGACCACGGCTCCACCCGCGATATCGAAGCGCGACATGCGCTTTCGATAGTCGGCGATGGTGTAGGGCTTCGGCAGGTAGCCCTCGTTCTCGACCAGCGGGAACCGCGGATCGATGATGTGGACATGGGCATCGAACACCTGTACAGAATGCCTCAGTACCGGATTTTCCGCTGCGAAGATCGCCAGTTGAGCGCGGCCCTAAACCTTGTGGGGTTCGCTGGCCCGCAGCATGTCCTCGCGCTCGACCACCTTCACCCGCTCGCGGCCCTCGGGTTCGCCGAGCGCGCGCTCGTGCGCGTCGAGGCGGTACCAGCCGTCCCAGGTGGTGAACGGAATCCCCTTGCCCTCCAGGAATTCCACCACTGCCTCCGGGTCGGGCTTCGCGGCCGGGGTGAAGTTCGGGCTGTCGTCCAGCAGGCAGGCGACGGTCTCGTTGGCATCGCCCTTGGTGTGCCCGATCAGGCCGACCGGACCGCGCTTGATCCAGCCGGTGACGTAGGTGGCGGACAGGTATCGCGCCGCGCCGTCGGCGTTCTCGTCGAGCAGCACCCGGCCCGCCTCATTGGGCACGGTGCCCGCCTGCTCGTCGAACGGCAGGTTGGTGATGTTCTGCGACAGGTAGCCGACCGCGCGGTACACGGCCTGCACGTCCCACTCCCGGAATTCGCCGGTGCCCTTGACGTTTCCGGTGCCGTCGAGCTGGGTGCGCTCGGTGCGCAGGCCGACGACCTTGCCGTCCGCGCCCAGCACCTCGGCGGGAGATTCGAAGAAGTGCAGGAAAAGCTTGTGCGGCCGGTCGCCCTGGTCGCGAATCGCCCACTGCTCCAAGGTGTTCGCCACCATGTCGACCTGCTTGGAGTGACGGCGCGCCGCCTCGGAGCCCTCGTCGTAATCGATGTCCTCGGGATCGACGATGACCTCGATGGTGGGCGAGTGGTCCAGCTCGCGTAGTTCGAGTGGGGTGAACTTGGCCTGCGCCGGACCGCGGCGACCGAAGACGTGCACCTCGACGGCCTTGTTCGCCCGCAGGCCCGCGTACACGTTCGGTGGGATCTCGGTGGGCAGCAGTTCGTCACCGGTTTTGGCGAGCACCCTGGCCACATCCAGCGCGACATTGCCGACGCCGAGCACCGCGACCTTCTCCGCGTCCAGCGGCCAGGTGCGCGGTACGTCCGGGTGGCCGTCGTACCAGGAGACGAAATCGGCCGCGCCGAAGCTGCCGTCGAGTTCGATACCGGGGATGTCGAGCGCGCGGTCGGCATTGGCGCCGGTGGAGAAGATCACCGCGTCGTAGTAGACGCGCAGATCGTCGAGGGTGATGTCGACGCCGTAGTCGATATTGCCGAGCAGCCGGACCTGCGGCTTGTCCAGCACCTTGTGCAGCGCGGTGATGATGCCCTTGATGCGCGGGTGATCGGGTGCGACGCCGTAGCGGATCAGGCCGAACGGGGCGGGCATGCGCTCGAACAGATCGATGGACACGTCCGCATCGGATTTCATCAGCGCGTCGGCGGCGTAGATTCCGGCCGGTCCGGCGCCAACGATCGCAATGCGGAGTGGGCGTGGCCCTACACTCTGTTCGGTCATCTTTTACGCGCACCTTATGGTCGAAATTACTGATGGCGTCGGTTCTAGCCCTCTAATAATTAGCTTAGGCTAACTTGACGCGTCCCCTGCGACTGTCCTGTCGTTCGGCTATGACCGCAGGACGCAGTCTCGCGATTCTATCGGTGCCGGGTATACCCGGTGACGGCCGGTCGATGCGCCGGACGGATGCCATAGGAGTTCGCGATCGCGGTCGGGCATGCGGACGAGGCTGGTCGCCGCTCGGCGCGGCCCGATGTCCAGCGGGTTGCCGTCGCGGCCGTCGCGCGCCGGGGCCGCCGCCGGAATTCGGTACCCCACCAGGGATGATCGGACCATGACCGACAAGCAGCCCGCGGCCGACGACGGCGAAGTGATCGAGATCGACCAGACCGACCGCCGGTCCCTGTGGCCGTTCATCGCGGCCGCCTGCTTCGCCGCCGTCGTGCTCGTCGCGATCGTGCTCGGCGGGCTGCTCTCGCCCGCTGAGAAAAATGTCACAACCGCGGACCGGGTCGCGGGTTCGGTGCGCGATTTCGTCAGCGGCGTCAACAACACCGACAGCCCGGCCGCGCCCGGCAGCGTCTGCCAGGGCTTCGATCCGAAGCGTTCGCCGCTCGCGGATCGGCCGAGCGGAAAGACGGTGGAGATCACCAAGATCGAGAATCCGATCGCGGACGGCGACCGGGCCAAGGCGGACGTCACGGTCAAAATCGACGGCAACGAGCGGACGACGACCTGGAACCTGACCCGCTCCGGGGATCGATGGCTGGTTTGCGATTGACACGGTGGCCATTCGTTGGCCATCTTTAGTTGAAGGTCATGAGAACCAGCGTCAAGCCCCGGCTCTGCTGGTCGGCAACCCTCCTCCGCGGTGGGGTGCTCCGGGTGACGACCTGGCCGCGCGCCGAACCCGGGCGCGGCAAGTGCGGATTCCGAGGAGGTCCACATGAGTTACGCCGGTGACATCACCCCGCGGCAGGCGTGGGAAATATTGCGGGAAAATCCGGAGGCAGTCCTGGTGGACGTGCGCACCGAGGCCGAGTGGAAATTCGTCGGGGTGCCCGACACCAGTTCGATCGACCGGCCGACGGTGCTCGTCGAATGGGTCGACAGCCGCGGCGCCCGGAATCCGGAATTCGCCGAGGAACTCAACAAGGCGCTGGCAGGCCGCGGCGCGGACGCCCCCGTCGTATTCATCTGTCGCTCCGGGCAGCGTTCCGCGAACGCTGCACGGGTCGCCACCTCGCTCGGCATCGAACCCTCGTACAACGTGCTGGAGGGTTTCGAGGGCGGGCTGGACGCCGACGGGCACCGCGGCAGTGAAGGTTGGCGCGCGGCCGGACTTCCGTGGCGGCAGTCATGATCGCCGGGGTTGGCGCGCGGCCGGAGCTCTGCCCATCGGCGGCAGTCATGATCGCCCGGGTCGGCTGCCGATCGGCGGCAGTCGTGGTCGCCGGCGGTGTCGAGCCCGCTGGACAATCGGAGGCCTGCTGTCCGGCCGCTGACGAAGGGCGACGGTCATGATCACCGGCGGCGCATTCGACAAACCCCTGCCCGAAGGTGTCGGCCCCGCGACGCTCGGGGTGCGCGGCGGGGTGCGGCGGTCCGGCTTCGAGGAGACCGCCGAGGCGCTCTACCTGTCCTCCGGATTCGTCTACGACAGCGCGGAATCCGCGGAGGCCGCGTTCACCGGGGAGCGGGAGCATTTCGTCTACTCCCGTTACGGCAACCCGACGGTGGCCATGTTCGAGGAGCGGATCCGGCTGATCGACGGCGCCGAGGCGGCTTTCGCGACGGCCAGCGGTATGTCGGCCGTATTCACCGCGCTCGGAGCGCTTCTGGGCGCGGGCGACCGACTTGTGGCCGCGCGCAGCCTCTTCGGTTCCTGTTTCGTGGTGTGCAACGAGATCCTGCCGCGCTGGGGCGTCGAGACCGTCTTCGTCGACGGTGAGGACCTGGACCAGTGGGAGCAGGCGCTTTCGGTGCCCACCAAGGCGGTGTTCTTCGAGACGCCCGCCAACCCGATGCAGACGCTGGTGGATGTGCGGCGGGTGGTCGAGTTGGCCCATGCCGCGGGCGCGAAGGTGGTGCTGGACAACGTCTTTGCCACCCCGCTGCTGCAGCGCGGCTTCGAACTCGGCGCGGACGCGGTGGTCTACTCCGGCACCAAACATATCGACGGACAGGGCCGGGTGCTCGGCGGCGCCATCCTCGGCACCCAGGACTACATCGATGGTCCGGTGAAAACCCTTATGCGGCATACGGGTCCGTCGCTGAGCCCGTTCAACGCGTGGACGTTGCTCAAGGGTTTGGAGACCATGCCGCTGCGGGTGCGGCATTCCACCGATTCGGCGCTGCGGATCGCGCGCTTCCTCGAGGGACATCCCGCGGTGAGCTGGGTGCGTTACCCGTTCCTGGAATCGCATCCGCAATACGAATTGGCCACCAGCCAGATGAGCGGGGGCGGCACCGTCGTCACCTTCGAGCTCGCGGCCGGCGACGGTGAGGCGAAGAAGCGCGCGTTCGAGGTGCTGAACCGGCTGCGAATCGTCGATATCTCCAACAATCTCGGTGACTCGAAGACGTTGATCACGCATCCGGCCACCACCACCCACCGGGCGATGGGACCCGAGGGCCGGGCCACCATCGGCCTGTCCGACGGCGTGGTGCGCCTCTCCGTCGGATTGGAAGATGTCGAGGATCTGCTCGCCGACCTGGATCATGCGCTGAGTTAGATCCGCAACGTTAGAGGCGTGGGTTCCCTTGGGAGTCCACGCCTTTGGCGATTTTCAGGAGTTTTCGATATCCGCGAGGTGCGCGATATTGGCCTGATCGGCGGCGTCGGCGCTGGGCGCGGCGCCGAACCAGGCGTCCAGGATTTCGCGCAGCTCCGCGCTCGACGTCGAACGTAGGCTCAGCGCAAGGACATTCGCGTCGTTCCAGTTGCGCGCGCCCGCCGCGGTCGCGCCATCGGCGCAGAGGGCGGCTCGAATGCCGGACACCTTGTTGGCGGCGATCGATGCGCCGGTGCCGGTCCAACAGCAGACGATGGCCTGATCCGCGCGACCCTCGGCGACCTCGCGGGCCGCGGCCTCGCTCGCCCAGGCCCAGTCGTCGCGCTCGGTGGCGCTCAGCGCGCCGTGCAGCGTGGTCTCGTGACCTCGTTTCTCCAGTTCGGCGCTCAGTTCCGTCGCGACGCCGACGCGTTCGTCGGCGGCCACCGCTATTCGCATGCGTCCAGATTACGGGTTCGATTATTGACAGCATGCTGTCAAATATGACAGCATGCTGTCATGATGAAAACGGTGCACATGGCGGTATACGACACGCTCGCCGATTGGGAGGTCGGTGCGGCGGTCGCGCACATCAACGGCAATCATCAGTGGCATCGGGAACCCGGCGCCTTCCAGGTCAAGACCGTTGGGCCCACCCGGGAGCCGGTGACCACGATGGGCGCGGTGCGCATCGTGCCGGATCTCGCGCTCGACGAGCTGCGCCCGGGGGACAGCGAGATGCTGATCCTGGCGGGCGCGCAAACCTGGGAGTCGGGTGCGCTGGCGCAATTCACGCACAAGGCACGCGAATTTCTCGACGCGGGCGTTCCGGTCGCCGGAATGTGTGGCGCCACTTTCGGTTTGGCGGCTGCTGGCATCCTCGACGATATCGCGCACACCAGCAACGCCCCGGAATACCTTGCCTACAGCGGATATTCGGGCGGAGCCCATTTCGTCCGGCAACCGGCGGTCACCGATCGCAATGTGATAACCGCAAGCGGCACCGCGCCTTTCGAATTCGCGCGCGAGGTGCTCGGCAGGCTCGATGTCTACGAGCCGCACATCCTCGATGCCTGGTATGGGGTATACGGGAAGGGCGACGCCGCCGCCTACGCGGTGCTCGCGGATTACGCGGCCGGGCAGCGCGCGCACGCCTAGTGCGCCGGAATCGAATCGGAGGCGATCGAGTGACCGAACAACGGCTGTTCAGCACCGCGGCAATCACCACATTCAAGCTGAACGGCCAATTCCTCGCCATCGCAGAGGAATTGGCGCGCCCGGCCGGGCTGACGGCCGCCTGGTGGCAGGTGCTCGGCGCGGTGCTGCACACTCCGCTGCCGGTCGCGGGCATCGCCAGGGAGATGGGCATCACCCGCCAGAGCGTGCAGCGCATCGCGGATCTGTTGGTGGACAAGGGACTTGCCGAATACCGCGATAACCCGGCGCACCGCCGCGCCAAACTGGTCGCCATCACCGACGCCGGCCGCGCCGCCATCGCCCGCATCACCCCGCGGCACGCGGTCCTGGCGGACCGTCTCGCAACCGAATTGGGCGCCGAACAGTTCGCGCTGACCGTCGAGGTGCTCACCAAACTGTCCGCGGCGCTGGACGCGATCGGCGAACCGGACTGACGTCAGTCGAACGGATTCGCCGTGCGACCGACCAGATCGGCCACCGAATCGAGAACCATCGTCGGGCGGTAAGGGAACTGCTCGACCGAACCGCGGGTGGAGATGCCGGACGTCACCAGGATGGTGCGCATACCCGCCTCCAGACCCGCGACCACATCGGTGTCCATCCGGTCGCCGATCATCACGGCGGATTGTGAGTGCGCGCCGATGCGCCGCAGCGCCGAACGCATCATCAGCGGATTCGGTTTGCCGACGTAGTAGGGGTCACGGCCGGTGGCGCGGGTGATCAGCGCGGCGACCGAACCGGTCGCGGGCAGTGAGCCCTCGCGGGACGGCCCGGTCGGGTCCGGGTTGGTGGCGATGAACCGCGCGCCCCGCTCGACCAGCCGGATCGCGGTGGTGATCGCCTCGAACGAATAGGTGCGGGTCTCGCCGAGCACCACATAGTCCGGATCGCTGTCGGTGAGCACGTAGCCGATATCGTGCAGCGCGGTGGTCAGCCCGGATTCGCCTACCACATAAGCGGTTCCGTGTGGGCGCTGTTCGTCGAGGAAGGTCGCGGTGGCCAGCGCGGAGGTCCAGATGGCCTCCTCCGGGATGTCGAGTCCGGTGTGCCGCAGCCGGGCCTGCAGATCGCGCGGGGTGCGGATGGAGTTGTTGGTCAGCACCAGGAACGGGGTTCCGTTGTCGCGGAGTTCGGCGAGGAATTTGTCGGCGCCGGGGACCAGGTGGTCCTCATGCACGAGGACGCCGTCCATATCGGTGAGGTAGGACAAGATCGGTTCGGCCGCTGCAGTCACGTGTCAAGTATCCGCTATGGCCGTGCGAACCGGTCGGTGTGCACCGCGCCGCGAAATCCGGGCATATTCCCGCGCTGCCGCGCGGTTGACTACTGTCGGAACGAGCGACGAAAAGACCTCGAGGAGCAGGCATATGGGCGAACTCAAGCTCGGTTACAAGGCATCGGCGGAACAGTTCGGCCCCCGCGAACTGGTGGAAATCGCGGTGCTGGCCGAGGAGCACGGCCTGGAAAGCGCCACCGTGAGCGACCACTTCCAGCCGTGGCGGCACAAGGGCGGGCACGCGCCGTTCTCGCTGGCCTGGATGGCCGCGGTCGGCGAGCGAACCAAGCGGATCCAGCTGGGCACCTCGGTGCTCACCCCGACATTCCGCTACAACCCGGCGGTGATCGCCCAGGCCTTCGCCACCATGGGCCTGCTGTACCCGCAGCGGGTCATGCTCGGCGTCGGCAGCGGTGAGGCGTTGAACGAGATCGCCACCGGCTACACCGGCGAATGGCCGGAATTCAAGGAGCGTTTCGGGCGACTGCGCGAGGCCGTCGACCTGATGCGCGCGCTGTGGACCGGTGAGCGCACCGATTTCGACGGGCAGTACTACAAGACCGTCGGCGCGTCGATCTACGACGTGCCCAAGGGCGGTATCCCGGTCTACATCGCGGCGGGCGGGCCGCTGGTCGCCAGGTACGCGGGGCGCGCGGGCGACGGCTTCATCTGTACCTCCGGCAAGGGTATGGACCTGTACACCGAGAAGCTGATGCCCGCCGTCGCCGAGGGCGCGGCCAAGGCGGGCCGGACGGTGGACGATATCGATCGGATGATCGAGATCAAACTCTCCTACGACACCGATCCCGAACTGGCGCTGGAGAATACGCGCTTCTGGGCGCCGCTGTCGCTGACCGCGGAGCAGAAGCATTCGATCACCGACCCGATCGAAATGGAGGCCGCCGCCGACGCCCTCCCGATCGAGCAGATCGCCAAGCGCTGGATCGTGGCCAGCGATCCGGACCAAGCGGTGGAACAGATCAAGCCCTACATCGATGCGGGCCTGAACCACCTGGTCTTCCACGCCCCCGGCCAAGACCAGAAGCGCTTCCTCGAACTGTTCGAGCGCGACCTGGCCCCCCGGCTGCGCGCGCTCGGGTAGCCGGCTATCCCGCGAACGCCGCGATTCCGGCGTTCGCGGGTCGGTGCGTCAGGCCCGGTGGAGGGCGAAGATGCGCAGGTCGCGGGTGGTGCGGTTGCGGTAGGCCGCGTAGGCGTCGGTGATGTCGGCGAAGAGGGCGAAGATGCGCTCTTTTTCGGCGTCGTCTTCGAGCAGGGTTGCGGTGACCGGGATGCGCTGGCCCGCGATGGCGACCGTCGCGGCCGGGTTCGCGAGCAGGTTTGCCGTCCAGGCCGGGTGGTGGGCCTGGCCGAAATTGCTGCCGATGACGTACAGCACGTCGCCGCCGTGTACGTAGAGCAGCGGTTGGGTGCGTGCCGCACCGGATTTACGACCCGTTGTGGTCAACAGGATGACCGGTGCGCCGATGGGGCCGAGCACCGTGTATTTGGCGTCGGTGCGTTCGAGCACCGCCCGGTCGAGCGGGGTGATCTTGCGGATCAGCCACGAGCCCGGCTTGGTCGCCGCGAACTTGTTCGCAAGGCGGGAAACGGCATTCGTGCGGGAGCCCCACTGCCGGTCGGGGAACTGGTCGGCCATGTGCGGACTATATCCGCCGGGCCGCGCCGCCGCCTGCGCGTCGGGTCGTCCGGCACCTCGGCCCGAGGCCATCGGTCGTGTGTTCGCGGGACCATCGGTGATGACGGTCTCGCTCTACGGTCCAGGTAGCCGCTCGTTCACTAAGCTCTCGGACATGTCCGAGAACGCTCCATCCACCGTGTACATCGCCTCGCCGGAGGGTGACACCGGGAAGTCGACGGTGGCGCTCGGGGTGCTGCAGATGCTGTGCGCGACAACGGCGCGGGTCGGCGTCTTCCGGCCGATCACCCGTTCCACCACCGAGCCCGACTACATCCTGGAGCTGCTGCTCGAGCACAGCACCGCCGATATCGATTACCAGCAGGCCATCGGGGTCACCTACGAGGATGTGCACGCCGATCCGGACGCCGCGATCAGCGATATCGTCATGCGCTTCCACGATGTGGCCAAGGTGTGCGACGCGGTGGTGGTGGTCGGCAGCGACTACACCGATGTGGCCAGCCCGAGCGAGCTGCGCTTCAACGGGCGCATCGCCGCCAACCTCGGCGCCCCGACGCTGCTGGTGCTGCGCGGTTCCGGGCGCACACCGGAGGCGGTCAAACAGCTGGCCGAGCTGTGCACGGCCGAATTGGTGCACGAGCATGCGGAGCTGGCCGCCATCGTCGTCAACCGCTGCGACCCCAGGCAATTGGACGAGGTGACGGCGGTGCTGAAACCGTTCGGCGTTCCGTCGTGGAGCCTGCCGGAGGTGCCGCTGCTGTTCGCGCCGACCATGGCCGAGCTGTGCCAGGCCATCGACGGCGAAATGTACAGCGGCGACCAGGAATTGCTGCAGCGCGAGGCGCTGGAGGTGATGGTCGGCGGCATGACCGCCGAGCATATTCTGGAGCGGCTGGTGGACGGCGTCGTGGTGATCGCGCCGGGCGACCGCTCCGACGTACTGCTCAGCGTGATGAATGCCCATGAGGCGGAAGGGTTTCCGTCGCTGTCCGGCATCATCATGAATGGCGGTATGCTGCCCCATCCCGCGGTGGCCCGGCTGATGGCGGGCCTGCGGGCGAAGCTGCCGATCCTGACCACCGCGCTGGGCACCTATGAGACCACGAGCGCGGTGCACGGCACCAGGGGCCGGATGTCGGCGGGCAGCCCGCGCAAGGTGGATACCGCGCTGGCCCTGATGGAACAGCATGTTGATGCCCCGGAGTTGTTGCGGCGCATCGAAGTTCGGCTCAGTAATGTGGTCACGCCGCAGATGTTCGAATATCAGCTGATCGAGCGGGCGCGGGCGGATCGCAAACGCATCGTGCTGCCGGAGGGCGATGACGACCGGATCCTGCGCGCCGCGGGCCGGGTGTTGCAGCGCAAGATCGCGGATCTGGTGATCCTCGGCGACGAGGCGACGGTGCGCGCCCGCGCCGCCGAACTCGGCGTCGACATCCGGGCCGCCGAGGTGCTGGATCCGCGCAACTCCGGATATCTGGAGGAGTTCGCGGCGGAATATACGAAGCTGCGCGCGCACAAGGGGATGACGCTGGAGCGCGCCCGCGAAACCATTTCGGACATCTCGTATTTCGGCACCATGATGGTGCACCGCGGCATCGCCGACGGCATGGTCTCCGGCGCGGCGCACACCACCGCCCACACCATCCGGCCGTCGTTCGAGATCATCAAGACGGTGCCGGGAGTTTCCACCGTCTCGAGTGTCTTCCTGATGTGCCTCGCGGATCGTGTTCTGGCGTACGGGGATTGCGCGGTCGTCCCCGATCCCACCTCGGAACAGCTTGCCGATATCGCGATTTCGTCGGCCGGCACCGCCGCGCGGTTCGGCATCGAGCCGCGGGTGGCGATGCTGTCGTACTCGACGGGCGAATCCGGCAGTGGCGCGGATGTGGACAAGGTCAGGGTCGCCACCAAGCTGGTGCGCGAGCGCGCGCCGGAACTGTTGGTGGAGGGCCCGATCCAGTACGATGCCGCCATCGACGCGACGGTGGCCAACACCAAGCTGCCCGATTCCCAAGTGGCAGGCCGGGCAACGGTTTTCGTATTTCCGGATCTCAACACCGGCAACAACACCTATAAGGCGGTGCAGCGCAGCGCCGGTGCGATCGCCATCGGGCCGGTGCTACAGGGTCTGCGCAAACCGGTCAACGACCTGTCGCGCGGCGCGCTGGTGGCCGACATCGTCAATACGATCGCCATCACCGCGATCCAGGCGCAGCAGGACTGAGCGGCGCGCTGTGACACGTGCGACGATGCGGGTGGTTTCGGAACAACCGCGGTCCGGTCGCGGTTGCGGAGAATATGCTCCGACCGCGCCTATGCCGCGGCCGAGCCGAGGGTAGGAGGCCTCATGGGTGCCGAAAACTTGGTGCTGGTGATCAATTCCGGCTCGTCGTCGATCAAATATCAACTGCTCGATCCGGGGTCGGGCGTCCTCGCCGCATCCGGCATCGTCGAGCGGATCGGTGAGGACACCGGCGGTATCGAACATCATGCCGACGGCCGGACCATCGAGCACAGCGGCCGGATCGCCGACCATACGGCCGGATTGCGTTCGGTATTCGACATGTTCGCCGAGACCGGACACGATCTGCGGCGGGCCGGTGTGCACGCGGTGGGGCATCGGGTGGTGCACGGCGGCGAGGTGTTCTATCGGCCCACCCTGATCGATGATGCCGTCGTCGCGGCCATCTCCGAGCTGTCGGCCCTTGCGCCGCTGCACAATCCGGCGAATGTCGCGGGTATCGAGAGCGCGCGGCAGCTGCTGCCGGGGGTGCCGCAGGTCGCGGTGTTCGACACCGCGTTCTTCCACGGGCTGCCCGCCGCCGCCAAGACCTACGCCATCGATGCGAAAGTCGCTGCGGCGCATGGTATTCGGCGATACGGCTTTCACGGAACCTCGCACGAGTACGTATCCGGCCAGGCCGCGGCGCTGCTCGGGCGCGATCCGGCCGAGCTGAACCAGATCGTCTTCCACCTGGGCAACGGTGCGTCGGCGTCGGCGGTCCGCGGCGGCAGGCCGATCGACACCACCATGGGCCTGACGCCGCTGGAGGGTCTGGTGATGGGTACCAGGTCCGGCGATCTGGACCCCGGAATCGTGCCGCATCTGATGCGCTCGGCCCACCTGAGCATCGACGAGGTGGACGCGCTGCTGAACCGCGACTCGGGTATCAAGGGCCTGTCGGGTGTCAACGATTTCCGGGAATTGCAGCGGCTCATCGACGCAGGCGATGAGCAGGCCCGCCTCGCCTACGATGTCTACATCCATCGACTGCGCCGCTATCTCGGCGCGTACCTGATCGAGTTGGGCGGCGTCGACGCCATCACCTTCACCGCTGGCGTCGGCGAGAACAGCCCCCAGGTGCGCGCCGACGCACTCGCCGGACTCGGCCACTTCGGCATCGAGGTGGACCAAACTCGAAATACCGCGAAAAACCGTGCGGCGCGCTACATTTCGCCCGACGGCGCGCCGATCGCGGTACTGGTGGTCCCGACGAACGAGGAACTGGCCATCGCCCGCGCCGCCGCCCAGGTGGTCGCCGAAACGGCCTGAGCGGCGTTCACGAATCGGGATGATTGATTCGTGGCGTCGGGTCTGGTTCTCAACAGTCCTGCCACGAGGGCTTGATGAAACAGGTCACGTCGAGTGGTTGATCGTCGTCGCCGAGCGCGTTGATGAGACCCCGCGGGTTGTCTACTCGTTTGTCGCCCTGCCGGTTACGAACGAAGGAACGATGTCTTCGTCGTCGCGGGAGCCGTCGAGCTGTCCGGCGAAGACCGCATGCGCCGCGTCGATCAGCTCTGGCGGGATGTCCGGATAGTGGCCAGCAATCCGGGCCAGTACCTCTTGGGTTTCGAGATCTAAATCGGTGCACATGCTGACGCCTTTGCCAGCCATCGCGTTAGTGAACTGGATGTTGAACTCAGCTTGAAGATGCTCGCGGTAATCTAACGGCTCGTCGTCGGGTCGGCTGCGTCTCACTTCTGTCTCCTCGATTCGATCAACAGTCCGGCGACGACTGTGTCTGGAGAACACACCTCATTCCTTCGGGAATATCAGCTATTAAGCTCGCCCGGCTCGAAGGAAAGTTTGGGCCTTGCCGCCCTGTTGGAGCCGTCGAGTTGTCCACTGAAGGCCGTCCGCGCGGCCTCGATCAGCTCCGGCGGAATGTTCGGATACGCCCCTGCGACTCGGGCCAAAGCCCGGTAGGTGTCGAAGTCGAGGCCAGAATGATTACGGGCACCCTCGCCGCGAAGAGCACGGGACAGCTCTCTGTCGAAGGTGGCCCGCAATTGGCTTTCGCTTAGGTACCGGCTCGCCCTACTCACCTGTGTCTCCTTGATTCAATTAGTAGTTGATGCAGTACCTTGGCAGGCTCGGATGCGTTGGCTCCGTTCAGTTCGACGTCAGCAAATGCTTCGGCGACCGCTTCTGCCTCGTTCAGCATAAGATCTTCGCCCTCCTCAAAACTGTATCCACTTAACGCACTGACCCAAGCCTCGAACTCTTCAGAGGCCCGGACAGGATCACTCGAGTGGGGCACATGCCGCTTGAAGTAGGTCTTCAGCGCCCGCGTTGCCGCGTTGGACGCGTGGTAATTCCCCTGGATGTCGAGCACATGACCGAGTTCGTGCACAGTCGTCGCATACCAAGGACGGCGTTCGAGACCCGGCGGATGGTATCCCGTCGCGACGTTCTCATGGGTCACGATCCGCATCCTCTCCAGGGATGCGACCCACTCTCGATTCAACGTCAGCGCCTGAGCAACCCACGTTCCATCAGGTTGTTCGATGCCCGTCGTGACCGCGTACTCGATTGAACCCGGGCCTTCATCGGCGACACCGACAAATCTCGGCAACTCGATATCAGGGTATCGAGCCACAATGTCATCAATAGCACGGGCGAACTCGGCGAGCGGTTCCACAGGAAGGTCAGGATCAGTGAACCCCACAACAGGGAGTCCGTATCGGTTGGATAGGTATGCCTCGACCTGCTCCCCCGTACTCGCGTTACCGACACCTTGTGATGATTGGGCACCCTTGGGGGGCTGATGTCGTTGACCGACCGGGTCTTGCCCGGGGTTCTCGGGCCCTGTTCCGTGGAAGCGGGCGGATCGGTCAGAAAGTTCCGTCTCCGCAGTAACTTCCGATGGCTGTCGAACCCTATTGACGCCCTCTTCGACGGAAGCCGTTGATTCATAGTCGATTTCGTCGTGCGATCCAACGGCTGCTTTCGATTCGGCGCCTCGGGTTCCGGGTTGGGCTGCTCGAACCTCCGCTCGCATCGTCGTCGTGCCAGCAGATGTGATCGCGGTGTCGGCGGTTCTGCCGGTGTTTCGGGTGAGGATGTCGGTGATTTTGGGGAGGACTTTCGCGCCGGTGCGGATGGCGATGTAGCCGAGTCCTTCGCCGGCGGCGGTCCAGATGATGGTTTCGGCGACGGCGTTGGTGATGGCTTTGCCGGTTTCCTCGGGGGTGGGTGGACGGCCGGGGTCGGTGGCCCAATGCAGGCCGGTCTGGTTCTCGACGAGGAGTCCGCCGCCGTCGACCTTGTACATCCGGTGTGCGGAAACACCTTTGGGGATCTGGATTTCCGAGATCGGGGCCAAGTCGCCGTTGGGGAGTTCGACGACGAACGGCCCGCTGGGGTTCGGGGTCACCGGGTAGCGCAGCGGCCCGTCATTATTGGGTGTGGTCGGCGGCGTCGAGGGTGAGGGACCGTAGTCCGGGGTCGACGGCCCAGTATTGCCGGGCAGCAACGACGCGCCGTGTGGGGCGCTGGTGCGCACACCGTTGCTGTCGAAGACTCGGGCCTCATCGGCGGTCGGGTTGGTCGGTATCACCGGAGCGCCGCTATCGTCGAGGCGAATGAATTGGCCGTCGATGTCGACGATCCGGTACCCGTCCGAGGTTCTGATCACACCGTCGGGTTGCCGGTAGAACTCGAAATACTTTTTGTTCTCCTGGTCGTAGCTGACCCCGCCGGCGTTGAGGACCAGTACGTGTTCTCGGCCGTCGGCGCTGAGCACGGTCAGGGTGGTGATCCGGCCCGTGGCGTCTTTGACGATCCTGATCGGTGCGTGGGGATTGGCGGTCAGCCGTTCGAGTGCCTCGACCAACTGTCGTGCGTCACCGGCGTCGGTGATCCCCGAACTGAACACCGACGGGTTGTTCACGATCGTGTTGTCGGGCTGGTTCTGGTCGGGGGTCAGCATCTGCTGTTGGATGCGGCCGAGTTCGGTGCGGGCCTGCCGCGCCGCGTCTTGGTAGGACAGGGTGGTGGCGGTGCGCCCGTTGTCGAGTTGTTCGATATCGACGCCGGTTTTGCTGGTGGTGGAGGTGTATCCGTTGGCGAGGGTGAGGTTGTAGTCGACCTGCCAGCCGTCGGTGGTCGCGGTGATCGTCTTCTCGACCCGGCCGCCGCCACCCAGGCCGGTGATTCCGGTGCGGTTGTCCACTAACGCTTTCGGCACATCGACCAGGTCTTGCGCGGTCCGCTCCGTGCCTTGCTGCTGCGGTGTTTTCAGCGTCCCGTCGCTGTTGTAGGCACCGCTCAACCCCGGGACGGTGTTCAGCAATGCCGGGTCGACCCGGTCCAGGGGCCGACCCTGCGTGGGCTCGACTGGCGGTTGCGGGTTCGGCTGCGGCGGTACAGGATTCGGCTTTCCCGGTGTGTATTCCGGGGTTCCTGGCGCGCCCGCGGGCACCGATTGGCCCGGCCACAGCGTTCCCGGACTATCGGTGACCGCTGTCGAGGGAGGTGAGGCGGGTTGGGGGTTTCGGTGGTGTGCGGTGTCGTTGTTCGGGTTGGGGACGGTGGGAAGGTCGGGCAGGCGGTTTCCGTTGTTGTCCATCGGGGTGTAGGACTGTGGGTCGGTGACGGCCCTCGCCTGCGGCAGCGGTACACCCTTGATCTCGTCGTTCTCCGGGATCGTGAAGAAATCGTATGGCTCGTAACGGATTTCAGGAGTCGCGGCGGCCATCATGTCCTGGACGGCCCAGATCCGCTCCAACATGCGAGCCGCACCCTCAGCGGTCAATCCATGGAAGTTGTACACTCTGCCACCAATTCCCTCGGGTCGTCCACCGGCAGCGGCCGAACCCGCCAGCGGACCCGGTTTGAACGGCGGGATAATCGACGCCCAATCCTCCTGCGTGTATAGCGGTCTCATCGCATCCGACACGACAGCTCCTCGTAATATGACGAAGACCGCCGTGTCGGGAAACACGCCGGTCTCGATGGATTCGAAAGAAAATGCAGCGGCCTCGGGTGCGGCGTTGAGCCGGAGCACACGAGTCCGTCAACGGAATTGGTAACGCCGTCAACACAGTTCGATCGACGCGCTCAATGCTCGAGTTGAGATCGCCGACCGTGAGGTTGAAGCTCCGATAACCAAGCGGTGAAACTTGTTACAGGAGGGAGGCTTTCGATGGAAGCGCGTGCGAGGCACAGCTCTAGCGCTGTAGAAAGCTTCACCTAACGGACGGAAATTGTCAATCACGTCGGCGTATGTCTTCGAAAGCCGCAGGTAGACATAGGCTTTCGTTGTAGTCGGCGCACGGCCGGTTCTTCCGCCCTTATGGTGTGCTCCGAGATCGGCACCCGAACGGTATCCGGGTCGCGCGTTGGTCAGGGCCTAGTTGAGTCGTCAGTTCGACGCTGATCCGAGAGCTCCGGACCGTGGTGCTGTGGTTCCGGCGAACGAGGAGCTCACCCGACCCTGCCGGGGGTGGTTCACGAAATACTCATGATCGGTGGGTGAGTATGGGTTACGGATCTGGTTCGCCCGGTGTGCCGCAATAGTCGGGTCGGACTCCTTCCGCGCACGGAAACCCGGCTGCCCTCGTCGTTTCCGCGCCGACCGGTCTGCCCATCGGTCGGCACGCGCGGGATCGGCGACCGGTCCGGGCCCGGCCGGCCACTTCCCTCCCGGCCGGGCCACTCGCCGTTTCAGACCCAGGTCTTCGCGCGGATGGCGTTGGCGAGATCGACCAGGGCGTAACGGTGTTTGCGGCCGGGTGCGCTGCGGGCGAGGGCGCGCAGGCCCGCCTCGGTGCCCGCGCGGAGTTCGCGTTCGGTGAAGGGTGCGCCGAAGAAGGTGGCGTCGGGGCGTTTCGGCTCGTTACCCGCCTGCAGCCAGGCCAGCGCCGCGCCGAGCACGAGCACCCGCATTTGCACCGCGCGGCTCTCGCCGTTGGGCAGGCCGAGCACCCGGGACGCCGCGATGTGCAGGGTTGATTCGTCGAGCTCGGCCACCGGCGCGGCGGTGAGCAGCAGCAGGACCGCGGTCATCCGCGCGGTGGTGTAGTGCCGCGAGGAGGCAGGCACGTCGTCGAGCGCGTTCACCGCGTCGGCGACCCGGCCCGCCGCGGCGAGCTGGCGCGCCTGCCCGAAGGCGGCGCTCACCGCGCCGCGATCGGTGCGCCACACGGTCTCGTAGAACTTCTCCGCGTAATCGCGCCACTGCTCCGGCCCGTCCGAATCCCAGTTCTGCAGAATGAGTTCCGCGGTGGCGGCGATGGCGAGCTTCGGGGCGATCTCGCCCGGCAGCACCCGCAGCACCGCGTCGAAGCTGGCGAATGCCTTCTCGAAGTCCATTTCCAGCAACCGGGCCTGGCCGGTGTACCAGTCGACGCGCCAATCGTGGTCCTCGGGCATCCGGGACAGCAGATGCAGCACCGCGGCCGATTCGCCCATCTCCAGGCGAACCCGCGCCTCGGCCAGTGTCAGCTCCAGATCCAATGTCTCCGGGGCGTTTTCGGGGTCGCCCTCGGCGCGCTCCCTGGCCTCGCGGATGGCGTCGATGGCCTGCTCGGGCTCCGGATGCATGGTCGCGGCCAACAGCGGCGCCGACGGGTCGGACGAGTCGAGCAGCGGAAAGGGCAGCACGGCAACGACTTCGGATGGCATGAGCAGTTTGCTCCTGGCCACCCCGTCGGCGTAGGCGTCGGTCTGGCTGATCAGCTCCTCGGTGCCGAAGCTGCCCCGTGGCGGGCTGAAAACCGTTGACAGCTGCGGATGTTCGATGCCGGTATCGAGCGCGAGCACCTCGCGCAGCACCCCGGCCAACTGCGCGGACATGGCGCGTGCGGACGGAAAGCGGCGGGCCGGATCGGGATCGGTGGCGCACAGCAGTAGCCGATGGAAGAACTCGTAGCGTTGTAGCGTCGGCTGATCCTCCGGGATGCCGTCGAGGTAGCGGCCCTGCTCCATCGGCATATTCAGGGTGAGCACGGCGAGCGTGCGGCCGACGGTGTAGATGTCCGAGGCGACCGTCGGGCCGGTCTTCGCGATCTCCGGCGCCTGGAAACCTCTGGTGCCGTAAAGATTTCCATACGATTCGACGGTGGCGACCGCGCCGAGATCGATCAGCTTGACCTGGTCCTCGGTCACCATGATGTTATCCGGCTTCAGGTCGTTGTAGGTCAGCCCGATCGAATGCAGGTAGTCCAGCGCGGGCAGGATTTCCATGATGTAGGCGATGGCCTCGGCGACCGGCATCCGCTCCGGGCGCGGATAGGCGTCGAGTATGTCGCGCAGCGACCGTCCGCCGACGTACTCCATCACGATGAAGCCGACGGGGGTGCCGTCCGGATCGGTGTGCTCGACGAAGTTGTGGATCTTCACGATGCTGGAATGCGCCACCTCGGCGAGGAATTGGCGTTCGGCGAGCGCGACCGCCTGCGCCTCGGCATCGCCCGCGTGCAGCAGGCCCTTGAGCACCACCCAGCGGTCGTTCACGTTGCGGTCCACCGCGAGATAGATCCAGCCGAGTCCGCCGTGCGCGATACAGCCCTGGATCTCGTACTGTCCGGAGACGATATCGCCCTCGTTCAGCGAGGGGCGGAAATCGTATGGGGCGTCGCAGGTTTGGCAGATGCCCGTGGTGGTCGCCGGCCGGGTGGCGGTGGCCCGGCCCACCGGGTTGCCGCAGCGCCAGCAGAAGCGCTTGCCCTCGGCGACCACCGGATCGTCCAGTACCGCCGTGCGCGGATCCACCGGCGGCACCGTGGTGATCGGCACCAGCCCGGCGCCGAGCCTGCGCACCGACGGCCGCGAGCGCCCCGTCCGGCTGCGGCCCGAGGTGCGCACCGTCGCACCGGAATTGGCGGCGCTGACCTCCCGCCGTCCGGCCTCGACGCTGAGTTCGGTCGGCATCACGGCCGATTCGACCGACATCGTGCCCATCGCACGGGTTTCCGGTGCGGTGGGGATCTCGGGGCGGGCGAGTTGCTTCTTCGTCGCCTTGGCTGAATTCTGCTGCGGCGCAATAGTTTCCGATGGGGAGGCCGGTTCGGATTCGTCGTCCGCCCCGGAATGGGCTTGCGGCGGCTCCGCCTCGGGTTCGTGCTGCGTGGTCATCTGTGTCAGTCCTGATAGGTCGGCGTCGGCGGACTGGACTCGTGCAGCGCACCGACCAACCACTCGTCGTACAGTTCCTGCCAGCGGCCGCTGGTCCGGATCCGCTCCAGCGTCGCGTTCACGAAACGCACCAGATCGTCGTCGCCCTTGGGGATTCCGATTCCGTACGGCTCCGGGCTGATCGGTCCGCCCACCACCGCTGTGTACGGATCCTGGGCGGCCATGCCCGCCAGGATGGCGTCGTCGGTGCTCACCGCGTCCACCTGCCGCTGTTGTAGTGCGACAAGGCAATCGGCCCAGCTCGGCACGGTGAGCAGGCTGGCGGCGGGCTGACCGCGCCGGATGTTGTCCATCGAGGTGGTGCGGGGCACCACGCAGACGCGTTTACCGGCCAGATCGGCTATCCCGTTGATCCCCGAATCCTGCACCACCAGCACCCGCTGGCTGGCCTGCAGGTAGACGGTGGAGAAGGTGACGTCCTTGCGCCGCTCGCAGGTGATGCTCATCGTCTTGGCGACGATATCGACCGTATGGCTCTTCAGCGCCTTCTCACGATCGCTGGAGCCGATGGTGCGGAAGTCGATCAGGCTCGCATCGCCCAGCAGATCCTTGGCGATCTCCCTGGCGATATCCGCGTCGAAACCCATGATGGTGCCGGACTTCGGATCGCGGAAGCTGAACAGATTGCTTCCGGTGTCCAGGCCGACGATCAGCCTGCCCCGCGCGCGAATGGCGTCGACGGTCGGCCCGCCCGCGGTGGACGGCCGCAGGCTCGCAAGCGGATTGCCGCATTGATCCGGATTCGCCGTTGGCAGTGGGGAACTCGACACTATCGTGGTGGCCTGCGCGGGCATCGGCATCTCGGTGTACGTCCCGGTCCTGGTCGGCGCGGCCGGACTTTCCGAATTCGCGCAGCCGCCGAGGAAAACCGTTGCGGCCAGCGATATCACCGCAAGGGAACGTCTCATCGGTACTCCCGCAGCCGGGGCCAGAGGCCGATCGCGACATAGCACGCGCCGAGGATGCCTAGCGCGAACGCGCCGGGCGCCAGGAAGTCGAGCACCCGCGCCGCCTGGGAAATGTTGCCGCGCAACGTATCACGGGTCATGCTCAGGCCCTTGTCGAGTGCGGCGTCCAGGGCGCCCACCTGTGCGGTGGCATCGTTGACGCCGGGGCCGGTGGCCACCGTCGCGGCGCCGAGATAGTCGCCGTGCGCGAGGGTGTCGTTCATCCGCTGATGCGCCACCCGCCAACGATCAAGTGCGACACGGGCACTCGAAATCAGGTCGGCGTCGGGCGCGTCGCTCGGATAGTCGCGCAGCAGTTCGGACAGCCGTTTGATGCTCGTCTCGTAGGTGCGGTCGTAGTCGCCGGTGGCATCGCGCCGCACCAGCTTCAGCGTCTCGGCCGAGCGGGCCTGCTGGGTGAGGATGCGGCTCTCGGTGAGGCTCGAATACGGAGCCGCGCCGTCGTCGCGGCCGCGGATCATCGCCGTCGCCGAGATCGATCCGGCGATCACCGTCCAGGCCAGCAGGAAGACCATCATGGCCGAGGCGAGCAGCAGCCCGGGATTGAACACCCGGCGCCAGCGGCGCGCCAGCTCCCGCTGCACGAGCACCAGTGCGACCAATGCGAGCAGCAGCAGGATTATCGCGGGCCACGGCGGGCGGATGTGGTTGCGCTGCGCGGTATCCACCGCCGCCGAGCGCCGGTTCGCCAGATCCTCGGCCATCGGCAGCAGCTTCGTCTGCATCTGATTCGATGCCTCGCTCAGATAGGCCGCGCCCACCGGGTATCCGCTGCGATTGTTGGCGCGGGCGGTCTCCACCAGACCGGTGTAGACCGGAAGTCCGGTGGCGATGCCGGTGCGCAGCCGCGCGTCCGGATCGTTCGCCGCGTCGGTGACCGAACCCGGCGCATGCCCGGACTGTGCGACCAGATCGGCGGCGGCTTCGCCGATCGCCTGGGTGTACCGGTCGCGCACCGCCTGCGGCTCCAGCCCGCCGGAGATGAAGGCGGTGCTGGCGGCGGCATCCGCGATCGATAACGAGGTATATAGGTGATGGGCGGCGTGCGCGTCCGGCTCGGTGTCCTCGAGCAGGAGGTCGAGCGTCTGCTGCCTGCTGCTCACCGTCGAGGCCGTCATCGCGCCCGCGGCCAGGCACAATCCGATGAGCAGCAGGCCCATCGCGATCAACCTGCCGGGTGACGAACGGGCGAACGAGCTCAGATTGGCCGGATCCAGCTGCCCGCGCAGCGCGGCAGCCCGGAGCACCCCGGGCTGTTCCGGGGTGACAGGCTGCTGCTCGACGAGCGCCATGTCCACCTCTCCAGTCTGGGCCGGTTCCGCGGCTTTCACGAACGCTTCCGGCTTCCACCCACACCCGAACCGGACAACCCGGCCGTCCCAGATGCGTAGTTGCGCAGTTTATTGTGGTCCTACGGATGCCGTGCGGTGTGAAACGCCCCGCTGATCGAACCGTTTCGGCGCCGCGGCTGGACGAGGTGAGTGTGATGCGTGGTGACGGCGACGGGTGGTCGGCCGGTGTGAACGGCCAGCGGCACTGGGGCCGCTTCGGCGCCGCCGGGCTGCTGTTGCGCGCGCCCGTCGCCGGCGGCGGTTCCGCTGTGCTGCTGCAACATCGGGCCCCGTGGAGTCATCAGGGCAATACCTGGGCGCTTCCGGGCGGAGCCAGGGACAGTCATGAGACGGCGGTGCACGCCGCGGTGCGCGAGGCCTGGGAGGAGGCGGGGATCCACGCCGCCGATGTCACCGTGCGCGCCGAGCGGATCACCGCGTCGGCGCCCAGCGGCTGGACCTATACCACCGTCATCGCCGATGCGGTGCTGACGCTGCCGACCAAGCGCAACCGCGAATCCGCCGCGCTGGCCTGGGTTCCCGAGGACGAGGTCGAATCCCGCGCGCTGCATCCGGGTTTCGCGGTGGCCTGGCCGCTGCTGCGCGCGACGCCCGCCCGCATCCGCCTGACCGAACCCGTCGAGCCGCATTCGCTCGCAAAGGCGTTGCCGCGCACCGTCGACCTGGCGGACGAGGGTTTCTTCTGGCTGCACGACGATCCCGATGGGCCGGGGCCAGAGTTGGAACTGACCGGCGAGCAGCTGCTGGGTTAGCCGTATCTCGGCCGTGCGTGGGTCCTGCCGATGACTGCGTCCATCAACCGTTGGCGAGCAGTGCGGCCTTGAGTTCCCGTGCCGCGGCCTGCGGATCGTCGGCCTGGGTGATGGCACGGACTACGACGATGCGGGTGGCGCCCGCGGCGAGCACCTCCGGCACGCGCGCGATATCGATGCCGCCGATGGCGAACCATGGCAGGGTCGGGTGCGCGTCGGCGGTGGAGCGGACCAGGTCTATGCCCGCGGCTTGGCGACCGGGTTTGGTAGGGGTGCCCCAGATGGGTCCGGTGCAGAAGTAATCGATGTGTTCCTCGATGGCGGCGAGCCCGGCCTGCGCCCGATTGTGGGTCGACCGGCCGATCACCACGTCCGGGCCGACGATTTGGCGGGCATACCACGGCGGCAGATCGCCCTGTCCCAGATGCAGCACGTCCGCGCCCGCGGCGAGCGCGATATCGGCGCGATCGTTCACCGCCAGCAGCGCGCCGTGCCTGCGGGCGGCCGCCTTCAGCTCGGCGAGCGCGCCCAACTCGGCGCGCGCCTCGAGCGGGCCGAATTTCGCCTCGCCCGGCGATCCCTTGTCCCGCAGCTGGATGATGTCCACCCCACCGGCGAGCGCGGCCTCGGCGAACTTCGCCAGGTCGCCCTTTTCGCGTCTGGCGTCGGTACATAGATAGAGCCGCGCGTCCGCCAGGCGTTGCCTGGGGGATACGGATCGGTAGGGGTGGGACGGTTGCACGTCCATGACCGTAGCCGCGCTACCGTGGGGATGCGAACAGGCGGCGATCGAGATCGCCGCGCGCGGAGCGAGCTCGCCCCGCCGGTTGGGCGCACACGAGTACAGAGGTGAGGAACGAATGCGGACTGTTGCCGTCGTCGGTGGCGGCGCGATCGGGCTGGCGGTGGCCTGGCGGGCCGCGACGCGGGGCTGGTCGGTCACGCTCTTCGATCCGGCCGTCGGTTCGGGGGCCTCCTGGGTGGCGGGCGGCATGCTCGCGCCGCTTTCGGAGGGCTGGCCCGGTGAGGACCGGGCGCTCGAATTCGGTGCCGCCTCGCTGGCGCGCTGGCCGGAATTCGCCGAAGAGATCCGGCGGGCAACGGATGTCGATGTTTTCGTCGCCGATGCGACGGTGTTGGTCGCGCTGGACGCCGCCGACGCCGCCGACCTGCACACGATCGCCGACTGGGTCGGCGCCCGCGGCCACGAGTTGCGGCTGCTCGACCGGGCCGGGGTGCGCGCGCTGGAGCCGTCGCTGGCCCGCACCGTCCGCGCCGGACTGCTGGCCCCCGCCGAACCGGCCATCGACAATCGGAAGCTGGTCACCGCGCTGCGGCAGGCGGCGGAACAGGTCGGCGTCGAGTTGCGGGCCGAAACGGTCGAATCGCTCGACCAGTTGCCGCACGACCAGATCGTTCTCGCCGCGGGTGCGGCCTCGGCCCGGCTGTGGCCGGGTCTGCCGGTCCGCCCGGTGAAGGGGGAGATCCTGCGCCTGCGCCGCAGGCCGGGTTCGCCGCCGCCGCCCGCGCGGGTGATCCGGGCCAGGGTGCACGGCAGACCGGTTTATCTGGTGCCGCGCGCGGACGGCATCGTCGTCGGCGCGACGCAGTACGAGGCGGGTTTCGACACCGCCGTCACCGTCGCGGGCGTGCGCGACCTGATCGCCGACGCCGAGGCCATCGTGCCCGGTATCGGCGAATACGAACTGGCCGAGGCGAGCGCGGGTTCGCGTCCGGGCAGTCCGGACAATCTGCCGCTGATCGGCCGGCTGTCCGACCGGGTTGTCGCGGCCACCGGACACGGACGCAACGGCATGCTCGCCGTCCCGCTCACCGCCGACGCGGTGCTGGCCGTACTCGCCGGATCGGCGCTGCCGGAGGCGGAAGCGGCCGATACCCAACGTCTTTCGTTATCCACAGGAGGTATTCGATGAGTGCCACGGCCATCCCGATCGGGATCACCGTCAACGGACGCGAGCACGAGTTCGCCGAATCGCTGACGGTACGTGAGCTTTTGACGCGGCTCGAGCTGCCGACACAGGGTGTCGCCGTCGCGGTGGACGGCGCGGTGTTCCCGAAGTCGCGCTGGGACGAGCCGGTCGGGCGCGGTTGGGCGATCGAGGTTTTGACGGCGGTGCAGGGTGGCTGAGGACGTATTCCGGATCGCCGACCGGGAATTCGGCTCGCGGCTGATCATGGGCACCGGCGGCGCGGACAATCTCGCCGTGCTGGAGGAGGCGCTGCTGGCCTCGGGCACCGAGCTGACCACGGTCGCGATGCGCCGGGTCGATGCCGTCGGCGGCACCGGTGTGCTGGAACTGCTGAAGCGCCTTGGCATTTCGCCGCTGCCGAATACCGCCGGCTGTCGCACGGCGGCCGAGGCGGTGCTCACCGCGCGGCTGGCCGCCGAGGCGCTCGACACCAACTGGGTGAAGCTGGAGGTGATCGCCGACGAGCGAACCCTGCTGCCCGACCCGATCGAATTGCTCAGCGCCGCCGAACAATTGGTGGACGCGGGCTTCACCGTGCTGCCGTACACCACCGACGATCCGGTGCTGGCCCGCCGCCTGGAGGACGCGGGTTGCGCGGCGGTGATGCCGCTCGGCGCGCCGATCGGCACCGGCCTGGGCATCGGCAATCCGCACAATATCGAGATGATCGTCGCGGCGGCGGGCGTCCCGGTCATCCTCGACGCCGGTATCGGGACCGCCAGCGACGCCGCGCTTGCGATGGAACTCGGTTGCTCGGCGGTGCTGTTGGCGACCGCCGTGACCCGGGCCAAGGAACCGGCGCTGATGGCCGCCGCGATGGCCGACGGCGTGCGCGCGGGCCGACTCGCCCGGCGAGCCGGACGCATTCCGAAACGTTTCTGGGCACAGGCCTCGTCACCCTCGCTTTGACGGGTTCGCAGGTCACCGCCTCAGGGGAAGATTCGGGGCTCCGGTCATACTCGAGGATGACCGAACTCGACACCTTCTAGTGACGCGCGCGCGGCCTTTTTACGGAATGCTTGGCGGCATGATCGAGCTGAGAGGCCTGACCAAACACTATGGCCAGACCGTCGCGGTTCAGGATCTGTCCTTCACCGTTCGCCCCGGACAGGTGACTGGCTTCCTGGGGCCGAACGGCGCTGGTAAATCGACCACCATGCGGATGATCCTCGGCCTGGACAAGCCCACCGCGGGCACCGCGCTCATCCAGGGCAAGCCGTATTCCGAGCTGGAGCATCCGCTGCGCACCGTCGGCGCGCTGCTCGACGCCAAGTGGGTGCATCCGAACCGGTCGGCGCGGGCGCATCTGCAGTGGCTGGCCGCGTCCAACGACATCCCCGCCACGCGTGTGGAAGAGGTGCTGCGGCTGGTCGGCCTTTCCGAGGTGGCGAACAAGGGCGCGGGCGGTTTCTCGCTCGGCATGTCGCAGCGGCTCGGCTTGGCGGGCGCGCTGCTCGGTGACCCGCAGGTGCTGCTGTTCGACGAGCCGGTCAACGGCCTGGACCCTGAGGGCATCCTGTGGATCCGCCGGTTCATGCAGCGGCTGGCGTCCGAGGGTCGCACCGTGTTGGTGTCCAGCCATCTGCTCTCCGAAATGGCTTTGACCGCTGAACATCTCGTCGTCATCGGCCGCGGGCAGCTGATCTCCGATTCCACCACACAGGAATTCGTCGAGCGCGCTTCGGAATCGACGGTGCGCGTGCGCAGTCCGCAGCTGGATCAGCTGCGCAGCCTGCTCACCTCCAACGGTATGACGGTGCGCGAGGTCGGCGACGGCCAGGACGGTCCCGCGCTGGTCGTCGCGGGGGTCACCAGCGACGCGGTCGGAAAACTGGCCGGCGCCAACGACATCACGCTGTACGAGCTCGCGCCGCAGCGTGCCTCGCTGGAGGAGGCGTTCATGCGGTTGACCGGTGGTGCGGTGCAGTACCACGGTGAGGGGTTCGATCAGGTGATGGGAGGTGCCCTCTGATGGGCGTATTGGCCGCGGAACGCATCAAACTCACCTCCACCCGCTCGCCCTGGTGGTGCACGGCGCTGACGGTGGTGTTCGCGCTCGGGATTTCGGCGCTGTTCGGTCTGTTGCTGAACGTCTCGCGCAGCGCGTGGGAGAAGGATCCCTCGATCGCCACCGAACCGCCGCGTGCGGTGAACGGCCTTGCCGTGATCGGCATCACCGGCGCGGGCGGCATTCCCGGCTTCGGCTACATCCTGATCATGATCCTGGCCGCGCTCGCGATCACCAACGAATACCGTTTCGGCACAATCAAAGCCACCTTCCTGGCGATGCCGAAGCGGACCCCGGTGCTGGTGACCAAGGCGAGCATGATCGCGGTGGGCGGCGCGCTGCTCTCGGCGGTGCTGACCTTCCTGAGCTTCTTCATCCTGCAGGCCGTCACCACGGCCGAGGTCGGCCGGGAGCTGAGCCTGGCGCACGGTGAGTTGGACATCTTCTACAAGGTCCCGATCTTCGTCGCCCTCACGGTATTCCTGGCGGTCGCGGTCGGCACGCTGCTGCGGCAGTCGGCGGGCGCGCTCTCGCTGCTGATCGTGTGGCCGGTGCTGATCGAACCGATCGTCGGGGCGTTCGGCAAGTACGGCAAGAACATTCAGGTGTTCCTGCCCTTCGAGAACGCGGGCCGCTTCCTCGGCACGGTGCCGGATTCCAGCTACTGGCACTGGGGTCCGTGGGCCAGCCTGATCTACTTCGCGGCCATTGTCGCCATCGTCTTCGGCGCCGCGCTGTTCGTGGTGAACAAGCGCGACGCATGAGGTGAGCTGACCCGAGTAGCCCTCCCTCGCCACTCGGGTTGTGGATACCGGCCTTGTCGGGAGGTGCGGTATCCGGCCACCGCCAGCCACTGCCCGGCGGCGGTGTGAACTATCGGCCCGGTGTGATCCCCTTCGCACCGGGCCGGTGGTGTACCCGGCAGGTAAACATCAGAACAACTCCGGCCGAGTGTGATCGGGATCGCTTCCAATCGGTAATGGCCATCACTAACCTGGCTGCCAGCAACCATCGTGTTATCCATCGGCGGACCCAAGGACGTGTTCGCTCCGCCCGATGAGAGGTGCAAGGTGGCGATCATTGGTAACGAGCCGACCGTAGATCGGCTGCGATACGCTCGGGACGTGACCCGTACCCCTTCCGGCGGCGCTGATTCCGGCCCCGCGCCGGAGGACGAAAATGGTGTGCCGCCCGAGGTGGTCATCCCGCTGGTGCCCGCCGATACGCCGGAGCCGCGCCGCCGGACCGGGCTCGGCAGGCGGCCGGGACAGCTCTCCGCGTTGATGAATGCCGCCGGGCAGCGCCCCGATCTGATCGGTGTGCTGCGCAAGGGACGTGAGCTACTGCCCGGCGATCCGTCATTCGGCGATCCGCTGTCGGTGACCGGACCCGGCGGCGCCCGCGCGGTCGCGCGCGCCGCGGACAAATTGGTCGGTGATACCCCTAGTGCGGCGCGTGAGATCGGCTTCGGCGCACTGCAGGTCTGGCAGGCGATGCTGGAGCGGATGGGCCGAGGCAAAGGTAGCCAAGAGATAACTGTCATGTTCACCGATCTGGTGGCGTTCTCCAGCTGGTCGCTCTCCGCGGGTGACGAGGCGACACTCGACCTGCTGCGCCGGGTGGCCAAGGCTGTCGAACCGCCGATCGCCGAGCGCGGCGGTCAGGTGGTCAAGCGAATGGGCGACGGCGTGATGGCCGTCTTCCCGTCGGCCGATCGCGCGGTGCGCGCCGCGATGGCGGCGAAGAGCAATTTGTCCGGCGTCGACTACCGCGGCTATCGGCCGCAGATGCGGATCGGTTTGCACACCGGCTCGCCCCGGGAGATCGGCGGCGATTGGCTGGGCGTCGACGTCACCATCGCCGCGCGGGTGATGGAGTCGGCGGGCAACGGCAACACCATGCTCTCCGAATCGACGTTGCAGTCGCTGAAGCCGGAGACGCTCGCGGAGCTGGGCCTGGTGGCCAAACCGTATCGCCGCAGCTTCTTCGCCGCGCCGCTGAGCGGGGTGCCGGAGGATCTGCGGATCTTCCGGCTCTCGGAGAACTGAACTACTTCAGCCAGAGGAAGGCGCCGACAGCGGCGAGAACCGCGCATACGCCGAGTGCGATCGACAGCGGGCGCGCGGTTTTCCACGTCGTGTACGCCCCGCCGATGAGGAATCCGGCCAGGGCGAACAGGATGATTACCGCTGCGGTCACCCCTCGATTCTGCATGGCGTCTCATCTCGGTTTTTCGCGGCCCGGCGGCCTGTTGGAATAACAAGCACGCATGCTTGCTTTTTTCTCGGCTCGATGTGATGCTGGTCTCCGGAACGTGGACCACATCGGGGTGGCGGCGCTCGCCCCGGTCCAGCACAGGAGGCATACCCGCTGATGAGTACGCTGGCCGCCGACCCGGACCTGATCCGGATCGGCAACTGTTCCGGCTTCTACGGTGACCGATTCGGTGCGATGCGCGAGATGCTCGAAGGCGGGCGGCTCGATGTGCTCACCGGCGACTACCTCGCCGAGCTGACCATGCTGATCCTCGGCCGCGACCGGATGAAGGATCCGAGCCTCGGCTACGCGAAGACCTTCGTCCGCCAGATCGAGGACTGCCTCGGGCTGGCCCTGGAGCGCAAGGTGCGGATCGTCGCCAACGCGGGCGGCCTGAATCCGGCGGGGCTGGCCGAACAGCTGCGCAAGGTCGCCGCGGACCTCGGGCTGGACGCCAAGATCGCCTACGTCGCCGGCGACGATTTGACCGCGCGCGCAAGCGAACTGGGCCTCGGCACGCCGCTCGCCGCCAATGCCTATCTCGGGGCGTTCGGCATCGCGGCCTGCCTGGACGCCGGCGCCGATATCGTCGTCACCGGCCGGATCACCGACGCCTCGGTGGTCGTCGGCCCGGCCGCCGCGCACTTCGGTTGGGGCGCAACGGATTACGACCAGCTGGCCGGTGCGGTGGTGGCCGGGCACGTGATCGAATGCGGCACCCAGGCCACCGGCGGCAATTTCGCCTTCTTCACCGAAATCGCCGATCTCGGGCGGCCCGGCTTCCCCATCGCCGAAATCCGTAGGGACGGTAGCAGCGTCATCACCAAACACGATGGCACCGGCGGTGCGGTGACGGTGGATACCGTTGCGGCGCAACTGATGTACGAGATCCAGGGGGCGCGCTACGCCGGGCCGGACGTCACCGTGCGGCTGGACAGCATCCGGCTCGGCCAGGACGGCCCGGACCGGGTGTCGATCGGCGGCGTCATCGGCGAGGCGCCGCCGCCGCGGCTGAAGGTCTCGCTGAATACGCTCGGCGGCTTCCGCAACGAGATGGAATTCGTGCTCACCGGACTCGATATCGAGGCGAAAGCCGAACTGGCACAGCGGCAATTGGAATCCTGGCTGCCGGTGCGGCCCGCCGAACTGACCTGGACGCTGGCCCGGCTGGACCGGCCGGACGCCGAGACCGAGGAACAGGCCAGCGCGCTGCTGCGCTGCGTGGTGCGCGATCCGGATCCGAACCGGGTGGGCCGGGCGTTCTCGAACGTCGCGGTGGAACTGGCCCTGGCCAGCTACCCCGGCTGCACCTTTACCACCCTGCCCGGCAATGGATCTCCGTACGGGGTGTTCACGCCGGGCTATGTCGACGCGGCCGAGGTGCCGCATATCGCGGTGCTGCCGAACGGCGACCGGATCGATATCGCGCCCGCCGCGCAAACCCGAGAGCTGACCGAGGTTCCGGCGCCCCCGCTGCCGGAACCGTTGCCGCCGAGCGAAACCCGGCGCGCACCGCTGGGCGCCGTCGCCCTGGCCCGCAGCGGTGACAAGGGCGGCAACGCCAATATCGGCGTCTGGGTGCGCGACGACGACCAGTGGCGCTGGCTGGTGCACACGCTCACCGTCGCCCGGTTGAAAGAGCTACTGCCCGAGACGGCTTCGCTCACCGTCACCCGCCACATACTGCCCAACCTGCGCGCCGTGAACTTCATCGTCGAAGACATTCTCGGCCAGGGCGTCGCGTATCAGGCCAGATTCGATCCACAGGCCAAGGGACTCGGCGAATGGCTGCGGTCCCGTCACCTCGACATTCCGGTGGAGCTGCTGAAATGACTCAATTGTGGGATACGCCGGAACGGCGCGAATTACGGGCCACCGTAAGGGGTTTCGTAGACCGCGAGGTGCTGCCCTACCTCGACGAATGGGAGCGGGCCGGGGAGATCCCGCGCGAGCTGCACAAGAAGGCGGGCGCGCTCGGCCTGCTCGGCGCGCAATTCCCGGAATCGGCGGGCGGTTCCGGGGGCGACGGTGTCGACGCCATGATCGTCTGCGAGGAATTCCATCAGGCCGGCGCCTCCGGCGGACTGTTCGCCTCGCTGTTCACCTGCGGCATCTCGGTGCCGCACATCATCGCCTCCGGCAATGCCGCGCAGATCGAGCGGTGGGTGCGCCCGACGCTGGCCGGGGAGCGGATCGGGTCGCTCGCCATCACAGAACCCGATGGCGGATCGGATGTTTCGCATCTGCGCACCACCGCGCGTCGCGACGGCGACCACTACATCGTCAACGGCGCGAAGACCTACATCACCTCCGGCGTGCGCGCCGATTTCGTCGTCACCGCCGTGCGCACCGGCGGACCGAGCTCCGGTGGCATCTCGCTGCTCATCATCGACAAGGACACACCGGGTTTCACGGTCAGCCGCAAGTTGGAGAAGATGGGCTGGCTCGCCTCCGATACGGCCGAGCTGTCCTATGCCGACGTGCGGGTGCCGGTGGAAAACCTGGTCGGGCCGGAGAATTCGGGCTTCCTCCAGATCGCGGGCGCGTTCGTCAGCGAGCGGGTCGGCCTCGCGATACAGGCGTATTCGAGCGCGCAGCGCTGCCTGGACCTCACGCTGGAGTGGGTGCGCAGCCGGGAAACCTTCGGGCGCAAGCTGATCACCAGACAGGCCGTGCAGAACACGGTGACCGAGATGGCCCGGCGCATCGATGTCGCCCGCGTGTACACCCGGAGCGTGGTGCAGCGCGCCGCCGAGGGTGAAACCGATCTGATCGCCGAGGTGTGCTTCGCCAAGAACACCGCCGTCGAGGCCGGTGAATGGGTGGCCAATCAGGCCGTCCAGCTCTTCGGCGGCCTCGGCTATATGCGCGAGGTCGAGATCGAACGGCAGTACCGCGATATGCGAATCCTCGGAATCGGCGGTGGCACAACCGAAATCCTCACCGGCCTGGCCGCGAAACGATTGGGGTACCAGTCATGACAGCCTTGCGTAGCACGTTGGACTCGAACTCGGCGGACTACGCCGCGGCCGCGGAGGCGATGTCGGCCAAGCTGCGCGAGGTGGAGGCGGAATTCGCCAAGAATATCGCGGGCGGCGGCCCGGATAAGCTGGCCCGGCATCGCAAGCGCGGCAAGCTGACCGCGCGTGAGCGCATCGAACTGCTCATCGATGAGGATTCGCCGTTCCTGGAGCTGTGCCCACTTGCCGCCTGGGGCAGCGAATTCCACGTCGGCGCGAGCGTTATCGCGGGTATCGGCATCGTCGAGGGCGTCGAATGCATGATTGTCGCACCGGATCCGACGGTGCGCGGCGGCACCTCGAACCCGTGGACGCTGCGCAAGAACCTGCGGATGAACGATATCGCCAGGGAGAACCGGCTGCCGGTGATCGGTCTCGTCGAATCCGGCGGCGCCGACTTGCCGACGCAGAAAGAGGTTTTCGTACCCGGCGGGCGGATGTTCCGCGACCTGACCCGGCTCTCGGCCGAGGGCGTGCCGACCATCGCGCTGGTGTTCGGCAATTCGACCGCGGGCGGGGCGTACATCCCGGGCATGTCCGACTACACGGTGATGATCAAGGAACGTTCCAAGGTGTTCCTCGGCGGTCCGCCGCTGGTCAAGATGGCCACCGGCGAGGAGTCCGACGACGAATCGCTCGGCGGCGCGGATATGCATGCCAGAGTTTCGGGCCTGGCCGATTATCTGGCTGTCGACGAGCAGGACGCGATTCGCATCGGGCGCTCGATCATCAAGCGGCTCAACTGGAAAAAGCAGGGGCCCGCGCCGCGCGGTGCGGTGGCCGAGCCGCTTTTCGACCAGGAGGAGTTGCTCGGCATCGTGCCGTCGGATCTGCGGATCCCGTTCGATCCGCGCGAGGTGATCGCCAGGATCGTCGACGGCTCGGATTTCGACGAGTTCAAACCGCTCTACGGCGGCAGCCTGGTCACCGGATGGGCCGAGCTGCACGGGTATCCGGTGGGCATTCTGGCCAACGCACGCGGCGTGCTGTTCTCCGAGGAGTCACAGAAGGCCACCCAGTTCATCCAGCTGGCGAACCAGTCGAATACGCCACTGCTGTTCCTGCACAACACAACCGGCTACATGGTCGGCAAGGAGTTCGAGCAGAAGGGCATCATCAAACACGGCGCGATGATGATCAACGCGGTATCGAATTCGAAGGTGCCGCATATTTCGGTGCTCATGGGCGCCTCGTACGGCGCGGGCCACTACGGCATGTGCGGGCGGGCCTACGATCCGCGCTTCGTCTTCGCCTGGCCCAGTGCGAAATCCGCCGTCATGGGCGGCGCTCAGCTGGCCGGTGTCATCTCGATCGTGAGCCGGGCCGCCGCCGAATCGCGGGGCCTGCCGTTCGACGAGGAGGCCGATGCGGGCATGCGCGCCATGGTGGAGGCACAGATCGAGGCCGAATCGCTGCCGATGTTCATGTCGGGGCGGCTGTACGACGACGGGGTGATCGATCCGCGCGATACCAGGACGGTGTTGGGAATGGCGTTGTCCGCCATCCACAATGCCCCGATCAAGGGCGCCGAGGGCTTCGGCGTCTTCCGGATGTGAGGCCAATATGACAGCATCGCGTAGCGATTCGGTGGGGGGCGGTGGCCGGGCGACGGGTGGGCCGATATCGACTGTGTTGGTTGCCAACCGCGGCGAGATCGCGCGACGGGTGTTCACCACCTGCCGCCGCATGGGTTTGAGCACCGTCGCGGTGTATTCCGACGCGGATGCCGCGGCCCCGCACGTCACGGAAGCCGATGCTGCCGTTCGGCTTCCGGGCAATACCCCGGCCGAGACCTATCTGCGCGGCGATCTGGTGATCGAGGCCGCGCTCGCGGCGGGCGCCGACGCCATCCACCCCGGATACGGATTCCTTTCCGAGAACGCGGATTTCGCGCGGTCGGTGCAGGCGGCGGGACTGGTGTGGATCGGGCCGCCGGTGGCGGCGATCGAGCAGATGGGCTCCAAGGTCGCCTCGAAGAAGCTGATGGACGCCGCCGGTGTTCCGGTGCTGGCCGAACTGGATCCGGCCGAGGTGACGGCGGCGCAGCTGCCGGTGTTGATCAAGGCGTCGGCGGGTGGCGGCGGGCGCGGTATGCGGGTGGTGCGCGATCTCGCCGAGTTGAACGACCAGATCGAGGCCGCGCGTAGGGAGGCCGAATCCGCGTTCGGCGATCCCACGGTCTTCTGCGAGCGCTATCTCGAGACCGGGCGGCATATCGAGGTCCAGGTGATGGCCGACGCGCACGGCACCATCTGGGCGGTCGGCGAGCGCGAATGTTCGATTCAGCGCAGACATCAGAAGGTGGTCGAGGAGGCGCCGTCGCCGCTCGTCGAGCGCATCGAGTCCATGCGCGAGCGGTTGTTCGACGCGGCGCGGTTGGCCGCGGGCGCGATCGGCTACACCGGTGCGGGCACGGTCGAATTCCTGGCCGACGAGCAGGGCGATTTCTTCTTCCTGGAGATGAATACCCGTCTGCAGGTGGAACATCCGGTCACCGAATGCACCACGGGGCTCGATCTGGTGCGGTTGCAGCTGACGGTCGCCGACGGCGGCGCGCTACCCGCCGAACCGCCCGCCATGCGCGGTCATTCGATCGAGGTCCGGCTGTACGCCGAGGATCCGGCGCACGAGTGGCAGCCGCAGAGCGGCATCGTTCATCGCATCGATATCCCCTCGGTGACAACGGAATTCGATCTTCTGGACCGGCCCGGCGTGCGTCTGGATTCGGGTGTCGTCGACGGTTCGGCGGTCGGCGTGCACTACGACCCGATGCTGGCCAAGGTCATCTCCTACGCCGAAACCCGCGCCGAGGCGGCGCGTTTGCTCGCCAACGCATTGCATCGGGCGAAGCTGCACGGCCTGGTGACCAACCGGGATCTGCTGGTCCGGGTGTTGCGTCATCCGGCCTTCCTGGCGGGCGATACCGATACCGCCTTCTTCGAGACACACGGATTGTCCACTATCGCAGCACCTTTGGTCTCCGAGGGTGATGAGGCGCTGTCCATCGTCGCGGCCGCGCTCGCCGATGCCGCGGCGAATCGCGGTGCCGCCCGCGTCGGCGGTGGTCTGCCGAGTGGCTGGCGTAACCTCCCGTCGCAGTCGCAGGTGAAGCTGTACGAGAGCCGGACGAGCGGAGTGCACGAGGTCGGTTACCGATTCACCCGCGGCGCGGTGGCGGTGGACGGGCACGACGGGCTCGAACTCATCGAATCCGCGCCGACCACAGTGGTTTTCGCGGTGCCGGGGGAAAGAGGCCCGGTCCGTAGACAATTCGAAGTGGCCCGCTACGGCGATCTGGTGTGCGTCGACTCGCCGCTCGGCCCGGTGAGCGCGCGCAGGCTGCGGCGCTTCAGCGACCCGGCGGATCAGGTGGCCACCGGATCGTTGCTCGCGCCGATGCCCGGCAGCGTGATCCGGCTCGGCGCGCAGGTCGGCGCGCCGGTGGCGGCCGGACAGCCGATTTTGTGGCTGGAGGCGATGAAGATGGAGCACACCATCGCCGCGCCCGCCGCGGGCGTGCTGACCGCACTGAACGTCACCGTCGGCCAGCAGGTCGACGTCGGCACCGTACTCGCGGTGGTCGAACCCGTCGAAACCGTCGAACCCGCCGCAAATTAGGAGATACCGATGAGCTTCATCGAAACCGAAGAGCAGAAGGCGCTGCGGTCCGCGGTGGCCGCGCTCGCCGCCAAATTCAACTACCGCGACTACGTGCTGCCCAAGGCGCGCAAGAACGAGCCGCTCACCGAATTGTGGGACGAGGCGGGCAAACTCGGCTTTCTCGGGGTGAACCTGCCGGAGGAATACGGCGGTGGCGGCGCGGGCATGTACGAGCTGTCGCTGGTGATGGAGGAGCTTTCGGCCCACGGCGCGGGCCTGCTGCTGATGGTGGTGTCCCCGGCCATCTGCGGCACCATCATCACCAAATACGGCACCGACGAGCAGAAGCGGCGCTGGCTGCCGAAGCTCGCCGACGGTTCCGGCAAGATGGTTTTCGGCATCACCGAACCCGATGCGGGCTCCAATTCGCATCAGATCACCACCACCGCGCGCCGCGATGGCGACGACTGGATCCTCAACGGCCGCAAGATCTTCATCTCCGGCGTCGATCAGGCCGAGGCGGTGCTGATCGTCTCGCGCACCGAGGATCACAAGACCGGCAAGCTCAAGCCCGCGCTGTTCATCGTGCCGACCGATGCCCCCGGCTTCCACAAGACGCCGCAGGAAATGGACATCATCGAGCCGGACCATCAGTTCACGCTGTTCCTCGACGATGTGCGGCTGCCGTCGGATGCCTTGGTCGGCAAGGAGGATGCCGCGCTGATGCAGCTGTTCGCCGGCCTGAATCCGGAGCGCATCATGGGTGCGGCGATGGCGGTGGGCATGGGTCGCTACGCCATCGAGCGGGCCGTCGAATACGCCAGGGAGCGGCAGGTGTGGAAGACGCCGATCGGTGCGCACCAAGGCATTTCGCATCCGCTGGCTCAGGTGAAGATCGAGGTGGAGCTGGCCAAACTGATGATGCAGAAGGCCGCGACGCTCTACGACGCCGGTGACGAGATGGGTGCCGCCGAGGCCGCGAATATGGCGAAATACGCTGCGGCCGAGGCCAGTATCAAGGCGCTCGATCAGGCCATCCAGACGCACGGCGGTTCCGGCCTCACCCGCGAATACGGCCTGGCGGCCATGCTCGCCGCGGCCAGGATCGGCCGGATCGCGCCGGTGAGCCGGGAGATGGTGCTCAACTTCGTCGCGCAGTACTCACTCGGCCTGCCCAAGTCCTACTAGGAGTCGCCATGACGCAGAACGGCACCGCGCCGTATATCCGGTATGAGGTCGAATCCGGTTTCGCCACACTGACTTTCGATTCGCCGCACAATCGCAACGCGCTGTCGTCGAAATTGGTCGCCGAATTGATCGCCGGGCTGGACCGGGCGGCCGCGGACCCGTCGGTGCGCGGAATAGTGTTGGCGCACACCGGCAATACCTTCTGCGCGGGCGCGGATCTGAGCGAGGCGAGCAATGCCGACCCGGCCGTCGCCGCCGACGAGCGCACCAGGGTGATGATCGGCGTGCTGCGGCGGCTGGTCGAGATCCCCAAGCCGGTGCTCGCGCGGATCGATGGCAATGTGCGGGCGGGCGGCATGGGCATCGTGGCCGCCTGCGACATCGTGGTCGCGGGGCCCGCCAGCTCGTTCGCGCTCACCGAGGTGCGAATCGGCTTGGCGCCCTTCATGATTTCACTCACACTGCTGCCGAGGCTGGATGCCAGGGCCGCGAGCCGCTACTACCTGACCGGCGAGAAGTTCGGTCCCGAGGAGGCCGAGCGGATCGGCATGGTAACCGTCGCGGCCGACGATCCGGCGGCCGAGGTGGCCCGGCTGTGCGGCGAGCTGCGCAAGGGTTCGCCGCAGGGCTTGGCCGAGGCGAAACGGCTGGTGAACGCGGCCATACTGGCCGAATTCGATACCTCGGCCGAGGAGTTGGCCCGCCGCTCGGCCAGTTTCTTCGGCACGCCGGAAACCCAGGAGGGCATGCTCGCCTTCCTGCAGCGCCGTCCGCCGAGCTGGGCGGCCGAATCGGGCCGGGCAGAATAATCGTCATGGCGACACCCCACGAACCCAAGCAGGACCGCAGCCGGGCAACCCGGCAGCGGCTGCTGGAGGCGACCATCGACTGCCTGGCCGAAATGGGCTGGGCGGCGGCGACGGTCGCGGTGGTCGCCGAGCGGGCCGGGGTTTCGCGCGGTGCGGCGCAGCATCACTTTCCGACCAGGGAGGATCTGATCACCGCCGCGCTGGAGTACATGTTCGACACCAGAACGGCCCAAGCGAAGGAGGAGGCCGCGGCGGTCAATGCCGGCGCGGACGGCGTCGCGCGCACGGAGGCGGTGGTGGCCGGGCTGGTCGAGTCGTACACCAGCCCGCTGTTCAAGGCGGCGCTGCAGGTGTGGACGCACGCCGCCGCCGATCCGGCGCTGCGCGAGCGAATCGTGCCGCTGGAGGCCAAGTTCGGCCGCATCTCGCACCGCAGAGCGGTGGAGGCGCTCGGCGTCGACGACCGGGATCCGGTGACCCACCACCTGGTGCAGGCGACGCTCGATATGGCCCGCGGACTGGGCCTTGCCGATGTGCTCACCGACGACTCGACCCGCCGCAAGGACATCGTCCAGCAGTGGGCCGCGACATTGCATGCCGCGCTCAACACCCCGAATCGGGGACGGGACGGCTGAGGCACCCCAACATCGCGCGCAGCCCTAGTACGCGCCGACACCTGTTGGCGGGCCCACATGAGTGAACCACCGGGCGGCTTCGGCGGCATCGAGCACCTCGGTCAGCGCCAATTCACCCGGCATGCTGGGGAAAAACCGCCCGGCGGGCCAGTGATGCGGATAGGGCGCGGGATCGAGGACGAGCACCCGCATGCCCTCGGTCAGCGGGATATCGGCGGGCGTGCCCTCGTTCCAAACCCGGTTGCCGTCGGGGGCGTACATCAGGAACGACCCGATGGTCGGCACCATGTCCTCGGCATCCCGGCACGCCGCGACCGCCTCGGCGGACGGCGCGTATTCGCCGGTGACGTGCCCGCCGTTGATCAGCGCATCGGCCACCAGGGTGTGCAGCTGGAAGTTGTCGCCCATACCGGATATCCGCATGCGGTATCCCGTGCCGGTCGCACGGTGCAGCACGATGAGCGGTTCGTCATCGAGCACCTGTAGGGCGTACGCCGTGCACTTATCCCATTCGCCGCCGGCCTCGGCCAGTGCGTTGTTCCGGTCCAGCAGCGATTCCCGGATCGATGGTCCGCAGAGTTTGCGCACCGCGGCGTGCGAGAGCATGGCCATCGCGGCCCGCCGCCACTGCGGCAGCGTCCACCAGCACAGCGACGGGTAGGTCACGGCCAGCTCGGCCAGTTCCGATTCCGGATCTTCGAACGGATTCGCCTCGGGATCCGGCAGTTCCATATCGGGTTCCGAATGTTCCCGCCATGCCATGGCGAATGCGCGTGCCGCGGCGAGTGCCCTGTCCAGGTTGCCGAGCACCCGCGGTGCACAGGCCACCGGATCCGCGCCCTGTTCGACGCACGCGCCGACCAGCACCGCGATATGTCCGCGCATGGTTTCGGGGACGGTATCCAGCACGGCGGCGAGCCGCGGCCCGCCCTCGGCCCGCGTCGCCACGCTCGCCTCGTGATACGAGTCGATCAATTCCCCGTGTGCCCGCTGCATTTCGGATGCGTCGAGTGTCAACATCGCCCGCCCGTATTCGGCGATGGCGTCCAGAAAGCGGTCCTGCCCCAAACTCATTCCGGGCACGCTATCGACCGGTCGGGCCGTCGTCCAGACACGTGATCATGGGGCAAATCCGCATGTCGCGCCGGGATTCCAGCTATCTCACAGCTATGCTGACGCAACCACTGCGGCCGAATGCTCGGGACGGGAGTTCGATGCGGATTCGTCGACGCGATCTGCTCGCGCTCGCCGCCGCTGCCGCACTGCCGATGCCGGGTATCGCCCGCGCCGTCCCGCCGACCCCGCCGGCCGCGCCGCTCTGCAAGGACTTCCTGTGGGGCGTCGCCGCATCCGGATTCCAGACCGAAGGTCATGCGCCGGACAGCAACTGGACCCGCTACATCGCCTCCGGCGGCGCCGAGGACTACCGCGACTCCGTCGACTTCATGACGCGCTACCGGGCCGATATCGATCTGGCGGCCCGGCTCGGCGTGCAGGTGTATCGGATAAGCGTGGAATGGGCACGCGTACAACCACATCCGGTGGACTGGGACGAGGCGGCCTTCCGGTTCTACGACGATGTGATCGCCGCCATCGTCGCGGCCGGGATGCGGCCGATGCTCACCCTCGACCACTGGGTGTATCCGGGCTGGGCCTGGGACCGCGGCGGCTGGCGCAATCAGGGCATGGTCGAGGACTGGTTGGTGAACGCGCGAAAGGTGGTGAACCGCTACGCCGCTCGCGATCCGCTGTGGGTCACCTTCAATGAACCGGTCGCCTACATCGGCACCGAACTGCGCATCGGCGGCATTTCCGGAAATGAGGCGCCCGCGATGCTCGACCGAATCGCGCAGGCGCACAACGAAATCTACGACACCATCCACAGCAACCAGCCCGCCGCCATGGTGACGAGCAATATCGGCTACGTGGCCGGGGCCGAGACGCAGGTGAATCAGCCACTCGTGGACCGGATTTCGGCGAAGCTCGACTTCATCGGCGTCGACTACTACTTCGCGCCGCAATCCGAATCCGATCACGCGGTACAGGGCGGTGTCGCCGGTGTGCCGATGTGGGATCTGCAGTTGCAGCCGCAGGGGATCTACTACGCGTTGCGGCATTACGCGCACCTGTTTCCCGGCCGCCCGCTGTACGTGGTGGAGAACGGGATGCCCACCGAGAACGGCAAGCCGCGCGCCGACGGCTACACCCGCTCGGATCATTTGCGCGACACCGTGTACTGGCTACAGCGGGCGGTCGCGGAGGGGATGCACGTCATCGGCTACAACTACTGGAGCCTCACCGACAACTACGAATGGGGTAGTTACGCCCCGCGATTCGGGCTGTACACGGTGGATGTGGTGAACGACCCGGCCCTGGCCAGAAATCCCACCGACGCCGTCGCCGCCTACGCTCGCCTGATTCGCGACGGCGGCGTGCCCGCCGATTACCGCCCGGTCCGCCCGTCGCTCGACTGTGCCGCGCTGGATTCCGCCGACATCTGCGCCGAGACGCTGCCGCAGCCGTGAAAGGCTATCGGAGGCAGCCCGCTTCGCCGGGCGACGACCCGAATGCCGATCCGGCGCAGCGGTATCGAATCAGGAGGCTTGGCGGCCGGTGTGGGCGCGCGCGGTGGTCTTCCACGTCGCCACGGTCGAACTCAAACGTTCGATCCGCTTGACATCCAGACTGCCGCGCCAGGTTTCGAGAAAGTCGCCGACGAACTCCGCACGCGCCGACTCCGGCAACGACTCCATCCACGGGAAGACGAGCTTCAGGCGATCGTTCATTCTCGCGAGCATGACACCGCTCGCGTGACACGTCAAATCCCGGTCCCGCGTGTCGATTCCGTTCCGTGATATCCCGCCGTATACGGGCTGAGCTGCATATTCATGGGATGTCACACACGCGGTACTCACGTCGTCGTCTGGATGAGCGCGGCACACCGGCCGCAACGCGATAGCTGCGAGGAGTGGGAATCATGGCCGATAGCAAGGACATCGCCACCGAATTCTTCACCGCCGCCGCGGGTAATCTGCACGCGGCGGGCCAGCGGGCGGGCGTCGAGTCGATCGTCGCCGTATCCATCATCGGAATCGACGGCACCGTCGGCGGTTACAACGCCGCCAAACTGGCGCATGAAAGGGCACTGCTGGAAGGCCCGCTGCCGGTTCGGATCCTGCGCGCGGCACAATTCCACGAATTGGTCGAATTGATGCTGCGGTGGGGCACTCAGGGCGATGTGGGGTACCTGCCGAAGCAGCAGACCCAATTGGTCGCGGCGCGCACCGTCGCCGAGGCGCTGGTGGATCTCGCGACGGGTCCGGCGCCGACGACGCCGGACGGCGTCTTCCCCGAAATCGCCGGTCCCAAGGTGGAAACCATGGCCGGAGCGGCGGCGCTGCTCGCGGGCGCGCTCGGCGCGCCCGCCGAGGTGCGCGAGGTGAGCGACGAAAACAACCCGGACCGCGCGGTGTACGAGGACGGCAGGCTGCTGCCCGGTCCGCACGCGGTGCTCGCCGGACCGTCCTTCGCGGAATGGCTCGAGGCCACCTACCCGGCCGAGTGAAAGTCCGCACCGGCGCAATTCCCGCGCCGGTGCGGACTTTCCGGATAACTATTTGGTGACGGTCAGATCGTAAAGCGTGACGCCGTCCACCGTCGTGGCGGTGAAATGCTGTTCCACCCATTGCGAGATCGCCCGGCTGGTCGACGAACCGCCGAAGCCGAAATCGAATCCCTCCGGGCCGCCGCGATTGCCGCCGGCGATGTAGTAGTGGATCTTTCCCTGCGCCACATACTGTTCGAATTGCTCCAGCGTCGGCGAGGGATCGCTGCCGTTGAAGCCGCCGATCGGCATCACCGGCAGCTGAGTCGCCAGCTGGAAACCCGCCGCACTGTTCGAGCCGGTGGTCGCCGCGACCCAGGTGTACGCGCCGCCGTTCTGTTCCAACAGCCGCACCACCTGATCACTCGGTTTGCCCGCCTCGAGCAGGTTGCCGACCATGAAGCCCGCATCGGGGCGCATCATCGCGCCGGGACCGCCTGGCATGGGCTGTCCGCCATGCGAATTGCGGCCGCCGGGACCGTGCTGCATGCCGCCGGGTCCGGCGAAAGCGCCAGGCCTGCCGAACATTTCGCCGTTCATCCACGGCATCCTGCCGAACCGCTGCACATTCGGTCCCGCGCTGGGAATCGCGCCCGCGTGCGCGGTGGCGATGGTATCGACGACGTATGCGACCGGCCCGCCCAATCCGGCGAACGCGACCGCGAACGCCGAGACGATCGCCACTTTGCGCGGCGCGGGCAGCAGCACGGCGAGCGTGGCGAGCACCCCGACGACCAGCACGGCCCAGCGCAGCCACGGCACAAAGGTGCTGCTGCGGCTCAACAGCATCCAAGCGGTGGCCGTGGTCAGCGCCACCGCGAGCGCGATCGTCAGCCGGACCCACAGCCGCTCGCGCTCCCGCCAGAGCAGCACCGCACCGGCGCCGGTGAGCGCGGCGACCGCGGGCGCGAGTGCCACGGTGTAGTACTGGTGGAAGATGCCCGCCATGAAGCTGAACGTCAGGCCGGTCACCAAACCCCAACCGCCCCAGAGGATCAGCGCGGCGCGCCGCCGATCTGTGCGCGATGCCCTGCCGCACAACACCATTCCGGCCACCAGTGCCACCAGCGCGGCCGGGATGAACCAGGCGATCTGCCCACCCTGCGCCGGCTCGAACAGCCTGCCGATGCCGGGACTGCCCCACATACCGCCGCCGCGCATCGGCATATCGCCGCCGCCCGGACCGACGCTGCCGCGCTCGTTGCCGTTCAGACGGCCGAGCCCGTTGTAGCCGAGGGTGAGCTCCAGGATCGAATTATGTTGTGAGCCACCGATCCACGGCCGGGACGAGGTGGGCCACAGTTCGACGGCGAGCAGCCACCAGCCGGCCGCGGCCACCAGCGCCGCGCCCGCGGCGAACAGCTGTGCCACGCGCTTGCCGAGCTTCGGCGGCCCCGCGATCAGGTAGGTGAGCGCCAGCCCCGGCACCACCAGCAGCACCTGCAATTGCTTTGTCAGAAAACCGAATCCGACGAAGACGCCGGTGAGCACCAGCCAGCGCCAGCGTCCGTCCTCGACCGCGCGCCCCATCGCCCATGCCGCCGCGACCATCAGGAAAACCAGCAGCGCGTCCGGGTTGTTGAACCGGAACATCAGCGCCGCAACGGGAGTCACGGCGAAGAGCAATCCGGCCAGCAGTCCGGCCTCTGGGCCGAACGGCCGCCGCACGGTCGCCCACAGCAGCGCGACCGTCGCGACGCCGAGCAGCACCTCCGGCACCAGGATGCTCCAGCTGTTCAGCCCGAACGCCCGCACCGAGAGCTCCATCAGCCACAGCGACGCGGGCGGCTTGTCGACGGTGATGGAGTTGCCCGCATCGGAGGATCCGAAGAAGAACGCCTTCCAGGACACCGAACCGGCCTGCACCGCAGCGGAATAGAACGAGTTGGCCCAGCCGTTGGCGCTCAGGTTGATCAGGTAGGCGATGCCGGTGCCGAGCAGCAGTGCGGCCAAAGCCGGTAATTCCCAAGTGATTCGGCGTCGCGGTGCGGGTTCCGGTCCGGAGACGGTGGGCGGCGCGGCCAGCGCGGCCGTCATCGGTCACCCTCGCGGTTCACCTCGACGATCCGCGCACGGCGGGCGCCCGCGTTACGGAAGACCCAGCGCAGGCCCACGAATCGCAGCAGTGTGGCAAGGAGATTGGCCAGCACCAGCACGAAGAGCTCCAGATGCACCTCGGCCGCGGGCGCCCAGTGATGCAGCGCGAACAGTGAGCCGCTGGTGAGCGCGAGCCCGAAGCCGAAGATGAGCAGGCCCTGGAACTGATGCGACACCACATTGGCCGAGCCGCGCACCCCGAAGGTGAATGCCCGATTGGCCGCGGTATTGGCGATGGCGGTGGTGAGCAGGGCTAGGAAGTTCGCCGCCTGTGCGCCGGTAAATGGTTGCAGCACAAGGTAAAGCAGCAGATACGCGAGGGTGCTCAGCACGCCGACGATGGCGAAGCGCACGAGCTGGCCCACCATCCCGAGCGGCACGCCGGGCACCAGCGGTTCGCGCCCGACCGCCCGGCGCAGCTCGTCCAACGGCAGCGCACCGGTGTAGAGGGCGCGCAGCAGCCTGCCGATGCCGAGCAGATCCTTGCGCGCGGTGTCGACGATATCGACCCGGCTGTCCGGATCGTCGATCCAGTCCACCGGCACCTCGTGGATGCGCAACCCGGCCCGCTCGGCCAGGACCAGCAGTTCGGTGTCGAAGAACCATTCCCCGTCGCGCACCAGCGGCAGCAACTGCCTGGCCACCTCTGAGCGCATCGCCTTGAAACCACACTGCGCATCCGAGAAACGCGCGTGCAGTGAGGCCTTCAGCAGCAGGTTGTAGCAGCGGGAGATGATCTCGCGCTTCGGCCCGCGCACCACCCGGGAGGAGGAGCTGAGCCGGGTGCCGGTGGCCAGGTCGGAATGTCCGGTGATGAGCGGAGCCACCAGCGGCAGCAGCGCGTTCAGATCCGTTGACAGATCGACATCCATATAGGCGACCACCTGCGCGTCGGAGTGTTCCCACACCGCGCGCAGCGCCCGGCCCCGTCCTTTGGCGTCCAGGTGCACCACCCGCACGTTCTCGAATTCGTCGGCCAGCAGGTTCGCCACCTGGAGGGTGGCGTCGGTGCTCGCGTTGTCGGCGATGGTGATCCTGGCCGGGAATGGGAAGCCGTCCCGCAGGTACTCGTGCAGCCGACGAACGCAAACTCCGAGGTCGACTTCTTCGTTGTAGACGGGGATCACGACGTCGAGCACGGGCGTGATCACCGGTTTGGTTGATTCCGCCCGGTGCGTGGCGGTCGCGGCTTCGGTCATGGGATCAACCCTCGCGACCGACGCTGTCGCCGGGCTGGGCTTCAGCTGTGAGATTGCTGGGCGCCGCGCGCCGGGCCTGAGCTGGGAAGTCGTCATTTCGCCCGACCCGTATTCTCCGGTTCTGCCCGGGAATTGGTCGGCTGCCCGAGTGCCCGGCGGATGCTCAGTGTGGCGCGGGCACCGGCTCGGCCGCCTTCCTCCCAGCACGTAGCAGCGCCGCCGCCAGCCCGGCGCCGACCACCCCGACAATCCCACTGACCAAGAGTGTGGCCTGCACACCCGCCGCGGCGGCGGTGTGCAGCGCGGTATCGAGTGCGGGCCGGTACGCGTCGGGCGCCTGGGCGAGCAGCACACCGGACTGTCCGCCGCCGACCGCGTGTGCGACCGAGTCGCCATTCGGAACCCCATGCGCGGCAAGGACATTCGATGCCCTGCTGGTGAACGCGCTGCCGAGGATCGCAATGCCCGCCGCCATGGCGAGCTGCTGTGCGGTATTCAGCGCGCCCGCCGCCATTCCGGCCCGCCGCGCCGGAACCGCCGATACCGCGGCCGAACTCAGCGTCGTCGTTGCCAGGCCGACCCCGAGGCCGACCACCACCGATCCGGGAACCAGTGCGGCCCAACCGGATTCACCGCGCACCAGCGCCGCGCCGAGCAGGCCGCCGACACCGGCGATGAGCAGTCCCGCGCAGATGATCCGGCCGCTGTGCTCGCCGTGCAGATAACGGCCCGCGCCACCGGACACCAGAAATGCCACAACCGAAAGCGGCAGCCCGATCAGGCCCGCGCCGATCGGGCTCAGGCCCAGCGTCGACTGCAACCAGATCTGGGCGTACATGATCCCGCTGAACGAGGACAGGAACAGCGCACCGGCCGCGAGCAGCACGCCGGTGAACGAGCGGTCCCGCAGCAGCGCGAGCTCCAGCAGCGGCGTCGCGACCCGGCGTTCGACCGCGACGAACACCACCAGCGCGACTGCCGCGATCGCGAGCGAGCACACGGTCACCGCATTCGACCAGCCGTACTCGTTCGCGTGGATGAGTCCGTAGGTCGCCGCCGCGGCGAAGATCGCGAAGCTCACCATGCCGGGCAGATCGATCCGGCCGTGGCCCGCATCCGGGCTCGGCTTGGTGACGCCGCCCGTCAGGCACAGCGCCACCACGACCACGCTGACCGGCAGGTTGACGAAGAAGATCCACCGCCATGACGCCAGATCGGTGAGAACGCCGCCGATAATCGGTCCGACGGCGGTGGAACTGCCCGCGACCGCGCCCCACAGTCCGAACGCGGTCGCTCGGTCAGGGCCGGGATAAGCGCTGTTCAGCAGGGCGAGCGTGGTGCATGCCATGGCGGCGCCGCCGATGCCCTGCGTGATGCGCGCGAGGATGAGCACGGTGGGATTCGGTGCGAGCCCGCAGATCAGCGATGAGATCGCGAATAACGCGAGCCCGGCGAGATAGGTGCGCCGATGCCCGATGAGGTCGGCGATCGAGCCCGCGCCGAGCAGGAGCGCCGCGGTGGCCAGCGCGTAGCCGTCCACCACCCACTGCAGCGAGCTGAGCGTGGCATCGAGATCGTTGCGCATATCGGGTAGCGCCACGTTCACGATGGTGACGTCGATGAGCAGCATGAAGGTGCCGAGGCAGACCGTCAGCAGCGGCAGCCATTTACGCAAAGTCGTTGTCCTCTCCGGGAATTCGGATTAGCGAGCGGCGTCGAGTATCCGAATCGGGCGCGCTCGGCGTCGCCTGCGCGCCGGATCGGCGTAAATTTCCGCCATATGGGCGGCCTGGCGGTGCACGAAAATTCCTTTTTGGACGCGACGGATGTGCGGATCGTGCGTCTGTTGCAGCTGGATCCGCGGATTCCGTTCCGCCGGATCGCCGCCGAGCTGGGCATTTCCGAGCAGACCGCGGCCCGCCGCTACGGACGCATGCGGCGCGACGGCCTGGTGCGGGTGATCGGCGGGGTCGACCCGCTCGCGCTCGGCGAGAACGACTGGATCATCCGGGTGCGCTGCCGCCCCGACGCCGCCCTACAGGTGGCCGAAGCGCTGGCCCGGCGCGATGATTCGGCGTGGGTGAGCATTGCCGCGGCGGGCGCGGAGGTGAACTTCTCGCTGCATCCGCGCACCCAGCAGGCCCGGGACGACCTGTTGGTCCAGCGGTTGCGGCGCAGCGCGCCGGTGCACGATATCGGCGCGTCGATGGTGCTGCACCGATTCGTCGAGGCCGATGTGAAGGATTGGCGCGGAAGACAATTCGCATCCGGTGCGGCCCGGCCCGGCGATCCGGACTACACGGAGTCCGAACTGCGGTTGCGCGAGGAGGACCGAATCCTGTTGGAAACACTCGCCCGCGACGGCCGCACCGGCTATTCGACCCTCGCGCGCGCCACCGGCCTCACCGTCGGCCGGGTGAGCCGCCGGATCGCGGCACTGCAGGCCGCGGGCATCCTCTACTTCGACCTCGATATCGCGCCTGCCGCAATGGGTTCCGGCACCGCGGCATACCTCTGGCTCCGCGTCGCGCCCGCACGCCTGGAGGAGGTCGGCCAGGCCGTCGCCGAACATCCGGAAAGCACCTACACCGCGGCGGTCACCGGCCCGTTCAACATCTTCGCCGCGCTGGCCGCGGATCAGGCCGCCGACTTCTACCGTTATGTCACAACGAAATTGGCCACCCTCGACGGCGTACACGACTTCGAGCTCACGCCGGTCCTGCAGCGGCTGAAACAGGCGGGTTCGTGCACCATCGACGGCCGCCTCAGCCCCCCGCCGCCGTCCCGTCCGCGTCGTCTCTGATTCCCCGTACCGAAGGTTATGCGCGAACGGTGCCGTCTGGGCGCGGATCCACCGGAATCGCTTGTGGCGGAGACGCTTCCGGCGTAACGGAGTATTCGGGCCACAGCAACTCGTACTCCGACGGCCGGACTCGGCGGGTCCGCAGCCAGTACTGCCAGGTGAATCCGGACCACAGCGTGCGGTTGTTGCCGTGTTCGTCGAGGTACCAGCTCTTGCAGCCGCCGGTATTCCACACCGAGTGCGCGAGCCCGCGCTGCAGCCCGGCGTTGAACCGGTCCTGTGCCGCGCGCCGTGGTAGCAATGCCGCCGCGCCCCGCCGCCGCACCAGCCGAATCGCCCGCACCGCGTAGTGGATCTGCGCCTCGATCATGAAGATGATCGAATTGTGTCCGAGTCCGGTGTTGGGGCCGAGCAGGAAGAACAAATTCGGCATATCCGCCACCGTGATGCCGCGGTGCGCCTGCACGCCCTCGCGCCGCCAGCGCTCGGCCAGGTCGACGCCGTCGCGTCCGGTGACCGACAGGTTGGTGAACGATTCGAGCACGCGGAATCCGGTGCCGTAGATGATCACGTCGGTGGGCCGGGTCACCCCGTCGGCGGTGACGATGCCGTCGGCGGTGAGGTGATCGATCCGCGCCGTCACCAGTTCGGTTTTCGGTTGCGTCAGCGCCGGATAGTAGGTGTCGGAGCCGAGCAGTCGCTTACAGCCCGCCCGGTAGTCGGGGGTGACCTTGCGGCGCAGTTCCGGATCGGCGATTTGGCGTGCGATATGTCGTCTACCGACCCACTCGATGCCTTTGAGCAGATCCGGTCGCCAATTCATCGCGTACGCGGCGAGTTCCGCGCCCCAGTAGATGCCGTTGCGTAAGCCGAAGCGCAGACCGGGAATTCGGCGCAGCGCGCGCCGGAATCGGTCGGAGAAGACCACATCCGCGCGCGGCAGCACCCACGGCGCGGTGCGCTGGTAGACGGTGAGCCCGCCGACCTCGTCGACGATCTCCGGCACCAATTGGATTGCGCTGGCGCCGGTTCCGATCACCGCGACGCGCTTGCCGGTCAGGTCGACGGAGTGGTCCCACCGCGCGGAGTGGAACGCCGGGCCGCGAAACTCCGCCTGCCCTGGAAATTCCGGAATGCTCGGGACGTGCAGCGCGCCGATGGCGGAGACGAGATAGCGCGCGACATACTCCTGTCCGTCGGCGCTGAAAACGCGCCAGCACCGCCGCCGTTCATCCCATTCGCCGTGATCCATCCGCTGCCCGAACCGGATGTGGGTGCGCAGCCGGTATTTGTCCGCGACCTCGTTCAGGTAGTTCTGGATTTCGGCCTGGCCGGAGAACAGCCGCCGCCAGTCCGTGCGCGGCTCGAAGGAATACGAGTACAGGTGGGTCGGAACGTCGCACGCGCAGCCGGGATAGGTGTTGTCGCGCCAGGTGCCGCCGAGTTCGCCGGCCTGCTCGACGATCAGGTAATCGGCAATGCCCGCCCGGTCCAGCGCGATCCCCATGCCGAGTCCGGAGAAGCCGCTGCCGACGATCAGCACCGTTGTCCGGATCGCCGGTGAATTCCGTGGTGCCATAGCGCATCCTCATGGACATCGATGTCCTCGCCGGACCGAGGCCCGGCCCGCCGGAACCATTGGTATCCAATACTTCTGGTTCCACCGGCACTGACCAGTGTGTTCGCCGTCCCAGACAATGTCAACCGGCCGTCTCGGTATTTAATGCGCCGCCCGCGGCGCCCGCGCTCGAGTACCATGCCATGGTTATGAAGCACAGCGGCCGGAATCTGGACGAGGGGCCGCGCAAGCGCGTGGACGCGCGGACCGAGCGATGGCGCGAGCACCGGCTCAAAGTGCGCGACGAATTCGTCGACGCCGCCTTCCGCGCGCTCGACAAGTTCGGTCCCGAGGTGAGCATGGGCGATATCGCCAAGGAGGCGGGCGCCGCGAAACCCAAGCTGTATCGGCATTTCGAGGATAAGACCGACCTGTACAACGCGATCGTCGACCGGGTGCGCGACCTGCTGTGGGAGCGCATCATCGCCAGCATCGACCTAACCAACGATTCGGCGCGCGATCTGGTGCGCCGCGGCGCGACCGAATACGCGCTCGCCGTGAGCGAGCATCCGAACGTCTTCCGCTTCATGCTGCACAGCCACTTCGCCCAGCAGGCAAGCGATTCCGAGCGCGCGCTGCAGTCGGCGCGGCAATCGGCCCGCCGGGCCGCCGAACTCGTCGTCCAGGTGCTCGACGACGAATCGGTCGATGTGGACAGCGTCGAACTCGTCAACTACTCGATTTTCGGCGCGGTCGCCTCGGCCACCGACTGGTGGCTCGGCGTCAACCGGACGCAGGCGCACGTGATGCCGATCGAACGTTTCGTCGCCTATCTCGCCGAGATAATCTCCGCGCTGGTGCACGCCAACTCCCGGCTCAACGGCATCACCGTCGATGCCGATTTGCCGCTGCACCTTGCCTTTTCGATGGACTAGGCCCACCCGTCACCCGACCACCCCCGATCGAATCGCTGCCCACCGACCGGAACCACGCTGTTCCGGCGAGCCGCGCCGTTGCGGCCGATGCGTCGATCCAAGTATGACCCCACCCACCGACAGGTTTCGGGCCGCGGACGACTGACCGGACCGCTCCCGCCTCAGGATTCGTGCAGCCGCCACAGCGGCGACACCGGACCGTGTCCGGCGCCGAGATCGTAGGACGCGACGAGGCTGCGCCGCGTCCACTCCTTGGCGAATTCGACCGCGGCGGGCACCGGATAGCCGTGCGCCAGCGCGCAGGCGATGGCCGCGGCCAGGGTGTCACCGCCGCCGTGGTCGTTGCGGGTGGTGATGCGGGGCGCGCTGAATTCGAGGAACCGATCGCCGTCGAACAGCAGATCGGTGCTGACCGGCGCCGAACGCAGGTGGCCGCCCTTCACGACGGCCCATTGCGCGCCGAGCTTGTGCAACGCCTCGGCGGCCCGGCGGGCGCCGGCGTCGTCGACCACATCGATCCCGGTGATCAACCTGACCTCGTCCAGATTCGGCGTCACCACGGTGGCCAGCGGAATCAGCGTCTGTCGCACCGCGTCCAGCGCCTCGGCGTGCAGCAGCGGATCGCCGTGCATAGATGCCGCGACCGGATCGACCACCAGCGGCACGCTGCCGTCGCGTCCGATGCCGACCTCCCGGCACACCTCGGCGACCGCCTCGATGATCGCGGTGGAGGCGAGCATGCCCGTCTTGGCCGCGCCGATCCCGATATCCCCCGCCACCACGCGCACCTGATCGGCGACCACCTGCGGCGGGATCTCGTGGAATCCGCTGACGCCCAGCGAGTTCTGCACGGTCACGGCGGCCACCGCCACGCACGCGTGCACCCCGCACAGCGCCATGGTTCGACTGTCGGCCTGTATCCCGGCGCCGCCGCCGGAGTCGGTGCCCGCGATGGTGAGCACGCGCACCGGAGTCTCGCCGTCGGCGGGGAGTGGGAGCAGTTTCACAGGAACAAACCCTAATGTGCGCTGCCGGCGAAGCGTCCATAGGCCGCGTATAGCTGGGCGAAGCCGTCGCCGACCGGCTGCCTCACGGTGGGTCAGTTGAAATCGACTTTCGTTCCGAACGAAAACATCGAATCGTGTAACTCGATTCGCTTGGCCACGGTATCCGGGGCCATGTCGTACACCAGTCGGGCGGTGATTTCGGCGCCCGGCTCGATGTCGACATAGGCCTTCGAAAAAGAGGTGGTGAAATCGGCTTCGTGCTGCCGGTTTTGCGCGTCGAACACCACCTGATCCGATGGCGAGAACGAATGCTTGTCGTTGCTGATGTTCTTCACCTTCACCACGATGACGGTGAATACGCCCCTGGCCTGCTTGCTGATCCCGTTCTCGCTGAGCGTCTTCGCGCCCGTCTCGGTTCCGGTGACGATGTACTCGAATACGCCGTCCTGCACCGGCTTTCCGACGATCGGCTGCGCCGTCCCCGTCGGCGCGTTGGATATCGGGTTGTTCTGGCCGCCGTTCGTCCCGGCCGACGCGATCAGCGCGTGCACGGCGAAGTAGCCGCCGACGATGAGGATGATCACACCGACTATTGCCGCAATTCCATTGGCGGACAGCTTTTTCCGTGCTGAATCAGACCCCACCGGAGCCAGTGTAGCGACGGCCGCCCGCGAAACAACCCGTGCGGGAGAAGAATTATTCCGAATTGACGCGATTTTGTCGCATGATCCGAAAATGACGTAAATGTGTCGCGTAATGCCCAATGCTGGGAATGCGGTGTTCGAGCGCCGCCGAAAGGGTTCGAATCCGGCCGATCCCATCTCTGGGCAGGGTCGCCGGAACCGGGTTGTATCGGACCAATGTCGTTGACCTTCCACTGGTTTCTGCCCACCAACGGCGACAGCCGCAATGTCGTCGGCGGCGGTCACGGTGCGAACGCCACCAGCTCCGCCGGAGATCGCCCGCCGAGCGTGCACTACCTCAGCCAGATCGCGGCCGCCGCCGAGGCCGTCGGCTTCGAGGCCGCGCTGACCCCGACCGGTGCCTGGTGCGAGGACGCATGGCTCACCACGGCGATGATCAGCCAGCGCACCGAGCGGCTGAAGTTCCTCGTCGCGTTCCGGCCCGGTTTCATCTCGCCGACCCTCGGCGCGCAGATGGCGAGCACCTATCAGCGCCAGACCGGTGGACGGCTGCTGCTCAATGTGGTCACCGGTGGCGAATCCCGTGAACAGCGCGCATACGGCGACTTCCTGGACAAGGACGCCCGCTACGAGCGCACCGGCGAATTCCTGGAGATCGTGCGGGGGCTGTGGGCGGGTGACACGGTGGACCTCACCGGCAAACATCTGCGGGTCGAGCAGGCCGCGCTGGCGCAGGTGCCGGATCCGGTGCCGCAGATCTACTTCGGCGGTTCGTCGCCGATCGCGGGCACCGTCGCGGCCAAATACTCCGACGTGTATCTCACCTGGGGTGAGCCGCCCGCGCAGGTGGCCGCCAAGATCGCCTGGATCAGGGAGCTCGCCGCGCGCGAGGGCCGCAGCGTGCGCTTCGGCATCCGGCTGCACGTGATCACCAGGGATACCTCGGCGGCCGCGTGGGGCGAGGCGCGCCAGCTGCTCGCGGGCTTCGATCCGGCCGCGGTCGCCGAGATCCAGGCGTCGCTGGCCAAGAGCGAATCCGAGGGACAGCGCCGAATGTTGGCCCTGCACAACGGAAACAGCGACGATCTGGAGATCTACCCGAACCTGTGGGCCGGTATCGGCCTGGTGCGTGGCGGCGCGGGTACGGCACTGGTCGGCAGCCACGACGAGGTGGCCGAGCGCGTCCTGGAGTATCACGCGCTCGGCATCGACGAGTTCGTCCTCTCCGGCTATCCGCACCTCGAGGAGGCGTACTGGTTCGGCGAGGGCGTGCTGCCCCGGCTGGCCGCGCGCGGGGTGTGGCGGCATCCGGCCGCGCCGGTCGAACGCGCGCCGCTCGGCGTCGCGGCGCTCTGAAACGATGAGCTCAGCTATCGAAGAGGTCTCCGTAACCGACTCGGCGGCAGCGGAATCCGGTGCAACGGCCCGCCGGGTCGCGCGAACGCTGTTGCCGCTGCTGTCCGTTGCGGTATTTCTGGTCGCCTGGCAGTTGGTGGCCGCGGCGGGCATCTGGAACGAAACCTTCGTGCCGCGCCCGATTGCCGTGTGGCGGGCCGCGATTCAATTGTCGACCACACACGACGGCGTCCGGGGCTATCAGGGTTATCTGCTCTGGGAGCACCTCTATATGACGCTGCGCCGAGTGCTCGGCGGCGTGGTGATCGGCATCGCCGCCGGGGTGACGCTCGGTGTCGCCATGGGCACCGTCGGCTGGCTGCGCAGCATCCTCGAGCCGTGGCTGACCTTCCTGCGCACGCTGCCGCCGCTCGCCTACTTCTTCCTGCTGGTGATCTGGCTCGGCATCGATGAGGCGCCGAAGGTGACGCTGCTGGCGCTGGCCGCGCTGCCCGCCACCGCGATGGCGACCACCACCGCGGTGGCCGCGACGCCCGTCGGATTCGTCGAGGCGGCCAGAGCGCTGGGCGGCTCACGCGCACAGGTGATCCGGGATGTGGTGATCCCGGCGGCCTTGCCCGAAACGCTGACCGGAATCCGGCTGGCGGTCGGCATGGCCTACTCGTCGGTGGTCGCCGCCGAACTGTTCAACGGCATGCCCGGCATCGGCGGCGTGGTGAAGGACGCGAGCAACTACAACAACACACCCGTCGTCCTGGTCGGCATCGCGGCCATCGGCATATCCGGCCTGATCATCGACGGGCTACTGCGCGCGGTCGAGGCCCGCGCCGTGCCTTGGAGAGGAAAGATATGAAGCGCCTAACGCGTTTTGCCGCAGCGGTTGTCGCGGGCGCGGCGATCGTCGCCGCGGCGGGGTGCGCCATCGACCACTCCGGCGCCGATAGCAGCAAACCCACCATTCGCATTGCGTACCAGACGTTTCCGAGTGGTGACCTGATCGTGAAACACAACCGGTGGTTGGAACAGGAGCTGCCCGGCTACAACATCAAGTGGACGAAATTCGACTCCGGCGCCGATGTCAACACCGCATTCGTCGCCAAGCAGCTCGATTTCGGCGCGATCGGCTCCAGCCCGGTGGCGCGCGGACTTTCGGCCCCGCTCGATATTCCGTATCGGGTCGCCTTCGTGCTCGATGTGGCGGGTGACAACGAGGCGCTGGTCGCGCGCGACGGCACCGGCATCCAGTCCATCGCCGAGCTGCGCGGTAAGCGGATCGGTACCGCGTTCGCGTCGACCGCGCACTACAGCCTGCTCGCGGCGCTGGAACGAAACGGGCTGAGCGCCAACGATGTCAAGTTGGTCGATCTACAGCCGCAGGCATCGCTGGCCGCATGGGAGCGCGGCGATATCGACGCCGTGTACACCTGGCTGCCTACGCTGGATCAGCTGCGCAAGAGCGGCAAACAGCTGATCACCAGCCGGGAACTCGCGACGGCGGGTAAACCGACGCTCGATTTGGCCGTTGTCGCAACGGATTTCGCGAACGCCCACCCGGACGTCGTCGATGTGTGGCGCAGGGTGGAGCTGCGCGCATTGCGGACCATCCAGGACCAGCCCGACGCCGCCGCGCGGGCGGTGGCCGCCGAAATCGGCACCACGCCAGACGATGCCGCGCAGCAGCTGAAGCAGGGCGTATTCCTCACCAAGGATCAGCTCACCTCGCCGGAATGGCTGGGCACCGAGGCCGCGCCCGGTGCGATCGCGGCCAGCCTGGCCAGCGCCGCCGAATTCCTCGCGGGCCAACGGCAGATCCCGGCCGCGCCCGGTATCGCGAAGATTCGCGAATCCATCTACGTCAAGGGGCTTCCCGGTGCCCTCGACTGATGTACTACGAGATTCCACTGCGGCAGAACAGGTTTCGGATCAGCCAGCCATCGTGATCGAAGGAGTCGCGCACCGATACGGTCGCGGGGCGATCGCGCTCGGCCCGCTGGATCTCACGGTGCCGCCGGGCGAATTCCTGGTCCTGGTAGGCGCTTCCGGCTGCGGCAAGAGCACGCTGCTGCGATTGATCGCCGGATTCGACAAGCCGACCGAGGGCCGGATCGTCGTCTCCGGCGCCGCGCCGGTGCCCGGCCACACCAGCGGCATGGTGTTCCAGCAGCCGCGGCTGTTTCCGTGGCGGACCGTCGGCGGCAATGTCGAGTTGGCGCTGAAATACGCTGGGGTGCCGCGTGATCGGCGGGCCGAGCGGCGCGACGAGCTATTGCGCAGGGTGGGCCTGGAGACGATGGGCGGCCGTCGCGTCTGGGAGATCTCCGGCGGGCAACAGCAGCGGGTGGCCATCGCCCGCGCACTGGCCGCCGATACGTCGCCCACCCACCGTCCCCGTGCGCTGCTGCTCGACGAGCCGTTCGCGGCGCTGGACGCGCTCACCAGGGAGCGGCTGCAGGAGGATCTGCGCCGGGTCGGCGCGGAATCGGGGCGCACCGCCGTATTCGTCACACACAGCGCGGATGAGGCGGCCTTCCTCGGTTCGCGGGTTGTCGTTTTGACGAAGCGGCCGGGCCGCATCGCGCTCGATCTGCCGGTCGAACTGCCCCGATCCGATATCGATCCGGATGAGCTGCGCGGATCGGCCGAATTCCTGGCCGTGCGACGAGAGATCGCCAAGGCGGTGAAGGCCGCCGCGGCATGACCCCGCCGCGATGACATTAATGAAAATGGTTATCATTAGCTGGTGACCACTTCATCGCGCTCCGACCTGCTGCCCGTCACCGTGCTGTCCGGATTCCTCGGGGCCGGCAAGACCACGCTGCTCAACCACATCCTGGCCAACCGGGACGGCCGCCGCGTCGCGGTCATCGTCAACGACATGAGCGAGGTCAATATCGATGCCGCGCTCGTCGCGGGCCAGGGCTATCTGGACCGCACCGAGGAGAAATTGGTCGAGCTGACCAACGGCTGCATCTGCTGCACCCTGCGCGCGGATCTGATCGAGGCGGTCGGCAAGCTGGCGCGGGCGGGCCGATTCGATCAGCTGGTGATCGAATCCACCGGCATCTCCGAACCGATGCCGGTGGCGGCCACCTTCGACTGGGAGTTCGAGGATGGCACCAAGCTCGGCGATATCGCCCGTCTGGACACCATGGTGACGGTGGTCGACGCCGCGACCTTCCTCGGCGAGCTCACCCGCGGCCAAGCCCTGGCCGAGCGGAATATGCAAGCGGGCGAGGGTGATTCCCGCACCATCGCGGACCTGCTGGTGGACCAGGTGGAATTCGCCGACGTGCTGTTGATCAACAAGGCCGACCTGGTGAGCGAAAAGGCGGCGGGTACAGTCGAAGCCACCGTCCGCAGGCTGAATCCCCGTGCCCGGGTGCTGCGTACCGTCAAGGGCGGCGTCGCACTCGACGAGGTGCTGGCCACCGGCCGCTACAACCCCGTCGCGGCCGCCGAAACCGAGGGCTGGGCCGAGGAATTGGCCGGTGGACACACGCCGGAGACCGAGGAATACGGTATTCGCAGCATTACCTACACCGCGGAGCGGCCATTTCATCCCGAGCGGTTGGAGCGGGCGCTCGGGCAGCTGCGCGGAGTGTTGCGCAGCAAGGGTTTCTGCTGGTTGGCCAACCGGTCGGCGCTGGCCGCGATATGGTCGCAGGCCGGGCCGAATCTGACCTTCGAACCGGCCGCCTGGTGGTCGTCGCTGGAGGTGCCCGCCGGGCAGGAGATCGTCTTCATCGGGGTGAAGCTGGATGGCGACCGGGTGCGCGGGCTGCTGGACGCCGCGCTGCTGACCGACGCGGAATGGGCGGCGGGCCCGGATATCTGGGCCACATATGCCGACCCTTTCCCGGCCTGGGGGGAGTTGCACGAACACGCCTGAGCACGACAGCGGTCATGGACGTGACATTTCCTGCCACGTCCATGTCGTTTGTGCGGCTGTTTATTCCGGTCCGGCTCCCGTGACGCTCGCCGCCGACGAGCGAATCGTGGCGAGTGGCTGTAGGTTTCGCAGTGACCTGATGACGCGGCCTGCGCGCCGATGAGGGGGCGTAGGCCGCGTCTCGGGTGGTGCGAATCAGCGGAACCGGCCGAAGAATTCGGTGATCTCGCCCGCCATCAGCTGCGGCGCGACGTGGTGCAGGTAGTGACTGTATACCTCGTGCGTCCGCCACGAGACGATGTTCTTGTGATCGCGGTCGGCGAAGCGGCGGATGCCGTGGAAATCGCCCACCGATCCGGACAGCGCGAGCGGAACCGTGGTCGGCTCGGTGGGCTTGTCCGCCTTGTCCTGCTCGAAGTAGCGCCGGATCGCCGAGCCGGCGGTGCCGGTGAGCCAGTGGATGGCGATATTGGTGAGCACGAATTCGTCGTCCAGATCGGGGCCGAGCAGCTGGCTGTTCCAACCGACAAGCCCCGCAGGGGAATCCATGATGGCGTGGGCCAGCGTCTGCGGCTGCTGCGACTGCAGGATGTTGAAACCCATCTTGTTCTTGACGAACCAGTCCAGCGTCGCCAGCGCCTGCTGCTCCTCGGCGCTGAGGTCGGCGAATTCGGCCGGATCACCGGACGGGAACGAGTACACCTGTGAAACGTGCACGCCGACAACGTTTTCCGGTGCGACTCGGCCCAGCTCGGGGGAGACCTGCGCGCCCCCGTCGTTGCCGACCGCGCCGTACCGGGTGTATCCGAGCCTGCGCATCAGCTCCGCCCAAGCCCGGGCGATGCGCTGATCGTTCCAACCCTGTTCGGTGGTCGGGCCGGAGAAGCCGTAACCCGGCACCGACGGTATGACCAGATCGAAGCCCGCCGCGGTCAGCGGCTCGATGACGCCGAGGAATTCGACGAACGTCCCCGGCCAGCCGTGCGTCAGGATCAGCGGAAAGCTGTTGTCCTGCTGAGCCTTCACGTGCAGGAAGTGGATGTTCTGCCCGTCGATCTCGGTGGTGAATTGCGGGTAGGCGTTGAGCTTCGCCTCGATGGCGCGCCAATCGAATCCGTCGCGCCAGTAGTTCACCAGGTGGCGCACCCGGTCGACGCTGACGCCGTAGGTGTCACCCGAACCGGGGATCTGATCGGCCCACCGGGTGCGGGCCAGCCGGTTCTGCAGATCGTCGAGGTCGGCCTGGGCGATGTCGATCCGGAAGGGGGTGATGGCGTTCATCGGTGACTCCTTGTGAAACGGAATGCTTCGTTCTGTTTCAAACAGTATCAGAACGGATCATTCCGTTTCAAGTGCTATTCTCGATGCATGCCGAAGCCAGTAGAAACCCCAGCTCAGAAGGCGCTCCCCGGGCGCAAGGCGCAGGCGGCCCGCAACGACGGGCTCATTCTCGAGGCCGCTCGCGCGGTGTTCCTCGCCGATGCCAACGCCCCGATCGCCGCCGTCGCCGAACGCGCGGGCGTCGGCATCAGCGCCCTCTATCGCCGCTATTCGAGCAAAGAGGTGCTGCTGCGCACCCTCTGCTATCAGGGATTACGCCGTTACAACGCGGAAGCCGATGCGGCGCTTGCGGATTCGGATGGTTGGTCGGCCTTGGTGGGCTTCTTGGAACGCGTCGTCGACGCCGATGTGCATTCGCTGACCGTCCACCTGGCGGGCACCTTCACCCCCGACGAATCGATTCTGCCCGAGGTGAAGCATTCGGCCGAGGCGAGCGCGGAACTGGTCCGGCGCGCGAAAGCGACCGGCAGGCTGCGCGATGAGGTGAACCCATCGGACCTCGGCCTGATCCTGGAGGCATGCGCGGCCATCTCGCTGCCCGACCCGGCGCGCACCGCGCAGCTGCGCCGCCGCGTCCTGCACCTCATGCTCGCGGGACTGGAAACGAAGGGCCAATTGCCGGGCCCGCCACCGGAACCCGGTGAATTCGCCTGGCGCTGGCAGCGCCGCTGATCTCAGCGCTCGGCGAGGTGCAGGGTCTGGGTGCTCCGGCCGATCGGGCCCTTCTCGTCGAACAGCGCCGACTCGGCCAACGCGATGCCGTACGGCTGCGGATAGGTCACCGCGTCCAGGCAGACCCACTCGCCGACCGGCATCCGGTGCAGTGTCACGGTGAGGTCGGTATTGATGAAAAGGTAACGGTCCCAGTCGAATATCGAGCTGGCGCCGTTACCGTGGTCGGCCGCGATCAAGGTCCGCTCCAGTGGGCTCGGGATCTCGCCCGCGACGATCGGATTCCGTAGCCCTATCCAACACACGGCGGGACCCGGTTCGTCGAAAGCCCCTGTGACGAAGCGATATTCGATGCCGTTGTGAAACCCGACGGCGTTCGAGGTCGGAAACGGCGACGGCTCACGTTCCGGCCCCGGCCGATTCCCGGATGGCAGAAACCGTTCGGGCACCGGAAGTTCCGGATCAGCAAGCTTGAAACGCCATGCGGCCCCCCGCATTACCAGCCCACGCTCGGTGGACAGCGTCGCCTCCAAGAATTCGACACTGCGTCCCGGCCGCACCACCTTGGCATCGACCGTCAACGGCTCCAACGGTATCGGCCGAAAAATCTCCATGGTGACCCGCCCGATCTGAAACCCTGCCCGCGGTTCACACCGCTCCAGCGCATACGCGAGCAACGCCGAAGGCGGCCCGGCATGCTGCGCATCCGCCGACCAAGGCCCCCTGGTGAGCTCGGTGGAGAGGAATCGGCTCGGATCCGCAGGGTCCGGCAGATAAAAGGCGCTGGTCACGACGTCATCCGTTCCACGATCCTTCGCTTCGGAAACGACACTACCGACGCACCGCTGTGGGGAATATCAGACCCGGCCGGAGACGTCCGCTGTAGGCGGGTTTCCCGCAGGAGTAAATGCTACTGAAATGCTACCAGCACCGGTAGCATTTCGGTAGCATTACCACGTGCCGTTGAACCTGCCCGATCTGATTGCCGCCCTGCGCTCTACTGGAGGCGACTGCACCGACGTGGAAGTCAAATCCGCCGCCGGCGGACTACCGCACTCCTTGATTCCGACGTTGTCGGCGTTCGCCAATCATCCCGGCGGCGGCATCATCATCCTCGGGCTGGACGAACGGAATGGTTTCGAACCCGTCATCCTGACGAATCCGCAGGAGCTGAAGCAGGGGTTGGCGAAGAAGGCACGCGCGTTCACGCCGCCGATCCGGCTCACCATCGAAGATGACGTGGTCGACGACCTTCCCGTGATCATTGCCATCGTGCACGAATGTGACCCATCGGCCAAACCGTGTCGGCTGAGCGCAACGGGTGCCGCGTATCTGCGTGGATACGACGGCGATTTCCAGATGTCGGCACTCGAGGAACAGGCATTCCTGGCCTCACGCCAGTGTCCCCAATTCGATCATGCGCCGGTCTCTGGGGCTGAGATCGCCGACCTGGACGACGAACTGGTGGCTGATTTCGCGCACACCGTGCGACTTCGTGACCGTCGCGGGCTCGGCCGTTTCGAGGGCGCCGAGCTGCTGCGAAGGGCGGGCGTGGTCACGACCGACGGAATACCCACGGTCGCAGGTTTACTCGCGCTGGGCGTGCACCCACAACAGTGGTTCCCGCGCTACGTAATTCAGGCCGCCGCCGAACCGTCGCCGACGGATCCACCGGATGCGCGTGTCCGTAATCAACAGGTCATAACCGGACCGATTCCCAGGATGCTGGATGCCACCATGGAATGGGCGCAACAGACATTCGACACGATCATCGTCGACCAACCGGACGGACGAGTGATCGATGTTCCCGAATATCCGATGGTCGCATTTCGCGAGTTGATCGCCAACGCACTGCTGCATCGGGACCTCGATCACTGGTCCGCGGGCATGGCGGTAGAGGTCAGGCTGCGTCGCGATCGACTGGTCGTTTCCAATCCCGGTGGCCTCTACGGCATTACGGTGGATCGATTGGGCAAGGATGCGGTGACCTCGGCGCGTAACAGATGGTTGGTCAATATCTGTCAGTATCTGCGATCACCGGACTCTGGTGGCCGGGTCGTCGAAGCGCTCGCCACCGGTATCCCTACGATCAATCGGTCGCTCACTGAAGCGGGTCTGCCGCCGGCGAACTATGCCGATGCCGGTATCCGATTTACCGCGGTGTTGCGGTCTCGATCCAGAAGCGTTCAGCCGCAACGATTCCAGGAAACCGGCCGACCGTTACTGTCGGAGGAGATGGCTCTGAGCAGCACTCAGCGGCGGATTCTCGACATCTTGGCGTCCGGACCATGTGGTGCCGCCGATCTCGCACAGCCACTGGGGTTGTCCAGTCCCGGAATTCGCAAGGCGCTCGTTCAGCTCCGGGTGCTGGGGCTTGTCGAACAGATCGGTGGTCGGGGCAAGGCGACCATTTACCGGCTCGCCGAATAGCGGGTGATGATCAGGCCCGGCCGAAGGCGAGGGCTACGTTGTGGCCGCCGAAGCCGAAGGAGTTGTTGAGGGCGTAGTCGATTCGTTGGGTGCGCGGTTCGCCCGACACGATGTCGAGATCGATGGTCAGGTCCTGGTTGTCGAGATTCAGTGTGGGCGGGACGATTTGGTCGCGCAGGGTGAGCATTGTGATGATCGATTCCAGTGCGCCTACCGCGCCGATGGAATGGCCGAGTGCGGATTTGGGGGCGTAGATCGAGGCGGCGGGTGCGACCGCGGTGATGGCTTCGGCCTCGGAGGCGTCGCCGATCGATGTCGAGGTGGCGTGCGCGTTGACGTGCTGGATATCCGAAACCTGAAGTCCCGCAGTGCTGATCGCCTTGCGCATGGCACGTGCCGCGCCCGCGCCACCCGGTTCGGACGCCACGATGTGATACGCGTCGGAGGTGATGCCCGCGCCGAGCACCCTGCCGTGGATGCGGGCGCCGCGGGCCCGCGCGTGCCGCTCGGATTCGAGCACGAGCAGCGCGCCCGCCTCACCGAAGACGAAACCGTCGCGGTCCCGGTCGAACGGCCGCGACGCCCGCTCCGGTTCGTCGTTGCGCGTGCTCATCGCCCGCATGATGGCGAAGCTCGCGATCGGCACCTCGTGGATATGGCCCTCGACGCCGCCCGCGACCACCACGTCGGCCTCGCCCGACACGATCAGCCGCCAGGCCTGCGCGATCGCCTCCGCACCCGATGAGCAGGCCGACACCGGCGCGAAAACACCTGCCTTGGCGCCGATTTCGATGCCCACCGTGGCGGCCGGACCGTTCGGCATGACCATCGGCACCGCGAGCGGCGACACCCTGCGGTATCCACTGGTGCGCATCGTGTCCACCGCGGCGATCAGCGCGTCGGCGCCGCCGAGGCCGGTGCCGATGGCGACCGCGAGCCGTTCGCCCTCCACCTCGGGCGCGCCCGCGTGCTGCCAGACCTGCCTGCCGAGCACCAGCGCCAACTGCTCGACATAGGACATCCGCCGCTGTTCGATCCGGGTGAGCAGTTCGCCGGGATGCGATTTCAGCTTGCCGCCGATCCGGACCGGCAGGTCGAACTCGGTGATGAAATCGTCGTCCAACCTGCCGATTCCGGTGTGCCCCAGCAACAGCTCGGACCAGGTCGTATCCATATCCGCGGCCAGCGAGGTGGTGGCGGCGTAACCGGTGAGCACGACCGAGGCCCGAGTTTCTGAAGCACTTGTTACAGTCACGATGACATGAATACCTGTAGCACTCGCTACAGTCAACCCATGGCCCGCCCACTCGACCACGCCAAACGCGCCCAACTGCTCACCGAGGTGGTGCGCTATATCGCCGATCACGGGCTGGCCGGACTATCGCTGCGCCCGCTCGCCGCCGCACTCGGCACCAGCTCCCGCATGCTCATCTACTACTTCAATACGAAGGAAGAACTGCTGGTACAGGCACTGAGCTCGCAGCGGCCCGACGTCGCCGCCATCTTCGCCGACGTCACGGATGCCGATACCCTGCGCGCCCGGCTGACCACTTTCTTCTGCGCGAATCTCGATGGCGCCGACGCGGTCAGCGTGCGGGTGATGCTGCAGGTGCTCGGCGCGGCCTGTGCGCCGCACAGCCCGTACGCCGAATACGCCAATGCCGCCGTCGCGACCCTGGTCGGTGCGCTGGGGGACGCGCTGCGCCGCACCGGCGCCGTCGATGATCCGGAAGCCGTTGCCACCCTTCTTATTTCGGGACTGCGCGGGGTGATCCAGGATCAGTTCATCACCGGTGACATCGAACGCACCGAGCGCGCGGGCCGCATGCTCATCGATCGGACCATACCGGCACGGTAACTTGAAGTTCGCCCGACTCCCGGCAACGCTGCCTCGCGTCCGGTTCGACTGACCGAAGGGACCTCATGTCAGCGACCAGTGAACCCGCTCCGACCTTCGGTTCGACGCGTTGGCTGATGCTGGCCGTGCTGTGTGCCAGTCTGTTGCTCGTGGCCATGGACGCCACCATTCTCAATGTCGCGCTGCCCTCGCTGATCACCGATCTGCGGATCGGTGCGCTCGAACAGCTGTGGATCATCGACATATACGGTCTGGTGCTCGGCGGCCTGCTGATCACCACCGGCGCGCTCGGCGACCGGATCGGCCGCAGGCTGCTATTCCTGTGTGGTTTCGTGCTATTCGGCATCGCCTCGGTGGTCGCCGCGACATCGCACAGCGCGGCCCAGTTGATCGCGGGCCGGGTGCTGCTCGCCATCGGCGGCGCCATGGTCATGCCATCGACGGTTTCGCTCATCCGCAATATCTTCACCAGCGCGCGGGAGCGGACCCTCGCCATCGGCATTTGGGCCGCCGTCGCCGGGGCGGGCGCGACCATCGGGCCGGTGGTCGGCGGCGTGCTGGTGCAGACCTTCGGCTGGGCATCGGCCTTCTGGCTCAACGTGCCGATCGTCGTGCTGACGGTCGGGCTCGGCGTCTGGCTGCTTCCGGAATACCGTGCGCCGCAATCGGGTTCGCTCGACTGGTGCAGTGCGCTGCTGTCCATCGCCGGAATCGTCGGCCTCGCATGGGGACTCAAACATATTGCGAAAGGGGTTGCCGGACCGGTCGATTGGCTCGTCTTCGGGCTCGCCCTGGTGTTGCTCGCCTGGTTCGCGCGCAGGCAGCTCACCGCCGCCGATCCGCTGCTCGACGTGCGCCTGTTCCGCAACGGACCCTTCCTCGCCGCCGCCGTATCCACCCTGCTCGCCATGCTCGCCATCGGCGCCGCGCTCTTCCTGATCTCGCTGTGGCTGCAATACATCAACGGCTGCACCCCGGCTCAGGCCGGTCTGCGCACCCTGCCCTCGGCCGTCACCCTGCTGCTCGCATCCCTGGCCACCCCCGCCCTCATGCATCGCCTCGGCGTCCGCGCCGTCCTCGCCATCGGGCTCGGCGCGCTCGCGCTCGGCTTCCTGATCCTGGCGCTCAGCCCGGAGCCGACCACGTATCCCGTTGTGGCCCTTGTCCTCGCGGCCTTCGGCCTCGGCGACGGCCTCGCCGTGACCGCCGCGGCCGCGGTACTCGTCGCCGCCGTGCCGCCCGAGCGCGCGGGGCAGGCGGGTGCGGTCTCGGAAACCAATTACGAACTCGGCATCGGCCTCGGCGTCGCGCTGCTCGGCGGCCTGCACGGCCGAATCTTCACGGCAAATATGACCGGACTACCGCTGTCCGGCAAGGACTTCGACGAGGCCACCGGCTCGGTCGGTGGTGCCATCGATGTCGCGGCCCGACTCGACAACGTCACCGGCACCCACGTCATCGATACCGCGACCCATGCCTTCGACACGGCACTGACCACCACCTCATACGTCTCGGCCGCAATTGTCGCCGTGGTCGCCGTCGTTGCGGTTCGCCTGGTGCCCAAGGGATTTCGCGTTACCGGCGTTGGGCACTGATGCGCAGCTCGCGCAGTGCCTCGGCGGCCGGGCTGCCCGGTTCCGCCGTATAGATGACGATCCGATGGTCGTGGCCGGGCACGGATAACGTCTGCGCGTCGAGTTCGACCGCGCCGACATCCGGATGTTCGAACCGTTTCCAGATCGTCGCAGGGGGAGCCACTTCGTGTGCGGCCCAACCATTTCGGAAGTCGATATCGCGGGTGGAAAGCCACTCGATCAGCTCCGGGATCCGCGGGTCGTTCGGATACCGCACCGCCGCGGCCCGCAATTCGGCGACCGCCTGCCGGACGAACCGCGCCGCGCCGTCCCGGCCGCCGCACGACACCCGCTCCCTTCGGGAGCCGAATGCGATCCGCAAGAGGTTGCGCTCTGCGTCGAAATCGTCGAATAACTTGGCGGCCAATGCATTCCATGCAAGTACGTCATAGCGAACGTTCTGCACGTACGCGGGCGCCTCGGTGAGCCGTTCCAGCATCAGCAGCACCCCGGCCGGTACCTCGTCGTCGGGTACACCGGGACGGCTCGGTTCGTGACCGGCGAGCTGGGTGAGGTAGCGCTGTTCATCGGGCCCGAGCCGCAGCACCCCGGCGAGCGCGGTGAGCACCTGCGGCGACGGCCGGGGCGCCCGTGCCTGCTCCAGCCGCTCGTAGTAGTTGGCCGAGATATCGGCCAACCAGGCCACCTCCTCGCGGCGCAGCCCCGGAGTTCGTCTGCGCCGTTTCGGATCCGGGTGCAACCCGACGTCATCCGGACGCAACCCCGCGCGACGACGGCGCAGGAAGTCGGCGAGCGCGTGCTTGTCCATATCGTCGAGTCTGCCGAAACCCACCCGAACCGAGCCACGGATCAATGATCCGGGGCTACACCGGCAGTTCCGCGCGACGGTCGGCCTCGGCCAGTCTCGATTCATGACCGAAGGCGCACGCGAGTTATTCGAAAGAGGCCTGAACCTGTTGCTGGCCAAGGACATGCGACGATTCGTCGAACTCTTCGCCGTCGACGCGGAGCTGGAATTGCCGTTCGCGGTCGCGGGCACACCCGGACGGCTGCGTGGTCGCGCACAGCTGCACGACTATCTGGCCGACTATCCGGAACGGCTGGATATCCACGAGTTTCCGGCGGTCGTCGTGCACGAAACCACCGATCCGGCAACGATTATCGTGGAATTCACCGCCAGCGGAACGACCGTGCGCACCGGCGAGCGGTACGAACTCGCCTACATCGCGGTGATCCGGGCCCGCGACGGCGCGATCGTCGGCTGGCGCGATTACTGGAGTCCGGTCGCGGGCGCCATCGCCACCGGAACCCTGCCCGAACTGTTGGACGCGCTGCGCTCGAACGACGAAACGGACGGTGCGGCATGACCGGACCGGTCCTCGTCACGGGCGCGACCGGCAATACCGGCCGCCCGGTCACCGCGGGTCTGCGCGCCGCGGGCGTCCCGGTTCGTACGGCTACGCGCGGCCAGATACGCGCCGAATCGGGCGGGGAACACGTGCATTTCGACTGGGCCGATCCCGCGACCTATCGACCGGCGCTGAGCGGCGTCGAACGGGTCTACCTCGTCGCGCCGATAGGCATGCCGAATCCGGCGAAACCGATCGATCATTTTCTGAGCGCCGCGCGTGCGGCGGGCGTGCGGCGCGTGGTGTTCCTCAGCTCCGACGTCATTCCACCCGGCGCGCCTGGGTTGGATCACGCGCGCCGCGCGGTATGCCGGATGGCGGAATGGGCGGTGCTGCGACCGTCGTGGTTCATGCAGAACTTCATCGTGCCGACGCATCCGATGGCCGCCGGGCTGCGTACCCGGTCCGAGCTGATCAGCGCCACCGGGGGTCGCGGTATCGGCTTCGTCGACGCCGCCGATATCGCCGCCGTCGGCGTGCGCGCGCTGCTCGACGATGCCGCGCCGAACCGGGAGTACGTGATCACGGGACCGGAGGCCCTGTCCTACGACGACATCGCCCGCCTGCTCAACCGATCGCTCGCCCCGCCGCGCCCGGTCCGGCATATCGACTCGACCCCCGGCGAACTGGCCGAGCACCTCACCGCTCATGGCGTGCCGCCGGAGATGGCCACGGTGCTCGCCGGGGCCGAGCGGCTCATCGCTGCGGGCGCCGAGGACCGGGTGACCACGACGGTCGCCCGGGTCACCGGCCGTATGCCACGTTCCTTCGGCGAATTCATCGCGATCCACCGCGACCGAATCGCACTGCCGGGACCGCGCGACCGATGAGTTCCGGTGCGCCGCGGAGTCTTACCGGACGGAACTACGAATCCGGGAGGACCCAATGCAGAAGATCGTTACCAACCTGTGGTTCGACGACAATGCCGAGGAGGCGGTGGAGTTTTACTGCTCTCTGTTCGAGGACTCGAAAGTGCTTGCGGTGCAACGGTATACCGAGGCCGGTCCGGGAGCGCCGGGTACCGTGATGGTGGTGGATTTCGAGCTGAACGGGCAGCATTTCATTGCGATCAACGGTGGGAGCGCGATGCAGTACACGTATGCGATGTCGCTGCTGGTGAACTGCGCGAACCAGGACGAGGTCGACCGACTGTGGGCGGCGCTGACCGCCGACGGCGGGCGCGAGGACCAATGCGGTTGGCTGTTCGACAAGCACGGGGTGCCCTGGCAGATCTGGCCGACCGAATGCACCGAACTCCTGATGAGCCCGGACCAGGCGGCGGCCACCCGGGCGACGAAGGCGATGTTCGGGATGAAGAAGATTTCGATCGAGGGGATGCGGGAGGCGTTCCGGGCGGCCTGACGCGCTGTCGGAACCGCCGAGGTGAACACCGGTGTAGATCGCGCGGGATCGGAGAATCGTCCGATCTCCGCGCGGTGTCGCCGCAGGGGCGGGTAAGGTCGGCCGGGTCAATTGAACAAGCCAACGGGGGCTCGCACCAGCGGGCTGAGAGGACGGCTGATGGGCCGTCGACCGTATGAACCTGACCGGGTAATGCCGGCGTAGGGAGGATCATCATGGGCACACCTGTCGATTCCGTCACCACCGGACCCATCGAGGGCAGTGTCAAGCACTACCTGGAGGTCGACGATCTGCGCATTCCGGTGCGCCGGATCAACCTGACCAACGGCGAGCACTTCGATGTCTACGACACCTCCGGTCCGTACACCGATGACAGCGCGGTGATCGACGTCGAGGCCGGGCTGCCGAAGCTGCGCGACGGCTGGACGAAGCCCGAGATCGACGGCCCGCGAACCCAACTCGCGTGGGCGCGGCAGGGCATCACCACCCCCGAAATGCGTTTCATCGCCGCGCGCGAAGGGGTTTCGCCGGACCTGGTGCGCGAGGAGGTCGCCGCGGGCCGCGCGGTGATCCCGGCGAACCACCGCCACCCGGAGCTGGAGCCGACCATCATCGGCAAGAAGTTCCTGGTGAAAATCAATGCGAACATCGGCAATTCGGCCGTGTCCTCCTCGATCGCCGAGGAGGTCGAGAAGATGGTGTGGGCCACCCGCTGGGGCGCCGACACCATCATGGACCTCTCGACCGGTAAGAACATCCACGAGACCCGCGAGTGGATCCTGCGCAACTCGCCGGTCCCGGTGGGCACCGTGCCGATCTATCAGGCGCTGGAGAAGGTCGGCGGCGATCCGACCAAACTCACCTGGGAGATCTACCGCGACACCGTGATCGAGCAGTGCGAGCAGGGCGTCGACTACATGACGGTGCACGCGGGCGTGCTGCTGCGCTATATCCCGTTGACCGCCAAGCGAGTTACCGGAATCGTCTCGCGCGGTGGTTCCATCATGGCCGCGTGGTGTCTGGCGCATCACCGAGAGTCGTTCCTGTACACCAACTTTGCCGAACTCTGCGAGATCCTGGCGAAGTACGATGTCACCTTCTCGCTCGGCGACGGCTTGCGTCCCGGTTCCATCGCCGACGCCAACGACGAGGCGCAGTTCGCCGAGCTGCGTACCCTCGGCGAGTTGACGAAGATCGCGAAATCCCATGGCGTGCAGGTGATGATCGAGGGGCCGGGCCACATCCCGATGCACAAGATCGTGGAGAACGTGCGGCTGGAGGAGGAGCTGTGCGAGGAGGCGCCGTTCTATACCCTCGGCCCGCTCGCCACCGATATCGCACCGGCCTACGATCACATCACCTCGGCGATCGGTGCGTCGATCATCGCGCAGGCGGGCACCGCGATGCTCTGCTACGTGACGCCCAAGGAGCATCTCGGCCTGCCCAACCGTGACGACGTAAAGGTCGGCGTGATCACCTACAAAATCGCCGCACACGCCGCCGATCTGGCCAAGGGACATCCGCACGCGCAGGACCGGGACAACGAATTGTCCAAGGCGCGCTTCGAATTCCGCTGGCGCGACCAGTTCGCGCTGTCGCTGGATCCGGACACCGCCCGGGAATATCACGACGAGACACTGCCCGCCGAACCGGCGAAGACGGCGCATTTCTGCTCGATGTGCGGGCCGAAGTTCTGTTCGATGCGGATCTCGGCCGATGTGCGCGAGTACGCCGAGCGCAACGGGCTCACCGATGCCGCCGCCATCGAGGCCGGAATGGCCGAGAAATCCGCGGAATTCGCGGATGCCGGCGGCAAGGTCTACCTGCCGGTGGTTTCCTGACGCCCGACCCGGTGGCGCAAGGTCGTTGTGCGCCACCGGTTTCCGTGCATCAGTAGGACTGTAGTTCCAGCAGCGTGCCGTTCGGGTCGCGCAGATGTGCGGCCCGCAGGTTCGGACCCCACTGCGGCCGGTCGGTCGGTGCGACCACCTCGGTGCCGCCGTGCGCGAGGCAGTGGGCGAATGCCGCGTCGACATCGGCCACCCGCAGCACCAGCATCGCGGTGTCCTGCGCCGGTGCCGGGTGTGTCGGCAAGTCCGTCGTGCCTGCCGTCGCGGCCATGGTCGCGCGGTCGTAGAGCACGAGAATCGCCTGGTCGTCGACGTCCCAGTTGGCGTATGGGCCCGCGGCGGTGCCCTTGATCAGTTTCGCGCCTGCCAGTTCCGGCAGCACCGCCGCGTAGAAGTCGAAGCAGGCGGCGAAATCGTCGACGAGTAAGCGCGGATACAGCGCGTCCATAACCTTCTCCAAATAGTAGGTGTGAACCTATGATAGGTGAGTACCATAGAATGGGCCGATGGACAATGGCCGTGCGCTGCCGCCGAGCCTGCTCGGGCTCGACACCTACCTGCTCTCGCGCGTCGGAAAGGCCGCGCGGGCCGGCTTCGGCGATCGGCTCGCCGCGCGCGGATTGCGCCTGTGGCATATGGCCATCCTGGCGGCGCTGGCCGATTTCGGGCCGCATGCGCAACGAGATCTGGCGCAGCGCTTGGGAATTCATCCGAGCGATGTGGCAAAGGCGGTGGATGAACTCGAGGCTGCCGGGCAGGTCGAGCGGGCCCGCGACGCCGCGGACCGGCGGCGAATCACCGTGCGGATCACCAGATCCGGCCGCGCGGCGCTGCGGGCACTGGATGCGCAGGCGCGACAGGTCGGTGCGGAGATCCTGGCCCCGCTCGATACGGACGAGCGCGCATTGCTGGCGGATATGCTCCGCCGGGTGTTCGATCACGTCCATCCGGATACCGTGAGCGACTGACGAGATATCCCCAGTGCAGGCAGGCGCGGCGGCGGCCGGCCGACGGCAGAATCTGGTGCATGCGCGATGAGATAGTCCTCCGTAAGGCCGAACCCGCCGACTACGACACCGTCATCCGAGTGGTCGACGAGTGGTGGGGCCGGCCGCTGTCCGCATCCCTCCCGCGGCTGTTCCTCGATCATTTCGCCGACACGAGTTCGATCGCCGAATCCGGCGGTGCCCTCGCCGGATTCCTGATCGGCTTTTTCTCGCCGAGCGTGAAGTCGACGGCCTACATCCAATTCATCGGCATCCATCCCGAGCACCGCGGCGGCGGGCTGGCCCGGGAACTCTACGAGCGATTCTTCGATATGGCCCGCGCCGACGGCCGGACCATCGTGCGGGCGATCACCTCCCCGGTGAACACCGGCTCGATCAACTTCCATCGCAAGATGGGCTTCACGGTCGCCGGTCCCATCCAGGATTACAACGGTCCCGAGCGCCACATGATGACCTTCGAACGAAATATAGAGCGGCCCTGACGAATTGGTGGCTTCATACCGACGGGCGCGGTGGAGACAGTCCCACCGCGCCCTACGTAATTCGAATGCTCAGGCCGCCGCCTTCGTCGATTGTGCCGCGGCAGTGGGTCCGCTGGATGCCTTGCCGCGCAACGGAACCTCCTTCAGCAACAGTGAAATCACGAATCCGGCAACGCAGATCAATGTCGCGCCGAGGAATACCGTGCCGGTGCCCGACGCGAAGGCCGACAGATAGCCGTGCCCTTCAGCGGGACTGTGTCCCCGCATCGCGCGGGTGAACATCGAGCCGAACGCGGCGACGGCGAGTGAGCCGCCCAACGTGCGGAACAGCATCATCAGTCCGGATGTCGCGCCGATATGCGCGATATCGACGCTGTTCTGGGCGACCGCGGTGGTGAGCTGGAGTGAGCAGCCCATTCCGGTGCCGATCACCACCATGGCCAATCCCGTTGTCAGCCTGCCGGTATCGGCATCGACGAAGGCCAGCAGCGCGGTGCCCGCCGTGCACAGCGCGCCGCCGAGGACGATGAACACCTTGTACTTGCCGCTGGCACTCATCCGCTTGCCGACGATCTGCGAGACGATGGGCAGCGGAAGCATCATGGGCAGCAACAGCAATCCCGAACTCGATGCCGAAACACCCTGCACCGTCTGCTGGAACAGCGGCAGATACAGCACGCCGACGAAGGTCAGCACCCCGCCGACCAGTGCGATGGTCGAGGCGATCGTCAGATTGCGGCTGCGGAACAATCCGAGCGGGATCACCGGGTCGGCCGCCCGCCGCTCGACGAGCAGGAATGCCGCGAGCGCGACCGCCGCCACCGCGGCGAGCCCGAGAATCTGTGCCGAGAGCCACGGGTATTCGATATCGCCCCACGTCGCGATCAGCACCAGCGCGGCGATGAAGACGGAGAGCAGGGCGATGCCCGCGTAGTCGATACGAACCTGCTTGCGCACCATCGGAATTCGTAACTGATACGCCAGCCAGCCGAGGGCGAACAGGCCGAGCGGGATATTGATGTAGAACGCCCAGCGCCAATCGAGTTGATCGGTGATGACGCCGCCCAGCAGGGGACCGCCGATGGTGCCGACCGCCATGGCGGAGGCCATCATGCCCTGATATTTGCCGCGTTCCAGCGGCGGCACCAATGCGCCGATCAGCGCCAGCGCGGTTACCGAGATGCCGCCCGCCCCAAGCCCCTGGATGGCGCGGAACGCGATCAATGTCGGCATCGACCAGGCCGCGCCCGCCAGCACCGAGCCGATCAGAAATATGCCGATCGAACCGAGAAATATCGTTTTCCGGCTGAATTGATCGCCGAGTTTGCCCCACACCGGCGTGGAGATCGCCGAGAGCAGGGTGTACGCGGTGACCACCCAGGCGACCCTGTCGAGGCCGCCGAGTTCGCGCACGATCGTCGGCATCGCCGTGCCGACGATCGCGTTGTCGAGCATGGCCAACAGGATCGCCAGCAGGACTCCGGCCAGGACCAGCCGGATCGACCGCGGCGAAGCGGTCTCGGTCTGGGTTGCGGTCATGGCCGCTCACCTCCTCCAAATCGAATGGGCGGCCCCGCCTTTTCGGGTGGCCTGCCACGCTCATCAGGAAAGCAGATCAACTATAAAAATACAACTGCTCTACTTTTGGTGCCGATATCCTAATGGCGTATCATCGACCGCATGACCGCTCCCACCGGACGCCGCGAGCGCAAGAAGGCCCAGACCCGCCAAGCGCTGGCGGATGCCGCGCTGCGCCTGTTCCTGGAGCGCGGCTTCGACGAGGTCGGCGTGCGCGAGATCGCCGAGGCGGCCGACGTCTCGCTGAGCACGCTGTTCAAGCACTTCCCCAGCAAGGAAGCGCTGCTGTTCGATCAGGACGAGGACATGGAGGAGGGTTTGGTCGCCGCGGTGCGCGAGCGGGCCGATGGGCAATCGATCCTCGATGCGCTGCGCGATCACCTGCTCGATACTCGAATGGCCTCCACCGACGATCTACAGGCCAGCGGATTTCTCCAGCTCATCGCGGAAACGCCTGCGCTGCAGGAATATTGGCGGCAGATGATGCTCCGGCACACCAGCGCGGTCGCCGCCGTCATCGCCGAGGAGGCGGGCCTGCCGATCGGTGATGTGAAAACCGTTGCGCTGGCCCATTTCGCCCTGATGAGCGCGGGAATCGTCGCGGACTCCGATGATCCGGCCGCGGCGATGCGGGATATCTTCGCGCTGCTCGAGCACGGCTGGGTGGGCGTCGCGAAAACCTAACCGCCGCAGCGTGTACGGGACAGTACCTGTCGGTGCCGGAAATGGCAGCCCCTACAAATGACGCTCCCGGCGCAGCGGGTTCGATCGATAGGCTCGGGCGGGCGGCCGCAATTCGCCGTGACTCGAAAGGAACTCCACATGCTCCGATCACATAAGTCCGCTGCGGCTGCGATATCCACGATGGGCGCGATGGCTGCCGCGCTGGTGCTGACGGCGCCGTCGGCGCCCGCCGCGATCAACGCTTTCGCCGTGACGCCGGGGGATCCGCTGGTCTTCGTCACCGGCTGCGCCTACACCGCGTTGGCGACGACCGAGCCCGGCAGTTGGATCAGTTTCTACGACAGCCAAGACGGCGAATTCAATCCGCCGAGCGCGATCCAGGCGGGCGGCAACGGTGACGTCATCGCGAAGTGGACGCCGCACACCCCCGGTATGCACATGCTGCACGCCGCGCAGATCGGCGGCGAGCGGACCATCGGCATCGAGGTGAGCCCCGGCGGGAACGGCACGCCCTGCCCCGCATAACTGTGTGAGAGATAGTGGCCCCCAACCGGTTTCGATCCGCTTGAGGGCCATACCGCATTACCGCTCCCGCGGCCCGATCGGGAAGCCGAGCGCGCCGAAGGTGGCGTTCAGGTTGATCTCGATCTGGGTGAGCAGCGCGTTGAAATCGGCCAGCTGGGACACCACATCCTGGGTTTGGCAGCCGACCTGATCGGGTGCGCCGGGCGCGAGGCGCGCGGTCAGCCAGTTGAAGGTGTCGGCCATGCCGAGCGACGGCAGCGTCAGATGTTCGCTGAGGTGGTCGCGTTTATAGAGCACCGAGGCGCCCTGATCGCACCAACGCCGGGTGAGCCTGTCATTCGTCCACATCGGGACCGCCTCGTCGAATACGCCCTGGTAGAGGAAGATCGGCGCGGTCGGATGGTCGCTGCCGAGCACCGTCGCGTCGAAGACCTCCTTGATCTCCGGTAGCGCCAGATAGTCGGAGATCGGAATGGTCAGCAACCGTTGATAATCCACGAACATCTGGGTGAGCGCGTTGCGTGGCAGACATTGCGCATTGGTGCGGGCGAGCAGGTCCTTGCCCTCCTGGGTCATCACCCGGTCGGTCGCCTCCTTGAATTTCGGATAGGCGTTGTAGAGCGAGGCGATGCCGATGCCGATCAGGCTGGAGAACATCGATCCGTTGACGTGCAGTAGCGAAACCACGTCGGAGGTCGGCGCGCCGAGCGCGACGCCCTTGACATTCAATTCCGGCGCGTAGCTCGGCTGCAGCTCGGCGGCCCAGCCCGAACCCATGCCGCCGCCGGAGTAGCCCCACATCGCCACCGGCGTATTCGCGCCGTCGAGACCGAGCGGCTGGAAGCGCTCGGCGGCGCGGATGCCGTCGAGCACCATGTATCCGGGCTCCTTCGCCGCGGCCAAATGTCCGTGCAGCCCTTCGTAATCCGGGATGGAAATGGCCCAGCCGCGGCTGATCAGCGCGGCCAGCGCGATGAGTTCGCTCTGCGAGTGGATGCCCTCCAGACCCGGCAGCCCCGCGCCCTGCTGCAGCACGAACGACGGTGAGCAGTCGTTGCTCGCGCTGTCGTAGTAGAACTGCAGCGAGACCAGCGGCCGGGAGCGGGCCGGGTCGGCGCCGGCGGGCAGCACCACCGTGGTCACCGCGACGTCCGGCGCGCCGAACAGGTCGGTGGTGCGATACATCAACTGCCAGGACCGCACGTTCAGCGGTAATACGGTGAGCGCCGCGAGATGCACCTCGCGTGACCGCAGTACCGTGCCCAGTTCCTGGGATTCGAAGCCCTCGGGTGGTTGATAGAACGCGTCCTGTGTCGGCGGCGGCACCGCGGCCGCCTGCCCCGCGGTGAAGCCGCCGATCACCAACGCGGTCGCCACGGTGACGACCCCCGCCACCGCCAGCGCGATGGCGCGCCGGATGCGATCTCCATTGATCACGGACACTCGTCTGCCCTCCTTCATCAGGTGACAGCGATTACAACACGACCCCGTATTAGCAACAAGGCTTCTTGTTTCAATTACGCGGGCTATGGTCGAAGGCATGACCCGCAGCAAATCCGCCGCGCGGCCTGCCCCGACTCCGGCGCGGCGCCGGATCCGCGGACTCGACGCCGAGCAGCGCAGTGCGCAACGACGCAGCCAGCTACTCGACGCGGCCACCGAACTCTTTGCCGCCCAGAGCTTTTCCGGGACATCGATCGAACAGATCTGCCAGCGCGCATACGTCGGAACCAAGGGGTTCTACGACCATTTCGACAGCAAGGAAGCCTGTTACATCGCGCTGCTGGAGCAGCTGACCGTCCAGATCCGGGGCCGCGTCGCCGAAGTCGCCGAGCAGACAGTGCAATTGGCGTGGCAGCCGCGGTTGGAGGCGATTATCGGCGCCTTCGTGCACGCGATCGCCGACGATCCTCGGCTGGCCAAGGTCACCTTCGGTGAGGCGGGCGGCATTTCACCGACGGTGGAACGGCAACGACGCAGCAATCGTCGCTGGGCGGCGGCCTTCCTCGACAAGCAGTGGGCGGGCACCGGTGACCACCGCAGTATCGCCCTGGCCCTCGCCACAATCGGCGGCATGTTCGAGCTGATCGCGGACTGGTTGCACCACCACGACGACGGCGGCCCGCCCGACGCGGTCGACACGCTGACCGAGGATCTGACCCGGTTCGTCACCGTGGTCTACGCCGGGCGCACGTCGACGGAGTAGCGGCCTATCGGCCGTTCGAGGGCCGGATCCGCCCGGCGACCTCGCCGAGGCCGATCCGGTTACCGTGCGGACCCGGCGCGGTCGCGGTGATCACCACCTCGTCGCCGTCGGCGAGGAAGGTGCGCTTCTCGCCGTTGACGTCCACCGGTTGGCTTCCGCCCCAAGACAATTCGATGAACGAACCGCGCTGTTCGGGTTCCGGCCCGGAGATGGTGCCCGATGCGAACAGATCGCCGGTTCGGGTCGACGCGCCGTTCGCCGTCAGGTGGGCCAGCATCTGCGCGGGAGACCAGTACATCCGCCGGTACGGCGGATGCGCGACGTCCTGGCCGTTCCACGTCACCGTCAGGTCGATGTCGAGCCCGCGCGGTTCGTCACCGCGCAGGTAGGGCAGCGGTTCCGGGGTCTGCTCCGGAATCGGTATACGCGCCTTCTCCAGCGCGGCCAGCGGGGTCACCCACGCAGAGAGCGACGTCGCGAAGGATTTGCCGAGGAACGGGCCGAGCGGCTGATACTCCCAGGCCTGGATATCGCGCGCGGACCAGTCGTTGACCAGCGCGACACCGAAGACATGATCGGCGAATTCGTCGACGCCGATCGGGGTGCCGAGCGCGGAGCCGACGCCGACCACGAAACCCAACTCGGTCTCGATATCGAGCCGCCGAGACGGGCCGAAATCCGGTGTGCCCGAATCGGTTCGGCGCTGACCCCGGGGCCGGACCACATCGGTGCCCGATACCACGACGGTGCCGGCCCTGCCGTGGTAGCCGACCGGCAGATGCCGCCAATTGGGCAGCAGCGGTTCGGCATCCGGGCGGAAGAGCCTGCCCAGGTTGGTCGCGTGGTCGATGCTCGCGTAGAAGTCGACATAGTCGCCGACCTGAATCGGCAGCGCCAGCCGCACCGCGGCGAGCTCATGGATTGCGGTGGCATCGATTTCGCCGTCGACCAGCTCGCGCACCCGATGCCTGACCTCGCGCCAGCGCCGGGGACCCTGGGCGAGCAGTGCGTTCAGGTTCGGCTGGGCGAAGACCGGATCCTCCAGCGCCGCAGCCAGATCGATCACTTTGTCGGCGACCCGCACGCCGACCCGGAGCGCGTCGCCCGCCGGGGCGAATACGCCGTATGGCAGGTTGTCGACGCCGAAGAGCGAATCCTCGGGAATTTCCATGCGGACCCTCACGCCTGCCGCCCCCGTCCCGACCAGGTCCAGGCGTATGCCGGATCCTCACAGGCCAGTGCGCCCTCGCCGAGTTCGAGCGGGCGGAAGGTATCCACCATCACTGCCAACTCGTCGAAGAATTCCAGCCCGATGCTGCGCTCGTACGCACCCGGCTGTGGGCCGTGCGCGTAACCGCCGGGATGCACCGACACCGACCCCTGTGCGATCCCGGATCCCTTGCGCGCCTCGTAATTTCCGCCGCAGTAGAACATGATCTCGTCGGAGTCGACATTGGAGTGGTAGTACGGCACCGGAATCGACAGCGGGTGGTAGTCCACCTTGCGCGGTACGAAATTGCAGACCACGAAATTGATTCCCTCGAAGGCCTGATGCGCGGGCGGCGGCTGGTGGATGCGCCCGGTGATGGGTTCGAAATCGGCGATATTGAAGGTGATCGGGTAGAGGCAGCCGTCCCAGCCCACCACGTCGAACGGATGCGTCGCGTAAGTCAGCCTGGTGCCGACCACCTTGCCGCCGGGCCGGTGCTTGACCAGCACCTCGACGTCGGTCCCGGTTTCGTTCAGCAATTCGATGGGGCCGTGCAGGTCTCGTTCGCAGTACGGCGAATGTTCCAGCAGCTGGCCGAATTTCGACAGATAACGCTTGGGCGGGGTGATGTGGCTCGACGCCTCGATCGCGTAGGCGCGCAACGGTTCCGGTCCGTCGGGCAGCCAGCGATGGGTGGTGGCGCGCGGGATCAGCACGTGATCGCCCTGGCGGACGTCGAGCGCGCCGAAGACCGTCTCCACCACGGCCGCACCGGATTCCACGTACACCAGCTCGTCGCCGATGGCATTGCGGTACAGCGGGGACGCATTGGTGGCGGCCACGTACGAGATGCGGACATCCGCGTTGCCGAGCAGCAGGCGCCGCCCGGTGACCGGGTCGGTGCGCGACGGCGTATCGCCGGGAAACAGCTCGTGCAGCTTCAGATGCCGGTGGCGCAGTGGATGATTCGGTGTCGTCGTCTGGTCGGGCAGTTCCCAGACCTGTGAGTCGACGATGGCCGGTGGCAAGCCGCGGTGGTAGAGCAGCGACGAGTCGCCGGAGAAACCCTCCTCACCCATCAGCTCCTCGTAGTAGAGCTGCCCGCTCTCGTCGCGGTGCTGCGTATGCCGCTTGGGCGGCACCGCACCCACCTGCCGATAAAACGCCATCCCTGCACCTCCGCCAGGTCGATGGTCGGATACTGATCCGACTCGATGGTAGGCCCGGGTGATCTTGGTCGGGCCGAGTTCGGCCTGCCGCGCATCCCGGGCCCACTACTACGTCCTACCGTGTGGCAGTCGATTTGCGCACTGTGTCGGCCAGTTTCTGTGCATCGTGCTACCCATGCGGCGGGTCTGCGGGGTTCGGCCGTGGCAGCGTGCTCAGCTGCGGTTCACGCGTGCCGCATCGCCCGATACACCGCGGCGCCGACGAACGCGCCGAGATCCTCCGGCGTCCATTCCCCCTCGCCGGTGAGCAGCGTGCGCACCGCGCCCTCGCCTGCGGACACCCAAAGTTCAACCAGCGCAGGGAGTTTGCGTTCGGCATCGGCCGTGCCCCAGGCGCGCAGCGTCGGCCGCAGCAGCTCGCGGCAGCGGGTGAGGGCCAGTGCGCGGCCGCGCCCGAACGAATCGGCGACGGCCGGATCGGGATTGCCGTACAGCAGCCGCCATGCGTCGGGGCGGGCGGCGGACTTCTTCAGCAGCGCGCGGAAGCCCTCGACGAAAACCGATTCGTCGGCGTTCACCGTGCGCGCGGGCAGCACCTCGCGCACGCCGTCCAATAGGTAGGTCTCCTCGCGCTGGATCAGCGCCGCGATCAGCTCCCTGCGGTCGGCGAAGCACGCATACACCACCGGCCGGGTGACGCCCATGCGTTCGGCGACGGCCGCCATCGTGACGGTGGCGATGCCGTCCTCGACGGCGATGGCCAGCGCGGTGTCCAGCACCTGCGGACGCCTGCGCTCCGGGCCGAGGTGCTGTGCCCGCTGCCGCGGCCGGGGCGTGTTCGGCGGCACCGCCCCTTGCCGTGGCCGCACCGCCGAATCGCTACCCATGACGTCCAACATATCAGCGCCGCGATCGAGGTTCTTGCTGGTCTCGAGGGGTGAAGATCAACTTCCTACATCCGCGAACAATAATGCTACATTCATGCATGAAACCGCCCGAGGAGCCGAGATGACCGAGACCCTGTTCAACCCGAAGACCTACGATTTCGCCGAATTCGACGCGGAGACCCGGCGGATATTGCGCGCCGTGGTCGACTGGTTCGAGGCCCGGGGCAAGGCGCGGCTCAAGCAGGACGACCGGGATCGCGTCTGGTACTCGGAATTCCTCGACTTCGTGAAGCGGGAGCGGGTGTTCGCCACCTTCCTCACCCCGGCCGCACTGGCCAACGGCGATCCGAACAAGCGCTGGGACACCGCGCGCATCGCCATGCTGAGCAAGATCCTCGGCTTCTACGGCATGTCCTACTGGTATGTATGGCAGGTCAGCATCCTCGGGCTCGGGCCGATCTGGCAGAGCGACAACACCGCGGCCAAACAGCGGGCCGCCGCACTGCTGGACTCCGGTGAGATCTTCGCCTTCGGCCTGTCCGAGAAGGCGCACGGCGCCGACGTCTACTCCACCGATATGGTGCTGGAACCGTTGGCGGACGGCGGTTTTCACGCGACCGGCGGTAAGCACTACATCGGTAACGGCAACCTCGCGGGCCTGGTCTCGGTATTCGGTCGGCGCGCCGACAAGCCGATCATCGACAGCGCCAAGGCGCTCGAAGGCAAACCGGCACAGGAGGATTACGCCGGATACCTGTTCTTCGTCGCGGACAGTAAACATCCCGCCTACAAGCTGTTGCGCAATGTGGTGGACAGCCAGATGTACGTGGCCGCATTCGATCTGGAGAATTACCCGGTCGCCGAGGCCGACATCCTGCATCGCGGCGAGGCGGCCTTCCACGCCGCGATGAATACGGTCAACGTCGGCAAGTTCAATCTCGGATTCGGCGCGGTCGGCGCCTGCGAACACGCCTTCTACGAGGCGATCACGCATGCCGAGAACCGAATCCTGTTCGGGCACCGGGTAACCGAATTCCCGCAGGTGCGTTCGCTGCTGACGGATTCGTACGCCCGCCTCGTCGCGATGAAGCTGTACAGCGAGCGGGCCATCGACTACATGCGTTCGGCCCATGCCGAAGACCGGCGCTACCTGCTGTTCAACGCGATCGAGAAGATGACCGTCACCCGGCAGGGGCAGCGGATCATCGAGGATCTGGCAGATGTGATCGCGGCCCGCGGTTTCGAGAACGATATGTACTTCCCGATGGCCATGCTCGGGCTGTTCGGACTGCCCCGTCTGGAAGGCACGGTGCATGTGAACATGGCGCTCTCGCTGAAGTTCATGGCCAACTACATGTTTCATCCCGCCGACGCCGGATTGGCCGCGCTGCGTTACCTTCCCGGCGCGGGCAGCGCGCCCAAGGGTGCGGTACGGGCGGCGGCGGGCGCGCTCAGCTGGACGAGCCGTGGCCTTGCGTCGCGCGCGGGCGCGGCGGTCCCCAAACTCGCCACCGAGCTGAAAAGGGCCGAATACGAACACATTCCGACCCGCCGCGACGCCGCCGACGACGAATTCCTGTTCCACCAGGGCCCGAGCAGCGGTCTCGGCCGTATCCGTTTCGCCGACTGGCGCCCGGTCTTCGAAAAATTCGCGCACATACCGAATGTCGCGCTGTTCCTGGAACAGGCCCGCGCCTTCCAAACCCTGCTCGCCGCCGCATCACCGACACGAGAACAGCAACGCGACGTCGACTTCCTCTTCGCCATCGGCGAACTGTTCACAATGCTGCCCTACGCCCAACTAATCCTCGAACAGGCCGAGATAGAACACACCGACCCGGCCGTAATCGACCAGATCTTCGACATATTCATCCGCGAATTCGCCAAACACGCACTGACACTGCACGCCAAGCCGACCGCGACCCAGGCCCAGCAACACCGCGCCCTCGACCTGATCCGCAGACCCGTCGCCGACTCGGCCCGCTTCGCGAACGTCCTGGGTCGAGCGCGCGCACACGCCGGTGCCTACGAAATGAACCCCTGACCGGATCGTCTTCCACTCATGCCAGCGCACGTGTGGCCACATCGGCGTGTCGAGCGCGGCTCACCGTGCTGCGGATACGCTGGTCAGTAATTCCGTTGATCTATGCCGGAAGCTCAGTAGCGTACGGCCATGACCGTGGTGCATGAGCCGATTATGACCATCGAGGAGTTCGAGGAACTCGCACGGGCGGCTGAATGTATCGCTGAGGGTGTGCGTCTCGAATTCATCGACGGGCAGCTGGCGGCAAAGGCGATGCCGGATGGCGACCACGGCCGGATCATGCAATGGCTGATTCGTACCTTTTTGATGGTTCGTCCCGAGTTGTTCCTGAGTCCGGCGCGCGGACTGAACGTCGGCAGAAACCGAACGGGCCGCGCTCGGCCTGATGGCACGCTTGCCGAGGCGGAAGCTTTTGCGGGGCAAGGTGAATGGGCAGATCCGGAGCCTGCCCTCATGGTTGTCGAGGTGACATCCGCCGATCAGGACACCGAGCGTCGCGACAGACAGGAGAAGCCGCGGGCATACGCCGATACCGGCATACCGGTGTATCTCCTCATCGATCGCGATTTCCGCACGGTAACCGTGCACAGCGAGCCCAATGGGAATCGCTACGAGCGGGTCGTGACCGTGCTGTTCGGCGCCGAGATACACCTGCCGAAGCCGGTCGATATCACCCTCGACACCGAACCCCTGAAGGACTGGGTCAGCTAACCAAGTCCGTGAACTCGGCGATGACGGGTGCGTGGTCGCTGGGGCCCTTACCTTTTCGCTCCTCGCGGTCGACACCGGCGTCGGTGGCTGCCGCGGCGAGGGCGGGGGAGCCGAGGATGAAATCGATGCGCATGCCCTCTTTTCGGGGGAAGCGCAGCTGGGTGTAGTCCCAGTAGGTGTAGACGCCGGGGCCGGGCGCGTACGGGCGCATGATGTCGGCGAAGCCGGTGTCGAGGATGGCGTTGAAGGCGTCGCGTTCCGGGGCGGAGGTGTGCGTTTTGCCGGTGAAGAATTCGACCGACCAGACATCGTCGTCGGTCGGCGCGATATTCCAGTCACCGACCAGCGCGATCTTCGCGGCCGGGTCGGCGGCCAGCCAACCGGCGGCGTTATCCCGCAGGGCGGCAAGCCATTCCAGCTTGTAGGCGTAGTGCGGGTCGTCGATGGCGCGGCCGTTGGGCACGTACAGGCTCCACACCCGGATGTCGCCGCAGGTCGCGCCGATCGCGCGGGATTCGACAACCGGTGTGCTGATGAGGGATTCGCCCGCGTCCTTGTCGAAGCCGGGCTGGTTCGGGAAGGCGAATTCCACATCGGCCAGGCCGATCCTGGACGCGATGGCCACCCCGTTCCACTGGTTGATGCCGAGATGGGCCACCTCGTAACCGAGTTCGTCGAACCGCTCGTACGGGAACTGGTCGTCGCGGCATTTGGTTTCCTGGATGGCGAGCACATCGATGTTCTGGCGATCCAGGAATGCGGCGACCCGGTCGATTCGGGAGCGGATCGAATTCACATTCCAGGTCGCGAGGCGCACGAAAGACCTTTCTTCACAGGGGTTATTGCTCTGTTCTACCGAATTTCGGCGGGCGCCGCCGCATCATCCGGCGTTGCATACCGGTAGGTGTGGTGTTCCAGGAATCCCATATCCCGGTACAGCGCGATCGCGCCGGTGTTGTACGACTCCACCTGGAGGTAGGCGTGTGTTGCCCCGTTCTTGCTGCCCCATCGGATCAATTCGGCGCAGACCAGGGTGCCGAGCCCGCGCCTGCGATGGTCCACCGACACCGCGACGCAGGTGAGCCCGATCCAGCGGCGGCCGTCCGAGGCGGTCGTGATCGCCCCGCGCCCCACCGCGATCGGCTCCGGCAGGCCGAGCGAGGCGAAGCCGACCGCGCCGTCGTGCACCGCGGCGATCACCTCGACTGGCACCGAAAACTCTTGCGCCGCAACGGCACCGCCCTGGGTGCGGTATAGCCGCAGCCAGGCCTCGTCCAGTTCCGGTGCCACCCGGACCATCGATGGGCCCTGTGGCAATACGAAATTCTCGATATCGATGGCGAGTACCTGGACCTCTTCGCCCGCCTGCCAACCGGGCGGCGTCTGGGCTAGTCGGTCCGGCAGCGCCAGCTGCGGCGGTAGGCCGCGCGCGCCGTACCATTCGCCGATACGGCGTACGGTCTCGGCGGCCAGCACCGCCGGACCATCCGAATTGCCCAGCGGCACAGCGGAATTGGCCCGTCGCGTATATCCGTGCCCGGCCCGTACCAGCCAACCATCGATCCAGGCCTGCTCTATTCCCGGCCAGGCGTACGCCGCGGCGGACTCCAGCGCCCGGATCTCGCCGGTTCGAATAGGCCTGGGTCCCAATGCTTTCAAAGCCACCACACGATCGTAGGCAACCGATACGACGGATCCGTCGGCCGCGCGCACCGTCGGCGGATCGAGTGAGATCAGCTCCCCGATCACATCGGTCATCGACTGTGGATAGCCTGCGGGCAGCAGGTACCGCAGCACAACCCGGCGGCCCAGCGGGATGTCCGGTTCAGTCGTCATGGCCGAACGGATCGGGAACGGTACCCGGAATCCAGCTGAGTCCCGGTGTGCCCCAACCGTTTCGCTTGATCGCCTTCTTCGCCGCGCGGGCATTGCGCCCGACCAGCACATCGGTGTACAGATAGCCGTCCAGATGCCCGACCTCGTGCTGCAGCATCCTGGCGAAGAAGCCCTCACCCTCGACCGTCACCGGATTGCCGTGCTCGTCGGTGCCGGTGACCTTGGCCCAGTTGGCCCGCCCGGTGGGGAACTGCTCCCCGGGCACCGAGAGGCAGCCCTCCTCGTCGTCGTCCGGGTCCGGCATGGTCTCCGGGATGGCGGAGGTCTCCAGCACCGGGTTGACGATCGCGCCCCTGCGGCGCGGCTGCCCCGGCGCGGCCAGATCGGGGCAGTCGTACACGAACAACCGGAGCGAAACTCCCACCTGATTTGCCGCTAGGCCGACGCCGTGCGCCTCGTCCATCGTCTCGTACATATCGGCGATGAGCTCGGCCAATTCCTCCGGCGATTGGTCGACTTTCTCAGTGGGTGTGTGCAGCACCGGGTCGCCGACGATCACGATCGGAAGAATTGCCATAGGACGATTATGGATGATGCACCTCGACACACCCCTACCGGTCGGTAGTCGAACACGCCGTGCGGGCGCCCCGGCAATCCGCGCGGTCCGTGGTTGAATGATCCGCGACGTATAGGCTTTTTCTGCGGCATGAGTGTTGGCCCGGAGGCGGTAGCGGAGCGTGACCACGAAGGGCCAGGCAAATGCCGCCGATCGAATACCTCCGGTGGTGACTCGGCGAGGGAGCAAGATGGACGGCGCAGCGGCTCGGAATCTCGAAGATGCCACAGCGGAAGGTCCGGCGCAGGGAGCCGAACTATCGGAGCCGGACAATTTCGGCGACGACGGCGGCCTGAGCAGGCGTGAGCGCGAAATCCTCGACTTCGAACGGAAATGGTGGAAGTACGCGGGTGCCAAGGAGGAAGCGATTCGCGAACTCTTCGGCATGTCGCCCACCAGGTACTACCAGGTACTCAACGGGGTCGTGGACCGGCCAGAGGCGCTCGCCGTCGATCCCATGCTGGTGAAGCGGCTGCGGCGACTGCGCGCGAGCAGGCAGAAGGCAAGAGCTGCGCGCCGTCTCGGCTTTCAAGTCTGATAAACGGCTAGGGTCTTATTCGTGAGCTACCCGAACACCACTTCTGGTGGTCCACCGTTGCGTGCGCTGGCAATGGTGTTGATCGCGCTCGCCATCGTCTTCGGTGGTCTCGGCGCGATGTCGTTGTCGAAATCCGATTCCGACGGCTCGGAACCGAGTTCGACGAGCAGTTCCGCGGTGGCCGCCGCCCCGCAGGCGCCCACCAAAACGAGCGCGCCCGCCGCGCCCGCGCCGCCGACCACACCGGCCGGCGCAGCCCCTACCAGCGCGCCGGTAACCAGTACCGCCGCACCGTCGTTGCCCCCGACCACCACGAGTACCGCTGCGGCGGTGAATCATTCGGTGCCGGTGCGGGTGCTCAACAACAGCATGATCGCCGGACTGGCCGCCAAGACCGCGAGCGAGCTCGGCGCCGACGGCTGGACGAACGTATCCACCGGTAACTTCCCGGGTGAGAACATCCCCAAAACCACTGTGTACTACGGCAACTCACCCGGCGAGAAGGAAGCGGCGCTGGCCATCGCGAGTGAGCTCGGCGCCTCGGCCGAGCCGAAGGGCAGCGGTTTCACCGATCAGAGTGGCGTTGTCGTCATCGTGACGGGTAACTGACTACAGTCTGTAGTACGCGACACGGCCCTTGTCGTCGTCCGACACGGCGACCGTGGCATCATCTTGTCCGGTAACGAACGTGTCCACCCCGCTGTACTCGTAAACTCGGTACTCGTAAAGGAGTTCCCCCGATGGCCCCGTCCACAACTCGTCGCCCGTCCTGGCGGACTGTGACCCCGGTGCTTGCGGTCGCGGTCTTCGGCCTCGCAGCCTGCTCGAACAGCCAGGAATCCAGCGATGTCAAGGGAACGACCCCGCCGGTGTGGACCGGTGCGTCCACCCCGCCGAACGGCCAATTCGGCACCGAGACCGGCACCGCGAACGCCAACCCGGGCTACAAGGTGGATCTGAAGGATGCGGCCGGGCAGTCGGTCGCCACCGCCAACATCACCAACGTCGGCAACTACCTGCAGGTCTCCGTCGACGCGCACGGCCTGCGTCCCGGCTTCCACGGCCTGCACATCCACCAGGTCGGTAAGTGTGAGGCGAATTCGGTGGCGCCGACCGGCGGTCCGTCCGGCGACTTCCTCTCCGCGGGCGGCCATCTGCAGGTGGGCAGCGCGAACGCGCATCCGTCCAGCGGCGACCTGACCTCCCTCGAGATTCGCTCCGACGGCGCGGGCCAGCTCACCACCACCACCGACGGGGTAACCCTCAAGGACATCAAGGGCAAGGCCATCATCATCCACGCCGATGCGGATAACTTCGGCAACATTCCAAGTCGCTACGTCCGCGCCGATGGCGTCGCGGGTCCGGACGAGTCAACGCTAGCCACGGGCGACGCGGGTGGCCGCGTCGCCTGCGGCGTCATCCAGTAGAGGGTCGCCATGGCCGGGGCAGCAGTCGCGTCAGTTCCCTTCAAAGGTTCGCCCCGGCCGACGATCGGTGTGGAATGGGAGATCGCGCTCGTCGACAAGGTGACGCGCGATCTGTCCAATACCGCAGCGGCAGTATTCGATCAGGTCGGTGACCGCCGCGCCTACGACGGCACCCCGCAGGTGACCAAGGAATTGCTGCGCAACACCGTCGAGATAGTCACCGGCGTGCACGATACGGTCGCCGAATGCGTCGATGATCTAAGCGAGACCATGGACGCGGTGCGCCGGGCCGCCGATCCGCTCGGCGTCGACCTGTTCTGCGCGGGCACCCACCCGTTCGCGCAGTGGTCGGCGCAGCAGCTCACCCGGTCCGCGCACTACGACGAGTTGATCGAGCGCACCCAGTGGTGGGGCCGCCAGATGATGATCTGGGGCGTGCACGTGCATATCGGGATCTCGCACCGGGACATGGTCTTTCCGATCCTGAACTCGCTGCTGCTCACGCATCCGCATCTGCTCGCGCTGTCCGCGTCCTCGCCGATGTGGGCGGGTTCGGATACCGGGTACGCGAGCAACCGGACGCTGATGTTCCAGCAGTTGCCCACCGCGGGCCTGCCCTTCCAATTCGAAAATTGGGCACAGTTCGAACATTTCGTGCACGACCAGCTGAAAACCGGTGTGTTCGAACAGCTCGGCGGCATGCACTGGGATATCCGTCCCGCGCCCAAGTGGGGCACCATCGAGGTGCGCATCTGCGACGGCGTGCCCACCAGGACCGAGCTGGCCGCGATGGCCGCCCTGATCCATTGCCTGGTGGTCGATTTGGAGCGGCGGGTGGCAAGCGGTGAGCGGCTGCCGACGCTGCCGCCCTGGCATGTGCAGGAAAACAAGTGGCGCGCAGCGCGTTACGGTCTCGATGCGATAATCATCACCGACGACGCCAGCAATGAGCGGCTCGTCACCGACGACCTGACCGATCTGCTCAACCGGCTGGAGCCGACGGCGGAGCGTCTCGGTTGCGCCAACGAGCTGGCGCTCGTCGCGGATATCCCCAAGCGCGGTGCGTCCTATCAGCGCCAACGCCGGGTCGCGGCGGCCGCGCAGGGCGATCTGGTCGCCGTGGTGGATGCGCTGGTCAAGGAATTGAACCAGTAATGACCTGGGCGTAAACGCGGCGTTCGGAGTTCAGCGGGCCAGGGGGGTGCCGTTAATCCGGCGTTTACTATGGTCGGGTGCTGATTGATCCGGGACCAGGGGTAGGTGGCGTCACCCGAGAAGTGCGCGCACCCCGGCCGCGGATCTGGCTCGCCGCCGGTATCGCCGCGGTTCCGGTATTGCTCATCGCGCTGCAGATCGCCTCGATCGGGCACGATTTCGAGGGACCGCTCGGCAGCCTGTTGAACGACTACATCGGCACCCCGAAATCCATGTCGGTGCCGTGGGCCGGACTGATTCTGGCGCTGATCGGAATTTCCATGCGGCGCAGGCTGATCGCGCTCGGCGCCGCCGTCGCGATCGATGTGATCGCGGCCACCGTCCGGCTGCTGGCCGGCGGGCATTTCGCGATCGGTAACGGCCCGGTGTGGGTGCTCGCCGGTCTGGCGCTGGTGGCCGGGTTCCGCTGGCGCGGAGCCGACCGACGCAATGCGCTGCACGCCGCGGCGCTGGGTGCGCTGCTCATCCTGGCCACGAAGGTCGGCGATGTCTGGTTGCACATCACGGTGGTGACCCGGCCCGCCGTCTTCGACGAATACGCGATATTGGCCGATCACGCGCTCGGCGATCCGTCCTGGGTGGTGGCCCGGGTGCTCGACGCGCTCGGTCCGGCCGTGCACGCGGTGCTGCACTGGGTGTATATCGAGCTGCCGGTGGCCGCCATCGTCGTCGCGATCTGGCAGCTGCGCCGGGTGGTGCGCGACGGTATCTGGCCGAGTCACTACCTGGTGCGCACCTTCCTGGTGCTCGGACTGGTCGGGCCGGTGCTGTACCTGGTCTTCCCCGTCGTCGGCCCGATGTTCGCCGCGGGCGCCGACGGCCACGGCTTGCAGCTGGGCAATTACTGGCCCGATGTGGTCCCGCCGATCGACCGCAGCCCGGCCGATATGCCGTTCGACGGCTTCACCCCGCGCAACTGCATGCCATCCATGCACACCGCCTGGGCGCTGTCGGTGTTCCTGCACACCCGCCGCGATACCGACGGCGGCCCGGCCCCGCTGTGGCTGCGTGCCCTCGGCACGTTCTGGCTCATCGCGACGCTCACCGCGACCCTCGGCTTCGGCTACCACTACGGCGTCGATCTGGTCGCCGGCGCGGTGCTGTGCCTCACCGTCGAATCCGCGCTGCGCGAACCGGAGCGCGGCTGGGGCTGGTTCCGTGTCCGCATAGTCGGTCTCGGCGCGACAATCCTTGCCGCCCTGCTGATCTGTTACCGCTACCTGGCGGTCCCGATGGCCGAATACCCGGTGGTCGCCGGGACGATAGTGCTCGCGCTGCTCGCCGGGCTCGCCGCCGCCTTCCACGCCACCTGGTTCACCCACCAAACCTTGCCTGCGTCAACGGAACCCGCGCTCGCCGAGCGTTAGGTCGTACCGTGTGCGTTCAGTTATCGATTGGGGAATCGTAAGCGGCGCAAGGGAGTGTGGGCACAGCACGGCAGCTGATCCGAGGTTCACATGACCACTGATTTTCGCACCCGGTACGCTGCGAACGCGCCGGAGGCTCCGGCGTCTCGATCCACCGGGGAATACATTCCATGAAGCGTAATTTCGTCATCGCCTTGGCCGCCGGGGCGCTGGCCGTGTCGCTGGTCGGCTGTGGTGATTCGAAGAAGAACGATTCCGTCGACGCCAACGGGCTGCGCAAGAACGGACCCACCGCTACGTCGACTACCGGCGCACCCAAGCCGACGAGCACCGCGGCCGCCGCGACCACCACCGCGTCCGATACCGCTACGGCCAAGCCGACCGCCGCCGGGGCGGCGTCGAAGACCACCTGCGCCGAATTCAAGAAATTGGACGAGGCGGCGGAGAAGGCGCTGATCGAGCAGATCCTCGCGGAGAATCCGGACAGCCCCTTCGCGGGCAGCCCGAATGTCGCGCTCGGCACCGCGAAACTGGTCTGCCTGGCGTCGAGCTACGCCGATACGCCGGTCGCGGTCGCGGCGCGGATCGTGCCCAAGACCAACTAACCATCCGACCAACCCGCGGCGGCGACGCATCGATCACCGGCAGAATGGCACGGTGGCACACCTAGAGCTGACCGTCCGCCTCAACACCTCCGCGGCCGACGCCCGCCGCGGCCTGGTGCGCCTGCATCCGGAGGCGCTGGCCGCGCTCGGACTGCGGGAGTGGGACGGCATCGCGCTGATCGGATCGCGCCGCACGGCGGCGGTGGTCGGTATCGCGCCCGCGGGAACACCGGCCAAGGTCGCGCTGCTCGACGATATCGCGTTGTCGAACACCGGATTGCGCGAGAACGCGACCGTCGTCGTCGAACCGGTGCGCGTGTACGGCGCGAAACAGGTTTCGGTGAGCGGCTCGGTGCAGGCCACCCGCACCATTCCCGCGGATACCCTGCGGCAGGCGTTGCTGGGCAAGGTGGTGACGGTCGGTGACGCGGTGTCGCTGCTGCCGCGCGATCTGGGCCCGGATATCAGTTCGGCGGCGGCCAGCCAGGCGCTTTCCCGCACCTTCGGCGTGGCGTGGACCACCGAACTGTTGACGGTCACCGCGGTCGATCCGGGGCGCGGTCCGGTGAGCATCCAGCCGAATACGGCGGTGATCTGGGGCGCGGGCGCGGTGGCCGCCCGCGATTCGGCCGATCGCGTCGTTGCCGAAATCCAGTACGGCGCAGACGATTCCGATGTGACAGTCGGGGGCGCTCGGACTTCTCCCGTGGCCGTCGAGGAATTGGCGGGCGTGCAGGTTCAGGCCGCGAAGCTCACCGAATGGCTGAGCCTGGCCCTCGACGAACCCGAACTGCTCAAAACACTCGGTGCCACACCACATTTGGGTGTGCTGATCACCGGGCCCGCCGGTGTCGGCAAGGCCACCCTCGCTCGAGCGGTCGCCGCGCGGCCGGGGACATCGACGGGCCGGGCGGGCAACCGCCGCATCGTCGAACTCGACGGGCCGACCGTCGGCGCGATCGACAGCGGGTCCAGGCTGCGCAGGGTGGCGGCCGCGGTCGCCGAAATCGGTTCCGGCCAAGGCGGAATCCTGCTGGTCACCGATATCGACGCGCTGCTGCCCGTTGCGGCGGAACCGGTGGCGACGCTGATCATCGATCAGTTGCGGGCCGCGGTCGCCGAACCCGCGGTCGCCTTTCTGGCGACAACGGCCAATCCGGCCGGGGTGGATCCGCGGCTGCGCGCACCGGATCTGTGCGATCGTGAGCTGGCCCTCTCGCTGCCCACCGCCCCGATCCGCAGATCGCTGCTGGAGGCCTTGCTGCGCAAGGTGCCGACCGTCGAGCTGAAGTTGGATGAAATAGCCTCGCGGACACCGGGTTTCGTGGTTTCCGATCTGGCCGCGCTGTGCCGGGAGGCGGCACTGCGCGCGGCCGCCCGTGCCAGCAAGGAACATTCGGAACCGCGACTCACCCAGGCCGATCTGCTCGGCGCGCTACAGGTGATCCGGCCGCTATCCCGTTCCGGCATGGAGGAACTCGCGATAGGCAGCCTTGGCCTCGACGATGTCGGCGATATGGCCGAGACCAAGCAGGCGCTGACCGAGGCGGTGCTGTGGCCGCTGCGGCATCCGGATTCGTTCGCCAGGCTCGGCATCGAACCGCCGCGCGGCGTGCTGCTCTACGGTCCGCCCGGCTGCGGCAAAACCTTCCTGGTGCGCGCGCTCGCCGGCACCGGTCATCTCAGCGTGCACACGGTAAAGGGGCCCGAGCTGCTGGACCGTTGGGTCGGCTCGTCCGAGCGTGCGGTGCGCGAATTATTCCAGCGCGCAAGGGATTCCGCGCCATCGCTGATCTTCCTGGACGAAATCGACGCGCTGGCGCCGCGCCGCGGGCAGAGCGCCGATTCCGGCGTCGCCGATCGCGTGGTGGCCGCGCTGCTCACCGAACTCGACGGCGTCGAACCGCTGCGCGATGTGGTGGTGCTCGGCGCGACCAACCGCCCCGAGCTGATCGATTCCGCGCTGCTGCGGCCGGGCCGACTGGAACGGCTCATCTTCGTGCCGCCGCCCGACGCCGCCGCCCGGCGCGAAATCCTGCGCACCGCAGGTAAATCGGTGCCGCTGGCCGCGGACGTGAACCTGGCCGCACTGGCCCGCGACCTCGACGGCTATTCGGCCGCGGACTGCGCGGCACTACTGCGCGAGGCGGCACTGGCCGCGATGCGCCGGGACATGGACGCGGCCGATGTCACCGCCGCCGATATCGCGGCCGCCCGAGCCAAGGTGCGGCCGTCGCTCGATGCCGAACAGGTAGATTCGCTGCGCCGGTACGCGGAGACCAGAAGCTAGTCCTCGCGACGGCTTACGGAGTATCGAGTTCGTCGCCCAATTCGTTGACGCGAAGCAGCCCGTCGCGGTGGCGTTGTTCGCGGTAGGCGGTGCGGCCGATCAGGTGGGCGATCACCGGGGCGGTGAGGAGGGTGAAGAGGCCGACGAGGGCGAGCGCCCAGATATTGCCGTGGCCGCGCAGTTCGATGATGGCGCCGGCCAGGATCAGGATCAGCCCGATCACTTGGGGTTTGGTGGCGGCGTGCATGCGCGAGAAGGTGTCGGGGAAGCGGACCAGGGCGATGGCCGCGGTGAGCGCCAGGGTCGAGCCGGTGAGGATGAGCGCGCCGGCGAGCCAGTCCAGGACGATCATCGGTCGTCCCGGACCCGGAAGCGGGATACGGCGGCGGAACCGAGAAAGCCGACCAGCGCGACGGCGACGATGGCCGGGACCACGGTGGCATCGTCGGTGTAGGCGGCCCACACCGCGAGGCCCGCCGCGGCGATGGCCGTCAGCGAATCGATGCCGACCACCCGGTCCAGCGTGCTCGGGCCGGTCAATATCCGGTAGCTGGTCAGGATGGCCGCCGCCGACAGCAGGATCGCGGCCACCACGGCAACGACAGTCATGACGCATCCTCCTTCTGCCATGCGTTCTCGTCCCATTCGACGGGACGTTCGAACGAGGCGATGAGCAGTTGCTCCAAACGCTTTGTGGTGCGGTAGAAATGCTCGACCGCGGCCTCGCTGCCGACGTCGAGGACATGCACGTAGACGAAGCGGCGCTCCCGGTCGATCTCCAGCACCATGGTGCCGGGGATGACGTTGAGCAGATCGGCGCAGAGCACGAGCACCAGTTCGGATTTGATCTCCAGCCGGACTCGTAGCACACCCGAAATCGGCGGCGGCGCAGGACGAATCGCGAACCACGCGATCTGTAGACTCGATTCGAGCGCGTAGTAGACGCTCACCGCGATGAGTACGAGCAGCGACAGCGGATGCACCCGGCCTGCGACCGGCACTCGGGGCAGCGGCAGCGCCAGCATGATCACCGCGCCGATGGCAAGGCCCGCAAGGGTATTCGCGACGCTGAAATCGCCCCACAGCGCGACGTAGACCAGGGCGAGCCAGCAAAGCACGCCGATCTGGACGAGTCTGCCGCGGCTCGGCGCAAGGCGATTCATGACGGCCCACCCGGATTACCCAGCACCGCACCGATATACACGGATCTATCGCGCAGGTCGGCTGCCGCCCGGTCGGCTACGTCGAACAGCGGCCCGGCCAGCACCGTCAACGCCAGACCGACCACCACCAGCGCCGCCGTGGACGCCAGCATCAAGAAGGGCATCCGTCCCGGATCGTCGCGCTCGTCGTAGAGCACATCGGTGTCGTCCTCCACCAGCGTCGGCGGCGCCGCGGCGGCGAGATGGCCTTCGGGCGCTTCGGCGCGCGGCCGCCAGAACGCCTTACTCCACACGCGCGCGACGGCGTACAGGGTCAGCAGGCTGGTGAGCACCGATCCGGCGACCAGCACCCATGCCAGCACGCTGCCGTCGGCGGCACCGGCCTCCAGCAGCGCCAGCTTGCCGATGAATCCGGAAAAGGGCGGTATACCACCGAGATTCAGCGCCGGGATGAGGAAGAGCCCGGCCAGCACCGGACTCGCCGCGGCCAGTCCGCCCAGTCGGCGCAGCGAGGCCGACCCGGCCTGCCGTTCGATCAGGCCGACCACCAGGAACAGCGTGGTCTGCACCAGAATGTGGTGCGCCACATAGAAAACCGCGCCCGCCAGCCCCTCCTGATTCGCCAGCCCGACCCCGAAGATCATGTATCCGATGTGACTGACCAGCGTGAACGAGAGCAGCCGCTTGATGTCGTTCTGCGCGATGGCGCCGAAGATGCCGAGCAGCATGGTGAGCAGCCCGGAAATCATCAGCAGCGCGTCGAAGTGGCCGTCCGGAAATAGCAGCGTGCTGGTCCGGATGATCGCGTACACACCGACTTTGGTGAGCAATCCGGCGAATACCGCGGTGACGGGCGCCGGCGCGGTGGGATACGAGTCGGGCAGCCAGTTCGAGAGCGGGAACACCGCCGCTTTGATCCCGAACGCCACCAGCAGGACCGCGCAGATGGCGGCCCGAATTCCGCCCGGCACGGTGTCCATTCGCAGCGCCAACTGCGCCATGTTCAGCGTGCCCGCAGCCGCGTAGGCAAAGGCGATGCCGCACAGGAAGATCAGCGACGACACCATCGAAACCATCACGTACGAAACGCCTGCCCGGATCCGGTCCCTGGTGCCGCCGAGGGTGAGCAGTACGAACGAGGCGCCGAGCAGGATTTCGAAACCGACGAACAGGTTGAACAGGTCGCCGGCCAGGAAGGCGAGCGAAATGCCCGCGCTCAGCACGAGATACGTCGGCTGGAAGATCGAGGTGGGCTGCTTGTCGTCGCCGTCGCGGATGTTCTGTCCGGTCGCGTAGACCATGACGGCGAGCATCACGATGGCCGAGACCACCAGCATCGCCGCCGAAAGCCGGTCGACCACCAGGGTGATGCCGATCGGCGTCTCCCAGCCGCCGACCTGCAGCACCGAAATGCCGTGCTGGTCGGCGAGATACAGCTGCCAGCCGCTGACGATCACCTCCGAGCTCAGCGCGAGCAGGGTGACGACGCGCTGGGTGCGCGGCCTGCGCCCGGCGATCAGCGTGACCGCCGCGGCGAGCAGTGGCACCAGCACCGGCAGCGGCGTCAGCATCGCCATGGGGCCCATCATGTTTCCGGATCCTCCGCCTCGCGCCGGGTGGCGACCTCACGGTCCTCCGGATCGTTCTCGACCTGTTCGGTGGTGGTCAGCGCATACGAGCGGTAGGCGAGGGCCAGCACGAACGCGGCGATGCCCATGGTGATGACGATCGCGGTGAGCACCATGGCCTGGGCCAGCGGATCGGCCATCGCGCGGTGATCCGGATTCGAATCGCCGAAGATCGGCGGTCGCCCCGATGCCCCGCCGACCGTGATGATCAGCAGGTTCACCGCGTTGCCGAACAGGATCATGCCGAGCAGCATCTTCGACACCGCGCGCTCCAGGATGAGATACACCCCGCACGCCACCAGCACACCGATCACCAGCAGCAGGGTAAGATTCGCCGTCATCGCGAAACCCCTTTCGCCGCAACATTTTCGGTGTCCAGCTCGCTGCCGAGCCGGACGCCGAGGCTGCGCAGCACATCGAGCACGAGGCCGACGACGATCAGGTAGACGCCGAAATCGAAGAACAGCGCGGTCACCAGTTTGATCTGGCCGAGCACCGGCAGCGTGATCGCGACGACGGCGGAGGACAGCGGCGGCGCGCCGAGCAGCAGCGAACTGGTCGCGGTGCCCGCGGCCAGCGCGAGGCCGGCGCCGAGCAGGTGACCGGCCTCGATCGGCAGCGCCTCGGCCAGCTCGTAGCGCCCACCCGCGAGATAGCGCAGCACCAGCGCCAATCCGGCGGTCAGTCCGCCCGCGAAACCGCCGCCCGGCGCATTGTGGCCGGAGAAGAAGAAATACACCGAGAGCACCATGATGGTCGGGAAGACCAGCCTGGTGGTGATTTGCAGGACGATGGACCGGTACCGGCGGTCGAGCAGTCGTCCGGCGGTCAACCAGGTCACCATGTCGGGTCGGTAGTTGGGCGATTCCACCGCCCTCGGCAGGCTGCCGAACCGGCGACTCCGGAATACCAGCGATGCGACGCCGGTCGCGGCGACGACGAGCACCGAGATCTCGCCGAGGGTGTCCCAGGCGCGGATATCGACGAGCAGCACATTGACCGCGTTCTTGCCGCCGCCGAATTGGTATGCGGCGGGCGGGATCCGGTGCCAGATCGGCTCCGCCGACCGGGCCGCGACGGCGAACGCTGCCAGGCCGGACACCACCGCGCCGACCAGTATCGCCAGCAGCGCTCTGCGCTTCTTGAACCGTCCGGTGCGGCTCGCCTCGATCTCGGCGGGGAAGGCACGCAGCACCAGCACGAAGATCACCAGCGTCAGCGTCTCGACCAGGAATTGGGTGAGCGCCAGATCCGGCGCGCCGTGCAGCGCGAACAGCACGCCGCAGCCGTAGCCGGTGACCCCGACGAACAGCACGCTGGCCAGGCGGTTGCGCAGGACCGTAGCGCCGATCGCCATCACCGCCATGATCGCGCCGATCACCGCCTGCAATGGCGAATCCCACAGGCGCAGTTCGATTCCGGTGCGTGTGCCGGTGGCGAGCATCACCGTCGGCAGCACGATGAGCGTGATCAGGATGGTGGTCTGGCTCAGCGGAAGCGAGCCGCGCTGGGTCGCCCTGGTCATCCGCAGCGAGAGATTGTCCATCGCGCGCAGCGTCGCGTCGTAGGCGCGGTCGGCATTGCCGAGGCGAGGTTTCGCGGATTCGCCCAGCCGGTCCCGGATTTCGAACAGCACGAGGCCCAGCGCGATAACGACCATGGTCAGCGCGAGCGGTGTGCCGAAGCCGTGCCAGAGCGCGAGATGGGAAACCAGCTCGCCGGGCAGGGTTTTCGCGTATGGGGCCAGGCGGTCGCTCACCCAGCCGGCGGCGAGTCCGGCCGCCAGGCTCGCTACGGCCAAAACCACTGGCGGCGCGAGGAATAGCGCGCCGGGCGCATGCCACGGCGCGGAAGCATCGCGAATCCGCTTGTCCGCGAACGCACCCCACAGGAATCGCGCGCTGTAGCCGACCGTGAGCACCGAGCCGAGCACCACCCCGGCGCACAGCAGGATCCGGGCCGGATCCGCGAGACCATCGGCCCGCAGGATCGAGTCCAGCGCGCTCTCCTTGGCCACGAAACCGATCATCGGCGGCAATCCGGCCATGCTCAGCGCGGCGAGCACCGCGGCGCCACACAGCACCGGCGCCCGCCGCCCGAGCCCGGACAGCAGCCGCAGATCCCGGGTACCCGCCGAATGGTCGATGATCCCGACCACCATGAACAGGCACGCCTTGAACAGTGCGTGCGAAACGATCAGCGCCGTACCCGCCAGCGCCGCCTCGGGCGTGCCGATCCCGACCAGCACCAGCAGGAATCCGAGCTGGCTCACCGTGCCGAAGGCCAGTACCAGCTTGAGATCGGTGACCTGCAGCGACCGCAGCCCGGCCAGCAGCATCGATGCCACCCCGAGGGTCAGCACGATCGGATGCCAGAGCGGGTTGCCTGCGAAGACCGGCGCCAGCCGCGCCACCAGGTACACGCCCGCCTTCACCATCGCGGCGGCGTGCAGGTACGCGCTCACCGGCGTCGGCGCCGCCATCGCGCCGGGCAACCAGAAGTGCAGCGGCACGATCGCCGATTTGCTCAGCGCGCCGAGCAACAGCAGCGCGACGGCGACGTCCATGGCCGCACCGGTCGGCGGATTGCCATGTGCGAGTAGGTCGGACAGCAGATAGCTGCCGCTGCGCTCGCCGACGATGATGATGCCGACCAGCATCGCCAGCCCGCCTGCGCCGGTCACCAGCAGCGCCTGGATCGCGGCCCGCCTGCTCACCGGCTGCTCCGCATTGTGCCCGACCAGCAGGAACGACAGCACGGTCGTGGTTTCCCAGAAGATGAACAGCAGCACCATATTGTCGCTGGTGACCAGTCCGAACATGGCCCCGGCGAAGCCGACCAGCTCGGCGGCGAACAGCCCCAAACGCGGCTCGTCGTCCTCGAAATACCGTGCGCAGTAAGCGATTATCAGCGCACCGATGCCGAGCACCAGCGCGCACATGATGGCGGCGAGCGAATCGAAGCGCAGGTCGACGTTCATCTGGATGCTCGGTGCCCATGCGAGCCGAACCTGTTGGGTATCACCCCAATTCGCGATCACCCAGCCGAGACAGCCGAGCGGCACCAACGCGAGCGGATAGAAGGCGTTGCGTCCCAGTGCCCGCACGCACAGCGGCGCGGCCAGTGCGGCGATCGCGTGTGCGAGCAGGATAATGAGCAAACTTCACTCCGGCTGGTCGGTATCTCGGGCTGTCCAGGACAATCGTAAGAAAAACCAGGTGGATTCGCGCATCGGGCGACTATGGCGTCGGCCATGTCCGCGAAGTGTCGCTATGTATCGGCAAATGACTCGTCAGCTACCGGCGTCGCGGGCGTCGGCCGGTGTCGCGGCCGAATGCGGTGCAGCACAGCCAAACCCACCGCGCAGCCGATGGCGACCGCGAGCGCGGTCCGCCCGAGCCTGGTGCCGTGCGAGGTAGCGTCGGGCACCGGCCAAGCCGCCCGCTCCAGCGGCAGCGCCGTGACGATGGACGGCAGATACAGCGCCGTCAGCCCGAGTACCCCGCTCGGCGCGTACTGCGGCCACGCGACGCCGCAGCAGTAGCCCGCGATGAGCGCGAGTGCGGAACTGCCGGTCATATGCAGCACGGTGTTGTCGTGCACGTCGGGCAGCAGCATCGCGTAGACGGCGAGCCCGGCGATCAGCAGCGCGGCCATCGCGGTCGATGCCAGCCGCGTCCCGATGAACATGCCGAGCGCGGTCAGGACGAGCAGCGCGAAGATGCTCCACCCCGGCCGCGGCGCGCCGCCGATCGCGTCCGCCGCCGCCACCAGGGCCACCGCCAGATAGACGCCGGTGCCGTCCCGGCCCGGCAGCAGCATCGCGGCGACGGTCGCCGCCGCGAGGGTCGCGGCCACCGCGAGCCCGATATCGACGCCGTGCCCGGCATCCGGCGAGTTCTGGAATTGGCGCGCGAGCCATTCCGAGGTGGCGAGCACCACCAGCGAGAGCACCATGGCCGCGACGATCGGCGCGAGCGGCAGATCCAGCGCCATCCGCACCGCGTCGGGGTGTTTGACCCGCGAACGGTTGCGCAGCGTGCCGAGTATCAGCAGCGCCATGGCGGCGGCGATGAGCCAGCGCGGCGGGGTCTCCAGTACGGAGTACGGGTCCTGGTCGGAGATTTCGAGGATATCGGCCAGATCGCCGAAGACGAAGAAGCCCGCGCTGCCGATCGCGAACGCCGCCGCGGGTATCCGCCTGCGCAACACCGCCGCGCCGAGCGCGCCGAGCACGATTCCGGAGCACACCGAATCGAGATAGTTCTGCGTGGTGAGCATGTCCGCATTCGAAACATGGCGTCCCGCGGTGTGATTGGCGAACATCCCGATCATGCCGACCGTCGCGACCAACCAGGCGGCCGAGGTCCGGGTGAAGGTGACGACCACGACGCAGACCGCGACCGCGACGATCAAGCCGATGGCCGCGCCGCGCGGCACGCTGTTGATCAGGCTGGCGATCCGGTACGGGGTGGTGTCGCCGGTCCAGCTGAAGCTGATCGGCAGGAACAGCGCAATGCCTGCGACCGCCGCTCCCAGGAAGGCCGCGACCGCGTCCACCGTCTCGCCGATCCGTCGCACGTTCCGAACATACCTGCGGGTCTGCGTTCAACCTGTGATTGCTATCACTTCGCTGAACCATGTCTCGACGGACGTTATGCCAGGAAACCCAGGCCAGAGCTGGTTTTGCTGGATTATTGCGATTTGCTATCGCCGCCCCGGAGCTCGTTCACCACCGCGCCCTGTTCGTCGAGGATGGCGTCGCCGTTGGGGTAGTCGAGCGAGATCAGGGTGCCATCGCTCGCCGCGACGATACCGCCCTTCTCATCGCCGTTCTCGTCGTTGAACAGGAGGTAGGAGGCGTCCGGACCGCCGGGACGCTGAACCTCAGTGGATGTGCGCCTGCCAGTCGGCGGGCACCCGCCCGCGCGGGCCGGGTACGCCCTGATCGGCGGGGTGGCTGTGCGGGGGCGCCAATTCCGGTCCGCCGCCGTACATTTCCTCGGTGCGGAAGTCCCAGAACCAGTCCTCGCCGGGTTCGTAGCTCTGGATGAACGGATGCCCGGTCTCCTTGGCGTGCCTGCTGGCGTGCTGTGCGGGCGACGTGTCGCAACAGCCGACGTGCCCGCACTGGGCGCACCGCCGCAGATGCACCCACCAACCTTGTGCCGCTTCGCATTCCACGCATCCGGCACCGCTCGGCGGCACCGCCGGATCGATACCGTCCAGCTCCTGCGTCACTGCTGATCTCCGTCCTCGGCTTCGGCGCCGTTGTCCGCCGGGCGGTCCAGCGGCAGCCAGACCGTGAATTTGGTGTTGCCTGGCTCGGATTCCAGCCGGATATCGCCGTGATGCTTGTTGACGACGATGCGGAAGGAGATATCCAAGCCGAGCCCGGTGCCCTCGCCCATCGGCTTGGTGGTGAAGAACGGTTCGAAGACCCGATTCTTCACTTCCGGCGGCACGCCGGGCCCGGTATCGCCGATTTCCACTACGACACAATTGGTTTCGCGTCTGGTGCGAATGGTGAGCGTGCCCGAGCCCTGCATCGCGTACACCGCGTTATCGATCAGATTCGTCCATACCTGATTCAATTCCGCTGCGTAACAAGGAATTTGCGGCAGCGTTCGGTCGTATTCCTTGACCACCTCGATGCCGTCGCCGAGCTTACGGCTGAGCATCACCAGTGTGCTGTCGAGCAGATCGTGGATATCCACCACCTGGAACGGTGCCCGGTCCATCTGCGAATACTGTTTGGCCGCATCGACGAGCGAGGAAATCCTGGTGGTCGAATCGGCGATCTCGTTCATCAGCAGCTCGGTCTCGATGGTGTAGTTCAGCCACCGGATCGCACCCTGGAAAACCTTGGCCTCGCAGCCTTCCAGGGTGGCCGAGACCTTCTCCAGCCAGTCGATGTCGAAGCCGGCCTGTACGAAATTCGGCGCCAGATTCCAGGCGTCCTCGATGCCGTGCTGCTCCAGCCAGTCGCCGAGCAGGTCCTCGCGGTCGGCGGCCTCCATCGGGGTCAGATCGGGGGCCTTGGCCACCTGCGCGGCCGCCTCCTCCTGCAACTGCACCATGGCCACAAGGGATTTCGGATCGAATTTGCCGTCGGCCATCATCGCCAGCTTGTGCCGCATCCCGGCGACCCGGTCGCGCAGGCCCGCGGTGGCGCGCACCGCGGCGGCGGCCGGATTGTTCAGCTCATGGGTGAGTCCGGCCGAGAGCGAGCCGAGCGCGAGCAGCCGCTCGCGCTGGCTGATGCGCGCGTTGGTGTTCCGGTTGCCGAAGAAGACGCCCTCCAGTAAATGGACGGCCATCGGGAACCATTCCCGCATCATGCGCGCGAAGATCGCCGCGTCCAGGACGTAGAACCGCGACTTGCGGGTGACATACATCGACGCGGTGTAGTGCTGGTCCGCCTGGTCGCCGATATACGCCTGCCAGGCGCCCGCGTACGAACCGTGGTGCTGGGTGCGCACCAGTTCGATCTCGGTGCCGCCGGACAGTTTGGTGAGCACCACCTCGCCGTCCATCAGCACATAGAAGCAGGTGGCCTGATCACCCTCGGCGAAAACCTTTCCGGGCTCGATGTATTCGACCCGGCCGTCCCGGCACAGCCAGTCCAGCTGTTCGTCGTCGAGGTGTTCGAACAGGAACAGGGAACGCAGCTCGGCCGGGTCGCAGACCAAACGGGCACTGCGCTGGGCGATTTCATTAGAAGTCATTGAAAACCCTTCCCTAAGCCAGATACCGGTGCACGAGCATGACCGCCATCGCACCCTCGCCGACCGCCGACGCGACCCGCTTGGCCGAGTCGGCGTGCACGTCACCGGCCACGAAGACGCCGGGCACGCTGGTCTCCAGGTGATGCGGCGGGCGGGCGAGCTCCCAGCCCGCCGGTCTGTTGCCGTCGACCATCAGGTCCGGCCCGGCCACCACATACCCGGCCGGGTCGCGGGTGACCATGCCGTCGAGCCATTCGGTCTGCGGTGCGGCCCCGATGAACAGGAACAACCGTTCGGCATCGGCTTTTTCTTCCACGCCGGTGTCGTTATTGCGCAGCACGATCTGGCGCAGGTGATCGTCGCCGTCGGCGGCCACCACCTCCGTCCTGGTGTGCACCTCGATATTCGGAATCTGCGCGATCTGCTGGATCAGATAGTGCGACATGGATTTCTCCAGCGAATCCGCGCGCACCACCAGGTGAACCGTGCGGGCGTTGCGGGACAGGAATACCGCGGCCTGGCCCGCCGAATTCGCCCCGCCGACGATGTAGACCTCGCAGTCGGCGCATTCGGCGGCCTCGGTCATGGCCGAGCCGTAATAGACGCCGCGCCCGGTGAAATCGTCGACGCCGGGCGCGGGATGGCGCCGGTAGTCGACGCCGGTCGCGATGATCACGGTGTGCCCGCACAGCCGCCCGCCGTCGGCGAAGCGGACCGTGCGCGCCGACCCGTTCACCTCCAGCCCCACCACCTCGCGGGTGGTGATCACCTCGGCGCCGAATTTGGCCGCCTGCCGCCGTGCCCGGTCGGCCAGTTGCGCGCCGGACACCCCGTCGGGGAAGCCGAGATAGTTCTCGATGCGCGAACTCTGCCCGGCCTGGCCGCCGGTCGCGGTCCGCTCGACCAGTACCGTGCGCAGGCCCTCGGACGCGCCGTACACCGCGGCGCCCAGTCCGGCGGGCCCGCCGCCGACCACGATCAGGTCGTAGAAATCGCCGGTCGGCGTGGTGGAAAGCCCGACGTTCTCGGCCAATTCGCCATCGCTCGGCTGGACGAGCGCCTCGCCCGTCGCGGTGATCACCACCGGGCAGCGCTCCGGATCGGCGCCCGCCGCCTCCAGCAGCCGCGCGCCCTCGGGCTCGTCGGCCAGGTACCAGCGGTACGGCAATTGATTGCGCGCCAAGAACTCCCGCACCTGCGAGGAGCGCGGCGACCAGCGATTGCCGACCACCTTGGTCTCGTACACCGGGCGCTGTTCGCTGCCGCGCCAGGCGTCGAGCAGCCCGTCGAGCACCGGATAGAGCTTCTCCTCCGGCGGATCCCACGGCTTGAGCAGGTAGTGGTCCAGATCGACGACGTTGATCGCGTCGATGGCGGCATTGGTGTCGGCGTAGGCGGTCAGCAGTACGCGCCGCGCGTACGGGTGCAGGTCCATTGCCTGCTCCAGGAATTCGATGCCGTCCATACCCGGCATCCGGTAGTCGGCGATCAGCACGGCGACCGGCTGGCCGCGCAATTTCATCTCACGGAGCGCGTCGAGCGCCGCGGCGCCCGATTCCGCGCGCAGAATCCGGTAATCGGCCCCATAACGGCGGCGCAGGTCGCGGACGACCGCGCGGGAAACCCCCGGATCGTCGTCGACGCTGAGGATGGCCGGCTTCGTGGCAGCGGGTGAAGTCACCTAAAGAGTATGGAGTCTCGGCCGACGGCATGTCGTCGGCGTTTCGTCAGCCCGCCGCGAACGGGCCGTCGCGTGGGTGTGAATTTGCCCGGCGCTCAGAGCCGGTTCTCCCGCACCAGATCCAGCTCTTTCGGGGTGAGCAGGCGTTCCAGGCGTTCCTCCTGGGCGCTCGATTTCTGTTCACGGAGGGAGAACACGCCACGGACGATGTGCCCGTCTTCGGATTCGGTTGCGGGGAGCAGTGGGAGTTTGTCCGACTGCCTGCGATGGAGGAGTGAGCGCAGTTTCACGGCCGATCACCTCACGTTTGACGGGAAAGCTGGTGGCAGTGTCTGGTGCTTCGTCTATCAGCCATTGTGCGCCGTGTATTACAAGGGGCCTTCACAACATGCGAAAATGTGACCCAACTGTCTTCCCGATTATCATCACGACAGCAGAAGCACCGAGCCCCCCGGAGGCAGCGTTGCCCAAGAATCTCGAAGTCGCCATCGATATCGCCGCGCCGCCGGAACGGGTGTGGGCCGTGCTCGCGGATCTCAAACGCATGCCGGAATTCAGCCCGCAATGCGTGCGCATGCTCCCGCTCGGCCGGGTCAAGGCGGGCACCTGGACGATCAATCTGAACACCGACGGCAAGAAGTATTGGCCCACGTCATCGCGCATCGTCCGGTTCGAGCCGAACAAATCCCTCGCCTTTCGGATGAACGAAAACCGGACCACCTGGAGCTACACCCTGGAGCCGACCGAAGCCGGGACCCGGCTCGTCGAGCGTCGCGACGTTGCGCCCAAGGGGATTCCGCAGGTGGTCCGCAAGTCGATCAGTATCGGCTTCGGCGGTGAGGAGTCGTTCGAGGCGGATCTGGTGCGCGGCATGACAGAAACCCTCGGCAAGATCAAATCCGCGGCGGAGGCGCGCGGCTGATCGGATCCGCGGGATTCGGCGCGTAAGTTCCGGGTATGCGATACATGCCGTTCGTGGCCGTGGTGGCCGGTGCGGCCATGCTCTGCACCGGATGCGGCAAATCGGCGACGCCCGCCGACCGCGATGTCACCGTGGTCGGCACCGGTCAGGTGCGCGGCGCACCGGACACCCTGAATGCCGATCTGGGTGTCGAGGTCGCCGCGGGCAATGTCTCCGGCGCCATCGCCACCGTCAACGACCGGGCCAAGGCGATGACCGATGCCATGGTCGCCGCGGGCGTCGCCCGCGAGGACATCCGCACCACCGATCTGTCGATCCAGCCGCAGTACACGCCCGACGGCCACACCGTCACCGACTACCGCGCGACGAATATGGTGCACGTCGTGGTGCGCGAGCTGTCGAAGGCCTCCGCGGTCCTCGACGGTGCGATAAAGGCCGGCGGTAACGAAACCCGTTTGCGCGGTGTGTCTTTCGCATTGGAGGACAACTCCAAGCTGATCTCCGACGCGCGCGCCCGCGCCTTCGCCGACGCGAAATCCCGCGCCGAACAATATGCCGTACTGGCCGGGCTGAAGCTGAAGGACGTGGTCACCATCAACGAGGCCACCAGCGACAACCCGAAGCCGCAGTCGGCGAACGCGCCCGAATCTTTTTCGCTCGAACCCGGCACCCAGACGGTGACCTTCACCGTGAAGGTCACCTGGGCGTTGGGGTGAAAATTACTGCCACTTAGGCAGTTTCACCACCTGGGCGGCGTAGGACAGGCCGGCGCCGAATGCGATGAGCAGCGCGGTGTCGCCGGGCTTCGCCTCGTTCTTGCGCAGCATCGCCTCCATGGCCAGCGGAATCGACGCGGCCGATGTGTTACCGGTCTCCTCGATATCGTTGGCCAGCGCGCAGTGCTCCGGCAATTTCAGTGTCCTGGCCATGATTTCGATGATCCGGCCATTGGCCTGATGCGGGATCATCGCGTCCATATCCTCGGGGGCGAGCCCGGCGCGGTCCATCGCGTCACGACAGACCTTCTCCAACGAGTGTGCGGCCCAACGGAATACGGCCGTGCCCTCCATAGTGAGGTAGGGCCGCACCGCGCCGAGCCCCTTTTCCTCGATCTCGGCGAAGAATTCGACCCAGTTCTTGTCCTGCCGGATCGCGTGGCTCTGGGTGCCGTCCGAACCCCAGACGGTCGGGCCGATGCCCTGCTCCTCGGACGGACCGACGATCACGGCACCCGCGCCGTCGGCGAAGAGGAAGGCGGTGGACCGGTCGCGCGGGTTGATGGTGTCGGTCAATTTCTCGACGCCGATCACCAGCACGTGATTCGATGTGCCCGCCCGCACCAGATCCGAGGCCAGCGCCAGCGCATGGCAGAAACCGGCGCAGCCCGCCGAAATGTCGAATGCCGCAGCGCCGTTCATGCCGAGCTCGGTCGCGATCTGCGGCGCCGCGGCCGGCGTCAGCAGCAGATGCGTCGAGGTGGCAACGATCACGCAATCGACCTGATCGACCGCGACGGCCGCCGATTCCAGCGCGCCGCGCGCCGCGGCGACGCTCATGCTCTGGATGGTTTCCGACTCCGACGCGAAGCGCCTGGTCTTGATTCCGGACCGGGTTCGAATCCACTCGTCGCTCGAGTCGATCGGGCCCGCCACCTCTTCGTTGGTGACCACCCGGGCCGGGCGGTATACGCCGAGCCCGAGGATCGCGGTGTGCTCCTGCCCTGCTGTCTGGGCGATTCGAGCAGCCATGGTCCGTCTCCTATGTACCTGCGGCCCTGCCGCCGGGTTGTACCCCGAAGCCTGGAATGATTTCCTCATCGGCCCGATACCTACGAACCCGTAGACATGAGGCCCCCTCATATTAGCTCGCGGGACCCCGGAAGCGAGTGCCTATTCCTACATTGCCCGGGTATACCCGCGTTCGCGCAACGCTTGCTGTACGCGGCGTTAACCTTTGGCGGCGGCGGCCTTCTCGCTCCCGGTGTATCCGGTGATTTCCGGCGCTGACCGACGCGTGCTACGGGCGCCGTTCGGCGTAGGGTGAACGCTTGCGCCAGTTCTAACCATGAGGAAAGAGGAGCCTGTGGCACGCCGCCCCACCCCGCCCGGCACGCCGGAACGCACCGGAGTCGGCCACGTCGTCGATTTGGTGCGCAACGCGATCCCCCCGCTGCATCCGGCCGGGCTGCCGTTCGTCGCCGCACCGCTCGCGGTCGCCGTGCTCGGCGGCAGGCGTAAGTGGCTGCGCCGCACGGGTCTGCTCGCCGCGGCCGCATGCGCCTGCTTCTTCCGGCATCCGCACCGGGTGCCGCCGAACCGGGCCGGCGTCGTCGTCGCGCCTGCCGACGGTGAGGTCGCGCTGGTCGATACCGCAACGCCCCCCGCCGAATTGGGACTCGGCGATCAACCGCTGCCCCGGGTGAGCATCTTCCTGTCCGTGCTCGACGTGCACGTCCAGCGCGTCCCGGTGTCCGGAATCGTGCGTCAGGTGCTGCATCAGGCCGGCCAGTTCCGTTCCGCCGATCTGCCCGAGGCGAGTTCGGTGAACGAGCGCAACAGCATGGTGCTGGAGACCGAATCCGGGCAGCAGGTGGTCGTCGTGCAGATCGCGGGCCTGCTGGCGCGGCGCATCGTCTGCGATGCGCGGCCGGGCGACAAACTCACCATCGGTGATACCTACGGCCTCATCCGCTTCGGCTCCCGGGTCGACACCTACTTCCCCGCGGGCACCGAACTGCTGGTCCAGCCCGGCCAGCGCACCATCGGGGCCGAAACCGTGCTGGCCGACTTGTCATGATGGAGGCCGTGCCCGCATCGAATCGGCGGCGGCGCAGCATCCGGCTGCTGCCGAGCATCGTCACCATCCTGGCGCTGTGCGCCGGACTGTCCGCGGTGAAGTTCGGCCTCGACGGCAAATTCGAACTCGCGCTGGCGATGATCGGCGCGGCCGCCGTGCTCGACACCCTGGACGGTCGCCTGGCCCGCATGCTCGACGCGACCACCAAGATGGGCGCGGAACTCGATTCCCTTTCCGACGCCATCTCTTTCGGCGTCGCGCCCGCACTGGTTCTGTATGTCGGGCTGCTGAACAAGGACAGCGCGGGCTGGATCGTCGCGCTGGTGTTCGCGGTGAGCCTGGTGCTGCGCCTGGCCCGGTTCAACACGCTGATGGACGACGACACCCGGCCGGATTGGTCGCGGGAGTACTTCGTCGGCGTGCCCGCGCCCGCGGCGGCGCTGATCGCCATGGTGCCGATCGCGATGTTCGTCGAATTCGGCGACGGCTGGTGGGCCGGGTTCTACGTGACCGCGGCGTGGACGGTGTTCGCGGCGGCGCTCGCGGTCAGCACGATTCCGACGCTGGCCATGAAGTCGGTGTCGGTGGCGCCGCAGGCCGCGGCCGGGCTGCTGGTGCTGGTCGCGCTGGCGGCCGCGGCGCTGGTCACCTATCCGATCGTGCTGCTGCTGGTGCTCGTGCTGCTGTATCTCGGGCATATTCCCTTCGCCTGGCACTCCCAGCGCTGGGTGGCGGCGCGTCCGGAGACCTGGCAGCACAAGCCCGCCGAGCGGCGCGCCCAGCGCCGGGCACAGCGCAGGGCCGATCCGCGGCGTCCGGTGATCCGGCGTCCGACCATCCGGGGTTCCAGTGCGCGGCTGCGGCTGCGCCGTCCGGGCAACAAACAGCGCAGGCCCGACGAGATCCGGTACTGACCGCCGGATCTCGTTGCAAGGTGCGGCAATTCGGTCGCCTGGAACTTTGTGCCGGTGAGGTCGGCGTCACTGGCATTTGTTAAGGATTCTCAAAGCGCCGCATACCAGGCTGTTCGGTATGAATGCTCTTGCAGCGCTGGGGGGCCTGCGGCTGGGGGGTTTCGAGGCGTGGGTCTGCCGGCGACCGACGCTGCCGGATCTAGTGCGCGGCGTCGTCTTCGGCCTGCGCGAGCAACGCTTCTTCGATGTCGGCCGATTCAACGGTGAACCGCTGAGACACCCGCGCGCGGCGATCATGCCGAGCGGTACGGTCTTACCGGGACGGCGGGATCGGAAGAAGGTACACGTGGAAGCGGATGGGCTGCGCGAATTCCAGGCGCATCGGCCCCGGCTGTTCGCGCTGGCCTACCGCATGCTCGGTTCGGCGATGGAGGCCGAGGACGCCGTCCAGGAGGCGTATCTGCGCTGGGACGCCGCCGATCGTCGCCAAATCCGTTCCGCCGAGGCGTGGCTGACCACCGTTGTGGTCAACATCTGCCGCAACTGGCTGGTCTCGGCGCGGGCCCGGCGCGAGACATATACCGGGCCGTGGCTGCCCGAGCCGGTGCCGACCGCGCGGGGCGAGCTGGGTCCGCTGGAGTCCGTCGAGGAACGCGAACAGGTTTCGCTCGCGCTGCTCACCACGCTGGAGCGGCTGAGCCCGGTGGAGCGGGCGGTGTTCGTGCTGCGCGAGGCGTTCGGCTACGCGCACCGCGAGATCGCCGACATGCTCACCGTCACCGAGGCCAATTCGCAGCAGATCTACCGCCGGGCCACGCAGCGGGTCCAGGAAGATCGAACCCGCTTCGAGATTCCCGACGAGTACGCCCGCGAGCTGATCGAACGATTCCTGAAGGCGGCGCGCACCGGCGATATCGCGGCGCTGGAGCGGATGCTCACGGCCGACGCGGTATCCATCGCGGATGGCGGCGGAGTGATCAATGCCGCGCGGCGGCCGGTGGTCGGGGCCAACAGTGTCGCGCGCTACCTGGCCGGGCTGTTCCGCTGGGAAGTGCCGGGCATGGTGCTCGAGGTGCTCGAGATCAACGGCGCGCCCTCGGTTGTCGTGCTGGTCAACGGCGTACCGATGATGGTGGTCGCGGTCCAGTTGGACGGTGATCAGGTGGGGGAGCTGCGGTTGGTGGTGAATCCGGAGAAGCTCACCTACCTGGCGCGCGTCTGGGCGTGACGGGGCTCATAGATCAAGGCTGTCAGTATTGGGGGAGCTGTCCGGTCTGGTCGGTGTCGGCTAATCGGAAGGAGCCACATCATGACCGGACAGCATCGCATCATCGTTCTCGGCGCCGGGTACGCCGGGCTGGCCGCGGCTGGCAGGCTGGCGGGCAAGGCGCGGGACGCACAGGTCACCGTCGTCGATGCCCGTGCGGAATTCGTCGAGCGGGTCCGGCTGCACCAGTCGGCCGCCGGGCAGCGGATCTCCCAGTGGGGTCTGCGGGAATTGTTGGAGCCGAAGAAGATTCGGTTCGTCCATGCGCGGGCCGCCGAGCTGGACACTGTGGGCCGCCGGGTACTGCTGGACAACGGCGACGTGCTCGCTTACGACGCACTGGTCTACGCGCTCGGTAGCACGGCGGATCTGTCCGGCGTTCCGGGTGCCGCCGAGCACGCCTTCGCGCTGGCCACTCCGGAAGACGTTGCACGGCTGCGGCTTTCGCGCGGACCGAGCGCGGTGGTCGGCGCGGGATCGACCGGGATCGAGTTGGCCGCCGAACTCGCCGAGGCGCAACCGGATTCGCGGGTGATCCTGCTCGGTTCGGAGGCGCCGGGCGCCTGGCTCTCGACCAAGGCGGCGGCGCACATCCAGCGCACGCTGACCCGTCTGGGTGTCGAAATTCGGTCCGGTGCAAAGGTTGTCGAGGTGCTCGCGGACGGTGTCCGGCTGGCCGACGGGACCGTCGTCCCGGCCGCGGTGACGGTGTGGACCGCGGGTTTCGGGGTGCCGGATCTGGCGGCGCGGGCGGGTATCGCCGTCGACGGAACCGGCCGGGTGCTGACCGACGAGACATTGCGTTCGGTCTCCCATCCCGATATCTACGCCGCCGGGGACAGCGCGGTGATCGCCGGGCCGGGCGGCCGGGAATTGCGGATGGCCTGCGCCACCGCGCTGCCGACCGGTAAGCACGCGGCCGATGCCGTCATCGCGGGCCTGGATGGGCGGGAGCCGCGAAAGTTGAAGTTCCGCTACCTGATTCAGTGCATCAGCCTCGGTCGGCGGGATGGGGTGATCCAGGCGCTGCATGCCGACGACGCACCGGGTCGCACGGTGCTCACCGGGCGCATCGCGGCTCGGGTCAAGGAGGTGATCGTCCGGGGTGCGTTCGCGACCGCTCGTCCCTGATTCGTTTGTGTGGTGTCTATGCCGTTCGCCGTCCGTGAACGGGGCGCAGTACGCGTCAACCTTTGGTTGACGACCTCGGGTCGTCAACTTAGAGTTGACGCATGACATCGCATATCCGCCTCGACGAACTGATCGACGGCATCAAGAAAGCCCGTCCCGACAACGCGCTCGACCAACTCTCCGACGCCGTGGTCGTCGCCGATCACCTCGGTGAAGTGGCCGATCATCTGATCGGCCACTTCGTCGACCAGGCTCGCCGCTCCGGCGCCTCATGGACCGATATCGGCGCCAGCATGGGCGTCAGCAAGCAGGCCGCGCAGAAGCGGTTCGTGCCCAAGGAACCTGGCGATGCGACGGCCATCGACCTGAGCAGCGGGTTCTCGCGGTACACCGACCGGGCGCGCCGGGCGATAGTGGCATCGCAGCAGGCCGCGCACGGTGCGGGCAACGCCGAGATCGGGATTCCGCATCTGGTGCTCGGTCTGCTGAGTGAGCCGGACGGTCTCGCCGCCAAGGAACTCGTGGCCGCCGGAGCGACCATGGAGGCGGTGCGTGACGCGGCGATCGCGGCGCTGCCGCCCAGGGCCGATGAGGTTCCCGCCCTCATACCGTTCAACGCCGACGCCAGAAAAGTGCTGGATCTGACCTTCCGCGAGGCGATTCGCCTGGTACACAACTACATCGGCACCGAACACATCCTGCTCGCCATCCTCGAATTCGAGAACGGCTCCGGCTTGGTCACCGATCTCGGTGTCACCAAGGCCAAGGTGGAGAAGGACTTGGGCGAAATGCTCGCGGCCTTCATGAAGCCCAAGCAATAACCGGATTCGGTCACGGACGACCGCGCAGCCCGCCACCCCAACGCGGCCAGCGGGCTTGGGGTTTCGGGTCGTTGACGAAGGTGGCTCGATCGAGATCGGTGACGTACAACGGAATTCGCGATTCGAAATCGCGCAGGAGGCCGAGAGCCTTGCCGCCCAACGCGGCTCGGTATTCCGGCATGGTCAGCCCGACCACCTGCAGGAAACGCACAGCGCCGTGCGGGGTGTCGATCGAGCCGAGCTCGGGGTCGACGACGAAGGTGAAGGCCTGGATGGCCGACTCGGGCCGCTCCGGATCGAGCGGTCCGTTCGCTTTGATGGTGTTACCGGGTTCGAACCATTTCCCGGACTGAATTACATAGCGCGCCAAGGTTTGTAGGAAACCCGCCGCCCATAGCGGCGGGTCGGCGTCGGACGTCGGCCGGGCCAGGCGCAGGGTGAATTCGAATCCCCAACCGGATACGGCCGGATTGTCCCACTCCTTCTCGTACAGCTCCGACATCCCGTATGTGACGTAGTGCCAGTGCGATACCGGATCGGTGCGCGGGTAGGCGCTGATGCCGTCCAGCGGGTCGGGCCCGCCGAGGGACCAGGGCTGTTGCGGCGTCCAGTGCGCGGGAACGGTCTCTCCGTACAGGTTTCGCAGCGCGGCGTCGATGGCGCTCCAGCCCGGTGCTTCACTCACTACGCAACGATAGACAGTCCCGCGAATACCGGCCCAACCGAGACGCATCAGCTCCATGGTCACCGTCACAGCTGATTTCGTTAGTACATGGGTAACTCGCCGGGTACGGGCTGACTCATCCAGCTACTTACCGTCGGCCGCCAACGCCGGTCTCGCGGCAGTCGAGTCTGGCCTGAAGTCACGGGGAGGCGGGGGAGCCGGGCACGTTGCGGGCGAGTTCGTCCAACCAGGCCGCGGCCGATGCGTCGCTCGGAGCGCGCCAATCGCCGCGCGGGGACAGCGATCCGCCGGATCCGACCTTCGGCGCGTTCGGCAGCGTCGACCGCTTGAACTGGCTGGTCTGCACGAATCGGCGCAGGAATTCGGCGAGCCAGTACTTGATCGCCGCAAGGTCGTATGCGTTGTGCTGCTCGACCAGGTCCGGCCAGCGGCCGCGGTCGGGATCCGACCACGCGTGCCTGGCCAGGTAGGCGATCCGGCTCGGCCGATAACCGAAGCGCAGCAGGTAGTAGAGGTGGAAATCCTGCAGTTCGTACGGGCCGACAGTGGCCTCCGAACTCTGGCCGGGCGCCGCGTCCGTCCCGTCGGCGCCTGCCGGGATCAGCTCCGGCGAAATCTCGGTTCGCAGAATGGAAGACAGCACCTCACCGGCCTCCGCGCCGAACTGCTCGGTGTCCACCGCCCACGCGATCAGGTATTTGATCAGGGTTTTCGGCACCGAGGCGTTCACGCTGTAGTGCGCCATATGATCGCCGACGCCGAAAGTGCACCAGCCGAGCGCGAGTTCGCTCAGATCGCCGGTGCCCACCACCAGCCCGCGGTGCTGGTTCGCGAGCCGGAACAGATGCGAGGTCCGCTCACCCGCCTGCACATTCTCGTAGGTGATGTCGTATTGCGGAACACCGTCCGCGGCAGGGTGATTCAGGTCGCGCAACATCTGCGTGGCCGACGGCCGGATATCGATCTCGGCCGCGCTGACACCGAGCGCCGACATCAAACGGTGTGCGTCGGTATGGGTTCGGGTGCTGGTCGCGAACCCGGGCATGGTGTAGGCGAGCACATTGGTGCGCGGCAGCCCGAGCCGGTCCATCGTCTTGGCCGCGACGATCAGTGCCTGCGTCGAATCCAGGCCGCCGGATACGCCGATCACCAGATGTTGGGATCCGGTGGCGCGCAAGCGGGTGCTCAGCCCCTCCACCTGGATGTGATGCACCTCCGCGCAGCGCTCGTTGCGGGCGGCCGGATCGGCGGGAACGTAGGGGAAGCGCGGTATTTCCCGCCGCAGCGGGACGGCGGCGGATGGCACCGGTAGTTCGAATTCGATGCGCCGCAACCGGTTCAGTCGTTCGCGGTGGTCGTGCACGTTATCGGCGAAGCTGGTGGTGCGTATCCGGTCGGCGGCCAGGCGCTGCAGGTCGATATCGGCGGTGACCAGCTGTGGATGATCGGCGAAGCGTTCGCCCTCGGCGAGCAGATCGCCGTTCTCGCACACCAGCGCCTGCCCGTCCCAAGCCATATCGGTGGTCGATTCCCCATGTCCCGCAGCGGAATACAGGTATGCCGCGAGGTAGCGGGCCGAATGCGCGGTGCATAGCGCGCGCCGGTAGTCGGCTTTGCCGATGACGATATTGCTCGCCGACAGGTTCACCAGCACGGTGGCGCCGGCCAGCGCGGCGAAACCGCTGGGCGGCAGCGGAACCCAGCCGTCCTCGCAGACCTCCATATGCATGGTGAACCCGTCCAGGTTCGTCGCGGTGAACAGCAGATCCGAGCCGAACGGCGCCCGCTGCCCCGCGATCGTCACATGGTCGGTCAAAACCTCACGGGCGGCGGCGAATTGGCGCTTCTCGTAGAACTCCCGGTAATTCGGCAGATAGCTCTTGGGCACCGCGCCCAGCACCGTGCCGTGATAGATCGCGATCGCGCAGTTGAACAGGCGTCCCTGCGCGCGCACCGGCGCGCCGACCGCGAGCACCGTATCGATATCGACGCTGGCCGCCACGATCGCGCTCAGCGCGGCGGCCGTCGCGTCGTCGAGCGCGTCCTGGTGGAACAGGTCGTCGGCGGTATAGCTGGACAGGCCGAGCTCGGGGAAGACGGTGAGCACCGCGTGATCGTCGGCCGCCCGCCGGGCCAGTTCCAAGGTCGCCTCGGCGTTGAACGCCGGATCCGCGACGCGGACTCGCGGCACCGCCACCGCCACCCGCGCGAAGCCGTGCCGGTAGAGCGAATCGAAGGGGAGAGCGGGCACGGGGACCCCTTTCGGTAGTCGACCGACGCTCGCGCCGCGGCGCGTGTCGAGCATGATCGTGGTTCGCCCGGAAATCTACGCCTGACCTCGGCCGCCATCGAGTCGCCGACCCGCGCTGTTCCTGGACGGTTGCACGGATCGTCATCACCCGGCCGTTTGCCAATAGCTAAGATGTGGCTATGGCGGATGACAGGGACTCCGACCTAATTGCAGGGGAGCGGCGCGCAGATCTTATGCGGGCACTGTCTTACGTCTCCACCGAATCGGGTCCGGACGGCGAGTACATCATCAACGGCGACCTGCCACCAGAGGTGGCGCCGCCGTTCATCAGGGCGATCATGCGGGTCGAGGCGGAGCTGCTGTTGCACGACGCCGAGCTGGTCACGGTCGAATCCGGCGAACCGCGGTCGCCGGAGGAGCGCAGGGCCGATGCCTTCGTCGCGCTGGTCCTGCGGGTCGACGACGCCCGCACGCACTGATCCGCCGAGCCGGACCTTGCACTCGATACCCCCGAGTGCTAAAAATGGCTTTGGCACTCCTGACCTGTGAGTGCCAGGTCGGGACGGTGAGACCGGGTTCCATCGACACCCTCGGTCGTCCGTCGCGGGCACCGAACCTGGCCAGCGTAACTGGGACGATCCAACCTGCGGTCGTCCTGTGTGTCAGCCCCATATACATGTGGAGGATTCCAACGCAATGGCCAAGACAATTGCGTACGACGAAGAGGCCCGTCGCGGTCTCGAGCGGGGTCTGAACAGCCTCGCCGACGCGGTGAAGGTGACGCTGGGCCCGAAGGGTCGCAACGTTGTCCTGGAGAAGAAGTGGGGTGCTCCCACGATCACCAACGATGGTGTGTCCATCGCCAAGGAGATCGAGCTGGAGGATCCGTACGAGAAGATCGGCGCCGAGCTGGTCAAGGAAGTCGCCAAGAAGACCGACGATGTCGCGGGCGACGGCACCACCACCGCGACCGTGCTCGCCCAGGCGCTGGTGCGCGAAGGCCTGCGCAACGTCGCGGCCGGTGCGAACCCGCTGGGTCTGAAGCGTGGTATCGAGAAGGCCGTCGAGGCGATCACCTCGACGCTGCTGGATTCGGCCAAGGAGGTCGAGACCAAGGAGCAGATCGCCGCAACCGCCGGTATCTCCGCCGGTGACACCTCCATCGGTGAGCTGATCGCCGAGGCCATGGACAAGGTCGGCAAGGAAGGTGTCATCACCGTCGAGGAGAGCAACACCTTCGGCCTCCAGCTGGAGCTGACCGAGGGCATGCGCTTCGACAAGGGCTACATCTCCGGCTACTTCGTCACCGATCCGGAGCGTCAGGAAGCGGTCCTCGAGGATCCGTACATCCTGCTCGTCGGCTCGAAGGTCTCCACCGTCAAGGACCTGCTGCCGCTGCTCGAGAAGGTCATCCAGGCCGGTAAGCCGCTGCTGATCATCGCCGAGGACGTCGAGGGCGAGGCCCTGTCGACCCTGGTCGTCAACAAGATCCGCGGCACCTTCAAGTCCGTCGCGGTCAAGGCGCCCGGCTTCGGCGACCGCCGCAAGGCGCAGCTCGCCGACATCGGCATCCTGACCGGTGGCGAGGTCATCACCGAGGAGCTCGGCCTTTCGCTGGAGACCGCCGGTGTCGAGCTGCTCGGCCAGGCGCGCAAGGTGGTCGTCACCAAGGACGAGACCACCATCGTCGAGGGCGCGGGCGACGCTGAGGCCATCAAGGGCCGGGTCGCGCAGATTCGTGCCGAGATCGAGGCGTCGGATTCGGATTACGACCGGGAGAAGCTGCAGGAGCGGCTGGCCAAGCTGGCCGGTGGCGTCGCGGTGATCAAGGCCGGTGCGGCGACCGAGGTCGAGCTGAAGGAGCGTAAGCACCGGATCGAGGATGCGGTGCGTAACGCGAAGGCGGCCGTGGAGGAGGGCATCGTCGCCGGTGGTGGCGTTGCGCTGCTGCAGGCGGTGCCGGCGCTGGACAAGCTGAGCCTGTCCGGTGACGAGGCGACCGGCGCGAACATTGTGAAGGTGGCGCTGTCGGCGCCGCTGAAGCAGATCGCGTTCAACGCGGGTCTGGAGCCGGGCGTGGTGGCCGAGAAGGTGGCCAACCTGCCCGCCGGCCATGGCCTGAACGCCGCCACCGGTGTGTACGAGGACCTGTTGGCCGCCGGTGTGGCCGACCCGGTGAAGGTGACCCGTTCTGCCCTGCAGAACGCGGCCTCGATCGCCGCGCTGTTCCTGACCACCGAGGCCGTCGTGGCCGACAAGCCGGAAAAGGCCGCCGCTCCCGCCGGCGACCCGACCGGTGGCATGGGCGGCATGGACTTCTGAGTCCACCCCCAACCCCTTTCGAAACCGAAGGCCGGTTCCACTCCAGGTGGGACCGGCCTTCGGCCTTTCTCCGGCGACCCCGAAAACCCCTGGAAATTCGTCGATGCGACCGTGACGAGCACAGTACCCTGCACCCGTCGAGTGCTACTTGATCGAGCTAGGGAGGGGTTCGCATGGTTTCGTACCGTTACGAGCAGGATCCGGAGAGCGGGGAATGGGTGGTCACCGGGGATGACGGTGACACCACCGTGACGATCAGACATGAATCCCGAGACGAGGCCACCGCGTTGGCGCGGGAGGCATTCGGATTCACCGCCTATCGGCCCCCGCCGCCGCTGCCGCCGGGATGGCATCGGTTCGGTCTGACGTATTGCCCAATCGGCTTGTGGGACATCAAATTCGATGATCCGCGTTTCGACGGGATCAAGGCGGTGCCGCCGAGCGGGTGCCAGGTCGAGGATGCGGGCGGCTACTTCGCACTCGAATGCGAGCGCCAGGCCCCGACCTTGCTCGAAGCGGTCGCCGAGCTGTGTGCCGAGATCCGCGCCGAACACGGACTCATGATGTCCGACCTCGGCGTGGAGAAAGTCGAAGAGTGGTGTTCCGGCGGCCTCGATGGTTGGGGCGCAAAGATTTTGGGGCAGCTCCTGCTCATGGCGATCGAGCGCGCCCCCTTGCTCGGCTACCGGATCGACGATCTGGTCGATTTCCTGCGAACCGCGGCAGGCGAGGATTGCGCTCCCGCTCACTCAGCAGGTGATCGTTGAGCGTGGAGCGATCCGACAACGAATTCCCTTGGTTTGGTTGGCTTCCCGAAGAAGCACGCGCACAGTGTGCCGCCGAATTGCTGGCTTGTGCTCGGGATGATTCGGTGACTGGATCGGCGCGGCTCGATCGAGCGGTGATCGAGTGGCGGGCGACCGCCGAAATCTATGCGGAGCCCGAGCTGTTGCGGAGGCTGCGCGGACCGTTCGAGACGGATGAATCCGTCGAGGTCGTGCGGCCGGTTACTCGGAAAGGGTTCGAGTGCTGGGGTTTTAAGGAAATAGCTGGTCGCTGATCGGGGCGGGCTACTAGGTTTGGGGGGTACTGACAGGGCGGGAGTCTACGGGGGAGATATGCGACGGATTTTGGTGGGGCTGGTGGGGGTATTGGTGTTCGGGGTGGGGGTCGGGGTGGCGCGGGCCGATTCGTTCTCCAGCTCGAATTCCGGGAGTTGCTCTGGGACGCTTTCGGATTGGGGGTATTACTACGCGTACACCTACCAGTACGCGTACCTGCAGTCCGACGGTACCTTCGGGAACGAGAACCACAATTTCAACTTCAACGGGTTTCTCTCGGGTATGGAGGATGCGGGGCTCGTCTACGGGCGGAACTACAAGTGGGCGGTCTATCGCAAGGGGAATCTCGATCTCGCGGTGCCGTATGTGAGCGGGGCGGGGTTGTTCGTCGCCGACAACACATACGACAACCGCAACTGGATCAAGCTTTGCGATTACTGAACGAAAGCCGGTGCGGTGCACCGGCTTTCGGATCAAATGCCGGAGACGTCCAGCACGGCGAACGGCAATGTCGGTGTGCCCTGGCCCATCGGTCCGCCCTTGTCGAACTGTGACGCGGTGACCAGCAGCCGGTCGCCGACGTGCACCAGTCCGGTTGGGACGCGCAGGGATTGGTCGGTGAACCGCTGCTCCTGGGTGGCCGTCGCGCCGTCGTCGGACAGTCGCCAGCGGGAGATGGAGTTGGTCGAGTTGTGTGCGACCCAGAGGGTTTCGCCGCGCAGTTCGATCCCGTCGGCCGCCTTCATATCACCGCCGTTCAGCGTGACCTTGCGTACCGGATTCGGGTCGCCGGGGTTCAGCGACGCACGGAAGAGCCCGCCGCCGGTCATATCGACGGTCAGCAGGTAGCGGCCGGTCGGGTCGACGGCAATACCGTTGAGGGTGAAGGCATCCGGTCCGTGCGGCGGAACGACGGCGCCGAGGTCCATGGCCGGAATCAGTTCGCCGCAACCGCCATTGGCCGTGGCCTCGGCGAATTGCCCTGGGGTGACTCGATATACGACCGGTCGTTTGCTGTCGGTGAGGTAGGCGGTGCCGTCGGCGGTGAAGGCCAGGTCGTTGACGAAGAAGGGATTCGTTGCGGCGACGGTGAATCGGGCGAGCCGAGCGTGAGTCACGGTGTCGTACACCGAAACTCCTGCGGTCGAATCGATAACCCACAGGCGGCCCGCGGGATCCACCTTGACGCCGTTCGCGGTATTGCGGCCGTCGGCGCCCGGCGCGAGGAAGGTCTCGGCCGTGGCCGCGCCCGAGGCCGCGCGGAACACCGCGCCGGTGGTGTACGAGCTGACGTAGGTATCCCCGTTGCGCGGGTCGACGGCGATGCTCTCCGGGTACGCGCGGTCGCCGGGCAATGCGTACGCGACCGCGATGGATGGATCGTTGGCCGCGGTGGCGATCGCCTGATCGGTCAGGCCACAGATGACGATCGCGATGCTCGCCAGGCCGCGACGCAGCAGGTGGGACATGGTTTTCCTCTTGTTCTCGGTTAACTCGAATGCAGGCGCATCGTTGAACGCATACGAACATAGATTAGAGTTCTAATGACAGTCAAGACTCTAATCATGGGATGGGCGGATACCATGCGGGCATGACCTCGATGCCCGCCGCGGAGCGCATCGGCAGCTTCATCAAGCGCGCCGAGCGGTCGCTGCAAACCGCGAAGACGAGCGCGCTGAAACCGGCGGGCGTGACGGTTCCGCAGTACGCGGCCCTGCTCTACCTCACCGAGAACCCGGGTATCTCGGCCGCGGCGCTGGCCCGGCTGTGCGGGGTCACTCCGCCGACGATGAATACGATCCTGGCCAACCTGCAGGACCGAGGTCTGATCGAACGCACGCCGCACGCCTGGCATCGGAATGTGTTGGAGACCAGGCTGACCGAGGCGGGCCGGGCGGTGATGGCGGATGCCGACGCGCGCGCGATCCGGGTGGAGCGCGCGCTCGCCGCCGAATTCACCGATGCCGAGCGGGTGGCGTTGGAAGACTTGCTGATTCGTTGCGCGGACCTACTGGATTCGATCAGGCCGGAAACGAAAAACGCTGCCACTTAGAACGAATCGGTACCATCGCGACTGTCGTCTAATCGATCGGAGCGAGAAAGTGCGCCTGCTGCCCCAGCCCGACAGTGCGGATCTCGATCTGGTGCGGGTGCTCGGTGCGCTGGCCGATCCGGTGCGATTGGAGTTGGTGCGCGCGCTGCTCGGCCGGCGCGAGCCGATGCGGTGCGGTCCGGACAGATTCGACGTCGAGATCACCGCCGCCACCCTCTCGCACCACTGGAAGGTGCTCCGGGACGCCGGGGTGATCAGCACCTTCGCCTCCGGTCGCAACCGCCTGGTGCAGGTGCGCGGCGACGATCTGGATCACCGCTTCCCGGGTCTGCTCACCGCCATCTCGACCGAGCATCCCGCGGCGATTCGATGAGGGCCTGACATCGCTTCGCGTTGCCGTCCGGCCGGTTTCACTGCGACGATGGAGTGAAGGCTGAAGCGGCGCTGTGGCGAAGGAGGCCTGCGGTGTTGGCGATCGAGGACAAACCGAAATGGGTCTGGCGGGTGGCATTCGGGCTCGCCGCACCGGCGGCCGTGGTGGCTTCATTCGATATCAGTTGGGCGGCACTGGCTTTCGTGATCCTGGTGGTGATCGGCTTTGCGGCCCTTGCCATCGACATCGCCGGGTACGACCAGATCGCACGCAGGCTGAGGTTCTGGGACTCCTGATCGTTCCGGTTGCCCCGAGAACTGGTGGACCCGATGGATGGTTCGAACCCGGCAGAATTGGGCAATATCAAGCGAAGCGGCCCGCCGTGGCCGAATCGTCCGGGGAGGAACGATGTTTGGCAAATTTCTGCTGTTCGGGGGTTTGGCGCTGATAGCGGTGTTGGGGCTGCTCGGGGCATTAGGTACCGCATGGGCCGGTGCGGCAGCCTTGATCGCCGCGGTCGCCTGGGTCATCGCGCTCGTGGTGCTGGCGGGGCGAAGGCCCGTTGCGCCGGGTGATCGCGCGGCTCGCAGGCGGGCGTGGCGGTCGGGCGGCACCGGCGCGAGCTCGAGTTACTACTTCGACTCGGGCAGCGGCAGCGGCGGCGGCCACGGACATCACGGCTGCGGCGGCGGCCACCACGGGTGCGGTGGCGGCGGTGGCTGCGGTGGCGGCGGCTGCGGCGGCGGCAGCAGCTGAGTTCGCGAGCACGCCAACAGCTATCGCCCGCGAACAACGCGCGCACCGTGTCCGTATTGTCAGCAAATACTTATCGAATCGTGTCACGGAGTTTGATGTTCAGACCGTCAGAAATTGTTCTAAAGATTTCCTTCAAAAAGGTTACATAATTGATGTGATCGCTCACTATCGCCTTTTTGGCAAACCTCCAGTGACATCAACCAACTTTGTCGATTTCGAGCCAACAGCTCTGCCTAAGCCCAAGGGGCTGCGTCTGATTGGTCCGTTAAATACCGAGTGTGCAACTGTGCCGCCAACTTTCGGCTATCGCCCGATTGCGTATCGGTTGAAAGGAACACCCGGATCGGTGCCGGGGAACTGTAGGGCTTAGGTATTGTCTGGCCCAATGTCACAGGATGCGAATACGGGACGAATGTATGCCGGGCAACCCGTTGAGGACCGGCAACGTCAGCGGCGTGCGCGTTTTCTGGAATCGGGCCTGACGGTCTTCGCACGCGACGGCTACGCGAATAGTTCGGTCGGCGCCATCTGTAAGGACGCCGGGCTCTCCTCGCGACAGTTCTACGAGGAGTTCACCGGCCGCGAGTCCCTACTACTCGAGCTCTACGAGCAGATCGACAAGGAGTCGCGTGACGCGGTGGCCGCGGCGCTCGCGGCGAAGGCCGATGCGAGTGCGCTGGAGATCATCGATGCCGCGGTGCGCGCGTACGTCGAGTCGATCGGCTCCGATCCGCGCAAGGCGCGCGTCGCGCTGGTCGAGGTGGTCGGCGCCGGGCCGAAGGTGGAGAAGTTCCGCCTCGAGCTGCGCCGGGTCTGGGGTTCGCTGCTCGCCAGCGCCGCCGAGGACGCCGCCATGCAGGGCGAAATCCCGCCCGGTGACTACGAAATGCGGGTGCTCGCGATCATCGGGGCGGTCAACTACGTGGTGGATTCCTGGAGCGGTTCGGATCCGCGGCCGCCGCTGGACGATGTGATCCGCGTGCTCAGCCGGGTGATCATGGGCGCGGTCGGCGCCTGACGCCCGGCCGGTACCCGACGCGGTAGCGTGCGCACCATGGAGACAGTTCCGATCCAGATGCCGGACGGAAGTACCGTCCCGGTACGGCTGATCCCGGCCGGGGGCGCCCATCGTCACCCGGTCACCCCCGACGCACCGCGCCCGGTCGTGGTGATCGTGCCCGGGCTCGGCGTACCCGGCGGGTATTACGAGGGATTCGCGCTCGGACTGTCGCGGCGCGGCTTCGACGTGGCGATCGGCGAACTGCGCGGCAACGGTGACAGCAGGCCGAAGCCGAGCTCGGCCAGCGCCTACGGCTACCACGAACTGGTTTCGGTGGATTTCCCGGCGATGTTCGAGGTGGTGCGCGCCCGATTCCCGGACAGCACACCGTATTTGCTCGGTCACAGCATGGGCGGGCAGTTGGCGGTGATGTATGCCTCGCGCATCCGCGGTCGGCTCGGCGGGCTGGTCCTGGTCGCCTCGGGCACGCCGTATTACCGTGGCTACCGCGGGATTTCGGGTCCCGGCATGTTGTTCGGCACGGCCGCCGTCTCGCTGACCGCGAATCTCGCCGGATTCTGGCCGGGGGATCGCTTGGGGCAGGCGGGATTCGGCCGCCAGTCCAAGGTGTTGATCTCGGACTGGGCCCGGCTGGCCCGCACCGGGCGGTTCGTGCCGGTCGGCGCCGATATCGACTACGAGGAGCGGATCGCCCGGCTGAAGCTTCCGGTGCTGGCCATCACGATGACCGGCGACGATCTCACCCCGCAGAGCTCGGCCGAACATTTGGTGGAAAAGCTGCCGCATGCCGAGGTTACGTGGTGGCGTCAGCCGGAACCGTTGGGGCACAACGGCTGGATCACCGAGTCGAAGACCACGATCGATCAGATCGAGAAGTGGTTGCGCGATCGCTGACCGGGCAGCCGATTCATGAGGCGCAGGAGTCGATTTCGTTGTCGACGTCCGGCGTGCTGTCCGGATACCGAGTCCACTCCGCGCCGTATCGCGCCCGCTGATCGAGTACGGCCAACTGAGCGGTGCCGATCAGTTCGGCGATGACCGGCGCCGCTTCGGCGGCGAATTGCCGCTGTCGGGCCGTCCCCCGCAGCGCGAAACCGTATACGGCGACGAGGTTCCGATATTCGGCGGCCGGAAACGCCTCGTCGTCGCCGGCGGCCGTGATCGGCGGTGTCCGCACGGATTCGGCGGGCAGGATCCACCGGTCGGCCCGGGAATCGCGGCGCCGCGGCTGGATCAGCGCCAGGTAGCCGGCCAAAAGTGATGTGACGACGTCGATGCCGGGACCGGCATCGACGCATCCGCGCGCGAACGATCGGACCAGCGGGTGATACCGATACCGTCCGGGATCCGGGCTGTCCAACAAACTCCGGTCGACGAGATCGTCGCAAAGCGCCTCGGCCGCACCGATTTCGCGATCGAGGACAATCGATGCCACGAAGCTGGTCAGGTCCGGTACCTCGGCATGCGCGAGCAGTCGGAAGGCCCGAGCCTGCTCGGCGCCCAGCCGCTGATAGTCGGATCGAAATGCCGCCTCCAGCGTCGTGTCCTGGAACCGGTACTCCCGCAGCGGATCTCGGCCGTCCAACAGCCGCTCGACCACACTGGATATCGGCCAGGACGGCCGCGCCGCCAACCGGGTGGCGATGATGCCGATGGCCAGCGGCAGCCCGCCGCACAAACCGACCAGGCGGGCGAACGCGGCGGATTCGGCGGTCGGTCTGGCGTCGCCGATGGTCCGGCTCAGCAGCGCCGCCGATTCGTCCTGCGTGAGGGAACCGAGCGACAACCGGAGTGCGGTAGGCGTCGCGGTGATCGGGCCTCGACTGGTGACCAGGACCGAGCTCGCGGCCGCGCCGGGTAGTAGCCACTCGAGCTGTCCAGGGGCATCGGCGTTGTCGAGGACGATCAGCACCCGGCGGCCCGCGACGACGGAACGAAACATGGTCGATTGCTCGAAGACGTTGTCCGGTATTTCGGAGTCGTGAATTCCGAAGGCGCTCAGGAAGCGTCGCAGTATGGCCGTGGCGTCCACGGGGTGTCGGAGGTCGGCGTAGAGCTGACCGTCCGGAAACCTTTCCCGCAATCGATGTGCGACATGGACTGCGAGCGCACTCTTGCCGACCCCGGCCAGACCCGTTACGGAAACAATGGTTCCCGGCGTCGCCGCCGCGACGAGCTGCTCGACCGCGGTGGCTCGACCGATGAAATCGACTGTGCCCGCGGGTAATTGCGATGGCCCCGGAGTCTCGGGAGTGGCGTGCGCCACGGTGTCCGGCCGGTGTACGTTCGCGGGCTGATCGTCGCTCAACAGGCGGCGGTGCAGATCGGTCAACTCCGGCCCCGGTTCCAACCCCGTGTTTTTCACGAACCAGCGCCGGGCGTCGCGGTAGGCGCCGAGCGCGTCGAGCCGCCGCCCGCTCTGCGCCAACGCGGTCATCAGCAGCAGCCACCACTTTTCGCACTGTGGTTCGGTCCGGACGAGCGCCGCAAGCCGGGAGATGGCATCGGTATAGTCGCCCGATTCGATCTGTATCTCAATGCGCCACTGGCGCAACATATCTCGCGTTCGATATAGCCGCGCGCGCTCGCCTTCCGCCCACGGGCCCGGCACACCGGACAGCGGTTCGCCGCGCCACAGCCGCAACGCCTCGGCGATCTTGTCCGCCGCATCGCCGAGCCGCCCGTTCATCCGGTCGCGGCGTGCCTGTACCGCCAGTTCGGCGGCGGCCATGGCATCGGTGCTCAGTTCCCCGTCGAATCGGTATCCGCCGCCGACCCATCGCACGTCGGCATCGAGACAACCGTGCCGCCGGAGCGTGGCGCGCAGCGAGGAAACATAGTTGCGCAGCGAACTCCGCGCCGATTGCGGCGCGCCGGAACCCCAGATGCCATCGATCAGCTTCGTCGCGGAAATCGTCTGTCCCGGCTGATTGGTGATCATGGCCAGGGTTGCCTGCTGTTTCGGCTGTTGCGGGCCGAGGTGGACGACTCGATTGATCGAAACCTCCAGCGGGCCGAGCAAACCCACGTATACAAACGACACAGCAACCCCTCATCGCACATCTTCGGCTCTAAAGGTTGCCCAGGAGAGTCTCGAAGATGGAATATGCCAGGCGTGGCCGGAAACGGCCTGGACGCTTCCGGCCAGATCTCAAACCCAGCCGAGGCGAGCGGCTTTCACGCCCGCCTCGAATCGGCTCCGTGCGCCGAGCCGTCGCATCAGACCGGTCGTCACGCGGCGGCTGGTGCGTGCGGATATCGCCAATCGCCGAGCAATTGCCTCATCGGTCATCCCCTCGGCGAGGAAACGCAAGAGTTGGCGCTCCTGCGCGCTCAGCTGCGTGTCATCCGCCGCCGCGATTCGGTTGAACGGTTCGGAGATATCCCAGGCTTGTTGAAAACAAGCGGCGAGGGCGGCCACGGTTCTCGGCTCGCGCAATACGACCACCCCGTTGAATATGTCGTCGTTGTTCAGCGGGATCAGTGCGACGGTGGAATCGAGCACGATCAGCTCGAGCGACAGCGTGGGCACGGTGCGAATCTCGTTGCCCACCCGCGCGAGCAGGTCGGCATAGTGCCGGGTAACCGGATCGTGCCTGGCGCTTTCGGGAACGATTTTGCGCAGGTCGACACCGCGGAACAGCGCCGAGAGATGTTGTTCGAGGATGGGCGCCGCCATGACCTCGGACGGGACGGCGTTTCGGGTGGCGGCGTACCACGAGGTCTGCACCTCGTTGGCGTATTGGCCGAGAAAGGCGTGCAGGGAATCGATCCCGACCAATGTTTCGTGCTGATTCGGGAGGGCGTTGGATTCGGGGTGCGCCGACTGCCGCGCAATCATCTTCTCGACGGTCAACATCAGTTGCTGCTGGCGCAGCAACTCTTCCTGTCTACGGCGAAATACGCTCTCGCAAGCCGTTTTCGGATCGATCACATGCCAGCGCCGCGGATCGTGGACCGAGCGGCGCAGCAGGGTCATATCTGTCAGGGCCGCGAGCGCGGCCGCAACTCGGCCCTCGGTGATTCCGAGATGGCCGCGCAACTCCGCCGCACCCCACTCGGGATTACTCACCAAAGCCTGGTAGACGCCGATTACATCGTCATGCCCGAGTTCGGCTGCCGCGTCGACCATATCTCTGGCTACCTCCTGTCCGATCGACCTGATAGTTGATCACGGACAGTGCGGATCTTGGTAGAGCGCTATCTCAGTTCAGCGCGGCCGATTCCAGCTCTCGGTGACGGCCGTTGGACTCGTGGTGCTGCCTGTGGTGCGCGTGCGTCGACGGATGCGGCATGATCCGATCGATGCTCGACAACAGCAGCGCCGAAATCACGAAGGTGAAGTGAATGACGGTCGGCCACAGGTAGCTCGCCATATGCCCGCCCGGATTCGGATCCTGAGTGAGACCGATGAACGTCTTCAACAGGTGAATCGACGAGATGCCGACGATCGACATGGCCAGCTTCACCTTCAACACATTCGCGTTCACCTGCGCCAACCACTCCGGCTGGTCCGGGTGGTCGTCGATCCGCAGCCGGGAGACGAATGTTTCGTATCCGCCGACGATCACCATGATCAGCAGGTTCGAAATCATCACCACATCGATCAGGCCGAGCACCGCCAGCATGATGTTGGTTTCGGCCTCACCGCCGTGTTCGAACAGCCCGGCGACCAGTTGCCAGAGGTCGCGGAGAAACTGCCATACGTAGGCCGCCTGCGCGACGATCAATCCGACGTACAGCGGTAGCTGGAGCCAGCGACTCAGAAATATGAAGTAGCCCAAGTGAGTTCGCGAAACTTGTGGCTGTTGATTGTTCGGTGAAACCATGAGCCGAGTACAGCACACCGCAACGGGTGTCCGGGAAATCAACTCATCACCGAAATATCATTCGAATTCCATCGTTGGCGGGCAATGCCGGTCGACGGCCCACGGCGGCAATGAACGGATAATGGATGGATAAATCCGTTATTGCCGCCGCGGCGGCCGACGGGCTACTTCTCCAGCAGCATCTGGGTGAAGAATTCGTAGATCAGTGCGGCCTGGAACGCGGACTGCTTGTTGTCGGCCGCGCCGCCGTGGCCGCCCTCGATATTCTCGTGATACCAGACCGGATGCCCCTGCGCCTCCAGCAGCGCGGCCATCTTCCTGGCGTGCCCGGGATGTACGCGATCGTCGCGGGTCGAGGTGGTGAGCAGGATGGGCGGGTAGGCGGGAGCATCGGCCTCCATTGCTTTCTGGTACGGCGAGTATTTCGAGATGTATGCCCATTCCTCCGGCTTGTCCGGGTCGCCGTATTCGGCCACCCAGGACGCGCCCGCCAGCAGCAGGTGGTAGCGCTTCATATCGAGCAGCGGCACCTGGCAGACGATGGCGCCGAACAGTTCCGGGTAGCGGGTGAGCATCACGCCCATCAGCAGGCCGCCGTTGCTGCCGCCCACCGCGCCGAGCCGGTCGGGTGTGGTGATGCCGCGTGCGACAAGGTCTTTGGCGATCGAGGAGAAATCCTCGTACACCTTGTGCCGGTTCTCCTTCTGCACCGAGGTGTGCCACAGCGGGCCGTATTCGCCGCCGCCGCGGATATTCGTCATCACCCAGGTGCCGCCGTTCTCCAGCCAGCCGATGCCGGACGCACCGCTGTAGGCGGGGGTGCGCGAGACCTCGAAGCCGCCGTAGCCCGACATCACCGTCGGACGCGGGCTGTCGCGGTGGTCGCGATGCCGAATCACGAAGTACGGCACCATGGTTCCGTCGTCGGAGCGGGCGAAGAACTGTTCGGTCTCGATGCCGTCGGGGTCGAAGAAGCCGGGCTCCTGCTTCAGCTTGGCGGTGCTGCCGCCGACCGAGGTGGCCAGCAGGGTGCCGGGGGTGGTGAAACCGCTTGTGGTGAGCATGAATTCGTCGCCACCCTCGAGCGGATCCAGATTCAGCACGCTGGTGGTGGCCATCGGCGGGGTATCGGCGAGTGGCTCGATGGTCCACGTTCCGGGGGTGAGGACGTACAGCTTGGTCTGCACATCCTCCAGGGTGATCAGCAGCAGATAGTTCTCGGTCCAGCCGTAGCCGTGCAGCGCGGTATGCGCGTCCGGCGTGAACAGCACCTCGAATTCCCGTGCGCCGGAAAGGAATTTGTTGAAATCGCTGACCAGCAGCGCGCCCGCCGGGTAGGTGACGCCGCCGACCTCCCAGTCGGTCTTGAGCCGGATGGTGAGCCAGTCCTTGTACCAGGACTTACTGGCATCGCTGGGCGCGTCGATGTGGATCAGCGTGCCGTCGGATTCGACGAGATACGCCTCCTCGTTGAAGAAGTCGGTGGCCCGGCCGACATAGTGCCGCTCATAGCCCGGGGTCCGGTCGTAGCCGGCCGAGACGGCGACATCGGTTGTCTCGCCCTCGAATACGGTGACCGCCTCGGCGAGCGGCGTACCGCGCCGCCAGCGTTTGACGATGCGCGGATAGCCGGAATCGGTGAGCGAGCCGGGCTCGAAATCGGTTCCGACATAGACATTGTCGATATCGATCCAGCTCAGCTGCGATTTCGCCTCGGGCAGGTAGAATCCACCGTCCGCCGGCTCGATGAATTCCCTTGTCTCCATATCGAATTCACGAATCACCTTGGCGTCCGCGCCGCCGCGCGAGAGGCTGATGAGCGCCCGGCTCTGTTCGGGCCGCAGCACGCTCGCCCCGCCCCACACCCAGTTCTCCTCCTCGGCGGCGGCCACGCTGTCCAGATCGATCAGCACGTCCCACTCCGGGGCTTCCTTCGCGTACTCCTCGAAGGTGGTGCGCCGCCACAGGCCACGCGGATGTTCGGCATCGCGCCAGAAGTTGTACAACCAGCGCCCGCGGCGGCCCGGGTAGGCGATTTTGGTGTCGGTATCGAGCATCGCCAGGATTCGGCGCTCGAGCTCGGTGAACCGGTCCGCCGACGCGAACCGCTCGATTACCACGTCGTTGTGCGCGCGGGCCCAATCCAGGCACCGCTCGTCGGTCACTTCCTCGAGCCAGAGGTAAGGGTCGGTCACACTCTCGTCAACGTGGGTCATCTGCACATTGTTGCCGGGCCACATCTCGAAACGCCGAAAACGGGGAGTTGCTGTGATATCGGTCATGTTCGCCGAGTGCGAAGTGGGCGATCGACGGCGGTTTCGCGAACCCTTTCGCGCGCGGCGGCGCTCGGTAAGATCGGGGCGTTCCGAGCAGGAGGTTCCACTTTGCCGCCGTTTCTCTGGGAGCAGCACTGCTGCCTGCCGCTACAGCCATCGGCGCGGATCGCGGAACTGGCCCGCTATCCGCTCGGGTCGTATGTATCGGTGAACATCGGGTATTCGCCGCAGTCCACGGCGGATTCGGTGGCGCTCGCGCGGCGGTTCCGGCAGGACGCGGTGGCCGACGGAAGATTCCAAATGGTCGGCGGGCCAAGCGATCTGCCGCCGGGCAAGATCGCCCTCGCCTTCGACCTGGAGGATTGCGGGCCGCTGGAGGGCAAGCTCGACAACGTGGAGATGTTCCACGGACTGGGCCTGCGCTCGCTGCTGCCCACCTACAACTACGCCAACGCGGCGGGCGGCGGCTGCCTCGACACCGAGGACACCGGACTCACCGCGTACGGCCGAGACCTGGTGGCGACGCTGAACGAGATCGGCGTATTCGTCGACGGCTCACACTGTTCGCGCCGCAGCGGTCTGGAGATGTGCGAGCGCAGCGTGCTGCCGATGATCTACAGCCACTCGAATTTCGCCGCGCTGTGGGACCATCCGCGCAATATCACCGATGAGCAGGCCCGCGCCTGCGCCGACACCGGCGGTGTGATCGGCATCAACGGCGTCGGAATCTTCCTGGGCCACAACGCCCCTGAGGAACGTGCCGAGCGGGTGGCGGCCATGGCGGCGCACATCCAATACGGCGTCGAGTTGGTCGGCATCGATCACATCGGCATCGGCTCCGACTTCTCCTTCGACGCCGACGATTTCAACGACGAACTGCGGAACAATCCACAGGCGTACTCCGAGGCGATCACCAAATGGGGCCCACTGCAATGGGTTCCCCCGGAAGACCTGCTCGGCCGCGGCGGTTTTCCCGGCCTCGACGAGGCGTTGGCCGCCCGCGGCTTCAGCGCGGGCGACCGCGCGGCGGTCTTCGGCGGCAACTTCGCCAGGGTGGCCCAACAGGTTTGGCGCTGAGCCACATTCGTATCAGCAAGTAGGACCGTGGTGGGAGCCGGATTCAGCGCTGCGGGGTGATGTGCGGTGCGATCGCGCCGTGTTGTGCTGGCGCGTATGGCCGAACGCATTCCGGACATCGATGTGGTGCGTGGTTTCGCGATCACCGGACTTCCGGTGATCAATCTCGGGCTGACCGTTGGGAAGTCGCATTATCCGGTGCCGGGCCCGATCTCCTCGGTGATCTACCACGATCTGTTTCTGCACCGCTTCGTGACGATCTTCTGCTTCCTGTTCGGGTTGAGCTTCGCGCTGGTCCTGCGCGCCGCGGCCGAGCGAGCGCCGCGGCCGCGTCTGGTGCTCGCGCGCCGATTGGCAATGCTGTTGGCATTCGGCATATTTCAGCTGTTCCTGCTCGACGGGAATCTGCAGCTGGTGGTGTACGCGACGCTGGGCCTGGTGTTGCTGCTACCGGCCTCGTACCTGCCGCGCCGGGTAGTGCTCGCGCTGGCGACCGGATTGCTGTTCGTATCTGTTCCGTTCGCCGACAGTGGCGTCGGCGAGGCGGTGAAAATCCTGGCCATCACGAGCGGGCTGTTGCTGCTCGGCGCGACGGTGGTGAACTACCGGATCCAGGACGAGCTGCCCCGGCACACCGCGGCGATCCGGACCGTATTCTTGATCGCGGCGGCGCTGGCGATCGTCGCGAACGTGCTGCATTCGGACACCGTGACGGTATCCGGTTCCGCGGTCGGCGAGGTCGCGATGCTGGCCACCTCGGTGGCGTACGTGACCGGGTTGCTGCTGCTGTTGCGCACGCGAGCGCGGCGTGCGCTGGTCGCGGCGCTGGCGCCGCTCGGACGAATGGCATTGACGAACTTCCTCGTGCAGGCCGCCGCGGCGGTGGCATTCGCCGCCGCCTTCGATGTCGCGGGCTGGAACTATTCCGCTGTGACCTTCGGATGCACCGAGGCCTTCGTCGTCGCGCAGGCGGTTTTCTGCGCGTGGTGGCTGCGCCGGTTCCGGTACGGTCCGTGCGAGTGGCTGTGGCGGTGCGCGACCTGGCTGACCCTCGTCCCCATGCGCCGTCCGGTCCGGGTGCCGCGCTGACGGGATCGGTGTGGCCCGATCCACAGGTGGTCGGGGGACCGGTGGGTGGAAGATAGCCGACGGAGTTAGGCTCGGACATGTGACTTCCCATTACGACGTAGTCGTTCTCGGTGCCGGTCCTGGCGGTTACGTCGCCGCCATCCGCGCGGCACAACTCGGCCTCCGTACCGCGATCGTCGAGCAGAAGTACTGGGGCGGTGTGTGCCTCAACGTGGGCTGCATCCCTTCCAAGGCCCTGCTGCGCAACGCTGAGCTCGCACATATCTTCACCAAGGAAGCCAAGACGTTCGGCATCTCCGGTGACGTCAACTTCGACTTCGGCGCGGCGTTCGACCGCAGCCGCAAGGTCGCGGACGGCCGGGTCAAGGGCGTCCACTTCCTGATGAAGAAGAACAAGATCGACGAGTTCGACGGCAAGGGCACCTTCGTCGACGCGAACACCATCTCGGTCGCGCTGAACAGCGGCGGCACCGAGACCATCACGTTCGACAATGTGATCATCGCCGCGGGCACCGTCACCAAGCTGCTGCCCGGCACCTCGCTCAGCGCCAACGTGGTGACCTATGAGGAGCAGATCCTGACCCGGGATCTGCCGGGTTCGATCCTCATCGTCGGCGCGGGCGCGATCGGCATGGAATTCGCCTACGTGCTGAAGAACTACGGCGTCGACGTGCGCATCGTCGAATTCCTGGATCGTGCGCTGCCGAACGAGGACGCCGACGTCTCCAAGGAGATCACCAAGGCGTACAAGAAGCTGGGCATCACCATCACCACCGGTGCGGCCGTGCAGTCCATCGAGGACGACGGCGCCAAGGTGACCGTGTCCATCAAGGACAACAAGACCGGCGCACTGGAGACGGTGACGGTCGACAAGGTGCTGCAGGCGGTCGGCTTCGCCCCGCGCATCGACGGCTACGGCCTGGAGAACACCGGCGTCGCCACCGAGCGCGGCGCGATCGCGATCGACGACAATATGCGCACCAACGTGCCGAACATCTACGCGATCGGCGATGTCACCGGCAAGCTGCAGCTCGCGCACGTCGCCGAGGCGCAGGGCGTTGTCGCCGCCGAAACCATCGCGGGCGCGCCGACGGTGACGCTGGGCGACTACCGGATGATGCCGCGCGCCACCTTCTGCCAGCCGCAGGTCGCCAGCTTCGGCCTGACCGAGCAGCAGGCGCGCGACGAGGGCTACGACGTCAAGGTGGCCACCTTCCCGTTCACCGCGAACGGCAAGGCGCACGGCCTCGGCGACCCGACCGGTTTCGTCAAGCTGATCTCCGACGGCAAGTACGGTGAACTGCTCGGCGGCCACCTCATCGGTCCGGACGTCTCGGAGCTGCTGCCCGAGCTGACCCTGGCCCAGAAGTGGGACCTGACGGTGAACGAGCTCACCCGCAATGTGCACACTCACCCGACCCTCAGCGAGGCGCTGCAGGAGGCCTTCCACGGCCTCGCCGGGCATATGATCAACTTCTGAGCACGGCTCGATCGGGGCGGTGGCTCAACCGAAAAGGTTGGGCCGCCGCCCTTTTCGTTTACGGCAGCATTCCGTACGCGTGCGTCGGGGTGAACTTCACCAGCGCCCTGCGGTCTCGGACCATCGCGTTGCGGTATTCGTCCCAGTCCGGATGCTCACCGGAACCCGCGCGGTAGTAGGCGATCAATTCCTCGACCGTCGCGTCATCGGGGGCGGCGGCGACCGGCGTCAGCTCGACGGCGCCCTCCAGCACCGCGTACGCGTAGAAGTCCGCGCGGGTGACGTGCAGCGCGGCCCACGGGTCGCGCACCAGGTTGTGGTACTTGGCCCGGTCGGCGGTGATGGAGATGCGGATGATGCCGTCGTCGCCGACCACGTGCAGCACATTGGACAGCTGCGGGCGGCCGTTGCGGCGGATGGTGGTGAGCACCGAACGGCGCTGTTCGCGCGCGAAATCGAGTGCGGTCGTAATGTCCATGGCCGTATTCAACCGGCAGTGGCGGCCCGGCCTTCCCCGTTCGCCGTTGGCGTGTCCCGGGTATGGCGGAGGGCCGCGGCGCTCACCCGGTACATCACCCATTCGAGCGGGCCGCGGCCGACGAATCGGCGCCACAGCAGTGCGAACAGCGCGGCGATGACGATCGAGATCAGCAGGAAGCGCGGATCGTCCTCCGGCTCCCAGAGCGCGAGCGAAATGATGTGCGCGGCATAGACGGTGAGCGGCATCGATCCGATCGCATTGAGCGGCAACAGAATTCGATGCCGCGCCGGTGGAAGGTAGAGCAGCGCGCCGAGTATCGCCGCGGCGACACCGACCGAGCCGACGATCTCGAAGGTGGTTCCGGAATGCGGCTCGGCGTTCAGCAGAGTAGTGAAACCGGGATTCGGTGGCCGCGAAGTGCTGGAGAGCGATGATTCGTCTCCGGCGAGGTAACTCGCGTTGTCGGGGTTCCACAGCCAGGTGGCCAGCCATGCACACCCGTAGCCGAGGAGTGCGGCGGCTGATCCGCCCAACAGCAACAGTTTTCGGGTCGATTCCGCGCCCAGATCGCTGCGCCCGATAGCCAGGCCGACCAGGACGAACGCGACCCAGATAGCGGCGGGATAAACTCCGGTGATCCCAAGGTTGACGATTCCGCCTGTGGCACTTGCGCTTTCGGGCAGCACGCCGAGCAGCCACCACATCAGCACCGGTGTGACCGACGCCCAGACGGCCGCGGCGAGCAGCAGCCTGCGCGGCCGCCAGGTCAGCAACGGCACCGCGAGCACGAACATCACCGCGTAATACTCGAGGATCACCGCGGCGCTCGGCGCGGTGGCGGTGAGGATTCCGCCGAGCAGGAACAGCAGGCAGGCCCGCACGATGACGCGCAGCCGCGCCGCGATCAGATCCGGTCCGCTCGGCGGCCGGGTCCGCCCGGTCAGCAGCGCCAGCGAAACCCCGCCGAGCACCGCGAACAGGATCGACGACCGTCCCGAAACGACCGCGTACCAGTGGCCGGGATCGGTCCAGGTGAGGTCGGTGAGGTCGAGCGTATGCGCCGCGATCATCCCGATGACGGCGAGTCCGCGGGCGGTGTCGACGGCGGAGATCCGGGTGCGGTCGGCCGCGGGCCGCGACGTCGGTAGACGAGTTTCGACAGCCATGCCGAGCACTGTGCCCGAGCCGGGATTAAGGAATCGTGAGCGTCACTGCCGGTGGTAGGCAGCCTGGGCCGCGTGCACCTGGTCCATATTCTGTTCGACGACCACGATGAGCGCCTCCAGTCGTTCGGCCACCTGGGCGCCGAGATCGGTGAGGGTGTATTCGACGCGCGGCGGAATCGTCTCGTGCACCTCGCGGTGCACCATGCCGTCGCGTTCCAGGGCCTGCAAGGTCTGCGAGAGCATGCGTTCGCTCACACCGTCGACCCGGCGGCGCAGCGCGCTGAATCGGTAGGGGCCCTCGCGCAGCGCGACGAGGGCGAGGATGCCCCAGCGGCTGGCCACATTCTGCAATACCGGCCGTGACGTGCAGTTCTTTGCGAAAACGTCGGCTTCCAGCGCGGGGTCTTCGGCCTCGATCGGCAGGGTGCGCTGTGTGCTCATGACATCGATAGTACCCAACTTGACCAAAGTGGTTCCGGAATGCATAGTGCTTACGAATAGTTAGTACTAGTCGAACCGTCACAAATCTGGAGGATGTCATGACCGTCGCAGTCACCGGAGCCAGCGGGCAGCTGGGTCGCCTGGTCGTCGAGGCGCTGTTGCGCGAGGGAGTACAGCCGGTCGCGATCGTGCGCGATCCGGCGAAGGTGGCCGATCTGGCCGAGCGCGGCGTCGATGTCCGCCAGGCGAGCTACGACGACGCGGCCGCGCTGGATCGGGCGCTGGCCGGTGTCGATCGGCTGCTGCTCGTCTCGGGCAATGAATTCGGCGCCCGAGTGGCCCAGCACGCCAATGTGATTCGCGCCGCCGAGCGCGCCGGACTGGAGCTGCTGGTCTACACCAGTATTCCGAAGGCGACCGAGAACCCGCTGATCCTGGCGCAGGAACATATCGCCACCGAGGCCGAGCTCGCGAAAACCACTGTGCCGCACACGATTCTGCGTAACGGCTGGTACTGGGAGAACTACCTGGGCGGGCTCGCGCACGCCGTGCAGACCGGCGTGCTGCACGGTGCGGCCGGAACGGGCCGGGTGGCCGGCGCGGCGCGCGCCGACTTCGCCGACGCGGCGGCCAAGGTGCTCACCACCGACGGCCACGCGGGCCGGATCTACGAACTCGGCGGCGACCAGCGACTCACCTATGCCGAACTGGCGCAGGAGATTTCGCAGGCCGCGGGCAAGCAGGTGCGGTACGAGAACCTGTCCCAGGCCGATTATGCCGCCGCCCTGAAGGGTGCGGGGCTGCCGGATATGTACGCCGAGGCGCTCGCCGACGCCGACGCGGGCATCGACTCCGGAATCCTCGATGTGGACTCCGGTGATCTGCAGAAGCTGCTCGGCCGTCCGTCGACCCCGGCGGTCGAGGTGTTCCGCGCCGCGCTCGGCTGATTTCGATCGACGAAAACCGTTACACGGCAGCGAGGTTCCCGCATGGCGGGGGCCTCGCTGCCGTCGTTCGTGCGCATTGATCAAAACCCTGTACTATGTATGGTGTACATTGTACGGAGAATTTCCGAGTCGACCCGGCTTGCCGGGGAGGGTGAGGCATCGAATGCGCATTGTTGACAGCACCGTGTCGTTGACCGTGGACGACGTGGCCGCGACCAAAAAGTTCCTCGTCGACCTCTTCGGCTACGAAGAGGCCATCGCGGCAGACGGTTTCGTATCGTTGACCCACGCCGATCGAGCCGTCGGCATCGCCATCCACCGCCGCGGTCTGGAGGTCTTGCCCGAGGAGCAGCGCGACGTCGCGACCCGCGGTATGGCCCTTGCCTTCACCGTCGCCGATGTCGCCGCCGAGGAGGCTCGGCTGCGCGCGGCGGGCGCGAACATCACACTGCCGCTGATGGAGCAGCCATGGGGTGAAAAGCTGTTCCAGGCCACCGATCCCAACGGCATCGTGGTCGAAGTACTCGAATGGACCGAACCCGCGCCGCGGTAGCGCGGATTCCCGGGCCGAGGTGAGGAGGATGCGGTGGCGGGCGAGCCCAAGGAACGCAGCGGCTCCGGCGATCCGGTGCGCACGCTGGAATTGCTGTGGCGGGTCGAGCGGAATCCGAAATCCGGTCGCGGCCCCAAACAGCGCAGCAGCGTCGACGCGGTGATCGCCGCCGCCATCGGGATCGCCGACGCCGACGGCATCGGCGCGCTGACCATTCGGGCGGTGGCCGCGAAACTCGGGCTCACACCGATGTCCACCTACACCTATGTGCCGGGCAAGGCCGAGCTGGTGGATCTGATGCTGGACGCCGTCTACGGGGATATGCCGCGCGCGAGCATGGACGGAATGCCGTGGCGGGAGCGGGTCGCGCTGATCGCAGCGGCGAATCGCGCGCTGCTGACCCGGCATCCCTGGGTGGCCTACCTGCCGACCACCCGTCCGCCGCTCGGACCCGGTCTCGCCGCGAAATACGAATACGAGCTGCATGCCTTCGACGGCCTCGGCCTCGACGATGTCACCATGGACGCCGCGCTCACCCATGTGCTCGGCTTCGTGAATTCCGTCGCGCGCATCGCCATCGATTCCGCCGCCGCCGTCGCCGACAGCGCCATATCGGATCACCAGTGGTGGGAGCGGGCCGCGCCACTGCTCGCGGAGGTCGTGGATCCCGCGGCGTATCCGTTGGGCGCGCGGGTCGGCGCCGCGGCCGGAAAGGCGTACGGCGGCGCGTACAGCGCCGACCACGCATACGAGTTCGGATTGGGGTTGGTGCTGGACGGCCTCGAAAGGCTGATCGAAAAGCATTCCCCCGGAACGTAATCGGTTCTCGTCCGGGCGGAAAATAGTGGTGTGCGATCAGATTCCGTCGCGTTCGATGCGCAGCGCGGTGATGGTGGACGCCAAGCCCTCGTATTGATTGATCAGCAGCACGATTTCGATGAGCATGCGCTCGTCGTAGTGTGCGGCCAGCTCGGCCCAGGTGGCATCGTCGATATCCCGGGTGCCGACCAGTTGATCGACGGCGGTGAGCAGGGCGCGGTGTTTGGCCGACCATTCCGGGGCGGACGGGCCGGTGCGCAACCGCTCCAGTATCTCCTCGGTGACCCCGGCGCGCTTGCCGAGCCGGATGTGATGGTCCATCTCGTACGCGCATTCGCGCAGATGCGCGACGCGAATGATGACCAGTTCGGATTCGTGCCTCGGTAATCTGCCGCCCGGCATCAGCCTGCCGGAGAAATGCAACCAGCCGCGGAACAGGCCGCCGGTGCGGCCGAGCGTGCTGAACAGGTGCGCGTCGTCGGTGCCTATCGCGCGCGAAAGTACTTGCCACACAGCCCAATTGATCGGCCCGAGCTCACGGAGCCGGCCTGGAGCGATTCTTGGTTGCCGCGTCGAAACCATGTCAGTACGCCTCTTTCGCGTTCACCGCGCCTGCGCGCCGGACGAAATCACGTCGAGCGGCGGAGCGCCCGCCGCAGAACCGGAGCCTACCCGGTAGCCGGTGAATTACGAGCCGCCGAGGTTCGCGGCGGTCTGTCCGGCGGCTCCGCTCCGAATTACCCGCGCACACCGGAATTTCCATCGTTAGGATCAATTTCGTGAGTACACGGGTCACTCACCGGGGACGGGCCGACTCCGCAGCAGCCAAACCGCCGACAGCCGAGGCGTTTCTCGCTGCCTACAAGTCTGGCCGGAATACGCAGGGAGGCGGGCAAACATGCTCGTGCGGGTGAAGCCCGGAGCCGATATCTCCGGCGCGGAGCAGGAATTCGTCGACTGCCTGCGGAAATATCCCACTCCGGCCTTGGCGCTCACCGATCTGCGGGTCGGCGACAACCGAGGAACACGGCGGGTGGACGCGGTGGTGTTCACCCCCCGCGGGCTCACCGTATTGCATGTGCTCGGCTTCCGGCGCAGGCAGAGCGGCATTCTCAATATCGCCGCCGACGGCGCGTGGACGATCAGCGACACCCCGGCCGATCTGGACGACACCCGCACCGGCAGCCCCACCGACGAACTGGAGCAGTCCGTCTTCGAGGTGCGCAGCGCGCTCGAACGGGCGCTGCTCGATCCGGGACATGTATGCGGTGCGGTGGTGCTGGTGCCGTTCCGCGGTGTCGTGGTGCGGCCGGCCCGCACCAACCTGCGGCCGGGTCTGGATGTGGTGGTCGGCAATGTCTCCGACGCCACCGATCTGCGCATCTATCTCGAGGGTTTCTCCGCCGGACCGCGCAACTGGACCGCCGATCGCGTCGTCTCGGCGTGTAAAGCGTTGGGGCTCAGTAGCGATGCGCCTTCTCGCGATGAACTGCTCGCGGACGGATTCGAGACCGTCGCCCCCGAATCGCCGACTTCCATTGCGCGTGAGGTGAAACCGCGCGAACCTTCGACACCGCGACCGCCGTCCGATGCGCAGCGCATACTGTCCTGGCTGATCACCGCCGTCGCCGTGGTCGGAATTCTGATCCTGGTGGGCGTCGTCGCGGTGGCGCTGGCCACCGATACCGCCCATCCCGCGCCGGAGCGGACCAGCGTCGTGCCGAGCCCGACCCCGTCACCGGCGCCCTACCGGCCGGTCCAGTGCTGGCCGTTCCAACCCGGTTGCTGAATTCCGCAAACGCGCGGCGGCCTACGGTTGCGTAGCGGGATGACGGTGCGGCAGTCTTCGTTTGTACGACGTCAAAAACACCGAGGAGGACCCGTGGGTCACTACAAGGCGAACGTCCGGGATATCGAGTTCAACCTGTTCGAGGTGTTCGGGCTGGACAAGCTCCTCGATGCGGGTGCCTACGGTGATCTCGACTCCGACACCGTGCGGGAGATTCTGGCCGAGGTGAAGCGGCTGGCCGAGGGCCCGGTGGCCGACTCGTTCGCGGCGGCCGATCGCGAGCCGGTGGTCTTCCATCCGGAGACCCACTCCATCTCGGTGCCGGAACCGCTGCGCAAAACGGTCGAGGCGGTGCAGGAGGCGGGCTGGGTCCGGCTCGGCCTGCCCGAGGAAATGGGCGGCACGCCCGCGCCCAACGCCGTCGTCTGGGCGGTCAACGAGTTGATCACCTGCGCGAATCCGTCGGCCAGCTTCTTCAATATGGGCGCCGTGATGTCCGCGGTGCTCTTCGAGGTCGGCAACGAGCAGCAGAAGCATTGGGCCACAGCGGGTTTGGAGCGCGGCTGGCAGGGCACCATGGTGCTCACCGAGCCGGACGCCGGATCCGATGTCGGTGCGGGCCGCACCAAGGCGATTCAGCAGGAGGACGGCTCCTGGCATATCGAGGGCGTCAAGCGGTTCATCTCCGGCGCCGATGTCGGCGATACCGCCGAGAACGTCTTCCACCTGGTGCTGGCCCGCCCCGAGGGCGCCGGGCCGGGCACCAAGGGCCTATCGCTGTTCTATGTGCCGAAATTCCTCTTCGACCACGAAACGCTCGAATTGGGCGACCGCAACGGCGTTTACGTCACCAATGTCGAGCACAAGATGGGCCTGAAGTCCTCGCCCACCTGCGAACTCACCTTCGGCGGCGGCCCGGTGCCCGCCAAGGGCTGGCTGGTCGGCGATGTACACAACGGCATCGCGCAGATGTTCAAGGTGATCGAGAACGCCCGAATGATGGTCGGCGTCAAGTCTTCCGGCACGCTATCCACCGGTTACCTCAACGCGCTCGACTACGCCAAGCAGCGGGTGCAGGGCGCGGACCTGACCCAGATGGCCGATAAGGCCGCCCCGCGCGTCCCCATCACCCGCCACCCGGATGTGCGCCGCTCGCTGATCACGCAGAAGGCCTACGCCGAGGGCCTGCGCGCGGTGTACCTCTACACCGCCGCGCACCAGAACGCCGATGTGGCACAGCTGGTTTCGGGCGCGGATGCGGAATTGGCGCATCGGGTGGACGATCTGCTGCTGCCGATCGTGAAGGGCGTCGGCTCCGAGCGGGCCTATCAGCTGCTCACGGAATCGCTGCAGACGCTCGGCGGTTCGGGTTATCTGCAGGACTACCCGATCGAGCAGTACATCCGCGATGCGAAGATCGACTCGCTGTACGAGGGCACCACCGCCATCCAGGCGCAGGATTTCTTCTTCCGCAAGATCATTCGGGACAAGGGCGTCGCCATCGGGCACGTCACCGGACAGATCGGCGCCTTCCTGGAGACCAAGACCGGTCGCTTCGAGGCCGAGCGGGAGCTGCTGCGCACCGCCCTCGCCGACGTGCAGGCGATGGCGGCGACGTTGACCGGTTATCTGATGGCGGGCCAGCAGGATCCGAAGGAGCTGTACAAGGTCGGGCTCGGTTCGGTGCGATTCCTGCTCGCCGTCGGCGATCTGCTCATCGGGTGGCGGCTGCTGGTGCAGGCCGAGGTGGCCGCGACGGCGCTCGCGGCCGAGCCGGAGGCGAAGGACCGCGCCTTCTACAGCGGAAAGATCGCCGCCGCAAGCTTCTTCGCCAAGAACGTGCTGCCGGAGCTGGCCGCGGTCAAGGGCATTCTCGCGGCCATCGACAACGACATCATGAACCTGGACGAGGCGGCGTTCTAATCGCGCGAATAGCGTTATTCCGCAAGCAGTTTGAGCACGACCGGACGGGAAAGCGTGCCGGACACCCGGCGCGCCAACTGATTCGCGCTCGCACCCGCCGCATTGGCGGCGCGCAGTGCGGCGGCGAGCTCGTCGCGGGCCGCGTCGGCGGCGGCCTGGGCGAGGCGGAGTCGCTCCGCGGCGCTGTCGACCGCGCTGGTCATATCGTTGACCGGTGCGCTGTCGGCTTCCGAATCCGGCTCGGGTTCGGGTTCGGGTGAATTCGGGCTGTCCCCACCCTTCACGGGTGTGAACAGCTCCGGATCGCGCATGGCGGCCCTGGCGAATTCCTTCATGAATTCCCTGGTGGCCGCCTTGTCGTCGGCGCCGGGGCCGAGCAGTAGCCGGACCACCTGCGGTATCGCGAGATTCCAGTTGGACAGTCCGCACAGCGCGAGCAGCAGCAGTCCGCCGTTACCCGGGTCGACGCCGAATTGCTTGCTGGCGCTTGCGAACTTCTGCTGGTAGTGCCGGGCGCGCTTGCCATCGATATCGTGCGCTTCGTCGTCGCCGCGGTGCAGCGCCTCCCACAGCATCAGGCGCATCAGCTGTGGATGCTTGCTGTGGTAGTCGAAATGTTTGGCGACGTACTCACCGGGATCGGTCTCGGCCAACGGGTTGACCATCTCCATGAACTCATCGATGGTCTCGATCAGGATCACGTCGAACAGCTTGTCCTTGCTGCCGAACAGGCCGTAGATGCGCTCCTTGTTCACCCCTGCCGCCTCGGCTATCCGATCGACTCGCGCACCGGCCAGGCCGTATTGGGCGAATTCGTCGCGTGCGGCGCGCAGCAGCGCCTGCCGCGTCGCATCACTGCGCCGTGTGCTCGGCGCGGCCTCGGTGGTCATGGCATCGACATTACCATCGCCTAAACCAACTATTTGGTTGACAACCGAACGGTTGGAACCCTAATGTTCTCCGCATGGCAACGCAGGCAATCCGACTCCCGGCCGCACCGGCCGGAGTTCCCGGCACGAGCGCGGCACACCGCGCGCACACCGGCCGCACGCTACCCGTCCTCGTACTGTCCGCACTGCTGGCAACCGGTCAGATGTATGTCCCGATACCGCTTTTCAGCGCCATGAAGGCCGACTGGAATGTCGGCTCCGGCGTGATGACCTGGATCATCAGCGCCTTCGCCTTCGGCTACGCCGGCGGGTTCGTCCTGTTCGGCCCGCTCTCCGATCGCTATGGACACCGCCGGGTGCTGATGACCGGAATGCTGGTCGCCTCGGTGGTCACCCTGTTGACCGGTCTGGCGTTCAGCGCGCCGCTCGCGGTCGCGCTGCGAGTGGTGCAGGGGCTGGTCGTCGGGTCGATTCCGCCCGCGATCATGGCCTATGTCGCCACCCGGATCGCCCCGGCGCATCGCGCCGTGGTGACCATGTCGGTGGCCACCTCGTTCCTCGCCGCGACGGTGATCGCGCAGATCGTCTCGCAGACGGTGGTCGCCGCCTTCCCCTGGCGCGTCGTATTCATCGGCTCCGCAATCGTTTTCGCGGCACTTGCCCTCGCCCAGCGCGCGGTCATGCTGGACGACGTGCCGACCGGCACGGACAAACCGCTGCTGCACAGCTATGCCGCCATCCCGGCGGTGCTGCGGATCAGGGCGCTGCTGCCGATGCTGGCGGCGGGCGCGCTCAGCATGTCGGTAATGGTCGGCGTCTACACCGGCATCGAGCTCACCGGCCTGGTCAAGGGCTCCGGTGAACTGCTCACCCTGCGGGCGGGTGCACTGCCCGTCATGGTGGCGCTACCGCTGCTCGCCGTGCCGCTGTCCCGGCTGACGAAGCCGGCGCAGATCGTGCTCGGCGTGCTGGTGGCCGCCGCCGCGATGGTCGTCGCCACCTTCGAGGGCACGCACCTCGGAGTGCTGACCGTGCTGCTGGCCGTCATGGTCGGCGGGCTCGGCACCATCGGGCCCGCGGTGTTGCAGAGCGCGGGCGAGCTCGGTGGCGAATCCCGCGCCGCCGCAACCTCGGTCGCCATGTTCAGCTTCTACGTCGGCGCCACCGCCGGCCCGATCGTCGCGGCGGCCGCCGCCCCGCACGGCTTTTCGATCCTGGCCTGGACGCTGGCGCTGCTGTTGGTCGCGGCCTTCGCGCTGACACTGGTCGGCATGCGTCTGCAGCGGAGGGCGACACCGGCCGCCTGAGCCACCGGCCGAATACGGCTTGGTCGACGAATGACGAAGGCCCGCACCGGAACACAATTCCGGTGCGGGCCTTCGTCGTCGATGCCACCGTGGTCCGCGGACTGCTCGTGTCCGCCGTCATGCGGCTGCTCGGGACCGCCAACTGGTGGGCTCCCGCAGCGCCGCGTCGCCTGCATCGCAGGCTCGGGCTGCGGGAGACATGACGGCGTTCATCAGCAGTGGGGGTACAGGGCGTTACGCGGGTAGCAGCCCGGTATGGACGGCGGATCGGACCTCTGCGGTTCGATGTAGTCCCAGCGGTCCGGAATATCGGAATTGGGGATGGCCGCGCCGATTCCGTAGCCGATGAGGCCGCCGATCAAGGCTCCGCCCAAGAAGGTGACGATGACGAGCGGGCCACCCAGGATGCCGAGCATGCCGAGGGTGGCGCCGATGAAGCCGCCGAGGGCGGCCCCGCTCCAGGAGCTGCGCTCTTTGGGCGAGCTCTGGTGCCAGGTGCCGATCGGTTCGGCGGTGAGATGGGTGCCGGTCGCGTCGACCTGTGGCCGCAGGTCGACGGTGCCTTGCTCGAATTCGATGGTCAGCGGTACGCTCGCGACGACCGCGCCCGTCGGATCGGTGATGTTCAACGCGGATTCGGTCACCGTGAACGTGCCGCCGGACAGGTTGGCGGCCAGGCTCTTTCCGTCGGCGGATCGCGAGATCTCGAAGGCGACGCCGTGCTCGGCGCCGTGCACCGTATACGGAACCGCGTCGGTCGAGCCCGGTGCCGGGTCGGCATGCGCGACGCCTCCCGCGATGCCCATGGCCGCGATGGTGAAGATGGCCGCTGCGCCAATCTTCTTGACTCTCATGGTGATCCTCTGGTTCGACCGAATCATCGCCTGCGTGGGATCTATAAGAGACAGAAGTGTTTTCGGTCCCGCGCAAGCCAGGACAGTCTAGGCTGGCGGATCGACACGGCGAAATATACTCCGCGCACCACAATTTCGTGGGCACCAGAAGTCATGGCAGCCGATTGCCCGCGCGGATACCCGGCAGTCGGCGAGAATGCCCGGCGCGATGGAGATTTCGGTCACATAGGTGAGAAGACATGGGCGACAGCGAATTCGGCCGTCACGTCGATGTTCACTTCAGTACGTACGGCGAGACCGAACTGCGGTGCTCGCTGATATCCAGCTTTTTCCCCAGCGGTGGGAATGCCCGCTGTGGACAATTGGTCCGTTCGCAGACTCGGCAGCCCGCACCGATGAGAGTGGGCTGCACCTCGTCCAGGTCGAAACCGTCCGCGTAGACGACGCGACCCGCGTGGCGCAGCTCGCAGCCGAGCCCGATCGCGAAGATCTTGCTCGGCTGGCCGTAGCGGATGGCCCGGCGCTCGACGGTGCGGGCGACCCACAGATATTTGCGCCCGTCGGGCATCTGCGCGATCTGGGTCATGATCTTGCCCGGGTAGGCGAAGGTCTCGTACACATTCCACAGCGGGCAGGTGCCGCCGCTGGAGGAGAAGTGGAATCCGGTGGCGGACTGGCGTTTCGACATATTTCCGGCCCGGTCCACCCGCACGAAGGAAAAGGGGACGCCGCGCAACTTGGGCCGCTGCAGTGTCGAAAGCCGATGGCAGATGGTCTCGTAACTCTGGGTGAAGAAGGCCGAGAGTCGCTCGATGTCGTAGCGGAAATCCTCGGCCACCTCATGAAAATGCGTGTAGGGCAACACTGTTGCCGCGGCGAAATAGTTGGCGAGCCCGAGCATGGCCAGCTTGCGGGTGTCCTCGGAGACGAAATTGCCCTCCTCGACCAACTTTTCGAGCAGATCGCCGCATTCGAAATAAGCGAGTTCGGCGGCGAGTTTGAAGGTGCGCTGCCCGCCGGACAGGTGCGGTGCGATCTCCAGCTGCCTGGTGTCCCGGTCGTAGCGGTGCAGGACGCCCTCGCCGAGATCGATGCGCTCGACGATGCGCACCTCGTGCGCGCGCAGCCTGCGCGCGACCTCACTGCTCACATCGCCGCCGTGGAAACGGATGCGCGCGGTCAATTCCTCTGCGGCGGTATCCAATTCGTGAATGTAGTTCTGCCGCTGATAGAAGTAGTCGCGCACCTCCTCGTGCGGTTTGCTGATCGCGGCGCTGCCCGAGCCGTCGGCGAAACGATCCTCGGTGGCGGCGGCCAGCTGGGCGGAGGTGTTGCGGTAGCGCCGATGCATATTGACCATGGCGCGGGCCAGGCTGGGGTGGGCCGAGACCATATCCGCGATCTCCTGGGTATCGGCCTCGATGGCGAGCTCCTGATCCATCACGACCTCCTGGAGTTCGGCGATCAGCCGGGTGTCGTCCTGGGAGGAGAAGAAGGTCGCATCGACGCCGAATACCTCGCTGATGCGCAACAGCACCGGCACGGTGAGCGGGCGCACATCGTGTTCGATCTGGTTGAGGTAACTGGCCGAGATCTCCAGCTTCTGTGCCAGCGAGACCTGGCTCAGCCCGCGTTCGGTGCGCAGCTGCCGAAGCCGCGCCCCGACATATGTCTTGGCCATGCGACCAGTTTATGGAGACCTTCGCATACATGCCAATGGCCGATTAACACGCGAGGCGAGCAATGTGTCACACCGCCGGATTACCGTCGAGGCTGTGTTGTTCGCTGACGTGGTGCAAGCCTCGGAGAATGTGCGCGCGACCAGGTCACGCAAGGCGAAGATCGCCGCGCTGGCCGGGTTGCTGAGCGCGGCCGCGCCCGGCGAACTCGCCGCGGTGGTGGCCTGGGTGTCCGGCGAGCTCTTGCAGGGCCGGATCGGCACGGGCTGGCGCACCGTGGCCGGATTGGCACAGGAACCGGCCGCCGTTGCGACGCTGACGGTTTCGGCGGTCGACACGACGCTCACCGAGCTGGCCGCCGTATCGGGCACGGGTTCGGCGGCCCGCCGCAGGGAGCTGCTCGCCGAATTGTGGCGGGCGGCCACCGAGGCCGAGCAGGGATTCTTCATCCGCCTGCTGACCGGGGAGCTGCGACAGGGCGCGCTCACCGCGATCGTGGCCGAGGCGGTGGCCCAGGCCGCGGGCGTTCCGCTGGAGCTGGTGCGCCGGGCCTACATGCTCTCTGGTCAACTGCCGGTCACCGCGGTGGCCGCGATGAGCGGCGGCGCGGCGGCGCTCACCGAATTCCGGCTGACGGTCGGCAGGCCGATCCAGCCGATGCTGGCCTCGCCCGGCGCATCATTGGACGAGGCGCTGACCGAGCTCGCCGAGGTGATCGTCGAGCTCAAAATGGACGGCGCGCGAATACAGGTGCACCGCAACGACTCTCAGGTATGGGTATTCACCAGGACGCTGCGCGATATCACCGCGAGCGTGCCGGAGCTGGTGCGGTTGGTCGCGGAACTGGACTGCACCAGCGTGGTGTTGGACGGAGAGACGTTGGCGCTCAACGATTCCGGCCGCCCTCGCCCATTCCAGGAGACGATGAGCCGGTTCGCCGTGCTGGACCCGACCCTCATCCCACCGGGCGCAAGCACTACCCGAGATCTGTTGCTGCACCCCTATTTCTTCGACTGTCTGCACCTCGACGGGCAAGATCTGCTGGACGCGCCACTGCACGAGCGCCGTATCGCGCTGGCCAAGGTCGCCGCCGCGCACAGCATGCCCGCGCTGGTCCGGCCCGATGGCGAGGCCGCCGCCGAATATTTCGACGGTGCGCTGGCCGCCGGACACGAGGGTGTGATGATCAAATCGCTCACCGCGCCGTACGCGGCGGGCCGCCGCGGCCGTTCCTGGCAGAAGATCAAACCGACGCATACGCTCGACCTGCTGGTGCTCGGCGCCGAATGGGGTTACGGCCGCCGCACCGGTTTCCTGTCCAATCTGCATCTCGGCGCACGCGATCCGGAAACCGGTGAGCCGGTGATGGTCGGCAAAACCTTCAAGGGCCTCACCGATGAGCTATTGCGTTGGCAGACAGCGGAATTCCCGCTGCACGAACGTGCGCGTGACGAATACGCGGTCTACCTGCGCCCCGAACTGGTCGTGGAGATCGCCTTGGACGGCGTGCAGGTGAGCCCGCGCTATCCGGGCGGCGTCGCGCTGCGCTTCGCCCGGGTGGTTCGCTACCGCCCCGACAAGGATCCGGCCGATGTCGACACGATCGATGCGGTGCGTGCGCTGCTGCCGGGCGCTGGTTGAGCGAATTCCGCTGTGCCACTGTAAATATGGGCTCCATATTCCGCCGCGCTCCGATCACACTGCAATGGCGGTTGGTTCGGTTCTGGAGGGTTTCGGCGCGTGCGGAGTGTGAGGTGTCTGCGCGGCGCGCGGATGTTCGGGAGTTTCACGGCGGCCCTCGCCATCGCGGCCGCACTGCTCGCACCCGGTGCACATGCCGATCCGGTCGGTGAATTACTCAATCCCGCACGGATTCCCGCGGATATCCTGCCGACGCCGCTGGACGATCCCTTCTACTCGCCTCCGCTGGGATTCGAAAAGCTCGCTCCCGGAACGGTTCTCGCATCCCGTCCGGGTGGAACACCATCCGGCACGGTCCCGGTGACCTCGACCGAGCTGCTGCTGCGGTCCACCGACGCCAAGGACAATCCGGTGCCGGTGGTCGCGACATTGCTCGTCCCGGTCGCGCCGTGGCCGGGATCCGGTCCGCGCCCGCTGGTTTCGTACAACGCCGCGATCGACTCGCTCGGCAACAAATGCGCGCCCTCCTACAAGCTGCGGCAGGGTTCGTCCGACAAGATGTTCGAGACCAATATCTCCCTGGCCAAGGGATACGCGGTGGTGATTCCGGATCACGAGGGTCCTCGGCAGGCGTACGCCGCGGGCCGGATGGCCGGGCACGCGGTGCTCGACGCCATCCGCGCCGCGATCGGCACACCGGAACTCGGATTGCGTCCGGACGCGCCCGTCGTGGTCACCGGATATTCGGGCGGCGCCATCGCAAGCGGTTGGGCCGCCCAGCTCGCCCCCGAGTACGCGCCCGACGTGCACCTGGTCGGCGCGGCATTCGGCGGCGTGCCCGCCGATTTCGGCCTGCTGCTCGCCACGATGAACGGCAAGAACGCCGCATCGGGTGTCTTCCTGGCCGCGACCCTCGGCCTGGCCAGAGAGTATCCCGAGATGCTCGAGCTGATGAACGACAACGGCTGGCGGCTGGCCCGGCTCGGACGCGATATGTGTGTCAACGCGGAGGGCGTGCTCGGCGCGGTCGCGCCGCTGACGGTGCAGACGTTCACCGACCAGAAGGCGCCCACCGAGCTGCCGATGGTGCGGCGGATCCTGGCCGAGAACCGGTTGGGCGCGAGCGCGCCGACGGTGCCGGTATTCCTGTATCACGGCGCGAACGAATTCTGGATCCCGCTGGCCAGCGCGACCAACCTCTATCACGACTGGTGCGGGCAGGGCGCCCAGGTGCGTTTGGAGGTCTACCTCGGCGAACACTCGGTGGTCGGCCTCAGCGGCATTCCCGGGGCCACCGGCTGGATCGAGGATCGCTTCGCCGGAAAGCCCGCGCCGACGGGCTGTTCGAGCTTCGGGTTGTAAGAAGACGTTCATGCTAAAGCATGCCGATGTCTGCCCGGCATTGGGCAACCGTTTGGCAATCAATGAACGCGGTACCGCACACTGTAGGTGTGACCGGTGAACTACTTGTTCTATTGATCGTCATCATCACGGCACTCGCATTCGATTTCACCAACGGTTTTCACGACACCGCCAATGCGATGGCGACCTCCATCGCCACCGGTGCGCTGCCGCCCAAGGTGGCCGTCGCGTTGTCCGCGGTGCTCAATCTGTTGGGCGCCTTCCTCTCCGTCGCGGTCGCCGCGACCGTTGCCAAGGGCATCGTCCGGCTGGACGCGGTCCACGGACACGATCTGTTGATCATCGTGTTCGCCGGTCTGGTCGGCGGCATTCTCTGGAACCTGCTCACCTGGCTGTTCGGCCTGCCGTCGAGTTCGTCGCACGCGCTGTTCGGCGGGTTGATCGGCGCGACCATCGCCGCGCTCGGCTGGGGCGGGGTGATATGGGCGAAGGGCGCGGACGGGGTGGTGACCAAGATCATTCTGCCCGCCGTGCTCGCGCCGATCGTCGCCGCGCTGGTCTCGGCCATCGGCACCTGGGCGGTCTACCGGATCACCCGCCGCTCCGATCCGGAGAAGGTGAGCGAGGGTTTCCGCTGGGGTCAGATCGGTTCGGCCGCGCTGGTCTCGCTCGCGCACGGCACCAACGACGCGCAGAAGACCATGGGCGTCATCTTCCTGGCGCTGGTCGCGCACGGCACCCTCACCAAGAACGCCGATATGCCGCTGTGGGTGATGGCCGCCTGCGCCCTCGCCATCGCACTCGGCACCTACCTCGGCGGCTGGCGCATCATCCGCACGCTCGGCAAGGGTCTGGTCGAGATCGACTCACCGCAGGGCCTTGCCGCCGAGACCGCTTCGGCGGCAATCATTCTCAGCTCGGCGCACTTCGGCCTGCCGCTGTCGACCACGCAGACCGCCACCGGATCCATCCTCGGCACCGGCCTCGGCAAGGGCGCCGAGGTGCGCTGGGGCGTGATGGGCCGGATGACCGTCGCCTGGCTGCTCACCCTGCCGCTGGCCGGTATCGCGGGCGCGATCTGCTGGGCGCTGGCCCACTTCATCGGCGGGCTGCCCGGGGTGCTGGTGGTGTTCGCGCTGCTGATCGCGCTTTCGGCGGCGATCTATCTGCGTTCGCGGCGGGATCCGGTGAGCGGTGACAATGTCAACGAATGGCCGGCCGACACCGAATCCGTCGCCGAGCCGAAGCATTCGGCGCAGGTATAGGAGGCGCTGTGCACACGCTGATCACGAATCTGAACGCGCTGTGGAAGGTGATGCTCGCCGCGTTGGTGCTCGGCGCCGGACTGCCGATCATCTTCGCGTTCGGGGTGCGGCTGTGGACGGCCGCGGTCCCCGAAGGCGGTGCGGCGCAGCGCAATTACCCGGCGCTGGCCGGTGCGTTCGCCTGCTTCGCCGTGGTGATCGCGGCGATCGTCACCGGAATCCTCTACACCGCGAAGGCCTTCATCGCCGCGCGATTCGGTATCCACATGTTCGGACAGGGGTGATGCGGTGACTGAGCAGTCGAAGTTCGGGCAGCTGCGGCCGCGAGTGCTCAGCCGGGTGATCGGCTGGCTGCGAGCCGGATATCCGCAGGGCATCCCGCAATCGGACTATGTCGCGCTGTTCGCCGTGCTGCACCGGCATCTCACCGACTACGAGGTGGTCGCGATCGCCGAGGAGTTGGCCGACGGACGCGAGGAGGGCACGATAGGTCGCGACGAGATCGAACAGGCCATCGCCCGTTTCGCCAAGGAACAACCCGGCGAGGACGATGTCACTCGCGTCGCGTCACATCTGGCCGCCGGTGGCTGGCCGTTGGCGACACCACTGTCCGAAACCGACTGAAAAGCGTTCGCCTATGCCACCTTTCCTCAACGCGATCATCGATTGGCTGCGGGCCGGCTATCCGGAGGGCGTCCCGGAATCCGACTACGTCCCGCTGCTCGCGCTGCTGCGCAGGCGGCTGTCCGATGACGAAGTGCGCCAGATCGCCGAGGAACTGTGGTCCACCGGCGAGCATCCGATCGATAAGACCGATATCCAGGTGCTGATCACCAAGGTCACCAACGAGATGCCGTCCGAGCCGGATGTCGCACGGGTGCGGGCCCGGCTGGAGGCCAGGGCTTGGCCGCTCAACGAGTGAGGTGCTCCGGATAGAAGAAGGTGGCGTTCGGCCGGATCGAGACGCCCGGGATGTAGTCGTATGGGCGCTGCACCGAGATGGTCGGCGGGCCACCGGCCGGATCGCGCCATACGTGGATGGTCCAGTATCGACCGGTTGTCGGACCGAAGGCCGAGGTCGGCAGCGGTACCGGGTCGCCGCTGGACGCGCCGCGGTAGTGCTCCGGCGGCGGCTGCGGGGTGAAGGTCCAGTCGGGCAGCGCGTGCACGCCCTGTTCGTGTACGAACCAATCCAGTTGGCTCACACACAGATCGGGTGAGGTCGGCAGCGCGGCGGGGGTGTACGCGGTGTCGTGCTCCCAGCCGATGAGCTGATACGGGAATGCGGGCCGGTACGGGTCTTTCACATACGGAACCTGCGGATTCGGCCGGTAGAACAGTGCCGCCGGATTCCCGGAACGCACCTGCTGACCGATGAACGAATCCGCGCGTGCGATCGTGACACCGAGATTCACGAAGCTGGTGAGCATATTCGGCGGCACCGGATAGCCCAGCGCGGCCAAACCGGCCAGATCCGCCGGACCGCGCAGCGTTGTCAGGTTGCCGAGCCGGGCGAGCACCCGCGCCTCGTCTTGGCGCAGCGCGGCCGTGCGCGCCTCACCATCGCAAAAGCCTATGTCCGCGTTCGCTTTCGGCGGTATCGATGGCAGCGTGCACAGTGCCGCGACCGCAACCGCCCATCCGATCCGCGCGCTTCGCATGCGTTCGAATTATAGCTATGCGATATGAAATGCGGCGGAGGTGCCTGCGGTCCGCGTGTCGTGGCGGGTCGCGGTACTGAATCGGAAACATGATGGCAGATAACGGGTTTCGGGAATCCGCCACGGCCGGACACGCGCAGAGCGGTCGCGCGTGCCCGGCGCGGCGTTCCCGCGGGTGCCGAGATCAGTCGTAGTGATCATGGCTGGGGAGCCTGCGCAACCCCGCCGACACCTCGTAGGCCAGATCCTCGTAGCCGAGTGCCAGTTCGGCGAGGCGCTCCCACGCCGCGTGTATTACCCACTCGGGCGCTTCTTCGATGATCCGGTGCGCGGTCACCGAGTATTGGGCGAGCCGATCCACCACTGCGCCAACGCTTTCGGTATGCATATGCGCACCGCCGTACGGTAGCGGCAGTTCGCTGGCGACCCAGCGGTCGATGGCGTGCACCAGCCTGGCGCGGTGCTCGTCGATCGCAGCGGCGGCGCCAGGCCGAGCCTCCATGCGGCGTCGATGTAATCCCGCCAGAAAATAAGCGGATTCGAGCACGGGATGTCCGTTCACCGGCGCCGACCGGCATGCGGCGAGCAGTTGTTCCTTGGCTGGCAAAGGTTCCATCGGAATAACCCCCTGAAGCGAATTACCTTGCTGGACAAGCATTTCTGTTTGTGGTCGGGGCATATCGATCGCCCATGTGGGTCGATGACGGTTCGCTTCGCCCGCCATCGCGCTATCCGCTTGTCGAGGGGTTTCTTGTGGCCGGGCATCGGGGGCAGCCCGGTTCCGTGCGGTGATGTGTTGTAGATGCCTCCCTGCATCCAGGTGATCGGATTGCTCTATCGCACAAAGGTTTTGCTCTCGAGGCGTCCCCGATGAGCGCGCCGCCGTCAGCGGCGATGACGCCCGGGTGGGCGGGTGAACCGCTTGCGGCGCCGGTGTGGCCCTATCTCCCAGGGGCTTTCGGTTACCGCGAGGCCGATTGCCTCCAGCGCGGTGAGGCCCATGTGGCGAGCCAGGTCTTCCACCCACGCCGCCGCGTCGGCCGCCTGAATCGCGGCCGTTGCCTGCTCGGTGGACAGCATCCGGCCCCGCAGGTACGACACCACCCAGCGGTCATCGGCGACCCGGCGCGCCTGATGGGCCGTGTGGTCGCCCACCATCCACACTCGATCGATGACATGCACAGACATGAGAACCCCCTTGGACATCCCGCCGCCGTGCGGGCCCGGCAAGAGAGCTCCCGCCTGTGATGTGTGACACGCGAAGATTAGATTCCGGTCGATAGATACGTCAAGTTGACGTATCGACAAGGTGAAATCGGGGATCGACCTGCCGCGTAGTAGTTTCATCCCACGCACTGCCAGAGCTGGAAGGATCCATCGGACGATGGCACCACTCTCGCCAACGGTCGCTCGTTGGGAGCTTATGCTGCGAATCAGGCGTCGCCGCAACGAGTTCGACGTCAGTCCCGGCATAATTGCCAAGGAGCTCGGATTCACCCTCTCCTATTGGTCCAAAGTGGAGAAGGAACGGATCCTCGCCGCGGACAAACTCAAGCGGCTGATGGAACTGCTCGAGTTCGACCCCGCCGAACAAGCGGAGATGCTGCGGCTGCGGGAGGCCGCCAAGCAGCGCGGTTGGTGGTCGGCCTACGGTGGGCTGCTTTCGGTCGAGATCGCCCGGCTGTACGGTCTGGAATACGGCGCGGACAGCATCCGAACCTATTCGAGCGTGCTGGTGCCCGGGCTGCTGCAGACCGCGGACTATGCCCGAGCGGTGATAGACAACGACATCGCTCGCGTCCGCAAGGTCGAAATCGATAGTTGGGTCCAGGTGCGGATGCGCAGACAGCATCGGCTGTCCGGCGACGATCCGCTGCGGCTGACCGCGATCATCGGCGAGGCGGCGCTGGCTCAGCAAACCGGCGGCACCGAGGTGATGGAAGGTCAGTTGCGCCATCTGCTTTCGGTGGTGGAGCGGCATCCGGCCGTCGATATCCGGGTGATCCCGTTCGAGGCGCCCGGTGGGACGCTGCTGGGCGGTGCGACATTTCATCTGCTCGGATTCGACAGCGCCGTGCTGCCCGATATCGCCTGGACCGAAACGCTGCTGCATCTGGGTGTGGTCGAGGATGCGGAGCCGGTGCACAACGTCGACACCATGTTCGCGATCGCACTCGCGGACCACGCGCTGCCGCAGGCGGATTCGCTCGCGCTGATCGAGCGCCGACTGAGCGGGCGGTAGACGCGCCGACTCGGGTCGTCGTATTCGCCGGGGGGTTGCCCGAATCGTCCGACCGTTACGCGACCGAGCAAGATTCCCAGCTGACTCACAGCTCGATTCGCTGCATCCTCGAGTTCGCGGGCGGAGCATAGAAGCTGTCGAGATCGAGTCGGGGTGAACGCACTGCCCGCGTCCATCCTTCCCTGCCGACCGGCGGCGTCACCTAGCCGGCGCCGCCGGCCAGCCCTCCCGCTCGACGACAAACGAGTGGATGCTCCCAGCCATCCCTCCCCAGCCGACCGGCGGCGCCATCCCCTGCAACCAGCGCCGCCGGTCGGACCTATATTTGCTTCAAATCGCAACTACAGCGCGAGTAGCGCGAGGAAATGCGTCACCTCCGAATGGATGGCTGCGCGGGCGGGGTTCAGGTATTTGCGGGGATCGGAGAGATCGGGCGAACCGTCCAGGATCTCGCGGATCGTCCGAGTCCAGCGGACGTTCAACGCGGTGGCTATGTTGACTTTTGTCATGCCGTATTCGACGGCGGCGCGCAGGCCGGGGTCCGGGACGCCGGACGAACCGTGCAGCACCAGCGGGACGGGGACCTTGGCCGCGAGCCGGGCGATGAGCTCGTTGTCGAGTTCGGCGGTGCGGGTGTGCATGGCATGTGATGAGCCGACGGCGACGGCGAGTGCGTCGACCCCGGTGCTCGCGACGAATTCGACGGCCTCGTCGGGGTCGGTGCGGACGCCGGGGGCATGCGCACCGTCCTTGCCGCCGACCTCGCCGAGCTCGGCCTCGACGAAGACGCCGCGATCGTGGCACCAGCGGGTGATTTCGGCGGTGGCGGCGACATTGGCGGCGTAGTCGAGGGTCGAACCGTCGAACATCACCGAGCGAATGCCGAGATCGACCGCGGTGCGCACCAATTCGGGATCGGTGGCGTGGTCGAGGTGTACCGCGACGGCCGCGGGGGAGTCGGCCGCAATGCGCAGGCAGGCGAGGGCCAGCGGCGCGATGCCGCCGTGGTAACGCACCGTGTTCTCCGAAAGCTGAAGCACCACCGGCCTTTTCGCATCCTCGGCGGCGGTCGCGATGGCCTCGGCGTGCTCCAGCGTTATCACGTTGAAGGCGCCGAGGCCGCCGGGGCGGGCGGCGGCGATCAGTTCGGGCACGGGCGTCAACGGCATAGGGTGTTCTCCTCGGGTGTCATTTCGCGGTCTCCTTGGCGCAGGCCAGTTCCGCCACCACGACGGTCGGGAGCAGGCGGTCGCGCAGACAGCGGTCGATCTCGCCCGCCACCGGGACCACGACGGCCGAGGCGGAGGTCGCGACCGCGTCGGTCAGAATGGCGGGCCAATCCGGTATCGCGGTTTCCGAGAGCAGCGCCATCACCGCTGCGGTCGCGGAATCGCCCGCGCCGGTTGGATTTCCGGAAATCGGCTCGGGCAGCGTCGCGGTCCACGCGCCCTCGGAGGTGACCGCGACCATACCCTCGGCGCCCCTGGTGGCGATCACCGCGCGCACGCCGCGCTCGATGAGCGGCTGCGCCGCGGCGGCCACCTCGTCGGCAGTGCGCGGCGAGGCGCCCGTGAGCCGTTGCAGCTCATCGGTATTCGGCATCAGGACGATGCCGGGCACCCTGGCGGCCAGACGCAGCGCCTCACCGTCGACATCGCAGATGGTCGGGATGTCCGCGGCGAGCGCCGAGCGCGCGATCTGCGCGGGCAGCCCGGGATCGATGCCGCCGGGCAACGATCCGGAGATGACCAATCCGTTGATATCGGGCAGCATTCCGGTGACCCGGACCGCGAGCTGCTCGGCGGCATGGGGATTGGTGATCCTGGCGCCCGGCTCCCACAGCGCGGTCGCGGTACCGTCCACCGATTCGCTGATCACCACCGTGCGGCGCACCCAGGGCAGCGCGTGCACGAAATCCACCGGCATTTCCAGCTCGGCCGCCGCGGCGAACGCATGGTCGCTGAAACCGGTTGCGCGCGCGTATTTTCCGAGTTGATTCAGCACCCTGGTGACGTTGATGCCCTTGCCGCCGATGCGCTGCTCGACCGATCTGACCCGGTGCGCCTGTCCGCGCTCGAATCGTTCGACCCGGTAGGTCATATCGTAGGCGGGATTCATTGTCACGGTGAGGATCACGACAACCACTCTCCTCGCCTGAGCACCCGGCGCAAGCGGAGATCGCGATCTACGACAATAAGATCGGCAAACAGACCGGTCCGCAGGTCACCGACGCCGGTGAGCCCGATCGCCTGTGCCGGAACGGAACTGGCCGCGCACACCGCATCCCGCAGCGGCACACCGCATTCCAGGGCGGCCCAGCGCACGCCATCGAGCAGGGTGCTGGTGCCGCCCGCGATCGAACCGTTGGCGATGCGGGCGACGCCGTCGGTCACCGTCACCTGCTGTGGTCCGAGCACGTATTCCCCGTCCGGCATGCCCGCCGCCTGCATGGCGTCGGTGATCAGCGCGACCCGCCCCGGCGCGGTCGCGAAGACCAGTTCGCCGAAGCCGGAGTCGATGTGGACGCCGTCGCCGATCAGTTCGACGATCGCGTCGCCGTCGCCCGCGGCGACCAATCCGGCCGCGACCGGCCCCGGCCTGCGGTGGTGCAGGGGCGGCATCCCGTTGGCCAGATGGGTGACGAGGCTGCCGAATCCGTTCGGCCGCAACGCGGCGCGGAACCGCGGGAATTCGGTATCGCTGTGGCCGAGCGAAACCACCACGCCGCTGTCCGAAAGTCGTTGTGCCACTTTGTCGTATCCGACCCGCTCGGGTGCGAGCGTCATCACCCGCAGCTGTCCGCCCGCGGCGGTGAGCAGCCGTTCGGTGAGCTCGGGATCGGGATCGCACAGGTAACGCGGATCCTGTGCGCCGCACCGGGCCTCGGCCAGAAACGGCCCTTCGGCGTGTATCCCGCCGATGGTCCCGTCCTCCGCTAAACCGCGCAGCATCGCGACCTGCGCGACCATCTCGTCACCCGGTGCGGTGACCACGCTGGCCAGCAGCGTCGTCGTGCCGCGTCTGTGATGGAATTCGGCGGCGCGGCGTGCCTCGTCGGGGTCGACGGTATCGAACCGGTTGCCGTAGCCACCGTGGTTGTGGATGTCGACCAGTCCGGGCAGTATCGTGCCCTGGAATTCGGGAGTCTGTGAATCAGGATGGGCCGCAACCCATTCCGCGAACGGTATGACGTCGGCGATCCGGTCGTCGAGTATGGAGACCACGCCGTCGTACATCTCGGCGCCCGCCGCGACGATCCGGCCGCGGACCGCGTCCGGATTCAGCGCGCCCACGGGCACCACCAGACGCCGGACCTGCCGCACCGCAGGCACTCGCCCGACAGCTCCCCTTTCTGCTCCGGCTCGAAATCGTCTCCGCGCGAGCGCTCTTCGTTGTCGTGCGGGCGCAGGCCGGCGATCGCCAGCCGGTGCGGGACCGGGCGGGTGAGCGTCTTCCGGCGGTGCGGGTGGGGCTGATGGAACCGAGATCCACGGTGGCTCATAGGAGATCTCCATAGCGGGCGAAACGGGCGGCACCGATGAGTCCTGCGCGCGCACCGAATCGGCCGACGACCACTTCGGGTGCCGGTACCAGGCGCAGGCGTTCGGAAATCGCTTGGTGCAGTGGTTCGGTCAGCGCGGCGCCCGCGCCCGCGAGGCCGCCGCCGAGCACCACCAGCCGCGGGCAGACCGCGTGCACCACCCCGATCAGCCCGTCGGCCAGCGCGTCGACCGCGTCGGCGATCACCGCCTTGGCATCGGGGTCGGTGTCCAGCAGGGCGAAAACCTCGGCGGCGCCCCGGGTTTCGCGACCGGTCCGGGCGGCGTAGGCCCGCGCGACCGACGCGCCGGACGCCACGGTTTCCACGCAGCCGATATTGCCGCAGGCGCAACGCAATCCGTTCGGGTAGCGCACCGGGATGTGCCCGTACTCGCCGACCTGCCCGTATCCGCTGCGCACCAGCCGCCCGCCGACGGAGAGGGTGCCGCTGATCCCGGTGCCGAGCATCAGCACGCACACATCGTCGACGCCCTGGCCCGCGCCGAAACGCCATTCGGCCCAACCCGCGACGGTGACGTCGTGCTCGAAAAGCACCGGCATACCCCATGGCTCGCTGAACCGGTCGCCGATCACCACATCGCGCCAGCCGATATTGCTGCTGAACACCGCCATATCGCGCGCGATATCGACGATGCCGGGCACGATCACCGCGCCGCGGGCGACGAGATCGCGCTGCGCGTCGGTCAAGTCGGCGAGCAACTGGTCGCCGAGCGCCACCATGGTGTCGAAAGCGGCCTCGCCCTTAGGTGTTTCGAGCACGCCCGCCGCGTAGACGAGGCCCGCCGCATCGGTGATCTCGCCCTTCATCGTCGTTCCGCCGACGTCGATGCCGAGCACCAACGCGTCTGGGGAAAGATCCCCAGTGAATTCCGCAGCTCCCATTTCGGGCACAGTAGTTCCCGGCCGCGCTGATGTCGTCGGCTTCGAGGTCGCGCCGGTCACCGTGTGCCCCTGTCTCACTGGTCCAGGATGATCGAGCGGGCCAGGCTGCGCGGGTGGTCGGGGTCGAGGCCGAGATCGGCCGCCCGCAGGATGCAGAGCTGTTGCACTCGAACGAGATCGGCCATCGGATCGATATCGCGGTATTCCAGGTGGGCCCCGGTGGCCGCGACATCGGCCTCGAAGTTCGGCTCCAGCGGCCCGAATGCCCACACCGCGCGCCCGGGCGTCGCGATGCTGATCGGGCCGTGCCGCCATTCGGTGGCCGGATAGCTCTCGGTCCAGGACTGGCAGGATTCGCGCAGTTTGAGGCCGGCCTCATCGGCGATGGCGGCGGCGAAACCCATTCCGACAAAGCTGATCTGCTCGGCCTTGCGCACCGCGGCGAGCGATTCGGCCGGATCCTCGGCGAGTACGGCGCGCGCCTGGGCGACCACCGGGTTCAGGTCCTCGCCGAGGTGCCAGCGCAGGATGGCCAGCGCGGTGGTGGCGAAACGCGTTTGTACCACCGACTTTTCATCGACCTCATCGATGAGGATGGGATCGCCCAGGTCGAGCACCGGGGTGCCCGGGCTGCTGCAGATGACGGTGCGCGGAATATCCGCCGGAATCTGTCGCATGGCATTGACCACCTCGGTGGTCGTGCCGGAGCGGCAGATCACCAGGTAGCGGTCGTATTCGCGACCGAAGCGCACCTGGCTGGCCGGCCACGCGTCGGTCAGGCCGTGGCCCGCCTCCTCGCGCAGCGCGGAGATCGCGCGGGACATGAACAGGGAAGTGCCACAGCCGATTACGGCGACGCGCTCGCCCTCTTGGGGCAGCACGGCCTTGTGGTCGGCGGCGATCGTCGCGGCGCGGACCCAGTCTTCCGGCTGGGTGGCGACCTCGGTGGCGAGGTGGGTCACGGGGGTGGAATGAGCGGAGATCGGCACACGAACAGAATCCGCCCGGTGATCGTTCATGTCAAATATCTGAGCGAAACAGTCACACTCGATCACTATTGGGTCTAGATTGTTGGTCAAACGATCGTTCGTTCCATCATCATCGGTCCGATGGTGTGGGTGCGCACTTTTTGAAAGGTTCTGCTCGTGAAAAGACCACTCCACGGCATAGTGGCCGGGGTCGCGATAGCCGCAAGCGTTGTGCTGGCGACATCGTCGTGTGGGTTCGGGTCGAAGAGTTCCGACGACTCCGACACGACGATCAACTTCCTCGCCCCCGTCTACAGCGACGGTCCGACCGGCACCAAAGCGCTGTGGGACGGCATCATCGCGGACTTCAAGAAGGCGAATCCGGGCATCGACGTCAATTTGCAGATGGAGTCCTGGAACTCGATCAACGACGTGGTGCGGACCAAACTTCAGTCCAAGTCGACAACCCCGGACATCCTGAATATCGACGCGTATTCCACCTTCGCCGCCGACGGCCAGCTGTACCCGGCCTCGGATATCGTCTCCGATCAGGTGCTCGCCGATATCGAACCGGCCTTCAAACAGAACGCTTCGATCAACGGCACCCAGTGGGCGCTGCCCCTGTTCGCCTCCACCCGGACGCTGTTCTACAACAAGGACCTGTTCGCCAAGGCGAATATCGCCGCGCCGCCCAAGACCTGGGCCGAGCTGACCGACGACGCCAAGAAGATCCAGGCGCTCGGCGGCGGCGTATCCGGCTACGGCCTGCCGCTCGGCAGCGAGGAGGCGCAGGGCGAGACCTCCATCTGGACCTTCGGCGCGGGCGGCAACTGGTCCGACGGCGACAAGCTCGCCATCAACACCCCGCAGAACCTCGAGGGTGTGCAGGCGATGCGGGCGATGATCGATTCCGGTTCGACGGAACCGAATCCGGGCGCGACCGACCGCAAGGACGTGATCAACGCCTTCATCCAGGGCAAGATCGGCATGATCGAGGGTCTGCCGCCGACCATCGGCCAGATCAAGGACAAGAACCCGAGTCTGCAATACGCGACCGCGCCGTCGCCCACCAAGAGTGGCACCCCGGTCACCCTCGGCGTCGCCGACCATCTGATGGCGTTCAAGAAGGACGGCAAGAAGACCGACAGCATCAAGAAGTTCCTGACCTTCTTCTATCAGGCCAATACCTACGCCAACTTCGTGCAGCACGAGGGCTTCATCCCGATCACCAAGTCGGCCGCGGCCAAACTCGCCGACGACCCGGTGACCAAGGCATTCGCCGCGACGCTCCCGGTGGCCAAGTTCTACCCGAGCAACAACCCGAACTGGGCCAAGGCGCAGGGCGCGATCCGGCAGCAGATGGGGACCATCGGACAGGGACAGGACCCGGCGCAGGTCCTACAGCGGGTTTCGGATGCCGCTAAGTAACGTGCGACGCGGTAAGGGCACGCTGGCGGCGATGCCGTGGATCGGACCATCGCTGGTCCTGATCGCGGCCATCGTCGCCTTCCCCGCGCTCTACATGGTGTGGACCAGCACCCGCAAGCTCAGCGCGTACGGACAGGATCGCGGGGCCGCCGGTTTGGCGAATTACCGTGCCCTGTTCGGTATTTCGGAGCTGGGCACGGTGCTGCTGCACACGGTGGTCTGGGTGGTCGCGGTCGTCGGGATCACCCTGCTCATCTCGGCCGGGCTCGCCCAGTTCCTGAACAAGGATTTTCCGGGCCGCACCGCGGTGCGGATGGCGGTCCTGATTCCGTGGGCGGCCTCGGTGGTGATGACGACGACGGTCTTTTACTACCTGCTCAATCCGGATTACGGCATCTTCAACCGGCTGCTGGTCGATATCGGGTTGCTGGACCGCGGTTACGGGTTCACCAAACAGCCGACCCAGGCGTTCATCGTCGCGATCGTGGTGGCCGTCTTCGTCTCCATTCCGTTCACCACCTACACGATTCTGGCTGGGCTGCAATCGATTCCGGCCGAGATCGAGGAGGCCGGCCGGATCGACGGCGCGGGCGCGTGGCAGCGCTACCGGTATCTGACGCTGCCGCAACTGCGTTCGGCCCTCGCGGTGGCGACCATCATCAACATCATCAACTGTTTCAACTCGCTGCCGATCCTGCAGGTGATCACCGGCAGCATCGCCGGATTCCAGGCCGACACCACAACGACGTTGACGTTCAAGCTGATTCGGCAGAACCAGCACGTCGACACCGCCGCCGCGATGAGCGTGTTCAACTTCGTGCTGATCATCGTGATCATCGCGATATACGTGAAGCTCATCAAACCGACGCAGCAGGTTGACGCATGACTACCCAGACCGATTTGGCGCGGATCGAAACCGTAACCGTCCCACCGGAACACACGCTGGAACGGCGCGGTGGCCGAACCAGGCGCAGGCGCTGGGAGCTCAGCGCGGTCGGTGCGGTGATCGCACTGATCTTCCTCGCGCCCTATCTGGTGATGCTGCTCGGCTCGCTGAAGAGCCGCGCCGAAATCCTGCGCATCCCACCGACTTATCTGCCGGAGAAGTGGCATCCGGACAACTACTCCACCATGTGGAATACGCCGGAGACGCCGCTGCCGTTCAATCTGGCGAGCACCATCATCATTTCGGTGTGCGCCACCGTGCTGGTGCTGCTCGTGGCCATTCCGGCCGCGTATCACACCGCGCGCCACCGTTTTCCGGGTAAGGCGATCTTCCTCGGGCTGGTGCTCGTCACCCAGATGTTGCAGCCGACCGTGTTGGTCACCGGTCTGATCCGGGAATTCTTCACCCTCGGCATCAACGACACCTGGCTGGCCATGATCCTGGTCAACGCGGCGTTCAACCTGTCGTTCGCGGTCTGGATCATGCACAGTTTCTTCGCCGGTGTTCCGGTGGAGATCGAGGAGGCGGCCCAGCTCGACGGTCTCAACCGGTTCCAGATCCTGACCAGGGTCAGCCTGCCGCTGGTCTGGCCGGGCATCGTGACGGCGACGATCTTCGTCGCGGTGTCGTGCTGGAACGAATTCGCCGCCAGCCTGGTGGTGCTGACCACGCCGGAGAATCAGCCGCTCTCGGTGGCGCTGACCAAGTTCATCGGGCAATACGACACCTCGTGGCAATACGTTTTCGCCATTTCCACCGTCGGCATCGTTCCGGTCGTCATCCTGTTCGCGCTGATCGAGAAGCGCCTGGTGGCGGGCCTGACCGCGGGAAGTGTGAAGTAGAGCCGACCGGCGCGCGGCACACCATGGAGAGTCCGCTCTCGGTTTGCCGGAACCGTGTGCCGCCCGTCGGTTGCCCGCGGTATGTTCCGACGCTTATGTCGGCGGTGTGTTGGGGCATTCGTCAGCGGGGTGCCCGAATTTCGGACGTTCCCGGCGCCCGAATTCCGGATCGATTTTCAGGTGTCCCGTCATTGGTGACGGATCGATCGGCTGCCGTGGGCCGGGCATCGGCGGACCGGTGCGCGCGATAGCCGAATGGCAACTCGCACAGGTGATTTCGTTGACCCGGTCGCCGCGGGCGTTTGGTGCGGAGAGGTAGCGGCGCGGATGCCGGAGCCGGGCCGCATTGCGCGGTAGCATCGAACGGTGGCACGGCGGGATGACGAAACCAAAGACGGTCGCAGCTACGGCGGACTGTCCAAGGAGCAGCGGGTAGCACAGCGGCAGACGCGATTGATCGATGCGGCGTTGGAGTTATTCGGTACCCAGGGTTATGCCGCGACATCGATCGAAAAGTTGTGTGCGGAGGCCAATGTCTCCACGCGCAGCTTCTACGAGGATATGGGCAGCCGCGAAGCGCTGCTCATCGCGCTGGTGAATCGCACGACCTCGCATGCCGTCGAGCGGGCATTGGCCGCCCTGGAGAAATCCGAGGGCGAACCGCTGGCCGATCGGGTGGTGCACGGATTCCGGGCATACCTGGAGGTAACCTGCGCCGATCATCGCTCGGCCCGGGTGTGTTATGTCGAAGTGGTCGGAGTCAGTCCCGCCGTGGAGAATTGGCGGCGCCAGCAGCGCAGGCTGTTGTCCGCGCTGATGACCAGCGAGGCCGAGCGGGCGGTGGAACGCGGGGAGATCAAGGCGCGGCGTTTCGACCTTTTCGCGCTCGCGGTGATCGGCGCGGTGAACTCGCTGGCCCAGGAATTGGTGCAGACCACGCTGCCCGACACCACTGTCTCAGTCGACGAAATATGCGATGAGATCGCGTATTTCGTCAATTCTGGACTTGGCATGGCCTGATTTTCGAATTCGTCCCAGAGGGGATCGAGCGATTCTGCGCAAAGTATCTGAAAAGATGTCTTGCCGAATTGGCTCGGAATTCTCTAGAGTCGGTACCGCCCGCACCGGTACGTGGCGGGCGACGATTCACGGGAGGGAGCGGGTATGTCCGCCATCGGCAGCGCGGTGCGCGCGGCGACCGTCAACGCGCATGCGGTGAGTGTGCTGCAGCGCGCCGGGATGATCAATCTGCTTGCGCCACTGGAGATTTCCCGAGCGGCGCGGGCGGTGCGGCGGTACGGTGCGATCGCCGGGCCGGTGCGCATCTCGGCGCGGCGGGAGCCGGACCGGGTCGCGGTGATCGATGAGCTCGGCCCGCTGACCTACCGCGAATTGGAGGCGCGGGCCAACGCGTTGGCCCGCGGTCTGCTCGGCCTGGGCCTCGGGCCGGGCAGTACGGTCGCCACGCTGATCCGCGACCGTCGCGAATTGGTCGACACCATGCTCGCCACCGCGCGGATCGGGGCGCGGTTGGTGCTGCTCAACACCGGCTTCGCCGGCCCGCAGCTGGCCGATGTCGCGGTGCGCGAGCGTGTGCACGCCGTGGTGTACGACCAGGAATTCCACGGCTTGCTGGCGGAGTTGCCCGCTGAGATCCGGCGGGTGCTCGCCGCGCATGACGACGCCGGGGTCGACTGTATTCCATCGGTCGATGAGCTGATCGCGGACCACGCGGCGGACGAATTGCCGCCGCCCATCCGGCAGGGCGGTTTCGTGCTACTGACCGGCGGCACTACCGGCCTGCCCAAGGGTGTCCCGCGCGAGGTGCGCTCGCCGCTGGCGGCCGCCGCCCTGCTGGAACGAATCCCACTGCGCCGCAACCAGACCGCGGTGCTGGCCGCGCCGCTGTTCCACGGTACGGCCCTGAACCAGTTCATGCTGGCGCTGTCCCTGGGCTCGACGGTGGTGTTGCGCAGGCGATTCGATGCCGAGGCGACGCTGGACGCGGTCGACACCCACCGCGCCGAGGTGCTGGTACTGGTGCCCACCATGCTGCGCCGCATACTCGAGCTCGGGCCGACGGTGCTCGCCAAGTACGAAACATCAAGCCTACAAGTGATTTTCAGCGCCGGTTCGGCACTGCCCGCCGCGTTGGGCGATGCCGCGGTCCGGATGTTCGGTGAGGTGCTCTACAACTTCTACGGCTCCACCGAGGTCGGCGTCGCCGCCGTCGCGACCCCCGAGGACTGGCGCGCCGCGCCGGGCACCGTCGGCAGGCCGCCGACCGTGTGCACCGTGCGACTCTATGACGAAAACGGTTGCGTGATAACCGAACCCGACCGCCGCGGCACCATCTATGTGCGCAGCATGCTCTCGTTCGGCGGCTACTCGGGCGGCGGCACCAAAGACAGCATCGACGGTTTGCTGTCCTCCGGCGATGTGGGGCACTGGGATTCGGGCGGCAGGCTGTTCATCGACGGCCGCGATGACGACATGATCGTCTCCGGCGGCGAAAACGTCTTTCCCGGTGAGGTGGAGGAACTGCTCTACCGGCACCCGGATATCGCGGAGGCGGCCGTCGTCGCGGTTCCCGACGACGAATTCGGCCAGCGGCTGGCGGCTTTCGTGGTCCGACGGCCCGGCGCCGCGCTGGACGCCGACGCGGTGCGCGCCCATGTGAAGGCGAATCTGGCCCGGTTCAAGGTGCCGAGAGAGGTCGCCTTCGTCGACGAACTGCCGCGGACGAGTACCGGGAAACTGTTGCGCGGGGATCTGTCGGCCGGCTGAGCCGTCTCGGCGGTACCTACGATCTTCGCTGTGGGGCCGCCTTGGACATGCGCCGCCGAGCCGGATTTCGCGCGGTCGTGCGGCGCGCTGTGGTCATATTGTTCGCGTGCGTACAGAAATGGCAGGTCGCGGCGAGCGGAGTGGCGGGAAATGACCGGGTCGACGGATCGGCCGCAGCGATGGAATCGGTTGCTGGAACTGCTCGCCGAATCGGGCAGGCTCTCGGTGGAGGACGCCGCGGAGCGGTTGGGGGTCTCACCGGCCACCGTGCGGCGCGATTTCACCGCGCTGGCCGAACAGCAGCTGGCCACCCGCACGCACGGCGGCGTCGTCGCCACCTCGGTGGCGTACGACCTGCCGGCCCGCTACCGGCAGACCGGCGGCGAGGCGAAACAGCGGATCGCGGAATACGCTGCGGCACTGGTGGATCCGAGTGCGGTGGTCGGGTTCAACGGCGGCACCACCACCTCGGCGGTCGCGCGGGCGCTGGCCGGGCGGCCCGATCTCGGCAAGTCGGCGGACGATCAACTGACCATCGTGACCAACGCGCTCAATATCGCGGGCGAGATGGTGTTGCGACCGCATCTGCGGACCATCTGTCTGGGCGGGGTGGCCCGCCGCGAATCCTATGAGCTGCACGGTCCGCTGGCCGAGCGGGCGCTGGCGGAGCTGCATCTGGACGAGCTGATCCTCGGCGTGAACGCCATCTCCGCGGCGGGCGGCGCGCAGTGCAGACATATCGACGAGGCGGGGGTGAATACCGAGATGGTGCGGCGGTCGCACCACGTCATCGTGGTCGCCACCGCGGACAAATTGGAGAAGACGGCCTTGGCCAGGATCTGTCCGATCGAGGAGGTCGACCTGCTGATCACCGATGCCGCGGCGGATCCGGTCGCGCTGGCCGCGATTCGGTCGACGGGAGTGCGGGTCGATGTTGTCTAGCATCGCGTAGCGATTCGATGAGGGGTGGCGGTCGGGTGACGGGTGTGCCTAGCGGGGCCGGGCTCGAAGCGCTTGTTGACTGGGTCACGGTGTCTCACTAGCCTTAGTGGGACGCGTCGTCCCATATAAAGCTCACGGCAAGGGGACCGAGCCATGTCCGATGTCGATACCACCCTGCACCCACCGCGCTGGGCGCCCACCTTCATCCGCTGGCACAGCACCGAGATCGGCTGGTGGCGTTCCTGGTTGCTGGCGCTGAAGGTGCTGCCGCGGGTGCGCGACCACACCGTGGTCGATTACGTCGCCGCGCTGCCCGGGCCGGACGATGTGCTCGTCGCGCGGGTGCCGTTCAAGAAATTCATCGTCCTGCGCAGCCCGGAGCTGGCGCGGCACGTGCTTGTCACCAATCAGAACAACTACATGAAGAGTCCCGAGTACGACATGCTCGCCGTCGCCTTCGGGCGCGGACTCGTTACCGACCTGAACGACGAACTGTGGCAACGCAATCGGCGCCTGGTGCAGCCGATCTTCGGTAAGCGCAACGTGGATGGGTTCGCGCCGGTGATGGTCGAGGCCGCCGAGGACGCGGTGGCGCGGATCCGGGAGCTCGCCGCCGCCGACGGGACCGTCGATGTCGGCGCCGAAATGAACCGGCTCACTTTGGATGTCACCGCCCGCACCATGTTCGGCACCGATATCACCGGGCCCATGTCCGATGTGGTGCTGTGGCGACTGCTGCGCTTCTTCGGTCGCGGATTCATGACCAATCTCAGTCATCCGATTCACCACATCGCGACCTGGTTGCAGCGGCGCGACCCGAACAGCAGGCTGCCGATGCGGGTCATGCGTGCGGCGGGCTGGGTGATCGAACCGCGGAGCATGCGCGATCTGCGCCATGCCGAGCGGGTGGTGGACGGTTTGATCGCCGACGCCCGCAACGGCCGGATCGCGCGCAAGGACAATCTGCTCAGCCTGCTGATGGATGCCGAGGACCCCGAAACCGGTTACCGCTACAGCGATCAGGAGATCCACGACGAGCTGATGACCTTCATCGGCGCCGGAATGGAAACCACCGCAACGGCTTTGAGCTGGGTGTGGCAGCTGCTCGCGGAACATCCGCAGGCGCGTGACCGGCTGCGCGACGAGGTGCGCACCGTACTCGGCTCGCGGCGGGCCACCGCCGAGGATCTGGACCGGCTGCCGTGGACCCAGGCCGTGATCATGGAGACCATGCGGCTGCTGCCGCCGGTGATCGGATTGGCAAGGACCGCAAAGGATCACGACGTGATCGGCGGCTACCCGATAAAACCGGGCGATACCATCGCGATCGTCATCCACGGCGTGCACCATCACGCGGGGGTGTGGGACCGGCCGGAGGAATTCGATCCCAGCCGCTACCTGCCGGAGCAGGTGGAGCGTGCGCACAAGCGGGCGACCATGCCGTTCGGCGCGGGCAAAAGGATGTGTGTCGCATCGGGTTTCGCCAGTTTGGAGGCGACCATGGTGGTGGCCACCTTCGCGCAGCACCTCGAGTTCGATGCCGTCTCCGATACCAGGGTGCGCAGGCAGATCTCGTTCACCGGCGGTCCGGATGGGCCGCTGCCGATGCGTCCGCGATTCCTGCCGCAGCAGGAGCGCGCCGACACCGCCGTATAGTCGGGACCGTGAAGCCGCCCGTCCATATGCGTACCCATCGCAGACGCGGGGGCGGTCAGCGCTGGCGGGAACACAATTCCGAGCGGCAGACCCGCATCCTCGAGGCGGCGGTGGAGCTGCTCGAGGAAAACGATCCGGGCGTCGAGGTTTCGATTCAACAGATCGCCGAGCGGGCGGGACTGGCCCGCTCGGTGGTCTACCGGCAGTTCGAGAACCGGGAGGATCTGGATTCGCGAATCCGCGAGTTCATTCTGGATCGGTATACGGCCGCGATCGAGGAGGTGCTGGTACTCGATCCGGCCAAGAATTCCGAGGAGATCATCCTCGCGGTGATGCGCACGGTGGTGCGCTGGGCCGCGGACCATCCTCGGCTGTACCGGTTCGGTCAGACCGGACTGGTACACGGGCACGCCGCCGACGAGACCAGCCCGCTGATCGGGCGTCAGCATGTCGCGGAAACACTGTGGAACACCTTCTCCTCGTGGACATCGATGCTCGCCATCGATGTCACGCGGTACCGCCCGCTGGTGTACGGCGTCGCGGGGCTGGTCGAAGGCGTGATCACCCAATACCTCAGCACCCCCGACGATTCCGCGCGTCCCGACCAGGAATCCATTGCCCGCCTGCTGACTTCATCGGTCTGGCACCTCTACGCGGGGCACGCCGCCGACCTCGGCTATCACTTCGACCGGACCGCTCAGGTGGGCACCGTGCTCAGCAAGCTGCTCTCCACCGCCGCCGATCAACCGGTCGAGGCTGAACCAACAGAGTAGGGCGCGGGATGATCCCGCGCCCTACTCCGTCGATCAGTTCTCTACTGGATCGTTGAAGTGCTTGCGAATCAGCGTTTCGATGACGTCGAACCTGGAGTCCATGGACTCGAATCGGCTATCGATTGCCTCGAACCTTGTATCGATTGCCTCGAACCTTGTATCGATTGCCTCGAGCCTGGTATCGATCGTGTCGAGTCTTCCGCTCGTCGTCCGCGACAACTCCTCCTGCCGGTCGAGCCGCGCATCCTGTTTCTCGAACAGCTCTTCTTGGCTGTGTAGCAATGCTTCGATCTTGTGCATACCGAGCGTGAGCTTACCGAGGATCACGGTGTGCTCGTCCAGGGTTTTTTGGTGCTCTTTAAGCATTTTCGTGTGTTCCGCCAGAACCGAGCCCTGCTCGGTTTGGGTTACCCGGAGCGCATTGAGCAACGCGATGTTCTGATGATGGGCATCCTTGGCGGCCATCGCTTCATTATGCGCCTCGCGGGAGATATCGGCCGTGCGCTCCAACTTCTCTCCCATCTCCTCTACACGGCTCTCCAGCGCACCGACGCGTTCTGCTAGATCCTGATTGGTCATACTTCCCCCTAACTCGTTCGAACAATATTTCGATGACGGAAGCTACACGCGGGTTTGCCGACACGCCAAAATGCAACACGCCGAGCCGTTGGCGACGGCCCTCAACCGCGTCGATTCACCTGTCCGCCACCGTTTCTGGAACGTTGCTGGGGTTCCGCCCTGGAACGTTCCGGAAACGAAGGTTCCTGGCCCACACGACAAATCCCCACAGCACAAACCCGGCGTACACGAAATACAGTGTTGCGGAAGGGTAATAACCCGCTTTCAGCAGCAATGGAATTCCGACGATGTCGACGGCGATCCACACCAACCAGAATTCGGCCCAGCCGCGCGCCATACCGTAGGTGGCGAGTACCGATCCGGTGAAGATCCAGGCTTCGGCCCAAGGCCCATATGATCCGAGCGCCTGGAATAGCTGAGCGAACAGCGCGGTCCCGGCGAGCATCGCGACAACAAGGAACAATCGCTCGCGCATGGAGGCCCAGCGCGGGTCGACGCCGCGATGCTCCAGTCCCGTATCGATGCGCGCATGCCGGTACCACTGCCACCAGCCGTACACGCTGACCGCGATGAACATCAGCTGCCGCCCGGCCTGCCCCGCCATATTCAGATGCTGTGGCGTATCGAAGACGCCGCCGAGGAATACGGTGAACAGCAGCGCGTTCCCGGCGATGCCTACCGGCCACGCCCACACCCGCCTGCGCATCCCGCCGACCGCCGAGGCCACCCCGAAGGCATTGCCGATGATCTCGCGCCAGAGGATCTCCGAGCCCGCGATGTGCAGTTTGGCGTCCAGCAGCGCGACCAGAGGATTCACCTGTTGTGTAACCGGAGTCGGCGGCGGTTTCATCCGGCCGGGGCGCGGCCTGCGGAAATCGGCGTCGACGTAACGACCGCGCAATCTGGGATGGCGATTTGCAATATCCGCGCAACCGACCCCTTCTAGGGTTGCCTGCATGAGTACGGAAAGCAGCCCTGCCGGGGGGACAGGTATTCACATCAGCGGGCTGACCAAAACCTTCAAGGTCGGCAGGCGCACGGTGCAGGCGCTGGATTCGGTCGACCTGCATACCGAGCAGGGGGCGTTCCTCTCGCTGCTCGGCCCGTCCGGCTGTGGCAAATCGACCGTGCTGCGCATCCTGGCCGGTCTGGAGACGCCGACCTCGGGTAAGGCATTGATCAACGGCGAGACCCCGGCCGAACTGCGCGGACACCACGAGCTCGGTATCGCATTCCAGGATTCGGCGCTATTGCCTTGGCGCACAGTCGAATCCAATATCAAGCTGCCGCTGCAGGTGGCGGGGATGGGCACGGATGCCGGGTTGATCGCCGACCTGATCCGGCTGGTCGGGTTGGAGGGTTTCGAGAAGGCCAAGCCCGCGCAGCTGTCCGGCGGTATGCGCCAACGGGTTTCGATCGCGCGGGCGTTGGTGATGAAGCCGACGGTACTGCTGCTCGACGAGCCGTTCGGCGCGCTGGACGATATGACCCGCCAGCGGCTGAACCTGGAACTGCTGCGCATCTGGACCGAAAAGCCCGCCACCACACTGATGGTCACGCACGGCATCGCCGAGGCGGTATTCCTCTCCGACGTGGTCGCGGTGATGAGCCCGCGGCCGGGCCGGGTGCTGGAGCTGGTGGAGATCGATCTGCCGCGTCCGCGACTACCGGAGATGATGCGGACCCCGGAATTCCACAAACTGCACGATTATCTATCCGAGCTGCTCTTCGGCAAGTCGGGCACCGGCGGTGTGGTCACCGAAACACCCAGCGCCACAACGGATCAGGACGGCCGGTCATGAAACGCCTCGGCGGAGCGCTCGGCATCGCCGGCTTGGTCGCCATCTGGTGGATCGTCGCGGCGCTCGGCGTCGCGGGCGGCACCATCCCGAGTCCGTGGCAGGTGCTGCACACCATGTACACCGACGGTTGGGGCCTGTACGGACCGAATTTCCGGATCACCGCGCTCGGCGCGCTGAAGGGTTTCGTATGGGGTAATGCGCTGGCCATCGGGCTGGCGATCCTGGTGATGCTGATCCCGCCGATCGAATCGCTGGCCACTCAGCTGGCCATTCTGAGCTACTGCACGCCGCTGCTCGCGCTGGGGCCGATAATCCTGGTGGTCTTCGGCGGGCGCACCCCGACGGTGTTCCTGGCGGCGATGTACTGCTTCTTCACCACCATGGTCGGCACGGTCACCGGTCTGCGCTCGGCCGATGCCACCAGCCTGGACCTGGTGCGCGCGTACGGCGGCGGCCGCTGGCAGCGGCTGTACCGGGTGCAGTTGATCGCGGCGCTGCCGAATACCTTCGCGGCCTTGAAGATTGCCGCGCCATCGGCGGTGCTCGGCGCGATCATCGGCGAATATCTGGGTGGTGTCGACAGCGGTATCGGCGTCGCGCTGACCGCGGCGCAGACGGCGTACAACGTGCCGCGCACCTGGGGAATGGCTTTGGCGGCGGCTGCGCTGGCCGGGCTCGGCTACGTGATCGTCGCGCTTGCCGCCCGGCTCGTCGCGCCGTGGACGGCACAGGAGACACGATGAAGAACGCGCTACGGCGGATCGGGCTGTTCCTGTTCCCGCTGCTCACCTCGCTGGTGCTGATGCTGATCATCTGGATTGTCTTCCTGAAGGCATTTCCGCAGGTCGGTCCGCGGGTCGGCAAGACGCCCGCCGATATCTGGCGGTATCTGGTGAGTTCGGACAGCGCCCCGACGGTGCGGCAGGCGATCCTGGACGATCTGCAGATCACCCTGCGGGACGCGGCGATCGGCTTCGGCGTCGGCATGCTCGCCGCGCTCGTCGTCGCGGCGCTGTTCGTTTCGGTCGCTGCGGTCGAACAGACCTTCATGCCGGTGGCCATGCTGCTGCGTTCGGTGCCGCTGGTCGCGCTCTCGCCGATCATCGTGCTCGTCTTCGGGCGCGGGCTGGTCGGCGTCACCGTGCTCGCCGCGATCGTCGTATTCTTCCCGGCGCTGGTGATGATCATGGCGGGTCTGCGCAACGCGCCGAGGCAGGCATTGGATCTCGTTGCGGCATACGGCGGTTCGCGCTGGACCGGGCTGCGGATGGTGGCGGTGCCCGCCGCGCTGCCCTCGGTATTCGCCGCGGCGCGAATCTCGGTGCCGGGTGCGTTGATCGGCGCCCTGCTCGGCGAATGGCTCGGCAGCGGAACGGGTTTGGGTTCGACCCTGATCCGGGCCATCCCCACCTTCCAATACAACCGGCTGTGGGCATCGATCGTCATCGTCACGCTGGTCTCGGTGGTGCTGTACGCGATTGTCGGCGTGGTGGAAAACCTGGTCCTGGCCCGTTTCGGCCCGGACGCCGGGCGTTGATGGGATCATCCGATGGCCCGGGCCGATTCGCGCGAAATTTACATCCGGAACTCGAAAGCAAAGAATTTGAAACGAAATCCCCCTAGATTCGGCCCATGACACCCGTGCAACGCTCTTCGTTCGGGCCGAACCTGGACCGCCGAGCCTTTCTTCGTTATTCCGCGCTGACCGGCGCCGCGCTCGGCGGCAGTGGACTGCTCGCCGCGTGCGGTGGTTCCGGCGGATCGTCGAGCGGCTCGTCCGCGGACGGATCCAAATACGGCACCGTCGCGGTGCAGCTGTCCTGGCTGAAGAACATCGAATTCGCCGGCGAATATTTCGCCGACTCCAAGGGCTACTACAAGGACGCCGGATTCGGTTCGGTGAATCTCATCGCGGGCGGCGCGGCGAGCACCTCGGTGGAGGCGGGCCTGGATACCGGCAAGATCTGGATCGGCATGTCCGCCCCGCAGACCACCGCGCCCGCGGTGCTGGAGGGCCTGCCCGCCAAGATCATCGGCACCACCTACCAGAAGAACCCTTTCTGCATCGTCAGTTCCGCCGCCAAGCCGATCAAGAATCCGCAGGATATGAAGGGCCGCAAGATCGGTGTGCAGGACAGCAACCAGCTGATCTTCAACGCGCTGCTCACCGCCAACGGGATGAAACCGGGCGATGTCACCATCGTGCCCGCGCAATTCGATCCGAGCCCGCTGGCCAACGGCGAGGTCGACGGCTGGGTCAGTTATGTGACCAACGAACCGATTACGTTGACGGCCAAGGGATTCGAGAACACCAACTTCCTCTTCGCGGACTACAACCTGCCGCTGGTCGCGGAGACGCTGACGGTGAAGCAGTCCACCATCGACAAGGAGCGCGACAAGCTCAAGGCCTTCCTGATCGCGGAGATCAAGGGTTGGAAGGATGCGGTAGCCGATTCGGCCGAGGCCGCCCGGCTCGCGGTCGAGGTGTACGGCAAGGATCAGAAACTGGATCTGGCCGAGCAGACGAAGGAGGCCGCGGCGCAGAACGGTCTGGTCGCCTCGGCGGAGACCAAGGCGAACGGGCTGTTCACCATGACCGATCAGTTGATCGAGCAGAATGTCGCCGCCCTGAAGAGTGCCAAGATCGATATCAAGGCCGACAAGCTCTTCGATCTGTCGGTCCTGCGCGAGCTGTTCGCCGAGCATCCGGAATTGAAGTAGCCGACGGATTCGTCAAAGCCCCATTCGCGCTGGGGCTTTCGCGATTGTGGCGGGCGGGGGCTGTGGGGCGGATCTGGCGCGTCCGGTGCGTCCCGAGCGGGCGGCGAGCAGTTCGCCGATGATCGAGACCGCGACCTCGGCCGGGGTGCGCGCGCCGAGATCGAGTCCGGCGGGGGAGTGCAGGCGGGCCAGCGTCGCCTCGTCGAAGCCGCCCGCCCGCAGATCTTCCATCCTTCTGCCGTGGGTTATCGAATCACCTTGTGCGGCAAGATAACCCAGCTCGGGTAGTCGGAGCGCGATGGTCAGCAGCGGGATCTCGAACTTGGGATCGTGTGCGAGCACGACAATGGCTGTGCTGGAATCGATTTCACCGGCAGCCGATAGGGAGTTCAGATAGCGGTGCGGCCAGTCGGTCACCACCTCGGCACCCGGAAACGCGCTCGACGACGCGAAGTCGGGCCGGGCGTCGCAGATGGTGACCCGGTAGCCGATGAGCCGCGCCTGGGTGGTGAGCGCGGCGGCGAATGCGTTGGCGCCGAAGATGATCAGCCGCGGCGGCGGTGCGAACGAGGCGACGAAGACATCCGATTCGGGCAGCGCGATGAGTTCGGTGCCGTGCCGCTTGTCGGTGATCAGGTGCTGGCCGATCACATCGGGATCGGCATTCCACACGACGGTGAATACGGTGATCCGCCGGTGCGCCGCGATTTCCGCGGCCACCGTCGGGAATTCGGGAAAGTCGCGGCGGGAGAACGGCTCGGTGAAGATATCGACCGTGCCGTCGCCGAGCGAACTCGTCTCCCGGCCGGTGGCCACCGCGTACCGCTGCAATCCGCGATGGCCGATTCGGGCGGCCTGAAATGCCGCCTCGTAGACGGTTTCCTCCAGCGGGCCACCGCCGATGGTGCCGTATGCCTGACCCTCCGGCCCGACGAGCATGGCCGAGCCAACCGGAAACGTGTCGGTTCCTACGGTCCGCACAATGGTGGCCAGGCCACCGGTCCGGCCGGAATGCCACAGCCGGAGTAGGTCGTCGACGATGTCCCGCATCAGTTTTCGCTCCGATCAGCGTGCGGCGCCGGCCGGGTAGTCACGATCGCTGCCTGTCGCCAAGTCGTCGCACGTGACGCACACCATATCGTTGTTACCGGATAAATAGGTGCGCGCACCGGAATCTCCTTCCGCCGTCGAGAAAACCGCGTTCCAATGGTTTTGCTCGATAACGACGGGGTGTCCAGGTGTGTCGTGGAACACAGCGCGCGCCAAGCCTGTTGGCGAAGTGAAGGCGGCGGCGCGCACTCTGGCGACCACGTCCGCGCCGACGTCCGGGGTATCCACCGGCATGATCGCGACGTAACGCACGCCGGATTCGGCGGCCGCGCGCAAGCCGGCGCGCAGCGAGGCGCCCATCCCGGTGGCCCAGTCGGCGGCCCACACCGCGCGGGCGCCGGCCGGCAGCGCGACCGCGTCCGGTGACGGCCCCGTCGCGCCGAGCACCACGATCACCGGATCGCAGCCGCCGTCGCGCAGCGCCGTCACCGCGGCACGCAGCCAGGCGCCGTTTTCCGCGAGTGCCTTCGGCATGCCGTAGCGGGTGCCCGCGCCCGCGGCGAGCACGATGCCCGCGCAGCTGGGAGGGGTTGGTGTGCTGTCGAGTGCAGCCATGGGTAGACGGTAGCCGGTCCGGGTTGCCGGTGGGTGTCCGAAATATGTTAGGAACTCCTCCGGCCGGTCGCGACACGCCGAACGTGATCTTGCTTGTTCGGGTGGCGAGCGTGCATGCGGTACTCGATGCTGGATCGGTGGCATCGGTTCGACGCGCCGATGCCGACGTGTTTGCTGCGCGCGCCGCGGGAAACTCGGTCTGCGCAGGCAGCCGGACTTCGGCCGCGACCGGGAATCCGGGTGCTCGACGATCCACCGACCGAAAGGCGGTTCATGCGTAGGGAATCGGCGACGACCGAGCGAATTCGACCGCTCGGATGAGCACATTGAGCACGCACGTGCTGGACGCCATGCGCGGCACGCCCGCGGCCGGAATCTCGGTATCGGTGTATCACGGTGCGCGGCAATTGAGTTCGGCCATCACCGACGCGGATGGCCGGATCGGCGCGCTGGCCGCCGATCTGCCGCCGGGTGCGTACCGGCTGGTGTTCGACACCGGCGGATATTTCGCGGAACACGGTATCGAGACCTTCTATCCCGAGGTTTCGATTTCGTTCACCGTCGGCGACGAGCGGCATTATCACGTGCCGCTGCTGCTTTCGCCCTTCGCGTTCTCCACCTACCGAGGGAGTTGATGTGCGGGAACTGACCGGACCGATCGTGCTGGCCGACAACCGATACGGCAAGGCCGAGAACCGGATCGTGCGGATCTACCGCGATACGCCCCGGCACGAGATCCGCGACCTCAACGTCTCGACGGTGCTGCGCGGGGATTTCGCCGACGCGTACGTCACCGGTGATCAGTCCAAGGTGCTGCCGACCGACACACAGAAGCAGACCGCGTACGCGTACGCGAAAAAGCCCGGCGCACAACCGATCGAGGATTACGCGCTGGCGCTGGCCGGGCATTTCGTCGCCGATATCGAGCCGGTCGCCAGCGCCCGGGTCGAGGTGGACGAATACGCGTGGCAGCGGGTGACGGTCGGTGGCGCCGAACACGATCACACCTGGGTGCGGCGCGGTCCCGAGGTGCGTACGGCGGCGGTGACCGTGGCGGGCAAGGGATCCGAGCGGCGTGCGTGGGTGATCGGCGGGGTGAAGGATCTGACCATCCTGAAATCGACCGGCTCCGAATTCGCCGGGTTCCTGACCGACGAATTCACCGTGCTCGCACCGACCGACGACCGGATGCTGGCGACCTCCCTTGTCGCGCAATGGCGTTTCGCCGATACCGATGGTATCGACTGGGATGCCGTCTACACCGGCGTGCTCACCCGGCTGACCGAAACGTTCGCGACCCACCATTCGAAGGCGCTGCAGCAGACGCTGTTCGAGATGGGTAAGGCCGCGCTGACGGCGCACCCGGTGCTCGCCGAGATCCGGCTCGCCGCGCCCAATAAACACCATTTCGACTACGACCTGGCCAGATTCGGTATCGAGAACCGCGGCGAGGTCTACCATGCCGACGACCGGCCCTATGGGCTCATTCATGCCACCGTGCAGCGGGCCGACGCACCGGAAGCGGGACCCGCATGGGAGCAGTGAACGAACCGACGCTCGTCATCGACGGCTGTGCCGTCGCCACCGTCGACGCGGCGGGCATCGAATACCGCAGCGGCCATGTCGTGGTGCACGGCAACAGGATCGGCGCGGTCGGTGCGGGTCCCGCGCCGGAATTCCGCGGCGTGCGGCGCGTCGACGGCACGGGCTGCCTGCTGACGCCCGGCCTGGTGAATACGCATCACCATCTCTACCAATGGATTACTCGGGGCCTGGCCGCCGACGATTCGTTATTCGGTTGGCTGAATACGCTTTATCCCATTTGGGCCGGTATCGACGAGGATGCGGTGCGGATCGCCGCGACCGGTGCGCTGGCCACGCTCGCACGCACCGGCTGCACCACGACCACCGATCACCACTACCTGTTCCCGCGCGACGGCGGCGATCTGCTCGGCGCCGAGATAACCGCGGCCGCCGAGGTGGGTCTGCGCTTCCAACCCTGCCGCGGGTCAATGGATCTCGGGCAGAGTGCGGGCGGACTGCCGCCGGACGAGGTGGTCGAATCGCTGGATACCGTGCTCGCGGCCTGCGCCGCGGCGATCGACCGCTGGCACGACACCTCCTTCGATTCGATGCTGCGCATCGCGCTCGGGCCGTGCTCGCCGTTCTCGGTCAGCACCGATCTGCTGCGCGAATCCGCAAGGCTGGCCCGGGAATACGGGGTTCGGCTGCATACCCACCTGGCCGAGACGCAGGACGAGGAACGGTTCTGCCTCGAGGTATTCGGCTGCAAGCCCGCCGAATATATGGCCGGGCTCGACTGGCTGGGCCCAGATGTCTGGTACGCGCACGGTATTCACCTCGACGATGCGGCCATCGCCTCGATTGCCGCCTCGCACACCGCGATCGCGCACTGCCCCACCTCGAACGGCCGGATCGGGGCCGGGCTGGCCCGCACCGCCGACCTGGTCGCCGCCGGGGTGACGGTCGGGCTCGGCGTCGACGGCGCGGCCAGCAACGAATACTGCTCGATGATCGAGGAGCCGCGCACCGCGTTGCTCTATGCCAGGGCGCACGGTGGTCCGCAGGCGCTGAGCGTTCGAAAAGCATTGGAAATGGCCACGATCGGTGGCGCCCGCGCGCTCGGGCGGGGCGCCGAGATCGGCTCGATCGAGGTCGGCAAACTGGCGGATCTGGCGCTCTGGCGGCTCGATGGACCGGCGTACGCGGGCATCGACGATCCGGTCATCGCACTGCTGCTCGGCGCGCCGCCACCGGTGGCGCTGCTGCTCGTCAACGGGTGTGAGGTGGTTTCCGACGGCGTCGTCCGCACGGTCGACGAGGAGTTCGTCGGCGGACAGGTGGCGCGGGCGCAGGCGGAGTTGGTGGCGAAGGCGGGGTAGCGACCTGGCACGGTCGTACTCGAATCTCGACCGGCTCGGTTCTCCAGCGCACGATGGGCAACGCACCGATCGGGGGGCGGGAGCCGCGGTGATGCACGTCCCGGATGTGAGCCGGGTCGCAACGCCGGGGCCGCGCACGCTACGGTCGGTTCACCGGGGCGGTGATGTCGGGCCGGGCACGACACCGGCCGTCCTGGTGTATCGGCGCTGGTCGCCGAGGTAACCGTGACGCAATGTCGGCCGGTTGCCGCGCAACATCGCGGCAACTCGAGGCTCCTAGTGTTGCGGCGAAGCTAGTGAGTGAGGTGAGCAGTGGACCTGGATACGATCCGGGAGGTACGGGTGGCACGCGAGCGGGCCGACCTCTCGATCCTCGGGCCGACGAGTGCGGTACTGGCCGGGGGCACCTTCCTTTTCTCCGAACCGCAGGATCACCTCGACCGGCTGGTCGATATCACCGCGCTCGGCTGGCCTGCGCTCCGCGAAACCGCCGAGGGGTTGGAGATCGCCGCCACCTGCACGCTGGCCGAATTCGCCGGATCCGAGCCCGGGCGGGAATTGGGTCGCCCGGTGCTGCGGGCCGACTGGCCGGGTACCGCGCTGTTCGCCGAGTCCTGCCGGGCGCTGCTGGCCTCACACAAGATCTGGCGGACCGCGACCGTCGGCGGCAATATCTGTCTTTCGCTGCCGGCCGGTGCGGTGCTGGCCGCGCTCACCGCGTTGGACGGTGTGGCGCTGGTGTGGGCGCCGGACGGGACCGACCGTCGAATTCCGTTGCGCGAGTTCGTGGTCAGCCCAGGGCGAAACGTGCTCGACCCCGGTGAGGTATTGCGTTCGATCAGCGTTCCGCTGCGAATGCTGCAGGCGCGCACCGCATTCCGGAAGATCGCGCTCGCACCGCTCGGCCGGTCCGGATCCGTTGTGATGGGGCGGCGGATGCCGGATGGCGATTGCGCATTGACGATCACCGCGGCAACCGTCCGTCCGGTGGTGCTGGAATTCACGGCCGTCCCGTCCGCGGCCGAGGCCGAAAGCGCCGTTGCCGCACTGGATCCGGCGCTGTGGTTCGACGACCCGCACGGCGCACCGGATTGGCGTCGGCATGTCACCGAGCTGCTGGTCCGCGAGGTGGCCGACGAACTGCGCGATATGCCGGGGGAGCAGCTATGAGGTTCGAGGTCGACGGCGGTGCGGTGGACGCCGAGCCGCGCCCGGGTCAATGCCTGCGCACCCTCCTGCGCGAACAGGGCCATTTCGCCGTAAAAAAGGGCTGCGACGCGGGCGATTGCGGCGCCTGCTCGGTGCAGGTCGACGGAATGACCGTGCACTCCTGCATATTTCCCGCCTACCGCGCCGCCGGACGGTCGATCACCACCGCCGCCGGGCTCGGCACGCCCGAACAGCCGCATCCGATCCAGCGCCGCTTCGTCGACAACGCCGCCTTCCAGTGTGGTTTCTGCACCGCGGGCATGGTGGTGACCGCCGCGGGACTCGGCTGCCACGCGGGTCGGCCCGATCCGGCGGATCTGCCCGAGCTGATGAAGGGAAACCTGTGCCGCTGCACGGGTTATCGCGCGATCACCGATGCGCTCACCGGACAACCGGCTGAATTATCAACAGGCACAAACGCATCGAGCGTGCCGGACGACCAAGGTGCGTCCGACCCCGTCCACACAGCGTGCGCTGCGCGGCCCGCCGGAAACGGGCCGGGTGCGCCCGCCGGGCCGCGAATCTGCACCGGAACGGAGCCTTTCACCTTCGATGTGCCGCCCGCCGGAGCCGACCCGTCGGTCGCGCCGCCCACCGCGCCGCTGCATATCGCGGTGCTGCCCAGTCCACATCCGCACGCGCGCATCGTATCCATCGACACCTCGGCGGCCGAGGCGCTGCCCGGTGTCCACGCGGTGCTGACCTATCGGGACGCACCCGATTTCGCGTTTTCCACCGCGCGCCACGAACTCCGCGAGGACGATCCGGACGACACCTACGTATTCGATCGCACCGTCCGATTCATCGGTCAGCGGGTTGCGGCCGTCGTCGCGGACAGTCTCGACACCGCGCGGGCCGGCTGCCGGGCGCTGCGGGTCGAATACGAGGTATTGCCCGCGGTTTTCGAGCCGGAGGCGGCTCTCGCGCCCGGCGCGCCGAAACTGCACGGCGACAAACCGGATTCGGCCCGGATCGCGGACGGGGAACGGAATCTGGTCGCCGAGGCACACGGCGGAACCGGTGATGTCGAGGCGGGTCTGGCGGCCGCGGCCCATACGGTCAGCGGTGTCTGGTATTCGCCGCGCGCCCAACACGTCCACCTCGAAACCCACGGTGGTATCGGTTGGTTGGATGGTGACGGCAGGCTTGTCATCCGGTGCAGCACTCAGGTGCCGTTCCTGGTGCGCGACGAACTGGCCCGGATCTTCGGGCTGGCCCGCGATCGGGTAAGGGTTTTCGCGGCCCGGGTCGGCGGCGGATTCGGGGCGAAGCAGGAGATGCTGGCCGAGGACCTGATCGCCCTCGCGGTACTGCGCACCGGGCGCCCGGTGCAGTACGAATTCACTCGATCCGACGAATTCACCTCCGCCACAAGCCGACATCCGATGCGGGTGACGGTGCGCGCGGGTGCGGACCGCGACGGCGTGCTCACCGCGCTGGTTGTCGAGGTGCTCGCCGACGCGGGCGCGTACGGCAACCACAGTGCGGGCGTGATGTTCCACGGCGTCGGCGAATCGATCGGCGTTTACCGCTGCCCGAATAAGCGGGTGGACGCGAAGGCGGTGTACACCAACAACATTCCGTCGGGTGCGTTCCGCGGCTACGGTCTCGGCCAGATCATCTTCGGCATCGAATCGGCCTTCGACGAACTGGCCGGAAAGGCCGGTGTCGATCCGTTCGAATTCCGTCGGCGCAATGTGGTGGTGCCCGGCGACCGATTCGTCGGGGCATCGGTGGAGGAGGATCTGAATTTCGGCAGTTACGGTTTGGATCAGTGTCTCGATCTCGCGGAACGGGCCCTACTGCGCGGCAACGGAATTGCCGCACCGGGTCCGGACTGGCAGGTGGGCGTCGGCATGGCGGTCGCCATGATCGCCACCATTCCACCGCGTGGCCACCGCGCCGACGCCACCGTGGCGCTGCTGCCCGACGGCCGCTACGAGGTCAGGGTCGGCACCGCGGAATTCGGCAACGGCACCACCACCGTGCACACCCAACTCGCGGCCGCCGCGCTGCACACCGAGCCGGGCCGGATCGTGATCCGGCAATCCGATACCGATCTGGTGGGGCACGACACCGGGGCGTTCGGATCCACCGGAATCACCGTGGCGGGCAAGGCCGTCCACGCGGCGGCGCTCGCGCTGCACGATCTGCTGTTGAAGCACGCGGCTCGGCTGACCGGTGTCGATCTCGCCGAATGCCACCTGACGCCGGATGGTGTCAGGTGCGGCGACCGGCTCGTCGGACCCGCCGAACTGCTTACCGCCGAGGAACTTTCGGCCCACGGCAGCCACGACGGCAGCACGCGCTCGGTCAGTTTCAATGTGCACGCCTTCCGCGTGGCGGTGCGGCCCGCGACCGGTACCGTGCGGATCCTGCAATCCGTCCAATCCGCCGACGCGGGGACGGTACTCAATGAGGTGCAGTGCCGCGGTCAGGTGGAAGGCGGGGTGGCCCAGGCGATCGGTACCGCGCTATACGAGGATATGCGGTCGGTGGACGGTAAGGTGACCACCGATATCCTGCGGCACTACCACATCCCGCAATTGGCCGACTTGCCCAGTACCGAAGTCTATTTCGCCGAAACCGCCGATGAACTCGGCCCGCTCGGAGCCAAATCGATGAGCGAATCCCCCTACAACCCGGTAGCGCCGGCCTTGGCCAACGCGATTCGCGACGCTGTCGGCGTCCGCCCGTACCGGCTGCCGATGACGGCGGACCGGATCTGGCGGGCCATCCAGGAAGGAGCACAAGGGTGACCGTGACACGGCTCCCCGAAAACGTCCGCGCCCGCATCGATGCGATGCTCGACGCGGTCGACGCCGAGCTGCGCACCCGGTATCCAGGGCCGGATGGCAGAACCCAGCCGATCCATACGGCGTATGTCGCCGCGGATCGCGTCACGGTGGACACCCCGCGCGAATGGGGAAGGACGGCAACCGAACTGCTCGATGCCCAGCACGAGCTGCTTGCCGGGCTCGACAGCACGGAATCGCTGCCGACGGTGTGGAAACGCCTCGGCCAGCACCCGATTCAGGATATGCGGATCGACTTCGAGGACGGCTACGGCTTCCGCGCCGACGCGCAGGAGGATGCCGCGGCCACCGCCGCGGGCGCGGTCCTCGCCGCCTGGGCGAAGGATCCGAGCGGTCCGACCACATACGGCATTCGGCTGAAGGGTCTGGCGGGCAACGAGCGTCGCCGCGCGCTGCGGACCTTGGAGTTGGTGCTCGACGCCGCCGGTGGCGTACTCGACGGATTCGTTATTACGGTGCCGAAAATCCGTGCGGTAGAACAGGTTTCGGCGTTCGCCGCGCTGTGTGAGGGATTGGAGCGCGGGTCCGGCCTCGCCGACGGCGCGTTACGTTTCGAGCTGCAGATCGAGAGTCCGCAGGCGGTGCTGGCCGCCGACGGCACGGTCCCGATCGCCAGGATGATCGGCGCCGCCGGTGGACGCTGCAGCGGATTGCATTTCGGTACCTACGATTACACGGCGGCCTGCGGTGTCGCCGCACCCGATCAGGCGCTGGATCATCCGGCCGCCGATTTCGCCAAGGCGGTCATGCAGGTGGCCGCCGCCCAGACCGGCGTCTGGGTATGCGACGGATCGACACAGATCGTGCCGGACGCCGATCCGCAAGCCGCGCTGCGCAATCACCACCGGCTGGTCACCCGGGCACTGCAACGCGGGTACTACCAGGGCTGGGATATGCACCCCGGACATCTGATCACCCGGTGGCTGGCCACCTACGACTTCTTCCGCAGGGCCATCGATGTCGCGGTGCCGCGTCTGCAGGCGTATCTGGCCCGGCGCTCGGGCGGCGTGCTGGATGAGCCCGCGACCGCGGAGGCATTGGCCGCCACCGTATTGCGCGGCCTGAACTGTGGTGCGCGCACGGCCGACGAACTGGTCGCCATGGCGCCGCGGCTGACGCCCGAGGTGCTGCGGGCGCTGGTGGCGCGCGAGCCCGTTCCGGCGGAGGCCGACAATGAGTAGCGATCCGGATTTCACGCTGCTGCCCGATCTAGCGGTCCGGCCGCTCGGTGGCTCGGTGATCTGGGCGAACGACGAATTCTTCGCCGAGAAGGAGAATTTGATCAATCCCGGGCCCGCGGACTATCGCCCGTCGACATTCGGCCACAAGGGGCAGGTATACGACGGCTGGGAAACCCGCAGGCATCGCGGCAAACCGGGTGACGATGCGGCTATCGTCCGGCTCGGGGTGCCCGGTGTGATCCGCGGTGTCGTGGTCGACACCGCCTGGTTCAAAGGCAATTTCCCACCGGCGGTTTCGGTGTCCGCGCTGGCCATCGACGGCTATCCCGACGCGGAAACCATTGCCGCGCGGATGGATTGGGTCACCCTGGTGGACCGGGCGCCGGTCTCCGGTGACAGCCGCAACCCGTTCCCGGTGGTCAGCGAAAAGCGGTGGACCCACGTGAAACTCACCATGCACCCGGATGGCGGCGTGGCCCGGCTGCGGGTGCACGGCGAGGGGCGCCCCGACCCGCGGCTGCTCGGGCTCGGTCCGCTCGACCTGGCCGCGATCGAGAACGGCGCGCTGGTGCTCGACTGCTCGAACCGCTTCTACAGCGAACCGAACCAGCTGCTGTATCCGGGGCTGGCCCGGAAAATGGGCGACGGCTGGGAGACCGCGCGCCGCCGCGACGACGGCAACGATTGGGTGCGAGTCCGGCTCGCCGGTTGGGGCCGAATCAATTTGGCCGAGATCGATACCTCCTATTTTCTCGGCAACAGTCCTGGCGCGGCCCGGCTCACCGGCCGCACCGCCGACGGCACCGAGGTGGAGCTGCTATCGCGCGTCGAACTGCTGCCCGACACCAGGCATCGATTTCCGGTCACGGCGTCCGACGCGGTGTACGAGGCCCGGCTCGACATCTATCCGGACGGCGGCCTCGCCCGGCTGCGGTTGTACGGGGAGTTGGTGAAATGACAACGGCAGCAGGCGATTCCGGTGCGCTGATGCGCGACTTCGTCGGGTACGGGCCGAATCCACCCGATCCGCGGTGGCCCGGTGGGGCGCGCATCGCGGTGCAGTTCGTGCTCAACTACGAGGAGGGCGCGGAGCACAATGTGCTCGACGGCGACGCGCATTCGGAGACATTTCTTTCGGAAATGACTCCGGCCGAGGCGTTTCCGAATCGCCACATGAGCATGGAATCGCTGTACGAGTACGGTTCGCGGGCCGGGCTGTGGCGGGTACTTCGGGTGTTCGAGCGGCGTGGGCTGCCGCTCACCATTTTCGCGGTGGCGCGGGCGATGCAGCGGAATCCGGAAGCGGTGGCGGCCTTTCAGGAACTGGGGCACGAGATCGCCTGCCACGGACTGCGTTGGAAGTCCTACCAACTCGTAGATCGGGAGACCGAGCGCGCCCATATGGCCGAGGCCGTTCGCATCCTCACCGACCTGACGGGCGCCGCCCCGCTCGGCTGGTACACCGGGCGCGATTCGCCGCACACCCGCGAATTGGTGGTCGAGCACGGCGGTTTCGTCTACGACTCGGATTCCTACGCCGATGACCTGCCCTACTGGGTCGAAGTGCAGGGCCGCGATCACCTCGTGGTGCCGTACACCCTCGACACCAACGATATGCGTTTCGCCTCCCCGGCCGGCTTCCCCAGCGGCGAGCAGTTCTTCACCCACCTGCGTGACGCCTTCGACGTCCTGTATCGCGAAGGCGCGGAAGGCAATCCGAAAATGCTCTCGATCGGCCTGCACTGCCGCCTCGTCGGCCGCCCCGCCCGCACCGCCGCCCTCGAACGCTTCCTCGACCACATCCAATCCCACGACAAAATCTGGATCACCCGCCGCCTGGACATAGCCACCCACTGGCAGAAAACCCACCCGGCCCGATAGTCCCAACTAGCCGAACAGGTTTCGGACGAATGGGATCGAGTCGGGGAGGGAGGCGTTGACGGTGCCGCTGTGGTCTTGGGGATAGGTGTGGAAGGTTGCGGGTTCGCCGTTGGATTTCAGGACGGCGGCGTAGCGGAGGGTTTCCGGCATGATGACGTCGGTGTCGAGTAGGCCCTGGCCGAGGAAAAGCGGTCTGTCGTAACCGGATTCGGGCAGGCCCAGGTAGCGGTGCAGGAAGTTGTGCACATCGGGGATGTCGCTGAGGGGGCGGGCGAGCAGATCGCCGAAGACGATGTGCTGTGCGGCGATCTCGTCGCCGAACGGCTCGATGCAGTCCCGTCGGGCGCGGGCGAGCCAGGCGCGGCCCGCATCGGTGAGGAAGGATTCGATATGTAGCTCGGGGTAGGTGACGCGCAGGCCGTTGAGGATGTAGAGCAGGTAGGCCGTTGTGTGCGGGGGTAGTTCGATGGGCGGTAGGTGTGGGCCCAGCGGCGCCATGCCGTCTTCCACATATGCCGGAATTCCGGTGGCGACACCGCCGCGGTAATCCAATTCCGGCCCGCCGAATTCGGTGGCGTATCGCGCGGTGAATACCGCGGCGCCCGCGCCCTGCGATTGCCCGACCACCACCCATTTCTTTGACAGCGAAGCGAATTCGCGGGTAGCCGCCCGCACCGCGTCGACGACATTGTGCGCGGTCGTCACACCGTTCAAATATGGATGTCCGCCGGGCGTGCCGAGTCCGGCGTAATCGGCGGCGACGATCGCATAACCCTGCCGTAGCCAGGCGCCGAGGTAGGCCCAGTCGCGGTCGGGCAGCGCGGGTCCGCCGATGCTGTTGGCGCATTTGTCGGCGAGCCCGACGGTCCCGTGCGCCCAGGCGATCACCGGCCAGCCGCCCGCCGGGGGCTCACCGGGCGGGAAGTAAACGGCGGCGCTCGTTGTTGTCGATCGGTCGTTCGCGGTGGTGGAGCCGTAGAGGATCCGGGTGGAGCCGACCGATCCCGGCAGGGTGGCCACCGGCGGCAGCGGCGCCAGCGATAACACCGTGCCCGCGGCGGGGGCCGCGTTCGCGGTGGGTCCGCCGAGCAGACTTGCGGCGGCAATGCCGATGGCGGCGGCGAAGGTCGAGGTCATACGCGGTTTCGGCATGATGCTCCTGTCCGGATCACGGCGTACCGGCTCCTGCCGACGCGCGACGGGCGTTGACCGGACGTGCGTCCAGGATCTCGGGGAAGCCCAAGTGTGCCCGATGCCGATCCCCGCCCCTGAAAGTGGTGGCCCAGCCCACACATAGGTGGTCGCCGGGCCTGTGAATGTACTCACAACCGCGGGGTATGTCCGGTGTTAGGTCACATCCCGTTGTCGATCACAAACAGTACGAGCGTTACGCTAAAACCGCACGTCAGGCCTACTCGCGGGTAGGTTTCACTCGTGCAATTCACCCGCTAATTTCGCAAAATTAGCAAACCCAGGTGGAAACCTAGCGAACATTCACATTAGCAACAGGTAGACGGCCATTTCACCGTGTGCAATCGTGTGGAAGTACACCCCATGGGCCTAGCAAGCCTGCAAATTGCCGCTCCAGCAGTTCGAGTCGAACTCGACCGTGGGGCACCGACCGACCAGAGAAGTGGAGTCAGAGATGTCGACCACCGGCACCCCGAAGACCGCTGCGGAAATCCAGAAGGATTGGGACACCAACCCGCGTTGGAAGGGCATCACCCGTAACTACACCCCGGAGCAGGTCACCAAGCTCCAGGGCACCGTTGTCGAGGAGAACACCCTCGCCCGCCGTGGCGCCGAGATCCTCTGGGAGGGCGTGAACGGCGACGGCTACATCAACGCGCTCGGCGCGCTCACCGGCAATATGGCGGTCCAGCAGGTCCGCGCCGGCCTGAAGGCCATCTACCTCTCCGGTTGGCAGGTCGCCGGTGATGCGAACCTCTCCGGCCACACCTACCCCGACCAGTCGCTGTACCCGGCCAACTCGGTTCCGGCCGTGGTGCGCCGCATCAACAACGCGCTGCTGCGCGCCGACGAGATCGCCAAGGTCGAGGGCGACACCTCGGTCGACAACTGGCTGGTCCCGATCGTCGCCGACGGTGAGGCCGGCTTCGGTGGCGCGCTGAACGTCTACGAGCTGCAGAAGGCCATGATCGCGGCCGGCGCCGCGGGCACCCACTGGGAGGACCAGCTGGCCTCCGAGAAGAAGTGTGGCCACCTGGGCGGCAAGGTCCTCATCCCGACCTCGCAGCACATCCGCACCCTGACCTCCGCGCGCCTGGCCGCCGACGTCGCCGACGTCCCGACCGTGGTCATCGCCCGCACCGACGCCGAGGCCGCCACCCTCATCACCACCGATGTGGACGAGCGCGACCAGCCGTTCATCACCGGCGAGCGCACCTCCGAGGGCTTCTTCCACGTGAAGAAGGGCATCGAGCCCTGCATCGCGCGTGCCAAGGCCTACGCCCCGTACGCCGACCTGATCTGGATGGAGACCGGCACCCCGGACCTGGAGCTGGCCCGCAAGTTCGCCGAGTCGGTCAAGTCCGAGTTCCCGGACCAGCTGCTGGCCTACAACTGCTCGCCGTCCTTCAACTGGAAGGCGCACCTGGACGACGCCACCATCGCGAAGTTCCAGCGCGAGCTGGGCGCGATGGGCTTCAAGTTCCAGTTCATCACCCTGGCCGGCTTCCACGCGCTGAACTACTCCATGTTCGACCTGGCCTACGGCTACGCCCGCGAGGGTATGACCGCCTACGTCGACCTGCAGGAGCGCGAGTTCGCGGCCGAGGCCCGCGGCTACACCGCCACCAAGCACCAGCGTGAGGTCGGTGCCGGCTACTTCGACACCATCGCCACCACGGTTGACCCGAACACCTCGACCGCGGCGCTGAAGGGCTCCACCGAAGAGGGTCAGTTCCACTGAGCCGGAACAACTTTCGGATGTTCACGCATCTGATCCATGAGTCGATGCCGGGAGCGGAGCGGCGCTCCCGGCACCGGCTCACCAGCCCTTCCCGCTGAACAGCCCCAGCGGGGAGGGCATCCCTATACCTTGGTCCATCGAAGGCGCTCACACTCCGGAGCCCACCTTCGTACAGAGCCACCGACAGCCAAGACAAACAGCAGGAGCGGGACGTGAGCAGCGACAAGATTCAACGCGTCGGCGTTATCGGCGCCGGACAGATGGGCGCGGGTATCGCGGAGGTGTGTGCCAGGGCGCATGTCGACGTGCTGGTGTACGAGCAGACCCGGGAACTAGCTGCCGCCGGACGCGCCCGCATCCTGCGTTCCCTCGACCGCGGCGTGAGCAGCGGCAAGATCACCGAGCGCGAGCGTGAGCAGGCCGCGTGGCGGCTGCGCTTCACCTCCGACCTCGGCGATTTCGCCGACCGCCAGCTGGTGGTCGAGGCCGTGCTGGAGAACGAGGACGTGAAGACCTCGATCTTCGCCGAGCTGGACAAGGTCGTCACCGACCCGGACGCCGTGCTGGCCTCCAACACCTCATCCATCCCGATCATGAAGATCGCGGTGGCCACCGCCAACCCGGAGCGGGTTGTCGGCATGCACTTCTTCAACCCGGTGCCGGTGCTCCCGCTGGTCGAGCTGGTCACCACGCTCAAGACGAGCGAGTCGGTGTCGCAGCGCGCCGAGGCCTTCGCGAGCGATGTGCTCGACAAGCAGGTGGTGCGCTCCGCCGACCGCTCCGGCTTCGTGGTGAACGCGCTGCTGGTGCCGTACCTGCTCTCGGCCATCCGGATGGTCGAATCCGGTTTCGCCACAAAGGAAGACGTCGACAAGGCGATGGTGCTCGGCTGTGCCCACCCGATGGGCCCGCTCGCGCTGACCGACCTGGTCGGGCTGGACACCGTGAAGTCGATCGCGGATTCGATGTACGCCGAATTCAAGGAGCCGCTGTATTCGGCCCCGCCGCTGCTGATGCGAATGGTCGAGGCCGGGCTGCTGGGTAAGAAATCCGGCGCCGGCTTCTATCAGTACAACCGCGCTTGATATATCCGCGGGCCCGGTAATCAACCGGGCCCGCGGCGTTTCCGGCCTAAGCTGCTTAGAGAACCGCTGGTCACGGCGGTTCGCCCGCGTCGAGTCGAGCCGGCGGCCCGGCGCTCGTCGACAGCCGCACATCGATAGCGAGCGCTGTCCGGCGGCCCCCGCTCACGGGCCGCCGGACGGATGATCGAAAGGGAAGCCCGCCGCCATGGTCAATGTCACCGAAGGATTCGGATCCAGCATCCTCGGCTACCCCAGAATCGGACCGCATCGGGAACTCAAGCGGGCGCTGGAGTCCTACTGGCACGGCAGCCTGTCCCGCGCGGAGCTGCTCGCCGTCGGCCGCGATATTCAGGAGCGCCAGTTCAACGAGCTGGCCGCGACCGGGTTGACCCAGGTCCCCGGCAATACCTTCTCCTTCTACGACCACGTCCTCGACAACGCGCTGCTGTTCGGCGCGGTGCCCAAGCGGTTCGAGCCGTACCGGGATGGGCTGGATCCGCTTGACTTCTACTTCCTGATGGCCCGTGGCCGCCCGGATCTGCCGCCGCTGGAGCTGGTGCGCTACTTCAGCACCAACTACCACTACCGGCAGCCGGAACTGGATGCCGACACCGAATTCTCGCTGCATCCGGAGGCCCTGCTCGATGAGTGGGACCGAGCGAAGGCGCAGGATATCGAGCTGCGTCCGGTGGTGCTCGGCCCGGTTTCGCTGCTGCTGCTCTCGAAGGCCGGTCCGGTGCCGGGCGAGGCCGAATTCGACACACTGAGCCTGCTGGACAAGCTGCTTCCGGTGTACGAGCAGCTGTTCGAGATCCTGGCCAAGCGCGGTTCCACCTGTGTGCAGCTGGACGAGCCCGCGTTCACCAGCGAGCGCACCGAGGCCGAACTGGCCGCGTTCGAGCGGGCCTACCAACAGCTTTCGACGGCGCCGCTGCGGCCGCGCATGCTGGTCACCGGGCAGTACGGCGATTTCGGTGCGGCGCTGACGATTCTGGCGCGCACCGGCGTCGAGGCGATCGGGCTCGATCTGGCGAGCCACCGGATGCGTCCGGAGGATCTGGCGCAGGTGCCCGGCATCCGGCGCAAGCGCCTGTACGCGGGTGTGATCAGCGGTCGCAATGTGTGGCGGGCCGATCGCTACGTGACGTTGGAGTACCTCAACGAGCTCGCGCAGGTGTGCCCGGATCTGGTGGTCTCCACCGGAACCACGCTGCTGCACGTGCCGTACGACCTGCTCGTCGAGTACGAGATCGACGGCAATGTCGCCGACCGGCTCGCCTTCGCGAAACAGAAGGTGGGCGAGGTGGTTTCGCTGGCGAAGGCGCTCACCGAGGGTCCGTCGGACAAGTGGCGCAAGCGGCCGACCGAGGTGCACTTCAAGCAGAAACACGCGGTGCGCCAACGGGTTTACGCGATCACCTCGGATATGCGCTCGCGCGAACCGTACGAGGTGCGCCGAGAGGCGCAGCAGCGCAAGCTGAATCTGCCGCCGGTGCCGACGACGACGCTCGGCTCCTTCCCGCAGACGAACCGGATTCGCCAGGCGCGCTACGACCTCGGGCAGGGTCGGCTGTCCTACGAGGAGTACCGCAAGCGGATCGAGGCCGAGATCGAGTCGACGATCCGGCTGCAGGAGGACATCGGCCTGGATGTGCTCGTGCACGGGGAGCACGAGCGCAACGATATGATCCAGTACTTCGCCGAGCTGCTCGACGGCTTCGCGACCACCCACTTCGGTTGGGTGCAGGTGTACGGATCCCGTTGTGTGCGACCGCCGATCCTCTACGGTGACGTGGCGCGTCCGGCGCCGATGTCGGTGGAGTGGATCAGCTACGCGCAGTCGCTCACCGACAAGCCGGTGAAGGGCATGGTGACCGGTCCGGTGACGATGATCGCGCGCTCGTTCGTCCGGCAGGATCAGCCGCTGCACGAGACCGCCGATCAGGTCGCGCTCGCGATCCGTGACGAGCTGGCCGATCTGGAACGGGCAGGCATCGCCATCATCCAGGTGGACGAGCCCGCCATCCGGGAGATGCTGCCGCTGCGTCCCGAGGGCAGGGCGGAGTACCTGCGCTGGGCGGTCGGCGCGTTCCGGCTGGCCACCTCGGGCGTCGCGCCGGAAACCCAAATCCACACGCATATCGGGTATTCCGGCCGTGCCGAGGTCGTCGAGGCGATCGAGGAGCTCGATGCCGATGTCACCGCGATCGTGGCGACCCGTTCGATCGAATGGGTGCTCAAGGCGCTGAAGACCGACAGCGCGTCCGGGCACGGGCTGAGCCACGGCGTCGGGCCCGGCGTGTACGAGAGTCGTTCCGCGCGTATCCCGGATATCGACGAGCTGGACGAATTGCTCACCGCCGCAGCCGAAGCCGTGACGCCGGAGCGGCTGTGGGCCAATCCGGACGGCGGACTGAAGACCAGGCACTACTGGCAGTTGGAGCCGTCGCTGCGGAATATGGTCGCGGCCGCACGCCGACTGCGCCGCCGGGTTGAACAGGGCTGAAACGTTGGCCGCCTTGCCATTTCATGGTGAGGCGGCCAATTTCGCGACGGGCCGGAATTTCACCGCGGCCGGAGAGCGTTCTATCGAGGCATGACTACCGAGAACAACTGGCCGGAGCCGTTGCCGGTCGCTCAGGTGCGCATCGCCCGCCCCACCGACCGGCTCGCCGAGGTGGTGCGGTTCTACGCAGAAGGTTTGGGGCTGCGTGAGCTGTTCCGCGCCGACGGGCATGCGGGCTACAGCGTCGTGATGCTCGGATTGCCCGGCGCCGCATACCATTTGGAGTTCACCTCGCATGTCGACGGCAGTCCCGGTGATGCGCCGAGCGCGGAGCATCTGCTGGTGTTCTACTTCGACGGCGCGGCCGATCAGCAGCGGGTGGCCGCGCGGCTGCGCGAATTCGGCGCACCGGAGGTGACGCCGGAGAATCCGTATTGGACCGAACACGGCGCGCTGGCCTTCGCGGATCCCGACGGCTGGCAGGTGTTGCTGCTGCCGCAGCCGGTGTTCCGGTCCCAGTAGCACCGGGCCGGGCGACATACCGGACCGGATACCGCGATTCGCCAGGTGGGTGTCCGATGCTGGTCCGATGGCCATTGTGCTGGCGTTTGTGTCGATGTGCTCGACCCTGCTCGGCGGGCTGATCGCGATGCGCGTCGGCGAGCGCAGGCGGTTGGTGCTCGGCTTGGCCGCGGGCGTAATGCTCGGGGTGGTGTTCTTCGACCTGCTGCCGGAGGCGCTTATCGAGACCCGGCCGCCGGTGCACGGCGTTCCGGTCGCGCTGCTGGCCGCGGTGGTCGGCTTCTTCACCATTCACATCATCGAGCGCGAGATGGCGATCCATCGCGGGCACGAGGGCGAATATGGTTCGCACACACACGATTTGGAATCGGTGGGGCTGCTCGCCGCGGCGGGCCTGGTATTCCACAGCATGCTCGACGGTTTCGGCATCGGGATCGGCTTCCAGGCGGGCGCCTCGGTGGGTATCGCGGTCGCCATCGCCGTGATCTGTCACGACTTCGCCGATGGTTTCAACGCTTTCACCATTCCGACGCTGTACGGCAACGCGCGGCGGCGGGCGCTGCTGGTGCTGCTGCTCGACGCGCTCGCGCCGGTCGCCGGTGCGGTACTCGGCACCGTGCTCACCGTGCCCGCGGAATTCGCCGGACTGTATCTCGGCTACTTCGCCGGATTTCTGCTGTACCTGGCGACCGCCGATATCCTGCCCGAGGCGCATGCCGGGCGGCCGTCGCGCGCCGTCCTGTTCTATATGCTCGCCGGTGCCGCGTTGATGTTTCTCGTTGCGGCGCTTAATAATTGACCGTCAGTCGGTATTGGCGTCCATCAGTTCGGCCAGTGCCCCGATGCCGTCGATGAGGTCATCGGCCGACGGTGCGTGTTCCGGATCGACCATCCACTGGATCAGCATGCCGCCGATCAGCGTCTGCAGCGCGACGCCGATCCGCTGATCGGACTGCCCGAGTTGTTCGGACAGTCCGGCGCGGGCAGCCTGTTGGGCCGCAGCGGTTTCCGCGCGTACCTCGGGCAGATGCAGTGCCTGCGCGGTGCTCTCGACATTGGCCGACCAGAGCGCGCGATCCGCGGTGAACGAGTCGACCAGCTTGTGCCAGAAGGCATTCAGCCGCGCGGCCGGATCGCCGGTCCCCGCGTCGGGCAGGGATTCGAGCAGCTGCGTCACGGCCGCGGCGGTGGATTCGAGCATGGCCTGGTTGAGCAGTTTGTCGCGGGTGCCGAAGTGGTAGTTGATCGCGGCCAGATTGGTGCCGGATGCGGCGACGATATCGCGCACGGTGGTGCGGGCGTAGCCGCGCTCGGCCAGGCACAGTTTGGCCGCGGCGAGGAGATCTTCTCGGGTTCCCACCCACCCAGGGTAGCAGCGGGGCATACGAACGTTTGTGACAACTGTTTCAAACATATGTTTGTGACAAATGTTTGAGACATGTGTATGGTCATGACTGTTGGCTCAACCGCACGAAAGTTCACGGATATGACCGCTCAGCGTCTGCTCTCCCCCTTCGAAACCAGCTACTTCAGCACCGAAGCCCGCCTCGGCAGCGTGCCGATCGGCGGCATGCCGCTCTACATCGGCAGCACCGTCCGCGGCCGGATCGACGCCGAAATCCTGCGTCGCGTGCTGGCCGAACTCGCCGCCGGACATCCGCTCTTGCGCAGCTCGATCGTGGAAACCGATGGGGTGCTCAGCTTCCGGTGCGTCGACACCCACCGGCCGGTGCTGGAGATCGCCGACGGCGGCGCGGCCGAATACTTGGAATTAGTGAATTCCCAACAGGATTGGCGTGCGGGACTGTTCCGGGCGCGGCTGCTGCGCGACGGTGACCTGACCCGGATCGTGCTGATCATCCATCACGGCATCGCCGACGGCCGCTCCGCCTTCGCCCTGCTGGACGAGATGTGGCAGCGCTACACCGGTCATATCGTCGGATCGCCGCTGCCGCAGGTGAATTCGACACTGCTGCCCGATGGCGTCGATAATCTGCTCGCCGCCGTCACCGCCGAGGCCGAGGTGGACGAATTCCTGGCGGGTATCCGAGCCGCCGTACTCGCCGCGGACCCGGCGGACGCGCCGCGCATGCTGCCCAAAGACGGTGACGGCGTTGGTGATCCGCGCGGCAGGCTGGCGCTTCAGCGGATCGAACTGACCGAGGACGAGACCGGAGCCTTGGTGAATACCGCACGGACACATGGTCTTTCGGTGAACAGCCTGCTGTCCGGCGCCGCCATGGCCGCGGTCCGCGCCCAGCTGGAGCCGGGCACCGGACCGCTGCCGCTGCTGTGCGGCCACGCGGTGGACCTGCGCTACGAACTGGTCCCGCGCCTGTCCGCATCGACCATGCTCAACTGTGCCTCCGGCGTCGGGACGCCGGTCGTCGCCGACGAGGACGCGGACCCGATCGCGCTGGCGCGGGCGGTCGCCGACGGGATGCGGCTGGCGCTGGACACCCGCTTCGCCGCCCTGTTCATGCGAGCCAACCAGCGCGAACTGGACGAATTGACCGCGGCCGTCTTCGCTGCCGGGCCGACGCTCGCACTGTCGAATGTCGGTCGGCTGCCCGCGCATTCGCTGCCCGCGGGTATCGATGTCATCCGCGACGACGTCTTCGCCATGATGCCGGGGATGCCGCCCAAGATGACTATCTTCACCGTCGGCGCCCGGCTGATCATCCAGGTCGAATACGACACCGCCGAGCACACGCACGCGCAGATGGGCAGGCTCACCCGGGCGACGGCCGAACAGATTCGCCTCGTCACCCGCGGTGTGGTCGGTGTGGAGTAAGCCGAAAAGGCCGCTCCGGCAAGTGTTTCGGAGCGGCCTTACGGCTTACACCGTGGAAATGTCGATGACGAACCGATATTGCACATCGCTGGCGATGACGCGGTCGTACGCGGAATCGATCTCGTCGGCGGAGATGAGTTCGATTTCCGCGCCGATGCCGTGCGCCGCACAGAAATTCAGCATTTCCTGAGTCTGCGCGATACCGCCGATCATCGAACCGGCCAGGGATCGGCGCAGGCCGGAGAGGTTGCGCGCCGTGACCGTCATCGGGGTTTCGGGCAGGCCGAGCAGCACCATGGTGCCGTCGAGGGCGAGCAGCTTCAGGTACTGGTCGATCGGCAGGTCGCTCGAGACCGTGTTGAGAATCAGGTCGAAGCGGCCGCGCAGCTCGCGGAAGGTTTCCCGCTCGCTGGTCGCGTAGTAGTTGGTCGCGCCGAGGCGCAGGCCGTCCTCGCGCTTGCGCAGCGACTGGCTGAGCACGGTGACCTCGGCGCCCATCGCGGCGGCGATCTTCACCCCGACGTGCCCGAGCCCACCCATGCCGATGATGGCGACCCGCTTGCCGGGGCCCGCCTGCCAGTGCCGCAGCGGCGAGTAGAGGGTGACGCCCGCACACAGCAGCGGTGCGGCCACATCGAGCCCGATGCCCTCCGGAATGCCGACGACGAAATTCTCGGTGACCACGATCTGGGTCGAGTACCCGCCCATGGTGTAGCCCTCGGCCTGCTGCGACGCGTCGACGGGGGTGTTGTAGGTCCAGATGGTGCCGTTGGCGCAGTACTGCTCCTCATCGGCCAGACACGGCGCGCACCGACCGCAGGAGCCGACCATGCAGCCGACGCCGACCCGGTCGCCCACCCGGTATTTGGTGACGGCGGATCCGACGCCCGCGACGAGTCCGGCGATCTCGTGCCCCGGCACGCACGGGTAGGAGGTGCCGTTCCATTCGTTGCGGGCGGTGTGGATATCCGAATGGCAGATGCCCGCGTATTTGATGTCGATGAGCACATCGTGCGGACCCAGTTCACGGCGCTCGATCGTCACCTTCTCGAATGCGCCGTCGGGTGCGGAGATGGCGTAAGCGGCAGCTGTGGTCATGCTTCTATGCCTACCGCCGCATGGATGTAATTGCCAATCGCTAACGAAATTTGCCAGGTCACCCGGCCGCGCGGACCGGGCGGACGGTGTTTTTCCGATCCGGGACGGGCATATGCGGCCACAATGGAATTGGTCGACGCGGCATGAGCGTCAGGCCCGGAGGAGGTAGCGCAGCGTGACCACGCAGGGCCCGCGAATACCGCCGGACGACGCGGCACGGCGCCGCGGCGCGGGTGGCGGCCGCGTACTGGCGACCATTGTCGCCGCGGTCCTGGCCGTCACCGCATTTCTCGGCTTCCGTGGCGAATTGCCGGGATGGCCGCCGTCCGACGGCGAAACCGCGCCGGTCACGCTGGCCGCCGTACCGCCATTGGATCCGGATTACGTCAAATCGGTCGTCGATCCGGCGCTGGTGAATATCAGCGCGTCCACCAAACCGTTCGGGCTCGGCGCCGCGGGCTCCGGCATCGTGCTCACCACCGACGGTCAGGTGCTCACCAGCCATCACGTGGTGAAGGGTGCGGACACCGTCACCGTCACCGATGTCGGCAACGGCGTCGTCTACAACGCCACCGTGCTCGGCTACGACGCGGCCGCCGATATCGCGCTGCTCGCGCTCGCCGGCGCACACGATCTGGTGCCCGCGCGTATCGGCAGCTCCGCCGATGTGCACCTGCGCGACGAGGTGCTGGCCATCGGCAATGCGGGCGGCGTCGGCGGCACACCGACCGCGGTCGGCGGCCGGATCACCGATCTGAACAGCGCCATCGTCGCGGTCAACGCCGCCGATCTCACCAAGAAGTCGCTCAGCGGCATGCTCGAGGTGGCGGCGCCGGTCACCTCCGGACAGTCCGGGGGCGCGCTCGCGGACCGCCTCGGCGCGGTGGTCGGCGTCGTGGCCGCGGCATCGGGCGATTCCGGCAAGGCGGTGGGTCATCCGCCGAACGGTTACGCCGTCCCGATCGATACGGCCATGCGCATCGTGCGCCAAATCCGTTCCGGCACACCGACCGACACCGTGCACGTCGGGCCGACCGCGACCCTCGGCGTTGTCGTCTCCGACGCCAAATCCACGGTGGGCGCCCACATCGACGTGGCCATCTACGGCCTCCCCGCCCAGTCCGCCGGACTCACCGAGGGCGAGGTGATCACCGCAATCGACGGCCGCCCGATCACCACCGCGAGCGCGTTGCGCGCGGCCATAAACGTCCGCAAACCCGACGAGACCATCCAGGTCGGAATCATCGCCCCCGACGGTTCCCAACGCACCGTACCGATCGTCCTCGCCCTCGGCGCCCCCAATTAAATTGCGCCGCATGGGGATTACGAATGATGAGCGCGGTAGCGGCCGGGCGGCATGTCGTACTCGCGTTTGAAGGCCTTGGCGAAGGCGAATTCCGAGGTGTAGCCGACGCGTTGGGCGACTGCGCGCAGCGGGATGTCGTCGGAGCGGAGCAGCCGCCCGGCGATGGTCATGCGCCACCAGGTCAGGTAGGCGAGCGGGGCGCGGCCGATCAGAGTGGTGAAACGGCGGGCGAAGGCGGCGCGCGACAGGCCGCCGATGGCGCCGAGTTCCTCGACGGTCCAAGGGTGTTCGGGGCTGGTGTGGATCGCGCGCAGCGCGGCGGCGACGGGGCGGTCGACCAATGCCGCGGCCCAGCCGTTGTGCGGGATCGTGTCGTCGTCCTGAGCGCCGAGCCACCAGGCGCGCAGAATGTACAGCAGCAGGGTGTCCAGCAGCGAGGTGACGATCGCGTCCGAACCTGGTTGGGGTTGCGCGAGTTCGGTGCCGAGTAACTCCACCGCGGCGCGCAGGGAGCTGTCCGTGCCGACGCGAGGGGTCAGGTGGACGACATCCGGCAGGTCGGCGAGCAGTGGATGGGCCCGTCGATGATCGAGTTGATATGCGCCACAAAGCATTACGGTGGCCGAAGCATCTGGTGCGTGCGGTTCGGAGAAGGGCTGTGGCCATGACCCGTCCGGCAGCGGCCGCACCTCACGCAGCGGCGTGGCGGGATCGCTGGCCAGCGCGTGGCCGCGGCCGTGCGCCAGAAAGACGATATCGCCAGGGCCGAGCGGAATCGGCTCGCCGTCCTCGCGCGGTGGGATCAACCATGCCGAACCCTGCAATATCACATGGAATCCGGCGCCGTTCGAGGCGGGAAAGCGCATACCCCACGGTGCGAACTTGTCTTGGAGCGAGGAGTGGGGGCGGCCCGTGCGCATGGTCGCGACCGCATCGCTCAGCACGTCCAAACCCATCTCCGAACGATATCCCACGTTCTCCCGGCGAGACGAATGGATATTTCCGCAAGACGTTGACGCATAGATCATCTCGTCGTCGGCGCATAGCGTCGGTGTCATGACAACCGACACGATCACCGCACGCACCGTCGTCTTCCACGAACTCGGTGACGCCGATGTGCTCACCATCGAGGATCTCGAGCTGCCCGAACCCGGATCGCGGGAAGTCCGCATCCGCGTCGAGGCGCTGGGCCTCAACCGCGCGGAGGCCCTGTTCCGGGCCGGCACCTACTACTATCCGCCGACGCTGCCGGGCTCGCGGCTCGGCTACGAATCCTCCGGCGTTGTCGAGGCGATCGGCGCCGATGTCACCGAATTCGCTGTGGGAGACAAGGTTTTGACCGGGCCCAATATCGAGATGAGCTCGGCTGGCGTATACGCCGAGCGGGTGGTGCTTTCGGTGGATTCCGTGGTGCCCCGCCCGGAGGGCCTCGATGCGGTCACGGGCGCCGCGACCTGGCTCACCTACTCCACCGCATACGGGGGATTGCTGGAAACCGGTGGTCTGCGGCCCGGCGACCACGTGCTGATCACCGCGGCTTCCAGCGGCGTCGGCATCGCGGCGCTACAGACCGCCGCCCGCATCGGAGCCATTCCGATCGCGGTGACCCGGACCGGTGAGAAGCGACAGCACCTCATCGACAACGGCGCGGCGCACGTCATAGCCTCGGCGGATACCGATGTGGTCGCCGAGACCCGCCGCATCACCAACGGTGCGGGCGCGCAGGTGGTCTTCGACGCCGTCGGCGGTCCCGGCCTGGCCGAATTGAGTACCGCCGCAACACATAACGGCACGATCGTGGTCTACGGCTGGCTCGACCACCGCCCGATGGCGATGCCCATGAACTGGCCCCTTCGAATGTACGGCTACGCCAATATGGAGTTGGCGGCCACCGCCGAGGGTCGTCGCCGCGTCAACCACTGGATCGCCTCCGGCATCCGCGACGGTGTTTTCCGGCCGCACGTCGGTGCGGTTTTCGACGGTCTGGACAGCATTCGCGACGCTCACCGTCTGATGGAATCAGGCACGCACACCGGCAAGATCGTCGTCGAACTCTGAGAACGGAAGTCGCCGGCATCCGCGCTCCGGCAACGGATTCGGCTATCGAACCTCGGCGTCGCCGGATCGGTGCTCACCGGGCGGCGGGATGGTGCTGAGCGCGACCATTCGACGTAACACCCCTGGGGCCAAAGCGAATTCGAATTCGTTGCCGCCGCTTTCGAAGATGAAGTTGAGGTAGTCCCCGTCGGGTAGCGGGGCGCGGCGGACCGAGCAGTGTTCGCCGATGACTACCCAGCTACCGATGGACAGTTGATCCAGCACCACGCCTCCCACCCTCTGGACTATGCCGCGATTCCACTCTGGACTATGCCAATAATTCGAGTGGGTGTCAATGTCGAAAATGGGCCGCTACCTGGCGGAATACTCCTGTTGGAGTAATCGGCGGCCGGGTGGGAAGACCACTTCGTCGAACTGGATGACGGTGTTGTCGGTCGCGTACAGGGTGAGCTCGTAGACCAGGACCGCGGCGGGGCGGGGCAGTCCGAGCAGTTCCCGCTCCTCGCCGTTGGCCAGCCGGGCGCTGACCCGGTCTCGGCCGTGTACGGCCCGGCGGCCGCCGGCGGCTTCCAGGTAAGCCAGCGTGCCACCGGAGAGCCGTTCGGCGGCAAGGAGTTTCGGTGCGGTGGCGGCGAACGCTGCAGGATACCATGAGGTTGCCAGCTCTGTTGGCCCGGAATCGGTGGTAGCCAACCGTTTACGCATGATCGCGGCGTGTCCATCGGGCAGGCGCAGAACCTCCGCGACGTGTTCCGGCGGGTCGACGGCCGCCACCCGGAGTATGCGCACCGACGCGTGCTCCGCGTAGGGTGCGCCGAAACTCCTTGTATGCCCGTACTGTTCGCGATCGACGGCCGGCATTCCGCGGTCGGCCACGTAGGTTCCCGAACCGCGACGCGATTCCACGATGCCCTGCTGCCGCAGGGTGTTCAGCGCCTTGGCCGCGGTCGGCCTGGCGACCTTCCAGCGCACCGCCAATTCCCGCTCGGACTCGACCTCGTCGCCCGCCGCGAGCTCGCCGCGCTCGATCCGGTTCCGGATGTCCTGGGCGATCTGGAGATATTTCGGTACCACCGCATCGAATTCGGGCACAGGACGCCTTCCGCCGCCGACATCGCCGGATAACCTCCGGGCAGTGTAACAACGCGTCGTGATGCGCCACATCGCGTGTTCACACCCGGCGTGCGTCAAGCGGGTAACGCGCGGCCCTACCGGACGGTAGAGTGCACGCCGAAAACGGTGTGGACCGAACGGAAGGGGGTGGCTGGCGGTGCCGGATACCGGGCAGCGCAGGGCACGCGAGTTGTACGCCGCCGCCGTCGATTCGACCGGGAACGAACCCCTCGTGTTGGCGGGTGACGTCGCCGAGAAATTGGCGGCGGCCTGCGACAAACTGGTGAACGATCTGCAAAGGGCAAAGGCCACAGCGCATCTCGTCACCGATGTGCGCGGCTTCGCGAATCTGCCGACGGGACATGGGTTGTCGGCAGGGTTCAATGCCAAGGGCAGGCAGTTCCTCGATCTGCTGACCGCCTTCCAGGAAACCGCGCTGCTCTACAAGGCCGCGTATCTGGCGGCGGCGCACCAGCTCTGCGCCGCGGACGCGGCGAACCGGGCGGCGTTGGAGCTGGCCGCCGATCAACTGGAGCTACCGTGACCACCCCCGCCTGCCGCACTCGGCGGCGCTGAGGGGGACCGATGGCAGACTCCACGGCACGCGCCGCCGCCGACCGGATCCGGGCTCGCCTCGCGGCGAGGCCCGAATCACCCAGCGGCGGAACCGATCCCGCGTACGCACCGGAACGGGAACACTTCGGCGGCTACACCCACCAGGAGATCTGGGATCTGGTCCACGAGGCGCTCGACCCGGCCGCCCTCGGCCGGGTCGTCGAGGCCTGGCAGGCCGGCGCCGACGCCGTTGCCGAAGCGTTCCAAGCCTTTTCCGACACCGTCAACCGCGAATTCGCGAATTGGTCCGGACGCACCGCCGCCGCGGCCGGACAGGCAACCCGCGAATTCGTCATGGCGGGTATCGACGCGCACGAGACCGCTCGCGCGATACAGCAGCTGATGGAACTGAATTGCGATGCCGCACAAACCATCCGGGCCGCGATACCGGCCCCGCAGCCATACCTACCGCTCGCCGACCCGGCCGCCGAGGCGGCACTCGGCGGTCGGCGCAGGATGGAATACGACATCGCGGCCGCCGCGGCCCAGGCCGATGCGCAGGACACGATGACCTACGTATACACGCCGACCATGCCCGCCTCCGGCGATCGCGTACCCCGCTTCACCGACCCGCCCGACGACCGGACCGCGGCCGCGGGCCCACCCGCCGTGCCCTCCTCCGGAAGCGGGAGCGCCTTGCCGTGAAGTGGGTGCTCACCCCGGACGAATTCACCCACGTCTGGGAGAACGAAACGAATCTCGATCGCCGCCCCTACCCGATAAACCTGGTGCAAGCCAATACGGTGCGCACCGAAAAGGAATATGCCGCACTGCGTTTGGCACAGCGCTTCGGCAAACAGGCCGATGCGGACCTGGCCGCGGCGCTCACGCTCTGCGCCAGAGCCGATGCCACCACCGTCACCGTCTCCGGTGTCCGAACCCGGCCGCCCCGCAACGGTTCCGGACCCGAGGACGAGCGGATTCTCGCCTTCGCCGCCGCGGTGCACAAACATGCGGGCATCCTGGTCGCGACGCCGGAGCGGGTCACCGTGCGGATGTGTCACATCAACGCGCTCGGCCAGCTGCTCGTGCAGATCATCGGCCCGGCGCGGGCCGGGCGGGTCGGTCCGCTGCGTGAACCGCAGGACGCGGTACTCACCCCGCTCGGCGCGCAGGAGCCGCCGTCGGCCAACGGATCTCGCGGTGCGGCCCGATTCCGGCAGATGCTGTGCAAGCCGGTGGACGGCCGCGGCTTCATCACGGTGACGGTGGAACCGGAGAATCCGATGTCCCCGCCGACCAGGCACCGCACCTGGCTGGATTTCACCGGCGACGGACGGTACCTGCTGACCACCGCGCAGGACATGGTGCTCACCCCGGTCTCGGATCCGGAATTCGCCGCCGAACTGCTTCGGATGGCGCATATCTGCTGATGCTGCGCGATTTGTGCGCACGCACGTGGTAGTTCTGAATGATGGCCAAACAATGGGCGCGTCCCGCGACCGATGCGTTGCGGGCCGACGGTCTGCGCATCGCGGATCTGGATACCTCCGGCACACCCGGCTTCAAGGGTGACAAGAAGGCGGGCCGGGAGCTGCTGGCCGAACGCACCCAGGTGCTGTCGGATCTGCAGGAGAAGCTGTACGCCAACGGTCGCTCCGGCGACGGTCGCAGCGTGCTGCTGGTGCTGCAGGGTATGGACACCGCGGGCAAGGGCGGCATCGTCCGGCACGTCATCGGATCGGTGGATCCGCAGGGTGTGGACCATGCCGCGTTCGGCGTTCCGACGCCGGAGGAGAAGCGGCACCACTATCTGTGGCGCATCCGCAAACAGCTGCCGCGCGGCGGACAGCTCGGCGTCTTCGATCGCTCGCATTACGAGGACGTGCTGGTGGTCCGGGTGCACAACCTGGTGCCGCCGAAGGTGTGGGAGCCGCGCTACGACGAAATCAACGCCTTCGAGCGGGAATTGGTGGACGAGGGCACCACGCTGGTGAAGGTGGCCATGTTCGTCTCGCTGGACGAGCAGAAACGCCGGCTGCGCGAACGCCTGGAACGCTCGGACAAGTACTGGAAGTTCAATCCGAACGATATCGAGGAGCGCGCCTACTGGCCCGCCTATCAGGAGGCCTACCAGGTGATGCTGGAGCGGACCTCGACAGAGCACGCGCCCTGGTATGTGCTGCCGGCCGACCACAAATGGTACTCCCGGCTCGCGGTCACAGAATTGTTGATCGACGCGCTGGAGCGGCTGAAATTGGATTGGCCGCCTGCCCAATTCGACGTGACGGAACAGTTGCGACTATTGGAGCGGGCCTGACCCCCAGTTACCGTGATGCCGGAAATTTCGGGTTCTCTCAGGTTCGGCCAGCATGATGTGCCTCGTGGCCGGTCGTGCCCGGGGCGTACTCCGGAACTACGATCGTGACGGCAGGCAGCCGGCAGAGCGAAAGGCGTGGTGAACGCACGGTGAGCAAGAATCCGGGTCGGAAGAAGAATGCGCTGTCCAAGGTGCAGAACGCCGATCGCAACCGCACCATCTTCATTCAGGTCGCGGTGGCCGTCGTGCTGATCGGCCTGGTGGCCGCCATCGGAGTCGGGATCGCGATCAAGAAGGCGCGCAAAGACGATCCGGGCCCGACGCCGACCATCGCCGCCACCCAGAACACCGCGAACTTCGCCGCATCCATCACCGACAAGGGCGCGATCCGGATCGGCAAGCCGGACGCCAAGGTGACCGTCCGGGTAATCGCCGACCTGCAGTGCCCGGCCTGCAAGGGCTTCGAGGCGGCCAACGCCCAGGTGCTGGAGGACGCCGTGAAGAACGGCACCGCCGCCGTGGAATACAACATCATCGCATTCCTCGACCGCATGTCCGGCGGCACCGAATACTCCTCGCGGTCCGCCAACGCGGCATACTGCGTCGCCGGTTCGGATCCGACCAAATTCCAGGCGTGGGTGGCGGCCATGTACGCCCAGCAGCCGCCGGAAAACGGTACGGGCCTGACCGACGACAAGATCATCCAGATCGCCAAGGACGCCGGGTACACCGATCCTTCGGTGGCACAGTGCATTACCGATCGCAAGTACAACAAGTACGTGCAGGCGCGCACCAACGACGTGCTGAAGAGCGGTATCCAATCGACGCCTACGGTGTACGTCAACGGCAAGCAGATCGATTCCAGCCAGGTGCTCTTCGCGCAGGGTGGACTCGCGCCGGTCATCGCCGACGCGGCCAAGTGAGCCGATAGTGGGTATTACCTCGGTCCGGGGCTCCTGGTTGTTGCTGATCGGCGGGCTGGCGGGTTGGCTGGCCGCGGTTGCGCTGACCATCGAACGGTTCAAACTGTTCACCGATCCCGGCTACACCCCGTCGTGCAGCATCAACCCGATCCTGTCCTGTGGGTCGGTGATGGTGACCAAGCAGGCCGCGGTGTTCGGGTTCCCGAATCCGCTCATCGGCGTCGTCGGATTCTCCGTGGTCGTCACGCTCGCGGTGCTGTCCGTCGCTGGTGTCGCGATGCCGCGCTGGATCTGGGGCGGGCTGTGGTTGGGCAATGTGCTCGGTGTCGGCTTCATCTGCTGGCTGATCTTCCAGAGCCTGTACCGGATCAACGCGCTGTGCCCCTACTGCATGGTGGTGTGGGCGATCATCACCCCGCTGCTCGCGGTGAGCACCCAGCAGCTGTGGGGCGGATCCAAAGGGCCGTTGCGGATTGTCGCGGAGTGGCGGTGGACGTTCGTCGCGCTGTTCTACGCGGTGGTGCTGCTGCTGGTCTTCCTGCGCTTCCAGGACTACTGGCTCTCGCTGGTGTAATTCGGTGATACGAAGGGCCGCAGCGCTATCGGATGCGCTGCGGCCCTTCGCCGTATTCATCGCGGGCGGGTCGCGCTGACGTACTGGAGGGAGCGGTGGATCCGCTGATCGATATCGACCAGACCGTGCTCGGCGAAGAGTGTCGGAAAGGTTTCGGTATCGAACACGCGCAGGCCGATCCAGCCGCCCGCGATCTTGCTGGCCTGGCTGAACGGCGGATTCCAGCGGTGACTGGTGCTGATGGCGATGCGGCCGCCGGGCGCGAGCACGCGGATCATCTCGCGGGTGGCGGTGAGCGGGTCCGGAATCAGATATAGCGCGCCGAAGCAGCACACCGCGTCGAAGGCGCCGTCCTGGAAGGGAAGTCGCCGGGCGTCGCCGCGGAGATAGCCGACGCGGGGGCCGGAATTGTCGATGCGGGCGCGGGCCAGCATCGGCTCGGAGTAGTCGAGGCCGACGGCGTAGCCGCCGCCGGTGAGCGCATTGCTCAGGTAGCGGGTGAAATTGCCTGGGCCGCAGGCGATATCGAGAACCTTCTGATCGCCGCCGAGCCGCAGCGTGCGCACCGCGTCGCGGCGATCCGCCGAGGTGGTGCGCCCGCTGGCGAGATAGAACAGCGCGGGGCGCCATGCCCGCTCGTAGACGGCGGCGAGAGCGGGTTCGTTCATGGTGCGCCGGGCGAGGTTCAACGTCGGCTCCTTGCTGATGGATACGGAAAGACGGGCGATATCGAAATATCGCCCGCCGCAGCATGATTCAGGCGCGCTCCACCTCGATGGTCATCCCGGCCGCGCGCAGTCGTTCGGTGAGCGCGTCGCCCATCGCCGCCGCCGGGGTGAGGATTCCGGCGAGCTCCGGCTGTTTGTCGGTGTCGAAGGCCAGACACAGCCCGCTCTCGCCGAGCATCACCGAGGTCGCCTTGTAGCCGGGATCGCCCTTACCGGCAAAGGTGGCAACGTATTTCGCGCCGGAAGAGGTGTACGCGTAGGTCTTCATGCTGAACCAGCCACTGTCCCTGGTCTTTTCGCCGGGTCCGGTGCCCGGCTTCGGCAGCACCCGGTCGAGCAGCTTGCGCCCGGCCGCCGCCCGGGAGAGCACCGCGCCCGCCGCCATGGTGGCCACGATTCCGCCGGCGACACCCGCCGCCACCAGCGGCGCGACCGGCGATTTACCGGCGCTCATCACCTCGCGGTAGCGGAAGTTCTTGCCGTACACCCAACCGAGCAGCCCATTGGTGCGGCGCACGATCTTGGTGTTGTGCGAGGCCATGATGAAGGTGCCGACCCAGCCGTCCAGGCTGGGGTCGATGGTGCTCGCGCGCATCAGCGCCTGATCGGACTGGCGGCCGACATCCGGATCCATCGAGCGGTCCGGGCTGAGCGAATAAGGGTGGGAGAGAACGGATCCCTTGGCCGGATCGGCCGCGATGGCCTCCATCATGGCCCGCCCCGAATCGATGGTGCCGCCGCTGACCCCGCCCCGCATGGACGCGATGAGCGTGGTGTCCTCCAACTCGCCGGTGTTGTCGGCGACCGTGCGCCGGTACACCTCGTACACGCTCAGATCCGACGGAATCGAGTCGAAGCCACAGGAATTCACGATCTTCGCACCGGTCGCGACGGCCTGGTCGTGATATTGATCGATGGCATCCCGGATGAACAGCGGCTCACCGGTGAGGTCCGTGTAATGGGTGCCCGCCTTGGCGCAGGCGGCGACCAGCGGCATCCCGTAACGCAGATACGGTCCGACCGTGGTGATCACCACCTTGGTCCGCGCCGCGAGCGCGTCCAACGCCGCCTGATCGGTCGAATCGGCAACGACCAGGCCCCAATTCGCGGCCTTCGGCCCCAATTCGGTTCGGACAGCGGTCAATTTGTCCAGCGACCGGCCCGCCAGCCCGATTCGCGCGGCGTCCGGCGCCGCGCCGAGCAGGTAGCGCGCCGTGAGCTTGCCAACGAAACCCGTTGCGCCGAAAAGGATTATGTCGAATTCGCGGCTATCTGCCATATCGTTCATCTACTTCCGATTGATATCTGCGATCAGGCCTTGCGCGCCGTTGATTTGGCCCTGGACTTGGAGTTCTGCCTGCCACGCGCCGGCTTCGGCGCGGGCGGCGGGTTCTGTGCCAGCCATTCGTGGTGGATCCGGCCCAGCTCGGTGACCGGCGGCTCACCGTACAGCCATTCGCGGGCGATCGCATGCCAGTTCGCGGTGGCGTCCAGCTGACCGAGCATGCCGAAGGTCAGGAAGTCGGCGCGCCGCGAGAACAGATGCTCCGGCGGCAGATTCTGCTGTTTCATACCGGCGAATTCACTGGCCCGCGGATCCACCGCGAGCAGGAACGCGCCGCTGGCCAGTTCCGGGGTGATCTTCAATTCCTCGTCGATCAAACACCATTCGGAGGCGGCGAGCACGTATTCGAGGCATTCCTCGGCGCCGATCTCCTCCGGCGAATCGATGACGCCGCGTTGAATCATCAACTCGCGTAGGTCTTCCGCGCGGTCCTCCGCGGCCGCGCGCAGACAGATGGCCTCGAATTGCACGTGTTCGGGGTCCATTCGGTTGAACAGTCCGAAATCCAGGAACCCGACCCGCCCGTCATCGCATAGCAGCACATTGCCGGGGTGCGGGTCGCCGCAGAACTCGTTGAACGTGAACAGCGATCCGACATAGAAGCGGTAGATGATCTCGCCGATCCGGTCCCGCTCGGCCTGCGGTAGCTGCCGGATCTCCTCGAAGCCACGGCCCGGTAGGTATTCGCTGACCAGCACCCGTGTCGAACTCAGTTCCGGGATCGAGCGCGGCACCCGGATGAACGGGTGACCCGCGTACAACCCGGCGATCTCCAGCTGGGTCGCGGCCTCGGTGTGGTAATCCAGCTCGCCCTCCATGTTCAGGCGTAGCTCGTCCAGCACCGCGGGCGTCACCCACGGCATCGCCGACTGCAACACCCGGCGAAACATGTTGAGGTTCTTCAGATCCGCGCGCACGGCCGCATCGATACCGGGGTACTGCACCTTCACCGCGACATCGCGACCGTCGTGCAGCCGACCCCGGTAGACCTGTCCGATGGAGGCCGCGGCGACCGGTTCCGGCTGGAATTCGGCGAATACCGAGTCCAGCGGCTTGCCGAAGTCCTCCTCGATCACCTGGCGCATGGCCTCGAAAGATACGGTCGGCGCGGCGTTTCGCAGCACGGCGAGGCGCTGCTGGAAGCGTTCCCGGTGCGCGGGCGGAACCAGATCCATATCCAGCACGGACATCATCTGGCCGAGTTTCATCGCGACGCCCTTCATGGTGCCGAGCACCATCACCACCTGCTCGGTGGTCCGGATCATCGATTCCTCGGCCATTTTGGCCCGCACCCGCTGCGATCTGCCGCGCATGGATAGTTTGGCGCGCTGCGTGCGAATCACCGAGCTGGCCGCGACCGCACCCAGCTTGGTGCCACGAGCAAGCCGGGAGGTCGGTACTTGCTTCGCCATCGAGGTACCTCCGTTGGTGCCGACGCGCCCGCGGTGACGCAGCCCACTAGCCGCACCGCTCGGCTTCAGAGTAGCCAACGAAACCGCAAAGTCGAGTCCGCAACCAAACTTTTGCTAGCACCCCAGCTAGCGGTGTCGAAAATGCCGCGCGCCGCGCGTTTCCCGAGAAGGGATCAGTCCGCGGCGGGCCGGTTCGGGGTCGGCAGCACATGCGGCTGCCGGTTGAACACGGCCGGGGAACCCTCGGCCTTGGCGATGCCCTCGATGGCGCTCCAGGCCATCATCGTGAGGTAGTCGAGCACCTCGTCGCGGGACATGGACTTGCTCGTCGTCCACCAGTGGGTGGCCAGTTGAATGCCGCCGACCAGTACGTAGGAGCACAGCAGTGCGCCGTCGGTCTGGATGCCACGGGCGCTGGCCCGGTCGGTGATCACCGCGGCGACCACCTCGGCGAACAGCTTCTCGAATTCGGCCAGCGATGACTGATCGGCCGAACCGTTGCCCATGATGAAGCGGTAGACCTCGGGATCGTCGTCCACCGTTCCGACGTAGGCCGCCAGCGCCGAGCGCACCAGCTGATATTCGTCGGCGTCCAGGCTGATGGCCTCGTAGACCCGCGGCATCATCGTCGTCTCGATGAACCGCTGCATGGTGGCGTGCACGAGATCGTTCTTATCCGAGAAATACCGGTACAGAACGGTTTTGGAGACGCCGATCTCGGCGGCGATCTCATCCATCCCCGCATTGCTGCCGCGGGCGCGGATGGCGGCGAGGGTACCGTCGACCAACTCCTCGCGGCGGTCGATCTTGTGCTGGCGCCACCGGCGCTTGCGGCCGTCCATCCGGCCGCCGCGCACCGCCGACGGGCGCTCCGCGCGCTCGCCGATGTCGACAAGGTCTTCGGTGGACAGCGTTGGCTCCCTCGCTCGTGTGTGCAGAAACCCACCGGCTTTGTGCCGAGGCTTATCAGCTTAGGTGCAGGCAACCCCCGATATGCGCGTTTGGTCGCCGATGCGGCGCGAACCACAGATTTCTCAACGGAATTCTTCCGGTCGGTGTGTGTATTTCGCCCGGCGGTTACCTGGCGCAAGCCATACCCCCATCCGGTGCAACGCAGAATGGAGGCATGGAGGAATCCCCCGGCAACACCGTGGTGCGCGCGCAGGCCCCGGACGTGGCACCGGAGCGCAACGGGGCGGGTCCCCGGGAGCACCTGGCGGTGCCCGCCCCCGCGCCGCTCGGCTTCGCGTCCGTACTCGACGAGGCGAACAAGAAGCGCGACCTGTTCCGGATGAAGGCGATCGCGACCGGACTGCTCGCCCTCGCCGCGGCGATCTACCTGACCTGTCGCTGGCTGGAATCGCGCGGCACGGGCGGCGACTGGGTGGGTTTCGTGCGCGCGGCGGCGGAGGCGGGCATGGTCGGCGCGCTCGCCGACTGGTTCGCGGTGACCGCGCTGTTCCGGCATCCGCTCGGCCTACCCATCCCGCACACGGCGATCATCCGGAAGAAGAAGGATCAGCTCGGGGCCAGTCTCGGCAGCTTCGTCGGCACGAATTTCCTTGCGCCCGATGTGGTTTCGGCCAAGGTCAGCTCGGCGCAGGTCTCCTTCCGCATCGGTCGCTGGATGGCCGATCCCGGGCATGCGGCGCGGGTGGCGCAGGAGAGTTCGACCATTCTGCGCGCGGTGGTCGGGGTGCTGCGGGACGAGGACGTCGAGCAGATCATCGACAGCACGATCGTCAAGCGGATCGCGGATCCGCTGTGGGGGCCGCCGATCGGGCGGGTGCTCGCCGAACTGCTCGCCGACAACCGGCAGCTGCCGCTGCTGGACATGCTCGCCGAGCGGGCGCATCAGTGGGCGCTCGGCAGTCAGGAGACGATCGACCGGATCGTCATGCGCGACGCGCCGCAGTGGGCGCCCAAATTCGTGAACGTCCTGCTGTCCGAGCGAATTTATCGGGAGCTGGTGGAGTTCACCTGGAAGGTCAGATCGAATCCGGATCACGAGCTGCGGCTGGCGGCGAATCGCTTTCTCGAGCAATTCGCCGACGATCTGCAGCACGACGATGCCACGATCAAGAAGGCCGAGCGGATCAAGGCCCAGATCATGGGCCGCGAGGAAATCACCGGGATGGCCGAGGCCACCTGGCGGGCGGCCAAGCGATTGATTCTGGAGTCGGCGGATGATCCCAATTCGGCCTTGCGCAGCAAGGTGGCCGAGAACGTGCAGCAGTTGGGTGAGCGACTGCGCGACGGCTCCGAGATGCGGGACAAGGTCGACGGTTGGATCGATCGCGGTGCGCGGTATCTGGTCGGGAACTACGCGCAGGAGATCACCACCCTGGTCACCGATACGGTTGCCCGGTGGGACGCCGATGAGGCAAGTAAGAAGATCGAACTGCAGGTTGGGCGTGATCTGCAATTCATTCGCATCAATGGAACGGTCGTGGGTTCGATTGCCGGACTGGTGATTTACACGATCTCGTATTTGACATTCGGTGGCTGAGAAGTAGCCGCCGAATGTTTGCCATAAGGGTGCTAGCAGACTGCTTGCAATAGCTAGCACCCTGTCCTAGAATTGCACACGTACAACCGCCAGAAGGTGAGTGATGGCAGACCAGCCCGAGGTTTCCGCCGAGTACACCGGAGGTTCGGCGGAGAAATCCGCCGGCGCCGGAGAGCGCGGGGGTCGCGTCGCGAATGCGGCGCACGACATCGGAGGTTTCATCAGGGCGCAGCGGGAAGCCGCGCAAGTTTCGCTGCGTCAACTCGCCCAACTCGCGGGAGTGAGCAATCCGTACCTCAGCCAGATCGAGCGCGGATTGCGCAATCCGTCCGCCGAAGTACTCGCGCAGATCGCCAAGGCACTGCGGGTGTCATCGGAGGTGTTGTACGTACGGGCTGGCTATCTGGAGCAGCGGCCGCACAGTCCGGTCCGGGATGCCCTGCTGGCCGACACCGGGATCACCGAACGGCAGAAGCAGGTCTTGCTGGACATCTACGAATCGTTCCGCCGGGAAAACGGCGCGAGCGATCCGGGGGGACCCGACAGGGACAGCGACGTTCCGCGCACAACCGAAACTCCGTCACGCCAGGAGACACAGGAACCATGACCGAGAAGAACCCCACCGTGACCAAGCCCATCTACGCCACCGTCGGTGCGGGTGACGCCGTCTACGCCGCCGTCGTCGACGTTGTCGGCAAGGTGCGCGAGCGCACCGGCACCACCGACCTTTCCGGCCGGGTCGAGGAGGCGCGCGAGCGCTTCGCGAATGTGCCCGCCGATGTGCAGGCGCAGTTCGAATCGCTGCGCGAGCGTTTGGCCGGCCTCCCGTCGGAGCTGCCCGACGATATCGCCGAGCTGCGCGAGAAGTTCACCGCCGAGGAACTGCGCTCGCTGGCCGACAAGTACTTCCACCAACTGCTCGACCTGTACTCCGACCTCGCCGTACGCGGTGAGGAGACCGTGGAGCGCCTGCGCGCGAACCACCTGGTCGAGGATCAGATCGAGCGCGTCGAGACCATCTATAAGGATGCGGCCGGCCGCGCCGAGGTGGTCATCGATCGGGTGAACGGGCTGCTGAATCGTCCGGCCAAGGCCGAGGGCGAGGCGGAGCTCGGGGACGAGCCGGTGGTGGATGGCGAGGTCGTCGAGGTGACCACCGAAACCGAGCCGGCTCCGGCGGAGAACGGCGAGGTCAAGAAGGTCGCCGCGAAGAAGGCGCCGGCGAAGAAGGCCCCCGCCAAGAAGGCCGCGCCCAAGAAGGCCGAGTAAGAAGGACTTTCGCAACGCCCTCGCACACCCCTGGTGTGCGGGGGCGTTCCTTCTATCATGGGTGAGTGACCTTTGTGCACGGATTGACCGGGCTCATCATGTTCGTTCTCTGGCTGGGTGCGTTGGGGGCGACGATCTTCGCGCTCATCCACGCGGTCCGGCAGCGTCCGGACGCGTTCACGGCCGTGGACAAGCTGACCAAGCCCATCTGGATGACGATTCTGGCCGCGGCGTTGGCCGCGCTGCTGTTCCTCGGGCTGTCCATGCCGTTCATCGGTGTGCTCGCGATCGTGGCGACCGGTATCTATCTGGCGGATGTGCGGCCGAAGGTGGATGAGATTCAGCGGGGTCCGCGCTGGTAGGCGGGATTTTCGCGCGCTGGTTCGCGCTGTCGGGACAGAACCGCGCATAACTTTTCGGGTGCTTGCACTGGCAAGCGGCGCAAATCGGGTTTACTGTATCGAGCAGTAACACAAAGGAGTGTCCGATGCGTGCACCGTTGCCGACCCCCGGGCGCATCCGCGAGTTTCTGGATGCGCACCGCGCCGATCTGCGCTCGCGTACCTACGCGACCTCGGCATACAACCCACCGACCGCTGTGCCCGAAACCATCCCGGTGACCACCAGGGACGGCGCGCGGCTGCGTGTACACGCCTACGGACCCGCCGACCGCCCGGTCCTCGTGCTGGTGCACGGCTGGAGCTGCGCCATCGAGTACTGGAACGCCCAGATCAACGCCTTCGCGGGTGATTACCGGGTGATCGCCTACGACCAGCGCGGGCACGGAGAAAGCGAACTCGGCAGCAGCCACCTCGACTGCGATCTGCTCGCCGACGATCTGGATGCGGTGCTCACCGCCGCACTACGCCCCGGACAGCGCGCCGTGCTCGCCGGACACAGCCTCGGCGGTATGACATTGCAGGCGTGGGCGCGGCGCTATCCGGACCGGGTGACCGAGCGGGCGCACGCCGTACTGCTGACCAACACCGCACCGGACGGGCTGATCGCCGCGACCACCGTTGTGCCGTTTGTGAATAGCGAGCTGCCGCTGCTGCATCGGCGAATTCCGTTGCCGCACTTCATCGGTCGTGCCGCGCTCGGCACACCCCTGGTATTCCCACCGATCGCGCCGGTGCGCTGGATCTTCGCCAACACGGTGATGAGCAGGGAATGCGATGCGGAAACGGTGCGCTACGGCATGAATATCGTGCGATCCTGCCCGGCTCGGGTGCGCGCCCGGTTCGGCCTGCTGCTCGCCGATATGGATCTGGGCGATGCGGCGCGAAATCTGGTGGTGCCCACCACGATTCTGGCCGGATCGCTGGATGACATGACGCCGCCGTCGCATTCGGAGCGAATCGTCGAAATCCTACGCGAGACGGGCAGTCTGGCGCGCTATCACGTGCTGCGCACCGGACATCTCGGCAATGTCGAGGCGTACCGGGAATTCAACGCCGAACTGGCGCGGGTACTCGAATCCGTCGATCACCCAACACAAGTCGCCGAGATCGCGGGCTGACACCGACGGCCCGGCGAGTGCCGGGACGGCGGGGCGGGCGCCCTTCATCGCAGAGGCCCACCCCGCCGTCCCAGTGCTCGCCAGGTCTGGAAAGTCCTTGGGATCTAGGAGAAGACGACGGTCCGGCGGCCGTGCACCAACACCCGGCCCTCCAGATGCCAGCGCAGGCCGCGGGCCAGCACGACCCGTTCGATATCCCGTCCCTGCCGCACCATGTCGCGCACATCGTCGGCGTGGTCGATGCGGATGACGTCCTGCTCGATGATCGGGCCCGCATCCAGTTCCGCGGTGACGTAGTGGCAGGTGGCGCCGATCAGCTTGACGCCGCGGGCGAAGGCCTGGTGATACGGGCGAGCGCCGACGAACGAGGGCAGGAAGCTGTGGTGGATATTGATCGCCCGGCCCGCCCAGTACTCGCACAGTTCGGCGGGCAGCACCTGCATGAAGCGGGCCAACACCACCGCGTGCGGGTCGTGCGCGTCGACCAGCGCGCGCACCTGCGCGAAGGCCGGGCCGCGCTCGGCCGGATCCTTCGGGAACGGCACGTAGTGGAACTTCACGCCGTGCGCCTCGGTCATACCGGCCAGATCCGGATGGTTGCCGATCACCGCCTCGATGGTGGCGGGCAGCTCGCCGCTGGCCGCCCGGCCGAGCAGGTCGTGCAGGCAGTGTCCGTCCTTGCTGACCAGCAGCACCGCCCGGCGCCGGGCGCCGGAATCGTGCAGCTGCCACTCCGTCTGCGGTCCGAATTCGGCGGCGACCTCCGCGAACCGGTCCCGCAGTTCGGTGAGCCCGAACGGCACCGTCGACGCCTTGATCGCCTGCCGGGTGAAGAACCAGCCCGTATCGCCGTCGGAGTGGTATCCCGCCTCGACGATCGACCCGCCGAATTCGGCGATGAACGAGGTGATCCGGGCGATGATGCCCGGACGGTCCGGGCAGCCGAGGGTCAGCACGAATCGTCGGTCGTCCGAGGCGGGTGGAGCGGAACTCATTGGCTCAGTCTTTCAGGTGGCTGTCGGACCGCCGGGACCTGCCCGGCTGGAATGTGGGCTCCGTCGCCCCGCATGATCGACAGATGACCAGCCTGAAGTTCGTGCGCCGCACAGACGGCCTCACCTACGAATTCGTCGATGACGGGACGGCGCATGGTTATCCGTCGTACAAGCGGATCGATCTGGACCTGTGGTGTGAGCGGCTACCCGAATTCGGCTGGGTGCTGCGCACCGCGGACGGTGTGATCGCGGCGCGGCCGTTCGACGATGCGGGGCACGGTGCGCTGCCGCCGGGCGGAGCCTGGGTGAGCAGAAAGGGCGATCGCTCTTACGTCTACGACGTTCACATCTCGTAAAACGGTTCCGCGTAATGGAATTCGCCGACTATCTGGGAGTCGTACGCGGTGAGCTGGCGGATCTGGAAATGCGATATCCAGGCGGGTTCGTCGGGGGTGATGCCGAGGCGGACGGCCGGGACGAAACCGAAGCGCGGGTAGTAGTCGAGGCTGCCGAGCAGGCCGATGAGCGGTTCGTCCAGTGCGTCGGCGGCGCCGAGGGCGGCATGCATCAGGGCCGATCCGACGCCGACGCCCTGATGGTCGGCGTGGACGCCGATCGGGCCCAGGGCAAGTACCGGGAACGGGCCGACGCCGGCGCGGGTGAGGCAGAGGTGTCCGATGACGGTGTCGTGTACCACCGCGACCAGGGCGAGGGTGGGAATCCAGCTGGCGTCGCTGCGCAGGCGGGTAACCAGATCGACCTCGGGCGGATCCACCGCGCTGTCCTCCGGTGCGACATTGTCGTCCGCGTATTGCGGACCGAACGCGCTGCGGTGCACCGCGGCGATCGCGGCAGCGTCGTCGGCGCGCTCGCGACGGATCAGCACGGTGTTCGTCTCCTCCCGACCGAGTTTGGGGCCACCCGCTGTCTGTGCGCCGGCCGGGCAAACCGTACCGCCCGATTATCGCCGACCATTACGAGTGTGCGCGAAGTGCCACCAGGCGCGCAACGGAATTCGCCGCACGCGGACGGCGGGCGCGCGCCGGTATGCCAGACTCTGACCTCATGGCCGAAATCGTGATGCCGTCCAGGGCCGAAGTTGCCGCCATGATCGATCACACCCTGCTCGCCCCGGAGGCGACGCCCGCCGAGGTGGCCGCGCTGGTGGATGAGGCCAGGTCGTTGGGGGTGTTCGCGATCTGCGTCTCCCCGTCCATGTTGCCGGTGGACGCGCGGGGGCTGACCGTCGCGACCGTCGCGGGATTCCCGTCCGGCAAACATCATTCGCTGGTGAAGGGGGCCGAGGCGCGGCTCGCGGTGGATCAGGGTGCGGCCGAAGTGGATATGGTCATCGATGTCGGCGCGGCACTGGCGGGGGATTACGGCGCGGTGCTCGCCGATATCGTCACGGTGCGCGAGGCGATGGGGGATCGGGCGCTGCTCAAGGTGATCATCGAGGCGGCCGCGCTGCCCGATGCCGCGATCGTCGAGGTGTGCCGGGCCGCCGAGCGCGCGGGCGCCGATTTCGTGAAGACCTCCACCGGATTTCACCCCGCGGGCGGGGCGAGCGCGCACGCCGTGCGGCTGATGGCGCAGACCGTCGGCGGCAGGCTCGGCGTGAAGGCGAGCGGCGGGATCCGCACCGCCGAGGCCGCCGCCGAGCTGATCGCCGCGGGCGCAACGCGTTTGGGGTTGTCGAAGTCGCGCGCGGTGCTCGACGCCTTCCCGGCCTGAATCAACAGCCCGGCCTGAATCAGCAGCCCGGCCTGAATCAACAACCCGGCCTGAATCAGCAGCCCGAGTTGCCCTGTGCCGCAGGCAGATCCGCCCGCCCACCGGCCAGCGTCGCGTGGATGCCGTCGTCGGTCACCTTGACCTCGGTGGCCTGCATTCCGTACGGATAGCTCTGCAGGCTCTTGGTGAAGATGTCGACGATGCCCGCCACCAGATCGGTCGGGATGCCGATGCCGAACACCTTGGCCGACCTCGTATCCACCTGCACGACACCATTTTTGATCTGTGGCTGCACCTGCAACTGGGCCAGCCCGCCGAGGACGTCCAGGGTCAGTTGACCGGTGGACGCCGACGATCGGACCCCGCTCACCATCCCGCCGAGCGTCTGCCGGATGCCGTCGTTGTCCCAGGTGACGTCGGCGGACGAACTGCCGATGACGCCGCCGCCCTGGCTACCGCCGGAGGTTTCGATATCGCGGAAGGTCGCGTGCACCACCATGCCAACGGCGGGGCCGAATTTGGTGTCATCGGTGCTGACGTCGGCCTCGCCGACCTTGCCGTCCACCCAGCTGATGAGCAGCGGCTTGTAGCCGAAGCCGACGTCGATCTTGGAGCCCATCTCCTTCTCGAACTGCGAGCTGATGCATTTGGCGACGGTGTGTCGGGCATACGCTTCGCCGGCAACCAGGACGGTCGCCAGCAGTACCGCGACCGCGGTGATGGCGATCACCAGGGTGCGCCGGCTGATGGTCCGGCCCGAAGGGGCTTGCAAGCTCATGCGCAGAGATTCTTCCCGAAAAATCTGTGTTGGTTCTGAGGACGCTGTGTGGAATTTGCGCCACTCCCTAGCCCTGCGTGGTTACACGGTGCTGCCGCCTTCGGGCTTGACGCTCGTGTCGCGGCGAGGGCTCCGAATTGTGACGTGTGGCACAGTATCGGCGCGTAGCCTCGAGTGAATGACCGGCAATGTTGACGGGTGGCGGGTGCTGCGGCGGTACGCCGGGCGCCATGCCGGTTTCTTCACAACAAGACAGGTGGTGCGCACCGGGTGTGAGGCCAGGGTGCGTGCGGGGCTCGGCGACGGCTCGGTGACCCGCGCCGGAGTCGGGCTGCTGCGACTAGCCGAATGGCCCGTCGGCCCGCTCGACGAATTCGCCATGTGGTCGGCCTGGTTCGACGGCGCCGCGGTGGTCTGCCATCAGAGCGCGGCCGATCTGCACGGGCTCGGCCGGCTGCGGCCGCGGTTCCTGCATCTGTCGGTCGGCGTCGGGCGCGCGCCGGTGACGCCGCGGCTGGTGGTGCTGCGGCGCAGGTTGCGCGGCCCGGACGTGGAGTCGGCGGGTCCGTTCCTGGTGACGACGCCGCTGCGCACGGTGCTCGATCTCGCCGAATCGGAGATCGGCCAGACCTCGCTGGACGAGGTGGTGGGCGATGCGGTGGCCATCGGGCGCTGCGTCGCTTCCGAAATCCGTTCCGCGGCAGCCGCGCTCACACCGCGCGCGGCGGCGCGGTTGGCACGGGCGCTCGGCTGACGGGTCGAGCGCGACCCGGTATCAGCGTGGCGCGACCACCGACCACGGCACCGACAGCACGCAGTCGCGCATCCTGCGGCGGTAGGCGCGGACCGGAAACCCTTCCGCCCGTAGGTAATTCGCTGCGGCGCGCCATCGAACGCGCGGCCCGAACGGCGCGAGCGGCGCGGCGCGGGCCCACGCGCGGTCGGCGGCGGTGAGCAGCGCGTGCACCGGCTCGCCGGGAATGTTGCGGTGGATCAACACCTTCGGCAGCCGCTCCGCGATATCCGACGGCCGCGCCACGGTGAACGGATCCCAGGCCAGCGTCAGCGACAGCGGTCCGGAACGCTCCAAAAGCACCCAGGCGCAACGTCTTCCGAGTTCGTCGCAGGTGCCGTCGACCAGCAGGCCATCGGGCGCCAAACCGGCGAGGACGGTGTCCCACGCCGCGGGCACCGCCGATTCCGGATACTGCCGCAGCACATTGAACGCGCGCACCAAAACCGGCCGCAGCCCGGCCAGTTCGAATCCGCCGCGGGCGAAGCTGACGCCGTCGCGGCCCGGCACCACCCGGTCCGGATCGATCTCCAACCCGACCACCCGCACATCCGGCCGCACGGTGCGCAGCCGGGCGGCCAGCTCCAGCGTGGTCCACGGGCTCGCGCCGTAACCGAGATCGACCACCAGCGGATCGGCGGCGGCGCGCAGGCGCGCGGTCACCAGTTCGTCGTTGATCAGCCAGCGGTCGCTGCGCCGCAGCCGGTTGACACCCGTTGTGCCCCGGGTGATGGCGCCGACCGGTTTGCTCAGCTGATCGGGTTTTGCTCGTCCAGCCACTGGATCGTGAATTCGGCCTCGCCGCGGAACAGGTCCACCAGGTTGATCAGCATGAGCTGTTCCAGCCGCGGGCCGAGCATCGGAATGAAAACCTTTGCCTCCGAGGAATAGCGCATGGTGCAGCCGGTGTCGGTGGGGAACATCCGCATGGTGCCGCCGAGGCTGCCGGGGCCCGCCGGGATGGAGGCGGAGAATTTGCCCTCGACCTCGGGGCCGAACGGGCCGAAGGTCTCCTTGTGCGTGATGACCATATCCTTGCGCATCACCGTCTGCGCGATCTCGGGGAGCATCTCGCGCGGCAGGACGTGGTTGAGCACGACGTCGATGCCGTCGTCACCGGCCTCGAAGCTCGCCACCTCGTTACCCGGCGCGTACTTGTTCATCTCCACCATCCGCGCATCCCAGTAGTCGCGGTTCGACAGCGCCGCGTAGAGCTCCTTGGTGGTACGCAGCGGGTAGCGGGCTGAGTAGTCGAGTCGGCGTGCCATGAGCGCACAGATTACGCGAGCGAATCGTCGGCGCATCGTTCGGCGGGCCCCGCGCGGCGCGAGTCTGAGGTCCGAAGCAGCGTTACCACGTCGGCCGCGAATTCCTACCGGCGAGGCGTGGACGCGCCTCGCCCGCGGACGTTCAGTGCTGGGACAACCAGGTGTTGGTGAACTCTTCCTCGTTGCCGAGCAGTTCGACGAGGCGCTCCTGGATCGCGGCCTCGATCTTGCCGCCGAACAGCGGAATCTTCACCTCGATGCTGCCCTTGACGGTCGCCACCGCGCCCGCGCCGTCGGCTTCCAGCTTGATGGTGCCCGCGACCTCGGCGGGCGCACCCTCGACCCGCGCGGTGAAGGTGCCCGAATCGCCCTGCCACTCCTCGGTGCGCGGAATGATCAGATCCCCGGGACGCACCGCGGTGATCGCGGCGGGCAGCAGTTCGGCGGCGATCGCCTGCACCATCTCGACGCGCACATGGTCGCCCTGCACGGTGACCGAGTCGAGCCGGGCGTTCGGCCCGCCGACCTCGGCGATGCGGTCCTTCCAATACTGCTCGTTCGCGAGCGCCGCACGGACGGCGTCCAGCGAGTGAGCGTAGCGGGCCGTGAACGCCAACCATGTTGCCATGGTCGGACACGCTACCGTCTGGCTGTGCGAACTTCTCGGGTGGTGTCCATGGACGAGCTGCGCGCCACACTGGCCGCGACCGGCGCGACGCTGCGGCCGGACGTGCCGCTGGCCGGGCTGACCACGCTCCGGGTCGGCGGTCCGGCTCCCGTCGCGACATGTCCGACGACGGATGCGCTGGTGGCGACCGTACGCGCGCTGGACGCGGCGCGAATCCCGCTGCTGCTCATCGCGGGTGGTTCGAATCTGCTCATCGGGGACGCGGGCTTCGACGGCGTCGTGGTCCGGGTGGCCAACGACGCCGTGACGCTCGGTGCCGACGGCGTGCTGGCCGAGGCGGGCGCGGATTGGGATTCGGTCGTCGCGCGGACCGTGGCCGCGGGTCTCGGCGGACTGGAATGCCTGTCCGGGATTCCCGGTTCGGCGGGTGCGACGCCGGTGCAGAACGTTGGCGCGTACGGCGTCGAGGTCGCGCAGCTGCTGCGCCGGATCCGGCTGCTGGATCGGGCCAGCGGTGAAATCCGTTGGGCGACACCGGACGAGCTCGGTTTCGGTTATCGCACCAGCGTGCTCAAGCACAGCGACGCCGCGGTGGTGCTCGCGGTCGAGTTCGCGCTCGATCCCAGCGGTGCGAGCGCGCCGCTGCGCTACCGGGAGCTGGCCGCGGCGCTCGGCGCGGCCGAGGGCGAGTCCCGCCCCGCCGATCAGGTGCGTCAGGTGGTGCTGCGGTTGCGTGCGGGCAAGGGCATGGTGCTCGATCCGGCCGATCACGACACCTGGAGCGCCGGATCCTTCTTCACCAATCCGGTGGTGCCGCACGCGCGCGTCGACGCGGTGCTGGCCGCGATCCGCGCCCATGTGGGCGATATCACGATTCCCACTTATCCGGCGCCGGACGGGGTGAAGTTCTCAGCGGGCTGGCTGATCGAGCGCGCGGGTTTCGCGAAGGGGTATCCGGGGCCGGATGCGCGGGCCCGGCTGTCCACGAAACATACGCTGGCACTGACGAACCGGGGCGATGCGACCGCGGCGGAGCTGATCGCGCTGGCCAGGACGGTGCGGGCGGGGGTGGCCGAGCGGTTCGGCATCCGGTTGGAGCCCGAGCCGGTCACCGTCGGGATAACCCTCTAACCGGGTGAAACGGACACCACATTTTTCGGTAGCCGACCGAACTATTCGCTCCGCGTAAATTCGAAGAAGTGAGCAATCGTCCAGTGATCCGAAGATCGGCGTTCGCCGTATCGGCCGCACTGCTCGTGGTGGTCGCGCTGGTAGCGGGATGTTCGAGCGGAAGCGGTAAGAAAGACAATCCGGCGGCGGCGGAGCCGGTCGCGAAGGTGACCCTGGCGCCGGGGGACAAGGCGAAGAACGTCAACCCGGTCGATCCCGTCTCGGTCAGCGTCGCCAACGGCACCATCGATCAGGTCGCGCTGACGAACGCCGCTGGTAAGCAGGTCACCGGCGAGCTCGCACCCGACAAACACAGCTTCAAGATCACCGAGGCGCTCGGCTACAACGCCACATACACCTGGTCCGGCACCGCGATCGGCACCGACCACAAACCGATTCCGATCGAGGGCAGCTTCAGCACGCTGGCGCCCAAGAACACCGTCCCGGCGACCATCAATATCGCCGATAATCAAGAGGTCGGCATCGCGGCGCCGATCATCCTGCAGTTCAAGGCATCCGTGCAGAACAAGCAGGCGGTCGAGAAGGCGCTCACCATCACCACCGATCCGCCCACCGAGGGGGCGTGGGCCTGGTTCCCGGACGACAACGGCTCCCGATTGCACTGGCGGCCCAAGGATTACTGGGTTCCCGGCACCACCGTGCACGTCGCGGCCAAGCTGTACGGCCTGGACCTGGGCAACGGCAACTACGGATATACCGATCTCACTTCGGATTTCAAGATCGGCCGCAGTCAGATCGTCAAGGCGAACGCGCCGAGTCACCGCATGCAGGTGGTGCGCGACGGGCAGGTCATCTTCGATTTCGCGGTGAGCTACGGCGAGGGCAACGAGCCGCGCAACGTGACCCGCTCCGGCGTCCATGTGGTCACCGAGAAGTACGAGGACTTCATGATGTCGAATCCGCCGTTCTACACCAACGTTCGGGAACGGTGGGCGGTACGCATCTCCAACAACGGTGAATTCATCCACGCGAACCCGGAATCCGTTGCGTCACAGGGTTCGGCGAATGTCACCAACGGCTGCATCAACCTCTCGCCCGGTGATGCGCAGAAGTACTTCCCGACCGCGCTCTACGGCGATCCGGTCGAGGTGACCGGCACATCGATTCCGCTCTCGGCCGCCGACGGCGACCTCTACGACTGGACCATAGACTGGAATACTTGGAAGTCCATGTCGGCGCTGAAAGGTGAACCGTCGCAGGTGGTTACCGCCACCCCGGTGCCGCCGCAGCCCGTCGGCGGACGCTGAGGTCCCTCCGATTCGATTGGCCCGCAACATCATCTGATGTCGCGGGCCAATTCCGTATCAATGCGCGCTTGACGACTCAGTTGCGACGGGCGAAACGCCCGGCGTCGGCCTGGTCGCGCGGCTTGACGATGATCTGGTCCAGGTTCACATGCGATGGGCGGCTCGCCACGAATCCGACGATCTCCGCGATGTCCTGCGCGACCAGCGGGTCGATGCCCTCGTACACCTTCGCGGCGCGCTCGGCGTCGCCGCCGAAACGCACCAGCGAGAATTCGGTTTCCACCGCGCCGGGTGCGATTTCGGTGAGCCGCACCGGTTTTCCGAGGAGTTCGCCGCGCAGTGTGCGATGCAGTACCGCCTGCGCGTGCTTGGCCGAGGTGTAGCCGGAACCGTTGTCGTAGGTGACGAACGCGGCCACCGAGGTGATGGTGACGATGAGCCCGTCGCCCGAGGCGATCAGCTTCGGCAGCAGCGCCTTGGTGACGCGCAGGGTGCCGAGCACATTCGTCTCCCACATCCAGCGCCAGTCGTCCAGGTCGGCGTCGGCGACCGTGGCCAGACCTTTCGCGCCGCCCGCATTGTTCACCAGCACATCGGCCCGCTCGATCGCCTCGGCGAAGGTGCGCACCGAATCGTCCGAGGTGACGTCGAGTTCCAGTGCGGTGCCGCCGATTTCGTCGGCGAGCCGCTCCAGCCGGTCCAGCCGCCGCGCGCCGATGATCACGTGGTAGCCCTGTTTCGCGAGTTCCCGGGCGGTGGCCTCCCCGATACCCGAGCTGGCTCCGGTGACGACGGCGGTGCGAATGCTCATGTGCGCAATCCTAGGTGGGCCGTTGGAGCCGACGCTGTTGTCCTTCTCACCGTTAGCCTGGCGGCATGGCTATACGGGAAGTAACCAGCGCGGACGGCACCGCCATCGTCTACCAGGTCACCGGTCCGGCGCAGGCTCGCCCGCTGGTGCTGCTGCACGGTTGGTCGGCCAACCTGCGCTGCTGGGGCGGTGCCGCCGACGATCTCGCCGCCCGCTTCCGGGTGATCGCGGTGGACCTGCGCGGTCACGGCTATTCCGGTGCGCCCGCCGCCGGTTACGACGATCCGAAGAACTGGGCCGCGGATATCGCGGCGGTGCTCGCGGCCGAGGGGATCACGGCGGGCGCGGTGCTGCTCGGCTGGTCGTACGGCGGCATCGTGCTGTCGGACTATCTGACCGTCTACGGCTCGGGCGCGATCGCGGGCGTCATCTACAGCGGTTCGATGGCCAATATCGGCCGCGGGGTGCCGGGTGCGGCCACCGGACCGGCCATGCAGGCGGCGATTCCCGGCGTCTTCGACGAGCACGCCGGGCCCGCGGTACGCGCGTTCGGCGCCTTCGGCAATGCCAATACCGGGCCGGGCGCCGATAAGGGCGTCGAGGCGCAGCGGATGTTCGGCACCAGCCTCGCGACGCTGCCCTCGGTGCGCAAGGCGCTGTTCTACCGAACCGTCGACAATACCGAAACCCTTCGCGCCCTTGATATTCCGGTGCTGGTGCTGCACGGGACCGCGGATCCGGTGGTGCCGATCGAGAATGCGCGCTACATCCTGGAGACCGCGCCGTACGCGCATTCGTCGTTCTGGGACGGCGCGCAGCACGGCCTGTTCATCGAGGACCGGCCGCGATTCGTGGCCGAGGTGACGGCCTTCGTCGAACGACTCTGACCGAATAAATCCCTTGCGCCGCGGCGGGTGACAGTACTCACGAACGGGCTGTGATGGCTGTCACTCCGCCCGGTGACGGTGTCTGAGTCCGGCGATTCCCCGTGCACTATGGAGAGTGTGAGTCAACGCCCGGACATACGGCCCAGTCGGATCGCCGTGATATCGGTGCACACCTCACCACTTGCTCAGCCGGGCACCGGCGACGCCGGGGGCATGAACGTCTACGTGCTGCAAACCGCCGTGCAACTGGCCAGACGCGGCATCGAGGTCGAGATTTTCACCCGTGCCACCTCGTCGAATGTGCCGCCGGTGCAGGAGGCCGCGCCCGGTGTCCTGGTGCGCAATGTGGTCGCGGGACCATTCGAGGGGCTGGACAAGCGCGATCTGCCGACCCAGCTGTGCCCGTTCACCGCGGAGGTGCTGCGCCAGGAGGCCAGGCAGCTGCCCGGCCACTACGACCTGATCCATTCGCACTACTGGCTATCCGGCCAGGTGGGCTGGTTGACCAAGGATCGCTGGCGGGTCCCGCTGGTGCACACCGCGCACACGCTGGCCGCCGTGAAGAACGCCGCGCTCGCCGACGGCGACTGTCCGGAGCCGCTATCCCGGCAGATCGGTGAGAAGCAGCTCATCGGCGAGGCCGACCGGCTGGTCGCCAACACCGTCGAGGAGGCACGACAGCTGATCGAGCTGTACGGCGCCGATCCGGAAAAGATCGACGTGGTACCGCCCGGCGCCGACCTCGCCCGCTATCGTCCCGGCGAAAAGGCCGCTGCCCGAACCGCTTTGGGGCTATCGCAGGCGGAGCAGATCGTCGCGTTCGTCGGCCGGATCCAGCCGCTCAAGGCGCCGGACGTGCTGATTCGCGCCGCGGCCGAGGTGCTGCGCCGGGAACCGGAGCGCGCCCTGCGGGTGCTCATCGTCGGCGGGCCGTCGGGCACCGGCCTGGAACGCCCGCACTCGCTGATCGAATTGGCCGCCGCGCTCGGCATCGCGGACCGCGTCACCTTCCTGCCGCCGCAGCCGCCGGACCGGCTCGTGCAGGTGTATCGCGCGGCGGATCTGGTCGCGGTCCCCAGCTATAACGAATCCTTCGGCCTGGTCGCCATCGAGGCGCAGGCCAGCGGCACCCCGGTGCTGGCCGCCGATGTCGGCGGGCTCGGCACCGCGGTGCGGCACGGCGAATCCGGCCTGCTGGTGCCCGGGCACCGCACCGAGGAATGGGCCGATGCGCTGACCTACCTGCTCGCCGATCGGATTCGCCTGTGGCGCATGGGAATCCGGGCCGTCGATCATGCGGCGAACTTCTCCTGGGAGCACACCGCGGACGGTTTGCTCGCCAGTTATTCGGCCGCGCTCGCCGGATTCCGTCCCGAGCACGCCAGGTTCCGCGGCGCGATCTCCCGCGGCGCGAACGCGCGTCCCGGCGAGCGGGTTAGCCTGGAACGCAGTGCGCCGCGGGCGCTGCTGCGACGACGGATGGGAGTCAAAAGGTGAGCGAGCTGCGAGTCACCGCGCAGCTGATCGATGAGACGTTGCGCGAAAGGGAAATCGAATACACCCACCCCGGTGCGGAGACCTTCGTCGTCATCCTGCCGGGTGAGCGCAAACTGAAGACCACCGTCATGCTCACCGTCGGCAAACACGGCGTGCGCATCGAATCCTTCGTCTGCCGCAAACCGGACGAGAACTTCGAGGGCGTCTACAAATTCCTGCTGCGCCGCAACCGCAGGCTCTACGGCGTCGCCTACACCCTGGACCGTGTCGGCGACATCTACCTCGTCGGCCGGATCGCGACGCACGCCGTCACCGCAGACGAACTGGATCGGGTCTTCGGCCAGGTCCTGGAGGCCGTCGACGCCGATTTCAATGTCCTGCTGGAGCTGGGTTTCGCCGAATCCATCCGGAAGGAATGGAAGTGGCGGGTCTCGCGCGGTGAGTCGCTGAAGAACCTGCGCGCCTTCGAACATCTGGTGGAGTCCACCGAACAGCACTGAAGTTCGCGCTCGGCTCGGGCATGATCTGGCACGAGCACGAGAGGCGGTAGATGGATGACGGTTCTTGCCCTGGATATAGGCGCGAGCAAATTCGCCGCGGGGCGGGTGCACGCCGGACGGCGGGTGCGTGAGGTGCGTCAGGTCGACGTGCCGCCCGACGGCGTCTGGGAGGTGTGCCGGGCGCTGCTGCTGGAGGTGGCGGGCGACGAGCCGGTGACCGCGGTCGGCATCGGTTCGGCGGGTCCGGTGGATGTGCCGCACGGCAAGACGATGCCGTTGAATATGCCCGAATGGCGGTCCGGCTTCCCGATCGTCGCGAAGGTACAGGAGCTGTTTCCGGCGGCCGCCATCCGATTCGCCAGCGACGGAGCCTGTCTCGCGCTGGCCGAACACCATGTCGGCGCGTTGCGCGGGCTGCCGGACGGAATGGCCATGACGGTGTCCTCCGGAATCGGCGGCGGGCTGATCGTCGACGGCAAGGTGGTGCTCGGCCGCACCGGCAATGCCGGACATGTCGGGCATATCGTCGTCCCCGGCTGGGATACGCCGTGCAGTTGCGGCGGCGTCGGCTGTGTCGAGGCGGTCGCCAGCGGAATGTCCTCGGTGCGCTGGGCGCGGGCGCAGGGCTGGGCCGGAACCACCGGGGCCGAGCTGGCCAAGGCCGCCCATATCGGCGACGCCGTCGCGCTGGCCGCGCTGGAGCGGGCGGGCACCGCGCTCGGCCAGGCCATCGCCTCGGCCGCGGCGCTGCTCGATATCAATCTGGTGGTGATCGGCGGCGGATTCGCGAAATCGGGTGATCCGCTCTGGACCCCGCTGCGCGCGGCCGTCGCCAAGCACGCCCGGCTGGGATTCCTCAGCAAGCTGCGGGTGGTGCAGTCGCGAATCGCCAACGGGGCCACGCTCGTCGGCGCCGGTGTGCTCGCGGCCGGGCACGCGACCGCCGACACCATCGACTGACCAGCCGCCCCGGACCGGCGCGCCGCCGGTGTTCGCCCGCCCGCGCGCTCGGTCCCGGCGAGTGTGAGTTGTCCGGCATCGAGCCCGCACGGCTGCCACCGTTACCGGCGGACCTGCAAGAATGGCCGCCATGACGTACACCCTCGTGCTGCTGCGCCACGGCGAGAGCGAATGGAACGCGCTGAACCTGTTCACCGGCTGGGTGGACGTGCACCTGACCGATAAGGGCATCGCCGAGGGCAAGCGGGCCGGGGCGCTACTCGCCGAACACGGTGTGCTGCCGGACGTCGTCTACACCTCGCTGCTGCGCCGCGCGATCAGCACCGCCAATATCGCGCTGGACGCCGCCGACCGGCACTGGATCCCGGTGGTCCGGGACTGGCGGCTGAACGAGCGGCACTACGGCGCGTTGCAGGGCAAGAACAAGGCCCAGATCCGCGACGAGTACGGCGACGACCAGTTCATGCTGTGGCGGCGCAGCTACGACACCCCGCCGCCGCCGATCGATCCGGCCGACGAGTACAGCCAGGACGGCGATCCGCGCTACGCGGGCATCGAGGTTCCGAAGACCGAATGCCTGCTCGACGTGGTGAACCGGATGGTGCCGTACTGGGAGTCGACCATCTCCAAGGAACTGCTCGCGGGTAAGACGGTTCTGGTTGCCGCGCACGGCAATTCGCTGCGCGCGCTGGTCAAGCACCTGGACCGGATCTCGGATGCCGATATCGCGGGACTGAACATCCCCACCGGCATCCCGCTGGTGTACGAGCTGGACGAGCAGCTGCGTCCGGTGCGTCCGGCGGCCTACCTGGACCCGGAGGCCGCCGCGGCCGGTGCGGCCGCTGTCGCCAACCAGGGTGGTGGCCGGTAAAGCGCTGTAGCAGTGGATAACTCGGTGCGCCGCGGTCGATTCGGCCGCGGCGCACCGCCGTATCCGGTCGCGGATCGACGGCCGCGCGGATCTCGGCGGCACTTGATAGGGTGCCAACGTCCTTGCTCGTGTGGCCGTCGAGATGCTTTCCGCCAGGGGGGATTTGGTCCTCATGCCGAGGCTGTGCGGTGGTTCGTGGGTGTGAGTTCCGGCTCCGGCGGGTCCGGGGTGAATAGAGAAGAGTAGAGATGTTTTCAGCGGGGCGGACCCGGATCGTGCACTGGGTCGCCGCGGCGGTGACGGCTCTGGCCGCCACCAGCGTATTTTCCGGGGGGACGGCATCGGCGGAGGGTCCCGCGGTGCTCGGCGGCGGTTCCGGGTTGTACATCGAGGCCTCGGAACCGGATACGGTCAGCGAATGCACGCTCACCGCAATCGGTTTCGATCGCGACAACAGGTTGGTCGGGTTGACGGCGGGGCACTGCGGTGAGATCGGCATGCGGGTGGCCGCCGAATATTCGCCCAAGTCCGGCGTTGTCGGCAAGGTCGCGGCGAAGAGCGTCGACAATGACTGGGCGGTAATCGAACTCGACCCGGCGCGGGTGTCGCCGACTCGGCAGGTCGCGCAGTCGGTGATCGCCGGAATCGGCGCGCCGCCGAAGGTCGGCGACATCGTCTGCAAGAACGGCCGCACCACCGGCTTCACCTGCGGCCCCGCCTGGGAGACCAAGCAGGCGTGGTTCCGCAGCCAGGTGTGCGCCAACCACGGCGATTCCGGTGCGCCGGTGCTGATGGGCGACAAGCTGGTCGGCATGGTCGTAGCCGGTTCGGACTTCAAGGCGGGCCCGATCACCGTGCCGCTCCCGCTGTGCAGCGGCGGTGGCGACCTGCTGCACCAGCCGGAGCTGTCCACCACGATGGCGCTGGTGCTGTCGGATATCGATCGCCAGGGCGGGATCGGCGCGGGCTTCCGTCCGTTCTGAACCTGGCTGCGCGGGTCGATGGTTACTGCCGTCGACCCGCGCTGTGGTAAATCTTGATTCTGCGCCGAACAGCGTCATTTCCAGCTATACCCAGCCGCTATTGCGAGCCGTACTGGATATGTAAATCGGCATTCTCGTCACATTTACTGTTACCCGAGTTCCTTACCGACCAGTAAGCATGCTACGTTTCGGGCGTTCGACCAGTATGAGAGGTGGATCACGTCCGATGAAGTACGCGTTGCGGGCCACAGTGGCGGCGGTTGCCACGGCGGTGCTCGTCCCCTTCCTCGCATCCGGCGCGTCCGCGGCGCCGAACCCGACCGGCCCCGATGGCGGCGCCGCCGGTGCGGCCTGGACCGCAACCGAAGACGGTCCGCAGCAGTACCCGAATGTGTTCATTCAGTGGGACGTCCCGATCACCATGAGTGACGGCACCGTGCTCAAGGGCAATGTCTACCGGCCCGCCGACGCCGCCGGGCGGCCGATCGACACCCCGACGCCGACGGTCGTCAACCTGACGCCCTACACCAAGCTGGTCTCCAACCTGGCCGACCACGCGCAGTCCATACCCGGCCTGTCCGACGCGCTGCTCGGGCTGTTCCGCCAGATCGATCTGAGCGGCACCCCGCTGTCCGGAATCACCGATCTGACAAAGGCATTCGGCGGCGGTGAGCTGCGCAACTTCACCGTCGACCGGCAGCTGATCAAGAGCGGCTACACCCAGGTGGTCGTCGATGTGCGCGGAACCGGCTTCTCCCAAGGGGATTGGGATATGCTGCGCGATCGCGAACAGCAGGACACCGTCGAGGTGATCGACTGGACGGCGCGCCAGCCGTGGTCCAACGGGCGCATCGGCATGAACGGCATTTCCTACTCGGGGATCAACCAGGTGCAGGTCGCCGAAAAGCGCCCGCCCGCACTGCAGGCCATCTTCCCGGTCGTGCCGGGTAGCGATCTGGTCGACGATGTGCTCGCGCCCGGTGGCGGCTTCGGCTTCAACTTCATTCCGCTGTGGCTCACCGCGATCAACGGGCTCAAGCTGGTTCCGGATCTGGCCTCGGTGCTCAACGGGCAGTTCGACACCCAGTGGCTGGCCGATCGGGTGCGAGATCCGTTGACGTTCATGGACGTACTGCTCAATGTCTACACCACCGCGAAGATGGACGACCTCGATCCGCGTGCGAAGGAACTGCTCACCGCGAATTCCGGCCCGCGCCAGGCGTGGCTGGGCGATCCGAGCCGGATCCAGGTGCCGACCTTCGTCACCGGCGGCTGGCACGATCTGTTCACCTACTCGGAATCCAAGATCTACAACGACATTCCGCTGCCCGCGGGCCAGAAGCAGCTGCTGATGGGCAATACCTACCACGTCAATTCGGGCAACGAATACGGCAAGCCCGGATTGCCGCCCCGGCTGGACGTATTGCAGCGCGCGTGGTTCGACAGATGGCTCAAGGACATCGACAACGGCATCGATAAATACGGCCCGGTCACCCTGCGCCAGCAGGGCGGCGGCTGGGTCACCAGCAACGGGTTCGGCGAATCCGCCACCGGCACCGACGAAGCCGAGTATCGCAGGATGTACCTGTCGGCGGCCCGCAGCGGCACCGCGAACAGCGTCTACGACGGATCACTCAGTGCGACAGCGGTTTCCGATGATGCCCGGCTCACCGTCGCACCCGGGCTTGCCAGCCTGTGCTCCAACGACGCCGCGCAGGGCAGCGCGGGCGTGTTGTCGATCATCGATGGCTGCGCAAAGGATTCCAGGATCGAGGAGCTCGGCGGGCTCACCTTCACCAGTGCGCCGGTCGGCGGGCCGACCAGCCTGTCGGGCCCGATCGCGGTGCACCTCAACACCGTTCAGGACGCGGCGGACGGGTACTGGGTCGTCACGGTGAACGATGTCGCCCCCGACGGACAGTCGACGGTGCTGTCCTCCGGTCAGCTGATGGCCTCGCTGCGGCAGGTCGACGAGGCCGCCAGTTCCCGTTCGGCCAATGGCGATTACACCGATCCGCGCGCCTACACCTCGATCGACTATCGGCAGCCGACCGTGCCGGGCGAGGCGACGACGCTGGATATCGCGCTGCCCGCGACCGAGGCGGTGCTGCAGCCGGGACACCGCCTGCGGGTGGACGTGTACGCGGGCAACTTCCCGAAGGGACTGCCGATCATGCCGATGCTGCTCGACACCGGACTGCGCCCGCAGCATGTGCAGCTGGATCCGCAGCGGCCGAGCTTCGTCAATGTTCCGGTGCGGGGCAACCCGGGCTGGTAACGGCGAGAAGAGAAGGGCGCCTTCGCTCGACAACGGTGTCGGGCGGGGGCGTTTTTCTGTGTGCGGATGCCGTAGCCGCACCTCCGAACGTTGTGAGGTTGCACGAATTTCCGGTCCGCATGCCGGATTCGCGGACAGTTCCGACCGTTCGACCTACTTTTAGGGTCATTCCGAAAAGATGGCCTTTTCATAGAAAGTAGTCGGATGCGGTCCACTCTGCGCTGTGCCGTCGCGTTGTTCGCCGCAATCGCCTTGGCGCCCTTCCTATCTCCCGCCGCGGCTCCGGCCGAGCCCGCACCGGCCGGCCCGGACGGCGGCGCCGCGGGCGCGGCATGGGCGGCCGCGGAAGACGGTCCACAGCAGTATCCGAATGTCCACATCGACTGGGACGTGCCGATCACCATGAGCGACGGCACCGTGCTGAAGGCGAACGTCTACCGTCCGGCCGATGCTGCGGGACAACCGATTTCGGCGCCGACACCGACCATCGTGAACCTCACCCCGTACACCAAACTCGGCTCGATGATCGCCGACAGCCTCATCTCCATCCCGTGGCTGTCCGACGCGGTCATGCAGGTGGCGCGCGACACCGACCTATCCGGCACGCCGTTCTCCGGCATCACCGACCTGACCAAGGCGCTCGGCGGCGGCCTGATCCGCAATTTCTCGGTCGACCGGCAGCTGATCAAGAGCGGCTACACCCAGGTGGTGGTCGATGTCCGGGGAACCGGCTTCTCCCAAGGGGATTGGGATCTGCTGCGCGATCGGGAACAGCGGGACACCGTCGAGGTGATCGACTGGGCCGCGCATCAGCCGTGGTCCACCGGCGATATCGGGATGACCGGCGTCTCCTACTCGGCGTTGAACCAGTTGCAGGCCGCGGCCAAGAATCCGCCCGCGTTGAAGGCCATCTTTCCGGTGGTGCCGAGCCGGAATCCGTTCCGCGACTTGGTCGCACCCGGCGGCGCTGTCGGCGTCGCCTTCATGCCCGCCTGGCTGCTCGCGGTGAACGGCGCGAAGCTGGTGCCGGATCTGTCCGCGCTGGCCGGCGGTCGGTTCGACCTCAAATGGCTACAGGACCGGATGGCCGACCCGTTCACCTTCATGGACGCGCTGGTCAATGTGTTCGTCACGCCGGAGATCGACCAACTCGACCCGAAGGTGCAGGATCTGCTGCACGCCGCGAGCCCGATCCGCCAGGCGTGGGAGAACGATCCGAGCCGAATCACCGTGCCCGCCTTCATCACCGGCGGCTGGCACGATGTCTTCGTCAACTCGCAGGCCGACGTTTACCGGCGAATGCCGTTGCCGCCCGGGCGCAAACAGCTGTTGATCGGCGACGGCTACCACATCAGCAACGGCAACGAATCCGGTAAGCCCGGTCTGCCGCCGCGCATGGACGTGCTGCAGCGCGCCTGGTTCGACAAGTGGCTCAAGGGAATCGACAACGGCATCGATGCATACGGCCCGGTGACCGTGCGTCAGCAGGGCGGTGGCTGGATCACCGCGCCCTCCTTCCCCGAGCCGGGGGTCGACTACCGGCGGATGTACCTCTCGGCCACGTCCAGCGGCGCCTCCGGCGTCAGTGCACACGATGGATCGCTTGTCCCACAACCGGATCCGGGCACCGATCAACTCACCGTCGCACCGGGGCTTTCCACCATCTGCTCCAGGGACGCGGCGCAGGAATCCGCCGGAATCCTTTCGATCATCGATGGCTGCGCGAAGGATTCGCGGGTGGCCGAGGTCGCCGCGCTCACCTTCACCAGCGCCCCGGTGGCCGCGCCGACCAACCTGTCGGGCCCGATCGCGGTGCACCTCAACACCATTCAGGACGCCGCCGACGGCTACTGGGTCACCACCGTGAACGATGTGGCGCCGGACGGACAGTCGACGGTGCTCTCCTCGGGCCAACTCGTCGCCTCACTGCGAAAGATCGATGAGGCGCGCAGCACCCGCGCGCCCGACGGCGACTACACCGATCCGGTACCCGACCTCTCGCTGGACACCCGACAGCAGACGGTGCCGGGACAACCAACCGCACTGGATATTTCGGTGCCCGGCATAGCCGCCGTCCTCCAGCCGGGACACCGCCTGCGCGTCGACGTATTCGCCGCCAACTTCCCCAAGGGCCTGACCCCGACCCCGATCACCGTCGACACCGGCCTACGCCCCCAGCACCTGCTGCTAGACCCAGCCGAACCGAGCTACGTCAACCTGCCGGTGTCCGGCAATCCCGGCTGGTGATGCGAGGGGTTGGTGTTCGCTGGGGCCCGCCCTGGCGAACACACGTCGCCATTTCGGAAGTCCTTTGATTTTCACAGCCAACATCCGATTCTGCATTCAAAGTCTAGTACAGCTTCACGACTCGCCATTCTGCGCAGCCTCCTCAGCCGCCAATAGTTCAGCCTTCCTGAGAGCCCACTCTGCCAGGAGTGCGTCGAATCCAACATTGAAATCGGCCTTATCCTGCTCCGACCAGTATTTGTCGTCGATATCCAAATCACGTGACTGGACGAACTCGTCGAAATGCTCGCCGAACGCTCGACTACGCGCCTTGACAAACTCCTGATACGCTTTGCTCCCTTTGATTTTCAAGACTGCCCACCACGCTTATGACTCGGGTGCCCGATCATCAGACTCTTCTGCCGCCCACATCTCGGCCTCCCTGCGTTTCCACTCCGCCAGCAGCAGATCGGATTCAGCATTGAAGTCAGCCTTGTCCTGCTCCGACCAGAACTCGTCTTCAATGTCCAGATTGCGAGACCAAATGAACTCGAAGAAGTGCCGGGAAAACGCCCGACTCTGTTCCTTCACAAACTCCTGATACGCCTTACTGCCCTCGATCTTCACAACCACATCACTCCATACCATGACGAACCTCGCAGAATCCGCTCCGCAAGGCTTGGGTCTTGACTTGCCAGTCTTGTCATTTCAAAGGGTGTTGGCCATCGCTCGCTCGGCCCGGCGAAGCGATCCGCTAGGCCATCGAGAAGGGCCTTATCGGCCTCCGAAACATTCGGATCGGTGCGAACCTCCTGGATCTGTTCGAGCATGGATGCGCGATTCCCCTGCTCCTTCTTCGGTCCTGTATTGTCCCATCGGAAACCAGCTTTCGCCCATGCCCACCCACCATCATCGAGTGAGGCGAATAGGGTGATTGCCGAGACATCGGAGCGACGGTAGTATCTCAACAAGGTCTTGAACAGGTCAGACGAAAAATTCCGGCCACGCACAGATTTGTCCAGTCTGAGCCACGCATGTTCGACAACAGGATCTCCGTCGCTGTCGATTGTGAAGGCACGCATGACGCGGCCGACATCGTTGCCTGCACCGTCGCGGATCGTAGCGCCGAACTCCAGGTAGGGCCGTCCGGTCCTCGTGTTTCGCGTACTTTCGACGTGGTCGACCTGCAGGCGGAGTCGCCAGCCTTCATTCGGGTCAGGTAGACCATATTCACCATCCAGCCCACACTGTAGGATGCCCCGGAGTTCGCCTTCGTCGGTGTCGAACAACTCCCGTACCGTCGGCAGGTCATCAATCCCGTTGGCGGGCTTGGCTGATGGCGAATCGCCAGGAGCCTTCGCTCTGCCGACTGTCGACCCGGTGGAATATTCGGTACCTGAACCGCTTCCGGTCGGTGGTTTGTCCCCGCCCTGCCCACCGGGTGGGTCTTCCCGCAGCCGTGGCTCTTCGAATCCACGGTTCTTTCCGCTCGAATCCGGTGTGGAGACGACCTCGGTTTCGCCCTCCACACTGGTGTGCGACTTGGGCTTGTTGTCCGTAACTTGGCTGGCGTCTTCATCTTTGACGGTGCTGCCACCACCACGTCCCGGTGATGGAGCGTCTTCGGACCCGGGCTTTGTCGGGCCGGACTTCGTTGCAGGTCCGCGATACCAGGGAGCTGTTGGCTCCAGTACGCGGGGATAAGGGCGTCCCGGAGCTGCGGCCCAGCCGCCTTTGCGTCCGCCGTAGGTGAGGGCAACGTCCATAAATGCTCGGACGAGTCCTTTGACCCAGCCTTCGGGTGGGAGTGCGGGTAGCGGTGAGACGTAATGGTTTCCGCCCTCGCGGTCGACGACGACGAGACGTCCGTCTTCGAGTTCGTAGAGGGCAGTCGCTGGTACCCCTTCAGGTACCGGGATTTGTTTGCTCGGAATCGGGAAGACGGCGGTGACGATGCTTTCCGGTCTGAGGTTGCGATCGTCGACATAGATGCCGCCGGTCCCGGTGGGCCGCAACCCATTGGGGATATCGATGACCTGTTGTTGGTCTGGGGTGAATGCGACCTTGTGGCCGTTGACATCGAAATACCAAGTGCCGTCCATGGTCCGGTAGCTATCGACCCCCTTGGGGGCGTCCCAGGGCACGATGATGCTGCGCTGGGACGGGGTCGGCGACGGGGTTTCGGGAGTTTGGTCGACCCAGTGGTATTTCCCGTTCGTGTCTCGGATGAGCAGGCGACCGTCGTGGGCATACAACGCCTGGCCGGGAACACCGGGCGGTAGCGGGATCGGTTCGAGGGCGGTGGTCCAGCCGTCGGGCTCGATGTAGCCGATCCTGCCGCGTCGATCGGGCGGGCCGATCGCGTCCAGCGGCGCAGGCGAGAGGTGGGGCGGGTCGACGACTTTGCCGTCCGGGCCGATGGTGACGTCGTGGCCCGCGCCCAGCGGATAGTGTTTGTTGCCGTCGGATCCCTCACGGTAATAGGCGATTTCACGGCCATCGGCGTCGAGGATCCGCACCTCGGTCCACGGTCGATCGGCTCCGGCGGAGCCACCACCCGGCGTGCGGACCTCGGTCGAACCGTCACTGCGCGGGATGACTACCGATGGTTTCGTGGTGCTGCCATTGCCATCGAGCAGGTCGGTTACCGCATCCAGCCACGGTGAATGCCTTACCTCCGGTACCAGCCCTTTCGGAGTTTCGGGGGGCGGCATGATCCACGCGCCGAGTTCGGGATCGAACATCCGGTTGGCGTGGGTGCGCCGGGGTGGCGCGATGCCCTGAGAGTTGACCGGAGTACGGGTTCCATCGGGATCGATAACCGTGATGCCGTCGGGCCCGAACACGATGCGCGAGAGCCCATCTCGCCCCTGCACCGGCACCACGAGCGATTGACTGCCATCGGCATTGGTCACCCGCTCGACGGGCTGACGCCCCAGAGGTGGCCCCGCCTCGGTGATGGTCGGCCCCGGGGACGCAGGCTGAGGTTTGTGTTCGAAGGTGACCTGCCCGGACATAGTCTGCTCAATCACCGCACGCTGCGGCGAGGGCAACTGATCGAACGCCTGCTGGGCTTCCGTCGGCACCGTCATCGGCGATTGTTTGGGTGTGCCGTCGAGGTTGTAGAACCCTTGAAGCATCGGGGTCCGGCGGACGGTTTCGGGGTCGATCGTCGTTGCCGACTCGACGCGCTCGGGGTGTGCCTCCGGCGCGGCAGCGCTGTTGTCCGGCCCGGCGATGTCTGGCCTTTCCGGTGCCGGGGCGGGTGCCGATTGCTTCGGAGCGGGAGCTGGGGTGTTGTTCGGTGCAGGCGAATTCGGTGCCTTGGCAGGGGGATTCGGCTGCGTTTCCATTGGTTTGGGTTGCGGATTCGGATTGCGTTGCTTCCAGTACTCTTGCTGCTCGGCCATGATCCGGTCGCGCTCTTGCTCGTTTTGGGGAGACGGAGCCCCGGCCCCGGTGACATAGCTGACCGGTTTGATCAGCTGAGGCGAGACACCCGGTGCGGATGGTTGGCCGTGTTCCGCAACTGACGCGTCGGAGCGCCCGGCGGGCGTGAAAGAGTCGGCGACAGTGAATGATTCGATGGCCGAGTCCGCCAATTCACGGGCCCGGAAGATACGATCCAGCTGTCGGGCTGCTGAATCGGGGGTCATCCCGTGAAAGTCGAATACGCGGCCGCCACGTGCATCGGCGGACTCGTCGAGTTCCTCGGTGCGGGCAAGACGGTATGTGGTGAGCTGGGCTGCTCGCCGATTAGTCCACTCGGGGACGGGTGATGGGTTCGGAAGGATGGCGTCGTAGTTCGCCATGGCGAAGACCTCGTCAAGTCAGGTAATCGGTTGCGCCACAGCACAGTCGGCCACACAACAGGAGGCAGGCGCGACGCAGTGGCCCGAAGGGCGCGGGCTGCTACGGATTACGCGGATCGGATCGCCCGCCGTCTCGGATCGCGGAGTCGTCTCCGAGTTGGGGCATGAAAAAACCCAACCCTGACAACAGGATTGGGTGAGAGCTGCTTGACGGGCACTCGACCCGCCGGAGGCTTCAGCCTAGCAAGAGGGCTTCACCTAAGACAAGATCGACTTCGGCTGCGGTGCTGGGATCCGGCCGCATCTCGGGGGACAACTACGCTGGTCAGCGCTTACCGTCTGCGGGACCGGCGGATGAGTTTGTGCCGCCATAACTTTACGCCGGAGGTTTGGCCTGACTCGACCAGCCATCAGCGCTTGTCCAGGCACGGAGATCCTCGACATACCAGTCGTGTTGTTGCCAGTGCCAAGCTTCCATATCCGGATAGCGGTCTCCGCAATAGCGATGTGCGATATGCGCGGCCAATGCCTCTCGCTCGATATCGTCGGCAAGCGCTATCGTCTCTCGACCCGCATAGATCTCGTAGCCGCCATCTGGACGCCGTCTGCACGTCGACTCGATGCTCTCCGACTCGGTACCGCCGGCGGCGTTCAAGTACGCGGAGTAGATTGCGCGATAGTCGAACTGGTCTTCCCAATGGTGAATCTGGTTCAGCCAGGCGTCGAATTTCTCCATGGTTATGAGTAGATCACTCAACGGGAGCCGGTGACCGAAATCGGCTGGCGAGCGCTGGAATCGGCTATCCGAAGGGCCCCAGAGCAGTTCTGGGGCCCTTCGCTACTGGCGCATCAGGCCCTCGCCCGCTGAGTTCGAAGTCGGTGCATCGGCAGGATCATGTGAGTAAAAGCGGTGCCGCTCAATCGACTTCGGCGTAAGTGGCCTCGACGGGCGGGAACATCGCCCTGGCGTCCTGGCCACCGAACCACAGTCCGACGACGAAGACCGAGGTGGCCTCCAGGTATCGCGCACGGTGCAGTCCGCCCGCGGGGATCGGTTGGAACTTCAGGTCTTCGATCAGATCGGCCACCAGGCGTAGGGCGGCGGGATCGTCGCCGCAGTACGGCATCCCCAGCGTGCGGCCCTCGAATTCCCTTGTGTCCGCAGCGAAGATCTCGGCGGCGAGGAGGTTGAACGCCTTCACCACGTGTGCGTCGGGCACGGTGGCCGAGATCCGCTCCGCGACCGCGTCCTCGGAGAGGACGAACGCCAACGTGCCCTCCGGCGCGGCCTCGTCCGGCATGAACGCGTTGGAGCAGTCGATCAGGGTCTTTCCGGCGAAACCGCCTGGCACCGAACGCAATACCGCGTCCATCGCGCTCGGCGGCAGTGCGAGCAGCACCGCTTCGCCGAACTCTGCCGCTTCGGCGATCGACCCGCCGGTCGCGCCCGAACCGATCTTCGCGGCCAATTCGCTTGCGGCACCGGCATTTCGAGCGCCGATGCGGATCTCATGCCCCGCCGCGGCCCAGCCGCCGCCGAGCGCCGCCGCCATCGAGCCCGCGCCGATGATTCCGATTCGCATATCAACTCCTGTAGTGAGGGGAACGCGATCGAAATTAGGGACTCCGATAGGCACCTGCGGGTGCGCAATAAACCTGGCAAGCTGAAACGATGGCGCTGGCACACGTCGAACACATCACCATCGGCCCGGTCGAATTCCCGGCATACGGCGATTACACCTCGGACTGCCCGGCCAGGATCGGCGTCGACCTCTTCGGCAACTCCTGGCTACCGGTCGTGGTGTACACGCTGCGCAACGGTCCGATGCGTCCCGGCGAGCTGCGCGCAGTCATCGGCGGCATCAGCCAGAAGATGCTCACCCAGACCCTGCGCAAGATGGAACGGATGACGCTGGTCGAGCGCCGCCGCTACGCCGAATCCCCGCCGCGGGTGGAGTACGAGCTGACCAAGGCGGGCCTCGATCTGCTCATACCGCTCTATGCGCTGGGCGATTGGGTGGACCGGCACGGCTCGGCGGTCACCGCCGCATTGGCAGACGGCGACGACGAGGACTGAGGGCTCGGTCAAGCGGTCTTGATCTGCGTCAACGATGCGGACACGGTCGCCGGAATTCTGTGTAAACGCGCGGCTAACACTCGCTAAAGGGCCTGTGACCTGCATGAAACTTCGTGTACCCGGCGTTGGTATGTCGCTAGTCGACCGTACGATTCAAGTGTGAGTGTTCCCCAGGCCGTCCTGCTGGCAGTCCTCGCGGCTGTCGTGGGCCTGGCAGTCGGCGGGCTACTGATTCCATATATGAATGCGAGGCAGGCCGCGCGGCGGCAGGCCGATTCCGGTCTCACCATGTCCCAGGTGCTCGACCTGATCGTGCTCGCCTCGGAGAGCGGTATCGCGGTGGTCGACGAGTACCGCGACGTCGTGCTGGTCAACCCGCGCGCCGAGGAGCTCGGCCTGGTCCGCAACCGACTACTCGACGAACGCGCCTGGGCCGCGGTCGAAAAGGTGCTGGCCACCGGCGAATCCGCGGAATTCGACCTGACCGCCAAGAACCCGATGCCCGGCCGCAGCCGGATCGCGGTGCGCGGTGTCGCCCGGCCGCTGTCCAAGGAGGAGACCAATTTCACGGTGCTCTTCGCCGACGACGATTCCGAGCAGGCCCGCATGGAGGCCACCCGGCGCGACTTCGTTGCCAATGTCAGCCATGAGCTCAAGACACCGGTCGGCGCGATGAGCCTGTTGGCCGAGGCGTTGCTGGAATCGGCCGACGATCCGGATGCGGTGCGCCACTTCGGTCAGCGGGTGCTCGGCGAATCGCGCAGGCTCGGCAAGATGGTCACCGAGTTGATCGCGCTGTCCCGACTGCAAGGTGCCGAGAAACTGCCCGATCTATCCGTTGTCGACGTCGATACCGTCGTCAACCAGGCGGTGGACCGCTCCCGCACCGCGGCGGAGGCCGCGGGCATCACGGTCAGCACCGACCGCCCCAGCGGACTCGAGGTGCTCGGTGACGAGACCCTGCTGGTCACCGCCTTGTCCAACCTGGTGGAGAACGCGATCGCCTATTCGCCGACCGGCTCGCACGTCTCGGTCAGCCGCTCGCTGCGCGGCGACCACGTCGCGATGGCCGTGACCGACCGCGGCATCGGCATCGCCAAGGAAGACCAGGAGCGGGTGTTCGAGCGGTTCTTCCGCTCGGACAAGGCCCGCTCGCGCGCCACCGGCGGTACCGGCCTCGGGCTGGCTATCGTCAAGCATGTGGCGGCCAACCACAACGGTGAGATCACCCTGTGGAGCAAGCTGGGTACCGGATCGACGTTCACCCTGCGAATACCCGCCCATCACGAGGCCGACGGAGATGAGGATTCCGCCGAGTCCGGGGTGGGCACGAGAGAAACAAGCCCGCGTCCCACGGGTCCGGGCCGAACCAACGGTGTGGAGGCACGCAGATGACGAGTGTTCTGATCGTCGAGGATGAGGAGTCGCTGGCCGATCCGCTCGCGTTTCTCCTGCGCAAGGAGGGATTCGAGGTAACGGTGGTCGGTGACGGACCATCCGCGCTTGCCGAATTCGACCGGTCCGGCGCCGATATCGTGCTGCTCGACCTGATGCTGCCCGGTATGAGCGGCACCGACGTGTGCAAGCAGCTGCGCACCCGCAGCGGTGTCCCGGTGATCATGGTGACCGCGCGGGACAGCGAGATCGACAAGGTGGTCGGGCTGGAGCTCGGCGCGGACGACTATGTGACCAAGCCGTACTCGGCGCGCGAGTTGATCGCCCGCATCAGGGCGGTGCTGCGCCGCGGCGCCGGTGACGAGCTGGACGGCGGCAACGAGAGCGGTGTGCTGGAGGCCGGCCCGGTCCGCATGGATGTCGACCGGCACACGGTGCTGGTCAACGGCAAGCCGGTCACCCTGCCGCTCAAGGAGTTCGACCTGCTGGAGTACCTGCTGCGTAACTCCGGCCGGGTGCTCACCCGCGGCCAGCTGATCGACCGGGTGTGGGGCGCCGATTACGTCGGCGACACCAAGACGCTCGACGTGCATGTCAAGCGGTTGCGCTCGAAGATCGAGGCCGATCCGGCCAAGCCGGAGCACCTGGTGACGGTGCGCGGGCTGGGTTACAAGCTGGAAGCGTGATCAGGGGCCCGGTCGCCCGGGCCCCTGGATCGGCGACTCAAGGCATGATGTGCACCCATGCGGTGCCCAGCGGGGTTTCCTGCTTGTCGAGGACGATCCAGCCGAAGCCGTACGGGTCGGCCTGCTTGCAGTCGTAGAGCGCGACGTCGGCGCCGTTGCCACGACAGACGATGGTGCTGCGGGTGCCGTACGGGCTGACGACGAGCTGCTTGCCGTCGGCCTTGGCGTTGAGCGCCGCGGGATCGGTCGAGTTCACGAAGTCCGCGGTGTGGTCGGAGTACTGGGTGGGGTCGGCGGCGTTGTCCGCGTGCGCGACACCGGTCACGGTGAGCGCGGCGCCGACGGCGATGGTGGCGAAGGTGATGGCTTTGTTGAACATGACCGCCCATCAAACCGGATCGCGGTGAAAAGCGCATTGCGCGCGAATGGCTCGTAATGCAATTTTCATGTCCCAGACATGCAGGTCGGCGGACTGGACGGCCTGTTCAGGCCCGCTCGGCCGCCGCCGTCGCGGGGTGGATCGCGATGAGCCCCAACCCCTCTCGGCGCTTGCAATGCTTGGCCAATTCCGCGTACGCGGGCTCGCCGATCAGCTCCGTCAATTCCGGCGCGTACGACTGCCAGACCGGACGGGCCCCGACATGCGCGTCGGGGGAGCCGGAGCAGTACCAATCCAGATCCAAACCGCCGGGGCCCCAGCCGCGCCGGTCGTATTCGGTGATCACGGTGCGCAGGATCTGGACGCCATCCGGGCGGTCCTCCCACTCCTGGGTCCGGCGAATGGGCAACTGCCAGCACACATCCGGCTTCACCGTGAGCGGTTCGACGCCTGTGCGCAACGCCATGGTGTGCAGTGCGCAACCGACGCCGCCCGCGAAACCCGGACGGTTGAGGAAGATGCACGCGCCGTCGAACCGGCGGGTGCGCAGCGCCTGCTCATCCTCGAGTTCGTCGACCTCCAGATAGCCCTTCTTGGTGACCTTGCCGTCGGCGTCTTTGGCCTCGTCCATGAGCTGCCAGTCCTCGGTTGTGAGCAGTTTCACAGCCTTCTGCAGGCGCTTGCGATCGTCCTTGTCGGAGAGGAACGCGCCGTGTGAGCAGCAGCCGTCATCCGGCCGGTCGCCGAGGATGCCCTGGCACGCAGGCGTGCCGAATACACACGTCCATTTCGACAGCAGCCAGGTGAGGTCGGCGACGATGAGATGCTCATCGTTTGCCGGATCGACGAATTCGATCCACTCACGCGGGAAATCGAGAGCCACCTCCGGGCTCGGGTCGATCTTTCCCGCTGGTCGGGGCTTGCGCCGGGTCTTCGCAGCTGCGCCTTCCGTCACAGTGCGAGACGCTAACAGTTCGATCGCGTGACCTGAAGCGCCGGTCGACCCAGTACCGTGTTCTTGTGCGGCTAGGGGTACTCGACGTCGGAAGCAATACCGTGCACCTGCTCGTGGTGGACGCTCATCGTGGTGGCCACCCCATGCCGATGAGCTCGACGAAGGCCACGCTGCGGCTGTCGGAGAATATGGACAACCACGGCCGGATCACCGAGGCGGGTGCGCGCAGGCTGATCGATACGGTGGCCGAATTCGCCAGCATCGCCGAGACTTCCAAATGCGTCGAGCTGATGCCGTTCGCCACCTCGGCGCTGCGCGAGGCCACCAATTCCGACCAGGTGCTCAACCGGGTGCGCCGGGAAACCGGGGTGGATCTGCAGGTGCTTTCCGGGGTCGACGAGGCCCGGCTCACCTTTCTCGCGGTGCGGCGCTGGTACGGCTGGAGCGCGGGCCGCATTCTCAACCTCGACATCGGCGGCGGATCGCTGGAAATGACCAACGGCGGCGACGAGGAACCCGACGTCGCGCTCTCGCTGCAGCTCGGCGCAGGCCGGTTGACACGGGAGTGGCTGCGCGAGGATCCGCCCGGCAAACGCCGGGTCGCCGTGCTGCGCGACTGGCTCGACGCCGAACTGGTGACCCCGGCGAAACAGCTGATCGAGGTGGGTAAACCGGATCTCGCCGTCGGCACGTCCAAGACGTTCCGGTCGCTTGCCCGGTTGACCGGGGCGGCACCCTCGGGGGCGGGCGCCAGGGTGCGTCGTACACTCACCAGCTCAGGTCTGCGCCAACTGATTGCGTTCATATCGCGAATGACGGCCGCCGACCGTGCAGAATTGGAAGGCGTAAGTTCCGATCGGTCACAGCAATTGGTGGCTGGCGCATTGGTCGCGGAGGCGAGTATGCGGGCACTATCGCTGGACACCCTCGAAATTTGTCCGTGGGCGCTGCGAGAGGGACTGATCCTGCGCAAACTGGATACCGATATGAACGGCGGACCCCGGGCCAAGTGCTCCCCGGGCCCGGCGGCCGGTAGCGGCAAGCCGAGGCCCGGTGGTGACGCGGCACTATCGGGGCCGATTGGAGTTGTGCCCTCGTGACGGACGAGTCGAAACAGCTTTCGGTCGCGGAACTGTTGGCCCGCAACGGTCAGCAGGGCGCGGCGCCCTCTTCGAGCGGTGGTCGGCGCAGGCGCGGCGGCCGCGGTATCTCCGTCGCCGAACTCACCGGCGATCTGCCGGTCGTCCCGGTCGGTCGTGGCCACTCCGCGCACGCCGCACCCGAGGACGAGCCCGCCGAATCCGCGCCGGAACCATCGCCTTTCGACTACTCGCTGTCGAATTATGCTGCCTCCGAGCCGGTTTCGTACAACCCGCCGGAGCCCGCCCCCGAGCCCGCCGGCTACTCGCCGATGTCCGGGCCGATCACCATGTACGACCCGCTGCGCTCCTATGCCGCGCCGGAGCCGTACGCGCCGCCGCCGGATCCGCAGCCCGGGTACACCGCCCGGGTCATGCCCGGCCGCGAGATGCCCGAATCGCCCGCCCGCGGCCTGCCCGGCCGGGAAATGCCGGGCGCCACCGAGATTCCGCACGGCAGGTCCGGGCGGCGCGCCGATCCGCTCGCCCCGGCCGCTTATGTCGCCGATCCGGTTGGTGACCCGTACGTCGCCGATCCGCTGCCGAACGGTGTACCGCCCTCGGGCGGATCCGGCCGCAGGCATCGCCCGGACCCGGACGACGCGACCACCGAGGTGCAGCGGCTGCGCGAACTCGACGCGCCGCCCGGCCCGGCGGGCAGGCGCGGCGCGCCGAACCATGACGAGCCCAAACCCGGCAGCCGGGCCGCCCGCCGCCGCGCCAAGGAGGCGGCCGAGGAAGGGCCGTCGACCGCGGCCTGGTCGCCGACCACCGATTACGCGGCCGATCCGGAACCGCGCGGCCGCGCCGCCGGTCCGGCGAATCCCGAACCGCCGCAACCGGATACGCGAAGATCGGCCAAGCGCGGCCCCGCTGACGGCGGCCTGCCCGCCTGGTCGGCGCGAAGACATAAGCCCGCCGCACCAGACGAGCGCGCACCGGAACCCGGCGGCATTCCGACGGCCGCGTGGTCGCTGGCCAGCCAGGATCAACAGCTCATCTCCGGCCACACCGTCGCGGGCGATCTGCTGCGCGACGGCGTCGACCGGGCCGAGGCCGAACGGGCCGATCGCGACGGCCGCAATGGCAGGTCCGGCCGCGGCTTCGACCGGGCCGAATCCGGTCGGGACGGCGGCAAATCCGGCCGGGGCTTCGGTCGTGGCAAACGCGACGACGAGATAGACGACGGTCACACCGACGTCTACGCGCCGGTCGGCATGGGCAAGCGCGCCGTCGACGAGGCGGAAGACGATATCGCCGAAGCCGATTCGCGGCCCAAGCGGCTCGCCACCGCGACACGGACCTTCGCCACCGCGACCAGGACCGGTTCGCGGCGCGCGCGGTCCTCGCGCCAGTCCGAGGAGGACGCCAACCGCAGGCAGTGGATGATCCTCGGCGGTCAGAGCGCGGGCGCCGCGGTCGCGGGCATGCTGCTGTTCAAGGGTTTCGAGCGGATGTGGGAGATGCTTCCGTGGGTCGCGCTGATCCTGGCGATGGTCGTGATCCTCGGCCTGGTCGCGCTGGTCCGCATCCTGCGCCGCACCGATGACATTCTCAGCACGGTGATCGCGGTCGTCGTCGGCAGCTTCGTCACGCTGGGACCGCTGGCCTTTCTCCTCAGTACCAGCTGAGCCGGGGAGCGGGCAGTGGGCGACAACGGGATTCGGGTCGGCTTGTCGACGGCCTCGGTCTACCCGCAGAACACCGAGGCGGCCTTCCGCTACGCGGCCGAAATCGGTTACGACGGCATCGAATTGATGGTGTGGGCCGAGCCGGCCAGCCAGAGCATCTCCACCGTGCAGGCGTACGCGCACAAGTACGGGGTGCCGGTGCTCGCCATCCACGCGCCGTGCCTGCTGATCTCGCAACGGGTTTGGGGCGCCGATCCGGTGGCCAAACTCGAGCGCAGCGTGCGCACCGCGGAGGCGCTCGGCGCGGATACCGTCGTCGTGCATCCGCCGTTCCGCTGGCAGCGTCGATACGCCGACGGGTTCGCCGAGCAGGTGGCCGAGCTGGAGGAGTCGAGCCCGGTCGCGGTCGCGGTGGAGAATATGTTCCCGATGCGGGCCGACACGCTGTTCGGGCGGCGCGGCGCCTCGGTGAAGCGGCTGGAGCGCCGCGGCGGTCCCGGCTTGGCGCTCACCGCCTTCAGCCCGTCCTACGATCCGACCGATACCGGGTTCCGGCACTACACCCTGGATCTTTCGCATACCGCCACCGCGGGCGCCGACCCGCTGGCGCTGGCGGCGCGGATGGGGCACAACCTGACCCACCTGCATCTGGCCGACGGCCGCGGCGCCGCGCACGACGAACATCTGGTGCCGGGCGACGGCACCCAGCCGTGCGTCGAACTGTGCGCGATGCTGGTGCGTTCCGGATTCACCGGACACGCTGTCGCCGAGATCAATACGCAGAACGCGCGCACCACCGCGGACCGCGCCGCCATGCTGCGCCGCACGCTCACCTTCGCGCGCACCCACCTCAACGGCATGACCCCGGCGCCCGCCGCCGAGCCGACCCACGCGAACCGCGGCTGAAAGCCGCCTCTAGCCTTGGATTCCATGACGAGGATTGCGGTGATCGGCGGCGGCCGGATCGGTGAGGCGTTGCTCGCCGGATTGCTCGAATCGGGTCGGCAGGCCAAGGATCTCGTTGTCGTCGAGACGCATCCGGATCGGGCGCTGCTGCTCGCCGACCGCCTCGACATCCGGGTCACCGATGCGGTCGCCGACGCGGTGACCGGCGCCGATCTGGTGGTGATCGCCGTCAAGCCCGGCGACGTCGAATCGGTGATGACCGATCTGAGCAAGGCCGTCATCGGCGGCGAGCGCGACCAGGTGCTGGTCTCGCTGGCCGCAGGCGTGCCGATCGCGCGGCTGGAACGGCATCTGCCTGCGGGTTTCCCGGTCGTCCGGGTCATGGCGAACACTCCGATGCTGGTCGGTCAGGGCATGTCCGTGCTGGCGCCGGGACGCCACGTCAGGGCCGAGCAACTGGCCCAGGTGACCGAATTGCTCGGCGCCGTCGGCAAGGTGGCCACCGTCGCTGAGGCGCAGATGGATGCGGTGACCGCGGTGTCCGGATCGGGACCCGCCTATTTCTTCCTGGTGGTCGAGGCCATGATCGACGCATCCGTCGGACTGGGCTTGAACCGTGAGGTGGCCACACAGTTGGTGGTGCAGACGCTGGTGGGTTCGGCCGCGCTGCTCGACGACGCCGATCAGAGCGCCGTCGAGCTGCGCGCCGCGGTCACCTCACCCGCCGGCACCACGGCGGCGGCGATGCGCGAGCTGGAGCGTCACGGGGTGCGCTCGGCGTTTCTGGAGGCGCTGCACGCCGCCCGGGATCGATCGGCGGAGCTGGGCCAGGCGGGTGAGGACCGCTAGCGAATCTTACGAGCCGATTCAACCCAGTAAACGCACCGTGACCGGTCGGTTCCCAATCGTAAAACCCGATTTCTCACTCCCGTCGCAGTAATCCCACTGGCCCCGCTAAGCTTCAAGGAGCACGTGCGTGTCTGTTCCGCCGGTGGGGAAGCCGGCGGCGCGGACGTGCCGGAGGTCAATGGTGCAATGATGTCTTCGAACAAGATGTCTGCGAACAATGGTGGGTCGTCCGGCAGCGGTTCCGGCTCATCTAGCAGGGCAAGTCAACCGGTGATCGGCGGCGGAACGCAGTTCCTCACCGTCGCCGAGGTAGCGAATCTGATGCGGGTATCCAAGATGACGGTGTACCGGCTCGTGCACTCCGGCGAACTGCCGGCGGTGCGGGTCGGCCGCTCGTTCCGGGTACACGCCAAGGCGGTGCACGACTACCTGGAGACGTCCTACTTCGACGCCGGTTGAGCCGGTTCGAGTCCATCCAGGACGTCCCGGTACGATAGACCCTCGGTTCGTGTTCGCCCGCCGGCCGCACCGCTAGTCGGTGCGCCGTGGTATCCGGCGGCGCGGACATGGGGCGTGAGGCTTGCCGAACGACCGGACAGCAAACGCGCGCGAACGTATGCGCGTGCCGAGTAGAGAGAACGCGAGGAACAACCCTATGGGTTCTGTGATCAAGAAGCGCCGCAAGCGCATGTCGAAGAAGAAGCACCGCAAGCTGCTTCGCCGCACGCGTGTTCAGCGGCGCAAACTCGGCAAGTAAGCGCGCGAGAGCGGAGAGGCCCGGCACTGTACGCAGTGCCGGGCCTCTTTCATGTGACGATTCGCCCCTGCCGCGTCTAGGGGCGCAACGAACTTTCGTTTAAATCACCGGCATTGAAATTCCTTGCGGCGCAGGGTCGCAAAGCCATGTATCGAGTGATTGAAGTCATCGTTAGAAGCTGGTTAATACCCTCGAGACCGCCGATGACTACGGTTACTCTGGAACGCGAAATAATTCGGCTTTGCGGCCAGGCAGGTGGCGGTGGGATCCGAGATGCGAGGCAGCGCACCCAAAGTGGTGCTGGTGACCGGTGCCAGCCGTTTTTTCGGCGGCAACACGGTGGCGCGCCTTGCCCAGGATCCGGAGATCGAGCGGATCATCGCGGTGGACACGATGACCCCGAGCCGCGAGCTGCAGCGCCGCATGGGGCGCGCCGAGTTCATCCGGGCCGATATTCGAAATCCGTTGATCCGCAAGATAATCGGCGGTAACGCGGTGGACACCGTGGTGCACGCGGGTGTGCTGTCGCGCCCACCCGCCGGCGGTGCGCGGGCGGTGATGAAGGATCTCAACGTCCTCGGCGCCATGCAGTTGCTCGCGGTATGCCAGAAATCGCCGAACGTAGAGCGAGTTGTGGTGCGTTCGTCGTCGGCGGTGTACGGGTGCAGTGCGAAAGATCCGGCGAAATTCACCGAAGAAATGGGCGCCCGACAACCACCGAGCGGTTGGTTTGCCCGGGACATGATCGAAATCGAGGGATTCGTCCGAGGATTGGCGCGGCGTCGTCCGGATATCGCTACGACGATTCTGCGTTTCGCGCCCATTGTCGGTCCGCGGTCGGCCGCGCGGGGCGCGCAGTATTTACGTTCACCGATCACCCCGACCGTCTTCGGCCGGGACGCGCGGCTGCAACTGCTGCACGAGGAGGACGCCGTCGCGGCGCTCGCGACCGCGGCGACGGCCGGACGCGCCGGAACCTTCAATATCGCCGGTGACGGCGCGCTCGCGCTCTCGCAGGCGGTGCGCCGGGCCGGACGCATCGAGGTACCGGTCCCGTTCATTGTTTTCCGCACCGTCGGCCGCGCGCTGATGGGCCCGGTGATGCGGGATTTCAGCGGCGAGCAGCTGGACTACTTCCACTTCGGTTGTGGTCTGGACACCACCCGTATGCGCACCGAGCTCGGCTTCCAGCCGCGCTGGACGACGGTGCAGGCATTCGACGACTTCATCGGGGGCGCAGCGTTGCGGCCCGTCTTCGATCCCGCGTGGATCGATGTCGCAGAACGAAAACTGCTCGGCCTGGTCGGGGCCGATACGGGAGCACACTCATGAACGATGTAGCGAAGGTCATTCAACTCCACGACGCACAGCTGGAGGCGCGGCTGCGACCGGCGGCGCGGCGCAGGCTCGATACGGTGCCCGACGCGGATTTCCTGCCGAGCCCGGTCACCTCGCTCACCGATCGGCTGACCGCGGCGGAACCTCCCGCGCCGCAATCGCTTTCGGACCTGGTGCGCGGTGCGATCGGCAAACAGATCGGCAAGACAGCCGATTTCGCCCGGCGCAGGCTCACCGGTGACTACCAGATCGACGAATTCGGTTTCGACGAACATCTGCTGGAATCGGTGATTCTGCCCGCGCTGCGGCCGCTTTCGGATATCTGGTTCCGGGTCAAGGTGAGCGGTATCGAGAACATTCCCGAGGTCGGCGGTGCGCTGCTGGTGGCCAACCACGCGGGCACCGTGCCGCTCGACGGGTTGATGCTGCAGCTGGCCGTGCACGACCACCATCCCAAGCAGCGCGCGCTGCGGCTGCTCGCCGCCGACCTGATCTTCGAGATGCCGCTGCTCGGCATGCTCGCCCGCAAGGCGGGGCACACCCTGGCCTGCCGCCCCGACGCCGAAAGGCTCTTGCGCACAGGCGAATTGACCGGGGTATTTCCCGAGGGTTTCAAGGGCGTCGGCAAGAACTACGCGGACCGGTACAAGCTGCAGCGGTTCGGTCGCGGCGGTTTCGTCGCCGCGGCGGTGCGCACCGGGGTGCCGATCATCCCGTGCTCGATCGTCGGATCCGAGGAGATCTACCCGAAGCTGACCGATATCAAGCCGCTGGCCCGGCTGCTCGGGCTGCCGTACTTCCCGGTGACGCCGCTGTTCCCGCACCTGGGGCCGCTCGGTGCGCTGCCGCTGCCGTCGAAGTGGTACATCGAATTCGGAACCCCCATCCCGACAACGGGTTACGAGCCGGAGGCGGCCGACGACCCGATGACCATGTTCGAGGTCACCGATCAGGTTCGGGAGACCATCCAGCAGACCCTGTACAAGCTGCTGAACAAGCGCCGGAACCCGTTCACCGGCTGAATTTTCGCCTCAGTGCTCGCGGCGGCGGGTGATCACGGCGGCCACCGCGCCGCCCGCCGCGCCCAAAGCGAGCGCCGTCGGCACGCCGACCTTTGCCGCCTTGCGGCCGGTGCGGAAGTCGCGGATCTCCCAGCCGCGGTTCTTGGCCACCTCGCGCAGATCCGAATCCGGATTGATCGCCACCGCGGTGCCGACCAGTGACAGCATCGGTACGTCGTTGTGGCTGTCGGAGTACGCGGTGCACCGCTTGAGGTTCAGTCCCTCGCGAATCGCCAAGGTGCGCACCGCATGTGCCTTGCCGAGGCCGTGCAGGATATCGCCGACCAGGCGGCCGGTGAACTTCCCGTCTACGCTTTCGGCCACCGTGCCGAGCGCGCCGGTGAGGCCGAGCCGCTTGGCGATCACCTGCGCCAGCTCCACCGGCGTCGCGGTGACCAACCACACCTGCTGTCCGGCGTCGAGATGCATCTGCGCGAGCGCGCGGGTACCCGGCCAGATCTTGTCGGCGATGATCTCGTCGTAGATCTCCTCGCCGAGCGCGGCCAATTCGGCGGTGGAGCGGCCGGCGATGAAGGCCAGCGCCTTCTCCTTACCGCTGGCCATATCGGTGCTGTTCTCCTTGCCGGTGACCCGGAATTTCACCTGCTTCCACGCGATGTCGACCAGGTCGGAGGTCTTGAAGTATTTGCGCGCGGCCAGCCCGCGGGCGAAGTGCACGATGGACGCACCCTGCACCATCGTGTTGTCGACATCGAAGAATGCGGCGGCGGTCAGATCGCGCGGGGCCTCCGGACCGGCGGGTTCGGCATCGGCGGCGGCCAATTCGGCGTCGTGCAGCGCGAGCGCCGCATCGGCGCTGGCCTCGCCCGCCAGGTTGGCGCGCACCTCCTCCTCGCTCGGACCGAACGGGCTGCGCGAGATGCGCGCCAGCTGATCCTGCAGGTTCTGGCCGAGTGGCCCGAAATTCCAGCGCACCGGAAACTCGCCGAATCGTCCCGCGATGAATCCGGCCCTCTCCACCTTCGATCGTTCCGGCACCAGTACCTCCGCCCGTCGCGCGAACCACGTCCACATTAACCGGATTCGATGACACCTATACCCGGTCCGCGTGGACCAACCGGTATGTGGCGAGGGGATTTAATGTCCGTCATGACCAATGCCACACATTCGGTGACCCTGCTGACCCGCGCGGGCTGCGGCCTGTGCGCCGTCGCACTGGATCAACTGCGGATGATCTGCGCGGATTTCGGGATCGAGCCGGAAACCGTCGACGTCGACGTGGCGGCCGCCACCGATCCGGCGCTGCGCGCGGAGTTCGGCGACAGGTTGCCCGTGGTGTTGCTGAACGGTCGTGAGCACAGCTATTTCGACGTTGACGAGCCCCGATTGCGCGCGGATCTCAGTCGCTGACCCAAACAGGGTCGTGTCGCTTTGCCCAACACGGCGGGTCGCGGCGGAAAATGAGGCGCAATTCACCGACTTTGTGCAGGGCTTCACAAGCAGTTACGGTGGTGGCACGCGACCCGCAGCGCCGAGGCGCGAACCCACCCCTGAAATCCGACACATCGACCGTGGCACCGGACCGTTTTCCGGCCGCAGGTCGACAGACGACCCGGACCGCGCACGGGCCGGACGAGGAGCCGACGACGTGACAGAGCAGCATGAGGCGCCAGGCGGCGTCTCCAGGGCTCTGCAGAAGGACATCCCGCAGGCCACGGTGGCGCGGTTGGCCACCTATCTCCGGGTCCTCGCCATGTTGGCCGACGACGGTGTTGCCATCGTATCGAGTGAGGAACTGGCTGTCGCGGCGGGTGTCAATTCGGCGAAGTTGCGCAAGGATCTGTCCTTCCTCGGACCCAACGGCGTGCGCGGTGTCGGCTACGACGTCGTCAAGCTGCACACCAGGATCGAGGATGTGCTCGGGCTCTCGCAGGGGCACCGGGTGGTGCTGGTCGGCGCCGGGAATCTGGGGCGCGCGCTGGTGGGCTACGGCGGGTTCCCGCGGCGCGGGTTCACCGTCGTCGGCATATTCGACAGCGATCCCGCGGTGATCGGGCTGGAGGTGGCCGGGCTGACCGTCGGCGATGTCGTCGATCTGGACGCCGCCGTCGCCGCGCTCGCACCGACCATCGCCGTCATCACCGTGCCCGACGACGCGGCCCAGGACGTCTGCGACCGGTTGGTCGCCGCCGGGCTGCAATCCATTCTGAGCTTCGCGCCGTGCGAGCTGAGCGTGCCGGGCACCGTCGAGGTGCGGCGCGTCGATCTGGCGGCGGAACTGCAGATGCTCTCGTTCGAGACCGCCCGCAATGTCGCGGAGACCACCGCGGCGGCCGAACTGCCCGAGGTGACACCCGCGATCCCGGGCCGGATCACCCTCCCCGGCGTAACGGCCGACGGTAGACATCGGGGGATGGCTGGACACGCCGCGAACGGGCATCCGGCACTCAAGCATTCGACGACCCAGCATGCGACGGCGAAGCACGCCGCAGCCTCCCATTCGGCAACGGAGCCTTCCAGCAAGGGATCGGTGGTTTAGGGCATGAGTGTTCTGCTAGTCGGGATTTCGCATCGGAGCGCACCCGTCGCGGTACTGGAGAAGGTCGCGATCACCGATGCCGACCGGCCGAAGCTGATCGACCGCATGCTGGCCTCCAGTCATGTCTCGGAGGCGATGATCGTCTCCACCTGCAACCGCGTCGAGGTGTACGCGGTGGTGGACGCCTTCCACGGCGGCCTGGCCGAGGTCGGCGAGCTGCTGACCAAACACTCCGGACTGCCGCTGCCCGATCTGACCAAGCACGCGTACGTCCGCTACAGCGAGGCCGCGGCCGAGCACCTGTTCGCGGTGGCGAGCGGGCTGGATTCGATGGTGGTCGGCGAGCAGCAGGTGCTCAGCCAGATCCGCGGCGCGTACGCCGCCGCCGACGCGCAGCAGGCCGTCGGGCGCACCATGCACGAGCTGGCCCAGCAGGCGCTGCGGGTCGGCAAGCGGGTGCATTCGGAGACCGGGATCGACCGGGCGGGCGCCTCGGTGGTCTCGGTGGCGCTGGAGCGGGCACAGCAGCTGCTCGGCGACCTGACCGGCAAGACCGCCGTGGTCGTCGGCGCGGGCGCGATGGGCGGCCTTGCGGTAGCGCATCTTTCGCGTGCGGGCGTGGACCGGATCACCGTGGTGAACCGCACCATCGAGCGGGCCCACCGGCTGGCGGAAACCGCGCTTGCGCACGGGGTGCGCGCCGCCGTCGGGTTCGAGCTCTCCCGGCTGGCCGAGGCGCTGGCCACCGCCGACGTGGTGCTCACCTGTACCGGCGCGGTCGGCACCGTGATCACCCTCGCCGATGTGCACCGGGCGCTGACCGATCAGAACCGAAGTGCGACAAGGCCGCTCGTGCTCTGCGACCTCGGGCTGCCGCGCGATGTCGAGCACGCGGTGGCCGGACTGCCCGGCGTCACCGTGATCGATATCGAGACGCTGCAGCGCGATCCGGCCGCGGGCGCGGCCGCCGCCGATACCGCGGCGGCCCGCGCGATCGTCGCCGAGGAACTCGCGAAATATCTTGCCGGACAACGGATGGCGGAGGTCACCCCGACCGTCGCCGCGCTGCGTCAGCGCGCCGCCGAGGTGGTCGAGGCCGAACTGCTGCGGCTGGATTCGCGGCTGCCCGGCCTGGCCGATCCGGAGCGCGACGAGGTGGCGCGCACCGTGCGCCGGGTGGTTGACAAGCTGCTGCACGCGCCGACGGTGCGGGTCAAGCAGCTGGCGTCCACCCCGGGCGGGGACAGCTACGCCGAGGCGTTGCGCGAGTTGTTCGAGCTGAAACCCGGTGCGGCACAAGCGGTTGCCGCGCCGATGGAGATCAGCTCGATCGGCGAGCTCGCCGACGATTTCACCGCGGGACATCAAGCGGGCGGACAGGAGCGGCAGGCATGACGATGGTGCGGGAGGAGCAGGACGTGACGACCGCGGGCACCCGCGCGCCGTGGCGGATCGGCACCCGCGGCAGCCTGCTCGCGCTCACCCAGGCGGGCACGGTCCGCGACGCGCTGATCGCCGCCGGGCATCCGGCCGAGCTGGTCGTCGTCAAAACCGCGGGCGACCTGTCGAGCGAGCCGGTGGAGCAGATCGGCGTCGGCGTGTTCACCTCGGCGCTGCGTGACGAATTGGCCGCCGGCGCAATCGATATCGCGGTGCACTCGTACAAGGATCTACCCACCGCACAGGATCCGCGCTTCACCATTGCCGCGATCCCGCCACGCGAGGATCCGCGCGACGCCCTGGTGGCGCGCGACGGTCTGGTGCTCGGCGAACTGCCGCCCGGCTCGCGGATCGGCACCTCGGCGCCGCGCCGGGCCGCGCAGCTGCGTGCGCTCGGGCTCGGCCTGGAGATCGTTCCATTGCGCGGCAATCTGGATACCAGGCTGCGCAAGGTCGCCGATGGCGAACTCGACGCGGTGGTCGTGGCAAGAGCCGGCCTCGCCCGGATCGACCGCACCGACGCGGTCACCGAGGCGCTGGAGCCGGTGCAGATGCTGCCCGCCCCGTCGCAGGGCGCGCTGGCGATCGAATGCCGCAGCGACGACACCGAATTGGTGACCGCGCTGAGCCGCTTCGACGATGCCGCGACCCGGGCCGCTGTACTGGCCGAGCGGGCACTGCTCGCCGAGCTGGAGGCCGGCTGCACCGCGCCGATCGGCGCACTGGCCGAGGTGGTCGAGTCGCTGGATGACGACGGCCGCATCGTCGACGAGCTCTCGCTACGCGCGTGCGCCGCCGCCGTCGACGGATCCGAGGTGCTGCGCGCCTCCGTGGTCGGCGCGCCGGAACGGGCCGCCGAGCTCGGTCGGGCGCTGGCCAGAGAGCTGCTCGAGCTGGGTGCCCGCGAGCTGCTCGGCACACCGGAGCCGAATGGCTCGACCCAGGCGGTGAATCCGCCCGCAGACTTTGCCAACCCCAGTCCAATGGAGAACCTCGAATGAGTCGAGCCACCAAAAAGCATCCCGGTCGGATCCTCTTCGTCGGGTCGGGTCCCGGCGATCCGGCACTGCTGACAGTGCACGCCCGCGAGGTGCTCGGCCGCGCGACACTGGCATTCACCGACCCGGATGTCGACAAGGGTGTGCTGGCCCTGATCGGCACCGCGGTTGAGGAGGACCCCGACGGCACCCGCCCGGTCGATGTGCGACCGGCGCTCGGTGAACCCGCCGAGGTGGCCAAGACGCTGGTCGCCGAGGCGCGCAACGGCCACGATGTGGTGCGCGTCGTCGCGGGCGATCCGCTGACGGCCGATTCGGTGATCGCCGAGGTCAACGCCGTCACCCGGTCGCATGTGGTCTTCGAGGTGCTGCCGGGGCTGCCCACCGGATCCGCGGTGCCGAGCTACGCGGGTATCGCGCTCGGCTCCGGGCACACCGAGGCCGATGTGCGCGGCGAGGTCGACTGGGCCGCGCTGGCCGCGGCCCCCGGCCCGCTCGTGCTGCACGCCACCTCGGGCCATCTGGCCGAGACCGCGAGCGCCCTGGTGGAACACGGGATGGCGCCGCAGACGCCGGTCGCGGTGACCGTGCGCGGCACCACCCGCCAGCAGCGCACCATCGAGGCCACCCTGGCCACGCTGAACAGCGCCGCATCCGAACTGGTCGGCCCGCTGGTGGTGACCATCGGCAAGGTGGTCGCCGCGCGGTCGAAGATGTCGTGGTGGGAGTCGCGCGCGCTGTACGGCTGGACCGTGCTGGTGCCGCGCACCAAGGATCAGGCCGCCGAGATGAGCGAGCGGCTGGTCACCCACGGCGCCATCCCGATGGAGGTGCCGACCATCGCGGTGGAGCCGCCGCGCAGCCCGGCGCAGATGGAGCGCGCGGTCAAGGGTCTGGTCGACGGCCGGTACCAGTGGGTGGTGTTCACCTCCACCAACGCGGTGCGCGCGGTGTGGGAGAAGTTCGCCGAATTCGGTTTGGACGCAAGGGCGTTCTCCGGTGTGAAGATCGCCTGCGTCGGCGAGGCCACCGCCGACAAGGTGCGCTCGTTCGGCATCAATCCGGAGCTGGTGCCCAGCGGCGAACAGTCCTCAGAGGGCCTGCTCGCCGACTTCCCGCCCTACGACGACGTTTTCGACCCGGTGAACCGGGTTCTGTTGCCGCGCGCCGATATCGCCACCGAGACGCTGGCCGAGGGGCTGCGCGATCGCGGCTGGGAAATCGACGACGTCACCGCGTACCGGACGGTGCGTGCATCCCCGCCGCCCGCCGAGACCCGCGAGATGATCAAGACCGGCGGTTTCGACGCGGTCCTGTTCACCTCGTCCTCCACGGTCCGCAACCTGGTCGGCATCGCGGGTAAGCCGCACGCGCGCACCATCGTCGCCTGCATCGGCCCGAAAACCGCCGAGACGGCAATCGAATTCGGGTTGCGGGTGGATGTGCAGCCGGAGGTCGCGCAGGTCGGTCCGCTGGTCGAGGCGCTGGCCGAGCATGCGGCCAGGTTGCGCGCCGAGGGTCTGCTGCCGCCGCCGCGCAAGAAGAGCCGCCGCAGCCGGTAGGCTGTCCCGCCTCTCCGTGTCTTCAGGCCAGACTCGGGTGCCGTGAGACGAGCGTTGGCGGCCGCCGGTTCGCCTCGTGGCTGAGTTAGCCGGTACCCGGCGAGTTACCCATGTGCATGCGAAATCAGTTGTCCGGCTTCACAAGTCGGACAACTGATTTCGCTCTGCTTGTGGTTCACCGCCGGGTGCGCATCATGTCGCGGACCAGGCGGCAGGTGGTGTTGGACGGTGGCCGGATGCCGACCAATTCCGCGGTGCGCCTGATCTTTTCGTTATCCGCCTGACTTGCCCGGTAGACCCCCGAATCGAGCAGCGCGATCGCCAGGCGCATCGCCTTCAGTCGCCGGTTGTGAGTGACGTACCACGACCGCGGCCGCCCGGCGGGCAGCGGCTTCTTCTCCAACGGAACATAGGGCCGGTCGATGACAACCGTCTTCGGCTTGGGCACGAGTGTCCTCCCATCGAGCAGGTGTCCGAACCCCCTCGAACACGTCTTCGATTGTACTCGGCGGCACCGACAAAAACCGCTGCGTACGAAGGGTTTCCGGACCGCGGCGGCTCAGAGATCGTGCAGCAGTTGCATGGCCTGCGGATGGCCGAGGGAGGCGGCGCGCTCCAGCCAGTCCTGCGCCTCCTGATGCGGGGACATCGCGCCGGTGATGATGCCGGCGACGGTGCGCAGGGTATCCGGGTCGTCGAGGGTGCCCGGCACCTGAATGTGGCGCTCCCGCAGGAAAAGTGCGAGATGGAACATCGAATCCGGATCGCCTGCCTCGGCGCCGCGCCGCAACCAGTCCTCGCCCGCCGTCGCATCGCCGTGGTCCAGGTGGATCGAGCCGAGGATGGCCATGGCGTCGATGCGGCCGCGGCGCACCGCCTCGGTGAGCAGTGCGACAGCCCGGCCCAGTTCGCCGCGGCGGGCCAGATGGAGCCCCAAACTTCGCATGGCCGTTGGGTTTCCGTTGCCGGCCGCGCGCTCGTACCACTCCTCGGACGCGGTGTCGTCGCCCCGCCGGTTCGCGATGACGCCCATATTGCACAGCGCCTCCGGCACGCCCGCCTCGGCGGCGGGCCGGAACCAGCGTTCGGCCTCGTCCAGATTGCCGCGCTCGAGATGCAGCAGCCCGAGCTGCTGATCGGCACCGGGACAGCCGGCCCCGACCGCCGACTCCAACCAGCCGATGGCCTCGCCGATCCGGCCGTCGGTGCCGGTGAGCAGGCCCAGATTCGCCATGGCGGTGCCGCTGCCGAGGTCGGCGGCGCGGCGGAACCAGTGTTCGGCGCCGGTCAGATCGTCGCGATCCCACAGCATGTGCCCGAGCTGTTCCATGGCGCGCGGGTCGCCGTCGGCGGCCAACCCGCGCAGCGCGTTCAGCTTTCGCTCGTTGGCGATGCCCGTCGGATCTGGTGGATCACTGAACATGAGCGGCGGTCCTGAAGGTAGCGGTTTCAGTGCTGGGACTGGTGGTCGCACAGTTGTCGCCGGGTCGGTCGATGCGCACGCGTCCCCTCCCCGTCATCCATGATCGGCCCGCGCGGGCGCGCTGTCATGACCCCAGTTACCCGGACGGATATCCGATGGTGTGGTGATAGCCCTGATCACGGGCGTAAGCGGCGAGCTGGGCGTCGAAACTGCCGATGCTGCCGAGCAGCCAGACATGTCCGGTGTCCTTGACGACGACGATGGGCCCGCCGCTGTCGGCCGCCAGGCGCGGCGGTCTGCCCGCCTCGTACCAGGACGTGGTCGACCACGGAAATATGAAGGCCCACCCGACGTCGAAGACGTGATCGGGCGGGCCGAGCTGGAACGGGTCGTCGGGTTCGGCGAGCGCCGCACCGTGCTGGGTCAGCAGATGCCTTGCGCTGTTGCGCGCCACCCGCACATCCAGCGGGCCGACCGTTGTGCTCGGGAACGGCACGTTCTCGTCCGGTGTGCCGAGCAGCCTGCGGCCCGCGGCCCATGACACCTCGCACGGTCTGCTCTCCAGCCGGATGAAAACGGTGTGCGCGGTATCGGAGAACCGCACGCGCACCACCGCGTCCTCGGTACCGCCGACCAGATGCCTGCCCTGCGACTGCCGCCACTCGTGCTCGTCCGGTGTCATACCCAAGCGATCGAATGCGTTGCGCGCCACCGGCATGAGTTCCGGACCGGCGAGTTTGCGCGCGATGAAGCCGACCCGGAATTCGCGCCCGCTGCCGTCGATGGCGCGCCAGGCGCGCAGTGCCGTCGCGGGCGGGGCCAGGCCGCCGGTGAGCAGCGGCCACCATTGCGCGAGGGCCACCGCGGCCCATGACTCGAAATCGGCGGCACGGGCCAGCGAGGCGTCGGTCTGCGGATCGGTCATTGCCTGCGGCCCCCCGGAAGTTGCCCTGCGAGTGAAGTATGCGCCATGGGAACGTGCTCGCGCTCACTGTCGGTGACTCGCACCTGGTCACCGCGCCGGACCGCAATCCATGATCTGTCGGGATGCGATGTGCCGTCGGCACGATTCGGTCACCGGCGTAGGCTCGCGGATATGACCGGAATGGACCGCCCGCGGCGGTTGCGCCGCACCCCGGCGTTACGCCGTCTCGTAGCCGAAATCTCCTTGCAGCCACGGCAATTGGTGTTGCCGATGTTCGTGGCCGACGGTCTGGACGAGCCGCGCGAGATCGCCTCGATGCCGGGTGTCGTACAGCATTCGATGGATTCGCTGCGCAAGGCGGCGGCCGAGGCGGTCGGCGCGGGCGTCGGCGGCCTGATGCTGTTCGGTGTGCCGCGCCCGCAGGACAAGGACGCCGAGGGCAGCCAGGCCATCGATCCGAACGGCATCCTGAACCGCGGCCTGCGCGCGCTCGCCGAGGAGGTCGGCGACGCGACGGTCGTCATGGCCGACACCTGCCTGGACGAATTCACCGACCACGGCCACTGCGGCGTGCTCGCGCCCGACGGTGCGGTGGACAATGACGCCACCCTGCGCGTCTACGTGGAAATGGCGCTGGCACAAGCGGATTCGGGTGCCGACCTGCTCGGCGCCAGCGGCATGATGGACGGTCAGGTCGGCGCGATCCGGGCCGGGCTGGACGCGGCGGGCCGCACCGATACCGGAATCCTGGCCTACACCGCGAAATACGCCTCGGCGTTCTACGGACCGTTCCGCGAGGCGGTCGGCTCGTCGCTGCAGGGGGACCGGCGCACCTACCAGCAGGATCCGGCGAATCGGCGGGAGGCCCTGCGCGAACTGGAACTGGACCTGGCCGAGGGCGCGGATATCGTGATGGTGAAGCCCGCCATGTCGTATCTCGACATCCTGCGCGACGTCGCCGACAACTCGAACGTTCCCGTTGCGGCATACCAGATTTCGGGCGAGTACTCGATGATCACCGCCGCCGCGCAGCGCGGCTGGATCGATCGGCGGGCCGCGGTGCTCGAATCGTTGCTCGGTATTCGCCGGGCCGGTGCGGATTTCGTGCTCACCTACTGGGCGACCGAGGCGGCGAACTGGTTGTCCTGAACCTGTCGCGCATGCGGCCTCCGGGTGAAGGCTCGGCGTCGTCCGAACGGATCGGGCACCGAATTTGTCCAGGACACGCCACCATGTATCGTGAGGGTTGTCACAGGGGACAGGTGTACCGGAAGTCGTTTGTTCGGCAGACGCTCCGGATGATCGGAGGCTTCGATGCGCGTGGTCATTCAACAGCCGCAGAGCATTCGGCGGGAGTTGGCCGTGCTGAGCCTGCTGGTCCTTTTCGGTCTCGTCACCATAGCGGTGCTGTTGCTGCCGAGTCTGACTCGCTGAGCCCTCGTTCGATGGATCGCCGCGTGCCGGTTCCCGGAAGTGCCGCGTGACCGAATCCGCCTCCGCCGTCCTGTTTTCCGAGCCGGGCGCCCGCTGGCGCGCGGTGGCCTATGGGCCGCTGCTATGCCTGGCCGTACTCCTGATGGAGGCGGCCACCGGCACCGATATCCACTGGTTCGCGCTGATCTTCTGCGCCGCGCTGATCGCCGGATTCGTCGCGCTGCAGGTGGTCGCCGGGCGCAGGCACGTCAGCGTGGAACTCACCGATACCGCGCTGCGCGATGGCACCGAGACGCTGTCGCTCGATACGATCGCCGAGGTGCTGCCCGAGCGCGACGAGCACGCCAAGAAGGATGCGGAATGGGAGTCGGCGCGGGCGCTCGGTGAGCTCACCGGGGTGCCGCGGCGGCGCAAGGGTATCGGGCTGCGACTCGCGGACGGTGGATTGGTGCAGGCGTGGGCGCGCGACCACCGTGGCCTGCGTGCCGCGCTGACCGAGGCGCTGGAGCGGAACGGAGTCGACCGGTGAGGAACTGGCTGCTGCTCGCGACGGACGTGGTCGTCGCGGTGCTGTGCCTCGTGGGCGCGGTGCTGAGCTGGCGCTGTGGCCTGCATACGACGGTGTTCGCGCGGTCGGGCGACACGCCCGGCTTCGAGGCGACCCGGTATGCCGCGCCGTGGCTGCTGCTGGCGGCGGTGCTCGTGACGGTCGGCGGCGTCGTCGCGATCGACGGTAGCGCCCGCGCGGTCCGGATTGTTCGCTCCGACGTAGCGGCCGATACGCGCATTTGATCGTTTTCGCGCCGGGTTCGCGGGAATATCGAACCCATGAAGTCCACAGCCCATGTACGGAAATATCTGATCGGGGTGGTGGCGGCCGGTCTACTCGGCGCGGCCTGTGCGGCTCCGGCCGCCGCGGATCCTGATGTCGGCCCGGCCCGCTCGCCGGTCGTCTACCTCGCACCGCCCGCACCGCTGCTGCATGTGCTGCCCGAACCGCTGGATTGCCTGTTCACCACCGGGTTCGCACTGTGGTGCGTCGGTATCACCGCGCAGAGCTGAGCGCGGCCGAAATTGCCACTTCATTCGCCCGGCGATCACGGGTAGCGTGCACGTGATCGCCGCGGCACCGCCGCTGCGATTTCCGGAATATCCGTGCGGCCGTGTGTATTTCGGCCGCGCGATGGTCAAGCGGCAAACGAAGGGTTTACCTGGTGAAGCGGTTGGTCGGTCAGTTGGGTGCGGCGGTCGCGGTGGCGGCCGTGATCGGAATGGGCGCGGGACCCGCCGCGGCGAATCCGGGATTGCCGCTGGAGCGGACCGCGGACGGCCAGGTGGTTCAGTCGGCGCGGCCGACCCTGGACTTCGTGCCCGAATCGGGTTCGGCGGGACCGTACAACCAGTTCATGTGCATGCTGCATTCGATGCTGCCTGCGGTGCCGTGCATGTACACGTAGCGGGTTACTGCCAGTTCTGGTAAACGTCCAGCACCCGTCCGTTGCGGGTGCCGGGCGCGTTCAGGTAGATGGTGACGGTGCCGTCGGGGTGGTCGGCCGCCTCCATGATGATCTGGCGCAGCGATGCGTGCACGCCGCCCTGATCGTCGCGGAAGATCTTGGTGTCGCCCTTGAGGCCGGCGCCGATTCGGTTGAGCGGCACCATCATCGTCACGATGGCGGGCAGCGGTCCGTCGGAAAGCCCCAGGGTTTCGCCGTGGCTCAACCTCAGCCCGACGCGATCCGGCTGACTCACCGGGTCGGCCGCGGCGGCGGCGCCCGCGCCGAAGCTGGCGGCTAGTGCGACGAAGGCCGCGCTGACAATGGCGATCCGCATGGTGTCCCTCCCGGCCGATGGTTTGCGTACGGACCGGAACCTTACGCATTGGCAAACCATCAGCGATCAATATTCCGCCCAAATCGGGTTCGGCGTGTTGCGGTCTGGGTCACCTCCACTACACCCTGTCGTCGACTCGATCCCGGCGAGCTGACAGACTGGTTCGCGTGAGTTCTTCTCCGCGCGCGACCAGGGCATCGGTACCGGTTTCCGCTCAGCTCTTCGAACGGGCTTGTTCGGTTATTCCCGGCGGCGTCAACTCCCCGGTTCGGGCATTCAAATCCGTCGGCGGCACACCGCGATTCATTGCCGCCGCGAACGGCTACACCCTGGTGGACGCCGATGGCAACGAATACGTGGACCTGGTGTGCTCCTGGGGTCCGATGATTCTCGGCCACGCGCACCCGGCCGTCGTCGAGGCCGTGCAGCGCGCCGCCGCGGGCGGGCTGTCCTTCGGCGCGCCGACCGAGGCCGAAATCGAACTGGCCGAGCTCATCGCCGAGCGGGTGGCGCCGGTGGACCGGGTGCGGCTGGTCAACTCCGGCACCGAGGCCACCATGAGCGCGGTCCGGCTGGCCCGCGGATTCACCGGGCGCGCCAAGGTCATCAAATTCGCCGGCTGCTATCACGGGCATGTCGACGCGCTGCTCGCCGACGCGGGTTCGGGCGTCGCGACCCTCGGCCTACCCACCTCGCCCGGTGTCACCGGCGCACAGGCGGCCGACACCATCGTGCTGCCGTACAACGACCTCGACGCCGTCGCCGCCGCGTTCGCCGCGCATCCGGGCGCGATCGCCTGCGTGATCACCGAGGCGGCCGCGGGCAATATGGGCACGGTGGCGCCGCTGCCCGGATTCAACGCGGGCCTGCGCGAGCTGACCGCCGCCAACGGCGCGCTGCTCATCATGGACGAGGTGATGACCGGCTTCCGGGTCGGCCGCGCCGGTTGGTTCGGGCGCGACGGGGTCGCGGGCGATCTGTACACCTTCGGCAAGGTGATGAGCGGCGGTCTGCCCGCCGCAGCGTTCGGCGGCCGCGCCGAGATCATGAACCATCTGGCCCCGCTCGGGCCGGTCTATCAGGCGGGCACCCTCTCCGGTAATCCGGTCGCGGTGGCCGCGGGTCTGGCGACGCTGCGCGCCGCAGACGACGCGGTGTACGCGGCGCTCGACCGCAACGCCGAGCGGCTCGGCGGCCTGTTCCACGAGGCGCTCTCGGCCGCGGGGGTCGAGCATCAGGTGCAGTTCGCGGGCAATATGGTGAGCGTGTCCTTCGCCGACCGCCCGGTCACCGACTACGCATCCGCCAAGGCCAGCCAGACCTGGCGCTATCCGGATTTCTTCCACGCACTGCTCGACGGCGGTGTCTACGCGCCGCCGAGCGCGTTCGAGACCTGGTTCGTCTCCGCGGCACTCGACGAGGACGCGTTCGACCGAATCGCCGCCGCTCTGCCCGCGGCCGCACACGCGGCCGCGGCCGCCACCCCCGAAGGAATCGCGTGAGTTCCGAGCACGAACTTTCCCGATCCGAGCATGAACTAGCGCTCGGATCCGATAACGCCCCGCAGCCGGAATCCGAACCCGTCGAGACGATCGTGCACGTGCTCCGGCACGGCGAGGTGCACAACCCGAAAGGCATTCTCTACGGCCGTCTTCCGGGCTTCAGCCTGTCGGTGACCGGCCGCGCGCAGGCCGCGGCGGTGGCCCGCGCGCTCGCCGACCACGACATCGCCCTGGTGATCGCCTCGCCGCTGCAGCGCGCGCAGGAGACCGCCGAACCGATCGCCGCAGAGCACAAACTGCTGGTGCGCACCGACGAGAATCTGATCGAGGCCGGAAACACCTTCGAGGGCCTGCGGGTTTCGGTCGGCGACGGCGCGCTGCGCAAGCCCAGGCACTGGTGGAAGCTGCGCGATCCGTTCACTCCGTCCTGGGGCGAGCCGTATCTGCAGATCGCGCACCGCATGCTGGCCGCGGTGAACAAGGCGCGGGTGGAGGCGGCCGGGCGCGAGGCGGTGCTCGTCTCACATCAGCTGCCGGTGTGGACGCTGCGCCGATTCCTGCAGGGGCAGCGGCTATGGCACGATCCGCGCAGCAGGCAGTGCTCCCTCGCATCGTTGACTTCCCTTGTCTACCAAGGGGATACGCTGGTCGACATCGTATATTCGGAGCCGGCGGGCGGTTCGGATCCCGCGGTGCACGGCGCATGAGAGCCGCCACCGTGTCCCGGTCGGCCCGGCGGTTCGCGCCGGTTCTGCTCGCGTGCGTGGCGCTGGTCGCCGCGCTCGCGGGCTGCTCCGGCAAAGACGCGGTGGCCACCGGCGGCGGCACCTTCCAATTCGTTTCGCCGGGCGGGAAAACCGAGATCTTCTACGATCCGCCGTCCTCGCGCGGCACCATCGGCAAGTTGGCCGGGCCCGATCTGATGACGGCGGGCAAAACCACCTCCGTCGACGACTTTCCCGGCCAGGTCGTGGTTTTGAACCTGTGGGGCCAGTGGTGCGGGCCGTGCCGCGGCGAGGCGCCCGCGCTGGAGAAGGTCTACTCGGAGAACAAAGACCGGGGAGTTGCCTTCCTGGGCATCAACATTCGCGATCCCGAGCAGGACAAGGCGCAGGACTTCGTGGTCAGCAACAAGATCGGCTATCCGTCGATCTACGACCCGTCGATGCGCACCCTGCTCGCACTGGGCGGTAACTTCCCGACCAGCGTCATCCCGACCACGCTCGTACTGGATCGGCAGCATCGGGTGGCCGCGGTCTTCCTGAAGACGCTGCTGCCGCAGGATCTCGATCCGGTGGTGCGGCGGCTGGCCGACGAGGGTCCGGCATGAGCGTGACAGTACTTGCGGGCGTTGGGGATTCGTTCCAGCAGACGGCGGCCACCGGTCCGCTGCTGCTGGCCGTCGGCGCCTGCCTGCTCGCGGGGCTGGTGTCGTTCGCCTCGCCGTGCGTGGTGCCGCTGGTGCCCGGATATCTGTCGTATCTGGCCGGGCTGGTCGGCGCGGAGTCGCCGCCCGTCACCGTTGCCGAGGCGAAAAGTACTGTGGCGGTTCGTAATACGCAGCGGTCCGGGCGGCTGCGGGTGGCGGGCGCCGCCGGACTGTTCGTCGCGGGCTTCACCGTGGTGTTCGTCCTCGCCACCGCGACGGTCTTCGGCGTCATCCAGACGTTGAACGTGAATCGTGAACTGCTGCAACGCATCGGCGGTGTGGTCACCATCCTGATGGGACTGGTGTTCATCGGCCTGATCCCGGCGCTGCAGCGCGACACCAGGATGGAACCGCGCAGGCTCACCAGCATCGCGGGCGCGCCGCTGCTCGGCGCGGTGTTCGCACTCGGCTGGACGCCGTGCCTCGGGCCGACACTGTCCGGTGTGATGGCGGTGTCCGCGGGCACCCAGGGCACCACCGCCGTGCGCGGCGTCGCGCTGATCGTCGCCTACTGCCTCGGCCTCGGGCTGCCGTTCGTGATCCTGGCCTTCGGCTCGGCCAGCGCGCTGCGCGGGGTCGGCTGGCTGCGGCGCAACTCCAGGATCATCCAGATCATCGGCGGCCTGCTGCTGGTCGCGGTCGGCGTCGCGCTGGTGACCGGCGCCTGGGATCAGTTCGTGGCCTGGATCCGTGATGCGTTCGTCTCCGAGGTGACCCTGCCGATATGACCGTGCTGGACCGAACCGACATCCGACCGACACCCCTCGGCAATCGCTGCCGGGCCGGGCCTGGGCGCTGGTGCGCAACACCTGGCGCGGGCTCACCAGCATGCGGACCGCGCTGGTGCTGCTGTTCCTGCTCGCGCTCGCCGCCATCCCCGGCGCCCTGCTGCCGCAGCGCAGCCTCAACGCGCAGAAGGTGGCGCAGTACCTGGCCGACCGGCCGACCCTCGGCCCGTGGATGGACCGGTTCCAGCTGTTCGACGTCTTCGGCAGCTTCTGGTTCACGGCAATCTATGTGCTGCTTTTCATTTCGCTCGTCGGCTGCGTCGTGCCGCGCGTCTACGACCATTACCGGGCGTTGCGCACACCGCCGGTTCGGGCCCCGCGCAACCTTTCTCGGCTGCCGCACCATTTCGCCACCTCGGCCGAGCGATCGCCGGACGAGGTTATCGGCAACGCGCGCAAGCAATTACGCGGTTGGCGCGTCGAGGTGCGGCCGGGCGAGCGGGACGGTGAGGTCACCCTCTCGGCCGAGAAGGGTTATCTGCGCGAATTCGGCAACCTGGTCTTCCATCTGTCGCTGGTCGGGCTGTTGGTCGCCTTCGCCGCCGGCAAGCTGTTCGGATACGAGGGCAATGTCATCGTCATCGCGGACAACGGCCCCGGCTTCTGCACCACCTCGCCCGCGGTATTCGACTCCTTCCGGGCGGGCAATGTCAACGACGGCACCGGCATGACCCCGATCTGCGTGCGGGTCAAGGATTTCAAGGCCGACTATCTGAAGAACGGTCAGGCCGAGATGTTCACCTCGAACATCTCCTACCAGGCCGGCGGCGATCTGCGGACCAACACCTGGCGCGACACCACCATCCAGGTGAACCACCCGCTGCGCGTCGGCGGCGACCGAATCTACTTGCAGGGCCACGGTTTCGCGCCGACCTTCACGGTGACCTTCCCGAACGGCCAGACCCGCACCGAGACCGTGCAGTGGCGGCCGGATAACGCGAGCACCTTCCTGTCCAGCGGTGTGCTGCGCATCGACCCGCCCGGCGGCATGTACGCCGGCGACGAGGAGCGGCGCAAGAACCAGATCGCCATCGAGGGTCTGTTCGCGCCGACCGCGCTGATGCAGGGCACCCTGCTGAGCTCCGCGTATCCGAGGATGGACGATCCGGCGGTCGCGGTCGACATCTACCGCGGCGACACCGGTTTGGACACCGGTAGGCCGCAGTCGATCTTCGCGCTGGATCCGGAATTGGAGCGTCAGCACCGCTTGACGAAGGAGGCGCGGGTCAACCTGCGCCCCGGTGAGTCGACCACGCTGTCCAACGGCACCAAGGTGAGCTTCGACGGCGCGAAGGAATTCGTGAATCTCCAGGTCTCGCACGATCCGGCGCAGAACTGGGTGCTGGTCACCGCGATAACGCTGCTGGGTGGACTGCTGGTTTCGCTGGTCGTCAAGCGGCGGCGGATCTGGCTGCGCGCCTATCCAGCCGCCGACGAAGCGAGTACCGTCGATCAACGACGCACTGTAGTAGATATGGGCGGGCTGGCCAGAAGTGATCAGGCCGGTTGGGGCGGCGAATTCGACCGCCTGCGCGCCCGGCTGCTCGACGATGCCCCGCCGACCGCGGCGAAAACCACGGGAGAATGACCATGCCGATCGACGAAACCCTGGCCCGCTACAGCGATTTCGCGTTCAAAACCGCGATCGTCGTCTACGCGCTCGTGCTGGTGCTGCTGATTGTGCAGTACGCGTCGGCGCAGACAAAGCGGGTGCTCGAACGGGAACTGGTCGGCTCCGGCGGGCCCGCGCCGGATCCGGCGGTGCCGGGGCGGGTCGAAACACCAGAGGGCACACCGCTTTCCGAGCGGTACGGCAATGTGGGCTTCTCCGTGCTGCACGTCGCGGTGGTGCTGCATATCGCGGCAATCGTGTTGCGCGGCTTCGCAACCCACCGCTTCCCGCTCGGCAACATGTACGAATTCGTCACCATGGCGACCGGCGCGGCAATGGTGATGGGCCTGATCTTCCTGCGCGAGCAGCGATTCCGGTCGATGTTCGTCTTCCTGCTCGTCCCGGTGCTGATCCTGATGTTCCTGGCCGGAACCGTGCTCTACGCCGACGCCGCGCCCGTGGTGCCCGCGCTCAAGTCGTACTGGCTGCCGCTGCACGTCACCATCGTCAGCGTCGGCAGCGGCATCTTCATGTTCTCCAGCGTCTGCAGCATGCTGTTCCTGTACCGGGTGCGCCAGTCCGACGGCCACGAATCCTCGAATGCGTTCGGCGCCATCGCCCGTCGCCTCCCCGACGCGCAAACCCTCGACCGCCTCGCCTACAAAACCACCATTATCGGCTTCCCCCTCTTCAGCGCCGGCATTGTCCTCGGCGCCGTCTGGGCCGAGGCCGCCTGGGGCCGCTTCTGGGGCTGGGACCCCAAGGAAACCTGCTCCTTCATCGCCTGGGTCCTCTACGCCGCCTACCTCCACGCCCGCGCCACCTCCGGCTGGCGCGACACCAAAGCCGCCTGGATCAACGCCGCCGGCTTCGTCGCCATGCTGTTCAACCTGTTCATCATCAACATCGTGGTGAGCGGGTTGCACTCGTACGCCGGGCTCAACTGAGCGGGGGACCCCTCCAGGCCCGTCGGACTCGGCTGCGTACGGCATACACTGTGATCATGCGCGCCAGTCGCGAGGAACTTCTCCGGTTGGCCGAGGCTGTGCCCGACGATCAGGTACCGGCCGCGTTGCTGCGTCAGCTGGTCCGGAAATCCGGCCGGCGTACTTTTCCACAGCGACGGCATCGTGTCCGCCGAACCTGACCTGGGTGAGCGGGCTAAGGAGATCGTTCGAGAAGAACTGGATCGGGGCACGATCTAGTGATCCGATCGCAAGCATTTCTCCGTTGTCCGGTCCAAGGTCGGCCAGCTGTTGCTGGTTCCGTAGCGATCTACCGCGTCTGCGGTGTTTAGACGCTCACGTGCCCGCGCGCCCGTCGAATTGCCCCCGCGCCAATGGGTTTGGTCTCAGTGGCTAACGATCATTATTGAGATCCCCAGGTCTGGAGACGGCGGATCGCTTTATGGCCGCAGGCTTGCTGTGCGGCCTGGGTCATTTCGAATCCGTCATCCCAGATGCGCCAGCCGTAGTTCGGTTCCATCAATTCTCAAACACCCCGGATGACAATCCTTGGGACGCAGCGGTGCTGGGTACGTGGGGGAGTGGGCGTTGAGACATCGCTCGCGTTGTCGGCCAGGCCTTTTCGGGCCGATTACTTGTCGATCGTGAGTCGCGGGTTGGCGTGTAGCGCCTGCCATGCCTTGTCCCACGGCAGGATTGGGATCTCGTCGGATCCTGGCTCGCGGGTGTCGTCGCCGAGAACCGTTACGCCCCAGTCGGAGAGGCTGCGCATGGCGTTCTGGATTGCCGGGAAGCTCAGGTGTGCCGGGCTGGAGAATGGGACGGCGACAACCGGCAGGGCCAGGCCGACCGCTTCGACCAGCAGACCCAGCGGCAGGGTGTCCGAGATGCCTGCGGCCCACTTGGCCAAGGAGTTGCAGGTGATCGGGGCGGCGATCATCGCGTCGGCAGGTGGAAGCACGTCCGGCGTGCCCGGATCCTTGTACTGGGTGCGCACCGGGTGCCCGGTCTGGGCGGTGAGCGCGTCGGCGTCGATGAACCGTCGCCCGTCGGGTGAGGCGATCACGCAGACGTCCCAGCCGTCGTCCTGGGCGAGGTCGACGAGTTTGCCGACGTCGCGGGCGGCGGGCGAACCGGTGACGATGGCGTAGAGGACCGGGCTTCCCTGATCGTTCATTGCCCCATGGTGGCAGCTGGAGTCGTGGATGTGCGTTCATCACGATTCGTGATCACTGCATACACGGAGTGGTCATTGTTCGGCGGCTCGAATCGGAGTGAACTGTGTACAGCGGAGTTCGAGCGACTGAGAATCGAAAACCGCTGGAGTGCAAGAGTTTTCACTGAGGAGGAAGATCATGCCCATCGTTACCGTGCAGCAGGGGCCGCGCACCATCGAGCTCAAGCGGGAGCTGGTTCGCAAGATCACGGACGCGTTCGTCGAGGCGCTGGAGATTCCGGCCGAGGCCGTGCAGGTGTGGATTCACGAAACCCCGGCCGACAGCTGGGGTGTCGGTGGGGTGTTGACCGCCGACAAGTAGGGGATAGGGCCCGCGTTCGCGGTGGGCGCGGGCCCCCTATTGGGTGAACTCAGGCGATATCGCAGGCGACATACACCGCCCACGCGACATAGCCGATGTTGACGATGAGTGCCGCGGCGGCTCCGAGCGGGCGGTGCGTGATTCGCTCGGCGGCGGGATTCCAGCGGCGAAGGATGTCCAGCCACGTAACCAGGAATCCCGAAATCATCACGGCGGCAAGCCAACCGCCGACCACACGGGTACCGGGCAGAAATAGCAGCACCCCGATACCGACCTCGGCCAATCCGGTGACCGCGACTACGGCGTTCGGGGTGGGCAACCATGGTGGCACCAGCGATCGGAAGTACCGCGTCGCGGCGAAGTGGCTGATTCCGGTGCAGGCCAAGTAGGTTCCGAGCAGGAGGGCAGCGACTGTGGACATGTACGGATGATCACGACCAGCACCGACTGGCGTATTGAACGAAACGATCGTGTGCTCCGCTTCGCCACGGGTAACGGCATCGATGCCTATGGCGAGACGCGCGCGATGGCCGTCGGCCTGCACTGTCATCCCGTTCGGAAGCTGGTGCTCCCGATCTCCGGAACGGTGGTGCTGGATGGCGCCCACCTGCCCGGCGTGGTGGTGCCGCCCCAGCTGATCCATTCCTGCGCAACGACATCCGGGTTCGTCACGCTTCTCGTCGAACCATGGCGCCTGTCTCCGGTGACCGGAGTGGTCCCGCTGGACGGCGGCACGGTTCGTCGTCTACTCGACGCGCTCGGCGACGAATGGGATTTCGCCGCAGCGTATTCCGAGCTGTCGGGCATATTCGGTGCGGGCCCGGCGCTTGATCCGCGGCTCGGGCACGTGCTCCGATCTTGCGGTCATACCGGAGGATTCGAGCACCTCGCCCGGGAGATCGGACTATCGGCGCCGCGTCTGCGCGCGCTGGTCCGCTCGGCAATCGGAGTGCCGCTCAGCCGTATCCGCCAATGGCAGCGCCTGCGCGTTGCGGTCGGCGAGCTGGCGCACCGCCCGCTCGCCGAATCCGCCGCCTTGGCCGGATTCGCGGATCAGTCCCACCTGACGCGAACCGCGCAGCGCCTGCTCGGCCGTACTCCGGGATCGCTCGGGCCCGGGTGACCAGCGCGAAGCAGTGGCCACCCGGTCAATGCTCAGTAACTGGATTCGGACTTGTACCCCAAGCTTTCCGAGGACGCGCTCGACATCGTTCCGGACGCCGAAGACGATGAACTCGACGAGGTCGATCCCGCACCGTGACCCTGCCCCCACGGGGTGAAGTAGTAGCGGATGTCCAGACCTGCGCGGACCTCGATACCGCTGATTCCGGAGATGCCGAGTTCGTGCCCGCCGTCGATGACCATGAAGACGGCGGCATTCGCATTGGCCGCGCCGAGCAGTGCGTAGTAATCGTCGGACCCTTGGTGTCTCAGACCGAGTGCCACCCCGAGGCCGGTCGGATTCAGCGTCTCCATATACCGGTAGAAATCCATTTCGGCATTGGCCTCGGCCGACTGCACCTGCATGAATCGCAGCGGCGGCAGCGGCCCGGTTCCGGTGTGCGCCACTCGTAACTCCCTGCACGGCAAATCGTTTCGATTCTCGAGAACCGTCGGCAAAATAAACGGACCGGTATCGGGGACCGGTCCGTCAAGGGGCATTTACGTATTCGGTTGTCACATCGGGTAATTGGTGCGGACGCACGACATCGCCCGGTGTGTGGAACGATCGCTCAGCGGTCGCTGGAACCGTCGCCGTCGCGATGCTGGCGCGAAATGCGCCAGAGGAATTCGGGGTCGTCATCGGGCCCCATGACGCGCTTGCGCCTGGGTGAACGCGTGTGTGGGACGGTCGGTCCGGCCGCCTTGTCAGGGCCGAACGCCTTCCAGCACAACACCGCGACGGTTACCACCGCGATGAGTGCCAACAGGTACGTCACGTCGCTCACCTCCTGCTATCGAGGGTAGCCGCGTGAGTGGGGTACGCACACCGCAGACACGAAATCTGTGGTGATTCCACTCCACGGCGCACCTGTCCCTCGCAGGTACGCCACATCGGCGCGGGCCCCGGCACGACGGGCCCGCGCCGATGTGGCGTCAGCGCGCGGTTGCCTCCGTGGTCAGCGACTTGAGCAGTTGCAGGACTTCGGATTCGCGGAACCGACGGTGTCCGCCCGGCGTGCGCAGTGACCCGAGGCGCCCGGCATGGGCCCAACGGGTGACGGTCTTGGGATCGACGTGGAACAGGGCAGCCACTTGGCCGGGTGTCAGCAGAGTGTCCTGGCCGCCGACGGTGATCGCAGTCATAGCAAACCTCTCCGTTCTCGACAGTTCCCTCATCAGTGGCGTCATCGTTGCACTGAGACCCCCAGGTACTCGAACTACCTACAGTTGGTAAAGGGGAAGTAATAGACAAAACGGATACGCGTTCGACCTCGACCGGCGGAGCCGAGCGAGGCGGAGCAACAGCTTCGCATAGGCTGGTCGGCGTGAGTGACGCAACTCCACCGCAAGGTGCTCCCGAACGGCAACCCGCTGGTGCGGGCAGGCGGTTGGCCCGCAATCTCGCGCTCTACACCCTGGCCAGGCTGGTGCTGGTCGCCGTCATCACCGCGGTGATCGTGCTGGTGGCCAAGCTGGTGAAGGTTGATATCCCGGTGATCGTCGCGATTCTGTTCGCGCTGGTCATCGCGCTGCCGCTATCGCTGACGCTGTTCAAACGGCTGCGCGCGCGGGTGAACGAGGACATCGCGCTGGTGGACGAGAAGCGCCGCCACGACAAGGCCCAGTTGCGAGCCCGGCTGCGCGGCGAATCCGGCGACCAGGACGCGCAGGCATGAGGTCATGTGACCGCAGCACACCGCGCGACTGGGTGGATAACGCGGTCCGGCTGATCGATGCCGATACCCAGCGCAGCGCCGACACCCACCTGCTCAGGTATCCGCTGCCGCGCGAGTGGGATGTGCAGCTCTACCTCAAGGACGAATCGACCCACATCACCGGCAGCCTCAAACATCGGCTCGCGCGTTCGCTGTTCCTTTACGCGATCTGTAACGGATGGGTCACCGAGAACACCACCGTCGTCGAGGCGTCGTCGGGATCCACCGCGGTGAGCGAGGCGTATTTCGCCAAACTGCTCGGCCTGGATTTCATCGCGGTGATGCCGGCCAGCACCTCGCCGCAGAAGATCGCGCTCATCGAAGCGCAGGGCGGCCGTTGCCATTTCGTCGAGCGGCCACCGGATATGTACACCGAGGCGGCGCGGTTGGCCCGCGAGTGCGGCGGCCACTACATGGATCAATTCAGCAACGCCGAGCGGGCCACCGACTGGCGCGGCAACAACAACATCGCCGAATCCATTTTCCAGCAAATGGTTTTGGAATCCCATCCGGTGCCGGAGTGGATCGTGGTCGGCGCGGGCACCGGCGGCACCAGCGCGACCATCGGGCGCTATATCCGATACCGCAGGCACGCAACGAAATTGGCGGTGGTCGATCCGGAGAACTCGGCGTTCTACGGCGGTTACGAGACCGGCGACGCCGACTATCAGACCGGAATGCCTTCGCGCATCGAGGGAATCGGCCGTCCGCGGGTCGAGCCGTCGTTCGTCGGTCAGGTGGTGGACCGGATGATCGAGGTGCCCGATGCCGCCTCCATCGCGACCATGCGGCACGCGAGCAAGGCGATCGGCCGCCGCGTCGGCGGCTCCACCGGCACCAACCTGTGGGGCGTATTCGCGCTCATCGCCGAGATGATCGCCGACCGATGCAGCGGTAGCGTGGTGACGCTGCTGTGCGACGGCGGAGATCGTTATGCGGGAACGTATTACGACGATGCGTGGATCCAGTCGCAGGGGCTGGATCTGGCGGAGCCCGCGGCGGTGCTGGAGAAGTTCTTCGCCACCGGCACCTGGTCGGGTTAGTCGGCTGCGACGCCGAATCTCGTTCCAGCAGCGCCCATTCGACGGCCGAGCGGCCCCGTCTTCCGGAGATCCGGAGGGCGGGGCCGCTTGCTGTTTCGGGGTCGCCCCCGACTTCGTCGTCAATTTTTGTTGACACCGCGCGAGTGTCAATTTAAATTGACGATATGACTGAGGCAACCACACTGGCGGCCGCCGCAGGCAGCCCCGACCCCAGGGTCGGGCTGCGCGCGGTGCTGGCACTGCGTCGGCTGCTCGAACGTCTCGAAGCGATCCAGGTGGACAATGCCCGCGCACAGGGCTGGTCCTGGCAGGCGATCGCGGAGGCGTTGGAGGTCAGCAAGCAGGCGGTTCACCAGAAATACAACCGGAGAGGCAGGGGCCGCTGATGTTCGAACGATTCACCAGGTCGGCGAAGACCGCGATCGTCCTCGCGCAGGAAGACGCCAGAGAGCTGCGCGCCCCGCGGATCGAGGTGGAGCACGTGTTGCTCGGCCTGCTCTCGCAGGGCGAACCCGAACTCAAGCAATTGCTCGCCGAGGCCGGGCTCACCCACGAGAGCGTGGTGGAGCGGCTTCGGCAGGCGGGCAACGGGATTCCGCTCGGCGCGGAGGATGCCGAGGCGCTGCGCTCGATCGGCATCGACCTCGACGCGGTGCGGGAGAGCTTGGAGGCCACCTTCGGCGCCGACGCGCTCGACCGCCCGCTGCCGAGGGAGGAGCGGCCCGGCCCGTTCGGGCGCGGGCGCGACAGGATGAACTTCGGCCACATCCCGTTCTCCCGCGATGCCAAGAAGGTGGTCGAGCTGGCCTTGCGCGAGGCGCTGAACAGGAAGGACCGCGCCATCGAGTCCGGGCATGTGCTGCTCGGCATCCTGCGCGCGCCCAACGAAACCGTCAGCGGCCTGCTCGGCGGCGCCGAGGGCATCAGCGCGCTGCGCACCAAGGTGCACGCGCTGCTGGACGCGGCGGCCTGAGACCGGCGAAACGGACGACTCGATGTATGCGCGACCGTCGCCGCCACGCCGGTTACGGACAGCGCACACCGGCCCGGCGGCTTTAGCATGGCCGCATGACGCTAGTGATTCGGTTGATCATCAACGCGGTCGCCATCTGGCTCGCGGCCGCGTGGGTCGACAAGATCGACATCCTCAGCCCGCCGGACAAGGGCACCGGGGTGAAAGTCCTTGTCGTCCTTGGCATCGCCCTGGTGTTCACTATTGTGAACGCCCTGGTCAAGCCGATCGTCAAACTGCTGTCGCTGCCGCTGGTGGTGGTGACCCTCGGCCTGTTCCTGCTGGTGATCAACGCGCTGATGCTGCTGCTCACCGCCAAGATCACCGAGGCGGCCAGCAGCGATTACGGTCTGCGGGTCACCGGGTTCTGGACCGCGGTGGTCGGCGCGATCATCATTTCGCTGGTCAACTGGGTGCTCGGCATCCTGGTCCCGGACGAGGACTAGCCGAGCACTCGGCGCGATCAGCTGCCGAAGCCCAGTCAGCTGCCCAAGCCCAGCGCAAGCGCCGTGACGAGCGCCCAGGCCAGCATCGCCAAGCCCGTATCCTTCAGCGCGGGAATCAGTTTCGGCCCGCCCTGACCCGTGCGGACCGGGGCGCTGGCGCGCAGCACCAGCGGCGCCGCCACCAGTCCGGCCAACACCCACGGGGTCTTGGCGATCAGCGCCAGCGTGATCACGAACGGCACGATCACCAGCGTCATGTACAGCGTGCGGGTGCGGGAATCGCCGATCTTGACCGCGACCGTGGTCTTTCCGGATTGGCTGTCGGTCGGGATATCGCGCAGGTTGTTCGCGACGAGCACCGCGCAGGAGAAACTGCCGACGCCGACCGCCATCCCCAGCCCCACCCACGAAAGATGTTCGGCCTGAACGTATTCGGTGCCGAGCACGGCGACGAGTCCGAAGAATACGAAGACGCCGACCTCACCGAAACCGCGGTAGCCGTACGGTTTGCTGCCGCCGGTGTAGAACCAGGCGCCCGCCATGCAGGCCGCGCCGACGAGCACCAGCCACCAGGCCGTCGTCGCCGCGAGGATCAGGCCGAGCACGGCCGCGACGGCCATACTGGCGAATGCGGCATTGCGCACATGCGCCGGCTCGGCCAACTTCTGCCCGACCAGCCGCACCGGCCCGACCCGCACCTCATCGGTGCCCCGGATGCCGTCCGAGTAATCGTTGGCGAAATTGACCGCGACGATCAGTGCGAGCGAAACGAACAGCGCGAGAACGGCTTTCGGCCAGTTCACGGCGTCGTACGCGGCGGCGGCCCCGGTTCCGGCGATGACGGGCGCTATCGCGTTCGGGAGGGTGCGGGGCCGGGCGCCCTCGAGCCATTGCGCTGCTGTAGCCATGATCGCAGCGTAGTTCGTTCAGTTCTCGGCGGCCCTCCCGAGCCGGGCAAGTCCTTTCTCGAAGTCCCTGCCCACCATCCGGTCCATCGGGAACACCCGCGACAGCAGGCCCATCAGGCCCCGCTGTTTGCCGCGCATCCGCCACACCACTTCGGTGCCGGACTCGACCGGATTCAGCTCGAAGGTCACGTCGTTGGTGGCCTGCCACGGCTTCTCGAACTCGAGCCGGATACCGATCTCGCGGTCGGTGCTGGTGAGTATTTCCATATTGCCGCTGCCCACCTTGCGGTTCCCGCTCCAGGAATACCGGGCGCCGACGCCGGATTCGGCGCCGGAATAGGTGCGCCGCAGCTGCGGATCGATGTCCTCCCACGGCGACCACGCGGGCCATTCGTGGAAGTTGTCGATCAATTCGTGCACGCGCGACGGCTCGGCCGAGATGACGGCCTGCCGGACCACTTCGAACTCAGCCATGCGGAAAAGCGTAGGTTCCCTGCGCCGGAAAAGGGGGAGGAAAACCATGAAGACCCATTCCAGCCTGCTCGCTTACGATGTCCGTGGGATGTTTCCGGACCAGGGCGGCCAGGTGGGCCGCGGACAAGCGTTGATCGAGTCCACAGGTGAGTCGCTCGTGGTGGCCCTGCTGGGCGAAATCGCGCTACGCCGCGACGGTGCGCTCGCCGCACTACCCGGCGCCCGCTCGCGCCTGCTGCTCGCGGCGCTGGCGCTGCGGCCGGGCCGCAGCCGCAGCGCGCAGGCGCTCATCGACGACGTATGGGGCGAGCAGCCGCCGCGCGCGCCGATGAACGCGCTGCACACCCAAGTGTCGCGGCTGCGCGCCGCATTGCCCGACGGTGCGCTGGAGATCGGTCCCGCCGGTTACCGGCTGGCGTTATGCGCCGAACAGGTGGATCTGGCGGCCGTCGACGAACTGGTCGGCGCGGCGCGGCGCTGCCGCACGGCCGGTGATGTGCCCGGCTGCCTGGCCGCGGTCGCGCGGGCCCGCGCGCTGTGGCGCGGCGAACCGGGCGCGGATCTGCCCGACGGACCGGTCGCCGACGAACTGCGCACGATGGCCGCCGCCCGCCTCGGCGAATTGGACGATATCGAGCTGGCGACGCGCGAATCCACCGGCGACCTGGCCGGTGCGCTGCGCATCGCCCGCGCCAGGACCGCCGCCAACCCACTGGACGAGCCCGCACAGTCCGATCTGATGCGGCTGCTCGCGACGGCGGGGCGGGCGAACGAGGCGCTGGAATCCTTCGCCGCGTTCCGGGCCCGGCTGGCCGATGAGCTCGGCGCGGATCCGGGACGTGCGCTGGTGGAATTGAATACGGCAATCCTGCGCGGAGAACCGTTGTGGCACAGCGCATCAGCGCCGGGTCCCGTTGTCGAGCGGGATGGCATTTCCGCCGAGGCGAACCGCCGAGATACCGCGGCTTCCGCGGGGATTCGGACGCCCTCCGACGGCCTGACCTACGCCCCAGTCGAATTCGCCTTGGGCGCAACCCGAATGCCGGAACCACCCACGGCATCCGTGGTGCCCGCCCCGATCGGGCTGCGGGCCGCGCCGAACGCTCTGCTCGGCCGCGAAGCCGACCTCGCCGAGCTCGAGCGATTGCTGTCCGGCTCCCGGGTCACCACCGTGCTCGGCCCCGGCGGCACCGGAAAGACCCGTGTGGCAAACGAATTGGGTGCGCGCGTCGCATCCCGGCAGTCCGTCGTGCTGGTCGAGCTCGCCTCGGTGCGGGCCGAGGACATCGACGAGGCTCGGCTGGAGATCGAGGCCGCGATCGGTGCCCCCTTCGGCCTCGGCGAGCGCTACCTCGACGGCACGGCCGCGCTGCGCGGTGGGCGCGCGCCGGATGTGCGGCAGCGGCTACGCGAGGCGCTGGGTGCCAGGCCGATTCTGCTCATCCTGGACAACTGCGAACACCTGATCGATGCGGTGGCCATCGTGGTGGCCGAACTCGTCGGCGCGTGCGATCGGCTCACCGTGCTCACCACCAGCCGCGCGCCGCTGATGATCACCGCGGAGGCGGTATATCCGTTGCCGCCCTTGACCGTTGACGCGGCTGGTTCACCGGCCACCGATCTATTCATCGCACGGGCGCGGGCGGTGCGACCGGGTATCCGGCTCGACCCGCAGGAGATCGCCTGGCTCTGCCACACCCTGGACGGCCTGCCGTTGGCCATCGAATTGGCCGCGGCGCGGGCGCGAACCATGAGCGTGCAGGAGATCAGCGCGCGGCTGCGCGACCGATTCGCCCTGCTGCGCAACACCGATCGCAGTTCGCCCGAGCGGCATCGCACGCTGCACGCGGTGATCGACTGGAGCTGGAATCTGCTCGACGAGCCGCAGCAGATCGCGCTGCGCCGATTGTGCCGGTTCCCGGCGGGTTTCACGCTTGCCGCAGCGGAAGCCGTTGCGGGCGGGCCGGATCTACCCGATGTGGCGAGCGCGATCGACGGCCTGGTCAACCAGTCGCTGCTGACCGTGCTCGACGTCGGCTTCGGCACCAGGTGCCGGATGCTGGAGACGGTGCGCGAATACGGCGAGGAACAGCTCGCGGCGCTGCCCGGCGAGGCGGATCTGGTGACGTCCCGGATCGTATCGTGGGCCCGCGATTTCACCAACGATGCGGCGCTGCGCCTGAAAACGCCCGAACAGGTCGCCGTGGTTTCGGAGGTCTCCGTCGACCTCGACAATCTGCTCGCGGCAATGCGATACGCGGTCGAGCGGCGCGATGCCAACTCGGTGTACACCATCTTTCCGGTGCTCGCCATCCTGTGGGTATCGCGCGGTCTGCACGACGAGGTGCTGTCCTGGCAGGCCCGGGTCCTCGATCTGGAACCGGTTGCGGGCCAACCCGATTCGCCATCCGGAGATCTGCACCTGTGCGCGTACGCCGCGCTGTTCATGCACCTGGCTCATTTGGGCGACAATTTCCGGGCGCTGGCACGTCTGCGAGTGCGGGTGCGTCGATTGCTGCGTACCAGTACGGATCTCGGCCCGCTCTCGATCCTGTTCGCCCGGGTCATGACCGCTCGCTCCGACGCCAAGGGCCTGTTCCGGCTCATCGCCGAGGCCACCCGCGATGACGACTTCGAAGTCCGTTCGGCGGCCTTGATCATGCGCGCCAATATTCGCGAAAATCTCGGCGATATTTGGGGTTCGAAGCTCGACGCCGAGCGGGCGCTGCGGTTCATTCAGCCCGGCGATCTGTTCGCCCGGTCTGCGGTGTCCCGGCATCTCGGCGGGGTTTACGCGCAGACGGGCCAGTACGCGCAGTCGGTCGATCATTATCTGGAAGCCATCGATGACCTGCGGCAATTGGGTGCGCACTCGGAGGCCACCGAGACCCGGGCCATGCTGGCCGCGGCGATGGTCGGGGCCGGTGCGCTGACCGAGGCGCGCCAGCAACTGGTCATCGCGCTCGGCAGCGCCGATCCGGACGGTCTGGTGGACGGCGGCGGCTGGACCAACGCCAACCCGCTACTGGCCACCGTGGTGGTCGGTCTTGCCGAACTCAGCCTCGCCGAGGGCGATATCGAATTCGGCCTGCGCAGGTTCGACCGGGCGTTGGAGATCTTCGGCTGGCCGGACCAGGCGCTGGCGCCCGGCCCCGGCGGCATCATGATCGGGGCCGCCGCGCTCGGCGCTCGGGTGCTGCACGGCCGGGCGGTCGCGACGGATTCGTTGATGGACAGCCTGATCGCGCACTCGAGGGTGGCGCTGTCCCAGTTACAGGATCTGCCGCAGGTCGGTTGCGCGGCGACCGTGATCGGCTCGCACTGCGTTGTGACGGGGCGGGATATCGACCGTGGTCTGGAACTGCTCGCCCTGGTGCCGAATGTGTATGCCCGCCAGGATTTTCCATCGTTGTTGATGGCATCGCACATCGAGGCGGCCAGGGCGGCGCTCGGCGCCGAGCGGGTCGATTCGGTCCGCGCCGAGCACGCGCACCTGCGCAGGCACGATTCCGCCAGGCGAATTATGCGGCTGTTCGCGGAGCTCGTCGCGGATCGTTGACAGCCGCGCGGTCGCAATTTAACTTTGAAGGCAAAGCTAAATTGCGATCGAGTCACGGCTCGGGACAGTGGGTTTCGCGATGACCATCCTCGTCACCGGCGCGCGCGGCAATATCGGCGCGCGCCTGGTCGCCACCCTCGCGGCGGCCGGGCACGATGTTCGCGCCTCCGCACGCGATCTGGCGGGTCTGCCGCCCGGCGTGCCCGCCGTCGAACTCGATACCACCGCGCCGCACAACGCCGCCGCCGCACTGCGCGACGTCTCGGCCGTATTCCTGTACACCGCCCGCGCCGATACCGCGGAATTCCTGCGCGCCGCAAAGGAATTCGGTGTAGGACACATCGTCCTGCTATCGTCGCCCGCCGCGTTCGAGGCGGGTGAATTCGATAAACGAATCGGTCTGCTGCACCGCGCCGCCGAGGCGGCTGTGGTGAAATCCGGTCTGTCGCACACGATTCTGTATCCGAGCTGGCTGGCCACCAACGCCCGCCGGGATTGGGGCGCGCAAATTCGTGAGACGGGTCGCGTCGCGATGGCTTACCCGGACGCCAGAGTTTCGCCCATCCATATCGACGATATCGCCGAGGTCGCCGCGAATCTTCTGGTGCGCGAAGACAATCGGGCGCGCATGCTGATGCTGACCGGACCCGAATCGCTGCGCCTGCGCGATCTGGTCGACACCCTGGGAGATGTTCTGGGCCAAGAGATTCCGGTCGACGAGTTGACCAGGGAACAGGCGCTGGCTCGGGCGACGCTGCCCGCGCCGGTACTCGAGATCCTGCTCGACACCTCGGCCAGATCGGTGGGCGTCCCCGCCGCGCTCACCAATACCGTTGAACGCGTCACCGGCCACCCCGCCCGCCCCTTCCGGGACTGGGCACTGGCGCATCACGCCGATTTCGCCGCATGACGAAACGCCGGACAGCTCGTGGCTGTCCGGCGTTGTCCGGCAAGGGTTTACGCCCGCCGCATGTAGGCGGCGACGGCCAGCGGTGCGAAGATCGCGATGACGGCCACCGAGGTGAGCAGCGACCAACCCAGATCCGCGCCGTAGGTGCCGTCGTTCATCAGCTGACGGCAGGCGTTGACCATGTAGTAGATCGGGTTCACCTTGTTCAGCCCCTGCAGCCAGCCCGGCATGGTGGCGACGGTGGAGAACACGCCGGACATGAAGGTCAGCGGGAACATGATCATCATCGAAATGCCTTGTACGCCGGACGCGCTCTTACCGGTGACGCCGACAAGCGCCCAGATCCAGCTCACGGCGAACGAGCAGAAGATGATGGCCAGCCCGGCCACCGCGACGCCGAAGAACCCGCCCTCCGGCCGGTAGCCGAGGCACAGGCCGACGACGATCGTCAGCACGGATGCGAGCAGATAGCGCACGACGTCCGCCAGCAGCGCACCCGCCAGCGGCGAAATGCGGGCGATGGGAAGGGATTTGAACCGGTCGAATACCCCCTTGTCCATATCCTCGCGCAATTGGGTGCCGGTGACGACGGAGGTCATGATCACCGTTTGCACGAAGATGCCGGGGATCAGTGTCGGCAGATAATCGTGCACATTGCCCGAGATAGCACCGCCGAAGATGTAGGCGAACAGCACCGTGAACAGGATCGGCTGGACGGTGACGTCGAACAGCTGTTCCGGATTGTGTTTGATCTTCAGCAGCCCGCGGTAGGCCATGGTGAACGAGGTTTGTACGGTCTGCCGCAAGGAGATCCGGTTACTCGCGGCCGGAATCTCGCGCGCGGCATGGCGCGCCGGACTGGGTGCGGTGATGGTGGTCATGCCGCGCTCCTTTCGGATTCGTCTTCGGCTGGATGGCCGGTGATGGTGAGGAAGACCTCGTCGAGGCTCGGCTTGGTCACCGTGATCTCATCGATCGGAATCTCCCACTCGCGCAAGCGAATCAGCAGATCGGCGGTGACATCCGCATCGGGCAGCGGCGCGGTCAGCCTGCCGGCCTCTGGGGTGATCGTCGCGGCGGCGCCGAGGAATTCACCGACCACGCGGCGGGCCTGGGGCAGCTGCGCTCGGTCGGCCAAGGTGAGGTGCAGCGAGGAGCCGCCCACCGAGGCCTTGAGCTCATCGGCCGTGCCATCGGCGATCACCCTGCCGTGGTCGATCACCGCGATGCGGTCGGCCAATTGGTCGGCCTCGTCCAGGTACTGCGTGGTGAGCAGCACCGTCGCGCCCTCGCGGACCAGCCTGCGGATGGTCTCCCACATCTGCGCGCGGGTGCGCGGGTCCAGCCCGGTGGTCGGTTCGTCGAGGAACAGCAGCGGCGGGGCCGCGATCAGGCTGGCCGCCAGATCGAGTCGCCTGCGCATACCGCCGGAGAAGTTCTTCAGCGGCTTGTTCGCCGCCTCGACGAGATCGAATTCCTCGAGCAGTTCGGCCGCCTTGCGCCGGGCGGCGCCGCGGCTCAACCCGAGCAGGCGGGAGAACAGGATCAGGTTCTCGGTGGCCGACAGGTCCTCGTCCACCGAGGCGTACTGCCCGGTGACGCCGACCAGCGACCGTACGGCCGTCGGTTCGGCGACCACGTCGTGGCCGAAGATGCGGGCGCTGCCGCCATCCGGTCGCAGCAGGGTGGCCAGCATCTTGATGGTGGTGGTCTTGCCCGCGCCGTTCGGTCCGAGCACGCCGTACACCGCGCCCTGCGGTACCGCCAGGCTCACTCCGTCCACGGCACGCTGTTCCCCGAACACCTTGACCAGCCGGTCCGCCTCGACGGCGAGCGCTGAAGTTGGTGCGTAAGAAGTCATGAGCCAACTGTGCGGTCCGCGTCTTGCACGGTCCTTGCACCGCGATGGCGCGGCCGCTTACACCCGCTTGCGCGCTGTCAGTGCGCCGATTCCGCCAGCAGATGCTCGCGCAGCCTGGCCCGATCCGGCTTGCCGGGCCCGCGCAGCGGAATCTCCTCGATGAGAGTCAATTCGCGTGGCGCCGCGATCGGATCCAGCTCGCGCATCACATGCTCGCGCAGTTCGTCGAGGGTCGGCACCGCATCGCGGGTGGGCACCACCGCGACCGCGACCCGCTGACCGAGTCGCTCGTCCGGCACGCCGAGCACGACGCATTCGGTGATCGCCGGATGCGTGCTCAGCACCGCCTCCACCACCTGCGGGATGACGAGCAGCCCGCCGGTCATGATGGCCTCGTCGAGCCTGCCGGTCACCGTCAGCTTGCCGTCGTCGAAGGTTCCCGCGTCATCGGTGCGGAACCAGCCGGGTTCGGCGAAGGCGGGATGGTCGGGCTGGCCGCGGTAGCCGGAGGCGAGCACGGTGCCGCCGAGCAGCACTCGGCCGTCGTTGACGCGCACCTGCACGCCGTCCAGCGGGACGCCGTCGTAGACGCAGCCGCCGCAGGTTTCGCTCATGCCGTAGGTGCGGACCACGTTGATACCGGCGTCGAGCGCCCGCTCGTAGACGGGCAGCGGCGTCGCGGCGCCGCCGACGATCACCGCATCGAGTTCGGTGAGCGCCTTTGTCGCGATGGGCGCGTCGAGCGCTTTGATCAGCTGGGTGGGCACCAGCGAGGTATAGCGGCGCTCGCCACGCATTCCAGAGATGACCCCCGCCAGCGCCTCGGGCAGGAAGCCACCGGATACGTCGAGCACGGTGGGTTCGGTGCCCGCGAGAATGCTGCGCAGCAGCACCTGCAGGCCCGCGATGTGGTGGGTCGGCAGCGCGAGCAGCCAGCTGCCGGGACCGCCGAGCCGATCGTGTGTCGCATTGCCGCTCGCCCGCAGCGCGGCCGCGCTCAGCAGCGCGCCCTTGGGCACACCCGTGGTGCCGGAGGTCGTAACCACAAGCGCCACTTCGTCATCGATCGCCTCGCCGGGCGCGAGCGCGTCGCTGAGCCGTCTGGCCTCGCGACGATCCGAGGTCGGGATCGGCAGCCACGCCGGGCCGCCGCCCTCCAATGCCTCACGCAGGTGCGGCAGTACATCGCCGACACCGGATCCGGTCGGCATGGGCAGCGTGCGCAGTGTCCTTGTCACGACCCCTCCTTGCCCTTCACGCCTGCGATCGTGTCATGTCCGCGCACCGGCGGTTTGCTGGGGTGGCGCGGGCGTACGGCGGCCACCCCAAAGGAATGGGGTTCTGGAAGGCCAGGCATCGAGACAGCGATTCCCTCGTCGGACGATTGTCATCGGCGGCCACCTCGGACGTCGGTGGTCGGGGAGGCATCGAGCGCTATCGTCCTCGCCGCGCTGCCGCTTGGCAACCCGGCCTACCGTGCAAATGCCGTATTCCAGGCTTCAATTACGGCGATGACCAGCGCGAATCGCGTCGAAGCGGATGCTCGGTCGGAACTTCGACCAAAACGATCGAAACTCCGTCCGGGTCGCGCAGCCACATCTCGATCAGGCCCCACGGCTCGCGCACCGGGGGCCGGTCGATCGGAATTCCCTTGAGCGCCAACTCGGCGGCCGCGTCGGCGGCGTCGCGGACCTGCAGCCACAGCGCCCCGTCGAACGCCGACGGGTTGCCCGATCCGCCGTGCGCGGCGATCTCCACCAGCGACTGACCGGCGAAGAAGACCGTGCCGCCGGGATATTCACGCGCGATGGCCAGCCCGAGCCCGTCCCGGTAGAACGCGAGCGTGCGTTCGTAGTCGGCCGGGCGCAGGAGCACCCGGCTGCTGAGGATGTCCAAGGTTCTCCGTCCGCGATCGAGGGTTCCGTCAGATCAGAAGTACCACGGGTAGGGGGTCCAGTCGGGCTGGCGCTTCTCCAGGAACGCGTCGCGGCCCTCGACCGCCTCGTCGGTCATGTAGGCCATCCGGGTCGCCTCGCCCGCGAACAGCTGCTGGCCGACCAGCCCGTCGTCGAGCAGGTTGAACGCGTACTTCAGCATGCGTTGCGCCTGTGGGGATTTGCCGTTGATGTCGGCGGTCCACTCCAGCGCGACATTCTCCAGCTCCGCGTGGTCGACCACCTTGTTGACCGCGCCCATCTGGTGCATTTCCTCGGCGGTGTACGGGCGGCCGAGGAAGAAGATCTCGCGGGCGAATTTCTGCCCGACCATCTTCGCCAGATACGCGCTGCCGTAGCCGCCGTCGAAGCTGCCGACATCGGCGTCGGTCTGCTTGAACCTGGCGTGCTCGCGGCTGGCCAGGGTCAGATCGCAGACCACGTGCAGGCTGTGTCCGCCGCCCGCGGCCCAGCCGTTCACCAGCGCGATGACCACCTTCGGCATGAATCGGATGAGCCGCTGCACCTCCAGGATGTGCAGCCGGCCCGCGCGGGCCTTGTCCACCGTGTCGGCGGTCTCGCCGCTGGCGTACTGGTAGCCGCTGCGGCCGCGAATGCGCTGATCGCCGCCGGAGCAGAAGGCCCAGCCGCCGTCCTTCGGGCTCGGGCCGTTGCCGGTGAGCAGCACGGCGCCGACATCGGAGGTCATCCTGGCGTGGTCGAGCGCGCGGTACAGCTCGTCGACGGTGTGCGGGCGGAAGGCGTTGCGCACTTCCGGCCGGTCGAAGGCGACACGCACGGTGCCCTGGTCGACGTGCCGGTGATAGGTGATATCGGTCAGGTTCTCGAATCCGGGAACGGGCCGCCACAGTTTGGGATTGAACGTCACCGGTCCGATTATTGTCCTGGCGTTCGGGGCGCAGGGTCCGCTGTTCCCGTTGCTGGAACCAGCAATTCGACTTGACGGTGTAAAGCTTCGCGATAACGTGCAAATATGAGCGAGCGAGTGAAACCTGTTCCAGAGGCTGGCAATGGAACAGGTCCGATCAGCCGCACCGCGTACCTACATGTGAACTACCGCAAGATCACTCCACTGCAAGCCCCGTTGACGGTGTGCGGCCGTGTCGATCGGATCGAGGGACGCAAAACCTTCATCACCGCCGAATTGCGCGATGAGCAGGGCGATTTGCTCGCCGATTGTGAAGGGCTGATGGTCCAGTTGCTGCCGTGGCAGCCATAGAGCGTGAACTCCGGCCGTGGCACGTATAGTTGCGGCTGCTCGTTCATCGAAACCTATCCGGAGGAACCTGAAAGTGGTTGCAGCACTGTCTGAATCCCTGCTCGACGACGCCAAGCGTAAGGCCTTCCTTACCGACGCCGTCGAGGTTCTCGACGCCGAGGTCTCGGACAAGGGTGGTGCGTCCGGGCTGGCCGTGAAGGGTGGCTACGCGGCGGTCAAGAAGATCAGCCCGTCGATCGTGCCGGATCTGCTGGATTCGTTGGCGCCCAAGATGCTTACGCAGCTGGAGCCGTTCTGGCAGGAGTACGCGGCGGCCGGCTCGGCGGGCAAGTTCGCCGACCTGCTCACCGCCAAGTCCGACGAGGTGGCCGAGGCGCTGCTCGCCGTCACCGACGAGCGCGCGCAGGGCTCGACCCGGCCCGCGCTGCAGAAGGTCTACTCCTCGATGCGTGGCTCGGCCAAGAAGCACGTCATCGAGGCACTGCCGCGCGTCGGCGACCTGATTCAGCGCCACGCCAACTGAGTTCGCGCGCGCCGTGCGCGTCGAGCGCGTCGCAGCACCGGAAGCCGTTGGCAGGAACGGCTTTCGGGGTGCGGCGCGCCAGAGGTGTCCGGGGTTCACGCAAGGGCTTGGTGGCCGATCAGACACTGTGAGTAGGGTGACGCAGACGTGGGCCGGACTGTCTGAGAGGCTGGGGGTGTGAACCCGTCTACAGCACAGGCACAGGTCGTCGTCGACGAACTTGTGCGCGGGGGTGTGCGGGATGTCGTCCTGTGCCCCGGATCCCGCAACGCGCCGCTGGCGTTCGCCCTACAGGCGGCCGACGCGGCCGACCGGCTCCGGTTGCACATGCGCATCGATGAACGGACCGCCGGATTCCTCGCCATCGGGCTCGCGGTGTCCAGCCGCCTGCCCGTACCCGTCGTGATGACCTCGGGGACCGCGGTGGCCAACCTCGGTCCCGCCGTCCTGGAGGCCAATTACGCCAGGGTGCCGCTGATCGTGCTCAGCGCGAACCGGCCGTACGAAATGCTCGGATCCGGCGCCAACCAGACCATCGAACAGCTCGGTCTGTTCGGCAGCCAGGTGCGGCTCACGGTCAGCCTCGGCCTGGCCGAGGCGGAGTCCGGATCCGCCGAATGCCCGCCCTATCAGCGTCAGAACAGCCAGTGGCGCACCGCCGTCTGCCGGGTGCTCGCCGCGGCCCGCGGCACCCGCTCCGGCAATGCCGGGCCGGTGCACTTCGATATCCCGCTGCGCGAACCGCTGGTGCCCGATATCGCGCCCGGCGAGGCGGTGCCGACCGGCCGCACCGGCGACCGGGCCTGGACCGAGACCCGGTACGCGACCCTCGATGTCCCGCTAGACCTCGACCTGAGCCCCGACACCGTGGTGATCTCCGGGCACGGCGCCGGACTCCGGCCGGAACTGGCCGATCTGCCGACGGTCGCGGAACCCACCGCGCCCATGCACGGCCCGGCGCTGCATCCGCTCGCGCTGCCGCTGCTGCGGCCGCGCCAGGCCATCATCACGGGCCGGCCGACCCTGCACCGCCAGGTCGCCAAGGTGCTCGCCGACCCGGAGGTCATGGTCTACGCGCTGACCACCGGCCCGCGCTGGCCCGATGTCTCCGGCAATGTGCTCGGCACCGGCACCCGCGCGGTGACGACCGGTGCGCCGCGGCCCGAATGGCTTGCGCACTGCCGCGAGCTGAATGCCAAGGCGCATCAGGTGGTTCGCGCCGAGCTGGCCCGGCATCCGAAGCCGACCGGACTGCATGTGGCGGCCGTCGTGATGGATGCGCTGCACGAGGGCGATCAGCTGCTGCTCGGCGCGTCCAATCCGGTGCGGGACGCGGCGTTGGTCTCGCAGCCGAAGCCGGGCGTCAAGGTGCTGTCCAACCGCGGCGTCGCCGGTATCGACGGCACGGTCTCATCGGCGGTCGGCGCCGCGCTGCACCACCCCGGGCGGACCATCGCGCTGATCGGCGACCTGACCTTCCTGCACGACGCGTCCGGGCTGCTGATCGGTCCGGGCGAACCGCGGCCCGCCGACCTGACCATCGTGGTGGCCAACGATGACGGCGGCGGCATCTTCGAACTGCTCGAACAGGGCGATCCGCAGTACGCGGGGGTGTTCGAGCGGGTCTTCGGCACCCCGCACGGGATGGATCTCGCTGCGTTGTGCGCGGCCTACCGGATTCCGCACCGCCAGGTGGATCCGGAGCGGTTGGCCGTCGAGTTGGCCGAGCAGACGCATGGCATGCGGGTGCTGGAGGTGGCCACCGAACGGTCGAGCCTGCGTGAGCTGCACGCGACCGTGCGCGCCAAGATCGCACCCTGATATTCGCTGGCGCCCAACGATATTCGTCTGCCCCGCACCCCGACGGGTGCGGGGCAGACGTGCGTCAGTACGCGGGTTGCTGATCGGGTTCGTCGTCGAGTGGAACCGGAATCGACTGCTCGACGATATCCGCCGGATCGGCACTGAACGCGTCGCGCTCGACCATGGCGGCCACCTCGTCGATCGCGTTATCCGTTGCGTCGTCCGTATTCAGCCCGTCGTCGGGGTACGCGGGCACGGACTGCTCGGCGAAGTCCGCTTCCGGTACCTCATCCAGAAAGCGGGGTGTGCTGCGGTCTGTCATCGGCGCTCCTCTCCCCGTTGTGGATCGGCGGCGTCGGCGGTGCACTGAAATGAACAGCCGACAGCATCGAGGATGCCCTTCCCGCACCATTACGGCAACCGGTCGGTCCGGGTTATTCGCCGTCGACCGGACCGGTCCCGTTCGCCGGATGCTCGACCAGCGCCAGCGTGCGGGCCGACATGAACCGTGCCGTGCGCACCGGTGTTCCCGTCCTGGTCACCTCGCTGACCTCCACGACGCCGCGCGCGATCCGCACCTCGACGCGCCGCCCGGCCCTTGTCGCCGTCACCTCGTAATTGCGAGTACCGTCGCCGACATCGACGACGATCTCCACCCGATCGCCCTTCATCTACCAATTCTCCGCTTTTCCAGCGGTTTTCGCTGCTACAGGGTGGTATCGGCGCGGGCAGTCGGCCGAGTTGTCATCGGGCCGAGACGTTTTCGCGACCGTGGCGTATCGGATTGCTGACAATTCACTCACCGGAAAATGCGGAGACGCCGATGAATTCCGCTGGGCCGCATAGTCTCAACACGGGGAGAACCCGAATGAACGGTAGGAGCTGAAATGCAACCGGAATTCGATATGGAGCAAGCCGCCGACGCGCTGGCGCGCATAGTAGGCGGGATCACCGAAGCTCAACTCGACGAGCCGACGCCGTGCTCGGATTTCACTGTGCGCCAACTGCTCGCGCACACCTCGGGTGCCGTCGACGCGCTGCGCCGACTGGCCGCGCGCGAGCAGGTCTCCGCGCCGTCGAAGGAGCTGCCTGCGGACTGGCGCGACCTGATCCCGACCCAGCTGAAGGGGCTGGCCATCGCCTGGCGGGAGCCCGCGGCCTGGGACGGCGATGTGGAGGTGTTCGGCAGTACCCGACCCGCGTCGGCATGGGCGCACATCGCGCTCGACGAACTGGTCGTGCACGGCTGGGATCTCGCGGTCGCGACCGGTCAGCAATTCGAATGTGCCCCAGGTGATCTGGAGGTGCTAGGGGGCTGGTGGCAGAACGTGCCCGCCGAGGGCATGCCCGGCATGTTCGCCCCCGCCGTCCCGGTGCCCGACGACGCGTCCGTCCTTGATCGCGTGATCGCCCGCAGCGGCCGATCGCCTTCCTGGCAGGCGTAGTCCGCGGCCGTCGTTTCGGAGGAATCGGCCGGTCGGGTTGGTGGTCGCGCCGCTACGACGGCTGGATCGCCCGAGATGGGTGCGGGGCTGCGTTGCCGAGCGGTCCGGCGGTTTCGCACCACGGATGACACTGTTCCCACGGGCTCAAGGCATTCCAGAGCTAGCCGCACCCCGGGTGTGAGCCGAACACCCCGTACGTTGTGTGTTTGGTTCGAAGACGGGGTGCGGCGGCGAATAACCTACTGGGTCAAAGATGAACCGGCGCCGCCACATGTCAGCGCACCACGCGCCTACCTGGGCGATTCAGCCGTCGTAGCGACGCGACTACTCACCCGGCGTACCGATCACTCCCAACTCGAGGCGACCGAATCGTCGTAGCGACGCGACCAGGCGCTGACGTACCGATTACCGCCGGAAGTCACCAAGACGGTTTATCCGACGAAAGTTCCTGCGGCAACGGCATTCATCGCCGCTTCGGCGGACTGGACCGCGACCCGGTCGTCGATCGGATCCCCGCTGGCGAGCAGCCGGTAGTAGAGCGGCGCGGAGACCGCGGACAGTACCGCGCGCGGATCGGTGCCGGTCGGGGCCTCGCCGCGGGCGATGGCCGCCTCGACGCAGGGCGCCCATTCGGTGAGGCGGGTGTCGTAGAAGCGGCGCAGGGCGTCGGCCGCGGTCTCGTCGCAGGTGGCCGCCGCGATGACGGCGCGGAAGAGCCTGCCTTGGCGCGGGTCGGCGAGGGTGCGCGCGACCAGGAGGGCGTTGGCGGTGAGGTCGCCGAGCAGCGATCCGGTGTCGGCGCGCGGCACGGACTCCTCGGCCATCTCCGCCAGCAGGTCGGTGACGAGTCCGGTCGGGGTGCGCCAGCGCCGGTAGACGGTGGTCTTGCCGACCTCGGCCCGCGCCGCGACCTCGGTCAGGTCGAGGTGGGCGAAGCCGCGTTCGGCCAGCAGATCGCCCGCGACGCGCAGCACGGATTCGCGGACGCGGGCGGTGCGTCCGCCGGGGCGGATCGAGCCCGGCGTGGCACTCTCCAGGGTCATAACGGAACTCCAGTTTCATTTATGACGAACCGGGTGTATGGTCCGAAGTGTTAATGGAACTATAAACCCTTTAGGAGTCATCATGGAGTACCGGCGGCTCGGCGCATCAGGTCTGCTGGTCCCGGCCCTGAGCTTCGGCGCGGGCACCTTCGGCGGGCGGGGTGAACTGTTCGAGGCGTGGGGTCGAACCGATGCGGCCCAGGCCCGCAGGCTGATCGATATCAGCCTGGAGGCGGGCGTCACCATGTTCGACACCGCCGACGTCTACTCCGACGGCGCATCGGAGGAGGTGCTCGGCGCCGCCATTCGCGGCCGCCGCGATCAGGTGCTGATCTCCACCAAGGCCTCGCTGCCGACCGGACCCGGCCCGTTCGACGCGGGTTCCGGGCGCGCCCGGCTGATCCGCGCGGTCGATGCCTCGCTGCGCAGGCTCGACATCGACCACATCGATCTGTTCCAGCTGCACGCCTTCGATGCGGGCACCCCGGTCGACGAGGTGCTCGCGGCACTCGACGATCTGGTGCGGGCGGGCAAGATCCGCTACCTCGGCGCATCCAACTTCGCGGGCTGGCAATTGATGAAATCCCTTGCGTCGGCGGACCGGAACGGGCTCACCCGCTATGTGGCGCATCAGGTCTACTACTCGCTCGTCGGCCGCGACTACGAGTGGGAGTTGATGCCGCTGGCTCGGGATCAGGGTGTCGGCGCGGTGGTGTGGAGCCCGCTCGGCTGGGGCAGGCTCACCGGCAAAATCCGCCGTGGCCAACCACTTCCGGCGGGCAGCAGGCTGCATCGGACCGCGCAGGCCGGCCCGCCCGTCGACGACGAACTGCTCTACAACGTGGTCGACGTCCTGGACGAAATCGCCGCGGAGACGGGCAAAACGGTGCCGCAGATCGCGCTCAACTGGCTGCTCCAGCGTCCAACCGTGGCCACCGTCATCGTCGGTGCCCGCGACGAGAACCAGCTGCGCCAGAACCTCGGCGCCCTCGGCTGGCAACTCGACCCCACTCAAATCGCCCGCCTCGACAAGGCAAGCGCGACAACCCCGCCCTACCCCTACTACCCGTACTACCGCCTCCCGGACTTCGCCAGGCTGAATCCCCCTGCGGTGTAGCTCAGTAAACGTCTCGGACGTAACGTTTTTCGGCGATCATTTGCTTGCGGAACGCGAGCGCGCCTGCCTCGTCGAGCTTTCCGTGGATGCGGGCGATGCGCAGCAGCGCGTCGTCGACGTCCTTGGCCATCCGGGTCGCGTCACCGCAGACATAGAAGTGCGCGCCATCGCGCAGCCAGGCCCAGAGTTCGGCGCCGTGTTCGATCATCCTGTGCTGCACGTAGATCCGCTCGCGCTGGTCGCGGGAGAAGGCCAGATCGAGCCGGGTGAGGAAGCCGGAGCGGAACATATCCTCCAGCTCGGCGCGGTAGTAGAAGTTGTGCGCCGCATGCTGTTCGCCGAAGAACAGCCAGTTGCGTCCGGTGGCGCCGACGGCGCGCCGCTCCTGCAGGAAGCCGCGGAACGGCGCGATGCCGGTGCCCGGCCCCACCATGATCATCGCCGCCGCCGGATCCTGCGGCGGCCGGAAATGCGGTGCCCGCTGCAGGAATATCGGCACGGGCGTCGCGCCGACCCGGTCGGCCAGATACGTCGAGCACACCCCGCCGCGCTCGCCGTAGCGCACGACGCTGACGGTCAGCTGCACCTCGTCCGGGCTGACCAGCGGGCTCGACGAGATCGAATACTGGCGCGGCTGTAGCTTTTTCAGCATGCCGAGCCAGTCGACCAGATCGGCGCGCACCGGGAAATCGCGCAGCACGTCGACGGCCTGACGATCCCACAGATAGTTGTCGAGCTCGTTGCGGTTGTCCCGGCGCAGCAGCTTGGCCAGTTGCGGGCTGGCATTCCTGGCGGCGAGGAAGCCGAGCAGTTCCGCACCGACCTTGCTGATGTCGTAGTGCGTGCGCAGCGCCTCGGATAGCGGCAGCTCCCGGTCGTCGAGTTCGACGACGCGGCGTCCGTCCAGCCCGGTCACGGTGAGCCATTCCGCGACCAGCGCTTCGTTATTGGTCGGCCAGATGCCGAGCGAATCGCCGACCTCGTAGCTCGCCTCCAGCCCGCGCAGGTCGAAGCCGAACTGCCGCACCTCCTTCGAGGTGCCCGCCTGCGAGAGCACCTCATTGCGTAGCAGCGTGGCGTGCACCGGTGCGCTGCGGGTGAACTGGGCCGGGGCGCGGTGGGTGCGCGTCGGCGCGGTCAGCATCGTCGCGCCGCGCGGTCGGGTTTCGATCGGCATACCTTCTGAATCAGGCTGTGCCGCAGTATTATTAGGCTCTCCAGCGAGTACCGCGATAATATCGTCGAGCCACTGGGTCGCGGGTTCGCCGAGGTCGGCCTCGCTGTCCAGGCGCGGAAGCAGCCGGGTCGCACCGCGTTCGGCGAAGGTTTCGTCGAGTTTGCGCCCGTGCCCACAGAAATCGTCGTACGACGAGTCGCCGAGGGCGAATACCGCGTACCGCACGTTCGCGAGCCCGATCGTGCTGTCGTGCAGCCGATCCCAGAAATCCGCCCCGTTGTCCGGCGGCCCGCCGTCGCCGAAGGTGCTGCTGATGACCAGCACATCGCCGGTCAGTCCCGTCAGCTCACAGGAATCCATATCGAGCAGTCGCGGGGTGAAGCCGGTTTCGGTGAGCCGCTCGGCCACCACCGCCGCGAATTCCTCCGCCGTCCCGGTCTGCGAGGCCCACAGCACGGTGACCGGGCGCTGGACCGCCGGTGCGGCCGCACCGGCCACCGTTGCCCGCGAATACATTCCGGCGAGCAGACCATCGATCCAGAGCCTGCTGTGCGGCGCCAGCGGTGCGGAATCCGGCAGCACCGGCTGCCCGTGCACCGGAATCGCCTGCAGCGCGGTCAGATACCCGCTGAGGTAGATGCGTTCGGTCTCGGTGAGCGTCGGCGTCGCGTCGGCGTCCAGCCCGAGTATCCCGGCGAGCGGGTGCGCGGGAACATCTGGTGCGAGCACCGCCGCGGCCTCGGTGGAAAGCTCTGTGCCCGTTGCGGATTCGGTCATCGGTGCCACCCGCCGCAGTGCCACCGCGCAGACCTTGAATTCCGGCTGCAGCGAGAACGGGTCCACCGCGTCGTTGGTCACCGCGTTGATGGTCAGGTATTCGCCTTGTTCGTCGTTCCAGTGGAACGGCGCGAAGCAGTCGCCGGGCCGCACCCGGTCGCTGATCCGCGTCGGCAGCACGGCTCGCCCACGGCGCGAGGTGATTTCGAGTTGATCGCCATCGCGCAGCTCCAGTCGCTCCGCGTCATCCGGATGGATCTCCAGGAAGGGCTGCCCGTTCAGCTTGTTCAGCTTGTCGATCTTCCCGGTCTTGGTCATGGTGTGCCACTGATGTTGCAGCCTGCCGGTGTTCAATACGAACGGGTAGTCGCCGTCCGGCATTTCGTCGGCGGGCAGATGCGGGCGCGGCCAGAAGACGGCCCGCCTGCTCGGGGTCGGGAAGGCCAATTCCGGCCGGTGCCCGTCGGCGTCGACATAGAGGTCCTGGCTCACCCCGTCGTTGCGGTAGCGCAGCGGATTGCGCCGCCGGGCCGGATCCGGGCACGGCCACTGCATCGGACCATCGCGCAACAGGTCATAGCTCATCCCGCGCAGGTCGTAACCGGTGGCCGGGTTGGCGAACCGTTTGATCTCCTCGAAAATCTCCGCGCTGGAATCGAATTGGAAGCCGTCGAAACCCATTTCGGTGGCCACGTCGGCGATCAGCCGCCAGTCGGCTCGCGCCGCGCCCACCGGATCGACCGATTGTTGCAGCAGGGTGACGTTGCGCTCCGAATTCACCATCACCGCATCGGCTTCGGCCCACAGCGCGGCGGGCAGCAGGATATCGGCGTAGGCGTTGGTCGCGGTCTCCAGATACGCGTCCTGGGCGATCACCAGCTCGGCCGCCTCCAGCCCGGCGATCACCGTCTTCCGATTGCTGATGCTGGCAACGGGATTGGTGCAGATTATCCAAGCCGCCCTGATCCGGCCGTCGGCCATTTCGCGGAACATCTCGATGGTGCCCGGTCCGGCCTCCGTGCGCAGGCTGCCCGGTTCGATACCCCACGCGGTTTCCACGAAGGTGCGGTCGGCGGGGGAGAGGACGCTGCGCTGCCCCGGCAAACCCGGTCCCATATAGCCCATTTCGCGCCCGCCCATGGCGTTGGGTTGCCCCGTCAGCGAGAACGGTCCGCTACCCGGCCTGCAGATCGCACCCGTCGCCAGGTGCAGGTTGCAGATCGCGTTGGTGCTCCAGGTGCCGTGGGTGGACTGATTCAGGCCCATCGTCCACAGCGTCATCCATTCGCCCGCCGCGCCGATCCAGCGTGCCGCGGTGCGGATATCGGCCTCGGCGAGTCCGGTGATCTCGGCCACCCGGTGCGGCGGATAGTCGGCGAGGAATTCCGGCATCGCGTCCCAGCCCTCGGTATGTTCGGCGATGAAATCCTTGTCGATATCGCCGTTTTCGAGCAGCAGGAACAGCAATCCGTTGAGCAGGGCCAGATCCGTGCCCGGCGCGATCTGCAGGAAGAGGTCGGCGCGCGCCGCGGTATCGGTGCGCCGCGGATCCACCACGATCAATTTCGCGCCGTGCTTGAGCCGATCGGCCATGCGCAGGAACAGAATTGGATGACAGTCGGCCATATTCGCACCGATCACGAAGAACAGATCGGCCTTTTCGAGATCGTCATAGGATCCCGGTGGCCCGTCGGCGCCGAGCGACTGCTTGTATCCGGTGCCCGCGCTGGCCATGCACAGCCGCGAATTCGCCTCGATATGTACCGTGCGCAGATAGCCTTTGGCCAGCTTGGTAGCCAAATACTGTGCCTCCAGCGACATCTGGCCCGATACGTACAGCGCGATCGCGTCCGGTCCGTATTCGTCCAGAATTGCCCGCAGCCGTGCAGCGGCCTCGCGCACGGCCTCGTCGACCGGGACCGGCAGCGGGGTGGCGTCGCGCTCGGGCCGCCGGTACGCGGTGGCCATCCGGCCCGGCGTGCGCATCAGCTCCAGATGGGTGGCGCCCTTCGTGCACAACCGACCCGCATTCGTCGGATGCAGCTTGTCGCCCGCGACCTTGGCGATTACCGGTGCGCCCTGCGCGTCGGACTTGGTCTCGACGGTCATCCCGCAACCGACGCCGCAGTACGAGCACGCCGTTCTGGCGATGCGCGTACCGGGGGCCGAGACTGTTTCCGCCATGGCACCGATCATGGTCAGCGCCGATTTCGGCGGCTTTACCTCGCGTTATCGGTGCGTGACGATCCCCCTCACCCCGGGGCGGGGCGACGGTGAGGAAGAATTTTCGTCGGCTGAATTCGGCCGGTCAGCCCAGCTTGTAGCCGCGGTGCAGCGCGACGATGCCGCCGGTGAGGTTACGCCATTTCACCGAGGACCACCCGGCATCGGCGATCCGCACCGCGAGTTGACGCTGGTTGGGCCAGGCGCGAATGGATTCCGCCAGGTAGACGTAGGCGTCCGGATTGCTGCTCACCGCGCGCGCCACCGCGGGCAGCGCCCGCATGAGGTATTCCATGTACACGGTCCGGAAGACCGGGACGATCGGCGTGGAGAATTCGCATACCAGCAGCCGCCCGCCCGGTTTCGTGACGCGCAGCATTTCGCGCAGCGCCCGGTCCGAGTCGGAGATGTTGCGCAGGCCATAGGAGATGGTCACCGCGTCGAAGGAGTCGTCGGCGAACGGCAGATTCGTCGCATCGGCCGCCACCATCGGCACCCCGCGGAATTTGCCCGCGGCCAGCATGCCCTGCGAGAAATCGGCGGCCAGGCACCACGCGCCGGATTTCGCCAGATCCAGGGTTGAGATGCCGGTGCCCGCCGCGAGGTCGAGCACCCGCTCGCCGGGCCGGGGCGCCACCGCCCGGTGCACCGCCCACCGCCAGTAGCGGTCCTGACCCAGCGAGATCACGGTGTTGGTCAGGTCGTATCGCTTCGCGACACCGTCGAACATCGACGCGACCTCGTGCGGCTGTTTGTCCAGCGATGCGCGAGTCGATTGTGTATTCGCCACGCAACGACCCTAATAAATGCCGCCGGGGTCGGCTTGTCCGCAGTGGTGGATTTATGCGTCCGAAAGGGCCACCGGATCCGACGTACGCGATTTATGCCGTATGCGGCAATGAAATTCGCGTGCCGATGACGTCCGCGTAGTGACCCATGAGCTCGGTGCAGATGGCGGGCCAGGTGCGGTGCAGCACCGATTTGCGCGCCGCACCGGCGAATCTGGTCCGCAACCGCGGATCCCGCAGCGCCGCAACGGCGCTGGGCAGCAGTTCGGTGAAGCGGTCGACCGGTAGTAGATATCCGTTGCGGCAGTGCGCGATCAGGTCGCGCGGCCCGCCCGCGTCGGGCCCGATCACCGGGACCCCGGAGGCGAGCGCCTCCTGCACGCCTTGACAGAACGTCTCATGCTCACCCGGATGCACCATCACATCGAGGCTCGCATAGGCCTGTGCCAGCTCGTCGCCGCCGAGTTCGCCGGTGAACACCGCGCCGGGCATCAGCCGCGCCAAGCGGGCCCGTTCCGGTCCGTCGCCGACGATGACGAGCTGGATGCCGGGATCGTCGGCCAGCGCCGCGAGCCGGTCGACATGCTTTTCCGGCGCGAGCCGCCCGACGAATCCGACGAGCAGCCGGTCGCCGCCGCGCAGCCAGGTCTCGCGCAGCTCGGTCCGCCGCGCCGACGGGGTGAACCGCGCGATATCCACACCCCGGCCCCACCGGTGGATTCGCGGAATACCGTGGCGCGCAAGGTCTTCCGCGGCGGCGCTGGAGGGGGCCAGGGTCCGGGTCGCACCCTCGTGAATGCGGCGGGTCCAGGCCCAGGCCGCGCGCGTCGCCAACCCGAGCCCGTAGCTCTTGGCGAAGCCGGCCACATCGGTCTGGTACACCGCGACGGTCGGCAGGTCCAGCCGCAGCGCGGCGCCGAGCCCGCCGGCGCCGAGCAGGAACGGCGAGGCCAGATGCACGACGTCGGCGTCGAAGGCCGCGATGGCCGCGGTGATGCCGGGCTGCGGCAGGCCGACCGGCAGCGAGCTGATCTTCGGCACCATTACGGCGGGCACCCGGTGCACCGGGAAGCGGCCGTGCCGGTGCGGCGCGCGCGGCAGACCGCGCACGGTGTCCGGCGCGACGATCAGCGCCTCATGACCGTGGCGGTCCAGATGGTCCAGGACCCGCAGCACGGAGTTGACGACGCCGTTCATGTTCGGCAGGAACGACTCCGCGACGATCGCTACACGCACGTTTTCAGGGTGACCGGGCCAGCGCGCCACACCCCGACACCGACGTGAAGAGCGCGGAAAGTTACGGCAAACGCTTGCCCCCGTTTCACACATGCGGTGACCGCCATCGCGGATCGGCCAGCCGTTCCTCGGTGGCGATCGCGGTGAGCATGCGCCGCAGCGCCGCGACGCTGTCCGCGTCGTTGGCCTCGGTCAGTTCGCGCTCGAAGTCGCGGTGGAAGCGCCGGGCGGCGGCCAGCGCCCGATTGCCCTTATCGCTCAGGTAGAGCAGTTTGGCGCGCCGGTCGGCCGGGTTTGCGCGGCGTTCGACGTAGCCGCGTTCGCACATCTCCTCGATCAGTTGGGCCGCACCCTGTTTGGTGATCGTCAGTCGGTCGGCCAGCTCGCTGGTGTTCATCGGCCGCTCGGCGAGGCTGCGGAATACGTAGCCGTAGGACGGGCCCGCATCACCGAAACCCTGTTCGGCCAGTGCCTCGCGGAGTTGGCGGACGAATTCCTGGTAGGCCAGGCCCATGAGTATGCCGAGGTCTTGCGGCGCTGCGCTCATACCGCCATGATAGACAAGCCAACTTGTTCAAGCTGGCTTGTCTATTTAGGAGCGTCATGCACGTCATCCAGGCCGAGGAAACCCCGAAGTTCGAGGTTCCCGGCATCGAATTCACCGGAATGGCCGCGCCGAGCCGCGGCTCGAAAGAGCTCTGTACCTGGCGCATCACCGTCGCACCCCATCGGGCCAGCGACGATCCGCACGTACTCGATCGCGACGAGATCTTCATGCTCACCTCGGGTCGGCTCGAGATCAGCGGTCGAGTCGTGCGCGCGGGCGATACCGTCGTCATCCCCGCGGGCGAACCCATCACCGTCGCCAACCCGAACGACGAACCGGCCGAGGCCTTCGTCGCGATCGCGGCGGGCTTCGCCGCCAAGATGGCCGATGGCCCCGCTGTGCGGCCGCCGTGGGCGCAGTAGCGCTTTAGTCCGCGGGCTTGCGCCGGGCCGCCCGGCGCAGCACCAGCAACGTCGGTAGCGCGACCGCCCAACTCACCGCGATCACCGATAGCGCGGGTGGTATCGCGACGCGCACATCGCGCCCGGCCACCCGCACCAGATCGGGATCGCTGCGCGAGTACTCGACGTTGATCCGTTCCCCGGCCGTCAGATTGGTCGGATACAACACGCCGACCTTCGGATTGTGCGACTTGCCGTCCGGCGTGACGAACATAACCGCGGACCGCAGCCGCCCCGCCGACAACACCTCGGCGGTGGCGACACCCTTGTCCGAATTGATCAGATAGTCGTTGCGCCAGGCGGCCAGCACCAGCAGCACCGTGAGCGCGCTCACCACCGACGCCGCGACGACGACGCCGATCGCCGCCCGCCGCAGCCGAATCCGGCGCCGGTCCGGCGGGCCGTCCACGGCAGCGCGCACGGACCGGCGAAGGCCTGGCCTGCGGCGATCAGACTGCGTGGTTTCCGACACCGCAACAGGCTACTTCGCGGCTCGGCTACCGTGTGCGGCCATGTCCCGAAAATTCAGCTTCACCGTGCCCTACACCGTCCCGGTAGAAGAGCTTCACCGGGCGGTAACCAACGACGAGCTCTGGCATGCCCGTTTCGCCGGGGCCGAGACGGCGACCCTGGAGCTGTCGCATCCCGAGGGCGACAACACCATTCGCATCCATATGACCGAAAAGGCAAGTGACGAAAAGGTTCCCAGCATCGTGAGCAAGGTGCTCAAGAGCCAGCTGGTGCTGGAGCGCACCGACAACTGGGGCGCGCTCGACGGCGAGGTCGCCAGGGGTTCGTTCGCCGGAGCCACCCAGGGCATCGTCACCGAGATGTCCGGCACCTACGAAATGCGTTCCACCGCAGAGGGTTCCGAGATCGAGGTGGTCGGCACCGTGCAGGTGAAGGTGCCGGTGGTCGGCGGCGCGATCGAACCGCTCGCCGAACAGCTGCACCACCGGGTGCTCAACAGCGAGCGCAAATTCATCGAGGAGTGGTACGCCACCCAGTCCGCGGTGTGACCGACAACCCCCGCGTCCCCTGCCCGGGGACGCCGGGGAGGTCACGCGAAGTCCGAGGGCGTGAACTCCTTGGGCTCCACCAGCACCAGCCAATTGCCGGAGTTGTCCCGGATGATCGCCTCGGTGCCGTACGGACGCTCCGCGGGCGGCTGGATGGATTCGACGCCCTTGGCGGTCAGCTCGTCGAAGGTCTTCTTGCAGTTGTCGGTTCGCAGCCCGAGCGCGCCGTGCGTGCCGCTGGCCAGCGCCCGCCGGACCGCCTCGGCATAGTTCTCGTCCAGCGGCGGCCCGGGGATCATCAGCGTCACCTCCAGCTCCGGGTGATTCGGCAGTACGACGGTGACCCAGCGAAAACCGTTGTCGCCCATCGTGATATCGGTGTGCTCGACGAAACCGAGCTTTTCGATGTACCACTGCTTGGCCGCATCCTGATCGGTGACATAGATCGTGGTCAGGGAAACATTGGTGATCGTCATGCGAGCAGGCTATCGCCGGGGCGGTCGCGTGTGCTTCTCCGGAATTGCGGAAATATCAGGCGCGGGGTTTGCAATCCGAGAGCCCGTGCATGAAGACGTAGCAACCCGGAATCCGGGGCGCGCCATCGGCGAATTTCGCCTGATACTCCGACGGCGTCACCCCGACCAGCTCCCGGAACTTACTGCTGAACGACCCGAGGCTGCTGTATCCGACCAGCATGCACACCTCGGTGACCATCAGGTTCGTCGCACGCAGCAAATCCTGCGCGCGCTCGATCCGCCGCTCGGCCAGATAGGCCGCGGGCGTCACCCCGTACACTGCGGCGAACGCGCGCAGGAAGTGGTATTTGGAAATCCCTGCGGCAGCGGCCAATTCGTCGAGATCCAGCGGCTCGGCATAGTTGCGGTCGGCGTGATCGCGCGCCCGGCGCAGATGGGTGAGCAGCTGCAGCGGCGGCTGCGTCCGCTCGGGCCGCGCCATCGCGGTGCCCCTACGCGAAGGGCTGTAGTTGGTCGAGACGCATCGACGCGCGTCCCGCCGTCCGCCACGCCCACGCGGTCACGTCGGCGTCCTCGTCGGTGACCAGATTGCCCATCACTCGAACGGCGGTGCGCTGCAAGTACTTCGACCGCAGCACCGGCGGCCCGCCCAGCGGCACCATGCGCGGATGAGTGGCCAGCGCGGCGATTCGTCGCGCCACCGAGAAGGTACGTCCGTAGCGGGCCCGCAGCAGCTCCGGCCACACCCTCGTGAGATCCGGCTCGTCCAACAGCCCGGTCAGCAGGCGCCCGCCCTCCAAGCCGTAGTCGATGCCCTCGCCGTTCAACGGGTTCACACAGCCCGCCGCGTCACCGACCAGCGCCCAGTTGCGCCCGGCCACATTCGACACCGCACCGCCCATCGGCAGCAGTGCCGAGGCGACGGCGCGCACCGGACCGTCGAACTGCCACTCCGCGCTGCGCAGCCCGGTGTAGTGCTCCAGCAACGGTTTCAGCGCGATATGCGCGGGCCGCCGCTCGGTGGCCAGCGAGCCGACGCCGATATTCACCTCGCCGTTGCCGAGCGGGAACACCCAGCCGTAGCCGGGCACCAGCTCACCGGCGGCGTTGCGCAATTCCAAATGCGAAGTGATCCATTGATCGTCGCTGCGCCCGGACTTGATGTACGCGCGCGCCGCGGTGCCGTACGCATAGCGCCGATGCCAGGTGCGCCCGAGCATCTTGCCGACGGGGGAGCGCACACCGTCGGCGACGACGAGCGTGCGGCAGCCGATGGTGCGGGCGCCGGAAGCGGTCTTGACGATCACACCGGTGATCCGGTCGCCCTCGCGGGTGATATCGACCACCTTCGCGCCGTCCACCATCGCCGCGCCGGACTTCACCGCCGTCTCACGCAGTTTGTCGTCGAGTTCCGTTCGGGGAACGGCACTTCCATATGTCGGGAAGGACCCGCCCGGCCACGGCAGCTGCACCTCGCACCCGAATCCGGACAGTCGCAGGCCGTGGTTCACGGTGTGCGCGCGCACCCATTCGCCGAGCCCGAGATGTTCCAACTCCGCGGTCGCGCGCGGTGTCAAACCGTCGCCGCAGGTCTTGTCACGTGGGAATACCGCGGAATCGAGCAACAATACGTCCCGGCCCGCCCGCGCCGCCCACGCGGCCGCCGCCGAACCCGCCGGGCCCGCGCCGACGACGAGCACCTCGGCCCGGTCGGGCAGCGCGCCGGGAGCGTCCCCGGGTTCGGTTGCGGGAGTTACGTCCGGTGCACCCATGGCGTCCATACTCGCAGGACGATCTCGGCGGTGTCGATGAAGGGGATATCACCTGGCGCGCGGTCGCTCAATAGTGTCTGCGAGTGTGGGTAACCGACTCGTGTGCGAGCGTATGCGAAAGTGTCTGGTACACCGCATAGTGACGGTGTTCATGGGCCATCGGACGGGGACACGCTAGGTTCTCTACCGTGGGGTCGGACGCAGCGCTGGGAGAAGAGATGAGCACATCGGCTGTGGATCAGCACTCGGAGAGGGTAGGAGGCGGAGCCGACGGGGAGGGCACGGTGGTGGCCGGGGTCGACCTCGGCGACCTCGAGCTCGCCGAGACGGTGCGCAACGGCCTCGAAGAGGTCGAGAAGCTGCTCGTAGCCGAACTGTCCGACGGGGAGGAATTCCTACAGGAGGCGGCGCTGCACCTGGCCAAGGCCGGCGGCAAGCGATTCCGACCGCTGTTCACCATCCTCACCGGTCAGCTCGGCCCGCGCCCCACCGACCCGGCGCTGATCACCGCGGCCACCGTGGTGGAACTGGTGCACCTGGCCACCCTGTACCACGACGACGTGATGGACGAGGCGTCGATGCGCCGCGGCGCGCAGAGCGTCAACTCGCGCTGGGGGAACAATATCGCCATCCTGGCGGGCGACTACCTGTTCGCGCACGCCTCCCGGCTCACCTCCACCCTCGGCCCCGACGCGGTGCGCATCATCGCCGAAACCTTCGCCGAACTCGTCACCGGCCAAATGCGGGAAACCATGGGCGCCCGCGAATCACAGGACAAGGTCGAGCACTACCTGCGCGTGGTGTGGGAGAAGACCGGCTCGCTGATCGCCGCCTCCGGCCGCTTCGGCGGCACCTTCTCCGGTGCGGGCCCCGACCACGTCGAACGGCTCGCCCGGCTCGGCGACGCCGTCGGCACCGCATTCCAGATCTCCGACGACATCATCGACATCGCCTCGGTCTCCGAACAGTCCGGCAAAACCCCGGGCACCGACCTGCGCGAGGGCGTGCACACCCTGCCGGTGCTGTACGCGCTGCGCGACGACGGCGCCGAGGGCGACCGCCTGCGCAAACTGCTCGCCCACCCGCTGCACACCGACGACGAGGTGGCGGAGGCACTCGAACTGCTGTCGCGTTCCCGCGGCATGGTGCTGGCCAAGGAAAAGCTGCAGGGCTACGCCGATCTGGCGCATGCGGAACTGTCCGCGCTGCCGTCCGGACCGGCCAACGACGCGCTGGAACACCTGGTCCGCTACACCATCGAACGGGTCGGATAACCACCGGTCCGTCCGCCCACTCACACTCCGATTCGGAACCTTCGGTCAACTTCCGTCGTTGACCTGGTGTAATGCACACGCGAGACGATGTCGACGCGGCAGCTGAATTCGTAGACGCGAGAGGCGGACGGGCTAGATGCACACGCACGGGTATGCGAATGGACTGAAAACGTTCGGGCTGATGGTCGGGCTCTCCGCGCTGATCGTGTTCGCCGGGGCGATGTTCCGCAGCCCGACCATCCTGTTCCTGGCCATCCTGCTGGCCGTCGGCATGAACGCGTGGGCGTATTTCAACAGCGACAAGATCGCGTTGAAGGCCATGCACGCCCAGCCGGTCAGCGAATTGGAGGCGCCGGTCATCTACCGCATCGTGCGGGAACTCGCCACCACCGCGCGTCAGCCGATGCCCCGGCTCTACATCAGCCCCACCAACGCGCCCAACGCCTTCGCCACCGGCCGCAACCCGCGCCACGCCGCCGTCTGCTGTACCAGCGGCATCCTGCAAATCCTCGACGAACGCGAACTCCGCGCGGTGCTCGGTCACGAGCTGTCGCACGTCTACAACCGCGACATCCTGATCTCATCGATCGCGGGCGCGCTCGCCGCCGTCATCTCCGGCCTGGCGAATCTCGCGTTCTTCGCCTCCATGTTCGGCGGCGGCCGAGATGGCGAGGGCCCCAACATCTTCGGCGTGCTGCTGGTTTCGCTGCTCGGCCCCATCGCGGCCAGCCTCATCCGGCTCGCCGTCTCCCGCTCGAGGGAATACCAGGCCGATCAATCCGGCGCCGAATTAACCGGCGACCCACTGGCATTGGCGTCGGCACTGCGCAAACTGGAACGCGGCGTACAGGCCGCCCCACTGCCGCCTGAACCGCAGCTGACCGCCCAGTCACACCTGATGATCGCCAACCCGTTCCGCGCGGGCGAGCGCGCCGCCCGCTGGTTCTCCACCCACCCGTCGATGGCCGACCGGATCGCCCGGCTCGAGGATATGGCGGGCGGGCGGCGCTAAGTCTCGTCCGCCGCCAACCGCTCCTCATACGCCCGGAACGTCTCGACGAACAACCGACGCTGTTCCGGCGCAAGCGGTTCCAGCACCGAACGCCACGCCTGCGCGCTGCGCCCGAGCCACTTGTTCACCGCCTTCTGATGGGCCGCCGCGATCCCCACGAGCACCCGCCTGCGATCCGCCGCATCCTCGCGCCGCTCCAACACGCCCTGCCTGCTCAACTCGCCCACCATCAAACTCACCGTCGTCGGCGCGACCTCCAGCCGCGCCGCCAACTCGTTGATCGACGTCGGCCCGTCGAACACCAGATTCGCCAACAGCGAAAGATGCCGCGGCGCAAGCGAAAACGACTCCAGCTCCGGCGGAACCCGCAACCGCTTCGCCCGGCCCACCACCCGCGGCATCAACAACAACAGCGTCCGGATACTCTCATCGACCCCGGCGCCACGCTCGTCCGGCATACGTTCCTAGCGGTAGTTGACGAACTGCAGCGCGATACCGAAATCCTCGCCCTTCAACAGCGCGATCACGGCCTGCAAATCATCCCGCTTCTTACTGCTCACCCGCAGCTCATCGCCCTGAATCTGGGCCTTAACACCCTTCGGGCCCTCATCGCGGATCTTCTTCGAAATCTTCTTCGCATGCTCGGTATCGATACCCTGCACCAGCGTGCCGGTGATCCGATACGACTTCCCCGACTGCTGCGGCTCACCCGCATCGAACGCCTTCAACGAGATATCGCGGCGAATCAGCTTCTCCTTGAACACATCCAAGGCCGCCTTCACCCGCTCCTCCGCCTCCGCGGACAACACGATCTTGTCCTCGCCGGACCACTCGATCTTCGCGCCCGTGTTACGGAAGTCATAACGGGTGTTCAGCTCCTTCTCCGCCTGATGAAGGGCGTTGTCGACCTCCTGCCGGTCAACCTTGCTCACAACATCGAAAGACGAATCAGCCACACTGCGCTCCTGTCCAGACGGTCCGACGGGTCACGAACGCCGGAAAACCGGCATCGTCAGTTCTACCCGGAAGGAGCACGTTAGTCCCGTCGCACGGCCGATAGCCAGCCGGTTTGCATTTCAGGGGAGGGTACGTTGTATTCTGCTCACCGCACCAAAACAGTGCGCGAACGGCAGGTTGCCCGAGCGGCCAATGGGAGCAGACTGTAAATCTGTCGGTGAAAGCCTACGTAGGTTCGAATCCTACACCTGCCACGAACGCTCCTGGGCGACCCCTGTACGCAGAAAGCGCGTACAGGGGTCGCTTTTCGTTGTGCTTTGTGGGGGTGCAACCCCACACCCCGCCCGGCGGGGCTTTGCCCCCCGAACCCCCCACGGGGCTCCGCCCCTTGCCCCCTTGATGGGTGGTTGTGTTTTTAGGGGTTGTTGCGGTTTGGGTGGTGGGATTTGTTGGGGGCGTTGGAGTCTGGTTGATCGATGGCTATCCCGGGGCCTTCTTACTGAGTGCGTTACTGGTGGGGGTGTTCGAACCCTCATTTGGAGCCGGGCACCCCGTGCATTGTGTGCACGGTTGTGAGACGGGGTGCGGCGTTAGGTCGGGGCATGTGGTGTGGCGGGGTATCAGGTGCAGAGACCGTTCGAGCTTTGGGTGGGCCCGATTGTGGTTGGTGACCGGATGGGGACTGGTGGGGCGGCTGATGAAGCGGGCCTGCGGATACCTCGCGCGATTCAGTCCGATTCGGAACTTGCAGACAACCCAACTTGCCGATTCGTCGGAACGGGCGTTTTGGCGCGGCGTGCCCAACCGGGTGCCATCGGCGGTGATCTAATCCGCTCCGGCGGAGGGGCCGGGTTCACAGCGGGCGGGCAGTGGTTTCAAAACCTGGTTTGACCACGCGGTTTGGAGGTGGGACGGGGGAGTGTGTAACCTCGTTCAAGGCTTCACCGCCCCGGGGTTGTCGAAAGCAGTCTCGGTGCGGATGTAGTCATGCCCCCTTAGCTCAGTCGGCAGAGCGTTTCCATGGTAAGGAAAAGGTCAACGGTTCGATTCCGTTAGGGGGCTCGCCGGATTGCCGGTGGTGACCGGGTTTGGCACTCCAGAGCCGGGCGCCGCTGTGCAGACCGCGCATGGCGGTGTAGCTCAGTCGGTAGAGCAAACGACTCATAATCGTTGTGTCGCCGGTTCAAGTCCGGCCATCGCTACCCCATACTGATTGACCCCCTCTGGTTGACCGGAAAGAAGGCAGAATCGTGGCCGCGAAGTCCACTGATATCCGGCCAAAGATCACCTTGGCCTGCGAGCAGTGCAAGCACCGTAACTACATCACCAAGAAGAACCGGCGTAACGACCCGGATCGGCTGGAGCTGAAGAAGTTCTGCCCGAACTGTGGCACGCACCGGGCGCACCGCGAATCCCGCTGATTCGCGCCACGCGTGCAGTACCGCGTGGTTGGGTTCCGTGGAACTGCGAGGGCCGGACATCCGTCCGGCCCTGACGCGTTTCACGGGTATGTGCGGTCGCTGAACGCGCGAAGATCGGACACAACCACCAACGCGGTCATGTCGCGGCCGGAGGTCGGCCGGGTCGTGATCGCTCCGCCGACTCCGGGTCGCGGAGTCAGATAGGTACAGTCCTCCACGTGACAATCAACACCGGTACAGACGAAGCGGTCCAGGCGGTCGGAGCCGAGGACTTCGACCCCGCTGCGCACGCGGCGGCCATGGTCGGTCACCACTACCGCGTCGACGACTACTACGAGGTCGGTCGCGAGAAGGTCCGCGAATACGCCCGCGCCGTGCAGGACTACCACCCGGTGCACTGGGACGAGGACGTCGCGCAGGAGTACGGCTACGACGGCCTGCTCGCGCCGCTCACCTTCATCTCGCTGGTCGGAATCCTGGCCCAGCGCAAGCTGTTCGAGCAGATCGTCACCGGCTACGACCTGAGCCAGATCATGCAGACCGACCAGATCCTGGAATTCCACCGGCCCATCAAGGTCGGCGACCAGTTGACCTGCGATGTCTACCTGCACTCGTTCCGGCAGGCCTTCGGTGGCGACATCATCGTCACCAAGAACATCGTCACCGCGCAGAACGACGAGCTGGTGCAGACCACGTACACCACCCTCGTCGGCCGCAGCGGCGGCGATATCGACCCGAACCTCAACAACGCCGTCCGCAACGTGCTCATGCACGGCATCGGCCCCGAGGAGCCGGGCCACCACCCGCGCAGCACGCCGCCGGTCGAACCGCCGCCGCTGCCGGTCACCACCCAGCCGAAGGTGGTGCCGAGCAAGCGGGCGCTGCGCTTCGAGGACGTCACCGAGGGCGCCGAACTCCCGCCCCGCATCGTCCGGCTCACCCGCGGCGACCTGGTCAACTACGCGGGCGTCTCGGGCGATGCCAACCCGATCCACTGGAGCGACGAGGTCATCAAACTCGTCGGCCTGGAAAACGTTGTCGCGCACGGCATGCTCACCATGGGGCTCGGCGGCGGCTTCATCAGCTCCTGGGTCGGCGACCCCGGCGCGGTGAAGGAATACAACGTGCGCTTCACCAGCCCGGTCTATGTCGGCGTCGACGAGGCGGCCGAGGTCGAATACACGGGTAAAGTGAAATCGGTCGATCCGGAGACGCGTACCGCGGTCATCGCGATCGTGGCGAAGTCCGGCGGCAAGAAGATCTTCGGTCGGGCCACCGCCACGGTGCAGCTGTCCTGACCTGGTCGAGTGACCCTGATTGGCTATTGCGGTGGGCGGTAACGTACACTCGGGTTTCTGGGGTCACCAGCCGCTGCGCGCTGCTCTATGGGGCTGGTTCCAGGCGGTAGCTCCGGCCACCGCCCACGGGGCCGGCCACCGCCGGAGCGGCGCGCGTATTGTGTGTGACGCCAGTGCCGGGCAGCGATGTCCGGCACGAAAATTGAATATGGTTGAACAGCACCGAGGTTCAACCGAAGGGGCGTAGCTCAACTGGCAGAGCAGCGGTCTCCAAAACCGCAGGTTGCAGGTTCAAGTCCTGTCGCCCCTGCTTTCCGTAGCGGCCGCTTGCCGGTCGCTCGAAAGGGCCAGATGCCAGCGACGAGAGAGGTATCGACGTGACCGACGAGCGGGACACTCGCCACGGCGCGCATGCCGCCGACGAGGGCGATGGCACCGCCGCAGCGGTTCGGCCGAGCGGCAAGCGGTCCGCCCGGCGGGCACGTTCGTCCTCATCGGCCGATACGGGCACCATCGCCACGCTCGACCGGCCGGATACGTCGCGGAAGGCGGATAAAACTGCCGGAAAGGCCAAGCGCGCCAAGACGGGTAACCCGTTCAAGCGCCTGATCAAGTTCCTGCGAGAGGTCGTCGCGGAACTGCGTAAGGTGATCTGGCCCAACCGGAAGCAGATGGTCACCTATACGAGCGTTGTTCTGGTGTTCGTGATCTTCATGGTCGCGTTCATCAGCGGGTTGGACCTGGCGTTCATCAAGGGTGTCAACTGGCTGTTCGGCTAGCCGGGCCGTAGCGACCGCTCACAGGTCGCTCGAATCAGCGACGCCGAAGCCGGTAGCCGATTCGGGGCGGACGGGCGGACTATCCGCCGCGCCTGGCCCAGCAGAGGATGTACGTGACGACACAGGAAGCGAGTGCCGCAGTGAGCACCCCGGAGAACGACACAAACGACGAGTTCCCGGTCGACGACGCGGTGGTGGAACCCACCATCGACGATGCCGCGACCGTCGAGGACTCCGAGGTCGAGGAATCCGAGCCCGCTGCCTCCGCTCCGATCGACGCCGAACCCGCCGACCCGGTTGCCGAGATGAAGGCCGCGCTGCGGCGCGCCCCCGGCGACTGGTACGTCATCCACTCCTACGCCGGGTACGAGAACAAGGTGAAGGCCAACCTCGAGACCCGCGTGCAGAACCTCGATCTCGAGGAGTACATCTTCCAGGTCGAGGTGCCGACCGAAGAGGTCACCGAGATCAAGAACGGTCAGCGCAAGCACGTCAACCGCAAGGTGCTGCCCGGCTACATCCTGGTCCGGATGGAACTCAACGACGAATCGTGGGGCGCGGTGCGCAACACACCCGGTGTCACCGGTTTCGTCGGCGCCACCTCGCGCCCGTCGCCGCTGTCCATCGACGATGTGGTGAAGTTCCTGGTCCCGGCCGCGCAGCAGCAGAAGAAGCCGGTCGCCGCGGCTGTCACCGCCGCCGAGGCCAGCACCGATATCGCGCCGAAGCCGGTCATCGAGGTCGACTTCGAGGTCGGCGAGTCGGTGACGGTGATGGACGGCCCGTTCGCGACGCTGCCCGCCACCATCTCCGAGGTCAACGCCGAGCAGCAGAAGGTGAAGGTGCTGGTGTCGATCTTCGGTCGCGAGACCCCGGTCGAGCTGGCGTTCAACCAGGTCGCGAAGATTTAGTTGCTTCCGTCGGCTGTTCGACACACGACGGGATGATTCGGCCCGGTCCACGGGTTGATGCACGAGGCTTGCAAAGAGCAAGGACTACAAACACCTAGGAAAGAAAGATGCCCCCCAAGAAGAAGAAGCTCGCCGGGATCATCAAGCTTCAGATCCAGGCCGGCCAGGCGAATCCGGCTCCGCCGGTCGGCCCGGCGCTCGGTCAGCACGGCGTCAACATCATGGAGTTCTGCAAGGCGTACAACGCGGCGACCGAGTCGCAGCGTGGCACCGTCGTCCCGGTCGAGATCTCGGTGTACGAGGACCGGTCCTTCGACTTCAAGCTGAAGACCCCGCCCGCCGCCAAGCTGCTGCTCAAGGCCGCCGGTGTGCAGAAGGGTTCGGCCGAGCCGCACCGCAACAAGGTCGCCAAGGTCACCATGGACCAGGTGCGCGAGATCGCCAAGACCAAGATGGAAGATCTCAACGCCAACGACGTGGAGCAGGCGGCGAAGATCATCGCGGGTACCGCGCGTTCGATGGGTATCACTGTCGAGGCGTAAGCCCAACTCGGTGGGAGGGTCGGCCAGACCCGGTAACCACTTCTGAACCAAGCACTTTAAGGACAGAGAATCATGGCAAAGCGAAGCAAGGCGTACCTGGAACAGGCCGCCAAGGTCGATCGCACGAAGCTCTACTCCCCGCTGGCCGCCACGCGGCTCGCGAAGGAGACCGCCACCACCAAGACCGATGCGACCGTCGAGGTCGCCGTCCGTCTGGGTGTCGACCCGCGCAAGGCGGACCAGATGGTTCGCGGCACGGTCAACCTGCCGCACGGCACCGGTAAGACCGCCCGCGTCATCGTGTTCGCGGCCGGTGAGAAGGCCGCCGAGGCCGAGGCCGCCGGTGCGGACGCGGTCGGCGCCGAGGATCTCATCGAGCGGATCCAGGGCGGCTGGCTGGACTTCGACGCGGCGATCGCCACCCCCGATCAGATGGCCAAGGTCGGCCGGATCGCGCGTGTCCTCGGCCCGCGCGGCCTGATGCCGAACCCGAAGACGGGCACCGTCACCACCGACGTGACCAAGGCCGTCAACGACATCAAGGGCGGCAAGATCAACTTCCGCGTCGACAAGCAGGCCAACCTGCACTTCGTCATCGGCAAGGCGTCCTTCGACGAGGCCAAGCTGGTCGAGAACTACGGCGCCGCGCTGGACGAGATCCTGCGGGTCAAGCCGTCGACGGCGAAGGGCCGCTACGTCAAGAAGGTGACGGTTTCGACGAACACCGGACCGGGCATCCCGGTGGACCCGAACCGCACCCGCAACCTCCTCGACGAGGACGCGTAGGTAGCAGACCACAAGGGCGGGAACGCATCGCGTTCCCGCCCTTGTCTGTTTTCCGGACTAATCCGCTCGCCGCGATCGTTGCTTGACGATGTGACCGTTGTACTGCTGATTTCCGGAAGCACCCGGACCGCGTCCACCAATACCGCCGCTCTGCGCACCGTCGCCGCCACGGCACCCGCCGATATCGAAACCCGTTGGTACGAAGGTCTTTCCGAACTCCCAGCCTTCAGCCCCGATGACGACGGCACCGCCCACCCCGCGGTTGTCGCACTGCGCGAACAACTTTCCGACGCCGACGCCGTCCTGCTCTGCACCCCCGAATACGCGGGCACCCTCCCCGGCAGCTTCAAAAACCTCCTCGACTGGACCGTCGGCACCGCCCACCTCTACGAAAAACCGGTCACCTGGATCAACGTCGCCGCCCCCGGCCGCGGCGAAGGCACCGACGCCACCCTGCACTCCGTCCTCGGCTACGTCGGCGCCGACCTACTCCCCAACAGCCCCACCAAACTGACCGTCCTCCGCGACGACGTCGCCCCCGACGGCACGGTCACCGCCCCGGAATTCCAAAAGGGCGCCCTCGAAGCGCTGACCCGACTAGCCCAATACGCGACGGACAGAAAACTCGACCTAGGACCTAGCTCCAAGTAGCTAGCTATCCTTACATTGGCCCCAATGTAAGGAGAAGCCATGGATGCGCTTGCCCGGTTGACATCGAAAGGTCAGCTGACCATACCGAAGGCGGTGCGCGATGCGCTGCATCTGCAAGTTGGCGACAACGTGCACTTCCGGGTCGAAGGCCAGGTCGTCGTGCTTGCACGCACCCCGGACCTGCTGGAGTTGGCCGGAAGCGTGCCCGTCCCACCCGATGTGCGGGGGAAGTCCTGGGATGAGATCAGAGATGACGCTTGGACCGCGCAGTGGGAGGGTCGGGAGTGACGGTTTTCCTGGACACGAACGTTCTGGTTCGTCACCTCACCCAGGATCCGCCGGAAATGGGCAAGCGAGCGACCGCCTTCCTCGCGGAAGCCGAGGAACTGTACTTGCCGGATCTGATACTGGCTGAAACGGTTTACGTCCTGCAGAGCGTTTATCGGGTGGAACGTCCGCAGGTTGCCGCGTTGGCCAGAGTCATCATTGGTTCGCGCAACATCATCAGCGACGACCCTGCTTTGTTGATTCGCACGATCGATGTCTACGAACACCATCGGCTCTCCTTCGCCGATGCCTACCTGGTGGCACTTGCCGAGGCGGATCCGGGCTCGAGTATCGCCTCATTCGATCGAGGGATCGATAGGGTGAAGAGCATCAGCCGAGTCGAACCGGTGGGGTTCGGCTCGGCTGACTGAGCTACAGGGTTGAATCTGGTTGGGGCTTGGGGGATTTGCGCCAGCCGAGGAGGATGGATTCGCCCTCTTGGACGCCCCAGGGGAGGAAGATGGCGACGAGTACGGCGCAGACTATTACCGCGCCGGTGGCGACGAGGGATGCGGCGTGGGAGCCCTGTAGGGCGGCGGATTTCATTGCGGTGATGAGGGTTTCGCGTTGGGCGTCCAGGAACGGGGGGAGTGGGCGGGAGCGCATTTCGAGGACGCTCAGCGGGCTCGCCTTGACGAGGCCTTTTTCCCGGTCGTTCATGATGGCGGCGGGGATGACGTCGATCTTGGGGGCCATCCGGGTGGTGTAGTACGAGGCCACGATGGAGCCGAGTACCGCGACACCGAGGGTGCCGCCGATCTCGCGGGTGGTGTCGTTGACCGCGGAGCCCGCCCCGGCCTCGTCCAAAGGCAGTGAGCCCATGATGGATTCGGTGGCCGGGCCCTGCACGATCGCTACGCCGAGTGCCATCGCGACCATCGACGGCAGCACATCGGTGAGATAGGGGCTGTCCACCGTCACCTGGCCGCCGAGGTAGAAGCCGACGCCCATGGTCAGCAGGCCGACGACGATGACGGGCGTGGTGCCGAACCGCTGGGCGAGCAGCGTCGCTATGGGTGCGCCGACACCCACCGAGAAGGCGAAAGGTAATGAGGCGATGCCGAATTCGAGCGGCGTGTATTCGCGCACCCCTTGGAAATACTGGGTGATGAGGAACAGGAATCCGAACATCGAGAAGTAGCCGACCGCGATTGCCAAGGCGGGCAACGAGAATCGGCGAATTCCGAACAGTCGCATATCGAGAATTGGTGCGCTGGTACGCAATTCCCAGATGACGAAGACGGCGAGCAATGCGAATCCGAGCGCGCCCGCGGCGAGCGTCGTCACCGAGAGCCAGCCGTAGCGCGGACCCTCGATGATGGCCCACACGATCAGCGTGATGCCCGAAATGGACAGTGCGATACCGAGCAGATCGAGCCGACCCACCTGTGCCGCACGGGATTCCGGCACCCACAGCATGGTGGCGAGCACCGCGACCGCGGCCACCGGGACATTGATCCAGAACACCGAATGCCAGGAGAAATGCTCCAGCAGCCAGCCGCCGGAGATCGGTCCGATGGCGATGGCGATTCCGGCCATCGCGGTCCAGGCGGCGATCGCGAGCGCCCGCTCGCGTTTCTCGGTGAAGATGTTGATGATCAGGGCCAGCGTCGCGGGGAAGACCGCGGCGGCGAAGACGCCCATGGCGGCGCGGGCGGTGATGACGCCGCCCATCGTTTCGGACAGCGCGCCCGCGACCGACATGACGCCGACGCCGACGAGGCCGATCGTCATCACCCGGCGGCGGCCGTAGCGGTCGCCGAGGTTTCCGCAGGCCAGCAGCAGTCCGGCGAAGGTGAGGGTGTAGGCGTCGACGACCCATTGCAGGCCGCTGACGCCGGTGGCGAGCTGCACGCCGATGGACGGCAGCGCAACGTTGACGATGGTGTTGTCCAGCAGAACGAGGAGTTCGGCCAGGCAGATCACCGCGAGCGCGAGATAGCGCTGGAAACGTCGTTCCAGCAGCACCGGTGGATCGACTATGGAGAGTGCCATAATTGGCAGTGAACCAGTAAATGTCACCGCAAGTAACACTTGTCGGCCGAGACTTCGCTCACGTTCGCCGGTGAAATGTGAGCTGGCGCACAACGATTGGATGGCGCAAAAGCCGTGATTCATCCTCGTTTTGGCAGATCGCGGGTGGTCCAGGTACCCTGGCTGTCAGTTATCGACGAGTTCGATATCTACCCAATCCGTTCTACCGAAGACCGTTGGTCGCCGATCCCGCATGGGTTCGGTCGAAGGTCCGGCGACATTGCCGGCGGCCCACGCAGGGAGAACCGAGGCTGGGAACCGATCCGGGCATGGCCCGGATTGTTTCTGTCGCGCCCCGGAACGCCTTGCGTCCGGGGCGTTCGTTTTGTCGCCGGCCCCTGAATCGGTAGTTCGCAGACGAACCGACCATTCAGAGAGGAGGCGAAGTATGGCAAAAGCTGAGAAGGTCACCGCGGTCGCGGAGATCGTCGAGCAGTTCAAGAGCTCAACGGCAACCGTTGTCACGGAATACCGTGGTCTGCCGGTGAGCAAGCTCACCGAGCTGCGTCGCGCGCTCGGCGCGGAGGCCACGTACTCCGTCGCCAAGAACACCCTGGTCAAGCGCGCCGCCGCCGAGGCTGGCGTCGAGGGCCTGGACGACTTGTTCGTCGGACCGACCGCCATCACCTTCATCACCGGTGAGCCGGTCAACGCGGCCAAGGCGCTGAAGAACTTCGCCAAGGACAACAAGGCGCTCATCATCAAGGGCGGATACATGGACGGCGCCGCGCTGTCCGTGTCCGAGGTCGAGCGCATCGCCGACCTGGAGACCCGCGAGGTGCTGCTGGCGAAGCTGGCCGGCGCCATGAAGGGCAACCTGTCGAAGGCCGCCGGTCTGTTCAACGCTCCCGCCTCGCAGGTGGCCCGCCTGGCCGCCGCGCTGCAGGAGAAGAAGCAGGCCGAAGGCGGAGCCGCCGCCGAGTAATCACCCTGTGCGGGTTCGCCCACATAGACATTCAACTACCGAAAGGAAATACAAATGGCCAAGCTGTCCACCGAAGAGCTGCTCGACGTCTTCTCGGAGATGACCCTGCTGGAGCTGTCCGCGTTCGTGAAGGCGTTCGAGGACAAGTTCGAGGTCACCGCGGCCGCTCCGGTCGCCGTCGCCGCCGTCGGCGGTGCCGCTGCCCCGGCCGAGGCCGCCGAGGAGCAGGACGAGTTCGACGTGATCCTCGAGGGCGCGGGCGACAAGAAGATCCAGGTCATCAAGGTGGTCCGCGAGATCGTCTCCGGCCTGGGCCTGAAGGAAGCCAAGGACCTGGTCGAGGGCGCCCCGAAGCCGATCCTGGAGAAGGTCGCCAAGGAGGCCGCCGAGGCCGCCAAGGCGAAGCTGGAAGAGGCCGGCGCCAAGGTGTCCGTCAAGTAATTCGCGATCTGTTCTGCGCCGCGGCGCCGCGAATCGCTGAACGGGCGGTCCCCCACTCGGGGGACCGCCCGTTTGCTTTTTCCGCCGACACCGGACCGAGATTTGTTTTGCTGGACACAATTCCTAGTTACTCTTCGGTCAGGTTGGGCTGTGCCCCGTCAATCTCATGGGTTACAGTGACCGCACCCACTGTGACGTGACACACCGCGATGTCCCAGCGCGCGGTTCGCCGGTGGGCAGTTCGCTGAGAATTGTGGAGGTTGGCGTGGGCGTCGAAGTCCGGACCGAGGGTGTAACGAAATCCTTCGGTTCCCAGCGTATTTGGCAGGACGTTTCACTGACCCTGCCCGCGGGTGAGGTGAGCGCACTGCTCGGCCCGTCCGGTACGGGTAAATCCGTCTTCCTCAAATCGCTCATCGGCCTGCTGCGCCCGGAACGCGGTTCGATCTACATCGACAACGTCGACATCACCACCTGCACCAACAAGCAGCTGTATGAAATCCGCAAGAAGTTCGGCGTGCTGTTCCAGGACGGCGCGCTGTTCGGCTCCATGAACCTCTTCGACAACGTCGCCTTCCCGTTGCGCGAGCACACGAAGAAGACGGAGTCGGAGATCAAGAAGATCGTCATGGAGAAGCTGGAGCTCACCGGTCTGCTGGGGGCCGAGGGCAAACTGCCCGGCGAGATCTCCGGCGGTATGCGCAAGCGGGCGGGCCTGGCTCGCGCCCTGGTACTCGATCCGGAGATCATCCTGGTCGACGAGCCCGACTCCGGTCTGGACCCGGTGCGCACCTCATATCTGAGCCAGCTGCTGATCGATATCAACGCGCAGATCGACGCCACCATCCTGATCGTCACGCACAACATCAACCTGGCCCGCACCGTGCCGGACAACATCGGCATGCTGTTCCGCCGCCAGCTGGTGATGTTCGGCCCGCGCGAGGTGCTGCTCACCTCCGATGAGCCCGTGGTCAAACAGTTCCTCAACGGCCGCATGATCGGCCCGATCGGCATGAGCGAGGAAAAGGACGAGGCGCAGATGGCGCGCGAGCAGGCGCTGGTCGACGCCGGCCACCACCACGGCGGTGCAGAGGAGGTCGAGGGCATCATTCCGCAGATGCGGGCCACCCCAGGCATGCCGGTGCGCCAGGCGGTGCTACGCCGCAAGGAGCGGGTCAGAGAGATCATGCATACCCTGCCGCACGCGGCGCAGGTGGCGATCCGTGAGTCACTTGCGGAGAACGACGATACGCAAGTGATCGCGTACAACAACGGTGACCTGGCGGGATACCAGGGCGGGTCGTTCGACACCACCGTGCGTCACAACCCAACTAACGGGTAACATCTGCGATCGTGAATTCGACCCTGGCGCGATTGCGGACTCCACTGGAGTCGGGATTTGCCCAGGCCGGCAATATTTTTGCGCTCTTCATCGATGTGGTGCGCAAGACCTTCCGCCGGCCCTTCCAGATGCGCGAGTTCATCGAGCAGTCGTGGTTCATCGCGAGTGTCTCGATCCTGCCCAGTGCGCTGGTTGCCATCCCGTTCGGTGCGGTCGTCGCACTGCAGACCGGCTCGCTGATCAAACAGCTCGGCGCCGAATCCTTCACCGGCGCAACAAGTGTGCTCGCCACCGTGCAGCAGGCGGCCCCCGTGGTGACCTCGCTGATCATCGCGGGCGCCGCGGGCTCGGCGGTGGCCGCCGACCTCGGCTCCCGGACCATCCGTGAGGAGATCGACGCCATGGAGGTGCTCGGCGTCGATCCGATCCACCGGCTGGTGGTGCCGAGGGTGCTCGGCATGACCCTGGTCGCGCTGCTGCTCAACGGCCTGGTCTCGGTCGTCGGTATCGCGGGCGGCTACTTCTTCAACGTGCTCCTGCAGGGCGGTACGCCCGGCGCGTACCTGGCGTCGTTCTCGGCGCTGGCCCAGCTGCCCGATCTGTGGATCGGCGAGATCAAGGCCGCGATATTCGGTGTCATCGCAGGCGTGATCGCCGCGTACAAGGGCCTCAACCCCAAGGGTGGCCCGAAAGGAGTCGGTGAAGCGGTGAACCAATCGGTAGTGATCACGTTCCTGGTGTTGTTCTTCGTGAACCTGGTGCTGACCCTGGTGTACCTGCAGGTCGTCCCCGCCAAGGGCGCATAACCGTGGCAACGTCGTATCGCAACCCGGCCCTGGCCAAGTCGACCCGTCGGGTCGTGCAAATCGTGCGTGCCCCATTGAATGTGGTGGATCGCGCGGGCGAGCAGATGTCGTTCTACGCCAGGGCGATCGCTTGGATTCCGCGCACCGCGGTGCACTACCGGAAGGAGGTCATGCGGCTGCTGGCCGAGGTGACCTTCGGCTCCGGCGCGCTCGCCGTCATCGGCGGCACCATCGGCGTGATCATCTTCATGTCCGGCTCGGTGGGGGTCGTCGTCGGTTTGCAGGGTTTCAAAGCCCTTGATGCCCTTGGTAGTTCGGTGCTCACCGGCTTCCTCACCGCCTACATCAACACCCGCGAGATCGCGCCGCTGGTCGCGGCGATCGCGCTGTCGGCGACGGTGGGCTGTGGTTTCACCGCGCAGCTCGGCGCCATGCGGATCTCCGAGGAGATCGACGCGCTGGAGGTCATGGCGGTGCCCGGTGTGCCGTTCCTGGTGACCAGCCGGGTGATCGCCGGATTCGTCGCGGTGATCCCGCTGTACGTCGTCGGCCTGCTCGGCACCTACATCGCATCGCGTCAGATCAGCGTCTGGTTCAACGGGCAGTCCAGCGGTTCCTACGACCACTATTTCAGTCTGTTCCTGCCACCCGAAGACGTGCTCTATTCATTCCTGAAGGTGCTGATCTTCGCATTCGTGATCATCCTGGTGCACTGCTACTACGGCTTCCACGCCACCGGCGGCCCGGCGGGCGTCGGCGTCGCGGTCGGCCGCGCGGTGCGCGCCGCGATCGTGCTGCTCAACGTGCTCGATTTCTTCCTCAGCCTGGCGATTTGGGGTACGACGACGACAGTGCGGGTCGCGGGATGAGGCGGCGGTTGCTCGGGAGGGCGTCATGAGCTCGGTGCAGGCCTGGCGCGCGACGGAGAAGCTGCGAGTCCGGCTGCTCGGTATCGCGTTCTTCGTGATCGTCGCGCTGTTCCTCTGGACGACGATCGCGATATACAACAAGACCTTCACCGACACCGTGAAGGTCAACCTGATCACCGACACCGTCGGCAACGCGCTCACCCGCAATGCCGAGGTGAAGGTGCGCGGCGTCTCGGTCGGCGAGGTGCGCTCCAGCGAGTCCGAGGGCGGCAAGGTGACGCTGCACCTGGCCATCGATCCCGCGAAGGCGCAACAGATTCCATCGAACGCGACGGCGCGGCTGCTGCCGAAGACGCTGTTCGGCGAGCGGTATGTGGATCTGATCGTCCCGGAGCAGCCGAGCGGCAAGCTGACCGACGGCGTCACGCTGCATCAGGACAAGAGCGGCAATTCGATCGAGTTGAGCAAGCTGTTCGACGATCTGCTGCCGCTGCTGCAGGCGATTCCGCCGCAGGATCTGGCGAACACCCTCGGCTCGCTGGCGCAGGCGCTGTCCGGTCAGGGGTTGGCGCTCGGTGACAGCGTCGACAAGCTGGACAATATCTTCCGCGGACTCAACGGCGTGATGCCCGATCTGCAGCAGGACATCAGGAGCTTCGCCGATGTCGCCGCGACCTACTCGGACGCGCTGCCGCAGCTGGTCGAGACGCTGGACAATTTCCGGACCACCAATGCCACCATCGTGCAGCGGCGTTTCGATATCGATTCGCTGTACGCGGTGCTGACCCCGGCGTCGGCGACCACCGCCGATTTCCTGATCGCCAACCGCGACAACATCATCGACGTATCCGCCGATTCGCGGCCCGCGCTGGAGCAGTTGGCCTACTACTCGCCGAGCTATGCCTGTGCGCTGGCCAATTTCGCGAAGGTGAAGCCGCGCATCGACCAGATCATGGGCCAGGGCTCGGACCATCCCGGTTCGCGAGTTTCGGTGGCGCTCACCAACACTCGCGGCCGCTACCTGCCGAATCAGGATGAGCCGCGCTGGTTGAGCACCGAGGGACCGTGGTGTGTGCCCGAGCCGCCGTCCGGCGTCGATCCGGGTCAGTATCCGCACGGCCCGTTCAGCGACGGTTCCTACGCGGTGCCCAGCCGCAACCCGGGCGATCAGACGACCGGTGAGTTGTCGCCGCCGCAGTTCAGCGCGTACCCGGCCGCCAAGGCGCCGACCACCGTCGGCTCACCCGCCGAGCAGCGCGCGCTCGGCGCGATCTACGGTGCGGCGCAAGGCGTTTCGCCGGAACAGGTGCCGAGTTGGATCACCCGGATCGGCGCTCCGGCGCTGCGCGGTAGCGAGGTGAGCGTGCGATGAGGGAGAAGTTGCGCGGCCTCGGCGGGCCGCTGACCAAACTGATCATCTTCGTGGTCGTCACGGTGTTCGTCACCGTCTTCCTCGGGCTGTCCATCGCCAATTACAGCGGTGGCGGCACCTCGTTCAAGGCCCGGTTCACCGACGTCACCTCGCTCAACAACGGCGACGAAGTGCGCATCGCCGGTGTGCGGGTCGGCAAGGTGACCGGGGTCAAGATCGTGGACAAGCGGCTGGCCGAGGTGAATTTCGAACTCACCGACCGCAATTGGCTGCCCGCCTCGACCATCGCCACCATCAAGTACCGCAACCTGGTGGGCCAGCGCTATATCGCGCTGGAGCAGGGGCCGGGCGCACAGGGCCGAAAGATCAACGGCGGCGGCACGATTCCGCTGGAGCAGACCCGTCCGGCGCTGAACCTGACGACGCTGTTCAACGGATTCCGGCCGCTGTTCCGCACGCTCACCGCCGACGATGTGAACAAGCTGTCCTACGAGATCATTCAGGTCTTCCAGGGTGAGCAGGGCACCATCCAGGATCTGGTCGGCACCACCGCGAGCCTGACCAACAAGATCGCCGACAAGGATGCGGTGATCGGCCAGCTGGTGACGAACCTGACCCAGGTGCTGCAGACGGTGAACAAGCGCGACGATCAGTTCGACCAGCTCATCACCAATACCGAGGCACTGGTCAGCGGGCTGGCCGCGGAGCGCGACACCGTCGGCCACGCCGTCACCTCACTGGGCAATCTGGCCTCGGCCACCGCCGACCTGCTCGTTCCGGTGCGCCCGACGCTGCAGGGTTCGATCGCCGGGCTCAGCCAACTCACCGGCACGCTGAACGAACGCAGCGACGAGGTGAACGAGGCGCTGAAGAACCTGCCGATCAAGATGGAAAAGCTCGGCCGCGTCGGCAGTTACGGTTCGTGGTTCCAGTTCTACCTGTGCGGTATCGATATCGTCGTCGGTCCCGGCGCGGTCTCCGCGCCGCAGCTGAACCTGCCCGCCGACCTGCCGACGATCAATCAGCCGCTCTACACGAACGCCGCGCCGCGTTGCAGTGGCAAGGGAGGCCACTAAATGGACGACCGGATCCTGCTCGGCAAGCGCAGCCCCGCATTCATGGGTGTGCTCGGCCTGGCGATGGTCCTGCTGGTGACGGTATCGGCGTTCTTCCTCGACCGGCTGCCGATCATTGGCGCCGGCACCAAATACACCGCGGAGTTCTCCGAGGCCGCGGGCCTCAAGAAGGGCAACGAGGTGCGCATCGCCGGCGTGAAGGTCGGCTCGGTGTCGGATGTGCGGCTGGACGGCAACAAGGTTCGGGTCGACTTCCGCACCCAGGACGCCTGGATCGGGGACGAGACCACCGCGTCCATCCAGATCAAGACCCTGCTCGGGCAGAAGTATCTGGCGCTGGATCCCAAGGGGTCGCGTCCCGCCGATCCGGGTAAGCCGATTCCGTTGTCGCGCACCGTTTCCCCGTACGACGTGGTGGACGCGTTCAGCGATGCGGCCAAGCAGATCGACCAGATCGATACCGGCCAGCTGGCCAACAGCATGCAGGTGCTCTCCGACGCGTTCGCCACGACGCCGCCGGAGATCCGCAGCTCCATCGACGGTGTGGCCCGGCTGTCGGAGACGCTGGCCAAGCGGGACGAGGAGCTGAAGAAGCTGTTCGCCGCCACCCGCGGTGTCACCCAGGTGCTCGCCGACCGCAACGCCCAGTTCGAGAAGCTGCTCGGCGACGGCGGGCAACTGCTCACCGAGCTCAACATTCGCCAGCAGTCCATCGCCCAGCTGCTTTCCGGCGCGCGCACCGTCGCCGCCGAGCTGACCGCGCTGGTGAAGGATAACGAGCAGCAGATCGGTCCGGCGCTGACGAATCTGAAGTCGGCGATCGATCTGCTCAACGCCCACCAGCAGGACCTGTCCAAAACGCTGGAGCTGGCCGCGCCGTTCTACGGCATCTACGCGAACGTGCTCGGCACCGGCCGCTGGTTCGACGCGGTGATCGTCAACCTGATTCCGCCCGCCCTGCCGGAGGTACCGGGCAACCGCCCGCCGGTACGCAACCTGGGAGGTAACTGAGTTGGCGAACTGGCGTAGGGAACCGCTCACCGCGTTGCGCGAATCCGGCCGGGGCACAAAGGCCGTCATCGCGCTGGTGACCGTGGCCGCGGTGGTTGCCGTCGGTGCGCTGTGGTGGCTGTTCGATCGGCTCACCACCACGACCATCACCGCGTACTTCGATCGCTCGGTCGGCATCTACGAGGGTTCGGACGTGCGCATCCTCGGTGTGCCGGTGGGACATGTCGATTCGGTGCAGCCGATCGGCGATCAGGTCAAAATCGTGATGAGCGTTGACCGTTCGTACGATATCCCGGCCGATGCCAGGGCCGCGCAGATCACCCCATCGATCGTGTCCGACCGCTACATCCAGCTGACGCCGGTCTATCAGGGCGGGCCGAAAATGGCTCGCACCGCGACGATTCCGCGCGATCACACGGTGACCCCGGTCGAGGTGGACCAGCTGTACAAGAGCATCACCGAACTGTCGGATGCGTTGGGCCCCAACGGCGCCAACAAGGACGGCGCGGTGAATACGCTGGTGCGCACCTCGGCGGCGAACCTGGCGGGCAACGGAGAAGCGTTGGCCAACAGCCTGACTCAGCTCTCGCGGGCCGCGCGCTATTTCTCCGACGCGCGCGGGGACATCTTCGACACCATCAAGAACCTGCAGACGTTCGTCACCATGCTGGCCCAGAACGACGATCAGGTGCGGACTTTCAACGCACAGCTGGCCGATCTGTCCGGCTTCCTCGCCAATGAGCGCCAGACCCTCGGGCAGGCGCTTAACCTGCTGTCGGTCGCGCTCGGTGATGTCGCGCGGTTCGTCGACAACAACCGTGACCAGATCAAGGGCAATGCCGAAGCGCTGATCACGCTCACCAAGACGCTCGCCGATCAGCGCGACGATCTGGCCAAGGCGCTGCCGGTGCTGCCGCTGGCGCTGAGCAATCTGGTCAATATCCACAACGCCGAATCGGGCACCCTCGATATGCGTTCCAACTTCACCGATCTGCAGGATCCGTTCGGCGTGATGTGCAAGCTGATCGATGTCAGCAAGCTGCGGCCGGGCGATCCCAAATTCGAGGCGCTCGGCAGGCAGATGCGGCCGATCCTCGATCACTGCAAGGAGCTCAGCGATCAGATCACCGCGGGCGTGAAGACGCCGTCGCTGATCCTGCCGTTCGGCATCCTCAGCGGCGAGAACGAGCAGCGGGCCCCGGTGCCCGGCACCGTTCCCGGCACGCCGTCGAATCAGCAGCCGCCGTCCCAGCGGGGAGGTGACCGGTGAGCAGAGGTAGTCGAATCCGTTCCGGCGCAGGTGTTTTCGGTGGCGTACTGGCGATCGGCCTATCGGCGACGCTGCTGACCTCGTGCGCGTCCGACGGTATATACAGCGTCCCGCTGCCCGGCGGCGCCGATGTCGGCGCGCATCCGATGAACCTGAACATCGAATTCGACGACGTGCTCGATCTGGTGCCGCAGTCGGCGGTGAAGGTGGACGGCGTTCCGGTCGGGCGGGTGGAGAACATTGGGCTGGCCAAGGACGGCTGGACCGCCGATGTGCATGTGCTGGTTAGCAATTCGGTCGACCTGCCCGCCAACGCGCGCGCCGAGGTGCGACAGTCGAATCTGCTCGGCGAGAAGTTCATCGAGCTGTCCAAGCCGACCACCGAGGAGCCGGACAGCCAGAAGCTGTCCAGCGGTGCCACCATCCCGGTGACGCGCACCCGGCACGCCACCGAGGTGGAGCAGGTACTCGGCGCACTGTCGCTGCTGCTCAACGGCGGTGGCGTGGCGAATCTGACGCCGATCGTCACCGAGCTCAACAAAACCCTCGGCGGCCGTGAGCCGCATGTGCGCTCGCTGCTGGAGCAGGCCGACAAATTGGTGATCGGTCTCAATCAGCAGGTCGACGAGATCAACAGGGCCCTGGACAATCTGAACACGCTCGGCGGCCGGGTCGCGGCGCAGAACGATCAGATCGGCAAGGTGCTCGACGAGCTGCCGCAGGGCATCAAGATCCTGAATGAGCAACGGCCGCAACTGATCTCGCTGCTGCAGCAGCTGGACCGGGTCGGTCAGGCGGGCTTCGACATCCTGAACAAGTCGAAGGACGACCTGATCCGCGACCTCACCTCGCTGCGGCCGACGCTGCAGGAATTGGGTAGGGCCGCACCGGATTTGGTGACCGCGTTCCCGCTCATCCCCACCTATCCGTTCCCCGACTCCTCGTTGGACGGCCTCTACGGCGGCCAGCTGAACACCTGGCTGTCGGTGGACCTGCAGATCGGTCAGACGCTGAGCAATCTCGGTGTCGGCAAACCCGATCCGGTCTACATCCCGCCGCCCGGCCCGCCGGTGCCGGTGAATCCGACCAACCCCTACTACAACGGCAACGGTCCGCGTCCGGGCTGGCCGACGGTGTCGCTGCTGCCGCTGCCACCGAATATGGCGCTCGCGCCGGTACCCGCGGTCGGCGTGCCGGGCCCGCAGGATCCGGTCGGCAAGATCCTCGAACAGCTGGGAGTGGGTGGTCCGCGATGACAAGGCTGGTTCGGTGGCAGCTGATCGCGTTCGCGGTGATCGCCGTTGTCGGTGTGGTTTTCGTCGGCGCGAAATACATTCGGCTGAACCAGATGCTGGGCTTCGGCCAATACCAGGTGAAGGTGCAGGCCAAGCAGACCGGCGGCATCTATAAGGGCGCCGAGGTGACCTATCGGGGCGTTCCGGTGGGCCGGGTCGGCGATCTCGAGTTGAGCTCCGACGGTGTCGTCATGGATCTCGAACTCAATTCGGACGCGCCGAAGATCCCGGACAACGCGAAAGCCGTTGTGGCGAACCGCTCCGCGATCGGTGAGCAGTATCTGGATCTGCAGCCGGACGCGGACAAGGGGCCGTACCTGAAAGACGGTTCGGTGATTCACGGTGCCAGCACGCCGGTTTCGGTCGAGACGCTGGTGCAGAGCGTCGACACCTTCACGCGCACGGTCGATCTCACCGCGCTGAACACCACGGTGACCGAGCTCGGCAAGGCGTTCAACGGTAAGGGCGACGATCTGAAGGTCTTCGTCGACTCGCTCAACAAGTTCACCGCCACCTTCAATGACACACTGCCGCAGACGATTCGGTTGATCGAGGACGGCAAGGTCGCGCTCGGCACCCAGGTGGACCAGTCGGATGCGATCCGCAGGTTCAGCGACGGCCTCGATCAGCTCACCGCCCAATTGCGTTCCAACGACCCGGATATCCGTCGTTTGATCGGCACCGGCACGGATGCGGGCGCGGCGCTGCAGGCTTTGATCAAGGAGAGCGGCCCCGCGCTGACCCAGGATTTCGGCAACCTGCGCGAATTGCTGCTGACGATCTCGCCGAAGTTCTACGCGATCAAGCCGCTGCTGCAGATGCTGCCGCACCTCTCGGTGGGCGGTTCCTCGACCGCACCGGGCGACGGCACCAGCCACTTCGGCCTGGTGCTGGAAACCAATAATCCGCCCGCGTGTACGGTCGGCTACGAGGGCACTCAGCGGATTCTGGCCGAGATGAAGGCCAAGGATCCGAATTTCGACGACACCCGCGACGAGTTCCCGTTCAACAAGGACGCGAAGTGCACCGTGCCGTTCGGTAATCCGACGGCGGTGCGCGGCGGCGAACGCGCCGAGCTGGCCGACCCCAGCATCGCGCAGCCGTGGGATACCGTCCCGAAGACCGATCCGGACAAGCTGAATCTGAACCCGGTCGCCGTCCAGCTGGCCACTTTGATGGGGGTCACGCCGAAGCGGTGACCGAGACCGACGACGTTAGGTGTCTTGCGTGAGCATCGACATAACCAAGGAATCCGATTCGCAGCCGAGACAAACCTCGGCCGACGAGCGGCCCGCGGGGCTCGCCAAGTCAACGAACGAACAGGTCGGCACCGGTAAGGCGCGCACGATCGCATTCGTGGTCTCCTCCACCGCGCTGGTGGTCGCGCTGGCCGCGGCCGCCTGGTTCGGTGTCGGCTGGGTGCGGGCCGCCTATTTCACCGACGGCCCGCGCGCGCAGGCCCGCGAGGCCGCGCTGGACGGCGCCCGGCAGGCCGCGCTCAATATGACCACCACCAACCTCGACGATGTGCCCGGCTCGTCCGCGCTGCAGCGTTCGTCGATGACCGGTGCGCTGCTGGATTCGGCCACCAAGAATCAGCAGCAGATCGAGGCGATGATGACCAGCGCGGGCGTGCAGGTCAATTCGAAGGTGGTCGGCTCGTCGCTCACCGAACTCGACAGCGAACTCGATCGCGCCTCGGCCATCGTGGTGCTGCGGGTGACCGAGACCAAGAAGGACCACTCGCAGCCGCCGGATAACTACCGCTACACCTGGAGCCTGAATATGGCCAAGGTCGGCGATGTCTGGAAGGCCGAGCAGGTGGCCTCGCTGGAGCAGCCGGTGGAGCTCGGCTCGGATACCCAGGCGCCCGCGAACCCGGCGGCCCCGCAGACTCCGGCCCCGCCCGCGCAGCCGACGCCGAAGCCCGGATCGTAGGAGAACAGTGATGGCATCTGGTCGACCGGTCAATCGGGTCACATCCAAGCGCAAGCCCGCGGAGACCGCGCAGCGCGCCAAGCCGCGCCCGGCCGCCGCGCGCGCGACGCGGACCAGGGTTTCCGGTTCCGCGGCGCGGCCGCGGCGCGATCCCGAGCCCGCCGCCGCGCCTGCCCGGCGCCCGAAGCTGAGGTTGCCGCGCCCGGCGGGTCCGAAGCGGTCCTGGCTAGGCGTCGCGGCGTTATCGGTCGCCGCCGTGCTGCTCGGCGCGTTCGCGGTGCTCGCCGCGCTGCGTCCCGGCGTCGACGACAGCAATAAGGCGTTCATCGACACCAAGTCGACGGAGGAGGTCAAGGCCGCCGCCGAGAACGCGCTGAAGACCATCTACTCCACCGACGCGAAGAACGTCGACGGTTACAAGGCCGCACTGCGCGGCGTGCTCACCGGAACCATGCTCGCCGAATTCGACAAGTACGCCGACACCACGTTCTCCGCGCTGGGGCAGGCCCAGGTCAAGGCCGATGCCAAACCCGGGCCGACGGGCGTGACGATGCTCACCGACGACCGGGCCGAACTGCTGGTGAACCTGGTGGTGAGCGCCTCCAAGGGCGGCGAGGCGCAGCCGAGCGCCACCGGGCCCATCATCGTGCGAATGCAGAAGGTCAACGGCCACTGGCTGGCCAGCGAGATCCCGGACCGGCCGGTCCTGCAGGCCCCGCCGCAGTGACCGATGGGCGGTCTATCACGGTGATCATCCAGTGAGACAGTCGATCTCGGCCGCATAGCGGCCGATCCGGTACCGCCGAGGCGGTGCGCCCTGCCACTTGACGAGTTTCGCCCGACCCGTCACGCTATTCACAACAGCGGCAGCTGTCACAGTGGCTTCAGGCGCCCGCGGCCCACCGCGCAGCCAGCGAATTCGGCCCGGCGCGCCAGCCACGTGGAAGTCCACACGGGTGGTACTTTGACATCCCCGTGTGTGTTGGTGTAAGTTTGGACGTTGCGCTGGCTGCCTCCTGTCCATACCTCGATTTGCACACGTAAGTTCCACCTTCCGGTGTTACTTCCGTTGTTGCCTGTTCGGGTTTCGTTCGGGTTGTAACCAGCGGAATTCGTAGCAGACAAGCGACGGTCGCGGACCACCACGCGACGCGCGTGAGGTGCTGGAAGGACGCATCTTGGCAGTCTCCACCCAGACCAAGGCAGTTGCCGGAATCCCCGGAGCCCCTAAGCGGGTGTCTTTCGCGAAGATCCGTGAACCCTTGGAGGTGCCGGGTCTTCTCGATCTTCAAACTGATTCCTTTGCATGGCTGATCGGTTCACCGGAATGGCGTGAGAAGGTCGCCGCTCGTGGTGACGTCGGCCTAGTCGGTGGACTCGAGGAGGTGCTCGAGGAGCTTTCGCCGATCGAGGACTTCTCCGGTTCCATGTCGTTGTCCTTCTCGGATCCGCGCTTCGAAGAGGTGAAGGCCTCGATCGATGAGTGCAAAGACAAGGACATGACCTACGCGGCGCCGTTGTTCGTGACCGCGGAGTTCATCAACAACAACACTGGTGAGATCAAGTCCCAGACGGTGTTCATGGGGGATTTCCCGATGATGACCGATAAGGGCACGTTCATCATCAATGGCACCGAGCGTGTTGTGGTGTCGCAGTTGGTGCGTTCGCCGGGTGTGTATTTCGATCACTCGGTCGACAAGGGCACCGAGAAGGATCTGCACAGTGTGCGGGTGATTCCGTCGCGTGGTGCGTGGCTGGAGTTCGACGTCGACAAGCGTGACACTGTGGGTGTGCGTATCGACCGTAAGCGTCGGCAGCCGGTGACGGTGTTGTTGAAGGCGCTGGGTTGGACGACCGAGGAGATCGTCGAGCGGTTCGGTTTCTCCGAGATCATGATGTCGACCTTGGAGAAGGACAACACCGCCGGTCAGGACGAGGCGCTGCTGGATATCTACCGGAAGTTGCGTCCGGGTGAGCCGCCGACCAAGGAGTCGGCGCAGACGCTGTTGGAGAACCTGTTCTTCAAGGAGAAGCGTTATGACCTGGCGCGCGTCGGCCGCTACAAGATCAACAAGAAGCTCGGCATCCACATGGGCGAGCAGGTCACCGGCTCGGTGTTGACGAAGGAAGACATCGTCAACACCATCGAGTACCTGGTGCGCCTGCACACCGGTGACCGGGTGATGACCGCGCCGGGCGGCGTCGAGGTTCCGGTCGAGATCGACGATATCGACCACTTCGGTAACCGCCGCCTGCGCACCGTCGGCGAGCTCATCCAGAACCAGATCCGGGTGGGCCTGTCCCGCATGGAGCGCGTGGTTCGCGAGCGGATGACCACTCAGGATGTCGAGGCGATCACGCCGCAGACCCTGATCAACATCCGCCCGGTGGTCGCCGCGATCAAGGAGTTCTTCGGAACCTCCCAGCTGTCGCAGTTCATGGACCAGAACAACCCGCTCTCGGGCCTGACCCACAAGCGCCGCCTCTCGGCGCTGGGCCCGGGCGGTCTGTCCCGTGAGCGCGCCGGCCTCGAGGTCCGCGACGTGCACCCCTCGCACTACGGCCGCATGTGCCCGATCGAGACCCCGGAAGGCCCGAACATCGGCCTGATCGGTTCGCTGTCGGTGTACGCGCGGGTCAACCCGTTCGGCTTCATCGAGACCCCGTACCGCAAGGTCGTCGATGGCCGGGTGACCGACGAGGTCGTGTACCTGACCGCCGACGAAGAGGATCGCCACATCCGGGCGCAGGCCAACTCGCCCGTCGACGCCGAAGGCCGGTTCATCGAGGACCGCGTCCTGGTGCGTCGCGCCGGTGAAGAGGTCGAGTTCGTCTCCGCCGCCGAGGTGGATTACATGGACGTCTCGCCGCGTCAGATGGTGTCGGTGGCGACGGCGATGATTCCGTTCCTCGAGCATGATGACGCGAACCGTGCGCTGATGGGTGCGAATATGCAGCGTCAGGCGGTGCCGTTGATTCGGTCGGAGGCCCCGTTGGTGGGTACCGGCATGGAGTTGCGGGCCGCGGTCGATGCCGGTGACGTGGTGGTGAACGAGAAGTCTGGTGTGGTGGAGGAGGTTTCGGCCGACTACGTCACGGTGATGGCCGATGACGGCACCCGCAAGTCGTATCGGATGCGCAAGTTCAACCGGTCGAACCAGGGCACGTGCTCGAACCAGCGTCCGATCGTGGACGAGGGCCAACGCGTGGAAGCCGGGCAGGTGCTGGCCGATGGGCCGTGCACCGAGAACGGTGAAATGGCGTTGGGTAAGAACCTGCTGGTGGCGATCATGCCGTGGGAGGGCCACAACTACGAAGACGCCATCATCCTCTCGCAGCGCCTGGTGGAAGAGGATGTGTTGACCTCGATTCATATCGAGGAACACGAGATCGACGCCCGCGACACCAAACTGGGTGCCGAGGAAATCACCCGCGACATCCCCAACGTCTCCGACGAGGTCCTCGCCGACCTCGACGAGCGCGGGATCGTGCGGATCGGTGCCGAGGTCCGCGACGGGGACATCCTGGTCGGGAAGGTCACCCCGAAGGGTGAAACCGAACTCACCCCGGAAGAACGCCTGTTGCGGGCGATCTTCGGGGAGAAGGCCCGCGAGGTCCGCGACACCTCGCTGAAGGTGCCCCACGGCGAGTCCGGCAAGGTCATCGGGATCCGGGTGTTCTCCCGCGACGACGATGACGACCTGCCCCCCGGTGTCAACGAACTGGTGCGGGTGTATGTGGCGCAGAAGCGCAAGATCCAGGACGGTGACAAACTCGCCGGCCGCCACGGCAACAAGGGTGTCATCGGCAAGATCCTGCCCACCGAGGACATGCCGTTCCTGCCCGACGGGACCCCGGTCGACATCATCTTGAACACCCACGGTGTGCCGCGGCGGATGAACATCGGCCAGATCCTGGAAACCCACCTCGGGTGGATCGGCAAGGCCGGATGGGACGTCGACGCCGACGGGTCGGGCCGCCCGGACTGGGCCAAGGCCCTGCCCGAGGAAATGCTGGCCGCCCCCGCCGATTCGAATATCGCGACCCCGGTGTTCGACGGCGCCCGCGAAGAAGAACTCACCGGCCTGCTCGGGTCGACCCTGCCCAACCGGGACGGGGAACGCATGGTCGACGCCAACGGCAAAGCCCAGTTGTTCGACGGGCGTTCGGGTGAACCGTTCCCGTACCCGGTGGCGGTCGGCTACATGTACATCCTGAAACTGCACCACCTGGTCGACGACAAGATCCACGCCCGCTCCACCGGCCCGTACTCGATGATCACCCAGCAGCCGCTCGGTGGTAAGGCCCAGTTCGGTGGCCAAAGGTTCGGGGAAATGGAGTGCTGGGCCATGCAGGCCTACGGCGCCGCCTACACCCTGCAAGAGCTGCTCACCATCAAATCCGACGACGTCGTCGGACGGGTCAAGGTCTACGAAGCCATCGTCAAGGGCGAGAACATCCCCGAACCCGGCATCCCCGAATCGTTCAAGGTCCTGCTCAAAGAGCTGCAATCCCTGTGCCTCAACGTCGAAGTACTCTCCTCCGACGGCGCCGCCATCGAACTACGCGAAGGCGAAGACGAAGACCTCGAACGCGCGGCCGCCAACCTGGGAATCAACCTCTCCCGCAACGAAGCCGCGACCGTCGACGATTTGGCGAACTAGGCGGTCGGCCGGATGTTGTTGTCCGCCAACGACATCCGGCCTCCGCGCTCGACCCACTAGTGAACTTTTGCTCGAATTCGACCCGAACAGGGGAAAGGAAGTTACGTGCTAGACGTCAACTTCTTCGATGAACTCCGGATCGGCCTGGCCACCGCAGAAGATATCCGCCAGTGGTCCTACGGTGAGGTCAAGAAGCCGGAGACCATCAACTACCGCACGCTCAAGCCGGAGAAGGACGGCCTGTTCTGCGAGAAGATCTTCGGTCCTACTCGCGACTGGGAGTGCTACTGCGGTAAGTACAAGCGCGTCCGCTTCAAGGGCATCATCTGTGAGCGCTGCGGCGTCGAGGTGACCCGCGCCAAGGTGCGGCGTGAGCGGATGGGCCACATCGAGCTGGCCGCGCCGGTCACCCACATCTGGTACTTCAAGGGCGTGCCGTCGCGCCTCGGCTACCTGCTCGACCTGGCGCCGAAGGATCTGGAAAAGATCATCTACTTCGCCGCCTACGTCATCGTGGCCGTCGACGAGGAGCTGCGGCACAACGAACTCTCCACCCTCGAGGCGGAGATGGAGGTCGAGAAGAAGGCCGTCGCCGACCAGCGCGACGCCGACCTCGAGGCCCGTGCCCAGAAGCTGGAAGCCGATCTGGCCGAGCTCGAGCAGGAGGGCGCCAAGTCCGACGTCCGCCGCAAGGTCAAGGACGGCGGCGAGCGGGAGATGCGCCAGCTCCGCGACCGGGCCCAGCGCGAGCTGGACCGGCTGGAGGAGATCTGGAACACCTTCACCAAGCTGGCCCCCAAGCAGCTGATCGTGGACGAGGTGCTCTACCGCGAGCTCATCGACCGCTACGGCGAGTACTTCACCGGCGCCATGGGTGCGGAGTCCATCCAGAAGCTGATGGAGAACTTCGACATCGACGCCGAGGCCGAGAACCTGCGCGAAACCATTCGCACCGGTAAGGGCCAGAAGAAGCTGCGCGCGCTCAAGCGGCTCAAGGTCGTCGCGGCCTTCCAGACCAACGGCAACTCGCCGATGGGCATGGTGCTCGACGCCGTTCCGGTGATCCCGCCGGAGCTGCGCCCGATGGTTCAGCTCGACGGTGGCCGCTTCGCCACCTCCGACCTGAACGACCTGTACCGCCGCGTCATCAACCGCAACAACCGCCTCAAGCGACTGATCGACCTCGGCGCGCCCGAGATCATCGTCAACAACGAGAAGCGGATGCTGCAGGAGTCCGTCGACGCGCTGTTCGACAACGGCCGCCGCGGCCGTCCGGTCACCGGGCCGGGCAACCGTCCGCTCAAGTCGCTGTCCGATCTGCTCAAGGGCAAGCAGGGCCGGTTCCGCCAGAACCTGCTCGGTAAGCGCGTCGACTACTCGGGCCGTTCGGTCATCGTCGTCGGTCCGCAGCTGAAGCTGCACCAGTGCGGTCTGCCGAAGCTGATGGCGCTGGAGCTGTTCAAGCCGTTCGTGATGAAGCGCCTGGTGGATCTGAACCACGCGCAGAACATCAAGTCCGCCAAGCGGATGGTCGAGCGGCAGCGGCCGCAGGTGTGGGACGTCCTCGAAGAGGTCATCGCCGAACATCCGGTGCTGCTGAACCGCGCGCCCACCCTGCACCGCCTCGGTATTCAGGCCTTCGAGCCGCAGCTGGTCGAGGGTAAGGCCATCCAGCTGCACCCGCTGGTCTGTGAGGCGTTCAACGCCGACTTCGACGGTGACCAGATGGCCGTGCACCTGCCGCTGTCCGCGGAGGCGCAGGCCGAGGCCCGCATCCTGATGCTGTCCTCGAACAACATCCTGTCGCCCGCGTCGGGCCGCCCGCTGGCCATGCCGCGTCTGGACATGGTGACCGGTCTGTACTACCTGACCCGCCTCGAAGAGGGCGCGAAGGGCGAGTACCGGCCCGCCACGAAGGACGAGCCGGAGTTCGGCGTGTACTCCTCGCCGGCCGAGGCGCAGATGGCGGTGGACCGCGGCGAGCTCACCGTGCGCTCGAAGATCAAGGTGCGCTTGACGACTCAGCGTCCGCCGAAGGAGATCGAGGCGGAGCTCTTCCCCGAGGGCTGGCAGCGCGGCGACGCCTGGAACATCGAAACCACGCTGGGCCGGGTGCTGTTCAACGAGCTGCTGCCGACGGACTACGCGTTCATCAACGAGCCGATGCCGAAGAAGCGGCAGGCGACGATCATCAACGATCTCGCCGAGCGGTACCCGATGATCGTGGTCGCGCAGACCGTCGACAAGCTGAAGGACGCGGGCTTCTACTGGGCAACGCGTTCGGGTGTCACGGTCTCCATGTCGGACGTCCTGGTGCCGCCGGAGAAGGCGGAGATCATGGAGCGCTACGAGGCGCAGTCCGACCAGATCGAGAAGAAGTACCAGCGCGGTGCTCTCGACCACCAGGAGCGCAACAACGCCCTGGTCAAGATCTGGCAGGAGGCGACCGAAGAGGTCGGTAAGGCGCTGCGCGCGCACTACCCGCCGGACAACCCGATCATCACGATCGTCGACTCGGGCGCGACGGGTAACTTCACCCAGACCCGTACCCTCGCCGGTATGAAGGGCCTGGTGACGAACCCGAAGGGTGAGTTCATCCCGCGGCCGATCAAGTCCTCGTTCCGCGAGGGCCTGACGGTTCTGGAGTACTTCATCAACACCCACGGCGCCCGTAAGGGTCTGGCCGACACCGCGCTGCGTACCGCCGACTCGGGTTACCTGACCCGTCGTCTGGTGGACGTCTCGCAGGACGTCATCGTGCGCGAGACCGACTGCGGCACCGAGCGCGGCATCATCGTGCCGATCGCGGAGAAGCAGGCCGATGGTTCGCTCATCCGGGACGCGCATGTGGAAACCTCCACCTACGCGCGCACCCTGGCGGCGGACGCGGTCGATGCGGCGGGCAATGTCATCGTGGCCAAGGGTCACGATCTCGGCGACCCGGCCATCGAGGCGCTGCTGGATGCGGGCATCACCGAGGTGAAGGTCCGCTCCGTGCTGACCTGCACCACCGGTACCGGTGTCTGCGCGGTCTGCTACGGCCGCTCGATGGCGACCGGCAAGCTGGTCGACATCGGCGAGGCCGTCGGTATCGTCGCCGCGCAGTCCATCGGTGAGCCCGGTACCCAGCTGACCATGCGTACCTTCCACCAGGGTGGTGTCGCGGGTGACGACATCACCGGTGGTCTGCCGCGTGTTCAGGAGCTGTTCGAGGCCCGCGTGCCGAAGGGCAAGGCGCCGATCGCCGAGGTCTCCGGTCGCGTGCGGCTGGAGGACGACGACCGCTTCTACAAGATCACCATCATCCCGGATGACGGTGGCGAAGAGGTTGTGTACGACAAGCTCTCGAAGCGTCAGCGGCTGCGCGTGTTCAAGCACGACGACGGCTCCGAGCGCCTGCTCGCCGACGGCGACCACGTCGAGGTCGGCCAGCAGCTGCTGGAGGGCGCCGCGGATCCGCACGAGGTGCTGCGCGTGATGGGCCCGCGTCAGGTGCAGGTCCACCTGGTCCACGAGGTCCAGGAGGTCTACCGGTCGCAGGGTGTGTCCATCCACGACAAGCACATCGAGGTCATCGTCCGGCAGATGCTGCGTCGCGTCACGATCATCGATTCGGGTGCGACGGAGTTCCTGCCCGGCTCGCTGACCGAGCGCGCCGAGTTCGAGGCGTCCAACCGCAGGGTTGTCGCCGAGGGCGGCGAGCCCGCGTCGGGTCGTCCGGTGCTCATGGGTATCACCAAGGCGTCGCTGGCCACCGACTCGTGGCTGTCGGCGGCCTCCTTCCAGGAGACCACCCGGGTGCTGACGGACGCGGCGATCAACTGCCGCTCCGACAAGCTCATCGGCCTGAAGGAGAACGTCATCATCGGTAAGCTCATCCCGGCCGGTACCGGTATCAACCGCTACCGGAACATCCAGGTGCAGCCGACCGAGGAGGCCCGTGCCCAGGCGTACGCGGTGCCGTCCTACGACGACACCTACTACAGCCCGGACAGCTTCGGCCAGACCACCGGCGCCGCGGTCCCGCTCGACGACTACGGTTTCAGCGACTACCGGTAGTCGTTGCGTAGCAACAAGATTCGGCCCCCGCACCGGAAAGGTGCGGGGGCCGTTTCATGTGATGAGGATCTGCTTCGGGACGACGTCTTCGACCGGCCATAGGGATTTGCCAAAGGCGCCATTCCTTTTCGGGCGGATGGGGATGAGATTCCGAATGCCTACGAATGGGGTATCGGTGGCGTGGCGATCTTCTACAATTTGCGCGAGGCCGGCCCGTCGCTGATCCGGATAATCGTGCAAGTGGTTCTGATCGATGCCCGCTGACCGTCGGGGTGGGGTTGGCCGATTCGACTCGGGGAGGTCGGGCGGTTAGATTGCTCACGTGGGGGAGGTTGGTAAATCCCCCTGAAAAGGAGTGGATAAATGACGTACGGGCAGACGCCGGGGTGGCCGAACGATCCGTATCCGAACAGTGGTGGACAACCGGGGGGTTATCAGCCCCAATATGGGCAGCAGCCGGGGGGATATCAGCCGGGGTATGGGCAGCAGCCGGGGTATGGGCAGCCCGGGGGATATCAGCCCTATCAGGGGGAGCCGCCGCAGAATTACCTGGGGTGGGCGATCGCGGTCACCATCGTGGGCGCGCTGTGCTGCGGTTTGCTCGGTCTCGGTCTCGGTATCGCGTCGATCGTGAACGCCAACCAGGTGAAATCCAAGTGGAATATGGGTGATTTCCAGCGTGCGCAGGAGGCTTCCGAGCGGACCAAGAAATGGGTCATCGCGGGTGCGATCGTCGATGTGATCGGCTTCATTGTCGTGATCATTTACGCCGTCGCACGGGCCAACAGCGGCGTTTGACGGCCGTCCCGGTGGGTAATTCGGTTTCGCATGTCGGTGGTTGTTGCTACGGTCGGTTGACCGAAAAATGACGAGAGGTTGCGGATGATGGCTACGGAGATGGGGTTCAGGCGGAGGTTGCGGGTATTACGCGCCGCCGTGGAACGTCGTGTCCTGCAGGCGATTTCCGCGTCGTCGGCGGAACGGCTCGGCCGCGCCGCCGGTGATCCGTAGGCGAAACTCGAAAAGGGGCCGCCGCGGAGCATAAAAAATCCGTAGCGGCCCTTTTTCGTTGGCGCAGTTGCTCTGCTGGTATGGGCGGCCTGACTTTCATTCAGGAGCCTCGTCGGTTCGATTCCGATCTGCGTCGCCGATTTTCGTCAATCGCGCATGTCAGCGTTCGCTGTCGAGCATCGCCATTTGCGCGGTGGCATAGCGTTCGCCCGCCACCTGGTCGGCCGGGATGGCCGCTTCGATCGCGGCGAGTTCGTCGGCGGACAACTGAACGTCCAGTGCGGCAACGGTTTCGGCCCAGCGGTCGCGACGGCGGGCGCCGATCACCGGGACGATATCCGCGCCGCGCGTCAGCACCCAGGCGATGGCCAGCTGAGCGACCGAAACATCCTTGGCGCGTGCGATTTCGGCGAGCGCCTCGACCAATTTCAGGTTCTGGTTGAGGTTTTCGCCCTGGAACCGTGGGCTGTGCGCACGGAAATCGTTGGGCGCGAAGGTGGTGCCCGGGCGCACCGAATCGCTGAGCAGGCCGCGCGAGAGCACGCCGTACGCGGTGATGCCGATGCCGAGTTCCCGGCACACCGGCAGGATTTCGGCCTCGATGCCGCGGGAGATCAGCGAATATTCGATCTGCAGGTCCACGATGGGATGTACCGCGGCGGCCCGGCGCACCGTTTCGGCGCTCACCTCGGAGAGCCCGATATGCCGGACGTAACCCTGCTCGATGAGCTCGGCGATGGCGCCGACGGTGTCCTCGATCGGGACCGCCGGATCCAGCCGGGCCAGCCGGTAGACGTCGATGTGGTCGACGCCGAGCCGCTGCAGCGAGTAAGCCAGGAAGTTGCGGACGGCGGCCGGGCGGCCGTCGACGCCGACGAAGGCGGTATCCGGTCCGCGCATCGCGCCGAATTTGACGCTCAGCACCACATCCTCGCGCGGCCGTTCGGCGATGGCCCGGCCGATCAGCATTTCATTGTGGCCCATGCCGTAGAAATCGCCGGTGTCGATCAAGTTGGCGCCCGAATCGATGGCGGCGTGCACGGTGGCGATGGATTCGGCGTCGTCGGTCGCGCCGTACATGCCGGACATGCCCATGGCGCCGAGTCCGATGCGGCCGACCCGCGGGCCGGTGCTGCCGAGCTGAACTGTGGGGATCTTCGATGTCATGGCTCAAGCCTGAACCACGGATAACGCCGCCGGGAGAGATTGCTTATCGGGGGATCGCCGATCCCTGGCTTACCGGACGGCGGTGCGGGAAAGTGGTGGCATGGACCGCTCCGAATTGGCCGATTTCCTGCGCAGACGCCGCGAGCAGCTGACCCCGGCCGAGGTGGGATTGCCGCCGGGCGTACGCCGCCGTACCCCGGGATTGCGCCGCGACGAGGTGGCGCTGCTCGCCGGGATGTCCACGGATTACTACACCCGGCTGGAGCAGGCGCGCGGGCCGCGTCCGTCGGTGCAGGTGCTGGACGCGCTGGCCAGGGCGCTGCGCTTCAGCAGCGACGAGCGCGACCACCTCTATCACCTCGTCGGGCACGGTGTGACGGCGCGCAGCCGAGCGAGCAGACATGTCGGCCCGGGCATCATGCATGTGCTCGCGAAGCTGGACGACACCGCGGCGACGGTGATCTCCGATCTCGGCGAGGTGCTGGTGCAGAACCGGATGCATACCCTGCTGGTCGGTGATCACGGTAATCGGCGTGGCTGGGAGCGGTACTACGCCTACCGCTGGTTCACCGATCCGGGGTCCAAGGCGATTTTCCCGGAGGAGGACTGGGATCGCCTGGGCCGCAAGCATGTCGCGGATCTACGCGCCACCGCGGCCCGCCGCGCCGGTGACCCGGATGTCACCGAATACATCAAGGTATTGCGCTCGGTCAGTTCGGAATTCGATGAATTGTGGAATGAACATGAAGTGGCGGTGCGTATTTCGGATGAGAAGCGCATTCTGCACCCGGAGGTCGGGCTGATCGACACCATCTGCGAGAGCCTGTTGACACCTAATGCCGATCAGCGCGTGCTGGTTTACCTGCCGCGTCCGGGCACCGATGCCGCGGAGAAGCTGAATCTGCTGCGCGTCATCGGAACCCAAACGCTCGCGGCGGTGGATCAGGGCTGGGCGTCGAAGTAGGCGAGCGCCGCGTCGACGGCGGGCTGACCGCCGCCGACGGCGAGGCCGATCGCCGCGCCGATGGCCGCGCCGGCGACCGTGGTGATCGGTACGGTGATCACGTCGACGATGAAGAGGCCGAGCGGGAAGCCGAGCAGAAATCCGATGGCGGCGCCGATCCCCGCGCCGGCCAGGATGGTCGGCATGGCCTGCTGGACCTCGCCCATCAGTCGTTCCTGCGCGTCGACGTCGCGCACCGGCGCCTCGGCCTCGTTCACCGGGGTGATGGTGAGCGTGCTGCCGGTCTCGTCGACGGTCGGGAGCAGGCCGACGCGGTGGCCGGACAGATGCACGGCCATCGGGATGGCGGCGACCACATTGCCCGACTCGTCGGTCAACGTCACGATCTTGCCGTCGTGTGTCACCGCGAACCGGCCGTTCTGCACCGCGGCCACCGTGGCTCGGCGGTCCGTGGAAGGCGTTACCTGGTAGGCGATTTCGTGGAAGGAGCCGCGTAATGCCAGTGGATCGGCGGGATTGACCTGTGCCTGTGCCGGGTCCGCGTGCGCCGCGCCGCTGGTGAATCCCATTGCGGCAATGGCGAGTAGGGCCGTCGCGGTGAATTTCGAAATTCTCATCGTGCTACTTCCGTCGCCACCGATTGTCCGGTTGCCCGCCGACGATACCGTTTCGTGATCTTTTGTGGAAGGCCCAATTGCCGCACGCCGGTTGGGATCCGCTGCGGTGCGGCAGCTTTCGCGCCGGTCAGGGGTGCATCTGATTGCTGAGCCGTTGCAGGTAACCGGCGAACCGGCGCCGATCCGTCTCGCTCCAGTCCGCCGTGAGCTCGTCGAAAACCGTGCGCTGCCACTCGTGCGCGTCGGCGAGCAGCCGCCGCCCGCGCGCGGTGAGCCGCAAAACGGCACTGCGGCGGTCGGATTCGGACGGCGCGCGCTCGACATATCCGGCGGCGACGGCGTCGCGAACCATCCGGCTGGCGCCGGAATGATCGAGCCCGAGTTGGGTTGAGATGTCCATCGTCCTGAACCACACGATCGTGCCCGTTTTTCGCGGAGTTACTGGATGTGCCGGTCGGCGCGGAGACCGGGCCGTTCGTGCCGGTGGCGGTGAACGATCAGCTGACCTTCGATTTCGACGATCGAGGTCCGGTCCGGCCGGGGCACTTCGGCTTCCTCGTCGACGAGGAGACCTTCGACGGGTTGCTGTTCCGGCTGTCGAAGTGGCCCGCCGTCGACTACGGCTCGGGGCCGGAGCACGGCTGGGATCGCACGATCAACCGATTGGCGGGCGGGCGCGGCGTCTATGTCGGCGCGCCGGACGGACACAGCTACGAATTCTTCACCGCAGTGCCGTGATTCGGATAGCTGTGGCGCGGAGCCGGATCGGTGTGTCAGTCGTGGTTGGATCCGATTCGGCGCTTGCGCGGTTTCAGGTGCAGGCCCGGTAGGGGTGGGGCGGGGATGCGCTGGTCCGGCGGGTGGCCCGCGATATCGGCGAAGCGGGCGATATCGCGGTTCTCCCAATCGTTTCGGGCCTCGACGATCTCCTCGTGACTGCGCCCGACGAAGTTCCACCACATCACCAGCTCCTCGCCGAACGGTTCGCCGCCGATCAGCGCGAAATGCGCGCCCGCGCCGCTGGTGAGCCGCAGTTCGTCGCGGCCGGTGCCGAGATAGAGCAGCGGGCCGGAAGTCAATTCGGTACCGGCGGCCTCCAGTTGGCCGTCGATCACGAAAAGTGCGTGCTCATAACCGATTTCGAGTGGAATCCGCACATCCGCGCCGGGCTCGAGCCGCACGTCGGTGCCGACGATCGGGGTGTAGGCGATGGCGGGTGAGGTCAGTCCGGCGAACGTGCCGATGAGCACTATGGCGCGGATGCCGGGCGCGGTGTACACCGGCAGCTCACGATGCTGTTCGAAATGCGGCTCGATCCGGGTTGCGCTGCCCGGCAACGCGATCCACAACTGGAGGCCGTGCCCGGCGGGTGCGTTCGCGTCGGCGTATTCCGAATGCGCGATACCGCGGCCGGAGGTCATCAGGTTCAGTTGGCCGGGTTCGATGTGGACATCCGAACCCACCGAATCCCGGTGCCGGATCCGGCCTTCGAACGGCCAGGTCACCGTCTGCAGGCCGATATGCGGATGCGGATCGATATCCGGCGGCGCCCCGGTCTTGGTCACCGTCGGCGAGCCGAAGTGGTCGAGGAAGCACCAGGCGCCGACGGTCGGCAGATCCCGTTGCGGCAGTACGCGTTCCACGAAGACGCCGCGTACGCCGCCGAGCGGGACCTCGCGCGCCGGATAGAGTTCGGCGACGGGGCCGGGCCCTGCCGTCGGCTCGCACACCGCCACCGCGGGATCGGCCTCGAGATCACTCACCGCTTGATCCCCTTACCGATGACGTGCGCATCGTATTCCGGATGCTTTTCCAGGTATGTCCGGATGAACGGGCAGAGCGGCCGGATGGCCCGCCCACGGGCGATGGCATCCTCGATCGCCTCCTTTGCCAGGATTTTGCCCAGGCCCTTACCGGAGAATGCGTCGTCGATGACGGTGTGCACGAATATCGTTTCGTCGTCGCGCTCGTCGTATTCGGCGAAGCCGGCCAGCTCGCCGCCGTAGCGGATCTCGTATCGGCTCGCCGCGCCATTGTTCGCGACCTTGGTCTCCGCCGCCGGATCGGTCATGCCTGTGCGTTCCTTCCGTGCCTTTACCGGGTGTTTGCTGAGGATCGATACGCGGTTGAATGCGCCGATCGTGGTGGCCACCCAAATGACGGCCGAGATCTGGTCTTCGCTGAGATGCTTCCTGGCGAAAGCGTACTCACGGTCGATATCGGATTCCTTGGGCAATGTCGTGGTTATCTCGGCGAGCGCCAGCGCCGCCTGTTCGACCGGGGTGTAGATATCGGTGCGCCGCCATGCGGGTAGCACCGCGAGTTCCTGTTCGGAATTGCCCGCGGCGATGGCCGCGCGATAGTGCACGTCGAGGCAGTACGCGCAGCCGTTGAGCTGCGAGACCCGCATATTGATCAGCTCGATCACCTTGCGGTCCAACCCCACCGCCGCGCCCGCGGCGCGCACGCTGTTGGCGACCGTGGTGAGCGCGCGGAAGGCTTCGGGCGTCTGCTTGTCGAGCCACACCCGTTCGTGCGGCGCTCCGGGCTTCATGGTTGACAAGTCTACCTTTTCCCGCGAGTCGCACTCCGGCGGCGGCTCCGATCCCGTCCGGAACCGGCTTTTACGGCGGTATATGGAACTCGTAGAGATCATCTCCGAAAGCTCGCGCGGCCCAACGAATCCGGTCGAGAATGGCAAGTTCGAGAAGGAGAAAAGTCATGGCATTCCGCTACCGCCCCGCGCCCGAGCTCGTCACCGCGTGCCGCCGCAGTGCGCAACGGATGTGGGCCAGGCATCATCTGACCCCGCAGGAGCGCGCGAACATGCTGGCGAGTTGGACCCCGCCCGCGGTGATCACCGCCTCCCTCGGCGGGCACGCCAAACGCTGAGCGGCGAACGCTGAAAGGATCGGGCCCCCACACTCCGAGGCAGTGTGGGGGCCCGATTCCGTATCGATTGCTATTCGCGACCGGCGGAGATGAAATTCATATTCCAGGAACGGTTTCCGGCAACTTTGCCCGCGATCGGTTCCAGCGTCGCCAGCTCGGCGTCGGTGAGTTCGATCGTCGCCGCGGCGACGTTTTCCACCACGCGCGCGACCCGCTGCGTTCCCGGGATCGGAATTACCGGCAGCGCATGGACTTTCGCCTGTGCGTGCACCCAAGCCAGTGCGATCTGCGCGGGGGTGCGGCCCCGGTCCGCCGCGATGGCGCGCAGCGGCTCCAGCAACTGATGGTTGTGTGCCGCATTGTCGCCGCTGAGCCGAGGGAACTGCCGCCGGAAGTCATGCTCACCCAATTCGCTTGCGGTGGTGAATGATCCGCTGAGGAACCCGCGGCCGAGCGGGGAATACGGTACGAATGCCACACCGAGTTCGGCGGCCGTCGGCACGACGGCGTTCTCCACATCCCGGGAGAACAGCGACCACTCCGACTGCACCGCCGCGATCGGATGCACCGAATGTGCCGCGCGCAGTTCGGGTCCGGTCACCTCGGATAATCCGATGGCCCGAATCTTGCCCTGCCGCACGAGCTCCGCCAGCGTGCCGACGGTTTCCTCGATGGGCGCCTGCGGATCCCGGCGGTGCATGTAGTACAGATCGATGGTGTCGATGCCGAGGCGGCGCAGGCTGGCCTCGATGGCCGTGCGAATGTAGCCGGGGGAGTTGTCGATTCCGAAATAGCCCGGATCGTCGGCCTTGCGCACGATCCCGAATTTGGTGGCCAGCAACACCTGCTCGCGATTGGCCCGCACGAAATCGCTCAGCAGTTCCTCGTTGCGGCCCATTCCGTAGCCATCGGCCGTATCGAATAGTGTGACACCGAGTTCCAAAGCCTTGTCCAGGGTTTCGCGCGCGACGGCCGGATCGGCGGCCGTGCCGTACGCGTCGCTCATGCCCATGCAGCCGAGTCCCTGCACACCCACATCGATGCCGCTCGCACCGAGTTTCGTGGTCGGCAGTTTTGCGGTCATATCCCGCGTCCTTTCAGCAGTGCTGCGTTATCTCCGCGACCGTCCGGCCACCGCTGGTCTTGCCCTCATAGACCGAGATCTTGTAATCCAGCACGGCCAGGGTCTGTTGCAGTTCGGCGATTTTGGCGAGAACCTCCGAGCGGGTGTTGCGGAACATCGCCAGCCGCTCGGGCGAGGTGTGCTCACCCTCGCGGACCAACTCGGCGTAGTGGACCATGTCGGCCACCGACATACCCGTGGTGCGCAGCCGTCCGATCAGCTCCAGCCAGTTGAGGTCGCGGTCGCTGAAGCGGCGCTTGCCCGCATGGTCGCGCCCGATATAGCCCATCAGGCCGATCCGCTCGTACCAGCGCAAAGTGTCGCGGCTCAGCCCGGATCGCTCGGATACCTCGCCGATCGAATACCGCGGCCGATCCCATTCGGTCTCCGCGCCCCGGGGTGCCACCGCAGTCATCGCCCTCGCCCTCCTCGTCGTACCTCTGACGACGCTAGTCACCTGGAGTGCACTCCAAGCAAGAACTATTCTGCGCGGTGGGAAACCGGCCTACCCTGGGTGCCATGCCTGGTAAGGAAATCAAGCGGGTCAGGGCGCACTCGGCCCTGGAAACCGTCAAGGAAAGTCCGGTGATCACCGCCATCGCGGTGGCCCCGTTCCTGGTCGCGCTCGGCGTCGTGTGGTGGCTGTTCGGCGGGTTCGCCGCCTTCGTGCTGCTCGTGGCGCTCGGCGTCGTCGTGGTGGTCGGCGGCAAACTGCTGCGGTAGCGCGGGCTCAGCGCGGGATGTGGAACCGCACGAGCTCGCCGGTGCCGGGATCGATATCGGCCCACGGCCGGTCGAACTCCAGCACCGCCAGCGCCGAGGTGGGGAATTTGCGGCTCAGCTCGGTGGCCTGCGCGGAATCCCGGTTGCTCGCCAACTCCCAAGCGGTCCACGGCATTCCCGGTGCGTGTCCGATCAGCAGCAGGGTGTGCACGTCGTCGTCGCTGAGCTGGATCAGCTCGATCAGCGTGCGCGGCGAGGCCTCGTAGATCCCGGCCTCGTACACCACCGGCGCGTCGATGCCCGTCGCCGCCAGCGTCTGCCTGGTCCGCGTCGTGGTCGAGCAGCGGACCGCGTCGATCGCGGGCTGTGTGGATCGCAGCCACTGCCCGGCGAGGCCGGCCTCGCGTTCGCCGCGCGGCGCCAGCGGCCGCTCGTGATCGGCGACGCCGTCCGGATACGCCGATTTGCCGTGCCGCATGAGGATCAAGGTCCGCACCATAGGGATACCGTAGAGCGTCCAACGCAGAGGTCTGGACCACACTCGAGGCAAACTGAAAGCGGCGTCACAACCGGCGCGCCCGCAGCCCCAGATGCGGGACCCACGGGTCGCCCAGCCCACGTACCTTTTCGAGGATCTGCACAATATGGCCTACGTAATCACGCAGCGCTGTTGCAACGATGCCAGCTGCGTTCCCGAGTGCCCGGTCGACTGCATCCGGCCGACTCCGGATCAGCCGGAGTTCGCGACCACCGAGATGCTCTATATCGACCCAGACACCTGTATCGACTGCGGGGCCTGCGTCGATGCCTGTCCGGTCGAGGCGATCTACGCCGAGGACGACCTGACCGCGTCGCTGGCCAGGTACCGCGAGGTCAACGCGGAGTACTTCCAGCGGCATCCGCTCGAATCGAATTTCGATCCGATCGTCACGCCCGCGCGCCCGCCGAAGGAACTGGGCACGCTGCGGGTCGCCATCGTCGGCGCGGGCCCGGCGGCCTGTTACGCGGCCGACGAGCTGCTGCGGCGCAGCGATGTGGAGGTCGAGCTGTTCGACCGGCTGCCGACGCCGTGGGGTCTGGTGCGGGCGGGCGTCGCGCCGGATCACGCGGAAACCAAGCTGGTGGCGGGCATGTTCGAATCGGCGTTCCGGCGCGAGACACTGCAGTATTACCTGAATGTCGAAGTGGGCAAGCATATTTCGCATGAAGAGCTGCTCGCGCACCACCACGCGGTGATCTACGCGGTCGGCGCGGCGACCGACCGGCACCTCGGCATACCCGGCGAGGAACTGCCGGGCAGCCACTCGGCCACCGAATTCGTCGCCTGGTACAACGGGCATCCCGATTACGCGGACCGGCAATTCGATCTGTCCGGTGAGCGGGCGGTGATCGTCGGCAACGGCAATGTCGCGCTGGACGTCGCGCGGGTGCTCACCATGGATCCGGCCGAGCTGGCCAGGACCGATATCGCCGACTACGCGCTGGACGCGTTGCGCGCCAGCAATATTCGCGAGGTCGTCGTGCTCGGCAGGCGCGGGCCGCTGCAGGCCGCGTACTCCTCGCCGGAATTCATGGCGCTGGCGCATCTGCGGGGCGTCGACGTGATGATCGATGACGCCGAGCTCGGTCTCGATCCGGAAAGTCAAGGGCTGCTCGACGATCCGGATATCGAGCCGTCACTTCGGCTCAAATACACGCTCGCGAAGGAGTATGCCGCCGCACCGCGTGATCCGGCGCACCGGCGGATCGTCTTCCGCTACCTGGCATCGCCGACGGCGCTGCTCGGCTCGGACAAGGTCGATGCGATCGAATTCGCGCACAACGAATTGGTCTCCGAGAACGGGCAATTGGCCGCCCGGCCGACCGACCGCACCGAGCGGATCGACACATCGCTGGTGCTGCGGTCCATCGGTTACCGCGGTGAACCGGTGGCCGGGCTGCCGTTCGACGAGCGGCGCGGCACCGTGCCCAACGAGCACGGCCGGGTCGTCGGGCCGGAAGGGACGCCGCTGCCCGGCGTTTACGTGACCGGGTGGATCAAGCGCGGCCCGCGCGGGGTCATCGGCTCGAACCGGCTCGATTCGGAGGAAACCGTCGAGCACCTGATCGCCGATTTCACGGCGGGCAAACTTGCTGTGCCGCAAGCGGATCGGGCGGCATTGCGGACCCTGCTGGGGCAGCGGCAGCCCGACCTGGTCGACCGGGACGGCTGGCGGGCCATCGATCTGGCCGAGAAATCCGCGGGCAAATCGGCAGGCAGGCCGCGGGTCAAATTGACCACCCGCGAGGATTTGCTCAAGGCCGCGCGGGGCTGAGCGTTCGCACGGACACCGGCCGGAAAACCAGCGGCCGGTGTCCATGCCGCGAATCAATTGGGCAGCGGCATAATTCGCACGACGGTGGTCGTGGTGTCGCCGACGACGAACCACAACCGCAGCACCGGTCTGCCGCTCACATCCCCCGCCTCGAATCGGCTGCGCACCGTCACATGCTGGCGCGCCCACACCGGCGCGATATACTCGATCACCGCGCGATGCGGGCTCGTCAACAACTTCGGGTATTCGACGAGGAACTGCTCCACCGCCTGCCAGTAGCAGGCGTTGTTGACGTGGTTGTACTGATCGATGTCGGTGGCGCGCACCGGAAATGGCAGATCGGTGTCCGATTCGGGCGGGGTGGCGTCGGTCAGATACGGCCGCCAGCGCAGCCGCTGCTCGGTGGTGGTCTGCGCCAGGTAGGCCATGCCGTCGTCGCTGATCCGCGTCGGCATATTGGTCGAGCCGTTGATATTGATCCAGAAACCCTCGGTCTCGATCAAACCGCCCTTGTCGCTGGTGATCCGCACGCGCATATTCGCCCACCGCGTCGACATGCTCGAACACCAGCGCAGCAGACGCACCTGATCGGGCCAGTGGACCGGCCGCACCACGTCGATCACCGTGCGCCGCACGATCCAATTCGGATCCGTCTTGTAGAGGAACGTTTGATGCAGCTGCTCCCACGCGATGTCCTGCAGGTACCGGGCGATGCCGTCGAAGCGCAACCGATCATAGGGGTCGACGTCACCGGCGCGGATGGGCCACGACGAGGCAAAGCCCATGCCCTCCTCGGGAAGCGGGGCGAGTGGCTGATCGAGTGACACTTGTGCTCCTCGCGCTGCACGTGGTGCCGCGTTCTTCGTGCGGTGCTTTGTGACACGACTTTACGGGGCTGGCGTCAACCCCTCGCGTCGAGTCGTCTCTACCAACCGTTATGCCACTCGGGCGGGCATGATCACACCATGACCAATCCGATCCGCCGGTAAAACTCAGCAGACCCGCGCGGCGACGCCGGTAATATCCCGGCAGGTATCGAGGGAGGGGATACGGTGAAGCCGCTGGGTGAACGCGATCCACGCATCGTGGGGCGGCATCGGCTGCTCGCCGTCATCGGACAGGGCGCGATGGGTCGAGTATTCCTCGGCCGCGCACCGGACGGCAGACTCGTCGCGGTCAAGACGGTACATCGGCACCTGGCCCGGAATCCGGAGTTCCGCAACAGATTCCGGCTCGAGGTGCAGGCATCGCGGCGGGTCACCGGCGCGTACACCGCGGCCGTCATGGACGCCGATCCGGATGCCGAATCACCCTGGCTCGCATCGGTTTTCGTACCGGGCCCGGCACTGCGCGACGCCATCGAATCCGGCGGCCCGATGCTGCTCGGCGGCCTGCGCCTGCTCACCGCCGGGCTGGCGGGCGCACTACTGGAGATCCACCGCGCCGGAATCGTGCACCGCGACCTGAAACCGAGCAACGTCCTGCTCGCCGACGAGGGCCCGCGCGTCATCGACTTCGGCATCGCCCGCGCCATGGAGGCCGATCTCCAGCTCACCGCCACCGGTTCGCTCATCGGCTCCCCCGCCTACATGTCCCCCGAACAGGCCTCCGGCCACGAACTAACCCCCGCCAGCGACGTTTTCGCGGTCGGCGCCATGCTCGTCCTCGCCGCCACCGGCCAAAGCCCCTTCCTCGGGTCCTCGACCCCGCAGACGCTGTACAACGTCGTACACAATCGGGCCGATACCAGCCGGGTCCCACCCGCCCTCCGCCCCGTCATCGACGCATGCCTCGACAAAAACCCGTCCCACCGACCGACCCCGACCCAACTGCTGGAAGCCGTCGACGCGATGACGGCAAGGTCCGGATGGCCCGGTTCGGTGCGGGCCGCCATCGCTCAGGGGCGGGCGGAGGCGCAGCGTTGGGATGAACTCGACGGGCGATTGCCGGATCTCGAGAAGCCCCGTCGCTCGCGGCGATGGATCGCCGTTGCCGCCGCGGTCGTCCTGCTCGCCTGTGCCGGTACCGCGGCCGTGGTCCTCACCCGCGGACAGGCCGACACTCCGACCGACCCGCTCGCGGGCCGCACCCTCCAGCTCTCCGAGGATCAGCTGCGCCTTGTCGATTCCTGCCAACTCCTCGGCACCGATGTCATCGGCAAACTGGGCCAGCCGGTCAAGCCTGGGTTGACCGACTCCGCCACGTGCACAACGGATTTCGTAACCGGCGCGGGCATGCGGACAAAGCTGACCGTCGCCGTGGGAACTCCGATCGCGGCCACCGCCGGACCGACATCCGACCGCATCGCGGGCCGACCGGTTGTCGACACCACAGGCGAAAACCGTTCCTGCGGCAGAGCGGTCGTGCTCGGCGATCAGCCGCCGCACGGCGTCGACCTGAAAATCGACCAGATCGACGGAGATTCGTGTGGGCTGGTCATCTCCGCGCTGAAAGCTGTTGTCACCAGGTTGGTTACCAACTTCCCGAGTGCCAATCCGCCGAAACAGTCGGTAGTGCGCATGGATCCGTGCACGTCGGTCGATCCGGCGATCATCGCCGCGGCATCGGGGTCGAACGTTTCGCCGTCACCGGTCGACGCGCACACCTGCATGTGGACCGGGACCGCGGCCGTCGTCACGGTGCACACCGCCGAGTCGAAACGTGTCGACTCCGACCCCGGATACCTGCCGGTCATTGTCAACGGCGGCAAACAGGGCGATTTCCAGTCGCGGCGCCGCATCGATGCCGACGGAACATGTGCGACCTACTATTTGGTACGCCCGACCATCGAGGATCGAGGGGAGATGATCACGGTGACCGTACTGCCGAAGACGGCCGAGGCCGGGCAAACCGCCTGCGCGTCGACCGAAGCGGTGCTGACCGGGGTCGTCGCCCGGCTCCGGGAGCTTTGATGCCGACACCGCTGGAACCAGACGACCCGCCCCGGATCGGACGCTACCGGCTGCTCGGGGTGCTCGGCTCCGGTGGTATGGGGCGGGTACTGCTCGGTGTCGGTCCGGACGGTCGTCTCGTCGCGATCAAACAGATCCATCCGCACCTGGTGGCCGAAGAGGATTTTCTTCCTCGGTTCCGGCGGGAGGTGCAGACCTCGGCAAAAGTTTCCGGCGCGTACACCGCAGCGGTGATCGATTTCGATATCAATGCCGAAATTCCTTGGTTGGCTTCAGTTTTCGTACCAGGTGTGCCGTTGGACAAGGCGGTCGCGGATTATGGTCCGCTGACCGTTGAGCAGATCCGCACGCTGGCGGTCGGTTTGAGCTCGGCTCTGGCGGCCATCCACGGCGTCGGGTTGATCCATCGAGATCTCAAGCCGGGCAATGTCATCCTCGCCGAGGACGGCCCCCGGGTGATCGACTTCGGTATCGCCCGAGCCGCCGAAGAGCGCTCCGAGCTGACCCACACCGGGTCGGTCATCGGCTCGCCCTCGTTCATGTCACCGGAACAAGCGCAATCGCAGCCGTTGACGATGGCCAGCGATATCTTCTCGCTCGGTACGGTGCTGGTGCTGGCCGCGAGCGGAAAGAGCCCGTTCGCGGCGAATTCGATGCCGCACACGCTGTACAACATTGTGCACACCGAACCCGACCTGAGTGAGCTGCCGCCGGACGTGCGCCAATTGGTCGAACCCTGTCTGGCGAAGAAGCCGGAGGCCCGTCCGACACCGGCCCAGATCCTGGACTACCTCGGGCCGCTGCCGCCACACACCCGCCCATGGTCGGACGCCGTTCACGAGGCCATACGCGCGCAGGCCGCCGAGCTGTCGGCGCTGCAGTCCGATCCGGAGACCACCCAGGTCATCGATGGCGAATCGGCCGCTGTAGCACCATCTCCCGTTGATTTCGAGCAGCGGCTCCAGGAACTCGTCGAGCAGTCGCGGACGGAATCCGAACGGGGGCGTCGAGTGCGCCTGCTGGTGGGAGCTCTGATCGGAGTGCTCGTCTTGATCGGCGGCATTATCGTCGGAGTCGTCGGGTTCGGTGGGTCGGATGAACCCACATCGAGCGCGAGCAATCCGCTCGACAGATTGAATATGACAAAGCTCAGGTCCATCGATGTGTGTTCACTGATCAATGAACCCCTGGTGCCGTCGCTGGGCGGGTGGACGGCGAAGCCCGAATCCGCCCAGTGGGGCAATTGCGCCGCGACGGCGGGTGGTCATCAGTTCGTGATCGACATCAAACGTATCGAGGGCTATCGGGATAACGGCCGTCGGTTCGATGACGTGCCGATACTCGACGATGTGACCGCCGGGTCGGATGGCTGTGGCCGCGCTCTGCTGCCCGCGAAAACCGATCCGCAGTTCGGTATTACGGTCCGGGTGAAGGGTGGGCAGTCCGACAAGCTGTGTGGCATCGCCGACGGTGCGTCCGATGAGCTGACGCGGCGAATATCCGAGCGAACACCGATGATGCCGAATATTCGGAACTCGATCGCTCGACTCGACCCGTGTGCCTCCGTCGACAATATCGTGGTGAAACTCAATATCGGCGATCAGGTACGCGGCACTCCCGATCTGCTGCATTCCTGCAAGTGGGTCGCGACGGGTACCGTCACCGTCGTCTTCGAGCGTGCGAAAATCCTGGTGCCACCCGATAAGCCGATTCAGATAGATCTCGGCGGGGGCAATGTCATAAATATGGATGACTCGGAGTTCAAGTCGACAACCTGTATTCGGCAGGGGCAGTATCGAGCTATCGACAATGTGGACGCCGAGATCGTCACGGTGAACATCGACAATGCTTCGCTGTCGCAGCATCCGGAGTTTCGGTGTTTGGCCGCGCAGACCATCCTGGCCAACATCATGGTCAACCTTCCGCAGGTGGGCGGATGAACTGGAAACGGCGAATCCCGCCGATCCTGGCTGTCGTCATGACCGGCATCGTGGTGGCGGGATGCGGTGCGACACTGTCAGGCACCGGCGTTCCGGCCGAGATCGACGTACGAACGTTGGATACCGGTCGATTTCCCACCGCGCCACCGAAGTTCGCGTCACGTCTGGACAGTGTCGGCTATGCCCGTCTGGAGGCGGCGCGGTTGGCAGGGGCTGTGCTGAGTCCACATGAGGTGGATGCCGCTGTTTATTCGATCGGCGCCTCGGCGGAGATACACACCGACGCGCAGACGGTGACCGATTTCTTGGCCGACCAGACTGTTCCGACATTGCAGAAGTACGGCTTCCTCATCGGGTTCTCCACCGGTTCGGCCGATGAACGTGTGCCGTTGAAGAAAGCCCTGTACGGCACGAGGAAACGTGAAGGTCTCACGGTCACGGTCCTGCGCTTTCCGGATGCGGCGGCGGCGAACTCGGCGGCGGCGGAACTGGACGCGGTCGATTCTTCGCTCAATCCGGAGAACGTGGCTGTCAAGCTGCCCAAATATCCTGATGCGCATGCCCATTGGCGTCCGACGGTGCCGACGCTGGGCAGCACCACGCCGCACGGTCCCTATGTGATCAGTATTCTCGCGGATTCTCGCAACACCGATGTGAATCACCTCGTCGACGTCACCCAGAAGTACCTCGACGCGGAAATTCCGGAACTCGACGGATACGTGGCGACTCCGCCTGGAAAATTCGACACCCTACGGCAGGATCCGGACGGCGTCCTCGCGCGATTGCTGCAGGACAACGGGGTCGTGCCGGCGCCCGACGGTCAGGGAGAGGTCGTCTACACGCTCCGGGGCTATCTGAATTATGTGCAGGACCAATCGAGTCGGTTCCCGGTCATGTCGCGCGCCGGGGTGGATCGGGTGGCAATGTCGCCCACTGCCTTCGTCTTTCGCGCCCGGGACGACGCGGCCGCAGCGCAATTCGTGAAGGAGTCGGCGGAGCTCGGGGATGCGGTTGATCGCAGGGCGGTCGATCCTCCGGACGGTATCCCCAATGCGGCGTGTGTCCAGGACTATGCGGCTGCCAAGGAAGCCCAGTTCCGATGCTTTGTCGCTTATCGACGCTATGCGGCATTGGAACTCGGCGGTCGGCTGTGGGAGACCCAGCAGCGCGCCGCCGCGCAATACGCTTTGCTTGCGAACAGTCAGGGGTAGCGATGTCGAGGGCTCAGTAGCCGACGTACGAGCCGCCCGTGTCGACCGCTTTCACACCAGGAACGTTCTTCAGCGAACCGTAGGTCGCGATGGCATACCGAGTTCCGGCGATGATGTTGTCGACCGGATTATAGATATCGTCGTGACCAGGCGCTTTATAGGCGTTGAAGGTGCTATCGATGGTCTGCATAAGTCCTTTGGAGGGATGCCCCGCAACCCAGTTACTGTCCCATTCGTTGACGATATGGGGATTGCCGCCGGACTCTTTCTCGATAATGAGTGCCAGCGCTCGCTCATCGATATCGTCCGGGCTGTAGCCCATCTTGATCAATTCTTCTTTGGCCTGTTTGATCCAATCCGCCACGTCCCCGGACGGCATCGGGCCGATGGGGGTTTGGGTCATCGGTGTGCCCATGTGCGGGACGGATGGGGTCCAGTGTGATTGGGATCCGTTGTTGCTGCTCGGCGAGCCCGAATTCGAGCGCACGTAGGTGGTGGGGGAATCCGTCGATTGCGGAACCGTTGTTGCGGGCTGGGTTTGGGTTTTCGGTGCGGTGGGTGCTTCGGCCTTCGGGTCACCCAAATCGTTGAATGCCGTGTCCAGACCCGTGGTCGCTTGGCTTACATCGGTCTTTGCTTGTCCGGCAAGGGTTTCCGCGTCGCGGAGGGCGTTGGTGATCTGGAATTCCCACTGGGCGGCGGCGAGCTCTTCCTCCAGCACGACGCGATCGCTCGCGTTGCCGAGTTGGGCGATGCGCTTGGCGGCCGAGACGGTGCCGTCGGCGTTGACCTCCAGGCCGGGGTGCTTCGAATCGCTTTGGGCCTGGTCGCGTAGTTGGATGACCTTGTCCTTGGCGTTCTTCAGATTCTCGGCGTGGTCGTTGAACGCCTTCTGCAAGGCCTGTAGCGCTTGGCTGACCTTCGACGCTCGCGCTTGCTCGGCGGTCATGCGGGTGTTTGCCGCGGCGCCCGCGGCGCCGTTCCACTTCAGCTCGCCGGCGTTCTTGATGCCGTCGTTTTCGGCGGAGTCGAGTTTGGCGGACATATCGCCGGCGTGCTTGCCCGCGGCGGTGAGGTCTTCGGGCTTCCACTTCTCGACATCGGGGATGGTGAGTGCCATTACTGCAGTCCGATCGTCTTCAGTTTGGCGGTGAAGTCGTCCTGGGTGAGTTCGTAGGCGCCCGCGGCGGTGTGCAGGCTCTCGGCGAGGGTGGTGAACCGATCGCCGATCCGGCCGACGCATTTCTCGACGGCGTCCTTGGCCTGCTGGGCCGCGCCACCGAAATCGGTGCCGGGCAACGCGTTCACTGCGTTGCCGAATTCGGCGCCCGCGTTGAGATCGGTGATCGTCTTGGCCTCCGCGCGCAACATATCGGCGAATTTGCGCAACGCGTCCGGCTCGACCTGCACACCCGTTACCGGCTGCTGTGCCTGCTCTACCACGGAAATCCCCCTTCCCGCCCACCATAAGTCCGGGTCAGCATAGCCAAAATCGGTTCGTCTGGACAGGGCGCGGGGGTCGGTTGTCAGGCGTACTGCCGCATTCACGGCTGAGGACGGCCTTCGCCGACAGTGCGTATTAGGTTGGGCACAGTGCAATCGGCGATAACGGAGTTGCCGATGTGGACGAAAGAGGTCGGCGGATGCGCGCAGCCCAGGTGAGCAAGCTGGACGGACCGGAGTCGGTCGAGGTGGTGGAGATTCCGGAGCCCGCGGCCTATCCGGGTGGCGTGGTGATCGATGTGCATGCGGCCGGTGTCGCGTTTCCGGATGTGCTGATGACGCGCGGGCTGTATCAGATGAAGCCGCAGCTGCCGTTCGTGGTCGGCGGTGAGATTGCCGGGATCGTGCGCGAAGCGCCCGCCGACGCGCATGTCCGCGCCGGCGATCGAGTGCTGGCGTTGACGCTGCTCGGCAATGCGATGGCGGAGGTGGCGGTGGTGCCCGCCCAGATGGTTTTCCGGCTGCCGGACAATGTTTCGCTGGAGGCGGGCGCCGGTGTGCTGTTCAACGATCTGACCGTGCATTTCTGCCTGCGTAACCGGGGCAGGCTCGCCGATGGGGAGACGGTGCTGGTGCACGGCGCCGCGGGTGGGATCGGCACGTCGACGTTGCGGATGGCGGGTGCGCTCGGCGCGGGCCGGGTGATCGCGGTGGTGAGCACCGAGGAGAAGGCGGCGGTCGCGCGGGCCAACGGCGCGACGGATGTGGTGCTGGCCGACGGCTGGCTCGCGGCCGTGCAGGAGCTGACCGGTGGGCGCGGCGTCGATATCGTGCTGGATCCGGTGGGCGGTGACCGGTTCACCGACAGCATCCGGTCGCTGGCCTCGGCGGGCCGCCTGCTGGTGGTCGGATTCACCGCGGGCGAGATTCCGACGGTGAAGGTGAACCGGCTGCTGTTGAAGAACGTCGAGGTTGTCGGCGCGGCATGGGGCGAGTGGGTGATGACCCATCCCGGCTATCTCGCCGAGCAGTGGGCCGAGGTCGAGCCGCTGCTGGCGTCCGGCAAGATCGCACCGCCGCAGCCGGTGCTGTATCCGCTGGAGCAGGCCGCCGCGGCGGTCGCCTCGCTGGAAAACCGCACGGCCACCGGCAAAGTCGTGGTCACGCTGCGCTGATCGACCGAAATATGGCGCTGTCCAATCGAATCCTGAACCGCACCTTGCTGGCCCGCCAGCATCTGCTGCGACGGTCCGCGCTGACCGTGCCCGAGATGTGTGATCATCTGGTCGGTCTGCAGGCCCAGGATGTGCCGCCGCCGTTCGTCGCGCTGTGGAGCCGGATAGCCGATTTCGATCCGGCGACGGTCTCGACTGGCCTCGAGGATCGATCGTTGGTGCGAATCACCTTGATGCGCGGCACGATTCATCTGGTCACCCCGCCGGATGCGCTGCGGATCGCACCGCATCTGCAACCGGAGCTGGAAAAGATCCCGTTCCGCAAGGGTTTCAACTCCGGCGCGATGGTTGGGCTGGATCCCGACGAGGTCCGCGCACACGGTGAGGCGGTGCTGGGTGACGCGCCGATGTCGGCCGCCGATCTGCGCACCCACGCCGCGGCCCGCTATCCGGATCGCGATGCGGGGGCGGTGGTGCAGACGTGGCTGTATCAACTGCCGGTGTTGCAGACGCCGCCGCGCGGACGCTGGAAGGACAACAGCAGGCCGGTGTGGTCGCGCGTCGAACCGTGGCTGGGCGCACCCCTCGACCCGTCGTATCCGTTGCGGGAGTTGATCGTTCGGTATCTGCGCGCATTCGGCCCGGCCAGCACGATGGATATGCAGACGTGGTCGAAGCTGCCCGGGATGAAGGGTGCGGTCACCGAACTCGGCGACCGCCTGCGCACCTACACCGATGAGCGTGGCCGCACCCTCTACGACGTCGCCGACGGCGAGCTGGCCGATCCCGAACTACCCGCCCCGGCCCGCCTGCTCGGCTGGTACGACAATGCGGTCCTTTCGCATCAGGACCGATCCAGGATCGTGCCCGACGGCGGGCCGCCGACGCTGCGCGCCTTCGCCAATATGGTCTCCCCGATTCTGGTCGATGGTTACCTGGGCGGTTTCTACAAGATCTTCCCGCAGAACGGGATCGCCAGGCTGCGAGTCGTCCCATCCCGCAAATGGACCCGGGGCGAGAGCGCCGAGGTCGAAGCGGAAGCCCATGCGCTGCTTGCCTTCCTGGAATCGGATCGGAAGCCCAGTGTCGAAATCCTGGAGGTGAACGCGGATCTGCGGCCGTAATACTCAGCCCTCGCGGACCTCGCGGTATGCGGGGGCTTTGCTGGTGCCCGCGGGTGTCAGCGTGCGCAGTAGCGGCAGCGTCCGTCGTGATACCACCGTCGACAGCACGATCACGCTGTGCGAGCGCACCACCGAAGTGGTCCGATCGATGCTCAGCAGCACGGATTGCAGACCGGCGTGTGAGTCGGCGCCGATGCGGCACAACACATCTCCGGATCCGGTGGTCGCATATGCTTCCAGCACACCGGGAATCGCTTCCAGCTCCGCGGCGACCGCGTCCAGCGCGCCCTGTGCGATCTCCAGCGTCACGAAGGCCTGTACATCGAAACCTGCTGCGGTGACGTCGATTTGCGGATCGTAGGAGGCGATCACCCCCGATTCCTCCATTCGGCCGATGCGGGACTGTACGGTTGCTCTGGCGACCCGGGTTCGGCGCGACAGCTCGAGAATCCCCGCCTTCTGGTACTCGTGCATTGCGGTGAGGATTGCGAGATCGAGTTCGTCGAGTTTCGCCGGGGTGCGCGACATCGGGGCCCTCCTGGTGTGGTACAGCTCATATCTATTCAAATTGTCCAGCATTCGGGGCCTTCAGCTAGTCCAATTCGCCACACTGTCTATCGAAAAATCTCGCTGTTGCCTATCGTCGATGCGCGGCGATTACCTTGGTGCATGACGATCGAGCAACTGCCCACCCAAGGTGAGCTGCGCAAACTTGTCGGGCTGGTCGACCACGACGACAGCGTCGACCCGTTCCCGGTCATCGGTTGGGACGCACTGGTCTGGGTGGTTGGCAACGCGACACAGACCGCCCACTTCCTGGAATCCGCCTTCGGCATGCGGCTGGAGGCCTACTCCGGCCCGGAGACCGGCAACCGTGATCACAAGTCGTTCGTATTGAGCAGCGGCGCAGCGCGTTTCGTTGTCAAGGGGGCGGTGGATCCGGAGAGCCCGCTGGTCGGCCACCACGACCGGCACGGCGACGGCATCGTCGATATCGCGCTGGAGGTGCCCGATGTGGACCGCTGCGTGAAATGGGCGCGCGAACACGGGGCAACCGTACTGGTCGAACCGCATGACGAGTCCGACGAATTCGGCACCGTCCGCTCGGCCGCGCTGGCCGCCTACGGCGAGACCCGGCACACGCTGGTCGACCGCTCCCGCTACGACGGGCCCTATCTGCCCGGCTATGTCACCAGGAAGTCCAGCTATGAGCCGCGCGCCGGACGGCCCAAGCGGATGTTCCAGGCGATCGACCACGTCGTCGGCAATGTCGAGCTGGGCAAGATGGACGAGTGGGTGGAGTTCTACCGGCGCGTCATGGGCTTCACCAATATGGCCGAATTCGTCGGCGACGATATCGCCACCGAGTACTCGGCGCTGATGAGCAAGGTGGTGGCGAACGGCAACCACCGGGTGAAGTTCCCGCTCAACGAGCCGGCCATCGGCAAGAAGAAGTCGCAGATCGACGAGTACCTCGAGTTCTACCGCGGCGCCGGCGTCCAGCACATCGCGCTGGCCACCAACGACATCCTCGCCAGCGTCGACGCGCTGCGGCGGGAGGGCGTCGAATTCCTCGAAACACCGGACGCCTACTACGAGGATCCGGAACTGCGCGCCCGCATCGGCAAGGTCCGGGTTCCGGTGGAGGAACTGAAGAGCCGCGCCATCCTGGTGGATCGCGACGAGGACGGCTACCTGCTGCAGATCTTCACCAGGCCGATCGGCGACCGCCCCACCGTCTTCTTCGAGCTGATCGAACGGCACGGGTCGCTCGGTTTCGGCAAGGGCAACTTCAAGGCGCTGTTCGAGGCGATCGAGCGCGAACAAGAGGCGCGCGGCAACCTCTGAGGCGACACCCGTCCGCGCGATCGAAAATACCTGCGCCGCAGATCGACCGCGCGGACGTGTCGGCAGCCGCCGAACAAAGTGTGAGGTTCCTGTGCGCGGCGATTCGCAGGACGTCCGCACTACTTCACCGCCGGTAGAGTTCACGGCATGCGGATTCCGTCGGCGATTGTCACCGGTCTTGCCCTGACATTGTTGCTGTCGGCGTGCGGATCGGGCGGGAACTCCGACTCGTCGAACGGTCCGGTCCGGCCGCCGCGGAAGGTGGCGGCGCTCGGTCCGTTCGTCGGCGAATGCGGCCATGTGACCGATGACGAGGTGCGGGCCGCGGCGGGGCTGCTGCAGATCTCCCAGGTGCGCCGGAATTCGGTCGGCTGCAACTGGCAGTCCGCGGGGCTCGATTCGCCCAGCGTCACCTTCGCGTCGTATCGGGGCAGTCCGATCGATCGGGAGCGCGCCTGGGTTTCCACCCAGGGCAGGAATCCGGAGACGATCGACGTCATCGGGCACAAGGGATTCCAGTCGCTCGCTCCCGGCGGCCAGGTGTGCGATCTCGCGGTGCAGCTCGGCGACGACTTCTTCGAATGGTCGATGTCGTATGGCATTTCCCAGGGGCCGAATCCGTGCGATCGGATGCACAAACTGGCCGAGTTGACCGTGCAGCGGTTGCAGTAGGGGAGAACTGATGATGATGCGCGGGAAGCGCTGTGCCCTCGTCGCGGCCGCATTGTTGACGGTCGCGGTCTCGGCGGGCGGCTGCGGCCGGACCATCAATGGGAATCCCCAGGCCGCGGGGTCGAGCGATTCGGTGAACACCAAATTCGACAAGCTGTTGCGCGAATGCGATGCGGTGGCCATGGATCAGATCGGCGATATCGTCGGCGGCAAGGGCTCCTACGCCCAGCCGACCTTCTACGGTGCGGTGTGCATGTGGGAGGTGCAGGGCGCGCCGGGCGGCAATGCCATGGCAACGCTGAACTGGTACGAGCTCGGTTCGCTCACCAATGAGAAGGCCAACAACGACCGGCTGGGCTACAGCACCACGAACGTCAACTTCGGCGAGAGTCTCGGGTTGCAGACGCTGCGGCCCAACGATCCGGATTCGTGTGGGATCAGCGCCGCCGCGCCGGATACCGGCATCGTCGGCTGGTGGATCAACTATCGCGCGGGCTCCGCGCATCCCGACCCGTGTGCCGCCGCGCGCAAGCTCACCGAGCTGACCCTGAATCTGGCCAGGTGAGCCGGTATCGCAGCACCCCCGCTTTGACCCTCCGTCGTGGCCACGGGTATCGTGGATCGCTGTGCCCGGAAGCATGCGGGCAAGTTCGTGCGGAAATGTAGGCCAGCGAGAGCGGCTGACCTCTCCGGCATGCCCAGAAAAAGGGCTAGGTTTCTCGTACGACACGCCCGACCTCGGGACGCGAGAAACGTGGACGGACGTGCGAGCCAACGCTCGATGACAAAGACATGAAGTTCCAGACACCGCGTTAACTAATAAGGAAAGCCGGTCTATGCCAACCATCAACCAGCTGGTCCGCAAGGGTCGCCGCGACAAGGTCGCCAAGACCAAGACTGCGGCCCTGAAGGGGAGCCCGCAGCGTCGTGGCGTGTGCACCCGCGTGTACACCACGACCCCGAAGAAGCCGAACTCCGCGCTGCGTAAGGTCGCGCGTGTTCGCCTGACCAGCGCGGTCGAGGTCACGGCTTACATCCCGGGCGAAGGCCACAACCTGCAGGAGCACTCGATGGTGCTCGTGCGTGGCGGTCGTGTGAAGGACCTCCCCGGTGTGCGCTACAAGATCATCCGTGGCTCGCTCGACACCCAGGGAGTGAAGAACCGCAAGCAGGCCCGCAGCCGCTACGGCGCCAAGAAGGAGAAGAGCTGATATGCCGCGCAAGGGCCCCGCACCCAAACGTCCGTTGATCAACGACCCGGTCTACGGGTCGCCGCTGGTCACCCAGCTGGTCAACAAGATCCTGCTCGACGGCAAGAAGTCGACCGCTGAGCGCATCGTCTACGGCGCGATGGAGCAGGCGCGCGAGAAGACCGGCACCGATCCGGTCGTGACGCTCAAGCGTGCGCTGGACAACGTCAAGCCCTCCCTCGAGGTGAAGCCCCGCCGCGTCGGTGGCGCCACCTACCAGGTTCCGGTCGAGGTTCGGCCGGGCCGCGCCAACACCCTGGCGCTGCGCTGGCTGGTCAACTTCGCCCGCGCCCGTCGGGAAAAGACCATGGTCGAGCGTCTGGCGAACGAACTGCTGGACGCCAGCAACGGCCTCGGCGCTTCGGTGAAGCGTCGCGAGGACACCCACAAGATGGCCGAGTCGAACCGGGCCTTCGCGCACTACCGCTGGTGATTGCCGTCCGGCCCGTCACTCACGTCGGCGCCGGCAGGCAGTCAGTCGGTGTGGCACTGCGGTGCCACTTCCGGCGTTGACATAGTGATGACCCGGACACCGGGTCTCGTACCCGAAGATCCCAACTAGCTACGAGACGGGAAGATTTCCGTGGCACAGGACGTGCTCACCGACCTGAACAAGGTCCGCAACATCGGCATCATGGCCCACATCGATGCCGGTAAGACCACGACAACCGAACGCATCCTCTTCTACACCGGCATCACCTACAAGATCGGTGAGGTCCATGACGGCGCGGCCACCATGGACTGGATGGCGCAGGAGCAGGAACGCGGTATCACGATCACGTCGGCCGCGACCACCTGCTACTGGAATGACAACCAGATCAACATCATCGACACCCCCGGGCACGTCGACTTCACCGTCGAGGTGGAGCGTTCGCTGCGCGTGCTCGATGGTGCCGTCGCCGTCTTCGACGGCAAGGAAGGTGTCGAGCCGCAGTCCGAGCAGGTCTGGCGGCAGGCCGACAAGTACGACGTCCCGCGCATCTGCTTCGTCAACAAGATGGACAAGCTGGGTGCCGACTTCTACTTCACCGTGCAGACCATCAAGGATCGCCTCGGCGCCAAGCCGCTGGTCATCCAGCTGCCGATCGGCGCGGAGGACACCTTCGAGGGCATCGTCGACCTGGTCGAGATGAATGCCAAGGTCTGGCGGGGCGAGACCAAGCTCGGCGAGCAGTACGAGGTCGTCGAGATCCCGGCCGATCTGAAGGAGCGGGCCGAGCAGTACCGCCAGGAACTGCTGGAGACCGTCGCCGAATCGGATGAGGCGCTGCTGGAGAAGTTCTTCGGCGGCGAGGAGCTCTCGATCGAGGAGATCAAGGGCGCCATCCGCAAGATGACCGTCAACTCCGAGCTCTACCCGGTGCTGTGCGGTTCGGCGTTCAAGAACAAGGGCGTGCAGCCCATGCTCGACGCCGTGATCGACTACCTGCCGACCCCGCTGGACGACGGCGGCGCCGACGGCCACGTGCCGGGCAAGGAAGACGAGATCATCCACCGCGACGCGAGCATTTCCGAGCCCTTCGCGGCGCTCGCGTTCAAGGTCGCGACGCACCCGTTCTTCGGCAAGCTGACCTACGTTCGCGTGTACTCGGGCAAGGTCGACTCCGGCGCCCAGGTCATCAACTCCACCAAGGGGCGTAAGGAGCGGCTGGGCAAGCTGTTCCAGATGCACTCCAACAAGGAGAACCCGGTCACCGAGGCGCAGGCCGGCCACATCTACGCGGTCATCGGCCTGAAGGACACCACCACCGGTGACACCCTGTGCGATCCGAACAACCAGATCGTGCTGGAGTCCATGACCTTCCCGGACCCGGTCATCGAGGTCGCGATCGAGCCGAAGACCAAGGCCGACCAGGAGAAGCTGGGCACCGCCATCCAGAAGTTCGCGGAGGAGGACCCCACCTTCAACGTGAAGCTGGATCAGGAGACCGGCCAGACCGTCATCGGTGGCATGGGCGAGCTCCAGCTCGACATCTACGTCGACCGGATGAAGCGCGAGTTCAAGGTCGAGGCCAACATCGGCAAGCCGCAGGTCGCGTACCGCGAGACCATCACCAAGGCGGTCGAGAAGCACGAGTACACCCACAAGAAGCAGACGGGTGGCTCGGGCCAGTTCGCGCGCGTCATCATCGCCCTGGAACCGTTCAAGGGCGAGGACGGCGCGACCTACGAGTTCGAGAACAAGGTCACCGGCGGTCGCGTGCCGAGGGAGTACATCCCCTCGGTCGACGCGGGCATCCAGGACGCCATGCAGTACGGTGTCCTCGCCGGTTACCCGCTGGTCAACCTGAAGGCCGCCCTGCTCGACGGCGCCTACCACGAGGTCGACTCCTCGGAAATGGCGTTCAAGATCGCGGGTGCGCAGGCCCTCAAGGAAGCGGCCCGCAAGGCCGGTCCGGTGATCCTCGAGCCGCTCATGGCCGTCGAGGTCACCACGCCCGAGGACTACATGGGCGAAGTGATCGGCGACCTGAACTCCCGCCGTGGTCAGATCCAGGCCATGGAGGAACGCAGTGGTGCCCGTGTCGTCAAGGCGCTGGTTCCGCTCTCGGAGATGTTCGGTTACATCGGTGACCTGCGGTCGAAGACCCAGGGCCGGGCGAACTTCTCCATGGTGTTCGACTCGTACGCGGAGGTTCCGGCCAACGTGTCGAAGGAGATCATCGCCAAGGCGACCGGCGAGTAATTCAATTGAGGCAAGATGTCACACTTGCCTCAATAGCCGGGAGTCTGCACGACCCCCCGTAAGTAAAAATCGCACTGCTGCAACTGCACGCACCAACAAGTCCAGGAGGACAACAAGTGGCGAAGGCGAAGTTCGAGCGGACGAAGCCGCACGTCAACATCGGCACCATCGGTCACGTCGACCACGGCAAGACCACGCTGACCGCAGCGATCACCAAGGTGCTGGCTGACAAGTACCCGGACCTGAACGCGGCCTTCGCGTTCGACCAGATCGACAAGGCGCCGGAAGAGAAGGCTCGTGGTATCACGATCAACATCTCCCACGTCGAGTACCAGACCGAGAAGCGCCACTACGCGCACGTCGATGCTCCGGGTCACGCCGACTACATCAAGAACATGATCACCGGTGCGGCGCAGATGGACGGCGCCATCCTCGTGGTCGCGGCGACCGACGGCCCGATGCCGCAGACCCGCGAGCATGTGCTGCTGGCCCGCCAGGTCGGCGTGCCCTACATCCTGGTCGCGCTGAACAAGGCCGACATGGTCGACGACGAGGAAATCCTCGAGCTCGTCGAGATGGAGGTCCGCGAGCTGCTGGCCGCCCAGGAGTTCGACGAGGAGGCTCCGGTCGTCCGCGTCTCCGGTCTGAAGGCGCTCGAGGGCGACCCGAAGTGGACCGAGTCGGTGCTCGAGCTCATGAACGCCGTCGACGAGTCCATCCCGGACCCGGTGCGTGAGACCGACAAGCCGTTCCTGATGCCGGTGGAGGACGTGTTCACGATCACCGGTCGTGGCACCGTCGTCACCGGTCGTGTCGAGCGCGGCGTGATCAACGTGAACGAGGAAGTCGAGATCGTCGGCATCCGCCCGACCGCGACCAAGACCACGGTCACCGGTATCGAGATGTTCCGCAAGCTGCTCGACCAGGGCCAGGCGGGCGACAACGTCGGTCTGCTGGTTCGTGGTATCAAGCGCGAGGACGTGGAGCGCGGCCAGGTCGTCATCAAGCCGGGCACCAACACCCCGCACACCGAGTTCGAGGGCCAGGCGTACATCCTGTCGAAGGACGAGGGCGGCCGCCACACCCCGTTCTTCAACAACTACCGCCCGCAGTTCTACTTCCGCACCACCGACGTGACCGGTGTCGTTACCCTCCCCGAGGGCACCGAGATGGTCATGCCGGGCGACAACACCGAGATGAGCGTCAAGCTCATCCAGCCGGTCGCCATGGAAGAGGGCCTGCGCTTCGCGATCCGTGAGGGTGGCCGCACCGTCGGCGCCGGTCGCGTCACGAAGATCATCAAGTGATTCGCTGAATCGCTGAGCTGAACGGCGTCGCTCCGAAAGGAGCGGCGCCGTTTCGCGTTTCGGGGACCGGCGCACCGCGACCGGTATGCTTGCCAGGTGTCCAGGATTACGTTCGACCCGAACCAATGCGGAGGTCGCCCCTGTATCCGCGGTATGCGGATCCGGGTAAAAGACGTGCTCGAACTCCTGGCCGCAGGAGAGACCGAGGATTCGATCCTCGCCGATTACCCGTACCTCGAGCGCGAGGATATCCGCGCCTGCCTGGAGTTCGCCGCTGCTGAGATCGATCATCCGATCCTGCGGACGGCCTCTTGAGATTCCTCGTCGACGCGCAATTGCCACCGGCACTGGCGCGAGCTCTCGCAGACCATGGGCATGATGCTGTGCATGTCTGTGACATCGATCTGACGTCGGCACCGGACCACCAAGTGTGGCAAGAGGCTCTGCGGCGCGACGCCGTCATCGTCACCAAGGACGAGGATTTCATCCTTATCGGGAAGGGCCGATCCGGTGAACCTGGTCCCGCCGTCGTGTGGATAAGGATCGGCAATTGCACTCGGCGGGCACTGTTGGATGCATTTCTACCGGTGCTGCCGACGGTAGTGGAGATGCTGCAGGCTGGCGAAACGATAGTCGAGATTCGCTGAATCACTGAGCCGAACGGCGTCGCTCCGAAAGGGGCGGCGCCGTTTCGCGTTTTGGGAGGGGTATCGAGTGGGCGGACATCCAAGGTAGTGTGGATGTTATGAGCTTTGCCTACGATGTTGTTCCGTTCAGCGATCTGCTGCACCGGCCTGCTGTTACCGCTGGACTGCTGGATCGCGTTCGGGCGCTGCGGCTGCGTCGGCGGGATGCCGGTGATCTGGCGCTGATGCGGGTGGAGCAACTTGATGCGGAGGGTGTCGTCGTCGATTTCACGGCGCGGCTGCTCGCCAGTATCGTGCGGCGATTCGGCATGGATGGAGTGCGCGAGGCGCTGCCCGATGCGGTTCCATGGGTGACTTTTCTTCCGGCGGGTGATTTCGAACTGTTCCTTACCGAATTGGTTGCGGTGACACAGGGTGCAGCTGCACTGGAGAATCTGGCTCCGGTCGCTACCCTGCTGGCGCAGTGGCGGCACAGTGCCGAGGTCTATGCCGACCCGGCGCTTCGGGAGTTGCTCAGCCGTGAACCTGAGGGAGATTTCGGACCCGCCCCTATTCCGGAATCGGGGGACGTGGATCGATGAGTCCGAAGCGAGGGGATCGGGCCGCTCCGCCCGCGATTGGAGATGAATTCGAAATACGTTTGGCTACAACGGATTCCTGCGCCGGATGGGAGCATCTGGCCAAGCAGGCGCCGGGCAATCTGCATCGCGCCTACGACGCTATCCGCGCGTCGCCGAGGGCGACGACGAATCCGGATCGCCAGCACCGGCTCAAGGGACAGCTGGCCTCCATGATTTGGAAGGGCAACACCCTCGAACAGTGGCAATACGAGGTGACCGGTGGCGGCCGCATCTGGTACTTGATCGACGATGTGCAGCGGACAGTGTGGATTGTTCATGCCGGAACGGGTCATCCAAAATTACCGATTAGCGATCCGGGTGGGGAGTTTGAAAAGTGGGGGTAGGCGGGGGTTTGGGGGTTATGGTCGCTGTGAGGGTTCCGTTGGGTGCCCGAATCCGCTGGGGCCCTCGCTACAGATATTCCGGCGAGTCCAGGGAGGGGCTGCACTGTGGCGAAGGCGAAGTTCGATCGGACGAAGCCTCACGTCAACATCGGCACCATCGGTCATGTTGACCACGGCAAGACGACGCTGACCGCGGCAATCACCAAGGTTCTGGCGGAGAAGTATCCGAATCTCAATGCGATGTCCCCGTTCGACGCGATCGATAAGGCGCCGGAGGAAAAGGCACGAGGCATCACGATCAATATCGCGCATGTCGAATATCAAACGGCCCGTAGACATTACGCGCACGTCGATGCGCCGGGGCATGCCGATTACGTGAAGAATATGATCACCGGTGCCGCACAGATGGACGGCGCGATTCTGGTGGTGGCGGCCACCGACGGCCCGATGCCGCAGACCCGGGAACATGTGTTGCTCGCCCGCCAGGTCGGCGTGCCCTACATCCTGGTCGCGTTGAACAAGGCCGACATGGTGGATGACGAGGAGATCCTGGAACTGGTCGAACTGGAGGTGCGGGAGCTGTTGGCCGCGCAGGAGTTCGACGAGGACGCTCCCGTGGTGCGGGTCTCGGGACTCAAAGCGCTGGAAGGGGATCCGGACTGGATCCGGTCGATCGAGCAACTGCTCGACGCCGTCGACGAATCGATTCCGGAGCCGGAGCGCGAGACGGATAAACCCTTCCTGATGCCGATCGAGGACGTCGTCACCATCACCGGCCGCGGCACCGTGGTCACCGGCCGCGTCGAGCGCGGGGTGATCAAGGTGAACGAGGAGGTGGAGATCGTCGGCATGCGGGAAAAGCGGATGAAGACCCATGTCACCGGGATCGAGATGTTCCACAAGCTGCTGGATCAGGGTCAGGCGGGCGATGCCGTCGGCCTGCTGCTGCGCGGTATCCGACGGGAGGATGTGGAGCGTGGCCAGGTGGTGGTGAAGCCGGGATCCATTACGCCGCACACCGAATTCGAGGGTCAGGTGTACATCCTGTCCAAGGATGAGGGCGGCAGACATACCCCGTTCTTCAATAACTACCGGCCGCAGTTCTACTTCCGGACGACCGATGTGACCGGTGTGGTGACGCTGCCGAAGGACACCGAGATGGTGATGCCCGGCGACAATACCCAGATGACCGTCCAGCTGATCCAGCCGATCGCGATGGAGGAGGGTTTGCGTTTCGCGATTCGTGAGGGCGGGCGCACCGTCGGCGCCGGACGGGTCACCAAGATTCTGAAATGAGGCCGAACGGCGTCGCGGCGAAATGCCCGGCGCCGTTTGATCTTTCGCGTATTCCGATTTTCGGTCGACAAGTCGGTTGGTAGTCGGTAGACATGGGGGCATGTTTCCAGCACATCCGCGAGCGCGGTAAGAAGCGGTCTCACCGATAGGGCATCGGCGGCGCCGCTCGCGCCGCGCATGATGCTCGTGCCGTCGGCGGGACGCAACAGCTCGGCGAGTGTCGTAATCGACGGAACTCGTTGCTGGAGTGGATTTCTCATGACGCGCGCAATGCTGGCCGACCTGAACCTGGTACGCGATATCGGGATCATGGCGCATATCGATGCCGGTAAGACGACAACCACCGAGCGGATCCTGTTCTATACCGGTGTCACCTACAAGATCGGTGAGGTGCACGACGGCACCGCCGTGATGGATCGGATGCCGCAGGAGCAGGAGCACGGCATCACCATCGCCTCGGCCGCGACCACCTGTTTCTGGAACAACCACCAGATCAACATCATCGACACACCCGGGCATGTCGACTTCACCGTGGAGGTGGAGCGGTCGCTGCGGGTGCTCGACGGTGCGGTCGCGGTATTCGACGGCAAGGAGGGGGTGGAGCCGCAGTCGGAGCAGGTGTGGCGGCAGGCGGACCGGTACGACGTGCCGCGCATCTGTTTCGTGAACAAGATGGACAAGCTCGGCGCGGATTTCTTTGGCACGGTGCGGTCGATCGAGGAGCGGTTGGGCGCGAAACCGCTTGTGCTGCAACTGCCGATCGGCGTCGAGGACAGCTTCACCGGCATTGTCGACCTGATCGAGATGACGGCGAAGATCTGGGATGGCGACACCGGCCATGGCATCCGCTATCGGATGGCGCCGATTCCGGACGGGTTGCGTGCGCAAGCCGAACGGTATCGCGAGGCGCTGGTCGAACTCGTCGCGACATCGGATGAGGCGCTGCTGGAGACATTCGTCGCCGGTGTGGCCCCGTCGGTCGCGGAGTTGAAGGCCGCGGTGCGCCGGGTGACCGTCGCGTCGGCGGGCTATCCGGTGCTGTGCGGTTCGGCGTTCAAGAACAAGGGTGTTCAGCCCCTGCTCGACGCGATAATCGACTATCTGCCTTCGCCTTTGGACGGCGGCGGCGCCTACGGCCACCTGCCGGGGCAGGAGCAGACCGTGGTGCATCGCGCGGCGAGTGCGGCGGAACCGTTCGCGGCGCTGGCCTTCAAGGTCGCGGTGCATCCGTTCTTCGGCAAGCTCACCTATTTGCGGGTGTACTCCGGGTGCGCGGCATCGGGTTCGGCGGTTCTCAACTCGACCAAGGGGCGAAAGGAGCGGCTGGGCAAGCTGTTTCAGATGCACTCGAACAAGGAGTACCCGATCGAGGAGGCGCGGGCCGGGCATATCTGTGCCGCGATCGGCCTGAAGGACACCACGACCGGTGACACCCTGTGCGATCCGCAGCATCAGATCGTGCTGGAGGCCATGACCTTCCCCGAACCGGTGATCGAGGTCGCGATCGAGCCGAGGACCCGCTCCGATCAGGACAAGCTGGGTACCGCGATCCGGCTGCTGGCCGAGGAGGATCCGACGTTCTCGGTGCGGCAGGATCCGGAGACCGGCCAGACCGTGATCGGCGGTATGGGCGAGCTCATGCTCGAGATCATGGTGGATCGGCTGCGTCGCGAATTCGATGTCGCCGCCAATGTCGGTAAGCCGCGGGTGGCCTACCGCGAGACCATCACCCGTCCGGTGCGACGGCTCGAATTCACCCTGCGCAAGCAGCACGGCGGTTCGGGTCAGTTCGCCAAGGTGGTGCTCGCGGTGGAACCGTTCGTCGGCGACGATGGCGCGATCTACGAGTTCGAGAGCCGGGTGTCCGGCGGACGGGTGCCGCGGGAGTACCTCCCCGCGGTCGACGCGGGCGCACAGGACGCCATGCAGAGCGGCGTGCTGGCAGGCTATCCGGTGGTTAATCTTCGGGTGGTGCTGCTCGATGGCGCCGCGCACGTGAAGGATTCGTCCGATCTCGCGTTCCGGACCGCGGCGGCGCATGCCGTCCGTGATGCGATGACGAAGGCGAATCCCGTACTGCTGGAACCGATCATGCGGGTCGAGGTGGTGACGCCGGAGCGCTACCTCGGCGAGGTGATGGGTGATCTGAGTGCCCGCCGCGGCCAGATCCATGCCATGGCCGAACGCGCGGGCGCTCGCGTCGTCGAGGCGCTGGTCCCGCTGGCCGAGATGTTCGGCTATATCGGTGATCTGCGGTCCAGGACGCAGGGCCGGGCGAGCTACACAATGGTGTTCGACTCGTACGCCGCGGTTCCGGCCGAGGTGCAGCGGACGATCATCGGCAAGGCGAGCTGAATCCGCCCGGTCGGTATCGAGCCGAAAGGGTTTGGTACCGACCGGGTTCCGGCTCGGCGGCCGTCGAACGGCTACTGGCCGCTCGGCTTCACGAAGCCGACCTGGAGTAGGGCGATCGGCGGGTTCGTGCAGGCGTCCGCGTTGAAAGGCACTGTGGTGGACGCGGTTTGGTTGGGCGGGTAGATCAACAGGAACTGGGCGGGGGTGCGCGTGCAGTCGAAGTTGCCCGCCTGGGCGTAGCGGACGGTGGTCTCGGCGGCGGCGCCGGGGGCGAGGGTGACCAATTGCGGGCTGCCGCTGTTGGTATCCCGTTCCGCACCGGGGCCGATCGTCGCGGGCGGCGATCCGGTGGCCAGCGAGACGCCCGGATAGCCGAAGAGCGTGCAGGCGGCCTTGCCCGAATTCGTGAAGACCAGCTGCGTGTAGATATGTCCGGCCGCTCCCGATCCGCGACCGGCCGTCACCGTGAGATCGTCTGTCGCACAGGCGGGTACATCGGATGGGGTCGGGGTCACCGGGGTGGGATTGGTGATGGTCACCGATGGCCCACCGGTGGCGGGCAGGTTCGTCGCGGTGGGTGTGGTCGGCGGCGCACTCGATGGGGAGGTGGTCGATGAGCCACATGCCGCCAGCGGTAGGACAGCCGCGAGGATCGCGACAGCTGCGGGGCGCATGACGCCAGGGTAGAGCAAATCGGCGATACCCGGCGGGGAGTCGGTGGCCCTTTACCGACCGCGGATGGCGCCGATTAACGTGTAGCAACCGGTCCCGGGCCGGGTCGTGAGCTGCGCAGTACCCATCGGAGAATTCGGAGGAACCATGGGCAAGTCTCCCCTCGCCGCCGAGCTTGGGGTCAGTACCGGCGCGTTGAAGCACGGGTTGCCGTATCTGGCGCTCGGTGCGGGGCGGCCGCTGGTTTTCCTGCGCTGGTTCACCCCCGATCACGCCAACCCGCGCGGCTGGATGCGTGAGGCGGAGATCAGGATGCTGGCGCCGCTGGCCCGGCATTTCCGGGTGTACGCGGTGAATCGCGCGCCGCGGATGCCCGAGGGCACCACCATGCGCGATATCGCCGGGCAGCACGCCGAGGCGCTGGCCGCCGAATTCGGCGGCCCGGTCGATGTGATCGGCATGTCCTCGGGGGGTTCGGTGGGTCTGCAGTTGGCCGCGGACTATCCGGCCGAGGTGCGCAAGCTGGTGGTGGTGTCGTCCGGCTACCGGTTGGAGGAGGCGGCCCGCGCCTCGCAGATGCGGTACGCGCGGGCGGCCTATGAGGGCCGCCGCGCGCTGCACCTGCTGTCCGACGCGCTGTTCTCCTCGCCCGCGCTGAGCCGGGTCGCCACCGCCGCCATGTGGCTGCTCGATCCGCTTGTGCGGCCGCTGAATCCGGCCGATACGCTGGCCTTCGCTCGGGCCGAGGACGATTTCGACATCGGCGATCGGCTCGGCAAGATCGCCGCGCCGACCCTGGTGATCGGCGGGGAGCGCGACGCCTACTATTCGACGGAGAATTTCCGTCGCACGGCGGATGGAATTCCCGACTCGCGCTTGACCATCTATCCCGACGCGACGCATACGGGTGTGCTCAAGCATGCGCGTTTCACCTCCGATGTCATCGAATTCCTGACCCATTAGGTACGCGGTGTCGCCCGCCACGAACCGCGGCGCGGCCCGGTGGTGGCGGCCGTGCGCAGCAACTGCGGCAGTTCGTCGGGATCGTCCAGGTCATCCCAGGTCCAGCGGACCACCGACCAGCCCATGGCGCGCAGTTCGGCATCGGTGACATGGCCGGCGGCCGCCGACTGCGGTAAACCGTTGTGGCTATGGTCTTTTCGATCGAATTCGCCGATGACGCCGAGGTCGTCGAAGAGGAAGTCGACCGGGCCGACCGGCTCGCCCGCCTCGGTGAGGACGAAGGCCTGCAGCTCTGGTGCGGGCAGGCCCGCGCGGTGCATCGCGACCCGGCTGCGCGATTCGCCCACGCATTCGCTGCGGCCGTCCAGGAACGAAATCACTTGCGCCGCTTTGCGATAGCCGGGCCGGTGTTCGGCCCGGCGCAGATGCTCGCGGAGTTCATCGGCGGTGGTCAGGCCGCGGTGCAGTGCCGCATCGCCGACGATGACGGCCTGCTCGAATCCCTCCCATCTGGCGATATCGATGACCGTGCGCGGCGGGGTGGTGACCCGGATGCCGTTGACGATCGTGACCTCATCCGGCGCGAATTCGGCCGAGTGCATGACGATCTGGCCGCCCATACATCCTCCGTTGCTGGTCTTGCGGGTGAGATGGACGCGATCGAACCGGGGCGCCCGGACGGGCAACCGGTGCAGTACTGCCGCCGAAGCGTGGCTTGTGGCCGCGCCGGCGGGCATGAGTTCGGCGATCGCCCGCACACGCAGCAGATGCCGACCGGCAGGGGTGCGGTCGGCGGACGCCGCATCCGGACGTGGATATCGCGAGCCCGGCGGCCGCGCCGGGTTGCGCGAGATCAGTTGCGGTGCATCCATATCGCGATCCTCGGCCGCCGCAGGCACCGCGACAACCACCCGATCACCGATTGGGGACAACTCCAGGGGTGTTGATAACTTTTGGTCGAAAGACCAGCTCAGCCGAGGTGCGTCATCCCCGCGGCGACCACCTGCGCGACGTTCAAGATCTCCTCCGCCGTCGGCATCGGAACTCCGTCGAGCGCGTGCAAGCGATCGGTGCTCGCGATCGCGAACATCGCGGAAACCCAGGCGGCCGCGCAGGCTCGAATGGTGCCGGGGCGCACCGGATCCGGCGCGCTGGCCTGTAGCACCCGCGCCGTGACGTCGAGCAGTTGATCGCGCAGCTTGCGCAGTTGACGCCGCACGTCCGGATGGGTGTCGGCCTCGCGCCACATGATCACCCGCAGCACCGAGGAGTGGTGATCGCGCAGGTTGAGCGCGGCGTCCAGGTTCACCAGGCTGGTGGCCGGATCGCCCGGTGCTACAACGGTGCCGATGTCATCGATCGGCGCGGCGGGCACCCGCTCGGCCATCAGCGCGGACAGGATCGAATCCTTGGTCGGAAAATAATAGAAGACGAGGCCCTTCGGCACCTCGGCGGCGGCCGCGATGGCCGCGGTCGCGGTGGCGTCGAAACCCTGTGCGGCGAAGAGTTTCTCGGCCGCGTCCAGGATGAGCTGACGGGCGTCGCCGTCCACCTTCGCGGAACGGCGGCGCCCCGCTCGACCCGATTTCCCGGGCCTTCTGGGTATCGGCATCTGCATCAGTGATGCGGCACCATCTTGTCCAGGCGACCCGACACCATCGGCAGCGCCGCCAGCGCGGCCACCACCGTCACCACTCCGACTACCCATGCCGTCCAGGATGCGCCCTTGTGGTCGCTCGCGAAGTCCATTACCCACGGCGAGATGAACAGCAGCACGCCGAAGACTCCGAGCGCGTAATCGCCGAGCGCCCCGACGGACCGGTACATCTGCACCAGACCGGTGAGCGCGATGAGCACGCCGAGCACGATCAGCGACCACATGGTCTTGTCGCTGTGCGTCACCCAGATCGGGGACAGTGCGGTGATCACGCCAAGCACGGTTACCAGGAAGTGCTGTGCGCGGCTATCGGTGAACATATGTGCCTCCTTGGGCTCGGATTATGTCCTGTTTCCGGTATAAACCTGATTGACCGCCCGATCAATATCCGGATGGATACGATTGATGCGTCAAATTCACGGGGGTGGCGACGGGCAGTGGCGCGGCATGTCATGATCGCTGGCATGTGACCGCCGCCACTGTCGGGTTCAACCAAGCAGACGTTAGGGTGAGTTCGTGTCGCCTTCCGAAAAAGCCCCGATCGTGATCGTCGGCGCCGGGCTCGCCGGACTTCGTACCGCGGAGGAGTTGCGGCGGGCCGGATACGCGGGCCGGCTCGTTTTGGTAGGTGACGAGGCGCGGCTGCCGTACGACCGGCCGCCGCTGTCCAAGCAATTCGTGCGCGGCGAAACCGATGACACCACGCTGCGGCCCGCGGCGTTTTTCGCCGAGAAGCGGATCGAGCTGCGCCTGGACGCCGCGGCGGTCGGCGTGGATACCGAGGCGCGCCGGGTCGAACTGGCCGACGGCGGGTCGCTGGCCTACGACCAGCTGATCATCGCGACCGGCCTGCGCCCGCGCCGGTTACCCGGGCTGCCGGATCTCGGCGGCGTGCACGTGCTGCGCGGGCACGCCGACGCGAGTGCGCTGCGTGCCGAATTGGCCGGTGTCAGTAGGGCGCTCGTGGTCGGCGCCGGATTCATCGGCTGCGAGCTCGCGGCGAGTTTCCGGGCGAGCGGACTCGATGTCGTACTGGTGGAACCGCAACCCGTACCGCTGGCGGGCGTGCTCGGCACCGAGGTCGGCGCGCTGGTGGCGCGCCTGCATGTGGCCGCGGGTGTCGATCTGCGCTGCGGGATCGGGCTGGACACCTTTGTCGCCGACAGTGCGGAACGGGTTCGTGCCGCGCGGCTGTCCGACGGCGCCGAGGTGCAGACGAACCTGGTGGTGATCGGTATCGGTTCGCGTCCGATGACCGAATGGCTGGCCGGTTCCGGTATCGCGCTCGCCGATCCGGCGGACGGCGGCGGCGTGCTCGCCGATGAGGTCGGCCGCACCTCGGCCGACGGGGTGTGGGCGGTCGGCGATGTCGCGGCGTGGTTGCACGACACCGGAATTCGCAAACGGGTCGAGCATTGGACCAACGCGGGCGAACAGGCCAGGCTGCTGGCCTGCGCGCTGCTCGGCACCGAACCGCCGACCGCGGCGCGGGTGCCGTATTTCTGGAGCGACCAGTACGACGTGAAGATCCAAGCGCTCGGTACGCCGTCGGCATCCGATGACGTGCATATCGTCGCCGACGACGGCAAACGCTTCCTGGCCTACTACGCCCAGCACGGACATCTGACCGGTGTGGTCGGGGCGGGTATGACACCGCAGGTGATGAAGGCGCGGGCCAACGTCGCTGCCGGTACGGCGATCGACGAGATGCTCGCGCCGAGCCAGTGACGCAGATCCGTGTGGGATCGATCGCCGCACTGTAATACGGTGGTCGTGTGATCGTCGCGCTCATCGATTCGGGTCTCGGCATGCTGCCGACGGCGGCATGGTTGCGCAAGTTGCGTCCCGATGTGGATCTGCTGCTGCAACTGGATCCCGACGGTATGCCGTGGGGACCGAAACCGGAGCAGTGGACGATCGATCGGGTGGTCGGCACCGCGCATCGTTCGATCGAATTGGGCGCCGAGGTCATCGTGCTGCCATGCAATACCGCCAGCGTCACCGCGCTCGAGCAGGTGCGCGCCGAGGTCGGCCCGGACATCCCGGTGATCGGCACGGTGCCCGCGATCAAACCGGCCGCGGCGGTGTGCGCCTCGGTGGCCGTGTGGGCGACGGTGGCCACCACCGCGAGCCGGTACCAGGCCGATCTGATCGCCAGATTCGCCGGTGAGGCGAAGGTGGTCGGCGTCGCCTGCCCTGGCCTGGCCGAGGCGATCGACGCGGGCGATCTGGCCGCCGCGCGGGACGCGATCCGGCTCGCCGCCGAGCAGACACCCGCCGACGTGGACGGTGTGGTGCTGGGCTGCACCCACTATCCGCTGATGCTCGACGCGATCGTCGGTGCGCTGCCCGATGCGGTCCGGCTCTTCGACAGTGCGCAAGCCGTTGCGGCGCAGACGATTCGGCGCATGGACGCACTCGGCCGCCCGACCACCGGCAACGGCGGGGTGCTCGTCTTCAACAGCGGCCGCCCCGGCGAATTGCCAAGCAGCGCTGCCGCTTTCGAGCCCGGACGGATTCTCGGCGCACAGGCGTGACCCGACCCGGCGCTCCGACGGCGCAGCAGGTGCGGGCGGCGCTGGCCGAGGTCGCCGATCCGGCCGATGCCATTGCGCTACAGCGCTTTTTCAAGACCGGGCCCGGCGAATACGGTGCGGGCGATGTCTTCATCGGCGTGCGGGTCCCGGTGACTCGTTCGATCGCGAAACGCTTTGCGGCACTTCCGCTCGACGAGATCGACCTACTGCTGGACAGCCCGGTGCACGAGGAGCGGCTGGCCGGGCTGGTGCTGCTCAACGGCCGGTTCGCGCGGGCGTCGCGCGGCGTACCCGACGAGGTCGAGCAGCGCAGAATCGTCGACCGGTATCTGGCCGCCGTGCGTCGCGGCCGGGTGAACAACTGGGATCTGGTGGACGTTTCGGCCGAGAACATCATCGGGCCGTGGCTGCTGGACCGGCCTCGCGATCTGCTTTTCGAACTGGCCCAAGCGGATTCGCTGTGGGAGCGGCGGGTCGCGCTGCTGTCCACCTTCGCGTTCATCAAAGCGGGCGATGCGTCGACCACCTTCGCGCTGAGTGAGTTACTGCTCGACGATCGCCGCGACCTGATCCAGAAGGCGCTGGGCTGGATGCTGCGCGAGGTGGGTAAGCGGATCGATCGAACCCTGCTCACCGGCTTCCTCGACGTCAATGCCGCGAAGCTGGGCCGCACCGCATTGAGTTATGCCACAGAGCATTTGGATGCCGAAACGCGCGCCGACTACCGTTCGCGCTAGAACTGGATGCGCAGGCGGTCGGTCACCGGATGTGCCTGGCAGCCGAGGATGTAGCCGTTCTCGATATCCTCCGGGTCCAGGATTTCGGAGTTGTCCATCTCGACCTTGCCCTCCAGCACCGTGCACGCGCAGGAGCCGCACTCGCCCTCCTGGCAGGAGTAGGGCACGTCGATGCCCTTGGCCAGCATGATGTCGACCAGCGTCTGCTTGCGCGGCCACTTCAGCTCGTGCACCTCGCCGTCGAGTTCCACCTCGACGGTGGCAGCCTCGGCCGCGTCCTGCTCGCTGACCTCGACCGGCTCGGCGTCGGTGAACGGGTCTCCGGCAAGGGAATTGAAGATTTCGGCGTGGGTGCGCGCCCGCGGGACGCCGAGCCGGGACAGTGCGTCGTGCACGCGGTCCATGAACGGTTTGGGCCCGCACATGAACGCCTCGAAATCCGTGTACGGCGTCACCAGGGTGGCGAGTCCGTCGGCGGTCGGCAGGCCCTGCAGCGGCTCCAGCCAGTGAATTACGGTGAGCCGCTGCGGATTCTTGTCGGCCAGCTCGCGCAGTTCGGTGGCGAAGATGACCGATTCGGCGTCGCGGTTGGCGTATACCAGCACGATTCGGCCGTTGCCCCGGGCCAGCGCGGATTTGAGGATGGACATCACCGGTGTGATTCCACTGCCCGCGCCGAACAGCAGCAGATCGGCGTCCAGGTCCTTGGGCGTGAAAACCCCTGAGGGCGGCAGCACTTCGAGCTGATCGCCGGCTTTCACGTTGTCGCACAACCAGTTCGAGCCGTAGCCGTCGACGGTGCGCTTGACGGTGACCTTGGGCCGGTCATCGGTGAACGGGGAGCTGGCCAGCGAATAGCAGCGCGCCACCGAGCCGGTCAGCTCGCTCGGGATGCGCAGGGTGAGGAATTGGCCGGGCTGGTAGGCGAATTTGGCGGACAACTCGTCGGGCACGTCGAAGACCAGCGAACAGGTGTCGGGTGTTTCGGCGATGACCGCGGCCACCCGCAGTACGGCCGAGCGCGAGCCGTGCGGAAGCTCCGATGCTGTCGTCATATCGTCCTCTCGAATAGGGCGCCCCGCCGGGTGCGCCCCTCGAAGCAAAACTAGAACGTGTTTCAGTTTTATCGTACGTCTGCCTTCGGCTGACGGACAAGCTGGGCCTCCAGGCCCGCGACGAGTACGTCCATGCCGAAGTCGTACGAATACTTTCCGCGCAGGTCCGCAATGTATTTGGTGGCGCGTGCCACCGAGTCGGGGAGGGTGACATCGGCGGGCGCCGAACGGTCGCGCGGGTTCACCCGGCTGCGGCCGAACAGGTAGGTGTGGATCGTCGCGTACGCGGCGAGCACATTGCGGTCGTTGAAGCCCGCGTCGAAGAGTATCTCCATCACCGCCGCGATCAAATCCAGCTGTTTGCCGAGCATCTGCTCGATCAGCACATCGCCGAGGCCGGGATGTTTGCGCAACTTCTCATCGATCTGGTCGACGAGGTCGCGCAGGCGCTGCTGCCACGGCCCGGATTCCGGTGGTGGCGTGCGCACTCCGGTGAGCGCGGCACTGGCGACGAGGTCGAGCAACTCGCGTTTGTCGGCGACGTAGTAGTAGGGCGCCATCGGTGAGACGCCCAGTTCGCGGGAGAGTCGCCGCATCGACAATTTCTCCACGCCGTCCTCGCGGACCACCCGCAGCGCCGCCTCGACGATCTCGGATTCCGACAGTGTTTGATTCGCGGTACCCCCGGTCCCGCCGTGGTTACGCAAGCTTCCGCCTCCGGGTCCGACCCTCGTACCGCTGGGCGTTGCCGCCCCCACTCGCCCGCATCCGTCCGATTCCCATGCCACCTCTACCACGCGGGTGCTGATCACCCGTCACGTTCTGTTCAGCTGCTTTACATCCGGAAGTCTAGAGCGCCTACCGGGTGCGCCGGGGCGGTGCGCATACCACCGCGACGGGCGACCGGCCGGTCCGGCGCGTTGTCGGCGGCGCGTCGCGGCCGGGAATTCGGGTAGAACCCGTTCCATTTCGTCAGTCGATGACGTTATCGTGTGATCGGGACTACATCGGGTAGTCGCGAACGCCTGACTCGGAGGTTGCCATGTCGCAGTACGCATTCCCCGCCGCCGGCGAGGTCGATGACGCCGACCTGATCGAGGAGACGCTGATCGAAGAGGTGTCCATCGACGGCATGTGCGGCGTCTACTGACATGCTCGACGTCGAAACTCGATGGCGGCTGCATCCCCGGGTGGCGCTGCGCCCCGAACCGTTCGGTGCGCTGCTCTACCATTTCGGCACCCGCAAGCTCTCCTTCCTGAAGAGCCCGCGGATCGTCGAGATCGTCCGCTCGTTGCCCGAGCACGCTTCGGCGTCCGCCGCGATCCGGGCCGCGGGCATCGCCGATGACGCGGCGGGTCCGTACCTGCGGGCGCTCGCGCAGCTGGCCGAATCCGACATGCTGGTCGGTGATGGGAAACAGGTTGTCGCACAGCCTGTTTCGGATATTCCGAGCAGGATCGCGCAACCGGCGCGCGGCACCCGCCTGATCGACAAATTCGAAACCGGTTTGGCCGCACCGATCTGCCTCACCTGGGAACTCACCTACGCATGCAATCTGTCCTGCGTGCACTGCCTTTCCGCATCGGGACGGCGCGATCCGCGCGAGCTGAGCACCGAGCAGTGCAAGGCGCTGATCGACGAGTTCCAGCGGATGCAGGTGTTCTATGTGAACATCGGCGGCGGCGAACCCACCGTGCGACAGGACTTCTGGGAGCTGGTCGACTATGCGACCGCGCACGACGTCGGAGTCAAGTTCTCCACCAACGGTGTTCGCATCACCCCGCAGGTGGCCACGCGGCTCGCCGCGAGCGACTATGTGGACGTACAGATTTCGCTGGACGGCGCGGATGCCGAGGTGAACGATGCGGTGCGCGGCCCCGGTTCGTACGAGATGGCCATTCGCGCATTGGAAAACCTCGCGTCGGCGGGCTTCCGGGACGCCAAGCTCTCCGTCGTCGCGACAAGGCACAATATCCCGCAGCTCGACGAGTTCCGCGCGATAGCCGAAAGATACGGCGCCACACTGCGTTTGACGCGTCTTCGGCCGTCGGGCCGCGGTGCGGACGTATGGGACGAACTGCATCCGACGGCCGAGCAGCAGCGCGAACTCTACGAGTGGCTGCTGCGAAACGGCGAGGGGGTGCTCACCGGCGATTCGTTCTTCCATCTGTCCGCGTACGGCGAGGCGCTGCCCGGGCTGAATATGTGCGGCGCGGGCCGGGTGGTGTGCCTGGTGGATCCGGTCGGCGATGTGTACGCCTGCCCGTTCGCCATTCACGACCGGTTCCGGGCCGGGAATGTGCTGGCGGACGGCGGTTTCGAGCGGGTATGGGCGGATTCGGAGCTGTTCGCCGAACTGCGCGTGCCGAGTGGCGGCGGGGCCTGCTCCGGCTGCGCGCACTACGACGCCTGCCGCGGCGGTTGTATGGCGGCCAAATTCTTCACCGGGCTGCCCGCCGACGGACCCGATCCGGAGTGCGTTCAGGGTTACGGCGCGGCGGCGCTCGCCGATGGCGGGCGCACCATTCCGCGTCCGGCGGTCGATCATTCGCGTCCGAGCGCGGCGCGGCGCGAGTCCCGCGGCCCCGTCCCGTTGACGCTGTCGGTTCGCCGACCGTCGCGTGCCTGCGCGGAAAGCCCGCTGGCGTAGGGGTGAAGCGATAGCCGGGGATGTGCCGATTGGCGATAGCTGAATGGTTGCCAGAGTGGGGTTTCGGTCCGCTGGCGACCGTTCGGCATATGCGATCGCGCGGGATTGTGGACGCGGGCCACGGGTTTCGGGTGGATTTCTGTCCTTTTTACCGGGCCGATGATGCCTGCGCGCGAATCTCCGCCTAGCATGCCAGGAATGCGCAATGATCGCCTGCCCGACGGATTCGGGGTGCGGATCGATCCACGGGTACGCGCATACTCCGGAGGGCGGATCCTCATCGGGGGTTCGCCCGCGAGGTTGCTGCGACTTGCCCCGGAGGCCGCCGAGATGATCGGCGACGGGTACCTGGAGGTGACCGGTCCGAAGTCCGCCGTCGTTGCCAGAAGGCTGCTCGACTCCGGGGTCGCCAATCCGCGGCCCCGGCTGTTGCCGTCGCCGGAGGACGTGACCGTCATTGTGCCGCTGTACAACAACGCGGACGGGCTCGCCCGGCTGCTCGCGGCGCTGCGCGGTCACAATGTGATCGTCGTCGACGACGGCTCGGACCAGCCGGTGCGCATCCCGCGCAACCGAGGCACCCGCTGCCGGGTCACCGTGCTGCGGCACGACCGCAGGCAGGGCCCCGCGGCGGCGCGCAATGCCGGATTGCGGGCGGCGACAACCGAGTTCGTCGCATTTCTCGACTCCGATGTGGTGCCGCGCAGCGGTTGGCTCGAGGTGATGCTCGGTCACTTCAGCGATCCGGAGGTCGCGCTGGTCGCGCCGCGCATCGTCGCGCTCGACCCCGAGTCGAATACGCTGGCCCGCTACGAGCACACCAGGTCGTCGCTCGACCTCGGCAGGCGCGAGGCCGCGGTGCAGTCCCGCGGGCTGGTCTCGTACGTGCCGAGCGCGGCGCTGCTGGTGCGCAGGCGGGTGCTGCTCGGCGAGGGCGGCTTCGACGAATCCATGCGGGTGGCCGAGGATGTCGACCTGTGCTGGCGGCTGGAGCAGGCGGGCTGGCGGCTGCGCTACGAACCGGCCGCGCACGTCGCGCACGACCACCGGGTGTCGTTCCGCGCGTGGTTCGGCCGAAAGCTGTTCTACGGCACCGGCGCCGCCCCGCTCGGCGAACGGCATAAGGGCATGGTGTCGCCGCTGCAGGTGCCGTCCTGGACGGTGCTTGCCACCGTGTTGTTCGGCACGCTGACCAAGTGGGGGATGTTCGGCGGGCTGCTGACGCTGGCCACCGCGCTGATCCGACTACGCAGGGTGTTCACCGGCGTCGACAATTCGACGCGGATCGCGGCCATCTACCTCTCGCGCGGATTCTTCGCCGGACTGTGGCGGCTGGCCTCGGCGATGTGCAGGCACTACTGGCCGGTCACCCTGTTGGCGATGTTGGCGTCCAAGCGGATTCGCCGGATCGCGGTGACCATGGCCGTCGCGGACGGACTGGCCGATTGGTTCACCCACCGCGATGCGGGCGGACTCGATCCGGTGCGCTATGTGGCGTACAAGCGGCTCGACGATATCGCCTACGGCGCCGGGCTGTGGCTCGGCGCATTCCGCGCGCGCAGCGTCGAGGCGCTGAAACCCACCGCGCCGCCACACTGATCGCCCGGTCCGGATGGTCGACACGCTCGTCATCGGGGGCGGTACCGCGGGCTGTGTGCTTGCCGCGCGGTTGAGCGCGGATCCCGGGCACCGCGTATTGCTGTTGGAGGCGGGCAGCGGTGCGGTATCGGCCGAGCTGCGCGATGCCACCCGGCTGCCGATCGGACCCGAAGCGGACTGGCTGTGGCGCTATCCGGTGACGCTGGCCGCGGGCGTGCCGGGAAATATCGTGCGCGGCAAGGTACTCGGCGGTTCCGGCGCGATCAACGGCGGCTATTTCGCGCGCGCGACCGCGGCGGATTTCGCGGCCTGGTCGGCGGGCATCGGCCCGACGTGGGCATTCGACGCGGTGCTTCCCGGATATCGGCGGCTGGAACGGGATCTGGACTACGGCGACAGTCCCGAGCACGGTGCCGACGGCCCGATTCCGGTGCGCCGCATCGCGAATCCGGCCCCGATCACCAGGGAGTTCGCCGAAGCCGCTGCGGCAGCGGGCTTTCCGCTCATTCCGGATTTGAATGCGGTGGCAGCGCCCGCCATCGGGCTGGCGCCGGTGCCGTGCAGCGTCGATGACGGTCTGCGGATGGATACCGGGTCGGCCTATCTACGGCCCGCGCTCGGGCGACCGAATCTCGTGGTGCAGGACAAAACCCTGGTGACGCGCATCAGATTTCGCCGCGATCGCGCGGTCGGCGTCGATTATCGGCGCGGCGGCGCGACGGGCACGATCGCGGCCGGCCGGATCGTGGTCTGCGCGGGTGCGATCGAATCGGCCGCGCTGCTGCTGCGGTCCGGGATCGGCGATCCGGAACGGCTACGGGCGCTGGGCATTACGGTTGTCCAGGCGCTGCCCGTCGGCGAGCGGTTCAGCGACCACCCGGAGATCGGCATCGAATATCGGCGCGACACAACGCATACCGGGCGCGGCGGTGTCGCGGTGGAATATGTGCTCGCACTCGACGATCTCGAGATCCGGCCGTACACCGTGACATTCCGGCCGGGGGTGCGCATGCTCGGCGTCGCGCTGATGCGGCCACGGTCCGCCGGGACAGTGCGACTGCGCTCCGCCGACCCGGCGGAGCCACCGCTGATCGAGTACCGCTACCTCACCGCAACCGAGGATCGGGAGCGGCTGCGCGCCGGTGTCGCGGTGGCCGACGAGCTATTGCGCAAGGTGCCAGCGGTACGGGTGACCGCGCGGGCGCCGTCCGGCGACGGTACGGCGTGGGCTGCCTGGTTGCTGGCGAATCTCGGTACCTCGCAACATCTTTCGGGAACCTGTCGGATGGGCCCGGCCGACGACGAGCGCGCGGTCGTCGATGCGCGGTGCGGAGTGTACGGGCTGGACGGTCTGTCCGTGGTGGATCTGTCGGTGGTGCCGGTGCCGCTGAGCCGGGGTCCGCAGGCCACCGTTGTGCTGCTCGCCGAGCGCGCGGCCGAATGGCTGAGCCGTTGCTGACCCGGCGAGAAGGCCCGAAAAAATAGCGCCCGAACCGCCGGACAGCCTGGCTTCGGCAAGTACGCTGGATGGTGGAGCGACCGGATTCGTCTCGGTACGCCCACACCGTTGCTTCGCCGGTGCCGGACTCGGGGAAGGTTCGGCACCGGCGGGCTTCGCTGGATTCCGCTGGCCGAATTGCGCAGGGCTGGATCGCTCTGGGCCGGATTCCGTTGACCGGCCGCCTCGTTGCGCTACATCGACCGGTCCGTCGCCGCCGCGAGCACCGGACGCGCCCGCTCCTGCCAGTCGGCGATCGCGGGCCCGCGCCGATGCGTCAGCGCCGCGTCGAAGAGCCGCGCGCGTTTGCCAACGGTCAGCCCGACGTAGGTGTTGCCGTCGGTGATGGCCTCGGTCGCGACGGCGCATGCGTGTTCGACCTCGCCGGATTCGAGCAGCGCGGTGGCGTGCTCGAACCGCACCAGCGCCGGTTCGGTGGTCTCCCTCGGGTCGTAGAGCGAAAGTGCCTGTGCCGCCGCCTGTGCGGTCTCCTCGGCGCGACCGAGCCGCGAATAACCGATCGCGCGATAGAAGGCGAGTTTCTCCGGCCGGAAGGAGAAAATGCCGACCGGTAGTTCGGCATTCGGAATTCCGTCCAACGCATTCGCCGATCGCGCGATGCAATATTCGAATTGCGCCGACTCGCCGACGCTCGCGTGCGCACGGGCCGCCATACCCCACAACCAGGCAGCCGCCGCACCGTGATTCGGATTTTCCCCGAGCCTAGGTCCCAGCAATCGCAGCACCTCCCTCGGCTTGTCGCTGTAGGTGGGCAGATATGCCAGACCGGCCAGCGCGATATCCTCGGAAAAACGATCTCCGATGTCCTGTGCCGCGTGGATCGCCGTGGTGTACCACATTCGGGCCCGGCCGAAATGCCCGTCGTTGAACAGGATTTCGCCGACGATATTGGCCAGCCGGCCCGCGCTGCGCACCAGCCTGATCTGCTGATGTGTCGCCTGCCGATCGGCGAGAATCGAACGGACGGTACGGAATTGCTCGAGCGTGCCCTGCAACAATTCGTGCGGTGGCACCTGAACAACGGTGCGGCCGAGCGTATCCGCCGATTCCTCCAGCAGGGCGAGCCTGCGTTCGCTTATCGATCCGGCGTCCAGGGTCGCCAGCATTTTCTCCGGTTCACCCGCGACCATGGCCGCCGCCTGGCCGGCCAGACCCGCGCCGATGCAGGCCAATAACTCTCGCCTCTGCATGTCGTCATCCTCGACTTCCTTGTCGAGGGCCGGGATTCGGCGGCCGGCGGCGCCGGCGGGGTTGGTGGGCGCCATCTCCCGGCCCGCTGTGATCGCCCGCTCGAATCGCGCGACGACGACTGAATCGGCCTCGGACAACACCCGGTCGAGTAAGCGCTGACTTGCGGCGTGCATCCGGGCGGTCCGGCCGTTTTCCCACAAGATCACGGTGCGCTGGGTAACTCCCACCAGGCGGGCGAATTCGGAGCGACTTCGCCGCATCGCCGTGCGCAGTGCGAGCACGTCTTCGCCCGTCCAGTCGATCTCAACCATAGGGATCGCTTCCTCGTACCGGACCGATACAAACGGAAATTACTCGCAATTATCCGCATTCGGGACTGGTATGCACGAGTGCCGAACGCGCACGCTTGATCGGCACCCGGCACCGGAGGGAACCGGCCCGAAACCCTTTCGTGGGCGTTGATTCTCCGATACCGCTGCACGGTCTCGACGCGGCCCGATCCAACCGCGTCGAATGCGGTATGGAGTGACGTCGCGGCGCCGGGTGCACACATCAGGCACCGGAGGTGAACAGATGGATGTACTGCGTACGGATATGCGCGAATTGTGGTTGGTACAGGGACGCGACTGTACGCAGGAACCTATCGGTTTGGACTACGACCGGGCGCGCTTTCTACTGACCGTGCATGCGGGCCACGGGGCCAGGTGTCGGCAATACCTGGCCGCCGCGGCCTACTGCTATCGGCGGGCCGCCGAGCGCTGACGCATCACACCGCGTCGGTGAGTGCCTGGAATTCCTTGTCGGACAATTCGATTCGCGCGGCTTCCAGATTCTCCCGCAGATGCGCGACGCTGCTGGTGCCCGGAATCGGCAGCATTACCGGCGAGCGGCGCAGCAGCCAGGCCAGCGCCAGCTGGGCCGGTGTCGAGCCGTGCTCCTTCGCGATCGCGTCGAGCGGTCCGCCGGGGCGGGCGAGTTCGCCGGTGGCGATCGGGAACCATGGAATGAAGGCGATATTCGCCTGTTCGGCGAAGGTCAGCACATCTTCGTCGGTGCGGTTGGCCAGGTTGTACAGGTTCTGCACGGAGACGATGGTCGCGATCTGGCTTGCCTGCTTCAACTGGTCGACGCTCACCTGTGAGACGCCGATGTGCCGGATCTTGCCCTCCTGCTGCAGCAGTACGAGCTCGCCGAGCTGATCGGCCAGCGGCACCTTCGGATCGATGCGGTGCAGCTGATACAGGTCGATTCGGTCGACGCCGAGGTGGCGCAGGCTCAATTCGGTTTGCTGGCGCAGATATTCGGGCCTGCCGAGCGGGCGCCAGTCGCCGGGGCCGGATCGGCTCAACCCGCCCTTGGTGGCGATGACCAGATCGTCCTGGTAAGGGTGCAGCGCCTTGCGGATCAGTTGTTCGCTGACGAACGGACCGTAGGAGTCGGCGGTATCGATGAAGTTCACACCCAACTCGACCGCGCGGCGCAGAACGCGCACGGCCTCGTCGGGATCCTTCGGATCGCCCCAGACGCCGGGACCGGTGAGCTGCATCGCACCGAAGCCGAGTCGGTTGACGGTCAGATCGCCGCCGATGGCGAAGGTGCCCGACGCATCGGCGGGGCGGGAGGTACTCGTTGTTGCCATAGGTGATCCTTTCGATCGGAGGATCGGGCTGTTGGACTGTAGTCCCCCAGGACCTACCAACAGCGCGGTCGCGTTCCCTGTTCCCGCTGGCTCGTCAGCCGAGCATGCGCAGCAATTCGGTGGCCGCCGGTGCGGAGGAGGCCGGGTTCTGGCCGGTGATCAGGTTCCGGTCGACGACGACGTGCGGCGCCCACGGCTCGCCCGCCTGGAAGTCCGCGCCGATGCCGACCAGACGATCCTGCAACAGCCAGGGCGCTTTGTCGGCGAAACCCGCCTGTGTCTCTTCGGCATTGGTGAACGCGGTCAGGCGGTATCCGGAAAAGGCATTGCCGCCATCGGCTTTCGTCGCGGCGAGCAGCGCGGCCGGGCCGTGGCACACCACCGCCAGCGGCTTGCCGGATTCCAGTGCGGCGGTGAGCAATCGGCCGGATTCCGGGTCGGCGGACAGATCCTCCATCGGTCCGTGGCCGCCCGGGTAGAAGACGGCATCGTAATCGTCGAGTTGGATCTTGCTGAGCGGCAGCGGGTTTCGCAGCTCATCGCTATCGGCCAGCACGGCCGCGATATGGTCGGCGTTGTCCTGCCCGCCCGCGGCGTCGGTGGTCAGGCTGGCGGCATCGGCGGTGGGTGGCACGCCGCCCGGCGTCGCCACCGCGATCTCGTGACCCGCCGCTTTGAACGCGGTGTACGGCACCACGAATTCCTCGGCCCAGTAACCGGTTTTGTGCGGCGTGCCGTCGGCGAGCGTCCAATGATCGACGCCGGTCAGCACGAAAAGGATCTTCGACATTGATGTCTCCCGAGTCCGGCCCGCGAACGGGCGGTGTCAGCCGTGATATGTCGCGGTCGGTCGCGCGACGTGCTCGAAGGTAGGCCGATCGGTCGGCGGTATCCAATGTGATCGCCGATATCGGACATCGGGATTTCGATGGGTCACCGGTGTTGTGTGCGCGGATTCACTGTGGTGGGAACTGTTGCTGCGGCGGGAACTGTTGCGGTTGTTGCGGCATCGCCTGCTGCGGCATCGCCGGTGGTTGCTGCGGCTGCTGCTGGGCGAATGGCTGCGGATAGTAGGGCTGTGCGGTGGGTTGGGCCGGTGCGGGCCACTGCTGCTGCGGCCACTGCCGGGCCGGTGCCGCGGGGCGGGGTGTCGCCGGTTTGGCCGAGATGATCGCGGTGATGGTCGCGGTGAGTGCGAGCAGGAAGATCGGGAACCAGACCACCGGGCTGTAGTGCAGGAAGGACAGGTGGTCCCAGAGCTGGCCGGTGAAGAAGTAGACAACATTGCTGATGGCGGTGAAGAGGAATGCGCCTGCACCGCTCGCGGCGAGCGCACGGAACGCTGGGTTGCGCGCACCCGCGCCCGTCATCAGCACGATGGCGGCGACGAAAGCCGCGAGGCAGTTCAGCGCCGTAGCCGTGTAATCGAATGCACTATCGTCGTATACGCGGCCCCGCTCCAGGAAGATCACGACGATCCGCAGAATCGCCGCCAGCAGCAGCGTCAGCGCCGTAATCCAGTCCGCTCCACTGGCTTTCGGGCGTACGGGCGGGGCGTATCCGGGTGCCGGATACCCGGTCGGATAGCCGGGCTGCTGCCCTGGCGCGAACGGTTCGGGTTGGCGCGGCGCGACCAATGCAAACTCCTTAATTCCCCCGGGACGGCCCCCTCGGCCGTCCGGCCACCATACCGAAGGCGCAGTTGCTCGGCATGACATCAGTTCCCCGTGCGCTCGGCGAACACCTCCTTGGCGACGGCGATCGCGTTGAGCGCGGCCGGGAATCCCGCGTAACCGGCCATCTGGCTGATCACCTCCACCGCCTCGGTGCGCGTGCCGCCGACGTTCAGCAGGCCGTGCAGGTGCACCTTCAGTTGCGGCGCGGCGGTTCCCAGCGCGGTGCAGGCGGCGACCGTCACGATTTCCCTTGTCCGCAGGTCGAGTCCGGGACGGGCGTAGATATCGCCGAAGGCGAATTCGATGACATAGCGGGCCAGATCCGGGGCGATCTCGCGCAGGGCGGTGAGTACCGCGTCGGCGGCGTGGCCGTCCACCTCTTCGAGCAGGGCGCGGCCGCGTTCGAAGCGGTCGCCGTCCTGTGCCGTGGCGGTATCGGGCGACTCGGGGAGATCGGTTCGGGCGGCGAAGATTTCGCGGGCCGCGAACAGCCCGTTCAATGCCGCGGGGAAGCCCGCGTAGATGGCGACGTGGATGATGGTCTCCACGATTTCGGTGCGGGTGCAACCGACGTTGAGCGCCCCGTCGATGTGGAAGCGCAGCTGCGGCGCGGCGTTGCCGAGGGCGGTGAGCGCTGCGACGGTGGCGAGTTGACGCTCCCGCAGCGGCAGGCCCGGACGGGACAGGATGTCGCCGTAGCCGAATTCGACGGTGAAGCGCCCCAGGTCGGGGGCGATATCGGCGAGGCTGTCGAGCACCGCCGGGCGTTCCTTACCGCCGATCTGCTGGAGCAGGGCGAGTCCGCGGGTGTACCGGTCGTCGTTGCTGGTCGGCTGCTGTGCGTTGGTCATGACTCAGACTCTAGGAGCTGGAGTTCACTCCAACGCAAGCCGTCGCGCGCGGGTTCAGAAATCGAAGACGTAGTCGTCGGTGTTCATCCGGACGCACTTGTTCGGATAGGTGTGCTGCCAGGAAACCTGCGCGCCGTTCCAAATGCCTTCCGCCGAAACGGTTATCGGCTGATAGATGAAGGGGCAGAAGCGGATGCCGTGCCCGCGCAATTTATCGAAATCGCCACCGGCCTCGGTCAATTCACCGCAGGCCTGACCGGATTTCGGATGGCTGCCGAAGACGAGCGGCGCGCAGACCAGCCAGGCGGTGCGCTGGTTTGCCGCAGTGGCGAGCGAATCTCCTTCGCCCACAGTCAAAGTGATGGCCGATGGTCCGTTGATGGCGGATTGGGCGTGCGCCGGAACCGCGGCGGGCGCCAGCGCGGCCAGCGCCCCGACGGCCGCGCTCGTCACTCGAGTACCCAGGGACATGGTCTCTCCTCGTAGCGGGTGGATCGACCGATCGTAGTGCGGTATTTCGCCGGCGAACCCGGTCTTCAGAGTTCTCTAATTCGTCCTGAACAGGGCTCTAATCACCCCGAATCAGGGGAAGTTCAGGGGTGACCCTGATGTGCTCCGACGGCTCGGAGCTTAGCGTCGAGGCATGCGTCTCTTGCCGATCGCCGGTGCTCTGTCCGCTGCCGCACTCATCGCCGGATGTTCGAGCGATTCGGGTGCGCCCGCGTCACCATCCCGAACCGGCCAGTCGCAGAACACCTCCCAGGTGCAGAGCGATATCGACGCTGCGGTGAAGTCCGGGGCGGTGGGTGCGATCGTCACGCTGAGCGACCACGGTCGGGACACCGTACTCACCAGTGGGTTCGGCGATCTCGAGGCGCGGACGCCGATCCCGGTCGATCCGCCGCAGCACGTGCGGGTCGGTAGCATCACCAAGTCGTTCACCAGCGCAGTCGTGCTACAGCTGGTGGCGGAGGGGAAGATTCGGCTGGACGAGCCGATCGAGACCTACCTGCCCGGGCTGTTGCACGGCGACGGTATCGACGGGCGCGCGATCACGGTGCGCCAGATCCTGCGGCACCAGAGCGGCATTCCGAATATCACCGACGGTCATGAGGTGGACGAGTACCAGGACGCGCTGGCGGGCCGGACGAAGACGCCGGAGGAGGAGATCGCGATCGCGCTGCGGCATCCGGCGGTTTTCCCGCCGGGCACCCAGTACAAGTACAGCAACACCAACTACATCGTCGCGGGCATGTTGATCGAAAAGGTCACGGGCGCAAAGTATGCCGACGAACTCGACCGGCGCATCCTGCGGCCGCTCGGGCTGCGCGACACCTATCTGCCGCCCGCGGGCGAGCGCGATATCCGTGCACCACATCCGAAAGGCTATGACACACAGGACGGTAAGCAGGTCGACGTGTCGCGGATCGAGCCGTCGGTGCCGTGGAGCGCGGGCGCGCTGGTCACCACCGGCGCCGATCTCAATCGGTTCTACTCGGCGTTGGCGGCGGGTCAGGTGGTGTCGGCGGAGCAGTGGCTGGAGATGCTGGATGGCGTACCGACCGGGTCGGGTACCGGACAGCTGTACGGACTGGGCGTTGGCATTGTGCAATTGCCGTGCGGTGCAAAGTTTATCGGCCATACCGGCGGGATCTATGGCTTCACGGCGCTGTCGGGCGCCACACCGGAGGGCCGGGCGGTGACCTACTCCTTCAACTCGGACTCGTTCCCGCAGCCTGATGTGATGTCCCTACTCGGCCACGCGCTGTGCTCCTGATCAGCCTTGCAGGTCCCGGGCGGCGGTGCGCAGCAACAGGTGGAAGCTGAGCGCGATGCCCGGCGAAAGCGCCGCGGTGAAAAAACCGGACCATGCCGATTCCAGTTCGAAGCGGCTCAGCCAGCGCACCCTGGTGCCGTTCGCGGTCTCCCGGAATTCCATGCGCCCCTGCTCATGTCGCAGCGTCGGTATGGACTGCAGGATTCGGTAGCACATGAGCGTCGGCGGATGGTATTCGACGATCTCCTCGGTCAACCGCAGCACGGGCGTCACGACCAGGCGCACCGCGCCTCGCCCCTGTGGATGGGTATCGCCGGGCCGCACCAACGTGACGCGCCGAACCAAAGGTACGCGAGGGTAATTCGTGGCATCGGTGAGCCAGTCGAAGACATCGGCGATGGGGGCTTCGATGGTTCGCTCGATGTCCACCGTGCGCATAGCGGCTCCACTCAGAGGAGATACTTCTGCCCGCGCATCCTACGGTGCATATCGGCCGCGGGGGCCCGAACTTCGGTATGGCCCCGCAGGAAACGCGTTTTCAACAACCGAGCAGGATGACCCGCATCAGGTGCGTCACCCGCGCCCTGGATGCGAGCGGATTGTCGGGGCCGAACCACTGGCCGAGGTCGACGACCAGCGCCAGCGCCGCGTGTACCAGCACTCGGGCCTCGGCCGCCGACAGCTGGGGCCGCACCGCGGCGACCAGTTTGGCCCACTCTTCGACGTTGAGCCGCTGGATATTTCGCAGCACCGTGCGGTCGTCGGCGGGCACGTTGCTGATCTCCGCGTAGTAGACGAAGGTGAGTTTGCGCTCGGCGAACGAACCCGCCACGTAGAGGTCGATCAGTCGGGTGAGCGCCTGCTCGGGTCCGTCCGAGGTGGCGATGGTGGGCGCGATCGCACCCGAAACCTGGTCCGCCGCACGGCGAAACGCGGCGGTGAGGATATCCCCCTTGCCGCGGTAGAACCGATAGACGGCCGAGGAGGCGGGCAGCCCGGCCGCCTGTGCGATGTCCTCGACGCTGACGTTCGGATAGCCCCGCTCGTGGAACAGTTCGATCGCGCACTTCAACACCAGTTCATGTTTGAACGTGCTCGGAATCGCGCTTGCCACAGGCGATTCCGGTTCATCATCGGGTGGCGGCAGCTCGCACCGGGCGACCGCGAGGCAGGCGTCGTGCAGCAGACCGCTCAGCGCGCGCACCGGGATGCCGACGTGGTGATCGGAGATACTGCCGAGCACGCTCATCGCGGCCGTCGCGAGCACCGCGCGCTCCGGGCCTGCCAGACCCGCCCTGGTCTGGCCGAGCAATTCCCGGATCGCCGCGACGGTGGCGGCGAGCTGCCGTTGCAGGGTGAGCCGGTCGTCCTCAGCCAAATACCTGCTCTGCCAACGCAATAGCGCCGCACTGCGGCGGCTGGCGATGGCGGCGGCGATGAGCGCGTCGATGACGTGCTCGAGCCGTTCGGCGGCAGTCCAGGCCGCCGCCTCGTCGGGAAGCCGTGCGGCGCGCGCGATCTGGTCGCCGAGCCGCAGCGCCTCCTCCCGGAAGATCGCGTACTTGCTCGGATAGTGCCGGTACAGCGCGGTGGAGCTGATGTCGAGCCGGGCGGCGATATCGTCCATGCTCACACCGTGATAACCCAGTGCGCCGAAGGCTTCCGCCGCCGCGGCCGCGATCTGGGCCCGCCGGTCGCGCGGCCGTCGCCGAATTGTCTTGGGCCCCTCCGGGTTCTGTCCATGCGGTGGACCCGCTCCCGGATCTCGGTCGTCGGCGGTCATGCCGCGATGTTAGCCCAATCGGACGTTCGGTAAAGCGGGCTTGCATCGCTGGACCCGAAGTGAATCCTTCGTCACAAACCAACCACCACGACGGGAGCTACGTTCGATTATTAGGCCGGACTCGACAGAATTGCCGATAACATATTTAGACCTGCGCGGGGCGGCCGAACAGCTCCAGCTGCATCAGCAGCCGCACCCGGTCCTGGGCGGCGAGCGGATCGTTGCCGAAGGCGCGGCCGAGGTCGACAACCAACGCGAACCCGGCGTGGATGAGGAATCGCGCATCCGCGGCCGAGAGTTCGGGCCGCACCTCGCGCAGCAGCCGCGCCCACTCCTCGACGCTGAGCCGCTGGATATTGCGCAGCACCGTCCGCTCCTCCGGCGGAACATGTTGGAACTCCGTGTAATACACGAAGGTGAGCGCGCGCTCGGTGAACGAGCCCGCCACGTACTGGCCGATCAGCGAATCGAGTGCGGCCTCGCAGCTGGTGTTCGCCGCGACCGCGGGACCGATCGCACTCGAAACCCGTTCCGCCGCACGGCGAAACGCGGCAGCCAGCAGATCGCTCTTGCCGCGGTAGAAGCGGTATACCGCAGACGCCGCGGAAAGTCCTGCGGCCGTGGCGATATCCTCGACGCTCACATTCGGGTAGCCATGGTCGTGGAACAGTTCGACGGCCTTGTGCAGCAGCAGTTCGTGTTTGAACGAGTCCGGGATCTCGATCGCCACCGGTGCCGCGGATGTCGGCTGCTCCGGCGGCAATTGGGCCTGCGCGATCGACCAGGAGGCCGAAGCGAGCAGGCGCGCAAGGGATTTCGCGGGCATGGTGGCGTGATGGTCGGCGATGCTGGTGATCGCGCTCAGCATGGCGGCGCGCAGCAGCCGGATATCGTTCTCGGTGAGTTCGGGCCGCAGCTCGTGCAATTGCTCGCCGAGCGCGCCGAGCACCGTCTGCTGCTGTTCGGCGAGCAGGGTCTGATCCTCCGGTTCGAGGTAGCGGCCCTCCCAGCGCACCAGCGTGACCGTCGGGCGGTTCTCGATCGTCACCGCGATCAACGCGTCGAGTATCTGGCGCAGCCGCTGCTCGGCGGACCGGCCCGCGGCCGCGGCGGGCAGCCGCACCGATTCGGTCATCGCCAGGCCGACCCGCATCAGCTCCTCGCGGAACAGCGCGTATTTGCTGGGAAAATGCCGATACAGCGCGGCCGAGCTGATACCGAGGCCGGAGGCGATGTCCTCCATGCTGACGCCGTGATAGCCGAGCGCGCCGAACGCGGCGGCCGATGCGGCGGCGATCTGGGCGCGCCGGTTCTTGGGCCTGCGCCGGACCTCCCGCGGTGCCGAGTCGGTGGCGTTCGCCCGGCCCGCGGCCTCGGCGGGCTGCAGTCCCCGGGCGACGGCCTTTCGCGCCGTACGGCGATTCTCGACACTCATGCCGGACATCGTAACTAGCCGCTGCCGCCGGGGATTTCCCCAGGTAGTGGTGTGTTCCGGACAACATGCATTTCGGATAGCGTCGCATTGTGTCCGATCAATCGGAGGATAGGGGTGGGACAATGAGTGACTTCGACATCGCCATCGTGCTGTATCCGGGAATGACCGCGCTCGACGCCATCGGGCCGTACGAGGTGCTGCGGATGATGCCCGGCGCGCGGATCCGGTTCGTCGCGCACGAGGCCGGTCCGGTCATCACCGACAGCGGTGTGCTGGCCATCGGCGCGACGCACACCTTCGCCGAGGTGCCGCGGCCACGGATAATCCTGGTCCCCGGCGGGCCCGCGGCCACCGCCGCATCGGCCGACGACAAACTGCTCGCCTGGCTGATCGCGGCGCATCGGACCAGCACCTGGACCACCTCGGTCTGCACCGGCGCACTCGTGCTCGCGGGCGCGGGTCTGCTCGACGGCGAACCCGCGACGACGCACTGGTCGGCGCAGCAGGCACTCGGGTTGCTCGGTGCGAAACCGCAGCGCGAAGAACGGGTGGTGCGGACCGGGAAGATCGTCACCGCCGCGGGCGTCTCGGCGGGCATCGATCTGGCGTTGTGGCTGGCAGGGGAGATGTTCGGGCGGGAACAAGCCGAGGCGATCCAGCTCAATATCGAATACGATCCGCGCCCGCCGTTCGACGCCGGACATGTGAGCAAGGCCAGCGGCGCGGTGAAACGCAAGGCGCTCGCCGATATGGTGCGCTCGGCCCCGGAAATGCGCGCCAGCGAGACGTTTGTCTCCTCACTGACCGGTGCACAGAAAACGCTGTGGCGCAGCGCTATTCGGCGGATGCGGCGCTGATTCGGCGGCGTGGGCGCACCGGCGGTGAGCTGCACCGGGGCGCGGGCCCGCAATGCTCGCTATGCTGCCGATGGGTCGGCCGTCTGGAAGGTATCGCGTGGAAGTAGGGGTGGGTGAGACATTTGCCGGGTACGTGATCGAGGACGTACTCGGGCAGGGCGGTATGGGCACCGTCTACCTCGCGCGCCATCCGCGTCTGCCGCGGATGGTGGCGCTGAAACTGCTGAACCGGGAGGTTTCCGCCGATCCGGAGATCAGGGCGCGGTTCGAGCGGGAGGCGAATGTCGTCGCCCGGCTGGACCACCCCGGCATCGTCGGAATCCACGACCGCGGCGTCGAGGACGATCGTCTGTGGATAGCCATGCAGTACATCGAGGGCGTCGACGCGGCCAAGCTGAATCCGCGAACAGTGACCGTCGAACGAGCCGTGCGGATCGTCGGCGAAACCGCGGCGGCCCTGGACTACGCGCACAGCCGCGGCGTGCTGCACCGCGATATCAAACCGGGCAACATCCTGCTCTCGACGCCCGACGCCGGTCGGGCCGAACGCGCGGTGCTCACCGATTTCGGCATCGCGCGGATGCTCGACACGAATACGAAATTGACTGCCACCGGCACGTTTTCGGCGACGCTCGCCTATGCTTCGCCGGAACAGTTGACCGGCGCCGACCTCGACCACCGCAGCGACCAGTACTCGCTCGGCTGCACGCTCTACGCGCTGCTGGCGGGTGAAACACCTTTTTCCGCAACGAATCCCGGCCAGATCGTGGCCGGTCACCTGAGCCAGCAGGTGCCGCCGCTCACCCGGGCCGATGTGCCGCCGCGGCTGCACGCCGTCATCGCGCGGGCGATGAGCAAGCGGCCCGCCGAAAGATTCGCCAGCTGTGGGGAATTCGCGGCGGCTGCGGCTTCAGTATTGCGTATGCGCGCGGAGCCGGGCGGTGGATGGCATGCCGGGCCACCGCGTGCCGGGATGCGAGCCGATCAGGCTCCGGCGCAAGGGATTCCGGGGCGGCGGCCGGGTTGGCTCGGGGCCGATGATCGGACGCGCGATTCGGTTCCTGGCGCGGTTCGAGCGTCGAATACCGGTGTGGCGCAAGGTGTTGGCGCCGGTGCGGGGCTCGGGGCCGCGCCCGGACCGGTGCCGGGAGTGCAAGGTCAGGCTCCGGCCGCGCCTGATGCCGCTAATGGGCGAGGTGCGCTTCCGGTTGCGGGGCAAGCCGGCGCGTACGGGCAGGGGCCTTCTCCCGCTGTGGGGCAATCCGCGACGCGGGGCCAGGCCGCCGCTCCGGTCGCGGCGCACGGCTCCGTCGCGGGCGCGGCGCATGGGCGAGGTCCCGCTGTTGCTCCGGCGCAGGCCGCCGCGCACGGGCGAGGCGTGATTCCCGCTGCGGGGCAGGTCGGCGCGCATCGGCAGGACGCGATTCCCGTTGCGGCGCAGGGTTCCGGCGCGGCCGGGGCGCAGGGGGTTGCGCGCGGGCAGGGTGCGGGTCCGGGTGCCGTGCGGGATCACGGCGCTGCCCAGGCGGCAGCGGGTGGGCAGGGTGCTGCTTCGGCGCAGGCAGCCGCCCGTGGGCACGGATCGGGCTCCGCCGCGTCGCAGAGTTCCCGGCGCGGTCCGGAACAGGGTCGGGGCGCGGTGCCCGTGGACGATGCGGCGAAGGCTCCGCGACGGGCGGATGCGAATACCGCGCGGCCCTCGTCCGGAGCCGTGGTCGCGTTGCCGGTCGGCCTGATGGCTCTGCTGGTGGGTGGGGTTCAGGCGTGGCGCGCCTACGGACACCTCGACACCATTCGCAGCAGCGTGCAGCACATGCTGGCGCGGTCCGAGTGGGGGCAGTTCGTGCTGCTGAATTATCTGACGGCCATTCCGAGCGCGTTCCTGTTGACACTCGGCGCGCTGCTGCTGTTCGTGCGGTGGCGGCGATCCCGGAGAATGCTCGTAACCGGTTGTCTGATAACGCAATTGAGCACGGTCGCGACAGTCCTGTGCTACCGGTTCGTCATGAACGGCGGCTTGCACACCAGCGTTGTCGCGGGGAACGGCGTGCTGTTCGCCGCCGCGACGGTGATTCTGTTCGGCGTGGCGTCGCGCCCCGTGCGTCGCTGGGCCGGGCGCGCCTGAGCGGACCCGTCCACGCGACATCTTTACGTCGATCCGACTTGACGCGGCTCAGCGGTGGGTCGACGATGGTCTGGTCAGCACCTCGCTAGGCGAGGCTCCTGTACGAACAAAGGCCACTGGTCCCACGACGTCGAGAGACGCCCAGGGCTAGGACAGATCGTCCCGGATTAAGGCGCGATCCAAAGTGGCTTCCCCGCAACGGGATACGTCGTGCAGTGCCGAAGCTCAGACGAGAGGGGTGCCCGCCCTGCCGTTTTCGGTGGCGGTGCTCCTGCCGTGCGTGGTTCTGGCACGGACGAATCGACGACGCGTGCGTCTCGGCGGCAAGGAGGTGATGGACATGGATTACGGCGAAGACCCGTACCCGAGTAGGCGGCCACCCACATCCTGCCCAATCCACCACCGCCGCACCGGAGCGTGCCGGTAATCGGTTGTGGTGCCTGCTTTTCCGCAAAGGAGCAGATCATGACCACAGTAACCTTCCCGCGCCTGCGCGACCGCGCGCTGCTGACCGCCCTGGGCGAATCGGCCCGCCGCGCCTGGAATCGCTACCGCCTCACTCCCGAGGAGCGCCGCAACCTGGCCAAGTGCCGCGCCGAATACGCGGCCGTATTCACCGCATCCATCGGCGGCCATCCCTACTACCGCTGACGGCTGGCCGCAGCGAATTCGGCCGCGCCGCAACAGGAGTCACTGCGCGTCCAGTAGTGGCCTCCACTGGTGCCCTTAGGCGGCCATATTCAGGTCGACAACCATAGCCACAACTGGCGATGGATCAATGCCCGAGCACGTAGGTTCGCGAGTCGGTCAGTCGAGCAGTGCGCGGTATTCGGCGGTGGTCAGCGGGGGGTGGGCGGCCAGGTCGAGATTTTCTCGGACGTGGGCTCCGTCGCGCATGCCGACCAGCGCGGTGGTCAGGCCGGGGATGGAGCGGACGAATTGGATTGCGCGCTGGGCGTCCGACAGGCCGGGCATGGCGCGGGTGATCCATTGGGGGAGATCGCGACTGACTCGGCCCTGCATGAGGGCCGCGCTGGCGAGGACGGTGATACCGAGATCCGGCGCCTCGCGCAGTACGCCATTCTCCAGTGCCGGAAGGGTATCGAGCAGGCCGAGGCTGAGCGGTAGTTCGACGAAGCGGAACCGGTGCCGCTCACCGCCGACCCGCCGGGCGGTGGCGGCGAGGGTCGGTAACGACAGCAGCCCGCTGGCGAATCCGTCCCAGGTGGCGATGCCGTACCAGCCGATAAGTCCTTCGTCGGCGGCGTATTCGAGATATTCGAAGGCTCTGGTGATGCGGGAGGCGAAGATTCGCGGATCGACCACCCTGGCCTGGGTTTCCGGGTTGTGCAGGTAGTAGAGGTCGATCACGTCGAGCCCGAGGTTGCGGCGACTGCGGTCGAGTTGGTCGGCCAGGAACGAGGGCGCCAAACAGTGTGCGCCGCCGACGATTTCGTCGGCGAACGGCAGGTGGCGAGGCAGCGCGCCCGGCACCAGGAAGCCGCCTTTGCTCGCGACGAGCACCCCGTCCCTGCGGCCGTGCTCGGATTCGACGAAGTGCCGAAGTGCCGCGCCGACACAGACTTCCGAGCGCTGCCGCCGGTAGTTGAGCGAGGTGTCGATGACGTTGACGCCGTGCGCGAGCGCGTACCGGAGTGCGGCGATGTAGGCGGCGTCGACCCCGGCCGACTGCCCGCCCCGATAGGTGCCGATACCGATGGAGGACAACGAAAGTCCCTGGGCCACACGATAAAATCCGGCGGTAGAAGGTCCGGCGGCCGCGTATGCCGCGGTGCCGTCGGCCCGCGCCCCGCCCGTGAGCATGGACCCCGGCAGCGCGGGCACGCTGCGTTCGGTGACCTGCGGCTCGGGCGCGGACGGCGGATTCGCGGCGCCCGCCGCCCGCAGCACGCGTAGCTGGCTTTCCAGGATCGCCAGCTCCGAATCGCTGAGCGGCCGACCACTGCGGACCGCGTCGAGCACCGAACGCAGACCAGGGTGCTGCGCCTCCATCCGTCCGCCTTCCGTCACCGTCCGAGGTAGACCCGCAATTGCTCACTGGACAGTTCGATCATCGATCGGACCAGTTCGTCCGGTTCTCGCGTCAGGGCCAGTTCGTATCTGCGCGGACAGGCCCTGATCAGGGTTTCCGCGATGACCGCCCTGGCGGTGGTGAACCGTTCCGCCGGGGTGTCGGCATTGGTCTCCAATGCCTCGTCGAAGCCGCGCACGTCACCGTCGATGGTGGTGAGAATTGTTCGCACGGACTCGATTTCGCGGGTTATCAGGGCATCGAGCAGGCCGTCGTCGTCCGGCTCGCCGCGCGCCGCCGCCGCGGCGACGGTCGCCGCCTCGCGCCAGTATCGGTCGAGCAGCAGATGGACGAAGGATCCGGTGACCAGCGGCGGCATCAGCGCGGGGCGGATCGAATCCAACCACTCCACCAGCGTGTGCCCCGCCCGCCCGAGTTCGGGCCAGCCGCGCTGCCGCAATTGTTCGCCGAGATATTGCGCTCTGGCGATAGCGGTCTGCGGTCCGAGCATCCGCACCGGACCGAACCGTGCGGCGAATTCGCCGGATGACGCGGCGGCGCGGGCGAACAGGGTCAGATGGATATATACGTGGAACGCGGCGAGTGCGCGATGGGTGTCCCATTTGTTTCCGCCGCCGCGGTCCGGTGTGTTCCACAGCGAATGGATCAGCGGGGCATCGGATCTGGCGGCATTCGGAACCAGCAGCGAATGAGTCTGCCGTATGTCGTACAGCTGCTGGTGTAGCGATTCGTGCAACAGATGTTCGGCAACCGTCCAGACATTCGTCAAGGTACGCCGGTTGAGGAAAATCGTTCCGCTGACCTTGAATTCGGAGCTGGACCGGGTCGATTCCCAGCGGCCCTCGGGCCGGAAGATCGCGACGAGATGGGTGTGGGTGAGTGCGCTGCGAGCCACCCGGGGCAGCACCGTTTCCAATAGCCTGGTGGCCTGTATCAGCAGCGCTATTTCGTTCTCGGTCGGCGTGCACAGCGCCAGCCCGTAGTGATCGCGAACGATATCGTGAAATGCCCGGGTGACCGGCGTATTCCGGCCGTCCTCATGCCATATCCAGCCGTGGTACGGCTCGGGGCCGATGCGGTCGTCGAGTTGTGCGCCGAGTAGGCCGATACCGCCGGTGGCCAGCCGGTCCGCCGCGGCGCGCAGTATCTGCCTCGCCAGCCCGCCGTCGAGGCCGTATCGGCCGCCGTCCAGCAGTTGGACCTGCAAATGCTGTACGGCACAGCGGAATACGGTGTCGCCGAACATGCGGTAGCGCGCGTACGGGGTGGCGGCGTCCAGTGCGTCGAGTACGTCGTTGGCCAGCGGCAATCGGTAGGCGAGGCTGAGCAGCCTGCGCCGGAACGCGGCCTCCAATTGTCCGGTGAGATATCCGGAATCGCCGAACGGATGCGATACCAGCAGCTCGTCGAATTCGGATACGGGCAGCGCCGCATCCGGTGCGAGGGCATCGGTGATCGTCATTGCGGCGGCTGCTGGAGTTTGCTCGTCACCCGCTCCAGGAAACCGATCAGATCGGTGGCCGAGGATTCGTGGTGCGAGTGGTGTGAGCCCGGGGTGGAATCGCTGTGATGCTGGGTGCCTTCCTCGGTGGCCCGATTCTGCAATTGATCAATATGGGATTGCAGGCGATCGACTTCATCGGCGGTCAAACTGGCTTGTGTCCGGAGTTTGCGTAAAATTTCTTCGACGCCGGTCGGTTCCGACATGATGACCCCCTGTGGCCATGAGAATCCGATGCATCGAGGGTACTGTGCGTCTGTACCGGAAAGCGATGCATTCGGAAAGGTACTCGCTGCCCCGTTTTTCGGATCGGATCGGTGAATTCGGTCGACCGATATTCGGATTCGGGATCATTCCGGCGTATTCGACTTTCTGGTCGGTAGGTCGGACCGCCCGAGATATTTATTCCCGCATATCGAATGCTCGATATGCGGGAATCATCGGTGGTACTACCGCGCCGGGCGCACCGCGGCGTACCAGTCGAGCAGCGCCGGATCGTCTACCGCGCTGCGTTCCACGACTCGGCCCGGCTCCGCGCCCTGGAACAGCTTCTTGATCGGCACCTCCAGCTTCTTACCGGTGCGGGTGTGCGGAATACCCGGTGCGACAAGGATTTCGTCGGGCACGTGCCGCGGCGACACCTCCGTGCGAATGGTGGTGTTGATCCTGTCCTTCAGCTCGTCGGTGAGTTCGGCGCCGGGTGCGAGGACGACGAACAGCGGCATCCAATAGCCGCCGTCGGGTTGTTCCGCGCCGATCACCAGCGCCTCGGTGATCTCCGGCAACTGCTCGACGGCCTGGTAGATATCGGCGCTGCCCATCCGGATGCCGTGCCGGTTCAGCGTCGAATCCGACCGGCCGTGCACGACGATGCTGCCGCGATCGGTGATGGTGATCCAGTCGCCATGCCGCCACACACCCGGAAACACGTCGAAATATGCTTCGCGGTAACGCTTTCCGTCGGGATCGCCCCAGAAGCGCACCGGCATCGACGGCATCGGCTTGGTGATCACGAGCTCGCCGACCTCGCCGCGCACCGGTTTGCCGTCCTCGTCGAAGGCATCGATGGCGGCGCCGAGGAACGGGACCGACAGTTCGCCGGGCCATGCCGGAACGGTCGGCACACCGCCGAGGAAGGCCGAAACCACGTCGGTGCCACCGCTGATCGAGGAGACCTGGACGTGCTCACCGATATTGTCGCCCAACCAGAGGGCCGAGGAGACCGGCAGCGACGCACCGGTGATCCCGACGGTGCGCAGCGCCGACAGGTCGTGCTGGGTGCGCGGCACCGCGCCGGCCTTGATGCAGGCCAGCACATAACCCGGGCTGGTGCCGAACACCGTCGTCCCGGTCTGAGTGGCGATGCGCCACAGCGCATCCGCGGCAGGATAGGTGGGGCTGCCGTCGTAGGTGACGATCGTCGCGCCGACGAGCAGCCCGGCCAGCTGGAAGTTCCACATCATCCAGCTGGGGCTGGTGTACCAGAAGAAGGTGTCGCCGCGTCCGATATCGGCCTGCAGCGCAACGGCTTTCAAATGCTCCAGGACGACTCCGCCGTGCCCGTGCACGATACCCTTCGGCAGTCCGGTGGTGCCGGAGGAGAAGACGATCCACAGCGGGTGGTCGAAATCGACCGATTCCGTGCTGATCACGGCAAGGTCCGTGTTCTCGACCGCCTCGGCCCAGGCGAGCGTGTCCGGAACATCCAGTCCCAATTGGGAAATCGTGACGGTGGCCCGCAGCGAGCCCAAACCGGCCCGCAGCGCGGCGATATCGGCGCGCTTGTCGTGTTCCTTACCGTTGTACCGGTAGCCGTCGGCGGTGACGAGCACGGTCGGTTCCAACTGGCCGAGCCGGTCCAGCGCGGCCTTCGGTGAATAGTCCTGGCCGCAGGCACTCCACACCGCGCCGATGCTCGCGGTGGCCAGGAAGGCGATGACCGCCTCCGGGATATTGGGCAGATATCCGGCGACCCGGTCGCCGGGCCGCACCCCGAGCGAGCGCAGGGTGCGTGCGAAGGCCGTTGTACTGTCGATCATTTCGGCCCACGACAGTTCGCGCACCGAACCGTCCTCGCGGGCCTGCACGATGGCGGGCCGGTCGGTGCGGGCCTGCCGGATCACCTGATCGACGTAGTTCAGCTTCGTGCCGGGAAACCATTGCGCACCGGGCATTTCGGTGCTCGCCAGCACCTCGCCCGCGATCGGTCCGAGTTCGAAGTAATCCCATACCGCATGCCAGAAGCCGGACAGGTCGTCGATCGACCACTGCCACAGCGCGTGATAATCCGGTGCGTTCACGCCCGTGCGTGCCGCGACGAACTTCGCGAAGTCGGTGACGTTGGCGTCGGCGATGTCACGTTCGGTGGGCACCCACTGTGGTTGCACCGCAATACCTCCTGGCTCGGATCGGTCAGCGACGCTGTGCGCGCCGCAGGGTCTGTTCGGCGTGCCGCAGGACCGGGGCATCGATCATGCGGCCCTCGAAGGCGAATACGCCCCGATGGTTGGGCACCTCGTCGAGCACCCGCTGTGCCCAGGCTATTTCGTCGTCGGACGGGGCGAAGGCGGATCGGATCACCGGCAGCTGGCTCGGATGGATCGCCACCTTGACATCGAAACCCACCGCGACCGCGTCCAGCGACTCCGCCCGCAGGCCGTCGAGATCGTGGATGTCCAGATAGACCGAGTCCAAGGCGAATTTGCCGTATGCCTTCGCCGCGAGCAGCGCGGTGGACCGGACATGGCGGGCGACATCGCGGTAGCCGCCGTCGGCGTGCCTGCTGGCATGGCCGCCGAGCGCGGCGACCAGATCCTCGGCGCCCCACATGACGCCGACCGCGTTGGCGGCCCGCATGATCTGCCCGACGGTGAGCGCACCGAGCGGCGATTCGATCAGCGGGATCACCTCGTAGTCGCGCAACTCGCCGACCTGCTCGGGCGCTTCGCATTTCGGCAGCATGAGCCGCCGGTAACCGGTGCCGTCCAGCGCCGCGAGGTCCAGTAGCTGATCCGTTGTGCCCGCCGCGTTGATGCGCACAACGGTACGCGCCGGGTCGAGCCGAACCTCGCGCAGCGCGGTGCGCGCGGCGGCCTTGTCGGCCGGTGCGACACCGTCTTCCAGATCGATGATCACCACATCGGCGGCGGCCGCGGCCTTCTCGTAGCGATCCGGCCGGTCCGCCGGACAGAACAGCCAGGCCGGGCCCATCACGCCGGCATCCTGCGGACGAGGGTGCTGCGGGTGGCCGTCGCGACGATATCGCCGTGCTGGTTGCGCGCGGTGTGCGCGAGGGTCACGATGCCCTCGCCCGGACGGCTTTTCGACTCCCGTTTCTCGGTGACCACCGTCTCGGCGTACATGGTGTCGCCATGGAAGAGCGGTTTGGGAAAGGCGATATCCGCGAAGCCGAGGTTGGCCACCAGCGTGCCCTGGGTGAGCTGTGCGACCGAGAGACCGACCAGCGTGGACAACGTGAACATCGAGTTCACCAGCCGCTGGTTGAACGGCGGCTGACCGTCGGCGAACGCCGCATCCAGGTGCAGCGCTTGAGTATTCATGGTGAGCGTGGTGAAAAGGACGTTGTCGGCCTCGGTGATGGTGCGGCCGGGCCGGTGCTCGTATACGACGTCGGTTTCGAACTCCTCGTACCAGAGCCCGCGCTGCACAACCTTTTTCACAAGCCCAACTCCCGTCCGATCAGCATCAGCTGCACCTCCGTCGTGCCCTCGCCGATTTCCAGGATCTTGCTGTCGCGGTAGTGCCTGGCCACCGCGTACTCGTTCATGAAGCCGTAGCCGCCGAAGATCTGGGTCGCATCGCGGGCATTGTCCATCGCCGCCTCGCTGGCGATCAGCTTGGCGATGGACGCCTGCTTCTTGAACGGCTTGCCCGACAACATGAGTGCGGCCGCGTCGTAGTAGGCGGTGCGGGCCGCATGCGTGCGCGCCTCCATCCTGCCGATCTTGAAGGCGATGGCCTGATTGCGGCCGATGGCCTGACCGAAGGCCTCGCGTTCCCTTGCGTAGCGCACGCTTTCGTCGACGCAGCCCTGCGCCGCGCCGACCGCGAGCGCGGCGATGGCGATGCGGCCCTCGTCGAGGATGCGCAGGAAGTTGGCGTAGCCGCGGCCGCGTTCGCCGAGCAGGTTCTCCGCGGGCACCCTGACGTCGGTGAAGCTCAGCGGATGGGTGTCCGAGGCGTTCCAGCCGACCTTGTCGTATGCCGGTCCGGCGACGAAACCCGGTGTGTCCGTTGGCACCAGGATTGTCGAAATCTCCTTCTTGCCGCCGGACTGCCCGGTGACCGCGGTGACGGTGACCAATTCGGTGATGTTCGTACCGGAGTTGGTGATGAACTGCTTGCTGCCGTTGATGATCCACTCGTCACCGTCGGCGACCGCGGTGGTCCTGGTGCCGCCCGCATCGCTGCCCGCGCCGGGTTCGGTGAGGCCGAAGGCGGCCAGCGACCGGCCACTGGTGAGCCGCGGCAGCCATTCGAGCTTCTGCTTCTCGTTGCCGAAGCGGTAGATCGGCATGGCGCCCAACGAGACTCCCGCCTCGAGGGTGATGGCGACGCTCTGGTCGACCTTGCCGAGTTCCTCCAGCGCCAGGCACAGCGCGAAGTAGTCGCCGCCCATGCCGCCGTACTCCTCGGGGAACGGCAGGCCGAACAGGCCCATCTCGGCCATCCCGGCCACCACCTCGTAGGGGAAGGTGTGGTTGGCGTCGTGTTCGGCGGCGACGGGTGCGACGACCTGCTTGGCGAAATCGCGCACGGTCATGGCCAGATCGCGGTACTCGTCCGGCAGGCTGCCGGTGGACAGGAAGTCAGTCATGTGGAAGTTCCTTCTCGCTCAATGGTTTCGGAGGTCTGCGCGCCGTTCGGCTCGGTCGCGGCGACGATGCGGGCCAGCACCTGGTCGAGGCGCACCTGGGCGCCCGGTTCCACCAGCAGTTCGACGGTGCCCGCGACGGGTGCGGTGAGCGAATGCTCCATCTTCATCGCCTCGACCACGACGATCGGCGCGCCCGCGGCCACCGCGGCGCCGGAGGCGACCGGCACCGCGATCACCGAACCCGGCATGGGACTGCGGATTTCGGCATCGCCGACGTGTTCGGCGCCGCCGCGCACATCGGCCTCGGCGACCTCGCGCAGCAGCGCCGCGCCGGACCGGCTTGCCACCCAGAGCAGGTCGCCCGCCTCGGCGACCCGGTAGGCGCGGCGCACACCGTCGAGCGTCAGCGTGAGGCCATCGGGGGTGAGAGCCGCTGTGAGCGGCCGTGATTCGCCGTTACCGACCCGGACCCGCGCGGCATCGGGGGCGCCGGTGAGGTAGACGTGCTCGGTGCGATCGCCCGCGGCCAGCCGCAGCGCGGTGGGCGCGGGATCACCGACCCGCCAGCCGGACGGCACCGCCCACGGATCGGCGGGCGCACTCGGCCAGCGCCGCAGCCAGTGGTATGCGGCGGCGGCGATGAATTCGGGATCGGCGACCGCGACGGGGGTGAAGTCGCCGACTCTGCGGTCGAGCAGGCCGGTATCGAGCCGGCCCGCCGCGACATCGGCGTCGGCGAGCAGGAAGCGCAGGAACTCGATATTGGCGGTGACCCCGAGCAGAACCGTATCGGCAAGCGCCCGATCGAGTTTCGCCAGTGCGGCGGTGCGGTCGGCGCCGTGCGCGACGATCTTCGACAGCATCGGGTCGTAATCGCTGCCGACCACCGTGCCGACGGCGAGGCCCGAATCCACCCGCACACCATCGCCTTCCGGCTCGTCGAGCGCGAGCACCGTGCCGCCGGTCGGCAGGAAGCCGCGGCCGGGATCCTCGGCGTAGACCCGCGCCTCGATCGCGTGGCCGACCATCCGGATATCGTGTTGCGCCACCGCGAGTTTCTGCCCGGAGGCCACCCGGACCTGGCATTCCACCAGATCGACACCGGTTACCAGCTCGGTGACCGGATGTTCCACCTGCAGGCGGGTATTCATCTCCATGAAGAAGAACTCGTCGGGCCGATCCGCCGAGACGATGAATTCGACGGTGCCCGCACCGACATAGTCGACGCTGCGCGCGGTGTTGCACGCCGCAGCGCCGATCCGGGCACGTGTCTTGGCGTCGAGCAGCGGCGAAGGCGACTCCTCGATCACCTTCTGATGCCTACGCTGCAAACTGCATTCGCGCTCGCCGAGGTGCAGCACGTTGCCGAATTGGTCGGCGAGCACCTGAACCTCGATGTGCCGGGGACGGGTGACGAACCGCTCCAGGAAGAGGGTGTCGTCACCGAATGCCGCGGCGGCCTCGCGGCGCGCGGAGGCCAGCGCGGCGGGCAACTCGTCCGGCCGGTCGACCCGGCGCATACCCTTGCCGCCGCCGCCCGCGGATGGTTTCACCAGCACCGGATAGCCGACTTCCGCTGCGGCATCGATCAATTCGGCATCGGTGAGGCCGGGTCTCGCGATACCGGGTACCACCGGTACGCCGAAGGCCGAAACGGTGTTCTTGGCGGCGATCTTGTCACCCATGATCTCGATCGCCTTGGTCGGTGGACCGAGGAAGACGATTCCGGCGTCCTCCAGCGCCGCCGCGAACGCGGCGTTCTCGGACAGGAATCCGTAGCCGGGATGGACGGCCTGCGCGCCGGTGCGCACGGCGGCGTCGACGACTTTATCGATGGCGAGGTAACTTTCGCGCGCGGGCGCGGGTCCGAGCCGGACCGCGATATCCGCCTCGCGTACGTGCCTGGCCTGCGCGTCGGCGTCGCTGTACACCGCGACGGACCGAATTCCCATGGCGCGCAGTGTTTTCATCACGCGCACCGCGATCTCGCCGCGGTTGGCGACCAGTACGGTGTCGAACCGGACGGGATGGGTCTTGTTCATCATCGCGATCACATCCGGAATACGCCGTAGGAAACGGGTTCGAGCGGCGCCTGTGCGCACACCGAAAGGGCAAGTCCGAGCACGGTTCTGGTATCGGCCGGGTCGATGACGCCGTCGTCCCAGAGCCGGGCCGTCGAATAGTAGGGGTTGCCCTGGTTCTCGTACTGTTCGCGGATCGGCGCCTTGAACGCCTCCTCGTCCTCGGCCGACCACGGCTGACCATTGCCGTCGAGCTGATCGCCGCGCACGGTCGCGAGCACCGAGGCGGCCTGCTCGCCGCCCATCACCGAGATCCTGGCATTCGGCCACATCCACAGGAATCGGGGCGAATACGCGCGCCCGCACATGGAGTAATTGCCCGCGCCATACGATCCGCCGATCACTACGGTGAGCTTCGGCACCCGGGCGCAGGCCACCGCGGTGACCATCTTCGCGCCGTGTTTGGCGATACCGCCCGCCTCGTAGTCGCGCCCGACCATGAACCCGGTGATGTTCTGCAGGAACAGCAGCGGGATCTTGCGCTTGTCGCACAGTTCGATGAAATGCGCGCCCTTCATGGCGGATTCGCTGAACAGCACGCCGTTGTTGGCCACGATGCCGACCGGATGGCCGTGGATCCTGGCGAATCCGGTTACCAGCGTTTTGCCGTATTCGGCCTTGAACTCGTGAAAACCGTGCTTGCCGTCGACAATTCGGTCGATCACCGCATGCACGTCGTACGGGGTCCGCAGATCGACCGGCACCACGTCGTACAGTTCGGCCGGTGGCGCGCTCGGTTCGCTGCTCGGCAGCACTTGCCACGGCGCGGCCGGGCGCGGGCCGAGGGTGGCGACGATGCGGCGCACGATGCGCAGCGCGTCGCGGTCGTCCTCGGCCAGATGGTCGGTGACTCCGGAAGTGCGCGAGTGCAATTCGCCGCCGCCGAGCTCCTCCGCGCTGACCACCTCGCCGGTCGCGGCCTTCACCAGCGGTGGACCGCCGAGGAAGATGGTGCCCTGGTTGCGCACGATGACGGCCTCATCGCTCATCGCGGGCACGTACGCGCCGCCAGCGGTGCACGAGCCGAGCACCGCGGCGATTTGCGGAATCCCCTTGGCGCTCATGGTCGCCTGGTTGTAGAAGATGCGGCCGAAATGTTCGCGGTCGGGGAATACCTCGTCCTGGTGCGGCAGGTGCGCGCCACCCGAATCGACCAGGTACAGGCAGGGCAACTCGTTCTGCAGCGCGATTTCCTGTGCGCGCAGATGCTTTTTCACCGTCATCGGGTAGTACGTGCCGCCCTTGACCGTCGCGTCGTTGGCGACGATGACGCATTCGCGGCCGGATACCCGCCCGATGCCGGTGATGACGCCCGCGCCCGGACATTCGTCGCCGTACATGCCGGTGGCGGCGAGCGGTGACAGCTCAAGGAACGGGCTGCCCGGATCGAGCAATTCGTCCACCCGCTCGCGCGGCAGCAGTTTGCCGCGCGCCACATGCCGCTCCCTGGACTTGGCCGGTCCGCCGAGCGCCGCCGCGGCCAGTCGCGCGCGCAGGTCGCCGACCAGCGATCGGTGCGCCGTGCGGTTGTCGACCTGTTCGGTAAGTGTCATCCCGCTTGCCTTTCGGGGTGTGGTCGCCGCCTCGTGGGTGCAGGTCGGGCGCCCGCCTGCGATCCTGCCCTCAGTTAGTGGCCGATAACTGGAATCCAGGTTAATCTTGACTAACCAAGATGTCCAGGTCGGGCGAGAGGAGCGGTTGTGACCAGCATAGATCCGGTCGCGCCGACCCGGCGCGAGCAAATGAAGGCGCAGCGGCGGCGACAACTGCTGGATGCGGGGGCCCGGTTGATCGCGGAGCGCGGCTTCCTCGGTATGCGCCTCGACGACCTCGGCGCCGCGGCCGGGATCAGCGGGCCGGCGGTGTACCGGCACTTCCCGAACAAGGAGGCGCTGCTGGTCGAGCTGCTGGTCGGGGTCAGTCGCCGACTGCTCGATGGCGGCAAAGCCGTTGCGGCGGAGAATACTTCGGCATCCGACGCGCTCTCCGGGTTGATCGAGTTCCACCTGGACTTCGCCTTCGGCGAGCCGGAACTGATCCGGATCCAGGATCGCGACCTGGAGAACGTGCCGGTGGTCGCCCGCCGCGAAATCCGGCGCACCCAGCGTCAATACGTCGAGGTCTGGGTCGGCGTGCTGCGTGAGCTGCACCCCGGTCTACCGGAGGAGGCGGCGCGGGTCAGGGCGCACGCGGCCTTCGGTCTGCTGAACTCCACGCCGCACAGCGCGCCGCCGACCACCGCCGCCAAGGCCCGTCCGATCCTGCGGGAGATGGCACTGGCGGCGCTGCGCTGAGCTCACCGGGCGCTCCAGCCGCCGTCCATGGTGTACGACGCGCCGGAGACCATGCCCGCGCTCGGCGATGCGAGCCAAACCGAAAGTGCCGCGACCTCTTCCGGCTCTACCAGCCGCTTGATCGCGCTCTCGGTGAGCAGGATCTTGTCGAGCACCTCCTGCTCCGGAATGCCGTGCGCACGGGCCTGATCGGCGATCTGCTTGTCCACCAACGGCGTCCGCACATATCCGGGATTGACGCAATTGCTCGTGACGCCGTGCGGGCCGCCCTCCAGCGCGGTCACCTTCGACAGGCCCTCCAGCCCGTGCTTGGCGGTGACATAGGCGGCCTTGTACGCCGAGGCCCGAAGGCCGTGCACCGACGAGATATTGATGATCCGGCCGAAGCCCCGCGCGTACATATGCGGCAGGGCCGCCCTGATGAGGAGGAACGGTACCTCCACCATCAAGGCGAGCAGCCTGCGGAACTGTTCCGGCGGAAAGTCCTGGATCGGGTCGATGCGCTGGACCCCGGCGTTGTTCACCAGGATGTCGACCTCCAGCCGCAGGTTTTCCAGCGCCTCGACATCGAGAAGGTCCACCGCCCACGCCTTTCCGCCGAGCTCGCGGGCCAGCCGTTTGGCGCCGACGTCGTCGATATCGGCGATGGTGACCTCGGCGCCGCGCGCGGCGAATGCCCGCGCACATGCCGCCCCGATGCCGCTGGCTCCGCCGGTTATCAGTGCGGAACGTCCTGCCAGCTCACGTGTTTCGGTCACCTCGGCACCTTTCGTCGGATTCGGACTCATTTGGCGGCGGCCCGCACGGGTAGGCCGGTGTGGCCGGCGGCGTCGGCCTGGTCGATCGAAATAAGCGAGAAACCCTTTGTCTCCCTTGCGAACAGCACCGCGATCACGGTGATCAGCGCGGATCCGGCCAGATACCAGGCGATCGGCACCGAGGACCTGTAGTCCTCCAGCAGCCGGACCGCGATGATCGGCGCGAGCGAACCCGCGACGATCGAGGTCACTTGATAGCCCAGGGACACACCGGAATACCGCATCCGCGTCGGGAACATCTCGGCCATCAACGCGGGCTGGCCCGCGTACATCATGGCGTGGAACACCAGGCCGATGATGATGGCCGCCATGATCAACGCGTAATTGCCGCTGTCCATCATCGGGAAGGCGAAGAAGCCCCAGGTGCCCGCCGTGACGCCGCCGACGAAATACACCGGGCGCCTGCCGAATCGATCGCTGAGCCGGCCGACCAGCGGGATCACCGTGAAGTGCACGGCGTGCGCGATCAGCAACCACCACAGGATATTCGTGGTGTCGGCGTGCACCTGCGTCTTGAGGTAGGTGATGGAGAAGGTGACGACCAGGTAGTAGACGACGTTCTCGCCGAAGCGCAGCCCCATCGCGGTGAAAACGCCACGAGGGTAACGCCGTAACACCTCGACCACGCTCAGTGAGGTCTTCTTCAGCTGTTCGGCCTCCCGCTGGGCCTGGACGAAGATCGGTGCGTCGGTGATCTTGGTGCGGATGTAGTAGCCGATCAGCACCACCACCGCGGACAGCCAGAACGCGACGCGCCAACCCCAGGACAGGAATGCGGCATCGGATTGCGTCGAGGTGAGCGTCAGCAGCACGATGGTGGCGAGCAGGTTGCCCATCGGCACACCCGCCTGCGGCCAGCTGGCCCAGAAGCCGCGGCTGCGGTCGGGGGAGTGTTCGGCGACCAGCAGCACCGCGCCGCCCCATTCGCCACCCACCGCGAAGCCCTGCACGAAGCGCAGGACGACCAGCAAAGCCGGTGCGAGATAACCGACTTGGTGATACGTCGGCAGACAGCCCATCAGGAAGGTCGACGCACCGACCAGCACCAGGCTGAGCTGCAGCAGCTTCTTGCGGCCGAATTTGTCGCCGTAGTGGCCGAAGACGACGCCGCCGAGCGGGCGGGCCGCGAAACCCACCGCGTAGGTGATGAAGGCGGCCATGATGCCGTCGAGATCGCTGCCGCCGGTCTTGAAGAAGACCTTGTTGAACACCAGCGTCGCGGCCGTGCCGTAGAGGAAGAATTCATACCATTCGACGATCGTGCCCGCCATGGACGCGGCCACCACCCTACGTAAATTGGTGGGCGCAAAGGTATCTCGCACACTCATCGAACCGCTCCTCCATGATCTGGGCCACACCGCAAGCACATTGTGATGGCCCACACATAACCGTGATTGGGAAGAGTATTCGTGCAGATTTATACGTCCGCAATGCCCAGATTCGCACCCGGTATCTGCAAGAATGCAGATGTGAGCGCGCCACGCCGGATACCTAACGCCGACGATCTGCTCGTACTGCTCGCGGTCGGCCGGACCGGACGGTTCGTCTCCGCGGCGACCGAACTCGGCATCAACCACACCACCATCTCGCGGCGCATCACGGCGCTGGAACAGGTCTTGGGCGGGCGGGTACTCACCCGGGTCGGCGGCGCGTGGGAGCTGACCGAACTCGGGCGCGAGGCGCTCACCGCGGCCGAGGCGGTGGAGACGGCGGTGAAATCGCTTGCCGCATCGGGTGATCGGGAGTTGGAAGGGGTGGTCAGGCTTTCCGCGACCGACGGTTTCTGTGCCTATATCGCCGCGCCCGCGGCCGCCGCGGTGCAACGGTCGCATCCGAAAATCGGTGTCGAGATCGTCGCCATCACCCGGCGGATCTCGCAGCAGCGCTCCGGACTCGATCTCGAGGTGATGGTCGGCCAGCCACAGGTCCATCGCGCCACCGCGACTCGGCTCGCCGACTACTGCCTCGGGTTGTACGGCTCGCGAGACTACCTGCGGGAGTGCGGAATACCGCAGAGCATCGATGAACTGGCCGACCGTCCGCTCATCTATTTCATCGATACGATGCTCCAGGTCGACGATTTGGATATGGCTCGCACCTTCGCCCCCGCGATGCGTGAATCCGTAACGTCCACAAATGTTTTCGTGCACGTGGAGGCAACGCGGGCCGCCGCCGGGCTGGGCCTGCTGCCCTGCTTCATGGCCGATCGGCACGACGATCTGGTTCGTGTGCTGCGTGACGAGGTTTCGATTCGGCTCTCGTATTGGATGGTGGCGCGGCCGGAGACGCTGCGGCGGCCCGAGGTCGCGGCGGTGGTCGACGCGATTCGCGCTCGGGTGCGTGAGCAGCGGGGGATGCTGCTCGGGTCACCCGCCGAAGATTGAGCTGGTTGCCGGTGGGGCCCAGCACGTTTCGCCGGTGTGCTGAGCCCATCGCCGGAAGCGGTATCAATCGGCCTCGACAGTGGGGAAGAGGCGTTGACCGGTGACCGACCACACGGTCGTGAGCTTCCCGTCGACGACGTCGAACATGTCGATGCCGCTCAACTTGCGCCGGTCCGGGAGTTCGGCATACCAGCGGATCGCGAAACTCCCGGCGCCTGTCTCGTCGAGAGCGCCCGCGGCGGGGCCGTCGACGACGAATCGGACGCCCGGTTTGGTGGCGTGGTATTCGTGCAGGAATTCCACGAATTGGGCTGGGCCGGTGACCTTGTCGCCTCGGTGCGGTCCATCCGCCGGTGCGGCGGCCGCGAAGAATATGCGGAAATCATTGGCGCACAGACGATTTGCGAGGTCGAACGATCCGTTCCACAGGTCGGTCCACCAGGCGGCCAGTTGGTCGGCGGTGACGGGCGAGATGGTGGTCATGCTGCTCCTGATGCTTCGGCCGCTCCGGACGAGCGGTGTGCGTTCAGGATTCAGTGCGCGCGCGACAACGGTATGTCCGTGATCGACGCCACATCTATCCACCTGCCGTCGCCGGTCGGGATCTCCGACAGATCGATATTCCGCTGCGGCGCCGGTTCATCCGTTATCGATGCGCTCGCGATCCGATCCAGGCGGAAGCCGCGCACGCCGTCGCGCAGACGGCACCACGCGTAGAGATACCAGTGTTCGCCGGACAGCAGTGCCACCGGCTCGACCGGCCGAACCGTGCGTTCACCGTTGCGATCGAGATACTCGAGCCGCAGCAGCCGCCTGCCGATGATCGCCTCGAGCACCTGCGGCGGCACCGGCGCCAGATCCTGCGGTATCAACCGCACCCGATCGGTGAGTTCCGCTGCCTGCGCGCGGTTTTCGTCCGGCAGCGCCGCGAGCACCTTGTGCACCGCCGAGCGCGCCGCGCCCGCGAACGGGCTCCCGTTCAGCATTGGCAACGCGACCAGCAATGCCGCCGCCTCCGCCGGCGTCAACGCCACCGGCCCCAACGTCCGTCCCCGCTCGATCGCATATCCGCCCGCGGGCCCCGGCAGCGCCACGATCGGCAACCCGGCCTGCTCCAACGCCGCGATATCCCGCACGATCGTCCGCGTCGTCACCCCCAACCGCGCCGCCAACTGCTTGGCCGTGCGCGGCCGCGGACTATAAGCCCGCAACTCCTCGGCAAGCGCATACAGCCGCTCGGTTTTCGTCACCCCTCGATTGTCGCGCACTTCACCGACACGGTGAACCGGTCCAGGACGGAACCATTCGGTGGATGCGGTTTGGCTGTTCGCGCCGCTGGACATGATCTCTGGGCCAAAGGTGCCAACGATGGCCGACCCGGAGTGCATCCTCCCCTTGTACATCCAATTCAGTAGTGTGCCTTCACACTTCGAAAAGGGGAAAATAGTGAAAGGTCGAAACTTACCTTTTGCAGCCGGTGGTGTAGTCACGTTGGTGGTAGTTGGTGCCGCAGTTGCGCCCGCAGGCATGGACGGGTCCTGTTAATCGCGACGAAGACGACATTGTGCGACAACGGGTTTCTGTTTTCGCAGATAACGAAACGGCGTGATGTCAATGCCGACGAATGCAAATGAGGATGATATGGGCTGGCCGAGCGGACGACGTTACGCGGACTACCACGGTCGCGAGACGATACGTGGTCGAGTGATCGGCTTGTGGCGAGCGCTGACTCGCCCGAGGCCTCGTCGGAGGAAGTTGCATCCGGACGATACTGGTGGCGGCTACCAACTGGATCGTGAGATGGGTTGGTGGACAGTGCGGCCCGTGCGCGGTTTCCGTTCGCGGCGCTGGATCAGCAAACCGATATACGCGACACGGGCGATTCCGGGTGACGATCGCGAAGCGGCGCTTACCTGGATGGGCAAGCAGTTGGGTATCTATTGACCGGCAAGAGTGACTAGGAAGGTGCTCACGGCATGTGTTGCCGTGAGCACCTTGCGTTCAAGCCGACCGTAAAGATTGCGGAGTCGGTGCAATGCGCAATTGGGCAAACGTTAATTGCGCGCGCAACCTGGGGCGGGCGGACGGCCCGAGAAACGGTCGCCGAGGTAGTTGAAGGCGGTGGGGAGGTCAGCGGCGGCGCCGAGGTGGGTGGGGATGGCGGTGCGGGTGTATGTGATGGATGCGCCTGCGGCGCACCAGGTGTCGACGAGATGGTCGGTGCCGGCGATCGGGAGGATGTTGTCGCCGGTCGAGTGCCAGATGAATGCTGGGGTACTTGGAGCTGTTCGGCCCAGTTGCATGCTGTCCAGGGCGGCGGCCAGGCGCGGGTTGCTCGCGATGTCCTGCTGGGTGGTGAACTGGTCCATTCGCTGGAAGGCGAGGCTCTGGAAGTCGGTGCCGCAGGCGGATGCGAATTGGGCCAGCACCGCCTTGCCTCGATCGTTGAGCAGGGCGGGGACATCGAGTTCTGGATGGTTGTGGTCGATCGCGGCCAGCATGAGCAGCGCCAAGCCGAAGGAGGGTCCGCCGTCGACGGATCGGATCATTTCGCGGGGTTCGGTGGGGATGCCGCCGGCGGCGAAGCCGGCGAAATGGAGTTCCGGCGCGTAGCTCGGTTGTTGCTCCATCGCCCATGCGGTGGCGAAGGCGCCTGCGGAATAGCCCATGGCCCCGAGCGGGGAGTCCGGTGTGAGCCCGTCGGCGCCGAAGGCGCGAGCGGCGCGGACCGCGTCGAGCACCTGGTGCGCGGCCTGCGGGCCGTCGAGGAACCGCTCCTGCGGCCCTTGGTAATCGGGTATGACGACGGCCCAGTTGCGTTGCAGCGCAATGGCTGTCACCGGGGCCTCGGCGTTGGCGTTATCGATGCCCGCGCCGAGCCCGGCCCGGATCGAATACGAAGGGGCGCAGCGGCTTCCGATGCTGTCGATGGCGAGCTGGTAGGAGACCAGCGGGCGAGCGCCCGGGCCGGTCCAGGGCGTGACGGGCACCAGAACGGTTGCCACGCCGGTCGTCGGGCCGCCGTGCGAATCGAGCGATTTGTACTGCACCTGCCAGGACTTGACCGGCAGCGGCAGGCCGCCGGGCGCAATCTCTCGCGATTTCAGGATCGCGCCGTTCGGACTTGCGCCGAGGTCGGCGGGTGCCGCGTAGAACGGGTCGGCCGTTGGGTCCGGAACCGCCTGTGCCGCGGTTGTTCCCGCACCGGCCACGCAGCAGGCGAACCCGGCCGCGAGGACCGCGCTGCCGAAAAGCCTTCTGATCACACCATTTCCTGCCTGGTCATGAGCATTGCGCTCGTTTTCTCATGAGTTCACCGGGTCGAGTCGTTCGGCTCGACATCGCCGACATCGCGGGTCGGCCGGGCAAGTCCGGTTATCCATAGTCGAAAACCAACGCAGGTGTGCGTGCTCATCGCTGGACATCCAAGACCAAGCGCCCCCGCGATAGGTGCGGATTCGGCAAAATACCCGGTACCGCAAGGAGGTTGTGCGGCGTTTCGTCGATACCGACACGCCGTGGCGCATCGATGATGCGCCGTGATCGGGCGGTGATCGCGAAGTTATGCGCGCGTGAAACGGATATACCGACCGTTCTCGATCAAGTAGGCGATCCGTTGCCACGGATCGAAACCCCTTGGCAGAAGGACGAATTAACAAATGAAAACCATTTCTCGGATTGCCGCGGGTGTGCTGCTGACCGCCGCGGCGCTGCTCTCGGCCGCACCCGCGCAAGCCGACACCGGGTCGAGTGGATCCGGCCCGGCGGTCCCGCAACCGAACCCGAACCCCAGCCGCGGCGCGTCGAGCGCCACGGGAAGCTGTTCCGGTTCGGTCGACCGGCCCTTCCGCAACGGCGGCTACTTCTATGCGCGTACCTATCAGTGGGCCAGCCCCGACTTCGACGGCAATGTCGGCACCTGGGAAAACCACGACTTCAGCTTCATGGGCTTCCTCGACGGCGCCGAAAAGTCGCGGATGCTCGGTGCCCGCGACGGCAAGTGGATCATCTACCGCGCCAGCGATTTCGACCTCGCCGTCCCCTACGTTTCGGGTTCCGGCCTCTACCTGCTCGAGAACACCGACCGCTGGGGCAACCGCGACAGCCGCTACAGCGATCTCGACGATCGCAACGGCAATTTCGATTGGAAGAAGCTCTGCGACTACTGATGTCGATCAGGTGCCGCGGATCGATGATCCGCGGCGCCGCATTCAGCCGGTGCTCGCATCTCGGGAGAAATCAGATCGCACCCTGCTCGCGGGCGCGGGCCACCGCCGAGGTTCGGGAGCGCACCCCGAGTTTGGCGTAGATGTGCACGAGATGGGATTTGACGGTGGTTTCGCTGAGGAACAATTCCTTGGCGATTTCGCGGTTCGCGCGACCGTCGGCGACGAGGCGGAGCACCTCTATTTCGCGGGGGCTCAACGTGGTGTCGGCCCGGCGGACCCTTGTCATGAGTTTGGAGGCGACCGCCGGTGAGAGGACGGATTCGCCCGCCGCCGCCGATCGAACCGCGGCGAGCAATTCCGGGGGCGGGGTGTCTTTGAGGATGTAGCCGCAGGCGCCCGCCTCGATGGCGCTGAGGATATCGGCGTCGGTGTCGTAGTTGGTGACCACCAGGACATTCGGTGGTTTCGGGAGGGCGCGCAGCTCAGCGGTGGCCTCGACGCCGGAGCGGCCGGGGCCGAAACTCAGGTCCATCAGCACCAGATCTACCGGGGTGGTGGCGCAAAAGGCAACGGCCGCTTCGGCTGTGGGGACATCGCCGAGTACCTCGATATCGGTGCTGCCGTCGAGGATGGCACGTAGGCCCGCGCGGACGATGGCGTGATCGTCGGCGAGCAGCAGCCGGATCATCGGTGTGCCTCATTGGTCGAATTCGGTACGGGCGGATCGGTACTCGCCTGTTGTGCGTCGGATTCGATTGTGTCGTAGTCGATTCTGTCGGACAATGTGCCATCCAGCGGAAAGGTCACGGTGACGGCGGTGTGCCCCGGCTCGGACTCCACCGTCATGGTGCCGCCCTGCTGTTCGACGCGGCTGCGCATGGCGGCCAGCCCGAATGTTCCGGATGGGCTGCGATCCAATACCGCAGGGTCGATGCCGATCCCGTCGTCGACCACATCGAGGTGGATATCGTCGTCGTAGGTCAGGGTGAGACGCATACGGCTGGCGTGGGCGTGCCGAATGACATTCGATACCGCACCCTGCGCGATCCGGACCAGGGCGGCCTCGATCGCCATCGGCAGCCGCTCCGGCGTGCCCTCGACCACCAGCTGCGTGCTCAGTCCTGGTCCCTCGGCGCGGCGGCAGATCCGTTCCAGGGCCTGCGCCAACGACTTTCCCTCCAATGCCGCGGGCGCCAATTCGGCGATGAGCATTCGGGTTTCGGCCAGATTCTCGGCGGCGGTCTCCCGGGCCAACCGGATCTGTTGCAGCGCAGGATGATCCGGGGCGGACTGCTCCGCCGCATGCAGCAGCAGTTGGATGCTGCTCAGTCCCTGTGCGACGGTGTCGTGTATCTCCTTGGCCAGCCGCTCCCGCTCGGCCAGTTTGCCCGCCGTGCGTTCCTGTTCCGCGAGAGTCGCTCTGGTGCTGAGTAATTCGTCGATCAACCGCTGACGTTCCGCCGATTCGCGGAACAGCGCCTGATAGCCGAGCCCGATACCGACGGCGACGGCCGCACCGATGATCGGCCCGACCGCCCCGGCGACCGACCATCCGCGATGCAGGCCGAATCCGGTCACCGCCACCGCGGTCGCCGCCGCCACCGCGACCAGGCTCCACGGCCGTGCCATCAGGTGCAGATAGAGGAAGAACAGGCCGAACGCGAGGTATCCGGCGTCGGGCGCCGCGACGACCAACCCGAGCCACAGCACGGTGAGCATCAGCAACCAGAGCGGAATTCGGCTGCTGAACCAGCGGCCCGCGAAGTAGACGGCGAGGAATCCCGCGGTGAGCGCGACGGTCGCCACCGGATGCGCCGCGCCGGGCAGCATCCCGCGCACCGCGACCACCACGGCCAGCGTCGTCACCAGCACATGCAGCCCGATGTGGAGCGCGGTGAAGACAGGGGTGAGCGGCGACGAGTGCACCCTGCCAGCTTATGTGCGGCAACCGGGCGGGCATCCATCGAAAGGTGTAAAACGCCGCCCAACCTTCTATGGCCCGCGGTTCCTTCCGGAGCGCGATGGCGCGGACCGGATCCGGCGCAACAGTTGAGGCATGTTCGTCGCACTACGAGATCTGCGGGCCGCGCGCGGCAGATTCCTGCTCATCGGCCTGGTCGTCACGCTGGTGGCGCTGTTGGTGAGTTTTCTGAGCGGGCTCACCGCCGGGCTCGCCCACCAGAATATTTCCGCGATCGATTCGCTGCGCGCCGATGCCGTCGTCTTCGCCGATACGGGGGCGAAACCGTCGTTCGACGCTTCGGCGCTGACGGCGCAGCAGGTCGATATCTGGCGTCGGGCGGCAGGTCCGAACGGAACCGTCGATCCGATCGGCATCGGTCATGGGCAGGTCGCTCTCGCGGGGCGGGCTCCGACGCAGGTCGCGCTGTTCGGCGCGGCGGGCACGGCCTTCGGCAACCGCATCGCAACCCAACCCGGGACGGTTGTGCTGAGCTCCGGCGCGGCCAAGGCTCTGCCTGCGAAAGCTGGTGATTCGATCACCGTCGACGGCCGTGACTTCCGGATCGATGCGGTCGGCGGCGACGACTGGTACAGCCATACGCCCGTCGTCTGGATGACGCCCGCCGACTGGCAGGCGGTGAGCCCGCGCGGCGGGGCGGCGACGGTGCTCGCGGTATCGGGCGTGCCGGATATGGCCGCGGTCGATGCCGCCGCGCACACCACATCCACCAGCGTCCCCGGTTCGCTGTCGGCGTTGAGCGCCTATCAGGCCGAAAACGGTTCGCTCACTGTGATGACGGTGTTGCTGTTCGCCATTTCGGCGCTGGTGATCGGCGCCTTCTTCACCGTGTGGACGGTGCAGCGGCAGCCCGATATCGCGACGCTGAAGGCGCTGGGCGCGACCACCGGTTCGCTGGTGCGGGACGCGCTGGCGCAGGCCGCGATCGTGCTCGCCGCCGGGGTCGGGATCGGGCTCGGAATCACCGTTGCCGCAGCAGGTTTCATGGGTGACGCGCTGCCTTTCGTGCTGAGCCCGGCGACGACGGTGCTGCCCGCCGCCGCCCTGATCGTGCTCGGCCTGCTCGGCGCCGCCTTCGCGCTGCGCTTCCTGTTCACCACCGACCCGCTCATCGCCCTCGGCGCTGCGCGCTGATTTCGAGGAAAATATGACTGCCACAAGACTTTCCGTCGAAGAAGTAATGCTCACCTACCCGGATGGCGCCGGTCGCCTCACCGCACTCGATCGGGTGGATCTGACCGTGCGGGGCGGTGAGATCGCGGCCATCACCGGGCCATCCGGGTCCGGGAAATCGAGCCTGCTCGCCGCCGTGTCCACCTTGATCCGGCCGGATTCGGGTCGCATAGTGCTCGAAACATCCGACGGCTCAGTCGATCTCGCACGGGTCGGCCGCCGGGAGGCCGCCGCCCTGCGCCGCGACTCCATCGGCATCGTCTTTCAGCAGCCGAACCTGATCCCGGCGCTGACCGCCGTCGAACAGCTGGAGGCGATGGTCCATCTGGGCCAGCGGCTCTTCACATCTCGTGCGGTGCGTCGCGAAACCCGTTACCGGGCAATGGAACTACTCGACGCCGTCGGCCTCGCCAACCAGCACCATAAGCGCCCCGCCCAGCTCTCCGGCGGTCAACGCCAGCGCGTCAACATCGCCCGCGCCCTCATGAACGATCCGGCCCTGCTCGTCATCGACGAGCCGACCAGCGCCCTCGACACCGAACGCGGTTCCGCCATCATCGATCTCATCCTCGACGTGGTCCGCGACCGCGGCGCCGCAACCCTCCTGGTCACCCACGACCGCACCCATCTGCACCGAATGGACGCGGTCTACACGATGATCGACGGCCACCTCACCCCCGCCCCCGTCCGCACAGCCGAAGTCGCCTGAGCCGGCACTAGGCCGCGATGCTTACCTGGACGTGTCCGCCGAAGGCCTGCGCGATCTTCTCGAGCGTGGAGAGGGTCGGAACCACATCCCCTGCCTCGAGCCTGCTGATCGCGTGTTGCTTCAACCCCGAACGGTGCGCGAGTTCGGTTTGCGTCCAGCCCCTTGCCTCGCGCGCTTCCCGGACGGTTTTCCCTATCTGGTAGGCGATCTCAGCGTTCCGATAGGCGGTCTGGTACTCCGGAGTGGCGCGCACTTCGGCGCTTCTACGATCGAATTCTTCCTGTGTGACCATGGTTGGGTCGCTGCCTTTCAAAGCGTGATGATGTGCTCGTAGGTGCGGTCGTGCTGTGCTTCGCAAAGCTTGCGGGCGAGCTTCGCCCGCTCGACCTCCCGCATCTCCCGTTGCCGCTGTTTGATGAAAGCCGTCAACATGATGATGAGCGGCCCGCCTGGAAACCAGTACGTGATGCGTGCTTGTTGACTGGTGGACAGTGCGAATCGGAGTTCGCGTACTCCGTCGCCGAGGTTGCGGCTATACGGCTCGCCGAGGGTCGGTCCTTGTTCGGCAAGTAGGCATGCACGATGGTCGGCCGCCGCTCGACCGGCCGGATCTAGCTGATACAAGAACTCGACCACTTCGGGTTCGGCAAGAATCTCGTATAGCACCCAGCAAATTTATCACATCTGTGTGATAGTAACCCCCAAGACCGCCCGGCAATTTTGGGAGAGCCTTATGTCGATCGGCACGTACAAGTACAAGAGCGAGTTCGCCCGCCGCTACTTCTCCGAGGGCAAGGAGAAGGGCATAGCGAAGGGCAAGCTTGAAGAAGCGGCCAAACTGTTGCTAGTGGTGCTACATGAGCGAGGTATTCGAGTCACGAAGAAGGCCGAGGCTCGCATCAACGAGTGTCAAGACCTCGGTCAGCTCGAAACCTGGATCTTCCATGCGGCTTCAGCCAACAACCTTGCCGAGGTAAGGATCAGTTAGCGGGTACGCCAAATGGGCGCTGTCGGCGAAGCCGTCGTCAGTCCCGCGCATGGCCGGAGCGAATGCGGAGACACGCCTGACGGGTCGCGCGCGTACCGACGCGTCGGTCGGAAAGCTGGGGTGTTGGTTACTACGCTCAACCCCATGACCTCACTATCCGATCCGCGGGTTCGCGAGTTCTTGAGCTTCGGCACTCGTACGGGCAAGGTCGCGTTCACGGCGAAGGATGGGCGGCCGGTGGTTTCGCCGGTGTGGTTCGTGGTGGAGGGGGAGGAGATCGTGTTCAACACGGGGAAGGCGACGGCGAAGGGGCGGGCGTTCGCGCGGGACGGTCGGATCGCGCTGGTTGTCGATCATGAGGCGGAGCCGTATCCCTCGGTGCAGGTTCAGGGGACGGTGACGCTGTCGGAGGATCCGGACGAGCTGCTGCGGACCGCGACCGCGATCGGCGGCCGGTATATGGGGGCGGATCGGGCGGAGGAGTTCGGGAAACGCAACGGTGTGCCGGGGGAGCTGGTGGTGCGGTTGCGGCCGACGAAGGTGATCGCGAACTTCAACGCGACGGCGTAGCACGGGCAACCGCATACACTCACCCGCATGACCGTGCATTTCATCGGGGCCGGGCCGGGTGCGGCGGACCTGCTCACCGTGCGCGCGGTCAACCTGCTACGCGATTCGCCGGTCTGTCTCTATGCCGGAACGTATCTCGACCCGGAGGTGCTCGCGCACTGCGCGCCCGACGCCGAGCTGATCGACACCCAGCACCTCGACCTGGATCAGATCACCGCGCACCTGGTGGCGGCCGATGCGGCGGGTAAGGATGTCGCGCGCCTGTGTTCCGGTGACCCATCGATCTATTCGGCGCTGACCGAGCAGACCCAACGCCTGGACCGGCACGGCATTTCGTGGGATGTCACCCCGGGTGTCCCGGCCTATGCCGCGGCGGCCGCGCTGCTCGGCGCCGAACTCACCGTGCCCGAGGTGGTGCAGTCGGTGGTGCTGACCCGAACCCATGCGCGGTCGACGGCGATGCCGGAGACCGAGGCGCTGCGGAATTTCGCGCACACCCGCGCGACCCTGGTGCTGCATCTGGCGGTCACCCGGATCCGCGCGCTCGCCGCGGAGCTGGCGCCGGAGTACGGACCGGACTGCCCGGCGGCGGTCGTCTACCGAGCCAGTCAGCCGGAGCAGTTGATCCTGCGCGGCACCCTCGCGGATATCGCCGAGCGGACCGAGGCCGCCGGATTGAAACAGGCCGCGGTGATCCTGGTCGGCCGGGCACTCGCTGAGTCGTTGTCCTGCACCCGATCTCACCTCTACGATCCGGCGCGCGTTCGCCGTCATTGAGCCGCCCGGTGTGATGTGTCGGCGGTCACATCCGTGATCGTCGACTCCCGGAAGGGATTCCGCCTGGTCTGATACGTCCTTGCTATGGAGGGTGGTTGGTGGGTGTCGGTGGGCAACGGTAGATTAGGTCGGTGGTCAGCTGCGAGATTCCCGGTGATGCCGGTCGGTGGGCGATGGGTGTGTACAGGCCCATGTAACGAGACCGGTCTGGCTGACAGATAGTGCCAATGGACATTTTTGCCTGATTGAGTATGAGTTCTGCACTCGGAGACCAGGACGCCACGCTGTGAAAGGTGCGCGTCCTGTCCGGGTGTCGTCGGGGAGCGCTTGCGTGGTGTTCCGGAAGCGAGGTTACGGTTGGACCGGCTGGATTTCGGCGGAAACGGCGAAACTGGTGGCGAACGGACACGCGCTGATTCGAGGGAATCGAGTGATCCTTTCCCCCTGTCCCCTGCGCAGCTGGGCATCTGGTACGCGCAGCACGTCGACCCGCAGGTGCCGATCAACATCGCGCAGTACGTCGATCTGCACGGCGACCTCGATCTGGTGGTGCTGCGCGAGGCGCTGATCCGCTCCGGCCAGGAGCGCGGCACCGGCATGCTCTGCATCACCGAGATCGACGGTCAGCCGTATCAGTGGATCGACTACACCATCCCGGATCGCGACAAGGTCTACTACGTCGACTTCCGCGATGAGGAGGATCCGGCGGCGGCCGCGATGGCGTGGATGCGCGCCGAATACAGCGCCCCGCTGAACCTGCTCGAAGACCGGCTGCTGCGTTTCGCGGGTCTGCAGATCGGCGACCACCACTGGTACCTGTACCTGCGTGCGCATCACATCGCGCTGGACGGTTTCGGCGCCGTGACGAACCTGGTCCGGGTGGCCGAGCACTACACCGCCATCGTCGACGGCACCGAGGTCGCGCCCGCCAACGCCGCGAAGCTGCGCACTCTCTACGACCAGGAGATGGCGTACCGGGAGAGCACCCGCTTCCAGTCCGACAAGGCGTACTGGGCCGAACGGGTCGCCGGTATCGAGGACGGCACCAGCCTGGTGGGCCGGTCGGCGGCGCCGGCGCCGATCAACACCATCAGCAGCGCGCTGCTCACCGACGAACAGAACGAGCTGCTGGAAGCCGCTGTGGCGCGGCATGATTCGACGCCCGCCGGGCTCATGCTGGCCGCCTTCGCCGGTTATCTCGCGCAGTGGACCGGTTCGGACGATGTGATCCTCAGCCTGCCGGTGACCGCGCGGACCACCGCGGTGATGCGCCGCTCCGGCGGTGTCTCGTCGAATATCGTTCCGCTGCGGTTGCGGATCGGGCACGAGACGACGCTGACCGAACTGCTCAAGCAGATCCAGGTCGAGGTGTCGGGCGCGCTGCGGCATCAGCGGTACCGGCACGAGGACATCCGTCGCGATTCGGCCGGATCCGGCGCGGTGACAACGGAATTCTTCGGTCCGTGGGTCAACATCATGCTGTTCCAGGACAAGTTCACCTTCGGGCCGCTGGTCGGCACCATGGTGGTGTTGTCGACGGGCAGCATCGAGGATCTCGGCGTCAATTTCTATCAGTCCGAGGGCGGTTCGCGCGCGCGGATCGATTTCGAGACCAACCCGAACCTGTACACCGAGGAAGAGACGCGGCGTCATCACACGCGATTCCTCGAATTCTTCCAACGCTTCCTGGCCGCCGACGCCGACGCGCCGGTCTGGGGACTCGAGCTGACGACCGCCGACGAGCGGTCGCGGACGCTGCTGGATTGGAACGATTCCGAGCAGGAGGTGCCGGAAACCACCCTGGCGGCCCTGCTCGACGCGCAGATTCCGTTGTCGGGCAACGATATCGCGCTCGATTTCGAGGGCGCGACGCTCACCTACGCCGAGTTCGGCGCGCGGGTCAACCAGCTCGCGCGTCATCTGATCGCGGACGGTGTCGGGCCGGAATTGCTTGTGGCCCTTGGTATGCGGCGCTCGCTCGAGCTCGTCATCGGTATGCACGCCGTGCTGAAGGCCGGTGGCGCGTACGTGCCGATCGATCCGGATCATCCGGCCGAGCGCACGGCGTACATCCTCGATTCCGCGCAACCCGTCTGCGTGCTGACGCTCTCGGGCGACGGGCTGGAACTGCCGGACACGGTGCGCCGGATCGAGCTCGACACCCTGGACGTTTCGGCGTATTCGACCGCGCCCGTGACGGATTCGGACCGGATCGCGCCGCTGCGGCCGGACAACACCGCCTACGTGATCTACACGTCGGGTTCGACCGGCCGCCCCAAGGGCGTCGCGGTCACCCACCACGCGATCGTGAACCAGCAGCTGTGGATGCTCGACGAGTACCGGCTGACCGCGGCCGACGTGTATCTGCAGAAGACCGCGACCACGTTCGACGTCTCGCTGTGGGGTTACTTCCTGCCGCTGATGGTCGGTGCGAAGCTGGTGATCGCGGCGCCGGACGGGCACCGGGATCCGCTGTACGTCGCGCAAATGATCGAGCGGCACGGCGTGACCGTCACCGACTTCGTCCCGTCGATGCTCACGGTATTCGTCGCGCACGCCACCGCGGCCCAATGCGCAACGCTGCGTGCGGTTTTCGTGATCGGCGAGGCGCTTCCGCCGGAGACCGCCGCCGGTTTCCGCGCGATCACCGGGGCGGGCCTGCACAACCTGTACGGTCCGACCGAGGCCGCCGTCTCGGTGACCTACTGGGAGGCGACGGCGGCCGACACGCTGACCGTGCCGATCGGTATCCCGGAGTGGAATGTCCAGGTCTACGTGCTGGATTCGCGGCTGCGCCCGGCCCCGGTCGGCGCGCCCGGCGAGTTGTACCTGGGCGGAAGGCAATTGGCGCGCGGCTACCTCGGCCGCCCCGACCTGTCCTCGGATCGCTTTGTCGCCAACCCGTTCTCGACGCCGGGTGAGCGCATGTACCGCACCGGCGACCTGGTGCGCTGGAACGATTCGGGCACCCTGGAATACATCGGCCGCACCGACTTCCAGGTGAAGTTCCGCGGTCAGCGCATCGAACTCGGTGAGATCGAGACGGTGACCCTGGCCCACCCCGCGGTCTCGCAGTCCGCGGTGCTGGTGATGGATACCGCGACCGGTCAGCAGTTGGTGGCGTATGTCGTTCCCGCGCCGGGATTCTCGATCGACCCGGTGGAGCTGACGCGGTTCGTCGGCGAACAGCTGCCGAGCTACATGGTGCCCGCGTCGGTCATGGTGCTGGACGCCTTCCCGCTCAACACCTCCGGCAAGCTGGACCGAAAGGCCTTGCCGGAGCCGGTGTTCAGCGCGGACGCGGCCGGTTTCCGTGCGCCGCGCACCCAGGCCGAGCAGATCGTCGCCGGAATCTTCGCCGATGTGTTGAGCCAGGAGCGCATCGGCATCGACGACAACTTCTTCGACCTCGGCGGCAACTCGCTGGTCGCCACCCAGGTGATGGCGCGGATCGGCGCCGCGTTCGGCGTGCAACTCGGTGTGCGCGCGCTGTTCGAGACCCCGACCGTCGCCGGTATCGCCGCGCGCGCCGAATCCGCAACTCCGGCAACGGGTTCGCGGCCCGTGCTGGTGGCCCAGCCGCGCCCCGAACGGGTGCCGCTCTCGCTGGCGCAGCAGCGGCTGTGGTTCATCAACCAGTTCGACCCGACCTCGCCGACCTACAACCTGCCGTTCGTGGTGCGCCTGCGCGGCCACGTCGACGTCGCCGCATTGCAGCCCGCGCTGCTGGACGTGCTCGGCAGGCAGGAGGCGCTGCGCACGATCTTCCCCGAATCCGGCGACGGCGGCTATCAGCAGCTGGTGCCGCTGGACGAGGTGGATCTCGATATCGAGATCCAGGCCATCGCCGAGCACGAATTGCTCGGCGTACTCACCGAATTCGCCGCGACCGGCTTCGACGTCTCGCGCGAGCTGCCCATCCGGGTGCGCGTCTTCCAGGTGCTCGGCGCCGAGGATGCCGAGGCGAGTCCGGAATACGCGATCGCCTTCGTCGTCCATCACATCGCCTCCGACGGCGTCTCCTTCGGCCCGCTGGCCCGCGACGTCGCCGCGGCCTACCTGGCCCGCGCCGAGGGGCACCCGCCCACCTGGGCGCCGCTGCCGGTGCAGTACCAGGACTACAGCATCTGGCAGCGCGAGCTGCTCGGCTCCGAGACGGATCCGGATTCCATCGCCGCTCGCCAGATCGCTTACTGGCAGGGCGCTTTGGCCGGACTGCCCGACCAGCTGGACCTGCCGTCCGATCGCCAGCGCCCGGCCGAGCCGACCTTCGGCGGCAGCCGGGTGCGCTTCGAGATCGACGTCGACCTGCACCGCAGGATGGCGGCGCTGGCGCGCGCACAGGGCGTCAGCCTCTTCATGGTCATGCACGCATCGATCGCGGTGCTGCTGGCCCGGTTGAGCGGCACCAGCGATATCGCCGTCGGCACCCCGATCGCGGGCCGTGGCGAGCAGGCGCTCGACGACCTGATCGGTATGTTCGTCAACACCCTGGTGCTGCGCTCCGAGGTGGACGGCAGCGAGCGGTTCAGCGAATTCCTCTCGCGCACACGGGAATCCGACCTCTCCGCCTTCGCGCACGCCGATGTTCCGTTCGAGCGGCTGGTCGAGGTGCTGAACCCGGCGCGTTCGCAGGCGCGGCATCCGCTGTTCCAGGTGATGCTGTCGTTCCAGGAAATGTCGCACGCGACACTGGAATTGCCCGGCCTTTCGGTCTCCGCCGACGAACTCGACGTCGACATCGCGAAATTCGATCTGCAGTGGACGCTGACCGAAAAACGCGGTGAGGCAGGGGAGCCGCAGGGCATCGAGGCCGTCGCCCAGTACGCGACGGACCTTTTCGACGCGGCCACCGTCCAGTCGTTCACCACCCGGCTGCTGCGCATCCTGGAGGCGATCACCGCCGATCCGGACGCCGTCATCGGCGATATCGACATCCTCGACGCCGACGAGCGCGCGCTGGTCACCGGTGATTGGACCTCCGCCGGACCGGATATCGGACGCGAGCGCACGCTGCTCGAGCTGTTCGAGACGGCCGTGGCGACGCATGCCGATCGCACCGCCGTCGTCTTCGAGGGCGAGCGGCTGGCCCACCCGTCGCCCGACCACCACCCCTCATCGGGTCGCTACGCGACGCTGACGTATCGCGAGCTGGACGAGCGGGCGAATCGTTTGGCGCGCGCCCTGATTCAGGTCGGCGTCCGGCCCGATACGCTGGTCGCCGTCGCGCTGCCCCGGTCGGCCGAACTCGTCGTCGCGTTGCTCGCCACGCTGAAGGCGGGCGGCGGCTATCTGCCCGTCGACCCGACCTATCCGGCCGAGCGCATCGCGTTCATGCTCTCCGACGCCGACCCGATCTGCGTCGTCACCACCGCACAGCACGAATTGACCCTGCCCGCAGGCGTTCCCGTGCTCGACGTGGACAGCCCGATCATCGCCGGACTCGGTTCGGCACCGATCACCGACGCCGATCGGCGCGGCGCGCTGCGCCCGGCGAACGTCGCGTACGTCATCTACACCTCGGGTTCGACCGGACGGCCGAAGGGTGTGCTGATCCCGCACCGAAATGTGGTGCGGCTGTTCGACAACACCCGCGAATGGTTCTGGTTCGACGCCAACGACGTGTGGACGATGTTCCACTCCTACGCCTTCGACTTCTCGGTGTGGGAGCTGTGGGGTCCGCTGCTGCACGGCGGCACCCTGGTCGTCGTCGACTACTTCACCTCGCGCTCGCCCGAGCAGTTCCTCGACCTGCTGCGCGAGGAGCGGGTCACGGTGCTGAGCCAAACACCGTCCGCCTTCTATCAATTGGCGGAGGCGGACCGCGCCGCGGGCAGCGATGCCGAGCCGCTCGCGCTGCGCTATGTGGTGTACGGCGGTGAGGCGCTGGAGCTTCGGCGTCTGAACGACTGGTACGCCAGGCACGAGGATAACGCGCCGCGGCTGATCAACATGTACGGCATCACCGAGACCACGGTGCATGTCACCTACCGGGCGCTGGATCGCGCGGCGGTGGCCGCCGCGAACGGTTCGCTGATCGGCCAGGCCATTCCGGGCCTGCGGGTGTATCTGCTCGACCACCGGCTGCGTCCGGTGCCGGTCGGCGTGCCCGGCGAAATCTATGTCGCCGGTGAGCAATTGGCGCGCGGCTACCTCGGGCGCGCGGACCTGTCCTCGGCTCGCTTCGTCGCCAGCCCCTTCGGCGCGCCGGGTTCGCGGCTGTACCGCTCCGGCGATGTGGCCAAGTGGAGCCCGGAGGGCGACCTGGTCTACCTCGGGCGCGCCGACGACCAGGTCAAGGTGCGCGGCTTCCGCATCGAACTCGGCGAGATCGAGGCGGCCGTGCTGGCCCACCCGCTGGTCGGCCAGGCCGCGGTGATCGTGCGGCCGGACGACCGGCTCGGCGATCAGATCGTCGCCTACCTGGTTCCGGCCGATGGCGTCGTCGACGTCGAGGCGGTGAAATCGAGCCTGCAGCAGGGACTGCCGCCGTACATGGTGCCGTCCGCCTTCGTGGTGCTCGACGCGATCCCGTTGACCCCCAACGGAAAACTGGATCGGCGCGCGCTGCCCGCGCCCACCTTCGAGGTGCGCGAATTCCAGGCGCCGACGACGCCGATCGAGGAGATCGTCGCCCAGATCTACGCCGAGGTGCTCGATCTCGGCCCGGATCGCCGGATCGGCGTGCACGACGATTTCTTCGCGCTCGGCGGTAACTCGCTGATCGCCACCCAGGTGGCCGCCCGGCTCGGCATCGCGCTCACCACCAAGGTGCCGGTGCGCATGCTGTTCGAGGCGCCGACCGTCGCCGCGCTCGCGGCCCGGGTGGAGTCGCAGGTCGGCGCGGGCGCGCGCAAGGCGCTGGTGGCCCGCGAGCGGCCCGAGCTGGTGCCGCTTTCCCTTGCGCAGCAGCGCATGTGGTTCCTCAACCGGTTCGACACCGAATCCGCGGTGAACAACATCCCGGTGGCCATCCGGCTCTCCGGTGAACTCGATGTCGCCGCACTGCAGGTCGCCGTCATCGACGTGATCGACCGCCACGAATCGCTGCGCACTGTCTTCCCGGAGACCAAGAACGGTCCGGTGCAGGTGGTCCTGGACGCGGCGCAGATCGTGCCCGACCTGACGCCCTTCCAGGTCAGCGAGGCGACGCTGATCGATCACCTGGTGGAGCTGGCCTCCATGGCCTTCGACGTCACCAGCGAAGTGCCTTTGCACGCAAGGCTTTTCGAGATCAGCGAGACCGAGTACGTACTCGGTATGGTGGTGCACCACATCTCCGCCGACGGCTGGTCGATGGGCCCGCTGGCCCGCGATGTGATGGTCGCCTATGCGGCCCGCACCTCGTGGGAGGCGCCGGCCTGGGCCGAATTGCCGGTCCAGTACGCCGATTACGCGCTGTGGCAGCGCGAGGTGCTCGGCTCCGAGGACGATCCGACCTCGCTGGTTTCCTCGCAGATCCATTACTGGCAGCGGGAATTGGCGGATCTGCCGGACGAACTCGTGCTGCCGTCGGACCGGCCGCGCCCCGCGATGGCCAGCTACCGCGGCGGCACCTACCCGTTCGTGATCTCCGCCGAAACCCAGCGCAGGCTCGTCGAACTCGGCCACCGCTACAACGCGTCGCTGTTCATGGTGCTGCACAGCGCCCTGGCGGTGCTGCTGTCCCGGCTGAGCGGCACACAGGACATCGCCATCGGCACCCCGGTGGCCGGGCGCGGTGAGGCCGCGCTCGACGAGCTGATCGGCATGTTCGTCAACACCCTGGTGTTGCGCACCCAAATCGACGGCGCGGCGAGCTTCGCCGATGTGCTCGGCGCGGCCAGGGAAACCGACCTGCACGCCTTCTCGCACTCCGACGTGCCGTTCGAGCGCCTGGTCGAGGTGCTGAACCCGGCGCGTTCGCAGGCCCGGCATCCGCTGTTCCAGGTGATGCTGACCTTCCAGAACACCAGGCAGGCCAGCCTCGAACTGCCCGGCCTCTCGGTGAACGGCATCGACTACGACCCGGGACTGGCCAAATTCGATCTGCAGCTCACCCTGCAGGAGGCCCGCGACGAACAGGGCGAGTCGGCCGGTATGTCGGCCGAATTCTCCTATGCGCTCGACCTTTTCGACGAGTCGACGGTGGCGGGATTCGCGCGCAGGCTGGACCGGATCTTGGACGCGATCACCGCGGATCCGGATACGGCGATCGGCGATATCGACCTGTTGTCGCCGGAGGAGCACGCGCGCGTCGTCATCGAGTTGAACGACACCGCGCGGCCGGTGCCGGTCGAGACGCTGGTCTCGCTGTTCGATCGGCAGGTCGAGGCGACACCGGACGCGATCGCGCTGGTGTTCGCCGACGAGCAGCTGTCGTATCGGGAACTGCAAGAGCGTGCGAACAAGCTGGCGCGGCACCTGATCGACCGTGGCATCGGTACGGAAGACGCGGTGGCGCTTGCCATCCGGCGCTCGACCGAACTGGTCGTCGCGATGTACGCGGTGCTGCAGACGGGTGCGGCGTATGTGCCGCTGGATCCGGATCAGCCGGGCGATCGCATCAACCACATCGTGGAGACGGCACGTCCCCGGCTGCTGCTGACCACCGAGCGCGACGAATTCGCCGCCACCGAGGTCACCCAGTTGAGCCTCGAAACATTGATGGCGACACCGGAATTCGCCGAACTGAGCGGTGCGCCGATCACCGATGCCGAGCGGGTCCGCCCGCTGCTGCCCGGCAATACCGCCTACGTGATCTTCACATCGGGTTCGACGGGACGCCCGAAGGGTGTCGCGGTTTCGCATCGGGCGATCGTCAACCGCCTGCTGTGGATGCAGCACGAATATCCGATCGGCTCGGATGACGTTGTGCTGCAGAAGACTCCGGCCACCTTCGACGTTTCGGTGTGGGAGTTCTTCTGGCCCTTGCAGGTCGGCGCGCGGCTGGTGGTCGCGAAGCCGGATGGTCATCGCGATCCGGTGTATCTGGCGCAGGTGATCGCCGAACACGGCGTCACCACGACGCATTTCGTGCCGTCGATGCTTTCGGTATTCGTTGCCACCCTCGGCAATGAAAACGGCGACGCGGCAAACGTTTCCACGCTGCGCCAGGTCTTCGCCTCCGGTGAGGCGCTGCCCGCGCCGACCGCGGCGCGGCTGCGCGAGCTGACCGGCGCGCGGCTGCACAACCTGTACGGCCCGACCGAGGCCGCCGTCGACGTGACCTATCACGAGGCCACCGACGCGGATATGGTGTCGGTGCCGATCGGCCGCCCCGTCTGGAACACCAAGGTTTTCGTGCTCGACGGCCGGCTGCATCCGGTCGCGGCCGGTGTCGCGGGTGAGCTGTATCTGGCGGGCGATCAGCTCGCGCTCGGCTACCTCGACCGCCCCGACCTCACGGCGGATCGGTTCGTGGCCAATCCGTTCGGCGATGGCGCGCGGATGTATCGGACCGGTGACCTGGTCACCTGGACGGCCGATGGTGAGCTGGAGTACTTGGGCCGCACCGACTTCCAGGTGAAGTTGCGCGGTCTGCGGATCGAGCTCGGCGAGATCGAGGCCGCGCTGCTGGCCCAGCCGGGCGTCGCGCAGTCGGTCGTCGTGCTGCGCACCGATGCGCACGCGGGCGACCAGCTGGTGGGTTACCTTGTCGCGGAACCGGATTCGACCATCGATCCGGATGCGGTCAAGGCCGGGCTCGCGGGTTCGCTGCCGGGCTACATGGTTCCGGCCGCGCTGATGATCATGGACGCCTTCCCGGTGAACGCGTCGGGCAAGCTGGATCGCAAGGCGCTGCCAGCACCGGTGTTCGAGGCCAAGGTGTTCCGTGCACCGTCGACCCCGATCGAGGAGATCGTCGCGGGTATCTTCGCCGATCTGCTCGGCGTCGAACGCGTCGGCGTCGACGACGATTTCTTCGAACTGGGCGGCAACTCACTGGTCGCCACCCAGGTGGTGGCCCGCCTGAGCGCCGCGCTGAACGCCGATATCGGTGTGCGCGCGATGTTCGAGGCGCCCACCGTCGCCGCGCTCGCGGCCCGCGTCGAATCGCATGCGGGATCCGGTGCGCGCCAAGCGCTCACCGCGCGGCAGCGGCCGGAGTACCCGCCGCTGTCGCTGGCCCAGCAGCGCATGTGGTTCCTCAACCGCTTCGATGCCGACTCGGCCGCGAACAACATTCCCGCGGCCGTAAGGCTCACCGGCGCACTGGATCTGGCGGCGCTGCGCGGCGCCGTCGCCGACGTCGTCGCGCGACACGAATCGCTGCGCACCATCTACCCGTCCCAGGGCGGCGTGGCCTACCAGAAGGTCTTGTCGTCCACCAGGGCGCTGCCCGCGCTCGACGTGGTGCAGGCGGCCGAGGGCGAATTGCCCGATCTGCTGCGCGAATTCGTGACCCGCGGTTTCGACGTCACCGCCGAACCGCCGGTGCGGCTGCGCGTCTACCAGATCGGCGAGCAGGACTACGTGCTTGTCGTGGTCGTGCACCACATCGCGGCAGACGGCTTCTCGATGCGGCCGCTGGTCCGCGACATGATGATGGCCTATGTCGCGCGCACCGGAGAAGCCGAGCCGGGCTGGTCGCCGCTGCCGGTCCAGTACGTGGATTACGCGCTGTGGCAGCGGGAAACGCTCGGCTCCGAGGACGATCGGACCTCGCTGATCTCCGAGCAGCTCGACTACTGGCGCGGTGCGCTGGCCGGGCTGCCCGACGAACTACGTCTGCCGGGCAACCCGCGTCCCGCGGTCGCGTCCTACCGGGCCGGAACGCATCGTTTCCGAGTGCCCGCCGAGCTGATCGACGCGTTGAACGGGGTGGCGCGCGATAACGGCGCGACGCTGTTCATGGTGGTGCACAGCGCATTCGCCGCATTGCTCGCCCGGTTGAGCGGGTCCGGCGATATCGCCGTAGGCATCCCGGTGGCCGGTCGCGGTGAGCAGGCGCTCGACGACCTGGTCGGCATGTTCGTCAACACTCTGGTGCTGCGCGCCGAGGTGGATGCCGCCACCGCCTTCACCGATCTGCTCGCCCAGGTGCGCGAGCGGGATCTGCAGGCGTTCGCACATGCGGATGTGCCGTTCGAGCGGCTGGTGGAGGTGCTGAACCCGGCGCGTTCGCAGGCGCGGCATCCGCTGTTCCAGGTGATGCTGTCGTTCCAGAACCTGGGCCGCACCACGCTGGAACTGCCCGGCCTGACCGTATCCGAGCTCGGCGTCGATTCGCCGACCGCGAAGTTCGATCTGCAGCTGACGCTGAGCGAGGTGCCCGGCGCGGACGCGGCCATGGATGCCGAACTCGTCTACGCCACCGACCTTTTCGACGCCGACTTCGCGAATGTGTTCGCGGACCGGTTCGTTCGGGTGTTGCGCGGCATCATCGCCGAACCCACCGTCTCGGTCGGCGATATCGAACTGCTCGACGGCGATGAGCGCGCGCTGGTGCTCGACCAGTGGAACGCCACCGAATTCCCGATCGATGCCGCGCTGACCGCTGTCGACGGAAATGCCGCCGCCACCTTGGTTTCCATGTTCGAGGCGCAGGTGGCGCGCACCCCGGACGCGACGGCTGTCACGTTCGAGGGGACAAGTCTGTCCTATGCCGAGTTCGCCGGTCGGGTGCACCGGTTGGCGCGCTGGCTCAAGCAGGCCGGTGTCGGTCCGGAATCGTATGTGGCCCTTGGCATGCGGCGCTCGATCGACCTCGTCGTCGGCATGTACGCCGTGAATGCCGCCGGTGGCGCGTATGTTCCGGTGGATCCGGACTTCCCGGCCGAGCGCATCGATTACATCCTGGAGACCGCCGGACCGGTGCGGGTGCTCACCGCGGGCGCCGATCTGGACTCCGCGTACGGGCGCGAGGTGCGCATCGATCAGCTCGACCTGTCCGAGTTCTCGGACGCGCCGCTGACCGACGCCGACCGGCACAAGCCGCTGCGCCCGGCGAATACCGCGTACGTGATCTTCACGTCGGGTTCGACCGGACGGCCGAAGGGCGTCGCGGTCTCGCATCAGGCGATCGTCAACCGCCTGGTGTGGATGCACGCCGCGTACGGCCTGTCCGCGGATGACGTTGTGCTGCAGAAGACCCCGGCCACCTTCGACGTTTCGGTGTGGGAGTTCTTCTGGCCCTTGCAGGTCGGTGCGCGGCTGGTGGTCGCCAGGCCGGACGGTCATCGCGACCCGGCCTACCTGGCCCGGCTGATCGTCGAGGAACACGTCACCACGGCGCATTTCGTGCCGTCGCTGCTTTCGGTGTTTGTCGCGGAGGACCGCGCGGCCGATTGCACCAGCCTGCGGAATGTCTTCGCCTCCGGTGAGGCGTTGCCCGCCAACGCCGCTCAGCGCCTGATCGAGCTGACCGGTGCGCGCCTGCACAACCTGTACGGCCCGACGGAGGCCGCGGTCGACGTCACCTTCCACGAGGTGACCGAGGCCGACACCGCATCGGTGCCGATCGGCGCCCCGGTGTTCAACACCCAGGTGTACGTGCTGGATTCGCGGTTGCGGCCGGTTCCGGTCGGTGTGCCGGGCGAGCTGTACCTCGCGGGTGTGCAGTTGGCGCACGGCTATGTCACGCGCCCGGATCTGACCACCGAGCGGTTCGTCGCGAATCCGTTCGGCGACGCGGCACGGATGTACCGCACCGGCGACCTGGTGGCATGGACGGCAAACGGTGAGCTGGAGTACTTGGGCCGCACCGACTTCCAGGTGAAGTTGCGCGGTCTGCGGATCGAGCTCGGCGAGATCGAGAACGCGCTCACCGCGCAGGCCGCGGTGGCGCAGGCGGTGGTCCTGGTGCGCACCGATGAGCGCACGGGCGATCAGCTGGTGGCCTACCTGGTCGCCGACGCGGATCGCTCGATCGACCTCGACGCCGTGAAAGCCACACTGGCACAACAGCTTCCGGCCTACATGGTGCCCGCGGCCTATGTCGTGCTCGCGGCGTTCCCGCTCAATGCCTCCGGCAAGCTGGATCGAAGGGCGCTGCCCGCACCGGTTTTCGAGGCCAAGGTGTTCCGCGCGCCGACGACTCCGGTGGAGGAGATCGTCGCGGGCGTCTTCGCCGAGGTGCTCGGCGCGCCGCGGGTCGGCCTGGACGACGATTTCTTCGAGCTGGGCGGCAACTCGCTGATCGCGACCCAGGTCGCGGCGCGGCTGGGTGAGGCGCTCGACGCGCAGATCCCGGTGCGCACCCTCTTCGAGGCGCCGACCGTCGTCGCACTGGCCGCACGCGTGGAATCCGCTGCGGGACAGGGCGGCCGGGCCCCGCTGGAGCCGCAGGAGCGGCCCGCGCCGGTGACCCTGCCGAACGGCGAGACCGCACAGCTGGTGCCGCTGTCGCTGGCACAGCAGCGGATGTGGTTCCTGAACCGCTTCGACAGCGCGACCGCAGTGAACAATATCCCGGTCGCCATCCGGCTCACCGGAACCATCGATGCCACCGCGCTGCACGCGGCCATCGCGGACGTGCTGGCCAGGCACGAGGCGCTGCGCACCGTGTACCCGGAGGTGGACGGCACCGGCTACCAGCGGGTGCTGCCGGTCTCGGAGATGCGGTTCCGGCTGCCGTCGGAGACCGTCGCGGCGGCCGCGCTGCCGGCCCGAATCGTCGAGCTGGCCAGCGTCCACTTCGATGTCACGAACGAAATCGCCTTCCGGGCAAACCTTTTGCGCCTGGACGACACGAACCACGTCGTGGTGCTCGTGATGCACCACATCAGCTCGGACGGCTTCTCGCTGCGCGCGCTGCTGCGCGACATCGTGGTGGCGTACACCGAGCGGATGCGCGGCGAGACCCCCACCTGGGCTCCGCTGGACGTCCAGTACGCCGATTACGCGCTGTGGCAGCGCGCGGTGCTCGGCGCCGAGGACGATCCGGATTCGGTGGCGGCCAAGCAGATCGCGTACTGGACCGAACAGCTGCGCGACCTGCCGGACCAGATCGAACTGCCCGCGGACCGCCCGCGCCCGGAGATCGCCTCCAATGCCGGTGGCACGCACGGCTTCTCGATCGATGCCGAATTGCACGACGCGCTGGCCGAACTCGCGCGCTCGCGCGGGGTGACGCTGTTCATGGTGGTGCACGCCGCGCTGGCCGCATGGGCGGGCAGGCTGTCCAACAGCACCGATATCGCCATCGGCACCCCGATCGCGGGCCGCGGTGAGCGCGCGCTCGACGATCTGGTCGGCATGTTCGTCAATACGCTCGTGCTGCGCAGCCGGGTCGAGCCGGGCACCCGGTTCGTCGATCTGCTGGAGCAGGTGCGCCGAACGGACCTGTCCGCCTTCGCGAATGCCGATGTGCCGTTCGAGCGGCTGGTGGACGTCATCAGCCCGGCCCGGTCGCAGGCGCATCACCCGCTGTTCCAGGTGGGCCTGACCTTCGAGGCCGCCTCGGCCACCGAAATCGACACCGTGCGGCTCCCCGGTCTCGATGTCGATGTCGTCGAATTCGACCCCGGCACCGCGAAATTCGATGTGCAGCTGACCGTCGGCGCGGCCCGCGACGGCGGGCTGGCCATGTCGTGGAACTACGCCACCGACCTGTTCGACCCGGAGACGGTCGCATCCTTCGCGGACCGCCTGGTGCGGATCCTGCGCGGCATCACCGAGGATCCGGAGCTCGCCGTCGGCGATATCGATCTGCTGGGTGAGGCCGAGCGCCTTGATGTTTCGCAGCGCTGGGTGTCCTCCGGCGCGGATGCGGGCAGCGGCCTGTTCGCGGATCCGGATACCACGCTGGTTCGGCTGTTCGACGCCGCGGTGGCCGCGCATCCGGACCGCACTGCCGCGCGGTTCGGTGCGGAGGCGCTGAGCTACGCCGAGCTGGATCGGCGCGCGAATGTGTTGGCGCGCAGGCTGATCGCCGATGGCGCCGGTCCGGAATCGCTGGTCGCGGTGATCCTGCCGCGTTCGCTGGATCTGGTCGTCGCGCTGCTCGCGGTCGTGAAAACCGGTGCGGGCTATGTGCCGGTGGATCCGACCAACCCGGCCGAGCGCATCGCCTATGTGCTCGCCGACGCGCGCCCGACCGGCGTCGTCATCGATTCCACCGTGCAGGTCGAGGTGCCCGAGCACCTGCCGGTCGTGGTGGTCGACGGATTCGCCGTGGAGACCGGCAATGTGGAGGACGCCGACGACGCGCCCGTCACCGACGCCGACCGCCGGGCGGCGCTGACCCCGGATCACGTCGCGTACGTCATCTACACCTCCGGTTCGACGGGGCGCCCGAAGGGTGTCGCGGTCTCGCACCGGAATGTGGTGCGGCTGTTCGCGAATACCGATCGCGAATTCGGTTTCGGCCCCGACGATGTGTGGACGCTGTTCCACTCCTACGCCTTCGACTTCTCGGTGTGGGAGCTGTGGGGCCCGCTGCTGTTCGGCGGCACGCTGGTGGTGGTCGACTACTTCACCACCCGCTCGCCCGAACAGTTCCTGGAACTGCTGCGCGCCGAGCGGGTTACGGTACTCAACCAGACCCCGTCGGCGTTCTACCAACTGGCCGAGGCGGATCGCAACGCCGCACCGGACGCCCAGCCGCTCGCGCTGCGCTACGTGGTGTTCGGCGGTGAGGCGCTGGAGCTGCGCCGTCTGTCGGATTGGGTTGCCCGGCACGGCGATTCAGCGCCGCTGCTGGTCAACATGTACGGCATCACCGAGACCACGGTGCACGTGTCGTACCGGGCGCTGGACGCCGCCACCATCGCCGCCGCCTCCGGCAGTGTTGTCGGCCGCGCCATCGCGGGCCTGCGGGTGTATGTGCTGGACGCCAGGCTGCGGCCGGTGCCGGTGGGCGTCGCGGGTGAAATGTATGTCGCCGGACCACAATTGGCGCGCGGCTACCTCGGCCGCCCGGACCTGACCGCGACCCGTTTCGTGGCGAACCCGCTCGATCCGGGCGGGGCCCGCCTGTACCGCTCCGGCGACCTCGCCCGCTGGAACCGGCACGGCGAGCTCGAATACCTCGGCCGCGCCGACGATCAGGTGAAGGTCCGCGGTTTCCGCATCGAACTCGGTGAGATCGAGGCCGCGGTGCTGGCCCAGCCGGGCGTCGCGCAGGCCGCCGTCATCGTTCGCGAGGATCAGCCGGGCGATCGGCGGATCGTCGCCTACGTCGTCGCCGAACCCGATGCCGAGCTCGAGCTCGAGGTGGTGCGCAACGGCGCGGCCGAACAACTGCCCGCGTACATGGTCCCGGCGGCCATGGTGCGGCTCGAGTGGATTCCGTTGACCGTCAACGGGAAACTGGACCGGCGGGCGCTGCCCGCACCGGCGGCGCAGGTGAAAACCTTCCGCGCGCCGGTGAATCCGATCCAGGAGACCGTCGCGGAAGTGTTCGCCGATGTGCTCGGCCTGGACCAGGTCGGCGTCGACGACGACTTCTTCGATCTCGGTGGCAACTCGCTGATCGCGACCCGGGTGGTCGCCAGGATCGGCGCGGCGCTGGGCGTCACCGTCCCGGTGCGCGCGCTGTTCGAGGCGTCGAGCGTGGAAGCCCTTGCGGCACGGCTGGAATCGCACACCGGTGAGGCGCGCGCCAGCCTGGTCGCCCGTCCGCGCACCGCGGATGAACTGGTGCCGCTGTCGTTCGCGCAGCAGCGCATGTGGTTCCTGAACCAGTACGACAAGTCGTCTGCGGCATACAACCTGCCGATGGCCATCCGGCTGTCCGGCACGCTGGACGTCGACGCATTGCGGCTGGCGATCGCCGACGTGGTGCGCCGCCACGAATCGCTGCGCACCAGATATCCGGAGCACGGCGGCATTCCGGTCCAGGTGATCGTGCCCGCGGAGGAGATCGCGCTCGATCTGCACCCGGTGCCGGTGGACCCGGCCGAGCTGACCCGCGAGGTCACCGAATTCGTCTACACCGGATTCGATGTGGCCGAAGAGGTTCCGCTGCGCACCCGGCTCTACCGAGCGGGCGACGCCGAGCATGTGCTGGTCGTCGTCGTGCATCACATTGCGGGCGACGGCTTCTCGATGGGCCCGCTCAGCCGCGACGTGATGTTGGCGTACACCGCGCGCACCCAGGACAGCGCGCCCGGCTGGGCGCCGCTGGCGGTGCAGTACGCCGACTACGCCATCTGGCAGCGCGAAGTCCTCGGCTCGGAGGACGACTCGGCATCGCTGATGGCCCGCCAGGTCGCGCACTGGAAGCGGGCGCTGGACGGCGTGCCGGACGAGTTGGCGCTGCCGACCGACCGGCCGCGCCCCGCAGTCGCCTCGCTGCGCGGCGCGACGCTGCACCGGGAGCTGCCCGCCGCACTCGTCGGCGAGCTGGAAAACGTTGCGCGGCAACGCGGCGCCTCGCTGTTCATGGTCATGCACGGTGCGCTCGCGGTGCTGCTGGCCCGGCTGTCCGGCGGCGACGATATCGCGATCGGCACGCCGATGGCGGGCCGCGGCGAGCAGGCGCTCGACGATCTCGTCGGCATGTTCGTGAACACGCTGGTGCTGCGCACCGGCGTGGAACCCGGCGAATCGTTCACCGAACTGCTCGACCGGGTCCGCAAGACCGACCTCGACGCGTACGGCAATGCCGATGTGCCGTTCGAGCGGCTGGTGGAATTGCTGGCACCGCAACGGTCGCAGGCGCGCAACCCGCTGTTCCAGGTGATGCTGGCCTTCCAGAACCTGGACCGCACCACCTTCGAACTGCCGGGCCTTTCGGTGGCCGCGCTGGATCTGGAGGAGAGCGTCGCGCGCTTCGATCTCCAGTTCACGCTGTCCGAAAACGACCGCGGCGGAATGACGCTGGCGCTCACCTACGCCACCGAACTGTTCGACGAGCCGACCGCCGCCGAGATCATCGACCGCTGGCAGCGGGTACTCGATGCCGTCGCAACGGATCCGGCCATCGCCGTCGGTGCGATCGACGTGCTCGACGCCGCCGAGCGGGACGATCTGATCGCGCGGACCGGTGCGCCCGCGGAGCCGCTCCAGACGCTGCCCGAGCTGCTGGCCGAGGCCGTCGCGCACGATCCGAAGGCGACCGCCGTCGTATTCCAGGGGACAAGTCTGTCCTATGGCGACCTCGACGAGCGCTCGAACCGCTTGGCGCGCTTGCTGATCGAGCGCGGCATCGGCACCGAGGATCTGGTGGCCGTCGCGGTTCCGCGTTCCGACGACTCGTATTTCGCCGAATGGGCGGTGAGCAAGACCGGTGCGGCATTCGTCCCGGTGGACCCGGCCTACCCGGCCGACCGCATCGCGCATATGGTGACCGACTCCGGATCGCCGGTGGGCCTTACGGTTTCGTCTGTCCGCGCCGAGCTGCCCGAATCGGTGGACTGGCTGGTGCTGGACGAGCTCGCGCTCGACGAGTACGCCGCGTCCGCGATCTCGGATGATGATCGGGTGCGCCCGCTGCGTCCGGAGCATCCGGCGTACGTCATCTACACCTCGGGTTCGACGGGCGTGCCGAAGGGCGTCGTGGTCACCCATGCGGGCCTCGCCAACTTCCGCGCCGAGCAGAACGAGCGCTACGCGGTCGATTCCGATACGCGCGCACTGCATTTCGCCTCGCCGAGCTTCGACGCGTCGATCCTGGAGTTCCTGCTCGCGATCGGCCGCGGCGGCACCCTGGTGGTCTGCCCGCCCGGTGTTTACGGCGGCGAGGAGCTGACCGAGCTGATCCGGCGCGAGCGGGTCACCCACGCGTTCATCACCCCGTCGGTGCTGGCCTCGCTGGATCCGAACGCGCTCGCCGATATGCGGGTGATCGTCGCCGGCGGCGAGGCGGTGCCCGCCGACATGGTGACGAAGTGGGGTGGCGCGCAAGACGATTCGGGCCGCCGCTTCCACAACGGCTACGGCCCCACCGAGACCACCATCATGACGAACATCAGCGATGCGCTGGCCCAGGGCGACCGGGTCACCATCGGCGGCCCGGTGCGCGGCATGCAATCGCTGATTCTCGACGGCCGGTTGCGGCCCGTCCCGGTGGGTGTCGCGGGTGAGCTGTATCTGTCGGGCGTGCAGCTGGCGCGCGGCTACCATGCCCGGCCGGGTCTGACCGCGGAGCGGTTCGTCGCGAATCCCTATGTGCCCGGTGCGCGGATGTACCGCACCGGTGACGTGGTCCGCTGGACCCGGACCGGCGAGGTGGAGTACGTCGGCCGCTCCGACTTCCAGGTGAAGGTGCGCGGTTTCCGCATCGAGCTGGGCGAGATCGACGCCGCGCTGGCCTCGCATCCGAGCGTGGACTTCGCGGTGACCATCGGCCACAAGAACTCCGCGGGCGCGGTGTCCTTGGTCGCGTATGTTGTTGCGACACACGGCTATTCGATCGACGTAGCGGCGCTCACCGCGCACGTCGAGGAGCGGCTGCCCGCCTACATGGTGCCGTCGTCGGTCATGGTGATCGACCGGGTGCCGCTCACCCCGGTCGGCAAGCTGGACCGGAAGGCGTTGCCGGAGCCGGTATTCGCGACCGAGGTCGTATTCCGCGCGCCGCGCACGCCGGTGGAGCACACCATCGCCGAGGTCTTCGCCGAGGTGCTCGGCCTGGAGCGGGTGGGCGTCGACGACTCTTTCTTCGCGCTCGGCGGCGATTCGATCGTGTCGATCCAGCTGGTGTCGCGGGCCAAGGCGCGCGGGGTGATCTTCACGCCGCGACAGGTTTTCGAGCAGCGCACGGTGGCCGGGCTGGCCGCGGTGGCCGAGACCGCCGACGCCGCCGCACCCGCCGTTGCGGTGCTGGCCGAACTGCCGGGCGGCGGTGTCGGCCGGATGCCGCTGACCCCGGTGGTCCGGTTCATGGCCGAGCGGCCGGGTTCGTTCGGCCGGTTCAACCAGACCATGGCGCTGGAGCTGCCCGCCGGTATCGATCGCGCTGGTATCGCGAAAACCGTTGGCGCGGTTATCGATCGGCACGACATGCTACGTGCCCGGCTGTACGACGACGGTGACGGCCTCGTGCTCGAGACCGCCGCGCCCGGCACCGTCGACGTCGACGCGCTGATCGATCGGGTCGAATACACCGACGAGGCCGAACTGCTCGAAGTCGCCTCGGCGGCATTGGATTCCGCGCTCGACCGGTTGGATCCGGCCGCGGGCGTCGTGATCCGGTTCGTCTGGCTGGATCCGGCGACCGCCGGACAGATGGGCCGCCTGATCGTGGTCGGCCACCACCTGGTGGTCGACGGCGTCACCTGGCGAATCCTGGTGCCGGACTTCGTGACCGCGTGGGGTCAGCTCACCGCGGGACAGGAGCCCGAGCTGGTCGCGCCCGCGACATCGATGCGGGCCTGGGCGCACGCGCTCGAGCGCGAGGCTCAGAGCGAGGGCCGTACCGCCGAACTCGATTACTGGCGCTCGGTGGTCGGCACCGCCGATCCGCTGCTCACCGCGCGGCCGATGGATCCGGCGGTCGACGTATCGGGTGTCATCGAGAAGCTGCAGGTCGAGGTCTCGGCCGAGGTGACGAAGGCGCTGCTCACCACGGTGCCCGCGCTGTTCCACGGCGGCGTGAACGACGGCCTGCTCACCGCGCTCGCACTGGCGACCGCGAAATGGCGTGCGCGCAAGGCGGGTACGCGCACCGACGACGCGCTGCTGCTGCGGCTGGAGGGCCACGGCCGCGAGGAAGAGGTGGTGCCGGGCGCGGATCTGTCGCGCACGGTGGGCTGGTTCACCGCGATCTTCCCGGTCCGCTTCGAACTGTCCGGTATCGATGTCGACGCCGCATTCGCCGGCGGCCCGGCGCTCGGCCAGGCCATCAAGGCGGTCAAGGAACAGCTGCTTTCGGTGCCGGACAAGGGCATCGGCTACGGCCTGCTGGGCTACCTGAACCCGGAGACGGCGGCGCAGCTGCCCGCCGAGCTGCCGGGCCAGGTGAGCTTCAACTATCTGGGCCGGGTATCCGACGGCGATGTGCCGGAGGCGCTGCGCGGCTTCGGCTGGATCCCGGCGGCCGAATTGGCCTCGCTCGGTGGCGCTTACGACGCGGATATGCCCGCGATGGCGCCGCTGGACATCAACGCGATCGTGGTCGGCGACAAGCTCACCGCGAATATCGGCTATCCGGCAACGCTGTTGACCGCCCCCGAGGTGCGCGAATTCGCCGAGCTGTGGACCACCGCGCTGGAAGCGGTTGCCCGGCACGCGAATTCGACCGGTGCGGGCGGACACACCCCGTCCGATTTCGGGCTGGTGCGCACCACTCAGCGCGATATCGACGCCTGGGAGCGGCGTTTCCCGGCGCTGGCCGATATCTGGCCGCTCTCGGCGCTGCAGGCGGGTCTGCTTTTCCACGCCCGCCTGGCCGCGAGCTCGGTGGACGTGTACACCGCGCAGGCGGTGGTGACCCTCACCGGGCACGTGGACGCGACCCGATTGCATTCGGCCGCACAGGCTCTGGTCGATCGCTACGAGAACCTGCGCACCGCCTTCGTCACCGACGCCAACGGCAATCCGGTGCAGGTGGTGCTCAACAACGTCCGGGTCGGCTGGGCCGAATACGACCGCACCGAATCCGGTAACGCCGATGACCTGATCGCCGCCGACCGGATGACGCGCTTCGATCTGACCGCGCCGCCGCTGATCCGGTTCACGCTGATCCAGGTGGCGGCCGATCGCTGGCAGTTCGTGGTGGCCAACCACCACATCCTGCTGGACGGCTGGTCCATGCCGCTGCTGATGCGCGATCTGCTCGTGCTGTACGCGGCGCACGCGGATGCCTCGGTGCTGCCCGCCGCCCGCTCCTACCGGCACTTCCTGGAATGGACGGCGCGGCAGGATCTCGCGGCCTCGCTGGCTGCGTGGACCCGTGCGCTGCAAGGTATTTCCGAGCCGACGCTGCTGGCCAGGCCGGACGCCGGACGCGAAATCACCGCGCTGTCCGGGGAATACCTGTTCGACCTCGACGAGGCCGCCACCGCACGCCTGACCGCGCTGGCCGCATCGCTCGGCGTCACCCCGAACACCGTGCTGCAGACCGCGTGGGGCATCCTGATCGGCCGGATGACCGGCCGCGACGACGTGCTGTTCGGCACCACGGTCTCCGGCCGCCCGGCGCAGCTGGCCGGCGTGGAGAACATGGTGGGTCTGTTCATCAACACCGTGCCGGTGCGGGTGCGCTTCGACCCGTCGGAATCGGCGCGCCAGTTGCTGATTCGCACCCAGGGCGAGCAGGCCGATCTGCTCGACCACCACTACGTCGGCCTGGTGGATATCCAGTCGGCGGCCGGTATCGGCGGATTGTTCGACACCCTGGTGGTTTTCGAGTCCTACCCGGTGGACGCGGAGGGTCTGCGCGCGCAGGCCGCCGATATCGACGGTATGTCGGTGGTGGACTTGGCCGCGGCCGATGCCACGCACTACCCGCTGACCCTTATCGCACAGCTGGATTCGCGGCTGCGGATCCGCGCCGGCTACCTGCGCGACCTGTTCGACGAGGCGACCGTGCGCCGCATCGCCGACCGCCTGATCCGGGTGCTCACCGCCATCACCACCGAACCCGAGCTCGCCGTCGGCGATATCGAGCTGGTGGATGCCGCCGAGCGCGAGCTGGTGGTCTCCGGCTGGAACGACACCGCGCACGAGATCGATTCGGCCGCAACGCTTGTCTCGCTGTTCGAGGAACAGCTGGCCAGGACGCCGGAGGCGACGGCGCTCACGTTCGAGGGGACAAATCTGTCCTACGACGAGTTCGCGTCACGCGTCTACCGCTTGGCGCGCTGGCTCATCGAACGCGGTGTCGGGCCGGAATCGTATGTGGCCCTCGGCATGCGGCGCTCGATCGATCTGGTCGTCGGCATGTACGCGGTGACCGTCGCGGGCGGCGCGTACGTGCCGCTGGATCCGGACCACCCGGCCGAGCGCACGGAATACATTCTGGCGACGGCCGATCCGGTCTGCGTACTGACCTCCGGAGTCGATCTGGAGATCGACACCGCCCAGGTGCGCATCGATCTGCTCGACCTGTTCGGCCTGTCCGACGAACCGGTCACCGACGCGGAACGCCGTGCGCCGCTGCGCCCGTCGAATACCGCGTACGTGATCTTCACCTCGGGTTCGACCGGCCGCCCGAAGGGTGTCGCGGTCAGCCATGCCGCGATCGTCAACCGCCTCGTCTGGATGCAGTCGGCCTACCAGCTGAACGCGGGCGACGCGGTACTGCAGAAGACCCCGGCCACCTTCGACGTTTCGGTGTGGGAGTTCTTCTGGCCCTTGCAGATCGGCGCGCGGCTGGTGGTCGCCAAGCCGGACGGCCACCGGGATCCGGCGTATCTGGCCGAGATCATCCGCACCGAGCGGATCAGCGTCACCCACTTCGTGCCGTCGATGCTCGCGGTGTTCGTCGCCGATGCGGCCGCGGCCCAATGCGATTCGCTGCGGCTGGTGTTCGCCTCCGGTGAGGCGCTGCCGTCCAAGCCCGCGCAGCGCCTGCGCGAGCTGACCGGTGCGGCACTGCACAACCTCTACGGCCCGACCGAGGCCGCCGTCGACGTCACCTTCCACGAGGTGACCGCGGCGGACGTGGATTCGGTGCCGATCGGTGCGCCGGTGTTCAACACCCAGGTGTACGTGCTGGATTCGCGGCTGCGGCCGGTTCCGGTCGGTGTCGCGGGTGAGCTGTATCTGGCGGGTGCCCAGCTGGCGCGCGGCTATGTCGCGCGGCCGGATCTGACCAGCGATCGGTTCGTCGCGAACCCGTTCGGTGTCGCGGGCAGCCGGATGTACCGCACGGGTGACCTGGTCACCTGGACCGCCGATGGTGAGCTGGAGTACTTGGGCCGCACCGACTTCCAGGTGAAGTTGCGCGGTCTGCGGATCGAGCTCGGCGAGATCGAGCAGGCGCTCACCGCGCTGGACGAGATCGCCCAGTCGGTGGTCGTGGTGCGCTCGGATGCGCATACCGGCGATCAGCTGGTGGCGTATGTCATCGCGGCACAGGGCGTTCCGCTCGACACCGAGCTGGTGCGCGAGGATCTGGGCAGGCAGCTGCCCGCCTACATGGTGCCGTCGGTGCTCATCGCGCTCGACGAATTCCCGCTCAACGCATCGGGCAAGCTGGATCGGAAGGCATTGCCCGCACCGGTGTTCGAGGCCGCGGTGTTCCGCGCGCCGACAACGCCGGTGGAGGAGATCGTCGCGACCACCTTCGCCGAGGTGCTCGGCCTGGAACGGGTCGGCCTGGACGACGACTTCTTCGCGCTCGGCGGTAATTCGTTGAGCGCCACCCAGGTCGCGGCCCGGCTTTCGGCCGCGCTCGACACCGACCTGGGTGTGCGCGAGCTGTTCGAGGCCTCCACCGTCGTCGCGCTCGCGGCCCGTGCGGAATCCCGGGTCGGCGCGGGCAAGCGCGCGCCGCTGGTGCCGCAGCAGCGGCCGGAGCTGGTGCCGCTCTCGCTGGCGCAGCAGCGCATGTGGTTCCTCAACCGCTTCGATCCCGAATCGGCCGTGGACAATATCCCTGCCGCGGTGCGCATGTCGGGTCTGCTGGACCGGCAGGCGCTGCAGATCGCGGTGGCCGACGTCCTGGCCAGGCACGAATCGCTGCGCACCTACTACCCCGAGGTAGACGGCACGGCTCATCAGGTGATCGTGCCGACCGGCAAGGTGATTCCGGATCTGACGCCGATCGATGTCAGTGAAACCGAACTGCCGCAGCGGCTTTCGGAACTGGTGCTGACCGGCTTCGACGTCACCGTCGACGTGCCGTTCCGGGCGCGGCTGTTCGAGATCAGCCCGACCGAACACGTGCTCGCCCTGGTGGTGCACCACATCTCGGCCGACGGCTTCTCCATGCTCCCGATGACCCGGGACGTGATGACCGCGTACGGCGCTCGCGTCGACGGCGGCGAACCGGCTTGGCGGCCACTGGAAGTCCAGTACGCCGACTACGCGCTGTGGCAGCGCACCGTGCTCGGTGCCGAGACCGATCCGGATTCGGTTATCTCCGAACAGATCTCGTACTGGTCACAGGCGCTGCGCGGGCTGCCGGAACAACTGGATCTGCCCGCGGACCGGCCGCGTCTCGCGGTGGCCTCCGGCCGCGGCGCGACCTACACCTTCGAGATCGACGCCGAAACACACACCAGGCTGGCCGAACTCGCCCGCACCCGCGGCGCGACGCTGTTCATGGTCGCGCACACCGCGCTGGCCGTGCTGCTCGCGCGCCTGTCGGGCGAGGACGACATCGCCGTCGGCACCCCGGTGGCGGGCCGCGGTGAGCGCGCGCTCGACGACCTGATCGGTATGTTCGTCAACACCCTGGTGCTGCGGACCCCGGTCGATGGCGGCGCGACGTTCACCGACCTGCTGCGCGCGGTGCGCGCCACGGATATCGCCGCCTTCGGTCACGCCGACCTGCCGTTCGAGCGGCTGGTGGAGATCCTGAACCCGCCGCGTTCGCAGGCGCGGCATCCGCTGTTCCAGGTGATGCTGTCGTTCCAGAACCTCGGCCAGAACGTGCTGGAACTGCCCGGGTTGACGGTCAGCGGTGTCGAACTGCCGATCGATGTCGCCAAATTCGACCTGCATCTGGCGCTGTCCGAGCGCACCGCGGCGAGCGCGACCAACGGCACGGCGGCGACGCCGTCCGGCATCATCGCCGAATTGATCTACGCCACCGATCTTTTCGATCCGCGGACGATGGCCGAATTCGGCGATCGGTTCAACCGGGTGTTGCGGGCCGTCGCGGCGGAACCGGATCGTCCGGTCGGCGATATCGCGCTGCTGGACGAGTCGGAAACCGAACTGGCGCTGCGTGGTTGGAACGACACCGCGCACGAGTTGGGTGCCGCGCGGACGCTGGTCGACGTATTCGCGAAGCAGGCCGCGGCGACCCCGGATTCGGTCGCGATCGTCGACCCGAGCACCGGGACATCCCTCACCTACGCCGAATTCGCGGCGCGGGTGCATCGCACGGCCCGTCGCCTGATCGACGCCGGTGTCGGACCGGAAAGCCTTGTCGCCCTCGGCATTCGCCGTTCGGTCGACCTTGTCGTCGCGGCATACGCGGTGCAGGCCGCGGGCGGCGGCTACGTGCCGCTGGATCTGGATCAACCCGCCGAGCGCATCGAGTACGTGCTGGAATCCGCCGCGCCGGTCTGCGTGCTCACCACCGCGCGCGACGCGTTCGACGCCGGTGCGCGGGAGACGCTGACGCTCGACGAACTCGAGCTGGACGAGTACTCGGACGCGCCGGTCAGCGATGCCGAACGGATCGCGCCCCTGCGGCCCGAACATCCGGCATATGTGATCTTCACGTCCGGCTCGACCGGCCGTCCGAAGGGCGTCGCGGTGCCGCACGCCGCCGTCGTGAACCAAATCCGCTGGATCACCGGCGAATACGGCATCGGCGCCGACGACATCGTGCTCTTCAAGACGCCCGCCACCTTCGACGTCTCGGTGTGGGAGCTGTTCGGTCCGCTCAGCACGGGCGGCCGGATGGTGATCGCGAGCCCCGACGGGCACCGCGACCCGCAATACCTGGCCGAGGTGATCGCCGCCGAGCGCATCACCATGACCTCGTTCGTGCCGTCGATGCTGACCGTCTTCGCGACCAATGCCGAGGCGACCGGTATCGGCCGCGAGGCGCTGGCCTCGCTGCGGCTGCTGTTCGTCGCCGGTGAGGCGTTCACCGCCGACGCGGTGCACGCGATCCGCCGGGTGAGCGATGCCGAGCTGTACAACCTCTACGGTCCAACGGAATTCACCGTGCACGCCACGCACGGCCCGGTGGCCGCCGAGGTCGCGGGCGCGGTCCCGATCGGTCTGCCGGTGTGGAATGCCCAGGCCTACGTGCTGGATTCGCGCCTGCACCCGGTCGCCGCGGGTATGGCGGGCGAGTTGTACCTGGCCGGAGCGCAATTGGCGCGCGGCTACTTCGGCCGCGCCGACCTGACCGCGGATCGCTTCGTGGCCAACCCGTTCGGTGCGCCGGGTGCGCGCATGTACCGCACCGGCGACCTGGTCACCCGCGGCGCCGACGGCGCGATCGTCTACCTGGGCCGCACCGACTTCCAGGTGAAGCTGCGCGGCCTGCGCATCGAGCTCGGGGAGATCGAAACCGCGCTCACCGCACAGGCTTCGGTGGCCCAGTCGGTGGCCATGGTGCGTTCGGACGCGCGCACGGGCGACCAGTTGGTCGCCTACGTCGTGCCCTCGGGCGCCGAGCTGGACGCCGACGAGCTGCGCGGCGCCCTTGCCGCGCGACTGCCCTCGTACATGGTGCCCGCGGCGATCGTTGTGCTCGACGCGATGCCGTTGAGTCCCAACGGCAAACTGGATCGGCGCGCACTGCCCGAACCCGTCTTCGAGGCGCGGGAGTTCCGTGCGCCCGCGACGCCGATCGAGGAGATCGTCGCCGACACCTTCGCCGAGGTGCTCGGGCTCGTTGCGGCCGAGGGCGATCGCCCGGTCGGCCTGGACGACGACTTCTTCGAACTCGGTGGCAACTCGCTGATCGCCACCCAGGTGGTGGCCCGCCTCGGCGCGGCGCTCGACACCCGGGTGCCGGTGCGTCTGCTGTTCGAGGCGCCGAATGTGGCGGCGCTCGCCGCCCGCCTCGAGGCGCAGGCGGGCACCGGACGCCGCCGCGAGCTGGTGGCCGGTCCGCGTCCGGCGCAGATTCCGCTTTCCCTTGCCCAGCAGCGCATGTGGTTCCTGAACCGGTTCGACAGCGCGACCGCGGTCAACAACATCCCGCTCGCGGTGCGGCTGACCGGTGCGCTCGACACCGACGCGCTGCGCCGCGCGGTCGCCGATGTGATCGACCGGCACGAGGTGCTGCGCACCATCTACCCGGAGACCGCCGACGGCCACGGTGTGCAGGTGGTGCTGCCCGCGGGGCAGGAGACCATCGATCTTTCGCCGATCACGGTGTCGGAGACCGAGATTCGCGATCAGATCAGCGAGCTGGTGCTCACCGGTTTCGATGTCACCGCCGAGGTTCCGGTGCGGGCCAAGCTGTTCCGCGTCGCGGGTTCGATGGACGGCTCGCAGCCGGAGACGCATGTGCTGGTCTTCGTCGTGCACCACATCTCCGGTGACGGCTGGTCGATCCGGCCGCTCGCCCGCGATGTGATGGTGGCCTACCTGGCCCGTTCGAGCGGCGAAGCGCCCGGCTGGGCGCCGCTGCCGGTGCAGTACGCGGATTACGCGCTGTGGCAGCGGGAAACGCTCGGCTCGGAGGAGGATCCGGAGTCGCTGATCGCCCAGCAGGTGGCCTTCTGGTCGCGGAACCTGGCCGGGCTGCCGGATCAGCTGGATCTGCCCGCGGACCGTTCGCGCCCGGCCATCGCGTCGAATCGCGGTGACGTGTACGAGTTCTCGCTCGACGCGCAGCTGCAGCGCGGGTTGAACGCGCTGGCCCGCGAGCACGGCGCGAGCCTGTTCATGGTGGTGCACGCGGCCTTCGCCGCACTGCTCGCCCGCCTGTCCAACAGCGACGACATCGCCATCGGCACCGCGGTCGCGGGTCGTGGCGAGGCGGCGCTCGACGATGCCATCGGCATGTTCGTGAACACGCTGGTGCTGCGCAGCCAGGTCGACCCGGCCGAGACCTTCGCCGAATTGGTCGCGCGGACAAGGGAAACCGACCTTGCCGCGTTCGGCCATGCGGATCTGCCGTTCGAGCGGCTGGTGGAGATCCTGAACCCGGCGCGCTCGCAGGCTCGGCATCCGCTGTTCCAGGTGATGCTGTCGTTCCAGAACCAGGGCGAGGCCTCGTTCGAGCTGCCCGGCCTCGAGGTGGCCGGGGTGCCGCTCGACGTGGTAACCGCCAAGTTCGACCTGCAGCTGAACCTGACCGACCGCCTCGACGCCGCGGGCGCACCGGACGGCATGACCGCCGAATTCGCCTACGCCACCGATATGTTCGACGCGGGCACGATCGAAACGCTGGCCCGCCGCCTGGTGCGGTTGCTGACCGCGGTGGCGGCCGAGCCGACGGTGGTCGTCGGCGAGATCGACCTGCTCGATACCGCCGAGCGCACGCGGGTGGTCGAGCTGTGGAATGCCACCGCGCACGGAATCGATTCGGCCGCAACGCTGGTGTCGATGTTCGAGGCGCAGGTGGCGCGTACTCCTGACGCGACGGCTGTCACGTTCGAGGGGACAATTCTGTCCTATGCCGAGTTCGCGAGCCGGGTGTACCGACTCGCGCGCTGGCTGCGGCAGGCCGGTGTTGGCGCGGAATCGTATGTGGCGCTTGGTATGCGGCGTTCGATCGACCTCGTGGTCGGCATGTACGCGGTTTCGGTGGCCGGTGGCGCCTACGTGCCGCTGGATCCCGACTTCCCCGCCGAGCGCATCGATTACATCCTGGAGACCGCGCAACCGGTCTGCGTGCTGACCTCCGGCGCCGATCTGGCGACGACGCACGCGCGCCAGGTCCGCATCGACGAGCTGGATCTGACCGAGCTTTCGGATGAGCCGCTCACCGATCATCCGGCGCTGCCCGGCAATACCGCGTACGTGATCTTCACGTCGGGTTCGACCGGACGCCCGAAGGGTGTCGCGGTGAGCCACGGCGCGATCGTCAACCGGTTGGTCTGGATGCAGGCCGAGTACGGCCTGCGCCCGGATGACGTCGTGCTGCAGAAGACCCCGGCCACCTTCGATGTTTCGGTGTGGGAGTTCTTCTGGCCCTTGCAGATCGGTGCGCGGCTGGTGGTCGCCAGGCCGGATGGTCATCGTGATCCGGCCTACCTGGCTCAGCTCATCACCGAAGAGGGCGTCACGACGGCGCATTTCGTGCCGTCGCTGATGTCGGTGTTCGTCGCCGACGAGCGCGCCGCCGAATGCACCAGCCTGCGTATGGTCTTCGCATCCGGTGAGGCGCTGCCCGCGCCGACCGCGCAGCGCCTGCGCGAGCTGACCGGTGCGGCGTTGCACAACCTCTACGGCCCGACCGAGGCCGCCGTCGACGTCACCTATCACGAGGTGACCGATGCCGATCTCACCTCGGTGCCGATCGGTGCGCCGGTGTTCAACACCCAGGTGTACGTGCTGGATTCGCGGCTGCGGCCGGTCCCGGTCGGCGTGCCGGGTGAGCTCTATCTCGCGGGTGCGCAGCTGGCGATCGGCTACGTCGCACGTCCGGATCTGACCGCGGATCGCTTCGTGGCCAACCCGTTCGGTGCCGCCACGCGGATGTACCGCACGGGTGACTTGGTTACCTGGACTGCGGATGGTGAGCTGGAGTACTTGGGCCGCACCGACTTCCAGGTGAAGTTGCGCGGTCTGCGGATCGAGCTCGGCGAGATCGAGCAGGCGCTCACCGCGCAGCCCGCGATCGCGCAGGCGGTCGTTGTGGTGCGCACCGATGAGCGCACCGGCGACCAACTGGTGGGTTACCTTGTCGCACAACCGGATCGCGTCATCGACGTGGACGAGGTGCGCGCGGCGCTGGCCAAGCAGCTCACCGCGTACATGGTGCCGTCGGCGTTCGTCCTGCTCGACGAATTCCCGCTCAACGCATCCGGCAAGCTGGATCGCCGGGCGCTGCCCGCACCGGTGTTCGAGGCCAAGGTGTTCCGTGCGCCGTCGACCCCGATCGAGGAGATCGTGGCCAACACCTTCGCCGACGTGCTCGGTGTCGCGCGGGTCGGCCTCGACGACGATTTCTTCGGCCTCGGCGGCAACTCGCTGCTGGCCACCCAGGTGACCGCGCGGCTCGGCGCGGCACTGGATACCCAGCTCGCGGTGCGCGATCTGTTCGAGGCCTCCGATGTGCACGCGTTCGCGGCGCGGGTGGAGCGGGCCGCGGGCTCGGGTCGCAGCAGGCCCCGGCTCGTCGCGGGGGAGCGGCCGGAGCGCATTCCGCTCTCGCCCGCCCAGCAGCGGTACTGGTTCCTCAACCAATTCGACACGGCCACTTCGGCCGTCGACAACATCCCGCTCGCGGTGCGGCTGTCCGGCGAGCTGGATGTCGCCGCGCTCGAACTGGCGATCGGCGACGTATTCGCCCGGCACGAGGTGCTGCGCACCACCTACCCGCGTTCGGCCGACGGCCCGCACCAGGTGATCCGGCCCGCATCCGCGTCGGCGGTCGCGCTGAGCCCGGTCGAGGTGGCCGAGTCCGAATTGGTGGGCAAGGTCATCGAATTCGCGCTCACCACCTTCGATGTCACCGTCGAGGTGCCGCTGAAGGTCGCGTTGTTCCGGATCGCGCCGCAGGAGCATGTGCTCGCGTTCACGGTGCATCATGTCGCGGCGGACGGCTCGTCGATGGGGCCGCTGGCCCGCGATCTGATGATCGCGTACGTGGCCCGGGTCGGCGGCGATGTGCCGCAGTGGGTTCCGCTGCCGGTGCAGTACGCCGACTACGCGCTGTGGCAGCGCGCGGTGCTCGGCGCCGAGGACGATCCGGAATCGCTTGCCGCGCAGCAGGTCGCGTACTGGACCGCGGCGCTCGCGGAGCTGCCCGATCAGCTGGAGCTGCCCGCCGACCGGCCGCGCCCGCCCGCGCAGTCGTTCCAGGGCAAGGCGATTCGCTTCGAGATCGATCCGGAGCGGCACGCCCGCCTGCACGAGTTGGCGCGCGCCAACAACGCCTCGCTGTTCATGGTCGTGCACGCCGCGCTCGCGGTGCTGCTGGCCCGGCTGTCGGGCACCGACGACATCGCGGTCGGCACCCCGATCGCCGGTCGCGGTGAGCGCGAACTCGACGACCTGATCGGCATGTTCGTCAACACCCTGGTGTTCCGCACCCGGGTGGGTTCGGGCGCGCGGTTCACCGATCTGCTCGCCGATGTCCGGGAGCGCGACCTGGAGGCGTTCGCCAACGCCGACGTGCCGTTCGAGCGGCTGGTCGAGGTGCTCAACCCGGTGCGCTCGACGGCGCGCAATCCGCTGTTCCAGGTGGGCCTTTCGTTCCAGAACCTGGCCGAGACCACCTTCGAGCTGCCGGGTCTTTCGGTGAGCGCGGTCGATTTCGATTCGCAGCTGGCCAAGACCGATCTGCACGTCACGCTCTACGACCGGTACGCCGAGGACGGCACCCCGGCCGAGATCGTCACCGAATTCGGTTACGCCATAGATCTTTTCGATCAGGCGACGGTGCAGGGCTTCGCGGACCGGTTCATCCGGGTGCTCGACGCCGTGATGGCCGATCCCGCGGTCGCGGTCGGCGAGATCGATCTGCTCTCCGCCGACGAGACCGACCGGATCCTCACCGCGTGGAACGACACCGCACACGAAACCGACACCGCCGCAACCCTGGTCTCGCTGCTCGATCGCACGGTGGCGGCCGGCCCGGACGCGGTGGCGCTGGTGGCCGACACCGCCGATGGCCGCGTCGATATTTCGTACGCCGAACTCGACGCACGGGTGAATCGCCTGGCGCGCTACCTGATCGGCCGCGGCGTCGGCCCGGAGGACCGGGTGGCGCTGGCCATCCGCCGCTCCGCCGATCTGGTGACCGCCATGTACGCGGTCGCGAAAACCGGTGCGGCCTATGTGCCGATCGATCCGGATCAGCCCGCCGAGCGCACCGAGTACATCCTCACCACCGCCGCACCCGCGTGCGTGCTGACCACGGTCGGCGATGGATTCCACACGGTGGCAACCGATGTGGTGCCGATCGACGTGCTCGACCTCGGGGCGTACTCCGCTGATCCGGTGCGGGCCGATGAGCGCCGCGGCGCGCTGACCCCGGCGAACACCGCCTACGTCATCTTCACCTCCGGCTCGACCGGCCAGCCCAAGGGCGTCGCGGTGCCGCACGCCGCTATCGTCAACCAGTTGCTTTGGGAGACGGCCGAATTCGAGCTCGGCGCGGATGACGCGATCCTGCTCAAGACCGCGGCCACCTTCGACCTCTCGGTCTGGGAGTTCTGGTCGGCCGCCGTCTCGGGCGGCCGCCTGGTGATCGCGCTGGCCGACGGCCACCGCGACCCGGCCTACCTGAACGAGCTGATGCGCGAGACCGGCGTCACCACCCTGCACGTGGTGCCGTCGATGCTCGACGCGCTGCTCACCGAGTCGGGTAACCGGTTGCCGCACAGCCTGCGTCGTGTGTTGGCCATCGGTGAGGCGCTGCCCGCCGCGACCGCGCAGCGGTTCCGGCAGCACAATGCCGCTACGTTGTTCAACCTGTACGGCCCGACCGAGGCCGCGGTGTCCATCACCAGCCACCGGGTCACCGATGCCGACCGGGCCTCGGTGTCGATCGGTGCGCCGGAGTGGAACAGCCGTGTCTACGTGCTGGATTCGCGTCTGCGGCCGGTGCCGGTCGGTGTTTCGGGTGAGCTGTATCTCGCGGGCGCCCAGCTGGCGCGCGGCTACTTCGGCCGCGCCGAGCTGACCGCCGACCGCTTCGTCGCCGACCCGTTCGGCGCGGCGGGCAGCCGCATGTACCGCACGGGCGACCTGGTGGCCTGGAACGCCGACGGCGAGCTGGAGTACCGGGGCCGCACCGACTTCCAGGTGAAGATCCGCGGTTTCCGCATCGAACTCGGCGAGATCGAGGCGGCGCTGCTGCGCCAGCCCGCGATCGCCGCCGCGGCGGTGCTGGCGCACACCGACCCGAATATCGGTGACCGCCTTGTCGCTTACGTTGTCCCGGCCGAGGGCCCGGTGGACAAGCGCGCGCTACAGTCGGCGTTGTCCGCCGAATTGCCGTCGTACATGGTGCCTTCGGTGCTCATCGAGCTGGATGCCCTGCCGCTCAACGCGAACGGCAAGCTGGATCGGAAGGCGCTGCCGGAGCCCACCTTCGAGAAGGCGGTCTTCCGCGCGCCGGTGACCCCGATCGAGCAGATCGTCGCCAACACCTTCGCCGAGGTGCTGCGCATCGATAACCGCGAGGGCGGCAAGCGAATCGGCCTGGACGACGACTTCTTCGCCTGGGGCGGTAATTCGCTGCTGGCGACGCAGGTCGCCGCCAGGCTCGGCGAGGCGCTGAATACGCGGGTGCCGGTGCGGCTGCTGTTCGAGGCGTCAACTGTTGCCGCGCTTGCGGTTCGGGTGGAGCAGCATGCGGATGCCGGTGGCCGCAAGGCGCTCGTCGCCGGTCCGCGGCCGGAGCACATTCCGTTGTCGCTGGCGCAGCAGCGGATGTGGTTCCTCAACCGGTTCGATACGCAGTCGGCCGCGTACAACGTGCCGATCGCGGTGCGGTTGTCCGGTGCGTTGGATGTCGCGGCGTTGCGTGCGGCGATCGCGGATCTGGTGAGCAGGCATGAAATCCTGCGCACCATCTACCCGCAGACCGAGGCCGGTGCGGTGCAGGTGATCCTGCCGCCCGCCCAGGCGACACCGCGGCTAGACGTTCAGGTTGTCGCGGCGGACGCGGTGGAAACCGCTGTGATCGAACTGATTTCGACGATCTTCGATGTCACCACCGAGGTGCCGGTGAAGGTGGCGCTGTTCCAGATCGCCGATGCGGTCGACGAGTACGTGCTCGCGATGGTGGTGCATCACATTTCCGGTGATGGTTCCTCGGTCGGTCCGCTGACCCGTGACCTGGTGACCGCGTACGCGGCCCGGGCGTTCGGCGAGGCGCCGGGTTGGGCTCCGCTCGCGGTGCAGTACGCGGATTACTCGATCTGGCAGCGGGAACTGCTGGGTAGCGAAGAGGATCCGGAGTCGTTGGCGTCCAAGCAGGTCGCCTACTGGCAGCAAGCATTGGCGGACCTTCCCGACCAGCTCGACCTGCCCTCGGATCGTCCGCGTCCGGCGGTGCAGTCCTTCGCCGGTGGCAAGGTCGAACTCCGGGTTGATGCGGCCACGCATCAGGCGTTGATCGAGTTGGCTCGGGCCGAGGGTGCGACGCTGTTCATGGTGGTGCACACCGCGTTGGCGGTGCTGCTGTCCCGGCTGTCGGGTAGCGATGACATCGCGATCGGTACGCCGATGGCTGGTCGCGGTGAAGCCGTGCTCGACGACCTGATCGGCATGTTCGTCAATACGCTGGTGTTCCGCTCGCGGATCGACGCCGGTGAGCCGTTCACCGAACTGCTTGCCCGGCAACGCGAAACCGATATCCAGGCCTTCGCCAACGCTGATGTGCCGTTCGAGCGCCTGGTCGAGGTGCTCAACCCGGTGCGGTCGACCGCGCGGCATCCGCTGTTCCAGGTCGGTTTGTCGTTCCAGAACCTGGCCCAGTCCAGCCTGGAACTCCCCGGTCTGACCGTGGCCGGTGTGGATATCGATACCCAGCTGTCGCAGTTCGATCTGCACCTGATCGCCACCGACCGCTACAGCGATTCCGGTGAGCCGGAAGGCATTACCGGCTTCTTCACCTACGCGACCGATATGTTCGACCGGGATACGGTGCAGGGCTTCGTCGATCGCTTCGCGCGACTGCTCGGCGAGATCATCGCCGCACCGCGCACCGCGGTCGGCGAGATCGAACTGCTCGACCCCGCCGAACGCGCCGAGCTGGTGGTGCGCCGCAATGCCACCGCATACGAGGTGGATTCGGATGCGACCCTGGTGTCGATCCTCGACGCGACGGTCGCCGCGGATCCGAAGGAAGTCGCGCTGGTCACCGATGACGGCACCACGCTGACTTACGGTGAGCTCGACGCCAGGGTGAATCGTCTTGCCCGGCATCTGATTTCGTTGGGTGTGGGCCCGGAGTCGCGGGTGGCGTTGGCGATTCGCCGTTCGGTGGATTTGGTCGTGGCGATGTATGCGGTGGCCAAGTCCGGTGGTGCGTATGTGCCGGTGGATCCGGACCAGGCGGCCGAGCGCACGGCCTACATCCTGGAGACTGCGGCACCGGTGTGCGTGCTGACCAACGCCGACGCCGGTTTCGCTACCGATGCCGCGCCAGTGGTTCGCATTGATGAACTCGACCTGAACGACCTGTCCGCCACCCCGGTCACGGATGCGGATCGGGTTGCGCCGCTGCGCCCGTCGAACACCGCCTACGTGATCTTCACGTCGGGCTCGACGGGTAGGCCGAAGGGTGTCGCGGTGCCGCATGCCGCGATCGCGAACCAATTGCTGTGGAAGGTCACCGAATTCGGTCTCGACCCGGCGGACGCGGTTCTGCTCAAGACCGCCGCGACCTTCGACCTGTCGGTGTGGGAGTTCTGGTCGGCCGCCGCATGCGGTGGTCGCCTGGTGATCGCCGCCCCGGACGGGCATCGCGATCCCGCCTACCTCAACGAGCTCATGGCGCGGGAATGGGTCACCACCCTGCACGTGGTGCCGTCGATGCTGGACGCACTGCTGGCCGGGGACTTCCCGACCTCGCTGTGGCGGGTCCTGGCCATCGGCGAAGCCTTGCCCGGGACACTGGCGCAGAAGTTCCTGAAGGAACATCCACGCACGGAACTGTTCAACCTCTACGGTCCGACCGAGGCCGCGGTCTCGATCACCAGCCACCGGGTCACCTCGGCCGATCAGACCTCGGTGTCGATCGGTGTGCCGGAGTGGAACAGCCAGGTCTACGTCCTGGACGACCGTCTGCGTCCGGTACCGGCTGGGGTGTCGGGTGAGTTGTACTTGGCGGGTGCGCAGTTGGCGCGCGGCTACTTCGGTCGCGCGGATCTGACCGCGGACCGGTTCGTCGCCAACCCCTTCACCAGCGGCCAGCGGATGTACCGCACCGGTGACCTCGTCGCCTGGAATGCCAACGGTGAGTTGGAATACCGCGGCCGCACCGATTTCCAGGTGAAGATCCGTGGTTTCCGTATCGAACTCGGCGAGATCGAGGCCGCGCTGCTCGCGCTGCCGGAGATCGCGCAGGCCGCGGTGGTGGCGAAGTCGGATCCGAAGACCGGCGACCGCCTCGTCGCCTACCTGGTGGCCTCGGATGCGGAAGTCGATGTCGCGCAGGTGAAGTCGGCGCTGGCGGCCGGTTTGCCGTCGTACATGGTGCCCTCGGCATTCGTGGTACTCGACGCGCTGCCGCTCAACGTCAACGGCAAGCTCGATCGAAAAGCGTTGCCGGAGCCGGAATTCGAGACCACGGTGTTCCGTGCCCCGTCGACTCCGATCGAGGAGATCGTGGCGGGTGTCTACGCCGATGTGCTCGGGTTGGAGCGGGTCGGTGCCGATGACGATTTCTTCGCCCTCGGCGGTAATTCGTTGCTGGCGACGCAGGTCGCGGCCCGTATCGGTGCCGCACTGGATTCGCGGGTGCCGGTCCGCTCACTGTTCGAGGCGTCGACGGTGGCCGGTCTGGCGGTCAAGGTCGAACAGCACGCCGGTGCGGGTGGCCGCAAAGCCCTCGCCGCCGGTCCACGCCCGGAGGAGATCCCGCTGTCGCTGGCCCAGCAGCGGATGTGGTTCCTCAACCAGTTCGACACCGCCTCAGCGGTCAACAACATCCCGGTGGCCGTGCGCTTGTCCGGCGACCTGGACGTCACCGCACTACAACAAGCGGTCACCGATGTCATCGGCCGTCACGAGACCCTGCGCACCATCTACCCCGAACAGGGTGGTACGGCGCATCAGGTCATCCTGCCGGTCGAGCGCGCGGTACCCGATCTGACGCCGGAACCCGTTGCGGCCGAAGCGATTCGGGAGCGGATCATCGAGGTGATCGGCGCCGGATTCGACGTCACCGTCGAGGTTCCGTTGCGGGCCAAGCTGTTCCAGGTGGCGGACGGCGAATACGTGCTGGTCTTCGTCGCCCACCACATCAGCGCGGACGGCTGGTCCATGGGCCCGCTGACCCGCGATGTGATGGTCGCCTACGCGTCCCGCGCGGCCGGGGTGACCCCGGGCTGGTCGCCGCTGGCCGTGCAGTACGCGGACTTCAGCCTCTGGCAGCGCGAAGTTCTCGGCGCGGAAACCGATCCGGACAGCCTGATCTCGCAGCAGGCCGACTACTGGCGCAAGACGCTGGCCGGCCTGCCCGACGAGCTCAACCTGCCCGCGGATCGCCTGCGCCCGACGGTGCAGTCGTTCTCCGGTGGGCGCGTGGTGTTCCCGATCGAGGCGGGTCTGCACCGCAGGCTCACCGAGATCGCCAGGGAACAGCACGCGACGCTGTTCATGGTGGTGCACGCCGCGCTCGCGCTGTTCCTCGCGCGGATGTCGGGCACCGACGACATCGCCATCGGCACCCCGGTGGCCGGTCGCGGTGAGGCCGAACTCGACGACGTGATCGGCATGTTCGTCAACACCCTGGTGCTGCGTTCGCACGTGCGCGGCGAGCTGACCTTCGCCGAACTGCTCGCCCAGACCAAGGATTCGGATCTGCAGGCGTTCGCGCACGCGGATCTGCCGTTCGAGCGACTCGTCGAACTGCTCAACCCGGAGCGTTCGACGGCGCGGCATCCGCTGTTCCAGGTGGCGCTGTCGTTCGAGAACCTGCCGGAGAGCAGCTTCGAACTGCCTGGACTCAGCGTCGCCGCGGTCGATTTCGAGGTGGATACCGCGAAATTCGATCTGTCGCTGACGGTTCGGGAGGCGGGCGCGAACACCGCGGGCGCGGGTATGTTCGCCGAATTCGCCTTCGCCCGTGACCTGTTCGACGATGCCACCGTCAAGGTGTTCGCCGAGCGGTTCACCAGGCTGCTGGAAGCCATTGCCACCCAGGCCGATACGCCGATCGGTGACCTGCCGCTGCTGGACGAGGACGAGCACGAGCTGCTCACCCACGTGTGCGGCGTCGATGTCGACACCCACGATCTGCTGCCCGACCTGTTGGCCCGCGGCGTCCGGTTCGATCCGGACCACACCGCCGTGCGCTACCTGGGCCGCTCGATCAGCTACCGGGAACTCGACGAGTACTCTTCGCGACTCGCGCGGGTGCTCATCGATCGCGGTGTCGGTCCAGAAAAGATTGTGGCGCTGTCGTTCCCGCGGTCCTACGAGATGGTCGCCGCGTTCTGGGCGGTGGCGAAGGCCGGTGGCGCGCATGTGCCGATCGACCCGACCTACCCGGACGATCGCAAGCGGCACATGGTCACCGACTCGGGCGCGGTCATCGGCCTCACCTCCAGCGAGTACCTGGACCAGCTGCCGGCCGACGTCGAATGGATGACCATCGACGATCCGGCGATGGACGTGCTGCTGGCGAGCAAGCCGACCGATCCGGTCACCGACGCCGAACGCCTCGCGCCGCTGCGCTCCTGGCATCCGGTGTACGTGATCTACACCTCGGGTTCGACCGGTATGCCCAAGGGCGTCACCGTGACCCACTCGGGTATGGGCGGATTGGTCGGTGTCGCAACGGATCTCTACCGGCTCGAGCGGCACCACCGGTTCCTGCACATCTGCTCGCCCAGCTTCGACCCGTCGGTGCTGGAGTGGGTGTGCGCGGGCTACACCGGCGCGACGCTCGTCGTGGTGCCATCGGGCATCATCGGCGGTCCGGACCTGGCCGAGCTGCTGCGCACCGAAAAGGTGACGCACACGATCATCACTCCGGCGGTGCTCGGCACCGTTGATCCGGAGGGTGTCGCGCTCGAGGTCGCCTCCGTCGGTGGCGATGTCACCACCCAGGAGCTGCTGGCGAAGTGGGCGCCGGGCCGGCTGTACTTCAACGCGTACGGTCCGACCGAGGCGACCATCATCACCTCGTACGCGCACCTGACCCCGGGACGGCACATCACCATCGGCAAGCCGGTGCGCGGCGTCTCGGCGCTGGTGCTCGACGGACGGCTCAACCCGGTGCCGCCCGGCGTCGCCGGCGAGCTGTACCTGGCCGGTGACGCGCTGGCCCGCGGCTACCACAACCGCCCCGACCTCACCGCGGATCGGTTCGTGGCCAACCCCTTCGGCGCGCCGGGCGACCGGATGTACCGCACCGGTGACGTGGTGCGCTGGTTCGCCGAACCGGGCGAGCGGGCGGGCAATGCCGCGCTGCCGGAGGTGCCGTGGGAGCTCGACTACGTCGGCCGCTCCGACTTCCAGGTGAAGATCCGCGGTTTCCGCATCGAACTCGGCGAGATCGATTCGGTGCTGGCCCGGCACGAGGATGTCGAGTTCGCCATCACCATCGGCCGCAAAACCGATGCGGGCGCGACGATCCTGGTGTCGTATGTGCTCGGCGCGCCCGGAAAGGCCGTCGATCCGGCACAACTCACCGAGTACGCCGCGCGCAGCCTTGCCCCGCACATGGTTCCGGCCGCGATCGTCGTGCTCGACGAGATCCCGCTGACCCCGGTCGGCAAGCTGGATCGCAAGGCGCTGCCCGAACCGGTGCTGGCGCCGCGCGAATTCCGGGCCCCGGCAACCGAAATCGAGGCGACCATCGCCGAGGTGTTCGCCGAGGTGCTCGGTGTCACCCAGATCGGTTTGGACGATTCGTTCTTCGCGCTCGGCGGTGATTCGATCCTGTCCATTCAGCTGGTGTCGCGGGCCAAGGCGCGCGGTGTCGTATTCACCCCGCGTGACGTTTTCGAGCGGCGCAGTGTCGCCGCGCTGGCCGAAATCGCCACGCTCGGTGGCGAAGTCGAGCAGGTGCGGCTGGAGGAGCTGGAGGGCGGCGGTGTCGGCGAGATTCCGCTGACGCCGATCATGACCCAGATCCTGGCGAGCGGTTCGACCTATCAGCGGTTCTCGCAGTCGATGTCGCTGCGGTTGCCCGACGGCATCGACCGGGAGACCCTGGTCGGCACCATCGCCGCGGTGTTCGAGCACCACGATGTGCTGCGGTCGCGGCTGCGGCGCAATGCCGACGCCGAAAACGCCAAGGACGCTTGGACGTTCGAGGCGCTGCCGCAGGGCGCGGTGGATGTCGACGCGCTCGTGCATCGCGTCGAACTGCCCGCCGACCTCGACGACGCCGAGCTGTCCAGGCTGGCCAGCATCGAATTCGACGCCGCGATGGGTCGCCTCGATCCGGCGAATGCCGTGATGGCGCAGTTCATCTGGTTCGCCTTCAACGGTGACCGGCGCGATGTGCTGCTGATCGTCGCGCACCACTTCGTGGTCGACGGCGTCTCCTGGCGCATCGTGATCCCGGACCTCGCGGTCGCCTGGTCGCAGCTGGCCGCCGGTCAGCAGGTCGCGCTGCCGGAGAACGGGACGTCGATGCGGCGCTGGGCGCACGCGCTCACCGAGGAGGCCGTCTCGGCCGAACGGGTCGCGGAACTGCCGTTCTGGCAGAAGATCTCGCAGGCCGACGATCCGCACCTCGGTGCGCGTCCGTTCGACCCGGCGGTGGACACCTTCGCCACCGTCGAGCGGGTCGAGGTTCTGCTGCCCGCCGCGGTCACCGACGCGGTGCTCACCGCGATCCCGGGTCTGTACCGGGGTGGTGTGAACGACGGTCTGCTCTCCGCGCTGGCCATGGCGGTCGCGCGTTGGCGCGACGGCGATTCAGCCCTGATCAAACTCGAAGGCCACGGTCGCGAAGAGGATGTCGTTGCGGGCGCGGATCTTTCGCGCACGGTCGGCTGGTTCACCACCGCGTATCCGGTGCTGCTCGAACTGGCCGGCGCCGATCTCGACGAGGCGTTCGACGGCGGAAACGCCATGGGCGACATCGTGAAATCGGTCAAGGAACAGCTGCTCGCGGTGCCGGACAAGGGCATCGGCTACGGCCTGCTGCGGTACCTGAACCCGAGCACCGCGCAGCGCCTGCGCACGGTGGGCCAGATCAGCTTCAACTACCTCGGCCGGGCATCGGCGGGGGAGATTCCGCAGCAGCTGGCCGAAATCGGTTGGGTGCCGGTGGCGGACCTGGGTCGCCTCGACGGCGATATGGATCTGGATATGCCCGCCAACGCGACCGTCGATATCAACGCGATCGTCACCGACGGTGCGGACGGCCCGCAGCTGGGCGCGTCCTTCGCCTACCCGAGCGGACTGCTCGATCGGGAGCGGGTGCAGGAATTCGCCGATCTCTGGGTTGCCGCGCTCACCGCGCTCGCCACCCACGCGCAGCGGCCGGACGCGGGCGGCCTGACGCCGTCGGATCTGCCGCTGGTGCGGGTCGGCCAGCCGGATATCGAACTGTGGGAACGGAATTACCCGGCCATCACCGAGGTCTGGCCGCTCTCGCCGCTGCAGTCCGGTCTGCTGTTCCACGCGCTGCTCACCCAGGCGACCGTCGACGTCTACACCATGCAGGCGGTGGTCGACCTGAGCGGTGTCGTCGATATCGAGCGGCTGCGGACGGCCGCGCAGGCCATCGTCGATCGCTACCCGAACCTGCGCACCGCCTTCGTCACCGACGCGGACGGTCAGGCCGTGCAGGTGGTGCTCGACCGGATCGAAGCGCCTTGGCGCGAGGTGGATCTCACCGAGCTGCCGCGGGACGCGCGGATGCCCGAACTGCAGCGGCTGGTAAAGGCCGACCAGGCAACGCATTTCGATATGGCGCAGCCGCCGCTGTTGCGGTTCACGCTGTTCCGCACCGATGAAACGCAGTGGCACCTGGTCATCACCACCCACCACATCCTGCTGGACGGCTGGTCGATGCCGCTGCTGATGCGGGATCTGTTGGTGCTGTACGCGGTTCACGGCGATCTGGCGGCGCTGCCGCGGGTGACCCCGTACCGCAACTTCCTCGGCTGGCTGGCCGGGCGTGACCGCGAGGCATCGCTGCGTGCCTGGGCGACCGCGCTGGAAGGTGTGCAGGAGCCGACTCAGCTTGCGCCGCAGCCGCGTTCGGCCGAGACGTACGAGATCGGCAAGCTGGTCACCGAAATCGACGCCGACCGCACGCGCCAGCTCACCAAGCACGCCGCCGAACTCGGTGTCACGGTGAATACGCTGGTGCAGGCGGCGTGGGGCATCCTGCTCGGCCGGTTGACCGGCCGCGGCGATGTGGTGTTCGGCGCGACGGTCTCCGGCCGTCCCGCCGAGCTGCCCGGCGTCGAAGCGATGGTCGGCCTGTTCATCAACACGCTGCCCGTGCGGGTGCGCATCGATGACCGGGCGAGCATCGGCCAGCTGCTGCAGCGCCTGCAGGGCGAGCAGGCCGACCTGCTCGACCACCACTTCGTCGGCCTCACCGATATCCAGCGGGCGGCGGGCGCGGGTTCGCTGTTCGACACGCTGGTGGTGTTCGAGTCGTATCCGATGGACAAGGAGGCGATTTCGGCCGCCAGCTCGATCGACGGCGTCTCGGTTACCGGTGTCGGCGTCAACGACGCCACCCACTACCCGCTGACGCTGCTGGTGATGGCCGAGGCGAGCATCGAGCTCACCTTCAAGTACCTGGGCAGCCGGTTCACCGCCGACGAGGTGGCGACCCTGTCCGCGCGGTTCCTGCGGGTGCTCGACGCGCTGCTCGGCGATCCCGACGCTCCGGTCGGCGATATCGACATACTCGACAGCGGTGAGCGGGCCAAGCTGCTGGCCGAATCCGGTGTGACGGCAGCGGTTTCCACGCCAGAACCGACCGGATGGGTTGGTGCGCGCACGGTCGCCAAGGTGCTCGCCGAGGTGGTCGAGGCGGATCCGCAGGCGCCCGCGCTGTTGGACGGCGACACCGAAATCGCCTACCACGAACTGGATCGGCGTTCCTCGCAGCTCGCGCGGGTGCTCATCGATCGCGGTGCGGGACCGGGCGATATCGTCGCGATCGCGCTGCCGCATTCGGTCGATTCGGTTGTCGCGGCCTGGGCGGTGCAGAAGGCGGGCGCGGCCTGCCTGTTCGCCGGTGATTCCGGATCGGCGGATATCGCCGCGGCCGGGGCGAGCTTCGGCATCGGCGCCGAGGAGGCCGAGGGCCCGGTGCGCTGGCTGGTGCCGTCCGATCCGCAGGTTCGGGCCGAATTGGCCGCCGCGCCAACGCATCCGGTGTCCTACGCCGACCGGGTTCGCCCGCTCGGCGAGGATCACCCGGCGTTCGTGGTGGACGGAACTCCATTTACTCAATCCGAGGCTTTGGACCAAGCGGTCCGGCTGCGCGACGAATACGCGATCGACTACGAGTCGACCACGTACACCCTGGCCGTCACCGGCCGCACGGCGGTGCTGGAATTCCTGGCCGCCGCGACGGCGGGCGCGCTCTCGGTGATTCCGTCGGGCGGCGAACCCGCCGACGACCTGGCCGAGGGCGAGGTCGGCCACTGGTTCGTCACACCGGGCGAACCGGCCGACGCGGCCACCGACGAAGTCCGAATTGTCGTCGCGGAGTAGCGATCAGCGCTTCGCCGGATGCGGCGCCTGCCCGGCCCGCATCCGGCGAAGCGGCGAAACCCGGTCGTATCGCGCGTATTCGGGCCTTCCGAAGACGGATCGCCTGGACCGAGGAGATACGATCGTGCCGAATCGCGCGGGGACCGGACCTGTGCGAAGTGGTCGGAGGTGGGCTTAGGCGTGGCGAAACCGATGCGTTCCGACCGGTGGACCGGCGCGGACCTCGACCACCTACCCGAAAACGGTTTGCACTACGAGGTGCTGAACGGCCAGCTGGTGGTCAGTGCGCCGCCCACCACCCGCCACCAGGTGGTGCTGCACGGCATGGCGCATGCGCTGAACGCGGCGCTGCCCGATGACGACTACGAAATCGGTTACGGCCTCGGCGTGCTGATCGGCCAGGACGAACCGATACCCGACCTCATCGTCACCGCCAGCCCGATCGATCCCGACCTGTCCAGGGTCCCCGCGGAACAGGTGGTGCTGGCGATCGAGGTGGTCTCCGAGTCGTCGCGCATGGCGGACCGCTCGATCAAACCGCTGTTGTACGCCGAGGCGGGCATCCCGCACTACTGGCGTTGCGAAATCCAACCGGTCCACCCGCAATTGCCAGGTGAACTACCGCCGGTGGTATTCACCTACGTCCTCGGCACCGACGGCTCGTACCAGCTGACCCACCGCGTATCCGCGGGCGACACCGTAACCCTGCGCATCCCGTTCGAATTCTGCGTCGACCCGGCTGCCCTGCTGTCCGTTTGAGACCCCGGTCGATGCAGTTGCCTCCGGAGCACGGGCGGTCACTGCCGCCCTTTCGCGTTCGGGACCAGCGCGAGCAGTTCGTCGACCGACCATTGGTCGTCGGCGTGTTTGCCGTGCTTCGATGCCAGCACCGTGCCGTCGGGTGTGATGAGGAAGTCCGCCGGTAGGCCCAGCCGTCCGCCCTCGGCGGTCTTCGGCGGAGCGGCCTTTTCGCCCCGGCGGATCGCGCGGAGCTCGTAGGCGATACTTCGCGCGATGGTGGGCCATGCGCGTGGGTCCAGCAGGGCGCGCGGGGCGGATTCGACGCCGAATTCTCGGTAGAGCACCCGGTTCGGGTCGGGTATCACAGCGAATGGCAGATCGGCCGTGTAGGTGCGCAATGTGGCTGCGCTGGAATGGAATACGACTACTTCCCGGATATTCGCGGCCCGGATCTCGGCGTCGCGCGTGGCGAACGTGCGCAGGTGCAGGTTGCATACCGGGCAGCCGGCGAAGCGGCGGAATTGCAGGTGGGTCAGGCGATCTGGATCCGGCACCTGGACCGGCTCGTCGTGGACGGACAGCAGCGTGCGGCGCGATATCTGGCTGGGTAACGACATGAGAGCTCCCTGATTCGTAGGCGTATGTCGTACGCCTACGAATCAGTATGCGCGTATCTTGTACGCTGTCAATCCATGCCCCGGCCCAAAACGCTGACGAATTCGGCCCTCGCGGACGCCGCGCTCGCCGTGATCGACCGCTCCGGTCTGTCCGCGCTCACCATGCGGGCGGTGGCGCAACGGCTGGGCATGGCCACCATGTCGCTGTATCGCTATGTGCCCGACCGGGATGCGTTGGAGGTGCTGGTCGTCGATCGGGTATTCGGTACCGTCGATCCCGTCCCGCCGGACGAGTCCGATTGGCGGATGAAGATTTTCACCCTGCTCGATCGGATGCGGGCCGCGGTGTCGGAGCATTCCGAGGTCATTCCCCTGCTGCTGCGGCACCGGCAGGCCGCCGCCTCGACCCGCACGATCGAGGCGATGCTCGCGGTGCTCACCGAGGCGGGATTCACCGGCCGCGAGCGCGTGATCGCACAGCGCACCCTGATCGCATTTCTGCTGGGCCACCTGAACAACGAGCATTACGCCGCGCTGTCCGGCCTCGGCACCGCCGCACTGGCGAGCCTGCCCGCGGCCGATTACCCGCATTTGACCGAAACCGCCGCGTTCGCCCGGACGATCGCGCCCGTCGACGAATTCCGGGCGGGCGCCGAAATCGTACTGCGGGGGTTGGTCCCCTAGCCGAAAAGTGCTGCGATATCGATGGTTTCGGCCATGGCCGCGGCGCCCGCGTCATTGAGGTGCATGCCGTCGCCGCAGTCGAATTCCGGACGGATGTAGTCCGGGCGTTCCGGATCCTCGACCGCGGCGGCGACATCGAAGACGCCGTCGAAAATATCCGTGGTGCGCAGCCATTCGTTCACTTCGCGGCGCGCGGCGAGGGATTTGGCGACCGACATTCCCTCGTAGACGCAGCCCGCGTACGGGCCGATGGTCGCGGCGTGAATGGGCAGGCCCGCCGCGTGCGCGCGCCGGGCCAGCTCGGTGAATCCGGCGATGAGCTCCGCCGCGGTGGCGGGCGGCTGCACCGGATCGGCCATATCGCCGATGATCAGATCGTTGATGCCGAAGTTGATCAGCACCCGCCCGACACCGGGGGTGGCGAGTACGTCGCGATCGAAGCGGTCCAGCGCCGACTCGCCGATCTCGGCGCGCAGCAGGCGATTTCCGGCGATGCCCTGGTTGACGGCCCAGCCTCGGTCCAGCCGTGCGTTGAGCACGTCGATCGACCGCCGATTCGCTCCGACGCTGGTGCCCACGCCGCCGAACCAGGAATCCCCGAACGCGACCGCCACCGGAATGTCATCGGCCGCAAGGACATCTACGCCCGAGACGAAGAAACGTTCGGAAACCTCCTCCGCTCCAGGCAGTTCGGCGTCTCCGGTGACATTTCCCGGTGCCACATATGAGTTTTCACCGGCCTCGTGCAGGAAGGTGGCGAGCCCGGTCGGCCCCGGCAGGTACAGGCTGAGCACCAGGTCGTCGCCCGCGGTCACATCCAGTTCGACCGGGTCGCTGATCATCTCGGCTCCGGTCGGCACGGTCACTTGCTCGGCGCCGGAAAAACGCAGCGGCGCATCGGTTTCGGCGACAATTCCGGCCCCCGCCTTGCGCAGCGCCACCCGAGCGGCGCCGATCGTCAGCGGCGCCTGCCCGTAACGATTGGACAGCCGCACGCGCAGCTGCTCGCCGCCACCGGCGAGGTGCAGTACCTGCCGCACCGTCTGATCGGTGAATTCGCGGGACACGGCCAGCTTGATCTGCTCGTACGGGCTGACCACCCCGGAGCGGAAGCCGGCGATCCAGCGGCCGGTGTTCGACATTGCACCCTCCAATGTTTGACGCGAGGAATATTTCCTGTGCATGTTTCTACTGGTAGATATTCCTCGTGTCAACTATCCGCTAAGCAACTTACTGCGGTAGGTTGGTCGCATGGACCTGTTCGACGATCCGCGACTCACCAGCGTCGGCCTGCTCTTCGAGGCGTCCAATGGAATGCTGGCCAAGCTGCGTCCGGTGTTCGAACGACACGGACTGTCCGGCCTCGACTCGAATGCCCTGATGCGGCTCAGCCGATCGCCGCGGCGGCGCCTGCGAATGACCGATCTGGCCACCCAGACCGAACTGTCGACCAGCGGCGTCACCCGCCTTGTCGATCGGCTGGAGCGCGGCGGGCTGGTGCGGCGCGAGCTGGATGCCGCCGATCGGCGCAGCGCGTACGCGGTGCTCACCGCCGAGGGGGAGCGGCGATTGGCGAATCTGCTGCCGGAATACCTGGACTGCGTCGATCGCTGGTTCGTCGAACTTTTCACCGAGGACCAACTCGCCGATCTGGTCGCCAAACTGCGGCGGATCCGCGACGCCGCCAATCCGGAGGCGGTCGCGGGCGTCGAGTGATTATTCGGATTCCGCTGCCACGGAATCCGATTCGAGCGGCCGACGGCTAAACCGCGCCGATGTTCCGAGACCTCGCGGTCTGTGGGCCGGTTCCTGGCATGTCGACGCCGGAACCGGCCCACAATCAGTGAATAGACCGTCGTCACCAGGAGTGAGCGCCATGCGCGAACCCAACGCACTGAGCGACGAACACCGGGAAGCGTTCTGGCGCAGCTGCGGATGGTCGCCGGACCTGCCCGAGGAGCAACGTCGCGCCATCGAAAACGATTGGGACGACGAATCGATCGAGGCCGCCGAGGCGCTCGGCTGGAACTGCGGCGCGGAATGGATGGACCACACGACCAACCGCCGTCAGCGGACAATCGTTGCCTCCCAGGTGGATCCGATCCTGAACTACTTCGGCAAATGCCCGGCGTGCGGGTATCCGGCGCGCGCGTCGACGATCAATGTCCAGTTCGACGACGGCTCCTCGGCCGCGCTGGTCGTGGCGACCTGTGGTCTGCCGTGCGGTTGGAACGGTCCGGTGGTTCCGTCGACCATGACCTGACAACGCTCAACGGTGCCAGAATGGGCGGGTGGCGAATCTCGGCCCCGGCCGCCCCCGATCAGCGCAGCGGCACCGCCGCGGCCGCACGCCGCGCGCCGAAATCCTCGATGCCGCCGCCGAATTGTTCACCACCAAGGGCTATGCGAACACCTCGACCCGCGCCATCGCCGACGCGGTCGGCATCCGGCAGGCCTCGCTCTATCACCATTTCGCGGCCAAGGACGACATTCTCGACGCGCTGCTCGCCGAAACGATCGCGACCTCACTGGAACTCGCCGCGCGCCTGAACGCGGCGCCGGATCCGGCCGCCGCCAAGCTCTATGCCATGGCTTGGTTCGATGTGCGCCAATTATGTACCGCGGGCTGGAATCTCGGCGCCCTCTACCTGCTGCCGGAGCTGCGCACCGAGCGATTCGCCGCATTTCGGCTGCGCCGCGACGAATTACGCGGCCACTACGAGATTTTCGCCACGGCGGTCGGCGGTATCGGCGGCGCCGAGGTGCTGCCGTTCCGGCTCGTCGAAACCGTGATCAATATCCGCTCCGACGCGGGCGCGGTACCCGCCTACGCCGAGCACACCATCCCCGATGCCGCGCTGCGGGTGCTCGGCTGGTGCGGTGAATTCACCGAATTACGCGGCGCCGCACGGTCGTTGCTGGAGCGGCTGGCGCCGCAACCGATCCGGCCGCGGTGACGGGTCAGCGGGTGGTGGGCGGGGCGATCTGCCAGTAGTTGTGCAGCGCGCCCGCGATCTCGGGCAGTACGGTCACCGGAACGCGCTTGCGCCGCAGCATCTCCCGGATCTCCGTCACCTGCTCCCGCTTGCGCAGGTCATAGGCGCCCGCGACCGGGCCCACCACCGGCGGTATGGAAAGCAGCACCAGCTCGCCGTGACGTTCGGCGCCCGCGGTGAGGTCCAGTGCCAGGGTCCAGCGGGCGCGCTCGTCGAGCGCGAACCGCCCGGCCACCACGCGATCCCAGCCGAAGCTGGACACCGACCACGGTTTGCGCCGGTAGATGGCCTCCTCGGCGAGTACGACGGAATCCCTGGTGAACAGCAGCGCCAGCGTCGCGATCGCGAGGACGATGCCGATGAGCAACCCGGTGAACACCCGGTTGATGCCGAAGCCGATCACGAACCCGGCGCAGACGGCGCCGAGCACCAGCAAGCCGATCGCACTGTAGCCAAGTACCCGCCGAGCGGGCACAACACCCGCGTGCACCGTCGTCAATCCCGGCCTCCGTGTCCGACCTCATCCGGCGCTCCCCGCCCCAGATCCACCTGGGGGAAGCCGTTGGGGTGGGGTGACGCCGGTGTACCGAATGCAACGCTACCGCGCTGAAACCGCACCGACCAGGGCGAACCATGTGCGAATCCGCACACGGACGCGCCGGTCATGCGCCGGGCGGCACCGCCGAGGCGACGGGGGGAGCCGCCGCGCCGACCGTCTCGTCGGTGATTTCGGCCCTGCTGTGCCGCCGGTCCATGGCGATCAGCGCGACCGCGGTGGCCACGAAGATCGCGACGTATACGGCCGCGCGCACCGGATGCCAGTTCCCGGCCAGCAGTAACGACATCACGATGGCCTGGCCGACCAGCAGAGCTCCGGTATATGAGTGATTTCTCCCCATGCCCGCCGATCATGCCACCATTCGCGGGTCGTCGTACACCCCGCGCAACCCCCAAATCGGCTGGGCCGCAAACATACTCGGAGACGAATAAGGCCGGGTCGCGCCCGTTGCGCGGCCCGGCCCGATCCGGCTCGTTCAGACTCGCGCCCTGACGAACTTATAGATCACCAGCAGGATCACCGCGCCGATGATGGCACCGATGAAGGAGTGGGTGACCGGTGGGTGCACGCTGAATTTGTGCGGCGCGAACACCAGACTGCCCAGCGTGCCGCCGACGTAACCGCCGAGGATGCCGAGCACGATCGTGCCGATCCAGCCGAAATTCTCTTTGCCGGGGACGAGCAGGCGGGCGATCGCCCCTGCGATGAGACCGATGACGATCATCGAGATGATGCCCCACATGGTTCGCTCCTTCGTGCGGACGGCGAGTGACGAGTACAGGATGACGGATTTCCGGGTACGCCGGGTGACAAACACCTTGCCGCGCGTCGCGGCGGTATTTCGTCGGCATTCGGCTATTCGTCGCGGGTTAACCTCGTTCGCCGCGCAGAGCGGCCAGTTCGTCGGCGCGCGGATCATCGACCAGATGTGAGCGCGGACCCTCGAAGGTGAACACCGACCGGGTGCCCGTTTCGAAGGGTGCCCAGCCCGGATCGCCATGCTTGGCGAATTCGACCCAGGCCGCATGCATTTCATCGGCCAGCCGCTGCGGCGGATTCGGCCCGGTGAATTTGTGTGCGACGGCGAGCGTGTCGAAGACGAACGGCAGTTCCAGCACATGACAGGCGCCGATGCCGTCGATGCCGCTGGGCCAGGCGAATTCGTAGACGAACGTCGGCTGTCCCGCGGCCGCGTTGATCTCGGCGGCGGCGACGGTGTCGTTGCGGAAGGCCTTGTCGGTGATGATCGCGTTGAATACCTCGGCGGCAGGCCGGCCCGGTCGGTTCGCCGAATAGACCTCGGCCACCGCGGGATCCACGCCGTACCTGGACAGCAGCGGCGGCAGGTTCGCGTCGGTGATGCCCGCGGCCACCCCGGTGGGAACGGTGAAGAAGCGGAATTCGTCCGCGGTCCAGCCGGTCAGCAGCGGCAGTGTCCGATCCGGATGCGCGGCGAGGACATCCACCGCCCGGCCCTCGACCAGCTCACCGTCGACCACCGGGAAGAAGCTGAGCACACCGAGTCCGTTGGCGATCACCGTCTCGCCCCAGCGCCTCGGGTCCGGATCGGACATCAACGCGAGCGCGACCGCGCTCTGCGCCGGTGGCAGTTGATCAGCTTCCAGGGCGCCGAATGCCGTTGTGGTCGGCTCGATTCCGAGGATCTTCGCGGCCTCCCCGGCCACCAGTTGGGCGTCGTCGGGCGCACAGACGATCGATGGCCCGCTCTGAATGATCGCTCGGCGGAACAACCCCCGCGCCGTTCGCGAGGCGGCGAGCAGACCGGTGCTCAGTCCGCCCGCCGATTGGCCGAAGAGGGTGACGTTGTCCGGGTCACCGCCGAAGGCGGCGACATTGTCCCGCACCCAGCGCAGCGCGAACACCTGGTCCAACAGGCCCCGATTGGACGGTGCGCCAGGGATTTCCGCGAATCCGGAGATGCCGAGCCGATAGTTGATCGAGACCAGCACGATGCCGTCGCGGGCGAATGCGGCGCCGTCGTATATCGGTTTCGAATTCGCGCCGCGGACGAACGCGCCGCCGTGTATCCAGACCATGACCGGCAGCCCGGACCCGCCCGGATCCGGGGTCCACACGTTGACGTTCAGGTATTCCGCGCCCGGAATCCGGTCGCTGCCGAACAGCGCATGGACCGGCGGTGGATACTCCGCCTGGGCGCAGGTCGGCCCCAACGCCGACGCATCCCGTACCCCGGACCACTCCGCGACCGGCCGTGGCGCTTCGAATCTCGCCGGGCCCACCGGCGGCGCCGCATACGGGATGCCGAGGAACACGCCGATGCCGTCCTGGATCGTCCCGCGAACCTTGCCGCCCGTTACCGACACAATGCTTTCCATACCGACTCCTTTGTCACCTGCATTGTCCATAAGGCGCGGCACGGCGACTACCGTCTGGTGTCATGCGAAACCCGCGGGTACTGGTCACGGGGGCCAACGGCTACCTGGGTAGCGCGGTGGTCGAAGCGCTGCTGACCGCCGGGCACCAGGTGGTCGCGCTGGTGCGCGGTGACCGGTCGCGGGTGCCGGACGGGGCCGTCGTGCGGTCCGCGGATCTGCTTGATCCCCAGGCGCTCTCGGCGGCGGTCCGGGATGTCGACGCGGTCTGCCACCTCGCGGCGCTCACCCGCGTCCGCGAATCCGCCGCGGCGCGGGCGCAATACGTCGTCATCAATGTGGACGGCACCGGGAATCTGCTGGATGCCATGCGCGCGGCCGGAATTCGCGGTCTGGTCTTCGCGTCCACCGTCGCCGTATACGGCACGCCCGACCGGCAACCGATGCCGGAGGAGCTGCCCGAAGACCCGAGACACCCGTACGCCGAAACCAAGCTCGCCGCCGAACGCCTCATCGAATCCCGGACCGCCACAGGCGATTTAGCGGCGAGCGTGCTGCGGCTGTGCAATGTCGCCGGTGGTCCGGATCCGGATCCGACCCGGATCCTGCCGCGCATTCTCGCCGCGACCCCCGAGCAGCCGCTGCGCGTCAACGGCGACGGTTCGGTGATCCGCGACTACCTGCACATCGCCGATGCCGCATCGGCTTTCGCGGCCGCCGTGGTCCGGCTGCCGGATCCGGGCGGGTTCCGGCGCTACAACATCGGCAGCGGCGTCGGCACCACATTGAACGGCTTGATAGCCGCCATCGCCCGGATAACCGGCCGCGCCATCCCGGTGGAATACGGGCCGCCGGTCGCCGAACCGCCGTGCCTGATCAGCGACAGCACCCGGGCGAATTATGAATTGGCCTGGCGGCCAACGTATTCCACCATCGATGCGATTATCCGCGGCGCCTGATCCCTACGCCTCCAACGCGACAGCCGCCTCGGCGGTGTAGATGAGAAAGGTCAGGCTCTCCTGGAAGTACAGGTGCACGAACTCGGCGTCATGGGACAGGTAGCCGATCGAAAGGTCCTGCCCCAGTTGCAGATCGAAATCGCCGCCGCGGGTGGTGAGCACGAAGGCGCCATCGATGGCCGGGGCCCAGATGATCTCGCCGTCGGGGAGCAGGCGTTCGATATGGGTGCGGATGGGATGACCGTGGTCGGAGGTCTCACTGACCGCCGTGTAGAGGTCGGCGCTGAGCGCCACCGAATACGGCCCGTCGACACCGGCCAGGCGCAGCGCCGAAACCGCCTGCGTCACCGCCTCGGGCACCAGCCTCGGATCGGTCGGCACCTTGATCGACTGATTGGAGGAGGCGGCGCGGATACCGGTGATGTTGGCGGCCTCGTAACCCTCGAAGATGGCGCGGTCCTCGGCGAAGGCGATCTTCTTCGCCGCGTCCTTGACCGCGTCCAGGTCGGTGTCCTTGGCCCCGCGCTCCACATTGTCGAGTTCGTCGCGGGACAGCCGGAACGGCACCCGCAGCTCGACCAGCGGCGCCACCGCGCGCTGGCGAGCCTGCACCCCCTCGTCGGGCGCCGCGATCGGCGTCGTGTAACCGAGGCCGACGGCCGAATACGCGGTGCCGTGCGGCCCGGACAGATCGACCACGCGGCGACCGGCGATGTGCCGCTTGAAGGTTCGGCTCGCCTCTTCCTCGATCGCCGACCAGGCCTCGGCGGTGATCGGCGCGAGCTCACGGTGGAGGTTGTTCATGACTGCGTACTCCTTTTCAACGTGCCGATACCGAGGGAACCGTCCCCACCGGGGTCAACGCCGTTGGCGGGCAGGGATTCCCGGACATCCGCGACCGCGGCTTCGGGCAGGTCGTCGAAGAACGCGGCGGGCGGGGTGAAGAACAGGGTGCCGGTGATCGCGGTGGAGAAGTCGAGTATCCGGTCGTATGCGGCGTCCTCGGTGCCCTCGAACATCCGCTGGATCATCGTCTCCAGCTTGCTCGGCGTCGATGCGTAACCGATGAAGTACGTGCCGAATTCGCCGTCGGCCACGCTGCCGAACGGCATATTGGCGCGCAGGATCTGCAGCTGATCGCCGTCCGCGTCGTACACGGTGTTCACCGCGACATGCGAATTCGCCGGTTTGGTTTCGTCGTCGAGCTCGAAATCCTCCAGCTTGGTCCGCCCGATCACCCGCTCCTGCTCCGATACCGGCAGCGCGCGCCAGTCCGGCATGGCGTGCAGATATTTCTGCACGATAACGTAACTGCCACCGGCGAATTCGGGATCCTCGTCGCCGATCAACGCGGCCGCGACCGCCCCGGAACCCTCCGGATTCTCGGTGCCGTCGACGAAGCCGAGCAGATCGCGCTGTTCGAAATAGCGGAAGCCCGTTGTCTCGTCGACGAAGGTCACCGCGCCGTCCAGCCGCTCGCCGATCGCCATGGCCAATTCGAAACAGGCATCCGGGGTTTCGGCCTTGATGTGGAACAGCAGATCGCCCGGCGTCGCGGGCGCTCGATGCCGGGCGCCGGCGAATCCCGGAAATTCGTGCAGTTCGGCCGGTTTCGGCCCGGCGAAGAGCCGATCCCATGCGGCGGACCCGATCGAGGTGATGCACGCCAACCCGGACCCCGGCACCCGGAAGCCGACGGAACGGCGCAAACCGGGCAGCTCGGCGAGCAGATCGCGGACCGTATCAACGCCGTCCGCGTCGATGGTCGCGACGAGGAACAGCGCGGCCGGGGACAGCGGTTCCAGAATCGGCTGCGGCTCACCCATGCCATCCAGCCTAGAACCCTTGACAGGTGGATCGGCCACCCGGCACGTCGATTCGGCGGGTAACCGACCTCATTCGGCGGATTACCAGCTACTGCTTGGCGACCGTGAGCAGGAAGGCGACATCGTCCACCGCCTTGACGCTGTGCCGGGCCTTCGGCACCACGAGCAGGTCGCCCGCCGAACCCTTCCATTCATTGGATCCGCTGATCAAGGTGAGGGTGCCGGACAGCACCAGCAGCGTGGCGTCGCCCGCATTGTCGTGCTCGGCCAGGCTCTGCCCGGCGGTGAGACCGACGACGGTCTGCCGCAGGGCGTGCGCGTGGCCGCCGTATATCGTTTGCGAACTGCGTCCGCTCGTGGCGGTGGCGGCCAGCTTCAGCTGTTGGCGCGCTACCGCGGTCAGCGATTTCTTGTCCATGGACCGCCTTTCGCAGGGCATCTCAGCCGGTATCCGGCTGGGCGAACGGGCTGATACCCAGGAGTATGCCGGACGGGTCCGGTCCGCGGGTCGGGATTGCCACGGCCGTATTCGATCCGGCGTGTTCTCGTGGCGAATACCGTTGTGCAGCCGAAGATACCGATGCGGAGAGTTTGCTGGTATTGCCGCCGGGTAGCGGAGTGCATCAGGCTCGCGTGTAGTTGCGTACCCGGAAGCGCAGGCCGCCCGTGGATTCGCGCCACGGCTCCGGGGCATCGGCGACCCACTCCGGCCCGATGACCGGCGCGTACGCATCGCCCGCGATTTCCGCGTCCACCTCGGTAACCCGCAGCTTGGTGGCGAAAGGCATTGCCGCGCGGTAGATTTCACCGCCACCGGCGATCCAGACGGTATCGTCGCCCGCCAGCTCGAGTGCCTCGGTGATCGATCCGGCCCGCTCCGCACCCTCGGCCGACCAATCGGGCTGCCTGGTGACCACGATATTGCGGCGCCCGGCCAGCGGGCGGAACCGCGGCGGCAGTGAATCCCAGGTCCGACGGCCCATCACCACCGGATGGCCCATGGTGGTCTCCTTGAATCCGGCCATATCCTCCGGAATTCGCCACGGAATGGTATTGCCGGAGCCGATGACGCCATTCCCGGTCTGTGCCCAGATCAGCGCGACGGTTCGCGTACTCACACCGCCACCGGCGCCTTGATAGCCGGATGATGCTGGTAGCCAACGACTTCCACATCCTCGTAGCGGTAGTCGAACAGCGTCGGCGCGGGATGCAGGCGCAGCGTCGGGAAGGGGTACGGCTCGCGGGTCAACTGTTCGGTGACCTGCTCGACATGATTGTCGTAGATGTGCACATCGCCGCCGGTCCAGATGAAATCACCGGGCAGCAGCTCGGTCTGCTGCGCGACCATGTGGGTGAGCAGCGCGTAACTGGCGATATTGAACGGCACCCCGAGAAACAGGTCGGCGCTGCGCTGATACAGCTGGCAGGACAGCCTGCCGTCGGCGACATAGAACTGGAAGAAGGCGTGGCACGGCGCCAGCGCCATCCGGTCCAGCTCGGCGACATTCCAGGCCGACACGATGATCCGCCGGGAATCCGGATTGGTTCGCAGCGTCTGCAACACCTGCGCGATCTGATCGATATGGGTGCCGTCGGGCGTCGGCCAGGACCGCCACTGCACGCCGTACACCGGTCCGAGTTCGCCGTTCGCGTCGGCCCATTCATCCCAGATGGAGACCCCGTGCTCCTGCAGCCACGCCACATTCGAATCGCCGCGCAGGAACCACAGCAACTCGTACACGATCGACTTCAGGTGCACCCGCTTGGTGGTGATCAGCGGGAAGCCCTTCGACAGGTCGTAGCGCAGCTGGTGCCCGAAGATGCTGCGGGTGCCGGTACCGGTGCGGTCCGCCTTGGGCGTTCCGGACTCCAGCACCAGTCGGAGCAGATCTTCGTACTGAGTATCGGTGGTCGCCACGCCTCACCACCTTACTGCCGGGCGCGTGGCAAGCTCTGGCGCATGCGCAAGCTCTACGTGATCGGCATCGGCGCCGGCGATCCCGACCAGGTGACCGTGCAGGCCATCAAGGCCATGCGCGAGGTGGACGTGTTCTTCGTCATCGGCAAGGGGGCCGATAAACGCGAACTCGTCGATGTGCGCACCGCGATCCTCGCCGAACACCTCGATTCGCCGTACCGGATCGTCGAAATCCAGGACCCGCCCCGCGACCGGACCCCCAACGACTACCGCGCCGTCGTCGACGAGTGGCACGAGCGCCGCTCCGAACTGTTGGAGGAGGCGTTCGCCGCGGTCGACGGGGTCGGCGGCATCCTGGTCTGGGGCGATCCGTCGCTGTACGACAGCACCCTGCGCATGCTCGACCGCGTCATCGCCCGCGGCAACCAGACCTTCGACTACGCGGTGATACCCGGTATCACCAGCGCGCAGGCCCTCGCCGCCCGGCACCGCATCGTGCTGCACCGCGTCGGCGAACCCCTCCACATCACCACCGGCCGCAAACTCCGCGAAGACGGTCTCGGCCCCGGCTCCACCCTCGTCATGCTCGACGGCGACTGCGCCTTCACCGACATCTGCGGCGACGACATCCACATCTGGTGGGCCGCCTACCTCGGCCTCCCCGACGAAACCCTGATCGAGGGCCCACTGCGCAAGGTGGAGGACGAAATAGTCGACCTGCGCACCCAATTGCGCGCCGAAAAGGGCTGGATCATGGACATCTACCTGCTCCGGCGGGGGTGAACATCGCGGTCGCCGACCTGTTTGCCGTCGAAGTGGGATGATGTGGTGGGCGATTGACACGCACGTTCGTGGGTGAGCATACGGAGGCGAAGGATGATGATCGGGATGGCGCCGATTTCGCACGGGCAACCGATCAGCGTGGAAGAATTCGACGCTCTGCCTGTCGACAACAGCCATCGTTACGAGATCGAGAACGGACTCTTGCTCGTGAACGCCCGCCCAGCTCCGCCGCACAGCCGCGCCATCAAACGCCTGGCCGCCCAGCTCGACAATCAGCTGCCGCCCGGGCTGGAATCGTTTCCCGAACTCGAAGCCGAGTTGCCGATAGGCGGGTCACCGCGGCGAGCGCCCGACCTCGTCGTCGCCCCCATCGAAGTCGACGAGCAGGTCCGCGTGCTCAGTGAGCAGATCGCGTTGATAGTCGAGGTCGCATCGTCCGGCGATTCCGCTGTGCGCGACTGCACTACGAAAGCGAGTGAGTATGCGGCCAATGGAATCGCCCACTACTGGGTGATCGATATTTTGGATACCGAAGCGCCGGGGTTGACCGTCTACACATTGGATGGTGCGGGCGGGTACCGAATAACGCCGCGCGCCACCGGCATAGTCAAGGTGGAGCAGCCCTTTCCTTTGACCATCGATCTCGACGATCTCACCGCGCGGCGCACTGTCGAATAGGTGCCGGACCGCATTTGTCGGTGGGTCCGGGTAGCCTGGGCGCGTGCCTGAACTGCCGGAAGTGGAGGCGTTGGCGCAGTTCCTGCGGGAGCATGCGGTCGGCGCGGTGGTGGGGCGCGTCGATGTGGCCGCGTTGAGTGCGGTGAAGACGTTCGAGCCGCCGGTGACGGCGTTGTCCGGGCGGGATGTCACCGGGGCGGGGCGGTGGGGGAAGTTTCTCGGAATGGATTGCGGTGGGCTGTGGTTGATCACCCATCTGTCGCGGGGTGGCTGGTTGCGGTGGATCGATGAGCCGAGTGCGACACCGCCGAAGCCGGGTAAGGGTCCGCTCGCGCTGCGGGTGCACTTCTTCACGCCGGAGGGCGCGACGCCCGCATTCGATTTGACCGAGGCGGGCACCAAGAAGCGGCTGGCCGTCTATATCGTCGAGGACCCGAAGACGGTGCCCGGCATCGCCAAACTCGGCCCGGACGCGCTCGCGGTGAGCGAGGACGAATTCGCCGCGATCCTGCGCGGCGCCGCGCAGCGACTCAAGACCGCCATCGTGGATCAGTCGCTGATCGCCGGTATCGGCAACGCGTATTCCGACGAAATACTGCACACCGCAAAGCTTTCACCCTTCGCTAATACCAAAACCCTTTCCGCGGAGAAGGTTTCGGAACTCTACGCGGCCATGCGCGCGGTGCTGACCGACGCGGTCACCCGATCGGTCGGCCAGGACGCGGCCCGGCTGAAGGGCGAAAAGCGTTCCGGCATGCGGGTACACGCGCGCACCGGCGAGGCGTGCCCGGTATGCGGCGACACCGTTCGCGAGGTCTCCTACGCCGAACGCTCGTTCCAGTACTGTCCGACCTGCCAGACCGGCGGCAAGATCCTCGCCGACCGCAGGATGTCGCGGCTGCTGAAGTAGTTCACGACCGTGTCGCGGCCAGCGTCGGCGCGCAAACCCCTTCCCAGGCAAGGCGTTTGGCGCGATCCGGATCGTCGACCAGCCGGGTCGGCGCGTCGATGATCAGCGTGGTCCGCCGGTCCTCGGTGTAGCCGGGCCAAGCGGGCAGCGGCGTCCCGGTGCGCGCGAATTCCAGCCAGTTGTCCTGGATCTGACGGGTCACCTCGCGCAGGCCGCGCCCGCCGCCCGCCGCGGTGACCGCGCGGCCGATGGCGGTATCGGTGAGCCCGAATACGGGTATGAGCTCGCTCGCGTGGGTGGCGCCGAATCCGGTGAGCCGCAGCGCGCGCGGTGCGAAGTCGTACCGGTACGCGTAGGTGGGCGCGAAGCGGCTGTGGCCTGCCATGATCGTCACCGAGGGCCGCCAGAAGGTGAAATCGCCGCCGGCCCGTACCGCGGCCCGTCGCCCGGGATAGCCGGAATATGCTGCGGCGACCCGGGATTCGCTTTCGGCGCCGATGGCGGCGCGCAGCTCTGCCGGCCGGGTCGGCAGTTCGCCGGGATTGCGGGCGAACAGCGTGCCCTCGTCCCGATTGGTGCCGATGATCAGCGGCAGCCGATGCGCCGTTCCGTCGACCAGCGCGTCGATCGGCGCCTTCGGCAGGAAATCGCCGTCGACCTCCGGCGCGATGAGGTAGACGCCCGGCCGTTCCCGGCGCACCCGGGCGGCGAGCCTGTCGGCCGCGCGGCGGATATCGTTCGGGACCGCCGCGAGCAGCGCTTCGGCCGCCTCGTCGGGGCGGATGCCGAGTTCGTCGAGGCAGCAGCGCGCGAAAGCCCTTGCGTCCGTTGTGCTTACCGCCCAGTCGGCGGGAGGGCTCTGTGCGATGCCGCGCCGGAACAGTCCGCTGGCCGCTGGCGTCGCGAACAGGCTGAGCACCGCGTGCGCGCCCGCCGATTCGCCGAAGACGGTTACGTTATCGGGGTCCCCGCCGAAGGCCGCGATATTGTCGCGCACCCACGCCAGCGCGGCTACCTGATCGCGCAACCCGAGATTGGTGTCGAAAATCCTTGTGCCCGTGGAGTACTCGCTGAAGTCGGCATATCCGAACGCGCCGAGCCGATAGTTCAGCGTCACCACGACGACATCGCCGCGGGTGGCCAGCCGCCCGCTGGGATAGGTTGCCGAGGTGCCGAACAGATAGCCGCCGCCGTGGATGAAGACCAGGACGGGGCGCGGTGTCTCGGACGCGGCCACCGGCACCGTGACATTGAGTGTCAGGGCATCCTCGCCCGTCGGCTGGAAGGTGCGCAGCCCGGTGCGCGCCCCGGTCCGGTGCTGCATCGCGGCGAAGCCGAATTCGGTCGCCGCACGCACCCCGGACCACGGCTCGACCGGCTGCGGTGCGCGAAAACGCAGCTCTCCCACCGGCGGCGCGGCATAGGGGATGGCGCGCCAGCGCAGCACCCTGGCGCCGCGACTGCCACGCACTACTCCGGCCGCGGTCGGGATTTCTGTCTGAGCCACCATCATTCACCGATGGTAACCAGCCCGCCGCGCCTCCAACAGACGTAACCAGAATTCGCTCGCCGCCGGGAAGGCGGGCACTGCGTGCCAAAGCGTCTCCAGCGGCACCCGGCCGACCACCGCGACGGTCGCCGCATGCAGCTGCTCACCCATATCGGGTCCGACGAAGGTCGCGCCGAGCAGCGTATCGGTCGCCGCATCGATGACGAGTTTGGCATGTCCGGCGAAGTCGTTGCGCGCCAACGCGGTTCCGGCCACCGCGATATCGAGATCGACCACCTCAACCGCATGTCCGGCGTCCCGGGCCGCCGCCTCGGTCAACCCGACCGCGGCGACCTCCGGCTCGGTGAATACCACCTGCGGTACCTGCCCGTTGTCCGCGCTCGCGGAATACCGCGGACCGTTCAGCGGCCTTCCCTCGGCCCGCGCGCCGATGACGTCACCGCACACCCGCGCCTGGTACTTGCCCATATGCGTGAGCAGCGCGCGGTGATTCAAATCGCCTACGGCATAAAGCCATTCGCCGTCAACGCCGGTGACGGTGAGGTGATCGTCAACGGATACATACCCTTCCGGCAGTCCGACGGTCTCCAGCCCGAGACCCGCGGTGGCCGGGGTCCGCCCGGCGGCCACCAGGATCTCGTCGGCGATCAGCTCGGCCTCGCCCTGCGCGTCGCGCACGCGGACGCTCACCGGGCCGCCATGTATCCAGCCCTCGCCGGTGTCCTTCGCGGCGGGCCGGTCCACCGAGACGGGCGCCGCGCCGAACCGCACCCGCACACCGGCCTCGGCCAATCCGGCGGCGACCCGCTCGCCCGCGAACGGTTCCACCGCGCCGAGCAGCGACTTTCCACGCACCAGCAGGGTGACCTCCGCCCCGAGCGCGGCCAGCCAGGTCGCGGCTTCGCAGGCGACGACACCGCCGCCGACGATGACGATCCGGCCGGGAACCTCGTGCAGATTGGTCGCGTCCCGGGAGATCCACGGTAGTGCGGCGCGCAGCCCCGGAATATCGGGAACGTTGGCGGTGGTGCCGGTGGCCAGTAACACCGCATGCCTGGCCCGCAGCGTCCGGCCGCCGACCTCGACCAGCCGCGGACCGGCCAGCCGTCCGCTGCCGCGCACGATATCGATCCGGTTGCCGGTGGCCCACTCGACCTGCGAGGCGTCGTCGTGGTTGTGCACGAACTCGTCGCGCCGCCGCAGCACGGCGGCGATATCGAGTCCGGTCGCGTCCAACCCGTCCATCGCACGCGCTTCCGCCAGCACATGGCCGGGCCGCAACAGCGCCTTGCTCGGAATGCAGGCCCAGTACGAACATTCCCCGCCGACGAGCTCGCGCTCCACGATGGCCGCGGTGCGCGTGCTGCCCGCGATGGCATAGGCCGCGGCATTCTCCCCGGCCGGTCCGCCACCGAGCACGATGACGTCATATTCGGTGGTCATCGGATTACTGCAGGTAACCCTCGACCTGGGTCGCGGAATTGGCCTCCGCGGTGTCGGGCGATTCGCCGCGGTCGATCCGGGCGCGCCGCTGGCGCAGCAGATCCCAGCACTGATCGAGCATCACTTCCAGTTCGGCCAGCTGCTGGCGCTCGGTCTTCGGATCGAGGTCGCCGCTGGTGGCCTGGGCGCGCAGCGCGTGCTCGCGGTCCACCAGTTGTTTGATGCGGGCCAGGATGTCCTGTTCGGTCATGCGGTCAATGCTACGGCCGCGTCAAACAGTAACCGGCGATGCGCACCGCCGTCCCGAGCGCCGACTCCGGCAGCGCGGCATAGCCGAGGCTGATGCCGAAGGTGTGCGCGGGGCCGATGTGGTGGCGGCCGAGCCCGTCCAGGTAGACGCCGCGGCGGCGGGCGGCGGCGGTGATCCGCAGCTCCTCCTCGGCCGACTCCAGCGGTATCACCACATGCGATCCGGCGTCGTCACCGAGCACCGTGAGCCCGCGCCGGTGCAGTTCGTCGACCACCAGCGCGCGCCGGGGCGGCATCTCGCGGCGCAACCTGCGCAGGTGCCGGGCCAGATCGCCGTTGCCGGCCAGTTCGGCCAGCACCAGCTGCCCCGCGGGCGCCGGGCCGGTTCCGGTGCGGTCGCGGTGCGCGAGCACCGCATCGGCGATGCCCGGCGGCGCGACGAGCCAACCGGCGCCGAGCGTCGGGGTGAGAATCTTGCTCGTCGTGCCGAGATGCACGACGACATCCGGGGCCAGCGCGGCCAGTAGCGGCAAAGGCGCGGTGTCATAACGCAATTCGCCGTCGTAATCGTCCTCCAGGATCAATATGCCGTGCCTGCGCGCGAATTCGACGAGTTGCACCCGGCGCGCGGCAGGCATCCGGCCGCCGAGCGGAAATTGGTGCGCCGGAGTGCAATACACCGCCCTGATGTCCTGCGGCAGCCGGTCGACCCGCAATCCCTCGGCGTCCACCGGCACCGGAAGCACCTGAACCCCGGCCGCCCGGAACGCGCCGACCGCGCGCTGATAGCCCGGATTCTCCATCGCGATCCGGTCGCCGGGCCGCAGCACCGCCGCCGCGAATTCGCTGACCGCGGAACTGGTTCCGCCGGTAGCCAGGACGACGGTGCCGCCGCCCGCGGTCAAACCCCGGTGGCGCAGCAGGTGTTCGGCCACCGCCGCGCGGTAATCCGGTTCGCCCGCACGGTCTTTCCTGATTCGCGGCGCCTGATCCGCCGCGGCCCGCCAGGCCCGGCGCCACGCGGCCGGATCGATCGTGTCGGTGCACGGCGCACCGGGTCCGAGGTCGAGCAGGTCGGCGGAATCATCCTCGGGGACCGGCATAATCGTGCGCGGCTCGGTGATCTCCGGCGCCGCGAGCAGATAGGTGCCCGAGCCCTGCTTACCGCTGATCCACCCCTCGGCGTGCAGCTGGTCATAGGCGGCGGCGACAACGGTGCGGCTCACCGCGAGCTGGTCGGCCAGCGCGCGGGAGGAGGGCAGCCGATCGCCGCGCTGCAGCACGCCGCTCGCCGCCGCGGCCCGCAGACCATCGGCGACCTGGACCGATAATGGCGCAAGGCCTTTGCGATCCAGTTTCAGCGGCAGTTCGTGGAAGTTGTTCGGCATCGGTCCCCCCGAAGTGGTCTTTGGATTCAAAGGCGAATTGGCTATTCAAGGATGCCATTCTGTCCGGGAGGCTTAACGCATGAGTGCCCCGAGAACTCCGCTCTCGCCGACGCCGCGCAGCACGCCGAAGAGGTTGAAGGAACGGGCGCGTTCGGATCGCGCCGAACTGGACGCGGTGCTCGACGCCGGGCTGGTCTGCCATCTCGGCGTGCTGTTCGACGGTGCTCCCGTGGTGCTGCCCACCGTGTACGGCCGCGACGGCGACACCCTCTACCTGCACGGTTCCACCGGAGCGGGCAATCTGCGGGCCGCGTTGCGCGGGCCGGTCTCGGTCGCGGTGACGCTGGTGGACGGGGTGGTCTACGCGCGCTCGGCGATGAATTTCTCGATGAACTACCGCTCCGCCGTCGTACACGGCCGACCGGTAGAGGTGACCGATCCGGCGCGACGGCTGGACGCGCTGCGGGTGATCATCGAACACAGCGCGCCGGGCGCGTGGGACCGGGTGCGCAGGCCGGACAAGAAGGAACTGGCCGCCACGATCGTGCTGGCCCTCGATCTCACCGAGGCGTCGGTCAAGGTGCGGTCCGGCGACCCCGGTGACGACGCGGCGGATATCGCGACCGGCGGGATATGGGCGGGCGTGCTGCCACTGCGTCAGATTTGGGACGCGCCGATCACTTCCGCCGATCTCGAACCAGGAATTCCGGTGCCGCAGGATGTTTCGGAGCGGCCGGAACCGGGAAGGTTGCCTGTGCGCCGGTGAATTCCGGACGTGGGTCATCCCCTGGCGGGGAAGCGGTTGGTGCGTCGGGGCCGCGTACGAGCCGTCGGTCCGCTGAGTGGACCGGCATGGCATCGGGTCCGTCGCACGGGCAGAATTGGGATCCTGACGCATCGAACCGAGGGGGCCGGGATGACCACGTCGATCGAATTGCTTTGTTTCACGGTGGATTCGGCGAATCCGAAGGCGCTCGCGGAGTTCTACCGCGCGCTGCTCGATTGGCGCCTCTACCACGAACAGGACGCGTACTCGATCATCGGCAACGGTTCGGCCGTACTCGGTTTCACCCGGGTCGACGGGCATGTCGCCGCGCCGTGGCCGGACGATCCGGCGCATTCGAAGGGCGCGCACATCGATCTGAAGGTGGCCGACACGGCGCAGGCCATCGCCCGCGCCGTCGAATTGGGCGCGACGGTACCGGATTTCCAGCCGGGTCACGCACCCGACCGTGTCTCCCCGAATCAGTGGACCGTGCTGCTCGACCCGGAGGGACACCCGTTCTGCCTCGTCGAGTTGCCGGAGTCGATCGGCTGAATTCCGCTCAGTATCACCAGAAGGTGAGCGGTAGGCCCAGCTCCGCCGCAGGCTTGCGGATCAGGTCGCGCAGTTCGGTCGTCGTTCGGATGTGTGCCGGGTCCAGGCCGACCAGCGCCATCGTGTAATCCGCGTCGATGCGGGTCAGGTAGCCCGAAAGTCTGGTTCGTGGGAGATGATTCGCGTCGAGGCCAGGGTGGATGGCCCGCGCGGCGACCCCGACGCACCGGTGCGGGCCGAGTGCGCGCAGGGAATCGGGCAGCGTCCCGATATTGGAGCACAGGATGTCTCGCTCGCCCGCGCCTCGCGACAGCGCGTACGCCAGGCGGTCCGGGATCAACTGCAACAGCTCCTCCGGCATGCCGCCGGGGCTGGACATTCTTGATTCGTATGCGGCCCTGGCCTTTTCGCGGATAGTCGCGGGGTTGTCGATGCGATCGACAGTGATGGACGTCATCGCGAGGTCGTTATGGACGCGGGGTTCCGCGCGGGTGTCGACCGGAAGGCTCGCCTCGATTGTCTCATTGGGAAAGCCGCTGTCCCACAGCGCTTTCGCGACGAGGTAGATGAAGAGGCTGTTGGCAGTTCCGCCAGCTGTCGCGGCTACTCGGTCCCAATCGGCGGACGGGCATTGCAGGACCGCGCCCACCGTCGGCACGAGGCCGGTGCCCGCACGCTCATCCGGTGCCGCAGCGGCCGGTTGCCGCGGTATGCCGTTGCGCAGTGCACGGGCCGTACCGCGCAGGACAATCCACCATTGCCGCCGCGCGTCGGCCCAATCCGAAACAGGGGATGCGGGCGGTCGGGAATCCGCCGAATCCGGCGTATCGATCGCGCGCAGCGCGATATCCACCGCGAGCGCGAGCGCCCTACCGTCGGCGAGCACATGCGAACAGGTCAGCGCGACAAGGGTTCCGCCGTCGTCCAGCGCGGTCGCCGCGAGCCGCCAACCGGGCCCGGATTCGGGATCGAGGTCGTTGCCCTGTCCATCGGCCCAATCGAGCAGCCTCGCGACAGGAATCGGTTCATCGGACAACTCGAGCGCGTGCGAGCGAATGTTCGGCCGCCAACCGCGGCGGGCGCCGGGTACCCGCGGACGAATCACCCTGCGCCCCAACGGTCCAACGCTGAGCTCGGCGTGTAGCCTGCGCAGCAGTTCCGGATCGATTCGGTCGGCGGTGCGCCAAAGTCCTTGCAGCACTATCGGTGTGCCCAAGCCGCGGTGGGTGCGCAGGAAGATCTCGTCGACGACACTCAACCGGTCTACCGCGTCCCCGTAGGTGCTCACCCCGGTCAGAACACCCCGTGCCTACCGGCGCCCGCGGCGAACCGCTGGGCGCCGTCCAGCGCACCGTTGGCCAAAGCCGTTACGCCGTGCCGGAATTCATTGCGCAGCGCCGCCTCCTCGTCCAGGCCCTCCTGTTCGAGCATCGACATCCGGTCGGTGCGCAGGCAGGTCTGTGGCAATGCGGCCAGTTGGGCCCCTAGTTCCTCGGCGACGCGGCGCGCGTCACCCGTCGGCACCACCCGGTTCACCAGGCCCATCTGCAACGCCTCCGGCGCGCTGACCGGGCGGCCGGTGAGCACCAGTTCCATTGCCCGGCCCATTCCGATGACGCGCGGCAGCCGCACCGTGCCGCCGTCGATGAGCGGCACGCCCCAGCGGCGGCAGAAGACGCCGAATGTGCTGTCCTGCTCGGCGATTCGCAGGTCGCACCACAGTGCCAGCTCCAGGCCGCCCGCCACCGCGTAGCCGGATACCGCCGCGATCACCGGCTTGGACAGCCGCATCCTGGTCGGCCCCATCGGCCCGTCGCCGTTTTCGCTTGCGTGATTGGACTTTTCGGTGCCGAGCGCCTTCAGGTCGGCGCCCGCGCAGAAGGTGCCGCCCGCACCCCACAGCACCGCGACGGCGGCATTCGGGTCGCGGTCGAAGGCGCGGAATGCCTCGGCCAGCGCCTGCGCGGTCGGCCCGTCGACGGCGTTGCGCGCATGGGGGCGATCCAGGATCACCGTTGTCACGGGTCCGGCGTGCTCCACCCGCACGGCGGGTGGTTCGGGGTCCGTCACGTCGCCTCCTCCTCGTCGGGCTCAGCATCGGCGCTGCGCTCCGTACCGCCCGACGATACGGCCAACCGACCCTTGTGTGAAGGAGTGAATTCGTGATTCACTTCTTTCATGGCGTACCGCAGAACGCCCGCCGTCCAGGCCAGGCTGGACGCGCAAACCGGGCTGATCGTGCAGGTCGCGACCAAAATCCTGTCGAGGGCCGGTTACGCGGGACTTTCGATGGCCACCGTCGCGACCGAGGCGGGTATCGCGACGGGCACCGTGTACAAGCACTTCGGCGGCAAGGCCGAACTGGTCACCGCGGTATTCCGCAAGGTGGTCGCGGGCGAGGTCGCCGCGGTGACGGCGGCGGCCGCCACCGGTGACGCCGTCACTCGGGTGACCGCCGCGGTGGAGACCTTCGCGGGCCGCGCGCTCAAGAATCCCAAGCTGGCCTATGTACTGCTGGCCGAACCGGTGGACACCGAGGTCGACGTGGAGCGGCTGCACTTCCGCCGCGCCTTCGCCGAGGCATTCGAATCCGCCATCCGGGAAGGGATTTCGCGCGGCGAGCTACCCGCGCAGGACGCGCGGACCAGCGCCGCCGCACTGGTCGGCGCGATCGGCGAGGTGCTCGTCGGTCCGCTTGCCGCCGCGCCGCACAGCGAATCCGTTGTGCCGCAACTAGTTACCTTCGCGCTGCGCGCATTGGGCGTACGCGAGGTATCTCGGCGAGAATCAGGAGTATCCGATGCCGACGCATGAAGTCTTCAACCAGGTGCCCGATATCGTGCCGTTCGACGTATCACGAAATCCGGCGCTGCTGGAGGGTCTGCACCGCGAGGGCGCGGGCTGGGCCGAGTCCGAGGTACGCGAACTCGGCGCGCTGGCAGGCGGATCCGAGGCGCAGGAGTGGGGCAGGCTGGCGAACGAATACCCGCCGGTGCTGCACACACACGACCGCTGGGGCCACCGGGTCGACGAGGTGGAATTCCATCCCTACTGGCACAACCTGATGAATGTCGCTGTCGCACATGGCCTGCACGGTTCGCCGTGGTTGGATGAGCGGCCGGGCGCACACGTCGCGCGCGCCGCCAAGTTCTACACCTGGGGTGTCGCCGACGCCGGGCATATGTGCCCGATCTCGATGACGTACGCGGTGGTTCCCGCGCTGCGCCACAATCGCGAGCTATCGGCCCGGTACGAACCCCTATTGGGTTCCCGCACCTACGATTTCGGTCTGCGTGAGCCGTCGACGAAGGCGGGCCTGATCGCCGGCATGTCGATGACGGAGAAGCAGGGCGGCTCCGATGTGCGCGCCAACACCACAACGGCGACACCGCAATCCGACGGTTCCTACCGCATCGTCGGCCACAAGTGGTTCACCTCGGCGCCGATGTCCGATATGTTCCTCACGCTGGCGCAGGCTCCCGGCGGACTGTCCTGTTTCCTGTTGCCGCGCGTACTGCCCGACGGCACCCGTAATCCGATCAGGATCCAGCGGCTCAAGGACAAGCTGGGCAACAAGTCGAACGCGTCCTCCGAAATCGAGTACGAGAACGCGACCGGCTGGCTCGTCGGCGCCGAGGGCGCGGGCGTGAAAACCATTATCGAGATGGTCAATATGACCCGGCTGGACTGTGTGATCGGCTCGTCGACCGGTATGCGCGTCGGCGCGGTATTCGCGGTGCACCATGCCCGGCATCGGGAGGCCTTCGGCGCCAAGCTGATTGATCAACCCGCCATGCGAAATGTGCTGGCGGATCTAGTGATCGAATCCGATGCCGCGACGACGGTGATGATGCGGCTGGCCGGCGCCACCGACCGCGCCGCCACCGATCCCGCCGAGGCCGCGCTGCGCCGGATCGCGCTCGCCGTCACCAAGTACTGGGTGTGCAAGCGCGCGCCGTCGCATGCGGCCGAGGCGCTGGAATGCTTGGGCGGCAACGGATATGCCGAGGAGTCGGGTATGCCGCGGCTGTACCGGGAGGCCCCGCTCATGTCCATCTGGGAGGGCTCCGGCAATGTCGCGGCGCTGGACGCGCTGCGCGCCATGGGCAGGCAGCCGGAGACGGTGGAGGCGTACTTCAACGAGGTCACGCTGGCCAAGGGGGAGAACCCTCGGCTCGACGACGCGATCGCCCGTGTCGGCAAGGAACTTTCGGATCTGAACGATATCGAGTACCGGGCGCGGCGGGTGATCGAGTTGATGGCGCTGGTATTACAGGGCGCGCAGCTGATCCGGCACGGTCACCCCGCGGTCGCCGACGCCTTCTGCGCCACCCGCCTCGGCGACGACTGGGGCATCGCCTTCGGCACCCTGCCCACCGGCGTCGACACCGGCGCGATCATCGAGCGGGCGTTCGTATCCTGAACCGCGGCAGCCGATTTCAGCCGACGGGCCGTTCGAGTACCCGTTCGACCAGTGCGGTATCGCAGTGCTCGATCACCTCGATCAACCGCCCGTCGGCCAGCCGGAAGATCAGGCAGTAGGTCTGCTCGTACGCGTCGCCGCGCCGCGTCACGCCGTGGCCGCGGGCCTGCACGATCACCCGATCACCCTCGGCGGCGATGAAATCGGCGGTCATCCGGTAGTCGCGGAACTGGGCCATCAGCGGACGCAGTAACCCGTTGAGCGCCACCGACTTCGGTCCCCAGGTGCCCGACCAGGACCAGTTTCCCGGGAATATCCAACGGAATTCGTCGGCCATCGCCTCGCTGATCGCGCGCATATCGCCCGCGGCCGTTCGCTCGAAGATATCGGTTAACAGTCGCTTATTCGCTTCGGTGTTCATGTGCTCGACGCTATGTAGGCATTAGGTATGCGACAAGCGCAGATCTTGCATATCTGGTATCTGTATTTCGCATGGGTGAGTTCACAATCGCCGGATTGCGGGTGGTCCGCGAGGCGGCGGCCACCGGATCCTTCTCCACCGCCGCCGAGCATCTCGGCTACACCCAGTCGGCGGTCTCGCGGCAGATCGCGCTGATGGAGCGGGCCGCGGGCAAGCCGCTGTTCGAACGGCAGGCGCGCGGTGTCCGGCCGACCGAGGCGGGACGAATCCTGGTCCGGCACGCCGACGCCGTACTCGGCGAACTCGACACCGCCCGCCAAGATCTCAGCGACTTGGAATCCCTTGCGCCCGTTCGGATCCGGGTCGGCGGCTTCTCGACCGCCATGTCCGCTCTGCTGCCGAGGGCCATCGCCACGCTGGTCGCGCGCCATCCGGCGGCGCGGGTGCCGCTGCGGGAGGGGCTGAGCCCGCGCCTGCTGACCGCTGTCGCTGCGGGCCGACTCGACCTGGCGGTGGTGCCGACACCCGCCGAAATACCGGACGGCGTCGTCGTCGAACATCTACTCGACGATCCGCTACTCGTCGCGGTCGCGCCGGACCATCCGCTCGCCGATCAACTCGGCGTAACCCCGGACCGGCTGCGCGACCAACGTTGGATCGCGGGCAGCGCCGACCCGGGCAGCACCCTGCTCGGCGCCTGGTACGACCCGGCCCAGCCGCCCGATATCGCCTTCGTCGCCCGCGACTGGTTCGCCAAACTCGGCCTGGTCGCCGCGGGTATGGGCAGCACCGTCGTACCCGGCATCGCCGTCCCGGTGCTGCCATCGACGGTCGCGCTGGTCCGCATCGACCACCCCGACGCCGTCCGGCGCACCGCGGTCGTCTACCGCACCACACTGCGCGACGACCGGGTTCGCCGCGACCTCACCGAGGCATTGCGCGACGCGGCGGCGCACCTGTCCGCACTGGTCCGCCAGCGCCTGCGCTGACCGAATCGCGATCAGTACGCCGACCCGCCCGGCGGGATACGGCGCGTCTCGGCCGGAGCGTCGCATGCTGGCATCGCATCGGAAATTCTGTGAATACACTTGCGGCACAACGGCTTATCGAGAATCTGATCGGTACCGCCGGAATAGGTCCCCGGTTCGCCGGGGCGTGTGCGGGCCACCTGGTTTTGGTACCGTGCAGAGCGCACGTCATTGTCAGGGAGGCGCCATGAACCGCGTTGTACCGAAAGTGATGGCCGCCGCGATCTTCCTGACGCTCGCCCTACCGCCCGCACTGGCCACGGCGACACCGGACGGCCAGCCGTCGGCACCGGTCGTCGGCGGCCAACCGACGCCACCGTTCGACCCCATCTGCCCGCTCTGCTTCATTCGCGAATTCTTCGAGAGCCTGTCCGGCCGCTGATTCCCCAGTCGACGATTGTCGGACATTTCCGGACAATCGGTACACCCTGTTTCGCACCGCGGCCGCAGCGCGATGTAATCGGTGAACGGACCGCGCATCGAACGAATTCCGATCCCGCACAGGTAGAGTCGCACCAGTGGCCGAGGCACACATCGAAGTACCGTTGAGCGTTCTTGCCAAGCGCGTGCGAGCGCGGGCAGGCGCGCGCGCCGGACGCTATCTGCTCGGCATCGCCGGACCGCCGGGGGCGGGCAAGTCCACCCTGTCGCTGGCGCTGCGCGACGAGCTCAATGCCGATGCGGGCGGCCCCATCGCGGAGATCGCCCCGATGGACGGTTTCCACCTGCCGAATTCGGTGCTGCGCGCGTCGGGAAGCCTTGCGCGCAAAGGGGAACCGGACACCTTCGACCCGGTGGGCTACGTCGCGAGCCTGCGCAAGCTGCGCGACACCGCGCTCGGCGAGCCGGTGCCGTGGCCGACCTTCGACCGGTCCATCGAGGAAACGGTGCCGGGCGGTGTGGTGTTCGAGAAGCAGACCATCGTCATCACCGAGGGCAATTACCTGCTGGTCGACGCGACCCTCACCGGCGACCCGTCCCATGCCGAATGGTCGGCCGTCCGCGAACGGCTCGACGAGTGCTGGTACCTGGACGTTCCGCGCGACCAGCTCGCGAAACGCCTGCTGGACCGGCACATTCGCGGCGGCCGCACCCCCGATGACGCGGCGGCCAAGGTCGACGAGAGCGATCTGCGCAACGCCGACCTGGTCGCGGCCACCAGCGTGCGCGCCGACCTGGTGCTGCGCGAGCGCGACGGCCGCTACTACACCATCGCGGCCGATCAGTTCTGACGGTTGCCGCGGTACCAGCGGATGAGCGCGTCGGTGGACGAATCATCTTGGGGCGCAGGCTCTTCCGCCGAGGTCAGCAGCGGAGCCAGCGCGAGCGCCTGCTGCTTGCCCAGCTCGACGCCCCACTGGTCGAAGCTATCGATGCCCCAGATGGTCCCCTCGACGAACACCTGGTGCTCGTAGAGCGCGATCAACTGCCCGACCACCGACGGTGTGAGCACCGGCGCCAGTACGGTGGTGCTCGGCCGATTGCCCGGCATCACCTTGTGCGGCACCACCTTCGGATCGGTGCCCTCCGCCGCGATCTCCTCGGCCGTCTTACCGAACGCGAGCACCTTGGTCTGCGCGAACAGGTTGCTCATCAGGATGTCGTGCATGCTGCCGGTGCCGTCGCGGGTCGGCAGATCGTCTGTGGGACGGGCGAATCCGATGAAGTCGGCCGGGATCAGCCGCGTACCCTGGTGCAGCAGTTGGTAGAACGCGTGCTGGCCGTTGGTTCCGGGTTCGCCCCAGAAGATTTCGCCGGTGGAGGTGGTCACGGGGCTGCCGTCGGCGCGCACCGATTTGCCGTTCGACTCCATCGTCAGCTGCTGCAGATAGGCCGGGAAGCGGGCCAGATCGTTCGAATACGGCAGCACCACACGGGATTCCGCGCCGAAGAAGTTCGAATACCAGACGCCGAGCAGTCCGAGCAGCACCGGCGCGTTCGCGTCCAGCGGCGCGGTCGCGAAATGCCGGTCCACGGTGTGCATTCCGGCCAGGAATTCGCCGAAGCGCTCCTTGCCGATGGTCGCCATCACCGAAAGGCCGATCGCGGAATCCACCGAATAGCGTCCGCCGACCCAATCCCAGAAACCGAACATATTGGCGGTGTCGATGCCGAACGCGGCCACCCGCTCGGCATTCGTCGATACGGCGACGAAATGCTTGGCCACCGCGTCCTCGCCGAGCGCGGCCACCAGCCAGCGCCGGGCCGCGGTGGCATTGGTCAGCGTCTCCAGCGTCGAAAAGGTTTTGGAGGCAACGATGAACAGCGTTGTCGCCGGATCCAGACCGGACAGCTTCGCCACCAGATCGGCCGGGTCGACATTCGAGACGAACCGTGCGTCGATGCCGGCGTCGGCGTAGTGCCGCAACGCCTGATGCACCATCACCGGACCCAGATCCGAACCGCCGATCCCGATATTCACCACCGTCGCGATGCGCTGCCCGGTGGCACCGCGCCAGGCGCCGGAGCGCAGCGCATCGGTGAATTCGCCCATCCGGCGCAGCACCTCGTGCACCTGCGCGCCCGCATCGGCCCCGTCCACCGCGAGCGATTCACCCTCGGGCAGGCGCAGCGCGATGTGCTCGACCGCGCGATCCTCGGAGGTGTTGATGTGCTCGCCCCGATACATCGCGTCCCGGCGCCGCTCGACGCCCGCCTCTTCCGCCAGGGCGACGAGCAGGCCGAGCGTCTCCCTGGTGACGCGGTGTTTGGAATAGTCGATATGCAGATCGCCGACCTGGACGGTCAATTCCCGGCCGCGCTCCGGATCTTCGGCGAAGAATTCGCGCAGGTGCCGACCGGCGATGGCGGCGTGATGGTCGTGCAGTTTCCGCCAGGCCGCCGTCGCGGTGATGTCGCTGCTCACGTCCGCCGAGATTACTCACCACCCAGGGCGCGCGCACGAGAACCGGGTTCGGTGCGCCGCCGACGTCGGCGGATGTGCGCGGTGAGATTTCCGATGTGCCGCTGGTATGCGAACCGGGGTAGCATCCCCGGCCGCGGCCAAATGGGCGCTGTCGGCGAAGCCGTCCTCAGCCCGCGCCGGGCCGAGCTCCTGTGCGAGGCACTCGCCTACGCTGAACCACATGGTCTCCGAACGTGATGTCCTCGAATCCGTCCCGACGCAGCTGTGGATCGGCGGTCCGGTCGCCGCGAGCGGGGGAGGCACCTTCGCGGTGCGCAATCCGGCCAATGGGGAGGTGCTGGCCGAAGTTGCCGACGCGACCCCGGAGGACGCCGTTCGCGCCCTCGACGCAGCGGTCGCCGTGCAGGCCGAGTGGGCGGCGACCCCGGCCAGGCAGCGGGCCGAGATTCTGCGCACGGTATTCGAGCAGATCACCGCGCGCGCAGAGGAATTCGCGCTGCTGATGACCCTGGAAATGGGTAAGGCGCTGCCGGAGAGCCGCAACGAGGTGCGCTACGGCGCCGAATTCTTCCGCTGGTTCAGCGAGGAGGCGGCCCGCATCCACGGCCGCTACCTGCATGCCCCGTCCGGTACCGGGCGGATCATGGTGCACAAGCAGCCGGTCGGCCCGTGCCTTGCCATTACGCCGTGGAACTTCCCGCTGGCCATGGGCACTCGGAAAATCGGTCCGGCGCTGGCGGCGGGCTGCACCATGATCGTCAAACCCGCGAGCGAAACCCCGCTCACCATGCTGCTGCTCGCCAAGCTGTGCCACGAGGCCGGGCTGCCGGACGGCGTGCTCTCGGTGATCACCACCAGCCGGTCCGGCGCGGTCACCCAGCCGCTGCTCAACGATCCGCGACTGCGCAAACTCACCTTCACCGGATCGACCGAGGTCGGCAAGAAGCTGGTGGCGCAGGCCGCCGACGGATTGCTGCGGATGTCCATGGAACTCGGCGGCAACGCGCCGTTCGTGGTGTTCGACGACGCCGATGTCGACGCGGCGGTGCAGGGCGCACTGCTGGCCAAGTTGCGCAACGGCGGTGAGGCGTGCACCGCCGCGAACCGCTTCCACGTCCAGCACGGTGTGCTGGAGGAGTTCACCACCAAACTGGTCGATGCCATGTCGAGCCAGGTGACGCTCGGGCCGGGCATCGATCCGAACACCACCCTCGGCCCGCTGATCAACGAGCAGCAGCTCGATACCGTCACCGACCTGGTCGACGATGCGGTGGCCGCGGGTGCGCGGCTGCGGCTCGGCGGCAAGGCGCCCGGCGGTCCCGGCTGGTTCTACCCGGCCACCGTGCTCAGCGAGGTGCCGCCGCAGGCGCGCATTCTGCGCGAGGAGGTGTTCGGGCCGGTGGCGCCGATCGTGGGCTTCGCGACCGAGGAGGAGGGTCTGGCCGCCGCGAACGACACCGAATTCGGTTTGGTCTCTTACGTTTACACCCGCGACCTGGATCGCGCCCTGCGCGTGGCCGAGGGGATGGAATCCGGCATGGTGGGTGTGAACCGGGGCGTCATCTCCGATCCGGCCGCGCCGTTCGGCGGCGTCAAGGCCTCCGGCTTCGGCCGCGAGGGTGGTACCGAGGGCATCGAGGAGTACCTCTCGACCAAGTACATCGCGCTCACCTGACCGAGACATGAAACGACCGCCCCGGGGTGCATACACCCGGGGCGGCCTTTGGGCAGCGGATGTCCTTGCGAACGCCGCGTTGGTTCAGTGGCCGAGGCGCCCGCGGCCGAGGCGGAGCAGCAGCATGGCGAGGGTGTGGCCCTCCTGGCCCAGCTCGCTGAAGCGCTCCAGCACCTTCATCTCACGGCTGTGCACCAGGCGCGGGCCGCCGGAGGCCATGCGGGTGCGGCCGATGATCCGGGAGACCTCGGTGCGGCGCTTGATGGCGGCCAGGATCTCGGCGTCGAGCCGATCGATCTCCTTGCGGAGCTTGTCGATCTCGGCCTCGGTCTGCGGCAGAGCCGAGTCGGACCCGGTCGTCGTGGCAGGGGTGCTCATCAATTCATCTCCTCGTGTCGGAACAGGGATCGGCAGGCGAGCCGAACGCGTTACCGACCGGTTCTTTCACCGTGAAACAAGACCTGGCGGGTCGTGGGTTCCCCCAGAAAGGTTTAGCGCTCACGAACAAGGTTGGCAAACTCGATATCCGGCGGATAGCCGCCTCCGAGGCCGATGTGGAGCGCTTGTCATGTCGCCAGTCTGCCACGGGCCGGTAGCCAAGCAAAACACTTCTATTTAGAAATCTGCTGAGAACGGCATTGTGCCAGGCCGGGTCCACCAGGGGCAGTTCACGTTCCGTTCGCCGCGCCGCAATCCGCCGGATGGGACTTCATCTCTGTCGGTGCCCGCCGGTAGCGTGGATGGGCGATGGACATCACGGTGGCTCCCAAGACGCAACCCCAGGCCGACGACGCATACGCCGCGGAGATCGCGCAGCGTCGCGCCGAGCGGGAACAGCGCCGCGCCGAAGAGGCCGCGCGGTTGCTCGACGGTCTCAATCCGCAGCAGCGTGCGGCCGTGGTGCACACCGGTGCGCCCCTGCTCATCGTGGCGGGCGCGGGTTCGGGTAAGACGGCGGTGCTCACCCGGCGCATCGCCTACCTGCTCGCCGCGCGCGGGGTGACGCCCGGCCAGGTGCTGGCGATCACGTTCACCAACAAGGCCGCCGCCGAGATGCGCGAGCGGGTCATCGGGCTGGTCGGCCCGCGCGCCAACAACATGTGGGTGTCCACCTTCCACTCCAGCTGTGTGCGCATCCTGCGCATGCAAGCCGCGTTGTTGCCGGGGCTGAATTCCAATTTCTCCATCTACGACGCCGATGATTCCCGCCGGTTGCTCACCATGATCAGCCGCGATTTCGACATCGATGTCAAGAAATATTCCGCGCGATTGCTGTCGACCGCGATTTCCAATCTGAAGAACGAACTGATCGGTCCGGAACAGGCGAGCGCCGACGCGGAATCCGACGACACCGAACTGCCCGCGCTGGTGGCCCGCGTCTACACCGAATACCAGCGGCGGCTACGCGCGGCCAACGCCCTCGATTTCGACGACCTCATCGGCGAGACGGTCGCGCTGCTGCAAAACCATCCCCAGGTGGCCGAGTACTACCGGCGCCGCTTCCGGCACGTGCTGGTGGACGAGTACCAGGACACCAACCATGCCCAGTACGTCCTGGTGCGGGAATTGGTCGGCCATCACACCGAGGGCGGTGAGGTGGAGCCGAGCGAACTGTGCGTCGTCGGCGACGCCGACCAGTCCATCTACGCCTTCCGCGGCGCGACCATCCGCAATATCGAGGAGTTCGAGCGCGACTTCCCGGATGCGGAAACCATTCTGCTGGAACAGAATTACCGCTCCACCCAGCACATCCTCTCGGCCGCGAACGCGGTCATCGCGCGCAACGAGAACCGCAGGGACAAGAAGCTCTGGACCGATTCCGGCGAGGGTGAGCTGATCGTCGGCTACGTCGCCGACAACGAACACGACGAGGCCTCGTTCGTGGCGCGGGAAATCGACCGCCTGGTAGACCAGGGCGACGCCAACTACGGCGATGTCGCGGTGTTCTACCGCACCAACAACAACTCCCGCGCGCTGGAAGAGATCTTCATCCGGATGGGCCTGCCGTACAAGGTCGTCGGCGGCGTGCGGTTCTACGAGCGCAAAGAGGTGCGCGATATCGTCGCCTACCTGCGGGTCCTCGATAACCCGGAGGATCAGGTGAGCCTGCGGCGCATCCTGAACACCCCGCGCCGCGGCATCGGCGACCGAGCCGAGGCGTGTGTCGCGGTGCATGCCGAACAGCGCGGCATCGGCTTCGCGGCGGCCCTGCGCGATGCGGCCGACGGCAAGGTCGCACTGCTGAACACCAGGGCGCAGCGGGCCATCGCGGGCTTCCTCGACCTGCTCGACGAGATCAGGGCCGCTGGGGCGCAGGAGGATTCGGCCTATCCGGATCTCGGCAATGTGGTGGAGGCGGTGCTGGAGCGCACCGGCTACCGCGCCGAACTGGAGAGCTCCGACGATCCGCAGGACGGTGCCCGGCTCGACAACCTGAACGAATTGGTCAGCGTCGCACGGGAATTCAGCTCCGAAGCGCATAACAACGCTGAGGCCGCGCGGGCCGAGGGCCTACTGCCAGAGGCCGCCGACGGCGAACCGGATCCCGGCTCACTCGCCGCCTTCCTGGAGCGGGTTTCGCTGGTGGCCGATTCCGACCAGCTGCCCGATGACGATGCCGGCGTCGTCACGATGATGACCCTGCACACCGCGAAAGGCCTGGAATTCCCGGTCGTCTTCGTCACCGGTTGGGAGGACGGCCAGTTCCCGCATATGCGGGCGCTCGGCGACCCCACCGAGCTGGCGGAGGAACGCCGCCTCGCCTACGTCGGCATCACCCGCGCCCGTCAGCGGCTCTACCTGACCCGCGCGGTGATTCGCTCCGGCTGGGGGCAGCCCGTCTCGAATCCGGAATCCCGCTTCCTCCAGGAGATTCCGGGTCACCTGATGGACTGGCGACGCCTCGAACCGGCCGGCTCACCCGGGGGCCGCGGCATCCGCAAGCGCTCCGAGGGCGACGACCTGGAACGCGATTGGACCCGCGGCGACGGCTGGTCCGAGCAGCGCCCCGGCCTGCGCGACCGCGGTCCGCGCCGCCCGGCGCCCGGCGGCGTCACCCGCAACAACACGAATCTGGTGCTCGCCGTCGGCGATCGGGTCAGCGACGACAAATACGGTCTCGGCCGAGTGATCGCCGCCGAGGGTTTCGGTCCGCTGGCCACGGTGACCATCGATTTCGGTACGGCCGGGAAGATCCGGTTGATTCCGCAGTACAGCCGAACGTTGGTGAAGTTGTAGGGCTGTCCGGATCGGTCGGGAGGGTTCCGGGCCGGAGAGTGGATCTCGGCCGAAGTGCGGCGAGCGGCTGTCGCTGATGGGCGGGCCACTGGGCGCATTCGATAGGGCAGATTGTTGTCGCTGAAGGGTCATTGGCCCTCTGACGAGGCACGCGATGCGTCGGTATGGTCGCCGAGGTGAAGACATTGGCGCTACACCTCCTCTGGTTCCTGCCGATGCTCTGGCTGGGCATGGTGCTGGCCATCTCCTTCCTAGAGGCGCCGCTGAAGTTCCGCGCGCCGGGCGTCACGCTGGCACTCGGGCTCGGAATCGGGCGCCTGGTCTTCCGTGCACTGAACACGGTCGAGGCGGTGCTCGCCGCGCTGCTGCTCGCGGCCGCCGCGGTGGCCGGATCCGTTGCGGCCGTGTGGATTTGGCTCGTCATCGCCGCCGCGATCCTGGCCGCCCAAATCCTGGTCGTCCGCCCGCCGCTCACCCGCCGTTCCGATCGCGTCCTCGCCGGAGAGGAATTGCCGCGCTCGCACGCGCACTACTGGTACATCGGCCTGGAACTGACCAAGGTCGTCGCCCTCATCGGCCTCGCCATCGCCGCCGCTCCATAGGGCCTGTTCCCGCGTAGCCGGGGTCGCCGTAGCAGCGGCCGAAATTGGGCGGATATTGAGGTTGGGGTGCACCACCCCCTCGTCGACAACGCCGAAATTGCCTGGACAACAGAGCATTACGGGCTCGCCGTTGAGCAGATGCGCACGGCCGCCTGAGGCCGATCAACTCGTCGCAGACCCCGCCCGGCTCGAACGGTTCCAACTGGCCACACTTACCGATACCGCGCCAGCGGAATGAGCAGTGTCCCAACGTCTCTGCTACGGCGACCCGTGGCCTTTAGCTTCCCGCGCATGCAATAGCTTGCGCGGGAAGCTATTTGGTGCGCGGGAGCTGCGGCGACGCGCACTGGACGACTGGGCTGCGTTCAGCGCGGTAGGAGGTCGCTCAGTGCTTCGTCCAGTGTCGGGTACTGGAAGGCGAAACCGGCTTTCCGCAGGACTTCGGAGGTTGCGTGCCGCCCGGTCAGCCCGAGTGCCGGGTCGGTGCGCAGGAAGACCGCGCCGATCTTCAGCACCGATTCCGGTGTCGGCGGGGCGGGTGGCCGGTGCAGGCGCCTGCGCAGCACGGTCATCAGTTCGTGGTTGCGGACCGGGAAATCGGTTGCGGCGACGACGATTCCGTCCGGTAGCGACACTCGGGGATCGAGGCCGAGCGCGGCGCGGACGATGGCGAGCCAGTCCTCGACGTGAATCCAGCTGAACCACTGCGTACCGCTGCCGATCCGGCCGCCGAGACCCGCTTTCGTCAACTGGCTCAGGCGTTTCAGCGCGGGCGCTTGGGCGTCGAGCACGATCGAGGTGCGCAACACGGTTCGATGTACGGCCTCCGCATCGTCGAACGCCCGCTCCCACGGTTCCGCGACGCCGGTCATCTGCGGCAGCCCGATCGGAAGCGGAGTTGTTTCGGTGCACCGGATTTCGCCCGCATCCGACCATATCGCGGTGGTGCTGGCCTGCACCCAGTACTCGATCGGCCGGTCGAGCGTCGCCGCGGCCTCGACCAGCGCGCGGGTGGAATCCACTCGGCTGCTGCGCAATTCGGCGATATTGCGTTCGGTGGGTCGGCAGTCGACCAGTTTGCCCGCCAGATTGAGCAGTGCGGTCGGCCCTGAATTTCGTAGGGCGCCAACCCAATCGCCGACCGTCCTGCCATCCCACCGGATCTGTTCGAACGGCAGGGCGGGATCGGGACGTCGAGTGAGGATTCTCACCCGCAGCCCGCGACAGGTCAGATCCGCTGCCACGTGTTTGCCCAATGCTCCGGTGCCGCTGGCGATTACGACGGTCAACCCGTCCGCGGCGGGTTCGATTCCGGCCAGCAGGGCCAGTCGGGCGAAGCAGACTCGGGCGTCGTGTTCCAGCAGCCTGGCGACGATGCCGCGCATGGCGGGCGCGGACGGCCCGCTGAAGGTGAGCCGCTGGGTGAGTTCGGTGCCGCCGTCGCGCGGTGTCAGCGTCCACGAAAGCCGCATGCGCCCAACGGGTTCCGGCTGTTCGATGGTCAGCTCGCGCTCGGGTCGCACCGCGGTGAGCACGAACGGCGGCGCGGTCCGCCCGTGCATCGTTCCGGTAATCCGCCCCCTAGGCAGATAGTCACCCTTGGTGCCTGGCTCCACCGGGCCGCGCAACCGCACCGAGTCGACGCCGGGATTCCATTCGGGCCACCGCCGCGGATCCCCGAGCACTCCCCAAACAACTTCCGGCGGCAACGCGATGAATTGGGTGTACGACGTTGTACTTGCCATACCCAAAAGCTATCCCCCCGTTCCGACCCCGGGAAGCGTGCCCTTGATCACCACATCCGGAAGGGTTCAGTCGCGTTCGGGGCCGAGGCTGATGCCGCGGGTGGCGAGCCAGGGGAGCGGGTCGATGCGGTTGGTGCCGTTGAGCCAGACCTCGAAATGGCAATGGGGGCCGGTGGATTCGCCGCGGTTGCCGACGGTGGCGATCTGATCGCCCGCCGTCACATGTTGGCCGACCGATACGGTGGCCGTATTGATGTGACCGTAGACCGTAACGGTGCCGTCGTCACCGAGCACGCGCACCCACATGCCGAATCCTGCGGCCGGACCCGCATCGATAACGGTGCCGTCCTCGACGGCGACGATCGGGGTGCCGATGGGGGCCGCGACATCGACACCCGGATGTAGGACGCCCCACCGGGCGCCGTAGCCGGAGGTGAAGGTGCCGGAGGTGAACTTCACGAATAGCGGACGCCACTGGGCCTCGGCCTGGGCCGCGAGCTCCTGGGCGAAGGCGGCGCCGTGGTCGAGCATCTCGTTGAACTGGGCGACGTTGGCGGGCCCCGGGTTGGAAAGCAGCTGGGGCGCTTCCGGATTCTGCCCCGGCGTGGCCGCCGGATCGGGTGCGCCGGGCAGTGCCTGCGCCTGGCCGACGGCCTGGAATTCGACGGTATTGGCCGCCGGTTTGTCGACGCTGGCGAAGGCGTTCTGCCCGGCCGCGACGACCGCGCCCGCGGCGACGGCGACCACCGCGGCGCGGCCCTTCAGCGCGGCGGGCGGTGCGGGAAGTCGGTGCGCACCACCGCGGCGCGGTTTGCGCTGCTGAGTCTTGCGCGCCGGGACGATCGGCGTGGCGACCGCGGGTTCGGCGGCCGGTTCGACCGGGCGCGGCGGGTAATCACCCTGGGGCGCCCACCATTGATCGGATTCCCAGCCGAAATCCTGATTGTTCGAATCATGATGGGCGGCAGGCGAATTCGGCTCGAATGGGGCGCTATAGTCCTGCTCGACGCGGTCGCCGTACTCGGCATCGTATGAATCCGCTTGTGACCAGGAGTCATTCGCCGACCAACCGAAATCGTCCGCATCGAAGCGGTCGTATTCACCGTCGTATCCGGACGACTGCTGAAGGTTGTTGATGAGATCTTGAACCGGGATGGCTTTGCCTTCGGAACGGCGTGCGCGTGCTCTGCTCATGGACGTAACCGGGCGCCTTCGGACTTCTCAACGTGCATGGAACTGTTCGTCCTCCGGTCCGGGCACCCGTGTGGCTAGTGGTTCTTCGAGGCATCGGACCACGTTGTCCTCCGCCGGTAATCTACTGGAAATCCCTTGCGTATCAAGCTCGTTCAGGTCCTAGGCTGATGCCTCTGGTCGCCAGCCACGGCAGCGGGTCGACCTTGTCCCTGCCGTGCAGCCAGACCTCGAAATGACAGTGCGGGCCGGTGGAGAAGCCGCGGTTGCCGACGGTGGCGATCTGATCGCCCGCCAGTACGCGCTGCCCCTGCGACACCGTTGTGGTGTCGACATGCCCGTAGATGGTGACGGTGCCGTCGTCGTGCAGCAGCCGCACCCACATGCCGAAGCCCGCGGCGGGGCCCGCCTCGATCACCGTGCCGTCGGCGACGGCACGGATCGGGGTGCCGATCGGCGCCGCGACGTCGACGCCGAGGTGCTGCACACCCCAGCGGGCGCCGAAGCCCGAGGTGAAGGTGCCCTCCGCGAACCGGGTGAAGAGCGGCCTGAGCTTCGCCGCCTCCTTGGCGGCGAGGTCCTGGGCGTACTTCTGGCCCTTCTGCAGGATGTCGTTGAACTGGTCCAGGTTCGTCGGCGATGCGACGGTGAGTACCTGCGGCGATATCGCGCTCGCGGACGGATCGTCGACGCTCATCGACTGGTTGGCGATCTCGTGTACCTGGCCCTCGGCCTGGTAGTCGGCCGCGGCGGCGGCCGGTTCTCCGGTTGTGGTCATCGCGGCCTGGCCCGCGGCGACGAAGGCGCCCGCGGCGACGGCGGCCACTGCCGCACGTCCCTTCAGGGCGGCGGGTGGGGCGGGCATCCGGTGCGCACCACCGCGGCGCGCCGGACGACGGCCCGGGATGACGACGGGCGCGGACTTGCGCGGACGTTCGGGCTCCTCGGCGGGCAACGCGTCCTCGGCGGCCCAGGAATCGGGTACCGACCACGCGCCGGTGTCGGCCCACGCGCCGGTGTCGGCCCAGGTATCCGACGTGTCGTGCCAGGGCTCGTCGTCCGACTCCCACGACTGGTTCGCGGACCACGAGGGGGAGGGGCGTAATGAAGTCTGTGAACCGGCCGCGCGATGGTTCATCGGAGTCGCCACGTGATCGATTCGGCGATAAGGGGGGTGACGATTGTCATGCGGTCATCACGGGCACGGCTCTTGGCCTGCGGAGCGGGATGCTGCATCAAGCTTGCCGTCCTCCTAGTCGTGACCTGGCTGTGACATCGACCGCAACAACGGTAACGAAACGATTGCAGGGTCTGCAAGCGGTGCGCGGCTTCTGTCCAAACATGTGAGATTGATCACCGTAACGGATCGGAATACTCCACGTTTCGTCGGGCACTCGAACGCGCCTATTCGACGACAGAATGTAGTAGGCGGGCGCGTGCTCGGCCGGAGCGGCTCTACCTGCCGTGCCGTGGGCAACCTACTCGTCAGTAGCGTTGGCCAGCGCTTTTCCGGACGCGCATATCTGCCCGTGACCTGCGCCACTTAGGATGTACGTGGCCGTTGGGCCATCCATGTGACTGGTTAGAGTCCGACCCGACCCGCTTCCGACGTCGGGCCGCCAACAAAGACGTTGTCATCACAACGCAGACGAGACGGTGAGTACATGGATCTCTTCGAATATCAGGCGAAGGAGCTCTTCGTTAAGCACGGAGTGCCTTCGTCCGAGGGCCGCGTCACGGATACGGCCGACGACGCCCGCGCCATCGCCGCGGAAATCGGCAAGCCGGTGATGATCAAGGCCCAGGTGAAGGCCGGTGGCCGCGGCAAGGCGGGTGGCGTCAAGTACGCGGCCACCCCGGAGGACGCGTTCACGCACGCGCAGAACATCATCGGTCTGGACATCAAGGGTCACATCACCAAGAAGATCCTGGTTGCCGAGGCGAAGGACATCGCGGAGGAGTACTACATCTCCTTCCTGCTCGACCGCTCCAACCGGACCTACCTGGCCATGTGCTCGGTCGAGGGCGGTATGGAGATCGAAGAGGTCGCCGCCACCAAGCCGGAGCGGCTGGCCAAGGTTCCGGTCGACGCCGTCAAGGGCGTCGATCTGGCCTTCGCCCGCTCGATCGCCGAGCAGGGCCATCTGCCCGCCGACGTGCTCGACGCGGCGGCCGTGACCATCCAGAAGCTGTGGGAGGTGTTCATCGCCGAAGACGCCACCCTGGTCGAGGTGAACCCGCTGGTCCGCACCCCGGACAACGAGATCCTCGCGCTGGACGGCAAGGTCACCCTCGACGAGAACGCCGCCTTCCGGCACCCCGAGCACGAGGCCTTCGCGGATATCGACGCCACCGATCCGCTAGAGCTCAAGGCCAAGGAGAACGACCTCAACTACGTCAAGCTGGACGGTCAGGTCGGCATCATCGGCAACGGCGCGGGCCTGGTCATGTCCACCCTGGACGTGGTCGCCTACGCCGGTGAGAACCACGGCGGCGTCAAGCCCGCCAACTTCCTCGACATCGGCGGCGGCGCCTCGGCCGAGGTGATGGCCGCGGGTCTGGACGTCATCCTGGGCGACGCGCAGGTCAAGAGCGTGTTCGTCAATGTGTTCGGTGGTATCACCGCCTGTGACGCGGTCGCCAACGGCATCGTGAAGGCGCTGGAGATCCTCGGTGACTCCGCGACCAAGCCGCTGGTCGTCCGTCTCGACGGCAACCGGGTCGACGAGGGCCGCAAGATCCTCGCCGACGCCGCGCACCCGCTGGTCACCCTCGCGAAGACAATGGACGAAGGCGCCGACAAGGCCGCCGAACTGGCAGCGGCCAAGTAAGGAATCCGGAAATGTCTATCTTCCTCAACAAGGACTCTAAGGTCATCGTCCAGGGCATCACCGGTGGCGAGGGCACCAAGCACACCGCCCTGATGCTGAAGGCGGGCACCCAGGTCGTCGGCGGTGTCAACGCGCGCAAGGCGGGCACCACCGTGTCGCACACCGACAAGGACGGCGCCGCGGTCGAGCTGCCCGTATTCGGCAGCGTCGCCGAGGCCATCAAGGAGACCGGCGCCGACGTCTCCATCGCCTTCGTGCCGCCGAAGTTCGCCAAGGACGCCATCATCGAGGCCATCGACGCGGAGATCCCGCTGCTCGTGGTCATCACCGAGGGCATCCCGGTGCAGGACACCGCCTACGCGTGGGCCTACAACGTGGAGAAGGGCAACAAGACCCGCATCATCGGCCCGAACTGCCCCGGCATCATCACCCCCGGCGAGTCGCTGGTCGGCATCACCCCGGCCAACATCACCGGCAAGGGCCCGGTCGGCCTGGTGTCGAAGTCGGGCACCCTGACCTACCAGATGATGTACGAGCTGCGTGATTTCGGCTTCTCCACCGCCATCGGCATCGGCGGCGACCCGGTCATCGGCACCACCCACATCGACGCCATCGAGGCGTTCGAGAAGGATCCGGAGACCAAGCTGATCGTGATGATCGGCGAGATCGGCGGCGACGCCGAGGAGCGGGCCGCGGCCTACATCAAGGCCAACGTCACCAAGCCGGTCGTCGGCTACGTCGCGGGCTTCACCGCCCCCGAGGGCAAGACCATGGGCCACGCGGGCGCCATCGTGTCCGGCTCGGCGGGTACCGCCCAGGCGAAGAAGGATGCGCTGGAGGCCGCCGGCGTGAAGGTCGGCAAGACGCCGTCCGAGACCGCCGCGCTGGCCCGCGAGATCCTGGAGAAGGCCTCCATCACCGCCTGATCCGTTCGCGCGAAAGACGAAGGCCGCCTTCCTGGTTCGCTAGGGAGGCGGCCTTCGTTATTGCGGACGCTCGGTTCGGGCAGAATGGCCCCGGCCGAGGCAGGGGATCTCAGCCGGGGCGGAAACCGAGCGTCCTGACAAGCCATTCGCAGTCGCGTCCATTCGTCTCCGTAAGAGGACACGAGACGGCGGCCGATCCGGTTCAGTTGAAGATGGTGAACCGGACGACCGAGGCGAGCCCGGCGATGAGGCAGTACGCCGCGAAGGGCAGCAGCGAGTTGGATTTGAAGTAGCGCTCGAGGAATTTCACCGCGAGCCAGGCGGCCACGCCGGCGACGATCGACCCGACCAGCACCTGGCCGAGGATGCCGTCACCCTGTGGTCCGGCCAGCGTCGGCAGCTTGAGCACGCCCGCCGCCAGAATGACCGGGGTGGCCAGCAGGAAGGCGAATTTGGCCGAATCCTCGTGGTCGAGTCCGCGCAGCAGACCGCCGACCATGGTCATGCCGGAACGGCTGATACCCGCGAACAGCGCGCCCGTCTGGGCGAAACCGATGCCGAGCGCGTCCTTCACCGTGAGCCTTGCCAGCCTGGCCTCGCTTTCCTGCTCGGGGCCCGCGGGCAGACCCCGGGCGGACTGGGCCCGCGCCTCGGCCTCGGCGAAGGCTCGGCCGTATTCGGCCAGCGTCGGCTGGCTGCGCCTGCGCAGCACCTCACCCGCGATGAGCACGAAACCGTTGAGCGTCAGAAAGATGCTCGCCGCAAGGGGTTTCGCGAAAAGGGTGCGCAGCGGATGTTCCAGCGCGAGCCCGAGCACGCCGACCGGGACCGTCGCCAGGATCACCAGCCAGGCCAGGCGCTGACTGGACGTTTCGATGCGGCGGGTGCGGAGCGTGGTGACGAAGCCGACGATGATGTCGACCCAGTCGCGCCAGTAGAAGCCGAGCAGCGCGAGCGCGGTGGCCACGTGCAGGCCGACCACGAACGCCAGGTACGGGGTGCCCTTGTCGGAGTCGCCCTGGGTCACCAGATCGCTCCACGACCCGCCGATCCAGGCGGGCACCAGCACCGAATGCCCAAGGCTGGAGATGGGAAAGAGTTCGGTTACGCCTTGCAGTGCGCCGATCACGACGGCTTGGAAGTAGGTCAGCATCGTGACAAAGCCTCGCATGAGCGCGTGCCGCGTGCGCGGCGGGTCGAGGCAACCGCGCCGCCGTTTCCGCGTGCGATGCTGTGAGCGTGGACGTGCTGGGACTGGGTCCGGTGCAGGTGTGGGCCGAGGGTCGGGCCGTCGCCATTGATCGACCGCTGGAGCGGGCAGTGCTGGTGCGGCTGGCGCTGGCGGACGGGGTTCCGGTGCCGGACGCGCGCTTGGCCGAGGATCTGTGGGGCGCCGAGATCGAGCGGCCGGTGCAGCGGCTGCGCGTTGTGGTTTCCCGCCTGCGCTCGACGCTCGGCCCGCACGCGGACGTCGTCGCGCGGACGCCCGCGGGTTATCGAACGGCGGCGGTGGTCACGGATCTGCGGGCGGCGGAGTCGGCGGCGCAGCGAATGCACGCCGCCCGCCGCGGTGGGGATCTGGCCGCGGTGCGTGCGGCCGCGCGCGAATCGGTGGCCAACTGGCGCGGTGACGCGCTGGCCGATCTGCGGGCGATTCCCTTCGCGATGGCCGAGGGTGAGCGCCTTGACGATTGGCGGCTGCAGCTGACGGTCGCCGGTTTGACGGCCGATCTGGAGCTCGGCGCGGCCGGTGAGGTGCTCGCCGAGTTGAGCGGGTTGGTGACCAGGCATCCGCTGCACGAACAGCTGTCCGTGCTGCTGGCGCTGGCGCTGTATCGCACTGGGCGGCAAGGGGATGCGCTGGATCGGCTGGCCAGGTTGCGCCGCGCGCTCGCGGACGAACTCGGCGTCGATCCGTCGCCGGATACCGCCGCGCTGGAGGCGCGCATCCTGGACCACGATCCGGCGCTGCACCCACCGCGGACCATCATTTCGGGCGGTGAAAGTAACTCGGCCACAACGGAATCCGGGCAGGTATCGGAGCCGGCGCTGGGTGCTCCCGATACCGTGTTCCTCGGGCGGAGCCGGGAAATCGCCACGCTGACAACACGTCTCGCGAAGGTGGGGCCGACGACGGTGACCGGTGTCGCGGGCAGCGGCAAATCCCGGCTGGCCGTCGAATTGGCCCGTGCCGCCGCGGCTTCCGGGCGTTCGGTGGTGTTCGTCGAGTTGGCGCCGCTGGCCAAGCCGCAGGATGTCGCGCCCGCCGTGCTCGCCGCACTCGAATCCGGCGGTCTGCTCGACGATTCCGTGGATCCGGCCGACCCTTTGGCCGCGATCGCGGCGGCGCTCGGTGCCGGATCGCCGAAGGTCACCGCCGCGCATGCGCCGCCGCTGCTGGTGCTGGACAATGTCGAGCACGTCATCGATGCCGCGACCGGAATAGTCGGCGCCGCAACGGGTTCGAGCATCCTGCTGACCTCGCAGTCGTCCTTGCCGATACCGGGCGAGACGGTGTACCCGCTCGGACCGCTGGAGCGCGGGGTCGCGGTCGAGCTGTTCGCCGAGCGCGCCGGGGTGCGCGGCCTGCTCACCGCGGCCGAACGCGACGATGTGGTGCACATCTGCGCGGCCGTCGACTGGCTGCCGCTCGGCATCGAACTCGCCGCCGGTCTCACCAGAGCCATGACGATTTCCCAGGTGGCCAAGCGCATCGATGATCGGGTGCGGCTGCTGGTCGGCGGCGCACGGGACGCGGGCGGCGGGCGGCACACCAGTCTGCGGGTGGCGCTGGACTGGAGTTATGAACTGCTCGCCGACCGCGAGCGCACGGTCCTGCGCCGATTCGGCATCTTCGCGGGCGGTTGCACCCTGGAGGCGGCCGAGGCGGTGCTGCCCGGCGCGGATCTGGATGTCGGCGATATCGCGCCCGCGCTGGCGGATCTGGTCAACCGCAGTCTCGTAACGGTCCAATCCGACGGCGGTGCAAAGCGTTTCGCGCTGCTGGAAACCGTCCGCGACTATTCGCTCGCCCGGCTAGCCGAGGCCGGTGAGATCGAGCGGCTGCGGGCGTCCCAGCTCGAATGGTGCCGGAACCTGGTCGAAACGGCCGAAACGACCGCGGGCGCCACCTCCGCCGACGCGGTGGCCGCGGTATTCGCGGAATGGCCGAATATCCTTGCCGCGCTGGAGAATGCGCCGGGTACGCCGCGGGCGGCCGAAGGTCTGCGGCTGGCGCTCGCCATGCATGTGCCGTGGCTGGCCCGCGCCCGGTTCGCCGAGGCGTGCAGGCATTTCGCCGCACTGGTCGAGGTGCCCGATCTGGCGCCTGCGGAACTGGCACAGGGCCTGTGCCACTACGGTTTTCACCTTCTGATGGCCGGTGACCTGGACTCGGCGGCCGAACAACTTGCGCGCGCGGCCGTACTCGCCGAACCGCTGGATGATCTGGAACTGGCCCAGACCGTGCGCTACTACCAGGGCATCATCGATATCGAACGGGCCGCCCTGCGCTCCGGAATCGACCATCTCCGGCTCGGTGAACGCTTGGCGGACCGGGAAACTCAGGCCTCATCGTTCGCCGATGCGCTGGGCAGTGCGCTGCTCTACTCCGGCGACGCCGCTGCCGCACTCGCCGCCTATCGCCGGTCTATCGAGGTTGACAAAGCGTATGACAACGAGCACGGGCTTTCCCGCGGGTTCAGCAATGAAGCGCGGGCGCTGCTCGAACTGGGTGAGTTCGCGACGGCGCTGTCCGTCCTCGAACGGTCCGACTACTACGCGCGCCGACTCGACGACCGGCAGATCCTGCCGCTCAACGATCTGATCAGGGCGGGTGTCGCAGCCGCGGAAGGGCAGCTCGACGCGGCCGAATCGTATTGTCGCGCCGCGTACGCGCACGAGGGGGACGCGTCCGGGATGGCGCGGGTGGAACTCGCCGACGTGCTGATCGCGAAGGGCGAACTGGACGAGGCGCAGCGGCTGCTCACCGAATTCGTCGCCGAGGCCAAGGGGATTCCGCTGCTCGCGGCGCACACGGTGCGCGTCACGCTGCTGCGTGCCCGTGGCGCGGTCGCGGCGGCGGACGAGCTGGCCGCGCAATTGCGGACCGAGTGCGCGACGACCGGATTCGGCTGGCGCCGCTACGTGGATCGGTTGACCAGGGACAGGTGAAGCGCCCTGTGGATATCGCCCGCGGGAATATCGCCGACTTGTGGATAACTTCGCCAGCTCAGCGGTTGTGGCCGGGTCATCGGCCATTTCCGTGGCGGAACGGCCGGTCGGTCGAGGGTGACCTGAGTCGACGAGTGCAGTAGCGTCAGGAAGAGATCCACGCCGTGAAGACCATGTACGAACTTCGACCTAGGAGACGACGACATGTCATACCCGACCGGGGGCTCCGGGTACAACGCACCCGCGCCGACGCCCGCAACACCGCCCAGCTTCGCTCAGCAGGGTGGTACCAGTGCCGGTTCGAGCGCGGCCGGTAAGGGTTTGCCGTTCTTCCTGACGATCGGCGTCCTTGCGCTCGGTGTGATCAACTTCCTGCTCGGCTTCCTGCCCTACGCGACGAGCTCCGTCGTCCGCACCAGTAAGACGGTCAGCCTGTTCGACGGCGGTATCGGATTCGGTTCCCCGCTGCTGACGGTCGCGCTCGCGGCGGGTGTGCTCGCCGGGCTCTCGATGCTGCCCAAGCAGCAGTGGGCGGGCGCGGCCGCGGCGCTGTCCGTCGCCGCGTTCGTCGGTCTGCTGTTCCAGTCCTTCAAGCTGGGCGACAACGTCAAGCTGGAGTGGGGCGCCTACGTCGTGCTGTTCCTGCTGTTCGTGCAGGCCGCGCTGGCGGTGGCCGTCGTGCTGTTCGAATCCGGGGTGCTGGCCGCGCCCGCGCCCAAGCCCGCCGGATACGGCCAGGGCGGTTACGGTCAGCCGTACGGTCAGCAGGGCTTCGGGCAGCAGTCCTACCAACAGGGTCAGTCGCCCTACGGGCAGCAGTCGTACGGCCAATCCGGATACGGCTCCCAGTACGGACAGGGCCAGCAGGCGCAGGCGGGTTACGCCGCCCCGCCCACCCAGCAGTACCAGGGCCAGCCCGCCGGCTACGGCCAGCAGCCCGCGGGTTACGGTGCGCCGCAACAGCCTTCGCCGTACGGCGGATCGCAGACCGGTCAGCAGGAGGCGGCGGCCACCCAGCACTTCGGCGCCGCCCAGCCGGGCCAGCAGCAGCCATACGGTTCGCTGAATTTCGGTCAGGGCCAACAGAGTTCGGCGCAGCCCGCCGGCCAGACCAGTCAGCCGAACCAGCCGTTCGGCTCGGAGAAGACGTCGGATCCGTCCTCGGACCCCACGCACACCTTCCGGCCGTCCGACGAGAACAAGTAGTAGAACGGCGCGCCTCCCGCTGCCTGCCGGGGGAGCTGCCACGCTGAATTGTCATGAGCTCCCCCAGAAATTCGCTCGTGCGCCGCGCCGCCGAGCCGCACCGGGATCCTGACCCGGGGCGTGGTGGTCGCGGCGCCGAGGCCGACGAGGCCGGGTTTCTGTCGCTGACCCCGGAGCGGGCCAAGGTGCTGCTGCTGGTCGCGGCGCGGCCCGCGGCCTACGCGTTGATCGTCATCACGGTGCTGGTGCTCGTCACGCTGCTCACCTCGGGTGGCGGCATGGCGGGCGTCTCCGGTGCGATCGCCGCGAGTTGGCTTGCCGCACATCAGGTTCCGCTTGTTATCGGGAAGACGACGCTGGGCCTGCTGCCGTTGTTCGCGACGGCGCTGTTGCTCTGGCTGGTGGCCAGGGAATGCGCGGCGGCGGTCGAGCCGGGGGCCTCCCGGGCGGATCTGGGCTGGATCGTCGGGGCGGCGCTCGGCGGGCCGCTGCTGATCACCGCGGTCTGTCTGGCCGTCGCCGAGGACGCGTCCGGGGTCATCGCGCTGCAACCGCCGCACACCCTCGTGGCGTTCGGCTGGGTCGCCGGACTGCATCTCGTCGCTGCGGCCGCCGGTATCGCCGGCCGCAGCAAGCCGGAGTTGATCGCGCTGGTGCGCCCGCCGGAGTGGGTGATCGCCGCGATATTCGCTGCGGGCCGCACCGCGGCGCGGCTGCTGGCCTGCGCCACCGCGATCACCGTGCTCTCCTTTCTCGTGCACTGGTCGCGCATCGGCGAGACCTATCGCGGCGCGGGCAATGCCGCCGGGGTGATCGGGTTGAGCGTGCTCTCGCTCGCTTACCTGCCGAATGTGGTGCTGCTGGCCACGGGGGTGTTGGTCGGTGCCGGTGCGCAGTTCGGTGCGGCATCGGTGGGACTGTTCGACGTCGTCGGCGGGCCGATTCCGGCGGTGCCGGTGCTGGCCGCGGTGCCGGAGGGGCCGGCCGCGGGCTGGTGGGTGGTGCTGCTGGTGGCGCCGGTCGCGGTCGGCGTGCTCGGCGGCCTGGATTGCGGACGCACCTCGCAGGACCGGGCCACCGCGCCCTGGGCGACGCTGACCTCCGCGGCACTGGCCGCGCTGCTGCTGACCGTGCTCGCCGCGATCGCGGGCGGCGAACTCGGCAACTTCGGTCATATCGGTGTCGAACTGCCGCTTTTCGTGATGCTCACCTTCGCACTGCTCGCCGTGCCGGGATATCTCGGATTGCTGTTCGCCCGCTGGTTCGTGGTGCCGGTCGAATCGCCGTACGTTGCCGACTCGTACGAATACGCGGACGACGACTACGACGACGATTACGAACGCGACGACTACGACGACGATCGCGACTACCCCGAAGACGACTACGACGACGACCCGTACTACGACGACGAGCGCTACACCGACTACGACGGCCCCGACCTGCACGTAGAGGTGGACGGCGAACTCGTCGAGGAGCAAACGGCCATCGGCGCAACTAAATCCGCCGATGACGCACACGACATCGTCGACGCCGAGGTGGTCGAGAGCGATCTGCCGAGCGGCGACCACAAGGCCTAGCCCGGCCCTGTGTCGAAGTCCCATCCGGCGCCTCCGCGGCCCAGCTCGCCGCCTGGCCGCGTTGTCGTCGTCGCCGATACAACCCCGGTATCGGCTCCTCCTCCGCCTTGCCAGGCGACGAGCTGGACCACGGATGCATCCGGCCGGGCTTCGACACAGGGCCTGGCCCCGGCTACCGCCGAACGCCCGTCCAATCGCGCCGACTAGGCTCTACCGCGGCGGTTCGTCCAGCCGTCTTCCAGACCTACAACGCAGGAGTAGAGCGCTGACCCCGCATGCCCAGTGGGTGCCCGCAGCGGCCCCGGCCACCGTCGTCGTGCTCGCCTCGGGCACCGGGTCGCTGTTGCGCGCACTGCTCGACGCGGCCGCGGCGCCGGACTATCCGGCGCGGATCGTCGCGGTCGGCGTAGACCGGGCCTGCCAGGCCGTCGCGCACGCCGAGGCCGCGGACATTCCGCATTTCACGGTGGCGCTCAACGACTTTCCCGATCGCGCCGCCTGGGATGCGGCACTGACCAAGGCGGTCGCGGACCACGCGCCCGATCTGGTGGTCTCGGCCGGGTTCATGAAAATTCTCGGCCCGTCCTTCCTGGATCAGTTCGGCGGGCGGATCATCAACACCCATCCCGCGCTGCTGCCGTCCTTCCCCGGCGCGCACGGGGTGCGTGACGCACTCGCATACGGCGTGCGGGTCACCGGGTCGACGGTGCACCTGGTGGACGCGGGTGTCGACACCGGACCCATCCTCGCGCAGGAGGCGGTGCCGGTGCTCCCCGATGACGACGAGGCGACCCTGCACGAGCGCATCAAGGTTGTCGAGCGACGGTTGCTGGCGGAGGTTGTCGCCGCCGTCGCGACGCGAGGCATTGTCTCCGACGGACGAAAGGCAGTTATTCCCCGTGAGCACAGTTGAACGCAAGCCCATCAGCCGGGCGCTGGTCAGTGTCTACGACAAGACCGGACTGATCGAGCTGGCGACCGGCCTGCATGCCGCGGGTGTCGAGCTCGTCTCGACCGGTTCGACCGCGAGCCGGATCGCCGACGCGGGCATTCCGGTCACCAAGGTCGAGGATCTGACCGGCTTCCCGGAGACGCTCGACGGTCGGGTCAAGACATTGCATCCGAGGGTGCATGCGGGCATTCTCGCCGACACCAGGAAGGCGGAGCACGTCGATCAGCTCGTCGAACTGGGCGTCGAGGCGTTCCAACTGGTGGTGGTGAACCTGTACCCGTTCACCCAGACCGTGGCGAGCGGGGCGTCGATCGATGAGTGCGTCGAACAGATCGATATCGGCGGTCCGTCCATGGTGCGTGCCGCGGCCAAGAACCATCCTTCGGTGGCCGTCGTGGTCGATACCGGCGACTACGATCGGGTGCTCGCGGCCGCGCAGCACGGCGGTTTCACGCTGGCCGAACGAACGGCGTTGGCCGCCAAGGCTTTCCAGCACACCGCCACCTACGATGTCGCCGTCGCCAGCTGGATGACCAATGTCGCGGTGCCTGCGGTGGAAACCGAAGGGGCGCAGCGTTTCCCGGCCTGGATCGGGGCCACCTGGAACCGCGGCTCGGTGCTGCGCTACGGCGAGAACCCGCACCAGGCCGCCGCGCTCTACACCAATGAGGCCGGGCCTGCCGGTTTGGCACAGGCAAAGCAGTTGCACGGCAAGGAAATGTCGTACAACAACTACACCGACGCCGACGCGGCATGGCGGGCCGCATTCGATTTCGACGAACCCGCCGTCGCCGTCATCAAGCATGCGAATCCGTGTGGGATCGCGATCGGTGCGAATATCGCCGAGGCGCACCGCAAGGCGCACGCCACCGATCCGGTTTCCGCGTACGGCGGTGTGATCGCGGCCAACCGCGAGGTGTCGGTGGAGATGGCCGAACAGGTCGCCGACATCTTCACCGAGGTGATCGTCGCGCCGTCCTACGCGAACGGTGCGGTGGAGGTGTTGCAGCGCAAGAAGAACGTTCGGGTGCTCGTCGCCGAACCGGCACAGCGCAAGGGCGCGGAGCTGCGCCCGGTGAGCGGCGGCGCACTCCTGCAGGACCGGGACATCCTGGACGCCGACGGCGACAGCGCGGCCAATTGGACGCTGGCGACCGGTGAACCCGCCGACGAGGCGACCCTGCGCGACCTCGAATTCGCTTGGCGCGCATGCCGTGCCGTGAAGTCGAACGCGATCCTGCTGGCCGACGACGGCGCCGCCGTCGGCGTCGGCATGGGGCAGGTGAACCGGGTCGACTCCTGCAAGCTCGCGGTCGAGCGCGCCGGTGACCGGGCGAAGGGCGCGGTGGCCGCCTCCGACGCCTTCTTCCCCTTCTCCGACGGCCCGGCGATCCTGATCACCGCCGGTGTTCGCGCGATCGTGCACCCGGGCGGCTCGATCCGCGACAAGGACACGATCGATCTGTGCCGCGAGGCCAATGTGACGCTGTACCTCACCGGGTCCCGTCACTTCGCGCACTGAGGTAAGCACAGGTCGAGCCCGGTCCGGAAACAGTTCCGGCCGGGCTCGATTCGCTTGGTCAGTTGTCCTGCGCCGTCGGTGATTCGGGTTCCGCGGTGGTTTCGGCATTCTTGGTATTGCCCTCGAGGGTCTCGGCCGCCTCGTCGGTGTCAGGGGTGGTGTCTTCGCGACCCTTGAGCAGGCCCTTGAGCTTGTCGAGCACTGACATGAGCATGACCTTTCCAGTGGCAGAGCGGATCGGGTGGGGCGAGTATCGCAGGGTTGCCCCGGCGGCACGCGGTAGGTGCGCGGAAGAGTTTGGGTCGTACGGTAATTCGTGCCGACCGTACGGAATTTTCCGGTTTGTCTTGCCGCGCCACCGATGTCTGCTGGTGCGTCTGCACGCCCCGGCCGCGCCGCCTGGCCAATACAGTGGGCCGCATGGCAGCTGGTGTGATTCGAAGGACGCTGGTGCCCGCCGTGGTCGCGGCAGTGAGCGCCGGACTGCTGTCGGCCGGTGCGCCGCTCGCGGCCGCGGCGGTCGCGCCACCGCCGACCGTGCCGTCGGTACGGGACTGGACATCCGGCGGCGATGGGTTCGCACTCGGTGCGCGGCCACGGGTGTGGTACGCCCGGGACGAACTGCGCGCCGCCGCCGCCGACCTCGCCGCGAGCCTGGCTACGGCTACCGGCCGCCAGGTCATCGCCGAATCCGGCGCGGCGGCGGCACCCGGCGATATCGTGCTGAGCACGGGATCTGTTGCGGGAGCGCCAGATACGCCCGAGGCGTATCGAATTACGGTGGGGGACAAGCTGGAACTGCGGGGCGCCGATGTACCGGGCGCCTTCTACGCGACCCGTTCCGCCTTGCAGATGCTGCGGCAGCGCACCGAACTCCCCGGCGGCACGGCGACGGATTGGCCGCAGTACCGGGAGCGCAGCCTGATGCTGGATGTCGGCCGCGAGTTCATGCCGGTCGAGATGATCCGGCAGCAGATCCGGCGGATGGGCTATCTGAAGATGAACCTGTTGCATCTGCATCTGTCCGATACATACGGCTTCCGGCTGGAAAGTTCCAGGCATCCGGAAATCACCGCACCGCAACACTATTCGAAGCAGGACATCCGCGATCTGATCGACTACGCGGCCGATAACCAGGTGGAGATCCTGCCCGAGGTGGATTTTCCCGGCCACCTGAACGGTGTGCTCGCCGCGCATCCGGAACTGAAGCTGCGCAGCAGGACGGGCGCGATATCCGATGCGGCCATGGATATTTCGGATCCACGCGGTCGCGACCTCATGCGCGACATCCTGGAGGAGTTCCTACCGCTGTTCCCCGGCCGCTACTGGCATCTCGGCGGCGACGAATTCCTGCTGCAGGGTGCGCAGGTGGCGAGCTACGACGACTATCCGCAGCTCGGCGCGTACGCCCGTGCCGCATACGGCCCGCGGGCGCAACCGGCGGACGCGCTGCTCGGCTTGATCGAATGGGGTGCGGGCATCGTGCGCGCGCACGGCAAGCGGCCACGCATCTGGAACGACGGGCTGCGTACCGGCGAGGGCACCATCGGCATCGACCCGGATATCGTCGTCGACTACTGGAGCCGAGCGGGTGTTCCGGAGCTGCCGCTGCCTTTCTTCGGAACCGCCCGCACCCCAACAGATCTCATCGCAGCGGGGCATGAGATCCGGAACGCGGCATTCACGCCGACGTACTACGTCGCGGGCGGACCGGCGAGCATCGCGAACGTGCCGCCGGAGGTCGCATACGAATTCTGGGATCCGGCGCTGTTCGTCGACGGCACCCGGCTGACCTCCGAGCAGGACGCGCGCAACCGCGGTTCCGGTCTGTTCGTCTGGGCCGACGACCCAACCGTTCAGACCCCTGATCAGATCTCGGTGGCCATCACCTGGCGGCTTCGGGTGATCGCGCAGCAGACCTGGAATCCGGTTGCGACCGGCCAAGATCTTGCGCATCCCCGCAGCTACCGGGAATTCGCGGCGCGCGCCGATGCGGTCGGCGAACCCGTGCCGTAGCGATTACACCGCGCTCAGCACCTGCCGATTGCCCAGTGGTGACTTCAGCGGCAGCTCCAGCGTCCCGAAGACGGCGATCATGGTGCACATCCGTCCGGTCGCGTCGGCGCGGGTCCCCGAGCGCAATTCGACGGTGACCGTCTTGTCGGTCTCGGCCACCGATGCGTCGACCCCGTAGCATTCCGGCGCGCCGACCTGGAAGTTGACCGCGATCTTGTCCTCGGCCACCTTGCGCCATGACTCGAACGAGATCGGGTGTGCCCCAACGATTGTCGGGTCGGCGGTGAATTCGCGGCCGATCGAGCTCTTGGTCTCCGGCACCGGGGTGTTCGCCGCGGAAGTGCGTTTGGCGCTCGTATTCGCCTGTGCCGCACCGTTATCCGAACCGCCACAGGCCGCGGTGGCGAGGCCGAGCAGTGCGGCGGCGAGCAGCACCGAGGCCCGTACGCAAGACTTCCGATTCATGGGCTCACCCTAGTCGAGTGGGCGCGGACCGGAACTGGTCGCCCGCCGCGGCGTTTCCAGCTAACCCGCACGGGCACCGGCCGGTTTGTGCGCCAAGCCAACACGGCGACGCGGCTCACACAGTGAACTTTCCGCGAACCCTGCGCGTAATCCCTCCGCAATGGCGGCGGGAGCGTTAACTTAGGAATTGATGCCCGCCACGGTTCCTCCGGCGGCATCACTCTCTCGGATGTTCTGCACAGTAACTCTTCGAAAGGACGAACGTGGGCAACACGCTGCGCGTAGGAGAAGAACTGAAATCGGGTGAGGCCCTGACCGGCGGTGCGTACACTCTTGCGCTGCAGCCGGACGGCAACCTCGTGCTGACCGAGCCGAGCGGAAATGTGGTGTGGGCCACTCAAACTCACGATCAGGGCGTGGAGCGGGCGGTGCTGCAGGAGGACGGCAACTTCGTGCTCTACAAGGGCGATGGCGCCGCCTGGTCCACCGAGACCAACGGTAAGGATGTGGACCGACTGGAGGTGCAGGCCGACCGGAACGTGGTGCTCTACGGCAAGGACGGCACCGCGCTGTGGGCCTCCGGCACCAACACCGACAACCCGCTGCCCGCCCCGGAACCGGAGCAGGCCGCCGCGCCCGCCGCCGAGGAGGTGCCGCCGCCCCCGCCCGCCGCGCAGACCTACACCGTCGAGCCGGGCGACACCCTCTGGGCCATCGCCGAACGCTTCTACGGTGATGGCAACCGCTACCAGGAGATCGCGAACGCCAGCGGTATCGCCAACCCGGACGCGATCAACGTCGGCCAGGTGCTCACCATCCCGTAATCCGTTTCGGCACCCAACGAGCAAGGCCCCCGATGTCTCGCACATCGGGGGCCTTTTTCGTCTGGCTCAGCGGCTGGTGAACGGCAGCAGCGCCATCTCGCGGGCGTTCTTCACCGCGACGGCGACCTGCCGCTGCTGCTGCGGGGTGAGCCCGGTGACCCGGCGGCTGCGGATCTTGCCGCGATCGGAGATGAACGTGCGAAGCAGGTTCACGTCCTTGTAGTCGACCGTCTCCACGCCCGCGGCGATGAGCGGATTCTTCTTCGGGCGGCGGGCCTGTTCAGCGCGAACCTTCTTCGACGGTGCTCGCTTGACTGCCATATGACGGGTTCCTTCTCACGAGATCGTTGGTTGTCTACCAGCTCGATTTGTGCACGCCGGGCAATTCTCCCCGGTGGGCCATCTCGCGCACACGTACACGGGAGAGTCCGAACTTCCGCAGATGACCGCGCGGTCGTCCGTCCGCGGCGTCCCGATTGCGCAATCGTACCGGACTGGCATCGCGCGGCTGCCTGCGCAGTTCCCGCTCGGCCGCCGCACGCTGGTCCTCCGGGGTGCTCGGCCGGCGGATCAGCTCCTTCAGCTCGGCCCGGCGGTCCGCGTAGCGGGCGACGATCTCCCGGCGCCGCTGATTTTGAATGATCTTGGATTTCTTGGCCATTCAGCGCTCCTCACGGAAATCGACGTGCTTGCGCACCACCGGATCGTATTTGCGCAGCACCATCCGGTCGGGATCGTTGCGCCGGTTCTTGCGGGTGACGTAGGTGTATCCGGTGCCCGCGGTCGATTTCAGCTTGATGATCGGGCGCAGTTCGGTCGCCTTGGATGCCATGAAAAGCGTCCTCTCTCAGATCTTTTCGCCGCGGGCGCGCAGGCGGGCCACCACGGCCTCGATCCCGTCCCGGTCGATGGTCTTGATGCCTTTCGCGGAGACGTTCAGCGTGATGCGGCGGTCCTCGCTCGGCAGGTAGTAGGTCTTGCGCTGGATATTCGGATTCCAGCGGCGGCTGGTCCGCTTGTGCGAATGCGAAACGGACTTGCCGAAGCCCGGCTTGCGCCCGGTGACCTGGCAGTGGGCCGACATGGCGGCAGCCTCCTTCCGGCAGATGATAATCATTTTCGACAATGGTCGCTCGGCACTGTACCGTGATCGGCGAGCAAATGAAAACCATTGTCGAAAGGGGTATCGGTGGTTGCGCCTGATCCCAACTCGCCCGTGGCCGACCGCAGAACTGCGCTGGTGCTGGTCGCGGGCTTCGCCGGGCGCGCGGCGATCGGTGCGGAACGCACGGCTTCGGCGCTGTGCGGCGCCCGGCCGCCCGCCGCGGACCATCCGCCCGGCACCGTCGTCGTCCGGCACGACCTGAGCCGCCTGCGCGAGGGCGTCGTGCACCGCACCGTCCGCGATGCCGAGCGGCAGACCGCGACCGTGCTGGAGCTGGCGCACGGCTGCGTCTCCTGCACGCTGCGGCTGGACCTGCTGCCGCTGCTCTGCCTGCTCGCCGCCCGCGACTCGGTGAATCGCATTGTGCTGGAACTGGATCCGGCCTTCGAGGCGGAGGCGATCTGTCACGCCGTCGAGCACGTGGTGGTGAGCGGCGTCGTCGGCAGGGTGGATGGGCCCGCCGCGCGCGACGTCCGCGTCGAGGCCGTGCTCACCTGCCTGGACGCCGACAACTGGCTGGCCGACGCCACCGGCGAGGACACCCTCGCCGAACGCGGGCTCGCACATGCCGACGACGAGCGCACGGTCGCCCAGCTCGCCGTCGGTCAGGTCGAATTCGCCGATGCCGTAATCGCTTTCGGACCGGCGGGCGATCCGGTGGACCGCGGCAGGCTGGCCGCCGTGCTCACCCGGCTCGCACCCGACGCGCCGGTGGCCTGGGTGGACGATCCGGACCTGCTCACCGGGAGGCAGGTGGAGGCTTTGCTCGCCCGCATTCCCGCGCACGCCCGGCGCGGCAGGATATTCGACGCGCACGCGCCGCTGCTGCGCGGGCAGCCGCCGCTCACCGGCGATTTCGGGGTGCAGCTCATGGAATTCGCGGCACGTCGCCCGTTTCATCCGGCGCGGCTGCACGAGGCGCTGGACGTGCTGTTCGACGGCGTGGTGTCCGCGCGCGGCCGCATCTGGCTGGCCACCCAACCCGAGGAGGTGGTGTGGCTGGAGTCCGCGGGTGGCGGCCTGCGGGTCGGCGGTGCCGGACGCTGGCTGGCCGCGATGTCGGAAGACGAACTGGCGCAAGAGGATTCGGAACGGCGCGCGCTCGCCGCGCTGCGCTGGGACGAGGACTTCGGCGACCGGGACAGCTCGCTGGTGATCCTGGTGCACGACGCCGATCCGGCCGATATCCGGCAGGCGCTGCACTGGGCACTGGTCGAGGACGACGAACTGGACCTGGTGCGCCGCGCGCCCGAACTGGTGGCGCGGTGGGACGACCCCTTCGGCACCTGGCACACCGATCCCTGCGAATCGGCCGCGGAAGACGTTGCCGCACAGCGGAGCCCGAGAGGAGAGGCGAAATGAAAGCAGGTATCCATCCCGACTACCACCCGGTGGTCTTCGAGGATTCCAGTACCGGAAAGCAGTTTCTGACCCGTTCCACCGCCACCAGTACCCGGACCGTGCAGTGGCCGGACGGCAATACGTATCCGCTGCTGGTGGTCGATGTGACGGCCGACTCGCATCCGTTCTGGACCGGTGCGCACCGCGTGCTCGACACACAGGGCCGGGTGGAGAAGTTCGAACGCAAGTACGGCAGGCGAATCCGCCGCGGGCAGGAGGGCTGACATGGCGGTACCGAAGCGCAGGATGTCGCGGTCGAATACCCGCAGCAGGCGCGCGCAGTGGAAGGCGGCGCCGGTGGATCTGGTGCCGATCACCGTCGGCGGCGTCGTGCACCGGGTGCCGCGCAGGCTCGTCGCCGCGATCCGGCGCGGTTTGATCGATCCGGCGCGACTCTGAGCCGACCCGTCTCGTCATGGGCGCTGAACGCGCGCGATGCTGGGCCGAACGTGACGATCTGATGATCGGATGAATTCGGGTTGATGACGATCACCGTTTCTGGCAACCGGTAAGTTACCGGTACGCCAGCTACTACGAGGTTCCTTGCTCGTCGCATGGTTGCGGACTGATTGCTAAAATGTGAAATACCTACTGAGAGTTGGTTTTTGACAGGTGTAAAAGTCCCCTTGAAGTGATGCGAACGCAACACGACGCCGGTACTCTCGTCGTCGAGGGCGGGTTCTCCCGATTCCCGGCGAGAACCCGCTCATCGCCAAAAGTCCGGCCCCTCGGCCACCCCAATTCGCCTGGCGCGCTACGCATCCGCCTTGTCGTGCGATATCGACTCGTCCTCGGCCGTCGCAAGCTGTTGCGGTCCCGGCAAACCGGGCAAGTCGGACAGCAGTGCGGTCAATCTGGACGCCACCAGCGCGGCCGGTTCCTCCAGCAGCGAGAGCGGCCACGGTAGGCACCCGCCGCGCAACTGCCGCAGCCGATCGGCGAGTTCGGCCGCCGTGGTCTCCAAATCTCCTATTTCCTTGCGTAATTCGTCGATCTGTCCGCGTAGCGCGGTGGATTCGGCCGTCAATTGATCGATGCCGTGCAGTGCCGAGGACAGCTGGGCCTGGATATCGCGCAAAACGGCGTCCTGCTCCGGAGTCAAGTCCGGTCCCTCCTCGAAATACCGAAACGCATGTCGCCCACTGTAAGTGGGCCGTCACCTCGGCACATCGGCATCGCCGAACCGCGCGAAACTCACCGGCCGGACTGGTTCACTAGTGGGTGGCTCGCGTGACGAAATACTCAATTCGAAACGGAGATGACCTATGCCCGTACACAATGCGGCCTGGCCGCAGGGGACGCCGTGCTGGATCGATTGCCAGGTGAACGACCCGGTCAAGGCAGGCCGGTTCTACGGCGAACTGTTCGATTGGGTGCTGCAGGACGGCGGTCCTGACGCGGGCGGCTACCTAATGGCGTCGAAAGATGGTGCGGCGGCGGCCGGAATCGGGCCGAAGCCGTCCGCACTGGCCGCAATGCCGTCGGGGTGGACCACCTATATCGCGGTGGACGACGCCGACGCCAGCGCCGCGGCGGTACGGCGGGCGGGCGGCAAACTGGTGCTGGAAACCTTCGACGTGATGGAGTTCGGCAGGATGTTCGTCGCCGAGGATCCCGGCGGCGCCATCTTCGCGGTGTGGCAGGCCAGGGCGCACAACGGCGCCGCGCTGCACAACGAGCACGGCGGCTACGCCTGGAACGAACTGCACACCCGCGAATACGACCGGTCGAAGGCCTTCTACCGCGACGTATTCGGTTACCGGTATACCGAATACGATTTCGGCGACACCGCATACGTGGCGTTCACCCCGCCCGGCCGCACCGAGGTGGTCGGCGGCATCAGCGACGATTCGGCGGTGGCCAAGGCCGCATCGTCCTACTGGCTCACCTGGTTCCAGTACGACGATGTGGACGCCGGCGCGAAAAAGGCGCTGGGACTTGGTGGTTCGGTGCTGCAGGCGGCCGCCGACTCGCCGGTCGGCCGCACCGCGCTGATCGCCGCGCCGCAGGGTGAGGTGTTCGGCATCATCGACCCGAGCAAACGGGTGGGCGAACTGCCGAATCCGAACTGACGCATCATCATCCGGCGAACGTCCGCGGGCGTTCGCCGGATCCGGCGAATCAGTTCGCGGTCGCGGTCGCGCCCCAGCCCGAATCGCGGCCGGGCGCGATCAGAACCGCCGAGATCGGCACCGCCAGCCCCAGCGAACCGACGACGAACATCGGGAAGACGAAATCGAACAGCGCCATCCCGGTCGGCGCGGGCACGGCCCGATCGACGTGTAGATCCATCGCCGCGATCGCGACGTAATAGCTGGCGGCCACCCCTATGCCGAACAGCAAAGTCGTTGCGCCGCGCGCGAAGTGATTGCGGTAGGTCTGGAACGACCACAGCGTGGTGAGCGCGGTGATCACCGCGACACCCACCGAGATCCCGATCAGCCACAGCGCCAGATTCACCGAACCCTGCACCCGCACCGAACTCACCCCGAGGTAGATGGTGGCTCCGGTGCCGAGACCCATCACCAAACCGCCCGCGATCAGCCACGGTGTTCTGCGGGTGCGTCCGATCAACGCCAGGCCCACCAGCACCGCCACCACCGCGACCACCATCGCGGTGATCAATTTTCCGGCGTCGTAACGGATCGCACCGTTGGGCACCTTCAATCCGAGCAGCGCCACCGCCATCGTCAGCCAAACACCGACGCCGCCAAGGGATACTGCGGCCGAGACCACCCAGACGATCCGGAATCGGGCCGAGCGCGCCCCGTTCAGCACGCAGGCCAGGCCGACGACGGTGCCGACCACCGAGACGATGAACGACAGCGCGGCCAGCCAGTAACCCATCGAAAACTGTTCGAACGACGCGCTTTCGGCGAGCATTCGCATCGAACCGTCAGGCATGCCTGGCGATCCCTTCCAGCTCCAGCGCCTTCAGCTGCGCTATCGCGTATTCGGTTACCGCGGCGAGCGACTGGCGCACCTCCATCGCATTGCGCGCATCGATATCGACGATCGGCACCCCCTCGCGGATCGAAAGCGCCTCGCGCAGTTCGGCGAGCGGGAAGCGCGGCGCGTCCGGAAAACGGTTGACCGCGATCAAGAACGGCAGCTTGCGCGCCTCGAAGAAGTCCACGGCCGCGAAACTGTCCTCCAGCCGCCTGGTGTCCACCAAGACCACCGCGCCGATGGCGCCGCGAATCAGGTCGTCCCACATGAACCAGAACCGGCGCTGACCCGGCGTGCCGAACAGGTACAGCGTCAGATTTCCCGGCAGGATGATCCGGCCGAAATCCATGGCGACCGTTGTGGTTTCCTTCTCCGGCGTATCCGCCAGATCGTCGACCCCGTCCGAATACCTGGTGACCATCGCCTCGGTGCGCAGCGGCACGATCTCCGAAACCGCGCCGACGAAGGTCGTTTTCCCGACGCCGAAACCGCCGGCGACGACGATCTTGGTCGACGCGACCCGCTGCTCCGCGTCCTCTTGCCCGGCTGTCCCGGTGGGCCCGATCTTCCTATAAGGCACGGAGTCCACGCAATGTCCTCTCCATCAAAGAACGACGCTCGTCAAAGCTCGCTTGGTCGGTCAAGGTCGAATGCACGCGTAGCGCGCCGTCGACCACGAGATCACCGATCATCACCCGAACCATGCCGAGGGGGCGATCCAGGTGTGCCGCGATTTCGGCGACGGACAGCCGGTGGACGCCCAATCGCAGGATCTCGGTACGGATATCGCCGATCGGCCACTCCATGTAAGCGCTGTAATTGACGGTTTCGATGACCGCTTCCAGCGGTAGGTCGACCGCAGGTTCGGTACGCCCCGAGGTGAGGGCGTACGGCCGGACGCGAGTTGTTGGTCGATGTGGTCCGGAACCGTGTTGGCTGACCATCTCACGCTCAGACGGCGGTGCGGGCCGTGGCGGTGACCACGGAGCCCACTCGATCGACAAGCAGCGCCATTTCGTAACCGATGCGGCCGATATCGTGCGACTTGTTGGCGAGCACGGCCAGGTGCGAACCATTGCCGACGCTCATGACGAGCAGATAGCCGCGCTGCATTTCGACGATGGACTGCATCACCTTGCCGCCGTCGAACAGCGAGGCCGCGCCCGCGGCGAGGCTCGCCAGACCGGCGGTCACCGCCGAAAGTTGTTCGGCCCGATCGCTCGGCAGGTGCGGGCTGGTGGCCTGCAGCAGGCCGTCCGCCGAAACCAGAACGGCGTGGGAAACCCCCGGTACGTCGCGGGTGAAGCGGGCGACCAGCCAGTTCAGGTTCTCATCCGTGCTGTTCGCGTTGGTCATGCAAGCCCTCCGTCGTTGTACTGCGCATTGGCCCGCCCGCTGCGGACCCCACTGAGATGTCTCGTCAGGTTGCTCCGGATCTCCTCCGGATCGCGGATGCCCTGCTCATCCACCTGCGTGACGCCGCCGGGGACCAGTTGCGCGCCCGGCTTCCGGATCGGCAGGCCGCCGGCTGTTCTGCCGGTGGCGGTCGGGTGGCTGGCGTCCTCGGCGGCCAGCCATCCGGCGTCGGCGGGTGAGGTCCACCCGTCCGCGGGCGCCTGCGTCGCCGCGGGTTCGACCAGCCACTCCGAGACCATGCGCTGGTAGATCGGGGTCGGCGAGGATCCGGCCACCGGCTGCAGCCGGGTGGACGTCGCCGCGGGTTCCTGCGCGGGCGCTGCCGTGTCCTCGGCCGGATCGAGCCTGCGCCGCTGCGGATCCGGGCCGTGCCGCGGCGAATCCGGTTCGGGCGTCCGGTTTTCCGAGATGGTCGGCAGTTCGATCGGCCCGGAGCGTTCGGGCCGGTACGCGGTCGGCGGCTCGCGGTAGACGCGGCCGGTCGGCAGCTCGTCGTCGTCCTTGATCTCGGCCCAGATATCGGTCGGCGCCGGATCGGCATCGTCGAACATGCTCTGCGGGCCGCTGAGCGATTGGGGGACAAGGGGTATCGGCTGCGAACCGCTGACCGGTTCGGTGAACTGCGTCGGCGGGCCGAACGGCCCGGTCGGGAACTGGCCGGAACCGGTCGGTGCCGAAATCGCGGGCTGCTCCGGCGTTTCCGCTACTCGAATGGCCGGTTTGCGTTGCGGCAGACCGGCACTCGTCAGTCCGAAGAGTCCGGCCTCGCGCTGCTGCGCGCCGCTGTCGTGCTGACCCGACTGCGGCAGGTTCGGCACCGGAACCAGGGTGCGCGGCTGCTGCGCCGCGGCGGCGGACAGTTGTGGCGGTGCGGGCCTTGCGGATTCGGCGGACAGCGGCGGCACGATTCCGGTCGGATCGGTGTCGTCGAGCGGCGGTGCCACCAGCGTGCCGGGCAGGTGCACGCTCGCGGTGATGCCCGGCTGCTGGCTCATCGTCGAGGTGCGACGCAGGCCGACCGTTATGTTGTGCCGCTTCGCGAGCCTGCCGACCACGAAAAGACCCATGCGGCGGGCGGTTTCGATGGTGACCTCACCACCGGAGGCGAGCCGGTCGTTGGTGGTGCGCAGATCGTCCTCCGCCATGCCGAGGCCGCGGTCGGTGACCTCGATGAGGTAGCCGCCGTCCACCGCGCGCGCGACCGTCACCGCGACGGGGGTGGTCGGCGGCGAATAGCGCAGCGCGTTATCGATCAGCTCGGCAAGCAGATGTTCGATATCGACCGCGGGTTCGCCCGCGACGACGCCGTCGGGCACCGCGCCGATCTCGACCCGCTGATAGTCCTCGACCTGGGATACCGCGCTCCACAACATATCCGAGAGCGGCACCGGGAGCAGTTGGCCGCGGCGCAGCGCGGTACCGGCGAGCACCAGCAGGTTGTCGCCGTTGCGGCGCATCCGGGTGGCCAGGTGGTCGAGGCGGAACAGGCTCTGCAGCCGTTCGGTGTCGTCCTCGTCGTGTTCCAGGTCCTCGATCAGCGCCAGCTGCTGTTCGACCAGAGATTGGCTGCGGCGCGAGAGGGTTTCGAACATATTCCCGATCTGCAGCCGCAGCCGGGCCTGCTCGGCCGCGAGATTGAGGGCCTGCTCGTGCATTTCGTCGACGGCGCGGGCCAGCTGGCCGATCTCGTCGGTGCCGCGCACGGCGACCGGCTCGATCTGCGGGGTGGTGCCGCCCGCCCGCACCACGGACAGCTCCTCGGGCAGTTTGGTGTGCGCGACCTCCAGCGCGTCGCGGCGCAGCCTGCGCACCGGCACCACCAGGGTGCGCGCCACCGCGAGGGCGAGCGCCAGACCGGCCAGCAGCATGCCGATGACCAGCGCGGCCTCGCGCAGCGCGTCGTTCTGTGAGGTCGAGGTGGCGTTGGCCAGCGATTTATCGATCTGGTCCGCCAGCTGGGCCGAGGTCTTGTCGTAGGTGTCGGAGCTGGCCTGCAGCGAATCGAGCACAGCCGGATTGCTGGTCGGGTCGCCGACGTTCTGGCTGAAGATCCCGAGCCGGGCCTGCACTGCCTCCATCAGCGGCTGCGCGAAGACCGCGTTCTCCGGCTTGATCATCGCGTAGGTGCCGATGATGGTCATCTCCGCGCCGGTGGTGGTGAGCACTCGCGGCCGCACGCTCGGGTTGTTGCCCGCCCCCGGTGCGGTGATCAGCAACCGCACCTGGGTCATGCTGCGCCGGGCCGTCTGGATCGCGCCCAACTGCAGGAAGTAGCGCTGCACGTTGATGTCGTCGATATTCGGCGCGTACGCGATGGCGTTGCCGGTGTGCCCCGCGATTTCGTCGGCCTGCTGGCCGAGCGCCGCCACCGAACCGGTGCGCAGGTTGTTGCGCATCGCGGTCGCGGTCGCGATGGCCGCCGACAATTCCTCGGTCGTCTTCGACAGCAGCCGGGTGTTGTGCATCGCCGTTTGCAGGTCGGCTACCGACTGATCGAATTTGCCGAGGGCCGTATCGGTTTGCGGATCGGCCGTGTTGCCCCACGAGGCGGTGGTGATGACCGCGAGTTGTTCGGCCGCGGTATTGAACTTGACGATCGGACGGATGATGCTCGATTGCTCGGTGGCCGCGTCGAGCTGGCTCATGGTGCGCAGTTCGGTGTTGATCCGCAGCACCGCGAAGACCGTGGCCAGCAGCACGGGCAGGACCAGGACGATGCCAACCTTGCGGGTGACCGACCAGTTGTACAGGCTCAGTTGCCAGGACCGCGGTGCAGCTTCCATCCGCTCGAGTCGCCTCCGCTTCGCCGGTGACCCCCCAGTCCGCGTGCCGCTGTTCATGTTTGGATTCAACGCGCAGAACCGACTAGAGGTCTTCTTTTTACCGGACGGAACATACCGCGCAGAGTGTTCGTCGGCAATCTGGGCGCGCGCCATCGCAATTGCTCGAATATGGCTGGGCAGAACAAGTTTCGTGTTCAATTGCCGGGGTGATCACAAACGGCGGATCCGTCGTCGGCGACGGCCGGACAATATCTCCTGGTCACGCGACTAGGTTCGCGGTGTGGTATGGGCGATCCGCGCCCGGCGTGTCGTAGCGGACCTCTCAGTCGCCTCTCAGTCGGGCCGGTCAAACTGGTCGCATGCGCATTCTGGTAGTCGACGACGATCGCGCCGTCCGAGAATCGCTGCGCCGGTCGCTGACCTTCAACGGCTACTCCGTCGATCTCGCGGTGGACGGAGTCGACGCCCTGGAGAAGGCGACGGCGCAGCGACCGGACGCGCTCGTACTCGATGTGATGATGCCCCGGCTCGATGGGCTGGAGGTGTGCAGGCGGCTGCGCAGTACCGGTGACGACTTGCCGATTCTGGTTTTGACGGCGCGGGATTCGGTCTCCGAACGCGTCGCCGGACTGGATGCGGGCGCCGACGATTATTTACCGAAGCCATTCGCGTTGGAGGAATTGCTCGCGCGTTTGCGGGCACTGCTGCGGCGTACGGCGGGTGATGCCGGAGATGCCTCGGAGGCGATGAAGTTCGCGGATCTGTCGCTGGATCCGGTGACGCGTGAGGTGTCGCGGGGCGAACGCGCGATCAGTTTGACCCGTACCGAGTTCTCGCTACTGGAAATGCTGATGGCCAATCCGCGCCGGGTACTCACCCGCAGCCGCATCCTGGAAGAGGTGTGGGGGTACGACTTCCCGACGTCCGGTAACGCGCTGGAGGTCTATATCGGATATCTGCGCCGCAAAACCGAGGCCGAGGGCGAATCGCGGCTCATCCACACGGTGCGCGGCGTCGGATATGTACTTCGCGAAACCCCGCCGTAGGCCGCGCGGCATGTCGAGAACCATCCCACGGCGGGCCGTCGTCGCCGGCCTCGGCCAGCCGCGACCCCCGGACCCGCCGGAAATGCGTCCGCCGACACCGCTGACCCAATCGGTTTCGCTGCGCTGGCGGGTGACGCTGCTGGCGGCGTCGGTCGTCGCCATCGCGGTGGCGGTCACCTCGATCACCGCGTACACCATGGTGCGCAGCTCGCTGTACAGCGATGTGGATTCGCAGCTGAAGGCGCGGGCGGCGACGATGATCGACCACGACATCGAACGGCTCGGTTTCCAGGCGATTCTGGTGGCCGGCCTGTATTCGAACGATATCGGTGTCGCGCTGATATTCCCCGACCTGCGGTCGTATGTTCCGCCGCAGCCGACCAATCCGCCGGTCGGCGCGCCGGAGATCGCGGTGGCACGCGGGGAGTTGAGCCTATCGCTGCGCACCGTGAGCAATCAGCGAGTGCTCGCCCGGCACACGAATTCCGGTTCCACCCTTGTGATTTCGCAGCGACTCGAACCGACGCGGGAAGTGCTGGACCGGCTCGCCTGGCTGCTGTTCGTGGTCGGCGGCTGCGGCGTCGTGCTGGCCGCCGCGGCCGGAACCGCGGTGGGCCGCACCGGATTGCGTCCCGTCGCGCGTCTCACCGCGGCCACCGAACGCATTGCCCGCACCGACGACCTGACACCGATCCCGGTCTCCGGTGACGACGAATTGGCAAGGCTGACAGAGAGTTTCAACACCATGCTGCGCACTCTTGCCGAATCCCGGGAGCGGCAGCGCAGACTCGTCGCCGACGCCGGTCACGAATTGCGTACGCCGCTGACCTCCTTGCGTACCAATATGGAACTGCTCATCGCATCGAGTAGGCCGGGCGCGCCGCCGGTTCCGGAGGAGGACATGGCGGGCCTGCGCACCGACGTCATGGCCCAGATCGAGGAATTGTCCACGCTGGTCGGCGATTTGGTCGATCTTGCGCGGGAGGACGCACCCGAGGCCATCTACGAGCGGGTCGATTTCGGCGAGGTCGTCGAACGCGCGCTCGAGCGGGCCAGGCGGCGGCGCACCGGCATCGAATTCGTCGCCGAACTGCGCCCCTGGTTCGTCTTCGGACAGGAGGCCGGTCTGGAACGCGCGGCGCTCAACGTCCTCGACAATGCGGCGAAATGGAGCCCGGCGGGCGCCTCCGTCGTGGTCGCGATGCGGGAGTGCGCCCCGGGTCTGCTCGAATTCACCGTCGACGACGGCGGCCCCGGCATCCCGCCCGCCGAACGCGAACTCGTCTTCGAGCGCTTCTACCGAACCACCGCCTCTCGCTCGATGCCCGGTTCGGGTCTCGGCCTCGCGATCGTCAAACAGGTCATCACCAGACACGGCGGCACCATCGCGATCGACACCTCCGGGCGCGGCGGCACCCTCGTCCGCATCGTCCTGCCCGGCGAGCCGGGCAACCCGGACACACCGGCGGCGGGGTGAGCGTCGCGGCGCATATATCCGGCTTACGTATCGTATTTCCTGGTGAGCGTGGTGCTCGCAGGTACATCTCGGAGAAATGAAAGCGCGGTCTCAGTCCGCTCTCAGTCGTCGTCACCATGCTTGGTGCAGACGTGAGGAGAAACGAGGAGCCCATGACCGAGGAGTCGAAGGACCGGCAGGACGAGTCGGCGGCGAACACCGCGCCGGATCACCAGCCGACCGAGCAGCTGCCCGCCGCGAACAGTGCGGCGGAGCCGCGGTTCGATCAGGCGTCGCAGGCCGGTCCAGCGGCGCCACCATACGGTCCGGCCGAATCGCAGGCTCGGCCGAATTCGGCGCAGCAGCCCGATTCCCCGTGGCAACGGCCTGATCCGGCGGGACAACCCCAATTCGGTTCCGGCGAGCCACAATTCGGCGGGACGGGTCAGTACGGTCCGCAGCCCGAATACCCGACGCAGAGCGGGGTATTCGCGAGCCATCCGCATGGGCCCAATCCGACCCAGCCGTTCCCCGGCCCGGAGTACGCCGCCATGTCCTTCGAATCACCCGCCCCGCCGCCCGGCGCGCCCTTCGGCGCGCAGCCACCGCAGCCCCGCCGTACCCTGCGCGGCTCGATGGTCGCGGGCGCGGTGGTGCTCGCGGTGCTCAGCGGCGGTGTCGGTGGCGCCGTCGGCGCGCTCGTCGCGCACAACAACGGCACCTCCACCGTCACGAATGCCCTCGACGCGCCGAAGCCCAATATCAGCAACGCGTCATCGGCCCCGCCGGGATCGGTGCAGGCGGTGGCCCAGAAGGTGCTGCCGAGCGTGGTGACCATCAAGGTCGCGGGCTCCCGGGCCGAGGGCGAGGGCTCCGGTGTCGTGCTCTCCTCGGACGGCCTGATCCTGACCAATAATCACGTGGCGGGCGGCGCCGGTCCGAACGCCAAGATGCAGGTCGTCTTCTCGGACAACAGCACCGCATCGGCCACCCTGGTCGGCGCCGATCCGGTTTCGGATCTCGCGGTGATCAGGGTTTCCGGTAAGAACGGCCTGACCCCGATCGAACTGGGCACCTCGGCGAATCTGCAGGTCGGCCAGCCGGTCGTGGCGATCGGCGCGCCGCTCGGCCTGTCCGGCACCGTCACCACCGGAATCGTCTCGGCGCTGAACCGCCCGGTTTCCACCCAGGGCGAGGGCGCGCCGCAGAGCCAGGCGGCGGTGAACCCGGTGATCGACGCCATCCAGACCGACGCCGCGATCAACCCGGGCAACTCCGGCGGCGCACTGGTCGACGGCAGCGGCAAACTCGTCGGCATCAACACCGCCATCGCCACCCTCGGCGCGAATGAAATGCCCGGTCTGGGGCAGCAGCAGAGCGGTTCCATCGGCCTCGGCTTCGCCATTCCGGTCGACCAGGCCCGCCGGGTCGCCGACGAGTTGAGCAAGACCGGTCACGCCACCTACGCCCAGATCGGCATCAAGATCCAGGCGCAGGACACCGTCAACGGCGCGCGGGTGCTGGAGGCGACGCCGGACGGCCCGGCCGCCAAGGCCGGAATTCCGGCGGGCGTCGTGGTGACCAAGGTGGACAACCGCAACATCGACTCCGGCGACGCGCTCGTCGCCGCGATCCGTTCGCACGCACCGGGAGACAAGGTGAAGCTCACCTACACCGACGATCAAGGCAACAATCCGAAGACCGTCGAGGTGACCCTCGCCGGCGCGCCCGCGGACGGTGGCCGATGATGCGGCTGCTACCTGGCGGTAAGGGAACCCTGACCACGGACTCCGCCGCGCATCTCGGCGCGGCGATCGACCTTGCCGGCCTAGGCGCTACGGTGAGCACCATGGAAATCGATGCTCCTGTGGCGGGGCGTGCACTGGTGGTGGTCGTCGATGATCGAACGGCACATGGGGGAGAGGATTCGCTAGGTCCGCTGGTGACCGAGCTGCTTACGGAGGCGGGTTTTCTGGTGGACGCGTCGGTGTCCGTTCAGGCCGACGAGGTGGAGATCCGCAATGCGCTGAACACCGCGGTGATCGGCGGCGTCGACCTGGTGATCTCGGTCGGCGGCACCGGCATGTCGCCCCGCGATGTCACCCCGGAGGCGACCGCGCAGGTGCTGGACCGGGAACTGCCCGGGATCAGCGAGGCGCTGCGTTCCTCCGGCCGGTTGGCGGGTTCGCTCGACGCCGGCCTGTCCCGCGGTCTGGCGGGCGTATCCGGCAGCACACTCGTGGTAAACCTGCCCGGCACCCGCTCCGCGGTCCGCGACGGCATGGCAACCCTCGGGCCGCTGGCCAGCCGAGTGATCGGCGAGCTGTCCGGATTGGCCGAATAATCTCCCCGGCACCGAATTCCGACGACCCTCGTCCGGCGCAGCGCCGGGCGAGGGATGCCGCGCGTCTGGCGCGGATCTTCGGCGACACCCTCCCGGATACGACGAGCGATGAGCGCGGTCCCGAACCGGATACCGCCGGTTCGTCCGATGACTGGCTGCGCTCCCAGGTGCCGCCGCATCACGGTTGAGCTGTATTTTTCTACGGCCCTGCTACGTAATTCGCGACCTATAGCGTTGTGATATACCCGTTATCCTTACGGTTTCGCCGCTAATTTAGCGATACTTTTACGAAGCTGGCGCGTATGCCGCATCTGCCCTTTTAGGTCGTTTTGTTCCCCTTATCAGACCGATGGGTCTGTTCTGTTTACCTATTTATGCACGTCACGCGATAGGTGCATACAGGTTCTGTGACGTGAATCACATTCACAGGTTCGCAGAACACTACGTTGCGGCCGAATTACCGGCGGTTTAATGTCCGTCACGAGCTAACCCGACTATTGGACCCCGCAGGCCCGAGTTGCGCACGTAGTTGCCAACTCAACGGAACCCGGCTCGGTTCCGTGAGCCTCCCGACTTTGTTGCGCCGAAATAACGGCCGGTTACAAACCGGCAACACCAGGGCGACAAACTGAGCTGGGCCTGAGCGGACCATTGTCCAGCCTCGATGGTCGAGGCTGACTGTTAGAAACCTGATGAGGGGAAGTATGAGCGAGAACCGCACCAACGGTTTGCGTCTCGGTGTGCGCGTCGCGGGCGTCGGCGGCGCCGCGGCCGTGGCCATCGGGCTGCTCTCAACCGGTGCAGCGAATGCGGACACCTTCGTGCCGTTGCCGGACGGTCAGAAGATGGGTCCGGGTGTAACTATTACGCGAAATGGCGAGCACGCCATTATTTCCCCGTCGATGGCCGCGAACGGCGCCGGACGCGTTGTCTGGGTTTCCGGCAATGCGGTCGCCGAAGTCACCGAGACCCCCGAGGGCACGGCGGGTCCGAATAATGGTCCCACGAATGACCCGGGCACCAACAATTCGTCGACACACGGCACCTCGGAACTCACCACCGGCTACATCATCGGCTGCCAGGTTTCCATTTCCGACAGCGCGATCTCGGCCAACCTCGGCGCCACCGCCAGCCTCACCGAGGCGGGCGTCAGCGGCGGTATCGGGCTGGATATCGGCCCCGGTGAGGTGAAATGGGTCGCCATCGACAACAAGGACATCACCAAGGTCGGAACCTATTCGGTGGAGTACCAGGACGTCGAGCTCGACATCCAGGGTTGTGCCGGATACGCGCAGGCACGGGCCGTCACCGTGGTCGAAATCATCGGCAACGATTACTCGAAGACCACCCTCTACGGCATGCCGTTCAGCATCGGCTGAGCCGGATCGAAATTTTCTCGCTGCGGCGATTTTCAACCCTCGAAGGGTAAACGAATAATGTTCAACCGTAAGGATATGGCGAAGGCGGCCGGTTTCGGTGCGGCTGCCACCGTCACCATTGGCCTGCTTTCCGCCGGTGCGGCGAATGCCGATACTTTTGTGCCGCTGCCGGGCGGCGAAATCGTCAAGACGCTGTCGGATGGCACGGTGGTCACCGTCCGTTTGACCGGCGAATCCGCGAATATCAACCCGTCGCTGGGTGCCACCCCCGTGCACCGCAACGCGTGGGTTTCGGGTAGCGCGTCGGTCGATATTTCCAGCGGCTCTACTGCCAAAGGCGGCGGTATCTACCCGGGTTACACCGTTGGCTGCCAGGTGAATATCGGTGGCGGCAATATGAACGGTTCGGCGAATGCGTCGGGTACCTACGACGGCAAGAGCCTCGATGCCGGTGTCGGTACGGGTGGCACGCTGAACCTGGGTCCGGGGCAGGCGAAGTCGTTCTACGTCATCGATCGGGAAGTTCCGGACGACTACGGCAAGGAATCGCACAGCAAGAAGGCGAAGTTCACCGGTGAGCACGGCTCGGTGACGTGGGCCGATGAGACCATCGCCCTGACCGGTTGCGGTGGTTATGCGCAGGCGCGTGCGTTCGTCAGCACCGAAATCGAGACCGACAACGTCGTCACCTGGGTGACGCTGTGGGGTCAGCCATTCAGTCTCGGCTGAGCCCGGTTCTGTCCCTGTCGGATTCATCGTGGCATAGCCGCAGGTCAGGCGGGATGGGCTGGATAGGAGGCCAAAAGAACAGGTCCGTTGCTTCGGCAACGGATCCGTTCGGCCATGTGAGTGCCCGAACCTCGCCATCGCACGGGATGGTAGCGGTGTTGCGCGGGTTTCGGTGTAAGTTGATCGGAAATCCTGAGATTTTCCTCAGAAGAGCTTAGGATGGGCGCGACCCAAGATCGTTGTGCAATCGTTGTGCGGCGAGACGGTCGGCAAGATCCCTTGCTGGGCAGTAGATTCCAGCACAGGTCGGTCCGGCCTGAAAGGGAAATACCTCGGCCGCGGCGAACCCACCGCGGCCGACCGCTAGAACCTGATGAGGGGAAGTATGAGCAACAACCGCACCGCCGGTCTGCGCCGCGGTGTCCAGATCGCGGGGGTCGGCGCCGCCGCTACCGTCGCACTGGGCCTCTTTTCGACCGGTGCCGCGAACGCCGATACTTTTGTGCCGTTGCCGGACGGACAGAAGCTCGGCCCCAATGTGACCATCACGCACAACAACGAGCACGCCATCATCTCGCCGTCGCTGGCGGCCAATGGCGCGGGCCGCGTGGCCTGGCTCTCCGGCAACGCTATCGCCGAGGTCACCGCTACCCCCGAGGGCAAGGTCGGCCCGAACAACGGTCCGAAGAACAACCCCGGCACCAACAACTCGTCGACTCACGGCACCTCGGAACTTTCGACCGGCTACATCATCGGCTGCCAGGTCTCCATCGGTGAGAACGCGATCTCCGCGAACGTCGGCGCCACCGCCAGCCTGACCAAGGCCGGTGTCAGCGGCGGTATCGGTCTGAACCTCGGCCCGGGTCAGGTCGCCTTCGTTCAGGTCGACTCGAAGGACATCCAGAAGCCCGGCACCTACTCGGTCGAGTACCAGGACTTCCAGGTCGATGTGCAGGGTTGCGGTGGCTACGCCCAGGCGCGCTCGTACACCGTTGTCGAAATCATCGGCAACGACTACTCGAAGACCACCCTCTACGGGATGCCGTTCAGCATCGGCTGACGTGTCGAACCCATCGAAAACCCTTCTCGCCGAATCGAACTCGAAAACCCCAGAGGGATATACCAAATGATCAACCGCAAAACTGTGGCGAAGGTCGCCGGTTTCGGCGCCGCCGCTACCGTGGCCATCGGCCTCCTGTCCACCGGTGCGGCCAACGCCGACACCTTCGTGCCGCTGCCGGGCGGCGAAATCGTCAAGACGCTGTCGGATGGCACCGTGGTGACCGTCCGCCTGACCAACGAGTCCGCGAACATCAACCCGTCGCTGGGCGCCACCCCGGTGCACCGCAACGCGTGGGTTTCGGGTACCGGGTCCGTGGACATCACCGGCGACACCACCGCCAAGGGCGGCAAGGTCATCCCGGGCTACACCGTTGGCTGCCAGGTGAATATCGGTGGCGGCAACATGAACGGTTCGGCGAACGCGTCGGGCACCTACGACGGCAAGAGCCTCGATGCCGGCGTCGGCACGGGCGGCACCCTGAACCTGGGTCCGGGCCAGGCGAAGTCGTTCTACATCATCGACCGGGAAGTCCCGGACGACTACGGCCAGGAATCGCACTCGAAGAAGGCGAAGTTCACCGGTGGCCACGGCTCGGTGACCTGGGCCGATGAGACCATCGCCCTGACCGGTTGCGGTGGTTACGCGCAGGCGCGTGCGTTCGTCAGCACCGAGATCGAGACCGACAACGTCATCACTTGGGTCACGCTGTGGGGTCAGCCCTTCAGCCTCGGCTGATCCGCTCGGAGGGGACTAACCGATCGGACAGGTAAAGCGGGTCCGGTGCGAAAGCACCGGGCCCGTTTGCTTTTTCACCCGGCTCACGATTCGTGCCGCCCGCCCGCGCTGTCCGGCCCCTCGGCCAGCAGATCGCGGATCTGGATCAGCACCTCCGAATCGGTAAGCGCCGCATCCTCTTTCGAACCGAAGCGGTTGCGCACATGCATCGCGGGCGCCACCAGCACGAAATACAGTACGGCCGCGATGATTACGAAGTTGATCAGCGCGGTGATGATCGGACCGACCTGTACGAAGGTCGCCGGTTTGTCGGCGACGAGCCGGAAGCCGAGCCCTAGCGAATCGGTGCCGCCGAAGACCGCGAGTATCGGGTTGATGATGCCGTTGGTGAACGCGGTGACGATGGCGACGAACGCGGTGCCGATGACCACCGCGACCGCCAGGTCGACGACGTTGCCGCGAAACAGGAAATCCTTGAAACCCTTGAGCATTGCCGATATCTCCTCTGTCGATGGAGCTGGCGGTCCCGCTTGCCGTATTTCGGTGTGATGCTAGACGACCACCAGGGCAAATAGATGGTGAACGCTAGCCGGTCGCTAGCTGTTGTTATCTCGAGATCAGTGGAAGACGACCGTCAACGCGGTGTGCAGCGAGGCGGCCGCGACCGCCGTCGCGCGCGGTGCGTCCAACGCGACCAGCACCACCCGTTCGGGCGAGCCGCGCCCGCGGGCATCGCCCGCCGCGACGAGCACCACCGCGGCATCGGTGGCAAGGGTGCGCGCCGGGCGGGCACCCTGACCGGACTGCTCATCGGCGCCGACGACATCGACCCGGTCGCCCGCCCGCAGGATTTCGGCAACGGCGTTGTCCGCCAAGCGAATCGGTACGATCCGAGCATCGCGCGCACCGCTCGCCGCGGCGGCGAGGCGCGGGCCGACGGTGCGCAGATCGGTGAATACCTCACCGGTGCGCATCGCGCCGGTGAGCGTCGCGCCGATCAGCGGTTGCCGGTCGCGGACCGCGCCGCCCGGCAGCGATTTCGCCGGGTAGGCCGAGATGCGGAGATCACCGGGTTCGATGAGTCGGCCGGGCGCCAGATCGCGGGCGGCGATCACCGCCTCGGTGCGTTCGGCGGACGGATCGCCGCGGACGAACAGCATCAGCGCCAGCAGTGCTAGAACGGCGGCCGCGATGCGCCGGGCGAGCAGGGCATCCGCCCATGGTGGCCGATGCCACAGCGGCAGGCCGCGGCCGAGGTCGGCGAGCGATCGAGTCATGGCCGAATCGTATGACCGGCCGCCCATCGGATCGCCCGGGAAAACCGGGGCCTGTGGATAACGAGAAGGCTGTGGATAACCCGGAAATCAGCTGGCCACGGCCGCGGGCGCGGGAGTGGAAGCGGCCGAGGAGGCGCTGGAATCGGATTTTCCGGAGTCGGACTTGGCGGCGCCGTTCGACTCGGATTTGGCCGGTTCGCTGGCCGTGGAGGTACCACCCCGGCTGTCGGTGCGGTAGAACCCGCTGCCCTTGAAAACGATGCCGACCGAGTTGAACAGCTTGCGCAACTTCCCGGAGCACTCCGAGCAGACGCTCAGCGCCTCGTCGGAGAAGGACTGAACGATGTCGAAGCGGTTGTCACACTGGGTGCACGCGTACGAGTAAGTAGGCACTTCGGTTCCTCCGCTGGGTCGTCGATCTAGCACTCTACAGCCGACAGTGCCAACACCGCCAATCGGATTTTCATTCCGCGGCCGTCGTGTCCCCTTGATCACCATCGCCGAGCCGCAACAAACCGCCGCGCGGGGTGAGCGCCCAGCCCATCCGCAGGTCGTGCGGTTCCTCCGGCAACTTGTCGACGACCTCGTCATCACGCACCACCGCGACCAGGCGCGCGTCCGGACGGGCCGCTGCGAGCGTCCGGTCGTAGTATCCGGCGCCACGGCCGAGCCGCACCCCGCGCCGGTCGACGGCGAGCGCGGGTACCAGGATGAGTTCGGCCCAGCCGACCGCGCTGGCGGGCAGCGTCGCGCCGGTCGGCTCCAACAGCCCGAACTTGGCCCGGCGCAGGCTGTTACGGCCCTCGTACTCCGACCAGAGCAGGGGACCCGGCGCGCCGGTGATCGGTAGCAACACCCGCGCGTGCGCGGCGCGCAGCGCGTCGAGCATCGCCGTCGAACCGGGTTCGTCGCCCACCGGAACATAGGCGCACACCCAACCGCGCGGACGCAGCGCGCGCATGGCCGAAACCAGGCCCATGGCCTCGGCGGCGTGTTCCTCCGGCGTAATCGCCAGCCGTCGAGCCTTGATTTCGATCCGCCATGCATGTTTGTCGGCGTCACCGGGCATCTCCACGGAGATCACCTTAAGCTCACCGGGAAGCCGCGTCGGCGACGCTGAACCCAACGGTGAAATGGATGGATAGGGTACGCACATGACAGCAGGGGCCGATGACGTGAACGTCGAGCAAACCGCGAAACCCGCCGGTGGGTCGTGCTTCCGCACGGCCGTCGTACCCGCGGCCGGGCTCGGGACCCGGTTCCTGCCCGCCACCAAGACGGTGCCCAAGGAACTGCTACCGGTGGTCGACACACCCGGTATCGAACTGGTCGCCTCCGAGGCCGCCGATTCCGGCGCGCAGCGGCTGGTGATCGTCACCTCGCCCGGTAAGGACGGCGTCGTCGCGCACTTCGTCGAGGATCTGGTGCTCGAGGGCACGCTCGCCGAGCGCGGCAAATTCCAGCTGCTGGAAAAGGTGCGCAAAGCGCCCGCGCTGCTCGACGTCGCGTCGGTGGTGCAGGAGGAGCCGCTCGGGCTCGGACACGCGGTCGCGCAGGTCGAGCCGGTGCTCGATCCCGACGAGGACGCCATCGCGGTGCTGCTACCCGACGACCTGGTGCTGCCGTGCGGCGTACTGGACGTGATGAGCCGGGTGCGGCGCAAGCGCGGCGGATCGGTGCTGTGTGCGATCGACGTGCCCAAGGATCAGGTCAGCGCGTACGGCGTTTTCGACGTCGCGCCGGTGCCGGATGCGGTGAACCCGAATGTGTTGCGGGTCAACGGAATGGTGGAGAAGCCCGCCCTGGCCGACGCGCCGTCCACCTTCGCCGCGGCGGGCCGATATCTGTTGGACCGCGCCATCTTCGACGCGCTGCGCCGCATCGAGCCGGGCGCGGGTGGCGAACTGCAGCTCACCGACGCCATCGCGCTGCTCATCGAGGAAGGGCATCCGGTGCATGTGGTGGTGCACCGTGGGTCGCGCCATGATTTGGGCAACCCGGGCGGTTATCTTCGTGCTGCGGTCGATTTCGCTCTGGAACGAGAGGAATACGGCCCCGCTCTGCGGGAGTGGCTGCAGCATCGGCTCGGTCCGGACTGGGATCCGCAGCTGACGGCGACCGACTGACGCCACGCATCGGCTTTCGCCGACGGTGGACCGTCGGGTACGAATGAAGGTTCACCGTCAGGCACCCGCAGGGCGTGCGGACAGGAGTCAGGGAAGGGTTCGATGCGCTCGGTTGAGGATCAGCAGATCAAGGTGACCGCGGCGGCGGTCGCGCCCCGGCCGGTCCGGGTCGCGATCTCCGAAGCGCAGGGTCTGCTGTGCGCCGAGGACGTGGTCACCGAGCGTCCGCTGCCCGGATTCGATCAGGCCGCGATCGACGGTTACGCGGTGCGCAGCGTCGACGTATCCGCGGCGGGTACCGAAATCCGCAACGAGGACGGCGAACTCGTCGACCTGACGCTGCCCGTGGTCGGCGAGGTGAGCGCGGGTTCCCGGCAGCCGATCCGGTTGCAGCCGCGCCAGACCGTTCGGGTCGATACCGGCGCCCCGCTGCCGACGCTCGCGGATGCCGTTCTGCCCCTTGACTTCACCGATGGCGGCCGGGCCAGGATCAAGGTGTACGAGGCGGTGCGCTCCGGGGATTACGTGCGCCGCATCGGCGATGACGTGCAGCCCGGCGATGTCGCGGTGCGCGCGGGCACCATCATCGGCGCGGCCCAGGTCGGTCTGCTCGCCGCCGTCGGGCAGGACAAGGTGCTGGTGCATCCGCGGCCGCGGCTGTCGGTGATCTCGGTGGGCGGTGAGCTGATCGATATCGATCGCACGCCCGGACCGGGTCAGGTCTATGACGTGAATTCCTATGCGCTGGCGGCCGCGGCGCGCGATGCCGGCGCGGATGTGAACCGGGTGGGCATCGTCAGCGCCGATCCGCGCAGGTTGCGCGATGTGATCGAGGGGCAGTTGGTGCGCTCGGAGGTCGTCGTCATCGCGGGCGCGGTCGGCGGTTGGGCCTCCGACCAGGTGCGTGAGGCGCTGGACGGGCTCGGCGAGCTCGAAATCGCCAGGGTCGCCATGCATCCCGGTTCGGTGCAGGGATTCGGGCGGCTCGGCCGCGACGAGGTGCCGACATTCCTGTTGCCGTCGAATCCCGTTGGCGCGCTGGTAGTTTTCGAGGTCATGGTGCGGCCACTGATCCGGATCGCGTTGGGGCGCAGACATCCGATGCGCCGAATCATCCACGCCAGGACCATCACCCCCATCACCTCCATGGCGGGCCGCAAGGGCTATCTGCGCGCGCAGTTGATGCGCGACGAGGCCACCGGCGAATACCTGGTGCAGCCGCTCGGCGGTGGCACGGGCTCCTCCCATCTGCTCGCCACGCTGGCCGAGGCAAACAGTCTGATCGTCATCGACCCGGACGAAACCGAGATCCGCACCGGTGACGAGGTGCGGGTCGCCTTCCTCGCACAGCGTGGCTGAGGCGTGGACATGAACGTCTTCCGGGTCACCCAGCATCCCGGCTGGCCCGCGCGACTCGGCCCGGCCCATGTCGCCGCCGGTCAGGTGACCTTGCGTCCCGTGCGGCTGCGCGACGCCGCGACCTGGAGCCGGATTCGCCTGCGCGACAGGGAACATCTGGAGCCGTGGGAACCCACCGGCCGCGGCACCTGGGAGGCGCGCAACCACGCGTCCAACTGGCCGTCGCTGTGGTCGAGCCTGAAGGCCGAGGCCCGGCGCGGCGCGATGATTCCGCTGGTGATCGAGGTGGACGGGGTGTTCAGCGGGCAGTTGACCATCGGGAACATCGTGCGCGGCGCACTGCGTTCGGCGTGGATCGGGTATTGGGTGGCAAAGGAAGTCGGCGGTCAGGGGGTCGCGACCGCCGCGCTCGCGCTGGGGCTCGACCACTGCTTCGGTCCCGTCGGATTGCACCGGGTGGAGGCCACCGTGCGGCCGGAAAACCTGGCCAGCCAAGCGGTATTGCGCAATGTCGGTTTCCGGGAGGAAGGGCTGCTGCGCCGCTACCTCGACGTGGACGGTGCGTGGCGCGATCACCTGCTGGTCGGCATGACCGTCGAGGAGGTCACCGGCACCGTGCTGGACCGGCTCGTTCGCGAGGGTCGCGCGACCCGGCCGTGACGCGCCCGATTGCCATGGCGCGCCGCGGTTATGGTGGAAATGTGACAGGTGTGGCGCATGTGCACGGCGCGCCTGCCGGAAACTGCCGCCACGCCGAATTAACCTACGGACGTCGGTGGTGCGTCCTGCGCCATCGATGGCGAGCCTGTGAGACGCAACGGGGGCGGAACGCGATAAACGAACAGGCCGTACGGACAATCCAGGCGGGGACGGAGGTGCGGACACGATGCCTAATTCGATCCTGTGGATCGGCCTGGTCGTGCTCTGGGTCTTCGTCCTGTTCCCCATCCTCGCCGACCGGCATCCGAGGATCCGGCAAACCACCGACGCCGCACTGGCCACCCGGGTACTGCACCGCGGCGGCTCCAAACGGCGTGCCAAGAAAGGGCCTGCCGCCGGGCACGAAAGCGACCCGGACTATCGGCCGACCCGAGCGCAGAGAAGGTTTACCCATAGCGATGATGCGGAGGATCGGATGACGACACCGGCCGAAGAGCCCGTCACCGAGGCTGACGACGAAACCGCAGGCGCCGAAACCGGATCGGACACAACCGATTCCCACGAACGCGAGGTGGCCGAACCGGCCGGGAAAGCCGAACACCCCACGGAGACCGACGAATCGGTCGATGATGACGAGGTGGATTCGTTCGTCGACGAACCCGAACCCGCGCGGGCCCGGATACCACCGGCGCGGTCGGCCGCCCCCGCCCGCGTCCGCGACGAGCCCGAAAACTATTCCGGCGAAGACGAATTCGACGAAGACGAATTCGTGCCCAGCCGACGCGGCCGCGGCGGCTTCGACCCCGAAGCCGACGCCATCGCCCGTGCCGCCCGCTACACCTTCCGCCAGCGCGCCGTCCTCGCCCTCATCCTCGCCGCCCTCAGCTGCGGCGGCGTCGCCATCGCCGTCACCCCCCTGCTGTGGTGGGGCTGCGGCGCCGCCACCCTGATCCTCGTCACCTACCTGGCCTACCTGCGCAAACAGGTCCGCATGGAAGAGGACATCCGCCGCCGCCGCGCCGCCCGCCTCAGCCGCGCCCAACAACTCGGCGAAGAACCCGCCCCCCGCCGCGCCGAACACCGCCCACCCGACCTCATGGACCGAGACACCGCCCGAGCCCTACGCCGCCGCTCCGTCCTCCTCGAACCCGACGACGAAGACCCCATGTTCGAACACCTCGACCCCTTCGACCCCGCCACCGCCCGCGCCGTCCGCACCCGCGCCGCAGGCGGCGAAATGCGCCGCGCCGCCGGCGCCTAAGGTTCCTGAAACCGCAGGTAAACAGGTCGATTCGGAATCCGCGGTCATCGCCTGCTACAGTTGCACAGCGCGGTTCCCCGGAGCCGCACGGGGCTATAGCGCAGTTGGTAGCGCGTCTCGTTCGCATCGAGAAGGTCAGGGGTTCGATTCCCCTTAGCTCCACAATCACCGCAGGTGAAGGCCGGTTCCTCGTCAGGGACCGGCTTCTTGCTTTTCCGGATCTTCCAACTAACTCCCAACTAATTCCGTTTCCCACGGCGGATCAGCCCTGCCCGCCGACCGCCCGATCCAGCGCATCTGCGGCGGCCTGGTGCGCCCGCCCGCGAGCCATGTAGTGCCGTTGGGTCATCGCCGGGTCAACGTGCATGAGCACGTCCGCAGTCACCCGCGCCGACAATCCGGCATCGTCCAGAATTGTCGCCACAGCGCCCCGGAAGCTGTGCGCCGTCACGTCCTCCGGAATGCCGAGGGCATCACGTACCCGCTGCCACTCGTGACCGACGTTCTGAGGAATCGCGCAGGGTGTCCGGTCCTCGCTCCGCTGCGGGCGGGCACCCCGGCGCAGAACCAGAGTAGGGGGACCGAATCGAACACCGCATCTCACAATGGTCCACACCAATCCCGAAGTGCTGCCGCGCCCCTCCGGGCCTTGCCACGAAATCTTGTCGCCGAGTACACAACAGCTCACTGCGAGCTGGACCCACTACTCGTCAGGCATAGTCTTCTTCTGCAGGAGTCCGAGCATAAGAACTGTGTGTATTAGCAAGGGTGCAGCGACCTCATTGTCACCCGAATAAAATCCATGCAGCATTAAGTTGCGCATATTCATCCCTCCCGGGTAGCAGAATATGGCATTTAGAAAACGTCGACGAGATTCATCTATGTCATAGTATTTTACAAGCGTACCGATCAATGATCCCAATCCCGGGAACTGGCCGGGAGATTCTTCTCGCTGAAGGCGATAAACCCCGGCATCAGCTTCAATCACCAGACGCCGTACCTGCATCTCTATCCTAGGCATCAGAGCATATGACGCACCCTCATCATCTCCGCACCACGAACGCTGCATCGACCTTATCAGCGGCCGGATAATTTCCCTCGGGATGCCGGGGAAATTTCCGAGGAAGTCGGAAAGTTCTGCGGAACCAGGCATACCGAAACGCTGCGGTATAACCATCCAAGCATCGTCCAGCGGCGTTATGTTCATCCTCAGGAACTGCAACTCACGCTGCACGAGGTCGTACTCAAACTTCTCTTCCGAAGTAGAGGTCTTAAATACAGGGAGACCGTCCGGGCCGGTCACATGAACCGGAAAGAGCGAAGCCAAGGGATGCTGCGCATTTGATTCTGAAACAAATATCCGATTGACCTCAAAATCGCCCGTCAGCGGTCCTGCGCAACCGAACGAGATCAGCGACTTCTGCCAGCTTTCATCGGATATAAAGGTGTCTCGCAACTGCTCCCATTCTTCCCTGAACAGGCTGGTAGCGGCAGAAAAATGCATGAAATCAAGCTGCTCGTTCCTGACAGATTGCAGAGCGACGGCAGCCACATTTCTTAGCGTCGGATATCCCGATTTGTCTGCAAGTTCGAGCGCCCGTTCGCGGCGTACGGAACGCACGATAGGCGAAGACTCGCGCTCAGCTTCTGCGAGATAGGATTCAACACGCCTACTCCATATCTCAGCCCGCTTCTCCTCGGACGGCTTGCGCTGAAGCATGAACTCAAATGCGTGATCATTCCTATTCGCATCCGGCCAACTGTTAGACGCCGTTTCGAGTAATTCGTCGATACGATCCGGACAATCGGGATCTGTGATCGCGTAGCTGAGCGCTCGATAGACTACGCCAGCCAACGGCTCTTCAACCTTCAACACATTGTCGGCGATATCTAGCAGTTTATTTAAAGCTTCCGCGCGCTTGCCATTTTCTCCGATTGCGCGAGACAATCGCAATGCGGCACCTAGATCCATAGCCGAATCAAGTAGACTGGCCCACCCGAGTGCGGAATCAAAATATGCATTTATCGCCGCGAGGCATTGCTCCCTCTTGTCGGCTACCTTGAGCTCAAAGAGAATATGAGAGAACCGAGCCTTAGCGTGAGCCGACTTGACAGCGTTCTGCAAGCCTCGCCAGATTTCTACAATTTCATCGGGTATATCCGACAATTTGGGCGGGTGATAGACCTCTCCGAACATGTGACGCGGCGATAGACTGATGCGATTCCTGCCATTCTCTTCGGTAAACTCGATCTCGTAGCCAAACGCCCAGAAGGCGGCCTTGCTGACCGGCGATGCATCATCAGGAACCTCCCACGGATGCAAGAACCCAAGTTCACTCCGGAGCTCATCAAGGAAAGCGTAGGGACTCTCCATGGCAGCTACCCGATCGATCACGCCAGCGGTCAACAGCACGCCATCGTCCATCGCGCCGTTGTCAACGGCAACCTGGTCCCCGTCCATCAAGCTTTGGCCCCTTCCCAGTGAACTCAGCCGCCGATCCGGTGGCGGGTGTGACGTCAGTCACTCGCTCATCGTTCAGGACGCGCGGAACGTTGCGCCTTCTGCACAGCAGTCCGAAGCAGCGGACGCCATATTGAATGCGCGCTCCGACTGCCGCGAGGCCATATGCGGTGCGCCTTAGCGCAGTCCAGCAGCCGTCCGGTTGCTACCCGATCGACCTACGCGACGTGTCTTGAGAACGACACGCCAAGGGGCACCACACAGCCGTCCAACTAAGTCCCAACAAACCATCCGAACACCTCAAGCAATCGAAGATACGTTCGGTTGTCGAAGATCGTCAATGGTTGACGTATTGGCTGTTCAGGGCATATTTTTCTGCCAGTCGTTGACAGTCAGTGATTGCTCGCGGTAGTAACCCTCGGCGGTACCGAGAAGGTCAGGGTTCGATTCCCCTTAGCTCCACTCGATCGAAGGCGTGTCCTGCTCGCCGGGCACGCCTTCGCTGGTTTCGATCATCGTCGTTTTTTGTGGGGGCCGAGCCCCCACAACCCAGCCGGGGGCGAGCCCGCGGGACCTCCGATTCTGTGGTCGTCTTTTGTGGTGACGTCACCTGCCAAGGTGTTCGGGTTGTGAAGCGTTAGGCCCACTCCAACTCCAACTCCAGCCCGGGCTGGGGTTTTTGCTTTCTCGGGTCGGTCGCTCGGGTTGCACCTGGACGGTGAAGGTTCCCGATCGACTCCATTGCAGAATGCACCGCCACCGTGTGGAGCTGCACATGTTGGCACCCGCGCCATCCGATTGAACCCTCACCGTTATCTGCTCGACCCGCGGTCCGCGCTGGAGCCGGTCGCCTGGCCTGCGGCACATACCCTCCGGCCACCTTTACCCAGCCCGCAATCCGCGCCCCCGCATTCGTTTCATGGCCAGGCACCCTACGGAGCCCCGGTCTTCGCGTCTCGCCGCAATCCGTCCCGGCCATCATCTCGGACGTAGCGACGCGCATCTTTGCTCGCGATCGCGACCTGCTATCTCGAAATCGCCGTGTTGCCAACGGTTTTGACATCGCATGAATCGATTCCGCCGGGGCCGGTACCGAACCTGCAGCACCAGCCTCGATATCGTTTCGGTGATCAGTGCGGCGGTGTTGGGTCCGTGTTGGACAGGATGGCCAGGGCTGCCTCGCCTTGGACGCGATGTCGGCGTGGCAGTGCGCGCCAAGCGGAGTGCTCGGGTACGAGATGGGTTGCGAGCATGGAGATTCGACGTCGATCGGAGCCGGCGAAGTCGTCACGCTCTGTGAACGGATCCGCTATGCAGGCCAGCAGCGCGGCTGCGTCGTAAAGGTGTCGATCCCGGTCGCGGGAATCTGTCGTGTAGGCCGCGGCTTTGAGGATCAGGGCACCGAATGGGCGCGGCACGGAGATGTTTGCGACTGTTCCCGACGCGATTTCGATGCGTGCGTTGATGGTTCGGCGCAGCGCCTGGGTTCCGCCTTCGACGCGAACCATTTCGCGGCCGCGGAGTCGTTCGATGACCTTCGGTGCCGGGTGGTCGGCAATGAGCACATCGACGTGCTCCTCCGCCTGGGCACCCGCGACAAGGTCTACGGTTGTCGTCCCGCGAACGAACCGGTGAGCGGTGTTGTTGCGTGGATCGATGGACGGCTGCAGTTGATATCCGAGGCTTTCGAGCGCGGACGCCGAGGCGGCCGGGATTCCACGCTGGGTCTCGATATGTAGCACGATATCGACGTCGTTGGTCGGGCGAACGATGCCGATTCCGTAGTGGATGGTGTGTAACTGGGTCATAAGCCCGCCGACCAGGGTCCAGTGATCGCGTGGGAGTACGTCGGCAAGTTCGGCAACATTGGGCCAGGGCGGTGGCCAGCCGCCGGGCGGAGAGTCGACGTTGATTGTCGGCCGCTGTCGTTGATCACTCATCGATAGTTCTCCAGTATCTCGCTGAGGGCGCGTTGCCCGACTCCCCGGATCCGCGGATCAAGTGAGGTCGCGGAGTCCAGTGCCGCGACGACGCCGGCGGAAATGAGTGTGTCGACCTGGTCGATGTCGAAGCTGGTGACACGTAGGGTGACGTTGCTGGAGGCGTTCTCTCGGAGTCCGAAAGTTCGGATGGTGTTGTCGAGTTCTTGTGTGGCGATGTAGCCATCGAGGTGGCCGTCCTCGATGTCGACGATGCCGAGAGCACCCAAGTTGGGCTGCAGGATGGTCGTACCGAGCCGAGTCAGGGCTGCGCGGTGGGCCGTGAATAGTCGAATACGCGCACGATCTCGGACCCGTGCGACCAGCTCGGTCGGATCCGTCAGTTCGCGAAGCGTACGCCGGACCCGGGAAGTCTGCGTCGGCCCAAGCCAGCCGGCCTCCTCGCCGGAAAGAAGGGCGATCGCCCCCCATGCCGTGTATTCCGCCCATGCGCGGGTGCGACCTCGGCGCTGCGACATAAGGTAGCGATCCATCGAGTCGCGCTCGAGCAGTCCTCTGGCGACCCTTGTCAGGCTTCCGGCGTCCGCGAGGCGACGAACCTGCCGAACGGAAACGCCGAGTGTTGTCGCAGCCGCCTCGAGGCTGACGAAGTCACCTTCAGCCATGACAGATAATGTCCCATTCCGGACCTATTCTGTAAAGTTCATCGGACTCGCACCGGCTCAGGTGATTGGCTGCGTGCATTCCGGGCCGGGTGCTCGGGTGTTGTTCGGTGGGTTGAGGTCATCGGCGGCGTGGGCGGCGGCGGCGTTGTAGGCCGGGGTGGACTCCTGGGGGAGGTTGGCGTGGGCGGCTATGCGGTGGAGTAGGGGGAGGAGGGTGGTTCGTTCGGTCTTGTTGAGGGGGGCGAGGATTTCCGATTCGAGGGCGTCGGCTTCGGATTGGATTGTCTCGAGCATTTCGCGGGCGTGGGTGGTGAGATGGACGGCGTGGGCGCGGCGGTCTGCCGGGTGTGGGCGGCGGGTTACCAGGGCTCGTTCCTCTAGTTCGTCGACCAGTCCGACCATTGCGTTGCGGTGGACGCGCAGCAGGTCCGCGAGTTCCTGTTGGCTGCGGCCATCCGCGGCGGCCAGGTGGCCCAGCACTGCGAAGTGGGCTGGGTCGAGATCCAGCCGCGCTAGCTGCTCGGTCAGCCGATACGACACGTGATAACCGATCTGCGACAACAGGAATGCTGCGCGTGAGTCCAGCGGGCGGGTCACCATGACCTCACACTAGCAACTCAAAGTGATTGCCAGGTAGCAGTATTGACATCTAATGAGATTGTCATTTAACTGTGCAATATGACGAACTCAACCAGCGCCGCCGTTCCCAACACCCCGGTTGTCCCTGACGTCGATGTCCCGGTCACAGTGATCAACACGATGTCGGTGCCCGCGGCACAGCGGGACCTGTTTCTGCAGCGGTGGCGCGATAGCGCCCAGTACATGGCGGCCGCGCCCGGTTTCCGCCGGACCCGGATGTTCCAGGCGGTCGGAGAGGCGGCCGAGGCGGTTTTCGTCAACGTGGGGGACTGGGATAGCGGTACCTCCCTGCGCAACGCCCTCGGCACTCCGGAATGGCGTGAGTTGACGCTGCGGATTCAGAACGATCTCGACCTCACCGCGCGACCGATGATCTACCACCTCGCCCTCGAATTGGCGCCCGGCGACGTGCTTTCCCGGTGACCGCCGACTCGAAGATTCAACGCCCGGCCGACCCGCACGAAGCCGGGCACTACCCCTCGGCAGGGCCAGTTCCCTTGCCGGACAACAGCAACGGCACCGGAGAACAACCATGTCGCGCAAGAACCTCAACACCGTCCTGGCCACGGCCGTCGTCCTTTTCACCTTCTACCTCGGGATCTCTTTCGTCCTGACCCCCGCGACGTCCGCGCCCGGCTTCGGCCTGCCGCACTGGCCCGCCGGCGACGGCGGCGGCTTTCTCATCGTGAAGGGCAGCCGCGAACTCGCGATGGGCCTGGGCATGGGCATCCTGCTGGTGACCGGCCACCGCCGCGCCCTCAGTTGGGTTCTGCTGACGGTGGACGTCGCCCCGTTCGGCGACATGATCAACGTCCTGGCCCACCACGGCTCCATGGCCACCGCATTCGGTGTACACGGCTTGACATGCGCGTTGATCGCGGTCACGGGCCTGCTGATCCTCCGCGAAACCAGCGAGGCGCCCGCGCCGCAGACCGCTCCGGTGCTCGCCGCGCAGCCCGCCTGATCCCAACGACCGCAACATATTTCACGAACGAGGACTCGATGAAACAGCTCTACTGGGCCGCCGTCGCCTACACCGCATTGGGACTGCCGTCGGGCCTGTTCTACCGCGAACTCACCAAGGCTCACGAATTCACCGGCAAAACCGAACTCGCCGTGGTCCATACGCATCTGCTGGCGCTGGGAACGCTGTTCTTCCTGATCGTCCTGGTGCTCGAACACCAACTCGCCCTGTCGAATACCCGCGCCTATCGCTGGTTCTTCGCCGTCTACAACGTCGCTGTCCTTTGGACGGTTTCGTGCATGACGATCATCGGTGCCCGAACCGTCCTCGGGTACGGCGAATCCTCGCCCCTATCGCACCTGGCCGGCGGCGGTCACATCCTGCTGACCATCGGATTCGTGCTGTTCTTCCTCACCGTGTACCAGGCCATCACAGCCCGCCGCGATGAGGTGGTTCCCGCCTGAGTATCGCGAATCCCTCCAAGAGAGCGTCGGATCCACCGTGAATCCGACGCTCTCGGGATTTCGCGTCGCCGACGGCCTGGCTCTGCCGGATGGCGTTGATTACGTCGCTGACGAGGAACGCTCACCGGCCAGGCTGATTGTCGTCTCCCCTCCAGTCGGCATTCTCGCGAGTGGCCGGTGAGCTGTTCACTTTCGCCGCTGTCCGAAGTACGAGCAAAACGTCGTTGTGCTACTCAATGTGCCGGATAACGCAAGCATGAAAGTATCATGACATCCGGGTTTATGGTCGTGAATGATTTGTGAGCATGTAATGATAGTTGTGGGTACCCGGTGGATCTTGGTGGGCCGACGAGGGAGAGGGAGATCGGCGGGCATGGGTTGCATAGGGTTCGCCTCGTGGTGACGCGGGATCTGCAGGAGCGCTTCGGCCGGATCGTGGCCGACCGGCGTGAGGAGCTCGGGCTGACGCGGTCGCAGGTGCGTGCCGCCGGGGGGCCTTCCGTTTCGACGATGGCTCGGGTCGAGAATCCGGTGCCTGGTACCGCGCCGCCGAGTCCGAACACGTTGAAGCAGCTCGATATTGCGTTCGGGTGGGTGAAAGGCAGTGCGGCGAGGGTGCTTTGGGGTGGCGACTCGATCGAAATGGAGGATCGAGCGTCGAATGGTCGGCCTCTCATGGGCCGCGGGAAGGACCCGCTGAGCTTCCGTGTGGTGGAGGTCGACATCGACTTGGTGGACACCCTCATCGCGGCGGCCGATCGCTGCTTTCAGCTCTTCGAGCGATCGGATCTTCCTGCGGTGGTTCAGGAGTCGGCGCGGGCGGTCAAGGAGGAACTCGGTGTGGCCGTCGGCAGGCTTGCCGCCGCGCAGGCGACCGAGGTGCTGGAGCGAGCAGGCGGGCCGGGTCACGAACTTCCCAAGAGCATCGAACGCCTCATCGGTGCGCTGTTGGCGACGCCGCCGACCGCGACCGGAATCGAGCGGGAGAACCAGCAGTATCGGCGGTGGCTCGCCGGCGTCGCAACGGATCTGGATCCTGCTCTGGAAGCGACCTTCACCAGGCGGTGGCGGTCTAAGCTGGACCGGATCAGCCTGACCGAGGGAGAAGGCCGGTGAGCCGGAGCAGCAGCCGCGTTGTGCCATTGGAAGATCGGGTGAACATACTTTTCGCGACGGTCGTCGACAGCAATGGCGTCGAGGTTGCCACGGCGACTGTGGCGCAAGCACTTTCGGTATCGGAAGCGGATATCGATGCGCTGCGGCGGCCGGGTGCGCACCGGCCGGACGAGCACCTGCTCACGGCGTTGGCTCGCTACTTCGATATGCCGGGGAACTTCCTTTCCGACGACCCCGACGAGTACCACAGTCCATACCGTCAGCTGAGTCTGCTGATCGCGCAGCGGGACAAGCGAATTCCCTTCGTCGCCTTGCGGCCGAGCGCGGACCATCTGGGTGACGACGCATTACAGGAGTTGACGAACTACCTTGAGTCCCTCGGCCAGTGATGATGTAGATCAGGATCGCCTTGTCGCGGAGCGGGCTATCGCGAGTTTCACCTTGCGTCGTCCGTGGTCGATTCAACGCTTTGTGGAGGAACTGAGCCTTCAGCGCGACCGGCCCATCGAAATCGTCGAAGGACTAGGCGAATACGAGAGCATCGACTTCTCCGGCATCTGGATCCCGTTGCCCGAGAAGGACATCATCCGGCATCGGGCCGGGGTGGCCACGGTCGAACGGGACGGCATCATCGCACATGAGCTCGGGCATATAGTGCTCGGCCACGAGGTCTCGGCCGAGGAACGGCTCGAGTATTTCACCCGTACCGCACCGGCGATCCCGACGGCGGTGGTCGCCCGGCTCTTGGCGCAGCAGGCGTGTCTACGTTCCAATTTCGATCTGCCATTGGAGCGCCAGGCGGAATGGTTCGCCACCTTGCTGATGGAAGCCGCCGAATCCCTCAGTCGCCCTTTGTTTCCCGACAAGAACCTCACGCCTCGGCGACGTCTGATGCTGGAACGTGCCGCCGCTACCTTCGGATGGGCGATGTGAAAATTGCGATCTCCGCACTCATACCTATCTTTCTGCTCGTACTTGCTGCCGAACGCATCCGGTCCGGCGGCCGAGCCGGGCCGGGCCGGTCGACGGGAATCCGGAATCCGTTCACTCAGATCTTGTTGACCCTGGGTTTGGCGAAACTATGCCGAGTCCCGTACATCACCGACGATGTGCTCAGCCCGGCACTGCAAAGATTGACCGGCGTCACGAACCTGATGACATTGGCCGGGATGACGTTCGGGGCACTTTCGGCCATACCGGTTCTCGCGTTCAGTTCGTATATAACCGGCCGGAACCTGTCCGCGAAGGTTCAGGTTTCGGCGGCCGTCGTGATCATGTCTGCGATGATCGCGACCTACCTTCGCTCGCCGATGGCTCATAAAGCGGTGCCGTTTCTGCAGAACCATTTCGAAGTGACGGGCAAGGTGCTGGCGTTCTGGATAGCGTTCATCGCTCCGCTCACCATCAGCACGCTCGTCGGCTTCGCGTATACCGCCCGTGAACTGTCGTGGGTGCGCCGAGGTCCGTTCGCGCGGGCGCTCGCGGGCGTCGCGACGGCATACTTCCTCGGATTCGCCTACTGTGTCTTCAACGTGGCGAATCTGGCGTTGAAGTATACGAATACGGATTCTTTCTTCTTCCGGCATTCCGAACCCATCGAGAATTCGCTGGGGCTCGCGTCGCTGGCGGCCGCGGGATTCTCGGCCGCGACCTACGCGTGGTACACCCTGCGGGATCGGCTGCGTCGCTATGTGCTGTTGCGACGCCACGGCCGTACTTGGATGGAGGCGCGCAAGTCCAGCCCGGAAGTCGTACTCGACCAGACCTACGAATTCCGGCCGACCCGGCGGGCGTGCTGGAACGCCGCCCGCTCGGCACAGGCCGCGTACCGGCTCCAGATCGAATTGGCCGACCACCGGCACCGAGTGGCGCTGTCGCGGTGACCTCATAGATCGAATACTGTTGGCGGCGAACTGGTTTCGTGCGAATCTCGTCCAGGAGGCGGCGGTGGAAGGATTTGTCGAAGACGGCTTCGAGCCGGTGCGTGATGCGTTCGCGCTCGCGCAGAACGGCGATGAGGGGGCCGCGCAACTTTGCGTGTACAGCGGCGGCGAGGCTGTTGTCGATCTATGGACCGGACAAGATCCGATATCCGGGAAGATATGGGATGGGGATTCGCTGGCGGTGCAGATGTCGGTGTCGAAAGGCGTTACCGCGACCTGCGTGCACATGCTGGTCGAACGGGGGCAGCTCGATATCGATGCCCCCGTGCGGGAGTATTGGCCGGAATTCGCGGCGGGGGGTAAGTCCGACATCACCGTCGCCCAGCTGCTGTCGCATCGGGCGGGCCTGTCGAGCTTCGATCCAGAGGCGGGTATCGGCGTTCAAGAATTGACGGATTGGTCGGCGTGCGTGGCCGCGTTGGAGCCGATGGTTCCGCTGTGGCAGCCGGGAACCGCGATCTACTACCACTCCATCACCTGGGGCTACCTGGCCGGTGAGCTCATCCGGCGGGTCAGTGGCAAGGGCGTCGGCGACTTTCTGGCTGCCGAAATCGCCGAACCGCTCGGGCTGAGCTTATGGATCGGTCTGCCGGAGTCCGAGGAGGATCGGGTGGTCCCGCAGTTCCACCGCGACCGGTGGCCCGGGGCGGCGGAAGTGGAGGCGGCGCTGGCCGGGATGGGGATCGATGTCACGGCGCGCCTGGTTCGCGCGACGCTGGGCACCGTTGCCACCAGGGACGCCGGGATCGAACTGCTGAACACCCGCGCGGGGCACGCGGCAGAAGTACCGGCCGGCAACGCAATTGGCAATGCACGCTCCCTTGCCCGGATGTACGCGGCGACGATCGGCGAGGTCGACGGGGTCCGACTGCTGTCGCCCGACACCGTGGACCGGGCACGGCAACCGCAGACCGATGGGCTGAGCCATCCCGCACCCCTGAACGTACTGCCGGTGACCCATCGCTTCGCCTGCGGCTATGAGCTGACCCGCCCCGTCAGCCCGATGCTCGGCGACGGATCGTTCGGGCACCTGGGCACCGGTGGGCGGCTCGCTTTCGCCCACCCGGAATCGGGTGTCGCGGTCGCCTACAGCTGTACCAACATGACCGGGGATGACAGTGTGGGCCCCGACCCGCGCTGGTTGCCTTGGCTCGCGGCGTTGCGCGAAATCTTCGAAACCCGAAAACCGTTGTGAAAGCGTAGTATTTGAAAACCTGACGGGTTACCCGTCAGGACAGTGCGGCCGGGCGCCTCCCCTTCGCGCCCGGTTCCGCCAGACCGTTACGCCGTGGTCGATTGTTGGGATTGCTGGCTTCCAAGCCAGCGGACCGGTTTGCGCGATGATGACGATGCCGGGGTGTGTCGCAGCGAATATCGTTGCCCGGGCACCGAATACGATGGTGCGACGCTGTCGATTCTGTCGGCGAGCCAACAGGTAGCCGTTGGTGTCCGTGCAGAGTGGGTGATTCGCTCGACGTCGTATGCCGCAGAATCGTTGCCGCGCAAGGTATTCAGCGACGGACTCGGGTTATGGCTTCGAGTCCTGCTGGCTGTGCGTGTATATCAGGTCGCCCAGGGTGCGCAGGGTGTCCTCGTGATCCGGGCCGAGAGTTCGGATTCGTGCGGCGAGTAGCTGCTCGTAATCCTTGATGGCGCCTGCGAAATCGCCGGTGTCCACCCGGCAGGAGGCGAGGTTGCCGAGGGTGCGAAGGGTGTCGGGATGGTCGGGGCCGAGTTGAAGCGCAAGTGGTCTCCGCGCCGTCAGTGGGTGCTGATCGCGGCGGCGTTCGCCGTGAATATCTCGCTGATCGTTGTCGCGTGGAAGTGGGGCAGATAAGGCGCTATCCGGCGGGCTTTCGAGACCGATCAGCGGACGTATCGGGCCACTCGCTGCTCGTACGCCGCGTACGGCAGGAACTGCTCGAATTCCATGTAGCGGGAAAGGTATTCGGCCCAGGACAGGGTGCCGGTTCCGTCGCGCAGCTCGATGAGCGCCGCCTTGACCGCGGTGAAGGCGGCGGTCAGGGCGAGCGAGGTGTGGATGGAGATGTCGACTCCCAATGCCTGCTCGTCCGAGCGTGTTTGGCCGCGGTGTTCGGTAATCATCACCGGCCCTTGAAGTTTCGGTCGGATCTCGCGCAGCATCTCCAGATCGATACCCGCGGGGAAAACGAGGTCGGCGCCCGCGGCGAAGCAGGCGTTGAGCCGGTCCAGGATTTCGTCGGCGGTGCCGCCCGCCCAACCGAGGTCGGTTCGGCCGATGATGACGAAGCCGGGGTCGGTGCGGGCGGCGACCGCCGCCCGGATCTTGCCGACGAGCGTTTCGCGCGACGCGATTCGCGGTGTGACGCGGGCATATTCGTCCTGGCCGAGTGTTCCGGTGTGCTTACCGAGTATGTGATCTTCGATGTGGATCGCCACCGCGCCCGCATCCTCGAAGGCGCGCACCACGCGCCAGATGTTGGCGGCGTTGGACCAGCCGTCCTCGGCGTCGGCGAGCACCGGAATGTCGACGACATCGGCGATGGCCTTGGTCATCCCGACGATCTCCGGCATGGTGACGATGCCGACATCGGGCTGGCCGAGCAGCGTGGCCGACGCCGCGTAGCTGCCGAAATATACTGCGGGAAAGCCGATTTCGGCGATCAGCAGCGCGCTCACCGGATCGTAGGCGCCGGGGATCAGGATCGGGCCGTCCTGCTCGGCGAGCATTTGCCGGAACTGTTTGCGCATACGGGATTTCTTGTCCGTCATCTCGATCTCCTAGGTGTGTGCGGACATCGGTTCGTCGAGAAAATCCGTCAACTCGGCGATGACCTCGGGTGCGGCCTGTTCAGGAACCCAGTGGCCGCAGGGCATCTCGTGGCCGCGCACGTCGGTCGCGTACTCGCGCCAGGCGTCGAGCACCGCGTCACCGTAGAAACCGCCGTAGCCGTCCCGGCCCCAGAGCGCGAGCACCGGACAGGTCACGCGTTTGCCGAGTGCGTGATCGGCGTCGTCGTCCATGAGGTCGGCGCGGCTGCCGGCGCGGAAGTCCTCGCAACCGGCGTGGATCGCGGCCGGATCGGCGAAGCAGCGGATGTATTCGCGAATCGCTGCCTCGTCGAGGCCCCGCGAGTCCGGTCCTGCCGCGAAAGTCATTGCGCTGCGAACCCATTGCTCGGGCATAGCGGCGATCAGCCGCTCGGGCAGCGGATCCTCGACGCCGAGGAAGAACCAGTGGAAGTACTTCTGCGCGACCAGATAGTCGATGTGCCGCAACGTATACCGGTTGGGCAGCACATCGAGCACCGCCAAGGCCGCGACGCTGTCCGCGTAGTCCAAGGCCATGCGATGCGCGACCCGAGCGCCGCGATCGTGGCCGACGACGGCGAATCTTTCGAAGCCGAGTTCGGCCATGACCAGGTAGTTGTCGCGGGCGAGGGTCCGTTTGGCGTATTCGCGATGGGTCGGGCCGCCCGGTGGTTTGGCGCTGCCGTCCTGACCGCGCATATCGGTCAGCACGACCGTATATTTCTCGGCCAGCCGCGGGGCGATCCGATGCCACATCACATGGGTTTGCGGATATCCGTGCAGCATCAGGACGGGCGGTCCGGTACCGGCGGTGGCCAGGTTGATCGCCACATCGCCAGTCGGCACGGTGTGCCGGGTGAAGTGCGGCAGCAGGCCGTCATTCGGCAGTGTCTCCGGCATCGATCCACTCCTCACGAGATGCGATCAATGATCGCGATATGTGATCGATGATCGCATACGGGCAAGCCGCTGGCAATCGAAATCCCGTACGTCGGTCAGAGCTGTGCGGCGATACCCGCGAGCAGGGTGCGCAATCCGAATTCGAACTCGGCCTCGCTGGTCGCCCCGGCGAGCGCGTCGGCGTGGCGGACCACGGCCGGATATTTCGTCGCGGGCAGTGAGCGGTAGAGCTCGGCCAGTTCGGCGCGCGACCGGTCGTCGGCATCGGCGGCCAGATATACCGAGGTGGCACCGATTATGAAGTGGGACAGGCTCATATAGGCCAGCGCCGCTGACTCCGGGGCGAGCCCGGCATCGGTGAATATGGTGAGCCCGATATCTCGCGCGCGCATGGCGTTCGGCCCGAGCGGCTGTCCGGGAACCGCCAGCGGTACCACGGCGGGATGGCGCAGCAGGACATCGCGCAGCGCCGTCGCCATTGCGCGCGCCCGCTGCTGCCAGCTACCGCGCCGGAAACTCGGTGGCGCCGTCTCCGGATGCCCGTCGAACAGTTCGCCGAGCACCGCATCGAAGACCTCGAGCAGCAATTCCCGCTGCGAGCCGACGTGCCGATACAGCGACGAGATGGCCGGGCGGCCGGTCAGCGCGGTCGCCACCCGCCGCATGCTGAATCCGGCCAAGCCCTCGGCGTCCAGCACCTCGACGGCCGTGGCGACGATCTGCTGTCGGGTCAGCCGCGGTGCGGCGTCGGCCGCCAGCCGCTGCTGCCACCATCCGGGTGAGCCGACCTTGCCGGATATATCGCACCTCCGAAATTCGCCGGGCGGATCGGGACGGTGCGACCCTATCGCGGTCGATCGACTATCTGTCAATTCGACGCCGCCGATTCGGCGGATACATTGCGGTGAGCCGATCCCCAGTTGAAACATATTGTCCGCCAGTTGATTTCAACCGCTATACAAGTCGATCATGCGGGAATGCCGAAAGCATCGCTACTGTTCTCCGCTATCGTATTGCTGCTCATCGGATTCGGCCCACCCGCGCGGTCCGCTGATTGGCCCACCCCGGTACCCGTCGTCGCACATGTCGCGACGGCGGATCCGGTCGTATTCATCACGCTCGACGACGGCTGGAATCACGATGCGGCCGCGCAAAAGTTGTTGTTGGACAGGCATATTCCTGCATCGCTATTCCTGTTGCCCGGCGCCTATTCCTACGATGCCGGGTACTTTCACGCGCTGGTCGATCGCGGGCCGTCGCGGGTGGAGAACCACACCATCGACCATCCGGATCTGACGGCGCTGGACGCGGCGGGCCAGCGGGCGCAGCTGTGCGGGGCGCGGGAAAGAGCATTGGCGGAATTCGGGCAGGAGCCGCGGCTGGTCCGGCCGCCGTTCGGCGCGTATAACGACACCACTCGGACGGTTGCCGCGGCCTGCGGTGCCAAGGCCCTCGCGACCTGGACCTATGACTTCACCACCTGGGGCGGCGCGACCCCGCCGACGCCGGTGCTGCGGCCGGGCGACATCGTGCTGCTGCATTTCAACGACACCGTGCTCGCCGATCTGACCAGGGCGCTGGCGGCCGTCGATGCGGCCGGGCTGCGGCCCGCGCCCCTGCGGGACTACATCCCCGACTGAGGGGCGCGGGCTCGCACTCACCGGGCGGAGGTGTTCCATACGTCGGTGATCGGGGTGGCGCCCGCCGCATTGCCGACCGGTGTCAGGCCGTAGGCGTCTTCGATGGTGCGCAGGACGGAGTAGTGATCGATACGCTCACCGTATTGGCCGGTGTTGACGGTGGCGCCGTAGAAAATGATCGGGATCCGATTGACGTCGGTGCCCTCGTCCTCGTCGAAGGTGATGATCAGCAGGCTGTTGTTGGCCTTGGCCCAGTCGGCGTAGCCGGACAACTTGTCCTTCAACCAGGAATCGCCGGTGGATACCGGGCAGTCGTGAATATCGTTGCACATATTCGGTGTCACGAATGAGACGGTCGGTAATTGGGTGAAATCGGCCGGAAAGGCCGAGTAGGGCTGATTGGATTCCTTGGGCACATTGTCGAAATCGACCCAGCCATTGTGCTTGCGGCGGTATAGTCCGTCGCTTGCGCTGCATCCGGTGTATCCGGCGCTCGGCATATCCTCGGAATAGCCGACGAATCGGTATCCGTGACCGTTCAGCTGGTTGCCCAGATTGTCGACGCCGGTGAAATCGTATGGGCAGCCGTCGTCGGTGACGCCCTGGGTGTCGCCGGAGAACAGCGCGATGTAGTTCGGCTCGCTGGGATGGGTGAGCGCGTGTGCGTCGGTGAACAGCGCACCGTTATCGGCGAGCTGGTTGAAGTACGGTGCGTCCGGGCTGCCGATGATGTTGTCGTAGCCGGTGTTCTCGAACATCACCAGCACAATGTGGTCGAACTTGGGGATGGTCGCGGCGGCGGCCGGTGCGGGCGTGGCCACCGCGGCGGCGGTCAGCGCCGCGGCTCCGGCAACGGCGGAAAACATTCGGTAAATTCCGGGTATCGATATCATGGTAATCCTCGCGAAGTCGGCCGGACCGGATAATTTCGGCCAACATAGGCCCACGATTGACGCGAGTTCAACTGGGGATTCCCCTGTGCGCTTTTCGGTCCCGGATTTCCGAAATAATCGACGACGTTATCCGGCCGCCACGTATGCGCGTGCGGCGTCGATGAATGCGTGGCAGAGTGGATCCGTTTCATCGGCGCGCCAGGCCAGCGCCATACTGCTGGGCGGCAGACCGGTGAGCGCGACATAGGTGACGCCGGGGCGCGGAAAGTAGGTCGCGGCGGTCGCGGTGGTCAGCGTGATGGCGCGACCCGCGGCTACCGCCTGCAGTTCGTCGTCGAGATTGCGGACCTCGATACGACGCGGCGGCGGGGCGTGCACGCGTGCCTCGGCGCCATACCAGAAGTCGGCCCAGGCCCGGTCCGGTGTGATGCGGTAAACGATTGGGTCGCTCAGTAATTCGGTGACGTCGACGGTCGCTCTGGTAGCCAGCGGGTGGTTTGCCGGCAGTCCGGCGATGCGCGGTTCGACACCGAGGGTCAGCAGGCGCAGCCCCTTCGTATCGAAAGGCGGCCGTACGAAGGCCAATCGCACCTCGTTGGCGCGCAGCCCGGCGGTGGGATCCTCCCAGCCGTACCGGACGAGTTCGACCTCGACTCGGGGATGTCCGGCCCGGAAGCGCTCGATGACGGCGGTGGTCGACTCGCGGGCAGCCGCACCGTAGTAGCCGACGCGAAGTACGGTGCCGTTCACCGAATTCCGGCATTCGCGTTCGGCCTCGTCGAGCAGCCGCAGTATTTCCCTGGCCCGGTCGGCGAATTCGGCGCCTGCCTCGGTCGGCTCGACAGAGCGGGTGGTGCGGCGGAAGAGCGCGACGCCGAGATGGCGCTCGATCGATTTGATGCGGGCCGAGAGCGCGGGCTGGGACATGTGCAGCTGCTGTGCGGCGCGGGTGAAATTGAGCGCGTCGGCCACGGTGACCACGTAGCGCAGGTGCCGCAGCTCCAGATTCATAACGCCAGATTACTCAATCCGCGGATTTCGATCTTTCACAGCATCCGGCGCGATCACTAGATTCGATCTGGTGCAAGGAGTTGTTCGTGAAATGGAAGATGTTGTGGCTCAGCCTGTTTCGGTTGCTCCGGTGAAATGGAAGCTGGCGGTGGTCGGCTTCACCGGGCTGTATCCGGTGGTCACCCTCGTCTCGATGCTCGTCGGCATGATCGTTCCGCATTGGATAGTTCCCGCGCGAACCCTGCTGGTGGTGCTGATCGTCGTGCCGATCATGACCTACCTGGTCACACCGGCCGTGCACCGGCGCATCGGAGGCTGGCTGCACCGTCCGGCAGGGGCGAAAGCCGCGCGGCCGGAAGTCAATTCGCCGCGCTGAGCGGGAACAGCCGCTCCTTCGCCGGGATGAGGGTGAAGCGACGGCCGTCGAAATCCCAGAACCGATAGATCGGCCACTGCGCGGTGTGGCCGAGCCAGGCGGCCACGACGAACATTCGGTGATGCGGGCTCACCTGGTAACCCTGGCCGGCGATGGTGCGCAGACCCGACAGCTGGAACTGCCACCAGCGGCGGGGACTGGTCCGGCGGCGGCGCGCGGAGGTCTCGGCGCGCATATCCGTCAACTGTTCTATGTGCAGCCCGCGTTTCGACAGGCACAGCGCCAGGTCCAGATCATCGATGACATCCGGGCGGGTGACGGTCTGCTCGCGGACCTCCAGCCAGGCGGTGCGGCGGATCGCCATATTGGGACCGTGCATATTGCCGACGGGGCCACCCAGCTTGCCGCGCCGATTCTGTAGCCAGAGACCGAATTTCAACAGAAAGCCGATTGGCGAGTCGTAATAGGTGGTGATGCCGGTCAGCGCGGCGGTGTCCGGGTGCGCGGTCAGATGTCGCACGACGACCTCGCCCCAGTCGGGCGCGACGTGTGTATCGGCATCGGTCCGGCCGATGAAATCGCCGCTCGCGTGGTCGAATCCGGTGTTGCGGGCCCGCGCGACACCGCGCCTCGGCTCCGCCACCAGCACCACCCGCGGGTGGGTCAGCGCGTACTCGCGCACGATTCGCGGTGTCGCGTCGGTGCTGCCGTTGTCGACGACGACGATCTCGTCGATGGTGTCCTGCGCGGTGAGCCGGTCCAGGGTCGCGGCGATGCAGTTCTCCTCGTTCAGCACCGGAATGACAACGGATAGCAGCATTTTCGTCGAAGCTCCTCGCGCAGGCCCGCCATCGCGACGGGGTCCGCGAAAGGCTATGGGCGGGCCCGGTTCACCAGGCAGCCGGAAGATGCCGTGGCACTGGGAAAAGTGTCCCCAGCGTTCGGGGGATCCGATCGAATATGTTGTGGCCGAATGTGTTTCGCGCCTCGATAGCTGACTGTACGCACCAGCTGTCGGGTGCGGCACACCCTCATACGGCCGGCGATCGATCTGCGCCGACGGCGACCGATGGACGAAGATGAGGCGACAGCGTTGTTTCGGCTTTCGAAAGGAGTGATCGGTGGCGATGGAGATCCGCCGGGTGACGGTGCTGGGGACCGGGGTGCTCGGCTCACAAATCGCGTACCAGACGGCGTTTCACGGCTTCGAGGTGACCGCATACGACATCGATGACGCCGTGCTCGCGGCCGGGCGGAGCCGGTTCGACGCGCTCGCGGCGGCATATCGCGCGGAGGTTCCCGGCGGCGGCGATGGGAAGGCCGAGCAGACCGCGGCGGACATCGTGCTGGTCGCCGATCTCGGCGCGGCGGTGCGCGATGCCGATCTCGTCATCGAGGCGGTGCCCGAGGTACTGGAGATAAAACAGGAAATATATGCGAAGCTGAGCGAACTGGCGCCGGAGCGAACCATTTTCGCAACGAATTCGTCGACGCTGCTGCCGAGCGCGATCAAGGACGCCACCGGGCGACCGGACCGGTTCCTCGCGCTGCATTTCGCGAATCAGGTGTGGAAACGCAATACCGCCGAGATCATGGGCTCGCCCGATACCGATCCGGAGGTGTTCCGTACGGTGTCCGAATTCGCCCAGGCGATTGGAATGGTGCCGATCGAGCTGCACAAGGAAAAGGCGGGTTACGTACTGAATTCGCTGCTGGTCCCGCTGCTGCGCGCCGCGATGGAACTCAGCGCGGACGGCTACGCCGAACCGGCGACCGTGGACGAGACCTGGCGGATCGCGACCGGCGCCCCCGTCGGACCCTTCCAGATACTCGATGTCATCGGGCTCACCACCCCGTACAACATCATGGTGCACGGCGATGAACAGGGGCGGCGGTTCGCGGCGTGGTTGAAGGAGAACTACATCGATAAGGGCAAATTGGGCATAGCCACCGGTGAGGGGTTCTACCGGTATTCGGAAGACTGATCAGCGAATCATCCGCTCGCGCATTTCCGCCGCGCCGATACCCGCCGTCGATTCGATGATTCGAATGGCGGCCCTGGTGAGCGGCACCAGGCCCGCGAAATCGATCTTGTCGAGGCGATCCATCCGATCGAACAGATAGGCCGGGGTGGTGATGAAGTTGACCACCGGCACACCCGCGTCGTGGTAGTGCCCGGCATCGGTGGGCGGATGCGCGCCGACGGCGTCGGGCGCCAGAATCATCGAGCGGCGCAGATCGTTCGCGACGATGGCGTCCGATACCGCCCGTTCCAGCACCGGGATTCGGCTGGTGCAGAACCAGCGCGGTTCCGGCAGGCCGGTCGGCAGGTAATCGCCGTCGGCGGTCTGCCGGTATTCCAGCGCCGCATGTTCGAGATGCAGCTCGAGCACGGTGGCATCGAGTTCGGCGCGATGTGCCGCGACATAGGCGCGCGGTCCCGCGAGACCGGCCATATGGCCGCCGTGCAGCACGAAAATCAGCCGGTGCGGCCGCTTTTCGGCCGGACGGCGCGCCCAGTAGGCCGCCTGAGCGAGTACCAGCGCGACACCGCTCGCGTCCTCGACCGCCGACTCCCACGGGCCGTCGTGATGCGAGCCGATGATCACCCGCTCGGCGTCGGCGCCGGGCAGTTCGCCAACGACATTGCTCGATTGCCTTGTCCCCGTGTTGGATTCGATCTCGAGCCGGACGTGGACCGACCCGACTCCGAGTTGCGCACGCAGCCATGCCGCGTCGGACGCGCGCACCCAAACCCCCGGAATCGGGCGAGCTTTGGCGTCGTAGGGCACGTAGTACTCGTACGAGTCGCCGATATAGCCGGTGAGGCCGCCGATGAAGGCGACGGCGCCCGCGGCCGCCGCCGGTTCCATGACGTCGTGCCATGCCGGGCTGAACGGGAGGAGCTGGGTGGTACCGGCGAGCGTGTCGTCCGGGTCGTATACCCGGCCCGCCGGATCGGCGGGCGCGCTGCCGGCGGTCACCAGCAGATCCGCGGGCGCGGACAGCATTTCGATCTCGCAGAGCGCGACTTTGCCTGCGGTGGAATGTGGTTGCTCGGCGTCGAAGGCGGCGAGCTCGGCCTCGATGCCGGGTGTCGGCGCGGAGAAGGGCAGCGGGAAGCAGGGGAGATCGCGCGGCTCGCCGCCGGCCGGAGTCGCCCGCAGCGACCAGTCGACCGGCTCCCAGTGCGGGACCGAAATCGGTTCGAGGCGCACGTCTTCCAGTCCGAAGGTGCGCAGGTGGTCGGCGATCGCCGCGGCCGCCGCGTCGTCGGCGGGGTAGCCGGGTCTGCGGATACCGAGCTCGACGAGCTGTTCGATCCAGGAGGCGATGGTCTGCTCGGTCGGTACACCGTCGGTCCGGTCGTTCGGCATCGGCCTCTCCTGTTCGGCAGGTGCGACTCGGGATCAACCGTAGCGGACGAGCGGATAGTTCGCGGTCTGCCAGGGGTTTCGGCAGGCGGTGTATGGCGGGGGATGTGGGGTAATCGCGCCGCGGGGAGCCGTTATCCACCAGGAGGTCAGTATGGGAACTCTGTCACGGGCGATGGCCGTCGGACTGTGTGCCGCAGCGGTCGGCGTCGGCGCCGCCGGTGCGGCGAATGCCGGTCCGGCCGCCGGTCCGACTGTGTCGCAACAGGATCAGAACTTTCTGAGTGCCGCGCATCAGACGAATATGGCCGAAATCGCGCTGAGCGCGCGGGCCGCCGCGATGTCGTCCTGCCCGGCGATCCGGGATCTGGCGCCCATGTTGGTCCGCGATCACACTCGGCTGGACGGCATGGTCACGACGGTGGCCGCACGGTACGGCGTCATGCTGCCGATGATGCCCGATTCCGATCAGATGCGGACGCTGATGGTCACGGTGCCGAAGATGGGCCGCGATTTCGACATCAACTGGTTGCGGGCTCAGGAGTCCGGCCACCTGGCCGCGCTGAGCGCCGGTAACCAGGAGGTCGCCACCGGGCAGTCGGCGGATGTGCGGATCCTGGCCGAGCAGGCGGGGCCGATCGTACAGGGGCACCTGGATGCCGTGCGTGCCGCGCTTGGTACCTGTTGAGCCGAAAGGGGTTTCGTCGTTATTGCACGGTGGAGACCAAAGCGAGCCGACGGACCGGTTCGGGCGCCGTCGGCCCGCGCCGGGCTCCTGCGTGAGACGGGTTACCCGCGTCACCATGGCGGTCGAGAGGCTTTGCGCTGTGCCAGAATCGGCCCATGGGCGACAATTCATCGGATGTATTGGTAACCGGTGCGACGGGTGGGATCGGCCTGGCCATCACACATCGGCTCGCCACGGCCGGTTACCGGGTGATCGGCGTCGGGCGGAGTGCGCCGGGGCCGGATTTCCCGGGTGAATTCGTGCGCTGCGACCTCGCGGATACCGACGATACCGCGCGGGCGTTGCGGACGATCGCCGAGCGGTATTCGGTGAGCCGGGTGGTGAACAATGCGGGTATCGCCGAGCCGCAGCCGATCGATGAGCTCGACCTGGCGACCATGCGACTGGTGTGGGAGGTCACCGTGCGCGCGTCGGCGCAGATCGTGCAGGCGCTCGTACCCGGCATGCGCACAAGGCATTTCGGCCGGATCGTGAATATCGTCTCGCGCGCGGTTTACGGCGCGCGAGAGCGCACCTCGTACTCCGCGGCCAAGAGCGCACTGGTCGGCTGCACCCGAACCTGGGCGCTCGAACTGGCCGCGGACGGCATCACCTCGAATGCGGTCGCGCCGGGACCGATCGGCACCGAACTGTTCTACCGGGCGCGCCCGCGGGGCAGTGCCGGCGAGGCGGCCGCGCTCGCGTCCATCCCGATGGGCCGCCTCGGCACACCCGACGATGTCGCCGCCGCCACCGCGTTCCTGCTCTCGGACGACGCCGGATACATCACCGGCCAGGTGCTGGACGTCGACGGCGGCGGCAGCCTCGGCGGGCGCTGATCAGTTCAGCGCGCACCCGTCGGGTCCGCAGGCGTCGCCCTCGGCGAGCAGTTGGACCGCGGGTTCGCGTTCGGACCAGGCCTGTTCGAGCGCCTGGGTGAAGACGGCCGACGGCTGGGCGCCGGAGACACCGTATTTATTGTCGAAGACGAAGAACGGGACACCGGTGGCGCCGAGCTCGGCCGCCTCGCGCTCGTCGGTGCGGACCGCGTCGGCGTATGCGGCCGGATCGGCCAGCACCGCGCGGACCTCGGTCTCGTCGAAGCCCGCGGCCACCGCGACGCCGACCAAACGCTCCGTATCACCGAAAAGGTGTTCCGTTTCAGCGAAATTCGCGCGATACAGGGCGTCGAGCAGCGCCTCCTGCCTGCCCTGTTCCCGCGCGAAATGCAGCAGGCGGTGCATATCGAAGGAGTTGCCGTAGTCGCGGCCATCGGTCAGATACGGCAGGCCGAGCTGTGCGGCCTGCGCGCCGATGCCGCGCTCGTTGGCCGCGGCGTGCGCCTCGCTGATCCCGTATTTGCGGGCGATCTTCGCGATGACCGGCCCGGTCTCGTCCGCGGGCAATCCGGGATCCAGCTCGAACGAGCGGTGCACCACCTCGACGGCCGCACGGTCCGGGAAGTCGGCGAGCGCCTCCTCGAATCGCCGTTTGCCCAGGTAGCAGAACGGGCAGTTGATATCGGTCCAGATCTCGACCCGCACGGTCGTCCCTCGCTTTCGTCAATGCTCCGGCTATAAGCAACACCCCGGCTAACTCTGTTGTTCCCGGTCGCTCGGGCGGTCGCGGGCGCGCCGGACCGTGCTGCGGCCCGCGGACGAGGACTGCGGGCCCGGCCGTCGGGTGGCGACCGGGCCCGGTGCTCACGGCCGGAGCGTGCGCAGTGCGTCGCCGAGCGCGGCTATCGCGGATTCCAGCTGGAGGTCCGAAAGATACGGTGCGGGACCGAATCTCAGATAATCACCGCGGCTGTCGGTGGATACGCCGCGCTTGGCGAGCGCATTGCGCAGCTCGGCGGCGCGGGGCGTGCGCAGCGCGAGAAAGCCGCCGAACGCGGTGCGGGGCGCGCGGCGATCCCGGTCGATCAGGTCCGGCGGCGCATCGAGACCGTCGAAGCGCTGCGCCAGTAATTCGTTCTGGTGCAACGAGATTCGGCGCAGCAGGGCCGGGTCCAGTCCGTGTTCGGCGAAGAAGTCGAATACCTGGGTGGCCCGGTAGTGGCTGGTCGGATCGTAGGTCGCGCCCGCGAAGCGGTTTCCGCCCGGCGCGTAGTTCACCAGATCGTCGTCGCGTCCGGCGGACAGTTCGCCGTATTCCGCGTACCAGCCGGTGATCACCGGCCGGTAATCCCGCGCGTGCGGTGGCACGCGCAGGAAGCAGTTGCCCTCGCCGAGCTGCAGGTACTTGTAGCCGCCGCCCACCAGCCAGGCCTCGGTCAAACCCAGTTCGGGCACGGAGAAGGGTACGACGCCGAGCGCGTGATACGCGTCGACCAGCGCCTCGACGCCGAGGTGCGCGCAGCGCTCGGCCAGCTCGCCGAGTTGCGGGACTATGCGCGAGGTTTCGAACAGCACCGCCGAGACGAGTACGGCCGCCGTTCGGTCGTCGATCGCCGCGGCCAACCGTTCGGCCAGCGTCTCGACCGGATCGGTTGGCAGCCGGACGATTTCGATGCCCGCCTCCGCGAGCCGTGCCAATTGCCGTCGAATGCTGTGGAATTCACCGGCGGTGGTGACCAGGCGTGGTCGCGCGCGCAAGTCGAGGCTGGACAGGAACCGTACGACGAGCTCGTGGGTATTCGCGCTCAGTGCGAGTTCCGCCGCGGGATCGCCGAATATCCGCCGGAATCCGTCCTTCACCGCGTCGGCCTTGCGAAATGCGCGGTCCCACTTGGCATCCACCGCATCGGCGGCATCGGTGAACGCCTCGATCTGCCCGCGCAGCGCCACATCGGGCCACGCCTGATGGGAATGTCCGGTGAGCAGCGCCCGTTCGTCCACTCGGAAGCGAGAATAGTGCGGGGCCAACGCGTTCGGGGTGCCGCGTAGGTCTTCGAGCGTGATCACAGGCGGCTCCGAACCGCCCAGAGGTCGGCGAATACCGGCCGGAAAAGTGTGCCGCGCAGGTAATCCGCGCCGGAGGAGCCGCCGGTGCCCGGCTTGTCGCCGATGGTGCGCCGCACCATCATCACGTGCCGGTAGCGCCACTCCTGCAGCCCCTCGTCCACGTCGACGAGCCGCTCGGCCACCTGGGCCGGGCCGCCGTCGTCGGCGTAGACGCGCAGCAGAATCTCTTGCAATTCCGGTGCGGGCGTTGCGGATTCGCGAACATCGCGCTCGAGCCACCCGGCCGGGACCGGATAGCCTTGCTTAGCCAGATAGTGCAGGAACGAGTCGTACAGCGACGGCCGCGCCATCGCCGCCTCGATCCGCGCCCGGCCCGTGCTGTCCGCCGGATAGTGCGCGAACGCCGCGGTATCCCGGCGGCCGAGCACCGCCTCCAGCTCACGGAACTGCGCCGACTGGAATCCGCTCGATGCGGCGAGCCGGGCGCGGAAACCGGCGAACTGCCGGGGTGTCATCGTCTCCAGCACGTCGATCTGCGCGACGACCACCTTGAGGATGGTCAGGATCCGCTTCAGCGTGTGCAGCGCGTGCGGCGTGTCGCCCGCCGCCAGCTTCTGCTGCAGCAGGCCCAGTTCGTGCAGCAGCTGTTTGAACCACAACTCGTACACCTGGTGGATGACGATGAACAGCAGCTCGTCGTGCTCGTCCGAGCGCGGGTGCTGGGCGTTCAGGAGTTCGTCCAGCGCAAGATACGAACCGTAGGTCAACGCCGGTGTCGCGGTGGTTGTCGAATCAGCATTTTGTGCCATTGGACGATCATGCTGGAAATTCCGGCTCGGCGCGGCGGATCAGTAGCTGGTGCCCATGGCCGCGCGCACCTCGTCGAGGGTCCGCTCGGCGATCGCGTTGGCCCGCCCGTTCCCGGCGCGCAGGATGTCGCGCACCAGATCCGGCTGCCGCGCCAGGTCCGCGCGGCGGCGGCGATGGGCGGCGAAGTAGTCGTTCACCAATTCGGTTGTTCGCTGTTTGAGCGCGCCCGCGCCGCGGTCGCCGATCTGGTCGGCGAGCGTGTGCTCATCGATGCCGACGCACAGTGCGGCGGTGCTCAGCAGCGCCGAAATGCCCGGGCGCCCTTGGGGATCGAAGGTGATGCGGCGTTCCGAGTCGGTCGGGGCGCGCCGGATGACGGCCGCGGTCTCGTCGGCTGTCATGCCGAGCGTGATCGCGTTCCCGTAGCTCTTGGACATCTTCCTGCCGTCCAGGCCCGGCACCTCCGGTGCGCTGGTGAGCAGCGCATCGGGCTCCGGAAATACCTTGCCGTAGCGATCGTTGAATCGGCGGGCCAGCACCCTGGTCAGCTCGACGTGCGGCAGGTTGTCCTTGCCGACCGGCACCAGATTCCCCTTGCAGAAAAGGATGTCGGCGGCCTGATGCACCGGATAGGTCAGCAGCAGCGCGCTCAATGCCCGCCCCGATGCGCTGTGTTCGGCCTTGACGGTGGGGTTGCGATGGAGTTCGGCCTCGGTGACCAGGCTGAGGAACGGCAGAATCAGCTGGTTCAGCGCGGGGACCGCGGAGTGGGTGAAGATCGTCGCGGTTTCCGGATCTATGCCCGCGGCAAGGTAGTCCATAACCGCGCCGTAGACGTTGTCGCGGACCTGCCCGATTCCGTCGCGGTCGGTGATGACCTGGTAGTCGGCCAGGATGATGAAGGTGTCGACGCCGCGCCCGTGCAGCCGTACCCGTTCGGCGATGGTGCCGAAGTAGTGGCCGAGATGCAGTGGGCCGGTCGGGCGTTCACCGGTGAGGATGCGGTAGCGGTCCGGGTGGGCGGCGACATCGGCGGCCAGCTGGTCGCTGCGGGCTCTGGTAGCGGTGAAGGAATTCATGGTACAGCTCCTGAAAATTGGAGGGCTGTACGAAAGCTCTTTCCGCGCAACGGACTTCACGGGCTGTGTACAGCCCGTGGACATGGTTCTACGCGGGCCGTCGGGACGGCCGCCACCACATCTGACGGAAAGAGATCACGCCATCAGGATAGCAGCGGGTCGGCAGACCCCATCAGACCGTGGCGGCAACCTGTCGGCGGGTCCGAACTCCGAACGGTCCATCGGCGGAAAAGGCTGTCCTGGCGAAGTTTTCGGCGATGCGGCGGTGGCCCGCGGTGTCGGGATGCAGTGCGTCGGGCAGCGGCAGTTCGGCGAAATCGGCCGCGCCGTAGAGTTCGCGGCCGTCGAGGTAGTACAGGTCCGGATCGTCGATCGCCCGGAGAGCGATGATGGCGGCCAGTTCCTCGCGAATGATGTTGAGCGTCAAACGCCCCGGGTCGGGCTCGGCCGGTGGGTCGGGGGCGCGGAAGCGCAGCCGCCCGCCGCTGAGGTCCGGTGTGATCGGGCCGGGAGCGTCCTCCTGGATCGGACACAGGATCGGCGAGACCACCAGCAGCGGCGTGCCGGGATGGCCATCGCGGATGGTGTCGAGGAACCCGTGCACCGCGGGTCCGAAGCCGCGCAACCGCATCAGATCGGTATTCGCCAGGTTGATGCCGATCTTGACGCTGATGAGGTCGGCGGGCGTATCCCGGATGGTCCGCGCGACGAACGGGTCGAGCAGTGCGTTGCCGCGCAGGCTCAGATTGACCAGTTCCACCTGGCCGAGCGTGGCGGCCAGGGCGGGCCAGGTGCCGGTCGGATAGTCGGCGTTGGCGCCGTGGCTGATCGAACTGCCGTGGTGCAGCCACACCTTGCGATCTCCGACATCGATCGGTTCGATCGGTGCGTCCGTGCGCAGCGCGATCAACTCGACGGTTTCGGTATGCGGCAACCAGATCTCGACCTCCTTCGCCACGGCGGGCAGCCCGGCGAACCGGACGGTGCCCATCGGTCCGGGTTCGGTGGTCCCCGCCCCGGTGCGGGTGTCGATGATCAGCAGATTTCCCGCGCCGGTTTCGTCCTGTCCGGCGGGGCTGCCGTTCAGCCGCAGGTCGTAGCCGCTGTTGAGCGGGGCCGGGGCGCCGAGCCAGGTGACCCGCGTCGTCAGCACATCCAATTCGATCGCGGTGGCGCGGGTGCGGAAGGCCAGCCGGACACCCGTCGGCTGCGTCTCGACCATGGAAAGGGAACTGTTCGGGAATTGGCGGCGTGCCCGCGCGGGCAACCGGTGCGGCAAGACGCCGCGTGCGGTGCGCTCCAATTCGAGAACCCCACGCAGGATTGTGGATTCGATGGGAGTGCTGATCCAGTCGGTCATGCTCGCTCCTTCCGCGCGAGCGCGCGGTCATGCTTCGGCCGCGTGTCAATCGGGTTGATGGGCCGGTTGTTTCGATGAGAAGCCGCATCGTTTCGCCAGGCCGGGGCGGATGCGGCGAGTCATTCGAAGGGGTGCTACCTGTTGCGTACCCGGTGTCGCAGAGCGGCAAGCCTTTACGCGTACGATCCGCGTCGGGTTTCCCGGCTGATGACGAATTCGGTTGTCGAAGAACGGAAACCGGAGAAATCGCACCCCAGCCAGTTGGGTAGGCGACCGTCGCGAGTCGCGTGCCGAGCCATTCATGATCGAAGCCGAGGCCGTGCGGCGGCATGTGAGTCTGGAAACACTTGACTGTTCCGCGACTGCTGGTCCCGCGCGCTGACGGCCGGTATCCGCTGCTCGAAGCCCTGTCGACCGCATAGCCGATGCGGTTGCCTTGTGTTCGCTGTCACCCGATTGTCGACGTGCTGCGCGCGCATAACACGGCATAGGCTGCTGCCTGACAGGAACGATGTCGTTCGAATCGGAGGATGGGCAGATGCGGGTTTCCCGTGGTTGGCGGAGTCTTGTCGCGATGGGGGCGATATCGGCGTGTGCCGCGCTCACGGTGCAGGCCGGTCAGGCCGCGGCGGAAACTCCGGGGATGCTGACCTCCGTTGTTCGGCAGCCCGACAGCTTCCACGGCATCCCCGGCGGTTCGGTGATCAGCTACTGGATGGCCGGTTCCGACGGCAGCCCGCGCCCGGCCAGCGGCGCGATGTTCGTGCCGCGCGGTACGCCGCCGCCGGGTGGCTGGCCGATCGTCGCCTTCACCCACGGCACCACCGGCCTCGGCGCGGGCTGCGGCGGTAAATCGGATCCGAGCACCGGGCCGCAGACCGTCTTCATCGGCGAGGAGGATGCGATGATGCGTCACCTCGTCGACCGCGGCTTCGCGGTGGTGGCGCCCGACTACCTCGGGCTCGGCCTGTTCGACACCGGCCCGCACCCGTACCTGGAGCGGCAGACCGAGGCGACGGCGACCATCGATCTGGTGCGCGCCGCGCGCTCGGCCCGCCCGGACCTGTCGCGCACCTGGGCCGTGATGGGGCCGTCTCAGGGTGGTCAGGCCGCGCTCGGCACCGGATATCTCCAGCAGACCTACGCGCCCGACCTCGATTTCCGCGGCACCATCGCGATCGACCCGGAATCCGATGTGGAAAAGGGGCTTCCCGTTGCGGGACCGGGCCTTCCGGCGCTGCCGGGCCTGGACGGCACCACCGGTTTCATCGCCGACATCCTGGCCGGGCTGCGCACCGCCCGGCCGGACGCCGGCGTCGACGACTACCTGAGCCCGCTCGGCCGGACCGTACTCGACGAGATCGCCACCATGTGCCAGCCCGCCATCGACGCACGGGTGAATGGTCTCGGCATCGGCGACCTGCTCTCGAAACCGTTATCGGACAAGCGGATTCGCGACGTGTACACCGAGTACCTGACGGTGCCGACGCGCGGCTACAACGCGCCGATCCTGTTGCTGCTCAACGCCACCGACACCATGGTCCCGTCCCCGCTGCATGCCGCGCTCGCGGCCCAGTTCGCCGCCAACGGCGTCGATTTCCGGACGGTCACCGGCACCGGCAGGCACACCCAGCTGAACCCGGCGATGTGGGCGGCTATCGACGACTTCCTGGCGCGGATGCGTTAGACCCGGCGCAGCCGCGTCAGCCAGGCCGCGACATCGATCGTGCCCTCGCCCAGCTCGATGCCGTCGAACCGGCCCTCCTGCGCCGTCGTGATCGGCCTGCCTCGGTAGCTGGACGGTTGGAGATCCTCCAATTCCCAACCAGTGCCGAAGGATTCGCGGATCAGCGCGTCGCTGATCCGCGGGCCGAAACCGGATTCGGTGTCGGAGAGCGCGAGGATGTGCAGCAGGCCGCCGGGTTTGAGGATCGAATGCAGGCTGTTCACATATTCCGCGCGGGCCTCGGGTTCGGTGCCGAAGACATGGAACAGCGCGCTGTCCACAATGGTGTCGAAGGCCGGTGCGGAGCCGGCCGGAGCGCCCGCCCAGTCCGTCCGTTCGCCGAAGCGCAGCGCGTCGGCGATCTCGAATCGCGCGACAACCCCGTGGTCCGCCGCGTTGCGGCGGGCGTACTCGACCGCGCTCGGGGCCAGATCGACGCCGAGTACGTCATAGCCGAGCTCGGTCAGCAGGATGGTGTGCTCACCGGTGCCGCATCCTGGATCGAGGACGCGGCCGCTGATCAGCCCCGTCTTTTCCAGTGCGACGATCGCCGGTTGCGGCGCGCCGATCACCCACGGCGCGGTGTCGTTGTCATAGGCGGTGTTCCACATTTCGGCAGGACGTGTCATGACTCCAGGATTCATCCCCAACCGCACTCGAGGTCAAGGAACTACGGCGCGTCGAGGTCGACCAGGCAGCGGGCCGGGTCGGCCGGGTCGTAGCGGACCAGGACGCGGCGGTACGACCTCAGGTGGGTGGTCGGATCGTCGCGCAGGTGCGCGCTGGTCGCGGTGTGGGTGCGGCCGGAGGCCGGATCGGTCCACAGCGCGTCGACGACGAAGATGCTGGGCCGGTTGGTCTCGGGATCGTGGAAGATGATCCGGACCCGGGTGTGCTCCGACGGCACCCAGACCGAGCGGCCGTGCCTGCCCAGCCAGGCGCGCAATTCCAGCCTGCGCCTACCGGTGTGGTACCCGTACACGCTGGCGGCGAGGATCAGCCCACCGGACCCGGCCACCAGCAGCGGTGCGGAATTGGACGAATAGTTGTGCGCCGGAAGAGTATTAGCCGCCCAGATGGCTCCGGCCAGCAGGATCGCGCACCCGAGCAGGCCGCCGAGCAGCGAGCCGTGTGTCGGGTGGAATGCCCTGGGCTTCTTGTCGATAACCACGTATCCCTCGAGTCACGTTGCCGTTCTTCGTAGTTCGACGCCGATGGGGTGTCGGAGGGGGAGTCCCACGTGGTTATCGCGCGGTGCCTGCGAAACGTTCAACGCCCTTTCGGCACTGGGCGATCGGGCGGCACTGGGCGGTCGGGCAGGTGCAGCAGGATGAGGCCGACGGCGGCGATGAGGAAATTCTGCAGCGCGGCCGAGGAGGCGTTCACCTCCTTGTTGGCCCACATGCGGAACCATTCGCCCGCGATGGTGAGGAAACCGCCGGCGAACAGCAGGATCACCATCGTCCACCCGAGGCTCGACAGCTTCTCGGCGATATCCTGATCGGCGCGCAGCCGGGCCGGACGCCCCGATAGCGCGCGCAGCCACGCGACCGCCGCCGCGAGCAGCACGAACGCGATGAGGAATTCCCAGATCACGATGAGGATGTAGGCGATGAGCGCGATATTGCCGCTGGTGATGGCCCGCCAGTCGGTGCCGGAATTGTGGATGGTCGAGCGCATGGCGAGCACCGCGGCGACGCCGCGCCGATTGGTATCGGTATCAACACAATTGGTGAAGGCGACGAACAGGTAGTAGAAGCCGGTGATGGCGGCGAGCACCGCGACGGCCATCCGCCTACTACCGACGATATCGAGAAAACGCCTGACGTTGAGACCCATCTGTCTCCGATCCCGCAGCGGTACACCTGGATTCGTCCGGACCGCGAAAATGGTACCTCGGATCGGATTATGACGAAGGCCACTGCGGTCCGCGGAGCGGGCGGCCCATACGATCGACCCGTTCGTCGCAGCCGTTCCGAGAGGTACGCACCGATGCCGACCACATTCGCCGAATTCGCCACCGCGCGACCACGAATCGTGCTGCTGGTGGCGCTGCTGCTGGCGCTGATCGGCGGTGGTTTCGGGGCCACCGTGCCCGGGCACCTGTCCAGCGGCGGTTATCTGGCCGCCGATCTGGAATCGGTGCGGGCCAACCGCTTCATCCAGGACCATTTCCCCGGCGGCAACCCGAACTACGTCGTGCTGATCACCGCGGCCGACGGTGTGGAAAGCCCGGCGGCGCGCGCGGTGGCCGAGCAGGTGGCGCAACGGATGCGCAGCGATCCGAATGTCACCGGCGTGCAATCATTTTGGTCGACCCGGCCGGATCTGGCGCTCGGCCTGCGCAGCCGGGACGGCCGCGGTGCGCTGATCGTCGCCAAGATCGCGGGCGACGACAGCCAGGTGCAGCGGCGCACGGCGGCGCTGGCCGCGGATATCGAGCGGGACCGCGACGGTGTCGCGGTGCGGGGCGGTGGGCTTGCCGGGGTGGTCACCGATGTGAACGCGCACGTCCAACGGGATCTGATCGTCGCGGAGGCGATCGCGCTTCCGGTGTCGGCGATCCTGTTGACGCTGGTGTTCGGCAGCGTGATCGCCGCGCTGCTGCCGGTGGCGATCGGTTTGTTCGCGACGGCGGCGACGCTCGGCATTCTGCGCGCGCTCACCGCGATGACCGACGTTTCGGTCTTCGCGCTGAATATGACCACCGCGCTCGGGCTCGCCCTCGCCATCGATTACAGCCTGTTCATCGTCAGCCGCTATCGCGAGGAGTTGGCGGCGGCCCGCGATACCAGGGCCGCAGTGATCCGCGCGGTGCAGACCGCGGGGCGGACGGTGGTCTATTCGGGACTCGCCGTCGCACTGGCCATGGTGGCGCTGCTGGTGTTTCCGCAGGTGTTCTTCCGGTCGTTCGCCTACGCGGGGGTGCCCGTCGTGGCCGCCGCGGTCGGCGCGTCGGTCCTGATCCTGCCCGCCGCGCTGCTGTTGCTCGGCGACCGGGTGAATGCGCTGGATCTGCGAAAACCATTGCGGCGGTGGTTACGTCGCGGGCCCGCGGTCGCGGTGCCGCCGGAGCGCAGCTGGTGGTACCGGCTGGTCGTCGCGGTGATGAAGCGGCCGCTGCGCGTCGCGGTCGCCGGGGTCGCGGTGCTGCTGTTGCTCGGATCTCCTTTCCTGTCGGCCCAATTCGCCGCACCGGACGATCGAGTCCTGCCGACGTCGGCGTCGAGCCGGATCGTCAGCGACGCGCTGCGCCGGGATTTCGACGCGGATATGGCGGCCGGGTTGGTGGCGGCACTGCCGGGATTCGATGGCCCCTCGGCCGAAATCGGTTCGTATGCGGCGGAATTGTCGCGGGTCGACGGCGTGCGCGGGGTGCTGTCCAGTGGGGGCGTCTATGCCGGTGGGTTGCGCGTGGCCGCCGATGTTCCCGAAATGGCAAGTGCCGCAGGGACGTATCTGTCCATCGTGACGCGGGCTGAGCCGTCGGCGCCGGAGGGTGAGACACAACTGGCCGCGCTGCGTGCGGTGCACCCGCCGAGCGCGGTGGAGTTCAGCGGTGCTGCGGCCATCAACGCGGATTCCATCGCGAGTATCGCGGCGCGGCTGCCGCTGGCCATCGCGCTGATCGCCGTCGTCATGCTCGCGGTGCTGTTCCTGTTCACCGGAAGCGTGCTGCTGCCGCTGAAGGCATTGCTGCTCAACACGTTATCGCTCACCGCGACCTTCGGCGCGATGGTGTGGGTCTTCCAGGACGGGCATCTGTCCGGGCTGCTCGGCTTCACCCCGACCGGCACCACCAACCTTTATATGCCGATCCTCATGTTCTGCTTGGCATTCGGCATGTCGATGGATTACGAGGTATTCCTGCTGTCCAGGATCCGGGAGGAATGGCTCGCCTCCGACCGTGCGGCACAGGCGAATACGCACGCGGTGGCCATGGGCACCGCACGGACCGGCCCGATCTTCACCGCCGCCGCAGGCCTGATGGCGGTGGTGCTGCTTGCCGTCGCCACCTCCGAGGTCGCGATCATGAAACTCTTCGGCATCGGCCTCGCGCTGGCCGTGATCGCCGACGCGACCATCATCCGCCTGCTGTTGGTTCCCGCGCTGATGCGCCTGTTCAGCACCTGGAACTGGTGGTCACCGAAACCCCTTGCGGCACTGCATGCCCGGTTCGGTCTGGCCGAGGCCGAACCGGTCGATCCCGAGGTTCAGGTGCGGGCCTGAGCCAAGTTCTCGAGGGCCGCGGCCACCGCGTGCATGGCGAGGCCCTGGCCCCAGAGTTGCGGGCGGTCGTCGCGAATTACGCTGTAGCCGAACGGGATCAGTTGCAGGACGGTGCCGGCGCTCACTCGGGTGAGTGCGCCCTCGGCATCGACGTAGGCCAGTGCGCCGCGTATTGCCCGCCAGCCCGCCGTCGTGAAAGTCGGTGTGTGCTCGGGGATCAGGGGGGCGGCGCGCAGCATGGCGGCGCCGATGCCCGCGGCGGCCGAGGTCTCCAGTATCCCGGCATTCTCCGGTTGATCGTCAACCAGCACGCTCCACACGCCATGTGCCGGTTGCCGTTGCGCCAGCGCGATCAGCTGACGGGTCAGTGCGGCGGTGATCCGGTGGACCTGGGTGGCGTCGACGGTGGCCGTCGCGGCGAGCTCCAGGAATTCGACCGCGCTGAGCGCGCACCAGGCATTGCCGCGGCCCCAGAAATTCCACAGCGTTTCGCCCCGGTGCGATCCGTGCGCGAACAGCCCGAGCTCGGGGTGTTGCAGGATCTCGGCGTGGGCGAGCAGCTGATCGCCGAATGCGGCCAGCAGCTCCGGGTCGCGCCGGTACGCGCCGAGATGGCCGAGGAACACGCCCGCCATGAACGTGGTGTCCGCCCAGACGCCGCCGGGCCAATGCTCCAGCGCGCCGTTGAAAGATCTTGTGCAGGAGCCTGTTTCGTTGAACCACTCGCCGAGCCGGATGGCCGGATCCGCGAACTCCGGATATTCGGCGGCGGCCAGCACCGCGGCGGTGCCCGGCGCGAGGTTGTTGACGTGGCCGATGTCGATGCCCCGTTCGCGGTGGTGTCGCAGCCAGTCCACCACCTCGACGGGAACCGGAAGACGCCGCGCCCGCGCGAGCCGCAGCATGCCGAGCAGGCAGACCCCCTCGCCCCAGAACCAGGACGGCAGGCCCATCCGCCAAGTTCGGGCGACGAGCAGATCGCCGATCTCGGCGAGTCGCGCCGCCGAGAGATCGGTCAAAGGCGGCAGCGGGGGATGGGCCTGCCGGGATGAGGTCAGATCCGCGCCGGAGTCCGAATTATTGCCTGGGCCGTGATGTGGGCGTTCAGTCCGCATCGCCCGCCCCCGGCACGCCGCTGGGCGGTTCCACCCGGCGACCCTCGCTCAGGTCGAGCACCAGCCGGTGCCCGCCCCATTCGGCCTCCAGCCGGTCCGCACCGAACGGAAGGTGCAGCGCCGGATTGTCGAGATGCGGTGGTTCGGCGAAATCCGCCGCGCCGTCCACCGTGAACGCGCCCGGCCAGGAGAGGGCGAGCGCGCGGCCGTCGCGGGTGGTCACCGCTATCGAATCGGAGGCGAAATCCGGTGTGGTGAGCGCGGATACGAAGTCCGAGAACGAGCCGTCGGTCGCGGCCCTGCCGACGGTCGCGACGTAACCGAGCCCGCTGCCGCGCGGCAGCCAGGCCTGTCGTGCCTCGTCGCCACGGCTGACCGGTCGGAAACCGCCCTCGGTGGCCACCGCGACGTATCCGTTGCCCGCTCGCCCGGAGAGCCAAGGGCCGTGCTGGATCCATTCATCGAAATGGGGTGTGGGGAACCAGAGGTGGGTGGTGCCGAGGAGATCCGGTTCCGGAATGCGATGCAGTACCAGCACGGTGTCGAGGTGCTGGTGGGCGCGCGGGAGCACCCGCTGTCCGGCCCAGGCATTGGGCCGGGCCGACGATGATGTGCTCGCCGTCGCGGGATGCGTTGCGAAGACCTGGATTTCGGGTCCGAGGGTGGCGCCCCAGATATGCTCCTGCAATCCCGGCAAGCCGGGCCGATAGTCCTGCACGCTGGAAAGCATGGCGTCGGGGGTGCGCCACACCCGCAGATCGGAGCCGTACGGTCGCTCGAGGAGATCGTGGTGCCAGCGATAATCGCCGCGATACACCTGCCGCCCGTCCCATTCGCCGGGTAGTTCGGTGGCCACCGCGCGCACGAGATCCGGTGTGCGGTAACACCTTGCGGTGGCCAGCGCGGTCGCGGGCAGTACCGCGGTATTGAGCGAACCCGCGCCCCACAGCGTCCACATGATCGGCGCGGTCTCCTCGAAGCGGGACGATCGCAGGGTCGGCACATAGGACCTGCCGTGCGCCGCACCGTGCACCCCGCGCCACGAATTGCCGGCCAACGTCAGCAATGCCTTGTCCAACAAGGCCTCCGCCAAACGGCGCAACGGCGGCTCCGTGCCGAATTCGATCCAGGACACCAGCGCCAGGGCGTCGATCGCGAGATAGGCGTTGGAGTCGAATTCGCTGAATCCGCCGGACAGCTTGCGTCGCATCCACTCCGCGGCGAGTTCGCGTCCGTGCGCGGCGTGCCGTCGGCCCGGCCAGCCGGTATTTCCGAACACCTCGTCCGGAAACAGGTCGCCGACAAGGGTTTCCGCGGTATGCCAGACGAACTGGTGGTTCTCGGTGAAGTAGCACATGGCGTCCAGGCCGGGCTGGTCGATCCAGTATTTGAAGCCGACCAGCGCTCGGCGCACCCGATCGCGCTGGGTGGGAGCCCATACCGCGTCATCGAGCCGCCGCCACAGATGTACGAGCCCGACCGCTTCGAAATCGGCGCAGTCGGACCGCGATTCGATCATGGCCAGGGCGGGATCCAAATCTTCGTCGCGCAGCTTCGCGCCTGGCTCGAGCGCATGCCGGGCCAGTGCGCGCGCAACGCCGGGCACACCATCCGCGACGTGCCGCAGCAGTTCGGACCGCCAAATCGCCGGATCGTCGGCGGAGCCCGTGCGATGGACACCCGGTACGCGCGCCGCGCGCAACCGCCGCAGCACCGGGGCGGCGGAATCGTCGACCCGTACCGTCAGCGTGGTCTCGCCGGTGGCGAGCATCGAAGCGGTCGAATCATCCACCGCCGCACCGGATAACGTCAGGCTTGCGGTGCCGTCGACGAGCGTCACCGCCGTCGGCGGATTTCCGTCCGACTCGACGAGATAGCGCGCACCGGCCGGACCGGTGAGCGTCACGGTGCCGTCGATACTGGCCCACGGCGCGCAGCCGAGTGCGTCGAGTATGGATTCCGCTGCCGCCGAACGGAATTCATCGGCACCCCGGGCCGGTATGACCACCCGGACCGGCAGCCCGATCACCCGCAGGCTCGCGATATGCCTGCATTCGCGGAAGGCCAGCTGCCAGGTGAGCAGGTGCACGGCGGTGCGCCCGGAACGCAGCCGCACCCGCAATTGCTCGCGACGCGGCTCCATATAGGTGAAATTCCGGGTGAACAGCCGTAATTCACCGTCGAGGTAGACCGCGACCGGCCCGGTGCACGCCACCTCGAGCGTCCGCTCCTCCGCCTGATCCACCTCCAGGACGGTGGCGGCGATGGCCGCGCGGTATTCGGGCGTGAAACAGAACTCGCTCCAGTCGAGCAGCCCGTCCGCGCCGATATGCGCTCGCTCCCAGGCCGTTTCGTGGGTGTCATGCTCCGTCGGGCGCCAGCTGAATGCCGCGCCCTCGGACACCGTCGGTGGATCCGCCGCGATATCGATCGGAAGCCGGTCGTACAGCAGCTCTTTCAGCGGTGCGACATCGGGCCCATTGGTCAGCACCCAGCGGCCGTCCGTGCCCCACGGGCTGCCGTCCGCGGCGAGTGCCTCGTCCAGATCCCGGCACGGCGCCGACCAGACGGGTGCGATCAACCAGTCCCGGACGTAACCATTGCGATCGAGCGCGTGCACGGTGCGCTCCCGTGCGGCGTGCGCCGGAACGTATCTGCTCATCGAATCGCTCCTCGGACCAGTCCCGCGATGATCTGCCGCTGCAGGATCAGGAAGATCACCACGGTCGGCACGATCGAGACGACCGAGACCGCGAGGATCTGATTGAACGGAATAGCCTGTTGGCCACTGAATCTCGCGATCGCCACCGGCAGCGTCTGCTTGCTCTCGTCCTGCGCGACGATCAGCGGCCACAGGAAGTCGTTCCAGCGCCAGATGACCGAGAAGATCGCGAGCACCGCGATCGCGGGCCTGCACAGCGGCAGCACGATGCGCCGGAAGATGGCGAATTCGCCCGCGCCGTCGATCCGGGCCGCCTCGATGGTCTCGTCGGGCAGCGTGAGCATGTATTGGCGCAGCAGAAAGACGCCGGTCGGCGTCGCCGCGGGCGGAATGATCAGCCCCAGCAGCGAATTGGTCATGCCGAAGGCGGAAACCACCTGATAGACCGGCAGCAGGATCACCTGCAGCGGAATCATGATGGTGGACAGCGTGATCAGGAACAGCAGGTCACGGCCGCGAAAGTTGTACTTGGCCAAGGCGAATGCGGCCATCGAATTGATCAGCAGGGTCAGCAGCGTTGCGGCCACCGTCACGATGACGCTGTTGACCAGGTAATGCGGAAAATCGAAGGCCGCCAACCCGGTTCGGTAGTTGTCGAGGGTGGCGTGATGCGGATAGAGCGTCGGCGGCTGCGCGGCCAGCTCGGCCTGACTCTTGAACGACGAGAGCCCGGCCCAGATGAGCGGCGCGACCAGGATGATCGCGCCCGCGATGAGCACCGTCGCGCGCAGCACCGAGCCGGCCCGCGGTGTGCGCCCGGTGGTGGAGGTCCAGGTGGCGGCCGGACGTGTGCGCTCGGGTTCGACGGTCTGGATCACAGTGCCTCCCTGCGCCGCCCGACGACGTAGTTGAGAAAAGTCACGGCGAATACGACGAGGAACAGGATCACCGCCGCGGCGCTCGCCAAGCCGTAGCTGACCGGTGCGTGGAAGGCGTTGACGTAAACGTATTGCACGAGAAGGGTTGTCGCGCCGACCGGGCCGCCGCCGGTGAGCGTGTAGATGAAGTCGAAGGCCTGGAATCCGGCGATGGTGGCCAGCATGATCACCACCAGCGTCGTCGGTCGCACCAGCGGCAGGGTGATCAGCCGGATACGCTGCCAGGTGCCGGCGCCGTCGATGGTGGCCGCCTCGTATACCGATTCGTCGATGGCCTGCAGGCCCGCCAGCATGATCATGGCGTAGAAACCCAGGTGGATCCAGGTGCCGACGAGTATCACCGACACCAGCGCCAGGTGCGGATCGACCAGCCACGCGGGATGGCCGAGGCCGAGCGCGGCGAGCGCCGAATTCACCAGCCCGGTCTGTCGATTCAGCGCCGCATTCCAGATCAGGCCGACCACCACCGGCGAGACGACCATGGGCAGGAAATAGGCTGCGCTCAGTGCGCCCCGCCCGCGCCGCTGGCCGTGCAACAGGAGTGCGAGCGCGGTCGCCAGCACGGTGCTGAGCGCGACGAATCCGATGACGAACAGGGCGGTCTGCCGTGCGACATCCCAGAATTCCGAGCTGCCCAGAATCTGGCGGTAGTTGTCGGTGCCGACGGCACGGAAGGTCAGACCGTTATTGCTGTCGTAGAAGCTGAGATTGAAGCCGTTGATCGCCGGATAGATGGTGAACAGCCCGAACAGCACCATATTCGGCAGGATGAACAGGTACGGCGCGACCTTGCGCCGGTTGATCCGGAAACCGGCCGTCATTTGGTCGCTTTCACGATTTTGTCCACTTGATCACGCAGGTTGTGTACGCAATCGGTGACGCTCTCCTGACCCGCGACGTACTTGTCGAATTCCTTCACCAGCGCGTTCGCCGCACCGGTGAATGCCGGACTCGCCGCGGTCTTGAAATCGACCGAGGGCGTACTCGCGATCTGCCCGATGAACACATTCATATCGGCTGCGCGCGAGGGGTATTCGACGTGGGCGGAGACCAGGTCCTTCCTGGTGGGCAGCCAGAACGCGACCTTATCTATCTCGCGTTGGTTCTCCGTGCGGTTCATCCACTGCGCGAAGGCGACGCCGAGCGTCGGCTCCTTGCTGCGCCGGAACGCCACCATCTGTTTCATACCGGGGAAGCCGCCGCATTCGGCCGCGCACGGATTCGGCACTGCGGCCCATTTGAACGGCGCGGATTTCGCGAACGCGCCGACCTGCCACGGACCGGACAGATATACCGGAGCCTGCTGCGCCATGAAGGGGTCGTTGCCGCCGCGATAATTGGTGCCCGCGCCCAGCCAGAATTCCTTGGACATCTTGCCCGATTGCAGCAGATCGTTGACCGCGCTCAACGCCTGTTCGGTCTTGGCCTGGTCGAGTGCGACCTGACCGTCCGCGCCGATCAGCGTGGTGCCGAACTGGCTGAGCACGGTGCTCAACCGGTTACCGGAGACGTCCATCGTGATGGCCGAGGACATTTGGGTTTCCTGGGCCACCTTGGCCGCCGTGTCGACGAATTGCTGCCAGGTCCATTTGGTGTTGGCGTCGGGCACCGGGACGCCGGCCTTCTGGAATGCGTCGACATTGACGAACGGGCCGTTGATCGTCTGATCGCTCGGCACCGCGAACATGTGCCCGTCCTTGTCGACGGAGGTGGCTACGGCGCCGTCGGTGAATTCGTTCGGATACGCCTTGCCGAAATAGTTGGTGAAATCCAGTAATTCGCTGCCCCAGAGATGCCAGTCCTGTACCCGGGCCACCTCCGGCGCGGTGCCCGAGGTGATGCGCGCGGTGAGCGCGGTGTTCAGCTGGGCGAACGGGATGACCTGTAGGTCGACGGTGGCGCCGGTCTCCTGCTCGAAGCGGGCGACCGCGGCCTTGGTGGCGTCCAGGTCGGGCCCGTCGGTGAAGTACAGGTAGGTCATGTGTTTGCCCTTGAAGCTGGAAAAGTCCACCGTGACAGGGCCATTCGAGGTGTTGTTCGATTCCTGCGTGCCCGGCGCGCATGCGGTGGCCGTGGCCAGCGCCAGCACCCCCGCGACCAACGCGCCGACCGACCGTGACTTGATTCGCATGCGAACCGCTCCTTGCTGTGCGACATTCACGCCTTGTCGCGTTCTGCTCGATACCGCATACTTCACCCGCGTCCTATGTGAGGGAAAGCACTTCCCGTCAGACGGGAAACGCGCTGCCGGAGGAGACCGATGAATGCAGCAACGCGCGGCACGGACGTCCGCTACGCCACCAGCCCGACCGAATTCGTCACGCTCACACCAGCGGAACTGCGCGAGCGCTTCCTGGTCACCGATCTGTTCGCCGAGGGCGAGGTGCGCTACACGCTGTCGCACCACGACCGCCTCCTGATCGCCGGTGCGGTGCCTGCGGGCGGGGAGCTCACGCTGCACCCGCCCGCCGAGATCCGGGCCGAAAAGCTCTGTGACCGTAGGGAACTCGGCATAGTCTGCCTATCCGGCGGCGGCTCGGTGACCACAGACGGGGTAAAGCACGAGGTGGGCGCGGAGGACATCGTCTACGTCGGGCACGGCACCGAGGAGGTGGCCGTCGCGGGCGATGCCGTCTTCTACATCGTCTCGGCCCCAGCGCATTTCGCGCATCCGACCACCCTGATTCCGCGATCCGCCGCGCAGGTCGTCCAGGTCGGTTCGGCGGAGCGGGCCAGCGAGCGCACGCTGCGCAAGTACGTGCACGAAGAGGGCGTCCGGTCCTGCGAGCTCGCGCTCGGCATCACCACACTCGCACCCGGCAGCGTGTGGAACACTATGCCCTGCCACACCCACGACCGGCGCACCGAGATCTACCTGTACTTCGGGCTGGATCCGGCCGAGCGTGTGGTGCACCTGTGCGGTGAGCCGAACCGCACCCGCAGCATCATCGTCGCCGACCGGCAGGCGGTGATCAGCCCGCCGTGGTCCGTGCACACCGGGGCCGGTACCGCACCCTATCGGTTCGTCTGGTCCACGGCGGGTGAGAACCTGGCCTACAACGACATGGATCTGGTTGCGACGGAGCAACTCTCGTGACGGACCCGTTCCGGCTGGACGGCAGCAGAGCGCTGGTCACCGGCGCGCGCACCGGCATCGGCCGGGCCGCGGCGCTCGCCATGGCGGCCGCGGGCGCGGATCTCGTGCTGTGGGGCCGTGATTCGGCCGGGCTCGCACCGGTGGCCGCCGAAATCCGGGCGCTGGGCCGGGAATGCGACACCGTCGGCGTCGATCTGACCGACCTCGTCGCGGTCGAATCCGCGGCTGTCGCGCTGGCCGCCGCGCACCGGATCGACCTGCTGGTGAACAATGCCGGAATCATCGGTCGCGGTGCGGCGGTGGGTGTTTCGCTCGCAGACTGGCGCAAGGTGCTCGACGTGAATCTGGACGCGGCCTTCCTGCTGGCCCGGACCATTGGCGCCGCCATGCTCGACCGCGGCGCGGGCCGGATCGTGAATATCGCCTCGCTGCTGTCCTTTCAGGGCGGTATCAACGTGGCCTCCTACACCGCGAGCAAACATGCGATCGCCGGACTCACCAAGGCGCTCGCCACCGAATGGGCCGGGCGGGGCGTCGGGGTGAACGCCGTCGCTCCCGGATATGTGACCACCGCGAATACCGCTGCGCTGCAAGCCGATACCGAACGCAACCGGGCCATCACCGAGCGAATTCCGGTGGGCCGCTGGGGCGCGCCCGAGGATATCGCCGGCGCCATCGTCTTCCTCTGTTCGCCCGCCGCGTCCTATGTGCACGGGCACGTTTTGGTGGTGGACGGGGGATGGCTGGCTCGGTGAGTGGCCACCCGAGCGCGGTGGCCAAGGTGGTGCTGGTGCTGGAGGCATTGCCGAATTGCCATGGGGTCAGCGAGATCAGCCGCGGCACCGGCCTGCCGACCTCAACGGTGCACCGGATCCTGTCGGAGCTGGCCGGACTCGGCTGGGTACGCGTCGATTCGGAACACCGGTATCTGCCCGGCGTTCGCCTGCTCTCGCTGGCCGGGCAGTCGGCGAGCATCACCGAGATCGTGCACCCCATCCTGGGGCGGCTGTGCGCGGCCACCGGCCACACCGTGCATTTCGCGCTGCGCTCGGGCGACGAGGCGGTGTACGTCGACAAACTGGAGGGCGACCGCGCGTACGTGATGCGCTCCCGGGTCGGCCTGTCGATTCCCTTGCACTGCACCGCGATCGGCAAGGCCATTCTGGCCGGGCTGCCGCGGCCGGAGTTGCGCGCGGTGCTGGCGCGAAATCCGTTGACCGCCATGACCGCACGCACCATCACCGATCCCGAGCTGTTGCTCGCGCACCTGGAATCGGTGGCCGAGCGCGGCTATGCCGTCGACGACGAGGAGAACGAGGAGCACACCCGCTGCCTCGGTGCGGCGGTGCTCGACCACCACGGTCAGCCGATCGGCGGAATCAGCGTCTCCGCCTTGGCATTCGACCTCGACCGGGCGAAGGTGCGCGCCTGCGTCCCGCTGCTCACCGCCGCCGCCCGCGAGGCCTCGCAGGCGCTCGGGCTGCCGAGCGCGTTGACGCCGCGGCCGCCCAAGAAATCCGGACGGCGTTGAAAATCAGGGCAATTCACGGACGATGCGGTTGCGCGCCGCCGTCGACGACGATCCGCTGCCCGGTGAGGTAACCCGCGGCGGGTGACACCAGGAAGGCGACCACATCGGCCACCTCCTCCGGGCGGCACACGTGCCCGAACGGTGAACTCGCGTCGAGATCGGCGGCCTGCTTCGCCGCACCGCCGGTGAGCGCGGTGGTGAGCCGATCGCCCATATCGGTGGCGACCAACCCCGGCGCCACGATGTTGACGTGAATGCCGTGCGCCGCTTCCTCTTTCGCGAGCGTATGGGCCAGCGCCTCCAATGCCGCCTTACCCATGTTGTACGGTGCGCCGTTCGCCGAAAGCATGTGTGCCGCAGTCGAACTCACCATGACGATATCGCCGCGCGGGCACTGCCGCATCGATGGCAGCACCAGCCGCGTCAGGTTGTGCGGTCCGATCGCATGCACCGCGAGCAGCTTCTGCACCTCGGCGATCGGCGTGTCCGCCACGGTATTTCCGCGACTGGCCACGCCCGCGTTGTGCACCAGGATCCCGATCGGACCGAGTTCGCCGGTCACCTGCTCGACCATCGCGGCGACCGCGTCGAAATCCTGTACCGGCGCGTGCACCGCGATCGCCCGGCCGCCGTCCGATTCGATCTGCGCGACAGTATCTTTCGCCGCCTGTTCGTCGCGCGACCAGTTCACCGCGACGGTCGCGCCGCGCCCGGCCAAGGCCCGCGCGACGGCCCGCCCGATACCCCGTCCGCCGCCGGTGACCAGTGCGACCCGTTGCGCCAGGTAGTTATCCGCCATCTCCGCAGTATGCCGAAGCGTCGTCCGGGCGCAAAGGGCTCAGCCGTCGGCTCTTCTCGCGCGGAATGCGGCCGTCTTGGTCCGGTTCTGGCACGCGGTGCTGCAGAAACGCTTTGTGCCGTTGCGGGATACGTCCATGTACACGCGGTCGCAGTGCTCGGCCGAGCAGACGCCGACCCGTTCGGCGTATTCGGTGCCGAGCAGATATGCGAAGCCGCCGGCGAAGGAGGCCACGATACCCATGACGACGGGCGCGTCCGGATCGTGGAAGTGCAGGTGCCACGGTTCGTCGCCGCGGCGGATCAGCGTCGGGCGGGCGCCGTATTCGGTGACCATCGCGTTGATCCTGGCCGCGGCCGAATCCATATCGCCCGCGTCGACCGCGCCGAACACCTCGCGCAGTTGTTCGGCGGCCCTGGCCAGCTCCGTCGCCTCCGCGACGTCGACCGTGATCCGGTAGGCGGCGGTGATCATGCCGTTCACCCGGTCGCGCAATTGCTCGTCGTCGCCGGCGGGCGGGAAGGCGCGCCCCCGGCTCTCGCCCGGGACAACGGCGTTCACCAACTCGGCGGCCTTGGTCACGCGCGTCACCATGTGACTGTCTAATCGCACTTGATCAGTTACCTCACCTTCGTTACAGTCGTTACTGTCGTAATCAAGTATGACAGTAACGGAGCGTCAGTCATGCAGCTCACAACCGCCACCGCCCACTCCTGGATCGAGCGCTGGGATCGCCAGCAGGAGCGATACCTGCCCGATCGCGAAACCATGTTCGCCGTAATCACCGATGCCATCGCCGCGCGCACCGGCCGCCCCGATCCGGTGGTGCTCGATATCGCCTGCGGTCCGGGATCGCTCGGCGCGCGCATTCGCGACCGGCTGCCGCGGGCTCGCGTCATCGGCGTCGACGCCGATCCGGTGCTGCTCGAATTGAACCGCGCCACTTATGGTTTCGAAATCGTCGACCGGAATCTTGGCGATCCGGACTGGTTCGCGGCCCTGCCCGTCGACCAGGTCGACGCGGTGGTGAGCACCACCGCGCTGCACTGGCTCGAACCGGACCACCTCGCAGCGTTCTACGCCCGGGCGGCGCAGTTGCTCCGGCCCGGCGGGATCCTGCTCAACGGCGACGATATGCCAACGAGCGCAACGGATATCGAGCAGTTGGAACACGAGCTGGCGGCGGGCCAGGCCGAACGCGAAGGCGTCGCGGACCGCGAGGCTTGGGATGAATGGTGGACCGCGATCGAGGCCGAACCCGAGCTCGCGCACGCGGTCGCCGAGCGCGAGCGGCGGCGCTGGGAGCACCCGGCGAGTAACGGTATCGGCTACGAGCAGCACGTAAAACTGTTGCGGGAGGCCGGTTTCCGCGCCGTCGGCACGATCTGGCAGTACGGCCGCCGCCGCATCGTCGCCGCGGTGAAGTGAACCGCTCCGGGCCGGGCCGATGGGTGCGGTCCGGAACTTTCGGATAGGGGCCGATCCATCGGCGCGGTATCGCCACGGACGGGCGGCCGATGCGGGAGACTCGGGGGTGCCGATACCGAACGACGCAAGGGGAAGTTAGCGATGTCGCAGTCATTCGCCGCCTATCCGAGTGCGGTCCCGGTCGGAGTCGATACCTCACGCGCCAGCATCGCGCGCGTCTACGATGCCGCGCTGAACGGCAAGGACAATTTCGAGATCGATCGCGAGGTGCTGGCGCAGGTGCGGACGGTGGCCCCGCAGGTCGCCGATCTGGCCTGGGCCAACCGCGATTTTCTGATCCGGGTCTGCCGCTTCCTGGCCAAGGAGGCCAAGATAGACCAGTATCTCGATCTCGGCTCCGGCTTGCCGACCGCGGAGAACACCCATCAGGTCGTGCAGCGGGTGGACCCGGAATCGACGGTGGTCTACGTCGACAACGATCCGATGGTGCTGGCGCACGCCAGGGCGCTGCTCGCCAACAACCGCCGCACGATCATCGCCACCGCCGACATCTTCCAGCCGTTCGAGGTGATGAAGCTGCCCGCGGTGCGGGAACACCTGGATTTCAAGCGTCCGATCGCACTGTTCCAGATCGGCACGCTGCACCACTACCTCGGCGACGATGCCGCCGCGCTCATGCGGACCTATATCGATGCGCTGCCGTCCGGCTCATATGTCGCGATCGCGCACTTCTACGATCCGCAGACGCCCGAGCTGACCGAACTGGCCCAGCATATGGAGGAGAAGTTCATCCACAGCCCGATGCGCAGCGGCCGGTTCCGGACCCGCGACGAGATCCAGGCCATGTTCGGTGATCTGGACATGGTGGACCCGGGGCTCGTGCTGTGCGACGACTGGTGGCCGGACGGTCCACGGCTTTCGCCGCTGTCCACGGTGCGGCAGTGCATCGTCGGCGGGGTGGGTCGCAAGCGCTGACCGCTCGGTCGGCAACCAACCGGACGTCCCGTATGTTCGGTTGGGATGCTGACACTGCTGCTGGCGCTCATCGGATTCGCCCTACTCGACTCGCCGAATATCCTGGTCATCGGGCTCACCACCGCCATCGTCGCCGACAGCCGATTGCAGCGACGCTCGCCCGTGCCGGGCGGGGCGAATTTTCTGCTCGGCGTCTATCTGGTCACCACCGCATTCGGTCTGTGCACCGTGCTCGGGCTCAACTTCCTCACGGGCCTGGTCGATTTCGAACTCACCCCGACGATTCGGTATTGGGGCGAGCTGATTCTCGGCACGGTGCTGATTCCGCTCGCCTTCCTGCCGCTGCACGCACGCGGTGAACCACCGCCGTGGGCAATGGCTTTCCGCACAAGGCCGTGGCTGTTGATACTGGTCGGCGCGGGTATCGGGCTCGGGCAGGCGCCGACGGCGGTGCCCTATCTCGCCGGCCTCGCCATGCTTTCCGCACAGAATCCGCTACCGCCGCTGTGGCCCGCGATCGTCCTGGCGTACTGCGCCATCACCCTGCTGGCGCCGACCCTGATCCTCGCCCTCTCGACCCGAAAAACGCTGCGCGCCCGCCGTTTCTACCGCGGTCTGGTCCGAGCCCTCACCACCTACGGCCCACCCGCCGTCCGAATCCTGTTCGCCGGCTTCGGCATCGCACTCGTAGCCGATGCCGCGATCCACTACTCAGCCCTGTTCTGACCTGGCCCGATCAATCCGGCAGCCGCACCGGCCTCGGTCAGCACCGACTCCAGCATTGCCGGGGTCAGCCTGCCGGTGAACGTATTCTGCTGGCTTACGTGATAGCAGCCGAAGAGCTCCAATGGGTTTCGCGTGGTGTTCGCGGGCGCCAGGGTGACTCGTGCGCCGTGGCCGAATTTCGGTCTGGGGCGGGGGATTTGCCATCCGGCGTCGGCCAGTACCGGCAGCAGCGCCTGCCAGCCGAAGGCGCCGAGTACCACGATGCCGCGCAGATGCGGTGCGAGCAGCGACAATTCGGTGTCGAGCCAGTGGCGGCAGCGGTCCCGTTCCTCGGGGGTCGGTTTGTTGTCCGGCGGTGCGCAGCGCACCGGGGCGGTTATCCGCACGCCGAGCAGTCGTAGGCCGTCGTCGATTCGGGTGGCGGTCGGTTGGTTGGCGAGGCCGACCGCGTGCAGTGCGGCGTAGAGCACATCGCCGCTGCGGTCGCCGGTGAACATGCGGCCGGTGCGGTTCGCGCCGTGCGCGGCGGGTGCGAGGCCGACGATCAGCAGCCGCGCGTCCGGTGGTCCGAAGCCGGGGACGGGACGTCCCCAGTAGGTTTCGTCGCGGAACGCGGCGCGCTTTTCCCGCGCCACCAGCTCGCGCCAGGCGACCAGGCGGGGGCAGGCGCGGCACTCGGTGACGGCGCTGTCCAGTTCGGCGATGCTGCGGCACACCCGATCCAGGCTGCCACGCGGCGTGGCGCGGCGGATAACGAGCCGAATATGTGATCTCTGACACCCAGGAAGGGTTGGTAGCATGGCCTTTCCGACCGTACCGGAGCCGCCGCGACCCCTCGCGGGCCCGGGATTCACTTCGAGAGAGCTCCTTCCAATGCAGTTTGAAATCGTCGAGCGGGACGAGACGTGGGTTGCCGGGCTGCCGGTGCGCAGCCCAAAGCGTGCGCTCGGAGAACTGCGTGATCACGACCTGGAGGCGGCGTGGGCCGCGGTCCTACATCAGGAGCTCGGCGGCCCGCTGGCCAGCGCGTACACCGACTACACCGGCGAGCTGGGCACCTACAACACGCAGATCGTCGGCTACCAGTGCGCCTCGTTCGACGAGGTGACCCGCGGCCATGTGGTGGCCCGGCTGCCGCGCGGCACCTACGCCAGATTCTCTTCGGTGGGTAACTTCCCGCAGGTGATGACCGACCTGTGGACCCAGATCGGGTACGCCGAGGAGCACAACCAGATCAAGCGGACCTACACCGGAGATTTCGAGTGCTACCCGCACGCGTACAAGATCGACCTGTATCTGGCGGTCGAAACGCGATGACCTATGCGATTGTCGTGCGTGGCGAGGCGATCTACGGCGGCTTGGTGGTGCCGCGGGTGCGCCCGAGTTTCAAGGTGAGCAACAGCGACCTCATCGAATTCCTGAAGGACCGGTTGCGGGACCGGGCGCGGGCCGATCATCCGATGTACACGGTGTACGTCCCGGATCCAGCGGGTAACTACAACGCGTTGGTGTGTTTCGACTATCCGGATCCGGCCGCGGTGCCGGTGGGCGATGTCCTGGTCAAGGTGCCGAAAGGGGTGTATGCCCGGTTCGAACCGAACGGCGACTACCACGATCCGGTGGAGGATGTGTGGGCGCAGGTGGACGACGCGACGGCGTCGGCCGAGATCACCAGGGCCTACCGCGAAGAGGTCGAGGTGTGGCGTGGTCCGGAATCGGTCGAATTGTTCATTTCGATCCTGGTTTAGCTTGCTGGCCGTTAGCTAACTGTGAACCGACCAGTTGTCACGGTTTGCCCGTTACTTGCCAGCGACGATATGACCTGGGGAAATATCGGGGCGCGCAATCGGGTTTCGGAATATTTGCCGGATGTCTGTTCAATTCCTGCCGGATGAACGATACTGCCCTAGGCACCTCACCGTGCGCGCGTCGCAGGCTGAGTGGGTCGCACGGCTCGCGGACCGCGCCAGGCGCGCAGTAATGGAGTAGGTAGACATGACTTTCGCCAGCGGTCACCGTCGCCCCGGCGGATTTCGGCGGCATCATGGGCCGGTGGGTTTCCGCGCTTCGACGGTTCCGACGCCGCGATATTCGGGCACGGATGGTGGTATGGGCATCCCGGCGGCGGTTCGGAGTCGCTTCCTGGACTTACCGGCGGTGCCCCGGCATGAGACCATGACCTGGGTAGCGCGCTCGAGCTATGCGGTAGCTGCCACTGCCCGTGATCGGCGGCGTCTGACGCCGGGTGCGGACACTCGTAGTTAGCGCGATGGGAGATAAGGTGCCTCGGCGGACGCTCGACTCGCTGGTGACCCAGGTCGCCGCTGAGCTGATGGGTGTCGACGCCACCACGATGGTGGCGGCAACCGAGGATGTGCTGGCCCGGTTGATCGATCATTTCGATGTCGATTACGCATATCTGCGCCATACCGACCGCGAACTACGGGCAACCGTGCTGGTCGCCGAATGGCCGCGGCGCACCCGGGTTCCGGATCCCGACCCGCTGCAGACCGTGTACTTCGACCGCCCGAAATCCATCTTCCACGGGCTGGAACACGCCACCGAACCGATCGTCACCGGGCCCATGCCCATGTGTGATCAGATCCGCGAGGCCATTGGCTGGGATCCGGGTATCTCGCACCTCACCTCCGCCGCGGTACCGCTGGTCTCGCGCGGCGAAGCGACCGGACTGCTCGGCTTCGTGAAGGCGGGCGACCGGGAATGGAGCACCAGGGAGATCAACGTGCTCAAGGCGATTGCCGCACTGTTCGCGCAGCTACAGGCCCGGGTGGTGGCCGAGGAGCAGTTGCGCTACATCGCACTACACGACGACCTGACCGGTCTGGCGAATCGGCGGGCCCTGCTCGAACATATGGAAGACCGATTACGCCCCGGCAGTCCCGGTCCGGTGGCCACGTTCTTCCTCGACCTGGATCGGCTCAAGGCGCTCAACGACTTCCTGGGCCACACCGCGGGCGATAACTTCATCCGCACCCTCTCCGCGCGGTTGCGCGAGCATCTGGACCCCAACGACATGATCGCCCGGCTCGGCGGCGACGAATTCGTCATCGTGCCCGCCAAACCGATGGACGCGGTCGCGGCGGAACTGGAGGCCGTGCGGATCCAGCAGCTGATCGGCCGCCGGGTGGTGGTCGGCGGCGAATCGGTGAGCAGGCGGGCCAGCGTCGGTGTCGCGGTCGGGATGCCGGGCGAGACAACGGTCGCCGACCTGCTGCGCGGCGCCGACCACGCGCTGCTGTCCGCGAAATCCGGTGGCGGCAACGGGGTCGCGGTCTTCACCGATGCGATGCGCGCGCAGTTCGAGCTACAGGACGATGTGGAGCTGAACCTGCGCGGCGCGGTCGCCGATGGCTCGATGCTGCTGCACTACCAGCCCGAGGTCGATCTGCGCACCGGCCGCATCGTCGCGCTGGAGGCGCTGGTCCGCTGGATGCACCCGACCAGGGGCCTATTGCCGCCCGCCGCGTTCGTCACGGTCGCCGAGGCGACGAATCTCGCTGGGGAACTTGGCCGTTGGGTGATCCGCTCGGCCTGTGCCCAATTCGCGGAGTGGCGCAGACGAGGGCTGGCGGGCAATGTGGTGATGCGGATCAACGTCTCGCCGGTGCAGTTGGTGAGCCTCGATTTCGTCGAGCGGATCGAGGACATCCTGCGGCTGTTCGGCATCGATGGCAGTTCGGTGTGCCTGGAGATCACCGAGCATGTCGTGGTGCAGGATCTGGCCCGCACCCAGGTCACCTTGCGTGGACTCAAGCGGATGGGCGTGCAGATCGCCATCGACGATTTCGGCACCGGATACAGTTCGCTGTCGCATTTGAAGGCGCTCCCCGTCGACGCGGTGAAGATCGATCGCGGGTTCGTGCAGCGCCTCGGCGCCAGTACCGATGATCTTGCCATCGTGAAATCCATTATCGGCCTTGCCGGTTCGTTCGGACTCGGGGTGGTCGGCGAGGGCGTCGAGACGCCGGTGGCGGCGCGCACCCTGGTCGGGCTCGGCTGCTATCGCGCGCAGGGCTTCCTGATCGCCCGGCCGATGCCCGCCGACGAGGTGGAGGCGCATCTGGCGCTCGGCCGGATCCCGCTGGATCTCGATCTGCCGAGGGTCGGGCGCGGGCAGACCGCTCGGTGAGGCGAATAAGCCGATGACTCAACAGGATTGGCTGTTGATAGAAACGCTCGGGCATGAGCGCCAGCCCACGCTGGTCGCCGACGGCGACCGGATCAAGGACTGGGTGAGCCTGGTCCGGGTGCAGCGGGAGCCGAGCGCCGCGGTGTACCGGATCGCCGACGTGGTGCGGCGCTGCGTCGAATCCGTAATGCCCGCAACATATTCCGACGACACGCTGATCGTGCTCGGGATTCCGGTGCCGTGCGCGTTCGGTGCGGCGCACGCGGTGCAGGTGTGGGTCGGCGGGCCGGGGGATCAGCCGCCGCCGAGACGCGGTGTCGGAGCTTGGGATTGGGACGCCGACAGCGAATTGGCAAAGCACGGGCCGGGTTTGGAGGAACTGGCCTGGGCGCGCGCACCCGAGGACGTCCGGGTGACTCGAACGCCGCCCGAGGTGTTCAGCACCATGGTGCGCTTCGACGGCAGGCTCGACTACATGGCCATGGTCCGCGAGATGCGGGTGGACGGCCGCTGGCAGGGCGAGGTCGATATGCGCGGCGACGACGGCCGGGTGCGCCGCTTCCAGATGATCGCGCGGGCCAATCCGGCGATGCGCCGCACCCAGGGCCTGATCCACGACGTCACCGATGTGCGCAGGCCACGCCCCGATGCGGATATGTCGATGATGCGGGCGGTTTCCCGGCGCTCATCGGTGGGCGTGGGCTTCGTCGAACTCGGCTTCGGCCTGATCTACGAGTGGCCGAGCCCGCCACCGCCGCCGCTGGACCGGTGGGCGACCGAGCGTCCCGAAATCCACCCCGACGATGCCGCGCGATACCGGCGCATCTGCGACGAGATGTTGAAGGCCGATCCGGAACTCGCCGCCGACGACGTGCACGAGCTGGTGCTGCGGATCCGGTTCGCCGATACCGGCTGGCTGCGCGCGCATGCCGAGCTCCGGCATACGTTCGCCGGGCAGCCGGGAGTGCCGGGGCACGGCCTCATCCGGGTGCGGCCCGCCGAATAAATCCTCGTTCGTGGGTTCTTTCACTGCTGTTCACGCGGTGTTGAGCGCATCGGTTCCTGGGATAACCTGTTTCGCTGCACGATCCGGTTGTGCGCATCGTTCAGCTGGCGAACTTCTACGGGCCGAGGTCAGGCGGGCTGCGCACCGCACTGCACCATCTCGGCGCCGGCTATGTCGCGGCCGGACACGAGGTGGTGCTCATCGTGCCGGGCCGCCGCCGCGCGGAGGAGTTGCTGCCCACCGGCGCGGTTCGAATTACCTTGCCCGCCTTGGCGATTCCATGGACCGGCGGCTATCGGGCGGCCGATCCGCGCCGGGTCGCCGATGTGCTGACGGGGCTGCGTCCCGATGTGCTCGAGGTATCGGATCGGTTGACGTTGCGCGGATTCGGCCGCTGGGCCCGCCGCCGCGATGTGGCCGGGGTGATGATCTCGCACGAGCGGCTCGATCGACTACTCGGGCAGGTGCTGCCGGGCGCGATGGCCCGCCGCTGCGCCGACCTCGCGAATCGGCGCACCGCCGACGACTACGACATCGTGGTCTGCACAACCGAATTCGCGCGTGCGGAGTTCCAGCGCATCGGCGCGCGCAATGTCGAACTCGTGCCGCTCGGCGTCGATCTGGAGCTGTTCAGCCCGCGCAGGCGCGACCACCGGCTGCGCGCGGATCTCGGTGTGCCCGGCCGCCCGCTGCTGGTGCACTGCGGCAGGCTTTCGATGGAGAAGCGGGTGGATCGCAGCATCGAGGCCATCGCCGAACTGCGCAAGGCGGGGACCGAGGCGCGGCTGGTGGTGGCCGGTGACGGTCCGCGGCGCGAGGCGCTGGAGCGGCGGGCACGGGCCATGAAACCCCTCGCCTGCGGCCAGCCCGCCGTGCGTTTCACCGGATTCATCACCGACCGGGCGATGGTGGCGAAGCTGCTTGCCACCGCGGATGTTTCGCTGGCGCCCGGCCCGCACGAGACCTTCGGGCTCGCGGCGCTGGAGGCGTTGGCGGCGGGCACTCCGGTGGTCGCGAGCAGATCGTCGGCGCTGGCCGATATCGTCACCGCGGACTGCGGCGCCATCGCGGCCGACCGCCCATCGGCATTCGCCGAGGCGGTGACGAATGTGCTGGCCCTGCCGCCCGCGGACCGTCGGCAGGCCGCGCGCAGCCGGGCGGAGGAATTCACCTGGCCCCGCGCGGTCCAAGGGATGCTCGCGGTGCTGGGGCGGTAGTCGTTCGGGGTGCGTTGGGAGTGATCGGTGCGCCGGTGCGTGGTCGTGTCGCTACGACGACGTAATCGCCCGAGCTGGGTGCGGGGTGCGTCGGCATGCGGCGCTGGCGGTTTCGCACAGGCGGCGTTTCGCGACTCGGGCCGAGGCTGTCGCACCCCATCTTCGAACCGAGCATTCGAAGCAGGGGGTGTGCGGTTCGAAGACGGGCGCGGCAGCCTTATTTTCAGCTTTGTCTGCGTAGGTAGTCGCTGAGAAGAGCTCACTCAGCGGACCGTCTGATGACATGGGAGCCGTTGCCGCAGAACATCCAAGCGCGCACAGCAACGCGCAGTACTCTGCGGTGAGTTCGAATGGACGAGATGAGAGGCCGGGGCGGAGATGGGTCGCAGGACGTTTCGGGGTGCGAAGACCCTGGTCACGGGGGCGGCTAGCGGCATAGGTCGGGCGACGGCGCTGGCGGCCGCGGCGGCGGGGGCCGAGCTGGTGCTGACCGATATCAATGGCGAGGGGCTCGACGCGACGGTGGCCGAAATCCGGGCCGGGGGCGGCACGGTTCTCGCGGCGCGGGCACTCGACATCACCGACTACGACGCCGTCACCGCATTCGCGAACGAGGTGCACGAAGCGCACGACAGCCTGGACATCGTGATGAATGTGGCGGGCACCTCCGCATGGGGCACGGTCGAGCATCTGGAGCATCGGCATTGGCGAAAGATGGTGGAGGTCAACCTGATGGGGCCGATCCACGTCATCGAGAATTTCGTGCCGCCGATGATGCGCGCGGGCCGCGGCGGCGCGCTGGTGAATGTTTCGTCGGCGGCCGGGATTCTGGCCTTCCCATGGCACGCCGCGTACAGCGCGGCCAAGTACGGCCTGCGCGGCGTCTCCGAGGTGTTGCGCTTCGACCTTGCGCGCCATGGGATTTCGGTGCACCTGGTGGTGCCGGGCGCGGTGAACACGCCGCTGGTGCACACCTTCGAACTCGTCGGTGTCGACAAGGACAATCCGCGGGTGCGTCGACTCGTGGCGGCGTTCACCGATCACGCGGTGCCGCCGGAGCGGGTGGCGCGCTCGATCCTGCGCGGTGTCGAACGCAACCGCTACCTGGTCTACACCTCGTTCGATATTCGCTTCGCCTATTGGTGGGCAAGGAAATTCGCGTTCCCGTACAACTACGTGATGCGCCGGGCCAGCGACCGGTTCAGCAGGCTGCAGGCTTCTGTGGGCAGTTGATGTGCACGTCGAGCACCCGGGCGCCCGGCCCCTCCGAGCCGAGCCGGTCGTGCTCGTTGACCAGACGACAGGTGCCGAGCGACAGACAGCCGCAGCCGATGCAGCCGGTGAGGCTGTCGCGCAGGCGAATCAGCTGATTTATCCGGTCGTCGAGGTCGGCCCGCCAGGTGGTGGACAGCTGCTCCCAGTCCCGGCGGGTCGGGGTGCGCCCCTCCGGCAGTTGATCGAGTGCGGCGCGGATTTCGCTGAGCGGTATGCCGACCCGCTGTGAGATGCGGATGAATGCCACGCGCCGCAACGTTTCTCGGGCGTATCTGCGCTGATTACCACTCGTGCGACGACTCGATATGAGACCCTCGCGTTCGTAGAAGTGCAACGCGGACACCGCGACTCCACTACGCTCGGACAGCTGACCGGGGGTCAACTCTTTCGCTCGCCAATCGGCTGTCGACATGCACGCTCCTCCATTCATCTCAACAATACTTCAGGTTCGGTTGCGCTCGGGCGAGAATCGGACTTCAGGTCCGAACCGTGGGAATTACATGCTCCGGGGGCCTCGGGGAACTACGGTCGGAGCATGGGAGACGATCCTGACGTTCCGCTATCGGACGCTGCCGGCGAAGCCGTCCAAAGCCCGCGCATGGCCGGAGCGGATGCGGAGGTACGCCTAGCGGTGACCTCCGAGGTCGGCAGACTGCGAACCGTGCTGCTGCACCGCCCCGGCGACGAGTTGCGCAGGCTCACCCCGCGCAACAACGATCAACTGCTCTTCGACGGAATCCCCTGGGTGGAGCGCGCTCAACAGGAGCACGACATCTTCTCCGGCGTGCTGCGCGACCGTGGCGTCGAGGTGCTGCTGCTGGCCGACCTGCTCGCCGAGACCCTCTCGGTCAGCGGCGCGGCCCGCATCCAGGGCATTTCGGCGTCCGTCGACGCGCGCAGGCTCGGGCACGCGCTGGCCGACGAACTCGCCGCCTACCTGCGCGGCGTTCCGGCCGGGGAGCTGGCCGACATCCTGATGGCCGGTATGACCTTCGACGAGCTGCCGTTCGGCCCCACCACCACCTCGCTGGTGCGGCGGATGCACCACGGCAACGATTTCGTCATCGACCCGCTGCCGAATCTGCTGTTCACCAGGGATTCGTCGTTCTGGGTCGGGCCGAGGGTCGCCATCACCTCGCTCGCGCTGCCCGCCCGGATCCGCGAAACCTCGCTCACCGACCTCATATACGCCTTCCATCCGCGCTTCCTCGGCGTGCGGCGGGCATACGAATCGCATACCGCCCCGATCGAGGGCGGCGATGTGCTGCTGCTCGCGAACGGTGTCGTCGCGGTCGGAGTCGGCGAGCGTACCTCGCCGGCGGGCGCGGAAGCGTTGGCGCGCAGCCTTTTCGACGACAATCTGGCGCATACCGTGCTGGTGGTGCCCATCGCGCAGAACCGGGCGACGATGCATCTGGACACGGTGTGCACCATGGTCGACACCGATGCCGTCGTGATGTATCCGGCGGTGCGGGATTCGCTGTGCGCCTTCACGATTCATCGGGAAGACGATTACGGCGGGCGCAGCGGGGACGGCGGTGTCAGCATGCGCGGGCCCGATCCGTTCCTGCCCGCCGCGGCGGAGGCGATGGGGATCGGCAAGCTGCGGGTGATCGATACGGGACTCGACGGCGTCACCGCCGAACGCGAACAATGGGACGATGGGAACAACACCCTCGCCCTCGCGCCGGGAGTCGTTGTCGCCTATGAACGCAACGAGATGACAAATGCCCGCCTGGAAGACGCCGGTATCGAGGTACTGCGCATCCCGGGTTCCGAAATCGGTTCCGGGCGTGGGGGTCCGCGGTGTCTGTCGTGCCCGCTGGCCAGGGACGAGGTGGCGGTCGGGAGCGAAAACTAGGGGGTAGCAATGTTCACCATCACCGTGTCGCACGAGTCGGCGGTACCGCCGTACGAACAGCTGCGGCTCGGCATCATCGCTCAGGTTCGTTCGGGCGAATTGACTGCGGGCACAAAGATTCCCACCGTCCGGGCGCTGGCCGCCGAACTCGGTCTCGCACCGAATACGGTGGCCCGCGCCTATCGCGAGCTGGAAGCGGACGGTGTGGTCGAAACCCGGGGCAGGCAGGGATCTTTCATCGCCTCATCCGGCGACCCGACCCGCGATCTGGCGGGCCGGGCGGCCACCGAATACGTCGCGGTGGCCCGTCGACTAGGTCTCGATGACGAAAGTGCCCTGCGCTACGTCAAATCCGCGCTGGAATCCGGCTGAGCTAATGCCGCGCATCGCAATTCAACGCCAACTCGGCAGCCAGAGATGGTCGTGCCAGTTGCCCGGCGTTATCGGCAGCGCGGTGAGAATCGGCCACAGCCAGATGAAGTTGGCGATCACCAGGCCCAGGTACAGGCACACCGCCAAAAGGCCGAGCGCGTAACGCTCGTTCGGCGCGGCGGGTAGGAAGGTGCCGGTCGGGCTGCGCGGCACCCCGGCCTGCCTGGCCGGGCCGAGCACATCGCCGAGCACCAGGGCGACCCCCATCACCAGGAACGGCGCCAGCGGGACCGCGTAGAAGAAGTACATCTGCCGGTCCAGGGTGAGGAACCAGGGCAGCAGTCCGGCGCCGTAGCCGACCAGCACCGCGGTGTAGCGCCAGTCGCGGCGGGTGATGCCGCGCCACAGCAGCCAGCCGAGTACCGGGAAGGCCACCCACCAGATCGCCGGTGTGCCGATCAGCATCACGGCCTTCACACAGCTGGTCTGGCCGCAGCCGGTGACGCCGTTATCGGCGTAGTAGTAGAGCATGGGGCGCAGACCCATCGGCCAGGTCCACGGCTTGGACTCCCACGGGTGGTGGTTGCCCGCCGAATTGGTCAGTCCCTCATGGAATTTCAGCACCTCGCCGTGGTAATACCAGAGCGAGCGCAGCGCGTCGGGGATGGGGGAGAAGAAACCGCCGCGGCCCACCTGATTTCCGACGGCGTAGCGGTCGATCCCGTCCTCGCTGGAATACCAGAACGCGTAGGTGCCGAGGTAGACGCCGAGCGGAATCAGGATCAGCGCGTAGAGTCCGGCGACGCCGTCCCGGATCGCGGTGCCGAACAGCGGACGCGACACACCGTAGGCGCGGCGGGCCGACCAGTCGAAGGCGAGCGTCAGCACCAGGAACGCGACCGCGTAGTACACGCCGGACCACTTCACGCCGCAGGCCAATCCGAGCAGTACGCCCGCGCCGAATCTCCACCAGCGCACGCCCAACCGCGGGCCCCATCGGCTCTGCCCGATCCGCCCCTCGGCGTCGACGCGCGCCATCCTGGCTCGCGTCTGATCGCGGTCCACGATCAGACAGCCGAATGCGGAGGTGACGAACAGGGCCAGAAAAATATCGAGCATGCCGATGCGGGAGGACACGAACGTCACACCGTCGGCGATGAGCAGGATTCCGGCGATCGCGCCGATCAGCGTCGAACGCGCCATCCGCCGGGTGATCCGGATCACCAGCAGCACCAGGATGGTTCCGGCCATGGCGGCGGAGAAACGCCAGCCGGTGCCGGTGTAGCCGAAGAAATATTCGCCGATCGCGATCAATTGTTTGGCGACCGGTGGATGCACCACCAGTCCGTAGCCCGGGTTGTCCTCGATCCAACCGCCGGTGAGCATCTGCCACGCCTGCGGGGCGTAGTGCTTCTCGTCGAAGACCGGGGTTTTCGCATCGGTGGGATAGTCGAGCAGGGTGAACCGCGTGACGGCGGCGATGGCCGTCAGGAATGCGGTCACCAGCCAGCCGCGCAGGGTGTCGGTCGGGCCGAAGTCCGGGGTCGGTCGCAGTGGCGCGGGGCTCGACCAGGAGGGCACGGCCCCGAACGGTGCGGTCGCGCGCTGGTCGGTCACCTGGGTCACGTCCCGATCGTATGCGTTACTCGGTGGCAGGTCGTGCACCGGTGAGAACGACGCATGTCATCGGGACGTGCTACGCCGTTGCCGTCACTGCTCGCCGACTCCGTAGGCTACTGACAAAGTTTGGTGGTGGCGAGACGGGAGCGCGGTGGCGGACGAGACGGTGGGCAGGCTGGTGCTCGCGGCGACCCCCATGGGCGAGATCGGGGACGCGTCGCGGCGGCTGTGCGAGGCCCTCAGCACCGCCGATATCGTCGCCGCTGAGGACACCCGGCGCACCCGTTCGCTGGCGAAGGCGCTCGACGTCGAAATCACCGGCCGGGTGGTCAGCTTCTACGACCACGTGGAAACCGCGCGAATCCCGGCCCTGCTCAACGAGATCGCGGACGGGCGGACGGTGCTGCTCGTCACCGATGCGGGGATGCCGTCGGTGAGCGATCCCGGCTACCGGATGGTCGCCGCCTGCGTGGAACGCGACCTGCCGGTGACCTGTCTGCCCGGACCTTCCGCCGTCACAACCGCTTTGGCGCTTTCCGCGCTGCCGGTGGAGCGGTTCTGCTTCGACGGGTTTCCGCCGCGCAAATCGGGTCAGCGCCGAGAATGGTTGCGCGCCTTGGTATCCGAACCGCGTGCCTGCGTCTTCTTCGAGGCGCCGCACCGGCTGGCCGATTGCCTGGCCGACGCGGTCGACGTGCTCGGCCCGGACCGTCGCGCCGCGGTCTGCCGCGAGCTCACCAAGACCTACGAGGAGGTGGTCCGCGGCACCCTCGCCGAACTCGCCGCCTGGGCCGTCGACGGCGCACGCGGTGAGATCACCGTGGTGCTCGAAGGGGCCCAACCGAAACCGGCCGACCCGGTCACCCTGGTCACCGAGGTCGAGGCGCTCACCGAGGAGGGTGTCCGGCTGAAGGACGCCTGCGCGCGGGTCGCCGCGGAAACCGGTGTCTCCCGGCGTGAGCTGTACGACGCGGTGCTCGCGGCCCGCCGCGACGGCGGGGACTGAGGCCACGCCCGGCCTGCGCCGCAACGCATTCACCCGCGGATTCGCCGACCGCGGAGATATCTCACCGTGTGCCGCCGGGCGATACGGAGGATGATCGTCCTATGACGTCACTGGAAAGCAAGGCGAAAGCGTTTCTGGAACTGCACCGGCCCGGCGATCCGGGGGTTTTCCCGACGGTGTGGGATGCCTGGTCGGCCAAGGTGGCCGTGGCCCAGGGCTTTTCGGCGTTGACACTGGGCAGCCATCCGGTCGCCGACTCGATCGGCCGCTCCGACAAAGAGGGTATGAAGTTCGCCGAACTGCTCACCCGGGTCCGGCAGATCACCGAGGCGGTCGAGGTGCCGGTTTCGGTGGATATGGAATCGGGTTACGGGCTGGAGCCCGCACAGCTCATCGAGGGTCTGCTGGAGGCGGGCGGGATCGGCCTCAATATCGAGGATTCCGTGCACAGCGAGGGCGGTCGGCTGCGCGCGGCCCAGGAGCATGCCGATTTCGTGCACGGCCTGCGCCAGTTCGCCGACGCGGCGGGCGTGCACGTGGTGATCAACGCGCGCACCGATATGTACCTGCGTCAGGACGGCGACGAGGCCGACCGCACCGACCGGGTCATCGCCAGGCTGCGGCTGGCGGCCGAGGCGGGCGCCGACTCCCTGTTCCCCGCCGGACAGCCCGAGACCGAACTGCGCCGCCTGACCGGTGAGCTGCCGCGTCCGATCAGCGTGGTCGCGCTGCCGGACAAGTCGGAGAAGGCGCGCCTCGCCGAGGCGGGCGTCGGCCGGATCAGCTTCGGCCCGTACCTGCAGCGCGCGCTGACCGCCGAGACCGAGCGCCTGCTCGCCCGCTGGAAGTAGGTTCGGTGGCGCGGCTATCCGCCGCGCCACCGAATTCCCTTGCGCTACTTGGTCTTCGGCTCCACATAACGCGGGAAGACGGCCTCCGGCTCCGGCAGCGGCACGCCGGGGACCAGCGGCGTCGCGATATCGGCGAAGGTCCGGTTCTGCTGTGCCAGCAGATCCAGGATCTTGCCCGCCGAACTCGGCATCACCGGCTGCACCAGGATCGCGACGATCCGGACCACCTCGAGCGTCACGTACAGGATCGTCGCCTCGCGGGCCAGATCCTCCGGGGTGCCCGATTTGGCCAGCGTCCACGGCGCCTGCGCGGAGAAGTACCGGTTCGCCTCGCCGAGCGTCAGCCAGATCGCCTCCAGCGCCAGATGCATTTGCTGGGCGTCGAATTCGGTGCGGCAGCGGTCCAGCAGATCGTTGGCCCGGGCCAGCAGCGCGCGGTCGTCCTCGGTGAATTCGCCGGGGGTCGGTATCGCGGCGCCGCAATCGCGCGCCACCATCTTCAGGCTGCGCTGCACCAGGTTGCCGAATTCGTTGGCCAGGTCGGCGTTGATGCGCCCGACGATGGCCTCATGGCTGTAGCTGCCGTCCTGGCCGTAGGAGATCTCGCGCAGCAGGAAGAAGCGCACGGCGTCCAGGCCGTACTCGTCGACGAGGGCCAGCGGGTCGACCACGTTGCCGACCGACTTCGACATCTTCTCGCCCTTGTTGTACAGGAACCCGTGCACGAAAACGCGTTTCGGCAGTTCCACCCCGGCCGACATCAGGAACGCCGGCCAGTACACGGTGTGGAAGCGGGTGATGTCCTTGCCGATGATGTGCACGTCGGCGGGCCAGAACTTCTTGAAGGCAGCCGATTCCGTATCCGGGAAGCCGACACCGGTGATGTAGTTGGTGAGCGCGTCCACCCACACGTACATCACGTGATCGGGGTGACCCGGCACCGGGACACCCCAGTCGAAGGTGGTGCGTGAGATGGACAGATCCTTCAGTCCGGCCTTCACGTAGCTGACGATCTCGTTGCGACGCGTTGCGGGCGCGATGAATTCGGGATGCGCGTCGTAGTGCGCGAGCAGCCGGTCCTGATACGCCGAGAGCCGGAAGAAGAAGTTGGACTCCTCGGTCCAGGTGACCGGTGTCTTGGTCTCGGTGGAGATGCGCGTGCCGTCGTCGAGCGGCGTCGTCTCCTCCTCGGTGTAGAACGCCTCGTCGCGCACCGAGTACCAGCCGGAGTAGTTGTCCAGGTAGATATCGCCGTTGGCGAGCATCCGCTCCCAGATCGCGACGCTGGCCGCCTGATGGTCGGCGTCGGTGGTGCGGATGAACCGGTCGTAGGAGATGTCCAGTTTCTTGTCCATCGCCTGGAACACATCCGAGTTGCGTGCCGCGAGTTCCTCGACCGCGACGCCCTCGGCGGCCGCGGTCTGTTGCATTTTCTGACCGTGCTCGTCGGTACCCGTCATGAAGAAGACGTCGTATCCGTCGAGCCGCTTGAAGCGGGTGAGGGCATCCGCCGAGATGTACTCGTAGGCATGCCCGATGTGCGGCGCACCGTTCGGGTAGGCGATGGCCGTTGTCAGATAAAAGGCGGGGCGCTCAGACTCGCTCATGGTGTGTCTACTGTAATGCGCGTGCCATTCTTCGCTCGCGTGAATATCCGGGTCGGCGCCGATGTCCAGTAAGCGCCCGGCCCCGGAACTGCCGGAACCCCTTGCGCCGCTGGTCGATGCGCATACCCACCTCGATGCGTGCGGCGCGACGGACGCCGGTTCGGTCGAGGTGATGGTGGATCGTGCCGCCTCGGTCGGCGTCGGCCGGGTGGTCACCGTCGCCGACGATCTGAAGGCCGCGCAGTGGGCGGTTGAGGCCGCGCACTGGGACGACCGGGTGTACGCCGCGGTCGCGCTGCATCCGACCCGCGCGAACGCGCTCGACGAGCAGGCGAAGGCGGAATTGACGAGGCTGGCGGCCGATCCGCGTGTCGTCGCGGTCGGCGAAACCGGACTCGACTACTACTGGCCGGGCAAACTCGACGGCTGCGCCGATATCGAAACGCAGATAGAGGGTTTCCGCTGGCATATCGAACTGGCCAAGCAGGTGGGTAAACCGCTGATGATCCACAATCGCGAGGCCGACCACGACCTGCTCACCGTGCTGCTCGATGAGGGCGCGCCGGAAACCGTTATCTTCCATTGCTTTTCGTCGGATACGAATATGGCGCTGGCCTGTGTTGCCGAGGGGTACATTCTGAGTTTCTCGGGAACGGTGAGTTTCAAGAACGCGCATGAATTGCGCGAGGCGGCCAAGGTGGTGCCGGACGATCAACTGCTGGTGGAGACCGACGCGCCATATCTGACTCCGCATCCGTTCCGTGGCGCGCCCAACGAACCGTATTGCCTGCCGTACACCATGCGTGCTTTGGCCGAATTGCGTGGTCAGGACCCGGTGGAGTTGGCCGAGATCAGTACGGCGAACGCCCGGCGGATATACGGAATCTGAAATTCTGGCATTTCGAGACGGCGCGGTCGGCGACGTCTCCGGGTTTGCTCGCCGGGCCCATTGGTAAGGACCCTGGATCGTCAAGTGTGGTGTACATCACTACGATTGACCCATTTCGTGATTTACCTGCGCCAGGGATATCTGATCGTGATATTGAAATGCGCAGCTGACGTTGCAGCGGTTGTCCACCCCTGACCCCTTCGTTATCGTGCTGTGACCATGTCCCCATTAACGCGGATCAACCAGTCCCGCTCGCCGCTGCTCTACGCGGCGATCGCGGCGCTGCTGCTGACGCTGATCGCCGGCGCGGGCCTGGCGATCGTGAACCGCAAGACGGTGACCGTTGTGGTGGACGGTCAGAAGTCGCTGATGACCACCATGTCCCGCAACGTTCGCGGCGTGCTCCGCGCCGCGGGGGTCGACGTCACCGTCCGGGACAAGGTGGTGCCGGCGCTCGCGTCCGCGGTCGGCGACGGTTCGGTCATCACGCTGAACCGGGCCCGTCAGGTGGAGCTGTCCATCGACGGCAAGGCGCCGGAGAAGGTGTGGACCACCGGGCTCACCCCGGCCGAGGCCGCCGCCCAGCTCGATATCGCCAAGGACATGTACGTCGCGGATCGCGACGCGAAGCTGCCGCTGGAGGGCGCGATACTGCGCATCGCGAGCCCCCGCTCGATCTCGCTGATCGACGGCGTCGGCAACCCGGTGGACGTGCGCCTGGCCGCGCCGACCGTCGGCGAATTCCTCAAGGTCGCGGGCATTCCGCTGATCGAGGAGGACACCGTCGAACCGGCGCCGGACACCCCGGTGGTCGACAACATGCGCGTGGTGGTGACCCGCAAGCGCGTCGAGAACAAGACCGAGACCGATGTGCCGCTCGACCCGCCGGAGAACGTCATCGAGGATCCGACCATGAATATGAGCCGGTCGGTGGTGGAGACGCCCGGCGCGCCCGGCGTGCAGGACGTGACCTACGCGGTCACCATGGTCAACGGCCGAGAGGTGAGCCGCAAACAGCTCTCGTCGACGGTCAAGGTCACCGCGCAGCCGAAAACCATCCGCAAGGGCGCCAAGCCGGGCACCGAGGTGCCGCCGGTGAAGGACGGCCCGATCTGGGACGCGCTGGCCAAATGCGAATCCGGCGGCAACTGGGCGATCAACACCGGTAACGGCTATTACGGCGGCATCCAGTTCGATCAGGGCACCTGGGAGCGGCAGGGCGGTACCAGGTACGCGCCGCGCGCCGATATGGCGACGCGCGAGGAGCAGATCGCCATCGCCGAGGTGACCAGGGCGCGGCAGGGCTGGGGCGCCTGGCCGACGTGCACCAGCAGGCTCGGCATCGGGGCGGGCGCGGAGTAATAGCCGAGGGGTATTGCGGCGGGGTTGCCGGGCGATCGGAATCAGTACACTCGTCCGGGTTCGTTGCGGTGTCGGGGTCTGTGAGGTTTGTTCGGTGCGTGTTCTGCGTGGGATGGTGGCGGCGGCCATCGGTGTCGGTCTGGTTGTTCAGGCGAATCCGGTTCAGGCCCAACCAATTCCGGCACCGGTCCAGGCTCCTGGCACGCTGATCTCGGCGACGCCGCAGCCGGACGGCTGGCACGGCGCGTCCGACGGTTCGGTCATCGAGTACTGGACGAGTAACTCCGCGGGTGCCGCGTTGCCCGCCAGCGGTGCGCTGTATCTGCCGCCCGGTCCGGCGCCTGCCGGTGGCTGGCCGGTGATGGCATACGACCACGGCACCAGCGGGTTGGGCGCGGGCTGCGGTGGACAGGCCGATCCGGCGGGGCATCCGTATCAGGAGATCCGCGCGAGAGAGGATCAGTTGATCCGGCATGTGGTGTCGCAGGGCTTCGCGGTGGTGGCCACCGATTACCTCGGGCTCGGCCGCTTCGGCACCGGGCCGCATCCCTATCTCGAACTGCGCACCGAGGCCACCGCGACCATCGACATGGTGCGCGCCGCCCGCGCGGCACATCCCGAATTGTCGCGCACCTGGGGCGTTTTCGGCGCCTCGCAGGGTGGTCAGGCCGCGCTCGGCACCGGACATCTGCAGCGCACCTACGCGCCCGACCTGGACTTCCGCGGGACCATCGCGATCGATCCGGAATCCGATGTGGAGAAGGTGTTCCCGCTGGCCGGGCCCGGGATCCCGCCGGTATCGAACAGTGATGGCGCGATGAGCTTCTTCGTCAGCATCCTGGCCGGGCTGCGGGCCGCGCGGCCGGACGTCGACGTCGACCAATATCTGACGCCGCTCGGCAAATCCGTGCTCGACGATATCGGGACGAAATGCCTCGACGGAATCATCGACCGGGTGGCTGGGCTCGGGGTCGGCGATATCCTGGCGCGGCCGCTGTCCGATGACCGCATCCGGGCCGCCTACACCGACTATCTGACCGTGCCGACCAGTGGCTACGACCGCCCGATTCTGTTGCTGCTCAACGTAACCGACACCGTCGTGCCCTCGCCGCTGCACGCCGCGCTCGTCGCGCAGTTCGCCGCGAACGGGGTCGACTTCCAGACCGTGACCGGTACCGGGCGGCACACCCAGCTGAACGACCGGATGTACGCGGCGATGGACGCGTTCCTGGCGCGGGTGAAGTAGTGCGCGAACTCGGGTTGATAGGTTCTTCGCGTGCCCGAACCTGATGTTTCCGCTCGTGGGAGCGCCGCGCTGCTCGGACCCGCCGAGGTGCGGGTGCTCGCCGAGCGCTTCGGCGTGCGGCCGACCAAACAGCTCGGACAGAACTTCGTGCACGACGCGAACACCGTGCGGCGCATCGTCAGCGCCGCCGGGGTCGGCCGAGCCGACACCGTACTAGAGGTGGGGCCGGGGCTGGGTTCGCTGACCCTCGCCCTGCTCGACGTGGTGGATTCGGTGATCGCCGTCGAGATCGATCCGGTTCTGGCGCAACACCTTCCGGAGACCGTCGCGGACCGCGCTCCCGAGCTGGCGGATCGGCTGACGGTCGTGCTCGCCGATGCGCTGCGGGTGCGCGCCGCCGAATTGCCCACAGCGCCAACCGCACTCGTCGCCAACCTGCCCTATAACGTCGCGGTACCGGTTCTGCTCCACCTGCTCGCCGAATTGCCAAGTATCGCAACAACATTGGTCATGGTGCAGGCCGAGGTCGCGGACCGGCTCGCCGCCGAACCCGGCAGCAGGACCTACGGCGTCCCGAGCGTCAAAGCCGGTTTCTTCGGCACCGTCCGCCGCGCGGGCGCCATCGGCACCCAGGTCTTCTGGCCGGTGCCGCGCGTCGACTCCGGCCTGGTCCGCATCGAACGTTACGCACAACCTCCCTGGCCCATGGACGCCGCCCACCGCACCCGCGTCTTCGAGGTCGTCGACGCCGCCTTCGCCCAACGCCGCAAAACCCTCCGCTCCGCCCTGTCGGGTTGGGCCGGTTCCGCGGCCGAAGCCGAACGCCGCCTGGTCGCCGTGGGTATCGATCCCACCGCCCGCGGCGAAACCTTGGACACCGCCGCCTTCGTCCGGTTGGCGGCGCAGGGGTAACTCGCCGCGCGGCGGCCGGGTGTGGGCCGGTGTCAGTCGATCGGCGGGATCGGTTCGGCGGCAGGGACATTCGGCGTGGTGGTGCCGAATGCCTCGGCGGGATCGCTGTTTTCGACGATGGCTCCGTCGACGGTGTCGACGACCCTGGCGTCGGAGGGGTATTGGCCGGTGACGTAGGAGTCGATATCGAACTTGAGGCCGCTGCCACCACCGATGGCTTCGCCGTCGCGGCGAATCGCGATGATCTCGTGGGTGGCCGACCACAGCGCGCCCGACGCCTGCGGCGGTGTGGTGAGACCGTGGGTCTTGGTCACCGAGCGCAGCTGTGCGACCTCGTAGCGGCTGCTGTAGCCGAGTTCGGTGGTCACGCTGGTCTCGATACCCGCCGACAGGCCCTTGATCTCGATGCCTGCCTTGGCGGTGACCGTGACGCTGGTCCGCTTGCTGTACTCCTCGCTGGCGGTTTCGGTCACGCCGGTGGTCACCGACACGCTCGACTCGGCGGGAGTGGTGCCGTTCTGATTGTTCCGGAAGATCTGCAAGGAGTAGTTGACTCGCCGCTCCAGCGTGTAGAACGGGGAGTTCGCGATCTGCCACGCGATGGTCTTGCCGGGGTCGGTGACCACCGTGCACGGCACCGTCACGGCACGGTCGGTGATCTGCGCGATCGGGTCGGGCTCCTGATGCGAGGTCAGTACCGGGATCGCCGGGGGATTGCGCTTGACGACCGCGGCGGGCACGTCGAGGACATATACCGATTCGGTGGGAGTGTCGTAATTCGCCTGTGCCCGTAGCAGATCCGCGCCCAGGATCAAACGCTCGGTGCTGTCGGAGGGGTAGGCGAGCGGCTGGATCTGCCAGGTGGACACATCCGACTTCGCTCCGGACTTCTTATCCCACCAGATCAGCGAACCGATCCGGCCTTCGCGCACGTAGCGGCGCCCCGCGAGTTCCCTGCGGATGCACCCGTAGTACTCGAGGTTCGGCGGATCCCAGCTGTTCCACGAACCCCACACATCCCCGAGCGCCACATACCCCTGCGGCGGGATGGGCCGCCACACAGCACCATTGGCTTTGGCGCCCGAGCCCTGGTCTTTCCAGATCAGCTCGAACCGCACCGGCGGTTTCACCATCTGGTCCGCGGCGTTCGCGCCACGCACCAGGATCGTCGCGCGCTTTCCGGTGATGTCTTCATGGTCTCCGCTGTGCCCCACGCTGCCCAGATACCGCCAACCCTGTTGGAACAGGGCGCCCCCGCAGTTCGGATTGAAGAACGCGCCGTGCATCGTGGCACCCGACCCGCGATCGTCCCACCGGCGGTTGAACTGATCGGTCACCGCGATATCCAATGCCCCGTACCTGATGCTGTCGACCATGACGATCCCCTGCTTCCCCTCGAAGATTCCGCGGACCGCGATCGGCGCTGACAACAGCCCCCGCTGACCCCGCAATCGTATTCGACCCCCCGCCTCCGGTGGCGTAAAGCTGTTGCAGCACACCACCATTGACCATTGCGTCCGGCTTCTTCCCGGGCTTCTTGTAGGGGTATGGGATCACCGATCGAGCTGTAATCGGTTCAGTGTTCGGCGGGCAGCTCGATCCATTGCAGCGCCCACTGGTTGAGCGCCAGCAGAACCTCACTGAGGGCGGCGCCTTTCTCGGTGAGCCGGTATTCGACCCGCACCGGCGGGCCCGTGTGTACCAGCCGGTCGACGAGCCCGTCGGCCTCGAGGTCCTCGAGCCGTTGCGAGAGCAGCTTGTCGGTCATGCCGGGAATGACCGCGGCGATGTCACTGAACCGCGCCGGGCCGGTGACCAGGGCGCGCAGCACCGTGGCCGCCCAGCGTCGGCCGAGCATCTCGGTGGCCGCGGCGTAGTGCCTGAGCGCATCGTGCCCGACTACGAGGTATTCGTGAACGACCCGATTCCGTTTGCGGACAGGCTGCCGACCGGCGAGACGATGATGTGGTCGCCGCTGGCATCGACCCTGATCTTCGGCGCCTCCGACGCCGTACTCGTCGATCCCCCGTTCACCCGGGAACAGACCGACCGAGTAGGCGACTGGGTGCAACGATCCGGCAAACGCCTCACGCACATCTATATCACCCACGGCCACGGTGACCACTGGTTCGGGACGGCCCGGCTGGTCGAACGCTTTCCCGGCGCGACCGTCTACGCCACCGCGGGGACCATCGCGCTGATGCACGAGTCCATAACGCAACGAAAACTGTTCTGGGACACCGTCTTTCCTGGACAGATCGGCGAAACACCCGTAACCGCACAGCCTGTCCCGGCGGCCGGATTCACCCTCGAGGGCCACCCACTGCACGCCGTCGAGGTAGGGCACAGCGACTGCGACAATTCAACGGTGTTGCACCTGCCGTCGATCGGACTGGTGGTCGCCGGGGACGTCGCCTACAACGGTGTGCACCAGTACCTCGCCGAGGGCGCCGGCGGCGGCCTCGAAGCGTGGCTGCGGGCCGTCGAGCACATTCGGCGGCTGCACCCCCGCGCGGTCGTCGCCGGTCACAAGGCCCGCGAGCGTGCCGACGATCCGCGCGTCCTGGACGAAACGGCCGACTATCTGCGCACCGCACTGCGGTTGCTATCGGAAAAACCCTCCGCACGAACCTTTTTCGAGTCAATGCTGGCCAGTTTCCCGGACCGGCTGAATCCGGGCGCGGTCTGGCTCAGCGCGACGCGGCTGCTGAGCGATCAGATCACCTAGGCCCAGGACATAGCGCATTCAGCACCAAAACGACCACGGCCCAACAGATCTGGGCGATAGGACCCCTTCCTGGTCCTTCACCGGTCAGCCCTGCGGGCGGCGCACGGCTCCTCGCGCACCGCGCCGAGCACCAGCTCGGCGACGAGAACCACGGGGAGCCAAGCAAATCCGTGCGGACTCGGCCGCACCGATCCGAGGACGCGGGCCAGTGCCACCGCGACCATCGCCACCGGACGCTCCAGGTACAGCGGCACCGGCGGTAGAACGGCGACTACGCCGACGGTAGCGGGCAGACCACTTCCTTCGTCTGGTTGGCGGCGCGGGTGTAGGTTTACCGGTCGAGCCTTCAACGCCGTAACGGATCGTGGTCGAGTTTCGAAGCGAATCAGCTTCTGCGGCAAGGACATCACAGGGCTCGACGTCCGTTGTGCAAGTGGGGTCATGGCGCGTGTGCGGGGGGTAGTGATGCGGAACAAACCGCCTATGGCGGATGATGATGACGATTTCGAGAGAATCCGGTTGGGGGAGATAGCGCTCGCTGGTCAGGATCTCACTCTCCTCACACCGGAGGAGAGCGGAGCGATCCGCGCGTATGCCTTGAACCTCTTTCAGCTGATAAATGATGCCTTGTGGGGGCATGCCCCCATGACCCCGTTCCTGGAGCGGTACATCAGCCTGATTCGGTCCGGTCTAGCGAAGTACCCACTGACCGAGCCGGTGCGCGTGACCCGCGAATCCGAGGCCGCGCTATACGGCATTGTCGACGAGGAATCGGCTTACGCGCTGGTCGAGGAGCAATTCACACATGAAGGGTTCATGTCGACGTGCGGTCTAGAGTATCCGCCGCGCTCAATGCGCCATCGCGACCCGGTGATTCTGGACCTGGTCGTGCCCGCTGGCATTCCAGCCCTGCGGCTGGGTGAGCTCGCCACAGTGCGTGCCGAGCGGGAGGTTCTGCTCATCGACGCGCGAAGCTACTACATCGTTGGTGTCGATTGGGATGTGGCGCGTAATATGTGGCGCATCCAGGCATTCGTGACGGGAGGTGTGTGATGGGTGCGTTGACGCAGGAAGCGATGCGTGCGACCCGGGTGCAGTTGACGCCGGAACAGCGCGATGCACGGCGGCGCGAAGCCGAGAAGCTGGGTATCAAGATTCGCCGCCATCGCACTACCGCAGCGGATGTCAAGGGCGACAAGTAATCTCACCGCCAGCTTTGGACACGTACGAATTCGGGGTGCGGATGCAACGCGCCCGAATTCGCCGAGTGCGTCATGCGATGCAGGGGTAGATGCCGCCGGGCAAGAGTGGCTTCTGGCGCGCCCGGTGTATCCGGTGGGGATTCGGCGGGCCGGGTATCCGGGCGGGGGCTTTCCTAGATGAGGTTCAGGGCGATGGCGGTGAAGCCGGATGCGGCCAGTAGGGCGTCTACGCCGACGTGCATTCCGATGGAGAGCCGAATGTCCTTGTCTCGCCAGGCGAACCAGAAGCCTGGGAAGGTGAAGATGGTGCGCGACACGAACATCCACGGCGACCAGAAGTGGTAGAGCGAGAACAGGAGTGTGCTGGCTACCGGCGCCCAGTTGCCGAGGTGTGCGATGCGGGGCAGCAGGAAGCCGCGGAAGTACAGCTCTTCGATGAGCGGCAAGGAGATTCCGGTCAGCGGCAGGCTTATCGCCATCGTGGTGAGCATGACCGAATGCGAGTACCCGTCGAGATATGAGGTCGGGCTGTCGCCGGTGTTCGCGTATGGGAGCCAGGTGAAGAAGCCTTTGCAGAAATTGTTCACCGGTGCCAGCGCGAACCCCACCACCAGCATCCATCCGATGAGGGGGATGACCATCGCCACGAGCTTCCCGCGCGAGAGCGGTCTTCCAGTGTAGTGCAGTACACCGTGAAATGAGAAGTGTCCGTTGCGTTTTCGGCCCAACCAAAGCAGCCCCGCCAGGATCGGGATCAGAATCAGGCACAGCGCGATCGCCCAACCCAGGAGAGCCGGGTAGCCGATGGCTTCGGCGAATGGTTCGCCGACGAGCAGGTAGGCGGCGACGATCAGTGCGCCGGGTACCAGATGCAACGCGATGGACAGCGGCAGCGGGTGGCGGTCGCTCAGCAACCGCTCGACTGTTCTGTTCGGTCGAGTATCTGTGAATGCTTGCATGACAAGGGAATTCCTCGAACTGTTCGTGAATGGTGTCGGCCCCGGGAGCTGCCGCCGCGGTGCGGACACCCCCGGGGCGGGCGGAATCAGCCTGCGGCTTGTCCGCCACAGAACACTTCGCTGGTGAGCCGCTGCACCGCCTTCTGCTGAGCTTCTACTGGGGCATGCTTTTCATCGGCGTCAACGTAGGTCACCGAGGCTTCCAAGGTCTTACTGCCGTCGGGGGTGCTGTACACCAGCGTTCCGTAGCCCTGGACACCGCCGTCGGAGGCGAGGACGGATCCACAGCCCACGTCCCACATCTCCAGCCCGAGGCCGTAGCTCATCGTCGGGAGGGGTGTCGGGTGCATCTTGGTCATCTCGGTCAGTAGCGCGGCCGGGAGCAGTTTTCCGCCGACCAACGAGGAGAAGAATGTGTGGAGATCCGCGGTGGTCGAAATCATGTCACCGGCGGCGGAGATCCAGGAGGGGTTCTGCCGGGTGACGTCGATCGTCTTCCATTGCCCGGCGTCTTCGTATTTGTAGTAGCCGTGCGCGTGCGGTTCGGCGATGTCCGGCGAATCGCCCGGCACCACGGTGTCCCGCAGTCCGAGCGGCTGCAGGATTCGCCGCTGTATCTCGTCGCGGTCGGAGTTGCCGGTGACCTTCTCGATCATCAGCTTGGCCAGCACGTAGTTGGTGTTCGAGTAGCTCCAGTCCGTGCCCGGCGCGAACTTCAGCGGTTTGGCCAACCCCAGCCGCGCCAGCTCCTCCGGCGGGTAGGTGTGGAAGCGGTTGTCCACCCAGTCCTTGCCCGCCCACGGGATTCCCGGTTCGTATCTCCCGTCGGGGAAATACTCGCCGGTGAAGTTGAATACACCGCTGGTGTGCTGCAACAGCATTCGCACCGTGATCCGCCGGTCCAGCCCGAAATCGGGGAGGTAATCGGCGGCCGGGCTGTCCAGCCCGATCTTGCCCTCGCCCACGAGTTGCAGCACCACGGTCGAGTAGAAGGCCTTGGTGGTGCTGCCGATCCGGAACTTCCCGTCCGTCGGTGGTTTCTCGGCCTTGCCCAACTCACGTACCCCGGCGCTGCCGACCCACTCGCCGCGCTGATCGTGCACCCGCAACTGCACCCCGGTGATGCCGGAGTACTCGGCGACCTCCTGAAGGGCCTTGCGCAGCTCGGGGCGATCCTGCCCGGTATCCGGGCCGTCCGCGGCCGCCACACCCGCCGCCCCGGTCAACAGCGCCGCCGACATCGCCAGCACCGCCGTGCGCTGGAAGATCCGTGGCATTTTCTTCGGTGAATTGATCATGGCGGCAACGATCGCCCGCCGTCCTGACACCGGACCGTCACCGTGCTGACGCGGCTGTCGCGCTCCGAAGACGAAGCCGCGCAATGCGATGAAGCGCATACCGCCGACCGCCGCCATGACGGCGAGCACCGCACCCGCCTGCGCTCTATCGCCGAGGTCGGGCGCCGAGCACCGCAGGCCGGCCAGCGCCGCGGAGCTGACCAGCAGGCCGATCAACGCCAGCCCGCCGCCTTCGCACTGCGCGGCGAACCACCCGACCCGCCCGGCCGCCTGAAAGGTGAGCCGCCGGTGCAGTTCGTTGGCGATAACCGTGCTGAGGATCGAGCCCGCGGCGTTGGCGATCAGCGGCCCGGTTCCGTGCATGACCATGAACAACAGGACATAGGCAATGTTGCTGACACCGCCGACCAGCGCGAAACGGATCAGTTGGGCGAGGGCGCGATCCCTGCGCAGAAGTCCGGAGGCAAGTGCTGTGCTGTTCACGCCGATACAGTCGCCGACCCGCTTGACACGGGCCGGACATCGACCTGACACCGAACCGGTTATCCGCGGAAGTTGCGCAGTCGCAGGCTGTTCGTCACGACGAAGATGCTGGAAAGCGCCATTGCCGCACCCGCGAGCATCGGATTCAACAGTCCGGCCGCGGCCAGCGGGATGGCCGCGACGTTGTAGCCGAAGGCCCAGAACAGGTTGCCCTTGATGGTGCGCAATGTCTTGCGGGACAAGCGGATCGCCGCGCCGACGGTGCGCAGATCGCCGCGCACCAGGGTGATGTCGCTGGCCTCGATGGCGACGTCGGTGCCGGTGCCCATGGCGATGCCGAGATCCGCCTGGGCCAGCGCGGCCGCATCGTTGACGCCGTCGCCGACCATCGCGACGACCTTGCCGCGAAATTGCAGGTCCCGCACCACATCCAGCTTGTCGCCCGGCAATACGTCGGCGATGACGGTGCGGATGCCGACCTGGTCCGCGACGGCGTGCGCGGCGGCCACATTGTCGCCGGTGAGCAGGATCGGCTCCAGCCCGAGCGCGCGCAATTCGGTAACCGCCTGTGCACTGGTGGGTTTGACCGTGTCGGCGAGGATCAGCAGGCCGCGCGCGAGCCCGTCCCAGGCGACGAGCACGGCGGTGCGGCCCGCCGCCTCCGCGGCTTCCTTTGCGGCGGTGAGTTCTTCGGGTATCTCGATCGACCGCTCGTCGAGCAGCGCGCCCCTGCCGATCACCACGGCCCGCCCGCCGACCGACCCCAGCACACCCTTACCGCCGTGATCGGTGAACCGAGACAACGACATTCGCGCGATATCCCGCTCCTCGGCGGCCGCGACGACGGCCCGCGCCACCGGATGCTCCGAGCCGTGTTCGACGGTCGCCGCGATCGCGAGCAGTTCCCGCTCCTCGATCCCGGCGCCGGTGACGATCGAGTCGAGCGCCATCCGGCCGGTGGTCACCGTTCCGGTCTTGTCCAGCAACACCGTATCGACGCGCCGGGTCGATTCGAGCACCTGCGGGCCGGTGATCAAAATGCCGAGCTGCGCCCCGCGTCCGGTCCCGACCAGCAGCGCGGTCGGCGTCGCGAGGCCGAGTGCGCACGGGCAGGCGATGATCAGCACCGCGACGGCCGCGCCGACCGCCGTCGCCGCGCCGACCCCGTTCGCAACCCAAAAGTTCAGCGTCAGTAGGGAAAGCGCGAGCACGACGGGCACGAATATCCCGGCCACCTCGTCGGCCAGCCGCTGCACCGGCGCCTTGCCGTTCTGCGCCTCCTCGACCAGCGCGGCCATCCGGGCCAGCTGCGTATCTGCGCCGACCTTGGTGGCGCGCACGGTGAGCAGGCCACCGGAATTCACCGTCGCGCCCGCGACACTGTCACCGGGGCCGACGTCGACGGGCAGCGATTCACCGGTCAGCATGCTCAGGTCGACGGCCGAATTACCCGCGACGACAACGCCGTCGGTGGCGACCTTCTCACCGGGCCGCACCAGGAAGTGGTCGCCGACGCCCAATTCGCCGATGGGGATCCGGATTTCGGTGTCGTCGCGAAGCAGCGACACATCCTTTGCGCCGAGTTCCAGCAGCGCGCGCAGCGCCGAGCCGGCCCGCTGTTTGGCCCGGGTCTCGAAATATCGCCCCGTCAGCAGGAAGATGATGATCCCGGCCGCCACCTCGAAATAGACGTGCGCGGTCGAATCACCGCGCGGCACAGTGAGACTCATCCCCGCCATACCGGCCGACCCGGATCCGCCGCCCGGCCCCGCGAACAGCGCGAACACCGACCACCCGAATGCCGCCAGCGTGCCGACGGAGATCAGCGTATCCATGGTGGCCGCGCCGTGCCGAGCGTTCGTGACCGCAGCGTGGTGGAAACGGGCCCCGCCCCAGAACACCACCGGGACGGTCAGCACCAGCGAAAGCCATTGCCAGCCGGTGAATTGCAGGAAGGGCAGCATGGCGAGCGCGATCACCGGCACCGCGAGCGCGATGCTCACCAGCAGCCGCCTGCGCAACCCGAGCAGATCGCCGGACGGCACCACATCGTGCTCGGCGGGTGCGGGCACATGAGCCGTGTATCCCGCGCCGACCACCTGTTCGATCAGTCGTTCCGGCGAGACCGTCGGCGGATGACTGACCTTCGCCTTCTCCGTCGCATAGTTGACGGTGGCGTGCACGCCCTCGATCCGGTTGAGCTTCTTCTCGATTCGCGCCGCACAGGATGCGCAGGTCATCCCGCCGATCGCCAATTCGAGCGAGCGGGGCGCCGCGTTCGGCCGCGGTGGCGCCGGGGCGTGCGCTTCGGTCATCAGTGGTCGCCGCCGTGCGTGTGCGCGACGGAATCGGCCGCAGCGGTGGCGGATTCGACGGTGAACTCGGCGGTGTGCACCGCGCCATGATGCACGAAGTCGAGATACAGCCGATAGTCGCCCGCGCTGGGCGCCTGTGCGTGGAAAGCGACCTCGGGACCCGCTGGGGTGCGGCCGATTTCGCCTTCGGGATGCACGTGCAGATAGGCCAGATCGTTGCCGCGCAGGGCGACCAGGTGGGCGTATGCGCCGAGATACGGTTCCAGATCGGTGACCGGCGTGCCGTCCCGGCTGATGGCGAAGCGTAGCTCGCTGCCCGCGGTGGTCAGGTCTCCGGTGAGCGTCACCCGGTAACCGTCCACCGCAACGGTCCGCGCGGGCGGCGGAAGTGGTTGTGGGACAGCATTTCCCGCGACGGTAATGGTGCGGCTGAGCACCAGGTCGCTCGCGGCGTCCGGCGCGAAATCGGCGAAGATGCGGTACGAGCCGGGCTCGGCCCATTTCCAGTCGATCGACCAGGTGCCCGCGGCATCCATCACCGGATGCACGTGGCGATAGCCGGTGGCGTCCGATCTGGCGACGATCAGATGCAGCTGCTTGTCGTGCTGTGCGGTGAATTTCGTGACCGTGGATCCATCCGGTCCGGTGATTCGGAAGCGGAGCGGCCCAACCTGATTCGGCTCGGTGGGCGCGGTCAGATCGGCGAACGTGTATCCGTCGTGGGAGTCGGCGAGCCCGGTTCCGGGGCGGCTTTCGTCATCCGCCGTCGGCGACGACTCGCCGACCAGCGCGCCGACGCCGAGCGCCGCGCCGAACAGCAGGATCAGCCCGCCGCCGAACGCGGCGAGCTTCAGCCTTTCCCGCATCAGACGGCGACTTCGTAACCGGCCTCGTCCACCGCGGCGACGATATCGGCGTCGGAGAGCGGCGCGGTGCTCTCCACCCGGACTGCGCCGGAGGCGAGGTCGACGTCCACCGAGGTGACGCCATCGATCTTGCCGATCTCCGACTTCACCGAGCTCACGCAGTGCCCGCAGGTCATTCCGGTGACGGTGTAGGTGCTGGTGGACATGTCCGACTCCTTCGCTCGTATTCATCATACCGTGCCGGGGTATCTGCCCGGCACGAGAAAACATACCCCCCATGGGTACTTGATGGCAAGGGGTCAATCCCGGCGCAGCGTGCGCAGGCCGAGCGCCGCGGTGACGATCGCGGCGGCGACCGCGAGCAGCATCACCTGCGGGCTGGTGTGCGCATCCGCGCCGACGGCCAGGTAGGTCATCATGTTGATCAACCAGTGGCCGACCGTCGCCACCGTTATTCGTTGCCGCACACCGCCATTGCCGAGCGTTCCGAGCAGTATCGCGAAGGTGACGGTCGAGACGAGGAAGGACAGCGCGATCACCGGTCCGGCGGCGATCACCTGTACGTGCCACAGCGCCCAGATCACGCCCGTGACCAAGATCGCCAGCCAGCGCCGATAGTGCGTTTCGAGCACCGGCTGCAGCAGGCCGCGCCAACCGATCTCCTCACCGCAGGCGCCGATCAATTGGAGTACGAGCAGCAGTCCGAACGGTACGCCGCCGAACGATTGCGGGCCGGGCGGGTGGTACCCGGCCGTCGCCGCCATACCCGCGAGCAGGACGCCGAAGATCACACACGCCGCGACGAGGTAACCGAGATCGGTGCGCACCCGCGCGGCAGGCAGCGGCGCCGGGGCCAGCCCGCGCAGCGTCGTTTCGAAGAGGATCCAGCAGAACAGCGCCCCGACCGCCGGACCGAACTGCACCAGCGACAATGCGTCGGAATCTATTCCGGACCACCGCTGCACCACGAGTAGCGCGGCGGATCCGAGAAGCGTTGCCGCGACGTATATCCCGACAATGGACCAGAGGCGTTCGGTACTCGCCCTCGGTATTCGCACGGACGGTTCGGTTTTGTCCCTGTCCCGGGACCGATCGATCACCCCTAATGGTCGCACGCGGGTTCGCCTGCTACGCAAGTGTTTCGCCGTCCCCCACACCGCGTGCCCTTGCCGTTATATACCGGCGCGGTGCCGATAGGAGTGGTGTCGGTCACCATCGGTTCCGCCCGGCCTGTCCGGCGGCGCGGGGGTGAGATCGGCGGCGTACCGGTTTTCGGTCGGACTTCGCCGCGCCGTGCCCCTTATGCTTGGGTCTCGTGTTGTCAGTAGTGCCCAGCCCAGTCACCGTGCGTGCGCCGTCGAAGGTGAACCTTCACCTCGGCGTCGGCGACCTGCGCGCGGACGGCTACCACGATCTGACCACGGTCTTTCAGGCGCTGTCACTGAGCGACGACCTCGAGATCGCACCCGCGGCCTCGCTGACCGTCCGGGTCAGCGGCGAGGGCGCGGCGGAGGTGCCGACCGATCGGACCAACCTGGTCTGGAAGGCGGCCGTCCGGCTCGCCCATCTGGCCGGGCGCGCGCCGCTGGTGGAGATCGCGATCGCCAAGGGGATTCCGGTGGCGGGCGGCATGGCGGGCGGCAGCGCGGATGCGGCCGCCACCCTGGTCGGGCTCAACGAGCTGTGGGATCTGGGGCTGAGCCGGGACGAATTGTCCGGTATCGCGGCGGAACTCGGCAGCGATGTGCCGTTCGCGCTGCAGGGCGGTACCGCGCTCGGCACCGGGCGGGGGGAGCGTTTGCTTCCGGTATTGTCCCGCAACACTTTTCACTGGGTTATCGCGTTGGCGAAGGGCGGCCTGTCCACCCCGGCGGTATACGCCGAGCTGGATCGGTTGCGGGAGAACGGGAATCCGCCACGGCTCGGCGAACCGCAGCGGCTCATGCAGGCGCTGGCCGCCGGTGATCCGAAACTGCTCGCGCCGCTGCTCGGCAACGATCTACAGGCCGCCGCGCTCTCGCTGAAGCCGGAACTGCGCCGCACCCTGCGGGCGGGCGTCGGTGCGGGCGCCCTCGCCGGGTTGGTCTCCGGATCGGGCCCCACCTGCGCATTTCTCTGCGACAGCGAGGCGGCGGCGGTGGCCGTGGCCGCGGAACTCGCGGGCGCGGGCGTCTGCCGCAGCGTGCGCACGGCCAGCGGACCGGTGCCGGGCGCCCGAGTGCTGGAGACACCCGGCAAACGCTGACCGGTTCAGTCGACGATATCGGCCAGGCGATCGACCTGCCCGGCATCGCGGCCGTAGCAGTAGAGCATGACCTCGTCCGCACCGAGATCTTCGAATTGCTTTATCGCGCCGCGGATTTCGTCAGGAGTGGTGAGCATGCCCGCGAGCATGTAGTCCGCGCGGCCGCTGAATTCGTAGTACGCGCCCATCGCGGCGCGGGCGTCGTCGACCACATCCGGCGCGCCGAGCGCGACATTGACCTGCGCGACGATCCGCGGCTCACCAGAGCGGCCGTGCTCGCGCCAGGAATGGCGAACCTGATCGAAGAGCCCACCGGCCCACGACGGCGCGGCCGCCGCGAGAAAGCCTGTGCCCCAACGGCCTACCCGATCGAGTGCGACGGGCTGGAAGCCACCGAGCAGAATTTCCGGGCCGCCGGGGTGGACCGGGGCGGGACCGATCGGGCCGCAGTCCGGGCCGTACGGTTCACCGGACCACAGCTTGCGCATCAGGCCGATCTGCTCGTCGAATCTGCGGCCGCGGGTGCGGATATCGGTGCCGGACGCGATGTGGTCGTCGGCACGTCCGCCGACGCCGAGGCCGAGGACGAACCGCCCGCCGGACATCAGGTCCAGCGTCGCGGCCTGCTTCGCGAGCAGCGCGGTGTCGCGCAGCGGTGCGATGAGCACCTCGGTCTGCACGCGGATCCGTTCGGTGGCGCCTGCCACCATGGCGAGCGCGACCAGCGGTTCGGGATTGTCGTAGACGAGCCGATCCAGCAGGCCGAGGGTCCGGAACGGGCCGTCTTCGGCGCGGTTGGCCCAATCGAGCAGGGTGGATGGGTCGGAAATGGGCAGGCCGATACCGACATGCATGGGTGAAACCTCCGAAAAAAGGGGTGGGCAAATCAGCGCCGCCCCCTCTATGACCATCCGAGTGGAGGTAGGGCTCTCATTCTGCGGCAGTACTTCTGGAGAGCTCCGTTTCAGAGTGAGCCCACTGTAACCAGAGGTTCGCCCGTCGCGCAAATGATGCTTCCGTCGGGGCGGTCGGGACTGCTCGGTACGCTGGTTCGGGGTATTTCGCGCCCTCGATAGTCACCGGAAGGATCCATGGCCAACCTGATCAACCTCGAACAGGTCAACAAGAGTTTCGGTATCACCCCGCTGCTGGACAATGTGTCGCTCGGCGTGCACGCGGGCGAGCGGATCGGGGTGGTCGGGCTCAACGGCGGTGGTAAGACGACGCTGCTCGAGGTGCTGACCGGGCTCGAGGAACCGGACAGCGGCCGGGTGAGCAGGCTCGGCGGGCTGCGGATGGCGGTGGTCACCCAGCGCGGCGTGCTGCCCGAGGGCGCGACCGTCGGCTCGGTGGTGCTGGCCGGGCTGGCGGAGGACGTGCAATCCGATCACGGTGTCGCCGAACACGAGTGGGCGGCCAACCCGCGGATCCGTTCGGTGCTGGAGGGGATCGGTATCGCGGATCTCGGGCTGGATGCCGTGGTGGACAACCTGTCCGGTGGTGAGCGCCGCCGGGTGGCGCTGGCCGCCGCGCTGGTGCGCGAACTGGATCTGCTGGTACTCGACGAGCCGACGAACCACCTCGACGTCGAGGGTGTGCAGTGGCTGGCCGCGCATCTGCTGTCGCGGCGCAGCGCCCTCGTCGTCGTCACACACGACCGCTGGTTCCTCGACACCGTCGCCACCCGCACCTGGGAGGTGGTGGGCGGCAAGGTGGAAAGTTACGAGGGCGGTTACGGCGACTGGATTTTCGCGCGGGCCGAGCGGGCGCGGCAGGCCGACGCCAGCGAGGCGCGGCGGCGGAATCTGGCGCGCAAGGAGCTGGCCTGGTTGCGGCGCGGCCCGCAGGCCCGCACCTCCAAACCGAGGTACCGGGTGGAGGCGGCCGAGGCGCTGATCGCCGACGTACCGCCGCCGCGCGACTCGGTATCGCTGGCCGCGTTCGCCCGAAAGCGCTTGGGGCGGGTAGTGATCGAGCTCGAGGACGCCACGCTCGGCACGCCGGACGGCCGCGAGCTGGTGCGCGATCTCACCTGGCGGCTCGCGCCGGGTGAGCGGGTCGGCCTGGTCGGGGTGAACGGCTCCGGCAAGACCACGCTGCTGCGCGCCCTCGCGGGTGACGGTGATCTGGTGACGGGCAAGCGGATTCAGGGCCAGACCGTACAAATCGGTTGGCTGCGCCAGGAACTCGACGATCTACCGACCAACCTGCGTGTGCTGGAAGCTGTTCAACAGGTCGCGCAGCGAATTATGCTCGGCGACAAGGAGATCTCCGCCGGACAGCTGGCCGAGCGGCTCGGCTTCAGCCCGGCCCGCCAGCGCACCCCCGTCGGTGATCTGTCCGGTGGCGAGCGCCGTCGCCTGCAGTTGACGCGCATCCTGATGGCCGAGCCGAATGTGCTGCTGCTCGACGAGCCGACCAACGATCTCGATATCGACACCCTGCAGCAGTTGGAGGATCTGCTCGACAACTGGGCGGGCACCCTCGTGGTGATCAGCCACGACCGCTACCTCATCGAGCGCATCTGCGACTCCACCTGGGCGCTGTTCGGCGACGGCAAACTCACCAACCTGCCCGGCGGCATCGAGGAGTATCTGAGGAAGCGCGCCGCCGCGGCGGCCGCGCCGACCCGCGGCGCCGAGCCCAAACAGGCGGAGGTCACTGATTCCGCCACCTATCGCGCCGCCCGCAAGGAACTCACCCGCCTGGAGCGCACCATCGACAAGCTCGCCGAGCGCGAGCAGAAGTTGATCGCGGCGCTGGCCGAGGCCGCCAGCGATCCGGACCGGCTCGCCCCGCTCGGTGCCGAGCTCAAACAGGTTCAGGCCGAAAAGGATTCGGCCGAGGAACGCTGGCTGGAGTTGGCCGACAACGTCTGACCGGTTCATGCACGGCGATCGGCTTCCCGCGCACCACCGCATGCGCGGGAAGCCGAAACCTATGCGTGAACGTGTGATTCGGTGCGGCGAGCGAGTATGGCGTCGATCGCTCGGTGCACCATCGATACGGCGGCGGTATCGCCCAGTCGCAGTTCGATATTGGCCGCGGTGAGCACGGCGTTTATCTGAAATGCCGTGAGGTCGATATCAATTGGTGCGATTTCGCGGTTGGCGACGGCCTGTTTCAGCTCGGCGGCGATTATGTCGAGCCACCGCCGCCGCTGCGCGACGAGCGCATCGCGCACCGGACCCGGCTTGCTGTCGAATTCCGGCAGGTTGGCGCCCCAGAAACAGCCACCGGCGAACAACGGCTCGCCGACGTAATCGAGCCACTGCTCGATCAGCGCGCGCAACTGGGCGAGCCCGCGCGGCCGCCGCCGCGCGGGCAGCACCACCGCGTCCACGAACGCCCGCTCCGCCGCCTCGATGGTGGCCAACTGCAGCTTCTCCTTGGTCCGGAACAGCGTCTGAATTCCGGCCTTGCTCAACCCGAGGTCGTCGGCCAGTCGTCCGAAGCTGAGATTTTCCAGCCCGTCGATCGATGCGATATCCACCGCCCGCGCCGTAACCACCTGCCGGGACCGCATTCCCCGCAACAACCGCTGATCCGACGTCTCCATGAACACCTCCACGGCGTATATACGGTCGATCGTATTCTACCGCCGCCTGCGGCCATCGGGATCACGCTTCGACGCCGGGCGCGCTGTCGTCAATTTTGATTGACACGGTCCGATTGTCGAGCAAAACTGGCAGCGGATGATTCAAACGAGGGGGAGGTGTCATGGACACCGATGTAATCGTGGTCGGCGCCGGTCCGACCGGCTTGCTGTTGGCCGCCGAACTGGCGCTGTGCGGCGTGAAACCGATTGTGCTGGAACGACAACCGCACCCGCGCGAACTGCCGAAGGCCAATGGTCTCGGCGGGCTGATCGTGCGCATGCTCGAATATCGCGGCTTGCTGGAACGGCTGCCGGCAGGCACTTTTCACGGTATGGCGCCCGGATTCCCGTTCGGCGGAGTGAATGTCGACTTCACGCCATTGAAAGCCGATCGGATGCAGCTACTTCTGCTCCCGCAACCGCGGCTGGAACGGCTGCTCGGCGAGCGGGCCGATGAGCTCGGCGCGCAGGTGCGGCGCGGGCACGTGCTGGTGGCGCTGCATCAGGACGACACCTCCGTGACGGCGGAAATTCAAGGCCCGGAAGGGGATTACCGGCTGCGGGCGCGCTATCTGGTCGGCTGCGACGGCGGTGGCAGCACCGTTCGCGCGCTGGCGGAGATCCCGTTCCCCGGCACCACCTATCCCGAGGTGACGCGGCTCGGTCACGTCGCCATGCCGGATTCGGTGACGTTGCTCGACAACGGCGACCTGGATGTTCCCGGTATCGGCGTCGTCCGGGCGGGATTCACCAGAACCGAACGGGGCATGGTGGCCATCGCATCGTTCACGCCCGAGGTGCTGTTGGTCTCGGCGACCGAGGACGATCCGGCCGCGCCCGGCGACGACCAACCCGTGACGCTGCCGGAGCTGCGGGCCAGCCTCACTCGCGTATTGGGCGTGGATCTGCCGTTGGGCGAACCGATTTGGCTGAGCCGGTTCCGCGCGCAGGCGCGTCAGGCGCAGCGCTACCGGGACGGCCGGGTGTTCCTGGCCGGCGACGCCGCCCACCTGTTCCCGACGGGTGGTATCGCACTGAACGTCGGTCTGCTCGATGCGGTCGACCTCGGCTGGAAGCTGGCCGCCGAGGTAAATGGTTGGGCGCCAACGGATTTGCTCGATACCTATCACGGCGAACGGTATCCGGTCGGTGCCCGCGCGCTGCGGCACAGCCGTGCGCAGGCCGCGCTGGCGAGCGGCGGTGACGAGGATGCGATCGCGCTGCGGGAGATCTTCCAGGAACTGCTGCGCGACGAGCAGCCGGTGCGTCGCGTCTGCGACATGCTCAGCGGAACCGAGATCAGGTATCCCGCCGCCGACGCCCATCCGCTGGTCGGCGCCTTCGCTCCGGATCTCGCACTGTCCACCGCCGACGGCCGCACGAGCGTCGCCGGACTCATGCGCTCCGGCCGCCCGGTGCTGCTCGACCTCGCGGACCGAGCCGACATTCGCGAAACCGCCGGCGATTGGGCCGATCGAGTGGATATCCGGACGGCCGATGCCGACGACCCGGTGGCCGCCGCGCTGTTGATCCGCCCGGACGCGCGGATCGCCTGGGCGGTCGCCCCCGGCGCGTCGGCCGATTCGGCCCGAACCAGCCTGCGGGACGCATTGACCCGATGGTTCGGACAACCGTGACCTCGGCGGTGTGATCGGAGTTTGCGCTGGTCACGGCGGCCGGAAACGCACAGATCATCCACAACTGTCGTGCAGAAGGGTCCCAAGGTTCGGTCATACCGTCGGATATCAGGTCGGGTAATTCGGACATAAGGCACACCCATGACAGAAGCGGAAGGCGCCGGGCAGAGTGGTCCGGCGGAGAACGAGAATCCAGCACCTCAGGCGGCGCCCCCGCCGCGGTCCAATGCGCTCGCGGCGCGCTGGCGCGGATCGCGGCCGCTGCGAATCGTGACCGCGGTGGTCGCGGCCGTCGTCATCGGACTGGCCGGATTCGGTGCGGGGCTGGCGGTCGGCGACCACGGTGGCCACCGCCATCACGGTGGCCACCATATGACCGCGCACCGGTGGGGACCGGGGGAGCGGATGCACCGCTACGACCGGCAACGCCCGCCGGAGCCGCCGCCGAGCGGAGCGCCGCAACCGTCGACTCAGCCGTCACAGACGCCCGCGCCGACCCCGACGCACTGAGCCGCGGCCTCGCACGACTTGGTCTCGTGCGAGGCCGAACTCATGCAAGCGCCGAATGGGCGCTGTCGACGAGGAGTCCTACGCACGGCCGGAGCGAATACACAGGTAGTTGTCGGCGAAGCCGTCGTCGGCTCGCGCATGTCCGGAACGGATGCGGAGTTACGCCGAATAGGCGTTGTCGACGAAGCAGTCCTGCGCATGGCCGAACGAATGCGGAGGTTCCCGCGCCGTGGAGGGCGGACCGGAAGGGAAGCGCTATCGTTTCCGGAGCGAACTACCCCCGGCGAACGAGAGCGTGGTGATCGGCGTGACCTACCCCGACGTATCGGCAAATGCGGCGCCGCCGCGGGCGGGTGGCGGCGCGCTGCCGGTCGTGGTCGCGGTGCTCGCTGTGCTGGTCGCCGTGATCGCGGTCGTCGTCGGGTTGGTGTTGCACGGCGGTTCGGTCGTCGCGGGCGCGGCGACACCGGCGACGGGTATCACCGGCGGGCCGTCGAATGTCACCGGGGCCGGTGCGGTGCGGGTCGGCGATCCGAAAGCGAAGGTCGTGGTCCGGCTGGTCGAGGATCTGCAGTGTCCGGCATGTCAGGCGTTCGAGAAGGCGAACGGCAAGGTGCTGGCGGAGGCCGCCGGGAACGGTTCGGCGGTAATCGAATACAACATCATCTCGTTCCTGGACCGGGCGTCCACCACCAAGTACTCCTCGCGCGCTGGCAACGCGGCCTACTGCGTCGCCGACTCGGGCACCGCGAACTATCAGACCTGGCTCACCGCCATGTTCGAGCAGCAGCCCAAAGAGGGTACCGACGGTCTGCCCGACAGTAAGCTCGTCGAGATCGCCAAATCCGCCGGTTACACCGATTCCGCTGTGGCACAGTGCATTACGAGCCACAAGTGGGAACAGTTCGTTCGCGACAACACCAAGCAGGTGTTGGCCGGCGGCATCAAGGGCACCCCATCGGTTTTCGTCAACGGCAATGAGATCACGTCGAGCGTGATCATGACCGAAGGCGGCCTCGGCCCGATCATCGCGGCCGCCCGTTAGAGGTGTGCTCAGTCGGTGCCGGAGGCCCGTCCGTCCGGCACCACCACCGGCAGACAGGTCTGCACGAAATCGGTGCCGAATGCGGTCAGCGTGACGCTGCGGTAGTACACCTTGGTGCCGAATCCGGAGCGCTTCAACACCTCTCGCACCGGTGACTGCGCCTCCAACACCTGATAGCGGTGTGGGTTGTCGAGCGGGTCCTTGGTGAAATCGATGAGTCCGAGCCGCCGCAGGTTGGTCAGGTACTGCTGGATGCGGTTCGGGAAACGCAACCCGGCGTGTTCGCCGATCAGGTTGAGCCCGGCCACGATTCGCTCCGCGCCGAGCGCGCGCGGCCGCCCGATTCGGATATCAATGGACGGCTGCGCGCCGTCGAGGTGCAGGAATCGCAGTATCCGCGCCTCGTCCGGGGTGAGCTCGGACAGCATGCCCGCGAATGCAGGATGACCATCGGACTGTTCGGCGTGCGGACTGGCCGACATGCGCAGCAGCGCGGCGCCCTGCTCGCGCAGCGTCGGCACCGAGGTGTGCTCGGAAGATGTTGCGGGCGGCGGAATCCCGAGCGCCCGGCGCACCGCGTCGCGCACCTCGGCCTGTGCGTCGGCCAGCACCTCGCGCGGCGGCGTGCCCGCCATACTGCCCTTCACCACGGTGCCCGCGACGCCGAGCGCGGTATCGATACCCCAGCCCGCCACCCCGTACGCGGCATTCCAGGCCACCCGCGCGACTCCGGACGCTCCCCGCACCGCCTGGAAAGGCATACTGCGCGTGCGGATTTCGGCTAGCTCCGCGCCGGGCCGCCGGGCGATCTCGCGAGTGGGCGCCGGGTCGGCCGCATCGAACTCATCGCCGCCTCCGGCAGATTCGCCTACCACCATGATGTCGCCACTCCCGTTCCGAAGACCAGGATGTGAGCGTATCCGGCAAACAGTCCCAACACGCCGCCATGCACGAAAAGCAGCCACTCGTCCTGTTTGATGGCGGAGCGGAGCATATCCACGAAGTCCGGCGGGCTCAGCTGCGACATTTGTCGTGCGATGTACTCGTTGACCTGTTTACCCTGCTGGACATTGAAATCCGGGTCGGCGAACGCGATCGGCGCGATGGACATCGCCTCGGTGGTCAATGTCGCGGACAGCGAATCGTATTCGCGACTGCCGAGCACGAATTTCACCGCGGGCCGGGCGGGGCCGAGCGCCCGGTCCGCGGCCGGGCGCAGGGTGTCCTCCAGCATCTGAATGGTGCGATCCGAGCGTGGTCCGTGCAGCAGTTCGTCGCCGATGTTGGCGACGGTCATCACCTGTGAGGACACCAATTCCGCGTAGCCCTCGGTGATTTCGTCCTGCCGCTTGATCAGCAGGCCCTGCCGCCACGGGCAGTACCACTTCGGGTACGCGGGCGCGAAGATCAGGTTGATGCCCACCCAGTTGACCGTCCAGCCGATGATCACGCCGCCGATCGGCAGTACCACGAGCGAGGACCAGTGCGTGACATGCAGCAGCGCCACCAGCACGACACCCATCGGGGCACCGAAGTAGAAACCGAAATTCTGCATGAACCGCAGCTCTTTCGCGCCGAGCACCTGGAACAACTGGTTGAGCAGTTGCGGGCGGGCCTGGAAGTAGCGGATCACCATCTGCTTGACATCGATCAGTTGATCGATGTTGTTGCCGATTTCCTCGGTGAGCTCGCGCAGAATGTGGGGCAGCTGCTGCTTGACCCTGGCGTGCACCATATCTCGCACTTGCGTTGGCAAGTTGTACCAGAGCTGCGGATGCTCGCGACGCAGAATTTCCTCGATGATGCCGTGGATGCGTTCGTCACCGACATTGATGAAATGCTCTGCGAGCCGGTCGGGTTCGATTTCCCGGTAGAAGTCGGCGATGTTGCCGAGTTTGGCGAGTCCCTTGTCGACGGCGATGCTGGCCATCTTGTCGGCGCGCGACGGAACGATGCCCTGCCAGCCGAGCCTGCCGTCGTAGCTCAGCAGCGGCAGCACCTGAATTCGCTTGGGCAGGAACGGGAATAAGGCGCGCAGCCCGGGCACCGAGATGCCGTGGAACCGAATCGGCTTGAACAGCATGAGCACGCCTGTCCAGTTCGTTATGTAGCCGATGATTCCGGTGAACAGCGGGATCGTCACCAACTCCAACAGGACGGTCGGGTGGATTCCGAACACGCTCTCTAACACGACACCCTCCTGCCGATATACCGGTGACCGCCGCCTCACCGGCACCTCAAGGTAGCACTACCCGCACAAACGGAACGCCCTGTGACCGGCAAATCGACCCAGACAGCTTGTGGGCCGCGCCACAGGTCATAATTCGGAGATATCGGTCACAGACGCACTTCAACGACCGAGGGGCAATAATCTGTGGGCGGGTTCCGTTCACTGGGCAAATCGGAGTAGACGTGGCAGACGACAGGACCGGACAGGACGTGGCCCGGGCCGGCTCCCGCGCCGTCGAGCGCAGCTCGGATGTCGAACGGCGCCAGATCAGCAACGAGGCGCGGCTGATTCGCGGTGTGTTCCGCGCGGCTGGGATGGCGGCGGGCACCGCGGTGCGCGGCAGCCGTTGGGCGGTCGAGACCACCTTCGAGGTCACCAAGGAGATCACGCAGGCCGCATTGGACGGTGAATCGTCCGCGGATCTGGCCGAGCGCACCGGTAACGCGCTGCGTTCGATAGCCCGAAGCGCGCTCGGTGTCACCGAGGGTTCGGTGCGCGAAATCGTCAGCTACGTACCGACTTCCAACGGCGGGGTGCCGCAGAGCGCGTTGACCGCCGCCCACTTCCACTCGGCGACCACCGAGGAGCTGCGCCGCCGCGGCGATTCGCTGCTCGCCCGCTCGGCCGACGTCTACTTCAGCGAGGACGTGCATCCGGCCTATGACCGGATCCTCGACGAGCTGGCGCCCGACGAGGCGCGCATTCTGCGGTTCATGTCGCAGAACGGTCCGCAGCCCTCGGTCGATGTGCGGACCAATCGGCCGCTCGGCATCGGTTCGGAGCTGGTGCAGGGCGACCTCACCTCGGTGCCGGAGCAGGCGGGCGTGCGCTACCCGGACCGGGCGCGCATGTATCTGATCAACCTCAACCGTCTCGGCCTGACGCTGACCTCGGACGATCCGGTGGTGCTCAGTCGCTACATGGTGCTGGAGGTGCAGCCGGTGGTGGAGGCGGCGCTGAAGAAGGCGGGTCGCGCGCCGAAGATCGTGCGCAAGAGCTTGCGGCTCACCGAGTTCGGTGCGGACTTCTGCAAGACCTGCTTCACGATCTGAGCCGAATCGCGGAATGTAAGTTGATCTTCCTGGCGGTTTTCCGACCAAGCGTCATAGCAATCTGATACAAATCGAGCAATCCGTGAAGTGCGGTTAGGCGACGGATGGGATTGTGGAGTTATGGATCAGGGAACCGGTGCCGACGACGCCGATCCGGGAGTCGATTCCGCGCGTGGGCGTGGCGATCCGGACTGGGCGGACTTCTTCGCGATCAACCGCCTGAAATTCAGATACCTACGCGCGTTGGACACCAAGGCGTGGGAAGAGTTCGCCGACACCATGATTCCCGAGGCGACCGCGACCTACAGCGAGTACCTGCAGTTCGAATCGCGGGACGCCTTCCTCGCGTTCATGCGCAACACCCTCGGCCCGCACGTCATCACCGAGCACCGCTGCGACCATCCCGAGATCGATATCGAAGGCGATATCGCAACCGGCACTTGGTATCTCGCCGATACGGTGCTGATCCCCGGCCACAATATGCTGCTGCGCGGCGCGGCCTTCTACAGCGATCGCTATGTCCGGTGCGATGACGGGCAGTGGCGCATCGCGCACACCGGATACGAGCGGACCTATGAGGTGGTGCTCTCGCTCAGCGACCTGCCGAGCCTGCGTTTGACGTCGAGCCGGTGGGGTTTGATCGCCAGGGAGGACGGCATCGCATCCGTCCAGCGCGAACCCGGGCAGGAACCGCCGCGAGCGTCCGAAGCGGGTTGAGCGCCGGTCAGTCCGCGGTGGCGACGAGCGGTTCGAGGGTGAGCTTCGGCAGTTCCTTCTCGATGTACTGCAACCGCCACTTATCGCTGAACAGCGCGAGCAGCACGCCGTCGCTGCGGGTGAACACCTCGACGCCGCGCTGGCGACCGAGTTCGTCGGCCGAGGCCGCGTCGGTGCGCCGAGCCAGGGTGTACCCCAGATGTTCCATCCGGGTCTCCACATTGAATTCGGCCATCATCCGCGCGGTGACCACCTCGAACTGCATCGGGCCGACCGCGGCAAGGACCGGTGCGGCATCACCGCGAATATCGTTGCGCAGCACCTGCACGACACCCTCGGAGTCGAGCTGATCGATCGCCTTGCGGAACTGTTTGTACTTGCCGGCGCTCTGCGCGCGCAGCACCGCGAAATGTTCCGGCGCGAAGGACGGGATCGGCGGGAACTCCACCTTCTTATCCACGTACAGCGTGTGCCCCGGCGCCAGCGCGGTCGCGTTGACCAGGCCGACCACATCGCCCGGGTAGGCGGTGTCGACGGTGGAGCGCTCCCGGCCGAATACGGTCAGCGCGTATTTCGTCGCGAACGGGCGGCCGGTCTGCGCATGCGTCACCACCATGCCGCGCTCGAATTCGCCGGACACGATCCGCATGAACGCCAACCGGTCCCGGTGCGCGGCATCCATACCGGCCTGCACCTTGAACACCACCGCGCTGAACGGATCGGTGGTGGTGCGCGCCCCGCCGTTGACGTCGGCGCGCGGACCCGGCGCGGGCGCCAGCGCCACCAGCGTCTCGAGTAGTTGGCGCACACCGAAATTCAGCATCGCGGAGGCGTAGATGACCGGCGAGGTCTGCCCGGCCAGGAACAGTTCCTGATCGTGGTCCTGTCCGGTGGCCGAGAGCAGTTCGCTCTCCTCGGCCGCGGTGGTCCAGACCTCGCCCTCGCGCGCCTCGGCCTGTTCGGGCGTCAGCGATTCCTCCGGTGCGATGGTCGCGCCGCCCGCGGTCCTGGTGAAGTGGATGTATTCCAGCGGGGCGCCGTCGGGGCCGCGGCGCAGCAGACCGCGGAAATCACCCGCGATGCCGACCGGTAGGAAAAGGGGAGTAGGGGTGAGGCCGATGCGCTCGCTGATCTCGTCGAGCAGTTCCAGCGGCGCCTGGCCGGGGCGGTCCCATTTGTTGATGACGGTGATCACCGGGATGCCGCGGTGGCGGCACACCTGGAACAGCTTGAGCGTCTGCGGTTCCAGACCCTTCGCCGCATCGATGAGCATCACCGCGGCGTCGACGGCGGTGAGCACGCGGTAGGTGTCCTCGGAGAAATCGGAGTGGCCGGGGGTGTCGACCAGGTTGATGACGCTGTCGGAATCCGAGCCCTCGGCGCGGTAATTGAACTGCAGCGCGGTCGAACTCACCGAGATGCCGCGCGCCTTCTCCATCTCCATCCAGTCCGAGACGGTCGACTTGCGTCCCGCCTTGCCGTGGATGGCGCCCGCTTCGGAGATCATCCGCGCATGGAGTGCGAGCGCCTCGGTGAGCGTCGACTTGCCCGCGTCGGGGTGCGAAATCACCGCGAACGTGCGCCTGCGCGCGACCTCGGCGGCGACGCCTTCACTGGAGGCGGTCAACTTCAACACCCTTCTTGGACGACCGAATCGGCAACCTGTCCAGGGTACGTGAGCCGGGTAGCGCGCTGTACTCCGCCCATTCCCCCGTTCGGAAACCGGGTTTGGGGTGCCGATTCATAGCATGTTCCGCCCTTGCGGTACAGTGTTCGGGTTGTCTCGGCGAGGGTGTTTGCAGACCTTGCGACACCGTGATCGACGCGGCTCGGCTTCCGGCCGTCCCCGTGCGGTCTTCGCCCGACGAGCAGACCAGTTCGATCCAGGGCCTCCACCCGTCCTGTGATCGCCACCAGTTGACAGCCCGGAAGAGCCGTAGGAGTAGATCCAGTCATGTCCGACGCCAACCTTCTCGAAGCCACCGTACGCACCGAGTTCGGTAAGGGCGCGGCCCGCCGTACCCGCCGCTCCGGCAACGTTCCCGCCGTGCTGTACGGCCACCAGGCCGACCCGCAGCACCTGTCGGTGAACGCGCACGCCTTCGCCGCCATCCTGCGCGAGCACGGCACCAACGCGGTGCTGAACCTGGTGATCGACGGCAAGAAGCAGCTCGCACTGACCAAGTCCGTTGTGGTGCACCCGATCCGCCGCTACATCGAGCACGCCGATCTGCTGATCATCAAGCGCGGTGAGAAGGTCGTCGCCGACGTGCACGTCACCGTGGTCGGCGACGCCGCCCCCGGCACCCTGGTCACCCAGGAGGCCAACACCATCTCCATCGAGGCCGACGCGCTGAAGCTGCCCGAGTCCATCGAGGTTTCGATCGAGGGCGCCGAGGCGGGCACCCAGATCACCGCCGGTCAGCTCGAGCTGCCGAAGGGTGTCACCCTGGCCGCCGACGCGGAGACCCTGGTCGTCAACGTCATCGTCGCCCCGGCCGCCGAGGCGGAGGCGCCCGCCGAGGGCGAGGCCGAGGGCGAGAGCGCCGAGTAGGTCCCGGTCTCGATGACCGAAACTTCCGCCGGGCCAGCGCTCGTGGTCGGACTCGGCAATCCGGGTTCCGAATACGAGCGCACCCGGCACAATGTCGGCTTCCTGGTCGCCGATGTGCTCGCGCAGCGCGTCGGCGGCCGGTTCGCCGTGCACAAGAAGTCCGGGGCCGATCTGTTGCAGGCCCGGCTCGACGGCCGTCAGGTGCTCATCGCGAAGCCGCGGTCGTACATGAACCTATCCGGGCGGCCCGTCGCCGCGCTGGCCAAATTCTTCTCCGTGCCGCCGACCGAGGTGATCGTCGTCCACGACGAACTCGACCTGCCGTTCGGCACGATCAAACTCAAGCGCGGCGGCGGCGAGGGCGGGCACAACGGCCTGCGCTCCGTTTCCAGTGCGTTGACCACCAAGGAATACGTCCGCACCCGGATCGGCATCGGTCGCCCGCCCGGCCGCCAGGACCCCGCCGATTTCGTGCTGAAGCCGTTCTCGACGCCGGAGCGCAAGGAGGTTCCGGTGATCGTGGAGCAGGCCGCCGATGCCGTCGAGATGCTGCTGCGCGTCGGCCTGGAAACCGCGCAGAACCAATTGCACTGACTTGTATTGCGGCATCCTCCCGGCGAACGCCGGGACCGCGGCCGAGCATGAGGGGAGAGCGGCCTGCGGGTCCCGACGTTCGACGGGAGGACGCCAGGGGCGGGTCAGCGCAGGTGCACGGCGGTGGCCGCGCGCCGCAGCTTCCCGGACGACGTCTTCGGCAGCGCGCCGGGCCCGAGTACCGTGACGGTGCGCGGCCGCGCACCGACCTCGGAGAACACCGCGTGCACGATTTCGCGTTCGATGCGCTTGACGGCTTCGGGGTCCTGGTGGTCGTTGCTCTCCACCACCACGGCGAAACTCTCCCGCTTCTGGCCCGCGTCCAGGCGCACCGCCACCGCGTTGCCGGGGCGCACGCCCTTGACCCGGGTCGCGGCGCGTTCGATATCGGTGGGATAGATATTGCGGCCGCCCATGATGATGACGTCCTTGATCCGCCCGCACACCACGATCAGGCCCTCCTCGGTGAAGTACCCGATATCGCCGGTGTCCAGCCAGCCGTGCGAATCCTGGGCCGGGCGAAAGCCGTCCACCGTCACATAGCCGGAAGTTACCGCGGGACCGCGCAATTCGATGACGCCGACCGAGCGGGTGGGCAGCGGCTGGCGTTCCGCGTCGACGATCCGGCCCTCCAGCTGATCGACCAGATAACCGAGCGTCGGCAGGCGGCGCACGGTACCCGGATGGCCGTGTTCGTCCTGTACCGGAACGGCTTTGCCGAGCGCCTCGAGCAGGTCGGCATCGATGATGTCGAGCACCTGACCGTGCCCGGGGTCCGGAATCGATACGGCCAGTGTGGTTTCGGCCATTCCGTACACCGGTGTGAGCGCCATCGGGTTGAGCCCGAAGCGCTTTCCGGCCGCGGCCAGCCGCTCCATGGTGTCCGGGTCGACGGGTTCGGCGCCGTTCCACATGTAGCGCACCGAACTCAGGTCGAGGGCGTTGTCATCGGCCTGCTCCAGCCTGCGGGCCAGCAGTGAATAGGCGAAATTCGGTGCCGCGGTGACGGTGCCGCGATACTTGTCGATCAGCTCGGCCCACAGCAACGGTTTGGTGAGGAAGTCCAGCGGGGTCACGCAGATCACCTCGGCACCGAATTGCATTGGCACGCTGAGGAACCCGACCATACCCATATCGTGGAACAGCGGCAGCCAGCTGACCATGACGTCGTCGTCGAGCTGGAACTTCACCCGGTCGAACATGGCGTAGGCGTTGACGAAGAAGTTGCCGTGCGTGATCCGCACCGCCTTCGGTGAGCCGGTGGAGCCGGAGGTCAACTGCTGCAATGCGGTATCGGATTCAGCGGTGGGCAACGGGTCGGTGTCCGGACCGTCGTGCAGCTGGTCGATGCGCACAACGGTGATGCCGCGCTCGCGCAGGATCTGCTCCGCCGCCTCGAACGGGGCGCCGAGCACCACCGCCCGCGCCTCGATCATCCGCAGCACGGTCTCGGTATCGCGGGCCCACACCACCAGATCGGTGCGCGGAGTCGGCTGATGCAGCATGGTGATCGATGCGCCGCGCATCCAGATCGCCTGGCAGGCGGGTGCGATATCGACCGGGAGGCCGGCCAGCACGCCGACCGCGTCACCGTGCCCGATGCCCGCCGCGGCCAGCCCGCCCGCCATCCGCCGGGCCACCGCGTGTATCTCACCCCAGGTCTGCCGCCGGGGCGCGTTCGGCTCGCCTGTCACCAACCCCCTGGCCGACGTCTGCGCCGTCGCGTACATCTCGTCGGTGAACCTGCTCAAATCCGGACTCCCTCATCACCACTCGGCCGCCACTCGGCCTCTCCCAACTATCCCGTCTTGACGGACCGGCGTTAACCCCGCAAACGGATGTCCTGGTGAACGCCGGTCGGTTGACTGCCCGAAAACCAGTGGAGGCGTGCCGTCGTGAGTCCATACCATGCTGGCGACCTGAGTTGCCCAGTCGAGGACCTGCCGTTGTACCACCTGTGAGACCTCCCGAGCGCTAATTCCTCGCGCGGTGCGCATATGCGCCGCGCGCTTTTCTGCTGCGGATTTCTCACTGGAACAGGTGTACTTCTGTGCTCGAAAACTGGGTAGTCGAACCCGTCTGTCTGCCGCGCGTTCGCCGTCGTTGCCACGTTTGCGCGTCGGAACGCTTCCGGACCAGCGGAAAGTTTCGCGTCAACGCGAACGGCAAACTCATCGATGTCTGGCTCCTCGCGCTCTGTACCGCTTGCGGGGAGACCACGAAGCTCACGGTCATGGAGCGCACGAATGTGCGCGGCATGCCGTCCGAGCTCTTGGATCGGCTGCATGGCAACGACCCCGGCCTGGCGGCCGAGCTGCTCCAAGACCCGATTGTGCGGCGCCGCAATCGCATCGCCCTCGACTGGGACAACGCCTGGCGTCTGGACACCGGCGGCTCGGAGTATCTGGACCGCGAGGTGATCGACGTCTCGGTCCGCTTCGCCGCGCGGATCCCGGTCCGGCCGGTGCGGCTGATCGCTGATGGCTGCGGTCTTTCGCGGGCGGAGGTGGAGCGACTGATCACGGACGGGAAGCTCGTTTCGTCGGTTCGGCTGAGCGGCAAGCTATCCCGCGACTTCACCTTCCTGCTCAAGCGCTGAGCCCGCGTCGGGGGCAGCGGCCTGTCCGGCAAGGTTCGCCGGACAGGCCGCCGCGGGGGTCCCGGTCGGTGGCCGCACTCGCCAATTACCTATGCACGCAAAGGAAGTCCTACCGCGCGAACGTCGCGGCGTATTCGTCGACGTAGGGGCGCCCCGCCCGGGCGGCCAGCTCGCGCATGAGGTCGTCGGTGGCGGTGCGGACGGCGGTGGGCTCGAGGCGCGGGTAGTGGCGCGGTGCGCCGAAAGCTATGCGCACCTTGGCGAATCGCCAGGTGCGGCGGCCCCGCGGGTTCACCTTGTCGGTGCCGGAGAGCACGACGGGGACGACCGGTGCGCCGGTGGTCATGGCGACCCGGAGAGTTCCGGTGCGGCCGCGGTAGACCCGGCCGTCGGGTGAACGGGTGCCTTCCGGGTGGATGGCCCAAACACCGCCCGCTTCAAGGATTTTGGTGGCCGCGGCCAGGGCGTCGGCGGCGGCGGTGCCACCGGTGCGGTCGACCGGCACCTGTCCGGAGACGGAGTAGAACCAGCGGTTGAAGCGCCCGCGCAGGCCGGTGCCGGTGAAGTACTCCTGTTTCGCCAGGAAGGTGACCCGGCGCGGTAGCACGAGCGCGAGGTAGAGCGAATCGATCACGGCCAGGTGATTGGCCGCGATGATGACCGGTCCGGTGCGCGGAACATGGTGCAGGCCTTCGATTTTCGGCCTGCCGAGCAGCCGCAGCACGGGGCCGAGCAGGACGTATTTGAACAGCCAGTACCACACAGGGGTTCCTCCCGATAACGAATGTGTAGACATTGTCTACCCGATCGCGTAGACAATGTCTACTAATCCTGCGTAGCGGTATTGACGCGGCGGTCCGGCGACGAGCCTCGACTCGCGATAGCAGACAATGTCTACATGGCCGAACAGCTGCGCGAACGACTGGTTGATGTGGGCGTCGACCTCCTGGAGGAGGTCGGCGCGGCGCAGCTCGGGCTGCGCGCGATCACCCGGGCGGCCGGTGTCTCACACGGCGCGCCCCGCAGGCACTTTCGCACGCACAACGCGCTACTGGCGGCCATCGCCGCCCGCGGCTTCGCCGACCTCGCGGCGCGCTTCGCCGCGGTGCCGGAGGCGGCCGCGCCGCGAGATCGCCTGCGGCACATGGCCGTCGAATACGTCGACTTCGCGCGGCGGCGTCCGGAGATGTTCACCCTGATGTTCCGCCACGACCTGCTGGAGGGTTCCGGCGAAAACCTGCGCGCCACAACGCTTCCGCTGTACGACCGATTCGCCGGGCTGGTCGGCGACGTCACCGGGGCGACGGGGGCCGCCGCCCGCGACCGAGCGCTGCTGCTGTGGACCAACCTGCACGGCATCGCCGCCCTTCAGGCCAACCGCAGCCTCGCCCTGGTGGCCCCAGCCGCCGTCAACGGCGCCCTCGTCGCCCGGGTGTTGGTCACCGAGGTGCTCGACCTGCATTTATCGTGACGGTCTTCCCGCGCTGACCAGCGCACGCGCGGGAAGCCGAAACCTCAACGAGCACAGCGTTATTCGTGCCGCAGCCCGGCGACCGCCGCGACGAACCGGTCCAACTCGGCGAAGCTGACGAAGGCGTGCGGCGAGGCGCGCACCAGCGAGTCGATACCGCGGCGGTTCATATCGAGCAGGGTGGAGCTCGCGAAGCTGACGGTGACCGTGATGTCCTGCTCCGCCAACCGATCCCGCACCTCGACGGCGGCCATGCCGTCGACGGTGAACGATACGGTGCCGCTCTGCCGCAGCCCCAGATCCCGCACCGTCACACCGGGAATCTCCGGCAGCGCCTTGCGCAGGTGCGCGGCGCGGGCGGCAACGGCCGCGTACACGTTCTCCGGACCGAGATCGAGCAGGTAGCGGACGGCGGCGCCGAGCCCGAGCCGGGCCGCGACATCGAATTCCCAGAATTCGAAGCGGCGGGCATCGGGCGCGAGGCGGTACTCGTCCGGCGCGGTCCACTGCGCGGAGTGCAGGTCCAGCCGCTCCGGTTCCATCGATTCGACCAATTCCGGTCGCACATAGAGGAATCCGGTGCCGCGCGGCCCGCGCAGCCATTTGCGTCCGGTGGCCGAGAGCGCGTCGACGCCGAGTTCGGCGACATCGATCGCGAGCTGGCCCATCGACTGGCAGGCGTCGAGCAGCACCAGCGCGCCGACCGAATGCGCGATGCGGGTGGCCTCCGCCGCCGGGTTGACCAGTCCGCCGTTGGTCGGCACGTGCAGCAGCGACACCAGCTTCACCCGTTCGTCGACCATCGCGGACAGCGCGTCCAGATCGATCTGGCCGCTGCTGTCGTTCGGGATCTGCTCGACGACGGCTCCGGTGGCCTTGGCGCGCTGTAGCGCCGCGATGGCGTTGCTCGCGTAATCGGTGCCCGAGATCAGGATTCGGTCGCCGGGCCGCAGCGGCACCGAATAGAAGAAATCCGCCCAGGACCGGGTGGCGTTGTCGCTGAGCGCTATTGCGGCCGGGAACGCGTTGATCAGCTCGCCGATCGCTGTTTTCACCGCGTCGAGATCGGCGAGCCGCTCGTTCGCCGCGCGGTAGCCACCGATCTCGGATTCGCGTCGCAAATGCGCGATGACCGTATCGGTCACGATCCGCGGCGGCAGCGAGGAGCCCGCACTGTCCAGGAATACCAACCCCGCGCCGACCCCCGGGGTGTCGGCGCGTACCCGATCCTCATCCAACATGCCGCTGACCGTAGCCGGTCGAGCTTCCGGATGGCAGGGACTCCGAATCCCCTATTGGCGGGGAAAGCGTGATCTAGCAGCGCGGACGTACCTGTCACGAACCCGTCACAAATCTCTGACGTTTTCTTGTCGGTGGGCATCGCTACCCTGGTTTGGTCGGTGTCGCGGAATACGCCGCGACCCCCCGGCGATAACGGAATTGGCAAGCGGACAGCGACTCACACCACGATGGAGGTTGGCATGGCCGTCGCGCTGGAGCATCCGGAATCGGTCGAAAATGCCGTTGAGCTGGGGGAATTATCCTCCCGCGCCGCGGCGGAGGCCTATATCGGCAAGATCTGTTTCAAGCAGGGGCCACCGGCGCTCATCGGCGCCGAACTCGAGTGGCTCACCGTGCAGGGTGAGCGTTCGGCCGCAGGCCCATCGGCCGCTCCGCGTCCCCAGCTGACCGTCCTGGCGGATGCACTCGGACCGTATGCACCACGGTCCATCGCCCCCGATTCACCGGCGCTTCCATTGCCGGGGGGCAGCCGGGTCACCATCGAACCCGGCGGTCAGATCGAACTCTCGAGCGCCCCGTACGCCACCGCAGCGCGGTTGTGCGACGAGCTGCGCGCCGATGCCCGAATGTTGCGGGCCTTGCTCGAATCCCGTTCCATCCGCACCGTTTCCGGTGCCGCCGACGCCGATCGCCGGGCCAGACGCCTGCTGCGATTGCCGCGCTACCGCGCCATGGAACAGGCCTTCGCGGGCATCGGGCCGTTCGGCAAACTCATGATGTGCAATACCGCGGCCACGCAGGTCAGCGTGGACGCCGGGGCTGATCGCGGCGATATCGCGGCCCGCTGGGTCGCCCTGTACGCGATGGGGCCCGCACTGCTCGCGGCCTTCGCCTGCTCGCCCGCGCTGCACGGCGCCCCGGCCGGCGATTGGGTTTCGCAGCGGATGCGAGCCTGGCTGCGGCTCGATCCGGCGCGCACCCGCCCCCCGGTGCACGAATGGCTGGATCCCGTTGCGTCCTATGGCCGTTGGGCGCTGGACGTGCCGCTGCTATGTGTCCGAAGACCCGACGGCCCACCCGGTGACTGGGCCGCGCCGCCCGGCGCGACCTTCGCCGACTGGCTGTCCGGCGCGCTGGACGACGAGATCGGCCGCCGCCCCGACGCCGGCGATCTCGACTACCACCTCACCACCCTTTTCCCGCCCGTGCGCGCCTCGGGCCACCTGGAGATCCGCTACCTCGACGCGCAGCCCGGCGACGACTGGACGGTGCCGATCCACGTCTTCGACGCGCTGCTGTCGAGTCCCGCCGTGGTGGCCGAGGCGACGGCGGTGGCAGCGCCGGTCGCCGGTCGTTGGTTGGATGCCGCGCGTAATGGTCTGGCCGACAGTCAGATTCGTGCCGTGGCGGTAGCGCTGCTGACGCTCGCCGCCGATCATGCGCGCGGTTCGACGTCGGCCACCGAGATCGGTGCCGCGATCCGCCGATGTAGTAGCGGCCGCACCCCGGTCGAGGAATCAGCCACGCGCACAACCTCATCCGGGGGCGGTCGAGTTCTATCCGGCGAGCGTCCGGCGAGTACCGACGCGCGAGCCCCATCCGATGACGGCGTCCCATCGACTCGGGATCAGGCGTCGCATAGGCCTGCACCATCCGACAGCGGCCGAGTTGTATCCGGCGAGCGTCCGGCGCATACCGACGCCCGAGCCCCATCCGGCGGCGTCCCATCGATACGCGATCAGATGTCGCACGAGCCTGCCCCATCCGTCAGCGGCCGATATCGCCGGTGACGGCGGCGCGCTCGCGCGAGCCGATCGGATCATCCGTGTGACAAGCCCGGTTCGTGAGCGCGTTATCCGCGCCGACCATGGCCGCATTGCGCTGCGGTCCTTCGCATCTCGCTCGAAAGAACTTCGTCATGACCATTCAGCACCCCACCGATAATTCCGCCACCGAACGGCTGCGAGCCGATATCGCCGACGTGCTCGGCAGAGCCCGCACCCGCACCCGCGCCCTCACCGACTGTCTCGACGAGGCCGAACTCGTCGCCCAGCATTCGCGCTTGATGAGCCCACTGGTCTGGGATCTCGCGCACATCGGCAATCAGGAGGAACTCTGGCTGGTCCGCGATGTCGGCGGCCGCGAGCCCGTCCGCGCCGATATCGATGAACTGTACGACGCGTTCAAACACGCCCGCGTCAACCGTCCCGCACTGCCGCTGCTCGATCCGGCGCAGGCCCGCGGCTACGTCGGCACCGTACGCGAAAAGGTATGGGATGTGTTGGACGCCAGTGCGTTACGCGGCGATCCGCTGGTCGACGGCGGATTCGCCTTCGGCATGATCGCCCAGCACGAACAGCAGCACGACGAGACCATGCTGGCCACCCATCAGCTGCGCACCGGCGCCGCGGTGCTCTCCGCGCCGCCCGCGCCACGGGCCGCCACCCCGATTGACGGTGAAATCATCGTCCCCGCAGGCGAATTCACGATGGGCACCTCGACCGATCCATGGGCTCTCGACAATGAGCGTCCGGCGCATCGAGTTCACCTGCCCGCCTTCGCGATCGATGCCGCGCCGGTCACCAATGAGCAGTACCTGGCCTTCATCGACGACGGCGGTTACGACCGGCCCGAGCTGTGGTCCGAGCGCGGCTGGGCGCACCGGCAGGAGGCCGGGCTGGTCGCTCCGCAGTTCTGGGAGCGCGATCCGGCCGGGCAGTGGTGGCGCCGGGTGTTCGGGGTGATGTCCCCGCTGCGGCCGAAACAGCCCGTGCTGCACGTGTGCTGGTTCGAGGCGGAGGCGTACGCCAACTGGGCGGGCAAGCGGCTGCCCACCGAGGCCGAGTGGGAGAAGGCGGCCCGGTTCGACCCGGCGACCGGTGCGTCGCGCCGATTCCCTTGGGGCGACGCCGAACCCGATGCCCGCACCGCGAATCTCGGCCAGCGCCACCTGGAACCGGCCGAGGTCGGCGCATATCCGGACGGCGCGTCGCCGCTCGGCGTACATCAGCTCATCGGCGACGTATGGGAATGGACCGCATCGGGTTTCGAGCCGTATCCGGGCTTCCGCGCCTTCCCGTACCGGGAGTACTCGGAGGTCTTCTTCGGTGGCGACTACCGGGTGCTGCGCGGCGGCTCCTTCGGCACCGATCCGGTGGCCTGCCGCGGCACCTTCCGCAACTGGGACCACCCCATCCGTCGCCAGATCTTCTCCGGCTTCCGATTGGCCCGCGACCTGAGACGAGGTGAGCACTGAGCCATGTGTAGGCATATCGGTTACCTGGGCGATGCGGTTCCCGTAGGCGAAATCATCACCCGCGGACCACATTCCCTGCGCGTCCAATCGTGGGCGCCCAACGAGATGCGCGGCGGCGCCAAGGTCAACGCCGACGGCTTCGGCGTCGCCTGGTGGCGTGCGAGTGTCGCCCTGAAGTCGGCGGCCACCGATACGGCACAGCTGCTCGGCCACCGCGCGGACGCCGGTGACCCCGACCCGGCGAATGGCGGTGCGCAGACCGATCCCGAATTCGAGCGGTCCGGCGATGCGGTGGAATCCGCTGCACACCAGACTGTTTCGGACCCACTGCCGGTGAGCCGGTATCGCAATGCCGCGCCCATCTGGACCGATCCGGCGGTGGACGAGGTGCTGCCGCAGTTGACGTCGCGGGCGGTGCTCGGCGCGATCAGGTCGGCGACCTCCGGGATGCCGGTGGAGCGGGCGGCATGTGCGCCGTTCGTCCACGGCCATTGGGCGTTCAGTCACAACGGGGCGGTGCGGGATTGGCGGCGAACGCTGACGGCCGTCTGCGCGGATCTGGATGCCGCCGCGTTGAGTGCGGGCGCCAGCAGGCTTTTCGAGGACGAACTGCTGCTCACCGCCGAATCGCCGACCGATTCGGCGACGGTCTGGGTACTGCTTGCCCGCCTGCTCGACGCCATCGCGCCCGGCGGCTTCGTCGATTCGCCCGCTACTGCACTGAGGTTGATCACCGAGGCGATCCTCGCGCACGCACCGACCTCGCGGCTGAACTTCCTGCTCGGCGATGGCGAAACCCTCTGGGCCACAACGGTGCACCACTCGCTGTACGCACTGGTCACCGACTCCTGCGCAATCCTGTCCTCCGAACCGTACGACGACGACCCGGCCTGGCGTTCGATCGCCGACCGGCGACTGGTGATCGCGCGGCCGGGCCACCTCTCGGACGAACCGCTCACCACTGCGGAAAGCACGAAAACCGTTGACGACCGCCTGGATTCAGGCACACGAAAGGCCTAGCGCAATGACCGCACCCACCCTGGACATCTACCTATCCGAGGCGGACCTGACCTCCGCGTTGCGGACCGACGCCAGGCTCGGCCTGACCGCCGACCCGAAGTGGTTGCCGCCCAAGTGGTTCTATGACGCGCGCGGCAGCGAGCTGTTCGAAAAGATCACCGAACTGCCGGAGTACTACCCGACCCGCACCGAGCGGGCACTGCTGGAGCGGGTGGTCGGCGAGATCGCCCGCACCGCCCAGGCCGAGGTGCTGGTGGAGCTCGGCGCCGGTTCGGCCGCCAAGACCAGGCTGCTGCTCACCGCGCTCACCGCCGATGGACCGTTGAAAACATATGTGCCGCAGGACGTTTCGGCCACGGCGCTGCAGGATGCGGCGGACCAGATCGCCGCGGAATTTCCGGGCCTCGCGGTGCACGGGGTGGTCAGCGATTTCACCGATACCCTGCACAATCTGCCGGGCGGCGGCCGCCGGATGATCGCCTTCCTCGGCGGCACCATCGGCAATCTGGTGCCCGCCGAGCGCGCCGAATTCCTGGCGAGCATCAGGGATGTGCTGGAGCCGGGCGAGCAACTGCTGCTCGGTGCGGGTTTGGTGATCGATCCGGCCGTCCTGGTGCCCGCCTACGACGACGCCGCGGGCGTCACCGCCGAATTCAACCGAAATGTGCTGCACGTACTGAACTCTCGCCTCGGTGCGGATTTCGCGCCGGAGAAATTCGAGCACGTCGCGCTCTGGGACGCCGAGCGGGAGTGGATCGAAATGCGTTTGGCTGCAACGGAAGACATGACGGTCGAAATCCGAGAGCTCGATTTGACGGTGCGTTTCCAACGAGGGGAGCAGCTGCGTACCGAGATCTCCGCGAAATTCCGCATCGACGGACTGAAAAGTGAGCTGGCCGCAGCCGGTTTCGCCACCGAGCAGGTGTGGACCGATCCCGATGACCGCTTCGCGCTGATCCTGGCGGGCCGCCGCTGAATTCCGGCCTGGGCGGACAATATCGCCCCGATTACCCGAGAATCTCGCCGAAAACGTGAGATATTGTCCGCCCAGGCCGGGTCGATTGTTCGTTGAATCATCACCGCCAGGTCAGCTCGCGTTACCCGAACCCGGTTACGTTTCCCCGATTCCGGTCGCTGCCGGATGTCGAGGAATGGAAGTACCAGGTGAATAAGTTCAAATCCGGGATCGCGGTGGTCTGCGCGTGTGCGATGGGAATGATCGCGAGCGGTTGTTCCGGGGACACCGAAACCAAGCGGGATGAGCATGTCCTGCTGTTGTCCATCGATGGCATGCACCAGTCCGATCTGGCCGGATATGTGCGGTCCCACCCGGATTCGGCGCTGGCGAAGCTGGTCGGGCGCGGCGCGTCGTTCACCAACGCGCAGACGCCCATTCCGTCGGACTCCTTCCCTGGCCTGATCGCCGCGATCTCCGGCGGCAATCCGAAGACCACCGGCGTGTACTACGACGACACCTGGGCCCGTGATCTGCTGCCCGCGGGCACCACGAATTGCGCGGACGCGAAGAAGGGCACCGAGGTATCCCTCACCGAGGACCTCGACAAGGATCAGCACCGCATCGATGCGGGCCAGGGATTGACCGGCCTGCCCGACGGCATCGGCAAACTGACCGGCGACCCGAGCGTCCTGCTCGATCCGGCCAAACTTCCGGTGGCTCCGGCCAGCTGTAAACCGTTGGCGCCCAACGAGTATCTGAAGGTCAACACGGTCTTCTCGGTGCTGCACGCGGCCGGGAAGCGCACCGCCTGGTCGGACAAGCATCCGGCCTATGTGATCGCGAACGGCAAGGGCGGCCGCTCGATCGACGACCTGTTCACCCCCGAGATCAACAGCGCCGCACCCGGTTCGGATGCCGACTGGACCAAGGACAACCAGCTCACCCGCCGCTACGACGCTTATAAGGTCGACGCGGTGGTCAACGAGATCGCGGGCAAGGACCATTCCGGCGCCGAGCAGGTCGGCGTGCCCGCGATATTCGGCATGAACTTCCAGTCGGTGTCCACCGCGCAGAAGCTGCCCGCGTCCAAGGGCTATCTGCCGGACGGGAAGCCGGGCGAACTGCTCAGCGGCGCACTGGATTTCGTCGACCAGCAGGTCGGCCGTCTGGTCACGGCGCTGGACAAGGCCGGGCTCACCGACAAGACCTCGATCATCCTGACCGCCAAACACGGTCAATCCCCGATCGACCCGTCGACGCTGACCCGTGTCGACGACAAGAAGATCGTCGATGCGATCAATACCGAATGGGCGGCAACCCATCCCGGCACCCCGAAGTTGGTCGCGCACGCGATCGACGATTCGGCGATCGTCATGTGGCTCACCGACCGCTCGGCCGACGCGGCCGCCTTCGTCAAGCGAAAGCTCTTGGAAACCAACGGGACCGGCACCGATATCAAGGGTGATCCGAAGCCGTACACCGCATCCGGCGTGGACAGGGACAAGGTGTACGCGGGTGCGGACGCCGCCAAGTTCTTCGGGGTGAGCCCCGACGATCCGCGCGTACCCGATATCTACGCGGGAGCGGTCCCCGGCACCGTGTACACCGGCGGCAAGTCGAAGATCGCCGAACACGGCGGCATGACACCGGATGACCGGCATGTGCCGATCGTGGTGGCGGGCAAGGGAATCGGGAAGAGTTCGGTGGACGCGGAGGTCTCGCTCACCCAGATCGCGCCGACCATCCTGCGCAGGCTGGACCTGGATCCGAACAAGTTGGATGCCGTCGCGGCCGAGCACACCGCGGTGCTGCCGGGGCTGTAGAGTTCGCCGAATGGTTCAGCGGCGTCGCGTCCGCGCCGCTGGCCCAACCCCTATCGAGTGCCCCCTACGACCGCCGAAAGCCATTCGATGAATGGCCGCATCGTCTCCCAAGCCTTGCGGATCTCCTTACCGGCCCGCGGCGTCGTCAACCAGTCCGGTGCGCCGAATTCCCTACCCGCCGTAAGCGATTTGTGCCGCAGCAGGTCGATTCGCGGATGATCGGCATCGAACCCCTTGGGCTTGGTCTTCAGCTGTTCGCCGCCGATCGCGAATTTCGCCTTGCGCAGCCGGGCCAGTATCGCTTCCAACTCCGGGCCGCGCACCCCATCGTCGACGGTGGCCCGGTACTGCGCGATCTGCGCGGGCGAACCCTGATAGAAGCCGCCGCCGACGTACAGCCCCGCCGCGCCGATCTGTACGTACCAGCCGCAACCGGGTGCGGTGCCGACCACCGCGCCCTGCGCCGTCTTGTACGGCGATTTGTCCTTGGCGAACCGCACATCCCGGTACGGCCGGAATATCTTGGCGGCGCCGAAATCCGCCTCCAGCTCGGCGACCAGCGCCTTCATCGGTGCGAGCACCGCGGTGTCGTAGATGTTCTTGTGCGCGGTCCAGAAGGCCTTCGAATTGTCGGCCTCCAAATCCTCATAGAAATCCAGACCGGTGAGCGGAAAGCCGCCGAATTCCGTCATAGCCGAAAAACCTACCCCGTCGATCCGGTGCGCAGACCGCTGTTCCAGTACAGGAACGCGAGCACGGTGCCGAGTACGGTGGCCAGCGCCGCGGCGAGCGCCGCCCATTTTCCGAGCCATTCACCTTTGCCGTGTGCCAGCAGGCCGATGACGATGCCCGCCGGACCGAACAGGACCGGACAGAACAGCAGAGCCAGTGCGGCACAGAGGAATCCGAACAGCGACAAACCCTGGTTGCCGAGTCGTTGCAGGAGGGTGTCCGGGGGTGGGTAGATGTCCTCGTCCTCGGTGCGCCGATCGTCGCCGGACGGCTGCTCGTGTGGCGTGGTCATTGCGCCCTCCTCGGGTCGTCCGGTTCAGGTCATGGGTACCACGACGCGGTGACCCCGGCACCTGCTGCGGTGCGGGCGATCGGATCAGAGCCGGTCGTCGTCGATGATCTCGATGGCGGCTTCCTCCGCGGGCCGGTCGTCGTTCGCGGCATCCTCGGCGCGCTGGTTGCGCGCGGTCCACTCCTGGGCGAGTTCGTCCCCGATGCCCAGCCTGCCGTCGTCCTCGTTCTCCCGGTAGCCGATTTCCAGATCGGCGGGCGGATCCTCGACGTAACGCTCGTATTCGCGGATCTCATCCGCCTGCTCGTCATCACCCATATCCATATCGAGCGGGTCCGTATCCATGGACACAGTATGTCCCGTTCGGGCGGTTCTATTCGGAAACGAAACGGCGGCCCGAGCCGAGACCCGGACCGCCGTTCGGCAGTGAAACTATGCGTTGCCGTTGAAGAGGCCCGTCACCGAACCGTTTTCGAAGACCTCGCGGATGGTGCGGGCCAGCAGCGGCGCGATGGACAGCACGGTCAGCTGCGGGAACTTCTTCTCCTCGCTGATCGGCAGCGTATTGGTCACCACGACCTCCTTGGCGCCGCAGGCGGCCAGACGCTCGGCGGCCGGGTGGGACAGCACGCCGTGGGTGGCCGCGATAACGACGTCGCCCGCGCCCGCCTCCTTCAGCACCTTGACCGCGCCCGCGATGGTGCCGCCGGTGTCGATCATGTCGTCGATCAGGATGCAGGTGCGGCCGTCGACATCACCGACGACGCGGTTGGCCACGATCTGGTTGGGCACCAGCGGGTCGCGGGTTTTGTGGATGAACGCCAGCGGCGAGCCGCCCAACGAGTCGGCCCACTTCTCGGCGACCTTCACGCGGCCGGCGTCGGGGGAGACGACCGTGATGTGTTCGAGGCTGTAGTTGGTGCGGATGTACTCCGACAGCTGGATCAGGGCGTGCATGTGATCGACCGGGCCGTCGAAGAAGCCCTGGATCTGATCGGTATGCAGGTCGACGGTGATGATCCGGTCCGCGCCGGCGGTTTTCAGCAGGTCGGCGACGAGGCGGGCGGAGATGGGCTCGCGGCCGCGGTGCTTCTTGTCCTGGCGGGCGTACGGGTAGAAGGGCAGCACCGCGGTGATTCGCTTGGCCGAACCGCGCTTGAGCGCGTCGATCATGATGAGCTGCTCCACCAGCCACTGGTTCAGCGGGGCGGGAAAGCTCTGCAGTACGAAGGCGTCCGAGCCGCGCACGGATTCCTCGAACCGGACGAAGATCTCGCCGTTGGCGAAATCGCGGGCGGTTTGCGGGGTGACGTGGACGTCGAGTTCCTTGGCGACCTGTTCGGCCAGCTCAGGATGAGCGCGTCCCGAGAAGAGCATCAGGTTCTTCTGGTTGTCGATCCATGACGCGGTCACTACTGTTTGCCATCCTTTTGCTCGTCTGGGGGATCCGACTTCTCATTGGCCGCGTTGGCTGCCGCCGCCGCGCGCGCCGCGTCCGTTCCAGGACGGAAACGCTGCACCCAGCCCTCAATGTTCTTCTGCGGTCCGCCGGATACCGCGAGTGCCCCCGGCGGAACGTTTCTGCGCAGTACAGTACCCGCACCCGTATACGCGCCGTCACCCACGGTTACCGGTGCGATAAACATTGTGTCGCTTCCCGTACGCACATGCGAGCCGACCGTGGTGTGGTGCTTGTTTACCCCGTCGTAATTGACGAAAACGCTGGACGCACCAATGTTGCTGTGCTCGCCGATGGTGGCGTCGCCGACATAGGTCAGGTGCGGCACCTTCGAATGTGCGCCGATGGTGGCGTTTTTCGTTTCCACGAAGGCGCCGAGCTTGCCGGACGCGCCGACGACCGTGCCGGGACGCAGATAACTAAAGGGTCCGATATTCGCGCCGGGTCCGATCGCCGCGCTCTCGCCGTGCGTCCGGACCACCCGTGCGCCCTCGCCGACGACCACATCGGTGAGCGTGCTGTCCGGCCCGATCTCCGCGTCCTCGCCGATCACCGTATTGCCGAGCAGTTGTACGCCGGGGCGCAGCGTGACATCCCTGCCGATCTGCACACCGGCGTCCACCCAGGTGGATGCCGGATCGATGATGGTGACCCCGGCCCGCATATGCCGTTCCAGGATGTAGCGGTTCATGGTGCCCGCGGCGTTGGCCATCTGCACCCGGTCGTTCACGCCGGTGACCTTGTTCGAGTCGACCAGGCGCGCGCCGTGTACCGGATGCCCGGCCTCGCGGGCGAGCTTCAGCACGTCGGTCAGGTACAGCTCGTGCTGGGCGTTCGCGGTGGACAGTCGATGCACCATGGTGCGCAGCACCGCGGCGTCGAAGACGTACACACCCGAGTTGACCTCGGTGAGCGCCGCCTGTTCCGGGGTGGCGTCGGCATGTTCGACGATCTCGACGACGTGGCCGTCGGCGTCGCGCACGATGCGGCCGTAGCCGTTCGCGTCCTCGGGGACGAAGGTCAGCACCGTGACCGCGGAGCGCTCCGGATAACTGCGGTGCTCGTCGAGCAGCGCGCTCAGCGTGTGCCCGTCGAGCAGCGGCACGTCGGCGGAGGTGACCAGCAGGTCACCGCTGAAATCGGCGGGTACGGCGGTGAGTGCGCACTGCACGGCGTGTCCCGTGCCGAGCTGTTCCTCCTGGATGGCGGAGGTGATGTCGCGGCCGAGTTCGGCGGCGACCGCGGCGACCGCGGCGCCGACCTGTTCGCGATCGTGGCCGATCACGGTGATGAGGTGGGCTGGGTCGATCTCGTTCGCCGCATGCAGCGCGTGCGCGAGCATGCTCCGGCCGGCCAACGAATGCAGAACCTTGGGGGTCTTCGACCGCATTCGTGTCCCGGCACCGGCTGCGAGAACGACGACGGCGGTCTGCTGTGGCATGGATCTCCCTCGGCTGCCTGTCATCGTGCGGGCTGCTCGGTACGTACTGGGGTTTCGCTGCGCGTTCAGCGATGTGCGGGGCCAACGATAGTTACCGTGCCGGTGTGCTCCGCCGCCAGGACTCGAACCTGAACTATCTGAACCAAAATCAGAGGTGCTGCCATTACACTACGGCGGATCGTCGCATCGGCGGATCGAAGATCCGTCGCTGCGCCACGGCACGGCATGATCCTCGCACGAGTACCCGCTCCACGTCGAACCGCATAGCCGAATCCGCCATGCCCGCCCGCGCGAACTGGACTTCTCCCGGCCGCCGCCGGATGCCTCGGGCGTCGCGCCGCCCGCGCGCCGCCGCGACCCGAAATCGGTTGCCGCCTTGGATGTTCGGACGACCCGCCGACCGGGCCCCGGTGCGGAAACCGATTGCGCGCCAGCTTGATAGCCTCAACGCAAACGACTGATTTCGTAAGAGCATGGGTGAGCCGACCCTGTCCCAGCGACCGGCGTAACCACACGACAGAGGCGGAGGAGCTCGATGTCATCGGGTGAGCAACGCGCGCCCCGGCCGCGGATGACGGGCACCCAGCGGCGCCAGCAGTTGATCGAGATCGGGCGGGCGCTGTTCGCCGAGCGCGGGTACGACGCCACCTCGATCGAGGAGATCGCGCAGCGGGCCCAGGTCTCCAAACCCGTGGTGTACGAACACTTCGGCGGTAAGGAAGGGCTGTACGCGGTGGTGGTCGACCGCGAAATGTCCATGTTGCTGGACATGATCGTGTCCTCCCTCACCCAGAATCGGTCACGGGTGCGCTTGGAGCAGGTCGCGCTGGCGCTGCTGACCTATATCGAGGAGCGCACCGACGGCTTCCGCATCCTGGTGCGCGACCAGCCGGCCGCGACCGCCGACGGCCGCTATTCGAGCCTGCTCAACGAGGCGGTGAATCAGGTGGCGCACATCCTGGCGGGCGATTTCGACAGGCGCGGATTCGACACCAGTCTCGCCACCCTCTACGCACAGGGACTGGTCGGTATGGTTTCGACGGCTGCTACCTGGTGGCTGGACGAGCGGAAACCGTCGAAAGAGGTTGTCGCCGCACACCTGGTGAACCTTTGCTGGAACGGACTACAGCACCTGGAGGCCGATCCGCAGCTGAGTTCCGAATGGCGGACCGGTTCTGCGGACTGACCACGCGTGTTAACCAGTGAATTGCGAAGAAGGTTTGGTCGAATGCTCGAATTGCCTGCTGGACGGGCACCTGGTGGTACGGTTCACCCATCCTCTGGGTGCTGTTCGGGCGGTATGTCGGTCAACTTCGGGATGTCGGTCTACTTCAGGATGGCTGGTTTTTGGATGACAGGCGGATCTGATGGCTAGGCAAGCGCGCGCGGAGATCACCCGCGATTCCGTTCTCGCGGGCGCGGCCGATGTCTTTTTGCGGTTGGGATATGCCAACGCGAGCCTCAGTGAGATCATCGCGCAGTCCAATGTGACCAAGGGCGCCTTGTACTTTCACTTCGGTTCGAAGGAAGAACTGGCCCGCGCGGTGGTCGATCAGGGCAACGAGCGACTGGTCAGCTCCTGCCAGGGATTCTTCGATCCCCGGGTGCCCGCGCTGGAGGCGTGCATCGGCATCACCTATGTGGTCGCCGATCTGTCGATGAACGATCCGATGGTCGGCGCCATGCTCAAGCTGACCCATCAGATCGGCGACTATCGCGGCGCCCAGGGTGACAACATCGCCAAGACCTGGGGCGACACCTACCGGGTGCTCGCCGAACGGGCCATCGCCCAGGGCGATCTGGAGGCCGATCTCGAACCCGAGGTGATCGGCGTGCTGCTCCAGGAGGTCACCGCGGGCGTGCACATCATCGCGGTCGGCACCGAGACCATGGACCAGATGGCAACCAGGATGGAACGGGCCTGGTACTTCCTGCTGCCGTCCATCGTGCCCGCCGAAAAGCTTTCGTACTTCCGGGAATTCGCGGCCCGGCGGTTGCGGCGCTACGTGCCGTAGGTTGCGGCCGCCGGGCGCGGGCAACCGCGTCGGTCCGCCCAACTAGACTCGGTTGGCCGACCGAAACGTGCGTGCTCAGGAGTCGTTCAATGCCCAATCGTCCCCCGCTGGCCGGACTCGCCGCGGCCGCGAGCGCCGATACCGCGCTACAGACGGTCGCCGGGCTGATCGGAAAATCCACGGTCGAATTGGTGGCCCCCTCGGCGGTGCGGCCGTTCGTCGCGCACACCATCGCCGCGAGTAAACCGCTGGTCGTGGTGACCGCCACCGGTCGTGAGGCCGACGATCTGACCGTCGAGCTCACCGAAATCCTCGGCGCGGCGGTCGCCCAGTTCCCGTCGTGGGAGACGCTGCCGCACGAACGGCTCTCGCCCGGCGCGGATACCGTGGGCCGCAGGCTCGCGGTGCTGCGCAGGCTCGCGCATCCGGAAGATGAGGTTTTCCCGGAGCCGCTGCGGGTGGTGGTGACGACGGTGCGCTCGCTGATGCAGCCGATGGCCGCCGGCCTCGGCGATATCGCGCCGATCGTGCTGCGCGTCGGCGCACAGTTCGATTTCGATGAATTGCTAACGCGCCTGGTCGAATTCGCGTATACGCGGGTCGATATGGTCGGCAAGCGCGGCGAGTTCGCGGTGCGCGGCGGCATCCTCGACCTGTTCCCGCCCACCGCGGATCATCCGGTGCGCGTCGAGTTCTGGGGTGACGAGGTCACCGAGCTGCGGCCGTTCGCGGTCGCCGATCAGCGCTCGCTCACCGATCTCGAGGTGGACCTCGTCGTCGCGCCGCCCTGCCGGGAACTGCTGCTCACGCCCGCGGTGCGGGACCGGGCCGCCGAGGTGGCCATCGAGAACGCGGCCGACGCGGCCCTGGTCGAAATGCTGGAGAAGCTGGCCGAGGGTATTCCGGTCGAGGGCATGGAGGCGCTGCTGCCGGTATTGCAGCCGGGTGAGCTCAAACTGCTCACCGAGGTGCTGCCCACCGGAACGCATGTGCTGCTGTGCGATCCGGAGAAAATCCGCACCCGCGCGGCGGATCTCGTGCGCACCGGCGAGGAATTCCTGGAGGCGTCGTGGACCGCGGCCTCCTTCGGCGGCGCGGCCCCGCTCGGCGGTCACGGACTCGACCTGGCGGCCTCGGCGTATCGCCCGCTGCCCGATATCCACGCCAGCGCCGACCGGCAAGGCCTGCCGTGGTGGACGCTGAGCCCGCTCACCTCGGGTGATCCAGCCGAGGTCGTGCTGCCGGTGCTGGCGGGCCCGGCCGCGCGCGGCTCCGACGAACTCGTCGCGACGATCTTCGCCTCGCTGCGTGCGCACGTCTCGACCGGCGGCCGCGCGGTGGTCGTCGTCGCGGGACACGGTACGGCACAACGCATTCAGGAACGGCTCGGCGATGCGGACGTCCCGGCCGCGGTGCTGGCGGCCGGCGCCGAACCGCAGCCAGGTCTGGTCGGCGTGCTGTGCGGCTCGCTGCACGACGGCCTGATCTTCGACGACGCCGGTCTCGTCGTCGTCGCCGAATCCGATCTCACCGGCAACCGGGTCACCGCGCCGGGCGATGGCAAGCGGCTGCCCGCCAAGCGGCGCAACCAGGTGGATCCGCTCGCGCTGAACGCGGGCGACATGGTGGTGCACGATCAGCACGGCATCGGGCGCTTCGTCGAGATGATCGAGCGCACCGTCGGCGGCGCCCGGCGCGAATACCTCGTCATCGAATACGCGCCGAGCAAGCGCGGCCAGCCCGGCGACCGGTTGTTCGTCCCGATGGAATCGCTCGACCAGCTCTCCCGCTACGTCGGCGGCGAGATGCCGAGCCTGTCCAAACTCGGCGGCTCCGACTGGGCGAATACGAAACGCAAGGCGCGCAAGGCCGTTCGCGAGATCGCCGGTGAACTGGTGCAGCTCTACGCGGCGCGGCAGGCGGCGCCCGGCCACGCCTTCGGTCCGGACACCCCGTGGCAGCAGGAGATGGAGGACGCGTTCGCGTTCACCGAAACCGCCGACCAGATGACCGCCATCGCCGAGGTGAAATCCGATATGGAGAAGCCGGTCCCGATGGACCGGGTGGTGTGCGGCGATGTCGGCTACGGCAAGACCGAGATCGCGGTGCGCGCCGCGTTCAAGGCGGTGCAGGACGGCAAGCAGGTGGTGGTGCTGGTGCCGACAACCCTGCTGGCACAACAGCATCTGCAGACGTTCACCGAGCGGGTCAGCGGATTCCCGGTCACCGTGAAGGGGTTGTCCCGCTTCACCGATCCCGCCGAATCGCGCGCCGTACTGGAGGGGATGGCCGACGGCTCGGTGGATATCGTCGTCGGAACGCACCGGCTGCTGCAGACCGGCGTGCGGTGGAAGGACCTGGGGCTGGTCGTCGTCGACGAGGAACAGCGCTTCGGCGTCGAACACAAGGAGCACATCAAGGCGCTGCGCACGCACGTCGACGTGCTCACCATGTCCGCGACGCCGATTCCGCGCACCCTGGAGATGAGCCTGGCAGGCATCCGCGAGATGTCGACCATCCTCACCCCGCCGGAGGAGCGGCATCCGGTGCTCACCTACGTCGGCGCGTACAACGACAAGCAGGTCACCGCCGCCATCCGGCGTGAGCTGCTGCGCGACGGGCAGATCTTCTACGTGCACAACCGGGTCTCCTCGATCGACAAGGCCGCCAAGCGAATTCGCGATCTGGTGCCCGAGGCGCGGGTGGTGGTCGCGCACGGTCAGATGCACGAGGACATGCTCGAGCAGACCGTGCAGGGTTTCTGGCAGCGCGAATTCGACGTCCTGGTGTGCACCACCATCATCGAGACCGGCCTCGATATCTCCAATGCGAATACGTTGATCGTGGAACGCGCGGACGCGCTTGGTCTTTCGCAGCTGCACCAGCTGCGCGGCCGGGTCGGGCGCAGCCGGGAGCGCGGGTACGCGTACTTCCTGTACCCGCCGGAGAAGCCGCTCACCGAGACCGCCTACGACCGGTTGGCCACCATCTCGCAGAATTCCGACCTCGGCGCGGGTATGGCGGTGGCCATGAAGGATCTCGAAATCCGCGGCGCCGGAAATGTTCTCGGCGCCGAACAGTCCGGCCATGTGGCCGGGGTCGGATTCGATCTGTACGTGCGGCTGGTGGGCGAGGCGGTGGAGGCGTATCGCGCCGCCGCCGATGGCAAGCCGATCACCGTCGAGGAGCCCAAGGAGGTGCGTATCGACCTGCCGGTGGACGCGCACATCCCGCCCGACTACATCGCCAGCGACCGGCTGCGTCTGGAGGCGTACCGGAAACTCGCTGCGGCGCAGGACGATCCGGCGCTGGCCGCGGTGGTCGACGAATTGGTCGACCGGTACGGCCCGCTGCCGGTGGAGGTGGGCAGGCTGGTCTCGGTGGCCAAACTGCGGCTGCTGGCCCGCGAATACGGCGTCACCGAAATCGCGGTCACCGGAACGACATTGAAGATTTCACCACTGTTGAGCCTCCCCGACTCCAAACAGCTGCGCTTGAAGCGGCTCTATCCGAGCGCGGGCTACAAGGCGGCAAGCGGGGTGGTGCAGCTGCCGCTGCCTCGGGTGGAGGACAGCGTCGGCGCCGAGCGGGTGCGCGATGTGGTGCTGCTGCAATTCGTCGCCGACCTTTTGCTGGCGTTGGACGGAAAAGCCCAGGGGGCAGTCGATCTCACGGTGGCGACCGAGGTTTCCGGGGCGCGATGACCGATTCCGACGCCGCCCGGCTGACCGCGGACCTCGTCGAGGCGGTCGAGGTGATGGACCGGCTGTGGCGCTTCGGCGGCTGGGAGGTCACCCAGACGCACGACTCGCTGCGGCCCTATCTGCTCGAGGAAACCTACGAACTGCTCGACGCCATCCAGCACGAGGATGCCGAAACCATCAAGGAGGAACTGGGCGACCTGCTGCTGCAGGTGCTTTTCCATTCCCGGATCGCCCAGGCCGCAGGCGAATTCACCGTCGCCGAGGTGGCGGCGGCACTGGTGGCCAAGCTGACGAACCGCAGCCCGCAGCTCGCCGGGCCGGTGATCGATCCGGCGGCGACGGTGGACGAGAAGATCGCGTTGCAGGAAAAGGCTTGGGAGGAACGGAAATCCGCCGAGAAGGCGCGGCGCTCCTGCCTCGACGGCATCGCCATGGCGCAACCTGCCCTCGCGCTGGCCGAGAAGGTGCGTGCGCGCAGCGCGAAGGCGGGGCTGCCGGACGATCTGGTTCCGGACGCGCTCCGGGTGGTTCATCTCGGTGCGCCGGAAAGTGCCGAAGAGCGTTTGCGGAAGGCGACTTTGGTGTTCGCCGATGCGATCCGGGCCGCGGAGGACGCGGCGGAGGCAGACCGAGGGGAACGGGTGCCGCTTTCGGCCGCGGACTGGCGGAAGTACTGGCCGGTATAGGTTTTCCGAACGTGGTGCGCACCGGTCATGGTGCGCACCACGGTCGTCACTTGGTCGGCAGGTCGGCCAGGCGCGGGACGATGGGGGTGAGAACCTTCTCGACCCACTCGGCCGGGTAGTCGCCGGGCGGGGCGACCATCACCATATCGACGCCGAGTTTCGCGTAATGGGCCATGAGCTCGACGAAATCGTCGTCGGGAGTGCCTGCGTTGTAGATGATCGTCTTCTGGATCTCGTCGTAGTCGCGGCCGACGTCGGCGCAGTGGGCGCGCAGCACATCCAGCTTGTGCGCGACGCCGTCCGGGGTGTCGTAGAAGAGGTTGCAGCCGTCGCCGTATTTGGCGACCAGCCGCAGCGTCTTCTTCTCGCCGCCGCCCGCGATCAGAATCGGCGGATGCGGATTCTGTACCGGCGCAGGCGAACACAGCGTCTCGGCGAGCTGGTAGTACTTGCCGTCGAACGCGCCGTTGTTATTCGGATCCCACATCTGCAGGCAGATCCGGACCGCCTCCTCCAGCCGCTCGAACCGCTCCTTCATCGGCGGGAACGGCACGCCGAGACCCTCGTGCTCCCGATCGAACCAGGCCGCGCCGATACCGAGCGTGGCCCGGCCCTGTGACAGCACATCAAGCGTCGTAACGATTTTCGCGAGCAGGCCGGGATGGCGGTAGGTCACGCCGGACACCAACAGGCTCAACCGGATTCGTTCGGTATGCGCGGCCAGGTAGCCGAGCGTGGTGTATCCCTCCAGCATCGGCTGCTCGGCCACACCCCGCGGCGGGATCTGAAAATAGTGGTCCATGAACGAAAGCCAGCTCAGGCCCGCCGCCTCCGCCGCGGCCCCGACCCGCGCCAATTCCGGCGCGATCGCGGCCGGTCCACCCGGCATATCGAAGTTGGGAACATGAATTCCGAGTCGCATAGTCGAATGCTATGAGTTGGAGTGCACTCCAGGTCAAGGGTGGAATCGGCTGGAACACACTCCAGGTTCGGCGCGGGTAGCGTCGAAGCGGTGCTGTGCGCATGACGATGAAAGGGCGGTGCGCTGTGTCCGAACGAACCATCCTGATCACCGGGGCAACCGATGGGCTCGGCCGGTATCTGGCGATCGAAACCGCGCGTGCGGGCGCGAGAGTGCTGCTGCACGGCCGCGACCGCGAGCGCGCCGAGGAGGTGCGCGCGCGGATCCTGGCCGAAGGCGGCCCCGAACCGGACATCATCCTCGCCGACCTCGCCGACCTCGCCGATCTGTCGGCGGTGGACCGGCTCGCCGCCGAGGTCGAATCGCGCACCGACCGCCTCGATGTACTGGTGAACAACGCCGGAATCGGCTTCGGCGCACCGGGCGGCGCCCGCGAACTCAGCGCCGACGGAATCGAATTACGTTTCGCCGTAAACTATTTGGCGGTCTACCGGCTGACCCACCTGCTCCGGGGCCTGCTCGTGCGCTCCGCGCCGTCCCGGATCGTCAACGTCGCCTCGATCGGCCAGGAGCCCCTGGATTTCGACAATCTCATGCTCGAACACGACTATTCCGGCGTCTCCGCTTACCGCCGCGCCAAACTTGCCGAAATCATGTTCACCTTCGACCTGGCAGCGGAATTGGCCCCCTCCGGCGTAACCGTAAACGCGATCCACCCTGCGTCCCTTATGAATACAACAATGGTCCGGCAAGCCGACTATCCCGCCCAAAGCACCATCGAAGAAGGCGGCGCCGCAGTACTGCACCTGATCAACGATGAGGTGGGCACCGGCCACTACTTCGATGGCCCACATGAAAGCCGCGCCAACCCCCAGGCCTACGACCCGACCGCCCGCCGCGAACTATGCCGCCACACAACCGCTTTGCTCGCCGCCCCTCGCGACGCCCTCCACTCCAAGTAGCGTCCGTTACTTGCCTCCCAGGACCGTATCGACATTGTCGGCCAACGCCTTCGCGATTCGTTGCGAGCCGGACTGCAGGCTCGACCGAAGTTGCGGCGAATCGGTGATGCCCGGCCCCGGCTGCGGCGGAGCGTTCTCCCCGGACGTCGATACCTGCGCATAGAAGTTGCTGATGCGAAACGCCGTCGTCGCGTCAGCCGAACCATCCTTTGTCCTGATCGCCGAATAGGACTCTTCACCGATGCCTGCCGAAGTCTTTCCGTCGTAACCCTGACCGCTGGTTTCGAAGTATTTCTTTTGGGCCGTGACGGGCTTGCCGCCGGTCTCCAGACGGAATGTTATGAGGACTCGCCTGATTCTCGGATCGCCGACCGGTATTTGCACGGTAGTGGTCTGGTCCGGATATATCACACTACACAGGGCACCGAGCGTATCGGGCGGCGACGAAACCAATTTGCTCCCAGCGTCTTTGAATTCGACACTCGACGAATAGAGCCGACCCGCATATTCTTGGATTTCTCGCGTAACGGGTTTCGTGAGCTCGGAGCAGCTGCTCGGCAGCTTCGTGAACCGACGTCCTTCGGTTTGTTCACCCTTTGTCGAGCAGCCAGTAATCACGACCGACACGCCGATCAGCAAAACGGCGATCACATTGCGGGACATTACGAGCCTGCTGCCCGTCGGGCGCCGCTTCCTCATTTAGCCAGCCTGCCTGCGGTTTCAGCTGCGGATACGACGTAATCGTCTTCATCGTCGGCGAAGTAGTTGTAGCTTGTCACAAAAGCTGCTTTCTGAAGCCGAAGCCTTGCTTCGGACGATGCTGCTTGGTCGAAGGTGGGGTTCTATACAAGGTTTTACAGTAGACATGGGGAGCGATGGGCGGGCGCTCAGTGCTGACCAAGGGCGGGGCGTTGCGTGGTCGATGCCCGGAACGGTGCGCGCGGTTCCGTCGGTTGCGTCAGGATCAGGTTGTGTTGGATGAGCGGCGGGGATGGGTACTGGTGGCGGCGTTGGAGAATGCGCGGTGGTGTGCTGCGGTGTGTCGGGTGCATGGGGTGGTTGGGGAGTTCGGGGGTGGGGTTTGGGCTTGTGGGCGGCGGACGCCGGTGTTTTATCCGGATGCGGTTACGCTTGATGAGAGGGTTTGTGGGGCAGAGGTTTTGGGGCGGATCGAGCTGGGGGTGCCGGGGGCTTCGGTGAAGGATAGTTTTGCCGTGTTGGATCTTTCGGGGGATGGGTTTCGGATTTTGTTCGAGGCCGAATGGATTCGTCGGGCGGCGGGGAGCGGGTGCCCGCGGCGACGAAGCAGGTGTGGGAGCCGGTTCGTGGGGCGGGTGAGTTGGCGGAATGGGCGGCGGCTTGGGATCCGGTGCATGCGGGCGTTTTTCGTGCCGAATTACTCGAAGACGATGCGGTGACGGTGCTCGGTGGTTGGGTGGGGAACGAACTGGTCTGCGGGGCGGTGGTGCATCGCGACGCGGATGTGGTGGGAATTTCCAATGTGTTCGGTCTCGGCATACCCGCCGACGAGGTGTGGGCCGGAGGTCTGCGGGCGGTTGCGCGGATGTGGCCGAACCACGCGGTCGTCGGCTACGAGCAGGGGGATGACCTCGCGGCGGCCATCCAGAACGGTTGTGCCCCAATCGGTTCGCTGCGGGTGTGGGGTGCGATCGAACCGGGCCGGAGCGAGTAGCGCCCAGCGGATTTTCGGTGCGCGAATCCCGGGACGGCGGTGGAATTTGTTACTACGCTGCGTAGGCATGGATTTCATGTGGGTGATTCCGATTCTCGGAGTGGTCAGTGCGGTGTTGATCGCCTTCGGATTCGTGGTGGGTTTTCCGAAGGACTAGTATCGCGCAGCGATTCCATGGGGGGTGGTCGGGCGACGGGTGGGCCTAGCCTCGCGCGAGGGTGGCCGGGCGACTAACTGTGGTCTGACTCACCTCATGTCACAGCCCGCCAGGGTTGCGTCGTCGTATGTGTAGCTCCCCGCGATTGGGGTGATGACGCTACGAGAGCGGAGTACGGCGATGACTGAGCAGACGATTCTGGTAACCGGTGGAACCGGCACGCTGGGCACCCGGGTGGTGCCGCTGCTGCGCGCGGCGGGTCGACCGGTACGGGTGCTGAGCCGTGGCGCACGGACCGGCGACGGCATCGAATACGTGGTCGGCGACCTACAGACCGGCGCAGGTGTCGATGCCGCGGTAAAAGGCGTCGACACCATCGTGCACCTGGCGGGTGACGCCAAGACCGACGAGCAGACCACCCGCACTTTGCTGGCCGCCGCCGCGAAAGCCGGTGTGCGGCACCTGGTGTTCATCGGAGTAACCGCGGCCGAGCGCGTCGACCTCGGCTACTTCAAGGCGAAACTGGGCGCGGAACGGGCGATCGAGGAATCGGGTATTCCGTACACCATCCTGCGGGCGGCGCAATTCCACGATTTGGTGTTCAAAGTGATTCAGGCGCTCGCCAAGTCGCCGATCGTGCCGGATCCGCGCGGGATCCGGATGCAGCCGGTGGAGACGGCCGAGGTGGCAACGCGCCTGGTGGAATTGGCGCTGGCGGAACCGGCGGGCCGAGTGCCCGACCTGGCCGGACCGCAGGTGCTCGAATTCGGCGCGATGGTGCGGGATTATCTGCGTGCGACGGGCAAACGCCGTCTGCTGCTGCCGATTCCGTTGCCCGGCAAGGTGGGCAGGGCGTACCGGGCCGGCGCCAATCTGACCTTCGAGACCGAGGGAAAGCGCACGTGGGCGGACTATCTGGCCGAACATGCCGCGCGGTGAGCGAAAACTTCGGCGCCGCAAAGAATCCCGACCACCGGTAACGGGTAGGGTCCGGGTTTCCCAAACCCGTCCCGTGCCGTTAACATTCGGCGCGACGAGAGGAGTGTGGGGTGGGCGTGCGTCGTCTGACCTTCAGGCGTTTGGTGCTGGCCGCGGTGGTGGCCGCCGTATCCGTCGGCGTCGGCGGTAATTCCGCGTCGGCGGATCCGAATCCGGTTTCCACATCGGCGAAATCGCCGGACGGCTCGTATGTCGAGCGGGTCGAGGTGAAGGACGACCGCAATGTCCGCCTCTACATCCATTCCGCCGCAATGGATGCCGCGATCCCCCTCGATGTGCTGCGTCCGGCCGACACCTCGGTGCCGCGGCCGACGCTGTACCTGCTCAACGGTGCGGGCGGCGGCGTCGACGACGCGTCGTGGCAGAAGAACACCGATGCGCTGACCTTCCTGTCGGACAAGAACATCAATGTCGTGCAGGTGATCGGCGGCCAGTGGAGTTTCTACACCGACTGGCTGAAGGACGATCCGGTACTCGGTCCCAACAAGTGGAAAACCTATATCGCCGAGGAACTTCCGCCGCTGGTGAACGCGGCGCTCGGCACCAATGGTGTGAACGCCATCGCGGGGCTTTCGATGTCGGGCACCTCGGTGCTGAACTTCGCGATCGCCAAGCCCGGACTGTGGCGCAGCGCGGCGGTGTACAGCGGTATCGCGCAGACCAGCGACCCGATCGGCCAGCGCATGGTGAAGGCCACCGTCGAGACCTGGGGCGGCGGTGACACCACGAATATGTGGGGCCCGACGAACAGCCCGCTGTGGGCCGCGAACGATCCCATCTTGAACGCCGAAAAGCTGCGCGGCACAAACCTGTTCGTCTCCACCGGCAGCGGCATCCCCGGTGCGTACGATGTGCCGGGCAACAAGTTCCGCATGGAGGCGCCGATCGATACGCCGAAAGTCGTTGCGCTGGGCGCGATCATCGAAATGGGGGTGAACTGGTCGACGCACAACCTGCAGAACCGGCTGAATCAGCTCGACATCCCGGGCACCTTCGTCTACCGCGATACCGGCACCCATTCCTGGGGTTACTGGCAGGACGACCTGCACACCTCGTGGCCGGTGCTCGCGCAGGGACTGTATTCCGCGCCGTAACCGAACCGCGAACCGTCGCTCACTCGTCGAATTCGGGCAGCGGTTTGCGCCACGCGTCGATCCGGACACCGATGCGAGTGTCCGGATCCCCACCCCAGCTCACCCGCAACCCCTGACGGGTGAACGCGGCGACAATGCGCCGCCCGACCTCGGTATCGGTGCGCAAGCCCACCTCGTCCTCCAGTTGCCGATCGCCCGCGGCGATCCGCCGATAAATCTCGGCCGGGGTGCCGGGAAGCAGCCGGAACGCGCTGTATCCGAAAAGCAGTTCGGGATTATCCTCGGCCAGCCGGTCACCATCTTGCTGATGGAAGTAGACATACGCCCATTCGCGATAGCGATACCAGTCCGGCGGATTCGGGTGCGCGGTGCGCTCGAAATCTATCTCGGTCGTCGCACACTGTTTGCAGCAGGTGAAATTCATTCGGGCCAGAATTCCCTGGCTTTCCAGATCGGCATAGGCGAGCAGTAACCGGTTGTAATCGCCGGGCTCGGTCCAGTTCCGCTGTTCGGCCAGCCGCTCCCGCCAGATGCGCCGGGTGGCTGCCTCGGCCTGCGCCAAGGGAATTCGGCCGCCGTCCGCGATCCATTCGGCGACGTATTCCAGCACGCTGTCCAGCGGTAGGAAGCCGGGGATTATCAGCTGCCGCGCGAACCGCTCCAGAGCTTCGATACCGCCGTCGCCGTGCTCGAAGACCAGCATGTTTTCCGACGGTACCGGCTCGCCGGACACCGGGCCACCGGAACGCCGATCACCGCCGAGAACCACCCCGTGCCCTCGGCGGCACGCCTACCTAGACGTTGACGCCGTAATCCCGGGCGATACCGGCAAGTCCGGAGGCGTAACCCTGACCGATGGCGCGGAATTTCCACTCCGCCCCATGCCGGTACAGCTCGCCGAACACCATCGCGGTTTCGGTGGACGCGTCCTCGCTGAGGTCGTAGCGGGCCAGTTCCTGGCCGGTGGTGGAATCGATGACGCGGATATACGCGTTGCGCACCTGACCGAACGACTGGCCGCGGGCGTCGGCCTCGTGAATGGAGACCGCGAAGAAGACATTGGTGATATTCGGCGGCGTCGCGCCGAGGTCGACGTTGATGGTTTCGTCGTCGCCCTCACCTTCGCCGGTCAGATTGTCACCGGTGTGTTCGATGGTGCCTTCGGGGGAGCGCAGGTTGTTGTAGAACACGAAATGGCTGTCCGACAACACTTTCAGATTCGGCCCGGTAGCCAGCGCGCTGGCATCGAGATCGTAGTCCGCGCCCGTGGTGGTGCGCACATCCCAGCCGAGTGCCACCGCGACCCGGGTGAGATTGGGCGCCTGCTTGGACAGCGATACATTTCCGCCCTTGTTCAGTGTGACGCTCACGCTGCATTTCCCCTTTCATGCGACGCCGGTCGCGCCGCCTGTCCCACGATTATTATCCGCCGCGCCGGAATGGTTGCGCCGCTTCAGTTCTGGTCGGCGGCCCAGGAGCGCAGCGTCGTGACGCGGCTCTGTAGTGCGCGCAATTCGCTGTCGTCCAGCACATTGCGCTGGATGCCCTGTGCCACCGCGAAGGCCGACTGCCGGTGATCGTCGATCACCGCGACATCGATCCGCACCGCGGCGTATTCGGCGGCGTTCGGCATTTGCTCGACGATCACCTTCGCGGTGCCTCTGGCGCACAGCGCCACATTGCCGCCGCTCAGGATCAGCAGCGCCACCTCGGGGCGCGTGCGCAGCCGGGCCAGCGATCCGCGATCGTATTTGAGGCTGATCAGGATGGTCCGGTCATCGGCGCGGACCGGCCAGGACACCGGGATCGCATGGGGCGCAGGGTCGGTGGTGACCAGCACGGCGATGGTGTCGAGCGGCCATTCCGGTAGTACGTCCAATTCGGGATGGTCGGTCGACTGCTCCTGATGCTGCGCGGGGGTCGCTCCGCCTGCCATCTTCGTCACCTCATGGATCGTCGCGCGCGACGGGGCTGTGCCGCGCTGTTTGCAGTCTATGACGGTGCGCCCGTTGCCCGCTGGGGTGTCGGTGAGCTCAGGCGGTGAGCAGATCCGGAATCGGCAGGTCCGCGACCCAGGTCCGGGCCATATCGGTGGCGCGGAGGGCGGTGGACGCGTCGTGGCGCGCATGCTCGCCGAGCTGGATCGCGCCGCGTTCGGCGAGCTTTTCCGCGGCGATTTCGCCGCCGCGGTTGAAGGTGTCGCCGTAGACGCTGTCGCCGAGGCCGAAGACGGCGAACCGCAGGCCGGTCAGGTCGGGGGCCTGCGCGTCGAGCTCGGCGAAGAACGGTTCGGCGCCGGTGGGCAGGTCGCCGTCGCCGTAGGTGGAGCAGACGATGATGTGGAAGTCGCGGATGTCGAGATCGTCGACGGCGTAATCGGTCATGTCGTAGACGGATACGTCGTGGGTGGTCAGTTCGTCGGCGATGGCTTCGGCGACCTTTTCCGAGGTACCCAGCTCGGTTCCGAACAAGATGACGACGCGCACGCGCACTCCTTCGCTAGTTAGGCTACCCTAAGTATTGTGCTCGGCGCGTGTTGGCAGTGCAAGGGCATGACGGGGGCAGCGATGTCCCGATTGACGGCTGGCCACCTCCGTTGCATCATTCCTAGAGCGCCCTTCTTCGGGGCATCTCCAATTCGCCGGCCGATGTGTGTCCGGCCCCCTGTGTGTCGCACTTCGTTCTACGTCCGGCCGACGGTCGCGCGCGTGAATTGCGCCACACCAGAAAACGACGCCACCGGCGTCCCGCCGTGAGTGAGGTGAAACGAATGGTTATCCGATCGTCTGTTATTCGGCGGATGAGTTCGTACTCGCATCGCGGCACCATCCCCCATCCCTAACTCCGACCGCGTCGGCGCGGCCCCTCGGCAATGCGAAACACGTTGCCGGGGCGTCGGATCGCTGGCGCGGTGCCCCGCGATAGGTATTTCCGGCAATTCGGACAGATGGGAAGACGGGACATGGTGGATATGGGTGCGGTGGATTCGGGCATGGTGGATATGGTTTCCCGCCCGGTGGCCCGGAACCTGGCGGTTTCCGCGGCGATGATCGATGACCTCGGCTACCTGCGCGCCGAATTGGCGGCGGCCGAGGTGTCATTCCTGCTGGTGCGCGATATCGGGCACCGCCTGGTGCTGGCCGCGAACGCGGCGCAGGCGGGCATGGTGCGGCGCGTGCTGAAGTCGGCGGTCGTCGCCGGATTCAGCTGTAACGACGTGCAGCACAACGTATTCCGGCTCGGCCGCGATGCCGATCCGGCGCATCACGTCGATGTGGAACTGTGGGAGTACCACGGCGACACGGTGTCGTGCCCGCGACCGAACGCGTTGACGCGCACCGTATTCGACCTCGCCGACGTGGAATTCACCGAGGTGCTGCTGTTCGACCGGCGCTGGCCGACGCTGGTGGATATGTTCGCACCGCAGGCGACCGATGTCGGCTTCGATATCGATATCGTGTTCTCCTGGGTGGACGGCACCGATCCCGAATTCCGCGCGCGCCGTGCGGGAATGCTCGACGGTGTCGTGGTCGGCGAGGGTGACGACGCTGACGCGCGGATCCGGCAGATCGACGAGTTGAAGTATGCGCTGCGCTCGGTGCACAAGAACGCGCCGTGGCTGCGGCGTATCTTCATCGCGACGGATTCGGCTGTGCCGGAATGGCTTTCGGATCATCCGCAGGTCACTGTCGTCCGTGCGGTCGATCACTTCAGCGACACATCCGGGCTGCCGGTGTTCAATTCCCATGCGGTGGAATCCCAACTGCAGCACATCGACGGGCTCAGCGAACATTTCCTGTACTCCAACGACGATATGTTCTTCGCCAGGCCGGTGCGCCCGTCGATGTTCTTCACCCCCGGCGGGGTGAGTCGCTTCATCGAGGCGGGCACCCGGATCGGGCCGGGCCGTAACAACGAGCGGCGCAGCGGATTCGAGAATGCCGCGCGGGTGAATCGGGAACTGCTCGCCGCGCGCTTCGGGCACGTCATCACCAGGCATCTGGAACATACGCCTGCTCCGTTGCGGCGCAGCGTCTTACTGGAGATGGAGGAGGAGTTCGCCGCCGATTTCGCCCGGACCCGGGCGAGTCGGTTCCGCGCCGCGACGGATATCTCCGTCACCAATTCGCTGTACCACTACTACGCGCTGCTCACCGGCCGCGCGGTACCACAGGAGTCGGCGCGGATGCGGTACGTGGACACCACCAGCCGCAGTGGGCTCGCGCTGCTGCCCGGACTGGCCAAGCGCCGCGACGTCGACTTCTTCTGCCTCAACGACGGGAGCTTCCCCGAGGTGCCGGAAGCCGAACGGACGCAGGCGGTTTCGGAGTTCCTGCGCCGCTACTTCCCGGATCCGGCGCCGTGGGAGCGGGTCAGCGCATCGCCTCGTCACCCGATTCCGGAGTCGGCTCCCGGTGCCGCATGACATGTGGGATACGGCTCGCGGGCGGGATGACGATGCCCTCCTCGGCCAATTTGCGGGCCGCTTCCTCCGGGGTCGCCGGCGTGCCGACCGTCGGGCCCTGATCGATCGGGACAACGGAGTGCACCACGGTATCGGGATAGATGTGCACATAGTTGAAGGCCTGGGCGGCGTCGCGGCCGCGCAGACCGCCCCGTGCCACCGCGAGATCCTGGCTGTAGCAGGTGGCGGAGGCGACCGAGACCGGAACGCCCGCGAAGGTCGCGAAGGTGGAGAAGTGCAGATGCCCGGCCAGGATGGCGCGCACATCGCTGCCGTCGAGCACGTCGGCGAGGCGGCGCTGGTCGCGTAGCTCGACGGTAACCGCGAGGTCGAGCACGCAGGGGACCGGCGGGTGGTGCATGGCGAGGATGGTCCCGAACGGGGCCGGTTCGGCCAGCACCTCGCCAAGCCAGGAGAGCTGCGCGTCGGTGATTTCGCCGTAGTGGTGGCCGGGCACCGTGGTGTCGAGCGCGATGATCCGCAGCCCGTCGATCAGATGCACCCGGTCGAACGGCGCGGTGGACGACCGTTCGCCGAGTAGTCGGTCGCGCAGCGTCGCGCGGTCGTCGTGGTTGCCCATGACCCACACGATCGGCGCGCCCAACTCCCGCGCGACCGGCTCGACCAGCGCACGAAGTTTGTCGTACGCATCGGGCTCACCCCGGTCGGTGAGATCGCCGGTGATCACGATCGCGGTCGGGCTGATCCGGCTGGACCGGGCCTGCGCCAGCAGCTGGCGCAGCCGCCGGTCGGCGTCGACCGCGTCGTACAGCTCACCGTCACCGGCGATCAGATGGGTGTCGCTGAAGTGGAAAAGAACATGATCCGGCCGCGGATGCTCCGCGACTCTGGAGATGTGCACCGGACCCGAACGTCCCTCCCGGCGGTTTGCCCGCCATTGGCTTCGATTCCAACGCCAGGATAGCGAAGGGCTACCGACGGGATTCCCGACGCACGGTGACGACATGCTTTCGGGAAGGTGAGGGTTCGGTGTCAGATCTTGGTCTCAGGCCGGACTCAGCTCGCTGTCGGCGGCGACCGCGACGCGCGCCCGGTCCATCTCGCCGAGCAAAGTGAAGTACCGCCGCACCATGAGCACCGCCGTCGCGGCCAGCCCGGCGGTGAGACCCCACCAGACGCCCGCCGCGCCGAGCCCGGCGGGGAAGGCGAGCAGCAGGGCGACGGGCAGGCCGACGCACCAGTAGCCGATGAGCGACAGCCGGAAACCGGCGTTCGTCGCCTTCAGCCCGCGCAGCAATCCGGTGCCGATGTTCTGTGCGGCATCGAAGAATTGGAGCACGATGCCGATCAACAGCAGGGTGTGCGCGACCTGAATGGTGTCGGAGTCGGTCGAATGCAGGAACGGCAGCAGCACCCAATCGGGTGCGACGACGTAGACCACGCCGGTGAGCACCGCGACGAGTGCGGCGGCGCGCAGCGCGAGCCAGGCCAGTGCGCGCGCGTGCGCGGATTCGTCCCTGGCCACGGCATGGCTGACCAGGATCGATGCACCGTGCGACAGGCCGATCGCGACCTGGAAGACGATGTAGATGATCTGATACACCACGTTGTGCGCGGCCAGCGCCGCGGGCCCGATACTGCCCATCACCAGCGCGAGCACCGAGAACATGCCGGCCTCGGAACCGTAGGTGAGCGCGATCGGCGTGCCGAGCTTCAATTCGGCGCGGATGGTGGCGGTATCCCTTGGCCACGGCCGGATCGGCAGTGTCGCACCGAGTTTCGCGTCCCGGCGGATCATGGCCAGGAAGACGGCGAAGGTGATCAGGAAGACCAGTGAGGTGGCGACGCCGATTCCGGTGAGCCCGAGCTCGGGCAATCCGGCCCAGCCGCGGATAAAGGCAAGGGCCAGCAGCAGATTCAGCGCCACCGAGCCGAGCGTCACCAGCAGCAGGGCCTGCGGGCGCTGCATGCCGACGGTGTATTGGCGCAGCACCTGGAACCACAGACAGGGCAGCAGGCCGGGTGCGAGGGCCACCATCAGCGGGCGGGCGTCGGCGAGCACGCCCGCGTCCTGACCGAGCCACTGCAGCGACCAGCCGAGGCCGATAAGGATTGCGCCGCCGAGTATTCCGGCGAGCGTCGCGATGACGAAGCTGGATCGCACGATGTCCCGGATCTCCCGGTCGGCCGAAACGCCGCGCTTGCCAGCGGAACTCGTCGCGGTGGCGATCTGATTGCCGGTGCCGGTGATCAATCCGACGCACATGGTGCGAATCTGGTTGAACAGCACCATCGCCAGCCCGCCCGCCGCGACCTCGCGCACGCCGAGCGTGCCCATCAGCGCGACATTGGTGGTGGACACCGCGATCTGGGCCAGCTGAGTGAGCGCAATGGGTGTGGCGAGCCCGGCCAGGCGCCGTCCGTCGCCGTGGAACGTCGAGAGGATCATCGGCCGACCTCCCCTGCCGAGGCGTCGAACTCGAAAACCGCCTTGTCGCACGGTCTCGCGGGACACCGGGGGAGCGCCCTCATCGCGCGTCCACCAGTGGCCTGCGCGCCGCCGGGGCATAGCGGCCGAGCAATTCGCGCACTTCGAGTTCCGCTGCGGGATCGAGGAGTTCGCGCTCGCGCATCCAGTCGTCGTCGAAGACGGTGTCCAGGTATTTCTCGCCGCCATCGCAGACGATCGTGACAATAGTTGAGCCGGGCGGGAATTCGTCCATCCTGGTGAGCGCCGCGTGCACCGAGCCGCCCGCCGAGCCGCCGATCATCAGTCCCAGTTCGGCGGCCACCGCGCGCGCGGTGGCGAAGGCCGCGATATCGGAGACCTTCACGCCCTCGTCGAGCAGCGAGTAGTCGACGGCGGTCCCGATGGTGGCGCCGGGCGGGGTGCCGGTGCCGGACTGCCAGTAGGGTCCGCCCGGCCCGCCGAAGGCGATCGAGCCGACGGGCTCGACGCCGATGACGTACGGCACGCAGCCGAGCTGACGCAGCCGCGTCGCGGTGCCGAACAGCGAGCCGCCGGTGCCCACCGCGGACAGCAGGATGTCGACCCGCTCCACATCCGCCAGCAATTCCTCGGCCACGGCGTAGTAGCCGACGGCGTTCGCGTCGTTGTTGTGCTGTTCGGTGAAGTAGGCGTCGGCGCGTTCGGCGGCCATGGCCGCGGCCAGGTCCTCTCGCGCCGAGGTGGCCAGGTCCTCGTCGCCCTCCTCGGCGACGAACACCAATTCCGCACCCATTGCTCGCATCGCGCGCAGTTTGTCCTTACATGCGTGGTGGTCTACGACGGCGGTGAAGCGATACCCGCGTTCGGCGGCTACGACCGCCAGGCCGAGTCCGGTATTCCCGGACGTGGACTCGATAATATGCCCGCCATCGCGCAGCAAACCGCGCCGCTCGGCGTCGAGCACCATCTCGCGCGCCATCCTGATCTTGGCCGCGCCGGTGGGGTTGAACTGCTCGAGCTTGAGCAGCAGCCGAGTGCCGGTCGCGGTGGTCGCCAGCTCGAAGAGCGGCGTGCGGCCGATCAGGTCCGTCACACGCGTGACGAGCGGCATGGAGGATCTCCTCGTGTGATGTGTGATTTCGTTGGGCGGGGGCGGATTATCCGGTTTCGAGCGTCCAGCGGTACCGATCCCCGGTCGCGTGCAGCACGACCTTCGGCGGGATCGGGAGTTCGTGAAAGGCCGACTCGTTCGAATCCATTTGGTAGCCGGCCGTATTGGGGTAGACGAGCAGATCGCCGATGACGGCGGCGCGGGGTAGCGGAATGCGCCGCCAGCTGAGCATATCGGAGTCGAGGCAGGTGGCCGCGCCGACGCTGGTGGGGGTCGGGGTGCCGGGACGGGCGGGCCAGAGCAGCGGATCGGGCAGATACTCGCTCTCGAACCACTGCTCGGAAAGGCTGAGGCTGGTGCCGTCGACGGTGAGCAGATGATACGGATGTCCCTGCGCGTAGCGGATTTTGCTGCCCTGCACCCGGAAGACGGTGCATCCGGCGTTGGCGAGCAGGGCTCGTCCCGGTTCGATGGCCAGGCGAATGGTGTTGTCCCGCAGGCGATCCGCCAAACCATCGAATTCGAGTACGGCGGTGAGCATTTCGGCGCCAGGTGCCGGGAAGTGGTAGGGGTAGTAGGAATCGAATTTCTTACCGGAGTGGAACCAGTCGCGGTCGGCGTGCTCGGTGAAATTCGCCCAGGCCTCGGCCGCGACGTAGTCGACGCCGAAGCCGCCGCCGATCGAGATCGTGGTGGCGGGCAGGCCGAGGGTCTGCGCGTGCAGGCAGCGGTCGATCAGCTCGCCCGCCGTTTCGGCGCGGGCGACGGCATCGTATCCGGACAGGTGAAAGCTGAAGCCCTCCAGGCGAATCTCTCGTCGGTCGATGAGATAGTCCAGGGCACTGCTGATTTCGTCATCGGTCAGCCCGAATCGGCTCGTCGCGGCCTTCGGCAGCACACGCAACAGGATTCGCGCCGAATCATTCAGCGCGGCAAGCCGTGTCAACTCGCCGAGATCGTCGACGGCGATCAGCGCGCCGTGCCGGGCGGCCAGCCAGAGCAGGTCGTCGGATTTGGCCGGGCCGGTCACCATCAGCTCGTCGCCCCGGATCCCGTTGGCCAGTGCGGCGCTCAGCTCACCGGAGCTGGAAACGTCAACGCCCGCACCGTTTTCCGCGCACGCGCGGGTGACGCACGCGGATTTGTTCGCCTTCTTGCCGTAGTAGACGGCGCCCTCGACACCGGCCCGCTCGAAGACGCGCTGGAAATCGCGGATATTCGCGGCCACCCGCTGCGGATAGAGCAGGTGGAAAGGGCGGCCTAGCGCGAATGCGATGTCGCCCAGCAGATTCGGGTCGTCGAGGACTCGGTGCTCCCACTCGTCCAGGCGCGCGGGCATCGGGGCCGCACAGATCGGAGACGTGCCGCCGGGCTCTTTCGTGCCATTGCGCCCGACGGCGCCGGTCTCTAATCCCACAGGGGTACCTCCACGCCGCGTCCCTCGGCGATGGCCCGCTCGGCGAGCGCGTGCGCGACGGCGATATCGGTGAGCACCAATCCGCTGTTGTAGACGAAGATTTTCTGCTCGTCGGATTCGCGGCCGATGGCGCGCCTGCTCAGGATCTGCGGGAGTTCGGCGTCCACCGCGCGCAGTTTCCCATCGGGGCCGGCCATATCGGTGCCGGTGAGCGTCATCTGCTCGGCGCTGGTCGCGATGACCCGATCGGCATCGGTGAGCGTCGACGGCGCCAGCCCGTAGCCGACCAGCACGGCGACCGAACCCGGTGCGAGATGGCTGGATTCGAGCGCGACCTCGGTGCCGGGGCCCGCCGTCGCGAGCACGACGTCGGCGGTCGCGGCCGCCGCGTACGGATCCTCGACCATCTCCAGCAGCGCGTGCGGATGGTATTCGGCGAGCTGTTCGCGCACCGCGGCCAACCCCTCCGGATGCGTGCCGTACATCATCAGCTTGCGCAGCTGTGGATTGGCGGCGAGCAAGTGCGGCAACGCATTTCGACCCTGAGTGCCGGTGCCGATGAGCAATACGCTCTCCGCGCCGCGGCGCGCGGTCTCGCGCACCAGCAGCGCCGAAACCGCCGGGGTGCGCAGCGCGCCGACGCGGGCGCAGTCCATCATCGCGATCGGTGCGCCGGTGGTGTCGTCGTAGAGGGTGATGGTGGTGTAGTAGCGCTTGGTCGCGCGGTCGTGGCCGGGATCGAATTTGTACGAGGTCTTCATCGCGACCACCCGGCGGCGACCGTCCCGGCCGAGCATGGCGTAGGCGACCGACCAGCCCTCCGGATGGGCGACGCTGAGCTTGCGTGGGTTATCCGAATCCCCTGCGGCCAGCGCGAGATACGCGCCCTCGACCGCGTGCACCACATCGGCGGGCGTGATGGGCACGGTGGCCAGGTCGCTGCGGCTCAGCACCCGCAATGGGGTGCTGCGGTCACGGGTGTTCAACGGGTCCTCGATCATGAGCTGCAACTCGTTCTGTAGAACTCCGTCCGGTGGGTAGCCCTCCCCGGAACGGTGAAACGATCGTTTGTCCATATCCATTTTCGTAGGCTTCTTCACTTCGCCGCCGCCGTTGCGGCAGGCGGATATTCACTCGTTTGAGCCACCGGTCGGTGCCGTCGTAGCGCGCGGTGAACGGGACCCGCCCGTGCACGGCCACGTCGTTGTCCACCAGCAGCAGTTCGCCCGGGGTCAGCGCGGCGGTGACGCAGACGCGCTCCAGTTCCGCGGTCAGGCGCGCGTAGGCGGCCCGGAATTCCGGATCGGCGTCGTCCAGGGGGGTATACGCGGGATCGTAGCGCAGCGTTTCGGCGTCGTCGGGGTTGTGCCACAGCGTGGGCAGCGGTGTCGGCGAATAGTTTTCGTGTCCGGTGCCGTAGGAGACGTCGGGCAGGATGGGCAGGGTCGGCTCGCGCAGCAGCGCGCGTTCGGCGGCGGAGAGTTCGACGCGGCGCACCGAGGACACCGTGGTGCCGACCAGTTCCGGATTGCGCAGGCAGGCGAGCATCAGCAGATGCGCCCGCGCCGGGTGGAACGCATCCTCGGTATGCGGGCTGAGCAGGGTTTTGCTGCTCGCACCCGATTGCTCGTTCTCGTGGCCCGCGGCGGGCACGATGTTGTTGACCAAACGTCCGCCCTGTTGGCCGTGCCAGCCGAACGGCTCGCCCGCCGACCGGGCGAGCAGCAGCATCACCACATCGAATTCGAATGAGCTCGCGCGGCGCGCCGGATCGCCGCTCCAGCTCGCGGCCTCGCGCCAGCTCGGCGGGGTGGGGCCGAATTCGGCGTCGGTGAGCGGCAATCGGCCGACGATGGTGGCGCCCGCGCTGGTGGCGGGCGGGCGCAGCGTCGCACGGATTTCCGCCGGGAGTTCGCCGACGCGCGCATCGATCTGTTCGAGCAGCGCCGGATCGGTCAGCGTTCGTGCGGTGTCGGGCATGGTGACCTGGGCACAAGCGTCGAGTGTGGTACATATCTCCCGCGCGAGCTCGCGCACCGCGGCGCCGGCGGCCGCGGAGAACTCGCGACGTTCGACGGTATCTGGGTGAAGCGTCTTGTGTTCGGAGAGAACGCTTTTCACCGAAAAGTCCCTTCTTCGCAGCGGGGGTGGAGAAGTGGCGTGAAGACTCGATCTGCGAAGCTAGCCGGTCGCGGCGAGTTAAGCAAGGCTTGCCTAAGCGAGTCGCCCAGAAATAGCCGAAACGCATGATCGCGGACCGGGTTCAGTGCTGAATGTTTGCCGAAACTCTAGGCGTGGAGAAAACCTGCCTCATTAGGCTAGCCTTTCCTGATTCAGGTAGGCGGGCGTGGGCGATCGGTCGTCCAGGAGGTAGGCAGCGCAATGGGTTTCAGTCGGCGGCAGCTGATCCGGTCGAGCCTCGGCATGGGGGCGGTCCTGGCGCTCGCCGCATGCTCGAACGGGGCGGAAACGCCGGGTCCGGCGCGGCGCGGCGGGACACTGCGGGTCGGCGCGCTCGGCACCGCGGCCCGGATCGAGCGCGATCCGCACGCCAACCTCAGCAACGACAGCGACTTCCTCATCACCTCACTGGTTTACGACGCGCTCACCGTCCCCGGCGGTAACCCGAATGTCGCCGCACGGCTGGCCAGCAGCTGGGAGCCGGATCCGGAGCGCCGCCGCTGGACCTTCACCCTGGCCGGCGGCGCCACCTTCCACGACGGCGCGCCGGTCACCTCCGACGATGTCGTATGGTCGCTGCGCAGGCTGCGCACCGTCGGCGGCGCCTCGAAAATGCCAGTGGCCGTTGACGATATCGTCGCCGACGGTCCCAACCGGGTGGTGCTCACCGTGCCCGAGCCGAACACCCAACTGCCGCTGCTGGTCCGGCTGATGACGTTCACCGTCAAGAAGGACACCGCCGATTTCACGAAAGCCGTTGGCACCGGACCGTTCCGGCTCGAGTCGTATCAGAGCGGCAATGCCAGGCTGGTGCGCAACGAGCACTGGCACGGCCCGGCGCCGCTGCTGGACGCCATCGAGGTCACCATGTTCGAAAGCGTTACCGCACTGGGCAATGCGGTACTCGCCGGCCAGATCGACCTGGCATCCAACGTCGGCGCGATCGCGGGCCGCAGCGCCGCCGGACGCGGTGACCTGCGGGTGGTGCGGCGTTCGGACGACACCATGCTCGGACTGGCCATGCGTGCGGCGGACGGGCCGTTCGCCGATGCCAGAGTGCGCACCGCGGTGCGACTGGGCGTGGACCGGAACGCGCTGGTCTCCCAGGTGCATTCGGGCTACGGGCAGATTGCCAACGACATTCTCGGCACCGGCGATCCGATGTACGACAAGTCCATCGCGCAGCGCACCCGCGATACCGATCGCGCGAAAAGCCTGCTGCGCGAGGCGAATTTCGACACCGGGCGCACCTACCAGCTGTACACCAAGGCCGAGGCGCCCGGCGAGGTCGAATCGGCGAAGGTGATCGCGAGCCAGCTGGCCGATATCGGACTTCGGCTCGATGTCCTCACTCAGGAGTCCAATGTCTTCTACGACCAGACCTGGTTGAAGGCGCCGATGTACACGGTGTCCTGGGGCACCAACGATTCCACGCTGTTCTACGCGAACAACCTCATGTCGAGCGCGTCCAACCGCAACGAAACCGCTTTCAAGGACGCCGAATTCGATGCGGCCACCGCCAAAGCGCTTTCGGCGCGCAGCGATTCGGACTACACCCAGGCCTGCCGGGACGTGCAGCGGATCCAGTACGAGCGCGGCGGCTACCTCGTCTGGGGTATGGCCGACGGCGTCGATATCGCGACCTCCCGAGTGCGTGACCTGCCGACCCTCGGCGGCTTCGCCAGGGTGCAGTTGGAACGGGCCTGGTTGGCGTAGTGGGCACCGTCGCACGGCTCCTGATTCGGCGCATCGGCCTGCTGATCGCGCTGCTGGCAACGGTTTTCGTGGCCGTCGAGCTGCTGCCGGGCAATACCGCCCGCGCCGTGCTCGGCCGCGATGCCACGCCGGAACAGTTGGCGGCGAAGCGGCACGAGCTGGGTTTGGATCGGCCGCTGCCGCAGCGGTTCTGGAACTGGATCACCGGCGTCGCCACCGGCGATTTCGGGCGCACCGCGCGCGGTATGCCGATCAATCAGTTGCTCGCGGACAAATTCCCGCCGACGCTGCTGCTCGGCGGGCTGGCCATCCTGCTCACCGTCGTCATCTCGCTGGCGCTCGGCTCCTGGTGGGCGATGCGCGGCGGTTCCGTGCTCACCCGGGTGCTGCAACCCGCGACGACGATGGCGGTGGCGGTGCCCGAATTCGTCGTCGCGACACTGCTGATCCTCGTATTCGCGCTCGGCCTCGGCTGGCTGCCCGCGGTGACCATCACCGGACGCTCCGGATTCCCGGCCGGGGCGGATATGGCCGTGCTGCCGGTGCTGGCGCTGGCACTGCCGCAGATCGGCTGGAACACCAGGGTCGTCCGCGCCGCCATCGCCGACGCCGCTCGCGCTCCACACGTGGAAAGCGCTGTGCTGGACGGGCTTTCGACGCGTACGGTACTTCTGCGGCATCTGCTGCCGTTCGCGCTGCCGACGATCGTCGCGAGTTTCGCGACCACCGTCGGCATGGTGCTCGGCGGATCGCTCGTCGTCGAAACGATCTTCAACTATCCCGGACTCGGGGCCGTGCTCGCCGGTTCGGTCGCCGACCGGGACGTCTCGGTAATCGCGGCGGTCGTCGCGCTGTCCGGCACGGTGATCATGTGCATGCTCGCGCTCGCCGACGCGGTCCGGGCCTGGTCATTGCGGGGGAGTCGATGAGAATTACGCACGGAAATCGGTGGCTGGCCGGGCGGCGAATCACCAGCCGATGGAGCCGGGTAGCGGATGAATGACGACAGGGACATCCGATCCGGTTGGCGGGCAGCGGGATTCGCTGATGTCGAGCCGACCGGGGCGGTCGATGATGCCGTCGGGCGCACCGGTGGTGCGGTGAAACGCGCTGGCACGCGGTGGTTTCGATGGTTGACCGTGCTGCCCGCCGCAGTGGTGACGGTGCTGGCGTTGATCGGGCCGACAATGGCTCCGCATGCGGCGCAGGCGCCGATCGGGATTCCGTTCGGACCGCCCGGCGGTGGCGCGCCGCTCGGCACCGATCGGCTCGGACATGATGTGCTCAGCCAGTTGCTGTACGGCGGATGGGGTCTGCTGCTGCTCGCGGCGGTGATCGCGGTGCTGGTCACCGGATTGTCCTGCGTACTCGGTGCGGTCGCGGCATTGCGGCCGCGGGTCGGCGGGTGGATCGAGACGGCGACCGATTTCGTCATTCTGCTTCCGGTGGTGCTCGGAATTCTGCTGGTGCTGACGTCGTGGCCGGATGCCGGAGTCTACGGGCTCGTCGTGGTCGCGCTGCTGTTCGGCATTCCGTACTGCGCAAGGGTTTTCGCTGCGGCAGCGGCCGGGGTCGCGGCGAGCGGATACGTCGAGAGTGCGCAGGCCGGCGGGGAACGATTGCCGCACTTGGTGTTCCGCGAGGTGATCCCGAATCTGCGCGAGGTATTCGCCGCGCAGCTCGGCCTGCGTTTCGTCGAGGCCGTCTACCTGGTGAGCACCGCGTCGTTCCTGCAACTGCCCACAACGCTCGGCGCGACGAATTGGGCGGTCATGGTGCGCGACAACGCCTCCGGCATGCTGCTCAACCCGTGGGCGGTGCTCGCACCCAGCCTTGCGATCGCGATCGTCGCGGTGAGCGTGAACCTGGCGGTATCCGCATTCGGGAGGGAGCGGTGAACGCCCGGCCTCAGCGGACAATATCGCCCGATTATCGGCCCGTAACCGCGGAAATCGCCGGATATTGTCCGCGTAGGCCGACGCGAAACAGCACCTCTGCCGAAATCCGGCGTGCCGAGAACGGTCGCCAGCATCGAGGGAGCGAATATGGGTGAAATAGCGATCGATGCCGTGCCGGTCTCACGCGGCGAAATATCGTGTGGCCCAACCTATACCCGCGAATCGGTGCTGGTGGACGGGCTGGCGGTGCGCTGTCCGGAAGGGCGGGAACTGCTGGAGCCGCAGACTTTCCGACTGCGAGCGGGCACCGTCACCGCACTGACCGGACCGTCCGGTTCCGGCAAGACCACGCTCATGCGCGCACTCCTCGGACAGTTGCCGGGCAGTGCCACCCGAACCGGCTCGGCAACCGTGCTCGGTCACGATGTCTTCGCATTGAATCCCGCTGCGCTGCAACGCTTTCGCCGCGACAACATCGCCTATGTCGGCCAGGATCCCGGCTCCGCGCTCAACCCGCTCATGCGGGTGCACCGCCTACTCGCCGAGGTAGCCGCGCATCCATCGCGCGAAAGTCTGTTCGAGACATTGGAATTGGTCGGTCTCTCCGCTGAACACCTGCGCCGCCGCCCCGCCGAACTCTCCGGCGGCCAACAGCGCCGAGTCGCCCTAGCCCGCGCCCTGATCCGCAAAACTCCTGTCCTGATCCTCGACGAACCACTGGCCGGTCTACACGGTGCCCTCCGCACCGAAATCGCCCGCCTGCTCACCGAAATCGCCACCGAACGAGCCACCACCATCCTGCTCTCCGGCCACGACACCGCGGCCATCGACGCCATCGCCACCGACGTCATCCACCTCGCCGCTCCGGTTGCCCGCATTCCGTCGAACTTCGAGGCGGTCGGGGCCGATTCGATCGGTGTTCCGCCGCTATCGGATTCGTCCGCCGGTGCTGCCACTGCGGAGGTCGCCATCGGTGGTTCGGCATCGACCGAACCGGATGCCCGGAACGACGCGATGGCTCCGGTCGACGCGCGGTCGCAGGGCGGGGGTGCAGACCGGGCTGTCGCTGGGAAGACGGCGAATTGTCTTGCCAAGGAAGATGCTTCATCGTCCAAGGTCTCGTCGGCCACCTTGGTCCAGGAACCTCACGTGGGTTCGGGCAGCACCCCGGGGCACGCCGAATGTGATAACGCCAAGCGCGTTGTCGCGGCAAACATCTTGCGCACCAACGGAATCAGCGCAGAATTCGGCGGCCGACCGGTCCTCGCCGACATCGCCTTCGACCTGTCCGAGGGCTCGGCGCTCGCCGTCGTCGGCGCGTCGGGTGCGGGAAAGACGACGCTCGCGCGGGTACTCGCCGGGCTGCATCGGTCGGCGGCCGGAACGCTCGAGTTGCGCGGCGCATCCTTCCCGATCGGCACAGGCAGCCGTAGACCCTACGGCGGCAATGGAATTCAGCTGGTCACCCAGAATCCGCTTTCGGCGTTGAACCCGCGCAGGACGGTCGCGCAGACGCTCGGGCGCCCGCTGCGCCGGATCGGCAAGGTGCCGAGACGGCAGCTGGCGCGGCACATCGCCGAACTGCTCGGTTCGGTGGAGCTCGGTCCGGAATTCGCCGACAGATATCCCGGTGAGCTGTCCGGCGGGCAGCGGCAGCGGATTTCGCTGGCGCGGGCGCTTGCCGCCGAACCCGCGGTGCTCATCTGCGATGAGATCACCTCGGCGCTCGACGGCGCGACGGCGAACGCGATCATGGCGCTGCTGGACCGGATCCGCGCCGAGCGCGGCACGGCGCTGGTGGTGATCAGCCACGACATGTCGTTGGTCGCCAGGCACTGTCAGCGGGTGGTCGTGCTGGACGACGGCCGGATCGTCGAGGCGGGCGACACCACCGCGGTGTTGGCGGCGGCCACCCATCGGGCGACGCTGGAACTGCTGGGCTAGTGATCGATATCTCACGGACGCCGGTGCGTCAGCCCACTTGACCGGATTAGGGGCGAGGACACGGTCGATCGCAAGTTCCCGGTAGGCCGCATCTGGATGATGGATGAGGTGCGATTGACGAAGATCGGTGGGGGACTGTTGCGCGGAGCCGGTCTGATCACCTCCCTGGTGCTGGTGCTCCTCATCGCCGCCTGCGGTGGCGGCAGCGGCACCTTCGGGCCGAGTTTGCCGCCGATACCGGACACCATTCCGCCCGGCCCCGGCACCCCGCTACCGCCGATCGACGTCAACGGCCCGGGCCGAACCGCGGTCCAGTTGGAGGCGTGGGCCCAGCAGCAGGCGAGCGCGCTCGGCATTCCGGTACTCGCGCTGGAGGCATACGGTTACGCCGCCGCGGTGCTGGCCCAGTCCCGTCCCGGATGCGGTATCGCGTGGACGACGCTGGCCGGCATCGCCAGGGTGGAGACGCAGCACGGCAGCCACGGCGGTTCCCGGATCGGCCCCGACGGCAAGGTGGATCCGCCCATCCGCGGTCCGCTGCTGGACGGATCTCCGGGTGTGGCAAAGGTTCTCGACAACGAGGCCACCGCGAAGGCGGGGCACGAGGTGTACGCCAGGGCGATGGGACCGTTCCAGTTCATCCAGGAAACCTGGCAGCGCTGGGGTGTCGACGCCAACGGCGACGGTGTCGCCGACCCGGACAATATCGATGACGCCGCCCTCACCGCGGCCCGCTACCTGTGCGCCAGCGGCGGCGATCTCACCTCGGCGGAGGGTTGGCAGAAGGCGCTGTGGGCCTACAACCAGTCCAACTCCTACATGCTCGACGTCCGCAAGCGGGCCGCCGCCTACAGCGTGGGTCGCCGATCCTGATCCGGCGTTCGCGGGCCCCGTGTGGTTACGCGTCGCTACCGCCTCTGAGCCTGACACTCACGCCGCTGCGATAGGCTCGCACCCGCACGGCCATCCATCGAGACCTACCGTGCCCGCAGCCGAAGGAGTGTCGTTTTCGTGGCCATCATCGAACAGGTCGGAGCGCGCGAGATCCTCGATTCTCGCGGCAACCCCACTGTCGAGGTCGAGATCGCCCTCGACGACGGCACGCTGACCAGGGCGGCGGTCCCGTCCGGTGCGTCGACCGGCGAGCACGAGGCCGTCGAATTGCGCGACGGCGGTGAACGCTACGGCGGCAAGGGCGTGCGCAAGGCGGTCGAGGGCGTCCTCGACGAGATCGCGCCCGCCGTCATCGGTTTGGACGCCGTCGAGCAGCGCACCGTCGATCAGGTGCTGCTGGATCTGGACGGCACCCCGGACAAGTCCCGGCTCGGCGCGAACGCGCTGCTCGGCGTCTCGCTCGCGGTGGCGCGGGCCGCCGCCGAATCCTCGGGCCTCGAGCTGTTCCGCTACCTGGGCGGCCCGAACGCGCACGTGCTTCCGGTGCCGATGATGAACATCCTCAACGGTGGCGCGCACGCCGACACCAGTGTCGACGTGCAGGAATTCATGATCGCCCCGATCGGCGCGCCGACCTTCAAGGAGTCGCTGCGCTGGGGCGCCGAGGTGTACCACGCGCTGAAGGCGGAGCTGAAAGCCAAGGGCCTGTCCACCGGCCTCGGCGACGAGGGCGGCTTCGCCCCCGATCTGGCCGGCGGCACCCGTGAGGCGCTGGACCTGATCGCGGGCGCGATCCAGAAGGCCGGCTACCGGCTCGGCAGCGATATCGCGCTGGCGCTCGACGTGGCCGCCACCGAGTTCTACACCGCCGGAACGGGTTACAAGTTCGAGGGCACCGTGCGCGGCGCCGCCGAGATGGCCCAGTTCTACGCGGACCTGCTCACCGCGTACCCGCTGGTCTCCATCGAGGATCCGCTGTCGGAGGACGACTGGGACGGCTGGGTGACGCTGACCGATCAGATCGGCGACAAGATCCAGCTGGTCGGTGACGACCTGTTCGTCACGAACCCGGAGCGCCTGGAGGAGGGCATCGCCAAGGGCGCGGCGAACGCGCTGCTGGTGAAGGTCAACCAGATCGGCACGCTCACCGAGACGCTGGATGCCGTCGAGCTCGCGCATCGCAACGGCTACAAGACGATGATGAGCCACCGCTCCGGCGAGACCGAGGACACCACCATCGCCGATCTCGCGGTCGCGGTGGGCAGCGGTCAGATCAAGACCGGCGCCCCGGCGCGCAGCGAGCGGGTGGCCAAGTACAACCAGCTGCTGCGCATCGAGGACGCGCTGGGCGATTCCGCCCGCTACGCCGGGGATGTCGCGTTCCCGCGTTTCGTATTCGAGGGCTGACCACCGAAAGTGTGACCCGATAGGCGGTTCAGATGAGTGAGCGACGTGGCGCCGGTCCGTCCGGACGTGGGGACCGGCGCACGTCGCGAACTCCCCGCCCGCGCGCCGGGCACGAGACGGCGGCGCGGCCCGCCGCGAAGCGGACCACCCGCGCGGAGAAGAAGGCCGAGCAGCAGAAGTTCGAATCCCGTGCGGCGCATCGTGATTCGGAGCGGCACGAGCGCAAGTTCCTCGGGCTGTCCACCGGTAAGGCGATCATCCTGGCGATCGTGGTGTGTGCACTCGCGCTCACCCTCGCGGTGCCGATGCGCACCTATTTCGCGCAGCGGTCCGAGGCCAAGCAGCTGCAGCAGCAGCGCGTCGAGCTCGAGGCCGATCTGGCGCGGTTGCGCGATCGCCGTGCGCAGCAACAGGATCCGGCCTATTTGAAGGCACAGGCGCGGGACCGGCTGCGGCTGGTGATGCCGGGCGAGACGCCGTATCTGGTGCAGGTGCCCGGTATCGAGGCGCCGAGCCCGTCACCGGTGACCGGCCCGCCGAAGGCGCCGGATCCCTGGTACACGGACCTGTGGCGCACCATCTCCCAACCCCAGCAAACCCCTGCGGCCGCGTCGCCGCCCGGACCAGCACCGGAAGGACCCAGGTGACCGCACCCACCGACCGCGATCTCGAGATCATCGCCGAGCAATTGGGCCGGGCTCCGCGCGGTGTGCTCGCCGTGGCCTACCGCACGCCCGACGGTGTGCCCGCGGTGGTGAAGACGGCGCCGAGGTTGCCGGACGGCACCCCCTTTCCCACCCTGTTCTATCTGACCGATCCGCGGCTCACCGCCGAGGCGAGCAGGCAGGAGTCGGCGGGGGTGATGCGGGAGATGACCGAACGCCTCACGGCGGACCCGGAATTGGCCGCGGCCTACCGCGCCGCGCACGAGAGCTATCTCGCCGAACGAGACGAAATCGAATCGCTCGGAACGGATTTCACCGGCGGCGGGATGCCGGAGCGGGTCAAATGCCTGCACGTGCTCATCGCGCATTCGCTGGCGAAGGGCCCGGGGGTGAATCCGCTCGGTGACGAGTCGGTGGCACTGGCGGCCGATAATGGATTGCGCGGCACCGCGATTCCGGCGGACTGGCCGAAGTACGCCGACCTACGAGGAGCGCCGAATGAATGATCGGGTAGCGGCCGTCGATTGCGGCACCAATTCCATCCGCCTGCTCATCGCCGACGTCCGCCCCGACGGAAGGCTGGTCGACGTGCATCGGGAGATGCGCATCGTGCGGCTCGGCCAGGGCGTCGACGCCACCGGTTCGCTCGCGCCGGAGGCCATCGAGCGCACCAGGGCCGCGCTCGCCGACTACGTCGATCTGATGCGCAAGGCCGAGGTGCGGCGGGTGCGCATGGTCGCGACCTCGGCCACCAGGGATGCGTCGAATCGCGATGACTTCTTCGCCATGGCCCGCGCCGAACTCGGCGCCGTCGTGCCGGGCGCGGAGGCCGAGGTGATCTCCGGTAACGAGGAGGCGCGGCTGTCGTTCACCGGTGCGATCGGCGAATTATCCGGCGACGACGGGCCTTTCGTCGTCGTCGATCTCGGCGGCGGTTCCACCGAACTGGTCTTCGGTGACGAATCCGGTGTGCGTGCGGCGTTCTCCGCCGATATCGGCTGTGTCCGGATCACCGAGCGCTGCCTGCCCGGCAATCCGCCCACCGCCGAACAGGTCGCGGCCGCACGGGATTTCGCGGCGCTGCGGTTGGCCGAGGCGTTCGCGAAGGTGCCGGTCGACGGCGCGCGCACCTGGGTGGGTGTCGCGGGCACCATGACGACGCTGGCGGCCGTCGCGCTCGACCTACCCGAATACGATTCGGAGCGAGTGCATCTCACGCGTCTGAGCCTGAACGAGCTATCCGGGGTGTGCGATCGGTTGATCGCCATGAACCACGACGAACGCGCGGCACTCGGCCCGATGCATCCCGGCCGGGTGGATGTGATCGGCGGCGGCGCGGTGATCACCGAGGTGCTGGCCGCCGAATTGGCCCGCCGCGCGGGCATTTCTGAATTGATCGTGAGCGAGCACGACATCCTGGACGGCATCGCGCTCTCCATCGCCTGATCGCGGTCCTGGCGAAGGCGGGCTACTGCGTTTTCAGCACCACCTATGGCGCCGGTCCGCTCGGCCCCGCGCTCGGCGCGGTCGCGCCCGTGCCGGACAGCGCGGGCCAGGACCCGGCGCATGCCGAGCCGGTGACCTGCGAGACGGTCCTGCCGTTCGTCGGTGCGCCCGCGCGTTGATCGTTTTATCCGGCGGCGCCGTCGATTTCGCGACGGCGTCGCCGTATCCCGATGCGCCGTAGACGATTTTCCGAACACTCGTCCATCACGTTATGATGCGACCGACCGGTCGGTTATCCCCCTGGGGGAGGGGGCACGGGGATGACCGGTCCCGGTTCCCCACTGCCGTTCGCCGGATTCCGGCGGGCCGCAGCGGGTTTCGGTCCTCATCCATCCCGCCGGTTGCTGGCCGCCGCGATGCGCGGCGCATTCGTGCCCGTCGTGATCGCCGATCCACCCGCCGCGAACCGATATCGGTTCGATCATGGCGATACCGCGTGCGGCACCCGGAGAGCAGGATCACGCTGCGGCAACCCTTCATCCCACTGATCGAGACCGTAGGCTGTAACCGTTCCGGAGACGATCTGTCGAAGCGGCTGCCAAGCCCCGTTGTCTGATCGATTGCCGGAAAGTTTGCCCAAGATCGCGGCGGCCGGGTTTTCATCCCGGCTTCATGAATAATGCCTGGATAGCTATGGCCAATCGGCCAAAATGGACCCCGCGGCGTTGTTTGTCCTGACATTCGGTGTGGATGCCGGTCAATTGCTATCGTCCGTGCAATGGGTGTCAGTGTGTCCGAGGACCGAACAGCAGAAGAACAACCGGCTCCGCGCCGGACGGTGTTCGGGCATCCGATCGGATTGGTCAATCTGTTCGGAGTCGAGCTGTGGGAGCGGTTCTCCTTCTACGGCATGCTCACCATCCTCGGGTACTACCTGTACTACTCCGTGACCGAGGGCGGTCTGGGCCTGTCGGAGGCCACCGGTGTCGGCATCGTCGGCGCATACGGCGGCCTGGTGTATCTGGCCACCGTGCTCGGCGGCTGGATCGCGGACCGGGTCCTCGGCATGGAACGCACCGTCTTCTACGGCGGCCTCGTCGTGGTGTTCGGGCATCTCGCGCTGGCAGTGCTGCCGGGCCTGCTCGGCGTCGGCGTCGGGCTGACGCTGATCGCGCTCGGCAGCGGCGGGTTGAAGGCCAACGCCTCCTCGCTGCTCGGCACCCTGTATCCGAAGGGAGACGGCCGGGTCGACGGCGGATTCACCCTCTTCTACCTCGGCATCAACACCGGTGCGTTCATCGGTCCGCTGCTCACCGGCCTACTGCAGACCCGGATCGGCTTCCACTACGGCTTCGGCGCGGCGGCCATCGGCATGGCGCTCGGCCTGACCCAGTACGTGGTGTTCCGGCGCAACCTCGGCGACGCGGGCCGCACGGTGCCGAATCCGATCACCGCCAGGGAGGCCCGTCCGCTCGTCGGGTTGGTCGCGCTCGGCATCGTCGTCGTCGCGGCGGCCTGGGCCACCGGCCTGGTGACCCTGCACAATCTGCCGAAGGTGACCACCGGCGTCATCGCGGTCGCCGCGGCGATCTACTTCGCCCGGATGCTCCGCAGCCCCAAGGTGACCCAGTTGGAAAAGAGCCGGGTGCGCGCGTTCATCCCGCTGTTCATCGCCAACGCCGTCTTCTGGTCGCTGTTCCAGCAGACCTTCACCGTGCTCGCGGTGTACGCCGACAAGCGGATGAACTGGAGCATTTTCGGCTGGACCGCACCGTCGAACTGGATCGGCTCGATCGAGCCGGTGTGGATCATCACGCTCTCACCGCTGTTCGCGGCCATGTGGACCAGGCTCGGCAATCGGGCGCCCAGCACGCCGCGCAAATTCGCGCTCGGCGTGATCGGAATGGGTTTGGCCTTCTGGCTTTTCGTCCCGATGGCCGGCGGCGAGGGCAAATCTAGCCCGGCCATCGCGGTGGTGTTCATCATGGCCGCGTTCGCGGTCGCGGAGCTGATGCTCTCGCCGACCGGCTTGGCGGTAACCACGCAGCTGGCGCCGGAGGCATTCCGCGCGCAGATGATGGCGCTGTACTTCTTCTCGGTCGGCATCGGCACCTCCACCTCGGGTGTGATGGCCCAGTACTACTCACCGAAACACGAGCTCGCCTACTTCGGCATCACCGGTGTCGTGGCAATATTGGCCGGTTTGGTCGTGCTTGTCATCGCGCCGCGGATCAGCAGGCAAATGGCGGGCGTGCACTAGCACCCGGCAGAAAGTTAAGGAGATCCTTGTGGCCATTCGCGGCTCAACCAGCCGAGGCTCGACCGGTTGGGGCGGACTGTTCCGCACCAAGTCGATCGAGCAATCGATCCGCGACACCGATGAACCGGATTCGAAGCTCCGCAAGGATCTGACCGCGTGGGACCTGACCGTCTTCGGCGTCGCCGTCGTGATCGGCGCGGGCATCTTCACCCTCACCGCGCGCACCGCGGGCAATGTCGCCGGACCCTCGGTCTCGCTCGCCTTCGTCTTCGCCGCCGTGGCCTGCGGGTTGACCGCGCTCTGCTATGCCGAGTTCGCCTCGACGGTTCCGGTCGCGGGCAGCGCGTACACCTTCTCCTACGCCACCTTCGGTGAGCTGGTGGCCTGGATCATCGGCTGGGACCTGGTGCTGGAATTCGCGCTCGCGGTGTCGGTGGTCGCCAAGGGGTGGTCGCAGTATCTGGGCCAGGTGATGGGCTCGCATTCGCCGATCGTGCACATCGGTTCGATCAGTTTCGACTGGGGCGCGGTGCTGTTGATCGCCGTGCTCGGCGTGCTGCTCGCCACCGGAACCAAACTGTCGTCGCGGGTGTCCGCTATCGCGGTGGCGATCAAACTCGCGGTGATCGCGCTGGTGCTGGTGGTCGGCCTCAGCTACTTCGACAAGTCGAACCTCTCGCCCTACATCCCGCCGTCGCAACCGTCCGGCACCAGCGAGGGCATGAGTCAGTCGCTGTTCTCCTTCTTCACCGGCGGCGGGCACAGCAGCTTCGGCTGGTACGGCCTGCTGGCCGCGGCCTCGCTGGTCTTCTTCGCGTTCATCGGATTCGACGTGGTGGCCACCGCGGCCGAGGAAACCAAGGACCCGCAGCGGGCGGTGCCGCGCGGCATCCTCGGCTCGCTGGTCATCGTCACCGTGCTGTATGTGTCGGTTTCGCTGGTGCTCACCGGCATGGTGCCCTACACCGCGCTGTCCGGTGAAAACGCGACGCTGGCCACCGCCTTCGCACTGCACGGCGCGAACTGGGCCAAGAACCTCATCTCCATCGGCGCGCTGGCCGGGCTCACCACCGTGGTCATGGTGATGTACCTCGGTCAGACCAGGGTGCTCTTCGCCATGTCGCGCGACGGCCTGCTGCCCCGAAAACTGGCGCGTACCAGCCAGAACGGCACACCGGTCCGGATCACCGCGCTGGTCGGCGTCGTCTGCGCGGTGCTCGCGGGCTTCATCGATTTCGGCACGCTGGAAGAGATGGTGAATATCGGAACCCTGTTCGCCTTCGTGCTGGTTTCGGTGGGCGTTGTCATCCTGCGGCGCACCCGGCCGGACCTGCCGCGCGGATTCCGCGTGCCGCTGGTTCCGCTCATCCCGGTGCTCGCCGTGCTGGCCTGCCTGTGGCTGATGCTGAACCTCTCGGTGGAGACGTGGCTGCGTTTCCTGGTGTGGATGGCGCTGGGGCTGCTGGTGTACTTTGCCTACGGTCGGCGGCATTCGCTGCTCGGGACATCCACCGCGGATTAGCTTCCGGAAGGGCAAGCCATGCGTCGCTGGTTACGACGCTTGATCGGTCGGCGCACTCCCCGCATCAGTGCGCCGGCCGCTCCCGTCGATACGACGGGCACCGATCTGGTGCTCGGTTGGATCGATAGCGTCGTGGCCGGGCTGACCCACCCGCCGAGCGGTCCGCCGGAGGCCGCGCCCGCCCGCGCCTGCGACGGGCTGTTCACCGCCGCGACCGTCGCCGCCGTACTCATCGAAAAGGTGCGGCCGTGGCAGGAACTGAAGACCGCCAACCACCGCTGTCTGGTCGCCGCGGTCGAATTCATGAAGGCGCTCGGCGAGGAGACGCTGCGCACCCACCGCATCGCCGGTGTCGTCCAGGTCGCCTGGAACGATATGACACCGGAGATGGATACCGCCGCCATCTGCGCCCGCATGATCCAGCTCGGCGAGACGCTGCAACTGGCGCTGCTGGCGGTGACCACCGATGTCTCGCTCTCGGCCGACGTCCGCGATGTCGCCGACGACTACGGCCTGCCCGCCGCCGATACCGTCATCGAGGCGTTCGACGCGGTGCGCACCGGATCCGCCCATTGAGGCGCGGCCGATCAGGCGCGCGCCAGCCGGAACTGTGCGAGGAGCAGCGGCGCCATCGTGCCGATCGCGATGGGAAACATGAATGGCCACAGGAACATTCGTGGTGCGATGAGCGTCAGCGTGGCAATGCCGACGGCGAGGGCGGCGGCTTCGCCGCGGGTGCAGAGGTTCAGGGCGTGCACCGTGCCGGTCCAGGCCCGGCGGTGACCGAGCCGCCCCGTCGCCAGGTAAGTGGTCATGGCGGTGGTGAAAGTGACGATTGCGGCCAGGCAGAGGGTCAGGACGATCAGGATCGCCGGTAGCGGAACCTGTTGCGGGTGATAGGGATTCAGCTCCCAGGCGGCCTTCCATGCGCCGACCGTCGCGGGGATCGCCATCATATTGGCCAGCGCGCGGCGCCGCGCCGTGACGATATCGATATCCTGTTGGAAAGCCGAGCGGATCTGGTCGAGCGGGCCGAAATCCGCGACGGCGAGCGCTGTCGCGCGCGAATCCGTAACGCCCGCTTCGCGATACGCGGTGACCGCGTCCTCGAGCCCGGCGGCGGCCTCGGCGAGCAGCCTGCGTTTGGCGCGCGCCGGACCGCGCAGTCCGCGGTCCAACTCGGCGAGATAGTCCTCGATCGTCATCGCGCCGCGAACACCGTGCTGATGGTGCTGGAGAACTCGGCCCAGGCGGCGCGTTGTTCGGCCAGGTCGCGCCGGCCCCGCGCGGTGATGGTGTAGACGCGGCGTTTGCGTCCGTCGGCGCTCGCCCAATCGCTGCTGATCGCACCGGCGCGCTCGAGCCGGTGCAGCGCCGGATAGATGGTGCCGCTCGGCACGTCGATGGCGCCGCCGCTACGCAGGGCGAGAGCTTGGCTGACGCCGTAACCGTGCAGCGGCGCGCGCTCCAGGACGGCGAGAACGAGACCGTCCAGATGTCCGCGGAGTTCGTCGGCCCTCATGTGCAGACAGTCTACACGTGCGCTACATTCGGCTATATGAAGACAGGCTACACATTGGCCTTGCGGTGGGTGATCACGCTGCACGCACTGGGCGCCTTCGGACAGGCCGTGCTGGCCGGGCGGTTCCTGTCCGGCGACTACGACATGGTGGCCGCGCACGCCACCAACGCGACCGTCGTCGGGGGCATCGGATATCTGCAAGTCGTTGTGGCGCTGCTGGTTTGGCGTCCAGGACGCGGGCCGGTCTGGCCGCTCGCCGTCAGCGTCGGACTCGTGCTCGCCGAGACCGCGCAGATCCTGCTCGGCTACTTTCGCGGTATCGGCGTGCACGTGCCGCTCGGCGTCGCCATCATCGCGGCGCTGATGGTTCTGCTCACCTGGGCCTGGCGACGGAGTGCGGCATGAGGCGGCGTGGGTTCCTCCTCGCGGGCGGTGCGGCGGTGCTCGGCGCGACCATGGGGGCGAGCGTGCCGTGGCTGATCTCCGCCGGCGAAACCGGCCGCCTGCTCCGCAGCGAAATGCCACTGCCGCAACCCTTTCGGGTGCCGCTGCCGATTCCGCCGGTGCTGGTGCCGCGCGCCGACGAGACCACCGACTATTACGAGATCACCCAGCGGGTGGCCATGCGGGAGATCGTGCCCGGGGTATCCACCGAAATCTGGGGCTACGACGGGATCTTCCCGGGCCCGACCATCGTGTCCCGCAGCGGCCGCCGAACCGTTGTGCGGTATCGCAACGAACTGCCCGTGCCGACCGTCGTCCATCTGCACGGCGGGCACACGCCGGCGGACAGCGATGGGTATCCGACGGATCTGATTATGCCGCAAGGCATTACCGGTATGCATGGGCATTCGATGGGGCATTCGGACAGCCGCGCCGTCATCGCCGACGGGATGCGCGAGTATGTGTATCCGATGCGGCAGCGAGCGGCGACGCACTGGTACCACGACCATCGGATGGATTTCACCGGCCCCGGTGTCTGGCGCGGGTTGGCCGGATTCCATCTGATCCGCGATGACGAGGAGGCCGCGCTGCCGCTGCCAGCGGGCGATCGGGACATCCCGCTGCTGCTCACCGACCGAGCCTTCGGCTCCGACGGCGAATTACTCTATCCCGCGGTCGATCCCGGCATGCCGGGAGTGCGCAAGGAGTACCGGCAGGGCGTGCTCGGCGACGTTATCCTGGTCAACGGCGCGCCGTGGCCGATGCTGGAGGTCGCCGCGGTGCGTTATCGGTTCCGCGTGCTGAACGCCTCCAATGCGCGCCGGTATCGGCTTGCGCTGGAACCCGATTCGGGCGGGTTCAGCCAGATCGGCTCCGACGGCGGGCTGCTCGCGGCGCCGGTGCGGCACGACGAGATCGACATCGCGCCCGCGGAACGTTTCGACTTGGTGATCGACTTCTCCCGTTATTCGGTAGGGGAGCAGGTGGTACTGGTCAACCGGTTGGACAGCGGGCCGGCCGGACGAGTCATGGCCTTCCGCGTCGTGCGCGCCGGACGCGACGACAGCCGAGTGCCGGATCGGCTGTCGGTCATCGAGCCGCCGCGCACGGACGACGCGGTAACCACACGGACATTCAGCTTCCGCGACAACGGTGGGATGGGCTGGAATGTGAACGGTGCGCCCTTCGAGCCGGATCGCATCACCGCCCGGCCGCGGCTGGGCGATACCGAGATCTGGCGTTTCAGCACCGACTTCCATCATCCGATCCACCTGCACCTCAACCAGTTCCAGGTGCTGTCCCGCAATGGCGCCGCGCCGGGGCCGTACGACGCGGGCTGGAAAGACACCATCAACCTGCGTCCCGCCGAAATCGCCAGTGTGCTGGTCCGTTTCACCGACTATCGCGGCAGATTCCTCTATCACTGCCACAATCTCGAGCACGAGGATATGGCGATGATGGCGAACTTCGAGGTCGTCTGAGCCTGCCTCAATGTATTCCGGGTGTCGCGGGGTCCGGACCGACGCAGCCGAGGATGAAGCAGCCGGGCGGCCAGTTGGCGAACGGCGCCGACATCGGTTTGCCCAAGCAGGACAGCGGATTACAGCCCGGATAGGCCATCGGGCCGACGCCGAGCGCGGCCAGCGTCGCATCCGGGTTGGAGATCATCGGATCGGACAGCTGCGTATCCGGTTGCTGCACATAGGGTCCCGGATCCGGCAGGCGGGGCGTGCGGAAGGCGCCCGCGACGGCGCGCAACACGTCGTGCGGGAAGCTGACGGCGCTGCCGGGGAAGGTCACGCCGGTCCAGCTCACCAGCAGGCCCAGGCTGGGGACCGCGAAATTGTCCTGGCGCATCATGCCCGACATCTGCAGCGCGTCCGGCGGCAGGCCGGGGAACATATTGCCGCATTCGGGGCCGTTCACCACCAGCAGGAAGCCGTAGCAGCCGTGCACCGGCGACGGTTTGCCCGCCAGCGCGAGATAATCCCGCGAAATCACCTGACGATCACCCCAGGTGCCCCGATTGGCCAGCAGCAGACCGAGTTTCGCGAAATCATCCGGCGGAAGAACGAGGTGGGCGTAGCCGTAGGTGTTGCCGCTGCGGTCCCGGCCCCAGAAGTAGTCGGACCGTTTGATCCCCAACGGGTCGAACAGCTTTCGCTGCGCGTAGACCTGAAGATCCTCGCCGACGGCCTGCTGGATCACATAGGCGAGCAGATCGACGCCGCGCTGGCTGTAGCGCCATTCGGCGCCCTGCGGTTCGTCGATCGGCATGCCGAGGGCCTGCGCGACCACATTCGGATCCAATTGCGCCAGCCCGGTTATGCCCTCCGAGGCCACCGCGACCTGCATACCGGACGATTCCTGCAGCAGGTTGCGCACGGTGATGGCGCGATGCCCGGCATCGCCGAGGCCGGGCGGCAGATAGGTGCCGATCGGCGCGTCGAGTCGCAGGCGGCCGTCATCGATGGCGATGCCAGCGAGCAGCGACACCACGCTCTTGGTGCTGCTCCACAGATTCCACGGCACCCCAGCGGCTTTCGCGTTGTTCGGACCCACCGCGATCAGGCAGTTGTTCCGGAATATCTGCAATGTCATCCGGGTCGGATCGGCCGCGAAACGCACCGCCTCGCGCAGCGCGTCCGGATCCAGCCCCACCTCCTCCGGCGTCGCCGTCTCCGGCGCCCGCCCAGCGCTCACCGCACAGTGCTTCAACTCCGCGGCATGGGCGGTCACCGCACACCCCAGCGATAGCGCGACGGCCGTGACAACACCCACCGCAATGCTTTTCAGCCGACCCACGCCATCCTCCACAACCCGACCATTTTCCAGTTGGCTCATCGGGCTGGACCGTCCGGCGTTAACTCGCTGAGCTGCCCTTACTTACTGGGGCAGCCGTTCTGGGGCCCGGCCGCGACACATCGAACCCCCGAACCCATTCCGGTACATCCGTACGATTCGGTACGCTGGCCGACGCGCCCCCATAGCCCAATTGGCAGAGGCAGCGGACTTAAAATCCGCCAAGTGTCGGTTCGAGTCCGACTGGGGGCACCATTGCGGCGCGCGTCGCGGTGTGATCAGGGGTTCTGCGCCGAGCCGACCGGTGGTTCCGTTCCTGGGTGGTTCGGGCGGCCGACGCGATGATCCGCGCGCCGCGGTCGGCAACCCGCCGAGAAGTTACGTGCGACGGTTCGAGGCCCGAATTGCTGTTCCGCTGGCGGATCCGCCGAATCGTTGAAACTTGTTGTAATGCCGGAAGTCGAACAATCGCCGAATCGGTTGATTCGGACGCGGATTCGCGGGGCGGTGTTGTCGATTCGGCGGGTCGCGGTCTGGCATGCTGATGCGGTCGGTGATCGACCGAATCGGTTGAGGGACAACGCTCGTCGAGCGGCGGAATGCCCACGGTAACGATGCCCTTCCGCCGCAGGTTTCACGCAGTTGGCGGTCGCGGCTTGTTACGATGGGCGAGGATATCGAGGGAGGTACGGTGTCGGACGGCAAGCGGGTACCGGCGGGCGTCGATCCAACCAAGCCGAACGCGGCTCGGCTGTACAACTATTTGCTCGGTGGCAAGGACAACTACGAGGTCGACCAGGTTGTCGCTAATCGCATGCTCGCAATTGCGCCCGATACCAAGACAATGGCCTGGTTCAGCCGTCAGTTCCTGCTCAAGGCCGTGCAAATGGCCGCCGAGGACGGGATCCGGCAGTTCATCGATATCGGTGCCGGCATTCCGATTTCACCGAATGTGCACGAGGTCGCGCAGAAGATTCAGCCGTCGGCGCTGGTGGCCTCGGTAGATTACGACTCGGTCGTATACGTGCACACCAACGCGATGCTGAGCGGTGCGGCGGGCGTCACGCCGATACTCGCCGACATTCGCCATCCCGAGGACATCATCGAGCGGTGCCGCGTCGAAGCCGGAATCGACTGGGACAAACCGGTCGCCATTCTGATCGTCGGTGTCCTGCATTTTGTCATGGATGACGAAGGGCCCGCCGAGATTTTCTCGGAGTTGCGCGACGCGATGGCGCCCGGCAGTTACCTCGCCTTCACGCACGGCTGGGACGAAAGCGCCAAGGAATTCATCGACCAGTCCGCCACGGATCTCGACGGCAGTTCGTCGCAGGCGAGGTTCCGTTCCAGGGCGCAGGTCGCCGCGTTCTGCGAGGGTTTCGAAATCGTCGACCCCGGGCTGGTATCCGTGCAGGAGTGGCTCGACGACGACCTGCCGGTGACCCGGCTGGCGATTCTGGCAGGCGTCTGCCGTAAGCCCTGAAGCCCACCCGTCACCCGACCACCACCCCCCATCGAATCGCTACGCGATGCTGAATCAATCTGCCGCGGCCAGCGCGGCGGCGCGCACTACCATCCGGTCGGCTATGTCGCGGGGCCGTCGGCCGAGCCCGCAGGCGCTCGCGACACCGTCCACCGATCGTCCTAGGGCCGCCTCGATCATGCGCAGGGTCCGCACCTGCTCGGCCTCGGCGGGCGTTTCGTGCACGAATCCCGCGTAGAAACCGGTGTTTTCGCCGATGGCCAGGTCGGCCAGCGGTGCGTACCATTTCGGATTCGTCGACGGCGGCTTGTCGCCCGCCGCGAGCGGGCCGTGAATGTATTCCAGCGGCCGGCCCGCAGGCCAGTGTCGCGCAACGGAATTCGCCAGCGCCACCAGCGGGCGGGCGTCGCGCATGGTGGTGCGTGCCTTGTTGCGCATGCTGCCGAGGCACAGGTGCACGCCGAAGCGGGTGCCCGCGGGCGCGGCGGCGGCCATCGCGGCGATTCCCTCGCCCAGGCGCAATTTCGCCTCCACGAACCGGTGAAAAGGCTGAGTTTTGGCAAGCAGTACCAATTCCGCGGTGGCCTCTATCTGGATGAGGACATCGTTTTCGACCAATTTCTGCACGGCGGCGATGTCGCGGACCAGGGCATCGGTGAACGCCTTCTTGTGTTTCCGAACGCCGTTCACCCCCATGGAAATGAAGGACAGCGTGAAATCGCTCGGCATGCCGATCTGCAGCGAAAGGTCGGGAAGTTCGTAGGCCTCGCGCAGCCGATGGAAGACCGGTAGCGCCTCCTCGGCCTCGGCGGGAATGCCGAGATTCATCATTTCGCCGGTCAATTCGACGCCGCGGGGTACCTGGTACAGGGTCCGGTCCGAGCTGGTGCGCCAGCTGCCCTGCCGCTTCACCTCGAGCAGACCCTGCCGGGCCAGATCCTCGACGATCGGCTGGATATACCACTCATAGCGATTCGTCTCGCCGGTGGCCAGCGTGCGCAGCCGGGTAGCCGCGCCGTTCAGCATGGCTCGCATCGCGTCGTCTGTGCTCTCGGCCGGAAAACTGCCTACGAAATGCACAGCTCGCGCGCCCATGTCGTGCATCGTAGAACGAACCCTCCCGTACTTCTCACCTGCCCAGGTTGTCCGGGTGTGTCCGTTCTGCCGACACGCCATCGTCCTCGGCCCGGGTGCACTTCGTGTGCCTACCAACTATGCGATAAGCGCGGGAGTTTGTGTGCGGTATTGTGATTCGTCGGTTGAAGGCGCTCCTGTCGTGGAGGAAGCTCGGTGACGAAGAAGCTTTACGCCCGCATGATGAAGGCATCCTGCCCCATAGATACCGAATCCATGGCTAAAATGCTGCCTGTCCTCCAGCACGAGACCATCCCGCACGCCATGAGCGACAAGGGCGTTCGCCAGGTTTTCTTCTTCGTCGATCGCCAGGACAACACGGTCTTCTCGATCACGATGTACGACACCGAGGAAGATCTGCACAACGCGATGCGAGAAGCCAAGAGCGAGTACCGATTCGAGAGCCTGGCCAAGCTGGGCTGCACCGCATTGGACGCGCGGGAGTTCGAGGTGGTGGCGGGCGCGGTGGCTCCCGACGCACCCGAGGTCGACTTCGCGAAGCTCATTCCGATCGAGAAGGACTGAGGGCCAGCAAATCTGAAATGTGATCGGGCCCGATTCGAGTTCGGCTGGCGCACAGTAGGGTTCGGCCGGCCGGTGTCCTTACGCCCGCTGCCGCAACAGAATTGAAGGACCACAAGGTCACTTGCCGATTTTCGGCGAGTAACCTTGCGAACCGACCGGCGCGGGTTATAGCCTCCCTCACTGATAGCTGCACATAAATGGTTTCGCGTATTCACCAAAGGGAGCGCGTCGCGTGCGAACCTCATTACGGGCCATGGCCGCATCCGCAGTGACAACACTACTGTGCTTCGTGCCCGGTATTGCCCAAGCCGATCAAGCGTCATCGGATGGCTGCCAACCGGTTTCCTTCCAGCAGCCGCAGGGCACGCTGGTCGGAACGCTGTGTGTGCCTTCGCGATCGGCAAAGGCCGTCATGGTGCTGATGTCGGGGTCCAATTACAACGGAACATATTGGGACTTCCCCTATCAGCCAGAGAAATACAGTTTCCGCCGGGCGATGAATGCCGCGGGTTTCGCGACGCTCATCGTGGACCGGCTCGGCAATGGCGACAGCACGCATCCGCCCGCGCTGTCGCTGTCCGCGAACACCACCGCGACGGCACTGCACGATATGGTGCAGTCCCTGCGTCGCGGGCTCGCCGGCGCCCAGCCGTTCGAGAAGGTCGTCACGGTCGGCCATTCGCTGACCTCGTCCACCTCGATCATGGAGCAGATCGCCAATCATGATGTCGACGGCGTGCTGCTCACCGGGTATTCCCATGCGCTGGACCTGCCAGGGACGTTCAGCGTGATCGCCGGCTACTATCCGGCGGTACAGGATCCGAAATTCGCCAACAGCGGTGTCGATCCGAATTATCTGGTCAGCAGGCCCGGCACCCGCTTACACGATTTCTTCGACCCCGCCGATGTCGATCCCGAGGTGCTGAAGATCGACGAGGCGAATAAGGAGATGTTCTCGATCAGCGAGTATCCGGACGGTCTGCTGACGACGCTGCCCGGCGAGTCGAGCCTGATGGACGTGCCGGTCATGATCGTCAACGGTGGCCGCGACCGGCTGGCCTGCGGTGCGGGCTATGTGGTCTGTGCGTCGCCACAGTCGCTGCTGGCCGAGGAGGCGCCGTACTTCAGCCCGAAGGCGCGGCTGCAAACCTTCGTGGTGCCGGGTAGCGGGCACGCGATCAACCTGGCGCTGGACACCCACGACTACCAGGTCGCGGTGATCAACTGGATGAATTCGACCATCTCGAGTTAGGCGTACCTCCGCATTCGCTCCGGCCGTGCGCGGGTCTACGGGCGACTTCGTCGGCAGCGCCTATTAGGTTGCGGCGCAAGGAATTCGGCCGGGGTGGTGGATGTCGCCCCGGCCGAACCGTATGCGGGACACGTGTCCACTGGCCTTGACGTTACGGCGTGATCGGGTGATCTCCCAATACCGTGGAGGTATGCGTACTTTCGTACACCTGGTGCTGTTCGCCTGCGCGATCGCCATCGCGGTCGGGGCCTTCGGTCCGCTCATCGGCACCGTCGAGTCGCGCCATGTCCGGCTGACCGACCTGCGCGACGGGTTCGCCTCCGGCGGCTCGCTCGACCAGATCGGCGGCCAGTCGGCATCCTTCCAGACCTCGCTGATCATCGTGCTGCTCGGCGTCGCCGCCGTCGTGCTCATCGCGGCGCTGTTCGGCTCACGCATCGCGGGCTGGCTCGGCGTGCTCGTCGGACTGGCGGCGCTGGGTGTGCTCGCCTGGCGGTTGGATGAGCGGTTCGACCACCAACTCCGCAGCGACTATCGCCATCTGCTCTCCGGAACATGGGGACTCTATGTGCTCGGCGGTGGGCTGGTGTTGGCTCTGCTATCACTCCTGGTGCCCCGCGAGCGAGCCCTCCGGTAGGGCGTCTTCGATCTCAGCGGATCGAAGGGTGGGATGGACTGCCGGGGTGCGACGGGCTCTCCGGATGGTTCGGTGCCGCCGGATGCGCCGGGCCGCTCGCCGGTCCGGGATCCGCGGTTGCGCCACCGGGTGTTGTCCTGCCACTCGAAGTGCCGCTTGGGGTGTCGCCACCCGATGAGCTGGCGGGGCCGCCGGATGTTCCGGTGGCCGCGGGGCCGTTCGACGGGGCGGGCGCGGGGGAGCCGGAAGCGACCGCGTCGCCCGGCGTCGCGGGGAGGGTGAATGGCTGTGGCTGGCCGGATTGGTTTGTGGCCGTTGGAGTTTCGCTGGCCGATGGTTCCGGTGTGCCGGTGGGCGGGACCGCGGTACCGGTCGGCTGCGAGTTGTCTTGGCCCGCAGTGGCATCCGGCCACGAATAGCCGGGGACGAACTGTCCCGGGTTCACGGGCTGGTATGGCACCGCGACCGAATGCCGCGACGGTTTCGGGCTGTCGTCGGACGGCGGATCGTCGGACTGTGTGGGGTCGGGCGATCGCGGTGTCGCGACGGGCGCCGAATCAGCTGTCTCCGGGGGTGTAAAAGCCTGCGGGAGCGGCATATTCGGGGTCGATGCGAGGTGCTTGGGATGTTCGACGAATGCGCTGGGCAGGTCGGGAAGACGATCGATGGTCGGGGCCGGTGACCATGGATAGTCGCCGGGCGGGGCAGGCAGCGCGGCCAGCATCAGTGCCGCCACCGACAGCGATGCGGCGCCGGATACCAGGGCGGGCCACGGTCGTTGCCGCGGCGCGGAGGTGTCGGATCGGCCGATGCGGGTGGCGTACCAGGCGGCCCCCGTCGCGACGCATTGGCCGGGATCGGCCGCCTGCACCACGGGCCGGCCGAGTTCGGCCATCACCGCCGCGACCTCCGGCGGCCGAACCGCACCACCCGCCAACAGGATTCGATCGATATCGGCCATGGACAGACCGGCGGCGCGCACCTGATCGCGAACCAGGTCGATGCTGTCGCGGATGTGGCGGGCCCGCAGCTCGCCGAAGTCGACGAGCGTCGACGGCAGCCGGGTATCGGAGGCGTCGGCGAAGGTGCGTCGCGCGATGGCCGAACCGAGCGGCCTGCCGCCGAAACCGTAGGAGCGCAACGTTTCACCGACGATCGCATGGTCGTCCGGGCCCGCACCGATCCGCACCACGGTGATATCGAGACTGTTCGCGCCGAGGTCATAGACCAGCACGAAACCCTTTGTCAGGGAACCATTTTCGTGTTCGAGCCAGGCGACCGCGGCCATCGGTTCCGGCAGCAGTCGCACCGCACCCGCGTCGGCCAGGTCGAGTGCCTGCCGCAGCAGCTCCACCTGCTTGTCCGAGTAGCAGCCGGGATAGGTCAGGACGGTTTGTCTGCCCGGCACGCATTCGGATAGGTTTTGCACCACGGCCGCAACGAGATTCGCGGCCGACCAGATCCGCCCGCCGACGACCACCGGTTCGGGATCACCCGACAGATCGGCGAAATCCGTTACCGCCGTACCGGATCGGCCGCCACCGGGGTGTACCGTACCGGCGCGATCGATTGTGACGCCGCTGCGGCGGGTGAACACCGATGGGCGCCCGCCGCGGACCGCGGCCGCCACCGAATTCACCGTCCCGATACTCAGGCCGACACCTGCCGCGACTTTTTCGGTGTTCATTCCGCATCCTGTAATACTGGCCGGGCCGGAACCGGGTTTCGACGCGGTACCCGGAATGCGACCGAGCGCCGGATTTCCAGCAGCCCGGCCGCGCCGAATTTCCGGACCACATCCGAATTGGTAATGATTTCCAGGAATTTCTCGACGTGCAGCGACATATCACGGGCGTGCACGATCAATTCTCGTTTGATCGTCCGCGGCAGGCGCACCGTCGACAGCAGCCGGGACGATCCGTGCAGCGACATCTTCGGTACCAGCGCGACGCCGACGCCGTGTTCGACCATGCTCAGCGCGGCGGTGACATCCGGCGCCGTCACCGCATAGCGAATATTCACTCCGGCCCGCTCGGATTCCCGGGCGATGATGCCGGTGAGATCGGAATCCGAACCGCAGCGGATCCAGGGCGCCTCGGCCAGCCGATCCCACGAACCGTCGAATTTGCTTTCCTGACTGTGGTGGCAGGCGACGACCAGTTCCTCCTCGCCGAACGAGTAGACGAACCGCGCGGCGGAGCGCCCGAGTGGTCCGACGGCGATATCGAGGGCGCCGTTGTCCAGCGACGAGTAGAGCTCGCGGATATTGGTGTACGAGCGGACCTCGATATTCTCGGTGCTGCGGTCGGCGCGCATGCGGTAGATCAGCGGCGGCAGCAACTTGTTGGCGATGGTCGGCGTCGTCCCGATGGTCATCACGCCATCGCTGAACGTTTGCCCTATGGTCAGGGCGCGGTCGACGGTGGCGACGACATCGGTGGCCTGCGCGAAGAACTCGGTGCCGAATTTGGTCAGCGTCGAGCGCCGCGACTGCGGATCGAACAGCTTTCTGCCCAATAACCCTTCCAGGGCGTCGAGTTGCTGCGACATCGCTGACGGAGTAACCCCGAATTTCCTGGCAGCGGCGGAAAGGGAACCGAGCTGCACGGTGTTAACGAAATAGTCGAATTGGCGTAGTGTTATGGCATTGGTGGTCGACATAGAATATTCAGACATCGGTAACCTTTGATGCGAGCCGACGGCTCGGGTGGCCGCGCCTGAACTACCGTCACTGAATATTCAGTCGGCGCACTGAAAATTCAGTGAATACTCGGTAGGATGGGTCGTGGCAAGCGTCGAGCGGCGCGGACCGTGCAAAATACTGGGATTCACTGGGTTTATGTTGCGTTCATCCGCGAATCGGCTCTCGCGAGCCTTTTCAATAAAGCTTTTCGAGATGCCGCTCTGTTTGTGCGCCGATGATATCCGTTTGATCACAGTTACGTCAATCTGAAAGTAATCGAGGCACTGTGACCTGGGTCATATTGTAGCCTCAACTGAATTAACCCGAACCTACGGTAGCGTAATGCCGCGCGAAAGCCGCTTAACAAGCTTGAAGTTGCCCTTATTCTGCTGGTCATCGGGTATATCGAACCGTTACCTTCGCTTTCGAAAATTCGGCCTATGCGGCGAATCATCGACAGTCTCGAAGGAACGCAGCTCATGGGTAAACACAACACAATTCGCCGGCCGGCCGCGCCGGTGGGCATGGTCGTGGTGTCCACGGCCGCCCTGCTCGCTGCCGCCATCGGTATCGGCGATCGGGCCATCCAGACCAATAGGGTTGCGGCGCCGCCGGTTTCCGGAATCGATCGACCACATGCCAGCAGTCTGTCGTCGGCGTTGCCGCGGACCGCTGACCAGCCGGGTGTCACGCAGGCATTGCCCGATACCGTGGCGCCGGAACCACCGCCGCCGGCCGACGATCCGATGGGAACGCTGCGGCATCGGCATGCCCGCGTCATCGTGCAGCAGGTGGCCCAGCAGGACGACAATCCGCCGCCCGCGCCGAAACCGTTATTACCAGGTCCGCTCGGTGTCATATTCGGTCAGCTGATATCCGCGCTGAATCTGAATCCCGGAAGTGTGGCGGCCGGATAACACATGTGGACGTTCGGAGTACGTAAGAAGGTACGCGATCCCAAGCGTTACCTGTGGGTTTTGGGTCTCATCGCGCCGATGAGCGCGCTGCTGCCGTCGCAGTTGGTGTTGCGGACGGGCCTTACGGTGTTCTGGTGGATCGGCCCGATCATCATTTTCGTCATCATTCCGGTGCTGGACTGGGTGGTGGGTGAGGACGGTAACAATCCGCGCGACGAGGATTACGAGTTGCTGTCCAACGACCGGTATTACCGGTGGTGCACCTATATGTTCTTGCCGGTCCAGGTGATCGGGCTGCTCATCGCCTGCGCCATGTGGGCCGGTGACGATCTGCGGTTGATCGACAAGCTGGGGCTGGCGGCGACGCTGGGTTTCGTGAGCGGTATCGGGATCAACGCCGCGCACGAATTGGGGCATCGGGTAGAGCATTTGGAGCGATGGCTGGCGAAAATCGCGCTGGCGCAGTCGGGTTACGGTCATTTCTTCGTCGAGCACAATCGCGGTCATCATGTGCGAGTGGCGACGCCGGACGATCCGGCGAGTGCACGGTTGGGTGAATCGCTGTGGGAGTTCTTGCCGCGCAGCGTGATCGGCGGCTTCCGTTCCGCGATCGAGCTGGAGCGGACGCGCCTGCGCCGGAAGGACCTCGGTTGGTGGAGCATCCAGAACCACATCCTGCAGGCGTGGTCGATGACACTGGTGTTGTTCGGCGGGCTGATCGCGGTATTCGGTTGGCGTATCTTGCCGTATCTGTTGCTGCAGGCCGTGCTCGGCGCCGGTCTGCTGGAGACGGTGAATTACGTCGAGCACTACGGGCTGTTGCGTCGGCGCAAACGCAACGGCAAGTGGGCGAGGTGCTCGCCGCGGGACAGCTGGAACAGCGACCGGCTGGTCACCAATATCTTCCTGTTCCATCTGCAGCGGCACAGCGATCATCACGCCAATCCGGGCCGTCGCTATCAGACGCTGCGCAGTTCCCAAGAGTCCCCGCAACTTCCGGCGGGTTACGCGACCATGATCCTCTTCGCCATGGTCCCGCCGGTGTGGCGGTACGTCATGGATCGGCGCCTGATGGCACACCTCGGCGGCGATGTGACCAAGGCGAATATCCAGCCGCGCAAGCGAGCCAGGATCCTCGCCGCGCACGGGCTCGACGACGAGCTCCGTACCGCGGCGTGATTCCACCGAAAGTTGCAGTACCGCAAGTAGATCGATGCAGCCCCCGACCGGCAACGGAGCAACGATAATGAAATACCTTGCAGGACAACGATTGAGGCGGCTCTACTGGCAAGTCAGCAGTGTACTTGCCGCCCTCTCGATCGGCCTGTCGTCGGCGAGTCCGGCCCAGGCCGCGACGATATACCCGGCCGCGGATCCGGATCCGTTCTATGCGGCCCCGGCCGATATCGGAAATTACCGGGCCGGAGATGTGGTGCGCAGCAGGCAGATTCCGGCTCCCGGATTCCTCGGCGCTACCGCATGGCAACTGCTGTACCGGTCGACGAATTCCGCGGGCGAGCCGATCGGCGCCGTCACCACGCTGCTGTTGCCGCTCGGCGGGGGCGGCAACCGGCCGCTGGTGGCGTATCAGCCGTTCATCAATTCGCTCGGCCTGCAGTGTGCGCCGTCGCACGGACTGTTCACCGGCGAGGTGAAGGAGGCGCCTGCGCTGAACCTGCTGCTGGCGCGTGGTTGGGCGGTGTCCGTCGCCGACCACCTCGGGCCGGACAGCGCCTACGGCGCCGCCAAGATGAGCGGCCGGATCGTGCTCGACGGCGTGCGCGCGTCGAAGCGGTTCGCACCCGCGGGATTGACGGACAGCCCGGTCGGGTTGGCCGGCTATTCCGGCGGCGGCATGGCGACCGGTTTCGCCGCCGCGCTCGCCCCGGAGTACGCGCCGGAACTGCCCATCGTCGGTGTCGCCGAGGGCGGGGTTCCGGTGAATATCGGCAAGCTCGCGCTGGAGCTGAGCGGGCAGCCGAACGTGCTGTTCGGTCTGGGTTTCGCCGGGGCGGTCGGGCTGGAACGGGAGTATCCGAAGGAAATGGCGCTGGACGGTTGGTTGAATCCGGCCGGTGAACAGCTGCGCGGCCGGATCGCCAACGCCTGCACCGAGGAAATCGTCGCGTCGGCGGCGAACAAGCGGTTCAGTGATTACTTCAGCGGCACTCCCGACGACGTCAACACCGCCCAGATCCGGATACTGCACGAGAACAGCCTGGAAACCTTCAACGGTGTGCCGCGGGTGCCGCTATACCAGTGGCACGGCTCCGCGGATGTGGTGAGTCCGCAATTGGCGAGGGAGGTGGCGCAGCGGTACTGCCGCGCCGGGACCCCGGTGCTGTTCGAGATGCTGCCCGGCGCCGATCACGGCACCGCGATGCTCAACGCGCCCAAGGGCATTGCCTACCTGGCCGACCGGTTCGACGGCAGACCGGCGCCCAGTAACTGCTGAACCGAACCGGGCACGATACGCATCTGGTGTCGCATTCGGAATCAGATGTGTTGTTCTGCACCAGCTTTCCCGTGTGGTCGGGCTAGAGCGGGTGGGCCGCGGTGGCCAATATACGATCGCAATCGGCCGTCGACCCTGGCATTCTGGGGTCGACGGCGGTTTGCGGGTGTGTCACCGCACCCATTTACCCCTATTCGATTTCGACCACAGCGAGTGAAGCCTGACGATGACCTCTTCCGTTGACGATTCGAGCGACGAGACCTTCGACCCGACAACCACCGTAGACCGGTGGCTCCGGTCGTGGGATCTACTCGGATCCTTCGAGGTCTCACGGTTACTCGGCGACGGCGCGCCCGCCGAGCGCCGGTATATCGTCAGCATGTTTCCCTACCCGTCGGGCGACCTGCACATGGGTCACGCGGAGGTCTACGCGATCAGCGACGCGATGGCCCGATTCGCCCGGATGTCCGGTGCGGATACGCTTTTCCCGGTCGGCTGGGACTCGTTCGGCCTGCCCGCCGAGAACGCGGCGTTCAAACGCGAACTCGATCCGCGGGATTGGACCTACCGGAATATCGCGACACAGGCGGAATCCTTTCGGCGGCTCGGCATTTCGTTCGATTGGCGGACCCGGCTGCATACGAGCGATCCGGAGTACTACCGCTGGAATCAGTGGCTGTTCCTGCGCATGTACGAGCGCGGGCTGGCCTACCGCGCCGACGCGACGGTGAACTGGTGTCCCACCGATCAGACCGTCCTGGCCAATGAGCAGGTGATCCAGGGCCGGTGCGAGCGGTGCGGGGCGCAGGTGCGCAAGCGCGCGCTCACCCAGTGGTTCTTCCGGATCACCGAATACGCGCAGCGACTGCTCGACGATATGGCCCAGCTGGAGGGGGCATGGCCGTCGGAAGTCCTGACCATGCAGCGCAATTGGATCGGCAGATCCGAGGGCGCGCATATCGATTTCGCCATCGATGGCCGCTCCGCTCCGGTCCGTGTCTTCACCACCAGGCCCGATACCATTTACGGTGCAACGGTTTTCGTCGTCGCCTGCGATGCGCCGCTGGCGGCCGAACTGTGCGCGCCCGACCGGTCGACAGACCTGATCATCTATCGGGACTCCGTCGCCGCCGCGACGGAGATCGAGCGACTGTCCACCGACCGGCCGAAGACCGGTGTGTTCCTCGGCACCTATGCGGTGAATCCGCTGAGCGGCGAACGCATTCCGGTATACGCAGCCGATTACGTGCTGGCCGGATACGGCACCGGGGCGATCATGGCCGTGCCCGCGCACGATCAGCGCGACCTCGATTTCGCGCTGGCACTGGGACTTCCGGTGCGCACCGTGATCGAAACGGGCGCGGCGGATCCGGCCAGGACCGGCGTCGCGGCCGACGGCGTCGGTGTGCTGGTCGATTCGGGCCGGTTCACCGGTGCGCACAGCGTCGCCGCGCAGGCCGAGATCGTCGCCGAACTGGCCGAGCGTGGCCGCGGCGCCCCAACAGTCACCTACCGGCTGCACGACTGGCTGCTGTCCCGCCAAAGATATTGGGGCACACCCATTCCCATCATCCACTGCGATACCTGCGGCGAGGTCGCGGTGCCGGACGAGCAGCTGCCCGTCCGGCTGCCGGAGACCGGCTATCAGCTGCGGCCGGAGGGCGGGCGCTCACCGCTGGCCAGCGCGACGGACTGGGCCGAGGTGGCCTGCCCACGCTGCGGCGCCCCGGCCCGTCGCGATACCGACACGATGGACACCTTCGTCGACTCCTCCTGGTATTTCCTGCGCTATCCGAATCCGGATTACGCCGATGGACCGTTCGATCCGGCCGGCATCGCGCGCTGGCTGCCGGTGGACGAATACATCGGCGGCAAGGAGCATGCGACCGGTCACCTGCTGTATGCCCGGTTCCTGACCAAGGTGCTGCACGACGCCGGAATGCTGCCGTTCACCGAGCCGTTCACCAGGTTGACCAATCAGGGCCAGGTGCTGATGGACGGTAAGGCGATGAGCAAGAGCCTCGGCAATCTGGTGAACCTGCAGGAGCAGATCGAGCTGTACGGCCCCGACGCGGTGCGGGTCACCATGATCTTCGCCGGACCGCCCGAGGACGATATCGACTGGGCCGACCTGGCACCGCAGGGCGCGGTCAAATGGCTGGCCCGGGTGTATCGGCTGGCCGACGAAATCGGCCGTGCCGCAGGCACTTCCGTGGAAACGGTGGGCTCGTCGGCGGTGCGCAGATCGGTGCACGAGGTGATCGCCAAGGCCACCGAGCTGATGGCGGCCAAGCGGCTCAACGTCACCATCGCGCAACTGATGCAGCTGACGAACCTGCTGCGCAAGGCCGTCGACAGCGGTCCGGGCGCGGGCGATCCGGCCATCCGCGAGGGCGCGGAGGCGCTGGTCCGGATGACCTCGTGCTTCGCGCCCTTCACCGCCGAGGAGGCGTGGCAGCGGCTCGGCCATCGGCCATCGGTTTCCGATTCCGGTTGGCCGGTCACGGATTTCGCCTTGATCACCGCCGAAACCACGGTCTGCGTCTTTCAGGTCGACGGCAAGGTTCGCGGCCGGGTGGAGGTGCCGACCGGCATCGACGACGAATCGCTGCGCAGGCTCGCTCTTTCCGCGCCGGGCGTCACCAATGCCCTTGCGGGACGGGCGGTTTCCAATGTGATCGTGCGCGCACCGAAGCTGGTGAACGTGGTCTCCGGTCGCTGAGTGCGGAGCCGGGCGACGCCGACCCCGCAGCGGCGCCACCCGGCTTCACGCGGCGGTGAATAGCCGGGGGGCGCCGGACAGCGGCTGCTGCCGGTCGCGCTCGAGGATGCGGGCGTAGAGCCGCAGCAGGGCCTCGGCGAGTTCCATGCCGAGGTCTGCGGCCCTGATCGCGGCGAGTTCCATTGCGAGCAGCGGATCTTCGGGATCGGGATCGCTCAGCGTCTCGTCGAGGACCATGCCGCTGATCGCGCGCTCGCGGGAAAGCGGGATGTCCGGGAGCCAGCTGAGGATCCAGTGGCCACCGTCGGCGGTCGGCACGAAGCGCGCGCTTTCCGGGGTGATGTCGCTGGTGATCAACCAGTCGGTCAACGCTAGTGCCATGACACCTCCTCGTATCCGGCCACCGTCCGAACGCGGGGTGCGGCGGGTAAGCCGGTCCGGTGCCGGGGTGGCGCTGACACCAATGCTATTGATCGCCACTTCGGCGTGTCAATTAAGCCTTAGTGATATCTCAGGATATGAAAAAATCCAAAAAGATATTGTTTAAGCAAGATTCGGGCTCGATGTCGGCAAAATCGCTCGGAAACAGCAGGATTGGCCACGCACAGGCCGAGCCGAGACGGGAACGAGCCGCCGGGATCATCGGGTCGGCTCCCGAGGGGCGCGAACTATCCGGATCTCAGCCATCATTCGGGAAACCCACAGTGCTCCGAACGGCAACCCTTGACACATCGTGACTATGATGACGACCGGATGACACACGATGAGCACGGCAACCCCATGCGCAGGACGGGAGACGTGGAATGGCTGGTTCGAGCGCGGGCCGCGAGGAGGTCGGTGAACTGGTCCGCAGGCTCCGCACGGAACGCGGGCTCACCCAGGCGGCGCTCGCGAAGAAGTCCGATTGTTCGCGCAGCCTGATCCAGCAGATCGAGAACGGTACCCGGATACCCCCGCTACCGCTGCGTGAACGGTTGAGCCTGGCGCTCGGCGCGGAGTTGCCCGCGCTCGACGATTCGAATTCGAGCGGCGGCACCGGCGGGTACCACGACCTCCGGATGCGTTTCAACGTATTGCTCGGCAAGGACCCTGAACTCGTCGATCGGGCGCTCGGCATCGCACAGAGCCTGATCGATGCCGCGAGCGTCAAGGAGGAGATCGAGCCGCTGCGCATGATCGCGGCTCGGCAGCTGGAGCGGGCGGAGGAGATCATCACCCAGATTCCGTCGCGCAGCGCCACCGTATGGGAGTGGAATACGGTGAGCGACTGGTTGATCATCCTCGAGCAGGCGAGGCGCTCGGTCCGCGCGATCCACACCGCGGACCTCGGCACCATCGGTGGCGATGTCGGCGACGACTATCACGAGGCGATTCTGCGCCTGGCCGACAAATCGCATCCGCCCAAGATCGATGTGCGTCGGATGTACGTGCTCGACACCATCGACGACGTCTGGCCCTATGACGAAAGACTATGGCGGCAAACCAGATCCGGGGTGGAGAGCGTGCTGGTCAAGCGGGAGCACGCGCGCAACGCGCAGAGCATGCTCGTCGTCGACGAACAGTATGTCGCGGTCGGTGAGTACGACTATTCGCGGCAGGCCCGGGTGGCGACCCGCTTCTCGGCGCTGAAGCACGATGTCGCGTTCGCGGTGCGCCGCTTCGAGAAGCTCTACGCGCTGAAGCTGGCCGGATCGGCCATCGTGGTCAACGATGTGGTCGCCGATCCGGAACTGGCCGGATACGAGCGGCTCGCCGACTGCCGTGACCGGTTCCGCGCGGCATTGGAACGGCGCTGGCTGGATATGCCCGCGCCGGGGGAGTCTCCCGTCGAAGGCAATAGGTCGTGACGAGCGCGCTGACCGATATCGAGCCGTGGCGGCGCGAGGTGGGTCTCGCGACCGTCGCGAAACGTTCCGAGGCGCGAAAACGTCTGGTGCGCAAGCAATTAGGTGCTGATGCGCAGTTCGCCGGAACTGAGGGCCGCTGGTACTCGGGCGTGCTCGACGCCTACCACGGCGAAACCGGGCTGCCGCTGCACCCGGACGCCGCCGCCGCGCTCGACCGGGCCTGGCGAGAGCTGATGTCCATGCGGGATCCGGGCGTCACGCCCGAGTACGCGGACGAATATCGCGATGGCGCGCTCTACGACAAGCGGCAACCGCTGATTCTGCGAGAGTTGGCCGCGCGCAGGCTGTTCGGTAGGTTGGCCGCGCCGGATATCACGGTTCCCGGTATCGCGGTGCATCCGGATGAGGTCATCGTCTGCCCGTACTCGAGCACCATGCTGCTCGAGGAGGCGGTGGCGACGCTGGCCCGGCCCGGCGGCGTAATCGTCTGCCCGGAGGGGTTTTACAAGAGTTCCAGCATTCACGTCGAGAAGTTCGGGCTGCGCGTCGTTTCCTGTCCGGTCGCGCCGGATCATGCGTTCAAGATCGATCCGGAGCTGCTGGCGCGCTGCCTGGGCGACTTCGCGAGCCGCGGCGAGCTGTGCGGTGTGCTGCTGACGTTGCCGGGAAATCCAGTGGTGGTGGACTATTCGGCGGATGAGTTGGCCCGGATCGCCCAGGTGCTGCTCGACAGCGGTGCGCCGATCATCTGCGATATGGCCTTCGATGCCATGGTGGCACGGCACATCCCCATCGCCGCGCTGGCGCTGCCGGGCGGTAGACTGTACGACCGGGTCTTGACGGTCACCGGAAATTCCAAGGGCTACAACGCATTCGGTCCATGTAAGCTGGGCGCCGCCTGCTCCGGTGACGCCGAATGGCTGGCCAGGATCCGCGACCGGCTCACCATCTCGTTCCAGCGTGAGTCGATCCACCTGGCGCGGGCGATCGTCGAGCACACGCCGGAGGCGTATTTCGCGCACAATCGCACGCTGATGCGCCGCCAGCTCGACCGTGCGCGTAGGCATATCGATGCGATCAATGTCCGCGTCGGCGCGAAGGTCTTGCGGCCGCTGGGAAGTTCGCAGGGGATGTTCCGCACCATCGCGTTCACCGACGACCTGCTCGCCGCGGCGGGCGTCGAATCCAGTGCGCAACTGGAGGATCTGCTGCTGGCCGCGGCGGGCGTGGACAGTGTCGCGCTGGACCGCACCGGATCGGCGCGGCTCGGTGTCCGGCTCAATGTGCTCGCACCGCGCAAGGCGCCGGGCCAGGAGTCGCCGGACCTGCTCGACGAACTGTTCGACCGGTTGACGCGGCTGATCCTGGACATCCGCGCGGGCGACACCTACCGCGATGTGCTGCTGCGCCTGGGTCTGCTCGAAACCGTTGTCGCGCAATGATTGCCGGGGTAGTACGGGAAACCGCGAAGGCGGAGCGGCGGGTGGCGCTCACCCCGGACGGCGTGCGGCGGCTGGTGGCGGCGGGCCATCGGCTCATGGTCGAACACGATGCGGGCCACGGTGTGGAAATAGCCGATGCCGAATATCGCGCCGCCGGTGCGGATCTCGTCGACCGGGCCGAGCTGTACGGCGTGTCCGATCTGGTGGCGTGGGTGAAACCGCCCGCATATCAACTGGATTCGCTGGTCCGTCCGCATATGACGCTGGTCGGATTCCAGGATCCGATCCACCGCGCGGCGCGGATCGACGAATTGCGCGCTCGCGGTGTCACATCCGTCGGTTTCGAGGCCGTGGCGCACGACCGCCCCGATATCGACGCGCTCTCGGCGATGAGCCGAATTGCCGGGGAAATCGCGTACGGGCAAGCGCGACAATTGGTTTCGGTATCGGGGCCGATACGCGCGCTGATCATCGGCTGCGGGCAGGCCGGGCTGTCCGCGATCGGCACGGCGGTGCGCTCCGGCGATGCCGCGGTCGCCGTCGGCAACCGGCCGGAGCAGGCCGACGCGGCGATCCGCCTGGGCGCGAAGCGTTTTCTCGCCAACCCGGACGGCGATCCGGAGGTGCTGCGGCGCCAACTCGCGGCCGAGCCGCCCGACCTTGTCTTCTGCGCCGCGGTGCACCGGGGTTCGAGGGGACCCGTCCTCCTCGACGCCGCGACGCTCGACACGATGGCCGCCGGGACCGTAATCGTCGATCTGGTAGGCAAATCCGGTGGCAACTGCGTGGCCACCGTGCCGGACCGCACCGTCACCCTGCCGAACGGGGTGATCGTCACCCATCGTTCGAATTATCCGGCCGATCGCCCGTCGGCGGCGAGCGCCGCGTACAGCGCCGCGATGGCCGCCATGATTCTGGAACTCGATCGGCGCGCGGCAACCGAATAATGTCCGGATTGACTTCCGATTTCCGGAATGACAGGATTTCGCCGTAAACAGCACCTCGCTAGGTGAGGCTCCTGTACGAACACAGGCCACTGATCTGACGACGTCGAGAGACGCCCAAGATCAGGACAGGTCGTCCCGGATTAAGGGGCGATCCCAAGTGGCTTTCCGCGCAGCGGGATACGTCGTGCAGTGCCGAAACTCTGACGAGAGGGGTGCCCACCAGCGGATTCTGCCGTGGTGGCTTCCTCGCGTGCGCCCTGCTCGCGCCCCCGTGCGCCCGGCCTCGAGGAGGTGAGGAAAGGCCCGATGCCCATAGGCGACCATCCGTATCCGAGTCCCGGTCTTTCCGGGCCTCGTCGTGTCTCGATTCTCGTCACACGACCATGAACGCTTTCGTAATCCGCGGCCCGCGCCATATCGCGACCGCGTAATTCGTGCTGCCCGAATTATTCGGGCAGAAATCGGATTCAAAAATCCGCCCGCCATGGTTTTGTCATGCCCGAAAACGGTATGAATACCACCCGAGCTCCAAAGGTTTTTCGATGAGGAAGTTCAGCAGCTACGCGGCAGGCGCCGCGGTCGCGCTCGGCGCGCTCAACATCACCACTCCCGAGTCGACAGCGGTTCCGCCGCAACAGAATTCGTCCACCGAGGCGCCCGGCATCCACTGGACCGCGAACGTCGTCGACAAATCCATCGTGGTCAAGACCGACGCGGGCACCCTGTTCGCCAAGGACGGCCAGTTCGACGTGCTCGACGCCGACGGCCACGTGGCCGCGGGTATGCCGCTGAGCTACCGGCTGGACGACAAGGTCTTCCCGATCGCCGCCGAGATCGACGGCCACACCGCGATCCTGACCCCCGGCACCGATCCGGCAACCGCGACCCAGGCCCCGAGCCCGGCGCTGAAGCCGATCGATGCGCAGGCCGATTTCGATGCCGCGCTGAGCGCGGCCGGAACGCAATTCGGCCTGGCCACCGGCGTCGGCAGCCTGGTCGGCACCATCATCGGCGGCGGCGTCGGCTGTGTCGCGGGCGCGGTGGTCGGCGCGGTGCTGATGCCGCCGATCTTCCTGCCCGGCGCGGTCGGCGGCTGCCTCGCGGGCATCGTCGCCGGTGTCGCGCTCGGCGCGGCGGCGGGCACGATCGTGCTCGGCGTTCCGGTCGGCATCGCGTCGGCGATCCAATTCTTCCAGCGGCTCAACACCCCGCCCGCGGCGCCGGCGCAATCCTGAGCAATTCGGTCCGGTTGCGTCCCCAGTTGCGCAACCGGACCGAAAAAGATTGTGTCGCAACGACCTAGCCATAACCGAAGAACCGACCGGCACTGATTTGACTTTCGATCAGTCTGGGTGCAACATTTTCAGGTCAGCACCTCGCTAGGCGAGGCTCCTGTACGAACAAAGGCCACTGGTCCCACGACGTCGAGAGACGCCCAGGGCTAGGACAGATCGTCCCGGATTAAGGCGCGATCCAAAGTGGCTTCCCTGCCAGGGGGATACGTCGTACAGTGCCGAAGCTCTGACGAGAGGGGTGCCTACCTCGTCGTTTCAGGCGTGGGTATCCCTTACCGCGTGGTCTGATGCCATGAGTAAGCGACGCTCGCGTGCGTCTCGGCAGCAAGGAGGTGGGGGACGTTATGAAGTCCGGCGATAGTCCGTATCCGAGTCCGGTTCGAAAACCCCTATCGATACCAGCTCGCCGCGGCCTGATTACCGCCTGAAACCTGAAACCACCCATCGACCTACGAAGCGAATTCCGCTTTGGTGAGGGGGTCGGTGCTTTGGTGTCCGGGTTATTTTGCGGTGCCCGAAAAAGGTTGTGGTGACTGACTTTCCTGTCAGGAGTTCGCCATGGCGATCCTTGTTTTTCCGCGTCACATTTCCCTGTTCTCGATGCTGGGCGAGTCGGTTCGCAAGAACCGCGCCCGGCCCGGCCTGACCGTGCTTTCGGTACTGGGTGAGTCGGCCCGCAAGCAGCGTGCCCGGCGCACCCTCACCCCGCAGGAGCAGGCGAACCTGCGCGTCAGCCGGGGCCGCAATGCGATCTTCACCGCCTCGCTCGGCGGCCACACCACCTACTGATACGCATTTCGACGACGGCGTCGAACGGATCACTGAAGTCTCACCACTGCTGTTGTGCAGCAATGATTTTCAGGAAGCGAGGGAATGGCGATGGCCTTCTTCTCGAATGGCGGCAGCCGCCGCGACAACACCGCGACGGTAGCCGTTGCCCCCGCCAACGGCGCTCCGGCAGCACTGGATTCGGCACATGTCGGCGATATCGTCGGCGCCCTCGGCACCATCAAACAGCACGATACGGCGGAGGGCCGCAGCCGCTGGCAGCGGTTCCGCATGCTGCTCGCCGTCATCGGCCCCGGCCTCATCGTCATGGTCGGCGACAACGACGCCGGTGGCGTCGCGACCTACGCGCAGGCCGGGCAGAACTACGGTATGGCGCTGATTTGGACACTGGCGCTGTTGATTCCGGTGCTGTACGTCAACCAGGAAATGGTGGTCCGGCTCGGCGCGGTCGCGGGTGTCGGCCACGCCCGATTGATCTTCGCCCGGTTCGGCAAGTTCTGGGGTGCGTTCAGCGTCGGCGATCTGTTCATCGTCAACGCGCTGACCATCGTCACCGAATTCATCGGCGTCTCCATGGCATTGAACTACTTCGGTCTGCCCAAGGCGATTTCGGTTCCGCTGGCGGCGGTGCTGCTGTTCGCCGTGGTGGCCGGTGGTTCGTTCCGGCGTTGGGAGCGTTTCCTTTTCGCGCTCATCGCGATCAACATCGTGATGTTCCCGCTGGCGTTCATGGTGCATCCGAGCGTCTCGGAGACCGCGAAAGGCGTTGTGCCGTCGTTCCCCGGCGGGTTGAACTCGACGCTGCTGCTGTTGATCGTCGCCATCGTCGGCACCACCGTCGCGCCGTGGCAGCTGTTCTTCCAGCAGTCCAACATCGTCGACAAGCGGATCACCCCGCGCTGGATCAAGTACGAGCGCATCGACCTGTGGGTCGGCATCGTCGTCGTGATGATGGGCGCGGTCGCGATCATGGCCGCCGCGGCCTTCGGGCTGGCGGGCACCGACGCGATCGGCAACTTCACTGATGCGGGCGCGGTGGCGCAGGCGCTGCACGACCACAAGGGCCAGACCGTCGGCGCGCTGTTCGCGATCCTGCTGCTGGACGCCTCGCTGATCGGTGCGAACGCGGTCGGCCTCGCCACCACGTACACGCTGGGCGACACCCTCGGCAGGCGGCATTCGCTGCACTGGAAGATCAGTGAGGCCCCGGTGTTCTACGCCGGATACGCCCTGCTGCTCGCCGTCGCCGCCGCCGTCTCGTTCAGCCCGGACAATGTGCTGGGCCTGCTCACCCAGGGCGTGCAGGCGCTGGCCGGTGTGCTGCTGCCGTCGGCGACGGTATTCCTGGTGCTGCTGTGCAACGACAAGGCGGTGCTCGGTCCGTGGGTGAACACCACGCGGCAGAACATCGTCGCGGGCATCATCGTGTGGTCGCTGGTGCTGCTTTCGCTCGCGCTGACCGCGGCCACCTTCTTCCCCGATCTGTCGACGGCCACCCTGGAGATCGGATTCGGCGTCGGCGCGCTGATCGGCCTGCTCGGCGGCGGGGTGATCGCGCTGGCCAAAAACCGGGCAGACCGCAGGGATGCCGAGCGAACGGCGAAGGAACTCGGCAACCTCGATCCCGATCAGGTCGAGGAACTCGAGGATGTGCGGCTGAGCCGGGCCGAGCGCAAGGCCATCCTGGAGGCCGACCGCGATGCCTGGCGCACCCCGGCACTGGACACGCTGACGCGTCCGGCGTTCTCCTCGCTGCGCATGGCGGGCATGATCGCGCTGCGCGGGTACCTCGCCGTCGCGGTGGTGCTGGTCGCGGTCAAGGTCGTGCAGTCCATCGCAGGCTGAGAATGATTGCGGCGGTGTGGGATTCGGACCACACCGCCGCAATCGGGTGCCGCGTGCGGCTGCCCTCCGCCGCGGCATGGACCGAGTCGACGTTCGATACCCGATACATCGGTGCGCGCGGGCTGGTTATTACCCGGTGATCCGGGCCGCCGCATATCCGTTCGTGATACGGTTCGCCGCGGCGGCGAGTCGGATGCCCGCCGTGATCGAGGGGAGGGCCCGTGGCCGACCGTGTTGAGCCGGGAACCCATTCCGCGGACATTACGCCGGCGACCAAGCCGATGCCCGCGCTGTCGCTGGAGCCGCCGGGTAACGAGCGAGCCCGAGGCGGCCGGGCATTGGGTGTCGGGCTCCTCGCCGCAATCGTCGTCGTTCTCACCATCGCGCTGATTTCCGCTGTGACACTGCTGTTTTCGGTACAGCAGGATCGAAACCACCTCTCCGCCGAACGGGATCGGCTGGAAGCCGAACTCATCACCCTGAAATCCGATCGCGCCGGGAGGGACGCCGGGACAGCAGAATTCGAGAAGGTCGAACAGCTCGCCACCGGCTACGCGGTGGGCGCGGCGGCCGTCGACTACCAGGACATCGACGGGTGGGTCGCCCGGCTGAAGGCGAACACCACCGCGCAGCTGGCGAGCAAATTCGATACCACCGCAATACAACTGCGCGACATCGTCGTGCCGCTGCGGTGGAAATCCACCGCCACCGCGATCTCGTCGAAGGTGATCTCGGTAGTGGGCGGGACATATAAGGTCAACGTCTTCCTGAACGTCCACACGACCAATGCCCAGAGCCCCGGCGGCAACGAATCGACCGTCACCTACACGGTCACCCTCGATCGCGCGCTCGGCTGGAAGGTCACCGATGTGGGCGGGCTCGATCTGCCGAAATAGCCACTGCTTCAACGGCAGATGACCGCTGTCACGGCCCGATGATCGGGGCCGGGCGTCTCGAATGTGCTTGCGGCGGTGGCCTGTAGACCGCGGACCAGGATGTGATCCGGGCGGGCGATCGGAAATCCAGCGGGCCAGGTGAAACCGGGTCCGGTGCCCGCCCGACGTTGGACATCGAAATAGCCCGGCGCGAAACCAGGCCAGTTGCGGTCGGTGTCTGTGGTATTGAAATCGCCCAGCACGACGACATTTTCGGCACGGTCGGCGGTCAGCTCGGCAGAGAGGGTGTGCAGGCCGCGATCCCGGTCGGCGGTGGCGCCGGGCCGCGCCGACGGCAGGTGGACGACGTATACCGCGATCGTGCCGAATGGGGTTTGCACCAGCGCCCGCAATCCGCGCCGCCAACCCGCGCCGACATCCGCCGGGCCCGATCGTCCCAGCGGATAGCGGCTCCACAGTTCGACCGTGCCCTCGGCGTGGTGGTAGGGGTACGCGTCGGCCAGAATGGCGATGCCCGCCCGATCTGCTGACGTAACCTCCTGCAAGGCAACGAGATCCGCGCCGGTCGCGACCAATGCGCGGGCGGTGTCCGCCGGTTGCCGGTTGCCCGCGTACAGATTCTGGGTGACAACCCGTAACCGCTTGTCGCCCACTGTCATCGGATGCGACGCCCACCATGCTCCGAAGAGGTGTGCCCACACCAGCAGTGGAACCAGCGTCGCGGCGACGCCGAACGGAGCGCGCAGCCCGAGCGCCGCAACCGCGAGCACCGGGATCAGGAGTCCGAGCCACGGGGCGACGGTATCGAGCACGATGCCGAGGCCCATGAGGTCGGGCACCTCGCGGTGGCCGATCAGTGCGACGGTGAGAAGTGCCGCACCACAGGTGAATACGATATCCATCCGGCGCGGACGAAGCAGGGCGGCGATCATCTACTGTCCCGGGCAGAGCCTGCGCGGCGCGGCGTCACCGGACAATTTCGCGTCGACGCATCCCGCGGGCAGCCCACCGTAGGGCTGTGCGCCGAAGTTCGCGGTGACCGTGAGGGCATTGTCGCCGAAAACGGTGCGCTGGACCAGGCGGTCGTCGGTGAGCCAATCGAATTTCGTCATCGGCAGGGTGCCCGCCGCCTCGTGCAGCGGCGCGAAAAAGCCTTGCAGCCGGGCGATCTCGGGGCCGTGCTCGGTGATGGTCGCGCGGTCGAGCACGAGGTTGAGCGGGGTGTTGTTCAGCATCGCGGTGAGCGCCCGCATCGTCCGCTGTCGCGGCAGCTTGTAATAGGAGAGCTCCCAGCGGTCGACGTTGACGATCGAATCATGTAATGCCGTCTCGTACAGCGGAATTCGATAAGCGGGGTCGAACATCGCCTTCGCGATATCGGCGGGGAGATCCACCGGCTGGAAGAACGCCTTCGGTGCGCGCTCGGGCGCCCACGCACCCCACACCCGCCGGTCGCGCTGTAGCGGCCACAGCTTATCGGTGACCGGGGTCTGCGCGCCGTGGTCGAATGCCAATTCCGGTGCCGCCCAGGCTCCCGCGGCTTCCGAGCCGAGCACCTGGCGCCGGTCCTCGGCGAGCGTCCGCATGCGGGCCAGCCGGTTCTCCCGGTCCCGGCGCTGGTTCATCGGGTGGTCCGGGCTGTAGTCGTCGAAGAATTCGCCCGCCGCGTCGACATCGAGGAAGTAGGTGTTCGCGCCGTTGGCCGTCATCCGCGCATAGCGGTCCGCCAATACCGCCGAATCCTGGGCCAGTGCTTGCGAACTCAGGTAGCAGCCGCGATTACCGAAACCGGACTCCGGTGTGCCGTCCGCCTTCCGCACACAGCCCTGCGGCCACAGCCGGCCGGGCCAACTGGAGGACGGGTTGTCGGCGGTGGCCGGATCCTGTGCGTTGGCGTACGAATCGTACGGTCCGGCAAGGTATCCCGCCTGCTTCGCGGCGTCGACGGCGGCCGTGGACATCGGGTCCGCGCCGGAGTCGTAGCCGAGCCACATCCGGCTCACGCCGAGGTCGTGCAGCTGACGCACGGAATCGGGTGTGCGCCCATCGCCCCAGACGTAGGCGTGGAAGGCGCCGAGCAGCCGGGCGATCGACGGATTGCGCCCTATCTTGTCCCGCAGTGTGGTCAGCTGTCCGTGGTCGATCAGCCAGCGCCGGTAATCTTGAGCTGCCGCAACGGGATTCGCATCGGTTATGGCGAATGTGACCGTGTAGTCGAGTGTTTCGGCGCGGGTGTCGAAGGCGTGTTCGGCGCGGGCGCGCAGCCTGCCGTCCACCGAGGACACCGTCAGCGTGCTGCCGATATCGGTCGGCACCAGATAGCTCACGCCGCGGTCGCCGAGCCGGTAACTCCAGAAGGGCATGGTCAGCCCGGAGGTCAGGTCGAGCGAGTGATCGACGAGCGCGGCCGCGGCGGAGTTCCAGAACGGATCCGCGACGGGCAGCGACAGGCCCTCACCGCGTGGCAGCTGTAGCGCGCTCGCGGCCGGATCGGCTCCGGTCACCGGCCACACCAGGCGGCCGTCGCGGTCGCTGTGCACGGTCATCCGCAACCGTCCGCGCTCGGCCGCGGCGGTAACGGTGAGTCCATGGTCGGGATAGGTCCAGGTGGCGGCGTCCACATCGATGCGAACCGGTCCGGGCCGCCCCAGCGCCGCCTGCGCCGGTGCCGACAGTTGCGGCCCATGGTCGGCGGCGATCGCCAGGGAGGTGGTGTCCACCAGGGCGGAGCCGCCATCGATCGGGATAACCACGGTGTTGCCATCCAGTCGCACCCGGGCCGCGTCACGCGAGCGCTCGGTTCGCACCAGGGCGACAACGCCCAGCGTCACTGCCACGCACAGCGCCAGGATCAGGGCCGCGAGCACGGATTTCTCGGCTCGGTTCAAGGTTGTCCATCGCACCCGTCGCACGATTCCGGCGCCGGATGAGAACTGGATGAGAAGTTGCGGGCCGTAGTATCGGCGGACATGCGTGTGCTGGTGGTCGACGACGAATCCGCGGTGCGGGATGCGCTCGTGCGGGTGCTGGACAGCGAGGGTTACCAGACGCGCGGTGCGGCGGACGGCGCCGCGGCGCTCGCCGAAATCGAACGCTGGCGGCCCGAGGTGGTGCTGCTCGATGTGCTGATGCCGTTTCTGGACGGGTTGGAGACCTGTCGACGGCTGCGGGCCCGCGGCGACCGCACCCCGATCCTCATGCTGACCGCTCGCGACGCGGTCGCCGACCGGATCGACGGCCTGGACGCGGGCGCCGACGACTATCTGGTGAAGCCCTTCGACCTGGATGAGATGCTGGCCCGGGTGCGTGCGCTGGTGCGGCGCAGCTCGCCCGCCGACGGTGTGGTGCTGAGCTGCGCGGATCTGGTGATGGATACCGCGGCCCACCAGGTGCGGCGCGGCGACGCGGTAATCGAGCTGACCAGAACGGAATTCGCGCTGCTGGAGGTGCTGCTGCGCAATTCCGGGCAGGCGCTGCCGCGCGAGCTGCTGATCGAACGGATCTGGGGCGGGCCGTCATCCAATTCGCTCGAGGTGTACGTGCGGTATCTGCGGCGCAAGCTGGAGGATGCGGGGCGGGCGCGGTTGATCCACACGGTGCGCGGCGTCGGCTATCGGCTCGGGCCGCGATAATGTTGCCGCGCATCAGGATTCGTTCGCTGCGTGGCCGGATCGCCGCGTATTTCGCGGTGGCGATCGCGCTTTCGCTGGCCGCCATGGCGGTCGCCGCGTATTTCGTTGTGGCACATGAGCTGAACAGTTCGCTCGATATCGGGTTGCGCAGTCAGGCCACCAGGATCACCAGGCAGTTCGCGGTCGATCCCGATGTCGCGGCGATCTCCGGGCCGTGCCGGTACCTGGCCGCGCCGAGCTGTGTGCAGGTGGTGGCGGCCGACGGCCGGATCGAATCCGATCACTCCGCCGACCTGCTGCCGGTGGATGCCGAAACCCGCGCCGTCGCAACGGGCTCCCGGCCGGACTACTTCAGCGATTTCACCTTCGGCGGCTATCCGATGCGGATGTACACCGCCCAGTTGCGCCCCGGCGTCGCGGTACAGGTCGCACGGCGCTCGGATACCGTCGATACCGGCCTGCGGCGGGTCGCGGCGGCGCTGTTCGTCGCGGCGCTGGGCGGTACGGCGTTGGCCATCGGGATCGGATATGTGGTGGGCCGCCGCGCCTTCGCGCCGGTCACCGCGCTCACCGCGGCCGCGGAGCGGGTCGCGACGACCCGCGATCCGCGCCAGCCCATCGTCGTCCCGGATTCGACCGAACTCGGCCGTCTGGCAACGAGTTTCAACACCATGCTCGGCGAACTCGATCAGGCGCTGAGCGCCGAGCGCGAATCTCGTGCGGCGCAACGCCGTCTGGTGGCCGACGCCTCGCACGAACTGCGCACCCCGCTGACGGCACTGCGCGCCAACATCGATCTGCTCCGCCGCGCGCCGAGGCAACTCGACGAAACGGCCGCCGCGCTGCGCACCCAATCCGAGGAGCTTTCCGGTCTGGTCACCGATCTCATCGATCTGGCCCGCGCCGAGGATCCGGAGGCCGCCGCGGAATCCGGGGAGGATCTCCGACTCGATCTGCTGGTCGCGGAGCGGTTGGCGGTGGCCCGCAGGCATTGGCCGACAATCGCTTTCGACGCCGAACTGGAACCGGTCACGCTGCGCGGTGTACCCGCCCGGCTGGCCCGCGCGATCACCAACCTGCTCGACAACGCCGCGAAATTCAGCCCGACCGGCGCGACCGTCGAGGTGGTGCTGCGCGAGCGCCGATTGACGGTGCGCGACCACGGTCCCGGCATTCCCGCCGCCGATCTGCCGCACGTCTTCGACCGGTTCTACCGTTCGGCCGCCGCTCGCACCGCACCCGGGCACGGGCTGGGGCTGGCCATCGTCGCTCAGGTCGCGGCGCTGCACGACGCGACCGTCACCGCGGCGTCACATCCGGACGGCGGCGCGGTCTTCGAGCTGACTTTCGGCGAACCTGTGAACGCGGGGGGCCGGCGGTGCGATGACTGAATACCACCGGTGGTCAATGGAAGGGGACAATATGTCGGCGGACCAGCACCCGGACCCGGTCGCGCGGGCCGGATCCGGAAATGACGTTCCGGCAGCGAATTTCGAGATGGACCCGCTAGCCGCGGCCCACCCGCTGCCTCGTGCGGACGCGGGTGGCCGCCAGGACCAAGACTTCCGGGTCATCGATCTGACGGAGGATTTCGTCCGCGATTACGGCCTGGCTTGACGCGGCCGGAGCGCACTCGGGTTCTCCGATATCGTCCGAGCCTGACAGTATTCACCTCGGGCCGGATGGGTTCCGGTCCGTGGCGTACCGATTGACAATCGATATCGGCATGCCGTGCTGACGACACGCACCTGGGCAAGTACGGTCGGAATGTCCGGCTCATGTCCGGGTGTGCGGCCGGAACACCTGCGGGGAGATAGGGATAATCATGCGAGGACTGGAACGAGCCGGACTAGCCGCGGCCGCGGCGGCCACCGCCGCCGGCATCCTGCTGATCGGCGCCTGCGGCAAGCAGGTGGCGGGTAATGCCCAGGTGAACCAGTCGGATCTGGCGGCATACACCTCCGAGGTCACCGCCTCCTCGATCGCGGCGTCGTCGTCCAAGGCCGCCGCGGCCGAGACCGCCGCCGTCACGGCATGCAGCACCTACCGGGACGCGCACGAGGCGTCGGTCGCGTCGTTCAACGCCTATATCGACGCCAGCAACAACCATGCGCCGGACGAGAAGGACAAGGCCGCCGCCGCAGTGGGATCGCTGCGCGACACCGCGAACAAGATCGACCAGAAAATCACCAAAGAGGTGCCCGACGATGTGGCCACCGCGCTGAAGAACTACCGCGACGACGCGAATAATCTCGCAGGCACGCTGGAGAGGAATCCGGACACCGACACGCTCAACGGCGTGATCGACAAGTTCAATGCCACCAAGGACAGGGCGACCACCGTCTGCAGGGCACACGGCCGCTAAGGCCCCGGCGAAATCACTTCCGGCCGCGCAGTACCAGGAAGGCCACATACGCCGCGCCCGCGATGGCGACCCCGACGACCACGACGATCCCCGACAAAATGAAGTCCATGATCCGATGGTAGGCGGCATTCGCGGGCGCGGCCGTTGCTTATTCGCGATGCGGGCGGGTTGCCCGATCTCGGGCGCGTCGGCCGATCAAAGATTAGGTCGCACAACAGGATTGACATACCGGTCAGCCGGGTGAATGGGCTTCGCAAGGACTTCGGCGGCGCGCGGCGGAAACGAGAAGCGGAAAGCCCGGTGCGTACGAACTTTCCGCCTCCGTCCCGGCGTTCCCATCTCCGTAGGAACTCCGTGGACCGGATACCCGACCGGCCGTGCGCACTCAGGGAGGTGCGGACCGATCCGCGGGCACCGGCCCGGGACCACTACCAACTCGACACGCCTCGAATCTAGTCCGCGCCGCCGGGCCCGGAAATCCGTGGCGGCCAGCGTTTTCGCAGGTGATGACGGCTCGCTGACCGCACGATGACGGATTCGCTATGCCCGCGAGCGTCAGCTTTTGGCGAGCATGCCCCGCATGGTGTCGATCTCGCGTTGCTGATCGGCCGCGATGCCGGTGGCCAGCTGTTTCGCGTCATTGTTGATTCCGCTGGAAAGTTCGGTCCGCGCCATGGTGATCGCGCCACTGTGGTGCTCGATCATCATGGTCAGCCACTGCCGGTCGAAATCGGCGCCGGAGGCGGCCCGCAGCGCCGACATCTGCTCGGGCGTCATCATGCCGGACATCATGTGGCCCGAGGCCGATGGCGCGGGCTTGCCGAAGCTCCGCAGCAGGTCGGCGAACCGCTGCATTTCGGGGCTCTGCGCCTTCTCCACCGCAGCGGCGAGCGCGAGCAGGTCCGGATTCTGGCTGCGGCTCGGCACCAGTTGGGCCATCTCGACGGCCTGCGCGTGATGCGGGTACATCATCTGCAGGAAGGTGACGTCGGCATCGTTGAAATCGGTGCGGGTAGGCGCCGCGGCGCTCGTCGCCGAGTGCTGCATACCGGACATGCCGCTGTCGGATTTATCGGAGTTGCCGGAGCATGCTGCGGCCAGCAGTGCGGTGGCGATCGCGGTGGCGGCGAACGCGATTCGGGTACGGGTGGTGAACATGATTGATCTCCTGGGGAATTGCCGATGGTCGGATCGAAGTCAGGTGGAATCCGCGCTCGCGCAATGGGTGTGCGGGCGCGGCGGACCTGTCAGATCCGCAGAATCGACAATTCGGCGCGGGAGAGCACCGTCCAGGGTGGTGGACGCTCGCGGCGCGGTCGCCAGTGCCGGGGGAGCGCGATACCGGTCCCGGGTCGGTCGACGGCCAGCCTGGCCAGCACCACCAGGCCGATGGCGAGGGCGAAGGCCGCGAGCACGAAGACGCACGCGTGTATGCCACCGTGCGCGGCGGCGCAGCCGTCGGATCCGCAATCTTGTTGGTGCACCGGCATTTTCGCCGATTCGACGGTGGCGGATGCGGCGTGGTGTGTCATCGCGGCGCCGGTATGACCGCCGGATTCGCCGTGCGCGGGAAATGCGAATACTCCCGCGTGCATCGCGACGATCCCGGCGAGCAGCGCGAGCAGGCCGAGCATCCGGGCCGCCCCGGACGCTCGCCGCTTGCGCTGCTCAATCACGGCGGTCATTCTACCGGTTCGATATACCCCTAGGCCGTACGGGTGTATTCCGGCTCATGCGGCGATGTCGACGACCAGCCGGGATGGGTTGCTCTGGGGGCCCGCCGAGAAATTCGGCTTCGCGCCGTTGAGCCCGATGAACAATTGCGTGGTGCCTTCGAAGACGGCGGATTCGTAGACGCCGGTGATGCCCGGTGCGCTCGCATCCGAGGTCGGGTTGGGGCCCGTGTACGCGGCGACCTTACTGTCCGGCGGATTGGCCGAACCGAGAATCCGCACCTCCAGTACCGATTTGCCCGGCACATCGACGGTCTTACCGCTGCCGTCCTGAACCGCCTTGTCGGCGTAGCCGATTCGCCACCCCGGCGTGCCGTCGCCGCCGAGCGCGAACACCACCCGGTCGAAGCCCTCATGGTGTTCGATGCCGATATCGGTGACGGTCAGCGCCGCCCCGTTGGCCGGTTTCGTTTCCTTCGATTGCGCGTCCTTCAGCGGTGCGACCGGCGTCGCCGCACCTGCCGCCGCCGCGGCCGTCGTGGATTTCGGGGCATCCGTGTTCGACCCACCGCCGCAACCGGCGAGCAGCGCCGCGGTAGCGGCGAGGGTCAACACCATCCTGTAACGCATGGGGCCAGATCGTACTGAGCGGCAGCCGATCTCGCAGTGAACAGGAAATGGCGGCGGCGAGTCGTCGTCGGGCGGGTTGAGCGGGCCCGATCCGGCGGTCGCGGCGCGGGCCGGTAATGCCTTGTCTCGCAGCAGGTCTGCGACCCGGACCGGCCGCCGGGCACAAGCGGATCCGGGGGTGCGCGTGACCGATGGGCAACGATCTAGCACACTTGACCCGTGTGCGATGTCGAGGAGGTGCTCGGCCGATTGCGGCGGTATCCGGACGTGGAGGCGGTGAACCTCTACGCGGTGGATGCCGCCGATCGGCTGCTCCTCGACGTCGCCGATGAAGCTCTCGCCGCTGCGGGTAGCGGAGAAGTTGCGGTTATCGGCGACAGCTACGGCGCGCTGACCATCGGCGCGATCGCCGGACATGACCTACGTGCGGTCCGGGTGCATCAAGACCTGCTGACCGGCGAGCTGGCGCTGGCCAATAACGCCCGCGCGGTCGGCCTATCCGATCGCTACACCGCGCACCTGCTCGGCCAGCAGTTGCTAGAAGATGTCCGGGTGGTGCTGCTTCGCCTGCCGCGCATGCTCGGCGGGCTGGCCGAGGTCGCCGATGCCATCGCCAGGTACGCCGCACCCGAGGTGACGGTGTTCGCGGGCGGCCGCGACAAATATCTGACCCATTCCATGAACGACGTTCTGGCCCAATCATTTTCCGAGGTGCGCGCCAGCCGCGGCAGGCAGAAATCGCGCACCCTCCTGGTCGCGGGTCCCAAACCGGTTGGGGAGCCGCCGTTTCCGGTGCGCGAGCGAATCGCCGATCTCGGCATCGACGTGATCGCGCACGGCGCCGCCTTTTCCGGCGCCCGCCTCGACATCGGCACCCGATTCCTGCTGCAGCATCTGAAGCAGATGAAGCCCGATGCCCGCGATGCGATCGATCTGGGGTGCGGCACCGGCATTCTCGCCGTATCGCTGGCCAAAGCGCGTCCGCGCATCAAAGTGGTCGGCACCGACCAGTCGGCCGCGGCGGTCGCCTCGGCGCGCGCCACCGCCGCGGTCAACCACGTCGACGACCGGGTGACGGTGGTCCGCGACGACGCCATGTCCACCGCGGCCGCCAACAGTGCCGATCTGGTGCTGTGCAATCCGCCGTTCCACGTCGGCGCCGCGGTGCACACCGGTTCGGCGATCAAGATGTTCGCCGAGACGGGTCGGGTGCTCCGACCGGGCGGCGAGCTGTGGACAGTCTTCAACTCACATCTCAACTACCGTGGTGTGATCCAGCGCATGGTCGGCCAGACCGAAGTGGTCGGCCGCAATCGGAAATTCACGGTTACACGTTCTGTACGGGGCTTGCACGAGCCCCAGCGGTAGAGTCCGAATTGTCCGGCTATCCGGGTTCCTGGGAACTCGACGCGAATGTCGGACGTTGGACCGAGCAGTTGGATATCGAGCGAAGGCTCGACGGACAGCAGCAAACGACACCAGAAAGGGACGCAGGTGCGTACCACGAGCAACCCGGTCTTCAGAAACTTGCCGAGGCAGCAGGGCGGTGGCTACGCCAACTTCGGAACGGGTATGCCGAATGCCGGCCAGTTCGGCCAGTACGGCAACCCCTACGGCCAGCAGCAATACGACCAGTACACCCAGCCGTATCAGCCGGTCCCGGCCACCCGGGCGATGACGATCGACGACGTCGTCATCAAGACCGGCATCACGCTGGGCGTGTTGGCGCTGTCGGCGATCATCTCCTACACCCTCACCCACGCCAATACCGCGCTCGCGCCACTGTTCGTGGTCGGCGGCGGCCTGATCGGCCTGGTGCTCGTGCTGGTCGCGAGCTTCGCGAACAAGCAGAACAGCCCGGCGATCGTGCTGTCCTACGCGGTGTTCGAAGGTCTTTTCCTCGGTGCGCTCTCGTTCATGTTCACCAACATCAAGTTCGGTGGTGTCGGCGGTAGCGCGCTCATCGTGCAGGCGGTGCTCGGCACCTTCGGCGTATTCGCGGGCATGCTCGTCGTATACAAGACCGGTGCGGTCCGGGTCACACCGCGATTCACTCGGATCATCGTCGGCGCCATGATCGGTGTCCTGGTGCTCGCGCTGGGCAACCTGATCGCCGGCTTCTTCATCTCCGGCGGTCTCGGCCTGCGCGACGGTGGCCCGCTGGCCATCATCTTCAGCCTGGTCGTGATCGGTATCGCGGCGTTCAGCTTCCTGCTCGACTTCGACGCCGCCGATCAGCTGATCCGGGCGCAGGCGCCGGAGAAGGCGGCCTGGGGCGTCGCGCTCGGCCTCACCGTCACGCTGGTGTGGCTGTACGTCGAGATCCTGCGTCTGCTGAGCTACTTCCAGAACGACTAGTAGCGAACGGCTTTCGAGCATAGAGCGGGCGGTCGCCGAATTTCGGCGGCCGCCCGTTCGTATTTCAGCTCTCGGCAGGGAGCTGGGCGGACAGGTCGATGCCCGCGAGCAGCATCGCGGTGATCAGCTCGACGAGATGCGCACGGCCGGTGGGATATTCACCGCGCAGCCAGGCGGCGAACAGCTCCATGACGCCGCTGACGGCGGCGAAGGCGGCCATATCGGTATCGAGTTGGCTCGGGGCCCGGTCGTCGAGCAGATCGCGCGTCATCGCGGCCATCACATTGGCGATGGTGCGTGTGTTGGTCACCCGGGATCGCTGCAAGACCTCGGACGAGTTGGCTTGCAGCAGTAGCTTTCCGCGTCGCGGATCCGCCAGCATGAAATCGACGGCCGCCACGACGGAGGCGTGCACCTGGGCGCGGGTATCGGGCGCGGGCGCGAGCGCCGCGGTGACGACGGCCTCCAGTCCCTGCCCCGTCACCTCCTGCGCGAGTGCCTCGAGAATGGCGTCGCGGTCGGCGAAATGTTCGTAGAAGTAGCGGTCGTTGAGCCGGGCACGCCCGCAGACGGCCCGTTTGGTGACCGCGTTCGGCCCGCCCTCCGCCATCAGGTCGAGTGCGGCCTCGATGAGCGCGGCGCGGCGCCGGGCGCGGCGCTCGGCCGCGGATTCGCCGCCGTAACTGCGTGTGGCTGCCATCCAGGGATTATCGCGCATGCCCTTGACTCTCCGGTCAGTTCTGGTGCACTCTGGCACCAGATGAATTTGGTGCCATTCTGCACCAGAATGATCGGTAGTGCTCGGACGAAGGAGTCCCCATGACGTGCCCTGTACATAGCAATGTCATGACCCTGCCCGCGAGTGGCACGGCCACCGGCGTCGTCGAGCGATTCGAGGAGGTGGCCGGTTCGGTCTTCGTCGGGCTGTTCGCCGCCGCGCTGTTCGATCAGACGATGTTGCCCGCGATATCGGCCGCACTCGAGCGCACCGGCCGCATCCGCAACACTCCGTGGGAGCGGGCGACGCGCTCCGCGGCCTCCGATCAGATCGTGTTCCTCGGCGAAGACGCCGACAGCACCGCCGAAATGGAACGCCTCAAACTGTTGCACCGCGACGTCAAGGGCGTTGCCCCCGACGGCACCCGCTACAGTGCGCTCAACCCGGAGAACTGGAACTGGATCCTGATCAGCACCTTCTTCATGTACCGCGGCGCGTTCGCCGCCCTGACCGGCGAAAAGCTCAGTGCCGCAGACAATCAGGCGCTCTGGGATCATGTCCGGACCAAGACCGAGCCGCTGCAACTACCCGGCCGTTCCCGCCTGATCGAGGACTATGCCGAGCTGTGCGCCTACTACGACCAGATGGCCGCCGAAAAGCTAACGGTCACACCGACTCTCATCGCCGCTATGGAAACCGTGCGCCGCGCCCCACGCCCACCCTTCCTTCCCGCCGCGACCGAACCACTGTGGCGGCTGGCCCGCCCGGCGGCCGGACATGTAGCCGCCGTACTCGGTTACGGCACAATGCATCCCGGTGCCCGCAGGGTGCTCCCCATCCGCTGGACCCGCCGCCACGACCTCGAATTCGTCGCTCTCACAACCCTTTTCCGGGTGGCGTACCGCGGCCTGCCCGCGTGGGCGACGGATACGCCCTTGGCGCGCAACCGTCGCCGCTATCGTCGCCTGATCTCCACCTATCAGAGCGTCGGCCTGTCGTCTTTCGCACCCGATCGGCCGATCGCCAGCGCGTGAACCGTGCGCTTCTTGCGCATCGACCGGTTCCTGGTCGGTGCGCACTCACCGCGCGCCGAGGTAGCGGAGCACCGCGAGTACCCGACGGTGGTCGGAACCATCTTGCGGCAGATCGAGTTTGGTGAGGATGCTGTTGATGTGCTTGGCCACCGCGCGCTCGCTCACGACGAGATGGGCGGCGATACCGGCGTTGGAGCGACCGTTGGCCATCAGTTCCAGCACCTGGCGTTCGCGCGGGGTGAGCCGGTCGAGCGGGCCGCGGTCGCGGCGCACCAGTAGCTGCGCCACCACCTCGGGATCGAGGGCCGTGCCGCCGGTGGCGACGCGGCGCAGCGCCTCGCCGAACTCCTCGACATCGGCGACGCGTTGCTTGAGCAGGTAGCCGACGCCGCTGGTCTGTGTCGCGAGAAGCTCTGCGGCATAACGTTCTTCGACGTACTGCGAGAGCAGCATCACGGCCGTGCCCGGCTGGTCGCGCCGGATGGTGAGCGCGGCACGCACCCCTTCGTCCCGGAAATCCGGTGGCATCCGGACATCGATGACGGCCAAGTCGGGCCGATGCTGGTCGACGGCGGCGAGTAACGCCTGCGCGTCGGCCACCTCGGCCACGACCTCGAATCCGGCGAGCCGCAACACCTGTACCACGCCGACCCGCAGCAGCACCGAATCCTCGGCGATCACTGCCCGCATGGCATCTCCGCCGCGAGCCGGGTCGGACCGCCGGGCGGGCTGGTCACCTCGAAACGACCGTCGACCGAGGCGACGCGGCGGGCCAACCCCGTCAGCCCGGTGCCGACGTCCGCGTCGGCACCGCCGATACCGTTGTCGGACACCGTTATCCGAAGTCGATCGCCCGTGCCGTCGACGGTCACCTCGGCCTCGGTCGCGCGGGCATGTTTGATCACGTTCGTGAGCGCCTCCGAGACGACGAAGTAGGCGATGGCCTCGACGGTAGCGGGCGGGCGTACCGGCAGCCGCACCACGAGCCGCACCGGCACCGGGACCTCGCCGGCGATTCCGGACAGCGCCGCGTCCAGGCCGCGATCCTCCAGCACCGGAGGGTGCAGGCCGCGGATCAGGTGACGGAGTTCGGTGATGGTCTGTTTGGCCTGGTCGTGCGCGTCCTCGAGCACCTTGCGCGCGGCGTCGGGGAGATCGGTGAGCGTGGCCCGGGCGATGCCGAGGTTGACCGCGAGCGATACCAGCCGTTGCTGGACACCGTCATGGAGGTCGCGTTCGATGCGGCGGCGTTCGGCATCGGCCGCATTCACCGCGCCCGCCCGGCTCTCGGTCAGGTCGTCGACCCGGCGCGCGAGGAGTTCTTCGCGGCTCGGGCCCAACAGTTTTCGGGCGGTCCACCGGTCGACGCGCAGCAGGGCGGGGGTCGCCCGCGCCAGGGCGAAAGCCATGACGGCCGCCGCGATCGTCCAGGCCACGGCGTGGGTGATGACGGGTCGCCAGCCACTCGGCGTCAGCCACATCCATATCAGCACCGTGCCCGCCACCGCCATGACGAGCCACGACAGCGCCAGCACGATGCCGAAGCAGAGCTGCAGCGGTCCGACGATCAGGTGATACACCAGTTGCCGCGCCCGGGTTGCCGACCAGAGGACCCGTTCGTCACGGGATGCGGGAATTTCGTTGTCAGCCAGGCGGAATCGGTTGCGCTGCAAGATGGTCAGCAGTGGCGTAGCGAGTACCACCGCCGCGACCGGTCCGGTCATCAGGACGATTGTCACCGGCGGCAGTGCGGTCGGAATCCATCGCCACGGCAGGATCAGAACCATCATCACCCCGGTCTGGATCAGTGCGCCGACACCCGCGGACGCGGCCTGCCGGTTCGTGATCCCGAACAACCGCCGCATGCCCGCACTGACACGCAACATCATCGGCATATGTCCACGGTAGAAGGATGCCGATGTGGAAGGCCACCACACAAGCATGTCTATATGGGGTGTCACCAGTGCCACCGTGCAGACACACTGTCGCGCGGGCTCCCGCTTCGAAACTGGTTCAGCATCATCTAAACCGACGCGGAAAGCTGACAACGATGCGCAGATGTCGACGGAAACTACTGTGGCCGAGATGGTTCCGCCGTCGGCCTGCGTCTCGGCCCAGGATTGCCGGTACGGCAACGGGATATTTGCCAATTATCTTCCGGCACGGTTGGATTCGGGTTGGTGACGGCTGAGACGTTCATTGGACGGCGCGGATATCTGGACATTCGGAATTCAATTTTGTAGAACGACAGGGTGAACGAACAAATGTTCTACGCATCCCAGAGCCCGTTCACCGATCCCGGTGCGATGTCGTGGTGGCTGGACGGTGTCGGTTCGGCGCTACCCGACATTCATGCGGCGGCGCATGGGCTGGTGTTCCACTACCGGGCCAATGGTGACATCACCGGGCACGGCTTCCCCGCCGAGCGTGTGCACGAGATTGATCTGCGCTACGCCGATGAAATCCTCACGCGGCTACACGAATTGGATCCCGCACCGCCGGCCCGTGCTCGCGCGACAACCGATCGCGTCGTCGGCTGCTGCCGCGACTTCGCGCTCCTGTTCGTCGCCATCGCTCGCCACCACGGGATACCGGCTCGGTCCCGGGTCGGGTTCGCGACGTACTTCACGCCGGATTGGGCGGTGGACCACGCGATCGCCGAGATCTGGGATCATGGCGAATCTCGTTGGCGGCTGGTCGATCCCGAACTCGACGAGCACGACGAATTCGACAGGATGGACGTGCCGAGGGACAGGTTCCTCACCGGCCCGCTGGCATGGACGCAGTGCCGTTCCGGCGCACTCGACCCCGAAAGATTCGTGGTGGCATCGGATTTGGCGGAGCCGTCCACCCGAAGCTGGCCGCAGCTGAGATACAACCTGCTACAGGACCTCGCGGCCTTGAACAAGCACGAAATGATCCTCTGGGACGAGTGGGGCCTGCTCAACGAGCCCACCACCGACGAACTCACCCCGAAACTCGACGCGCTCGCCGCCCTCCTGAGCCCGGTCGACGTCGCGGTGGACCAGATCCGGGCCGCATTCGACGACCCGGCATTACGGGTGCCGGAGGTTGTGACAAGCACCTCCCCGGTGACCGGTACCGCTACCCGAGTCCTCTTGCGCGCCAACTGACTTGCACTCCGTTCGCGGCCCACGACAATCGATTTCGAGAAGCGTCGTGCTCGGATGTTCCGCCCAGATCACTGACGAGCGCCGCCCGCACATGTGGCGCCGACTGCCGCGCATCTCCCTCGACGGCCCGCCCGCCGACCACCACCATCCGCTTCCCGCAGACGCCTCGCCGAGTATCAGCCGAACCGATATCGGATAGGCATGAATCGCTGCGAATCCGAAGACCGATACAGAACCGGCACCCGGTTGATCAGACGTGTGCGATGGCACTGCGTGCGGATGACGAGCCGAAATGTGTTGGGGCTCGGGATATCTGGTAATGCCGATTTTGGGAAGGAATCGAACGCCCTGTCATGGCGGCGGATGTAGGTCGCCCGACCTATAGGGATGGCTCGCGGTGTGCGAAAAGGAATGCCTGCGAGGATTTTTCACCCGGATCCAGCAGCATTTGGGCCTCGACCTCGAATCCGGCGTCATGTAGCCAGGTGGTCACTTGGTCCGGCTGGCGGCGGTGTACATGGACCTTCATCGGGTGACCGCCGTAGCCCTGTTTCTTCAATTCTGATCCGGTGCCGACATGGAACAGGAGCTGCAACGGTCCGCCCGGACGCAGTACTCGATGAAAGTGACCGAACACCTTCGGCACCGCGTCGTCGGGGATATGGATCAACGACTGCCAGCAGAGCAGGCCGGCCAGCGAGGCGGCCGGGAGATCGAGTTCGGTCATGGAGCCCACTTCGAACCGCGGGCCGGGGTGGTCACGCCGCGCCGTCGTGATCATCCCGGGAGACAGGTCGACGCCGAAGGCATCGACACCCAGCTTGTGCAGGTGGGCGGTGACTTGCCCTGGGCCGCAACCGATATCGGCAACCGGACCTCGGCCCGCAGCATGCACGCTCTCGGCGAACAGCGCAAGCGCCCCGCACAGGTACCGATGTCTGGTGATGGCATCGCGTACTCGGTCGGCATAGTCGACCGCGACTGTGTCGTAAGAGGTTCGAGTGTCGGTCAACCAGTCGTCGTCGGTGTGCACGACCGCCACGGTAGCCCGGCAGCGATTCCCTCCAGTCGGAAAGGGGGTGGGCGAAGTGACTTCGCACGGTAGGAACCGCGGCCGGATTCGGCGAGTATCGCGCTCGATCCGATCCGAACCGCCGCGCGGGTTCACGCCGCGGCGGCGTCCGGCTCGCCGCCGATGACCTCGACGACGCCGTCGATATCGGCCAGCGACGCGGCGAGTTCGCTCACCGATCCGCCGCCGTGCACCGAAAGCCGCACCGACACCTCGCGATCGGCGTCGGGATGTTCGATCGACACCTCGCCGACGGTGAAATCGCGCGCACTGCATTCGGCCAGTGCTCGGCGCAGCACCCCGCGCCCGTCGAGATAGCACAGCCGCAGCCGGGCCGGCGCGTATTTCGAGCGCGGCAGGCGCGCCGCGAGCGGAGTGAAGGCGAACACCACCAGGAAATGCGCCGCGGTGACCAGGACCGCCAGCAGCCACAGCCCCGCCCCCGCCGCCATCCCGACCGCCGCGGTCAGCCAGATCGTGGCCGCGGTGGTGAGTCCGCGCACCGCATCACGCCGCACGAAAATCAAACCACCACCGATGAATCCGATCCCGGACACGATCTGCGCGGCCACGCGTGAGGGATCGAGGGTCACATGCTCACCAAGGGTGTCGGTGAACCCGTACTTGGACACCAGCATGATCAACGCCGCGGCGACCCCGACCAACGTATGCGTCCGCAACCCCCGGCGCTCTTCTGGCGCACCTCCCGCTCGAACCCGATCGCCGAGGACAACACCAGCGCCAACCCCAACTCCACCACCTGCACCGGCCCCTGCCCGGCCGACTCCCCGAAATATGCCAATACCACTCGCTCCAGGCTAACCATTCCCCCACAGCACGACATCGGCTACGCGAACGGTGCGTTCGCCACGCGCGACCTGTCACGGCACGGCATGTACGCGGCCGCGCGGATCACCGACGACAACGGTGACGCGCCAGCGCCGACAGAGCGGATCGGTACGGCTGCGTTCGCGAAGCCGCACGCCGGGGTGACCTTACACCCGACCGTCGGCGCCGGGCGGTCACGCGGTACACCCGAAAGATCCACGCACCGAGATCATCTCGGCATCAGCAATGCACGGAAAGTAGCCGACGAGCGGACGCCTGGCTGCTTGCCGATCCGACGAACTGTGTGCCACGCCCGTAGTCTGGTTGGTCTTAAGCGCAAGGCGGGCAGCTGATCATGCTTCTGGCCATGACACGTGCGAGCGTTGCAGCGCCCTGGGAACTCTACATTCCAGGTTCATCGGTTAAGAGGGCATCAACGTGTCTGTCAAAGGCCGTCTGTCCGGCTGTCGAGCGGTTCCGGATCGCAGACAGGCCGATATCAGTTGCGCTGTTGAACGCCGAGATGCCGAGTGCTGATATTGGATTCCCGAGACTGTGCCCAAGGCGGCGTTCACGCCAAGGTTGCGCATGCTCGCTTTGCGGTCCGATAGGAATTTGGAGCGGCCGAAGTCGTGACGCAACAGGTGGGCTTCGTGCTCTACTGCTTGCCGGATGTTTCGTAGCGTTCCTTGACTTGGATTCAGCAGTGACGGTATCGCGTGGGCAGTTGCCACGCCGTATTTCAGCGCATAACGCCAGCGCTCGAACTCATCGCCGTGGCGTATCGCAACGAGGTCGCACGCTTCCAGCCTTGACAGGCCAGGAAGCGCCAGATCCAGCAGTGTGCGGGCAACCGAAGCCTCGTCGACTGCGATCTGCGTCGGGTTGACAATATGGCGACTCCTGCAGTCCAGGAGATCTCTGTGCTTGGGCAAGCATAACCAGGCCAATAATTGTTGATCGGACCGCTGCACGAAGTCGAGATCAGCACCGCCCGACAGCAGGTGCAGCCGCTCCAGCTCGGAGAGCAGTCGGTTCAAGGCCGCGAGCGGGTCGGGCGAGTCGGGAGTCAAAGCCCGCAACTCAGCGAAATCCAGCTCAGAAAACTCGCCTTGCTCGAAGGGGGAAACTATCTTGTCGCATTATTCCCACCACACGTCCGGGGACACGAACGTAATAATGTCGTCTTCCACGAGGGGACGCAGGTGCGACAGCAGCACGGTTGTCGGAGAACGAAGTCGACGAGGTATGGCGGCGATGGCGGTCCGGGCACGCGGTGAAGGTGGTGGCCCGGGAGATGCGCCAGGGTCAGGCCCGCATCCTCGGGCACCCGGCCGATCAGCGCGACAAATCCGTGCCCTCGATGGTTCGAGGATCAGCGCGTCACTTTCCGAACATTACGAATCAGGACTGTTTCTTTTTTCGGAGTAACGCGGAAACAGTGCCGACCGTATATAGCCATACCCACGGTTTTCCGCGGGCCGGGAGTCGTCCGCTCGCAATGGCGCGAGTGCTCCCCGGCTCGCGGGTGGGTAGAGGTGTAGTCATGGCTCTCGTCTGTACCGAGATCACCGAGTGGATCGAGGAAAAGGTTTCCAAGCCCGTCGAGGAATGGGAAGAAAGACAGGAAAAGAAATGTAAGGACTATCCGTGGTATGACCCGCGCGGCTGGGTATGCTGGTTCGTCACGTATTTCGTGAAGGTGATCCGGTGGGTGATCGTGAAGGTCGGCAAGTGGGTCACCCGGACCGTATGCAAGCTGGTCACGGTCGTCTGGGGCATCATCACAGACCTCGCGAGCGGTCTGTGGGACGTCGTCGCGGGGATATTCACCCTCGACTGGCGGCGCATCCTCGACGGGCTGCTCCAAATCGGGATCGGGATCGTTCTCGGAGCGATCGGGTTGGGCCGCATCATATTCCTCGGCGACACCATCGCCTACATCATCGAGGAGATCAACCGCTGGCGACTGCGGAACTATGTCCGCGGACTGCTGGAGAAGAAGTACTCGGGCACGACGCTCGAGCAGATCGAGGAAGCCATTCGGCTCGACCACGGCGCGTTCGGCCTGCGCATGGACGCAACGGCATACCGCACGGTGCTCGACTCCGAGGCGCCCTCGCCAACAGATCCCGCGGCGCCAAATCTGGTTGTGCTGCATGAAACCGGCGCCATCAATCTGCGTGCACTGTGCGGCTTCGAATTCGACGAAGGCTTCTGGAATCGCAAGAGCTACAAAACGTTGAAGAAAGAAGTCGTCGTCGGTGGCGGTGGCGGAGGGGAATTCGATAATCCGATCTCCGAAGATGAACTCGACACCTACCTTTCCTCGCGTGGACAGCAGGGACCGCCGTTCATCGTGCTGCCGATGCGTGACGGCGCCCTCGATGAACGGGTGAGCACCGCCGAGGAGAAGGGCCGTGAACTCGGATTGATGATGAGCTTCAACACCGACCGGGTACCGGTCACCTCGGCGGGCCACATCGTCCAGCACGGCTTCGACACCGCGGACGCCAACAGCGCGCTGGCCAGATTCCTGATCGATAAAATCGGGCGCATCGATAAGACGGTGGATCGCCCCGGGGCGGATCATCAACTGTGTCATCCGGTGGTGGTCGGCATCTTCCGCTACACCGATGGCCTGCGCGGTTTGACGGCCACGCTGGAGCGCACGGCTTGCGGACTGCCGGGAAGCATCACCTCCGGTGCGACATTCATCGACAACCGGCCCAACCAGATCTGGAAGTACGTGCCGATCCACGAACTCGGCCATTACTTCGGGCTCTGCCATACCGACGGCGTCAACCGAATCATGTACTCCTCCAGGCAGAACAGTTGGTGGAGCTGGTGGCTGGTCCCGGATATCTATCTCACCGGCGAACCCAGCTTCGTCTTCGACGAGGCCAAGGCCGCCTGGGACTACATCGTCGCCAACTTCCCGCCCGACTGCCTGGGCGCCGAGTCGACGGACTCTCCCATTGAGTGAGGCCACGCCGAACAAGGACATGCACGCCGAGATCGATCGGCTGGGACGCGAATGCGGTTGCGGCACCGGCACTGTCGTAGCCGCGCTCGCGGGCCTGGGTTATCCGCTCACGCTGCTGGCCGGGCTCCACCCGCCCGGATCCGGCTCCATCCTCGGCATTATCGTCGGCGGTGTCACAGCAGTCCTGTCGGGCGGCTTGGTCGGTAAAGGCCTCGGCATCGGGTACGCCCGCCACCGACGCACCCGCCTGATTCGGCAACTCGGCACGCGGTGAGATCACAACCGCCGCAGTCCGCGAAATCATCGAGCTGAACTAAAACGACGCGCCGGAGGAAGTGCGTCTCGCGGCCGGCAAATACCCGAGGACTCCCGGCTGGCCTCGCTTGTCGGCGATTTGGCGATGGGCAGCGAGCGCTTCCGCCGCCTGTGGGCCAGCGCGGACTCGATGACGTCGACTCGCACTGGCACGACCCCGGGTCGATCATTGCGAAGGTCCGGTAAGTAGCCGCATGGCGCGCGGTTCGACGCGGCCGCAATGCTCGCCGGAAGATCAACGGGCCGAGATCATCTCGGGCAGCCGGACAGCCCCGGCAGTGGACATCACGCCGATGAGCGAGCGTCAAGCGCGGCTGAGAGAGGAGACATTTCGGTTGTTACGCCCTGGCCAGTCGATGTTCCAGGCCACAACTCGACAAGGATGTAGCCGAAGGACGTCGTTGCTGAATTCTTCCAGCAACGGTCTATCGCTCCACAGGATTTCGACGATACCGCGCGGATCTCGAGGCCGCGTCCCCGTTGGCCTCCGGGCCCGACCGGATGTGGCGCGGCGTCGTCGACGACCAGAGATACCCTGGCATCGGCCTGGATGTCGCGATACTTCTGGGAATTGGCGAGGTCAGGACCGCCGATGTCGATCGTTCCGTTGTGCTTGTCCACCCAGAATGCGACCGGGTGTACTTGGGGTGCCCCTACAGGGCCAATTGTCGCCAACCGGCCCAACGCCTGGTCGATCAGATACCGATACTCGGACTCTGTGTAGATCATGCCATCAGAGTCCGGCCTCAACTGCGGTTGAGGTCAAGGTCCGCCAGTGCTATGAAATACTCGCCACCGCAACGGATTTGATCGTGGACCGGCGCTCGATCACGACCACCGGTCAGGCCGATCGACCACTGGCGAACTACTCCGCACGCGAATTTGCGAACATCCTGAAATGCCGACGTGCGGTCGAGATGCACTGGGCAGCACTGGCCAGGGCATGTCGTCGGGGCTGTTAGGAGGCGCAGGCCGAAACCGTGGCGCCGTGGGGACCGGGGTTGACGGTCACCGTCTGGGAGATGGGCACGGTGATCGTCTGTCCGTTCGCTGTCGTGGCATCGACTGTGCCGGTGATGACCACCGTGTCGGTGATGCTGGTCTCGACGTCGACGGCATCACCGGCCCGCCCGTCCGGGCAGGTTGAGCGGTTGAGCGTCACCTGGTCGGCGGGCGTGTCAGCCGTCGCGGTCACGGTGAGGGTCACGCTGGTCACGACCGGGGTGGCGACGCAGATGGCGTTGACGCACACCTGAACCGTCACACCCGGCACCGAGGTCGGCCCAACGGTGAGGCTGGCGGTGTTGGAGGCCAGAGCTGTACCGTTGGCGGCCAGCGCGAGCGGGAGGGCACAGAGCAAACCTGCTGCCGCGAGCACACCGACCCGCCGCGGTGACTGTGTGGGCTCGCGCATACTGGGGTGGAACATGAAGGATCCTTTCATTACGGAAATGCCGCTGATGCTCGGCGTTTCTCAGGTCGGCCGGATATCGGCGGCAGTAATGGTGCACCTATTCGTCGACTGCCACGCCGAGTTCACGCTTTGTTGGGGGCCATAAAATACTTTGTTGGGGGTGATAAACGGTCGATGAGTTCCGAATCCACCCGGACTGTGCACCGCACGGCCTGCCGAGTTCGACGGCGCACCGTGTGTTGAACTATCTCCGAAACTGGTCATCTATCGCTACGAGTCACCACGACCGGACCGAACGACTCGAACACCCCGATCGAGCCGACTGCGACCGCTCTATGTAGCGGCGTTCCGGGTGTCCGGCCGGGTGCATCTGATCGACTGTCCGACAATGCAACTCGGTCCACGGCCGATCACCCCCACATGGCGCCCCTTTAGTCAAGGCGCAGTTCGGGACTAGGCTCGATGATGGTAGGTCCGGGTTGTGGCTTGTCCGAAGGATCGGCGTGCGGGTTGAAGCCGGTCACGTTGGAGTCAGTAGTCGTTCCCGAATGCCCTCCCGGACTTACCTTCCTCGTCGTCGCTGGTCGGCGAGCATCTGTTGGTAGACGACGTTCGACAGGTGCCGTTTCAATGCGCGCATCGCTTCCATCGAGGTCTTCCCGCTGGCCTTGCGGCCGTCGTAATAGACCCGGCCCGCGGTCGGATGACGGAGCTGGACCACGGCCATAATGTGCAGTACCCGGTTGATCTTGCGGTTGGCGGCGCGGGAGAGCCGGTGCCGTTTCTGCTCGCCGGAGGAGGCGTCCAAGGGGGCGGTGCCGTTCCAGGAGGCGAAGCGGTCGCGGGTGGCGAAGCGATGGATATCGCCGGTATCGGCGAGCAGCCGGGCGGCGCTGGAAGGCCCGAGACCGTTGAGGTCCATCAGGGTGGATCCGTGGTCGAGGACTCTGTTTCGCAGCTGTTTGTCCACGGTCTTGGTTTTGCGGTCGATGGTTTCCAGTTCCTCGATCAGCTCCAGTACCAGCATGTGGCGGACTTGGGTTGCCGGGTCCGCTGCCTCGACGGTGCCGGCCCGCCGCCGAGATGCGGCGCTCTCGCCGCCTGGCTGTGGTGCCCGTGCTTGACACCTCCGTCGAGCACCGCGATCTCGCCGATTACGACCGGATGTTCGACCTCGATAGCGAAGGGATCGCCTGATGGCTACCAAGGCTTCCACCAACGGTGCCCGCAACATCGGCTCCGAAATCGCCTATCTGGCAAGGGCTCTGAAGGCCCCGACGCTGGCCGGCCCGGTCGACCGGCTCGCCGAACGCGCCCGCTCCGAGAACTGGAGTCACGAAGAATTCCTGGCCGCCTGCCTGCAGCGCGAGGTTGCCGCCCGCGAGGCTCACGGCGGCGAGGGTCGCATCCGCGCCGCGCGGCTCCCGTCGCGGAAGTCGTTGGAGGAGTTCGATTTCGACCATCAACGCTCGTTGAAACGCGACACCATCACCCATCTGGGAACCCTGGACTTCATCACCGCCAAGGAGAACGTCGTCTTCCTGGGCCCGCCCGGGACCGGCAAGGCACATCTGTCGATCGGGCTGTCGATCCGGGCTTGCCAGGCCGGGCATCGAGTCGCGTTCGCGACCGCCGCGGAATGGGTGGCGCGGCTGGCCGAGGCTCATTCGGCCACCACGCCGAAGTCATCTCCCTCAAAGGAGACAGCTGTCGACTCGAGGACCGCGACCTCGGGCGCGTCCCCGCCGCCAAGACGAACGGCTGATCCGACGCACCCGGTCTGCGGCTCGACAAGGCGTTCTCTGGTCTCAGTCGTGACCCTCGTCCTCCGCGTAGGAGAAGTGGCCCACCATCTTCCACTTCCCGTTCGAGTCCTTGCTGAACCGGTATGTCGCCGCGCAGAGCCCGGACTCGAACCGTTCGTGCAGTCCGACCAGATCGCAGATTGCTTGGACAAGCTCCTCGTCCGGGATGACGAGCGACTGAGCCTCGGAGGTCAGGCCATACTGAATCCGCCTGTCCTGCATTGTTATCGACAATTCGGCGTGGCTCTCATCTGCGTACAGATGCCGCAGGACATGTCCACCAATGCTCTTGTCCATCGGCTGCTGCTCATCAAGTGGAACAGAGGGTCTACTCGCCGGACCCAGCCTTCCTCATTACAACACCTGCAACAACCGTGCATGTTGATCCATGCGCTGCGTTCGGTGCGGGTTCAAGCGGCTATCAAGCACTTGGGTTAGGATCGAGCCGGAAAGGACGGGTCACCCTTGGGTCGGAGTTGACAAGTGCTCGTCCGGGTCTATTGCCACGGCTGACAACACACTCTTTTGCCGCATGGCGCGCGTCGGTCGATCGTTCAGATTGGTTGGGTGGCATGGTCTTCCAGCACGCACAAATGCCTGTGGTCTCAGTCGGTATCGCAACACCTTGCCGGAGAACGCGAGACGCTCACCGGCGTCCTGGAATTCCATCGAGAAACACTGGCCCGGAAGTGTTCCGGACTCACCGCCGACCAGCTTCGCCTGCGGGCCGTGGAGCCGTCGGCGTTGTCACTGCTCGGGCTCGTCCGCCATCTGACCGATGTCGAACTAGGCTGGTTCGCACGCATCATGTCCGGCGCGGATACCCCGTTCGCGTATTGGCAGGCCGACACCCCGGACGGCAGCGACGTCGACGTCGACGACGCTGACGTAGACGAATCACTCCGCTTGTGGCACAGCGCATGTGCTCGATCCCGCGAGATCGTCGCTGCCTGCGACTCGCTCGACACCGTCGGTGTATACCAGCGGACCGGCAACCGCTACAGCCTGCGGTGGATCCTCACGCACATGATCCAGGAATACGCCCGTCACAACGGGCACGCCGACCTCATCCGGGAACGGATCGACGGCCAGACCGGCACATAGAGCGAACGCCGGTCCGCCAACATCCGCACATGCCGCATATCACGCGTTGACCAACAGTCCAAAATGGTTGGGTGACATGACATTACATCGCACGGTAATTCCGACGGGCGGATGCTTGCCGGGGTTCGGCGGCAGGTTCGGTCGTCTCCGGGTGATGAGTATCTGTGGGCTCGGCCGACGCGTGCTCTCGTCTGTTGCCGGGTTCGGCGCTGGAAACACGGTGTCGGATGTGTTGGGTACGTTCTGGATGTGGTGAGGATCGACCCGAATCGGTTGCGGGTGTTGTTGGCCGAACACTCTGTGAAGCCCGATCGCTGGTGGCTGCTCAGGGACGGGGAGACGGGATCGCTGCTGAATGATGTGCGGCAGCTGATCGGCAATGCGGACCCGGGGATCCGGCGTCAGATCTGGGAGGTGCTGGATCGCGTTGTCGACGATGGGAATCGCGACAACTTCTTCGCTCTGCTGGTCGGTGGTCTCGACATCGAGCAACTCCGGAGGCTGCTGACCGACACCGATCCGCGGGTCCGAAGTCGAGCGCGGTGGCTGGATACCCGCGGGCTTCGGGAAGAAGCCTTCGTCACGATGATGTTGGATCTGCTGGCCGACAACCGTTTCGACCATGCCTGGCCGGACTGTATCCGCGTGTTACGTCGGCAGATGAATTTCGACGCTTTGGTCGATGCGCTGGCGCAGGCGCCGAAAGATGGTGTGGGCGAGCGGCTTTGGGTTACGCTTGGACTTCCGGGCGAGACTCGCGTGCCCGATTTTCTGCCCGAGCATTCCCCTGCCGCTCTCGTGTCCTGTCAGTTCTCTTGGGATTGCCTTTCCGAGGACAGTGATCTCGTCGCAACGCACGAATGCAGACATCTGCCCATCGTCTTGGCGCTACTGGGCAGCGCGCTCGAAAACGTTCGGGAGCAAGCAGTTTCGGCTCTATGCGTATACGGAACAGGTGTGGTGGCCGCGTTGCGGTCGGTGTCGGGGTTGGACCGGCTGGCGCGACACGGGGCGATGACAATGCTTGCCCAGTTCGGGTGGAACCACCTCCCGCCGGGCCATCTGGCAGTGCTGCAGCGGTTGATCGGGATGAAACAGCGGGTAGAGACACCCGAACCGTTGGATTTCGAGCGGTTGGCCGGATCGTGGTATGCGTTGCCGACCACCGATCAAGCCGCGGTCCTGGACGCGTTCGATCTCCGCGACCCGGTTCCCGCGACAATGCGGATAGGATTCGCGCCATGGCAGGGGATACGGCCGATGACCATGTACCCGGATTACTGGAAGGCGTTGGGCATCAACGGTTTCTGGGATCTCTACCCTGAGGTGTTCGTCACTCCGGCGCTGGACGGCTGGACCCTGGTGTTCTGCAAGGACGATACGTTGGTAGCGAAACCGGAAGCATCCGCCGACGAGAAGCATTTCGAAATGTACCGGCGCATACAGGAATTGAGCGTGCAGTTCGGAACCGCGCACTGGTACGAGCAATTCCCCGATGATTACGCGTCGGGGTGCTGGAGCCAATGGTGCATCGCTCAGGACGGTGCGATACGCATGCATTGCGTATCCTCGGGAGAGGTGCGGATCCGCCGGTCCGACGAGGTCGATCCGACCGCGCCGCCGGATCGGTTGTATGCCTGGTTGGAAGCCAACGACAATCGACGCGAGCCCAGCCCGTCGAGAGCGGAACCCGACCATGTCGAAGCCTATCTGACCATGCTGCGGGAGCACTTCGACGAGCATTACCTGCCGAGCGGTGACGATGGCGTCGACCTCGACTCGGCAAGCCCCTTGCAGGACAAGGTATTCGGTACGCGGGCGGCGGCGCGGCGCTTGTCGGTGAATCTGGAAACGCTGGGCCCGCACACCCGCGTGCATGGCGCAGGAGCGCTGGCCATACCGGCCCACCTACGACACCGCCCACGCCGTGGCGCACTACCGATCTGACCGGGGAGAGGTTATCGGGCCCTAACCCAGGATTTCGGATACTGTTCGTATCCTATTGCGCGCAAACGGATTTACGCGTCCGGTAATCGCCGGACGCGTAGCACGGCCGTCAGCATGGGGAGGGTGAATTCGCCGGTGGCGGTTTCTGGGCGGCTGGTGAGGAAGGTGCGGATTCGGGTCAGGGTTGCTTGTTGTTCGGGTGGGGGCATGACCAGGATTCCGGCTCTTGTCGCGAGGGTTGCGACGAGGGAATCGGCGGTGCGGCGCTGGCCGTGTGGGAATTCGGCCTGCTCCGGGGAGTGGAATCGGGGTGGTGTGCCGGTGCTCGGGAGGTGCATGTCGGCGGTTGCGATGCGCCAGCCGGCGGGCAGGTCGCGTGGGCCGATGGCCGCGGTTCCGCCGACCCGCGCGAGCTCGGCGACCCAGTCGACGCTGTCGTCCATGACGTTCCACAGGCCGGCGAGGATGCCGCCGGGTGTGAGGACTCTGGCGATTTCGGGTCCGGCCACATCCATGTCGAACCAGTGCATGGCGTTGCCCGCCAGCACGGCATCGACCGATGCGTCCGGTAGGGGGATCGCCTCGGCGCTACCCCGCGTGGCACGCACCTCGGGCAGTGCGCGGCGCAGCTCGCTCAGCATTGCCGAATCAGGTTCGACCGCAATGGCATTCGCGCCCAACGCGAGCAGTGTCGCGGTCAGCTTGCCGGTTCCAGCGCCGAGGTCGAGCACTCGCGGACCGGGTGCGTGCTCCAGTGCCCACGACACCGCGGAACGCGCGTAGTCCGGGCGGTTCTCGGCATACGCGGCGGCCGCGGTGCCGAACGACGAACTGAGATCACCCTGCCCCACGCGATAATCCTAGGCGGGTGTCACACGGGTTCGAGGAGTACCAGCGGGATTTCGCGGTTGGTCTTCTTCTGGTATTCCTCGTATCCCTGATAGCCGGCAACCACCTTGGGCCACAGCTCCGTTCGCTCCTGCGCGGAGACGATGCGAGCTCGCATGGGCCGGGCGTCGCCGCCCTCGCTGACCTCGACCATCGGGTTGTCTCGCAGGTTCAGCAACCAGGCGGGGGCGCTGTCGCTGCCGCCTCCGGAGGCGACGACGACGAACGTTCCGTTTTCGTGAACGGGTGAGGTGAGCATCGTCGTTCGTTGCTTACCGCTTTTTCGCCCGGTCGTGGTCAGCATCAGCACCGGCATACCGCCGAAGCGATTCGGGCCCAGGAATTTGCCCTTGCTCGCCGAGAAGACGAACCGATGGACTGCCGTAGAAGTCCGCATCATCGCCCGGATTACCGAACTCTGTTTCGTCATGATCGAAACGATACGTCGACCATTCATAATTGAAACTACATCTTATCAATTATAATTCGGAACTCGTCAGGCCCAGCAATCCCAGCGATCCCAGGGTTCGTCGTATACCCCCGGATTCGCAATCAGCACTTTGGCGCCGTATCGCCAACGACAGGCTGAGTCGGGGTCGATCCGGCTGTGCGAGCTGTCCGGGGCCAAGCAACTCCAGGTGTCCACAGTCTGCCCATCCAGGGTGGCTCGGACGAAGCCTTGCGCGCGGCAATACGCATCCAGGTCAACCCGGCCGAGGATATCGACGTGATCCCAGCACTGCCACGAACTGGGGATGTTGATGTCGTCGTACCGGCCGGTGGCGGTAGCGCTGTGGTACTGCCAGCGACAGGCGCGCACCGCGCTGATCGGCTCACTGCGCTCTTGCGGTCCGGTGCATTTCCAGTCGTACGCGGTGTGCCCGGTCAGGGATGCTGTCGTGTAGCTCTGCGCCTGACAGTAGGCGCCGAAATCCGCCTGACCGATGAAGGTCGAGTGCGACACGGCGCTCGGTCTGTGGTCGTACACGAGGAGGATTGCCATCGCGATCGCGGCAAATCCGAATGCCGGCCACCGTAGCCATGACCAGCGCCCGGCGCCGGACACTTGCTCGCCGCGTGACATTGCTGGTCGTGCGTCACTGCGCGGACCCGCACCGCGCTGCTGGAGTGCTTGCCTGCACGCATTCCAACGTTCGCGCCATTCCCGTTCATCGCCGTGGCAAGCGACGACGAATGCTCTGGTTACTTCCCAAGATGGGAACTTTTTGCCACCTGCGGCCTCCGAGAGAGTGTTTGCCGAATAATGACCGAGCTGGGCCATTGCACGATATTTTGGCTCGCCTGCCGATTTTCGTAACTGGCGAAGCTGGTAGGCAAAGTTCTCTCTTGGCCCTTCGGATGGATCAAGAGGTCGTTCCGGTCGCCCCACGGCGCCCATAAGGCGATACCTCCCACGGGTTCACCCATAATAGTCTTGTAAATCCCCCTTTTGTCCAATTGATCGGTGGCGTCATCGATCAAATGCTGATCAATTGGATGACAGTCGCGTGGGCTGCAATGTCACCTTTCGTATCCGTGGGGTTGGTCGGATTGCCGCGCACCGGCTTGCAGATCAATTCCTGGCAGCGCACTGTCCAATCGCAACACAAATAGGCCTGCCCCGGCTGTGACGACGTCGCCGCCACCGGCGGGCGCTGCCGACAAACCCGCGGCAGCCCGGCCCGGTTGACCAGGGACATGTTCCCGATAATCCAGCGCCTGGAGAAAATAATGCAAATACACCGAAGTAGCGAAGTAATGCGAATGCACCGACGTAAAGCGAATGCGGTAGTATTCGCACTCCTGGCGGCGGCCGGGATCATCGCGGTTCCCGCACCCCCCGCGTACGCCAACACCCAATGTGTAAAGGGTCAGAATGCCGGGTTCTCCAACGGCGGCAGCGGAGAGTGGTTCTGGGGCTGGTGCCATCCCAACGGCGGCTATGTCAATTACCGGATTTCCATGGACTGCGCATACGGCGATCAGGGCTGGTGGAGCAACTGGGCCAGCGGAAGCGGTAACGGAGCCGTCTATACCAACGCATTCGATTGCCCATCACAAGTGATAACTGACTATGTAATAGACAATGGGTAACCGGCCAGTTGTGGTCCGGATATCTTCATATCGATCGGAGGATTACTTCGATGCACAGTTTCCTGACACGTCCCGTCCTGATCGCAGCCCTTTCCGCGGCTCTGGCGGCGGGGACGGCGGTAATCCCCGCCAGTGTGGCCCACGCGGAGACAAGGGTGTTCTGCAACGAGGGAGTCAATGCCGGCTATTCGAATGGCGGCAGCGGCAGCACCTACTGGGGCTGGTGCACCGCAGCCGCCGGCGAGTACGTCAAGTACCAGGTTGAGATCGACTGCCCACGCGGCGGCGGTGGCACTACCCCAATCGCCTCGGGATCGGGGCCCGGAACCATCTACACGCAAAGCGAGACTTGCTGGTTCGGTGACACCATCAGCGGTTTCGGGATCTTCAACCCCTCCTGAGTCGAACTCCAGCCTCAACCTCGGAATCAGACGTCAAGGCTGAAGGCGGAATAGGCCGTGGGAGGGGCGAACTCGACAAGCGGGTCAGCGGTAGTCGTCCTCGTCGATGTCGACGACCCGTGCCTGCTCCGCAAGATCCGCCTCGTCGGCGGCCTCGGGATCGGCCGACGTCAGTGCGTCGTCCCCGTGCGGTGCGAGGTCCGCGTGTTGTTCGGCGGCATCGGCTTCGGGCGTCTCGATGTCGAGTTCCGGTTCGTCTTCGAAGGTGTCCGGATCGGTGGGGTCTACAGGCATGGTGAGCTCCCGATGGTAGGCGGTCGATTCCAGATGGTGGCAGCCGGAAGTGGTTCGGCGGGCCGGTTTTCCGGGATCGGCCGCGGTGGTCTTGTTACCTTTCTCCGTCGGCATTCGTCATAGGTGTGGCGACCGAGTGCATCGTCGCGCCGACGATTGGAGATACGGAATGCTGACCGCCGACCCATCGGACCGCGTCACCGCGGCGTTCGAAGCCCAGCGCGCCCGGCTGTGCGCCGTCGCGTACCGCGTGCTGGGCTCGCACGCCGACGCCGAGGACGTGGTTCAGGAGGCATGGATGCGCCTGATCGGTCAGGACACGGCGGCCATCGACAACCTGACGGGCTGGCTGACCACCGTGGTCGGCCGAATCAGCCTGGACCTGTTGCGATCCCGCCAGGCCCACCCCGAAACGCCACACGAGCAAGGGCTTTCGGTGGTACCCGATGACGATCCGACGCCGGAAGAGCAAGTGGGGCTGGCCGATTCGGTCGGCATCGCCCTGCTCGTCGTGCTCGATTCGCTCACTCCGAGCGAGCGCCTGGCGTTCGTCCTGCACGACATATTCGCGGTGTCGTTCCGGGAAATCGGCCAGATCCTGGGCAAATCCGCCGATGCCGCCAAGATGATCGCCAGCCGGGCGCGCGGCAAGGTCCGAGCCACGGACCGGCCGGTGGGCCGTGCGCGCCGAGAGGTGGTGCGGGCCTTCCACACCGCCGCCCTCGGCGGCGATTTCGAAGCGCTGCTGCGCGTCCTCGACCCGAATGTGAAGCTGACCGTCGACACGCCCGACGGCGTGGTGGTCGTGCTCGGCGCCACCGAGGTCGCCGCGGGCGCTCGGACATTCTCCGGCGAGGTCGCCAGCTACCGGCCGGTGCTGGTCAACGGTCTGCCCGGCTACATGTCGTGGCGTCCCGACGGAACTCCCCGCTCCGTCATCGCATTCACCGTCGCCGAAAGCCGGATCACCGCCATCCGCATCGTTATCGACCCGGCCGAACTGGCCGCGATCCACCTGCCGGATCCGGTCTGAGCGAAGATACGGACCGGTCTCGTCGAAATGATTCGGGATGGATCGTCTTCACCGAAAATGGACGGCATGGATCGACATCAGACGATGAGGCATGTCGGGATTTTGGCGCACAGTGTCGAAGGCGCGTCGCTCTGCCTGCGGACGCTGGCGCAGGAGGGCGCCCGCGATCTCGGCGCCCACGAGCACGCCGATGTGACCTTGGATTGCATCGCGATGGGCCGCAGCATGCCCGCATGGGAGGAGGGCGAGTACGGCGTGATCCGAAAGATCTTGGCCACCAGTGCGGATCGCCTCGCCCACGCGGGCGCCGAATTCTTCGTCTGCCCCGACAATACCGCGCATATGGCGCTGGAATCCGATGGCGAAGACCTTGCCCTGCCGGGTCTGCACATCGCCGAGATCGTCGCGGAAAAGGCTGCGGCGCAAGGATATCGGCGAGTCGGGGTGTTGGGGACGAAGTACACGATGACCGGTCCGATCTACCCGCGGGTCTTGGCGGCCAAGGGAATCGATGCCGAGATCCCGGACGCCGACGAGCGCCGCATCATCGACGACATCATCTTCGGCGAACTGTGCGAGGGGGTGTTCACGGACGAATCCCGGCAGCGCTACCTCGATATCATCAACCGCCTGCGCGGTATCGGCTGCGACGCCGTCGCGCTGGTCTGTACCGAGATCCCGCTGTTGGTGACGCCGGACGTATCGCCTTTGCCCACACTGGATTCCACTCGCCTGCTCGCCGCGGCCGCCCACCAGGTCGCCATCGGGGCGCGCCCGCTGCCCACCTGGTATGGCGGCACCGTCGGCTGAATTCCTTGTCCGCCAACGGGTTCGGTCCAAGCTAACGCTCAGGGATACCGCTGTGCTCCGCACCGATCATGATGCCCATGAGCACCGCGGGTTCGTCGCCGTCGTTGCGCCAGCTGTGCACAACGCCGTTGATCACCAGCCAGTCGCCAGGCTTCAGCCGAATCTCGTTGTCTTCCAATATGAATACGGATTCGCCGGATAGCTGCAGCACACAGTCGACGGTCGCGGTGGCATGCATGCCCGCGACGCCGGGCAGTGAGCCGTAGCTGCCGGGCGGGTTGGGGTCGGCGAGGAAGCCGGCCCGGGTCAGGGTTTCCGGTTCGAGGAGGTCGGTCGTTTCGAGCAATGCGTCCGGATTGTATTTCGGCGGGAAGGCCAGCTTCAGCACTTTGATGCCGCCCGGCGGCGGGACCTGTGCCTCGCTCACCTTCGGTGCGGCGCCGTTGTTCGGCAGGGACACGAGGGCGTCGGCCGCCCAAACCGCCCATCGCCCACCGAATTCCGGTGGTGCGACGGATGGCACCCGCTCGTCGGCGACCACGACGGCTTTACCGGTGCTGTCGTGGCCGGTGACGACCCGACGGATGGATTCATAGGATGACATGGTCCCAGCCTTGTCGTGAGTCGATGGCGACGCAAGGGATATCCGGACCGCTCGGTCTCTGTTGAAGCGTGTTGCGCCGCCACGGAACTCGCCGTACCGCCGCGAACGGTACGTTCGGATCATGGGGAGTTCGACCGGTCCGGTGCGTCGCAGGTTTCGTCTCGCGGTCGTGCTCGGCATCGTGGTCGCGGCGTCGGTCGCGGCATTACTGCCGAGCTGGTGGTGCGGTCGCGACGCGGACGCGTGGTTTCGCGGGGATCCGGCGCGGGTGCACGGGCTCGCCGAGGAGTTGGTGGCCTTCGAGGCCGCCGACGACGATCGGCGTGCCAGCGGCTCGGGCGATGCGGTCGCGGGCATGTGGGGCCTGCTCGCACACCAGATGACGGCGCTCGGACTGGCCCAAGTGTGTCTCGCCCACCCCGAATGGCGAGAACGCTACGCCCCCATGGTGACTCGCGCGGCGGCCAAGAGTCTGCTGCCGCAAATGCGTGCCGAGTTCACGGCGGCCTGGCACGGCGAGGACGGGTTGGCGGATCCGGACAGTCCGCACGGACACGCCTACCTCTCCTATCCCGCGCTCGCGCTCGGGATGGCGCGCCTGGTCGATCCGGCGTTCCCGCCCGATCTCGCGGTCCGGCACGATGCGCTGATCGCCGCCTTTCAGCGGCGGCTGCTCGCCTCGCCGACCGCGCTGATCGACACCTTCCCCGGCGAGGCCTATCCCACCGATGTGGCGGCCGTGGCCGCCGCGATCGCGGTGCACGGCCGCGCGACCGGCGTCGACCACACCGCGGTGCTCGCGCACTGGGCACGGCAGGTGCGTGCGGTACAGATCGATCGGGACACCGGGCTGGTGTTGCAGCGCATGGGTGTCGACGGGCGGACGCACGACGCCCCGCGCGCCTCCGGCACCGGGCTGGCGGCCTACTTCGCCGGTTTCGCGGATCGGGCGCTCGCCGAGGAGTTGGCGAACGGGCTGTTCGGTCAGGAGCGAAATATCCTCGGCTTCAGCGCGATACACGAGTACGGGCCAGGTTCCGATGGTGCGGGGGATATCGACAGCGGTCCCGTGATACTCGGAATATCGGTCTCGGCAACCGGTTTCGCGCTCGCGCCGGCCCGCGCCTTCGGTCACCGCGACGTGTTCACCCGCCTGTTTCGCACCGTCGACCTCGCCGGTCTGCCACTGCGGAGCGGGACCCGCCTGCGCTTCGCGACCGGGGGAGCGATCGGCAATGCGCTACTGCTCGCATTCCTCACCTCGGGACCGGAGCTGGCGCGATGAAACCGTGGCTGCTCGCCGGATGGCGGCTCGTCCGCGTCCCGCTGATCCCGGTCGCGTTGTACCTCGCCCTGCATCCGGCCTTGACGGTGTTGTCGGAGCGGCACGGGTTCGGTTCGCCGGACGGTCTGGGTTTCGCCTACCTGACCGTCACCGTCGTGCTGGTGACGTTGCGGATGGTGGTGCTGGTGATCGTGCCCGCGGTACTCGTCTATCGAGTCGTGGTGTGCGCGATCAGCGGCATCGCCCGCCGGGTGTCGACGCGATCCGGTTGACGGCTCGCGGTTCCCGTTCTCCTGTCCGAAATCCGCTGTTGAGACATCGTTCGTGTGATAGCACTGGTCAGGGTGCATGGTGGCCGTTGCCGCCGTTTGCCGGTGACGCCGAGACAGGAGCGCGCATGAGTGAGTCGGCATCGCGGTTGTTGCCGGAATCGGCTGCGACAATTCATCTTTCGCAGGTGCTCAAGACTCCGGTGGTGGCCGGTTCCGGGGAATCCATCGGGCGCGTCGACGATTTGATCGTGCGACTGTCCGGCGGCGGCGCCTATCCGCCGATCACCGGTGTGGTCGTCGGCGTCGGCGGGCGCGACGTCTTCGTCTCGGCAAAGCATATCGGCGAGTTCTGCGTCGATCGAATCGTGTTGTCGGTCAACAAGATCGACCTACGTTCGTTCGAACGCCGGGAGGGTGAGGTGCTGCTGAAGGCGGATATCCTCGGCCACCGGCTCATCGATGTCGCGGCCGCGGAACTGGTGCGCGCCTACGATGTCGAGCTCGACGAGACCGCCGGCGGCTGGGTGGTGGCCCGCCTGGACACCCGCCGTCCGGCCCGCCTGTTCGGGCTGCTCAAATCCGCGGGCGGGCATGCGTCCCGGGATTGGAAGTCGTTCGAACCGCTCATCGGCCACAGCCAATCGCTGACCGCGCGCGGTATCAGCGCCCGGTTGCGTGGGCTCAAACCCGCCCAAATCGCCGATCTGCTGGAGGATGCCGACAAGCATGAGCGCGGCGAAATTCTCGATCAGGTGCACGGCGATCCGGAACTGGAGGCCGATGTCTTCGAGGAACTGGATTCCGACGAGTCGAGCCGGTTGCTGAACGATATGCCCGATGACGAGGTCGCGGCCCTGCTCGGGCGCATGCGCGCCGACGATGCGGCCGATTCGATCATGGAGCTGCGGCAGTCGCGCCGCCGCCGGGTGCTGGAGCTGATGCCGGCCGGGCAGCGGACCAAGGTCATCACGCTGATGGGTTTCAACCCCGAGAGCGCCGGTGGGCTGATGAACGTCGATTTCGTCTCGTGCCCATTGGATTCCACTGTGGCACAGGCTTTATCGGTGATCTCGGCGGCGCGTGGCCTGCAACCGGAGGCGTTGCTGAAGATGCATGTGCTCGACGGGGGCCGGTTGGCGGGTGTGGTCTCGGCGATCACGCTCTTGCAGGCGGACCCGGCGGGCCGGGTCGCCGACATCATGGATCGCGATCCGGTGCGCGTCGCGGCGGAGGCCGATATCACCGATATCGCGCTGCTGATGGCCGATTACAACCTCTACCTGGTGCCCGTCGTCGACGAGGCGGATCTGGTGCTCGGCGTCGTCACCGTCGACGACGTGCTGGAGGAGGTCATTCCCGAGGACTGGCGGCGGCGTGAGCCCGCGCCTCGGCCGGTGCGCGAAGGGCCCGAGCAGGACGGCGTGACCCAACCGTGACGAACACACCCGAAAGTCGTTCCACGGCACCGGAATCCGCTATCGACCTGCGGAAAGCCGGAAACCGCTCCGCGGCAATGGAATCGGCGATCGGACCGCGGGTCGCCGAGAAGTCCGCCGGGTCCGCGCCATCGGCTCAGAAGCGGCCGGAAGGTCACGGCGAGCGGCCGATTCGCGTGACCTTGGCGAAACATGGTTCCGCGGTGTTGGATTCGGCGCATCTGGGCGATATCGAAGGCGCTCTCGGCAAGATCAGGCTCACCGACACCGATCATCCGCGCACCTTCCGCACCCGGCTGCTCACATTGCTGGCCATCGTGGGCCCGGGCCTCATCGTCATGGTCGGCGACAACGACGCCGGTGGCGTCGCCATCTACGCCCAAGCCGGGCAGAACTACGGTTACAGCCTGCTGTGGGTGCTGCTGTTGCTGATTCCGGTGCTGATCGTGAATCAGGAAATGGTGGTGCGGCTCGGCGCGGTCACCGGCGTCGGACATGCCCGGCTCATCAACGAACGCTTCGGGCGCGGTTGGGGCTGGTTCTCCGTGGGCGATCTGTTCGTGCTGAACTTCCTCACCATCGTCACCGAATTCATCGGAATCAGCCTGGCCGCAGCGTATTTCGGTATTTCACGGTACGTCGTGGTGCCTATCGCCGCGGTGGTTCTGGTCGTCATCATGGCCACCGGCAGCTTCCGGCGCTGGGAGCGGGCGATGTTCGTCTTCATCGCCGTCACCCTGCTGCAGATCCCGATGCTGCTGCTGTCGCATCCCGACTGGGGCCGTGCCGCAAAGGATTTCGTGGTGCCGGGCATTTCGGGCGACGTCACCTCCGATGCCGTGCTGCTGATCATCGCCATGGTCGGCACCACCGTCGCGCCGTGGCAGCTGTTCTTCCAACAGTCCAATATCGTCGACAAGCGCATCACTCCGCGGTTCATCGGCTACGAGCGAGCCGACACCACGCTGGGCGCCTTCGTCGTCGTGATCGGCGCCGCCGCGATCCTGATGACCGCCGACTACGCGGCCAACGCCACCGGCACGGTCGGGAAATACGTGGACGCGGGCGATATCGCGCATCTGCTCGGCGATGCGCACCGGGCGCTCGGCTCGATATTCGCCATCGTGCTGCTGGACGCGTCGATCATCGGCGCCGCCGCCGTCACCCTGGCCACCAGCTATGCCTTCGGTGACGTCTTCGGCATCAAACATTCGCTGCATCGCGGCTTCCGCGACGCCAAGCAGTTCTACCTGTCCTATACCGCCATGGTGATCGTCGCCGCGGTGATCGTGCTGATTCCGGGCGCACCACTCGGTTTGATCACCACGGCCGTGCAGGCGCTGGCCGGGCTGCTGCTGCCGAGCGCGAGCGTCTTCCTGCTGCTGCTCTGCAACGACCCGCAGGTCCTCGGGCCGTGGGTGAACCGGACCTGGCTGAACGTGGTGGCCGGGGTGATCGTCGGCGTGCTGCTCCTGCTGTCCGGAATTCTCATGGCCACCACGCTTTTCCCGGATCTGGACGTGGTGCGCACCGCCGAATATCTGGCGGTGGCGCTGGTGGCGCTCGCGGCGGTGACCGTCGCGATACTGCGTTACCTGCAACGTCGTTCACCCGCGCCGCCACCGGCCCCGAAGGTCGACGAGGCCGAGAAGAACCGCTGGCGAATGCCGCCGCTGACCCTGCTGGAACCCGTGACCTGGTCGGCCGGAACGAAACTCGGCATGCTGGCCTTGCGCGGCTACCTGGTCATCGGCGCGATCCTGTTGGTGGTCAAGGCGATTCAGCTCGGCCGCGGCTGAATCCGGTTTACCGCCCGCGGCGACCGGTGATCACCACCCAGATCACCAGGGCCACCAGGACTATCAGGAAGATGCCGCTGCCGATCCAGATGGCGGTGTGGGTGTAGCTCGGTACCCCGGCATATGCCGCGCTCATCGCTCAGGTCTCCTAGGGATGGTCCCTCGTTGCCGAAAGCTTCCAGTAGTGCGGGTCCCGGACCGCCCGAGGCCATTACACCCCACGTAACGTCCGCAACGTTCACCTTAGCTTCGGCATACCGCTGGACCCCTGGGTTCCTTGCGGCATCTTGACACCCGTCGAGAGCCGACGATGTTCGTCGGCATCGAGCTACTTCGCGGGATCGAATGGCTGGTTGATGGTGATGAAGTACTGTGCGGCGGCGGCGATGGCTATCGGCGCGGCGATGAACAGCTGGCCCGCTACCGTGCCCAGTGCGCCGAGCGCGGCGACGCCGCCGAGGCAGCCGACGGCCGCGGCCGGGAGGAATGGGCCGAACAGTCCGACGAGGGTGGCGGCGGCGACGGTGCCCGCCGTGATCGCGCCGAGCGCGCAGCCGACCGCCGCGCCGCCGATACCGCCGACGATGGCGCCGACGCTCACGCCGAGGCCGATGGTGCCGGCCATTCGGGCCCAGGCCGCCTGCTCCCGGTCGTACGGGGTGCGCCATCCGGCCTGATCCTCGTACGGCAGGGCGACCGGCTCGTACAGTGCCTTCGCCGGATCGAGTTGCGGAGTGAGGACGGCGGTGTCGCCGGATATTTCGGCCGCGATCGGGAAGACGAAATCGTCTATGCGGAAAGATAATTCGGTTCCGGCCAGCACGGTGCCGTCCGGCGCCTTGATGGTGAACGCGCCGTCCGCGACGGATAGCGTGCCGGAATCGACGGTGATGGTGGTGGATTCGGCGCCGGTGGTCGCGGTGTAGCCGACCGGTGCCGGTTCGGCGGATGCGGCCGGTGCGGTGCCCGCGCCGAAACCGACGGCGGCGGTGATCAAGGCGGCGGCGATCGCGGTGGCCGGGGCGAATCTGGACACGGTGATACTTCCTCTGAATTGCATGAGATGTCGTGGGGGAGTGCAGGTGTCATGGTCGGCGCGGGTTACTCAGTGATCGAGGGCGCCGACTTCGCGTACGGCGTCGGCGACAGCGCGGAAATCCTTGCGCAGGATCGAACCGTGGGTGCTGGCGACCGTCGCGCTGATCCGGATATTCGAGTTACGGGCGGCCACCGCGCCGAGGCTGGCGCGAATCGCTTCCCGCCCATCATCTTTGAATCCGAGCCAACTCCTCGAAGCGTTCACGTACCGGGCCGGGACGGTGATGTTGTCCAGTACGGGGCCCAACTCGCGCTCGCGGGCGATCATGCCGACCTCGATATTGCTTTCGGCCATCTGCTCGGCGGTCATCCGCGCGGTCAGTCCCGTCGGGCGCAGCAGCACCATGAGAAAGCTCAACCGCCGCCACAGCTTTCGCATCTGCTCGATATCGATCTGATCGATCCAGTCGTATGGCTGCGCGCCCTCGACCAGGACCGCGCCGATGGCGCGGTCGGGATTGCGGCTGGCCCAGTGTGCCGCGACGAACGCACCGTAGGACCAGCCGACCACCAGTGCCCGCCGCACACCCCGGGCCGCCAGCACGGTGTCGACGTCTGCGACGTTCGTCTCGAACGAGTAGTCCGCCGAAGTCTTCGACTTACCGCGGGCCCGCATGTCGTAGGTGATGTGTCGCCACTGCGGCCCCAACTCGGCGATGACCCGCCGCCAGTTTCGCTGAGAAGCCATGTGGCCGTTGAGGTATAGCACCGGGATGCCGGGACCGCCGGCGTCGGTGACGGCCAGGGCCGTGTCGTCGACCGGCACCATGCCGGTCCATTTCGGATTGGTCGAGGAGGTGTTGTACTTCGTCATGTGTTCCGCCCGTTCGCATTTACGCTGCTAGTAAGTGATGCTTACTACTGGTATAATGTAACACTGACTACTAGTAAGTAGCAACGCTTAATAGCTGAAGGGTTTCCCTTGGGGCAGAGCGCATTACCGTGTTACGGGGTCCGGTGTGGACCCCGTAACCTGCGGTATTCGGGCGTCGGCATGCGGTCACGCGGCATTGATGGCCGCGGTGATCTTCCTGGCCATCTCGGCCATGGTCGGACTCGGCGCGCCCTGGTGTAGCTGGGCGGCCTCGATGGCGACCGCGACGGTGCCGCGGAAGTTCTCGGCCTCTGCCGGAGCCTGCTTCCCGAGCAGGCTCATCGCCGCCGTCAGGGCTGGTAGCACCTGGTCGGCGAGTTCGGCTACCGACTTGCCCTTCAGGTCGACGCCCGTCGACTTCTCGGCGAGTACCCGCCCGACCAGGCCGGTGGCGGAGGTCAGGGCGATGGTGCCGTTGGTGGCGATCCGGTGGGGTTTGGCGCTGGCGGCGGCCAGCAGTGAGATGGCGCCGTATGCGGCGGTGCGCAGGGTGCGCTTGTCCTGGTCGGTGAGATTGATGGTCATGGCTGTTCTCCTCGAAAACTGTTGTAGTGCAGTTGGATTGGGTGATTTACCGGCTCGATGCCGCCGCTGTCTCGCGCACGGCCGCCGCGACGGCGCGGAAGTCCTTGCGCAGGATGTGCGAATGGTTGCTCGCGACCTTCGCGCTGACCTTCAGCTTCGGATTGGCCGCGAGCACCGGATCGAGTGAGGCCCGCGCCGCTTCCATCTCCTCCTCGCCGCCGCCGAGGTTGGAGCCGGTGGCGAGGACGTAGCGCATGGGGCAGGTCACCTGCTGGAGGATCGGTGTCATCGCGGCGGCGAGTTCGTTGATCTCGATATTGATTTCGGCGTGCTCGGCGGCGCTCATCCCCGCGGCCAAGCCGAGCGGGCGCGCCACCGGCAGCACAAAACGCATGCGGTGGAACAGTTTCCGGATTCGCTCCTGACCCTCCTCGCCGGTCAGGCCGTAGGGCATGGCGCCGTCGACGGCCACAACGCCCGCGGCGCGGTCCGGATTCTGTTGGGCCCAGTGCGCCGCGAGCGTCGCGCCGTACGACCAGCCGACCAGGATCGGTCGCTCGACGCCCCGGGCCGCGAGGACGGCGTCGATATCGCGCAGGCAGCCCGCGAACGAGTAGTCCGCCGACCGCTTCGACTTGCCGCGGGCGCGCTCGTCGTAGGTGATGTGCCGGTATTCGGGGCCGAGTTCGGCGACCACGGGCCGCCAATGTTTTTGATCGGCGTAGGAACCGTTCAGGTAGATGACGGGACGGCCCGTGCCACCGGTGTCGGTCACCGCGAGCGCCGTGTCCTCGACCGGCACCATGCCGGTCCACACCGCGGCCGCCGAGTTCGAAGTCGCTGCATTCCTCATCTGATCTCTCCTTGTCTCTGGTCGTTCGGCAATCGCTGAACGTCTACGAAAGTACATTGCGTTTAAAGAATCGTCAACATATGAGTTTGTGCAATGAGCCAGCTAGAACATGCTGAAACGACGACTTTGCAATGATCATGACAGTGAACGCAAAGTGCGTGCAGGCTCTCTGCTTTGCAATGAGCTCACGCTGAATGCATACTTGGCTGCGGATGGCGGCCATAAGGGCTGGTTGGAGAGGAGGCGGGTGCCGATGCCCGGAGGCAGGCTCACCGAGCAGGATCGCCGGGATATCGCGGCCGGGTTGGCCGAGGGGCTCGGGTACGCGGAAATCGGGCGACGCCTCGAGCGCCCGGCCTCGACGATCATGCGGGAGGTCACCCGCAACGGCGGACCCGATAACTACGGCGCAGACGGTGCGCACCGCGCCACCCGCGACCGCGCCCGCAGGCAGAAACAACCCCGCCCGCCCGCGCCGCCGATCGCCGAGGACAACTACGGTCGTGACCCGCACGCGGTGCGGGAGTTCGCCGAATCCTTCACCGACCTACTGGTGCAACAGGGGTTGCCCCGCATGGAGGCCCGGGTGCTGACCTGCCTCTACCTCACCGACTCCGGCGCGCTCACCGCCGCCGAACTGGTCGAACGCCTGCGCGTGAGCCCCGCCTCGGTCTCCAACGCCATCGCCTTCCTCGAACAACAGGGAATGCTGAACCGCGAACGACCCCCCGGTCAACGCCGCGAACGCTACGTCATCGACGACGAGATCTGGCTGCGCAGCCTGCTCGCCGGCATGCAGATGAACAACGCCCTGGCCGCCGCATCCCGCCGCGCCGCAGGCATTCTCGGCGCCACCACCCCCGCGGGCACCCGCTTCCAAACCTCCGCCGAACTCCTCGACCTCGTCAGCCAAGCCTTCCAAAACGCCATGGACCAATGGCGCGAGCGGTTGGCCGCCAACGACGCCGAGGGGCAGTGAATATCTCGAGCGTGCTGGTGCTGTTCGACCGTCGGACCGCTTCGATTGCCGAGCGGATCGAATTCTCCAGCGTGGTAACGCCATCCGGGTGACGGCCACTGTTCTGCGGGCATGATGGTAGCGAAAAGTTCACTGCTGTAGCGATTTTCGGTGAAGTGCCTGCGCATCGAGATGCTGGCCGAAGGCTGTGGACGCGTCATGCGCGGTCGGCGGTCACTGCGCCTTCGCGGCCCGATCCCAGGTTGAACCGAGCTGGCGGGCAATACGTTTCAAATGGCAGCAGGGGTTCATCGACCTACGCGGCCGAACCTGTGCGCGGATCATTATCGGTGGATGGATCAGTGATGATGGCGGACACGGTCGCCCATCCGGCGGGGCGTTCATCGCGACGTGTTACCTGCCCCTATCGGGCTGGTTGGAATTCCGCATGCCTGGCTGATTCGGTTATGCGGCATCGGGATTCGTTGTGTTTCGGCCCGGAGCTCGCTCGGCGGTCCGGTCGGGCGGGGAAACGAGGAGTCAGCATATGAATGATCGACCGCTCGATTCTCAGGTGGGCACTTGCCGATTCCCGATCGCGTACGACACCGCCTCCGGGGCGTTCTGGGTGTGCGGGCATACCCTGCCGAACCTCACCCGCGACGTTTCGGACTACTGCGAGGAGATCTGCCTCGATCCGGACGCCCGGCTGCGCAGGCACGACGGCGTCGCCGCGTCCCGGCGCGAATGGGAACTGCGCGTAGGCACCGCCGGACCGAATCCGGCGCCCAGCTCCGGAAGAACAGTTGGAAATTGGAGACCGAACAATGACTACCTCGACCTCGACGGCTCCGCGTAAGGCCATCGACGCACTCGATCGGGATACGGCGCGCAAGCTGATCGTCGAAGGGATCGGAACGTTCTTTCTCGTCTTCACCGTCGGATCGGCGGTGCACAGCGGGAATTCGTTGGCGCCGTTGGCGATCGGCGCGGTGCTGATGGTGATGGTCTACGCGGGCGGTCACATCTCCGGCGCACACTACAACCCGGCGGTGACCCTGGCGGCCCTGGTTCGCGGCCGGATCGGACCCCTTGTGGCAGTTGGCTATTGGATCGTGCAGGTGGTGGCCGGGCTGGTCGCGGCGGCCGTCGTCCGCATGATCATCGGTGCCGCGCAAAGTCATTCGCTGAGCCCGTCGGGTGGACAGCTGGCCGACGCGTTGGTCGCCGAGCTCCTGTTCACCTTCGCCCTCGCCTACGTCGTGCTGAATGTGGCCACCAGCGCCGCCCACCCGAACAACTCGTTCTACGGGCTGGCCATCGGCTTCACCGTGGCCGCGGGCGCGATTGCCGTCGGCGGAATCTCTGGGGCCGCTTTCAATCCCGCGGTACTTCTGGGCGGTATGGCGATGGGGATCTTCGGCCCGTCGACGCTGCTGTACCTGATCGTCGAGCTACTGGGCGCGGCCGCGGCCGGATTCGTGTTCCGGATGCTCAACCGCGCCGACGTATAACCAAAAGTTCAGTACTGCCGAGGATTTCGGTTGACCGGGGCCGAAATGCGTTGGCGGCCATGGTGCCGCCAACGCGACTCGGAACGACTCAGCTGAGCCGCTCGATGACCATCGCCATGCCCTGGCCGCCGCCGACGCACATGGTCTCCAGACCGAACTGCTTGTCGTGGGTCTGCAGGTTGTTGATCAGGGTGGTGGTGATGCGGGCGCCGGTCATGCCGAACGGGTGGCCGAGCGCGATGGCGCCGCCCGAGACGTTCAGCTTGTCCAGATCCATCTTCAGCTCACGGGCCGAGCCGAGCACCTGCACCGCGAAGGCCTCGTTGATCTCGTAGAGGTCGATATCGTCGATCGTCTTGCCCGCCAACGCGAGCGCGCGCCGCGACGCCTCGATCGGGCCGAGACCCATGATCTCCGGGGACAGCCCGGAGACGCCGGTGGAGATGATGCGGGCCAGCGGGGTGAGGCCGAGTTCCTTGGCCTTGGTGTCGCTCATGATGACGAGCGCGGCGGCGCCGTCGTTCAGCGGACACGCATTGCCCGCGGTGACCGTGCCGTCGGGCCGGAACACCGGCTTGAGCTGCGCGACCTTCTCGTAGGTGGTGCCGGGGCGCGGGCCGTCGTCGGTCGAGACGACGGTGCCGTCGGGCAGCGTCACCGGGGTGATCTCGCGCTCGAAGAAGCCGGCCTTGATCGCCTCCTCGGCGCGGTTCTGCGAGCGCACACCCCACTCGTCCTGTTCCTTGCGGCTGATGCCGGTGAACTGGGCGACGTTCTCGGCGGTCTGGCCCATGGCGATGTAGATATCGGGAACGATCCCGTCCTCGCGCGGGTCGTGCCACTGCGGGCCGCCGCCCTGCGCCGCGGTCGCGGTGCGCGCCTCGGCGTCGGCGAACAGCGGGTTCTTGGTGTTGGGCCAGCTGTCGGCGCTGCCGAACTGGTAGCGGGACACGGTTTCCACACCGGCCGAGATGAATACGTCGCCCTCGCCCGCCTTGATCGCGTGGAACGCCATCCTGGTGGACTGCAGCGAGGAGGCGCAGTAGCGGTGCACGGTGGTGCCGGGCACGAAGTCGTAACCCAACTGGACCGCGACCACGCGGCCGATATTGAAGCCGGATTCGCCCGCGGGCGAACCGCAGCCGAGGATCAGGTCATCGATCTGGGTGGGGTCGAGGGCGGGCACCTTGTCCAGCGCGGCGCGCACCATCTGCACCGTGAGATCGTCGGGCCGAATGCTCACCAGGGAACCTTTTGCGGCACGGCCGATCGGGGAACGCGCGGTCGAAACGATGACGGCCTCTGGCATGAGGACTCCTTTGTCGACGGTGGGTGGCCGCGCGGGTGCGGGCCGCCGTAACTCGCGAATGCTAGTTACTCGTGGGTATTGAACTCACCATCGAATCTACGTCGCGGCAGGCTGCGACGGAACAGCGGCGGCCCGCGAATCCCACTGTGCGAGCGCGCCGACCAGCACCGGGAGCAGATGCGCCGCCGCGAGCTCGTAGCCGGCGGCGGACGGGTGGAAGCCGTCGGCGGCGAAGAGCCGATCGGGTTCGGCCAGGAATTCGCGGCCGATGAGGCGCCCCATCTTCACCGGCTGTCCGCCCGCCGCGAGCGTCGCCGCGGTCTGCGCCCTGGCCAGCCGCACGCTCCAGCTGTGCACCACCGTGCGCAGCGGCTGCGGAATCGCGGTGACGGTACCGAGATCCGGGCAGGTGCCGACGACCACCACCGCGCCTGCCTGGCGCAGTCGTGCGACCGCGCTGCGCAACCGGCGCGCCGATTGCAGGACGGAATGCTTCTTGGTGATGTCGTTTGCGCCGATCAGGATCACCGCCACATCCGGCGGCGGGCCCGCGACGAACATCGCGTCGACCTGCCCGGACAGTCCCTTCGACGTGGCACCGGAAATCGCCTTGGTGCTCAAGCGAATTCGCTGCCCGGTGGCCTCGGCGAGCCCGCGCGCCAGGCGCACGCCCGGCACCTCCTCGGCGGTCAGGCAGCCGACGCCCGCCGCAGTCGAATCGCCGAAGATCATCATGTGCAGATCGGCGTGCAGGCCGATCCGCCACCGCTGCGGGGCGAGGCAGCCCGCCGTATAAATACCGTCGGCCTCCGGTGGTTTCGACGTGTCCTGTCCGATAACGCCGCGTGCGACACCGGCTTGTGACATGAGCAGTCGATAGGCGGCCCACGCACCGGTGCCTGCGCCGGATCCGGCGAGCACGGTCGCGGCACTCGTCACCGCAGCCGTGCGCCAACCAATGCGAGGTGCACCCATGGCCAGGAATTTTACGGAAAACCGCTGCGGCGTGCCGCTACTCGGCGCGGACCAACCGGAGCGGCCGGACTATGAACTCGGTCACCCCTATCGCGGGGCAGGGGGTGCGGGCGGCGGGCCGGGTACCTCGATGGAACCGTTCGCCGGGATGCTCGGCGCGTCCGTCGTGACGGTGAGTTCGACGTGCCCGGGACCGGTGTCCTGGAACAACGCGTACTGGAGGCTGCCGTAAATGCCGGTGACGACGTCGTTTTCGTAGACGCCCGTCGCGCCGGTACTGGTGTTGCGCCAGGAGACCCTGGTGGGAATCTCGCAGAGGGGCGCGAGTGGATAGTCGCCGGGCCCGATTCCGGAAACCGGATCCGCGCGGACGTTGATGATGGCGCGGCCGGGCCACGCGGGGCTGGTGTCGGCCCAGGTGCGAATGGTGGTCCAGCACAGTCCACCGTGCGCGAGGGTCGGGACCTGGGGCAATTGGACGGTCGCCGCTGCGGCATCGGCCCCGGAGCCGACCGCGGCGGCGACCGCGGATCCGGCCAGGACAGTGGCGGCGCAAACCAGATTCGGCAGCCTCATGTCCGGTGATCCTAAGCGGCGTGTCGAGGTTTGTCGGCGATCGATAGCAGGGGATGGTGTGGCGTGCGCCAACTCACATCGATATCTTCTGCAACGATGGGGGCATGCGCATCGCGGATCACGTCGTCGACCTTGTCGGTAATACGCCCCTGGTTCGGTTGAATTCGGTGGTGGAGCCCGAGGCCGGGCTGGTGGCGGCCAAGATCGAATACCTGAACCCGGGCGGGTCGTCCAAGGACCGGATCGCGGTGAAGATGGTCGACGCGGCCGAGAAATCCGGGCAGCTGCGGCCCGGCGGCACCATCGTCGAACCCACCTCCGGCAATACCGGTGTGGGGCTGGCGCTCGTCGCTCAGCGGCGCGGCTACAAATGCGTATTCGTCTGCCCCGACAAGGTTTCCGAGGACAAGCGCAACGTGCTGCGCGCGTACGGCGCCGAGGTCGTCGTCTGCCCGACCGCCGTGCCGCCGGACCACCCGGACAGCTACTACAGCGTCTCGGATCGACTGGTCCGCGAGATTCCCGGCGCGTGGAAGCCGGACCAGTACTCGAACCCGAACGGCCCGGATTCGCATTACGAGACCACCGGCCCGGAGATCTGGCGCGATACCGAGGGCAAGGTCACCCATTTCGTCGCGGGCGTCGGCACCGGTGGCACCATCACCGGCACCGGCCGCTACCTCAAGGAGGTTTCCGGCGGCAAGGTGAAGATCATCGGCGCGGATCCGGAGGGTTCGGTGTACTCCGGCGGCACCGGCCGCCCCTACCTGGTCGAGGGTGTCGGCGAGGATTTCTGGCCGTCCGCCTACGATCCGTCGATCCCGGACGAGATCATCGCGGTCTCCGATGCCGATTCCTTCGATATGACCCGCCGCCTGGCCCGCGAGGAGGGCCTGCTGGTCGGCGGTTCGTGCGGGATGGCCGTCGTCGCGGCCATCGAGGTGGCGCGGCGCGAGCCGGACGCGGTGATCGTGGTGCTGCTGCCGGACAGCGGCCGCGGCTACCTGTCCAAGATCTTCAACGACCAGTGGATGAGCTCGTACGGCTTCCTGCGCACCCGCCTCGACGGCAGCATCGCCGAACCGCTGGTCGGTGACGTGCTGCGCGGTAAGTCGGGCGCGCTGCCGGATCTGGTGCACACCCATCCGCAGGAGACGCTGCGCGACGCCATCGAAATCCTGCGCGAGTACGGCGTTTCGCAGATGCCGGTGGTCGGCGCCGAACCGCCGGTGATGGCCGGTGAGGTCGCGGGCAGCGTCTCCGAGCGCGACCTGCTTTCGGCCGTATTCGAGGGGCGCGCACACCTGACGGATTCGGTCGCCCAGCATATGAGCCCGTCGTTCCCGCTGATCGGCGCCGGCGAGCCGATTTCCGCCGCGACCAAGGCGCTGTCGGATACCGACGCGCTGATGGTCGTCGAGGACGGCAAGCCGGTCGGCGTGATCACCAGGCACGATCTGCTCGGCTTCCTGAGCACGGGCTCCATCGGCTAGCCGGATCAGTGATCCGCGACCGGGGTGTTCTGGCAGAAGGTGAGTAGCCAGCGGCCGTTTTCCTTGGTCATGCCGTACAGCGGGGATCCTTCCGATTGGAGTTCGCCGTCGTTGCTCCAATAACGTTGGCGCACTTTGACAACGGCCACGTCGGTGCGGATGAAGCGCACCAGGAACGGCTCATAGGTGGCGTAGCCGTCCTTCGTCGCACCAGGGAGGACGGTGCGGGTGAACGCGGCGATCTCGTCTCGCCCGTCGAGGAATTTGCCCGCGCCGGTGGTCCATATGGCGTCGGGGTGAAACAGTTCGATGAACGCGTCGGCGTCCTCGGCGCGCTGTGCCCTGTCGACGGCGGCGACAACGGCGTGGATGGCGTCCAGTTCGGCGGTTGCGGATGTCATGCCCGCCATCCTGCAACCTCGAGTATGGTTCAGGTCAACTGTCACGCCTCTCGAATTCGGCTACCGGCAAGCGCCTTGTCCAGCAAAGGCATTCAGGCGTAGAACGGGTCTTGGGTGTACGAGGAAGCGGGGAGCCATGTGGAAGATCTGCACGACCTGTGGGGTGGAGCACGACGCGGCGGCGGAGGTCTGCCGGATCTGTGCGGATGAGCGGCAGTGGGTGCCCGCCGAGGGGCAGCAGTGGACCACGTTGGCGGAGCTGGCCGCCACCGAACATCGGGTCGAGGTGCGGGAGTTGGAGCCCGATCTGTTCGGGTTGACGACCGCGCCGAATATCGGCATCGGGCAGCAGGCCCTGCTGGTGCGCACACCCGAAGGAAATCTGCTGTGGGATCCGACCGCCTACGTCGATGACGAGGCGGTGCGCCGGGTGCGCGAGCTCGGCGATGCCGTCGCCATCGTGGCGAGTCATCCGCATATGTACGGCGTGCAGGTGGCGTGGAGTCATGCGCTCGGCGGCGTTCCGGTGCTGGTGGCCGCGCCGGATATGGAGTGGGTCGCGCGGCCCGATCCGGTGATCCGGCCGTGGTCCGGACAGGTCGATCTGCTGCCCGGTGTGATCCTGCGTCAGGTGGGTGGTCATTTTCCCGGCAGCGCGGTCGTGCACTGGAGTGCCGGGGCGGGCGGGCGCGGCGTGCTGTTCAGCGCCGACACCATCAAGGCCAATCCGGACCGCGTGACGGTCAGCTTCCTGCGCAGTTATCCGAACCGGATCCCGCTGTCGGCCGCGGTGGTCGACCGCATCACGAAATCGGTGGAGGAATTCGAATTCGACCGCCTCTACGACAACTTCGGCATGACCATCGATACCGATGCCCGCGCCGCCGTCCGCCGCTCGGCCGATCGCCACATCGCTTGGGTGCGAGGCGATTTCGACCACCTCACCTGAATCGCCACTCCCGCGCAGGTAATAGCCTGTGCGAGAAGCTGATTGGTGTGACTCAGGGGGTCCGGCGCAGGACCGCGGTGATCGTTCCGGTCGGTCCGGCCGGTGCGGTGTAGTCGAGTGCGCCGTCGGGGCGCAGGTCGACGATTGTCGTCGCGCCGTCCGCGGCGCAGCCGGCGCCGCCGAGTAGACGGGCCGAGAAGGTGAGTTCGGTTTCGGTGACCAGGATGACCCGCTGGGCGTGCTCGCAGCGATTGCCGGACTGCCTGTCGACGGTCGATGTCGTCGCGATCTCCTCGGAGTTCTTGCCCGCGCCGATGGACATGGTGATGGCCGGACCGTTCACGGCATCGCCCTTCCATTGGCCCAGAAAGGCTTTCGGCACATTCCAGGTCGCGCCGACCGGGGTGGTGTCGACCGGGTGGCTCGCGACGGTGGTCGGGCTCGGCGATACGGATGCGTGATCCGCCGATTGGCAGCCCGTCAGCAGAACCGCGATGCCGAGACCGGTCGCCACTCGATGGATCATCGTCCCCATCAACGCAATATAGGCACGAAATGCGTACCGCCTCAGATGTTTTGCCGCGTGGGCACTAACAGATATCTGTCATTCGCCGACCATGAACGACAGGGGTCCGGTTCGCCACACGCCGATGCCGGTTTCGGGCATAGGATGACCGGATGCGCTACGCGGAACTCGCCGACTTTCCGTGCTCGATCACCCGGCCGCTGGTGATCTTCGGTGACCGTTGGACGCTGCTGATTTTGAAATTCGCTTTCGCGGGTGTGCGCCGGTTCAACGGCTTCCAGACCGCGCTCGGCATTTCCCGCGGCCGCCTGCAGGACCGGCTCGATCGGCTGGTCGAGCACGGCATCCTGGAGAAACGGCGGATCGATGGTGGCGCGTACGAGGAATACCGGCTCACGCGCAAGGGGCACGACATCTACCCCGTGCTGATGGCCATCAAGGACTGGGGCGACAGATATATGGCTCCGGATGGCCCGCCGGTGCACTACGCCCATCGCGATTGCTCTGGCGAGGCGCGTGTGCGACTCGAATGTGATTGCTGCGCAACGGAAATCACCGCGCGCGACGTTGTCCCGACGCCGGGTCCCGGCATCGGCGGCTGAACCGGAAACAATCCGATATTGCCGTCCGCGCATAGTTTGCCGGGCAGTACCAGCGCTGAAAACAATTGACACTAATGCGGTCCTAGATGAATCTGGCTACCACTACAACACCTTCCATGTGGAATTAGCTGTCGGTGTGTAAGGCCGCACTCGCGCGCACCGTTTGTCGCCCTCAGGCCGGAAAATGCGCAGAATCACACCTACTGTTAGCTGAGATAACGACCTCGTTACGGGATGTTCACTGAACTCTGCAAAGCTTTGTAAGCATGAACCGGTGGCAAATATTCGGCTGGATGGCACTCCTGATCGGCGTGCTCGCCGCCGCGGAATTGCTCGACCGGGTGCACTTTCCGGCCCCGCAGATGATCCTGGCCATGGTGGTCGGCGCCGTGCTCGCGCTGTCCGGGCGGCTGCCCGCGCCGATGCCTCGGCAGATTTCGGTGGGGGCTCAGGCGATGCTCGGCGTGCTGATGGGCAGCTACCTGGAGATCTCGCTGCTGTCATCGATCGGTCTGGCGGTCTTCCCGGTTTTGGCCGTCACCTTGGCGACCCTGGTGGTAAGTGTGCTCGTCGCTTGGGTTTTCGCGCGGGTGAGCGGCGTCGACCTGCCGACCGCGACCCTCGGCCTGCTCGCGGGCGGCTCCGCCGCGGTGGTGGCCTGCGCCGACGAAATGGACGCCGACCCGCGGCGGGTCGCCTTCATGCAGTACCTGCGCGTGGCCATGGTCGCGCTGAGTGCGCCCGCGCTGGCATCGATGCTCTCGCACGGCGATGGTCTCGCCGCGAACGCCCGATCGGTCACCGCATCGGTCACCAATCCCGATCTGCCGCACTGGATGCTCTTCGGCCGCGGCGACCAGGTGGCGGGTCTATCGATCGCGGTGATGCTGTGCGTGGCGGGCATCTGGCTCGGCCGTCGGCTCAATATGCCCAGCCCGGCGCTGATCGGACCGATGCTGATCACCGCGCTGCTGACCGCGCTCGGCGTCACCCACGGCTACGCCCCGACCAACCTGCTGAAGGATCTGCTGTTCGTCATCATCGGATTCGAGGTCGGCACCCGGTTCACCAGGGGTGTCGTCATCGAGATGGCACGGATGATCCCGGGGATGACGCTGACCATCGTCGCGCTCTCCGGCGCGGTGGCCGCGCTGGCCTTCACCGTCGCGCTGTTCGTCGATCTGGAGCTGTCCGATATCTACCTGGCCACCACGCCGGGCGGTATCAATGCCGTACTCGCGACCGCCGAATCGATGAACGCGAACCTGCCGCTGATCACCAGCGTGCAGAGTCTGCGGCTGCTGCTCATGGTGTTCGCGCTGCCGGTGCTGCTGCGGCTGTTCCGCTATCTGAGCGATCGGCGCGCGGTCCGGGAGCGCCCGCGCGAACTCGTCGCGCACTAAGGGCCTATCTCATAAGTCCCTGGCGGCGCCTTCGGGGTCCAGATCGCCGCCTGGCCGCGTTGTCGTCGTCGCCGATACAACCCCGGTATCGGCTCCTCCTCCGCCTTGCCAGGCGACGATCTGAACCCCGAATGCATCCACCGTGACTTATGAGACAGGCCCAATCAGTCGCGGGTCGCGCCGCCGGGCCAGATCACGGTGACGGGCAGCCCGCGCCGCCGGGCCGCGGCGACCACGTCGGCCGTGCCGCCGACACCGCGCGCCGGTGCGCCGTCCCAGACCGCGAGCAGCTCATCGGCCTCGTCGAGCATCCGCAGACCGGCGGCCAGGTGCGCCTCGGCATTCGACTCGTCGCGGTCCAGCTCGATGACTTTTATTGCCGCCGAGAGTAATTCGTCGTATACCCGATGATGCTCGACGGGTAGGGCGGCGCGGTAGGTCCGGGCGGGCACCACCGCGATCAGCCTGCCGCCGTAGTCGAGCACCGCCCTGGCGAACAGCGAATCCGGGCCGTCCGCAAGACAACTCACGCCGACGAGGTCGGCGGCCCGCCGCAGCACCGCACCGCGCAGCATGCGGTCGACCAGCGCGGTGGTGTCCGCGGGCAGACCTCTATGCCCGGTGATGGCGACGCGCGTCACGGCCGTGCCGCCGATCCGCGGGCGGAAACCATATCGATGGTCACCGCGGAGCTCACGGTTCGTCGGGCCGGTACAGCGTCGCCAGCGCCTCGTCCAGCGGACGTGCCTCCGCGGTCTTACCGGGCAGGCTGGCCCGGAAATCCCTGGCCAGCCTGGTGATTCGCTCGCTGTGGAAGGCGAGGCCGATGGTCAGCGACTGTGCGGCCAGCGCGCAGCCCGCCTCGATATCGCCGCTGCGTGCCAGCACATAGGCGTGCTCCACCTGGACCAGCGCCCGCGGTTTCTCGGCGAGCAGGGCGGGCGCCGCGGCGGCGAACGCGACCTTCGCGGCCCGATGGTCGCCGAGCCTGGCGAGCGTACTGGCTTGATACCGTGCGGCTTTCGTCCCGTCGAAGGCGAATACCCACGGCCACTGCGGTTCGCCGTGCTGGCGTTCCGCGAGTCGCTCGGCCCGCTGCAGCGCGGCCAGCGCGCCGTTGCGATCCCCGGTGGACGCGTGGGCGACGGCGAGCAGCGAGGCCAACCACGCGCTCGCGCTGTCCGGCGCATCGGCGCCGAGTTGTGCTGCGGCCCTGTGCAATAGCGTCAGCCCGGCGCGCCCGTCACCGGTTTCCACCGCGTAGTGACCGAGGCTGGCGGTCATATAGGAGACCAGCAGCGGATGATGGGTGCGCTCGGCGTAGCGGATGGCCTCGATGTAGTGGCGGCGCGCCATCGCGTCATCGCCCCGGTCGGCCGCCAACCACGCTGCCAGACCGGCGATTTCGGATAGGGTGCGGAAGCCGTTGGAGGTGCGCAGCCGATCGCGGACCACACCCGCCACCAGATTCAGGTGCGCCTCCACCGCGGGCGCCAGCCGGTCCGACGCCACCGAGGACTCCATCCTGCGGAAGTGCGTCGTGGGCCCGCCCAGGGTTTCGATCAACTCGGCCTCGGTCGGGGCCGCGTTGGAAAGCGCTGCGCCCGTACCGATCACGAGCGCACCCTGGATGAATTGTTTGCGGTTCACGTCCTCGTCATCCGTGGACTGCCGGTGCCGGACGAAGCCCAGCTCGGCATCCGTCGCGACATTCAGGACCGCACGCAATGCGGCGCGATAGTGCTTCCTCGGCCACGTCGTCTCGCCTCGCTCCCATTTGCCGACATGCCGCTCGTCGACGGCACCAGGTTTGTTGGTCACCCGGAAAACGTGGTCGTTGACGGCGTCGGCCAATTCTCGGCGAGTCATCGGACGGCCCGGCGATCCGGGCGACTCCACTCGCGATCTAGCCTCGATGAGCAGCTCATTCCGACCGGTCACGACGCGTCCTCGCTGGGCTCGGCCGCGCCGTGACCGCTGGTGCTGCGCCTATTGGTGCCCTCGCTGCGCTCGGTCACGTCGCGTCCTCGCTGGGCTCGGCCGCGCCGTGACCGGTTGCGCTATGCCTATGATTCGCTCGCCGCGCTCGGTCACGAGTGCGGGCCTCTCTTCTGGACCCATCGCCAGAATAGATGCTCGCCGGTTGCGCTGGACCGGTCCGACCACCATTTGCCCAGTATTTTCCCCGCCGCACGCCATCGCACTCGGCCGCGATGACGACGAACCTTGACTGCGTGCCACCAGCGCCAGTATCGCCCGCCGAGCGGACGGCCGGAACACCAACAGCAATCGGCATTCTGCGCCAAGACATTTCGGGCAGGCACCGGCGACGGGACGAGCGCATCGTCGAATGGCTCGCGCAGCGGTGGGGCTACGAACTGCCCGCGCTGCTCATCGTCGACGACACCGAGCTCGCCCCGACGCTGCTGCTGATCGAGCACATTCGCGCCGCCGCGGCGGACGCCGTCATCGCGCCGGACCGCGAGCACATCTGGCCCGCCCGGCGCGCCGTCACCGAACTGTGCGATCTGATCCTGGCCGGCTCCGAGAAAACCTGGCCCCGCGGATACCACTGGCCGCCCTTCGGCTACGCCGAGGACGAGCTGACGGTCGCGCGCCCGCGCGGACTGACCACCGGCTACCGCATTCTCGGCTGACCGTCCCGCATTCGCTTCCGAGCACTATCAGCAATTTGGCAAATGCTGCGCAACTTTGTCATATAAGTGCTTGCATAGGGGTATAACCGCCGAGTGAGTGAGCTTATGAGCGAACCATGAGCAATATCGCTCCGCGAACGGTTCCGTGAGCTCGCCTCGGCAAATGCCATGGCGTAATCGGATAGCGAAGGGAAGGGATATGCACACCTCCAGTTTGGCTATCGATTTCCAGCGGGGGATGTCGGACGCGTGGAGCTCGGTGGCCACGTTCGTCCCCAAGCTGGCCGGATTCCTGGTCATCATGCTCGCCGGTTGGATCATCGCCAGGGTGGTCGCGGCCGTCGTGCGCCGAGTGCTCGACCGGGTCGGCTTCGACCGGTTGGTGGAGCGGGGCGGGATACGGCAGCTGCTCTCGCGCAGCCGGTACGACGCCTCCGATCTGCTGGCGAAGCTGGCGTACTACGCGATTCTGCTGATCGCGCTGCAGCTCGGCTTCGGCGTCTTCGGGCCGAACCCGGTGAGTTCGATGCTCAACGGCATCGTCGCCTGGCTGCCGCGGGCCGCGGTCGCGATCGTCGTCGTGGTGATCGCGGGCGCCATCGCGCACGCGGTGCGCGAGATGGTCACCAATATGCTCGGCGGCCTGTCCTACGGTGCGATGCTCGGGCGGATCGCCTCGGTGTTCATCTGGGGCGTCGGCATCGTCGCCGCGCTGAACCAGGTCGGTGTCGCGACCTCGGTGACCATGCCGATCCTGATCACGGTGCTCGCGACGATCGGCGGCATCCTGATCGTCGGCATCGGCGGCGGCATGATCAGCCCGATGCAGCAGCGCTGGGAGAGCTGGCTGAGCGGCTTGGAGCAGGAGATGCCCGAGGTGAAGGGGCACGCCGAGGCGTATCGGCGGGGCCGCGAGGATGTCGCGCGCGAGCAGCTGTGGATGGATCAGCAGGCGACCCGCGGCCAGCAGTGGCAGGAGCCGATGACCAGCAGCGGTTTCGCGCAGGGCGGGCAGTACGGCCAGGGCCAGCAGTATGCGCAGGGCGGGTATCAGCAGTACGGTAACCCGCAGGAAAGGCGCTGAGCGCCAAGGTAATACGTAAAATGCCCGCCGCACCGCGAATTACGGTGCGGCGGGCGCTTTTTCGATATCAGGCGGCCTGCCGGGCGGCGTGCAGGCAGACGCCCGCCAGCCGCAACTGCAACCAGTCGGCCTCCGCCCACTCGTCGAGATCGCTTGGCGCGCGGCCCATTCCGGTGCCGGTGCGGGCCTCGTCGAGCAGGCCGCGGACGTAACCGGCCAGCAGCACGCCCGCCGGAACCTTCGCCGAATCCGGAACGCCGACGTCGAGGATGTCGCGCACCGCGGCGGCGTGCTGGTCGAGCCGGGCGAGCAGTGCGGGCATTTGCGCGGCGGCGGCCAGCGCGGGCACCCCGTGCGTGCGGTGCAGGCGGGTCAAAATGCGATGCGCCGACACTTCGAGCAACGCGGGGCCGAGCAAAAACATCCGCCCATGCTAGCAATCGCACAGAATTTATGAAACTGTGACGTTTAGCCGACCCCGCCACCGCTAATCGCGCCCAGTCGGGCACCTCTTGGCAAATTACCGGTCAGCGGAAGGCGTTCGCATCGGTGAGCGCCTTTCCGAGCACCAGTTGATGCACCTCCGCGGTGCCCTCGTAGGTGAGCACCGACTCGAGGTTGTTCGCGTGCCGCAGCACCGGATAGTCCAGCGTGATGCCGTTCGCGCCCAGGATGGTGCGGCATTCCCTGGCGATCGCGATGGCCTCCCTGGTGCTGTTCAGCTTGCCCGCGCTCACCTGCTCCGGCCGGATCCGGTGCGCGTCCTTCAACCGGCCCAGATGCACCGCCAGCAGCTGACCCTTGCCGAATTCCAGCGCCATATCGGCCAGCTTGGCCTGGGTCAGCTGGTAGGCCGCCAGCGGCTTGTCGAAAACCTCACGGGTGCGGGCGTATTCGATGGTGGCGGCCAGGCAGTCGCGGGCCGCGCCGAGCGCGCCGAAGATGATGCCGAACCGCGCCTCGCTCAGGCAGGACAGCGGGGCGTTGAGCCCGCGCGATTCGGGCAGCACGGCATCGGCGGGCAGCCGGACGTCGTCCAGGTCCAGCTCCGCCGTGATGGAGGCGCGCAGCGACAGCTTGTGATGCATCTCGCGGGCGGCGAAGCCGGGCGTGCCCGCGGGCACCAGGAAGCCGCGGATCACCTGTTTGCCCTCGTCCTCGGTCTGCGCCCACACCACCGCGACATCGGCCACCGACCCGTTGGTGATCCACATCTTCGATCCGTTGAGCACCCAGTCGGCACCGTCGCGCTTGGCCCTGGTCCGCATGCCGCCCGGGTTGGAACCGAAATCCGGCTCGGTCAGCCCGAAACAGCCGATCGCCCGCCCGGCCGCCATCTCCGGCAGCCACCGCTGCTTCTGCTCCTCGGAACCGAATTTGTGGATCGCGGTCATGGCCAGCGAACCCTGCACCGAAACCATGCTGCGCACACCGGAATCGACCGCCTCGAGCTCCTGGCAGGCCAGGCCGTACATGGTCGCCGACATTCCGGCGCATCCGTAACCGTCCAGGTGCATGCCGAGCAGGCCGAGCCTGCCGAGTTCGGGCGCGAGTTCACGGGCCGGGAAGGTGCCCGCCTCGAACCACTCCGCGATATGCGGGCGCAACCGCTGCGCCGCGAAGGCCGCGACGGTGTCACGGATCTCGCGTTCGTCGTCGGACAGCAGGGAATCGATCGCGAACAGTTCTTCCACAGTCACCATGGGCCCAGCCTATTCGGGGTTCTCCCGCGGCCCTGGCGAATGCTGGGATCAATCACAGCCGGGTGACCGGTTGCCCAGAAGTGGCTTACAACTACGCTGGGCACATGAGTGAGCTGGGATTCTCCACACGGGCCGTGCACGCCGGATTCGATCCCGATCCGCAGACCGGCGCCGTGAACGTGCCCATCTACGCGAGCTCGACATTCGCCCAGGACGGAGTCGGCGGGCTGCGCGGCGGATTCGAGTACGCCAGGACCGGAAACCCGACGAGGGCGGCGCTGGAGGCGAACCTCGCGGCGCTCGAATCGGGCAGCTACGGAAGGGCTTTCGCATCCGGTATGGCCGCCACCGACTGTGCGCTGCGCGCCATCCTGCGCCCCGGCGATCACATCGTCATCCCGGACGACGCGTACGGCGGCACCTTCCGGCTGATCGACAAGGTGTTCAGCCAGTGGGGCATCGAACATTCGCCCGCGCACATCTTCAACACCGACGAGGTGCGCGCCGCGATCCGCCCGAACACCAAGCTGATCTGGATCGAGACCCCGACCAACCCGCTGCTCAGCATCGGTGACATTCCGGCGCTCGCCGAGATCGCGCACGCGGGCGGTGCGAAGCTGGTGGTCGACAACACCTTCGCCACCCCCTACCTGCAGCAGCCGCTGCTGCTCGGCGCCGATATCGTCGTCCACTCGACCACCAAATACCTCGGCGGGCATTCCGATGTGGTCGGCGGCGCGCTGATCACCAACGACAAGGATCTGGACGCCGCATTCGCCTTCCTGCAGAACGGCGCGGGCGCGGTGCCGGGACCGTTCGACGCCTACCTGACCATGCGCGGCGCGAAGACCCTGGCCCTGCGCATGGAACGGCACTGCGACAACGCCGAGAAGCTGGCCGAATTCCTGAGCAGTCATCCGAAGATCAGCCAGGTGATCTACCCGGGCCTGCCGGAACATCCCGGGCACCTGCTCGCGGATAAGCAGATGCGTCGCTACGGCGGGATGATCTCGGTGCGCCTGCACGGCGGCCGCGACGCCGCGCACGACTTCTGCTCGCGCACCAGGATTTTCACGCTGGCCGAATCGCTCGGCGGCATCGAATCGCTGATCGAGCATCCGGCCGCGATGACGCATGCGTCCACCGCGGGTTCGCAGCTGGAGGTGCCGGTGGATCTGGTGCGCCTCTCGGTCGGCATCGAGGACGGGTCCGATCTGCTCGCCGATATCGAGCAGGCGCTGGGCTGAGAACATGACGAAGCGGCCGCACCTGGGTATTGGGCGCGGCCGCTCGTATCGTCCGGGGAGTTGCCGGCCGAGGAGAAGCGCTCGGCCGCGGGGATCAGCTGTGGTAGGGCTCGGCGCTGATCAGCGTGACCTTCATGGTCTTACCGCTGGGCAGGGTGTATTCGCGGGTCTCGCCGACCTTGGCATCGATGAGCGCGCCACCGAGCGGCGAGGCGGGCGAGTAGGTCTCCAGCTTGGAGTCGCTCAGGCCCTCTTCGCGGGTGGCGATGAGGAAGGTTTCGGTATCGGATTCGTCGCCGTCGTAGTAGACCTTCACGACGGAGCCGGGGAGTGCGACACCGGACTTGGTCGGGGCGACGCCGACCTTCGCGTTGTTCAGCAGTTCCTGCAGCTGGCGAATGCGCGCCTCCTGCTGGCCCTGCTCCTCGCGCGCGGCGTGGTAGCCGCCGTTCTCCTTGAGGTCGCCCTCTTCCCGGCGCTCGTTGATTTCCGCGGCGATGACCGGACGATTGGCGATGAGCGCGTCGAGTTCGCTCTTGAGCCTGTCGTGCGACTCCGGGGTCAGCCAGGTCACTTGCGTCTCAGTCATCTCGATCACTCCCTAGTAGTTGTTCCCGGCAGTGCCGGGTTCCCTGATAACCGCTGCAGTACCCACCAGGAGCGCAGGCACGCACCAGTCGACGGCTAGAGCGATCCTGGGAAGTTCGTCGAACCCCGACAGGCCTGTGCTCCGGGCTGACGCGCACTCCCGGAACTGACAGCGCTGGCCGTCAATGCAGCAAACACGGCTCCGAACTTCGGAACCGTGTGTGACGCCATTTTAGCATGAATTGGAAACATGCAGGTCGGGGTTTGTTTTCCCGATGTTCGCTACGGCAAAAGGTGCGAATCACCCGGCCCGGAGGTAGCCCGGGACATGGCTGGAACAGCCGTAGATATTGCCCGCCGACGGCCGCGCCGAGGCCTTCACGACGGTGGTCAGTTCGACCGTGCCACTGCTCGACGGCTCGATCAGCACCTCGCGCCTGCCAACCTCCGAACCGTCGCGAGACATCGCGCGCACCCAGCACACGACGGGCTGCTCCGGATTCTTGCGCGTCACCTTGAGGTGGACGGTGATCGTCGAATCGTCGTCGACGACGTAGCCGAGCTGTTCCGGATCGATATCCGACGGACCGAAGTTCTGGTAGTACGCATAGGCGACGCCGAAACCCCCCAGGAGCACGATTACGCCGAGTACCAGCGGAATCCAACGGCGCCGCGCCCGGGGTTTGATCCCGTACCGGTCGGCGCGCAGATCGGTACCGCCGGCGGATTCGGTCATGACGGCTCGCTCCCGGGGGGTACGTCGGAACAAAAACAGGTCGAATGGAACTATAGGGAACGAAGACCAGACACCCGCGACCGAGAGCGATGGTGAACGAGACGTGAGTGGCCTTCGCCTCATGGCGGTGCATGCCCACCCAGACGACGAATCCAGTAAGGGTGCCGCGACCACCGCCCGTTATGCCGACGAGGGACACGAGGTCCTGATTGTCACGCTGACCGGCGGCGAGCGCGGCAGCATCCTGAACCCGGCCATGGACACGCCCGGCGTGCTGGAGCGCATCCAGGAGATCCGGCGTGAGGAGATGGCCGAGGCGGCCCGCGCGCTCGGGGTGCGCCAGCACTGGCTCGGCTTCGTCGATTCCGGTCTGCCGGAGGGGGATCCGCCGCCGCCACTACCCGAGGGCTGCTTCGCGCTGGTTCCGCTGGAGGAGGCCACCGAGGCGCTGGTCCGCGTCGTGCGCGAGTTCAAGCCGCATGTGATCACCACCTACGACGAGAACGGCGGCTATCCGCACCCGGACCACATCAGGTGCCACGAGGTGTCGATGGCGGCATTCGAGGCGGCGGGCGATCCCACCCGCTTCCCCGACGCCGGCGAGCCGTGGACGCCGCTGAAGCTCTACTACGACCACGGGTTCACGCTGGCCAGGCTCGACACCTTCGCCGCCGAGTACGAGCGGATCGGCGAGCCGTACCCGCTGCAGGAGTGGCTGGACCGGATGCGCCAGTTCCGCTCAGGGCGCCCGGACGGGATGAGCCGGGTGACCACCCGGATCGAATGCGCCAAGTACTTCCCGCAGCGTGACGACGCCCTGCGCGCGCACGCCACCCAAATCGACCCGAACGGCGTGTTCTTCGCGATTCCGATGGAGATGCAGCAGCGGCTGTGGCCCACCGAGGAATTCGAGCTCGCCAAATCCCGGGTCGAGACGTCCCTCCCGGAGACCGACCTCTTCGCCGGCATAGAGGACGACATCAAATGATCATGGTGGTGCTGGCGCAGACGCCCGCCAACCCGACCGGCCCGGAGTTCGGCAAGGCATCGCCGATCGCGCTGGTGATCATCCTGATCCTGCTCGCGGGCACCGTACTGCTGATCCGGTCGATGAACCGGCATATCAAGAAGCTGCCCGCGACCTTCGAGCCGGAGCATCCCGAGCCGGATCAGGAGGCCGACGAGGGCACCGAACACGGGGTCGCCCGGCGCGAATCGGAGAACGGGGCCGACTCCGATCACCCCGCCGGAACGGGTTAGTTCCGCAGCGCGCGGGCCAGTGCGTCCTCGGCCGGGATCGGGGTGGACGGTTCGATCACCTCGGCCTCGTACCGGTGCAGCCGCGGATAGCGCTCGCCGGATTCCCGCAGCGTCCAGTCGTGCCGGGTGCGCGCGGTGCTCGGCCGGTCGCTCGCATCGATGCCCACCCACTCGAAATCCATGGTGACGCGGTAGTTTTCCGGATCCGCGAGGTCGATCCGCAGGTCGGCCGGATGGTGGGCGCCGAGTTCCGCCGTTGTGCGCGTGGCGATCTCGTCGAGGCGCGGTGTGAGCTCGTCCGCGATCAGCTCGCGCAGCGGCGCCGCGGACGCGGCGGGTTCCTCGAGCAGCGACAACCAGTAGTGGACGAAGGAGCGGACGCGGTTTTCGCCGTACCCGTCGACGAACGGCGTGTCGTCGGTGCCGAGGATCGTCTCGGTGAGCCGGTGGAAGCGGGGGAGTCGTTCGGCCGGATCCTGAACCAGATCGATTTCGTAGCGCATCCGGATCGTTCCGGTCAGCTGTGGGCCGATGGTCTCGAAATCGTGGGTGACGGTCGCGTGCGACATATCCGGTGCGAGTTCGAGCCCGCGCAGGTGGTGTGCGTTGCGTTGACCGATGTACGCGGTGGTCAGGCTGTCGAGGTAGGCCGCGCGGCCGGTGACGGTGCGCACCGGGAACTGCGGGGGACGAACGATGGTGAAATCGTCGGTCACCAACTCGCCCTGGTATTCCCGGGGCATGGCCGGCGCGTCGTAGCCGGCGTACCAGCGGTGTAGCACGGTGCGCAGGCGGTGCCGGAACGGGCTGCGGCGCAGCACCTCACGCAGTTCCTCGGTGGCGTCTGGCATGGGAACCAGCCTATGGGTGCTCGCGCGCGGGGTCGCGGTGTTCAGGGGAGATGACGGGTGACCGATGTCACGTCAGCGGGCGGTTACCTTTGCTCGTCCTGCCTCGTCATGGAAGAGAACATGTTTTCCATCGAGAATCAGGACATAGCAATGACATTCGAAGACCTACGGGCGGTGCTACCCGGCCGGGTACTGCTGCCGGGCGACGAGGGATTCGCCGCCGCGGCCCGGCCGTGGCTTTTGACGGTCGATCAGCCGGTATCCGCGGTCGTGCTCGCCGACAATGCGGAAGACGTTGCGGCCGTGGTGAATTACGCGCGGCGGGCCGGAGTTCCCGTCCTCGCGCAGCCGACCGGGCACGGGGCGGCGGGCGGTGCGGACGATGCGATCCTGTTGCGCACCGGCGGCCTCGACGGTGTCGAGATCGACGCCGAGCGGCGGGTCGCGCGCGTCGGAGCCGGGGCGCGGTGGGGTGAGGTGCAGGTCGCGGCGGCCGCACACGGGCTCACCGGGTTGGCGGGCAGCAATCCGGCGGTCGGCGTCACCGGGTACACGCTTGGCGGCGGGATGAGCTGGTTCAGCCGCAAGTACGGCTGGGCGTCGGATGCGGTGCGCGCCTTCGAAATCGTCGATGCCGACGGCGCGGCGGCGCGGGTCACCGCGGATTCCGATCCGGACCTGTTCTGGGCGCTGCGCGGTGGTGGCGGCGATTTCGCGGTGCTCACCGCACTCGAATTCGATTTGTTCCCAGCGTCTTCGATGTATGGCGGCCGAATCGTGTGGCCCGGTGATCGGACCAGGGCGGTGTTCGAGTCGTTCCGGGAGATCACCGAGGACGCGCCGGACGAGCTGTCGATCTGGTTCCACCGCTTGCAGTTCCCGGATGCGCCGCCCATGGTCGCACTCGATATCGCCTATCTCGGCGCGGATGCGGACGGCCAGGCGCTGCTGCCCGAACTGGACCGGATCGGTGGGGCGGTCGTCGACAAGCGCGGCATCATGAGCACCGCCGACATCGGTGCGATCACCGCCGAGCCGACCGATCCCGCTCCCGCGCTCGGCCGGACGGAACTGCTCGTCGACCTCGGTGACGCGGTGTTGAAAACGCTGTTGGACGAGCCGGTCGCGCCGCTGGTGAATATTCAGATCCGGCATCTCGGCGGTGCGTTGGCCACCCGTCCCGAGGCCGGTGCGCGTGGTCCGATCGACGAGCAGTATCTGTTGTATGTGCTCGGGCTGGGGCTGCCGCATCTGGCCGACGCGGTAACCGCTCGGCGGGCGGAGCTCGTCGGCGCGATCGGCGCGCATATCAGTGGGAAGAAGCCGCTGACCTTCCTCAGCTCGGAGGAGTCGGCCACCGCCGCGTTCGATGACGTGACGCTGGCCAGGTTGCGTGAGATCAAGCGGGCGCGTGACCCGCGGGGCGTGTTCCGGTCGAATTTCCCTGTGCTGGGGTGAATTTCGCGGCGATTCGGCGGGGTGGGCGGGCGCCTCGCCGGATCCGTTCGGGGAGCCGCCATCGCCCGGGCGCAATGAAGTTGTGGCGCAACCGAGTTCGAAGTGACCGTTGTCTTCGCATCTGGGGCGGGGAAGACTGTAGCGAGATGGATTGGTAATTGTCCACGCGGCAAGCGATTGTAGCGTCAAAACGCTACTTGGACAACATATTTGGGGTAGTTGAACAGGCAATTCCCAAGTGGCCCAATCTGTCGGCCCGATGTGTTCCAATGCAGCAATCCCCGCTCGACCGAAGGAAGACACATGGACAATGTGATCGAACAGATCGACCGTGCCATCGATTCGACCGCGGCGATCGTCGCCGCCGTCGACAACGACCACCTGTCCGCGCCCACCCTGTGCGCGGAGTGGGACGTGCGGGCCGTGCTCAATCACATTGTGCGCAACATGCATGTCTTCGCCGCCGGGGTGAGCGGGATGAACACCGGTGCGGATCACGAATCCGATTGGCTCGGTGGGGATTCGCAGGGCGCGTACGCCGCGGCCGCCGAGGTGGACCGCGCGGCATGGCATCGGCCGGACGCGCTCGACGCGACGGTGCAGCTGTCCTTCGCCGCGCTTCCCGGATCGGCCGCCGCCCGCATCCATCTCACCGAGGTGCTGGTGCACGGCGTCGATATCGCCGTCGCCATCGACCGCACCGACCTGGTGGACGAGGAACTCTGCGCGCAGGTGCTCGATAGCATGCGGGCGCTGGGCGGCATCGACCGTTTCCGGAAGATGGGCGCCTTCGGCCCGGAGGTCCTGGTGGCCGCCGAGGAACCGGCGCATCGGCGGCTGCTCGGCTATCTGGGTAGGGAAGTGCTGCAGGTGTAGTCAGGGCCGCAGTCCTTCCAACACCTTTTGCGACGCGCCCGCGAGCAGTTTCCGGCGCTGTTCGAGGAATTCCGGATAGTGCTCGACGCGCCACAGTCGCCGATCCTCCGGGATGCACTGCCGGGAAATCGCGCCGGGCGACATTTCCGCTAGATACTCCAAATTCGCCTCGATACTGTCGGCGGAGTTGTCCCACGGACACTCTCGGTCGATCCACACGTAATTCGCCACCGCGTTGATATATCGGGCCGGGAAGCCGATGACGCGGAGTGTGGATCGCGGAAATATCGGGCGTATCACCAGATCGGCGTGCTCGGCCGGGGTGTCGATCGGCGTTCCTTCGCTGCGCGCCGCGAGCAGATAGGTGAGCGGCAGGGTTCGCGCGTTGATATTCGATTCATCGAAATCCGACGGGGTGAGCACGTAGGTTTCGTTCTCGCCCATCAGCGAGGTCAGCAGCCGGTCGATCCCGTCGCGCTCCAGGGTGGCGATGTCCTGGTTGAGGGTGGTTTCGGTGGAGGAGCGATGTCGCCCACTTATCGCGGCGACCATGAACCAGTAGAGCGCCTTGTCGCGTTCGGCGGCATTCGGAAAACTGCCGCCGAGCTGGTGCAGAAATGCGGACATCAGCGGCATGCTGGTTCGCCCCGGCAATATCCGGTCGTGGTCGAGGCCGAGTTGGTCCGCCAGAATGCGAAGAAAGTAGTCGATATAGCCGGGAGTATCGTTCAACGCATCGGCGAACCGGTCCGGCCGGATATTTTCCAGCGAGGCGAAATCGACGCGGCCCGCGGCGACCGCCGTAACATTGCGCAGGAACCAATCGGTGCTGAACTTGTAGCCCATCGAGGCCCAGCGTTTCGTTTCCCGGCGAATATCCTGCCGCGCCTGAGGCAGTCGCGAACATATCCGCGCCAGCGAGAGATCGGCCTTGGACAGTCTGGTCCCCGACGAATTCACCTTGTTGAAAATTTCCACAACGGCATCGAGCGTCTTGTGCTCGTCGGTGATTCGCTGTTCCGGCATGTCGCGTTCCTGTATCTGCGCCAGCCGATTCAATCGATTGACGTACAGCGTCAGCTGCTCGCGGTTGCATTCCAGTCGCTCCAGGTGGTCGCCGACTCCCCGCTCGATGACCTCGCTCACGCTGAACAGATTTTTGTCCAAATTGTGCCGCGGCGCGATGAACCGGAATTCCTCGGCGGCGACATCGAAGCATAATCGATTGAACATTTCCGGATCACCGTCGAAGAACTCCGGCGGATGTCCGCGCAGCACACTGTAGAGAGATGTGATACGCTGTTGGCCATCGAGAAGAAGTAGGCGCACGCCCTGATCTACTTGTTTACGGATGGGAGTCACCGAAACATCTGCTTCCCAGAGCAGAACACCCCCTACCGGATAGTTCAGATAAAGCGATCGGAAAAGGCTCTTTACCTGATCGCGAGTCCAAACGAATCCGCGCTGAAATTCTGGCAGGACCAACGTGCCGGAATCGACCTGCGCCAGTAGTGTAGAGATCTTCGTCATACTTGACCCCCTTGGTCAAACCGAATCATGCCGCCTGCCCGGCTTCCGCCCAGGATGCCTGGCCGCCTCTGGACTGTCAAAGCCCTACTGGGCCAACATGTTTCCGTGCTGGTCGTCGCTTCGAGGGCTGCGTTGCCCGCGGCATGCGAGAGGTCGCGATCCGTACGCGCCGGGCACGCGGCCTTGCGTGCTCTGAGTAATCATGACCGTTTCGTCCCGTTGACGGGACCGAAACGGTCGGTACGGCAGGCGATTTCCACGCTCACCGCGGTTCAACCTCGATCACCACGCCGTGCCTGTCGGGTGGTACGGGCGGTCGGCCAGTCCGATGGTAGGGCGTGGAACAACCAGCGCCCCAACATGGTTCACTGAGCGGAACACGAGGATGCGGCGATTACCCGCCGAATCCAGAGCGCGCAAGACGGTAGATGGACCGGCAGGAAACGAAAAATAGTGCCGCGTAGCATCTTTGAATGCTCAGTCGGTGAACGTGAAACGCCCGGTGAAATAGCCGTTGTTGCGCAGGAAGGGTACGTGCCGCAGCACATCGACCATGATCTTGGAAGCCGAAAGACGCTGTGGCCCTTCGGGGGTGAGCTCCTCGAGGCGTGCGAGCCCCGGCACCCGGCCCACCATCGCGAACGCGTCCTGCGGACCGCAACCGAAGGTGTATGCGGGCATCGGGTGCGATGCATTGCGGGCGATCGGCACACCCTTGGCGCTGAGCTCGACGAACCACGGCGGCACGGTATCGAAGATGAGATTTCCGCCGGGAAATCTGGTCGCCAGATCGGCGAGCAGCCCGGTGACCTCGTCGGGTGCCAAATACATGAGGAGTCCTTCGGCCGTGATTATCACGTTGGTGCCCTCGACATAATCGAACCAGGATCTGTCGAGGGCGGACATGGCCGCGTCGGTGATATGGCCATCCGCCGGAAGCAGTTGCCGCCGTATCTCGATCACCTCGGGAAGGTCGACCGACAGCCATTGCACATCCGGCGATCCGAGACGCCAGAACGTCGTCTGCAAACCCTCGCCCAGCGCGACCACCGTCGTTTTCCGGTCCTGCCGCAGCAATTTCAGCAGTGCCGCGTCGAAGACCTGGGCGCGCACCGCATGCGATTCGCTCACGGCGCCGAATTCCTCGAACGGAAAATCGATGGACCGATACAGTTTCTCCGCCCAGTAGTCGTGGAACGGTGAGTTCGCGCTCATCGACGCCGCCGCGCGGTTTCGGAGTGTCCAGAGCGCCGTCGACGATACGCCGCTCAACGCGACGCGAACGGGCTGATCTGACGGCATGTGAACCTTCCGGGATAGGTATCGGCGCTAATCGCTGGTCGTCATCCGGGAGACGAGCGAGACGCCATCGACTCGATATATGGCCTCGCAGGCGCGGCTGACCACGTAGCACAGGTAATACCGCTCCACCAGCGTCAAGCCGACGGTGTGCAGGCTCAAATACAGCAGGCTGGTGAGGATCCGGGCCGCGAGGAAGCGGGGGTCGTTGCTCAGGTAGTCCTGCAATCCGTCCGATGCGCCGACCACCCGGTGGAATGCGTTGCCGGCGAAGTCCGTTCGCTCCCGCCGATGCGCCTGTGCGTATTCGGTATGCACCACAACGGATCCGGCCTCGAGCCGGGCGATGATATCCGGCTTCGCGGCGCGCACGCGGGCGCTCCAGGCCGCGGCCAGCGGCGATACGGATCCGTCCAGCTGTCCGAAGATCTCGAGCACCCGCTGTTCGATCTCGCTGTGCGACTGGCGGTATCGGTCATCGAGCGTTGCACGGAGGCCATCGGGATTCCTGCTCGTCGCGATGAAGGCCTCCGCATGCGAGCGGAAGCTGAGGTAGCTGAGCGGAACTCCGCCCGGCCCATGCGAATTCGCGACCGCGGGCAGATGCGCGACCATGAGATCGAGTGCGGCGGTGACCAGATCGTCGCGCCGGTCCGCGCCGAGCCGCAGCACATCCGTCACCGTCGGCCGTACGTCCGCCAGGAAGCCGCGGGTTATCTCGGGCAGCTCGTTCCCGCCGAAGACCGATCCGTCTGCCAGCGGGACGATCGCGGCCGGGGCGACCGCTACCCCGGGATGCGCCAACGCGAGTGCGCGCGCCTCGATCTCGGCCGCCGCGTCCGGTGAAACATCCAGCTGCGCAACCAATCTGGTGGTGGCGCGGCCTTCGGATTCACGGAGATAGAGCGCACGCGTGGCAAGGCCATCACCAACGGCGCTGTCGAGAAAGGGTACGAGCACCTCGCGCAGCACCGTGTACTGCGCGGATTCCGGTACCGAAAGGAGCGAGATCTCGGTCCACCCCGCTGTAGCCGCAGGCATCGCTCAACCCATTTCCGGTTGGGACATGGCCATTTCGAAGGCGAGCTCGATCAGGGTGAGCCCGGCGACCTTCGGGTCGAGCCGAATTCCCCGGTCGTCCTCGGTCAGCCCGCGGCGGCGCAACAGTTCGATGAGCGGAGCGATGGTCGGGCGGGTGAGGACCTCATCCAATTCGGTGCCGGTGGAAATCTGCCATTCCTGGCGCAGAATGCCGTCGAACATCGCGAGCCCGGCCTGGATGAACGAGATCAGTACCCGGTCCTGACCGGCGGGCACCGCCAGATCGAAGCCGAGCGGATCCGCGATGTACTGATGGATCAGCCCTTTACGGTGCATCATGAACTGCTGATCGACCAGCGAGATCGCACCGGAGCCGAGGCCGACGGTATCGGCCCGGAGCTGAAAATACATGGCGGCGAACGGGGAAACCTTGCCGAAGTATCCCGATGCGTATTCCTCCAGCCGGGCGCCGATGCGATTGCGCGCCTCGGTGAACAGCACCTGCTGCTTGCGCAGGTAATCGCGCTTGCCATCGGCGCTCACGGTGCGCCGCATGAAGGTTCCCGGGGTGGGCCGGAAGGAGTACAGCGAAAGGTGGCTCAGCGGCAGCTCGAGCGCGCGGTCGACGGTCGCGACCAGTTCCGGAATATCTTGGTCGGGAAAGCCCGACATGATATCGATCGTCACGTCATCGAAGCCGGCTTCGCGAGCCGCGTAGACGATTCTGTCCGCCTGTTCGGCGGAGTGCCTGCGGCCGAGTTTGCGCAGGCGTTCGTTATCGAAGGATTGCACGCCGCTGGATACCCGATTGAATCCCAGCTCGCGGTAGAAGCGCAGCTTGGCCTCGTCGACGGTGTCCGGACTGCACTCGATGGTCGCCTCCAGCACCGAACTCAGATCGAACGCCGATCGGATCGCGTCCATGATCGCGGTGGATTCCTCGGGCTCGAGGCTGCTGGCCGTGCCACCGCCCCAGTACATGACGCAGGGGATATTCCCGGCGGCGGTCAGTGCGGCGCCGCGCTCGGTGATCTCCCGGCACAGCGCTTTTATGTAGTTCTGCCGGACGGAATCGCCGGGTTTGCGCAGCAGATCTTTTGTCGGAATCGCCTGGACCCAGTCGCAGAACGTGCATTTGGAATGACAGAACGGAATGTGTACGTAGATCATCAGCATGCGCTGATCCGCGGTGCTGGACGGTAGATCCGGCACGACCGCGGGCAGGGAGGACGTCATCGGAATTCCTTTCGACTTCCAGGATGGTCGATCCATCGTGGAATCCATGAGGGCGGCCCCGCGCGGTCGAAGGGGGCCGGGCGCGGAGCCGCCGTCAAGGCATCAGGCTCGGTCTGCTCAACCGCTTTAAGTCGGAATCCGAGGAGATCGGCCCTAGCGGACGATTTACGACGAGCAGCTGCAGCTGCACTCACAAGTGGTGCAGGATGCGGACATCACCTTGGCGACCACATCGCGGTCGTCCATGCGGCTGTCGTCCAGGAATTCGGAAATCTCGAGCGCGTTGATATCCAGCGCGGGCAGGTTGTTCTCCATGACGGAGTACCTCAATTCTCTTCGTAAATATGTGAAGGTCCGGCCCCAATTGGAAATCGTAGGTAGGGCATTGTTTCGTGTCAATACTGCTGCCGGTGCCTTTAATTGCGCTATACGGTCGCTATAGCCGCGCTCCAGCGGGCATAAATCAGTGTCATCGGATATCTCCAGAATTGGTCATTTCCGCAGGTGGGTGGGCTGTTGATTCGGCGGAGTGTGAATCGGGTGATGCTATGGTCGGCTCTGCTGGAAAAGAAATCGGGGAACGCGATCGGCAGTTCCGTAAATGCCGGTGAGGCCCCGTTGTCAGAAAGGGCCGCAATGAATATCAATTCAGCCGGCGCAGCCGACTTCGTGATGCCGGATATCGAAGCGGTGCGCGCAGAGGCGAATGCCGTCGATACGCGGAAAATTTTCGAGCAGGGCATGGATGCCGAACTTCCGGCGTCCAGGGCCGCCGTTGCGCTGGCGCTGTGGCAGGACGAAACGATCACCACCGAAGAACTCCGCATCGCGGCCGAGGCCCGCTGCGCCCAGCGCACCCCACGCCTGCACACCTTTGTGCCGCTCTATACGACCAATCATTGCGATTCGGAATGCAAGATGTGCTCGATGCGCAAGGGCAACGCGCGGTTGGACCGGCGTTTCTCGGGGCGGAACGAGATCATCCAGCAGCTCGAGATCCTGTACCAGCACGAGGGCGTCCGGGGCATCGGTTTCCTGACCGGTGAGTACGAGGACAAATATGTGCGCCTCAGCACCGCCTTCCGGATCGGCTGGGCCATGCGCACCGCGCTCGATATGGGATTCGAGCGGATCTACTTCAATATCGGCAGCATGGAGCCGGACGAGATCGACGTACTCGCCGATTGGGTCGGCCATGAGGAAGCGGTCACCATGTGCGTCTTCCAGGAGACCTACGATCGCGATTCCTACCGGAAGTTCATGGGGAAAACGTCCATGGGCGTGCCGAAGGCCGATTTCGACCGGCGGGTCGTTTCGTTCGACCGTTGGCTGGACGCCGGTTTCCGCTATGTCAATCCGGGCGTGCTCGTCGGGTTGCACGAGGATGTCACCGTCGAATTGGTGCACCTGGTAGCGCATGCCGCGCATTTGCGCGAGCGCGGCGCGGTGGTGGATTTGTCCGTGCCGCGGATGCGTCCCGCGATGAGCTCGCGCGATACCACCCGCATCAACGACAAGGATTATCTGCGGATGATGGCGGTGCTCGCGTTCACCTGCCCGGATCAGCGATTGGTGCTGACCACCAGGGAGCCGGAGGAATTCCAGGACCAGGCCATCGGCTTGGCCGGCGTGATCAGCCCCGGCAGCCCGGATGTCGCGCCGTACCGCGCGGATTCCGCGGCCCGCAACGACGAGAAGACCTCCCAATTCCTGGTCGCGGACCTGCGTCGGCCGCGCCACATTCTCGGCCGGATCGAGGCACGGGGCACCGAGGTCGGTCACTTCGTCGATCCGGCGAAGGGAAAAGCGCGTATCGCGGTCGGCTGACCGGCAATTGTCCGAGATAGAGGAGTAGCCGCATGACTGGCAGCGGCCGACCGCGAGTGCTCTTGTTGCACGGACTGCTCGGCACGGCATATGGGCATTTCGGTTCGCAGATCGAGGCCTGGCGCGGGCGTTACGACGTAGTACCCGTCGATCTGCCCGGCCATGGCCGGTGCCCGATGGATGCCGCCGAGAATTACATGGATCACGCATTCGGATATGTGGTGTCCCTGCTGGAACGTTTCGGTCCGGCGCGGGTTGTCGCGGCATCCTATGCGGGGGGACCGATCGCGGTCCGGTGCGCTGTGGAGCGACCGGATCTGGTGAATTCCCTTGCCCTCTCGGGTTTCGCGCCGGGTATCCATCGCGATGCGCTGCTCGCCCAGCTCGGCGGCTTCTGGCAATTGGCCGAGGACAATCCCGAACTCGCCGCCACCTATACCCGCCTGCACGGCGATCGGTGGCGCGCCACCCTGCGAGCCTTCAGTGCGGATGCCGGGCGGGTTTTCGAATATCTGCACGTCGAAAACCTTTCCGCCGATGTGCTGCTGGCGAATGGCACGGTGAAGTCGGTCGAGCACACCGCCGCGATGAACGCGCGGCAGTTGGGTCCCCGGGTGTTCGGCCGGGTGATCGACGGAGCGGGACATATTCCCAGCCACGACAAACCCGCGGACTTCACCGCGGCGCTGGAGGAGTTCTGGCTGTGCGGCGAATTGCGGAATTTGTTGCAGGAGAACGAATCAACGCGTCGACTCGACTCGCTGGAGACGGTGGCCGTGCTGGCGTATCTGCGAGACAACGGGGTTTGCGGGGACGTTCCGGAGGAGCGTCCGCAAACTATCGAAGGATGGGGCGCATGGGCCGTCCAGCGTTTACTGGTTTCCTGACCGCGCCCGAAAAGGCCGCCGAGACGGGCGTGCACTTCGGCGCCGATTTCGCCGGCTGGGACTCGCTGCTCGGCCGCGGCATCGAGCGGTCGGGCGTTATCGCACCGGGGCGCACCTACGTGGTCGATCCGGCCGGGGGTCTCGAGGCTTTCTGTTCGCTTTTCGCGGTGGCGACCGTGCCGGACACCGTGCTGCTGTGGACCTCGCCCGCGACAATCGGTGTCGGGGTGCGCGAGCTGGCCCCCGCGCTGTCCGAGTTGGAACAACCATTTCTCGAATCGGTCGACCGGCCGCTGTGGGGTGTGGCGACCTCGGGCAGCTCCGGTGTTCCCAAAATCGCGATCGGGCACGCCGATATGTGGGAGCTGATCGCGCTGCACTACGAACAGGCGATATTCGGCGGCGAACTGCCCGCCAGCCTGGCCACCTGCCTGCCGCTGCAGTTCTCCGCCGCATTCTTCATGACGGTGCTGCCGAGTCTGATGCGCCGCCGGGACTTGATCGTATTTCCGTCGCATGATTGGTCCGCGGTCCGGCGAGCGGGCGAGGCGTTCGTCCTGGCCGTTCCGTCACTGGCCGCCGCGGCCTGTCTGGGCCTGCGCGAAAAGGTCGATATGCGCGGCGTGACGCTGTTCCTGGGCGGCGGACACCTCAGCGAGTCGCGGGTCGAGCTGATTCGCGAGCGCTTTTCCGGTGTCGCGGTGGCCAATATCTACGGTACGGCGGAAACCGGCGCGATCTCGGTGGATCGGGCACCCGGCCACAACAAACATGTCGGTCGGCCGCTCGCCGGTAAGGCGGTGTGGATCAGCGATCCGGATCCGAATGGCATCGGCATGATCCGGGTCGCCGGACCGGACTGCTGCGAATACATCTGGCGCCCGGGTGCGGAATTCACCGCCGGTAACGGCGGTACCGACTACGGCCACTTCGACGGTGACGGAAACCTCTGCTTACAGGGGCGGGCCGATGGCGGCGAGAAATTCATGGGCGTCCTGGTGTATCCGCGGGATATCGAACGGCATCTGCTCGAGCTGCGCGGGGTGGTGGACGCCAGGGTGCTGGTCGAGCGGACCCCGGCCGGATTGGAACGCTTGGTCGCCAAGGTGGTCGGTCGAGTGAGCGACGAAGACGTGTACGCGCATTGTGCGGCATTGGCCGAGGCGCAGCGGCCGACCCGGATCGAATGCATCGATGAGATCGCGGCCGGTGCTGCCTACAGCGACAACGGGAAACTTTGATGATCAATACCGATACTCGTCGGTTCAAGGTGAAGGCCGACGCGTTCTACGTACGACACGAAGACGGCGTATGGCTGCGAAATAACATCGGGTCGTTCACGATTCGCGGCGGCGGTGCCTATGACCTGGTGGCCGCGGTTTTCGCCAGGCTGGACGGCACCTGCACGGTCGGCGATCTGTGTGCGGGACTTTCCGATGGTGCGGCCGGTTCGGTGACGAAGCTGGTGGAAACCTTGGCGGGCAATGGTTTCGTCCGCGCGGTCGAGGCCGAGCCGGAGCTGGTACCCGGTTGGATGCGCACGCGATACGCCACCCATCTCGCATTTCTCGAACATCACGGCGATCGTCCGGTGAGCCGTTTGTTGCGCGTGCGATCACAGCTCGTCGCGGTGGCGGGCGATGGTGTCGCGCTGCGCGGTGTGGTCGGTGCGCTGGCCGATTTCGGGATCGCGAAGGTGGCCGTCCTCACGCCGGATCGGGAGATAGCGCAGACCGTGCGTGACGCGGTTGCCAGGGATCCGCAATTCCAGTGGGAGACCATCGAATCCGCGTTCCAACTCGATGAGCTGAGTCGGGTGACGAAATTTCGCGACGCGCGGTGGGTGCTGCTGGCGACGGACCGTGGCGATGCGGCGGAGATCGCGGCATTACAGGCCGGTCTGCGGGCCGCGGGAAAGTCTGTCGGCGTGCTCGGGGGGTGCGGTGATTTCGTGGCGGCCACACCCGCGAGCCCGGACGACTCCTGGTGTTGGGAATGCTTGCACCGCAATATCGCCGCGCGGGCGGTCGGTGATTCCGGTCCGGCCGCACTCGCACCCGCGCCCGCGACCATCGGCGCACTCCATCTGGTTCAGCAGCTGTTCGCGGAATTGGCCGAACTCGCGACCGGCGCCGGGAGCGTTGTCACGGCGGAACCCTTTGCGCCCGTAGTGCGTACGCATACCGGCCGCAGGCATCCGCTGTGCGGCCGCCATATCCGGATGACGGCAGCGCGGCCGGTGAACGTCGCCGCGCTGCGCGGTGAACCGGTGCGCCTCGACATTCCGGCGGCCGACGATCCGGTGGAGCTGATCGGGGTTTCGGACCGGATCGTCGAGGTCACCACCCGGTGGACCGATTCGATCACCGGGCCGCTGTATTCGGTCGGCGAGGCGGACGCGGGTCAGTTGCCGCTTTCGGCGAGCAGCTGCACGGTCGCCGATCCGGACTCCACGGCCGCCTATCCGCGTACGAAAGAGATTCACTGCCAGGCTATTTCGGCGCGTGAGGCGCGAAATCAGGCCGTGCTGTACGCATTGGAATGGCAGGCATCCCGGATCGCCGAGCTCACCGATCATCCGGCGCGGGGGTGGGTCTTCGGGGCCGGTTGGTCCGCGGCCGAGGCGTGGTACCGGATGGGTGTCGCGTCCGCCTATGCCGAGCCACCCGGCTCGCTCGATTGGCAACCGGTTTCCGGTGAGCAGCACCCGGTGCGTGACTATCTGCTCGAAACCCTCGCCGATATCGGCACGCCGCCGAATTCGGCCGCGTACGAGCAGGTTTCGAATGGGCTGGTGCGCGCGTGGGTGCGCGGCACGGATTCCGAGGCCACCGCGGGGGTCGGGATGGATCCGGATCACGCCCTGCACAACGCTTTACTGCGCGCGGTGGCGGAAAACGGTGCTACGGTCGCCCATCTCGCTCCACCGGTCGCCGACTGGCAGGAAGCGGCCGTCATGCTGACCGGTCATCCCGGTGTGCTGGATGTGTCGGAACTACTGCCCTTCCTCGGCGCCGATGGATACCTGTTCGCCGCTCCGGTGTCGGGGGTGACCCCGTGACCGCCGCCCGGACGATGACCGTGGTGGGGGAGGGTTTCGTCGCGGAATTCCTCGCCGAACTGCTTTCCGAAGAGTCGGTCGGCTCATCCGTAGTGCTGGTCGCCGAATTGAACCGGATCGGTGACTATCAGGACATCATTCTCGAATGCGTTGCCGCGCAACACTCGCTGCTGTTCGTCGGGACCTGGCGCTCATTCGTTTACGTCGGACCGGTGTGGCGGGCGGGCCATACCGGATGCCCGCACTGTCTGGTCACGCGGACGGCGAATTCGTCGTTCGGGCCGGATCTGCTCGGCGACACCTTCGCCGAGGTCGCGGCGCGCGACCTCACCGTGAGCACGCTCGGGCCCGGCCTGCTGCGGATAGTCGAACTCCAGGTGCGGGCGTGCCTGGCCGACCCGGATCTCGTCGATGGCCAGGTAATCGTCATCGACGGTCTGACGGGCACGGTGGAGCGGCAATTGCTGCTGCCCGATTCGACCTGTGCCAATTGCGGTGAATCGGGCACCGGCACCATTCCGGAATTCCATGGCGCACCGCTGCCGAAGCTCGCGCCGGGCGCGCTGCGCACCAGGGAGTTGGATGCGCGGGTAATCGAGCGCGAATATCTGTTCGGCGGACTGGGTTTGTTCAAGGAACTCCGGCAGGATCTGCAGAGCCCGATCGGCGCGTGTTCGGTCGAATTGGTTACTCGATGGGGCCGCCGTGAGCCCGCCATCGGCCGGGGCGATTCCTTCGGGTCGAGCCGCACGATCGCCGTGCTGGAGGGGCTGGAGCGCTATGCCGGGATGTTCCGCGGCGGCAGAACGGCGCCGGTGCGCGCCGCGTACGCCGATATCGCGGACGAGGCGATCTACCCGCCCGAACTCGGCACCCACCCCGCGGAAAGCTATGCCGCACAAGGGTTTCGCTACCAGGAATTCAGTCCGGACACCGTTGTCGACTGGGTCTGGGCTTATTCGTTCCGCAAACAGCAGGCGGTGCTGATTCCGGAGCGGGCGGCATTCTGGGGTCCGCGGCATGACGGGGAAATCTCCTTCATGTACGACACCTCCAACGGCTGTGCCCTCGGCAATTCACCGGAGGAGGCGATCCTGCACGGGCTGCGTGAGGTGGCGGAACGGGATTCGTTCCTGCTCACCTGGTACCGCAGGCTGGCGCTGCCCGAAGTCGACCTCGACGGTGTCGGCGGGACGCTCGGGCAATTGTTGCGAAAGGCCAAGCTGTTCACCGGATTCCGGTTCCGCGCATTCCAATCCACCATGGAGTACGGGATGCCGAGCTTCTGGCTGGTTGCCGAGAACAGCCACCAGGATGGTCCGCGTGTGCTCGCGGGTTCGGGCGCGCATCCGGATCCGATTCAAGCGATCATCGGCGGTTTACACGAGCTGATCGGCAGCGTGCAGGCCACGACGCACAGCTATCCGCGGCGGCGCGCCGATGGACTTCGAATGTTGGCCGATCCGACGCTGATTCGCACCATGGCCGACCATCCGCTGGTCGGCGCGCTGCCCGAGGCGCGCCCGCGCTACGGCTTCCTGCTCGACCGCGATGCGGAACGGGTCGCGCTCGGCGATATCGCGAGCACGCTGCAGACCGGCGAATCCGATCTGTGCGCGGATCTGGATACCGCGCTCTCGGGCATGCTGGCCGCCGGGTTGGACGTGCTCGCGGTGGATCAGACCATGCCGGAGTTGCGGCGCAACGGGTTGTCCTGTGTGCGGGTGCTCGTCCCCGGGACCGTGCCGATGACATTCGGTTACCTGAATCGCCGGGTGTGCGGGCTGCCCCGGCTCACCGGTGAGACCGCCATTCCCTATCGCGGTCAGTGCGGCGAGGGAGAGGAGATCGGGTGCGTTCCCCATCCATTCCCGTGACCGGGCAGGACGAATTGTTCGACTATGTCTCGCGGCTGCGAACCGATCCGCAATCGGCGAATCCGGCTGACTGGCAAGTGGATTGGGCCGACGGACCGTGGCCGGTCAAGGTTTACTCGGGCGCCCGGCGCATTCGGCTGGATCCGGCGTCCGGGCTGGCGAGGGTGCTCGCGGGCAGCCTCGCGGTGAATCGGATCCGCGTGGACGCCACGGGCGGGTTGCCATCCGCACCGGGCCGAGCGGCCTTGGAATATCACGGATCTCGATACCTGATGCGGCGATCGATACCCTCCGGCGGGGCGATGTATCCGACGGAGCTGTATGTGCTGTGGCCGGGTGCGAGTCAGGTGAGCCACTACGACGCGTATCGGAACGAGCTCGTGCACCTGGGGCGGGCCGACGGAATCCGCAAGGCCATCGGCGAACCCACGGACCTGCCACCCCTGATGTTGTTGCTGTGCAACAGGTTCTGGAAGAACTTCTACAAGTACGGCAACTTCGCCGCCCGCCTGGGTTCGGTCGATACCGGTATCGTGCTCGGTCGCCTGGTGCGATCGGCGAGCGCCGTCTTCGGGCGGGTCGAGGTGCGGGCGGACTTTTCCGCGGACCTGGTCGGCGCGATGCTGGGGCTGGACCCGGCCGAGGAGTTGTGCGTCGCGGTGCTCGGTCTGGGACGCCCTGGTTCCGTTGGCGATTCGCATGCGCCATCCGAATCAGCGTGTGTACCAACAGTTATCGAACGCTCCCGGGTGATGAAACGATCGGCGCTGTTCGATGCCTGGAACGCGGCCGCCAAGCCGACGGTATCCGGTGGACGGTATATACCCGGCCCGATGATGTCTGCGATTTCGGGTCGGGAAATCGCGCTACCGGAACCGATGCCCGTCGATCTGCTGGATCCGGATGTATTGCGCCACAGGCGATCCAATGGACGGCTCTTCACCGGCGCCACCGTCACCGCCGTGGATCTGGCCACCGTGCTCGCGTCGGCGGCCGGCGCGGTGGGTCAACTGCGGGCCTGCGCGGATGGTGTGCTCGGCACGGATATTCACCTGTTCTGCGCGGTACATCGGGTCGCCGAGGTGCCCGCGGGGTGGTACCGCTACGAGGACGGCCGCCTGGTCGCTGTCGGAGACGGCGGCGCTACGGCCGCCGACCTGCAGCGGGCGCTGTTCGCCGACACGGTCAATATCGAATTGGCGGCGTTCACCGTACATCCCGTCGCGCCCACCGACTTTCGAGCCGCGGGCCGTGGCATGTGCGGATATCGGGAGCAGCAGTTCGGTATCGGGGCGGCGGTGGAGGCGCTCACGGTCGCGGCGGCCGCGGTCGGGAACGGCAGTCATCCGGTGCTCGGGTTCGACGCGGACCTGGTCGATCGGACATATGGCCTGTCCGGCACGGCTTTCGGAACGCATGCGCAGGTATCGGTCGGCGCTGTCGGTGTCGACCCGAACTGGGAGATAGCGGTGATGCTCGAATGACAACGCCAGACCCACGATTCAGCCCGTATGTGCTGTTCCGGCGCGGCACGCTCGGCCTGTCCGAACTCGCGGATCTGGTTCCGGCGCGCGCATGGGACCTGCTCCGGCGGGCGGATGAAATCGATATCGACGCCAGTACCGCACAGCTGGAAGATGAGTTGCACCAAGCGATTCCGACACTTTCGCCGGAACACCGGCGCGCGGTGCTGAAGCTGCGCCGCGATGTGCACAACGGCAGGCCTATATCGGCGGCCGCGCCGCTCGAGCCGCTGCCCACCGCCTGCCGGGATCTGCTGATCGAGTGGAATCGCGCGGCGGAACAACGGCGGGCACTGCTGGCGCAGGCCGATGCCACCTACCGATCGGAGCTGGAGCAGGCACGCACGACGTTGGCGAAAGTGGCGCTGCACGAGGACTTCCAGCGCGGTCTGCAGCTGTCGGGTGAGGATGTGTATCGCGAGGTGATGGCCTTCGCCGCCGACCCGTTCGATACCGGACGCAAACCGAGCCGGACGCGGCGCATGGAAAGCACCATCACCAGCTTCGCCTACCGGGTGGTGTTCAAACCGTCCCCGTTCGGCTCGTTCACCGAAATCGGGGCGCACGATTGGACGGCGAAATCGGCGTCGGGACAACGTCTCTCGCAAGTCCGGCTCAGCGTCGGCCTGCTGGCCTGGATGGCGCATCAGCTGCGCCTGATCGACGGTGCGGACCGGGTGCTGCGGGTGCGGCTCAACAACTCGCTGTCCTGCGCGGGCGACCGGGCCGTATTCATCAGGCGTCCGCTGGAGGGCGCCGATGACGGTTTCACGCCGGACAAGGTGATCAGCGCGCGGAACACCGATCTGATTACGCTGCTGCGCAAGGTGCTCGGTGACGGTCAAGTGCCGGAACGCGAATTGCGCGAGACGTTGGTCGAGGGCGGATTGTCGGCGGAACAGGCCCGGCAGACCATCGACGGATTGGTGAAAGTCGGCCTCTGCTACCGCGGTATCGGATTGCCTGATCAGGCCACTCGAACCGCGGAACAGCTCGCCGCGCGGCTGCGCGAGGCCGGTACCGCACAGGCCGTCGCGTGCGCCGAAATATTCGAGGAACTACAGGGAATCGAGGACCGATTCGCGCAATCCTCGCCGCAGGCCCGCACCGAACTGCTCGGCGGGCTGCGGGCTTGCGTGGGGCGATTCGTCGATATCTGCCAGTGCAGTCCGCCCGCCAAGGAGGCGATGCGCGCGGCGGTATACGAGGATGTCGGCACCCGTGCGACGGCCGCGGGCTGGCGGGGCGAACTGGTCGGCGCGAACGCCGATTATCTGGAGTTGTACCAGCGGCTGGTTCCGGTCCTCGACGACGCGACGATCGAGAAAATGGGGCTGTACGCGTTCTATGTGCGACGTTATGGCGAGGACGGCCCACCCGTTCCGGTCGCGGAGCTTTTCCGGGCATTCGACGAACTGTCGCCGCAGGAGGCGAGCGCGGTGATGTGCGGACTCGGCGACCCGGCCGCAGCGCGGGTCATCGAATTGCGTTCGGAATTCTTCGCGCTGCTGCGAGATCGGGTCGCGGAGGCGGGCGCCGCCGATGCGGTGCGCCTGGACCCGGAGCGGCTGCGTGAATTCGTGCGCGCGCTGCCCGATACGGTGCCCGCCTGGCGTTCGACGGCCTACCGGATACAGCTGGACGACGACCTGCTGGTGGTGAACGGTGTCACCACCGGACACGGAGTGTTCTTCTCGCGGTACTGCGGTCTGCTCGAATCCGGTGCGGAGCAATGGAATCTGGCCGACGAACTCCGTACGCACATCGCCGCGACGACACCGCGGCAGACCGATATCACCGCGGTGCTCGGCCTCAATTTCAATATGCATCCGCGGCTTTGCCCGCTGGAGCTGGTGTATCCGGGTTCGGTGGCCGACCCGGATGGGCCGCGGCCGTTGACCATCGCCGATCTCCTGGTGCGCGCCGACCCGCGTACGCGCAGGCTCGAATTGATATCCGCCGTGGATGGCGCTCGAATCGACCTGGCCCCGTTGAACTTTCTGTATCCGGCCGCCGCGCCGATGCTGTACCGGTTCCTGTGCGTATTCGCGCCGACCCGGACCTATCGGGGTGGGCTGTGGGATCAGATCGACCGTCACCAGTCGGTGGGTCAGCCGTTCAGGCCGCGCTTGATGCTGGGTGATCTGGTGCTCGATCGACGGTCCTGGCGTTTCCCGGTAAGCGAATTGCCCGCACTCGCCGGGCTGGAGCGGCAGGATCTGTCGGCGCTGGTGGAATTCGACGCGTGGCGGCAGGCGGCCGGGCTGCCGCGAACGACCTTTTTCCGCGTGCTCGCGCCCCGCCGGACACCCGATTCGGAACGCAACCTGCTCGAGGAAACCCGGCAGTGGGCGATCGAGGCGCGCAGCGCGCGGCTGCACAAGCCGCACTACCTGGATACGCACAACCCATTCCTGATGTACGTGCTGGCCAAGCAGGCCCGCGCGAACGATGGCGGCACGGTGCTGTTCCAGGAATGTCTGCCCGGCGCCGAACGGTATGCCGAATCCGGGAATCCCGACAGCGCCGAGGAATTCTTCGTCGAGTTCACCCTATCCGGAGGCGGCAATGACAACTGATCAGGTGTGGCGCAGCCTGCACGTGCACCGATACAGCGGGCAGGACGAATTTCTGGTCGACGGCCTGGCTCCGGTGCTCGCCGGTCTGCGCTCGTCCGGTGGGATTTCGCAATCCTTCTTTCTGCGCTACTGGCAGGGCGGCCACCATGTCCGGGTGCGTTTCCGGGTCGCCGCGGCGGATGCGGACGCGGTGACGGCGGAGGCGGCGACGAAGCTGGCGGCGTATCTCGCGGAGTTTCCGGACAGCACGAGCTTCGATGTGGACGAGTTCCGCGCCGCACAGCCGACGATGGCGGCACTCGAGAACGAGGATGTCGCGGAGGTGCAGCCACCCGACACCGTCCGGTACGCCGAATACACGCCGGAGTACGAGAAATACGGCGGCCGTCGCGGCGTCGCCTTGGCGGAGGAGTACTTCACCAGCAGCAGCGATATCGTATTGGCCGCGCTGGCAACGATTTCCGGTGATTCGGCCAAGCGGCTCGGCATCGGATTCTCGACAATGCTGCGCGGCATGTGCGCGGCCGGGCTGAGCACCGCCGAGATGGCGGAATTCTTCAGGCACTACTGCCTGCTCTGGTCGCCGTACACCTTCGAACAATTCCTCGGCGTCTGGCCGCAGCTGTTGCAGCAGCGCCGCTGCGCGTTGGCGACCCATGTGGCCGCGGTGCTGGCCGCGCCGGAACGCCTGGACGACGATCCGTTCCACCGCGCCATCGGCACCGCGTGGCGCGGGCTCGACGACGATATCCGCGCGGCGATCGAGCTGGCCGGTCCGGCGGCTACCCGCGCCAGGCGCGAGCAGGTTCTGCTCGCGGCCTTTCTGCACACCCACAACAACCGGCTCGGACTGATTCCCGAACACGAATCCTTCCTCGGATTCCTCGGTCATCACGTGCTGAGCGAGGTGGCCGGCGTGACCGCGGAACCGGAATTGCTGCGGGCGGTGCGCGAGCACCGAGCGAGTCGATTGAGCAACTGATGATATTTGGAGGCGACCGTGGAAGTCACGGCGACAATTGACGGCCTGCGGTGGGACAGCACGCGAAACCGGCTGAAGGTATTGCGACCGGATCTGGCCGACGCGGTATTGCGCGATCGGCATATCGTCGCCGGTATCGAACGCGAGGGAGCCACCTCGCCGACCCGGTATCCGGGCGAGGACGAGGTGCCATCGATCTCCGGATTCTTCCAGCTCTGGTACACCGTCAATTCGAACTACACGCGGTTCAACACGGAGTTGCGCAAGGTGTTCACCGTGCGGACCACGGCGGAGTTCGCGGATATGTTCACAGAGCTCGCGGCCGCCCAAGCCGCGAAGATGCCCGCGGAGGGCGATCTGGTGACCGAATTCCTGTCCCCGTATCTGATGCACAGTACGTTCGCCATGATCGGTGTGCCCGAATCGGACTGGCCGAATCTGAGCAAGGTGTCCAAGCTGGTCATCCACCTGTTCAAACAGCAGCTGCTGGGGGAGACCGAGCATTCACCGGAAATAGTTCGCGCGCACGAAACGGTGATGCGCTATTTGAAGTCGTTGACCGACCGCTTGCTCCGCGGCGATCGGTCCAGCCCTTTTCTCGATGCGGCGCGCGCCTTGGCCGAAGACTCGGCGGGCACCTGGCCGATCGCGGCGTTGATCGGGCAATTGCTGATGGCCGGTATAGAACCGATGATCGTCGGTGCGAGCATAACCTGTCGTGAAATATGGTCCGATAAGCAATTGCTGGCGAATGCGCGTTCCGATATATTCGATATCGGCGAGATCGCCGAGGAGGCGATGCGGGTGCAGCCGCCTTTCGGCAATATATTCCGCTTCGTCGTCGAGCGCTGCGAATGCCTCGGTATGGTGCTGGAGCCGGGCACCGTAGTGGCGATCGACATTTCGGCCGTGCACCTCGCGCAGCAACCGGCGGCGCAGCCGGTCCGCGGGTGTCCGGTGCGCCCGAATGCCGTGCTGACCTTCGGCAAGGGCATGCATTACTGCCTCGGCGCGAATAGCGCGCGGTTGCAGATAAGTACCGGACTTCGCGAACTGCTCACGCGGCGACCGGAATTATGCGTCGACCCGGCGGCGGCGCGGATAGACACATTCAACAATCTCAAGGAAGTCCGGGCCCTGCCCTACACCTCGCAGCCGTAGCGGCGGATAGGAATCATTATGAATTATGTGAACCACGCCAGCCACGAGCGGGCGCCGGAGGGTGTCGGTTTCGACGACATCCCCGATATGCCGAATTTCGGAATTCTGCTGGTGAGCGATATCGATAAATCACTGGAATGGTATGTGGACGGGCTCGGCTTCTGGGTGGAGAAGCAATTGACTGGTCCGGACGGCCAACTCGCCGTTTTGCATCTGCGGCGCGCGCAATACCGGGATATGCTGCTGCGCCCGGCGCGTGAACCGCTGTCGGGCCCACTCGGCCGCGGCATGCGGCTCAGCTTCACGGTGAATGCCGAGACCGAGCAGTCGATGCGGGAAATCGCCGAGCGATTGGCGAAACTGCCGCAGGGCACCGTGAACGGCCCGCTATTGACGCCCTGGAATACCGTCGATGTCGAGGCAACCGATCCGGACGGATATATCGTCGTGCTCACCACTGTTGCCGACAGGGCCCGCAGCTGGGCCGAGCTCAAGGATCAGGTCGCCGCGGGCGATCAGCCGGTTCGGATCGACCGATGAACCCGCCAGCGAAATCATCGAAGTTGGTGAACCGCGCCTACAACTTCGCGTACAAGGTCGGCTTTTCGCCGTGGGATCTCGGTCCGCCCATGCCCGAACTGGTCGATTTGATCGAGGGGCCGGATGCGCTGCGGCCCGGCCGGGCGCTGGATCTCGGATGTGGCGCCGGATCGAAATCGGTCTATCTCGCCCAGCACGGCTGGTCGGTGACCGGTGTGGATATCGCGGAGGAGGCGCTCAAACAGGCTCGGCGCAAAGCGGCGGACAACGGTGTGGATATCGAATTCGTCCAGTGCGACCTGGTGGACATTCCGCCGGACGCGCTGCGCGGCCGATACGACTTCCTACTCGATTTCGGCTGTTCGCACAGCCTGCGCGACGAGGCGAAACCGCGTTACGCCGAGGGCATCGCGCGATTCGCCGAGCCCGGCGCGACGCTGTACCTGTACGCGTTCACCAAGGGGCCGCTCAGCGTGCGTCCGGAGGAAATAGACACCGGTTTCGCGCCGTTCTGGGAGCTGGTGTCGGCGACACCCGGCAGCATTCGGCGCACACCGGACGCCGGACCCATGTGGTACCGGATGATTCGCAGGTCTTGACGTGGTCGCGCCGCAGATTTCCACCAGCAGCGAGCCGCTGGAGCTCACCGGGCCCGCGCTCATCGCCGATCCGTATCCCGAATACGCCCGGCTGCGCGCCGATGGCGGGGTGCATTATTCGCGGCGATGGGACTGCTGGTTCGTCAGCAGATATGACCTGTGCCTCGAAATATTCAACAACACAGCGACTTTCGATGCGGTCGGGCAGCCGTTCCTGCGTATGCTGCAGGCGGCGGTGCGCGGCGGCGCGGTGTCGTGGCGGGTTCCGCATGCGCCGCAGGTGAATCCGGCGGACGCGGCGCGGCGTTCGGCGGGTCGCCGTACCACCGGACGGGCGCTGGCCTCCGGCTTCGTCGATACGCTTTGGCCGGATTTCGAACGCGAATGTGCCGCCGCCGCAGCGGAACTCGGAAAGACGGCCGACCCGGTGGATCTCATCCGAGATTATGCGGCGCCGTTGACGACTCGGCTGCTCGCCGGTCTGCTCGCCGTATCGGCCGCCGACTTTCCGCTGTTCCAGGCGTGGACGGAATCCGGATACGCGACCGGCGAGCAGGACGGGCAGGTGCGCCTGGCGCGCGAGATCCGCCGCCTGTTCGCGCGACAGGCGGTGGACCGGATGACCTCGCCGGCCGACGATTTCGTCGGATACCTCGCCGCGCACCCCGGCGAAATTCCGGGCCGCGGCGGTGTCGGCGCGCACCTCGAATTCGTGCTCGGCACGGGATTGATGATCTCGCTGGTCACCCATCAGGGTCTGGTGTTCAGCTTCGGCACGCTGATGAATGCCCTGCTGCGCGAACCGGATTCGTATCGTGCGGTGCGCGCGGACCGCTCGTTGATCGCCGGTGCGGTCGAGGAGGGGCTGCGCTACGACACCTCGACCCAGGCACTCGGGAGGCTGGCCAGGACCGACGCCGAGATCGGCGGGGTGACGATTCCGGCGGGCGCGCTCGTGGTGTGCCTGACCGGATCGGCCAATCGGGACGAGCGGCAGTGGGCGGACGCGGGGCGGTTCGACATCCACCGAGATCCGCGAGCGGCCGCCCGCCATCTCGGCTTCGGTGTCGGCGCCACCTCGTGTCTGGGTGCGTTGATCTCCCGGCGGGCGCTCGGCCATCTGCTCGGCGCGCTCGTCGAACATGTCGCGGCTCCGGCGTCGCTCGCCGGTGCGCGGCCATACGGCGAATTCATGACCCGGGGCTACCTGACCTTGCCGTTCAGGAGTGGGATATGACCGAAAAGACAACGCTGCCAGCCGGATTGGAGTGGCGGCCGGATACCGGCCAGTGGGTGGTGCGCACCCACGAGCTCGCCGATATCGCGCTGCGCGATCCGCATATCGGCATGTCGCTCGATCCGGATCGGAGTTCCGTGCCGCTGCCCGGCGTCAACGACATTCCGACCGTCGAGCAGTTCTTCGAGCTGTGGTACCGGCGCGGCGCCAATCATCCGGAATTCGGGCCGGAGCTGCGCCGCGCCTACACCGCGACGGCCCTGCGCCCCTTCGCATCCCGCTTCGATGCCATCGCCGCCGACCTGCGTCGCGGGCTGCCCGCCTTCGGCGATCTGGTGCCCGCGTTCATCACGCCGTACGGCCTGCACAGCACCTTCGACCTGATGGGGTTCACCGAGCCGAGTTGGCCCGCGCTGACCAAGGCCTACCACGTGCTGATGTTCATTCTGCGGCAACGGTTTCGGGGAGTATTGGAGCTGCCCGAGAAGCATCTGGCGGCCTTCGCGGCGGCCCTGCGGTGCCTGCGTGACGCGCTGGCCGAATCGCGACCGACTCCGCTGATGGCAGCGCTGCGCCGCTATGCCGAGACGCACGACACCTCGGCCTGGGCCGATGTCGCGACGATCGCCCAACTGCTCGCGGCGGGTGTGCCCCAAATCGGCACCGGCATAGGCGTTTCGGTGCGTGCGCTGTTCGGCGACCGGGAATTGCTCGCTCGGGTGCGGGCCGGTGAATTCGATATCGAGCAGGTCGCCGAGGAGGCGATGCGCCTGGTGCCGCCGTTCCTCGTCGTCGCCGGTTGGGTGACCGAGCCCTGCGACTGCCTCGGTGTCCATCTGGATCCGAGAACGCCTGTGCTGGTTGATATTCCGGCTGTGAACACCGATCCCGCCCGGGTCGAGCGGCCGCTGGATTTCTGCCCGGCGCGCGGCCGTGCGGACAACATCACGTTCGGCAAGGGCACGCACTACTGCCTCGGCGCCACCAGCGCGCGGATCCAGGTCGCCGCGGCCTTGCGCGGCCTGCTGGAGCTGGACCCGATGGTGGATCCCGCCGCGGTGCGGATCGATGACGACGGGTTCTCCCAATCGGTGCGATCGCTCCCATTCACCACGACAGGACGACTGATATGAGTGTGACCGAATATCTCGAGCTGATCGCCGCACCGGCCGATGACGACGTGGCGGGATGGCTCTACCCGACCGACGCGGAACTGCTCGGCGCCATCGACGATATCCAGGCGCGCGCCGGAATTACCGGCGACATCCTGGAAATCGGTGCCTACCACGGCAAAAGCGCGATTCTGCTCGGCTACTTCGCGCGACGGGGCGAATCGCTGATCGTCTGCGACCTGTTCGATTCCGCGGCACAGGACGCGGACAACCAGAGTGAGAACGCGGCGTTCTATCCCGGATTGCGGCAGGCCGACTTCGAGCGGAACTATCTGCGTTTCCATCCGCGGCTGCCGATCGTGCACGCGCGGCCGTCTGCCGAACTCGGCACGCTGGTGGCCGCCGGGTCGTGTCGTCTGGTGCACGTGGACGGCGGGCACACCTACGATGTCGCGCATGCCGATATCCAGACCGCTCGGCGGCTGCTCGGCCCCGGCGGGGTGCTGGCCGTCGACGACTGGTCCAGCGCACATATTCCGGGTGTCGCCATGGCATTCTGGTCGGAGTATCTGACCGGACGGCTGCTGCCGCTGGCGTTCACGAAGGGCAAGTTCTACGCCACCTGGGATCCCGGCGGCGTGACCGTCGAGCAGGTCGCCGCGGCGGTCGCCGACCGGGCCGCGCTGGCCACCGGCGACACCGTGCCGCTCGGCCCGCACCGGGCGCTCGGCGTGACGATGGCGCCGGATGCCTGGCGGGCCTATGCCGCAAGCCAGCGGGAGAAATATTCGAAGCTCTATTCCGGCAGTGGTGCGCCGGAGCAGATGGTGGGTTTCTGATGCGCGTCGCACTGTCCAGTCATGCGAATCCGAGTCACCTGGTCGGTGTGCTCGCCGCGGCCCGCGCGATCCGGGCCGCCGGTCACGATGTCGTCGTCGTATCGGGTCCGAGCGTGGCCGAGCAGATCGAGCGCGCGGGTTTCCCGATGGTGCCGGTGCCGAGCCTGATGTCCACCGACGAAATCATCGCCGCGCTCACGAATGGCACGCCGTGGCCGCGATCCGGTCCGCCGGACCGGCCGCCCGCGCATCCGTTCATCACGCCATGGACCCACCGGCAGGCCACCGATATCACCGATGCGCTGCGGCCGCTGGCGCCGGATTGCGTACTGCGCGATTCCACCGAACTCGGCGGGTATATCGCCGCGCAATGCCTCGGCGTGCCGCACGGAACCGTCGATATCGCACCGCTTTCGCCGTGCGCGGCACCCGGCGCGTTGGCCGAGCTCAATCAGTTGCGCGCGGCGTTCGGCCTGCCCGCGGTGGACGATCCGTGGCATCCGGTGCGCTCGTTCCGGATCGGGCTGGTACCCGCCGACTACTACCCGCCCGAGCTGCGGTGGCCGGATGCGAACTACTACCAACCGTCCGTCGCGGACGAAGCGGCGGATGCCGAGCCGTGCCCGCTGCCGGCGGGCGACGGGCCGCTGGTATTGGCCAGCCTGGGGATGAACGCACCCGTCTTCGATCAACGGGCGACCGCGCTGCTGAACGCGATCATCACCGCGCTCGGCGAGCTGCCGGTGACCGGTGTCGTCGCGCTCGGGATGGATCCGGACGGTTGGGCGGGCGCGCGCCCGGGCAACGTCCGGCTGGAGTCGTTCGTGCCGCAGCGCGCGCTGCTGCGGCACTGCGGCCTGTTCATCACGCACGCCGGATTCAACGGTGTCCGTGAGGCATTCGGCGCGGGCGTCCCGATGGTCGCGGTACCGCTTTTCGGCGACCACCCGGCCAGCGCGCGCCGGCTCGGCGAGCTCGGCGTGGCCACCGTCGTCGATCCGGCGGCGGCGACCGCGGATGCGATGCGCGCGGCGATCGGCCGGGTGCTCGACGATCCGGGCTTCCGCGACCGCGCCGCACGGCTGCGGCAGCGGATGGGCCTGTTGCCGCGCATGGACCGGATGCCCGACGACCTGCGCGCGCTCGTCGCCGGGGCGGCGCCGGTCATCGGCAAGTGACGTGCAGTTACCTGAGGCAACGGAGGAGCCATGAGGGTTGGAGTAACCGGAGGAAACGGGTTCATCGGCACATATGTGTGCGAGGAACTGACACAGCGCGGGCACGAGCCCGTGGTGTTCGACCATCAGCGCCGCCCGCACGCGCGCTGGGAGGTGATGCTCGGCGATATCCGCGACGCGAGCGCGATGGTGGAGTTCGCCGCGCACTGCGACGCCGTCATCCATCTGGCCGCGGTGCTCGGCACGCAGGAGACGCTGAACAATCCGCGCCCGGCGGCGGAGACCAACCTCTTCGGCGGGTTGAACTTCCTCGAGTCGATCGCGCAGTACGACCTGCCCGGCGTGTACATCTGCGTGGGCAACCACTGGATGAACAACGCCTACTCGATCTCCAAGACGACCGTCGAGCGATTCGTCCGGATGTACAACCGGGACCGGGGTACCAAGGTCAACTGTGTGCGGGTGGTAAATGCCTACGGCCCAAGGCAATTGGCGGCCGCGCCGTTCGGGTCCAGCAAGGTCCGCAAGATCACCCCGGCGGTGGTGTGCCGCGGGTTGTCCGGCATGCCGGTCGAGTTGTACGGCGGCGGGCGTCAGGTGTCGGACATGGTGTACGTCGGCGATGTCGCGCGGGCGCTGGTATCGGCGCTGGAGACGGCCGCGGCCGGGCGGGTGCTCGACGTGGTCGAGGTCGGGCCGGTCGAATCGACCACCATCCGGCATATGGCCGAACTGGCCATCGATCTCATCGTGGAACGCGGCTTCGCCAGGGTGCCGATCGTCGACCTGCCGATGCGCCCCGGCGAGGATCCGACCACCCCGGTCTCCGCGGACACCCGGACGCTGCGTGAGGTCGGCATCGAACCCGACTCGCTGCGCGGGTTGGCCGACGGGCTCGCCGAGACGATCGACTGGTTCATCAAGACCGAGGGCGAGCACTGGAAGGCCCCGCACGGGCTCACCCGCGCGGCCTGAGGAAGGACGTACCCAATGGCGCACCAGGACCTGTACCTGGACCTGTTGAAACGCGCGGTGACCGGCATGATCTACCGCGACCCGCCGATCAGCCCGGCATGGGGGCCCGCCGTGCCGTTCGACGCGGCCGCGCGGATGGCGGGCCTGGACTGCCCGAGCCGGGCGCATACGATGGTCGGCTTCGCCCGGCTCGACAACCTCCGGGAGCTGACGGAATCGGTGCTGCGCGATGGCGTGCCCGGCGATTTCCTGGAGGCCGGGGTCGGCCGTGGCGGCGCGATGATCTTCCTGCGCGGCGTGCTCCGGGCTTACGGCGTCACGGACCGAACGGTATGGCTTGCCGATTCGTTCCAGGGTTTCCCGGAGCCGCCATCCGATACCGGATATCGGATGAGCGATGTTTACGGCGACGCGAAATTAACCGCCGAACAGTACGAGCAGGCGGCCGCGCGGATGAAAGACGAATTTCTGAACGGTGGTTCGGAAGCGGATGTACGGGATAATTTCCGGGCATACGACCTGCTCGACGAACAGGTGCGTTTCCTACCCGGTTGGCTGGCGGATACGCTGCCGAGCGCACCGGTCGAGCGGCTGGCGATCCTGCGGGTGGACAACGACCTTTACGAATCGACCAGGGCCACCCTGGAACACCTGTATCCGAAGGTCTCGCCGGGTGGATATGTGGTGGTGGACGACTATCACTTCCTGGACGAATGCCGGCTCGCGGTGCACGACTACCTGAAGAGCGCGGGCGAGCAGGAGCCGGAGTTGGTCACCATCGATCAATGCGGGGTGTATTGGCGTAAATGAATTGCCGGAGTGACATTGACGCAACGTCAATGTCACTCCGGTAGCGCGTTTTATCGATTTATTCCGAACTGTCAATACCCAATATTTTCTGCCACCGGCTCGATCTTGAAGGAAGGGTTTTCGCTGTATCGTTCCGATCTTCCGCTGGACGGTGGTCCGGAATTTGTGTCGACCCTTGCGTCATGCAGATCATGCTGTTAGTGTCTTGCTATTAATAGAGGTATTGAACGGAATTTCATACCCGGGGGTATGTGGGACGCGATGGTCGATGAATTTCGGTTTCGGCAATGAAAAAGATACCCCTGCACGCCGGATTGATGTATCTGCCCAACCTGCCCGCGGTGGAGTCCATGCTGAACTCCGATCCGAGGATCCGGGATCTGAGCGCCGCTTTGCGCGCCGGGAAGGTGGACGAGGCATCCGAGCGACTGAATTCGGCGCTGCGGGACACCGGTGTGACCGTTCGCATTCAGCGCGTCGATCCCGGATCGCAGTGGACGCTTGTCGCCGACGGGACCGAACCCACGCTGGCGGAGGGTCTGTTCTGGCTCGCATATCTGGTGCACGCCGATGGCTGGCGCCGGGTGAAGACCTGTGCGGTGGGGACCTGTTCGAATTTATTCATCGACAAGTCGAACGGCTGCATCCGGAAAATGTGCGAAATCCATCAAAGACGATCGCCGGACCGCGACGCGTCCGAATAAATATGACCGACGGACGTTGAAGGAGTATTCGTGGCCGACGATACCGGAGATGCGGCGTGTCTCGGGCTGCGGGAAATGGCAGCCGCGATAGCGCGACGCGAATTGAGTTCGCGTGACGCGGTATCTCGTTCGCTCGAACGGATACAGGAGAGCCAGCGCGATCTGAATGCCTTCCGCATTGTCCGGGAGCGGGCGCTGACGGAGGCCGCCGAGGCGGATGCGCTGGTGTCCGCGGGCGAGCGGCCGCCGCTGCTCGGCGTCCCGATCGCGGTCAAGGACAATCTGCACATTGCCGGCGAGCCGACGGCCTACGGATGTGCCGGTACGTTCCCGAAGCAATCGGCGGATTCGGCGGTCGTGCGGCGACTGCGGGACGCGGGCGCCATCGTGGTCGGCAAAACGAATATGTGCGAGCTCGGGCGCTGGCCGTTCACCAGCGGTCCGGCATTCGGGGTCACCAGGAATCCATGGAATCTCGACCGCACGCCCGGCGGATCCTCCGGTGGCAGCGCGGCGGCGGTGGCGGCCCGGCTGGTGCCCGCCGCGCTCGGTTCCGATGTCGGCGGGTCGATTCGAATCCCCGCGGCCTGGACGAATTTGGTCGGTATCAGGCCCACCAGGCCCGCCCGGCCGGAAATGCTGTCCGCCGCATTTCCCAGCGAGCTGAATATCGTCGGCCCATTGGCCAGGACGGTATCGGATGCGGCGCTACTGCTCGACATCATTCATCCGGAACGGGCGGCGGAAATCGCGGTGCGGCCCTGCCGAATCGCCGTGGCTCGCCGAGCGATTTTCCCGCCGGGTCCGGCACCGCTGCACGCCGACATCGAGGCCGGTCTGCTGCGCACCGCGGCGGCGCTGCGCGGGCTGGGGCACGAGGTATCCGACGCCGAGTCGCCGCAGGATTGGCTGGTCGGCCTGAACTTCTTCACAAGGGCGGCCAACCAGGCGGGCCGGGTCGCCAGTGCGCTCGCCGAAGCGGAACTGGACGAGCGCACGCGGGCATACACCCGATTCGGTTCGATCATCGGTCCGCTGGCCGCACTCGCCGGGCGAACCGAATCGCGATCCGCGCGGAAGATCGGCGCGGTCTTCGAGACCTGCGATATCGTGCTGGCCCCGACCGTTCCGATTCCCGCACTTCCGGCCGACTGCATCGATATGCTGGACGACCCCGCAACGCGAACGGCGGTAATCACCGCATTTCAATATACGTGGCCGTGGAGCGTACTCGGTTGGCCGAGTATTTCGATTCCAGGCGGCTTCGATTCGGATGACATACCGATCGGCGTGCAATTACTCGGCCCGCCCGGTTCCGATCAGCTGCTGATCTCGGTAGCCGGACAATTGGAGTCCGAGCTGCGTTGGGATCTGCGGTCGCCGCCGTATCCGGTGCACAGCGTGGTCGCCTGAGTCGAATTCCGGTTCGATGAGAGCGGCGTGCGTACTCTCGTTACTCGAGGGGAGGAAAGGTGCTTGATATCAGCCTACTGGGAAATTTATCGGTACGTATCGACGGTCGGTCGATCGTTCCGTCCGCGGCCAAACCGCGGGTAATTCTGGCGCTGCTCGCCGCGAATGTCGACAGCGTGGTCTCGGTCGAATCGATAACTAACGAAATATGGGGTAATGCCGCCCCGCGCAGCGCGCGGACCGTGATCCAGAACTATATTATGGCGCTGCGGAAACTCGCCTCGCCGACCAATGGGGCCACGGTCAAGGAATATCTGCGAACCCATTCCGGCGGTTATATGCTCGCGGCGGAATCGGCGAGTGTGGATATGTATCGTTTCGACCGCGCGTCCTCGGCCGGGCATCGCGCTCGGGAAATGGGCGATCTGGAACAGGCGTCACAGCATTTCGCCGATGCGCTCGCGGTGTGGCGCGGCAGGCCGCTGGCCGATATCCGAGTCGGGAATACGCTCGGCATGTTGGCGGGCCGGCTGGAGGAGGCGCGGCTGAATGTGCTGGACCGGAAGGCGGAGGTCGATCTCCGGCTCGGGCGCCACCACGAGGTGCTCGGCGACCTCACCAGCCTGGCCGGTCAATATCCGACGCACGAGGGGTTCTGCGCCCATCTGATGCTCGCGCTCTACCGGTCCGGTCGGCGACCGGAGGCGCTGCACGTCTATCGCAGATTGCGCACCAGGATGGTCGAGGATCAGGCGCTCGAACCATCGCCGACCCTGCGCAGGCTGCACAGCTCGATGCTCTCGGGCGACCGGACAACGGTCAGCAGCGGCATCCCATCCGATCTGGCCGCGCGGCCGTGGACGCTGCACGCCGAATCCGAGGTGTGAAAAGCCTTGCCGCACTGTTGAAATGAGTCACAGCATGACCTATCCCTTTCACCGCGACGATCCGTTTCTGCTGCCGGGAGAACTGTGCAGGCTGCGGGATGACTCGCCGGTCCCCGAGGTGACGCTGCCGAGCGGCGAAACCGCCTGGGTGCTCACCCGCTACGCCGATATCCGCGCCGCGCTCCGGGACGATCGGCTGTCCCGGCGCCCCATCCGGGATCAGGCCCAAGCGACCGCGCCGGACGGATTCGATTTCGGCGCATCGATCGCCGAGCCGCCGGGGCACACCCGGTGGCGGCGGGTGATCACCCCGCTCTTCGGGCCGAAGCAGGCCGAGGATCTGCGCGACCGGATCGGCGAGCTCACCGATCGGCTGCTCGACGAATTCGCCGCGCTGGAGCAGCCCGCCGACCTGATGTCGGGTCTGGCCTTCCGGCTGCCGATCCGGGTGATCGCAGAACTGTTCGGGATGGCGGATGACGAATACGACCGGCTGGCCGAGTGGGCGAGCGGGCTGCGCAACACCGGCGGCTCCATGGCCGCCTTCGGCGCCGCGATGGGTGCGCTCGGCGCGTTCGTGAACGAACTGGTCGACCGCCGCCGGGCCGATCCGGGGCGGGATCTGCTCAGCCAACTGCTCACCGGCGCACCCGATGACGAGGAACCGCTGACCCATCAAGAGCTGGTGTCCACCGGGATCCTGCTGGTCACCGCCGGATTCGAGACCGTGGCCATCCAGCTCGGCAATGCCTTCCTCGCGCTGTTCCGGTATCCGGAGCAGCGCGAGCGGATGCAGGCCGAACCCGGCTCGATGGCGACCGCGGTCGAGGAGTGCCTGCGGTTTGCCCAGATCGGCTCGGGCTTCGCCGGGGCGGTGTACGCAACCACCGAGTTAACGATCGGCGGCGTCCGGATACCGGCTGGCGGCATGGTGTTCGTCCGGCCCGATCTGGCCAACCGGGATCCGGAACAGTTCAGCGATCCGGACCTTTTCGATGTTGGAAGGACCGAGGCCAGGCAGCATTTGACCTTCGGCGGTGGCCCGCACTTCTGCCTCGGCGCCGCGCTGGCGCGGGTGGAGCTGCAAGAGGGGATCGGCCGGGTGCTTCGGCGTTTTCCGGAGCTGAAGCTCGATCTCGATCCGACCGCTGTCGAGCTGGTGAGCACGCCGTTCAGCCACTACCCGCGCGCGTTGCCGGTGCGTTGGTGAGGTTCGAAGTCGGTACGGCGCAATAAGAATTCGGAGCCGAAGTGGCGAAATGCGTTTCGGGACAAGTGGCCGGTAACCCCTATGTACTGCACCTCACTTCTAGGGGGTTGCTTTGTATTCACTATTCGTGACTTGCGGTTGACGTAACGTCAAGTGCAAGACTGTATTTAAATCGCGTGCTTCCGGTGGCATATGACTGCTACTCTTCGGCTGCCGGTAGCTGAGGTTTGCTTCGGTTGACCTGCAAGATCTTTCGGATGATGGGTAAAGTGATCGTATTGGTACGGAAATTGACTGAACCTCGGCCGCTCCGGTAAGTTGGCCGTTTGCAACGAATTTCAGTATCATCGGGGCTGGTGCGATCTAGCGGCCATGCTTCAGAAGGGGAGTGCGGTCCAACGGATTTGCGATGAAGCCGCAAATGGATCGCAGTCCATCGGCGCATTCGATGAGAGTGGATTCGCTACCCGATCAGTGTTGCGGCAAAGCTCGTTACCGGTATTCCCTCGAACGGGATACCGGTGGTTGGTGTGCGGCTGCAGCTGCTTGTGGTCAGCTGCGGGAAAAGCCTCTGCCAGGCCATGCGAGCGAGGCATTGATGTTCAGTACACGGAAAGGATGACTCGAAGATGCCTCCGAAGAAGAAGAAGGTCAGCGTTGTCGTAACGCTCAACCTCGAGGCGGGCAATGCCGCCATGGTGGACCTCGGCAAGATGCTCGGCCCCACCGGCGTCAAGACCATCGATATCAAGAAGGAATACGATGCGGCGACCGCGCAGCAGCGCGGCGAGGTCATTCCGGCCGTTGTCACCGTATTCGAGGATCGCAGCTACGAGCTGCGGCTGAAGACGCCGCCCACCTCGTTCCTGATCCGCAAGGCGATCGGCGCGAACTCCGGTTCGGCCCGGCCCGGCAATGCCACCGTCGGCACGCTGACCGCCGAGCAGTTGAAGTCGATCGCGCAGCGAAAGATGGTGGACCTCAACACCGAATCCCTGGAAGCCGCCATGAAGACCGTCGCGGGCACCGCGCGGTCGATGGGCGTCAAGGTCGAGGCCTGAGCCTTCGGAAGCAGAAGCGGTCGGGGAACGATGGACGAGCTCTCTCGATGGGCCGCCGAGATTGTGCGGATCGCCACGACGGACAGTGCGGACGAACTCGGCAATGCGGCTCTGCGCCTGACTTCTTCGGTCACCGATGACGAACTGGTCGGTATTATTCTCGAGCTGATTCGCGACTGCGGTCGATATCTGGCCGGCGATTCGAATGCCGACGCGCTGTTCGGCTTTCGCGCGTCGACCGGAAATGACGTGCCGGATGTCGATGACGTGCACCCGGCCATTCGTGCGGCGAGTCGTGCGTTGCTGTCCTCGATGAACGGCGACGACGACTCGGCGCGGCTGCACATTACGAATGTGGTGCACATGGGTCACCCCTTCGAAAGCGCGGCCGTCGTCGCCTTGGTGGCATCGTGGCATGTCCAGGTGACCACCGCGCGCTGGCGGCCCGTCGGCGCGGCGCGGACCGAGGACGGGAATCGCCAATAATTCACGAAGCGAGCGTGAGCTCGGCCAATTCGCGCCAATCCGCTTGCCCGCCGACCCGGGTCGCCTCGGCGAATGCGATGTCGCCGAGGCGATTTCGCGCGTCATCGGCGATCCGGGCCACATCCGGTTGTGCGCGGTCCGGCATGCCGCGCACGCTGTCGCTCGCCGCGAGCAGGCGCGCGGCCTGCTCGGGCCGGCCCTGGCGCAGCGCGAGATCCGCTATTCCGATCAGCACCTGCGCGATCAGCGGCTGATAGCCGTCCTGGACGGCCCCACGGAACGCCTTGGTCCGGTATGCCCGAGCCTGTTCCAGATCCTGCGCGAGATAGCCGTTCAGATCATCGATCCTGGCATCGACGCTGATGTTCTCGGCATCGCCCGAGATCGCCCGCACCACGGCGATCTGCTCATATGTCTCATCCGGCTCGCCGCGCCAGCGCGCCAACTCCGCCTTCGCGAGCGCGAGGACGATGAGCGCGTCGGGCCAGACGATCTGTTCCGCACACCGCTGCGCCTCGGCCATCGCGGATCTGCTGCGGGTCTCGTCACCGAGCAGCCAGTACAGCTGAGCCTGGCGGGCCAGCGCACCCACCGCGTCCTCGGTCGCGCCCACCTCGGCCAGCGCCGCGATCGCCTCGTCGTAGTGCTCGCACGCCCGCGCGAATTCGCCGTGCAGCGCAAGGTGATCGGCGAGCGAGGTGAGCGCGAGCGAAATCCCCCATCGCTCACCGAGCGCGCGGAACTCGGCGAGGGCCAGTGCGATATCGGCCTCCCCGCCCGCCTCGTCGAGGCCGAGCCGGAGCCGGAACCGGCCGCGGTGCAGCCTGCCCTGCGCGCGCTGCCACGGGTCGTCGTTGGTGATCAGCGGCTCGTACGCGGCGGCGAACTCCATCGGCTCCCGCAGTATCACCTCGAACGGCGCGATGAAGCTGAGCAGCGGATGACCACCGGCGGCCCGTTCGGCCAACCGGTGCGCCTCATGTATCCATTTCTCCGCCTGCTCCGGTGCGCCGTATCCGGCGGTAACCAACAGTCCGACAAAGAAATACGCCATCGCCCGCACCGCATCGGGCACCTCGCCGGGCAGCGAGGCCGCCGCGGTGCCCAACTCGGTGCCCTCGGCCTTGCGTCCGCTGAGCAGCCAGTACCAGCCCGCGGCCGCGACCAGGCGCATCGCCTCCGCGGCCCGCCCTTCGGCGATCGCGCGGCGCAGGGCGGCGGCGATATTCGCGTGCTCGGCCTCCAGCGTCGCCAACCATTCCAGTTGTCCGGCGCGGCGCAGGTGCGGGTCGGCCCGCTCGACCAGCTCGGTGAAGTAGGTGAGGTGTGCCCGGTAAATCTGTTCGGTTTCCCCGGCCTCGGCAAGCCGGTGCGCCGCGTATTCCCTGATGGTGTCGAGCATTCGGTAGCGCGGTGCGCCGCCGCCGTCCGCGAGGATCAGCGACTTCTCCACCAGCGCGGTCAGCAGTTCGAGCACCTGATCGGAATCGAGCGTCTCGTCCGCGCAAACCCGTTCGGCCGCTTCCAGACTCGCCCCGTCGGCGAATACCGAGAGCCGTCGCAGGACGGCGCGCTCGGCCTCGCTCAACAGATCCCAACTCCAGTCCACCACCGCGCGCAAGGTCCGATGCCGGGGCAGCGCCGTGCGACTTCCGCTGTTCAACAGGCGGAATCGGTCATCGAGCCGGTCGGCGAGCTGATCGATGGACATGGTGCGCAGCCGGGCGGCGGCCAATTCGATCGCCAGCGGCATGCCGTCGAGCGCCCGGCAGATCCGTGCCATCGCGGATACGGCGGGCTCGTCGGCGGCGATATCCCGGCGCACCGCGCGGGCCCGGTCCTGCAGCAGCCGCACCGCGGGCGACGCTGCGACCTCGGCGGAATCCGCACCCGCCCTTGGCAATACGAGCGGCTCGACCTGCCACAGCACCTCGCCCGTTATACCGAGCGGCTCCCGGCTCGTCGCCAGGATCCGCAGCCTGCGGCATTCGCCGAGCAGCCGGGCCGCGAAGGTCGCGGCCGCCTCGATCACATGCTCGCAGTTGTCCAGAATCAGCAGCGCCATCCGGTCCCGAAGCGCGGCGACGAGCCGATCCACCGGGTCAGCGGCCGAGCCGGCGCCGAGCAGCGCCTGGTCGCGCAGGCCGATCGCGGTGAGCGCGGCCTGCGCGACGTCACCGCCCGTGCGCACCGGCGCCAATTCCACCAGCCACGTGCCATCCGGAAGTTCGCCGAGCATCGTGCGCGCCGTCTCGGTGGCCAGCCTGGTCTTGCCCGAACCGCCCGGCCCGGTCAGGGTGACGAGCCGGTGCTCGGTGAGCAGATCGGAAACCGCGGCGACGGTGTCGTCCTCGCCGATGAAACTGGTGAGTTCCGCGCGCAGATTCGTCCTGCGGCTCTCCTCCCGGCCGCCGATTTCGCCACGCAACAGCGCGGTGTGCAGCGCGGAGAGTTCGGCCGAGGGCTCGACACCCAACTCCTCGTCGAGCCGTTCGCGCATCCGCTGGTAGACGACCAGCGCCTCCGCACCGCGCCCCGCCTCGGCGAATGCGCGCATCAGCGCCGCGACGAAGCCCTCCCGCAGCGGATACGCGGCGGTCAACTCGGTCAGCTCGGAGATCAGGTCCGCGCCGCGGCCGAGGCGGATATCCGCGTCCACCCGGTCGCCGAGCGCGGCGAGATGCAGCTCGTTCAACCGGGTGACCGCCGCGTCGAATGCTTCGCTGCCCGGTAATGCGATGTCCTGCAAGGCCGTTCCGCGCCACAGACCCAATGCCTCGCGCAACAGATCCGCCCGCGCCGGATCCTCCGCGGTGCGCGCCTGAGCGACCAACGACTCGAATCGGCTCACGTCGACCGCTTCGGGCGCCACCGCAAGCCGGTACCCACCGGACTCCGCCTCGATCGACCCGTCCGGCAACACCCTGCGCAGCCGAGATACCAAGGCCTGCACGGCATTCGCCGCATCCGCCGGCGGCTCCTCACCCCAAATCCAATCCACCAGCCGCGCCCGCCCGACAACCCGCCCCGGCTCCAGCGCGAGCGCCGCCAACAACGCACGCACCCGGGCACCCGAAATCTCCACCGGAACCCCATCCCCGGTCCGCACCTCAAAGGGCCCGAGCAGCCAAACACGCACCCAGCCATTCTGCCCCACCGCCTGCGCCGTCGACCGACCCGACCGCGCACCGACGATCGGTTGCCACACTTCAGGCGCTGGCCGGGGTTGGTCATACGCGGTCGGTGAGTTCGGGTAGGTGGGGGACCGAGGCGAGCAGGTGGCGGGTGTAGTTGTGTTGGGGGGATTGGAGGACCGTGTCGGCGTCGCCGGATTCGACTATGCGGCCGTCTTTCATGACGACTACTCGGTCGGCTATGTGGTGGACTACGCCGAGGTCGTGGGAGATGAAGAGGAGGGCGGTGCCGAATTCCGCTTGGAGTTCGGCGAGTAGGTCGAGGATTTGGGCCTGTACCGAGACGTCCAGTGCGGATACCGGTTCGTCGGCGACGATCAGGGCGGGGTTGGGGGCGAGGGCGCGGGCGATGGCGACCCGTTGCCGCTGCCCGCCGGACAGGGTGCGGGGGTGGCGGTCGAGGAGGTCGCGGTCGAGTCGCACCGCATCGAGTAGTTCCCGAACCCGGGTGGTCCGGTCGCGCCCGCGGACGCCGATGGTGTCCAGACTTTCGCCGATGATGCGTTCCACGGTGTAGCGGGGGTCGAACGAACTCAACGGGTCTTGCGCGATGAGCTGCGCGGTGCCGCGCAGGCGGCGCAGTCGGCTGTCGGAATATTCGCTCCACGGTTCGCCGTCGACGACGACGCGGCCGGATGTCGGTGCGATGAGGCTCAACGCCATTCGCGCGGTCGTAGTCTTCCCGGAACCCGATTCACCTACTATCCCGAGGGTTTCGCCGGCGAACAGGTCGAAATCGATATCGTCGACCACGGTTCGCGCGGCTGGTCCGGAACCGTATGTCTTGCGAAGATGCTGCACGGACAGCACGATTCGCGAGTCGTCCACCCGGCGCGGCGGCAGCGGTCGGCGCTCGGAGCCGGACAGCGCCGTACCACGCGACGCCGCCGACGGCACGGCCGCGAGCAGTCCCCGCGTATACGGATGCGCCGGTCGCGTCAGTACGTCGCGGGTGTTTCCGTGCTCGACGATCTCCCCGTCCTTCAGCACCAGCACTCGGTCGGCCAACTCGGCGACCACCGCGAGATCGTGGCTGATCAGCAGCAGCGCATTGCCCGAATCCTTGCGCTGCCCAAGCAGATCCAGAATCTGGCGCTGCACGGTGACATCGAGTGCGGTGGTCGGCTCATCGGCGATGATCAGCGGGGGATCGCCCGCGATGGCCGCCGCGATGAGCGCCCGCTGACGCAGGCCGCCGGACAGCTCGTGCGGGTATTGCCGCAGCCGCAGTTCGGGTTCCGGCACCCCGACCGAATCGAGCAGTCGCACGCTGCGTTCGGTGATGGCCCGCCCGCGCAGGTCGGTGAGCGCCCGCTGCGCCTCGGACAGCTGCTGTCCGATCCGGCGCAACGGATCCAGCGATACGAGCGCGTCCTGCAGCACGAAACCTATTTTGCTGCCGCGGATTCGGCGCCACTGGCGCTCTCGATAGCTGCGGGCGTCCTGCCCGAAGAGCTCGAGGCGGTCCGCGCGCACGACGGCACCGGATCCGGACAGACCGACCAACGCCCTTGCGGTGACCGACTTTCCGGAACCCGACTCACCGACGATCGCGACGGCCTCGCCCGGATCGATATGCAGGTCGATGCCTTTCACAACCTCCTTGGCCGGAAAGCCGATGCGCAGGTTGGTGATCGAGACCAGGCTCACGCCATGTCCTTTCGAGCCGACGGACACATCACGCCCGCGACCTTCCGTCGTAGTGCCGTTGCCAGTGCCGCCCGAGCGAACTCAGCGCGACGACCGTCGCGGTGACCGCAACGCCGGGAAGCACGGCGATCCACCAGGCATTGCGGAGATAGTTGCGTCCCTCCGCGAGCATCGAACCCCATTCCGGCGCAGGTGGTTTCGGCCCCATCCCGAGAAAGCTCAGTCCGGCGGCGCCGAGGATCGCGGTGCCGAGGCCGATGGTGGCGAGTATCGGCACCTGAGCGACCGCGTGCGGCAGAATATGGCGCCGCACCAACGTAATTCGGGTGAGCCCGAAGGTTCGTGCCTGTTCGACATAGCCGGATTCCCGCACGACGAGCGTCTGAGCCCGCACCACCCGGGCGAACCGCGGAATCGATGCGATGCCGAGCGCGCAGATCAGGTTCGTGGTCCCGGGGCCGGTGAACGAGATCAGCACCAGCGCCAGCAGTAGATCCGGGAATGCGGAGACCACGTCGAGGAATCGGGTGATCAGTTCGTCGACCGGTCCGCGGGCGAGCCCGGCGACCAGTCCGAGCGCGGTTCCGGCGACGACCGCGATGGCGATCGCGGTGATCCCGATGAGCAGCGAGTAGCGCGCACCGTTGACGACGCGAGTGAAGACGTCGCGCCCGAGGTGATCCGTCCCGAACCAGTGTCGCGGGCCGGGCGGAAGCTGCGCGGCGAGCGGATCGGCCGCGAGCGGATCATGCGCGGTCAGCAGCGAGGGCGCGACCACCGCGATCGCGATCACGACCAGCACCAGCGCCGCGGCGGCGACACCGGGCGGAATTCCGAAGGCGCGCAGGACGATTCGACGAGTGGCTGGCCTCACCCCTGCTCACCTCGCCGGGATCCGGTGCGCAGCCGTGGGTCGAGCAGGAGTCCGAGCAGGTCGACGATCGTGCTCAGCACGACATAGACCAGCGCGGACAGCATCGCCACGGCCAGCACGACGGGAAGGTCTTTCGCCAGTACGGCGTCGACGGTCACCCTGCCGAGTCCCGGTCGGCCGAAGACCGCCTCGGTCACGACCGCGCCGCCGAGCAGGCCGCCGACCAGCCAGCCGGTCAACGTCACCGCGGGTACGGCCGCATGGCGCAATCCGTGGCGCAGCCGCAGCGCGCTCTCGCTGACCGACCAGGATCGCACCGTCAGCGCGAACGGCTCCTCCAGCGCGCGCTCCAATCCGTCGCGCAGCACCTGCGAGATCACCGCGCCGAGCGGCAATCCGAGTGCCAGAGCCGGAAGCACAAGCGAGGCAAGCCCTTTGCTCCCGGATACCGGAAAGAGCTTGAGCTGGAAGCTGAAAACCGCGAGCAGGACGATGCCCAACCAGAACGAGGGAGTCGAAACGAGCGTCAGCTCAACGGCATTCGCAAACGCCCTGGACCGTCGCCGGTGTGCGGTCGTCGCCGCGACGACCACCGCGAATACCACTGCCACCAGCAGAGCGGCCGCGGTGAGCGTCAAGGTCGGTGCGGCCTGCGCGGCGAGGATTCCCGATACCGGCTTGTGCAGGATGTAGGAACGCCCGAAATCGCCGTGCGCGCAATTCCACAGATAGCGGAGATACTGCACGACGACCGGGTCGTTCAGCCCCCATTCGGCGCGGATGGCCGCCTCCAGTTCCGGGGTGCGCCGCTGTTCGCCCACCAAAAGGTCGACGGTATCGCCCGGCGCGAGCCGAAGGCTGACGAAAGACAGGGTCGCCGCGCCCCACAGCACACCGAGTCCGGATAACACCCGGAGTAGGACGCGTTTCCCGATCGTGCGGTGCGCGTAGAACCGAATATCCGTGACGACGGCATCGCTAACCACGGTCGACCCAAATGTCGTATGCGCTTTCCGGGAACCGGTGATACGGCCGGAAACCGGCGCCGTGCACGCGGGTGGCGGCCGCGATCTCGTTCTCGGGCTGGTAGAGCGGCAGCGCATATCCCTTGTCTACGAGTGCAAATCGCTGCAAACGCGCATATTGTCCGGCGCGCTCACTCGTATTCTGTGTCGCGGCCGCGGCTTTCAACCATGCGGTCAGCTCGGGATCCGTGGCACGGCTGTAATTGAGGGTGCCGAATGTCGCGGCCGGGTACCAGTGATTTTCGATATCGATACCGCCGGTCAGCGTGTCGGAGTTGGCGACCGAACCGTAACTGCTGTCCTTGCGGCGGTCGGCGTAGGTGCCCGCGTCCACCAGGGAGATGGCCAGGTCGATGCCGGCATTCTGCCTGGCCTGGGCCTGGATCGCCTGCAACAGCACCTCGCGCTGATCGCGGACGGTGGATTGCGCCTGAACCACCTCGATGGTGAGCCGCTGACCGTTCTTGGTGCGAAATCCCTTGTCGTCCCGGGTCGTCCAGCCGGCCTCGTCCAGGAGACGGTTCGCGGCGTCCTTATCGTTTCCGTAGGACCGCTCGATGCTCTTGTCGTAGAACACCGCGTCGTCGGGGGAGGTGATGCCCCAGCCCCGCGTGCGCTCGCCGCGGTATATCGACCGCAGTACCGCGTCGACGTCGACGGAGTCGATCAACGCCTTGCGGACCTTTTCGTCGGACGCCGGACCGTAGGTCGAATTGAGGTACAGGGAATAGGGGCTCCCGGCATTCAGCGCGTGCTGATAGGTGAATTCGGGGTTGTTTTCGAACAGTCCGGCGTCATTTCCGGAAATGCCCTCGATAATATCGACCTGCCCGGAGGTGAGCGCTCCGGTGCGCACCGACGATTCGGGCAGGAACCGGTAGGTGATTTCATCGAGGTAGGCGGGGCCCTGATGTTTGGCATTCCGCGGCGCCCAGTTGTAATCCGGATTCTTCCGGAAGTGGATTTCCTGCCCCTTGGTGTAGCGGTCGAGAATGAATGGTCCGGTACCGGCGATCTCCGGTCCACCGGATTTCAACTGCGGTGAATCGAATGCCGCGGGGGAGATGATATCCAGGGTTCCCGCATAGTCGAGGAACGGCGAATAGACATTCTTCAACGTCAGCACCAGGGTTCGCGCATCCCGCGCGACCGCCGTATCGAGATTGGACAGCGGACCCGATCCGAATCCACCCGAATAGGCCGGATCCTTCATTCTGGTGAAGTTGAGGGCGACCGCCGCGGCGGTCAGCGGATTGCCGTCGGTGAATCGCACGCCATCCCGCAGCGTGAAGGAATATGTCAGGCCGTCGGGTGATACCTCGTAGCCGTCGGCCAGCCATGGCACGACCCCGCCGTCCGCGGTCCGCTGCAGCAGCGATTCGTAGACGTTGCGGAGCAACAGGCGCGTATTGCCCTGGCCGTTCAGATGCGGATTGAGCGTGGTCGGCTCCGTCTCGACACCCCAGGTCAACGATCCACCGCTGACCGGTTGCGTCGATTGGTGCGCCGAGGTGTCCGAACCGCCGCATGCGGTCACCAATGCGAGCACGGCTGTTGCCGATGCGAGAGCCATTATCGGTCGCTTTCGCATCACTGCGCCGCGCTCCTCTCCTCGATGAGAAATATTGATTGATCGGTGGTGACGACCGCCCCCTCCGACGCCGTCACGGTGACGATTCCCGAATGGGTTGCCGTCAGCTCGTGTTCCATCTTCATGGCCTCGACCACGCCGAGCAGCTGCCCCGGTTCGACCTGCGTACCCGAGACGACATGGAGTCGCACGAGCGTGCCGGGCATGGGCGAGCGGATCTCGGGATCCGCCGCGGCAGCGCCGAGCGTGCGGTATTCGGCGTACCGCACCTCCCGGGAAACCCCTGCGACCTGGCTGACCCATCCCGCACCGAGCCGACGGACCGTGCTGAGCGTGGAGTCGAGCGAAACCGTCTCCGCGTCAACGTGAATCGCGGCCACATCCGCTTCGGAGTCGGTGCGCAGCAGTACCGCGCGGCCGTCGTAGCCGCTGACCCGGACCGTGAACGGGCGGCCATCGACCGAGAGGTCGATGCTGCCGAGTTCGCGGCCCGCGGGATCCAACCAGGCGCGGTCGCCCGCCGGAGCGCCCGCCGACCACGGTGTGGCGCGGTCGGGTGCGGTCAGCGTCGCGGCCACCGCGATGGCGCTGAGCCGGTCGGGATCGGCGAACTCCTCGACCGGATCGATCCGGTCCAGATAAGCCGTATCATGCTCTGCCGCAGCGACTTCCGGTGTATCGAGGATGTGGCCGACGAATCCGAGGTTCGTCGAGATGCCGCGCCAGCGCAGCTGTGCACAGGCGCGCCGAGCGGCGGCCAGTGCCTGCTCCCGAGTGGCGCCGGTCGCGACGAGTTTGGCGATCATCGGGTCGAAGCCGCCGGTGACGTGCAGGCGGCGGGTGAAGGCCCGCTCGATCCGGACATCGGGCCACCGGGTGACCTCGAGCTCGCCCGGGCACGGCAGGAAGGATCGGAACGGATCCTCCGCATACACCCGGATCTGCACCGAGGCGCCCGCATAGGTGATCTCCTCCTGGGTGGCGGGCAGCGGTGCACCGGAGGCGATCCGCAGCTGCCAGTCCACCAGGTCGATGCCGGTGATCTCCTCGGTGACGGTGTGCTCGACCTGCAGTCGCGTATTCATCTCGATGAAGAAGAATTCGTCGCCTATCAGCAGGAATTCGAAGGTCCCCGCGCCGGTGTAGTGCAGCGCCCGCGCGCCGCGCACGGCGGCGTCGAACATCTGCCGTCGGATGGCGTCGGGAATTTTCGGTGCCGGCGCTTCCTCGATCACCTTCTGATGCCGCCGCTGCAGCGAACAGTCGCGGTCGAAAAGGTGTACGACAGAACCGAATTCGTCGCCGAACACCTGCACCTCGATATGCCGGGCGTGTTCGGCGTAACGCTCCAGGTGCAGACGCGGGTCGGCGAAGGCCGCGTTCGCGGTGCGGGCCGCCGACGCCAGCGCTTCGCGCAGCCCGGCCGCGGAGCGCACCACCGACATACCCTTGCCGCCGCCACCGCCCGCGGGCTTGACGATCAGCGGAAATCCGATATCCGCCGCGGCGCGGACCAGGGCGTCGAGATCGTCGGTCGCCTCCCGGGTTCCGGGCAATACCGGAACGCCCGCGTCGGCCATCACCCGGCGCGCGGACGCCTTATCGGCCATGGACTCGATCACCTGTGAGCTCGGGCCGACGAACACCAATCCGGCGGCACGGACCGCGCGGGCGAACGCGGCGTTCTCGGAGAGGAAGCCATAACCGGGATGCACTGCGTCGCAACCGGTTTCGGTAGCGGCCCGGACCAGCACCGCGGCATCGAGATATCCGCCCGCCGCCAGGCGCACGGTCGCGACCGCCGCGTCGTGATAGGTCAGGGTCCGGTCCTCGTCCACGCTCACGGTGACGTAGTCGATGCCGAGGCGATCGCAGGTGCGCGCGATGCGGGCGGCGATCTCGCCCCGGTTCGCGATGAGCAGCTTCGTGATCACAGCCGGAACACCCCGAAGGTCGCGGCGGCCGGGTCCGGCCGATCCCAGCGTTCGTGCGCCAGCGAAAGGCATTGCGCGAGCCAGGATCTCGTATCCTCGGGCTCGATCACCGCGTCGACCCACATGCGTGCGGCAATGTAGGCGGGCAGCGACTGCCGTTCGAAGCTGTCGATGATCGGCTGCTTGATGGCGGCCTCCTCGGCGGCGCTCAATTCCTTGCCTTCGCGGCGCAGGCGGTCCCGTTTGAGAATGGCCATCACCGCGGCCGCCTGCTCGCCGCCGACTCCGGTGGAGCGGGCGTTGGGCCACATGGCCATGAACTGGCCGCCCATCGATCGGCCCGACATGGCGAAGTTGGCCGCGCCGAAGCTGCCGCCGATCACCAGCGAGATCTTGGGTACGGTGGCGCAGGAGACGGCGTTCACCATCTTCGCGCCGTGCTTGGCGATGCCGGCCCGCTCGTACTGCTCGCCGACCATGAACCCACTCACGTTGTGTACGAACAACAGTGGGATCCGGCGCTGATTGCAGATCTGAATGAAATTGGTCGCCTTGAGCGCGCTGTCGGGGAAGATCACGCCCTGATTCGCGACGATACCCACCTCGTATCCGGCGATGCGCGCGGTCGCGCAGACGATGGTGATGCCGTAATCCTTGCGGTATTCGATCCAGGAGGTGGCATCGACGACGCAGCGCAGGATCGCGCGAACGTCCATCTCCTTCTTGGTCGTCGCCGGTATCAAGGCCGGGAGCCGCGCCGGATCGTCGACGGGTTCCAGAGCCTCGAACGCGGGTGGGCGCACTCGATCGCCGGGTGTGCGCGAGACGATATCCCGGACCATCGCCAGCGCTTCCTCCTCGTTCGCCGCGAGATGGTCCGCCACAGCGGTTTCCCGGACATGCAGGGCCGCGCCGCCGAGTGCCTGCGCGTCGACCTTGATCCCGGTGGCGGCCTCCACCAGTTGCGGTCCGCCGAGGAAGACGGTGCTGAGGTCCTGCACCATCACCGTTTCGTCGCTCATCGCGGGTATGTACGCACCGCCCGCGGTGCAGATGCCGAGCACGGCCGAAATCTGCGGCAGACCCATGGCCGACATCTCCGCGATATTGCGGAACATCTTCCCGAGGTGCTCCTCGTCCGGGAAGATCTCCTCCTGCAACGGCAGGTAGATACCGCCCGAATCCGCCAAATACACACAGGGGAGCCGATATTCGCGGGCCAGCTTCTGCCCGCGCAACTGCTTCTTGATGGTGAGCGGGTAGTAGGTTCCGCCCTTGACGTGCGGGTCGTTCGCGAACACCATGCAGGGCCTGCCGTGGATGGTTCCGATGCCGACGATGAGCGCGGCGGCGGGCAGGTCGGTGTCGTACACCTCGTGCGCGGCCAATCGGCCGATCTCCAGGAAAGGCGTTCCCGGGTCGAGTATCCGGTTAACCCGTTCGCGCACTGGCAGTTTGGCGTCACCGGGTCGGCGTCGCGGCGATACGACCTCGGCGAAGCGGTCGCGCAGCAGCCGACGCTGGGCCTCGAATTCGGTGTGGTTCTCGACGGTTACCGTCATGCGGGTAGCTCCTCCCGATCGCGATGGGCGGCCAGGCTCGCGGTGAGGGTGTCGGCGAAGCGCCGAATCGTGTTGGGCTCCAAGTCCGCTCGCAACATCAGGCGCAGGCCCGCGCTGCCGCGGCGGATGATCGGGAAGAAGACGGGGGAGGTGTAGAAGCCCGCGTCGAGCATGTCCTTCGCCACCGCGACGGTGGTGTCCTCCCGGCCGATATCGACGAACCGAATGGGCAGCCCGTCACCGGCGAGGTCGGTGTCGACCAGCGAGTTGAACAGGCGCACCCGTTCGCGCAGGTCGATCTGTAGCCGGTCGACGGTGCCGTCGTCGTGCAGGTCGCAGGACGCGACGATGGCCCCGAGACCGGCGGTATTGATTCGCTGCGACCACATCAGCGGTCCGCTGGTGCGCAGCAGCGTGGGTTTGCGGGAGTCGTCGCCGGGCGGGCCGAAGAAGATGACACCGCCGCTCGCGCCGAATCCCTTGTTCAGCGAGGCGATTATGAGGGTCCGGTCCCGCCAGCCGTCGTAGCCGCCGAGGACATAACCGCGGCCACGTCGACCGAGCGTCGAAATACCGTGTGCCTCATCGAAATACAGGAAAAGACCGTATTGGTCCTGCAGCCGGTGCAGCTCATCCAGCGGTGCCCCGCCGCCGGTGCTGTACACGCCGTCGGCGATGTATGCCACGTGAGAATGCTTGCGGCACAACTGTTCCAACGCCTCGATATCGTTGTGGTCGATCGTGACCAGTTCGGTCTCATCCGCGACCAGCGGTTTCATCGCGTTCAGGCAGAAGTGCGCGTTCTTGTCGAATACCACCAGCGGTGGGTGCCCGTCGGTGAACTCCCCGGAGGCCAGCAGCGGCAGGGTCGCCCACGCCGCGGCCGCACACGACGATACGGTGACGGCCTGGGCGCCGAAGGTCAGCGACAGGCGCTGCTCGGCCTCCTCCAGCAGCGACAGCCGAATCCGCATGCGGGATATGGACGAATTGATCGTCGCCGTTTCGTCCAAACCTCGATGGGCTCCGGCGATTATCCGCGGGTCGCTGTCCAGGCCGAGATAGGAATACGAGGAGAAGTTGACGATCGTGCGCCCGGCACGGTCGTTGACTATTCCGTCGCGCATATCGGCGGCGACGATATCGACCAGGCCGTGGGTGGTGCTGTCATCCCAGAAGGTATTGCTCAGCTGTAATTGCCTGCGAATATTGGCGAATTGGTGAATGACCACTCGATTATTCCTTTGTCGGCGAGGGAGCCGCGGCGACCAGTACGTTCACGGCGGCGAGCGAGGTGATGGCGATGGACCAGGCGAGCAGCCCGGTGAGTGACGGGCCTGCCAGCGAGGCGACACCCGCGAGACCCTGCTGTATCAGCGCGCACCACGAGACGGCGATCGCGCCGCCGGAGACGAGGTGGCTGACGGCATGCGCCGCGCTGTTGGGGAACAGCGTGGCCTGTCCGAAGGTCGTGGTGACGTATCCGGCGAGAAAGATCGGGAGCGCGATCGCCCGGTGCAGATCGCCCACCCAGACGATGGTGATCAGTACGCATCCGGCGAGCATGATCCAGGCGCCCTGCCGCATCATCGCGCGTGCGCCCAACCCGCTCACCCGCCGCCGCACATAGGTGGCGCCCGCGAAATACGCCGCGCCGTACAGAACACCGAATAGGCCGAAAACCCAAGGCGGCAGCGCGAATTCGTCCGAGAAGACGAATGCGGACTTCTGCTGGATCATGACGATGATCGCGAATCCGATACCGCCCGCGACGGCGGCGGCGATGAAGACTCGGTCGCCGAGCAGCCGTCGAGTCGTCCCCTTGTCCCGGGATTTCCGATCCGGCGGCGGGAGCGATACCCGCAGCGCGAAAACAACGGGTACGACGGCGAGTACGGCCAATACGGCGAATCCGTATCGCCAGCCGAGTGTGGAGGTGAGGATGCCGCCGATCACCTGTCCGCCGCCGAGCGCGACGACGAATGCCATCGAAAGCAGTGCGAGCTGGCGCGCGAGTTCGGCGCCGGTGAACAGGTCTTTCACCATCATCCGCCCGACCACCGCGACACCGCCCGCGCCGATCGCCTGCACCACACGCAGGGTGAGCAGCTCCGGAGCGTTCGTGATCAGCGCCAGGCCCGCGCTGGCCAGGATGAAGCACAGTCCGGCCGCGACGAATGCGGGCACCCGGCCGAACCGCTCCGCCGCCCGCCCCCACGCGACGACCGGAAGCGCGGCGAACACCACGAACAGGGCGACCGAAAGCTGAAGTGTGCCATCACCCGCCCCGATATCCGCACCCAACGCGGGCATGCCGGGAAGGTAAATAGTGGTCGCCATCTGCGCGACGATCACCGCGCCACACGCGGACGCGACAATGGCCCGGCGCGGTATCGTCGCAGTCGACAACCCGCCGGCCTGTTGCGGCACAATCAATTCGGTTTCCCCTACGCCCCACAGACGCGCGCCGAACTTCGTCCGACCACACCTGGAATCTCTGGTGTCAGCGAAGAACGTCAGCGGTCATTCGTCCGGATTTCGGATCCGACCTACAGATCTACGCCGCGGGAGCGCCGGTCGAACATAATTAGAATCTCACTGATTCTTCCCATCCCGCGAGGCACCTTCGGAGACAAGGGCTTTCGGCATGATGTGACCGACATCGCGCCCTCTCGTCGCGATCGATCTGCTAGGCGTTTCGGCTTGACCGACGGATCAGGTTCTGCGGCAACTGATTTGGCCGTTGCCCGTATCGCCTCCATCGGCCGACGGCTCGTGTCCGATCGCGTCTATTGCGAATTGGCTTGCGGGAGTAGGCCGTAGACGAGCGTGTGGAGGCCATGACGGTAGGTATCGCGGGCCGCGAAGGTCGGCCAGCGGTCGCCGATGGCCGATAGGTGCGGCACCTGGGAGGTGTCGAAACCGTTGAAGGAGATGTCGCGGCGGGTGGGGGAGTCGACGGCGGGTGGGGTGCGCGGGGAGTGGGCGCGCACGAGGATCTCGCCGACGGTGTAGTACCAGATGCTGCGGAAGGTGTCGACGGCCTGCTCGGGTGTGCATCCGTAGTCGGCCGCGGCGGCGATGATGGATTCGACCATCCAGAGCGCCGATTCGTCGAGCAGGCCGACGAAGCCGTCGGTGGTGAGTACCTCGGCGGCCCAGGGCCAATCCGCGAGTGCGTCGTGCATCGCGATGGCGGTCGCGATGATGCGATCGCGCGGATCGTCGGGTAGCGGGGGGTGTTCGACCTGCTCGATGTGGTGATTGAGCAGCTGGATCAGCAGGTCTTCCTTATCTCGGATGTGGTGATAGAGGGTCGTCGCTCCGACGCCGATCTCCGCGGCCAGCCGACGGATGGTCAGTTTCTCCCAGCCGTCCCGGTCGATGAGTTGCCGGGCCGCGGTGAGGATCTGCGCACGCGAGGTGCGGGGAGGTCGGCCGGTGCGGCCCGGTGCTGCGGTCGATCGGGGCATCGTCCCATCATGCCGCCCCGCCTGCCCGGGCCGTGAAATCGCGGTGCTTCGAGTTCGTTCTCGACATCCCAGTTCTTCGAATGCTACTTTCGGAACATGTTCGAAAAGTCGAAACCGCCGGTAAGGGGGGTGAAGTCCGTGATGGGGAATGGTTCGGTCGCGCGTTCCGGGCTCACGCTCGCCGCGGTGGCCGTCGTGCAATTCATGGTGTCGCTGGACCTGTCGGTCGTGAATGTCGGGCTGCCCCAGATCGCCGCCGGTCTTGGGTTCGGTGCGGTCGGCGTGACCTGGGTGATTCACGCCTACGCCCTCACCTTCGGCGGACTGTTGCTGCTCGGGGGCAAGGCCGCCGATCGGTACGGTCGCAAGCGCGTCCTGCTGCTCGGGCTCGGACTGTTCGGAATCGCCTCGCTGGCAGGCGGTTTCGCTCAGGTGCCCGGCCACCTGGTCGCCGCCCGCGCCGCCCAGGGGATCGGAGCGGCCGCCCTGGCCCCGGCCGCGCTGGCCCTGCTGACCGCGACATTCCCCGCCGGGAAGGCCCGCGTCCGGGCCTTCGGCGTGTGGAGCGCGGTGAACGCCGCGGGCGGCGCATTCGGCGTGCTGATCGGCGGCGTGCTCACCGAGTACGTCAGCTGGCGCTGGGCGATGTTCGTGAACGTGCCGATGGCCGCCTGCGCGCTGGTGCTTGCCCGGCGCGGCATCGCTGGTGATCCGGCGACCGGACGCGGAGGTCGGCCGGACGTGCTCGGCGCGGTCCTGGCCACCTCGGGCCTGACCCTGCTGGTGTTCGGTGTGGTGCGCACCGATCAGTACGCGTGGAGTTCACCGATCACCGTCACCACACTGATGGTCGCCGCGGCACTGCTGGCCGCGTTCCTCGGCGTCGAGCGGACCACCAACCGCGAACCGTTGATCCGGCTCGGGCTGTTCGCCAATCGCGCGGTCGCCGGTGCCAACGCGTACAACCTGCTGGTCGGCGCCGCCATGGCCGCGGCCTTCTACTTCATGTCCCTCTACCTGCAACGAGTGCTCGGGACCGGGCCGGCCCTGACCGGCGCCGAATTCCTGCCCTTCGCGCTCGGTGTGGTCGTCGGCTCCGTCCTCGCCATGAAGCTCGGCTACCGCATCGCTGCCCGTACCCTGCTGGTCGTCGGCGGCCTGCTGACCGCGGCAGGGTTCGGCTGGTTCGGCCTGATCAGCCCCGACGGCGCGTTCGCCACCGACGTGCTCGGGCCATCGATCGTCGCCAGCGTCGGGTTCGGGCTCTGCCTCGGACCGGTCGTCGCCACCGCCACCGCCGGTGTCGCACCGCACGAGGCCGGGACCGCTTCGGGTCTGCTCAGCAGCTCGCGGCAGATCGGCGCCTCGCTCGGACTCGCGGCTCTCGGCACCGCGGCGCATGACCGCACCGGCCGCAACGTCACGCCGGAGGCCCTCAATAGCGGATACCAGCTCGGCTTCGTCCTCTGCGCCGCATTGCTGGTCGTGGCCGCCCTGATCGCCGCCGCCGTCCTGCGCCGGGCCCTGCCACCGAAACCCACCGAGCCGGATGACATCGAGCAACTCGTCGCGAAGGTGGGCAAGTGATGACCGCCACCGATATCGCCGGAACCGCGGAACGGCCCACCGATTCGGTTGCGGGACAGAGCCTTGCGGGACTGCTGCGGCCCTTCCTGCCGAGTTTCGCCGCGGTGGTCGTCCTGCAGGTGATCGGCGCCGTCGCGGGTTTGGCACCCTTACTCGCGGTCGTCGAGCTGGGGCGAACCCTGTTGTCGCCCGGCCCTATCGACCACGGTCATATCCGGATGGTCGTGATCGCGGGCGCGGCTGGACTGTTCGTCCGGCTGGTGTTCACCGCCGGATCCTCCGGGATCGGGCATCTGCTCGACAGCCGGGTGCAGCTGTCGTTCCGCCGCCGGCTGGCCGCGCGGCTGGGGCAGGTGCCGATCGGCTGGTTCTCCCGGCGGCGCACCGGTGAGCTGGCGAAGGTGGTCGGCGAGGATGTGAGTGCGGTGCACCCGTTCATCGCACACGCGCCCGGCGAACTGGTCTCGGCGTTCGTGGTACCGCTGGTGTCGCTGGTCTACCTGTTCACCGTCGACTGGCGGCTCACGCTGATCACGCTGATCCCGGTGGTGCTGGCGATCGCGCTGGTCCCGTTGCTGATGACCCCGGCGCGGGTGCGTGAGCAGCGGGAATTCGATGCGGCCATGGGTCGGATCACGAGCTCGGTCGTCGAATTCGTGCAGGGTATCGCGGTGGTCAAGGCGTTCGGTGGATCCGAACGTGCCCACGGTCGATTCCGCACGGCCACAGACGATTTCGCCACCACCTTCTACCGCTGGGTACGCGGTGTCTCGGCGGTCGCCGCTGGTATGCAGCTGGCGCTGTCGCCGCCGTTCGTGCTGCTGGTCGTGTTGGTCGGCGGTACGGCGCTGATCACGGATGGCGGTCTGGCCCCGGCGGATCTGCTGCCGTTCCTGCTGCTCGGCTTGGGCCTGACCGCTCCGGTGGCAGCACTGGGGCATGGCTTCGACGATCTGCAGGCCGCCGGCCGAGCGGTCGGCCGGATCCGGGATGTCCTTGCGGTACAGCCGCTTCCGGAACCCGCGCACCCCGTCGCGCCGCGCGGGCACCGCGTGGAGATGCGCGATATCCGCTTCGGCTACGACACCGGCCGCGAGGTATTGCGCGGCATCGACCTGGTGCTGGAGCCGGGCACGGTCACCGCGATCGTCGGCCCCTCGGGCAGCGGAAAGTCCACGCTGGTACAGCTGTTGCCGCGGTTCTTCGACCCGGACGGCGGTGTGATCACCCTCGGCGGAGTCGACCTGCGCGAGATCGGCGGCCGCGAGCTGTACCGGCTGGTGTCGTTCGTCTTCCAGGACGTGCGCCTGCTGCGCGCATCGGTCGCGGACAATATCGCGCTCGCGGTGCCGCACGCCGACCGTGCGGACGTGGTCCAGGCCGCCAGGCGTGCGCATATCCACGACCGGATTCTGGAACTGCCGCACGGGTACGACACCGTGATCGGTGCGGACGTCGAACTGTCCGGCGGTGAGGCGCAACGGATCTCGATCGCCCGCGCGCTGCTGGCCGACACACCGGTGCTGGTGCTCGACGAGGCGACCTCCTTCGCCGATCCGCGCACCGAACAGGCGGTGCGCCGGGCGCTCGCGGCGTCAGCGGGCACCCGAACGACGCTGGTTATCGCGCATCGTCTCGAGACCATCGCCGAGGCCGACACCGTCGTCATGCTGGAGAACGGGTCCGTCGTCGAATCCGGGGCGCCCGCCGAGCTGCTCGCCCGCGCGGGGCGGTTCGCCGCGTTCTGGCAATCCCAACGAGCCGCGCTCGCCGAGACGATCGATATCGACCGCGGTACGCCGCAAGGAGAACCCCGATGATCCGAATGTTGTTGCGCGTACTGGGAACCGAGTACGCCGGGCCGGTGCGCCGCACCATCGCCTTGATGACGGTCACCGCTGTGGCCGAAGGACTGTCCTACGCGCTGCTGGTTCCGGTGCTGCGGGCACTGTTCGGGCCGCACCCCGGTGCCGCCCGGCCCTGGCTGGTCGCCTTCGGCGCCGCGGTAGCGGTCTACGCGATCCTTCGCTATCGCAGTGATCTGTCCGGATTCCGCGTCGGGACAACCATGTTGCGCGGCCTGTACCACCGCCTCGGCGACCACCTGGCCCGGCTTCCCCTCGGCTGGTACAACGCGAGCCGGGTCGGTGAGGTATCGGTGCTGGCCGGTCGCGGTGTGCTGCAGGCGATGAGCGTGATCGCACATCTGCTGTCGCCATTCGTATCCGCCGCCGTGACGCCGCTGACAATTGTCGCCGTGATGCTCGCCTGCAATTGGCAATTGGGGCTGGCGGCACTGCTGGCCGCGCCGATCGTCGCGGCCGTCCAGCTCCGGGCCGGACGCGCCACCGCCGCCGCCGACGCGAACCGCCACGAGCGCGACCACGAGGCCGCCGGACGCGTTATCGAATACCTCCAGGCCCAGCCGGTGCTGCGGGCCGGAGGCCGCACCGGCGAGCGATTCGCCCTGCTCGACGATTCACTGCGCGAGGTCCGGCGCGCGTCCCACCGCTCCGCGCTCGCGGCGCTGCCCGGCGTCATCGGCCTGACCCTCACGGTGCAGGCGATGTTCACGGCATTGCTGACGCTGGCTGCCTACCTGGCGATCGGTGGGACCATCGGCGCGGCAGAGGTTTTGGCGACTCTGGTGCTGGCGGCCCGCTGCGCGGACCCGCTGCTGTCGCTATCGGACATCGGTGGCAAACTCCGCGGCACGCGTACGGTTCTGGCGCAACTCGATACGCTCCTGCGCACCGAACCGCTGCCCGAGGCGGATCGGCCGATCGAGCCCGCCCACCACGGCGTGAGCTTCGAATCCGTCACCTTCGCGCACAACGGCCGCACCGTGATCGACGACCTGTCGCTGACCGTGCCGGAGGGGCAGCGGATCGCCATCGTCGGGCCGTCGGGTGCGGGCAAGAGCACCCTGCTGCGGCTGCTCGCCCGGTTCTACGACGTCGACGCGGGCTCGGTGGGCGTGGGCGACGTTGATGTGCGCGCCATCGACACCGGGCTGCTGCGGGACCGGATCGCGATCGTCTTCCAGGACGTGTACCTGTTCGACGGCACCATCGAGGACAACATCCGCCTCGGCCGCCCCGACGCCACCGACGCCGAGGTCCGCGCGGCCGCGACCGCCGCATGCCTGGACGAGGTGATCGACCGCCTGCCCGACGGCTGGGCGACCACCGTCGGCGAGGGCGGCGCGCTGCTGTCCGGCGGTGAGCGCCAACGGGTTTCGATCGCGCGGGCACTGCTGAAGGATGCCCCCATCGTCCTGCTCGACGAGGTGACCTCCGCGCTCGACCCGGTCAACGAGGCCGCGGTCCACGTGGGCATCGAGCGGCTCATGGCGGGCCGGACCGTCGTCATGGTCGCCCACCGGCTGCATACCGTCCGGGGCGCCGACCGCATCGTCTTCCTCGACGGCGGCCGCATCGTCGAATCCGGCACCCATGATCAGCTGCTTCGTCTGGGCGGCCACTACGCCGACTTCTGGACGGTGGCCACGCCGGCGGCGGTGGTGTCATGAGCGTCGAATTCGCGCCGCGCCGCATCGATGTCCGGATGAGTCCCAGGGATCTCATCGACATCGGAATCTTCGGCGCCCTCTATATCGTCACCGTCGGCGTCTTCAACGCGCTCGAATTCATAGGTCCGCTGGCGACTTTGGCCTCGGTCGCGGTGAGCATCGTGGCCGGCGGTGTGCCGTTCATGCTGTTCCTCACCAGGGTGCGGCACGCGGGCATGATCACCGTATTCGCCGTTATCGTCAGCGGTTTCATGCTCGCCATCGGCAGTCCGCCGATCTGTCTCGCCGTCGCGGTGGTGGCCGCGCTGGTCGCCGAGGTTCTGCTGTGGCTGGGCCGGTATCGCTCGCGGAGCGCGAGCGTGCTCGCCTATGCCGCGTTCAGCTCGTGGTTCGTCGGGCTGTTTCTGCCGTTGTTCTATGCCCGCGACGAATTCCTGTCCAGCCCCTATATGCGGGAGATGGGCGCGGATTACCTCGAGCGCCTCGACGCGCTGTTGTCACCCGCCGTATTGGTCGCCTTCGACCTGTCCCTGCTCGTGTTCGGCGTCCTCGGCGGCCTGCTGGGAATGCGGCTGCTGGACAAGCACTTCCGGAAGGCCGGGCTGGCGTGACCAGCCGCACGTCGCGCTGGGAGCTGGATCCGCGCGTGGCGCTCGCGCTGCTGCTGGCGGCGAGCGTCGCGCTGATGAGTCCCGGCGGAACACGATTCGTTCCGGCCGCCCTGATCACCGGTGTGCTGCTGGCCTTTTCGGCGCGCGCGTGGCGGCGTGCGGCCGGGTTGGTGGGGACCGTGGCGGTGACCGCGGCGGTCGCCTATCTGTCGCGGGCGGCGGCGTGGCCGGTGCTGGGACTCGTCTCGGTCACCGCCGGGTACGGATTGCGGCTGCTGGCCGTCGGAGGCATTGCCGTACACCTGATCCGGACCATCCCGCCGACCCGGCTCACCGCCGCGCTACGGTCGGCGCGGGTGCCGATGGCGTTCACCGTGTCCGGTGCTGTGCTGCTGCGATTCGTGCCCGCGATCGTCGGTGAGGCGCGCGCGGTGCGGGCTGCCATGCGGCTGCGTGGGCTGGGTGGCTGGTGGATGATGCTGCGGCATCCGATGCTCAGCGTCGAGTTCTTCACGGTGCCGCTCATTGCGTCGAGTCTGCGTGCGGCCGAGGATCTTTCGGCGTCGGCGCTGCTACGCGGACTGGGCTCGCACCCGCGGCCGACGTCGATGCGGCCGCTGCGGCTCGGACCCGTCGACGTGGCGGCCGCGATGGTGTTCGCGATGCTGGTGGCGGCGACGCTGTGCTGGGAGACCGGGCGATGATCGAGTTGCGGAATGTCCGCTGGTCGTATTCGGGCGCCGACAGTGTCGTGCTGGACGGGTTGGATCTGCGGGTTGGACGCGGCGAGACGGTGGTGTTGTGCGGGCCGAGCGGGTCCGGAAAGAGTTCGGTGCTGAGGTTGATGAACGGGCTCATCCCGCACTTCCACCAGGGAACACTGGCAGGGGAGATCCGGGTCGCCGGGTCGCCGATCGCCGACCTCGCGCAGGCGGGGCGGCTGACCGGGACGGTGCTGCAGCATCCGCGCCGTCAGTTCTTCACCGACGCGGTCGACACCGAATTGGCCTTCGCCTCGGAGAATTTCGGCGCCGACCCTCGATGTATTCGCGACCGTGTCGGCGCGGTCATGGCGGGCCTCGGGCTGGACGCGTTCAGCGGCACCCGGCTTCGCGAGCTGTCGGGCGGACAGCAGCAGCGGGTGGCGTGCGCTGCCGCCGTCACTCACGAACCTCCGGTATTGCTCTTGGACGAGCCGACGTCGAACCTCTCCCCACAGGGCATCGCCGATCTCACCGCGGTGCTGTATCGGCTCCGGGAGCGGGGAACGACCATCGTCATCGCCGAGCACCGGCTGCATTACCTGCGCCACCTCGCCGACCGGATCGTGGTGCTACACGACGGCCGCGTCCGAAAGGAGTGGAGCAGGGCCGAATTCGCTGGACTGACCGAGGAGACGATGCGCGCACAGGGGCTGCGCAGTCTCGATCCGCCCGAAAAGGCCGACAGGACGGCTGCTTTCGCGAGAGGACCCAGTGTGGCGACGGTCCGCGACACACCGGCGTGCGCCGTGGATCGCGGTGTCGAGCTCATCGATATCGGGTGTGCGTTTCACGGACGCCGCGTGCTCGATATCGCCTACGCACGGCTACCCGCCGGCGTCGTCACCGCCGTCACCGGGCCGAATGGTGCCGGTAAGAGCACGCTTGCCCGAATTCTGGCGGGCTTACAACGTCATTCGGGCCGAGTGCTGCTCGACGGTTTCGCGCTGCCCCGCCGACGGCGGCAGCGCGAAACCGCGATCGTCATGCAGGATGTGCAGCGTCAGCTCTTCACCGACAGCGTCGAGGCCGAACTGCGCCTCGGCACGCCCACGGAATACGCGGCGCACGCCCCCGACCTACTGGCCGAACTCGATCTCGGCGGTTGCCACCGCCGGCACCCCCTGTCGCTGTCGGGCGGCCAGCAGCAGCGCCTGATCCTCGCCACGGCACGCCTGAGCGGCCGCCGCATCATCGTCTTCGACGAACCCAGTTCCGGAGTCGACCGCCGCCACCTCCGATCGATGACCCGGGTCATGCGCGACCTCGCGGCCGCCGGCGCGGTGGTCGTCCTGATCAGCCACGACGCCGACCTCCTGGTCAGGGCGGCAGACCAGGAACTGCGCCTGCGCCTCCTACGATAGCCACGCCGCGCTCGGTTCTATCCCGCGGTGATCAGGACTTGATGAAGTCCACGATGTCGGCATTGAGCTGTTCGGCGTGCGTGATCATGATGCCGTGACCGGTCGCCGGGTATTCCTTGTAGGTGTTCACCGGGATCAGATCCTTGGTCTTGCGTCCGCAGAGTTCGATGATCGCGGAGGCATCGGCGTCACCGTGGATGATCATGGTGGGGACCGTGATCTCGCGCAGTTCGGCGCGGAAGTCGGTGGTGAAGATGGTCTCCATGACCGCGTCGGCCGCCAGCAATGAGCAGTCCATACATTTCTGCACCATCCACGCGATGCGCGCGGAAGATATCTGGTTGCCCAAGTGGGTTGCGAAGAACGCCTGCGCATTCTGTTCCATCCACAGCGGACGGTCGGCGAGGCGGGCCGCGTTCACCGCGTCGGCGACGGCCTTCGGGACACCGTCCGGGTTATCGGCGGCCTGAGCCATGAACGGCAGGGTCGCAGAGACCAACATGAGCCGATTGATCCGGTCGCTGCCGTGCCGCGTCAGGTACCGGACGATCTCGCCACCGGCCATGGAATGCGCGACCACCACGACATCGCGCAGGTCGAGGTGTTCCAGGAACGCCGCCAGATCCTCCGAAAGGGTGTCGTAGTCGTAACCGTGGCCGACCCAGTCGGACTTGCCGTGTCCACGCCGGTCGTAGGAAAGGCACCGCAGTCCCTGTCGGGACAGCGGCAGCATCTGCAACTCCCAGGAGGTGCTGCTCAGCCAGCCACCGGCGAGAAACAGCACCGGCTGCCCGGTACCCCAGTCCTGGTAGTGCAGCCGGGTGCCATCGTGCGAGTCGAAGTAGGGCATCGGATTCTCCTGATCGTCCGTGGTTGTTCGTGTTGACCACAACGCTATTGAGATCCGACGGTCGGGGAATCAGTCGCGCATAAGTACTTTCGGCATCGGCCTTAGGTACATTCCGCGCCGGCATCGAGCGGTTGTCCGAGCAGAGGGTCGCCGAAGCATTGGCGGAGGCGACGGCCAGAGACGTGCCGATTCTGCTATCGGTCGGATACGCGTCCCGCCACTGGTGTCGCGTGATGGTTCAGGGTTACCAGCCGTATTGCTACTTCCAGTAGTAAACTCGTCATATGAGTGCACTACCCGCGGATTACCCCCCGGGCGACGGGCCGGCGGCGAAGGTCAGCGTGTCGCTGCGCGCGGGCAATATTCGGGCGATCAGGGAGCGGGTTGGGGCGCGTGGATTCTCCGCGTATGTCGATGCCGCCGTCGAGCGGCAGATCGAGCGAGATCTGCTCGAGGAGGCGCTGATTGCGAACGAGGATCAAGCCGGGGTGATTCCGCAGGAGCTCAGGGATGAAGCGGCTGCGTTGTTTCGTGAGGTGAAGGCCTCGCCCGAGTTGCAGGGGGACCAGGGGTGGCACGAGCCCGAAGCCGACTGAGCGCCGGGACGTTGGTGCTGGATAGCGAGGGTCTGTCGAAGTGGTGCGCGGCGGATCAACGGGCCACCGCGTACGTCCGGGAAGCGCAGGACAGCGATTTCCGGGTGATCGTCAGCGCGCTCACGCCGATCGAGGGATACGACACCAGGATCGAAAACGATCGGTTCCGCTGGTACCTGTCACGGCTTCGGGTCGAACCCGTGACCGACGAGATCGCTTTTGGCGCAATCGAACTGCTTCGTCAGGCTGGTCTGCACGGTCACAAATATGCGATCGATGCCGTTGTGGCTGCGACCGCGCTGCGCGCAGCCGCGCCCACGGTGATCCTGACCTCGGATGTGGACGATATGACCAAGCTCTGCGGCAAGCGAATTCGTGTCGTGGAGGTGTGACCGCGCCCGTTGATCGGCGGCAGTGGGGTGCTGCGGTTCGGCCGAAGCGATCCTGCTCGCATGCCTGGGCTGTGGTGACGAGAAGGTGGCATCCGACTCAGATCAGGGCGAGTAGGTAGCGGCGGGCGAAGGCGCGGATCTCGTCGTCGGTGCGCAGGGGGGCGTGGCTGGCGGGGGTGAGGATCAGGGATAGGCCGATGCGGGTGGCCAGTTCGGCCGCGATGTCGACGTCGGGGTCGTCGGGGCGGGCGGCGCGGTACTGCTCGGCGAAGAATTCGGTGACGGTGGTGAGGACCGGGCCGCCCTGGGTGGTGAGCAACGGCAGCACGGTGTCGGCGTCGGTGACGAGCAGGCGGGATACCAGCGGGTCGGAGCGAAGACCTTTGAGCGACAGGGTGAATCCCTCGACCAGGCGATCCTCGAAATCCGTGAGATCGGTGACGGCGGCCAGGATGGTTTCGAAGAAGCGGCGGGACCAGGTGATCATGGCCGCGGTCACCAGATCGTCCTTGGTGGGGAACCGGCGGTGGACGGTGGCCCGATGCAGGCCGGCCCGCTTGGCTACGTCGGCGATGCTGACGCGGCGAATGCCGAATTCGGTGAATTCGGCGAGTGCGGTGTCGATGATCTGCTCGGCGGTGGCGTCGTGCTCATCGGTGGTCGACAGCAGGTCGGCCAGCATCGGAGGACTCCTTCGGTATCAGTGCCCGGCCAGACCCGCTCGTTCCCGTAGGACGGCCTGCTTGGCGTACCAGGCGCGCGGGGTGATCCGGACTCGCTCGGGGAGTCGCGGCCAGACGCTGCGCACGGTGGCGGCCAGTGCGGCGAATCGGGCGCGATCGACCCGGTTGAATCGTAGCCCGGCGCGTTCGCGGCAGACCGCGGGAACGGCCGCCGCCGCGAGCAGGCGGGCATGCGAGCCGACCAGCGGGGCGAGTAGGCGCCAGACCAGGGGCGATATTCCGGCGGGCCGGTACCGGACGGGGTGGCGGTAGAGGTCGAGCAGATAATCGGTGACCGCGGTGTTCTCCATGCCCTCGGCGATCAGCCGCTCGAAGTACGCCTCGAACTCCGGCCAGGTCCGCGGCATCATGCGGTCGCTGACGCCGTAGTTGTGGAACCAGATCTTCGAATCCTCGTAGTAGGCGGCCTTTTCGGAGTCGGTGAGTGGGTGATCGAACAGCTCGAGGGTGGTCAACACGGTGTAGGTGAAGATGGCGTGCGAGGCGTAGTAGAGCTCGGGGCTCAGGGCGTGATACCGCTCGCCGTTCTGATCGGTGCCCTTGATGTCGACGTGGTACTTCCGAATGCGTTCGGCCATGTGCGGATCGAAGACGCCCTCCTGGATCTGCGGCACCGAGCGGAACAGCCGCGCCCACGGTTCGACGAACACGGTGGTGGAGTGCTGTTCCACGCCCGCCGAAACGCCCGGAAGCATGTTCAACATCAGACTGGTGGCGGGGGTCATGAGGTAGACGCGCCAATCTCCCGCGGCTTTCCACAGGGGTGACTCGGGTCCGAGACGGATCGGTTCGGGGGCGGATAACGACAACGCTGTCTCGGCCATCGATAACTCCTCGCTTGTGCGACAATGCGACAGAACGCTAGATTAGTCGCACAGTTGCTGAATGTCGAGTGCGCGACCTATCCGGAAGGGATCGACGATGACCTCTGCCCCCATCGAGACCGAGGACACCGCCGTGGCGGCGCTGGCGCGGCCGTTCGAGCTGCCCTGCGGGGTCACCCTGGTCAATCGGCTGACCAAACCGGCCATGAGTGAGAACCTGGCGAGTCCGTCGCACGATCCGTCGCCGGGATTGATCCGGCTCTACCGCAAGTGGGCCCATTCGGGGCGGCGCTGCTGATCAGCGGCAACATCATGATCGATCGGACCGCGCTGGGGGAGGCCCGCAATGTCGTCATCGACGATCGCACCGATCGCCGGGCACTGGCCGAGTGGACCCGCGCGGCCCGAATGGGAGGTGCGCACCTGTGGGCACAGCTGAACCATCCGGGTCGGCAGGTGCCACGGCTGCTCGGCTGGAATTCGGTCGCGCCGTCGGCGGTACCGGTGCCCGGTCAACGTGCGCTGTTCGCGACTCCGCGCGCGCTGACCGAATCCGAAATCATCGCGCTCGTCGAGCGTTTCGCCGCGGCCGCGCGCAGCGCGGTGGACAACGGTTTCACCGGCATCGAAATCCATTCCGCGCACGGGTATTTGATCAGCCAGTTCCTCTCGCCGCTGACGAATCTGCGCACCGACGGCTGGGGTGGCACACCGCAGCGCCGCCGCCGATTCCTGCTCGAGGTGGTGCGGGCGGTGCGGGCGGAGATCGGGGCCGCGGTCCCGCTGGCGGTCAAGCTGAACTCGGCGGACTTCCAGCGCGGCGGATTCGGCGAGGAGGAATCGCTCGAGGTGGTGGCGGCGCTCGGTGCGGAGGGCATCGACCTGCTCGAAATCTCCGGCGGCACTTATGAATCCGCCGCGATGATGGGTGTCGGTGAGCCACGCAAGGCCAGTACCCGGGCGCGCGAGGCGTACTTCCTGGACTACGCCGAACGGGTGCGGGCCACCACCGCGCTGCCGCTGCTGTTGACCGGCGGTTTCCGGACCGCGGCGGGCATGGCCGAGGCGGTCGCCTCCGGAGCGGTCGATCTCGTGGGTATGGCTCGTCCGCTGGTGCTGGATCCGGAGTTCCCGGCCCGCGTACTTGCCGACTCCGCGACCGTCAGCACCGTGCGCCCCCGTCGGCTCGGTATCGACAGCGTGGACGGCATGACCGAACTCGCCTGGTACGCACAGCAAATGGCGCGGATCGCGGTCAATAAACGGCCCGATCCCGAGCGGCATCCGCTGACCACGCTCACCACCTACCTCCTCGGGACCGCCGCGGACGCGGCGCGCGGCCCGCTGCGCTGGGCGGCTGGGCGATGAGCGCGCCGCGTGACGTCGGGCCGTCCGTGCTGATCGTCGGTGCCGGATTCGGGGGCCTGGCCATGGCCGCGGAGCTGGCGCGGCACGGTCTGCGCAACTTCGTGGTGCTCGAGAAATCCGCCGCGGCGGGCGGGGTGTGGTGCGACAACACTTATCCCGGAGCCGGATGCGATATTCCGTCGCCATACTACTCGTACTCGTTCGCGCCGAATACCGAATGGCCGCGCCGGTTTTCGCTGCAACCCGATATCCAGCGCTATATCGACGGGGTCATCGATGCCTACGATCTTCGCCCGCATCTGCGGTTCGGCATCGAGGTGACCGCCGCCGCCTTCGACGCGGAAACCGCCACCTGGCATATCGAAACCGATTCCGGCGAGAGCTTCGAGGCGGATGTCTTCGTGCCCGCCACCGGTGTGCTCTCGCGGCCGGTGCTGCCGGGCATCCAGGGACGGGAATCCTTCGAGGGCAAGGCATTTCATTCCGCGCGGTGGGATCACGACTACGACTTGACCGGTAAGCGGGTCGCCGTGATCGGCACCGGGGCCAGTGCCGTCCAATTCATTCCGCGGATTCAGCCGCAGGTCGCGCGGCTCACCGTGTTCCAGCGGTCCGCGCCGCACATCATCCCCAAACCCGACACCGAGTACGGCCGACTGCATCAGCGCGCCTTCCGTGTGCTACCGCTGCTGCTCTCGGTCGAGCGCGCCGGATTCTGGGGAGTCGGCGAGCTCATGACCGCCGCGATCCTCGGCAACCGGCCCATAGCGGCCGCGCTGCAATGGCTTTCGGAGTATCACCTGCGCCGCCAGGTACCGGATCCGGCATTGCGTGCGACGTTGACGCCGGACCATCCGATCGGCTGTAAGCGAATCCTGTTCGCCAACAACTACTATCCGGCACTGGCCCAACCGAACGTCGAGGTCACCACCGAGCGAATCTCCGAGATCACACCGCGCGGCGTACGCACCGTCGACGGCGTCCATCATGAGGTGGACGCGATCATCTACGGCACCGGATTCGCGGCACAGGAACCGCTGGCGCCCATGCGGATTCGCGGCCTCGATGCGCTGGATCTGCACGAGCGGTGGAGCGGGGGCGCGCGGGCCTATCACGGCATCGCGGTACCCGGATTCCCCAACATGTTCCTCGTCTACGGGCCCAATACCAGCCTGGGCGCGGGATCTATCGTCTTCATGCACGAACGGCAGGCTCGGTATATCCGGCAGCTCATCGAACACCTTGCCGCCCACCGCGATTCAGCACTCGAGGTGCGAGCCGACGTGGAGCGGCGCTACGACGACGAAATCCAGCGCCGACTGCAACACACCGCGTGGACGGGCTGCGCCAGCTGGTACCGCAATGCCAACGGCCGCGTCACGGCCAACTGGCCCGGCACCGTCACCGAATATCACCGGCGCACCCGCAAGGTCGATTTCGCCGACTTCCACCACGTCCCGGCCGGTCCAGCTGCCCTGCCCGAATCATCCGCCGTGGTAACGGAAATCCGATAACCGACGCGACATCTCGGTCGCTGGATCCGAAAACCACCTGAGCCGTTCTATCCGCTAGACCTCGGGCACCAGCGGCATTGACCCGCCGAATCCGGCCGATGCACCGTTCACCCGAAGACTCGTGGGGATCGCGGCCGCCGCATCAGGGCTGGGTGGCGGGTAAGGATGCGTTCAGGAGGGGCGTGATGTGGCGGTGGGCGAAGCGGGTGAGTTGGGCTTCGGTGTGCAGGTCGGTGACGGCTTTGGGGGTGAGTATCAGGGAATGGATTGTGCGCGCGATGATTTCGACGCGCTCGGTGAGCAGGTCGGTGTCGGCGAGATGGTCGGGTAGGTCGGGGCCGAGGATCATGACGGCGGCGTGGATGGCCCAGGTCAATGGTTCGGCGGCGTCGATGGTGATGCGCGGCAGGGTGGTGTCGGGTTCGAGTCGCAGCATGCGGTTGTAGAGGGGGTGGTCCCGTAGGGCGAGGACCAGTCCGGTGAAGGTGGCCGCGATGCGGTCTTCGAGAGTGCCGGTGGCGTTCGCGCGTTCGGCCACTGCCGCGATGATCCGTTGGGATTCGCGCAGGACCACGGCGCGGACCACATCGTCTTTGGAACCCATGCGTCGGTAGACGGTGACCCGTTTGATGCCGGCCCGGCGGGCGATGTCGTCGATGGTGCTCCTGCGGATGCCGACGTCCTCGAAGACGGCCAGGGCGGCGTCGAGGATGTCGTCGGTAAGCGGATCGACGGAGGCGGCTGGCATGTCGTCAGACTACCGTGTCAGAACAAAGATACATTGCGCTTCAATTTGTATCTTTGTATTCTCGACTCATGACGAGGAACTCCGCAACGGCGCGGCCTTATACCGAGGAAGCGCATGTGATCGCCGCACGCGACGTCGAATTCGACTGGCGCGACGTGCCTTTGCACTACATCCCGGGTGAACCGTTCGCCTCGCACCTGTGGAATGTGATGCATCTGATCGTCCCGCTGGGCGAGCAGATGATGGCCGGCTGCGTGGCCGAGGCGCTGCCCTACATCACCGATGAGCGCCTGCGGGAGGAGGCGATCGGTTTCATCGGGCAAGAGGCGATGCACGCCAACTCGCACGGCGGCTATCACGAGCGGCTGGCCGAGCAGGGCATCGACATCGACTCGATCGTGCGACACGTCGAGCACATGCTGCGCGTGATCTTCGGCGATCACGGGCTGACCGGTCGCGCCAAGCAGGAGTGGCTCAAGGAGCGACTGGCGTTCTTCGCCGGGATGGAGCACTTCACCGCGATCGTCGGGCAGTGGTTCCTCGACGCCGACGCGCTCGAAACCGCGGGCATGCATCCGATGATGTTGGATCTGTTGCGCTGGCACGGCGCCGAGGAAGTCGAGCACCGCAACGTGTTGTTCGATATCTTCCAGCACCTCGACGGCGGTTACCTCCGACGTGCCCGCACCGTCGCCATCGGGAGCATCGGCCTGCTGAGCACCACTTTCATCGTCGTCGACCGGCTCTACCGTCAGGACCCCGACTACCGGTGGTGGAAGCCATGGCCGATCGAGGCCGTTCGCGCGATGCGGCGCGGCCTGATACCCAATATCGGATTCTTCTTCACCGAGATCCCGCCCTATCTTGCGCCGAGATTCCACCCGTCGTCGATGGGCAGCCTCGACAAAGCCCTGCAATATCTGGCGACCTCACCGGCTGCCCGCGCGGCCCAGCACTGACCGGAAAGGTCCGCACGATGAAATCAACTCCCTCGGGGCCGACGGGCGCGTCGCCGGGAGGCGTGCGATGAAGGAATTGGTGCACGGGGACACGCCCATTCCGGACCCGGGACACCTGCATCCGGGGATGCGCCTGATGCTCGGCCTGGCCGGCGGCTACAAGCGGCTGGTGGCGGTAAACCCGCTGACGTCCCGGATCTCGCTCGCGAATCCGGTGCGGCGCACCGGATTCGACCTGAATCTCGTCATCGAGTCGGTGACCGCGGCGGCCGAGGATGTGGTCGGCCTGACGCTGGTCGCGCCGGATGGGCGCGCCTTGCCACGCTGGATTCCAGGGGCGCACCTGGATGTGTTCCTGCCATCGGGCAGGCAGCGGCAGTATTCGCTGTGCGGCGACCCGGAGGACCGATTCCGGTATCGAATCGCGGTGCGGCGCATAGTCGATGGCGGAGGCGGATCGCTCGAAGTACACGAGACCCTGCGGGCCGGGGAGCCCGTGCACATTCGCGGACCCCGCAACGCCTTCAGGATGGTGGCGGCGCGGCGGTACTACTTCGTGGCGGGTGGCATCGGCATCACCCCGATCCTGCCCATGGTTCACACCGCGCACCGGCACGGAATCCCTTGGCGGCTGGTGTATTTGGGCCGTAGCCGCGAGTCGATGCCGTTCCGCGAGGAGCTGGCCGGATACACCTCGGGTCGAGTGGACATCCGCACCGACGACGAATTCGGCGTGCCCGATGTTCCCGCCCTGTTCGCCGATATGCCCCGGAACGAGGCCGCCTACGTGTGCGGTCCGCCCCCGATTCTGGACGGCGCACGACGCACCCTCACCGCGCGGGGCGCCGGATACGAGCTGCACACCGAACGCTTCTCGCCGCCACCGGTACTCGGCGGCAGCCCGTTTCAGGTCGAATTGCGCCGCAGCGCAATCACTGTCGAGGTCGGAGCCCAGCAATCGGTGCTGGCCGCGGTGAAACAGGCGGTGCCCGGCGTGCCCTATTCGTGCCAGCAAGGCTTCTGCGGCAGCTGCCGGACCACCGTGCTTGACGGGACGGTCGAGCGGCACGGCGGTGACAAGGCATTCGCCGGGGCCGACTCGATGCTCATCTGCGTATCCCGCTGCACCGACCGCCTGGTCCTCGATCTCTGAGCGAGCAAAGGAGCCCGCCCATGTTCCCGTTTCCGACCCGTCGTGGTTTCGACGTGCGTGACAAGGTCGTCGTCGTCACCGGCGCCGCGAGCGGTATCGGCGCGGCGCTGGCCGCCGAATTGCATTCCCGGGGCGCGAAACTCGTCCTGATCGACGTCGTCGCCGAACCGATCACCCTGGCCGCCAAGGCTTTCGGGTCCACCGCACTGGCTCTGGCCGCCGATATTCGTGACCGGACCGCCACGGCGCTGGCGATCGACGCCGCGGTCGATCGGTTCGGTCGCATCGACGTGGTGGTGGCCAATGCCGGGGTCGCCCCGGCGCCGACCACCGTGCGCACCGTCGATCCCGCCGAATTCGACCGGGTGCTCGACATCAACCTGGTGGGCGCGTTCAACACCGTGCGGCCCGCGCTCGAGCAGATCGCCGCCACCAGAGGGCATGTCGTGATCGTCGCCTCGGCCGCCGCGTTCGCGCCCGCCGCCGGACTGTCCCCCTACATGATCAGCAAGGCCGGGGTGGAACAACTCGGGCGCGCACTGCGCATCGAACTGGCCGCGGTCGGCGCCAGCGCCGGACTCGCCTACTTCGGCTTCGTTCGGACGCCACTGGCCCGGCCGATCGACGAGGACCCCTCGGCCGCAAACTGGACTCGTTCCTGCCCTGGCCGTTCAACCAGCGCATCAGCGCCGAGCAGGCCGCCACCGTGATCGCCGACGGCATCACCCGCCGCGCCGCCGCCACCTTCGCCCCGGCGGGCTGGCGGGAGTACTCACTGCTGCGCGGCACGATGAACCTCGTCATCGACCGCATCGCCACCGGCTCACCGCTGATGCACTCGATGATCCGCGAGATCGAACGCCGCGCCGCGGCCTGAATCGGCCACCTGCGGTCACGGAAGGTGAAAGACTATGTCCGACAAGGATTTGTATCTCCTACCCGAGCACGAGGTGATCATTGTCGGCGCCGGGTTCGGCGGTATGGCCGCCGCCATCGCGCTGACCCGGGCGGGTATCGACGACTTCGTCATGCTCGAACGCGAATCCGAGGTCGGTGGCGTATGGCGGGACAACACCTATCCCGGTGTGGCCGTTGATATCCCGTCTTTCAGCTACAGCTACGGCTTCGAACCGAACGCGTGGTCACGCGCCTTCGCGCCCGGAGCGGAACTGTTCAGCTACGCCAAGCGGTGTGCCGCGAAATACGGTCTGCGGCCCCGCATCCGGTTCGACAGCGAGGTCTCCGTCGCGCGTTTCGACGAAGACGATCACCTGTGGCGGGTGGAACTCTCCGACGGCAGCATGGTGACCGGACGGTACCTGTTCGCCTGTCATGGCACCTTTTCCACGCCGACCAAACCGGCCATTCCGGGTCTGGCGGATTTCGCCGGACGGGTGAACTACACGATGCGCTGGGACCATTCGCACGACCTGACCGGTGAGCGGGTGGCCGTGATCGGCACCGGAGCCTCCGCGCTGCAGGTGATTCCGGAGATCGCCCCGAAGGTGGCCGCGCTGAAGGTGTTTCAGCGCACGCCGATCTGGGTGCTGCCGAAGCCGAATCCACGGCTGGACGGCATAACCCGGCTCGCCCTGGACAAACTGCCGTTGGCGCGGCGGTCCGCGCGCCTGGCGACCGACCTCTTCGCCGAACTGTTCGTGACGTTCGGCGCGGTCCACTACGCGGAGCTACCCTTCATCGTCGGCGGCACCGAGACAATGGCGCGCAACTTCCTGAATTCTCAGGTGAAGGATCCGGTCCTACGGGAAAAGCTCACGCCCACATACGGATTCGGCTGCAAGCGGCCGTCGTTCTCCAACACCTATTACCGGACCTACCTGCGCGACAACGTCGAACTGGTCACCGACGGCATCGAGCGGATCACCCCGAACGGCGTCCGAACCATCGACGGACTGGAGCGGGAGATCGACACGCTGGTCCTGGCAACAGGTTTCAAAGTCTTCGACGTGCCCTACGACCTGTACGGGTCCGCCGGAGAAACGCTCAACGAGCGCTGGGACCGCGACCGCAGACAATCCTACGAGGGCACCACGGTGCACGGGTTCCCGAATATGTTCCTCACCCCCGGCCCCTACGGCGTCACCGGCTCGTCACTGTTCGCCACCTTCGACATCTGCGTCAAGCACGCCATGCGGGTGATCCGGGCCGCGCACCGTCGTGGCGCCACCCGCGTCGAGGTCACCGCCGAGGCGCAGGACCGCTTCATGGAATTCGTGCACTCCCGCGAAGGCAAGACCATGTTCCACAACCGGACCTGCGCCGGATCCAACACCTACTACATCGATCAGCACGGGGACGCACCGTATCTGCGACCCACCGCGGGTGTGCACGCGATGTGGGCCCAGAAAACCTTCGGCCTCAACGACTATCGATTCGACGGGCATGGTTGCGATTCGGTCGCCGTGGGCGTCGGACGGTGATGATGTCGACCGCATAGGTCGGGACGGCGGCCAGTGTTCGTGCGGCTGACCATCACCAGATCCAAATGTCCACCTAGAAGCCCGGTTTGGGGATCCGGACGCCTGCGGCACGGAGTTTGGTGTTGAATGCCTCGGCCGCTCGCGTGGTGGCCGAGGCGGGCTCCTCACCGTGGCGGGCGATCATCGTGTATCGGGTCGCGGTGTCGGTGCGGGCTTGCAGTGCGGTCACGACCTTCAGGTGTTCGGGATTGGCCAGGTAGTGTTCGGCCATGTCGGTGGCGAGCTCGGCGATACGGGGGTCGTCCTCCTTCCAGGTCGCGGCTTCGGCGGCGCGCTTGATCAACGCGACGTAGCGAGGGTCGTCGAGAGCGTGCCCGAGATGGTCGAGGTAATCGTCGAAACCTTCCGGGACAAGGGCTTTGGCCAACACCCAGCCCTCCCGGGCGGTCGCCACCTCGGATGCGGGGAAGCCGAGGTCGGCCATCCGCTCCAGTAGCGCCACCGCCCGGTCGCCCAACAGCGCCCGGTCCCCGTCGGCGAGCCGACGCAGGGTGTCGCGCCGGGCGATCAACTCGTCGATCCGTTCGGTGAGTTGCCGTTCGACGTCGGCGAGCGCCGCGGCGAACTGCGCGGCGTCGGTGTCGAGCAGGGGCTCGATTTCGGCCAACGGCACCCCGGCCGCGGCCAATGTCCGGACCCGCACCAGCCGCAGCAGTTCGTCCGATCCGTAGCGTCGGTAGCCGGAGCTGTCGCGGTCGGGCTCGGCGACCAGACCGAGCTTGTGATAGTGCCGCACCGTCTTCACCGTGACGCCGACGAACGCCGCCGCCTGCCCGATCGTGACTCCATTCCGCATAGGCTCAGCCTGCCTTGTATCGAAGAAGTGGGTATGCGAGGCCGCCCGCCGATCGGAGTCGGCGGGCGAAGCATCGATTCGCGTGCTACCGAGCCGGATCGGCTTGCCCGGTACCGAACACCTCGGCGAGGAGCCTCTGCTGGGCGTTCTGGAAGGGCACCGCCGCAGCCATTGCGGAGTCGTCCACGCAGGTCAAAGCAGCGGTCATCGTCTTAGTGCCGTCGGGTGTCGCATACATCAACGTCGCATAGCCCGCATGGCCGCCGTTGTGGGTGATGACGATGCCGCCGTCGGGACCCAGGTCCCGGATGAACACGCCCAGGCCGTAATCCATGGTCGGGATACCCGTCGGGTGCGGGGTGCACATCTCGTCCAGTAGCTCGGCCGACAGGAGTTTTCCGCTCAGCAGCGCGGAAATGAAGGTGGCCAGGTCCTCGGTGGTCGAGATCATGTCACCGCCGCCGGGATTCCAGGACGGGTCGTGGCGGGTGATGTCGACCGTCTTCTGCTCGCCGGCTGCCTCGTACCGGTAGTAGGCGTGGGCGTGCGGCTCGGGGATCTCCGGACCGTCTGGCACCACGGTGCCCGACAGTCCGAGTGGCTCCACGATCAGCCGCCGCATCTCCTCGGCGAACGAACGGCCCGTTACCTTCTCGATCAGCAGTCGGGCCAGCGCGTAATTGGTGTTGGAATAGCTCCAGCCCGTCCCCGGCTCGAAACGCAGCGGCTTGGACAACGCCAACTCCACCAGTTCCTGCGGCCGGTAGGTGTGGAAACGGTCGTCCACCCACTGCTCGCCCCAGGGGGTGCCGGGTGCGGGAATCCCCGCCACGATCGTCCCGTTCTCGTAGAGCTCGCCGGTGAAATTGAAGATTCCGCTGGTGTGCCGCAACAGCATTCGTACCGTGATCCGCTCGTCCAGCTCGAATTCGGGCAGATAGTCCACCGCCGGAGTGTCCAGTCCGATTCTGCCCTCGCCCACCAACCCCAGCACCAGTGCGGCGGTGAATGTCTTGGTGTTGCTTGCGATCCGGACGTGCCCATCGATCGGCGGCTTCGCGGTCCCGCCCAACTCGGCCGCCCCGGCGCTGCCGACCCACTCGCCGCGCTCGTCGCGCACTCGTAGCGACACCCCGACGAAACCGGAGTCGACGATCTCCTCGATCGCCTTGCGCAGCTCCGGGCGATCCGCGGTATTCGTTAGGGCGGTGCCGGCGTCGAGTGCCGCGGTGATCTTGCGGGCCATCTCGGCTCCGGTGGAGGCCCGGTCCGGATGAGCCTGGGCGGCTTCGGTGGCGAAAAGAATGGTGCTGCGGAAGTTGTCCGCCTCTGCCGGAGCTTGTTCGCCGAGCAGCTTCATGGCCGCCGCCAGAGCGGGCAATACCCTGTCGGCGAGTTCGGCCACGGTCTTACCCGTCAGCTCGATGTCCTTGGTCCGCGCGGCGAGCACGTGCCCGACCAGCCCGGTCGCCGATGTCAGGGCGAGGACGGCATTCGCGGCGGTCTTCTGGGGCGCGCCGGTGGCGGCGGCCATCAGGGACACAGCGCCGTAGGCGGCGGTCCGCAGGATGCTCTTGTCCTGGTTGGAAAGGGTGATCGACATTGTGGAATGCTCCTCGAATCCGTGATGTCCGGCTCGGCGTCGTGCCGCTGCGCCGAGCGTCCACCCTGACCTCAGGTCAACCTCAACCGTGATCTGACTCACAGGCGATCCCGCGGACCTGGCGAGAACCTTGTCACCACGCAGCGATCAGCGGTGCGGCATGCTCTTGTCGCTGCCACCGCTCGGTGAGGCGACCGAGTCGGTGCGGGGTGGCGATGCCGCGCACGCCTGCGATCTTGTGGTCACGGATCTCCAGGATCGTGACGCCCAGGACCCGGCCGTCGAGGGTGGCGAGCATAGCCGGGCAGTTGTTGACGACGGCGGCATGGATCGAAGGGGAGCCGCCGGCGAGTCTGCGCTTGGCCGGGGACGGTTTGAAGCCGGCGCGCACCGCGCGGGCGATCTGCTCGGGTGACGAGTATCGAATCAGCGTGGCGGCCAACACGACTCCGGAGCCGTCGGAGGTTCCTGTCGCGTCGTCGGTCAGCAGAGCTATCAAGGGTTCGGTGCGACCCGAGGCGGCGGCGTCGGCGAAGGCCTCGACGATTCGGCGCGCCGCGGCCTCGTCGGTGTCGGTTCCCTTGCCGGCGGCGGTGATTCGATGCCGGGCTCGGTGGGCATGCTGCTGGCTCGCGGACTCGGTGATGCCGAGAATCTCGGCTATCTCGGCATGGCGATACGAAAAGGCTTCGCGCAGTACGTAAACGGCGCGTTCGACCGGCGACAGACGCTCCATCAGCATCAGCACCGCCAGGGTCACCGATTCACGCTGCTCGACGGTGTCGGCCGGACCCAACATCGGGTCGCCGTGCAGGAGCGGTTCGGGCATCCACGCGCCGACCGCGCTTTCGCGCCGCGCCTGTGCCGAACGCAGCCGGTCCAGCGCCAGATTGGTGACGATCCTGGTCAGCCAAGCCTCTGGCGCGTCGAGGTACTGCTGGTCGGCGGCCTGCCACCGCAGGAACGCGTCCTGCACCGTGTCTTCGGCGTCGGCGGCCGAGCCGAGCAGCCGATAGGCGAGGGAGGCCAGCCGATCGCGGCTGGCCTCGAAACGTGCCACGGTGGCGGTGTCCATCGGCACGAATCTATCGGGCGACCAGCTCGGGCGAGTGCTCTCGGGCGGCGGCCGAGTGGTATTTGTGACTCGGTTTTCCCATGGTCGGGTGGCTGATCGCCCAGCCGCTGGTCGCCACGATCGCCGATTTGATCCAGGCCGCCGACCGGCCGCACAGGGCCCCGGGTTTCGCGCGCGCGTCGTCGTCGACCAATTGGAAGATCGCGTCCTTGCGGCCGAGGCTGATGTGGTTGCCGATATAGGTGAGCGCGGTCGCCTTGATCTTGCGCCCGGTCCGGTCGCCGATGATCGCGGCCGTCGCCTGCGCGCTGGTGTATCCCGCTGAAGCACAGGACATCGGCAATGGATGACCGTTCTCGCCGATAATGAAGGCGCTGTCACCGGCGACGTAGACCTCCGGATGCGAGACCGACCGCATCTGCCGGTCCACCCTGATCTGACCGTTGGGCATCACCTCGAATCCGCTGGCGGCGGCGATGGGATGGACGGTGAACCCGGCGGCCCACACGGTCGCATCCGAGGCGAACGCGGTGCCGTCGGCGGCGATCGCCCCCTGCTTCTCGACGCGCGCGATGGTTGTGTGCTCGTGGACCGTGATATCGAATCGGTCGAAGGCGCGCAGCAGGTGACGTCGGGCCTTCGGACCGAGCCAGCCGCCCAGTTCGCCGCTGGTGGCGAGGCTGACCTCGAGTCCAGGACGGGCTTCGGCGATTTCGATGGCGGTCTCGATCGCGGTCAGGTTACCGCCGACCACCAGCATCATCCCGCCCTCGCCCAGCTCATCGAGGCGTGCGCGAAGGCGCAGTGCCGCGGGTCGCTGCGCTACATGGAAGGCGTGCTCGGCGACGCCCGCAACACCGTGATCCGCGGCAGTGCTACCGAGCGCGTACAGGAGGGTGTCGTATTCGATCCGGTCGATGCCATTGCCATCGTCGATGGTGACGGTTTTGTGCGCGGCGTCGACGCTGGTTATCCGCGCCAACCGCAGCCGGATTCCGGTGCCCGCGAACACTTCCGCCAACGGCCGATGGCGCAGATCGTGCCCGGCGGCGAGCTGATGCAGGCGCAGCCGCTCGACGAAATCGGGTTCGGCGTTGATGACGGTGATCTCGAAGTCGTCCGAATGCAGTTGGCGGGCCAGGTATCCGGCGGAGAAGGCTCCGGCGTATCCGGCCCCGAGGACGACGATGCGGTGCGGCATGGTTCGCTCCTGTCTGGTTCGCGTGCTTCCTGAACGAGACAGCCCGCGAATTCCTGACAGCTTCGGCCGGTGACGTGGATCACTGCACTGGGCTGTCAGAAATCTCGTCGATCCGGTGTCTTGTGCTCGAGCCCTCGAAGCGAAGGAGACATCGTGCACGAGAACACCGAGGTGATTGCAGCCGCAGCCATGGACCACACCACCGTCGAGGCGACGGAAGTATTTGTCGCGCATCGCAAGCTGCTGTTCACCGTCGCCTACGAGATGCTCGGTTCGGTGGCCGATGTCGACGACGTCCTGCAGGAGACCTGGCTGCGCTGGGTCGGTGTCGATGCGGCGCACGTCGACGATCCACGCGCCTATTTGGTTCGGATCACCACCCGGCAGGCGCTCAACCGGCTGCGCTCGATGAAGCGCCGCCGGGAGTCGTATGTGGGTTCGTGGCTGCCGGAACCACTGCTCACCACGCCCGATGTGGCCGCCGATGCCGAACTTTCCGAAAGCGTTTCGATGGCACTGCTGCTCGTGCTCGAGACACTGACCCCGACCGAACGAGCCGTGTTCGTGCTGCGGGAGGCATTCGGGATCGGCTACGACGAAATCGCGGCGGCGGTCGGCAAGACGCCCGCCGCCGTACACCAGATCGCCCACCGGGCGCGCCGCCACGTCGAGGCGCGCCGCCCGCGCCGCATAGTGACCACGCGAGAGGCCGAAGTGGCGCTCCAAGCCTTCCGGCAGGCGCTCGAGACCCGGAATCTGCAGGGCCTGCTCGACGTGCTCGCCTCCGACGTGGTGGCGATCAGCGACGGCGGCGGGATCAAACAGGCCACGCCACGGCCGATCATCGGCGCGGACAAGGTGGCTCGCTTCATTGTCGGCGGCCTCACCAAGAAGGACGTCGCGCTCGCCGCTGAGCCGACCGCGGTCAATGGTGGCCCGGCCCTGGCCCTGCACGTCGACGGCGAACTCGACGGTGTCATCGCGTTGAGCGTCGCAGACGGCCGCATCACCGGCCTCTACTACGTCCGCAATCCCCAGAAGCTGACCCACATCGACACCGAGACCCCGCTCACCCTGCGATGAGCACCGGTCAAAGTCCCAATGTCCAAGGAGTACAGATGAATACCGCCACCGATGTACCCGCGTCCCGATGGTCGGCGGTGGCAGGAACGGTCGTCCTGCTCACGGCGATCGTCGGTGTCCTGCTTATCGCCTTCGCCTGGCCTTCGGTGCGGTCATCGGTGCACGATGTGCCGATCGCGGTCGCGGGGCCGCCCACCGCCGTCACTCGGATTCGCACCGCATTGGAACAACGGGTGCCGGGCGGGTTCGAGATAACGGCCGTAGCCGACACCGCGGCGGCCGAGAAACTCATCGGTGATCGGCGCGTGTACGGGGCGATCGACCTCAGTTCCGGTGCCCCGCAGGTCATTGTCGCCTCCGCCGCGAGCACCGCGGTCGCGCAGACCCTGCAGGCCATGGCGACCGGCCTCGGCCAGGCGGGCGGCACGCCGGTCGCTGTCCGTGATCTCGCGGCCCTGCCCGCCACCGATCCCCGTGGTGCCGGACTGTCCGCGGGCGCGCTGCCTCTGGTCATGGGCGGTCTGCTGGCCGCGGTGCTGTTGACCAGGCTCGTCCACGGCACCGCCCAACGGGCTATCGGCGCAGTCGCTTTCGCGGTCACCGGCGGTCTGACGGTTGCCGCGGTCCTGCAATTCTGGCTGGGCTCACTGAGCGGGTCCTACGCGGCCAATGCCGGTGCTGTCGGCCTGTCCATCGCGGCGACATCGCTGACCGTTCTCGGGTTGGAATCATTGCTCGGATACGCCGGAATCGGGATCGGTGCCGTGATCATGATGCTTGTCGGCAACCCCCTTTCGGGTACCGCGACCGCACCGGAGATGCTGCCCGGATGGTCCGGCGCGCTCGGCCAACTGCTGCCGCCCGGGGCCGGAGGCCGACTGCTCCGGTCGACCGCCTTCTTCGACGGACGCGGCGCGACCCACGCCCTGTTCGTGCTGACCGCATGGGTCACGCTCGGCGCAATATTATGCCTCGTCGGCGGATTGCGATCTGCTCGACCGGGCGCCGACGGCGGCCGCTTGCGCACCTCCGGGCGGCAATCCGCGGCCGTGGCGCATTTACATCGTGGCCGGTGACCCGGCTGGCGATCAACGGCTTCGAAATGAGCCGGGCTCGCCCGGTGCCCGCATCGCGGAGCCCGAGCCGTGTGCTCGTCATGTGAGGCGCACTACCCATGTGATGACCCACAGAGGAATGCCACTCGGACCTTCTCGCGGGCCGAGTGGCATTCTTGTGCCGTTAGGTGGTTTTCGAACCGAGGAGTTCGAGGGCGCGCTGCCTGACGTTCTCGGTGGCCTTGTCCGGGGAACCACTGTCGAACGGCGGTTGCGGGTCGTACTGGATCGCGAGCTGGATTGCCTCGGCGGTCACCTGGTCCGTGATCCGAGCGGCCAGGGCGAGTGCCATGTCGATTCCGGCCGAGACACCGGCCGAGGTGACGATCCGGTGCTCGTCGTCGAAGACGACGCGGTCGGTGACGTATCGCGCGCCGAGTTCCTCCAGGCGTTGCACCACTTTGGGGTTCCAGTGAGTTGCCGCGTCCAGTCCTTTGAGTAGACCGGCCGAACCGAGTACCAGGGCACCGGTGCACACCGAGGTCGTCCACCGGGATTTCGGGTGGATCATGCTCAGCCAGGCAACCAACTGCTTGTTCTCTGCTCGGGAGCCAGGGCCTCCCGGGACAACCACGATGTCACAGGTTTCGATCTCGTTGAGCGGGGTGGTGTGAGTGATCGCCAGGGCACCGCTGTCGGCGGGGACCGGGTCGGTTTCCGCTGCGGCGAAGGTGATCTCGGCATCGGGGATGAAGCGGAGCACCTCGTACGGGCCGATTGCGTCGAGTGTGGTGTAGCGGGGAAAGAGCGGAATGACGATGTGCATGTCGACTCCCTGGTTCAGGGCTAGGCGAATCCGCCTTGATTGGCCGATTGGTACGCGATCGGGACGACGCCGGGCAGCGGCTCCGCCGCCGCGAGAGGTGCCATGAGGATCGGTTCGGTCTCCGGGAAGGCATCCGGGGCGTGCAGATCCTTGATCAGCTGGTCGATCACCTCGCGCTTGGTGCCGATCATCGTGAACACATGCGCGTAGTCCTGTCGGCTCGTCGGGTCTCCGGGTTTGAGCAGCAATGACTCGGTGGACAACGAATACCGCGCGATGATCCGGTCGTTGGGTTTGCGGAACCGCACGGTGAGAGCCAGTGGAGTACGCGCCACCAACAGGTCCCGCCCGAGGTGGCTTGCCAGCTTCTCGAGCTGGCCTTCGAGGTAGACCGCGAGGTCCTGAGCCTCGCGGGCCAGGGAGATCTGCGCGTCGTAGGAGTGTTTGGCCAGGAAGTCCCACAGAATCAGTGGGGAGAACCCATTGCGGGAACCGGCGAACGTCGTATCCAGCGAACCGATGTAGGCCGGCGAATCCGGTGGCCGCAGTTGGTATTTCACCTTGGTCATGTAGATACCGCACGGCCACGGCGCACCGATCCACTTGTGCCCGCTCATCGCGATCGACGCCACCATCTTCATACCGTTGACCTCGAGGGAGAAGTCGAACTCCGGAATCGGGGCCTCCGGCACGTATTCGTAGTCCGGGCTTTCCGCGGCAATTCGCAGGAACGGCAGGTAGGCGGCACCGAGGGCGCCGTCGACGTGGATCCAGAACCCGTGCCGCCGGTCGTGCTGTCCCGGTGCGTATTCGATATCCCGCTCCAAAAGACCGTATCGCTCGAAGACGGGATACAGCTTCTCGCAGACCAGTCGGACGTTGTCGTACGCGCCCTTGAAGGTGCTGCCGTAGTTGAGGCTGACCATGATCGGATGCCCGCGCTCGGCGAAGAACTCCACCAGCGAGACGAGCTTGGCCACGTCGATCGCGCCGCTGTCGTGGGATGGGACCTCGACCGGCCACGAGCCATCCGGGGTGATCGGGCACTCGCCCGCATAGTCGCGCTGGCCGGCGGCGGAGAAGGTGTCGACCGCCAACACCCGCACCGCTTTGGTGAACGAGTAGTGGGTGTCCTCGGAGAAGAACGCGATCGGCTTGTAGTAGTTCGGCGAGCGCTCCGGGGTCCTCGCCTGGACATAGGCGAGGTTGGGAACGATCTCGTTCTTCGAGTTCACGCTGGTTGCGTGGCTCGGGTCGACGATCAGCGCCTTGCCGCCGAGATAGTCCCGCGCATTCCACAGCGCGTACATGTTGCCCTCGGTGGATCCCATGGAAAGCATGTAGCCCCAATAGGTTTCCCCGTCATCGGGATCATTCGGCCACTGGGCCCGCCACAGGGCGGCGAAGTAGTCGAGCACCGCCTGTTCGACCGCTTTGCTGTTGATCTTCATGCCGCCGGCGGTGTAAGGATCGCCGATGTTGTTGATGTGGTAGTCCATGAACCGCGCGAGATCGGTTCGGTAGTCCAGCGCGCAGTTGACCTGATAGCCCAGGAAGTGGTCGCGCTTGACCTCCAGGTAGTCGTCGAGCGCGTCGAGCGCCGCACGCCGTTGCTGCTCGGTCAGCCCGGTGACGGGCAGCTGGAACCGCGCCGGGTCAGGGCCGTCGCCGTTCGGGTAGACCTCGGTCGGATTCACCCGCGGATCGGTGACCGGGTGGTCGGCCAGACCGGCCGAGGTCAACAGCTCCGACCAGGGTTTGCCATCCGGTCCATAGGGGAAGGTCGGATGGGTCTGTGCCTGCGTCATCGGGTTCCTCCTCGATTCGGTGAATCAGCGATCTTTTGCAGCAGCAGTGCCTCGGCGATCGCCTGGCTCGCGAGCCGGTAGTAGGCGCCGCCCTCGTCGGCCAGGAAACCTGCACCATCGGTGACGAAGGTGATCTTGGGCCGCACGCCCCATGGCATGACGCTCTCCAGGTGTTGCTGAAGGGCTTTGCGCGCCGGACGACGGTCCTTGCGGGTGCTGGCGATCTGCTTCATCTGCTCGTCCCCTTCCCCGCGCCCCCGGAATGAAGTCGGGACACGCGTGCGTCGACGCAGTATCTCGACGCACGTCAGACACCGGCTGGTAGGCACTTTGCGTTGTGTCCCAAAGGATTACGGCTTGATGATCCATCGTTTTCCACAACGACAGCAAGAGGACACGTAGGGGCTGTACTCCGAGCCGGATTTGGTGGTAACGTGCGACCCCGGTTCGTGGGTGTTGCGGATTCTGCTGTGGGCGTGGCGCTTTCGGGTTTACCGCCGTTTGATCGTCGACCGGTGCAGATCGAATCGTGGTGCGCGCCAACACCCCGGACGGCGCGGCTGCGTGCCCTGGCTCGCGTCAGCACACTCGTACCGTTACGAACGCTCCATCGGCGCCATAGCCTCGATGTCATTGCTCCGCGCGGCGAGCACATGCCCGACCAGCCCGGTCGCCGATGTCAGGGCGAGGACGGCATTCGCGGCGGTCTTCTGGGGCGCGCCGGTGGCGGCGGCCATCTGGAACACAGCGCCATAGGCGGCGGTCCGTAGGATGCTCTTGTCCTGGTTGGAAAGGGCGATCGACATTATCGAATGCTCCTCGAATCCGTGATGTCCGGCTCGGCGTCGTGCCGCTGCGCTGAACATCCACCCCGACCCCGGTCAACCTCAACCGTGAGCTGGATCATGGGCGAACCATTCCTATTCGTGATTTCCGAAGCCCGACACGCCCAGCACCCGATGATGGCGCACTACGCTTCAGGTGATGGCCCACGACTTCGTGGTGTGATGGCAGGACCGTTCTCGCCGCTCCGGCAAATCCCGCGGGGCGTGCGGATTTGTGTGCCCGCTCGGCGTGGGAGGTTGATGAATGTGAACCAATTAGCAAGTGCGACATCGCCTTACCTGCGTCAACACGCGGGGAACCCGGTGGATTGGCGGCAGTGGGATGCCGAGGCGCTGGCCGAAGCCGAGTCGCGAGACGTGCCGATCCTGCTGTCGGTCGGGTACGCCAGTTGCCACTGGTGCCATGTGATGGCGCACGAGTCGTTCGAGGATGCCGCGACCGCGGAGTTGATGAATGCGAACTTCGTGTGTGTGAAGGTGGATCGGGAGGAGCGGCCGGATCTCGACGCTGTGTACATGAATGCGACGGTCGCGATGACGGGGCAGGGCGGGTGGCCGATGACCTGCTTTTTGACGCCCGGTGGTGAGCCGTTCTACTGCGGCACCTATTACCCGAAGGTGCCGCGGGGCGGGATGCCCTCGTTCACCCAGTTGCTCACCGCGATCGCCGAAACCTGGCAAACGAGGCGCGACGAGGTGCATCAGGCGTCGGCTCAGGTGACCGAGGCGCTGCGGGCGCAGGCGGCGGGGCTGCCGGAGGCGGGGGTCACCCTCACCGCGGAACTGCTCGACCATGCCGTCGCGGCGGTGCTGCGCGACGAGGATCCGAAGTACGGCGGATTCGGTGGTGCGCCGAAGTTTCCGCCGTCGGCGTTGCTGGAGGGTCTGCTGCGGGATTATGAGCGCACCGGCAAAGCCGAAGTGCTGCAGGCGGTTTCGCGGACGGCCGAGGCGATGGCTCGCGGCGGCATCTACGACCAGTTACGGGGCGGCTTCGCCCGCTACTCGGTGGACGCGGCCTGGGTGGTACCGCATTTCGAGAAGATGCTCTACGACAACGCGCTGCTGTTGCGCGGCTACGCCCACCTAGCCCGCCGCGCCGGATCAGAGTTCGCGCACCGGATCGCCTGCGAGACAGCGGAGTTCCTGCTCGACGACCTGGCGACCGGGACGGGCGGTTTCGCCTCGGCACTGGATGCCGACACGCACCTGGAACCGGGGCGGCCCGGTGTCGAGGGCGCGACCTATGTGTGGACGCCCGCCGAACTGATGGGCGAGCTCGGACCTATCGACGGCGCATGGGCCGCAGAGGTTTTCGGTGTGACAACGGGCGGGACCTTCGAACTCGGCACCTCGGTGCTCACCCGGTACCAGGATCCGGAGGACGCCGCGCGCTTCCAGCGAATCCGGTTGGCGTTGCGGGCCGTTCGGGACAAGCGCCCGCAGCCCGCACGCGACGACAAGGTGGTCACCGCGTGGAACGGTATGGCGATCACCGCGCTGGCCGAGGCGGGAGCCGCACTCGGACAACAGAATTGGATCGACGCCGCAGCCGGGTGCGCACACTTCCTGCTGGCCGAGCACGTCGTCGACGGCCGGGTGCGGCGCGCGTCGCTCGGCGGTGTCGTCGGCGTCTCACCGGGCATCCTGGAGGATTACGCCTGGCTCGCCACCGGTCTGCTCGCGCTGTATCAGGCCACCGGGCAGACGGATTGGCTGCCCGAGGCGCAGCGTCTGCTGGACAAGGCGATTCACCATTTCGCCGACCCGGACGCGCCCGGCAGCTGGTTCGACACCGCGGATGACGCGGAGACCCTGGTGGCCCGCCCGCGCGATCCCATCGACGGCGCGACACCCGCGGGCGCGTCGGCGTTGGCCGAGGCCCTGCTGACGGCCTCGGCGGTGAGCGATCCGGAAAACGCTTCCCGCTACCGCGAATTGGCCGATCAGGCCATCGCTCGCGGCGCGGTCATCCTGGCGCGCGCCCCACGGTCGGGCGGCCACTGGCTCACCGTCGCCGAGGCCGCGCTGCGCGGACCGCTGCAGGTGGCCATCGCCACACCCGAATCCGCCACCGCCGCGGTGACTTCGGTTCCCCGTCTGACGGTCGTGCACGACGCGACGCGGCCCGCGACCGCCGCGGAACTGCTCGCCGTCGCCAGGGCCGTCGCACCGGGCGGTTCGGTAATCCTCGCCGCCGCACCGGATTCCGCGCCCCTGCTCACCGACCGCCCATTGCACGACGGCGCACCCGCCGCCTACGTCTGCCGCGGCTCGGTCTGCGATCTACCGGTCTCCACCGCCGAACAACTCCGCGCCTCCCTCACCCGCCCCTAGGGTCTCGGCGTGCCATATACGAGCCCGGTAGACGTATTCCTTCTGCTCACCCGCGCCGATCTGGCGCTGCTGGCGCGGCGCAGGAACACCGGCTATGCCGACGGCATGTGGAATATGCCGTCGGGGAAGCTGGAGGACGGTGAGGATGTGGTCGCCGCGGTTCTGCGCGAGGCGGCCGAAGAGATCGGAATCGTCTTGTCCCGCAATGCTGTTCGCATGGTGACGGCGTTGCACTATCGCTCGCCGAGCGGGCGGGGGCGGGTCGGATTCGTCTTCCACGCCGAGAGTTGGCCCGGCGAGCCGTACAACCGGGAGCCCGAGAAGTGTTCGGAGCTCGGCTGGTTCCCGCTCGACGACCTGCCCGCCGACACCGAGCCGTACACCGTCGCCGGTATCGGCCTGTACCGCAGCGGTACACATTTCGGGCTCGCGGGTTGGAGTTGAAATACTCGACAGCCCGCCCCGGGCGAATATTCGATGGCCCGCGCTGCGGCGGGTGCGGCACAGTGGTGCGATGACCGAACCCAGTAGGGCATTGTTGATCGGCGGCCGGTCGGGTGTCGGCAAGAGCAGCGTCGGCATCGAAATTCACGTGCAACTTTCGGCCGCGGGCGTTCGGCACTGTCTGATCGAGGGCGACAACCTCGACCTGGCGTATCCGGATCCCGGGAAATACGGTCTGGCGGAACGGAATCTGGCCGCGATGTGGGCCAACTACCGGGAGCTCGGCTACCGGCGACTGATCTACACGAACACCGCGAGCGTATTCGCCGATGTCACAGATCAATTGGCGGCCGCGATGGGCGACCGTCCGGAGATCACCGCGATCCTGCTGACCTGCAGCGACGAAACCGCTCGAAAACGATTGGCGCAGCGCGAAATCGGCACCGCATTCGAGGAACATGTCGAGCGCGGCGCGGCGATGGCCCGCCGGTTGGATACGGCCGCGCCGGAACGGGCGCATCGGGTCGTGACCGACGGCCGCACGGTCGCCGAGATCGCGGCCGATGTGATCACCCTGTCTGGCTGGCTGCCGTAATCGGTTCCCCGATGGCACCATCGGCGTGAGCGCGACGGTGTCAGCGCGGCGAGTCGGGCGATTGCGCTGTCGTGGTATGGATTTCGACCGGATCGATCGCCGCCCGGGCAGCTCCGTCCACATCGGTCCAGCATTGCGTCGGCACCGGCATACCGCGCAGCGGAATCGTCCGGTACAGCTCCCATTTCACCCGTTCGTGCGGCGCGGCCGCATCGATTACCGCCTGGCTCACCAGGATTCGCCGCGGCACCTCCTTGGCCTCGGCGGTGAGCCGGGCCGCCTCGTTCACCGCGTCGCCGATCACCGTGTACTCCAGCCGGGTGTCGCTGCCGACGTCACCGGCGAAAACCCGCCCGCGGGCCACCCCGATCCCGATATCGAGTTCTCCGGTGGCCACCACCTCGTCGCGGATCCGGCGGGCGGCCCGCAGTGCGGGAGTCGCGTTGTCCCGCAAAGCGATCGGCGCGCCGAAAATACACAGCGCCGCATCGCCCTCGAACTTGTTGACCAGCCCGTTGTTCTCCTCGGTCGCCGCGACGACGATCGCGAGCAGGCGGTTGAGTTTGGCGACGAACTCCTGTGGCGGCAGCCCGGTCGAGAGCGCGACCGATCCGGTGACGTCGACGAACAGCGCTGAAACCACCCGGACGTCACCGGTCAGGTCCAGCCCACCCGCGAGCGCCCGCTCGGCCACCTCGGCCCCGACGTGGCGGCCGAACACATCGCGCATCCGCTCCCGCTCGCGCAGGTTCGCGGCGAGCTCGTTGACCGAATTCTCCAGCCGCCCGACCTCGCTCGCGCTGCCGACCGGCACCCGAACATCCAACTCGCCCTTGGTGATCCGGTCCAGCGCCCGGCGCAGCGTGCGCATCGGCGCTGCCACCGCGCGGGCCAGGAACGCGGTGGCGAGCGCGCCGACCGCGATGCCGACGACGGCCAGGTAGATCGCGGCCCGGATCCGGTCGGACGCGTGGGCCGCAGGATCCGCGAGCACCACGATCAACATGAGCAAGGGCATCGCCCCCGACACCGCCCAGGTGACGACCACCCGCGCCAGCACCGACGAACTCCAGTGCATGGTCGCGCCGAGCACCCCGGCCACCACCGGGATGGTCGGGCGGATCAGCCGGTCGACGATCAGGAAGGTGAGCGCCGCCGATTCCAGCCCGCCGAGGGTGAACAGCGCGGTGGTGACCGCCGGATCGTTGTCGGTGCTCAGATGCGCGAAGATCGCGGCGGCGACGATCACGCCGGGCAACCAGAGCGCGAGCGCCCTGATGGTGATCGCGAGCGGCAACCGCAGCAGGCGGCGAGCTTCCTCCGGGTCGGGTTTGCGGCCCGCGTCCATCCAACTGAAATAGATAGTGCGGTCGCGCACGGCCAACCAGACGCCGACGAGGAAGCCGATCACCGGGTAGATGCCGACGAAGGTCATGGCGCGCAACCAGTCCGGCCCGAGCCTGCCGAGGAACCCGTTGAGCCACAGCTGGATGACGATCACCCCGAGGCCGCCGACGTTCGCGGTGATCACCACCGCGGCCAGCCCGATCCGCGCGCGCAGCGCCCAGATGATGAGCCGGGTGATCCGGATGTTCGTCCACTCGATCACGAACGACATCCGGTTACGGTTCGTGCCGGTCGGCCGCCGAAGGGGAGCACGCCTCGACTTTATTGCGCGGGCGCCGAAGTGGGGTGACCGGTCGGCCCGAGTTCAGGGCAGGACGATCCACCAGACCGCACCGTAGTGGCACAGCGCGGCGACAACCGTTGCGGCGTGGAAGAATTCGTGGTGGCCGAAGACTGCGGGCCACGGGTTGGGCCATTTGGTGGCGTACAGGATCGCGCCGACGCTGTACATCAGCCCGCCGACGACGAGCAGCACCAGCGGCACCACGCCGACGTTGTGCAGCAGCTGTCCGGCCACCGGCACGATGGCCCAGCCGAGCAACAGGTACAGCGGAACCCCTACCCAGCGCGGTGCGCTCGGCCAGAGCAGCTTCAGCGCGACGCCGGCCAGCGCGCCGGCCCAAACCACCGCCAAGAGCGTCTGTCCCGTGCGCCCCGGCAGCCCGAGCAGCGCGAATGGCGTGTAACTGCCCGCGATGAATACGAAAATCATTGAATGATCGGCCCGTTTCATGCGGACCCGCGCCGCGACGGTCCGCCAGGTCACCCGGTGGTAGACGGCGCTGATACCGAACAGCGCGCACACCGTGAGACCGTAGAGGAGGGTGGACCAGCCCGCCGTCTTGGATATGGTGCTCGCGGTGGCGATCAGAACGATCACCGCGATCGCGGCGATGCCGACGGCCCAGGTGTGTATCCACCCGCGCATGCGCGGCTTCACCGCCGCGACCAGCGCTTCGGCCGGATGACCGAAGAGGGCCGCGTCCGCGGCGCCGACCGATTCGGGCACGAGTAACCTCCCAAGACAACCCAGCAGTAACCTACGGTACCGTAGGTTTACTCCTGATCACTGTACCGGTGAATCCCGGTCGCTGCCGGTATCCGGCTCTCGGGGCGTAGGGTTGGTCGCCGTGGAGCTTCCCAACCCGGTTCGTTTGCTGCCATACCGCCTCTACGAGGCCCGGCTGTCCAAGCAGTTGGCGGGCAAACAACATCCCCGGCACGTCGCGGTGATCTGTGACGGCAACCGGCGCTGGGCGCGGGAAAACGGCTTCACCGATATCAGTCACGGCCACCGGGTCGGCGCGCTGAAGGTCGCCGAGCTGGTCAGCTGGTGCGAGGCCGAGGGCATCGAGCTGGTCACCGTCTATCTGCTCTCGACCGAGAACCTGGAGCGCGATCCGGACGAGCTGGAGACGGTTTTCGAGGTCATCACCGACGTGGTCGAGGAACTGTCCGCGCCGGAACAGAATTGGAGCGTCCGCATCGTCGGATCGCTGGACGGATTTCCCGAGCTCATCGCCAAGCGCATGCGCACCGCGGCCGAGCGCACCGAGGGCCGGGAGAACGGCGTGCACGTCAATATCGCGGTCGGCTACGGCGGCCGTCAGGAGATCGCCGACGCGGTGCGGTCGCTGCTGCGCCAGGAGATTGCCGCGGGTGAGACCGGCGAGGATCTGGTGCAGTCGGTCACCGTCAACGCGATCGGCCAGCATTTGTACACCTCGGGTCAGCCGGATCCCGATTTGGTCATCAGAACCTCCGGCGAGCAGCGACTTTCGGGCTTTCTGCTCTGGCAGAGCGCATACTCGGAAATATGGTTCACCGAGGCATATTGGCCCGAATTCCGCCGGGTGGATTTCCTGCGCGCGCTACGCGACTACGCGGCCCGGCATCGCCGATTCGGGCTCTGAACCGTAGAACATCGCGTACCGTCCGGTTGGTGGAGGAGAACTCGGCGCCGAACTACCTCAGCTACGAGGAATTCGGCAGGTGTTTCCTGGAATACGCGGCATCGGAGGAGCGCATTCTCGGCGCCTTCGCCCAATTGACCGGCACCGCATTCGATTTCGGACCCATCGGCGTCGGGCCCGCCCGGCTCGCCAAGGCCAGTGCCGAGGTGCGACTCGGACAGCCGAGCGTGCGCCGCCACATCGACGAGTTGATTTCCTTCGACCTGTTCATCCCGCTCGATGTGAACATGCTCATAGATTTGGCCATAGATCGTCATCGTTTCCAGGTGGACGGCACCATTCATTTGCGGCTCACCGCCCGCACCGCGGAACCGCTGCGGGTAGTCATCGATATCGCCGAACCGCGGCCGGGTGACGTCCGGATCAATGTGGCCACCGATACCATTCGCGGTCAACTGCTGCGCATCGTCGCCAGCGTCGACCAGGAAATCCGGCGATTCATCGCGCGCTACATCGCCAGAGAAATCCGCAAGCCGCATATTGCCGCCGCCCGCGATATCGATGTCGCGGCCCGACTGGACGCGGCGTGGAAGTTGTAGCCGCGCCGGCGAAATCAGAGCTTGCGCAGCCGAATCCGGTTGATGCTGTGGTCGGCGTCCTTGCGCAGCACCAGGGTGGCGCGCGGCCGGGTCGGCAGGATGTTCTCGACCAGGTTGGGGCGGTTGATGTTGTTCCAGATCTTGCGGGCCTCCGCCGTCGCCTGGTCATCGGTGAACAGCGAGTAGTCGTGGAAGTGCGCCGCCGGGTCGGCGAAGGCCGTGGCGCGCAGCGCCAGAAACCTTTGCACATACCAGTTTTCGATATCCTCGATGCGCGCGTCGACGTAGATGGAGAAGTCGAACAGATCCGAGACCATCAGCCGCGGCCCGGTCTGCAGCACATTCAGACCCTCGACGATGAGAATGTCGGGCTGGCGCACACAGTGCTGCTTGTCCGGCACGATGTCGTAGGAGATATGGGAATACACCGGCGCGCATACTTCCGGTGCACCGGATTTCACCTCGGTGACGAAACGCAGCAACTTGCGCCGGTCGTAACTTTCCGGAAAACCCTTGCGCTGCATGATGCCGCGCCGGGTCAGCTCCGCGGTGGGATACAGGAATCCGTCGGTTGTGACCAAATCCACACGCGGATGGTGGTCCCAACGCGCCAACAACGCCTGCAGTACACGCGCGGTGGTGGATTTTCCGACCGCGACACTGCCCGCGACCCCGATCACGAACGGCACCTGACGATCCGGATGCTGTTCACCGAGGAAGGTCGCGGTGGCCGCGAAAAGCCGTTGTCGCGCGGCCACCTGGAGGTGGATCAACCTGGCCAGCGGAAGATAGACCTCGGCCACTTCTTCGAGATCTATCTGTTCGCCCAGACCGCGCAGCCCGATCAGTTCTTCCTCGGTGAGCACCAGCGGAGTCGACTTGCGGAGTGTTCGCCACTTTTTACGATCGAATTCGACATAGGGGCTCGGCTCGCTCATGCCACCGCCTCGCTGCTCATCCGTGCCACTTACCCGACACTCCCCGAAATCAAACACGAACATAGTCCGCGTGCCGGGTGCGCGATTCGGTCCAACTGAGGCCGCATAGCTGAATTCTGCTCTGCCCCATGATCGTGTGAAACGCGGGGTGCCGATACCGGGTGGTAACCGATGGGATGCTGACTGGACGGTCAGGTCACGTGCGGCCACAACCCGCTAATGTCGGCGCAATGGATGCGCACCCGCTCGTCACCGAGTACCTGCGGCTCGGATTGGCTTTCGACCGGTTGGAGGAAGGTTTCGTCGACGCGTACACCGGCGATCCCGAACTGCGCAGAGCGGTGGCGAACGCGCCGGCGCCCGAGCCGAGGGATCTGGCCAAGCGCGCCGCCGAACTGCGGACCGCGCTGCCCGACGCGGGCCTGACCGCCGAGCGCACCGAATTCCTGGACGTGCACCTGGGTGCGCTGGAGTGTTCGGCGCGCAAATTCGCCGGGGACGAGATCGGATTCGTCGACGAGGTGCGCGCCTATTTCGATGTCGAGATCGCGCCAGGCGATGTCGACGACTACCGCGAGGCGCATCGGCAGATGGACGAGGTGCTGGCCGGTGCGGGCCCGCTGGCCGAGCGGGTGGCCGCGCATCGCAGGGCGGACGAGATTCCGCCGGAGCGGCTGACGGCCTGCGTCGAGGCGTTCTCCGGCGCGCTGCGCGAACTGGTCAGGGACAGGTATCCGCTGCCCGATCACGAGCACGTCAGCTATGAGGTCGTCGGCGACAAGCCGTGGTCCGGCTTCAACTACTACCTGGGCAACTATCACTCCCGAGTGGCCATCAACTCGGATCTCAAGCAGCACATGGCCCATCTGCCGCTGCTGATCGCGCACGAGTCGTACCCGGGCCACCACACCGAGCACTGCCGCAAGGAGGCCGGGTTGGTCGCCGCCGGGCAGGCCGAGCAGACGCTTTTCCTGGTGAATACGCCGCAGTGCCTGATGGCGGAGGGGTTGGCGGATCTCGCGCTGCGCTCGATCGTCGGCCTCGGGTGGGGCGAGTGGGCGCAGGAGATTTACGCCGACCTCGGGCTGCGCTTCGACGGTGAACGGGCGCAACGGCTTTCGAACGCCTCGGCGAATCTGCTGAGCGTGCGCCAGGATGCCGCGCTGCTGCTGCACGACCGCGGCAAAACGGCCGACGAGGTGGCCGAATTCCTGCAGCGCTGGGGTCTGGTGACACCGGAGCGGGCCAGGCAGTCGCTGCGCTTCCTGTCCTCGCCGCTGTGGCGGGCATACATCAGCACCTACGTCGAGGGCTACCGGCTGCTCGGCGGCTGGCTCGATCGGGCGGCCGACGCCGACGACCGCGCCGAACGGTTCCGCAGGCTGCTCGATGAGCCGCTGACACCCGGCGCGATCCGCGCGATGTGAGGCGGCGGCGAATTCCGGCCCGGCCCAGGGGTTTTCCCAGGCCGGGCGCGGAAACGCCCGCGCTACAGGATGACCGGGCAGCTGTGCCCGGAGGAAATGGAACAAGCGATCTGCGATAGCTGTCGCAGCAGCGCCTCGATGGGGTTGGTGGGCAACGAAACCAGGAACATGGTGTCTCCTCTGATGTCAACTCGGACAATGACATCGATGAAACCGGTTGCAGGCCGCCGTTTCGTTACATTCGTCACGCCCCCAAAGATCGATGTCAGCGGGATTCGGGGGTCCTTGGGGTTCAACGGTTTCCGAGGATGACGCAGGTGGTGGTGCCGTGTGCGACCAGACGGCCGCCTGCGTCGACAACGCGGCCCTCGGCGGTGGCGGTGGTGCGGCCGACGTGGATGGTGGAGCCGGTGGCGGTGAGGCGCTGCCCGTCGGTGGGCACGGCGCGGATGTAGTTGACCTTCAGCTCGAGCGTCGTGTAGCCGACGCCCGCGTCGAGGGTGGTGTGCACCGCGCAGCCCATCACCGAATCGAGCAGGGTGGCGCAGATGCCGCCGTGCGTCGTGCCGAGCGGGTTGGCGAATTCCGGGCGGGTGTGCAGCGCGAAGACGACCTCGCCGTACTCGAGGGATTCGACCTCCATGCCGAGGAGGTCGCCGATGAACCGCGGGCGGTCCTGCGTGGTCATGCCGAGCCGGAGCAGTTCGAGGCCGGTCAGCTTGCTGAGGTCGAGCTCGGGCGTGGCCATGAATTCCGTCCTTTCGATGAACCGATCGGTCCATATCTGTCATGATTGCAACATGGACCGATCGGTCCACGCAACCGTCTGTGAGGAGAAGATCGGAAATGAACGCCGGTCCCCGCACCAGGCTGATCGAGAGCGCCATCGAGCTGGTGCGCGAACAGGGCGTGCACGGCGCGGGCCTCGCCGCGCTGCTCGAGCGCGGCAACGCCTCGCGCAACTCGCTGTATCAGCACTTCCCGTCCGGCAAGGGCGAGCTGATGGTGGCCGCCACCGAGGTCGCGGGCGCGCGGATGAGCGCGCTGCTCGACCGGATCACCGCCGCGGGCGCGCCGCGGCAGTGGCCCGCCGCGCTCACCGGCTGGTGGCGAAAGAATCTGGAGCGCAGCGCCTTCGGCGCGGGCTGCCCGATTGTCGGTGCGGCGCTTGCCGAATCGGAGCCCGAGGTGCAGGCGGCCGCTGCCGCCGCCTTCACCGAATGGACCGGCCGGATTGCGAAAGCGCTGGCGGACCAGGGAATTCCGGCCGCGCAGGCCCGCTCGTACGCGAGTTTCGCGATCAGTGCGCTGGAGGGCGCGATCGTGCAGGCGCGTGCGCTGAAGTCCACCGAACCGCTCGACGCCGTGGAAACGCAGCTGACCGCGCTGTTGGCGCAGGTCCGCCCCGCCACGCCGGTGAACCCCGTGCTCACCGATGCCGACGAGGCCCATAGACTGGGGCGGTGACGCAGACGACCGCCTCTGTCAATACTCAGTCCCTCGGTGAGCTCGACCCCGAACTCGCTGCCGCGATGGCAGGCGAGTTGGCCAGGGAACGCGACACGCTCGAGATGATCGCCTCGGAGAACTTCGTGCCGCGCGCGGTGTTGCAGGCGCAGGGCAGCGTGCTCACCAACAAGTACGCCGAGGGCTACCCGGGGCGGCGCTACTACGGCGGCTGTGAGCACGTCGACGTCGTCGAAACCCTCGCGCGGGACCGGGCCAAGGAGCTGTTCGGCGCCGAATTCGCCAATGTGCAGCCGCATTCCGGCGCGCAGGCCAACGCCGCGGTGCTGATGGCGCTGATGGAACCGGGCGACAAACTGCTCGGCCTCGACCTCGCGCACGGCGGTCACCTCACCCACGGCATGCGGCTGAACTTCTCCGGCAAGCTCTACGAGGTGCATTCGTACGGGGTCAGCAAGGAAGACCACCGCATCGATATGGACGAGGTGCGCAAGATCGCCATCGGCGCCAAGCCGAAGGTGATCGTCGCGGGCTGGTCGGCCTACCCGCGGCATCAGGACTTCGCGGCGTTCCGGGAGATCGCCGACGAGGTCGGCGCCTACCTGTGGGTGGATATGGCGCACTTCGCCGGGCTGGTCGCGGCCGGGCTGCACCCGTCGCCGGTGCCGCACGCCGACGTGGTGTCCTCCACCGTGCACAAGACGCTGGGCGGTCCGCGCTCGGGCCTGATCCTGGCCAAGCAGGAATTCGCCAAGAAGCTCAACAGCTCGGTGTTCCCGGGCCAGCAGGGCGGCCCGCTGATGCACGCGATCGCGGCGAAGGCGGTCGCGTTCAAGATCGCGGCAGGCGCGGAATTCCGCGACCGGCAGGAGCGCACGCTGTCGGGCGCGAAGATCCTGGCCGACCGGCTCACCGCGGCCGACGTCAAGGACAAGGGCATCAGCGTGCTCACCGGCGGCACCGACGTGCACCTGGTGCTCGTCGACCTGCGCAATTCCGCACTCGACGGCCAGCAGGGCGAGGATCTGCTGCACGAAATCGGAATCACCGTGAACCGCAACGCCGTTCCGTTCGACCCCCGGCCGCCGATGGTCACCTCCGGCCTGCGCATCGGCACCGCCGCGCTGGCCACCCGCGGCTTCGGCGACGCCGAATTCACCGAGGTGTCCGACATCATCGCCTCCGCGCTGGCGGGGACCTCGGATGTGGACAGCCTGCGGACCCGGGTCACCAAATTGGCCCAGAGCGTGCCGCTGTACCAGGGCCTGGAGGATTGGCGCCTGCTCGGCTGAGCTTCATCCCTGTTCAGGACGTCTTCACAGCTGGGCTTACTTGTAACACGAGTAGCGGATTTCCCGTTAGGTGTGCAAACAATTAAGCCTGGGTGCGAAGGTCCGGACAGGAGGCACGAAGGTTGATCAAGCGATCGATCTTGTGGACAGCGGTGCTGGTCGCGACGGTGCTCGGCATGCCCGTCGCGGCCGCCCAGCCCTCGGTGTGGTCCGCGGCCGGGTCGTCCGGTGTATATGTCGCGCTCGGTGAATCAGGGGCGGCCGGACCATTCATCCCGACCCAGCTGAAGCCGTTCGGCTGTTTCCGCTCCGACCGCAACTACGCGCACCTGACCGCCGCGGCGCTCGGCCTGACGCTGCGCGACGCCACCTGCTCCGGCGCGAAGATCATCAACATGTATCAGCCGCAGGAGATCCCAGGCGGCGCGGACACCCCGCAGCTCGACGCGCTCACCGCGGACGCGTCCATCGTCTCGGTGGATATCGGCATCAACGACTACGTCAACGACAGCGAATCCAGCGCCGCCGTCGCGCCGGTGCTCGACGCGCTGCTCACCGATATCCACGATCGCGCACCGGCCGCGAAGGTCTTCGTGATGGGCAAACTGGAACGAATCCGGGCGGGCGGCTGCTTCCCGCAGGTGCCGCTGCCGCCCGCGCAAGCCGACCTGGTCCACAACGGCGTACTCGCCGTGAACGAACTGGCCCGCGCCGCTGCCGCCGCACACGATGCCGTCTTCGTCGACGTCTATCCGGCCAGCGTCGGACTGGACGCCTGTGCGCCGGAAGACATTCGGTGGTCCGAGGGCCTGTTCCCGGAGCAGCCCGCGCAACCGATGCACGCCAACGCCCGCGGCCACCAACACGAGGCGGAAATGCTGGAGGCCGCCATCCGCGCGAACAGCTGAGCGCTAAAGCGCCAGTGGCTGCCCGGTGGGTAGCACGCTCACGGTCGTCTCCGGCGCGATATCGCTTGCGGCATCGACGAATAGGTCGGTGCGATTGCGATCGGATCTGGTCATGACGAGGTCACCGAGTCGGCCGCTGGTGAATGCGTAGTGGATTGGTACGGCGATGCGCGGTCGCAGGGTTCGGGTGAGGTCGGCGGCCTCCTCGGCGTTCATCACGACCTGTTTGTTGAACGCGGGACGGATGCGCAGGCCGTTTATCGGGAGCAGCGCGAGATCCAAATCCGGGTAACGCCTTGCGATTTCATCGAGTTCCGGGACGCGCAGCGTATCCGCGCCGAAGTAGACGGTGCTGCCGTCGGCGCGCAGCACGAAGGTTATTTCGGGGACGCCGTGCGCGGCCGGTGCAGCGGTCACCTCGACCGGGCCGAGATGGGTCCGCTGCCACGGATCGAGCTCGACCACATTGCGGAATCCCGCGGCCCGCACTTTCGCGGCCAGCCCCCTGACCACCGCGAACGGCACCTCTTTATTCGGGTATCCGACCAGCGCGCCGAGATCGCAGTGGTCGTAGTGCGCGTGGCTGATCACGATGCCCGCGAGTTCGGGGAGATCGGCGGCGGTGGCGATGCTGCGCGGCTCGCCCTGGTAGTAGAAGGGGCGCTCGGACAGCCACGGATCGGTGAGGATGCGGGCTCCGCCGAAGTCGAGTAGCACGCTGGCGTGGACGATGCGGGTCACGGTGACGGCCATGGTTTTCCTATGTAGACAGCTGTCTGGTTATGGTTGTAAGTGGACACCTGACTTGTTAACCTGTCAAGGTGACGGCGAAAACCCCGCGTGGGCGCAACCGGCGAGGTGAGGGCGCGCGATTACGCGAAGAACTCGTCGAGGCGGCCAGCCGGTTGCTGGAAACCCTCGACGGTGAGGAATCGCTGTCGCTGCGTGCGGTGGCCCGCACGGCGGGTATCGCCCCGCAGAGCGTCTACCTGCATTTCGCGGACCGGCGCGAGCTGCTCACCGCAGTATTCAGGGTGCGCTTCGCTGAACTGCGCGAGGCACTTTCGGCCGCGCGCGGGCCGGACCCGCAGGCCAGGCTTCGCGAAATCTGCCGCGCCTATTGCGAATACGGCCTGCGCAACCCCGGACACTATCGGGTGCTGTTCGGCACGGCGGGTGCGCCCGGTTGGGAGCCCACCGACGAACAGCTTCCCGGGCTGCCGGTATTCCGGATGATGGTCGACGCGGTGCGCGACTGCGGCAGCGCCGATCCCACCGCCACCGCCTCCTGCCTGTGGGCCGGAATGCATGGATTGATCACCCTGCGCCAGGACCGGCCGAGCTTTCCCTGGCTCGAGATGGACATCCTGCTGGACACCTTGGTCGCGGCGCACCTCGCCGCCGCAGGTGCGGGTCAGGGTGGCGGGCAAGCGTCGAGCAATTGGGTGAGCGCGTCCCGCTCCGGCGGGGTGACGTGCAGCCCGTAGCGGGATTTGACGGCCACCCAACGTTTTCCGTACTCGCACCAGTATTCGGGACGCGGACGCCACCGGTCCGGCGACTTACTGCCCTTGTCCTGGTTGGCCTGCTTGCGCACGACGAGCAGGTTGTCCACATCGTTGGCGAACCGCTCGCGCTGCTCGTCGGGCCAGGCCCAGGCCCCGGAACGCCATGCGTCGCCGAGCGCGACCAGATGGTCGATCTCGATATCGCCCGCTTTGAAACGGTTGTAGGACAAGCGGATTCCGCTGTACGGATCGTCGACCACACCCGAAAGGACGGTGCACGGATCGCGCTGCGCCGCTTTGATTTCCCGCAGATCCCGCCGCAGCACCACATCTCGCGCCGTGCATCCGCCCGCGAGCGTCGGCTCGCCGCCCCGGCCCGCCCAGCCGGGACCGAATGCGTTGCGGGCGTACGACTCCCAATGGTCGTTCCAGGCTACGGTCAAGGCGCTCAACATGTTCCGTGCTTGCTGCGCATCGGGCGGAAACGATGTCGTTGACGATTGTGTCGATTGCCGCGGCTCGGCGATATCCCGATGGTTCAACCACAGCGCCAATCCGGCCGCGCCGACACACAGCGCGAGCACCAACGCCGCCCCGGCGCCACGCCGGAAGCGCCGTCGCCGGGATGCGCGGGCGTCCATGCGGGCAGGGTAGCGTCCAGCAAATCCCTAGCGCGGTGGGCGCGCCCTGACGGCGTCGGGCCTGTCGCGAGGGATCGGTGTGCTGGGCCGGTGGTCGCGCCGCTACGACGACGTAATCGCCTGAGAATAGGCGCGTAGCGCATTGCTGAGCGGTGTTTCGTCCCAATTAAAGCAACCGAGTGGCCGCGTTGATCATGCCCAAGGCTTCTCCAGACGCTGCCGCACTCCGTCTCTATGGTGCACACCCCGTACAGACAATGCGCGGTTCGAAGACGGGGTGCGGCTGCGAAAACGAGCCGCCACCACTCGAGTAAACCCGTGCCCACCTGGGGCGGCGCTGTCGTCCTAGCGGCACAACCACATTCGCAACCGGATGGTTCGCCGCTAATCCAACCGCGCCTTCGCGCGGATGATCGCCTCGTCCAAATACCTGCTGATATCGCTGATGGTGGCGGGGCGGATCATGCGGGCCCGGTTGGCGGGGATTTCGCAGTAGCGGCCGTCGGTGGTGTCGATCCAGCGGAGGCGGCCGGTGCGCAGGGGAGCGGCGTTGCGGGGGCCCAGGAGGACAACGACGGTCCCTTTGGTGTCGCAGGGTTGCCGCCAGAAGCGGCGGTAGCGGTCCTTGACCTCGGTGGCGGGTGCGTTGCCGGACAGGTCCGTGCGGTCGTCGTTGAGATCTTCGAGTAGGAAACTCTTTTCGCCCGCGGTGCCGGATGGTTTCTCGGGCAGCACCCGGATGAGCTCGGTGGCGAGTTGGTCGGGGCGGCAGCGGCGCAGCCGGACCGGGCCGCCGTCGGGCGCGGGGGACTGTTCGGCGATCACCGCGATCCCATTGCGGGTGGCGCAGCCGACGACCCGGATCTCCACGCCGTCGCGGGTGTTGTCGGTGCCGAAAAGTTCGATCCGCCAATCGGGTCTGGCCAGCACCTGAATGGCGCGCTGCAGCGATGCCCGCTCCTCCCTGGCCAGCTCCAGCCGGAATTGTCGCTGATACGCCTGATATTCGTGCAACCCGGAAAACCGGCTGGTGAACCGGAACGGAAACGGCATCCGATCCAACCCGGTGCCGAACCACGCCGCCGCGAACTGCTCCGCCGACAGCGCCCACTGCGCCTTCACCGCACACTCACCACCCCCGAATTCCAACCACCCCGAACCCGGCCGCGCGGCGCGTCGCCGCACCGACCTCGGCTGTGTCGAATCCTGTCGCGCTGAGGCTTGTCGTGCCGGACCCCACTGGACTGAACCCGGTAATGCCACCGGCCCGGGCCAACCCGAATTCCGCCGCCCCGCAGGGCGATTCGCGCGCGCATCACGCGCCGAAGACCGGCGGGACCGTTTTCTCCACCTCGCCGAGTAGTTTCTTCGCGTTTTCCTCGGAGCGCAGGTATTTGGCCGATTTGTGGGCGTCGTCCTGTTCGCGGCGAGCGGCGACGCCCGGTGGCAGGAATCCGGAATAGCCTGCGCCGCCGGTGGTTCCGGTCTTGACGGGCACCGTGGGCTGCGCGGCGGCCGCCGCGGGTGCGACGGGTTGCGGTGCGCGGGATATCCCGGGCTGGCCGTGCGGTGCCGGTGCGCTCGGCGCGTTCGGCGTGCCGTGGGTGCTGCCGGGCGCATGCGGGGTCCCGGTCCGGCTCGGTGGGGTGTCGACCGACGCGGGTGCGGTCGCTACCCGGCTCGGCGGAACGGTCGGTACGTACGATGTGGTGGACGTCCGATCGGTGGACGGCGTGAACGAGACCGGTTGGGTTACCGAGACCGGTTGTGTCGCGGGCACCGGCTGTGTATTCGAAACGGACTGTGGCGCAACCGCATCCTGCTTCGCGCTATCCGCAGTCTTGCCCTTGTCGTCGGATTTCGCCTGCTCCTCCGGCTTGCCCGGATTCTCCGGCTTGCCATTGTTTTCCGGCTTCTCGTGCTGCGTCGGCTTCTTGTCCGGCGAGCTGTCCGAATCGCTGGGCGTCGTGGAAGGCGTCTGCGGCTGACCGGAATCGTCGACCGCCGGGCCTACCACCGGCGCGGTATCCGACGGCGTCACAACCACATCCACCGGCGGCGGCAGGGTCGGAATGGTGGGCGCGGTGGCGCTGTACGGCTGCACGTAATACGTGCTCATATCGTCGCGGGCCTGCTGCTCCAGCTCGTTGCGCACCTCGGCGGCGGCGCCGGTGACCGGTGCGGGCACCGCGGCCTTGAACAGCGCCGCGGCCGATGCCGCCGCCGCGAGCGGATCCTTCTGCTGGTCGAGCGCGTTGCCGAATTCCGCGACGCGCAACACGAACTCACGGAGGCGCTGCACCGCCTTGTCGGCGGTCGCGCCCTCCCAGTGCTGCTCGATCGTCTTGCTGATCGCGGTCTCGAACTGTTCGCCCGCTTTGGTCACCGTTTTCGACAGCGACGACCAGGAGTCGAGCGCGCCGTGCAGCGCCTCCGGGTTCATCTTGTCGGCGGCGTCCTTGATCGCCTGATGCGAAAAGCTTTGCACGTTCTCGGGATTGGAGATCGTGCGTCCGTCGGTCCTTCTCATGTCGAGGCCCCCATCGCCGTCGCCCCTTTCGTCAGTACCGTCCTGACCCGTTTAGACGCGCCCCACCCCGCCCGGGTTCCATCGAAACACAGCCGATCCGCCGGGACCAGAGCCTTGGCGGATCGAGCCGAATTCAGTTGGCGGCGACCAGCGCCGGGTAGTCGGGCAGGTCGAGGTTCTTCTGCTTCTCGGCCATCTTCATCATCAGGTCCATCGCCTTCGATCCGAGGAACCAGTTGCGGATCTTGATGCCGCGCGCGGTCTTCGGGGCGAAGAAGCGGCCCGCGGAGCTCTGCTCGGACATCTTGGTGTAGCCGCGCATGATCTCGTTGTAGCGATCGAAGGCGACGGTGTGGTCGCCGCCCGCGACGGCCAGCTCACCCGCGATGATGTACGCGCCGACGACTGCCTGCCCGGTTCCGAAGCCGCCCAAGGTGTTTCCGTATCCGGCGTCGCCGACCAGCGCGATCCGGCCGCGGGTGTAGCTCTTCATCTTGCGCACGCGGGCGACGGAGTCGAGATAGACGTCGTCGAAACCGTCCAGTTCGGTCAGCATCTGCGGCACCTTCCACCCCATGCCCGCGAAGGTGTCCTTGATGATCTGCCGTTGCGCGTCGACATCGCCACGGGGGTAATCGAGTTCGGGTGCGGCGAAGACGTAGAACTGATGCGCCTTCGAGCCGCCGCTGATGGCGACGCGCCCCGGAACGTTGTAGCCGTACGAAGTCGCCCTGCTGCGCTCACCCGCCGGGCGCGAGAGCCACGGGCTCGAGCCCGCGATGCAGTAGTAGTGGCCCAGGTGCTTGACGTAGTCCTTTTCCGGTCCGAACGTCAAACGCCGTACCCGCGAATGGATTCCATCCGCGCCGAACACCAGATCGAACTGCCGCGGCGCACCGTTCTCGAACTCCACCCACACGCCGTCGTCGGTCTCGGTGAGCGCGCTGATCGAGTCGCCGAAGATGTATTCGCAGGACTCGTAGGTCTTTTCGTACATGATCCTGGACAGATCCCCGCGCAGGATCTCCACATCACCGCCGGTGAATTCACCGGACATCACGGCGAGTTGCTTACCGCTCTCGTCGACGTACACAACGTCTGTCGTGCCGGTCCGGTGGGCGTAGATGTCGTCCAGAATGCCCATCCGCCGTAGGACATCGTGGTGGGTCTCGCCGGTGAAGTCCACGGCCTGACCGCCGCGCCGCAGTTCGGGCGCCCGCTCGACGACGGTGACGGCGAACCCGTACCGCTGCAACCAATAGGCCAGCGCGGGCCCGGCGATGCTGGCGCCGGAGATGAGGACGGTCTGGTTGCGCATGCTGAGCTCCTTCAAGTTCTGCGTCCGTCGTAATCTGTTTCCGTCGGACACGAATTAGAGTATGAGGGACACAGTTTCCTGTCAACTCGGATTTGAAAGGATCTCGATATGCCGTCACCCACCACCGCCGAACTGCTCTGGGGCATCCAGCAGCGGCCGAAGCGCGGACCCAAACCCGCCCTGACCCTGGACGGGATCGTCGCCGAGGCCATCGCCATCGCCGACGCCGAAGGTCTGGCCAACCTGTCCATGCAGCGCCTGGCCGAACGGCTCGGCTTCACCAAGATGTCGCTGTACCGTTACGTTCCAGGCAAAGAGCAGCTGATCGCGCTGATGTTCGACACCGGAATGGGTGCGCCGCCGGATATGACCGCGGCACAACGGGTTTCGGCCGAGGAACCGTGGCGCGCCGGCCTGCGCGTCTGGGCGGAAACGATGTTCGAGCGCTACCTCGCGCACCCGTGGACGATCCGGCTCACCGCCGGTGTGCGCCCCATCGGCCCGAACGAAATGGGCTGGTTGGAGGCCGCGCTCACCGCACTCGACGGCACCGGCCTGCGCGGATCGGAGCGACTCGACACCGTCGTCCTGCTCAACGGGCACGTCCGCAGCCTCGCCGAACAACTCGGGTCGGCGAGCCACCAGCAGGCCGAGCAGGATGTCGCGGCGCAATTGGCCCAGATGATGACCGCGGCCGGTGATCGATTTCCGGCCGTCGCCGCCGCATTCGCCGATGAGCAGGCCGGCGCTGCACCCGATGTCGATCCGGACCGGAACAACGCGCTGAACTTCGGCATCGAGCGCATCCTCGACGGCCTGGGCGTACTCATCGCGACCCGGCGCTGACTACCCTCGGATCATGACCGAGGAACCGGAACTCCAACAGGATGCGATCACCACGGTGCGCGAGTTTTTCGCGGCGATGGAACTCGGCGCGGTCGCCGAGGCGGTGCGGCTGCTCGACCCGGAGATCGTCTGGAAGAACACCTCGCTGCCGGATGTGCGCGGCCGCGACCGGGTCGCCGCGCTGATCCGCGGACTGAACCGGGATTGGCTCGGCTTCTCCGCCGAAATGCACCACATCGCCGCGGCGGGCAACGTGGTGCTGAGCGACCGCACGGATGTGCTGCGCTTCGGTCCGGTGCGCATCGCGTTCTGGGTGCAGGGCACCTTCGAACTCCGGGACGGCCGAATCGTCTTGTGGCACGACCACTTCAGTTGGGCGAACTTCCTGCGCGGTACGCTCGCCGGGGCGTACCGGGCGGCATTGCGTCGCTAGTCGGTCGCCCGAATCGGCCTCCGCGCGTGCGTCTTTCGCCAGTCGTCCGCCGCCGCCAGCATGGTTTTGCCGACGAAATCCAGGAATTCGCCCGCCTCGCTGAGCCGGGCGGCGGCGGGGGAGTCGGGGCCGAGGAATTCGGCGGCCCGCCCGGCGGATTCCCCGAGCGCCGTGGCCTGACGCGCACCGAGCAGCGTCGCCCGGATCCACGCGTCCTCCTCGATGATGTAGCGGTCGCGGCGGCGCTGCCCATCGCGCTCGCGCCGGATGAGTTCCTGCTCCTCCAGATAGCCGACGGCCGAGGAGATGGTCGCCGGGCTCACCCGCAGTCGCGCCGCCAGTTCCGCGGCGACCGCGCTGCCGGAGTCTGAATCGTATAGGCAGGCAAGGACATTCGCGGACATGCGCGGCATCCCGCCCTGCTGGAAGAGCTTCCCGAAGTGCTCCAGAAATTCCTGTGCCGCGGCATCTTTCGGTCCAGGTGACGGGATGGCGGGTTTGCGTCTGCGGGCGCGGCGCTCGGTCGCCCGGTGCGCGATATCCGGCCGATAGCGGCTCGGCCCGCCATTGCGCGTCACCTCCCGGCTGACGGTCGATGTGGGACGCGCCAGCTGTCTGGCGATCTCCGCGTAGCCGAGACCGCGGGCCAGACAGCCCGCGATATGTCTGCGGTCCTCCTGGGTCAGCCTGCCACCGGGCATCGGTCCTTCTCCTGACTTCGGTGCTGCTGGGAAGTATGCGTTCACCGGCTTCTCATTGCAACAGCATCGGTGGCGTTGGTGCGTTCTGCGACATCGTCATTGCAACATAGATTTCGAATCTACCTGCTATTACTGCATTTATCTAAGCCAAATAGCGTTGTTCGCACGTTGAATGCAACGTAGCGTTTTGGATATCCCGAACATCAGAGAAGGACCGGCCATGACCCACTCGATACCGGACAGTGAACCTGTCCTCGAGGCACTGCCCACCGCGCGTCCGGCGGGCAGACCATTCGACCCGCCCGCCGAACTTGCCGCCATCCGCGCGCGAGATCCGTTGACCCCCATGATCTTTCCCGACGGTCACCGCGGCTGGCTGGCCACCGGTCATGCGGAAGTGCGTGCGGTACTTGCCCATCCGCACTTCAGTGTGCGTTACGAGATCGGGCACTACCCGCTGGCCGACGCCGGAACGATGCCGCCCGCATTACCCGGCGACCTGCTCGGCATCGACGCGCCGCAGCACACCCGATTCCGGAAGCTGTTGGCGGGCAAGTTCACCGTGCGCCGGATGCGGCAATTGACCGACTATCTCGGCGAACTCACCACCACCCACCTGGATGCGATGGAACGCGCGGGCGGCCCGGTAGATTTGGTCGAGGCGTTCGCGAATCCCATTCCGGCGCTTGTCATCTGCGAAATGCTCGGCGTGCCCGGCGCCGAACGCGGCACCTTCCGCAAGCTTGTCGAGTCGGCGAACAGCCTCGACGTTTCCGCCGAGGACCGGATGGCGGGGTTCGCACAGGGCCAGGCCTATATCCGAGAACTGGTGTTGGCCAAGCGCGCGGCGCCGGCCGACGATCTACTCAGCGATCTCACCTCGTCCGATCTCACCGACGACGAACTGGCGGGCGTCGGCACGCTGCTGCTCGGCGCCGGACTGGACACCACGGCGAATATGCTGGCGCTCGGCACCTTCGCCCTGCTGACCTATCCGGATCAACTCGCCGCCTTGCGCGCCGATCCGGATCTGGCCGACCCCGCGATCGAGGAGCTGATGCGGTATCTGACCATCGCGCACACCGGATCTCGGACGGCGCTGGCCGATGTGGAGATCAGCGGTCGGCGGATCGCGGCGGGCCAGACGGTCGCGCTGTCCATCCAGGCGGCCAATCGCGACCCGAACAAATTCGACGATCCGGACATGCTGGACATTCGCCGGAACGCGGTCGGGCATATCGGTTTCGGGCACGGCGCCCATCAGTGCCTCGGCCAGCAACTCGCCCGCGTCGAGATGCGAGTCGCCTTACCCGCCTTGCTGACTCGGTTTCCCGGCCTGCGGCTCGCGGTCGCGCCAGAAGAAGTGCCGTTGCGCGATGACATGGACGTCTACGGTGTTTATCGTCTGCCAGTGACGTGGTAGTAGGAGGTACGAGATGAAAATCACGGTGGATCGGACGCTGTGCGTCGGCTCGGGCATGTGCGCGCTCACCGCGCCAACGGTTTTCGATCAGGATGAAGTGGACGGCACGGTGCGGCTGCTCGACCCGTCGCCGGGGGAAGCCCACCACGCCGCGGCGCGCGAGGCGGAGGAGTCCTGCCCGGCCGCGGCGATCCGGATTTCCAACGGAAATCCCTAGCGGCGCAACACTATTCCGAGTGCTGCAGCAGGTAGTCGAGGTAGAACGGGCGCAGCTGCTCGGCCACCGCGCCGTCACCGGCGTGGATGTAGTCGTCGAGCAGCGGCAGCACGTACTTGATATCCGCCTCGCTCTCGCCCAGGTTGCCCGCGGCGGCCTCCGCCGCCGGTATCCGGGTGAGCAACTGCCACAGGTACTTCACGTCGCCGCGGCGTGCGGCCAGCCGCACCGCGCGATCGTGCAACTCCTTCGACGACAGGTTGTCGAGTTCCTCGTTGACGGCCATACCGGCGACTCTATCGGTTGCCCCGGTCCGCTCCCATGACCCCGGGTTTAACGACAAATTCACGGACACGCCTTCCCTGGCGTGAGCGCGATCGCCGGTTCGGCGGTAGCGTCGGGTGTGCGGGCCGCGTCGGTGTGGCTCGTACGGGAGGTCCTGACCGTGACTGAGCTATTCAGTTCGAGGGGGCCGGCACCCGGCCCTCGTGGCGTTCGATAGACGCCATTCAGGACGGACCGGTCCAGCGAGATGGTTCGCGCGGGTGCCGTGCGAACAAATAAGGAGCCCACCGTGACTGCTGCACGCTCCGTTTCCGCTCCCTCGGCGAAGTCCAGCTCCGCGAAGAAAGGCAACGCCGCTGTCCCGTCGGACAACAAGGGGGCCCGCCCCTCGCTCGATTCTCTGAAGACCTTCGTCATCGACACCTCCGTACTGCTCTCCGACCCGTGGGCGGTGACCCGGTTCGGCGAACATCACGTGGTGCTACCGCTGGTGGTGATCAGCGAACTCGAAGGTAAACGGCATCATCACGAACTCGGCTGGTTCGCCAGGGAGGCGCTGCGGATGCTGGACGATCTACGCCTGCAGTTCGGCAGGCTGGACAAGGAGGTGCCGATCGGCACCGAGGGCGGAACGTTGCAGGTGGAACTCAATCACACCGACCCCGCGGTCCTCCCGGTCGGGTTCCGCACCGATACCAATGACTCCAGGATCCTGGCCTGTGCACTGAATCTCGCGGCCGAGGGCCGCGAGGTGGTGCTGGTGTCCAAGGACATTCCGCTGCGCGTCAAGGCGAGCGCGGTGGGTTTGCACGCCGATGAGTACCACGCGCAGGACGTGATCACCTCGGGCTGGTCCGGCATGGTGGAGCTCGATGTGAGCACCGCGCAGATCGATCAGCTGTACGCCGAGAGCGTGATCGATTTGGACGCCGCCCGAGAACTGCCGTGCCACACCGGACTTCGGCTGCTCGGCGGCGGCTCCAGCGCGCTCGGCCGGGTCACCCCCGACAAGCGGGTGCAGCTGGTGCGCGGCGAGCGCGAGGCGTTCGGCTTGCACGGACGGTCGGCCGAGCAGCGGATCGCACTGGATCTGCTGCTGGACGAGAGCGTCGGCATCATCTCGCTCGGCGGCCGGGCGGGCACCGGCAAGTCGGCGCTGGCGCTGACCGCGGGCCTGGAGGCGGTGCTGGAGCGCCGCAGCCACCGCAAGGTGGTGGTGTTCCGGCCGCTGTACGCGGTGGGCGGCCAGGAACTCGGCTATCTGCCCGGCACCGAGAGCGAGAAGATGGGGCCTTGGGCGCAGGCGGTTTTCGACACGCTCGACGGGCTGGCCAGCCGTGAGGTGATGGAGGAGGTGCTCAGCCGCGACATGCTGGAGGTGTTGCCGCTCACCCACATTCGCGGCCGGTCGCTGCACGATTCGTTCGTCATCGTCGACGAGGCGCAGTCGCTGGAGCGCAATGTGCTGCTCACCGTGCTCAGCCGGTTGGGCAGCGGTTCGCGCGTCGTGCTCACCCACGATGTCGCCCAGCGCGACAATCTGCGCGTCGGCAGGCACGACGGGATCGCGGCGGTGATCGAAAAGCTCAAGGGGCACCCGCTTTTCGCGCACATCACGCTCACCCGCAGTGAGCGGTCCCCGATCGCGGCACTGGTCACCGAGATGCTCGAGGAGTACGGCCCCAACGCCTGATCGCTGCGACCCTGAGTTCAGCTAATACCCAGGGTGTGTTTCCTCTCACAGAGCGCCGGGTACTATCCGCCGCGATACCTGTTCAGCACGGCCCGGCGAGTCGCACTTCGATTCGCCGGGTCGTTGCGGAACGACGGCCTAGGCTACGCGCGGCGCCACCGCGTCCGGCGGTGGCTGCGCGTAGCCACTTTCGAGAGGATGGAAATGCACCACGCTCTTCGATCGGCTGGATTCATCGCGGCGGTCGCCGCGGCATCGCTGCTCGTGCTCACGGGCTGCAAAGACGACAACAAGGACAAGAACTCCTCCTCCGCGTCGATGACCACGACCGCGCCGATGAACCACGGCGACGGCGCGATGTCCGGCGCCGCCGAGGAAACCAAGATCGCGACCCAGGGCGGGGAAATCGCGGTCTCCGGCCATATCTTCGAGAAGTACGGCCAGTCGGGCGGGCCGACCGGACCGCTCGGCATGCCGACCAAGGCGGCCGAAACCGGGCCGAACGACGGCATGTGGCAGGACTTCACCGGCGGCGCCATCGTCTGGAGCAAGGACACCGGCGCGCACGTCGTCTGGGGCGAGATCCGCAAGGCGTGGGAGGACAACGGCGGCCCCGGCGGCAAGCTCGGCTACCCGACCAGCGACGAGAAGGACATCCCCGGCGGTAAGGAGACCGATTTCACCGGGGGTACCATCACCTGGGTCGACGGTAACACCACGGTCACCCCGAAGGCATGAGACGAACGGCGTCCGAGATTGGCGCACAACGGATCTCGGACGCCGTCTCGGATCGGCCAGGCCGAACTTCCCATTCGCATACCCCGCATTGCGGGCCAAGCAGCTAGGTTGTGTGAGTGCAAAATCTCTTGACCGACCGCGAGCTGCTCGAAACGCTCGCGGACGAGGTGGAACAGAATCTGCGCAGGCACGTCGCGATCGCCGACGGCTGGCAGCCGCACGAGTACGTTCCGTGGGACGACGGAAGCAACTTCGCCTTCCTCGGCGGAACCGATTGGGACCCAACCCAATCCGAGCTCGGCGAGGTGGCGAAGCTGGCGCTCACGGTGAGCGTGCTCATCGCGGACAACCTGCCCTCCTACCACCGTGAAATCGGCAAGTATCTGCGCACCGGTTCGTGGTGGCGGTGGGTCGGCCGCTGGACGGCCGAGGAGAACCGGCACGAGATCATGATCCGCAACTACCTCATGGTCACCCGGTCGGTGGACCCGGTGGAACTGGAGCGGTTGCGGATGGCGCATATGACGACGGGCTTCCGCCGCCCCGCCATGCACCTGCTCGACCTGCTCGCCACGCTGACATTCGAGGAGCAGGCCGCCGCGATCCGGCATCGCAACACCGCGGCGCTCGGCGAGAACCCGATCGTCACCGCGCTGTCCGAGCGCATCGCCGCCGATGACGAACTGCAGAAGGAGTTCTTCGCGAACCTGGTCGCGGCCGGGCTCGACACGGCGCCCGATCAGGCGATGCGGGCCATCGCGGACCAGATCGCCGACTTCCAGGTGCCGACGGTCCAGTTGGCCGACGGGCGCGGCAGTGATGAGGTGCTTGCCGAGGCGGGCATCTACGATCGCGCCCGCGAGGATGAGCTGGTGTTCAAGCCGCTGCTGGAACGGTGGGGTGTTTTCGACCGCACCGATTTCGGTGAAGAGGGTGAGAAGGCGCGGGCCGAGTTGGCGCATCTGCGCGGGTGAATCGGGACCGGTGCGCGGGTTTGCGCGCCGGTTTTCCCTTTTTCTCGGTCGTAGCGGGAATTTGCTGGGAAGTTCTTACCTTTTCTTGTTTTCGCGTGGTTGTGTGAAACGGGTCATGTGTAGCTCGCGATTAGCTGGTATCCGCGCTTTCTGCGGAAGCAAGAAAGGAAAGAACCATGTTGTTTTTGGCAGTTCTCGCCGCTGTGGCTGCGGCCATCGGTGTCGGCGCGTCCGCGGTGACCGCCCTCCTCGGCATTCTGTGATCGAGTAATCGACACCGAGTGCTGCGAGCAGCGTGGTCGAGAACTACAGTGCTCGCGCTACATGAATGAGGCCCAGATCGCCTGGGCAAGTTTGGCACTCGAACGCCACCAAGGATAACCAAGAGTTATCCAAGGTGGCGTTCGGTGTTTTATTGAACCGCTTTACTTCCCGTCGTCGACCTTCGCCATCGACAGCACATCCAACCGCCGATCCAGCTCCTCCACCGTCAACTTCTCATCGATCAACCCACGATCGATAACCGTCTGACGAATCGTCTTCTTTTCCTTCAACGCCTCTTTCGCGACCGCCGCCGCCTCCTCGTATCCGATCGCCGAATTCAACGGCGTGACAATCGACGGCGACGATTCCGCGAGCGTCCGCAAATGCTCCACATTCGCCACCAGCCCGCGCACGCACTTATCGGCGAAGAGTCGAGAAACATTGGCCAGCAGGCGAATCGACTCCAGAATATTGCGGGCCATCACCGGAATGTAGACATTCAACTCGAACGCGCCGTTCGCGCCGGAGAACGCGACCGCGGCGTCGTTGCCGATCACCTGGGCGGCCACCTGGGTAACCGCCTCCGGCAGAACGGGATTCACCTTGCCCGGCATGATCGAACTGCCCGGCTGCAGATCCGGCAGCTGGAGTTCGGCGAGGCCGGTGAGCGGGCCGGAACCCATCCAGCGAATATCGTTGGCAATCTTGGTCAGGCTCACCGCGATCGTGCGCAGCGCGCCGGACGCCTCGACCAGACCGTCGCGCGCGGCCTGCGCCTCGAAGTGGTCCTTCGCCTCGGACAGCGCGTCGATGCCGGTCGATTTCACGAGTTCCGCAACGACTTTCGCGCCGAAACCGGCGGGCGCGTTCAGGCCGGTGCCCACCGCGGTGCCGCCGATCGGCAGCTCACCCAGCCGCGGCAGCGTCGCCAGAATCCGCTCGATACCGGCGGCCACCTGGCGGGTGTAGCCGCCGAACTCCTGCCCGAGCGTCACCGGCACCGCGTCCATCAGATGGGTGCGGCCCGATTTCACCACGGTGCGCCACTCGGTCGACTTGTCCAGCAGCGCGAGTCGCAGATGGTCCAGCGCGGGAACCAGATCCTTCACCGCCGCTTCGGTCGCGGCCAGATGCGTCGCGGTGGGGAAGGTGTCGTTGGAGGACTGCGACATGTTCACGTCGTCGTTCGGGTGCACCACCACGCCGTTCGCCTTGGCGATCGAGGCGATCACCTCGTTGGCGTTCATATTCGAGCTGGTGCCGGAGCCGGTCTGGAAGACATCGATCGGGAACTGGTCGTCGTGTTTGCCGTCGGCGATCTCGGTGGCCGCGGCGATGATGGCATCGGCCTTCACCGCGTCGAGCAGGCCCAGGTCCTTGTTCACCTTGGCGCAGGCGGCCTTCAGCAGGCCGAGCGCACGGATTTGGGCCCGCTCCAGGCCGCGCCCGCTGATCGGGAAGTTCTCCACGGCCCGCTGGGTCTGTGCCCGCCACAGCGCGTCCACCGGAACCCGAACCTCGCCCATGGTGTCGTGTTCGATGCGGTACTGCGTCTCCTCGGTCATACTTCGACCCTATGCCCGTGCGCGACGACGTGGGGGAGCCACGTCTGAGGTCATTCGCACACCCGGCGCCCGGAATAAGAAAAGCCGCACGGGCCCGATTGCCCGTGCGGCTCACCGCCATTGCGGGTTACGGCAGCGGGGGCACCGCGTGCTCGTCGCCGATGAAATCGACCGACGAGTACTCGCGCAGCTTGGTCAGCCGGTGGTAGGCATCGATCATGCGGACGGTGCCCGACTTCGAGCGCATGACGATCGAATGAGTGGACGCGCCACCGCCGAAGTAGCGCACGCCGCGCAGGAGGTCGCCGTCGGTGATGCCGGTCGCGCAGAAGAAGACGTTGTCACCGGACACCAGGTCCTCGGTGGACAGGATGCGGTCCAGGTCGTGGCCGGCGTCGATGGCCTTCTGCCGCTCCTCGTCATCCTTCGGGGCCAGCTTGCCCAGCATCGCACCGCCCATACAGCGCATGGCCGCCGCGGCGATGATGCCCTCCGGGGTGCCGCCGATGCCGACCAGCATGTCGGTGCCGGAATCCGGGCGGGCCGCGGCGATCGCGCCCGCGACGTCACCGTCGGAGATCAGCCGGATGCGGGCGCCCGCGTCGCGCACCTGCTGGATCAGTTCGGCGTGCCGGGGCCGGTCCAGGATGCAGACGGTCAGGTCGGAGACCGAGGAATTCTTCGTCTTGGCGACCCGGCGGATGTTCTCCGAGATCGGGGCGGAGAGATCGATCACATCGGCGGCGTCCGGACCCACCGCGATCTTCTCCATATAGAACACCGCGGACGGATCGAACATCGCGCCGCGCTCGGCGACCGCGAGCACCGCGATCGCGCCCGGCGAACCCTTGGACATCAGGGTGGTGCCGTCGATCGGGTCGACCGCGAAATCCACCTCGGGACCGGTGCCGTCGCCCACCAGCTCACCGTTGTAGAGCATGGGGGCTTCGTCCTTCTCGCCCTCGCCGATCACCACGATGCCGCGCATGGAAACCGAGCTGACCAGCTGGCGCATGGCGTCGACGGCCGCGCCGTCGCCGCCCTCCTTATCGCCGCGGCCCACCCAGCGGCCCGCTGCCATCGCACCGGCCTCGGTGACGCGTACCAACTCGAGCGCTAGGTTGCGGTCCGGCGCCTCGCGGCGGCTCGGTGTCGGGGAAGATGCCGTCATTGCGGGGTGCCTCCTGTGCGTCGTAATTACCGGTCGATTGTCTCATTCAGTTGGTGCATTCCCCGCACCCCTGGTCAGGTGATCGACAGCACTGAGTGGATACTTGCCTGGTGTCGTATCAGAAGCCGCGCATCCTCAACGACTACAAGGACCTGTTCTGGTCGCTCATACCGTTGGTGCTGATCGCGGTGGTTTTCGCCGGGCTGGCCAGCCAGTGCAGCTTCGCCGCCAACGGCCCGACACAGGGCCAGATCCCGCACTTCGACGTGACCGCCGCGCTCGGCGACGACGCCCGCACCCTCCACTTCCCCGTCCGGAATCCCCAGTTACCCGCCGACTGGACCCCCAACTCCGGCCACCGCGACACCATCACCGGCCCCGGCGGCGGGCCTCTCAGCACCGTCGGCTTCATCACACCCCAGGGCAACTACATGCAGTTGACCCAGACGAACGGCACCGAACAAGCCCTGGCCCGCTTCTTGTTGAACGGCCGCCCCGGCACCGGCTCCATTCAAATCGCCGACCAGAAATGGACCGTCTACGCCGAAAAAGGTGAGGAAACCGCGTGGATCACCGATTTCGGCACCGCCCGGGTAATGGTCAAGGGCGCCGGTAACGACGCCGCCTTCCGCACATTGGCCCAAGCCGTCGGCTCCGCCCCCATCGTCCAGCCCTGAACAAAAACGTAGCCCCGGCGATTTGACCGAAGTCAGTGATCGTTCCGGGGCCTACGGTTATCAATTTTAGTCTTCGTCGAAAATCTCTGTGGCAGTGGTTGCTTGGACCGCGCGGATCAGCCAGCGCGACAGTTGCTCAAGGTCCGAGCAGGTGAGCACTCGCTCGCGGGTGGTGGTGTCGACCTCGATGCCGCGCGCTTCCAAGACGGTCAGGATCGAGGTTGCCTCGCCTTCGGCCTTGCCTTCGGTCCTACCCTCAGCCCTGCCCTCGAGTCGCCCTTCGGCCCGGCCTTTGATTCGGCCTACGAAATGGCCTTCGGCCCTACCTTCAGCAAGGCCTTTGTCATGCCCGATCGCCTGGTGGCGCAGGGCGAAATCACTTTCCCACCTGTAGGTTTCGGCCGAAATCGACATGATCTTCTCCAGTTCCAGGCGTGCCGCCTCCGGCAGTCGCGCACAGACATAGTCATAGTAGAACAATCCACGTTCCTGGCCGAAGCCCGCGACAGCTTGTGGCACCATTTCCAGCACCCGCCTCCGCTCGGCGTTGCGAACATGTCCAGGAACTGACAGAAGCACCAACTCCGGCCACTGCACCGCTGCGACCGGATCGGTAACAGCTGGCAGTTTGCCTGGCCAGTACGTCACTGGCGCGAACACGAAACCAGGATGTCCGGTCTCCACCGGTTGTCCGATCGCTGCCGCCGTTCGTTCGTCAGGGCAGTACGCCAGCAGGACCACCTGGCACCCCAAGCGCTTGCGCAGACTCGTCACATATTCCGGCCAGCTTCCTCGGATTCTCTTCAAATCATCTTCGGCACAGCTGTTTTGCACCTCCTGGATAATCGCGTACTCCGGTTTTTTCTCGTTGTCCCCTACCAGTGACACGTCCAGGCGCAATTCGATTGGGCCCAGCATGGTCACGGTCTCTGGCCCTAGACGCCAGCACAGTTTGTCTGGTACCGGCAGGTTCAATACATCCCGTGCGATCTTCGGGGCCAGGTCCGGTCGGTCACGAAACAGCTCCAGCGGTACTTCGTGGTTGTTGGTTGGCACTGCCCGAATGCTAGAGATCTCCGTGAGATCGGCGCATCTGAATATCGCGTCCAAATATCGTGCGGCACGGAGGATTCCAGTTACACGGGTGTGCCCGTATCCAGTTTCAGTACCGCTCGTCTTCACGTAGTGCTTGCAATGCGGCGCTTACGCGGTTTTCGGTATCGACAGGTTCTGTGCTCAGACGGTGACGTATGTCGGCTAGGTCTGCGCGGCCTTGTGGGTCGCGGCGATGGCTCACCACATTGACGATTTTGCCGCTCGGATCGCGGACGAAAAACCGGCGGACGCCCCAGGGTTCGTCGCGTAACGGGTAGACGATTTCGGAGCCGGCGGCCAGGGCGGCGGCGTGGATGGCGTCTACGTCGTCGACCTCGACGCTCATATCTGGTTGGGGGGCTTCGGTTTTCGCGTCTACCAGGATGACTTGGGCGGTGGGGTTGGTGGGGGAGGCCATGGTGACGACCCAGCCGAGGTCCATCACCTCCTCGAAGCCGAGCAGGCGGTAGAAGGCGCGGCTGGCCGCGAGGTCCGCGGTGTGGATATCGGGGACGGCGCGGCGGATGGTCATTCGGGGTCCGCGGCGTCGGCGCGGGACAGCGCGTCCTCGACGCGTTTGCGGGCGCCCGCGAGATGTTGTTCGCAGCGGTTGGCCAGTGCCTCACCGCGCTCCCAGAGGGCGAGGGATTCGTCGAGGTCGAGGCCGCCCTGCTCGAGCATTTTCACGACGTTGACCAGTTCGTCGCGGGCGCGCTCGTAGCCGAAGCCGGCGATTTCGGCCAGCTCGTCGTCCGGGGTGCCGGGGTCGGCCAAGGTCAATTCCTCCCTTTGTCGGGTTTCGGGGCAAGTGCATGGGTGCCGAGCGCCGCGGCGGTCACCGCGCCGTCGGCCACCCGGATGCGCAACTGACTGCCCGCCGGTGCGTCATCGATCGAGCGCACCACATGCCGCTCGGTCCCGTTGACGCGCTGGACCACAGCGTAGCCGCGGGACAGTGTCGCGGCGGGGCCCACCGCGGTCAGCTGCTCGCGCAGATGCCGGGTGGCGGTGGTCTCGGTGCGGATGAGGTGTTCGGCGCAGCGTCGCGCCGCGGTTCGCAGCCGCTCGACTTCCTCTGCGCGCCGGTCGATTTCGCGCAGCGGGGCGGCGAGCACCGGCCGCGAGCGCAGTTGGGCGAGCGCGCGCGTCTCCCGGTCGACCCAGCCGCGCAGGGCGGCGGCGGCCCGGCCGCGCAGCTCACGGATGGCGGCGGATTCGGCGGCCGCGTCGGGCACGATCCGTTTGGCGGCGTCGGTGGGGGTGGCCGCGCGCACGTCGGCGACCAGATCGCAGACCGGGGTATCGGGTTCGTGGCCGATCGCGCTGACGATCGGGGTGGTCGCGGCGACGATCGCGCGGCACAGGGCCTCATCGGAGAACGGCAGCAGATCCTCGACGCTGCCGCCGCCGCGGGCCAGCACGATCACCTCCACCGCCGGATCGCGGTCGAGTTCGGCCAGTGCCGAGAGGATCTGCGCAACCGCGGACGGACCCTGCACCGCGACATTTCGGATCTCGAAACGCACTGCGGGCCAACGGTTTCTGGCCACGGTGAGGACATCGCGCTCAGCGGCGGACGCGCGCCCGGTGATCAACCCGACGGTTCGGGGTAAGAAGGGGATCGGCCGCTTCAGCCGGGGATCGAAGAGTCCCTCGGCGGCCAGCAGCGCCTTGAGCCGCTCGATGCGGGCCAGCAGTTCACCGACGCCGACCGGGCGAATCTCGGTGACGCGCAACGAGATCGTGCCGCGACCGGTGAAATAGGAGAGTTTGCCGTACACCACCACCCGGCTGCCCTCCTGCAGCGGAACGGCGGACGCGCGAATCAGATCGGGATCGCAGGTCACCGACAGCGACATGTCGGCCGACGGATCGCGCAGCACCAGGAATGCGGTGCGCGCGCCGGGACGGATATTGATCTGGGTGATCTGGCCCTCCACCCAGATGCTGCCGAGCCGGTCGATCCACTGCATGACCTTGATGGCGACCGAGCGGACGGGCCACGGCTGTTCGGCGGAGTTGGCTCGGTCGGGTTGGCCGGATGACTCCCGGCCAACCGTCGACGACGAAGGCGGCCTGGGCTCGTGCCCACCCGTCTCCCGGCCGCCCACCGAATCGCCGCGCGATGCTCCGTTCATTGAGCCCGCACAGTAGCAATCCGGTTCGTCAGCATGGTCACGAACGGCGCTCGCGCGCGGGTCTGCTGCTCGTACTCCAGCAGGGCGGTCAATTCCTCGACGGTCAGCATGCGCAGGCGGGCGCGCAACTGGGCCAGCGTCATATTCAGATAGTCGTATCGGGTGGCGACCTCGGGTTCGGCGACTTCCGTTGCCGCGCTTTCGGTTTCAGGCTCCGGGGTGGTCGCGGCCGGGGGCGTGTGGCCGTTGGTCGCCGCGGGCTCGTCGGCGGTGTAGCGGTCGAAGCTGCTGACCCGGGCGGCGGTGGCCTCGGCGCGCGGGGTCGGTTCGGGTTCGAGATCCTCATCGAAGGTGGCCCATTCCGGCTGGGCCACCGGTGTGTTGGTCAACCGCTCGAAGACCGCGTCGCCCTTCAGGGCGAGGCTGGTCACGAACTGCTGCACGTGCATGGTGGTCTGCAGCAGCTGGCTGATCGCGGTAATCGGGAAATTCACTGCCGCCGTTGGTAACCGGCGGGTTTCTTCGAGTGCGTAGACAGCGGCGCCTGCGGCGACCCTGGCCAGGAACGGTGGTCGGAACATGGTCCTAAGCCTGCCGGAAATGGTGTGTTCTGCAAAGGCGAACTGCGTTTATGCAGCATCGCGGCAGCGATTCGGTGAGGGGTGGTGGCCGGGCGACGGGCGGGCCAGTATCTTGGCTGATCCTCGCGCGAATACCATTCGCCTCGCCCACGTAAGCTTGGCCCATGTCTTCGGCCATTTCCCTGAACCTCGGAATCGCGGGCTCGGCCGGTTCCGGATCCACCGGCGCCGACGGCGGCAAGCGGGTGCTGCTCGCCGAGCCGCGCGGCTACTGCGCCGGTGTCGATCGCGCGGTCGAGACCGTGGAGAAGGCGCTGGAGAAGCATGGTGCGCCCATCTACGTTCGCAAGGAGATCGTGCACAACCGGCACGTGGTGGAGACGCTGCGCGAACGCGGCGTCATCTTCGTCAACGAGACCGACGAGGTGCCGGAGGGGCAGGTCGTCGTGTTCTCCGCGCACGGTGTCGCGCCGACCGTGCACGAAACCGCCGCCGACCGCGGTCTGCACACCATCGACGCCACCTGCCCGCTGGTCACCAAGGTGCACCAGGAGGCGAAGCGGTTCGCGCGCGACGACTACGACATCCTGCTCATCGGGCACGAGGGGCACGAGGAGGTCGAGGGCACCGCGGGTGAGGCGCCGCAGCATGTGCAGCTGGTCGACGGCCCCGGCGCGGTGGACAAGGTGACCGTGCGCGACGAATCGAAGGTGATCTGGCTCTCGCAGACCACGCTGTCGGTGGACGAGACCATGGAGACGGTGCAGCGGCTGCGCGAGCGTTTCCCGAAACTGCAGGATCCGCCGAGCGACGACATCTGCTATGCCACGCAGAACCGTCAGGTGGCGGTGAAGGCGATGGCGCCGGAATGCGATCTGGTGATCGTGGTCGGTTCGCGCAACTCGTCGAATTCGGTGCGGCTGGTCGAGGTCGCGTTGAATGCGGGCGCCAAGGCGGCGCATCTGGTCGATTACGCCCGTGAGGTGGATCCGGCGTGGTTGGCCGGCGTGCGCACCATCGGCATCACCTCGGGCGCCTCGGTGCCGGAGATCCTGGTGCAGGGTGTGCTGGAGTTGTTGGCCGAACACGGTTTCGCCGACGTCCAGCCGGTGACCACCGCGAACGAGACGCTCGTCTTCGCGCTGCCGCGCGAGCTGCGCACGGCTCGTCGCTGAGTTCGGCAGCCGCACAAGGCTTTTCGATAAACCGCCCGGGCCGCGTCAGTCGGCTCGGGCGGTTTCGCTACCGACACCGCGCCTTTCGCGGACGGGCCTGGATCGCCGAGCGATTCGACGGTCGTGGTCGGCTGATCGCATGTCGAGGTGGCGCTGACGGGTACGCGATCCTGCGACACGACCATCGCGGGTCTGCGCTATCGCGCCGAACCGTAGTCAGTAGTCGTAGTCGTTCGGATCGCGGCGTTCGCGCCGATTCGGCCGCAGCTCGGCACGATTCGGATTCGGCTGCCGCGGCGCGGCGTCGCGGTCCCGGTAGCGGACGTTGGGCTGGGGGTGCGGCGGAATATCGCCGCGCGCCCGGGTGACGGTGCTGCGCGGTTGGTCGAGATCGGGCCTCGGGGGCGGCACCGGACGGCCGGTGCGGGTGCGGGCGTCGCGCGGATAGCCGCGGCCCGCGACGCGCGGCGGACCGTCGGCCACCTCGGCCTGCGGGCGACGGTTCACCCTCGGCAGATGCTGCACGGTGTCCGGGTCGTCGATCTCCGGCTGTGGTCGCCTGCGCCGCCGCGGCGCTTCGGTCTCGTCATCGGTGTCGTCGGCGCGGCCGCGCTTGGACGCGGCCCGGCGCAGGCTCTCGGTCGAGCGCGATCGGGGCTTCTTGGTGGCCTTCGCGGTTGTGTCGCCGCCCTCGCGCCGGTTCATGACGATGCGCACGATGCCGAGCACCACCACGATCGCGGTGGCCAGCGCCATCAGCGGAAAGCGGTGGACCAGCGGTATGGCCAGATTGAACAGGATGTCCCGCAGCGAGGTCGAGGTATGACCGGCCAACCGCTCATAGGCCAGCGGCACGGCGATGAAGAGCAGCAGCGGCGGCAACACCATGGTGGTGAACAGCCCTCGATAGCGCACGACGAGCACCGCGGCGACGCAGCCCACGATATAGAAACCCGCGAACCAGTAGGTGAGGTCGTCACCTCCGCCGCGAGCGTCGATCACGAAGCCCACGAACGTGCATACGACCGCGATCAGGATCGCCGCACCGACCGGAAGACCCGGAACCGACGGCAGTATCGAGCGTTGCGGCGCGGGCACCCGGGATCGCGCACTTTGGGAAGCAGCCACAATATGAACACTAACCGTCGTAGCGCCCGGCGGCGCTATGGCACGGCGGATGCCCGGCTAATCGCCGGCGTCTGCGAACCCCACCGCCCGCGGCCACGAATCGACTCGATGGATTGCTGGCACCTCCTGTTCGGCGATTTCCAGATCATGGAGTTTCCGGGCGGTCACCATGACCCGGGACTCGACCGACGCCACCGTGTAGTTGAAAGCCTCGACGGTTTTGCCGAGTTGCGCGCCGAGTCGGTCGAGGTGCCGACCGGTCATACCGAGCCGGGCATAGAGTTCCCTACCCAATTGCTGCACGGTTGCCATATCCCTGGACAGCGCCTCCTGCCGCCAGCCGAACGCGATGGTGCGCAATAGCGCGATGAGGGTGGTCGGCGTCGCGAGGATCACGTTCCGGCCGAATGCGTACTCGAGTAATTCGGCGTCGGTGGTCAGCGCGGCGTCGAGGAACGGATCGCCGGGGACGAACAGCACCACGAATTCCGGAGCCGGATCGAATGCCGCCCAGTAGGCCTTGTCGGCGAGTTGATCGATATGCGCGCGCAGCTGTTTGGCGTGCCGGGTGAGCAGTTCGGCGCGGGCATCGGGATCGTCGGTGGTGCATGCCTCCAGATAGGCGGTGAACGGCACCTTCGCGTCGACGACGATCTGCCGCTTGCCCGCGAGGTGCACGACCAGGTCGGGGCGGACCGAGCCGGCGCGGTCGGCCGTGCCGTCGCCGCGAGCGGACCTGGTGACCTGGGTGTCGAAGTCGCAGTGCCTGGACATGCCCGCCAACTCGACTACCCGTTCCAATTGGATCTCGCCCCAGCGCCCGCGAATCTGCGGCGCCCGCAGCGCGGCAACCAATTGACTGGTCTGGCCCGCGAGCTGATGCGAGGTGCGCTGCATACCCGCGACCTGTTCGCGCAGACCCGCATACGCGCTGAGGCGATGCTGTTCTATCTGCTGGATGTGCTGGTTCAGCGCGCCGAGCGCCTCGCGCAGCGGCTCGACCATTGTTCCGATGGCATGCGAATGCCTGCGTGCCGAATCTTCGCTGGCGGCGCTCAACGACTGCCGGAGCAGGTGCTCGTTTTCCCGGACGGCCGCCAATTTCGCCTCCGCGCCTGCCATTCGGGCCGCGGCGGTATCGGCGCGGTGGCCGGTGCGCGCGGCACGGCCGAGCCAGCCCAGGCCGAACCCGGCGGCGAACACCATCAGCAGCGCGAACAGCATCGGTGCGGTCATGGCAGAGATGGTGCCCTAGCCCACCGACAAGTTCGGGCGGCGAGCAACCGGACAGCAGCGTGTCGGGCAAACTCGACCGACCGGGATGCTGATGCGGCCATACTCCGAGGTCCGAATGGGTGCAACGGTGTTCGGACACTTCTGTGCCGCCGGACACGATTCGGCCTCCGTCGAACACGCCGGGCGGACATGCGGCAACCGCAACACGGGTGGCCGGGCAATTGAAACGTGTCGGTGCGGTGGCCTAGCGTTTCGCGGCATGCGGCTGCTGCACACCTCGGACTGGCACATCGGGCGCACGTTCCACGGGGTCGATCTGCTTGCCGACCAGGCCAGTTCGCTGGCCGCCATCGCGGACCTGGTCGCCGCGGCATCCGTCGACGTCGTCGTGCTGCCCGGGGACGTGTACGACAGATCCATTCCCAGCGCCGACGCGATCGCGGTGTGCAATCGCGGATTCGAGGCCATTCGCGCGGCGGGTGCCCGGATCGTGGCCACCTCCGGCAACCATGATTCACCCGCGCGGCTCGGCGCCGGCGCGAGCTTCGCGGCGGCGGGCGGGTTGTATCTGCGCACCACGGTCGCGGCCTGCGCCGAGCCGGTGCTGCTCGCCGACACGCACGGCGAGGTCGCCTTCTATGGCATCCCCTACCTCGAGCCGGAGATCACCAGAGCCGAACTCGGTGTGCCGCAGGCACGTTCGCATGCCGAAATCCTGGACGCCGCGATGGGCCGAGTCCGGGCCGACGCGGCCGCGCGCGGCAATCCGCGCACCGTCGTGCTCGCGCACGCATTCGTCGTCGGCGCCGAGGCCACCGGATCGGAGCGATCCATCTCGGTGGGCGGTGTGGAAACCGTGCCGCTGTCGGCCTTCGACGGTATCGATTACGTGGCGCTCGGTCATCTGCATTCGCCGCAGACGCTGTCCGAATCGGTGCGGTATTCCGGTTCGCCGCTGCCGTATTCGTTCGCGGAGAACTCCCATCGCAAGGCGGTGTGGTTGGTGGAACTGGACGCACATGGGCTGTGCTCGGTCGAGCGGCGCGACCTGCCGGTCGTGCGCGGGCTGAGCAGGCTCACCGGCACGCTCGACGAATTGCTCTCCGCGCCGGAGTATTCGGCGGTCGAGGACCATTACGTGTCGGCCACCCTGACCGACCGGGCCCGTCCGGTGGACGCACTGCGCAAACTGCGCGTCAGGTTTCCACATGCGGTGCACATGGAATGGCAACGGCCGGAAGGTAATCCGGAATTGCGCTACCGTGAGCGAGTGCACGGCCGCCGCGATACCGAAGTAGCGCACAGCTTCCTCACCGACGTCAGGGGCGAACCGACGGCGGGCGAGATGGTTTGGCTGGAGCGGGCGCTCGCGGCGTCGGTGACAGAGCGGGCCGCCGTCGCCGCCGAAACCGCCGTGGCGCAGGAGCTTTCGGCATGAGGCCAGCCCACGACACGGCGACCGATCGGGCCGCCGCGTGACCCTGCGCGAATTGGATAGGTTCATCGCCGGTCGCCGGGGGACATCGGAGCGGCACGCATGAGGCTGCATCGGCTGGAGATGACCGCGTTCGGCCCGTTCGCCGAGACCACGGTCGTCGATTTCGACACGCTCGGCGCCGACGGGCTGTTCCTGCTACACGGGCAGACCGGTGCAGGCAAGACCACGGTGCTCGATGCGATCGCGTTCGCGCTGTACGGACGGGTGCCCGGCGCGCGAGGGGAGAGCAAGCGACTGCATTCCGACCATGCGCCGGTGCAGACGCCGCCGCAGGTCGTGCTGGAGGCCACCCTCGGCGGGCGGCGGTTGCGCATCACCCGTATTCCGGAGTACGAGCGGCCCAAACTGCGCGGCACCGGCATGCGCACCGACCCGGCGAAAGCCACCCTGACCTGGCTCGACGGCCGCGGCGAAAACCTTTCCCGCATACCGGATATCGGTGATGAGATCATCCGCCTGCTCGGTATGAGCGCCGACCAGTTCTTCCAGGTGGTGCTGCTACCGCAGGGTGATTTCGCGCGATTCCTGCGCGCCGAGAACGAGGATCGGGAAAAGCTGCTCGAAAAGCTCTTCGACACGGCGCGATTCGGCACCGCGGAACAGTGGCTCGCGGATAAGCGGCGCGCCTCGGAGGCCGATCTCAAATCGCGCACCGACAGCATCCACCGCCTGATCGATGGCGTGACGATGGCGGCGGGCCGCTCGGTCACCGAGGCGGTGGAGATCCCGGACGCGGTCGCCTGGTCACAGGACCTGCTCGCCGCCGCCCGCGCGGACCTCACCACCGCCGCCGCGGAATCCGAAGTGCGCCAACGCGAATTCACCGCACTGCGCGATCGCGCCGAGGACCAGCGCCGCCTGCGCGAGCTGCGCCGCCGACTGGCCCAGGCGCGTGCGCAGCTCGACGCATACGCGGCCACCGCCGACCACCGCGCCGCGCTCACCGCCGAACTCGACGCCGCGCGCCGTGCCGAACCGGTCGCCGCCGCCATCGACGAGGCCCGCTCCGCCGTCCGCCTCAGCCGCCGCCGCGACGCCGAAAGCCATACAGCCGCCCGACGACTCGCCGCCCTCATCCTCGAACCCGCAGGCGCCGACCTCGGCGGCCAAGACCTGATCGAGTACGAGCCCCCCGACTACACCCCAGCGGCAGGGCAGCGCCCCACCGACACCGGCACCGAGCGGCCCGATAGTCGGAAATCGGCTGTCGGGCAGCGGGATACGCCGGGACCGGCGGATTCCGGACTATCGCCCGCGAGGTCGAGCGGGGCTGGGGCGGATCGGTCGCCCGCTGGATCGAGTGGAGCTGTGATAGGCCGATCGTCCGTCGAGTTGGATGGGGTCGGGTCGGATCGGTCGCCCGCTGGACCGGGCGGGGCTGTGATCGGCCGATCGTCCGTCGAGCTGGGCGAGGTTGGATCGGATCGGTCGCCCGCTGGATCGAGTGGGACCGGGTCGGGCGGATTGGCCGTTGGATCGGGCGGGGCTGGGACGGGTCGATCGTCCGTCGAGTTGAGTGGGGTTGGGTCGGATCGATTGCCTGCGGGGTCAGGTGGAGCCGGGGCGGATCGGTCGCCTGCTGGGTCGAGTGGGGCTGGGGCGGATCGATTGGCCGCCCGGTCGGTTGCGGCTGGGACGGGTCGACCGGGGGCGATCTCGCCGGATGGGGCTTCGGGAGTGAGCTCGGATCTGGTGCCTGTGGTGCGGGCCGACGCTGATCTGGACGGGGCCATCCGGCGGTGGAGCGGGCTGATCGGGGCGCTGGACGAGGTGCGGGCCGATGCGGAGGATGCGGATCGGTTGGCCGGTGAGATCGCCGAATTGCGCCGGGAGGAAGGCGCTTTGGCGAATCGGGTGGCCGAGTTGACCGGGCGGCGTGAGCAGTTGCCCGACGCCATTCTGGGGATGGAGGCGCGGGTACGGGAGGCGACGACGGCCGCGGCCACCCTGCCGGTGCTCACCGCGGAGTGCGAGCGCTTGCAGGCGGCCGCTGCCGCCGCTGTCGAATTGGCCTCGCGGCGAACGAGTCTCGACCATGCGCGGGTGGACTTCGACCGGGCGCGCACGGCGCACCTGGACGCGAAGGAACGGGTGCTCGAGCTGCGTGAGCGCCGATTGGCCGGTATGGCAGCGGAATTGGCGGGTCAGCTGGTCGACGGCGTGCCGTGTACGGTATGCGGCTCGGCCGATCACCCGGACCCGGCACGTCCGACCGCGAGCGCGGTCGCCAAGGAGGCCGAGGATGCGGCGAGCGCCGCCGAACAGGCCGCCGAACGCGAGCGTGACCGGCTGCTCGATCGAATCACCGGTCTGGAGAAGGAGATCGAGGCGCTCATCGCGCGCGGCGGCGATACCGATCGGGTCGAGTTGGCCGCTGCCCTCCGCCGGGCCACCGACGGGTACTCCGATGCCGCCGAGTCCGCCGCCAACGCCGACAACCTCACCGCGGCGCTGTCCCGCCTGCGCGCCGAGGAAACCCGCCTGCACGAGGAACTCCGCGAATCCGATACCCGCCGCGGCACCGTCGCCACCCGCATCGCATCCGCCGAGACCCGCCTCGAAGAACTGCGGACCCGCCTGCGCACCGCGGCGGGCGCCGACGAAACCATCGATCGCCGCCGCGCCCGCCTCGACGCCCTGATCACCGGTGCCACCGAACTGCGCGACGCCCGCACCGAGGCCATCACCGCCCGCGAACAGATCACCACCATCGCCGACCGCGTCGAAAACCTGGCCCGTGCAGCAGGTTTCATTCCGGAGGGATTCGAAACCGATGCGCCGGTCAGTTCCGGAACGATCGACAGCTCCAGCGGTCCAGCCGCCCCGGCAAGCCGAGCCATCATCGCCGCCGAAACGGCCTTGTCGAAGGGCAGTATTGCTGGCGATTCGGGCACATCGGGAGACCTGGGTGGCGCACGCGAAGAGACGTCAGCCGCAACGGAATTCGCCTTGTTCGACCTCGATGAGCCGGAGCCGGAACCCGAGACACCCACCGCGGCAAGCGATTCCGATATAATCGAGCCCCGCGCACCCCGCGACGACATCGCGCTGCTCACGGCATACGCGAAGGTTGTCACCGCGGCGACCCGGACACCGCAGCGCCAGCGGGAGATCGACACGGAATTGGTCGATGCCGACCGGTCGCGGGCACACGCCGCCGCGGTGCTTGCCGAACCGGAGATCCAGGCCGCGGCCGACCGGGAGCCCGCCGACCCGGCCGAGCTCGACGCCGAAGTGTCCGCGGCCCGTGCTCGTTCGGATGCGGCGGTGGCCGCGCATGCGGAGGCGCACAATCGCGTCAATCGGCTCGAGGATCTCGGCGGGCAGCTGTGGGCGGCGATCGATCGCATCGCGCCGATCCAGCGCGCCCACGATGAGCTGGACCAGCTCGCCGATGTGGTGGCGGGCCGTGGCGCGAACAATCGGCGAATGTCGCTGCGCTCCTATGTACTTGCCGCCCGGCTGGAGGAGGTGGCGTTGGCCGGGTCGGTGCGGCTGCGCCGAATGTCCGGCGGCCGTTACGAATTCGTGCACACCGACCGGGCGGGCAAGCACGGGCGTCGCGGCGGGCTCGGCCTCGATATCCGCGACGATTACACCGGCGCCATCCGACCCGCGAAAACCCTTTCGGGCGGCGAGACTTTCATGGCATCGCTGTCGCTCGCGCTCGGCCTCGCCGACACCGTCGCCGCCGAATCCGGCGGCATCGTCCTGGACACCCTTTTCATCGATGAGGGTTTCGGCGGCCTGGACGCCGACACCCTGGATGCCGTCATGGGCGTCCTCGACGAATTGCGGGCGGGCGGCCGCGTCGTCGGCGTGGTGAGTCACGTCGACGAGATGCGCCAGCGCATCCCGAGCCGCCTGCACGTCCGCCGCACCCGAACCGGCTCCCACCTCGAAACCACCGTCGCCTGACGACGGGCGTGTTGAACGGCGCCGCCGCGCCCGGTCGAATGGTGGGGTGGATCCGGAAACCGAGTTGATGGGTATCGCCGAGGTGGCGCGGCGGTTCGGGCTGACCGTATCGGCTGTGCGGTATTGGGAGGAGCGGGGGCTGATCCGGGCGACGGCGCGGCGGGCGGGGGTGCGGCAGTTCGGCGCGGATCAGGTGCATCGGATCGGTCTGATCCAGTTGTGGCAGGAGTTGGGTCAGCTCAGTTTGGACGAGATCGCGGCCATGCTTTCGGCGGAGGGCGGCGCGTGGCGGACGGTGGTCGGCGACCGGATCCTGGCCATCGAGGAGCAGCGGCGGCGGCTGGCCGAGATGCGGGCGCAGCTGGAACATCTGCTGGTCTGCCCGAGCCCGCATCCGGCCGGGCAGTGCGCGTTCATGCGGGAGGTGGTCGCCCAGCGGATGGCGGGTAACCGGATCGCGCCGATGGATTTGGATACCGGGGTCGGCTGAGAACCCTTGCGCTCAACCCAACTTGAGCCGCGACAGTTGCCCGCATGACCCAAGTTCTGCAGACCTCTCGGCCGACTCGGACGAGCTCGATCGGCCTTCTGGTGGTCGCATTCGTGCTGGTGAGTTTCAACCTGCGTATCGCGTTCGCCGGACCGGGGCCGCTGATGAAGGTGCTCGGCCTCGGTGGCGCCGCGGGCAGCGTGCTCACCACGTTGCCCCCGCTGTGCCTCGGCCTGTTCGCCGCGATCGGCGTCATGGTGCGCAACCGGCTCGGCGAGGAGCGCGCGCTGTTCGCCGCGGGCATTGTGCTGGTGCTCGGGTTGGCGGTGCGGCTGATGGGCACCGCCGGACTGTTCGTCGGCACGATCGTCGCGAGCGCCGGTGTCGCGGTGGCCAACGTGATCACCCCGGTGCTGGTGAAGAAGCGTTTCCCGATGGAACGCATCGGCGCGATGATGGGCGTCTACGGTTTCGTGGTCAGCCTGGGCGCGGCCGTGACCGCCGCGGTCTCGTATCCGCTCTACGAGGCGACCGGCTCGACGACGTGGGCGCTCGGCATCGCGCTGATCCCGGCGGTGGTGGCGCTGATCTCGCTCGTTCCGCAGCTGGATCGCGCGCCCGCGCAGGCCGCAGCGGCGCCCTCCTGGACCTGGTTGCTGCGAGATCCGTTGGCATGGAGCGTAACCGGCTATTTCGGTATGCAATCACTGGTGCTGTACGTGGTTTTCGCGTGGCTGCCATCGATCTATGTCGAGAAGGGCACGGATCAGACCACCGGCGGCTTCTACCTGTCGATCTGCGCGATGGTGTTGGCGCTCGGCGGTTTCGCGGGTCCGGCGCTGGCGGCGCGGCGGCAGAGTCAGCGGCGGCACCTGGTGCTCTCGGCGGTGCTGTGTTTCGTCGGTGTGCTCGGCATCCTGCTCGCGCCGCTGGCGACGGCGCCGCTGTGGCTGGTGCTGCTCGGCTTGGGAATCGGTTCGGGACAGACGATTCCGAGCATGCTGTACGTGCTGCGCACCCGCGATCACCACACCGCGGCCGCGCTGTCCACCAAGTCGCAGACCGTCGGCTACCTACTCGGCGCGGCGGGCCCGCTGCTCGCGGAGGTGTTGCACGCGGCGGCGGGCACCTGGGATGCCGCGCTGATCGGTCTGCTGGTGCTGATGGCGATCAACGTCGCGCTCGGCCTTTCGGCGGGCCGCGCGAAGTTCATCGAAAACGGCCCGGTGGCAGCGTAATTCAGTGACCTTCGTGGTCGAGCAGCCAGCGTTTGACCGGCAGGCCCCAGCGGAAACCACCGAGTCCGCCGCCGATCCGGAACACCCGATGGCACGGCACGAACAGGGCGGCGGCATTGCGCGCACATGCGTTCGCCGCCGCCCGCGTCGCATCCGGCCTGCCGGAGATCGCCGCGAATTCGGTGTAGGTGACCGGATTTCCGGCGGGCACCTTGCGCAGCACCTCCCACGCGTGCTCCAGGAATTCGCCGGATCGCTGCCGCACCGGGATCTCGTCGATCGCGGTGAGCCCGCCGCGGTGGTAGTCGACGATCGCCGTGGTGACCGCGCCGAGCGAATCCCGTTGCCGCAGTTGACTCGGGCGCAAGGCCGGATGGATCACCGTTCGCAGGTCCTCCGGATCGGCGGTCCAGCCGGATCCGAGCACCGCGCCCTCGTCGTCGACGATCGCGGTGAACGGCCCGATCGGTGTTTGGACGGTCGCGAAATCGGCGGTGCGCGTGGAGATTCGGCCGGATCGGGATCCGATTGTCTGCTCGGTCATGGTCTATCGTCCTTTCGCACTGGGGCCGCGCGGGGCGGCATCGGGCGCCGGACACGTCGTATCCGGTGAAAGTTGTTGTCCGACGGTCAGACGGGCGTTACGGTCTCCGCCATCACCTTCGGCGCGTTGGCGCGTCCGTTCAGCGCCGCCTTCCACATGTGCATCGAGAGATACGACCGCCACGGCGCCCAGCGGCTGGTGTCGGTGAGGTCGATGCCGAGCAGCGTCGCCCCTTGGCGCACCACGAGATCGGTGCTGAGCAGCACATCGGGGTCGGCGAGCAGTCGCATGGTGACGTAGTCGGCGGTCCACGGCCCGACCCCGTCCAGCGCGAGCAGATCCCGCCGCAGATCCGTTGCGGTGCGGCCGGAGTGCAGCACCAGCTCACCGGTGGCCAGCGCCTCGGCCGCGCCGACGATGGAGCGGATGCGGCGGGCCGGGCCGGTCAAGATCTCGCCGCCGCGTTCGGCGATCGCCTCCGGTGTCGGGAACAGCAGCGGCGCGGGGCCGTCGACGCATTCGCCGAGCGCCTCGGCCAGGCGCGCGGTGTGCGTCGCCGCCGCGGCGATGGAGATCTGCTGGCCGATCATGGTGCGCAGCAACAACTCCGGCCCGTCCAGGCAACCGGGCACTCGAATGCCGGGGGTGAACCCGTATGCGGTGCGCCGGTTTTCGTCGGCGGGCCGGTGTCCGGTGGCGCCGAGCGCCTCATCGATGCCGATCGGGTCGGCGTCGAGATCCAGCAGGTGCCGCAGCCGCGTCACGGTCGGTGCCAGATCCCGCATATCGTGGAGTGCGAGTTCGGCGCGCACATGGTCGCGCTGGAAGCCGATGCGCGCCGTCGCATGCCCGTGCGGGGTGCGCAGATTCCTGGTGTAGGTGTGGTCCTCCCAGACCTCGACGCCCGGCACCACATGCGAGGAGAGGAACCACTCCAGCCAGGACCTGTCCAGCGGCTCACGGTATGGAAGGCGAAGCGTCAGTGAGCCGTTCGGCGCGGGCACGGGCCCGGGGTTGCGGCCGTTGGTGCGCAGTGCCTCGGTGCGCATGGTGGTCGGGCTCACCGCGAACACCTCGCGCACGGTGTCGTTGAACTGCCGGATGCTGGCGAAACCCGCCGCGAACGCGATATCCGACATGGGCATCGCCGTGGTCTGGATGAGCAGCCGCGCGGTGTGCGCCCGGTGTGCCCGCGCCAAAGCCAAAGGGCCCGCGCCGAGTTCGGTGGTGAGCACCCTGGTGAGCTGGCGTTGGGAGTAGCCGAGTTTGGCGGCCAGCGCGGGCACGCCGCCCCGTTCGATGACGCCGTCGCCGATCAACCGCATGGCGCGCGCTGCCAGATCGGCGCGGGTGTTCCAGAGCGGGGAACCCGGTGCGGCATCGGGCAGGCAGCGGCGGCAGGCCCGGTAGCCTGCCTGCTGCGCCGCGGCGGCGGTGGGTAGGAAGGTGACGTTGGCGCGTTTCGGTGTGATCGCCGGACACGAAGGGCGGCAATAGATTCCAGTTGTCCGCACTGCGGTGAAGAACTGTCCGTCGAAGCGCGAGTCCCGGGTGGAGACCGCCCGGTAGCAGCGCTCGAAATCCAAAGCCGTGATAGCCACGCTCACCACAATGTCAGCTGCTCGCCCGCTGTGCTAGCGGAAATCCGACATGTTCCCCCACGGTTGTCCGTTGGGTGCCCCATCAGCAGCAGCGATTGGTGGGATTGTTGTCGGCGTCGGCATGTCTGGTCCGCCAGTATTCGCGCTCCGTCGGTACCGGGCGGCCGGGATGCTGCCTGCGCAGATGCGCGACGTAGCGCTGGTAATCCTGGCCGCCGAGGATCCCGTTGAACCACCACAGCAGCCCGCGCGCGGCCGCACCGAAACGCCGCAGGGCGGCCGGTCCAGCAGACCGACCGCCCTGCGGCACAAGGGATTCGGCCGACCCGTCGCCGGGCCGCCGCGTCCCACGGAATCCTTGCACGATGCGATGCCTATTCCGCGTGCGCATGTGCCGCGCCGGACGCGCGGACCTTGCCCGCGGCGACCAGCTCATCCCACTGCTTCTGCACTTCCTTCTCGGCCGGGGAGGCGAAGAATCCCCTCGGCCCGAAGATCTTCGACGGCACCTCCGGCGTCTCGGTGGTCGTGCCGCCGCCCGACCGCCAGGCCCGCAGCGAGACGAGGACGCCGACGATCGCGACGATCAGCACCAGCACCGCGAAGATGATCGAGAGCGTGCCCTGGATATAGGTGTTGCGGATGATCTTGCCCATATCCGAGATCTGCTGGTTCATCCCGGCCAGATCCTTTGCGGGCGCGAGGATCTTGCCCGCGTCCTTGGCCGCGATGAACGTGTCGCGCTTGTCGATGGTCTGGGAGTGCAGCGTCCAGTAGCCGATCTTCGGATCGCCGGAGAAGATCTTCTGCCACGAGGCGGTCATCGTCACGAGCAGATCCCAGAACAGCGGAATCGCCGGAATCCAAGCCCATTTCACCAGGCCCTTCTTCACGATGATGACCATGACGACGGTCAGCGCGATCGCGGCGAGCAGCTGATTCGCGATACCGAAGAGCGGGTAGAGCGTGTAGATGCCGCCGAGTGGATCGGTGACGCCCATCAGCAGCACCGAACCCCAAAGCGCCACAACGATTGCCGAGCACAGCCAGGCGCCGGGACGCCACGACGGATCCTTGAACTTCTTGGCCGCGCCGCCGAGATTGCCCAGCGAATCCGAGAGCATGAATCGGGCGACGCGGGTGCCCGCATCGATGGTGGTGAGGATGAACAGCGCCTCGAACATGATCGCGAAGTGGTACCAGAACGGCTTCAGTGCCGATCCGCCGAGGAATCCCTGCAGCACCTGGGCCATGCCGACGGCCAGCGTCGGCGCGCCGCCGGACCTGCCCTGCAGTGACGTTTCGTTGTAGGCGTGCGCCGCGTCGGTCAGCTCGGCGCCGGTGACCGGGGGGCCGGCCAACCCCATCGCGTTGACCTTGGCGGCGGCCGCGTCGGAGGGCAGGCCGGCCAGGCCCGCGGTGTTCATCGCGAAGTACAGGTGCTGATCGATGACGCTGGCCGCGATCATCGCCATCACCGCGACGAACGATTCCATGAGCATGCCGCCGTAGCCGATCATCCTGGCCTGCGACTGCTTTTCGAGCAGTTTGGGTGTGGTGCCGGAGGAGACGAGTGAGTGGAAGCCCGACAGTGCACCGCAGGCGATGGTGATGAACAGGAATGGGAACAGGCTGCCCGCGAAGGAGGGCCCGTTGCTGTTGCTCGCGAACTGCGACACCGCGGGGGCCTTCAACACCGGCATGGTGACCAGCACGCCGATGGCGAGCAGGGTGATGGTGCCGATCTTCATGAAGGTGGACAGGTAGTCGCGCGGGGCCAGCAGCAGCCACACCGGCAGCACCGATGCGACGAAGCCGTAGATGATCAGCATCCAGGCGATGGTGGTGCCGGACAGCGTGAAAAGGTCACGGCCCCAGCCGGATCCGGCGACCCAGTTGCCGGAGATGATGGCGAACAGCAGCAGGACGAAGCCGATGAGCGAGACCTCGCCGACCTTGCCGGGCCGGAAGAATCGCAGATACAAACCCATCAACAGCGCGATGGGCACGGTCATCGAGATCGAGAAGACGCCCCACGGGCTGCCGCCGTGCAACTGCCCGTCGGCGCCCTTGGTCGCGGCCAGCGCGTTCACCACGACGATGCCGAGCACCGCGAGCAGGATCATCATGATCACCAGCACCGCGATGATCGCGGCGGCACCGCCGACGACGCCGAGTTCCTCGCGGGCCATCTGCCCGAGCGAGCGGCCGCGGCGCCGACTGGATGCCCAGAGCACGAGGTAGTCCTGGACCGCGCCGGCGAGTACGACGCCGACGATGATCCAGATGGTGCCGGGCAGGTAACCCATTTGCGCGGCGAGTACGGGTCCGACGAGCGGGCCCGCGCCCGCGATGGCGGCGAAGTGGTGGCCGAACAGGACCCGTCGGTCCATCGGCATGTAGTCCTTGCCGTTCTCCAGTTCCTCTGCGGGAGTGGCGATATCGTCGCGCGGCTTGGTGATCCGGTATTCGATGATCCGGGCGTAGAACTGGTAGGCGAGCACATAGGTGCAGATCGCCGCGACCACGATCCATACCGCGTTGACGTTTTCGCCCCTGGCGATGGCCAGCACGGCCCACGCGATGGCGCCGATAACGCCGATTGCGAGGAAGATGCCCTTCTTCGCCGGCGTAAGGGTCGAACGGTCCACGACACCAACGGGAGGTAGGTCGGGATCTGTTCGGAGGTATTCGATGGTCGCCATGCGAACTACTCTCCCGGGAAATCGAACTGGTGTTGCTTAAACGTTGACAACGTATCCGAACAGGGGGCCGGATATGTCGGACTTAGTGAAGTCTGAACATTGCGAATCCGTATTACGGCGCCACGCTTGTCGTTTCCTACGAGCGGGCCGCCCTGGGCACGGGCCGGTTTCGGATGCGGGTACGGGTGGCCCGCCTGCGGGGATCCGGCGACCGTTGTTCTCGGCCCCGGCATCCGCTGCTGCGAGGTGACGTGTCCGCTCGCATCGTGTGTTGCCACCCGTATGCTGCCATGCCGGTTCCGGTCGGTGTCAATTCTTGTCACCGACCGGCGCGGTGCCGGAGCCCTGTTGTCTATTCGTCAATTCAAACGCACGACCGTTCGTGTGTCCAGAGTCGCGTTTCGAGAGAGCAAGGGGGACAGCAGGTTACGGGGTCACTCGCCCGCGTAGGTGCCGAAACTCCAGAGGTTGCCCTCCGGGTCGCGCACGCTGAACCCGCGCGAGCCGTAATCCTCGTCGCGCAATCCGCGCACGATCTCCACGCCGACGGCGGTGGCCCGCTCGAACAGCGCATCCGGGTCGTCGCAGACGATGTAGACGTTGTCGGTGCCCGCCTCGGTCCGGCAGAACGGGGTGCCCGCCCGGTCGGTCGAGGCGAACATGATGCCGCCGCCGAGCGGCCAGCGCAGCTCGCCGTGCTCGACGATCGACGGATCGCCCTCGCGGGTGTACAGCCCGGCTTGTTCGAAACCGAATGCCTTGACCAGGTATTCGACCATGGCATGTGCGTCGCGGAAGGCCAGGCACGGCCAGACGGCGGTGCGCGGCGTTGTCGTTTGATTCGTCATGCGCCAAGCATCAATCGAGCCGACCCGGCGCGTCTTGGACGGATGGAATCTCCCCGGCCAGCCAGGCGGTCGGGGAGCAGCCGACCAGATCGGCGAAATCGCGGTTCAGATGGGCCTGGTCGTAGTAGCCGCAGCTGGCGGCGACCTCGGCGATGCTGACATATGGCGGCACCCGCTGAATCATCCGCCGCGCCTTGTCGAAGCGGGTGATCCGCGCGGCCAGCTTGGGCCCGAGGCCGAATTCGGCGGCGAACCGGCGCGTGAGATGCTGTCGGCTCCAACCGATTTCGTCGGCGAGCTGGGTGACGGTCGCCGCGCCGCCGGTGCGCACGATGCTGCGCCACGCCCAGGTGAGCTCCGGCGTGACGGTCCGGTCTGGATCGGCCAGCGCGGTCAGCACGCGATCGCAGATGGCGAAGCGTTGCGCCCAGCTCGTCGTCCCCTGCAATTCCTCCCACAACCGCATGCCCACCGGGCCCGCGACCTCGGAACACTCCATCGAGGTATCCCACAGTTCGCTCGCGGGCAGGCCGAACAGCGTCCGGCAGCCCAGCGGCGTCAGCGAGATCGACACCCCCTCCTGATGCCCGGTGTGCGCGATGGTGGCGGCCGAGGCCTGCAAGCCGCCGAGCACACACCGGTAGTCGTCCGGTGCTTGATCCGGCTTCGTCTGCGCGACGACGTCGATGGCCGGTCCGATGGACGCGATGAAGGTCATATGCGGCGACGGCAGCCCGCGATGCAGCCCTGCGGCGAATCCGGTCATCCGGTAGCCGCGGTAGCTGTCGATGAACCCGGCGAGTGCGGGTGCGGGCGCGGCGAGCACCGTTTCCGAGGTCGGCGCCATGGCAGCAACGCTACGCCCTCACGCGGCGCCCGCAACCGGGTCACCGGGTTGTCGCTGGTTAAACCGGGTGGTGAGGAATCCCACTCGGGTCGTCGCGGATGCCGGGCGATGTCGTTGCGCGCGTTACCGTTACGCCTTCGCATGGTTTTTGGAGGTGTGATGCGGCGGGTTCAGTACGAGCGCAGCGGCGGTCCCGAGGTGCTGGAGTCGGTCTCGGTGGAGGTGCCGACGCCGGGGCCGGGTGAACTCCTGATCCGGGTCGAGGCGATCGGGGTGACCCTGCCGGTGGTGCGGAAGGTGCGCGAACAGCGCGAGCCGATCGCGCTCGGCGGTGAGGTCGCCGGTGAGATCGTCGCGGTCGGTGAGGGCGTCACCGAATACGCGCCCGGATATCGGGTCACCGGACTGGTCTTCGGGCACGGTTACGCCGATTACGCCCTGCTCGCCGAGGCCATGGCCTCGCCGATCCCGGACGGCGCTTCGGCGGTGGACGCGGTCGCGCTGGTGCGCAGCGGACTGGTCGCACGCGGCGCCTTGGAGGCGGCGAATCCGAAGGACGGTGAGTCCGCGCTGATCACCGCCGCCGCCAGCGGTGTCGGACACCTCGCGCTGCAACTGGCTCGGATCCGCGGGGCCGGGCGGGTCGTCGCGGCCGTCTCGGATCCGAGCAAGGCCGAATTCGTGCGCGGATTGGGCGCCGACGAAGTGGTCGAATACCAGCAGGAATCGTGGGGGACGCCATCGGATTACGCGCTCGACGCGGTCGGCGGCGAACTGCTCGGCCCGGTGCTCGCGGCGCTGGCGCCCGGCGGACGGCTCGTCGCATACAGCTCGGGCGGCGGCGTCATCCAGGCATACGACCTGCTGGTGGGCGGCAAATCGGCGATCGGTTTCCAGATGGCGCGGATCGCGACGGGGCAGCCCGCACTGTACGAGCAGTGGCGGCAGGAACTTTGGCAGTTCTATGCCGCGCGGCAGCTGAAGCCCGCGGTGCACGCCGAATTCGCTTTGGCGGATGCGGCGAAGGCGCATGAGGTGATCGAGTCGCGCGGCAACCTGGGCAAGGTTGTGCTCATTCCCTGAGTGCGCTGGTCGGGCGATCGGGTGCGCCGCGTAGACTCTCCTTCTCGTGAGTCTGACCCTCGGAATCGTCGGCCTGCCCAACGTCGGAAAGTCGACGCTGTTCAACGCGCTGACCAAAAACGACGTGCTGGCCGCGAACTACCCGTTCGCGACCATCGAGCCGAACGTCGGCGTGGTCCCGCTGCCCGATCCGCGGCTGGACAAGCTGGCCGAGATCTTCGGTTCCGAGCGGATCGTGCCCGCCACGGTGTCCTTCGTCGATATCGCGGGCATCGTGAAGGGCGCGTCCGAGGGCGCGGGCCTCGGCAACAAATTCCTCGCCAACATCCGCGAGGCCGACGCCATCTGCCAGGTGGTGCGGGTCTTCGCCGACGGTGACGTGATCCACGTCGACGGCCGGGTCGACCCGGCCGCCGACATCGAGGTGATCGAGACCGAGCTGATCCTCGCCGACCTGCAGACCCTGGAAAAGGCGGTCGTGCGGTTGGAGAAGGAGGCGAAGGTCAAGAAGGACCGCAAGCCGGTCGCCGACGCCGCCAAGGCCGCGCAGGAGATCCTGAACGGCGGCAAAACCCTCTTCGCCGCCCGCGATCAGGTGGATGGTGAACTGCTGAAAGAACTTTCGCTGCTCACCACCAAACCGTTCCTGTACGTCTTCAACGCCGACGAATCGGTGCTGTCCGATGAGGCGAAGGTCGCCGAGCTGAAAGCCAGTGTGGCCCCGGCAGATTCGGTCTTCCTCGATGCCAAGGTGGAGGCCGAGTTGCTCGAGTTGGACGCCGAATCCGCCGCCGAGCTCCTGGAATCCATCGGTCAGACCGAACCGGGCCTGCATGCGCTCGCCCGCGCCGGATTCCACACCCTCGGCCTACAGACCTACCTCACCGCCGGCCCGAAAGAGGCCCGCGCCTGGACAATTCACCAGGGCGACACCGCCCCCAAAGCCGCGGGCGTCATCCACTCCGACTTCGAACGCGGCTTCATCAAAGCCGAAATCGTCGCCTTCGACGACCTCGTCGCCGCAGGCTCCATGTCCGCCGCCAAATCCGCGGGCAAGGTGCGCATGGAAGGCAAGGACTACGTCATGGCGGACGGCGACGTAGTCGAATTCCGTTTTAACGTATAGGAATTCGGGTCTGCCGAGCCCCATCCGGTGTCCGGGTGGGGCTCGGTCGTTTGCCGCCGCGGCGCATTGGTCGGTCCGGTCCGCGCGGTATGCGGTGCGCGTTCGGGGGCATGACCGTCTTGTCAGTGGCGGTGACAGACTGTGCTGATGACTGACTCGATGCGGCGCCGGGGTCGGCCGGCCAGACTGTCCCGCGAGGCGGTTGTCGCGGCCGCGGAACAGATCGTGGAGTCCGAAGGTATCGAGGCGTTGACCATGCGCCGGGTCGCGGATCGGCTGTCGAGCTCTCCCACGGCGATCTACCGGCACGTGCGTGACAAGGACGAGATGCTGCTGGCGCTGCTGGACGACGTTGCGGGTGAGCTCGGGCGGCCCGATCTACCCGAAGACCCGCGGCAGCGACTAGTGGTGTTATGGCGGCTGCTGTACGACACCCTTGCCGCGCGACCCTGGGTGGTGGGTGTCCTGGTCGGCGGAGATCTTGCCAGTCGGGCGATCTTGTGGGTGGTCGAGGAGATCTTGCGGGCATTCTTGGCCTGCGGTCTGGACCACGAGCAGGCGGCGTCCGCATACCGCGCGGTGTGGCAGTTCACGGTCGGTGTCCTCACCATCCGGAGCGGGTCCGATCGAGCCCGCTCCGACCCGAATCAGCCCGGTCAGGTGCGCATGATCATGGAAGCCGATTCGGAACTGACCCCTACGATCGCCGCGCTGGCATCCGACTGGCCGCATCCCTGGGAGAACTACGACTACGGACTCACCGCGTTACTCGATGGTGTGATCGCACGATCTTGACACTCCACACCTATTTGTTAACGTGTTAACAAATAGGTGTGGAGGGCTCATGGAAGACGTGGATGTTGTGGTGATCGGTTCGGGCGCAGCTGGTTTGGCTGCCGCGCTCGCGGCCGCGGATGGTGGCGCCGAGGTTGTGGTACTGGAGGCGTCCGCACGGTGGGGCGGCTCGACGGCGGTCTCGGGTGGGCAGATCTGGGCGCCGGCCAACCATCGAATGCGTGAGGCCGGCTGCCCCGACTCCGCCGAGAATGCCCTGACCTATTGCCGCGCCGCGGCCCCCGGGCGTCCGGACGACCTGATCGAGACGTTCGTGCGGGCGGTGCCGGAGACGGTGCGATTTCTCGAGGAACGCACCCCGATCGAATTGTCGGTGGTCACGGCATATCCGGACACTTTCGTCGAGCTGCCGGGCGGCCATTCGTCCCGCCATCTCGAGGTTCGCCCGGTGGCTGTCGGCGACCTCGGCGTAATCGACGAACTGGTCTGGCCGGCACCGCTTTTCGCACCGGTACTCACCAATCAAGAGGTATTCGAACACAGCCTCTTCGCCGGCGGGCCGCCACCGCTGGAACTGATCGCGCAACGCAGCTCGGCCGAGGTGGTGACCCTGGGCGCGGGCTTGATCATCGGGCTGCTCCACGGCTGCCGTGCCATGGGTGTCGGCCTGGTGCGCGGATGCCGGGTGGTCGAATTGCTCCGCGCCGACAACGGCCGGATCGCGGGTGTGCGCGCCGAACAAGGTGGTGCCGCCCGCACAGTGCGTGCCCGGCGCGGTGTCATCCTGGCCACCGGCGGATTCGAACACGACGCCGACCTGCGGTCGCGATTGCTGTCCGGGCCGCTCACACACCCGGTGACCCCGCCGGTGCAAAACGGTGACGGCCTGCGGTTGGCGGGACAGATCGGTGCGGCGATGGCGTACCCGGGTGAGTACTGGTCCTGGCCCGCATACCAGGTCCCCGGCACGGTCTGGCCCGACTCGGACGCGACACCGCAGGCACAATTGGTGCTGCCGGAACGGTTACTGCCGCACGTGCTCTGGGTCAACGCCGCCGGGCACCGGTTCGTCAACGAGTCCAGCCACAACTGCGCCGCCGCGTTCGCCGAACTCGACCCCAACACCCATCGGCTCAGGAACCTGCCGGCCTGGGCGATCGGCGATGCTCAGTTCCGTGCCAAGTACTCGGTCGCCGGGATCCCCGCGGGTGCGCAGGCACCGGACTGGCTGATCCAGGCAGACAACCTCCGCGACCTCGCCACCCGTCTCGGCATCGACCCGGACGCCTTGGCGAGCACCATCACCCGATTCAACAACATGGCCGCGACCGGTCACGACGAGGATTTCGGCCGCGGACGCTCCCGCTACGAGCATGCTTTCGGCGACCCGGCCGCGGCGCATCCGAACCTCGGCCCAGTAGGCGAGCCCCCGTTCTTCGCCCTCCCCGTACACCCGGGAGCAGTCGGTACCAAGGGCGGAGCCCGTATCGACCGGCATGCCCGCGTTCTCGATTGGACCGGACAAGCGATCCCCGGTCTCTACGCGGCGGGGAATGCGGCCGCGGCCGTCTTCGGGCCCGGCATCATCGCCGGGGGGCTCACGATCGCCTCCGCCCTCACCTGGGGCCGCATCGCCGGCCGCGACGCGGCACGAACCCACTGAACTACTTTCCGACGCACAGGAGTACACACATGTTTCTGATCACGGCAGCAACCGGAAACGTAGGCCGGGCCCTCGTGGATCGGCTCTACGCGGCAGGCGCCGACGTCAGAGCCGTCACTCGCAACCCCGCAGCCGCTGGCCTGCCGCCAGGCGTCGAGACGGTATCGGCGCCGGCCGGACAGTTCCCGCTCGACGGGGTCGCCACAGTATTCCTCAACGCCGCCGCGGTGCCCGGCACCGCCGAGCAGTTTCTGTCTCGAGCGGTGGCGCACGGTGTGCGGCGCATCGTGCTGCTGTCCTCCTCATCGGTGCTCGACGACCATCCCGACAATCACACCGGTACCGCACACCGGGAACTCGAACGCCACATCGAAAAGACCGGACTGGAATGGGTATTCCTCCGATCCGGTATGTTCGCCACCAACACCATGTGGTGGGCACCCCTGATTCGTACGCACGGCGTCGTTCGCGCCGCCTATGCCGAGGCTCGTATCGCTCCGATCCATGAGCAAGACCTGGCCGCCGCGGCGGCCGCCGCAATGTTGGAAGACAGTCTCGCCGGGACAGCGCCCGTGCTCACCGGACCCGAACTGATCAGCCAAGCCGGACAAGCGGAGTTGATCGGTGAAGCCCTCGGCCAACCGGTCCGGTTCGAAGAAGTCTCGCCCGCCATCGGTCACCGACTGCTGACCGAGCAGCACACCCCGTCCCACATCGCCGACTCACTGCTGCGGTACTACCACCGCGCCATCCTGCACCCGATCGAACCGACCCCTATTTCGACGATCCTGCCCTCGGAACAGCCACGCACCTATCGACAGTGGATCCACGACCACCGCGCGGACTTCGCCGCGCCGTAGCGCATGCCCGCGATCGACTACATCAACAACGCTCATCCGCCTTCGGGATCCGGCCAACCGGGCACGGCGGCCGACGCAACCAACTCGTCGGACCTACCTCACATCGGCATGTGCGTACGTTGGAAGACATTGTTGCCCAACCGATTCCGATGGTCTACCAACGCCCGCGCAGCGGTAGTCGAATTCCGTTTCAACGTATAGGAATTCGGGTCTGTCGAGCCCATCCGGTGTTCGGGTGGGGCTCGGTGCTTGCCGCTGCCGCGCATCGGCCGGTTCGGTCAGCGCGATCGGCGGCATGATCGAATGGTTATGGGCCGCAGCCGATCTCACTACCGACGGGGCAGCTTGCGGTCGAAGCGACTCTCAGAACTGCTCATTGCCGTAGCGGCGGAACCACTCGCTGATCTGATGGGTGTCGGCGGTTTTGGTGAGGGCGAGCAGCAGCAGGATGCGGGCCTTCTTCGGTGCCAGGTCGCCGGCGCTGATCACCCCGACTTTCGGGTCGACCGAGATCGCGCCGGCACCGTATCCGTTGGCAGCGACCACGGCGACCCCGTGGCCGGCGGCCGCGGTGGCCGCAGTCATCTGCCCGGGGGACGGGGTGCCCGCGAAGACGATTCCCTTGGCGCCGGCCCCCACATCAGCGGTGACAGGCTCGCCGGCGGCGGCGAGGTAGGCGGAGGCGATCTCGACGCGAGGCAGCGACTCGCGGGTGATGGTCGACAGGTCGAACGGGGTCTCCCATTTACCCGGGTCGCCGCAATCCTTGATCCGGGCGGGGGCGCGCTGCAGGCGCACTCCTGCCTCATCGATGGTGCCCAGGTCGCCGTATTCGCGGGTGGTGAAGGTGTTCAGGCGGGTGGAGTCGGTTTTGGTGGCGTCGCGGGCCGGGAAGATCTGGTCGTTGAGGGTGACGGTGGTGCCGAAACATTTCGTCCGCCCGCTGGCGCCCAGTCGGATCGCGTTGTACAGGTTGGGCGGCCCGTCGCTACCGATCGCGGTCCACGGTCGCATCGCCCCGGTGACGACCACCGGTTTGGTGCTGCGCACCGTGAGATCCAGGAAGTAGGCCAGCTCCTCCATGGTCGCGGTGCCGCTGCTCACGACCACCGCGTCGTGATCGGCGAGCCGCTGATCGATCAACCGGGCCAAGTCGTAGTAGTCGGCGAGGGTGTAATCGGTGGAGCCCCGATGACCGAACTCCTCCGTCGACACGTCGGCCACGTCGGCGACCTCCGGATGCAGTGAGCCGACCAGGTCCGAGATCGAGAGTTTGCCGGGCTCGTAGGTCTCGACGTTCGTGCGGCGATCCGATGCGCCCGCAATCGTTCCGCCCAGCCCGATCACCGCCACCGTGGGCTTCACGGGCTGGCCGGTGGGATCGGCGACGGCCACGCCGAGGCCGCCCACGGCCGAGCCCCCGAGGACGGCAGCCGACGCGAGGAGCGCGACGCTGCCACGAATGATCCTGTGGGCGTGGTTGTCTCGCAATTTTTTCGTTCGAGGCATGCCGATGACGGTAGGAGCCTGCGGCATTCACCGGGATCACTCTGGAGTCTGAGCGGAGACGATACCGCGGGGTGATGCATGGACTCCTGTCTGTCGACATTGCAGCGCGCTCGAGTTCGCCGGGCCAGCCGTGTGAGGTGGTTGCGGGTGCGCGGTTCAAGGAGGCTGTGGCGCTTATGGAGATGCCCGTAGCCAGTCGGTGAGGATTGTGAAGTCGGCGTCGAGAAGGCCGATGGCGCTGTCGATCCGATGGAGGAGGGCGGGTCCGGGATGGTTGCCGCGCACCCAAGTTCGATCCTGCTGCCTGATCTCATCATCGACCCAGACGAACGAACGTCCGGCGGCGACGGTAACCAAGGTCCTTGTTTTCCAATGCAATTCGTCATCGTAGTAGTCGCCGTCGGGGTGCTCGGGCAGAGTCACCACCGGTAGCGACGGCAGGCCGAGGATCGGGGCCACCACCCGGTTGGCGTCTTCGCCCCAGCCGGTGGCCCACATCAGCTCACAGTCCAGGGCCAGCAGTTGATCGCCGAGGCGTGGGGTCAGCCCGGACAAGGCGGGGTTCGACGGATGCTGCCATGCCGCCCAGTCTATTTCGCGGGCCGACGGCGCACCGGCGCTGCGCGGCAGCAATGTTCCGTCGACGTCGAGGAACAGTAGGCGACGATTCGAGCCGGCAGCCATGGAACCGATTCTGCGTGCTCGGCTCGCGCTGATCCAGTGTTGCGCCGCCCGCCTGTCGGCGAAGTTGGTTGAAATGTCATGTGCCCGAGGTGATGTAGCTACGGGTTCGAGGGACGAATCGACCGGCCGATTTCGCTCATTCCCTCGCCGGTTCCGAGGAACCACCAGCCCGACGGCGGGTCCGGAGGCAGCCGCCCGTCCAGGAGCGCGATGAACCCGTCGGCGACCTCGAGTATGCGGTTCAGCTGGACGCCTTCGGGGCGGCGTGCGTGGCCGTCCGATTCGGCGATGTCGTCCAGAATCAGCCACTGGCGCAGCCGATCCGGGGTCACATCGCCGACCTCCGATGCGGCGCGGCGGGCAGCCTCGGCGAATTCGCGGATCCGGTCGCGATGCTCTTGTGTGTCGAAGTCGATCGTGATGCCGTAATCGCTGATCGCGGCGGTAAGGCTCCACTGGTCACGCAAATCGGCAATCCAAGTGTCGTCTGCGCGAGACCGATCGCCGATCTGGTCGACCAGATAGGCAAGCCACACATCGAGCGCATCGTCCAGCGCCCAGAAGCCGCGACCGTCGATCTCGACGAACTTGGTCGCACTCATTCAAGGACTGCCGGGTTCGCCTGTGTCACATCGGGATACATGTGTCGGTGTCCGGGTCGTATCGGGTGCCCGGCGGGCAGCTTCTCTCGTATGCGATTTTCTCGGCTACGCATGTAATGAACTTCGTGGGGTCGCTCGGGTGAACGTAGTTGCCATCGGGCTTGCCAGAGCAGTCGTACCAGTCGATTACGTTGTCGGACATAGTGGATCTCCCATCACTGTGGGGATGTGGATCACCCCCATGAGAGCACACGACCGATCCGCTGCGCGGACGTTCCGGCCGGGCCGACAGTGCCCTGCTATCGGGTACGACCGCCAAAGCAGCGACGGGGACGAGTTGAGATCCGTTGACGACTACGGTGTTCATAGCCGGAGGACTGTGCCCGGCGGACGCGGGGTCAATGGCCGACTTCGGCGAGTGCCGCGTCGATACTGCTGGGGGCGAAGGGCTTCAGTGCGGTGACGGCGAAATCGCGCAGTTTCATCAGGGGGCCGCCCGTGTCGACGAGGGTCCATTCGTGGTGTGTGCGCGCCGTCATGGCCTGGTCGCCCGGGCCGATGCCCTGCCACGCGAAATCGATACTCGCGTAAACGGTTCCGGCGTCGCCGGCGCGGACGTGTAGTGCCGTGATGCGATGGCTGCTTGCCGAGACGGCTCCCGCGGTCTGCTCGTACCAGGCCGTGATGTCGGCACGGGTGGTGATCGTGCGGCCATCGGACAGCCGCATGGCGATGTGCTCGTCGAGTAGATCGAGCACGAGCCGCGCATCCTTGACGGGCGGCTCGATGAGCCACAGCCAGGTGTAGATGAACGCCCGCACGCGGTGTTCCAGCGCGGACTGCTCCAGCGCGTCACGCAGTTCGGATATCGCCGCCATGCGGTCATAGTAGATAGCTATCGGCTCGGCCGCGGGATCTGCGCCTATGGTTTGGCGGAGGAGGTGATCGGCGCTCCGGCAGGGGTCCCGGAGTCGGGCACCCCTGCGTAGTCGGGCAGTTCGACGCCGTTGATGGCGCGCTCGATCAACTCGGCGAACCACTCGGCGTCGAAATCCGCGCTCGGTTCGGGGGAAATGAGGCTGCGCACGTGCAACCGGCCGATCTCCTGATTGGCCTCGACGAACGGACGCATCCGAGTCTCGTACCGGGCGAACCCGATCTCCGGGTCCCATTCGGCGGCAGCCAGCTCTCCGGCCAGCAGATAGGCGCCGACCAGGGCCAGCCCGGTACCCCCTCCGGACATCGGTGACGAGCTGAACGCCGCGTCTCCGAGCAACGCCACCCGTCCGCTCGACCAACGGTCCATCGCCACCTGGGCGACCTGATCGAGGTAGAAGTCCGGAGTGTCGTCCAGGTGGGCGAGGATGCGCGGGGTCATCCAGCCCATCCCGGCCATCCGCTCGCGAAGCAGGCTCTTCTGAGCCGCGACGTCGCGGTAGTCGACGTCGAAGTCCCCCGAGGGGAAGGACAACATGGCCATCGCCCGGGTGGCATCCCGGATGGGTCGCAGGCCGGCCGAACGCCCGGAATCCTGATAGTCGAGCAGCCAGCCATCCAACCCGAACTCGTTGGGCACGCTGTAGAAGGCCAGCACGAGTCCGAGATGGCGGACGAACCGCTCGTGCGGCCCGAAGACCATCGCGCGCAGTGCCGAATGCAGTCCGTCCGCCCCGACCACCAGGTCGAAGCGCCGCCGGTCGCCGCTCGCGAAGACCACGTCGACTCCGTCCGCATCCTGGGTGAGCTCGGCGATCCGGTCGCCGAAGAGGTACTCGACTTCGTCGCGGGTGTCGTCATAGAGCACCTGGGACAGGTCTCCGCGCAGGATCTCGATCTCCGAGATGTACCCGTCGCCGCCGTTATCGTCCGCGCGATAGGTTTCCAGCACGTTCCCGTCGGCGTCCACGGTGTACGCGCCCGCGGTCTCGGTGCGCGCCGCGCGCACGGCCGCGTCCAATCCCATTCGCCGGATGACCTCCTTGGTCACCCCGCGCGCGTCCACCGCCTGCCCGCCGGGACGCAGCTCGGGGGCCCGCTCGACCACGGTCACTTCGGCTCCCCGCCGACGTAGCCAGTGGGCAAGCGCGGGCCCCGCAATGCTCGCCCCCGCCACCAACACCCTGATACCGCTCACCGCGCCTCCCGCTCACTGTCCGGATCTGCTGTCACCGACCGCTGTCGGTGTATCCAGACGTATCGACGATGGATCCATCCAGAATTCATCGGTGTGGCCGGGAGGATTCGCGTCGTCGGGTCAGAAGTCCTCGATGACTTCGGCGAATGCGATCGCAACCCCTCCGGTGGCGTGCTCCCGGGTGGCGGCGACAAGGGGGCCTGCCTCCGCGGCGGCGGCGCTTGCGGCCGCATAGTCGGCGAAGTACAGGTCCAGCAGTCGGTATGCCGGGGTCGGGCTGCCGTCCTCCTTGGGCCAGACCTTCGACGCCTGCAGCCGAGTCAGTCCGGGCAGCTTGCGTGCCAGCGTCAGCTGTTCCGGGTAAGCCGCTTCGAAGGCTTCCGGGTCGGTCGGGTTGGAGTAGATGAAGCTGATCTTCGTGGGATTACCTTGCTCCGCCATGGCTTACCTCTCGGTTGATCCTGTTTGATACCAGCGAGCGCACCCGCTCACGGTTGTCGACAGTAATTAGAGGAATGGGCAGCGACCATGACCGCTCCGCCGGGAAAACTTGCTGATCGTCCAGCGACGCAAGCTGATTCGCTCGGATCGCCACAGACACCCGGCGATCCGCCCGCGGTCGGCGACGACTTGCTCTCGGAACTGCTTCGATCCGTTCGACTGAGCGGCGAACGGATCGCCGAATACGCTCCGCCGCAGACCTTTTCGATCGGCTTCGCCGAATTCGGCAGCCTGCACATCATCGAGGAGGGTGAAGTCGAGCTCCGGGTCGACGGGCACCCACACGTCGAGTGCGTGAGCCGCGGCGATATGGTCCTGCTCCCGCGCGGCGACTCCCACCGCATCAGCAATCGAGCGATCACCGCCCCCGAGGAAACACGTTGGCTCTGTGGAACATTCACGATCGGCGACCCGCAGGCGAGCCATCTACTCGGGAGCCTGCCCGCCGTGGTCGTCCTCGGCGGCGCGGGAACCCCTGTGCCGGAAGGGCTCGAAGTCGCCCGCAGGATGCTCCTCATCGAAATGCGTTCGCCCTCACAGGGTTCGGCGGTCATGATCTCCCGCATCCTCGATCTGATGTTCATCCAGATCATGCGCACCTGGGCCGCGGGCGAGGACGCCGAACCGAACTGGCTGGCCGGTGCGTTCGACCCGCATCTAGGTCCATCCCTGAGCGCCATTCACCGGGACCCCAGCCATGACTGGACGGTCGAGGAACTCGCTCGAGCGTGCAACCTATCCCGGTCGGCATTCGCCGCCCGATTCACCGCCCGCGTCGGAACACCCCCGGCCACCTACCTCGCACACGTCCGCCTGGACGCCGCCACCGACCTGCTCCGCGACACCGCCCTCTCGATCCCACTCATCGCGGAGCGAGTCGGCTACACCTCGGAAGCGGCATTCAGCCGCGCGTTCAAGAACCGCTACCACATACCCCCCGCCCGCTGGCGCCGAGACATCCGACGTCACTGACGACCCGCATGCGCACGTGCGTCCTGGGTGCGTTGCTCCAAGGAGAACAGCTGCCTTCCGCACTATTCGGCGTCGGGACATGGTGGCCGACATGCATTCAGCGAAAGCAAAGTGGTGCCTTCGAAGGCCCGCACGGCACGGTCAGCGGTGGATGACCTCGCCGAGGCGCGGCAGGACGTGACGCTTCCAGCGCCGCTCCATCGCATTGCGCACCATCCGCTGTCGACGGTCTTCGATGTCGAAACCCGTCTGCGTCAACAGGAGTCGGGTGCCGCGGCCCTGTGGGCGGATCGTCCAATCGGCGATGCCGTCGAGCGGCGGATACGTCCAGGTGTAGGTCAGCCGCGCACCCGGCTCGGATATCAGTATCTCGCAGGCGATCTCGTCGTTCGGCGGGTCCGGGATGGTGAATCGGAACCGGGTGCCGACCGTCGCGGCGAATCCGGTCGGCCGAAGTAGCCACCGCGCCAACAGATCCGGCTCCGTCAACGCGCGCCAGACGGTGTCCGGTGGCTGCGGGAAGAAGCTGCCGAGTTCGATGGCGGCGGGATTCAACTGTGGATCGGCAATCAATTCGCCTGGCCCTCCTTGAATTTCGCCTCCATCTCCGCGGCGAGCTGGGGCTTCTCGGCCTCCATCCGCTGCACGTAGGCCACCGCGTCCGCGACGGTTCGCAGGCTCGCCATGTCCTCGTCGGGAACCCGCATGCCGTACTTGTCCTCCAGCTGTACCGCGATTTCCACCAGCGACAGCGAGTCGATGTCCAGATCCTCGACGAAGGACTTCTCGATCGTCACGTCCGCGGCGTCGATGCCGGTCACCTCCTCGACGATTTCCCCGATGGCGGCGACGATCTCTTCCTGCGTTGTTGCCACTAGGCACCCTTCCTCGGTGTGTGCCGCAACGGTGTGGTGCGGCGGTGCCAGTACGCTAAAAGCTCCACCGGGGTGGAGGTTCAACACGTTGTGACAGACAGCACACAGGCAAGCGCTCTGGTGAGCATCGGAGAATTGGCGCGTGCCACCGGGTTCGCGGTGCGCACGATCCGGTTCTACTGTGACGAAGGCATTCTGGAATCCCGGCGAAGCGCGGGCGGGCATCGAATGTTCGACGCCGAAAGCGCCATCGAGCGACTGTTGCTGGTCCGGCGGTTGCGCACACTCGGTCTGGGATTGGGCTCGATCACCGATGTGCTGCACGGGAACCGGTCGATCGCCGATGCCGTCTCCGCCGAAAGCGCCCGTCTCGATATCGAATTCAGATCACTGGGTTGGCGGCGGGCGGCGCTGCGGGCCGTCGAGGCGGCCGCTCCGGCGCAGCGGGCCGAGCGCCTCGCCCTGCTGGCCGCCGCGCAGGACGGCGATGCGGCACACGAGTGCCTGGTGCGGTTCTGGCGGCGCGTCCTCGCCCCGATACCGCGCCGCGAGATCGACATCTACGTGTACTGGAATGTCCCGGAGCCGCCCGCCGATCCGTCCGTCGACGAGGTGGTCGCATATGCCGAGCTGGCCGCGCTCGCCGCCAATCCGGATATGAAAAGAACTGTGCGACAACAACTCTGGCGGAACGAGCCGGAGCTGATCCGCGACCGCCTCGGACTGTACTCCGCCGTGAGCGAGGTGATGACCGATGTTGTCGCGCACGTGACCGAAGGTGTGCCGCCACACGGCGGCAGCGAACTGGATCGCTTCGTCGACGCGCATGCCAGCGCGCGCGGGGACCGCGACTCCCCGCATTTCCGGGAGCGATTGCTGCGCAACGCAACCGACACCGACCACCGTATCCATTGCTACTGGAAACTGACGGCGCGGTTCCTCGGCGCCCGGGTCACCGTGGGGCAGGCCCACAACTGGGTCTATGACGCACTGACCAACTCCAGCGCGTCAACGGATCAGCCGCACCGCACCGAGGCGCAGGGGTCGACGACGTACACGTACGAACGCAGCGGACGCACATAGACCTTGTGGGACACCGGATCTGCCGCGAGGCCCTCGGCGGAGCCGCCCATATCGATGGCGCTCGCGACGGCGCGGGTCGCGGTGTCGATCACGGTGAGGCGGGCGGTGCCGGAGGCGCCGGTTTCGGGTGCGTAGACCTTGCCGACGGCCGGATCGATTGCCAGCCAGAACACTTTGTGGCCGATGCCGATGGTCTTGACGTAGGCGCCGCCGGCGAGATCGATCACCACGATGCCGGTCTCCGATGACGCGAATGCGGTGTTCGTCCGCGGGTCGACGACCATCCGCTGTCCGCGGACGGGGGATTCGATCCGTTTCACCACGGATTTGGTGGTCGGGTCGACGATTTTCACATCGTCACCGCCGTAGAGGTACACCTGCCCGTTGTCGGGATTGATGGCGATGTCGATGCCGTGGCCCGGTGCCAGGACCCGGCCGTTGATCTGCAGTGTGGTGGGGTCGATGGTCGAGGCCACCACCCGCGCGCCGGTGGCTCGGTCCACGACATCACCATTGGCCTGACTGGTGTACACCTCATGGGTGACGGGATGGACCGCGATTTCTCGCGTGCTGTCCGGCGCCGTCGCGGTACCGACGACGGTGTTGGTCGTGGTGTCGATCTTCTTCAGCCCCAAACCATCCTGGTATTTCCCGCTGAGCACCCAGAGCGTGTGATTCTGCGGATCCACCGCCAGCGAGCGCGGTACGGAATCGATCTGCACCTGCGTAATGGTTTTCTTCGCAACGGTGTCGATGACGGACACCGTATTGCTGGAGGTGTCGGACGTGTACGCACGGTGATCGACCGGGTCGACGGCCGTGTAGCCGACGCCTTGTGAGCGACCGACGGCGATCTTCTCGAACGGTTCCTTCGGGCCCTGCTCCCCGCCGCCCCCGGAATCGATCATGGCGAGCCCGGTAACCACCGCGGCGACCAACACGACCACGCCGAGGGCGATCAGCAGCGTGAGCCGGACGGAGCTGCGGGATGCCGTATTCGCCTGCGCAACCCCCGATTGGGGACCGAGTGAGCCCGGATGTGTGACGAATTGTGCTGCCACAGACGCGGTTTCGCGTTGTACAGGATATCCGGCGTTTGGCGCGATTTCGTGGTGTGCAGGGTATCCGCCGTTCGGCGCGACTTCGTGGCGCGCCGGATATCCAACGGCGGGAACGGTTCCGAGTTGCGCCGAATATCCGGACACCGGAACGTTTTCCGGCGTCTCCGCGACCAGCCGGAGCCGATCGGGCGCGTATCCCGCCTCCGCCGCGGCCGCCACCAGCACCTGCGTCTGGGCCGCCGTCCACCGCTGTGGATGGGTCAGCACCAGTCCCGCGGGCAGCTGCCATCCGCATTCGGCCTGTGCCCGGTTGATCACGGCGCGCAGCACCGCCGCGACCACCACATGTACGGGCACCGCCGTACCGCCCAATTCGCAGACCGGCCGCCCATCATCGATCCACCGTTTCGGCTCGGCCACATACCGATTGGGATCCGCCACGCCGTATTCCCGCGCTATCGCGCCGACTTCGAGCCCCGTCGACGGCGACAGATACACACCCGACGGCATCGCCGCCGCCCGATCATTCAACCGCAGCGGCCACGAAGCACCATCAGCGCCGACCAACGCCGCCGAGGTCTCCACCACCCCGAAATCCACCCGCAGCCATACTGATTGGCTATTACCCAACGCGGCACCCCTCCCAGCAAACGATCAGCCGTGCCAGCATAGCCACCGAGACCCCCGGCGAATCACCAGGATTCGAGGAGGGGGTGGTTGTGGTTGGTGGTGGCCCACTGTTGGGTGGCGCGGGTGAGTTTGTCGGGGTTGACCTGGGTGTGTAGGGCTGCGACGCCGTCGGTTGTCAGGTCGAAGGTCATGACGCCGACGACGCGGTCGCCGGAGACGGCCACCATTGCGGGCACACCGTTGGCGAGCGCCGCGAAGAAGGTGGGGGCGCCGCCGCCGAGCATATTGCGTTTGTGTTCGGTGGGTTTGAAGCTGCCGCGCAGGAATCGGGCGACGGTCAGCGCGCCGACGATCGGCTGTGCGAGGGACGGCACCAGGCCGCCGCCGTCGCCGATGTGGATCGCGTCGTCGGATAGCAACCTGACCAGCGAGTCGGTGTTGCCGCTCAGTGCCGCGGTGAGGAATTCCTCGACGATCTTGCGGGCGGCCGCCGCGTCGACGTGCACGCGGGTGCGTCCGGTCGCCAGATGTTGTTTGGCGCGCCGATAGATCTGCTGACAGTTCGATTCGCTGAGGTCGAGAACCTCGGCGATCTCGCCGTGCGAGTAACCGAATGCCTCGCGCAGGACGTACACGACGCGTTCTTTGGGCGAAAGCCGCTCCATCAGCGTGAGCATCGCGATCGAAACCGATTCCCGCTGTTCGGCGGTGTCGGCGGGGCCGAGCATCCGGTCACCGTCCAGGATCGGTTCCGGCAGCCACTGGCCGACATAGGATTCGCGTTTGAGCCGCGCCGAGGCGAGCTGGTTGAGGCAGATGTTGGTGAGTACCTTCGTCAGCCAGGCCGCGGGTGTCTCGACGTACTCGCGGTCGGCCGCCTGCCAGCGCAGAAATGTGTCCTGCACCGCGTCCTCGGCATCGCTCGCCGAGCCGAGCAACCGGTAGGCGATCGCCAACAACCGCGCCCTGGAATCCTCGAATACCTCGACCTCACGCACACCGAGCATGACCACAGTCAACCACCGTCGCGACGCGACGGAGCACGGAGTCAGCGCCTGCGCGCCCGCGCCCGGCGAATCGCACTGGTCCACATCACCTTCGAGCCCGCGACGAATTCGCCGCCGATGGCACGCGCGCCGACCATATCCTTGCCGAGCACCGCGGCGACGGCTTTGGTTCGCGCCGTGGCCTTGCTCGGATGCCCGCAATCGAACGGCGGATGCGGGTCGTATTCGATGGCGAGCTGTGCGGCCTCGGCGCGCTCGCGTCCGGCGATTTCATTGATCAGCCAGAGTCCGAGTTCGATGCCCGCCGAGACGCCGGCGGCGGTGACGATCTTGCCGTCCCGGACGATTCGTTCGCCCCGCTGCGGCCGGGCGCCGAGCCCGGCGAGCGCGCCCTGAGCGGCCCAGTGGCCGGTGGCGGCCTTGCCGTCGAGGAGCCCGGCCGCGGCCAGGATCAGCGATCCGCTGCACACCGACGTCGTCCAGGTCGTGGTCCGGTGGACCGCGCGCAGCCATTCCAGGACCGCGGGATCGCCCGCGGTCGCCATCGTCGCGATGGTCGACCCGCCGATCAGCGCGATATCCGGCGTGGGTGTCTCCTCGAAGGAATGTGTCGCGCCGAGGATGAGCGCGCCGCTGTCTGTCGTGATCGGACCGGATTCGTGCCAGACGAATCTGAACTCGATGCCGGGCAGGCCACGCAATACCTCGTACGGTCCGACGGCGTCGAGCGCCGTCATACCCGGATAGGTGACGATCGCGAGCTGTGTCATGGAAGGTCCTGATCGCTTGGGATACCAATAAGTAGATAGACGTAATCGTAAGGATAGATTCGATACAAGTCACTCTTGTTTCGTAATTGCGATCGAGCTACGCTGACGCCGTGCCAACCGAGTCCGGCGGCGATGCCGCATCGAAACCTGTTGGGCGGCCGCGTGATCCGGACCGCGACCGCGCACTGCTCGCGGCCGTCGGCGAAATCCTGCCCGAGGTCGGGTACGACAAGTTGACGATGGATGCGGTCGCGGCTCGGGCCGGTGCGGGCCGCGCGACGGTTTACCGTCGCTGGAAGGACAAGTCGGAGCTGGTGCGCGATGCCATCCAGGCGCTGGCCTGGGATCAGCCGCTGCCCGATACCGGCAGCCTGCGCGAGGATCTGATCGCCGTCGGCGCAATGTATCTCGACCGCAGCAATCGCCGCGACGAGATCCTGTCCGCGATGGCGTCGGCGATAAATCGGGACCAGCGGCTGCGGGAAACCGTCGACCGGGCCATCGCGGCACCGCGCCGGGCGGCCTACACCGCCATCGTCGACCGGGCGCGCGAGCGCGGTGAAATCGCGGACGGTGCCGATACGGAGCTCATCGCGGATGTGGTGCCCGCGATGATCTTCTATCGACTGCTCGACCAGCAAGCGCCGATAGACGGTGCGTATTACCGGCGAATCATCGATTCGCTCGTCATCCCGCTGCTGAAAGGCTATGCGGCGGAATAATTCTCGATGGGGTGGAGAATCAAGTGGATCTCGTGGTGTTCGGCGCGAACGGCCGTACCGGTTTGCGGGTGGTCCGGCAGGCAATCGACAAGGGGCACAAGGTAACCGCCGCGGTTCGCCGCCCCGGTGAGTTCCCGATCGCCGATCGAGTACGGGTCGTGCGGGCGGACGCATTGGACGCCGATTCGGTAGCGAGCGCGGTGCGCGGGCACGACGCGGTGATATCGGCACTCGGTGGTACGTACACCCGCAAACCCGTCTCGATATTCTCCGATGGCATCGGAAATATCGTCGAAGCCATGACGGCGCAAGGGATTCGGCGTCTCGTCTGCGTCAGCTCGGTATGCGTCGCTGGCAGACCGGCACCGGGTGAGACCTTGCTCTTCCGGCTGGTGCTCATGCCGATCCTGCTCAGGTTGGGGCGCACCGCATACGCCGATTTGGGCCGGATGGAGACGATCGTTCGAGACAGCGGCCTCGACTGGACGATAATCCGGGCTTCCGGACTCTTCGACGACACTCGAATCACCGACTACACCTTGGCACCATCGAGCATTCCAGGGCGGTACACCTCCCGCGCGGATCTGGCCGACGCACTGCTGCGCGCGGCCACCGAAAACCGAAACATCGGCGGCCGCGTCGATTTGGTCACCACGCAGGGAACGCCGCGCTTACGCGATGCTTTCCGTCGCGGTCGAAGTTCGTAGGCAGCGAAAACCCTTGCGCTACAGCAGCATTCCGTGCGGATCGAACCGCTTCACCAGCGCGGTCAGCCGCGCGTGATCATCCGGTGCGAAGGCTCGGCGGAACTCGTCATCGTCGACCGGACCGAAGGTGAAGTTCAGCGAGATGCCAAGTGCCGCAGGCGCGAACGGGGCCAGCGCGGCGCGGTGGATCGCGGCGACGGCCGCGGTTTCGTCACCGAGCAGCGGGGACAGAACCGAAACCGAATATGCGGCGTCGCGGTGGCCGACAGCGTTGGGGACACCGGGTTTGCGTGCGAGCGCACCGCCGAGGTGACGCACTCCGGCAATGGTCATCACCGATTCCGACGGCGCGGCGACCTTGGTGAGCCCGGCCAGATCGTCCGGGTCGAGCGCGTCGACCAGGACATTGCGGCCGCGATAGGCGTGCGGCTGCTCCGGTTCGTCGAATACCGCACCGGATTCGGTGAAGGGGAGTTCGCGCACGGTGTCCTGGAGGATCGGGCCGAGTCGCCGCAGCGGCGCAACAAACCGGGTGCCCTCCTCGGCCGAGCCGGCGTATGAGATCTGCAGCCGGGCGACCTGTCGCCCACGCAGCCATTCCGGCATCATCGGCAGGTCCGGATAGGTGAGAGTCAGTGCGGCCGAGGTCATTTCGTCCGGCAGATCGGCCGTCCAGCGGGCCCATTCGCTGAGCGCGTCGGGTACCTGTGCGATGTCGAAAACCAGGTTGCCGCCGTAAATCCGGGCGACCGGCACCAGATCGATCTCCATACCGGTGACCACGCCGAGACCGCCGCCACCGCCGCGCAGCGCCCAGAACAGCTCGGCATCGGAATCGGCTGTGACCCGGTGCATTTCGGCATCTGGGGTCACCAAGTCGATGCGTCGCACGTGATCGGCGGCGAAGCCGTATCGCCTGGCCAGTAGGCCGACACCGCCGCCGAGGGTGTACGAGATCGCACCGACACCGGGCAGGCTGCCCGACAGCGGCGCGAGACCATGCGGCGCGGCGGCGTCGATCACCGCCCGCCACGGCGCTCCGGCCTCGACCCAGGCCGTCCGCGCCTTCGGGTCGACCCGAACCCCCGACATCCGGCGAGTGTTGATCAGTACCCCCTCGGTGGGGACGGCCCGGCCGTGCCCGGTGGCCTGCACCGCAAGCGGAAGTCCTTGCGCCCCGGCCAATTCGACCGCGGTCCGCACCTGTTCGGGATCGGTCGCGGCGACCAGCACCGCGGGCCGGTGCGGATCGAACAGTTGGAAGCCGGTGCGCGCGTCGTCGTAGCCGTCGTCGCCGGGGATGAGCACGGGCAGGCGAGCGGCGAATTCGTCTCTCGAATCGATCATGCGGCCAAGGCTATGGTCCATTGCGGCCATATCTTGTCCGCAACAATGGGGGTGTGAGCGATGTGCGCAAGAACATGCCGGGACGATTGCTGCGCCTACTGTCGCTGCTGCAGAGCCGCCGGGAATGGCCGGGCGCCGAACTGGCCGAGCGGCTCGGTGTCAGCGCGCGCACACTGCGCCGCGATGTGGACCGACTGCGCGCGCTCGACTATCCGGTGCACGGCACCACCGGCACCGCGGGCGGCTACCGGCTGGCGTCCGGCCGGGCGCTGCCGCCGCTGTTGCTCGACGACGAGGAGGCGGTGGCGGTCGCGCTCGGCCTGATCACCGCGGGCGGCGTCACCGGGATCGAGGAGAGCGCGGTGCGGGCGCTGGCGAAACTGGAACGGGTGCTGCCCGCACGATTGCGGCCCAGGCTGGCCGCCTTCGCGGGTGCCGCCGTCGCCGCCCCGGGACGGCGCGTACCGAGTGCCGATCCGATGGTGCTCGCGGTGCTCGCATCGGCCTGTCGCGATCACGAGGTAATGCGTTTCGATCACCACCGCCAGGGTGCGGCCAGCGCTCGCCGCGTCGAGCCGCACCACCTGGTGACCGTCGCGGACAGGTGGTACCTGATCGCCTTCGATCTCGACCGGACTGATTGGCGCACCTTCCGCGCCGATCGAATCGCGAATCCGCTGCCGACCCATGCCCGTTTCGATCCGCGCCCGCTGCCCGCGCCGGATCCGGCGACCTATCTGATCCGATCGCTCAACAGCGCCGTCTACCGGCACCATGCGGTGCTGCGGGTCGGCGTCGCCGCGGATACGTTGCGGGACAAGCTGTTTGCCACGGTTTTCGGCCCGATCGACGCCGATGGACCGGATGCCTGCACGATCCGCCTGAGCGCCGATTCCGCCGAGCTGATCACGCAATACGTAGCCGCGATCATTGCCTTGGACGCCCCCGTCACCCTGATGGAAGCGACCGAGGAGATCGCGGCTCGCTTGCGGAAACTACGGAATCGCCTGCCCGCATAGCGGTTTCAGCTCCGAGTCGTCCCGGTCGTCCGCCTGCCGCCGTGCAGATGCAGCAGCGCCGCGCCGGCGACGACGAGCAGGGCGGGCCAGGTGGTGACGCCGAGCGGTCCGGCGATCAGTGGGTCCGGTGTCGAACCCGGTGCCGCAAGGAATTTCGTCAACGGCAGGGCGAATTCGTTGAAGCCGAGGTGGGCGGCGACGGCGGGCCACACCGATCCGGACCACAGCCGGATCCAGGCGATCACCGCGCCGACGCCGACCGCGCAGATAACGGCGGCAGGCACCGCGACCAGCAGCGAATGTCCCGGATAGCTGCCGCCGAGCGCGGTCATCGGCAGATGCCACAGCCCCCACACGATGCCGCCGAGCGTCACCCCGCGCGCCGCGCCGAAGCGCAGCATGCGCGGCAGCATATAGCCCTGCCATCCCACCTCCTCACCGAGATAGAGCGGTACCGAGACCAATGCGGACGCGAGCATGCCCGCGATCGGCGTCCAGTCGGCAGGCAGGTGTGGGTGATACCGGCCGAACCCGCTCGCGACCACCAACCCCACTGCGGTGATCGAGACGAAAACCATTGCGGCCGACGCAAATCGGACAATCGCCAGCGGCCAGGACGCGGATGACCGCAGTCCGAGCACACCGGGCAGCTCCGGCCAGCGGTGTTCGCGCAGCGTCAGGGCGATCGCCACCGTCGCGGGCACCAGCATCATCGCCAGCATGCAGGACGCCGCCAGCGGTGATGGTCCCTGTGCGGCGGAATCGCGGTGAAAGCCGGTGAGCCACATGGGCGATGCGACGATCCAGGCTCCGGCATAGCTCAACAGCAAGAAGGTGCACAACTCCCGGGCAGAACGGCGCGGGTTCGCGGCGAGAACGGTCTTCATGCCGAGAGAAGGTAGGTGCGCGCAACTCGGTCGCGCGGTGACGCGGGCTGCCGGAGCGATGGTGTAGCACGCTCCACCGCGCCGGAACGCGTCTGCGGGAACAATCGAGTGGATGTTTTCGCGACGGGAGATCAACGGGCGGTGGGCGGTATTCCGCCGATCGGTTGCCCAGTGCGCCCGCACCACGGCGGTCGGTCTGTTCGCGATACCCGCCCTCGTCGTGGTCCTGTTCGCCACACCGACCTTGCTGATCGGGATCGGATTCCTGATCCTGCCCGTCGCGCTTCGCGTCATCGGACGCGTCGCCGACCTCGAACGCGCCCGGATCGCGCGCTGGTCCGGCACGCGGCCGCCGGACCGGCGCGTGGCTGGCCGGTGGTTACCCGAATTGCTGGCCGATCGGCAGACCTGGCGCGATCTGCGCTGGCTGCTGGTGATGCCGTTGGGCGGCACCGTCATCGGGCTGCTCGGATTGGCCCTGACCGCGCTGCCGATCGCCGCGGCCGCCGATATCGCGCTGTGGTGGCTGCTGCCCGCGGCGGATCCGATCAGGGTGCCGGGTGGTTTCGCGATCGACAGCTGGTTCGCCGCGCTGACCGTCGGCGTTGTCCAGCTCGGCGTCGAAGTCGTGCTCGCCGCATTCGGGGTGCCGGTGTTGTCGGGCGTCGGCATCGCCCTGTCGCGCCGATTGCTGGAACCGAGCCGTACCCGCCTGCTCGCCCAGGAGTTGGCGACCGTGCGGCGCAAGCGTTCCGGCGCGGTGGACGCACACGGCGCCGACCTGCGCCGGATCGAGCGCGACCTGCACGATGGTGTACAGGCTCAATTGGTCGGTCTGGCAATGCGTTTGGGCCTGGCCGAACAGGCCGTCCGCCGCGAACCCGAGGAGGCCGCCGCGCTCATCGCCCAGGCGCGGGCCGGTGCGGAGCAGGCGATGACCGAGCTGCGCGCGGTGCTGCGCAGCATCTACCCGCCGATCCTGGCCGACCGCGGGCTCGACGGCGCGCTGAGCGCCTTGGCCGCGCAGTGCGCCGTGCCGACACGGCTGGAGATCGACCTGCCCGGGCCGATACCCGCCAATGTCGAATCCGCCGCCTACCACGTCGTCGCGGAATCGCTGACCAATGTCGCCAAGCACGCCATGGCCACCCGCGCGACCGTAACAGTATGCGCGACAACGGATCTGCTGACGATCGTGATCACCGACGACGGGCACGGCGGCATCGACGAATCGGCGGGAACGGGCGTCGCCGGAATGCGCGGGCGCGTCGAGGCGCTGGATGGAACGCTCTCGGTCGACAGCCCGCCGGGCGGACCGACCACATTGCGAATGGAGTGCCCGTGCGGATCGTGATCGCCGAGGACAGCGCGGTGCTCGCCGAGGGACTGCGCCTGCTGCTGCGGTCCGCGGGCCACGAGGTGGTCGCCCGAGCGGACGATGCCGAGGGTTTTCTCGCGGCCGTGCTGGCGCATCGGCCGGACGCGACCATCGTCGACGTGCGGCTGCCGCCCACCTTCCGGGATGAGGGGATCAAGGCGGCGCTCGCGGTTCGCGAACGCCTGCCCGGGCAACCCGTGCTGGTGTTCTCCCAGTATGTCGAGCGCACCTACGCGCTCGAACTGCTGTCCGACGGTTCCGGCGGCGTCGGCTATTTGTTGAAGGACCGGGTCGCGCGGGTGGACGAGTTCATCCGTGCGCTGGAGCACGTCGCGGCGGGCGGCACCACCATGGATCCGGAAGTCGTTGCGCAGGTGCTGAATCGGCACGATCCGCTGGCCGCGCTCACCGCCCGCGAACGCGAAGTGCTCGCGTTGATGGCGCAGGGCTACTCGAATGCCGAACTCGCCCGCCTGCTCACCGTCACCGAGCGGGCGGTGCACAAGCACATCGGCAATATCTTCGCGAAACTCGATCTGCCGCCGGAGGAGAGCGGGCATCGCCGTGTGCTCGCGGTGCTCGCCTACCTGTCCTGATTCAGACCGATTCCGGCCCGGCTTTGATGTCGGTGGTTTCGGGCACGCCGGTATGCGCCGCGATCGCGGCGACGAGGTCGTACAGTGTGCGGAATCCGCCCTGCGGATAGCCGTCGTTCTCGCCCGTGTTGCGGCCGCCGAGGAGCTGTTCGCGGATATCCTTGGCATCGGAGCCCATCGGCCCGATGTAGCTGACCATGAATTCGGCGAACCACTTGGGCGTCAACATCTTTCCCGCGACGGCCTCGGCGATGGCATCGATATCGGCCTGGGTCAAGGTGGGTTCGGGTGCTGGCGACCCTACGCCGCATGCCGCGGCGAATTGGTGAGCGTCCAGGCCGTCGGCGGAATTCATATCGCAGTTGCCGAACGGCGGACAGCCCTCGGGCAGGCCGCCACCGTAGCCGTTGCCATCGGTGTACTGGTGCGCGATCTTTCCGGGCAGGTCCGGGTTGTAGCCGTACCCGGCGGCGACGACCCGCAGTCCGTCGGGGCGGACGGGCCACATGTTGTAGAAATCGGTCGGGTTGGCGTATCCGATCACCCGCTCCGGGTTGCCGAGCCAGTCGGCGAGATTCCAGTACGAGCGGTTGATCCAGTCGGAGCCGTCGCCGGGCGGATTGCCGCCGGATTCCACATCGAGCATCGCGACCATCTTCGGATGCGGGCCGCCGAGCGCGCTCACCATGCTCCGGTGCGTGTTGACGGTGTCGAGCCAGTTCGGGCGCAGGTAGAGATAGACGATGAAGAAGGCCAGCCGCCCGGAATCGACTGCGCTGGTGGACCAGTGGTAATTGGCGGCGAAGTTGGGGTCCTGGAAGGTGCCGTCGTTGGAGCGGAAGCTGAAGACCTCGTACGGGTAGGAGTCGTCGACCGGAGGTTGGTAGTAGCTGACATCGGCGAACAGGGTGTCGGTCATCGCAGCCTCCATTGGCCCGGGGCGATACATCCCAAACAGTTGGTACCCAACAACTTTCCGGGCAAAACCCAACCGAGTTCAATCCTATGCCCCGGATTCCGGGTGGATGGGCTGTTTTGCACCGGTACTGGATGGTCATTTCCGGTGAACCGAGGCAAGTGGAGTATGACCAGTTCCGAGACCGCATGCGGCGAATCGTGCCCGAGTCCCGGATTTGTTCCGGCGTCGGCCGGTGGTGATACGACAGCACCATGTAGCTGGTACGTGCGTATCAACAAGTCGGCCTCGTGATCGGCCCCCGCGGCGCGGCTCGACCTCGGCATTGCCATACTGTTTGGTCGATTTCTTCGCAGATTGCGCGGTTCGGCTCGGTCCAATGGCTCGGAATCTTGACGAAATGTGCAGCGAGTCAACGTAATTGGATACTGCATACCGTATCGTCGGCTTCCTCGCCGGGTAATTGCGCGAAATGTCCTGCCCCCAAAACGTTTGTCTCGGGGTTTCGCCAAAATCCAACTGCCTCAACCAAATTCGATGACCAGTCGATGATGCTTCGTTTATGCTCGGAAGGTCCGGTCATCGGACTATTCGTTGGCCGCTCGGCGTCAGCATCGAGTGGTTGGCGCTGTGCGTGTTCCCCGAGGGGAGGTGTCATGAAAATCCGTCGTACTTCGAAAGTTGTCGCGCTGACCGCGGTTCATCTGTGATCCGGCAGCGACGTGGGGCGGCCCGGCGGGGGCGCCCCACCCTCCCTGAATTCTCATGAAAGGTTGGACGGCGCGGTGACCCGAACCATCCCCATCAAGCCCCACCTCCTGGCGGAGGTGTCGGAGGCGGTTCCCGGTACCTTCGAATTACGTTGCGGGGAGGTGACATTCGAGGTCGAACCGGATGAGGGCGTGACCGCCGAACAACTCGGCACGGTATTGCGCGCGGCCGACGGATCCGCCTCCATCGCCGAGATCTCGGCGCGCAGTGGCCTGCCCGAGGACAAACTGGCCACGGTGCTGCTGCCTGCGCAGATCTCTGGATTGCTCGACGATCGCTCGACGCCCGCCACCGAATCCGCGCTCGTGGTGCTCGGCGCCGTCGAACACGTGGTGAATCGGCTGCTGGAGGAGTTGGTTTTCGCGGGCCCATTCTGGGAGGCGATACTCGACAAGCCCGAACAGGTCGATCCACACGTGTATTACGGATTCGGCCTGGAGAATTGGTTCTTCCTGTCCCGGGAATGCGAATTCGACTCGGCGATACTGGCCTACCCGACCAGCGATGCCATTCGCTCCATGGCCAACGACTTCTACCACGAGGAACACCGGCACGACGATATCGTCGTCCAGGCCTTCGAGAACCTCGGCATCACCAGACAGGCCCTGGTCGCGGCCCGGCCGCTGCCGACAACGTCGGGCCTGATCAAACTGCTGTCGTGGTGGGCGCGCACCGACCCGCTGTTCTTCATCGCCACCATCGGCATTCTGGAGGGCAGGCTGGAAAAGGCCGAGGGCGAGGGCGCCAACTACGACTCGTTCCTGCGCGCCTGCGGAATCGCCGGTATCGCACCGCATTTCGTCGAGCCGATGCGCAGGCATGCCAAGGTGAACGCGAGCCACGATCACGGCAGCGTCAGCCGGGAATTCTTCGCGGCGCTGCCGCCGCTGCCGGTCGGTACGCAGGACCGGCTGGTGGGCAAGGCGCATCTGTTCGTAGAGGCGTACGCGGAATTCTTCAACGGAATCCTGGACTACTACAGCGATTCGGCGCGGCCGCTGGTCCGCACCGGCACAACCTCGGGAGTGACAGATGTCCGGTCATGAACTGTTGCGGCGCCCGGCCCTGCGCCGCGAGGTCGAAATCGGCGAATTGGCCGACGGAATCCGGCTTTCCTATCTGGACGGAAAGCGCTGGATCGAACTCGAATACCTGGAGGGCCGGGCCGAGGAGTCGCGAAAGTTCTTCGCGCTGCTCGAATCCGGTACGCACACCACTGACGACCTCGCCGCCGGGTTCCCGGGCAGCCGAGCCGAATTCGACGATGTGCTGGCCGCGCTGGACGAGCAGGGCATGCTCATCGACGCGGGCGGGGACGAACCGGACGGCGGTACGACGGGTGTCGGCGCGTACGGGCATCTCAAGCGCGCCGCGGACGCCGCACGCGCGAATATCCGCAGCCCGTTCACCGAGGCGATGATTTCCGGGGCGATCACCAGGAATCAGATCATCGGATATGCCATCGAATACTGGCACGTCACCCACCTGTGCCCGCGCGCGCTCGCACCGCTGTTGGCGCGCGACGACATCGGAATAGATGTGTGGCAGCAATTCATGGCCTTCTACCAAATGGAACGCAACCACGACCGGATGCTGGAGAAGTCGTTGCAGGCCGTCGGCATCACCCGCGACGATCTGCTTCGCATGCAGCCGCTGCCCGCGACCATGTCGATCATGGCCACCATGGGCGTGCTCGCCTATCAATTCCCGCTCGGCATTCTCAGCACGCTGTTCCCGATGGAGGAACCGGAACCGGACTTCCTCGAGCTGTTCCTCACCCGTTGCCGGGAACATGAACTGCCGGAGGAATTCTCGCGGCCGATCGCCGCGCATTCGGGTGTCAACGAGGATGAGGAGCACGAGGCGGTCAGCCTGGATCTGCTCGCGCAATTCTCCTTCGTCGGCGCCGAGGAACGCAACGAATGCGCGAAGGTGGTCGTCGACATCATCGAGCACCGGGCCCGGCTGGACGCCCAGATCATGTCCTGGTACGCCGAGGGCGGTCCGCGGATTTTCACCGCCGACGCGTATCCGGTCGCCGCGGGAAAGACGATGACATGCAAGCCGTTGGCCGCCTTGTTCTGATCGCGCTCGCGGCCATTTGGGGTTCGAATTTCCTACTGGTCGATGTGGCCCTCGGTGGCTCCGACCCGGCCCAGATCGTCGCGGCGCGACTGTGGCTGGGCGGGGCCATCCTGCTGGGATGTTGCCTGGTGTTGCGCAGCCGGATGCCGCGCGGCTGGGGAATTTGGTTGCGGCTGCTGGTGATGGGGGTGCTCGGCCAAGCGCTGCCGTGGCTGCTGTTCGCCTGGGGGCAGGAGCAGGTTTCGGTGAGTATGGCGGGCATCTACAACAGCGTCACCCCGCTGGCCTCGCTACCGGTGGTTTGGTTGCTGTTGCGGCACAAGGGAAGTCGCGGTGAAACCACTGCGTCGGTGCTCGGCTTCGCCGGTATCGTCGTGCTGATGGCGCCGTGGTCGGATGGCTCGCGGTCCTCGCTGCTCGGCCAGCTCGCCTGCCTCGCCGGCGCCGTCTGCTACGCCATCGCCTATGCCTACGCCAAACATTTGATCAGCAATCTCGGTTATTCGAAGGTGTCGCTGGCGGCCACCCAGGCGCTGGTCGCAGGTGTGCTGATGCTTGTGGTCGCGGCGCCGCAGCTCGGCCATCCGGTCGACGCCACCCCGGCGGTGGTGGGTTCCCTTGTCGCCCTTGGCATCAGCACGGCCGTAGCGTTCCTGCTCAACTACTGGTTGATCGCGACGGTGGGCCCGCTGCAAGCAGGACTGGCCTTCTACCTGATGCCGATCTTCGCCGTCATCCTCGGCATCACCGTTCGCGGCGACGTCCTGCACCCGCACCAGATCTTCGGTGCGGCAATAGTGTTCGCGGCGCTGGTGGTTCAGTACGCGATGGATCGGCGGGGTGCCGAGCCGCAGGCGCCCGTCGAAGCGGGAGAATCACTGGGCGGCACGGAGTTACCGCGCCGCGCCGAGGACCGGATCTGACAGGGGTCAACTCCCGTGCGGATAGGTGCGGACGATGGTGCCGTCCGGATTGGCGGCGAGGTAGCCGGAGCCGTAGTCGTCGCCGAGGTAGAGCAGGATCGTCGGCTGGTCGTTGTTGAAGCCCCAGGCGGGATCGATGATCAGGTAGCGGTGGGTCGGGGTGGGGACGTTGAGCATGCCCGGAGCCTCGTCGAGCAACTTCGGCAGGATATCCCAATCGATCTTGCCGAGGTTGACCGTCGGCTTCGTCAACGTGCTGCCGGGGCCGGTGCGGATGGTCTTGCCGTCGCGGAAGGTGTACCGGTCGTAGACTTTCGGCTGATCTTTGACCGGTGCGCCGGTGTCGATATTGTCCAGGTACACCGTAGTTGCGGTGAATTCTGTTCCACCGGTTGCCTTTTCGAGTGCGGCGATGGCGCCGCGGATGCCGCCGGGAGTGAGCAGATCGATATGCGGCTTGGTGTTCGGCGTCGGTGTGGCCGGCTTGGTCGTCGGTGCGGCCGCTTCGGTGGAAGTCGGTTGCGCCGGACCCGGGAGTGCCTGCGGCCCGGAAGGTTTGGGCCACAGGATCACCGCTGCCGCGATGGTCGCGGCGATGGCGGCGGCCGAGCCCGCCGCGATCCAGGGCGCCACGGTGCGTCGAGGAGTTATCGGCGCGGTCGGTAGGTGCCACTGCTGTGTCGCGGGCGTACGGTCCGTGACCGCCTGTGCGAGCATGACTTCCAGCTGCTCCGCCGACGGTCGCCGCGCCGGATCCGGCACCAGCAACGCTTGGATGACGGGCGTGAGCGCACCGGCCTGCCGCGGTGGCGGGACCTCGGCCCGCAGTATCGCGGCGAGCGTGGCGACATCGGTATTGCGCTGCAGCGGGTGATAGCCCTCCACCGCGGCGAACAACAGCACACCGAGCGACCACAGGTCCGAGGCCGGATCGCCCTCGTGCCCGTTGAGCCGCTCGGGGGCGACGTAAGCCAGCGATCCACGATCGAAACCGCCCGCGGGCTCAGCGCTTATCGAACCGGAGCCATTCCACCGGTTGGCCGGTGACTCCGGCGATCAACTCGAAGTCCTTGTCGGCGTGGAGAACAACGAGTTTGGCTTGCTCCGCTGTCGCCGCAATCAGCAGATCTGGTATGGACGGTGCGCGATGGTGTCCTCGCTCGGCAAGTATTCGGAGCACATCGACGGCCCGATCCTCCGCCGTGGGTGTCATGTACTCCACTGGCATGCGCGCGAGTGGCGGAAGATCGAGCAATTCGGTGAGGTCTGTGGCGGACCTGGCGGAGTAGCCAGCCTCCAACAATGTGACAGTCGCGATGCGGACCAGTCCACGTTCGATTCGCTCCGCCCATTCTTCGGCATCTGGAGATTGGCCGAGTCGCACCAGGGCCGATTTGTCGATGAGCCAGGGGCGGGCGGTCAAGACCAGGCCTTCCCCATGACGTCAGGGTTGTCGAGATCTTGCACAAGTGCGCCGAGGCGGCCGAGATCACGGGCCGTAACCGGCACTGCGGGACGGAAATCCCTGCTGAGCCACCGGCGTAAGAATTCGGTGCGCGATACGCCCATCCCTTTTGCGCGTCGATCGATCTCCTCGATTGTCGAATCAGGGATATCCCGAATCAAGATATCTGTCATGGCAACCACCTCCTGATATCAATGATATCAGGAGATGTGAGCGGTGGACGGTGTGCGAGCGGTTCGGGTCACCAGGTGACGGGTAGTTCGGTCAGGCCGCCGGTGAGGGTGTCTTCGCGGACGGTGAGGTCTTGGGGGGCGACGGTCAGGCGCATGTTCGGGAAGCGGGGGATGAGTTGGGCGAAGACGCTGCGTAGCTCCAGGCGGGCGAGCGGGGCGCCGAGGCAATAGTGGGCTCCGTAGCCGAAGGTTAGGTGGTGTGCGGCATTTCGGGTGATGTCGGTGTGGTCCGGGTCGGGGAAGGCGGCGGGATCGTGGTTGGCGCAGTGGGTGTCGAGCAGGACCAGATCGCCGGTGCGGATCTGGACGCCCGCGAACTCGAAATCCACTCGGGCGTAGCGGGGGATGCCGCCGCTGCCGCCGCCGGTCCTGGCCCGCAGCAGCTCGTCGACGGCATTCGGCAGCAGTGCTGGATTCTGTGAAAGCGCCTGCCACTGTTCATGATTCGCCAACAGCAGAAGGGCGCCGTTACCGATCTCGACCACGGTGGTCTCGTGACCGGCGAACAGCAGCCCGACAGCGGTCATCGCGGCCTCCTCGTCGGAGACATCGGGCATGGCGCACAGCCGCGAGATGACGTCGTCGGCGGGGTTCGCGCGCTTGTGCCGCACCAATTCCAGTCCATAGCCGAATAATTCGGCGATGCCGCGTTCGGAGACGCCGCGATCGCGAATGTTCGCGGCGTCCTGTGTCCAACCCCGGAAGCGATCGCGATCGGCGTACGGCACGCCGAGCAGTTCGCAGATCACCAGGATCGGCAGTGGCAGTGCGAGTTTCGCGACGAGATCGGCGGGTGGGCCGGATTCGGCGAGCGCGTCGAGCAGTTCGGTGGTGAGCGCGTCGACCCGCGACTGTAGCGCCCGCACCCGCCGCGGCGTGAAGTGCGGCTGCATGAGCGCACGCATTCTGGCGTGGTCGGCGCGTTCGGTGTCGAAGTTGCCGAGCGGGCCGCCGAACAGTGCCGAATCGCCGGTGCGGGCCGCGCGTTCCGGCTCGGGATGGGCGCGGCCGAGCCGGTCGTCGTCGAGCAGCCGCCGCACCTCGGCGTATCCGGTGACCAACCAGGCCGGATCGCCGACCGGTGTGCGGGCGCGATGAATCACGCCTGTTTTCAACATATTTCGTAGTTCCGATGCCGGGCGCAGCGGATTTCCGCCTGCTAGCGGCAGCTGAATCGGGGTCGTCACGACGCCCTCCTGTATACAAACGATCTTGTATAAGATTACTTATACAAGCGTATGTGTATAATCTGCACTAAACAAGAGGAGGATCGGGGATGGTGGCGACGAGGCGCCTGCCCAGGGCCGAGCGGCGCGAACAGATCCTGGCGGCAGCCACCCGCGCCTTCGCTCAGGGCGGTTTCGCGGGCACCGGCCTCGACGCGATCGCCGCGGAGGCGGGCATCACACCGGTGATCCTGTACCGCCACTTCGCCTCGAAGGCCGACCTCTACCGCGCCGTCCTGGAAAGCGGCCGGGAGCGACTGCGCGCCACCGTCGGTTCCGGCGACTACGGCGAAACCACCATCCCGGCCTTGCTTCGCGCGGCCGCCGCCGACCCGGACGCCTTCCGCCTGCTGTTCCGCCACGCCGCCCGCGAACCGGAGTTCCGCGACGTCACCGACGCCCTGCGCACCAACTCCATCGAAATCGCCGAACACCAACTCACCCAACGCATCCCGGACCAACGCTGGCGCGACTGGGCCGCCCGCCTGCTACCCGCCCTCACCACCGAGGCGGTCATCGCCTGGCTCGACGCCGGCCAACCCGACCCGGACCGAGCCGCCGCCCACATAGCCCGCGTCGTCGCATCGGTAGTCGAATCCGCCGGTCTCTAGCCCCACTCGTCCCCCGGCCACACCCCTAGTCCTTAGACTCATCCGTCGCCCGGCGGTGCCGGAAAATGGCCCCGATGCGGGTTCAGCACGCGTTTCGGTAGACGCCGGGGGTGATGCCGTAGCAGCGGCGGAACCAGCGGGTGAGGTGTGCCTGGTCGGCGAAGCCGGATTCGATGGCGGCCTCGCTGACGGGGCGACCGGCGATGAGGAGTCTGCGGGCGGCGCGCAGCCGCAGCAGGCGCTGGTAATCGCTCGGCGCCAGACCGTAATTCGCGCGGAAGGCGCGGTAGAGGGCGAAGCGGCTGGCTCCGCTCGCGGCGACGAGATCGTCCATCGAGAGCGGGTCGAGGTAGCGTTCGTCGAGCAGCGCGCGTACCCGCGCGGCGATATCGGAACCGTTGCCGGATATTGGAACAACGGTGCGGCGCAACGGGTTACGTGCACCGCGACGCACCATGGCGGATACCGTCGCGGCCAGCGCCTCATCGGCGGCCAGTGGCGTCGCCGGACCGTCCAGTGCGCCGATCAGCCTGCGCAGCGCGCCGGAGAGTAGCTGGTCGGGCAGTACCGGATCGGTGAACAGCGGCAGCCCGGTGGCGCGGCCCGCCTGATCGCTGAGCAGATCGGTCACCAGCTCGGGGTCGATATGCACGATCGAATAGGTGAAGCCCAACTCGGTGGTGCTGTGCCCGTCGTGCGGTTCGTCGGGGTTGAAGGCCATCACCATGCCCGCGGCGCTCACCCGCGCTGCTCCCCGGCAATCGAAGCTCTGCGCACCGTATTCGGTGATCCCGAACGAATACGTCTCGTGGGTGTGCGGGTGGTAGGTGTGGCGCTCGAAATGCGCGTGCATCACCTCGACCGGCCGATCCGGCATTCGCCGGTAATTCACCCACTCACCATTCGCCACCCGTCCATTGTCCCCGCACCAGCGTTCAATACCGCGCCCCGCCCTCCGGCAACGATCGATGACGTGCGTATACGTCTTCTACTGATCTTGGTGATGGCGCTGTGGGGCAGCGCGTTCGCGTCATCGAAGCTGGCGGTGCGCGAGGTACCGCACGAGGTCGCCGGATTCCTCCGCTTCCTCATCGGAACCATCGCGCTGGTCGTCGTGCTGCGATTGCCGCGGCTGCGCCCGCGTGACGCGGCGCGGGTCGGCGGGCTCGGCCTGGTGGGCGTCTTCGGCTACAACGTCTGCTTCTTCCTGGGACTTTCGCTGGCGCCCGCCGCCGACGGCAGCGTGATCGTCCCGATGTGCGCGCCGGTGGTCACCCTGGTGGTGACAGCGCTGCTCGGCCGCACCGCGATCACCCCGACGCGTGCGGCCGGGCTGACCGCGGCGGTCGTGGGCGGTGTCGTCTTCTTCATCGGCATCCCGGATTCCGGCGGCAACCGCCTCCTCGGCGATCTGATATTTCTCGGCGCGGCCGTCTGCTGGGCGGCGTACACCATACTCGGGGCGCCCATCCTGTCCCGTCTCTCCGCCCCGACGGTCACCGTATACGCCACGGCCGCAGGCAGTTCGGCGCTGGGACTTTTCGCGACGCCGGAGTTCGCGCGGGTCGATTGGACGGGCCTCGGGCTCGAATTCTGGCTCAATCAGGCCTATCTCGGCATTCTGCCGACCGCCCTCGCCTATGTCCTGTACTACCGCGCGGTCGGACAGGTCGGTCCTGCGGTCGCCGCATCGGCGATGTTCCTGGTGCCCGCCTTCGGCTTGGCCTGCGCCTGGGTGCTGCTTGGTGAATCCATCGCACCGGTGCAGGCGGCGGGCGCGGCACTGATGTTCGTCGGCGCGTGGCTGAACAGCCGCAGTGTGAAGCCGAAAACCATTGTGCCGCCGGAGGTTACGGAAGAGCCGTCGAGTCGAGCGGTTCGAGCATAGCCCCGGCGAAGGTGATGATCTCGGTGGCGTCGAGCAGATCCTCCTCGGTCTCCTCGCCGACATAGAGGTCGATATGCTTCGGACCGCCGAGACCCGGCGTCGACTCGTCACCGATAACCCATTCGGCCGCCTTGAATTTGGCGCAGGTGCGGTCGTCCTTGGCGTCGATGATGCCGCAGTCGGTGAGCCGCAGCCGGGTGCCGGGTTCCAGCCCGTCGGCCGCCGCGCTGCGGAACGGTTGCAGCACTGCGCCGTTCGGATCGCGCGGCTGGTTATCGAGGCGGAAACCGACATCGTAGGACCAGTTCAGGTATTCGCCCGCGTGCGGTCCGTCGGTGATCCGGCCGGTGCCCTGATCGCGCACCGCATCGATGAAATCGTCCGGGAATTCGCCGAGTTCGGTGTCCGATTCGGTGCAGTCGAAATCGGCGCAGCCGCGCACCGTATGCGTCGGGCCGTCATAGAACGACTGGACCGCCGTGTAGTAGACGCCGACGGTCCAATCCGACCACTCGTTCTCGGGGCCCGCATCGCACGCGGCGGCGAGCACCGACACGGCCAGCAAACCGAGACCGAACCTCACGCACCGATCCTACGGCGTGCCCGGCGCGACCGTTTCCCGCTGGAAAGCCGCAGCATGTGCGGTTGCCCACTGGGCGAAGGTACGCGGCTCGCGACCGGTGACCGACCGCACCGTCGGATACACCACCGAGGTGAACGCCGCCAGCGCGGTCGCCCGCAACGCCATGATCGCGTCGGCCATTTCGGCGGAGACCCCATAGTCGAGCAGCGACTGGCGGGACTGCTCGGGTGCCACCTCGACATAGCGCAGCGGCCGGCCGAGCACCTCGCCGAGGATTTCGGTCTGTTCGCCGGGGGAGAGCGGCTGCGGTCCGCTCATCGGGTAAATCTTGCTCGCGTGCCCGTCCTCGGTCAGCGCCGCGACGGCGACGGCGGCGATGTCCTCGGGGTCGATAGCGGCGATGCGGCCCTGGCCGAACGGTGCGTATACGGTGTCCGTTTCGCGGATGGTGCTCGCCCAGTGCAGCGCATTGGACATGAAACCCAACGGCCGCAGGATGGTCCACGGCACCCCGGCCGCGCGCACGGCCGCTTCGCCCGCGCGATGCCAGGCCGGGATCTGATCGGTGGCGGTGTCGTCACCGGCCCGGCCCGCCGAGAGTTTCACCAACCGGCGCACCCCGGCCGCGGCCGCCGCCTCGGCGACGTTCGCATCGTGTTCGGGTATCGCCGGACCGCTGGACGCCAGGAACACCCGGTCGACGCCGGACAGCGCGGCGGCGATCGTGGCCGGATCGCCGAAATCACCACGCCGCACCTCGACGGCGTCCGGGAGGCTCGCCGCGGCGGGCGTCCTGGTCATCGCGCATACGGGCTCGCCGACGGCGAGTAGTCGGCCGATCAGCGCGCGGCCGACCGTCCCGGTGGCTCCGGTCACGAGAATCATTGCGGTACTTCCTTTTCCGATGGTGCGGCGATGTCGTGCTCCAGCATCGGGCCGGTGCCGCCATCGACTCCATTCACCGCTGGAATCTTGCGGAATACTTCCGCAATTATGGCAATCATGAAAGAAATAACCACCCTCGACGAGGTGGACCGCGGTCTGATCCACGCCCTGCGCATCGACGGCCGGGCCCCGTTCAACCGGATCGGGACGGTGCTCGGCGTCTCCACCCAGACCGTCGCCCGCCGTTATCGCAAGCTGCGCGCGGCGGGCCTGCGCGTGGTCGGCCTACCCGATCCGGCCAGGGTGGGCCAGTCGCAGTGGGTGGTTCGCCTCACCGTGACCACCGCGACGGCGCAGAATCTCGCACATGCGCTCGCCCGGCGCCCGGATACGTCCTGGGTCAAGCTGATCTCCGGTGGCACCGAAATACTTTTCGTCGTCGATGTCCCGCACGGTGCGGCCGCGAAATCGATTCTGTTGCACGATCTTCCGCGCACATCCGGCATTACGGGCAGCTCCGCCCATTTGGTGCTGCACACCTATCGCGGCGGACCGACGGCATGGCGCGGTCACCTCAGCGTCCTCGACGCGGCGCAGCGCGGCGCGCTCGACTGGGCGCCACCGGCGGGTCGTTCGGAATCCCGTGCGGCATCAGGATTTTCAGCTCCGGACCGGGCGCTGCTGACCGCGTTGAGCCGCGACGGCCGAGCCGGCCTCACCGAGCTGGCCGCGGCCACCGGCTGGTCCCAGGCGACGGTGACGCGCAGGCTGGCCGAACTGCGTGCGACCGGATCGCTGTTCTTCGACGTGGAATTCGACGACGCGCTACTCGGCGCGACCACGCGGGCGCTGCTGTGGATGTCGGTGGCGCCCGCCGAATTGGACGGCGTCGCAAGGACACTCGCCGAACACGAGGAGCTGGCCTTCGTCGCTGCCACCACGGGCGCGACAAACCTTGTCGCCCAAGCCATGTGCGCCGACCCGGTGGCACTGCACCGCTACCTGACCACCCGGCTCGCCGCGTTGCCCGCGATCCGGACGCTGGAATCCGCGCCCGTGCTGGCGACGGTCAAGGCGGCGGGCCGGGCGGTCAATCGTCTCGTCTGATACCGAAAGGCGCTGCGGCTCATTCCAATTCCGGCGGCCGCGGCCACGGGTTGTGCTCCAGCCGCTCTATCGATCCGTTGAGCCGCGCGATCAGCGCGCTCAGCTGCGCGACATCGGCGTCGGACCAATCGGCCACCACCGCGCCGATTCCGTCATGGCTCTGCAGCCGATCCGCGGCGAGCATCTCCAGCCCCTTCGCGCTGGCCCGCACCTTGCGTGCGATCCCGCCTTCCGGGTCGGCGACCCGCTCGACGAGGTCCGCCTTGAGCATCGCGGCCACCTGCCGGTTGATCGTGGAGATGTCGAGTTGGAAGGCCTCGGACAGCTCCCGCAGGCTCAGCGGGGCGTCGATTTCCAGGCGGGTGAGGATCAGGAACGCCGATCTGTCCAGTTGGAAGCCGGGCCGCCGCAGTACCGAGGCGGGGAAGTGCCGAGAGAGCAGGGTCAGCTCGAAGACGAGACGGGAGAACGCCTTGCTGTCTGGGGCACCGGTCATGGCCCTCACTATGTCGCCGGTATCACGGTCATAGCAAATTGTGCACCATACATAGGATGTGTAGCGTACACATTCATGACTGTTGCTGCCGACGCGTCTGCCAAGACCGTCTCCACCGGCGATCGGCGCAAGACACCGCCCGCCCTCCTCATCGCCACCCTCGGCACGGTCGGTGTCGTCGTCTCGCTCATGCAGACGCTGGTCATCCCGATCATTCCCAAACTGCCCACGCTGCTGAACACCTCCGCGTCCAACGCGTCCTGGGTGGTCACCGCGACGCTGCTGGCAGGCGCCGTCGCGACCCCGATCAGCGGCCGCCTCGGCGATATGTTCGGCAAGCGCCGGGTGCTCTTCGCCAATCTGGTGCTGCTCGTCGCGGGCTCGGTCGTGTGCGCGACCTTCTCCTCGCTGGTGCCCGAGATCGTCGGGCGTTCGCTGCAGGGCGCCGCGGTCGGTGCGATCCCGCTCGGCATCAGCATCATGCGCGACGAGCTGCCCGCCGAGAAGGTCGGCGGCGCGATGGCGATCATGAGCGCGACACTCGGCGTCGGCGGCGCCCTCGGCCTGCCGCTCGCCGCCGCGATCGCGCAGAACTACGACTGGCACATGCTGTTCTGGACCGCGGGCGCGCTCGGTCTGCTCTGCGCGGTGCTGTGCTTCATCTTCGTGCCCGAATCTCCGGTGCACACCCCCGCCCGCTTCGATTTCGGTGGCGCGGTTGGACTTTCGATCGCCCTGCTGGCATTGCTCATCCCGATCACCAAGGGCGCCGACTGGGGCTGGGCCAGCGCGAGCACGCTCGGCCTGTTCGGGCTCTCGGTCGTGGTGTTCCTGATCTGGGGCTTCTTCGAACTGCGTCAGAAGTCGCCGCTGGTCGACCTGCGGGTTTCGGCGCGGCCGCGGGTGCTGTTCACCAATATCGCGTCGATCGCGGTCGGCTTCGCGCTGTACGGCATGTCGATGACCTTCCCGCAGCTGCTCATGGCGCCGGAGAAGACCGGCTACGGTTTCGGCCTCACCATGGTGAACGCCGGATTGGCGCTGGCCCCAACCGGTTTCGTGATGATGCTGCTCTCGCCGGTGTCGGCCAAGCTGTCCGCCTCGCGCGGCCCGAAGGTCACCCTGGCGCTCGGCTCCGCGGTGATCGCGGCGGGCTACCTGTGCGCGCTGGTGCTGATGAACAGCGTGTGGGAGATCATGGTCGCCTCGATGATCATCGCGGGTGGTATCGGTCTCGCCTATGCCGCCATGCCCGCGCTGATCATGGGCGCGGTCCCGATCACCGAGACCGCGGCGGCCAACGGCCTCAACTCGCTGATGCGCTCCATCGGCACCTCCACCTCCTCGGCGGTGATGAGCGTGGTGCTCGCCCATATGACCATGCAGCTCGGCAAGTTCGTGCTGCCGTCGCGGGATGGCTTCCACACCACCTTCCTGATCGCGACGGCCGCCGCGGCGGCGGGCATCCTGATCAGCCTGTGCATTCCGATGCGCAAGGCGGCCGACGCCGCCGCATAACCGCGCGGCCCAAGATCTCTCGGGCAATGGCGCCCGAACGACCTTGGGGCCGAACGTCAACGATGACGTTCGGCCCCACTGTCGTTGCTGGGCACGGCTTTACAACAGCTCAGCGGTGAACTCGGCGAAGCACTCGGCGATGCGTTCCGGGAACTCGCCGTTGATCGCGTGTGAGGCCTCGGGCCAAAGCTCAACCCGCGCACCGGGAATGGTGCGCGCCGTCGCGGCCGCCCGCTCGGCGTCGTGCACGATGCTGCGGCCCGCCATGATGGCGAGCACCGGGATCTTGATTTCGGCGAGTTGAGCCTCGGTGGGCCGCACCGGAACCGGCTGCGCCTGCTGGAAATCCCGCATGGCGGAGGCGATCAGCCTGCCCTCCGGTACCGTCTGCTGGTGAAGTATCCGATTTTCGTCGTCGGCTTGCCGATGTTCGGTTCGAGAAAGAACTCGTCGTCGGTCATGGTTCAGAGGATAGGTCCGGCAAAAGAGGGGCGCATCCGAAACGGATGCGCCCCTCTCGGTTCGGCCGGAGCCGGTGATCGACTGCGAGTTATGTTGTCAGACAGCGGATTTGATGTCGGTATGGACGAAATCGTTGCCTTTGTACAGTAATGGCCGTCTGGTGACCGTTGCCAGTGCGTATGCGAAGCAGTCGCCCAGGTTCAGTTGTGCCGGGTGTCCGCTGCCTTTTCCGAAGTCGCGATACGCATCGCGGGCAATGGCGGCTTGCGCCAGTGAAACAGGCACAACTTCGATGGCGCTGTCCCTGATCAGCTCGGCGAAACGACGGGCGAATACAGGATCCAACGAACGGTCGACTTTGATCGCTAGCTCGAAATGATTGACCGCAGACATCGACAGTGTCGATGCGGAGTCCATCGCGTCGACGAACTTCTCTCGCTCGGGATCATGGCTGAGGATCGCGATAACCGCTGATGCGTCGATGATCAAGCTGGCATCCCCTGATCGTCGTAGAGATCATCGGTTGTCAGCGACGCCCGCATCTCCGGCGTCATGATGGCGTCGATGTCGGCGAGAATCTCGTACATTCGTTCCTTGCGAGACTGCTGCGCCGCCTTCTGTTCGGCGTCGAGCTCTTTCAACATACGTTTCACTGCCTCCTCCACAACGCTGGTCTGCGACATACCCGTTCGCTCGGCCGCCTCGCGCACCAGGGCGTGTACCTGCTCGTTTTTTATGTTCAATCCCATATCAATATCCCCAATGTCTACCCTCATAGAATAGCGTGGTAGAACTCTACCGCCGCCGACGTGATAGCGGCAACGAATTAATTCGCGGCCGGATCGATGGAACCGACGGGCCCGTTGGTTCGTCGTAGTGGATATGACCCAACCTCGCGCCGCCGCGCCGCGGCGGATCGGCCGCTGGATCGCGGCGGTGCTCGCGGTCGTCGCGCTCGCGGGCGCCGGTGCCGTGGGATTGCGCTGGTGGCAGGACAATTCGGCCGGTGCGCCGATCGTCGGCACGCGAGTCGTCCAGTTTCCCGATATCGATCGGTCCGCGCTGGATCCCGTTCAGGCGCGGCTGGTTTCGGTGCTCGAGCGTGAATTCGACCATCCCGGAACCGGTCCGACGTATGCCGAGGGTGTCACCGAACCGTGGTGCGCCGATTTCGTCAGCTGGGTGATGCGGGAGGCCGGTGCACCGCTGGCGAATCCGAACTCCGGATCGTGGCGCATTCCCGGCGTCTACACGCTGCAGGAGTATTACCAGGGGGTGGGCCGGTTCGCGCCGATCGCATCGGGTTATCAACCGCGCACCGGAGATGTGCTGCTCTACAACGATCCGAGCCCCTTTCATCAGCACACGAACATCGTGCTCACCGCGCGGGACGGCACGGTGACCACGATCGGCGGCAACGAACTGGGCGGTATTCGGATCCACCGCTTCGCACTGGCCGACGATTCCGGAATTGTCGGATTCGGGCGGCTGTGATCCATGAACCCGAGAGTTGTTGCGCCGCAATCGACGCGGCTCGGAGTGTGCGCCGTCGGCGCGTCCGGCGTTGACCTCTACGATTGATTCGGCGGTGCCCGGCAGCACCGTCGATGATCCTCGTCCTGCCTCCCCCTCATCGGCAGGGCGGGGATCCCGGCTCGCGTATTTCGTGCTGTCGTCCACGCCGATTCGCGCCGTGCCCCGAACCGACACCTTTGTCGCGTACCGTGTGCATGTCCGTTCGAAGGGTGAGGGTTTCGGAAGATTCTGATGCAGCCGACCGACGAAACGCGCCGGGCCATGGGAGCCGACGGGATGGTGGATGACGCCGCCCCCGCCTGGATCGACTATGCCGACTTCGGGGAACGCTTCGTCACACACGCCGTGACCGAGGACCGGATCGAGGCAGCGGTGGCGGGTATCGGCGGGCAGGGCATGAAGATCGGCCCGTTCAATATCGGCCCGGCCGGACTCGCCGGATTCGTCGCCGAGGGCAAGGTCGGCGAGCCGCATGTGCTGCGCAGCGGTCCGCACGTCACCTTCGAGGTGACCGTTCCGGTATCGCTATCGCTGAAAGTCCTGCTCGGCGGGCGCAAGCTGCGCTTCGAGGCGGTGGTCGAGATCGATATGACGATGCACGCGCGCACCGCCGATCCGGTGCTCATCGTCATCGACATACCGCCGCTCACCGCCCGCGACGTCAGCTTCGTGCTGCGGGCGCAGGCCATCGAGGCGGCGTGGGAGTGGATCCTGGATCCGATCGCGGGCCTGGTGCAGCGCGAGGTGGCCAACCGGGTCAACGCCATGCTGGCCGATCCGCAGGTGCGGCGCAGCCGCGTCTTCGACGTCGAGGCAATGGTTTCCGGCGTCCGGTCCGAACATCGCACCAAGGCCGAATTCGAGTGGATCGACTACGGCGAGTTCGGCCGCCGCTTCTTCGAGCGCATCGTCACCCGGGACCGGGTGTTCCAGGTGGTCGAGCGGATGGCGGGCCGCCCGATCGAGGTCGGGCCGCTGCGCACCGGTCCGCGTAAATCGGCGACGGTGACGGTGCGCGGCGCGGTGCTGGTGCCGCGGCTGGCCGAGCGCGCCGAGCCCGAACTCCCGGCGGACCCGATCGTCTTCGACATGCTGCTGCCGGTGAGCCTGGACATCACCGTCGACGTGTTGAAGGCCAACAAATATCGCGCGGAGGTCGAGGTGCCGCTGGTGCTGACTGCCCGCGCCGCCGACCCGCTGCTGATCGTCATCGATGTGCCGCCGCCCGAAACCGCCGATGTCCGGCTCGATTTCAAGGCGCACGGCATGCGCGCGGCGACACTCGGCGCGCTGGCCGGTATCCGCAAACAGGTTGTCGCACAGGTCGTCCGGGTTATCCGCGCCGAACTCGCCGACCCGTCGATCCGCACCATCGATGTCGCCGCGCGCATAGACGGCGCTGCCTGAACGTCGACATCGGGTCCGATGATCTTGAAACGGTCACGTGTTACAAGTGTGAACAGAGTTATCGCATGGGCCTAGCGGTTCATATGTGAGTGTGGTGAAATGAGTGCACGTTCGAGGCTCCCGGCGCGCGAGTGACACTTGGGGAAGGTGCGCCGGGTACGCTGGGCCGCTCCAGGCCCTCAGATCCACAACGGCGGCGCGAGGGGTTTCACCGGCCTCCGTCGCAGATCCACCCACAGCCACACATCAGCGGTTGCGCGAAGGAGTTCTGCGATGCGTTCGTTCTCGCTGTCCCGGCGTCAGCTGTTCGCCGTCACCGCCGCCGCGGGCCTGGCCGCCGCCGCGCCACGCGCCTCCGCCGCCGCGCCGATCGGAACCCTGGTCGATTACGCGGGCGGCATCCCGTCGGCCGCGGCGATTCGTGACGCGGGCCATCTCGGGGTGATCCGCTATGTCTCGGACCGGCGACCCGGCGCGGAGTGGATGGCCGGTAAACCGTTGCGCTCCCGCGAAGTCGACGAGTTGCGGGCCGCGGGCCTGCGGATTGTGTCCTGCTACCAGTTCGGCAAGGGCCCGACCGCGGACTGGCGCGGCGGGCTGGAGGCGGGCAAGCGGCACGCCGATCGCGGCCTCGCCCTGCACCGCGCCGCGGGCGGCCCGGACGACGCACCCATCTACGCCTCCATCGATGACAATCCGAGCGCCATCGACTTCGCCACCATGATCGCGCCGTATCTACTCGGCTGGCAGTCGGTGCTCGGCCAGGCGAACACCGGCGTCTACGCGAACGCGCCCACCATCGAGCTGGCCACCGCGGCGAATCTGGGTTCCTTTTACTGGCAGCACAATTGGGGCACACCGAAGGGTTTCGTGCACCCCTCGGCGCACCTGCACCAGTTCGAGGTCGACAAACGCGCCATCGACGGCGTCGGCGTCGACCTCAACAATGCGCTGCAGCCCGAATTCGGCGCCTGGTAGCCCCTCCTGTGTCGAAGCCCCATCCGGCGCTTCCGGCCGGACTTCGACTCAGGTCTTATGTCTGGCAATGACAGACCGGCGCGACCCTCAGGTCGGGTTCGTCGTCCGGCACCACCCGCAGCGTCGGGCGGGTCTCCGGCGCTTGGTGGTCGCCGAGCCAGGAGAGCAACGACCAGCGCGACAGCCCGGAGAACGCCGAGCCGACGCTGGCGAACGAGGCGGAGGAAATCACCGAGGCGAACGATCCGACCGATCCGATCGACAGCACCGAGCCGACGCTGCCGATGGACAGGATCGAATACGCCGAACCGATGGACAGGATCGAGCCCTCCGAACGGAACGACAGGATGGATCGGCGCGAACGCCTGCTACGGATACAACGATCGGGCCTTATCGAACTCTCGATAGTCGCCATGAAAGTGGTCTACCACAATCGGCGGCCGATGATGCGCCATCACCCCTGTATAAATCCGGGCAAATGCACAGGGGTTGTCCGGATGTACGAATTATCAAGCGACGCTGAAGAATCCGAGCGTCGGCAGGAATGAGCAGGTTCGCGGGTCCGCGTCGTCGGCCTTGGTGGTGAGCGAACCGGAAATCACCGCGACGATTCGGCCCGCACCCGTGTCGGCGATGGCGGACAGGGTGGCCGGACCGCCCGGATTGATCTTGGCCTCATCGGTGAGCGGCAGCACACCCGTCTGCCGGGTGTCCAGGTTCAGCCACTGGACGGTCATCGGCGGATCCTGCACCGGCGTCGGGCCTTTGGTGCCGAGCGCGGTGAATACGAATCCGGCCTGGCCCGCCTTGGGTCCCGGCGGCGGCAGGGTGGCCGGACCGGGGACGGCGAGCGCGGTGCCGACCGAATCGGCGGTGGGCGCGATGCAGCCCTTGCCGATGGTCGGGTAGAGGAACTGGGCGATCATCGGACCGTCCTTGGGCGGCAGGTCGGGGCCACCGCCGCCGCTGCCGTCGAGGAAGGTGATGATCTTGTCGAGCGTGTCCTTGACCTGCGGCGGCAGGTTCAGCGTCGCCAGCAGCCTGCGGGCCTGATCGAGGATGGCGGACTGCGGGCCGGAGACGTCGGCCGGTCCGGCGATCGCGCCGACGATGGCGGGGGCCAGCGAGGCGATGGCGTCGATCGGGACGCCCTCGGGGATCATCGGAACGGTGTCGGTGTGCACCGAGGCCGGAGCGGGAACCGGGGCGGCCGGCGCGGGTGCGGGGGCGGCCGGGGCCGGAGCGCCGAATGCGGTGGGCGCGGCGAGCGCGGCGCTCGCCGTCATGGCGAGCACGGAAAGCACGATCCGCGATCCTCGGTAGCGAAGCACTGGTCTAGCCGTCCTTACCTGAAAAGCCATCGTTTCCGGGGTCACTCTAGGGATAAGGCCGCTCTGTTGTACAGCTCACTATGAGCGGCGCCGCTGTCGTGGACGATCAGTGTGAACAGAAGGTAGCGCCGTTGTCTGTTACTGGTGTGAAAGGTGATACAAATGTTATCAGCGATTCGGGCGAATGGCCGGAGCCTCCCGCGCTGCGGCTAATCTAATGCACAGCACTCCCCGCCGCGTCGCCCAACCCCGGATCCGTTCCGGAACCAGGCCGACGACCCGACTCGAAAGCCTGCGATTGTGAACCGAGAGAGCGCACGGGTGGACGCACGTCCCGCCGCTGCCGGCCTCCGCTGGGCAGTGCCGTTGCTCGGTCTGTCCGTATTGATCCGCCTGGGCTGGATGCTGCTGGCCCCCAACGGTATGAACCTGGTCGACCTGCACGTCTACGTCAACGGTTCGGCCGATCTGCTCACCGACCGGCTCTACGACTACACCTATTCGGAGAAGACGCCGGACTTCCCGCTGCCGTTCACCTATCCGCCGTTCGCCGCGCTGGTCTTCTACCCCCTGCACTTCCTGCCGTTCACCGTCGTCGCGATCGGCTGGCTGCTGGCGACGGTCGCCGCGCTCTACTGGGTGGTGCGCATCGCTTTGGAGTTGTTGATCGGCAAAGAGCGTCTGCGCGAACCGAATTGGCGCGCGGCGACGATCGCCTGGACGGCCGTCGGCCTGTGGATGGAGCCGGTGCGTACCACCATCGACTACGGCCAGGTCAATGTCTTCCTGGTGCTCGGTGCGATGGCCGCGGTGCGCAGCGCGCGGTGGTGGGTATCGGGTTCGCTGATCGGCATCATCGGCGGCATCAAACTGACCCCGGCGATCGGCGGGTTGTATTTCGCGGCGCGGCGGCGCTGGGCAACGGTCGTATGGTCCGCGGTGGCGTTCGGCGCGACCGTCGGCCTCAGCTTCCTGATCAATTCGAAGGAGGCGCGGCGGTATTTCGGCACCCTGCTCGGTGACGCGCACCGGATCGGCCCGGTCGGCTCGGTGTGGAACCAGTCGCTGCGCGGAACCATCAGCCGCATTCTCGGCTACGACGTGGAGTCCGGTCCGTGGTGGCTGGCCGCGGCGCTGGTCGTCGCGGTGCTCGCGCTGCTGGCCTGGCGCACGCTGCGGCCCGACGACCTGCTCGGCACCCTGCTCATCGTGCAGCTGTTCGGGCTGATGGTCTCGCCCATCTCCTGGTCCCACCACTGGGTTTGGCTGATACCGACCGTGCTCTGGCTGCTTTTCGGGCCGGTGCGGGAACTGCCCGGCGCGCGGATCATCGCGGGCTACTGGCTCGTCACCATGGCGGTCGGGGTGCCGTGGGTGCTCTCGTTCCTGCAACCGTCGATCTGGACGATCTCCCGGCCGGGCATCCTGTCCTGGCTCGGCGCGGTGGATGTCGCCGGGGTGCTGGTGCTGTTCGGCTGGATGATCTGGCACGGCCGTGGCGAATTGCTCGCCCAGTGGCGAGGGCTGCGGACGTTCCGATTCGGACGTCCGCAGCCGGTGGACGCGGGTTCGGGCGCGGCCTGACTATCCGGCCAGCTTGTCGATCTCGCCCGCCAACGCGGTGTCCAGCGCGGTCAATCCGCCGGAATCGTGCGTCGACAGGGTGAAGGTGATCTTGCGCCAGCGGATATCGATATCGGGATGATGGTTGGCCGCCTCCGCGGCCTCGGCGACCCGGCGCACCAGGTCGATGCCTTCGAGAAAGGTGGGGGCCTGAACAGTGCGGGTGATGGTGTCGCCGGAGCGGGTCCAGTCCGGCAATCCGGTGAGAGCTTGCGTGAGTTCGGTCTCGGTCAGCAGTGCTGCGCTCATGAATTCGGTTCTACTCCACCGAGCCGAGCGGCATCGGGCATTCGCCGATAGGGGATCAGGCGGCGCGGGCCTTCTTGAGCCCCTTTTTCAGTTCCTTGCCGCAAACACCCGCGGCTTCCAGGCGTTTCATCCGCATGATGACCACGGGGCATTTCAAGCAGCGCGTCTTCTTCCGACAGCACTTCTTCTTCGGTTTCAGGCTCGAAACCTGCTTCGCCTTAACCTTGCCCATGATTGCTTAGCATAACCTAAGTGGCCCGCGTGGTCTTTTGCGGTCTCTTTACCGGTAGTGTGTGAGGCTGGCCAGTTTGCCCGGTGAAGTCGATTCTCCACCAAGTTCTCCATGGGCAGGGCCGGCATCGACACTTACAGCAGGAGGATTCAGGCGTGTCGTCTGCACGCGATTTTCGCAACGTCGCCATCGTGGCCCACGTCGACCACGGTAAGACGACGCTCGTCGACGCCATGCTGCGCCAGTCCGGCGCCTTCGCCGAGCGCGCCGAACCGGTCGACCGGGTGATGGACTCCGGTGATCTCGAGCGGGAGAAGGGCATCACCATCCTCGCCAAGAACACCGCGGTGCATCGCCACCACCCGGACGGTTCGGTGACCGTGATCAACGTCATCGACACGCCCGGCCACGCCGACTTCGGCGGTGAGGTGGAACGCGGCCTGTCCATGGTCGACGGTGTCGTGCTGCTGGTGGACGCCTCGGAGGGTCCGCTGCCGCAGACCCGGTTCGTGCTGCGCAAGGCGCTGGCCGCCTCGCTGCCGGTGATCCTGGTCGTCAACAAGACCGACCGCCCGGACGCGCGCATCGCCGAGGTGGTCGAGGAAAGCCACGACCTGCTGCTCGATCTGGCATCCGATCTGGACGACGCCGCCGCCGAGGCCGCCGAGCTGGCCCTCGACCTGCCCGTGCTCTACGCCTCCGGCCGCGAGGGCAAGGCGTCCAAGGAGCGGCCCGAGAACGGCAACGCCCCCGCCGCGGAGAACCTGGACGCGCTGTTCGACGTGCTGATGGAGCACATCCCGGCGCCCAAGGGCGATCCGGCCGCGCCGCTGCAGGCGCATGTCACCAACCTGGACGCGTCGGCCTTCCTCGGCCGTCTCGCCCTGGTCCGCATCCACAACGGTGAGCTGCGCAAGGGACAGAACGTTGCCTGGATGCACGGCGACGGTGTCAAGCAGGTGAAGATCACCGAGCTGCTGCAGACCATCGGCGTCGAGCGCAAGCCCGGCGAGGTCGCCGTCGCCGGTGACATCGTCGCCATCGCCGGCATTCCGGACATCATGATCGGCGACACCCTCGCCGATATCGACAACCCGGTCGCGCTGCCGCGCATCACCGTCGACGAACCCGCCATCTCGGTGACCATCGGCACCAATACCTCGCCGCTGGTCGGCCGGGTGCAGGGCCACAAGCTCACCGCGCGCATGGTCAAGGCGCGCCTGGACCAGGAACTGGTCGGCAACGTGTCGCTGCGGGTGCTCGACATCGGCCGCCCCGACGCCTGGGAGGTGCAGGGCCGCGGCGAGCTGGCGCTGGCCATCCTGGTGGAGACCATGCGCCGCGAGGGTTTCGAGCTCACCGTCGGCAAGCCGCAGGTGGTCACCAAGCAGGTCGACGGCAAGGTGCACGAGCCGTACGAGGAACTGACCATCGACTGCCCCGAGGAGTACCTCGGTGGGATCACCCAGCTGCTCGCCGCCCGAAAAGGCAAGATGGTGCAGATGAGCAACCATGCCGCCGGGTGGGTGCGGATGGAGTTCATCGTTCCCTCGCGTGGCCTGATCGGTTTCCGCACCGACTTCCTCACCGAGACCAGGGGCACCGGCATCGCCAACGCCGTTTCGCACGGGTACGCGCCGTGGGCCGGTGAAATCCGGGCCCGGCACACCGGTTCGCTGGTCTCCGACCGTGCGGGCACGGTCACCCCGTTCGCCATGATCCAGCTGTCCGACCGCGGGCAGTTCTTCGTCGAGCCGGGCGCGGACACCTACGAGGGCATGGTCGTCGGCGTCAACCCGCGTGCCGAGGACCTGGACATCAATGTCACCCGGGAGAAGAAGCTGACCAATATGCGCAGCTCGACCGCCGACGTGATGGAAACCCTCGCCAAGCCGCTGCAGCTGGATCTGGAGAGCGCGATGGAGTTCTGCGCCGCCGACGAATGCGTCGAGGTCACGCCCGAGGTGGTCCGGGTGCGCAAGGTGGTGCTCGGCGCCACCGAGCGAGCCCGCGAACTCTCTCGCCGCAAGGCAAGGGACCGCGCGGCGCTGTAAACGCTTCTCGCACAACTAAGGTGGACCCGGAGCGGGTCTCGGGGGATTAGGGCGATGTGGGCGGCGCACCGGTGCTGCCCCCGACATAGTGCGAGGTAGAGTGCCGAAGGTGACATCGGGGGTCGGGCGCGCGACGGTGCGCGCCGTGCTTGCGGTGGCGGCATCGTTGACGGTGCTCGCCGGTTGCACCGCGAATCCGCCCCCGCCGGTGGAGGCCAGCGACAGCCCGCAGACCACGACGCCCAAGCCGAGTAAGAACACCGTCGTGGTGGCGATCGACGACATCGGCATCGGATTCAATCCGCATCTGCGGTCCGATCAGTCGCCCGCCACCTCGGCGGTGAGTTCGATGGTGCTGCCGAGCCCGTTCCGTCCGGTGGCGAGCCCGACCGTGCCCGGCGCCACCGATTGGGTGCCCGATCTCGGACTGCTCGTCTCGGCGGATGTCACGGCGCAGGAGCCGTTCACCATCACCTATACGCTGCGCAACCAGGCCAACTGGTCCGATGGCGCGCCGATCGCCGCCGAGGACTTCCGATTCCTGTGGCAGCAGATGATCACCCAGCCCGGTGTCGTGGATTCCGCTGGCTACCGGCATATTTCGGATATCGCGTCGTCCAACGGCGGCAAGACCGTCACGGTCACCATGAGTCAGCCGTATCCCGCGTGGCGTGAACTGTTCAGCAATCTGCTGCCGTCGCATCTGCTGAAGGATTCGCCGGGCGGATTCCAGACCGGGTGGATCAGATCGATCAAGGTGTCCGGTGGGCAATTCTCGGTGAAGAACCTCGACCAGGGGCGCGACGAGATCCGGCTGGAGCGCAACGACCGGTACTGGGGTACGCCCGCGGCACCGGACGAGATCCGTCTGCAGCGCGGTGGAACCACCGCGCAGTTGGCGGAATCGTTGCGCACCAGCGATTCTCAGATGGCGCTTGTGCACGGCGGCGCCGCGACGCAGGCGCAGCTTGCCGCGATCCCTTCGGTGCGCACCTCGATTACCCCGCAGGCGCGCGAGCTGCAACTCGTATTGAACGGGCGCAGTGGCGATTTCGCCGATATCCGGGTGCGCAGGGCGGTGCTCGCGCTGCTCGATCCCGCGCTGCTGGCCACCGTCGGCGCGCATACCGGTGGCTGGGTGGATCCGGTGCGCGCACAGGTGCTCGCACCGTCGGACCCCGGCTACGCGCCGACCGTGCCGCCGCGCCCCTCGGCCGACGAGGCCTTCGCGTTGCTCGCCGAGGCCGGGTTCGGGCGCGCGCCGGAACAGCCGCCGGTCGCCTCGCCGACCTCGCCCGCGCCGAGCCCGCGTTCGGTCGCGAAAAACGGTAAGGCGCTTTCGATTCGGATCGGCGCGGTATCCGGCGACAACACCGCGATCGCCGTCGCGAACACCGCGGCGGACCAATTGCGCAGCGCCGGAATCGATGCCACCGCGCGCAGCGTCGCCGCGGATACGTTGTACGGCAAGGAGCTTGCCGACAGCACCGTCGACGCGATCGTCGGCTGGGAGGTGGCGGGCACCGATCCGGCCACCGTGCTCGCTTCCCGCTATGGCTGCCCGCCGCCGAATGTGCCCGCGTCGAACGGGGATTCGCAGCCGAGCCCGGAGGTCGTCCGGGTCGCGCCGAGCAATCTGTCCGGGGTATGCGATCCGGCGCTGCAGGCCCAGATCGATGACGCGCTGCGCGGCATCGATGTCGGACGGATTCTGGCGGAGGCCGAGCCGAAGCTGTGGGCGCTGTCGACGGTGCTGCCGATTGTGCAGGACAACGTGGTGGCCGCGGCGGGCCCGCGCGTGGACGGTGTCGCGCTCACCGGCAGCATCCAGTCGGGCATCTTCGGTGATGCCGCACAGTGGCGGATGCTGCCGTGACGGGCGGGTTGTTGCTGGTGCACGCGCACCCCGATGACGAATCCATCACCACTGGCGGCACCATCGCGCACTACCGCATGCGTGGGGTTCCGGTACACGTGGTGACCTGCACGCTCGGTGAAGAGGGTGAGGTGATCGGCGAGCGGTGGGCCGGATTGGTCGCGGCACGAGCCGACCAGCTCGGCGGCTATCGAATCCTCGAACTCACCAGGGCGCTCGCGGCTTTGGACGCCGCGCCGCCGCGCTTCCTCGGCGGCGCGGGCCGCTGGCGGGATTCCGGGATGGCCGGGATGGCGTCGCAGGCGAACCCGCGGGCGTTCATCCACTCCGGTGACGCGGCGGTGGCTGCCATGGCCGAAATCATTCTGGAGCTGCGTCCGCGCGTCGTCGTCGGCTACGACCCGCGCGGCGGCTACGGTCACCCCGACCACATCCGGGCGCATGAGGTGACCACCGCCGCGGTCCGTCTCGCGGCCGAAAAAGGTTGGGACACACCGAAGTTCTATTGGACCGTGACCGACGGCGATATGCTGCGCGCGCACACCGACGCGCTCGCCAAGCGCACGGTGGACGGGCTGCCGGGTGCGCTGCCGTCCGGCTGGCGGTTGCCCGCCGAGGGTGAGTTGGCCAGCGTGCCGAGTCATACCGTCACCACCGTCGTCGATGTCTCGGACGGTTTGGCCGCGAAGCGAAATGCGTTGCGGGCGCACGAGACTCAGATCACCGTCGCGCCGTCGGGGCGAGAGTTCGCGCTGTCGAACGATATCGCGCAGCCGGTGCTGCCGGAGGAGCATTTCGTGCTCGTGCGTGGCGTCAAGGGACCGGTCGGGCCGGACGGACGCGAACATGATCTCTTCGCCGGACTTGATTGAACGGCGCGCCGGCGGGGTAACCGGATGCGGGAAGCAGGCCACCGCACTCGACTATCGACCGATCGGTTCCATTTGGCAGTAGCCTCTGGGTTGCTGTTTGATCGATTATCTGGGACGGGTACCGTGCTCTCATCCCAGGACATCGACGTGGAGGTTTGGCGGGTTCATGACAGCGGTCGGCGACAAGGACCACCTCAGCGTCGAGGACCACGGCTACCACAAGAGTCTCAAGCCACGCCAGCTACAGATGATCGCCATCGGCGGTGCCATCGGCACGGGTCTGTTCCTCGGCGCGGGCGGGCGACTAAATACGGCCGGACCAGGGCTTTTCCTGGTTTACGCGGTGTGCGGCATCTTCGTGTTCCTCATCCTGCGCGCGCTCGGCGAGCTGGTGCTGCACCGGCCGTCGTCCGGCTCGTTCGTCTCGTATGCCCGGGAATTCTTCGGTGAGAAGGCGGCCTTCGTCGCGGGCTGGATGTACTTCCTGAACTGGTCGATGACCGGTATCGCCGACACCACCGCGATTGCCCAATATTTCCACTACTGGTCCGGATTCTCGCCGATCCCGCAGTGGGTGCTCGCGCTCATCGCGCTGGTGATTGTGCTCGGGGTGAACCTGATCTCGGTCAAGTGGTTCGGTGAAATGGAGTTCTGGGCCGCGCTGGTCAAGGTCACCGCGCTGTGCGCGTTCCTGATCATCGGCACCGTCTTCCTGCTCGGCCGCTTCACTGTGCAGGGCAAACACACCGGCCCGAGCGTCATCGTCGATCACGGCGGCCTGTTCCCGACGGGTGTCCTGCCGCTGGTGGTCGTCACCTCGGGCGTGGTGTTCGCCTACGCGGCCGTCGAGCTGGTCGGCACCGCGGCGGGGGAGACCGAGGATCCGGTCAAGATCATGCCGCGCGCCATCAACTCGGTCATCGCGCGCATCGCGATCTTCTACGTCGGCTCCCTGGTGCTGCTCGGCCTGCTGCTGCCGTACACCAGCTACAAATCCGGTGAGAGCCCGTTCGTCACCTTCTTCGGCGCGCTCGGCGTGCCCGGTATCGGCAGCGTGATGAATATCGTCGTGCTCACCGCCGCCTTCTCCAGCCTGAACGCCGGCCTGTACTCGACCGGCCGCATCCTGCGCTCGATGTCGATGAACGGCAGCGCGCCGAAATTCACCGGGGTGATGGGCAAGAACGGCGTGCCGTACGGCGGCATCCTGCTCACCAGCCTGATCGCGCTGTGCGGCATCGTGCTCAACGGCGTCGTCCCGCATCAGGCCTTCGAGATCGTGCTGAATATGGCCTCGCTCGGCATCGTCGCCTCGTGGACCACCATCGTGCTGTGCCAGCTGCAGCTGTGGCGCTGGTGGAAGCAGGGGCGGGTGGAGCGGCCCGCCTTCCGCATGTTCGGCGCGCCGTACACCGGCCTGTTGACGCTGGTGTTCCTGTTCTTCGTGGTGGTCCTCACCGGATTCGACTATCCGATCGGCACGTGGACGGTGGCGACGCTGGCGGTCATCATCCCGATGCTGATCGTGGGCTGGTACGCGGCGCGCAGGCGGGTGCTGTCCATCGCCGAACAGCGGATGGGTTACACCGGTGAATTCCCGGTGGTGGCCAATCTGCCGATGGATGGCGAGAAATAACTAGACTGCGGTCCGTGTACAACTGGGATTTGCAGAACGCCATCGCGGCCTTCGTCGAGAGCATGCGCCCGAACTGGCCCGCGCAGCACGACCTCTACCTGTCGGCGCTGTACGCGTTCGTCGATATGCAGAGCCAGTTGCTGACCCTGCTCGGTTTCCCGCCGGTGCCGTGACGGCGCTCGACGATCCGGCGGGTAGGCCGTCATCGACAGTGCTCGGGCCGGTCATCGTCGCCCTGCTGGTGCTGGACGGGCTGATCACGCTGGTGCTGGAGGTGTTGTTCCTGCCGAGCTATATCGGCGGCGTCGCGATGCCGATCACGGCGGTGCTCGCGGGCGTGGTGAATGTGCTGCTGGTGCTGGGCGTGCGCACGGTGACCCAGCGCGTCGGGGTGATGCTGCTACCGCTCGGCGCGTGGGTCATCGGCTTTCTGGCCTGTGCGAGCTCAGGTCCCGGCGGCTCGGTCATGCTCCTGAACGATTGGCGCACGCTGCTTTTGGTGTTCTGCGGTTTGGTGCCGCCGCTGCTGTTCATCTACTTCCGGATGAACGCCACGGTATTCAGCCGGGAGTGACCGGCTGGCGGAACATCGCCGCGTTGTCGACCGCCCATTGGGCGAAAGTTGTTGCGGGGCGGCCGGTTATCTCTTCGACCGAATTGGTCGGTGCGGTCGGTGTCGTCGTCATATGCGCGAGTACGTTGTCGACATACCAGACCGCGCGTTCGCCCATCGATGGGGTCAGCGCTTCGATGGTCTCTTCCCGTGAAGCGGTGATGAACGAAATGTCTTGTCCCAGAGCCGAACCGATTTGACGGGTCAGTTCGGCGCGGGTCAGGATCTCGGGACCGGCGAGGGAGTACGCCTTACCTTCGGCCCCCGCTTCCAGCAGCGACTGCGCCGCGATCGCCGCGATATCCGCCATGGCGATCGGTGCGCTCGCCTTGTTCGGGTCGGGTTCGCGCACGGCGCCGGTCGTTTGGATCTGCGGAGCCCAAGTTCTGGTGTTCTCCATGAAGTCCGCCGGCCAGAGGTGCGTCCAGGCCAAGCCGCTGGCCTCGACCGCCCGCGTCACATGACCCCACCAGCTTTCGTGCTCGCCCGATAGGTCGACCACATACTCGACACCGGCCTGGCGGGCGAGATCGAGTACGCCCTCGAGCGATTTGTGCATCGGCGCGAGGTACATGCGGTCGACGCCGTCGAATGCCGCGGGAAGTGTCTCCGGCCGTCCGAGGTAGCCCTGGGCGACCCGTACTCCGTCCGGAAGTGCCGCCGCGGCGGGCTTGTTCGTCAGCGCGCGGACGTCGGTCGCTCCACGCGCGAGTAGTTCATCGACGACCTTCCGGCCGATATTTCCGGTTGCTCCGGTCACCAAGATTGTCATTCGGTCCCCTCCGAATCGCTGGACCCCGCCATCCTGCCAGCCCGGCGTGACGCCGGGCAGCCGCATTTGCTTGGGGTTGCGCGTGGCGCCGGAATCGTATCTGGCTTATGAAATATGTTGTGGCACAACCGAATTGATCTCAGTACAGAGTTCCTGCGGGGACCTCCAGATCCTGTTCGGTTTCCAGGCAGGCCCGGACGATCCCGGCCAGCCCGTCGGCGATCACCGGCACCGGCATATCCGCCGGGACATGTACGAAACCACCACGCAGACTCGGCATTTCGGTCGCGATCAGATGCAGCAGCCCGTAGAAGACGTGGTTGCACACGAATGTGCCCGCGGTGAACGAGACCGACGCCGGAATCCCGGCGGCGCGCACGGCGGCGACCGAGGCCTTGACCGGCAGCCGACTGAAATACGCGGCCGGGCCGCCCGAAACCACCGGGCGGTCGATCGGTTGCGCACCCGCGTTGTCGGGGATGCGGGCATCGTCGAGGTTGATCGCCACCCGCTCCGGCGTTATCTCGGTGCGGCCACCCGCGATTCCGGTGCTGATGACCAGATCCGGCCGGTATTCGGCGATCGCGGCGCGCAGCACCGATATGGAAGCGCCGAAGACACAAGGCAATTGGACGGCCGACAGCTCGATATCCGTTGGCTGCCCCGCGAGCAGTCGCGTCGCCTCCCATGACGCGTTGCGCGCCTCGCTGCCGAACGGCTCGAATCCGGTCACCAGCACCCGGCTCATCGGAATCCCCAGACGTACATGATCGCGATATTGCAGGCCAGCAGCGGAATCGCCGTCGGCAGTTGGGCTTTGATCGGGCCGTAGCGGTCCTTCATCTCCAGCAGGACCGCGGGCACGATATTGAAATTGGCCGCCATCGGCGTGCACAGCGTGCCGCAGAAACCGCTGAGCATGCCGACCGCGAAGATCACCGCGGGATTGCCGTGGAACTGGGTGACCAGCACCGGCCAGCCGATGGCCGCCGTCATCACCGGGAATGCGGCGAACCCGTTGCCCATCACCACGGTGAATACCGCCATGCCAACGCAATACAGCACGACGGCCGCGAATTGTGAACCGTCCGGCAGGATATTCGAGAAGAGCCGGCCCACCTGCTTACCGACACCCGCCTTGTCGAACAGCAGGCCGAGGATGGCGATGTACTGCGGCAGCAGCAGTGCCCAGCCGATGGCCTGCGCCAACCGTGATCCCTCGCGCAACGCGAGGCCGAGGCTCGGGCGTCCGGCGGGCCGCAGCAGCGCCATGGCGGCGATGAGCGCGACGATGACCCCGGCGCCGAGGCCGGTGAGCGCCGGAGTTCCGTTGGCGAGCAACGCTTTTCCATTGATCTTCACCGAGGCGACCAGCGTCGCGAAGAGCAGCGCGACCAGCGGGATCAGCAGCGCGGGCGCGAACAGCCGGTTGCCGAGCCGCTCGGCCGAGGCCTCGCGCTCCTCGATGGAACTGGTGGGAATCTCGGATTTGCCGAGCGCACCCGTGCCGCCGAGCACGCCGACCGCGAGCACCGCGAGCCCGAGCGGCCAGGCGGCTGCCATCTTGTGGGTGACGAAAGTCGAATAGCAAAAAGACATTCCGAGCAGGGCCCAGAACGCGAAGGCGCCCGCGCGGCGCGGATTGTCCCGATGGCTCAGCGCGAAAACCGCCATCGTGCAGAAGAACAGGCCCAGGGCCCAGTAGATCCATTCGGCGTCGATCATCGGACAACCACCTGTGCGCAGTTCTTGGTCAGCCACCGGTCCAGCCACAGCAGGCGTCCGGCGTGGATTACGTAGGCGCAGATGGCCGATGGGATCGCCCACCGCGCGATCTCCAGCGCGTCGAGCTGAACGTGGTAGGCGGTATTGATGTATCCGGTGATCAGCAGGACGCTGCCGATCGCGATGAAGATGTCCTCACCGAAGAACAGCCCGATGGTATCCGCGCTCGAGGTGAACCCCTTGATGCGTTCGATCGCTCGCTCGGGCAGCGAACCGTACTTGCGCTCCGCCGCGCCGACGGCCATCGGGCCGATCAGCGGACGCACCGTCTGTGCGGGACCGAAGATGCCGGTCAGGCCCATTGCCGCGGTCGCCTGCCTGGCCAGCATGTAACCGGCGAGCAGGCGGCCGGTGGTGGCCATGCGCAGCTTTCCGATCATCCTGGCGGCCTGCTGTTGCAGTCCGAAACGGTCCAGCAAACCGATGACCGGCAGGGTGACGACGTAGATCGTCACCGAGCGGCTGCCCGCGAAACCATTGCCGATGGCATCGAGGAGCGCGGTGGGGGTCAGGCCGCCGAGCAGTGCGGTGACCACACCGGAAACGACGACGACAAGAAGGGGATTGAGACGTAGTGCGAACCCCGCGACGACGAGGGCCACACCCAAAAGGACGAGCACGTGTTCTCCAACGAACTGGGTCTAACCGAAGCCATGACGGTATGTTCCGTCCGTGCACATCGCAAGCGCTCCGGCATAAACCCAGCAAATGATCGGCTGAATGCGCCCCGACGGCGGTGGTCGGTGCCGGTCGGTACTGTCGGCGATGACCGATCAGGAGGAAGATCCGTGACCAACATTCTGGATATCCCCGTCACCACCCTCGCGGGTGCGCAGACCACGCTCGGCGGGCTCACCGAGGGGCGGGCGGCGCTCGTCGTCAACGTGGCGTCCAAGTGCGGGCTCACCCCGCAGTACACCGGACTCGAGCAGTTGCAGCAGGAGTACGCGGCGCGCGGATTCACCGTCGTCGGCGTGCCGTGCAATCAGTTCATGGGTCAGGAGCCCGGCACGTCCGAGGAGATCGCCGAATTCTGTTCCACCACCTACGGTGTCACCTTCCCGCTCACCGAGAAGAGCGAGGTGAACGGGCCGGGCAGGCATCCGCTGTACGCGGAGCTCACCGAAACCGCCGACGCCGAAGGCAATTCGGGCGATATCGCGTGGAACTTCGAGAAGTTCGTGCTGTCCGGTGACGGCAAGATCGTCGGACGGTTCCGCCCGCAGACCGATCCGCACGATCCGGAACTCATCGCGGCCATCGAGGGCGTGCTGCCGCGGTAGTGACCGAAACCGGGACGGGCAGCGCGCTCGTCCCGGTTTCGTCGCGAATTATCCGGTGACGCAGTTGCCCTGGCCGTCGGCCTGACCGACCTTGTGCGGCATATCCGCGACCTCGCAGCGGGTGCCGCTCGGCAGCGGAATGAACTGGACCCCGTCCTGACCCGGCTTGTAGCAGGTGGCCGACGCGGGCGAATCACCGGGCAGGTAAATGCTTTCGGTGTATTCGAGACCCGCCTGCGCACAGGTCTGCTTGGCGATCTGCGCGTAGTCGAAGTCCTCCGCGTTCGCCGATACCGAGCCGACAGCGGTCAGCGCCGCGGCGGCCAATCCCACGAACATGGTGGTCCGGACAAAGCTCATCGTCGAATCTCCCTGAAACTCGGCTGATTCCGTTGGATACCGCAGACACGGTACGGGCTGGCGCGCGCGGATGGTAGGAATCGAGGTCAACTACCGGTCGAAGTAGTGACCCTTTTCGAGATCCGCAAGCAAGCCCGGCTGAATGGGCTCCCAGCCGAGCGACTCGCGGGTCGCGGTGCTGGAAACCGGGCTGTCCCGCTGGATGAGCAATCCCGCGAAGCCGAAGTGGTCGACGGCCGCCGACGCCGGAATGGACGTGGTCGGGACACCCGCATGACGGCCGATTACCTCCGCGATATCGCGGAACGCGATGCCGACCTCGGCGACGGCGTGCAGCCGAGCACCTGCCGGGGCCGCCTCGAGCGCCAGCCGGTACAGGTGGGCCGCGTCGAGGCGGTGGACGGCGGCCCAGCGGCTGTCGCCATCGCCGACGTAGGACGAAACGCCTTGTGCGCGTGCGATATCGATCAACTGGGTGAGGAAGCCGTGGTCGCCTTCGCCGTACACGATCGGCAGCCGCACCACCGCGACGCGCACACCGCGTTCGGCGAAGGCCAAGGCCACCGATTCGGTGGCGATCCGCTCGGCGTTGAACGCCGTGGGATCGGGTGCGCTGTTCTCGGTGGCGATCTCGCCGGGTACGAAACCACCGGTGGCAGAGGTGATCACAAACGGGCGGTCCGACGATGCCAGCGCCGCGCCGAGGGTTTCCACGGCCCGGCGATCTATGCGGACGTTCTCGGCGAAATCGGTGAAGTCGTGGACGAAAGCGGTGTGGATGACGCCATCCGCCGCTGCCGCGCCGGCGCGCAGGCTGTCCAGGTCGGTCAGGTCGCCGCGATACGGCTCGGCTCCCGCCGCGGTGACCGCGGCGGCCGCCGCATCGGTTCGGGCGAGCCCGAGCACTTCGTGTCCGGCGCCGAGTAGTTCGCGGACGACGGCGCTTCCAACGAAACCCGTTGCGCCGGTGACGAATACGCGCACTGTGTACTCCTTCGGAATTCGGCTGACCGGCTTCGGGGCCGGTGCTTTCAGCTTCGGTGCGCGATGCGGTCGGCGTCCAAGGCCTGTTTCGCACAGCGCAATGCATTCGAGGCATCGCCGCAGTTGGCGGCGTATTTCCGTGCGGTGCTGCCGGTGGCATTGCCATACCCTGGAGTTATGGCCGACACACCCGCGATCGATCTCGACCTACGACTGGTCCGGTACTTCACCGTCGTCGCCGAGCACCGGCATTTCGGCCGCGCCGCCACCGCGCTGCGGGTCGCGCAGCCCTCGCTGAGTCGCCAAATCCGGCGTCTGGAACAGCAATTGGGCGCTCGGCTGTTCGATCGCACGCCACAGGGCGTCGGGCTCACCGAAGCGGGTGCGGTGTTTTTGCCGCGCGCGAAGGCGCTACTGCGCTCGGCCGCTCAGGCCGCGGCATACACCAGGGCGGCCGCCGAACCGCATCGCATCGTCATCGGATACACCGTCAACCTGATCGTCACGCCGGTGGTGCGCGAACTGCGCCGACGCCATCCGGACGCCGATATACAGACGTTGCACCTGGGTTGGCGCAAAGCGCGCGAGGCGCTGCTCGACCACCGTGTCGACGCCGTGCTGACCCGGCTGCCGTTCGTCACCGACCAACTACACGTGACGATTCTTTATGACGAACCTCGTGCCGTGCTGGTCCCGCGTGATCATCGGCTCGTCGGCAAGGCGTCGGTCACCCTGGGCGATATCGCCGACGAACCCGTGGTCCGCGTGCCCGATCCGGCATGGAATGCCTTCTGGCGCATCGACCCTCGCCCCGACGGCAGCCGCGCACCGGACGGCCCGCTCGCCGAGACGCTCGAGGACAAACTCGAATTGATCGCCTCCGGCCAGGCGGTGGCCATCGTCCCCGCCGACCCGACGGCCGAACGCGTGCGTCCCGATCTCACCGCCATCCCGCTCGAAGACGTGCCGCCGAGCCACGTGGTGGTGGCGACCCGCGCCGGTGACGGCAGCCGTCTGGTGGCCGACTTCCGCAAAATCGCCAGGACCACCCTTACTGGTCCCGTCGAATAGGCTGAGCGAGGCCGTATTCCGTTATTTGGGCACTCAGCCCGGTCCCGTTGAGATCCAGATACAGCAGCCGCTCGGTGATGGAAAGCGTGACGGTGTTGCGGCGTTCGATGGCGGCGACGGCTTCATCGATGAAGGTTCGGTCGACGCTGTACACCGGAATCGCCTCGGCGCGATGGATCCGTTTGCCGGTGAGCTGAGCCAGCACCTTGGCCGGATCGCGATGGGTGTAGACGGCGACTCGGTCGGCCATTTTGCTGCCGCGATGCACCCGCTCCGCATCGGGCGCGCCGACCTCGATCCAGGCGGTGACCTTCCCGGTGCGGTCGCGCACCAACACCGCGGGCTCATCGGTCGATGAGACGCCGCCCTCGCTGAACGCGATGCCCTCCTCGTACTCCAGGCAGTAGGCCAGTAGACGGGTCAGCATGAATTCGGCGGTCTCCGACGGATGCCGCGCCACCCGGACGTCGAGATCCGCGTAGACCCCGCGGTCGACGTCGGCCAGCTGAACGGTGAAGGTGTACATGGTTGCGCCGAGTGCCATAGGTGCAGCAGCTTACGTGCCGGTTCAGTCGAGCCGAACCGCGAGCGTCGCGACGACCGCGTCGGTGCGGGCGCGCAGGGCCGCGGTGAGCACCGGGCCGCGCGGGTTGTGCAGTGGGCGGCGCCACCAGCGCCTGGCCTCCATATGGGCCAGCAGAACGGTGACCTGGCGGCCCTTTTCGGTTTGCTTGCGCACATAGCCGACGAGGGTGTTGACGAGGCTGCGGTGCGGGGAGGGCAGCACCTTCAGCGGTACGCCGGGATCCCATTCCTTCCATTGCGCGCTGAGCTTTTTGGTGGAGTCGGGATCGATTTCGGCTGCCACCGCGACGATTTCGCCGCGCATCCGCAGGGCCGAGCAGAGCGCGCGGGCCGTCACCTCGCTGATCGCGACCACCGGAACCACCACCAAAGCCTGTGTCGCCGAACCGGGTTCGGGTCGCGGCGGAATCTCGCCGAGGTGCAGTTGCCGGGCGACATCGCCGTAATAGTTCTCGGTGCGAGCGAAATTCACCACCAGCGCGGGCACGATGATCAGCAGCAGCCAGGCGCCCTCGGTGAATTTCTCGGCGAGTAGGACGATCAGCGCGACGGCGGTGAGTATCGCGCCGAATCCGTTGAGCGCGGCCCGATGCCACCATCCCGGACCGCGTTCGCGATACCAGTGCAGTACCAGGCCGCCCTGGCTGATGGTGAAGCCGATGAACACGCCGATCGCGAAAAGCGGTAGCAGCCGGTGGGTTTCGGCGCCGACGATGATCAGCACCAGCGCGGCGAGCCCGGCCAGCGCCGCGACGCCGTAGCGGAACACCGGGCGTTCGGAGCGCACGCCGAACAGCGATGGCACCCGCCGGTCCTTGGCCAGCAGCGAGAGCAGCACCGGCAGCCCGCCGAAGCTGGTATTCGCCGCGAGCACCAGCACCAGCGTGACGGCCAGATTGGTGAGATAGAACAGCCAGCCGGTGCCGAACGCGCCGGTCGAGAGCTGGGCCAGCAGGGTCACATCCCCGCGCGGCACCACATCGTGGCGCCGGATCAGCCAGGCCAGCCCGAGCAGCATGACGCCGAGCAGCACGCCGAGCGCGACCTCGGTGTGCTGGGCCCGCCGCACTGCGGGCGTGCGGAACGAGGGGACCGCGTTGGCGATGGCCTCGACACCGGTCAGCGCCGAGCATCCGGCCGAAAAGGCCTTGAGCAGCAGGATGATTCCCAAACCCTCGACCGCGACGAACGGCGACCGATCGGTGCCGATCCGCACCGGCTCCCAGTGCACCAATCCGGCGACGATCACCGCGAGGATCAGCACGACGAACAGAATCGTCGGCCCCATCAGGACTTTCGCGGATTCGGCCACCCCGATCAGGTTGATGACGGTGAGCACCGCGAGCCCGATCAGCGTGACGAGCAGCAGATGGCCCGCGAGCAACGGAAAGGCGCTGGCCAGGCTCGCCGCACCGGCCGCGAGGCTGACCGCGACCGTGAGCACGTAGTCGACCACCAGGCTGGCCGCCGCGAGCAGGCTGGCCCAGCGGCCGAGATGCCGTTTGGCCACGGCATACGCGCCGCCGCCGTCGGGGTGCACCGCGATCACCTGCCGGTAGGACAGCACCAGCACCAGCAGCAGTGCGGCGATGGCCACCGAAACCGGCAGCGTCCAGGAGACCGCCGCCTCGCCCGCGGCGATGAGCACCAGCACGATCGCCTCGGGGCCGTACGCGACGCTGGACAGCGCGTCGAGCGAGAGCGCGGCCAGTCCGCCGAGCGCGGTCAAACGGAATTTGTCGCCGCGCTGCATCCGCCGGACCCGGCGGTCGGCGATCCTCGGTTCGGCAGCGCGCTGCTCCAGCGTATTCACCACGCCGATCATTCAACGCGGTGCCGATACCCTGCGCTGACAGCGACACGAGGGCCGGGTTCAGCGCTTGCCGAGGCGTCCCGGGTGCACCTGCTCGATCAGCGCATACGCCTGGTCGATCGGGATATCGATCACCGCGTAGCGCTTCTTGCCCGCCGCGGTCGCCGCGACCACCGTCGCGACTCCCGCCCGGCGCTGGAAGAAGGTCTGCCGCACCGTCCAGCCGATGATGCCGGGCGCCTCCAGGCAGTCGCGGTCGCGGTCCAGCGAACCCGAGCGGGTGACGAGCCAGGTCGGCGCGGCGCCGTCGGCCGGAATGACCGCGTGGCCGAGTCCGCGATACCGGTCGGCGGCGAGCGGAATGCCGATCAGCGCGCCGAGGACCGGAATCAGCCACCACCATGCCGAAAACTCCACGCCCGCAAGCCTTATCGCGAGCATGACGACCGCGATGACGAGTACGGGCAGCAGCGTGCGGGTGTACCGGCGCCGCAGCGCCGCGGGCCCGTGCGGGATGAGCGGCACCAGGCCGGGCATCGATTGCGTTGTGCCGCTGGGTTTATCGTGTGTGGCGTCCGGTGCGAGCAGATGTGCGAGCGTGTGATCGATCGCCGCCCGCGGCGCCTGCGGCAGGATCTTCACCCGCGGCTTCTCGCCGGTCATGATCGCCTCGAGTTCGGCGCCGCCGGCGAGCCGCAGCAGCAGCGGCTCGTTCACCGTCGCGCCGCGAAACCTGGCCAGATCCATGGTGATCTGCCGCGTGGTGAACAGTCCGTGCCGGATCTGCAGTGTCTTTCCGTCGTCGAGCACCTGCAGGCCGAAATACGTTGCCAGATAACGCGCGCACGCCGCCAGCGCCACCACCAGCACCAGCGCGACAACCAATGCCGCGATCACCAGCGTGATGACCAGCGCCGTGCCGTCGCGCAGGCTGTGCACCGCGTCGGAGCGGAAAATCGCCTGGCCGATTCCGTATTGGAAGGCGAGGCCGACGATCGGCGCGAAGATCGCGAACCCGGTCAGCGACAGCGGCGCGTACCGCACCCAGCCCGCCTGCCAGTGCCCGATCTCCCGGCCCGCCGGTTCTATCTTCGGAACCTCTTGTCCGGCAACCTCTTCGGTGCCGGTACTAGCGAGCAGTTCGCGGCGCAGGTCCGGGACCAGCCGCGCGTCCAGCGCGTCGAGCTTGAACTGCTCCTTCTTGTCGGCGTGCTGCCCGGTCCCGATGGCGAGCACCGCCAACCCGAGCGCCCGGTGCAACAGGTCGGCCTCGATATCCACCGAGCGGATCCGCGAGCGCGGCACCGCGAGCCTCTTGCGCTGGATCAGGCCCGTCCGCAGCTCGACATGCGTCGGACCGACCCGGTAGGTGGTGGTGAACCAGCGGGTCGCCGCGAAACCCACGATCAGCACCAGCGGGATCAGGCTCCACAGTGGATTGTCGGCGCGGCTGCCGACGATGACCGTGCCGATCAACACCGGGATGTACCGCACGACCTCATTGACCGGATGTACCAGCAACATTCGCGGATCCAGCCGCTGCCACGGCAGTACCTGCGTCATGTCGCGTCACCGCGGTGCCGGGCGGCGATATCGGTCAGCCGCCGCACCGTCTCCTCGGCCACCGGCCGGTCCAGCGCCGAAATGGTCACGGCCCCAGCCGAAGACGCGGTGGTGACGGTCACCGTCGCGAGGTCGAGCATGCGCTCCAGCGGCCCGCGCTCGGTGTCCACCGTCTGCACCCGGGAGATCGGTGCGACCCGGCTCTCCTGATTGATCCAGCCGACCCGCGTGTACACCGCCTCGTCGGTGACCTCCCACCGGTGCACCGCGTAGCGCCACCACGGCACCACCCCGATGCTGACCGCGGCGGCGGCCAGGGTGATCACGAAGACGGCGAGCTGCGCGCCGCGGTGCCCGGTATCCACCAGTGCCCAAATCAGTTCGGCCACGAACGGAATCACCCAGGCGAGCCCGGCTTGAATGGTCCACAGCAGTTTCGCCTTGGCGCTGGGACGCCAGGCCGGTTCGGCCATGATCGTGCGCGGCTGCGACATGCTGCCCATGGTTGCACGAATCGATCGATTACCGGCATGACGGTTGTCATCCGTTCCGGATTCGTCGGCGGCGGCCGGAATAGTGTGGTGTGCGACGAGGTTGTCCACCCTCACAGGCACTGGAAGGAGACATGCCCGGATGGTTAGCGCATGATCGAGGACGTGACTCAACTGCCGCACCCCAGCATTCCTTCCGCACCGCCCGCGGCCTCGGCCATGCGCCGCGCGCTGCGTCGGGCGCGTGACGGGGTGACGCTCAACGTCGAAGAGGCCACCGTGCTGCTGCATGCGCGCGGTGACGATCTGAAAGACCTGATGAACAGCGCGGCGCGCGCCCGCGACGCCGCGCTGGAATCGGCGGGCCGACCGAAACAGCTCACCTACTCGCGTAACGTTTTCATCCCGCTCACCCGGTTGTGCCGGGACAAATGCCACTACTGCACCTTCGTCACCGTGCCCGGCAAACTCCGGGCAGCGGGCAAGGGCATGTTCCTCGAACCCGACGAGGTACTCGATATCGCCCGCCGCGGCGCCGCGCTCGGCTGTAAGGAAGCGCTGTTCACGCTCGGCGACCGCCCCGAGGACCGCTGGCCGGAGGCGGCGCAGTGGCTCGACGAGCGCGGCTACGACTCCACCATCGACTACCTGCGCGCCGTATCGATCATGGTGCTGGAGGAGACCGGCCTGCTGCCGCATCTCAATCCTGGTGTGATGACCTGGGAGGAGATCTCCCGGCTGAAGCCGGTCTCGCAGTCCATGGGCATGATGCTGGAGACCACCGCGACCCGGCTGTTCACCGAAAAGGGCAACTGCCACTACGGAAGTCCGGACAAGGATCCGGCGGTGCGGCTGCGCGCGATCACCGACGCGGGCAGGCTCTCGGTGCCGTACACCACCGGCATCCTGGTCGGCATCGGCGAGACGCTGGCCGAGCGCGCCGATTCGATCATGGCGATTCGCAAGCAGCACAAGGCATTCGGGCATATTCAGGAAGTCATCATCCAGAACTTCCGGGCCAAGAGCGATACCGCCATGCGCGATGTGCCGGATGCGGGGATCGAGGAATTCCTGGCCACCATCGCGGTGAGCCGCCTGGTGCTCGGTCCGGACGTGCCGGTGCAGGCGCCGCCGAATCTGGTGTCGCACGAGGACTGTCGCGCGCTGATCGATGCGGGCATCGACGACTGGGGCGGTGTCTCACCGGTGACGCCCGACCACGTCAACCCGGAACACCCGTGGCCGAATCTGGAAACGCTGCGCGAGATCACCGAATCCGCGGGTTATCAACTGGCCGAACGGACTTCGGCGCATCCGAAATATGTGCGGGCGGGCAACCCGTGGGTGGATCCGCGGATCGGCGCGCACGTCGCCGCGCTCAGCGATCCGGCGACCGGCCTGGCCCGGCCGGACGCGATTCCGGTCGGCCTGCCGTGGCAGGAGCCGGACGAATCGTGGGAGTCGGCGGGCCGCGTCGACCTGAACACCTCGATCGATACCGATGGCCGAAATACGGTGAGCCGCAGCGATTCCGCGCTCGGTGAAGAGGTAGTGGGCGCCTTCGGCGATTGGGACACCATTCGCGAACAGGCGCGCGATCTGGCCGCCGCCGCACCGGAGAAGCTCGACGCCGACGTGCTCGCCGCGCTACGCGCCGCCGAACGCGATCCGGCCGGGCTCACCGATGCCGAATACCTGGCACTGGCCACCGCCGACGGCGCCGACCTCGAGGCGGTGACCGCGCTCGCCGATCAACTGCGCCGCGACACCGTCGGCGACGACGTCACCTACGTGGTGAACCGGAACATCAACTTCACCAATATCTGCTACACCGGCTGCCGCTTCTGTGCCTTCGCCCAGCGCAAGGGCGACGCCGACGCGTTCACGCTGAGCATGGACGAGGTCGCGGACCGCGCGTGGGAGGCGCATGTCGACGGCGCGACCGAGGTCTGCATGCAGGGCGGTATCGATCCGGATCTGCCGGTCACCGGTTACGCGGATCTGGTGCGCGCGGTGAAGAAGCGGGTGCCGTCGATGCACGTGCACGCCTTCAGCCCGATGGAGATCGTCAACGGAGCGTCGCGCGGCGGGCAGAGCGTCAAGGAGTGGCTGGTCGCGCTGAAAGAGGCCGGACTGGACACCATTCCGGGCACCGCCGCGGAAATCCTCGACGACGAGGTGCGCTGGGTGCTCACCAAGGGCAAGCTGCCGACCTCGGCGTGGATCGACGTGATCAGCACCGCGCACCGGGTGGGCATCCGGTCGAGTTCGACCATGATGTACGGGCACGTCGACAGCCCGAAGCACTGGGTCGGCCATCTGCGGGTGATTCGCGGAATCCAGGACGACACAGGCGGTTTCACCGAATTCGTGCTGCTGCCCTTCGTCCATCAGAGCGCGCCGCTGTACCTCGCGGGCGCGGCGCGGCCTGGTCCGACGATTCGCGACAACCGGGCCGCGCACGCGCTCGCCCGCATCATGCTGCACGGCCGGATCGACAACATCCAGACCAGCTGGGTCAAACTCGGCACCGCGGGTACCCGGATGATGCTGAACGGCGGCGCGAACGATCTCGGCGGCACGCTGATGGAGGAGACCATCTCCCGGATGGCGGGTTCGCAGCACGGCTCCGCGAAAACCGTTGCCGAGCTGGTGGATATCGCGTCGGGCATCGGGCGGCCGACCCGCGAACGCACCACGACGTACGGTGTGCCGAAGCGGCGCGGGCCGCTGCCGGATCTCCAGTTGACGGTCGGCTGAAAGCCCGGCCGCCGGTGCCTCGCGCAGGAGCTCGCCCGGCGCGGGGCTGAGGACGGGCTTCGCCTGGCCAAATAATTAGGCGAGGCTGGCCGGTAGTAACGTGTCGGGTGCCGGGATACTGTTGCGCGGGCGGAGTAATCCCGAGGTGAGGACAGACTAGGAGAGCGGCAGTGCCGTACATCATCGCTGAACCGTGCGTTGACGTGAAGGACAAGGCGTGCATCGAGGAATGCCCCGTGGATTGCATCTACGAGGGTGGCCGCATGCTGTACATCCATCCCGACGAGTGCGTGGACTGTGGTGCGTGTGAGCCGGTGTGCCCGGTGGAGGCGATCTTCTACGAGGACGACACCCCGGACCAGTGGAGCGGTTACGTCAACGCGAACGTCGATTTCTTCAACGACCTCGGCTCGCCCGGCGGCGCGACGAAGGTCGGCGCCGTCGATTACGACCCGCCGTTCATCAAGGAACTCCCGCCGATGGCGAGCGAGTGAGTAGACGCACCCGGGTCAGCGCGCTGCTACCCGATTTCCCCTGGGACACCATCGCTTCGGTGAAGGAGCGAGCGGCGGCGCATCCGGGCGGGCTCGTCGATCTCTCGGTCGGCACCCCGGTCGATCCGGTCGATCCGCTGATTCGCACCGCGCTGAACGCGGTCGCTGCGGTGCCCGGATATCCGACCACCCACGGCACTCCCGAACTCCGCGCGGCCGCGGTCGACGCGCTGGCCCGGCGTTATCGGATCACCGGTGTGCACCCGTCGGCGGTGCTTCCGGTGATCGGCACCAAGGAGCTCATCGCGGGCCTGCCTCGGTTACTCGGTTTGGGCGCCGACGATCTCGTCGTCATCCCGGAGGTTGCCTATCCGACCTACGAGGTCGGCGCGCTGCTGGCCGGCACTCGGATGCTGCGCGCCGACGGGCTCACCCAGCTCGGGCCGGAGCGCCCGGCGCTGATCTTCCTCAACTCGCCGTCGAATCCCACCGGCCGGGTGCTCGGGGTGGACCATCTGCGCAAGGTGGTGGCGTTCGCGCGGGAGCGCGGCGTCATCGTGGCCTCCGACGAGTGCTATCTCGGCCTGTCCTGGGAGGGCCGGGCGCTGTCGATCCTCGATCCCGAGGTCTGCGACGGCGACCACACGAACCTGCTCGCCATCCATTCGCTGTCCAAGACCTCGAGCCTGGCGAGTTACCGCGCCGGATTCGTCGTCGGCGATCCGGAGCTGATCGGCGAAATGTTGGAGGTGCGCAAGCATTCCGGCATGATGGTGCCCCTCCCGATCCAGGCCGCGATGACCGCGGCGCTCGGCGATGACGAGCACGAGGCGCGGCAGCGGGAGCGGTACCGGGCGCGGCGCGAGGTGTTGCGTAAAGCGTTGGCGGGGGCCGGTTTCCGGATCGATCACTCCGAGGCCGGGCTGTACCTCTGGTCGACCCGCGGCGAACCCGGTCTGACGACCTTGGATTGGCTCGCCGACCGCGGAATCCTCGCCGCACCCGGCCACTTCTACGGGCCGCAGGGCGCGGAGCACGTGCGAATCGCGTTGACGGCCAGTGACGAGCGGATCGCTGCGGCAGCAGAACGCTTGAGCGGCAACTGATTTCGGTTTGTCAGAACCGAAACTCGAAGCTAGGCAGTAGTTTCCGAATCCGGACCAGGCGGTTGGATTCGCGGATCCGCGAAGATCTCGATATGCGGGCCGCCCTGCTCGGAAAGCCGGGCGGCCGCGGCATCGGTGATCCGCAGCGCGAACAATCCGACCTCCGGATCGACCGGAATCAGTCCGTATCCCACATCGACATCACCCTCGGACAATTCGAGCTTCTGCAACGCGTCGCGGAGTGTCGCGGTTTTCGGTAGCCGAACGGTCAACAGCGGCATCCCTCTACGCTACGCCCGAACGCCGGTGTTCTTCAGTGCCGCGAGCAGTGCCGCCGCATCGGCGACGCCGTAACCGTAGTCGTAGTCGAAACCGCTCTTTCTGTGCTTGATCGCGGTGCGCCGCACCAGATCTCGCAATTGCGCCGGTGTCAGCGCGGTGGCCGGGTAGCGGGTGCGGATGGCCGCGATCAGCCCGGCGGCGACGGGGGTGGCGGCCGAGGTGCCCGAGTCGGGGGTGCCCGCGCCGAAGGCCGTCGAGCCGAGGAAGTGGGTGTAGGCGCAGATATCGGGCTTCTTGTCGGTGAGGCGGCCCGGCCCCTGGGAGGAGTAGCCGACCCTGGTATTCGAGGTGTCGACACCGCCGATGCTCAGCACGCTCGGATGCGAATTCGCCCCGGTGATCGGGCGATCGGCGTAACCGCAGCGGCCATCGGGGCAATCGCGTCCGCAATTGCCCGCGGCGAACAGGATGTCGGCACCCGCGGCCTCCAGCGAGCCGACGATGATGTTGAACGGATGGGACGGATTGTCGGAGTAATTCCCTGGCTGGCCGACCGGGAAATCCCAATCGGGCGAGAAAGCGCCCCAACTATTGCTGACCACCAGCGCCCTGGTGGCAGCCGGTTGGTCGGTGAGCACGGTGCGCAGTTGCGCGTACCCGGCCAGCGCGTCGGACAGCAGGCCGTCCATCGCGGTCTGGCCCTGGCGGGTGCTGCGCAGCACCGGATAGTCGAGCAGGGTGACGCGCGGTGCGGCGATCATGGTGTCGAAGGCGCACATGGTGCCGTGGTCGACCGGAAACTGGCCCGCTGTTCCGGTGACGCCCTGCGGATTCCAGCTGCGCCGCGCGTCGATGGTGACCGCGCTGCCGCGGGCCTGCTCGACGAACGCCGCGTTGATCCCGGTGTCGACGATGGCGAGCGCCACCGACTGCCCGGTCAGCCCCGACGCCGCCAAATCGGTGGTGTGCAGCAGTGATTCGATATCGGTCCAGGTGCCGACCGGGTCGCTGTCACCACAGGTGATGATGCCCTCGATGACCGGATCGGCGAACACCCCGGTGATCGCCGGTTGTGCGGTCAGCCGCTGTACGACGGCATCGATATCGGTATCGGCGATCTCGCCGCGCACCACCACCGAGGCATGCTCCGGCGCGAGCGAATACATGGGCCCGTCCTCGAAGCGGAGTGCGCGCGGTACCGCGACGGGATGCCATGCCCGGTCCACGACCGCATCGGGCAGTTCACCGACCACCTCCCCTGCGGTGACGGTGACCGCCGGATCGGCGATCGCGGCGATCACATCGGCCGTCGGACGAAGCTGAATCAGCACGCGCATGACGCCATATTGCCGGTAGTAGGGGTAAAAATACGGGTTGACGCGCGAATTCGTACCAAACCGTGTCTTGACGCGTGGGGCGTGAGCGCCGGGTTAGCCTGGAGTATGGACGCTGTCACGGTAGTCCCCATACCCGCGAACGAGCCCGTGCACTCCTACGCACCGGGCAGCCGGGAGCGCGAGCTGCTCATCGCCCGGCTTGCCGAGCTCTCGGGCCATTCCGTCGAGGTGCCGCTGGTGATCGGCGGCAAACCGCGACCGGGCATCGGCACCCGGCACGATATCGTCGCACCGCACCGGCACCGGCAGGTGCTCGGAACATACACCGACACAACACATTCCGAGGCGCAGGACGCGATCGATGCGGCGACCGCGGCCGCACCCGGTTGGCGCGCGATGCCTTTCGACGAGCGCGCCGCCATCCTGTTGCGCGCGGCCGACCTACTGGCCGGGCCGTGGCGCGAAACCATCGCCGCCGCAACGATGCTCGGCCAGTCGAAATCCGCCGTGCAGGCCGAGATCGACGCACCGTGTGAGCTGATCGACTTCTGGCGATTCAATGTCGCCTTCGCCAGGGAGATTTTGCAACAGCAGCCGCAGTCGAGCCCGGGCGTGTGGAACCGGATGGACTACCGGCCGCTGGAGGGGTTCATCTACGCGATCACGCCGTTCAACTTCTCCGCCATCGCCGGAAATCTGCCCACCGCACCGGCTTTGATGGGCAATACCGTGGTGTGGAAGCCGTCGCCGACGCAGACGCTCGCGGCGTACCACACCATGCGGCTGCTGGAGGCGGCGGGCCTGCCGCCCGGCGTGATCAATATGGTCACCGGTGACGGTGTCGAGCTGTCCGAGGTGGCGCTGGCCGACCGGCGGCTGGCCGGAATTCATTTCACGGGCTCCACCAAGACATTCCAGTTCCTCTGGCAGCAGGTCGGCGCGAATATCGGCCGCTACGACTGCTATCCGCGGCTGGTCGGCGAGACGGGCGGCAAGGATTTCATCGTCGCGCACGCGTCGGCGGATCCGAAGGCGCTGTGCACCGCGCTGATTCGCGGCGCGTTCGAATATCAGGGCCAGAAGTGTTCGGCCGCGTCCCGCGCCTACATCGCGCGCTCGGTCTGGCGCGAGATGGGCGACGAGTTCCTGAACCTGACCGCCGAGCTGACCTACGGCGATGTCGCCGATCTGTCGAATTTCGGTGGGGCGCTGATCGATCGGCGCGCCTATGACAAGAATGTCGCCGCCATCGAGCGGGCCAGGTCGGCGGGCATCACCATTCCGGTCGGCGGTACCTACGACGATAGCGAGGGCTGGTTCGTCCGCCCGACGGTGATGCTGGCCGACGACCCGCGCGACGAATCCTTCACCACCGAGTATTTCGGCCCGATCCTGTCGGTGCACGTCTACGACGATGCCGAACCGGGCGCGTACACCGCGGTGCTCGCCGAGGTGGAATCGGCCGCGCCGTACGGATTGACCGGCGCGGTCTTCGCGCGCGATCGCAATGCCGTCGAACAGGCGAGTGCCGCACTGCGTTTCGCGGCGGGCAACTTCTATATCAACGACAAGCCGACCGGCGCGGTGGTCGGCCAGCAGCCGTTCGGCGGGGCCCGCGCCTCCGGCACCGACGACAAGGCGGGCTCACCGCTGAACCTGCTGCGCTGGGTCGCCCCGCGCACGATCAAGGAAACCTTCGTCCCGCCAACGGATTACCGGTATCCGCACATGAGCTGATCGAGCATCGCGCAGCGATTCGATGGGGGTGGTGGTCGGGCGACGGGTGGGCATCGAGCGGCCTAAACCAGCGGCAGCCCGCGCCGCATCCGTCGCCGCATATCGAACAGATAGGCGTTGAGCGGAAACATCCTGGCCTGCTTGGGCAGTCGGGTGTGCACGGCGGCGATCGCGCGCAGCAGCAGATCGAATCGGCGCTGATCGCGTTCGGTCCAGGTCATCCGCATCTCGTCGCGCAGATGCTGCGGCAGCAGCCCGGTGACGGCGAACCGCTGCAGCCGCGCGAAGGTGAATTGCACCGGGCGCGGCAGCATTTTCAGGTCGATCAGGTCGTCGAAGTAGTCGCGCAGCGCGGGTTCGATGCCGCGCTGGGCCAGGTTCTCCGTCCAATACCGTTGGAAGGCGGCACGATCCGCGGGCCACAGCTCCGGCCGCATTTGTAGTGTCGTGCCGAATCGAGCGCAGTATCGGTAGAACGCCTCGGCGGTCTCCGGATCCATCGGCCCGTGCATGCGGGTGTAGAGATCGTCGATGCCCCAGTAGAGGCAGGCCGCGACCCATAGCTGCAATTTCGGATCGAAGGCGTTGTATTTCACCGGGCTGGCCGCGGTCGAGCGCACCGGCCGATGCGATTCGTCGACCGCCGCGCGGTAGGCGGCCCGTTCCGGGTCGGAACCCATCATCGCGACTGCTATATAGGTGAGCGTGGTGCGCATCCGCTTCAGCGGATGCAGGGTGACCTTTCCGCTGTCGACGGTGCTCTCCAATACGCCCCGGCCGACGGGGCGGAGGCTGAGCTGCACGATCACATTGGCGACGCCGCCGAGGAAGGCGGCGATTCCGTCCATGTACTCCTGCACGGTCTCCGGCGTGATCGGTTCGGCGTACTCGTCGATCCGGGCAGCTGGCGCGGTCATCGCGGCTCCTCGTTGAGCGATAGTGAGATGATTCATCTACAAATCTCTCATCGTCTCGATAAGCTGTCAAACGTCCGCACGGGTTCGGCGAGGGTATGTGATGCTGAATCTGTCATCGTTTCGCCGATCGATGGGGTGAATGCCATGGCAAGGCTCAATCGGCTGCTTGCCCGGGTGCGCGACGCCGGGCCGGAAGACGGCAATCAGACGCGGGTCCTCGACGCCGCACTGCTAGCCTTCCTCGACTTCGGCATCAAACGCACCAGCATGGTCGAGGTGGCCCGGCGCTGCGGTCTCTCACCCGCCACCCTCTACCGGCGCTATGCCAGCAAATCGGATCTGATCCAGGCCGTCGGCCTCTGGCAGGCGCGGCAGTTCGTCGCGCAGGCCGATGCGGCGTTGCAGCGGCAGATCGAACGGGACGCCAGCGCCGAGGACCAGATCGTCGAACTCTTCGTCGCATTCCTGAACGGCTTGCGCGGCAACAAATTACTGGACCGGCTGTTGCAGACGGAGCCGGAGATCGTGCTGCCCCAGCTCACGGTGCGGGGCGCGCCGGTGCTGGAGCTGGGCCGAGATTACTTGGCGGAGTTCATATCCCGGCTGCAACGCGAGGGCAAGCTGCCCTCGTACGATCCGGCGCCGCTCGCCGAAATGATTGCGCGCACGGCACTTTCGCTCGCGCTCACCAGGCAGACGGTGATCCCGCTCGACGACGACGATGCCGCGCGCCGGTTCGCCCGTGACCACATCGTCGTATCGTTCCGGGTGCCCTGAAATCGAGATATCGCGCAGCGATTCGATGGGCTCAGAGGAACAGCGGGAACAGCGTGCGCGTCAGCTCCGGCAGCGCGTCGAGCACATCCGCGGTCTCCTCGGCGGCGGTGCCGTGCGTATGCGCGGCGACGGCGAACCACGGCCCGTACGAGGTCGAGGCCACCTCCGGTGGCCCGTAATCCGACCAACCCCATTTGCTGCCGAGCACGCCGGGCATATGCGAAGTGCCCCAATCCTGTTCGGTGCCGTCGGCGGCGATCGACGAGGCGGTGGTCATCCATTCGAAGATCGGTGACGCCGGATCGTCGTGCAGCTTCTGCTCCAGGAAGTCGGCCACATCGGCCGCGCTGGTCGATGCCGAACCCCAATCCGGGCCGGCCTGGGTCTCGTGCAGGTGGAATTCCTTGGCGATCGCATCGATCGCGGCCGGATAGCGAGCGGACAGCAAATCCGCGGCCCTGTCGTCGGACAGGCGGATCATCCGCTCGCTCAGCTCGCGATCGAGGGCCGAGCCGTCGCCGTGCCGCAGCGCGTAGTCGACGATGTAGAGCTTGGTCAGCGAGAGCCCGCTGCGCGCCTCGTGCTCGTTGGCGGTGCCCCAGTGCAGGCCGATGGTGGAGCGCAGCGAGATCGCGGTGCGCTGGGGCACCTGTTCGGGTTCGGCGGCCGTCGCTCTGGTCGCGGCGCAGGCGAGACAGATTCCGGCTCCGACGACGGCCGCCAGTGCCACCCTGCGATAGCCCACGGTTACCTCCCGGGTCCATGCGTCGGCGGTATGCGCTGGCGCTCAGTCGAGATAACCTCGAGCAACCGAGGATCGCGTCATGTGACACGCCGAATATGCGTGATTGTCGCCTGGCGTGTCGTTAAACCAGCGGCAGGCCGAGCCTGCGGCGCATCCGCAGATCCAGCAGGAAGGCATTGACCGGAAAAACCTTGACCGCCTTCGGCATTCGCGCCTCTACCGTGCCGACCGCGCGCAGCAGCCGAGCCAGCGCGCGATCGTCGCGCTCACTCCACCGCATCCCCATTTCGGCACGCAGGTGCGGTGGCAGCAATCCGGCGGTCACCCAGCGGTGGAAGCCGCCGAACGCCAACTGGATCGGGCGCGGGAACATCTTCAGGTCGACGATCTGCCAGAAGTAGTCGCGGATCGGCGGATCGGTACTGGTCCGGTCCAGGTTTTCGGCCCAGTACCGGTCGAAGGCCGCGCGATCGGCCGGCCACATGCCGGGCCGCACCTGCAGGGTGGTGCCGAGCCGCTCGGCGTGCCGGTAGAACCCGTCGGCGGCCGCCTCGTCCATCGGACCGTGCATGCGTTCGTACAGGTCGCGCGCGCCCCAGTAGAGGCAGGCCGCCACCCACAGCTGTAGCCGCGAATCGAAGGCGCTGTATTTCACCGGGCTGTCCGGCGTGGAGCGGACGGGGATATGCGATCGGTTGACCGCCTCGCGGTAGGCGGCGCGTTCATCCTCGGTGCCGAGCAGCGCGACCGCCAGATAGGTCAGCGTGGTGCGGGTCCGCTTGATCGGATGCAGCATGATCTTGCCGCTGTCGACGGTGCTTTCCAGCACGCCGTAGCCGACCGGTCGCAGGCTCAGCTGCATGATGACGTTGGCCGCCGCGCCGAAAAACGCGGCCGAGCCGTCGATTACTGCTCGGATGTCGAAATCGTCGCCGGTTGCGGCTGGGACGACGGCGCGGAGCGGGCTGGTCATCGTCGACCTCGTTCTCGTCGTTGAGAAACTTATGCATCAACTTTCTCACTGACTCGGGAAGGGTGTCAACGGGCACCGACCGGAGTGGGTGTGTTCTCGGTCCGAGAAGTAGCGTGGGCGAATGTCGTTCGGTCCGCCGCTGCTGCTCCGCTCCCTCAACCCGATCGCCGTTGCCCAGGGGGCCGATATCCCCAATGCCGTCACCATCGACGGCGTGACCATGTCGCGCGGCGATCTGCTCGGCGCGGCGACCTCGGTCGCCGAGCGGATCGCCCGGGCCGACCGGGTCGCCGTGCTGGCCAGGCCCACCGCGACCACCGTGCTCGCCGTGCTCGGCTGCCTGATCGCCGGTGTCACCGTGGTGCCGGTGCCGCCGGATTCCGGCGCCGCCGAACTCGCGCACATCCTCGCCGATTCCGGTGCGCAGGCCTGGCTCGGCGACGCGCCCGACGGCACCGAGCTGCCGGTGGTTCCGGTGCGTCTGCACGCCAGATCCTGGCACACCTATCCCGAACCCGACCCGGCCACAACCGCTTTCATCCTCTACACCTCCGGCACCACGGGCCTGCCGAAAGGTGTCGTGCTCAGCCGCGGCGCCATCGCCGCCGGCTTGGACGCGCTCGCCGACGCCTGGGCATGGACGCCGAACGACGTTCTGGTGCACGGACTTCCGCTGTTCCACGTGCACGGGCTGATCCTCGGCGTGCTCGGCCCGCTGCGGGTGGGCAGCCCGCTCGTGCACACCGGCAAACCGACGCCGCAGGCGTATGCGGCCGCCGGTGGCACGCTGTACTTCGGGGTGCCGACGGTGTGGTCGCGTGTCGTCGAAGACCCCACTGCCGCAAAGCAATTGAGTGAGGCGCGGTTGCTCGTCTCGGGTAGCGCACCGCTGCCGGTGCCGGTATTCGAGAAGTTGCGCGAGCTCACCGGCCACGCACCCGTCGAGCGCTACGGCATGAGCGAAACCATGATCACCCTGTCCACCCGCGCCGACGGCGAACGCAGGCCGGGCTGGGTCGGCACACCGGTGCGCGGCGTGCGCACCCGGCTGCGCGACGAGGCGGGCAACGATGTGCCGCACGACGGCGAAAGCATCGGCGGCCTACAGGTTTCCGGCCCGATGCTGTTCGACGGCTACCTCAACCGCCCGGAGGTCACCGCCGAGAACTTCACCGCCGACGGCTGGTTCAAAACCGGTGACGTCGCCGTCATCGATGCGGGCGGCTTTCACCGCATCGTCGGCCGTGAATCGGTGGACCTGATCAAATCCGGCGGCTACCGCGTCGGCGCGGGCGAGGTGGAGACGGTGCTGCTCGGCCACCCGGCCGTGGCCGAGGCCGCCGTCGTCGGTCTGCCCGACGCCGACCTCGGCCAGCGCATCGTCGGCTTCGTCGTATTGCGCGGCGCACCAACCGATTCCATCGAAAAAGAGCTCATCGACCATGTGGCCGAACAGCTTTCGGTGCACAAGCGCCCGCGCGAGATCCGGGTCGTCGACGCGCTGCCGCGCAACGCCATGGGCAAGGTGCAGAAGAAAATGCTCGGCTAGTCGTTGGCGTGTAGTGCGGCGTTGAGTTCGATGCCGGTGCCCTTGCGCGGCACCACCTCCACCGCGCCGGACTGCGAATTGCGGCGGAACAGCAGATTGTCGCGCCCGCTCAGCTCGGCGGCCTTGACGACGGTGCCGTCGGGGGTGGCGACCTTGGTGCCCGCGGTGAGATACAGGCCCGCCTCGACGATGCAATCGTTGCCGAGCGAGATGCCGAGCCCGGCGTTCGCGCCGAGCAGCGAGCGCTCACCGATCGAGATGACCTGCTTACCGCCGCCGGACAGGGTGCCCATGATCGATGCGCCGCCGCCGATATCGGAGCCGTCGCCCACCAGCACGCCCTGCGAGATGCGGCCCTCGACCATCGATGCGCCGAGCGTGCCCGCGTTGAAGTTGACGAAACCCTCGTGCATCACGGTGGTGCCCGCGGCCAGGTGCGCGCCGAGCCGCACCCGGTCGGCGTCGGCGATCCGGACGCCCGCGGGCACCACGTAATCCACCAGACGCGGGAATTTGTCGATGCCGTACACGGTGACCGGGCCGCGGGCGCGCAGCTTCAGCCGGGTGAGTTCGAATTCCTCCAGCGAGCACGGACCGTGGTTGGTCCACACCACATTGGCGAGCAGGCCGAAGATGCCGTCCAGGTTCGCGCCGTGCGGCCGGATCAGTCGGTGCGAGAGCAGGTGCAGGCGCAGGTAGACGTCGTGAGTGTCGACCGGCGCGGCGGACAGGTCGGCGATGGTGGTGCGCACGACGACCACCTCCACCCGCCGGGCCTCGTCCGGGCCGGCCAGCTCGGCGAATTTGGCGTATTCGACGTCGGCGGGATCCAGCCGCTTGCTGCACGACTCACCGAATTCGCCCAACTCCGGGTACGGGTACCAGGTGTCGAGGATGGTTCCGTTGGCCGTGATGGTGGCGAGGCCGACCGCTGCTGCTCCCTGTGTACTCACGTCCAGACAGGTTACTCACCGTAGGCTGATCCGTGTGACCCTGGATCTGCACGCCGACCCGATCGACCTGACCGCCGCCCTCGTCGATATCGCGAGCGTCTCCCGTGACGAGGACCGCATCGTCACCCTCGTCGAGCGTGCGCTGCGCGAACAGACCACCGGATTCGAGGTGCTGCGGCACGGCAATGTGGTGTTGGCGCGCACGAATCGCGGCCTGCCGACCAGGGTGGTGCTGGCCGGTCACCTGGACACCGTCCCGATCGCCGACAATGTGCCCGGCCGTTTCGCCACCGACGACGCCGGGCAGCGCGTGCTCTACGGCTGCGGCAGCGTCGACATGAAATCCGGGGACGCCGTTTTCCTGCATCTGGCCGCGACAGTCGCCGAGCCGGTGCACGACCTGACGCTGATCTTCTACGACTGCGAGGAGCTCGCCGCGGAGTTCAACGGGCTCGGCCATATCGAGCGCGAACTGCCCGAATGGCTCGCGGGCGATCTGGCGATCCTCGGCGAACCGTCGGGCGGCTGGGTCGAGGCGGGCTGCCAGGGCACCATGCGGGCCCGGCTCGCCACCGCGGGCATCCGGTCGCATTCGGCGCGAGCCTGGTTGGGCGACAACGCGATTCACCGGCTCGCACCCATCTTGCAGCGGCTTGCCGACTATCGGGGGCGCGAGGTCGACATCGACGGCTGCGTCTACCGGGAAGGTCTGTCCGCGGTGCGGGTGTGCGGCGGTGTCGCGGGCAATGTGGTGCCCGATGCCGCCGAGGTGGACGTCAATTTCCGCTTCGCACCCGATCGCACCGTCCAACAGGCCACCGAGCACGTGCGTGAGGTATTCGCCGGTCTGGAACTGGATTTCGCGGTCACCGACGCCGCGCCCGGCGCGCTGCCCGGTCTCACCGCCCCGGCGGCCAAGGACCTGATCGCCTCGGTGCACCGGCACGGCGGCGGCGGGGTGCGCGCCAAATACGGCTGGACCGACGTCTCGCGTTTCGCGGCCCGCGGCATACCCGCGGTGAACTTCGGGCCCGGCGATCCGAACCTCGCGCACAAGCGGGACGAGCACGTCCCGGTCACCCAGATCACCGCGGTCACCGCGATACTGCGCAGCTATTTGACCGGTTCACAACCGTGACAGACCGCTCGGTCACCATCGCGTATCGGTGACGAGCCGGGCGCTTGAACGTCCGATGACTTCTCCCGTCCACCCGCTGACGGGCGGGCGCTGACCGGTAGCGTGGTGACATGTCCACCGATGCCGCCGACCACGAGGTTGCCAGCGCGCCGAAATCCACCCCCAAGTTCCGCGGCCCGATCATGTTCCGCCGCGAACGCAAGGAAGGGCTCGGCACCTCGGATCAGAATCTGCTCGACAAGCACGGCCCGAGCGATTGGGTGCACACCGATCCGTGGCGGGTGCTGCGCATCCAGGCCGAATTCGTCGAGGGCTTCGGCGCGCTCGCGGAGGTGCCGCGCGCGGTCGCGGTCTTCGGTTCGGCGCGGACCACGGTGGATCATCCCGAATATCACGCGGGCATGGCGATCGGCGCCGCGCTGGCGCGGGCCGGATTCGCGGTGATCACCGGCGGCGGGCCCGGCGCGATGGAGGCGGTGAACCGCGGCGCGAGCGAGGCGGGCGGCTATTCGATCGGTCTCGGCATCGAGCTGCCGTTCGAGCAGAGCCTCAACGAGTGGGTCGATCTGGGCATCAACTTCCGCTACTTCTTCGCCCGCAAGACCATGTTCGTGAAGTATTCGCAGGCATTCGTCTGTCTCCCCGGCGGATTCGGCACCCTCGACGAATTGTTCGAGGCGTTGACGCTGGTGCAGACGCGCAAGATCACGCGCTTCCCGATCATCCTGTTCGGCACGAAATACTGGGCCGGACTTGTCGATTGGCTGCGCGATTCGCTCGGCGGCTCCGGCAAGATCGCGCCCGGGGATCTGGGGCTGCTGCATGTGACGGACAGCGTCGACGAGATTGTGCAGATCGTGTTGGGTGCGGCCGAAGCGGGCGCCGCACCCGACGCACTAGGTACGGAGGATGAATGGTGAGCGATCCCTATTCGGTGTGTGTCTACTGCTCGTCGAGCACGACCGACCAGGCGCAGCTCGCGCTGGCCGCCAAGGTCGGTACCGAAATCGCCAGGCGCGGTTGGCAATTGGTCTCCGGCGGCGGACACGTCTCGATGATGGGCGCGGTCGCCACCGCGACGCGGGCCGGCGGCGGGCACACCGTCGGGGTCATCCCGAAACATCTGGTGCACAAGGAGGTCGCCGACGTCGACGCCGACGAGCTGCTGGTCACCGACACCATGCGCGAGCGAAAACTGCTCATGGAGCAGCGTTCCGACGCATTCCTCACGCTGCCCGGCGGCATCGGCACGCTGGAGGAGTTGTTCGAAACCTGGACCGGCGGGTATCTCGGTGAACACGACAAGCCGGTGGTGGTGCTCGATCACAATGGTTTCTTCGGTGGATTGTTCGCCTGGCTGGGCGAACTGCGCGACCGCAAGGTCGTCCCGCAGGCGCAGCTGGACCGGATCACGGTCGTCGGCGATATCGCCGCGGCCTTCGAGGCGCTGAAACCGGGGGCGTAGCCGCGGAATTCCGGTACCGTCGGTACCACCCTGGCCGGCTGTCACAGTAAACCGGTGGCGGATAGGAGATCTGCGCGTGAACACCGAAGCCCGCTCGACGGTGAGCCTCTTCGACCTGGTCCGGCAGTTGCCCGGAATGGCCTTCGACGCACCGAGTATGGCGCGCAGCGCCCTCGGCCTGCTGGTGCGATCCGGCGACCGGGCATCGGTCGGCCTGTACTTCCAGCGCAACGCGCACCGCCACCCGAACCGGACCTTCCTGCGGTTCGAAGGGCGCGCCTACACATACGGCGAGGCCAATGCCGAGGTCAACCGGTACGCGAATGTGCTTGCCGGGCACGGTGTCTCGCGCGGCGACGTGGTCGGCGTGCTGATGACGAACCGCCCGGAGACGCTGCTGCTCGTGCTGGCGACGGTGAAACTAGGCGCGACGGTGGGCCTGCTCAACCACCATCAGCGCGATCAGGTGCTCGCGCACAGCTTCGGCCTGCTGAACAGCGTGCTCAACGTGGTGGGCGAGGAGTGCGCCGAGGCGCTGGACTCGCTGGCCGAACCGCCGGCGAACATCCTGTTCTCCGAGCAATTGCGAAGTGCGGCAAAGGATGCCGACGATACCGATCCGGCGGTGTGCGCGCAGGTCACCGCCGGTGAGCGCGCCTTCCTCATCTTCACCTCCGGCACCACCGGCCTGCCGAAGGCCAGCGTGATGACCCACCAGCGCTGGACCAAGAGCATGGCCGGGCTCGGCGGGCTCGGAGTCCGCTTGCGCGGCAACGACATTCTCTACAGCTGCCTGCCGCTGTACCACAACAACGCGCTCACCGTCGCGCTGTCGTCGGTGCTGTCCTCGGGCGCCACCTTCGCCCTGGGCCGCCAGTTCTCGGCGTCGCGGTTCTGGGACGAGGTGATTCGCGAGGAGGCCACCGGCTTCATCTATATCGGCGAATTGTGCCGGTATCTGCTGAACCAGCCGCCCAAGCCGACCGACCGGCGGCATCGGGTCAGGTTGTGCGTCGGCAACGGTTTGCGCCCGGAGCTGTGGGACGAATTCAAACAGCGTTTCGGCATCGACCGGATCGTCGAGTTCTACGGGGCGAGCGAAGGGAATGTCGCCTTCATCAACGCGTTCGGGGTGGACCGCACCGCGGGCTTCGGTCCGCTGCCGTACGCCATCGTCGAATACGACGACGCGACCGGCCGAGCCCGCCGGGATGCGAACGGACGGCTGCGCCGGGTGCGCACGGGTGGCGTCGGGCTGCTGCTGTCCAAGGTGACCGAGCGCTCACCGTTCGACGGCTACACCGATAAGGCCGCCTCGGAGGCGAAGCTCGTCCGCGACGGCTTCACCGATGGGGATGTGTGGTTCGACACCGGCGATCTGGTGCGCGACCAGGGCTGGCATCACATCGCCTTCGTCGATCGGCTCGGCGACACCTTCCGCTGGAAGGGGGAGAACGTGGCGACCACCGAGGTCGAGGCCGCGTTGTGCGAGGCGCCCGAGATCGAGCAGGCCGTGGTGTTCGGCGTCGATATACCGGGCGCCGACGGTAAGGCCGGAATGGCGGCGGTGACGTTGCGCCCCGGCGTCGAATTCGACGGTCGCGCCCTGGCGAAGGCGGCGTTCGAGCAGCTGCCGGGTTACGCGGTTCCGCTGTTCGTTCGCGTCGTCGCCGAACTCGAACAGACATCGACCTTCAAGAGTCGCAAGGTCGAACTGCGTAAACAGGGTTATCAGCCCGATCCCGCGAGCGCGCTGTACGTGCTGGCCGGGCGGGCCGAGGGCTACGTCCCCGCCTACGACGATTACGCCGGTGACGTCGCCGCGGGCCGCGCTCCCAAGAACTAGTACCGGGATTCGGCTCGCGGGCGCACCAGTACAGTCGAGATCATGTTCAGCTCCACCGATGCGCCGCGCCCGACCCTCTGCGGCAAGCCGGTGGCGACCGACCGGGCGCTGGTGATGGCGATCGTCAACCGCACCCCGGATTCGTTCTACGACAGGGGGGCCACCTTCACCGACGCCGCCGCCATGGACGCGGTGGCCCGCGCGGTGGACGAGGGCGCAGACCTGGTGGATATCGGCGGCGTGAAGGCAGGCCCGGGCGCCGTCGTCGACGCGGCGGAGGAGTCGCGGCGGGTGATCCCGTTCGTCGCGGCCATTCGGGAGAAATATCCGGACCTGCTCATCAGCATCGATACCTGGCGTGCCGAGGTGGCCGAGACCGCGGTGGACGCGGGCGCGGACCTGATCAACGACACCTGGGCGGGCGCGGATCCTGACCTGGTCCGAGTGGCCGCCGACCGCGGCGTCGGCATCGTGTGCAGCCACACCGGTGGCGCGATCCCGCGCACCCGCCCGCACCGGGTGCGCTATGCCGATGTGCTGACCGAGGTGACCGAAACACTGACGCGCGCCGCCGAGAACGCCGCGGCGGCCGGGGTGCGCGCGGATTCGATTCTGATCGATCCGACCCATGATTTCGGCAAGAACACTTATCACGGGCTCGCGTTGTTGCGGGGAGTGGACGTTCTCGTAAATACCGGATGGCCGGTGTTGATGGCGCTGAGCAACAAGGATTTCATCGGGGAGACTCTTGGTGTCGGACTTTCCGAACGCCTGGAGGGCACATTGGCAGCAACGGCATGGTCGGCGGCCGCGGGCGCCCGCATGTTCCGGGTGCACGAGGTCGCCGCGACCCGGCGGGTGGTGGATATGATCGCCGCCATCCAGGGCATCCGGCCACCCGCACGCACCCTGCGAGGACTGGTATGAAATCCGTCGAAACCTGGGACACACCCGCCTGGCCGGTGGACGAACTCGTCGCCGCCAAGGCCGGGCGCACCGTATCGGTGGTGCTGCCCGCGCTAAACGAGGAACGCACCGTCGGCGATGTGGTGGCCAGCATCCGGCCGCTGCTCGGCACGCTGGTGGACGAGCTGATCGTGCTCGATTCCGGTTCCACCGACGCCACCGCGGAGCGGGCGCGCGCCGCGGGCGCCGAGGTGATCAGCCGGGAACAGGCCGTTCCCGAACTCGATCCGGTACCGGGGAAGGGGGAGGTGCTGTGGCGCTCGCTGGCCGTGACCGGCGGCGACCTGATCGCCTTCGTCGACTCCGACCTGATCGATCCGGATCCGGCCTTCGTGCCGAAACTGCTCGGCCCGCTGCTCACCGTCGACGAGATCCAGCTGGTCAAGGCGTACTACCGGCGTCCGCTGCGGCAGGGCGCGGCGGTGGACGCGCACGGCGGCGGCCGGGTCACCGAATTGGTCGCGCGCCCGCTGCTCGCCGCGCTGCGCCCGGAGCTCTCGCAGGTACTGCAGCCGCTCGGCGGTGAATACGCGGGCACCCGCGAACTGCTCACCTCGGTGCCCTTCGCCCCCGGCTACGGCGTCGAGATCGGGCTGCTGCTCGACACCTTCGATCGGCTCGGCCTGTCCGCCATCGGGCAGGTCAACCTGGGGGTGCGCACCCACCGCAACCGCCCGCTCGCCGATCTCGGGGTGATGAGCCGTCAGATTCTCGGCACCGTGCTCGGTCGCAGCGGGGTACAGGACTCGGGTGCGGCGCTCACCCAGTTCCCGCTGATCGGTGACGCGTTCACGGCACACCACACCGAGGTCTCGCTGGTGGATCGGCCGCCGATGAATACGCTGCGCCCGTCGCGGGTCGCGGCCTGATTCCGGCCCGGAGGGATTGACGGCCAAACCTTTTGGGGTGGTTGCCGATGCTCTGCGCGTTTGCTGGAAGATCGCTAGGATATTTGTGAGGTCGATCCTCGCCTTTCGTCATTCGAGCTGATCTGGTCCGGTGTACGCCGATGAGCAGGAGATATGAGTCGATGACCATTGACGAACTACCCATGAGCGAGTTGCGGGCCCCCGAATTTGCCGGTCCCGGTTATACATTGGCCACATTGCGGGTGAACGGTCACGTTTACCCGGTCGCGCTGGAACCGCGGGTGAGCCTGCTCGACGCGTTGCGTGAATACCTGCACCTCACCGGCACCAAGAAGGGCTGCGACCAGGGTGCGTGCGGGGCCTGCACGGTCTGGGTGGACGGAAAGCGGGAATTGTCCTGTCTGTCCCTGGCGCTCAGCATGGAGGGCCGCGATATCACCACCATCGAGGGCGTCGCCGACGGGGACGAATTGCACCCGGTGCAGCAGGCATTCATCGAACACGACGGATTCCAGTGCGGCTACTGCACTCCAGGGCAGATCATGTCGGCGGTCAAATGCATCGAGGAAGGGCACACCGGCAGCGATGCGGAAATCGCGGAATGGATGAGCGGCAATATCTGCCGCTGTGCCGCCTATCAGAACATTCGCGACGCGATAAAGTCCGCCCGCGACAAAATGGGCGGCCCGAAATGAGGCCCATCACCTTCGCCCGCGCGGACACCGTCGAAGCAGCGCTCGCCGCGGTGGCCGCTCGGCCCAACACCGTATTCCTGGCCGGCGGAACAACTTTGGTGGATATGCTGCGCATCGGCGCGATGCGGCCGGATAACGTCGTCGACATCAACCGGCTGCCGCTCACCGGTCTCGAGCACACCCCGGACGGCGGGCTGCGCATCGGCGCGCTGGTCCGGATGAGCAAAGTGGCCGCCGATCCGCTTGTGGTGCAACGGTTTCCGTTCCTCTCGATCGCGCTGTGGAAGGGTGCGTCGGCGCAGATCCGCAATATGGCATCGATGGGCGGGAACCTCATGCAGAAGGTGCGGTGCCCCGGCTTCCGCGAGACCGCCTTCGCCTGCAACAAGCGCGATCCGGGCAGCGGTTGCGGCGTGCTGGACGGCCTGCACCGCGGCAACGCCGTGCTCGGCACCAGCGAGCACTGCTTCGCCATGCACCCCTCCGATGTCGCGATCCCGCTCACCGCGCTCGACGCGGTGGTACATGTGCAGGGGCCCAAGGGAACTCGGGCGATCGCGTTCGACGACTTCTTCCTCTTGCCCGGCAATACCCCGCATCTCGAACATCCGATCGGCCCGGATGAGCTGATCGTCCGCATCGATGTGCCGCCGCTGCCGTACGCGGTGCATTCGCACTACCTGAAATCCCGCGATCGCGAATCCTATGAATTCGCGGGCGCTTCCGCCGCGGTCGCACTGGACTTGGACGGGGAGTACGTGCGCAATGTGCGGATCGGTCTCGGCGGTGTCGCGACCAAGCCGTGGCGAGCCCATATCGCCGAACAACTGCTGCTCGGCAAGCGGGCCACCAAGGACAACTTCGCGGCGGCCGCCGCCGCGGAACTCGACGCGGCGGATTCCGGCCATCCGATGAATCGCTTCAAAATCGCGCTGGCGCAACGCACTTTGGTGCGCACGCTGGAGATCGTCACCGAAAAGGACGCGAAATGACCGCGCCCGCCCTGGTCGGCCGGGGGCTCGATCGCATCGACGGCCGCGCCAAGGTGACCGGTGCGGCCCGCTTCACCGCCGAGATTCCGCTGCCCAATGCCGCGTACGGCGTTATCGTCGGCGCCGAAATCGGCAGCGGCACAGTGAAATCCATCGACACGTCGGCCGCGCTTCGCGCCGGTGCGGTCGCCGTGTACACACACCTGAACCTGCCGAAGGTCAACATCGTTCCGGTCATGCCATCCGGTTACGGCGGCCCGGCACCGGGCCAGACCTTTTTTCCCATGCAGGACAACGAGATCCACTACTTCGGCCAGCCGATCGCGGTGGTGGTCGCCGACACCATCGATGTCGCGATGCACGCGGCCACGCTGATCGAGGCCAGCTACGAGGCGCGAAAGCCGATGGTGCGCCTCGACGACGGCCGTGACGAGCAGTACCTGCCCGAGCGGGTCTTCTGCGATCTGGTGCCCGCCAAGCAGTCCCGCGGCGATTTCGCCGCCGCGGAAAAGGCCGCGGCCCATTCCATCGATGTCACATATCATTTCGCCGCCAACCACCACAATCCGATCGAATGCTCGGCGACCGCGGCGATGTGGGACGGCGATTCGGTCACCGTCTATGACGCGTCACAGGGCATCGTGGCCTCGCAGCTGACCATCGCGGCGCACCTGGGCATCTCGCCCGGCAAGGTGCGGGTGCTCGCCGACTACGTCGGCGGCGGCTTCGGCGGCAAGGCGATGATGTGGCCGCATGTGACGCTGGCTCCTTTGGTGGCAAGGGAATTGGGCCGTCCGGTGCGGGTGGTGCTGAACCGCGAGCAGATGTTCTACGGCACCGGACTGCGCGAGGAACAGGAGCAGCGGGTCACCCTGGTCTGCGACGACGACGGCCGGATCACCGGGCTGCGACATCACAAGCTCTCCGTCACTTCGCAATTCGACAATTGGGCGGAGCTGTCGCTGGAGGTCGCGGGCAAGGCGTACGGAATTCCCAACTGGGACGGTCAGTACAAGCTCATCAAGGGCAACACCATGACGCCGACCTTCATGCGCGGCCCCGGTGAGGCCTCGGGCATGGTCGCGCTGGAATGCGCCATGGACGAACTGGCCGCCGAAATCGGCATGGACCCGGTGGAATTGCGCCGCCGCAACCATGCGGCGGCGGATCCGGAGAGCGGTAACCCGTGGACATCCGACGGCTACCTGGACTGCCTCGAAGAGGCGGCGCAGCGGTTCGGTTGGGTGGGCAGGCGACCGAAAGGCCCACGCCGCGAAGGTAATTGGCTGCTCGGCTGGGGCGTCGGCACCGCGGGCTATCCGGTCTACCTGCCCGGCCAGCCGCAGCGCGCGCACGCCAGGCTGCGCGCCGACGGCTCGTTGGTCGTCCAGGCCGCGACCCAGGAGTTCGGCACCGGCGTCGCCACCGCGATGACCCAGGTGGCCGGCGACGCGATGGGCTTGCCGGTCAACCGGATTCGTTTCGATATCGGCAGCACCGAATATCCGAATATCGCGGCGACGGTCGGTTCGATGGGTGCGGGCATGGTCAGCGCCGCCGTGCACACCGCGTGCACCGAGCTGCTGGCCCAGCTCATCGCCATCGCCATCGCCGACGAACAGTCACCGCTGCACGGCTACGCCCCGGATCTCATCGAGGGCGTCGACGGTCGGCTGCGGCCGAAAGCCGAACCGTCCCTTGTCGATCCATACGACGCGGTGCTCACCCGCAACCACCTCACCGATATCGAGACGATCGGCACGTGGCGTCCGGCCGCGGATCCGGCGCGGCACGCCATGATGAGCTTCGGCGCGCAATTCGCCGAGGTGGCCGTCGATCCCGAACTCGGGCTGATCCGGGTGCGCCGGATGGTCGGCGCCTTCGCGCCCGGCCGTGTGCTGAATGCGAAACTCGCCCGCAGCCAGGTGCTCGGCGGCATGAACTGGGGCCTGTCCCAAGCCCTCATGGAGGGCACGATCGCCGACCCGCGCGACGGTCGCTGGGCCAATTCCTCACTCCTGGAATATCTGCTTCCGGTCAATGCCGACGCACCGGCGGTAGATATCTCCTTCGTCGAAGTGGACGACCAGGTGGTGAACCCGTTGGGCGTCAAGGGACTCGGCGAACTCGGCATGGTCGGCGCGGCCGCCGCCATCATCAACGCGGTCCGCCACGCCACCGGCCGCAGTATCCGCGAGATCCCGCTCCGCATCGAACACCTGCTCTGAGCTGGTCATTTGACCTGTCGAAAAACTGTTCGACTTGTCGGCGTCGTCACGTATGCTTCCGCCGTCGGGCACGGACGTGTGGAAGACTGGAGACCGGTCCAGAACCGGGGAGGGGAGGAAGTAATGGTGGTGAGCGTCATGAACTTCCCTGATCACTTGTTGACGCTGCAGGATTGGATTGCGCTGCCCGAAGACAACAGTCGTGCTTACGAACTTGTCGAGGGGGTGCTCATCTTGTCGCCGCGGCCGAGGTCCAAACATCAGCGAGCGAATGCGCGACTTGTCCAGCAGTTGGACGCGCAGCTGCCAACTACCGTCGGGGCGCTGGCCGAAACCGAGGTGGTGATCGATCCTGGCCCGCCTGCCACGGTGCGAGTACCCGATGTGATCGTGGTTCCGGACGCTGGAATTCAGGAAGACCTAGCGCGTTGGGATCCCGCTGAGGTGCTCTTGGCGGTCGAGGTTCTGTCTCAGGGAACGCGTCGTACCGATCGGGGTGCCAAGTTCGCCGAGTACGCCGAAGTCGGTATCGAGCAATACTGGCTGGTCGACCTCGATGAGCCGGTCAGCCTGACCGCCTACCGATTGATCGACGGTCAGTACGAGAAGATGGGCGAGAGCGCGAACCGGGCAACGCTCGAACTGGCTGGAGCGCGTATCGAATTGGACCTTGCGGCATTGGTGACGCGTTAGCGTCCGACTCAACGATGGATCGGCCCGTCCGTACTCGACAGCGGACGGGCCGACGCCTGTCCGCGCTCGGCGAGTATCTGCGCCGCGATCGAAATCGCCGTCTCGTCCGGTGTGCGGGCGTTGAGATCCAGACCCAACGGGCTGTGCAGCCGGGCCAGTTCGGCATCGGTGACACCGGCGGCGCGCAGGTGTTCGGCGCGTTCGGCGTGGGTGCGGCGCGAGCCGAGCACGCCGACGAACGCGAGTTCCGGCATGCGCAGCGCGGCGGCGATCAGCGGCACATCGAATTTGCTGTCGTGGGTCAGCACGCAGACCACCGTGCGCTCGTCGAGCCGGCCCGCCTCGTGCTCGGCGGCCAGATACCGGTGCGGCCAGTCCACCACCACCTCGTGCGCCGACGGGAAGCGCGTTGCGGTCGCGAAGGTCTCCCTGGCGTCCACCACGGTGACCCGATATCCGAGTTGGCGGCCGGTGCGGCTGAGGGCGCGCACGAAATCGTTGGCGCCGGCCAGGATCATCCGGGCGGGCGGCGCGAAAACCTGGACGAAGGCGCGCGGCCGCGGGTTCTGCTCGGTATCGCACTCCTCGGCGCCGACCACTCCGCTGTGTCCGGCGGCGAGCAGGGCTTTGGCGTCCTGATCGATGCCGTGCCACGGTTCGGAATCGTCCGGCCGCAACAGTTTCCAGTCGTTGCCCGCGTTCAGCGTTGTCACCAGTGCGACGGGATTGCCCGCCATCACCTCGGTGCGCAATGCGAGCAGCAGCGGCATCCGATCGATATCGACCAGTTCGACGCACACCTCGATCTCGCCGCCGCAGGTGAGCCCGACCTCGAAACCCACCCCGTCGGCGTACCCGAACCGATCGATGACCGGCGGTGCGCCGTCGAGCACCTGCCGCGCCGATTCCAGCACGGCCGATTCCACACAGCCACCGGACAGCGAGCCGAAAACCGTCTCCTCGGCCGTCACCACCATCGCCGCACCGGTTTCCCGCGGGCCGGGACCGGTCGCATCGACGATGCGGGCCAGCGCCACCGGGCCGTTGGGCAGCAGCGAGATCAGCTGATCGAGCATCGTGCGCACGAACGCCGTCCCTTCTTCTTACGCGACCGTCTCGTCGGCGAGATCCGCCGATTCGGCGAGTCGCTCGGCTCGCTCGTCGGCCGCCGCGTGCTCGACGGCCAGCCGAGCCTGGATATCGGCCACCCGTAGATATTGTCTCTCGGAACGCGCACGCACGAACGCGCCCGTGATGATGGCGAGCACTCCGCCGACGATGACGGCGGCGCCGACGATCAACAGCAGCGTCATCGGATCACCAGCTCCCGCAGCGTGAATTGGGATGGCACCTCGCCGGTGCGGTAGTAGGCGGTGAGGATCTCGGCGGCCTCGTCTGCGGTGAACACCTCGTCGAAATGCACCCGCAGCTGGTGCATGCCGCGTTGGACGGAGATGGTGAGCACGGGCACGCCGACGCGATCGGGATGGGTGCCGACGAGGTATCGGCGTGTCGCGCCGTCGACGGTCCTGCGCAACTCGATGACCAGCTCGTCGGCCGAACCCATGCAGGTCAGCTGGTCCTCGCCGCGGTCGGCGCTCGGCGTTGCCGGGATGTCGAGGGAGCGCATCGGTGCGGGCAGGCGGGTCATGCAGACCGAGTAGCGGTCGTATCCATCGAGCCTGCGCAGCGGGCGCAGGAAGTTCTGCACCTTCTCCGACGGGCCGATGAAGACCTTGAGCCGGTCACTGTAGGTGACGCGGTGCGTGGTGATGATCGGCGCGGTTTCGGTCTCGGCTACCGCATCGATCGCCTCGGGACCTGGGACTTCAGGGGGCTCGGTGAACAGGTTCAACACGCTGTCCCCGGGTGTCGAGTACGCGAACAAGACTCCACCTACTTACTCGGTAGCAAACTTAGAGCTACTTGAGCATTCAGGCACTATCGGGGGTGGCGCAAGGGTGGCGAGCGTCCTGTTACTCGACCGTTATCCTGATTTCCATTCGGAAATAACTAGTGCAGCCGCACGTCACAAGGGTGAAACACGGCGGAATCAGCGTCTCGGGCGCGGAATGGCGCTGCGGGCGTCGACCAGGTCGTGGCGGTAGACGGGGGTCAATAAATCGGTATCCAGAGGTTCGCCAGTATTCCGGTCGTAGCGCACCGCGATCAGCACCGAGAAGAGATGGTTCGCCGCCCGCTCGTGCAGGGTCGCCAGCCGGGTGGCCAGCAGCCGGATCGCGCCGAGCGATCCCGGCGGGTGCAGACCGTCGATGATGAGCACCGTGCCGCGGCCGTCGGGGCGCGGCAGCCGGGCGAGATAGGCGATGTCGTGCGGATCCGGGCCGCCGGGCCGATACACCCGCCGCGCCGCCCGATCCTCGATGCCGCGCCGCACGTCGCCCGCCCGCGCCACCGCGCGCCGCAGCCGAGGATCGGCAACGATCAGCTGCCGCAGGCTGGGGGAGAGCTCGGGCCCGCCGAGCACGATGAGTCCGTCCCGGTTCAGATCGATCGGGCGGCCCGGCAGGAAATGTTCGACGGTGACCGTGAAGCCCAACTCGCGCAACAGTTCCACCAGGCGCGGCGCGGCGGTCGGATCCGGCGCGCCGATCATCCGACCCGCCCGCACCTCGGGCGCGAGTATGGTGAGCGCGCCGTGCCCGAAGAACAGACCTTCGGGTGCGGGCCCCTGGGTGCTCACCTGATGAATCCGCGCCCGGGACAATCCGGCCGCGGCCCCGATTCTGGCGAAAGTCCAACCCTCGGCATGTAATTCGCGAATGACCGCTCGACGAATGCGGGTGAGTTCGTTGATGGTCTGCTGGGCCGCCGCCACCCCCTCGGTGGCCGCCTTCAATCGCTCGACCTTGTCCTCGATCGCGAAAACCCGCGCCACGTCATCGGCCGACATGTGCGAAGTCTAGACAGCTCGACAGCCGCATGCGTCTAGCCCGCTTGACGCCGACACGCCCGGACCGGGCGGAATTCAGGTCGCGTCGGTATCGATCGGCGGACGCTCGTTGCGCTCCAACGGTTTCTGCGGTGCGGGCATCGGATACTGCTGTGCCGCACCGGTGGTACCGCCGTACAGGTCGTTCTTGTTCGGCAGCTGGCTCTCCAGATCCCGCAACAGCGAATCATCCCCGTTGAGAAGGTGTTTGGTGACCATGGTGCGCGGGTTCATCTGGCGCAGCTCGTTCAGGTCGGCCAGCGGCTTGCGCAGCTCCTCGAACTCCGGCCCCAACTCCTGACGCAACTGGGTGGTCGCCCCACTGGCGTAGTCGCGCGCCTGGCGTAGCGCGCGAGTGGTCCACCGCACCGCGCCGGGCAGTCGCTCGGGGCCGAGGATGACGAGGGCCGCAACGAGCAGAATCATGAACTCGCTCCAGCCGATACCGCTGAACATGGATTCCAGGCTACCCGGACGCGGACGTCCCAGGTCAGTCGGAATGCAGCTCAGTCGGATTCCAGCGTGACAGGTACTTCGACCTGCCTGCCATCCCGGATCAACTGCACGTTCACCGTTTCGCCGATCTTGCGGGCCTGCACCGCGACCGTCAGCTCCTCTGGACTGGTCACCTCGCGGTCGCCGACCTTGACGATCACATCGTTCTCCACGATGCCCGCCTTGGCCGCCGGACTGCCCGGCTGCACATCGGCGACGGCCGCGCCGCTCATCACATCGTTGGCCACCGCCTTGGAGCGGGCACTGACGCCGAGCACCGGGTGATGCACCTGGCCGTCCCGGATCAGCGTCTGCGCGGTCTGAGTCACCACATCCACCGGGATGGCGAATCCGAGACCCACCGAACCGCCGGACTCGCTGCGGATCGCCGTGTTGATGCCGACCAACCGGCCGTCCAGGTCGACGAGCGCGCCACCGGAGTTGCCCGGGTTGATCGATGCGTCGGTCTGCACCGCATCGATCACCGCCTTGGTGTCGCTGCCCTCGCCCTGCAGGGAAACCGGCCGGTGTAGCGCGCTGACGATGCCGGAGGTGACGGTCTTGCTGAGGCCGAGCGGAGAACCGATCGCGATCACATCGTCGCCGACCTGCACATCGCTGGATTTGGCCAGTTTGATCACGGTCAGGTTTTTGACGTCGACCTTCAGCACCGCCAGGTCGGTCTTGGTGTCGCGGCCGACGATATGCGTCGGAACCTTGGTGCCGTCCGAGAACACCACCTGGATGACGGCCTTATTGGTCTTATCCGTCGCCGCCATCGAGATGACGTGGTTGTTGGTGACGATGTAACCCGCGCCATCGATCACTACGCCCGAACCGGTGGCGCCGTTGTCGCCGACGGTGACCCGGATGGTCACCACGGACGGCTGCACCGCATTGGCCACCTTCGCGACCTGATTGTGCGGGCGGTCGCCGTCGCCGGACTGGCTGAGCGTCACCTTCTTCGAGGTGTATGTCGAACCGGTCTCCGCCGTCAACCGGCCGGCCAGGCCACCGATCACGCCGATGCCGAGCGCGATGAGCGCAAGCAGGGCAAGGGCTTTCGGGGCGACGCGGGAACCGAACAGCACTTCGCGGGCGGTCAGCTTGCGCGCCTGCGGCAGCGGCTCCGGTTGCGGTGTCGGCACCGCGGGCGCGCCGAGCCGGGCGCCGGACGCCGGATCGCGCCATGGGTCGGCGGGCGCGGCGGGCGCGCCGTTCAGGTCGGCGGCATCGGGATCGCGCTGCAACAGTTCGGTGGAGCCGGCCGGACGGCCGAATGCCTCGGCGAGTACCGCGTCGGGCGGGCTGTTGTGCAGTTCCAGCTCCGGCGATTTGGGTTGATCCGCGCCGCGCGGCGCCGCCTCGGCGAACGAACCGACCTGGCCGGATGGGCGGCGGAAGGCGCGCGCCGTGTGCTTGTCGATATGCGGCCGATAAACCGGTCGGGGCCCCAGTACGGGCGCGCCCGGCGGCCTCAGGTTCCCCCTGTTGGCCGCCGAATCCGACACCCCGTCCCGGACGTCATCCGGGGTCTCGGCCGATCCGGTGTTCGTCGATTCGGTGGTCACTCGCCAAACTCTACTTGCGCCACCAGCTGGTCCACCGGGTCGCGGTGAAGGAATCGGTCAGAAAGCCGAAAACGGCCTCGTTGCGCGGGTTCTCGCGCGGTGATTGCTGCGCCTGCGCGGCGGCGCTCGCGCCGCCCGGTAGCTCGGCCAGCGGGATCCGGGTGAGGCTGTCGTGCAGGCTGCTCGGAATCGATACCTGAGCGGCCCGGCGCAGCGCGATACGCGCCTGCTGCTGTGCCTCGACCTCCGCGGCGCATTCCGGACACTGCGAAAGGTGTTGGGCGGCACGCAGATAGGCGTTCATCCGCAGCTCGCCATCCACGTAGGCCGCGATTGCCTCGCTGGCCAGATGTTCGGTGGGGCGGAAGCGCGGACGACGACCGGACGTGCTGGACTCGCCACTCATTCGGTGTTCACCCTTCGACCGCTGCCCATAGGGATCGCCGGTTGCCCGACGGATCGCCCGATCTTCGCGTCAGTGTTCGTCGACACCGGCGACCGGTGCGGCGAAGCGCTGCTCAACTCCATTATGCGCAAGGTAGTCCCGCAGTGCCTGACGGCCGCGATGGATCCGGCTGCGCACGGTACCCAACTTCACCCCGAGCGTAGCGCCGATCTCCTCGTAGGACAGACCTTCGATGTCACAGAGCACCACCGCGGCGCGGAACTCCGGCGCCAGCGAATCGAGGGCGGACTGCAGGTCGGGATCCAGCCGGGCGTCGTGGTAGGCCTGCTCCGGGCCGGGGCCGTCGGCGGGTACCCGGTCGTAGTCCTCGGGCAGCGCCTCCATCCTGATCCGGTTGCGTCGCCGCACCATATCGAGGAAGAGGTTGGTGGTAATGCGGTGTAACCAGCCCTCGAACGTGCCCGGTTGGTAGTTCGACAGCGAACGGAACACCCGGATGAAGGTTTCCTGGGTGAGATCCTCGGCATCCTGGGCGTCACCGGACAGGCGGTAGGCCAGCCGGTAGACCCGGTCGGCGTGCTCGCGGACCAGTTCGTCCCAGGTCGGCATCACGGATCGATCGCCGGTGGCATCGAATGCCGCGGTACCGGTCAACTCGTCATCGGCCGCGACCGCCTCGATCGGCAGGTTCGGCTCTGGCAGGGTGGCGTACTCACGCGCCGCATCGACCATGTGGATGGGGCTACCTCCTACTCGGGACCGTCGTTACGGAACCCGACAGCGATCTACTAATCGCTGTCGTACGGGTACCAACGTCATGTGCTATGGCGTTGTTCCCGCGTCCCGCCCGGTGCGGTCGGCTGGTCTTGCGTAGTGCCAACTCTTTCCTGTCCCGGTATGGCCGGGATATGGAGATCCTGAGGGACACCTGAGAATCCCGTCGGTGCCCGACAGTCGTATCGCAGCGGTACCCGAATTCGTAACGCCAAACCTGCCAAGCGTGATCGGCACCGGCAACCGATTTTCGCGGTTGCCGGCGATCTGCCGACCGTTCACGGCCGGGGGGATCCGGTGCGCACGATGAGCCGACGCGACATTTCGGCGATCGACTCGTGCGCTGAATACGACCCGGAACGTTCGCCTGCCCTAGCCTTCTAGGCGTGGCATCGAATCTGGAGCGGAACCTTGCCTATGTGGAGGAGTCCGTCGTGGAGGACGAGGTACTCGTGAGCGCGCGCGAGCGGGCCACCGAACTCGGCGCGGCGCCGGTGCCGCCGTCGGTCGGCGCGTTGCTGAGCATGTATGCCCAGCTCCTCGGCGCGCGGGCGGTTGTCGAGGTGGGTACCGGAGCGGGGATCAGCGGGCTGTGGCTGCTCGACGGTATGCGCGAGGACGGCACGCTGACCACCATCGATTCCGAGCCGGAGCATCAGCGCGCGGCCAAGGAGGCGTTCCGCACCGCCGATATCCCGCCCGCCCGCACCCGGCTGATCAACGGACGGGCGCTGGATGTGCTGCCCCGGCTCGCCGACGGCGCCTACGACCTGGTCTTCATCGATGCCGCGCCGCTGGAACATCCGCAGTACGTACAGCAGGCGGTCCGGCTGCTGCGCGCGGGCGGCGCGATCCTGCTGTACAACGCGCTGCTCGGCGGGCGGGTTCCCGATGCGGCGCAACGTGATCCGGCCACGCAGGCGGTGCGCGCGGCGACCCGCGCCATCGCCGAGGATCCCGAACTCACCAGCGTGCTCATTCCGGTCGGCGACGGATTGCTTTGTGCCGCAAGGGGTTGATTGATGGGTTGATTACGTCCCGGATGGTCGGGTATGCCTCCGCCTGGAGGTACGGCTATGTGGGACCGTGGATCGCAATTCGTCGAGAACCTGCACATGGGGGAGGAAGCAAGGCACCGATATCCCGCTGCGATTCCACTGGCCGTCGTCTCGTTCGTAGTGATCATCGTCTTCGGGGTCATCGTTCTATTGCTGGTCAGCAGCGCCCATTTCGACCAGAACCCGAGCCGCGTGCCTTACACCTCGGGCCCGTGCTACCCCTTCTGCATCGGCACCACGCAGCCGACGCCGTGAGCGCTATTGCGTCGGCCGGGCCGTGCAGAACGGCTCGCAGTTGCCCGTAGTATGCGGAACCGTCGTGGGCGACTTGTTTCCGAAATCCGCATTAATCACCAACAGCATCACCAAAATCGCGCCCACGAGCACGAATCCCAATGCCACCACGGCCCTTCCCCAATTGACCCGTCGAATGGGGACGAGCTCATCGTCATCGTTGTTGAAGAACATCATCTGCGGCCCCTAGCAGGGTCGGCCATTTCTCGCTGATCCCAACGTAATACCCGATTTCGATCGCTTCGTACCGGCGATTCGATCTCGGTTTCGTGGCGGTTCCGCAACCTGGTTCTGCGCTCATGACCTGCGCCGATCCGTTAAATCTCCGCGCGATCGGGAATACGATCTTGTGCAGAGCTGCCGAAAGGTGAATACCGAAGGAGGCGGATCATGGTGCGCTACGGAATATCCCTTCTGATGTTTGTGGTCGCCGGGGCGCTGAGCATGGCGGGCCCGGCCACGGCCGACCCACCCGCGTCGGTGTCGTTCGGCTCGCGGCTCGGTTGGAGTCTCGGCACGGTGACGGTGTACGGCAATGCCAGCTGCCCGGGCGGCGGCCAGGCCGCGGTCAACTTCACCGGCACGATGTACACGTTGGTCGGGGGCAGCGCCAACGCAAGCGGAACGCCGCCGCTGCAATTGGCCGGGCCCGTCTTCATCCCGTGCGATGGGGCGCTGCACGATTGGCAGGGTTTCGCTTGGTCGCCGGGCAATGTGCTCCCCATTTCCGCGGGGGCCAACGGCACCGCCACCGCGACCCTGGTCCAGGGCCCGCCGGTGAACGCGGTCCTGGCTACCAGCGGAACACAGCCGTTCGTCATCGGCTGACCGGTCGGGGCTGAACAGAAGGCTTCCGAGCTGCGGCGGAACTGGTTTTACCGTTGGCGGCTCGGCGGGCCTGGGCTAGTCTGGCGTCTCATCGGTTATCGCGATCGGAGGGGGATTCGGTGCTGACGGCTGCGGGTGCGATGCGGTGAGTGGATCGTCCAACCCGCTGATCGCGCAGAAGGAGGATTCCACTCGGTCGTATTCGGGTGTGGGCCTTGTCGAATCGGTGACGGGTCTGCACGATGCGATCTCGTCCGGTTCGTGGATCGAATCCGGGCTCGGGGTGCTCGGTGTCGGTATGGAGGTGGCATCGGTCGTCATCGATCCGATCGGCACCATCGCCTCGTACGGGGTCGGGTTCCTGATCGAACATGTGCGTCCGTTGCAGGAGGCGCTGAACTGGGTGGCGGGGGATCCGGATCAGATCGAGGCATTCGCCAAGACCTGGGACAACGTTTCGCAGAAAATCGGTGAGACCATCACCGAGCATCAGCGCGCTGTCGACTCCGATACCGGCGAATGGTTGGGCAGCACGGCCGATGCTTACAAGGCTCGCGCGGCCGACACCTCGAATCTGCTTGCCGCCGCGGCGAAGGCGGCCGAATCCGGGGCGAGCGCGGTGCGGATGGCGGCGGGAATCGTTGCCGCCGTACGCCAAACGGTGCGGGACCTGGTCGCGCAGACCGTCGGGCGGTTGGCGGCGTGGGCCGCGGAGGAAGTGTTCTCCGTCGGCGTCGCAACACCTTTGGTCGCGGCACAGGCCGCGACATACGTCGCCAAGACGCTGAAGACGATCTCCTCGCTGTTCCGGAAGCTGTCCAGTACGTTCGCCAAGCTGAAACCGCTGCTGGCGAAGTTGAAGGATGTGTTCTCCGATATCCGGAAAGCGTTGCCGGGCAAGGGGAAAGCGCACGAAACTCCGAGGTCGACGGCGCGTAAGTCGACGGATACCGCCACGCACCCGACCTCGACGGAAACCCGACCCACCTCGACCGACACCCATCCGACTTCGACTGACACCCATCCGACTTCGACCAAGCCGACCGAAACACACGACACGCCAACGCATTCCGATGACGGCACGCATCCTTCCAGCCACAGTCCGTCCACCGAGGGCAAACCGGAGACGACGCAGCGGGCGAAGAACGACAAGGGTGTCACCGACCAGGCCAAGAAGGACAATCCGAAAGATACCCAAACCCCGAAGCAGGTCACCGACTGTGGCGATCCCGTCGACGCCGCCACCGGCGAATTCCTGCTTCCCGCAACCGATGTCGAACTACCCGGAGTGCTCGCGCTGGTATTGGCGCGCAGACATCGATCCAGCTACCGATTCGGCCGCTGGTTCGGACCGTCCTGGTCGGCGACGCTGGATATGCGGGTCGTCGTCGAACAGAGCGGCGTCACCTTCGTCGGCGAAGACGGAATTCTGCTGGCCTATCCGCACACCGCGCCCGATATGCCTGTGCGCCCGCTCAACCACGGCCTGCGCTGGACCATGTCCCGCACCGACAGTGGCGAATATCGGGTCCACGATCCCGACCGCGAAATCACTTGGCATTTCGCACCCGATCCGGTGCTCGGCGGGGTCGACGAACTACTGGGCAACCTCGCGATCACCGCCATCACCGATCGGCACCACAATCGAATTCGCTTCCACTACAACGCCGATGGTGCGCCCATCGAGGTATCGCATTCCGGCGGCTACCGAATTCGTGTCGACACCGCCGATGGACGAGTCATCGGGTTGGCGGTCCTCGACGCCGCCGGAGTCGCCACGATGGTCCGCGAATTCGCTTATGAGTCAGGCGAATTGACTGCTCTGACGAACGGTGTCGGCGCCACCACCCACTTCACCTACGACTCCGACCACCGAATGCTGTCGTGGACCGACTCCAACGGCAATACCTTGTTGAACACCTACGACGAGTCCGGCCGCGTCATCGTGCAACGCGGCAACTCCGACATCGTCAACGCCGAATTCGACTACTTCACCTTCCCCGACGGCACCGGCAGCCGAACCCTCTACACCGACTCCCTCGGCAACACCACCACCTTCCAGTTCGACACCGACCTCCGCCTGCGCGTCCAGATCGACCCCACCGGCGCCCGCACCCTGACCGACTACGACGCCGACCGCCGCCCGGTGCGGGTCGTCGCCCCAGACGGCGCGATCACCACCTACACCTACACCGCCGACGGCGACCTCGCCGTAATCACCCGCCCAGACGGTCGCCAATTGACCCTGGAGTACCAGGCCCACAATCGTCCTTCGTCCGTCACCGAAGCCGATGGCACCGTCGAGCACCGCGAGTGGGACGCCGAAGGAAACCTCACCGCGACCATCGATGCCGCAGGCGTACGAACCGAATTCACCCATCACCCAACCGGCGCAGTCGCCACGATCACCGAATCAACAGGCGCCCATACGGTTATCGATGTGGACGCCGCCGGTCTACCGATCCGGGTAACCGACCCACACGGTGCCCTAACCGCTATCGACCGCGACCACTTCGGCCGCCCGGTCACCGTCACCGACGCCCTCGGCGCGACAACCACCTACACCTGGTCCGCCGAGGGAAAACTATTGCGCCGCACCGACCCCGACGGCCACAGCGAGGTCTGGGTCTGGGACGGCGAAGCCAACCTCACCGTCCACGCCGACCGCAACAACGGCATCACCCGCTATCACTACGGCCCCTTCGACCTCCTCACCCAACGCACCGACCCCGACGGCGCCACAACCACATACGACTGGGACACCGAACGCCACCTGATCGCCGTCACAAACCCCCTCGGCCAAACCTGGCACTACGCTTACGATCCCGCGGGCCAATTGGCCGCCGAAACCGATTACACCGGTGCCACCACCAATTACACCCACGACCTCGCAGGCCGCGTCGAAACCGTCACCCCGGCAACCGGTGTAACCCGCCACCACACCTACGACATCCTCGGCCGCCTCACCGCGATCACCGCCGACACCGGCGACTGGATCCGCTACACCCACGACCCGGTCGGTCGCGTCCTGACCGCCCAAACCCCTTCCCACACACTGACGTTCACCCACACCACCACCGGCAACCTGGCCAGCCAGCAACTGGACGACCAACCGCCGATGGTCTACCAACACGACCCCCACGGCCGCCGCACCCACCGCACCACCCCATCCGGCGCGCTCACAACCTGGGATTACGACCCGACCGGCCGCGTCACCGACCTGACCGCCGACGGCAACAACATCCACTTCACCCACGACCAACTCGGCCGCACCACAGGCTGGCGCATCGGCAACATCTCCATAGACCGCACCCTCACCCCGGTAGGCCACCTCACCCACCAGCAGGTCACCGCCCACCCCGCCAACCGCACCGTCCGCCACGACGAATTCACCTGGCGCCCAGACGGATACCCCACCACCCACACCGTCACCCACGAAAACCGAACAACCCGAACCGAATACAACCTCGACCCCATCGGCCGCGTAACCACCCTCACCCGCAACGGAATCCCCACCGAGCAATACACCTACGACCCCCTGAGCAACATCACCGCCGCCTACACCCCACCAACCCTGATACACAGCCCCAGACCCCACCGATCTGGGACCACCGCGAATACCGCAACAACCTACTGATCCGAGACGGCCACACCCGCCACCACTACGACGCCGCCGGCCGCCTAACCCGCAAAACCACCACCCGCCCCTCCCGCAACCCCGCCACCTGGCACTACAACTACAACGCCTTCGACCAACTAACCGACGTCTGGACCCCGACCACCAGTGGTGGCACTACACCTACGACGCCATGGGCCGCCGCACCACCAAACAGCGCCTCGCGGATGACCGTTCAGTGTTGGAACGTGTCGACTACCTCTGGGATGGCCCCCAGCTTGTAGAACAGGTCGCTGACCATGTGGCTACCGGCTGGGTCTTCGAGCTGGACTCTTACGCGCCGATTGCACAGATGGCAGTCCAAGGCGCCGTCGATCGTGAATTCTATGCCATCATTTCCGATCTCGTGGGCACGCCTATCGAGATGGTGAATCCACAAACCGCCGAAACGGTGGCAACAGCAGCAGCGGACCTCTGGGGTCGGACGGTGTGGCATGGCGCGGCCGCGACACTCTTACGCTTTCCTGGTCAGATCTATGACACCGAGAGCGGCCTCCATTACAACCGTCACCGTCATTACGATCCGGCCACTGGGCGTTTCCTCACCTCGGATCCGCTCGGGTTGGCGCCAGCGCCCAACCCGAACTCGTACCCGCATAACCCTATTTCCTGGATAGATCCGCTAGGATTGGCCTGCAGATCGATCTGGACCTCAACTAAAAATCGGAGTAATGTCGAGAACGCTTTCCAGCATTGGAAAAAGCATGGTAGTGAGTTCCCTGAAATAACGAACTCAAAACAATACGTTGAGAAAGCGACAAGCTTTCTGAATAATCCTGGAACAGACGTCTTGAGTAAGGTTCGGCCCAATGGTGATATTGTGAGGTTCAACCCGCTGACGAATGAGTTCGGCGTCGTAACCAGAGATGGTGTACCACGCACCTATTATAAGCCAAATCCTGCGCAGCATGAACAGCCGACTAACCTGGACTACTTCAATGCACAATGACTCGGAAGATATTCAACGTTGTCGTGTATGCGGGCTCTTGTTGGGTGAGCCTCCATGGGGGTATGACGGAAGAACGCCGACCTTTGATATATGCCCATGTTGTGGGGTTGAATTCGGCTATGAGGACTCGACGTCAGCGGGCGTAATCCATTATCGTGAAAAATGGCTGAAAAAAGGGGCGCCGTGGTTCGAGCCGAAACGCCGACCGAAGGACTGGAATCTGGAGGATCAGTTGGCTCATGTTCCTGTGGCTTTTCGTAAGCAGTAATAGTGGTATATTGATGCCGTGAAACTGACGATCGCGGCGCGGTTCGAGCATAAACTTGCCCCGTGGCGCACTGCCCTCGCCGATCATGGGGGAATCCAATTTCGCATAGGTACTATGCCGGAAGTCGGCTTTGGATGCGATGCCATAATCATGCCGAGCTACCTCGCGCACGATCGCTATGGTGGTTTCTATAACCGTGAGCATGCACAGGTCCTGGAGAACCTTCGATCGGATGGCGTGCCAGACCTGATAGTGTGTACACCCGCATATGCGCCGGTAACCAGCCTCGAATCTGATACGAGCGTTCTCGCTGGTCGGATTCGATGGGTTTTCTCGGAATGTCTCGATCGGATCAATTCGTTCAACTCCGAGGCTGATGATCTAAGGATTGATGACGTATTGATCGTGGTGGGTGCATTGGGGTTCGGGCCTTACGAGTCGACGCTCGGTCCGACTGCTCTGCGAGAAGCTTTAGCTGCCCATCCCTCTGTAGATGGCACTGGCGGATGATATGGGTGCCGAGCACATTCGCTGGATTCGCTATAGCGTGGAGGAGGATGCGGCGCTCGCTGAGACAGGGCCATTGGTTTATCGGGACTCGGAGGCGGAGTGCCCTGTATGCAAGAACATGAGTGTCCGTTGGTACTACTACGAGAACCCCGCGCTTAGTCGCATCGGTATCTCTATTGTTTGGTGTATGAATTGTCAGAGATTCTCGTCTTCTTCGGTAGTTCCGCTGTCCGAGGCCAATGTAGTTGAAGATCCTCTGCAGAGGACGGATCTGAGAGAGTTGGTTGAGCGGACAAGTCCTGTCAGTGTAATAAGGCTTCTCGACAAGGAATGGAACAAGGGGTGTTGCCGCAGAGAATCACTCCTCTCGATAAGTCCCGCACGCCTCGGAAGCGTTGGTGATATTGATTTCAACTGCGAAAATCGGGTTCATCGAGTTTCTTGCTGATGTGATATGCGCGGGATCGCTGATGGGTCTGGGTAAGGATGTTTCCTTGGCGAGTGTCTCTGCAGTACTCGGCGACGAGGGCTGTGTAGACGATGTTCACAAAAAGCGGCATTGGCTCAGGCGTGACTATGGCTTGGTGGAGTTCGGGTTCAACTCCGATCCTGTTGTGGAATGGTCTTCGTATACTGTAATCCTCGCTGTCCATCGTCTGCCGTATGAGACCCCTGTGCCGGAACCCATTCTGAATTTGGTTCGGGAAATCCCTAGGAGCATTTCATCAGATGAACTTATGACTGCCTTGGAAGGACGTGGCGTCTGCGTCGAGAAGAGTGCCGTGGGGTTCAGGGATTTTGTGCATTATTCGGTGCCCTCGTCCGGTGCGAGCATTACTGTTTTGACGGACGAGGATTGTGCTCTGCCCACGAACAGTGTGTGGTCGATAACCGTTTGGTAGTGGTTGCAATTGTAACGTTGGTAATCCCTATGTGGGCGGGACGCAAGCTCATACCGCTCGATGAGGTTGTTGAAGTCTTCGATCCGAATAGGTGGCAATGGAAGGTTGTTGCCTTCGATGGGATGGGGGTATTTCCTGGTGGCGTCAATTGGTCGGAGTTTCAGGATCTGATCGAGGATAGGGCTGCAACCTTCGATTGGGTGGGGGTCAGAGATTTTTCCCGCGGTGTAGCGCAGATGACCGACGGTAGTCTCGTTGCTTTCGACTCGTCGGGCGAGGAGGTTGCCGAGATCGAGGCGGTAGACAGTTCCGATTATCGCATAAGTTTCAGCTTGGGTCTCGGTAATTATTCGGCGGTCCGGACCAAATTATCCGCATTGGCCGACCGGTATCGAGTCCGTTTGTCGACTGAAACGGATGACCGATACCGGCGTTATTTCGATGACCTTTTCCACGAGGAAGGTTGGCACGATCTTTCGCCTATTATGCATGTGAAGACGTTCGACGAGTTGCCCATGTACTCGCGCCTTGATCAGCTGGGTTTTCTGGAGGGTCTGTCCATCGAGGATCAGAATCGTTTGATGATCGAGGCGGCTACCATTCGCCTTTCCGAGATTCGGGAGATTGAATGTAGACGTCAAGCGGAGCGGGATGGGTACCTGCATATGGTGTCGGTAACTGGGTGGTGGGATCGGTCAGTGGGCGGGTTGGAGATCAACGACGGTACGAAATGGCTTCTGTGCCCTAATTACTGGGTGGGAAATATGGATGCTCCAGAAATGCAAGGATTTTGCATGGAAGTGGGTAGGTCGCCTGCGACAGAATTCGTAGACGCTGCTGTACGGGGCGAATGCGAGATTTTCGACAGCTGGTATCGACGTCTCGATGCGGAGCCATATATTGCGCGCGTCTACATATGCCCGGAATTCCCATCCGCATTCGAACGGTTTGTTCGCAGATGCTGAGGGAGTCGGATCCGATGGGCGGTGATCGTAAGAGATTCGATGACCGGTGGTTTCGATTCAGAGGTCAATCAAGTGGAATCTGATAGATCGGTGGAAGCCGATAAAGCCTGTATCAATATGAGGTGCCTCGGTGTGTTTCCAGATCGGGGCCTCCGTTGATCACCGGGTTCGATACCGTTCTCATCGGGGCTGGACTTCCAGGGAGGGGGATTGTGAAGTTCCTGGATACATGGAGTGCGCAATGGCCCGATATGGTGGTTCAGATAGTTTCTGATGACGAATCCGGCGACTTTGCTGGCTGGCCTGATATCCGCCGCACTGTGCCGGATCTCGCCGGAGAGCTATTGGTCGCGAAGAATCAGGAGATGGCAGTACTGTGGACGGAGTACGGTTACGATATCCCGAACTCGGTCGAGGGTCCGTTCTGTATCCTGTACGAGCCTGCTCGCGTAAAGTCATTCAAGGCGCTGGTGCGGTCCGATCCCTACGGACGTGATCGCGGGCAATTATTCGAGCCATATGAGGTCGCCGTGGTTGCAAGCGGACTATTTCTCGTCACCGTCGTTACCCCTGATCCCGAGCTGGATTTCTCTCAGAAGGTAATTGAGGGCATATCGGGTTCGCTGGTGGTGGATTGATATGAATGGCAACGAGGAAGCCGCAGCAGCGGGCGGTATGGGCGATGACAGGTGCCGGGTGTGCGGTCTTCCGCAGGGCGATCCGCCCTGGGGGGGCAGACGGGCGAACGCCCTCGTTCAATATCTGTGACCGGTGTGGGGTGGAGTTCGGGTATGAGGATTGCACGCCAGAAGGTGTGCTCCGCTATCGCGAGAAGTGGCCGAAACCGAAGAATGAGCCAGGCACAGTTGCCGCACCCCGTGCGCGAACCGCACATTCGGTGTAGGGGGTGTCCGGTTCGGAACCAGGGTGCGACGTTATCCGACACGCGAGACGCCGACACGCTAGGCCGGACTAGACCCAAACACCCTTACCAACAGTCACCACACCACCGTTACTGACCGCGAACCGCTCCCGATCCCGCTCCAGATCAACCCCGATGATCTCGCCCTCACCCACCACCACGTTCTTGTCCAGAATCGCGTGCCGCACAACGGCTCCGCGGCCGACGCGCACACCGGGCATGAGGACGCTTCCTTCGACGGTGGCCCCGTCTTCGACCATGACGTTCGAACTCAGGACGGAGTTGCGGACGGTGGCGGCGGACAGGATGCTGCCGGAGCCGACGATGCATTCCTGGGCCAGTCCGCCTTGGGCGAATTTGGCGGGTGGCAGGTTTTCGGCGGCGCCGCGGATCGGCCAGTGCCGGTTGTACAGGTTGAAGACCGGGTGCACCGACACCAGATCCATGTGGGCGTCGTAGAAGGCGTCGATGGTGCCGACGTCGCGCCAGTAGCCGCGGTCGCGTTCGGTGGCGCCGGGCACGTCGTTGTCGGCGAAGTCGTAGACGCCGGCCTGGCCCGCGGCGACGAGGGAGGGGATGATGTCGCCGCCCATGTCGTGGTCGGAGTCGGAATTGTCGGCGTCGGCCCGGATGGAGTCCACCAGCACCTTGGTGGTGAAGACGTAGTTGCCCATGGACGCAAATGTCATATTGGGGTCGTCGGGGGTGCCCGGCGGATGCGCGGGCTTCTCCAGGAACTGGGTGATGCGTCCGGACTCGTCGGAGTCGATGCAGCCGAAGGCGCTGGCGGAGCTGCGCGGCACCCGGATGCCCGCGACGGTGACACCGGCGCCGGAATCGATATGGTGCTGCACCATCTGTTCCGGATCCATCCGGTACACGTGGTCGGCGCCGAATACGACGATGTAATCCGGATCTTCGTCGTAGATCAGGTTCAGCGACTGCATGATCGCGTCGGCGCTGCCGGTGTACCAGCGCGGGCCCAGCCGCTGCTGCGCGGGCACCGGCGTGATGTATTCACCGGCGAAACCCGACAACCGCCAGGTCTGTGAGATATGCCGGTCCAGCGAATGCGACTTGTACTGGGTGAGCACACACAGTCGCAGATAGCCGGCGTTGACGAGGTTGCTGAGTACGAAGTCGATGAGACGGTAGGCGCCGCCGAAGGGGACCGCTGGTTTGGCGCGGTCCGCGGTGAGTGGGAACAGACGCTTGCCCTCACCACCGGCGAGCACGATCCCGAGTACGTGCGGCTGGCTCCTCACACTGCCCAAACTACCGTGTGGGACGCCGGTAAGTGGCCCGTGCCGGAGTGACCGTCTACTTTTGAACGCGTGAGTTTGGGCACCGGAGGGCTGGCGGGCGACGACTCAGGCAACGTTGCCGAACGGGATTCGAGGGTCGGCTCCGGCTACGACCCCGGTCCGCTGCGCGTCGCGATGCTCACCCGCGAATATCCACCCGAGGTGTACGGGGGAGCGGGAGTCCATGTGACGCAATTGACTTCGCAGCTGCGCAGGCTGTGCGATGTCACCGTGCACTGCATGGGCGCGCCGCGCAACGACGCGGTGGTGCACCAGCCGGACCCGTCGCTGTACGCCGCGAACGCCGCGCTCCAGATGATGTCCACCCAGCTGCGCATGGCCGATGCCGTCGGCGGGGTGGACGTGGTGCATTCGCATACCTGGTACACCGGCCTGGCCGGCCACCTCGCGGCGACCCTCTACGGCATCCCGCACGTGCTGACCGCGCATTCGCTGGAACCGCGGCGGCCGTGGAAGGCCGAACAGTTGGGCGGCGGCTATCGGCTGTCGTCGTGGTCGGAGCGCAATGCCGTCGAATACGCGGACGCGGTGATCGCGGTCAGCGAGGGGATGCGCCACGACGTCCTGGACGCGTATCCGGCGCTGCATCCGGATCGAGTGCACGTGATCCACAACGGAATCGACGCGACGGTGTGGCATCCGGGGCCGCCCCTCGCCGGTTCCCGGCCGATCCTCGCGGTACTCGGTGTTCGGATGGACCGCCCGATCGTCGCCTTCGTCGGCCGGATCACCCGGCAGAAGGGTGTCGGGCATCTGCTCGCCGCGGCCCGCGATTTCGATCCGGATATCCAGCTGGTGCTGTGCGCGGGCGCACCGGACACCAAGGAGCTGGAGGTGGAGACGGCGGAGGCGGTCGCCGAACTGCAGCGCATCCGCGGCAACGTGTTCTGGGTGCGGGAGATGCTGCCCACCGAGCAGGTTCGCCAGATCCTTTCGGCCGCAACGATTTTCGTATGCCCATCGGTGTACGAGCCGCTGGGTATCGTGAATTTGGAGGCGATGGCCTGCGCCACCGCCGTCGTCGCCTCCGATGTCGGCGGCATCCCGGAGGTGGTCGCCGACGGCGCCACCGGTCGCCTGGTCCACTACGACCCGGCCGACCACCGGAAATACGAAACGGATCTGGCCGCCGCCGTCAACGAGGTGGCGGGCGACCCGGTGCTGGCCGCCGAATTCGGCGCGGCGGGCCGGGCCAGGGCCATCGCCGAATTCGACTGGTCCCGGATCGCGGAACGCACCATCGCGCTGTATCAGCGACTCCGCAAACCCTGAGAATTTGCCGGTGGCCGACTACGTCGGTCGATAGACCGTCACCGTCACCGATGCGGTGACCTCGACGACATCCGGCAGCGCGGCGATGGCCGCATCGGCCGACCGCTCGGCGTGAAATGCGGACGGACCCATCGCGACCACATTCCGCACATCGGCGCGGCCGAGCTTCATCGAATAGTCGACGACGACGCGATCGGTCTGGTCGAATCGGCTCGACAGGGATTCGGCCAGGCGACGATCCTTATCCGGATCCACCGACACCATATCCAGCGGGCCGATGAGCTCACCCAGATGACGTTCGGTCGGCGCGACGACGACGAATCGACCGTCCGTGCGCAGCACGCGGGCGACCTCCGCCGGATTGCGCGGCGCGAAAACCGACAGCACCGTGCCGATCGTGCCGTCGCGCAACGGCAGTCCGCGCCAGGCGTCGGCAAGTACCGAGGCGGCGCGGGGATGCGCGCGGGCGGCGCGGCGGGCGGCGGGTTTGGCCACATCCAATGCGATGCCGAAGGCGGCGGGCGTCGCATCGAGGACGCTCGCCAGGTAGTACCCGGTGCCGGCTCCGATCTCCGCGACCGGACCGGACGACGATGCCGCGGACCCGACGGTCCTGGCGACCGCGTCGGCGATCGGTGCGAAATGGCCTGCACCCTGGAAGGCGGCACGTGCCTCCAACATGGGCGCGGTATCGCCGGTCATCTTGGTCGACGCGCCGGTCAACAGGCTGACGTACCCCTGTCTGGCAATGTCGAAGCTGTGTCCGCGCGCGCAGCGCAGGACACGAGTTGGCACCTCGAATGCGAGATCACATTCCGGGCAGGCCAGCAGGCCGGCCACGACGACCAGCGCCGAGGTTTCAGCCGAGGACACTCAGCTGGTGACGCTCTTCAGTTCGTCACCAAGTGCCGCAGCCTCGTCCGGCGTGAGTTCGACGACCAGACGCCCGCCACCCTCGAGTGGAACCCGCATGACGATTCCACGCCCTTCTTTGGTTGCCTCGAGGGGACCGTCCCCGGTGCGGGGCTTCATGGCCGCCATCCTCTGCTCCCTCCAGATCTGCGCGGTTTTCTGCGCACTTTCTTGGAACTCCAGTTGTCACCAACAGGTGAGCTCGCCGGCATTTGGCGAGCTACACCGGTCCTATTCTTCCCTATCGCCGGAGTGGACGGATACCTGAGTTCGAAATGTGATCGCCGTGGCGGTGTCAGGCGGGTCACTTTCGACCCAGCAATCGGCCAGGTGATCGTCGACCATTCCGGTCGCCTGCATCAGTGCGTAAGCCGTGGTCGGGCCGACGAAGCGGAATCCGCGCCGCTTCAATTCTTTTGCCAGAGCGACGGATTCGGGTGTGGTGGCCGGCACGTCGGCGACCGTTCTCGGACGCGGGCGAGGCTCGGGAGCGAAGGACCAGAGCAGGTCGTCCAGTCCGATATCGAGGTCGCGGGCGACCCGCGCATTGGCGATCGCGGCCTCGATTTTGGACCGGTTGCGCACGATCCCCGAATCGGCCAGCAGACGTGCCACATCGTCGTCGCCGAACTCGGCGACCCGCTCGATGGCGAAGCCGGCGAACGCCGCGCGGAACGCCGGGCGTTTGCGGAGGATGGTGATCCAGGACAGGCCGGATTGGAACGCCTCCAGGCACAGGCGTTCGAACATGGCGTCGTCACCGTGTAGCTCGCGGCCCCATTCGGTGTCGTGATATCGCAGGTAGAGCTCGTCGGGCCCGGCCCAGGGACAGCGGATGAGCGTATCCGGCGCGGTCAACGGTTGGCCGATTCGGGTGCGGCCGGGCGGGCGGCCGCCGCATCGCCGTTGAGCGCCTGGGCCAGCTGCACCTGCAGTTCGTCGATGCGGGCGGCGAGGCGGGCCAGCGCCCAGTCCACCTCGGTCGCCTTATAACCGCGGACCACCTGCTGGAAGCGCAGCGCACGCACATCGGCGCCGGTGATCCCCTCGACCGGCAGCACCGTCGCGGTGGTCCCCTCCGGCAGCGGGCCCAACTCCTCGGAGCGGCCGAACACCGCGCTGGCGAGCAGGAACAGCACCGCGGCGACCAGACCGATGATCAGCACGTACAGCAGTAGCGTGAGCATGGCATCGAGCTTATTTGCTCGCACCGACACCGAGCACGCGGAAGCGCGGCGGAAATCGGACGCGGCGGTTACAGATGACGCGTGGTGTCGATGCCGAGGGACATGCCCGCGAGGCCGCGGCGGCGCACCGCCAGCTTGTCGGCGATATCCCGCAACGCCTGTGCGGCAGGGTTTTCCGGATCGCGAAGCACGATCGGGGTGCCCTCGTCACCCGCCTCGCGCAGCGACTGCTCGATCGGGATCTGGCCGAGCAGCGGCACATTCGCGCCGACCGCGCGGGTGAGCCGGTCCGCGACGGACTGTCCGCCGCCGGAACCGTACAGATCCATCCGGGTGCCGTCGGGCAGATCGAGCCAGGACATGTTCTCCACCACGCCCGCGATGCGCTGCCGGGTCTGCAGCGCGATCGCGCCCGCCCGCTCGGCCACCTCGGCGGCCGCCGGCTGCGGTGTGGTGACCACCAGGATCTCCGCGTTCGGGATCAGCTGCGCGATGGAGATCGCGACATCGCCGGTGCCCGGCGGCAGGTCGAGCAGCAGAATGTCCAGATCGCCCCAGAACACGTCGGCGAGGAACTGCTGCAGCGCGCGGTGCAGCATCGGGCCGCGCCACACCACCGGCGTGTTGCCCTGGGTGAACATGGCGATCGAGATGACCTTCACCTCGTGCGCGACCGGCGGCATGATCATCCGCTCGACCTGGGTCGGCCGTTGGTCGGTGCCGAGCATGCGCGGCACCGAATGCCCATAGATATCGGCGTCGAGCACGCCGACGGACAGCCCGCGCTCGGCCATCGCGGCCGCGAGATTGACCGTGACGCTGGACTTTCCGACGCCGCCCTTACCGGAGGCCACCGCGTACACGCGGGTGAGCGAACCCGGCTGGGCGAACGGGATCACCGGATCGGCGGAATCACCGCGCAGCTGTTTGCGCAGCGCGGTGCGCTGCTCGTCGTTCATCACGTCGAGCTCGACGGTGACCGCGCCGACACCGGCGACATCGGCGATGGCCCGGCTGACCCGCTGCGTGATCTCGGTGCGCAGCGGGCATCCTGCCGTCGTCAGATAGACCTCGACATGGACATCGCTGCCGTTGATCGCGACGCTCTTGACCATGCCGAGTTCGGTGATCGGTTTACGGATCTCCGGATCGTCGACCTTAGCGAGGGCTGCTCGCACATCCGATTCCGTAACCACTGACATGGTCGGAATTTTAGGCGCGTCAGATCCGCGGCAGTTGTCCGGGCTTCGGCGCGACCCCGTTGGCGTACGCGGTCTCCCAGGCCATCACGTTCGCGACGTAGGCCATGGAGTTGTTGTAGCGCAGGATCGCTCGCGTCTGCTGGGCCAGGTCACGCATGTTCAGGCCGCCGTCGCAGAGGTATTTGCCCGCGGTGAGCGCCGCGTCGAACAGGTTCTGCGGATCGGCGATGCCGTCGCCGTTGCCGTCGGCGGCGTAGCGCCGCCAGGTCTCCGGCAGGAACTGCATGGGGCCGACCGCGCGGGTGTATGTCCGCATGCCGCCGTCGAGTTCGCCGTCGGTCGCCCGGACGACGTTGTTGCCCGAAAGGCTGCCGTCGAGCACCGGTCCGTAGATCGGGCTCAGCGGGTTGCCGTCGGCGTCGGCCTTGCTGTACGCGTGATTCGATTCGACCTTGCCGATGCCCGCGAGCATCGACCACGGCATCTGGCAGGCCGGATTCTGTGCGGCCAGCGCGCGTTCGGCGTTCTGGTATGCCTCGACGGCGATGCCGGGTATGCCGAGCGGTCCGGCGGGCAGGTCGGCTGGTTGCCGATTATCCGGCAGCGCAACGGTTTTCACGATCGGTGGAGCGGCCGGCGCGGCTCCGGGCCTGGTGATCGATGCCGCGATGGGCTCGGTCACGGCGCGCGCCGCGGCGGCGGTGGGTCTCGGAACCTCGTCGGATTGGTCGTCCGCGGTGAACATGTGCGCGGCGGTGACCGCGCTCTGATCCGCGCCGCCCGCGACCGACGCGCTGCCGACCGAGACGAGCCCGGCGGGTACCAATCCGGTCAATGCGATAACCGAACTCCGCCGGACGGTGGCCGGCGACTGCTTTCGATGACGCCCCACTGTGTGGTGACCCTCCAATGACTCGATGACGAGTCCTCGTGATGGACGAGGGAGAGGCTACCGCATTCGAGACCTTTTTGTTACTACTCCGTGATCTGATCTGAACTAACGATCTCCGCGACCGAAACGATCACTGCGGCGGCGCGGGCAGCGGGATCACGAATCCGCCCGGCAGGGTGATTCCCGGCGGGGGCGGGGCCGTGGTCGGCGCGGCCGCGGGCGGCGGGGCGGCCTCCGGGGTCTTGACCACCTCGGGCGCCGCGTTCTGCTGCGACTGCACCGCTTCGCCAGGAGATTGCTGTGGCGTTTGCTGAGCGGGTGCCACTGCCTGCTCCGGGGCGGGCTGTTGCGGACCGGCCTGCTGCGGGTTCGGCTGTGGTGCGGGCTGGGCCGGTCCACCCGCCTGCTGCTGCGGCTGCGTGCAGCTCGCAGGCTTGGAGGGATCGGGCTGGCCCGGCTGCTGCGCCTGCGGGTGCGCCGGATCGTTCGGGTCCCCGTTGGTCGCGCCGAAGGTCTGGCCGGGTGCCAGCGGCGTCGCCGGGTTCCCCGGGAGGCCCGGCAGCGCGGGCATTCCGGGTATGGGCGCCTGAACCACCTGCGGGTCACACGGATTCACCGGCTTGGGCGGCGGGCAGAAGATGCCGCACGGGATCGGCGGCAGGCCCGGGATGTTGATCATCACCTGGGTCGGCGCGGGCGCCGGTGCGTTCGGCGTCGTGGTCTGCTGCTGCGGGGGCTGTGCGTTCGTCGTCGCGACCGTGCCGCTGACCGCGGTCATATCCGGGATCTGGGTGGAGCTGCCCGGCGGGATCAGGTCGGGCGAGATGGTGACCTGGGTCGGCACGCCGCCGGTCCGGTAGGCCGTCGCCCAGCTGAGCACGTTGGCCGCGTAGGCCATCGAGTTGTTGTAGCGCAGCACGGCACGCAGTTCCTGGGCGGGATCGCGCAGGTCGAGGCCGCCCGCGCAGAGGTATTTGCCCGCGGCCAGCGTGGCGTCGAAGACATTGTTCGGATCGGCGACGCCGTCACCGTTGCCGTCGGAGGCGTACAGCGTCCAGGTGCCGGGCAGGAATTGCATCGGGCCGATGGCGCGCACATAGCTGCCGTCGACGTTCTTGATGACCTCGTTGCCGGGCAGGGCGCCGTCCAGGGCCGGGCCGTAGATGGGCGTGACCGTGGTGCCGTTGGCGTCGGTGCGCCCGCCCGCGGCATGGCCGGATTCGATGCGGCCGATGCCGGCCAGCAGGCTCCAGTGCAGTCCACAGTTGGGCATCGCCGACTGCATGGCCAATTCGGCGTTGCGGTAGGCGGCCAGGACGATCTCGGGAATGCCAAGCGCGCCACCGATATTCGGCAGTGCGATGTCTTGTAGTGGCACCGCCGCGGCGAATGGTGCGTCGCTCGGCGCCATCGCGGTGAGTTTGCGGGGCGGATCGGCGGTCACCGGAAGTAAACCAACCGTCCGAGACAATTCGGAACCGGACGGGTCGTCCGCTTTGCCTTGGCTGCTCGCGGCGGCGAGCAGTGCCTCCGGCGCCTGCGGCGGCGCACCGGCAGGGGTGGTATGAGAGGCGGATCCTGTGGCGACGAGACCCGCGACGACCAGGGCCGACACGGTTATCGGAGCAGATATTCGCATGCGGCCCACACCAATCCTCTACCGTCGTGAGGGCTGTCCGGGACATCGTGCCCAGCCCGCCCTCGGGACAACGTCCTCCAGGTTACCCACCGGTCAGGTGAGTGGTTGGCATTTCCGGTCAATCCCCAGCTACGAGCCGTCAATGCCAGGTGTCGGCGCGTCCGGTTCGTCCGGTACGACTGGGGAAACCGGAACTGGGGACGGTTGCCGGACCTTTTTCTTGCGGTGCGCTTTGGGCGTTTTATCCGTGTGGCCGTTCGCGTTCGGTGTCGCGGCCTCGATCCGGTCCAGGATCTCGCGCATCTCCTCCAACTCCCGGCGCAGGTAGTCGCGGGTGGCGACCTCGCCGACCGCGATGCGCAGGGCCGCCAGCTCGCGGGCCAGGAATTCGGTATCGGCCTTGGTCTGCGCGGCGCGCACCCGGTCCTCCTCCAGCGAGACCCGGTCCCGGTTGTCCTGCCGGTTCTGCGCCAGCAGGATCAGCGGCGCGGCGTAGGCGGCCTGGGTGGAGAACGCGAGGTTCAGGAGGATGAACGGATACGGATCCCACTGCAGGCTCACCGCGAAGACGTTCAGCGCGATCCAGACGGCCACGATCACCGTCTGGATGACGAGATATCGCCCGGTGCCGAGGAATCGGGCGATCTGCTCGCTGGTGCGCGCCATCGCCTCCGCGTCGAAGTCGAAGCGGAAACGGGATTCGACCGGTGTCTCCAGCCGTTGACGTGCCGAACTCTTCTCGATCATGAATGAATGCCCTCGGGGTGTAGTTCTTCGTGCTCGCGCCAGTCCTCGGGCAGTAGATGGTCGAGCACATCGTCCACGGTGACCGCGCCGAGCAAGTGGTTCTCCTCGTCCACCACCGGACCGCAGACCAGGTTGTAGGTGGCGAAGTAGCGGGTCACCGCAGCCAGCGGCACATCGGGGTGCAGTGTCTTCAGATCGGTGTCGACCAGGGCACCCACCAGGTGTGCCGGTGGTTCACGCAGCAGTTGCTGGATATGTACCGAGCCGAGGTATCTGCCGGTGGGCGTCGCGGTGGGCGGGCGGACGACGAACACCATCGAGGCCAGTGCCGGCGTCAGATCCGGGTTGCGCACCCGGGCCAGCGCCTCGGCAACCGTCGCCGCGGGGGTGAGGATCACTGGTTTCGGCGTCATCAGACCGCCCGCGGTGTCGGGGGAGTGTTCCAGCAGGCGGCGCACCGGTTCGGATTCCTCCGGATCCATCAGCGCGAGCAGCGAATCCGCCTCACCCTTGGGTAGCTCGCCGAGCAGGTCGGCGGCGTCGTCCGGATCCATCGCCTCCAGCAGGTCGGCGGCGCGGTGCACCTCCAGATGTCCGAGCAGTTCCACCTGGTCGTCGTCGGGGAGCTCCTGGACGACGTCGGCCAGCCGCTCGTCGTCGAGTGCGACCGCCACCTCGATGCGGCGCTTCTCGGGCAGTTCGCGCAGCAGGTGCGCGACATCGGCGGGGCGCAGCTTCTCGAACTGTTCCAGCAGCGCCGTGACGTCCTGGCCCGGCCGCCCGATCTCGTACGGGGTCAGGCCGGAGACGTCGGCCCAGTCGACGACGTGCACGGCGCGCCTGCGCCCGAGACGGCGATGTCCGCGCACCGCGACCCTGGACACCCGCCAATCCCTGGTCCTGGTCTGTTCGATGCCGAGATCGACGACGAATACGTCGACGCCGTGCAGATCCGGCAGATCCGGATCGCCGACCCGCACCTTGGAATCCGCGATCTGGGCCAGGGCGAGCAGTTCACCGGGGCGCTGGGTGAACCGGCGCAGGCTCACCGTCCCCGTGTTCAATGTCACACTGCCGGGGTCGATCGTGGTGACGCGCAGCATGGGCACGAAAATGCGGCGGCGGGTTGGCAATTCGACGACGAGACCGTGTACGCGGGGTTGCTGGCGGTCGTAGCGGATCGCGACGACCACGTCCCGGATCCGGCCGATAGACTCGCCGTCCGGTCCCAGCACCACCAGGCCGGCCAGCCTGGCGACGTACACCCTGGTAGCTGCCATGCCTGCAAGGCTAGAGGTATGCCGCCGAAAACGATGGACAGGAGTGTCATGCAGCCGCGTCGATCGGTGCTCGCCGTACCGGGCAGCAATCCGAAGATGATCGAGAAGGCCAAGGGACTGCCCGCCGATGCGGTGTTCCTGGATCTGGAGGATGCGGTCGCGCCGGCGGCGAAGGTGGCCGCGCGGGCCAATATTGTTGCCGCGCTGCATGATTCGGGGTGGGGCCAGCAGCTGCGGGTGGTGCGGGTCAACGACTGGACCACCGAGTGGACCTATGCCGACGTGATCGCCGTCGTCGAGGGCGCGGGTGCGCATATCGATGCGATCCTGCTGCCGAAGGTCACCGATGCCGGTCAGGTGCGCGCGCTCGATCTGCTGCTCACCCAGCTGGAGAAGGCCGGTGGGCTGCCGGTCGGCCGCATCGGAATCGAACCGCAGCTGGAAAATGCCATGGGCCTGCGCAATATCGACGAGATAGCGACCGCGAGCCCGCGCGTGTGCAGCCTGGTGTTCGGCCCCGCCGACTTCATGGCCAGCATCAATATGCGCACGCTCGTGGTGGGCGAACAGCCGGAGGGCTACGACACCGGCGACGCCTACCACCACATCCTGATGACGATCCTGCTCGCCGCCCGCGCGCATGGCCTGCAGGCAATCGACGGCCCCTACTTGCAGATTCGCGACCTCGACGGCTTCCGTCGGGCGGCCGCGCGCACCGCCGCACTCGGCTTCGACGGCAAATGGGTGCTGCATCCGACCCAGATCGAGGCGTGTAACGAGATTTTCAGCCCGCGCCAGGCGGATTACGATCGCGCCGAGCAGATCCTGGAGGCATACGCGTATCACACCTCCGAATCCGGCGGCGCGCGTGGCGCGGTGATGCTCGGCGACGAAATGATCGATGAGGCCAGCGCGAAAATGGCGCAGGTAATCGCGGACAAGGGCAGGGCCGCCGGAATGACGCGTTCGTCTCAATAATGGGCACCGCGCGTTTCACACCTCCGCGAGCCGCGCGGAAATAGCAGAATAGAAGGTATGACGAATCCCTTGGGGAACTCCAATCGCGCCCGTCAGGGTCTGCCGACCCCGCCATCGGGCTGGCCGGTGGGTTCCTATCCGACCTACGCCGAGGCGCAGCGGGCGGTCGACTATCTGGCCGACGGCCAGTTCCCGGTGCAGGACGTCACCATCGTCGGCGTCGATCTGATGCAGGTCGAGCGCGTCCTGTACCGGCTGAACTGGGCCAAGGTCATCGGCGGCGGCGTCGTATCCGGCGCATGGCTCGGTCTGTTCCTCGGCCTGCTGTTGAGCCTGTTCACCACCTCCGGCGGCGCGCTCGGGCCGCTGCTCGTCGGCCTCGTCGGCGGCATCATCTTCGGGGTCATCTCCACCTCGATCCCGTACGCCGCGACGAGGGGCACCCGCGATTTCGCGTCCACCATGCAGTTGGTGGCCGGGCGCTACGACGTGCTGTGCGACCCGAAGTCGGCCGAGCAGGCGCGAGACATGCTGGCGCGGTTGGCGATCTGAGCGAATGGAAGTTGTGCAGACGGTCCGCACCGAGGTGCTGGACCATTTCGGAATGGCCGGCGCCGGTGTGGATTCCGCCTCGGTGACATTCCTCGGGTTGGAGCCGATCGAGATCCTGCGGATACCCGGCGATGAGTTGGTGCACTACGTGACGCTCGGCGGGTCGCGGCATCCGATGGGGGATCCGGCTGCGGTGCTTGCGGATCCGGTGCGCGGCCCGCGCGCCGAGCTGGTGTTGACGCTGCGCTCCGGGGTGGGCGCGCAGTCGGGGCTGGCCCGTTCGCTCGGCGTGCTCGCCGCCACTCCCGCAGTGGAAGGTGTTGTGCTGCAAGCGGATGCGCTGCTGGACCTGGGTGAGCCGATCTGGCATGACGCGCCGTTCACGGCGGTGTTGTTGGGGGACAGTGACATTCCGGATGTGGTGTTGCCGGAACCGGCGGATCCGGTGCGCTATTTCGCCGTGACGCCGGTGACCGCCACCGAGGCGGCGTGGGTGCGGGTGCGGGGTGCGCAGGCGCTGCGCGATGCGTGGACGGAAGCGGGTATCGATGTCCGCGATCCGCGCCGGGGCGCGGCCGCGCTGTAATACCGAGCGCGACGTCTCCGCACGGTTTGCCCAGCGGCACGGTATGACTGATGTCGTGCGCATCGATCTCCACACCCACTCCACCGCATCCGACGGCACCGACACCCCGGCCGAGTTGGTCCGCAACGCCGCGGCCGCGGGCCTGGACGTCGTCGCGATCACCGATCACGACACCACCGCGGGCTGGGCGGAGGCGGTCGAGGCGCGTCCGGATGGGTTGACGCTGGTGCGCGGTATGGAGATGTCGTGTATCGCGCTCGGCGAGGACGGCTGGCCCGTTCCGGTGCATCTGCTCGCCTACCTCTTCGACCCGGCCGACCGCGGCTTCGCCGAGGAGCGGGAGCGGTTGCGCGGCGAGCGGGTCGAGCGATTGCGGGCGATGGCCGAGCGGATGCGCGCCGACGGACTGCCGATCGATCCGGACGCGGTGCTCGCCTCGGCAGGCGGGTCGGCGGGGCGGCCGCATCTGGCCAGGGCGCTGGTGGCGGCCGGGGTGGTGCCGTCGGTGGATGCCGCGTTCACCGAATTGCTTGCCCCGCACGGCAGGTACTACGCCGAGAAGGCCGATACGCCGCTGCGTCGCGCGGTGGAGATGATCGCGGCGGCGGGCGGGGTGAGCGTGCTCGCACATGCCAGAGCGCGTAAGCGTGGCCGGCTGATCGCGGAGGAGGCGATCCGTGAGGCGACGACGCTCGGCCTCGGCGGTCTGGAACTCGACCATCCCGACCACAGCGCGGCGGACCGGGCCGTACTCGCCGCGCTCGCCGACGAGCTGGGCCTGCTCACCACCGGGTCGTCGGATTACCACGGCTCGAACAAGACCATTCGGCTCGGTCAATTCACCACCGATCCGGCGCAATTCGAGGAACTCGCGGGCAAGGCGACGGGGGTGCCGGTGATCGCCCCGTGACCGCGCGTATTGGGATGTCGTCGTGATGGTGCTGCGCGGGTTGAGCGGCGTGGCCGCCGCGGGCGTCTTCGTGCTCACGGCCGTTGTGATCGGCACCGCGATCGCCTCGGCGCGCGGCGGATTTCCCGGACCGGGGGCAATGACCGTGCTGTGGCATCTGGCGGCCTGCGCGATTGCCGTTGCGGCACAGATTTATTCGGACAGGCGTCAAGGTTTTGCGGCATTTTCCGGATCGATGGTCGTTTTTATCGTCACCGGATTATTGCTCTGGACGCAGTGGTGGCGCTGATATTGCCATAATGGTTGCGGCCTGGTGAATTGTGGCCGAACATTTAATCTCGTGACGGAACTCGAGACGGACGTGCTGGTTTTGGGTGGGGGTCCCGCCGGAACTTGGGCAGCCGTCTCCGCCGCCGCGGCGGGCGCCCGAGTGGTCCTGGCGGACAAAAGTCTTTGCGGCAGCAGTGGGCCGTCGGCGGTCGGCGCGACCTCGCTGTGGAATATCCCGCCGGGTTCGGCGCGCGACGAGGCCGTGCGCAATGCGTACGCGCACGGCGGCGGGCTCGGCGATCCCGATCTGATGCACCGGGTGCTGGAGGAAACCCACCGGCGCGTCGAACAATTGGCGGGCTGGGGCTATCGATTTCCTGGCGATACGGTCGGCGCGACCCTGCGGGTCTACCTGGACGGCGCCAGTTATCTGCGCCGAATGCGCCGCAGCGTGATCGCCGCGGGTGTGCGCATCCTCGACCACCATCCGGCCATGCAACTGCTGACCGATCGCGACGGCGTCGTCGCGGGCGCCACTGGCGTGCGGGCGCAGCACGATTTCCGCCCGTGGACGGTGCGCGCGGGCGCGGTGGTCGTCGCCACCGGCGGCTGCGCCTTCCTATCCGGCGGCGCGGGCACCGATGTGGCCACCGGCGATGGTCTGCTCTTCGCGGTCGAGGCGGGCGCGCGACTATCGGGTATGGAGTTCTCCAGTGCGTACGGGCTTTCGCCGGTGCTGGATTCCGCACAATTCGCACCGGGCCTCGCGCTGCATTTCGCCACCCTCTACGACGAATCCGGCACGGTGCTGTCCGGGCATCGAGCGGCCGCCTTCGCCGCGATGGCCGACGGTCGCCGGGTGTACGCGGCGCTCGACGACGTCCCGGATGCCATGCGCCGCTGGCTGTCCCGGCAGGGACTGGTCGACCGGACCAGGCGGGTGCCGCTGCGCGCGGTGCTGGAGGGCACGGTGCGCGGCACCGGCGGGTTGCGGCTGGTCGGCGCCGACTGCGCGACCGATGTCGCCGGACTGTTCGGCGCAGGCGATGTGACCACCCGCGAGCCGATCACCGGCGCGGTCAGCGGATTCGGCGGTCAGGGCGGGGCGTGGGCCATCGCCTCCGGTGTGTGGGCGGGTGCGGGCGCGGCGCGGTTCGCCCGGAGGCGCGGCACGCCCGGCTGCGCCCGCGCGGTACCCGGCGCCGGGTTGAGTTCGGCGGCGCGGATCGATCCGCGGGCGGTGGTCGGGCTGGTGCAGGAGCACACGCTGCCGCTGCGGCGCAGCTACTGGCGCAGCGCGGGCAGCCTCCGGGACAGCATCGGCGAACTCGACTCGATGTGGCCGGGCGCCGAATTCGATTTGGGCGGAATCGGAATCGATCGGCTGCGGGCCCGGCAGGCGGCCGCGCTGCTCGCCGTCGCCAGGTGGACGAAATACAGCGCGCTGGCGCGCACCGAGAGCCGGGGAATGCACCGGCGCACCGATCATCCCGGGGTCGAGGCGGATTGGCGGGTACGGCTGACGTCAGGGGGTCTGGACGCCGTGTGGGTGCGGCCCGAGGACTGCGTCGGCGAGCTCACGCGGCCCGCCGCACCGCCGCAGCGCGCCAAACCGCCGAGGTATCGCCCGCCGGTGATCGAGCCGGACGACGCCGAAACCGAGCTCACCGCGGGCGACCCGCTGCCGCTGTGACAGCTCACCGCGCGCACCCGCGCCGACGCGAGTTTTCCCTTACCGCCGGGTAATTCCGGGCGCATACGGTTGACTCATGCACGACCGAGGAGACCAGTTTGGCAAGTGGTCTGCTCGGCTGGCAGAATGTTGCGGATTCCCGATCCACGCCACCGCCGGGTCAGGGAGTATCGATGGCCACCGCCTCGCGACGCACCGTCGCGACCCGTTGGTCATCTCGGATGTTCCACCGGATGTACCCGTCCGGCTCCCGCTCGCAGATCAGTGCGGCGCCATGTCGAACCTCGAAATGCCGGTTGGTCGTATATACCGATCGAGTTTCGAAAAAGTACCGGTCAGCGCACCTGATGAGCGTTTCGAATCCCCTAATACCTATTACCCGGTGGTAACCCTTCCCCCGGTTGTCCGACCCGAGCAGGAGTGAAATCGTGTCACCTGTGACTGACGCACCGAATGCCACTGCCTCCCTTTCCGAAATCACCCACGACGAAATTTTCGCGGGCCATCTCGGGGGCAAGCTCTCGGTCGAACTCTCGGCGCCGCTGGATAACCAGCGCGACCTCTCCATTGCCTATACGCCGGGCGTCGCGCAGGTGAGCCGGGCCATCGCCAAGGACGATGCGCTCGCCAAGCGCTACACCTGGACCGACCGCTTGGTCGTCGTGGTCAGCGACGGCACCGCGGTGCTCGGACTCGGCGATATCGGACCGCGCGCGTCGCTGCCCGTCATGGAGGGCAAGGCGGCGCTGTTCAAGAAGTTCGCCGGGCTCAATTCCATTCCGATCGTGTTGGATACCAAGGACGTCGACGAAATCGTCGAAACCCTGATCCGGCTGCGCCCCAGCTTCGGCGCGGTGAACCTGGAGGACATCTCCGCACCGCGCTGCTTCGAAATCGAGCGCCGGGTGATCGAGGCGCTCGACTGCCCGGTCATGCACGACGACCAGCACGGCACCGCCATCGTGGTGCTCGCCGCGCTCAACGGCGCGGCCAAGGTGCAGGGCCGCGCCATCAACGGCCTCAAGGTCGTGGTGTCCGGTGCCGGTGCGGCCGGTGTCGCGTGCACCAACATCCTGCTCGCGGCGGGCGTCGAGGATGTCACCGTGCTCGACTCGAAGGGCATCGTCAGCCGAGACCGCGGCGATCTCAACGCGGTGAAAGCCGAACTGGCCCAGCGCACCAACCCGCGCGGCCTGACCGGCGGCGCGGCCGAGGCGCTCGCGGGCGCCGACGTGTTCCTCGGCCTGTCCGCCGGGCTCATCGCCGAGGAACTCATCGCGTCGATGGCGCCGGAGTCGATCGTGTTCGCCATGTCCAACCCGGATCCGGAGATCCACCCGGAGGTCGCGCGCAAGTACGCCGCGATCGTCGCGACCGGACGCAGCGACTTCCCGAACCAGATCAACAATGTGCTCGCCTTCCCCGGCGTCTTCAAGGGCGCGCTGGACGCGGGTGCGCGGCGGATCACCGAGGGTATGAAGATCGCCGCCGCCGACGCCATCCTGAGCGTTGTCGCCGACGAGCTGGGGCCGGAGAAGATCGTGCCGAGCCCGCTGGATCCGCGGGTGGCCCGGCCGTCGCCGAGGCCGTCGCGGCCGCCGCCCGCGCGGAGGGCGTTGCGTAACAAGCCATTTTCCGCGAAATAGGGGCGTCCCGTTCAACGGCGAACGGGGCGCCCTTCGCGTCGGTCGGCGTCTGAAGATTCCCTGAAGGCCGGTGGCTGAGGGGGCCGGAGACGGTCGGTGGCGACGGATACTCGGCTCATGGGCACGCAATCGGCGCAGTGGATACACACCGCGCGCATGCTCCGCCGGGCCGGATTCGGTGCGACGGGGCCCGAGATAGACGCGGTACAGCGGCAGAATCCGGCCGACTATTTGCGCGCGGCGCTCGCGGCCGATCCGGACGCGGATCCGGGCGCTCAGGCGACACCGCTGCCGGTATACGCGAAACCGAAGGCGCCGGGTAAGGCCGCGCAGGTCGTCGAGCGCAAGCAGTATCGGGCGCAGCTCACCGATCAGCTCACCGGGATCACCGTGTGGTGGTTGCGCCGGATGGCCGCGGTGCGCCAGCCGGTGCACGAGAAGCTGACCCTGTTGTGGCACAACCACTTCGCCACCTCCGCGGCCAAGGTGCGCGATGCGCGGGCGCTGGTCGCGCAGAACCAGAAATTCCGCACGCTCGGCACCGGGGATTTCGGCGCGCTCGCCTACGCCATGCTCACCGACGCGGCGATGCTGAGATGGCTTGACGGAACAAGTAATTCGGCGAAGGCGCCGAACGAGAACCTGTCCAGGGAGTTCATGGAGCTGTTCGCGCTCGGGCACGGCAACGGCTACACCGAAACCGATGTGCGCGAGGGCGCGCGGGCGCTCACCGGGTGGACGATCGACGGCAACGACGCGGTGACGCTCAATGCCAAGCGCCACGATTCCGGGTCGAAAACCCTACTGGGCGTTACCGGTTCGCTGGGGGCGCGGGAATTCTGCGATATCGTGCTCGCCCGTCCGGAGTCGGCGCGCTATGTCGCGGGCCGGATGTGGCAGCAGCTCGGCTCGGACGCGCCGCCCTCGGCGCAGGCGCTCGATCGCGCCGTCGCCGCGTACGGGCCCGGCCGCAACGGCGCGGCGCTGGTGGTCGCCATCCTCACCGATGACGAATTCGCCGCCGCGCACAACACCGTCGTGCACGGACCCATCGAATGGCTGGTCGGCGCGGTGCGGGCGCTCGGCGTGCCGCTCACCGCCGACGCCGACGCGCAGAAGCTGACGGGTGTGCTGCGCAGCCTCGGCCAATTGCCTTTCTACCCACCGAATGTCGGCGGTTGGCCGCGCGGGCAGGCGTGGATGTCCACCGCGGCCGCCCAGATTCGGCTCACCGCGGCCACAGCACTCGTGAAAAAGGCCGACCTGAGCCGGATTTCGTCGACCGCGCCGGCCGACCGGATCGATGCCGTCGGCTATCAGCTCGGCATCGGCGCCTGGTCGGACCGCAGCGCCAAGGTGCTCGCCACCATGCGCGACGATCCGGCGAAGTTGACCGCGGTCGCCCTCAATACTCCCGAATACCTCACCAGCTGAACGGAAGTCATCGCATCATGCCTCACGTCAGTCGCAGACAGTTCCTGGTCGGCAGCGGGGTGCTCGGCGCGCTCGGCCTGGCCGGCGGCTCGCTCGTCTCCTGGGAGGAGTTGCGGCACCGGGCGCAGACCTCGCCGCTGCCGCCGAATTCCGGAATCCTCGTCGTGCTCACGCTGTACGGCGGCAACGACGGGATCAATACGGTGATCCCATACGCGGACAACGCATATCACGATGCCAGGCCCGAATTGTCGTACCGGCCCGACGAAGTGCTGCACCTCGATGACCAGCTCGGGCTCAACCCGGCCATGAAGGGGTTCACGGAGCTGTGGAAGCAGCGGAACCTGGCGATCGTGCGCGGTGTCGGCTATCCGCATCCGGATCACAGCCACTTCCGGTCGATGGATATCTGGCAGACCGCGTCACCGGACAGCCCGGTCTCCACCGGATGGATCGGGCGCTGGCTCGACGCCACCGGTGACGATCCGATCCGCGCGGTGAATATCGGTCCGGTGTTGCCGCAGTTGGCACTTGGTGAGAAGCACACCGCCGCCGCACTCGATCCGAATTCGGCGCCGCTGAGCCCCGATATGTCCGCGGTGCTGGCCGGGCTGGCCGCCACAGACCAGAGGGACACCCCGTCACAGGCCGCGGTCTGCCTCGGGTACCGCGGCGAACAGACTGTGGCGCAGACCTTTTCGAAGCTGGTCGCCGGTAAGAAGAATGCGAATCCGCTTGCCGCGCAACTGGATCTGGTGGGCAAATGCATCAAGGCCGGGGTGCCCACCCGGGTGTACTCGGTGAGCCTCGGCGGCTTCGACACGCACGCCGATGAGCGCCGCACCCAGCAGGAGCTGCTCGGCCGGTTCGACGAGGCGGTCTCGGCGTTCCTGAAAGATATCGCGGGTCATCCGCGCGGCCGCGACGTTGTCCTCATGGCGTACAGCGAATTCGGCCGCCGCGTCGCCGCCAACGCCTCACAGGGCACCGATCACGGCACGGCCGGACCGATGTTCGTCGCGGGCCAATCGATCAAGGGCGGCTTCTACGGCGACGAACCGAGCCTGAAGGACCTCGACAACGGCGACCTGAAAACCACCGTCGACTTCCGCGACGTCTACGCCGAACTCATGCACCGTGTGATCGACACCGACCCGGGCCCCGCCGTCGGCGGCCCCCGCCACGACCTCGGCCTGATCGCCTGAGCCACCGGCTGTTTCAGGAGTTCGCCCGCGGCGCGCGCCGGAGGCGGCCGGTGCCGGGGGTGGTGGCCCAGGTGGCGAAGGCGAGCAGGCCGTCGAGGAGCATGGCCAGGACGGCGACCAGGAGGGCGCCGACCAGTACGCGGTCGTAGCGGTAGAGGCTGATGCCGTCGAAGATGTAGCGGCCGAGACCGCCGAGGTTGACGTATGCGGCGATGGTCGCGGTGGCGACCACCTGCAGGGTGGCGCCGCGCAAACCGGTCAGCAGGATCGGCAGGGCGTTCGGGATCTCGACCCGGAACAGGATCTGCCGCTCGTTCATGCCCATGGCGCGCGAGGCGTCGACGACATCCGCTGGGACATTGGCGATTCCGGCATAGGCGCCCGCCAACAGCGGTGGGATGCCGACGGTGATCAACGCCAGCAGCGGCGGGATCAGTCCGAGGCCGAGCAACAGCACCAGGAAGGTGAGCAGGCCGAGGGTCGGCAGCGCGCGCATGGCGTTGGCGAAACCGACCAGCAGCGCCGACCCGCGCCGGGTGTGCCCGATCACCAGACCGAGCGGCACCGCGACGACCGCGGACAGCGCCACCGCCAGGAAGCTGTACCAAATGTGTTGGCCGATACGGGTTTCGATACCCGTCGATCCGCCCCAGTTCGCACCGTCGGTGAGGTAGTGCCAGGCATCGAGGAAAAGATTCACGCCTGAGTGCCTTTCACTCGGGTGGCCCGGGCGTCGGCGCGAGTCCACGGCGTCGCGATCCGGCCGAGCACGTACACCAGCCGGTCGGCGATCAGCGCGAGCGCCAGCGTCACGATGATGCCCGCGATGATCTCGTCCGGATAGTCGCGCTGATATCCCTGGGTGAACAGCTTGCCGAGTCCACCGACGCCGATCAGCGCGCCGACCGAGACCATGGCGATATTGGTGACGACGACGACCCGCAGGCTGGATACGAAAACCGGTACGGCCAGCGGCATGTCGACGGTCAGCATGCGCCGCAGCGCGCCGAAGCCGACCGCGTCCGCGGCGTCGAGCACCGTCGCGGGCACCGAATCCAGCGCCGCCGGAACGGCGATCACCAGCAGCGCGGTCGAATAGACGGTGAGCGCGATGATCACGTTCAGCGGGTCGATGGTCGAGGTGCCGATGAGCGGCGGGATGATCACGAACAGCGCCAGCGATGGCACGGTATAGGCCAGGCTGGCCGCCGTCACGGTCACCCGCCGCAGCCACGGCACCCGACGGAGCAAGGCGCCCAACGGAATCGCGATCACCAGACCCAGGATCAGCGGTACCAGCGCGAGATACAGGTGGGTCCGGGTGAAACCCATGATCTCGGCGAAGTTGTCGATCAGATACCGCATACCGTCACCCTTTGTCGAAGTAGTGCCGGTTGCGCTCGGCATCCTCGGTGGCCCGCTGCCCGGCCAACTGCTCCACCACCTCGGTGGCGAGCACACCGCCGCGCACCGCGCCCGAATCGTCGACGGCGACACCGATTCCCGATGGCGAGGAGATGGCGGCGTCCAGCGCCTGGCGTAGGTCGCCGGTGGGCGTGAACAGCGAGCCGCCCGCGGACATGCTGTCCGCCAACGGCTGTCCGGCCCGCAGCCCTTCGACGCCGGTGACGTCGACCCAGCCCATCGGGCGCCGGTCCGCGTCCACCACCAGCACCCAATCGCCGCGCTCCAGCCGGTGCGCGGCGATGGTCTCCGCGGTGGCGGTCTGGATCTCATGCAGCGGAACCGAATCCGCGCTGCGGAAGGACAGGCCCCGGTACCCGCGGTCGCGGCCGACGAATCCGGCGACGAAATCCGTTGCGGGCTGGGCGAGTACCTCCTGCGGCGCGTCGTACTGCTGTAGTACCCCGCCGCGGCCGAATACCGCGACGCGGTCGCCGAGCGTGATGGCCTCGTCGATATCGTGCGTGACGAAGACGATCGTCTTCTGCAATTCGGCCTGCAGCCTTTGCATTTCGGTCTGTAGTTCGGCGCGCACCACCGGGTCGACGGCGCTGAACGGCTCGTCCATCAGCAGCACCGGCGGGTCGGCGGCCAGCGCCCGCGCCACGCCGACCCGCTGCTGCTGGCCGCCGGACAGCTGCGCCGGATAGCGCCCGGCCAGCGAGCGATCCAGGCCCACCCGGTCGAGCACTTCCAGCGCGGCCGCCCTGGCCGCCCGGCGCGAATCCCCGCGCAGCACCGGCACGGTCGCGACATTGTCGACGACCGTGCGGTGCGGCAGCAGCCCGCCGCTCTGGATCACGTACCCGATACCGAGCCGCAGCTTCACCGGGTCGACCGTCGAAATATCCTGTCCGGCAACGGTTATGCTGCCCGCCGTCGGCTGGATCATTCGATTGATCATCCGCATCGACGTGGTCTTACCGCAGCCGGACGGCCCGACGAAGACGGTGAACGATCCGGATTCGATGCGCAGATCGAGATCGGTGACGGCGTGCGTGCCGTCCGGATAGGTCTTGCTGATACCGCGAAACTCGATATCGGACAACGCGATCCCCTTCTAGCCGACCGGCTTGTTCAGCCCCTGGGCGGCCACCCATGCCGCCGCCGCTGCCTTGGGCTCGGTCTTGCTGTCGCCGGAAACGGCCTCGTTCAGCTTGACGAGTTCGTCGGTGGTGAGCTTGGCCGAGACCGCATTGAGCACGGTGAGCAGCTTGTCGGTCTTCTTGGCGGTGCTGATCAGCGGAACCACGTTCTGCGCCGGGAAGTTGTGCTTCGGATCGTCGAGCACGACGAGATTGTTCTGCTTGATCGCCGGGGAGGTGGTGAAGATATTCGCCGCGGTGACCTGACCGTCGACCAGGGCCTTGACCGTGGCCGGGCCGCCGCCGTCGAGGATCGGCACGAAGTTGCCCGCGGCGACGTCGAGTCCGTAGTTCTTCTTCAGGCCGGGCAAACCGCCTGCGCGCTCGGCGAATTCGGCGGGCGCGCCGAATTTCACCTCGGCCGAGTGCGGGGCCAGATCCGCGATGGTGTGCAGGTTCCAGCGGTCGGCGGTGGCCTTGGTGACGACGACCGCGTCGGAGTCCTGGCCCGGCGCGGGAGTACCGATGGACAGATCGGAGCCGAGCGCGGTCCGCAGCGCGGCGTCGATCGCGGTGGCGTCGGAGGCAGTGGAATTCTTGTCCAGATACTGGAGCAGGTTGCCGGTGTAGTCCGGAATCACCGAGATGGCGCACGATTTGACGGCAGGGACATAGGCCTCACGGCTGCCGATACCGAGTTTGGTGTCGACGTTGAAACCGTTGGCGCGCAACGCCTCGGCGTAGACGTCGGCGACCGTCTCGGATTCCGGGAAATTGGCCGAGCCGACCTTGATGCCGTCGCCGGAGCAGTCGCCCTTGTTCGCGAGCGGATTCGAATTGCCGCAGGCGGATAGGATCATCGCCGCGGCGAGCGCGGCCGCGGCGATGAGGAATCGGGCGGCGCGTAGCGCGAGGCGCAGCGCTCGGCCACTGTGTGGGGTGAGGGTCTTCACTGGGGTCCTTCCGGCATGGCGGGCGGTGCGAGGTACTGAAGGCGGCACAGCCACCGGTACATTCTGGATGTCCATACTGCCCGCCGCATGGCGTTCCTCGTAGCTACGGAGAGTTGGTGTCGCCGGATGGTGTTGGCCGCGTCGAGGCGGTTGCTGGTTCGCGCACTTGTCATTGCCACCGCTGTACTGGCCGTATCGTGCGGGAACGGCGTCGAAAGCGGACCGGTCGTCGCGGTCGGCGCGGGCGATTCGGCGGAATCGAATCTGCTCGCACAAATCTATTCGGGTGCGCTGGCGCGTGCCGGGGCGCGCACATCGGTGGTGTCCGGGCTCGGCGGCCGCGCCGACCGGCTGACCGCACTCGACGCGAATCGGGTTCAGCTGTTCGGTGAGCACACCGGCGCGCTGCTGGCCGAACTGGATTCCAGCTCGGACGCGCGCACGCCCGGCGAGGTGAACCAGGCGTTGAATCGCGCGTTGCCGGCCGGAACCGTGGTCGCCGACGCGGCGGACGGCACCGATATGCGGCCACGGGTCTTGACGACCGCGGCGGTCGGTGTGCACTCGGTCGCGGAGTTGGCCGCGCACTGCGATGGCCGCGCGATCGGCGTCGCCCCGGTGCCGGGACTGCTGGAGCTGCCCGCCGAGCTGCTGCGGATACCCGGCTGCGCGGCGCCGGTGCCGCTGCCCGATCCGGCCGCGCTGCGAAAGGCATTGCTGGACGGTTCGATTCAGGTCGGTCTGCTATCCGGGCCGCCGATCGATCCGGCCGATACCGACGGTCTCGTCGTGCTCGCCGACGCCGACTACGCGGTGCGGGCCGAGAACGTTATTCCGTTGTTCCGCAAGGGCCTGCTCGACGACCGGCGCGTCAAGAAGCTGAATTACGTTGCGGGCGAGCTTAATACCGGTGATCTCAGCGCGATGGTGCGCCGGATGCGCGACGAACGCGCCCAACCCGCCGATCTGGCGCGCGACTGGCTGGACCAGCACGGGCTCTGAGCCTGTCCGGGCCCGATGTGCGGCTCGTCACGATTTCTCGCACCGGATACTCCCTTGTCGCGCGCCTAGTCCGCGCCGTATATTCGGTGCGGAATATTTAGTGCGGGGTATGTCGGCGGCAGTGGCTATGGTCTGCCGATGGCTCGGAAAGGCGGCGGTGATGGGGCAGCAGGAGCGCAATGCGGTGACGCCGTTGGCGATCGCCGTGCTCGGACTGCTCGAGGAGCGGCCCATGCACCCGTACGAGATGTACCAGCTGCTGGTCAGTCGTCAGCAGAACGTGCTGGTGAAGGTGCGCCCCGGCTCGCTGTACCACACGGTCGCGCGCCTGGCCGACCTGGAACTGGTGCGCGCCGAAGGCACCGGCCGGGAGGGCAATCGCCCCGAGCGGACCACCTACCGCATCACCGAGCGCGGCCGGACCGCGATGCGGGAGCGGATCGCGGAGATCCTGCGCGCGCCCGCCGCCGAATATCCGGCCTTCCCGATCGGCATCGCCGAGGCGCACAACCTGCCGATGCCCGAAGTCATCGCATTGCTGAACGAGCGGCTGGAGCTGCTGCACCGGGAACTCGCCGAGATCGACATCGCCGGTGATTGGGCCGGTTCCCGTGGCGTGCCGCGCCGTTACTGGCTCGTGCTGCCCTACCTGCGGGCGATGTTGACCGCCGAGATCGCCTGGGTCGACGAATTCCTCGCGGATCTGACCAGCGGTGCGATGGAGTGGGAGCAATTCGACGCGACCACCGGCGATCGGCACGGCGAGCCGTGTGACGGTCATTCATCCAAGGCCGGTTGACATGTTCACCGAGGTCCAGAAAAGTTAACGGGCGCACACATACCGATCAGTTCGTATTTCGCCGAGTAGATTTCAGACAAGGAACCGAACCCATGTCCACTCAACGCAATCCGTGGCTGGCGCTGTTCGCGCTTGTCGTCGGCTTCTTCATGATCCTGCTGGACATGACCATCGTCGCCGTCGCGAACCCGGCGATCATGACCAGCCTGCAGACCGATATCAACAAGGTCATCTGGGTCACCAGCGCCTACCTACTCACCTACGCGGTGCCGCTGCTGGTCACCGGGCGGCTCGGTGACCGCTACGGACCCAAGAATCTCTACCTGATCGGCCTGACGGTTTTCACCGCGGCATCGCTGTGGTGCGGCCTTTCGAGATCGATCGACATGCTGATCGCCGCGCGCGCCGTACAGGGCCTCGGCGCCGCGCTGATGACGCCGCAGACCATGGCGGTGATCACCCGAACCTTCCCGCCGGACCGGCGCGGTGCGGCCATGGGGCTGTGGGGTGGCGTCGCCGGCCTGGCGACGCTGGTCGGCCCGATCCTCGGCGGCGTGCTGGTCGACGGGCTCGGCTGGGAATGGATTTTCTACGTCAACGTGCCGATCGGCATCATCGCGTTCGGGTTGGCGATGTGGCTGGTGCCCGCGCTGCCGACGCATCCGCACAAGTTCGATATACCCGGCGTCGTGCTCAGCGCGCTCGGAATGTTCTTGCTGGTCTTCGGAATTCAGGAGGGCAACACCCGCGACTGGGACGGCGTGATCTGGGCGCTGATCGCGGCCGGTGTGCTCGTGCTCGTCGCGTTCGTGTACTACCAGTCGCGCAGCACCGGTGAGCCGCTGGTGCCGCTCGGACTGTTCAAGGACCGCAACTTCGCGCTGTCCAGCGTCGCCATCGCCACCATGGGCGCCGCGGTCACCTCGATGATGGTGCCCTCGTACTTCTTCCTGCAGGGCGTCCGCGATATGTCGCCGACCAGGTCGGCGCTGGTGTTCGCGCCGATGGCGATCATCACCGGTGTGCTCGCGCCGGGCATCGGCAAGGCCGCCGACCGGTTGCACCCGCGCATCGTGCCGACCATCGGATTCGCGCTCTACGCCGCCTCGGTGTTCTGGTTCGCGGCGCTGATGAAGCCGCACACGTCGATCGGCTGGTTCCTGGTGGCGGCCGCGGTGGCCGGTGTGGCGAACGCCTGCATCTGGGCGCCGCTGGCCAGCACCGCCACCCACAACCTGCCGGTACAGCAGGCCGGCGCGGGCGCGGGCATCTACAACACCACCCGTCAGGTCGGCTCGGTGCTCGGCAGCGCCGCCATCAGCTCCCTGATCTCGGCCCGCCTCACCGCCAACGGCCTCGGCGGCGGCAAGATCAGCGAGGCGGGCGCCGCGCATATGACCATGCCGGAATTCATCAAGGAACCCTTCAGTACGGCACTGGGGCAGTCCCTGCTCCTCCCGGCGGGTGTGCTGTTGATCGGCGTCATCGCGTCGGCGCTGTTCGTGCGGCACGGCAAGTCCGCCACCAACGGTAGTAAGCAGGACTCGCCGGTCAAGGCGGATACCTTCGCCCACTGAAATCTGTGGCCCCGCAAGCCGAATCGGCTTGCGGGGCAGCGGTTTCGCGGCCGCAGGTGAATGCGCCGACGGGGCTGCCCGGGAGACCTGGACGGTGACCGATGGATATCCCGTTGCGCCGTCGGGGATTACGTCGGCGCGTGCGGCGGTGCCGACAGGGCTGGTCAGGAGACCTGGACGGTGATTGATGGGTATCCCGTTGCGCCGTCGGGGATTACGTCGGCCCGGGCGGCGGTTTGGGGTTGGCCGGTGGCGTCGGTGGCGCGGGCGCGGATGGTGTGGGCGCCGGGGGTGGCATCCCAGTCGAAGACCCATTGGCGCCAGGTGTCGATGGACTGGTCGGCGGCCAGGCGGGCCTGCTGCCAGTCGCCGTCGTCGATCTGTACCTCGACGGCGCGGATGCCGCGATGCTGCGCCCAGGAGACGCCCGCCACCTGGACGCGGCCGGACTTCAGGCGCGCGCGGGAACCCGGAGTGTCGATGCGGGTGCCGGTTTTGATGGGTCCGTTGGCGGACCAACCGCGCTTCGTCCAATAGGCGCTGGCGCGGTCGAAACGCGTAATCTCCAGCTCGGTAACCCATTTCGTGGCGGAGACATAGCCGTAGAGGCCGGGGACGACCAGGCGGGCCGGGTAGCCGTGCTCGATGGGCAGCGGTTCGCCGTTCATGCCGACCGCCAAGATGGCGTCGCGGCCATCGGTCAGCGCCGCCAGCGGGCTGCCCGCGGTGAAACCGTCCACGCTGTGCGAGAGCACCATATCGGCGTCCGGATGCACGCCCGCCTCGGCCAGCATCTCGTCGAGGCGGTAGCCGAGCCAGCGGGCGTTGCCGATCAGATCGCCGCCGACCGGATTCGAGACGCAGGTCAGCGTCACCAGCCGCTCGATCGGCTGCCGCTTCGCCAAATCTGCCCAACTGTAACGGATTTCGCGATCGACAAGACCGTGGATGCGCAGCGACCAATCGTCGACCGATACCTGCGGGACGAGCAGGGCCGTGTCGATCCGATAGAAATCGGAATTCGCGGTGAGATATGGCGTCAGACCAGGAACCCGCAGATCGCTGTTCGGATCGATCGGTGCGGGCGGACCGCTCGGCGTCGGCAGTTGCACCGCCGCCCGCTCACCGGAAACGTTGCGCCGGGCGGCCGCGAACACCCGTCCGCCGACGCCCGCGGTGAGGGCGATTGCGGCGGTAATTCCTATGCCGCGCAGAATCTTTCGTCGTTCCACGGAGGTGTCCGATGCTCCGGGTCCGGCTGCTGGGCGTGCGGTCCCATCCGTTCCGCCGGTCTGGTTGATCTCGGCGGAAGATGTTGTGGGCGAAGGTGTTTGGCGAGCCGGTGAGGTCGGCTGCTCGGTGTCACCCCGTTCGGTGGCTTCTTCGGGCTCTGCGGAAGATGACATGGCCGTCGAAGTCTGGGATGTCGCCGCATCGTGCGCGGCGGATTCGACGCCGGTCGGAGGTTGGTCGTGGTCGGCCGATTCGGTTGTGGCGGAGTCATTTCCGGTCGGTTGGGCGGATGCTGGTGTCGCGGAAGCGTTTTGCGCGGCCTCGGCGGCGGCATCGATGCGTGTGGTGATCGCGCGCAGGGCATAGCTGCCCGCGATTACCCCGATGACGATCGGCAGTGCGGCGCTCAATCCGGCTCGGTTGGCCGCGAACAGCGCGGTCACCAGACCGAAGGCGACGAGCAGGATGGTGCCCGCGGCGCGGGTGGTGCGTTCGATGGCGCCGATCAGTCCGGCGGCGAGCACGGCGACCACCGCCATGCTCAGATAGAGCACGGTCTTGTCGTTGGTGCCGAAGGAGGAGATGGCCCACTCGCGCAGGCCGACCGGCGTGCCGTCCACCACCGTGCGGCCGAGCACATTCAGCGGTTCGCTGTCGGGACCGAACAGCGCCGACAGCAGTTCGGCGATGCCGAGGGTGAGTCCGGCCGATACCAGCCCGGCGAGCACCCGAAGTCGCAGTTCGGCCATGGATTCGAGCGTAGTGCCGCGCCGGGCCGATGAATGTGACCATTCGATGACGCGGCCCGGCGGGCTCGCCTCAGCCGCCGAATTCGTCGGCGAGGGTATTCCAGAACATCAGTTCGTAGCTCTGGAACAGCCGGGCGTACAGGTGCGCGTCGGCGCGGATCAGCCGCCCGGAATCCAGTCCGGCCTGGATCGCGGCGAGCGCCTGCTGTTCGATCTCCGGCACGTCGGCGGCGAAGAAGTCGAAGAAGCCACAGGCCTTGTCGTCGAATCCGTAGTGCTCGCGCATCCCGGCCGCGACATCCTTGCAATAGCGCCCGAAGGCCTTGAAGTTGGCGAAGATTCCGGCCGCGGCCGCCGCCGATTCGGCATTGAGCGCCAGCCACGCCATGAACGCCGGATATGCCTGGCAGCCCGCGCGCGGGCGCTGCCGGCCCGGATCCGGTCCGGCCGCCGCAAGCAGCTCATCGATCATGCCGAGCGCCTGTTGCTCGCCGGGGGCCAGCGCGCCGAAGAACGCGCGTGCGTTCGGCTCATCCGCGCGTGCGGCCAGCGCGTGGAAACTGCGCCAGTCGCTGCCGGTGATCCGATGTTCCTCGGTGGCGATCGCCGCGAACACCGCGCGCGGGGCCTTGCCCGCGACGATCAGCGGCACGAGTCGATTGTCCTCGTCCTGGGGTGCGAGCTCGGTCTGGATCTCATCGAGCAATTCGCGTGCGGAACCGGTCATCTCGGCGGCCTCCTGGCTCTCGACGATGCCGTCCATTCAACGCCGCCCGCGATGCGCGCACACCGGTTTTCGGTTATTGCCGCCGGAACATATTCGGCCGCAGGGTGTTTCGAACCCCTACGCCTGTCGACGCACCAGCCCGCGCACCTGGGCTGCCGATTCGCAGCCGAGCGCCTCGACCGCCAGTGCCCTACACCTCGTCGTATCGAGCGTGCGTACCTGTGCCTTGACCATGGCGACGGCGGGCGGAGCGACGCTGAGTTCGGTGACGCCCAGACCGAGCAGCAGCGGCACCGCGGCCGGATCGGCGGCGATCTCACCGCACACCGCGACCCTGGTGTCCCCGGCGCCCCGGCATACCAGATCGATCAGGCGGAGTACTCCGGGATCCAGCGGGTCGGCCAGCGCCGCGATGGTGTCGTTGCCGCGGTCGACGGCCATGGCGTACTGGGTCAGATCATTGGTGCCGATGCTGAAGAAATCGACGTATTCGGCGAGCACCGCCGCCTTCACCGCGGCAGCGGGCACCTCGATCATTATTCCGATTTCCAGCGAAAGATCCTGCGGGGCAACCTCGTTCAGAATCTTGCGGGCCGCCTGAAGTTCATCCAGCCCGGTGACCATCGGGAACATGACGCTCACCGGATGGTCGGCGGCCACCGCGGCGACGGCCCGCAACTGGTCGCGCAACAGGTCCGGGTGCGCCAGCGCGAGCCGGATGCCGCGCAGCCCGAGGAACGGGTTGGCCTCCGGCCGTTGGTCGATGTAGGGCAGCGGTTTGTCACCGCCGACGTCGAGGGTGCGCAGGATGATCCGGCGGCCGTCGAAAACCTTCGCCAACTCCCGGTAGACCTCGGTCTGTTCGGCGACCGTCGGCGCGTGTTCGCGGCCGAGGAACAGGAATTCGGTGCGCACCAGCCCCGCGAGATCGGCCCCCGCGCGCACCGCGTCGACCGCATCGGCGACGCTGCCGACATTGGCGGCGACATGAATCTCGGTGCCGTTCTCGGTGACGGCTCGCTCCTGCGCCGCCGCCTCGGCCGCGCGCCGCTGCTCGTCCTGTTCGCGTGCGCGCGTTTCGAATTCGGCGAGTACCGACGGCTTGGGCGCGACCACCAGTCGACCCGTCCCACCGTCGAGCGCGACAACGGTGTCCTCCGGAATTCGCAACACTTCCGCACCCGCGCCGACCACGGCCGGAATGCCCTTCGAACGGGCCAGGATCGCGCTGTGCGCGGTCGGGCTGCCCTGGGCCAGCACGATTCCGTCCAGCAGTGACCGGTCCAATGCGGCCAGCTGCCCTGGTGTCAGGTCGGCGGCGACGAGAATGCCTGGGCGGGTGACGAACTCGCTCGAGTATCCGAGCAGCACCACCAGCACCTGATCCCGCACCGCACGCACATCCGCGGCCCGCGCCCGCTGATACTCATCCGGCAGCCGCGCCAATTCCGCTGCGGCGCCATCGAATACCGCAGCAAACGCGGTGGCCGCCGGTGCGCCGTCGGCGATCCGCCGCCGCACCTCATCGGTGAGGTCCTCGTCGTCGAGCAGAATCAGATGGGCTTCGAAAATATCGGCCTCGGGGGAGCGTCCCCCGTCGCTGCGCGCGATATCCGCCGTAAGCTGCTCGCGCACCCGGCCGATGGCGTCATCGAGCGCCCGTTGCTCATCCACCGGCGCGCCAGCCGGATGCTCGGGCAGCGTGAATTCCGTTGTAGCCAAGTGCCATACGGGTCCGATGCCGATTCCAGCCGAGGCCGGGTACGGTCCGGTTCTCCGACCTTCGGGCTCGGTGCCGGGCGGCCGCGAACCGCCCGCATCCGTCGATTCGATTGCGCCGCCGACGGATTCGATTCCGCCCTGTGTGCCCGCCAGGACTTCAGGAGCAACCCGGTTCGATCCTGTTGCGGGACTGGTCGAGCGAGGTGCGCCTCGGGATGCGGCGGACCGTGCCGACTCGCTATCGGTTGGTGTGGCACCGGGTTGTTCGGCAGACGAGCCGGGGTGGTCGGCGGATTCAGGGGTGGTTCGGATCGATTCCGATGCGTCGCTGGATGCGGGCGCGCTCACGGATGCGGTGGACAGTCTCGGCTCGCGACCGTTTGGTGTCGCATCGGACCGTTTGGTGGGCGAACCGCTCTGGTCGGTGGGTTCGGGAGTGGTTCGGATCGATTCCGATGCGTTGTTGAAGGCACTGGACGTGCCAACGGGGGCGGCGGACTGGCCCGGCTCGTAATCCGTTGGTGCGGCATCGGATGGACCGGCGGCGGAGTCGGCTGCGTGGAGTGACCCGGATGCGGCGTCGGGCGATTCTGTTGCGGGACGGGCTGACTCGGTTGACCTGGTGTGCGAGGCGTTGCGCTCGGCCTCGGTGGGTTCTTCGTCGAACCAGCGGTCGGCGAGTGCGCGTATCCGGTCGATCGCGGTTGCCGCGTCGGTACCGGTTGCGCTGACCTCGATTTGGTGTCCGGTGAGCACGCCGAGTGCGGCGATTCTGGTGAGGCTGCGGCCGGAGACCGGTCCAGCGCCGGTGGTCAGGTTGCGCAACCGGACGTCTGTGTCGATGCCGCGCAACGCGGCTACCAGTCGTGCTGCGGGACGTGCGTGCAGCCCGTGCTCGTTGCGCACGACGATGGTGGTTCGCTGGATCGAATTATCGTGCTGTGCACCAGAATTCGTGACGATCGGATGGTGCTCGCCCGGCTCGTCACCGGGCCGGAGGTGTGTGTCCTGTCCCGGCGTGATGTCTGCGGCCGGCCGCGGCTGGCCGCTCGCCTTTTCACTGGGCCGAGGGTGTGTGTCGTGTTCGGGCGTGGCGTCTGCGGCTGGCTGCGGCTGGCCGCTCGCCTTTTCACTGGGCCGAGGGTGTGTGTCGTGTTCGGGCGTGGCGTCTGTAGCCGGTTGTGCCTGCCCGTCCATGCCGAGCTGAGACCGCTTGCCCAGCAACGCATTCTCCGCCTCGGCCGCGACCTCGTCGAGCGAGGCCCCGCTGCCCGCGGTGACCACGGCCGCCACCAGCCCCTCGACAATCGGTGCCGCGCAAAGCTTCACCTCGTGCGGTGATTCCAGCAGATCGATGGCGAGTTCGGCGGACAGTACCGCGCTGCCCAGATCCATCAGCAGTAGTACGCCGTCGCCGGAGTCGGCGGCGGCGATCGCCTCCGCGACCGCGACGGCGTCGGTGCCGAGGGTCTCTTCGTCGAGTCCGGCCGCGATTTCCACCCGCACCGGCCGTTCACCCTGCATTTCGGTGGCCAGCGCGACGGCGGCGCGCGCCAGCGGACGGCTGTGCGAGACGACGACGATGCCGATCATCGCAGCGCCCGCCGTGCGGCGCGCACCAGAAGGGCCGCGCTGGTCGCGCCGGGATCCTGGTGGCCGACACTGCGTTCACCCAAATAGGAGGCGCGTCCCTTGCGGGCCTGCAGCGGGATGGTCGCATCCCGGCCGGCCTCGGCCGCGGCCAGCGCCGCATCCAGTGCGTCGGCGAATTCGCCTCCCGCGGCGAGCTTTTCGTCGAACGCATCGGCGGCGGGGGCGAGCGCGTCGAACATCGTCTTGTCGCCCGCCTCGGCCTTGCCGCGGGCGACGACGCCGTCGAGTCCGGCCCGGAACGCCTTCGCGAAGGTCGACGCGTCGACGCCGTCCTGGCCGACCGCGGCGGCGAACCGGAGGAAGAAGGTGCCGTAGAGCGGTCCGCTCGCCCCGCCGACACTGCGGATCAGCACCATGCTGGTCTGCTTGAGTGCCGCTGCCGCGGAATCGGGTTCGGCCTCGGCGAAGGCCGCCACCACCGCCGCGGTGCCGCGCCGCATATTGCTCCCGTGGTCGGCGTCGCCGATGGCGGCATCCAATTCGGTTAGCGTGTCGGCATTTTCGTCGATCAGCGCGGCGAATTCGCGAACCCAGGCGACAGGATCGATAACGGTCATGGTCACACCCCCCAGCGCAGCGCGGGCGTGCGGACCGGCGCGTCCCAGAGCCGCAGCAGTTCGTCGTCGATCTTGGTAAGCGTCACCGAACAGCCCGCCATCTCCAGCGAGGTGATGTACGGGCCGACGAGCGAGCGCGCCACCTCGATGCCGTGCCCGCGCAGCAGACGGGCGACCTCGTTGTACATCACGTACAGCTCGATCAGGGGGGTGCCGCCCATCCCGTTCACGAAGCAGATCACTGAATCCCCCTGGCGGAACGGCAGATCCGACAGAATCGGCGCGACCAGCATTTCCGCGACCGCGCGGGCGGGCGCGAGCGGCACCCGCTCGCGCCCCGGCTCGCCGTGTATGCCGACGCCGATCTCCATTTCGCCGTCGCCGAGTTGGAAGGTGGGTTTACCGGCGGCCGGGACGGTGCACGAGGTGAGCGCCATACCCATGCTGCGCGAGTTCTCGTTGACGGTGCGCGCCACCGCGGCGACCTCGGCGAGCGAACGCCCCTGTTCGGCCGCGGCGCCCGCGATCTTCTCCACCAGCACGGTGCCGCCGACGCCGCGCCGCCCGGCGGTGTAGAGGCTGTCCTGTACGGCGACATCGTCGTTCACCACGACGGCGACCACCTCGCCGCCGGTTTCGGCGGCGGCGAGCTCGGCGGCCATATCGAAGTTCATCACGTCGCCGGTGTAGTTCTTCACGATGTGCAGCACCCCCGCGCCCGCGTCGACGGCGGTGGTGGCGGCGACGATCTGGTCCGGCACCGGCGAGGTGAAAACCTCACCGGCGCAGGCGGCGTCGAGCATGCCGGGCCCGACGAAGCCGCCGTGCAGCGGTTCGTGTCCGGAGCCGCCGCCGGACACCAGTCCGACCTTGCCCGGTTTCGGCGGTTCGGCGCGCAGGACGAGCCGGTTCTTCTCGTCGATCCGCAGCTCCGGATGGGCGGCCGCCATCCCGGCGAGCGCGTCGTCCACCACCTCGGCGGGATCGTTGATCAGTTTCTTCATCGTCGGTGTCCTCGCTCGGCCCAAGATGTTTTCGAATGTCATTCGATAATGTCGAATCTCATTCGTAGAATACGTTGGTGTTGCTTAGGTCACAAGTCCTCGGGAAGGAGGCCGCGTGATCCAGTCGGTGGATCGGGCGGTGCGGATCCTGTTCGCGCTGCAGGGCGCGCGGCGCATGACGCTGTCGGAATTGGCCGCCGAACTCGGGCTGCCCGCGACGACGGTGCACGGCATCGTCCGGACGTTGGCCGCGCACGGTGTGGTGGTCCAGGAACGCGGCGGCGGGCGCTATCAGCTCGGGCCTGCGGTGCTGCGGCTCGGCAATGTCTACCTGGACACGCTCGACCTGCGTGCCCGATCACTCACCTGGGCACACGAATTGGCGCGCCGCACCGGTCTCGCCGTGCGGGTCGGCGTGCTGTTCGGTGACGACGTGGTGATCATCCACCACGAGCCGCGCCAGGACGGCAGCCGCCAGATGCCCGAGCTCGGCATCGAAATACCCGCGCACGCAAGCGCTTTGGGCAAAGCGGTGCTGGCCTTTCACCCGCCTGCCGCCCCGGGCCCGCTGCGCAGCATGACGGGGGAGACGATCATCGCGTCCGAGGTGCTCGCCGAATGTCTCACCGCGGTACGGGAATCCGGCCTCGCCTACGAGCGGGACGAAGCGGTCCTCGGCGAATCCTCCATCGCGGGAGCGATATTCGATCGCACCGGCACGGCCGTCGGCGCGGTCGGCGTTGTGCTGCCGACAGCCGACTGGCCCGCCGCCCCCGATATCGTCGACGCGGTGCGCGCCACCGCGCGGACCATCTCCCGCGAACTCGGCTCGGCCAAGTGGCCGGTGCTGCCGTAGCGACGTCAACGGCCCGCCCCCGATCGGGGACGGGCCGTTGTGCCGCAAGCGAACTCAGCTGTAGATCTTGGCGACCTCGTCGGCGTACTTCTTCATGACCACCGCGCGCTTGAGCGACATCTTCGGCGTCAGCTCACCGGTCTCCTGCGTCCAATCGACCGGCAGGATGCGGATCTTCTTGATCGCCTCGGCATGCGAAACCTTCTTGTTCGCCTCGGCGACCGCGGCATTGATCTCCGCGACCAGCGCCGGGTTCTCGATCACCTGCTCGATGGGGGTATCGGCCGCGACGTTGTTGCGTTCCTTCCAGCCGGGCAGCGCCTCCGGGTCGAGGGTGATGAGCGCGGCGATGAACGGCTCCCCGTCGCCGACCACCATGACCTGGCTGATCAGCGGGGCGGTGCGCAGATCGTCCTCCAGCATGCCGGGGGAGACGTTCTTACCGCCCGCGGTGACGATGATCTCCTTTTTGCGGCCGGTGATGGTGATGAAGCCCTCGTCATCGATGGCGCCCAAATCGCCGGTCTTGAACCAGCCGTCGACGAACGCGTCCTCGGTGGCCTCCGCATTGCCCCAGTAGCCGTTGAACACCACCGGGCCGCGCAGCAGCAGCTCGCCGTCCTCGGCGACCGCGGCGGCGTGACCGGGCAGCGGGCGGCCGACGGTGCCGACCCGAATGTGCTTGGGGGTGTTCACCGAGAACGCGGCGGTGCTCTCGGTCAGGCCGTAGCCCTCGTAGATGGTGACGCCCGCGCCGCGGAAGAAGTGACCCAGCCGCGCGCCGAGCGGCCCACCGCCGGACACCGCGGACAGGCAGCGCCCGCCCAGCGCCTCACGCAGCTTGCCGAAGACCAACCGGTCGAACAGCGCGTGCTTGAGCTTGAGCACCAGGCCGGGACCGCCGGACTGCAGCGCCTCGCTGTAGGCGACGGCGGTGTCGGCCGCCGCGTCGAAGATCTTGCCCTTGCCGCCGTCGTGCGCCTTCTGCTTCGCGGCGTTGAAGACCTTCTCGAATACCCGGGGCACCGAGAGGATGAAGTCCGGCTTGTACGCGCCGAACTGCTCGACCAGCGTCGACCAGTCGGCGCTGTGCGCGACGGTGACACCGGCGTCGAAGGCGGCGAGCGCGACGGCGCGGGCGAAGACGTGCGCCAGCGGCAGGAACAGCAGCGACTTGTTGCCGGGCCGCAGGAATTCCGACATGGCCGAGCGGTCCGCGGCCGATTCCGCGTACATGTTGGCGTGCGAGAGCATCACGCCCTTCGGACGGCCGGTGGTGCCCGAGGTGTAGATGAGGGTGGCGGGCGATGCCGCCTTCACCTGGGCGCGGCGGTCGTGCACGACCTGGTCGTCGAGGTCGGCGCCGCGGGCGGTCAGGTCCGCGATGGCGCCCTTCTCCAGCAGGAGCGTCTCGCGCAGCGCGGGCAGGTCGCCCTCGATCTCGGAGATGGTGGCGCGGTGCTTGGCGTTCTCGACGATCAGCAGTTTGGTCGCGGAGTCCTGCAGGATCCACTTGGCCTGCTCGGCCGATGAGCTGTCGTAGATCGCGACGGTGCAGCCGCCCGCGGCCCAGATGGCGAAGTCCAGCACGACCCACTCGTACTGGGTGGGCGCCAGGATGGCGACCCGGTCACCGAGCTCGATCCCGGCCGCGATGAAACCCTTGGCCACACCGGTGACCGTTGCCGCGAACTCCTTGGCGGTGATATCGGTCCAGCCGCCCTTGCCGTCGGGCTTGTTGAACACGACCAGCCCCGGGGTCTGCTCGGCGTGCCGGAAGGCACCGTCGGACATGTTGGCGTCTTCGGGGATGGTGTAAGAAGCCGGAACTTCGAACTCTCGCATCGGTGCGGTGCCCTTCCACGTATGGTTTACCCATCAGTAATCTACGACACCTATCACCGGGCCGCCTGGTCGGACCTCCTGTTCACGGGGTGGACGGCGTCCCGGAGGAATTCGGCGAGCTCGCTCAGCGCCGCCGCGGCCCCGGTCACCAGCGCCGCCTGGATCTGCGCGACATGCCACAGGCCGCGGCTCTCGGTGAAGGTCACGGGAACTCCGGCCGCCCGCAGCGCCGCGACGAAGGTGACGCACTGGCCGTGCAGCAGCTCGCTGACGTCCACCTGCACATACGTCGGTGGGAGTCCGGCCAGCCTGCCGTGCAGCGGCGCGTAACCCGCTGCGGTGCTGGGATTTTCGCCGAGGTAGGCGGCGGCGCAGGCCCGTGACCAGCCCTTGTTGATCACCAGATCGCGCTCACCCGACGGGATTTCGTTCGGGTCGGTCCACGGCGCGATCAAGCCGAGCGCGGCCGGCGTTTGATCGTGCTCGGCGATCAGGCGCTGCGCGGTGGCCAGCGACAACCCGCCGCCCGCCGAATCACCGGCGATGGCAATGCGTTCCGGTGGATAGCCGATGGCGACGAGTTCGGCGAAGGCCGCCTCGGCATCGTCCAGCGCGGCCGGGAACGGATGCTCCGGGGCCAGTCGATAGTCGAGAGCGTATACGGCGCAATCGGTTTCGCGCGCCAACCGGGCGGTCATCGAGCGGTGCGTCAGTGGTGAACCCACCGCATATCCGCCGCCGTGCAGGTAGAGGATCGCGGCGTCCGGGATGCCGGACCCCGCGGTGAGCCGTTCGGCGGGTCTGCCGCCGAGCCGGAGCTTGTGCACGACGGTCCCGCTCGGCACGGGCTGTGCGCGCGAACTCAATTCGAGCAGCAGGCGCTGCGTCCGCCACGGGAGCCGCTTGTTCAGCGTCACCCCGTAGATCGGACGCAGCACCGCCTTGGCGACCGGCAAAGGAAGGGCGATGTCGCGCATGGGTTTTCTTTCGATCGATTACCGAGGTAAGAAACCCCGGGTGGTGAAGGCGACGAGCCGGTGATACCCGGCCCCGGTGGTGCGCACGAGCGCGTCGAGCAGCCGGGCCTCCCAGCCGATCAGCACCCGGCCGTGCCCCTTGCGGACGCCCTCGGTGATGGTCTCGGCCGCCATCTCGGGGGTGTGGATCGCCAGATACTTGTCGAAAAGCGCTGCCGCGCTTCGCTGATCGACGCCCTCGACCACCGTGGAGTTGCGCGCGACCGCGGTCTTGATACCGCCCGGATGCACACAGGTGACCTTCACCGGCGCCTTCTCGACCAGCATCTCCTGGCGCAGCGCCTCGGTGAAGCCGCGCACCGCGAACTTCGCCGCGTTGTACGCGGACTGACCCGGAATGGCGATGATCCCGAACAAGCTGGACACGTTCACCACATGCCCGGCGCCGGATTCCACCAGGTACGGCAGAAAAGCCTTGGTGCCGTTGACGACTCCCCAGAAGTCGACGTCCATGATCCGCTCGACGTCCTTGAACGAGGACTTCATCACGTCGCCGTAGTGGGCGATACCGGCGTTGTTGTAGATCTGGTGCACAACGCCGAAATGCTTTTTGACCTCGTCCGCGTAGAGCAGCACGGCCTCACGTTCAGCAACATTGAGCCGATCGGATTTCACCTCGGCGCCGAACTTTTCGCAGCGCCGCACGGTTTCGGCGAGGCCCTCCGTATCGATATCCGAGAGCGCCAGTTTGGCGCCGCGGCGGGCAAGATTCTCGGCCAGCGCGCGACCGATGCCGGACCCGGCACCGGTGATCACACAGACTTTGCCCCTGAAGTAAGCGTCCTTGCTCACTGTGCTGCCACCACTTTCAAATCGGGTCGAGACGCGACGGTGGTCGTGTCATAGGCGGTCACGTCGAATTTCTTGGTCAGCCTACGGAATTCGAAGGTGAAATCCGGCCAGAGCGTCGTGTTGTTGCCGTGCTTGTCGAGGTACCAGCTGGAGCAGCCGCCGTTCATCCAGACGCTGTTGGCCATTTTGCGCCGCAGGTCCCGGTTGTAGGTGTCCTGCACCTCGCGGCGTACCTCCACCGTGCACAGGCCCATCCGGTCGACGGTGGCCAGCGCGTCGGCGATGTAGTTGATCTGCGACTCGATCATGTAGATCATCGAGGTGTGGCCGAGGCCCACATTCGGGCCGAGCAGGAAGAACATATTCGGGAAGTTGTTGATCGCCGAACCCTTGTAACCCTGCTGGCCGATTTCGTCGAAAACCTCGGCCAGGGTGCGGCCGTCGCGCCCGGAGATGGTGTTGTACGTCGGCGAATCGGTGACATGGAAGCCGGTGGCCACGATCAGCGCGTCGATATCGCGTTCGGTGCCGTCCTTGGTGACCACCGAGTGGGCGCGGATCTCGCGGATGCCGTCGGTGACCACGTCGACATTGTCGCGGCTCAGCGCCGGGTAGTAGTCGTTGGAGATCAGCATCCGCTTGCAGCCGATGCGGAAGTTCGGGGTGACCTTCGCGCGCAATTCCGGATCGTGGATCTCGGCGCGCAATTTCGCCTTGGCGACCAGTTCGAAGGCCTGCATCAGCGGCGGGAATTTCGCGAGGCCCACCACCTGGGTTTCCCTTATCGCGTAGATCGCCGCGCGCGAAAGTCGTTGCACGCCGGGCAGATACTTGAACGCGAGCCGCTCGGGCAGCAGGTACGGGCGGTCCATGCGCGGCAGCAGCCATGGCGCCGTCCGCTGGTAGACGTCCAGGTGGGCGACCTTCGGCGCGATGGACGGGACGATCTGAATGGCCGACGCGCCGGTGCCGATGATGGCGACCCGCTTGCCGGTCAGGTCGGCGTCGTGATTCCAGCGCGCCGAGTGGCAGATCTGGCCCTCGAAGGCGTTGATGCCCTTGATATCCGGGAGCGCGGGCTCGCACAGCGCGCCGACCGCGGAGATAACTGTTTCGGCGGTGAAGCTGCCCTGGCTGGATTCGATCTCCCAGTGCGCGGCGGCATCGTTCCAGCGCGCCGCGGTGACGTCGCAGTCGAAGATGTGCTTGTCCAGCACCCGGTGGCGCTTGGCGACACCGCGGATGTACTCCTGGATCTCGCCCTGCTTGGAGAACGAGCGTGACCAGTTCGGGTTCAACGCGAACGAGTACGAGTACAGATGTGAGGGCACATCGCACGCCGCACCCGGGTAGGTATTGTCGCGCCACGTGCCGCCGACCTCGCTGCCGCGCTCCAGCACCAGGAAGTCGGTGCGGCCCTGCTGAGCCAGTCGGATGGCCAGACCCAAACCCGCGAAACCGCTGCCGATGATGATCGTCTTGGCATGACGGGTCGGGCGGTTGCCGACAGCATTGTCTGTAACCTTGCGACTCATGTACCCGAGGGTACGGGCTTATTGAGCAGTGGTCAACAGTATTGACTCGTGTTCAGTAAGCTTGTCGGCATGAGTGGGCGTGGTGCTGGAGAAAACGGCAGACGGGTTCGGTTGAGCCCGGAAGAACGCCGGCTGCAGCTGATCACCCTCGGCGTCGAAATGCTCGGCGATCGCGCGCTGGAAGACATCTCTATCAGCGAAATCGCCGAACAGGCAGGTATCTCCCGCGGGCTGCTGTTCCACTACTTCCCGACCAAACAGGATTTCCAGCTCGCCATCGTCCAGCACGCCAACGGGCAGCTGCTGGAACGGATCGCGCCGGACCGGAGCCTGCCGATACCGGAGATGCTGCGCGACTCCATCGCCCGCTACGTCGACTACGTCGGCGAGAACCGCGCCCCGTACACGGCGCTGCTGCGCGGACCGGCCAGCACCAGTCCCGAACTGCTCGGCTTGGTGGATCAGACCCGCGACACCATCATCGGCATCATCCTCACCGAGGCGCCCGTATCCGCCTCCGCCGACCAGCCCCGCCTGAAGCTGGCCATGCGCGGCTGGATCGCCTTCGTCGAGGAAACCACGCTCACCTGGCTCCGCAGTGAGCCGATTCCCCGCGCCTCGCTGATCGACCTGCTGGTCGAATCCCTACTGGCCCTTGCTCTTTCGTTGAATCCGGAGCTGGCTGCCGCATTGCGGGGGTGAGGTTCGGCGTCGCACCTCTCGTGTCAACCCCACACCCCGTACACGGGGTGCGTGGACAGGGGACGGGGTGCGGCGTCGTATCAGCAGCATAGTGTCGGCTGCCATGCGCCCAGTCGCAATGTGGTGCGGGAGATTTCGGCCGCAGCTCGGATTCGGGCGAGAAGCGGTTCCGGCTGAGCGAGATCGGACCAGGTCCAACGCACCACGAACCAACCGAGCGCGCGGAGCGCGTCTTCGCGACGTTTCTCGTCGACCACCACCTGCTCGGCGGTTATGTCTCCGCGTAACTCCTTGTGGTACTTGACCATTCCATCGAATTCACCGACGATCCCGAGGTCGGGCCAGAGAAAATCGACCCGCGCGATGGGGCCTTCGTCCGGATTGATGATCCACGCCTGAGATTCGGGCATCGGTAAGCCGGAATAGCGCAGAGCGACACGGCTTCTCGACTCCCCGACACTTTCCGCGCGACCGTCGAGAAAGCTCAGCACCCGCCTGGCCGCCGGCGCACCGACTCGATGGCTGGCTCGTTCGAGCTGAACCATCAGCTCGTCCCGAGTGGTCTTACCCGCTTGTAGCGCTGAATCACCCACCACGACAGCCTGTTCGAACGGTTCAGTGCGGGCGATGTCGATCACGGTACGGGCGACCGAGGTCGCTCGGATGCCACCGATCTCCACGTACTCGTCCGGTGCGATCCGCCCGGTGTGCACCACCATCTGACGCCGGACCCGCCCGCCGGAGTCACGATTCCGGGTGACGTGAACGCGGCTCATCGATATCGACCAAACCGTGAGTTCGTGTGCCACGGCAGCCGAGATATGGGAGGCGAACGCATCCGAACTCGCTTCTGCCATCGCGGCATGGACAGCAACCAGATGTCGCTGAATGCGATCCAACCCTTGTGCACGCGCCGCATCGATGTAATGACCGCGCCGCACCCGCTGCCAGCTCCTTCCGCGCAGCTCGTAATCAGTGAATCCGCTCGCGAGCGCAGCCCGCCGAGAAACTGGTATCGGAATGTCCACCTCCAGATCGTCACTGGTCACCGCCCCTCAATCCACCCCACCATCGCCAAATGTGCATAACTCGGCCCCTGTGCACAACTACTGAACAGCCGTCCAGCTCCCCGCTCCTCGTGCTCCCATCCCCTCGTCTCCAAGCCAAACACCCCGTACGTCGTGTGCACGGTTCGAAGACAGGGTGCGGGAACACGTAGTCGGCCACGATGAATTCGCTCGGTGCGCGGCGTCTGCACTGGTACAGGAACTCTCGGAGGAGGAAATGATGTTGCCCGAACCGATCTCGGCCCGCGATCTCAATATCTACGGTGATGCGGAGCTTCCGTGGAGCCGCGTAGTGAAGGCCATCGAGGCGGGTGTCGGCCTGCCCGAGACGCCGCAATTCCTCGGCACGGTCGGTGCGGGCGGGCGGCCGCATTCGGCGGGTATCGGGGTCGCCCTGCATGGTGCGCACCTGTATTTCACCAGTGGTCCCGGCACTCGCAAGTCGCGTGATCTGGCCGCGAACCCGCAGTGCACCTTGTCATTCCGCTTCCCGGACGTAGACCTCGTCCTCGAGGGCGAAGCGCATCGCACCGTCGACCCCGACGAACTCGACCAGGTCACCGCGACCTACCGCCGCCTCGGCTGGCCCGCCGAACGCGCCGGCGACGCCATCACCGCCCCCTACAGCGCCCCAAGCGCAGGCCCCGCCCCCTGGCACCTCTACCGCTTCACCCCACAAACCGCCGCCGCCCTCGCCCTCACCGAACCCCACGGCGCCACCCACTGGCGCTTCGGATAGCGGCGCACACAAACGAAAACGCCGGGTCGAATCGCGTTCCAGCAGAACGGATTCGGCCCGGCGTCAGGGGTTGTGCGACTAGGCGGTCGGTTCGAAGGCCTCGTCGATGATTTCCTGCTGCTCCACCGCGTGCACCTTGCCGGAGCCCGAGGAGGGGGCCGACATGGCGCGGCGGGAGATGCGGCGCAGTTTGGTGAAGCGGTCCGGGAGGATTTCCGGGAGGTTGAGGCCGAAGAAGGGCCAGGCGCCCTGGTTGGCCGGTTCCTCCTGGACCCAGGCGATATCGGTGGCGTTCGGGTAGCCGGCCAGCGCCTCGTTCAACCGGAACTTCGGCAGCGGGTACAGCTGCTCGATGCGCACGATCGCGACATCCTCACGCTTCTGCTTCGCCTTCTCGGCGGCCAGCTCGTAGTACAGCTTGCCGCTGGTGAGCAGGATGCGCTTGACCTTGTTGCGGTCGCCGATGCCCTGTTCGTAGGCGGGCTCGTCGAACACCGAACGGAACTTCGACTCGGTGAAATCCTTCAGATCCGAGACGACGGCCTTGTTGCGCAGCATCGACTTCGGGGTGAAGACGATGAGCGGACGGCGGATACCGTCCAGCGCATGCCTGCGCAGCAGGTGGAAGTAGTTCGCCGGAGTGGACGGCACCGCGACCGTCATCGAACCCTCGGCACACAGCTGCAGGAATCGCTCGATGCGGCCGGAGGTGTGGTCCGGGCCCTGACCCTCGTGACCGTGCGGCAGCAGCAGCACGACCTCGGAGAGCTGACCCCACTTGGCCTCACCGGAGGAGATGAACTCGTCGATGATGGACTGCGCGCCGTTGACGAAGTCACCGAACTGCGCCTCCCACAACACGAGTGCGTCCGGGTTGCCGAGTGAGTAGCCGTATTCGAAACCGACGGCGGCGTATTCGCTCAGCGCCGAATCGTGCACCGCGAACCAACCCGGGTTCGCGCTGCCGATGTTGTGCAGCGGGGTGTATTCCTCGGCGGTCTTGCGGTCGATGATCACCGCGTGCCGCTGGGTGAACGTGCCGCGCCGCGAGTCCTGACCGGTCAGGCGCACCGCGCGACCCTCGTCGATCAGGGTGCCGAAGGCGAGCAGTTCGGCGAAGGCCCAGTCGACCTTGCCCTCGTACGCCATCTCGCGCCGCTTCTCCAGCACTGGCTTGACGCGCGGATGCACGTTGAAGCCGTCCGGCACATTGAGGAAGGCGTCGCCGATGCGCTGCAGCACCGCCTTGTCGACGGCGGTGACGACGGTCGCCGGGACCTGCTGGTCGTCCTCGACCGATTCGCTCGGCTCCGGCGGGTACTTCTCCAGCTCGCGAACCTCGTTGAACACCCGCTCCAGCTGGCCCTGGTAGTCGCGCAGCGCGTCCTCGGCCTCCTTGAGCGAGATGTCACCACGACCGATCAGGCTCTCGGTGTACGCCTTGCGGACCGAGCGCTTGGTGTCGATGACGTCGTACATGTACGGCTGGGTCATCGACGGGTCGTCGCCCTCGTTGTGACCGCGGCGGCGGTAGCAGATCATGTCGATGACGACGTCCTTGCGGAACTTCTGCCGGAAGTCGACCGCGATGCGGGCGACCCAGTCGCACGCCTCCGGGTCGTCGCCGTTGACGTGGAAGATCGGCGCGCCGATGAACTTGGCGATATCCGTCGAGTATTCGGTGGAGCGGCTGTTCTCCGGCGAGGTGGTGAAGCCGATCTGGTTGTTCACCACGATGTGGATGGTGCCGCCGACCCGGTAGCCGCGCAGACCCGACATGTTCAGCGTCTCGGCGACAACGCCCTGACCCGCGAACGCGGCATCGCCGTGCAGCATCAGCGGCATGACCGAGAAGCCCTCGGGGCCGTCACCCTTGTCGAGCAGATCCTGCTTGGCGCGGACGAGACCCTCGAGCACCGGGTCGACCGCCTCGAGGTGCGACGGGTTCGCGGTGAGCGAGACCTCGATCTCGTTGTCGCCGAACATCTGCAGGTAGGTGCCGTGCGCGCCGAGGTGGTACTTCACGTCGCCGGAGCCGTGGGTGGCCGCCGGGTTCATATTGCCCTCGAACTCGGTGAAGATCTTCGAGTAGGGCTTGCCGACGATATTGGCCAGCACGTTCAGGCGGCCGCGGTGCGGCATGCCGATGATGACCTCGTCGAGCCGGTGCTCGGCCGACTGGTCGATGACCGCGTCCATCATCGGGATGACGGCCTCGGCGCCCTCCAGCGAGAAGCGCTTCTGCCCGACGTACTTGGTCTGCAGGAAGGTTTCGAAGGCCTCCGCCGCGTTCAGCCGGTTCAGAATGTATTTCTGTTGCGCGACAGTCGGTTTGGCGTGCTTCTGCTCCACCCGCTCCTGAATCCACTGCAGCTGCTCGGGATCGAGGATGTGCGTGTACTCGACACCGACGTGGCGGCAGTACGCGTCGCGCAGGATGGACAGCACATCGCGCAGCTTCATCCGCTCCTGGCCGTGGAAGCCCGCGACGTTGAATTCGCGGTCCAGATCCCACAGGGTCAGGCCGTGCTGGGTGACGTCCAGATCCGGGTGGCTGCGGAACTTGTCCTTCACCAACCGCAGCGGATCGGTGTCGGCCATCAGGTGGCCGCGGTTGCGGTAGGACGCGATGAGTTCGAGCACCCGCGAGCTCTTGTCGACGCCGCGCTCGCGAATGTCCTTGCGCCAGCGGACCGGTTCGTAGGGCACGCCGAGGCCGTGGAAGATCTCGTCGTAGAACTCGTCGGCGATGAGCAGCTGGTGGATGGTGCGCAGGAAATCACCGGACTCCGCACCCTGGATGATGCGGTGGTCGTAGGTGGAGGTGAGCGTCATCAGCTTGCCGACACCGATTTCGGCGATGCGCTCGTCGCTCATGCCCTGGAATTCGGCCGGGTACTCCATCGCGCCCGCGCCGACGATGCAACCCTGGCCCGACATCAGCCGCGGCACCGAGTGCACGGTGCCGATGGTGCCCGGGTTGGTGAGCGAGATGGTGACGCCGGAGAAGTCCTCGATGGTGAGCTTGCCGTCGCGGGCGCGGCGGACGACGTCCTCGTAGGCGGTGTGGAACTGCCCGAAGGTCATTGTCTCGCAACCCTTGATGGCCGCGACGGCCAGCGACCGGCTGCCGTCCTTGGCCTGCAGATCGATCGCGAGACCCAGGTTCGTGTGCGCCGGGGTGATCGCGTTCGGCTTGCCGTCGATCTCCTGGAAGTGCCGGTTCATATTCGGGAACTTCTTGACCGCCTGCACGATCGCGTAGCCGAGCAGGTGGGTGAAGGAGATCTTGCCGCCGCGGGTGCGGGCCAGGTGATTGTTGATGACCAGGCGGTTGTCGATCATCAGCTTCGCCGGGATGGCGCGCACGGAGGTGGCGGTCGGGATGGCGAGCGAGGCGGACATGTTCTTGACCACCGCGGCGGCCTGGCCGCGCAGCACCTTCGCCTCGTCGGCGGCCTCGGTCTTGGGCGCGCCGGAGGTCGGCGCCGCGTTCGAGGTCGGCGCGGGCGTGGTCTGCGGGGTACGCGCGGTGGGTGTCGCAGTCGGTGCCGGGGCGGGCGCGGGAGCCGGGGCGGCTACTGCCGAGGGGGCAGCTGCCGGAGCGGGGGCCGCGGGCGCGGGAGCCGGTGCCGGGGTGGCCACCTGCGCGGGTGCGGCGGGAGCGGTCTGGCTGTTACCAGAATCACTCGTCGCTTCAGGGGTGTAGTCGGCCAGAAACTCGTGCCAGCTTTCGTCGACCGAAGATGGATCCTGTTTGAACTTCTGATACATCTCGTCGACTAGCCACTGGTTCTGTCCGAACTGGGAAGTTGAGCTGCTCACAGCAGGTGTTCGCCTCATTTCGTTCTTCGCGCTGCGACGTTTGTGACGTGCCCGGCACGGGGATCAGCGGATGCGCGCCGATGCGCCCTATCTGAGGATAGGCCCAGCAGCAAATCGGCGGATCTACGGACCACCGGACAGACCCGACTCCATCGATGACGACTCGTCCGTTACCGAGAATATTCCTTCGGTATGCTGTGCCGCCGCCCACAGTCGGGCATACGGCCCACGGGCGGCCAGCAGTTCGATATGTGTGCCGGTTTCCGAGATCCGGCCGTGATCGACCACCGCGATCCGATCGGCCCGCGCCGCCGTCGCGAGGCGATGCGCGACGACGACCGTGCTGCGCCCGCGCGCCAGCGACCGGCTCGCTACCAGCACCGCGTCCTCGGTAGCCGGGTCGAGGGTCGCGGTGGCCTCGTCGAGCAGCAGCAGATCGGGATCGACCAATTCGGCGCGGGCCAGCGCGATGAGCTGGCGCTGACCAGCGGACAGTCCGCGGCCGCGCTCGCCGACCGGATGACGCATCCCGCCGGGCAGCGCCGCGATCATGTCCGCCGCGCCGACGGCCGCCGCGGCGGCTGTGATCTCGGCCTCGGTGGCATCGGGTCTGCCGAAGGCGATATTGCTCGCGACGTCGCCGGTGAACAGGTGCGCTTCCTGGGGGACGATGCCTAGTCGCGACCGGTAGTCGGCGAGTCGGTAGCGCCGGATGTCGATGCCGTCGACCCGGACCGGCGCCGGGGAATCGGCGGGCAGATCGTACAGACGTGCCAATAACTTGACGATGGTGGACTTGCCTGCGCCGGTCGCGCCGACCAGGGCGAGCGTTTCACCGGGCGCGAGATGCAGATCGATGCCGTCGAGGGCGGGCAGCGTGGTGCCCGGGTAGTGGAAGTGCACGCCGTCGAGGTCGACCGCGCCGTGCAGCGGGCCGTCGATGGCTACCGCGTCGGGTGGGTCGGCGGCGATGGTGGACGGGGTGCGCAGCAATTCGCCGATCCGGCGCAGCCCGACCGCGGCCTGCTGATAGCCGTCGAAGGTCTGCGAGAGCTGCACGATCGGGGCGAACAGCAGCTCGAGATAGAGCATGAACGCGACCAGCGTGCCCGGACTGGTCGTGCCGTGCGCGACCTCCCGCGCCCCGAACCACACCACCGCGGCGAGCGCCAGATCGCCCCAGGCCGCGACGAATCCGAAGTACAGCGCGATGGCCAGCTGCGCGCGAAACCTGCTGTCGCGATAGCGGGTCGAGTATTCGGTGAAGCGGCGCGCGGCGGCCGGTTCGTAGCGGTTTGCCTGGACGGCGCGCAGGCCCGCGACATTCTCCTGGAAGTCCGCGTTGACGGTCGAAACCCGTTCGCGGGAGATCGAATACGCGCGCGCGGAGACCCGGCGGAAGATCAGCGTCGCGACCACCAGCGGCGGCAGCGCGAGCAGCACGACGGTGGCCAGCCCGACATCGACGAGCAGCAGCGCGATCAGGATGCCCACCAGGGTGATCACCGAGACGAGCGAGGTCGCGACGCCGTTCTGTACGAATGTGGACAGCGCGTCCACGTCGGTGGTCATCCTGGTCATGATGCGGCCGGACAGTTCGCGTTCGTAGTAGTCCAGCCCGAGCCGTTGCAGGTGCGCGTAACTGCGCACCCGCAGGCCGAAGAGCACGCGCTCGCCGGTGCGGGCGGTGAGCAGGATATTGGCCGCACCGGCGATACCGCCGAGCACGGCCAGTCCGGCGCCGATGGCCGCGGCCAGCCCGAGCGCGCTCGAATCATGGCCGGTCACACCGTGATCGATGGCGTAGCGCACCAGCGCCGGGAAAGTGACGCCGAGCACCGCGTCCAGGGCCATCAGCCCGATCACCGCGGCCACGACCAGCAACACCGGGCGCAGCAGGCGCGGGAACCGGAAGCCGGGGTCGGGTTCGCGCAATGATGCGCCGTCGATACCGGGTTCCTCGGTCGCCGGTGGCAGACGTGCCAGATCGCGGCGCAGTTCCGGTGATTCGGCCGCGTCGAGGCCGCCGGCCGTGCCGAGCCCGCCGATTCCGTTGGAGATCTCTTGCACCGCAACGGATCCGGCGGGCAAGGACGGCGCGGGCAGCCGGATCACCCGATCGGCATGGGACAGTGTGGATTCGCGGTGCGCCAGGATGATCGTGGTGCGGCCGCCGTTATCGGGCAACGTGTCGAAGATGGCGGCCTCGGTCACCGCGTCGACCGCGGAGGTGGCGTCGTCGAGCACCAGGACGCGCGGCCGGGCGAGCAGGGCCCTGGCCAGCGCGATCCGCTGCCGCTGACCGCCGGAGAGGGTGAGCCCGCGCTCGCCGACCACGGTGTCGTAGCCGTCGGGCAGTTCGCCGATGAAATCGTCGGCGGCGGCGAGTTTGGCGGCCTGCCGGATCTCCGGCTCGGTGGCCTCGGGCCTGCCGAGCGCGATATTGGCGGCGATGGTGTCGGAGAGCAGGAATGGATCGTCGAAGACGACGCCGACCGCCCCGCGCAGGTCGGCGGCCGATACGTCGGCGATATCCACTGCGGCAGTGGACTTTTCGCCGCCGAAAAGGCGTACCTTCGCATTCGCTCCGGCCGTGCGCGGGTCTTCGGACGGGCTCCGCCCGGCTGCGTTGAACAGGCGTATGTGCCCGGAATCGGGCGCATAGAAGCGCGGCAGCAACAGCGCGAGCGTGCTCTTACCGGATCCGGCGGGCCCGATGACGGCCACCGTCTCGCCCGGGCGCACGGTGAGGTCGAATTCGCGCAGCACCGGCCGGTCCGGATCGAATCCGAAGGTGAGCGCCGCGAATTCGATGCCGAGCGGACCCTCCGGAATCGGTTGCGGCGCAGGGGGATCGGTGATGGTGGGTGCGGTGTCGATGATCTCGAAGACGCGATCGGCCGCGGCCCTGGTCAACTGGGCGATGATGACCACCGCCGACATGGTGCGCGCGGTGAACGTCATGGTGGAGACGTAGGCGGCGAAGGCGAGGAAGGTGCCGATCCCGATATGGCCGTGTAGCGCGAGCCAGCCACCGAGCCCGATCACCAGCACCAGGCCGACCTGCGGGATCGCCGCGATCGCCGGCGCGAATCGGGAATCGATGCGGGCGGCGCGCAGTCGTTCGGCATACAGGGTGCGCGCGTGCCGCTCCAGGATGTCGACCATCCTGGCCTCCTGTCCGAAACCCTTCACCACCCGGACGCCGGTGACCGTCTCCTCGACGTGCTGGGCCAGGTCGGCCGCGCGCTGCTGGGCCGACCAGGTCGCCGCGTAGAGCCGGGGCCGGATCCGGTACACCACCACCGCCATCGCGGGCACCACCAGCAGCGCGGCCAGCGCCAACGGCGGTGACAGCCAGAACATCACCGCCGCGGCGAGCACGAATTGCAGCAGCGCGTTGGTCGACAGCGGCACCATGGCCAGCAGGCCCTGTACGAGCTGCAGATCGGTGATCGAGCGCGAGACGACCTGTCCGGTGCGGATCCCGTCCTGGCCCGGACCGTCCAAACGCTGTAGCGCAGTGAGCAATTGGACGCGCAGCGAATGCTGGACGTCCAGCGAGAGCTGCCCGGCCAGCGCGCGCCGCCCGGACGAGACGATATACCGGAAGACAGCCGACCCCAGGAGCAGCGCCGCGACCACCCCGATCGCATGCGTATCGCCGACTCCGGCCGCATCGATCGCATGTTTGCTCAGCAGCGGGCCCGCGATATCGACGAGCGCGCCGCCGAGCACCACGAATGCGATACCAACGAGAACTACGCTGTGCGACCGGCTTTCGGTCCACAGCCGCCGGATCCACCCCGGTCGATCAGCCCCCTGCACACTCACACCAATCGACCATAGCGACGCCTACCGACAGTCGCCCACCGCCGCAGCTCAGACCTCGCGACGGCGCAGATACCACCATGCGGCGACGCCGAGCGCCGAGGTCCACAGCACCAGCACGACGACCGCCGCCGGTGCGGGCGCGAGAAAGTGGCTCTTGGCGAACGACCCGACCACGACGGTGCTGACGGTCGCCGAACCCGGCAACAGCGTCGCGAATCCCGGTATCCCCAACGTATTCGTGATCAACCAGATCAGCGGCTCGATGACGATGAACCAGCCGAGCAGCGCGGCCGCCGCACCCGCCGCAGAGCGCAGCAGCAGCCCGAGCGCCGTGCCGAGCACCGCCCAGCACAGCGCGGCGACCAGCCCGCCGCCGAGCGCCGCGAAGAACTTCAGCCCGATATCGAATTTGCCGCGCCCGAAGCCGAGCGTGCAGCCCGCGCCGATCACCTCGACCAGCGCCGCGGTGGCCACCGCGAATCCGGCGGCGACCGCGAACTTGGCGATGGCGATGCGATCCCGGTTCGGCGTGAACAGCACGGTGGCGGGCATGGTCCGGTACCGGTACTCCTCGCCCGCGCCGAGCGCGCCGAACACCCCGGCGGCCACGATGGTCGCCGCCATCGCCAGATACAGCCCGATCGTCGCGGCGCCGGTGGCGGGCTGCCCCTTCGGATCGGCGTTGCCGGACATCAGCGCGAATCCGGAACCCGCGACGATCGCGACGACCACCAGCGCCGCGGCCAGCAGCTGATATCTGCGCAGCGTTGTGACCTTGCGGATCTCGGAGTTGACGGCGGGCAGCAGCTCGGCCGGGATTATCTCGATCATCGGGGAATACCGTAGGGCGTCGCGAGGCCGGAAACCACCGGCGGATGCGCGGGTTTGGTCAGCGCGGCGAGCACCCGGTCCGGATGGATCTGATCGGCGACGATGCCGTCGATCCTGACCCCGGCGGCCGCGGCGGCGTCCTCGATCTGCGCCGCCGTCGCCTCGGCCACCGCGAGCCTGCCGTCCGGCCGCATGACCGCGTCGGTGTAGCCGCGGGCGGCGAGCATGGTGGCCAGCGCGATCGGCGTCGACGCCGTGACGACGAGCCGGTCCGGATGACCGCGCCGCAGCCGGGCCGGAGTGCCCTGGTAGACAATCGATCCCGCGCTCAACACGATGAGTTGATCCGCGCCGGGCAGCACCGCGGCGAGGCTTTCGCTGGTGAGCAGGACGGTGCCGCCGCGGGCGGTATGCCTGCGCAGCAGATCCTGCAACTGGCCGCGCTCGGCGGGATCCAGTCCGGCGGTGGGCTCGTCGAGCAGCAGCAGTCGCGGGTCGCCGAGCAGCGCGGTGGCCAGCGCCACGCGGGTCTGTTCACCGGGCGAAAGCGCGCTCGCCTTGGTATCGGCCACCTCGCCGAGCCCGACCTGGCCGAGCACCTGCTCGACGCGCTCGTCCGGAATCCCGGCCGCCGCCGCGTACACCCGCAGGTGATCGCTCGCGGTGCGGGCCGGATGCAGACCGCGCGGCGTCAGCATGCCGTGCGCGGTGCCGTCGAGAGTCGTTGTGCCGGAAGTGGGTTCGATCAGTCCGAGCAGCAGGCGCAGCACGGTCGTCTTACCGGAGCCGACGGGCCCGACGAGTGCGGCGGTGGTGCCCTCGGGCACGGTGAAGCCGATGTTCTCCACCGCCGACGCGGTCGCGAAACGCTTGGTCAGGCCGCGGACGGTGATGGCGGGGCGCCGGGTGCTCATCGGTCGGCGCCGTTGGCGTCGATGGCGGGCAGCGGATCGGCGTCGATGATCAGGTGCCGGTCGGCGGGCCACACCACGGGCGCGGGGCCGAATGCCTTGCGCGCGTTCGCAATCGTCGTCCTGCCGAGCGCGCGGTTGCCGACGCCGCCGATCACCGCGCCGATTCCGGCCGGGATGATCTTGCCCGCGGTGAGCGCCATCCGCTTGGTGAGGAAGCGCACGATGAACCGCTTCATCAGCGAATCGTTCATGCCGGAGAGCCCCGGAATCCGGGTGGCCAGCAGCGTGCCCCAGTTCTTCGCCGAATGCCCGACGGTCTTCTCGACTATCTCCATTCCGGTATCGCCGAGCACCACCGCGAGCACCAGGGCCCGGCGCTGTGCCCGGTCCTCCGGCGAGACGCCGTGCACCGCCGCCACCGCCAGCGTGAACAGTGCCGATGCCTCCAGGAAGAATGCGGTTTCCGCACCGACCGCGGCCAGCGAGGTGATGGTGCCGACCCCGGGCACCGCCGCGGTCGCGCCGACCGCGCTGCCGCTGCCGGTGACCGCGAGCAGGTACTGCTTCTCCAGCCGTTCCACGATCTGCGCCGGGCGTTCGGCGGGATGCGAGCGCCGCAGCCGGTCGACGTATTTGGCGACCGCGGGCGCCTGCAACCGTGACCCGTTCTCCAACAACGCGACCACGGTTTTCTCGAACGCGCCGCTGCTCATCGGCAACACCCCTTTTTCTGCGTCAACGCTGATCAGAACTCTACGGCAGTGCGGGTACCCGTTCGCTGAGCGGCGGCGGTGGCGGCGCGGTTCCGTCGCCGAACGGCCTGCCGCCCAGCGCTTCCCGGCCGTGCGGGGTGAGCCAGTTCGACAGGTCCGGACCCTTGGGCACCACGCCGGTCGGGTTGATGTCGGCGTGCACGACGTAGTAGTGCGTCTTGATCTGTCCGAAATCGATCGTGTCGCCGAATCCCGGCGTCTGGAACAGGTCGCGGGCGTATGCCCACAGCACCGGCAGCTCGGTGAGCTTGCACCGGTTGGTCTTGAAATGCCCGTGATACACCGGGTCGAAGCGGACCAGCGTGGTGAACAGCCGCACATCGGCCTCGGTGATCGTGTCGCCGACCAGGAACCGTTGGGCGGCAAGGCGATCCGAGAGCCAGTCGAGGCGGGCGAACAGCCGGTCGTATGCCGCCTCGTACGCCCGCTGGGATCCGGCGAACCCGCAGCGGTAGACGCCGTTGTTGACATCGCGGAACACCACGTCGTTGACCGCGTCGATCTCCGCGCGCGACTCCTCCGGATACAGCCGCGGCGCACCCGGCCGGTGGTAGGCGGTCCATTCGGTGGCGAAATCCAGGGTGATCCGCGCGTAGTCGTTGGTGACCACCTCGCCGCTGGGCACGTCGACGATCGCGGGCACGGTGATCCCGCGCGGATAGTCGGGGAAGCGCTTCAGATACGCGTCCCGCAGCCGGGGGATGCCGAGCACCGGATCGACCCCGCCGGGATCCAGATCGAAGGTCCAGCTGAGCTTGTCGTGGGTCGGGCCGCACAGTCCGAGCGAGAGCACCTGCTCCAGGCCGAGCAGGCGACGCACGATCAGCGTGCGATTCGCCCACGGGCAGGCGCGCGCGGCCACCAGGCGGTACCGGTCCGGCTCGACGGGGTAGCCATCGCGTCCGTCGGCGGTGATCCGGGTGGTGATGTAGTTGGTGTCGCGCTTGAACTCACCGGGTTCGACGTACGAGGCCTGTGTGGTCACCGTCTCAGTGTTTCAGATTCGGCGCTTAAGCTGCCGGACATGAACGACACCAAGCCCACCCGGCTGGAACGGACGACCACATCGGGCGGTGCGGAGGTCGCGACGCTGACGCTCGCGCATCCGCCGCTCAACCTCTTCGACAAGGCCGTGCTCGACGCGTTGACCGCGGACCTGACCGAGCTGACCGCGCGTCCGCCGCGCGCCCTGCTGCTGCGCGCCGAGGGCAAGGTGGTGTCCGGCGGCGTCGACGTGCACGTCTTCGACGGCCTGACCCCGGACCAGGGCGCCGACCTGTGGCGCACCCTGTTCGCGCGGATCATCCATCCGCTGGAGGCGCTGCCGTGCCCCGTCGTATTCGCCGCGCACGGGCTGACCTTGACCGCCGCCTTCGAGATCGCGCTGGCCTGCGACATCATCCTGGCCGCGCCGCGGGCGAAATTCGGTCTGGTGGAGACCGTCGTCGGCCTGACGCCGTCGATGGGCGGACCGCAGCGGCTCGCCGAGCGCGCGGGTTCGGGCCGGGCCCGCGAATTCGTGATGACCGGCGACCTCTACGACGCCGCGACCATGGCCGATTGGGGTGTCGTCAACGCGGTGCACGAGGACATCGAAAGCGCGGCAAGGAATCTCACGCGCCGACTGGCCGACGGCCCGACCCGGGCGCATGCGGCGACCAAGCGGATCATCGAGGCGTGGCGGTCCGGCGGTGTCGCACACGCGGATTCGGTGACGCCGGAGGTGTCGGGCCAGCTGTTCGATACCGATGACCTGAAGGGCGCGGTGCGCAGCTTCCTCGAGGTCGGTCCGGGGAAGGCCAGCTATACCGGCCGGTGACAAGCAGGACACGTTCATCGCCTATTCGCGCATCGGTGTGACTTCGGTCATATAGTCGGCAATGCCTGCCGGCTCGATCGCGGAGGACGGATGTCGCAGCTACTGGTCGAATACCCCCTATCCCATCCGCACGCCATCGATCCGCCGCTGGCCCGCGGCGCGGACGGGGTGCTGCGCTACGGCAACCTGACACCCGCGCTCACCGAACTGCTCGACCTGCAGGTGCACGCGTTCGGCGGCAGGGAGGCGGTGGTGGAGTCCGGCGGCGTCCGGCTCACCTATCGCGAATTGTGGCACTCCGCGTCGCGGATCGCGGGCGGACTGCAGGAGCACGGCATCGGTTACGGCGATCGGGTGGCCATCCGGATGCCCGCGGGCGTGCGCTGGGTGCGGGCCTTTCTCGGCGCGCTGCTGAGCGGTGCGGTGCCCGTGCTGGTGGATGACGCCCTGCCCGACGTGGTCGCCGAACAGGTGATCCTGGACAGCAGAGCGGATTTCGTGCTGGGCCGGACCGGATCCGCTTCCCGGTGCGCCGATTTCGAACTGCCGGACGGTGCGGCCTTCATCGATGACGGCGCCGCGCTGAACGATCTGGCGCTGCTGTGCTACACCGGCGACGCGGCCGCGCCGAAGGGTGTCGAGCTGACGAACGAAAACCTGCTGTCCGCAATACGTTCCGTGGTCGGCACGCTGGATCTGCCGACAGATGGTCTGCGCAATCTGGTGCTGCTGCCGCTGGCCCATGCCAGCGGTTGCGTCGATCAGATGCTGTCGACGTTCGCGGTCGGCGGCACCGTCGTGCTCGCGCCGGATACCGACCGGCTCGCGGAAACCCTTGTGGCCGAACGGATCGATATGGTTTCGGCGACCCCGCGCATTTTCGCGCGGCTGCTGCCGGAACTGTCCGCGCTGCGCACCGACGGGCTGTGCACCGACGGCGTCGCCCGGGTGAGCACGGCCGGTCACCGATCCGAACGGGCCGCCGCGCCAACCGATTCCATGGAATTGGCGGCGGCGCTGCGCGATATCTTCCCGGCCGCCCACCAGTGGTCGATCTGGGGTGCGACCGAAACCTGCGGTATCGGACTCGCGGTGGACCACAGCACGGGCCACGGTCTCGGATCGGCGCTCGGATTCCCCTTCGGCGGAACCGAATTGGCGCTGTGCGGGCCGCGGGCCGAGCTGGGTCACGGCGAATTGCTCTGTCGCGGACCGAATGTCAGCCGCCGCTATTGGAACGATCCGATGGCCACCGAGGCCGGTTTCACCGGAACCTGGTTCCATACCGGCGCCCAGGTCATCATCGATCCGGACGGGCTGGTGCGCCGGGTGGGGTCACTCCAGTAGCCGGTTCTTCAGGTGCTCGCGCACCTCGACGGTCAGGCCGATGGCCTCCAGGTAGGTGTCGATATGCCCGTGCGCGTCCATCGCCGACGCGGTCGCGATGGCGAGGTATTCCTCGCGCACGCCCAGGATGTCCTCCGAAAGCTGTTCGCCCGCGGACAGTTTGGGGGTGAGCATGGCGCGCAGTGAGGGGACCGCGGCATTGCTGAGCAGGAAGTCGGCCAGGATGTCCGCCTCGCTCACGCCGACGGCGCGCAGGATGGTGGCCACCGACCAGCCGGTGCGGTCCTTGCCCGCCGCGCAGTGCACGAGCACCGCGCCGTCGCCGCGGACGAGCGATTCGGCGAGCGTCACGATGGCCGCGTTCGCCTCCGCCATGAGCGGGAACATCCGGTAGACCTGGTGCATGTGCGCCAGTGCCGATTCGGTCTGCGCCTCGTGCGGTGGCTCCTTACCCATCCGCGGATCGAACGGGGTGACGTGCAGCCGGACCTCGTCGGGCAGGTTGTCCGCGCCGTGGTATTCGATCTCGCTGATGCCGCGCAGGTCGTGCACATCGCTGACGCGGAGTTCGCGCAGCGCCGCATGGCCGCGGTGGTCGAGTCCGGTCAACTGGGCCGAGCGCAGCAGCACGCCGGAGCGCACGCGGGCGCCGTCGACGGTGCGCAGGCCGCCGGTGTCGCGGAAGTTGAATGTTCCGGAGAGATAGAACTGATCGGCGGGCGGCGAGAGAGTCACCGATCCAGGCTATCCATTCCGCGGTATCGCGATGGTGTCGTTCGCGGATCGAACAACGCACGGCCAGATGTCCGGTTCGTGCGGTTCGCCTGTGTGATGCCCCACAGGTTCGCCTCGGCGCGGGGGTTCGTCCGTAGAGTCGTCAATGGTCTGTGTCTCGGCCGGGCAGGGTCGAGATCGACGCCCAGGAAGCGGATTACGGCCGCAACCGGTTGGTCGCGGAGGTGTTCCGTTTGGGTAACAAAACATTCTTCCAGTCTGGAATTACCCACTGAACCTGTTCTTAAACCTTGAAAACCTTCTACCATTGATGAATGTTGGACCGGGCAGCCTGGGGATTTCCAAGCAGGGAACCATCACGCGCGACCCGCGAGGTCGCGCCGACGAGGGTGCGGGAATTCTTTCGCCGAGGGAGTCGTCGTTGAGTGCGAGTGGAGATATAGCGGAGGCGCGGTTACGGCCGACCATCTGCGATGCGATCGAGAAGGCCGCGGCCTCGCTCGATATCACCGGAGTTCGAGCGCTGCGGGTGCTGCTGCATGCCGGGGTCAGTGCATACTGGCCGCTGGTCAAGGCCACCCCGAACAAGCAGATCCGGGCCTACGAGGAGACAGTGCATACGCTGCGCAAGCACTGGGAGGTCCATACCGACTGTGTCGCGGACCCGTCGGCGGCCGCGGCGTTCCGGCATATGGACTCCGAGGTGGCCTCATTCCTGCAGCTGTGCGCGGATCGCTCCGGTGCGCAGTGGCTGGAGCCGGTGGACGCCATCGCGACCTACACGGTTTCCGTGCTGCAGGGCACGGTGCTGCGGTGGTTGGCCGACTGCAACGACGAAACCATGCTGGTCGTCCTGGACGACCTGGTGAGCAGCCTCGCGACGAAGGCCGTCGAGGTCTGAACCCACGCGCCATGCTGGACGTATGACCAGTTTGGTGGTTGAGTTGTTCGGGTGACAGTCACGTCGCCCATTGCGGGTCTGCACGCGGCCACCGCCGAGTTGGATCCGCCGCTGGCCGCGCTGGACCTCGGCGCGTTGCGCGCCAATGCCGCGGACCTGATCCGCCGCGCCAACGGGGTTCCGGTGCGGGTCGCGAGCAAATCGGTGCGCTGCCGCGCGGTGCTGGAGGAGGTACTCGGCACCGGCCTGACGGCGGCGGGCGGTTTCGCGGGCATCATGTCCTATTCGCTGGCCGAGGCGATCTGGCTGGTCGGACTCGGCGCGCGCGACGTCCTGCTCGGGTATCCGACGGTCGACCGGTCCGGGCTCGCCGAACTGGCCGCCGACGACACGCTGCGGCAGTCGATCACCCTCATGGTCGACGACATCGCGCAGCTGGAATTCATCCGGGCCGCGGTCGGCAGCGAGCTGGTGCGGCCGCGGATCTGCCTCGACGTGGACGCCTCGCTGCGGATCGGTCCGCTGCACCTCGGCGTCCGCCGCTCGCCGATCCGCACTCCGGAACAGGCGGCGGCGTTGGCCTCGGCGGCTCGGCGACGCGGTTTCGACGTGGTCGGCGTGATGACCTATGAGGCGCAGATCGCCGGACTGCCCGACAGCAATATCGCGGTGCGGCTGGTGAAGCGGGCCTCCGCCGCCGAAATCGGCAAGCGCCGCCGCACTGTGCTCGACGCGGTGCGCGCCGAGGTCGGCAAGCTGGAGATCGTCAACAGCGGCGGCACCGGATCCATCGAGGTGAGCATCGCCGATCCGGACGTCACCGAGGTGACCGCGGGCTCCGGACTTTACGTGCCAACGCTTTTCGATCACTATCGGGCCTTCACCCCAAGGCCCGCACTGTTTTTCGCGACCCCGGTGCTGCGCAAACCGACGCCGTCGATCGCGACCGTATTCGCGGGCGGCTATATCGCCTCCGGCCCGGCCGGACCGTCGCGGGTGCCGAAACCGGTGTGGCCCACCGGATTGAAGCTGATCGGCACCGAGGGCGCGGGCGAGGTGCAGACACCGCTGTCCGGCGCCGCCGAGACGCGGATCGGGGACCGGGTGTGGTTCCGCCACGCCAAGGCCGGTGAACTGTGCGAACGCTTCGACCGGGTGCATCTGGTGGACGCCGACGGTACGCGCACCACGGTGCCGACCTACCGCGGCGAAGGCAAATGCTTCGGCTAGGCCCACCCGTCACCCGACCGCCGCCCCCCATCGAATCGCTTCGCGATGCTCTAGCTCAAGGTGAGGAAACCCGCTAGATCGGCCAATTCGCCGGTGTCCGGCGGCAGGTATTCGGTGAGCAGCGGTGAGCGGATGATGATCGCCTTCCACATGGCCCGGCACAGCGCGGCCTGAATCAGCGTGCGCGACAACAGGAACGGCATACCGTATGGGGCGTCGGCCGGACTGGATGTCGTCATCGAGAGCAGTACGACGGCCGCCTCCCGGCCGCGGAACCGGTCCGCGGTGCCGACGAGCACATCCTCGATCTTGGCCCGCGCCAACAGCGTTCGAATCCGGCCGACCTGAGCGCCGTATGGGGCGACCACGAAGATATCGTGCGGATGCAGCCGCCTGGTGACCGCGCCGATGGTCCACGCGGCACCGAGCATGGCGCGCACCCGGCGCACCACCTCACGGGCCTCGGCATCGGATTCGGTGGCATTGCCGTGATGTTCGACGAGGACGGTTTCGATTCCCGGCTCGACACCCTCGAGATTGCGTGCCAGCGTGACGGTTTCGTTGGAGCGCAGCCGATTGTCGTAGCAGAGCCGGGAGATCGGCCCGCATACCGCCGGATGCATGCGCCAGGTGCGGTCCAGGAAATAGCCGCGCTCGGCAGGCAGCGTCGCGCGTCCCTGGACCAGCCAGTTCAGCACCGACATGCCGACGGGCTCCGGATGAGTGGCCCGCGCGGTGGCCGGCGCGAGATCGCCGAGCAGCAACAGATTCCGGGTGCTCACCGCGACCGCGGCGGTATCGGCCAGCGGGAAACCGCCCGCGTCGGCGATTACCAGCAGATCCAGCCTGCCCGCGGGCACGATCGCGTCGTTCGCGAAATCCGTTGGCAGGCCGCCGATCACGCATCCGTTGACGGAGTTGTCCAGGAATCGCGGATAGCGCGCCGCATCGATGACGGCCCACTCCGGTTTCACCGCCTGAACGTCCTTCTTGGCGACCAGTTCCGGTAGCACGCCGACCCGCACCACCGCGTCGAGCAGCTGCTCCACCGTCGAATGCGCCTGCGCGACAACGCCGATCCGCCACCGGTGCATGGTGACCAGGCGTTCCAGCACCCGGGCGACGGTGGAGGTCTTACCGGTGCCCGACGGACCCTGTACGGCGATATAGGAATCGTCCAGATCGCGGACGGCGGCGGTGATGGCCGCCGCGTGGTCGCCGTGCACCTCCGGTAGCGAAAGCGCCCGGCGCATCCGGGGTCTGCGCAGGCACAGGATGTCGAAGAGGGCGCCGTACGGGATCCGCGGCAGCGCGACGAGCAGCTGTTGCGCCGCGTATTCGACCGCGTCCTCGGTGCTTTCGTCCCAGGCGGGCAGTCCCGGCGCGATGGCGATCGGCAGTTCGTCGTATGGTTCACAGCCCTCGGGCAGCAGTTCCTCCAGGCGGACCGTGTCATCGAAGTCGGCGTCCACCGAGCAGCCGAGCACCGTCGCGCTCGCGGTGGCCCGCTTGCCGATCGCGGCGACCATACCCGCGGCCACCGGATGGTCGTAGAACGTGTAAACCGTTGTGCCGGGCGCTAATACCGAGTTCGCGCCGCCGCTGCCGATCCGCCCGGTCAGGGTGAGATATCGGCGCATGGTCGGCCGCTGTGTCGATTCCCGGGTCGCTCCGCTCCTGCCCGCCGATGGGCTGCGATGCCATTTCGTATCCACGGTGCCCCATTCGGCGACGAGCACACCGGGCGCGTCGGCCCATTCGTCCACCGGATGACTGAGCCGGTCGGTATGCGCCCACCACAGCGGCTGGCGCTCGCGGCGGTGATAGCCCAGCGCCGCGGCCATCATGGCCGCGGGGTGGTGCGGGGGCGAATCGGCCAGGGTGTTGACGAATTCGGTGAGCGCCGCCGCGATGGATGACGGCCCGGCCAGCGGATCGGCCAGGTCGTGCGGGCCGGGCTCCTCGGGTCCCGGCACCAGACACCAGGAGCCGATCGGCGCCAGCGTCGGCGCGGGCAGCACCGGATGCTGTTCGGCGGCGCGGTCCAGCAGCCAATCCCGCAGCCGCAGCACGGTGACGCAATCCCGTTCCGCCGCAACCGAATCCGGTAGGAGGCCGCGTAGTCCGGGCAGTTCGTACGAGCGTTCGCCGACCAGCATCGCGTTGCGCACGATCGGATACAGGTCGACCAGCACACCGGCCCGCAGCAGTTCACCCGCGCTCTCCTCGCCGACCCCGCACGCGGCGGTATGCCGCAGCAGATCCGCGCGCACCCGCGAGGTGTAGTGGTAGATATGCAGATCCGGATGCCGCAGCCGTTCCTCGGCGACCAGTTCCAGCAGCTCGGTGAGGCCGCGCCCGAGTTCGGCGTCCCGGAACGAGAGCAGCACCGCATCCGAATTGCCGAGCTCGACAACGCCGTCCGCGATGGTCAGCGCGAGATCCCCGGGTGACGGCGGCGGCAGCGCGCCCAGCGCGATCGCATCGACCAGCGTATGCGTCGGCTGTCCGGAAACCTCGCGGCGCAGCTGGATTTCGGCCTGGCGGCGCAGCGTGGCGAGGGCGCGCGGGGACACACCCCGCACGTTCGCCTGGGTGACGGCCAGCCGGTCGATGGTGTGCACACCGGCCTCGCGCAGCCGCGCCCGCGTGGTGTTCGCCATTCCGGCCACCAGGAACAGGTCGCGGGCCCCCGCGATGGCCGCGGTGCAGTCCGGGCATCGTCCGCATGCGAGATAGCGTTGATCGCCCCACTGCGCGGGCAGCAGCTCACCGAGTTTCTCGTCGAGGATCCGCTCCAGCCTGCGCCTGCGCGCACCGTAGATCGGAAGCAGTTCGCTCAGTGGGTAATCCGTGCACTGCTCGCCGGTGAACAACCGGACCACCGGCGCGGTGAGCGCGCCGCTGCCGTCCAGCGCGTCGGCGCAGGCGGCGAGTTCAAGTGCGGCGCCGACGGTATCGGGCCCGCCCCGGTGGGTGCCCTGCACGGTGTAGCGCACCCGATGCCCGGCCCGGACCAGGAAATCGCAGGTGCTGGCGAACCTTCCGTCGAAGAAGGTGGCGCGGTGCACCACATGCACCCCCGCCCGCAACGCCGTGACGGTTTCGGTGTGCGCGGTTCGCAGCGCGGCGATCCTGGCCGCCGGATCGTCGGGCAACTCCGCGTGCAGCCGCACATCGACCAGCGCGCCGCCGAACCGGTCCCGCAGATCGGCGAGCCTGCGCGCGTGCGAATCATCGAATGCGCCCACGGGTTCGGTGTCGGTGACCGGCTCGGCCACCTCCGATAGCGTGCCGATCCGGCGATCGAGGGCGCGCAGCATCGCGAATTCACAGCGCGCCGCGCGCACGAGATCAACGGCGGTGCAGACGACACGATCACCGAACACGAACAAACGCGCCCCTCCTGTGCGTCCCGCGGGTACACCGGACGGCAACACCTTAGCTAGCGTCGCCGCAGGGGCCGTACCCTGCCCGGCTCAAGAGCGTGGCTTGCGCCGTTCGAATCGCTTGACGCTGTCGCGGTCGCGGCGCGGGCCGCGGCTGAGCGTGCGGTGCTGGGGCGGTCCCTGATCGAGTTGCAGCTGAATCAGTACACCGCTGATCCTGGTGCGGCGCAATGCTTCCAGCGTTTCCGCCGGCAGATGCGCGGGCAGTTCGACCAGACTGTGGTCGGGCCGGATGCTGATATGCCCGAAGTCGCTGCGGCGCAGCCCGCCCTCGTTGGCGATGGCGCCGACGATCGCGCCGGGCACCACGCGGTGCCGCTTGCCGACGCTGATCCGGTAGGTCGCCAGCTCCGCGCCGGTGCCGCGGTGATGCGACCGCTCCTCGTCCTCGAAGCGGCGGGCCGGACGCTCCCGCGGAACCCGTTCCCGGCGTTCCGGTTCCGGTTCCGGCTCCATGAAGAAGTTGTCGCCGTCGTACGATCCGACCGCGAGCGCCGCCGCGATATCCACCAGCGGAATGTTGTGTTCGCGCTCGTAGTCCTCGATCAGCTTGCGGAACAGCGCGACATTCGCCGATGCCAGATTCTCGGTGATGGTGTCGCCGAATTTGGTCACCCGCTGCGCGTTGACGTCCTCGACGCTCGGCAGCTGCATTTCGGTGAGCGGATGCCGGGTGGCCCGCTCGATCGACTTGAGCAGGTGCCGCTCCCGCGGCGCGACGAACAGCAGCGCCTCGCCGCTGCGCCCGGCCCGGCCCGTACGCCCGATCCGATGCACGTATGACTCGGTGTCGTGCGGGATGTCGTAGTTCACCACATGCGAGATGCGGTCCACATCGAGACCGCGGGCGGCGACATCGGTGGCCACCAGGATGTCCAGCGCGCCCGCCTTCAGCTGGCCGATGGTCCGCTCCCGCTGCGCCTGCGCGATATCGCCGTTGATGGCGGCCGCCGAGAAACCGCGCGCCCGAAGCTTTTCGGCCAACTCCTCGGTGGCCTGCTTGGTGCGCACGAAGATGATCATCGCCTCGAACGACTCGACCTCGAGTATCCGGGTGAGCGCGTCGAGTTTGCGCTGATGCGACACCTGCACCCAGCGCTGGGTGATGTTGGTGTTGGTGGCGGTCTTGGCCTTGACCGTGATCTCCACCGGCTCGCGCAGGTACTGCTTGGAGATCTTGCGGATGGCCGACGGCATCGTCGCCGAGAACAGGGCGACCTGCTTATCCGCCGGGGTGTCGGCGAGGATGCGCTCGACATCCTCCTGGAACCCCATCTTCAGCATCTCGTCGGCCTCGTCGAGCACCAGGTACTGCAGCTGCGAGAGGTCGAGCGTGCCCTTCTCCAGATGGTCGATGACGCGACCGGGCGTGCCGACCACCACCTGCGCGCCGCGGCGCAGACCCGAAAGCTGCACACCGTAGCTCTGGCCGCCGTAGATCGGCAGCACATGGATGCCGGGCAGATGTGCGGCATAGCGGCCGAACGCCTCGGCGACCTGGATCGCGAGTTCGCGGGTCGGCGCGAGCACGAGGGCGCGGGGGGATTTACCCGACGCCTGGATTCCCATCAGGATCGGGATGGCGAATGCCGCGGTTTTGCCGGTGCCGGTCTGCGCGAGCCCGACCACATCGTGGCCCTCCAGCAGCGGCGGAATGGTGGCGGCCTGAATCGGCGACGGCGATTCGTAGCCGACATCGGCGATGGCCGCGAGGATGCGGTCATCGATCCCGAGATCGGCGAAGGAGGGGCCGGACGTCTCCTGGTTCTCGTCGCCAGGAACGCTGTCGACCTCATTGGTACTCATTGACCAGGAGTTTACTGCCTGGTCGTGGTCGGCCCGGTCACCGGCCCAACGCGATGAGACCTAGGCAACTCGAGAGCCGGTCCACGCATTGCCCCGATTCGCGATCAGCGGCAGCTCGGCGGAGTAGCGTTCGAATGGATGATCTACACCGATCGGGTGTCCGCCGGGCGTGCGCTTGGTAGTGAACTCGAACACCTGCGCGCGGCGATTCCGCTGGTGCTCGGATTACCGCGCGGCGGGGTTCCGGTGGCGGCCGGGGTGCGCGAAGTGATCGGCGGCGATCTCGACATCCTGCTGGTGCGCAAGCTCGGTGTGCCGTGGCAGCCGGAGCTCGCGATGGGCGCGATCGGTGAGGGCGGGGTCCAGGTGCTCAACCCGGATGTGTTGGCGCACATCGACGTAACGCCGGAGGAATTCGCCGAGATCGAACAGGCCGAAATGCTGGAGCTCGAGCGGCGGCGGGAGGTGCTGCGCGGCGATGCCAAACCCCTCTCCATCGCCGGCCGCACCACGGTGATCGTCGACGACGGCATGGCGACCGGCGCGACCGTCTCGGTGGCCTGCCGGGTCGCGCGGGCACAGCGGCCGCAACGGTTGGTAGTCGCGGTGCCGGTCTCGTCGGCCGAAGCGCTGCAACGGGTTTCGGTGGAGGCGGACGAATTGGTCTGCCCGCTGGTGCCGCGCTCGCTCGGCGGAGTCGGCATGGCGTATCGCGACTTTCACCAACTCGACGACGACGAGGTGCGCGCGCTGCTCGCTTAAAGCTCGATGAGGCCCGTGCGGTGCCGCTGCGCGAGTGCGGCATAGAAATCGGTGTTGGTCTGCACCCAGCGCAGCGCCGAACTGCCCGGCTCCAACGTCTTTTTCACGGTCGCGGGGGAGCCCGCCGCCAGCACGCCATCGGGGATCACCGCACCCGGCTGCACGAGCGAATGCGCGGCGAGCATGCTGCCCGCGCCGATCTTCGCCCCGTCGAGCACCGTACTTCCGTTCCCCACAATGGATTCCGGGCCGACGGTGGCGCCGTGCACGACGACGCTGTGCGCGACGGTGGCGCCGGCACCGATCTCGATCGGGCCGTCCGGCGGCACGTGCAGCACCGAATTGTCCTGCACGTTCGCCCTTTCCCGGATGATGATGGGGGCCAGATCCGCGCGCAGCACCGCGCCATACCAGACGGACGCGCCCGCCTCGACGCGGACATCGCCGATCAGCGTCGCGTTGGGCGCGATGAATGCGGTCGGATCCACTTGCGGGCGTTTGCCTTCGAACTCATATAGGGGCACGCGTCCACCGTAACGGCGATCAGTGGGTTTGGGGTTCGCGAATTACCACTGCTCGGCGTATTGGACGCTGCGCGCCGCCGCCGTCACCATCGGCCGCAGCACGGCGGTGAACGCCTCCGCGCCGACCGGGGTGACGTCGACGTCGGCGCCGGTGCGCACCGCGTAGCGGCCGTCGCCCGCCACATCGATCCAGCACAGCACGCCGAACGGGCGCAGTTCGTCATCGCGGCGCACCGAGACCACCAGCTGCCCGATCCCGTCGCGCGGCTGTTTGAGCAGCCTGCGGATGCGCGCCGAAACCGTCGGCCCGGACACCGGAACCGTCACCAGGTCGCGGCTGTCCTCGTTGACCTTCGCCAGCGGCGCGGTCAACCGTTCGGTGCCGCCGGGCACATTCTCCGGCAGCGTCGAAACAACCCGGGCCGGAAGGGTTTTCGCGCCGCCGACATACAGCCGCACCTCGCCGCCGCGATCGGGCTCGGTGCCGGGGCGCTGGGCGGCGACCACCGCGATATTGCCCGCCGCCGCACCGAGCACGCGGACGGGGCGCACCTCCGATTCGGCGCCGCGCTCGCCGAATACCTCGACGCATACGGTCGGTTTGGCGAGAACCCGTAGCGCGGCTTCGACATCCGCGTCGACCACTTCGTCGCACCACGCGTTGAGTTCGGGCAGTTGTGCCTCGCGCTCGGCGGTGTCGCGTGCGGACCGCCGGACGGCGAGCGGATACGGGATGCGGTCGCCATCGGTGCGGGCCCAGGCCAGCGCGAACTGATCCGGGGTGAAGGTCCAGTTCACTCCAGTTCGGTCCACTCACCTAGCACCGGCGGCGTGGTGGGATCCAGCGCGCCGATCAGTTCGGTGCTCTCGTCGGCGGGTTCGAGATAGTCGAGATCGTCGTCGATCCAGTGCAGTTCGTCGTCCTCGTCCTCCGCGCGGGCGGCCCGCGCCGCGGTGGCGGCGACGCTCGGGCCGGAACGTGGCGGTGCCTCTGAGGCGGCGAACGCGCCGCCCATCAGGCCGCCGACGGCGCCCGCGCCGACACCGGTGACCGTATCGGTGGTCGAGTTGGAATCCGAATCCCGTTGCCGCTCATCGCGTTTGCGCTTCTCGTCGGCAGAGGTGCTCGTGGCGCGGGTCGCGGTGAATGCCGGTTGCGCTTCGGTGGGCGTCGCGGCGCTCGGTCCGGTGGATGAAACCGGTTGTGGGGCAACGGTTTCGGTCATGGCGACGGTGGTGGGAACCGTCGAGGTGGAGGGCGCGGTTCGGGCCGTGGCCGGAACGGTCGCCGGGTCGGCGGCTGCCGGGCGCGCCGGATCGATCGCCGAAGCGGCTGACGCGGGGTGGTTTCGGTGGTCGCGGTGGGTTGTGTCGCGGTAACCGTCGCGGGCCGATCGGCCTGCGGTTCGGGTGCGGCGACCACCGGCGTTTCGCCGGGCTGTGTGCCGGAGATCAGCGAAACCGTTTGCGTCGCGGGATTTTCCGCGATCGTGCGCTTCTCGCCGGTCGACGGCTGGCCCGCCGGGCTCAGCGTCTCGTCCGCGAAAGCGGGCACCCCGGTGCCGGTCGGGATGAACGCCGACGCGTAGATGGTGTCCATCGCCCGCACCACATCCTGGCGGGCGCTCTCGGCGGACTTCTGGATGCCCGCGTTGGCCGTCGCCGCGGACGGATTCAGCAGGGCCGCCGACAGATCCGGGCGGGCCGAGTGCGGCTGCGGCACCGCGGCACGCAGCGCCTCCGCGGCATCGCCCGCCTGGCCGAGCCGCTGCGCGACCGTCGCCATCACATCGGCAAGTCGCTGGCCGCTCTCCTCGAACGAACGCACGGCGGCAACCGCCTTCTCCGCGGCGGCCCCGCGCCAGCCGTCGGCGATCGCCGACCGGATCTCGGTGTGCGCGTCCGTCACCGCCTCGGCCAGCCCGGTGGCGGATCCGTGCCAGGCCTGCTGACCCGCGGTGAGCACCGACGGATCCATCAGCTGCACCTTCTTGTGGATCTCCGCGTGCGACAGGTTGTCGAACTCCTCGACGGTCGGCGCGTACTCCGGATCCACGAACTGGTTCGTTCCCCGCTCCTTGGTGCGCGGCAATTTACGCATTGTCGGCTCCCGTCGCCTTGACCGCGCTCGCCAGCTGACCGTCGGCCCGGTCGTACGCGGCCGCCGCCGCGCGGAACGTCTGGGCCAGCGCCCGCGCGGCATCGGCGTAATCGCGCAGATGCGTTATCGCGCTGTCAGCCTTCGATTCGAAGCCGCCGCGCAGCGCGTCACCCGAGGCGAAACCGCCGAAACCGGGTAGGGATGTCGCCCCGCTCAGCACGCGGATCTGGGCCTCGACCCGATCCGCGAGCTGTTCGTAGCGGGTGGCGCAGCGCTCGTGCGCACCATCGGCGACCAGCACGCCGTCGATCCACAGCTGGCCATCGTCGACCGCCTTGTTCAGTGCGGCAACATCGTTCGTCTGCACCTGCCGTCCCCCTTCTCCGATTCGTGCTCAGTTCACGGGTGTCGAGCCAACCCCACGACCGTGCCCCGCATCCACTCCGCGATGTCGGCGGCGACCCGCGCATGCACCGGTTCGTGCAGCAGATCGTGCCCGGCGTCGGCGTACTCCAGAAAACTTACCCAATCATGCCGCCGAGTCCAGACCTTCATCGCATCAATCGGTGCGCGACGGTCCTCCGCGCCGTGCACCGCCAGGATCGGCAGGCTGCGCGGCAGCGGCGTGCCGGGCGCCCCGGGGACACCGCCGCCGAGCGCGCGCTTCGGCACGCCGGACAGCACCAGCCCCGCGACCGTATCCGGCGGGATGCTCGGGTGCACCGGATACTTGCCCTCCACCGCGCGTAGATCCGTCGCGCTCGCCCGATCCGGGACGGCGGCGCCGAGCAGTCCGAGCGCGGTGACCGCGCCCAGCGAATGACCCATCAGGATCAGCGGGCGGCCCGGATTCGCCAGCCGGGCCAGTTCCACCAGATGTAGCGCGTCGGCCACCAGTTCGGCGAGGGTGCCCGGATTGTTCGGATCGCCCTCGCTCAGTCCATGGCCCGCAGTATCCAGGGCCCACATTTCGATTTCGGCACCGGTGAGCGTGCGCGCGAACCGGTGATAGTGGCTGCTGTGCTGGCCGAGACCGGGCAGGAGAACCACGACTGCCAGGTTGTTCTCGACCGGCCAGCGCCGATAGTGCATACGGCCGCGAGCGCCGTCGAAGTAGAGCATCCCCGGATCTTGCCAAAGAGTGTGTGTAACAGGGGACTTCATGTAATTTCCGATTCTGTTACCGACGGGTCGGGTTGCGCACCTCCTATGCTCGATGGATGTTGCGAACGGACTTCACCGAATTGCTCGCGCTGCGGCACCCGATCGCCTGCGCCCCGATGGGCGGCGTCGCGGGCGGCGCGCTGGCCAGTGCCGTCGCCGAGGCGGGCGGTCTCGGCATGATCGGCGCGGGCACCAGCGCCGACCGGGACTTCCTGGAACACGAACTCGGTTTGATCAACACCGAAAAGCCTTGGGGTGTGGGCTTTCTCACGTGGGGGCTGGATATGCCGACGGTGGCGACGGCCCTCGAGTCCCGGCCCACCGCCATCATGCTGTCCTTCGGCGATCCGAGCCCGTACGCCGAGGCCGTCCACGCTGCGGGTGCGAAGCTGATCATCCAGGTCACCGACCTGGACGAGGCCAGGCGCGCGCTCGACGTCGGCGCGGATCTGCTCGTCGCGCAGGGCGGCGACGCGGGCGGGCATGTCGGCCGCAAAGCCATCGGCACCCTGTCCTTCGTGCCGTCGGTGGTCGATCTCGCCGCCGGTGTTCCGGTGCTCGCCGCGGGCGGGATCGCCGACGGGCGCGGTCTGGCCGCCGTGCTCGCGCTCGGCGCCGCGGGGGCGGTCATCGGCACCCGGTTCGAGGCCAGCTTCGAGGCGGTGGTGACCGCCGAGGTGACCAAGGCGCTGCTCGACGCGCACGGCGCCGACACCGAACGCAACACCGTCCTCGATATCGCCCGCGGCTCCGCGTGGCCCGATCGCTATCCCGCCCGCACCCTGCGTAACACCGTCATCGACCGCTGGCAACACCGCGAGGACGAACTCCGCGCCGACACCGCGACACTCGCCGAGCTGCGCGCGGCCATCGACCGGGAGGACCCGGACGCCATGCCGATCTGGGCGGGTCAGGCGCTCGGTCTGATCACCGCGGTGGCGCACGCGGACGAGATCGTGCATTCGATCGCGGCCGAGGCGGAACGGATCCTGGCCCGGGTCAACGGGTTTCGCGTCGAGTAGCCCGGAGCAACCGCGACGCAAGCGCCATGCAAGTCCGGTGCCCGATCTTGGTCGACATGACAGTAACCGCAACGGATTTGGTCGATCGCGCGCAGATCGGTGAACTGCTCAGCCGGTACTACGGTGCGATCGACGACAAGAAATTGGATCGGGAGTTGGTGGACGCGACGTTCGCCGTCGACGGCAGGTTGGTGAATCCGCTCGGCGACGCGCTGGTGGGCCGGGCGGAGATCACCGAGCGCCAGAGCCGGGCTTTTACCCTCTTCCGGGCGACCCATCATGCGATCACCGATCAGCTCATCGAAATCGACGGTGACACGGCGCGATTGCGTGCCAACATGACCGCGATGCACCTCTGGACCGAGGATTACACCGACGCTGTCGCGCTCGAATCACACTTCATGGCGGGCGGAGTATTCGAGGGACAGGCCGTGCGCACCGGCGAAGGCTGGCGACTGCGCGAGCTGTCGCTCCGGATCACCTGGCGCACCGGGGCGACGCCGGTTCAGGTCGATCCACGGAAAGATCTGTGACGGTGCGCGAGCAGCGGGTGCGGTAGGGGAGTTCCAGCGTGTCCCGGCCTTTCAGGTCTGGGTGGGTGTGCAGGAGTTCCGTTACCTCGGCCAGGACCTGTTCGCGCTGTTGGGGTTCCATGGTGATGACGTAGCTGCGCGAGGCCACCAGGTCGAGTAGGTCGGCGCGGGACAGGTGGTAGGTCCATTCGAAGTCGCGTCGTTCGATCGGTGTGAAAGGCGCACCGACGCGGGGGTTTTCGCTGCCCATGTCCTGTTCTATGCCTCGGTGCATGATCCGGCCCAGTTCGGCGACCCAATCGTGGCGCTCGTCGCGGATGTTCCAGACCAGGCCGAGTTGTCCACCGGGGCGCAGGATCCGGGCGATCTCCGGAACCGCGACGGCGACATCCACCCAGTGCCAGGCCTGTCCGACCACGACGGCATCTACCGCGTTGTCCGGCAGCGGAATTCGTTCGGCGGTACCGGCATGGATCGGTACGTTCGGGTGCGCGCGCCGGAGTTCCGCGCGCATACCCGCCGACGGTTCGACCGCGACCACATCGAATCCGGCCGCCAGCACCGCGCGCGTCAGCTGGCCGGTCCCCGCGCCGAGATCCAGCACCAGACCGGCCTTCGGCGGGATCAGCCATCGGACGGCCTCATTCGGGTACGACGGCCGCGCCTTGGCATACGCGGCGGCCGCTTCTCCGAACGAATCAGCTTGGGCCAAGCGGGCTTCCATCGCGGTGCGCCACTGCGCGAACCAGTCGGCGAACCATGGGTGCCGCGCCGCGAGCGGCAGGATGAACTCCACCGTTTCGGCGAAATACGCGGCACGCTTGGCCGGGCGCGGATGGGTGTGCAGGCGTTGGACATTGCTCAGCCGGTCGGCCAGTTTGACCAGCACCGCGTCATCGGGCGCGGCGGCGAACCGCTTCAGATAGGCGGACTTCTCCTGCGCCGGATCGCGCGTCACCCAGTACACGAGTTCCGCTGGGGCATCGCCGAATTCGGCGCGGACCTCGGCCAGGGTCACCGGGGTGTCCTCGACCACGTCGTGCAGGACCGCCGCCACCAGCAGGTCCGGTTCGGTCCGGCCTACGCCGTCCACCAGCACCGCGACCGCCTCGCGCAGATGCTCCACATACGGTTCACCGGCGGGCCGGGTTTGCGCGCCGTGCGCGCGTTCCGCGAAGGCCAGTGCCTGGGTAACGATCTCCGCTGTGTCCTTTGGCAATTGGCGCTGCCAGTCGGTGCCGAAGGTGCGATAGGTCATGGGTTCCCCTCCCGAGGTTATGCGATGAGCGGCCGAACCTGCTCGCCGGCGAACCGAACGAATCCGGCCGGGTCCGGTTCGTCCGGCGTCGGTTCGAGGACCACGGTATCGGCACCCGCCTGCACCCACCGGGCGACCGCATCGGCGACCGCGTGCGCATCACCGACGGCGCTGAGACCATCGATGGTGTCATGACCCATCCGCCGCAATTCGGTCGTCACGCGGTCGGTCGCGTCGGGGCCGGTGGCGGTCAACAGTTGGACGACGAACGAGAACTCTCCGCGGTATTCGCTTGCGGCCCGGCCCTTCTCGACCAGTTCCAGGCCCGTCGAATCCGCCACCTGCACGACCTCGCGCAGCAGTTCCGGCGGATTCTGTGGACGGAATACGGCCCCCAAACTCGTCATACCGTCATCCTGACAGCGCGCGTCGGTGCGGTCGACCGGATTCCCGCTGGGTCAGTTGGGTTCTTCGGTGGGGCTAGAACCGAGCCAGCCGGATCGGGTCCGGACAGTCGACGGTGACGGCGAAAAGGTTTGCGGTGATAGTTGTCCCTTACTTCAACGTGTACGCGGTATCGGACACGGTGAATCCGTGCCCATCGCCGGTGTCGCAGCTGACGCCGGTCTGTTCGTGAATCACGCACTGCGTGTGGGCGACGCGCAGGACGATGTTGTAGGGCAGGACCTTCGAATCGTCACCGGCCGCAGGCGAACAGGCGTTGACGAATTCGGCCTTGGCTCCGCGCGATACGGAGATCGTATTGGGTCTGCTCATCCGGCCCCCGCAACTATGGGCCAACGGGACGTTCTGCGGGAACCGTCCGTTGCAGCCCACATGATCGTCGACGATGCCGCACATGAACTTTCCGCTCGGAGACTTGAAGGTGATGCCGTAGCCGGTCTTGTAGCCAGGGGCGTTCGCTGACATATCGGGCATTGATTCGGTAGGGGCGGGCGCGAGCGACGTGCTCGTCGTCGATGTGGCAGGCGCGGAATCGGAGTGCGTGCCGGATCCACATCCGGCGGCCAATCCCAGTGACGCCAGGGCGATTCCGATTCGAATCGGCCGTGCCGCCGCGCGTGGTGACAGCGCATTGAACGTCATCAGTTGAATGTCACCGTGAGCCCCCTCTTGGTCAATCACAAGTTCTTGTTATCGCCGCGACCGGAAATCGCCGAATCGACCCGCCCCCGAATCTTCCGCAACTCCGCAATAAGCTCCCCGGGCCCCACCACCTCGAACCCAACCCCCAACCCGATCAACCGATGAGCCAACCACTCCATCGAATCGTCCCGCCGACCATCCAACAAACAAATCCCGTCATCGACCGCGACAATATCCCCTTCCCGGTCACCCAACCGTCCCGCAACCTGCCCGACCGGCGCGTGAATGAATACCCGAACACGCACCATTTTCGTTCCCCAATCATTGCGTGCCCCACTGACAAACGCCGCCGCGTCCGCCGCGGGCAACTCCCGGGGAACGAAGCGCGCACCGGTAGCCTGCACCCCCGAAATCCGGTCGACCCGAAATGCCCGCCAATCCTGCCGGTCGATATCGAAACACACCAGATACCAACGTCTTCGAGCGCAGACCAGCCCAACCGGCTCCACATTGCGCCGACTTTCGGCTCCCGAGCCCGACAGATATCCGAAACGCGCTCGCTCCCTGTTGGTTACGGTCGCCGCCAAGGCGACCAACACCTCGGGATCGACGACGGAACCATCCGATCCGGCCGCGACCGTCGCCGCGCCGAGCACCCGGACCCGCCGCCGCAGCTTCGTCGGCAGCACCTGCTCCAGTTTCGTCAACGCCCGCACCGAGGCTTCCTCGATCCCGGCGATCGCCGAACCGGCCGCCATCCGCAACCCGGCCGCGATGGCGACGGCCTCCTCGTCGTCGACCAGCAGCGGCGGCATGGCGGTGCCCGCGACGAGCCGGTAGCCGCCCGCGGCACCCATTGTCGCCTCGACCGGATAGCCGAGTTCACGGAGCCGATCGATATCGCGCCGGACGGTGCGGTCGGTGACGCCGAGCCGTTCGGCCAGTTCGCTGCCCGGCCATTCGCGCGGGGTCTGGAGTAGCGAGAGCAGGTGCAGCAGTCGAGCGGGTGTTCCGTTCATGCGTCACAGAATTTCAGAAAACTAGGACATGAATGGTCCTACATGGTTTTTACGGTGGTAACCATGACGAACACAGCGATCCGCCCCTTCCGCATCGAGATCCCGCAGGCCGATATCGACGATCTGCGCGACCGGCTGGCCCGCGCCCGCTGGTCGGCGCAACTGCCGGGGCAGGGCTGGGACCGCGGCGTCCCGGTGGACTGTCTGCGCGAGCTCGCCGAGTACTGGCGCACCGAATTCGATTGGCGCGCAAAGGAAGCGGCGTTGAACGAACTTCCGCAGTTCCTGACCGAAATCGGCGGCCTCGACGTGCATTTCGTGCACGTGCGGTCCGCGGAGCCGGACGCGCTGCCGCTGATTCTCACGCACGGCTGGCCGAACTCCTTCGTTGAATTCACCAAATCCATTGATCTGCTTGCGAATCCGCGTGCACACGGGGTGGAAGGCCAGGCGTTCCACGTCGTCATCCCGTCGGTCCCCGGGTTCGGCTTTTCCACCGGGCCACGGGAGCTCGGCATGAACCCGCGCAAGGTCGCCGAGATGTGGATTCAACTCATGGACCGCCTCGGCTACCGCAGGTACGGCGTGCAGGGCGGCGATCTCGGCGCGTACGTGGTCCAGGAGATGGCGATCGCCGCGCCGGACCGGATCGTGGGCGTGCATATCGACGCGGGCATCGGCATGCCGACGGCGGCCGACGTGCCGACGATGACCCCGGAGGAACGCGCCGAATGGGATCTCATGCAGCAGTGGATGACCGGGGTGAACCATCACGTGCTGCTGCGTCAGGCCCCGCAGACCTTCGGGCACGGCTGGACCGATTCACCGGTCGGCCTGCTGGCCTGGCTGGTGCACAAATTCAACGAATTCGCGCCGCTGGCAGCCGATCTCGAGGACGCTTACGACCGCGACCAGCTGCTGACGAATATCAGCATCTACTGGTTCACCAATACCGCGGCGACCTCGTCCTGGCCGATGTACAACGGCCTCGGCCCCGACGGATTCGCTTGGCCCGCAGGCCAAAAACTGGTTCCGGTGGGCGTGTACGGGGGCGGCTCACCGCTGATGCGCCGACTTGCCGAGCGGGACAACATCATCGCGCACTGGCCGACCGGCAATACCGGCAATCACTTTGTGGCGATGGAACTTCCCGACGCGCACGCCGCCGATATCCGCACCTTCTTCGCGAAGGTGGCTCAGTTGCCCGCCTGACCCACCAGGCTGGCGGGCGGTGCGGACGGCGCCTTGCTCGGGCTCGGCGCGGCGGCGGGTGCGGGCTGGGCGGCCTGCGGTTCCGGCTGCGCCGCGGCCGGGGCGGGCTGGGCCGGCGCCGCGGACGGCGTCGGCGTGCCCGGGATGTGGACGTCGGGTCCGGGTAGGACGAGCGGCTTCTTGGTGTCCGGATCGATCGGCGGTGCGCTGGGCGCGGGCACGACCTCGACCGGCAGGTCCGGAACGAAGAAGGTGCCGACGGTCGGGGTCATCACGCAGAGCGTGCCGGGGTAGTTGATGGTGCCCCACATCGAGGCGAGCACGGTGCCGGGGCCGCTGTTCACCGTTTTGGACAGCGACGGCAGGTTGTATTGGGTGACATCGTCGAGCGGGTCGATGCCGCTGGCGCCGGTGCTCAGGTTGACCCAGCCGACGACGAGTCCGGACGAGATCGGCAGCCCGGGAGTCGAGGGGGCGGCGCTGAAACGCAGCGTGCCGGGCACGGGGGCCGAACCCTCGTCCAGATTCGGTCCGGTGGTGGTGACGGCCGCGATGGTGGTGGTGATCGGTCCGTTGCTGCCGCAGCCGAAAGTCGGTGCGGCGTAAGCGAACGGCGCGAAGGCCGAGCCGATGTTCTGCAGCGCGGCGATATCGACCAGCTTGGTGTACTGGTTGAGCGCGGCGACGCCGGCCTGCTTACCGGGATCGAGTCCCGCGTCCTCGGCCAGCTTGGTCAGGCCTTTTTCCAGTGGTGTCGGCGGGGCCGGTTCGGCCGCGGCCGTGCCGGAGAGTGTCAGAACCGCGCCGATGCCGAGAGAAGTAACCGCCGTCACGACGTGCGCGATGGTCCTGCCGTTCACCGTAACTCCTTGCTACCGAACACCCATGGGGCCGCCGACCCATGCCTGCCGAGAAGCTACCAGGTCGCCCGACTTTTCGCCCGTGCGAGGTCTCGAGTTGGCCACACCCGGATGTCGTCACCTGTGTGATCCTCGCGACAGTGACAAATTACCGAGGGGTAGGTTGGACTCGGACGTACGAGACACACTGGGAGTCGTGTATGAAAACAGCCCTGTCCCCCGACGAGGTGGCCTTCCGAGACGAGCTGCGCAGCTTCTACCGGACCGAGATCCCGTCCGACATCCGCGAGCGTGCGAAGTACGGCCGTGAGCTGTCCCGCGACGACATCGTCACCACCCACAAAATCCTCAATGACAACGGCCTCGCCGTCCCCAACTGGCCCGTCGAATGGGGCGGCAAGGACTGGACGCCGATGCAGCGCCACATCTGGCAGGACGAGATGCAGCTCGCCTCGGTGCCCGAGCCGCTGACGTTCAATGCGCAGATGGTCGGCCCGGTGATCGCGCACTTCGGCTCGCCGGAACTCAAGCAGCGCTTCCTCCCGCCCACCGCGGCCCTGGATATCTGGTGGTGCCAAGGCTTTTCGGAGCCCGACGCCGGTTCGGACCTGGCCTCGCTGCGCACCACCGCGGTGCGCGACGGCGACTCCTACATCGTCAACGGACAGAAGATCTGGACCACCATGGCCCAGTACGCCGACTGGATCTTCTGCCTGGTGCGCACCGACCCGAACGCGCCGAAGAAGCAGGCGGGCATCTCGTTCCTGCTGTTCGACGTGAAATCGCCGGGCGTGACCATCCGGCCGATCAAGCTGATCGACGGCGGCTACGAGGTGAACGAGGTCTTCTTCGAGAACGTCCGGGTGCCCGCCGATCAGCTTGTCGGCCAGGAGAATATGGGCTGGACGTACGCGAAATTCCTGCTCGGCAACGAGCGCACCGGCATCACCGGCGTCGGCCGCACCAAGGTCAAGATCGGTGTCGCGAAAGAGTATGCGGCGCAGGTCAAGTCGGGGTCCGGCACGCTGTTGGCGGATCCGGTCTTCGCGGCCAGGGTCGCCGAATTGGAGAACGAACTGCTCGCACTGGAGCTCACCCAGCTGCGCGTGATCTCCGATTCCGCCGACGGCAAACCGAATCCGGCGTCCTCGGTGCTGAAGCTGCGCGGCTCGGAGCTGCAGCAGGCCGCCACCGAACTGCTCCTCGACATCGCCGGACCCGACGCGCTGCCGGTCGGTGCGGACGAGATCGCCTCGCCCGCATGGGCACAGCGCTCCGGCCCCGGCTACCTGAACTATCGCAAGACGACCATCTACGGAGGTTCGAGCGAGGTGCAGCGCACCATCATCGCCTCCACGATCCTTGGATTGTGAGGCACGACAATGGATTTCGAACTCACCGAAGAACAGGTCATGCTGCGCGACACGGTGCGCGAACTGCTGGCCCGCAATTACGATCCGGAGACCAGGCTGAAGGTCACCGACACCGAACTGGGTTGGAGCCGTGAAGTTTGGCAGCAGCTGGCCGAACTCGGCGTGCTCGGGCTGAGTTTCGCCGAGGCGGACGGTGGTGTCGGCGCGGGACCGGTGGAGACCATGGTCGTGCTGGCCGAGGTCGGCCGCAGGCTGGCGCCCGAACCGATCCTGGATGCCGTGCTGGTCCCCGGCGGCCTGATCGCCGCGGCGGGCAGCGCCGAACAGCGGCAGGCGATTCTGCCCGAGGTGGCGGCGGGCAATCTGCTGCTCGCCTTCGCGCATGCCGAGCCGGGGCTGCGCTGGCCTGCCACCGATATCACGACAGCCGCTGTGGCGCAGGGTGATTCGTACACGCTCACCGGCGTGAAGAATCCGGTGCCGCACGGCGACTGCGCCGACAAACTGGTGGTGAGCGCGCTGCTGCCCGGCGGCGGAACCGGCCTGTTCCTGGTCGACGCGGCGGCCGCGACCCGCAAGCCGTACCGCACCCTCGACGGTCAGCGCGGCGCGCAGCTCGAATTCACCGGTGCGCCTGCCGAATTGCTGGGCGCCGCGACCGATGCGAGCGCGCAGCTGGCGGCCGTCGAGGCGCTGGCCCAGGCGAGCCTGGCCGCCGAGGCGGTGGGCGCGATGGAGGAGGCGCTGCGGCTGACCTCCGAATATCTGAAGACCCGCAAGCAATTCGGCGTCACGCTGTCGAAGTTCCAGACCCTCACCCAGCGGGCCGCGAACATGTATGTGTCGCTCGAGCTCGCGCGCAGCATGAGCCTGTACGCGACGGCCACGCTGGCGGACGGCAGCGCCGACGCGGTGGTCTCGTCCCGGGCCCGCCTCCAGATCAGCCGTGCCGCACGGCATATCGGGCAGGAGGCGATCCAGATGCACGGCGGTATCGGCGTGACGGCCGAATACCCGGTCGGTCATTACGTGGCCAGGCTCACCGCGATCGAGCACACCCTCGGCGGTGCGTTGGAGCATCTGCGGGTGCTCGGCGACCGGGTGGGGGATTATTCGCTGCCCGAACTGTGAGCGGCGGGCGGTGCGGGAGAGTTGTTGGCCCGCACCGCCTTTTGCTTATCCGTCGTCGCCGGAATCGTCGGCCGGGGCCGAATGGGTGGTCGGTCGCGGCGGTCGCGTCGTCGTTGTCGGACGGGGCCGGGTGGTGCTGAGCGGTTCGTCCGAGGTCGGGGTCGGGCGGGGCGGTGCGGTGAGTGTCGGGTCGTCGCTGTCGGTCGGCTGACCCGGCTGCGGCGTGGTTTCCGTCGAGGTGGATGACGGCGGCACGGTGAACCCGGCGTTGAGGCGCGGCGCATTCGGCGCCATCTGCCAGCTGGGGGAGGGCGGGATGATGACCTTCGGCGCGGTGGAACTGGCATCGCTGTTGACCTGCGCGGCCGCCATCGCTGGGCCGTTCTTCAGTGGCGGCGGCGGCACGTAGGTGTCGTGCGAGCCGAGGCCACAGGCGCCGATGAGGATCAAACCCGCGGAGACCGCGCCTACGGCTATAGCCGGACCGACGATCCTGGCCCTGCTGCTCTCCATGGGGTGACTCTCCTCGTGTGTTTCGGGGCTCACCTTAGTCGGCCGACCCGATTCAGACTTAAACATCCACAATTCAGATATCGAATTGATCTCGTTGGCGTGTCTTGGGCACGTGTCGTAGTAGAACTACCGGGACTAGTCGTAGCGTGTGTGATCAAAGTTACGCATGAGACGCCAGTGCCAAGATGAGGGACGCGTTGCTCGGTTCGCGCCGCGACGTTTGTCTGTACGGCGTCATCGAGGAGTAGATGATGGGAGCTTACTCGACTACCCCGCTGGAAGCCGCGAACGCGACAGCCGAATCGGCCGTGTCGAACGCGAACCAGCCTCAGGTGTCGAATCCGCAGGCGCGCAAGCTGTCCACGCTTATCTTGCGCATCGTCGGCTGGGTGATCTTCCTCGGCGGACTCGTCGGCGCCGGCCTCGGCTTGGCCGGCCTGCACGTCGAAATCACCGTCGCCGGACTGATTCTCGCCTGCACCGCAGGCCTGGTCCTGCTCAAACTGCGCGCGGAGACCCACAGCAGCACCTGATCGCCCCTCGCGATGCGCATTTTCCTCACCACCGATATCGCGGAGTTCCATGCCGAAGCGGAGACTTTTCTGCTTCGAGATCCACTGCGGCACACCGTGATCACCGGTGCCGTGGCCAACGCGGCCGAGCCGATGCATCTGCTGTCGGTGCGGTCCGGCGGTGAGGTGGTCGGCGTAGCCATGCGTGCGCCGGGTTATCACATCTATCTCGGCCAATTGCCCCCGGCGAGTGTGCCGGCGGTGGCCGAAGCGCTGATCGATGCGGTGCCGGACAGCGATGGAGTCGAGGGAACCACCGATCTCGCGACGCTTTTCGCGCAGCGATGGTGCGCGCTGTCGGGCCAGCAGTACCACTGGTCCTATGCGCACCTGCTGTACCGGCTGGGGGATTTGCGCATCCCGCCGGTCGCCGGGAATCCGCGTCCGGCAACGGATATCGACACGGAGCTGTGCTCCGACTGGATCGACGCGATGCGCGCGGAGACCGGCATGCCCCCACCCGCGCTGACGCCCGAGCGAATCCGGCACCGGATCGCCGCGGGTAGCTGGTGGCTCTGGGAGCACGGCGGCCAGCCGGTAAGCTTTGCGGCACATCAACTTCCGACGCAGGGCTGGTCGCGCATCGGACCGGTCTACACCCCACCCGATGCGCGTGGTCACGGTTATGCCAGCGCGCTCACCGCACATATCGGGCGGATGCTTCGCGACGGCGATATCGAGGTCTGTCTGTTCGCGGACGTCGCCAACCCCACCTCGAACAAGATCTATCGCGCAATCGGTTTCGAGCCGACGTACGAATTCGTGCGGTACGGGTTCTCGCCTACAGCGGCGCTTTCTTCCACCAGCTGAGCAGCTCCTCCGGCGACGAATAGTCGTGGCATACGAACAGGATTCGGTCCTTGTCGCCGCCGGAGAAGACCGTGAGGATCTGGTGGGATTTGCTGTCGGTCCACTTGTAGTTGGTGTAGGTCTTGCCGCCGTTGGTGTCGGTGCTCTTGGTGGCGCCGGAGGGTAAGCCCTTCAGGACGGATTGCAGGTCATCGGTGGACTTGTAGATGACGAAGCGGTAGAGCGGATCGTCATTGTTGTTGCCGCCGGAGCAGATCCACTGCCATGCCCAGCTGCCGTAGTTCGGCTCACCGTCGAAGGTGGACGGTTTGAAGCTCGGGTCGGTGTTCCAGCAGCGGGCGCTGTCGAAGCCGACACCGTCGTCGGCGCCCGCGGGCACCATGCGGGAGAACTGGGCGCTGATGGTTTTGGCATCGGCCGCGCCGGAGCTGCTCTTCACGCCCGAGGTGGACTGTGCCGCAACGGAGCTCGTGCTCGATGAGCCGCTGTCGCTGGCATTGCTCGAGCTGTCGGACAGTGCGCCGATCAACGCGAGCACCAACACCAACAACACGATGACGCCGATGCAGATGGCGATGATCAGGCCCGCGTTCGACTTCTTCGGTGGCGGCGGCGGTGTGAACTGCTGCGGCGGCCGATGCACCGGGGGCTGGAAGTTGGTGGGCCCGTTGGTGTATGGGCTGGTCGAGTGCGGCTGGGCCACCAGCGTCGGCGGCGGGTAAGCGCCCTGTCCGACAAGCGGATTCGATCCGCTGGACTGCGGCCCGAATGCGGGATGCGGCTGATTCGTCTGCGGCGGTTGCTGATTGGGAATCGGCGGCCCGGTCACCGGCCGCGGACCGACGACGGGAATGGCGGGCGCGCTGCGGTTCCCGAGCGCCTGCCTTGCGGCCAAAGCGAATTCGGTGCAGTTGGCGAACCGGTCGTCCGGGCGTTTGGCCATCGCCTTGGCCAGCACATTGTCCAGGGCGTATGGCAGACCGGGGCGGTGATTGCTCAGTGCGGGCGGCGGGGCCTGCAGATGTCCCTGGATGACCTGCGCCGGATTGGTCGCCTGATACGGCCCGTTGCCGGTCATCAACCAGAACAGCGAACAGGCCAGCGAGTACTGATCGGAGCGGTGATCGAGGGTGGCGCCGGTGAGCTGCTCCGGCGAGGCATAGGCCAGGGTGGCGGTGAAGGTGCCGGTCTGCGTCAGGTGGCCGGTGTCATCGCGCAGCCGGGCGATGCCGAAATCGGTCAGATACACCCGCTCGCCTCGGCCGCCGCCGGAGCGGGCGAGCAGTACGTTCGCCGGTTTGACATCGCGGTGCAGCACCCCGACGCCGTGCGCGTAGTCCAGCGCGTCGGCGGTCTCCTTGATGATCTGCACGGCGCGTTCGGGCGGCAGCGTATGCGGATCCACCGAACCGGCGTCGATACCGTCGATGTACTGCATCGAGATCCACAGCTGATCGTCCTCGAGCCCGCGGTCGTACACCGTGACGATATTCGGGTGATCGAGCTGGGCGACCAGATCCGCCTCCCGTTCGAACCGCGCCCGTATTTCCTTGTCGAAGAACATCTCCCGGTTGAGCAGCTTGAGCGCGGTCATCCGCGGTAGCCGCGGATGTTTCGCCAGGTATACCGAACCCATGCCACCGCGGCCGAGCTGCCGTTCGATGACATAGCCCGCGAACACATCGCCGCTGGCCAGCATTTCTGCCCCACTTTCCGCCGCTTCACCGGGACCCGCCGATGAACAGGCGTACCGCAAAAGAAAACGCGTGATCGCGACCCGACGACCACGGAAACATCGAAACCATAGCAGTTGCGCCGGTCCCCGAGCCCGCGGATCTCACCCATGTATCTCGCACCGCAACCGGGACGCAACACCCCTTACTTTCCGGCGTTGTCGGTGCCACTCATTAGAGTGGCCCGCATGCGCATAGGTGCTCATGTCAGACTCGACAGCGATCCGATCGGCTTCGGTGAGAAACTCGGCGCCGATGTCATCCAGATGTTCGTCGTCGATCCGCAGAGCTGGGATAAACCCGAGCCGCATCCGCGGACCGCGGAAATTCTGGCCAGCCCGATCGATGTGGTGGTGCACTCCTCCTATCAGATCAATGTGGCCAGCCTGAACAACCGGTTGCGGATGCCCTCGCGCAATGCGGTGGCCCAGCAGGCCAAGGCCGCGGCCGAGCTCGGCGCGTTCGGTCTGGTGGTGCACGGCGGGCACGTCCGGTCCGATGCGGAGATCGAGGCGGGGATCGTCAACTGGCGCAAGCTGTTCGAACGTCAGCAGGAGAAGGGCGGCTTCGCGGTGCCCATCCTGATCGAGAACACCGCCGGCGGAAATCACGCCATGGCACGGCATTTCGATTCGATCGCCCGGCTGTGGGACGCGGTCGGCGAATTCGGCGCCGGATTCTGTCTCGACACCTGTCACGCCTGGGCGGGCGGTGAGGAACTGGTCGGTGTCGTCGATCGGATCAAGGCCATCACCGGCCGGATCGATCTGGTGCACCTGAATTCCTCGCGCGACGAATTCAATTCGGGCGCCGACCGGCACGCCAATTTCGCCGACGGCACCATCGATCCGCAACTGCTCGCCGAGGTGTGCCGCACTGCGGGCGCGCCGGTGGTACTGGAGACGCCGGCCGATGGCGTCGCAGAGGATCTGGCCTACCTGCGCGAACATATCGGCTGAGCCGGTTCTTCCGATCACGCCGACCGAAACCATGGTGGACCTTGGGGTTTCGGTGGTGTGCTCGGCAGATGACGGCGGCAACGGTGACCAAACTCGGCGCGCATATCGGCGCCCGGGTCGACAATGTCCGGCTGGGTGGCGATCTGGACGCGGCGACCGTCGCGGTGATCCGGCGCGCGCTGCTCGACCACCGGGTGATCTTCTTCCGTGAACAGGATCACCTCACCGAGGACGGGCAGTACGAATTCGCCGAATTGCTCGGCACCCCGACCACGCCGCATCCGACGGTCACCTCGCACGGGGTCAAGAGTCTGGCCATCGATTCCCAGCACGGCCGGGCGAACAGTTGGCACACCGACGTCACCTTCGTCGACCGGATTCCGAAGGCGTCCATCCTGCGGGCGGTGCACCTTCCGCCCTACGGCGGCTCCACCACCTGGGCATCGACCGTCGCCGGATACGACTCGCTGCCGGAGCCGCTGAAGAAGCTGGCCGAGAGCCTGCGCGCGGTGCACACCAACCTCTACGACTATGCCGCGACCCATGTCGATCCGGTCCGGCCGAACGAATCGGCCTACCGCGCCGAATTCGAATCCAGCTACTTCGAAACCGAACATCCGGTGGTGCGGGTGCATCCGGAAACCGGTGAAAAGGCGCTGCTGGTAGGACATTTCGTGCGGAACTTCGTCGGGCTGTCCACCGGCGAATCGCAGACGCTGTTCCGCCTGTTCCAGGATCGGGTGACCAGGCTGGAGCACACCGTCCGCTGGAATTGGGCGCCCGGCGACGTCGCGATCTGGGATAACCGCGCCACCCAGCATTACGCCGTCGACGACTACGACGATCAGCCGCGCAAGCTCACCAGGATCACCCTGGCGGGCGATATCCCGGTCGGTGTCGACGGCCGGGCCAGCACGGTCATCACGGGTGATGCCGAGCACTATTCGATCGTCGAGGAGATCTCGCTGCTCGCCTCGTAACGTGTGCGCCCGGACCGCCGAACGGCGCATGGTCCAAACTTGTCCGCATGAGTATTCGGCCGCTGGACGGTGTGCGCGTCCTGGAACTCGGCAATTACATCGCCGCACCCACCGCCGGGCGCATTCTCGGTGACTTCGGCGCCGAGGTGATCAAGGTGGAGCGACCGAAGGTCGGCGACGAACTGCGCAACTGGCGGCTCTACGGCGGCGACACCTCGATGCTGTACCGCACCGTCAACCGGAACAAGAAGTCGATCACCCTCGATCTGCGCACCGAGGCGGGCCGCGATGTGGCGCTCGAGCTGGTGCGGCGCAGCGATGTGCTGCTGGAGAACTTCCGGCCGGGGATGTTGGAGAAGTGGGGGCTCGGGCCGGAGGTTTTGCAGGCGGCCAATCCGCGGCTGGTGCTCACCCGGATCTCCGCGTACGGCCAGACCGGGCCGCTGGCCGAGCGGCCGGGTTTCGCCGCGGTGGCCGAGGCGGTGGGTGGACTGCGCGAGCTGGTGGGCGATCCGGATCGGCCGCCGGTGCGGACCGGGGTGTCCATCGGTGATTCCATCGCGGGTATCTACGCGGCGTTCGGCACCGTGATGGCGCTGTTCCAGCGGGAGCGTGCCGCGGAGCCGATTCCGTTGCGGGAGCGGATCATCGACGTCGCCTTGAACGAGGCGATTCTGTCGGTGATGGAATCGCTGGTGCCCGACTATCTCGCATACGGCATCAAGCGGGAGCGGGTCGGCGGGCGGATGGAGGGTATCGCGCCGAGTAACGCCTACCCCTGCGCCGACGGCACCAGCATCATCATCGGCGGCAACGGCGATGCCATCTTCCAGCGCTATATGGAGGTGATCGGCAGGCCGGACCTGGCGGCCGATCCGGAGCTGAAGGACAATGCGGGCCGCTGGCGCAACCGGGACCTTCTCGATGCCGCGATCGGCGAGTGGACGATTCGGCACCGCCGCGACGAAGCGCTGAAAATCCTGGAGGACGCCGCGATTCCGTGCGGTCCCATTTACACCGCCGCGGATATCGTTTCGGACGAACAGTACAAGGCGCGCAATATGATTCAGCAATTTTCGGTGGATGTCGGTGCGGCGGAACCGAAAACGGTCGGCTTTCCCGGTATCGTTCCGGTGATCGGCGGGCAGTCGCTGCCCATCCGGAATGTCGGACCGGATCTGGGCGAGCACACCCGCGAGGTGCTGGCCGGACTACTCGGTATGAGCGACAACGAGATCGACGCGCTGGAGGCACGATGATCCGCCATCGCAGGGAGCGGCGCAGGCCGGCCGGGCGCAGCGTCTGGGAGGTGCGCGCGCCAGGACATGTGCGTCCCACCGTGCACCCGAATCCGGCCGGTGGCCACGAAAAGCCGTGGGGCGGTGTGATGTGCGTGCCGCCGCAGCCGGGTGACGAGCGGGGCAGGACGCTGGGCCCGGCCAGGGAGGACCGTTGAGCGCGCTGCTGCGGGACGTAACCCTGCGCGACGGACTGCAATTGACCGGCAAGGTGTTGCCGACCGAGCGCAAGGTGCGGCTGGTGCGGCGGCTGCTGGCGCTCGGCGTGCCCGCGTTGGAGATCGGCTCGATGGCGCGGCCCGATCTGGTGCCGCCGATGGCCAACACCATGGAGTTGATCGCCGAACTGACACCCGAAGAGCTGCAACGCTGTTGGGTGTGGGTGGCGACGCCGCGGCACGTCGAGCGGGCGGCCGCGGCCGGTGTGCGCAATTTCCAGTACTGCTTCTCGGTATCGGATGCGCACAACCAGGCCAATATCGGCCGTAGCACCGAGGAGAGCCTGGCCGCCATGCCCGATGCGGTCCGGTTGGCGACGGCCGCGGGCGGCGCGATCCAGCTCTGTCTGGCAACGAGTTTCACCTGCCCGTTCGACGGTCCGGTGGATCCGGAGCGAGTGCTGGCCATTGCCAACGACTCCCGCGCCGACGGGGCGACCGATATCGTGCTCGCCGATACCCTCGGCCAGGCGCATCCGGCGCAGGTCATCGCGCTGGTGACGGCGGTGCGTGAGCGAACGCCGGTGCGGCGCATCGTCTTTCACGGCCACGACACCTGGGGAATGGGTGTCGCGAATACGCTGGCCGCCATCGCGGCGGGTGCGGCGATGGTGGACGGATCGCTCGGCGGTTTGGGCGGCTGCCCGTTCGCGCCGGGAGCGAGCGGCAATACCGCCAGCGAGGACATACTTTTCGCGACCAGGCCGGGCTGGTTTACTCCGAGCACACTCGCCGGGCTCGTCGAGCTCACCGAGGAGCTGCTGCCCGAGCTGGGCGAACCCAACAGGTCGCGGACGGTGGAAGGGGCGCGTTCCAAGGCCGAGGCCTTCGAATGGGTGGTTCGGAATTGAGTATTTCGGTTGCTGGTGGCCTTACTACCTGTTAAGAAGTGCCTGGTGTGACCCAAATCTCACGGTGGCTGAGAGTTAGCTGTGATCAACACGGTGTGACGGGGATGCAAACTTCGGTTGAACTACAGCGGTTTCGGGGTCGAATCCGATAGGGCACTACTGTTCAATTGTCCAGGTCGCCGCTCAGGCTGGTGGCAAATCCTTAGCTATCAGCGTGAGTCGGCCCGGATCCGCACCCGATTCGAGCGTTGCGAATTCGTGATACTCCTTGTGCGTCGGCGTGCACGTTCGACGCCGAACCACTGAAATAGGGGAGTAGCCACATGCAGAAGATCCGTACGTTCGGCCTGGTCGCCGCCGCGGCCGCCGCCATCGTCAGCGCGGGCGCCGGCCTGGCCTCGGCCCAGGGCCTCGAGCTCGCCCCGGCCGCGCCCGCCGCGGTCAGCAACAACCAGGTCGCGGACCCGGCTCCGGCGCCGACCGGCTCGTCCAACTTCGCCACCGGCCTGGCCAAGCTGCTCAGCTCGGGTAGCGGTGGCGTGACGCCGCTGCCGAAGTAATCCGGCAGTCGACCGAACCGAAAGCGCCGATCCCGTCCAACCCTGCAGGGGGATCGGCGCTTTCGCATATTCAGGCCCTGTGTCTAGCGGGATGCGCGCGGCGCCCCGGGGCCGGGATCGATCCGCACCGGCCCGGATGCCGACGGGGTGACCGGGAAGTCGAAGATGGCCGTCGGAATGTACACGGTGGCACAGGAATTCGGGATATCGACGACACCGGAGAGCCGGCCCTCGATCGGTGCGGCGCCGAGCAGCAGGTACGCCTGCTCCCGGCTGTAGCCGAATTTGGTCAGATAGTCGATGGCGTGCAGGCAGGCGCGCTCGAACGACAGTTGTGAATCCAGATAGCGCTGTTCACCGTCGAGCGTCACCGAGGTGCCCGAAAAGGCAAGGTACTCCGTGTAATTCGGGCCTTCGCTACCGGGCATGAAGATCGCGTTCTCGGCGACGCCGTACAGTTCCATCCCGTTCTCGATCAGATCCACCCGCAGATCGATGAATCCGCCCATCTCGATCGCGCCGCAGAAGGTGATCTCGCCGTCGCCCTGGGAGAAGTGCAGATCGCCGACCGAGAGGTTCGCGCCGTCGACGAAGACCGGGTAGAACACGCGGCTGCCACGGGTGAAGTTCTTGATGTCCTGATTGCCGCCGTTCTCGCGCGGCGGCGCCGTGCGTGCCGCCTCGGCGGCGACCCGGTCGTACTCCGGGCCCGCGAGCGCGCCGAGTACGGCGTCGCGCGGTTCGGGCGGCAGCGCCAGCGGCGGCACGCGCAGCGGATCGGTGGCGATCAGCGCCGCCTCGCGCGTATTCCACTTGGCCAGCAACGCTTTCGACGGCGCGGTGCCCATCAGGCCCGGATGGGTGATACCGGTGAACCTGACCCCGGGAATATGCCGCGAGGTCGCGGTGTGGCCGCTGAAATCCCAGATCGCCTTGTATGCGTCCGGGAAATGTTCGGTGAGGAAACCGCCGCCGTTGTCGGTGGGGAAGATGCCGGTATAGCCCCAGCCCTGTCCGGCCAGCGGGCCCGAATCCTCTTGCGGGATGGGGCCGATATCGAGAATGTCGACGACGAGCAGATCGCCGGGGCGCGCGCCCTCGACGGCGAACGGGCCCGACAGGCAGTGCACCGTGCTGAGCGGGGCGTTGAGCACGTCCTCGGCGGAATCGTCGTTGTGGATGGCGCCGTCGAACCACTCGCGCACATGCACCCGGAATTCGGCGCCCGGTTTCACGGTGGCGACGGGCGGGATATCCGGATGCCAGCGGTTGTGGCCGACCAGTTGCTGATCGGTGAACCGCTTGCGTGAGTCGAGCGGGTAGAGCAGTTCCGGCATGATGTGACCTCTTTCCGGATCAGGGTCGAGGGAGCTTGCGGTGCAAGGGGTTACGGGTGACCGTTGCGCTTCGGCCGGCCGGCAGGGAATGGACGACGGCGGGTTCGGTCGCGGTGCGATTGGTGGCCTCCAACAGCCGGCTCGCGGCGGAGCCGGGTTGGATGAGCGCGCCGCCGAAGCAGCGGCGGCTGGCGCCCGCGCACTGCGGGCATGAGGTGACCGCCGGTGCGGCGGCCATGGCGAAGCTGCGCTCGAAGCTGCCGCAGCCGCGGCGGCAGATGAATTGGTAAGTCGGCACTTTGCACCTCAAATATTTTCAAGCGGGTATATTTCGTACGGTGACGATACAAAGCTACGCGCGTCTCCGTGGCGAAACCGCAAGGTGAACTTCGTATTACGAGAGTTCGGCCAGCACACCGAACTCCAGGGCGTCCGCGCCCGCCAGGTACACCGGCTGGGTGGTGTGCGCGCCGCGCACCCGCACTTCGCCGCGCGGGCCGCCGTAGCTGACCCCGGCCGCGCTGCGCTCGATGGTGCGCAGGTCGAGGCTGCGCGCGGTCTCGGCGAGCGAGGCGAACAGCAGCAGCCCCTCGTAACAGGATTCGCCGATATTGTTCAGCGCCGGTGCGGCGGGCCCGAATTCACGCAGGTACCGCGCCCCGAAATCCATCCCGGCGCTGGACACCAGGCTCTCGAAATAGCCGGAGGCGGTGAACAGTCCGCGCGTGCTCGTGGCGCCGCCCGCGTACAGCACGTCCTCGCCGATCATCATGCTCAGGCGCACCCGGCGGTCGTCGAATCCGGCCCTGGCGAAGGCGCGGTTGAAGGCGGCGCAGTCGGCGCCGACCATGAACAGCAGCACGCCCTGCGCCGACGATCCGCCGATCAGGTCGAGCGCGCCGCGGAAATCGCGCCCGCCGAGCGGAAGGAAGATCTCGCCGATCACCTCGAGATCCGCCGTGGTCCGCACGAAATCCTTTGTCACCCGGGCTGTTTCGCGCGGCCAGACATAATCGTTGCCGACCACGCACCAGCGCCGGATCCCGAGTTCGGCGCGCAGCCAGCGCAACGCGGGGAACAGCTGCTGATCGGGTGTCTCGCCCACCATGTACACGCCGTCGGAATCCTCGCCGCCCTCGTAGAAGGTGGTGTACACGTAGGGCACCCGGCCCGCGGTGCGCGGCGTTATCACCTTGCGCGCGTTGGACAGATGCCAGCCGACGACGCCATCGATCGCTCCGGCGCTCACCATTCGATCGATCCGCTCGGCCAGCAGCGGCAGCGGTGCGCCCGCGTCCACCGGATGCAGCCGGACCGGGCGATCGAGTATGCCGCCCGCGGCATTGATGTCATCGATGGCCAGATCGGCGCACGCCTCGCAGGACGGCCCGAACATGCCTGCCGGACCACTCAGCGGCACCACCAGTGCGATATCTACCGTGTCACGAAATCCGAACGGCGCCAACGCTGATCACCACCGTATATTTCCGTCTGAAGCTTTCTCATACGGCGTTGTCGATATAGTGCTGAGGTGGACGATAGCATCGCGCTCGAAGACTTGGCGCGACTGGTGCGCCGGGCGTCACAGGAATTGGACAAGGCGATCGCGACCTGCCTCGGCGAAACCTCGGTCGGCCGTTGGCATGTGCTGTCCGCGGTCGCCGACGGATCCGGTCGCTCGATGTCACAGCTCACCGAGGCCACACTGCTGGTCGGCGCCAGTTTGACCAGGTTGATCGACGCGATGATCTCCGACAACCTGGTGCACCGCAAGGTCGACGACACCGACCGCCGCCGGGTTCTGGTCTTCCCGACCCGCCGCGGACTGCTCACCTATCAGGTGATGAATACGGCCATCGCGGAAAGTGGGCTGGACGCGTTGGCCGCCGATCGGGGCCGATTGGCGCGGGCGCTGGACGGCTTCATCGAGCGATTGCACGCCGCCGAACCGGTGCCGGCCAAGTAGAGGTACCGGCTCCACTTAGGGGACATCCCCGATGGCGCGGCCGGACAATCGTCTACACACTGGACACCATGACTTCGCAAGCTTTGGGTTCCGGCACCGCTGTGTCGGTGCCGACCGGCGCCGCCGCGAGCGCCATCGACCTCGGCAAGGTCTACGGTTCCGGCGACACCCGGGTGACGGCCCTGGACGGAGTGTCCACCGAGTTCGCGAAGGGAGAGTTCACGGCGATCATGGGTCCGTCCGGATCCGGCAAGTCGACCCTGATGCACTGCTTGGCCGGGCTCGACAGCGCCAGCTCCGGAATCGTGCGGATCGGTGACACCGACCTGACCAACCTCTCCGACAAACAGATGACCCGTCTGCGCAGGGACCGAATCGGCTTCGTCTTCCAGGCATTCAACCTGGTGCCGACGCTCACCGCGCTGGAGAACATCACGCTGCCGCTGGATATCGCGGGCCGCAAACCCGATCAGGACTGGCTCGACACCGTGCTCAAGCGGCTCGGGCTCACCGACCGGCTCACCCACCGGCCCAGCGAACTGTCCGGCGGCCAACAGCAGCGGGTGGCCTGCGCCCGCGCGCTCGCGGGCAAACCCGAGATCATCTTCGGCGATGAACCCACCGGCAACCTCGATTCGCGCGCCTCGGAGGAGGTGCTGAACATCCTGCGGGCCGCCGTCGACGAATTCGAGCAGACCGTGGTGATCGTCACGCACGAGCCGCACGCCGCGGGCTTCGCCGACCGGGTGATATTCCTCGCCGACGGACGCATCGTCGACGAAATGCGCGACCCGACCTCCGATACCGTGCTGGACCGGATGAAATCGCTGGAGCAGGCGTAATGGCCGACCCCATGCGCAAGGTCGCGCTGCGCAACCTTGCCGCGCACAAGCTGCGCCTCGCGCTCACGCTGCTCTCCGTCATCCTCGGCACCGCGTTCATCGCGGGATCCTTCGTCTTCACCGACACGCTGCAGAGCACCTTCAACGGCATCTTCTCCAGTCAGATCAAGGGCGTCGACATTCGGGTCAGCTCGGAAGAGCAGATGTCACAGGGTGTTCCGGTCGGCGCGGTCGATCTCGTCTCCGGCGTCAGCGGTGTGCGCACGGTCGCGCCGCGGGTCAGCGGGCCGCTGATCCTGCTCGACAAGAGCGGTCGTCCGGTGCAGACCGGCGGTGCGCCGAGCTGGGGCCAGTCCTACCTGCCGCCGGAGCGGGCCGTCGCGGAACCGGAGCGGATCGTCGAGGGCGTCGCGCCGACGCACGACGGTGAGATCGCCATCAACGCCAGCGGTGCGCAGCGCGCCGGGCTGAAGGTCGGCGACAAGGCCAAAATCGTTGTCCCACAACAATCGCGGGATAACAGTATGCTCGAGCTCACGGTCACCGGGATCTATCGGGTCTCCTCCGACACCGGTGGAATCATCGGGCTGCTGTTCGACGACGCGCAGGCGCGGTCGCTGTTCACCGATCCGTATCACGTGCAGTTCATCGATGTCGCCGTCGCACCGGGGGCGAAGGTGGACCAGGTGCGCGATCAGATCGCGAAACAGTTGCCCGGCTTCAAGGTTCAGGACGCCGCCCAGTTGCGCGCCGATCTGGAGGCACAGATCGGCAAGACGCTGAAGTTCGTCAACTACTTCCTGTTCGCCTTCGGCGCCATCGCGCTCGTGGTCGGCACCTTCATCATCTACAACACCTTCTCGATGATCGTCGCGCAGCGATTGCGCGAGCTGGCGCTGCTGCGGGCGGTCGGCGCGAGCAGGGCGCAGGTGGGCGTCTCGGTGGTCGCCGAGGCGTTCGTCATCGGATTACTCGGCAGCGCAATAGGTCTCGGTGCGGGCGTCGCCCTCTCGTTCGGACTTTCCGGACTGCTCAACGCGTTCGACGTCGGCCTGCCGACCGGGACGATGTCGCTGCAGCCGCGCACCGTGCTGGTCTCGATCGGGCTCGGCGTGCTGGTGACGGTGCTCAGCGCGTACGCGCCCGCGCGCCGGGCCGCCCGGATCCCACCGGTCGAGGCGATGCGCGAGGAATTCGCATCGATCGGTGAATCGCTGCGGCTGCGAACCGTATTCGGCACGGTGCTGGCGGTGGCGGGCACCGTCGTCGCGTACATCGGTGCGCAGTCCACGGGCGACAGTGCCGCGAAGACCGTCGGAATCGGCGCTGGGGCACTGATTTTGGCCGTACTGCTGGTCTCGCCCGCGCTGTCCCGGCCCATCGTCGGCTCGCTGGGCACGCTCAGCAGACTGTTCGGGCCGATCGGCCGGATCGCCCGCAACAATGCCGTGCGCAATAGACGCCGAACGGCCGCAACGGCTTTCGCGCTGACACTGGGTCTGATGCTGGTTTCGGCGATCGGCATGCTCGGCGCTTCGGCCAAGGCGAGCATCGGCGCGCTGGTGGACAAGGGTGTCAAGGCCGAATACATACTGACCGGACCTCCCAGCAGCTTCCTCGGCATCCCGGTGACCACCGGTGACGCGGCGAAATCCGTTCCCGGCGTTCGCGATGTGGTCGCGATGCGGGGCACGAACCTGAAGGTGGGCAACGACGCGCTGATCGCCACCTCCGCCGACGGACCGCTGGACGCGGTGCTGAACTACGAGATCGCGCAGGGCTCGAAGACACTCGGCGACACCGATGTGTTGGTCTCGCAGGCCGAGGCCGCCGAGCGGAATTGGCATGTGGGACAACAGGTTCAGCTCACCACGCTGAACGTCGGGCTGAACAGTAAAGAGCCGGAGAAGATTTCGCTGACGGTGTCCGGGATATACAAGGATACCCAGCTGCTCGGCAGGCTGGTGGTGCCCGCGACCGTCTACGACCGGGTGACGCCGGAGAAATTCCGCAGCGACTTCATCGTGCTCGTCACCGCGAAACCCGGCGCGGATATGGCCGCGCTGCGCGCCGGTCTGGAGAAGGCGACCGACCCGCTGCGCATCGTGCAGGTGCAGGATCACGAGCAGTTCAAGGGAACTCAGGGCCAGCAGATCAACACCATGCTCGCCATCCTCTACGGTCTGCTCGCGCTGGCCGTCGTGATCGCGATCCTCGGCATCGTGAACACCCTGGCGCTGTCGGTGGTCGAGCGGCGCAGGGAGATCGGGATGCTGCGCGCCGTCGGCATGCAGCGCGTGCAGGTGCGCAGGACCATTTACCTGGAATCGGTGTTGATTTCGATCTTCGGTGCGGTGGTCGGTGTCGTGCTCGGGCTCGGCCTCGGCGTCGGATTCCTGCGCACGCTGCGGGATCTGGGGCTGGACCAGATCTCGGTGCCGTGGACGCAACTGGTGCTGATGCTGCTGGCGTCCGGTGTGGTCGGAGTGCTCGCGGCGCTGTGGCCCGGTATCCGGGCGGCCAGGACGCCACCGCTGGCGGCGATCGCCGATCTGTGAACGGGGTTGCGCCGACCTGAGAACGGTTGCGGAATCATCAAGACCGTTCCCGCCGGGCCGGTTCGGGTCTACGGTGGACAGGGTTCGGAAGCGGCGGTGGTGCGGGGGAGGTGTCGGTGGCGGCGGATGTGATCGGCAAGTACGCCAGGGTGACGGCGGCTATCAAGCCGGGTCATCTCGGTGAGGTCGTGATCGAGGTGCGTGCGGGGACCGAGCGGTTCCTGGCGCGCGCCGCCGACAGTGAAGCCGTCATTCCCAAGCACGCCCAGGTTCTCGTGGTTGGGAGCCTGGGTGGACGCACCGTCGAAGTGGTAACCGTCTAACAGAAGGTGCACAGTGGACGTCCTCATCGGGGTCGTTGTCGGGATCGTCATCGCGATCCTCGTGGTGCTTTTCATACTGTTCCGGGTGGCCTGGCGGGTCGCGGAACCTGATGAGGCACTGATCATTTCGGGTTTCCGGGCCGGGCGCGGCGCAGCCGACGCCGGCGATCAGATGGGTTTCCGCATCGTCACCGGCCGGGGCACGCTGGTCGCCCCCGGTCTGACCAAGGTGCGCCGGATCTCGTTGGAGGCGCACGAAAGTCAGATCACCGTGCCGTGTGTGAGCCAGCAGAAGATCAACCTCGCGCTCACCGGTGTGGTGATGTACAAGGTCGGTGACGACTACCGGTCCATCGCCAACGCGGCGCGGCGATTCCTGGACCGTCCGGCCCAGGAGCTGGAGACCAAGGTGCAGAACGTCTTCGTCGGCCACCTGCGCGCCATCGCCGGTTCGATGACCGTCGAGGACATGATCAGCGATCAGGACAAATTCTCCGAGCAGGTGCGCGACCGCTGCTCCGGTGAGATGGAATCCTTCGGGCTGGTGATCGACAGCTTCCAGATCCAGTCCATCGCCAGCGAATCGAATTACATTGCCAACCTGGCGATTCCGCATCAGGCCGAGGTCGAGCAGCGGGCCAGGATCGCCAGGGCCAACGCCGAGCGCGACGCCATCGCACAGGAACAGGCGGCGCAGGCGCAGATCGCGCTGGCCCGCCGCGACACCGAGATCAAGAAGGCGGGCTATCAGGCCGAGGTCGACCAGGCCACCCAGAAGGCCGCGCAGCAGGGGCCGCTGGCCCAGGCCACCGCGCGGCAGGAGGTGGTCGAGGTGGAGACCAGGGTCGCGCAGTTGCAGGCGCAGCAGACCGAACAGCAGCTGCAGGTCGATATCCGCAAGCCCGCCGACGCCGAGGCCTACCGGCAGACCACCCTGGCCACCGCGGCCCGCGACGCGCACATCCATCAGGCCGAGGCGCAGGCGCAGGAGACCAGGCTGCGCGCGGAAGCCGCTGCGGCACAGACGAAATTGGCGGCAGAGGCGGAGGCCGAGGCGGTCCGGGTGCGGGCATCGGCGCAGGCGGAGGCCACCAGGCTGAACGGTCAGGCCGAGGCCGACGCGATCAAGGCGAGGGGCCTGGCCGAGGCCGACGCGGTGCGGGCGCGGATGGAGGCCGAGGCGGCCGGTATCCGGCAGCGGGCCGAGGCGATGAGCCAGAACCAGGAGGCGGTGATCGCCCAGCAGGTGGCCGAGCGGCTGCCGGAGATCGTGGCCGCCGCGGCCGCGCCGTTCGAACACGTCGGCCAGTTCACCGTTTTGAACGGTGCGCAGGGCGTCACCTCGGCACTGGCCGAGATCATTCAGCAGGCCGGTGCGCTCACCGGTCTGGCCAGGGAGTCGCTGCTGCCCGCGATCAAGCAGACCGCCGAGGTCGCGGAGACCAACGGGCACGTCGCCGACGGGCTCACGGAGTAGCGCCGTTGGCCCATGCGGTGATATCGCCGCGATCGAGGGCCAGGGCGAGCAGCTCGGGAAAGCGGTCCGGGGTGCAGGCGAAGGCGGGTACGCCGAGTGCGGCCAAGGCGGCGGCATTGTCGTGGTCGAACGACGGCGCGCCCTCATCGGAGAGGGCGAGCAGCACGACGACCCGCACCCCGGACTCCTTCATGGCGTTGATCCTGCGCAGCATCTCGTCCCGGATACCGCCCTCGTACAGGTCGGAGATCAGCACGAACAGCGTGTCGTTCGGTTTGGTGATCAGCGACCCGCAATAGGCGATGGCGCGGTTGATATCGGTGCCGCCGCCGAGCTGCGTGCCGAACAGCACGTCGACCGGATCGGCGAGTTGTTCGGTGAGATCGACGATTTCGGTATCGAAGACGACCAGCGAGGTGCGCAGCGAGCGCATCGACGCCAGCACCGCGCCGAACACCGCCGCGTACACCACGCTGGCCGCCATGGAGCCGGACTGGTCGATGGCCAGCACCACCTCGCGGCGCACCGCCTGGGCCTTGCGGCCGTAGCCGACCAGCTTCTCCGGCACCACCGTGCGATGTTCGGGCAGATAGTTGGCCAGGTTGCGGCGGATGGTGCGGTCCCAGTCGATATCCCGGTGCCGCGGGCGGGTGCTGCGGGCGGCGCGGCGCAGCGCGCCGGACACCGCGGCGACGGTATGCGCGGCGATGCGTCGCTCGATATCGCGCACCACCTTCTCGACCACCGTGCGGGCGGTGGCCTTGGTGGTTTCCGGCATCACCCGGTTGAGGCTCAGCAGGGTGCCGACGAGGTGCACATCCGGTTCGACGGCCGCGAGCAGTTCGGGTTCGAGCAGCAGCTGGGTCAAGTTCAGCCGGTCGACCGCGTCGCGCTGCATCACCTCGACCACCGTCGACGGGAAATAATTGCGAATATCGCCGAGCCAGCGGGCGACTCGCGGCGCGGAACCGCCGAGGCCGCCGCCGCGCGCACCCGCGGCCTGGTCGTCGGCGGTGTTGTAGAGGGCCGAGAGCGCGCGATCCATACCGGCGTCGTCGGAATCGCCCGAGCCGCCGAGGCCGCCGAGTTCCGGCTCCGCGGCCGCGCCGAGCACCAAACGCCAACGCCGGAGGTGACTTTCCTCGGTCATGCGGAAACTCCGAGTATTTCGGCGGCGGTGCGGATGGCCGCGATGCCGCGATTGATATCGTATTCGTCGGTGAGGGTCGTTGGTGCTGAACCACTCTCGGTGACGGCCTGGCCGATGGCCCGGCGCTCACCCGATTCGAATTCGCCGAAGGTGCGGCGCAGCAGCGGCAACACCTCGATGAACTGCTCCTCCCGCAGGCCGCGCAGCCAGGAGTCGATGAGGCGCAACAACTCTCGGTCGTGCACCAGCAGCAATCCGCGGCCGCCGAGGAAGCCGTCGATCCAGGCCGCCTTGGCCGCCGGGATATTGCCCACCGAGAGGGCGGCGGAAAGCCTTCTCGCGGAATCGGTTCCGTCGATCAGCCCGGCGTCGCACAGCAGCCGGACCGCGCGGCCGGCCAACGCGCCGTGCACCTCGGCGCGGTCGGCGATGCGGCGCAGCGCGGCCAGCCATTCGCCGGTGGCCCACGCGTCGTCGCGGGTGTGAATCGCGATGTGCGCCTGGTCGATCAGCGAGCGCAGCTGGGTCGCCGCCTCGGTGTCGAGGCCGCTGACCGCGCCGGGCAGACCCGCGCACACCCGCACCAGCAGACCGTCGGCGACGTGCGCGAGCGCCTTGGTGTCGGTGCCGCGGACATCCCCGTAGCGCAGCGTCCTGATCAGGGCGGGCAGCGCTGCGAGCAGGTGGGTGACGTCGTGATCAAGGGCCGCAACGGATTCCAGCCGTGCGATCAGACCGTCGGTGGCGCCGCCGAGGTCGGCGAGCAGCGCCAGTTCCAGCGCGGCCGTCAACTCGCCGACCGTGCTGCCCGCTCGGCCCGCGAGATCGAGAATCTTCGCCTCGGCGGCGGTCCGGATGGTGGTGCCCCAGCGGGAGGCCTCGATGATGGCGACGGCGAACTCCGGCCGCCACCGCAGCGTCCACGTCTCCCGGAAGGTGCCGGTGCTGCGCACCTCGCTGGAAGCCGGTGTGCCCCAATCGATGCCGAGTAGCCGGAGCCGGTGCAGCAGCCGCGATTTGGCGACCTCGCGCTCCCTGCGCAGATCGAGATCGACGGTGCGGGCCTGCGGCTCCTGTTTGAGCCGCAGCGTGCGGATGCTCGCGCGCAGATCGGCGTCGAGCGGAACCGTCGGCGCGTTCTCGGGGACGCTGCCCAGCGCCTCGCCCACCACGAGTTCGGCGGCCACCCAGTGCACGACGGTTTCGTCGCCGCCGCACATCACCGCGCGCACCGCCTCGGTGACCTCGGCGAGCCCGGCCACCGGCCGATTCCGCATGGCCGCCAAAGTGTCGGCGAGCCTTACTGATTCGATGATGTGCGCGCTGGACACCGGCAGATCGTGTGCGCGGAGCACACCCGCCACCCTGGTGAGCCAGCGGGTGATCGGCTGCTCTGTCTCGGTGAACAGATGGTGGTACCAGCCGGGCGAGTCGATGCCCGCACCGTAGCCGGAGGTGGTGGCCAGCCGGGAATGCGTCCACGGCACCCAGGTGAGCGCCGCCTTGGTTTTCGGAAGTCCCTTGAGCAGGCGGGTATCGGGTGCGGCGGGGCCGAGTTTGCCCTGTTCGCCCGTGAGCGCCGGTGCGTGCCATGCGCCGCAGACAACGGCCAGGCGCTGTGCGCCGCTCTTCAAGGCTTTGCGCATGGTCTGGCGCATATAGGCCTCGCGGCGCAGCGTATGTGCATCGATCCGGATTACCTCGGGCGCAAGGGGATTCGCGTCGGGTTCGTCGATCGCGGTTGCCGCGGCGACCGAATCCGGATCCTCCGGTGCGGCGACCGGCCGCTCGAATTCCGCCGGATGCGTCATCGGTACGAACTCGCCCCGTTCGGCCGCCTCGCGCAGTGCGCCCATGGCCTCGGTAATGGCCTCGAAAGCCGTTGCGTCAGCGGATGATTCGACAACCGCATCCCACCAGCGCTCGGCGTCGTCGTATCCGGCGGCCGCGGCCAATTCGGCGAGTGGATCGATGCCGTCGCCGGGTTCGTCGTTCAGCGCAAGTACCGCACTGGCTGGCAGATCGCAGAAGTGCACGGGCACAACGTTTTCCACCGCGTAGCACAGCGCCTGCCACTCTGGCGAGAACACCGCGAACGGCCAGAACGCCGACCGCGCGGGCGCATCCGGCGCGTAGGCCAGCAGCGCGACCGGCGGCATCATGCCGTCGGCGGCCACATAGGCGACGAGCGGATCGGCATCGGCCGGTCCCTCGATCAAAATCGTGTCGGGCCGGAACTGCGCCAGCGCCAACCGCAACGACCGCGCCGAGCCGGGACCATGGTGCCGGATGCCGAATATCCGCGTGACCGCGCCGCCAGGCGTCTCCTGTGCCATGGCGGTCAGCCCGTCACCTCGCGGCATGCCCGGTAGAAATCGGCCCAGTCCGGGCGTTCTCGGACAACGGCTTCCAGATACTCCGTCCATACCACGGCGTCGGCGACCGGGTCCTTGATCACCGATCCGAGCACCGCGCCCGCGATATCGGAGGCGCGCAGGATTCCGTCGCCGAAGTGGGTGGACAGGGCGATGCCGTTGGTGAGTACGGAGATCGCCTCGGCGGTGGACAGGGTGCCCGAGGGAGATTTGAGTTTGGTGCGGCCGTCGGCCGTTGCGCCGGAGCGTAATTCGCGGAAGACCCGCACGACGCGGCGGACCTCCTCGGCCGCGGCGGGTATGGGCGGCAGTTCGAGTGCGGCGCCGAGTTGGGCGACTCGGCGGGTGACGATCTCGACCTCTTCGTCCTCGCTGGCGGGCAGCGGCAGCACCACGGTGTTGAAGCGGCGGCACAGCGCGGACGACAGTTCGTTGACGCCGCGATCGCGGTCGTTGGCGGTGGCGATCACATTGAAACCCTTGGCGGCCTGCACCTCGGCGCCGAGTTCCGGGATGGGCAGCGTCTTTTCGGACAGCACGGTGATCAGCGCGTCCTGCACGTCGGACGGAATGCGGGTGAGCTCCTCGATCCGGGCGATGCCGCCGGTGCGCATGGCGGTGAGCACCGGTGACGGCACCAGCGCGCCGTCGCTCGGACCCTCGGCGAGCAGCCTGGCGTAGTTCCAACCGTAGCGGATCGATTCCTCCGCGGTGCCCGACGTGCCCTGTACGAGCAGTGCCGAGGTGCCGCAGATGGCGGCCGAAAGATGTTCCGACACCCAGGTTTTCGCGGTGCCGGGGACACCGAGCAGCAGTAGCGCCCGGTCGGTGGCCAGGGTGGCGACCGCCACCTCCATGAGGCGGCGCGGGCCGACATACTTCGGGGTGATGACGGTGCCGTCGTCCAGGGTGCCGCCGAGCAGATAGGTGACCACCGCCCATGGCGAGAGCCGCCACGAGGGCGGGCGCGGGCGATCGTCGACGGCGGCGAGCGCCGCGAGTTCGGCGGTATCGGACTGTTCGGCGTGCGGACGCAACAGGCCCGCAGGGGATTCGGTACTCATCGCAACTCCTCGAGCATCACTGAGCGTTGGTTGATGGCGGTGGCGAGCTGGTCGAAGGCGCGCTGCCAGCTGTCGTCCGCGCAGCGGCGGGCCACGACGGCGACCGCGCTCGCGGCGGTGAACGGGAAGTGGACGGCCGCGGCGGCGAGCAGCGAGCGGTGCGCGGCCGGTCCGGCGCCGTAGGCGCCCGGCCTGCGCGCCGCGGCCCGCGCCCGCTCGAACAGCAGCAGGATCAGGTGCTGCGCAAGCGGATCCGGCCAGGGATGGCCCATCGCGGGCAGCAGCGCCTCCAGCTCCGACAGCCATGAGCCGTCCAGCCGGAGCAGGCGCTGGGTCCGGTCCGCGGCGGGCAGCAGCGCGAAGAGTTCGCGGCGGCGCAGCATCGCCATATCGGAGGGGACACCGGCGTCGAAGAGCGCACCTGCCCAAGCCGAATCCTGTTGGGAGAGTGCGGCATCCACCCAGCCATCGAGTATCGGTTGGCGGAATCGGTTGGGCATCTTCGCGGTGACGGCCTCGCGCGGACCGCCGAAGACCTGCCGCCAGTGCCGCAGCGGCGTCGCCGCCATCAGCTGCCGCAGCCAGCCCGCGGCGGGATCGGGTGCGCCGTCCCAGCGGTAGGCGAATTCGACCGGGCGGTCGTGGATTCCGTCGCGGCGGGCGGCGTCGTCGAGGGTGTCGGGCAGTTCGACCGTGAGCCGGTGCTCCGCGCCGAGCCGGTGCGCAACGATGGCGATTCGGTGCTCGTGCGGGCTCGGCACCCAGGCCAGCGCCCGCTCGACCATCCGGCGGGCGAACGCCGAATCCGGTAGCAGCGCAAGTAATCCGGCCGCGGTGCGGCGGACGTCGGCGCGCCGGTCGTCGAGCGCGGTCTCCAGCAGCGGTTCGTCGGCGGCCGAGATGCCTTCGGCCAGTACGGCGAGCAGTTCCGCCTTCACCGGTCCGGATTCCTTCGGCCATGCCTCGGTCAGCACGGCGAGCGCGGATTCGGGTTCGGCGGCCCGCAGGCGCGTCAGCCAGGAGATGCGCTCGGGCGGCTGGCCGAACCGCCAGATTTCGTCGGATGGTGTTTCGGGGCGCAGCAGAGTTCGCCATTCCGGATGCTGTGCGGCCAGCCAGCGCCCGCGTTCGCCCGCCAGCCGCAGCAGCGGCTCGCGCGAATCCGCGCTGGTGCGCGCGTATTCGAGCAGTTGGCCGCATAATTCGTCGGGTGCGCGATAGTCGTACGGCTCGGCGGCCGCGAACCATTCCGGCAGGAACGGTGATCGGTCCCGCAGCATGTTCCCGAGCCGGGCGGCGGCATCGTCGGGCAGCCTGCGCCGGTGGTCCTCGGCCGCGGGTTCCGGGATCGGCGTGCTGCGGGTGGATATCCCGCCGCGCGCGAAAAGCCCGTCGAGCGCGGCGGTTTCGAGCAGCCGCAGTGCCGGGTCCGCGGTGAGTCCGGCGGCGGCCTCGGCCACCGGTGCGGCCAGTTGGCCGGCGTCCACGTTGCGGCGTGCGGTGCCGAGCAGCGCGGCCGAAGTCAGGGCCGCAGCGGTAAGGCCTTGGGCCGCAGCCGGATTCGGGATGGTCCTGCCCACCGGATCGGTCCGGTCCAGCACGATCACTTCGCCTGCGGTGAATACCGAGATCGGCGCCAGACCGTCGGCGGTCCACTCACCCGCCAGCGTCACCGGATATCCGCCCGCGATGCCGAGCAACCGCCACGGCTCGTCGAGTACCGCGAGCGGCAGCGCTGTGCCATCGGATTCGGCTACGTACCAAGTGTTTTCGTGTCGCACGGGAGTAACCGCGGTGAGCAGCACCGGCCAGGACCGCAGCCACGGATCGGCGCCGAGCGCCCGGGCGTGCTCGGTCAGCGCGGCCGCGATGGAACCGTCGTCGACCGGCAGGGTGGTGAACGGTTGAGCCGCGGCATGACCGGTGCCCCACAGCGCCCGCAGCGGCGCCGCGCCCGGATAGAAGTGCACGTCGGCGTCGGCGAGCAGTCCGGGGACGGGTACCTCGGCGGCGAAGTTCGGCGTGCCGAACGAATGGTCGACCAGCAGCGCCCAGCGCCGAGTCCGGCGGCCGTACAACCAGATTCGGCGGGTGTAGAGCCGGTCCTCCTCGGTGACCCGGCGGCCGAGCACCTGCCAGTGGTCGCGCACCGGGGGTTCGTCGCGCACCGTCTCCGCATGCGTCGGATAGCCGATATGGCCGCGCACGCTGGCCTGTAGCGCGGGATCCAGCTCGTCGAGCCGCCGGTGCGCGGCGGCGAGCAGATGCAGTCTGGCGAATTCGCGCAGCATGAGTTCCGGCCATTCGGCCCTGGTCATCGCGGTCGCGGGCAGTTGGCGCAGCGCCGAGGCGATGCCCGGCGCCTGCGCGTCGACCATGCGTGCGGCGATCGCCTCGAAGGCTTGGAAAGAACGGTCGGTTTGTCCGAGTCCGGTGCGCACCTGATCGCCGAGCCAGATATCCAGCTCCTCCAGACCCGCGCCGACCCGCACCCGCCGCTGCGCCGCCGTCGCCGGATTCGCGGTGCGCGCAACGGTTTCCGTGCCCGCCGCCGCCTTGGCCGCCCGCGCGGCCAGCCATTCGGCCGCGAAACCCGGCGGCTCGCCCGCCGTGCCGACCTTCCCCTCCGCCCAGTCGAACAACAGCGAAAGCGCGTGCTTACACGGGATTTTCCGGCTCGGGCAGGTGCACTTGTACGCGGGCCCCGACAGGTCGACGACGGTTCGATACGGTTCGGCACCGCTGCCGCGGCACAGCCCCCACAGCGCACCGTCGCCACATCCGGTGTCCCGCCAGCGGCCCGCGAGCTTTCTGGCGGCGGATACCGAGCTCGCATCGGGGGCGAGCGCCTCGACCCCGGCGACGGTCCATCGCTCTGCCATCCGCTCGCTCTCCGCTCTCCGAAATTCCCGTTGCCGAATTTCTACCCCGGGCCACTGACATCCTCCGTGCTAGCCCGGGCTTTCGCGCGGAAATCGCTGCGCGGACGCCGGATTCGATGACCGAAGCATCTTGCGGTGAGGCTTCCAATTCTGGCATTCTGTCCTGTTCGGCTCGTCCGAGCCACCCGGATCGGGTGTTACACCAACGAACTGCCCGCCGGGGTTGGCGAGGGGTGGACATCGAGCGCGGCCCCCGGTCGCTCGATGGCCAAATACCATCCCCGCGGGCAGCTTCGGCGGGCAAGTGGGCGAATCCGACGCGATCGGGTAGCGTTTCGCACAGCTTTCGACAAACTACACCGCGTACGGGGGCTGGAGGACGTGCTGCGGTCGGCCGCTGTAGGGGGTTCGCTGATGCGCACGGACGCACGGGCCACCGAGGATATTCAAGGCGTGGGTACGCAACGTTTGACCGAGGTGGTGGCCCGGCGGCTCGCGGACGATCCGAGTGTCACCGCGGAGGTCGCGAAGGCCGTGCTGCGCGCGCTCGGCGGCGCCGAGTCAGGCGATCAGACAACGGAATTCGATGGCACCGGAATTTTCCTGGAGGCGATCCGGGTGCGCGGCTTCCGCGGCATCGGCCGGGAGGCGACGCTGCGGTTGAATCCGGGCCCGGGCCTGACGCTGGTGGTCGGCCGCAACGGCAGCGGCAAATCCAGTTTCGCCGAAGCCGCCGAACTCGCGCTGACCGGTGGGAACCGCCGCTGGGACGGCCGCTCCGCCGCATGGCGGGAGGGCTGGCGCAACCTGCACGACGGCGATGCCACCCGGATCGAACTGGAACTGCTCGCCACCGGCCCGGCGCCGCGGCTGACCATCGCCAAGGAGTGGCGGCCCGACGCCGACCTGACCGATGCGCACTGGACCGAACAGCGCCCGCCCGCCGCGCCGACCGCGTTCGCGGTGGACCGCTGGGCCACCCGGCTCGAGCTGTACCGGCCGTTCCTGTCCTACAGCGAATTGGGCGCGCTGGTCGATGGTAAGCCGAGCGATCTGTTCGACGCACTGCATCAGCTGCTCGGCCTCGACGAGCTGACGGCGGCGCAGGAGCGGATTCGCGCCCGCCGCCTGGAATTGGAACGCGCGGTACGTGATTCGCGTCAGGAACGACTGGAACTGCTCGACGTGCTCGGTGCGGTGGCCGACGACCGCGCGGTGCGGATGGCCGCGCTGCTGCGCCCGGCGCAACCCGATCTGTCCGCCATCCATCGCGAAATGCACGGCGGCGCGGACGATCCCGTCGGATCCGCCGGACTGCGCGCCATCGTCCGGCTCGCGCTGCCGAGCGGGGCCGAGGTGGACGCGGTCGCGGAGCGAATCGAGCAGTACGGCAAGGTGATCGCCCGCGACTCCACCGCGAGCGCCGAAGCCGACCTGCGGGTGCTGGAATTGCTCAGGCAGGCTCGGGAACATGTTGCGGTGGTGGGGGATTGCGCATGCCCGGTATGCGGCGCACGCACCCTGGACCATGCGTGGGCCCGCGAAACCGACGCCGCCATAGCGGCTTTGAGCACCCGCGTGCAGACCCTGCGCGCCGCGCGCGACGAACTGGACCGCGCGGTGCGCGCCGCCCGCGCACTGCCCAATCACGTTCCGCCGGAACTGGATTTCGATCCGGCCAACCCGCCGACCGTCGACACCGACGCGGTGCGCCGGGCCTGGACCGAATGGGCCGCGCTCACCAGCGCCGACTACACCCCCGACCTGCCCGAGCGCCTGCGGCAGGCGCACGCCCGCCTCGTCGACGAACTCGACCTGCTGCAGCAGGGCACCCGCAAGGAGCTGGACCGGCTGGACGAGGTGTGGTCGCCGCTGGTGCCACGCCTGGTGACCTGGCTGGACGGGGCGCGCGCGGTGGCCGTCAACGCGGGCGAGCTGCGCACCGTGCGCCGCGCCGAGGATTGGCTCAAGGCCGCGACGGCCGGTCTGCGCGGCGAGCGGATGGCGCCGCTGGAGACCACCGCCCGCTGGGTCTGGCATACGCTGCGGCAGCAGAGCAATGTCGAACTCGGCGCTATTCGCTTGCAGGGCAACGCCGGAACCGCGCGCCGGGTACTGCTCGACGTCACCGTCGACGAGGTGGACGGCGCCGCGCTGGGCGTGATGAGCCAGGGCGAACTGCACGCGCTCGGGCTCTCGCTGTTCCTGCCGCGGGCCACCGTCGAGGAGAGCCCGTTCCGGTTCGTCATGATCGACGATCCGGTGCAGGCAATGGATCCGGCGAAGGTCGACGGCCTGGCCAGGGTGCTCGCGACGGTGGCGTGGACCCGACAGGTGGTGGTGTTCACCCACGACGAGCGCCTGGCCGAGGCGGTGCGCCGGATGCAGTTGGACGCGACGGTGCTGGAGGTGCAGCGGCGCGAGCGTTCGGTCGTTGAGGTGCGGGTATCCAGTGATCCGGTGCGCCGCTATCTGGACGACGCCCGCTCACTGGTCCGCACCCCGCAGCTCCCGCCGAGGATCGCCGACGAACTCGTCGCCACCTGTTGCCGCTCCGCCGTCGAGGCGGCCAGTCTGGCCAGGGCACGCCGAAATCTGTTGTCCGGCGGGATGGATCACCGCGCGGTCGAACGGCATATCGAGGCGGCGCAGACCACCCGTGCCATGGTCGCGCTCGCGGTGATGGGCGTCGGCGCGCGGGTCGACGATTTGAACAAGCATCTCGCCGCGCGTGAGGGCCGCTGGGTGGTCGACGCGCTGCGCGATGCCACCGCCGGTGCGCACGTGCCGATCGGGCGCGGTATGCGGGATCTGATCGCCGACACCGAGAAATTCGTGGCCTGGTTGGCAAAATGACGGAGGACCGAAGACGCGGGGACGGTCGGCGTCGCAAGCCGAAAGATGGTCGTCGCCAACAAATTTCGGCGCGCCGCGAACTCGAGCGGGAGTTGGCCGAGCGCCCGTCGGTCGGCGCGCGGCTCGATGCGGTGGACCGGCTGCTCGCCGGCACGGTGACCGATGCGGGCGGCCTGTGGTCGCGCGCCACCGCGTGGATTCTGCGGCTCGCGCTGGAACAGGCGGTCGACGAGCTGTGGCTGCGGGTAGCTCCCGAACTGGTGCGCTGCCCGATGCGCGCGCAACTGCTGGCGCTGCGCTTCTTCGCGGGTGCGGAGGCGGCCGCGCAGGTGGCCACGGTGTGGGCGGCCCTGTCGCGGGCCGCCCACCACCATGACTACGAACTCGCCCCGAGCGTCACCGAGTTACGCCGCTGGCGTGAGCAAACCGCCCGCATCGCAACCGATCTGGCTGGCGTCAGAACATCGACAACAGGCTGATGATGCTGCTGAGCATGGAAAAACCGCTGGCAGCGGCCGATGACCCCGTGCTGAGAATGTTGAGGATATTGAGCAACTTCATGACTGGCTCCTTCGACGGGGTGGTTGGAACCTGCACGTTCATTTCGTGATTCGGTGTGCGAGGCCATCCGGATCGGAGCCGAGGGTTTGCTGAGAGAGGATGGGGGTATGGATATGTGTCCGTGCCGACGAGGTGAGCGATTCGACGAGTGCTGCGGCCCGATCCTGGCGGGCGAGCGCGACGCGCCGACCGCCGAGGCGCTGATGCGTTCGCGCTACACGGCTTTCGCGGTCGGTGACGCCGAATATCTGAAGCGGTCCTGGCATCCACGGACCCGCCCGCGCGAACTCACCCTGGACCCGGGTCAGCGTTGGCTGTTCCTCGAGATCGTGCGCACCGAACGCGGTGGCCCCTTCGACGACGCGGGCACCGTCGAATTCGTCGCGCACTACCGCTCGGGCGGCGGGCGCGGCGAACTCCACGAGACCAGCCGCTTCGTTCGGGTCGACGGCGCGTGGACGTATCTCGACGGCGCGATCGAGGCATAGGTAGCGTTGCCGACCATGCCACGTGTCGCGATCGAATACTGCACCCAGTGCCGCTGGCTGCTGCGCGCCGGTTGGATGGCGCAGGAGCTGCTGAGCACCTTCGGCACCGAACTCGGCGAGGTGGCGCTGATTCCCGGCTCCGGCGGTGTGTTCCGGATCACCGTCGACGGCGAACAGGTGTGGGAGCGCAAGGCCGACGGCGGCTTTCCGGATATCGCGGTGCTCAAGCAACGGGTGCGCGATCGGGTCGCGCCGGAGCGTGATCTCGGACACACCGACAGGCGCGCCGACAAGGCTGTACCCGGCGACTGAGGCAAATCGCTCGGCACCGGCTTGCACGAGGGACGTACCCTCGAAGAACAGCTCATCGATGACCGCACCGACCAGTAGCAAACCGGCAGCCATCGACGATCTGTCGGTAGGAGGGTTGCGGGATATGAGTGCGCAGATCGAATTCGATCCGACCTGGGAGACGCGCGAGATCGCGCCCGTCGCGCGAACGATATACGGACAGGTCCGCGGCTCATGGGACGGCCGCGTCGCGGTCTGGCGCAGCATCCCCTACGCCGCGCCGCCATCGGGCCCGCATCGCTTCCGCAGGCCGCGCCCGCCGGTCGGCTGGGACGGTGTCCGCGACTGCCTCGAATTCGGCGATATCGCGCCGCAGACCGTCGGCAATATGGTGCCGCTCGACTCCGGGCTGCGGGTCGGCGAGGACTGCCTGTGGGTGAACGTCTGGTCGCCGGAGCCGACGGGCGACGGCGAGCCGCGTCCGGTGCTGGTGTGGTTGCACGGCGGCGCGTACTGCCTCGGCACCGCGGCACAGGGCATCTACGACGGGCGCAGGCTCGCCGAAGCCGGTGATGTCGTGGTGGTCGGGGTCAACTACCGGCTGGGCGCGCTCGGCTTTCTCGACCTGTCATCGCTCGGACCGGAATTCGTGCCGAACCTGGGCCTGCACGATCAGCTCGCGGCACTGGAATGGGTGCGCGACAACATCTCCGCGTTCGGCGGCGATCCGGGCAATGTCACCATATTCGGCGAATCCTCCGGAGCGGGTTGTGTCACAACGCTTTTGACCTCGCCGCAGGCCGCAGGCCTGTTCCACCGGGCGATCGCGCAGAGCCCGCCCGCCACCACCGTCTTCGGCCGGGAGCGGGCAGCCGTTGTGGCGCAACGCTTTCTGGAACTGCTCGAGCTGCCCGCCGAACGCACCGATGAGCTGCTCACCTGCCCGATCGAACGCATCACCGACGCCGCGGGCATCCTGCTCGACGAGGTGCCGCTGCGCGAACCGGGCAGGCTGGCCGCCGCGCCGGTGGTGGACGGCGATCTGGTGCCCGACTATCCGATCGACCGCTTCCAACACGGCCGTTCGCACCGGGTGCCGCTGATCATCGGCACCAACCGGGACGAGGCCTCGCTGTTCCGGCTGTTCCGCTCGCCGATCATGCCGGTGACGCCGGACGCGGTGAACGCCATGCTGCGCGATATCGAGGCGGGCCACCCCGATCTGCCGCATGAGCGGATCGCCGAAATCACTTCCGCCTACCCGGATCTCGACAAGACCAGGGGCGCACTGGCGATGTCGACCGACGCCGCGTTCCGGATGCCGTCGCACTGGGTCGCCGACGCGCACGCCCGCCACTCGCCCACCTGGATGTACCGCTTCGACCACGCGACGCCGATGCTGCGCGCGGCCCGGGTCGGCGCCGGACACGCCACCGAATTGCCTTATGTCTTCGGCAATTTCGGCACCTTCAACCACGACCCGACCTTCTGGTTGGGCGGGCGCAAGGTGGCCATGGAGGTGTCCGGCCGAATGATGCGGCGCTGGTTGGCCTTCGCCACCCACGGTGTCCCCGCCGCGCTCGACGGCTCGAAACACTGGCCGCCGTACCGCCCGGCCACCCGTACCACCATGCTCATCGACACAGTCGACCGCGTCATCGACAACCCGGACCGCGATATGCACACGGCCTGGGGCGAACAGGCCGTCGGCTTCAGCTGATCCGGACTAGGCCCTGTGTCGAAGTCCGGCCGGATGCGCCGGATGGGACTTCGACACAGGGCCTAGACGTCGGTGGAGAACCGGATGCCGCCGTCGGGGATGTCGACGCCGGGCCAGATGCGGGCGCCGCGCAGGAGTTCGCAGCGGGCGCCGATCTGCGCGCCGTCGCCGATGACCGCGTCGCGCACCAGGGCGCGCGGACCGATCCTGGCGCCGAAGCCGATGATGGAGCGTTCCACCACCGCGCCCGCCTCGATATGCGCGCCGTCGAAGACCACCGTGCTGTCCAACCGGGAACCGGCGCCGACCTCGGCGCCGCGGCCGACGCAGGTGCCGCCGATGAGCAGTGCGCCCGGCGCGATACCCGCACCGGGATGCACCAGTGATTCCCCCCGCTGACCGTGCAGCGCGGGCGACGGCGCGATACCGCGCACCAGATCGGCCGAGCCGCGGACGAAATCCTCCGGCGTGCCCATATCCCGCCAGTAGGCGGTGTCGACATGTCCCTGCACCCGTGCGCCCTCGGTGAGCAGCGCCGGGAACACCTCATGTTCCACTGAGACCGGGCGGCCCGCCGGAATCTTCTCGATGTATTCGCGGCGGAACACATAGCAGCCTGCGTTGATCTGGTCGGTCGGCGGGTCGGGGGTCTTCTCCAGGAAGGCCGTCACCCGGCCGTTCTCGTCGGTCGGCACGCAGCCGTACGCGCGCGGATCGCTCACCCGCACCAGATGCAGCGTCACATCGGCGTTCGTCGACTCGTGCGTATCCAGCACCGCGCCCAGATCGGTGCCGCCGAGCACGTCACCGTTGAACACCATCACGTTGTCGGCGCGCAGCCGCGGCAGCACGTTGCGGATGCCGCCACCGGTGCCGAGCGGTTTGGTCTCGGTGACGTACTCGAGCTCGAGGCCCAGGTCGGAGCCGTCGCCGAAATGTTCCTCGAAGATCTCCGCCTTGTACGAGGTGCCGAGCACCACATGGTTGATGCCGGCGTCGGCGATGCGGGCCAGCAGGTGGGTCAGGAACGGGACGCCAGCGGTCGGCAACATCGGTTTGGGTGCCGAAAGGGTCAGCGGCCGCAGCCGCGTCCCCTGTCCGCCGACCAGAACCACGGCGTCGGTGCCTGCATTTCCTGCCATCGAGTCCCCTGTCCAGGTGGGATTGTTTGCCTAAGCCGTTTTGCCCGCTTCGCGCGCCTGCCGGCGCAGCGCAGATCGAACCGCAATCCGCTCGCGCACCGCAAGTCCGAGGCGCAGCGCGAGGCGCAGTGGCGCCTGCCACCAGTGCGGATGCCTGTCTGCCTGGAAACGGTACGCGCTGGCGTGATGCGCGGGCAGCATAGTTGCCGGATTGCGACCCGCCGCATGTCCCTTCGCGTGGGTGACCTCCGCGCCGGGCACGAAGACGTTGTGCCAGCCCGCCTTGCCCATGCGGTCGCCGAAGTCCACATCCTCCATGTACATGAAGTAGCGCGAGTCGAAGCCGTCGATGGCGTCGAAGGCGGCCCGGCGCACCAGCAGGCAGCAGCCGGACAGCCAGCCGACGGTGCGCTCGGAGATCTGCTCGTTCTCCTGGCGGTAGCGGCGGGTCCACGGGTTGCCCGGCCAGACGGTGCCGAGGATGGCGTGGCCCGCACCGTCGAGCAGACCGGGCACGGCCCGCGCCGACGGGTAGACGCTGCCGTCCGGCTCCAGCACCAGCGGGCCGAGCGCACCGGCCCGCGGCCAGCGGCGCGCGGCGGCGAGCAGCTGATCGATGGAGTCGGTGCCCCAGCGGATATCGGGATTCGCGATGACGATGAACTCGACATCCGGATCGATCTCCGCGACCGCCCGGTTGATCGCGCCGCCATAGCCGATATTGCCGCCGGTGCGCAGCAGCCGCACATGCGAATTGGCCTCGGCCACCATCTCCGGCACGCCGTCGACCGATCCGTTGTCGGCCAGGATCACCTGCGGCTTCTCCGTGGTGGCCGCGGCGAGGGTGCTGATGAAGTGCTCGAGGTGCTCGCCGGGCGAGTAGGTCACCGTGACGACGACAAGGCCACCTGGGGCCGCGGAATCGGGGTTCACGAGCGGCAAGCCTAATCGACGCCGTCGGGTTGGTCCGGGTCGAGCGCGTCGGCGAGGGCCGCCCGCCACGGCCGCAGCGGCGTCAGCCCGGCCGCGGCCCACGACCGGTTCGACAGCACCGAATATGCCGGGCGCGGTGCGGGTCTCGGGAAGGCGGCCGAATCGCACGGCAGCACCCGGTCCGGGTCGGCGCCCGCCAATTCGAATACGGCGCGGGCGAATTCGAACCAGCTGGCCTGTCCGGCATTGGTGGCGTGCAGGATTCGCGGCGCGTCGGGGCGGGCGGCGAGCTCCAGCAGGCCCGCGGCCAGGTCGACGGCGTAGGTGGGGCAGCCGAGCTGGTCGTCGACGACGGATACCGTGTCGCGTTCGCGCTCCAACCGCAGCATGGTGGCGACGAAATCGGTGCCGGTTCCGGTGTACACCCACGCGGTGCGGACGATGGTCGAATTGCCGTCTATCGCCGAAATGGCTTGTTCGCCAGCGAGTTTCGATTTTCCATAGACGGTGGCGGGTCCAGTCGGGTCCGTTGTCTCGTACGGGGAGCTTCCGTTACCGGGGAAGACGTAGTCGGTGGAGAGGTGGATCAGCCGCGCACCCGTTTCGGCGCAGGCGGCGGCCAGCGTCGCCGGGCCCGTCTCGTTACCCGCGTATGCCGCGGCCACCTCGGTCTCGGCCAGGTCCACCGCGGTGAACGCCGCGCAGTTGACGACGGTGTCGCCGGGTCGCAGCGCCGCGCGGACCGCGTCCGGATCGGTGATGTCCAGTTCGGTGCGGGCGTAGCCGATTACGGCCGGTGCGCCGGGGTAGTCGGTGGCCGTGCGGGCGGCGGCGAGCCGGAGCAGCGCGCGGCCGAGTTGTCCGCCCGCGCCGGTGACGACGAGGCGGGATGGTGCGATCTGGTCGGTCACGGCCGCAAGTCTGGCACGCCGGTGCACCTGCGGTTGAAGTCCGCCGCCCGGTCCGTTCGTTAGCCTGGTCTCCGGGGATTACCGGTCGTGGGGAGATCGGTTCGCGAATTCGTCGAGAGGGTGTCGAGAGGAATACAGGTGTCACCGCAGCGGCAGACTTGGGCACGGTCAACGGCATCCGGCGCGAACGGCGGCGCTGCCACGTTCGGTACCGGGCAGGCCATCCTCGCCGCCGCCGCGGTACTGATCTTGGTCATCACCGGAATGGCCTGGCACAGCGTCGACGCGCTGATCTCGAATATCGAGCGGATCGGCGATCTCGGACTCGGCGGCGGCCGGGACGGCGCCACCGACATCCTGCTGGTCGGCGTGGACAGCCGCACCGACGCGCACGGCAATCCGCTCACCGACGCCGAGCGCGCCATGCTGCACGCGGGCGACGAGGTCGGCACCAACACCGACACCATCGTGCTGGTCCGGGTGCCCAACGACGGCCGGTCGGCCACCGCCATCTCGATACCGCGCGACTCCTACGTCGATATACCGGGTCTGGGCATGGGCAAGATCAATTCGGCGTACGGCGCGACCAAGGAGACCCAGCGGCTGAAGCTGATCAAGGAGGGCGTCGCCGAGGACGAGGCCGAGAAGCGGGCCACCCTCGCGGGCCGCCAGGCGCTGATCAAAACGGTCGGCAATCTGACCGGCATCACCGTCGACCACTACGCCGAGGTCAGCCTGCTCGGCTTCGTCCTGCTGACCGATGCGGTCGGCGGCGTCGACGTCTGCCTGAACAACCCGGTCGACGAATGGATGTCGGGCGCCAACTTCCCCGCGGGCCGTCAGCGCCTCAACGGTCCGCAGGCGCTGAGCTTCGTCCGGCAGCGACACGAACTGCCGCGCGGCGACCTCGACCGGATCGTGCGCCAGCAGGTGTACATGGCACAGCTGGTGCATCAGATACTCAGCGCGAAGACGCTCAGCAATCCGGGCCGACTAAAACAGCTCAGCGACGGCGTCGGTCGCACCGTCGTACTCGACGAGGACTGGGATGTGCTGGCCTTCCTGCAACAGCTCAAGGATCTGGCCGGCGGCAAGGTGCGGTTCGAGACCGTCCCGGTGACCGATCTGAACGGTGAGACCGCGGCGGGCGAATCGGTGGTGCGGGTGGATCCGAAGGCGGTCAAGAAGTATGTCGCCTCGGTGGTAGACGCACCGCCCGAGGCTCCGGTGGGGGTGGATCCGACCACCGTCACCGTCGACGTGTACAACGCGGGCCCCGTCGGCGGGCTGGCGGGGCAGGTGTCACAGTCGTTGGCGGCCAAGGGTTTCCGCACCGGCGATGTCGGGAACTATACCGGGGGAACGGTACCGGGCAGCCGGGTGCTCGCTGCCGACAGCACCAGCCCCAAGGCCAAGGCGGTGGCCAAGGCGCTCGGCGGATTGACCGTGGTGACGGATACCACCCAGTCCGCGGATTCGGTGAGCGTGGTGTTGGCGGGCGATTATTCTGGTCCGGGCTCGGCGGCGAGCGGCATATTCGATACGTCGGCAACGGCGTCGAACGGCGCGACGCCCGTCGCACCCGCCCCACCGATCGACGCAGGCCAGAACGGACCGAAATGTGTGAACTGAACTATGCGTGATCACGATTCGACGCACACCCTCACCGAGGCGGTGCTCGACCCGATCCTCGCGCGCGACCCAGCGGGCCCGCGCGTCACCTATTACGACGATGCCACCGGCGCCCGCATCGAACTGTCCGGGCTCACCCTGGCGAACTGGGCGGCCAAGACCGCGAACCTGATTCGCGACGAATTCGGGTTGAGCGCGGGCGCGCGGGTCGCGGTGCTGCTGCCCGCGCACTGGCAGACCGCCGCCGTACTGCTCGGCTGCTGGTGGGCGGGCACCGAGGTGGTGCTGCGGCCCGACCCGGACGCCGACCTGGCGCTGGTGACGGCCGAACGGCTCGCCGAGACCGACGGTATCGCCGAGGTCGCCGCGCTCTCGCTGGACGCGCTCGGCGCACCGGTCCGGGATCTGCCGGTCGGCATCACCGATTTCGCCACCTCGGTGCGCGTGCACGGCGACCAGTTCCTGCCCGCGGGCGCCGGGGTCGCACTGGACGGGCACCCGGTCGCCGACGTGCTCGCCAGGGCCCGCAAATCCGCGGCGCGGCAAGGGTTTTCCGAAGGCGACCGGGTGCTGTCGAGCGCGCCGTGGGAGACCGCCGACGAGCTCATCGACGGATTCGTCGCGGTGCTGGCGGCCGGGGCCTCGCTGGTGCAGGTGGTGAATCCGGATCCGGAGTTGCGGGACAGGCGAATCGAGAGCGAGCGCGTCACGGCTCAGCTCTGAGCCGAGTCCGACCACGGTATAGGTGCGTCTCCGCCTCTGGGACGTTCCACAATTTCATCCGGTTCCGTACGGTGGATTTCATCCGCACAACGATGGAGTTGGTGAAATATGAAGCCGCAGTACTGGTTCCGCTGGTTGTCGATGCAGGGCACACCCCGGTTGGTGCTGCGCGGCGCGGCCCGGCGCGGTCAGCCCTTCGCTCAGCTGATGGGCGGGCCGCGCGGGATCTCGGACCCGTATCCGCTGGTCGAGGAGCTGCGGGCGCAGGGAAGGCTGCAGCGCACCCCGCTCTCCTGGGTCACCTGCGATTATGAGCTGGTCCGAACCATTCTGCGGGACAACCGATTCGGCGTGCGCACCGTCGAAAGTTTCAATACGCCGGAGATATTGAAGAAATTCGGCGCCCGGTTCCCGTTGCCGCCGAGTCCGGTCGAGCCGCCCGCGATGCTGGTGATCAATCCGCCCGACCACACCAGGATGCGCAAACCGGTCGCGTCGGCCTTCACCCCGCGCGCCATCGGCAGGCTGCGCGAGCGGGTCGAATCGGTCACCGAGGAGCTGTTGGACGCGCTGCCGTCCGGCGGCTCGGCCGACCTGGTCGCCGCGTTCTCCGCACGGGTGCCGATCGCGATCATCTCCGAAATGCTCGGCCTGCCCGACGAAGACCAGGAGATGTTCCTGGACTGGGGCGACCGGGGGTCCCCGCTGCTCGACGTCGGCATCTCCTGGCAGGCGTATCGCCGCGCGCAGGAGGCGATGGAGCAGATGAACGACTACCTCGACGCGCATATCGCGCGGTTGCGCCGCAAACCGGGCGAGGACATCTTCAGCACCATGGTCACCGGCGGTGAACTCGACGATTTCGCGCTGAAGGCCAATGCCAGCCTCATCATCGGCGCCGGCTTCGAGACCACGGTCAACCTGATCGGCAACGGCGTCATCCAATTGCTCGCGCACCCGGATCAATTGGCCCGGCTGCGCGCCGAACCGGACCTGTGGCCCAACGCCGTCGAGGAGATCCTGCGCATCGACTCGCCGGTGCAGACCACCGCGCGCACCGCGCTCACCGATGCCGAGGTGGACGGTGTGCCGATCCGCGCGGGCCAAACCATCGTGCTCTCGCTGGCGGGCGCGAACCGCGACCCCGCCGTCTTCGCCGATCCGGCGCGCTTCGACATCACCCGCTCGAATGCCAAGGAGCACTTGACCTTCAGCAGCGGCGTACACGTCTGCCTCGGCGCCAGCCTGGCCAGGATGGAGGGCGCGTACGCCCTGCGCGCCCTCTTCGAGCGCTTCCCCGACCTGCGCCTCGACGGGCAGCCTCGACGCCGTCAGCTGTTCACCCTGCACGGCTACGAACGCATGCCGGTGCACCTCGGCCGGGCCGCCGCCCGCACCAACGAGACCGCGGGCGTCTGAAAAGCGAAGGGGCCCACGCCGATGGCGCGAGCCCCTTCGTCCTGATCGGATCGTCCCAACGCCAAAGCCAATGGCAAACGCCATATCGACGATCATCTTCCTGAATTCGCTATCGGCAGCGCCCGGGTGGCCGCTGACCGCGTTCAGCGGATGGGCTGGCGGGATTTCGATTGGAGAACCTCCTCGGCGGCGCGTTCGCCCGCTTGGATGGCGCCGCTGAGGAACCCCATCCACGCGTCGGCTGTCTCCACACCCGCCCAGTGCACCCGGTCGGCCGCTGTTTTCGGTAGGCGGCGCGCCGTCGTCAGCGCACCGGCTGCGAGTGCGCCCTCGCAGCCGTGTGCGAACGGCTCGTCCTGCCAGCTCTTTTCGAGGTAGCGCTGGGGCGTGCCCGCAGGCGGCCCGAACAGCGCGGCGGATACCGCGAGCACCGCGCGGCGACGTTCGTCGGCATCGGCGGGGCCGCGGTCGGCGGGAAGGAAGGCGCCCAGTACGCCCGCGCGTCCGTCCGGTGGTGACACGTCCAGCAGTCCAGGGACCGCGTCGAGATCGGTCAGTACCGAGCCCGAGAGTCCGGCGTTGCGCCAAAACGGTTCGGCGTAAACGATATTGACCTTGCGTCCATGCACCGGCTGCCAGGCGTCCTGCAGTGTCACTCGATCGGCGGGCAGTGCCGGATAGAAGCGCAGCTCGCGGATACCGGCGGGGCCGATGGCGACGATCACCCGGTCCGCCTCGAATTCGGTATCGGCGCAACGCACTACGACACCGGCCGGATGCTGCACGATTTCCTCGACCGGGCTGTCGAGAACCACTCGAGCGCCGAGCGTCGCGGCCATCGCTCGGGCCAATTCCTGTGCGCCGCCGCGGAATCGGTACACCTGCGCGGGAGTGCCGAAGAGGTTGCCGATACCACCCCAGGTCCGCAGGAAATGCAAGGCGTACAGCAGCGAGGTGGACTCGGGCAGATACCCCGCGAAGTTCGCCTCGAACAACCGCCGCGCCTGCGGTTCGGGCACCTGTTCGCGCAGCCAGGATCCGAGGGTGCGGTGATCGAGCTCGTCGGCGTCGGGCGCGGTCCACGGCGCCTCGGGCGGAACCTTCGCCGCGAGTGCGTCCAGCGTCGAGATCGCGCGGAGCAGCTGCATCGTCGCCTCGGGGGCCAGTGGCAGCGCCGTTCGTCGCGACGCCAGGTAGAGGACGGCGCGCAGCAGTGGATGCAGCGCCCGGACGCCGAACAGCTTCATGCCGCGCGCGTTGCCGAAGTGGAAACCGTGCGAGACGCCCTCGGTATAGAGCTGGAACTGTCCGTTGGAAGTGCTCTCGAACAGGTCGACGCCGTGTGCACGGGCGAGCCGGAAGACGTTGCGGTGCATCGGATATACCAGCGTCGCGCCCTCGTCCACCACGACGTCACCCACCTCGGTGGTCAGCGTGCGCCCGCCGACGCGCGGCAAGGCCTCCAGTACGGCAACCGAGCGCTCCTGGTCGGCCAACCGCCGTGCGGCGGCCAACCCGGACACCCCTGCGCCGACGACCACCACATCGACCTTGCGCGCATTACCTGCCGACACCACTACCTCGTTTCGATTGGATCTCGTACAACATACGAGCTACGTACAACGTACGAACTCCGTTCAATGTACGACGCTCGGTATGCTCAGGCAATGCCCGAGAGAACGTCGATATGGCTGCGACCCGCGAAGCCCGGACGCGGTCGGCCCGCGCTCGACCGCGACCAGATCGTGGCGGCGGCGGTGGCGCTGCTCGACGAGGAATCGGTTGCCGGGCTCACCATGCGCAAGCTGGGCGATCGTCTAGGTGTCCCGCCGATGACGCTCTACGGCTACGTCGCCACCAAGGACGATCTGCTCGAATACGCGCTCGATGCGGTATTCGACGAAACGCTGAATGACGCTGAGCCCGGCACGGATTGGCGCGCCGAACTGGCCGCCATCGGCGCGCGCACCTTCGAGGCCCTGCTGCGCCACCACTGGGCGGCCGCACTTGTCGGCGCCGCGCCGCCCATGGGCCCCGCGGCCGTCGCGCAATTCGGCACGATCATGCGGGTGCTCACCGCAGCCGGATTCACCGGCGAGCGACTGGAATCCGCGACCACCGCCTTCTACTACTACGTACTCGGCGCAGCCCTCGCTGAATCTGCCTGGGCCCGAACTGGTTCCACGGTTGAGTCGCTCACCGCCGGACTGCCGAATCCGGCGGCGGCCGACGAGCTCACCCCCGCAGCGGAATTTCTGGCCGGTTACGCGAATGCCGATGCGCGCCAACGCTTCGACCGCGGCCTGCGCGCCGTACTCGACGGCCTACGCCCGGCGTAGCCGCCCGCACCAACGAGACCGCGGGCGTCTGAAAAGCGAAGGGGCCCGCGCGGATGGCGCGAGCCCCTTCGTCCTGATCGGATCGTCCCAGTCTTACCGAATCAGGTGGGAAACAGGTCTATGCCGTGACGAGGTCCTTCTCCTCCGGACCCGCGCTGGGCGCGTCGCCGTGATCGACCATGGTGCTCTCGTCGAACGGCAGTCTGCGGTCGAGTACTTCGCGCACCCGGTCCACGTCCACCGTTTTGGTCCAGGTGCCGATGAGCACGGTGGCGACCGAATTGCCCGCGAAGTTGGTGAGCGCCCGAGCCTCGGACATGAAGCGGTCGATGCCGACGATCACGCCGACGCCGTCCAGCAGATCCGGCCGGTGGCTCTGCAAACCGCCCGCCAGCGTGGCCAGTCCGGCGCCGGTGACGCCCGCCGCGCCCTTCGACGCGACGATCATGAACACCAGCAGGCCGATCTGCTCGCCGAGGTTCAGCGGCTTGCCCATCGCCTCGGCGATGAACAGCGAGGCCATGGTCAGGTAGATGGCGGTGCCGTCCAGATTGAACGAATATCCGGTCGGCACAACGACACCCACCGTCGTGCGATCCACGCCGAGATGTTCCATCTTCGCGATCAGTCGCGGCAGCGCCGACTCCGACGACGAGGTCGCGACGATCAGCAGGAATTCCCGGGCCAGGTAGCGCACCAGCTTCAGGATCGAAACCCGCGAGACGGCCCACAGCAGCGCGCCGAGCACACCGAAGATGAAGATCAGGCAGGTGAGATAGAAGGCGATCATCAGCGTCGCCAGCTTGAGCACCGCGTCGAGGCCGGTCTTGGCCACCACGTTGGCCATCGCGCCGAACGCGCCGATCGGCGCCAGCCACAGGATCATCACCAGGATCCGGAACACCAGCTTCTGAATGCTGGCCACCCCGCGCAGGATCGGCTCACCGGCGGTGCCCATCGCCTGGATCGCGAAACCGACGAGCAGCGCGACGAACAGCGCCTGCAGCACGCTGCCCGAGGTGAGCGAGGACAGCAGCGTGGTCGGCACGATATTCGTGATGAAATCCCAGGTGCCGCCCGCGGCGTGCGCGGTCTTCGCGTATTCCGCACCGGCCTTCGCGGTCTTGGCGATATTCATGCCGGTACCCGGATGGATCAGGTTGCCGACCACCAGGCCGATGCCGAGCGCGACGGTCGACATGATCAGGAAGTAGCCGATGGCCAGGCCGCCGACCTTGCCGACGGTCGCGGCCTTGCGGATCGAACCGATGCCCAGCACGATCGTGCAGAAGATGACCGGCGCGATCATCATCTTGATCAGGTTGACGAAGATGGTGCCGAGCGGCGCCACCGCCTCGCCGGCTTTGGGCGCCAACCACCCGACGAAAATGCCCGCGATCACCGCGACGATGACGGCCAGGTACAGCCAGTGGGTGCGGTCGCGCCGCTTGGGTTGCGTTGTGTCCATGACGGGTGGCTTTTCCTTCACGTGGTACCGAATCGGGCGGAGTACGCCTGACCATGGAGAATGGTTGCCGCGATCGTGACGGTGGTCACGGTTTCGTGCATTACGTTCAGTGGAAAGGCAGAAGGCGGTACATGAGACCTGGGCGGTTGTCGCTCGCCGGACAGACGTTCGTGCTGCAGTTGATCGTGCTCGCGCTGGTGATCGGCGCGGGTGCCGGACTGGCCGTACTGGAGGAGCGGTCGAGCCGCGACGATGCGACCCGCCAGCAGGTTATCGCGGTCGCGGTGAGCGTCGCGCAGGCGCCGTCGACGATAGCCGCGGTGCAGTCGCCGGATCCCACCGCGCAGCTGCAACCGGTGACCGAGCGGATCCGCAAGCAGACCGGGATGGATTTCATCGTGGTGATGGCGCCCGACCGGACCCGGTACACGCACACCGTTCCGGAGCGAATCGGCCACGCGTTCACCGGGAATATCGACCGGGCGCTGAAGGGTGAGACGTTCACCGAGATATTCCCGGGCACGCTGGGCCCGTCGATCCGCGCGGTGACGCCCGTCTACGCGGGCGACCGGATCGTCGCGCTGGTGTCGGCCGGGGTGACCAGGGCCAAGATCGGCGATCAGGTCGGCGCTCAGCTGCCGCTGATCCTCGGCGTCACCGCGATCGGGCTCATCGTCGCCACCATCGGATCGCTGCTGCTGAGCAGGCGGCTGCGCAGGCTGACGCACGGGCTGGCGCCCGATGAGCTGCGCACCATGTACGAACACCACGACGCCGTACTGCATTCGATCCGGGAGGGCCTGCTGGTGTTCGGCGCCGCGGGCGACCGAGCGGATGTGGTGAACGACGAGGCCAGGCGGCTGCTGGACCTGCCGCCCGGCGAGATCCGCCGCGACGATCTGCCGGTCTCGTTCCAGCGGCTCGGTCCCGGACTGGTTCGCGACGAGATGCATGTCACCGATTCGCGCATCCTGCTGGTCAACCAGGATCCGGTGACCTGGGAGGGCCGCCCGCTCGGCACCGTGCTCACCATTCGCGACCACACCGAATTGCGCGGTGTCCTCGGCGAACTCGATTCGGTGCGCAGCTTCGCCGAATCGCTGCGGGCGCAGGCGCACGAATCGGCGAACCGACTACACACCGTCGTCACCATGGTGGAGCTAGGGCGTTATCGGGAGGCGGTGGAGTTCGCGACCGCGGAACTGCAACTGTCCCAGGCGCTCATCGATCGACTACTGGCGGCGGTCGGCGATCCGGCGCTGGCCGCACTGCTGCTCGGCAAGGTGAATCAGGCCGCCGAGCGGGGTATCGAACTGACCGTTACCCAGGACACCGCGCTGGATTCCACCGCGCCGCTGACGGCGCACGAAGCGGTGACGCTGGTGGGCAACCTCATCGATAACGCACTGGACGCGGCGACGGACAATGCCGCCGGGTGGGTCGAAGTGACCGTACGGCATGATGATTCGGTGCTTTACGTGCGGGTTGCCGACAGTGGCCCCGGAATGTCCCCGGAAACCTTCGCCCGCGCCGCCGAGCGCGGCTATTCGACCAAGGCCGATCATCAGGGGTTGGGCCTCGCGCTGGTGCACCGGGTGGTCTCCCGCTACGGCGGCGTCATCGAAACCGTGGTGCGGCCGGAAAGCGCCGTGACCGCGCGGATTCCGCGGGGTGACCGATGATCCGTGTCCTGATCGTCGAGGACGAACCGCTGATCGCCGAGGCGCACCGCGCGTATGTCGAGCGGATTCCCGGCTTCGTTCCGGTCGCCGTCGCACACACCGGCCGGGAGGCGATGCGCGCCACCGCCGACGCGGCCGCGGAGGGCGCGCCGATCGATCTGGTGCTGATGGATATCGGCCTGCCCGACGCGAGCGGCCTGGATGTCGCCGCCGCCATGACCGGGTTGGCTCCGCGCCCGGATGTCATCGCCATCACCTCGGCCCGCGATCTGGCGCTGGTGCGCACCGCGGTGTCCTACGGTGTCGTGCTGTATCTGTTGAAGCCGTTCACCTTCGCGGCATTTCGCGACAAGCTGGAGCGCTATCGGGATTTCCGGGCCGCGCTGCCCGCGGGCGAGGCGGCCGTCTCACAGCAGGACATCGATCGCGCCCTCGGCGCGCTGCGCACACCCGACCAGCGTGCGACCGCCCCGAAAGGCGTTGCGCCGCAGACGCTCGACGAGATCTCGCGGGCGGTGCGCGGCGCACCGGACGGTATCACCGCCGCCGATACCGCGACCACCGTCGGCGTCTCCCGCATCACCGCGTGGCGCTATCTGGAGAAGCTGGCCGAGGACGGCCTGGTGACCCGCCGCTCCGACTACGGCCGGGCGGGCCGTCCGAAGACCCGATATGTCTGGCGGCCGTCCGAGCGGTGAAAGTGGCCTTCCGGAATACCGTGGAATTGGCTATTCGGCAATGCCACTTTCCTCGATAGCGTTGCCTGGTGAGTGAGTGGAGTGAGCATACGGAGCTGGTCGGTACGCACGTTCGGTTGACGCCGCTGGGCCAGGAGCATGCGAAGGGGTTGTTGGAGGCCGGGCGCGATCCCGGGATCTGGACCTGGTTGAGCAGGCGCGCACCGGTCGACCTGGCCGATGCGGAACAGATGGTGGCCGAGACCCTCGCCGATCCGGAGCGGCGGGCGTTCGCGCAGATCGATCTGGTCTCCGGGCAGGTCGCCGGGACCACCTCGTATTACGAGATCTCCGAACGGCATCGGTCGATCTCGATCGGATACACCTGGCTCGGCCCGGCATGGCAGCGGAGCGCGCTGAACACCGAGGCGAAGCTCCTGCTGCTCCGGCACGCCTTCGAAACCCTTGGCGCGCAACGCGTCTCCTGGCACACCGACATCCGCAACCTGCGTTCGCAGCGAGCCATCGAACGGTTGGGCGCGCTGCGCGAGGGCGTCCTGCGCGCCCACCGCATCCGCCCCGACGGCACCTCCCGCGACACGGTCCTCTACTCGATGCTCGCCCCCGAATGGCCTTCCGCCCGCGACCGCTTGACCCAGCGGCTCAACACTTTTCGAGCCGAGGCGGCATAGCGATCAGGCGGCCCACTTCTCGGGGTGCAGATGGTGCTGGACGATGGCGTTGGCGTGGCCGTGGCCGAATCCGTGGGTGTTCTTCAGCCATTCGACGAGTTCCTTGTGCGCGGTCAGGCCGGACTCGCGGATCAGGGACTTCCACTCGTCGATCGTCTTGCCGTACTTGGCCTCGATCGCCGGGAAGTAGGATGCGGGGCCTTTCGGCTGGTTCGCCATCGAAATCTCCTTGCTGATGGTGTGTTCGGTGGTAGTGACGCGGTGGCAGCCGCAAATTAGCCGACGCCGCTGTGTGTTTCGCGGCACACCCGCATGAGCGGGACGCCCAGTGCGGGTGTCGGTCCGTCGGCGATCCTCAAGCGGTGACGGACCGGCGCTCGCGCACCAGGAGCACGCCGGTCAACGCCACCAGTGCCGCGGTGAGGCCGTGGATGCCGAAGGCGGCCGCGGTGGAGCCGTGCCGGGCGAGGACCGTCAGCATGTCGCCGACCGGAATGAGGGCGACGGCGAGCAGCGTGACGCCGAGGGCGAAGCGCTGCTTGGCGACCAGCAGGGCGATGACCAGGATTCCGGTCACGGTGTCTCGCACGCCCTTGACGTTCAGGAAGCCGTCAGCGTCGCCGGTCGGCCAGGCGGGGAGGCCGAAGCTGCTGGCCGTGGATTCCGGGGCGACCAGATAGCTGATGCCGATGTAGAGGATGAAAGCCGCGCCGACGATGGCGAGTCCGGTGGCGATGCGGGAGGTGGTCATGGCGGTATTCCTTGCTGGTCGATCCTGAACGTAGCAGCGCTAGGCTTGCGAGCAACGATAAACAAGCATCGGTAGCTTGTCTAGCGTTGCTAGAATGATTTCGTGAGCACACAAACCCGCAAGGAACGCGAACGCGCCGAACGCCACCAGCGCATCATCGACGCCGCACGGGAGCTGGCCGAGGCGGACGGCTGGGAGGCGGTGACGGTGCGAAAGCTGGCCGAACGCATCGAATACAGCCAACCGGTGCTCTACAGCCATTTCGCCGGAAAGTCCGCGATCGTCGCCGCCGTCGCCGTACAGGGTTGCGTCGACCTCACCCGGGAACTGCGAAAAGCCAAGGCGGGCACCGAAACCCATGCGGCGACGCTCACCGCCATGGCCCGCGGCTACCTCGACTTCGCCGCCGCGAACCCGGCGCTGTACGACGCGATGTTCGTGCTCAACGTCGACCTCGTCTTCGGACTCGACGCGCCGCAGCCGCTGCGCGACGCCTTCGCCGAGATCGAGAATCCGTTCCGCCCGTACATCACCGACCCCGACGAACTCGGTGCGCGCGCCGAGACCGCGTGGAGCACCCTGCACGGCCTGGCCACCCTCGAACGCAGCGGCAGGCTCCGCCCGGAACTGCGCGATCGGCGGCTCGAGATCGTCGTCGGTGAGTGGTTGGCCGCCGGGTAGCGTGGGTGACATGCCTGATGTTGTGGTTGTCGGCTCCGGACCCAATGGACTCGCCGCGGCGGTGATCCTCGCCAAGGCCGGTCTCTCGGTCGAGGTCTTCGAGGCACAGCCCACCGCGGGCGGCGGCTCGCGCACGGCGGAGCTGACGCTGCCCGGCTACCGGCACGATGTCTGCGCCGGTGCGCATCCAATGGCGTTGGCATCACCGGTTTTTCGCGCCTTCGACCTGACCGCGCACGGGGTCGAACTGCTCGCGCCCGAGGTCTCCTACGCGCATCCGCTCGACGACGGCCGGGCCGGATTGGCCTGGCGCGATCTCGACCGCACCGTCGACGGGCTCGGCCCGGACGGCCCGGCGTGGCGTTCGCTGTTCGGTCCGCTGGTCCGGCACTGGACCGAGGTGGTGGATGTCGCGATGGGGGATCTGCGGCATATCCCACGCGCGATACCCAGCGCGATCCGCTTCGGTCTTCGCCTACTCGAGCAGGGATCGCCGCTGTGGAACACCAGGTTTCGTGACGACGCCGCCCCCGCGATGCTGAGCGGCATTGCGACACACGCGATCACGCCGCCGAGGGCGCTGCCCGCCGTCGGCGCCGGACTGCTGCTCGGCACCCTCGCGCACGTGGGCGGCTGGGTGCTCCCGCGCGGCGGCAGCCAGGCCATCCCGGACGCGCTGATCGGCGAGCTGGAGCGCTTGGGCGGCAAGGTGCACCTCGGCCACCGGGTGGATTCGCTCGACGAATTCGGCACCGCCCGCGCCGTCGTCCTCGACACCGCCCCCGCCGAACTGCTCCGCCTCGCGGGCGACCGGCTGCCGCAGCGATATGCCAAGCAGCTCAACCGTTTCCGCTACGGCGGTGCGGCGTGCAAGGTCGATTTCGCGCTGTCCGGCCCGGTGCCGTGGCGGGCGGCGGGCTGCGAGCTGGCCGGCACCCTGCATCTGGTCGGCACCCGCGCCGAGGCGATGGCCGCCGAAAAGACCGTCGCCGCAGGACAACACGCCGAACGCCCCTATGTGCTCGCTGTCCAGCCCGGCGTCGTCGACCCGACGCGCGCCCCGGCGGGCGGGCACACCCTCTACAGCTATACGCATGTGCCCAACGGCTCCACCCGCGATGTCAGCGAGGCCGTCATCGCCCAGATCGAGCGCTTCGCACCGGGTTTCCGCGATCTGATCGTGGCGAAGCACGTCTACACCGCGGCCGAACTTCCGGCGCACAACGCCAACTACATCGGCGGCGACATCTCCGCGGGCGCGATGTCGTTGCGCCAGGTGCCATTCCGTCCCGCCGCTCGGTGGAACCCTTACGGCACACCGCTTCCCGGCGTCTACCTGTGCTCCGCGGCGACGCCGCCGGGGCCGGGTGTGCACGGTATGAACGGTCTGCACGCCACCCGGCACGTCCTACGCGAGCGTTTCGGCATCCGCACCGATCCGCTCGACCTGCTCGCCGGTCAGCGCGTGCGGTAGAGATCCGGTTCGAGGTACATCACCCGCGCCGCCGGAACGGCCGCGCGCACCCGCGCCTCGGCGTCGTCGATGGCGGCGGCGATATCGGCGATATCGAGGCCGGGCACGATGGAAACCTTTGCCGCCACGAGGATTTCCTCGGGGCCCAGGTACTGCGTCTTCAGATGGATGACCCGGTCGATCCGCGTACCGTCGACCAGATTCGCCCGGATGGCCCGATCCTCATCGGGCGTCGCACCCTCGCCGATCAGCAGGCTCTGCATCTCGACGATCAGCACCAGTGCGATCACCCCGAGCAGTGCGCCGATGGCCAGCGTGCCGATACCGTCCCACACCGGGTCGCCGGTGAGCATGGTCAGCCCGACGCCCGCGAACGCGAACAGCAGACCGATCAGCGCGCCGGTGTCCTCCAGCAGCACGACGGGCAGTTCCGGGCTGCGCGAATTGCGGATGAATCGCCACCAGCTCGCCGAACCCTTCAACGGCGCGGATTCCCGCATCGCGGTGGTGAAGCTGAAACCCTCCAGCGCGATGGCGATCACCAGGATCACAACGGCCACAAGGGGATTGCTCAGCTCCTCCGGATGTTGCACCTTGTGCACGCCCTCGTAGATCGCGTAGATCGATCCGAGGGTGAACAGCACCAGCGCGACGATGAACGAGTAGAAGTACCGGTTGCGCCCGTATCCGAACGGGTGCAGCTCATCGGCCTCGCGCGCGGCGCGGCGCTGGCCGAGCAGCAGCAGGCCCTGATTGGCGGTATCGGCCACCGAGTGCACGGCCTCGGCGAGCATCGATCCGGAGCCGGTGAGCGCCGCGCCGACGAATTTCGCCGCCGCGATCCCGGCATTCGCCGATAGCGCCGCGATAATCGCCTTCTTGCCGCCGCCAGCCGACATGGACCGTCCTCTCCGTCGCGAAATATGCTCGAACAGCGTAAATCAGTGAAAAGGACAACTCGGACGGCGGTCAGTTGCCCGCGCCGACACAGGCGCAGAACAGCTGCGCCGCACCATCCACCGCCTGCGCCCGGATATCGCTGTCGGCGGCCGAAATCCACGCCGCGCCACCGCGTTCCACCAGCAGCTCGGCGCCGTTCTGCAGCAGTCGCACGGCGCCGGAGGTGCACAGCACGATGCCGGGTCCGGCCGCGGTGAGCGGCACCTGGCCCGAGCCCGCGGCGAGATCGAAGCGGCGCAGCTCGAATTCCGGCGCGGGTGTGCGATAGCGCACCGAACCGTCACCGGCCGGTTCCGGCAGCACGAACGGCACGTCGATGGGTTCGAAATCCAGCACCCGCAACAGTTCCGGCACATCGACATGCTTCGGGGTGAGCCCGCCGCGCAGCACATTGTCGGAGTTGGCCATGATCTCCACGCCGAGCCCGCGCAGGTAAGCGTGCAGGTTCCCGGCCGCGAGATACAAGCCCTGGCCGGGCTCCAGCGTCACCCGGTTCAGCAGCAGCGCGGCGAGCACACCCGCATCGCCCGGGTAGGCCTCGGCCAATTCCAGCGCCGTGCGGGCCTCCGCGCCGAACGCTCGCCTGCCCTTGCCGGAGAGGTAGCGCACGCAGCCGTCGAGCACCGCGGGCAGCAGCGTGGCCAGCGCGGGTTGCGGCAGCGTGATCCAGGTGGTGAACAGTGTCCGCAGACCCGACGAATCCGGTGCCTCCGCAAGCAGATCCGCGTACTGCGCGAGCCCCGGCACGTCGAGTGCGCGCAGCAGGTCGACGGTGCGCCGCGGCTCGCGGAATCCGGCCAGCGCCTCGAAACGCTCCAGTGCGACAACCAGTTCGGGCTTGTGGTTCTCGTCGCGATAGTTGCGCAGCGGCGAATCCAGCGGCACCCGCGCGCGATTCTCCCGCTGATAGCCCTCCAGCGCCTGTGCCAGGCTCGGATGCGCCTGCAGCGAGAGCGGCTCCTCGGCCGCGAGTATCTTCAGCAGGAAGGGCAGCTTGCCGCCGAATTCTGGTGCGGCGGAACCCAATTCACGCTCGGGATCGTCCGAGACCAGCTCCAGCAGCGACCGTTTGCGGCCGCCGATGCGCACCAGCGCCGGATCGGCCGGATGCGCGCCGAACCACAGCTCCGCCTCCGGATGCGCCGACGGCACCGGCCTGCCACACAATTGCGCGAGCGCGGTGCGCGAACCCCATGCGTAATTGCGCAGTGCACCAACGAGTTCGTGCACTAGTAGCGTCCCCCGTCGTAGTCACCGGATCCGGTGGTCGCGGCGCCGCGCGAGCCGATGAGCCGCAGGTAGGCCGCGGCCATCTCCAGCCGCAGCGCCAGCACCGCCAACTGTTCCAATTCGCTGCCGCGCCCCGTGGCCGGCCGGGGCTCCTCGGTGGGTGCGGGCGCGCCGGGATCGGTGAACTCGGTGTGCAGCAGGTCGACATCGGCGCTCACCAGATCGGCGTCCACCAGTCCGGGACCGCCGCCGAATACCGCGAGCCTGCGCCGCGCGGCCACCTGGTCCGGGTCGGTGCTGAGCACGAACACCCGCAGCCGCTCCACCGGCGCCGGGCCGTCCAGCTGTTCGTCGTGGAAGAGCGGATCGAAGCCGGGCGCGGATTGGCCTGCGGCCTCGGTCATTTGCGGGTTCGCGGCCACCGCCTCGGCCAGGTTCACCGCCGTCGCGACCTTGCCCGCCGCGGCGAGCAGCACCTCGGCGCCGTGCTCGGCCAGTTGGGTCGCGGCGGGGGAGTCGCCCGCCAGCACGATCCCGCGCTGCTGCATGCGCGCGGCGAGCGTTTTGGCCGGATTGTGGAACACCTCGTTCTGCGGACCGTCGCGCAGCGCCTCCGCGTCCAGCACGTCGGCGAGTTCGGTCAGATCCGGCACCGCGGCGCCCGCCCGGCCCGGATCCACCGCGGCGAGCACCGCGATGCCCGCGGCGAGGAAGCGCAGCAGCCGATTGTGGTCGAGTACCTGTATTCGCGGCTCCAGCAGCGCCGCCCGGCCTGCCGCCGCCGCGCGCAGCGGGCCCTCGTGCGGCGCGGCGACAACCACCTCGGCGCCCCGGCGCAGTGCCCGGTCCACCGCGTCGATCAGCCGGGGATCGCCCGCGTCGTCACCGGAAACCAGGACGACATCGAGCGGACCGACCCACGGCGGCAGCGCGGCGACGGGCACGATGGGTAGGCCGACGCGGTCGCCGAGCGCGGCGACGAGTAGTCCGGCGGCCCGGGTGGCCCGGCCCGATCCGGACACCAACACCACGCTGCGCGGGCGCAGATCCTTCAGGCGCGCGAGCGCGTCCTCACCGACGGCCGCCGCGGTGGCGCGCACCTGAGCGCCGCCGGAGGCGGCCGAGCGCAGGGCGCCGCCGGCATCGGCTGCCTGGAGTGATGCGGCATCGTCCAGGTCGAGCACCGGTGTTCCAGCGATCATCGGGCGTCCCACCTCCCCTCATCGCGCTGTGTTTTCGTCCACACCGAGCCCAGGTCGGGCGAATCCAATGTCTGTGATTCCACTATTCCAGTCAGGAGCGCACGATGCTCAGAATCTCGGCATCGGGCACAGCCGTCTACATCCTCGGTTGTCGAATCCCGTGCATGTGATTCCATGATTCCAGTCAGGAGCGCACGATGCTCAGAATCTCGGTTACGAGTACGTCTACATCCTCGGAAGTCCTAGCTTCCACGTTCAGCCGCAGCAGCGGCTCGGTATTCGAGGCACGCAGATTGAACCAGGCATCGTCGGGCAGCTGCACGGTGACGCCGTCCAGCCGGTCGACCGAGAGGGCACGGCCCTCGTAGTTCTTCAGCACAGCCATCGTCCGCTCCTTCGCGTCCGCCACTGTGGAGTTGATCTCTCCCGAGCTCGCATATGTTGCATACGAGGAGCCGAGTTCGGACATCGGCCGGTCCTTCTCGCCCAACGCGGCCAGCACATGCAGCGCGGCGAGCATGCCCGAGTCGGCGCCCCAGAAATCGCGGAAGTAGTAGTGCGCGGAATGCTCACCGCCGAATACCGCACCGGTGGCGGCCATCTCCTGCTTGATGAACGAATGACCGACCCGGGTGCGCACCGGGGTGCCGCCCAGCTCGGTGACCAGCTCGGGCACCGCCCGCGAGGTGATCAGATTGTGGATGATCGTCGCGCCCGGCTCCTTGACCAGCTCCCGCTCGGCCACCAGCGCGGTGATCGCCGACGGCGAGACCGGATCGCCCTTCTCGTCCACCACGAAGCACCGGTCGGCATCGCCATCGAAGGCCAGGCCGATATCGGCGCCCGATTCGACCACCAGCCGCTGCAGATCCACCAGATTCTTCGGATCCAGCGGATTGGCCTCGTGATTGGGGAATGAGCCGTCGAGTTCGAAGTACAGCGGCACCACCTTCAGCCGCGGAAGAGTGCCGAGCACCGCGGGCACCGTGTAGCCGCCCATGCCGTTGCCCGCGTCCACCGCGACGGTCAGTTCCCGGATACCGGTCAGGTCGACCAGCCCGTGCAGGAACTTCGCGTAATCGGGCAGCAGGTCGACGGTGGTCTCCGTGCCCTGCGGCCCGTCGAAGGCCGGTACGCCGTCGACGATTTCGGCCTTGATGGTGGCCAGTCCGGTGTCCTGGCCGACCGGCAGCGCATTGGCCCGGCACAGCTTGATGCCGTTGTAGCGGGCCGGATTGTGGCTGGCGGTGAACATGGCGCCCGGGCATGCGAGGTGGCCGGAGGCGAAGTACAGCTGGTCGGTGGAGGAAAGTCCGATATGCGTCACGTCGAGGCCCTGCGCCCGCACACCCTCGGCGAAGGCCGCCGCCAGGCCGGGGGAGGATTCGCGCATATCGTGCCCGATGACGATCCGGGTCGCGCCCTCGCCGCGCATCAACCGCGCGAACGATGCGCCGACATCCCCGACGAAGTCACCGTCGATCTGTTCTCCGACCACGCCACGAACGTCGTAGGCCTTGATCACCGCGTTCACGAATTCGGCAGAGCGGGCGACTGTCATGGCCACCACACTAGTGTGCGCGCCCGCTCAGGCGAATTCTTGTCCGCCTCCCCGAGTCTTTTCGCCGGTCGTGAGAGCCGCGAGACTCTCGTACCGGTCCGGCGGTTTCTTGCTCGGTCGGTTCTGGGCGTACCCGACGAGTTACCCATGTACTCACGAAATCAGTTGTCGCGGTTCCGATTCCATGGCGAGCGCGGACATTCCGTCAGCTGGGCGGGTCGGGGAGGACCCGCAGATGTCCGCGGCGTCCGGTGCGCTGGGCCCGCTGGGCGGGCGGCGGATAGCCGGTGTAACCGCGCTGCTGCCGTTCCGGCTCCGGCGCGCGGCGCCGCAGCCCGGCCTCGCGCACCGCCTCCGCCAATGCGGTGAGGTCGTCGTCATCCGGTGTGCTGGAAGAGAATCCGCCCTCGTGCCGAACCAGCTCCCAACCCTTGGGCGCGGTAATCCGGGAACCGTGTGTTTCGCACAGATCCCAGGAGTGCGGTTCCGCGACGGTCGCCAGGGGGCCCACCACCGCGGTCGAATCCGAGTACACGTAGGTGAGCGTCGCGACGGCCGGATTCTTGCAGCCGGGTCGGCAGCAACGACGCATGGGGATCACGCCGATGAGAGTAACCCCCCTGACCGTCGGATGGGGAGCGGACACGCCTCGGCGGAGGTGAATTCCGCGGCGGACAACCGAATTCGGACGCCGTTACTCCGCTTCCGGATCGATGACGTCCGGATCGACGCCGAGATAGGTGGCCACCTGTTGGACCAGGACCTCGCGTAGCAGGTCCACCAGGTCGTCCGGATCGCTGGCGCGCAGCTCGAGCGGTTTGCGGAAGAGTACGACCCTGGCGCGGGTCGCCGCGCCGTGCCGGTCCACCCCGGCCGGGATGAGCCGCGACAGCGGTACCGGTCCGTCGGCCACCACCTCGTCCGGCCAGGTGACCGAATCGGGGTGCAGCGGACGGATTTTCGGCACATCGTCGACCGCGATGTCCAGTTTGGTGAGCCGGTCGTGCCAGCGGGTGTCCAGCGGTGCGAATGCCTCGAGCACCAGCCGGTCGAATTTCTGCCCCCGGGTGCGCCATGCGGGCACCGTCGGCGGCAACATCGGCCCGCGTACTCCGCGCCCACGGCGGATCACCGACCGTGCGGTCGGCGGACGACGCTTCCGAGAACGAGCCATGCTACGAACTTAGGCCAGCCCGCCCCGGCCACGCTTCCCAGGGCGGGGCGGGGCCGGCCTTGGAGAAGGTCTAGCTGATACCGCGCTTGAGGCGGCGGCGCTCCCGTTCGGAGAGTCCGCCCCAGATGCCGAAGCGCTCATCGTGGGCGAGTGCGTACTCCAGGCACTCGTCCCGGACCTCGCAGCCCATGCAGATCCGTTTCGCCTCCCGCGTCGAGCCGCCCTTCTCGGGGAAGAACGCCTCCGGATCGGTCTGCGCGCACAGGGCACGTTCCTGCCACTGTTCCTCGATGGACTCGAACATCTCGTCGAAGCCCGTGACGACCAGGCTGAGCCGGGGCGCCGAGACTTCGCTACCCCCCTCTCGTTCCTTCCGGCCGTTGTCTGCACAGACGCCACGTGCTGCGCCTGCGGTGGAATCGGTCGGCGAGACCAGCTCATTGGCCATCGCTCCGCCTCCTCACTGTGTGTTAGCGCAGAATGATTATTTCCGTCGGACCAACACGCACACCGACGGCACTACCCCGCGACGTAGTCCCGCGGACATCCCCGAGCTCGTCACCCCGATGGGAACATCTGTTCGAAAATCCGTCCGCGCCTTGAACTCTCGCGCGAACCCGGAATGACATGACTGTGATTAGACACGCCGTACGTGTCGATGGTCAAGCCGCCGACGCTATTCCGTTACTATCCGCGCCCGCATTCCAGTTCGATCTTGAAGTGCCATTCGGCAAATGACCAGCAAATATGGGGTGAATCGCGGTTCGGCGGCTACCGCATAGGCTGTGCGGATGTGAGTGGACAACACGCGGGCACCGCGCCCGCAAGCGGACCCCGGATCGCCGTCCTGGTCGGCGGAGTGGGTGGCGCACGATTCCTGCAGGGCGTCAGGGAACTGCTTCCGCAGGCCGATATCTCGGCCATCGTCAACGTCGGCGACGACGTCTGGATGCACGGCCTTCGCATCTGCCCCGACCTCGATACCTGCATGTACACCCTGGGTGGCGGGATCGATACCGAGCGCGGCTGGGGCCGGGTCGGCGAAACCTGGCACGCCAAAGAGGAGCTGGCCAACTATCGGGCGCAGCCGGATTGGTTCGGTTTGGGCGACCGTGATATCGCCACCCATCTGATCCGCAGCGAAATGCTGCGCGCCGGGTATCCGCTCTCGGCGGTCACCGAGGCGCTGTGCAAGCGGTGGCAGCCCGGCGTGAAACTGGTGCCGGCAACCGATGACCGATGCGAAACACATGTCGTTGTGACCGACCCGGAGAACCCTGGCGAACGTAAAGCGATCCATTTTCAAGAGTGGTGGGTTCGGTACCGCGCGGGCATCGAGACCCATGGATTCGCCACAATTGGGGCGGAACAAGCCAAACCGGCACCAAATGTGACAGAGATCATATCGGCCGCCGATGCGGTGTTGCTCGCCCCGTCGAACCCGGTTGTGAGCATCGGATCGATACTTGCGGTACCGGGTATTCGCGGCGCGTTGCGCACCACCGAGGCCAAGGTGGTCGGGCTGTCTCCGGTCATCGACGGAAAACCGTTGCGCGGCATGGCCGATGAATGCCTGTCGGTGATCGGCGTCGAAACCTCGGCGGAGGCGGTCGGCCGCTACTATGGCGCGCGCTCGGAGACCGGGATCCTGGACGGTTGGCTGGTGCACACCACCGATTCCGCCGAGGTGCCCGGCGTCGAGGTGCGCAGCGTGCCGCTGCTCATGACCGATCCGCAGACCACCGCCGAAATGGCCCGCGAGGCATTGGAATTGGCTGGAGTGAAATGACCGCGTTGCCCGATCACGCCGCATCCGAACTGCGCATCCTTCCGGTTGTCGGCCTACCCGAATTCCGGCCCGGCGACGATCTGGTCGCCCAACTCGCCGACAAGGCCCCTTGGCTGGCCGACGGCGACATCCTGGTCGTCACCAGCAAGATCGTCGCCAAGGCCGAGGGGCGCATCGTGGCCGCCCCACTCGATCCGGAGGAGCGCGACGCCGCCCGCCGCGAACTCGTCGCCCGCGAGGCGGTGCGGGTGCTCGCCCGCAAGGGTCGCACCCTGATCACCGAGAACCGGCTCGGCATCGTGCAGGCCGCGTCGGGGGTGGACGGCTCCAATGTCGAACAGGGCGAATTGGTGCTGCTGCCAACCGATCCCGACGCCAGCGCCAAGGCGCTGCGCGAGGGCCTCGCCGCGCGGCTCGGGGTGAACGTGGCGGTGGTCATCACCGACACCATGGGCCGGGCCTGGCGCAGCGGCCAGATCGACGCCGCCATCGGCGCCGCGGGCCTGCGGGTGCTGCACGACTACAACGGCGCCGTCGACGGACAGGGCAACGAACTGCACGTCACCCAGGTGGCCATCGCCGACGAACTGGCGGCGGCGGCGGATCTGGTGAAGGGCAAGCTCGGCGGCGTCCCGGTGGCGGTGGTGCGCGGACTGCCGGTCACCGACGACGGATCCACCGCGGCCGATCTGCTGCGCACCGGCACCGACGACCTGTTCTGGCTCGGCACCGCCGAGGCGATCGACAAGGGCAGGCGCGAGGCGGTGCTGCTGCGCCGGTCCATTCGCCAATTCGCCGATACGCCGGTGGATCCCGAGCGGATCCGGGCCGCGGTGGCGGTGGCGCTCACCGCGCCCGCGCCGCATCACACCCGGCCGGTGCGGTTCGTCTGGGTGCGCGAACCCGGGCTGCGCAAGCAGCTGCTGGAGGCGATGGCGGATAAGTGGCGCGCCGACCTCGGCGGCGACGGCCGCACGCCGGACAGCATCGAGCGCCGGGTGGCCCGCGGCCGGATCCTGTTCGACGCGCCGGAGATGATCATCCCGTTCTGCGTGCCCGACGGCGCGCACGACTATCCGGACGAGCGCCGCCGCGCCGCCGAGCGCACCATGTTCACCGTCGCGGTCGGTGCGGCCGTACAGGGCCTGCTGGTGGCGCTGGCCACCGAGGGCATCGGCAGCTGCTGGATCGGGTCCACCATCTTCGCGCCGGAGATCACCCGTGCGGTGCTCGGCCTGGAGGCGGACTGGAATCCGTTGGGCGCCATCGCGATCGGTTATCCGCCGGAGGAGCTCGCACCGCGGCCCGTGCCCGCACCGGATTTCGGGCTCGTCGAGCTGTGAGTGCTGAATCGCTGCACAAGTCGGCCGTCGTGCTGCTCGAAACATGGCAGCCGCCAACGGATTCCGATCGCGCGCTGACGGTCGCGCTGCTGGCCTTCCTGGATTCGGCCCCGCGCGGCTGCCTGCGCGAGTACGCGCCGGGCCACATCACCGCATCGGCGCTGGTGTTCTCGCACGACGAGCGCGAGGTGCTGCTGACGCTGCATCCGCGGGTCGGGCTCTGGATCCAACTCGGCGGCCACTGCGAGGAATTCGACGAGACGGTGTCCGATGCGGCGCTGCGCGAGGCGATCGAGGAGTCGGGCATTCCCGGCCTCGAACTCGACCCGGGACTGTATGGGGTGCAGGCACATTCGATCACCTGCTCGCTCGGCGTCCCGACCCGGCATCTCGATCTGCTCTTCCGAATTCGTGCGCCGAAGGGCGCGGAGCCGGTGCACAGCGCCGAATCCACCGATCTGCGCTGGTGGCCGGTCGACGCGTTGCCGAAGGATGCGGAGGTGCCGCTGCGCGGCTGACGCCCAGGGTGGTTTACAAATGATCTGATTTGTCTAGACATACGACAAATCGATCTCTATCGTCCATTTCAGTAGTACTGCGCGTCACACCTGACGTGCCGCTGGAATGGAGACAACGATGTCCACGGATACCGACAGGTCCGGCGCGCGAATCACGGCACCGGCCTGGCGCGACCGCAAGCGCTATCTCTGGCTCTGGGGCCTGTTCGCCCCGACCGGCCTGTTCACCATCGGCCTGCCGCTGGTGTGGGCATTCAACGAAATCGGTTGGCATCGGGCGGCGCAGGTGCCGTTCTGGCTCGGCCCGATCCTGGTGTATCTGCTGATTCCGTTGGCGGACATCTGCTTCGGGCCCGACGGCGACAACCCGCCCGACGAGGTGATGGAGTATCTGGAGAACGACAAGTACTACAGGTACCTCACCTACCTGTACCTGCCGTTCCAGTACGCGACGCTGATCATGGCCTGCTATCTGATCGCCGCGCCGAACCTCGGCTGGCTCGGCATCGATGGCGGCCTGCATCTGGTCGACAAGATCGGGCTGGCCGTCACCGTCGGCATGATCGGCGGCATCGGCATCAACACCGCGCACGAATTGGGCCACAAGAAGGTGGATCTGGAGCGCTGGCTGTCGAGAATCGCACTGGCGCAATCGTTCTACGGTCACTTCTACATCGAGCACAACCGCGGCCACCACGTGCGCGTCGCGACACCCGATGATCCGGCGAGTTCCCGTGTGGGCGAGACGTTCTGGGCCTTCTGGCCGCGGACCGTATTCGGCAGTCTGCGCTCGGCATGGCGGTTGGAGCGGGCCCGATTGGCGCGGCTGGGCAAACGGCCGCTGAGCCCGCGCAACGAGGTGTTGAGCGCGTGGGCGATGTCGGCGGTGCTGTGGGCGGCGCTCGTCGCGGTATTCGGCATCGGGGTCCTGCCCTACCTGGCGCTGCAGGCGGTGGTCGGCTTCAGCCTGCTGGAGGCGGTCAACTACCTGGAGCATTACGGCTTGGTCCGCCAACGCACCGCATCCGGACGCTACGAACGTCCCGCGCCGGTGCACAGCTGGAACAGCGACCACATCGTCACCAATATCTTTCTGTACCACCTGCAGCGGCACAGCGACCATCACGCCTATCCGACCCGCCGCTACCAGACGCTGCGCAGCTGGGACGGCGCACCCAACCTGCCGAGCGGCTACGCGAGCATGATCCTGCTCGCCTACTTCCCGCCGCTGTGGCGGCGGGTTATGGACAAGCGCGTGCTGGCCCACTATGGCGGTGACATCACCCGTGCAAATATTGATCCGGCCAAGCGGGACAAGGTGATCGCCCGCTATGGCCACGCCGGAGTTCGATCATGAGCGCATATCGTTGCCCTGTTTGCGGTTACGTCTACGACGAGGCGAAAGGCGCACCGCGCGAGGGGTTTCCGGCGGGCACGGCGTGGGCGGCGGTACCGGATGACTGGTGCTGTCCGGACTGCGGGGTGCGGGAGAAGGTTGATTTCGAACCAGTTGGGATCGTGAAGTGACGGAATACAAGCTCTACCAATGCGTTCAGTGCGGCTTCGAATACGACGAGGCCAAGGGCTGGCCGGAGGACGGCATCGCCCCCGGCACCCGGTGGGAGGATATTCCGGACAACTGGAGCTGCCCCGACTGCGGCGCGGCCAAGTCCGACTTCTACATGGTCGAGATCGAGCGTTCGTGAAGTCGGCCGGGCGTTTTGACTAGGTCGGCCTCCCGTGCCAGTGTCGCTGCTATGCCGCGTACCGGAACCCGGATCCCCTACCAGGAGGCGGCGCGGGAGCTCCTGCGCACCTCGGTGCTGGATGCGATGCGCGAACTGCTCACCGAGCGGGACTGGTCCAAGATCACCCTCGGTGATGTCGCGGCCAGGGCCGGGGTCAGCAGGCAGACGCTGTACAACGAATTCGGTTCTCGCGCGGGCCTGGCGCAGGCCTACGCGCTACGCCTCGCCGACGATCTGGTCGATCACGTGGATTCGGCGATCGCCAACAACGTCGGCGACGCGCGGGCCGCGTTCAAGGAGGGGCTGGCCGGTTTCTTTCTGGACGCCGCCGCGGATCCGCTGGTGCGCTCGCTGCTGGCCGGCGAGGTGAAGTTGGATCTGCTACGGCTGATCACCCTCGATGCCGGACCGTTGCTCGACCGGGCGACCGAGCGGCTGTCGGTCGCCTTCCAACAGAGTTGGGTGGCGGCGACGGCCGAGGAATCGGATGTCATCGCGCACGCGCTCGTCCGCATCGCGCTGAGCTACATCCCGACGCCGCCCGCCCCGGGCCGCAACGCGCCCGCCGAGCTGAGCGCGTTGCTGAGTCCCTATGTCGAGGCGATCTTGGCCGCCCGGGAGGCGAGCCGCTGAAGCGGCGATATTCCAAATATCGGTAGCGGCGCGTATGCGGTGACCTGCGCCACATTAGGGCACCCTTAAAAACCGACTGGACGGGATGTAATTGATCCCACGTTTAGTCGTGCCCGGGGCCTGTAACGGACGTAAAGTCTGCAAGTATTGTCATGCGACGGAGAAAAGGTACATATTTAGGCGGGCATACGTGCAAACGGTTGGCAAACCGGCGGGTTCACCTGACCCGAAGCGTCACCTGTGGGTTCTCGGATTGATCGCTCCCGCCTCCGCGCTACTCCCGTCCCAGCTCGTCCTGCACACCGGGGCGCCGGTGTTCTGGTGGATCGGGCCGATCATCGTGCTGATCGCCATCCCGGTCCTCGACTGGGTGGTCGGCGAGGACGGCAGCAACCCGCGCGACGAGGACTACGAGTTGCTGTCGAATGACCGGTATTACCGGTGGTGCACTTATCTGTTCCTGCCGGTGCAGCTGATCGGTCTGATCATCGCCGCCGCCATGTGGGCGGGCGAGGAGTTGAGCTTCGTCGACAAGCTGGGTCTGGCGGCGACGCTGGGTTTCGTCAGCGGTATCGGGATCAACGCCGCGCACGAATTGGGCCATCGGGTAGAGCATTTGGAGCGTTGGCTGGCGAAAATCGCGCTGGCGCAGTCGGGTTACGGTCATTTCTTCGTCGAGCACAATCGCGGTCACCATGTGCGGGTGGCCACGCCGGACGATCCAGCGAGTGCGCGGTTGGGTGAATCGCTGTGGGAGTTCTTGCCGCGCAGCGTGATCGGCGGTTTCCGCTCGGCCTTACCGCTGGAACGCGACCGCCTCGCCCGCAAGGGCCACGGCTGGTGGAGCGTGCACAACCACATCCTGCAGGCGTGGTCGATGACGCTGGTGCTGTTCGGCGGGCTGGTCGCCGTCTTCGGCTGGCGCGCGCTGCCGTGGCTGCTGCTGCAGGCGGTCATCGGCATCGGTCTGCTGGAGACGGTGAACTACGTCGAGCACTACGGCCTGCTGCGGGCCAAGCGGCCCAACGGACACTGGGAGCGCTGCTCGGCGCGGGACAGCTGGAACAGCGACCGGCTGGTCACCAATATCTTCCTGTTCCACCTGCAGCGGCACAGCGATCACCACGCCAATCCGGGCCGCCGGTACCAGACTCTGCGCAGCTCACAGGTGGCGCCGCAGCTGCCCGCCGGATACGCGAGCATGATCCTGTTCGCGGCGCTGCCGCCGCTGTGGCGGGCCGTGATGGATCATCGGGTGCTCGCACACTACGGCGGCGATGTCACCCTGGCGAATATCCAACCGCGCAAGCGCCGACGTATCCTTGCCGCGTACGGAGCAACCGTCTGACGGTTGCACGATCGCACAACTTGCGCAGCCGGACGGGTCCGTCGGTAAGCCTGCGCAGGCCGGAGCGCAGCCGGTATGGCCACTTCGGCTCCCGAGGTATTCAGGCGGCTAGCCTTGCCTCGGTACCGACACATTCAGGAGAGGCTGAAAGAGGCAGATGACGACCTCAGAACTTCCCGCACGTACCACCCTCACCGCCGATGTCCGCAACGGCATCGATTTCAAGGTGGCCGACCTGTCGCTGGCCGAGTTCGGCCGCAAGGAGATTCGCCTCGCCGAGCACGAAATGCCCGGTTTGATGGCGCTGCGCCGCGAATACGCCGAGGTGCTGCCGCTGAAGGGTGCGCGCATCTCCGGCTCGCTGCATATGACCGTGCAGACCGCGGTGCTGATCGAAACCCTTGTGGCCCTTGGCGCTCAGGTGCGCTGGGCCTCCTGCAACATCTTCTCCACCCAGGACCACGCGGCCGCCGCGGTCGTCGTCGGACCGCACGGCACCGTCGACGAGCCGCAGGGCGTTTCGGTCTTCGCCTGGAAGGGCGAGACCCTGGAGGAGTACTGGTGGGCCGCCGAGCAGATGCTCACCTGGCCCGGTGAACCCGCCAATATGATCCTCGACGACGGCGGCGACGCCACCATGCTGGTGCTGCGCGGCGCCCAGTTCGAGAAGGCCGGCGTGGTGCCGCCGGAGGACGACGACCACTCCGCCGAGTACAAGGTGTTCCTGAACCTGCTGCGCGAGCGGTTCGAGACCGATAAGACCAAGTGGGGCAAGATCGCCGAATCTGTCCGCGGCGTCACCGAGGAGACCACCACCGGTGTGCTGCGGCTGTACCAGTTCGCGGCGGCGGGTGAGCTGGTGTTCCCGGCGATCAACGTCAACGACTCGGTCACCAAGTCCAAGTTCGACAACAAGTACGGCACCCGGCATTCGCTCATCGACGGCATCAACCGCGGCACCGATGTGCTCATCGGCGGCAAGAAGATTCTGATCTGCGGCTACGGCGATGTCGGCAAGGGCTGCGCGGAATCCCTTGCGGGACAAGGCGCCCGGGTGCAGGTCACCGAGATCGACCCGATCAACGCACTGCAGGCGCTGATGGACGGCTTCGACGTCGTCACCGCCGACAAGGCCATCGGCGAGGCCGATATCGTCATCACGGCCACCGGCAACAAGGACATCATCACCCTCGATCACATGAAGGCGATGAAGGACCAGGCCATCCTCGGCAATATCGGCCACTTCGACAACGAGATCGATATGGCGGCGCTGGAGCGTTCGGGCGCAACGAAATTGAATATCAAGCCGCAGGTGGACCTGTGGACGTTCAAGGAGTCCGGCAAGTCGATCATCGTGCTGTCCGAGGGCCGTCTGCTCAACCTCGGCAACGCGACCGGCCACCCGTCCTTCGTCATGTCGAACAGCTTCTCCAACCAGGTGATCGCGCAGATCGAACTGTGGACCAAGCCCGAGGAATACGACAACGAGGTCTACCGTCTCCCCAAGCACCTCGACGAAAAGGTGGCCCGCATCCACGTCCAGGCCCTCGGCGGTGAACTCACCAAACTCACCAAGGACCAGGCCGAATACATCGGCGTAGATATCGAGGGCCCGTACAAGCCCGACCACTACCGCTACTGATCCAGTCCCGCGAAGGCCGCCGGCACCGAAAGGTCCCGGCGGCCTTCGTGTTCTTACTCCATGCCGGGGCGTCGTGTCGGGCGCTGACCAGGTAAGGTCGCTGCTCATGGGTGCGTTGGTTGCGGTCGAGGGGCTGGACGGCGCGGGGAAGCGGACGTTGATCGACGGCGTCGTCGATGGGCTGCGGGCCGGGGGCGCGAAGGTGGAGACGCTCGCGTTTCCGCGGTACGGGCATTCGGTGCACGCGGATCTGGCGGCGGAGGCGCTGCGCGGTGCGCACGGCGATCTGGCCGATTCGGTCAACGGGATGGGTTTGCTGTTCGCGCTGGATCGGTACGGCGCCCGCGATGAGCTGCTGAAGTTGTTGGCGGACAACGACATCGTGATCTTGGACCGATATGTGGCCTCGAACGCGGCATACAACGCGGCCCGGCTCGGCCAATCCGCCGGCGGCGAAATCGTCCGCTGGGTGGGCGAATTGGAATTCGAACGCTTCGAATTGCCGGTGCCCGCGCTACAGGTGCTGCTCGACGTGCCGACCGAGGTGGCCGCCGAACGCGCGCGCAGGCGCGGTGAACTCGATTGTGACCGCGCACTGGACGCATACGAACGCGATGGTGCACTACAACAGCGCACCGCCGCCGTTTATTGTGAATTGGCCGAGATGAACTGGTACGGACCCTGGTCCGTGCATACGCCCGGTGACGATACGGCAACGTTTGCTGCGCGGCTCACCGAAATCATTGCCCGATAGGGTTGGATGTGCGCCGATGGGTCACGACTGTAGGCGTGGCGGCCCGATCCGAGCCGGAGAGATGACAACATAGTACTTATGAAGCCGAAGATTCTGGTCGTCGACGACGATATGGCGCTCGCTGAGATGCTCACGATCGTCTTGCGCGGGGAAGGGTTCGACCCGCATGTGGTCGGCGACGGCACGCAGGCGCTGGCGGCGGTTCGCGAGATCCGCCCCGATCTGGTGTTGCTGGACCTGATGCTGCCCGGCATGAACGGCATCGATGTATGCCGTGTGTTGCGGGCCGATTCCGGGGTCCCGATCGTGATGCTCACGGCGAAGACGGACACCGTCGACGTCGTGCTCGGTCTGGAGTCCGGTGCCGACGATTACATCGTCAAACCGTTCAAACCGAAGGAGCTCGTCGCCCGAGTGCGGGCCCGCCTGCGCCGCACCGAGGAGGAACCGGCCGAACTGCTCTCGATCGCCGATATCGTCATCGACGTGCCCGCGCACAAGGTGACCCGCGGCGGACAGCAGATCTCGTTGACCCCCTTGGAATTCGATCTGCTGGTGGCGCTGGCGCGCAAGCCGCGTCAGGTGTTCACCCGTGAAGTCCTGCTGGAGCAGGTCTGGGGTTACCGGCACGCCGCCGATACCCGGTTGGTCAACGTGCATGTGCAGCGGCTACGCGCGAAGGTCGAGAAGGATCCCGAGAACCCGGAGATCGTGCTGACCGTCCGGGGAGTCGGCTACAAGGCCGGACCCCCGTGATCGGTGAGCTGTACCGGAAGCTCGAACGATCGCTGGCACCGGTGGTGGCCTGGTTCCAGTCGGTCGGTATCGCCCTCGGCCACCTGTGGCGTCGGTCGCTGCAACTGCGCGTGATCGTTTCGACGGTCACCCTGTCGCTGATCGTCATCACGATTCTCGGCGTCGTGCTCACCAGCCAGATCACCGATCGACTGCTGGACGCGAAGATCAACGCGGCCGTGGAGGAGATGGACCGCGCCCGCAATACCGTGCAGAGCCAGCTGGCCGGTGTGCGCGATATCGGCACCCAGCAGTCGCGGCTCGCGGACGCACGCAACGCGCTGTCGAACCGCGGCGGCACCGGCCAATCCACCGGTGCCGCAGGCACTTTCGATTCCGCGCTGAGCATCGTCGGCGGCACCCCGCAGCAGCAGATGTCGTCGGGGCCGATTCAGGAGGTGCCCGACGAACTGCGCCGATTCGTCCTGCGCAACCAGGTGAGTTATCAGTTCGCCACGGTCAACGATCCGGACGGATATCACGGCAGGGCGCTGATCATCGGCAGTCCCAGCGCCGAAATCCCGACGCTGGAAATCTATTTGATCTTCCCGCTCGCCAGTGAGGAGAGCAGCCTGCAGCTGATGCGCAGCACCATGTTCGTCGGTGGTGCGGTGCTGCTGATCCTGCTGGCGGCGATCACCGCGCTGGTCACCAGGCAGGTGGTGCTGCCGATCCGGTCGGCGGCCAGGATCGCGGGCCGCTTCGCCGACGGCAGGCTCAAGGAACGCATGCTGGTGCGCGGCGAGGACGATATGGCGCGGCTGGCGCAGGCCTTCAACGAAATGGCCGAGAGTCTGTCCAACCAGATCGGCCAGCTGGAGGAATTCGGAAATCTGCAGCGCCGCTTCACCTCCGACGTCAGCCATGAGCTGCGCACCCCGCTCACCACGGTGCGCATGGCCGCGGATCTGATCCACGGCAGCAGCGACGAACTCGATCCGGCGCTGGCCCGCAGCGCCGAACTGCTCGTCAACGAGCTGGACCGGTTCGAGGGTCTGCTCAACGATCTGCTGGAGATCAGCCGCCACGACGCGGGCGTCGCCGAACTGCAGGTGGAATCGCTCGATGTGCGAATGTGCGCGCGGGCCGCGATTTCCACGGTGCGGCACCTGGCCAAGGATGCCGGCACCGAGGTGATCATCGACCTGCCGGACGATCCGCTGGTGGCGGAGGTGGATCCGCGCCGGGTGGAGCGGGTGCTGCGCAATCTGCTCGCCAACGCCATCGATCACAGCGAGGGCAAACCGGTGCTGATCCGGATGCGCGGCGATCTGGATGCCAACGCGGTCTCGGTGGTGGTGCGCGATCAGGGTGTCGGTCTGCGGCCGGGGGAGGAGAAGCTGGTCTTCAACCGGTTCTGGCGGTCCGATCCGTCGCGGATGCGGCGTTCCGGCGGAACGGGTTTGGGACTTTCGATCAGCGTCGAGGACGCGAATCTGCACGAGGGCAGGTTGGAGGCGTGGGGCGAGGTCGGCGTCGGCGCCAGCTTCCGGCTGACGCTGCCGCTGGTGCGCGGCAAGAAGCTCGGCGCGAGCCCGCTCTCGCTGGAGCCGCCGCCGCGCAAGGCCGCGCCGTTGCGTGCGGTCGAGGACGGCGAGAGTACGGATTCCTTTGCGGCGGAACCGGATTCGCCTGCCGAGCGGCCTGTCGTGGATTCCGATGGCCCTGTCGTGGATCCCGATGGCACAGGGGCGAATTCATCGGGCGGTGCATCGAATTCTAATGGGGCCGAGTCGAATTCGATCGGCGCGGCGGAACGGCCCGCCGGAACCGATGCCCGGCCGAGCGGAAACGGGGCGGCGCCCGCGCCCAGCGGTGACGCCGTATCCGCCGAAGGCCGGGACGTACAGTGATGAGGGTGCGTCACCGATATCCGCGTCGGCGCCGGGTGTACGCGCTCGGCGCGGCGCTGTTGGCGCTGCTGGCGCTGAGCGGATGCGCCAACCTGCCGGAATCGACCGCGCCGCAGGCGCTCGGCACCATCAACCGCCAGCCCACCTCGGACGGCCCGCCGCCGCCGCTGCAGGGCCGCGATCCGGATCTGCTGCTGCGCGACTTCCTGGTGGCCAGTGCCGATCCGGCGAACAAGCATCTCATCGCCAGGCAGTTCATGACGCCCGAGGCGTCGACGCACTGGGACGACACGTCTAGCACGGTGATCGTGGAGAAGCCGGACACGCTGCGCGAATCCCGCACCGGCGACAAGGCGACCTATGTGATCCGGGCGCGCACCGTCGGCGAGCTGTCCGCCGACGGCGCGTACCGGGCGGTCAGCGATCCGTTCGAGAAGAAGATCGAGATGACCAAGGTCGACGGCGAATGGCGCATCGACGATCCGCCCGACGGCGTGGTCATGGACTCGACGGCCTTCGCCAAGTTCTACCGCCGCTACGTGCTGTATTTCGTCGATCCGACCGGCACCACCCTGGTACCGGATCTGCGCTGGATCGCCGTGCCGAACGGCCAGCTGACCCAGCGGCTGCTCGCCCTGCTGAACGCGGGAACCCAGCCCGCGCTGACCCCGGTGCTGCGCAACGAGCTGGCCGCGCCGGTGGCCATCCACGGTCCGATCACCAAGGCCAACGGTGATGCGGAGGATGTCGGCATCGGGCTCGGCGGCGTGCATATCGACTTCTCCGGCGCCGCCGGACTGGCCCCGCACGATCGGGAGCTGTTGGCAGCGCAGGTGGTGCTGACCCTCTCGGGTGCCGGCATTCTCGGGCCCTACCAGATCTCGGTCGACGGGAAGCCGCTCGACGAGCGGTACGCGGCGAACGGTTACACCGTCGCCGACGTCGAGGCGTTCAGCCCGGCGACCGGCGCGCAGAACAAGATCGGCCTGCACGCCCTGCGCGGCGGCGGGCTGGTGCAGGTCGAGCCGAACGGCAGCATCACCCCGACGCCCGGATACTTCGGCGCGGTGAACAACCTGCAGTCGGTGGCGCTGTCCCCGGACGGTCAGCTGGTCGCCGCGGTCGCGGCCACCGGACGGCCCGCGCCGGATCCGGCGCAGACGTTGATGATCGGCAGCTATGGCGGCAGCGCGTTCCCGGTCGTCGAGGGCGGCTCGATCAGCAGGCCGTCCTGGAATTCCGACGGCACCGCCGCCTGGGTGGTGGTGGACGGCGAGCGGGTGATCCGGGTGGTCAACGATCGCGCCACCGGCACCGTATCGCGGCAGGATGTCGACATCTCCGCGCTCACAAACGCGAATTCTTCACTGCGCCTACCGATTACGGAGCTACGGGTGTCCCGTACCGGAGTGCGCGCCGCGCTCGTCGCCGACGGCAAGGTGTACGTCGCGGTGATCGAACGTCATCCGGACGGGACATACGCGCTGACCTCGCCGCTGCCGATCGGGGTGACGCTCAGCACCCGCGCGGTCTCGCTGAGTTGGCTCACCCCCGACACCATCGCCATCGCCAGGGAGGGCAATGTCGATCCGGTCTCGACCGTTTCGATCGATGGCTCACAGCTGGTCCCGCAGACCGCGCGAAATCTGACGCCGCCGGTGCGGCTCGTCGACGGCTCGGGCGACCACGAATACGCCGCGGATGCCCGCGCGGTTCTGGAGCTGGCCTCCGCGCCGGATGTCGGCGACGCCTACTGGCGCGAGCTGCCGAACCTGGGCGCCAACGCGGTTCCGGTGCTGCCGGGCTGAAACACGCCGGGTAGGGACGCGCGGAACGGCCCGCGCCGCTGCCGCAGAATCTGCCGATGCGCACGCTGCTGGATCTGATCCTGCCCGCGGCCTGCGGCGGCTGCGGGACCGCCGGCGTCGGCTGGTGCGCCGACTGCGCGGCCACGCTGGCCGCGGTGCCGCGGCGGATTCATCCGCGCACCGATCCCGGGGTGCCGTGCTGGGCGCTCGGCCCGTACTCGGGCCCGGCCCGCCGCGCGGTGCTCGCCGCCAAGGAGCAGGGCCGCCGCGATCTGGCCGAGCCGCTCGGCCTGGCGTTGGCCCTGGCGCTGGCCCGGTTGCGGGCGAAAGACCGCCCGCTGGTGCTGATTCCGGCGCCCAGCCGGCGGGCGGCGGCACGGCGCCGCGGCGGCGATCCGGTGGTCCGTGCCGCGCAGGTGGCCGCGGGATGGCTGCCTGATAGCCAAGTGGTACCGATGTTGCGGGTGTGGTGGGGTGTGCGTGATTCGGTGGGCTTGACGGCCGGTGAGCGACAACACAATCTACGCGGGCGAATTATGGTCCCGCGCAGGTACGACAAGGCTGCGTCGTTCACCGAAAACACCGAGGTCGTGCTGGTAGACGACGTGCTGACCACCGGTGCGACGGCATGCGAATCGATCCGCGCGCTGGCGCGGGTAGGGCTGCGCCCATGTGCCGTTCTGGTGACGTGCGGCGCTTGACTCCGGGAAATTTGCGTGAACACTGGCGGACCGCCCAATGTCGTACTAGCGTCGCGATCACACACCGAACGGAAGTTTGGAGGTGGCGCCTCGGACAACTTGTGCCGAGCGAATCGTCGATCGGCACGGCAAATCCCGCCGCACGTGAATCGGTATGTGCGGCCATATCCGGGAGGTACGCGTGACGACGTCATCACGACCCATGGCAGATGTAACGCCCTCGATGCTCAGCACCAATCCCATGCAAATGGGTGAGCTGGACCAACCCGCGGGCCAGACGCGCGAGCCGCGCGCCGACGTTGTAGTGAAAGGACGCAACGTCGAGGTTCCCGACCATTTCCGAATCTATGTCGCGGAGAAGCTCTCCCGACTCGAACGCTTCGATCCGTCGATCTTCCTCTTCGATGTCGAGCTGTTCCACGAGCGCAACCGGCGGCAGCGCAAGAGCTGCCAGCGCGTCGAGATCACCGCGCGCGGTAAGGGCCCGATCGTCCGGGCCGAGGCCTGCGCCGACAGTTTCTACGCCGCACTCGAGTCGGTGACGGCGAAGCTGGAGAGCCGACTGCGCAGGACCAAGGATCGGCGCCGGGTGCACTACGGCGAGAAGACCCCGGTCTCCGTCGCCGAGGCCACCGCAGACCTGATAGACGACTCACTGTTCGCGCTGGCCAACGGGTCCGCGCATGAGCACGACGGCCACCGCGCCGAGTCGGCGCAACCCGCCGAGTACGCGGGTCCCGGACATATCGTGCGCACCAAGGTTCATTCCGCGACCCCGATGTCCGTCGACGACGCCCTCTACCAGATGGAGCTCGTCGGCCACGACTTCTTCCTCTTCCAAGACCGGGAGACCGACCGACCGTCGGTCGTCTACCGTCGCCACGCCTTCGACTACGGCCTCATCCGGCTCGCATAGGTCAGGCGTTTCCCCGGCCGGTCACGCACCGGCCGGGATCAGATTTCACAGCCGCCCATCGCGGAAAAATGTCTTGTGTAGCAACGAGTTTCGCCGCGGTGGGCGCATTGCCTGGAGCATTACCAGATCGGCGAAGGTCTCCGCGTCGCGTTCGCGGGCGGTGCCGTAATCGGTGCGGCCGAGCACATGTGCGATCGATTCCAGCGAGATCGACGGCAGCAGTTCGGCGACGGCGGCCAGCGTCTGTTCCGGTAGGGGTTTCGGGGGTTCCGGTTCCGCGCCGTGCCCGAGCAGCATGTGGCCGAGTTCGTGCACCACGATGTGTTCGGCATGCCACCGGGTGGTGTCGGCGCCGTAGACGATGACGTCGCAGTCACGCTTGGCGATCCACAGGCCGCTGCCGGTGCCGCAGCCGCTGCCGGACAGCACGCCGGCCCCGATCGGATGCAGGCTGATCGGCCGTCCGCGGTATGCGGCGACCGCCTCGACGTAGCCGGTCAGATCCCAGGGTTGAGGAATCGATACGGTTTTGGATAGCTCCTGGAACCGTTGTTCGATACCGACCATGCGACGCGATCTCCCTACTGCAGCCTTGCATTGGGAGACGATGGTACCGAGTCGGCGCGGTGCGAGCGACGTGCTGTGGTCGGAGGTTCCGAGGTATCGAGCGGGGGTGACCGGGCCTAACAGTCGGCGATGATCTGGGTCAGCGTCGCCTGGTCGATATCGCCGCCGCGCAGCGCGATACTCGCCACATTCGCATCCCGCATGGTGGCGAGCAGTTCCAACTCCCGGTCGATGGCGGCCGCCGCGGTTCCGGTGGTGGTGAGGTAGTCGGGGGCGACGCCGAAGGACTGCGCGATCGCCGCGAGCACCTCGAGATCCGCCGGGGTCCAATCGGTCAGGTGATCGAGTTCGCCGCTGCGCAGCCGCTCCAACTGTGCGGCATCGATCGGGCGGGTGAGCCGGGCGGTGACGTGTTCGGCCACCGCCTCGATGCTGCGCTCCGGGGCCGAGCGCGGATGTACGACCGCGAAGAGCCGGTTGATCTTATGGCTCAAGGTCAGATCCGTCTGATCGTCCATCGTCACGCTCCCTTACCGTTGCGCGCCGCCCGTGCCCCGTTGGCCGCCTGCCAGCGCAGCCGGAACCGGGTTTCGGTGGCGGCATCCACCGTCTCGGCGCGGCCGGCCAGCCAGCGGCGGTAGCGGCGCTCCTCGAATTCCGTCTCGTCATCCGCCTCCGCCGGGGTTTCCAGCAGATGTGCGAAGGCCATTTCGACCAGGGGGTGCAGCTGCCTGCCCGGGCCGCCGTTGCGTTCCAGCATGGTGGTCGCGTAGCGCGCGGACAATTTGGACACCACCCGGTTGAGCTCCGAAATCGCCGCCACCACATGGGGATCGGTGGTGCGGCCGCGTTCCACCGCGTCGTTGAGTTTGCCGGAGGCGGCGAGCAGTCCGGTCAGGTCGGCGATGTCGAAGGGGATCGAATCCGGGCCCGCCACAACGGATTCGCCCGTCTGCGGTGGGTCGGCCGGCTCGTCTGCGGTGGGGGTGCCGCCCGCGTAGGTGCGGGCGGCGCTGCCGGGCACCCAGCGCAGCGGCCCGTCGAGTTTGTTCAGCGTGCTGATGCTGATCGTCGCGGTGCCGTCCTCGATCTTGCGGATCGTGGGCGCGGATGGGCCGCCGAGATCCCCGATCTGGATCTGGGTGAGGCCGAGCTCGTCGCGGCGTTCCCTGATGATGCGGCCGAAGCGCTTCTGCCGCGACGGCTCCGAAGTGCGCTGCATAGTGGGCTTCATGGTAGTTCCATCCGGCAGCCGAAGCCAACTTTGTAGAAAGCATTTGAGAACTTCATCGAAATATTGCTACTGTCGAAGGGCGCCGAGTGGCACCATCGCCCGGCCTTGCGGTTCCGGAGCGGGCAGGGGCGTTCGCCGGAACGAGCGCCCCGGTCTGTTGCGCAACGGCGCGCGGCAGACCGGCTCAGCGGCATCTGGAGGGGATCGCTGAGCTGGTCTCCGGTCGAGCCTCGCGATGCCACTCGGCGCGAGGAACTTCGCGTCCGCCGAAATACCGTTACTCCGGGTACTGGTATCTCGTCGGGGTTCATGAGTAAATCGATCAGTGATGATTGATTTCGCGAGGACATGGGTAACTCGTCGGGCACGCCCAGAACCGGGCCAACGAACCTCGCCGTCGGCCCGCAACGTGGGTCTCGCCGCTCTTGCGACCGGCAAGAGGCGCGGAGAGGCGGACTAGCATGGCTTCCTACGCTGCTCGCCGTGCTGTTATCGTCGCCGGGGCGCGGACTCCGTTCCGCAAGGCGTTCACCGATTTCACGCGGATGGATTCGATCGCGCTGGCCGATGCCGCCGTCGCCGGACTGCTCGAGCGCACCGCGCTGCCGAAGGATCAGGTGCAGGCGATCGTGTGGGGCGGGGTGATCCTGCCGAGCGCCGCACCGAATATCGCCCGCGAAATCGCGCTCGACCTCCGCCTCGATCCCGGCTGCGAGGGTTACACCGTCACCAGGGCGTGCGCGTCCGGCCTGCAGGCGGTGACCGCGGCGGCCGCCGCCATCGAACGCGGCGAATACGACGTGATGATCGCCGGCGGCAGCGATTCCACCAGCAATGCCGAGGTCAAGCTGCCGCAGAAGGTGGTGCACGCGGCCGCGCCGCTCGCGCTCGGCAAGCCGAAGCCGAAGGACTACCTTTCGGCGGTCGCGCAGCTGGCGCCGTTCACCGATATCGTGCCGCGGCGGCCGAAGATCGCCGAGCGCACCACCGGTGAGGTGATGGGCGAATCGGCGGAGAAGATGGCCCGCATCCACGGCATCGGCCGAGCCGAACAGGACGAGTTCGCCGCCCGCTCACATCAGCGGGCCGCCGCGGCAATCGATTCCGGCCGCTTCGACGACGAGGTGCTGCGGGTACGCACACCCGACGGCAAGGAGATCAACCGCGACGGGCTGGTGCGCGGCGACACCACCGCCGCGAAACTGGCCAGGCTGAAGCCGGTCTTCGCGGCCGACGGCACCGTCACCGCTGGCAATGCCAGCCCGCTCACCGACGGTGCGTCGGCGGTGCTGTTGATGAGCGAGGAGCGGGCGCGGGCACTCGGCTACCAGCCGCTGGCCGCCTTCCGGTCCTGGAGTTACGTCAGCGTCGACCCCACCGATCAGGTGCTCATCGGTCCGGCCATCTCCATGCCGCGCGCGCTGGACAAGGCCGGAATGTCCTTGGCCGACGTCGATTTCGTCGATATCCACGAAGCCTTTGCCGCACAGACACTTTCGGTGCTCGCCGCGCTGGCCAGCGACGAATGGGCCAAGACCAGGCTGGACCGGGACACCGCCGTCGGCGCGGTCGATATCGACCGGTTGAACGTGCACGGCGGCTCGGTCTCGCTGGGGCATCCCTTCGGCGCGACCGGCGCGCGGATGGTCACCACCATGGCCAACGAGCTGGCGCGCAGCGGTAAAAACGTTGCGCTGCTCGGTATTTGCGCGGCCGGTGGCATCGGGGCCTCGGCGGTTCTCGAACGCATCTGAGCCGCAAGGTTTTTCGGTAAAAGCGAAGACGCCCATGGAATACCATGGGCGCCTTCGCTATTCGGCTCTGGAGGTCAGTGCCTGCGCCGGGTCTTCGGCTGCCGCTTGTCCTTCGACTGGGCGCGGGCGGCCTGGCGGCGCTCCCGCCGGGTGGTGCCGTCGCCGTACTCGTCGACGTCGCCGTGCACCGCGGCGTGCCCGCCCTCGTCCGGGCCGGAGTAGCTCAGGCCGCGCGGGTCGCTGTTGTCGATTCCCTTGGCGCGCAAGGCCGCAGGCGCCGCGTGACCATTGCCGGGCGCCTCGTCGGTCGGCAGCGAACGCTGCGCGTCGCCGAACGCGCCGACCGGCGAACGCAGACCGGGATCGACGGCGACACCCTCCGGCTGTGGCTGCTGCACCTCGACCTGCAGGTTGAACAGGAAGCCGACCGACTCCTCCTTCAGGCCCTCCAGCATCGCCGCGAACATGTCGAAGCCCTCGCGCTGATATTCGACGAGCGGATCGCGCTGCGCCATGGCGCGCAGGCCGATGCCCTCCTTGAGATAGTCCATCTCGTAGAGGTGCTCGCGCCACTTGCGGTCCAGCACCGAAAGCAGCACCTGCCGTTCGAGATTGCGCATCGAACCCTCGCCGGCCAGGCCGTCGATCTCCTGTTCGCGCTTCTCGTACGCGGTGTGCGCGTCCTCTAGCAGCGCCTCCAGCAGATCGTCGCGGGTCAGATCGCCCGCCTCGCCGACCTCGGTCTCACCGGTCAGATCCTTGTAGTTGAGGCTCACCGGGTAGAGCGTCTTCAGCGCGGTCCACAGCTTTTCCAGATCCCAGTCCTCGACATAGCCCTCCGCGGTGGCGCCGTCGACGTAGGCGGTGATCACATCGGTGATCATCTCGTCGACCTGGCCCTCCATATCCTCACCGCGCAGGATCCGGTTGCGCTCGCTGTAGATGACGGTGCGCTGCTGGTTCATCACCTCGTCGTACTTGAGCACGTTCTTGCGGATCTCGAAGTTCTGCTGCTCGACCTGGGTCTGCGCGCTCTTGATGGCCTTGGAGACCATCTTCGCCTCGATCGGCACATCGTCGGGCAGGTTGAGCCGGGTCATGATCGATTCCAGTGCGGCGCCGTTGAATCGCCGCATCAGCTCATCGCCGAGCGAGAGGTAGAAGCGGGATTCGCCCGGGTCGCCCTGGCGGCCGGAACGACCGCGCAGCTGGTTGTCGATGCGGCGCGACTCGTGCCGCTCGGTGCCGAGCACGTAGAGGCCGCCTGCCTCGCGGACCGCCTCGGCGTCCTCCTCGGTCTGCGCCTTGACCTGCTCCAGCGTCGGCAACCACGCCTGCTGGTATTCGTCGGGCGTCGCCACCGGATCCAGGCCCTGCTTGCGCAGCAGGATGTCGGCGATGATGTCCGGGTTGCCGCCGAGCACGATATCGGTACCGCGACCGGCCATATTGGTGGCGACGGTGACCGCGCCGGGCCTGCCCGCCTCGGCGATGATCGCGGCCTCGTTCTCGTGGAACTTCGCGTTCAGCACGTTGTGCGGGATGCCGCGCTTGGTGAACTGCTTGGACAGATACTCCGAGCGCTCGACGCTGGTGGTACCGATCAGCACCGGCTGGCCCTTCTCGTGCCGCTCGGTGACATCGTCGACGACGGCGGAGAACTTGGCCTCCTCCGTCTTGTAGATCAGGTCCGACTGGTCCTGACGGATCATCGGCTTGTTGGTCGGGATCGGCACCACGCCGAGGCTGTAAATCTGGTGCAGCTCAGCGGCTTCCGTCTCGGCGGTACCGGTCATGCCGGACAGCTTGTCGTACAGGCGGAAGTAGTTCTGCAGCGTGATGGTGGCCAGCGTCTGGTTCTCGGGCTGGATCTCGACGCCCTCCTTGGCCTCGATCGCCTGGTGCATGCCCTCGTTGTAGCGGCGCCCGATCAGGATGCGGCCGGTGAACTCGTCGACGATGATGACCTCGCCGTCGCGGACGATGTAGTCCTTGTCGCGGGCGTAGAGCTCCTTGGCCTTGATGGCGTTGTTCAGGTAGCTCACCAGCGGCGAGTTGGCGGCCTCGTAGAGGTTGTCGATGCCGAGCTGGTCCTCGACGAATTCGACGCCCTGCTCGTGCACGCCGATGGTGCGCTTCTTGATGTCGACCTCGTAGTGCACGTCCTTCTTCAGCAGCGGTGCGATACGGGCGAATTCGGCGTACCACTTGGACGAGGCGTCGGCCGGGCCCGAAATGATCAGCGGGGTGCGGGCCTCGTCGATGAGGATGGAGTCGACCTCGTCGACCACGGCGAAGTTGTGCCCGCGCTGGACCAGATCCTCCAGCGAATGGGTCATATTGTCGCGCAGGTAGTCGAAGCCGAATTCGTTGTTCGTGCCGTAGGTGATGTCGGAGCCGTACGACTCGCGCCGCTCGGCGGGCGTCATACCGGACAGGATCACCCCGACGCTGAGGCCGAGGAACCGGTGCACGCGGCCCATCCACTCGGCGTCGCGCTTGGCCAGGTAGTCGTTGACGGTGACGACGTGCACACCGTCGCCGCTGATCGCGTTCAGGTAGGCGGGCAGCACACAGGTCAGGGTTTTGCCCTCACCGGTCTTCATCTCGGCGATATTGCCGAGATGCAGCGCGGCGCCACCCATGATCTGCACCTTGTAGTGCTTCTGGTTGAGCACCCGCCACGACGCCTCGCGCGCTACCGCGAACGCCTCGAGCAGCAGGTCGTCCAGGGATTCGCCATCGGCGTAGCGCTCCTTGAACTCCTCGGTCTTGGCGCGCAGTTCCGCATCGGAGAGCTCCTCGAAGTCCGGCCCGATCGCGATGACCTCGTCGGCGAGGTGGGCGAGCCGCTTCACGATGCGACCCTCACCAATCCGTAGCAACCTCGTCAGTGTCAGCGCAGGCACGGGTCTCGTCAGTCCTCTGGTCGGTGTGTATCAACGGCGCGGATGCATTCCCAATGTTAATGCGGCACCCATGGTAGGCGCCGACCAGCAACGATGTGCTGCCTCACCCCCGGGTTCCGGCCATGAATGTCCCGCTGGGTCTCACCGTACCCGTGCTTGCTGTGAAGTGCGCCGGATCGGTTACCCGGGAGTGGGGATGGGCGCTGTTCCGGCCCGGGCCGGAGAGCCCAGCGACCTCCCAGTGAATCGGATTGGCCCGGAACATGTTTCGTCATCCGTATCGTACGATGTAAGGCGTTCGGTATGCCGACGGAATACCGGCCGATCGTATCGGGGACGATCGGTGTCGGCATATGACGACCACTGAGCAGCGCGGCTCGGACTCCGGAGCCGATATCCGTCCGCTTGGCGATGGCGGCACGATTCGATCGAAACAGCTTGCCCGCGCGGCGGATCCGGGGGCGATGTACTCATGTGTGCCACGGACCAGGGCACCGAAGGGAGCAGGCGGCAGCGTGATCACGAGGTTGACGCCGCAGGACGCGTCGTTCTATCGGCTCGAGTCGAGTAGCAATCCGATTCACATCGGCTCACTCGCGATCGTCCGGAATTCCGGCGGCGCGGATGAGGTCGCGCTGGATTACGACCGGCTCGTCGATCTGGTCGAGGAGCGGTTGTCGCTGGTGCCGCGATATCGGCGCAAGGTGCGCGAGATCCCGTTCGCGCTCGGGCGGCCGGTGTGGGTGGAGGACAGCGGATTCGATATCACCTATCACGTCCGGCGGTCCGCGCTGCCCGGTCCCGGCAGCGACGAGCAACTGCTCGACCTGGTGGCCAGGCTGGCGTCGCGGCCGCTGGACCAGACCCGGCCGCTGTGGGAGATGTACCTGATCGAGGGCCTCACCGACGGGCGCAGCGCGATCTTCACCAAAACCCATTCGGCGCTGGTCGACGGGGATACCGCGCTCGAAATCGGCCACGTCATCCTCGATACCGGCCCGTCGCCGCGCGGGGTCGCCGACGACGCGTGGCACGCGCCGCGCGAACCCTCCGAATCCGAACTGCTGATCGGCGCGCTCGCGCATCTGGCGGCCCAGCCGGGTGAGGCGCTGGAGGTGGTGCGCGAGGCGCGTTCCGGCGTGCTCGGGATGATCGGTTCGACGGGTAAGGCGGTGCATTCGGTGGTCGGCGCGGTGCGCGCCGCCGCGACCGGCACCCAGGACAGCCCGCTCAACATCCGGACCTCGCGCAACCGCCGCTTCGCCGTGGTGCGCACCGATCTGGAGGACTACCGCAAGCTCCGCAAGCGTTTCGACTGCTCGATCAACGACGTCATCCTGGCCGTCGTCACGGGCGCGCTGCGCAACTGGCTGCTCTCGCGCGGCGAGGCGCTCACCGAATCGTCGACCGTGCGGACGGTGGTGCCGATGTCGGTCTATGTGGACAGTCCCGGCGCCGCGCAACTGAATCCGGCCAGCGAGGTGTCCTCGTTCCTGATCGATCTGCCGGTGGGCGAACCGAATCCGGTGATTCGGCTTTCGCATATCTCGCACGCCACCGCGGCCAACAGCAAACATCGGCGCGGGGTGCGGGCCCGCACCCTGGTGCACATGGCCGGCTTCGCACCGGCCAGCCTGCATGCGATGAGCGTGCGGGCGGCGAGTACGTTCGCAGAACACACGTTCAATCTGGTGATCACCAACGCGCCGGGTCCGCAGCGGCCGATGTATATCGGCGGCGCGCGGATGCTGGAGATGTATCCGGTGTCGCCGCTGCTGCGCAACCAGGCTTCGAGCATCGGGATCACGTCCTATGACGGACGGGTCTGCTACGGGCTCAACGCCGATCGCGACGCGATGGCCGACATCGGCGTGCTCGCCGCGTCGGTGCACGAGTCCATGGAGGAGATGCTCGGTGCCTGTCTCTGATCAGAACACGATGCGGGTCTACATCCCCGCGACGGTGCCGATGCTGCGCGAGCTGGTGGCCGACCGGGAGCTGCGCGCGATCGGCGGCACCGCGTTCGCGGTCACCCCGGCGCTGCGCGAGGCGTACGCCTCGGGCGATGACGAGGAACTGGCCGAGGTCGCGATGAGCGAGGCGGCGCGGGCCGCGCTGCGACTGCTGGCGGCCGAACGCGACGGGATCACCGAATCCGGCGAGGACGCACCCGCCGGTGACCGCGACCCGGGCCCGGTGTACCGGCGCGCGGTGATCGCGGCCGATGTCAGCGGCGCGCGGCTGCGGCCCGATCTGGACGATGCGGTGGTGAAGCTGGCGGGCCCGGTTCCGTACGGCAAGATCGCCTCGGTGCACGTGGACCTGGCCGAGGCCGAGCCGGAGGTGGCCAAGGCGGTGGATGTGATCGACGCCGCAGATCTCGGTGACACCGACGCCGAATTCGTGCTCGGCGATGCCGAGGACCACCAACTGGCCTGGTACGCGGCCCAGGAGCTGCCGTTCCTTTTGGAACTGCTCTAGGGCGTCGCGCGGCGATTCGATGAGGGGTGGCGGGTGGGCCTGGTCGCGCCACCCACCGGAACCTACGATGCCGTAACCTGGCTGCCGTACGGCAGGTCCAGACAGGAGACGAACGGCAGCGATGAGCTCGAAACGTGGGGGATTTTCCGTGCGGGGCATCCGGCAATGGCTCGAGGCCCCGGCCGCGAGTGTCGCCGAACGGGGCGGTCGGCTGAACGTATTGCGCGGCGCGGTCGCGCGGGTCACCACCCCGCTGCTGCCGGACGACTATCTGCACCTGGCGAACCCGCTGTGGTCGGTGCGCGAGCTGCGCGGCCGCGTCGTCGAGGTGCGCAAGGAGACCGCCGATTCGGCGACGCTGGTGATCAAGCCGGGCTGGGGTTTCGACTTCAAATACCAACCGGGCCAGTACATCGGCATCGGCATCCTGATCGACGGCCGCTGGCATTGGCGCTCGTATTCGCTTACCTGCCCGCCGAATTGGAACGAGCCGGGTCATGGCGGCAAGCGGGTGATCTCCATCGCGGTGAAGGCGATGCCGGAGGGTTTCCTGTCGAGCCATCTGGTCAACGGTGTGCGGCCCGGCGCCATCGTCCGGCTGGCCGCGCCGCAGGGCGGTTTCGTGCTGCCGTCACCGCCGCCGCCGAAGGTGCTGTTCCTGACCGCAGGTAGCGGCATCACCCCGGTCATGGCGATGCTGCGGGCGATGGACCGCCGCGACGCGGTGCCCGATGTGGTGCACATCCATTCCGCCCGCACCGCCGAGGACATCATGTTCGGCGCGGAACTGCGCGAGCTGCACGACCGGCATCCCAGCTTCACCATGCGCCCGCATCTGACGGGTGAGCGGGGCAAATTCGCACTGGACTCCCTGGACGAGGCGCTGCCGGACTGGCGCGAGCGCGAGACCTGGGCCTGCGGCCCCGCCGCGCTGCTCGACGAGATCGAGCGGCACTGGCGCGATGCGGGCCTGAGCGATCGGCTGCATGTCGAGCGTTTCGAGATCGAGCGGTCGGCGGTGGGTGAGGGCGGCACCGTGACATTCGGCAAGTCCGGTCGCAGCGCGACGGTGGACGGCGCGACCAGTCTGCTGGAGGCCGGTGAGTCGGTCGGTGTCCAGATGCCGTTCGGCTGCCGCATGGGCATCTGCCAAACCTGTGTCGTCACACTGAGTTCCGGTTACACGAGGGATCTGCGCAACGGTGACGAGCGCCGCGAGGGCGACAAGGTGCAGACCTGTATTTCCGCCGCGGCCGGCGACTGCACACTCGACGTCTGAGGGCGCGACATTTCGCGCAGGTAGGCTCGAAGCAATTCGTGTAGGGAAAGGACCCCGGTGGCCATCACCGATATTCAGGCGTTCGCTCATCTCACGGCGGCCGACATCGAGGCACTGGGGCGGGAACTCGATGCGATCCGGCGCGATATCGAGCTCGCTCGCGGCGAGCGCGACGCGAAATACATCCGGCGCACCATCGCGGCCCAGCGCGGTCTCGAGGTGGCCGGGCGCGCCGTGCTGTTCGGCAGCCGCAACCGATGGGCGTGGCTGGCCGGGACGGCACTGCTCTCGGTGGCCAAGATCATCGAGAACATGGAGCTCGGGCATAACGTCAGCCACGGGCAGTGGGATTGGATGAACGATCCGGAAATCCACTCGAGCACCTGGGAGTGGGATATGACCGGGCCGTCGGCGCAGTGGCGGCGCGCGCACAACTATTCGCACCACACCTACACCAATGTGCTCGGCAAGGACGAGGACCTCGGTTTCGGCATCCTGCGGATGACCAGGGACGAGGAGTGGAAGCCGATGCACCTGGTGCAGCCGTTGGCGAATCTGCTGCTGGCCGCCACCTTCGAATGGGGTATCGCGCTGCACGACTGGAGCATCGAGAAGGAGCTCACCAACACCCCGCGCTACCAATTGGGTTCGCCGGCGAACAAGGAGTTCGGCGGCAAGATCGTGCGGCAGGTGGCCAAGGATTTCCTGATCTATCCGCTGCTCACCGGGCCCGCGTGGAAATCGACGCTGAAGGCGAACGCCACCGCGAACCTGGTGCGGAATCTGTGGGCATACGCGGTGATCTTCTGCGGGCATTTCCCGGACGGCGCCGAGAAATTCACCATCGAGCAGCTCGAGGGTGAGACGCAGGCCGAGTGGTATCTGCGGCAGATGCTGGGCAGCGCGAATTTCAAGGCCGGCCCGGTGATGGCCTTCATGAGCGGCAATCTCTGCTACCAGATCGAACATCACCTGTTCCCGGATCTGCCGAGCAACCGGTATCCGGAGATCGCGGCGCGGGTGCGCGAACTGTGCGACAAATACGATCTGCCCTACACCACCGGTTCGCTGGGCAAGCAGTATCTGCTCGCCTTCCGCACCATTCACAAACTGGCGCTGCCGGACCGATTCCTGAAGCGCACCGCCGACGATGCGCCGGAAACCTCGTCCGAGCGCAAATTCGCCGGGATCACCCTGCCGTCGCTGCCCACCGCCGGGTGGAGCGAAAGTCATTGGCTGGGGGTGGATCCGGAGTCCGGCCGGCGGCGCGGGCTGCGTTCGGCGCTGCGCGAGGCCAAGGTGGTGCTGGAGGAGAAGGCACGGCACGAGAAGGAAGTGCTGCGCGAGGCGAAGGCGGCGTTGAAGGATAAGGCGCGCCAGGAGCAGGCCGCGCTGCGCGATGCCACGTTGGCGCTGCAGGAGAAGGCCCGGCAGGAGAAGGTCGCACTGCGGCGAAAGGCGTTGCGCGAGCGGGCGATCCTGCGGGTTCGCCGTCGCCGCATGGCCTGACGCTTCTAGCATCTCCAGGTCACATTCACAATGGAAGATTTGCCACAGTCTTGACGCGATCCTGACAACCTACGGAGTCGTAACTTACGGTACTGTAGCCGCCATGGCAATCTCGGATGTCAAGGAATACGCGCATCTCACGGCGGCCGATGTCGAGGCGCTCGGCGCGGAATTCGATGCGATCCGGCGGGAGATCGAGGCCTCGCGCGGGGAGCGGGACGCCCGCTACATCCGCAACGTCATCCGGCTGCAGCGCGCGCTCGAAATCAGTGGCCGCGCGGTACTTTTCGTGAGCTTCCTGCCCCCGGCCTGGCTGGCCGGCGTTGCCCTGCTGAGCACCGCCAAGATCATCGAGAACATGGAGATCGGGCATAACGTCATGCACGGTCAGTGGGACTGGATGAACGATCCGGAAATCCACTCCAGCTCATGGGAATGGGATAACACCGGGCCGGCCAAACACTGGAAGCACACCCACAACTACCTGCATCACAAGTACACCAACGTGCTCGGCATGGACGACGACATCGGCTACGGCCTGCTGCGCGTCACCCGGGACCAGAAGTGGCGGCCGTTCAATATCGGCAACCCGGTCTACAACCTGCTGCTGCAGTTGTTCTTCGAATACGGCGTCGCCATCCAGCATTTGGAGCTCGGCAAACTCGCCGCGGGCCGATACAAGCCCGGCACCCCCGCCCGCGCCGAATTCGAGCGCAAGCGCAAGGAGGTGCTCACCAAGGTCGGCAAGCAGGTCGTGAAGGATTACCTCGTCTTCCCGCTGCTCACCGGCCCGGCCTTCGTCTCGACGCTCACCGCGAACCTGGCCGCGAATATGATCCGCAACGTCTGGTCGAACGCGGTCATCTTCTGCGGGCATTTCCCGGACGGTGCGGAGAAGTTCACCAAGGCCGATGTCGACGGGGAGACCCAGGCCGAGTGGTACCTGCGGCAGATGCTCGGCAGCGCCAATATTTCCGGCGGCACGCTCACCCATTTCATGACCGGCAACCTCAGCCACCAGATCGAACACCACCTGTTCCCGGATCTGCCGAGCAACCGGTACCGCGATATCGCGGTGCGGGTGCGCGAGCTGTGCGACAAATACGACCTCCCGTACACCACCGGTTCGCTGCCGGTGCAGTACTTCAAGGCGTGGCGCACCATCCTCAAGCTGGCGCTGCCGAACAAATACCTGCGCGACACCGTCGACGACGCCCCGGAGACCGCCTCCGAGCGCAAATTCGGCGGCAATACAGAATCCACCGTCGACCCGGTGACCGGCAAGCGGCGGGGTCTGCGCACCGCGCTCGCGGCGGGCAAGCGCCGGTTCGGGCGGCGCGGGCAGTCGCGGGAACTTCAGCCGGTCGGGTGAGCCCTGCCGGGTCGGGGCTGGTTGACTCTGCCTCGTGTATGCCGAAGACCTGAACGTTTACGACGTCATCCGGATGCGGCGCGATGTCCGCGCGGAATTCACCGGGGACGTCGTCGACGATGCGACGCTGTGGCGGATTCTCGACGCCGCGCACCGGGCGCCGAGCGTCGGGAATTCGCAGCCGTGGGATTTCGTGGTGGTGCGGGAGCGGGCCACCCTGCGCAGGTTCGCCGACCATGTGGCCGAGAAGCGGATCGAATTCCGCGACGCGCTGCCGCCGGAGCGGGCCGCGACCTTCGAGCCGATCAAGATCGAGGGCATTGTCGAGAGCGGCACCGGCATCGTGGTCACCTACGACCATCAGCGCGGCGGCCCGCAGGTGCTCGGCCGGGCGACGGTGCCGGAGACCGGCATCTATTCGGCCGTGCTCGCCATCCAGAATCTGTGGCTGGCCGCGACGGCCGAGGGCGTCGGCGTCGGTTGGGTGTCGTTCTACGATCCCGGATTCCTGTCCGAACTGGTCGGGTTGCCCGACGGCATCCGGCCGGTGGCCTGGCTCTGTGCCGGACCGGTGCGCGAATTCCAGCGGGTCCCCGATCTGGAGCGTTTCGGCTGGCGGTCCGGGCGGCCGTTGGACGAGGCGGTGCACCGGGAAACCTTCCGGGGCTGATCTTCGCGGTACCGCCCTGCGACGGCGGGAAATTCGGGTAGCTTACGCAGCGTGGACCGTAAAGCGGTCGAGAAATGGGTCGACGGCTATGAACGAGCCTGGCGCGCGGCGGGGACCGACGGGCTCGCGGACCTGTTCGCGCCGGAGGCCGGTTACCTGATCGCCCCGTGGGCCGAGCCCATTCTCGGGTTGGCCGCCATCGCCGAATTCTGGGACGACGAGCGGGAGGGCCCGGACGAGGATTTCACGATGGAATCCGAAGTCGTCGCGGTGGAGGGTGAGACCGCGGTGGTCCGGGTGGAGGTCGAATACGGGGGAGCCGCGCCGATTCGCTGGCGGGATATGTGGATTCTGCGCTTCAACGAATCGGAACGGTGTATCTGGTTCGAGGAGTGGGCATTCCCGCCGGATCCCACCAATTGAGTTTCGGCAGAACAGTTTTCAATCGGCATGCGCGACGGGCTGTTTCTTGCGGAAGTACGTTCGGGCCTCGACCGGAATCCACAGCAGAGTCAGGATGATCGCCGATAGTGCCCACCCCGCGAGGAGCGCGGCATGCGCACCCGATGACGGGAACAGCACCCAGACCACCGCGCGGCCGATGATCTGGCCGGCGAGCAGGAAGGTGATGACGCCGCGGGCCCAGCGGTCGCCGCGCAGCACGAAGTAGGCGAGCGCGGCATAGATCGGGGCGTGGGTCAGGTGGTAGACGGTGCCGACATTCCAGCTGAACGGCGGCCAGGCCGCGACGACGAGGTGGTCGATCGCGTGAATTACGATGCCCGCGACGGCGATTCGGACGGAGTTGGGTAGCGGCACGGGAACCCCTTCGCGCTCGGTATCTTTCGGATCCGAACGGTACGGGCGGCCCGGTTCGCCGTATTGGAAGAAACGGTCGTGCCGGAACTCAACCGAGCAGCCGCCCCGGCGGTGCGCCCGCGAAACGCAGGAAATCCCGGTGCATATGGGCCTGGTCGTAGTAGCCGCTTTCGTCCGCGATACGGCTCAGATCGGGTTCCGGTGCCGCGGCCGCCGCCCGCAGCGCCGCGGTGAATCGGGTGAGCGCGCCGAACGTTTTGGGTGACAACCCGATGTCATCGGCGAATCGTCTCCGGAAATGCCTTGGACTCCAACCTGATTCGCTGATCAGCTCGTTAAGGGGAACCCTGCCGCCGCTGCGGCGCAAGAGCCCGGCGGCATAGGCGATCGCCGGATCACCCGAATAGTCGGTGCGCGCGAACCATTCGCGCAGATACCCGCCCACCACCTCGAATCGGTCCGCCCACGACCGCGTGGCGCCGAGCCGCTCGGTGGCCTCCCGCGCGGAGGGTCCGAGGAATTCGTCCAGATCCACTCGCCTATTGCGCAATTCGTGCAGCGGAACGCCGAGTAATCGCCGGGCGGTCAGCGGATCCAACTGCACCTGAACACCGCACAACCGCCCCGCATGGGTGGCGAATCCGCCGCGGTCGTGCATGCCGACCACGAATGCGAACGGCCGCAGCGCGCGTCCCTCGAAGACGCCGTCGAGCGCGAATCCGATCTTCACGGTGCCGCCCGGAATCTTGCGGCGCCGCACGGGTTCCGGCTCGTGCACATCGAAACCGAAGCAGGACAGCAGCGGAAGTCCGGCCAGCCGGGCCGGCACCACCTGCTCGGGCCGGACCTGCCGAGTGCCACGCAATTCGAGCAGCCGTCGCTCGCCCATCCCCATTCGCGCAGCCTACGACATCCGGCCGATTCGTAACTCATCTGAAAACCGGATGAACCCTGCTGTTCGGTTCGGTTTGTTAGCGTGCCGGTTCATGACAGGGGTTGGGCTGAGACTATTCGCAAGTTTATTCGCGGTGCTCGTCGCGGCATTCGCTGTGGTTGCCGGTGTTTCGGCCGCGCCGCAGCCGGTGCGGACGGATTCCGTCGTTCTGGTGAACGCCACTGTGCCGCAGCGCGCTTGGGACACCTTGGCGAAGATCGACGCGGGGGAGTGGCCGCCGAACGACGGTTCGGGCACGCACGGCGGCACCACCTGGACGAACCGGGAGGGCACGCTGCCGAGGACGGACGGTTCGGGCAACCCGATCCACTACCTGGAATGGGATGTCAACCGAAAGTTGCCGGGGCACAACCGCGATGCGGAGCGCATCGTCACCGGCAGCGACGGTTCGGCCTGGTACACCGGCGATCACTACGCCACCTTCACGCGGATGCGCTGACCGCGGTCACCTCGTCGACCGCCGGTCGCGTCTTCGGCGCCGAGGTGGGCAGCGGCCGGTGGTGCGCCGCAGGTCGCGATGCTCGTGGGCCGAAAGCACACTGGAGGAATGCGAACTCGACGCAACGGTCTGCTCGGCGCCGCGTTGACGTGTGTGCTGGTTTACGCGACGGCCTGCGGTGGCGATTCGCCGACCGAGAAGACGACGCCTCCTCCCTCGGGCGGTGACACCGTAACCCTCGACGGGGCCGTCTACGGTCGGCCGATGGTGGCCGGGGACACGATTTTCGCTGCGACAGAACGTAATTCGGTCTACGCCGTGACCGGTTCGACCGTGCGTTGGCGCGCCCATCTCACCGAGCCGATATCGCGGTCGAAGCTGCCGTGCGGCGATATCGATCCGGAGGGGATCACCGGGCAGCCCGCCTACGACGCGGTGACCCACCGGCTGTACGCGGTCGCCGAAACCGCCGACGCCCACCATGTGCTGTACGCCCTCGACGCCGATTCCGGCGCGGTGGTCGACCGGGTTCCGGTCGATCCGCCGTTCGGTGATCGCGCCGCATATCTGCAACGTCCGGCGCTCGCCTTCTGGAACGGTCGCGTGTACGCCGCATTCGGCGGTAATTTCGGCGACTGCGGCGAATACACCGGAGCCGTTGCGGCTGTGGATGTTTCGAATAACGCCGTCACCTGGTATCGCGCGTCGTCCGGCGGCCGTGGCGGTATCTGGGCTCCCGGCCCACCGGTCATCGCGAACGACCGGCTGTACTACTCGGTCGGCAACGGTGATGCCGGGCCCGGAACCGCTTATGACGGAACGGATTCGGTGATCGCGCTGACGGCGGATCTGCGCCGGGCCGATTTCTTCGCCCCGGCGACCTGGGCGCAGGACAATGCCGCCGACAAGGATCTCGGTTCGATGAATCCGGCACTGGTCGGCGAACATATCGTGATCGCGGGCAAGGCGGGCAACGGTTACGTGCTCGACGCCCATCAACTAGGCGAAATATCCACTCGTGCACCGGCATTCACCAACTGCCGGGCCTTCGGCGCCGCCGCGGTCGCCGCCGATGTGATCTATTTGCCCTGCACCAACGGCATTACGGCGGTGCGCATCGCCACCGACGGTACGGCCGCGGTGCTCTGGCGCGCCACGGTGGCCGCGACCGGTTCCCCGGTTGTCGACGGGAATCGAATCTGGGCCGCCGACTGGCATTCCGGCACCCTCTACGCACTCGATCCGGCGACCGGGCGGGTGATCGAGCAGGACAGCACCGGTCCGCTACCGCATTTCGCCACCCCGGCGCTATCGGGTTCGGCCGTCGTGCTCGGCACGATGTCCGGGCTGCGGTTCATCGGGTCGCGGTGATTGCCCTGCCGGGCAAAGGATCTCATCGCGGGCAGATGCGGATAGCCGGAAGTGAATTGGCCGTGTTGTCCGGGGTCCGGTCGGCCGGGCAGTGTTGTCCGCCAACGGTTTCGATGCGCACTCCATCGTCGGCGCGGGTCCGCTGTGGCGGATCCGCCGCCCTGGCCGAGTTCGATCGGGCGAGCGCGGCGGTGAAGGCGCAGCGCCGGGCCACCGGCGACGGCGTCGTCCGCGACCGGGCCTGCCCGGTCCGCGGCCCGGGGTGCGGCGGTACGCAGCGCGGCAGCGCTCGATCGGTGCGTCCCGGTACCTGCGGACCGCGCACCGGTGGGTGCGCGCCCAGCGGCCGCGATGCGGGTAGCTGTACCGCCGTCGCGCACGAGCCCGCGGTACACAGCCGCCAGTGCATGGCCTGGCCGTCGACCCGCCGGTCGGCCATTGTCCAGGTCATGACGGTGGCGGAGGCCAGCGTCGCGATGACGGCGGAACGCGCGATCCGCTGAACGCGCATGGTGCGATCACCTCCGGTATCGACCGTTCCGGGGCGCGGGTCGGCTGAATCCGGAACGTGCGCACCATCATTCGCCATTCCATCGAGCGCTGCCCGGCTCGGTCACTTCCCTCTAATGACTCTCAGAGACACATACTGCCCATATAGTGTCACCGAGAGACACAAGATAGCATCCAAGCGCCCCCGGTTGGCAAGATCCGCAGCCGAGCCCGTCGAGAGGAACCGGACCAAATGAAGCCGGACGAGACCCTGCCCGCGCGCAGCCGTAAAAAGGAGCTGCTGCGGGCGGAGCTCATGATCACCGGCCTGCGGATGTTCGAGCAGCAGGGCTTCGAACAGACCACCGTGCAGCAGATCGCCGACGCGGTCGGTGTGTCACGCCGGACCTTTCACCGGCACTTCCCGTCCAAGGAACACATCGTCTTCGCCTACCAGTCGTCGCTGTTCGGCGGCGCACTCGACTATTTCGCGCGCCGTCCGCTCGACGAATCCGCGCTGACCGCCATGCGCCGCGCCATGCGCGATTACCTACTCGACCCCACCGCGGCCGCCGAACGCGCCAGGATGGCCGAGGCGGCCCGGCAAGCGAATCGGATCATGGCGGCCAATCCCACTGTCCGCGGCGCGGATTCCGCCGGACAGGCGCAGCGGCAGCGGGTGCTCGCCGAGCGGATCGCCGCCCGCACCGGACTGCCCGCCGCCGATCTCGCGCCCCAACTGCTGGCCGCCACCTTCCTCGTCGCCGTCCGAGTCGGCGTCGAACGCTGGATCCAGACCGCCGACCACACCCCCGCCACCCTGCAACGCGCTCTCGACGAGGCCTTCGGCGTCCTACAGCGCGGCGTCGACATCCCGGGCCGCGCCCCGGACTGATCAGGCGGACGCCGCGGGATCCCGTAGGTACTCCGGAAGCGAATCACGCAGGGCGAACACCTTTCTCGGCTGGTTCCCAGCGAGGAAGTCGAGGATCATCCGATTCACCAGCTCGGGCTTCTCCATGGGAACGCCGTGCGATGCGCCGGGGACGACGGCGAGCTGGGAGTCGGGTATGGCCCTGGCCATGGCGAGGCTGTGCTCGACCGTCACCCCGTCGTCATCGCCCTGCATGAGCAGGGTCGGCGCCTGGATCGCGGCGAGATCGCAGATGGCGATATTGGGCTCCTCCCGCCACATCCGCAGCAGCTTCTCGTAGATCACCGGGAAATGATCGGGGCCGTCCGGTGCCTCCGTATAACTCCCGCGGACGATCTCGCCCATCCGCGCGCTGACGGGTTCTTCGAAAAGTTGGTGGCAGGCCGGGGTTTCGCCATCGCGGTTGACATAGACGCCGATGGCGACCAACTTGCGCACCAGGTCGGGCCGTCGCATGGCGACCAGTACCGCGACGATCCCGCCATCGCTCCAGCCGACCAGGTGCGCGGGACCGATTTCCAGCGTTTCGAGGAAGGCCGCGGTGTCCTCGGCCATGATCTGGAAGCTGATCGGGCCGTCGACATCGGCGGTATGCCCGTGCCCGCGCCGTTCGGGCACATAGACCCGGAAGTGCTTGGCCAACTCCGGAATCTGCGCCAACCAGCTGAGCGCGTTCGCGCCGCCGCCGTGTAGCAGCACGAGCGGCTCCCCGTCGCCGTACACCTCGTAGTACGTGTTGACACCACCGGCAATTACGTATTCACCCATGAAATCCATGCTGCGCCCGGGCTCTTGCGTACCGCTTGCGCGGAACGTCATGGTTCAGTGCGGATTCGGGGCGCCCGCGGTCAGGATGGCGAGGAATTCTGTTGCGGCACGGCCGGGATGGCCGCCCGCGCGGCGCACGGCGACGACCGGGATTTCGGCCTTCAGCGCCGGGACATCGATCACGCGGAGGCTGCCGATCCGCAGTTCCTCGCGAATGTTGGCCAACGGCATGAGCGCGACGCCGAGCCCGGCCTCGATCAACCGCTTCTGGGCGGTCAGGCTGTCGACGGTGGTGATCGATGGATCGGTGATGCCCGCCGCCGCCAGCTGACCTTCCAGCAGACCGCGGAACGAGCCGGTGCCGCCGCGCTCGGCGGGGAAGCCGAGCCAGGTGGCGTCCCGCAGCGGCCGCAGGTCCGGCAGCCGGTCGGCGGTGATCGGATGGTCGGCCGGTACCACCAGGTAGAGCCGCTCCGCGCCGAGCGGGATCGATTCCAGTTTCGGGTCGGTGTCCGGGTGATAGCGCAGGCCGAGGTCGGCGGTGCCGCCGCGGACCAGCGCGCTCACCTCACGGCTGGTCGCCGTGCGCAGATCGATCGTGACATCCGCTGTGCGCGAGGTGAATTCGCGTAGCGCGTCGCCGATGTGCGAATCGGCGAGCGTGCCGACGATGGCCAGCCGCAAGGTGAGCGGGAGGGTTCCGGCCCGGTCTCGCACGGCCTGTTCGCCATCGCGAAGCGCGGCCAGCGCGGCCTCCGCGTACGGCAGCAGTGCGCGTCCGGAATCGGTCAGTCGCATGCGGCGGCCGACCCGTTCGAACAGTTTCGTATCGAGGCCGCGCTCCAATTCGTGGATCCGGCGGCTGATCGCGGGCTGCGAGCGATGCAGTCGCCGCGACGCCTCGGTGAATCCGCCCGCCTCCGCGATGCAGATGAAGGCCTCGATCTCCTCGAAGGTCATTCCATCAGTATTCCTGATGTATAAGGCTAAGAAATATGCATTTGAATGATGACGAGTCGGCGCGCAGAGTGAACGTATGACTGATCAGGCGACGAAGATCGCGCGTTTCCGGGCCTTGCACGAGCGGCCGGAACCGCTGCTGCTGCCGAATCCGTGGGATGCCGGAACGGCCCGCCTGTTGGCCGCGCTCGGGTTCGAGGCACTGGCCACCACCAGCCTCGGCGTGGCGAACGTCCTCGGCCGCACCCGGGCGACGCTGCCCGAGATTCTGCGCAACTGTCGCGAAATGGACTCGGCCACACCGCTTCCCGTGAACGTCGACCTGGAGAACGGATTCGCCGACGACCCCGTCGCCGCGGCCCGCTCCATCGAGCTGGCCGCCGACGCGGGTGCGGCCGGCGCGTCCATCGAGGACTACACCGGTGACAGCCGAAATCCGATCTATGATTTCGCGCTGGCCGTCGACCGGGTTCGCGCGGCCGTGGAAACCGTGCGAGCGTTGCCGAATCCGTTGGTATTCACCGCAAGAGCCGAAAATCTGCTGTACGGCATAGACGATCTGGACGACACCATCCGGCGCCTGCAAGCCTTCGAGGAGGCCGGGGCCGATGCGCTGTACGCACCGGGCCTGCGCACCCTCGACCAAATGCGCGCGGTGGTCTCCTCGGTGCGCAAACCGGTGAACGTGGTGATGGGCTTCGCCGATCCGTCGATCACGCTGGATCAATTACGCGAGATCGGAGTCCGGCGCATCAGCATCGGCGGCGCGCTTTCCCGAATCGCCCTGCGCGCCTTCACCGACGCGGCCGCAGAGATGCGCGCGGGTCGATTCGGATTCGTCGCCGATGTACCGCCGCTGTCGGAGTTGCATCGGGCATTCGTGGACTAGTTTCCAGCTGAAATTGACTGTGTTGGTTGGCGCGGTTTCCGAGTGCTGGCAACTGGTCGCTTGATAGCTTCTAGGCTTACGAAAATGCTTGTTACATAGGTATTTTCGGGTATGATTCGAATATGAGTTCGGACGTTGAGCTTGATCGGCAACTCACCGCCTTTGAGGAGGCGGTCGCCGGTCTGTCCGAAATCGACCTCGATCTGGTATCCGATGACGCGATCGTGGACCTGCTGCGGCGGGTCGAATCACGCACCCGCGCACTGGCGTCGCTGACGCACCGGATGCTGGTACAGGTCGGCGAACGCGCCATCCCGGAAGACCACGGCGTCGGATCGGTCCGCCAGTTCCTCATCGACACTCTGCGGTTGTCGAAAACCGAAGCCGTGCAACGCACCACCGCGGCCAAAGCATTGGGTTCCTGGCACGGCATCGACGGCGCGACCCGCCCGCCGGTGCTGCCACACACCGCACACGCCCAAGCCGAGGGTGCGATCTCCATCGAGCACGCCCGCCGGATCAACACGATCATGGACCGAGTACCCGCGGCGGTCGAACCGGCCGACCGTGAACAAGCCGAACAGATCCTGGCATGCCTAGCGCGCAGCGCACCCCCGGAAGACATCGACAAAGCCGGACTACAGATCCTGGCCCACCTCGACCCCGACGGCACCCTCACCGGCGACCGTGACCGGAAACGCCGCCGCGGCTTCAGCATTGGGCGGCAGCGCGCGGATCTGATGTCACCGTTCGGTGGCGAACTCGACCCGGTCGCTCGCGCGCTGCTGGATCCGGTTCTGGCAAAATGGGCACGTCCCGGGATGAACAATCCGGATGATCCAGACAGCCCGACCGGTGATTGCGAGCACGTCGACCGCGCGCAGTTGGTTGCCGCCGCCGCGCGTGACACCCGAACCGCCGCCCAACGCAACCATGACGCGTTGGCCGCGGTACTGAAACACGCACTGTCCTCCGGAGTATTGGGCGAACACCGCGGGCTGCCGGTCACCGCCATCGTCACGATGACCCTCGCCGATGTCGAAAACGCTTCCGGTGTCGCCACTACCGCCTCCGGTGGGCTGGTCCCGATCCAGGATGCGTTGCGGATGGCCGAAAACGCCCACCAGTACCTGGCTGTCTTCGACCACCACGGTCTCCCACTACACCTCGGGCGGCAACGCCGCCTCGCCAACCGCTACCAGAGGCTGGCCCTGATCGCGGGTGCCCGCGGCTGCACCCGCCCCGGCTGCGACGCCCCCGCCACCCTCACCGCCGTCCATCACCTCACCGACTGGGCCAAGGGCGGCCCCACAGATCTAGAAAACCTCACCCTCGCATGCGACGCCTGCCACGCCCGCATCCACGACGGACCCGGCGGCTGGAAAACCATTGTCCAGCAGCACGGTTCCCCATATCCCGGTCGCGCAGCCTGGATAGCGCCCCCACACGTCGACCCCGGTCGCACACCACACGTGAACCACCGCCACCACCCCGACGAACTCCTCGCCGAGGCACATCACCATGCCCCACCCACCCCCACACCCGAATCCCCCCACACCCCACTGGATCCGGCCACCCGAGCCCTCTACCTCACCCGAATCCAACACTGCTTCCACCAACTCAACCACCGCAGCCGTATCGCGGCCAACCGCGAACTCGCAACACTCCGATCAACTCACAGCACAAGCTGATCCACTGGTCACCGGTGCCGAACCGTCGCAGCCGCTGATCCCAGCGATGAAGATCGAAATCTCCACGCGCCCCGCTGGCCAGGTTCAATTCGCTCGGCAACCCGGTCGGACGCCGTTAGGTTGGCTGGATGAGCTCTGGCGATAACGCCGCTGCGGCGGAAGCGTTCCTTCGGGCGGTACACGATGAGATCCCTAATGCGGCATCGCAATTCTTTCTCGAGCACCGTTTGGGCGACGGACGCAGTAGTTACGATCTTGTCGCCGAACATGTCCTCGGTGCTGGGCGGGTCTTGGACCTGGGATGCGGTGATGGCGCACTTCTTTCGATCCTGGCCCATACCGGGATCAGCGGGCTGGCGGGTATCGACCTGTCCGACAAGCACATAGCTCGCGCCCGGGCACGGCCCGAACTGGCCGATGCCGACCTGCGGGTCGGGCGCGCCCAGGAGCTCCCGTTCCCAGACGACTCGTTCGACGCGGTCGTCTCCCACATGGCATTCATGCTGATGGCCGACCCGGATCAGGTCGTCGCCGAGATCGCCCGCGTGCTACATCCCGGTGGGGTCCTCGTGCTCGTTGTCGGGGCGCCTCCGGCACCCGACAGCGGGTATGAGCTGTTTCTTTCGCTGGCGCGCCCCTACTTCGCGCAGATTCAGGTCGAGCGTCGCATGCCAGTGGTCGGTGGTCGCCACGCCCGCACCCGCGACGGGCTCGACAGCCTCGTGACCCCCGCCGGATTCGCCCCTGTCCATTGGGAATCCATCACTTTCGGCCCCGCCGGTACCGCCGAGCAGGTGTGGGAGTTGGCCGCGCAGGGGTACTACGAAACACAACTGCTCGACCACTCCAGCCTGAACCGGCTACGAGACCAATTCATCGCCGCCGCCCGTAACCGTTCCGACGCAACACACATCCCTGTCGGCGAACGGATCTCACTGGCCGTGACCCGTCTATCGGGCTGAAATCCCGCAATCCTCAATCGCCTTGTGCCACAGGCAAACGGCCGATTCCAGGGGCGGAGGCTGATCCTCGAGTCATCCTCGGAGACCCGGTGTGGTCCGCCTCGTCGACCGGTCTTTTACCGGTCATGAGGTCAGCGTGCCTGTAAGGGCCGCGCGAAAGCACTTGCCTTCCAACACCAACCTGGTCTCGGCAGCAGCCCTCAGATACCCAATACCCTTGTCTACCAGATATATTCGTGCTCCAACCGCATGTCTAACGGCGTCACTCAGCAAGAAAACCAGAAGGGAGCACTACCCCGGCAGTGCCGCATCCATCAGCCCGACTATTACGGCGGTCAGCGGTAGCCCGCCGGTGCCGAAGGCCGCGGCCAGCGCGTAGCCGATGAACAGATCCTCGACAGTCGGTTCCGGCGGCTGGATTTCCACGTTCTTTTTCAAGATGGTCACCGTGCGCGGAACCGCCCACACCATATCTATCGCACCGTCTGTTCGGGCGGTCAGTTCATCGATTTCTTTTCGGCTTCGTTCGGCTTTCCGCCGATGAAAAGGCTGGACTCCATGCCCGTTGGCGCAGGCTCGAATACCGCCCTTCGATTTCGGCGGCGATTCGATTCGATCGCAATGTCACGAACCCTTTTCCGGGAGACAGTGCGATCTTGCGATCATTGACCCACGCGGATAAGCGGTCGGTCTTGCGCGTTCCGATCGGCACGCGCTTGCGTTTACGTGGACCGCTGCGACCGGTATTCGATTCCGCCGAGCCGAATCCGGCTGTCTAGGAGCGGAACTCGACATCCTTGGTCTCGACCACTCCGGCGGTCCGCCCCGGCGCTGCCTGGAAAGACCAGTACAGATTGGTGTGCGCGATAACCTTTTCCGGTGACGGCGCACCCCACTGCGTCAGGTCTTCGGTGGTGTGCGCGTCGCTGACCAGGATCGTGTCGTAGCCCCTGGTGAGCGCGCCGTGCAGGGTCGAGCGGATGCAGCCGTCGGTTTGCGCGCCGGAGATGACGAGCCGCCCGATGCCGAGATCGGCCAGGATCGACTCCAGCGCGGTGTCCTCGAAGGAGTCGCCGTACTTCTTCTCGATCCGCCGCTCGGTGTCGGCCGGTTTCAGCTCCGCGACGATGGCCCAGCCGTCGCTGCCGATCGGTACCTCGTCATTGGAATGCTGAATCCAGATGACCGGCACGTCGTCTCGCCGCGCCTGCGTGACCAGGTCGCCGATCCGCGAGATCACCGCATCCCGCTCGTATGTGCCCGCGACGAAGGCATCCTGCACATCGATCACCAGAAGCGCGGTGTGCGGCCGGTTTTCGAGCATGCTCATGAATCACTCCTTGCATCGATACCCGCGCCAACGGTAGTCGGCCGCGGCCGCCGCCCGCCACCGTTCGGCGGCAACCTCCGGCTCGATGCTTTTGCGGCGATCCATACCCGGGCCGCGGTCGGCGGACCAATCGCTGTAGCCGAAATGTATACGGCTGGCACCCACGATTCATCTACCACGGCCGGATAACGTGCGGCGCAATTAATTACGACGCGCCATAATCGGGTCGATTATCGGAAACCCATTCTTCGATGTACGAGTTCGCCGGTTTCGATCGGTAGGCACCGGGCTCGGAATTCGTGGGTGCCCAGTGGGCAATCCATGTGCTCCTCCTTTTCGAGAATGGCGAAATTGCCGATGCGGCAATGCATTCCGGCTCGTGGGGTTTGCTGTTTTCGGTACGTTGATGTCTGGTTCAGGTCTACACTCCCGGATCGGGGTTTGTAACTTATCTGTCTTTCGGTCGTGAATGTTGTTGTGGCTCTTCCAGTTTGCCGCGTGCGGCGATTCCAAAATCGACTACAACCGATAGTGAGGCTACGTAATGACAGCATCGTCTGTTCCACGGCGCAGTCTGGGCCGTCAGCTGAAGAAGTTGCGCGAGGATGCGGGGGTTTCCGCCGCCGCGGCGGCGAAGGCCATCGAGGTGTCGAAGCAGACGCTGTGGCGGATCGAATCCGGTCAGCTGGGGCCGAAACTCAAAGAGCTGTACGTGAGCATTCTGTGCGCCATGTACGGTGCGGGCGAAGCGGAGACCAATGCGCTGATCGGCCTGGTCGCCGAGCTGAAGAAGCCCGGATGGTGGCACAGCTTCGGCGATCCGCTGTCCGCCCATGCGAATGTCTTCCTGGGATTCGAGGAAGCGGCGAAGCGGCTGACCGTATTCCAGCCCACGCTGATACCCGAGCTGCTGCAAACGTCCGACTACCGGCGGGCGGTGATTTGGATCGAGCATCCCAATCAGCCGACCGATTTCGTCGAAAACGGGGTCGAGATCCACACGCGGCGGCTGCGGCGATTGACCGGGCGCGGCGGCGGGCTGGAACTGCGGGCGCTCATCGGGGAAACGGTGCTGCACACGATGGTCGGTGGCCCTGCGGTGATGTCCGGGCAGCTTCGCCACCTGCTGGATGTCGCGACGATGCCGAATATCTCGATCCGAGTGATACCTCGGTCGAAGATGGGCGCATGCATCGGCCTGATCACCGGCGCCTTCATCATGATGGAGTTTCCGGCGCATCCGACCGTGCACCTCACCGAACCTCCGCTGATCTATGTCCAGGGCTACACCGGCGGCCTGTATCTGGACAAGGAGCATGAGGTTCGGCAATATCGCATCGCCCTGGCACAGCTCCAGCACATGGCCTTGGGCGAGGAGGAGTCCAGGAATCTGATATCGCGGATCGTCATGGAGTGCGCACAATGACCGGTGGGGGATACCGCGTACTTCAATATCGGCGGCGGCAACCGTTCCATCGCGGCCGACGGTGTTGTGGAATGCGATATCGCTCCATCGAGCGTTATGGCAGCCGAAGGGATCTCACCACGACTCGTTGGAGTTGAGCGCGACGAGCAACCGGCGGATGGCCGCGACCCGACGCTCCTTGCCTGGCAACAGGTCGAGGGCGCATTCCGGATCGGCGGGCGGGCCGAGGTGGGTGCAGCCGCGCGGACAGTCCTCGATGGCTTCGGCGAGATCGCTGAACGCCGCGATGACGTCGTCGGGGGTGATGTGCGCGAGGCCGAAGGACCGCACGCCTGGGGTATCGATCACCCAGCCGCCGCCCGGCAGCGGGAGGGCGACGGACTGGGTCGATGTGTGCTTGCCCTTGCCGACCCCGGACACCTCGCCGACCGCCCGATCCGCCTCCGGCACAAGGCGATTCACCAAGGTGGATTTGCCGACACCGGAGTGGCCGATGAGTGCGGTGAGCCGGTCCAGCAGCAGGTGCTGGACCGGCTCCAGCGGGTCGTCGCGGCCGCCGTAGACGATGGTCAGGTCGAGATCGTCGAAGTCGGAGGCGAATTCGGATTCGGCGGCCAGATCGTGTTTGGTCAGGCACAGAATCGGTTGCAGCCCACCGGCATACGCGGCGACCATGGCGCGTTCGACGAATCCGGTGCGCGGCGGCGGATCGGCGAGCGCGACCACGATGAACAGCTGCTCGGCGTTGCCGACCACGATCCGCTCGAACGGATCGGTGTCATCGGCGGTGCGCCGCAACACCGTTCGGCGTTCGGTGACCCGCACGATGCGGGCCAGGGTGTCGGGTTTGCCGGACAGGTCGCCGACCACCTCCACCTGATCGCCGACCACGATCGGGGTGCGGCCCAATTCGCGGGCCCGCATCGCGACGATGGGGCGCGCCGGATCGCCGCCGAGTACGCATCCCCAGCGCCCCCGGTCCACCGAGACCACCATCGCCGCCTGCGCATCACTGTGCGCCGGACGGGTTTTCGTGCGGGGTCGGGAGCTGCGGCCCGGACGCACCCGCACATCGGATTCGTCGTAGCTGGCCGCCGAACGTCCGGGGCTCAGTGCGCAGCTCCCAACATCCGACCCCATAGCTCGACGAAATTGGGCAGCGTCTTGGCGGTGGTGCCGATGTCCTCGATCGAGATGCCGGGCACCCGCAGGCCGAGAATCGCACCGGCCGTTGCCATCCGGTGATCGGCGTAGGAGTGCCAGCTGCCGCCGTGCAGTTCGGCGGGCACGATCTCCAGGCCGTCGTCGGTTTCGGTGACCTTGCCGCCGAGCCGGTTGATCTCGGTGGCCAGCGCGGCGAGCCGATCGGTCTCGTGGCCGCGCAGATGTGCGATGCCGCGCAGCACCGACGGCGAATCCGCAAGTGCCGCAAGGGCGGCCACCGTCGGCGTCAGCTCGCCGACGTCGTGCAGGTCGATATCGATGCCCGCGAGCCGGTCGGGGCCGCGCACGGTGAGCACGCCGTCGAAGATGCGCGCCTCGGCGCCCATGCGCACCAGGATCTCCCGGATCACATCGCCCGGCTGGGTGGTGATGCGCGGCCAGTGCGGAATGCTCACCTCGCCGCCGGTGATCGCGGCGGCCGCCAGGAAGGGGGTGGCGTTGGACAGGTCGGGTTCGATTTCCCAGTCCACCGCGCGGATCGGGCCGGGATGCACGGTCCAGGTCTGCGCCTTGCGGCTGTCGGTCGGCGCGCCCACCTTCACGTCGGCGCGGCGCAGCATCTCCACCGTCATCTCGATATGCGGCATCGACGGCAGCGCCTTACCGGTGTGGTGCACGACGATGCCCTCGTCGAACCGGGCCGCCGAGAGCAGCAGCCCGGAGACGAACTGGGAGGACCCGGACGCGTCGATGCTGACCGACCCGCCGCGCAGCGATCCGCGTCCGTGCACGGTGAACGGCAGGCCGTCGCCCTCGATCTGCGCGCCGAGCGCGCGCAGCGCGTCCAGGATGGTGCCGATCGGACGCATCTTGGCCTGCTCGTCACCGTCGAAATGCACCGCGCCGCCGGCCAGCGCGGCCACCGGCGGCAGGAACCGCATCACGGTTCCGGCCAGTCCGCAGTCGACGGTGCCGCCGCCGAGGGCGGCCGCCGGGGTGACGGTGAGCGTGTCGCCGTTACCGTCGATGGTCGCGCCGAGCGTGCGCAGCGCGTTGATCATCAGGTTGGTGTCGCGGCTGCGCAGCGCGCCGGTCAGGGTCGACGGTCCGTCGGCCAGCGCCGCCAGGATCAACGCCCGGTTGGTGATCGACTTGGACCCGGGCAGGGTCACCGTCGCGTGAACGGGGCTGTCGACATGGGGAGCGGGCCAGAAACTCACCTTTCCATCTTGACTCATGAGTCACATGGACACGCCACCGGAGTGTGTTTATTTGTGCCGCCCGTGCAGCACCGGCACCAATCGCCGCAGCAGCTTCATGGTCGACTGGGTGCGGCTGTAGCTGAGCAGCGCCATGCCGGGAATCGCGAAGCGCTGCACCGCGATCGAGTGCGGCCGGGCGAACTCCTGCAATCCGGCCGCACCGTGGATGCGGCCGATGCCGGAATCGCCGACGCCGCCGAACGGCAGACCGGCGATGGCGGCGAAGGACAGCACCGAGTTGACCGAGGTGGCGCCGACCCGCAGCCGCCGCGCGATATCCAAGCCGTTCTTGCGCGAGTACACCGCGGAGGCGAGCCCGTACTTGTTGGCATTGGCCAGTTCGACCGCCTCGTCGACGCTGTCGACGGTGCGGATGGTGACGGTGGGTCCGAAGGTCTCCTCCTGCACCGCGTCGGAGTTCTCGTCCACGTCCACCAGCACCACCGGCTCGATGAACGGACCCTTCACCGAATCCGGTCCGCCGAGCACCGCGGTGCCGCCGTGCTTCAACGCGTCTTCGATATGCCGTTTGACGATATCGATCTGGCTCGGCATGGTCATCGGCCCGTAGTGCGCGCCCGCGCCGGAGCCGGGTTTGACATCGGTGAGGATCTTCTTCACCTCGGCGATGAACTGATCGCGCACCGAGCGGTCCACGTAGACGCGTTCGACGCCCGCGCAGGTCTGGCCGCTGTTGGCGGTGGCGCCCCAGGCGACCGCGTCGGCGGCGGCCTTCAGGTCGGCGTCGGCGGCGACGATCACCGCATCCTTACCGCCGCATTCGAGCAGCACCGGGGTGAGCGTCTCGGCCGCGGCGGCCATGATCCGCTTGCCGGTGGCGGTCGAACCGGTGAAGGCGATCTTGTCGACGCCGGCCTTGACCAGTTCCGCACCGGTCGTGCCGAAGCCGTTGATCGTGCCGAATACGCCTACCGGCAGTTCGGGATTCGCCCTGACGAACGCGTCGGCGAGGAAATTGCCGATGGTGGTGGAGTATTCGCTCGGCTTGAACACCACCGCATTGCCCGCGGCGAGCGCGTATGCGATGGAACCGTTCGGGGTGTACACGGGATAGTTCCACGGGCCGATCACGCCGATGACGCCGTACGGGCGGTGTTCCAGCCGGGCGGCGAAGTTCGCCATGAACATGCCGGGCGAAATCTTCTTGGGGCCCAACACCTTTTCGGCGTGTTTGGCGGCCCAGTCGATATGTTCGATGGCCAGCATGAGCTCGAGGAAGGAGTCGTCGAGCGGTTTGCCGTTCTCGCGGTGGATGAGCGCGGTGAATTCGTCGGCGTCGGCCACCAGGCGGCTCTTCCAGCGCAGCAGGTGGTCGCGGCGCCGGCCGTAGCTCAGCGCACCCCAGGTGGCGGCGGCGGTGCGGGCCTTGGCGACGGCCGCGCGCACCGCGTCCGCATCGGCGATCGGGTGTGTCGCGATGACCTCGCCCGTGGCCGGATCGACCGACTTCAGGACGTCCTGGTCGGGGGTGGTCTCGGTGGATGTCACGGTGGATCTCTCCTCTTGCGTGATTCGCCAGCGGGCAGCCTGGGCGCGTGAGAGAATGCTAGGTGAAAACTCTCATCTGGTCACCCACTATCGTCCAATTGTCCCCGAGTTTGTCGGTACACGATGGGAGTATCGGGATATGTGCGGACGTTATGCGACCACCACCAACCCGGCCCGGTTGGCCGCCGACCTCGACGCGATCGATGAGACCGGCGCCGCCGACGCCAGGACCTTCACCAGTTACAACGTCGCACCCACCACCCAGGTACTCACGGTGGTGCGCAGGCACGAGCACGGCCACCCCGACGACGAGCCGAAACTGCGGGTGCGCCGGATGCGCTGGGGCCTGATCCCGGTGTGGACCAAGGTCGCCGAGCCCGGCGTCCCGGTGAAGGGCAAACCGCTGTTCAACGCCCGCGCCGATAAGGCGGCCACCACCGCGTCGTTCCGCGACGCCGTCAAATACCGGCGCTGCCTGGTGCCGATGGACGGCTGGTACGAGTGGCTGGTCGAATCCGCGGGCAACGGCAAGGCCGTCAAACACCCCTATTACATGTCGAACGCCGACGGCTCCCGGCTGTATATGGCCGGGCTGTGGTCGGTGTGGCGGGATCGCGCGCTGCCGGACAGCGATCCGCTGCTGTCGTGCACCATCCTCACCACCGATTCGGTCGGCGAACTCACCAACATCCACGACCGCATGCCGCTGCCGATGCCCGAGGAACACTGGGACGCCTGGCTGGACCCGGACCATCCCGCGCCCGCATCCCTGTTGGAGACCCCGGACGCGGCCGCGGTGGCGGGCATCGCGGTGCGCCCGGTATCGCCACTGGTGAACAGCGTGAAGAACAACGGGCCGGAATTGCTTGCGCCCCTTGCCGATACCGCCGATACCGAACAGGCCGGGCAGATCAGCCTGCTCTGAACCGGTCGTTCAGAGCGGGCACTTGATGCTGTTGGTCGCGATATTGAACGCGCATTTGATCACGCCGGTGATCAGATCGATCACGCTGTTGGTGGTCTTACCGCCGAATTTCTCGGCCTTCTCCGCCTTTTCGTCCTTCTTCGGCGGGTTGCCGGGGGTGTCCTTGCCGTCGAGCGGGTAGTTGGTGTCGACCTGGACGACAGCGGGTGCGGCGGCAGTAGTCGCGGTGTCCAGCACCACTGTTCCGAGGGTGAGCAGCGAAGCTCCGAACAGGACAACGACAAGCTGGCGCGCACGCATCTCGCATCACTCCTCGACTCGGACCGGTTGATTTGTCCAGTAACGCACAGTTCGCCCGGATCCCCGCGCAACCCGCCCGGTCGAGGCCGCGGGCGTGATCAGCCCGAGATCACCGGCGCGGTGACGGCCGCCGTCAAACGGACCAGGTCGGCCGGGGCCAGTTCGATCTCCAGCCCGCGCCGCCCGGCGCTGCACAGCATCCGGTCCCAGGACAGCGCCGATTCGTCGATCACGGTCGGCAGCTGTTTGCGCTGGCCGAGCGGGGAGATGCCGCCGAGCACATATCCGGTGGTGCGTTCGGCCTTGGTCTTATCGGCCATACTCGCCTTCGACGCGCCGAGCGCGGCGGCAGCGGCCTTGAGCGACAACGTATTCGGCACCGGCAGTACCGCGACCGCGAGCGCGCCGGTACCCAATTCGATCACCAGCGTCTTGAAGATCTGGGCGGGCCCGACCCCGAGTTCGGCGGCCAGCGCGTCCACCGCCTCCGCGCCGTAGGAGTCCGAACGCGGGTCGTGCTTGTACTCGTGCACGCGGTGGGCCACACCGGCTTTGGTCAACGCGGTGATCGCCGGGGTGGCGGCTCCCTTTGCCATGCGGGTCACCCTAATATCGCGGCGCACTCGTCTCGTACCGGTTTTTTGCGATGCTGCGATGTCGCCGTGGGAACAAGCGGACGGTTGTGTCGTGTTATGTGCAGGTACAGAGGTTCAAACCCGTGATCGACGTGAAGGAGAGGTCGGTGCCTGTTCTGGTCGAAGAGCGCCCGACACACCTGCGCTTCCCATTCGAAAACGCCTTGCCGGTAGATTTGGCTGGTACGGCGATCGAAGGGATTGGTGTGACGAGCGACGATGACGTGGCGACCGAACCGGACGAGGTCGGTGCCGCGGTCGACGATGCCGAGCTGGCGCAGCGGTTCGAGCGCGACGCGCTCCCGCTGCTCGACCAGCTCTACGGTGCCGCGCTGCGCATGACCAGGAATCCGGCCGATGCCGAGGATCTGGTCCAGGAGACCTATGTCAAGGCGTATCAGGGGTTCAAATCCTTCAAGGAAGGCACGAACCTGCGTGCCTGGCTCTACCGCATCCTGACCAACACCTACATCAACTCCTACCGCAAGAAGCAGCGCCAGCCCGCGCAGTATCCGACCGACGAGATCACCGACTGGCAGCTGGCCGCCACCGCCGAGCACACCTCGACGGGTCTGCGATCGGCTGAGGTGGAGGCGTTGGACGCGCTACCGGACGACGACATCAAGAACGCTTTACAGGAGCTGCCGGAAGAGTTCCGGATGGCGGTTTATTACGCCGATGTCGAAGGCTTTCCATACAAGGAAATCGCCGACATCATGGGCACCCCCATCGGTACGGTGATGTCCCGGCTGCATCGCGGCCGTAAACAACTGAAGGGTTTGCTCGCCGATGTGGCGCGCGAACGTGGTTTCAACCGCGACGGTGCGGCGCGTCAGGAGGTCAAGCAGTGAGTACGCAGCACGAGCATGACCCCGATATGGAGCTGGATTGCACGGCCGTGCTGGCCGATGTCTGGCTGATGCTGGACAACGAATGCGATGAGGCGACGCGCGCCCGGCTCGAACAGCACATCCACGAGTGCACGCCGTGCCTGGAGGCATACGGCATCGAGGAGAAGATCAAGAGCCTGCTCACCCGCAAATGCGGTGGCGACAGGGCGCCCGAGGGCCTGCGCGATCGGCTCAAGATGGAGATCCGGCGCACGGTTTCGATCACCGAGATCGAATCTGACTAGCCCCCAAAAGCACTGAGCGGCATGCTCTTCCGTAACGGAGGGACATGCCGCTCGATGCGTCTGCAGGCAGTGCAGCTCAGGCGTTCGGCCGCTTGCCGTGGTTCGCCGCGCTTCCCTTGCGACTGCGCTTCTTACGTCCGCGCTTACCCATCGGTAGTCTCCCTTCTGATTGAAGGCCATTGTTTCATGTGTGGTTGGCTGTACCTTCAGCGGATGCGGGCCGCTGCCGGAATCGACCTAGTGAACGGGGTGTCATGGCTGAGGAAGTGCGCGCTGAGATGGTGTCCACCGTCCTGACCGTCGAGGTCGCGGTGGGTGAGAAGGTGCACGTCGACCAGACGCTGGTACTCCTGGAATCGATGAAGATGGAGATTCCGGTGCTCACCGAGGTCGACGGCGAGGTCACCTCGATCGCGGTCGCGCCGGGTCAGGTGCTACAACAGGGCGATCTGATCGCCGTCATTTCCTAGAGCGATATCGAAGCGGTAGACCGAACGTGGCGACACTCAGCGAACTCCTGGCCGAACACACCGACCTACCCGGCGTCGCCGTGGATCATCTGCAGCGGGTGGTGGGTGATTGGCAGCTGCTTGCCGATCTGTCCTTCGCCGATCTGCTGCTCTGGGTCGGGGCCGGTCCGGTCGCCGACGGGGCCGATGTGGTGTGTGTCGCGCAGTGCCGTCCGACCACCGCGGCGACCGTGCACCTGGAGGATATGGTCGGCGGCACGGCGTCGAAGGACGATTACCCCCAGGTCTTCGAGGCCCTGCTCACCGGCAAGATCGTGCGCGCGGACAGCGAGGTCGAGGCCAAGGGCGTCTACCATCCGCACCCGGTGCACGCGATTCGCGAGGCCATTCCGGTGCGCTGCGGCGACGACGTCATCGCGGTGCTCAGCCGGGACACCGACGTGCAGCGCTCCCGGGTGCGCAGCACACTGGAGATCGCCTATGTGGCCTGCGCCGACGACCTGTGCCAGATGATCGCCGACGGCACCTTCCCGACCACCGAGGATCGCGCGGCCACCCACTCCAGCCCGCGCGCGGGTGACGGTTTCGTCCGGCTCGACACCGAGGGCATCGTCGTCTACGCCAGCCCGAACGCGCTGTCCGCCTATCACCGGATGGGCCTGCAGAACGATCTGACCGGCCAGGATCTGGCCGCGACCACCCGCTCGCTGATCACCGATCCGTTCGACGCGCAGGAGGTGGTCGGCGATATCCAGGCGGCGCTGGCCGGGCGCACCGGCCGCCGGATGGAGGTGGAGGCGCGCGGCGCGACCGTGCTGCTGCGCACCCTGGTGCTGCGTCCGCACGGTGAACTGGCCGGCGCCGCGGTGCTCGTCCGCGATGTGACCGAGGTGAAGCGGCGCGACCGCGCCCTGCTGTCCAAGGACGCCACCATCCGCGAGATCCACCACCGCGTGAAGAACAACCTGCAGACCGTCGCCGCGCTACTTCGGTTGCAGGCCAGGCGAACCGACAACGAGGAGGCGCAGGTCGCGCTGACCGAATCGGTGCGCCGGGTCACCTCGATCGCGTCGGTGCACGAGATGCTGTCCATGTCGGTGGACGAAGAGGTGGACCTGGACGAGGTGGTCGACCGGCTGCTGCCGATCATGGCCGATGTCGCGACGGTGCATACGGCCAGGATCAGGGTGCGGCGCGCCGGATCGCTCGGCGTGTTCTCCGCCGAACGCGCGACCCCGCTGGTGATGGTGCTGACCGAACTGGTGCAGAACGCCATCGAGCACGCCTTCGATCCCGGACAGAACGGCACCGTCACCATTCGCTCCGAGCGGTCGGCGCGCTGGCTCGACGTGATCATCAGCGACGACGGACGCGGTCTCCCACCGGGTTTCAGCCTCGAATCGTCCGACCGGCTCGGTCTGCAGATCGTCCGCACGCTGGTGACCGCGGAACTCGGCGGCTCCATCGGATTACATCCCGGCGCCGATATCGGCACCGACGCGGTACTGCGAGTTCCGTTGGGACGCAGGTCCGGTCGCTGAGCCGCGCGCCAATTCGGTTCGGGCGAGTCCGTTTCGGGCAACAAAAAACCCGGCACCTGGGGTGCCGGGTGAATGCGTTACCGGGCCGGGCTGGTGGGCCCGGTAACCGGGAAGTCGTCGGTTAGACGACGGTGCGGGTGCGGGTGCGCGCGTTGCGACGCTTGAGCGCCCGGCGCTCGTCCTCGCTCATACCACCCCACACGCCGGCATCCTGTCCGGATTTCAGGGCCCAGGACAGGCAGTCGGCAGTAACGGGGCAGCGAGCGCAGACCAGCTTGGCATCGGCAATCTGCGCGAGCGCAGGACCGCTGTTACCCACCGGGAAGAACAGCTCGGGGTCCTCGTCGCGACAGATGGCCTTGTGGCGCCAGTCCATTCCTCTGCTCCTTTGCTGGGCACCCCAAAGGGCGCCTATGGTTTGTGGTCCGTTCACTTGTGCGACTCGAATGTTTCCGCACGGTTGCTTGTGAATGCTTTCACGAACACCGTAGATGTCAATAGGTTTGCGGTGCACCGTGGGGAAGCTCACGCTCACTAGGTCCCCGCTCGGGGAACCTGCCCGGTCCTTTGTACTCGCTCTCTCCGGTTTTCGCAGCGCAACCGCGATGTTTTTCGCGGCGTTTCGCGTTCAGATCGGGCGCGGGGCCACCACACCGAGTACATCGGGAACCGAGGTGAAATCGACCACGTTGCGCTTACCGATGTAGTCGCCATCGATTTGCAGGCCTATGGGTTCCTTGGTTTCGATGCGCACCGACGCCACGTCGTCATCGCGAAATAAATTGCGGGACTTGGGATTTCCCTTGGCAGCCAGCAATTGCCGCGCGAGTAGCAGGGTCGGCAGCACCGCCATCGATCGTACCGCGAAGACGCCGAGTCCTTTTTCGAACCGGGTGCCCGGATTGGTGTGCACCGGTGTCGATTCGAGATAGGTCCACGGCGTTGTGTTCGTTACGAAGGCGTAATGAACACCCGGCACCGGTTCGCTGCCCGGCACTTCCACGGTTACCTCGGGAGCGTGCCGTTTGGCCTTGAAGAATTGTCGCACTGTTGTTCGAACATAACGCGCGGGAGTGGCGGCGTGCCCTTTGGCGCGACTGTTGTCGATCGCCTCGCACACATCGGCGTCCAATCCGACGCCCGCGCTGAAGGTGAACCAGCGATCGTCGGCGAGGCCCAGACCGATCCGGCGATCGTCGTCGAGCGTCAACAGGTCGATCAATTGATTGGTCGCGGTCACCGGATCCGGGGAAATGCCGAGCGCGCGGGCGAATACATTCGCCGAACCGCCGGGAATCACGCCGAGGCGGGGCAGCCAGGCCTGCCCGTCGGCCAATTCGGGCAGCGGCAGGAAGCCGTTGATGGTCTCGTTGACCGTCCCATCGCCACCGTGCACGACGATCAGGTCCATCTCGTTGGTCGATGCCCACTGGGCCAATTCCGCGGCGTGGCCGCGGTGCTGGGTGTGCGCGACGGTCAGCTGCGTCCGGCTCTCCAGGGCGTGCGCGAGCAGGTCCCGGGTCGCCGGTGTCGTCGAGGTGGCATTCGGATTCACGATCAGCAGCGTCCGCACGTTCGAAGCGTAGTTCCCACCGTCGCGCGGGTTGAAACGCAGCTGGACGCCGTCCGAAACGACAGTCGGTAGTACCCGCGTTTAGGCTTGGGCGCGTGGCGGATGAGGATGGGCCCGTGGCAGACGGCGGACAGGGCGGTGCGGTTCCCGGTACGGTGCGCGCGGCGGGCGCGCTCGTGACGCTGGAGGGCGCGGTCGCGGTGATCGTCGCCGCGGTGCTGATCGTGCGCGGCCTGCTCGGCCACGACCAGACCCAGGCCAGCGGATACGGGACCGCGGCCTGGTTCGGCATCCTCGGCGGCGCGGTGCTCGCGGCAGGCATCGGGCTGCTGTTCGGCAAGCGATGGGGGCGGGCGATCGCGGTGATCGCGCAGCTGCTGCTGCTCCCGGTGACCTGGTCGCTGCTCACCGAATCGCATCAGCCGGTGTACGGAACCCTGCTCGGTATCGTCGCGGTGACGGCGCTCGGGCTGCTGTTCGCGCCGCCGACCACGAGGTATATCGCGCAGTCGTACGGGATCGATCCCGAATAGGTCGCGAAGCGGTTCGGCCTAAGCCGCAGCCTCTTTCAGCGCTCGGCGGCACAGTTGATCCGCGCGCCTTGTGGTTTCGGGAATCCGGTACTTCGGCGTGAGCGCGAGGACCTGCGCACATGCGGTGTCGAGATCGATGCGGTGGCCCACCGAGACGAAGACCGGTTTGACCCCGTCCCTGGTGCGCAGCGCCCGGCCGACCACCTCGCCATCGAGCACCAGATCCGTTGCCGCGCCGCGTTCCCGGCCCGGTTCGGTGTATTCACCCCACACGGTTTTGGCGACGCCGATGGTCGGTATTCCGGTCAGCACGCCGAGATGACAGGCCAGGCCGAAGCGGCGCGGATGGGCCAGTCCCTGGCCGTCGCAGATCAGCAGATCCGGTGTGGTGGAAAGCTTTTCCAGGGCGGCGACGGTGGTCGGCAATTCCCGGAACGCGAGCAGTCCTGGCACATAAGGGAATTCGGTCCTGCCGTGCACGACGACCGAATCGACGGATTCGGCCGTCGCGCAATTCAGCACCACCACCGCGGCCGCGACCGCGCCGCTGTCGGCATATGCGGAATCCAGCCCGGCGACCGTGCGGAAATCCGGCGGGCCCGGATTCACCGGATCGACGAGCGGGCGCAGTTCGTCCTGTAGCGCGACGGCCTGTTCCGGGGTGGTCGGCCACGGTCGCCGAATCGAAATCCGCATCGGATCAAAGGGTTTGCCCGGCCACCTTTTCCAGCGCGTCACCGGTGAGCCGATAACCGACCCATTCGTCCTGGCGCAGCGCGCCGAGGGATTCGTAGAAATCGATGGACGGCTGATTCCAGGTGAGCACCGCCCAGTCGAGGCGGCGGTATCCGTTCGCGACGGCCTCCTGCGCCAGCGCGACGAGCAGCGCCTTGCCGTAACCCTTTCCGCGCGTCTCCGGCCGGACGTAGAGATCTTCCAGATAGAGGCCGTGCGTGCCGGTCCAGGTCGAATAGTTCTTGAACCAGATGGAGTAGCCGACCAATTCGCCGTTCTCCTCGACCACGTGCGCGAAAACCGAGGGGGCCGTGCCGAACAGCGCGTCGTGCAATTGCTCGACGGTGACTTCGACCTGATCCCTTGCCCTTTCGTACTCCGCGAGCTCGTGGATGAGTTCGACGATGGCCGGGACATCGGCCGAGGTCGCGCGGCGCAGGGTGCCGGGTCCGTTCACAGTATTACTCCATCGGTGTGCTGAACGAGGTTGTGCGCGAGGATGGTTCGCTCCTCGTGCTCGTAGCCGAGGACGGTTGCCGCCGCGGTCGACATGGCGAAGCGACGCCCCTCCCTGACATCGAGCTCGGCCCAGCGGGCGATCAGCGCCCGGGAGAAATGACCGTGCCCGACCAGCACGATATCGCGCGCGGCCAGCTCCGGTTCCACCGAGGCGAGCACCCGGTCGGCCCTGGCCCGCACCTGCTCGGCCGACTCGCCGCCAGGTACCGCGCCGGACCAGATGGTCCAGTGCGGCGCGGATTCGCGGATCTCGGCGGTGGTGAGCCCCTCGTAATCGCCGTAATCCCATTCGGCCAGATCGTCGTCGACGGCGGTTTCGGTGAATCCGGCCAGTGCGGCGGTGTGGATGGCGCGCTCGCGCGGGCTGGTGAGCACCAGCGGATCCCGCAGCTTCAGCCCGGCCAGCAACTGTCCGGCGGCGCGGGCCTGCTCCTCGCCACGCTCGGTGAGCGGCAGATCGGTGCGGCCGGTGTGCTTGTGCGCGGCCGACCACGTCGTTTCGCCGTGGCGGAGCAGGACCAGTCGGGCGTCGTCGAGTGCGGACATGAAACCATCATGGTCGCGACCTGGTCAGCGGGCTTGACGTGGGGGTGGATTTCAGCCGAGCGCGTGCAGTTCGTTGCCGCGCTTCTCCAGCAGTGTGCTGCCGAGGACGGACAGCGAGATGGGCGCGCCGTCATAACCCGGCCGGTCGACGGGTATCCGGCTGAGTTCGGCGCCGCTGGCCGGATCCAGCACGGCGATACCGCCGGCCACCGGCAGCACGATCCGGCCCGCCATCAGCGCGGGCGTGCCGAGCGCACCCGGCGCACTCCACAGCTGGTCGAAAGTGCTTGCGCTCCAAGCGAGCACGCTGTTGCCGGTGAAGACGAAGTCGGCCGAGCCGATGCGGACCGAGGTGGCCCCGCCGGTGATCGGGCCGGGTGCGTCGCGCAGTGCGAGCTGGTTGCCGGAGGCGTCGTAGATGCCGATCCGCGGCCCGGCCGCGGCCTCACCCGCGGTGGCCGCGGCGGGGGGCAGGTAGAGCGCGATCCGGCTGTCGGACACCGCGAGCACCCGCACATCGAGCCCGTCGCCGCCGGGGACGGTGAGCACATGCGAGCCGTATTCCTCCGGCACCGTATTGTCCTTCGGCGCCGGACTCAGCACGGTGAGCCGGTCGGCCGGATCGCCGGGGCAGCGCTCGACGACCGCGAGCCGGGTCGCGCTGGAACCGGCGGAATACAGCTTGCATCCGGTGCGCGGCTGGGTTTTTGTATTCACCGGCGCGTCGACGTAGCCGTATTCGAGTGTGCGGACCAGATCGGAGCGCCACATCTCCAGCCGATTCGGGCCGAGCGCGAGCGCGTAGGTGCCGTCGACGGAGAGCCGCACCGTCGGATCCATATAGCTGCTGCGCGCGGTGCGGCGGGAGCCGTCCTCGCCGGCCAGCAGCGTGGCCTGGCTGCAACCGCGCTGGTCCCGGTAGTCCGCGATCACGGTGCCGAACTGCGATTCCACGCCGCACAGCGGCATATCCCGCTTGTAGAGCCACAGCTGCGCACCGGTTTTCGGGTCGTGCCCGACGACGGAACCGTCGTCGCCGGTGACCGCGACACCGCCCGCGACGAGCGCACGCGCACTTGCCGAATCGGGCGCATGCCACAGCTCGCGCAGTGTGGTGGGTAGTTGATCAGCCACAGCGGGTACCGGCGCGGGATGGCTGGCGGTCACCGATTCGGTGCCCTTCGCATCGCCGCGCGCCCACACCACGATCGCCGCGACCACCACGAGCACGGCGATCGCGACTGCGGAGATGATGTCGGCGCGCGTTCGCCGCTCGGGTGCGAGCACGTCTGCGAGACTAGCCGATCCGGCGCGATCAGGCTGACGCGGTCGCGCCCGCCCTTTCCGCCTGGGCATTGTCGCTGGTCGCGACGGTGCCATTGGCCGAACCGTTTTCGGCGCGCTCGTCCGAGGTCCGGCGGCGGCGACGCCTGCGCCTGGCGGGCGCGTCGGATTCGGTTGTGTCGGATTCGGCCGTGTCGGCTTCGCCGGATTCATTCACCGCCGCACCGGATTCGGTGTCGGCCGTGTCGGTTTCCGCCGGCTTGCGCCGACGCCGCCTGCGGCGGGCGGGCTTTTCGGCGTTCTCGTCGTCAACCGTTGCGGCGTCGGCATTTTCGGCGACCGCCTCGACGGCTTCCACCTCGGCCGCCGCGGAATCGGAATCGACCTCGGCCGCAACACCGTTCGCGTCGACCGGCTGGCCGCCCCTGGTGCGCTTGCGATTCCGCTTGCGCGGGGTGCGGGCGGGTCGTTCCTCGACCACCGCGTCGGGATCCCGCTCCGGCTTCGGCTTGCGGACGAAGCCGGTCGCGCCCTCCGGGATGCCCAGATCCGAAAACAGATGCGGCGAACGGGAATACGTTTCCACCGGCTCCGGGATGCCGAGGCCGAGCGCCTTGTCGATGGCCTCCCAGCGGTTCAGCTCGTCCCAGTCGATGAGCGTCACCGCGACACCGGTGCGCCCGGCCCGGCCGGTGCGCCCGATGCGGTGCACGTAGGTCTTCTCGTCCTCGGGGCACTGGTAGTTGATGACGTGGGTGACGTCGTCGATATCGATGCCTCGGGCGGCGACGTCGGTGGCGACCAACACGTCGATGGTGCCCTTGCGGAATTTGGTCAGCGCCTTCTCGCGCGCGATCTGGCCGAGGTCGCCGTGCACGGCGCCCACCGCGAATCCGCGCTCGGCCAGCTCGTCGGCCACCTTCTGCGCGGTGCGCTTGGTCCTGGTGAAGATCATGGTGGCGCCGCGGCTCTCGGCCTGCAGAATCCTGGCGACGAGCTCGCTCTTATCCAGCGCGTGCGCCCGGTAGACGAACTGGGCCGTCCGGTCGTGCACGGCGGAATCGTGCGGTTCCTCGGCCCGGATATGCGTCGGGCGGGTGAGGAAGGTGCGGGCCAGGGTGATGATCGGGCCCGGCATGGTGGCCGAGAAGAGCATGGTCTGACGCTTCTCCGGGACCATGTTCAGGATGCGCTCGATATCGGGCAGGAAGCCCAGGTCGAGCATTTCGTCGGCCTCGTCCAGCACCAGCACGCCGATCTTGCCGAGGATCAGATGCTGCTGGTCGGCCAGGTCGAGCAGGCGGCCCGGGGTGCCGACCACGACGTCGACGCCGGAACGCAGCGCATCGATCTGCGCCTCGTACGGGCGGCCGCCGTAGATGGCGGTGACCCGTAGGGGGCCCTTCTGGTTGGTGAGGTATTTGCTGGCGTTTTCCAGGTCCTGGGTGACCTGGATGCACAGCTCGCGGGTCGGCACGATGACCAGCGCGCGCGGCGTGCCGTCGAGCGGGGTGGTTCCGGATTCGGGGGTGGCGATGCGGTGCAGCAGCGGCACACCGAAGCCGAAGGTTTTGCCCATACCCGTGCGGGCCTGGCCGATCAGATCCTCACCGGCCAGCGCGAGCGGCAGGGTGAGTTCCTGAATGGCGAATGTGCGTTCGATTCCGATCTCGCCGAGCGCGCGCACGATTTCCGGGCGCACGCCCAATTCGGCGAAACTCGGGGCGGTGTGCGTGTCGTCCAGTTCGGCCGTCAGCAGCGTGTCCGCCAGTCCTGGTTCCTGTTCTACGGTGATCTTGCTCAGGTTCTTGCCTTCCTCGTCAGCGCGTCACGCGCGCACGAGGCGTGGGGCAGACCGGTCGGTCCGCGACGACCACGTATCCGCCTGTGATACTCACCGCCAGTCGCTGCCGGTCCCGGGTGCCATCGAAAAACGACGGCCAACCAGCTCGGGATACCTCGGCGCGACGCGTGGGTGACGCGGATCAGGTGCGCGCACATTTTCTCGGACTCCGGATACCACGCCCGAAACCGGTCAAGGCGGGGAAATTTCCGTTGTCCGGGAAGATTGTAGCGTGATATTGTGCACGGCTCGAATTCCGGGCCGGTAATTTCGCCGCAATAGTTCGGTTTCCTCGCTCGGTTTGTCGACGTACAGTGCGGCACATGGCAATTCACCCGGCGCGTCGAATCTGGACGACGCTCGAACCGCTGCACGATGTCGTCTATTTCGGAGCGGGGGTGAAGGAGTCCGGACTCGCGCTGGGCCTGCGCGGCTACTGGCAGACCTACTTCGCCTACCGGGCCGCGCCACTCGGGGAGGTCGGGGCGGGTGTCGTGCTCGCGACCTTCGCCGGATTCCACCCGGATATGGTCGCCAAAGCGCTACCGGACGCCTGGTCGCGGACCACGCCGCGGCACTGTCTGGAGGCGCGTTTGGCCCTGTCCACCCGCGTACTGCGCGAATGCGGGGCGGGTGACGCGGAATCCGCCAGGGCGGCCGCGCTGCTGGCTCCCGCGCTGCGGGCCGCCGACGCGACCGGCCGCGCGCTCTACGCCGCGAATGCCGCGCTGCCGCTGCCGGACGACCCGGTCGGCGCGCTGTGGCAGACGGTGACCTCGCTGCGCGAGCATCGCGGCGACGGACATGTCGCGGCGCTGGTCGCGCACGGCATCAGCGGGCGTCAGGCGCTGGTGCTGCAGGTGGCGGCGGGTAAGACGACCGAATCGGTGACGCGGATTGCGCGCGGGATCTCCGAGCGGGAGTGGGCCGACGCGGTGGACGAGCTGCGCGCCGGTGGTCTGGTGAAGGGTGAGCCGACGAATCCGTCGCTGACCGCGAGCGGCGGCGAACTGCTGGAACGGGTGGAGAAGGCCACCGACGAGGCCGCTTGGCACGGTGCGCTCTCGGCGCTGTCCCAGGATGCCGTCGCGGAATTCACCACCGCGTTCGCGCCGCTGGTCAAGCGGGTGCGGGCGGAGGTGGTGCCGTCGAATACGCCGATCGCCATGGGGAAGAACGAGGGTTGAGTGTTACCGGCGGTACCGGAGTGTGAGAGATTCTGCTCGTGAATTTCGCTGAAAACGTCACGCTGGCCGCGCGCAATGCCTGGGCGCTCACCTTCGGGCCGGGTGTCGAGGCGCCGGATCCGGCACCGGCGACGGTGCTGTGGGATGCGCCGCACCGCCTGCTGCGTCGTTTCGAAAATGCAAGCGAGACAACAGATTCCGCCGTACTCCTGGTGCCGCCGCTGGCCGCGCCCGCGACCTGCTTCGATCTGCGGCCGGACCAGAGCGTCGCGCGTTTCCTGCTCGAATCCGGCCGCGCGCCCTATCTGGTCGACTACGGCGAGATCACCTTCGCCGACCGGCGGATGGGTTTCGAGGACTGGATCGACGACATCCTGCCCGAATCGATCCTGCGGGTCTCCGCCGACCGCGGCGGCCGCGCGGTGGATCTCGTCGGCTGGTCGATCGGCGGCACGCTGGCGCTGCTCACCGCCGCGGCGCACGCCGAACTGCCGATCCGATCGATCACCGCGGTCGGCGCGCCGCTGGACTACGACAGGATGGCCGGAATTCCGCAGGTGCGCGCGCTCGCCCGGCTCACCGGCGGGCTCGGCATGTCCACCGCGGTGCGTGCGGTCGGCGGCGTCCCGGCCACGCTCACCCGGCTCGCCTACCGGCTCACCGCATGGGATCGCGAGCTGACCAGACCGTGGTTCGTCGCCAACAACATCACCAGCACCGAGGCGCTGGCCAAGATGGAGTCGATCGACCGGTTCATGGCCGAGATGCCGGGCTATCCGGGCCGGTTCTACAACCAGCTGTGGGGAAGGTTCATCCGGCACAACGACATCGGGCGCGGTGTCGTGCGACTGGGTCGGCGGCGGATCGAGCTCGCCGCCGTCACCGCGCCGGTGCTGTTGGTCGGCGGGCCCGACGACATGATCACCGCGGCGGCCGCCGTCGAGGCGGGCGTCGCGACGCTGGTGAACGCGGCCGAGGTTCGATACGAGACCGCGCCGGGCAGCCACCTCGGCATCCTGACCGGGCCGGGCGCGCGCGACACCACATGGGCCTATCTGGACAAGTTCCTGTCGGAGCGATGAGCGCCGAATCTCGGATGCTGGGTGGTCTTTTCCAATTGCCGGGAGCAACCGCGAGACCGCCGAACCGGATTCACCGTGCGCGACTAGGCTGTGCGGCATGGGAGCCCAGTCACCTACCGCGCTAGGTGTTTCGCAGAACGACCCGAGCCGATCGCCCATCCTCGCCGACCATCCCGGGGTGACCGATCTGTTCGCGGTGCTCGCCTACGGCGAGATCTCCGCGTTCTACCGGCTGGCCGAGGAGGCCAAGCTGTCGCCGACGCTGCGCGGCAAGGTCGCGGTGGCCAAGATGGCCGCCGCCGAGATGGAGCATTTCGAAATGCTCGAATCGGCGCTGGCCGAGCGCGGCGTCGACATCTTCGACGCGATGGCGCCGTTCGTGCGGGCCCTCGACGCCTACCACGCCTCCACCGACCCGTCTACCTGGCTGGAATCGATGGTGAAGTTCTACGTCGGTGACGGTATCGCCGCCGACTTCTACACCGAGATCGCCGGCGCGCTGACGCCCGAGGTCGCGGCGGTCGTCCGGGATGTGCTCGCGGAGACCAACCACTCCGAGTTCGTCGTCGACGAGGTGCGCCGCGCGGTGGCCGCCAGCCGCTCCGAACGCGACCGGCTCACACTGTGGGGCCGCCGCCTGCTCGGCGAGGCGATCACCCAGGCGCAGTACGTGATGGCCCAGCGCGATGAGCTCACCGATCTGGTGCTCACCGCCACCGGCGACCTGAACGGCATCGCCGCGCTGTTCGAGCGGATGCAGGCCAGCCACGCCGAACGCATGGCCGTGCTCGGTATCTGATCACTCGTTGACGGCGCGGTTCTGGACCAGGCGCAGTTCCGGTGCGCGCGTTGCGGTTTGCTCGATGAGCCAGACCGCGACGCTGTAATCGCCTGCGCCGTCCAGTGTTTCGAATGGCACGGCGACCGGACCGAGCGCCGGATGCTCGATGTGCAGTGTGCCCGTCGGCTGGAGTCCGGGCTGGTGCTTGCTCCAGCGTTCGGCGAATTCCGGGAAGCCGCACAGGTATTCGACGTAGTCGCGGAGCCGTTGATCGGCGGGCCAGCGGATGGTGGACCGGAGTATCGCGGCGACGAACAGATCGGCGACCTGCGACCAATCGCGCCAGATGCGGTGGGCCGACGGGTGCGCGAAGGTGAACTGCACCAGGTTGGCGTGGTCCGGATCGTCCAGCAGGCCTAGGGGTGTCGCGAACGTCTCCCACGCGGCATTCCAATCCACCACGTCCAGCCGGCGGCTCAGTACGAAAGCGGGCGTCGGCTGCAGCGCGCACAGGATGCTGTGCATGGTTTCCGGAACCTCGGTGGGGGAGTCGCTGCCCGGGCACTGCGTGCCGAGATCGCAACTGGTCAGGGCGAGCCAGCCGAAGTGATGCCGGGCCGGGCCCTCCAATTTCAGTGCCTTCGCGAGCGCGTTGACCACCGCCATCGACGGGTTGGTGTCGCGGCCCTGTTCCAGCCGGGCCAGATAGTCGGCGCTGAGCCCGGCCAGCACGGCGACCTCCTCGCGCCGCAGGCCGGGGGTGCGGCGGCGGCCGCCCTCGGGAAGTCCGACGTCGGCCGGGCGCAGTTCGGCGCGGCGGGCGACCAGGAATTCCGCGAAACCGTTACGAGCCATGGATCCATCATGCCGGGCCGCGGTCCGCTTATCCTCGCCCTGGGAGGTCCAGGATAACGGCGGTCTGGCTACTCGATCACCGCGGCGGAATTCTTGCCGGTATGACGACTTCCGAGAACACCGCCACCGCAACATCTTTGAAAACCGGCTCGTGGACGCTGGATCCGTACCATTCCTCGGTCGGGTTCACCGTTCGTCACCTCGGCATCGCCAAGGTGCGCGGCGGCTTCAGCAAATTCGACACCGAATTCGTGGTCGGCGCGGACGGCACCGCGAATATCGGCGCCACCATTTACCTCGACTCCTTCGATACCGGCAACGCCGATCGCGATGCGCACGTGCGCAATGCCGATTTCCTCGACGTGGAAAACCGTCCGACGCTGACCTTCCGCGCCACCGAGCCGGTCGCCGTCGCCGAAACCTTCACCGTCCAGGGCGAGGCGACCCTCGGCGCCATCACCAAGCCGGTCACCCTCGAGGTGGAATGGGGCGGCGTGCGGGAACATCCCGCCACCGGCGACCGGCACGCCGGATTCTCCGCCTCCGGCACCATCAAGCGCACCGATTTCGGTGTCGGCGGCCCGCTGCCGGGCATGCTCAGCGACGCCGTCAAGATCGAACTCGAGATCCAGCTGGTCGAGCCGAAGTAGTGAATTCCGGTCGGCACGTTCGCTGACAGCGCAGGCGGGCGCATGCGATTTCCGGGTTGCCCTGCACTAGCCTTGTTCCGACAGCGAAGGACTCTAGGTTCGGAGGTTGGCCGTGGAGGTCAAGATCGGTATTGCGGATAGCCCGCGCGAGCTGGTGATCAGCAGCTCGCAGACGCCCGAAGAGGTCGAGAAGCTGGTGTCCGGTGCGCTCAGCGGTCAGGGCGGCATCATGTCGCTGACCGACGAGAAGGGCCGCAAATACCTGATCCAGGCCTCCAAGGTCGCCTACGTGGAGATCGGCACCTCGGCCGCGGGCCGGGTCGGCTTCGCCGCGGTGTAGTCGCGGCCGGACACAAAGAGAGCCCCTGGGGTATCCCAGGGGCTCTCTTCGTGTGTTCTAGTCGATCGGATGCAGCGGGACGTGCGAGAGGCCGCCCCACGCGAGCGCGACCGTGGTGTCGACCGCCTCGTCCTTCGGGATCGGCCGATCCGCCTCCAGCCAGTACCGCGCGGTGAACTGGCTGGCGCCGACCAGGCCGACGGCCAGGATGCGGGCCCGGTAGGGGTCCAATCCGGAGTCGTGCGCCACCAGGTCGAAGACCGCGTCGACGCAGGCCTCGGTGGCCTGCTCGACCCGGCGCTGCACCTGCGGCTCCGAGGTCAGGTCGGATTCGAAAACCAGTCGGAAACCCTGCATTTCGTTATCGACGAAATCGAAGTACGCCTGCACGGCGGCGCGCACGCGCTGGCGGTTGTCGGTGGTCGAACGCAGCGCCTGGCGCACGCTCGACACCAGCATGTCGACGTAGTTCTGCAGTACGGCCAGGTACAGTTCCAGCTTGCTGGTGAAGTGTTGATAGAGCACCGGCTTGCTCACCCCGGCGCACTGCGAGATCTCGTCCATACCCGCGGCGTGGTAGCCGCGGTTCACGAAGATCTCGCTCGCCGCCAGGAGCAATTGCTGCCGCCGCTCGTCGCGTGGCAGCCGGGTACCGCGCTTCGTAGGCGCCATGGCCTCGGACGACGATGATCTGCGGGACGTCATCCGGTCCACGAGGTCAGTCATTTCGGCTCTCCCAGTCGATTCCCCGGCAGGAGGGGGTGTGCACCGGGTATCCCATGAACAATACCCGGTATCAAGTCACTGTCCGGTCCGGGAGGGGAAAGTACCACTCGGTGACCTAGCTCGCACCGGGTATGGCCACCAGGGCCGCTGGCTTCGGCGGCCCCGGTTCCGTAGTGTCGGGCTTCGTGGCAGGGTTCGGACCGGATGCACGGTCGCGCGCCGGAGACGGTGCGAGCGCGCGGGAGCGTTCGCGGGGCTCCGACCCGTCCCCGGAGCCGGATGCGCCGCTGCGCGATCACAACGGCGTCGAAATCTACGATCCGCTGGGCCTCTATCAACCCGCGGACCGTTCGCATCAGCCGCTGCGGGCCCGCTGGGATCCCACCGCGCCCGATGACCGCCGCACCCGCGAAAGACCGGAGCGGAACGCGAAAAAGCAAAGCGCCCTAGGACGTTTCGTCTCCACCTACGGTTGGCGGGCCTATGCGCTGCCGGTCCTTTTCGTGGTCACGGTGCTGGTGATCGTCGACGCGGTGCGCGGCACCGATGCGCCCGTGCCGACCACGAGCATTCCCGGATTCGGCAAATTGAGTCCGCGCGCCGCCACCCAGGGCATCATCGGCGGGCCGTCCGGTGACGGGCGCTTCCCGACCGACCTGCCGACCGGCGCGCTGCCCGACGGCGGCGCGTTCACCGAATCCGGCGCCGGGGCCTGGCATATCGTTCCCGGCGCGGGCGCACAGGTCGGTCAGGGCACCGAGAACGTCTTCCGGTACACCGTGGAAATCGAGGACGGCGTCGACACCTCCGGATTCGGCGGTGACGAATCGGTGGCCAAGATGATCGACTCCACCCTGGCCAATCCGAAGAGCTGGACCCATGACAAACGGTTCGCCTTCCGCCGCGTCGATCAGGGCGACACCGAATTCCGCATCTCCCTCACCTCGCGCCAAACCGCCCGCAAGGCATGCGGTTTCGAAATTCCGATCGATTCGTCTTGCTACAACGCCGATATCGGGCGGGTGGTGCTTTCCGAGGTGCGCTGGGTGCGCGGTGCGGTGGCGTTCGAGGGCGATATCGGGTCGTATCGGCAGTACCAGATCAATCACGAGGTCGGCCATGCCATCGGCTACCACCAGCATCAGCCGTGCGAGGCCGACGGCGGGCTGGCGCCGGTGATGATGCAGCAGACCTTCGGCGTGCGCGACAACGACATCGCCGCGCTGGAACCGGGCGGTGTCGTCCCGATGGACGGTAAGACCTGTCACTTCAACCCCTGGCCGTATCCGAGGGGCTGAGGTGGAGGACGATGGTCGGGAAGAACGGCCGTGCCACCGGTGTTGAAAGACAGATATTGCGATCGGCCAATTCGATTCGAGGAGTCCTGGACGTGTCATCACCAAAGTCCCTGCCGCCATTGGTCGAGCCGGCCGCGGAGCTGACCAGGGATGAGGTCGCCCGCTACAGCCGTCACCTGATCATTCCGGATCTGGGTGTGGACGGTCAGAAGCGATTGAGGAACGCCAAGGTGCTGGTGATCGGTGCGGGCGGTCTCGGCTCGCCCGCGCTGCTGTACCTGGCCGCCGCCGGTGTCGGCACCCTCGGCATCGTCGAATTCGACGAGGTCGACGCGTCGAATCTGCAGCGTCAGATCATTCACGGCGAATCCGATATCGGCCGCCCGAAGGCGGACAGCGCGCGCGATTCGATTCTGGAGATCAATTCCGGCATCGATGTGCGGCTGCACAAGATCCGGTTGGAGCCGGAGAACGCGGTGGAGCTGTTCGGCGAATACGACCTGATCGTCGACGGCACCGATAATTTCGCGACCCGCTACCTGGTCAACGATGCCGCCGTGCTGGCGGGCAAGCCGTACGTCTGGGGCTCGATCTACCGGTTCGAGGGTCAGGTGTCGGTGTTCTGGGAGGACGCGCCGGACGGGCGCGGCATCAACTACCGCGACCTGTACCCGGAGGCGCCGCCGCCCGGCATGGTGCCGTCCTGCGCCGAGGGCGGTGTGCTCGGCGTGCTGTGCGCGTCGATCGGTTCGATCATGGTGACCGAGGCGATCAAGCTGATCACCGGCGTCGGCGAGCCGCTGCTCGGCCGGCTGATGGTGTACGACGCACTGGATATGAACTACCGGACCATCAAGCTGCGCCGCGATCCGGAGCGTCAGCCGATCACCGAGTTGATCGACTACGACGCGTTCTGCGGTGTGGTGTCGGAGGAGGGGCAGGCCGCGGCCGCCGGATCCACCATCACCGCGCTGGAGCTCAAGGAGATGATCGACGCGGGTAAGCCGGTGGAGATCATCGATGTGCGCGAGCCGGTGGAATGGGACATCGTGCATATCGAGGGCGCGAAGCTGATTCCGAAGGACCGCATCCTGTCCGGTGAGGCGCTGGCCGAGCTGCCGCAGAACCGGCCGATCGTGCTGCACTGCAAGACCGGTGTGCGCTCGGCCGAGGCGCTGGCCGCGCTGAAGCGGGCCGGGTTCGCCGACGCGACCCATGTGCAGGGCGGAATCATCGCCTGGGCCAACCAGATCGACCCCTCGCTGCCGGTGTACTGACAAGGGGGATCGACCGGGGTATCGCTTCGGTTGCGGCCTCGGCGCGGCGTCACGGAACCCGTTCCATACCGGCGGTACGGTACCGCCCGTGACGTCGTTGGAACCCCCCGATCACGTGCGCGCCACCTTCGGGCTGCGCGAGGTGGGCCCGGTCGCGTTGGACGACTGGGACGGTGCATGGCGCTTCGGTGACGTGGTGCTCAGTCCGGTCGCCGATCACGCGCGGGCCGCGTGGTCGGCGAAGGTCCGCGAGACGCTCAAGGTGGACGGTCTGCGCCTGGCCAGGCCGGTGCGCGCGACCGACGGCAGATATGTCGTATCCGGTTGGCGCGCGGACACTTACCTGGAGGGCACCCCGGAACCCCGGCACGACGAGGTGGTTTCGGTGTCGCTGCGACTACACAAGGCGACCGCGCATTTGGAGCGGCCGCGGTTCCTGGTGCAGCCGCCGGTGGCGCCGTGGGTGGACGTCGACGTATTCGTCGCGGCCGATCGGGCGGCCTGGGAGGCGGTGCCGCTGCGCGGTTTACGGGCGGGCGGCACGCTGCCGACCACGTCACCGGACGGGCAGCGCAGCATCGAGCTGATCAATCAGCTGGCCACCCTGCGCAAGCCGGTGCAGACGCCCGCGCAGCTGGTGCACGGCGATCTGTTCGGAACCGTATTGTTCGCAGGCGTTTTCACGCCGGGCCTCGCGGATATCACGCCCTACTGGCGGCCGGCCCCGTGGGCGGCCGGGGTGATCGTGGTGGACGCGCTGTCCTGGGGCGGGGCCGACGACGGGTTGCTGGAGCGCTGGGCGGACCTACCCGAGTGGCCGCAGATGCTGTTGCGCGCGGTGATGTTCCGGCTGGCGGTACATGCGCTGCATCCGCGTTCGACCCCCGAGGCCTTCCCGGGGCTCGCGCGCACGGCGGATATGGTCCGGCTCCTGCTGTGATCCGGTGTTACCTGGCGTCCGGATAGTCGGCGATCAGCGCGTCCAGAAAGCAGCGCGCCGCGGTGGCCGCCCGCTCCGAGTCGCCATCGATCACCGCCTGGACCATCTCCTGATGTTCGGCGTCGTAGGAGTCGTCACCCTTGAACACGCGCGAACGGATCACCTGTTCGATGGTCGGCAGCAGCGAGTCGTAGAACTCGAGGTACACCGCGTTGTGGCTGGCGACCACGATGGCCCGATGCAGTTCGACATCCGCCTCGATGACGGTGCGGCTCGCCGCATCCTCGTCCTTGACGCTGCGCTCGTCGAGCAGGCGTCGCAGGTTGGCGATATCGACGTCGTCGCGGCGGCGTGCGGCCAGCGCGGCGGCGGTGGTATCCAGGGCCAGGCGGAGCTCGAGCACGTCGCGCTCCTCGGCGTCGGCGAAATATTTGCCGAGGGTGCCGCCGAGGTCGGAGGCGGCGATCACATACGTGCCGGAGCCCTGGCGGCGCTCCAACATGCCTGCGTGTACGAGGGCCTGGACGGCCTCGCGCACGGTGTTTCGACCTGTTCCGGTGAGCTCGGTGAGCTCCGGTTCGGTGGGAATTCTGGCACCGATCTGCCAACGGCCGGAACGAATTTCGGCACGTAGTTGTTCGGTTACTTGAGCGATGAGGCTGGTGCGCCGGACGGGTTGCACCGCAACAGAGTACCGCTCGTCACAAATCGTTGTGTGTGATCGTCGGGTCATCCTATGATTTCGCGGTGACTTCGACCCTCCGCGAGACCCAGACCTGCCCGGAATTCACCCGGGTTGAGCAGCGAAAGCGCGCCCTGATCGAGGGCAGGCTGCTGGTATTGGCCGCTATCGTCGTGTCCGCGTTCACGCTGCGCGTCGCAGTCACCGCGTTCAGCCCGCTCGCCGAGCGGATCGGCCACGACATCGGCTACTCGACCGCGGTGGTCGGCGTCTTCGGCATGATCCCCACCGCGATGTTCGCGCTGTCCGGACTGCTCACCCCCGTGCTGGTCCGCCGCCTCGGATTGGAGCGCACCGCGCTGGTCGCCATGGTGATGGCGGGCACGGGCATGCTGATTCGGGTGCTCATGTCCGACACCTGGACGCTGCTGCTGTTCTCGGCGCTGGCGCTCGCGGGTATGGGCATCGGAAACGTCGTCATCCCGCCGCTGGTCAAGCGGTACTTCTCCGACCGGCTCGCGACGGTGAGCTCGCTGTACATCGTGATGGTGCAGCTGGGCACGGTGCTGCCCGCGCTGGTCGCGGTGCCGCTGGCCGACGCGCACGGCTGGCGCGTCTCGCTCGGGCTGTGGGCGGCGCTCGGCTTCGCCGCCGCGCTGCCGTGGATCGGCGTGCTGCACGACCGGCGCGGCCACGACCTGGCCGACCAGACCGCGCTGCCCGCCGAGGGACCGAAGGGTCAGGTCTGGCGCTCGCCGCTGGCCTGGGGCATGGCGGCCATGTTCGGCATGACCTCGCTCACCACCTACGCGATGTTCGCCTGGCTGCCCAAGATCCTGTCCGAGGCGGGGGCCAGCCCGAGCTTCGGCGGCACCATGGTCGGCATCTTCGGCCTGGTCGGCCTGGTGGCCGCGCTGAGCGCGCCGACGATCGTCGCGCGGCTGCGCAATCCGTTCATCGTGGTGGTCGGCTGCGCGATCTGCTTCTTCATCGCCTTCGCCGGTCTGCTGATCGCGCCGATGAGCGCGCCGCTGCTGTGGGTGATCATCCTAGGCCTCGGCCCGAGCACCTTCCCGATGGCGCTCACCCTGATCAACCTGCGCACCCGCACCCCGCAGGGTTCGGCATCGCTGTCCGGCTTCACCCAGGGCGTCGGCTACACGGTGGCCTGCGTCGGGCCGGTGCTGTTCGGCATGCTGCACACCTCGACCGGCGGCTGGGCGGCGCCGTTCGCCATGCTGGTCGTCGCGGTGCTGGTGCTGTTGGCGGGCGCCTGGGTGGCCAGCAAGCCGCGCATGCTCGAGGACACCTGGCACTGACAAACCCTCACCTCGCGGTCGCGCCGCGGGTGAGCAAGGGTTGATTTGCCGGTCATTGCGCGCAGCATTGTCGCAATACCCGTTCCATACCGTTGGGCCAACCGAATGCTGGGAGGCCCGTGGTGAGTGTGCTGGCACGCAATAGAGATATCGAACACTGGGACGCGGAGGACGTCGAGGCCTGGGAGTCGGGCGGTAAGGACATCGCCCGGCGCAACCTGATCTGGTCCATCTTCGCCGAGCACATCGGTTTCTCCATCTGGTCCATCTGGTCGGTGATGGTGCTGATGATGCCGCCGGCCGTCTACCACATCGACGTCATCGGCAAGTTCTACCTGGTCGCCATGCCGACGCTGATCGGCTCGATCCTGCGCATCCCCTACACCGTCGCGACGGCGAAATTCGGCGGACGCAACTGGACCACCTTCAGCGCCGTCGCCCTGCTGGTGCCGACCGCGCTGACCATGTACTACATGGCGCATCCCGCGTCGTACACCACGTACATGGTGGTGGCCGCCTTCGCCGGCGTCGGCGGCGGCAACTTCGCCTCCTCGATGACCAACATCAACGTCTTCTATCCCCAGCGGCTCAAGGGGTGGGCGCTCGGCCTGAACGCGGGCGGCGGCAACCTCGGTGTGCCGGTCATCCAGCTGATCGGTCTGGCCATCATCGCCGCGCTCGGGCAGAAGTACACCGGCGACGGCAAGCAGGCCAGCGTGCTGTGCGCGATCTACCTCGCGCTGATCGTGATCGCGGCCCTCGGCGCGTACCTCTACATGGACAACGTGCGCAACCAGAAGGCCGACCTGTCCGCGATGGGCCGGATGCTGAAGTACCGCGAATCCTGGGTGATGAGCGTGCTCTACATCGGCACCTTCGGCTCGTTCATCGGCTACAGCTTCGCCTTCGGTCAGGTGCTCAATATCAACTTCACCGCGGAGCTGACCCAGGCGGCGCAGGCGCTGTCCGGTCCGGCGAAGGCCGCCGCGCTGGCCGCGGTGGCGGGCAAGGCCTCGCTGCACGCCGCGCAGATCGCGTTCATCGGCCCGCTGCTCGGTTCGCTGCTGCGCCCCGTCGGCGGCAAGCTGGCCGACCGATTCGGTGGCGGCAAGATCACGCTGTACACCTTCGTCGCCATGGTCGCCTCGACCGCGATCCTGGTCGTCACCGGGCTGAAGAACGGCCACCGCGCCCCGACGCACGCCGAATTGTGGTTCTACGTAATCGGTTTCATCCTGCTGTTCATCCTGTCCGGCATCGGCAACGGCTCGACCTACAAGATGATCCCCTCGATCTTCGAGGCCAAATCCAAGAGCGTGCAAGGCGATACCGCCGAAAAGGCCGCCTGGTCGCGCAACATGTCCGGCGCGCTGATCGGATTCGCCGGAGCCGTAGGCGCTTTCGGCGGCGTGCTGATCAATATGGTGCTGCGCGCCTCCTACGCCTCGACCAAATCCGCCACCAACGCGTTCTGGGTGTTCCTGGTCTTCTACGCGGCGTGCGCCGTGCTCACCTGGGCGGTGTTCCTGCGGCGGCCCACCGGCAAGGTCGCCGAGGTGCGCGAAACCGCTTCCGCCGAAACCGCTTCGGCCCGCGTCTGACCTTTCGAACCACTGGAGGACTTACCGATGAACTCATCGCAGCGCAAGACCGTGGTCGTCGTCGGGCACGGCATGGTCGGGCACCGTTTCGTCGAGGCACTGCGCTCGCGGGACGAGGACGGCCGCTGGCAGGTGGTCGTGCTGAGCGAAGAGGCGCTGCCCGCCTACGATCGGGTCGGCCTGTCCTCCTACGTCGGCAGCTGGGACGCCGCCGCGCTGGCGCTGCCCGGCAACGAGTACACCGGTGACGCGCTGGTCGAGCTGCGGCTCGGTCAGCGCGCCGAAACCATCGACCGGGCGGCCCGCAAGGTGACCACCTCGGCCGGTGACACCATCGCCTACGACGCGCTGGTGCTGGCCACCGGGTCGTATCCATTCGTGCCGCCGGTGCCGGGCCACGATCTGGCGCAATGCTTCGTCTACCGGACGCTGGAGGACCTCGACGGCATACGGGCGGCGGCGGAGGCGGCCGGACCCGGTGCGGTCGGCGTCGTCGTCGGCGGCGGACTGCTCGGGCTGGAGGCGGCGAACGCGCTGCGGCTGCTCGGGCTGGTCCCGCACGTCGTCGAGTACAACGACCGGCTGATGCCCGCACAGGTGGACGAGGGCGGCGGTGCGATCCTCGAACGGCTCGTCACCGATCTGGGCCTGCACGTGCACACCGGGGTCGGCACCTCGTCGATCGAGTCGGAAGGCCAAGGGCGGCTCAAGGTTACGCTCTCCGACGAGTCGGTCATCGATGCGTCGCTGGTGGTGTTCTCCGCCGGCGTTCGCCCGCGCGATCAGCTGGCCCGCGACTGTGAATTGGAGCTCGGGCCGCGCGGCGGCGTCAGCACCGATCTCGGCTTGCAGACCTCCGACCCGAATATCTGGGCCGTCGGTGAATGCGCGGCGGTGGAGGGCGTCTGCTACGGCCTGGTCGCGCCCGGCTACACGACGGCGGAGATCGTCGCGGACCGATTGCTCGGCGGTGCGGGCGAATTCCCGGGCGCCGACATGTCGACCAAGCTGAAGCTGCTCGGCGTCGACGTGGCCAGCTTCGGTGACGCGCACGGCGTCACCGAAGGCGCGCTATCGGTGGTGCTGCACGATGCGGCCAAGGGCACCTACGCCAAGCTCGTCGTCTCCGATGACGCGCGAATCCTGTTGGGCGGCATACTCGTCGGCGATGCCACCGCCTACTCGGCGCTGCGTCCGCTGGTCGGCCGCCCGCTGCCCGCGGAACCGGCCGCGCTGATCTCGCCCGCGGGCGCGGAACTCGGCGCGGACGCGCTACCGGACGACGCGCAGATCTGCTCCTGCAACAACGTGTCGAAAGGCGCCATCTGCGGGGCGATTTCGGACGGCGCCTGCGATATCCCGGCCATCAAGGGCTGCACCTCGGCCGGAACATCTTGTGGCGGTTGCGTTCCCATGCTCAAGAAGCTGTTGGAACAGTCCGGCGTCGAGCTGTCCAAGTCGCTGTGCGAGCACTTCACCCAGTCGCGGGCCGAGCTGTTCCAGATCGTCCAGGTCACCGGTATCCGCACCTTCTCCGGCCTGATCGCCAAGTACGGCACCGGAACCGGCTGCGATATCTGCAAGCCGACGGTGGCATCGATCCTGGCGTCCACCTCCAGCGATCACATCCTCGACGGCGAACAGGCCGCGCTGCAGGACACCAACGACCACTTCCTGGCCAACCTGCAGAAGAACGGGACCTATTCGGTGGTGCCGCGGATGCCCGGCGGTGAGGTCACCCCCGAGCAGCTCATCGTGATCGGTGAGGTGGCAAAGGAATTCGGGCTCTATGTCAAGGTCACCGGCGGGCAGCGGATCGACCTGTTCGGCGCGCGGGTCGAGCAGCTGCCGCTGATCTGGCGCAGGCTGGTCGACGCGGGTATGGAATCCGGTCACGCGTACGGCAAGTCGCTGCGGACGGTGAAGAGCTGCGTCGGCTCCACCTGGTGCCGCTACGGTCAGCAGGATTCGGTCGGCATGGCCGTGCTGCTCGAAAAGCGTTACCGCGGACTGCGTTCGCCGCACAAGCTGAAGTTGGCCGTCTCCGGTTGCGCGCGCGAATGCGCCGAAGCGCGCGGCAAGGACGTCGGGGTGATCGCCACCGAACACGGCTGGAACCTGTACGTCGGCGGCAACGGCGGGCTCACGCCCAAGCACGCGGTGCTGCTGGCGGGCGACCTCGACGACGAGACGCTGATCAAATACATCGACCGCTACCTGATGTTCTACATCCGCACCGCCGACCGGCTGCAGCGCACCGCGCCGTGGCAGGAGGCGCTGGAGGGCGGGCTCGACTATCTGAAGCAGGTGATCTGCGAGGACAGCCTCGGCATCGCCGACGACCTGGAGGCGGCCATGGCCCAGCATGTCGCCGGCTACCGGGATGAATGGGCGGCGGTGCTCGACGACGAGGAGAAGCTGTCCCGGTTCGTGTCCTTCGTCAACGCACCCGATGCGGCCGATCCGACCATCGCCTTCGACGACAGCGGCGAGCGCAAGGTGCCCGTGCTGCTGGGGATGCCCCCGGTCCCTGTCGCTACGCAGGGGAAATGACAACTTAACCGTGCAGAAACAGGACGCCGGTACCAATGAGTATGGCGTTTGGAGGTAGACACCGATGACCGTGATCGATATTCCCGGCACCATGACGGCAACCATCACCGGATGGACGCAGGCTTGCCGGCTCGACTACCTGATCCCTGGCCGCGGCGTCGCCGTGTTGCTGAAAGGTGGCCAGCAAGCCGCACTATTCCTGCTGCCCGACGGCATGCTCTACGCGGTCGGCAATATCGACCCGATCGGGCGGGCCGCGGTGATGTCGCGCGGCATCGTCGGGGACCGGGGCGGTGTGCCGGTGGTCGCCTCGCCGCTGCTCAAGCAGGCGTACTCGCTGGTGGACGGGCATTGCCTGGACGATCCCGACGCCGCGCTGCCCGTATACGCCGTGCGGGTGGTCGACGGCATCGTCGCGCTGTCGAACGAGCCGGTCGCCGCCTCCCTGCCCGCGGACGGATGATCCATGGACACCGGATCGCGCGGCGAGCCGACGGGGATCGGTCCCTGTCTCGCCGGATTCACCGTCGGCGTCACCGCCGCCCGCCGGGCCGATGAGTTCGCCACGCTGCTCACCAGGCGCGGGGCGAATGTCGTTGCGGCCCCGGCTATTCGAATAATCCCGCTGGCCGACGACACCGAGCTGGAGCGGGTGACCAGGCGGCTCATCGAAGCCCCGCCGCAGATCACCGTCGCCACCACCGGCATCGGCTTCCGCGGCTGGATGGAGGCCGCCGAGGGCTGGGGGCTGGCCGAACAGCTGCACGACACCCTCGCCGCCGGACGGTTGCTGGCGCGCGGGCCCAAGGCGACCGGTGCGATCCGCGCCGCCGACCTGCGCGAGGAATGGTCGCCCGCCTCGGAATCGTCGGCGGAGGTGCTGGATCACCTGCTCGCCGCGGGGGTCGAGGGTGTGCGGATCGCGGTCCAATTGCACGGCGCCACAACGGAATGGGAGCCGGTGCCGGACTTCTGCGAGGTATTGCGCTGCGCCGGAGCGGATGTCGTGCCGGTGCCGGTGTATCGCTGGACGCCACCGGTGGATTCGGGGCCGATGGACCATCTCATCGAGGCGGTCGTCACCGGCGGCCTCGACTGCGTCACCTTCACGAGTGCGCCCGCCGTGGCATCGATGCTGATGCGCGCCAAGGAAACCGGGCTGCTGGATGGGCTGCTGCACGCGTTTCGCGGGCGGGTGCTCGCGGCCTGTGTCGGGCCGATCACCGCCGCGCCGCTGGAGGAACTGGGCGTCGCGACCTCGCAGCCGGCCCGGGCCAGGCTCGGGGCACTGGCCAGGCATGTGGCCGAGGAACTGCCGAGGCGGGCCAACCGGATCCAGGCGGGCGGGCACGTCATCAGCGTGCGCGGTGCGTGCGTCGTCGTCGACGGTGCGGTGCGTCAGCTCGCGCCGGCGCCGATGGCGCTGATGCGCGCGCTGGTGCGGCAGCCGGGCCGGGTGGTCTCCCGCGAACAGCTGCTGGCCGCGCTGCCCGGCGGCGGTGACGACACCCATGCCGTCGAGACGGCGATCGCCAGGCTGCGCAGCGGGCTCGGCACCCCGAAAGCGATTCAGACAGTGGTGAAACGGGGCTATCGGCTGGCCATCGAGGCCGCGGAGGAGTGCGAGAGCCCACAGCCGTCCGGGCCCGGCGTCGGCACCCCGGTGCGCGCACCGCGCTACGTACAGGCGGTGGGGACGTGGTGAGCGCGCTGGTACTCGTCGCGCACGGCACCAGGAGCACCAAGGGGGTCGAGCTCATCGGCACGCTCGCCGAGGCGGTTTCGCGGGAGCTCGGTGCCGGGATTTCGGGGCCCGGCACCGAGTTTCGCGGTCCGTGGGTGCGCACCGCGTTCGTCGACGTGCTCGGGCCGTCGCCGTCGGAGGTGCTGCGCGATCTGGATCGGAAATCCGTTCCCGCCGTAGTGGTTCCGGCGTTCCTCGCATCCGGGTACCACGTCTACCAGGATGTGCCGCGCGAGGTCGCGGACAGCGGTCACCCGATGGTCGCGGTCACCCCGGCCATCGGACCCGATCCGGCACTGGCCCGCGTCATGGCCATGCGGCTGCACGCCGAGGGCTGGCGGCCGGGCGACGCGGTGGTGTTCGCCGCCGCCGGTTCCTCGGATCGCCGTGCCCGCCAAGACGTTCGCAGCGCGGCGGACCTGCTCGCCGACCGCCTGCGCACCCCCGTCACCGTCGGCTACATCGCCACCGGCGCCCCGCACGTACCGGATGTCGTAGCCGGACTGCGCAATTCAGGCCACAACCGAGTCTTCATCGCCTCATACCTGTTGTCCCACGGCCTATTCCAGCAACGCCTGCACGACGCCGGCGCCGACGGCGTCGCCGACCCCATCGGCGTACACCCCGCCGTAATCCGCCTCATCGCCACCCGCTACCACACCGCCACCCGAGACCTGGTGCCAGTTCCCAACCGCTGACCAGTTCTGGATTCCACTGGGGCGAATCAAGCCTGTTGGGGGTGGTGGGCGGTGCTGAGGGTGCGTCTGGGGTCGGTGAGTAGGGGGTGCCAGGCGAGTTCGGCGGCGCCGAGGAGGGCGCTGTCGGGCAATTGTTCGGTGGCGATGGTGATTTCGTCGATGTCGACGAGGAAGGCGCGGGCGGCGAGTTGGTCGCGGACGGTGGCCGGGTCCAGTTCGTAGAGTGCGGCGAGGGTTCCGCCGAGCACTATGCGGTCGGTGTCGATGATGTTGGCCAAGCTGGCCAGTCCGCTGCCGAGGTGGGTGTTGAGTCGTTGAACGGCGGTGCGGGCGCGTGCGTCACCGGCGCGGGCGGCGGCGACCACTTCCGCTGCGGCGCCGGGGATTTCGCCGTCCGGGAGATCCGGTGCCCCGGCGGCGCGCAGGAGGGCGCGCTGGTCTGCCTCGACCTCGAGGCAGCCGGTGGATCCGCAGCGGCAGCGCGCACCGGCCGGATCGACGGTGATGTGCCCCGGTTCGATCGCGTATCCGTGTGCGCCGCTGAATAATTGGCCCCCGCTCACCAGCGCGCCACCGAGGCCGACCCGGGTGGTCGTCAGGTACAGCAGTTGGGCGGCGGCCCGTCCGGCGCCGTGGCGGTGTTCGGCCCAGGCGGCGAGGTTCGCGTCGTTGCCGACCTCGATCGGCAGATCCGTGAGATGCGGCGGTAATTCGGCGCGCACCAGCCGCGCCAGCGGCACCGAGCGCGGCCAGCCGAGGTGCGTCGCGGCCCGAACCTGCCCGTCCGGCAGCCGGACCGGGCCGGGCACGGCGATGCCGAGACCCAGCAGCGGCCGCTCATCCGGTACCAATTCGCCTACCAGACAGCATAATTCGCGCACCACATCGGCGACGTCGCGGCTCGGCAGGTCTCGGTCGACGCGTTCGAGGATCCGGCCGCCGAGCGCGACCCTGGCCGCGCTGATCGTGGCGGCGTGCAGCTGTATCGCGAGCACCACCGGTCCGGTGTCGGCGATCCGGATCCGGTGGGAGGGACGCCCGCCCTCGGACCGTTGGTGTTCGCGATCGACGCCGATCATGCCGAGCTGATCCAATTCACGCAGCAGATAACCCGTCACGCTGCGGCCGCAACCGAGCCGTTCGGTCAGCTCGGCCCGAGTTGCGCTGCCGCCCAACGTGTGTAGCGCGAGGAGCAGCTCGCCGATGCCGTTCTTCGCCGGTTCTTGTGCGGTGCGGGGCATATCCGTATCTTACTTTGTGCAGTAACTGAACAAACTACGGCTTTATCCCAGAGGGACATTCATGATCGAGAACTCGGGTCCGGGGTTGCGCTGGTGGCGGCACGCGACGATCTACCAGATCTATGTGCGCAGCTTCGCCGACGGCGACGGTGACGGCATCGGCGACCTCAGTGGAATCCGCACCCGGCTGCCGTATTTGGCCGCCCTCGGTGTCGACGCGGTATGGCTCACACCGTTCTACGTTTCGCCGATGGCCGACGGCGGCTACGACGTCGCCGACCATCGCGCCGTCGATCCGCTCTTCGGCGGGCTGGACGACCTCTCCGCGCTGATCGCCGACGCGCATCTGCTCGGGCTGCGGGTCCTGATCGACCTGGTGCCCAATCACACCTCGGCGCAGCATATTTGGTTCGTCGAGGCGCTGGCCGCCGGGCCCGGTTCGCTCGCGCGCGAACGCTATGTGTTCCGCGACGGGCGCGGCGAACTGCCGCCCAACGACTGGGAATCCTGCTTCGGCGGCCCGGCCTGGACCAGGGTGCCCGACGGCCAGTGGTATCTGCACCTTTTCGACTCGGGGCAGCCGGATCTCAACTGGGACAACGCCGATGTACTCACCGAATTCGACGAGATCCTGCGGTTCTGGCTGGACCGCGGCGTCGACGGATTCCGCATCGATGTCGCGCACGCGATGGTGAAGGCGGCCGGGCTGCCCGATGTCGGGCACGGCGGGCAGTGGCGGTTGATGGGCGTCGCGGAGCTGCCCTACCTGGATCAAGACGGTGTGCACGAGATTCATCGGCGGTGGCGCAAGATCCTGGATTCCTATCCGGGGGAACGGATCGCGACCGCCGAACTGTTCGCACCGAATGCCGCGCGGTCGGCGAACTATCTGCGCCCGGACGAACTACACCAGGCCTTCAACTTTCACTATTTGCACACCGAATGGGATGCGGCGGAATTTCGTTCGGTGATCGACGCCTCGATCGATGCGGTATCCGGTGCGGGTGCGACGAGTACCTGGGTGCTGTCCAATCACGATGTCGTCCGGCATGTAACCCGGTACGGCGGAGGCGAATTGGGCACTCGCCGGGCGCGCGCCGCAGCATTGCTCACCTTGGCCCTACCCGGATCGGCATACCTCTACCAGGGTGAGGAACTCGGACTCGCCGAGGTGACCGATCTGCCCGAGGAGGTGCTGGCCGACCCGATCTGGGAGCGATCCGGCCGCACCGAGCGGGGCCGGGACGGCTGCCGAGTGCCGATCCCGTGGTCGGGCGCCGAACCGCCGTTCGGGTTCGGCCCGCAGGGCGCCGCGCCCTGGCTGCCGCAGCCGGATCACTGGGTCGCGTGCACCGCCGAGGCGCAATCCGGCACGCCGGGTTCCATGCTGGAGCTGTACCGCAGTGCCCTTGCGCTACGTCGAGAGTTGTTGTCCCACAGTGATTTTACTTGGCGGCCCGGGCCGGACGGCGTGCTGGCCTTCGACCGTGGACCGTCCTTTCGCTGCACGGTGAACTTCACCGACGAGCCGGTGACCGTGCCGGTGCCAGGCGAACTCCTGCTCTCCAGCGCCGAGGAACTCGAAATTCACGGCGGCACAGCAGAACTCGCCGCCAATAGTGCCGCATGGTGGGCCGTGGGCTGATCCCGTCCTACTCCACGGGCTCGCCGCCCGGTCGAAAATCGACCGAACCGTCGGCGATCCGGCGCATGAGCCCGCGCAACTGGGTGCGGTAGTAGTCCTCGAATTCCGGTGTGCCCGGCCGTATTCCGGTCATTCCGAGGATGGTGCCGGGCAGTACCGCGGGCGCCATCACGATGGCCGTCAGCACTATTCGGATGAATGCCGGGTCGAGTTCCGCCGCGATCTCGCCGCGCTCCTTGGCCCTGTGCAGGTTCGCCAGGTCGGACCGGGCCTCCTCGGCGAGATCGGATTCGGCGTCGGCGGCGGTCAGGCCGCGCCATGCGGTGAGCCGGGCCGCGCGCGGGTCGGCGAGCCCGGCGCGCAGGTATCGGTCGACCACCTCTTCGAGCGGTAGCGCCGGATCGGCGAAATCGGCCTCGCTCTCGCGCCAACCACGCTGAATCTCCCGGTACAGACCCTCTTTTCCGCCGAAGTAGTAGCCGATGAGCTGTTTGTTCAGGCCGGCCCGGTCCGCGATGTCCTGAATGCGCGCGCGGTCGAATCCCTTCTCGGAGAACTCGTCCAACGCCGCGCTCAGCAGCGCCTGCCTGGAGCGTTCGGCGTCGCGTTTGCGCTCCTCGGCGTTGGGGGAGCGGCGCGGTCCCTGCTTGGTACCGGATTCGGACGTCATGCGGCGATGATACCGCACCTACTGACCGGCGAGTTGGTTTAATCATCTCGTGGGTTGACACAATATTCCGACGGGATGACACTTCCGAGGTGACAATCTCGAACCTCTCCGAAGACGCCTCCGAACGGCCGGGGCTCACACCGCGGGCACGCAAGGCCGTCGTGGTCGTGCTGATCGGCGCGATCCTCGCCTTCCTCGATGCCACCGTCGTCAATGTCGCGCTGAAGTCGCTGTCCGGCACGCTGGACAGTTCGCTCGACGCCATCCAATGGGTGGTCACCGTCTACCTGCTCGCCCAGGCCGCGGTCCTGCCGGTCACCGGTTGGGCCGTGCGGCGGATCGGCGCCAAACGGCTCTATCTGGTTTCCCTTTTGGTGTTCGTCATCGCCTCGGTCGCCTGTGGGTTGTCCGGCGGTGTCGGCGAGCTGATCGCCGCCCGGGTGTTCCAGGGGATCGGCGGCGGTGTCATGGTTCCCGCCGGCCAGATGATCCTGGTGACCGCCGCCGGTCAACGCGGATTGGCGAGAGTTATGGCGGCCGTTGGGATTCCGATGGTGCTGACCCCCGTCGTCGGTCCGACGATCGGCGGTCTGCTGCTGGAGAACGTCGGCTGGCAGTGGATCTTCCTGATCAACGTGCCGCTGGGCCTGGTCGGGCTGCTACTGGCCCTGCGGTTGCTGCCCGCCGACGAACGCGCCGAATCGGCCGGTCCGCTCGATGTTTTCGGGCTGGCGCTGGCCTCGCTCGGCATGGCCTGCCTGACTTACGCACTGGCCGAGGCCGGTTCGCTGGGGATCTCGGCACCGCGGGTGCTTATTACGGGGGCCGTCGGAATAGTCGCGCTCGCGGCATTCGTGCTGCGCTCGCTGCGGGTGGCGCATCCGGTGCTCGATGTCCGGCTCTATCGGGATGCGCTGTTCAGCTCCGCCTCGATCGCCACCTTTATTTTCGGCGCGGCCACCTTCGGTGCGATGGTGTTGCTGCCCTTGTATTTTCAGCTCGTCCGTCATCAGGATGCCGCGCATACCGGCATGATGCTCGCGCCGCAGGGCATCGGCGCCGCGGTGGCGATGGCGGTGTCGAGCCGCGTCTTCGACCGGATCGGTAGCCGAATCTGCGTGCTGGGCAGCGTAATCGGCATCATCGCCACGCTACCGTTCATGCTGATCACCGCCGATATGCCCTACTGGGTGCTCGCCGCCGCCATGGTGGTGCGCGGCGCCGGAATCGGATTGGCCGTGATGCCCGCGATGACGGTCGCGCTGGGTACCCTGCGTCCGGAGAAAATCAGCGATGCCACACCGCAACTCAACATCATGCAGCGGCTCGGCGGCTCGATCGGCACCGCCGTATTCGTCATCATTCTCGATAAAAGCCTGCGCGACAAAGGAATTCAACCTGCCGATCAGGCCGCTGCCTTCGGTGTCACCTTCGCCTGGGTACTCGCCGCCGCCGTCCTGGCCACCCTGCCGACCATCGTCATGGCGGTGTTGGAGCGGCGAGCCGCACGCCCGGATTCGGGCGCAACGCTGGCGGGGATCGTCGCGCCGGACTAGGGTTCAATATTAGGGTTCTAACTATAATTAGGAGAGAAATGGATCGGGTTGCGCTGATCACCGGCGGGTCGAGCGGCATCGGTGCGCAGACCACTCGAAAGCTGCTGGCGGCCGGGCATCGGGTGGCGGTTGTCGGACGCGATGCGGACCGGCTGGCCCGGTTCACCGCCGGGCTCGACGCGCCCGACGAAGTATTGGCGATCACCGGCGATGCCACCGATTATCCGGCGATGGCCGCGGCGGTGCAGGAGACGGTGCGCCGATTCGGGCGGCTCGACTGCGTGATCGCGAGCGCCGGATTCTCCAGTCACGACACCATCGCCGACGCGGACCCGGACCGGCTGCGCGAGATGGTGCTGACGAATGTGCTCGGGCCCGCGCTGCTGGTCAAGGCCGCGCTACCCGCGCTGCGGGACAGTCGCGGACGGATCGTATTGCTGGGAAGCGTTGCGGGATTCCGGAATTCGCCGGGCAATATGTATTCGGTGACCAAATGGGCGGTGACCGCGCTGGCCGAGAACACCAGGCAGTTGGTGACCGGTGACGGTATCGGTGTCACGCTGATCGCGCCGGGCCCGGTGGACACGCCGTTCTTCGACCAGCGGCCCCAGGGCGCGCCGCCGTTGGCGCTGCGGCCGGAGAATATCGCCGACGCGGTCTCCTGGGCAATCGCCCAACCAGAGGGTGTCGATGTGAATACGATGGTGATCAGGCCCGTCGGTCTCGGCGGTTGATCCCGACGCGCACTCCGGAATAACGCCAGGTAGGCCAGGGATGCCGTAGTTTTAGCCGGGGGTATCCAGCAGGCCTGGGAGGTGTGTTGACGGCAGCCGACGGCGGCGTGACGCTGCATCCACTGTCGACGGCTCAGCTACGGTGGTGGGTTGCGCAGCAACTGTTTCCGACGGTGCCGCTGACCGTGGCCATGTATCTGGAGATGCGTGGTCGCGTCGATATCGAGCTGACCAGGCGGTGTGCGCGGCGCGCGGCGCGCGAACTGCAATCGCCGCATGTGCGGTTCCGGGTGGTGGACGGACAGCCGCGCCAGTATGTGGACACCGCCGCCGAACTGCCGGTCCGATTCGTCGAGCCGGACGGGCCGGATCCGATCGCCGCGGCGCTCGCCTATATGGCCGACGACTACGGCGCGCCGCTCGATCCGCTGGCCGACGCGCTCACCGTCGCGACGGTGTACCGGATCGGGCCCGACCATCATCTGCTGTATCTGCGCAGCCACCACATCGTGCTCGACGGTGTCGGCGCGGCGGCGGTGCTGCGGCGGATCGGCGAGCTGTACCGGGCCGCGGGCGGGCTGCCCGAGCCGAAATGCGGTGCCCTGTCGGTGCCGGAACTACTCGACTACGAACAGGCCTACCAGGGTTCGGCACGGTCCGCCGCGGACCGCGCCTACTGGCTGGAACAGGTTGCCGGACTTGGTGATCCGGTGAGTCTGGCCGGCCAACCCGCGGCGCCGCAACCGCATCCGCTGCAGGTGAGCGGGGTGCTGGACGAGACCGCCGCGCAGCGCCTTGTCGCCGCCAAGGCCAGGCATAACGCCACCTTCCCCGAACTCACGGTCGCCGCCTTCGCCTGCTTCCTGGCCAGGATGACCGGCGCCGACGACATCGTGCTCAGCCTCCCGGTCACCGCTCGGCCGACCGCGGCACTGCGGCGCTCGGCCGGATCGATCTCGAATGTGGTGCCGCTGCGGCTTTCCGGCGTCGGGACCGGCACGGTCGGCGCGGCGCTCGCTCAGGTCCGGTTGCGGGTCATCGGCGCGCTGCGCCATCAGCGCTACCGGTACGAGGACATTCAGCGCGACCGCGGTGAACTACAGCCGGTGCGCGGCGGATTCGGGCCGGTGGTGAACGTGCTCGGCTTCGTCGAACCGCTGCGGCTCGGCCCGGTACACGGTGCGGTGCACCTGCTTTCGCTCGGACCGGTGGAGGATCTGCTGGTCAACGGGTATCAGCTCGGCCCGGACGAGCGGCTGGCCCGAATCGACTTCCAGGCCAATCCGGCGCGCTACCACCGCGATACCCTTGCCTGGCAGCATCGGCTCTTCCTGGACTTCTTCGGCCGGTTCCTGGCGGCCGAATCGGATTGTCCGGTAAGGGCATTGGATGAGCCGGTCGCGTATCCGCTTGCTCCGCACCACATCGGCAGTTTCCGTCTGCTGCCCGATCTTTTGCGCGCGGGCATGATGCCGAATGCCGTTGCGATCCAGGATGGTTCGCGCACCATGACCTATCGGGAACTGGACCGGGCCTCGTCGCGGTGGGCACGGGAACTCATCGCGCACGGGGCCGGGCCGGGGGAGTGCGTCGTCGTCGCGGTGCCGCGTTCGCTGGAATCGGTGCTCGCGCTGTGGTCGGTGGCGAAGACGGGCGCGTGCTTCGTACCCATCGATCCGGCCGATCCGCCGCTGCGTTTCGGCGCGGTGTTCACCGATTCCGGTGCCCGCCTCGGGATCACATCCGCCGGATTACTGGGCGAGTTGCCCTACGGGTCGTCGCGTCTGCGTCCGATCGAGGTCGCCTGTGCCGTCACAGTGGATGGTGGTGCGAACGGCTCGGGCGTCGCATGGTTGACCATCGACCGGCCCGCGCCCGATCGCTCCGGGGATCCGATCGAGGACGGGGATCGCCTGCGCCCATTGCGCGCCGACCATCCGGCGTACCTGATCTACACCTCGGGAACCACCGGGAAACCCAAGGGTGTCACGGTGACCCACCGCGGGCTCGGCGCACTCACCGATCATCTGGTCGAGCACTATCGGTTGCATCCGGATTCGGTTGTGCTACATGCCCATTCGCCGTCGTTCGATGCGCACCTGCTCGAATTGCTCGGTGCGTTCGCGGCCGGTGCGCGGTTGGTGGTGGAACCGCCGAGGATTGTCGCCGGCAGCGAATTGTCCGGGCTGATCCGGGATTACGCGATCACCCACTTCCTCACCACACCCGCCGTGCTCGCGACGCTCGCCCCGGACGAGGTGCCGGGGTTGGAACTCGTCGTGGTCGGCGGCGAGGCCTGCCCCGCCGAGCTGGTCCGGCGGTGGGCCCCGCACGTGCGGCTGTGCAATGGCTACGGTCCGACCGAAACCACCATCATGGCAACGCAAACCGGCGCGATGACGCCGGACGGCCCGGTGACCATCGGCCCGGCCCTGCCCGGCGTGCGCACCATGCTGCTCGACCCGCGCCTGCGGCCGACGCCGCTCGGTGGCCGCGGTGAGCTCTATATCGGTGGGCCCGGTGTCGCGCGGGGCTACCATCGCGCCCCGGCGCTCACCGCGGTCCGATTCGTCGCCGATCCGGCGGGCACCGGCGAACGCCTTTACCGCACCGGCGATCTCGTGGCCACCCGCGCCGACGGCGAATTCGACTTCCTCGGCCGCGCCGACGCGCAGGTCGCGGTGCGCGGGCGGCGGATCGAACTCGCCGAGGTGGAGGCGGCGTTGACGGCAGGTCCGGAGATCGCGGCGGCGGCGGTCACGGTCGCCGACGCGGGTCGTCCCGAGGCCAGACTCATCGGCTATGTCGTCGCAGCCGAGGGGTTTTCGTTCGAACCGGCGGAAACGCTGCGCCGGGTGCGGGATGTGCTGCCCGCGGCATCGGTGCCCGCCGCGCTGGTCGAGCTGGATCGATTGCCGTTGTCGCCCAACGGAAAACTCGACCGCGCCGCCTTGCCCGCACCCGTGGTGCGGGCCCGCGTCTACCGGGAGCCCGGATCGGCGCTGGAGCGGCTGGTGGCCGATCATTTCGCGCGGGCGACCGAGCAGCGGGCGGGCCTCGACGACGACTTCTTCGAGCTCGGTGGCAATTCGCTGCTCGGCGTCGCGGTTTCGGCGGAGTTGGCCGCGGCGTCCGGCGTCCCGGTCACCGTGCGCTGGATCTACACCGCGCCGACCGTGCGGGCGCTCGCCGACCGGATCGCCACCTACGACGGCGTGGATGCCGCCGACGACGCGCTCGGCATACTTCTGCCCCTGCGGCGCAGTGGATTTCAGCCGCCGCTGTTCTGCGTGCACTCCGCCGTCCCGCTCGCCTGGTGTTACGCCGGGCTGGCCAGGTACATCACCGACCGGCCCGTGTACGGCCTGCAGGCGCCCGCGCTGACCGGTCCGGTGCCCGCCGTCACCACCATCGACGATCTCGCGGATGCCTATGTGCGGGAAATGATTCGGGTGCAACCCGACGGGCCGTACCACCTGCTCGGCTGGTCGCTGGGCGGACAGATCGCACACGCCGTCGCGGTCCGACTGCGTGCCATGGGCGCGGCGGTCGCGCTGCTGGCGATGCTGGACAGCGTCGTGATCCCCGATGGCGCGGAACCGCCGCCCGCACCGCGCATGCGCGATCTGCTCACCCATCTGCTCGGTGACGAGCCCGTCGACGCCGATGCGCTGCCCGATCTCACCGCCGCCGAGGCGGCGGCCGAATTAGCCGCCGCCGGAGCGTCTTTCGGCACCGGCCTGACCGCGGATCAGCTGGCGCGGCTGCACCGCGGCTACGTCGACGGTGTCGGCCTCTCCCACGGTTACCGGCCCGGCGTCTTCGACGGCGATCTGCTCTACTTCTGCGCGACGCGCGGCATGACCGAACTGCTCGATGTCAGGATCTGGCGGCCGTATGTCACCGGCGAACTGATCGAGCACCGCGTGGACGCGACCCATGCACAGCTCACCAACTCCGACGTGGTCGCCGTCATCGGACCGATCCTGGCCGCGCACCTCGCGCGTTCGGCCGCGCCGGTGAGGAGCGGATGGTGAACTCTCGCAACATGTTTCCGAGCGTCGGCACCCGCACCGGGCTCGAATGGCGCGATATATGGGATCACGGGCATCCGGAGGTCGCCGGACTCACCGCGTGGATCGACGGCTATCTGACCCGCCCGCACCCCGACCTCGGCCGGGACGGTCCGGTGTGTCCCTTTGTGCGCCAATCGATCAAGCGGCATACGCTGTGGGCCGCCGTGGTGCCGGGCGGGGATGAGCTGACGGTGCCTCGGATGACCGATGCGGTGGACGACGCCATCGAGATCTACCGCGCCATGCGCGCGGCCGATCCGGATCCGCGGCTCTGCTCGCTCACGCTGTTTCCCGGCCTCACCCGGCTGCACCTCGTCGATTCGGTGCATGCCGCGCGCAAGTCCGGCGTCGTCGAACAAGGGCTGATGCTCGGCCAGTTCTATCCGGGCTGTGCCGTTCCCGGCCTGTGGAACAAGGACTTTCACCCCTTGGACGCGCCGGTGCCGATGCTGGTGATCCGGAAGATGATGAACACCGACTTCCCGTTCCTCGTCGGCCGCAGCGAATGGCTGTACGCGTACCTGTCCAGTATCGCGCCCGAGCTGCCGCGTAACCTGCGTCGCACCATCGCCGAACGAATGCGGGTCGACGGACCGGCGGCCGATGCGATCACCGATTTGCGGGTACACGCGCCAGGAGAACACGCCCGATGACCACCCGGAGGGAATCGTGAGAATACGCAGGCTGCTGCGCTGCTTGGTCCTGATCGTCTGCCTGGTTTGTCTTCCGGTCACCGGAGCCTCGGCCGATCAAGGGGATTCACGCATACTCGACGTACGGCCGTTGGGCGGCAGACAATTCGAGGTGGTGGTGTATTCGGCCGCGATGAATCGTCCGATCACGCTGTGGGTTTCGCATCCCGACGGGTCGGCGCCCGCGCTGTACCTGTTGAACGCGGTGGACGGCGGCGAGGACGGCGGTCCGTGGACCACCCGCACCGATGTCGTGAACTTCTTCGCCGACAAACCGGTCAACGTGATCGTGCCGATGGGCGGGCGGGCCAGTTTCTACACCGATTGGCTGCGCGACGATCCGGTGCTCGGCCGCAACCGGTGGGCCACCTTCCTCAGCCGGGAGCTGCCGCCGCTGCTGGATGCCCGTTTCCAGATGACCGGACGCAATGCCGTTGCGGGACTGTCGATGTCGGCCACCTCCGCACTCGATCTGGCGATCGGGGCGCCCGGACTCTACCGAGCTGTCGGGGCGTACAGCGGCTGCGCGCGCACCACCGATCCGCTGGCGCGCGCCCTGGTGTACACGCAGCTGGCCACCTTCGGCGCCGATGCGGGGAATATGTGGGGCGATCCGACCAATCCGGCGTGGGCCGAACATGATCCGACCCTGCATGCCGATCGGTTACGCGGTGTGGCCCTTTATATTTCGGCCGGGAACGGTGCGCCGGGCCCGCACGAGACGCTCACCGATCCCGGTATCGATGGCAATCCGGGGCGGCTGCTGGACCGGGTGATGGTCGGCGGGGCGATGGAGACGGTGGTGGCCGCCTGCACCCGTCCGCTGCTCGACCAGCTCGCCGCGCTCGGCATCCCGGCGGCGGTGAATCTGCGCCCGGCGGGCACGCACGCCTGGTCCTACTGGCAGGACGACGTGCACCAGTCGTGGCCGATGTTCGCCGCCGCACTCGGGGTGTGAGCATGTCGGTACCCGGGTGGACAATGCGGACGTGGCATACGACACAGAGCTGGCCGATCGGATCAGGGAGCTCATCGAGCCCGAACCCGATCTGACCGAGAAGAAGATGTTCGGTGGGCTGTCCTTCCTGGTCGGCGGCAATATGGCGGTGGCAGCCAACCGCGAGGGCGGCTTGCTGGTCCGGGTCGATCCCGAGGAGAGCGACGAGCTCACCGCCCGCGTTCATGTCGAGACGGCGGTCATGGGCGGCCGCACGATGAACGGCTGGTTGCGCGTCGACGCCGAGGCGGTCGGCACCGAGGAGGCGCTGCGCGAGTGGGTCGATCGCGGTGTCGACTACGCCAGGACCCTGCCGCCGAAAAAGAAGTAGCCGCGGCCATTTGTGGCCGCGGCTACTCAGGACGCGCTACCTCAGCGCGGCTGTTCGGTGCCCAGCGCGACGCCGTAGCCGGCGGCCGCACCGCCCGCGGCGCCGACGGCGGCGCCGACCGGGCCCGCCATCGCGGATCCGGTGCCTGCGCCGATCAGCGCGCCGACGCCGGTGAAGTCGGTGCGGCGCTTGTCGAGCTCCGGGGTCTGGGCCGGGGCGATGTTGAGCGCCGGGCCCACCGCGTCGGTGACGGGATCCGCGGCGGCGGTACCCGAGCCGAGCGCGGCGGCCAGTGTGACGGCCGCGCCGCCGAGCACGATGGCGACAGACTTCCTCATATCCAAATCCTTCCCGTGAACAAACCGCCCCGAATCAAAGAAACCGGACGGTTGTTCAATTAGATCAGACCGGCCCGGCCGACCCCAGAATCACCGGCACCCGCGGGTCCGCTGGACGGAACAGCGGTTTCGTCGCGTTGTGATCACGGTTACCCTGCGGCGATGAAACTCTTACCGCGCGCGGCGGCGGTCGCGGCCTGCAGCACGCTGGTCTGGATGGCACAGGCCGGTGCGACACCCGGCGTCGATGTCAATCCGGTCACCCTCGGCCAGGCCGAAATCCCGGCGAACATACTGCCTTTCGTCGCGGGCACCGACTACGTCGTCCGGGAGATCACCATCGGGCCCGGCGGTTCCACCGGCTGGCACTACCACTACGGTCCGGTATTCGGCTTCGTGCGCGCCGGCACGCTGACCCACCCCGGCCCCGACTGCGTACCGGTCGTCTACCGCCCGGGCGACTTCATCTACGAACCCGAGGGCGCCTGGAACGTCCACATCGGCCGCAACCTCGGCCCCGACCCACTCATCCTGGACGTCGTCTACGCGCCCCCGATCGGAAAACCCCTGTTCGAGGACGCCCCCGCGCCGGTTTGCGCGGCGGGTTAGCGATTTCCGCAGGTCCGGTGCCGGTCGGCGTATCGTTCGGTCATGCTCCGATTCGACGGTGTAATCGAGGACGCCCCCGGTGGCGGGGCGTTCATCGCGGTGCCCGCCGAGGTCGTCGCCGGGCTCGGCGGCGGTGGCCGGATCCCGGTAATCGCGACATTCGATGGGATCGAGTACAGGGGATCGATCGTGTCGATGGGGGCGGGGCCGTGCCTAGGAGTGTTGAAGGCGATTCGGGCCGAGCTCGGGAAGGCATCCGGGGATACCGTGACGGTTACGGTGGTGCGGGACCAGGCGGCGCGGACCGTGGAGGTGCCGGAGGATCTGGCCGCCGCGTTGACGGCGGCGGGGCTGCGGAAGGTCTTCGACGAACTGTCCTTCAGTAAACAGCGGGAAGCGGTCGACTCGATCGATTCCGCCAAGCGACCGGAGACCAGGGCGCGGCGGATCGAGCGGACGGTTTCCGAGTTGAGTTAGGTTCCGGGCAGATCGATTTCGGCGAACGAGGCGATCCAACGGTGCGGTGGGCGTGGGGGATTCGGTTCGCCCGGGCGGTGGACGCCGATGGCGGACCAGCCCGCGGTGGTGGCGGCGTCGAGTTCGTCCGGGTGATCGGAGAGGAACAGGATGTCCGCGGGTGCGGTGCCGATGGCGCCCGCGATCTTCTCGTACGAGGCGGGCTCGCGTTTCGGGCCCGCCGTCGACAGGTCGAAGTAGCCGCTGATGAGTGAGGCGAGTTCACCGCCGCGGGCGAAGCCGAACCAATCGCGCTGGTTGCGTTCGGATCCCGACGAGTACACGTACAGTCGCAGGCCCGCGGCATGCCAGGCGCGCAGCGCGGGCGGTGCGTCGGGGAAGAATTCGCCGTGCAGCGCACCGTTGCGGAAGCCCTCGGCGCAGATGATGCCCTGTGCGGCCTTCAACGGTTCGGCCTTCACATCGGAATCCAGCCAGCCGCGCAGGATCTCGGCCACCTCGGCCTCGTCCGCCGCGGGCCGCCCGGCCAGCTCGCGCGTGCCCTCGACCACGGAAACCGCCGCGCCCCTGCGGTTTTCGGCCAGCCAGCGCGGAAGTCGCTGCCGGGTATAGCCGTACAGGTCCTCCCGCACCGAACTGGTCGGGCTGGTGGTGCCCTCGATATCGACGACGACCGCGGCGGTCACGGGGCGATCAGCAATTCGTCGAGGGTGGGGAAGCTTTCGCTGATCCGGTCCCCGCTGAAATCACCGATCCAGCCGTCCTCCTCCTCGAAGAACCGGATGGCGATGAAATCGGGCCTGGTACCCATATCGAACCAGTGCAGCGTGCCCGCGGGCACCGAGAGCAGATCGCCCGCCTCGCACACGGTGGCCAGCACCTCCTCGCCCAGGTGCAGGTAGAAGCAGCCGCGTCCGGCGGCGAAGAACCGCACCTCGTCCTCGGCGTGCCGGTGCTCGTTCAGGAATTTCTCCCGCGCGCCCTTGGCGATCTGCGGCCACTCCGGATTGCCGTCGTCCGGGTGGATGCGCGCGATATCGATATGCTTGTAGCGGCCATCGGCGTTGAGCTCGCCGACCTCGTCGCGGTAGCGGGCCAGCAGCTCGTCGGAGGCGATCGCCGCGGCGTCGTCCAGCACCGGCCAGTGGCCGTAAGTGACGCCGTACTTTGCCAATTCGGCGCCGATCACCGCGTCGTCGGTGGTCCGTACCCGCACCTCGGCCGCATTGTCGGCGGCCATCACCTGCAGCAGGGTCATGTCAGTCCAATCTCGAGAATCTCGTTGCGCGTCGCGAACGCGTGGCGGCGACCGGTGCGGGCGACCAGCTCGCACAGCGCCTCCAGGCATTCCGCGCGGTCGCGTGCCTGTGACAGATTGTCCCCCCACGCGGTGATGCCGTGTCCGGCGATTCCGAGAACCGGTGGCGCGGTGGGGTTTTCGGTCAGGTAGCGCTCGATGTCGGCGCCGATGCGCGCGACGTCGGGCCAGTTCGGGAAGATCGGGATATCGATCAGCGCCGGATCCTGTGCGCCGAGCCCCTTGATCAGCTCGAAATCGGTGACGCGCAAGGTGGTCGGCGCGTCCGGCGCGCCGTTCAGCGTGAAAAGCGTTGTGGCATAGGGCGGATGGATGTGCACGACGGCCGCGGCGGGCCTGGTCCGGTACACCGCGGTGTGAATCGTGGTCTCCGCCGAGGGTTTACGACGCTGCGACCCGACCGGGGTGGAGTCGCCGACGTGCACGGTGACCATATCGGCGGCGGTCAGCTCGCCCTTGGACAGCCCGCTGCCCGTGATCACCGCATGGTCGCCGGACCGCACCGAGATATTGCCCGCGGTGCCCGGCATCCAGCCGCGCGCATACATTTCGCGGGCAATGCCGGCGATCTCGTCGCCCGGCGCGTCCTCGTTCGAGTAGACGATGCCGTGCTCGGTGACGACGGCCGTCACCAGCTCGCCGGGCGTCACGTCGAACGCCGGATTGAAAACCCTGGTGTTCGCGGGAGCCGTTGCGACACCGCCGAATCCGGTGACCTCCGCGGCGGCCCGCTGCTCCACCACGATATCCGCGCCGGTCGCCATCGTTGTGTCCCTTGTGGATTCGGGCGCGACGACGATGAACGGAATTCCGTGGTGCCGCGCGGCAAGGGCCAGCGCGTATGTGCCGATCTTGTTGGCGACGTCGCCGTTGGCGGTGATGCGGTCCGCGCCGACGATCACGCAGTCGACCTGTCCGGTGGCCATCGCCCATGCCGCCGCGGAATCGATGGTGAGCCGGTGCGGAATTCCGGCCTCGGCCAGCTCCCATGCGGTGAGCCGCGCGCCCTGCAGCAGCGGGCGGGTCTCGTCGACCAGCACGTCCTCGATGGCGCCGCGCTCGGCGAGCACCCGCAGCGCGCCGATGGCGGTGCCGAAAGCGCTGGTGGCCAGGCGGCCGGTATTGCAGTGGGTGAGCACGCGCAGCGGCCGGTCCGGGCACAGCCGCAGCACCAGATCGGCGGCGTGGGTCGCGGCGGCCCGGTTCACCCGGCTGTCCTCGGCGACCATGGCCAGTGTCTCGGCGAGCACCGCCTCGGCGCCCTCGGCCACCCGCTCGACGACGCGGCGCACCGCCCAGGCCAGGTTCACCGCGGTGGGGCGGGCGTCGGCGATGCGCTCGGCCTCGGCCCGGACCCGCGGCACGTCGACAACGCCCGCCGCGGTGTGCGCGCGGGTGGCGATGACGACGCCGAACGCGCCCGCGATGCCGATGGCGGGCGCGCCGCGGATGGCCAGCGCCCGGATGGCGTCGATGATCTCGTCGACGGTGCCGAGGCGCAGCTCGCGCACCTCATGTGGCAGTCCGCGCTGGTCGATGGTGACCAGCACACCGTCGTCCCAGGTCAGAGAACTGTCGTCCATCAGGTGCATCCTTCGTCGCGAACCGCATACCGCCTGGTGAACGGTATCCGACGCCGGTCGGCGGCCGAAATCCGCCTAGACGGCCCATCCGCCGCACTCAGTCGGCCGCGCGATATCCGGGTTCGGTGCGCAGCTGGGCGGCCCGCCGGGCCGGGTCGTAGTCCGGTCCGACACCGTCGATCAGCAGCAGGTCGCCGTCGATGTGGTCGGTGCGCAGCCGCAGGATGGCCCGGTACTCGGGTGAGCGATACCAGGCCCGCGCCTGCTCCATGGTCGGAAAGCCGATCAACACCATCGATCCGGGCCAATCGCCCTCCACCACCTCGACGGGTGTGCCGTGGATGACGAATTCGCCCGCGAACGGGTCGAGGGTCGCCTGGATGCGTTCCAGATACTCGATGATGTCCGGATGCGGGCGTCGGCTGCGCAGATGGGCGAATCCGTAGGCGGTCATGCGGCACTCCTTTGTTCGGGTTAGCCGAACATAGGTCGGGTGCCGAGGCCGGGCAATTACCTCCGGGGTAATGGCGGATCCGTCCACGCATGTATCCAGTCAAGGCCCGCTGGTACGGCTCCGCAAGGGTTCGGCGCAGGGCGCGTGGAAGGTGCGGCGCCGCAGCATCATTGACACAGCAGCGCCGCCGGTCCTGTCGGTAGGACCGGCGGCGCGTTATGAGACTTCGATCAGTGCTGGCCGGGGCGCTGCGCCTGGTTCGGGTTGTTGCCCATCCGGCTGTCCCGCTGGCTGTCCCGCTGGCTGTCGGCATTCGAGCCGGCACGGTTCATGCCCTGCTGGTCCTGGCGCTGCTGCTGTTGCTGCTGCTGGCGCTGCATCTGCTTGGGCATTTTCTTAGGCGTTTTCTTCGACTTTTCAGTCATCTCCACACGGTCCTTTCCGGGGATTAGGTTTTCGCCTAGATCATCACAATAGCTACCCCGCATCAATCGTGGAAGGGAAAAGTGAAAATGTGGCATGACGGGGCCGGTGCGGCGTGTCGTCAGGGTTTACGGGCCTCGATCAAGAATCGGCTGGAATGGGCGAGAAAAGATCCGTTGGCCGTGATTTCCGAATGCATCTTGCGCAAGGTATCGGCATATCGATCGACATCGAAGTCCGGCACCATCCACGGCACCTTGCGCAGGAAGTACACCACCGCGCCGATATCGAAGAACTCGACCCGGAGCCGCTCCGGCCGCAACTCGACTATTTCCAGTCCGGCGGCCTCCGCGGCGGCGCGCTCGTCGTCGGGGTGGCGGCTGCGCCGGACTTCCGGCGGCTGTGGGCCGGTGAAATACTCGACCAGTTCGAAAACGCTGGCCGGGCCCACATGTTGGGCCAGGTAGGCGCCGGACGGCCGCAATACCCTGGCGATTTCCGTCCACCACGGCCGCACCGGATGCCTGCTGACCACCAGATCGAACGCATTGTCGCCGAATGGAAGTGGCGGTTCCGCGGAATTCGCGACGACCACCACTCCGAGCGGATGCAGCAATTGGGTGGCCTTCGCGATATTCGGCGGCCAGGATTCGGTGGCCGCCATCAGACGCGGGAATTCACCGGCCCCGGCGAGTACCTCGCCGCCGCCGGTCTGGATATCCAGCGCCGCATCGACTTTCGCGAGCCGTGCGCTCATCAGCCGTTGATATCCCCAGGACGGCCGTTGTTCATTGGCCCGGCCGTCGAGCCAGCCGAAATCCCAGCCGTCCACCGGGGCGGCCGCGGCCTCGGCGACCAATTCTTCGAATTCTCGGGACATGTCGCGGATTATTGTCCGACAATTCCCGTCGCGCAACGGAATTTCCCGGCCGGTCGTGAATTACGGCCGCAGCGGCAGGAATTCGACCGGATCGCCGTCGCGTGCGCCGGCGGGCACCACGACGAGCCCGTCGCGATCGATGAGCCCGCCGAGGTGGGCGGTGCGGATACTCGGGTCGCCGAGCCAGCCGCCCTGTGGCGCGATCCTGGCGGGCACGATGCGGGGCACCGGCCCGGCGATGGCGCCCGCATTGTGCAGCGGGCCGGTCTGCGCACGGCCCGGGCGCCTGCCGGTCAGCCCGTCCACCACCGATGGCGCGAGCGCCGTCAGGGTGGCTATCGCCGCGAACGGGTTGCCCGGCAGCCCGAGCACCACCGTTCCGGAGCCGAGCTCGGCGACCAAGGTCGAGCCACCCGGCCGTAAGCGCAGGCGGTGCACCAGAATTCGCGCCTGCGCTCGGGCGACCGCCTCGCGCAGCTGGTCCGCCGCTCCGCCGCCGGTCGCGCCGACGACGATCAGCAGATCGCAATCCGTTGTCGCGCCGAGCACTTCGTCGAAGCCGTTCGGAGTGTCCCGCAGGTGGGTGCGATCGACAGTCCGAATGCCATACCAGGACAACAGATCCGGCAGAATCGGCCCGATCGAGTCGCGGGTCTGCCCGGTGTGCAGCGGGCCGTCGCCGCGGATCTCGTCGCCGGTCATGACGACACGCGCCCGCACCGGGCCGCGCACACCGGCCTCGGTGACCTCTACGCTGGCCGCCGCCGAGATCAGCGCGTCGCCGACCGAGGTGCCCTCCGGCGCAACGAGATCGCCGGGATTGCGGTCCTCGCCCCTGCGGCGGATATCGTCGCGGACCGGGGTGCCCGGCAGCCGATGCAGCGTCTCGGCCTCGATGCGGACGAATTCGTCGCGCAGCACGGCGGTGGTCCCGTCCGGCACATGGGCGCCGGTCGCGATCCGCACCGCCTCGCCGGGTAGCAGTCCCACCGGCCGCTGCCCGCCCGCGAAACCGATATCGCGGCGCAGCCGCCACGGCCCGTCCCCGGCGACGGCATATCCGTCCATGGCCGAAACATCGAAGCGCGGAAGAGGTCCGGCGGCACGCAGCGGTTCGGCCAGCGCGGCGCCGCGCACCGAACGCAGCTCCGCCCGATAGGCCACCAGGTGAGAGATTCCGGTGCGCAGCAGATTTCGCGCCTCGTCGAGCGAAAGCGCGGGCCGCCCAACGGTAGTCGGATCGGCGACGGTGACCGGATCGCCCGCCAACGTCCTGGCCTGCCGCACCGCCTCCTCGGTATCGCAATCGGCGATTCCGGGGACCGGCACCAGCACCGTATCCGCGGGCACCAGCGCCTTCATCGGCTGATTGGTCAGCGAATCCAATTGCTCCAGCGCCTTTTTCAGCGCCGAGCGGCGCCAAACCCCGACCAGGTACTGTGGGCGGCCCGACTCGTCCTCGGCGAACACCGCGGCCGCACCGGACTCCACCGTGTGCCGGATCAGTTCGGCCACCGTCGATTCCGTCAGGAACGGCAGATCGGCGGCCAGCACCACCAGCAGCGGCGCGGCCGTATCGCCGAGCGCGCGCACCCCGGCGCCCAGCGCGGCCACCGGACCCGATCCGGGCGGCACCTCCCGCACCTGCCGGATCGCCGGATCCAATTCCGGCCGGTGCGGGCCGACAACGACCGTGTGCTCGCAGCCCGCGACGGCACGCAGCGCCGCGTCTAGCATGGACCGCCCGCCGATAACGATCGCGGGTTTGTCCACCCCGCCCATCCGGCTGGCGCGCCCACCGGCGAGCACGATGGCATCGGCGGCCGTCACCGGCCACGACCTGGGTTGTGCATGGCCGAAATGCTATGCCCGGCCGTCCCCATGGCCGGGGCCGGTCCGTCAGACGGTCGAACGATCGGGAGCTGGTCGCAGGAGGCAGAACTCGTTGGTTTCCGGATCGGTGAGCGCGAGGCCCGGCGCGGCGCCATTGTGCACCGGCACCGCCTGAGTGGCGCCAGCCGCACACAATCGCAGCAGTTCAGCGGTCGGATCGTCGGCCGGGAACGCGGCGAGATCCAGGTGTAGCCGGTTACGTTCACACTTCTCGTCGGGCGTGCGCACGAACTCCAGCCAGGAGCCGAGCCCGGTGGCCGAGCGCAGCCCGGCCGCCTGCGCGCCGCCGTGCGTCATCGGCCAACCCGATGCGGTGGACCAGAATTCGGCAAGCCGCACCGGATCGCGGGTATCCACCACGATGGCCGCCACCGCGCCGGTGTCCACGTATTCCTCGCGCGGTTCCAGCACACAGAATTCGTTGCCCTCCGGATCGGCGAGCACCACCCACGGCACCGATCCCTGTCCGATATCGACGCGCCGGGCGCCCAATGCGAGCGCCCGATCCACCTGCACCCGCTGATGGTCTATCGACCGGCTGGCCAGATCGAGGTGGATGCGGTTCTTGCCGTTCTTGGTTCGCCGCGTCGGCAGGAAGGTGAGGGCCAGATCGAGGCCGTCCGGATCGGGCGCGGCCACGTCCACCTGATCCGCCCGGTCCACCGTTACGGACCAGCCGAGCAGCTCGGACCAGAAGTCCGCGACGAACCGCGGGCGGTCCGCATCGAAGACGACGCACGCCAGGCGGGTGGACATGACTCAACCGTAACCGCGGTTGTGCTGGTCTGTTACGAATTCGTCGGATCAGTGGAACGGAAAACGCACGGCGCGCAAGTCCACTCGGCCGTCACGGATCGGCACGCCCTCCTCGGCGAGTCGGCGCAGCTGCCGTTCGGCCAGGTGACGCGCGGGTTTTCCACTCGCGCCGAGCACCCGGTGCCACGGCAGATCCGCGGAGTCGGTGCGCATGATCCAGCCGACCGTCCGCGGCGTCGACAGTCCGGCGGCCGCCGCGATATCCCCATAGGTGACGACCCGACCGCGCGGAATCGATGCGACGAGTTCGCGCACCCGCTCGACCTCGGCATCGGTGGTGGCCATGACGTCAGAGCACCGCGCGGATCAGCGCCGCGACCTCGTCCGGGCGGGCCTGCGCGACCATGTGATCACAATCCCATTCGTGCACCGTCAGATTGTCGCCCAACCGGGCGGTGAGCGCGGCCCGGAATTCCGGGGTGACGAACGGCGGGCGCACCTTCATCGCCTGCACCAGCACTGTCGGCAATTCGGCTGGCGGAAGCACGAATTCGCGGGCCAGCTGACCCCAGTACGCGGTGATCGCCGCATTGTTGATCCGCCAGCCGACCCGACCGTTCGCGGTGGGGATCAGATGTTCGGTGAGCTCGGCCTCCAATATGTCCGGATCGACATCGCCCCAGGCGCGTGCCTGCTTGTCCATCCTGGCCTCCGCCACATCGGTGTAGTCGGGGGAGGCGACCGAGGCCAGCGCTATCTCGTTGAGCCAGGCCGGATCCAGCCCGATCGCCGGATCGAGCAGCACCAGCCGCCGCACCAACTCCGAATAACGCTGGAGCAGATGCAATGCCACCGCACCGCCGAACGAGTGGCCGACGACGACCACCGGCGCATCGATCTCCGCGGCGAACAGCTCGACCAGGTCCGCGACGATCGTTTCGAAATCCCATGGCGGCAGCGGTGTCGAGCGACCGTGCCCGCGCAGATCGGGTGCGATGACGCGGACTCCGGGCAGCCGCTCGGCGACCTGCTCCCAGCGTTTGCCGTGCCCGGTCACTCCGTGCAGGGCGAGGACCTGGGGTGCTCCGGCCGGACCGAAGCGGTGAATGTTCAGCGATGACACCGGGCCATTTTGCCGTGTGACGAAATTCGCCCGCCGGGCGGTGTGTCCCGACGTGCCGCGTGGCGTGTCAGGGCCGTCTGTTGCAATAGCCCGCGTGGTGCGATCGGATAGCGCGGTGCGACTTGTTCGCCGGAACGTGGCGGCACCCCGGCCTCTGGCCTGGGGCGCCGACGTTCGCGCACTGTTCGACGCGCTGTCCGAGACCGGGCCGGTGCGGCCGGGTTGGCGGCCGTGGCAGGTGCTGGGTGGACCGGGGACCGGTAAGACCGCGCTGCTGGTCGAGCTGGCCGCGTCCCGCGTTGGCGGCGGGGCCGATCCGGAATCGGTGCTGGTACTGACCCATTCGAAGCGGGCGGCGGCGACCGTCCGCGACGCCGTCACCGCGCGGCTCACCCCGGATCCCGACGGCGAGGGCGGTGTGCCCGGCGCCACCCGGGAACCGCTGGTGCGCACGATCCACTCCTACGCGTTCGCGGTGCTGCGCAGGCATGCCGCCGCGCACGGCAATCCGCCGCCCCGGTTGCTGACCGGTGCCGAACAGGATGCGGTGCTGCGCGAAATGCTGCGCGGCGACCTCGCCGATATCGCGGCGGGCGCGCGCGGGCTGTGGCCGGAACGCCTGCGGCCCGCACTCGGCCTCACCGGATTCGCCGAACAGTTGCGCGATCTCATGTTGCGCACCACCGAACGCGGGCTCGGGCCGGAGGATCTGGTGCGCCTCGGCCGCGAACACGACCGGCCGGAATGGGTGGCCGCGGGCAGATTCGCCATCCGCTACGAGCAGTCGATGCTGCTGCGCTGGTCGGTCGGCGTCGACGCGCCGGAGGCCACCGCGCCCGCACTCGACGCCGCCGAACTCGTCGGCGCGGCATTGGATGCCCTGGCCGGAGATCCGAATCTGCTTGCGGCCGAACGCGAACGCATCCGATACCTGCTGGTGGACGATGCGCAACACCTGGATCCGCAGGCGGCCATGCTGATTCGCGCGATCGGCGCGACGGCGACGACGGTGCTGGCCGGCGATCCGGACCAGGCGATCTTCGCCTTCCGCGGCGCCGATCCGCGCTTCATCGCCGATCCGGACGCCCCCGACGAGCGGCGAATCGTCTTGCGGGACAACCACCGCTGCGGCGGCGCGGTGCGGGTGGCGGTCGCCAGGATCGCGGCCAGGTTGCCGGGCAGTGCGCCGCACCGCATTCCGGTGCCTGCGCGGCCCGATGCGGAGGCGGGCGACGGCGCCTCGGTCCGGGTCCGGGTGCTCGCGACCCCCGCGAAGGAGGCCGCGCTGATCGCCGACCATTTGCGGCGGGCCCATCTCACGGGCGGGATCCCGTGGTCGCGGATGGCGGTGATCGTGCGCTCGGTGCCGCTCTCGCTGGCCCCGCTGCGGCGGGCCCTGCTGGCCGCCGGGGTGCCGGTGCAGCAGCCGGTGCTGGATACGCCGCTGGCTCGGCGGCGCGGCGCGGCCTGGATGCTGCTCGCGCTGCGGGCACTGCTTTCCGAGGGACGGCGATCCGAATCCTTCACCCCGGAAGACGCGCTCGACCTACTGTCCGGACCGCTCGGCGGCGCCGACCAGATCGCGCTGCGCCGGTTGCGTCGCGGAATCCGCCGCAGCGTCCTGGAATTCGAGCGGATCAGGGGACGCTCGGCCGCACCCGGTTGGGAGCCGGTGGAACCGGCCGATACCCCGCCGAATGACCAAGTGCCCGAACGGTATTTCACCGACGCCGAACGGATGGTCGACGAATCCGATTGGTACGGCATCGATGAGCAGTGGACCTCGGGTGCGGATCGATACGGCGATCGTGACCGCGAGGTCGATGGTGCGGACGATCTAGCCGATAGTGAAAACGGTGCCGATCTGCCCGGCACCGAAAACGCCACGGTCGCAGCCGTTTCACGCGAACCGGGAGACGATGTCGGGCTTTCGATCGGCGATCGGTCCGCGGATGACGATCAAGCGAATGCGGATGGAATCGACACCGGATCCGCCCAGGAATCAAGAGAGGGTGCGCGCCAGCGGCGTTCGCTGTCCGATATGTCCTCGGCGGAAGTGCTGCGCGACTTGATGATCGGCATCGGCGACCCGGCCATCCTCGGCGGTCTGACCGAGGTGGAATCGGCGCCACTGCGCCGGGTGCTCGGCGCGCTGGATCGAGCGACGAAGGCGCGTAAGCGCGGCGCGGGCCTGGAGGACGTGCTGTGGGCGCTGTGGACCGCCTCGCGGCTGGAGCGGCGCTGGCTGGCGCAATCCCGGCGCGGCGGCGCGGCGGGCATGCAGGCCGACCGCGACCTCGACGCGGCCGTCGGCCTCTTCGACGCCGCGGCGGCCTACGTCGACCGGCTGCCGCGCGCGAGCATCGACGGCTTCGTGGAATACCTTGCCCAGCAGGAGATCCCGTTCGACAATGCACCGCTCACCGCGCCGGGTGACGCGGTGGCGCTGCTCAGCGCGCATGCCGCGGCGGGCCGGGAATGGGATGTCGTCGCGGTGGCGGCGGTGCAGGAGGGCATCTGGCCGAATCCGCGCCCGCGCGGCACCCTGCTCAACACCGAGGACCTGATCGATCTCACCGCGGGCATCGCCGAACCGGGCGAGCGGGTGAGCCGGGCCGCGCCGATCCTCGCCGAGGAGCGCAGGCTGCTGTTGGTGGCGTGCAGCAGGGCGTGTAGGTCGCTACTGGTCACCGCGGTGGAATCGGTTGCGGGCGAACGAGATCTGGTGCCGTCGCGATTCCTGTCGGAGCTGCTCGGCCACGACGACGATGCCGAACCGGGTCTGCTGCCGGTGGTCGATCCGGGCCGCGCGCTGGTGATGCACGCGCTGGTGGCCGAATTGCGCGGCGCGGTCTGCGATCCCGAATCCGAACCGGAGCGCAGGCAACGCGCGGCCGAGCAGCTGGCCCGGCTGGCCGACGCCGGTGTGCCCGGCACCCATCCCGACGACTGGTACGGCACCGCCGAACTCAGCTCGGCCGACCCGCTGTGGGCGGAAACCGAATCCGCCGTTGCCCTTTCGCCGTCGACGGTGGAGCTGCTTCGCACCTGTCCGCTGCGCTGGGCGCTGGAGCGGCACGGCGGCACCGACGGCGACAACCCGCACGCGGTGAAGGGCAACCTGGTGCACACCCTGGTGCAGGCGCTGGCGGGTAAGGTGCCGGAGGCGCAGGTGCGCGCGGCGCTGGACCGGGCCTGGCAGGCCGTCGACCCGGGCACCGGCTGGCATTCCCGGCAGGAGCGGCGGCGCACCGAGGCCATGCTGGAGACCTTCATGTCCTGGGTGCGCAACACCCGCGGTGAGCTCACCCAGGCCGGGGTGGAGGTGCCGGTCGACTGTGTGCTGCCCGCGCGCGCGGAAGACGAACGGCCCGTACGCATTCGGGGCCGAGTGGACCGGTTGGAGCGGGATGCGCTCGGCCGCTTCGTGATCGTCGATGTGAAGACCGGGAAGACGCCGGTCACCAAACAGGCCGCCGTCGATCACGCCCAGCTGGCGACCTATCAGGTCGCCGCCGCGATGGGTGCGCTCGACACCGGCGTGGCATCCGCCGAATCCGGCCGGGACGCGGTTGAATCCGATGGTGCGGCAGGCGAATCCGGTCGTGCGGAGCCGGGTGAACAGACCGGGATGGCAGCGGGCGATCTCGGCGAGCCCGGCGGCGCCCGGCTGGTCTACGTCGCCAAACCGAGCAGCAAGGAGGGCGCGACCCAGCGCATGCAGCCGCCGCTCGACGCCGAGGCGCTCGACAAGTGGCGCACCACAATTCACGACGCGGCGGCGGCGACCCGGGGCCCCAGCTATCTCGCCATGCGCAACGACGGCTGCCGCCACTGCTCGGTATCCGGCAGCTGCCCGGTGCAGGACGCCGGGAGGCAGGTGACCGACGAGTAGTGGCCCCTGTAACCCCGCTGCGGCTGGCCGAGGCGCTCGGCCTGCCCGCCCCCACCGACGAGCAGGCCGCGGTGATCGCCGCACCGCCGGGCCCGACCCTCGTCGTCGCGGGCGCGGGCGCGGGCAAAACCGAGACGATGGCCGCCCGCGTCGTGTGGATGGTGGCGAACCGGCTGGTGCTGCCCGATGAGGTGCTCGGCCTCACCTTCACCCGAAAAGCCGCACAGCAGCTGACTTCTCGCATCCGCACCCGGCTGGCCAGGCTGGCCGGGTCGCCGCTGCTGCGCGAGCTGGACCCGTCGGGCGCGCTGCGCACCCAGCTCGCCGGTGCGGAACCAGAGATCAGCACGTACCACTCGTATGCGGGCAGGTTGCTGTCCGAGCACGGTCTGCTGCTGCCGGTCGAGCCCGCGGCGACGCTGCTCACCGAGACCCAGCTCTGGCAGCTCGCGCACCAGGTGGTCCGCACCTGGGACGGTGATCTGGATACCGAGCGCACGCCGGTCTCGGTCACCGAGGCGGTGCTGGCCCTGTCCGGTCAGCTGGCCGAACACCTCGTCGAACCGGAGCAGCTGGCCGAGGCGCACACCGTGCTGGAGAAGTTGGTGCACACGCTGCCCGCCGGTCCGCGTCAGCGCGGCGGGCCGAGTCAGACGCTGCTGGGCATTCTCCAGGTGCAACGCGAACGGGTCGCGCTGCTGCCGCTGGTGCTGCGGCTGCACGAGGCGTTACGGCGCAGGGGCGCACTGGATTTCGGCGCGCAGATGTCGTTGGCGGCGCGGTTGTCCGCCGAACATCCCGAGGTCGCCGCCGCCGAACGAGCCAAATTCCGCCTGGTGCTGCTCGACGAATATCAGGACACCGGCCACGCCCAGCGCGTGCTGCTGTCCGCATTGTTCGGCGGCGTGGGAGAATTCGCCGCGGCGTCGCGCCTGGCGGTGACGGCGGTCGGTGATCCGATGCAATCGATCTACGGCTGGCGCGGCGCTTCCGCGGCCAACCTCCCGCGTTTCGCGACCGATTTCCCCAGCGCCCCAGGGATTCCCGCGCCGACGCTGCCCTTGCTGACCAGCTGGCGCAACCCGCCCGAGGCACTGGCGCTCGCGAATCTGGTCGCGGAACCGTTGCGGCGCAAGGCGATCGACGCCGGGGGAGTCACCGTCGACGCGTTGCGCGCCAAACCCGATGCCGGATCCGGCGTCGTCGCATTGGCGCTCACCGAAACCGTTGCCGACGAACGCGAGTGGATCGCCGAGCGCATCGCCGCGGAATGGGCCGAACGTCGGGCGGCGGATGCGGTCCCGCCGACCTCCGCGGTTCTGGTGCGCCGCAACGCCGATGCCGCGCCGCTGGCGGAGGCATTGCGCGCCAAGGGATTGCCGGTCGAGATCGTCGGACTCGGCGGACTGCTGGCAACACCCGAGGTCGCCGATATCGTGGCGACCCTGCGCCTCATCGCCGAACCCGGCGCGGGCAGCGCGGCCATGCGGATACTGACCGGCGCCCGCTGGCGCATCGGCGTCACCGATCTGGCCGCGCTCGCCCGCCGGGCACGCGACCTCTCGATCCGCCCGCATACCGGTGACGCGGCGGAGATCACCGACAGCGCCGCACTCGCCGACGCGCTGCGCGAGGTGGCGCCGGAACCGGCCGAACAGGCGGGTCTGGCCGACGCGATCGCCGATCCCGGTCCGGCGGAACACTATTCGGCCGCCGGATACGCGCGCATCGAGGCGCTCGGCCGGGAGCTGGCCGCGCTGCGCGAGCGCGCCGGTCAACCGTTGACCGAACTCGTCGCCGATGTCGAACGCACCATCGGCGTCGGCGTGGAGACGCAGGCCCGCCGCGCCATGGCGGGCACCGGCGCGGGCCGCGAACATCTCGACGCCTTCGCCGAGGTGGTGGCCGGCTACGCGGCCGATACCGGCGCATCGCTCGGCGGCCTGCTCGCCTTCCTCACCGCCGCGGAATCGGTCGAGAACGGATTGGAACCGGGTGAGGTCGAGGTCGCCCGTGACCGGGTGCAGGTGCTGACCGTCCACGCCGCAAAGGGTTTGGAATGGGAGGTGGTCGCGGTGCCGCACGTGGTGCGCGGCGTCTTCCCGTCCGGCGCCGCCGCGGGCACCTGGCTCGGCGCACTCGCCGAACTGCCCACCACCCTGCGTGGCGATCGGCAACAGGACGACGCCGCGGAGGGTGTTCCGGTCCTCGAGCTGTCCGAACTCTACGACCGCGCCGAGCTGGAACGCGCCATCAAGGCGCACAAGGAGGCGCTGGATCGCCGCCGCATCGACGAGGAGCGCCGCCTGTTCTATGTCGCGCTCACCAGAACCGAACGCACACTGCTGGTTTCGGCGCATCACTGGGCCGAAACCGGAACCACCCCCAAAGGGCCGTCCGACTTCCTGCTCGAACTGAAGAGCGCGAGCGAATCCCCGGACAGCCGCGCCTACGGCGTGCTCACCGTCGACGAATGGGCCGACGCGCCGGACATCGACGCCGTCAACCCGTTCACCGATAATCCGGCCACCGCCGAATGGCCCCGCGATCCCCTCGGCAATCGCCGCGACCCCATCGAACAGGGCGCCATGTTGGTTCGCCGGGCGCTGGACGAATTGCGGTTGCGTCCAAAGAAACCGGCCGGTAGCGCCTCGAATGAGACCGGCACACGGCCCGGCCACGCCGCCGATTCTGAAATACGGAACACCGCAACGGAACCCGACTCGGCCGATGATCACCTCGCGGACACCGCCGTCGGCCATGAATCCCACGAAGATGCGTACGGCCACACACCGGAACCACCCGACGACTACTTCGCCGACCTCACCCCACCCCCGGACGACGACTACCTCACCGAATACGACTTCGCCCCAGCCGAATTCGGTGAACAACCGGCCGCGGACCCGGACGACCCGGACGGCTGGGTCGCCGACGTCGACGCCCTGCTCGCCGAATTCGCGGCCACCGAGGCCGCCGCCCAGGAGGTCGAACTACCCGGACAGCTCCCAGCGACGGCGCTGGTGGAATTGCGCGCCGATCCGACGAAACTCGCCGCCCGCCTGCGCCGCCCGCTGCCGTATCCGCCGAATCCGTTGGCCCGCAGGGGAACCGCGTTCCACGCCTGGGTGCAGCGCTGGTTCGCCGCCAGCCGCCTGCTCGGCTTCGACGAGCTGCCCGGCGCGGCCGACGGCGGCGCACCCGATGCCGCGGACGCGGAGTTGATCAAGATGCAGGAGTCGTTCCTGAATTCCGCGTGGGCCAACCGCAGCCCGATCGATGTGGAGGTGCCGTTCGAAACCTCCATCGCGGGCACCGTGATTCGCGGCCGGATGGATGCGGTATTCGCCGAGCCGGGCGGCGGCTGGATCGTGGTCGACTGGAAGACCGGCGCCGAACCGACGCGCGCCGAGGAACCCGCCGTCGCCATGCAGCTGGCCGTCTACCGCCTGGCCTGGGCGCGCCTGATGGCGGCGCGGACCGGCGCGCCCGAGGCCGATATGCTCGAAAAGGTCGGCGCCGCATTCCATTACGTGCGCACCGGCCGCACCATCGCCCCGCGCACCCTGGCCGGCCCCGCCGAACTCGCGGAGCTGATCAGGAACGCCGCGCCTGGCGACTCACCTTCAGCGACTGGGTGATCAGCGGGAGCTGCAGCGGCAGCCGCAGTACCGTGCCGAGCTTGAACACCTGCGGCGCTTTGGGATTCGAAACCACGTCCACGGCCATCTGCACATTCGCCGGGAAGACCGCGATGAACAGCAGTGCGGCCAGCCGCCCGCCGAGGCTGCGGGTGCGCGGCAGCGCCAGCGCGGCGGCCACCCCGAGCTCGGCGGCACCGGATACATAGGTCCAGTCGCGCGCCTTGCCGGGCAGTGCCCTCGGCACGATCGCGTCGTACGGTTTCGGCCAGGCGAAATGCAGGATGCCGGAACCGAACAGCAGGGCGGCCAGCCACAGCGCGGGCCTGCGGCCGCCGTCGGATGGGGTGTTGTCAGCCATATCCGTCACCCTTTCATTTGCCGAGGGTTCGCGTCGAGACCCGCGACCGCGTGCGGGAGCCGGTAGGCTGCGGTGCGTGTCGAGTCGGCCGAGTACCGCGAGCGTGTTCGGTGTACGCGCGCCCCGGCTCGGGCTGGCCGGACACCCCGATTTCGCCCTTGTCGGCCTGCTGAAGATTCCGGAGATACAGACCAGCCCGTGGCGGTCGCTGCTGCGCCGGGTGTTGTTCGCCATCGCGTTGCTGTTCGCCGCGGCCCTGGTGGTGTATCTCGGGCGTTCGGGCTACCACGACAACGCGGGCGGCGAGCTGAGCTTCCTGGATGCCCTCTACTACGCGACGGTCTCGCTCTCGACGACCGGATACGGCGATATCGCTCCGGTCAGCCCGGCCGCGCGGCTGGCCAATACCGTGATCATCACCCCGCTGCGCATCCTTTTTCTCATCGTCCTGGTCGGCACCACGCTCGGTGTGCTGACCGAACGCTCCAGGCAGGCTTTCAAGATTCAGCGTTGGAGGCGCAGAGTGCGTAATCACACCGTGGTCGTCGGCTACGGCACCAAGGGCCGCACCGCGATCGACGCCATGCTCGGCGACGGCGTGCAACCCGCCGATATCGTCGTGGTCGACACCGATGCCGTCGCGCTCGCGGCCGCGGGTAATGCGGGCCTGGTCACCGTGCAAGGTTCGGCGACCCAGTCGGATGTGCTGCGCCTGGCGGGCGCACAGCATGCGGCGTCGGTGATCGTCGCGGCGAATCGGGACGATACGGCGGTGCTGGTCACGCTGACCGCGCGGGAACTCAGCCGGACCGCCAAGATCGTCGTCGCCATCCGCGAGGCCGAGAACACCCATCTGCTGCGCCAGTCCGGCGCGGATTCGGTGGTGGTGTCCTCGGAGACCGCGGGCAGGCTGCTCGGCATCGCCACCGCCACCCCGAGCGTGGTGGAGATGATCGAGGACCTGCTCACCCCGGAGGAGGGTTTCGCGATCGCCCAGCGCGAGGTGGAGCCAGCCGAAATCGGCGGCTCGCCAAGGCATCTCGGCGATATCGTGCTCGGCGTCGTGCGCGGTTCGGTGCTGGTGCGGGTCGGTGAGCCCGAGGTGGATTCGCTGGAGGCGGGCGACAAACTGCTGTATATCCGCCGCGCCGGCAAGTAATCTCGCCCGTTACCCTCGGAGGCGTGTCCTTTGAGCTGAATGCCGTTCCGTTGCTTTCCCGTTCCTCCCACGACCGGGCCGAGGAGGTCCGCGGCGACGAGCAGGCGCTGAAGGACGGCTGGGCCGATGCCAAATTGCTGCGGGTGAACCGGCGCGGTCAGGTTCGGCTGGCCGATGGCGCGCTGATCTTCGACAAGGCCGTCGAATTGGCGCCGGAACCGAGCCCGGCGGCGGTGTTCCTGGGCATCGATGACGGCAAACACGTGTGGGCGGTGCGCGATCGGGAACTCACCGGCGAGCTGTCGGATCTGCGAGCCATGTCCAGCGGTTTCGACGATCGCGTCATCGGGCTGCTCGGCACCGCGGTCGCCCTGCTCAACTGGCACGACAAGGCCGGATTCCACGGTGTCGACGGTTCGCCGACCACCGCGGTGAAGGGCGGCTGGTCGCGGGTCGGCGCGAATGGCGACGAGGAGTTCCCGCGCATCGATCCGGCCGTCATCTGCCTGGTGCACGACGGCGGCGATCGGGTGCTGCTCGGCCGCCAGCACACCTGGCCGGAGACGCTGTTCTCGCTGCTCGCCGGATTCGTCGAGGCGGGCGAATCGCTGGAGCGCTGCGTCGCGCGGGAGATCAAGGAGGAGGTGGGTGTCGACGTGCGCGACATCCACTACCTGGGCAGCCAGCCGTGGCCGTTCCCACGCTCGCTGATGCTCGGCTTCTCGGCCGTCGCCGATCCGGAACAGTCGCTCGCGTTCTCCGACGGTGAGATCGCCGAGGCGTACTGGTTCACCAGGACCGAGGTGCGTGCGGCGCTGGCGGCGGGGGATTGGTCGGCCAAGCGGGAGGGCGCGCGGCTGCTGTTGCCCGGATCGATCTCGATCGCCCGCACCATCCTGGAATCCTGGGCGGCGCGGGACTGAGCGCGAACAGACGCACGCCGCACGCATTCGTGCGGCGTGTGTGGACGCGGCTCAGGCCATTGCGGCCAGCGCCTGCTTGACCTGGGCCAGCGACGGGTTGGTCGCGGTGGAGCCGTCGGCGTATTTGACGGTGGGCACCACATGGTTGCCGCCGTTCACGCTGCCGACGAATTCGGCCGACGCCGGATCCTGTTCGATATCGATCTCGACGTAGCTGATACCGGCCTCCTCCAGCTGCTTCTTCAGCCTGCGGCAGTAGCCGCACCAGGTGGTCGAGTACATCGTCAGGGTGGGGTTCACATCGGTCACGCCGACATTCAACGCCGTACGGTCTGCTCCTGTTCCATTGGCCCGCGGTGTCTGGTACGCGGCGGCTTGGAGGGTGTAGAGCCGGTGGTAGGCGCCGCGGCGGGCGATCAGTTCGTCGTGGGTGCCGGATTCGGTGATGCGGCCGTTGTCGAGGACGTAGATGCGGTCCACGTCGCGGATGTTGGCCAGGCGATGGGTGACCAGGACGATGGTGTGTCCGGCATATAGCGCACGGAGCCGGTGGTAGATATCGGCCTCGGCGGCGGGATCCAGGCCGGTGGTGGGTTCGTCGAGGATGAGCAGCGGGGTGTCGCGATAGAAGCCGCGGGCGATGGCGATCTTCTGCCATTGCCCGCCGGAGAGATCGGTGCCGCCGCTGCGCTCCTTGCTGAGGATGGTGTCGTAGCCGTCGGGCAGTCCGGCGAGATGGCGGTGAATACCGGCGTTGTCGGCCGCGGCGGCCACGGCGGCCGGATCGGGTCGTTCGGCGCCGAAGCCGATATTGTCCGTGGCCGACAGCGGATATCGGCCCGGGGTCTGCGGTACGAGGGTGGCCGAGGCGCACAGCGACGGGCGGTCGGCATCCGAGAGGGGTTGTCCGTCGCGAGACAGTCGGCCGGTGGTCGGCGGGTACAGTCCGGCGAGAATTTTGGTCAGTGTCGTCTTACCCGAGCCGTTGTAGCCGACGAGCGCCACCACCTCACCGGCCCGCAGTTCGAGTTCGATATCGGTGAGTGCGGCGGTGCCTGCCCCCGGATAGGTGAACCCGAGCCGGTGGGCGGCGAGCGTACGAAACGCGTGCGGCGGCGGTGCGGGTCGCGCCGCGGGAAGTTCGGTGAAGTCCATCAGGTCGGTGAGGAACAACCGCCCACGCCCGATCATGGACAGCGTGGTCGCGACGCTGGTGAGCTGTCCCATGAGCAGTTGAACGGCGACGACGACCGCGCTGGCGGTCGCGAGGGTGAGCACACCGGACTCGGCCGCGACGGCCAGGACCGCGACCAGCACCACCATCACCGCGACGCCCGCGGCGCGGGCAATGGTCATCCGGACCGCCGTGATGCGCTGCAGCCGGATCTGTTCGGTCAGCAATTCGGTCCGCAGGTCCTGCCAGCGTGCGAGCAGGGTGGGTCCGGCAGCGAAGGCGCGGATTTCCGCGGCCGCGCCGCGATCGGTCAGCATGGTCTCCAAATGCATTGTGCTGCGCGTGATTTCGGATTGGGAGACCGCCAGTTCGTACCAGCGGCGGTTCGATCGGCGCGCTTCCAGCCACATCGGCAGTACCGCGAGCAACAGCAGCGGCACCGTCATCCAGGCCAGCACGGCCACCGAGGCGGCGACCGCGACACCGTAGATGGCGGTGTGCATCACCGAGAGCAGCGCTTGCACCACCGTGCGCGGGTAGGTGTTGGCGGTGGTGTGCGCCCGGACCACGCGGTCGTGGAACCGCGGATCCTCGTAGCGGATCAGTTCGGCCGCCGCCGCGACCACCATCACCCGCCGCACCGCCAGCTGGGCGGTCCTTTCGCCGAGCACCGCCTGCAGATACGACGCGATTCCCGACAACGTCTGCGACACCAATGCCGCCCCGGCCAGCACGGCCGCGGGCACGAGCAGTGCCGTCGCCGCCTCCCGAGCACCGGTGACGGTGGCGACGGCATGTCGCACCGTCAGCACCGAGACCGCCCCCGCGCCCGCCTGGACCAGGCTCACCGCGACACAGGCCACCACCGCTCGGCGGCCCGCCCGCCAGGCCAGCCCCAGTACGAACACCGCAACCGCGCCCATCGCGCACCGACCGCCTTTCCCATCCGGCATCGGCTTGGTGAAATTTATTGTCGCACAATTAATTTCGAGATTCGGCGTGTCGTGCCGATGGTTGGCGCAGCCTGAGGATGTGCACCGCGCCGGTCGTCACGGCCGCACCGGCGGTCGCCGGAGCCGTGCACAGGGTTCAGTGAGCAAGGAGATGAACCTGATGGCCAGTGCATTGATCGAACGCATCGACCGGATCGCCGACACCATCACCTGCAAGATGGTCATCCGTAGAAAGGCGCCCATCCGGATGTGCGTCCCATTGTTGGGTGAGTGCAAGGTGGACCGCGAATGCTGTGAAGGCCATTGCATCCTCCAGAACTCCGGCCTCGGCCGATGCCAGGTGCTGTAGGCCGAAGCGCGGAATGTCGGGACGGATGACGGAATCGATCCGCGGCGGGCCGTGCGCCGCGCCGACCGTTGACCGGCAAGGTGTCGAAGAGGTGTCCCGCCGGTGATCGATCCGATCGGTTCGGTGGCGGTGGCGGCGCGGATCGCGCTGGTCACGGTCTTCGCCGCCGCGGTGGCCGCAAAGTTCGGAGCCGCGGCCCGGAGCAGGTTCCGGGCCGCGGTCGCGGGGCTCGTCCCACGGCTGCGCGGACGCCCGGCCGAGTCGGTGGCGACCGCGGTGATCGTCACCGAATGGGCCGTCACGATCACGCTGCTGCTGCCCGGTATCGCCGGGTTCGTCCTCGCCGCCGCGACACTCACCGCGTTCACCATCGCGATCGCCGCGGCGGTGCGCCGCGGCGCCACCACCGCGTGCCACTGTTTCGGGCGCTCCGCGCGGCCCGTGTCGGGGGTTCAGCTCGTCCGTAATCTGTTGCTGCTCATGGTCACTGGCATCGGCCTGGCCACCACCGCGACGGGACATCACCCCCGTGCGATCTCCGACTGGTGGATCGCCGCCTTCGCCGGGGTCGTACTCGGCGCATCCCTCATCGTTTTCGACGATCTGGCCGACCTGATCCGTCCGGCGCCGTCGCCCACCCGCCACAACCGAACCGAACCGGACCATCCGCGATGAACATCCTCGTTGTCGTGCTTTCGATCATCACCGCACTGAATCTGCTGGTCACCTATGGTCTGGTGCGCCGCATACGGGTGCACTCCGACCTGCTCGAAGAACTCGTCGGCGCAACCACCGCCCGGGCGTTACCCGTCGGCACCCCGATTCCGGCGTTCACCACCCACGCCATCGATGGCAGCCGCCTCGCCGACACCGACCTGCGCCACCCCGCTGCCATCGCGCTATTTGCGGTCGATTGTCCGCATTGCCGCACCAACCTGCCCGACTTCATCGCCTACATCCAGGGCGCCGGCTATGCCCGCGACCACGTCCTCGCCATGGTCACCACCCGGGACGCGACCGACCCGATGGTCGAAATGCTCACTCCGACAACCACACTCGTCTGCGAACCGAATAGCGAGGGCGCCGTCGCGACGGCCTTCGGGATCCAGGCCTATCCCACCTTCTATCTCACCGACGACAACGGCGTCATCACCGCCGCGACCCACGCCGTCCGTCAACTTCCCAACACGACGAAACCGGATCTCGCGCGTCCGTGACTTCGCCGCGCGGTCGGGATTGACAGGCATTTAGTAAGCGCGCATACTATTCACATGACACAGATTGCTACCGCAAGCGCCACCTCGACCGCCGCTCCCGCCGCCTTCTTCGCCAAGTGGGCCGATATGGCCACCTGGCCGGAGTGGAACGGTGACACCGAATGGGTTCGCCTGGACGGGCCGTTCGCGGAAGGTGCCACCGGAATGCTGAAGCCGAAGGGTGGGCCGAAGGTGAAGTTCGTCGTCGAGCGGTTGACCGATACCGATTTCGTCGACGTCTCCAAGCTCATCGGCGCGCGACTGGTGTTCGCGCATCACGTCACCGAAAATGACGGTCGCACAACGGTTTCCGTCACCATCTCGATGGAGGGTCCGCTGCGCGGGCTGTGGAAGCTGATCATGGGCGCCGACCTGGCCGAGGGTGTGCAGCGCGATCTGGAGGCGCTGGTCGCGGCCGCCGAGGCGGTGCGGGTGTGACCAAGTACTGGCTCAACGTAGTTTCGCGCGAACACGTCCTGCGCGGGGTCGAACTCGGGATCGTCCAGGCCAATCACGGCAAGCGACACGGCATCGAACGAATGACGCCGGGCGACGGCCTCGTCTACTACTCGCCACGGGAAGGTATGCGGGCCGGTGCGCCGGTCCGCGCCTTCACCGCCATCGGGGTCGTCGCCGATCGGCCGGCCTGGCAGGCTGTCATGGAGGGAGTCGCCGCTCCGGGCGGTGGCTGCTTCGAGCCGTGGCGGCGGGCGGTGCACTACCGGACCGACGCGCGGGAGATCCCGATCGAGCGGTTGCGCGCCGAACTGGATCTCACGAGCAGGCCGAACTGGGGAATCGTGTTGCGGCGCGGGCTGATCGAACTCAGCGCGCACGATTTCGCGGTGATTTCCGCGGCGATGCTGGACGAGACGACCCCGGCGTGAGGGAGGACGATGAGTGAATCCGCAACACCCGGTCTGCGCACCCGTTTCGCGGCCGCCGACGAAAGTCCCGGGCTCTTGCTCTGGCAGGTGACCAACCGCTGGCAGGCGGCCCAGCGTGCGGCACTCGCGCCTTTCGACCTCACCCACGTCCAGTTCGTGCTGCTCGCCTCGCTCACCTACTTCGCGGCCCGCCGCGAGGAGCCGGTGATGCAGCGCGACCTGGCCGAACACGCCGCCACCGACCCGATGATGACCTCGCAGGTGCTGCGCACGCTCGAACAGAAGGGCCTGATCGAGCGGCGCGACCACCCGCACGACCGCAGGGCCAAATCCCTGGCGCCGACCGAATCCGGTGCGGCCCTTGTCAATCGGGCGCTGGTCGCGGTGGAGAACTGCGATCAGGAATTCTTCGCCCCGCTCGGATCCGACGCCGCCCATTTCGCGGGGGCGCTGCGCATGCTGCGCGACAGGGGCTGAGCCACCCGGGTTCTTGTCGGTGCGGGCTGTCATCATTGAGCGCGTGCCAGCCCCCGACCTCGACGCACTCGATCCGGAGCAGGCCGCCGCCGTGCGCGCCCCGCGCGGTCCGGTGTGCGTGCTCGCAGGCGCGGGCACCGGTAAAACGCGCACCATCACCCATCGCATCGCCCACCTGGTCTCGGCCGGGCATGTGAAGGCCGATCAGGTGCTCGCCGTGACGTTCACCGCCCGCGCGGCGGGCGAACTGCGCAACCGGCTGCGCGCGCTCGGCCTCGGCGGCGATGCGAATCAGGTGCAGGCCCGCACCTTTCACGCCGCCGCGCTGCGGCAGCTGCGGTACTTCTGGCCGCAGATCGTCGGCGATGTGCCGTGGCGGCTGATCGACGGCAAATTCCAGCTGGTCGCCCAGGCCGCGCACGCGTCGGGTCTGCCGACGCATACCGACAGCGTGCGCGACCTGCTCGGTGAGATCGAGTGGGCGAAATCGACGCTCATCGCACCGGAGGACTATCCGGCGGCCGCGGCGCGGCAGCATCGCGACACCCCATACGATCCGGCGCGGATCGCCGAGGTGTACGCCGCGTACGAGAAGCTCAAGACCACGCCCGACGGGTTGCTGCTCGACTTCGACGATCTGCTGCTGCACACCGCCGCGGCGCTGGAGGACTATCCGGCGGTGGCCGATGAATTCCGCGGCCGCTACCGCAGTTTCGTGGTGGACGAATACCAGGACGTCACCCCGCTGCAGCAGCGGGTGCTCGATGCCTGGCTCGGCGACCGCGACGATCTGACCGTCGTCGGCGACGCCAACCAGACCATCTATTCCTTCACCGGCGCGACGCCCGCCTACCTGCTCGACTTCTCCCGCCGCTTCCCGGAGGCCACCGTGGTCCGGCTGGAACGCGACTATCGTTCGACCCCGCAGGTGGTTTCGCTGGCCAACCGGGTGATCGGGGTGGCGCGCGGCCGCATCGCGGGCAGCCGATTGCAGCTGATCGGCCAGCGCTCGGACGGTCCGGAGCCGTCCTTCGCCGAATACGAGGATGTGCCCGCGGAGGCGAATGCCGTTGCCGCATCGATCGAAAAGCTGATCGCCGATGGCGTGCCCGCGGCCGAGATCGCCGTGCTGTACCGGATCAACGCCCAATCCGAGAACTACGAGCAGGCGCTCACCGAGCGCGGCATTCCCTATCAGGTGCGCGGGGGCGAGGGTTTCTTCCAACGACCCGAGGTGAAGCAGGCGGTGGTCGCGCTGCGTCAGGTGGCCGCGCGCGAGGATCTGCCCGATCAATCCCGCAGCGGCACAGCGCTTGTCACGCTGGTCCGGGCCGCGCTCGCGCCGCACGGGCTCACCGCGACCGAACCCGCGGGCGCGCAGGCGAGGGAACGCTGGTCGTCGCTGATGGCGCTGGTGCAGCTCACCGAGGAACTGGTCGGACACGATCCGGAACTCGAACTGGGCGGGTTGCTGCGCGAGCTGGCCGCCCGCGCCGAGGCGCGGCACCCGCCGACCGTCCAGGGTGTGACGCTCGCCTCACTGCACGCCGCAAAGGGTTTGGAATGGGACGCCGTCTTCCTGGTCGGCCTGTCCGACGGGACCATGCCCATCGCACATGTGCTGGCCGACGACGGCTCGGTCGCCGATGAGGCCGCGCTGGAGGAGGAGCGGCGACTCCTCTATGTAGGTGTCACCAGGGCGCGCGAGCATTTGCGGCTGTCATGGGCGCTCGCCCGCGGTGAGGGCGGCCGCCGCACCCGCCGCCGGTCGCGCTTCCTGAACGGGCTGATCCCCGACGATTCGCCCGCATCGCGGATCGCCGCGCCGGTCGAGCACACCGGCGCCAACGGCGTTCGCCCGCATTGCCGGGTCTGCGGTAAGCCGTTGATCGGTACGTATGCGACGATGCTCGGGCGATGCAGGCGGTGTCCGGCCGAACTGGACGCCGAACTGCTCGGCATGTTGCAGACCTGGCGCGAGGAGAAGGCGCAGGCACTGCGGGTGCGCGAGTTCGTGGTGTTCACCGACACCACCCTCACCGCCATCGCCGAGCAGCTGCCCGCCGACGACGCCGCGCTGGCCGCGATTCCGGGAATCGGGGCGAAGAAGATCGATCAGTACGGCGCGGATGTGTTGGCGCTGGTGGCAACTCGGCGCCGTCAAGCCCATAAAACCGCAGGTAGAAAATAGGTTGTCGGCTTCATAGGCCGTCGCCTATGGTGGGAAGCACGCACCGGGAGGGGATTCCGGCGCGCACATCGAACAGACCGATTACGAGAAGAAGGAGGGAGGCAGACCAATGAACGGCATTACGAACTTCAGCGCCAATTGCGTTGCGGTGGATACGTCTGTGTCCGCCTCCCGGGGGTTCCTCGCCTTGCAGGGGATCGGACTGTCCTTCGACGGCGCATTCGTCGAGCGGCTGCATCTGGTGAACAAGCACGTCATCGATACGCAATCGCCGATTCGCACCGTCGAACAGGACAAGCCCAGCGCTGGCTGGCAGCACCCGGTAACCGCGAAAGCAGTTTCCGGCGCCTTCGTCATCGAGGCCGGTTATGCGCCGGCGCCGATGCGGGCAGCCCGCCTCCGCCGTACCGCACACCCAGCGTCCGTGATCAGGGGTCGACACAGATGTCGACCTAGGTAGGGAGACCCCTCCCAGACCTCCTGGCCACGGATCGCTCAAAGCGAAACCGTGGCCAGTATTTTCCGGCTCCTCAGCCACCGGCACCGGTTTCGCCGAAAGAACGAAACGAACCGCTGCAACAAGCTGAAGGAGAACGACGTGTTCACCGCAGAAAGCTGGCCGTCGGCCACTACTGACGTGACATGCCGGACCGTGGCCAGGCCGACCCGTACCCGGGAGGTCACCGTGCCGTGCCGAGTGGGGGACCCCGATCTGTGGTTCGCCGAGAGCCCGGTCCAGTTGGAGGAGGCGAAGGCCCTGTGCGCTTCGTGCCCGATCCGCAAGGGCTGCCTGAACGCGGCCATTGATCGGCGCGAGCCGTGGGGCGTCTGGGGCGGTGAGATCTTCGACCAGGGTGTCGTGATCGCCCGCAAGCGCCCGCGTGGTCGTCCGCGCAAGATCGCGGTCTCGGCATGAGCCTCCTCGGGCTCATGCCGTTAACCGGGACTTCCCTCCCTCCGGTCGCTGAGGCCCCACCCGTGTATACGGACCCGAGCCGGGCCCAGGAACGAGAAAGCAGACGCGCCGCTCACCCCGAGATCGGGTGTGCGGCTCGTCTGCGTTGTCCCGCAACGATTTCCGCTGACGCGGTGAGCGCCGGACCCGGTCCGGCGTTGACTCCGTCAGCGGGGTCGATGGGTGGCGCGGCGCACCACGAGACCGTCGGCGACCGCGAACAGTAGCGTTTTCGTCTCCGGGGTGTGCGCCCACCAGCGGTGTTTACTGCCGCCCGCGCAGTAGTAGGCATCGCCGGTGGACAGCGTCGATTCGACACCGTCGACGACGACGGTGATGCTGCCGTGCACCACATAGATCAATTCGTCGTTGCCGTGCGCGAATTCGCGGGTGCCCCGGGTGGTTCCACCGGTGAATTCCAGGGCGCGCAGATCCCTCGCGCCGTGCACCAGTGCGCGGACCGTGCCGTCGGAGCCGGTGCGCTCCTGGGCGAGGCCGTCGCCCGCGCGGACCAGCAGCGCGCCCGGATCGGCGTCGGCGGCCGCGAGCAGTTCGGTCGCGGTGGTGCCGAGCGCATCCGAAATCTGTTGCAGGGAACGCAGGCTCGCGTTGGTTCTGCCGTTCTCCAATTGGCTGAGGAACGATGCCGACAGTCCCGATCCGGTCGACAGTTGGGCGAGCGTGAGCCCGGCCGCGAGCCTGCGGTGATGGATGACATCGCCCAGCCCCTGCCAGCGGGCGGGATCGGACGGCGGTTCGCGATCGGCGTGCGGAGCGGGGGGCGCGCCGCGCTCCGGGGACTCACTCACTCTGCACCAACCTCTCTCCTCCGCTCATTGTGGATCCGGCTATTGAGTAGCACAGCTTTTACATCAGCGTGATTGGAAGTGTTCGTTACCGGATTAGCGTACTGAATATTTAGTGCCACTGAATATTCAGGAGGTTTGGTGGAGCAGAACACGCTCAAGCGGCGCGGTACCGGGCTGATCGGCAGCGATCCCGAACTGGCGTCCCCCGGATACACGCTGTACGCGCCGTTGGCCGCCAACGGACTCGTCGAACTCGTCGACCTCGCCGGGGCGGTCGTGCACCGCTGGCAACTGCCGTATCGGCCCGGGCGGCACGCGCGTCTGCTCGCCGACGGATCGCTGGCATACAACGGTGCGACGCTCGAACTCGCGCCGTTCGCCATGTGGCGCAAATACAGCGGCGGCTCGATGGGCCGCTATGACCGGAATGGGCTGCTGCTCAACGAAATCCGGGATCCGCTGCAGCACCACGACGCGCACCACTACGACGACGGCCGCATCCTGTACACCGCCGTAGAACCGCTGACCGGCGCGGCGGCCGGGCGAATCCGGGGCGGCGTCGCCGATACCGAAGCCGACGGGGTCGTCTGGGCGGATGTGATCAAAGAGGTTGCGCCGGACGGAAGTTCGTTGTGGGAGTGGAAGGCGGCCGACCAGCTGGACCCGGCCGAGTTCCCGCTGCAACCGCACTACTGGCGCGAGCACTGGCCGTTGATCAACAGTGTGTACCCGCTCGACGCCGACACCGTCGTCGCCAGCCTGCGCAGCGTTTCCGCCGTCATCCTGATCGACCGGCATACCGGCAAGGTGACATCCGTGGCCGACCGGACCACCGTGGCGCAGCAGCATCACGCGACCCCCGTCGGCGACGGCCGAATCCTGGTGTTCGACAACGGCACCTTCCGCACCGGCGAATCGGTCACCTACAGCCGGGTCATCGAAATCGACACGGCCACCGGGGAAATCGGGTGGCGATATCAGGACTCCCCGCGCGAGGCGTTCTTCACCCCGTTCATGGGCGGCGCGCAGCGGCTGCCCAACGGGAACACCCTGATCACCGAGGCGGCGTTCGGGCGGATCTTCGAAGTCACCGCGGCGCAACGGATCTGCTGGGAGTATGTGGTGCCATCGTTCACCGCGTATCCGGACCCCGGCACCGCCGAGGTATTCCCGGGGATCTCGAACGCGATCTTCCGCGCGTATCGGTATCGGGCAGAGGATATTCCGTGGTTGGCCGTGTGACGTCGGCGCATCCTGTCGACGAAATACCGTCTCCAGCAAAGGCATTCGCCGCCTCGCTGCAACACATGGCGGTGATGGTCGCTACGCCGATCACCTCGGTGCTGCTGATCGGCCGGGGCCTGCACCTCGACGACGGGCAGATCCGCGCGTTGCTTTGCGCCGCACTGCTTTTCAGCGGTGTCGGGACGATACTGCAATCCGGCGGCCGTTTCGGGATCGGCGCCGGTCTGCCATTCGTGATGCTGCCCGGCGGGGCGGCGGTGGTGCTGTTCATCCAGATCGCGCAGGAGTCCGGCCCGGCCACCGCCTCCGGTGCCGTAATACTCACCGCGGCGGCGGGATTCGTGCTGGTGCCGGTGGCGCGACGGCTGGTCACCCGGCTGCCCGCGGTGGTGATCGCCAGCATGATCGTCGTCATCGGGGTCAACCTGGTGAAGGTCGCGGGCGCACTGATCACCGCGCCGGACGATCAGCCGCCCGCCTCGGCCGCCGCACTCGCCGCGGCGACCGTGCTCGCCACGGTGCTCGCGCACCGAATCCTCCCGGCGGGCTGGCGCAGGCTCTCGGTGCTGCTCGGCATGGTGGCCGGATGTCTGGCGGCGGCCGCGCTCGGCCGATTCCACTGGCAACCCGGATCGGGCGTCGTGCAGCTGCCGCGGCTGTTCCCGTTCGGCACACCGCATTTCGATCTACTGGCCAGCGTGCCACTGCTGGTGTTCGGCATCGGATCCATGGCCGAGGCGGCCGGGCAGACCGTGCTCAACGCGAAAATCGTGGGCCGGGAACTGGATACGCCGCATACGGTGGGCCGCACCATCCGCGGTGACGCGGTGACCTCGCTGCTGTCCGGACTCTTCGGCGGACCGACCATGGTCACCAGCGGCGAGAACATCGGCCTGCTCCGGCTCACCGGTGTCCGCAGCCGCTACGTCACCGCGGGCACCGGTGTGCTGCTTGTCCTCACTGCATTCCTCGCACCTGTTGGGCGACTGGTGAATTCGCTACCGGGACCGGTCATCGGCGGTACCGCGGCCATCGCCTTCGCCATGATCGTCGCGGCGGGCATCGGCATGTTCGAGCGCATCGATCTGACCGCCGACGGAACGCTCGTCACCGCGACGGCCGCCCTCACCGCGGGTCTGCTGCCCATCCTGACCCCGAACCTCTACCGCGCCTTCCCCACCGACCTGCGGTTGCTCCTCGGCAGCGGCGTCACGATGGCCGCCGTCGTCGGTTGTCTTGTGCACCTGCTGTATACGGTGCGGATACCGCGAGTGTGATTGTGCGGAAACAGGATTCCCGGGAGGGAATCGTGCGCGCCTCGATATCGGGCAATGCTTGCGTTCATGAACGCGAAGCGAGACAGCCTGCGCTACAGCACCATCGTGACCGTCGACGGCGGCACGGACTTCGAGGATTCCGAAATCACGCTGGCCGAGCAGCACATTGTCGCGGGCGTTCCGCCGATGTTCCTCGGTGCGCTGCCTTCGGCGGCGGGTGTGGCATTCGTGCGCAGCGAGACGATCGGCGGCACCTGGCATCCGGCGCCGCGCAAACAATGGGTGGTGATGGTGCGCGGTGTCATCGAGGTGGAGGTGACCGACGGAACTCGCCGCCGGTTCGGTCCCGGCGACCTGCTGCTGGTCACCGACACCACCGGGCGGGGCCATCGCACCGCGGCGATCGGCGAAGGACCGTTCGAGGCGCTGTACATACCGGTGCCGTGAACGGTTGGGGCCGTGCACGCCTCGGATGCGAGGATGCGGTGGTGGAGGATACGAAACTCACCTATATCGCCGAGCCGGACGGTGTCGCTCCCGGCAAGGGCTACACCCACGTCGTCATCGGAACGGGCCGGATGGTCGCGCTGTCCGGACAGATAGCCTTCGACGCCGACGGCAATGTCGTCGGCCCCGGCGACCCGGCCGCCCAGGCCCGCCAGGTATTCGAGAACCTGCGCCGTTGCCTCGCCGCCGCGGGCGCAACCTTCGACAACGTCATCAAGCTGACCTACTACGTCACCGACATCGCCCACCTCCCCGCGATCCGCACCGCCCGCGACGCCCACATCGCCCCCTCCCACCTACCCGCCAGCACCGCCGTCCAAGTGGCCGCCCTCGTCCACCCCGACCTACTGATGGAAATCGAGGCCTTCGCCCTGCTGCCCGACTCCGAATAAGGCGCGGAAACCTGTTGCCGCCCAGGCCCTGGTGATCAGGGTCCGATGTTCGGGCATGCTGGGCGGGTGCAGGAGATGTTTGCGGGGGTTGGGGTGCGGGGGTGGGTGCATGCTCGGTGTTTGGGGTGTGGGGGCGAGGTGGGGGTGGGGGCGGATGAGTTGGTGGTGCTGTCTTCGGTGGTGAAATTGCCGTTGGTGGTGGAGTTCGCGCGGCAGGTGGCGGCGGGGCAGGTGGATCCGCGGGATCGGGTGCGGGCAGAGGCGGCGGATCGGTTGGGTGGGGCCGGGACTTCGGGATGCGCCGACGATGTGGAGTTGAGTTTGCGGGATGCGGCGCTGTTCGCGCTGTCGGTGAGCGACAGTACGGCGGCGGATCTGCTGTTCGACCGGGTCGGGTTGGACAATGTTCGGTCGCTGATGCGCGAACTCGGGTTGGTGCGTACCCGAATCGTCGGCGCACTGCGCGATCTGGTGCTGACGATGGTGCAGGATCTCGGCGCGGGCGATGCGGCGGAATTCGCGCGCCGCTACCGGGAATCGCCCGCGGCGGAGATATTCGCGATGCGGGTATACGACCCCGCACGCACGACCGCGAGCACCCCGCGTGAGATGACCCGCCTGTTGGAACTCATCGCGCGCGACGAGGCGGGCCCGCCGCAGGCCTGCCGGATGGTGCGCGAGCTGATGGGACATCAGGTGAACCAGCAGCGCTTGCCCGCCGCATTCCCCGCCGACGTGGCGGTGTGGAGCAAGACCGGAACGCTGCCCGGTGTGCGCAACGAGATCGGCGTAGTCGAGTTCCCCGACGAAACACGTTATGCGGTAGCGGTTTTCACCCGCGCGCAGACGCTGGACCTGCGCAGGCCCGATGTGGACCGGGTGATCGGCTCCGCCGCCGCGGCCGCGATCGCCGAGATACGGCACACGGACCAATGCGGTATCCGATAGCGACGACCGCTGGCGGCATCGGTAATAAACACCTTCTGCGCCAAGCTATTACGGCCGCCGCAGCTGGACGACATGCCACGGCCGCACCTCGTCCTCGGCGGGCACCAGCGTCGAAACCCCGTCGTCCCGAAGCACTTTCCCGATCAGCTCGGCCAATTCCCGCGCCACCGGATGCGCGGCCGAAGACGGCCACGCCAGCGACATCCGCCGATTGAGCGGGTTGTCGCGCAGCCGCCGCCACACCACCCTCGGCTCCTTCTGTGCGACGGCGCCCTGATCGAAAGCCACGCCCTGCCCCGAAAGCACAAGTCCCAGTACGAATTCCGGGTTACGCGCGTGCACGATCGCGGTCGGCCGGAAGCCGCGCTCGCGGCAGGTGTGCAGGGTTTGGTCGTAGAGTCCCGGCGCGGCGGCGCGCGGGAAGATCACCAATCCCTGCCCCGCCAGGTCGGCCACGGTCAGCTCGGCGCGGGCGGCCAGCGCCGAATCCCGCGGCAGCACAACGCCCAACGGCGTATCGATGGCCGGTCCCAACTCCAGGCCGGTGACGTCGGCCGGATGTTGCAGCAGCCCGGCGTCGAGCTGACGGTCGGCGAGCAGCCGGACCTGTTCGGCGGTGCTGAGCTCCTGCAGATCCAACCGGATCTCCGGATGCCGCCCCGTGAAGGCGGTGACGATGGCCGCGAGCACCCGGCCGGCCAGTTCGGGCGGCACTCCCACCCGCAGCGCGTCCATTTCGCCGCGATGCGCCTTGCCGACCAGGGTGCGGGTGCGGTCCCAGCGCGCGAGCAGCTCCCGGGATTCGGTGAGCAGCACCCGCCCCGCGTCGGTGAGTTCGACGTGGCGGCTGCCGCGGTCGAACAGCCGTGCGCCGAGCTCCTTTTCGAGTTCGCGGATGCGCTGGCTCAGCGGCGGCTGCGCCATGCCGAGGCGTTCGGCGGCCCGCCCGAAATGTAATTCTTCGGCGACGGCGAGGAAGTACCGCAGCTTGCGCAAGGGGTCCACGCTGCGACGATATCGGTTCGGATATCGGTGGGCGCGCCGACTGGTCTTGGACAGCCGCATCGGATCCGTGCTGTTGTGCCCACATGGCAGAGTTCAGCAGACGCGGTTTGCTCGGAGTGAGCGCCGGTGCGGCGACACTGATGGCCGCGGCCGCATGCGCGAAAGGATCCGGCCCCGCGCCGGCGACCGAAACACCCGCGGCGGGCAAACCGGATGGCGCGCTGCGCTGGTGGGGTAACAACGGCTGGGAGATCCGGGTCGGCAAGAAGGTCATCCTGATCGACCCGTGGCTCACCCGATTCAAGACCGGCACCTACACGAAAGCGGGCCCGAACCCGAACACCCCGATCTCGGTCGACACCGCGCTCATCGATTCCTACGTGGATTCCGGGCAGCTGCGCGCCGACCACATCCTGGTCACGCACGGGCATTACGACCACCTGACCGATGTGCCGTATCTGGCGAAGAAGACCGGCGCGACGGTGATCGGCACCGAAACCCACCTGAACCTGATGATCGCGCTCGGTGCGCCCGAGGATCAGCTCGCGGTCGCCTACGGCGGCGAGGATCTGGCCTTCGACGGATATTCGATCAAGGTGCTGCGGTCGCTGCATTCGGCGATCGGCCCGCGCGCGCAGGTGCCGTATCCGGGCACCCGGCCCGGCCTCGGTGCGAAAATCCCGGTGCCGCAGACGATCAGCGATCTCGTCGAGGGCGGAACTCTGGCCTATCAGGTCACCGGCGGCGGCATGACCGTGCTGAACCTCGGCGGCTCCAACTTCATCGAATCCGAGCTCGCCGGGCTGCGCCCGGATGTGCTGCTGATGCCGGTGGGCGGGGCCAAGGTGCGCGATTACACCAACCGGCTGCTGACCGTGCTCGGCCATCCACGCTACGTATTACCAACGCACTGGGACGATTTCGACTATCCGCTGGGCGAACCGGCCCGCGACGCGGGCGGCCTGGAACCGCTGCGCAAAGCGATGGCCGGATCCAGCTCCCGGTTCGTGGTGCTGGACCATCTGAAGACGTTCACCCCCGGCGAGGCGTAATCCTCAACTGGCGGAACGTTCTTCGCGCAGGCCGGGCATCCAGGTGTTGGCCAGCTTCATGAACGGCACCTCCGCGTCCAGCTGCGCGCAGATGCCGATGGAGCCGGCCAGCACCCGGAAGATCATCACGTAATCCGCCGGAAGTTGCAGCGCGCGTGCGGTTTTCATCTCCGGGCTGGTGATGTCGGAGGCCTTGCCCGCCACCCGCTGCATCCACTTGCGGGTGAAGTGGAACGATTCGGTGCGGATGGGATCGGTGAACGGGCGCAGATAGTCGGCGATCTCCTGATCGGTGACGATGCGCCCGGGGATGATCCAGCCGTTGGCGTAGAGCAGTTCGGTGAGCTCGTCGAACTGCTCGGCGACGGCGAGCCGCAGGATATGCCCGAGCTCCTCCGGTATACCGTTGGGCAGCGGCACGCAGGCGCCGAAATCGATGATGGCCAGCTTGCCGTCGGGCAGCATCATGAAATTGCCCGGATGCGGATCGCCGTGCATCAGCCCGACTATCTCCGGCGAGGAGAAGTGGAGCTGGCCCATCAGCCCGGCGACCCGGTTGCGTAGTTCGCGGGTGCCCTCCGGATCCTCGTTGCCCGCCTTGATGATCGCCGAAACCGGTGTGCCGTCCAGCCATTCGGTGACGATCACCTTCGGCGCGCCCGCGACCACCTTCGGCACGACGAAATCCGGATGCCCGTCGAAACCCTTGGCGAAGGCGCGCTGATTGTTCGCCTCGTTGCGGTAGTCGAGCTCCTCCTCGGTGCGCTCGGTGATCTCGGCCAGGATCGGCTTGACGTCGGCGCCCGGGATCACCGCACCGATCAGGCCGGTCATGCGCGACAGCGTCTTGAGATCGGCGCGCAGTGCCTCGTCGGCGCCCGGATACTGCACCTTCACCGCGACGACGCGGCCGTCGGACCACACCGCCTTGTGCACCTGGCCGATGCTGGCCGATGCGGCCGGGGTGTCGTCGAACGAGGCGAAGCGCTGTCGCCACTGGGTGCCCAGCTGCTGGTCGAGCATTCGGTGCACGGTTGTCGCCGGCATCGGGGGCGCAGCTGCCTGCAGTTTGGTCAATGCCTCGCGGTAGTGCTCGCCGAATTCCTCCGGGACCGCGGCCTCCAGCACGCTGAGCGCCTGCCCGAACTTCATCGCGCCGCCCTTGAGCTCACCGAGCACGGAGAACAGCTGCTCGGCGGCCTTCTGGTTCAGCTGCGCGTTTATCTCCGCCCGATCTCCGCCCGCGAGCTTCTTGCCGAATCCCACGGCGGCTCGCCCGGCGATACCGAGTGGAATCTTGGCCAACTTGGCATTGCGGGACGAGCGGCGGCGCACGATCTCAGACACGTACCCATCATGAACGACGGACCCGCCACTTAGCCATGGCAATCTTGGCGTGTTCGGTTGCCGGACCGGAGAAATCACGCCCATGACCGGCCGAACGCGAGGTTGTGACATTCGCAGGTGTCGATGCGCGGCCAGCGCCGCACCCGCATGAGATGCGATTCCAGATCCAATTCCAGCGTGGTGTCCAGGGTGTCGGGCTGCCGATCGGCCGAGCATCGCATGATGGCCTCCAGCTCGCGCAGCGCCAGCGCCGAGGTGGCCGCGATACCGGCGGGTGTGGCGTGGCCGACCCGGTCGAGCAGTTGGGCGGCCAGATGCGGCCAGTCCGAATCCAATTCGGCGCGGATGAGATCGGCGCAGCGCAGGCAGCTGGTCGCGCCGGGCAGCACCAGCGGCCCGACCACGCCGCGGTAGCCGCGGATCCGCACCTGTAGATGCGGAATCCGGTGCAGCAGTAGGTCGTTCACCAGCCGCGGATCCGGGACCATGGCGTCGGTGAGCACCGCGAGATCACAGCGCCAACCGGCGACCGTCGATTCGGGGCCGTAGCCGCGCGAGCGGCTGGGACGCAGGCCGTGCCTGCGCAGACCGGCGCAGATGGCGTCGGCCAGCGGACCGAGTCCGTGCACCCGCACGGCCCGGATTCGTGCGGCCGGATGTTCCGGGCGGACCAGCAGGCCCGCCGCGTCGATCTCCGCGAGCAGCGCCACCGCCCGGCCCGGCTCGATGCCGAATTCCCCGGCCCGCCAGATGATCTGCGGTTTGGTGTGCAGTCCGTCCAACAGCCGCAGGAAGGCGTGCACGGCGTCGGGCCGGTATTCGGTGGGCGTCAGCAGCAGCGCGCCCTCCGGATCGACGCCGAGCTGGATCACCCCACCGGGACGGATCAGCACGAGCACCGCGGGATGCAGCATCGGACCGAACGGGCGAATCGTCATGCCCCGAGTATGTGCGGCCCGCACCAGCGCCTTTACCGCGAATACCGGAGTTGTCCACAGGAATTCGCGGTATTCACAGGACAGCTGTCAGGACGCGTCCGTGTCCTTCGGGCCGTCCTCCTGATCGCCGCCGCGCTCGGCCCGCTCCCGCGCCTCGGTCTCTGCGAGCTGGGCCAGCGGATCGTCGAAAGCCGTTGCGCCGCCGCCGATCACCGAATCGATGAAGCCGGCGGGGGAGTCCAGATCGGCCGAATCGGGCAGCAGATCCGGATGCGCCCACACCCCGTCGCGGGCATCGATCCCGGCATCGGTGGTGAGCCGCCGCCACAGCGCCGCCGCCTCGCGCAGCTTGCGCGGCCGCAGCTCCAGACCGACCAGGGTCGCGAAGGTCTGCTCGGCCGGGCCGCCGGTGGCGCGCCGCCTGCGCAGTGTCTCGGCCAGTGCGCCCGCACCGGGCAACCGGTCGCCGATCGCCTCGGTTACCACGACCTCCACCCAGCCCTCGATCAGGGCGAGCAGCGTCTCCAGCCGCTCCAGCGCCGCCTTCTGCTCCGGGGTGGTCTGCGGTTCGAAGGTGCCCTGCGCCAGGATCTCCTCCAACTTGGCCGGATCGGTCAGCGACATCGGATCGATGTTCTGCGCCGCCTGCTCCAGCGCCGAGAAGTCCATCTTGATCCCGCGCGCGTAATCCTCCACCGCGCCGAGCACCTGCTGACGCAGCCACGGCACGTGACCGAACAGCCGCTGATGCGCGGCCTCGCGGGCGGCCAGGAACACCAGGATCTCGCTCTCCGGCTGCTCCAGACCCGCGCTGAACTCCGAAATCGCCGCGGGCAGCAGCGCGGCCGTGCCGCTCGGGCCCAGCGGCAGACCGATATCGGTGGAGGTGAGCACCTCCTTGGCCAGCTGGCCGAGCGCCTGCCCGAGCTGCGAACCGAACGCGAGGCCACCCATCTGGCCGAGCATGCCCATCATCGGCCCGGCGAACTCCCTCGCCTCCTCCGGCAGCGATGCGGACCACATGCCCGAAATCTGTTCGGCCACCGGATCACACAGCCGCTTCCAGGTGTCCAGGGTCTCCTCGATCCAGTCGTTGGCGGTCCACGCCACCGTCCTGGTCGCGCCTGCGGGCAGCGTCGTCGCGCCGTCGAGCCACAGCTCGGCCAGATGCGCGGCGTCGGCGACGGCCTTCGCGGTACCCGAGGACACCGGGCTCACGCTCGCGCCCAGCTGCTGGCGGGCCAACCGCTTGGCCACGTCGTAATTCACCGGACCGGACTGCGCGCCCGGCTGCCCCATACCGCTGAGCATCTGACCGAGCGAGGTCAGCATCTGGCCCAGCTGGGCCGGGTCGAAGCCCCCGGCGCCCGGTCCGCCGATCCCGAAGCCGAACGGGTTGTTCGCGCCCGGATCTTCGCCGCGCTCGCGCGCCGCGTCCTCTTCGCGCCTGCGTTCGTCGTCATCGCGATTCGAGAATCCGAACGGGAAGTCAGTCATATGCCTAACGTTACGCGGCGGGACTTACACGATTCTGTGCGGCGGCCGGTCACCCGGCGGTGTCCGCGCAGAGCGAAATCTCCGCCGCGAAATCCGTGCCTGAGCCCGCTGTTCCCAGCGGCGATCATTACTGTGGTCCGGGTGAATCGTCGGATCCTCACCCTGCTCGCCGCTCTGCTCCCGGTCGTCGTGCTCGGTGTCGCAGGGAGTCTGGTCACTGTGCCGTTCGTCGCACTGGGGCCGGGACCCACCGTGAACACCCTCAGCGTGGTGAACGACAAGCAGGTGGTGGACGTGCGCGGCGTACCCGTCGACCCGACCGACGGCCACCTCAATATGACCACGGTCTCGGTGCGCGACGGACTGAATATCTTCGAGGCGTTCGGGTTCTGGCTCAGCGGCGATCACGGACTGGTGCCGCGCGCCGAGGTGTACCCGCCCGACAAGACGCGTGAGGAAATCGACAAATCCAATCAGCAGGACTTCTCCGATTCGGAGAGCAACGCCGAGGTCGCGGTGATGCGCTACCTGCACCTGCCCACCGCGGTGCTGGTGCGCGCCGTCAGCGAGGACGGTCCGGCGAAGGATGCGCTGCGGGCGGGCGATCAGTTCGTCAGCGTGAACGGCGCGCCGGTCAACACGCCCAAGGATGTGGTGGACGCGGTGTCGGCACAGCAGCCGGGCAGCAAGATCACCGTGGTTGTGTTGCGCGACAACGCCGAACAGACGGTGACCGTCACGCTCGGCGCCCGGCCCGGCGCGACCGCCAAGGGATATATGGGCATCACCACCGGTGAGGGCGCGCGGCAGCCGATGCAGGTGACGTTCAACCTCGCCGATATCGGCGGGCCGTCCGCGGGTCTGATGTTCAGCCTCGCGCTGATCGACAAGCTCACCCCCGGCGAGCTGGACGGCGGCAAATTCGTCGCGGGCACCGGAACCATCGATCAGGACGGCAAGGTCGGGCCGATCGGCGGCATCCAATACAAGATGATCGCCGCGCGCGAGGCGGGCGCGCAGACCTTCCTGGTGCCCGCCGCCAACTGCAACGAGGCCAAGCAGCGAACGCCCGACGGGCTGCGCCTGGTGAAGGTCGAAAACCTCAGCGGCGCAGTGCAATCCCTCGACGACATCAAGGCGGGCAAGGATGTGCCCAGCTGCGGGTGAGCGGCCTCACTCCAGGGTGTGGTGCAGCGCCTCGATGAGGTTCGGGGCCAGATTCGGGTAGGTGCGCAGGTCGAGGTCGCCACCGAAATCGTCCTCGTCTTCGGGGCGCAGCTGTAGCAGGCACAGCGACGCGCCCTCCCGCAGTACCGCCGCGAACAGCCGGGCCTGCCTGCGCTCCGGATGGGCGTCGGCCGCGGCGCGCGCGGCGGCGTCGGCGGCGTCGTGATCGGCGAGCAGCGGGGTCAGCGCGTCGTCGAGGGTGCTCTCGGCGGTGGGCGGCAGCACGACGATCTCCTGCACCAGCATGCAGCCGCGCACCGCGGGCGGCCAGCTGGTGGTGGCCAGGAATTCGTCGAGGGCCATGGATCCGCCGGTGATGTCGTCCGGGAACGCCTCTTGGGCAATGGGAGTCAGCTCGCTGCCGTCCTCCAGCTGATCCAGCAACCCGGGTTCGGCCGCGACCAGGTCGGCGGTCGGCACCAGGGCGAACATCTGCGGCGGACGGTCCCAACCCTCGGCGTCGACGAATTCGGCCACCTCGCGGACGCAGCGGGCGAGGACGAGTTCGGCGTGCAGGTCTGCGGTCACGCTGCACATCCAATCAAACGCGTGCGGAGCCCTCGCAGAGTATCGCCGTGGGCGAAGGCCGACGGAGCAAATCAGACACACGCCGTAGAGTGGGCCGCAGACGGTCCGTAAGGACCACCGCAAACATCGGACTGCGGCGCGTCGGCCGGTACGGCGTGCGCGCCGCCGGACCCTTGGGAGAGTGGAATCGTGGGCATGCGGCCCCCACCGGCTTACCTTCGCTGTCCCGACGCAGCCGTGTGCTGCTGGTGGCGGCCATCGTCCTGGCGGCGCTGCTGCTGCTCGGGCCGCGGCTCACCGATACCTATACGAACTGGCTGTGGTTCGGCGAGGTCGGTTTCCGCGGAGTGTATTTGACCGTGCTCTGGACGCGGGTGCTGTTATTCCTCGCGGTGGCGGCGTTCGTCGCGGTGGTGGTGTGGCTCGCGCTGCTGCTGGCCTACCGCAGCCGCCCGGTATTCGTTCCGATGAACGGCCCGAACGATCCGATCGCGCGCTATCGCACCACCGTGATGAGCAGGCTGCGGCTGTTCGGCATCGGTATCCCGGTGCTGCTCGGTCTGCTGTCCGGCCTGGTGGCCCAGTCGAATTGGGTGACGGTGCAGCTGTTCCTGCACGGCGGCTCGTTCGGGCAGACCGATCCGCAGTTCCATCTGGACATCGGCTTCTACGCCTTCGATCTGCCGTTCTACCGGATGGTGCTGAACTGGCTGTTCGTCACCGTTGTCATCGCGTTCTTCGCGAATCTGGTGAGCCACTACGTCTTCGGCGGCCTGCGCCTGTCCGGCCGGGAGGGCACGCTCACCAAACCGGCCCGGATGCAGCTCGCCTCGCTGGCCGGAACCTTCGTGCTGCTCAAGGCGATCGCCTACTGGTTCGACCGCTACGAGCTGCTGTCCAGCAGCCGTAAGGAGCCGACCTTCACCGGTGCGTCGTACACCGATATCAACGCGGTGCTGCCTGCCAAGCTGATCCTGCTGTCCATCGCGGTGATCTGCGCGATCGCCTTCTTCACCGGCATCGTGCTGCGCGATCTGCGGGTGCCCGCGATGGCGGCCGCGCTGCTGATTCTGTCGTCGGTGCTGGTCGGTGCGGTGTGGCCGCTGGTGGTCGAGCAGTTCTCGGTGCGCCCGAACGCGTCGACCAAGGAGAGCGAATACATCCATCGCAATATCGACGCCACCCGCAGCGCGTACGGGATCACCCCGGACAAGATCGAATACCAGAACTACAAGGGTGACGGCACCAAGAATCCGCGCGATGTCGCGGCGGACAAGACCACCATCGCCAACATCCGGCTGCTCGACCCGAATATCTTGTCGCCCACGTTCACTCAGCTGCAGCAGCTGAAGAACTTCTACGGTTTCCCGAACCCGCTCGACATCGACCGCTACACCATCAACGGTCAGCTGCAGGACTTCATCGTCGCCGCGCGCGAACTGGAACCGCAGAGCCTCAAGGACAACCAGACCGACTGGATCAACCGGCACACCGTCTACACCCACGGCAACGGTTTCGTCGCCGCGCCCGCCAACCGGATCAACAAGGCGGCCGCCAAGGACGCGACGGCCGCATCGTCCACCGGCGACAGCGGCTATCCGGTATTCGCCGACGGTACGGTCACCTACATCAGTGATCTGGCGACGATGGCGGATCCGAAGGTCACCCAGGCCATCAAGGTGGATCAGCCGCGCGTCTACTACGGCCCGCTGATCGCCAACTCCAACGCCGATTACGCGATCGTCGGCGCGGTCAACGGTCAGCAGCCGCGCGAATACGACACCGACAACGCGTCGTTCACCTACGACGGCAAGGGCGGCGTCTCGATCGGCAACTGGTTCAACAGGTTGGCCTTCGCGGCCAAGTACGCCGAGCGAAACATCCTGTTCTCCAGCGCGATCGGCAACGATTCGAAGATCATCTTCAACCGCAACCCGCGCGATCGCGTGCAGAAGGTGGCGCCGTGGCTGACCACCGATGGTGCCGCCTACCCGGCCGTCGTCGACAAGCGCATCGTCTGGATCGTCGACGCGTACACCACCCTCGACAACTACCCGTACGCGCAGTCCACCTCGCTGCAGGGTTTGGTCGAGGACAGCGTCGATCAGAAGACGGGCCGGCTGGTGCCGCGCAAACAGGTGAGCTACATCCGCAATTCGGTGAAGGCCACCGTCGACGCGTACGACGGCACGGTGACCCTCTACGAGACGGATCCGACCGATCCGGTGCTCAAGGCGTGGCGCGGGGTGTTCCCCGGCGCGGTCAAGCCGATGAGCGATATCTCGCCGGAGCTGCGGGCGCACTTCCGCTACCCGGAGGATCTGTTCAAGGTGCAGCGCGAGATGCTCACCAAGTATCACGTGAACAATCCGGTCGAGTTCTTCACCAACAACGCCTTCTGGTCGGTGCCGAGCGATCCGACGATGGAGGGCGGCACCTTCAAACAGCCGCCGTACTACGTGCTCGCGGGCGATCTGAAGTCGGGTAAGCCGACGTTCAACCTCACCAGCGCCATGGTCGGCTTCAACCGGCAGTATCTGTCGGCCTACATCTCGGTTCATTCGGATCCGGACAACTACGGCAAGTTCACTGTGCTGCAGCTGCCGACCGATACCCAGACGCAGGGTCCGCAGCAGACGCAGAACACCATGACGATCAACGACGAGGTCTCGCGCGACAAGACGCTCTTGCAGGGCTCCAACAAGATTCGCTACGGCAACCTGTTGACCCTGCCGATCGCCGACGGCGGCATCCTCTATGTGGAGCCGCTGTACACCGAACGCAACAGCGCGCCGAATACCTCGACCTTCCCGCAGTTGGCGCGGGTGCTGGTGAGCTACCGCGATCCGGCCACCGGCGTGAACAAGGTGGGTTACGAGCCGACGCTGGCCGCGGCGCTGGACCGCATCTTCCCCGGAACAGGCAGTGCCGCAACGGCTCCCGGCGGCGAGGTGAACCCCGGCCAGAATCCGCCGCCCGATCAGGGCGGTACGCCACCGCCCACCAGCCAGAGCCCGCCGCCGCCACCGCCCGCGGGCGGTCAACCACCGAGTGCGAAGGATGCCGCTGTGCGGGAACTGGATTCGGCGCTCGCGAATGTGCACGACGCGCAGACCAGCGGTGATCTCGGCAAGTTGGGTGCGGCGTTGACCCGCCTGGATCAGGCGATCAAGGCCTACGAGGCTGCCGGACGGTAAGCGGTCGAAATACGAAGCGGCGCTGCCATCCTCGGTGATGGCAGCGCCGCTTCTTTTGTGTCTCTCCAGTCTCAGCGGCTGAGCTGATCGATCAGATCCTTGTTCTGGTCCAGGATCTGGTTGTACTGGGACTCCAGGCCGTTCTGCTTGGCCAGCTGCGCGGCGGTCGACTTGGCCTGCTCGATCAGGGCCTGCTTGCTGCCGGGCGCGGGCGCCGGGGCAGGGGCGGGAGCCGGCGCGGGGGCGGGCGCGGGAGCGGGCTCCTCGGCGGCGACGCCGGAGGATTGGCCGGACCTCAGGTACTGGCCGCAGACCGGCCATGCGCCCGCGCCCTGGGTGTTGAGCACGTTCTCCGCGACGCGGATCTGCTCCTCCTTGCTCGCGTGGGCGGGGTTACCGCTGCCGCCGTTGGCATTCCAGGTGCTCTGCGTGAACTGCAGGCCGCCGTAGTAGCCATTGCCGGTGCTGATTCCCCAGTTGCCACCGCTCTCGCACTGCGCGACGCCGTCCCAGTTGTGGGTGGCGGCCGAGGCAGTTCCGGTGGACAGACCGAACGGTACGGCAACGAAGGCGCCTGCGACTGCGATGTAGCCGATGGCGCGGGTGCTGAACTTTCGGTGGTGAGACATGTCGTTTCCCTCCCTGCGCCCGCCGGCCCGGTGATGGTGCGTTACCGGGTCCCTGTCCCCAGGTCGTCGGGGTTACTCGAACCGTGGGACAGGGTTGCCGGTGTTCGCCGGTTCGAGTTCGGCCCTTCCCGGTTGATCCGGGCCGTGGATCAGACGGTAACGAACAAATCACCGTCGATCACATCTTGATAACGGGTGAATTGTGTGAAGTGAATCGGACGGATATTAGCCTTTTTGCAGGTGAATTAAGCTTTAGTAATGGATTCCGACTGGTCTGTTATAGCACCGTTATGTGACCGAGATCACTGTGAAATAGTGATCCAGGTCACGTTTGAGAAGCTTGACCTAGATCGACATGGGGAAATCTCGGGGGTTGGGCCGAGAAATTCCGGCGTTATGCGGCAGGAATCTTGGAATTTGTCAAGCCGTTGATATCCCCAATTGGGCCGTGTGATGTCCGATCCGATGGTCGTCGGCGTGTCGCGCGAGGTTCGGTAGAGCCGGTTGAATGGCTGGCTGATCAGGCGATTTGCATCTGCTTCACACCCGTGTGTAATGTTGTGTTCACCGACGCGGGGTGGAGCAGCTCGGTAGCTCGCTGGGCTCATAACCCAGAGGTCGCAGGTTCAAATCCTGTCCCCGCTACTAGGGAAAGACCCGGAACATCATGTTCCGGGTCTTCTTCTTTTCCTGATCTTTGGCTCCATGCCGTGTGGCCTGCGGAAATTGGCTGTGACTCGATGATCGGCAGGCGCCGCCCTGTCGCGGTATTGCTCCAGCGGTGCGCCTGGCGGACCGATCGCGCGCGACTTGACGACCAGGTCGGTGGGTGAACCAAACCGATAGCGGCCCAACAGTATTCGTTTACCGGCGCAGGCGGGGCTCCGGAGACGGCGATCACAAACTGCGGCTCGATTTTCGCTCCGGGAATATCGGCCCAGATTTCCGGCGGGGTAAACCGCCGACCTCGCCCGAATTACCCGGTAGGGGATTGCGATTTGTTCGGCTCACGAAAATGTATGTCCCACGGTGTTATTGAACGTCGCCGTCGCCCGGGCAAGGCGGCCCACAAGCCCGATCAAATCTCGCTGGCGCCGGCGTTGCGATCGCTGAACCATCCTCGACAACCAGCCGTCTACCAACAGTGGACAGATGGATCTGGCGACCCGGCGTGCGCGTCCGGATCGGCCGCTGTCGGTGCTGCGACCTGGCCGCCGCACCGGCCGGCGGGGTGCTTTTCTACCCGGCGGTTCGATTTCGATCCGTTGACCGAACCGGATCCGGTCTCGGCGCACTAGGATCTGCCATTGTGGCACTTGCTATTTCGGTCTAGGAGGTAGGCATTGAGCGCGATGGGGGGAGGGACCGCCGCGGAGCAGCTGCGCGAGGCGCTGGCCAAGCCGGTATTCAACCCGGTCCTGAAGACATGGGTCGGTGACGGCACCACCGACTACGAAATCTATTTACGCACCGCCGAACTGCTTTCGCTGCAGACGGAGGTCGACGAGCTCACCGATCCGGACGAGCTGATGTTCCAGATCGTCCACCAGGCCCAGGAGGTCTGGCTCAAACTGCTGTCCCATGAGCTCGCGAGCGTCGTCGGCGAATTGGATGCGGACGCGCTGTGGGCGGTGTCCGCCCGGCTGGACCGGGTGGTGCGGATCGCCGACTGCCTGATGCGCGAACTGCAGGTGCTCGAATCCATGACGCCCGACACCTATCAGGTCATCCGGCGCAACCTCGGCGACGGCAGCGGTCAACAGTCACCCGGCTACAACGGCGTGCAGACCGCGGCGGGGTACATCGCCGCGGCGCTGGACCGGCTGCTCGACCGCGGCGGCATCCGGATCACGGACGTATACGGGACGGGTGCGCCGCCCGGCATCAAACGCGTCTGCGAGCAGCTGATCGACTTCGACGAACGCTTCCAGCTGTGGCTGGTCGCGCATTTCATGTTGGTGCGCAGGACAATCGGCATCGGTCACGGTGTGCACGCATTGGACGGCGTGCCGACCAGGGTGCTCACGGGACGGATGACCAAACCGCTGTTCCGCGCGCTCTGGCAGGCCAGGGACGAGCTGACGGCGAGCTGGCGCCGCGACGGCGGTTACGCACCGGGCGAGACCAGGAGGTCCGCGGCCATATGAACCATGCGCTGCGCGCGGAATTCCCCGTGCTGGAGACCTGCGTCTACCTCAACAGCAATTCGACCGGAGCGATACCGCGCGGCGCCGAAGCGGTACTGCGGCGCTACTGGGAGACGTTGCGCACCTGGCGCGACGACGCCTGGTACGGCTGGCTCGGCGAATTCGACGACTACGTCCGGGCCCTTGCCGAATTCCTCGGCGCCACACCGGAAACCGTGGTGATCGATACAAATCTGACCACGCTGCTCGGCCGGCTCGCCACCTGCTTCGATTTCGCTGCCGAGCGCGCGAAAGTGGTCATCACCGACCAGGAATTCCCAACGGTGCCGTTTCTGTGGCAGGGGTTCGCGAAATATGGCGCCCAGCCGGTGACGGTCGAATTCGACACGGACGCAGTGGTATCGGCGATCGATGAGCGGACCCTGCTGGTCTGCGTCGCGCACGGCAGCTACCTCACCGGCGGCCTGCTCGATCTGGAGCGGATCGTCGCCCGCGCACACGAGATGGGTGCGTTGGTAATCGTCGACGCATTCCAGACCGTCGGAGTGGTGCCGATCGATCTGCGCACGCTTCGTGCGGATTTCGTGCTCGGCGGGGCGCACAAATGGCTGTGCGGGGCGCACACCGCGTTTTTGTATGCGCGCGAGGAGCTGTTGCCGACACTGCGTCCCGCGGCGACCGGGTGGTTCGCGGGCGCGGATCCGCTGTCGTTCCGTCCGGCGCGGGACTGGGCGGCCGATGCCAGGCGGCTGGCCGGTGGTACGCCGATTCCGTTGACCGCCATGCTGTCTCGGGTCGGGCTCGATCTGCTCGCCGAGGTGGGGGTGCGGGCGATTCGTGAGCATTCGCTGCGGTGTACCGAACGGGTGTTGGCACGGGCCGACGAGGCCGGGATCCGAGTGCGCACACCGCGAGCGGCGCCGCGGCGTGGCGGGGTGGTCAGCCTGAGTTTCCCCGGCGATCACGAAGCGCAGCAACGACTTTCCGAACGCGGGATGGTATGCAGCTGGCGCGAGGGATTGCGGGTCGCGCCGCATATCTACAACACTCTCGATGAGGTGGATGCCTTCATGGACGCGCTCGTCGCGGAGCGGAAGGAATCTCACGCGTGAGCCTCTCACCGAGGGCATTGCTGAGCCTCCTGTTCAACGGCGACAAGGCGATCGACGTGCTGCGGGCGGCATGGGAACTGGGCATCCTCGACACGGTGGACGCCGGGCCGGTCACCCTGGGCGAACTCGCCGACCGGTTCGGGCTCGTGCCGATGCGGCTGTACAAACTGATGGACTGTCTCGAATGCATCGGTTTCGTCCGCCGCGACTCGTCGGATACGTTGCGCGACACCAGTTATCACGCGATCGCTGGTGCGCGCGACGCGGTACTGGATGTCCTCGGGCCGGGGTCGCTGGAGCGGGACCGGGACGGTTACCCGTGGCGGACACTGCACGGCAGGCTTCCCGAGGTGCTCCGGGGCGAGCACAGCATGCCGTCGGAGGCGTTCAGCTGGCCGCCGAATACCGATGAGCAGGTGGCGGGGTTCGAGCGCAGTATGGCGGCCGGGATCGGACCTATCGCCGAGGCCTTCCGGATCCATGCGGACGCGCTCTGGGGGCCGGGCGAAACGCGACTGCTCGATATCGGCGGCGGGGAAGGCACTTTGGCCGCGCGCCTGCTGCGGGACACCCCCGGACTCGGTATCGATGTCTACAACCTGCCCGCCGTCGCGCCGCTGGTCGACCGGACCCGCATCGAATCGGCCTGCGGTGACCGTCTCGGGTTCGTCGGCGGCGATTTCTTCGCCGAACCACTGCCGACCGGATACGACGCGCTGTCCTTCGTTCGGGTACTGCATGATTGGGAGCCTGAGCAGGCCCGTGAGCTGCTTGTGAAGGCGCACCGGGCGTTGGGGCCGGGCGGACGCCTGTTGATCTGTGAGGAGTTCCGCGATGCCGAACGCCTTGCGCGGCAGTTCTTCTGGTCCTATTTCCTACTCGGCGTCGACAGCTGCTCCAGCCTGCTGCGTGAGGTCACCTACTATGTGCGGGTGCTCGGTGAACTCGGGTTCCGGGATATCGAGGTGCTGCCGGGGCCGTTCGACATCGTCGTCGCGACCAAACCATGAAGGAGTCCCGTGCTCGACAATCGGCTACTCGCCAGGTTCGAATCCGTTGACACGACCTCGATCTGCGATGCGGACAAGTCGATTCGTGTGCTGGACAGCGGGATTCGTGGGCGCTCGGCCAATCGCCGAATCCTCGGTCCCGCATTCACTATCCGATGCCGGGGCGACTTCTTCGGGGTGCTGCGGGCCGTCGAGGCGGCCGCGCCGGGCGACGTGCTCGTCGTCGATGGCGGTGGTATCGAGATCGCCTACGCCGGAGAGCTTTTCGCACGAGGTGCGCTGGCGCGCGGGCTCGGCGGGATCATCGTCGACGGTGGGTACCGGGATATCGCGTATGTGCGCGGATGCGAACTGCCGGTCTACAGCCGGTTCGTCACACCGATGGCGGGCACCACATCCGACCTCGGCGAACTACAGATCTCGATAACCTGCGGGGGAGTGCCGGTCGCGCCCGGCGAACTGATCATGGCCGACGACGAGGGCGTTATCGTCGTCGATCCGAAACGCGTCGAATCTCTGTTGGATTCCGCCGCGGCCACCAAAGAGGCGGAGGCGAAGCTCATCGCGCGGCTCGCGGCCGGGGCGACATTGAGCGAGGGACTCAATGTCGCCGCGCACACCGAGGCCCTGCTCGGCGGCAAGGCGTCAGCACTGCGCTTCGTGTGAGCGGATTACGACGAATCGGCCCGGTTGTCGTGCTGATACGAGCCGCTATATAGCGGACCGGTGGATAGTATCCTCATGTAGCGTGCCGTTGAACAGCGGCACGCTCGGTTGCTGACCGGGCACTCGCCGGGATACCGTGCGAGTGCCCGGCGTTCAGCGCCGGTTTTCCGGGGACTGTCGAGCAGCCCTGACGACGCCAGGCCAGTGGACACGTGCGTGCCCTCGGCATCCTCCGGAGACGGTTATGAGCTTCACCCCAACCCCTAGGCCGATCGGCAACACCATTGCGCCAGAGCAACTCTCGACGACACGAACCCGATCCATCGCGCGTCCGACGTGCGCGGACACGCCGGACAACTGGGACCTCGACGTCGGCAACCCGGAATCCTGGCGGGAGGCCGTGCTCAGTTGCCGGGCCTGCCCGCTGCTGGGACAGTGCGGCCGCCTGGCACAGTCGTTGATCGCCCGCGGTGACGCGCCGAGGGCGATGATCTGGGCGGGCATCGCCTACGACAACGCGGGCCGGGTGGTCGAGGATCTGGACCGGCACCGCGTCGCGCCCGCGGACCGCAAACGGCCGCTGCGAATCATTCACACCGGTGTCCGTCCGGTGCGCGGCGAAGCCTCCATGGCCGCGCCACGGCGGCATATCGTGCTCGGACGGCCGCTCGAGCCGGCGGGCGGCTGACCTGTCGACAGCGAAACAAATTCCGGCGGTGCGCATTTCGTGATCGTGGCGCTCGGGTTCGCGGCCTGCCGTATCGGAGCCGACCTCCCGATGTATCCTTGAATGTGCCGCTATATAACGGTACATTATAGTTTGGCATAAGCGGCTCGAGCTGGGCCGATGCAGGAACGGTTGGTGGAGGCATATGCGATCTGAGGTGTCGGATAACACGGTGCCGCCGTGGATAACGGTGGAAACGTTGACGCCCGGAGCCATGTCCGTCGCGTCGGTCGGCGCGGCCCCACGGGACTTCGCCGACATACAGCGCGTATTGCAACGACAGTTGGCGAAAATGCCCGCGGTCTACGACACGATGACAACGGCGGGCATCATCGAGGCGGTGCGGGCGGCGTGCGACGGCGCGAACAATGTCGACATCGCCATCGAGACCCGCTCCGGGCCATACGAATTGCGGATCCGGCCGGTGCGCGGACCGGGCGAGCTCGTACCCGCGGTGCGGCTGTGGCTCGGGCCGCGTGGCGCGCCGCTCCCGGCGCTGCGGCCCGCGGTGGGCACGGTATGGGACCTCGAAACTCAGACCCTCCAATTGCCGAAGGCCATAACCCGGGTGGCCGAGATGGCGGACGAGGAATACGTGCCGCGCATGTCCATCGCGGAGGCCTTTCGCTGGGCATTCGCCTTCGACCGGCATGCCGAGGTGCTGGACCTGCTCTACGACCCGCTACCCGGCGCCAAACTTCAAGTCGAAATCTCCCTCCTACTCGGCTCGCGACGGCCGGCTCGCTGGCGGATAACCTCTCGCGCCCGCACCGACGGCAAGGCTCGCGAGGTCTGGTCCGTCGTGGAGGACGTCACGTCGGGTGACGTGCCATCGGATTCGCCGACGCTCGAGCAGGTCGGCCTGCGCGAGGCCCATCGCCGCGCGGGCACCTACCTCGCGGTCGTCCGGCCCGAACGCACCAGCATCTCGCACTGGCTCACCGATCCGGCGCCGTGGATCCGATGGGACTATCTGTTCCGCCCCGTCGACGTATTCCATCCGGACGACCGAGCCAGGCTGATGGGGTCGACCGCGCGATTGCGCACCGGAGAAGCCGCGGGGATCACGGTCCGCACGCTGAACTACCGCGGTGGCTATTCACCGACTTCGTTGTTGCTGTATCCCTATCCGGGGCAAGCGAATCGGCTCGCGATCGCACAATTCGTGCAGATCGTCGACGACGTCGCACAGCCGGAGTCGGGCCGCGACAGCAGGTGGCCGATGAATGCGCCGATAGGTTACGACGATCAGTTACGTCACTGTCTCACCGGCAGTATGTGCCGCAATCCCGCCTGATTTCCGGTTCCCGCCGGTGGCAATGGTCGCCGCCGTTCCCACGGCTGGGGATGGCATAGCGTTCTCGCTGTCAGGAGGTCATAACTGGCGAAACATCTTCCGTAATCACGCAATCTGGTTACGGGAGCAGGTCGCGGTAGCCGGACATACCGCGACCCGGGCCACCACGGCGGCGGGGCGCCGCCGCCGTGGCGGCCATACCTCGAAACAGGTGGGCACCCTGTCGATTTCATCGGGTCGATCACCGACGAGGTCGCGGCGTGTCCGTCGATTCCACTGGCCCCCAACGGATCTGCGTAACTCGATGGTATTGGCTCGATTTGCGGATGGGACGGTAGTGTCTATCAGTGTGGTATCGGAATCTCAGCCGGGTGATGGTGATTTCGTTCATCGAGACGGCGCGGAGCCACTCACGCCGCGGCAGGCGGCCGCGGCGATCTTCTCCAGCCGGCTTTCGGAACTGATCGCCGAATCCGTCGTCTCGACCGAGTACGGCACGACGCGTTCGCTGACGCTGTACGCGCTGGCGCAGCACCTGGAGTTGGCGTATCCGGATGTGCCGGTCTCGCAGTCCGGTCTGTACCGGCTCATCCACGGTGACGCGATACCCCGGCTCGATCTGATCATCGCGTTGGCGCGCGTATTCGATGTTCCCCCAGAGTATTTCGTGACGGAGAAGAAGTAGCGCCGAGGCCGTGCTTCCCGGCAGCGGGAAGTGTGACGATGCCGGGTCCGCCGCGACACGGATACGATCCGGCCATGCCCGATCCGGATCCGGGAGAGGTCTTCCGCCACCATCGCCGCACCGTTCTCGATGCGCCGCTGTGTGGTTTGCTTAGACCTATGGCAGCGGGTGTGGAATACACGATCGACGAGCTGGCGCGCGAGGCCGGTACGACCGTGCGCAGCCTGCGGGTTTATCACGAGCGGGGTGTGCTGCCCCCACCGCGGGTGAAGGGGCGGACGGGTTTCTACGGGGCGGAGCATCTCAATCGGGTTCGCACGATCACCAGGCTGCTGGATCGCGGAATCAAGCTCAACGGCATCAGGGAGCTGCTGCAGGCCTGGGATCGTGGCGATGACCTCGGCGCGGTACTCGGCGTCACGCGGCTGGATGCGCCACAAGTAACCGCGCCGTCCGTTGGCGATACGGTGGCCGCGACCGAGCTGGAGGAGCGCTACCGCGACGTCCCGAACGGCCTGGCCCGGGTGGTCGGGCTCGGACTGTACGAGCCGGTGGACGCCGTGACCTATCGGGTGGTCGACCGAGAGCTCGTCCGGCTCGCCGAGCAGCTCGCCGCCGCGGATATCGGCGATGCGGAAATCGTCGCCGAGCTGGAGAAACTGCGCGGTGACTGCGACCGGATCGCCCGCCGCTTCGTCGATCTCTTCCGCCGGACGGCGTGGGAGTCCTACCGGCGGTCCGAGCGCGCCGAGGTCGATCGCGCACAGCTGGCGGAACGGGTCGCGCTGACCAGCGCGGTACCGGGGCGGGCGAGCGCGGAACTGGTCAATCGGTCGATGGCTCGGTATCTCCGGGAGGACACCGAGCTGGCCGAGGTGCTGCCCGGCGTCTGAGGGGTTCAGCTGCCTCGGGGGTCCGGCGGCTGCGGTGGCGATACGCCGTTGCCTAGCGATTCGTTAGCCGACGGTGCATTGAACTCGGCCGAACGGTGACCGTCGGCTCACATACCTACCTACGTATGCGGGCGATGCAGGCATACCGATGCGCGGTGGCGTCGCCGTCGCCAGAATCCGGACTGTTGTACGAGACAGCAGATGGGTATGTGTGATGGGGACCGTGAAACTGTGGATGCAGATGTCGCTCGACGGCTTTGCGGAAGGGCCCGACGGGGAGATCCACTGGCCGGTGGTCGACGAGGAACTGTGCGAGTCCTACCTCGACGAGCTGCGGGCCGCCGACATATTCCTCTACGGCCGGAAGACCTTCGAGATCATGGCGGCGTTCTGGCCGACGGCCGACGCGGATCCGGCGATCTCGCCGTTCTATGTGGACTTCGCGCGGTTGTGGAAACAGACGCCGAAGATCGTGTTCTCCCGCACCATGCGCGGCGCGGGCTGGCGTACCAGGGTGGTGCGGGACGGCCTGGTCGAGGAGGTCGGCGCGCTGCGGGCGCAGGGTCGCACGATGATCCTGTTCGGCGGTGCCGAGACGGCCGCGACCTTCATGGAATACGACCTGATCGACGAGTACCGGCTCTTCGTCCACCCGCTGCTGCTCGGCGGCGGCATCCCGCTGTTCCGCAAACCGACCGACCTCGCCGCCGTGGAACTGCTCGACGTCACCGCCTACGAGAGTGCGGTGGTGCAGGTGCACTACCAGCACGCCGTACATGCGTCGTGACGGCGAAAAGACAGTGACCCCCGCCTGATTCAAACGTTGACCACCGTGGCGGAGTACCGACCCGTCGGCTAACTTTGATACACATGTCTGTGAATTCGCTGGGCAGAACCGGATTACCGGTGTCTACCAGCGAATTCATCGGCCGAACAAGTGAGTTGGCCCGCATCCGCACCCTGCTGAGGCGCGGTGTCGGACTGATCACACTGGTCGGCCCCGGCGGTATCGGCAAGTCCCGGCTGGCCGCCGAGGCGCTGCGCGCGCAGGTCCGGCCGGTCCGCCGGATCGGGCTCGCCGAGCTCGAATCCGATGCGGTCCGCCTGGATTCGCTCCAACCGGTCGCGAGCGCCGCCGTGCTGGTACTCGACAATTGCGAGCGCATGCTGGCCGGGGTCGGCCCGCTGATCGCCGAATTGCTCGATACCGCACCGGGTTCGACGATCATCGCGACCTGCACGGAACCGATCGGCCTGCCCGACGAGCACATCGTCGAGGTACCGCCGCTCACCATCCCGGACGCACTGGAAGTGTTCCGGCGCCGGGCCGAGCGCGCCGGGCGGCCGGTCCCCGACGACCCCGACATGATCGCCATGGCCGTGCGGATCTGCCGCCATGTCGATCACAATCCGCTGTTCATCGGCATGGCGGCGGCCCGGCTGCGCCAGCAGCCGATGGCCGCGGTGCTGCGCGAGCTCTCCGGCGACCACGACGACCGCCGCCTGCGCTGGTCGCTCGGTGCGCGAGCGGGCGTCGAATCGCGCCACCGCGGTATCGCCGACACCATCGCCTGGTCCTATGCGCTGTGCGGCGCGCAGGAGCGCCTGCTGCTGGAGCGAATGTCGGTGTTCGCTGCGGGTTTTCCGGCCGGCGGCGACGAAATGCTGCGCAACGGCGTTGAATCGGATGTGATCCAGGCGGTGTGCGCGGACGATGACCGGCTGCCGAGCACCGCGATCGAACCGCTGCTCGATCAGCTGGCCGAACGTTCCTTGCTGTCCACCTATTTCACCCATACCGAGGTGCGCTGGTACCTGACCGAGAGCGTGCGCGTCTTCGCCCGCGATCAATGGCAGCGGCGCGATCCGGACGAGGTGCTGCGGTTCGCCGCCCGGCACCGTCGCTACTACCGCGACGCGCTCATGGACAACGGCGCCCTGCGGCACGGCGCGCGCGACCGCCCGACATTGGACTGGGTGCGTGCGGCCTGGGACAATCTTTCGCTCGCCATCGAAACCGCACTCGACGACCCGGCGGAGGCGCTGGTCGCCACCGAGATGTCGGCGGCCCTGATGTCGCTGTGGACGCCGCTCGTCCACGGCGATGCCGACTTCGCCGAGCGTTTGGCCGATCGGGCGCTGGAAAGGACGCGGGCGGAGGGCTTCGCGCCGGTCTCCCGGGTCGCCAGGGCGTCGCTGTACGCGGTCGGCGGTTACATCATGACCCTGGTGGAGGCACTGTCGACCGGCCTGCCGCCGCACGGGTCTGGCGGCGCCGAAACCACCTGGGCGGCACGGGAAATCGCACAGCTGGTCGGTGCGGGCCGGGCATACCATCGGACGGCCGGAAATATGAACGCCGAAGCGTGTGGTTCGGGCAGCGAACTACGAAGGGCCGCAGCCGTTTCCAGTGCCGTGCTCGGCGTCCGCGGCTATGCCGCCGCGGAACGTGAAGGCGCACAGCGCTGGCGGGATTTCGAGGATGTGCGCAGACATGCGCTCGACGTGCTGCGCGCCGATCCGGATCCCGCGGACGCGAATCGGCGGGGTGCCAGTTGGAATGCGCTTTCCGATGCCGAGCACGAGGTCGCGGTGCTGGTCGCGGCGGGTTGGCCGAACAGCGCCATCGCCGTCCGGCGGCACAGTTCGGTGCGCACCGTCGACGTCCAGGTCGCCGTCATCCGGCAGAAGCTGAAGGTGGCCTCCCGCAACGAGATCGCCGCGCTGGTGCCCGGCGAGCTCACCGACCGGGTCCGGCGCGAGGCCGAACGCAGGCCGCGCCGCAACCGCCCGGCGATGGTCGCCGCCCCGGGAACCGAGGGCTTCGCCGCGCGCTACGCCGCTCGGTACCGTGCTGTCCGGGAGGAGGTCGTGCCAGGAAGCGTTGCGATGGAGGAGTACTCATGACGGTCCCGGTGCCGCCGGCGGCCACCGGCGAATTCGTCGGCAGGGCCGCGGAACTACAGCGGATCGAGCAGCTGCTCCCCGCACCGCACGCGAGATTGATCACCCTGGTCGGGCCGGGGGGTATCGGTAAGACCGCGGTGGCCGCGGAGGCGGTGCGCCGCTACCGCAAGGTCTCGGACCGTCCCGTGCACTGGACCCGGCTGGCCAGGCTGGCGCCCGGTTCGACGAGCGAGGCCATCGCCGAAGAAGTGGTGAAGCTGGTCGCCAAGGCGGATATGGCCGGGCGCTCGGCGCGCGACTGCCTGGTCGAGATATTCACCCGGGCCGGGGCGACGCTGCTGGTGCTGGACAATTGCGAGCACGTACTGGCCGGCGCGGGCCCGTTCGTCATCGATCTGGTCGAGGCGGTTCCCGGGCTGACGGTGATCGCGACGAGCCGGGAGCCGATCGGCTGGCTCGACGAACACCTCATCGCGATACCGCCGCTCTCGGGTCCGAACGCGCTGACGCTGTTCCTGCGGCAGGCCGAACGCAACGGCAGGCCCATCCACGGCGATGCGGAACATCACGCCATCGCCGAAAAGATCTGTGGCCGAGTGGAAAACAATCCGCTGTTCATCCAGCTGGCCGCGGCGAGGCTGCGGCACCGGCCCGTGGCCGCCGTGCTGCGCGAGCTCACCGGTGACCGCGACGACAAGCGGATGCAGTGGTCTCACCGCTGGGTGGGCGCGGAGCGGCACGGCAGCGTCCACGACGTGATCGCCTGGTCGTATGGGCTGTGCACGGCCGAGGAGCGACTGCTGCTCGATAGAATGTCGGTGTTCGTCACCGGATTCGATATCGATTGCGGCGGAACATGCGGTGGCGGAGCGGAATTGGCCGCGATCACCGCCGTCTGCGCCGATGCCGCGCTGCCCGCGGACCGGATCGAGCATCTGGTGGAGCGGCTGGTGGAGCGTTCGCTGGTCTCGGCCCGCAGCTCGGTGACGACGGTCCGGTACTACCTGCTGGAGAGCGTGCGCGTCTTCGCGCGGGATCGGTTGGGCCGCCGCGTCGACGGTGTGGACGAGGCCGCCCTGCTGGACCGGCACCGGCGCTACTACCGGGATAAAGTCGTTGCCGGACAGGAGCTCTGGTGCAGTCCGCGCCAGGACGACTGGATCGAATGGCTGCGCGCGGCCTGGGAGAACGTCCTTTTCGCGATCGAGTCGGGCCTGTCCGAGCCCGCCCAGGCCACCATCGCGCTGGAGACCGCCAATACGCTGATGGCGCTGCGGATTCCGTTCATCACCGGTGCGAATCGTGCCGTAATGCGCCTGACCGAGCGGGCATTGGCGGCCGTCCGCGATATCGAATCGGCGGTCTCGCTGCGGGTCGAGGCCATGGCGCTGATCGGCTGGATCGCGGTGTGGCAGGGCAGGCAACTCTATACCGCGCAGCTGCTGGACGAATGTGCGGCGGAATGCCTTACCGATCCGGTGTTGCGCCGGACGTGGCGCGAGACGGCCGAGCGGGATATCGGGCTGCCCGCCGCGGTGGAGTGCACCTGGGGCCTGGAACTGCTTCTGGTACACCATGATCGCCGCGCTATCGATGTATTGGCCAGGGCCAGAACGAAATTCGAAGCTATGGGTGATCGCGCCGGAATGGGGCGCAGCGAGCTGTTCGAATCGCTGGCCCATTCGATCGTCGGCGAACCCGAACAGGCCATCGCCGTCGCGCGGCGGCATCTCGACCGCGCCATCGACGCCGCGGCGGGCGCCGCGATCGCCTGGGCCGAACTGGGTTGGATGCTGGCGCTGAACGCGCACGGTGACCCGCGCGAGGCGGTGCGTTTCGGGCGGTTCGCCCTGGAGCGCAATATGGAGACCGACGATCTGTGGACGGTCAGCTGGTTCATGCACTTCCTCATGGTCGCGTCGAAAAACCTGCTCGCCGAACGGATCGCGGCGGGCGCCGAGCCGAGCGAACTGACGGCGGCGGCCACCGAACTCGCGCACGTGCTCGGCGGCATGTCGACGCTGCACCGCTCGCTCGGTATCACCCCCGACCGGCTGATCTTTCCGGCGAAGGCGATCGATGCGGCCGCTCGCACCGCCAAATCGGTACTCGGCGCATCGGAATACCGGGCGGCGCTGCGCCGCGGTGAATTGTTGCGCCCGGAACACGCCGAGCTGCAACGCCTGCTGCTCGGCAGGTTCCGGATCGAGCAGCTGCCCGCCGCCGAGACCGCGTCGCGCTGGTCCGAACTCTCGCCCGCGGAGCAGGAGGTGGCCGTTCTCGCCGCGGCGGGCTGGCCGAACAGCGTGATCGCCACGCGCCGCGGCAGCTCCATCCGCACGGTCGACGCTCAGGTGGCGACCATCCGCCGCAAGCTCATGGTCGCCACCAGATCGGAGATCATCGCGCACGTACCGGACGAACTGGCCGAACGGGTTCGCTTGGAATCCCGGCAGCGCCCCGCCCGCAGACGTCCGCGGCAGAGCCCGAGACCGGCAATCGAATCCATGACCCCATCTTCATGATCGCTTAACGCCCGCGCGGGGATAGTCGGCGGCAAACGTATGCCGGGCGTCGCGCGGGAGTGGTGATGTGGTCGACTGAGCTGGTGCGTGTGCTGGTGGTGGAGGACGATGCCGGGCTGGCTCCGGTGCTGGTGCGCGGGCTGCGGGAGGAGGGGCACGCGGTCGATCACGCCGCGACCTTGGCCGCCGCGGACGAGCTGTGCTCCTATAACGACTACGCGCTGGTGGTGCTGGATCTCGGCCTGCCGGACGGTGACGGGCTGACGCTGTGCCGTCAGCTCAAGGCCGACGGCCGCACCAGGGTGCTGGTGCTGACCGCGCGCGGCAGCGCCACCGAGCGGGTGAAGGGTCTGGACACCGGCGCCGACGACTACCTCACGAAACCGTTCGACTTCGGTGAGCTGGCCGCCAGGGTGCGTGCGGTGTTGCGCAGACCGGTCACGGTCGGCGGATCGGAGCTGCGGGTCGGCGATATCAGGCTCGATATGGCGACGCACCGGGTGTTCCGCGGCGAGGTGCTGATTCCGTTGACCGCCAAGGAGTTCGCCGTGCTGCAGTATTTCGTGCAGCAGGCCGGGCAGACCGTGACCCGCACCGAACTGCTGGAGCAGGTCTGGGATATGCACTACGAGGGCACCTCGAATATCGTCGACGTCTTCGTCTCGACGCTGCGCCGCAAACTGGATCTGCCCACCGAGCGCACCCGTTTGGACACGGTGCGCGGCGTCGGCTTCCGGCTCTTCGCGGAGGGTTGAGAGTTGTTGCGGCGGATCAGGATTCGGATCACCACCACAGTCGGTGCGAGCGCGCTGCTGTTGGCGGGCGCGGTGGCGGTCTATCTCGCCTATGTGCTCGCCGATCGCAGCGAGATGGCCGCGCACGGTGCCGCGGGCGAGCGGGTCGGCGATATCGCGGCACTGGCCAAACCGGATCAGGCCCCGGAGGGCCTGCGGTTCAACGCCTGGTTGTTCGATGCCGACGGCAATTACAACCAACTCGGCGACACCGATGTCGGCGCGCCGGTGGATCTGGCCGATCGGGTGCTCGACGATCCGGCGGGCGGCATTGCCTTCCGCGAGGTCTGGACCGTCGACGGCCACTATCTGGAGGCGGCGCGGGCCCGGCCCGATGGTCAGGTGGTCGCGGCGGCGACCTCGCTGGACGAAACCGATTCCGTCATCCTGCGGCAGCGCTGGATCGTCGGCGGCACCGCCGCCGGAGTTGTCGCGCTGGCGACGCTGGCCGCCTGGCTGCTGTCCGGCCGCATGCTGGCCCCGCTGGTGCGCACCCAGCAATCCCAGCGCGACTTCCTCGCCGATGCGGCGCACGAGCTGCGCACCCCGATCGCGGTGATCCGCGCCGCGGCGAGTCAGGCGCTGGCCCGCCCGCGAGAACCCGACGAATACGTGCGCACGCTCACCGAAATCCGGGATGCCACCGAACGCGCGGGGGAGGGTGTCGTGCAGCTGCTCGACCTGGCCCGGCTGGAGGCGGGGCAGGTGGAACCGGTTCGTGCGCTGCTGCGGGTGGATCTGCTCGCCGAGGAGATCGTCGCGACGGCGGCCGCGGGCGGTGCGGCGGTCGAACTCACCGACGTCCAGCGGGCCGTTGTCGACGGCGACGATGTGCTGCTGCGGCAGGCGATCGATAACCTGGTCCGCAACGCGGTGGCCCGCGCCGGCCACGTCTGGGTCGGCGTGCAGGTCGAAGGGCGCGAGGCCGTCGTCACGGTGACCGACGACGGTCCCGGCTTCGATCCGGCTGTCCTGCCACATGTTTTCCGTCGCTTCGCCCGCGGCCACGGTCAGGGGCACGGACTGGGTTTGGCGCTGGTCCGCTCGATCGTCGCGCTGCACGGCGGCCACGCCGATGCCGCCAATCGCGCGGAGGGCGGCGCGGTGGTGCGCCTGCGCCTCCCGCTCAGCGGTTCGGCATAACGGCGGGATCATCGTCGCGACATTGATCGCCCGGCTACCCGGCGTTTACGCAGGTTCGTGTGCCCGAACCACCCCGCCGGCCGAGAATCGGTGTGGCGCAGCGATCTTGAGCGATCCGCCGGTACTGCCTAGTGTGCAGGTATGACCGGGGTTACCTTCGAGTCCCGGCCGATGACCGGGCCCGCCCCGTTGCGGCCGGGTGCGGAGCCGATGCCGCGAGATCGGCTGCGCGGCTGGTTGGTGACCATCACGCTCACCGCACTCGCCGCGGTGACCAGATTCGTCGGCCTCGGATCGCCGACGGACGGCCGGACGCCGGTCTTCGACGAGAAGTACTACTCGGCGCAGGCCTGGGAGATCCTCAACAACGGGATGGGCATCGAGGACAATCCCGGATTTCCGCTCGTCGCCCATCCGCCGGTCGGCAAGTTGCTGATGACCGTCGGCGAGCTGCTGTTCGGTTGGAGCCCTTGGGGCTGGCGGTTTTCCGCGGCGGTGTGCGGAACCCTGTTGGTGCTGCTGGTGATCCGGATCGTGCGGCGGCTGACGCGGTCGACGCTGGTCGGGGCGATCGCCGGAATTCTGCTGATCGCCGACGGTGTCAGCATGGTGTCGTCGCGGATCGGCATGCTGGACATATTCCTCGCGTTGCTGGTGACGGCCGCGTTCGGCTGCCTGATCGTGGACCGGGACGAGGTGCGCGAGCGGTTCGCGCCGGTACTGGCCGAGGGACGAATATCGTTGAGCCCCTACGGCCCTCGCCTCGGCGTGCGCTGGTGGCGGTTCGGCGCCGGGGTGCTGCTCGGGCTGGCGTGCGGCACCAAATGGTCCGGCGGGTATTTCATGCTGTGTTTCCTGGTGCTGTGCCTGGGTTTCGACTACGCGGCGCGGCGGGCCAACCGTGTCGAGCGCCCGCTGCTCGGCACGCTGGTTCGCGACGCCGGGCCCGCGCTGTTCGCGTTGGTGGCGATTCCCCTTGCGGTGTATCTGTTTTCGTATGCCGGGTGGTTCGCCAGCGAAACGGGCGTCAACCGTTACGCGGTCGGGGTGACCGTGGGCCGGGACGGCTACTTCGCCTTCGTGCCGGACGCGCTGCGCTCACTCTGGTACAACAGCGCCTGGGTTTTGAACTTCCACGTAAATCTCACGAATTCCTCAGGGCAACACCATAATTGGGAATCCAAACCGTGGACCTGGCCGATGGGCCTGCGTCCGATGCTCTACTACCTCTACACCGGTCCGGAACCCGGGGCCGGTTGTGGCGCGCCCCAATGTGTTTCGGCGCTGATGCTGCTCGGCACCCCGGCCATCTGGTGGCTCGCGTTCCCGGCGCTCGGCTGGGCCGGATGGCGCTCGATCGCGCACCGTGACTGGCGGTATGCCGCGGTGCTCACCGGGTACTGCGCCGGGTGGCTGCCGTGGTTCATCGAGCTGGACCGGCAGATGTACTTCTTCTACGCCACCGCCATGGCACCGTTCCTGGTCATGCTGATTGCCCTGCCGCTGGGTGAAATACTGGGCAGGGCAACCGATTCCAGCGAGCGTCGAGGTACCGGCCGACTCGTGGTCTGTCTCTACCTCGGGCTCGTCGTCGCCAACTTCATCTGGATTCACCCGATACTCACCGCGACGCCGATCACGCCGTCGCGCTGGCAGCAGGAGCTGTGGTTGCCGAGTTGGCGTTGACGTGGGCGCGGCTACCTGTCGTGCGGGAGGATGCTGCGCGTCACGGCTAGCCCGGTCAGGATGCTGACGGCGGCCAGCGCCGCGATGACCGGGGAGCGGGAGAGCGCGGCTATGCCGCCGACGAAGAAAAGGCAGGTCAATAGTGACAATACTGCTGTGCCCCATTCCAGGCCGGCGATCCGCACTTGTCGGTGTCGCCTTACTGTCATATCAAGCGTGTACCCGCCCGCCCGTGTTATGAAACCGTTACTTTGAGTCTCGTCTAACAGAGTCCGGCTAGCGGCGCCGCACCAGGCCGTTCTGATGCGCGTACACCACCGCGTGAATCCGGTCGCGTACACCGAGTTTGGCGAGCACCCGGGAGACGTGCGTTTTCACCGTCTCCTCGCCGACACCGAGCGCCGCCGCGATCTCGGCGTTACTGCGCGCATCGGCGAGTAGCAGCAGCACCTCCAGTTCGCGGGCGGTGAGCTGATCCATCTCCGGCGGTGCGGGCGGCGGCGCCAGGGTGGTCGCGAAACGGGAGACCAGCCGCCGGGTCATCGATGGGTCGATGAGGGCGTCACCGCGGGCGGCGATCCGGATGGCGGTGACGAGTTCTTCCGGGGGAAGGCTTTTCAGCAGGAAGCCGCTGGCGCTGGCCTGCAGCGCCCGGTAGAGGTTGGCGTCGCTGTCGTAGGTGGTCAGCACCACCACCCGGGTGCCGCCCGCCGCGACGATGGCCTCGGTGGCGGCCAGCCCGTCCAGCTTCGGCATCCGCACGTCCAGGATCGCGACATCCGGTCGCAGCCGGGCGGTTTCGGCGACGGCCGCGCGACCGTCCGCGACCTCGGCGACGCACTCCAGGTCGGCCTGGCTGTCCACGACGGCGCGCAGGCCGGAGCGGAACATGCTGTGGTCGTCGGCGATGAGTACCCGCACCGGCCCGCTCATAGTCCTCCGATCGGCATGGAAACGGTGATGCGCCAGCGCTTTCCGGTGACGCCGTAGTCGAGTTCGCCATCGAAGAGTTCGACCCGGCGGCGGATGCCCGCCAGCCCGCGCGGCACCTGCGATCCGGTCTCGGCGGGTGTGCCGCTCAGCGGGTTCTCCGACTCGACGACGATGCGGTCCGGCCGGTATCGCACTGTCAGGCGGGCGTTTTCCCCGTCGCCGTGGCGCAGTGCGTTGGTCAGCATTTCCTGGACGATCCGGTACAGGGTGATATTCAACGAATCCGGCAGCGGCACCGCCGAACCGCGTTCGGACAGTTCGATATTCAACCCGGCGGCGCGTACCCGCTCGAGCAGCCCGTCGATATCGGCGAGGCCCGGCTGACGCTGGCCGTCGTCCTCGTGGCCGTGCAGCAGGTCGAGCTGGCGGCGCAGATCGATCATGGCGGCTCGGCTGCTCGCCTCCACGGCGGTCAATGACCTTGTCGCCGCTGGATTTTCGGTATCGGCGAGGGCCATCCGCGCCGCGCCGGCGTGTATGCCGATGGCGCTGACGTGATGGGAGATCACATCGTGTAGATCGCGGGCGATGGCCGCGCGTTCGTCGGTGACCGCGCGGTCCAGCGCGGCCCGGTGCTCCTGATCGCGCAGCCGGGCACGTTGTTCCAGGTCGGCGATGTACGCGCTGCGCGCCGCCGTGTACCGGCCGACCAGCCACGGGACACAACCACCCGCGACGGTGGTGGCCACCAGCATCCGCCAATCGTGTGCGGCGGTGCTGTCGGCCACGATATTCGCCGTGGCGACGCCCGCCGACATGGCGAGCACCGTGCACACCGATTCCGGGCCCGTCAGCCAGGCGCCCGCCCGGTATCCGGCCACCAGGAACCCGACATCGGCGAACCGGACCGGAAAACCGTGCCGGTGCAGCAGAATCGCCGCGAGGAAGCGCAGCGCCACCTGGATCAGCGCCACGGCGCCCGCCGAGCGCGGCGGTCCGGCCAGCGCGAGGTCGGCCACCAGGATGCCCGCCAGCACGACACCGGTCTGCCACGGTGCGACCGCGAATATCCCGCACACCCCGAGCACCAGCGTGTCGATAACGGCGGCCACCACCGCGACCACCACCGACTGGCGGGCCAGCGACCTGCTCACGTCCACGAGCCTCACCTCCGCCTGCCGTCGTCGCGGCGATCCTACCGAGCCGATTCCGGGACGCCGGAGGTCAACTCTGCCCGGCCGCCCGGTTCGGCGCGTCCCCCGTGTGAGGGACCGAAAACCCCTCGTCAGCGGGATGAAACCGCAGGCAGGCGCCCGTACCGTTGCTGCGGAAGGCCAGAGTGGAGGAGGTTGTCGATGGCTCCGGTGGAGTTGCTCGGATACGCGGTGCCGGCATTCGCGCTGCTGATGCTGGTGGAATGGATCGCCTACCGGCGCGATCCGGATCGGCCGGACAACGGCGGCGCGGCCCGCGATACCGCGTCCAATGTGGCGACCTTCTTCCTCGGCCGCCTGGTGAAACCGCTGATGCAGTACATCCTGCCGTTCTCGGCGGTGGTGGCCGCTGCCGCGATCACCCCGCTACACCTTTCGGCGAAATCGTGGTGGGTGTGGGTGCTCGGCCTGGTGGTCACCGATTTCTGCTACTACTGGGCGCATCGCGCCGACCATCGGGTGCGGCTGCTGTGGACCGCGCACAGCGTGCACCACTCCAGCGAGTACTTCAACTTCACCACCGCGATCCGGCTGCCGTGGCTGCATCCGGTGGCCAACCTGATTCGCGGAATGGCTTGGGTGCCAGCGGCTTTGATCGGCATTCCGCCGTGGATGATCTTCCTGTTGCAGAGCATCGGGCTGCTCTACCAGTTCCCGATCCACACCCAGAAGATCGCAACCCTGTGGCGGCCCATCGAATTCGTCTTCAACACCCCGGCCCACCACCGCATCCACCACGGCTCGAACAAGCCGTACATCGATAAGAACTACGGCGGCATCTTCATCATCTGGGACCGCATATTCGGTAGTTTCGCCGCCGAATCCGAACCGATCCGCTACGGGCTCACCAAGAATATCGGCACCGACAATCCACTGCGGGTGAACTACCACGAGCTCGGCGCGCTGCTGCGCGATGTGCGCGAGGCGAAGACCTGGCGTGGGCGCTTCGGTTATGTCTTCGGACCGCCGGGATGGTCGGAGCAATCGGCGGAAACCGACACCGCGGCAAAGGTTTCCGTGCCGGCCTGAGCTGTTTCCGACTGCGAGCCGGACACCCGGGACAATGGGTGTCCGGCTCGGGGGCGCATTATCAGCGATCGAGAAAGAGCCGCACCGCGGTGATCCGGCCGGTGCTGGAGACGAATTCGACCAGCGCTATTCCGGGTGCCTCGCCGATCAGCACACTCGCGGTCACCGTATTACCTGCGGCAATCAGCTTGTCCCACACCATATTGCGGGTCCGATTGGTGAATTCCTCGATGGTGACCCGGTTTCCGCCGAGCTCGACGATGGTGTCCGCGCCGAGCAACCCGCGGATGTCGCCGATCTCGGTGGCGGCCGCGGCCGAGAACACCCGCTCCGCTTCGTCTTTACCCGCGTCGCCGACCCCGACGAGCGCGCGCAGCATTCCGGTGGCGCCGCCGATGCCCTGATGGCGGACGAGTCGGCGGCCGAGCTGAAGCCCGGCCAGCAGGCCGGGTCCGCCGGTGCGCAGCAGTTGCCCGATCATCGGGCCGAGTTCCCAATGTGCGTGCAGGCGGGCGATTTTCCAGTGTCCGTCCTGGTCGGCCAGGTCGTAGCGCAGATGCATCGGCACCGCGACCGTCGCACCGGCCGACATGGTGATCTCGATCGTCAGATCGCGGAAAACCGTTGGTGGGCAGACGATATCGTGCGATGCGGCGAAGACGATGGTGTTGGGCGCGATGAAGGTGTCGTAGAACCGTTCGATGGCATCGCGACCGGTGTGCGGCCGGGAGCCGACCGGATCGTTGACGACGGCGTCCGCGGTGAAAAGTCCGACCCAGGCGGCCCTGTCGTGCGCGGTGACGGCCCGCGGCGAGGCCTGTACCGCGGCGAGTAGTTCGGCGGCTGTCGAATTCGGCGGCATGACACGTTCCTCCACGTTGAGGGCTTGCCGCTCAATGTTAGAACAAGTTACAACGGGTGCCGGATCAGTTGTACGACTTGGTGACGCCGTCGAGCAGATGTTCCATGGTGTCGTAGGTGGGGGTTTCGACCACGTCGATCAGCTCGGCGGGCACCGGCACCTGACGATCGGTGGTGACCTTGGCGAATCGGTCCGCGTCGCCGGTGCGGAATCCGTGCTCGGCGGCCAGTCGCCGCAGCTCCGGGTCGGTGGTCAGCAGGCGGCCCAGTTTGTCGCCCGCCTGATCCAGCGGGATCAGGGTGTGCCGGGACAGCACGGTCGGCGACGGGTACATGAGCACGGCATCCGGGCCGAGGCGGCCGTTGACGGCGGCGTCGACGTACTGGGCCTCGTAGATCCAGACCATCGGCGTCGGGCCCATGCCGTCGCGCAGATACTGCTCGAACGGTCCCTCGGTGCTGTTCCCGGTATGGCCCTGCCCGACGAAAAGCTTTGCCACCGTTGGCAATACCGCCTGTTCCGCATTCTGTCCCTGGACGATGGTGTCGTCGTTGGCGATATAGCTTGCGATGGCCAGGTACATGGCCGCGGAGTTGGAGGTCCGCGGATCGGTGGTGGAGATCAGGATGTTCTTGCGCACCGGGTAGGCGGCGTTGTCCGGCAGCTGGCTCCACTGGGTTTCCGAGCGCACCAGGCGCAGATATTCGGCGACGTCGAAGGTGGTCACCGGGCCGGGCCGCACCACGCCCTGTTTGGTGAGCAGATCCGCGATGGGCCGGAAGGTGGCGATGGCCATCGGCGAGGAAAACGGCGTGTATTTCGCGGTGATGTTGCGCTGGCGCTGGATTCGTTCGGCGGCGGTTTCGCTGGACGGAAAGGCGAAATCGTATTTGCCGAGATCGATCGAGGTCGCGATCTGTCGCGAGCCCGCGGGTTCGACGTCGACCTTGAAACCCTTGTCGGCCAAGGCTTTGGCGACCTTCGGATCCTCGAAAAATGGCATTTTCTCCGAGCCGACAACGCCGTGCACGGCGGTGAGCGGCGGCGTCACGGCGATGACCGGCGCGGGCGCGGGCGTCGACTGCCGGGTCGCGAGTACGACCACCGCAACCAGCGCGACGACCGCCGCGCCGATGCCCGCGAGCACGCGCTTGTCGCCGAACGGAATTCGCCGCAGTACGGCCAGCGGGTCGCGGGGTTCGGATTCGACTGGCGCCGAAGGAGTTTCGACAGTCGACTTGGCCAGGGAGATCGGCGCCAACTCCCGTCGCACGATGCGCTCCACCAGAATCGGGATGAAGTCGCGAATCGGGTCGCCGTCGAACCGGCGGCGCGCGGTGTCGATCGTCTGCTCGATCTCGACGGCGGAATGCGTTTCGGTGAACGACTCGACGAGCGTGTCCACCACCCGCCGGATCGCCTTCGCCTCGCGGGCCGCCTTTTCCTCGTCGGCAGTTTCGACGCTCACCACTATCTCCTCGGCACCGGCTGTGCGACGGGCCAACTGTAGCGGAGCTGAAAAGTGCCTCGGACCGGGTGTGCGGCGGCGTTCGACGTGATATTGCTTGCGCCGGAGCATATCTCGCTCAACCGTCCGAGATGGATCCGGCGCAGGTCAATCCCGGTTCGGGCCGCGGTATCCGGTCGCGGCACGTCGTTGCGCCGCAGCTGTCCCGAATACCGTTACCGCCCTGGCTGTTACGGTGAATTCAAGCGGCCGACACCAGATGTTGCGCCGCCGTTGGCCGATCCCCATGTGCCGAATCGCACTGTGCTATCAATGAATCCGGTGCAGCCGTAGTACACAGTCGCGCCGGGTGGCCGGTAGACCGTCCGGTCCGGTCAGCTCGCGCAGCACCGACTCGTCGACTTCGACGCGCCAATCTCCTTGCGGCAGTTGCAGGGCGTCGAGCACCTCGCGGTTGGTGGGGAAGTGGATATCGCGGCGCGGCTCCTCCCCGGCGCGCACCCAGGACGGCCATTCCGCGTGGCCGACGATGAGCAGGGTGCCGCCCGGCGCGACCGCGTCGGCCGCCAGGCGCAGGACCTTCTCCCGCTCACCGCCGCGCGCCACCGGCGAGTGGAAGAACTGCGCCGAAACCAATTCGAAGCTGCCCGCGGGAAAGGTTTCGGCGAGATCGTGCCGCTGCCAGTCGATTCGCTCGGCGACGCCGTCGCGCACGGCGAGTTCGGCGGCCCGGCCCAGTGCGGTGGCCGAGACATCCACCGCGGTGACGCGCCAGCCGCGACTGGCCAGCCACACCGCGTCGGCGCCCTCGCCGCAGCCGAGATCCAGCGCCGCGCCCGGTATCAGCCCGGTGACCTCGCGCACCAGCAGCGGATTGGGCGAGCGGGACCAGATCTGCTCGCGATCCCGATAGAAGTTCTCCCAGTATTCGATCGAAGTGTCGCCCTCGTGCTCATGTGTCGTGCCCACGCGCCAACTGTCCACCGGGGCGATCTGCTTCGGCAACTTTCGTTGCCGAAGCGGCAAAGTCTATTCGGGCTCGCCCGGCTCCGCCGCATCCGATTTCTCCTGGAGGGCGACCGCGGCCCGGTGCGCGTCCGCCAGATCGGCGGCCCGGCGCGCATGCGAACCCCAACCCACCGCCGATTCGGCGCGCATCCGTTCGGCCATATGCGGGTAGTGCAGTTCGAACGCCGGGCGCTCCGACCGGATCCGCGGCAGCTCGTAGAAGTTGTGCCGCGGCGGCGGGCAGGAGGTGGCCCACTCGAGCGAATTGCCGTAACCCCACGGATCGTCGACTGTGACGACCTCGCCGTAGCGGTAGCTCTTGAATACGTTCCAGACGAACACGACCATCGATGTGCCCAGAATGAACGAGCCGATGGTGGAAATGGTGTTCAGCGTGGTGAATCCGTCGCTGGGCAGGTAGTCGGCGTAGCGGCGCGGCATACCCTCGGCGCCCAACCAGTGCTGCACCAGGAAGGTGGCGTGGAAGCCGAGGAAGGTGGTCCAGAAATGCAGTTTGCCGAGGCGCTCGTCGAGCATACGGCCGGTCATCTTCGGGAACCAGAAGTAGATGCCCGCGAACGTGGCGAACACGATGGTGCCGAACAGCACGTAGTGGAAGTGCGCCACCACGAAATACGTGTCCGTGACGTGGAAGTCGAGCGGCGGGCTGGCCAGGATGACGCCGGACAGACCGCCGAACAGGAAGGTCACCAGGAAGCCGACCGAGAACAGCATCGGCGATTCGAAGGTCAGTTGACCGCGCCACATGGTGCCGATCCAGTTGAAGAATTTGACCCCGGTGGGGACGGCGATGAGGAAGGTCATGAACGAGAAGTACGGCAGCAGCACGGCGCCGGTGGCGTACATGTGGTGCGCCCACACCGCCATCGAGAGCGCGCCGATCGACAGAGTCGCGTAAACCAGTGTGGTGTAACCGAATAGCGGTTTGCGGCTGAACACCGGGAAGATCTCGGTGACGATGCCGAAGAACGGCAGCGCGACGATGTACACCTCGGGGTGGCCGAAGAACCAGAACAGGTGCTGCCATAGCAACGCCCCGCCGTTGGCCGGATCGTAGATGTGCGCGCCGAGATGCCGGTCGATCGCCAACGCCATCAGCGCCGCGGTCAGGATCGGAAAGGCAAGCAGCACAAGGATGCTCGTCACCAGGATGTTCCAGGTGAAGATCGGCATGCGGAACATGGTCATACCCGGCGCGCGCAGGCAGATGACCGTGGTGATCATGTTGACGCCGCCGAGGATGGTGCCGACGCCGGATACCGCCAACCCCATGATCCACATATCGCAGCCGACGCCCGGTGCGTGGGTGATGGAGCTCAGCGGTGTGTATCCGGTCCAGCCGAAATCGGCCGCGCCGCCAGGGGTCAGGAAGCCCGCGGTGGCGATGGTCGCGCCGAACAGGTACAGCCAATAGCTCAGCGCGTTCAAGCGCGGGAACGCCACATCCGGCGCGCCGATCTGCAGTGGCAGTACGCAATTGGCGAAACCGAACAGGATCGGCGTCGCGTAGAACAGCAGCATGATCGTGCCGTGCATGGTGAACAGCTGGTTGAACTGTTCCGTCGAAAGGAACTGCAGGCCGGGTCTGGCCAGTTCGGTGCGCATCAGCAGCGCCATCAGCCCGCCGATGAAGAAGAACGACATCGCCGACACGATGTACAGGACGCCGAGCACCTTGGGATCGGTGGTCGTCACCATTTTGTAGAGGAACGAACCCTTCGGCCCCATCCGCTTGGGATAGGGCCGGACGGCTTGGATTTCAGCAACAGTCATGTCGCCGCCACCTCAGCACGAGTAGGTATCCGGTTGGCCGCAGTATGCCACCGTCACTGTTGCTCTTGCAGCGGTTTGGCCCAGGTACGCCCCTATAGCCGGATTACAGCCCGTGGCCGTCGTCGCCGTGCAGCACCCGATGCGCGAGTTGCTCCAGAGCCGCCGAGAAGGGCTGCTCGGGGCGGAATTTCGCGCGGGCCGCGGCGACGTCCAGTTCCACCAGATAGCGGTTGATCCCCGCGCCCGCGGCGTTCCCGGCGGCCGCCGCATTGATCACCTGGGCGAAGAAATCGGCGACGTTGCCGGCGGCGAATACGCCGGGCACGCTGGTCGCGCCGAGGGAATCGACTGTGACATAACCGGTTTCGTCGATATCGCAGCCGATCGCGCGCAGCAGTTCGTCGTGCGGGGTCATCCGCGGCGTGACGAACAGCGCCCGCCTCGGCACCGCCCGCCCATCGGTGAGTTCCAGCCCGCGCAGCCGGTCCTCGACGGTGACCACCCGTGCCACCTCGCCGTCGACGACCCGGATATCGCGGGCCGCCAGCGAATTCCGATGCTCTCCGGTCAGCTCGAGGCCGCCGGGGAAGTAGACCAGATCGTTCGACCACTGCCGGATCAGCTGGGCGTGTGCCACGGAAAGATCCGGATCGCCGCCACCGAGCAGACCGATCGGTTGGTCGCGGACCTCGAATCCGTGGCAGTACGGGCAGTGCAGTACATCCTTGCCCCAGCGTTCGCGCAGGCCGGGGATGTCGGGCAGTTCGTCGCGCAGGCCGGTGCTCACCAGCACCGCGCGCGTCACCAGATCGGCGCCGTCGTCGAGCCCGATCACGAAACCGGGCTCTTCGCCACGCCAGCTCAGCGATATCGCGCGGCCGTCGAGCAGTTTCGCGCCGTAGCCCGACGCCTCGGCCCGGCCGAGCAGCAATAGTTCGGCGGGCGGCATGCCGTCGCGGGTGAGGAAGGCGTGCACCTGTTCGGCCGGTGCGTTACGCGGTGAATCATCGTCCACCACAACGATTTTGCGCCCAGCCCGGCCGAGGGCGACGGCCGCGCTCAATCCGGCGGCGCCACCGCCGATGAGCACCGCGTCCCACACTTCGCCGTTCGTCTCGTTCGATCTCATGGCAGCGAGAGTGCGTCGGGGTGGGCGAAACCGTCGAGGTTTGTTGCCGTTTCCGGGAACGCCGGTTCAGCGGGCCAGCGGTCCGGCCTCCCGATACGGCCGTACCGCGGCCGAACCGAGGAATTCGGTGATCAGGCCGGTGATTCGCTCGGGATCCTCCACCATCGGCAGATGGCCGCAATCCGACAGCACCGCGCTGGACTGCGGGCGCAGCGTATCCGCCAGGCGCGCACCGGCCGCGGCCGAGAGGATGCGGTTCTGCTTACCCCAGATCATGCAGCGCGGCGGAAAATCCGCTGTGGGAGTGAAGGTGTCGAGCTCGCGATAGTTCGGGAAATCCTGTACCAGCCCGTGCAGCGCGCGCAGCCGCCCGCGATCGCCCCAGTGCGCGGTGAGCCGCGGCGAATGTCGCAGCCCGCGCTGCCTGCCGCGAACACCCAACTGCTCGTTGATGATTCGCGAGACAACCGGACCGGGCAGAGCGAGCCGGTCGGCCAGCGGTCCGAGCGGCAGCCGGGCGTCGGCCCAGGCCAGTGGCCCACAACGGCCGCCGGACACGGTATTCCAGGTGAGCGGGTTGATCAGCACCAGCGCCCGCACGTTGTCCGGGTGGGTCATCGCGTAGCGCAGCGAGGTGGCCGCGCCGAGACAGTTACCGATCAGCACCACATCGGTATGGCCGCCCGCCGCGAGGAATGCCTCCAGCAGCCGCGCGTAATCGGTCAGCCGGTAGCCGTCGGCGGGCCGCTCCGATTCGCCGTAGCCGGGCAGATCCAGCGCGAACACCTCATAGGAGCGGCGCAGCACGGTGACCTGATCGTCCCAGATGTGCCGCTGGGTCCCCGCGTTGTGCAGTAGGACGAGCGGTGGCCCGTCGCCCCATCGGTCGTAGACGACGGCGCGGCCGCGATGATGAAATATCGGCACGATGGCTCCCCTCGCCGGCGTTCGACTTTGAGACGCCCGCACCACCACGGTAGCCCGCGCTGTCAAACCTCGATCGCCGTGCGCACCACCTTCCCGGTGGCGTTCCTGGTCAGCGGGGTGGTGGTGAGGCGCCAGCGGGCAGGCACCTTGTAGTAGGCCAGTCGCTCGGCGGTGAATTCGCGCAGCTCGGACTCGGTGGTCGCGGATTCGTTCTCGACGACGACCAGGGCGGCCACCAGCTGGCCCAGATCGTCGTCGGGCACGCCGATCACCGCGCATTCGTGCACCGCCGGATGATCCTCCAGCACCTGTTCGATCTCGACCGGGTAGACGTTCTCCCCGCCGCGCAGGATGAGATCCGAGCGGCGGCCGGACAGCCGCAGCCTGCCGTCGGCGATGATGCCGATATCGCCGGTGCGCAGCCAGCGGTCGGGGGTGATCGCCGCGGCGGTCGCGGCCGGATCGTTCCAGTAGCCGAGCATGACATACGGGCCGCGCACCCAGATCTCGCCCTCGACGCCGTCCGGCGCCGGTTCGCCGTGCTCGTCGCGGATCTGCACGGTCGCGCCGATCACCGGACGCCCGACGGTATCCGGGAAGGCGGCCAGCTCCGCCGGACTGGTGATGGTGGCCGCGGTACTGCATTCGGTCATGCCGTAGCTGGTGACGAGCACGGTGCGCGCCACCGGAATTCGCTCGCGCAGCCGCCGCTGCAACGCCGCCGAGGACGGCGCCGAGTTCAGCGACATCGCGGCCATCGACGACAGGTCGTAGCGGTCGAGGTCCGCGCCGAGCAGCCGGGTGGCCATGGTAGGCATCGCGCCCCAGTGCGTGATCCGCTCCCGCTCGATCAGCCCGAGCACCCGATCCGCGTCGAACGCACCCTGATACAGCACGGCCGCGTCACCGCTCAACACCCGTGGCACCACCCCGTTGTGCAGGCTGGCGATGTGGAACAGCGGCGAGGTGAGCAGGTAGCGCCTGCCGCTCGGCAGTTCGGTGCGGCCGGCCATACCCGCGGCCAGCGCATCGTTGAAGCGGTGATATTCGACCACCGCCAACAGATTTCGCTGGGAATGCACCGCACCCTTCGGACGTCCGCTGGTGCCGCTGGTGTACATGACGACGGCCGGATCATCCTCGGCCACCGGCGTTTCCGGCAGTTCGGCGCCGGTGTACTCGGCGATGAGCCTGGGAATATCGTGCTCCATGGTGAGCACCGGAATCCGCGTTTCCAGCTTCGCGAGGAGTGCGGCGCGCTTGGTGTCGACGACCAACACCGCGGGCTCGGTATGTCCGATGCCGTATGCGATTTCGCGCGGCGCCCACCAGGCGTTGTAGCCGACGGCGATCGCGCCGAGCGTCTGCGCCGCCCAGAAGGCCAGCACCCACTCGGGCGTATTGGCGGCGAGAATGCCGATGCGGTCGCCCTTTTCGATGCCGTACCGGTCGCGCAGCCCGGTGGCCAGCGCCGCCACGGCCGCGACGTGCTCGGTGAAGGAGATGCGGCGGTCCTCGGTCACCAGGTAGTCGTTGTCGCCCCAAGTCAGCGAGGCTCGAAGGACCTCGGTGAGCGAACGCCGCCGGTTGCGCATGAGCGGGGTCGGCGCGCCGAGCACCTCTTCGACGGTCAACTCGAACGGGCCGCCGGGCCCGGTGAGCCTGCCCGCCACCTCGGCGGTGAGTGCTTGCAGATCAACCTGTTTCGTCATCGTCGAACTCCTTGCCACACCGGTATCGCTTAACCGTCCTACCGTTCGCATTCGGTCGCCGGGCAATTTCCGCGTCATATCGGCATCACCGGCGCCGCTCGTCATGGGATCAACACCGCACGGCCGGTGATCTCCCCGCGCTCCAGGCGTTCGAATGCGGCGGGCCCGTCGGCCAGATCGAATTGCTCGACCTCGACGGTGATCTTGCCCGCCCGCGCGAGCGCGACCGCTTCGACGAGATCGGATTTGGTGCCGCCGTAGGACTTCCGCACCGTCGCACCCCACGGTAGACCGGGTCCGCCCGCCGGGACCGCTGCGATCTCGGAGACGCCCCCGCCCAGCCCGACCATCCGGTAAGCACCGTTGGGCGCAACCGATTCCACCGCGAGCCGCACCGTCGCGTCGACGCCGACGAAGTCGAATACCGCCTCCGCGCCACGACCATCGGTGCGGTCCAGGATGTATCGCACGGCGTCGGCATCGCTGCGCACACATTCGTCCGCGCCGTAGTTCGCGGCGAGGAACAGCTTCTTCGCGTCGACATCCACCGCGATGATCCTGGCTGTGGTGGTGGCCGAAAGTATCTGCACCGCAACATGTCCGAGCCCGCCGATGCCGATGACCACGGCCGTCGACCCGGGCCGCAGCTGTTCGCGCGCACCCTCGATGGCGTGGTAGCTGGTCAGTGCCGCGTCCGCCAGCGGGGCGGCCTGCGGGAAGTCCAGGTCGCCGATCGGCACGAACGAATTCGCCGGAATCCGAATGTATTCCGCCATACCGCCGTCGGGACCGAGGCCGGGGCACGGCGGCATCGCACCGCGTCCGGCGGCAAGGCAGACGTTCTCGTTGCCGCCCACGCATTCCCGGCACTGTCCGCAGGACCAGCACAGGTACACCAGCCCGCGCTCGCCGACGGTCCGTCCGGTGACGGCGCTGCCCACCGCATCAATGGTGCCCGCCACCTCGTGACCGAGGGTGAGTGGGTCATCGCGCATCCGGACCGGCAGTCCCAGCGCATACAGATCCGAATGACAGATCCCCGCCGCGCCCACCCGCAGCAACAGGTCGGCCGGGCCGATCTCGGGCACCGGAACCTCGCGCAGCTCTAGGGTGCCGGGTGCGGTCAATTGCAGCGCGCGCATCATGCCGCCGCCTCGGCCGCGGCGAGGGTGGCCCGCAGATACGCATCCGCCCGCGCCGACCCGACGAGTCCGGGTTCCATCCGATTCATGGTGTAGGCGAAGGTGATTCGCCGGTCCAGATCGTTGACCACCATGGCGCCGCCGTAGCCCGCCCACCAGCAGACCCGCCCGTCCGGCACCGCGGGCGCGGTCTGCGGCTGTGGCAATCCGTAGCCGATGCCGAAGCGCAGCGGCAGCAGCAGCGCCAGGTCGACACCGTTGGACTGCTCCTCGAAAATCAGGTCGATCGTCTTGTCCGACAGGAATTTTCGTCCGTCGAGCACACCGCCGCAGGAGATCACGGACTGCACCCGCGCCACCGATCTGGCGTTGCCGTGCCCGTTCACCGCGCCGTTCTCGGCCTGCTGCCATGCGGGCGTCGCGGTTTCGGCCACGTCGAGCAGCGGGCAGGTGAGCGTTTTGACCAGGACGCTGTCCTGGTCGAGCGCCGAAAGATCGAATTCCGGTGTCGGCGGCGGGATCAGCGGCGCGATGCGGTGCCGATATTCGGGCCCGGTGCCGATGTGGAAGTCGGCGCCGAGCGGCCTGGCCAACTCCTCGGCGAAGAATCGGCCCAGCGAGCGTCCGGTGATCCGCTCGATCACCGTGCCGATGAGATGGCCGTAGTTGAGCGCGTGATATCCGGACGCCGTGCCGGGCTCCCACCACGGCGGTTGCGCGGCGAGCCGGGCCGCGGCGGCCGCGGTGTCGTAGATATCGGCGAGCGCGATCGGCGGCTGCCAGCCGGACACACCTGAGGTGTGGCTCAACAGATGCCGGATCTCGATACCGCCCTTGCCGTTCGCGGCGAATTCGGGCCAGTAGTGCGCCACCTTCTGACGCACGTCCAGCTCACCGCGGTCGACGAGCAGCAGCGCGCAGAGTGCCGTCATGGTCTTGGTGATGGAGAAGACGTTGGTGAGCGTATCCGCGGTCCACGGCTCGGTGCGTTCCCGGTCGCGGTGCCCACCCCACAGATCGACGACGCGCTCGCCGTCCACCGTCACGCAGACCGATGCGCCCACCTCCGCGCCCGATGCCAGCTGACCCGCCAATTCCGTTCGCACGCCGGTGAATTCGTCGGCACAGTAACCCTCGACAGACATCGCGGACCTCATACTCTGGCCAGCGCGGGCACGGGTAGGGCGTATCCGGCCGCGGCGGCGCGTTTCGCGCCGCGGGCCAACTCCCGCTTCAGATCCCGCACATACGGTTCGAATTCCGTTTGGATGGTATGTCGCGGCGAGTCGTAATACCGTCCGATACGGCGGTTTTCGGCGGCCCGGATGGCGGCGGTCATCTCGGCGTCGGTGGGCAGCCGGTACTTTCCCGTGAGATAGGCGGCGACGAACTTACTCTGCTGCTCGGCGAAGTTCACCAGCGTCGGCAGCGGCTGGGCCAGCCCCATGAAGAACAGGTCCGGATATCCGGGCTTCACCATCTGCTTGAACAGCGGAAAGCGATTCTCGTTGTCCGGCAACAGATTCGGGTCGGTGAAGAACGGGAAGCTGATGCGGTACCCGGTGGCGCAGACGATCACGTCCACCGCCTCGGCGCTGCCGTCGGCGAAGCGCACCAGCGGCCCCTCCAGCGCCGTGATGGCCGGTTTGAACGCGATATCGCCGCAACCCGCCCGGTGCAGAAATTCCTCGCTGGCCGACGGATGCGCCTCGAACGGGCGATGATCCGGTTTCGGCAGACCGTAGAACTCCATCTCGCCGCGGAATTTCCGGACGAACCGCTGCTTGAGCCGCAGCGCAACCCTGCGCGGAATCCACTGCGGCACACTCTGTTTGTCACCGACCCGGCCGTTGACGTACTTCGGCAACACCCATACCCCGCGCCGCGCCGATACGGTCAGCTTCGCGGCGACGAACCGCTGTGACAGTTCCGAGGCGATATCCAACCCGGAATTGCCCATGCCGACCACGACGATGCGCTTGCCGCGCATATCGACGGGGTCGAACGGGTCGTTGTAGGCGTGGCTGTGCAGCAGCACGCCGTCGAATTCGCCCGGATAGTCCGGTATCCGGGGATCCCAGTGGTGTCCGTTCGCCACGATCAGCGCGTCGTAGTCGCGGGACGTCCCGTCGGCGGTGTGCACCAGCCAGCCGCCGCCGGACCCGCGTTCGGCGTGAACAACCTTGGTGTTGAACAGGATTCGGTCGCGCAGGCCGAAATGGTCGACATAGTCCCGGAAATACCGGAACAGCTGGGAGTGATGCGGGAAGTCCGGCCACGACGCGGGCACCGGATAGTCCTCGAAGGCCAAGCGCCACTTGCTCGTATCGATGTGCAGCGACTGGTAGCAGGCCGACATGCCGTTCGGATTCTTGAAATACCAGTTGCCGCCGACCTCGTCGGAGGCCTCGAAGCAGTCGAACGGAATTCCGTGATCCCGCAGGCGTTTCGCGGTGGTGATCCCGGACGGTCCCGCGCCGATGACGGCGACCCGGGGGAGTGCGTGTGAAGTCATGCGGTTGTCCTCGTCTGTGACTTGGGCAACAAAATAGCAGTCGATAGACTGTATGTCTAGTGACTGGCATTGTGTCTATCGAAGGTTGAGTCATAGACTTGTGCACCGGAAGCCGCAGGACGGCAACGCTTTTCGTCGACGAGAAATGAGGCTGCCCGTGAAGGCCCCGAATGCGCGGCAGACGCCGACGCTGCGCGATGAGCAGAAATCGCAGACCAGGGCCCGGCTGCTGGATGCCGCCAAGGAACTGTTCACCGCCCGCGGCTACGCGGCGGTGCGGGTGGACGAGATCGCCGCGGCGGCCGGCGCCAGCCGCGCCACCTTCTACCTGCATTTCACCAGCAAGCTGGAGGTGTTGCGGGCGGTGGCCGAAGAGGGCACCGCGCCCAGCGCGCGGCACTTCTACCAGGACCTGGACCGGGTGCTCGACACCGGCTCCCGCGCCGAATTCGTCGCCTGGATGACCCGCGCCATCGCCTGGTTCCACGAATACAAGGACCTGCTGCCCGCCTGGGACGAGGCGACGGCACTGGAACCGGAATTCCGCGAGATCGCCCGCCGCGGCATCATGTCCCTGCCCGAATCCATGACCTCATACCTGTCCCGCTGGCCCGAGGCGCGCCGGGACGAGGCACGGCTGCGGGTGGAATTGCTGGTGGCCCAGTTGGAACGGTTCTTCACCCGTTGGGCCATGCAGGGCACCATCGACGTCACCGCCGAACAGGCCGCCGAGGTGCTCGGCGATATCTGGTATCCGGCGTTGCAGTCGCCGCGAGATCAGCCGGGCAGCGCGTAATGCCCCTGTTTGCCATAGGGGCCCGTGATGGTGACGAGGGTGAACACCCCGTTGATCGGGTTGCTCAGATCCAGTTCGACCTCGACGGCCTGGCGTTTGTCGGCCGCGCAGTCCGGGACGCACAGGTTCCGGTCGTCGGTGCCGCGGCCGTGCGCGGACGCGTCATCCCAGCTGTCCCAGGTGATCCCGGTGATGAAATGGTTGGGATCGGCGCAGGTGATCGGGATGTCCGCCGGGCGAACCCTGGCCCGGGATACGCAGTTCAGCACCGCGGTGGTGCCGGAGCGCGGCACGTCGGCCCGGACCTGATGTAGGACGCAGCCCGCCGTACCGGTCAGCGCGGGGACGGCGATCACCGAGACGGCGACGGCACGGCGGAACAGACGCATCGAACTCCTCCTCGCGATTTGTCGAAGTGGATCGGCGAGGAATGTAGCGGATAGTTCGCTGACTTGTGGGTAAACGCGCGCGACTGCCGGTCACGAACATCGATCGGCCTCCCAGTCGGTGAAAGTGTCGGTGCCTTGCGGCATCATCGGTGCACGCAGCCATCGAACGAAACCGCAACGAAAACCGCTCGGAGTGCCCCATGCCGTCGCCAAGAACGAAGCCACGCCCGTTGTCCGACACAGAGATTCAGCAGATCGCCACGCAAATCGCCGATGGCCGCCCACCCATGGTGTGGTTCACCGCGGCAGCGGTCGGGGTCCCGGAGGGCCGCTCCGGCAAGGTGATCGCGCTCGGCGACCCGTCCGACGGCGACTTCCTGCAGGTGCGGCCGACCGGCTCGAAGGATGTACTGTCCTTTTCTCCGACCGAAGTGACGTTGACCAAGCCGCCGCGGGCGGCCGCGCCGAAGGCAGGCGCATCGAAAGCACAGCAATCCACAGCCCAGCCGAAGTCGACAACAAGGAAGGAATCCACCGTGACCCAGCCGTCGACCCTGCCGAGCACGCCCATCGAGAGCCAGGTCCGCCCGGATCTGGACACCCCGCCGATCGTGCCGAAACCCGTTCCGGCACAGCCAGATCCGGCAGACGAGAAGGCCGCCCCGAAGCCGGCCGCCAAGGCGGCGAAGGCGCCCGCCGCACGCGCCGCCAAGGCGAAGACGCCGGAGGTGACCATTACCCTCACCGGCACCGCCGACGGCGAATGGTCCGTCGATGTGGTGAGCGGTAAGAAGCGGGCCGTGCGCGGACTTGCCGTGCAGGGTTCCGCGGTGGCCCAGGCGGCCAAACTGCTGCATCCGGAAGTGGCCGATGTGGTTTCGGGCGTGCTGGAGGCCGCGCGCGGCGCCCAGCGCGCGAAAGTGGAACAGCTGCAGGCCGAATTGGAGGCGGCGCGCAAACTGCTCGACGAACTCGACGACTGAGCGGTTCAGACCGCCGTCTCCCGGCGCCAGATGCGGCGCCCGGAGTCGGCGGTCGGCGGGGCGTGTCTGATGTCCTCGTGGAAGGAGTAGCCGAGCGAAAACTCCTTCGCGTGATACATGGCCGAATCCGCGTCCCGGATCAGGTCGTAGACGGTGGCGTCCGAGCTGCGCGGGCTGCCACAGGCGAGGCCGATGCTGGCGGTGATCGGGATTTCGCCCGCGCTGAGTTCGAACGGTCGCACGAAGGCGGCGAGCAACCGTTCGGCAAGCAGCGCCGCCCCCGGCCGATCCAGCGGCGCGAGCACGACGAATTCGTCACCGCCGTACCGGGATACCATCGCGTCGCGCTGGATCACCCGCCGAATCCTGGAGGCCGCGTTGGCGATCAGCTCGTCACCGACCGCATGCCCGTAGCTGTCGTTGACCATCTTGAACCCGTCGAGGTCGATGAACAGCAGGCACAGCGGCTGATCGGCGCCGGGCTCTTCCGTCGTCCGCCACGGCTCGCGGTGCCGGTTGAGCGCGCGCAGCAGGGCCGACCGGTTCAGCAGTCCGGTCAGCATGTCGTGGTCGGCCTGATACTGCGCGCGGCGCTCGCTGCGGGCGCTGCGCGCGATCGCCCGTTCGCTGCGCACCAGCACACCGATCAACAACAGCGCGAACAGCGTCGACACCACCACCCGGTCCAGCGGAGCCAGGCGCGCGCCGACCACAGGCACCAGCGAGGCCACGATCAGCGCGACCGCGATGACGCTCGCCCGCTGCCGGGAACGATGCGGGTGGATGCGCCGCGGCTCGCCGAGGGCATTCATCGTCGGATGCAGTGCGGCCAAACCGACCACCGTGTACGCGAGCAGCAGCGGGGCTAGTAGCAGCTCCTTCCGGATCACCGCGGTGCCAACGGTTTCCAGGCTGGAGCCGAAATCGCCGACCAGCACCGCGAACAGGCCGAGGTGCAGCAGGCGCAGCGAGGTCTCCGAACGGGCCGAGGTGGCGACCGAATGCGCGATCAGCGTCAGCAGCAGCGCGTCGCACACCGGATAGACGGCCGCGACCACGGTGGACAGCGTTGTCGCATGCGTGCGCAGGATCGGTGAGATGAGGAAGGTCCAGGAGGCGAGCAGCGCGCTGAGCCCGATCAGCGCGGAATCCAGCAGCATGTCGTAGTTGCCGCGCACCTGGCGCGGCCGCAGCCAGATCAGCGCGGCCAGGCCGAATCCGGCGTATCCGCCGAGGGTGAACGCGTCGTCGAGCAGGTGTACGGCATGACCGCCGGTGTCGCGCAACACCGTTCCGGTGGCGAGTGAAAGCGCCGCGACCGGAAGCAGGCACCACGGCAGCGGCCGCGCGGGCCGGTGCCGCCGCACGCCGATCGCGATCATGGTCAGCATGGCGCCGAGTACCGCGAGCGTCGTCAGCAGCGAGACCAGCGGCGACGCGGCGAACAGCTCGAGTCCGATCGCGGCCGCGCTTCCCCCCAGAAGCAGTGCGTAGCATCGTCTTCCGATGTTCGGCAGGCTCGTCGGCTCGCTTTCGGTCTCTGTCATCAGCCCCCCTCGGTCGCTCCGTCCCCTGTGCACCGCGCTGTGTAGGACATCTGTGCTGTGTAGTACATCTGTGAATCCGTCACTGCGACTTCGACATTCGATTGCTCATCAGGCGCCGATCGAACCGTGCGGGCCGATGAGAACCGAGCGTTGTTGTCCGAGCGGATGTTCCGATCGGACGCGGCTCGTTCGGCCACGGAAAACTGGACAACTGATCTGATCATGGCACGAACAGCCGTCCCCTGTCCCGCGCTCGGCGCAACAGGGATGCGACCCGCGCAGTGAATCGCATTGCGGGCCGTATGCTCAGGGTAGCGCGTCGCGCGGGGTGCGGGCACGGCGCGGTGAGTTACGCTGGTGCGCAGTCGAATCAAGTCGAGTTCACCCACCTTTCCGGACGTGCCGAATCCACGTCGAGCGCGGTCGAGTGAGCTGCCGCGATCCGGGCGTCCGGTATGGCGGAAAACCGGTGCGCGGGTTGCCATCAGGCCGCTGCGCGCGGTGGTGTGAATCATAGTTGCCCACCCGATTGCGGAACCCCGTTTTGCAGGTTGATCTTGCGGTTAATTCTGCGGCGGTCCGGCCGGTCGGTCGTTTACCGAAAGTCGTGCTGGCGCGGCATGTCTCGGGTCATCAGCGGCTCTCGTAGGGTGGGCCGGTGCAGACATGGGTGGCGCCAGGGCGGGTCAACATCATCGGTGAACACACCGATTACAGCGACGGCTACGTGTTGCCTATCGCGTTGCCGCTGGTGGTGAGGTGTGCCGCCGAGGCGACCAGCGACGGCTTCGCTCAAGTGAGTTCGCGCCAGCGGCCCGGAGCGCCGGTTCGGGCCGCGCTCACCGAATTGGCCGCGCAACGCGACCGGCTGCCCGATTGGGCACGGTATCCGCTCGGCGTCGTCGCCGAATTCGTGCGGCGCGGCCTGCCGATCGCCGGGGTGGAACTCATGCTCGACGGTGCGGTGCCGATCGGAGCGGGTCTGTCGTCATCGGCCGCGCTGTCCTGTTCGGTGGCGATCGCGCTGCGAGATCTGTTCGCGCCCAAGCTGTCCGACCGCGAGCTGATCGATATGGCGCGCGCCGCCGAGAACGACTACGCGGGCGCGCCGACCGGCGTGCTCGACCAGTCGGCCGCGATCCTGTGCACGGCCGGGCATGCGCTATTCCTCGACGTGCGCCGATTCGCCGGCGCCGAAACCGGATCCGCGTACCAGCAGATCCCCTTCGACCTCGCCCGATTCGGTCTCGAGCTGCTGGTGATCGATACGGGACAGCCGCATCGTCTGGTGGACGGCGGATACGCCGAGCGGCGGGCGCAGTGCGAGGCCGCTGCTGCCGCACTCGGGGTGCCCGCACTGCGCGATGCCGATCCGGCCGCCGTCGAGCGGATCGGCGATCCGGTGCTGCGGCGGCGCGCCCGGCACGTGGTCGGCGAGAACCGGCGGGTGCTCGCGGTCGTCGAAAAGCTGCGCGCCGGTGCGGATCCGCGCGAGATCGGGCCGCTGCTGACCGCGACGCACGACTCGCTGCGCGACGATTTCGAGGTGTCTACGCCCGCCCTGGACACCGCGGTCGCCACCGCACTCGCCGCGGGCGCGCACGGCGCGCGCATGGTCGGCGGCGGATTCGGCGGCAGCGCCATCGCGCTCACCGACCGCGAACGAACCGCGACCGTCGCTTCATCGATACGAGAAGCGTTCGCACGCAACGGTTTCGAAGAACCGCGCACGTTCGTGGTCGTCCCGTCAGCGGGTGCGCACCGGATCGATTGAATCGGCGAATCGATCGAAACGGTCGGGTTCAATGCCCGATTTCGCCTCCTCGTTGCGGCACAATCACGCACAGTGAGCGGTAGCGCGCGGTCGTGCGGTCGCTGCCGCCGCACCGCGGTACCCCCGGAGGATCCAGGAGGAAAGCTGTGCTCACCCGCCCCGCCGACTTCATCGGGCTCGACGCCCCTGTGCCGCTTGCCGATTCACCCCTGCTCGCCCAGTCCACCCTGCGGCTGGATGCGGCGCCGGTCGACTATGCCCTGGTCGCACTGTATTTCGTCTTCGTAATCGGCATCGGTCTGCTGGCCAGGCAGCGGGTCTCGTCGAGTATCGACTTCTTCCTTTCCGGCAGGTCACTTCCCGCCTGGGTGACCGGTCTCGCCTTCATCTCCGCCAACCTCGGCGCGGTCGAGATCATGGGCATGTCCGCCAACGGCGCCCAATACGGCTTCCCGACCTTCCATTACTTCTGGATCGGCGCGGTGCCCGCCATGCTGTTCCTCGGCGTGGTGATGATGCCGTTCTATTACGGCTCCAAGGTGCGCAGCGTGCCCGAGTTCATGCGCAGGCGGTTCGGCACCGGCGCGCATCTGGTGAACGCGTTGAGCTTCGCCATCGCGCAGGTCCTCATCGCGGGCGTGAATCTGTACCTGCTCGGATCGATCGTGAACGTGCTGCTCGGCTGGCCGCTGTGGGTGTCGGTGATCGTCGCCGCGGTGATCGTGCTGTCCTATATCACCCTCGGCGGACTCTCGGCCGCCATCTACAACGAGGTGCTGCAGTTCTTCGTCATCGTCGCCGCGCTGCTGCCGCTCACCCTGGTGGGTCTGCACAAGATCGGCGGCTGGGACGGCTTGCGCGACAAGGTGACTCACTCGCCGGGCGGGTCCGCGCAACTGGAGTCGTGGCCGGGTAATGCGCTCAGCGGATTCTCCAATAATTTCCTTTCGGTGATCGGGATTGTGTTCGGGCTCGGATTCGTACTGTCCTTCGGGTACTGGACCACCAACTTCGTCGAGGTGCAGCGGGCCATGGCGACCCATTCGATCTCGGCGGCCCGCCGCACCCCGATCATCGGCGCCTACCCGAAGATGTTCATACCGTTGATCGTGGTGATTCCCGGCATGATCAGCGCCGCGCTGGTGCCGCAGATGATCGAGTACAAGGCCGCGGAATCGGCCGGCGGGAAAACCGGTGACACCACCTACAACCAGGCGCTGCTCTATCTGATGAAGGATGTGCTGCCGAACGGTTTGCTCGGCGTCGGGCTCGCCGGTCTGCTCGCCGCGTTCATGGCCGGGATGGCCGCCAATATCTCCGCGTTCAATACGGTTTTCAGCTACGACCTGTGGCAGCAGTACGTCAAGAAGGACCGGCCCGACGGCTACTACCTGACGGTCGGGCGGCTCGCCACCGTCGGCGCGACCACGGTCGCGATCCTGACCTCCTTCATCGCGTCGGAATTTCAGAACATGATGGACTACCTGCAAACGCTGTTCAGCTTCTTCAACGCGCCCCTTTTCGCCACCTTCATCCTCGGCATGTTCTGGAAGAAGATGACGCCCGCGGCCGGTTGGATCGGCCTGATCAGCGGAACCGGTTCGGCCATCATCGTTTTCGTCCTGCACAGGGCGGATGTGTTCCACCTGTCCGGGCAGGGTTCCAGTTTCGTCGCGGCGGGTGTCGCATTCGTGGTCGATATCGTGGTGAGCGTGCTCGTCACACAGGTGAGCACCCCGAAACCGGCCGCCGAACTCGTCGGCCTCGTCTACTCCGAAACCCCGAAATCCCAGCGCACCGACCCGGAGGCCGAAACGCTGCCCTGGTATCAGCGGCCCGTTCTGCTCGCCGGCATCGCCCTCGTCCTGGTCATCGCCCTCAACATCTTCGTCGGATAAGGGGATCCGCCAATGCTTTTCGACATCCGCACCATCGTCGCCGCCCTCCTCGGCCTCTACGGCATCATCCTCGTCATCACCGACCTGCTCTCCGACGCCGCCAAGGAAAAAGCCAAAACCGGCGGCGTCGATATCAACCTCTGGTCCGGCCTCGCCATGATCGCCGTCGCCCTGGTCTTCCTGGCCTGGACCCTGCTCCGCCCGGTAGTCCCACCCGAACCCGAAACCCCACCCGCCGAGGAGGATTCGGACGACGTCGCGTAAAAGCTTGCCGCCGAGCTGAATTCGGCAGTTATGAGCAGAATTCGGCTCGGCGGCAAGTCATCGGAGATTTACAAGATATCGGCGATCTTCTCAGTAGTAAATTGCTAGTTCAATATTGGAACATGTCGTCGGTGTTCAGTTGGATTCCTTTATCCCGGTGAACAGGTCGTCGACGGTCTTGGCAGTGATGGAGCGCCTGAACCACTCACGGAGCAGGTCAATATCTCGGCAGGCCGAGACTTTGGAGCGGTCGGCGGCTGAGATGGAGATGCCACGAATCTCCAGGCTTTCGAGGATATGCTGCACCGCTGCCTCCTTGCGGCCTTCCTCGCGGATAGCTTGGGCGGTGGGTCCCTGGAACCAGGACGGATCGACGGACACGAGTTGCCTCCAAGGGTTGAGGGCCGGGGTGCCGACCAGGCCGCGTTCGATAGGGTTCGCGATGCTAGGCGAACACGTCGGAGATGGTGTTGGCAATGCCGGAGCGCTCGAGCCACCTGTCGAGCAGGTTGCCGTCTCGGCAGGTCAATATCTTCGATCGATCGTTGGCAGGTGTGGTGACGCCGCGAACCTCCAGGATGCGGAGGATGTGCTGTTGCGTTCTGCGCACCGCCTCCTCCTCGCGTATAGCTTGGGCGGTGGGTCCCTGGAACCAGGACGGATCGACGGACACGAGTTGCCTCCAAAGGTTGAGGGCCGGGGTGCCGACCAGGCCGCGTTCGATAAGTTCGATGGTGATTTGTTTGTCGGGGTCTTCGAGACTCAGGACGGCCGTGGCCACCGGTTTCATTATCTCATCGACCACTGTCTCGTAAGCGTGCGTGATGACCGACAATGCGGCAAGCGGTATATAGGCCATCGCTGTTTCGAGGTCGGTAATGACGGGGACGTTGTCCGGCCCGAGGGCCAGCGGCTCCACGGTGAGGCTTGTCCAGCCGGGTGGGCCGAGCTTCAACGGTCCTCGTGCCCAGCTTGCGACCTTCGGGCACTGGCAGACCACCAGCAGCACCACCGGTAAGTCGTACTTCGCGTGCAGGAAGGACAGGTAGTAGGCCCAGGACACCGGCTTGTCGGCCTTCTTTTTGCCCTGCGCCTCGACCAACAACAGGAACGTGCTGTTGGCGGTACGGATGCGCAAGATCGTGTCGGCTCGGCGCTCCAGTGGCTCGGTTTCCGTCAGATCCGTTGAGAGCAGGTCCGTTTCGAGTGGGTCGTCGAAGGGGAGGCCCAGCGCTCGGAACGCGTGGGCGAAGACGCCTGGGTTCCGCTTGAATAGCTCGTGCATCGCTTCGTGTCTGGCAGTAACCATGCGGCCCAACGTAATTCGAAATCGTCGAAAACCTGTTCGATGCTAAAAGTTTGCTCGGTCAGCGTCGGCGTTTCTCGCGACTCGCCAGCAAATGTCGCACGAAACGCCGAAAAGTTGGACGGTGGTACGGATCGCGGGGGAGAAGTCTTGGGCGGCAGCGGTTTCGGGCGAAGCGATTAGTGTCGAGGACATGATCGACCGCAGGGAAGACGGCTACGAGATCGACATGGACGAAGGCCGCATCGATGTGGCGCTGGTGCATCACTGGTTGTCCACCGACGCGTTCTGGGCGCTCGGGCGCGACCGAGAGACCGTCGAACGGTCGATGGCGGGTTCGCTGAATTTCGGTATCTACGACGGACTCGGTAATCAGGTCGCCTACGCCCGGGTCGTCACCGATCTGGCGACCTTCGCGTGGCTGTGTGATGTGTATGTCGACCGTGCCCACCGCGGGTTCGGGCTCGGGGTGTGGCTGGCATCCGCCGTCCGCGACCATCTCGCACCGTACCGGCTGAAGCGGGTGCTGCTGTCCACCCTCGACGCCCACGAGCTGTACGAGAAGGTCGGTTTCGTGCCCTTTCCCGATCCGGAGAAACTCATGATCCTCGCCCAGGAAGATGGCGCCGGCGCAATGTAATTCGACTGAAATCGGCCGCACCTAGCCTTCGAATCTCCGTCGGTGCCCGGGATCGGGACCGGTTCGACAACAAGGAGTTTCACGTGCTTCGTACCATTGCCGCGGCCGGCCTCGTCATCGCCGCCGGTGCCGCAACAGTGTCGGGGGCGGGCGCCGCGAACGCCGCGCCGAATTACGATCTCTGCACGGAGTCGCAATACGTCACCAGCCTTTTCACGGATCTGTTCGAACACACCCCGCCGGTGGATCGCGCGGGCGCCGCCGCCCGCGCCCAGACCTTCGCGGCAAGCGCGCCCGCCGAAATAGAGCTCGACTCGCTGATCGAGGCATATGCGGAAACGGCGGTATTGAACGGTGCACCAAGCGATCTCGTGCTGCGCACCGATCCGGTCTTCCAGGCCTGGGGTGACGTCATGGACTGGCACACCGACCACTGCCTCTGATGGAACAAACCCCGCCCGGCTGCTGAGCCGAGCGGGGTTCGATTGTGCCGCAAGGGCTCAACGCATCACTTGGCCTTGTTCGGCATCGGCGAATTGATCGTGCTGAAGTACTGCACCGCGGCGGCGATGGCCACCGGCGCGGTGATGACGAACTGGGCGGCGATGGCGCCGAGTGGTGCGGCGATGACGGCGCCGGCGAGGCAGCCGACGACGGCGGCGGGCAGGAACGGGCCGAATAGTCCGACGATGGTGCCGAGCGCGGCGACCGCGCCGAGCGAGCCGCCCAGGACGCAGCCGACGGCCGCGCCGCCGATGCCGCCGACGATGGCGGCAATGGATGCGCCGAGGCTGACGGTGCCGGTCATCCGGCTCCAGGCATCCTTCTCCCGGTCGTACGGCGTCTTCCAGGGGGCGGTGTCCTCGAAGGGCAGCGCGACCGGCTTGTAGGCGGCATGCGCCATATCCAGTTGCGGGGTGAGAGTGGCGGTGTGACCGGAAATGGTTGCGGCGATGGGGAATTCGAAGTCATCGAGGCGGAATTTCAGCGGCGTGCCCGCGAGCACCGCACCGTTTCCGTCCTTGACCTTGAATACCCCGTCCTCGACAACCATTGTGCCGGAATCGGTTTCGATGATGCTCGCACCGTCCGCGGTGCGAGCCGTCACACCGATGCCCCGGCTTTCGTTGATTTCGGCGGAGCTCGCGCCCGCGGCAACGCCGACCGCGATGCTCATGAACGCGGCGGCCAGGGCGAACTTCGTGATCTTCATACTCGAGATGTTCCTTAGTACTTGCTGAGGGCATGGCGGGACAACGGCCATCCTGCTCAGTCGGTCAGACGTCCAGGTAAAGGGAAGTTATAACTGTGTAAAAGAATTGATTAAACCGAGCGCAACCTGCCCGCTATCCCGATGACCACATCGACGGCGACGAACCCGAGCAGGCTCAGCCCGACGAGCGGAACGAACCACCCGACCACGAGCGCGGCCGCCACCAGCGGCAGTGCCAGCCACCACGCCGACTGCCGGATCGCGCCGCGGCGCGGCGCCCGACCGAGCGCGAGGCGCGCCCCGGTCCGCATCGGCCGCCGCTGCCACCACATCCGGTAGCCGAGCACGATCACGACGATCAGCCCGATCATGGCGGCGAGCAACAGCAACTGGTTGGCCAACCCGAACATCAGACCCATATGGAACTGGATGCCCCAGTTGGTCAACTTGGCCATCAGCGACCACTGCGCGTACGGCAGCCGATCGGTGACCACGCCGGTCAACCCGTTCACCGCGATCGCGTCGACCGTGTACGTGCCGGGCATGCGCCGTTCCTTCACCGCGAAGGCCTGATCCGCCTTGGCCGGCACGCTGATCTCGACGGGCTGGGTGACCCCGTTCGCCCGCGCGACCGCGTACACCGTGGTGAGCTGGGCGATCCGCGCCGCGGGATCGGCGGGCGCGGTCGCGGTGGCGGCGCCGTGCTCGGCATGCTCGCCGCCCGAATGCGCAACGGACCCTTGGCTTCCCGGCAGTTTCGTACTCACCGACGGAGTGGTCCAGCTCAGCTGCTTGCGCAGTTCGGCGATATTGTCGCCCGCATAGGTGGACCAGGTCATGCCGGTCACCGAGATGATCAACAGCAGCGGCAACACCCAAATACCAACGGCGCCATGCCAGTTGAGCGACTTACCGCGACCGCCCTGTGAACGATCCGGCGTCAGCAGCCATTTGGCGGAGTTGCGGTTGCGGCGGCCGCGCACCCGGCGCCACCACAGCACCAGTCCGGCCAGCGCGATAATCCACAGCCAAGATGCGGCCATCTCGCTGTAGATGCGGCCGGGCTCACCGAGATGCAGGTCCCGGTGCAGGTGATCGATCCAGGTGCGCAGCGGCAACGCGCCCGAACTGCCGTAGACGACGGATTCGCCGACCGGTTGTGCGGTATAGGGATTCACGAATACCGCGCGCCGCTCACCTTCGCCGAGCGTGGTGTCGCCGAAGATCACCCGGGTGGTCTGCCCGGCCTCCGGCGCGGGCGCGACGGCGACGAGCGGCAGGTCCGGCCGCTCCCGCACTGCCGCCGAAACCTGCTCGGACAAGGGCTTTTCCGGCCCCGACCCGTCGACGTACAGCAGGTCGTGCGACACGATCCGCTCCAGCGTCGGCGCGATGGCGTAGAGCGCGCCGGTGACGGCGGCGATGAGGATGAACGGCGCGACGAAGATTCCGGCGTAGAAGTGCAGCCGCATCGCCAGCGCGTAGAGCCCATTTCCCGGGCGCTTGCGTTGTGCGGATTCCGTTGGCGGCGTGGGTATTTCGGTGGACGGCGGACTCAGGTCCTCGGTAATGCTCATATCTGTTCGTTTCTCGGAGTCGATGGAACCCCGGATGCCGCTGAACAGGCCGATCTGCCTGACGTGGTCTCAGCCGACCTGTGCGGCGAACGATGCCGAACCCCCATGCGGCAGCGCACAATCGCGCCGTGAAACCAGCGACCACACGAGTCGCGAGACCCGTGTGTCCGGGAATGAAATATCAGAGACGAACAGAGATCGGCGGCCCGCGGGTCCGCAGCGTTTCCGCGGCGAAGATCCGCAGGATGACCCGGTCGCGATGCGCGGACCGCAGCGACGCCGGACCGATGACGGCGGGTGGGTGGTACCGCAGCGGCAACACCCGCGACAGCACCGCGCACCCGATCCGGTACGCGGCCTCCGCGCCGCGAATCAAAACGGCGGCGACAACGGCCGCCACCAGGTGTGCGGTAAGCATGGCGGGTGTCAGCTGCGCATCGCCGTGATGCATATGCCCCGAGCTGAAACCCATGGTGAGGTGGCCGAGCAGTTGCCCGCCGACCAGCGCGGCGACCAGCCCGACCGAGGTGTCACGCAGCGGCGCGAGCCCGGCGACCAGCGCCCCGATCACCGCCGCCGCGGCGGTGAGCAGAGCGAAGGTGGTGCCGTCCGGTGCCATGCCACCGGAGGCCCACCCATGTGCCGCAACGGATATCGCTCCCGAGGTCGTTCCGGCGGCCGCGCCGCGCAGCCGCGCCGTCGCGCCGCGCTGCGCCGCAACCGCGCGGCCGACCTGGAAACTCACGCGCTGATGATAGCCGAAGGATTACCGACTCTCAGTCGGCGTCGATTCGCATCTCCATGAGCGGTTTGCGGAGCAGTTTGCCGGTGGCATTGCGCGGCAGTTCGTCCAGGAAGATCACCTCGCGCGGCACCTTGTACCTGGCCAGGTTCGCCTTGACGTAATCCTTGATCTCCTGCGGATCCCGCTTGGAATCGGGTCCGGGAACAACGAATGCGCGCAGCCGTTTTCCGAATTCGCGGTCGTCGACGCCGACCACCGCGGCCTCGAAGATGTCCTCGCGGCCCGCGATCAGGTTCTCCACCTCCAGCGGGAAGACGTTCTCGCCGCCGGAGACGATCATGTCGTCGTCGCGGCCGTCGATGTAGAGCAGCCCGTCCTCGTCGAAGTGCCCGACGTCACCGCTGGACATCATGCCGTCGACGGTCTCCTTGGTGCGCCCGTCGGTGTATCCGCTGAAGGCGAAGCCGTTGTCGACGAAGATCGTGCCGGTGACATTCGGCGCAGTGATCGGCTTGCGGTTCTCGTCGAGCAGCACGATCCGGATGCCGACGGGTGCGCGGCCCGCGGTGGTGGGCGCCTTGCGCAGATCCGCCGGGGTCGCCACGGTCATCACCGCACATTCGGTGGAGCCGTACAGGTTGTAGAGGCTGTCGTTGAAGTGGTCGAGTGTCCGGGTGACCACGTCGGGCGCGATCGCCGAGCCGGCCGCGAAGATCACCTTGATGCTGCTCACGTCGTACTTGGCCAGGACCGTCTCGTCCAGATCCAGGATGCGCTGCAGCATCGTCGGCACCACCACCAGCGAATCCGCCCGGTACTCGGCGATATTCGCGAGGGTCTGCTCCGGGTTGAACCGGCGTTGCTGGAAGATCACCCGATTGCCGAGCGCGAGGCCGAGGGTGAATTGGGAAAGCCCGGTGCCGTGGAAGATCGGCGCGGCCATGATCATGGTGCCGTTGTTGGGCAGCGGCACCCGGTCGACGAACTGGGCCGAGGCGAACGGGCTCACCTTGTCCCGCGGCGCACCCTTCGGCGTGCCGGTGGTGCCGCTGGTCAGGATGACCATGCCGCCCGGCTTATCGGGCGCGGGCAGGGGAGCGGCGGACTGTCCGGCGATCAGCGATTCGATGGTCTCGATCGACGGGTCGGCATTGTCCTTTTCGTCCACCCAGGTGAGCACCCGCGGGATCTCGGCGGGGATGGCGCTCATCAGATCGATGAATTCGCTGTCGTGCAGCACGGCCTTGACGTTCTCGCGCTTGGCGACATCGGCGAACTGGGGTTTGGCGAAGCCGGTGTTCATCAGCACCGCGCGCACACCGAGTTTGCCGGTGGCGACCAGGCTCAGCACCATGCCGCGATGGTCGCGGGCCAGCAGCGCGATCACGTCGCCGGGCTTGATTCCCTGCGCCTGCAAACCGCGGGCCAACGCATTGGACTGCTCGTTGAGCTGACCGAAGGTCAGCTCGCCGCGCTCGTCGACGATGGCTCCGGCGTGTGGCCTGGTCTGCGCGGCGTGCATGACGACACCGGCGAACGGCCCGAATTTGAGCATGTTGAACGCGGAACGCATCGCGTGATCGGGCCGGAGCGGGTTGAACAACCGCCGCTTGACCATGACGTTGACGCTGGAGGCGAGATCGCCCGCCTTGCGGACCGAGTCATTCAGCGCAGGGAAGGACAAAGACATCGATGACAACCTTCCGCGGTCCACCCGCCGGGACTCGGGTGATTCGGACCGCAACTTCGAGATCCAGTGCTGCTGCTAACAATAGCAAGCGTTAGTGAAACCGATGTGTCTCGCATCTCACTCCGGACCGACCCGGCCTGTGCGGAGAGCAAATATCAGGACACCTCGTACTCCACCAGCGCCCTGCGCAGCAGCTTGCCCGTGGCATTGCGCGGCAGATCGTCGAGGAAGACCACCTCGCGCGGCACCTTGTACCTCGCCAGATTGTCCTTGACGTAGGTCTTGATCTCCTCGCCGTCCGGCGACTGTCCCGGTTCGGGTACGACGAACGCGCGCAGGCGTTTGCCGAATTCGGCGTCGTCCACCCCGACCACGGCGGCGTCGAAGATGTCCGGCCGCTCCAGCAGCAGGTTCTCCACCTCCTGCGGGAAGACGTTCTCGCCGCCGGAGACGATCATGTCGTCGTCGCGGCCGTCGACCATGAGCAGGCCGTGCTCGTTGATATGCCCGACATCGCCGCTGGACATATAGCCGTCGATGATCTGCTTGTGCCGTCCGTCGGTGTAGCCCTCGAAGGGTGCGCCGCTGCGCACGAAGATCCGTCCGGTGGTGTTGCGCGTGGTGATCCGGCGGTCCTGGTCGTCGTAGAGGCGGATCTCGCAGGTGATCGGCGCACGGCCCGCGGTGCCGGGGGTGAGGGCCAGATCCTCGGGCGTCGCGACCGTGGCCACCGCGCATTCGGTCGAGCCGTACAGGTTGTAGAGCACCGGCCCGAATACCTTCGTCGCCTTGACGCACAGCTCGGGTGACAGGGCCGATCCGGCCAGCAGGATGCACTTCAACGAGGAGGTGTCGTATTTCGCGCGGATCGCCGGATCCAATTCGACGATCCGGTGCAGCATCGTCGGCACCGCGACCAGCATTTCCGCCCGGTGGTCGGCCACCATTCGCAGCGTGGCCTCGGCGTCGAATCGCCTGCGCACCACCGTCTTGTTGCCGAGTGCGAGGGCGACCAGCCAGGTGCCGAGCCCGGTGCTGTGGAACAGTGGTGAGACGATCACCTGAGTTCCTTTGTGCGGGAACGCGATTCGGTCCACCATCTGGGCGGTGCTGAGTGGGGTCACCTTGCTGCGCGGCGCGCCCTTCGGCAGGCCGGTGGTGCCGCTGGTCAGGATGACGAACCCGCCCGGCTTACTCGGCGCGGGCAGTTCCTCGGTCGAATTCCCGGCGATCAGATCGTCGAGCGTCTGCGCGCCGCTCGGCAGCTCGACGCCCTCGTCCACCCAGGTCAGGTAGCGCGGCATACCCGTCGGCAGCGCATCGAGCAGGCCGAGGAATTCGCTGTCGTGCAGCACCGCCCGCACCTTCTCCCGCGCGCACACCTCGGCGAACTGCGGTTTGGCGAATCCGGTGTTCATCAGCGCGATTCGCGCCCCGAGTTTGCCCGCCGCGATCATCGTCAGCGCCAGGCCGCGATGGTCGCGGGCCAGCAGGCCGATCACGGTGCCCTCGGTGATACCCGCCGCGCGCAGGCCGCGGGCGACCGCGGTGGACTGCTCGTCGAGCTGCCGGTAGGTGAGCTCACCGCGCTCGTCGACCAGCGCGGGCGCGTGCGGGATGACCCGGGCGGAATGCCTGGTCAGCGTGGCGGACGGACCGAGAACCTGCGATTCCCGCACGGTTCGCAATGTCTCCAACGGTTTCGTGGGGTCGGTGACCCCCCTCGCTCGGAGAACACCCAGCGCCTTGACCGCCTCGAGCGCGTGCGCCACCTTCATGTCGAACACCTCCACCAGGACTACGGAACCTCACCGTAGCAGTGGGTAGTGTCGCGTATCACAGACTCCCGGTGACAGATACCTAGGCGAGCGACGGAAACGGTTGTGCGGCCTCGATTTCGTACGCGATCTCCAGCAGCGTGCGCTCGTCACCGTAGGCGGCCGACAGCTGGATGCCGATCGGAACACCGCTTTCGGCCAGACCCATCGGCAGCGAGATCGCCGGCGTGCCCGCGACATTGTTCAGCGGCGTGAAGCCGACATAGCTGAACAGGCGTTCCAGCAATTCATCGAAATCGACTGTGGGGCTGAGGTATCCGAGCTTAGGGGTGATATGCGTCAGCACCGGCGACAGCACCAGTTCGTGCCTGGCGAACATGCGAGCGTATGCCTCGCCGGTGCGGCGCAGCCGCAGCAGCGCACCCGGCGTGCGGTGCATCGCGGCGCGGTGCCGGGCGCGCAGGCCGCGGGTCAACCCGTCGAGTTCGGCCGTATCGAAGGAGCGGTCGAGCACGAATCGGCCCGCGGACGCGGCCATATCGGCGAGCAGCGCCCACAGTTGCAGGAAATCGTCGGCCCACTGCTTGGTCACCGGCAGCGCCATCGGTTCGACGCGATGTCCGGCCCGCTCCAGCAGCGACGCGGCGCGCAGCACGGCGGCCCTGGTCTGCTCGTCGGTCGGCGCACCGGTGATGCTGTCGGTGATCAGGCCGATCCGCAGCCTGCGCCGGGCCGGGCCGTCGACCCGGCCGATCGGCGGCAGCGCCGGATTGCGCCGATAGTCCTCGATGGCCGCGAGGTAGGCGGCGGTATCGCGGACGGTGCGGGTGAGCACGCCCTCGGACACGATATTGATCGGCATGGTGCGGGCCGCCTCGCCGTCGACATGTCTGCCTCGGCTCGGTTTCAGCCCGACGAGTCCGGTGCACGCGGCGGGGATGCGGATCGAGCCGCCGCCGTCGTTGGCGTGCGCGATCGGGACGACGCCCGCCGCGACCAGCGCCGCCGAACCGCCCGATGAGGCGCCGACGGAATAGTCGGTGTTCCACGGGTTGTGCGTCGGCGCCTCGGACATGAATTCCGTTGTGGGACTGAAGCCGAACTCGGGCAGCCGGGTTTTGCCGAGCACGGTGAGTCCGGTGCTGCGCAGCTGTTTGGCGTACGCGCCGTCGCGGTGGGCGGGTCCGGCGCGGAACGCGGCGGTGCCGTGATTGGTCGGCAGTCCGCGGATATCGGTGTTGTCCTTGACGAAGGTCGGGACGCCGTACAGCGCGCCGTCCTTGTCGTCGGCGTAACGCGGGCGGTCGAATGCGGCGTGGGCGATGGCGTGCAGTTCCGGGTCGACCAGCGCGGCGCGGGCGGCCGCCGCCGCGGCCAACTCCTCCGGCGTCGTCGCGCCGGTGCGGACCGCCTCGGCGAGGGCCACCGCGTCACCGCGGCCCATGGCGTCATCGGCGAAGGCATTCAGTCGCATGTACCGAGCGTAGGTCGAATTCCATACGGCGGCAGCCATTGTTGGCCCGGATGCCGGGTCGGGAACCGGCCGATAGGGTGCACGCATGCGTATCGCGGCCATTGCGGCCATACTCCTGTTCGTGGCCGGATGTGCCGCATCGACGGATCATCAATCGCATGACGCGGCCGGTGCGGTCACCGCCGAGAGCTCCCGAACGAGCACCGCCGCAACGACAACGGCGAAGGCCGGACCGCCCAAACCGGGAACGCCGATCAAGGAATTCGCGGCCTGGGTCCAGGCCGGTACCGCGGTGGACGCGGCGAGCTACGGTACGGTGCGCCCATCCGATGGTGGCCCGACCCAATTGCAAAGCGATGACCGGGCTTTCGTCAGTCCGACGGGAAAGATCAAGTGCACCAGTGACTATCAGGACCATATTCGGGGCCTGAGCTGTCTGGTCGAATTGAAGAATCCACCGCAGCGGCCCGTCGACGATGTCGGGCACTGGGTCGGCGGCTGGGTCGACTTTCCCGGATCGGAGCTGACCGTCGGCTCGTTCCACGGCGATCCGGGGCCGTTCGTTCGCGGTGACGGCGCACAACTCGGCTACGGTTCGCGAATCACCGTGCACGACTTCGTCTGCCGGATGGACACCACCGGGCTGTACTGCGTCGACCCGACGAACCATGCTGGTGTGCAGCTGAGCGATGCGGGCGTCGTTGCATTCGGCTGCCTGCGGGAACGGGCCGCGAACAAGGACGAGACCTACGGCCTGATCTACGGCTGCTAGCCGAAAAGTATTGTGCCGCAGTCCTTCAGCGCCGAGCGCTGGCCAGCGCCACCAGCAGCGGGACGATGCGCACCGGCGGCACCTCGAACCGCCCGCGTCCGGCGGTCTGCAACCAGCCGACCGCCGCGAGCTGCCGCAGATGGTGGTAGATCTGCCCCGAGGTGCCGACGCCGTCGAGTTCGGTGAGTTCCGCCGCGGTCCTGCGGCCGTCGAGGATGGCCCGCAGCAAGCGCAACCGTACCGGACTGCCAAGTGCCGCAAGGCAATCCGCGGCGGCCTCATCCCAGCCATCCTCCAGCAGGCCGCCGGTATCGAACTGCGACTGCCAGCCGTAGCGCTCCTCGGTCGGCAGGCGGACCGAGCCGGCGAGCATGACGCCGCCGCCCGGTTCGCCGGATTCGGCGAACTCCACGCGTAGTCGGGTCACCGCCCATAGGTCCTGGCCGTCCGCCGACGGATGGTCGTCCTGAGTCCGGCCGCCCTCGAGCGCCGCGACCCGCCGCTCCAACTCCGCAACCCGCTCCGCTAGACCCATGCCGGTGAAGTTACGGAACTACGTAATACGTGACAAGAGGACAATTATCGCAGCGTAGGCGTACCTCCGCATTCGCTCCGGCCGTGCGCGGAGCTGCGGACGGGCTTCGCCCGACAGCGTCTATTAGGCGTACCTCCGCCTTCGCTCCGGCCGTGCGCGGGCTAGGGACGGGCTTCGCCCGACAGCGTCTATTAGGCGTACCTCCGCCTTCGCCCGACAGCGCCTACACGACATATTCGATCGATCGGCCGGGCGGTATGCGGCAGACTGCTCGAAATGGTTGAAAAGGGGAAGGTCGAAGCACAGCAGGCTGCGGACGCGGCGGCGCGGGAACTGGCTGCGGGATTCGTCACCCGCGACGATCCGACCGGATGGTTCGAGCCGCTGTACGCCGCGGCGGCGAATGGGCAGGCGACGGTGCCGTGGGATCGCGATGTGCCCAACCAGCTACTGGTCGAATGGTTCGAGCGGCGCGCGGCGGCCGGATCCGGGCGGGCGTTGGTGATCGGTTGCGGTTACGGTACCGATGCGGAATACGTTGCCGCACAAGGATTCCGTACCACGGCATTCGATATCTCGGAAACCGCGATCCGCGGTGCGGCACAACGTCATCCCGGATCGCCGGTCGAATATGTGGTGGCCGATCTGCTCGATCCGCCCGCGGCGTGGACCGGTGCGTTCGATCTGGTGGTCGAGTCGATCACCGTGCAGTCGATGCCGCTTTCGGTGCGAGAGCCTGCCATCGCGAATGTCGGCCGAATGGTCGCTCCCGCAGGTGAACTCGTGGTGATCGCCGGTATCCGCGCCGAGGGCGCGACGGCCGACGGTCCGCCGTGGCCGTTGACCAGGACCGAACTCGAATCGTTCGGCTCGGATGGTCTGCGAGCGGTCGAGATCGAACAGGTTGCCGAAGTAAATCGTTGGCGGGCAACGTTTTCCAAGGCATGATCGCCGTGGCCGCGCATCGCTCGGTGCGCGGCCACCGCGGGTGTCTCAGCGTTTGGCGGCCTGCAGTGAGAGGATGCGGTGCCGAGCCTCCTTATCCTCTACCGCCGAGTCGTACAGTTGCACCAGATCCTGTTTGAGCTCGGTGCGCGAGTGCCCGTCCAGATACACCATGTGCCCGGAGTGGTAGAAGCGGATCGTCAGGTTCTGTCGCACCGTCTGATCCTCCAGTGGCATATTCTGCAGATCCATCACCGTCTGATAGCACGGTGTCACGAAGTCGAAATATCCGTTGGCCGACAACACCTTCAGATCCACGTTGATCGCCATCAGCGCGGCCAGATCGCCCGCCGTGTACAGGGCCGGTCCCGTCCGTTTCGTGCCGGTCGGATCGGTATGGCTGAAATCCCAATTCTGGAATACCTGATCGTTGAGATCGGTGAACGCCGAATTCGACGTGTACAGCAGCTGTTCGTTCAGGTAGTTGTTCCACATCGTGGTATAGACGCCGGATACCGCGGCCATCGTCGGGTCGTTGCCGCCCGACGCCGGGTCGACCCGGCCCGCGATACCCGAATCGATGCCCGTGACCCGGCCGTCGTACGCACCGAGGGCCAGGTGCTTGTCCTGGAGCAGGGTCGTCAGGAACGGCCAGCTCACGACCAGGCTCCACGAGGTCAGGATGGTTTTATCGATTCCGGTGTACGCGGCGAGCTTGTCGACGGTGGCCGGATCGGCCTTCGGGAATGCTTGCAGCGCGTTCGCGTAGTCCACGCTCGCGAACCGCTCGACCTCCTGCACGAATTCCGCGAGATCGGTTGGCGGCGGGTTGATTCCGAGCCGCTTGTGATACCAGGCGTCCGCGGCGGCGGTCGGCAGGATGCCGATCGGATTACCCGACTGTCCGTAATCCAGGATCGACGACAGCAGCGTTATGCCGTTCAGATCCACGCCGTCCTCGTGCAGCCGGTAGCCGAGTACGCAGCTGCGCGGGGTGCCGTACGACTCGCCGAAAAGGAACTTCGGCGAATTCCAGCGATTGTTCTTGGTCAGGTACCGCTTGATGAAATCCTTCAGCGATTCGGCATCCTGGTCCACGCCCCAGAATTCCCGGTTCTTGTGCGGTGCGACGGCGACCGAATAACCCGTACCGACCGGATTGATGAACACCAGGTCGCTCTTGTCGAGCAGGCTGTCGGGATTGTCCTCCATGCGATACGGCGCAGGCGGGGTGAAATCCGGCATATTCGTCACGATCCGGCGCGGCGCGAACGAACCGAGCATGACGAAAACCGCGGACGAGCCGGGGCCGCCGTTGTAGAAGAAGGTGACCGGCCGCGATTCCTCGGACTGGCCGTCCTCGGTGAATGCGACATAGAACATCTTCGCATTCGGTTGTGAACTGCTCGGATCCACCGTGACGAGATGCCCCGCCGTTGCGGTGTAAGCGATTTCGCGACCGCCGAGCGTGATGGTGTGGTGGGTGACGGCGGCGGCCTCGGTGGCGTCGGTAACGTTGTCGTCGGGACCGTTGCCGTATGCCACCGGGTCGAAAAAGGGTTGATCAGCGCTCATCGTAACTTCCCCATGGTCAGAAGTTTCGGGGTAACGGACTCGGAGCGAAAGATCTTTCACCCCAAATGAATCGGGAGAGTGGATCCCCCGGAGGGTTGCCCCCGTGCGTATTTCAGCGTACTAGAGCCGGTGCGCCGCCGGGCCGCGATTCACGCGGCGCGTGCAAACCTTTGCGCGGGTGTCCCGCATGTCGCGGTCACGCCCGCATTTTCGAATGAATACTATTGAGCCGCAATGTCATCTCGATTCCCGAAGGCTTGACGATCCGGGCGATAGCAGGCGTGCCGACCGGTTATCGGTCTATCGGCGGCGAGGGCTTTGGTTGCTCGGCCCTGGGCCGCCCGCAGCGACTGGCGGGCGTAGTCGATCAGCCGCCGTGCGCAGGGCGTCGGTGGCCGGGTGCCGTTCCACGCCAGCGCGAGGGAACCGCGCAACCGGACGCCGGTGATCGGCAGGGCGTGCAGCCGCCTATCGCGGGCGTAGGGTTCCGGCAGTAGCGCGACGCCGAGGCCGCCTGCCGCGAGATCAGCCAGCACATTCGGGTCACCTGCCTCGATGGCGATCCGCGCCGGTAACCCGGCGGCCGCGAATGCGGCGACGATGACGCTGTGGGTTCCGATCATGCGCGAGAAGGTGATCAGCCGGCGCCCACTCAGCTCCGCGAGGGTGACCGTGGCGTTGGCGGCCATCGGATCCGCGGGGCTCACCGCGGCCACCAGGGCTTCGTCCGCGATCAACTGCAGCCGCAACTCCGTTGGCGGGGTGGCGGGCGGAGCGATGATCGCCGCGTCCTGACTGCCGTCGAGCAACCCGGCGACCAGCTCATCGGTGCTCGCCTCCAGCAGCGAAATTTCGACCATCGGATAGTCGCGGTGGAATTCGGCCAGCATGTCGGCGAGGTCGAAGGCGAACGACGACGATGCCGCCAGCCCGAAGCGGACCCGGCCGCGCAACAGACCGCTGTACTCGTCGGCGACCTGTCGGGCGTCGGTCACCGCGGCCAGCGCCGTGCGGGCGTGGTTCAATACCGCGGCCCCGGCCTCGGTGAGCCGCACCGACCGGCGCGAGCGGGCGAACAGCCGCAGGCCGAGCTCGCGTTCCAATTGGAGTATCTGGGCACTCACCCCCGACTGTGCGATATGCATACGGGCGGCCGCCCTGGTGAAACTGCCTTCCTCGGCGACGGCCACGAAGTATTCCAGTTGTCGCAGTTCCATATCCGAGAATGATAACAGTCAGCATTTTTCCATATTGGACATTCATGCCGCGCGGTCGCATTGTTGTGGGTGCGGAAATAATTTCACATTCTCTAGGAGGAGCGCGTGACACTCTCGAAAAGAGTTGCCATCGGCGGTATGGCGGCGGCCTGTTGCGTCGTGTTGGGAATTTGTTCGTTACTGGTCGTCGGCGCACCACGCGTATCGGCGAACCCGAAACCGGCCACGCTGACGCTCGAGGTGAAGAACGATCAGGTGGCCAGGCACGATTTCGGCAATCCCGGCCTCGACGTCGGTGATATGGATGTCTTCTCCGACATACTGTCCGTCGACGGCAATGTGGTCGGGCACGACGGCGGCGCGTGTTTCTTCACCAATATTGCGCCGGACAGTCCGACGGCTTATTGCGAATTGACAATCCAACTCGCGCAGGGGCAGATATTCGCTCGCGGGCTGACTCCGCACACGCTCGCCCCGATGGTCATCGCAATTACCGGAGGTACCGGCGACTATTCGGATGCGCGTGGGGAGATCACCGTGACAGGTGTCGCCAGTCCGGCCGAGAAATATGTTGTGAAATTCTCGTGATTGCCGCCGATCGAATCGGTCGCCGCGAAATTCGAATTGATCGCGGCGGCCGAGCGGACCGCGCCTCGCCAGCGGTGTCCGAGGCTACTGGGTGGCATGATCGAACCGAGAAGCGTTGTGACAGCGCGGATTCGTGCTGACGAGCGGATCGGAGACACGAATATGGCCATCGGGATCCCCGGCGTTCGCATCGGTCACTGGACCGACCCGGTCGGGCGGACGGATTTTGTCGGACCGTCCGGCTATCGTCTAGTCCGGCACAGCGGACGCGAGGAGCGGAGGCTCGGCGTGGCGGATGGGAACAACAAGCGCGCGGCGCACCGTGCACTGGTGGATGGCGTGTTGTACGGGGCGGGTGAGGCGTCTGCGGAATTGCGAGCCCAAGCCTTCGACAACACCGACCTTCCGCCCGCGCTGCGGACACTGATCGGCAAGGTCGCCAGGAGCCCGGTGCGGGTCACCGATGCGGACTTCGCGGCGGCGAAGACGGCGGGATTCAGCGAGGACCAACTCTTCGAACTGGTGATATGCGCGGCGGTCGGCCGATCCGCCCGGATGTACGACGCCGGGCTGGCCGCCTTGGCCGAGGCGGAGGCCGGATAATGCGACTCGAAATCCTCAACAGCGGCTACCGCCCCGCGACCAAAATGCTGTTCGCGCTCATCCGGATGTTCTCCGGGCAGCCGATACCCGACGCCGCCAAACTCGTCTTCTACCGTCCCGGCTTCTACGGAACCAGGGCGAAGAAGTTCACGCACGAGGCGATGCGCGGCCCATCCGCCTGGTCGGTCGCCGACCGAGAACTGATGGCGGCCTTCGTATCCAAAGTCAACGAGTGCGCGTTCTGCGTCGGCGCGCACACCGCGACCGCGACGCAGGCGTACCGGGACGATGCGAAGGTGCGAGCGGTCCTCACCGATCTGGAATCGGCCCCCATCGACGAAGGCCTGCGAGCGACGCTGCGCATGCTCGGCAAGCTGACCCGCGAGGGCACCGTCGCCGCCGATGACATGCGAGAAGTGTTGTCGGCAGGCATCTCTCGCCAACAGATCGAGGACGCACTCGCGGTCTGCGCGGCATTCGATACGACCAATCGACTGGCCGACGCCTTCGGCTTCGAACTACTCGGCCCGGAGGGCTTCGAAACAGGGGCGAAATACCTGCTGAAGCGGGGCTATCGATAGCTGCCAGGGCATGATCCGCAGCGCAACTTCGGTATGTAATCCTTGCGTGCAACGCAAAGATTATCGCGGCAGTTGGCGTCGCAAATCCCTTCCGGCCCTTCGGTATTCGCCGATCAGCCGCTTCGCGCGGACTATCGTGAGCACGGGGCGATCATCACTCGTCAACCGGCGGCGCGGGCCGGTGCGTACGGACGAGGTAGCGCACCGGCCCGCGCCGGAATCGTTTGTCGCTCAGTTGTATACGGCGCCGAACGACGGAACCGATATGGTGCCCTTCTGATACTGGTAACCGTCCGGGTTGGCATCGCTGACCGGAACCGACCAGCGGTGCCACAGGCTGCCGTACACGGCGGCGACGATGAGCCCGCCGCCCGGATCCAGTACGCGGGTGCGAATCGTGGTATCGACCGGGACGTCCTGATGTTCGGTCAGCACCTCGGTGCCGCTGCGCCCGTTGGACAGGTTGATCCACAGCACCTCGAGCTTCGCGCCGGTCTGATCCGGTGCGATGGTGCCCGGCCCGCCGAAGAAGCCGAACCGGAATCCGTCCAGGCCGAGCGCGATCCCGGAGCCGTACACACCGGGGCCGTCGCCGCGACCGATATCCGATTGCGCCGGTATCTGGAACGGCTGCGCGGGCAGGGCCACCTGCCCCGCCGCCGGAAGCTGCCCGGAGGCCAGCAGTCGGTCGACGGCCCGCGTCGCGTCCGGGTCGCCCGCCGCGGCGGCACGCAACCGCTGACCCGCGACGCCCCAGTCGAGCGCCGACGGCTCGGCGCCGGCGTTACCTGCGAAAACAATGGTTGCCGCCGCAGTGGCGGCGAGTGCGGTGGTGAGGTGACGCTTCAAACTCAGTGGCATAACCAGCTCTCCCATCTGGTACCGCTTGCTGAAAATTCGTCCGCTGAATCTTTCGCGGTAGGCCGACCAGTCGTTACGTCCGGTTAATTTGTTGATTCGATGCCACGGCAAGCGGGGATGGGGCCCGGCGCGCGAGAATATCGGTCGCTCGTCCAATTGGAATGGTGAAGTGGCTTGGGGCAGTGGAACTTTCGTACGCGAATTGATATTTCCTGTCACCACCATGCAGTAATGTGATCGTTACCTCCAGCCGAGGGGCGGTGGACTTGGTCCACACACCGCGCCCAGGAGGGAGGTGGTGGGGAAATGGGGAAACATCGCAGGAAGAAGAGCGATGCCCCGGTCGATTACGGCATCGTCTTGGTTGGTGCTGCCGTAATCGCCGGGGCGCTCATCCTGGTCCACCGAGTCTGGCGGGCTAGGTAAACCCACCCGGTGGGGCCGTCTAAACGGGGCGGTCCCACCCTCGGCGTCACTCACGTGACATCCCAATAATACTTGACATCGGATAGCGACGGTATCGAAAAGCGCACACCGAGCAACCGCGACCGTCGGCAGCGGCCTCGGGCACGTTCCCAGCACGCGCCCACTGGCCCCCCAAAGCAAATCGGTGCGGGCCGAATGCCTCGACCCGCACCGAACTGCGTAACAGCCTATTTCAGCTCGGCCGAGGTCTTGTTGAGCACCCGGCGGGCAACGATCAGCTGCTGAATCTGTTGCGTCCCTTCGAAGATGTCCAGAATCTTGGAGTCGCGGCCCCACTTCTCGAGCAGGGTTCGCTGCGAGTATCCGAGGGTGCCCGCGAGTTCGACCGCCTTGAGCGAGACGTCGGTACCCGTGCGACCCGCCTTGGCCTTGGACATCGAGGCCTCCAGCGAATTGGGCTTCTTGTTGTCGGCCATCCAGGCGGCGCGCAACGAGAGCAGGTAGGCCGCCTCGTAATCCGCTTCCATACGCAGGAATTCGGCCGCGGCGGCGTGCTGGTTGTTCGGCGGAGTGTCATAGGAGATCTCCACACCGGCCTCGGTGAGGATGGTGCGCAGTTCCTCCAGCGCGGCCCGTGCGACGCCGACGGCCATCGCGGCGACCAGCGGCCGGGTGTTGTCGAAGGTCTGCATGACCCCGGCAAAACCCTTCTCCACGTTCACTTCCGGGCTGCCGAGGATGTTGTCCTTCGGGATCCGGCAGTCCTCCAGCCGCAGTTCCGCGGTATCGGAGGCCTTGATGCCGAGCTTGTGCTCGAGCCGGGATACGGTGAGCCCCGGCGCATCTCGCGGCACGACGAACGATTTGATCGCCGCCCGGCCCAGGCTCTTGTCGACGGTCGCCCACACCACGATGTGGGTGGCGCGCGAACCGGCGGTGACGAAGATCTTGGTGCCGTTGAGCACCCATTCGTCGCCGTCGAGCACCGCGGTGGCGCTGACCGCGGCCGAGTCGGAGCCGAAGGAAGGCTCGGTGATCGCCATCGCGGCCCACACCTTGCCGAACCGCTCCAGCTGTTCGTCGGTGGCGACGGCCGCGATGGCCGCGTTGCCGAGTCCCTGGTACGGGATGGACAGCATCAGGCCGACGTCGCCCCAGGAGGTCTCCAGGGCGTTCAGCAGCGCGGACATATTGCCGCCGTTGGTGTTTCCGAGCAGTTCGGTGGCGTGCGGGTCGGGTTCGTCCGAGCGGCCGCCCGCCGCGCCGCCGATCTTCTGGGTGCCGGAGTCGGCAAGGCCCTCGACCATGGCGGCCATGGTGTCCAGCTCGACCGGGTATTCGTGTTCGGCGAGATCGTATTTGCGCGAGATCGGGCGGAAGATCTGGCTGGCGACCTGGTGGGCCTGGTTGGCGCTGGCCCGCAGCTTCTTGGGGAGTTCGAGGTTGATCATGGGAGGTCTCCTACAAGGTAAGGAACGGGCCGGTTAGATGAGCACGACACCTTCGGCGACGCCGATGGCCCGCAGATCGCGGTACCAGCGCTCGACCGGGTGTTCCTTGGTGAAGCCGTGGCCGCCGAGCAGTTGCACGCCGTCCAGACCGATCTGCATTCCCTTGTCGGTGGCCAACTTTCGGGCCAGCGCCGCCTCGCGGCCGAAGGACAAGCCCTGCTCCGCCCGTGACGCACCCCGCAGGGTCACCAGCCGTAGGCCGTCGAGTTCGATGGCGATATTGGCGACCATGAAGGCGACCGCCTGCCGGTGCGAGATCGGCTCGCCGAACGCCTCGCGCTCGTTGACGTACGGGATCACGTAGTCGAGCACGGCCTGTCCGGTGCCGACGGCGAGCGAGGCCCAGCCCAGCCGGGCCAGCCGCACCGCGTCGGCGTATTCCTCGGCGCGCTGCTTGGCATCGCCGTCGCCGAGGATCGCATCGGTGCCGACCGCGACGTTGTTCAGCACCAGCCTGCCGATTCCGGCCGCGCGCAGCCCCATTCCGGGATCGGCCTCGACCACCAGCCCCGGCGCATCCGATTCGACGATGAAAAACGTTGGGCGACCGTCGAGTTCGGCGGCGATGAGGAATAGCTCGGCATCAGCGGCCGCGGGCACCAGGCTCTTCACGCCGTTGAGCCGGTAGCCGCTCGGCGAGCGAACGGCCTTGGTCTGCAACGCGAACGGGTCGAACAGCGCGCGCGGTTCGGCGATCACCACGGAGGCCTGCGGCACGTTCTCGCCGGTGAAGGCGGGCAGGTAGGTCTGCTGCTGCGCGTCGGTGCCCCACTGGGACAGCGCGACCGCGACACCGCTCGGCGCGAGGATCGGCAGCGCCAGTCCCATGTCACCGTGCGCGAGCGCCTCCGCGACAAGGGAATTGGTGACCGCGCCGCGCTCGGAGGCCGCGCCCTCCAACTCCTCCGGCACATTGATCAGGGTGATGCCGAGTTCGGCGGCGCGCTCGAGCAGATCGCGCGGCGCCTTGGCGGTGGCGTCGGCGTCGTATGCGGCGGGCCGCAGGATCTCGGCGGCGAATTCCCGCACCGTCTCGACGATCATCTGCTGTTCGTCGCTGGGTGTGAGGTCGAAGAAGTCCTTCTTCTTGGACTCGTTGGGGGCCAAGCGTTTCGGCGCTCCGCCGCCCGCGACCTTGCTGAAGACGCGGGTGGCCGCGCCAAGGGTGCGGAAGCCGGTCTTGGTGCCCTCGTAGGTGACTCGCTCGATCGGCTTGCGCAGGTTGTACTTCTCGGCGAGCTCCGACCCGGTAATGGTCGTCATCACCCGCATCGCCGCACCCATCCAATCCCGCTTGGGTTGGTTGAGGCCGACCGCGGACGTGTCTGGACGTCGCTTCGTTGCGCTGTCTCGAGTGCTCATCATCACCTGTTTTCTCGATGGGTGGGTGAGGTCTGTGTCCCCGCTATCTTACTCCTGAGTAAGACTATCTTACTCTGGAGTAAGAAGTGCGTCGAGGGCCAGCGTACGCCGCCGGGCCATGGGACGCTGTCGGTGTGTTCTACGTCGCGGCACTATTTGCCATGCTGCTCACCTCACTCGCCACCCGCTACGGGTATCACCGTGACGAAATGTACTTTCTCGCGGCGGGGAGGCACCTTGATTGGGCGTACCCCGATCAGCCGGTCCTAACGCCCTTGCTGGCACGGGCGATGTCGGCAATCGATCCCGATTCGTTATTGCTGCTGCGGGCGCCCGCGATCCTGGCCGCGACCGTCGTGGTGATCTGCGCCGGGTTTATGGCGCGCGAATTCGGCGGCGGTCGAGGGGCGCAGGCGCTGGCGGCCGGGGCGGTGGCATGCAGCCCGCTGCTGATGGGCGCCGGGCACATGCTCAACACCGAGGTGTTCGATCTAGCGGCGTGGTCCGTGGTGGGGGTGCTCGTGCTGCGCCTGATGGCGGATGGTGCTGCCGCGCGCTGGTGGCCCGCGATCGGGATAGCGGTCGGCATCGGCCTGGAGAACAAACTGCTGCTCGGCTTTTCCGTCGTGCTGCTGGTGCTCGCACTTGTCCTGTTCGGGCCGCGAAAAATCTTCGCGACCAAGTATTTTCCGATCGCGGTCGGCATCGCGGTGCTGCTGTGGCTGCCCTGGTTGATCTGGCAGGCGCGCAACGGATGGCCACAGCTGGAGATGGGCCGGGCCATCGCGGGCGGATCGTCGAGCACATCGAATACGCCGATCGGATACATACTGCTGCAATTCGGTTTGATGGGACCGCTGCTGGTGCCGATGTGGGCGTACGGGCTGTGGTGGTTGTGGCGCAACCGGAGCTACCGAGCCTTCGCCGCGACCTATGTGCTGATGTTCCTGCTGTATCTGGGAACCGGGGGCAAGGCGTACTACCTGGGCGGGATGTATCCGATTCTGCTTGCGGCCGCGTCGGTTCCGCTGGCGCGCTGGCTCGGCACGCGCCGAATCCGTTGGGCGGCGGTCGGTTCGGTGGCCGCGGTGAGCGCCGTCTTCGCGGCGATCCTGTTCCTGCCGGTGCTTCCGCTTACCGCACTTCGTGATTCGCCGGTGCTCGCGATCAACCACGACGTCGGCGAGACGGTGGGCTGGCCGGAATTCGTGCGCCGGATCGGCGACGTGCGGGCCGGACTCGGTCCGGATGTCGCGATCGTCACCGGGAACTACGGCGAGGCCGGTGCGATCGAGCGATTCGGTGCGCAATACCATCTGCCGACGCCGCACTCCGGTCACAATGCCTACTGGTGGTGGGGTCCGCCGAGCGATTCGGCGCGCGAGATCATCACCGTCGGGCTGCCGCGTGAGGGATTTGCGCGATACTGCAACGATATCGAGCTCGCGGGAACCATCGACAATGCCGAGGGCATCAAGAACAACGAGCGCGGTAAGCCGATCTACGTGTGCCACGGACTCAACGCGTCTTGGTCTGAAATATGGCCGAAGGCAAAGCATTTGGGATAGCCCGGCCTCGGCGGACAATTTCGGGCGGAAGAGTGCGGAAGTCTGGCGATGAACCGCGAAATTGTCCGCTCAGGCCGGTGCGTCGGCTGGTCTGCGGCTCCGAGATACCGCTGTTAGGTTGACCAGCATGATCAACGGGCTGGGGAGTAGACGGATTCGGGCCGCCTTGGTTGCGGCCGGGCTGGCGATCGGCGTGGTAGCCGCCGTTCCCGGCTCGGCGGCGGCGCAATCCTGTGCGCAGGGCTGGGAAGTCAGCACGATCGTGAGCGGCATCGGGAATCTGGAGAATCTCGACGCCGATGGCGGCGGGGGTTTCTACCTCACCGGGATCATCGACGGCTATCTCGGACACGTCGACGCGGCCGGGACTTTCGAAAAGCTCGTGACGGGTCTCGATCATCCGGCGGGCGTCCGAGTGGCGGGCCGCTACGTCTACTTCCTGACCGGTGACGGCGTGGCGGAGGCGCCGGGAACCCTGCGCCGGTACAACCGCGACACCGGCGAGGTCGAGGTATTGCTCACCGATCTCAACGGACCCAACGGATTGCTGCTTCTGCCCGACGGCGACCTGCTGTTCACCACGATCGGTATCAACGGCGCGCCCACCGGAATCGGCCGCTACCGGCCCGCCACCGGTGAGTACACCAAGACCTGGTCGAATGTGCCGTGGACCAACGGAATCGCGCTCGCACCGGATGGAAAGTCCATCTACACCGACAATCTCATGCTTCAGGTGTTCCGCGTCCCTCTCGACGCGCCGAATGACGTGACGGTGGTCGCGGGCCCGCCGCAACTGCTCGCGCTGCCCGACGATATGGAAGCCACCCGCGACGGCAAACTCTTTCTCGCCGAACATCTGCAGGGCGCCGTTTACCAGATCGATCCGGCCACCGGTGCGGCCTGCTCGATTGTCACCGGCCTGATCAAGCCGGGACCGTTCCGGAATCCGCCGGACGGCGCGACCTCGGTGCGTATCGCGAAAGACGGTGACTCATGGGCGCTTTACGTCACCAGCATGGACGGCGCGCTGCGCAAGCTGCGCCCGCCCGCCGGAATCGACCTCACCCCGGCCGATCCGACGCACCGCTGACGGAAAACAGTGCGGCGCAGTGTGTCCGGGTCGGCCGGTAGAGTCCGCGGCATCGCCGACCGAGGAGGAGAACCCATGCCGGAACCCGCGCCCATGATCGCCGCGACCGCCGAGGACGCCGCGGATATCGCCCGCCTGCGCGATCGGTTGGCCGGCTGGATGGTGGAACGCGGTATCCGCCAATGGTTTCCGGGCGAATACCCGGCCGAGCGGATGGCGCTGGAGGCCGAGCGCGGCGAATGGTTCGTCTGGCGCGGCGCGCAGGGCGAACTGGTCGCGACGGTCCGGCTGATCTGGCGCGATCCCGATTTCTGGGGTGCGGACGACGCCGAGGCCGGATATATCCACGGGCTCATGGTCGCCCCGGAGTTCCGCGGTAACGACCTCGGCTCCCGGATCATCCGCTTCTGCGCCGACCGCACCATCGCCCGCGGCATCTCGGTGCAGCGCCTCGATGTGGTGTCGACCAATCCGGTGCTCAGAAAGTTCTATGACACACAGGGATTCATCGAGGTCAGGGAGGCGCCGCTGCCGCCGCAGTTCACCGGTGACCGTCGAGTGGTGCTGATGGAGAAGCTGCTGGACTAAACCCGCAGCCGGGTAAGCACCTCGTCGTGCAGCAGGCCGTTGGTGGCGACGGCGTCGCCGCCGTGCGGGCCGGCCGTACCGTCGAGCGCGGTGAACCGGCCGCCCGCCTCGCGGACCAGGATGTCGAGCGCCGCCAGATCCCACAGCGATACCTCGGGTTCGGTGGCGATATCGACGGCGCCCTCCGCCAGCAGGCAGTAGCTGAGGAAATCGCCGTAGCCGCGAACCCGCCACACCTCGTCGGTGAGCGCGATGAACCGGTCGCGCAGTCCACGGTCGCGCCAGCCGGAGAGGCTGGAGAAGGCCAGGCTGGCCGAGCCGAGCTCACCCACCGCGGATACCGAAATCGGTTTCGCCGCTTCACCTTCGAAGCTCGCCCAGGCGCCCGACCCGGCAGCGGCCCACCAGCGGCGCGCCAGTGCGGGCGCGCTGACAACGCCGACCACGGGGACACCGTCCTCGAGCAGCGCGATCAAGGTCGACCAGATCGGCACCCCGCGCACGAAATTCTTGGTGCCGTCGATCGGGTCGATCACCCACTGCCTGCCGCTGAATTCGGCACTCCCGCCGAACTCCTCGCCGAGCACCGCATCGCCCGACCGCTGCTGTTCGAGCAGTTCGCGCAGCGACTTCTCCACCGCGAGGTCGGCATCCGACACCGGGGTCAGGTCCGGTTTGGCGTCCACCCGCAGATCGAGCGCGCCGAAACGCGCCCGGGTGATCGCATCGGCCGCATCGGCCAGCCGCAGGGCAAGTTCGAGATCGGAGGTGTGTGCCACGCGCACACCCTATCGAGCGCGGACAACCGCACGTCGACAGGTCTAGACCAACTGCGCTACTCGCCGGATGCGGTGCCGCGGGCGAGCTCCGGCCGCTTGGTGTAGTCGGTCAAACCGATGACGTTGCCCCACGGGTCGGCGACTTCGACGACCCAGCCCGTGCCGACCTCGAACGGCTCGGCCAGCGGTGGGATGCCGCGCCGGACGAGTTCGGCGGCCGCGATTCTGGCATCGGGCACCTCCAGCCAGAGCCGCATGGCCGGGGTCTGCCCGCTGCCCGCGTCGGGATCGGTCCGGACCATGATCCCGGGCGCCTCGTCGGCGATGGCGAATAGCGCGATGCCGTGCGCGGGCAGCTCGAATTTCATGGTCAAACCCAGCTTGCCGCGATAGAACTCGATGGCCGCCGCGAGATCTCCCACCGGAGCCAGCACATTGTCGACGCCGAGAATCCGCACGCATCGATGAGACCAGACGCATCCGGCGAATGCGACAGCGGCACCTCACACCCCGGCCGGGACCGCCCGGGCCGCGGCCAACGCGCTTGCCCACCAATGCAATTGGTCGAGCATGCGCTGAGCCGCCGCGGCGGGCTCATCGGGTTGGCGCAGTCGGCCCGCCTCGTCGAAGAGCAGGTAGTAGCGCGGGAACGAGACGTAATCGCGCACCGTGTGCGCATTGAGCTCGTTGAACACCTGACGCAGGTGTTCGATGGCGAGCAGGCCACCGCTGTTGCCGCTGTAGCCGACGAATCCGATCGTCTTGTGCTGCCACTGGGTGAAGTGCCAGTCGATGGCGGTTTTGATCGAGGCCGGGTAGCTGCGGTTGATATCCGGCGTGACGATCACCATGGCGTCGGCCGCGTCGAGCCGCCGGGTCAGCTCGCGCATCCCTTCCGGCCGAGGCGGATTCGGGTCGAGCATCGGCGAGGTGGCCGGAAGTTCCAGCGGCAGCGTCATTTCGGCGAGATCGATCACGTCGATATCGAAGGCGCCGTGCGCTTCGGCCTGTTCGGCGAACCAGCGGGCGACCACCGGGCCGAACCGGCCCTCGCGGACGCTGCCGATGATCACCGCGAGCTTCAAACGGGACATGGTGTTCTCCTTCGGTTTCCGGCGGCCGCACCGGCCACCGGAAACCAAATTTGCCGCCGCGCAAGGCCGGTTGGGAGACCACGCGGAGAGTGGTAGTGAGAGGGCCACCATCGGCCGCCGCACCGCTGTTACGTTCGATGGGTGAGCGATAACGAGTTGGGGCTGTTCCTGCGCATGAAGCGCGAATCGGTCACACCCGCCGAGGCCGGACTGCCCGCCGGGCCGCGCAGGCGCACATCCGGGCTGCGCCGCGCCGAGGTCGCGATGCTCGCGGATGTCAGCGTCGAATACATCATCCGGTTGGAGCAGGGCCGGGACCGGCATCCGTCCGCCGAGGTGCTGACCGCGCTCGCCGACGCGCTGCGCATGTCGCCGAGCGAGCGGGTGCACCTGTATCGCATGACGAAGATCCCGAGTTCGGCTTTCCATTGTCTGGGCGGCGCGCAGCCGAATCGGGTGGTGCGCCCATTCGTCATGAGCCTGCTGGAGCAGTTGGAGCCCGCGCCCGCCGCCGTCGTCAATCGGCTCTGCGAGGTGCTGGCCTGCACCGACGGCTACCGCGCGCTGATGGGTCCGATCGGCCTGCTCGATGGCGGCCTGCCCGCCAATGTCGTTCGTTATATCTTCACCGACGAGCGGGCGAAGGCCGCATATCCGGATTGGGGTCACGTCGCGGACAAGACCGTGGCGACGCTGAAACAGGGTCCGGTGCAAGGTGATTCGCTGATTTCGGCGCTGGTGGAGGAGCTGACGGTCACCGTCGGCGCGGAGTTCACCGACCGCATGCGCAACATTCCGGGCCTGGCCGCCGCCAACGGTATCGAGCGGATGACCCACCCGGAGGTCGGCGAGCTGCGCCTGGCCTTCGAAACCCTGGAGCTGTCCGCCGACGACGATCAGCGGATCGTGGTCCGGCTGCCCGCCGATCCCGCGGCCGCCCGTGCGCTCGACCTGCTGGCCGGCCGCAGGCCCGGCGCGCTGCGGGCGGTATCGGGTTTCGTCGACCGCGGCGTCGGCTAGTAGCCTTGAAGATTGTGCATCCTGACGTTTCCGCCGATCTCGCCGAACTCGACGCCACCATGAAGACGATCGAGTCGGTGCTCGATATCGACGAGCTGCGCCGTCGCATCGATGAGCTCGAGCATCAGGCCGCAGATCCCGAGCTGTGGAACGACCAGGACCACGCCCAGCGGGTGACCAGCGAGCTGTCGCACGCGCAGGGCGAGCTGAGCCGGGTGGAGAAGCTGCGGGAACGCCTCGACGATCTGCCGGTGCTGTACGAATTGGCCGAGGCGGAGGAGGGCGAGTCCCGGACGTCCGCGCTGGCCGAGGCCGATGCCGAGCGGGCCGCGCTGCACAGCGATGTGGAGGCGATGGAGGTCCGCACCCTGCTGTCGGGTGAGTACGACAAGCGGGAGGCGCTGGTCAACATCCGCTCCGGCGCCGGCGGCGTCGATGCCGCCGACTGGGCGGAGATGCTGATGCGCATGTACATCCGCTGGGCCGAGCGGCACAAGTACGCGGTGGAGGTATACGACACCTCCTACGCCGAGGAGGCGGGCATCAAGAGCGCGACCTTCGCGGTGAAGGCGCCGTACGCCTACGGCACGCTATCGGTCGAGATGGGCACCCACCGCCTGGTGCGGATCAGCCCGTTCGACAACCAGGGCCGCCGCCAGACCTCCTTCGCCGAGGTCGAGGTGCTGCCGGTGGTGGAGACCACCGACCACATCGAGGTGCCGGAGACCGAGATCCGGGTGGACGTGTACCGGTCGTCGGGTCCCGGCGGGCAGAGCGTCAACACCACCGACTCCGCGGTCCGCATCACCCACCTGCCCACCGGCATCGTCGTCACCTGCCAGAACGAGAAATCGCAGCTGCAGAACAAGATTTCGGCGATGCGCGTGCTGCAGGCCAAGCTGTTGGAGCGCAAGCGCCAGGAGGAGCGCGCCGAGATGGACGCGCTGAAGACCAACGAGGGCGCCTCCTGGGGCAATCAGATGCGCTCGTATGTGCTGCACCCCTACCAGATGGTCAAGGATCTGCGCACCAACTACGAGGTGAACAACCCGGACGCGGTGCTGAACGGCGATCTGGACGGGTTCATCGAATCCGGTATCCGCTGGCGCATGCGCGAAAAGGCCGCCAGCTGAAGCGGTTCCGGTAAGTACCGGAACCGCTCCGTTTCCTAGGCGAAAACGGTTGCCAGCCAGTCGAAGACGCGCTGGTTGGTGCGCAGCATCGCACCCATGTGGCAGTGCGCGCCCGCGCCTTCGGCGGCGGTGCCGACGATCAGCTCCTTCGGGCAGGTGAGCGCCTCGTACATGCGCACCGCCTCACCCGTGAAGAACATATCTTCCTCCGCGTCCAAAACCAGTGTGGGGCAGGCGATCCGGTCGCTGATTCCGGCCATGGTGAACGGCTCGGTCCGGCGGAGGAAGTCGGCACCGCCCGTGGCGCCGAAGGTCCAGATGCCGTTGCGTACCGCCCAACGCAGGGTGGTACTGGCGGTCATGATCAACCGCAGGACGGCGTCCGCCTCCGTGTCGCGGCCCGACTTCACCCACTCCACCAGGAATTCGGGCATCATGCGGGTGATCGCGTGGAAATTGAACAGTCCGTCGTTGAGGATCAGCGCGGCGATGCGGGGTTCGAAGGCGGCTGCGCGGGCGACCAGATAACCGCCGAGGCTGTAGCCGTACAACGCGATTCGCGCGGGATCGATTTCCGGCTGCGTCAGCGCGTAGTCGACGACGGGGCTGACGACGGCTTCCCAATCGTGCCGGAACGGCAGGCCCTGCTCCCGGATGACCGCGCCCTGCCCTGGACCGTCGAAGGCGAGTACCTGGTAGCCGCGGGCCAAAGCGCCTGCGGCGATGACGAAGTAGGCCTCTTCCAGGGTCGAGTCGAATCCGCTGTTGAAGATCACGGTGGGTCGCGGCGCACCCGAATCGTCAACCAGGAAAAGGTATCCCGGAAGTGTGGTGTCGCCGTAGGGAATCGATACCGCGCGGACCGGGGTATCCATCAATTCGGCTGCGGCGGCGAAGGTTTCGCGGGACAGGCGGGACAGTTCCCTGGCCTCCGGATCGGTGGCCGGGTTGTCGCGCCGGTAGAACTCGGCGGTGCGGTAGTAGTTCGAGGCGCGCAGCAGGGCCTCGCGGGCGCTGACCCGGTGGCCCTTGGCCAGGCTGTCATCGCCGATGGCGTGCACTCTGGTGGCGGTTGCCTTCCATTCGCGCAGCCAGGCGTCTTCGTCGCCGTTCGGGATGTGTGCGGCGGTGACCAGCACCTCGCCGAGTTCCGCGCCGCCGTAGCAGGCGAACCCGGCGGCACGCAGCGTCTCGAACGAGAAGGATTCGTCATCGAACAGGAATTTCATGGGTCTACCTCGAATGTTGCGTCGATACGGAAGCGTTTCGTCGTACGTTGGAAACGGTAGATCAGCTTGCGTGTAAACGCAAGCGTTTCGTCGTTGGTATGCTTCGGTGCATGTCAGAGACCCGCAAACGCGTCCCCGCCGGTGCCGCCGTCATGCAGCCGCAGGTCACCGCGGCGATCACCGAGGCCGCCTTCGCCGAGCTCGCCGAGGTCGGCTACGGGAAGCTGTCCATGGAGGCGGTCGCACGCCGGGCCGGGGTGAGCAAACCGACGCTGTACCGGCGCTGGCCCGCCAAGGAACAGCTGGTCATCGCGCTGATCACCCAGGTCGCGGTGGCCGCGGCCGATACGCCCGACACCGGGACGTTGCGCGGTGACCTGCTGGCCTTCCTGGAGATCACCCTGCTCGGTGTATCCCACCCCCTGGCGGCGCGGATCATCCCGGATCTATTTGCCGAATCGATGCGCAACCCGGCGCTGCGCGAAGCGCTGCAGATCGGCATCGGCCAGTCCCGGCGTGCGAAGGTGGCCGAAATGCTGCGCCGCGCCATCGCGCGCGGCGAGCTGCCCGCCGGGCTCGATCTCGAGCTGGCGCTGGATTTCCTTGTGGCGCCGATGTTCTGGCGTTCGATCAACGGCGGCGACCTCGAAGCCCCCGGCTACCTCGACAGACTGGTCGACATGCTGATCGCCGCCTTCCACGGCTGATCCACCTGTGCCGTGATCGCGTTGTAACCTGTTCGACGTGTGTGTTCCAGATGTGGGGGCGTTGCGCGGGAACGCCGATTTTCGGCAGGTCCGAAGGTCGGCGCGATGACCGTTTTCCTCGCCTCCCCGTCGGGCACGCTGGACTGGCTGCGATCCGACGGCCTGGAGATCGTGCTCTACGTCCTGGGCGCGATGCTCTTCAGCCGATTCGCGACCTACCTGCGCGACCGGCTGACCCGCAAGATCGACACCCAGTTCCGCAGCAGCGATGCGCTGGTGCGATCCGAGGCGGCCAAACATCGGCATGCGCTCGCCCAGGTGATCACCTGGGTGGTACTGGTCATCGTCTACGTGCTCGTCGGCATGGCGGTGTTGGAGCGCTTGGGTTTTCAGGTCAGTGGCCTTGTCGCGCCCGCGGCGGTGCTCGGCGCCGCGCTCGGTTTCGGCGCGCAGCGCATCGTCCAGGACATTCTGGCGGGCTTCTTCCTGATTACGGAGCGGCAGTACGGATTCGGTGATGTGGTTCGCATCGCGGTGACCGGACAACCAGAGCCCGCGGAAGGTACGGTCGAGGATGTGACCTTGCGGATCACCACGGTCCGCAACTCGAACGGTGAGGTGATCACCGTCCCCAACGGCCAGATCGTGAAAGTCACGAATCTGTCGAAGGATTGGGCGCGCGCCGCGGTCGATGTGCCGGTTCCGGCGAGCGCCGACATCAAACGGATCAACGAGATCCTGGACGAGGTCGGTACAGAGGCGTACAGCGACCCCTTACTGCAACCGTTGCTGCTCGACAAGCCCAGTGTGATGGGCGTCGAGGATCTGACGGTGGACACGATGAATATCCGAATGGTTGCCCGCACGTTGCCAGGCAAACAATTCGATGTCGGTCGCGAACTGCGGGTGCGGGTGGCCGCGGCATTGCGCCGGGAGGGAATAAGTGAGAACTCGTAAGTCGACGGCGATCCTGTTGGCAACCTGGATCGCCACGTTCGTGCTGTATTTGATCGTCAAGCCGGATCACGCGGTCTTTTCCGGACCCGAGTTGGTGGTGAATACCAAACCGGCGGTTGAGAATTCGAGCCCGTAGTCGCTGTGAGTGTGCTGTGACAGCCGCGCCCGGCGGTATTCGCAACGCGGCCGTCCCGGGGTCCCTGGCTACACTGGCTCCCCGTGATAACCATGCGGAACGTCACCAAGTCCTACAAGACGTCGACGCGGCCCGCGCTGGACAATGTCTCGGTCGAGGTGGACAAGGGCGAATTCGTCTTCATCATCGGACCGTCCGGTTCGGGCAAGTCGACGTTCATGCGCCTGCTGCTGCGCGAGGAGGCCCCGACGGCCGGCGAGATCCAGGTCGCCGACTTCCGGGTCGACCGGCTGCCCGGCCGCAAGGTGCCGAAGCTGCGTCAGCGCATGGGCGTGGTGTTCCAGGACTTCCGGCTGCTGCAGCAGAAGACGGTGCAGCAGAATGTGGCGTTCGCGCTGGAGGTGATCGGCAAGCGGCGCCAGTTCATCGAGCGCACGGTGCCCGAGGTGCTCGACATGGTCGGGCTCGGCGGCAAAGCCGACCGACTACCGAGCGAGCTGTCCGGTGGTGAACAGCAGCGGGTGGCGATCGCCCGCGCGTTCGTCAACCGGCCGCTGGTGCTGCTGGCCGACGAGCCGACCGGCAACCTGGATCCGGACACCAGCGGGGACATCATGATGCTGCTCGAGCGGATCAACCGCACCGGCACCACGGTGCTGATGGCCACCCACGACAGCCATATCGTGGACGCCATGCGCAGGCGGGTGGTCGAGCTCGATCGCGGCAAGCTGATGCGTGACGAGTCGACCGGCGTGTACGGGGTGGATCGGTAATGCGACTGAACTTCCTCTTCAGCGAGGTCCTGCGCGGTCTGCGCCGCAACGTCACCATCACCATCGCGATGATCCTGACCACCGCGGTCTCGCTGACCATGCTCGGCGGCGGCCTGCTCTCGGTGCGGATGGCCGACAAAACCGGTGAATTCTTCGCCAGCCGCATCGAGCTGCGGTTCTACCTCGACGATCAGGTCTCCGAGAGCGACCAGGACTGTTCCCAGGAACCGTGCCGGTCGCTGATGGCCGATCTGAAGAAGCACAACGGCGTGGTGAGCGTCCAATTCCTCAATCGCGCAGCGGCTTTGAAGGAGGCCCAGGACCTGTTCAAGGGTCAGCCGTCGATGGTGGAGTACATCCAGCAGACGCCGCTGCCCGCATCGCTGCGGGTGAAGATGACCGACGCCAGGGACTACCCGAAGGTGCTCGACGAGTTCGGCAAGCGCAAGGGCATCAAATTCGGCACCAACGACAAGGAGATCGTCGACCGGATGATCAGCGTGTTCGACGGATTGCGCAATGCCGCGTTCGGTCTGGCGATCGTGATGGCGATCGCGGCGCTGCTGTTGATCGCGAATATGGTGCAGATCGCGGCGTTCACCCGGCGCACCGAGGTCGGGATCATGCGGCTGGTCGGCGCGACGCGCTGGTACACCCAGCTGCCGTTCCTGTTGGAGGCGGTGGTGTCCGCGGTGCTCGGGTCGATCCTCGCGGTGGGCGCGCTGCTGCTCGCGCGGCCGATGGTGATCGACCGGGTGCTCGGGCAGCTGTTCGACGAGAACGTCTTCCCGCGGATCACCGGGCCGGATATCGCCAATGTCGCGTTGACCATCGCGCCGATCGGAATCGTCTTCGCGGCGCTGACGGCGTATGCCACCCTGCGCTACTACGTGCGTGAATGACCTTGCGGCGCAGGCCGGGTCGGGTTATCCACCTGTGGAGAACTTGCCGTGTCACCCGGGATTCGGCGCACGGTACCGGCCCGGCTGTCGGCGCGCGCTCGTAGGATGGGCCGCGTGACTCCACCCGAAACCTTCGCGGCCGCCGCAGAACTCGATGCGCGCACCGAATCCGGTGCGGCACAAGAGGTTTTGCGGCGAGTCTTCGGCTACGACAGCTTCCGGGGCGATCAGGCCGAGATCGTCGAGCACGTTGTCGCGGGTGGCGATGCGCTGGTGCTGATGCCCACCGGCGGCGGCAAGTCGCTGTGCTACCAGGTGCCCGCGCTGGTGCGTTCCGGCGTCGGTGTCGTGGTGTCGCCGCTGATCGCGCTGATGCAGGATCAGGTGGACGCGCTCAGCGCGCTCGGCGTGCGCGCCGGATTCCTCAACTCCACCCAGTTCCCGGACGAGCGGCGCACGGTCGAGCAGCAGTTCCTGGCGGGGGAGCTGGATCTGCTCTATCTCGCGCCGGAGCGGCTGCGGCTGGACTCGACGGCCCAACTGCTGGATCGGGGCAAGGTCGCGCTGTTCGCGATCGATGAGGCGCACTGTGTTTCGCAGTGGGGCCACGATTTCCGGCCGGATTATCTGGAACTGTCGATGCTGCACCAGCGTTGGCCGCGGGTACCCCGGATCGCGCTCACCGCGACCGCGACCGAGCGCACCCGGGACGAGATCGTGCACCGGCTCGATCTCGGCGATGCCCGCCAGTTCGTCGCCAGCTTCGACCGGCCGAATATCCAGTACCGGATCGAGCCGAAGAACAAGCCGGACCGGCAGCTGCTGGAGTTCATCCGCACCGAGCACGCCGGCGACGCGGGCATCGTCTACTGCCTGTCGCGCAATTCAGTGGAGAAGACCGCGGCCTTCCTCAACGAGAACGGCGTCAGCGCGGTGCCCTATCACGCGGGCCTGGACAATCGCACCCGCGCCACCAATCAGGCGCGCTTCCTGCGCGAGGACGGGTTGGTCGTGGTCGCCACCATCGCCTTCGGCATGGGTATCGACAAGCCGGATGTGCGTTTCGTCGCCCACCTCGATCTGCCGAAATCCGTTGAGGGCTACTACCAGGAGACCGGTCGCGCGGGCCGCGACGGTCTGCCGTCGACGGCGTGGATGGTGTACGGGCTCAATGATGTTGTGCAGCAACGAAAGCTGATCGACAACTCCGAGGGCGATGCGGCGCACCGCCGTCAACTGCAGCTGCACCTGGACGCGATGCTCGCACTGTGCGAGACCGTCAGCTGCCGCCGCACCCAGCTGCTCGCCTACTTCGGCCAGTCGGGACAGTCCTGCGGCAACTGCGACACCTGCCTGAATCCGCCGGAGTCGTGGGACGGCACCGTCGCGGCGCAGAAGTTGATGTCCACCGTGTTGCGGCTCAAGCGTGAGCGGGGGCAGAGCTTCGGCGCGGGTCACGTCATCGACATCCTGCTCGGCAAACAGAATCCGAAGGTGCTGCAGTACGACCATCACGAGCTGAAGGTGTTCGGCATCGGCACCGATCTGCGCGATACCGAATGGCGGGGCGTGGTCCGGCAGTTGCTGGCCGCCGGGCTGCTCGCGGTGCACGGCGACTACGGGGTGCTCACCCTCACCGAGGCCAGTAATGAGGTGCTCTTCGACGGCCGACAGGTGCCGCTGCGGCGTGAGCCCGAGCGCGTCACCAAACCGGCGCGCACGGCCAAGGCGCCGAAGGCCGCGGCCGATCTCGCGCCCGCGGATGTCGGTCTGTTCGAGCGGCTGCGGCAGTGGCGCGCGGCGACGGCCAAGGAACAGGGCGTACCCGCCTACGTCGTCTTCCACGACGCCACGCTCCGGGAGATCGCCGCCCGAAAACCCGCAGACCGCGCCGAACTCGGCACGATCAGCGGCGTCGGCGAGAACAAACTCGCCAAATACGGCGAAGGAGTGCTGGAGGTACTGGCCGCCGGATAGCCTGGCCAGTCACTTCATCCGTCGGTAACCAACCGGTTGCTGTTGATTCAGACATTCCGGGCACGCTCTGTCATCGGTACTTCTATCCGGAACAGATGAGGTTATAGAGATGTCCGTACTTACCCGGCCCCGGCTCGCCAGGGCCTGCGCCATCACCGGCGCCGCCGCGCTGCTGGTCGGCGCGCTCGCGGCCTGCGGCTCCGATACCGCCAAACAGGCCACCGGCGAGCTGTTCGGCCAGGCCGCACCGGGCAAGGCCAGCGAGACCGGCGGCGCCCGCAGGCTCACCGGCGACCGCAGCGAGGCGCTGCGCGCCGCCATCAACTCGTCGCAGGCCAAGAACGTCATCCTGCTGATCGGCGATGGTATGGGCGATTCCGAGATCACCGTGGCCCGCAATGTCGCCGAGGGTGCGGGCGGATTCTTCAAGGGCATCGACGCGCTGCCGCTCACCGGCTCGTACACCCACTACGCGCTGGACAAAGCGACCGGCAAGCCCAATTACGTCACCGACTCCGCGGCCAGCGGCACCGCATGGGCCACCGGCACCAAGACCTACAACGGTGCCATCGGCGTCGATATCGCCGGTAAGCCGCAGACCAATCTGATCGAGATCGCCAAGGCCAACGGCAAGGCCACCGGCAATGTGACCACCGCGGAAATCCAGGACGCCACCCCGGCCGTGCTCGCCGCGCACGTCACCGACCGCAAGTGCTACGGGCCGGAGGAAACCGCCGCCAAATGCCCGACCAACGCCAAGGAGCAGGGCGGCCTCGGCTCCATCTCCGAGCAACTGCTCGACACCCGCGCCGATGTCACCCTCGGCGGCGGCGCGAAATCCTTCGACCAGAAGGCGACCGCGGGCCAGTACAAGGACAAGACGCTGAAGGAGCAGGCCACCGCGCGCGGCTACCAAATCGTCTCGGACAAGGCGGGACTCGACGGGATCGCCAAGGCCGATCAGGACAAGCCGCTGCTCGGGCTGTTCGCGCCGGGCAATATGCCGGTTCGCCTGACCGGTGAGAAGGCCGTGCACAACGGCATCAACAATCCGGCGCAAACCTGTAAGGCGAACCCGGAGCGCAAGGACACCCAGCCCGAGCTCGCGGCCATGACCCGCAAGGCGATCGACCTGCTGAAGGATCGCAAGGACGGCTTCTTCCTCCAGGTGGAGGGCGCCTCCATCGACAAAGAGGACCACAATGCCAACCCGTGCGGTCAGGTCGGTGAAACCGTCGACCTGGACGCCGCCGTGCAGGCCGCGCTGGAATTCGCCAAGCAGGACGGCAACACGCTGGTCGTGGTGACCGCCGACCATGCGCACAGCAGCCAGATCGTGCCGCTCGACACCAAGTCGCCCGCGCTCACCAGCAAGGTCGTCACCAAGGACGGCGCCGAGATCGCCATCTCCTACGGCAATGCCGAGGAGGGCGGTTCGCAGGAGCACACCGGAACTCAGCTGCGGGTCGCCGCCTACGGTCCGCGCGCCGCGAACGTCGTCGGCCTGACCGACCAGACCGATATGTTCTTCACCATCACCGACGCGCTCGGCTTGGACCGGAGCAAGAAGGCCGCGCCGGGCAAGTGATGCGACCGGTCGGTAACCTCACCGATCATGAACGCTGACAACGGATTCGGCCGCCGCGGCTTTCTGGCGGGTGCGGCCGCCGCCGCGGCTGGGACATCGCTGGTCGGGTTGACGCCCGCCCATGCGGTCCCGGTCGCGGCGGACGTCACCAAATTCGCCTTCCCCGCCGAGCGCACCCTGCGCGTGCTGGTGACCGGCGACGCGGGCACCGGCAACCGCAATCAGTGGGCGGTCGCCAACGCCATGCGGGAACACCACGCGCGGCAGCCGTTTTCGCTGGCGCTCGGGCTCGGTGACAATATCTACGAGAGCGGGCCCAACGGCCCGGACGACCCCCAGTTCGCCGATAAATTCGAAAACCCCAATGCCGGACTGGATTTCCCGTGGTTGATGGTGCTCGGCAACCACGACAACAGTTCGATTCTGCCCGGTGACGGCGGCTGGCTGCAGCGCGGCAACGACGAGGTGGCCTACCATGCGCGTTCGCCGCGCTGGTGGATGCCGAGCCGGTATTACTCGGTGCGGATCCCGCAGCGTCAGCCGGTCGTGGAATTCTTCGTGCTGGACGTGAATCCGCTCGCCGCCTATGTGCCGCAGGTACTTTCGGACTACTGGGCGCCCGACGGGCAGTTCATGAACGAACAGCGCGCCTGGCTCGACCGGGCCCTGGCCGAATCGCCCGCCACCTGGAAGATCGCCTGCACACATCAGCCGTATCTCAACAATGGGCCGCACGGCAACGCCGGACATTACGAGGGTCTCGATATCGCGCCGATCAACGGCGTGCACGCGCAGCGCTTCTTCGAGGAACACGTGCTCGGCCGGGTCAATCTGTTGCTGTCCGGTCACGATCACTCGCTGCAGGTGCTCGAACCGACACCGGCCTGCCGGGGGACGCGGCAGATCGTCTCCGGCGCGGCGGCCAAAACCGTTGCGGCCGAACCGAAGTTGAATCCCAATGGGACGAATCCCGTGCTGTTCGAGAACTACCACCAGCTCGGGTTCATGGTGCTGGACCTCGCACCGGACCGCGTCGACCTGGCGGTGCACACCGTGGACCTGGCGTCCGGCGCGGCGGCGGAAGCGTTCGCGCGGCGTCTCGCCTGAGTTCCGATACCGTTGCGGTGCCGCATAATTCCGCCGCGGCGGCGTTCATCGCACTACCGTTGCGGCATGCACCACGAGGGCCCCAGGGATAGCGGGGCCGACCTGAGCGGCGACAACTCGTCGTCCGCCGACGGTCCCGACCTACCCGAGCCGCAGGCGAAAGGTTCGCGATATCCGACGGTCGATCCGACGGTCGATTCGGTTTGGCTCGGCAGGCGCAGCCCGGTCCGGCATCCGGGTTGGCCACGCCTGTCGACCGTGCTGCTGGTGGCCGCGTTTTTAGCGGTCCTGGTGATCTATTTCATTGTGCAGCCCGGGGGCTGACCACAATCAATCACCCGGTCAGCAGCAGTGCACACGACCGGGATCGGCGGCGGCCGTGCCCGCCGTCGTCGGGCCGACCACCGCCAGCGCGGCAACCGCGGACAGCGGCAACAGTACGAGGGCGACGAGACGCTTCGTGCGCGACATGTCGATTCCTTTCAGGGACCTCAGAAGTGGACCCGATCGGGGGAGGCCGATGCGGTGCCCGCGATCGTTGGGCCGAGTACCACCAGCGCGCTGACGGCGGCGAGCGGAAGCAGGACGAGTGCGGCGAGACGCTTCATGGACTTTCCTTTCGGGCTGAGCGCCCATCCGGTTCGTGGGCCGCTCACGGGATCAATCGTTGGAGCGGTGGCCGGGTCGGTCAACGTGACCGGACGGGTGAATTCGGTTGCTGCGCAAGGACGGTGGGTTCGGTCGAGGAGTTGCCGTCGGCAGCTATGCGGTGGCTATCGTTGATGATGCTGGTACGAGGCCGGTTCACTCCTGGTATCCGTTCGTTCGGATCGCAATTGATTGCCATGGTGATCAGCGAATCGATGTGCTTTTCCGTGCCATTCGAACGGTTTATCAATTGGTTTGCTGGAAGCGTGCGACGCCGAAAAATCACCGGCGTGTCGAAGAGATGACACGCCGGTGCGGAGCTTGCCGTGATGGCTACCGGCCTCAGCGTTTGATCACGATTCGCGGATTCACCGTGCGCATGTGCTCGATAGCCCTATCCGGGACGAGATCTCGCGGGCACACCGTCGGCGTGGTCGTGGTGACGACGGCAATCGGGCCACGGACGTTCACCGAGCGGATTACCGAATACGGGGTTCGGCTCCGAGAATTCGCGAGTTGGAGTTCGACCGCGTCCGATCCGTAGCGGACGGTCATCGGTTGGCCGGGCGGCGCGGCGCAGGCAAAACCGATGGACATCTGCCTAACTGTCAGGAGCGCCACGAGCGCCACGAATCCCCCGACCACTACCGCGACGGCCACCGCGAGCGCCAGCACCTGCCCGCTGTGCGTGACCAGCGCGACGATAAAGGCCGGGATGATGAGCATCGCGGCGGTGGGGAGGAGGGGACGCAGCGTCTGCCAGGTGTAGGTACGTGCCATGGCGCGAGCCGTGCCGGGTCCGGCAACGAACGTCGCGGTTGGTTGCACGAGGCCTGGAATCGGCAGCAGCTCAGCGATATTCGGCGCGGACGCCGAACCGTCGCCGCGTTTCGCCGCCGCGATGAGATCGATGCTCCAGTCCGGAAACAGCTCTCGTGGAAATCCACACAGCGCGTCGCCTATGCGCAACACCACGGTATCCGGTCGGTTGTTGAAGACGGCCCGAATGCGCGCGTAGTGGAACCGCGCCCGGCCACGTTCGCTGCTGAAGTCGAATGCATCCGGTCCGAATCGAACGGCCACCACTGTGCCGGGCACGTAGCCGGCCCGAGCGATCGCCGTGTACTTCCGCACCCGGCGGCCGTGGCTCAGCAGCTGGGAAACAAATGCCGCCCCGATGACCCAGACGCCCAGCACGGCACCCACCTGGCCCATGAACAGCGTGAGTACTCCCGCTATCCCGCCCCACAACAGGACGAACCACATCCAGACCAGCGGATTGCGCAGCATCCGCCCCGCCAGTGCCTCCCCTACCCGCAAGGCCGTGTCCGCACCGACGCTGAACACCGCGTGCGGTTGCGCCAACGCCGGAATCGGCGGCAGCGGTCCGAATTCCGCCACAGCGCTCCCGCCCGAGTACTCCGATGGCGACAGGTCTTGCTCCCAGCCCAGGTACTGCTCCGGACTGTTTTCACCTTCGTTCACGCGCCGAGCTTAATGATTTGTCGGCCATCCTGGTCGGAGCTGACAGAACCGCTTCGCGTTCGCTGAAGAAGTTCGGACGGAAAGGTAATGCGCTTGCGTTCCTGTCGGCCAAGGGCGGAGGATTCACCAGCTCGTATCTGGAGCCGGCAGGCTGGCTGCCATCTCGAAGCGGGCAGGGGTTCCTAGCGGTCAGGGCACCGGCTTCGCGTGGCATGGCGGAAGACATTTCTTCGTCTCGCTGTTGATTGCTGCCGGGGTCGATTCCGAGCGCATCCGTAAGCTGGTTGGGCACTCCAGCTCGGCGGTGACGCCGAGCGCGGGTGCCAGCGCGGAAACGAGCCGTCTAGCTGGGCATACGGGATGATTGAGGAGATATGAAGGAGAAGGGGCGCAAGGTCATCGCGACCAACCGCCGGGCGCGGCACAACTACACGATCCTGGATACCTACGAGGCCGGGATCGCGCTGGTCGGTACCGAGGTCAAGAGCCTGCGCGAGGGCAAGGCCTCGCTGGTCGACGCCTTCGCGACGGTCGACGACGGCGAGGTGTGGCTGCGCGGGCTGCACATTCCCGAATTCAGCCACGGCACCTGGACCAACCACGCCCCGCGGCGCACCCGCAAACTACTACTGCACCGCCGCGAGATCGACAAACTCACCGGCAAGGCCAAAGAAGGCAACAACACGCTGGTCCCGCTGTCGATGTACTTCTCCGACGGCAAGGTCAAGGTCGAGCTCGCGCTGGCCAGAGGTAAACAGGACTACGACAAGCGGCAAGACCTGGCCCGCCGCACCGCCGAACGCGAGGTCACCCGCGAAATCGGCCGCCGGATCAAAGGTATGCGCTGAGTTCCGGTGCGGCAGAACGGGACCGCTGCCCCGCCGCCGCGGAAACAGCGGCACCGGGATATCGGGATGATCTGGCGTTCGCACGGTGTTAACATGACTAGCCCGGCAAGGTGCCGGGACGTACGGGGCTGAACGGTTTCGACTGCGTACGTTGATTCAGGGGAAGCGTGTCGGTGCAGGCAAGAGACCACCGTAAGCGTCGTTGCAACCAATTAAGCGCCGATTCTCATCAGCGCGAGTACGCTCTCGCTGCCTAAGCGACAGCGTCTCTGTCGGCCCGGGATATGCCCTCGGTCCCGGTGCCGGCATCAGCTAGAGGGCTCACCGTCCCACTCGGTCGCGGAGTGGTACGGGACAACAAACAGCGACTGGGATCGTCATCCGAGCTCGTTCGCGTGACCCGGAGATCCGAGCAGAGACACAGCGAACTGCACACGGAGAAGCCCTGAAGACGCGGCGGAGGACCCGGGTTCGATTCCCGGCAGCTCCACTCGATGGCGGCTCATGCTCATGGAGAGCATGAGCCGTTTCTCGTTTCGCGATGTTTGTGGGGCGAAGCCCCCACACCCCACCCGGCGGGGCTTCGCCCCCCGGACCCCCTCCGGGGCTTCGCCCCTTGCCCCGATCGGCTCGCCTTCCCGACGCCGCTTCGGCCCCGGACCCCCGACCCGGTGGTCACCTTGTGCGGTGACGTCACCTGCCGAGGTGTTCGGGCTGTCAAGCGTTAGCTCCCACCCTTGACGGCCCCGCAGGTCACAGACTTGCGGGGCCGTCGGCTATGGCCCTTACTCGAACCGCGTTATCAGTTGGCTGGACCTACGCTCCGTAGCCTTCGCTGAGGAGGGCTGCCCGAAAGTTGTCAGCATGGCTATCGCACTCATCACAGTCGCCCTCGACGCACATCTCATCGAAAGGGAGGAACAGGAACGAGATGTCGAAGTCGGCCGGAAGTGGCTCCTTCAAGGCTGTCAGAATGCGTCGAATATCGGCTGTATCTTCCTCTTCGAACAGTACCTTGCGTAGCTGTCCGTAATTGTGGTCGTATTCTCGCTCAGGCAGCTCGGTTAGATCACCGACTGCAAGTACCTCTGCGCAGTATGTGTCATCGTCTACTTCGGGGCCAAGTTCTCGGATCTTCTTGATGTCCGCCTCGGCGATGTTGAGAATCTCCCACAATACAATTTCCTCAAACAGCGACTGAGGGAGTAGCCCGCCCCAGCACAGGTCACTTTGAAACTTCTCCACGGCCTTCATGTATAGAAGGGCTATATCTCTGTTCTGTGCGTGGAGCCCTGGGGTGGCAGCCCAGCAGCGCAGTGGCTCGTCTTCACGGACTTGCTCGTCGGTCATCTGCTCCAACAGCTCGATGATTCCTTCGCAGACGTCGTAGATGGCTGCTGCTGTGCGCGGGCTTATGTGTTGATGTGCGTCTGCATGATCTGGATCTGAATAGAGCATGAACGAGTGCACGGGGCGTTCATACTCCAACGCCTCGATGATGGGGAACGCTCCCTGTGCGCGACGAGCCGATAGTTTTTCGATAGACACACTGAGCGATTCCTCGATGCGGCGGACCTGGGCACGTACTGGCCCTGGCAGATTCTGCTGCTGATGGAACACGTACAAGCTTTCACGGGCCGCCATCCTGCCTTGCGCGTACTCGTTCAGTGCACCGGCCAGCCATCGTGCCTGAATACGTTCGTCGAAGGTTGCGACAGCTTCGAGTTCGTTACCAACGACGGCGAATACACGATGTTTGGACGGTGTGCTGCTTACTAGAAATGCGCGGTATTTCACTTCGTTCATGTGCGATCTGATCCGTTTCTGCGCACGACAAATATGCCCAAGTCGGCCACTTCGATGTTGAGGCACGAACAGTGCGTTTGGTATCAAGGGACGCAGTAGAACATGATTTGGGCGCGTTGCTTTTGAAGGAGACTGGCTGGTAACCGCGGTCCGACCGGCGATCCTGTAGCGAGTCGCCTCAATGTAGCACGGAGCTTTCGGTCGCGCGATGGAATGACCTAGCTTCGGGGGCGTTCACCTCTGAATCTGATCTCAACCCCGGCATCACGCAACACATTCGACACCGTCCGTTTGGCCATGTGGTGTTCGACCCTCAGCTGAGCCATCGACGCCCCGGCTTTGTACTTGGCCACGATTGTGCCTGTCTCCTCGGGCATCAACTGCTTCTTCCGTCATCCTGACGGCCGCGAAGGGCGAGGCGTGGACATGTGTAGTCTGCTTCTGGCGAGTCGTTCATGCAGCTCGGAGAAGCCTTCCAGGAGATCGGTCCGGTTCGAGTAAGTTCCTGCAATGTCCACGAGAAGCCCTCACCCGAACCTTGAGTGAGGTACCTTTCCACGCTCCGATGGCGCGGGGATCTGGGGCTACGGTCACCCTCCGCTCATAAAGCGCGGCGCATAGCCGACGCTGTTGAACAGGTGGCCGTGGCGTCGAGCGTCGCCATCTTGCGCCCGAGCTTGCGCTGAGTTCTGATGTCCCATCAGCCAGGCTGCTGCGCTACCCGAACAGTTGTCAGAGGACTTGCCAGTCCGATTCTTGCCAGCTGGATACAGATCTGCCGAAGAAGTTGGTAATCAGCTCATCTGGCACACCGGAAACTTCGAACCGAGCTTTGTCGCCTGGTTCGAAGGCGGCCCTTTCCTCGAAGGCAAGGCCAACCATTTGGCTGCTGTAAGCTGCAATCGCCGACTCGAATATTGCCTGAAAAGTCCCGGCTTCCGCGTTGCTTCTAAGCGGTCGCACATCGAGCTGACTCCATTGTCCGTCGGACCCATGCACGGTCGTATCGATTATTATATGTGTATGGCGATCGGGCCGCTCACGCCTATCAGAGAAATGCTCGAACTGCGCCCACGACAGGCTTGCATCGATTTGCCTTATCCCATTGAGTCCGCGTCGAGTGTACGACAGTTGTTCCTCGACGTACTTCATGGTCCGATCAATCGCCGCAACGTATGCTTTCTCCATTAACTGCACCGTGTCGGACTCGCTGAGACCCCACATGATGGACCACGAGTGTGGCGGCGAGAAAACTATCTCGTACGCTATCGCCAGTCCGTTGCGTGTCTGGGCACAGTGCGCCAATGCTTGGGTGCGTGTGACAGTCTTATCGGCGAATCCAAGGGAAGTTGCCAGCGCGCCTTTGTAATGGCCGGGAGACTCGACACCGCCGCACGGTGTGCGCGGATCCTCGATATTGTGGAGAATTAACACCATTGGCTATCCCATGCTGAATTGGTTTTCTGCAGGAACGGAAGTAGGAGCTCTGCGCCGCACGCATCGAGAGATAGAGATCGCCTACGCTTTACTGCGGGAAGGCGCGACGGTCAGGACGCTATTCGTATGGCCGATTGCAGGTCTCGTCGAAGCGATCTCTCATTCAGGCAGCGTCGGTGTGGTGGCTGGTGAAGTTGACTCGGGTGTCGTCGGCGTCGAGAGCGATGTTCAGGGTCGCGTCGAGTGCGTCGGCGAGCTTAGCGAGCAGAGGGAGGGTTGGCACGGTGTCGGAGCCTTCGATGCGCGAGATTTTGGCTTGGGTGAGACCGGCGCGTTCGGCGAGGTCGGCTTGGGTGAGTCCGAGTTCGGTGCGGCGGTCGTAGACGGCTTTGGCCAGTGCCATGGAGAGCCGGATTTCTCGGCGGGTCTCGGTGACATCGTCGGGTTCGGTGTAGCCCTCGGCGAGTTTGCGTTCCCGTAGGGTTTTCCAGCGTGCGTGGCTCATCGGTCCAGTTCTCCTTTCTCGATTATGCGGACGAATTCTTGATGGGCGGGTGTGTGTTCGGCTTGGCAGGTTTGTTGGGCGATTTTCGCGCGTTTGATCTCGATGTCTTCTCGCATCCGGGTCTTGCGGAACACTGTCAGCAGGATGGCTCGTCGTCCGGGTGCGAGCCAATAGGTGATGCGGATGGCGGCCCCATTCAGCGTGGGGCGTAGCTCCCGGACCCCGTTGCCGAGGTATCGGGCGTAGGGGTTCGCTCAGCGACTCAGCTTGTTCGGCAAGCAGGCCGACGTATTCATCGATCTTGAGGAAGTGCTTGGCTGGCAGCGCTTCCAGCCAGTCCCGCACCTCGGGCTCGATTTCGATGGTGAACAGTTTACCCACGACACCAACGATATATGTCACCAACGACATATAGCAAGGTATCGGCTAGGGCGGCGTCCGCCGCCAGTTGCTTATCTGCCTGATTGTTACAGCTCTTACTCGAACCGCAGCGGCCTGTCGCTTGGTCTCGGCACAAGCAGCGGGAGGCATCGGGCAGGTGCGTGCTTCAGCGGGGGCGCGTGCTTCAGCGGGGGAGTCTTGTGAGCTGGATGTACGCGATGAGGGTTTCGATCACAGCCTTGCTGATGTGATCGGCTGCTTCGGCAATGGGGTGGTCTAGAGTCAGTAGCCCACCTGGTACGGGGTATAAGTTGGTCATTGATGAGGTCGCCGACCTCGACCCAACTGCCGGAAGGTGACGGCTTCCGCGACTGCGGTCGCTGTGGGTACCTAAATTACGCTTACCAGCAGGTATATCCCGACATTACAGTTCAGACGAGCCCTCCGAGGCGCCCTTGCGCTAACGAAGTCTTACCGAGTTGGGGCACACACGCGCATGAATGTCCTTTGTCTTCTATGTTATGGCATCTAACATGCTCGTGTTAGCCACCCAAAGCTGGAGGGCAGATGGACGAAGGAGTAGACCTCGAAATCGAGGCAATGGGCAAGGTGTCGAGAGCGCTTAGCGAGCTCGATGATGACGCGCGTGGGCGCGTTATTCGATGGGTTGCGGAGCGGCACAATATTTCGCTGGGTCCGTCGCCTAAGAAAACTGGTCTGGCCAGCGTATCCAGTGGACCTGATGACGAGTTCGACCGCAACGAGATCGATGAGGGGATCGCGGCCGAGGCCAGCAACTGGGAGCACTTCGCGGAGCTTTACAGCGCCTCAGGGGCGTCGACTCACCCGGCCGGGATGCTGGTCGCTGCCTACTGGGTCCAGGTTCTCAAAGGCCAAGACTCGTTTGGATCCCTTGAGCTGAATAAGCTTCTCAAGGATCTTGGACACGGTGTTACGGGAACCTCTAAGGTCATGTCCACGCTTATCGCAAAGAAGCCTTCGCTCATCCTCCAGCTCAAAAAATCGGGCAAGTCGCAGCAGGCACGCAAGACATACCGACTCACCGACGCCGGGAAGAAGACCGTCGAGCAGATGATTGCCTAATGGCGCTCGATCCGAAGGACGCGTTCAACGCCATTCCGGCGGCGCTCGTTGCTGACTTGCTTGACGCATTCCGGCAGGTAGTCAAAAACTTCGCTGAGCATCGTTGGGAGCCCGCGGAACTCAACGGCGGGAAGTTGTGCGAGGCTGCGTACACGATCCTCGAAGGGTATTTTGCAGGCGTCTACGCTGCACGTGCCCACAAGCCTGGCAATATGGTCGATGCCTGTAGAAGGCTGGAGTCGCAAAACGGCACACGGTCGGCACGAATTCAGATTCCTCGCATGATCGTCGCGCTTTATGAGATTCGGAACAATAGGGGAGTCGGACACGCTGGCGGGGATGTCGATCCAAACCATATGGACGCTACTGCAGTGGTGTATATGAGCAAATGGATCGTCGCCGAGCTGGTGCGACTTCTTCATGGTCTTGCGACCGACGAAGCCACCGATCTGGTCGATGTTTTGGTCGAGCGCGAGGTCGCTCTCGTGTGGCGTAGTGGTGACAAACGGCGCGTACTTGCGAGTGGGCTTACCCTCCGTAAAAGAACTCTGCTGCTTCTGTCGGGGGTTGTCGAGGTGCGGGAGACGGACTTGTTGTCATGGCTTGAACAGACGCGCCCGGGCGACTTTCGAGCGAAGGTGCTCCGCCCGATGCACAAGGAGCGCCTTATTGAATATGACCAGGACGCTAGGACGGTGGCGCTCCTGCCTCCGGGTGTTGACGCGGCGGAGGCACTGATCCGCGAATTGGACACTCATAGGTGACTGGCGACATGCAGGTCAAGACATCGCTAGTTCGGTGGTCGAAGCCAATCGCTTATTCGCCTGATTGGGACCGCAAGGATCCGTCAGCCGGTCTGCCCGCCCCTCGGTGGATCGTCACTCCAGCCTCGCGCAACACCTTCGCCATCGTTCGCTTGGCCATGTGATGGTCAACTTCAGCCGCGCCATCGACGCCCCGGCCTCGTACTTGGCCACGATCTCGGCAGTCTCCTCTGGCGTGAGCCGCTTCTTAGAGCCACGACATGTCTCGGTCGGGGTCGCCTTCCCAAGGCCGCTTCGTGCATTGCCCCGACCGGCTCGCCTCCCCGGCGCTGCTTCAGCCTCCGGACCCTCCGAGGCTCCGCCCCATACCTCTGCATTCCTGAGGGTGCGGCGAGCATCAGGTATACGTTCCTGATGGTCCAACCTTCAGGATGGTAGACATTCCTGATGTTGGCGCCTTCAGGAATGTAGGAGGCGGGTTGGGGACGAAGGTAGGCCCGAGTTTTCGACTTGGACCAGGTGGGGGCTTCAGCGTGGTTTTGATGTAGGTCGAACGAGACTGTCGCCCTTTTGTGTTCGCGGAACAAGGACTCTCAGGAAAAGTCTGCGGCGGTGATGCCGTCGGGGTGTCCGGGCGGCCATTCCACCAATTCGATCCGGTAGCCGTCCGGGTCGGTGAGCCACGATGTTTTCGGGCCGTGCGGGCCGCCTGGGTATTGGACAGGTTCCGGGTTCAGGCCGGCGTCGGTCAGCCGCTCCAGGGTGGGTGCAAGGGTGTCCACCTGGATGGCGAGGTGGTCGAAACCGTTGCCCACGTCGACGCGTCCGTCGGCGGGGCGGTGGACCAGCTCCAGGGAGGCAGCGGGTTCGCCGGGGAACGCGAGGATCACGAGGTGGCTGCCGTCGCCGGGGTCGACTCTGCCCAGTTCGATGTAGCCCAGGGCAGTGTAGAAGTCGAGCGAGCGTTTCAGGTCGGTGACGCGGTAGGAGACGAACAGCGTCTTCACGCGGCCTCCTCGGTTCGGCGCACCCGGTAGCGAAGGTGCGTGACATCTCGGTCCTCGAGCCGTCGGACGAGATCGAGTTCGATGGGATCGCCACCGAGGTTGTCGAACAGTCGTCGGCCGCCCCCGAGGAGGACCGGAACCAGGTGGATCTCCATCTCGTCGATCTGGCCGACCCGGAGCAGCGCTTGGGACGCGCCGGCCCCGTGGACCATAACGGGCCGGTCCCCGGCCGCCGCGCGAGCCTGACGGGCGCAGTCCTCGACGTCGGTGACGAATCGCTCGTGGCCGATCGGCTCGTCCCCGTCATCCACATGGTGGGTGAGGACGAAGATCGGCACACCGTCGTGATGGTCGCCCTGCCAACGCCCGGCGAGTTCGAAGGTCCGGCGGCCGGAGATCAGCGCGCCGGTCGCCAGCGCCTCGCGATACACCTGTCCGCTCGGACCGTCGGACTCCCGGTCGTCGAGCCAGTTGAAAAGGCGCCCACCGCCGCGCCCGAGCTCCTGACCCGGTCTATCGTCCGGACCCGCGATATAGCCGTCGAGCGACATCGACATGTAGAGCCGAATCGGATTTCTCATTCGGATTCCTCCATGGTGGGTGATGCAAATCTGTTGCGGCGAAAGTCAACTCGCTGATTGGTACGATCGGCCGCGTTGACGTCGACTGGTCCGCACGCCGCTGCTCCCAGCCTCTCCGACGAAGCGTTTGGCGGCACGGCCCAAGAATATGCGAGTAGGTCCGATGAAAGGCACCACTATCAAAGGCCTTGGTAGCGCTGTGGTTACCGCTGGTGCGGTCCTCGCCCTGGCCATCTGTATACCCGCCAACGCGGGGGCTGTGCCCGGCGCGTTCGAGAGCGACACCCATCTCGGTGAATCGGCGCCTCCGGTGGCTGTCCCGATCGACGCGCAGTCCGGCTCGTTGCTGCGTCCAGTGAACGGAGAAGTGGTGTCGCAGTTCGGGAAAAGCGACCACATTGGCACGACCTCGCCGGTGTTCCATTCCGGGGTGGACTTTGCAGCCCAGGAGGGTGCCCCCGTGTATGCCGCCGGTGACGGAAAAGTTGAGGAAGTCCATACGGAGGCCGTTGCCAACGGCTACGGGAACTACTTGATCATCGGGCACGGAGCGTCGTCCGACGGCGCACTTTCCACCCTTTACGCCCACGCCTCCGGCATCGTCGTCCGGCAGGGCGAGACGGTGCACGCAGGCCAACTCGTCGCCTATGCCGGGCACACCGGGTTCACGGCAGGGACGAAGTTGCATTTCGAAGTTCGCGTGGATGGTAAGCCCAGAGACCCCATGCCCTACTTCCGGTAGTTCGAGCGCCTATGGCGGACTCCGTTCACTACCTCTGTCGGGATATCAACGGCGAGGTTCATATCGTCCATCGCTCCGACATCGTGCGACGGACGTCGGTGTACGCGCTGCTGTATGACGCCAAAGGTGTTCTGCTGGTTCGTGATAGCGCACGAATCGAGGAACAGTGGGACCTCCCCGGCGGCGGTGTCGAACCAGGAGAAGACCTGATCGACGCGCTTACTCGCGAAGTCCGGGAAGAGACCGGCCTCCACATCACCGGGCAACCCATCGAGCTGTGCCAATTCATCGAGTACTTCTTCGACGTCGAGTCCGGAACCGGCTGGGAATCCACCCGGCACTACTTCCGCGCCGCGGCCACCGGAACACTCGAGCCGGACGGCAACGACGATGACGTTGTCGCTGCCCGGTACATCCCTCCACCGCTGCCGGCACACGATCTGACACCGGTGGCACGAAAGATCATTGCCCTCGCGGCAATTGATGAAGGGCCATCTCGATAGCGAGCATCGCCGAGTCGAATCAGGCTGCGCGGAATCAATTAGGCAACCGTTGGCTGCGTTTTTGAAGGTATTTTCTGCGGATGACCATGCGGGGGCTGATCAACGTGCCAGGCTGGGGTGGTGGCCGAATTGACTGGAGATGCTGGCGGTGGGCGGGGGCTGACGAGCCATGAGCGGGCGGCGGGGCGGCCGTGGGATGACTCGTATCGGGACGGGGGTGCGCCGTGGGATATTGGTGAACCGCAGCCTGCGGTAGCGCGGTTGGTGGGTGAGGGTGGGTTTGTGGGGGCGGTGTTGGATGCCGGGTGCGGGACGGGGGAGAACGCGCTGTGCGTTGCCGCGCTGGGGTTGCCGGTGCTGGGTGTCGATGTGGCGGAGACGGCGGTGGCCGTCGCCAGGAAGAAGGCGGCGGAACGGGGGATCGCGGCCGAGTTCGCGGTGGCCGACGCGTTCCGGCTGGACCGGTTGGGGCGCAGGTTCGATACGGTGCTGGATTGCGGGCTTTTCCACACGTTCGATCGCGATGAGCGGCGGAAGTACGTGGCGAGTTTGGGTTCGGTGCTCGAGTGCGGTGGCACGCTTTATGTGTTGTGCTTCAGCGATATCGGTCCCGAGCTCGGCCCGCATCCGGTCGCCCGTGAGGAGTTGAGCGCCGCATTCGGTCTCGCCGATGGATGGAAGGTCGCCGCCGTCGAACCGGACCGGATCCGGGCGACGTTCAATGTCGACGGACTGCCCGCTTGGCTTGCGACGATCAAGCGCATTTAGGCAGTGCCGCAACGAATTTCAGTACGGCGTCCCGTTGGCGAAGTCGGTGGCGAAGGTGTTCTCGACCGTGCTCAGCACACCGGAGTCGCCGACGATGAGGCCGAGTTCGCGATTGTGGTTCAGCGAGTTGTCGGAGAAATTCTCCGATCCGACAAAGACTTTCGCGGTCGCGGTGCCGTAGTCGGCGACGATCGCCTTGGCGTGGATGTAGGTGCCGCCGCTGGCGGAGTAGGTGACGATCTGTCCGCCCGCGGCCTGCACCTGATCGAACTGGTCCCGGTAGCTGTCCGGATTCATACCGACGACCCGGACGGTGACGCCGCGCCGCGCGGCGTCGGCGATGGCGTTCACCAGTGTGCTGTCACCGAATTCGAGTTCCTCCACATCCAGGCTGTGCTGTGCGCCGTTGATCAGCCCGAGTAGCCGGGATTCCGCGTCGGTCGGCGACCAGACCAGGTTGTCGCCATCGGAGGGCGTGCCCGGATTCTGCGCGAAATCGGCGTCGAAGACCTGCTCGATGGCGTCGACGTCGGCCCGGTCGGCGTCGAAGACGCCGTAGTCGCGATCGTCGGCGTAATAGGTCGAGTCGAGATTGCCCGACATGATCAGCGACCGGCCGTGGTCGACGGTGATCGTCTTCTGGTGGGTGTAGACGAAGGCCGATGTGGACCAGGTGACGGCGGCCCCGGCGTTCGCCAGCGTCGTGTACGCGGCGTTGTTCACGGATTGGTGGGCGCCGTCCAGGATGACGCGAACCGCGATTCCGGCCTGCTGTTTGCGCACCAGATCGCCGACCGCGGTGTCGTCGCGGAGCTCGTACATGGTGATATCGATCGAGCTGGTCGCCGAATCGATGAAATCGTATACGGCGGAATGGCTTTGATCCGGAAATACGATGGTCGAGAAGTCCGTCGCCGCGTTCGCCGGTGCGGCGAATACGCCTGGGTCGACGGATATCAGACTCAGCGCAACCGCGAACGCGGGCAAAAGGATTGGCTGTCGCGATCTCGATACCGCACCGCACGCCGAGCGGCGGATTCTCATCGGGCACAACTCCTTCGGTCGCGGCTGTTGAGCGCCGTAATCAACTGCGGCGCATGAAGACTCGTCGACTTGTCGGTACCGGTCAGATTGCCCGCCGACCGGACGGGCTGTCCAGTGGGGAATCGAAATGGGGATCCCCAATTTCGATCCCCAGTGCCGGCCTGGACAGCGAACCGGGCAAATCGGCAGTCTGACGTTGCGGAGTTTGCCTGTCGCGCAGCCGATTACCTGTCGACGCGCGCCGCATCACCCTGTCCATTCTCAAAAGGGATTGTGTTCCATGGGAATTCAGCAAAGCCGGTGGTGCTCCGGCAGACTCGATGGCCGAATTCTGCGTCGATTGCCGCGAATTGCCTTGATGGGGGCGGCTTCCGTGCTGCTGCTGTACGGCGCTCCCGCGATGGCGGCGGCGCCCGCGGCGGGGCCGGCCGTGTCCGGCGGGGAGGCGCAGCCGGTGTTCGATCCCGGTGCGACGGTCCGGCAGGATCTGTGGGTGCGCGCGCCGGTGGACAGCGATGGCGACGGCAAGGACGACGAGGTGCACGTCCAGCTCGTGCGCCCGGCCGGGGCCACCGGCAAGCTCCCGGTGGTGTATCAAGCGAGCCCGTATTTCTCGGGCGGCAATGATGTCACCAACCACAACGTCGATGTCGAACTCTATGTGCCGCCGGACGGCGCCGAGGCGCGGCGGGCCCAGCCGCCCGGCCCGGTACGGAACCTGGTGCCGGAGGAGTTGCGGGCCAACGGGATCACCCTCTCCGACGGTCAGATCCATTGGCAGTACGAGGATTACTTCCTGTCCCGCGGCTTCGCCGTGATGTACGGCGAATCGCTCGGCACCGGTAAGTCGACGGGCTGCCCCACCTCGGGTGCGACCAACGAGACCGTCGGCGCGCGCGCCCCGATCGATTGGCTCAACGGCCGGGCCGACGCGCACGACGAGCAGGGCAATCCGGTGACGGCCGACTGGGCCAGCGGCAAGGTCGGCATGATGGGCGTCTCCTATAACGGCACCCTGCCCAATGCGGTGGCCACCACCGGCGTGCCCGGCCTGGAGGCGATCGTGCCGATCGGCGCGATCAGCAGCTGGTACGACTACTATCGCGCGGCGGGCGCGGTGGTGGCGCCGGGCACCTATCAGGGCGAGGACACCGATGTTCTCGCGAAATACGTTTACACCAGGGAGGATCGGGATGTCTGCAAACCGGTGATCGATCAGCTCGAACAGGATCAGGACCGAATCACCGGTGATTACAACGGATTCTGGAACGAGCGCAATTACCTGAACGCGGTGGGTAATGTCCATGCCGCAGTGCTGTCCGCGCACGGGCTCAACGATTTCAACGTGAAGACCAAGAATGTTGCCCAGTGGTACTCGGCGCTCGCGAATGCCGGTGTGCCGCACAAGATCTGGCTGCATCAGTCCGGCCACACCGACCCGATCGGGCTGCGCAGGGAGGAATGGCTGCGCACGGTGAACCGGTGGTTCAGCAAGTATCTGCTCGGGGAGGACAACGGGATCGATCGAGAGCCGAAGGCCACCATCCAGCGTGAGGACAAGTCGTGGGTGGACGAGGCGGACTGGCCCGCTCCCGGCACCTCCGACGCGGCGGCGATGTTCCAGCCGGGCGGAAATGCCGTCGGCGGCCTGGTTTCGGCCACCTCCGACGGCGCGAACAATTCCGTCACCGAATCACTCGACGACGACGCGACCAAACTGGCCGCTGATCTCGTCGCCGCGCCGAGTTCGCCGAATCGGTTGGCGTACTTCACCAAACCCGTATCGACCTCGCTGCGGGTGAGCGGCTCGGTCTGCGTCGCGTTCCGGATGTCGTTCCAGCGGGCGGCGGCGAATGTGACCGCGCTGCTGGTGGATCGGGCGCCGGACGGCACATCGCGGATCGTCACCAGGGGTTGGACCGACCCGCAGAACCGCGATTCGATCAGCGAAACCAGCGCGATCACGCCGGGTGAGGAGTACGGCGTCCGGCTGTCCATGGAACCGCACGACTATGTGCTGGCGAGCGGACATCAACTGGGCATCGTCGTGCTGTCGAGCGATAACGAGTTCACCCTGCTGCCCAAGCCCGGACCCGGATTCGGGGTGAACCTCGGGGAAACGCGGATCGCCTTCCCGGTGGTCGGTGGACAGGCCGCCTTCGACGCCGCGATCGGATCGTCACAGGCATGAGGAAGCGCCGAGAGACCGGGCCCGGGTCTGCGGCGGGCCTGGTCTCCCCAGGCGCGGGAATATGACTACTGTTTTTCGTGTGTTTCGCAGAACGCCACTTGTGTTGCTTGCTGTTCTGATCGCGGTCGTCGCGCGTCCCGCCGCCGCTGATGCGCAGACAAGGACGGACGGGGCCGAACTGCTGTACAGCCCGTCCGGCTCGGCGAGTGCCCAGAACCCGGCGTACTCGCCGGATGGAAAAACCTTGCTGCTCACCATTTGTCGGGGCGGCTACAACGGCGGCGGGGCGGGTCTGCACCTCATGCCGAGCTCAGGGGGCGCACCACAGGTGCTGGTGGAGCAGGGCGATCAGTCGGCGGTGAACCTGCCCGGGTCGGCATGGAACGGGCCGACCGGCTCGATCACCTTCTCGTACAACGTCACCGATATCGATGAGATCTGGACGATGCGGCCCGGCGCCGAGCCGCACCAGGTGACCTCGCACAGCGGCAGAATGTACACCGAGCCGAGCTTCGCGCCGGACGGTGATTGGATCGTGTTCCAGGAGAACGACGCCAAGCAACAGACCGGCTCGCGGGGCACCATCCGTAAGGTACGCGCCGACGGCAGCGGGATCACCGCGCTGGTCGATGGCCCCGCCACGAATACCGATAACCGGCAACCGAATTGGTCGCCGCGCGGCGATATTATCGTATTCCAGTCCAGCCCAGGGGGTTCCGACAAGTCGCGGCTGGTGACGATCGCTCCGGACGGTACCGGCCGCAAGGTGATCACCGGTGGCGAAGGTGAAGACTCTGACGCGAGTTTCTCTCCGGACGGCAATTGGGTGGTGTATTCGTCCAACCATGGTGGGCTGAAGCATGGGCAGATCTTCGTCACCCGGTCCGACGGCACCGGAGAACCCGTGCGGGTCACCAAATCCGACGGCTACGACGGTGCGCCGAGTTGGTCGCCCGACGGCGCCTGGATCGTCTTCGAGTCGGGACCGACGGAGAAGGTACCCACTTCGATTTGGCGCATCCCGGCGCCGAAACTGGGTTAGCCCGCCGCGATCTGCATCGACCCGGAGATCGAATCCTCATCGGCGACAGGGACTTCGGTGCCGCGCAGCGAGGTGCCCGCGGTCTCGCGGAGGTAGGCGCATGCGATGAGGCCGACGATGGCGGCGCCCACCGTGTACCAGGCGGGGAACAGTGACCAGCCGGTCGCATCTATCACCGCCTCGTTGATCAGTGGCGCCGTGCCGCCGAACAGCGCGGTGGACACGTTGTAGGCGAGGGCGAAGCCCGCATAGCGCACGTGGGTGGGGAAGATGGCGGGGAAGGTGGAGCTGATGGTGGCCAGCTGTGGCACGTAGAGCAGACCCAAGATGACGAATCCGGTTATCGCCCAAGGTGTTCCGCGACCCATCAGCCAGTACATGGGCACCGCGAGCAGTATCAGGCCGGTGAGCGAGAACAGCCACATCGGGCGGCGGCCGACCCGGTCGGACAGTCGGCCGAAGAAGGGCAGCGACACCATCATGACGGTCTGGCCGATCAGCATCATCGTGGTGGTCGCCGATTCACCCATGCCGATGGTCTGCCGCAGATAGGTCGGCTGGTAGGTGAGCAGGGTGTAGTTCACGACGTTGAGCGCGACGACAAGCCCTGCGAGCGTGAGGAATTCGCGGCGGTAGGTGGTCAGCACGACGCCGATGCCGCCGGGCGGGTGGTCGCGCTCGGCCACCTCGCTGAATACCGGCGATTCGTCCAGCCGGGCCCGCAGATACCAGCCGGTGAGCCCGAGCGGGACCGCCAGCAGGAACGGGATGCGCCAGCCGCCGTCGTGCATGCTCGCCGAACCCAGCACGAGCTGGCAGATCAGCACGACGGCCGAGCCGCCGACGAAACCCGCCAGCGTGCCGAATTCCAGGAAGCTGCCGAGGAAGCCGCGCTTGCGGTCGTTCGCGCATTCGGCGAGATATGTTGCGGCGCCGCCATATTCGCCTCCGGTCGAAAAGCCCTGCACCACCCGCAGCGCGATGAGCAGCACCGGCGCCAGCACCCCGACCGACGAATGGGTCGGCAGCAGGCCGATCGCGCCGGTCGCGGTGGCCATCAGCAGGATGGTGGTCGCGAGCACGGCCTTGCGGCCGAGCCGGTCGCCGAGCGGCCCCCACACCATTCCGCCGAGCGGCCGCAGCACGAACGAGACCGCGAAGCCGAGCATCGTGCCGAGGGTGCCGAGGTGCCCGGGGAAGAAGGCGTCGGTCAGGTAGCCCGCGGTCGCCGCGTATACCCCGTAATCGAACCATTCGGTGGCATTTCCCATGGCAGCCGCCGCGACCGATCGCCGTAGCGGAAAAGCCCCCGCGCTCCGTTCCGTCACGTGTTCGTCCTTCCCAGCCCGCAGCAGGGACCTGTTTTCGATTCCGCTCAGCGCCGCGGCGCCGAGCATTACGCACGAAACAGACCTTTACCCCGTTTTTCTCCTTGACAAACCCCTACTGTGATTCATCCCATGTTTTCGGCGGGATTGGCGGGCCAAATGCGGTGCTGTCGGGCGAAGCCCGCGCCGGGCCGAGTTCCAGTGCGAGGCACTCGCTTACCCTCGGAGTATCAGCTGGCTGAGTAATCCGAAGTGTCAGAGGTGATTTCGCCACACAGAAGGGACAGCGGCATGGTGGAGGAGTCGAATGCCAAGCGGGGCAACGGGGCTCAGGGTGCGATCGGGTTGGATGGAACAGGGCGATCTCGTCTTCGCGCCGCAGGGTTTCCTGCACTACTTCGAGAACGCGAGCGCCGATGCGCCGTTGGATGTGCTGGTCGTATTCAACACCAGCGCAAAGGAACCCAGTGACGACATCGGTATCGTCGCGACGGTGAACGCGCTGCCGCGCGAGGTACTGGCCGCCTCGTTCGGCGTTCCGATGGCGGCGTTCGCCCAGGTGCCCACCGAGATCAAGCCGGTGGGGATCACGCGGCGGCGGTAACCGATAGGACCGTCGATATCGCGGGTGTGCTGTGATTCGACGGACGGGTGGTGGCGAGCGACGGGAGGTACGGCGTGGTCGAGGCGAAGCGGCGCGGGCCGACCAGGCGCACCGTCCTCGCCTCGGCATCCGCGCTGGCCGGCGCCTGGCTGCTCGGCGGAGCGGCCGACAGCGCCGCCCGCGACCTGGACCGATTCGCGCTCGACCCGCGCCGGGCGCATTCCGACGTGCTGTTCATCGGTGCGCACCCGGATGACGAGTCGTCGAATCTCGGCACGTTCGGCCGGTGGCGGGAGGAGTTGGGCCTGCGCACCGGCGTGCTCACCATCACTCGGGGCGAGGGCGGCGGCAATGCCGTCGGACTGGCGGAGGGCCCCGAACTGGGTCTGATCCGGGAGGACGAGGAGCGCAGGGCCACCGCGCTCGCCGGCATCGAGAACATCTACTACCTCGATAAACCGGACTTCTGGTACACGCTCTCCGCACCGCTGACGGCGCGGATCTGGGGCGCCGCCGACACCCTGGCCAGGGTGGTGCGGCTGGTGCGCGCGACGACGCCGCACACCATTGTGGTGATGGATCCGCGTCCGTTCAATCAGCATGGCGGACATCAATTTTCGGCTCGACTCGGGATAGAGGCGTTCCGGCTGGCCGGTGATCCGCATGCCTTTCCGGAACAGCTCACCGTGGAGGGGCTGACGCTGTGGCGGCCGCGGCGGTTGCTCGCCCAGAACTATGGATTCAGCGAACTGCTCGGCCCAGATGCGGCCGAGCGGCAGCGCACCGATCCGGCCAGCGGGCTGCCGGTGCTCGGGGTGTGGTCCGGCGCTCGTTCGCGCGAATACGGCACGACCTGGGCGCAGGTGCAGCGCGATGCGGCGCGGCTGTACCGCACACAGGGTTTCGCGGCGATGCCCGCCCAGGTGCCGACCGATCCTCGGCAGCTCGGTTCCGACTGGTTCACCGTGCTGGCCGAGGACGGCCGGTTCATCGAGGCGCCGGTGCGGCGGCAGGACGGGCTGCGGCCCCTATACGCCGAATTCCGGGACTGGGCCGAACGAAACGGCTTGCCGTGGTTGGCGAATCGGGCGCAGCCGGATTATCCGCCGCGCCCGGCGACCACGGTGCCCGCCGTGGCGACCGCTCCGGTGCTGAACGGCGTGGCCGATCCCGGCGAATATCCGGGACCCGAACTGCCGCTTGCCGTTTGGCAGGGCGACGACCGCTGCACCGCGACCGCGAAGCTGGCCAGGCATGCCGACGATCTGTATGTGCTTGTCACCGTGCGTGATCGGGCCAAGGGTGCGGCGTTGGCGCGTGACGACGTCAAACGGCACTGGCGCACCGATTCGGTGGAGATCGCCATCGATCCCCGCGGCGATTCCGACGACACCGCCACCACACTGAAGACCGGCATCCTGCCCTATACCGCCGACGGTGGCCCGGCCGCCGAGCGTGACGCCGACAACAACCAAGGCCCGGTGGGTGATTCGGGTATTCAGGTGGCGGCCACGGTCACCGAACCGTACGCGGGCTACACGGTGGAGGTGAAGATCCCGTTCGCCGCGCTGCCCGCCCCGGTCGATCCGGCACGGTTCGCGATGAACATCATGGTCTACAACTCCGATACCACCGATAAGACCGGCCAGACCCGGCTGGCCTGGTCGCCGTTCGGCAGCCCGCAGGCCGATCCGTACGTGTGGGGCACGGCGACACTCGTCGGCTATCAGCCACCTGATACGCCGAAAGACGCAGCGCCGCCGAGCATTCCGCGGACGGCGGCCCGCAGCGCCGATTCACCCGCCTCGCGCGCGCAGGCCGCACGGATCGGAGTCCCGATCGCGGGTGACCCGATCGGCTAGCCACCCAACATCTTTCAGATCCCGGCGGCGCTCGCGACCTTATCCGCGGCCGCGACCACCTCGTCGATGCGTTCGGGGGTCGGGGCGCCCGACGCGGCCCGGTTGCGTGGGTCGTCCAGGATGCGGCGCAGGATCCCCTCGGCGATAATGGCGACCTTCCACAGGCCCAGTGCATGCCAAAAGCCAAGGGCCGCAATATCTCTGCCGGTCACCGCGAGGTATTCGGCGGCGATTTCGGCGCGGTTCGGGAAGCCGGGCAGCGTACACATGCCGAAGTTGCCGATATTGTGTTCCCCCGGCTCCGGCCAGTAGGCCAGCAGGCTGCCGAGATCGGCGAGCGGATCGCCGAGCGTGCACAGCTCCCAGTCGAGCACGGCCGAAATGGCGCCGGTGGCCGGGTCGGTGATGACGTTGCGGATGTGGAAATCGCCGTGCACCACCGCGATTTCGCGCTGCGGCGGGACGGCGGCGCGCAACCGCTCGGTGAGCCGGTCCAGCTGCGGCAGCTCGCGGGTTCTGGAATGTTCCCACTGCGCGGTCCAGCGCTTGAGTTGGCGTTCGGCATACGGCTTGTGGCTGGCCAGACCGGTCAGCCCGGTGGCGTCGAGATCGACGGCGTGAATCCGGGCGAGGGTGCGCGGCAACGATATTCCGATCGCCCCGCGGTGTTCGGGCGTCAAACCCTCGGCGATGTCCATGCGGTCGACGACCAGCCCGTCGACGTATTCCATGACCACCACCGGCACCTCGCCGTCGGCGACGACGCCGTGTACGCGCGGAACCGGGACATCGGTGTCGGCCAGCGCGGTGAGTATGCGCGCCTCGCGGGCGACGTCGTGCGCGGAGGCCAGCAGCTGTCCGAGCGGCGGCCTGCGCAGGATCCAGCGGCGCTCCTCGGCATCGGTGACCGCGAAGGTGAGGTTCGACTGCCCGAGCCCGACCCTGGTGGCGCGCAACGGAAGCCGGTGTTCGAGGCCGAGCGCCGTCAACCAGCCGGGCACGGCCGTTTCCAGATCGAATGCCGGAACCTGTTGCATCACTGCTCTTTTCCCGCCCGTTCGGCGACACGCTTGCGATGCCTGCCGAGTTCGGCATGGGCGATGCTGCGCTTGTGCACCTCGTCGGGTCCGTCGGCCAGCCGCAGCGTTCGCAGGTGCGCCCAGGCGCTGGCCAGCGGGAAGTCGTCGGTGACACCGGCGGCGCCGTGCACCTGGATGGCGCGGTCGACGATCTTCAGCGCCATATTCGGCGCGGCGACCTTGATCGCGGCGATCTCCACCCTGGCCGCCTTGTTGCCGACGGTGTCCATCAGCCAGGCCGCCTTCATGGTGAGCAGTCGGGTCTGCTCGATCTCGATGCGCGCCTCGGCGATCCAATCCTGGATATTGGCGCGCTCACTCAGCGGGGCGCCGAAGGTGGTCCTGGAATCCGCTCTGGCGCACATCAATTCGAGTGCCCGCTCGGCCATGCCGATCGCGCGCATGCAGTGGTGGATGCGGCCGGGGCCCAGCCGCGCCTGGCTGATCGCGAAACCCTCACCCGGCCCGGCCAATACGTCGCCGTCCGGCACGCGCACATTGTCGAAGGTGATCTCGGCGTGGCCCTCCCGATCGGCGTAGCCGAACACCGGAAGGTTGCGGACCACGGTCACGCCCGGCGCGTCGATCGGGACGACCATCATCGACTGCTGTCGATGCTTGGGCGCGTCCGGATCGGTCTTGCCCATGACGATGAGCACCCGACAGTTCTTGTGTAATGCGTTGGAGGCGAACCATTTTCGCCCGTTCAACAGGTATCCGTCACCGTCGCGTTCCATCCGCATCTCGATATTGGTCGCATCCGAACTCGCCACCGCGGGCTCGGTCATCGCGAAGGCGGAGCGAATCGTGCCCGCCAGCAACGGTTCCAGCCAGCGTCGGTGGTGCTCCTCGGTGCCGAACAGGGTCAGCACCTCCATATTCCCGGTGTCGGGTGCCGAACAGTTGCAGGCCTCCGGCGCCAGCATCGGGCTGCGGCCCATGATCTCGGCCAGCGGCGCGTACTCGAGGTTGGTGAGTCCGGGGCCCCATTCGGGATGCGGGTGGAACAGATTCCACAGTCCGCGGTCGCGGGCATCGGCCTTGAGCTCCTCCAGAATCCGCGGGTGGTGGTGCGGATCGCCCGCGGCGCGCATCTGCTCGGCATAGCCGGATTCGGCGGGGTAGATCCGCTCGTCCATGAAGGCGAGCAGCTCATCCCGGTATTTCTTGGCGCGGTCGGACACCGTGAACAGGTCCATCGGGTACTCCAATCGGCGGGATGCGGGCACCGGCCCGGATCTCGAAGTCTGTATCAGCGAATCTACTTCAACGGGTGTCGGATACGGCCGGATCCGCGGCGAGGTCGAGCAGGGTGATGGCGTCGTGGTCCGGGGTGTCGGGCGCGGCCAGATAGATGACGAGGTATTGGCCGTCGGTATCGGGCAGGGCCATATTCTCGAAGTCGAGGTGCATCCGGCCGACGGTGGGATGGTTGTACACCTTGGTGCCGACCGTACGCGGGCGCACGTCATAGCGATGCCACAGCCGAGCGAAATCCGGGCTCTTGACGATCAATTCGCCGACGAGGGCGGTCAGTTCCGGATCGTCCGGATCGGTGCCCGCTCTGGCCCGGAGGTTGCCGACGCTGCGGGGCACCATGGTCTCCCAGTCCGGCCAGAGGGTGCGGGCGGCCGGATGCAGGAATAGGTAGCGAATCAGGTTGCGCCGCTTGGCAGGCCAATCGGCCAGACCCGGAAACAGCGCCAGGCCGGACGGATTGGCGGCGAGCAGGTCGTTGGTGCGGCTCAGCAGAATGGCCGGGTTCGGTCGCACGGCCTCCAGCAGCAGCCGCGCGGTCGGGCGGACGGTTCGGCTCGCCGGGCGTCGCCTGGGATTCGCGGTGCCGCCGGCTCCGGCCGCGAGCGCGTTCAAGTGCGCGGTCTCGGCCTCGGTCAACAGCAGTGCGGCGGCCAGCCTTTCGAGCACGGCGGGGCTCGGATGCACCTCCTTGCCGCGCTCGAGCCGGACGTAGTAATCGACGCTCATCCCGGCCAGCGTGGCTAGTTCCTCTCGGCGCAGCCCGGGGGTGCGGCGCACGCCGACGGCGGGCAGACCGACCTCGGCCGGTTTGACCCGCTCGCGCCGAGCCCGGAGGAATCTGCCCAATTCGCCCTGGTCTGTCATGTATTCGGAGTTTAGGTCCGTTCGACGCGGCGAAAGGGGCCGTGGCACACCCCGGATACCGGCGCCCTTCCACCACACCGGCTCCAACGGGAGACTCGGAGCATGGTGTCCACACTGAAACCGGCTGCGGCACAGGTAAGTTCCGGGTTCGCGCTGCTACCGGCACTGTTCGGCAGTTTCTTGATCATCCTCGACGCCTCGGCGGTCAATGTCGCATTGCCCACAATGGGCGGGCAGTTGGCCGCGGGCATGTCGGGGTTGCAGTGGGTGGTCGACGGCTACACGCTGATGTTCGCGTCGGTCATGCTTTCGGCCGGTGCGCTGGCCGACCGGATCGGCGCCGGTCGCGCCTTCGCTTGCGGGCTCGGCGGTTTCACCGTCGCCTCGGTGGCGTGCGGGTTGGCTCCCGGCCTCGGGTTGCTGGTCGGCGCGCGGTTCCTGCAGGGCATTGCCGCCGCCCTGGTGCTGCCGTCGTCGCTGGCGCTGGTGCGGCAGGGTTATCCGGATCCGGCGCGGCGGGCGTGGGCGCTGTCGATGTGGGCGCTCGCGGGTTCGGTGGCCGTCGCGGCGGGCCCGGTGGTCGGTGGGTTGCTGACCACCGTGTGGAGCTGGCGGCTGATCTTCCTGATCAATGTTCCGGTCGGCATTGTCGCGCTGCTGGTGCTGACGCGGGTGCGGCATTCGCCGCGGCACCGGACACCGCTGGATATTCCGGGGCAGGTGACGGCGGTTGTCGCGCTGGCCGCGCTGACCTTCGCGCTGATCCAGGGCGGTCACGCCGGATATACCGGCACGCCGGTGCTGTTGGCCGCCGCGGTGGCGGTGGCGGCCGGAATCGGCTTCTGGCTGGCCGAATCCCGGGCCGCGCGACCGATGGTGCCCTTCGGGCTGCTGCGCACCCGCGCGGTATCGATCACTTTCGCGGCGGGTTTCGCGTTCAGCGCCGGTTTCTACGGGATCGTGTTCCTGCTGAGCCTGTATCTGCAGCAGATGCGCGGCTATTCGGCGCTGGCCGCCGGGCTCTCCTTCGTGCCGATGATGGTGCTGATCGGGTTCGCAAATACGGCCTCGCCGTGGTTGGCCCGGCGGTTCGGGCCGAGGGTGCCGGTGGTCGGCGGTCAGCTCGGCGTGGCGCTCGGGCTGCTGATGCTGCTTTTCGTCGACGGGTCGACGCCGGTGCCGGTGGTGGCGCTGCTCGCCATTCCGATCGGATTCGGTGGCGGGCTCGCCGTTCCGACGCTGCTCAGCGTGCTGCTGGATCGCGTCGCCGCCGAGCAGGCCGGTGTGGCGAGCGGGGTGTTCAACGCGGTGCGGCAGCTCGGCGGCGCGGTGGCGGTCGCGCTGTTCGGCTCGCTTGTCGCGCACGATTTCCAGCATGGGATGACCACCAGCCTGTTGCTCGGCGCGCTACTGCTGCTGGCGACCGCGCTGGCTTCGCTGCGGTTGCGCTGACCGCTGGGGAAGTTTGGCGGCGATCCCGTCGAGCACGGCGGTGAGCCCGAAATCGAAGGCCATGGCGCGGGCCGCGTTCGGATCGAGTTTCTCCAGCGCGGCCCGCGCGTCGAGCATGTCCGGGTATTCGGCGGCCAACCGGGTCAGCGCCTCGGTGGTGGACTCCTGGTCGTATTCGCCGCCGCCCAAGGCCTTCCGGAAGGTGATCTCCGGGATGACCTGTCCGAGTACGAAACTCAGCACCGTGGAGTTGGCGAGATAGAGATCGACCCCGGTGAGCCCGGCTTGCAGGAAGGCCCGGCGGAGCCGATCGGTGAGCCGAAAGGCGTTGGGGCCGACGCTGGGTAGCGTGCCGATGAGCGAAGGACCCCACGGGTGGGCGAGCGAGCTGATCCGCATGTTGTATGCGAAGGCGGTGATGACGTTGCGCCAGTGCATCTCGTCCGGATCGGGTACGCCGATGCCGCCCCAGAATTCGTCGAGTGCGAGCTCCAGCAGTTCGTCCTTGTTCGCGACGTACCAGTAGAGGCTGGTCGCGCCCGCGCCGAGGGCCGCGCCGAGCTTGCGCATGCTGAGCGCCTCCAGGCCTTCATGATCGAGCAATTCGATTGCGGCCCGGACGATCTGGTCTCGGTCCAGCCCGGATGCCTTGGGGCGGCGCGGTTCTCGGGTCCACACGGAGGTGAACGGTTTCCTCGCGGATTTATCTGCTCGCACGGTAGCCAAGTTTATCGTACGCTGTGCGAGTGCAATCGAACACTGTACGAGACCCGCGCCGCTGGTGGATCCTGGTGGTGCTCTGCCTGTCCCTATTGGTCCTGATGATCGACGCGACGGTGCTCAATCTGGCCATACCGTCGCTGATCCGCGAACTCGGCGCCTCCCCATCCGATATCCAGTGGATTCTCGACGCCTATGTGCTGGTCTTCGCCGGGCTGCTGCTCACGGCGGGCAGCCTGTCCGACCGGTTCGGGCGGCGGCGCATGCTCATCATCGGGCTCGCGGTATTCGGCGGCGCCTCGCTGATCGCGCTGCTGGCCAGCGAACCGTGGCAGCTGGTCGCGGCGCGTGCCGCGATGGGCGTCGGCGGGTCGCTGGTGATGCCGTCGACCCTGTCCATCCTGATGACCACCTTCGACGAGGACGAGCGGCGCACCGCGATGGCGGGCTGGTCGGTGGTGTCGGTGGTCGGCATCGTCCTCGGTCCGACACTGGGTGGTCTTCTGCTGCAACACTTTTGGTGGGGTTCGATCTTCTTGCTCAACGTGCCTGTCGCGGTGCTCGCGATCGCGGCGGCGCTGGTGCTGATGCCGGAATCGGTCGGTGCGCAGCGGCCGGTCGACCCGGTCGGCGTCGGGCTCTCGATCGTCGCGCTGACCTCGGCGGTGTACGTGATCATCGAACGCGAATGGAATTTCGGGATGATCGCGCTCGCGGTGGCCGCGGCGCTGGCCTTCGTGGGCTGGGAGTGGCGGGCCGAACATCCGATGTTGCCGCTGGCGGTATTCCGCAGCCGTGCGTTCACCGGCACCTGCTGCACGCTGCTGCTGATGGTGTTCGGGATGGGCTCGATGATGCTGATGCTCACGCAATATCTGCAATTCGTGCTGGGCTACGGACCGATGAAGGCCGGCCTGGCACTGCTGCCGAACGCGGTGGCCGCGGTGGTCTGCAACGGGCTCGGCGCGGCGCTCGGCAAGAAGATCAGCAACAAGACATTGATCGTGACCGGTCTGCTGATCATGGGTGCGGCGTTCACCGTGCTCGCGCTCGGCAGCGGTTACGGCGCGGTGCTGGCGAGCATGCTGGTGATGGGCATCGGCGCGGGCCTGGCCGCACCCGCCGTCTACACCGCCATCATGGGCGCGATTCCGTTGGAGCACGCCGGGGTCGGCTCCGCGCTGAACGACACCGTGCAGCAGGTCGGCAATGCGATCAGCATCGCGATCCTCGGCAGCGTGCTGGCGGGCGTATTCACCGACAATATGCCGGATGACGTGCCCGCCGCCGCGCGCGAATCCATCGGCGCCGCATTCGAACTCGGCTACACCGAACCCGCCAAGGCGGCCTTCGCCACCGCGATGTCCACCGGTGCGTGGATCAGCGCCGGCTTCAGCGTCGCCGCGGCGCTGCTCGGCGTCGTGCTGTTGCGCCGCGACCCGGTTGCTCCCACGGCGGAACCGGAACCGGTCAGCGTGCGGTAAGCGCGGGCACCGCCGTCGTGGCTGTGCTCCGACGGCCAACCGCGCTGACCGGTGACCTCAATTGTGGGTCGACAGTAGATCTTTGGTGAGGCTCGCGAGACGGCGGGCATTGCGGGGGTCGAGGGTGGGCAGGGACAGGTCCAGGATTCGCCCGCGGTCGATCGCGGTGAGCGGCGCAGCGGGCGGATTATCGATGAAATCGTTGATCGGCCGCACCGATTCGTCCACGGGGCGGGCGGCGCATCGGGCGAGTGTGCGAATCGTGGTCCGGACCACCGGATTCACGGCGGACAGATCGCCGCTGCGGGTGAAGCCGGGATGATAATGCACGAATCGTACTGTACCGCCGAACTTTTCGGCGTAGTAGACGCCCAAGAGGTCATTGGCGCGACCGGCCTGCAGCTGGGCGCGGACGGCACTGTATTTCTGGGTCAACTGCGGATCGTCCCAATTGATTCCGCCCTTGGTGACGCCGACACCGGAGACGCACACGATCACCGGACGCGCGGCCCGCTCGAGCAGCGGAGTCAGCTTGTGCGACAAGAGATATCTGCTCAGGTAGTAGAGCGCGAAGCTGTATTCGTAGCCGTCCGCGGTCTCCATCCGGCGCGCGCTGACCCGGTTGGCGAACAGCAGTAGCGCGTCGACGGCGCGGTGGGTCGCCTTGATTTCGGCGATCACCCGCTCGACCTCGGCCACCGAGCTCAGGTCGGCACGCAGGAACTGCAGCCGGTCCGCCGCCGATCCGGCGGCAACCGCGAGGGCTTCACCCTTGGCCTGATTGCTGCCGATCGCGATCATGGTGTCGCCGCGGGTCAGCCGTTCGAGGGCCATCGCACGGCCCATACCATCGGTCGCGCCGCTGATGACGACGGTTTTGGTCATGTCTTCTCCATTAGCCTGATTGATGTACCTCGATCATCTGCAATGCGCGGCGGCGGCGAAAGAAGGCACTTTTATGTCAGATACGTACACGGGTGTGCCCTCGATGATCGAGGTCGATTTACCTGTACCCGTTCCGGTCGTCGACTACGACGCCTGCCCCGTCAGCGATACCCTGCGACAGATCGGTGACAGGTGGACGGTGCTGCTGATCGCACTGCTCGGACGACGGCCCTACCGGTTCAACGAGTTACATCGCTCGATCGATGGCATCAGCCAGCGAATGCTGACCAGAACCTTGCGGTCGCTGGAAAACGAAGGACTGGTGGAACGCACCGTATTCCCGACTGCGCCGCCGACCGTGGAATACCGCATGACGCCGCTCGGGCGGTCGCTGCTGGTTCCGCTTTCCGCGCTGGCCGATTGGGCGGTGACGCACGGCGACGAAATTCGCGCCGCGCGTGCACGAGCCCGGTGAAACCTGGTCACCGTCCGCCGATCCCGGACATGGCGATGCCGCGGATGAAGGATTTCTGTGCGAAGGCGTAGACGATGAGCAGCGGCACCAGGATCACCATCGATGCGGCCATCAGCACCGGCCATTTCGAAATATATTGTCCCTGCATCCATACCAGGCCGAGGGTGACGGTGGAGATGTCCTTGCGCTGGACCATGATCAGCGGCCACAGGAAGTCGTTCCACACATTGACCCAGGTGAGGACCGCCAGCACCATGGCGGCGGGCCGGACGTGCGGCAGCAGCACCCGCCAGTAGATCTGCCACGTCGTGCAGCCGTCCAGGATCGCGGCCTCCTCCAATTCCGTTGGGAGCGTGCGGAAGAACTGGCGCATCAGGTAGGTGCCGAAGGCGCTGCCGAACAGCCCCGGCACGATGAGCGCCAATGGTGTGTCGGTCCAGCCGAAGACGCGCATGAGGATGAACTGCGGGATGACGGTGACCGTCAGCGGCACCATGAGGGTGGCGAGATAGGCGAGGAAAAGCACCTCGCGGCCCGCGAAACGCAGCCTGGCGAACGCGTATCCGGCCAGCGAGCAGAAGAACACCTGGCCGACCGTGATGCATCCGGCGTACAGAATCGTATTGAGGAACATGCGGCCGAACGGCATCAGCCGGAAAACGCTGCCGTAATTGGACCATTGTGGATGCGGCGGGATCAGCGTCGGCGTGGTGATTTCGGATTCCTTCTTCAGCGAACCCGACAGCGCCCACAGGATCGGGAACAGCGCGCACCACGCGATCGCGGTAAGTGCGGCGTATAGCGCGACGGCACGGGCGAAGCCGCGCCCACTCAATCGCCTGACCTTGGCCGACATCATTGCTCCGCGGTGTCCTTCCTGGTGAACCACAGTTGCGCGGCGGTCAGCACGAGCAGCACGACGAATATCAGCCAGGCGATCGCCGAGGCATAGCTGACATCGCCGAATGCGAAGGCGTTCTGGAAGATCATGATGCCGAGCACATATGTTCCGCTCTCGGGCCCGCCGTGCCTGCCGGTGAGCACATAGACCTGATCGAACGCCTGGACCGCGTTGATGATCGATATGACGAAGACGAACGACAGCGCGCCGCGGATCAGCGGCAGGGTTATCGAGAAAAAACGCTGTAGCGCGCTCGCCCCATCGATTTTCGCTGCCTCGTAGAGGTTTTCCGGCACCCCCTGCATGGCGGCCAGCAGCACGACGGTGGCGAACGGAATACTTTTCCAGACGCTGACCAGACAGAGCGAGACCATCGCCCATTTCGGGTCGACCAGCCAGGGGACCGGATCGATCCCGACCCAGCCGAGCACGGTGTTGAACAGTCCGGAGTTGGTATCGAAGATGTACTGCCACACCACCGCCATCACCACGCCGGACACCGCGAGCGGCAGGAAGGCGATGGTTCGGAATATCCCTATTCCCTTGATCTTCCGGTTCAGCGCCGCGGCGACCGCGAGGCTGATGACGACGGTGGGCACCAGCGTGCCGATGGTGAAGACGATCGAATTGCGCACCGCGATGACGAACAGCGGATCGCCGGTGAGCAGGCGGCGGAAATTCGCCAGTCCGGCGAATCGGGACGGACCGAACAGATCCCAGTGCTGGAAACTCAGATAGAGCGAGAACGCCAGCGGAAATACCAGGAAGATCGCGACGGCGAGCAGATTCGGTGCGATGAACATACGGCCCGCGCGGGCGCGGCGCCGGGCCAGATCGGAACGGGTCATTGGTTGCGCAGCACCTCGTCGGTGTCGTGGGACAGGCCGTCCTTGAACGAATGCGCGGACGCGGCCCCGCGCAGCACCGGGCCGAAATTGCGGTCCATCAGCGCATCGATGCGTTCCCAGACGGGGGTGACCGGCAACCGGGCCGAGTACGCGGGCCCCTCGGTGAGGATGCCGAGGTTTGCCACATGTTTGTGCGCGCCGGCGAATTCGGGGGAGTTCACCGCGGAATTCAGTACCGGTACGAACAGGCCGGTTTCGGCGATCACCGCCTGGCCGACCGGGCCGGTCGCGAACTTGACGAATTCCCAAGCCTGTTCCTTGCGCCTGCTATCGGCCGCGATGGCCAACCCGGTGGTGCCGATATCCGATTGCGCACCACAGGCCTTCGGTCCGGCGGGCAGCGCGGTGAGATCGAAATCGAGCTGCTCCGCGTCGGAGAAGGTGCGATAGCGCCAATGGCCGCCCATGGCGAGCGCGGCCTTGCCCTGGGTGAACAGGTCCATGGTCGACATGGACTGTTGATCGGCCGGGGTCGGCGCCACCCGGTATATGTTCGCGAGGTCCGCGTAGAACTGCACGCCGTCGATGAAGGCGTCGTCGGCGAAATTGGCCCTCGTCGGATTGGACAGCGGGATCGCCCACGGCGCGCCGTTGTTCATGCCGAATAGCGCGGCGGAATAGTAGGGCACCCAGGTGTCGACGAAACCCCACTGCGTCACCTTGCCCGATCGCTCGCGCTTGGTGAAACCCTTTGCGACATCCAGGAATTCGTCGAAGCTCCAGGCGGTGGACCAGGTGCGGGGCGGCTGCACGCCCGCCTTGTCGAACAGCTGCCGGTTGTAGAAGAGGAAGTTCCCCGCCCACTGTTCCGGCAGCGCGTACTGCCCGCCCTTGAAGGCGAAGGTGTCGTAAAGCGCTGGAACGCTGCGGGATTTCAGGTCGGCCGCGAAGGCGGGATCCTTGGCGAGCATGGTGTTCAGGTCGAGTAGCACCCCGTTGTCGGCCAGGCCGGCGTAGGTGAGCTCCCAGGCCATCAGCACATCGGGGCATTTGCCGCCCGCGCAGAAGGTCAGCATCTGCTGCATCGGATCCGGGCCGGACAGCACGGTCCTGACCTTGATATCCGGATGTCTGCGGGTGAATTCGTCGATCACCCGCATCCGGCCGTCCGCCTCCTCCGGGTTCGCCTGGAAGAAGAAGGTCAGCGCGTCGTCATCGCCGCCGCATCCGGCGAGGGCGGGCGCGAGCAGTGCGGCGCCCGCGCCGCGGAGGAATGTCCGTCGTTCGATTCGCATGGTGGTCCGAGTTCTGTTGCGCGACAGCACTGGCACGGGGACAGGCATCCAGGATGCCGCATCGATGGGCTCGATCGGGCCAACCCGCGTTATTCGGTATGCCGGGCCCGATGTGACGAAAGTTGCACTGTCTGAAAAATTGCAGTTTGTGCTATGTTTTGGCTATGGCCGAGCGAAACGCACCCGAACTGGGTCTGCGCGAACTGAAGAAGCGTCAGACCCTGTTCGCGCTCTGCCAGGCCGCGCGGCGACTCGCGGCTGAGCGCGGACTCGACGCGACCACCACCGATGACATCGCCAAGGCCGTCGGGGTGTCACCGCGGACGTTCTTCAACTACTACGAAACCAAGCTCGACGCGGTGGTCGGTCCGGTCGGTGAAATCGGAACGCCAAGTGCCCGAGCGGAATTCATCGCAGGCGGGCCGACCGGTGTGCTGATCGACGATCTCACCCGGCTCTTCGCATCCGGTTACGAACCCGATGCCGAAGTGCGCGAAACGATTTCACTCGTGGCGAACCTCATCAAGACCGAGCCGCGGGTGCTCGCCGGATTCTTCGCCGCGGGTCTGAAACACGAGGCCGCGCTCGGTGAACTGCTGCACGCCCGGATGGGTGATGCGATCTCATCCGAATTCATCTCGCTCACAGCGGGATTGATGACAACAATGACCACCCGTGCCGCGATGTCGCTGGCCGGGGATACGTCCATGACCCTTGCCCAGGGACTGGACGAACACTGCCGAATGGCCGCTCGCCTCTTCGAGCGGCCGCCAGCACAAGGAGATAACCGATGACAACGACGGCAGATTCGCCGCCGCCACCGATTGTCCTGACCCAGAAGCGGATTTGGCTCATCTTCTCCGCGCTCATCGCGGGTATGTTCCTGGCCAGCCTCGACCAGATGATCGTCGGCACCGCGATGCCGACCATCGTCGGCGAGCTGGGCGGAGTGTCGAATATGGCCTGGACCGCGACGTCCTACCTGCTCGCCACCACCATCACTATGCCGATCTACGGGAAGTTCGGCGACCTGTTCGGCAGGCGCTGGCTGTTCCTGTTCGCCATCGGCATCTTCACCGTCGCGTCGATCGGCGCGGCCGCGTCCACCGGATTCTGGGAATTCGTCACCTTCCGCGGCCTGCAGGGTGTCGGCGGCGGCGGTCTGATGATCCTGGCCCAGGCCATCATCGCGGATGTGGTGCCCGCCAAGGATCGCGGTAAGTACATGGCGCCGATGGGTGCGATCTTCGGCGTCACATCCGTCGCCGGACCGCTGCTCGGCGGCTTCTTCGCCGATCATCTGAGCTGGCGCTGGTGCTTCTGGATCAACGTGCCCGTCGGCATCGTCGCCTTGGTTATCGCGTTCCGGCAGTTGACGATTCCGAGTCACCGGCCCAAGACTCGGCCCGACTACCTCGGCGTGCTGCTGATGTCGACGGCGACCACCCTGCTGATCCTGATCACCGACTGGGGCGGTAAGCGGTATGCCTGGGGTTCGGCGACCATCCTCGGCATGGCCGCGGCGCTGGTGCTGGTGGTCGGGGTGTTCATCGCGGTGGAGGCCCGGGCCGAGGAGCCGATGCTGCCGCTGTGGCTGTTCCGCAACCGGACCTTCGTCCTCACCTCGACCATCGGTCTGCTGATCGGCCTGGTGATGTTCGCGGCGCTCGGCTTCATCCCGACCTATCTGCAAATGGCAACGGGCGCTTCGGCTTCTGTCTCGGGTCTGCTGCTGATTCCGATGATGGTCGGCATGATGGGCACGCTGATGACGTCGATGACGGCGGTGACGAAATCCGGTAAGTACCGGGCGTATCCGCCGCTGGGTGCGCTGATCATCCTGCTGTGCATGGTGTGGATGACCCAGCTCGACGCGAATACCCCGATGTGGGTGGTCTCGGCGCAGCTGTTCGTGATGGGCGCCGGGCTCGGCCTGATCATGCAGATCATCGTGCTCGTCGTGCAGAACGCGGTGGCGCCCAACCAGATCGGCACCGCGACCAGCGCCAACAACTACTTCCGGGAAATGGGCGGCGCGATCGGCATCGCCATCTTCGGTTCGATCTTCACCAACCGGTTGACCGACAATCTCACGGAGGCGTTCCGCGCGCATATGGACCAGGTGGCCCAGTCCGGTTTGCAGCCGGGCGCTTTGGTGCCATCGGTGGTGAAACACCTGCCGTCGCAGTTGCACGACGCCATCGTCGGCGCCTATGTCGACGCGCTGGTGCCGGGCTTCTGGTATCTGATTCCCGGTGCGGCGGTCGCACTGCTGCTCGCACTGTTCATCCCGCAGTTGAAGCTGTCGGATGAGGCGGGGATGGTCGCCCGCGGTGAGGCAGTGTTGGGGGAGGACGAGGAGCGCGATCCCGACGCCGAACTGGTCGGCGAGCGCTGAACTTTGCGATGGGCCGCGGTGTCGTTCTCGAACGGCGCCGCGGCCTAGCAATGGGCGCAGCGGTATTCGCGGTCAGTGCGCGCCGAGTCCGGTCGTCTCGCTCCAGTTCGCCAGGTCGATCGCCTTGGTCAGCACGGTGATTCGCTGAGCGGAGACATCCCACGGGGTGCCGGTCGGTTCGAGCGAGAGCAGCACGATGATCTTCTCGTCGTCGACGCCTGCGGTGCCCGTGGTGTGCATGGCTCGCTTGGTGAGATTGATCGCGGGCGGTTCGGGCGGTGTGCCCTGGGTCGGCGACCACATCTCGCGGATGCCGTCCGGCCCGAATGTCAGGTTCTTCGTCGCGCTGGCCGACAGTGCGTCGGCGGGTATCGGTGGCTTGGGATTGCTGGGGGCACATAGCTTGTCGGGGTCCGGCGCGTCACCGAAGCCGGACCAGCCCTGTTTGACGGCGGCCGGGCGTCCGAGCGCCCGGCCGATCCCGAACGACTGATCGAAACCGTCCTGGCCGCACTTCGTCGAGGCGTGCAGATTGTCCATGATGAACCGGCGGACCGCCGGATCGGCCCGTTCGAGGATGTACCGGTAGATCTGCACCACGTCGGCCGCGCTGATCGCGGTGTAACCCCACATGCCGCGGGCGGCGGGCGGTGCGGTATCGGTGAGCCCGATCCGGGCGACCATCCGGTCGATGATCGTCTGCCAGCCGTCCTCGATCCACAGATAGCTGGCGACATCGTCGTCGCTCGATCGCAGCATCGCCTCTAGTCGTTCCGCATCCGCCGCCGGAAGATGTTGTGCGTCATGGGATTCCAGATAGTCGATGGCGATGAGCAGTTTCACCACCGAGGCCGACCGGAACCGTTTGTGCGCATCGAGTTCGATGGTCGCCCGCCCCGCGGTCCGGTCGAACACCACGAAGCCCGCCTCGGCCCCGGTGGGGATCGCATCCGAAATCGGGTCGGCGCCCGCGGAATTCATCCCGATACCGGCGGCGACGAGGCCTGCGGTCACCGCCAGGCCCAGCCGCACCGCCGACGAGATCAGCTGCCCGCGGGTACGCCGGGGGTCCTGAATGGGTTCAGCGCAGCACACGGTTACCTCTCGTGGATCGGAGCGGGCGGGAGCGTATGCGCCGCTCGACCCAGGACTCTAACACTCGGGCCGCCGAACATCTTGTGCCCCAGATATTTTCGTCTTGTAGCACCGTTGCTCATCGGGAGCGGGCGCAATACTCGATCACACTGTCCGGATATTCGGCGGAAGGGGATTTCTGTGGCGGCAAGGACGATCCGAGCACGGCGGCCGGGATTCGAAGGGGCGCAAATCGAACAATTTGTGGTGACCGGTCTGTTCGGCATTCGCCGGAAATTGACCCGACCCAATTCGCTTCGGTAAGGGAATAATTCGGAGGTATGACTATCTCCATCATCTTGGTGCCGACCGGCGTTGCCGAGGCCGCGAAGGCCGCCGCGCCCGTCGCCGTGCAGGGGTCGATGATGTGCCCGGTGTCGACGCGCCTGCGCGACCCTCGGTTGCTCGCGCTCGCACTGGAAGATGCTGGGGCGGCGAAGGTCGTGGTGGGGGCGGATGCGATAGATGCCACCTGGCCGGACCTCGCCGCCCGGCTGCAGCGCGGCGCGGACGGGATCCGGCTCGCCCGTTTCACCGGCACGACGGACGAACGGCGCTGTGCCGAGACGGTTTCGGCGATAGACAGAGCGTACGGTCATCGCGTGCAGCAGGAGGTGCTGCGCAAACTTCGCGATCGCGCCCCCGCGGCGGGGATGGCGCTGGTTTCGGAAACCACGAACAGCGACGATTCGGTGACGATGATCCTGGAGGTGCGACAGTGAATGATGCGGAACGTATTACGGTGGTCGTCGGTCCAGATGGTGGGGTACGCGCCGAAACTCACAACATCGTCGGCGAAAAATGCCTGAACTGTCTGGCTATTCTGGAAGATCTGCTCGACTCGCCCGATGCCGAGCTGGATTTGACCGGCGATTGGTCGAATTTCCCGATGCCCGACGAGATTCGACACAATCGCGAATAGCGGCGCCCGGGATGCCCCGATAATCCGGGCCGGGCGTCGGGTCGGGGCCGGTCACTACAGTGCGGCCATGAGTGATGTGGTGGTGCGGCGGGCCCGGGGTGCGGACGCGCCGGTGATCGCGTACCTGAATCGGGTGACCGACCGGAGCGATACGGTCGACGTGCCGACGCACCGCTATGTGAAGCCGGTGGGGTGACCGCAGGGTGGGCGGAAACCGACCCAAGGGTAGGCAGTGGCGCGGGCGTGCGGTTCCTATCCTTTAGTCGGATGCTCGAAACGACCAGGAGGATCGTTGGGCGCGAAATATCTGCTGCCGCTTGCGTTGTGTGCCGTGGCCTGGGGCGCGGGGTGTGCGCCGGATTCCGAGAACAGCCCGGTCACGGTGGTGAGCTCCGTGCCGGGAAGTACGGCGGGCGTCACCCCGACGCCGGTGCCGGGCGGTGATGCGGCGGTGCGTCCCTGTGTCTCGGGGCAGGTCGCGGTCACCGCGTCGGAGATATCGCCCGGATCGACGCATCGCGGTGTGCGACTGGGGTTTTCGGTTGTGCGCCCGGGCGAGCGCTGCACACTGCGCGGGTATCCTGGCGTCGATTCCGGGGCCGGCGGGCCGCTGCTGCACGCGACCTGGACCGAGCGCGGCTACCTGGGTGGTTTGGCGCAGGGCGCCCAGATCGCCACGGTGACGCTGGACGCCACGCACGGCGCGCACGCGGTGGTGGAGGGCCGGGCGACCGACGATGTGGGCAACCAATGTCCGTTCTACACGGAATTGCTTGTGACACCGCCGAATACGACCGATGGCGTACGGGTTCCCGCGCGGATCGACACCTGCGAACTGACCGCGCATCCGGTGGTGGGCGACGACGGCCCGTAGCGGGTTCCGGTCAAACCGCAGAACCGGAGCAAAGTACTCCAGTTAAGGAGTAGGCTGCCCTATGTCGACATGCCCGGGCAAAACCATTCATGACCCGAGAGGCGAGGTTCAGATGACCGAAAATGATGCAGCGCCGCAGCGGTTCGATCCGACAAAACTCGATTTCGAGACCGCTTACCAGAGGAGTGCAATCGTCGAAGGCGTCGTGCTGGAGCGAATGCCGTGGGAGATCGGCAGGCCTCAGCCGGAGCTGCTCGAAGCCGAGAAACAGGGCCGCATCTCCGGTGAGGTGCTCGACATCGGTTGCGGCCCAGGCGATTCCTCGGTGTACCTGGCCGGCCTCGGCTACCGGGTGACCGGGCTGGATATCGCGCCGACCGCGATCGAGGCCGCCCGCAGGCGGGCGGCCGAGCAGAATGTGACAGTGTCGTTCGGCGTCGCCGACGCCACCGAGCTCGACGGTTACGAGAACGGGTTCGACACGGTGGTGAGCAGCTCGCTGTACCACTGCTTGGAGCCGGATAAACAGCGGAAATACGTAGCGGCGATGGCGCGGGTGCTGCGGCCCGGCGGGCGGCTCATCCAGTTCACCTTCTCGAAGGTGCCCGGCAGCGAGGCGTACTCGCCCTTTGCGAGCACCGAGGAGGAGGTGCGCGCGGCGTTCGCCGCACCGGAGTGGTCGATCGAGGAGTTGCGCAGCGGTGCGGTGATCGCGACGCCGCTGCCGCCCGAGGCCGTGGCGGCCATGGCGCCGAATGGCCGTCTCGACGTCGAACTCGACGCCGACGGCATGATGGTGCTGCCGGTGTTCGTGCTGTACGCGAAACGGGCCTAGCCGAGCGTGCGCCTGCGGTGGTCCGCTCGTCGATTACTTTTTCGGCCGCGCGTCGTCAGAACTGCTGACACAGTGCGTGACCACGAAGGAGTTTTCGATGCGCAAGATCACCGCAGGCCTGTTCATCTCGCTCGACGGCGTGATTCAGGACCCACAGAACTGGCATTTCCCCTACTTCAACGACGAGATGGGCGCGGCGGTCAACGATCAGCTCGGCGCCGCCGACACCGTGCTTTTCGGACGCAAGACCTACGAGGGCTTCGCGGCCGCGTGGCCGGAGCGTGAGCTGGCCGGCGAGGCCGACGCGGGTATGGCGAAGAAATTGGGCGACGCCCGCAAGATCGTCGTCTCCAGCCAGGACCTGCAATTCAGCTGGCGCAATTCCGAGCAGCTGAAGGGCGATCTGATCGAGGCGGTGACCGCGCTCAAGAACGAGCCGGGCGGCGATATCGGGTTGAGCGGTTCGATTTCGGTGGTCCGGCAGCTGCTGGCCGCGGGCCTTCTCGACGAACTGCACCTGCTGGTGCACCCCATCGCGCTGAACGAGGGCGACCGCCTCTTCGGTGTCGGCGAGGCGGTGCCGCTGCGCCTGATCTCGGCCACCCCATTCGAAACCGGTGTCGTGCACCTGGTCTACGGCCCGGACGACAAGGTTCGGGAGGGCGGCTACGAGACGGCGAGGGAGCATCTGCCGCAGGACTGACCCCGCACGAAATCGCTTGCGGCGAAGTCTTTTTCAGGATTCACCGGTTGCCGCGCGGAGCAGGTCGCGCAGGGTTTTCTGATCCTGTGGCGAGAGCGCGGCCAAGGGGGAGTGGCTGCCGAGCAGCTCCACCGCCGCGGTTCTGCGCTGTCTACCCGCCTCGGTGAGGACGATCTGTTTGGCGCGGCGGTCGGTGGGGTGGGGTTCGCGGCGGATGAGATCCAGCTGCTCGAGGCGGTCCAGGACGAAAGTGGCATTCGATGGTTCACAGAACATGCGCGCGGCCAGTTCCCTGGCCGTGATCGGCTCCGAAAGTTCGCGCAGGGCAATGACTTGCGAGGCGGTGAGGCCGAGTTCGTCGGCGACGCGGCGGGCGTGACCGCCGAGGCTATGGGTGAACTGGTGGGCCAGTTTGCAGATGGCTCGATCGAGTTCGCTGTCCACCGCGGGTCCGGATTGCCTGGTCACACGGTCGAGTCTAGCCGGATGCTTCGAACTGTGATAGTTCTAACTCACATCATTTGAGTTAGAACTACATGGAGATGTGATGCGCCCTGCGTTGCTCGCGCTGATGATGGTGGTATTCGGGCTCACCACCGGGGAATTCGTAATAGCCGGGATCCTGCCCGAGGTCGCCGACGGACTATCGGTGCAGGTCGGCACGGCGGGCGGGTTGGTGAGCGGGTACGCGATCGGCATGATCGTCGGCGGGCCCGTGCTCACGCCGCTGACCGCTCGGGTGGCGCGAAAGCGTTTGGTGGTCGGGCTGGTGCTGTTCGCGGTGCTGGCGAATCTGGGTTCGGCCGTCGCGCCGAACTATCCGCTGCTGCTGGTCGGCCGCTTCGCCGCGGGACTGGTGATCGCGACCTTCTTCGCGGTCGCGGTCGCCACCGCGGTGGCGACCGCCGAACCCGGCCGGGAGGCGTCGTCCGTCGCGCAGGTGGCCATGGGCATGAACCTCGGCATCGTGCTCGGCACCCCGCTGGGCACGGTCGTCGGGCATGCGTTCGGGTGGCGGTCGACCTTCGTCGCGGTGGCGCTGTGCATCGCGGCGGCGTTGCTGTTCGTCCTTCGGTACATGCCCGAATTGCCAATGGAGTCAGGCGAATCCGGTTGGCGTGAGCTGCGGGTGTTCACCGATCGCGCCGTGCTGTGGGCGATCGCGCTCAGCGCGGCGGGGAATATCGGTGTGGCAATGGTTTTCACCTACATCACTCCGCTGCTCACCGGGGTAGGCGGTTTCGCCGCCGGCGTTGTTCCGGTGCTGCTGCTGGTTTACGGCGCGGGCGCGGTGGTCGGCAATCGGCTCGGCGGCCGGTTGGCCGACCGCGCGCTGCTGCCGTCGCTGATCGGCCTGCTGGCTGCGCTGATCGCGGTGCTCGTCCTGCTCTGGGTGGCCGATGCGACCCAATGGCTCACCGCGGCATTGGTTTTCGTACTCGGCGCATTGGCCTTCGCGATCATCCCCGGCATGCAGACCAGGGTGGTCGCCGCGGCGGGCCGGGCGCCGACCCTCGCGGTCGCGGTGAACGCGTCCGGATACCAGGTGGCCGCGGCCTGCGCGGGTTGGCTCGGCGGGAGCGTGATCGAGAACGGTCCGGGCCTGCGCTCGATATATCTTGTCGGAGCGGCATTTACAGTTCTCGGACTGCTCGTCGCGGTGCGGATGCTGCGTGCCGATCGGCGCGCGTTGGCCGAGGTGTGAGCGGCCTACCCCGCGAGAAGCGCGCTCGCGACGATGCCGCCGGTGACCGCCTTGGTCAGATAGTGGGTGGAGTCATGTGGTTTCGCGCCGTTGTCGACGGATTCCGGTGTAACAGGGGCGATTCCGGCACCGGAATGCGCCGGGAAGTAGGGCGCCAGATCGAGATGGGCGGCGACCAGATCGTCGCGGTCGACCAGATTGTGCCAGCCGACAACGGATTTCGGTACCGATGGCGGCTGCGGTCGCAGCCGGTCGTATACGACCGTGCGCAGGCCGAGTGGTGAGCCGAGCGTCAAGAGCGCGACCCGGTGATCGGTCCGGTGCAGCGCCTCGTAGGCCACCACCGAACCCAGCGAGTGACCGATCACCAGCCTGGTCTCCGGACCGATGTGCGCGAGCACCTGATCCTGGGCGTGCGCGCGCAGGGATTCGTCGGTGAAATAGCGGCTCACCTGGGACAGCGCCCGCCATACGAATTTCTCCGCGAGCCCGATGCCGAACGGTGCGAACCAGCGCAGCCGGACCAAGCCGTTGAGCGCGGGACGCAATAGCGCCGCCGCACCCTGCGCATTCGATGGCGGTGGGGCGGTATATCGTCGCGCGGCGCCGCGATCGCGGGCGTCCTCGGCGTACTCGGCGGCATTGGCCAACCAGAGCTCGGCGAGCCGTTCCATCAGCGCGAGTTGTTCCTCGTCCAGGTCGCCGATGCCGACGCCCTGGGCGCCCCGCACCAGGAAACGATCGCCGTAGAAGGCCATCCTCGCCTCGATATCACCGGGAGATCTATTGCGCCACAGCCGATCCGCCAGCTCGGGCGCGCCGTGCGCACGCACCCCGCCCGCCAGCCCGGGCAGCCACCTGTCCTCCAGCGTGTCGGCGGATTCCTGCTCCTGGGCGATGCCGTGCACCAGCACGATGGTTGCCACCGGTCCACCTTTCTCAAAACGGTTGTTTCCCGCGCCACCGTCCCCGATAGTTTCACTCATGGCCGACAGGTTGGCGCTGGTTATCGGATCGGAATGCGCGAATTTCGGCAGGCTCGGTTTCACCGCCGAACTGGCGGAGGCGCTGCTGCGGGCGCTGACCGAGCTCGGCGGCTGGCGGCCGGTCGGCGACGGCCCGGTGCTCGACCCGACGGTCGCGGAATTGAAGACCCGCCTCAAAGCCGCCTTCCAGCAAGCGGATCGGTGCGCGGCGACGCTGCTGATCGCCTTCATCGGGCACGGCTTCACCACCGGACGCGACGACTTCTTCCTGCTGGCACACGATTCCGAGCTTCCGCTCGACTACGAGAGCGGCCTGCACCTGGTGGACGAGGTCACCAGGCAGCTGACCAACACCGGTTCGCTGGACGGGCTGATCGTGCTCGTAGACGCGTGTGAGGCGGGCCCCGGCGTGCTGGACGCCGGCCGTAAATGGGTGCCACTGCTCGAACAGGGTTCGGGCCGAATGGAATTGCTGGCGGCCTCCGATCGGGGCGACGCGTACGACGGCTGCTTCACCCGAACCATGCTGCGCACCTTCGAAACCGGGCTGCCGGGCAGCGGATCCAATCTGCTGTGCGCCGAACTGGCGCCGGAGCTGAACGCGGCCTGTAGCTCGCAGACGCCGAGGCACCTGTCGTTCAACGGGACCCAGGTGGCTCGCGGCGACCTCGGGCTCTGGCTGGTTCCCAACCGGGCCAGGTCCCGCGATGCGGTAACCGGAAGGCCCGCAGCGGGTTTGGTCGATCATCTGGTGCGCACCGTATCGCTGACCGACGCCGTGCGGGATACGCTGGCGGATCTGGTCGAATCCGGCGATCGGCTACAGGTGCTGACGGGCCCGGCGGGTGCGGGCAAGTCGACGCTGCTCTCACTGCTCATCCGGCCGGGACTGGTCGCCGAACTGAGCGGGGTGAATGCCGAATTCGTCACGGCCGCAGTGTTTCTCGATGTTTCCAGCACGGTCGAGACGATGCACGCCGAGCTGGTGGAACAGCTGGAGACCAGGTTCGGCGCGGAGTTTCGCGATGCGCGGCAGGCGGTGCTCGACGAGCTGGTCGACCGGGAACGCTTCAGCGCGTTCGAGACCGATATCGTGCGGCCGTTGCACCGAATGCAGCGGCCGGGAAGGCGGATCAGGCTGGTGATCGACGGTCTCGACCAACCGGACGAAGGATGCCGGAATAGTGTTATCGAAGCGGTGGGCGTCTTGTCCGGTGACGAGCGGTTGCGCCAGGTGCGGGTGATCGTCGGGGTACGTTCCGGCACCGAGATCGCCGAACATCCGGATCTGGCGCACGCGAGGCGGTTTCGATTGGCCCCGCCCTCGGGGGGCGAGATCCTGAGTGACCTGATTCGCACCCGCGCTCCGATGCCGAGGGAAATCATCCCCATGCTCGGTCGATTACACGACGACTTAGGCGGCGGATGGCTGATAGCCCGGCTTGTCACCGAAATCGACTGGAATGGAAGCGATTCCGAGATGGATGGGCTGGATTCGCTGGTGGCGCGGCGATTCGAGGCCGCTGCGCGACGCCGACCAACATGGGTGATTGTTGAGTTGGCCGCATTGCTCGCGGCAGTGGGGGTCGGCCCGACCGCCCCATTGCGATTGATCCATGCGGCGCTGGCCCAGCTCGGAGAATCGGTCTCCCTATCCCATTTACGCGATGTCGTGGTCGATCTCGGTGTTCTGGTGGCGAGGGGACATCCCGGACAGGACGGGGAGTTGGTCGGGTTGGCCCATCACGCGTTCACCGAGCCGCTGGCGCGGGTGGTGTCCGCGTGCCTACCGGGCGTGATACTCCAGGCGCAACGAGCGTTGTCCGATGTGCTCGATGTCCGTGGCGCACTACGGAGCGGTGTTCTCGGACGCAGGAGTACTGGGGCTGGGGCGCCCGCAGGCGCCGCGGTCCTGGAGCGCCCAGCGCCCACTGGGGACTATGGTGCCGTTGCGGCCGCTGTGGGGCGGGAGGGCGTCAGCCAGGTGGTGCCCGCTGCAGACGGGTACGCGCGACCACCGTGGCGTCGCGTGCGTTCGTCGAATCGGGCGGCGCGACGCAGGGCGAAGGTCGCCCATTTCATCGAACCTCGCCCGTGGGACGACGAATTCGCCGATTACGCACAGCATTCGGGCCCGCGTCACCTGATCGAATGCGGAGACCACCAGCGCGCCATAGCGTTTCTGGATGCCGCCGATTCGCAACGGCGCGCCGTCGACAATCGCATGGCGTGGGAGAGTTGGCTCTCCGTTTTCGAAAACGCACTGCCACTAGACCATTCCGCCGTGCTCACCGCCCGCTCACGGTTGGCCCGGTGGACCGGCTACGCGGGTGAACCGCACCGCGCCCGCGAGATGTGCGCCGACCTCGCCGACTACTGTGCGCAGACGCTCGGCCCCGACCATCCGCAAACACTGCTCGCACGAGCACAACTCGCCGACTGGTACGGCCAAACCAGCGAACCCGCCCGCGCCGCCGCGATATTCATCGAGCTGTTGCCGCGGCTGGAGCGGGCCGGTGACATACGCGAAGTCCTGCGCGCCCGAATGAGTTTGGGTTTCTGGACCGGTCAGACCGGTGACAGCGCCGGTGCGCGCGAACATTACGCCGCCGTATTGCCGGCTATGGAGCGAATATTCGGCCGCAGCCATCCCGAGGTGCTGAATGCCCGCGACCACTATGCCCGCTGGATCGGTGAAACGGGCGATCCGCGCCGTGCGCGGCGGATGATGACGCGACTGGTGCCGCGGTGCCGCACTCGGCTCGGCCGGACACACAACACCACGCTCTGGGCCATGCACAATCTGGCGCTGTGGACCGCGGCCTGCGGTGACGCCGCCTCGGCCATCGAGTTGTACCGGCGGGTGATCGCGGTGCGCGATGAGGTCTCCGGCACCGAACATCCCTCGACGATCGCCACGAAGCTCGCGCTCGCCCGCCTGTATGCCGCGAACGGAAACTATTCCGCCGCACTGGAAGTCGGCGCGCGGCTGCCCGAGATCTGGGACCGCACCTACGGTCCGGCGGATCCGGTCACCGTCGCCGCGACGCGGGAGGTCGCCGAATGGACCGAAAAGCTCAGCGCCACTTGATCGAACAGCCCATGCTGGGCCGGTGCGGTTCCGGTACCGGCTTACCGGCCAGCACCGCCTCGACGGCCGCGTGCAAATCGGCGCCGGTCACCGGCTTGCCGTTGCCCGGGGTGGATTCGTCGAAGGCGCCGCGGTAGGCGAGTTCGAGGTTCGCGTCGTAGAGGAAGAAATCGGGGGTGCACGCCGCATGGAACGCGCGGCCGACGTCCTGGGTCTCATCGATCAAATAGGGGAAGGTCCAACCGGCGCGGATCGCCTGATCGCGCAGCTGCAGCGGCGCGTCGTCGGGGTAGGCGGCGGCATCGTTGGTGCAGATCGCCACCACCGGCATCGCCTCCATGGCGCCCGCTAGTTCGCCGAACGCCGCCTCGATATGTTTTACGTACGGACAGTGGTTGCAGACGAATGCGACCAGCAATCCGGGCCCGTCCGCGTAATCGGCGCCGGTGTGTAGCGCGCCATCGAGATCGGGCAGCGAGAATTCGGGCAGCGGGGTGCCGAGCGGCACCATCAGCGATTCGAGGGCCATGGCGGATGCCTTCCATCCGGTACGGGACGGTGCGAAGCCTAACGCCGTCCCGTGTGCGCGACGGGGAATTCACGGCGGCGAATTCGAATGTTGCGTCGGAATTGGCGGCGCCGTCACGTTGAGCGTTCAAGCGCGGGTTGACGCGGTGTGACGGCGTCCAGATCGCCGGATGTCCGGATTCCGTTTATTTGCCACTTAATTGCCGAATTTCTGACTGAGGTACTGTGCGGCACCGCGACACCTGCTCTGTTCCATTCGATCGCCGAGCCGAGAGGCGGACCTCGTGAAACTGATCTGGATGACGGTTGTGGCACTGATCTCGCTTGCCGTAACCGGCTGTGCGGACGATAAATCCTCGAATGCGGAATCGAGTTCGCCGGCCGCGGCGTCGAGTAATTCCGAATCGTCCGCCGCGCCGACGAGCGAAACCGACGATCCGAGTGGTGGGGTGCGCATCCCGATCGGCGAAACCAAGACGGTGGTGGTGCCCGCCGATGCGGTTCTCGATATCAAGGTGCCCGCGGCTTGGGGCGCCGCGGCATCGGGTTTGCGCTGTTCGGTGCTGGACGGCGCGGGCCGCAACGAGGATCTGCGTTCCTCGGACGTAAAAAAGACGCAGCAGATCTACGGGCACGATTGGATGACCCTGTGGACGTTTTCGGCGCCACCCAACACCGAGCTGACGGTGGGTTGCAAGGATCCGAATTCGAAGATCCCGGCGGATAATCAGAATCCGTATATCAGGGTGATTCCCCGAGGTTTGCTACCACACTGAGCGGGCGGGTGCTCCGCGCCGCGAGACCGGTGTCCGGCGGTCACCCGCATGCCGCCGCCGCGCGGGATCGGCGGCACGACCGGTGGCCGGCCGTTCCTACGCGGCGCGCTCGAACTGCTGCCGGAACACCTTGGCGGCCACCGGCTCGAAGGTCAGGATCCGGGCCAGCCGGTTGCGCAACCAGAGCTGCGACGGCCCTGCCGGAATCAGTAGGGCGCTGCTCAGCTTGGTCGCCCGCTGGTGTTTGGCGACCGTCGGACGCAGGGTGGCCTCGTAGCGGTCGAAGGCGCGGCGGTGGTCGCCCGCGGCCGCCGCGAGTTCGGTGGCGAGCAGGTGCGCACCCGTCAGCGCCAGCGATGCGCCCGCGCCGGACAGCAGGGTCGCGCAGTAGCCCGCGTCGCCCACGAGCGCCACCCGCCCGCTGGACCAGTGCGGGATCCGGATCTGGTCGGCCGCATCGAAATAGAACGATTCGTCGGCGGTGGCCTGCGCGAGCAGTTCGCGCACCCGCCAACCCGGAATGTCGAAGTACTTGCGCAGCAACGCCTTCTGTGCATCGCGGTCGCGGTGATCGAATTCGAGCACGTGCGGCTCGCGCAACATGAAGAAGGCGCCCGCGGTGTCGTGCGCGGCCGAGCGATAGACACCGGCGACCTTGCCGGGAATGTTGTAGAGCGTCACCGTACCCGGCGCACCGAAGGACGAATCCACCTGTGCCGTAGCGAAATACAGGCCGAGGTGGTGTACCGCCCGCGCCTCGGGAATGATCGCGAGATTCCTTACCCGCGAATGCAATCCGTCCGCGCCGATGACCAGATCGAATATCTCGGTGGTGCCGTCGGCGAAGGTGACCGCCACCCCGTCCGGCCGCTGGGTGAGCGCCTCGATGGTCGTGCCGAAGCGGTATTCCGTTTCGTCCGAGGTGATTTCGTGAAGCTTGCGGGCCAGATCACCCCGCATGATCTCGATATCGTCGGCGGTGTTGAACGCGCTGTTGGGCATGGTCGCCACCTGCGCGCCCCGCTCGTCGACGAAGGTGAGTGCCCGGATATCGGTGGCGAGCTCGCGCAGCTCGGGCAGGATGCCCGTCTGCGCGACCAGGCGCACGGCGTCGCCGCGCAGGTCGACGCCGTTGCCGCCCGGACGCAGGGCAGGGGCGAGCTCGACGATCGTCGTGCGGAACCCGTTGCGATTGAGCCAGTAGGCGAGGGCGGGCCCGGCGATACTGGCGCCGGAAATGAGGACGTTGCGGTTGCTTGACATGCTGTGCTCCCGGATCGACTGACCGATGGTCAGTCATTACGGTATGACGCTGACCATCGGTCAGTCAACGGCTACGATCGGGAGATGGACGACGAGAATCATGCGGGCATGCGCGAGCGCATTCTGGCGGTCGCGCTCGATCTGTTCGGCGCGCACGGCTACCACCGCACCTCGGTTCGCGCCATCGCCGAACAGCTCGGCATCACCAAAGCCGGTGTGCTGTACCACTATCCGAGCAAGTACGACATTCTCGCCGGCTTGGCCGAGCCGCTACTCGTCGCGATGGAGCGGACCGTCGCCACCGCCGGACGGGCCGAGCCCGCCGTGGCGCGGCGGATGGTGGTCGAGGGTCTGCTCGATGTCTACCTCGCCCACCGCTATCTGCTGCGGCTGAGCCTCAGCGATCTTGCGATGGCCGGTCCCGGCAGTATTTTCGAGCGATTGCGGACGGCCATGGTGCGGGCCAACGAGCTGGCGGCCGGACCGCATCCGACCTTCGCGGAACGGGTGCGCGCCTCGCAGATCATCGCGAGCCTGGGCGATCCGGTCGTGCTCTACGCGGAGGCGCCGCTCGACGAGCTGCGCGCGGAGGTCCTCGCCGGTATCGAACTCCTGTACGGCGATGGACCGCAGCGGGTTTCGGGACAGCGCGGCCGCCCCGCCGCGCTCACCCCCGAACTCGTCGCGGTGGCCCGGCGGATGAGCGTCGACGAGGGCCGCAGTGTTCCGGAAATCGCGCGGGAACTCGGGGTGTCGCGGGCGACGCTCTACCGATATCTCAAATAAAACGCATTATTGAGACGATATTTTTGAGACATCGCGGTGTGACGAGAATTCGGCTGCCCGCTGTCGGTGGGTGCTTATAGCGTCGAAGGTATGGCGGACGAGACGGCAGGCTATCGCGAACGGCCGTCGCGCATGGCCGGTGCCGTCCTCTGGACCCGCACCGTCGCCGTGCGCGACGCGTCGCATCCCGTCCTGCCCGATGGCTGCATCGATCTCATCTGGTCCGACGGGCGTTTGTTCATCGCGGGTCCGGACACCGCGGCCCAGTACCCGGCCATCCGTCCCGGCGCGAGCCTGGCCGGTATCCGCTTCTATCCGGGCACCGCGCCCGGCCTGCTCGGCGTGCCCGCGCACGAATTGCGGGACCGCCGCGTCGATCTGGACGAGCTGTGGCCCACCGCGACGGCCCGCAGGCTCACCGAGCAGGTGGACGCGGCCGAAGATCGCGGCGCCGCGCTGGAATCCATCGCGCTGGCCAGGGCCGCCGCGGTCGATCCGCCCGATCCCCGGCTGCGCCGCATCGTGACGGCTCTGGACTCGGGCTGGACGATCGCCGCCACCGCCGAGGCGGTCGGCCTCGGCCCTCGGCTGCTGCACCGCCGTTCGCTGGCCGCATTCGGCTACGGGCCGAAAACACTGGCCAGGGTGCTGCGGCTACAGCGGGCGCTGAGGGCGGCGCGCGGCGGCGCGCCGCTGGCCGAGACGGCTGTCGTCACCGGCTTCGCCGACCAGGCGCACCTGTCCCGCGACGTGCGCGAACTGACCGGAATGCCGTTGCGGGAGTTGCTATCTCGCTGACGGCCAGCACGACCGGGCCCAGCATCGCGTAGCGATTCGATGGGGCGGGCTCAGGAATCGAGGGCCGCACACAGGTCGACGCTGTTGCCGTCCGGATCGTGGACCGTGGCGTACCGCTGGCCCCAGAACGCGTCCCACGGCTTCAGCTGTCCGTGGTACCCGGCGGCGGTGAGCTCGTCGTACACGCGATCGACCTCGGCCGGGCTCGCGCACAGGAAGGCGAAACCGATGCGGCCCGGCGAGGCGGGCGGCTGCCATTCGGGGTGGAACGAGCGGACGGTGTCCTCGGTGTCGAGGCACAGTCGCAGGCCGCCGCCCAACTCGGCTTCCACATGCGGTTCGGTTTCGGAGCCCGCGGGGAAGGTCAGTCCGAGCCGGCGATAGAACGCCAGCGCGGCGGTCATATCGTTGACGACGATGCCGATGAAGCTGAGTTGTGGAGTCATATCCGCAGCGTATGGCGCTCGGGCCGGGGCGGTCTTGAAGAAATCGGACGCCCGGGTCAATGCCTGGACACCGGTACCAATTCCGCGATGAGGTTCTCCACCAGGATCCGGATGCGATCGCGGATCGGCCGGATGCCGTCCAGTCCGTGCCCGGCCGGATCGGGCAGATCCCAGTTGCGGTAGCTGATGCCGGGGAAGAACGGACACGCCTCACCACAGCCCATGGTGACGACCACATCGGAAATACCGACCGCCTCGTCCGTCAACGGAGTCGGGCGCCGCTCGGAGATATCGATGCCGAGCTCGGCCATCGCGGCCACCGCGGACGGATCGACGGCCGCCGCCGGTTCGCTGCCCGCCGAACGCACTTCGATGCGATCGCCGGCCAGCGCGGTCAGGAATCCGGCGGCCATCTGCGATCGCGCCGCGTTCTGCACGCAGACGAACAGCACGCTCGGTGTGTGGGTCATGCATCGCCTTTCGCTGGATGGACGGTTCCCGGGTTCCCGCCGAAACGCTGTCGTAGCGTAAGGGAATACGTATCCCGGAACCGTCAGGATGGGCTCGACGTGCACATCGTCACCATCGCGCCTGCGTTACGTTGCCGCGGGTGACCTGCGGATACTTTCGAAAGCCGTTGTGGCGCTTGACCGCTCGCGGAGCCCCCGGACACCGCCCGGATGAGCCCGCTCGGGCGCGGTCCCGGCATTCGCTTAACCTTGATCGATATGACCACCGACTGGCGCCGCCGCACCGGCCGGATCGGAGTCCTCACCGGCGCGGGCATCTCCACCGATTCCGGCATTCCCGACTTCCGTGGGCCGCGCGGCGTGTGGACGAAAGATCCGATCGCCGAACTGCTTTCGACCTACGACAACTACATCGCCGATCCGGACCTGCGCAGCCGCTCCTGGCTGGCCCGCCGCGACAACCCGGCCTGGCAGGCCAGGCCCAATGCCGCGCACCGGGCGCTGGTGGAGTTGGAGCGGGGCGGGCGGGCGGTCACCATCATCACCCAGAACGTCGACCGGCTGCACCAGCGCGCCGGATCGACGCCGGAGCGGGTGATCGAGATACACGGCAATATGTTCGAGGTGGTCTGCGTCGGCTGCGACTATCGGACATCGATGGAGGCGGCGCTGGGCCGGGTGGCGGACGGGGAACCGGATCCGCCCTGTCCCGAATGCGGCGGAATATTGAAGGCCGCGACGATCATGTTCGGCCAGCAGATGGACGCGCGCACCGTCACCAAGGCCGCGCTCGCCGCGCAGACCTGCGAAATCTTCCTGGCCATCGGCAGTTCACTGCAGGTGGAGCCGGCCGCGTCGATGTGCGCGGTCGCGGTGGACGCCGGTGCGGATCTGATCATCGTGAACGCCGAGCCGACGCCGTACGACGGCATCGCGAGCGAGCTGGTCCGCGAGCCGATCGGCACCGCCGTGCCGCGGCTGGTGTCGGAAATCCTTTCGGCCTGAACCGAATTCGTCAGACCGAGCCGAGCACCCGGTCGACGTAGGCGTTGGCGAAGCGGCCCTTGGGGTCGAATCGCCGCCGCGCCTCGGCGAATCGCTCCCAGTCCGGGTAGCGGTCGCGCAGTGTCTCCCAGGTCTGGAAGTGGCGCTTGCCCCAGTGCGGGCGTCCATCATATTTGTCGAAAACCGCTTCGCAGGCACGGAAATACGGTTCGTAGTCCATGCCGCGGTACTGGTGTACGGCGATATAGCAGGTCTCCCGCCCGGTCGCGGGGGAGAGGAACGCGTCGTCGGGTGCGACCCAGCGCACCTCGATGGGCATCGGCGTATCGAATTTCCGCGCCAGTTCCTTGATTTCGCGGATGGCATCGACGGAATGCGAACGGGGGATCGCGTATTCCATCTCGGTGAACCGAATCAGCCTGGGGGAGGCGAAGACTCGATACGAGCGGTCCACCTGCCTGCGGTAGCTGCCCGCGTACGCGGCGCCACGGTGGATCCACGGGATGGTGCGCGGGGCCCGTCTGCCGAGCCGGCACAGCGCGTCGAAGGTGTAGTTGGACATGAGGATGTCGGCGAACCAGTCCACCGCCTTGCCGCGCGGCTGCTCCGGCAGCGCGACCCGGTTGTTGCGCTTGGTCATCGCCAGTGGGCTGTGCGCAAACATGTAGAACTCGAAGTGCTCGTTGCCGTCGACATGTGTGTCCAGCTCGGTGAGCAGTTCATCGACCGGCATGGGGCGTTCCACGCCCTCCAGGACAAAGGACGGCACCAGTTGCAGCGTCACCTCGGTGACGATGCCGAGCGCGCCGAGGCTGACCCGCGCCGCGCGCCAGCCGTCGGGGTCGGTTTCGGCGTTCAACTCCACTCGGCTGCCGTCGGCGAGCATCAGCTCGATGGAATGCATTGCGGCGGAAAGGTTTTGCAGGGTGGCGCCGGTTCCGTGGGTTGCGGTCGCGGTGGCGCCCGCGATGGTCTGCACGTCGATGTCGCCGAGATTCGGGAAGGCGAGCCCGTGCGAGTGCAGCGCATTGCTCGCCGCGTTGAGCGTGCTGCCCGCCTGAACCCTGACCCGGCCCGTGGCGTGGTCTATGTCGAGTATGCGATCCAGTTTGCCGAGATCGAGCAGGACGCCGTCGGTGAGGACGGTGTCGCTGAACGAGTGGCCCGCACCCGCCACCCGGACGGTCTGTCCGCGGGTGGCGGCGGCGCCGATGATTTCGGCGAGCTCGTCGGTATCGCGCGGGGACACGATGGCCGCCGGGGCACAGCGCTGATCGCCCGCCCAATTCACCCACGAGTTGGTCATGTGTCCAACTGTAGGTCAGTGGTGTGACCACCGCTACTCAATGCGCGAAATGAAATGAAATGTCGATATTCGCCGGGCGGGTCACCGGCGACGGCCGGTGCAGGAGGCCGCCTTCGCGTGCTCGATCTCCTCCTCCGTCATCGGTGGCACGGACAACGGCCTGCGCGGCACCGAATCGGCCCGGAGGCCGTTCAGCGCGATCGCCATATACCGCCGCCAGACCTCGGTATTGGCGGGCGCGGCGAATTCGGCGATGCCGTCGATCATGTGGATCAGCGCGAAGAAATCCGACGCGTCGACGCCGGGCGCAAGCACGCCCGCCTCCTGGGCCCGCTCGACCAGGCCGCGAATGGACGGCTTGATCCGGTCGTCCAGGATTTTGGAAAACCGGTCCATATCCTCTTTGAGCTCCAGCATCACCGCGCTGAAGCCGCGGTTGTTCGCGAGGTGTTTGCTCGCGTACTCGAAGAATTCGACGATGCCGAGCCACGGGTCCGGATACTGACGCGCGACATCGGCGGCGTCGGCGAACTCCAGCAGATTCTGCTCGAAGACCTCGGTGATGAGCTCCTTCTTGTTCGCGAAGCGCCGGTACACCGTGCCGACGCCGACGCCGGCGCGCTCGGCCACATCGTCGAGGGTGATCTCGAGTCCGTGATCGGCGAACAGTTGCCGCGCCGCGGCGATGATGCGCTGCTGGTTGCGAGCGGCATCGGCGCGCAGGCGGCGGGGCGGAGATACGGCCGTGGCGTGATTCACACCGTCATGCTAGCAACGATCGGGATTAAGTGGAGGCAGATCCTCCGTTATCGTGATAGCTTTCATTCGGGGAAAGCGGAGATTGCTTCTCCGGATCAATACTCGAGACAAAGGGGACATATGACTACCACGATCGACCGTGGGGCAACCGCCCCCGAGAAATCCGCGGCGGGTCGTCGCGGCTCCCACGCAATGCGCTGGTGGGTGCTCGCCGTTCTCGGCGTCGCCCAGCTCATGGTCGTGCTCGACGCGACCGTCGTGAACATCGCACTCCCCGCAGCGCAGCGGGATCTCGGGTTCAGCGATGGCGACCGGCAATGGGTGGTCACCGGATACGCGCTCGCCTTCGGCAGCCTGCTGCTGCTCGGCGGACGCCTGAGTGACCTGTTCGGCCGCCGCACCACGTTCATCGTCGGTTTGATCGGATTCGCGGCCGCCTCCGCGGTCGGTGGCGCGGCCACCGGATTCGACATGCTGGTCGCGGCCCGCGTCGCGCAGGGCGTCTTCGGCGCACTGCTCGCACCCGCGGCGCTGTCCCTGCTCACGGTCACCTTCACCGAACCGTCCGAGCGAGCCAAGGCATTCGGCATCTTCGGTGCGGTCGCCGGTGCGGGCGGCGCGATCGGCCTGCTGCTCGGCGGTGCGCTCACCGAATGGGCCAACTGGCGCTGGGTGATGTTCGTCAACCTGGTGTTCGCGGCGGTCGCGCTGGTCGGCGCGGTGCTGCTGCTGGCCAAGCATGTGACCACCGATCGGCCGAAGCTCGACCTCCCCGGCACCGTCGTGGTGACCGCGGCGCTGTTCGGCATCGTCTACGGCTTCTCCCGCGCCGAATCGCACGGCTGGACCGATGCGGGCACGCTCGGCTTCCTGATCGGCGGTGTCGTGCTGCTCGGTGCGTTCGTCGCGATCGAGGCCAGGGTGGCGCATCCGCTGCTGCCGCTGCGCGTGGTGCTGGACCGCACCAGGGGCGCGTCGTTCCTGACCGTATTCGTCATGGGCATCGGAATGTTCGCGATCTTCCTGTTCCTCACCTACTACATGCAGCTGACCATGGGTTACTCGCCGATCAAGACCGGTGTCGCCTTCCTGCCGATGGTCGCCGCGATGGTCGCCTCCTCGACCACCGTGCCCTCGCTGCTGCTGCCGAAGGTGGGGCCGAAGATCGTCACCAGCGTCGGATTCCTTGTCGCGGCGGCGGGTATGGCCTGGCTGACCCGGATCGGTCTGACCACCGGATACGCCTCGCACGTGCTGCCCGCGCTGATCCTGCTCGGCCTCGGTCTCGGTGGCGCGATGTCCACCGCGTTCCAGGGCGCGACCGCCGGGGTGCACCACGAGGACGCCGGTGTCGCGTCGGCGACGATCAACACCAGCCAGCAGGTGGGTGGTTCGATCGGCACCGCGCTGCTCAGCACCATCGCGGCCTCCGCGGCGAGCGACTACCTGGCGGGGAAGGTGCCGGACAAGCTGACCGTCGCACAGTCGATGATCGAGAGCTACACCACCAGCTTCTGGTGGGCCACCGGGATTTTCGTGGCCGGTGCGGTGATCATGGCGGTGCTGATGCCCAATACGGTGCCTGCGCCGTCGGAGGGCGAACCGGTGCTCGCGCACTGAATTGACCTTGTGCCGCAACATCTTTCAACTGAATAGCGACAGCGCCCGCGACACATCGGAGTGTCGCGGGCGCGGTGCTTTCAGCAGTTGCTCGGCGCGGGAAGTCCGGCGAACCGATCCGAGAGATAGCTGAAAGCCCTTGGCGCACCGGCGAATATGGCGGTGCCGTGATCGGCGCCCGGAATCATGTCCAGCAGTACCGGGGTGCCCGCCGCGCAGTAGCGGCCCATCACATCCCTGGCCAGCCACGGGTTGACCTGATCGTTGGTGCCGTGCCATTCGTAGAGCGGGGCGCGCGGCACGCCGGGAAAGGTCTCGAGGCTGTTCTCGTGGATGATGCGGATGGTGGTCGGGTCGGCATCCTCCATCCGGCCGAAGAAGACGTCGGCGAAGCCCTTGTTCGCGCCCGCGTTGATGATCTCCTGGGTGCACGCGTTCGCCACCTGGTCGCGCAGCGCCCAGCCCGCGGGTTTCAGTATGCGTTCCATCGGCAGCTCGTTCGGGTATTCACGCTCCAGGCCGACGGCGGCCGCGAATCCGAGGCCGAACAGCGGGCTCGGCTGCAACCCGACATCGAGGGCGAGCTTGCCGATATTCACCGGGACACCGCCCTGCGCCACACCGACGATCGGCAGTTCCGGCGCGTATTCGGGGGCGAGTGCCGCCGCGAAGCCGGTGGCCATGCCGCCGCCGGAGTATCCGGCCATGCCGACCGGACTACCCGCGAGATCGGCTGGGGGGAAACGTTTTACGGCTCGAATGCCGTCCAAGGTCAGGCGGCCGCCGAGCCGGGCCGCACCGTATGCGCTCGTCGGCCCGAGGTGGTCGGGGATGGCGATGGCCCAGCCGCGGGCCAGCAGCAGATTCAGTGCGGGGCCCTCCTGCATGGTGCCGTTGAACAGGCTGTGCGACGGGGCGCACTGCATGCCGAGGGAGTTGACGAACGGCTGATACGACACCAGCGGCCGGTTGAGCCCGCCGCCCGCGGGGATCAGCACGGTGGTCACCGCCGCGATGGGCTGGTTATAGGAATTGGTGGAGCGATAGAGCAGTTGCCAGGCGGTCGCTCCCGGGTAGGCGCCGGTCGGCATCGGCCTGCTGCGGATGACATCGCCCGGTTGGAAATTGCCGATATCCGGTGGGGCCCAATAGAAGCCGTCCGGGTCCGGAATCGGGTAGATCGGCGTCGCCGACGCGGGCGGCGCGTATGCCAGCGCCGCGACCGTCGCGGACAGCGTCACCAGTAGCAGCTTGCGGAAATGCCTGTGCCCGGGCCTGCGTGGCGCCGCCCGGTATAGGAGGTGTCGAGCTCGTCCTGCGGCCATCGTCACTCCCGGAATAGGGGTCGGAGTTGATGGCACTTCGGCGGAAACCTTCAGGGCATTCGTACGTGGAACCCGTCGGCATGTCAACGAACGACGCTGTTCGTGATCAATTGTCGCGCTCCCACCCGGAACAGACCAATTGGTGTCCCGATACCATTGCGGTCCCGGCGGTGCCGGATCCGGCCGTACGGGTTCGTAGACTTTTCCAATCGGCACCGCGAGCAAGGTGTCGGCTCACCTCGGGGGCGGTGCGCGGAATCAGCATGGCGCGGTAGCTGAACCTGAACGACACGACGGCACGACGGAAGGGGGCAGGCGATGAACGAGACACCGGTCGGTGGCTGGCAGTCGGCGGCTCGATTGACCGTACTGCTGGACGAAGACGACAAGTGGCGGCACGGCTCCCTCTACCACGAGATAGTGCGGCGGGCCAGAGACGCCGGGCTGGCCGGCGCCAGCGTATGGCGCGGCATCGAGGGGTACGGCGCGTCCTCGCGCATCCACACCAGCCGGATCCTCGACCTGGCCGACCATCTACCCGCGGTGGTCACGATCGTGGACGAGGCGCCGCGGCTACGCGCCTTCGTCGCCGATAACGCCGAACTGTTCACCAGCGTGAACGTCGCGCTGTCCCCGGTCGAGATCTGGCAGGGGACGGTGCGATGAGCGAGGGTTTCGAATCTTTGCTGCCGCCCGGCACGTTCGCCGATAACATAGTCGGTTCGGCGCTGCCGGGCGCGAGTGCGAACAACTCCGTCCGCACCGCGGTGTACGCCGCCGAATGGGTGTGGACATGATCCTGATGACGAGCCGGGCGCAGCCGACACGGAAGGGAGACCCGAGCATGGCCCATGATCGAGCCGGGCGTCCCGCGCGCCCCACCGACCTCGCGGATATCGCAGGTCTGGTGACGGCCTACTACAGCCGCATTCCGGATCCGGCGGATCCGGCGCAGCTGGTGGCGTTCGGCACCTCGGGGCATCGCGGGTCCAGCCTGGACACCGCGTTCAACGAGGCGCACATCCTGGCCATCACCCAGGCGATCGTCGAATACCGCGCCACCCGCGGCATCGACGGCCCGGTGTATCTGGCGCGGGATACCCACGCACTGTCCGAACCGGCGTGGACCACCGCGCTCGAGGTGCTCGCGGCCAACGACGTCACCGCGATCGTCGACGCGCGCGACCGCTACACCCCGACACCCGCGCTGAGTCATGCGGTGCTGCGCCACAATCGGGGCGGCACGCGACACCAGGCCGACGGCATCGTGGTCACCCCGTCGCACAATCCGCCGCGCGACGGCGGCTTCAAATACAACCCGCCGCACGGCGGCCCGGCCGACACCGTCGCCACCGACGTCATCGCCGCGCGCGCGAACGAGTTGCTGCGCAACGGACTCGACGGGGTCAAGCGCACCACGCTGCAGCATGCGCTGGCGCACAAGGTGGAACGCTACGACTACCTCGACCACTACATCGCCGACCTGCCGAATGTGTTGAATCTGGACGCGATTCGCGGCGCGGGCATCCGGCTCGGCGCGGATCCGATGGGCGGGGCCAGCGTCGACTACTGGGAGGAGATCGGGCAGCGCTACGACCTGGAACTCGAGGTCGTCAACCCGTTCGTCGACCCGACATGGCGATTCATGACGCTGGACAGCGACGGCAAGATCCGGATGGATCCGTCCTCCCGCTACGCCATGGCCTCGCTGGTGGCGATCAAGGACGACTACGACATCTCCACCGGTAACGACGCCGACGCCGACCGGCACGGCATCGTCACGCCCGACGGCGGGCTGATGAACCCGAACCACTTCCTCGCCGTCGCCATCGAATACCTGGTCGCGAACCGGATGGGCTGGGATGCGCTGACCAAGATCGGCAAGACGGTGGTCACCTCATCGATGATCGACAGGGTGGTCGGCGTGCTCGGCCGCGATGTGCACGAGGTGCCGGTGGGCTTCAAATGGTTCGTGCCCGGATTGTTCAGCGGCAGTTTGGCATTCGGCGGTGAGGAGAGCGCGGGCGCATCGTTCCTGCGGATGGACGGCACCGTCTGGACCACCGACAAGGACGGAATCCTGTTGGCGCTGCTCGCCGCCGAGATCGCGGCCGTCACCGGGCAGAGCCCGTCGGCGCGCTACGTCGAACTCGAGCGCCGATACGGCAGCCCGGCATACGCGCGCGTCGACGCGCCGGCCAGCGCGGAACAGAAAGAGCTGCTCGCGAAGTTGACTCCGGACATGATCGGTACGAAGGAGATCGCCGGGGAACCCGTCACCGCCGTATTCACCCGGGCGCGCGGTAACGGCGCGCCGCTCGGCGGGCTGAAGGTCACCACCGAGAACGCGTGGTTCGCCGCGCGCCCGTCCGGCACCGAGGACAAGTACAAGATCTACGCGGAATCGTTCCACGGCGCCGACCACCTGGCCCAGGTGCAGGCGGCCGCGGAGGAAATGGTGGGGCAGGCGCTTACCGGTGCGCAGCAGTAACTCCAGGACCCTGCCCGCCGAGATCTGGGTGCTGGTCGGGTCCGCCTTCATCGTCGCCATCGGCTTCGGGTTGGTGTCGCCGGTGCTGCCGCAGTACGCGCGCAGCTTCGGCGTCGGGGTGGCCGCGGCCTCGGCGATCGTCTCCGCGTTCGCGCTGATGCGTTTGCTGTTCGCGCCGTTGAGCGGGCGGCTGGTGCAGCGGCTGGGTGAGCGGTGGGTCTATCTCGGCGGACTGTTGATCGTCGCGGTGTCTACCGGGGCCAGCGCGCTGGCCCAAAGTTATTGGCAGCTCATGGTTTTGCGATCCGCGGGCGGAATCGGATCCACCATGTTCACGGTTTCCTCGCTGGCACTGGTGATTCGGCTGTCGCCGCCGCTTGAGCGGGGCCGGGTGTCCGGGCTGTGGTCGTCGAGTTTTCTGATCGGATCGGTGAGCGGGCCGCTGGTCGGCGGTGCGCTGGCCGGGCTCGGGCTGCGCGCGCCGTTCGTGATCTACGCGGTCGCGCTGCTGATCGCGGCCGCGGTTGTCTATGTGAGCCTGCGTAATTCGACGCTCGCCGCACCCGAACCGGTCGGCGAGGTGCGGATGATGACCTTCCGCGAGGGGTTGGCGCTACCGGAATATCGCGCGGTGCTGCTGTCGAATTTCGCCAACGGCGCAGCGGTTTTCGGCGTTCGGATGGCGCTGGTGCCGCTGCTCGTCGTCGAGGTGCTGCACCAGTCCGCCGGCATGGCGGGCGTCACGCTGACCGTATTCGCGGCGGGCAATGTCGCGGTGCTGTTTTCGGCGGGACGGCTCTCGGATCGCTTCGGCCGCAAACCTTTCCTGGTGATCGGCTCGATCATCTGCGCGATCGGCACCGCCGGACTCGGCATCGCGCCGAACCTGCCCTGGCTGCTGGCGACCTCGTTCGTCGCGGGCGTCGGCTCGGGCATGTTCACCCCCACCCAGCAGGCCGCCCTCGCCGACATCATCGGTCCACGCGGCCGCGGCGGCCCGGTGCTCGCCGGATTCCAGATGTCGATGGACCTCGGCACCGTCCTCGGCCCCATCGCGGTAGGCGCACTGGCGCAACAGGTTTCGTACGGGCTCGGACTCGCGGTCACCGGCGGTCTGTTGGCCGTCGCGGCACTGGTGTGGGCGCTGGTACCTGAGCCTTCGCGGCGCAGTGGTGTGGAACCCGCTGACGCGCTTGCGATTCCGGTGCAGGTCCAGGACGCGGCGGAAGCTGTTCCGGAGGCCGTAGATGTCCGCGCCGCAGACGAATCCGTTCGAGATGCGGCGGAGGTTGTTCAGGCTGCGGACGAACCTTCCACCGCTACTCCGCAGTGAGGTCTGCTCGCGGTTGGGGGTGGGTTCGGACGAATCAGTGCGTTGTTTGGGTGGTCGCGCCACTACGACGACTGGATTGCCCGAGATGGGGACGTGGGTGCGTTGGAATGTGGGGTTGCGGTTTCGCACGCCGGACGACGTTGTTCCCGCATAGCTTTCAGCTTCTCGCGCATGCAATGGGCTGTTGTACGGGTGTGTGATCCATGGGCGGGTTCGGACGAGTCGGTGCGTTGGTTGGGCGGTGCGCCGCTACGACGACTGGATCGCCCGAGGTAGGGACGTGGTGCGTTGGGATGCGGGGTGCGGTTTCACGCGCTGGATGAAATGGCCTGCGCGCGAAGCTTCTTACCTATTGGATCAAAGGTAAAAGAGAGACGTCGCACCCCGTCTTCGAACCGAACATTCGTTGTACGGGGTGTGCACTCTTCAGACGGGTGTAGCAGCTGCTCGAGCAGCGATTGTCCGACTGACGTGACCACCCAGCCGCCTTCGTGGAGGCGAAACGCCGCTCGCCAACGCGCCCCGCGCCTATCTCGGGCGATCCAGTCGTCGTAGTGGCGCGACCACCCACTTGACCTTCCGATTCGTCGAGAACCAGTGCCGCGGACTGATTCGTCGAGAACCGGAGCCGTGGATTACCGGGCGGCCCGAGAGCGGAGATGTAAGGATCGGCGGATGGCTGGTCGCGTGCTCGCAGTGGATCTCGGGAAGACGAGTTGTCGGGGGTCGGTGCGGGTCGACGGGGTGCAGGTGGGGTTCGCCGAGGTGGCGGGGACGCCGGGGCTGGCGAGCGCCGGGGGTGTCGCTATGGCGGAGAAGGCGATTCGGGCGGTGCTGGCCGGGATCGGTCCGCAGGAGTTGCCGTTGGCGGTGGGTGTCGGCGCGGCGGGTGCGGTCGCCGCGCCGGAGGCGGCGGTTCGGCTGGCCGAGGGGCTGGCGAGTTTGCCGGAGGTCGGCCAGGTGGCGGTGACCTCGGATGCGGTGACCGCGCACGCGGGGGCGCTCGGGGCGGGCCGGGTGTGGTCCTGGCGGCGGGGACGGGGGCGGTGGTTACCGCGGTGGACGAGAGGGGGCGGTTCACCCGGGTTGACGGCTGGGGGCCGCTGCTGGGGGATGTGGGTAGCGGCGGCTGGATCGGTGCGGAGGGTTTGCGGGCGGTGCTGCGCGCGCACGACGGGCGCGGCGCCGCGACGGTGTTGCTGGCCGAGGTTGCCGAGCTGTACGGTATCGCGCCCGATGAGTTGCCGAAATTTCTTGGGCAGCAAGAGAATCCGACGCTGGTTGCGGCTCGGTTCGCCCCCGTCGTGGCGCGGGCCGCTGCTTCGGACGAGGTTGCCGCGGAGATCATGTCGGCCGCGGGCGCGGCGCTGGGGCGCTCGGTGTGCGCGGCGATCGAGCGGTCCGGGTTGCCGAGCCCCGTGCCCTTCGCGATAACGGGCGGGTTGATCAATCTGGGTGGGCCGTTGCTCGACCCGCTGGATGCCGCGATCACCTACCCGGTCGATCGCCGCGTGCCGGCCGGTGGCCCGATCGATGGTGCGGCGTTGCTGGCGGCCGATCGGTCGACCGTGCTCGAACCCCTGATCGCCCGGATCGATACCCAACCCCTATGAAATAGGATTCAAGTCCTATGAATTAGGGCTGACAATCGTTGACAGGCCATCTGTGACGATTGACACTTACTTGCGCCAGGTTCGCCAGTCATCCGGGAGAGTCGCGATGAACGCACTCAATCTAGCCGTCATCGTCGTCTATCTGGTGACCGTGGCGTGGATCGGCCTGCGCCTGTCCGGTAAACAGAAATCGAGCAGCGACTACTTCGTCGGCGAGGGCCGGATGCCGTGGTGGACCGTCTGCTTCTCGGTGGTGGCCACCGAGACCAGCGTGCTCACGGTCATCTCGGTGCCCGGCGGTGCGTACACGGACCAAGCCTTCGGCAATGTGGAGCTGGCGCTCGGTTACATCATCGGCCGCACCATCGTGGCTATCGTGCTGATCCCGCTGTACAAACGCGGCGGCTTCGTCAGCGCCTACCAATATCTGGAGTTGCGCTTCGGACGCTATCTGCAGGGCGTCGCATCGGTGACCTTCGTCGTCACCCGCCTGCTCGCCGAGGGCGTGCGGCTGTTCGCCTCGGCCATCCCGATCAAACTGCTGCTCAGCGAGTTCGGGCTGACCGTCGGCTACGACGTGATCATCGTCGCGCTCACCCTGCTGACGGTGGTGTACACCTACCTCGGCGGCATCAAGGCCGTCATCTGGACCGACGCGCTGCAGATGAGCCTCTACCTCGTCGGCGCGCTCATCGCGATCGCCGTGCTCACCGGTCACGTCGGCGCGTCCGGTTGGGCGAAGGCGTTGGACGGCGGCAAGTTCCGGCTCTTCGACACCGATTTCGGGCTGGCGCACGTGCTCACCAGTTCCTTCGCCATGCCGACGGCCATCATCGGCGGCTCGATCTTCGCCATGGCCTCGCACGGCTCGGATCAGCTGATCGTGCAACGCATTCTGGCCACCCGATCGCTGCGCGACAGCCAGCGGGCGATGATCGGTTCCGGCATCTTCATCGCCATCCAGTTCGGGGCCTTCTCACTGGTCGGTGCGCTGCTGTGGTCCTACAACGGCGGCAAGTCGGTCAAGGATCTCGGCCTCGGCAGCTCTGACAGCCTGTACCCGAATTTCATCCTGCACGGCCTGCCGGTGGTGATCTCCGGTCTGCTGGTGGCCGGAATTCTCGGCGCCGCAATGGGTTCGCTGTCCTCGGCGCTGAACTCGATGGCGAATTCCACGGTGGCCGACATCATCCGGAGTTTCGCGCAGCGCACGCTGGACGACCGGACCATGCTGCGCCTGGCCCGGGTGATGACGCTGGTGTGGGCGGTGCTGATGGCGCTGTTCGCGATGGGCTTCAGCTCGACCACCGGCAATGTCTACCTGACGGCGCTGACGATCGCGGGCTACACGTACGGCGCCCTGCTCGGCGCCTTCCTGTTGGGTCGAATCGTCAAGCGCGCCAACCAGTTCGACGCCATCGTCGCCTTCGTCGCGACGGTGATCGTCATGACGTTCGTGGTTCGGGTGATCAAGGTGGACGTCGAGGTCGCGGGCAAGGTGGTCCAAAAGGGTATCGCCGCACAGTGGTTGGTGCCGATCGGTGTGCTCGTCACCCTGGCGGTCGGCGGTGCGACGAGCATGTTCCACCCGGCGCCGCAGCCGCGGCCGGAACCGGTCGAGGCGGTGGTCTAGTGCGGGTGATCGGGTTGATGTCGGGCACATCGCACGATGCGATCGATGCGGTAGGCGCGGATATCTCGTTGCGGGACACCGAATTACAGGTTCGCATCGTAGGTGGGCTCAGCCTGCCGTACCCGGAGGGCGTGCGGGCCGAACTCATCGCCGCGCTGCCGCCCGCCGCAGTGGATATGGCCGCGGTCTGCCGCCTCGACACCTGGATCGGTCAGGCCTTCACCGCGGCCGCCGAGGCGGCGGTACACGAATTCTTCGACGGCACAGCCGATCTCGTCGCCTCACACGGACAGACGGTTTACCACTGGGTGCACGACGGTGCCGTACTGGGCACCCTGCAGCTGGGCCAGCCCGCCTGGATCGCCGAACGTACTGGACTGCCGGTGGTCAGCGATTTCCGCTCCCGCGATATCGCCGCGGGCGGTCAGGGCGCACCGCTGGTCGGGCTGTTCGACGTGCTGTGGCTGCGCGGGCGGCCCGGCCGCGCGGCCGCGCTGAATATCGGCGGCATCGCCAACGTGACCGTGCTCGGTGATCCGCCGGTCGCATTCGACACCGGCCCGGGCAACGCGCTCATCGATGCCGCGGTGGAGCTCGCGACCGCGGGCGCCGAGCATTTCGACCGCGACGGCCTGCGCGCGGGGCGCGGCCGGGTGGACGAAACGCTGCTGAAGACACTGCTCGCCGAACCCTATTTCGGCGCGCCGCCGCCCAAGACCACCGGCAAGGAGCTGTTCAACCGTGCCTACCTCGAGCGCGTGTTGCGGGTCTCGGCGTTACCGGCCGACGATATCGTCGCCACTGTGACCGCCTTGACCGCTCGAACAATTGCCGATTCGCTCGCACCGCACGCGCCCACCGAGGTGATCGCCTCAGGCGGCGGGACCAGAAATCCGGTGCTCATGCGGATGCTGCGCGGCGAGTTGGCCACCGCCGAACTGCGCACCTCCGACGATCTCGGCCTGCCGTCGCCCGCCAAGGAGGCCGCGGCCTTCGCGGTGCTCGGCTTCCTCACCGCGCACGGTCTGCCCGGCGTGCTCCCGGCCTGCACCGGTGCGCGGCACGCGTCGGTGCTCGGATCGCTCACCCCGGGAGCGGCCGGATTCGACCTGCCACCGCGTCCGGCCGCGGCGCCGCGACAGCTGACGGTGGTGGGCTGACCATGGCCGACGGAGATGATGTCCGCACCCGCCTGCTGGCGGCACTGCCCAACCTGACGCCGACCGCGCTGCGGGTGGCCAGGGTGATCCGCGACGATCCGGCGGGCGCCGCGCAGCTGACCGTCAACCAGCTCGCCGAACGCGCCGAGGCCAGCACCTCCGCGGTGGTGCGGCTGGCGAAAATGCTCGGCTACGAGGGTTATCCGCAGCTGCGGCTGGCACTGGCGGCCGCGGCGAGCGTCGATGCGGGCACCCCGGTGTTCGCCACCGATATCGTCGCCGACGACGCGCTGGGCAAGGTGATGCAGAAGCTCACCGCCTTCGAGACCGAGGGCATGCTGGCCACCGCCGACCTGGCCGATCCGGCGACGATGGAGGCCGTCGTCGACGCGCTGGTCCGGGCGCGGCGGGTGCTGCTGGTCGGGATCGGCGCATCGGGGCTGGTCGCGGTGGATATGGACCAGAAGCTGAACCGCATCGGCATGTGGTGCCACGTCTGCACCTCGGAGGACGGCGCGCTGGTGCAGGGCAGCCTGCTGCACGACGGCGATGTGCTGGTGGCCTTCTCGCATTCGGGGGAGACGCAGGCGATCGTCGAGGCCACCCGGCGGGCGGCCGCGGCGGGCGCGACCACCGTCGCGGTGACCGGCGGCGCGCAGTCGCGGCTGGCCAGGACGGCCGCGCATACGCTGCTGGTCGCCGGGCGCGAGGACGGATTCCGCTCGGCGGCCATGGCGAGCCGGATGAGTCAGTTGCTTGTCGTCGACGCGCTGTATGTCGGTGTGCTGCAACGCACACCGGCGGCGGCGGTCGCACTGCGCCGTACATACGACGCGGTGGTCGACCGGCGCAAGGGTAGAGAAACGCAGGAGGAGCAGTGAGGCTCGATGGAGATCGGTGAGCTAACCACCGAGTCGGTGAATCCGCGCACGGCAGGGCTCGATTCGATGCCGGTCGAACAGCTGTTGCGCGCCATGAACGCCGAGGACGCCGGGGTGGCCGCCGCGGTGGCCGAGGCTATTCCGGATATCGCGCGGGCGGTCGAGTCGATCGTCGCGGCGCGCGGTCGCGGTGGCAGGCTGATCTATGTCGGCGCGGGCACCAGCGGCAGGCTCGGCGTGCTCGACGCGGTGGAGTGCCCGCCGACGTTCGGCACCGATCCGGCCGAGGTGGTCGGGGTGATCGCGGGCGGAATGGTGGCGCTGTCGCGGGCGGTCGAGGGCGTCGAGGACGATCCGGCGCTGGCCGTGCGCGATCTCATCGCGCTGAATCCGGCGCTCACCGCGGCGGATGTGGTGGTCGCACTGGCCGCCAGCGGCCGAACCCCTTATGCCATCGGCGCTTTACGGTATGCGCGTTCGATCGGCGCTGCGACCGTTGCGGTTTCCTGCAACCGCCATGCCGAACTGTCCGACCACGCCGATGTCGGTATCGAAATCGATACCGGCCCAGAGGTTCTGACGGGTTCGACGCGGCTCAAGGCGGGCACCGCGCAGAAAATGGTGTGCAATATGCTCTCGACCGCGGCGATGGTGCGGTCCGGCAAGGTGTACGGCAACCTGATGGTCGATGTGAACCCGTCCAACGTCAAGCTGGTCGACCGCGCCCGGCGCATCGTCGCGGAGGCCACCGGCGTCGATTCCGCAACCGCCGCCGCACTTTTGACGGCCGCCGACGGGCATCCGAAGACGGCCATCGTCATGCAGCTGGCCGGTGTCGATCAGGCCGAGGCGCACAAGCTGCTGGCCGACGCGGACGGGTTCGTTCGCGCCGCCGTGCGGCAGCCGACCTGAAAATCATTCGGGGCGTTCGGTTTTCGCCGTGTTGGGTGAAATCTAGGCCGGTCGTTCGATTTTCGCGATCAGCACCGCGCCGTTGCGCGCCGTCACCGTCACGAACTGGCGGTAGCTGTGCACGGTGGCGTCGGGCCGGATCTCGGAGACCACCACATCGAATCGGCCGTCGGATATCGGGGTGATCAGCACGCAGTGCTTGGTGTCCGCCGGTATCGACGCGATTCCGGTATCGATGACATCCGCGGCCGACACCGCCGCGTCCGGTGTGGTCGCCTGCCTGGCGACCGTGCCGGAGCGGGCGACGTAGTAGGCGTGCTGGAAGGCGAGGATGACATTCGGCCCGGAGTCGGTGCCACCGATTCCGTTGCCGCGCACCAGTTGTTCGGTGCGGACGGGTTCGCAGCCGGGTCCGCCGCCGAGTACCGGATCGACGACGACGGCCGATTGGCGCGGACCGGTGGCGGCCGCCGTGTACACCAGCACCACCGTCACCGCGGCGACGGATCCGGCCACCGCGAGCCCGAGCACCAGCCAGATCCGCCGCAGCCCGCGCCGCAGCGGCCGGTGCCCCGCCCGCCGCTGTCCGGCGCGCTGCGGCGGGAGCATCCCGGGCCAGACCGGTTCAGCCGCTCTGCGCCTGCGGTTGTTCGACGACATCGCCACACCCCTCTACGGGTGTCCGTCAGGTGGCCCAGTACTTACCCACCCCATCGGCTCTCCTTGGGTGCCCCTCAATGCTGTTGTGAAATAACAAGTTTGCACAATTCGGGCGGCCGTGGCGGCCGAATCGGCTGTGGATTCGCCGAATCCGCCGCCGCCCGGCGTTCAGCGCGGGACGACGGTGGTGGGCAATGCCGCGAAACCGCGGTTGTTGGTGGAGTGGATGCGCCGCGCGCCGTCGGGATCGATGTCGTAGTCGGCGACCGCGGCGACGATCTCCTCCAGCGCTATCCGCATCTCCAACTGGCCCAGGTTCGCGCCGAGGCAGTGGTGGCGGCCGCTGCCGAAGGCGAGCGACGCGGAGGTGTCTCGGTGCAAATCGAAGACGTCCGGATCCGGGAACACCGCCGGGTCGCGGTTGGCCGACGCGGGGAGCAGCACCACCCGCGCACCCGCCGGAATCTTCACACCGTGCAGTTCGACCGGTTCGGTCGTGCAGCGCAATAAGGTCTGCCCCGCGGGTTCATAGCGCAGCGTCTCGGCGATCCACTCGGCGATCCGGCCGCCGAATGCCAGGCGCCGCTGGTCCGGGTGCCGCCACGCGGCGTGCCAGGCCTGGCCGAGGTTCAGCATCACGGTTTCGATGCCTGCGCCGATCAACAGGATCAACACGCCGACGATCTCCGCCGGGGTGAGCCGGTCGTCCGCGTCGGCGGCGTCGAGCAGGTCGGACAGCAGGTCGTCGCGGCGGTCGCGGCCGCGTTCGATCGTCAGCTCGGTGTAGTAGGCGACCAGCGCGCCGACCGCCTGCACGGCCTCCGGCCGCAAATCGGTGGACTCCTCGTCGGAGTGCATGATCTCCATGCCGAGTTCGCTGAGCATTTCGCGATCGGCGACGGGCACGCCGACCAGTTCGGCGATCACCTCGGTCGGGAAGTGGATGGCGAAATCGGTCATCAGATCGAAGCTGCCGCGGGCCAGCAGCGGCCGCAGCAGATCCCGGGCGATCTCGCGCAGCCGCGGCTCCAATTGCCGCACCCGGCGCTGGGTGAACGCCTTGGCGACCAGGCCGCGCATCCGGGTGTGTTCCGGCGGATCCATCGCGATGAAGGAGAAGAACTGCCCGGCCTGCGGCCCCCAGAACGCCGGTTCGATGCGCATGCCGTTGACGCTGGAGAAGCGGTCGTGATCCCGGAGCGCCGCGAGGACATCGGCATGGCGGGACAGCGCCCAGAAGTCGTCCGCCTCGTTACGGAACACCGGGGCCCGCTCGCGCAGCCTGGCATAGTAGGGATACGGGTCGTCCTGGATATCGAAATCGTATGGGCTGTACTCGAGGTCCATCATGGCTCGCTACCTGATCGCAACGCACGGCCGACATCATGAGACTAATGCAAACGAATCGAGGGCGTAGTGGACCCGGACTCGGCGGCGGACCGGCTCGATACCGGCAAGCCACATCCGGCGCGCCGGTATGACTACTGGCTCGGCGGCAAGGACAATTTCGCCGCCGACCGGGAATCCGCCGACGTGGTGGCCGAGGCGTTCCCGACGATTCGCTTCGCGGCGCTGGAGAATCGCAAATTCCTGCGGCGGGCGGTGGCCTATCTGGCCGAGGCCGGTATCCGGCAGTTCCTCGACATCGGCACCGGGCTGCCGACGGCGGGCAATGTGCACGAGATCGCACAGGATGTCGCGCCGGACTCCCGCATCGTCTACGTCGACAACGACCCGATCGTGCTCGTGCACGCCCGCGCCCTGCTGAACAGCTCGGACGAGGGCGCCACCGCATACCTGGAGGCCGATGTCCGCGATCCGGAGTACATCCTCGGTCATCCGGATCTCGCCAGAATCCTGGACCTGACCCAGCCGGTCGCGCTGATACTGGTGGCCATCATGCACTTCATCACCGACGACCAGGAGCCGTACGAGGTGGTGCGCAGGCTGTGCGATGCGCTGCCGTCCGGGAGCTATCTGGCGATGACCCACGCGACCAGCGACTATCTCACCGCCGAGGATCTGGCCGAGAACAACGCGGCAATCGCGCGCAGCGGCGTGCCGTTCCAGTTGCGTTCCACGCCGGAATTCAGCCGGTTCTTCCGCGGCTTCGAATTGGTGCCGCCCGGCATCGTCTCGGTGACGGCGTGGCGGCCCGAGGAGTGGCACGCGCATCCGCGTCCGGAGGCGGTATCCATGCTGGGCGCGGTGGGTCGCAAGCCGTGACGGCATTCCACACGGTCTGCTGAGCGGACCGGGACCTAGCCGCGCCGTTATCGCCGCGACATCCTCGAAAGCGTCAAATCGTCGCCTGCACAGGCCGTTTCGAGGGGTATCGCGATGGGGGAAGGTGCACGGGGCACGGCCGATGCCTCGCCGCTGGTCCGGATGGCACGCGAGCGCCTGGCCGCGGCCTGGCTCGAGGGGTGGAGCGTTCGGGTCGACGAAATCTGGTGTCTGCTGCGGCCGCCGGGATATGTGCAGCGCGAGCAGGGTTGGAAACTGCATCTGTCGTGCACCCCGGCTTCGGCGGCCGAGGTGCTCGACCGGGCGTTGGACGTGCTGCTGCGGGCGGGCTGCCAGTTCAAATTCGCCAGCACGCCGGAGCGGGTGCGCGAGCTGACCGGCGGACGCTACACCCGAGGCGGCGCAGGGAAATTCATCACCGTCTACCCGGACGACGATGACCGGTTCCGCTGTCTGGCTCGCGAATTGCACGAGGCCACAGCGGGTTTGGCCGGTCCATCGATACTGTCCGACCGGCCGTACCGGCCCGGCAGCCTGGTGCACTACCGCTTCGGCGCCTTCCGCGGACGTCAGACGCTGACCAACGACGGCGAATACCGGTACGTCATCGTCGCGCCCGGCGGCGAACTGGTCGAGGATCGGCGCGATGCCTGGTTCGAGCCGCCGCAATGGGCCGAATCGCCTTTCCCGGAACAGATTTCGTCGGATATCGCGGCAGATGGCGTATTGCTGGCCAATCGGTTCGTCGTCCGGGAGGCGGTGCGGCACGCCAACAAGGGCGGGGTTTTCCATGCGATGGACCGATTCACCGCCGAGCAGGTGATCGTCAAACAGGCCAGGGCGCATGTCGGCGGTGACGCGGACGCGTGTGCCGCGCTGCGCAACGAGGCCGAACTGCTCGACCGGCTCGGCCGCGCCGGCATCACCCCGCGTCGTGTCGCGCTGTTCGAGCAGGACGGCGATCTGTTCCTGGTGCAGGAGCGGGTGGACGGTCCGACGCTTCGATCGTGGTGTGCCGAACAGGCCATCGGGGACGAACCCGGTGTGCCGTGGCCGCGGTTGGTCGATGCGGCGCGGCGGCTGGTGACGTTGATCGAGACGGTGCATCGGCACGGACTGGTGATCCGCGACCTGTCGCCGACGAATCTGCTTGTTCGCCACGATGATTCGCTGACACTGATCGACCTGGAGTTCGCCGCCGCGGACGGCGCCGCCGCGATCGCGGTCGGCACACCGGGTTACGGCGCCCCGGAACAACTGCGCGGTGAAACCGTCGACGCCGCATCGGACTGCTACGCACTCGGCGCACTGCTCTTCCTGCTCACCACCGGGACCGATCCGCTGCTCGCGCCGGACGAACTGCCGGGGCGGGCCACCGCGGCGAGGTTGGCGGACTGGCTCGCCGCGATGGCGGAGACCAGCGAAAACGTCTGCCGCCTTTGGCCTTTGCTGCGCGGACTGCTCGCCGACGAACCGGCGGATCGGTGGACGCTGCCGCGGGCCCGCCGATTCCTCGACGCGGTATCCGGCGTGCCCGTCGCGGTGTCGGCGCTTTCGGTCGATGTCCGGCCGGATCCCGACACCGCCGCGCTGCTGGACGGCGGCATCGCGCATCTGCTCGCGACGATGACCCCGGAGGATCGGGAAAGACTTTGGCCCGCAACCCCGTACGGAAAACGCAGCGACGCCTGCAACGTGCAGCACGGTGCGGCCGGTGTGCTCGCGGTGCTGACGACGCTGGCCCGGGACCGCGGCGACGAGCGCCTGGCCGACGCGGTGGACGTCGGCGCGCAGTGGCTGGGGGAGCGGCTGGACGAGGACCGCGCGGCGGGCCGGAAGATGTTGCCCGGACTGTATTTCGGGCGCGCGGGCACGGCCTGGGCGCTGTACGAGGCGGCGGGATTGCTCGACGATCCCGGCTTGGCCGCGCGCGCACTCGAACTGCTCGACGAGCTGCCGGTGGACTGGCCCAATCCGGACATCACGCACGGCATGGCAGGTGCCGGGTTGGCCGCACTGCGGCTGTGGCGGGCCAGCGGTGAGACCGGAATGCGCAGGCGCGCATATGAAACCGCCGAACTGCTGGCGGCGCGGGCCGAGCGGGCCGACGGCATGATCCTGTGGCCGGTACCGACCTCCTTCGACTCGCGGCTGGCCGGAGTGAACGATTACGGATTCGCGCACGGCGCGGCCGGAGTCGGCGCCTTCCTGCTCGCTGCGGGCGAACTGCTGCGCGAACCGAAGTGGGTGAAGATGGCCGATGAGGTCGGCCGCATGCTCAGCGCGGTCGCGGTGCCCGACGACCGGGGCGTGCGCTGGCGGTCCGGCCCGGCGGATACGGTTTTCCTGCGCGAATTCTGGTGTAGCGGCGGATCGGGCATCGGCACCTTCCTCGTCCGATTGGCCAGGGCGCGTGGCGATTCCGACTATCTTGCGCTGGCCGAACGCGCGGCCGTCGCGGTGTGGCATCGGCGCTGGCTGGCCGGCCCATCGGTGTGCCACGGTCTGGCGGGCAACGGGGAATTCCTGCTCGATCTGGCCTCGGCGGGTGCGGCGGAAAACCGAAGCCGAGCCGAGGATTTGGCCACCGCCCTCGCGGCGCGGGCCGCGCTGCGCGACGGCAGGCTGGTCGCCACCGATGACACCATGCTCGGGTTCGGCGCGGAATACGGTGCGGGCGTGGCCGGTTGGGTCGCCTTCCTGCACCGGCTCCGGCATGGCGGCGCGCGGCCGTGGATGGTCGAGGCGGCCTGATGGCCGCGCCGCCCGGTGGCTCGGTCCCGGTGCGTTTCGAATTCCGGCTCGCACCCGCCGCGACCCACGCGACTTGTCTTGCCGGAGAAGGTGTTCCGGGCCTTGACCTGCGAACATGGCGGCGAGTGGGCCGGGATTGGCTGCCCGGTCCGGCGCTCGGCGCGGTTGATCATCCGCAGCTGCTCGTCATGGACGACGGCCGAATTCTGGTCTACGACAGTCGTGCCGCCGATCCCGCGCTGTGGTTGTACGAACCGGATGGCGCGCGCATCCGGTTGACCGATTCGATTCCCAACGGCCTGCGCATCTTTCGCGCACCGCGCCCGGACCGGATCGGGCTCGCACTGGTTCCCGACGGTGCGCACACCGAGATACGGCGAATCGAGCTCACCCCACCGGGTTTGACCGAGCGGCTCGCCCGAGTGCCGGGCGTGCTGGCCACCGGCCTGCCGCTGGAATCCTCGGGAATGGTGCTCGCCATGGAACAGAGCGCGGTGGCCAACGGGGCGACCCGGGTGCTCGCCGTCGACCTGCGGGACGGATCATGGACCACGCTGCTCGATGTCCACGACCGCAGCCACGACGGCGTGCTGCTCACCGATCCCGCAACGGGTTTGGCGATTTTCGGCACCGACGCGTCCGGGGCGCGCAAACTCGGCTGGGCCGTCGTCGGCCGTGGTGGACTCCGATTCCCGGCCGCGCTCAATCCGGGCGGCGAGCCCTATCGTCCGCTGGCGGTCGCGCCGGACGGCCGAAAACTGTTGCTGGAACGGCAGATCGGGGTGCGGTCCGCACTGTCGGTCTATCGCCTCGACGACGATTCGAGCACCGAGCTGCCGGTGCCGCCGGGCCGCGCGCTGCCCCCGGTGCGCTGGACCGAGGACGCGCTCACCACGGTGTGGTCCACCCCGGACGCGCCCGCCCGGCTCATCACCGTTGCCCCGCCGGACGATCCGGAGTTCCGGTTACCCGAGTCCGGCGGTGAAAGTCCGGTGCGGGTGGAGAGTTTCGCCGGTCCAGCGGGTCCCATCGAGGCGATCGTCCACGGCGCCGCGGACTGGCGCCGGGCCGAGCGGATCGTGCTGGCCGTCCACGGCGGGCCGCTGTCGGCGTGGCGGTTGCAGCACACCCCGCTGCTGCACCGGCTCGCCGGGGCAGGTCTGGTGGTGGTCGCGCCGAATCAGCGTGGCAGTACCGGTTACGGTGACCGCCACACTCGGGCCATCCAGGGCGCTTGGGGCGGGCCGGATCTCGCCGACATCCTGCATATCGCCCGCGAATTACACGCCGCCCGTTCGGCATCCGGGCTGCCGCGGCTGCGGCTGTACGGCGAGAGCTACGGCGCGTTTCTGGCGCTGCTGGCCGTCGCAGACGAACCGAATCTGTGGGACCGTTGCGCGGTCCTCGCCCCGTTCCTGTCCGCGCGCAGGCTGTACGACGATGCGACGCCTGGCATCCGGGATCTGATCGATCGGTTGGACGGCCGCTCGGCACCGGCCGATGTCCTGCCGCGCTGCCACCGGATCGATGCGGAGCTGTTCATCGCGCACGGGGCCAGGGACGCCATGGTGCCGGTCGGGCAGTCCCGGTTGCTGGTTGACCGGCTGCGGTCCCTCGGCAAACCCGTTCGATATCTCGAATTACCCACCGGGACACATGAACTCACTACCGACCCGCACGGCGTCGTCGCCGATGCGGTGACCGGATTTCTCGCTGGAGGGAGGTGAATTACATGGATCTCGAATCGAAGGGCCGAGAGCTGACAACCGATGTCGCGCTGCTGCAGCGGCTTCCGGAGACCAGCCCGACGAACGATGCCGCCGCGATACCGGGAGCGCCCGATGTCACCGGCACCGTGACGGAAGAGGGCACCCAATGCACCCGCTGCGTCCGCAGTTGACTCCTGTCACGAAACGACCACCGGCACAGATGAATTCGTCCTGAACCGGACGACTCGGCGAATCGGGTCGTCGACGTGCACGATGGAAGGAGGTGAAATCGATGAGTCTCGACTTCGAGAACTTGCGGCTCAGCGTGGATGTCGCGCTGTTGCAGCGGCTTCCGGAGACCAGCCCGGCCCCGGAGGGCGCCGCGATGCTGGGCGCTCCGGAGTTCTACTGCTCCTGGGATGAGGGCACCTGCTGCTGCACTCACCCGACGCTGCACACCAACGGCTGAGTGGTGACCGTCCCGGCCGGACCGCGGCCGACCGGGACGGGCGCACAAGGGTTTACCGCTGTTTGTTCGCGCGGGCGCGGCGGCGTTCGGCCTGGAGTTCGGCGAGTTCCTGCTCCAGGATGTCGGCGACGCGGAACTGGCCCGTGTCGTAGATGTTGGTGGTCGGCCGGACCGAAAGGTCCGGTTCCGGATCCAGCACGGAATCCTTGCCGTTGCGCACCGTCGATGGCGCGCTGCGGGTTTCGGTCTCCAGTGCGGGCCGCTTCACCGTGGCGGGCGGCGCGGGCGGTTCCGGCTCGAGCGGTGTGGTGGCACGCGGCGCCGACTTCCCGACGATCGTGCTCGCCGTGCCGTTCTTCTCGCTGCCGTTGTGCTCGGCGAGCAGTGCCGCGGTGGTCGGCGTTTCGGCGAGCAGTGCCGCGGTGGTCGGCGTGGCCGTGGTCGGCGTCGCGGGCTTGGCCTTACCGTTCGCCGCGGTGACGGACTTCTTGCCGTTGCCGTTCAACGCGGGCTTCTCGACGGCCGTGGGGAGGCTCTTCTCGGCTACCATCGGCGCCTTGGGCGCGCGCCCGTTGGGCTTGGCGGGCTGCTCCTCGTCGAGCGCCGCCTCGACGGCCTCCAACTCGATCTCGACGGTCTGCGGCGCATCATCGTCCGCGTCGCCCTCGGCCGCGACCTCGAGCGCATCGGGTTCGGATTCGGCGGCCACCGATGCCGCCGCGAGCGCCGGGCGGCTCAGCCGGTACGCCACCGCGGGTAGTGTGCGCCGGATCTGTTCGGCCGGATCGGGCAGTTCCCGTACCTGATCGGTGGCCCTGGCGATGGCGAACCCGTAGCGCGAACTCGCCGCGTCGTGGATGAGCAGCGCGACGCCGATCATGACCGGTGCGACGGCGTGTACCGCCGCGTCGAACCAGGCGCCGCTGCGTATGTACGGGTAGGTATTGAGGGTGACAGTGAGTGCCAGCAGCGCGACCTCGGCCGTGACGACCTGCCTGCGACTGTCCAGAACCCCCCACTCGGCCACCTTGTTGGTGCCGATCATGATGATGATCAGGCAGACGCTGATCATCGCCTCGAGCAGATAGCTGAACCAGTAGAGCGGATCGCTCGGGCCGCCCGGTGCGATGTTGTGCTGCACGTTGACCGCCGACCACAGCATGCCCGCCGCGACGACAGCGGCCAAAGCGCGTAGCGACCAGGATCGATGCCGATACAGAGATGCGAGTTTGGCATGCGGGCTCGATTCTCGCCGCTGTGCGGCGATCGCCTTTCGAGCCATCAATAGGTCACGCATGTCGGCCTTTTCGATCGCTTCCGTGGTGTGCCTGGCCCGGTCGGCTGCGGCCGCCGCGGCCTGCGTCTGTTTCCAGCGCTGGTCGCGGTCCTGATCGCGAATGCGTTCGGCGAGTTCGCGTTCCGCGCGCAGCTCGTCTTCGGAGAGCGCCTCGGTCAGCGCAGGATCGAATTGGTAGGCCAGACGTCCTCGGGCCCGTTCGACCCGTTTCGCCAGCTGGGTGACCTCGTCCTCGAGGGGGTGCTCGATCGTCACATCGCCTCCCGGCGGGGGAGATCGGATGACAGACAAGTGATCACACGTGGGAACGGCACATGCGATTTATAGTCGATGCGCGTTGTCAGCGAAACTGTCGATTTGCCGTCACCCCCCGAAATCGCGGCGTGGCGCGCGCGACACACCAGTAGCTATCTGGCGCATCGGCGACATTCGGTCACCTTCCCGCGATCATGTAAGGGGCCGTGACAGCGGGCGTTTCGCGCTGGTTGGCACCGTGGGCCAAATGGTGAAAATCGTGGGAAATAGTACAGATTGGCTCATTTGGGCGAAACCGGCTATGTGGTCTTGCGCGCCCGGGCGCGTCGCTTGCCCTCGTGCATCGCCTGTACCCGGGCCACCGGGATCGTGTGCCCCTCCGCGATGAGATCCTCCGGCAGCGCCTGCGGTTCGGGTAGCTGTTCCTGCCACGGATCGCGCTCGCCGAGCGCCCGCGGCGCCGAGTGGATGGTGAATTCGGTCGGATGGATATTCCCGAGATCCGCCCAGCCGATCGGGTAGGAGACCGGCGTGCCCGGCCGGACCCGCGGGCTGTAGGCGGCGACGATAGTGGCGCCCCACGCTCGGGTCGAATCCAGGAAAACCTTGCCCGCCCGGTCTTCTCGGATGAACGCGGTGGTGGCCAGCGCGGGATCGATGCGTTCGGCGCGGGCCGCGACGGCGCGGGTCGCGGCCGCGACATCGTCGAGCGGGATACCGGGCCGCAGCGGGACGAAGATGTGCACCCCTTTGGCCCCACTGGTTTTCACGCCGCCGGCCAGTCCGTCGGCCCGAAGTGCCTCGCGCACCAGCTCGGCGGCGAGCACGGCTTGGCGAAACGGTTGTCCCGGTGCGGGATCCAGGTCGAGGATCAGATGTGTCTGTCCCAGAGCGGAATCCGTGGTCTGCAGCGTCGGGTGGTATTCGACGGCGCGCTGGTTGCCGAACCAGAGCAGGGTGCGCACGTCATTGCAAAGGGCATATGACACTTCGCGTTTGGAGGTCTCGGCCCACACCGTCACCCGCTCGACCCAGTCGGGGGTGTATTTGGGCAGGTTCTTCTGCATGAAGGGTTCCTGCCCCGGCCGGATTCGGACCACCGACAGCGGCCGGTCGCGCAACTGCCGCACGAGCCGATCGCCCACTGCCTCCAGGTAATTGATCAGATCGCGTTTGGTCGCGTCGGCCCCGTCGAACAGCGGCTTGTCGAGATTGGTCAGCTCGACCCCGGCTCTGACCTCGCTCCCACTCATCGCCCCACCATGCCCCGCGGTTGGTCGGGGGTCAACCATGATCGAAACGGGTCATTCCAACGATTCTGGTCAGTGGGCTGTCGTAATGTGATCGTTACCTCCTTTCGCGGGGCGGTGGACTCTGGTCCAGACACCGCGCCCAGAGAGGAGGTGGTGGGGTATGGCGAAACATCGCCGGAAAAAGTGCAAGGCCCCGGTCGATTACGGCATCGTCTTAGCAGTTGCTGCCGTGATCGCCGGGGCGCTCACTGTAGTGGTCCGCCGAGTGCGGACTAACTAACCCACCGGTGGGGACCGTCTTGGCCGGGCGGTCTCCACCCTCGGCATCACTTGCGTGACACGAACATGATATCAAGCGACCAAGGCATCAAGCAGGTAAGTCGCCATGATGGCTGGTCAACGGCTCATTCGACCGAGATCGGGCACCGATGTTCGACCTTGATCATGCGGTCCGCACCGACTCCCGCTCGGGTTCGCTGGGCGCCGGGGTGCGCTCCCTGGTGAGCAGCGCGCATCCTGCGGCGGCCAGCAGCGCGACGATCGGCAGGCACAGCGCGATGTGCATCGAGCTGACGAAACCATCGCCGAACACCTGCCGTGCCACTACCGAAATCTGTTGTGCCAGTTCCGGTGTCGCATCGGGTGGCAGGCGTACCGCGGTGCCCGTCTGTAGTGCGGCGTAATCGATTCCGTTGGCGGCCGCGCCATGGATACCGTTGACGAAGTCCGCCCGCGCCTCGGGCGGCAGCGTCGACACGGTCGATTCCCGCACTCCCATAAGGTTGTTCGTCAGCTCGTACTGGAGCAGCACGCCGAATCCGGCGGTGCCGAGCACCGAGCCGAGCTGGCGCGTCGCATTCATGACACCGGCCGCCGCACCCGCCATGACCGGCGGAACATCGTGCATCGCAACGGCTGCCAGCGGCGCGAAGACGCAGCCGAGCCCCGCGCCCATCACCACCAGGCCCGGCACCAGCGCCCAGACACTGCTGTCCACCCGCGAGGTGAGCGCGAAAATCACCAAACCCACTGCGAACAAGGCCAATCCGGCCGCGGCGATCCGGCGGCCGCTGAACCGATCGCTCAACCGTCCCATGATCGGCCCGACCACCGCGGAGACCACCGAGAGCGGCGCGCTGATCATTCCGGCGGCCAGCGCCGAGTAGCCGAGCACCGATTGCGCGTAGAGCTGGAAGCCGATGGCCATGCTCATCAGCCCGATCGAGAGGCCGATCGCCGACACGCTCATCAGCGCGAAATTTCGGTTGCGCAGCAAGGGAATCGGCACCATGGGCGTACGATCGCCCGGCCTCGACTGACTGAGCGCGAAGCCGGCGAACACCACGGCCCCGAGCACGAGCAACAGCGGAATGCTCACGAACGACCACACCGTGCCCCAGTGGTAGCGCTGACCCTCCTGCACCGCGAAGGCGAGCAGCGCGAGCGCGACGGTGATCAGCACCGCGCCCCGCACATCGAAGCGCCCGGCGCGCGGCGGCCGTGCGGTCACCGGAATTATCAACGGGGCCAACGCCAGGACGAGCAGGCCGAGCGGCACGTTGATGGTGAAGATCCAGCGCCAGTCCGCCGCGTTCACCAGGAACCCGCCGAGCGGCGGCCCGGCGACGGTCGCCACCCCGGCCACCGCGCCCCATACGCCGAGCGCGGTACCGCGGCGGTCGGGCGGGAAGATCGCGACGATGATCGACATGGTTTGCGGCATCAGCAATGCCGCACCGAGACCCTGCACGGCGCGCGCGGCGATCAGCTCGCCCGCGTTCTGCGACAGCGCGCAGCACACCGATGCCACCGTGAACACGGCGACGCCCGCCAGATACACATTGCGTTTGCCGAGCAGGTCGCCGAGGCGGCCCGCGGTGATCAGCAGCACCGCGAGCACCAGCACGTACGCATTGCTCACCCAGAGCACCTCGCTGTAGCTGAGGCCAAGGGAGGCAATGATATTCGGCATCGCAACGCCGACGACGGTGGTGTCCAGGAGGGTCATGAAGAAGCCGAGGCACAGGGTGATCAGCACCGCCCACGGATTGCCACGCAAACGGTTCACCGGTTCGACTTCCAATCGTCCTGCGGGAGCGACCATTCCATTGCGCCGGAGCGGATTTCGTCGATCAGCGCATTGGTGAGCTCCAGATCCGCGCGCAGGTGCGCCTGCTTGTGCCGCCACTCGACCACGCTCAGCGCGGGCAGGCCGCGTTTCAGCAGTCCCTCGTAAGCCACTGTGCAGGAAGCTAATTCGGCTTCCAACAGAACGCAGCGCAGCTCCAGCCTGCCCAGCGCGTGTTCCTTGGGCAGCAGCGACATGAAGGCGAGCGCCACGGCGTAACTCGGGTATTCCGGGGCCGGCTTCGCCAGGAGTTCCCGCACCCGTTCCTGCGCGACCTCCCGTCCGGCGTCGGTGATCGCGTATACGGTGCGCTCCGGCCGCTTGCCCTCCCTGGTCGTCTCGACCAGCTCGATCAATCCGGCCTTCGTGAGTACGTCGAAGGTGTGGTAGAGCGCGCCGCGGGTCACCTTGATCAGTACATCGATGCCGTGATCCCCCATGCGCTGCCGCATTTCGTATGGATGTTGCGGCTGCTCGCACAGCAGTCGTAGGACCGCGAGCCCGAGCGAGTTCACGCTCTGCATCCCAGCTCCAATCAGTTTGAGTCAGATCAGTACAACGCAGATTAGTCTGACACAGACTATCCCGTTAGGGCTATAGCGCTGAGCATGCGAAATCGCCGGAGGTGTGCGAACGGATCAGCTGAAGTGTTGCCCGAACCAGCCGGACAACTCGGCTTCGGTCTTCGGAGCGGTCCCGGGATCCTTGGCCAGCGCCGTACAGAACCTGGCGGCGAACAGCTGCCGGTCATCGAAGGCGAAAAGGCAGGTCCGGGAGCCGATCCGGGGGTCGTCGTTCGGATAGCAGAAGAAGTGGCCCACCGGGCGGTCGCCTCTGCGCCACCCGTCGTCCGTCGCCCCGGCGCAAGTGTGACCGCCGAACTGAGCCCGATCGTTCTGGTACACCTGGCTCGCCGAGCGCTGGTCCGGGAAGCCGTAGAAGTTCGCGCCGGGGAAATCGGCGGGGGTCGCGCATACCACCATCGCGTTCACCAGATTGGCGGCCGGATCGGCGTGCAGGCAGTTCATCGTGGTGAAATCCGGTGTGAGCCGGGCGAACAGCACGTCATCGGCGGCGCTGAATCGGTCCGGATCCGGCACATTGTCGATCGGGACGAACTGCCACCCGTTGTTGGCGGCGATGTAGTCGCGATTGATCAGTTCGCCTGGGCCGGCCCACTGATATTCCGCGACGGCAAGCGCGGATTCGTTCGTCAGGATCATGGCCGGTCGCGGTGCCGCCGGATCGCTTGTCCGAATTCCGTAGCAGGCTTTCCGGCCGACGGTCTGTCCGTTCGCGAGCGACGGGCCATCAGGTCCCGGCGGATCGTTGGGGCAGTTCATCGTGTGGAACAGTTCGCGGAACTGTTGGAAGTAGGCCTGTAGTTGGTCGAGGCCGCGGAAACGGTGGAACTGGGCCTCCGGCATACCTGCTCGGGGGTTCGCCGCGCAGAAGAGAATCGAAATGGACCACGAATCCGGCTGTGCATGTGAGCAATTCGTGCGTTTGTAACCGATGGGTCCGATCGCGAGGAGCAGATCGATGTCGGGGCCGCGCAGTGCCGAACCGTCGGCCGCGGCGATACCCGTGACGGGACGATCGGTGACCAGCCAGACGCCGAGATCGGTTGCCACGGCGAGGATCAGCGCGATGAGCAGGGCGAGCAGTCCGAGTCCGCGGCGTGGCTTGCGGGGTGCTTCCGTCGGGTCCGGCAGCTGATCGGATCCCGTTACGCCATTGGAGATTTCGTCATCGGTGTGTTCGTCCGCGTCATCCGCCGGATGTGCGGCGAGCAATCGTTCCAGCAAGTGATCGTCGAACAGCGCCCCGCCGAACTCTGCGGGGGCCGGATCGGACTCCACCGTTTCCGCGCCGTGCGGTGAAATATCAACCGGCACTTCGGCTTCCGTTCGCGCCGAACTAGTTTTCGCCAGCGCGGCCCGTGCGGCGGCGGCCAGCGCGCCCGCCGTGCGGTAGCGTTGCCGAGGCAGCTTGGCCAGGCCGCGTGTGATGACGGTGTCGAAATCCGGCGACCCGGCCGCGAGCAGCTGACTGGGTCGTGGCGCCGGGTCGAACATATGCGCCCGTACCAGCTGCGCCTCGCTGTCGGCGGGATAAGCCTGTGTCCCGGTGAGACATTCGTAGAGCACACAGGCCAGTGCGTAGACATCCACCGCGGCCGTCACCGCGCCGGGTGCGAACCGCTCCGGTGCCATGTAGTGGTAGGAACCGATCGCCGAACCGCTCTTGGTGAGCGCCGTCCGGCCGGTCGAATGCGCGATGCCGAAATCGGCGAGATAGGCGAAATCCTCCGGCGTGACGAGGATATTGTCCGGTTTGACATCGCGGTGCACCAGCCCGTCGGTGTGCGCGGCATCCAGCGCCGACGCGACCTGGGCGACGAGTGCGACCGCCCGCGCGGGCGGCAGCGGCCCCTCCCGCAACAGCGTTCGCAGGCTGGTGCCGTCGACCAGGCGCATATCCAGGTAGAGGCGTCCGTCGATCTCGCCGTAGTCGTGGATCGGGATGACATGCGGCTCGCTCAGCCGGGCGGCGGCATGTGCTTCGCGACGGAACCGCTCCCGGTAAACCGGATCGTCGGCCAGCCGGTCGGGCAGCACCTTGAGCGCGACGGTCCGGTCCTTCACGGTGTCGTACGCCTCGAACACCTCGCCCATGCCGCCGCGCCCGATCAGCCGGTCCAGCCGATAAGGTCCGAACTGCGACCCGACTGCCAGCGGGTGCCGGTCGGTCATCTCGTCCTCCGTGGACCCCGATACGAGTGCGCTGGCGTCAACTGTATTGCGCCCTATGTTCGTTCGCCATGAAATGGCAGTGGGCGCGGGCGGAGGGTGATCGTTCAGCTATCCGAACGCGGTCGGGTCAGCGTGAACTGGTCCACGACCTTCAGCTCACTGGTCGGCCCGGTGAGCGCGTAATAGGTACCGGTGATCTTGGTCTGGCCGCCCGGCCGCCCGGGGTCGACGTCGAAAGAGCAGAAGCCGTACGGGTGTTCGGCGTCCTTGAAGGCCGACCACGGCGCGTCCTCCAGCACGTATACGGGCGTCTTCTTGCCGGTGGCCGGGTCGGCCGGCCCGGCGGCGGTGATGACGCGGCACTTGTTGCCGGGGAAGAACAGTTGGTTCGACGGCGCCGAGGTGCCGCCGCCCCCGATCACCAGGTGCACGGTGCCCTTCGTGGTATCGATGACGTCGGTGCGGGTGTCGGCGGGCTTCGGGGTGAGAGTTTCGGTGCCGAGCGTGCCGCGCACCGGATGCGAACGCTCGTAATGGTGTTCGTGACCGCACAGCACCAGATCCACCTGGTACTTGTCGAACAGCGGCAGCCAGTCCTCGCGAATGGCGCGATCGGCGCCGTTGAATTTGTCGGCCGAGGAGATCGCGGTCTGATGCATGAAGACCACGATCCAGTCGATGCCGCGGTCGCCCCGCGCCTTCGCCAATTCTGCTTCCAGCCAACGCTTTTGGGCACCGCCGGAGTAGCCGCGGACGTAGCTGTTGCCCGCGTCCTGGTAGCAGATATCGTCATTGGCCACCGCGATCACCCGCACACCGCCCACGGTGAACGCGTACCACAGCCCCTTCGACAGCTGCTCGCTGCCGGAATCCGGTACCGCGAAATAGGTTTGGAAGGCCCCGTACCCGATATCGCCGTTGCCGAGCTCGTTTTCGTGATTGCCCGGTGCGGGCATCCACGGCCGGTAGCGCGCCGAGCGACTGTTGTTGGCCCACCAGTCATCCCAGGTGCGCACCCGGTCGGTGGCGAGGTTGGCGTAGCACAGGTCGCCGTTGACGAGGTTGAAAAGCGGTGCGACGCGTTCGATTCCGGCGGTGACGTCGCCGGCGAACGGTGAGCCGAGATTATCGTTGACATATTTGCCGCCGTCGAGTTTGCCGACGGTGGGCGTGCCCTGATCGCCGAAGCTGGTGAAGCGGAAGGCGGCCCGGCCCGCGGGCGCGGTGCGGATGGTGCCGAGTTCCGGCGGCGCGCCGTCGTGCCCGGCCGCGTACACGTACTCGGTATCCGGCGTGAGCCCGGTGATCCGCGCGTGGTGCACTTGAATCTCGGTGCTGGACTTGGCATCACGGTAGGTTCGGGTCTGCGCGTCGACCACATTGCCGAATCCGCCGGTCGCGGTGCCGTAGCGGACAACCGGTTTGGCGACCGACGCGTTCGTGTGCCACGAGACGACGACTTCACGGGCCGCGTCGGCCCCGAACTGCAGGTGCAGTCCGGATACCCGCGGCGCGGCCAGTTTGTCGGGCGCGCCGAGTAGTTCGGCCGAACGCGGCCACAGCGGCGCGTCGTTGCCGCCGGACCGAAGCCCCGCCGTCGCCCCCGCGCCGACCGCGAGTCCGGCGACCGCGGCGCCCGCGGACGCGCCGAACAACCACCGCCTGCTGATCCCGCCCTGGGGCGCCGTGGCCCCGGTAGTCTCGCCTCCGGTGGTCTCCTCGTTTTCACTCATGACCCTTGACATACACCGGTGAGTCCACATCCGGGCGAATGCGAGGTGAATCATTCACGTGTCGCCATGTATTTCGTAGTGTCTGTATGACAGATCGTCCGGCGAAATGGAGTGAGTATGACCACGCTGACCAATGTCCGCATCTTCGACGGCCATCGACTATCCGAGCCGACGACCCTGACGATCGACGGCTCCGCGATCTCCGCTGAGCCGGGGGCGGATGTGATCGATGCGGGCGGTGTGGCGCTGCTGCCCGGCTTCATCGACGCACACGTGCATCTCGACCGGCCCGAAACCCTCGACGTCTTCGCATCTTTCGGCGTGACGACGGTGCTCGATATGGGCGGTTCGCCGGATGTACTCGACCGGCTGCGACAGGTTCCGGATACCGCGCGGGTCCGCGGCGCGGGTATGCCGGTGTACGGTCCGGGTGGTAGGCACGCGGACTTCATCGGTCCAGAGGGCATTATCCGGGACCTGGGAGAGGCTGAATCCATTGTCTCGGAACGTATTTCGCACCGGCCCGATTATTTGAAGCTGATACTGGAAGCGCCGGGCGAAGGCGGCCCCGACGAGGCGACCGCGAAGGCGGTCGTCGCGGCGGCGCACGCGGGCGGGCTCCGGGTGATCGCGCATGCGGCGACGGTGGGCGCGTACATCATGGCGTTGAATGCCGGTGCGGACGTCATCACGCACGTTCCGTACGGAGATCTGCTGCCGGAGGCAGAGATCGCGCGAATGGCCGCGCAGGGCACGATCTGCGTGCCGACCATGACCATGATGGAGTTGATCGGGACCGCCGTCGCCGGTCCTGCCGCCCTGGACACCGCTCTGGCGAATGTCTCCGCGCTGCACGGCGCCGGTGTGCCGATCCTGGCGGGCACGGATGCGAATAATGCCGGGCTAGGGTTCAGCCCGAAGTTCGGTGAAGGTCTGCACTACGAACTGGAATTGCTGGTGCGGGCGGGGTTGACGCCGGTCGAGGCGTTGCGCGCCGCGACCGAACTGCCCGCCCGCCACTTCGGTCTGGACGACCGCGGCGCGGTGACCCCGGGGCTGCGCGCCGATCTGGTGCTCATCGATGGCGATCCGACCGCCGACATTTCGGCCACCCGCTCGATCGTCGGCATCTGGTGCGGCGGGTTGCGGAACGAACCGGCCTGAGCCGCAGGTGATCGCGAAAACGGCCCCATCGGTTGACGCGACAGCCTAAGATCCTCCAAATTACCGCATTGCATCGGCTCACGAGATCTGTTGCGGTATAGCGCATTTCAGGAGGCACGTATGAGAAGAACCCGGCTGATCCCGACCGCTGCCTGCGTGGTCGCATTGGCCGCGGCATGCGGCAGCCCCCCGGCCGAGCAGGGAAAGTCGGATACGGCCGCGAAGAATTTCAAGGCCTGCATGGTGTCGGACTCCGGCGGATTCGACGACAAGTCGTTCAACCAGACCTCGTTCAAGGGCATCACCGATGCCGTTGCCGCGCTGGGTATTTCGAAGGCGCAACTGGAATCGAAGTCGGACAACGACTATCCGACCAATATCAATACGATGGTCCGGCAGAAATGCGACATCGTGGTGACCATCGGCTTCAAACAGGGCGATGTGACATACGAGGCGGCCAAGGCGAATCCGGGCACCAAATTCGCGATCGTCGATTACTCCTACGATCCGGCCAAGAATCCGCCACTACCCAATCTGCAGGGCCTGGTCTTCAATTCCGCCCAACCCTCCTTCCTCGCGGGCTACCTCGCGGCGGGTATGACCAAATCCGGCAAGGTCGGCACCTTCGGCGGCATCAACATCCCCACCGTCGCCATCTTCATGGACGGATTCGCCGAGGGCGTCCAGTACTACAACCAGCACAAGGGCAAGAACGTGCAGCTGCTCGGCTGGGACGAGGCCACCCAGCAGGGCGTGATCACCAATGACTTCCAGGACAAGAACATCGGCAAGACCAAGGCCAACGACCTGATCAGCCAGGGCGCCGACGTCATCCTGCCGGTTGCCGGTCCGGCGGGGCTCGGCGCGCTGGAGGCGGCGCACTCCTCCGGCGGCAAGGTCACCGCGATCTGGGTGGACACCGACGGCTGCGTGAGCGCCGCGGAATACTGCTCCTCGCTGCTGTCCAGCGTGCAGAAGAGTATGGACCTCGCGGTGCAGAAGACGGTGACCGACGCGTTCAACAAACAGTTCAGCACCACCACCTACGTCGGGACTTTGGCGAACAAGGGGGTCGGGCTGGCGCCGTACCACGACTTCGATTCGGCCGTCCCCGCCGATCTGAAGAGCGAAATCACCGCGCTCGCAGCGGATATCGCATCGGGTAAGGTCACCATCGCGTCCAAGGCGCAACCAGCGGCCAAGTAGATGCGCCTCGAATTACGCGGTCTGACAAAGCGATTCGGCGCGCTGCTGGCCAACGATCACATCGATCTGGTGGTGGCGCCCGGCGAGATCCACTGTCTGCTCGGGGAAAACGGCGCGGGTAAGAGCACGCTGATGAATATGCTCTACGGGCTGCTGCAACCGGACGCGGGCGAAATACTGCTCGACGGAAAGCCGATGCGGTGCCATTCGCCCGCCGATGCGATCGCCGCCGGAATCGGCATGGTGCATCAGCATTTCATGCTGGTACCGGTGTTCACCGTCGCCGAGAACCTGATGCTGGGGCGCGAGCCGACAAAGGGTTTCGGCCTGTTGGATCGGGCGGCGGCTCGTCGGCGGGTGCGGGAACTCTCGCGGCGCTACGGGCTGCCGGTGGATCCGGACGCGCTGGTGGCGAATCTGTCGGTGGGCGAACAACAGCGGGTCGAAATCCTGAAGGCATTGGCCAACGACGTCGAGGTGCTGATCCTCGACGAGCCGACGGCGGTGCTCACCCCGCAGGAGATCGAGGAGCTCATGACGGTGCTGCGCGGCATCGCGGCCGGCGGCACCTCGATCATCTTCATCACGCACAAGCTCAGGGAGGTCACCCGAATCGCCGACAAGATCACCGTGATTCGCCGCGGCGCGGTGGTCGGCACCGTCGAACCCACCACGCCGGAAAGTGAACTCGCCGAGCTGATGGTCGGGCGCGCCGTCGAACTCGTGGTCGCCAAGACACCCGCCGCGCCGACCGGACGCACGCTGGAGGTCACCGGCCTCACCGTGGTGGACGCGGCGGGCACGGCCGTGGTGGACGATGTGTCCTTCCACGTCGACGGCGGCGAAATCGTCGGTATCGCAGGGGTTGTCGGCAACGGACAGTCGGAGCTGGTCAACGCGCTGCTCGGACTGCAACCCCCGGTGCGCGGTTCGATCACGGTGCGCGGCACCGAACTGCTCGGCCGTTCGCCGCGCGAACACCTCGACGCGGGCATCGGCTATGTGCCGGAGGATCGTTCGTACGACGGGTACATCGGCACCTTCAGCGTGGCCGAGAACCTGGTGCTCGACCTGATCGATCGGCCGGAGTTCTCCCGGCACGGCGTGCTGTCACCGGCGGCGGTGGGGCGCAACGCGGCGCACCGGGTCGAGGAATTCGATATCCGCGCGCAATCGGTGGCCGACCCGGTGAGCTCGCTCTCGGGCGGAAATCAGCAGAAAGTGGTTCTGGCGCGGGAACTTTCGCGCCCGCTGGCGGTGCTGATCGCCGGGCAGCCCACCCGCGGACTGGATGTCGGATCGATCGAATTCGTGCACAAACGCATTGTCCGGGAACGCGATCAGGGTACCGCGGTGCTCATCGTGTCATCCGAACTCGACGAGATCTACGCGCTGTCGGACCGGATCATCGTGATGTTCGGCGGACGGATCGTCGGTGTCGTCGGGCCGGAGACGCCGCGAGATCGGTTGGGGCTGATGATGGCCGGATGCGCTCCCGACGAGGCCGACGGTGGTGGGCGATGAACAGCCGTAGCGAAACAGCCGAACCCCAGCCGGAACTCCGGTCGTTCGGCCGGAACAGCTTGCGGGACTTGGCACTCAGCGCGCTGGCCGTAGTGCTCGCCCTGTTGGTCGGCGCGGTGCTGATCATCGTCAGCGATTCCGCCGTGACCTCGGCCGCCGGATACTTCTTCGCGCGGCCCGCGGATACCCTCTCGGCGGCCTGGTCCGCGGTCTCCGGCGCCTATCGGGCGCTGTTCACCGGGGCCTTCGGCGGCACCCATCAGATCGCCGAAACCTTGGTCGCCGCAACGCCGTTGATCTGCACCGGACTCTCGGTGACGCTGGCCTTCCGCACCGGCCTGTTCAATATCGGCGCACAGGGCCAGCTCATCGCGGGCGCGCTGGCCGCGGGCTGGGTCGGCTTCGCCTGGCATCTGCCGCCGGTGTTGCACGTGGTGGTCGCGCTGGCCGCCGGGGTCGCGGCGGGCGCGCTGTGGGGTGGGCTCGCGGGAATCTTGAAGGCGCGCACCGGCGCCCACGAGGTGATCAGCACCATCATGGGCAATTACGTCGCGCTGTACGCGCTCACCTGGCTGCTGACCACCTCGCCGCTGCAGCGACCCGGCCGCCGTGAACCGATCAGCCCGGTGGTCGACGCGAATGCGCAGCTGCCCAGATTCGGCGATACCCGGCTGCATCTCGGCCTCGTGGTCGCGCTCCTGGCGGCGGCGCTGGTCTGGTGGCTGCTCGCACGCACCACCCTCGGCTTCCGGCTGCGCGCGGTCGGCGCGAACCACGAGGCGGCGCGCACCGCGGGCATGCGGGTCGGCACGGCGTACGTACTCGCCATGGTGCTCGCGGGTGGACTCGCCGGGCTCGCGGGCACCCAGCAGGTGCTCGGAACCGACCTGCCGCTCACCAACGGCATCGCCGGAACCTTCGGCTTCGACGGCATCACCGTCGCGCTGCTCGGCCGCGGCAGTCCGGTCGGAACCGTCTGTGCCGCACTGCTTTTCGGCGCACTCAACGCGGGCGGTCACGAAATGCAGGCGGCGACGGGCATTCCGCTCACGCTGGTCACCGTATTGCAGGCCGTCATCGTGCTGCTGGTCGCCGCGCCGGCGCTGGTGCGCGCGGTCTTCCGGATTCGGGCGGAGCGCGCGGAGGCCGTGCTGGCGAAGGGGTGGAACTGAATGGAAACCCGAACGGCGGCACTGGAATCGCCTGCGCACCGGCAGCGACGGCTGCGATTGGGTGTGCTGTTGCTGATCCTCGCGATCACCGCGGTCGTGCTGGCCCTCTATACGAAATCGGGCAGCGTCGCGTTCCGGTTGTCCGCGCCGGACGGCAGCGGTCCGGGTGATCTGCACGTCGCGGCGAAGCCGACGGCGCTGGTGTTATCGGTGGTCGCGCTGGCGATCGCCGTCGCCCAACTGTGGCGCGGGCTGTCCGGGCGCCGGGCGGCCGTGCTGTTCGCGGCGTTCGGCATCGCGTTCGTGATCGCCTTCATCTGCTGGGCGGCCTCGGGCAAGCTCTTTCCGCTCACCAATCAGATCCAGGGCACGCTGGCGCTGTCGACACCGCTCATTCTCGGCGCGCTCGCCGGCGTGCTGTGCGAGCGGGCGGGCGTCATCAATATCGCCATCGAGGGTCAGCTGCTCGCGGGCGCCTGCGCGGCGGCGATCGTCGCGTCGGTGAGCGGCAGCTTCCTGGTCGGGGTGGTTGCCGCGCTGGTGGCGGGCGTTTTCATGGCCTGGCTGCTCGCCGTGTTCTCCATTCGCTACCTGGTGAATCAGATCGTGCTCGGCGTGGTGCTCGTGGTGTTCGCGACCGGGGTCACCGGGTTCCTGTTCGATCAGCTCACCGGGCTGCGGGACGGTTCGGCGCGATTCAACAGTCCGGGCACCATGCAGCCCATCGCGATTCCAGGACTGTCCGCCATCCCCGTGCTCGGCCCGACGGTATTCACCCAGACCGCACTGGTTTACGCGATGGTGGCCGGGGTCGTGCTCATCGCGCTGGTGCTCTCCCGCACCCGCTGGGGTCTGCAGGTGCGCGCGGTGGGTGAGCATCCGCGCGCAGCGGCCACCGTCGGCATCAATGTGCTGCGGGTCCGGTATCAGGCGGTGCTGGTGGCGGGCGCGGTCGCCGGACTCGGCGGCGCCTATTTCACCATCGGTTCGACGGGCGGTTTCTCCAAGGAGATGACCGCGGGCAACGGTTTCATCGCGCTGGCCGCGGTCATCATGGGACGCTGGCATCCGCTCGGAGCCACCTGCGCCGCGCTGTTCTTCGGATTCACCAAGGCGCTGCAGGGCCAGTTGCAGGTGCTGGCGACGCCGATCCCGACCGAGGTGCTGCAGCTGACGCCGTATCTGCTGACGGTGATCGCCGTCGCGGGCGCGGTCGGGCAGGTCCGGCCGCCGAAGGCGGACGGTGAGCCCTATATTCCTTAAGCAGCGGCGGCCGCGATGCTCAGCTGTCGCAGTACGGCGTCGCGGTCCGCGACATCCACCACCAACCTGGTGAAATCCGTTCCGGCGAGTTCGATCCGGACGCCTTGTCCGTCGAAATGGGTATCCCAGAATTCCTTACGACCCTTACCGCGGAAGGTGCCCGCCGCGATCACCCCGGGAAAGAAGGTGCCGGGGGTGCGCACCCACGGCGGCCGCAGATCCACCTCGGCCGCGGTGATCGCGGTGATGTGCGACAGCTCGAAGCTCAGGTGGTCGCGTAGCGCGAGCAGCCGGTGTGTGCCCTGCACATGGACCGTCACCGTCGTCCCGGTCACCTCGAACTCCACCATCGCGCACCTCACTATCCGCGGTCGGCTTACTCGACCAGGTTGCCGACGAAACCTGGCCGCAGCCTGTGCCGCTTATGTGAGTGCTCTCAGATTCGGGCAACTCACCAACCCCTGATACCGCTGGAATGCAGGTCTGGAGGCCGCGGGCAGGACAGAATGATCTTCAACACCTCCAGGTGGGTCCCGCGTTCTTGTTTCGACAACGTTCTTGTTCCAACAAGGTGGTCCCAGCACCCTGACAGGCGACACGACAGGGTGGCGGGCAAGGGTAGAGAGGTTCGAATCTCGATGAGCAACAACCGTTTACTGAACTGGTCGGCCCGATGTGCGGTTCTCGTCGGTGTCGCGTCGGCCGGGGTGCTCGTGGCGGCGTCCGCACAGGCCGCGCCGCTGTGGCCAGGAGGTCCGGATATTCCGGGCGTCGGGTCCGTCGTCCCGCCGACAGCGCCGTGCTCGAATGCGGCGCGCGTCTGTATGCGGCTGTCCAGCAACGAGGCATGGTTGATGGACAACGGCAAGGTGGTCTACGGTCCGACCCCTATCTCGCACGGGCGGCCGGGCTTCGAGACGCCGCCCGGCGTCTTCCACGCCGCATCCAAGAAGGAATACCACTGGAGCACAATGCATAACGCCGAGATGCGCTATGCGGTGTTCTTCAACGGCGATATCGCGACGCATATCGGCCCGATCCAGGAGAAGTCGCACGGCTGCATCCGGATGACCCCCGACGGGGCGCGGGCGTTGTACGACTACGTCTCGCCAGGGGATCAGTTCGAGCTCGTCCCGTGATGCGCTGAGCGCACCCCGCACCGAGGGCCAGGTCCGGATTTCGTCGGACCTGGCCCTCCGTGTGCCTGGGGATGCGTTCGCGGTGATGTAGCGGCAAGTGTGATGGCAAAACCGGCAAATCAGACAAAAAGTATATGTCGGTCGGAATCGTGTACTGCTGATGATGTTTTTGTCGAAAAATTTGATGTGAGCGCAATCACATCACCATTCTTCAGATTGCCGAACAGTCGCTAGAACGCGTTTCAAGATCAAGTCAAGGAAGATCAAAAACGTTGCTACACAAGGACGTTCGGATGTGTATGCTATGGATCAATCACGACCCCACTAAGAGGTGGGGCGAACGGCTGAGGGCGGTGTCGTAATGGATGTCAATAAGATCCAGGTGCGCCGAGCGGCCATCATCGCGACCGTTCTCGGCATCCTCGTATTGATGGCGGCCGGATCGCTCGATCGACTATTGCTCGGCATATTCATCAGTGGCGGACTAGCGGTGGGCTGGCTGAATGCTCAGCTGACACTGCGGGCGGTAGCGCGAATTGCCGATTCGGATACCCCGAAGAAGTTGCGCCTGCTCAGGTCGTCCGCGGTGCGGCTGCTCGGTATCACGGTGGTCGCGATTGCGGTGGCATTCCTGGCGCGGCCGAACGGTGTCGGCATCTTCTTCGGTATCGCCCTGTTCCAAGTAATTCTGGTTCTCAACACCGTGGTTCCCGAATTGAAAGGGCTGCGCCAGGCGTCATGATCATCTCCGCTGTTTCGATAACCGGGCTACCGCTCGCCGAGGGCGCCGATTCCGAACCGAAGATCAAGGTCGGCGAACATGCCGTCGGTCATTTCCTGGGCATGGACTTCAATGTGGACACGCTCATCTCCACCACGATCGCCGCGGTGATCGTGCTGGTACTGGCCTTTATCCTGCGGATCAAGCTGACCTCCGGCGTGCCGAACGGCGTGCAGCTGGCCTTCGAGACCGTCACCAAGGCAATGCGCAATCAGGTCGAGAGTGCGATCGGTATGAAGGTGGCGCCGTTCGCGTTGCCGGTGGCGGTCACCCTGTTCACCTTCATCCTGCTGTCCAACTGGTTGTCGGTATTGCCGGTGCAATACGGCAAGGGCGAATTCTTTGCACCGCCCGCATCGGATGTCAACTTCGTGTATGCGCTCGCGCTGTTCGTATTCCTCTCGTACCACACCGCCGGTATGGCGCGCCGCGGTCCGCTGACCCATCTCAAGCAATTGCTGAAGGGGCACACCGGGTGGGGTCCGATGGTGTTCATCAACATTATCGAGGAACTCGCCAAGCCCGTCTCGCTCTCGCTCCGGTTGTTCGGGAATATGTTCGCCGGCGGTGTGATGGTTTCCGTGATCGCGCTCTTCCCCTTCTGGATCAGCTGGGGTCCGAATGCCATCTGGAAGTCGTTCGATCTATTCGTCGGCTTCATTCAGGCATTTATCTTCTCGCTGCTGACCGTCCTCTATTTCAGCCAGTCGATGTCGCTGGAAGATGAACACCACTGACCGGTTCCACCGGCCGGTGCACTATTCGAATACAAAGGAAGTGAACAAATGGCAGACCCAACAACCGCGAGCATCGTCCAGGGCGCTCTCATCGGCGGCGGCATCATCATGGCGGGCGGTGCGATCGGCGCGGGTATCGGTGACGGTCTCGCGGGCTCCGCGTTGATCAACGGCGTCACCCGGCAGCCGGAGGCGGAGAGCCGACTGCGGGCGATCTTCTTCCTGACCGTCGGTCTGGTCGAGGCCGCGTACTTCATCAATCTAGCGTTCATGGCGCTTTTCGTATTCGCCACTCCCGGTAAGTAGTCCGATCATGTCGGCGAGAACAGATGTGGAGGCTCAGGGGAACTTTCTCATCCCCAACGGCACCTTCTTCGCCGAGTTGTTGATCTTTCTGATCGTGCTCGGCATCATCTGGTTCTTCGTTGTTCCGCCGATCCGAAAGGTATTGGCGGAACGCGACAACCGGATTGCCGAGACGGCGGTGGAGAACAAGGAGGCGCGGCGCTTGTTCGCCGAGGCCACCGAGCGTTATCAGAAGGGGCTGGAGCAGGCGCGTACCGAGGCGGCCGCCATTCGCAACAAAGCGCGGGCCGAGGGGCAGGCCATCATCGACGAACTGCGCGCCGAGGCGCAGGCGGAAAGTGATGCGATCGTCGCGGAGACCACCGCGCGACTGCGTGCCGAGGCGGATCAGATCGATCGGGAGCTGCGCGAGTCGGTGGAACCGCTCGCCCAGTCGATCGCCGATCGGATCGTCGGTGTCGATGATCGGCACGCCGGAACAAGCCCAGGTCACCAAACGGGACGGTCGTCATCATGAGCGCAACCAACGGCGTGCTCGCCGAAGGCATCTACCACATCACCTTCGACTGGCCGGTATTTTTCAGCCAGCTATTCGCCTTCGGCGTCATCGTGTACTTCCTCATGTGGGCCTTCCGCAAGTGGATGACGCCGCTGATGAAGAAGAGTCAGGACGTCATCGCCCAGCAGCTCGAGGAGAGCAAGTTGGCGTCGTCCCGACTGGCCGAGGCCAAACAGGCCTACGACAACGCGCTGGCCGAGGCGCAGCGCGAACTCGAGCGGATGCGTCAGGACGCTCAGGAGGACGCGGTGCTGATCGTCGCGCAGATGCGCGAGGTCGCCGCCGCGGAGGTGGCTCGGGTGCGTCGGCAGGGCCGCGATCAGATCGTGCTGTTCCGCAAGCAGGTGATTCGCGATCTGCAGGCCGGTCTGACCGCTACCGTGCTGGCGCAAACCGAGGCAAAGGTGCGCGACCAGGCCGACTCGCCGCAGGTGCGGGCTGACAGTATCGAACGGTTCCTGGAAGATCTGGAAACCGTCGCGAACACCCCGTCGATAGTGCGGCGGCGAACCCAATCGCAGTGGAACTGAGGTAATTCCGAGTCGACAGAGCCGAATATGCCGGTGTCACAGTGGCATCCGGCATATTCGCGTTCAGTTCAATTGGCCTCGGCCAGACCCGCGACGACGAGTTCGGCACGACTCTTGGCCGCCTCGGCGTAGTGCGGGTGAGTGGTGACGTAGAGCCGGTTCGTCTCGACGGCCCGGATGATGATCTCGGCCGCCTCGGTGGCGGGCATCATTTCATCCTGCATCCGCTTGATGATCTCCATCCTCGGTGCGAACCGTTCCCACTGTTCGGGGGTGAACGAGGCCAGCCACTCCGTCCTGGCATCGGCGGAGGCGCCATCGGTGACCCCGCGCAACATCCGGGTGTCGACCGGGCCGGGGCACATCACGGTGACGCCGATTTCCGGTGCCAGGATGTCCAATTCGCCGCGCAGCGATTCCGACAGTGAGATCACCGCATGCTTGCTCGCGGTGTACGGCGCGTTGAACGCGCCGAAGGTGAAGCCCGCGATCGATGCGGTATTGACGACGTGACCGTGCCCCGACGCGATCAGGTGCGGGACGAAGGCGCGAATGCCGTTGACGATGCCGCCGACGTTGACCGACCAAACCCGCTGCCAGTCTTCGGGTTCGATCGACCACATCGCCCCGCCGGCCCCGACGCCCGCATTGTTGGCCACCAGGTCGACCCGGCCGAACCGCTCCACGGTGGCCTCGGCGAGCCGTTGGACCTGCGCCGGATCGGCGACATCCGTTGGCACGGCGAGGGTTTCACCACCGAGTTCGGCGGCCGCGCGGCGTACCGAGTCCTCCTCGATATCCGCGAGCACCACCCGCAGGCCACGGGCGTGCAGTGCGCCCGCGAGCGCCTGCCCGATCCCGTTGGCGGCCCCGGTGATGACGGCCACCTGTCCGGCTTCCAGTTTCATCTCATCCTCACCTTTCTCATCGAGGTCGTCTCACGGCGGAATGCATTCCGGCCGTGGCTCATTCGGCGGCGACGGCGCGGTCGAACAACGTGACCAGTTGCGTCGCGAAGTGTTCCAGGTCCAGCGTTGGGTCCGCGGCATAGCGCAGCGCGACGGTGTCGATGGCGGCGCGCACGGCGGTCGCCATCACGTGTGGGTCGAATTCGCGGAATTCACCGACGGTCTGACCGTCCAGGAATCCGGACTCCAAGGCCTCCATCGTTTCCTGCGGCTCGTTCGGCAGGTACGGCTCACCGAAGGCGGCCTTGGCATTGGTGGCGATTTCGATCAATGCCCGCAGCTCGGCCGGGCGCTCACGGCAGAACTCCAAATTCGCGGTGATGTAGGCGGCGAGCATGGCCCGCGGTCCGGGCGCGGCCTCGATGGGCGGCGAAATGAACGCCACCGCGGCCTCCTTCGCCTGCTCGGCGATGGCCCGCATCAACTCCTCCTTACCGGCGAAGTGGTACGAGATCAGTCGAGTGCTGCTGATGCCCGCCCGCTCGGCGATCCGCGCGAACGAGGTCTGCGCGTAGCCGTATTCGGCAAGCACCTCCATCGCGGCCGCGACGATCTGCCTGCGGCGTTCCTCGGCGGTCGGCGACCGGCGTCCACCCTTTACCTGCATGAGTAAGAAGTTACTTGATTAGGTAAATTTAGGCAATAAGTATCAAGCTGTTAGCCGATCGCGATAAGAACTGTGCACGGGTAGGTGGCGGCTGGTAAGCCATGGTTGTGGAGCGGATCCGGGGGGCGGATATCGTGCTTGCGGAAAACCGGGCTCGGCGGTCGATCGCGGTCGCGGTCGGCGTCAGCGGAGTGCTCTGGATGATGGCGGAACTGTCGCAGATCGTGCGGCAGACCGAGTTGGTGAGCCGGTGGTGGACGCCGTTCGCGGTATCCATACTGCTGGTCACCGGCACCGTGCTGGTGGTGTCGGCATTCCACGGTGCGCGGATGATTCGAATGGCCGCGTGCATGCAGGTGCTCGCCTACCTGGCGGCCGCGGCCACCCTGCCGCTGGCCTGCGAATACGGTGATCTCGCACCCGACGGCAGCTGGCTGATTCCGCTCGTCGGCATCCCCGCGGTGGGGGGCGTGCTGGTGTGGCCGCGGACCTGGCCCGTCAATCTGGTACTCGCCGGGGTGGTCACGGTCGCCGCCGACCTCTACGTCGCGGGCGGACCCGGGGTGCACAGCGTCGCGGAGGATCTGCTGCGCACGGTATCGATGGAGGGCTTCTTCGCCTGGATCGCGGCGCGGGTGCTCGTCACGGCAATCCGGCTGGACGCGGCGACGGCGGTCGCGGTGCGGCAGGCCGCGGTGGCCGCGAGCACCGAGGCCACCGAGCGGGAACGCGCCAGATTCGCCGGATTGATTCACGACAATGTGCTGGCCACGCTGCGGGAGACGGCCAGGGTGCCCGATACCGCCGTACTGTCCCGCGCGGCCGAGCGAACGCTGCACCGCCTCGACGAAAGCGGTGGCGGCAGAACGGGTGACGAGCCGGTGACGGCGGACGAGGTCGTCGCGCTGCTGCGCGACGCCGTCGCGGAGGCCGACTGCGCCGTCGACTTCCGCACCCGGGTCGACCGCGCCGCGGCGGGCGTCCCGCGTGAGACGGTGACCGCGCTGGCCGCGGCGCTCGGCGAGGCGGCGCGAAACAGCGCGCGGCACGCCGGATTCGGCGGGCGTCCGGTGACGCGCCGGGTCGAGGTGGTCTTCGACGGAAACGGCGTGATGGCCCAATTCACCGACGACGGAGCGGGATTCGAGGTCGCGCGGGTCGCGGCGGACCGACTCGGCGTGCGGCACAGCATCTTCGGCCGGATGCGCCGGGTGCGCGGCGGTGACGCGGTGATTCGCTCGGCGCCCGGCGAGGGTACGACGGTGACCCTGCGCTGGACCAGGGCCGACCCGATCGAGCCCGCGGTACCGACGCTGATCACCGCGCACGGCCGGTCGGGTGCGGCCGGACTGCTCCTTTTGGAGGCGTCCGTCGTGTTCTGGATGCTCGGCGGGCTCGATTTCGGGCTGCCCGCGCCCAATGCGCTGATCGCCTTCGGTCTGGCCGCGCTCGCCGGCGTCGCGGCGCTGCTGCCCCGCCAGGATCCGCTGCTCTGGCCCGTGACGTGGTTCGTCGTGGTGGTCGGCCCGGTCGGCGCCGCGGTGATCGTGCTCGGCTATCGCGGCCCGACACCGCAATTCCAGGTGCTGTGGATCGCGGTCGCCACCTCGTCCGTGCTCGCCGTGCTCGCGATTCGGGGGCGGATCTGTCCCGCCGCGCTCGCCCTTGCCGGGATGTCGGCCGTCCTGCTGTGGGCGGGCGGCGGTGTCGGCGGGGTGTTCGCCGGATTGGGGGTGCCCGCGGCGACGGTGCTCGCCGTCGCGGTGTTCGCGGCCGCGCTGCGTCCGACGCTGCGCTCGTTCCATGCCGCTCGCGCGGTGGTGGCACAGCATGCGGGCGCGGAGGCCAGGGCCGCGGCGCAGAGCCGGGAACGCGACCGGCAGCTCGCCTATTTCGATCGCACGGCGCGGCCGGTGCTCGAGCTGATCGCCGCCGGTAAACCGCTGTCCCGCAACGATGTCGGCGAATGTCTGCTGCTGGAGGCGCAGCTGCGCGACCGGCTGCGCGCGCCGGGGCTCGGCTCCGCGGAATTCGTCGCGGCCGCACGCGGGGCCCGCCGCCGCGGCGTCGATGTGACCGTGCTCGACGACGGTGGTCTCGAACCCGCGCCCGATGATGTCCGTGAGGTGGTAACCGCAACGGCCGTAACGGAATTGGATGCGATGAGCGCGGGCCGGATCACCGTGCGGGTGCTGCCGGCCGGCCGGAAGGCGGTGGCCACCATCGTCGCGACGACCGCAGACCGGTACCGCCGAGTGCAGATCGATACGTCCGGATCGGTCACCGCGTCAACGGAAACCGTCGAGAACGACGACACCGCTCGCGCGGGCTAGAGGTGAGATCGCAAGAACGCCAACGTATCCGGCAGTGAGGCCACGAACGCCTCCCGGTGGTCCTTGCCCTCGTACCGGTTGACCGTCACCCGGACGCCGGGGTTGCGTTCCTGCAGATCCTTTCCGTAGCCGGGAGTGTCGGCCGGTGGGACATCGATATCGGCGGTGCCGTAACCGATCTGCACGTCGACCGGGAGATTGTCGTCGCGGTATCGGGTGAGCGCGCGGATATCGTCGGCGAAGGTCGGCGTCGGCCTGCTCGGGTCGATGACCAGTGCCTCGGGCCGACGGCCTCCGGCGCGGGCCACCAGGTCCGAAAGACATTCGGTCGTGGCCTTTTCCACGTAATCTCTGCCGAAATCGGATAGGTAGGGCGCGACGCGGTCCAGATGCAGTTCTTGCAGCGAGGCCAGATAGTAACCGGCGTATCCGACCTGGTTGACCGCGCCGGTCGAACCATGCCGGAACATCTCCGGCAGGCTCTTGGCCGGATTGGTGCGCAGACCGGTGACGGATACACCGCTCAAACCGGCCGCGGGTCCGTCGCCGCGGTAGCGGCCCGTGGCGCTCATCGCCGCGTGCGCACCCTCGGATTGGCCGACCAGAACCCACTTGTGCGACAACGGAATCGGCAACGTGCGCACCGCGGCCACCATATCCAGGATCGAATCGCCCTCGACGGCGGCGTTGTAGTAGCTGAAATTCCCGCCGGTGCCGAGGCCTTGGTAATCGGGTGCGAGCACCGCGTACCCGCTCTCCAGGATGGTGTTGAAATAGGTGTTGTACCGCTCCAGCTGCGGTCGCCGCGACGGTGCGCAGCCGTCACCGATCCCGATGGTGCCGTGCGCCCACACCATTAGTGGCCATCCACCCTGCGGTGGCAGGCCCTGCGGTACGTACAGCGCACCTGACGCCGGCGCCGACGCGCCGTGCTGATCGGTTGTCGTATAAGTGATTTGGAGCGAAAGCCCGGCCTTCGCGAAGGAGAACGCCGGATCGATGATGCCGATGCCGTCGAAGCGTCCGGCATCCGGCGCCTGTGCCGCCGCCGATGGCATCGCGAGAATGAGTGCGGCACAAAGGCCTAACGAGACCTTTGTCACCGAGGCTCGCAAACCAGACATGGCGCACAACCGTACTCGCCACGCGCGACCCGTCGGCCCAACTGTTCGTAATGTTCAACGACCCTTCATCAGGCCACCGCGCGTTGACGCGTCTCGAATGCGATGACGGCGCCGATCGCGAGCAGGATGGTGCCTTCGACGGCGTGCACCCAGTTGCCGAAGGTGTCGACGGCCATCAGGTGCAGCACATGGTCCCCGCCGATGAGGCCGAGGATCGCGACGAGCAGATAGAACGGCCCGCACAGCCACGTGTAGCCGAGCGCGGTGCGCATGATCTTCCGGCGCTGGCAGGGTTCGTTCCGCGACTGCCTGCGGCGCAACGGATTCGACGACGCCGACGCGACGAACCTGGCCGCGCTGCTACTCGCCGGGCTGGAAGGCGGGCTGGTGCTGTGCCGCACCGAGGGCGGCACAGCACCGCTGGATCAGGTCGCCGCCGCGCTCGAACGCGCGCTCGCGCCCGCCCGCTGACCGGGTCGCGCGCCGTAGAGCAGATAGCCCACCGCGACGAGGAATGCGGCGCTACCGAGCAGCGTGTAGGAGTTGCCGACGAAGAATTGGATTACGGTCCAGTGGAATTCGCGGCCCATGGTTTGCGGGACGTACCAGATGAGGCCCTGGGGTAGCAGGGCCACATCCGGATCCCAGTTGCCGATCCGGTCCACCCGCATCGGCCAGGCGAAGGCGAGCAGGCCGACGGCGACGGGAACGGCCGCGCGCAGGACGAGCGGTCGGCCGGACAGTGCGTGTACCGCCCACATGAGCGCGGGGATCACCCAGACCCAGTAGTGGGTCCAGGAGATGGGGGAGCACAGCAGGGTGACGCCCGCGGCGAGCAGGATGCCGAGAAGTTCGTCCCCGCGCCGGTGCGCGATCCACGCGGCGGTCATCCCGGCCACCGCGAGCACGCCCGCGGCGATGAGCCAGGGCAGATGATGTTCCCAGGTGGTCCACTGCAGGCGGCCGAACACGCCATTGATGGATTGGTTCTGTACGTAGGCGAATCCGACCCGGTCCTGCGATGCGACGGTCGAGGTCCAGAACTGCCAGGCCTGGGCGGGCCGATACCAGAACCCGATGGCGACCGTCACCGCGAACGCCCCGATGGCCGTGCCCGCGGCCTTGAACCGGCGGGTGATGAGCAGGTAGACGATGAATACCGCGGGGGTGAGTTTGATGCCGGTGGCGATGCCGATCAGGATGCCGCGATACCACCGGCCGGGCATGGCCAGATCCGCGAGAACCATCGCCATGAGGATGATGCTGACCTGGCCGAACTGGAAGGTCTGCTGGACCGGTTCCAACCACAGCGCGGCGCTGCCCACCGCGAGCGTCAGCGCGAGCAGCCCGCGCCCGCGTAGTCGCAGCAGCCTGCCGGTGCACCACACGCTCGCGTACAGCGCGAGCATGGTCGTGACCGCGACGCCGTTACCGACGTAGTCGATCGGGAACCGCGCCAGCTCGGCGCAGATCCACGCGGCGAATACCGGATACAGGAACGGCAGATACAGCGGGCCCCGCTCGACATACAGCTGTTCGGGGTGAACGGCGGCGGTCCGCCCGCCCCACATATAGACCTGAAGATCGACCTGATGCCAATACATCGGCCAGTTCGGCCGCAGGAACAGCAGCCAGACCGCGATCGAGACGAGCGTGAAAATCAGTGCTGCGGCGAGCGATAGGAGGGTTCGCGAGCTCCCGGGCTGCTCGTCGGCCGGTTTAGCGGAACGCTCTGCCGCCGGTGCGACAGTGACCATGAACTTATTCCTTCATCAGGTAGCGGCAATACGCACCGCGTCGACCGCTGCCCTGCCCGTCACCGCCCCCGAGCCGGTCCACGCATCCCCCGAAAGGAGCCGCGAGTTAACGGGTTTCGAGTACCTGGGCAGTCGGTGCCGGACAACGTTCCACGGTCGAGCTGTTCGACCGGTGCGCAATTTTCCGCTCTGGCGACATGATTCGGCGCCCACCCCTCATCACTGTTCGATCAACGACACAAGGCCCCGACGCTAACACGTCGGATGACTAAGAGCGTGCCCCTATTTCCAGTTGGTGACACTGCACACCATCAATGTTTATCAGCTATTACTAATCCTGCCAGTGTGTCTCACGTTACACCCATCGAGTGTGCTTTCGCGGCAACGGATTTCATTCCCGCATGAACAGCGGATCGTGAATGCGGTTCACCAGCGGCAGTTCCGCGACCGTCGTGGTGCGCTATTCATCCGGGAAGGGGCGGAACCGGGCCTGGCCGGGCAGCCTGCTGCGCCGCCGCAGCGCGGTGAGCACCGTGCCGACCGCGGCGCGCGGGCGGGTACCGTGCCGGACCACCGCGGTGATGGTCCTGGTAACCGGCCCGGCGAGTTCCCTGGTGACGACGCGATAGCGCGGGTCGACGGCCAGTTCCGGGAGCAGCGCTATCGAGAGCCCGGCCTCGACGTGCTGCAGCGTCAACATGTAGTTGCTGAACCGGCAGATCACCCGCGGTTCGAAACCCGATTCCCGGCACAGCCGGGTCGCGAGATTCGCCATATAGGACTGCGGCAGATCGAAGGCCCACGACTCGTCGGCGTACGCGGCGAGGTCGGCGGGCCCGCGGGCGGCCCGGTCCGGCGGCAGCACCAGCACGATCGGATCGGTGGCAAGCGGCACGATATCGATATCGGGGCCGAGCGGATGTTCCACGAAATCCGGTGTGGTGATGATGATGTCGGCATCGCCGACCCGCAGTGCAGGCATGCTCTCGTGCGGTTCCAGCTCGACGAGTTCGATATTCAACCGCGGATGGGTCTGCGCGAGCTCGGTCACCGCGGGCACCGCGAGCGCGTGGATGGCGCTTTGGAACGCGCCGAGCCGGACCAGCCCGACCGGTTCGGCCCGCAGGCTGTGCAGCTCCGCCTCGACGGTGTCCATGTGGTCGAGGATGGATCTGGCGCGGCGGGCCAGCATCAGTCCGGCTGGGGTGAGCCGGACCCGACGGCCGGTGCGTTCGAGCAGCTGGGTGCGCGTCTCCGATTCCAGCACCGCGAGTTGCTGGGACACGCTCGACGCGCTCATATCGGCCGCCTGGGCCACCGCGCGAACCGTGCCGAGGGTGTCGAGCTGACTGAGCAGGCGCAGCCGCCACGGGTTCAACATCCGACCAGTGTTGTACGGCTGAGCCGAACAGTACAGCCGGAATTGTGAGATGGACGTGATGCTCGGACCGCACCTACCGTTGCGCACATGACCATCGCGACCTCGAGAATCAGCCCCGCTCGCGACTTCTGGGCCGACGCCGACCGCCATCTGGTGCGCTACGCCGGTGCGGGCGATTTCACCAGGGAGATCATCACCCGCGCGGCCGGCAGTTTCGTCTACACCGAAAGCGGAAGGGAGATACTGGATTTCACCTCCGGGCAGATGAGCGCCATTCTCGGGCACGCACATCCGGAGATCGTCGCCACCGTGCGCGACCAGATCGGCGAGCTCGACCATCTGTTCAGCGGCATGCTCAGCCGTCCGGTCGTGAATCTCGCACGCCGCCTTGCCGATTCGCTGCCCGCGCCGCTGGAGAAGGTGCTGCTGCTCACCACCGGCGCCGAATCGAACGAGGCCGCGCTGCGCATGGCCAAGCTGGTCACCGGTAAACACGAGATCGTGTCGTTCGCCAGGTCGTGGCACGGCATGACCCAGGCCGCCGCGAGCGCGACCTACAGCGCGGGCCGCAGCGGCTACGGACCCGCCGCGCCCGGCAATTTCGCCATCCCGGTGCCGAACGCCTACCGGCCCGACTTCACAACGCCCGAAGGCGAATTCGACTGGCGCCGCCAACTCGATTTCGCCTTCGACCTGATCGACGCGCAATCCGTCGGCAGCCTGGCCGCCTGCCTCGTCGAACCCATCCTCAGTTCCGGCGGCATCGTCGAACCGCCGCCCGGCTATTTCGCCGCGTTGCGCGACAAATGCGATGAGCGCGGCATGCTGCTTATCCTCGACGAGGCGCAAACCGGCCTGTGCCGCACCGGAACCTGGTACGCCTTCGAGCGCGACGGCATCGTCCCCGACCTCCTCACCCTGTCCAAAACCCTCGGCGCCGGACTGCCGCTCGCGGCCGTGATCACCAGCGCCGAAATCGAGGCGGCCGCACACGATCGCGGATACCTCTTCTTCACCACCCATGTCTCCGACCCGCTGGTCGCCGCCGTCGGCAATACCGTGCTCGACATTCTCGAACGCGACGGGCTCGACCGGCGGGCCACCGAGCTCGGCGCGTTCCTGCGGCACGGGTTGGAGCGAATCGCCCAGCGCCACAGCGTGGTCGGCGATATCCGCGGCCGCGGCCTGCTCGCCGGTCTGGAACTGGTCACCGACCGGGAGACCAAGCGGCCCTCCGACGAACTCGGCGCCGCGGTCACCCGCCGCTGCCTCGAACTCGGCCTGCACATGAATATCGTCCAACTGCCGGGCATGGGCGGGGTATTCCGTATCGCTCCGCCGCTGACCGCCACCGAAGATGAACTGTCCCTTGGGCTTTCGATTCTCGACCAGGCGATAGCCGACGCCGCTCGCACTTTCGGGTGAGCGCGGGTGGGTCTTTCGTAGGACGCGTCGGCCGGGCGGGCGTCATTAGCGTGGCTCGGTGGCCGTGTTCGTTCCACGGGAGGTCTGATGGATATCGTTCGGGACAATCCGGTCGCCACCATGATCGTCGTCTCGGAGATCGGGCTGTGGGTGCTGCTCGCCGCCGGGCTGGTCGCGCGCTACCCGCTGCGGTTGCGGCCGGTGGGCGCCGTATTGCTCGGGGGCATACCGTTACTCGATGTCGCGCTGCTCGTGGCGACCGCGATCGACCTGCACCGCGGCGCCGAGCCGGGTGCCGTGCACGGACTCGCGGCGGTCTACCTCGGCGTCAGCGTCGCGTTCGGGCCCGCGATGGTGCGCTGGGCGGATATTCGCTTCGCGCACCGGTTCGCGGGTGGGCCGCCACCGGTCAAGCCCGCCAAGGGATCTCGGGAGGCGTTGGCCGCGACATGGCGGGAATGGGGCCGGGTGGTGCTCGCGGCGACGATCGCGTCGGCGGTATTGCTGCTGCTCATCGCGACGGTGGCGAGGGGCGATCAGTCAGGCCCCTTGTGGGGATGGGTCGGCCGTTCGTGGGGCGTCGTCGGGGTGTGGTTCGTGTTCGGTCCGGCATGGGATCTACTCGCACGCGGCATGAGAGCCGTTGATTAGTTTGATGTTTCGAATGTGCGCACCAGGATGGCCCGCGCGTAGAGCAGCTGGAAGGCGAGCTTCTGTACGTTCTGCTGTGATTTCGACCCGGGCAGCGTGGTGACGACGGCCAGATCGCAGCCGGCCGCCGCGGCGGCCGCGAGCCGGGCGTCGAGCAGTGCGCCCTGAACACCCCGGCAACGGAACTCCGGCAGCGTTGCCGCACCGCAGAATTGGGCGATACCGTCGCTGAGCCGCATGCTCGCACCACCTGCGGGCACACCGCCGATCCGCGCGAGCGAGCTGGAATAGCCGCTCGCCGAAGACATATCGCTGATCGCGTCGGCGATCGCCGCCCGCCCGTGCTCCTCGTGTGAGACGACGCCCTGGGTATCGGGTGTCGCGAAGGCGGTGGTTACGACGTCGATCCAGGTGTCGAAGTCCGCCTGCGCAACGGTTTCGATCGCGATGCCGTTCGAGACCCGCGCTGCCGGACCCGGCGTGAGCCGCCGCCCGAGCACGTTCTCGAATCCGGTCAGCACATAACCGCGCCGGGTCAGCCGCTGGACGAGCGCGGGATCGGCGAGCGTCGACACCTCGAACTGGACCGGCGTCTCCCGTTCGGCGAAGGCGCGCTCCGCCGCATCCAGCGCCCCATCGTCGAAATCGCCGCCGATCCCGGCCCCGACCACCTTGTCGAGCGGCGAACCCGGCCCCGCCCACACCGCGAGCCCACTGCCGAGCTCAACCATGCACACCCGCGGCTCCCGGCACGCCGCCGCCACCGCCCCCGCCTCGATCAACGACCGCTCGGCGCGCTCGATCCGCTCAGCGAGCGCGATATCCGTGAAGAGCCCCGGTTCGGAAGACATGAGACGCATCGTCGCCCGCTGCGCCGATCGACACAAATGATTTTCCGGTCCGGTCGAGTTCCTTCCGGTGGATCTACGGCTGGAGGCTGGGGTGATCGGTTGGGTCTGTACCCGAGAATCGGTGTCGCGCAGCGAAATCCATTCCCCACACCGGTGGATCCGCTCCCCAGTCGATCTTTCCTTCATCTGTGAAATAGTGGGCAGCTGAAGGGAATTGGTCGCGTCGAGAATAGAGTGGCCGGCGGATTACGGTCCGCTCCCTTCGTGTCCGCTCCGCTGGACTGGAGGTGTATTTTGCGGAAGTTATTATCTCCCTTGGTATTCGGTGCCGCGTTGGGGCTGACCGTGCTCGGTCTGCCCGGACTGACCGGTTCCGCCGTTGCCGATAACCCGTCGGCCGAACGAACCGTGAACGATATCGTGCCGGTGCCCGTGCAGGCGCAGGCCGACCCGAACGGCGATTTCACGCTCACCAGCGACAGCGTGATCCGTGCCGAATATCAAGCCCAGGATGTCGCCGAATATCTCGGCCAATTGCTGCGGCCCGCGACCGGATTCGCGCTGCCGGTGGTCGACCCGAGCGACCGTTCCAAGCCTGGAATCACGCTGTGCCTCGGCGATGCCGGCCCGGATGTCGGCAACGAGGGTTATAAGCTCGCCGTGGCAAAGGACGGAATCACGCTGAGCGCCAACACCACCGACGGCCTGTTCGAGGGAATACAGTCGCTGCGGCAGCTGTTCCCGGCGGCCATCAATAAAACCGGTGTGCAGCAACAGAATTGGACGGTGTCGGGCGGTACGGTGCTCGACTATCCGCGATTCGCCCGGCGGGGCGCCATGCTGGATGTCGCGCGGCACTTCTTCACCCCCGATCAGGTCAAGCGGTACATCGACGAGGTCGCCCAGTACAAGATCAACACGCTGCACCTGCACCTGACCGACGACCAGGGCTGGCGCATCGAGATCAAGAGCTGGCCGAAGCTGGCCGAAATCGGCGGCCAGACCGCGGTGAACGGCGATCCGGGCGGTTACTACACCCAGGATCAATACACCGATATCGTCAATTACGCCGCATCCCGGCACATTACGGTGGTGCCCGAGGTCGATATGCCCGGCCACACCAATGCCGCGCAGGCCTCGTACGGCGAACTGAACTGTGACGGCAAGCCGGTGCCGCCGCGCACCGATATCGAGGTCGGTTACAGCTCGCTGTGCATCCCCAGCCCCACCACTTACAAATTCGTCGAGGACGTCATCAGCGAATTGGCGGCCCTCACGCCCGGCCCGTACATCGATCTCGGCGGCGACGAGGCGCATTCCACCTCGCCGGCCGACTACAACGCCTTCTATCAGAAGGTGATGCCGCTGGCCGCCCAGTACGACAAGAAAATTCAGGCCTGGCACAATATCGTCGTCGCGAATCCGCCGACCTCGGCCATTCCCGAATATTGGGATACCGCGAACAGCAATGCCGATGTGGTCGCGGCCGCGGGGCGGGGCAATAAGATTCTGATGGCGCCGGCCAACAAGGCATATCTGGATATGAAATACACCCCGGACGACCCGCTGGGTCTGCACTGGGCCGGCTATGTGGAGGTGAAGGATTCCTACAACTGGGATCCCGCCACCTTCCTGCAGGGTCTTTCGGAGGATCAGATCGCCGGTGTCGAGGCGCCGATCTGGTCGGAAACCCTGCGCACCAGCGCCGATATCGAATACCAGGCATTCCCCCGGCTCGCGGGTATCGCCGAGATCGGCTGGTCTCCCGCCGCGACGCACAACTGGGACAGCTATCGCGCCCGGCTCGCCAAGCAGGGGTTGATCTGGACCGCACAGGGCATCAACTTCTACCGGTCCCCGCAGGTGGACTGGAAGTAGCTCCGTAGCAGGCGGTTTCACGGGCGGGCGCACCGAACGGTGCGCCCGCCCTTCGGCGTGCTCGATACCGCTGGGGTGCAAGGGGTTCGGTGTCGGTGGATGATGGTGGGGATGTCGATCCAGCGATGATGGGAAGAGACGAGATGAAGACCAGGCTCAACTGCCCCTGTGGCGAGTACATAACCGGCGTCGACGAGGACGATCTGGTCGAGAAGACGAAGGCGCACCTCGCGGACAAGCATCCCGGGCACGACTATTCGCGCGACGAGATCCTCTTCATCGCTTACTGAGCTTTCACGACCGTCGATTGTCCGTCGAGTGCGCGGGTGGCTTCGGCCGACTCGCCCCGGCGGACAACCACAACACCGGCGAGAATCAGTGCGCCGCCGAGCAATTGGCTGGGGCGCGGTGTCTCGCCGAGCAGTGCCCAGGCGAATCCCAGCGTGGCGAGCACCTCGAACAGACCGAAAAATGCCGCGAGGCGGGCGCCGAGCAGTCGGGTGGCCGCGATGCCCGCGACGTATGCGAGCGCGGCGGTGACCGTGCCCAGTATCAGCACCGGTATCCACCATTGAGTGGTAAACCCTTGGAAGACAACCGGATTCGTGGTCGCGGCCAGCGGAACGACGCCGATCGCGCCCGCCGCGAGCAGGGCGGCCCCGCCGATGAGCAGTCCGCCCGCGGCGAGGACGGTGCCGGGTAGCGTGCCGTCACCCTTGGTGGAGAGCACGAAATAGGCTGCGGCGCCGATCATCGCCGTGAGCGCCCAGATGACGCCCAGCCAACTGGTGGGCGTATCGGAGCGCAGGTCGATCACCAGCAGTAGGCCGACGATGCCGACCGCACCGCCGAGAACCGTGGTGGTTCCCGGCCGTTCGCGATGCCGCAGCCACAGCCAGCCGACCACCGCGATCGGTGCGGTGTATTCGATCAACAGCGCGACGCCGACCGGCAAGCGGGCGACGGCGTTGAAATACGCGAGTTGCGTGCCCGCCACCGCGACCAATCCGTACGCGGTGAGCAGAAGTATGTTGCGGCGCAACAGCTGCCAGTTCCCGCGCAGCTGTACGGCGGCGATCGGTGCGAGGACGGCCCCGGCCACCAGCACCCGGACCGCGACGACGGATGCCGAACTCCAGCCCGCGTTCATCAAACCGCGGGCCAGCGGGCCGGACAGTGCGAACGACGAGGCGGACGCCACCGCGCAGATCAGTCCGGATCGGAGCCGCGATGCGGTCCTGTCATGGGTCATCGTCGCCATGACTCATTACGCTAGGGGCAATGATATAATATGTCAAAGTGCTTTTCGCTGATGACATCGAATGCGCGTTGCGGGCCGCGGTTGAGCTGGTCAACTCGGCGGAGCCGCCGGACACGCTGACCGAAATCGCCCAGCTGGACGCATTTTTCGTGAAGTTCGCGTATTCGGGAGTACATGCGGGCGATGCCGAGGAGTTGGCGGCGGTGCGCGCGCTGCGGCCGCCGCTGCGCCGCATGCTCACCGGCGATCGCGATACCGCGGTGCGGCTGGTGAACGAGACCCTGGCCGCGAATCGGGCGCTGCCGCAACTGGTCCGGCACGACGACCTCGACTACCACATTCACGCGGTGCCCGCGACGGCCCCGCTCGCGGTGCGAATCGCCGTCGAGACCGCGATGGCGATGGTCGATCTGATCCGTGCCGACGAATTGAGCAGGCTGTCGATCTGTGCCGACAAGTCATGCGAGGGAATCGTTTTCGATTCGTCGCGGAACCGGTCCCGGCGCTACTGCAGCACCGCGTGCGGCAACCGCAACGCCGTCGCGGCCTACCGCGCCAGGATGAAATGATTCCGTGCCTTCGTCCCGGATCTGTTCGCTAGGTTGAGCAGGGTGGGATGGTCACGACTCCTTGGCCGCGTCGATGGCCTTCCGCAGTCCGTCCGGGCCGTAGAGGTCCTGCTGCGACGTGAGTTGCCTGCCGTTCACGAAAACCGATGGGGTGGCCGTAATACCGCTCTTCGCAACGTCTCTGCTGACCTTCTGCACGTACGCGTCGTACTTGCCACCCGTGATCGCCTGGGCGACAGCGGGATCGGTGTAGCCGGCGGCCGCGGAGAGCTGGATCAGCTGCTCGTCGGTCAGGCCGGTGCCGCCCTCCGGGGGCTGCTGGGCGAACAGGGCGGCCACCCAGTCCGGGAACTTCGCCGGATCCGCCGCGGCGACGACGTACGCGGCGTTCGCGGCGCGGGTGGAATACCTGGTGCCGGAGGAGGCCGGGTCCAGGAACGAGACGATGTTGTATTCGACGGCCGCGGTGCCCTTTCGGATCGCGTCGGTCAGCGTCGCGGCGCTCGCGGATTCGAACAGCTTGCAGTACGGGCACTGGGCGTCGGAGACGATCCGCACGGTGACACCGGCATCCGGTTTGCCGATGCGGATGGCGCCGGTGTCGGTGAGCGAGCCGACAACACCGCTCTGCGATTGCCCGGTAATCGCCGGAACCGCGACGTTGTCGTGTGAACGGCGGACCGCCAAGCTGATGCCGATTCCGGCGACCAAGGCGACCAGCACCCCGGCGACCAGCACCTGGACCAGGACACCGCGCCCGCGTCCGGCCTGCCGCGCCGCCGTCACCGCACCTTTTCGACCAGACCGCCTGCTCACCTCGGGATCAACCCGCCTTCCTGTCGTCGCCCATATCGCCCCGCCGCTGCAGCCGGGCAGGCCAGCGCCATCATGGACAACGAACCTTAGAAAATCCCTAGCTACCTGTTCAGACGGATGTGACACACGGCGCGCCCGGCCCGCCCCGAGCGAATCCGGTGTCGCGGTTGCGGCAGAGTGGTTCGGGTGAGCGAATCGCGTTCGAACTACAACCCGCGTCCGATGTCCAGCAAAACCACCTACGCGCTCGGCGGCGTCGCGCTCGCCCTCGTCGTGTTGATCGTGATTCTGGCGTTCCAGTGGGGGCACGACGAGCCGAGCATCCGCAACGACGGCTACGGTCCGGTCCGCAACCAGAATGTGCACTCGGCGGTGCAGCAGGACGGGGTGATCCTGCTCGGCAAGGACGGCGCCACCAAGACCATCGACCTCTACGAGGATCCGCTGTGCCCCGCCTGCGGGTCGCTGGAGCGCATCCACGGGCAGGAGATCGCGCAGCAGATCGACGAAGGCAAGCTCGCCGTGCGGTACCACCTGCTGAACTTCCTCGACCAGCGATCCGGCAGCAAGAACTACTCGACCAGGGCGATAGCCGCGAATCAGTGTGTGGCGCAAGCTGGTTCGGGTCCGGTGTACTCGAAATTCCATGAGCTGCTCTTCACCGACAAGCAGCCGAAGGAGGGCGGCAGCGACCTGAGCAACGACGAGCTCGCCGCCGTCGCCCGGGTGGCCGGCGCGCCGGAATCGGTGGTGCAATGCATCGGCGGCGGCTCGCGGATCGATGCCGCCAAGGCCGATGCGAACGCGGGGATGGATTCGCTGCATGCCGCGATCGGTAAAGATGCCGGAACTCCTACGGTGCTCGATGGTGGCAAGAAGGTGGATTGGCGCAATTCCGAATGGGTGGTCTCGCTCACCAAGTGATGTTGGGGCCGGGCCGTCGCCACCAGTCGACGGCCCGGCCCGCTCGACGATGCGGCATATCCCAGCCCCCTGGTCCGCAGGGCGTCGAGCATTCCGATGGTCAATTGGACGCGGAACTTGCCGCGTTGTCCGGGATTTCATCGTCGGGCGCGATACGGGACAGTTGCCGGTGCAGCACGACGTGGCCGTGCAACGGATGCGTGAGATCCGCCTTCTTATCCGGTTCAATTGTCGTGGACGGAAATTCGACGATCGGTGCCCCGATGTCGGTGTGCGGGAACAGGTATCGCGCGCCCTCGTGAACCGTGCTGTGCCGCTCGCCGGTCGGGGTGCGCCAGTCCAACCGATCGTGGCGGGCGAACTCCACCTGCCAACCTTGTTTTCCCTTGTCCGCCAAGGTTTTCAGGCGTAGATGGCGGGAGCACAGCGATATCTGTTTCGCGTCGAGGTTCGTGAGATCCGATTCGGCGGCCGGGAGTATGCAGCCGGGGAAGCGGCACATGCCGTCCATCGCGCGCACCTCGCGCTCGGCTAGCGCGTCCGCACCGTCCGGCCGTTCCGGAATCACCTCGAAGCGGGCGTGTTCGGCGAGGATGCGGGCGAGCGCGGCATCGATCGGTCCGTAACCGGCCAGGAAGGCGGGCGCTTCACGCATGCCGAGCAGGGTGTCGGCCGGAATTCCGATCTGGATCAGCGGCCTGCGCGGCGGTTCGCTCGGCACGGCGTTATTCGGGCAGCGCGCGCCGCGCCCGCAACCGCACCGCAATCGACCGGAGCCGTCGGCGAGCGCGACGAGCGCGTCGGCGCGGCGCTGCGGCATGGTGCGTGGATCGGCCGCGCACACCTGCAGGCTCATCTCGCGCAATCGCATCGCCACCGTCTGCGCGCCGGGTGCGGGTAGCAGGCCGTCGAATACCGCCATACTGTCGCGCATGGTGCGGATGCGCACGTCTCGGTCGTCCTGGCGGCGTTCCCGGCGCCGTTGTGCCCCAACGGGATCCAGCCGCATCACCCAGCGCCGCGCCGCCTGCCACAGCCGATTGGGCGTGCTGTGCTCAGCCGTCGCGAGCAGTTCCGGTTCGAGCTCGTCCAACGCCTCGCGCGCCACCGCCCGGGTGCTGTCGACGATCACCCGCACCTGCGCCAGATCGATTCGCCCGCGCGCGAACGCCGCCCGCGTGCGCGGCAGCGAATCCTCCAGCGCCAAACCGATATCGATCAGCGCACCCGCTGTCGCCTCGTCGACGCGCAGCGCGAGCGCCGCCTCCGTAGCCGCGAATTCGCCCGCCCGCACCCCATCCGGCCCCGGCTCCGCGTTCGCCGCCCGATGCCGCCGGTACAGCTCCCGCGCCGCGAACACCTCCGCCGCCTGCGCCACCGCCACCGACCCGTGTGCCACGCGAAGGGCATCGATCAGCCCCTCGTCACTCATGGCCTGGAAGTCCACAGTCGAGAGATCATTGTGATCGAACATGTGTTCGAGTCTAGGGCATAATCCGCGCCCAATCCAGGCGATTTGGTCGCCGAGATCCCCGTGGTGTAACTTCATTCAGGCGCACGGGAAACCCGGAGCGCACCCAACCAGGGGCTATGGCGCAGCTGGTAGCGCACCACACTGGCAGTGTGGGGGTCAGGGGTTCGAGTCCCCTTAGCTCCACTCGATCGAAGGCGTGCTCGCTCGGCGGGCACGCCTTCGATGTTTTCGATCATCGTCATCTTTTGTGGGGGCCAAGCCCCCACGCCCCCGGCCGGGGGCGTGCCCCCGGACCCCCGGAATCTGTGGTCACCTTTAGTGGCGACGTCACCTATCGAAAGTGTTCGGGTTGTGCAGCGTTAGGCCCACTCGAACAAAATCCGCAGGTCGAGTACCTGCGGATTTTGCGTTTGCGGACAGTATACGAACCGCGCGTTGACAGGGTTACGGTTGGCGGCCGCTACTGCGGGGCTGTGGATAGGCTGTGCCGCAGCGCATTTCATCTTGACAACCGCTCCGTAAGCACCGAATTAAGTGTGTTGGGATGCTGCCGGTAGAGGCGGTGCCGGTGGCTCGGAAGCCGGATGTCTTCGTCAGGGCGGTGACATCGGAGGAAGGGCGGAGCTGCCGCAGATCGTGCGGCGCAGTAAACAGCCGGTGCGGATGCGTCGCGCGGTCGTGGTGATGGCTTCGGCAGCATCAGCCGGTGCCGCTGATCGCGAAGCTGATGCAGGTATCGGAATCGTATGTGCGGCAAGTGATTCACGACTTCTAAGAGAAAGGGTTCGACGTTCTGGACCCAAAATGGAACGGGGGCAGACCGGCGAAGACCGATCCCGCGACGCGTGATCGGATCCGTCAGATCGCCCTGTGCTACCGCCGCGACCTGGGCTGGCCGTTCTCGGCATGGAGTTTGTCGAAGGTCGCGGAAGTAGTTGCGTATCAACCAGATCGCGGACATCAGCCGCGAGACGCTGCGGCAGATTCTCGAGGCTGGCGGGGTGTCGTGGCAGGCTACCAAGACCTGGAAGGCCAGTATGACCCGGATTTCACCACGGAGATGAATCGGGTGCTTGGGCCACTCAACCTGCAGCCGCCGGGCGACGACCGAGGACCATTCGGGTCTTGCGCCCGCTGATTCAGCTCGCGGAAGTCGCTGCCGGATGGCTGTTTTCGAACTCGGCGAGGGTGGCTTCGAGCCAGGCGATGTAGGCGGTCATGGACGAGCGGCCGTATTCGTGTGCGGTATGCATGATGTGGGCGGCCCAGGCTGGGTCGATGTCGGCGATGGGGTCGTTATCGGCGACGAGTTCGTCGATGGACATGGGATCGTGTCGTTGCGCGCGTCGGTATTCGAGTTCCGTCCGCAAGATTCCAATGGCGATGTCGTGGCCGAGGATTCCGGCGAACAAGAAGCGGAGCATGAAATCGGGGTCCATCGGTCTCGGTGCGGGTTCATACGGCGAGTGGGCCCACTCCAGCAGCGCTTGTTGGCCCGGAGCAGTGAGCCGATACACCTTGGCGGCGGGTCGGCCATCGCGTGGGTCGACATCGAATGCGACCAGACCGCGATCGGTGAGCTTGGCCAGGGTGCGATAGATCTGTGGCAGGCCGACTCGGTAACCGATGAACCGGCCCGGTCCGTCCATTCGTTTGCCCAGGTCGTAGCCCGACATGGGATGTAGCGCGAGCGTTCCGAGGATCACGTAGTCGAGCATCCACACCTCCTATGTGCTTGCACACATATACCAGATACCCTACACTCGCCGATGCCTGCGCATATAGGTGTTTACACACATAGATGTCTGAACACTTACTGCAGATGGGTCGAGCCGGCCCGTCCGGCACTGAGTGGTGCCGTCCGGCTCGGCAGGAAGGAACGAGGATCGTGGGTGTATCTGGCCGCAATCGGCTCCTTCGCGACCGAACCGGTCGCCGAAGAATCTCCCGGCTTGCCATGATCGGCGTTTCGGCGCTAGGGGCGGCGGTGATCATGCTGGCTTCGCTGGCGCCTGTGCCGGTCGCGTCAGCGGACCCGGGTGTCCGTGGCGGCGTGTCGCCGGGCGGTGCGTCCTCGGTGGTCGGGTTCTGGGCGGGCGAACGATTTCTGGGGGAAGGCGGGCCGTCGGGCTACCCGGCCCGCGCGGCCGACTACTGGGCCGATCGCGATCTGAGTATGTGGACGCCCGAGTTGTGGGCGATGCTGCAACGGCATCGAGTACCGATCTACTTCCACCTGCGCTATGGACGCGACTTCGGTGCTGTGCCGCACGGCCGCCTCGAAGGCGACGCTCTGCCGATCATTCGGCGGGCCAACCAGCTTGGCGTACCGGTGTTCGCCTGGGTTGCCGTGCCGTATGAGGATGGGTATTGGGCGACACAGGACAACGCGCCCGCCCAACTCACCGCCACCACTGCCCTCACCGAATGGGTCCGCGACAACCACCTCGACATTGCCGGTGTCGCCTACGACATGGAGCCGCCCGTGGACTCCATCAACGCATTGGTCGCCGGGCGAATGGATGCAGTCGAGCAGACGCGCTTCATCGACCCGGCTGCACAGTGCCGTGCCATCGAACAGTACGACGCGGTGTACAACTACGCACGAGAGCATTTCGGACGGGTGGTCGGCGCGCCGGTGCCGTTCGTCCTCGACGACCTGGCCAACGGCGACCTCGCCCTGCAGAATGCCCTCGGTCTGTGGGGGCTCCCGCGCGGCGCGCAGACTCTGTATTTCCAGGCGTATCGAAGCACCGTCGCCGAGGTGATGGGCGCCGACCCCGGTCCCGGCTTGATCGCGCACTACGCACAGCAGGCCCGGCAGGTCGGTGCCGAGCGCGGACAGTTGACGTTGGGCATCGCCGGCGACGGTGTCTACCGGGAGCTGAACACCCTCGTCGACGATGTGCGGCTCGCCCGCGCTCTCGGGGCGACCTCCATTCCGATCTATTCGCTCGAGACAGCGGTGGCCGCATACGGTGTCGACGGGGTTGAGCGACTGGTCCGAGCTGGCGAGAACCCCCTCGACGACACCGGTGTCCGGGCCGCCCAGAACCCGACACCGCAACTGGTGCAGTACCTCACCATCACGAATTCACTCGATACTGCCGCCACTCTCGCCACTCCAGCGGTGACTGCCGCCACGGGCCGGTTCGCCCAGCCCAACCGATCTTCTCGACCTTGTGACACAGCCAATGAGCCCGTCGCCGACGGCATTGCGGCGCTCGACCTACCTGGTGCCGAGGCCGTGCGCATCCCCGTTCAATCCGCAGTGGACCGATAGGAGAAACCGATGGCTGCACAAGATCAGGTATCGAGCCGTGTCGTGGATGTGGTGGTGGTCGGTGCCGGTCTGGCCGGGCTCACCGCCGCCCGGCAGGTGGCCGCGGCGGGTCGATCCGTCGTCGTGCTCGAGGCCCGCGATCGGGTTGGGGGTCGTACCGTGAATCACGATCTGGGCGATGGCCGGGTCACCGAACTCGGCGGGCAGTACGTCGGCCCGACTCAAGGTCATGTCCTCGCCCTCGCCGAGGAACTGGGGGTGGGCACGTTCAAAGCCAGTACGGGCGGCGAGGACGTCTATGTCCACAAGGGCAAAGCCAAGCGTTATACCGGCGCGCTCCCACCGGACCTGGCAGCCGCCGCGGATCTCCTGGTCACGATGGCCCGGATCGACCGGCAGGTGCGAAAGATCTCACCGGATGAGCCGTGGAAGGCCGACAACGCACGTGAGTGGGATGGTCAGACGTTGGAGTCGTGGCTGCGCAAGCTGAAGATCACCGACAATGCCATCGAGCTGATGGATGTTTTCCTCAACATCATCTACGGCGGCGATGCGCGCGATGCGTCGCTGCTGTTCAGTCTCTGGTACTTCGCGATGTTCGGTGACGAACACACGCCCGGGCGATTGACGCGAGGCCTGGCGGCCGAAGGCGGCGCACAGGACAGCCGATTCATCGGTGGTTCCCAGATCCTGTCGATCAGGATGTCCGAGCAACTCGACGGGTGCGTCCGGCTGGGCGCCCCGGTACGACGCATCGCTCAGCAAGGCAACCACGTCACCGTCGACTCCGATGCCGGCAACTGGCAGGCATCTCGGGTGATAGTGGCAGTTCCGCCGGTGTTGGCCAGCCGGATCGTGTGGGAGCCGCTGCTGCCGTCGCAGCAGGATCAGCTGTTGCAACGGCTGCCGTTCGGCACGCTCATGAAGGTCGAGGCGATCTACCCGGAGCCGTTCTGGCGCGCGGATGGACTGTCCGGCACGGCCTTGCTACGCGATGGCACCCCGATCCAGTCGATGTTCGACAACACCCCGCCTGACGGTGCGCCGGGCGTGCTCATGGGCTTCATCGGGGGCCGGGAATGGCGCAAGTGGGCGCCTCGCCCGGCCCGCGAACGGCGCGACGCGGTGCTGCGCTGCTTCGCCCAGGTCGTTGGCCCGAGGGCCGCCGACACGATCGACTACGTGGAACAGGACTGGGCTGCCGAACAGTGGACTCTGGGTGGGCCCACCTCGGTCGCAGCGCCCGGCGTGCTCACCGGCTACGGCGACTGGCTCGGTCGGCCGTTCGGCCGAGTGCACTGGGCGGGCGCCGAAACAGCCCGGCATTGGAACGGTTACATGGACGGTGCCGTCAGCTCCGGCAAGCGAGCCGCCCAGGAGGTCCTCGAACAACTCTGACCCGCGAAAACCGGGACACGGCACTAGACATGCCCACGCTCGTGGTACACGGTCGCGCCGACCCGTTCTTCCCGGTCGGCAACGGCGAGGCTGCTCGTCCTCGATGACATGGGTACCGCCCTGCGGCACGCCGCAGCCGACCAGGTCACTGCCGCCATGCTCGCCCTTTGAACTACACGAGGGTAGCGGACGGCTGGTTGGCCTCACGTCCGGTAACTGCTGTGGGTTCAGGCGGTCATCGCAACACCTCTTCGAGTGCTTCTGATGGTGTGCGGAATCCGAGGGTTTGTCGAGGGCGGCCGTTGAGTTCGTCGGCGATGGCGTCCAGATCGGTTCGGCTGTAGGTGCGCAGGTCCAGGTGTCGGGGAAGATATTGGCGGACAAGACCATTCGTGTTCTCGTTGCTGCCGCGCTGCCACGGACTCTTCGCGTCGTCACGATCGATTTGGCCCCCTTGTCTCCTTGCGTGTCGACCGGCGTAGTTGTCGTTGCCGTGATCGGCGTTTGGGGTAGTAGCTATAGGACGTCGACCACCCGCCGCTCCGTCCGCAGCCGTGTTGTCGTTGTGGCCGTTCATCGGACGGCACCGTCGACCGGTTGCCGGGTGCCCACCGCGCGGATCGTGATGTCAGGCCCGTCGACCAGCACCGTGCGGTTCGTATGCTGGTCCGTCAGGTCCACTCGAACAGAATCCGCAGGTCAAGTACCTGCGGATTTCGCGTTTGCGGACAGTATACGAACCGCGCGTTGACAGGGTTACGGTTGGCGGCCGCTACCGTGGAGCTGTGGATAGGCTGTGCCGCAGCGCATTTCATCTTGACAACCGCTCCGTAAGCGGCATTGGCCGCCAGAATCCGAGTGATTACCGGCGGCCAGGCCCAGCCATCGGGCGCTAGCTGTTGCCCTCGGAAAACTGCGCGTTAACGAGTTCGATGTAGGGCTCGTTGTTGTAAACCAAGCTCCGCGTGCCCACTCGAGGAACGGCGGCGGTCGTGGTCCTGTTGGCCGTCACCAGGGCGTAGGCGCGGGCGAGTGCTTCCAACGCCTCGGCGCCCTTGCCCGATTGTTCGACGGTGACCGCCTGGGCCTCGGCGGCGTGCCGAAGACCGAGAAATGCGACACCGGTAATCGTCAAAAGTTAACAGCCACAACAACTTCTACGAGGGCGGGTATCCGTGCAGATCGAGTTGCGCTGTCGGGCAACTGATCAGATGGCTTTGTCGAACACGCGCCCCGCGCATGTGCGGACGTTCGGCCGGGGACAGCTCTACCACGAGTCGCCCTGCATCGATACCGCGAAGGTAACGGTGGTATGTATGCTGATGATCATGGACGCATCTCCGTAGGATGCTGAGATGGGAAGGGGCGGTTGACGTTTGAGTATCGACGGCACCGAGGCACACACGGTGCCATGGTCATGGAACGGTGTTGCTCCGCTGTCGATCGCGGTGCCGATGTGTCACTTCGAAGGGTTTCTCGGCGAGGCCGAGGCCGATCGTGTCCTGGATTGCGCCATGGCCACCCAGACGCGGTTCACACCGTCCATGATCCTCGATGGTGGCCTGGTGGAGAACCGCGATATCCGTCGTTCGCGCAGTATCGAGCTACCGATGCCGAGCCTGGAGCAGGCCGTGCTGAGAGTACTTCCCCTTGTCGAAGAGATCTTGGGGGTCGTCATCGACCCGTCGCGGGGTCTGGAGTACCACTTCACTGCCCACAATGACGGCGATTTCTACCGGCCACACATCGATGTGCGCGATGGCGGCACGGAGCGAGCCTTGACATTCGTGTACTACCTGCACCGCACTCCTCGTGCGTTCTCTGGAGGAGCGTTGCGCATATTCGATACCGGTGTCCGTGAAGGGCGAGCCGTGGATTCGGCAGCCTACCGTGACATCGAGCCCCAGCACGACACCGTCGTGTTCTTTCCAGCGACCGCCCGCCATGAGGTGCGGCCGGTGAGTTGCCCGAGCGGTGAATTCGTCGATAGCCGTTTCGCTTTCAACGGTTGGGTCCACCCACCGTCTTCCTCTGCCTGGAGCGGAAGCGAACTCACGAAAGGATAGGTGCCATGGCCCCTCAATTCGTATTGTCCGTGCTGGCCGCCGCGGCCGGTGTCAGCCCCGATGTCGCAGGCGGAGGATCTGCGCACGCCGGTGAACAAGCATCCAACACGCGTCTGGACACGAGGGAGTTGTTCGCATTTCAGCTCACCGACACAAATACGGAGCCAGGCCCTCCCGGTCAACCAGGTAATCCTGGTGGTCCCGGTCAACCCGGCTCTCCCGGTCAACCCGGTCAACCCGCGCCCAATCAAGCCGAGGGCGGAAATCCTAATAGTCCCGTTCCGCCCGGTAGTCCCGGTCAACCCGGTAGTTCGCGGTAACCCCGGCAACCATCGCTGAACGGCCATCCGACCGCGCCCGGTGACCGAAGTACCGGTCGAAAACCCCATTCCGGACTCACTGCGGTCAGCGCGTCATCGTGGCGAATGAGGTTCCCATCCTCACGACGCATGCCACGGCACGCAGCATCGATCGACGGAGGCGCGCCTGCCGAGCGAATTACCGTGCTGGTGGGTGATCGGACGCACCTGCCAACCCGTGATGTGCGGGCGCAGCCGTGGCTGTGGAATTCGACAGTTGCGCGCGGCACGGACCTGACCCTGAACCTGGGCACGACCCTCACGGTAGCTGCTGCGCGCAAGTAACGAGATGCCTTGCGTCGCGTGAATGCTCGCATAGATTTGGGTGCGACGGAAGGCCATGTCGCCCAGCCAATCTGAACGATTGACCAACGCGCGCCCGCGGCAGATGAGTGCGTTTACCGATCAGCCGGTCACGGAGAGGTGCTCACCGTAGAACAGCATCAGTCCGGCGGCCGCGGACAGTCCGGCGAGGAGCCAGAACCGGATGGAGACGGTGGTCTCGGGCCAGCTGCTGAGTTCGAAGTGGTGGTGCATCGGCGCGATGCGAAACAACCGACGACCGGTTTTGCGGAACACCACGATCTGCAACAGCACCGAGAGGATCTCCGCGCAGAACAAGGCACCGATGACCACCATCAGCAGTTCGGTCCGGGTCGTGATCGACAGTCCGGCGAGCAGTCCGCCCAAGGCGAGAGATCCGGTGTCGCCCATGAAGATCTTCGCTGGTGCCGCGTTCCACCACAGGAAGCCCACGCAAGCCGCTGCTGTCGCTGCGCAGATCAGTGCCAGGTCCAGCGGATCGCGCACGGTGTAGCAGCCTGCGCCGGGGCGAGTGGTGCAGGCGTTGACGTACTGCCAGAACGTGATCAACACGTAGGCACCCAAGGTCAGTGCCATCGATCCTGCGGCGAGGCCGTCCAGTCCATCGGTGATATTCACGGCGTTCGACCAGGCGGCCACCAGGAAACAGACCCACAGTACGAACAGCACCGGGATCAACGACAACCAGCTCAGATCGCGAATGATCGAGATGTGGCGACTGGCCGGGGTCAGTCCGGTGCTGTCAGGAAATCGCAGTGCGAGGATGCCGAAAATGATTGCCGCACCGAACTGGCCGATGTACTTGCCCTTCGCGGTGAGCCCGAGGTTGCGTTGCTTGTACAGCTTGATGAAGTCGTCCAGGAAGCCGACCAGACCCATCGCCGTGGCCAAACCGAGCACCAGCAGCCCTGATGCCGTCACGCCCGGCGCGTCGTAGCGTACGCCGATCAGGTGTGACCCGAGGTAGCCGGACCACATCCCGGCGAGGATGGCGATACCGCCCATGGTGGGTGTGCCCCGTTTTGCGTGGTGGCTTGCGGGGCCTTCCGCGCGGATCTCCTGGCCCATTTTCGCTCGGTTGAACAAGCGAACCAGCAACGGTGTCAACGTGATCGACACCGTCAAGGCAATCGCTACCGCAAACAGGATCTGTCTCATCCGCCCCCGATCCGCTACCGAGCCGCGCGGCCCAGCACATGGCACAAACGCCATGAATGTTATCGAGGCGTAGGAGGCTGGTGCACGGTCGCTTAGAGTCGCATGCGCTGTAATCGGTGCCAGTAAGGGGCGCATATTCGAAACGCCGACTGTTCGCTCGCGGTCGGTGTTTTTTATGTGCCTTGCGGTGTCTTGGTCGACTGATCCCGATGGGGTGCGGGTCGGATCGAATTGTCGGAAAAGGGCTGGTGATCGGTCGTTCTCGTGAGCCGATCATTATCGCGATTCGGGCTCGAGGATCAAGGGGTCCGCTGTCAATTTTGCGTAGGAAGAATCCGCTGCGGATCCGCGCAGGATAAGTCGTCCTCGCAGGTCGGGGGCGTGCTCGGGAGCGGATTGTGACGGCGCTCATAGTTCAGCAAACCTTTAGCAACCCACGCTCTGTGGCATGTACATCGACACGAAGTTCGTCACGTTCTGTGCGGCGTGCGCCCTCGCGATTGCGGGGCCTGTGCTCGTCATAGGGCCGGCGTCCGCCGCTCCGGGGCCTGAGGTTCCGGAGGGATGCACGGTCGATTCCGCGGTGCCCAACCAGATCACCCTGACCTGTCAGCCGGGGTCCGGTGTGGGGCAACACGCCTTCATTCGCTGCCGCGATATCGGCGGGCTGGATCACAGCCGCATCGGGCTCACCATCGGCACTTCAGGTGGTTCGTCCCGGGCGGTGTGTGCGCCGGGAGAAAGCGGTCCCGTCCGGCCCTGAGGTCGTGGCGCGGTCGCCCGGTCGATTCGGCCGGGCATTGATGCACAATCCCTCGTTCGAAAGGTGATTCCATGTCTGGCAAGCACGCATTCAACCGGACGGCCAAGCAGGATGGCGGCCGGCATCGCAAGGAAGTCAAGCGCAATCGTCGTGGCCTGTACGCCGCGGCCGCGTTCGCGTCGATGACCGGCGTGATGGTGACCGGCGCCAGGGCCGCGGCCGACGCTCCGAACGTCCCGCCCGCCGTGGCGAACATAGGCGACCTGGGACTTCGGCCCACCTTGGGTATCGGCACGTCCGGTGCGGGAAATATCGTGCCCGACCTCGGCAAGATCGTTCCCAACTTCGCCGGTGCCGTTCCGGATATCGGGTCCGCCGTTCCGCAGATCGGCGCCGATCTAGGCGCCATGGCAAGCAACGCGCTCAACGCTTTCGGCGTTCCCGTCCCCGGCGCGACACCGGCGGGCACCGCTCCGGCGACCGATCGCCCGACCACTCCGATTCCCGCCTCCGCGCCCCCGGTTGCCGATCAGCTGCGAAACAACGCCGTTGGCGCGATGGACCCGCAGAGTCTGCTCGGACCCGTACCGTCGCCGGTGACGGAGCTGGCTCAGGTCGCCGCGCAGGTGCAGGGTTCCGGGCTGGACTTGAAACAGCTTGCCGACTGGTCCGACCAGACCTTCCCCTCCGGGCCGCTGCGTCAGCCTGTCCAGGACCTGCTGGGTTTTGTCGGCCAGGCGATCGAGCAGGCAGGCTACCGTCGCGACAGCGATGTCAACCCGATCGACAATCTGCTCGATCAGGCGCGCACGCTGTTCGGCTTCCCGCGCGACGCCGAGCCGGAGCAGGGATTGCGTCAGCTGCTGAGCCCGCTCTTCGGCGATACGGCCGGTGACGGAAATCCGTTGCAGCACTTGGCCGAAGGCCTGCGGCAGATCAGCAACCCCCAAGGTGGCGGGCTCGAGGGGCTCGCCTCGACGGTGCTCGGATATGTCGCGCCCTTCGCGGGCGGGCTGGCGCCGGTGCTCGGGTACATCGCGCCGATCCTGGGCATGGTCACTGATCCGGTGAGCGCACTGCGGCCGCTGCTGAACGACATCCGCGCCATGGTGACCCACACCGGTCTGCTCGACCGGCACAACGCCGCGCTGCCGCTGTTGGGCCTGCCCGCGCTCGGGCTGTTCGTCATCGTGCCGTTGCTGTTCGCCGGTGCGCTGGCGATCGGCGCCATCGGAATAGCCGCACTCATCGCCGCTCCGTTCGTGATCGGCGCGCTGGTGATCGGCGGCATTGTGCTGGCCGGGCTGGCGATCGTGGCACTGCCGGTGGTGTTCGTGATAGCAATCCTCGCGGTCCCGGTGCTCGTCGTGCTGGCGATTATCGCGATCCCGGTGTTGATCGTCGGAATTCCCTTGGCATTCATCGCATTCCAGGTCTTCGCGCCGGTCATCCTGGCGTTCGGTCTCGCCGGATTCGCGGTGACGGTGGTCGGCGGTATCGCCGCGTCCCTCGTCGTCACGGCGCTGGGGCTGGTCGGAACCGCGGCCCTGTTCATCGTCACCATGGCGCTCGGACTGGTGGCAGCCGCTGTCGCGCCGTTCTTCGGCCTGATCGCCGTGCCGCTCATCTTCACCATCGCCTTCGGCATCCTGGTGGCCGGCATGATCGCGACGGCCATAGCCGGATTCGGCACGCTGGCAGCGACTTTCGTGGTCTCCGCCCTGCTGTTCGGCGCGCTTGCACTGGCGTCACTGCTCACGCCGTGGGGTCTGATCGCCCTGCCCGTGCTGGCGGTGCTCGGCCTGGCCGCGCTGATCCTGTTCGCCGCGGCCGCGCTGGTCATCGGCGTCGCGGTCGGCGCCGTGTCGCTGGCGGGCCTGCTCAGCATCTCGGTCGTCGGGACCGCGGCCATCACCATCCTGATGGCCTGGTCGCTGGTGGCGACGGCGCTGCATCTGGCCGCCGCCTTCGTCTTCTGGTGGTTCGCGGCCGCCGCCGTGCTGCTGACCGCCGCCGCGGGCATCATCGCCACGGCGGTGGCCGTGGTGGCCGGGTTCGCCGCGACCATCTTCCTGACCTTCGCCATTCCGGTGTTCGGCCCACTGCTGTCGCCGCTGTTCTTCCTGGCGTTGGTCGTCGCCCCGGCCGCGCTGGGGCTGCTGTTCCTGTTCGGCGGCGTCGGTATTTCGGGTCTGGTGCTTGCCTTCTGCACCAGCTTCTTCCTGTTCGCGGCCGCGGACTGGGCGTTCGGTGCGTTGGCACTCGGCGTTCTGTTGGCGCTGGTGATGCCCTACACGCTGCCGTTCGCGTGGATTCCGCTGGTCGCGTTCGGCGCGGCTTCAGCGGCCGGGGTCATGGCACTGGCCGCCGCGAACTACGTGTTCACCGGTGGCGGCCTGATCGCGGTCACCGCCGCCGCGATCGTGACGGCGGTCGCGGCGGTCGCCGCCGTCTTCGTGGGCGGTCTGGCCGTCAACATCTTCAGCTGGGCCATGATGACGCTGACGATCTTCGCATTGATCGTCGTCAACCCGCCGCTCGCGCTGCTCGCCATCCCGCTGCTGGTCTTCGGTCAGCTGGTGACGACGCTCGGCGGCATCGGCATCACGGCCCTCGCCGGCCTCGCGCTGGCCGGGCTGGCCGCCGTGCTGACCGTGGCCAGCAGCATCCCGTTGGCGCTGAGCATCCTGATGATCGTCGGCACCTGGGTGTTCGGCTCGCTGCTGTTCCCGCCGCTCGCGATCGCCGCGATTCCGGTCGGTATCGCTGCGCTCGCCGTTGCGGCCATCCTGATCGGCGCCGAGGACATCGCCGGACTGGTCGCCCTGGCCGCGGTGGTCGGTGCCGGCGGCATCCTGGCCGCCGCCGTCGGCCTCGTGCTTTCGGTCGCGACGGTCGTGATGGGTATCCCGTATGCCGTCTGGGCCGGGGTGCTCAGCATCCCGTTCCTGATCTTCGGGCCGTTCGCGCCGGTCGTGTCCACCGCGATCTCGCCGATCATCGCGCTGACGATGCTCGCGATCTGGCTGCCGTTCATGGCCGCCGGATTGACCGGCGCGGCAATCTCGTTGGCGGTCGAGGCCTTCGGCTTCTTCGGCATCCCCGCGATCCTGGTGACCCTGGCCATCGGCCTGGATGTCGTCGGCAAGGGTCTGGCCGCGTTCCTGTGGCTGCTCAGCCTTCCGATGGACTTCGCCGCGCTGCCCGCGTTGGCGGGGGTCGCGCTGGCCGCCATGCTCGCCATCGCGATTCCGGCACTCGGCCTCGGTATCGGCATCGGTCTCGCGATCGCGGCCGTCGTCGGACTACCGCTGCTGGCTCTCGCGACGCTTGTCGGCCTCGGTATCGGCATCGCGGCCACGCTCGCTATCGGGCTGCCGCTGCTGGCCCTCGCCACCGTCGTCGGGATCGGTATCGGCTTGGCCGTCGCGGCGGCCATCGCGCTGCCGCTGCTGGCCCTTTCCACGATCGTCGCGGCGCTCATCGCCGGTGTGATCGGTGTCGGCGTCGGCCTCGCCGTCGCGGCGGCGGTCTCGATTCCGCTGCTCGGTGTCCTCGTGCCGTTGGCGCTGCTCGGCCTGCTGGCCCTGGCCATGCTGCCACTGATGCTGGCGCTGGCGGTACCGGTTCTCGCCCTGGCCGGAATCGGAGCACTCGCCCTGGCCGCCGCGCCATTCCTCGCCATCGGCCTGGCCGTGCTGGCGCTGGTCGTGGTGCCGCTGGCGGTGCTGGGGCTACTCACCCTGCTCGCCCTGCCGGTGCTCGCGGTGTTGGCATTGCCGGTGCTGGCCGCGGCCGCCCTCGGTGTCTTGGCCGCGCTGGCGGCACCGATCGTGCTGCCGCTCGCCCTGGTGGGTCTGGTGACCCTGGCCGTACTGCCGCTGATCCTGTTGGCCGGGGTTCCGGTCGCGGCATTGGCCGCCGCCGGCGCCCTGGCGATTCTGTCCGCGCCGGTAGTTGTCCCGCTGGCACTGCTGGGATTGCTGGGCCTAGGCCTGCTGCCCCCGCTGCTGCTGATCGGGCTGCCGCTGGCCCTGCTCGCGCTGCTGGCGATTGCGGCCGTGGCCCTGCCTGCGCTCGCGCTGGCCGGACTCGCGACGCTTGCGGTCGGTGTCGGCATCGGACTTGCGGTGGCTGCCGCCCTCGCTCTTCCGGTGCTCGCGGTCGCGGTGCCGCTGGCATTGCTCGGACTGGCTGCCATGGCCGCACTGGCCCTGGCTCTGCTGGCCCTGCCGGTACTGGCGCTGGGCGCACTGGCCGCCCTCGCGGCGACCGCGATTGCCGCGCTGGCCGTCGGAATCGGTATCGGCGTGCTGGGCACGCTGGCCGTCGGTCTGGGAGCCGCCGTCCTCGGCACGCTCGCGGTCGCGACGCTCGCGGCGGTGGCGATACCGCTGCTGGCCGTGCCTGCCGCGGCCGTCGCGGGGCTGGTGGCTCTGGCGACCGTGGCTCTGCTGGTTCTGCTGGCATTGCTGGATCCGGCGCTGCGGTCCTACATCATCTCGGCGATCCGTGCCCAGCAGGACCTGAGCGGCCCGGTCCAAGGTTCGGCCGGCGGTGGCACCGCGACCGGAAGTCAGTTCCTGGACGACATTCAGGACACCGCCAGCTGGGCCGAGATCATCGCTTCGCTGCAGAAGCGACGCTCCTCGTCCAAGTCGATGCAGGCGCCCGCATCCGCGCTCGACACCGTTCCGCTCGTCGGCCCGCGGGCCACCGACGGTCCGGTGCGCACCTCGCAAGCGGCGCGGCTCATCCCGGTGTCCGTCTGAAATGACCTCCCGTCGCCCCGGCCCGGGATGACCGCCGGGGCGACGGGGGACCCACGAAATATCTGCTCCACCAAGGGAATACAACCAAGAAGGAGTGCACGATGACCCCCGAAACCAACTCGACCGGCAACCCCTTCGGCGCCCCGGACCCGGCCCTGCACCTGGAATACCTGTACGGCCCGCAGTGGCGTGAGGTGGTGCAGATCGTCGAACGCGCGGCTCAGCTGACCGCGGAAGAGCGCGAAAGGCTCAATGCACAGTTCGAAAGCGTGATGAATTCGCAGATGGCCGGGCTGTCGCAGACCAGCGGCGCCGGCGGGTTCGCCGGCCTGCTCTCCGGCCTCGGCCGGTCCTTGACCGACCGATCCTCGACCGACCCCCAACCGGGACAGATCGCGACCGAGACCGCCCGCGAATTCGGTCGCGTTCGCAATCTCCAAACCGCGGGAACGGTTGCCGGGCAGGCGATTTCGCCGAACGCGGCAGGGGTGGGCGAAATCGCCGGACTGCTGAACTCGCTCGGCTCGATCGGCGTGATCACCGTGGTCGGCCAGGCCGTTACCGCGGCCGTACTCGGCGACCTGGTGGGCCGTGGCCGGTTCACCCAGGACGTCTACGACGCGATGATGCGGCCTTGGCGCAGCGTCATCTCCTGACCTTTGACGCGAAGTAGGGAGGTTCGATCATGCTCGAAACGAGGTTCGCCGCAAGCGGTGTGAGTACCGCCGATCCGCTGGGCGGATTGTTCGACGTCACTTCCGCGCCGGTCGGTTTCGGTTACTACGAGGAGAACGCCAGTGACGCCGCGACCATCGTCCGCTGCCATGAACCTCGGAACGGCCGGGGTCCGACCGGATGGTGGAACCGGCATCGCCGGCTTCGTGCCGGTGTCGGCATGGCTCTGGTGCTGAATCTAGGTTTCCTGCCAGCCGTGCAGGATGCCCTGCTCACCGCGATCTCACATATCGCCTAGGGCGGGGAATCGAGTGGCGGCGCGCATCCGCCAACGGTGCGCGCCGCCACCCGGACCGAATGATCGCCAGGCCTCGACACGATGACTGATACGATCGGCTCACCTCCGGCATGGTCCGCGCCGGGAGGTTCGCGACATCTGTGGCTCGTCCGCTCGATACAACATCCGCTGAAACGCAGGGTGGTGCCGATGAGTACGCGCACGACACCTGAACGGATCGCCGGCAGCGATGGCCGCAATGCCTTCGCCGCTCGTCTGGACACACTGTTCGCGGCGGCCGGCAACCCGCCGGTGAAAACCATTCTCCGCGCGGCGAACTCACGCCTTCGTCAAGGCACCAAACCCATTACCGCCCAGCGCATCAGCGACTGGCGACGCGGTCACCGCACACCCGCCACCTTCGAATCGGTTCTGCCGGTCCTGGAGGTGCTCATCGCGGAGGCTCGCCGCCGGACCGCCGGTAATCCGCCCGCCGATACTTCCCTGTTCGATCCGGCGCGCTGGAAGGCGGAGTGGCGGTCGGCGCGGGCCGAGCCGATCGTCATCGATACCAACCGCGAACCCTATCGTGCGCCGGCATCGTACCGGCCCGAGGACGCCGATCTGTTCTTCGGCAGGGACACCGCGAATCGCCAACTGCGTCAATTGATTTCCGACGTCGAGGCGAGCGGCTCGATGGCGCTCGTGCTCTTGCTAGGTCCACAGGGCGTCGGCAAGACGTCGTTGCTGGCCGCCGGTCTGCAGGCCGCGCCGGGATCCCGGGTGCCGATCGTCATGACACCCGGTCCGGACCCGGTGGCCGCGTTGCGGTCGGCGCTGGCCGGGGCGTCGGGCGGTCGCCGCCTGCTGATCGTGGAACAGGGGGAGGAGCTGTTCACCCGATGCACGAATGAGGCTCTGCGCCAACAGTTCCTGGGTGAAGTCGCCATGCTCGCCGCGCCGGGCGCGGATCCGCCGACCACCGTTGTCCTGGCCGTCGACACCGCTTATCTTCCGCAACTGCCGCAGTACCCGCTGCTGATGACGACATTGCGGCACCGGTCGATGATGCTCGACCCGATGTCGGAGCACGAACTGCGGGAGGCGATAGTCCGGCCTGCCGCGATCGTCGGTCTGCGGGTGGAAGACAGCCTCGTCGAAGTGCTGCTGAAGGATGTGGGGAGACTCGCCCCGCAACATCCGGCCCGGCTGTCGATGCTGTTCTCCGTACTGGCGCTGATCTGGGAGAACCGACGTGGGCGGACACTGACGCTGGCCACCTACCGCGACCTCGGCGGGGTGGCCGGCATCATGGCGCGCCGCGCCGAACGCTGGTGGTCCCGGCTGAGCGATGGCGAACGCGAGGCCGGTCGGCGCGTGCTGATGGCGTTGACGATCATCGGGCCGACGTCGGCGCAGCGCAACCGGTTGCCGCGGAAGGTGCTGATCGCCGAGGCCGAGGACCCCGACGGCGCGAAATCGGTCATCGACCGGCTGCTCGAGGTTCGAATCCTGGTGCAGTACAACGACGACCTCGAACTGGTCGACGACCTGGCGCTCACCATCTGGCCCCGGATGGCCGAATGGATAACCGAGGAAAGGGAATTCGCACCCGCCCGCCAGCGCATCGAGGCAGATGCCCGGGAGTGGGCGAATCAGGGCAGACCCGCGGAACTGCTGTACGTCAGGACCCGGCTGGAGGACGCGGCCGAGCTGACGCGGCGTACGGATTCACTGAACAAGCTGGCTCGCGAGTTCGTGACCGCGGCGCTGTCGCAGACGGGAACGCATGCGCGACGGCGGAAGGCGCTGCTGGTCGCGGTCGCGGTGCTCGCCGTAATCGCATTGGTGGCCTCGGCGCTGATGATCGCGCAGGGGGCCGCGGTCTCCCAGCAGCGCAAGGACGCATGGCTGGGGGAGGTCATCGCGCAATCGCAACGGATGGACGTCAGCAGCCCCGGAATCGCGGCGCAGCTGGCGTTGGCTGCCTACCGGATGAATCCGCGCAACGCCAGCGCCCGCATTCGTTTGCTGACGGCGCAAGCGCTTCCGTTGGAGACCACCTCGATATCGGCACATGGTGCACCGATCCAGGCACTGGCGGTGGGCTCTGCTGGGAAACTGGCGGCCAGCGCTGGCGATGATGGTCGAATTCGATTGTGGGACATAGCGAGTGGGCGCACCGTCCACCCGGTGGGATCCGGACTCGACGGTCACCGAGGGCGAGTCGAATCGGTCGCATTCGCACCTGATGACGCCCAGTTGGTCAGCGCGGGAGAGGACGGCGCGATCCGGCTCTGGGATATCCATCACCCGGATGCCGTCCGCGCACTCGGCACGGTCGACAACGGAACGCCCGTCAACGCTGTCGTCTTCCTGCCGGGCGGTCACGTCGTGGCCGCGGCCGGCGCCGACGGCGCGCTGTGCTTGCTGAATATCGAGGTGCCGCAATCGATTCAGCGTGTTGGATGCCCAATTCCCGCGCATCCCGGGGCGATTCGGTCGTTGGCGACGGCTCCGGATGCCGCCGTTCTGGCCGACGCCGGGGACGACGGCGCCGTGCGACTGTGGTCGGTCGACGACGCCGAGCACCCGGCGCCCATCGGCACACCGCTGGATGGTCAAGGCGCCGTGCAGGTCGTCGAGTTCGGACCCGGCGGCATACTTGCCACCGGGACCGCCGATGGGGCGATTCGAATCTGGGATGTGCGCGATCCGAACGAGCCGCGCTTGATCGACACCGAACACGATCGCCGGGTACCGATTTCGGGGCTGTCGTTCACCCACGGTGGCCAACTTCTCTCCGCAGCCGATATCGACGGCAATATCGAGCTCTGGAACACGCAGCGTCGCGACCGGGTGACCCCGGTCGGCTGGGAGATCCACGGCAACGCCGGATCGACGCGGTTGATCCATTTCGTCGGCGACATCCAGGGGATCACGGCCGGATCGGACGGGCGGATCCGACTGTGGAGTCCACCGATGATCTTCGTTCCGATCCTGCTGGACGGTTCGCTCGCCACGGTCGGCTTCGACCGTGACAACCGGATTCTGGCCACGGGAATGCGGGATGGACAGGTCACGATCTGGGACGTGTCCGCTCCACAGCTCAGCCATGTGTCGAGCGCGTTCTCCGCGGGACCGCCCAGCGAGGCCGGGGTGCGGGTGGCGCTACGCCCGGACGGCCGGCTGCTGGCGACGACGACCGGTCCCGATGTGCGGCTGTGGGATCTGGCCGATCCCGCCGGACCCACGCCGCTGGGTTCACTACCCGGTGCGGGGATCGGCGCTCCGATCGCGTTCGCGCCGGACGGCAGCCGCCTGGTCACGGGGATGGGTGACCGCGCATTGCAGATCTGGGATGTGTCGGTCCCCTCGAGTCCGCATGCACTGGGACCGCCATTGACCGCGCCGGCCCGCGATATCGGCGTTGCCGCATTCGATCCGAAGAATTCGGTGGTGGTCGCGGCCGGCAGCGATGCGCGAATCCACCTGTGGGACTTGTCCGATGGGAACAGACCGTCGGAGGTCTCCCTGGACGCGCACGGATCCACTGTGCGGGCGCTGACTTTCGCCCCCGACGGCCGACAGCTGTTCAGCGCCGACACCGCCGGAGTGATCCGATCGTGGGACGTGACGAACCACGCGCGCCCGCGCGAATTGGATTCCGTGCACGCACACACAAGTGCGGTGCAGACACTGGCGATAGACCCGTCGGGTCATCGGCTGGCCTCCGGTGGTGACGACCAGACCGCCCGATTGTGGGATATCTCCGACCCCACCGACATCAGGCAGGCGGACGTCCCGATCTACCTTCCTGTCGCGGCGTCGGTGCACCTACGTTTCGATCCGCGTGACCCGTCGCGCATCCTCACCGTCACCGACCTCGCCTCGGTACTGGGATACACCGATCCGGATGACGTGGCGACGCACCTGTGCGCCTCGGCCGAGACCCACATCGACGAACAAACCTGGCACGACCTGTTCCCCTCCATACCGTATGTCCGTCCCTGCCCTTGACCCCGATCATGCGGCGATCTGGGATCAAAGGTCGAGGAAGCGAACGTCTTTGGCGTTGCGGGTGATGAAACCGCGGCGTGCTTCGACGTCCTCGCCCATGAGGATGGAGAACAGTTCGTCCGCGGCGGCCGCGTCGTCGAGGGTGACGCGGCGCAGTAGGCGGGTGCTCGGGTCCATGGTGGTCTCCCACAGCTCCTTGGCGTTCATCTCGCCGAGACCCTTGTAGCGCTGCACGCCATCGTCCTTGTTTATCTTCTTGCCGGCCGCCGTCCCGGTGGCGAGCAGGGTGTCGCGCTCGCGGTCCGAATAGGCGTATTCCGGTTCCGCGCGTTGCCATTTCAGCTTATAGAGGGGCGGCTGCGCCAGGTAGACGTGCCCTTGCTCGATGAGGGGCCGCATGAACCGGAACAGCAGGGTCAGCAGCAGGGTGGTGATGTGCTGGCCGTCCACGTCGGCGTCGGCCATCAGCACGATCTTGTGGTAGCGCAGTTTGCTGATATCGAATTCGTCGTGGATGCCGGTGCCGAACGCGGTGATGATCGATTGAACCTCGTTGTTTTTCAACACTTTATCGATGCGGGACCGTTCGACGTTGATGATTTTGCCGCGCAGCGGCAGGATCGCCTGATACATCGAATCGCGCCCGGATTTGGCCGAACCACCGGCGGAATCGCCCTCGACGATGTAGATCTCGGACCTGTGCGGGTCCTTGGACCGGCAGTCGGCCAGTTTGCCCGGTAGTCCGCCGAGATCACCGGCCGACTTGCGCCGCACCAGTTCTCGCGCCTTACGCGCGGCGGTGCGCGCCTGCGCCGACGAAACCGCTTTGTTGATAATAGTTTTCGCGTCGGCCGGATTGGCTTCGAACCAGTCCGTCAGATGTTCGTTGCACATCCGCTGCACGAACGATTTGACCTCGGTATTGCCGAGTTTGGTCTTGGTCTGGCCCTCGAACTGCGGCGCACCGACTTTCACGCTCACGATGGCGGCCAAACCCTCCCGGATATCGTCGCCGGTGAGGTTGCCGTCCCTGTCCTTCAGCAGCTTCTTATCTCTGGCGTACTTGTTGACGACCGTGGTCAACGCCGCCCGGAAGCCCTCTTCATGGGTGCCGCCCTCGTGGGTGTTGATGACGTTGGCGAAGGTGTGCACCGACTCGGAATAGCCGGAGTTCCACTGCATCGCGACGTCCAGCTCGTAACCGATGTCCTTGCCGGAGAAGGCGATTACCGAGTTGTGGATCGGCTGCTTGGTGCGGTTGATGTGGCGCACGAAATCCGCGAGACCGCCCGGGTAGTGATAGGTCAGTTCGGTTGGGATCTCGTCGTTTTCGGCGATCCGTTCGTCGGTGAGGGTGATGGTCAGGCCCGAGTTGAGGAAGGCCGTCGCCTGTAGTCGCCGCGCCACCGTCTCGAAATCGAAGGTCGTGGTCTCGAAGATCTCCGCATCCGGCCAGAAGCGCGTCGTATTGCCGGTGCGGTCGGTCCGCGCGCCGCGCACCAGTTCGCCCGGCCGGGCCATCGTGTAGTGCTGGGTCCAGTGGTAGCCGTCGCGGTCGATCTCCAATTCGACTCGGCGGCACAGGGCATTCACCACGGACAGGCCGACGCCGTGCAGGCCGCCCGCGACCGCGTAGGCATTCGAGTCGAACTTGCCGCCCGCATGCAGCTCCATCATCACGACCTCGACGGTGGGGCGGCCCGTCTCATGCATCTCGACCGGGATCGCGCGCCCGTCGTCGGCCACCTCGACGCCACCGTCGGCCAGCAACCGCACGTCGATCCGCGTCGCGAATCCGGCTATCGCCTCGTCGACGGAGTTGTCGACGATCTCCCAGACCAGGTGGTGTAGTCCGAGCTCACCGACGGAGCCGATATACATCGCGGGTCTTTTGCGGACCGGATCGAGCCCCTCCAGGCGCGTGATGCTGGACGCGCCGTAGTTCCCATTGCCCGGGTTGGCATCTTTGGCAGCCACCGGCCGGTACCTCATCTCACTCATCGATCTCCCGGCGCCGGGCACAGCACAACCCCCCATGGTCCGACCTGACCTACTGCTCGAGGAATCACACGTCTAGGCGTGGACTGTGTATGACGGCGGTGGAGTATCACCAACTCGTTGTTTTCCATCGTACCGTCAAGCGGTCTCGATTGCCGATCTAACACGCCTAGCTGCCGCGAGGATGTTCTAGCTCCTAGCCTTTCAAGTCCCCCCATGCGAAATGGGGGTTGCGGGCGTCAGATTGGCGCTCAGCCGAGTTGGGTCTTTCGGCCCTGTCCCCGAAAATCGGTTGCCGCGACCGGTGCCCGTCAGGTTGCCTGGATACCTGTGGCGCACCTGGACATTGCCGATCTCGACTACTTCCTCCCGGACGGACGTCAGCTGCTCGACGGGGTGAGCTTCCGGATCGGCGACGGTGTCAAAGCCGCACTCATCGGCCCGAACGGCACCGGCAAGACCACGCTGCTCGGGATCATCGCCGGTGATCTCACCGCGGACGGCGGCGCGGTGACCCGGTCGGGGCCACTGGGGGTGATGCGGCAATTCATCGGCCAGATCAACGACGAATCGACGGTCTGTGATCTGCTGCTTTCGGTTGCGCCGCAGCCTGTTCGCGCGGCGGCGCACGCGCTCGACGCCAGCGAGAACGCACTGATCGAACGTGACGAGGAGCCGACGCAGCTGGCGTATTCGCAGGCACTGGCCGACTGGGTCGACGTCGGCGGATACGAGGTCGAGGCGTTCTGGGACGTCGTGACCACCGCCGCGCTCGGTATCGGCTTCGATCGGGCCAAGTGGCGGCCGGTGCGTTCGCTCAGCGGCGGCGAACAGAAACGATTGATCCTCGAGGCGCTGTTCGCCGGTCCCGATGAGGTGCTGCTGCTCGACGAGCCGGACAACTACCTGGATGTCCCGGGCAAGCAGTGGCTGGAACGGATGATCGCCGAATCGGCCAAGTCGGTGCTGTTCGTCAGCCACGACCGGGAACTGATCGCGAATACCGCCACCAGGATCGTCACGCTGGAGCCCGGAGTCAGTGGTGCGACGGCATGGATCCACGGCGGCGGCTTCGCGAGCTATCAGCAGGCGCGCGAAGAGCGCAACACACGATTGGCCGAATTGCGCAGGCGCTGGGACGAGGAACTCGCCAAGCTGCGGGCGCTGGTGCTGCGGTTGCGCGAGAAGGCGAAGTTCAACGACGGTATGGCCGCGCGCTATCACGCCGCGCAGACCAGGCTGGCCAAATTCGAGGCGGCCGGGCCACCGCAGGCGGTTCCGTTGCGGCAGAACGTATCCGTGCGGTTGCGCGGCGGGCGAACCGGTAAGCGCGCACTGGTGTGCACCGGGCTCGAGCTCACCGGATTGATGCGGCCGTTCGACGCCGAGATCTGGTACGGCGACCGCGTTGCGGTGTTGGGCGCCAACGGATCCGGTAAATCGCACTTCCTGCGGCTGCTCGCGGCGGGTGGTTCCGATCCGGAGATCGAACAGCGTCCGGTTCAAGATCTGGAGCTGATGCCGGTGCCGCACACCGGAAATGCGGTGCTGGGCGCGCGAGTGCGCCCAGGTTACTTCGCGCAGACGCATTTTCGGCCGGACCTGGTGGGCAATACGCTGCTCGAGATTCTGCACGCGGGCAACGAGCATCGCGACGGAATGGGGCGCGAGACCGCGAGCCGGGTGCTCGACCGGTACGGGCTGGCTCGCGCCGCCGAGCAGCGCTACGACGATCTCTCCGGCGGTCAGCAGGCCCGGTTGCAGATCCTGTTGCTCGAATTATCAGGCGTAACAATGCTTTTGCTCGACGAACCCACCGACAACCTGGACCTGCACTCCGCCGACGCGCTGGAGCAGGCCATCGCCGAGTTCGCGGGCACGGTCATCGCGGTCACCCATGACCGGTGGTTCGCGCGCGGATTCGATCGCTTCCTGGTCTTCGGATCCGATGGCGACGTCTACGAAACCGATACGCCGGTCTGGGATGAAGGTCGGGTGCGGCGAGCACGCTGAATTCGGAATGGCGGCTCGGTGCGAAGCGTCGACTTGCTGGATAACCTGGGATGCAACGGCTTCCGGATCGAGGAGCAGGGGGAGCCGATCTTGTCTGTCCGACCGGCGTATCGCATTCCACCCGAAGGGATTCAGGGAAGATGAGGGCAGTTCGGCGAAGTCTGTGTTTGCTGGTCGTGGCGATCGTGACGGCGGCGGGTGCGTTCTGCGGTGTCGATGCGATGGCCGCGCCGCTCGCCGATCGTGCCGCTTTGCGGCGGGCGATGGACGACCTCGTCGCCGCGGGTGCGGTGGGTGTGCAATTGCGGATACACGACGAATCCGGCGATTGGACGGGTAGTTCCGGTGTGGCCGAAATCGGTAGGCCGGAGCCGCCGTCGACCGACGGGCGGTTCCGGATCGGCAGCATCACCAAGATATTCGTATCCACCGTGGTGTTGCAGCTGGTCGGCGAGGGCAGGCTCTGTCTCGACGATCCGGTGCGCGACCACCTTCCCGAATACGGCATCGATCCGCGGATCACCGTGCGAATGCTGTTGCAGCACACCAGCGGACTGTTCGACTACACCGGCGAAACGAATCCCGACGGCACCGAGGAGGCCGGAATCCCGTTGCGGGGTGCGGAATTCGTCGACAACAAGCTGCGCGGGTACACCCTCGGCGAACTGGCCCGCTTCGCGCTGGCCAGACCGGCGCGGTTCGCGCCCGGCGCACAGTGGCGGTACTCGAACACCGACTACATTCTCGCCGGACTCCTCATCGAAAGGCTCACCGGCACACCGTACGCATGGCAGATCTACGGGAGAATCATTGTGCCGCTCGGGTTGTGGAGCACCTGGCTGCCGGGGGAGGATCCGCATATCCCGGATCCGCACGCCCACGGCTACTACCTCTATCAGCGCGACGGAAAAGACGAACTGGCCGATATCACCGAGCTGAACCCGTCGTGGGGCGGATCGGCGGGCGAAATCATCTCCACCACAGCCGATCTCGACCGTTTCATGACGGCGCTGCTCGGTGGCCGGTTGCTGGCGCCGAATCTGCTCGACATGATGCGCACGCCCGTTCCGGAGCCGAAGAAGTCGGCCGGGTACGGCCTCGGGCTCGGGGTGCTGCGAGTGCGGCCGAACTGCGAGGTCGTCGGGCACGACGGCGGAATCCACGGCTACCTCTCCGAATTGTTGAGCACCGCTGACGGCGGCCGCCGTCTCGCGATGTCGGTGACGATCCGGGAGGATCCCGATTCGGTATCGACGGCATTCACCGAGGCGTTGGCCTCGATCGGGACCAGCCTGTGCGAATGAGCGCCGACTGAGGTCATGGTCGATCAGCGTCGCCGATGCGGACCGATTCGAGGATCGCGGCGGTGTGGTCGATGAACAGTAGGTGTCCGGCATCGGAGACGATATCGATTCGACTGTTCGATAAGAGGGCTGCGAGTCGACGGCCATCGGATACGGGCACATTGTGGTCGGCGGCGCCGTGCCAGATACGGACCGGCACCGTGATGTCGGCGAGGCGGAAACCCCATGGGCGAGTGAACAATAACCGCAGGTCCATGGCGAAGCCGCGGCCGCCTTGGCGGAATGCCTCGCCGATGTTGGTCTCGAGTTCGGTGGCCAGCCGCGGATCGGCGGTTACCCGCGCACGATCTACCGGCGCCATCCGGGCGATGGTCGCGGCGACACCGCCGGGTTTGCGGATCTGTGCGGCCATTCGCGCGGCAACGGGTCGCGCCATGAACGGAAACCGCCGCAGCATCGCCAAACTGCCACGTCGCTGCCCAGGAATATCGTCGAGGGGCGCGATGGAGCTGACCACCACCGCCGCGGTGACGCGGTCGGCCAGATTGTGCGCGCAAGCAAGCGCATATGGGCCGCCGCCGGAGACCCCGACGACCGCGAACCGATCCAGCCCGAGCCGATCGGCCAGCGCGGCAACGACATCGGCCCACTGGACAACTCGTCGAAGGGGCACCGGCGGGGAACCCCCGATCCCTGGACGATCGATCGCGATAATGCGCAGTTTCGCCGCCGCGGCCGCCTCGTCGAAGGCGATCGCCTCGATATGCGAACCGGGTACGCCGTGGTTGTAAAGCACCGGATCGCCTGTCGGATCGCCGTATTCGGCAATGCATATCGCGCGGTCCGGCAGGCTGAGGGTTCGTGGAGCGACTGGGGCCACCCGAGCAGGGTACGGTGCGGTGTCGCCGGAATCCTCGCCGCCGGACCATCGGCGATTCGGCTCGATCGCTGCCGGTCCGGACGGGTGCCGCACCCGAATGCGAGGAAGCGCTCGCGTTTTGTTCGCGATTACCACGCGGTCTGGGTCGATGGCGGCGCGGTGAGGAAGAAATTGCTGATCAGCCTGGTGATATCGGTGAGAAATCGGTCGCGGGGGATGGGCGGCCGGTCCAGGACGTAGCGGATGGTGAGGTGTTCGACGGCGCGCACCAGTAGCCAGGCCGTCGCGTCGGCATCGATATCGTCGGGTAGGGATTGTTTGCGCATGCGCAAGGCGGCTCGGGCGATCTCACCGATCTGGTGTTCGAAGGCGTGCACGGTGTGGGCGGAGTCGAGCCGGGGCGTATGTTCGACGACCGCGCGCAGGAGCCGAGGGTGTTCGCTCAGCGCGTCGAGCAGGGCGGCGATCGCCGTGGGCCCAGCGATTTCGGGTGGTTGGGTGAGGCCTGCCATGACGCTGTCGCCGATGCGGGCGGTGAGCTCCGCGTGGTATCGGTCGATGACCGCGGCGATGATCGCATCCTTGTTCGGGAAGTACTGGTAGAGCGACCCCGGGCTGATGTCGGCGGCCGCGGCGATGCGATTGGTCGACGCTCCCTCGTATCCGTGGTCGATGAGGACGGCCTGACCGGCGTCGATGATCCGGCGCACCATCTCGCGGGAACGCTGCTGGCGCGGGATCTTGCGCGTGGCGGCGGGGCGTCGTGCGGCCATATCCCTCGAATGCGAATTGAAGGCGAGCTATTTACCTCGAGACAATATTGTCATGATGTTACATGCGGGCAGCGTGGCCCGCCAGCAGCCGACACCGCTCGGACCCGACTCGCTGACCTGGCAGATCTTCGGATCGCTGTACTTCGCGCCGACGGGCCTCTTCCTGGGGATGGTGCAGAATATGCACCCCGGGCTCGGCGCGGGAGTCGAATTCCATTCGCGCATTCAGGATGAGTTCTATCAGCGCGTCTTCCGCTCGGCGTATCCGATTCTCGGTGTGGTTTTCGACGGCTCACGCGCCAGGGAAACGGCACGGGAAATCGTCGACCACCACCGCGATATCAAGGGGATCGATGCCGAGGGCCGCCGCTATCACGCCCTCGACCCCGGCACCTTCTATTGGGCGCACGCGGTGTTCTTCATGGAAACCCTGCGCGCGGGCGACCTTTTCATGGGCGGGCTGACCGCGGCGCAGAAAGAGCAGCTGTGGCGTGAGCAGTATCAGTGGTACGAGATGTACGGCATGAGCATGCGGGTGGTGCCGCGGAGCTGGCCGGAATTCCAGCAGTACTGGAACGACATGTGCGAGAACATGTTGGAGCCGACCAAAGCGGCATGGGATGTCTGGCATCTCGCCGACAACGCGCCGGTACCGATCTTCCCCATACTGCGTCGCATGCCGAAACCGTTGTGGGAGTGGGTGGCTCGCCCGGCAGGCTCCGGATTCTACAAGTTCGTCACGATCGGACTGTGCGATCCCGCTATCCGGCGGACGATGGGATTCCGGTGGACCGATCGCGACCAGCGTCGTTTCGACCGGATCTGTCGCCTGTTCTCGGCGATGAACGCGATCACGCCCGACGAGGTGAAGTACTTCGCACCGCGCATCCGTGCCGGACGCCGACGCGCGGCCGGGAAGCGTCCCGCTACCCTGCCGCCGCCGGAAGCGCCGGAATTATATTGGCCCGCACCGGAATTCCGGCACGATCCGAAGCACTACTGCCCGGTGCACGCGGATTTCGGCGCCGACCCGGTGACGAGATTCCGGCAGGCGACGGGATTCTGACGATGCACTCCACCGAAACACCGGCCGCGGCCCATCCTTTCGACTACTACTACCGGCCCGGCATGGCACTGCGTCCACCGCCGCCGCGCGCGACAGCTTCCGAGCTCTGGTTCGCGCCGCGGCGAAAGATGTTGTCCCCCTGGATCGATGTGCGACCGACCCCGGCCGACACCCCGCGCACCCGCATGATGGCCGACCATCTCTGGCAGGGCGACGAGGCGATGGACGGCGTGGTCGCCGCGTTCCGCCGGATCGGTACCGCGCGCGGTCGGCGGATGTTCGATCGAGCCCTCGACCACGGTATCGATGCGATCGCCGACCCGCCGCCGGAACTGGTGACGCTGTTCGAACAGCTGGACAATCCACCGGATTGGTTCGATCCGGAGCTGTGGGAATACGGGCGCCGGCTATGGCTCAACGTGTCCACCGCGGGCAAGCTCGCGATGGGAGTGCAGGATTTCATGGGCACTTTCGTCGGCGCGGAGGTGGCCTCGGCGACCGGTGCCACCGGTCGGTTCGTCAACGACCCGTACCGGCGCAATCTCGAAACCTCGACCTGGTTCTGGAACGTCACCCGTCCCGGGTGCATGGACCGCTGGTCACCGGTGTTCAAGGACACCGTGCGGGTCCGGCTCATGCACGCGCAGGTCCGGTCCGGTCTCCGAAAGGCTTGGGGTGAAGAGCATTTCGCGCGGCACGGCAATCCGATCTCCAATGCCACCATGATGGGCGCCGCGGTCACCTTCGGCATCTCGCCGATGTGCTTCGACCATGTACACGGCCGCCGGTTCAGCACAGCCCAATTCGATGCCGCGATGCACTACTGGGCTTATATCGCATACGTTTTCGGTGTCGCCGAGGAGCTGATCCCGCACACCGCGCTGGCGGGCATGGAGATGTCCGACTACATGGTGGCCACCGCGGGGGTCGCGCCGGAATGGACCGGCACGATGGCCGGTGCGGCGACGAAACGCTTGCGCGGCAGTGGGATTCGTACCCGGCTCGCGGCCGGGGCGACCGCTCCGCTGCTGGGCATGCTGGCCTACTACAGCAGCGAGGATCTGGTACGAACCCTGATCTCCGACACACCGTTGCGGTCGGTACCGATCCAGCTCTGGGTGACGTTGGCCGCCGTGGCGTCCACCGCGAACGTGTGGTTGCGCGCGGTCGACGATCGGCTGCCCGGCGCCCGATGGCGGATGACGCGCAGAACCGACGGCGATGATCCGGCGTGGCGGCTCAACACCCGCATCACCAGGCTCCTCGCCGAACGCGCCGGGATTCGTGACACGCCATACGACCATCACGACGGCACTGCGGACGGTCCGGCACGGTGTCCGATCCGATGAACCTGGAACTGCGCCGAACAGGTGTCACGGTGCGGGTGCCACCGGAATCGACCGCCTTGGAAGCGTTGGAGGACCATGGTATCGCGGTGGACTCGATGTGCCGGACCGGAATCTGCGGAACCTGCGAAACCACCGTGCTCGGAGCGGAATTCGCCTCGGCCGCGATCCCCGCATCGATCCTGTCCGGCCCGGGGCGATGCACGGTGCGGCTGTGCATCGCCGAACCCGGGCCGCTCACCCGGCTGATCATCGATCTGTAGCGGTCAGCGTCTATCGAACCGTCGCAGTGGTTGGTTCGATCACCCGGCTCTGGGAAGTGTTGCGCCGCAGGCGTTGCAGGGTGGGCGAGTAGACGCAGGCGACGACGACCGCGGCATTCAGCACGGTGGACAGAATTCCGGCGGCCCAGCCGACGGTGGGGCCCGCGTGGTCGGCGATGGCGATATAGGCCGGGAAGGTCGCGACCAGCGCGAAGACCGGCAGGACGGCGGCGACCGCGAAGGGCACGAAAACCCAACGCCAGCCGCGGGTTCGCGGAATCAACCAGGCCAGCACCCAGGCGACGACGGCGAACATGCCGCCGTTCTGCGGCACGCAGTAGATCGGCTCCCGCAGGATCACCGCGTGATTGCCGTAGTAGACCATCCAATTGAATTGCCCGGCAACCACTTCGATCGGAATCTCGATGACGGTGACGAATGCGACCAGGCCCAGCAGATAGCGGGCGGGCAGGCCGTGCCGGACGATCTCGTAGGCGAGCACGGAGACCAGCGGTATGCCACCGGCGTAGAAGAGCACGACGAACCAGGGGATCGGCCGGTCGAACATGGTGGCAGCGACGTAGTGATTGCTCGGATACCAGACGGCGAGGAAGTGGTCGGCGATGGGTTCGACGAAGAACGGGTACAGCGTCCACCCGGCCACCGCGGAACAGAAATACAGCGGGCTCTTGGTCACCAGGGTGTGGCCGATGCCGAACAGCAGCGATATCACCACCAGCAGCGCCGAGGCCAGCACCGTGAACAGCGGATATTGGGTGACCGTATCGACCGGTGGCGCGAGGAAGTATTTGTCCAGAAGCTCGTGGATCATGATTTCTCGTTTCTCGACCGCGCAGGGGCGGGTCAGGCGGCGGAGGTGTGGGCGTGTACGCGTCGACGGGCCGCGTCGATCCCCAGCCGACCGTCGCGCCGGTAGGCGGCGCGGGCCCGGGGTGTAATCCGCAGCCGGTAAGGCAGCACCGGCCAGGTGTAGGCGACGGTCTTGCGGAAGGTATCGAAGGCGAGCTGATTGGCTTTCGTCCACGGGATGTCGAACATTTCGCGCACCACCGGCGGCAGGGCGCCCGCGCCGACCTGTAACCAGGCCAGGCCGGTCAGCGGCCCGGTCGAACGCCACAGCCATCGCGGCACCCAGGGTTGGGGCATCGATCCGGGTTCGCGGAAGAAGCGCACCAGCTCGGTGGCCGCGGGGGTTGGTTGGATCACGTTGTGCAGCATGTGATCCCAGTAGTCGCGGAAGTCGCCGTAGGTCGGCGGCACCACCCGCTCGCTCAGACCGTACATGCGCCACCACCGCACGCCCTCGCGATAGACCGCGGCCTTTTCCTCGGCGTTGTACGGCCGGGCGAAGTACAGGTCAGTGGCGCGGAAGGCCGCGTCGATGAAGGTGGCGTGCGCCCAGAAGTAGGTTTCCGGATCCAGGGCGTGATAGCGGCTGCCGTCGGGCATGGCGCCTTTGATGTCGCGATGGAATTCCCTTATCCGATGGGCGGTTTCGGTGGCGGCGCGACCGTCGAAGATGGTGCCCTGTATCTGTGGCACCGAGCGGAACAGCCGTTGCAGTGGTTCGCCGTAGAACGCCGAATGTTGTTCCACGCCGCGACCGAGGGCCGGGTACATCAATTGCAGCAGCCCTTCGACCGGCGCGACCAGGTAGCCGCGGCGATCGCCGTAACTTTCGTAGAATAGCGATCCGGGACCGAACATCGTTGTATCTCCTTGTGCCGCAAGGCAAGCGGTGGAATCAGCTGATCGTGATGGCGGCGGCCGGGCAGTCCCAGGCCGCCCGATCGACCAATTCGGTTCGGTCCTCGGGTATTTCGATCGGTCCGGCGGTCAGGTGGTCTCCGTCGCGGAGCGCGACGATGCCGTCGGCATCGGCGGCGAAGACCGTCGGCGCCGTGCGTATGCAGTACCCGGCCGACTGGCAGACGTTCTGATCGACCTCGACGTGGGCCGGGCTCATGCCGTTCTCCGGGAGATCCGGACGGGCAGGCCGCCGTCGAGGGTGATGGAGAAGGTGGAGGCGTGCTTGGGTTTCCAGCCCGCCGGGGTCTCGAGCCGGTACCGCTGGAAGATCAGCGCGAGCAGGAACTGCGCGTTCATATAGGCCATGCCCGAACCGATGCAGTGGTGCGGACCCGCGCCGAAGGGTATGAACGCGTTGTTCGGTCGCGCCGGATGCGACGGGTCGGTGAAGCGGGTGGGATCGTAGACGTCCGGGTCCTTCCACCACCGTTCGTCGCGGTGCAGGGTATAGACCGGTGTGCCGACCAAAGTGCCTGCCGGGATCTGGAATCCGCCGAGTTCGCTGTCGCGCATGGCCAGTCGTGGGTTCATCGGGTGGCCCTGTAGGCGTTGGCCCTCGTCGAAACACGCCTTGGCCCAGGTCAACCGCGAAAGATCGTCGAGAGTCGGTGCGGCCCCGCCTAATCCGTCGATCTCATCGTAAAGTCGCTGCGCCGGTTCGGGATTGATGCACAGCTGGGCCAGCGTGTGCGACAGGGAGGAGACGACGGTCTCGTACCCGCCGCCCATCAGCGCGATCAGTTCGACCCGCAGGTCACGGCGGCTGAGCCCGGTGCCGTCGTCGTAGCGGATGTCCAGCAGCAGCCCCAGCAGGTCGGTGTCATCGCTCGGATGGAGCACGCGCTCCGCGACGAGCCCATCGACGAGCCTCGTCAACCGAAACAGGGTGAGCGGCAGGCTGTTTGCGCCGATCGGCAGCGGATTGGGCGGCCCGGAGAGGAATACCGCGAAGGCCACCGTCCGCATGAGCAACCGGATGTCGTGATCCGCCTGGTCGATCCGCTTATCGTCGGGTCGGGTGCTGTACATGGCTCGCAGGAACGCGGGCAGCGTCACCTGCGCGATCTCGTGCTGTAGATCCACGATCTCACCGGTATCGGCATATCGATCCCAGCGTTCGATGCGGCGGGTGAACTCGTCGACGATGGTATCGGCGATGCGCGCCAAGTGTTTTCGGCCGAACATCGGGGTGAGCATGCGGCGGCGTTTGCGGAACCGCTCGCCCTCCATCATCGGCAGGGCGGATCCGACGGTCATGGCGATCGGCTTTTCGCCGGGGCCGATCATGCTGTAGCGACCCTCCCGATTGTTCATCACCTCGGTGACCAGATCCGGGTGATTGACCATGACCAGGTTCCACACCGGAAGCGGCACGTGGAACACGTCACCGTATTCGCGGGCCCATCCGCGCACGGATTCGAAAGGGTCCCTGCGGAATTCGGGTAACAGACCGATGACGGGCCGCCCCTTCGGTCCCGGTATCGCCGGGTCGATGGTCCGGCCGAACGTGCTCAGCCGACGGCGGCGACGCGGCACGGTAGCCGGTTGGGCCGAAATGCCGGGAAACGCATCGACTCGGCGAGTTGATTTCTCGGGATCGGCGGTGCTTTCGGGACGAGCGTGCGGGTTCATGCCGTCGCCTCCGCATCGGCGCCCTGCCATTGCTCGAGTCGAGTGATGCTCGGCAGCGGGAGGTCGAACCGGCGATGGCCGTCCGTCCCGCCGCGACCCGCGCCGCGCGCCAGGGGCACCACCGCCCGCGCCGCCAGCGAGGCGGCCTTCAGATACCCGAGGCGCGGTGTGCGAATTCCCAAGGGGGACAGTTGTAATCCCATGAACAGCAGGTCCCAGTCGGTATCGATATGGGTGATCCGGAAGTCGTCGGTCAGCAGGTATCGGTCGACGCCGATGAAGTTGAGGCAGCGACCGGTCGGCGGGAACACGATGTCGGTGCCGGGCAGCCGCAGCGGCCCGGTCCAGCGCGCGATGCCGCGCCAGGGGATCGCGACCCGCAACTGCCCGTGCGAGTAGTCGCCGTAGGGCAGCGAGCGCAGGCTGTCGTCCTGCGGATAGAACGCCATGTCCGGGAAGGCCCCGAAGCAGGCCGCGCAGTTGGCGAGGGTTTCCTCGCGGCCGATGCGGATGTTCTGGAAGGTGGAGCTGTCGATGAAATCGCAGTCCGGCGCCATACAGTCGCGGAGCCGGTCCAGGCTCTGGGCGGCCCAGGCGCCGAACCACGCCTGCCCGAACTCCAGCAGGCCCGCGAGCGGGTAGCCGTGATCGACGGCTTCCTTCTGCTGCTGTCCGACCTTGTCCCAGAATTCCGGCAATAGTGCCTGGTAGCGGGGGTGTTCGGGAGATGGGCCCAGATGATGGAGCGTCCGCATCGGTCGCCTTTCGTCGAGCCCCGGCGGCTCGGTCACCGGGACCGACACCGACGGGTGTAATGGTGAATCAAATTTAGATCTGTGTAACAACACCGGTCAATAGCGTCTGAGTAGGTTTGCGAGAACCGGCCGTCCGCTCACTCACTGCGTCGCGGGCTCGCTCGATCTGAAACGCTTGGAGCTGGTCAAACTTCATGTTCCGAGCCTGACCGGTTGGGTTCTGCGATTTCACGAACAGCCGGACACTTTGCCATTACAGTCTCAGTGATTGATCGAAGGAGCGGCGTATGGCAACACCCACGGCGACATCACCACCGCGTCCCTCCGCCGCGGGCGTCTTCCGGAAGAACCTCTCCGACACCGGCATCGCGAGCCTGCGGACCTACGGGCGCGCTGTGCTGCTGGCCGTGGAATCGGTCCGCGGCGCGGTCGCGGATCTGGTCCGCCGCCGCTTCCAATGGCGGGAGATGCTGCGGCAGTGCTGGTATCTGATCACCGTCACCGCCGTTCCCGCGGTGCTGATGGCGATTCCGTTCGGCGTGATCGTGTCGGTTCAGGTCGGCAATCTGATCCATCAGCTCGGCGCGGATTCGCTGATCGGCGCGGCGGGTGGGCTGGGCGTGATCAAGCAGGGCGCGCCGATGGCGACCGGTCTGCTGCTCGGCGGGGCGGGGGCGTCGGCGATCGCGGCGGACCTCGGGGCGCGCACCATTCGTGAGGAGATCGACGCGCTGCGGGTGATGGGGCTGAATCCCGTTCACCGGCTGGTGATTCCGCGCATGGTCGCCATGGTGATCGTGGCCCCGCTGCTGAATATCCTGATCATCTTCGTCGGCATCGCCTCCGGCTACGCCATCGCCGTGACGGCGCAGGGAGTCACATCCGGCAGCTACTGGTTGACCTTCGGATCGTTCGCCGTGGTCGCCGATGTCTGGGTGTCGCTGGCGAAGTCGGTGCTGTTCGGCTTCCTGGTGGTGATCGTCGCGTGCCAGCGGGGGCTCGAGGCCAAGGGCGGCCCGCGCGGCGTCGCCGACGGCGTCAATGCCGCGGTGGTGCTGTCGGTGGTGTCGATCGCGGTGGTCGATCTGGCGCTGACGCAGCTGGTCACGATGTTTCTGCCGGTGCGGTTCGCATGAGCGCCGCCGGTTACGTCCCCAGGGCGGTGCGGCCGCTGTATCGGGCGGCGCGGGTCGGTGCGGCGGTTCCCCGCGCGGTGGAGAGCATCGGCTTCGCACTCGATTTCGGGTGGCAGGTGCTGCGCTCGATTCCGTTGACGCTGCGGCACTATCGCGGCGAGACGGTCCGGTTGATCACGGATATGACATGGGGGAAGGGTTCGATCATCGTCGGCGGCGGCACCGTGCCGACGCTGATGGTGCTGGGCGTCGTGATGGGGGCGGGAACGGGTATCGAGGCGTTCGCGCTGCTGGATCTGCTCGGCATGGGCCCGTTGACCGGGATCATCTCCTCCTTCGCCAACACTCGCGAGCTGGCGCCGATCGCGGCCGGGGTGGGTTTCGCCGCGCAGGCGGGCTGCCGGATGACCGCCGAGATCGGCGCGATGCGCATCTCCGAGGAGATCGATGCATTGGAATCCCTTGGCCTACGGTCGATTCCGTTCGTGGTCAGCACCCGGGTGATCGCCGGGGCCGTCGCGATCGTGCCCACCTTCCTGGTCGCGCTGATCCTGGCCTATCTGAGCTGCGCCGTCGTGGTCGTCACCGTGCACGGGCAGTCCAGCGGCGTCTACTACCACTACTTCTTTCAGTTCGTATCCGGCTGGGACATGATCGCCGCGGTGATCAAGGTGCTGGTGTTCGTCACCGCGATCATCCTGATCCATTGCTACCAAGGCTTTTTCGCCGCGGGTGGCCCCGAGGGCGTCGGTATCGCCGCCGGGCGGGCGGTGCGGGCCAGCTTTGTCACCATCATCGCCTTGGACATGGTGCTCACTGTCGCGCTGTGGGGCGTCGGTTCCTCGATTCAGTTCACGGGGTGACGCGATGCCCAGATACGGAATGCCGGGATCCGCCATCACCCGCGGTGGTGCGCTCCGGCGTGGATTCGCGGCCCTCTTGGTCGGGGCCGTAATCGGCACGGGTGCGGTGCATTACGCGCACACTCGTTCCGACGGACGGGTGCGGGTGCAGGTGTTGACCACGCGGATCGGGGGCGGAATCGGCGCCGGCTCGGCGGTCGAACTCGACGGGGTGCCCGCGGGGCGAATCGACGGTATCGAGGTCGTCGCGCCGGGGCGGCAACGGCTGACGCTGGCACTCACACCCTCGGCGGCGGCCGAACTGACGGATACCTTCGCCCTGCGGTTCTCGCCGGGAAATCTGTTCGGCATCAGCCGAATCGCGCTGCGGCCCGGGTCCGGCGGCCACCCGCTGCGCGACGGCGAGGTCATCGATCTGTCCGCGACCGGCCGGGTCGTCGATGCGACCATGGGTCGGCTGCTCGAGCAGTTGGCCGCCACCGCCGGACAGTTGGCGACTCCCGAGCTCACTTCGTCGCTGAATCGGATGAGCACCGAATTGGACTCGGTCGCACCGCTTTTGCAGGTGATCGTTGCCACGACCCGCACGGTCGTCGACGGTCAGCGATACGCGCCGTCCTACCTGATCGCGCAGTACGCTTCCGCCCTCCAGGGGATGGCCTCGTTGCTGGGCGGCAGTGTCACACTGCTGGAAAGCTTTTCGAACATTCCGGTGCTGCGCGAGGATCGCGCGCTGTTCGACCGGTCGGTCGACATCATCACCGAGCAGATCGTGCCGTCGGTCGGTCGCGCCGGATCGGCCGCGCAACGCGCGTTCGGGCCCTATTCGGAACTGGTGGCTCCGCTGCTGCGGGCGCTGGCCGCCACCGTGCCCGCACCCGGGCGGTCCGCCACCGAGATTCGACAGCTCCTCGACCGGCTCGACAGCGCTTTCACCGACGGTCCCGGCGGGCCGGTGCTGAATGTCGAGGTGGCGCTGCGCGGTGTTCCCGCCGTCGCCGTGCCGCTGCTCGGCGCGGGAGGCGGCCGATGAGCTCGTTCCGATTCGCCTGGCGGATAGGCGTTTTCGCGGCGGTCATGATCGTGCTGCTGATGCTGATCGTGCAGGTCATCCGCCGTCCGGTCGTCGGTGCGGTCGATGGGTATACCGCGATCTTCACCGATGCCAACGGATTACACGCCGGCGACGACGTGCGCATGTACGGGCTGCCGGTCGGCAAGGTCGAGTCGCTCGCCCTGGACGGCGCGAACGCGAAGGTGCGGTTCAGCATTCAGCGGGCGCACGCGATGTTCGAGGGCAGCACGCTGGCCATCCGCTACCAAACCCTGGCCGGGCAGCGCTATCTCGAGGTGCGCCCGCCCGCGCGGGCGGGCGCGCGGCTCGCATCCGGCGCGACGATCGGCGCGGACCACACCGTCCCGTCCTTCGATATCACCGCCCTGTTCGACGGCCTGCAGCCGATTCTGGCCGGGGTGTCACCGGATGCGATCAACCGGTTCGCCGAGAGCATGCTGGCCGTGCTGGAGGGTGACGGTTCCGGTCTCGGGCAGGCGCTGAACGCCATCGAGCAGCTGTCGGCCTACGTCAGCGACCGGCAGACGGTGATCTCCACCTTGATCCGCAACCTGCGCGAGATGTCGGATGCGCTGACCGGGCGATCCCCGCATATGGTCACGATCATCAGCGGATTGGCCGATGTCTTCGCCTCATTGGAGCAGAAATTGCAGGGGGTGGTCGACTATGCGGAAACCATTCCGCCGGTGCTGCAACCCTTGGACGACCTCGCCGCCCGCCTCGGCCTGAGCCCGGGCGCCGACACCGATGTGGACCGGATCCTGCGTGCCGCCCTGCCGGACCCGGCGGCCGCCCGCGATGTGCTCGCCCGGCTACCCGGATTGCTCCAGACGCTCGATGGGCTGAGCGCGGGCGCGGCGTCGATCTGTAGCCACGGCCCGGCATCGCTGCCCGCGCCGCTGGCCCTGCTGATCGATGGGCGGAGGATCACGATATGCCAACGCTGACAAGCGGTTTCACCCGTCACCTGCGCGACGACTCGGGCCGGGAGCTGCGCTGGGGTGTGCTCGGTGTGCTGGCCGTCGTGGCGCTGCTGGTGGTGTGCGCGGTGTTATATGTTCTGCCGCTGGGTAAGTCGAGCTACACCGCATTGTTGTCCGAGGCAGGTTCGGTACAGGTCGGCGACGAGGTGCGGGTGGCCGGGATAACGGTAGGGTCGGTCACCGGCCTGGAGTTACTGCCCGATCAGGTACGCATGCGCTTCACCGTGGATCACCAGGTCTTCGTCGGTGACGCCAGCACACTCGACATTCGTATGCTCACCGCCGTCGGCGGACATTACCTCGCGATGACACCAGCCGGATCGAAACCACTTGGCGCGCAGCCTATCCCGGCCGATCGGGTGCGGCTGCCGTACAGTCTGATGCGGACCTTCCAAGACGCGGCCGCACCGGTCGAGCGGGTGGACGGCGATGCGCTGCGCCGCAATCTGGCGGCTGTCCGGCGGTCGCTGGCCGACAATCCGGATTCGATTCGCCGCCTGAGCGATGCCATGGACACCGTTGTCGGAATTTTCGACAAGCAGCGCACCGATATCGCCGCCGCCCTCTCGGCCGCCGACGAATATCTGTCGACCATCGACGCGGGCAAATCCGCCATCGGCGAACTGATTCGGCACATCGGCTCGGTGGAAACAATCTTGATCGACAAGCGCGACGAGATCAATGCCGCTGTCCCGCTGACGATTCGATTCGTTTCCCGCATCGCGGCGCTGGAACCGGGCTACCGCACCACCCTGCAACCGCTGGTGGACGAATTCGCCAGGGCACTACCGGAATTGCAGCGGCTCGGACAGCGACTGGACGAGATGATCACGACCGTCGACGGTCTCACCACGCATCTGCGGCAGGTGGCCGCACAGCAGGGGGTCACCATCGATCAGTCGGCGACAACGCTGTCCACGATCTGTGTGCCGCTGCCGGGGAAGGGGTGCTGAGCCGTGCGTCGTCTCCTCGCTTCGCGCGGGCTCACATCACTGCTCGCGGTGTTCGGCGCCGCCGTCGTCGCGGTGGCCGGGTACGCGGTCGTGGCCGATCCGCTGAAACCGGTGCGGCACTATTGCGCACAGCTGCCCGATTCGATCGGCCTGTATCCCGGCAGCCACGTGCGGGTGCGCGGCGTCGTTGTCGGCACCGTCGATACGGTGCGACCCGAGAACGGTTCGGTCCGAGTCGATTTCGGCATCGACGCCGGATACCCGCTGCACGGTGACGTCGGAGCCGCGACGGTCTCGGACACCCTCGCCGCCGATCGCGACCTGACCGTATTGCCCGGCCCGTCCACCGCTGCCCGCTGGGATCCGGCCCGCTGCATCACCCGCACCCTCACCCCGAAGAGCATCACCGAAACCCTGCGGGCCACCGACGAACTCGCGCACAAGCTCAGCGCCGGTGATGATCCCCGGCTGGTCCACGACACCCTCGAGGCGCTGCGCACCGCCACCGCCGGAGCGGGCCCGCGGTTCAACCAGGTGATCACGAAGCTCGGTTCCGCCGCGCGGGCGCCCGACAACCAGATCACCCAGGTCGGCGACCTCATCGACGCCCTGTCGTCGCTGGCGGCGAGCGTCGCGGCGAACTGGGATCAGGTGCGCGACGTCCTCACCCGCTTCCCGGGCGTATTCGATCAGATCAACAACGATATCTTCGCGCACCTCACCGAGCTGGTCGACGGCCTGCGCGTGCTGCTGCCCTGGGTCAACGACATAACCCGGGAATACGGTGGCGCCATCCTCGGCGGTCTCGACGCCGCGGTGCCCTATGCGCGAATCGTGGCGTCGGGCGCGGGAACGCTGCGGCAGATCATCGACCGCATCCCCGCGATCGCGGGCCTCTTCACCCGCGCCGCCGGGCCGGACGGACAACCGGCGCTCGCCTGGATACCACCGAAAGTTCAACTGTCGCAACAGATCAGCGATCAGGTCTGCGCGGCGGTGAACGCGTTGGCCCCCGGGCGCTGCGACGATTCGCGGACAGTCGACCTGGCGGCACTGATATTCGGATCGGTAGGTGCTCGATGAGAGGTGAGAAGCGCAGGGGGACAATGGTTTCGCTGGCAGTCGTGGCGGTGGTCGGGCTCGGTGGCTGCGGCTTCGACCCCTCGGCGATTCCGGTGCCGGGCGCCACCGTCTCCGGACCGACCTACCGGGTGCGCATCCAGTTCGCGAACGCGCTCAACCTGCCCGCCCGCGCCAAGGTCGTCGCCGACGGCGTCGAGGTCGGCAGCCTCGCGGGCGTCACCCTAGTAGATCCGGACGGCACCCGGCCCGGCTACGTCGTCGCGGACGTCGATATCGCCGCCTCGGTCCGGCTGCCCGCCGCGACCACCGCCCAACTGCGCCAAGACACGGTGCTCGGCGACATCTATATCGCCCTCGCCGCACCCGCCACGGGCGCCCCGATCGGTGACAACGCGACGATCCCGATCGCGCAGACCCGGCCCGCGATTCAGGTCGAGGACACCATGGCCGGGATCGCCACCTTCGTGCGCGGCGGGGCGATCACCCGGATACAGGACATCCTGAACCAGGTGAATGCCGCGCTGCCCGCCGATCCGGGCGAGACCGCGCGTCTCGCGCGGGCGAGCATCGGCGATCTCACCGATGTGGCAACGCATTTGGATCGCGTCGACCAATTCGTCGCGGCGGCGCAGGCCGATATCGACGTAATCCGCACCAACGCGACCGCCGTTCGGGACCTGTTCTCACCCGAGGGAGCCCGGCGCGTCACCGAGGCCACCACCTCGCTGGCGCACCTGCTCGGAGTCTTCTCCGCCATCGGCGGATTCGCGCACGCCATCGCCTGGCTCGCACTACTCGCGCAATCCGGTGACGCGGCGGCACAGGCTTTTTTACCGCTGCTGTTCACCAATCGCCCGCTCGATCTGAACGCACCGTCGAATCTCAACAGGTTGGTGAGCCTGTTGCGTGACCGGATTCTGCCGTTCGCCGAACAGGGGCCGAAGGTGAACATCACCGATGTCGGTGCCGCGGCCACCGATTCGATGTCACGGGACGAGCGGGTGGCCTCGGTCATCGCGGCCCTGCGCATGGTGGGAGTGGTGCGATGAGGTGGCGATCGGTGCTGTCGCTGGGCGCGATCGCCGTGGTTTTCGTGCTCGGCGCGAGCTATCTCACCTTCGGCGTCGTCCGCGTCGACTGGTTCCGGCATTACCTGAATCTCACCATGGATCTACCGAATTCCGGTGGGCTGCAACAACATTCTCCGGTGTTGCTATCGGGTGTTCCGGTCGGCAAGGTCATCGGGGTCGAAACCGTCGAGCACGCGGTGCGGGTCCGGATTCGCGTCGAGGACACCTACCGGATCCCCACCGCCAGCATCCTGCGCATCGAGAATCTGTCCGCGCTCGGCGAACCCTATCTGGAATTCACCCCGCCCGACGGCGGCGGACCCTACCTCACCGACGGCGCCCGAATCGATGCTCGCCAGGTGCGATCGCCGTTATCGATCCCGGAGATGGCCACGGCCGCAACCGATCTGCTCGGCCAGCTGGACCCACCGGCCGTCGGCGAGCTGGTGCGGACGTTCACCGAAGGGACGTCAGGAGTGGAATCGGCTCTGCCCCAGCTGAATCGGGCGGCGGAGTTATTAGCCGCCACCCTGCTCGGCCGCCAGCCGCAACTGCGGACCATGCTCACCGATCTGCAGACCATCGGCGCGGATATGGACTGGCTCGGCCCGTCACTCGAGGCGGGCGGACCGCAGTGGGGGCGGTTCGGCGGCCGAGTCCGCGATGTCGTCGACGCGCTGGAGAAACTGATGCGCAGCAAGGGATTTCCCGAGGATTACCAAACCGGAACCGGGCTGGTTCCGTTCTTCGATCAGCTCGCCGCACGCCTCGACCGCATCGGGCCCGAGGTGCGTCCCCTTATCCCCGTGCTGGCCCCGCTGACCTCGTCCGCCGCCGGCGCGCTGCGCACCATCGACCTGAGCGCGCTCATTTCGCAGGCCCTGAGCAGCACCGACACCGGGGCCGTTCGCCTGCGGATCGCTGTCCGTTGATCCGTTTCCCGGAGGATGCCATGACCGTCGCCACCGACCCGAAAACCACTGCACCCGAACCTGATTCGAGCAGTCCGGCACCGATCGGGCGTCGCGTCGCGCTCGGCTCGCGAACGGTTTCGATCCGGGTGGGCACGGTCCTGCGCGGTCTCGCGATCACCGTCGCGACGGCCGCCGCCGTGATCTTCGCTGTGCTGTGGTGGTCGGCCCGGAGCGACCTGCACCACCGCGACGCCGCCGCGGCCGACCGGCGGCACGCCGAGCAGGTCGCCACCGACTACGCCCTCGGGGCATCCACCATCGACTACCAGAACTTCCCCGCATGGATGACCAAGCTGAAGGCGAATACGACATCCCAGCTGGCCGCCAAATTCGACGCGACCGGACCGGCACTGCAACAACTGCTGACCCCGCTGCGGTGGACGTCCACCGCGAAACCCATTGCCGCCAAGGTGCTCTCGGAATCCGGAAGCAGCTATCAGGTGGACGTCTTCCTCGACGTCGACACCACGAGCGCCCAGACGCCCGACGGTGCGCGCACCACCGTCGCCTACCACGTCACCGTCGACCGCGACTCCGGCTGGAAACTCACCGACGTCGGCGGCATGGACGGTGCGCTACCGGTGCGGTGACCGACCCAATCACGGTGCGCCCGACCGAGTTCGGTGCGCGGTTCGTCGTCGAAGATCCACTCGCGGGCGACGATGTGCAGGTTCGTGTGCGGTCGCAACTGGCCGAGGATCGCGAGCAGTTGCAGTTCCGCCCGGCCGCGCAGCGCGTGCTCGGCGGGCAGATTGAACGGGCGCAACGACACATCCGGCGCGGGTCCGAGCAGAGCGACGAGGTCGGTGGCGATATCGGGGCCGAACTCCGTCGGCCCGTCGCGCAGATACCAGCCGAACAGCCGGAGGAATACCTCGTAGGCCTGTTTGTCGGAAACCTGTGCGGCGGTGGCGAATCCGCGTGTCTGCATCAGTTCGACGATCCGCGCCACGTCGCCGTCTATCCCGGCGCGCAAGCCGGTCAACTCCGCCGCCGCGATATCCGCGCGCACAGTCTTGCACAGGCCGAAATCCAGGAAGCCGATCGAACCGTCGTCGCACAGCACGGCGTTGCCCGGATGCGGGTCGCCGCTGTAGAAGTGCATCGAATACGGTGCGCCACAATAGAATCGGAAGAGAATTTCGGCGAGCCGATTGCGCTCGTCCAGCGGGGAATCATAGGCCGCACGCAGTGGCTTGCCCGCAAGCCATTCGGTGACGAGCACCCGCTGCCCCGACAGTGCGCAGATGAGCTCGGGTATCCGGATGAACGGATGGTCGCGATATGCCTCGTGCATCAGCCGTGTATTGCGCGCCTCGATGCGATAGTCCAACTCCTCCCGGATACGCGCCTCGAACTCGTCCGCCAATGCCGCCGTGTCCAGCGCCGGATGGACGAACCGATACACGCTCAGCAGGGTGCGCAGATTTTTCAGGTCCGCCAGTACCGCCTGTTCGATGCCGGGGTACTGGACCTTCACCGCGACAGGTCGGCCGTCGAGCAGCCGGGCCCGGTACACCTGTCCGATCGACGCGGCGGCTATCGGTTCACGCTCGAATTCGGCGAATGCCGTGGCCAGTTCGCCGCCCAGTTCGCTCTCCAGGTGGTCACGCATCTCCGTCCACGGCACCCTGGGCGCGTTGTCCTGCAATGTCGCCAAGGTGGATTGGAAGAGGTCGCGATATTCCGGCGGCACGAATCCCGGGTCGACCAGCGAGAGCATCTGCCCGAGCTTCATCGCGGCACCGCGCATCGTCCCGAGCACCGCCACCAATCGCTCGGCCAGCAGCGCATTGCGCAGCCGCTCCGCCTCATCGGCGCGCTCCGGCGAACGCACCAGATCCGCGGCCTTGCCTGCCGCGAGCCGCACGGTCTGCGTGCCCGCCAAGCCGCCCAGCTTCGCGGCCCGGCCGGCGCGCGTTCGTGCCATCTTCGCCACCGCCCGAGTATGACCCGTCACCCGGAGGGATGCGACCAATGAAGCAAAAATCGTTCATTGACTCACCCGCGCCGGGCCGGAACCATTCACCGGACGTTAATCTTTCAACCGTGACGGACCAGAACAGCGACGTCGTCGGCCGGATTTTCGGGGCGGGGTTGCTCGCCATCGACGCCGAACAAAGCCGCTTGCTGGATGCGGCCCGGGCCGAATTCATCGAACACGGCTTCCGGCGCACCTCGGTCGGCGATATCGCCCGCCGCGCGAAGGTGTCGCGGCCCACCGTCTACCGGCGGCTGGGCGACAAGGATCAGATCGTCCGCCAGGTCGTGGTGCGCGAGGTGGTGTCGTTCTTCGTCGGGATCAGCGGCCAGGTGCTGACCAAGGAGACGGCGGCGGACAAGGCGGTCGAAGCGTTCGTGCTCGGCGTCCGCGAATCCCGCCGCCATCCGTTGGTGGCCGCGCTGCGCCAATTCGAACCCGAAACCTTGACGTCCTTCCTTGTCGACCATGTCGCATCGATGGAACCGGTGCGCGCCGCCATCGCCATGGCCATCACCGACGACTCCCTACCGCTCGACGGAGCGCTGCGCGCCGCCGAAATGTTCGTCCGCGTCGCCGCCTCCCTACTCATGGTCCCCAGCGAGGCCCTCCCGATCGACACCGACGAGCACGCCCGCTGGTTCGCCGGCACCTACTTCCCCCCGATCATCGCCGCATCAGTGGGCCCCGGCCCGGTTTGATACCTATGCCGGTAGTCACCGGTGGGAAGGATTCATGATCGGCTAATGGTTGGGGTGGTATCGGTTGGCTATGGGATACAACGGTTTTCGGTTGGGGGTTGTGGGGGTTGGGGTGGTTTGTTCGGGGGTGTTCGCGCCGCAGGCCGTGGGTGAGGCGGGGTGGACGGTGACGGTGTATTACACGGCTGTCGAGTCGTTTCACGGGGATGCGGATGTGTCGGTTACGGGGTGCCGGGATGCTCGATGTTCCGGTGGGCAGGTCGAATTGGGGAGGTTTCCGGGGAGTTTTGTGCGGGCCGTGCACGATGAGGGGGCGGGGCGGATCACGCGTGACGCGCCGAAAAGGTATCTGAACTGGTCGCATGACGTCGGGTACTGGCTGGATGACGAGCCGAAGAGCGCGTCGGGGACGCGGTTGCGGCCGTTCGCCAGTTCGGCGGCGGATGAGGTCGCTCGCGGGAGTCATGTGCGGCTGGAATCGTGTGGCGTCGACGACGGCGGTTCGGCGCCCGCCGCGGATATCTGCGCGAAATTCACTGCGCCGGAATGGGTTATCGACGACGAGTTCACCCCTGGACTCGGCGGGAAGAACCATATCGACCTCTACATCGGTGAAGAGGATATGGCCGACTTCCCGACCAAGAGCCCGATGGTCGTCACATGGACCGGCGCGACCGTGCGGATAACACCACCCGGCAACTAAGGGGGCAGCACCCGCTGAGCTGCAGTTCAGCAAAACGGGGTGACCAGTATGAAAAAAACTGGAATCCCCGTATCCGGGACTGGAATATGCCATAGCCTGCTCGATCGGTATGTGAGGTTCGACTGAGTGGAGGTCCGCATGGCACCGGTGCCAGAGGTGGCTGCGACGGACGGGCGGCCGCGGCCGGACGAGGACGGTGAGGGCCGGTTGGCCCGAATCGCGTTGTGGTTCACCGCGTTTACCGAGCGTTGGCTGCCCGATGCCTTCGGCTTCGTGCTCGTCGGCACCTTTCTGATCGTCGCGCTCGGGCTCGGCACCGGTGTTCCGCTCGTCGGCACACCGAGCGATCCGGCGGCGACCGGCGGATTCGGCTTGGTCGACGCCTGGGGTAAGGGATTCTGGAGCCTGATCCAGTTCACCCTGCAGATGGCGATGATCATCATCGGCGGCTATGCGGTGGCGGTATCGCCGCCGGTGGCCCGCGTCATCGAACGGCTCGCACGGGTGCCGAGGTCGCCGCGGGCGGCCATCGCGTTCACCGCCGCCATTTCGATGATCACGGCCTACCTGAACTGGGCGTTCAGCCTGATCTTCACCGCCATCCTGGCCAGGGAGATCGCCAGGATCCTGCGCGGCGTCGACTATCGCGCGGTGGGCGCCATGGCCTTCCTGGGCCTGGGAACCGTATGGGCGCAAGGACTCTCGGGCTCGGCGGCATTGCAGGTCGCCAGCGCCGGATCCAGCCCCAAAGCGGTGCAGGACGTCATCAAGGCCGGCCGGGGGAGCGGCCTGATCCCCTTGTCGGAGACCATCTTCCGGTGGCAGGGCATCGTGGCCACCCTGGTGGTGTTCGTGATCGCGGTCGCCGTGGCCTGGTTCATCACCCCGACCGGCGCCGCCGTCAAATCGGCGGCCGATCTCGGTGTCGAGCTGAAGCCGTTGACGCGCAACGACAATGCCGACAGCGGCCAGCGGCGACCCGGCGACTGGCTCGAGCACAGCCCGCTGTTCAGCGTGCTGCTGACCCTGTTCGGGCTGTGGTATCTGGTGCGGTATTTCCAGCACGCGCAGGGCGGCGCGCTGAACGCCCTGGATCTGAACACCATCAATATGATCCTCATCCTGCTGGCCCTGCTGCTGCACTGGCGGCCGTCGAACCTGGTGGCCTCGGTGCGCGACGCCGCACCGGCCGCCTCCGGCGTGCTACTCCAATTCCCGCTCTACGGTGGGATTTTCGGCATGATCGCCTATACCGGACTATCGAAGTCGATCGCCGGTTGGCTGGTCGGCCTGACCAACGGGTACCTCTATCCCGCGGTGATCGGCCTCTACTCCTGTGTGCTCGGAATCTTCGTGCCGAGCGGTGGCAGCAAGTGGGTGATCGAGGCGCCCTATGTGCTGGACGCGGCCAATCAGCTGCGGGTGAACCAGGGCTGGATGGTCGTGGTCTACGACCTCGGCGAGGCGAGCGCCAATCTGCTGCAACCATTTTGGATGCTGCCGACCCTGGCCATCCTCGGCCTCAAGGCCCGCCACATCATGGGCTACACCTTCGTGATGTTCCTGGTCTGCTTCCCGGTGGTGCTCGTGCTGGTCACCGTGCTCGGACACACCTTGCCGTTCCCGTGAGCCGAACCCATTGCGCGCCAACGACCAACGACGAATGCTCAGGAAGTTCCCTGCTCACCGGCCGGGCCGCCATCCGCGACCGACCCGGCCGCCCTGAGCAGTCGGGCCGCCAGCTCGCGCAGCCGCGCGGCCAACTCGGACGGTTCGAGCACCTCGAATTCGAAGCCGAAGCCGAGCAGATAGACGGCGATCGCGTCGAGCGAGTTCGAACCCGTATGCAGCACACAGGTTTCCGCGTCGATCGCCTCGATGACGCCGACGGTCGGGGCGATCCGCTCGGCCGCGATCGCCGCGGAGGCCCGCAGCATGATGCGGGCCTGGTACCGATAGGGCGCGGTGGTCACCCCGCGCGAGACCAGATCGGCCGCGTCGGGGGCCGCGCGCGGGGTGAAGCGCGGGCCGGTCGGGGTGCGCGGGGTGAGCCGGTCCACCCGGTAGGTGCGCCAATCCGCGCGGTCCACATCCCAGCCGGTCAGGTACCAGCGGCGGCCGGTGTGTACGAGACGGTGCGGTTCGGTTGTGCGGCAAGAGATTTCGCCGGTGTGCGTGCGGTAGTCGAAACGCAGCCGGTGGTGGTCGCGAATGGCGGCGGCAATCGCGGTCAGGACGTCTGGATCGATCTGTGGGCCGCCCGCAGGCACGGCGACGGTCGCCGATTGCAGCGCGGTCATGCGGTGACGCAGCCGGGAGGGGAGCACCTGTTCGAGTTTGGCCAGCGCACGCAGCGAACTCTCCTCGATTCCGGCGATGGTGCCGCCCGCCGCGGTGCGCAGGCCCATGGCGACGGCGATGGCCTCGTCGTCGTCCAGCAGCAGCGGCGGGAGTTCCGCGCCCGCCCCGAGCCGATACCCGGCCGCGCCCGCGACCGCGTGCACGGGATAGCCGAGGTTGCGCAGCTTTTGGATATCCCGGCGGACGGTGCGCACATCCACCGCGAGACGGTCGGCCAGTTCGGCGCCGGTCCATTCGCGCGGGGTCTGTAGCAGCGAGAGTAGGCGCAGCAGCCGGGCTGAGGTTTCCATCACAGAAGTAATTATGTCTCGAAGCTAGGGCTGAAGCTGTCCTAGCTGCCGCATACGGTACGTCTCATGAGCAACGAGATCACTCCCTTCCGGATCGAAATCCCCCAGGAACAGCTCGACGACCTGCGGGCCCGGCTCGATGCCGCGCGGATGCCCGCGCCGCTGCCGGGCGACGACTGGGATACCGGTGTCCCGGTGCACTGGCTGCGCGAGCTGGTCGAGTACTGGCGCACCGAATACGACTGGCGGGCCGCCGAGGCGGAACTGAACCGGTACCCGCAGTTCATCACCGAAATCGACGGTCAGCGCGTGCATTTCCTGCACATCCGCTCGGCCGAGCCTGCGGCGACACCGCTGCTGCTCACCCACGGCTGGCCGGGGTCGGTCGTCGAATTCCTCGACGTGATCGGACCGCTCACCGATCCGGGCGCGCACGGCGGCGACCCGGCCGACGCCTTCCACCTGGTGATTCCGTCGCTGCCCGGTTTCGGATTCTCCGGGCCGGTCAGCGAATCGGGCTGGGACAGAGCGCGAATCGGCAAGCTGTGGGCGAAACTCATGGACCGCCTGGGCTATTCGCGATACGCCGTACAGGGCGGTGATATCGGCGGCGCGGTGAGCCCGGAGGTGGCGCGGTCCGCGCCGGATCGGGTGATCGGCGTCCACGTGAACGGCGGCACGAACCTTCCGCCGTTCCCGCTCCCGGAGTCCGAACTCGCCGAGCTGACCGAGCTCGAGCGCGACCGGATCGCCCGGATCGCGGCCTTCATGCGAGAAGAGTTCGGCTACATCGCGATTCAATCCACCCGCCCGCAGGCGCTCGCGTACGGTCTGGTGGATTCGCCGGTGGGGCAGCTGGCCTGGATCACGGACAAATTCCGGGAATGGACCTTCCCGCGAAATGTGCTGCCGGACAAGATCATCGACCGTGACCGCCTGCTGACCAACGTGATGTTCTACTGGCTCACCGGCACCGCGGGCTCCGCCGCCTACGTCGGCTACGCGAGCGCCCAGGCATGGGGCGAGCTCCCGGCGAACTCCGGCGTCCCCACCGCCTGCATCGTCTTCGCGCACGATGTCGCGATCCGCCGCTACTGCGAAACCTCCAACACCATCACGCGCTGGACCGATGTCGACCGCGGCGGCCACTTCGCCGCCATGGAAGAGCCCGAAATCTTGGTCGCCGATATCCGCGAGTTCTTCCGCGATCTGCGCTGACGGGTGCGATCCGGCGGGCGCGAACGCGTCCGCCGGATCGTCGTGCGAACCGCGGAATAACTGTTGCGCTCACGACGCGGTAAATGCTTGCGGTGCACCGCCATCGGTGCTCGCCGGATAAAGCCGATGTCGCACAAGGAATCTGAGGCTCCGGTTCCGGTGGACGCGAGCATTTCACCTAGCTAACATGCCCGCATGGTGTTAGGTGACCGGTTGGTCGCATTCGCGGCGATTGCGTTTCTGTTGCGGAGGCGACGATGACGGGATACCTACTGCGTCGGGTGCTGCAGTCGGTGATCGTGGTCGTGCTGGTCTCGGTGCTCACGTTCGTGCTGCTGCAGCTGCTGCCCGGCGGCCCGGCCCGCGCGATCCTCGGGCCGAAGGCGACACCGCAGCAGATCGAAACCTTCAATCAGCAGAACGGCTATGACAAACCGCTGGTCGTGCAGTTCCTGCATTGGGCGGGCGGCGTGCTGCACGGCGATCTCGGCTACTCCTACAAGCTGAACCAGCCGGTCGTCGACGTCATCACCGACCACCTGCCGAAGACGCTGATCCTGATGTCGCTGTCCACCGCCGTCGCGGTGCTGCTCGCGGTGCCGATCGGGATCTATCAGGCACGCAAGCGAAACACCCTCGGCGACTACGCGATCACCGGATTGTCGTTCGCGTTCTACGCCATGCCGACCTTCTTCCTCGGTGAACTGCTGATCCTGCTGTTCGCCATTCAGCTGCACTGGTTTCCGCCGGTCGGGCCGGACGGTAATACGGTCGGCGAAATCCTCGGGCAGGCATCGGGTCTGGTGCTGCCGGTGGCGACGCTGACGCTGGTCACCATCGCGTCGTTCGGTCGGTACGTGCGTTCCTCGGTGATGGAGAACCTGCGGCAGGACTATGTGCGCACCGCGCTGGCCGGGGGCGCGAGCGACGGCCGGGTGCTGTTGCGGCATGTGCTGCGCAATTCGCTGATCCCGGTGGTCACGCTGCTCGGGCTCACCCTGCCGCAGCTGTTCGCGGGCGCGCTGATCACCGAGCGGGTGTTCAACTATCCGGGGATGGGTTTCATTTTCGTCCAGGGGGCACAGGTGCACGACTATCCGGTCTTGCTCGGCATCGGTCTGATGGTCGCCGTCGCGACCGTCGTCGGCTCGCTGCTGGCCGATATCGGCTACGCCGTGCTCGATCCGAGGGTGAAGTACTGATGGCCGATCGCATCCTGCCGCTCAACGAATCACCGGAAGTCGTTGCCGCCCAGCATATTCCGGGTCGTGCCCGATCCAGGTTCGCAACCGTGCTGCGCAGTCTGCTCGCGAACAAGCTCGCCGTGGTCGGCATCGGGCTGATCGCGTTGTTCCTGCTGTTCTGCTTCCTCGGCCCGGTGCTCTACCACTCCGAGCAGATCGCGACGAATCTCGCGGGCGCCAATCAGCCGCCGAGTTCCGCGCATCCGCTCGGCACCGACGACGTCGGCTACGACGAACTCGGCAGGCTCATGGTCGGCGGGCGCGCGTCGGTGGAGATCGGCGTCGCCGCGGCGGTCATCGCCACCGTCTTCGGGACGCTGTGGGGTGCGGTCGCGGGCTATGTCGGTGGTTTCGTCGATTCGGCGATGATGCGCGTCGTCGACACCCTGCTGGCGATACCGACGCTGTTCCTGCTGCTGATCCTCTCGTCGATCTTCACCGCCAGCGTCGGCCTGCTCATCCTCGTGGTGTCCTTCGCCGCCTGGCTCTCGCCCGCGCGCCTGGTGCGCGGCGAGACATTGTCCCTGCGCACAAGGGAATACGTGCAGGCGGTGAAGATGATGGGCGGCGGCAACCGCCGGGCGATCCTGCGCCACATCATGCCCAACGCCGTCGGCGTCATCGTGGTGAACGCGACCTTCCAGGTGGCCGACGCGGTGCTGATGGTGGCGGCGCTGAGCTATCTCGGACTCGGCATGGCGCCGCCGCACGCCGACTGGGGCAGCATGCTTTCCAACAGCACGGATTTCCTGCAGAACGGCTACTGGTGGATGGTCCTGCCGCCGGGTGTGGCGATCATGGGCGTCGTCATCGGATTCAACTTCCTCGGCGACGCGTTGCGCGACGCGCTCGAGGTACGGCTGCGGAGGTGGTGAAATGACCGACGCACCCGTGCTGCGGCTCGACGACCTGCACACCACGATCGATGTCCGCGACGGCGTCGTGCACGCCGTCGACGGCGTGACCCTGGAGGTCGGCCGCGGCGAATTACTCGGCCTGGTAGGCGAATCCGGTTCCGGCAAGACCATGACCGCACTGTCCGTCCTGCGCCTGCTGCCCGAGGGCGGCCGGATCGCGTCGGGACGAATCCTGCTGGGCGGCAAGGATATCGCGCAGATGTCCGAGTCCGAGCTGCGGCGGGTGCGCGGCGGCCGGATCGGCATGATCTTCCAGGATCCGCTGAGCTCGCTGAATCCGACCATCCCGATCGGCAGGCAGGTCGCCGAACCGCTGGGACTGCACTCCGACCTCTCGGCCGCCGCCCGGCGGGCCCGGGTGCTCGAGGTGCTTGGGCTGGTGGGCCTGCCGCGGGCGGCCGAGCGGCTCGGCGACTATCCACACCAGCTGTCCGGCGGGATGCGCCAGCGGGTGATGATCGCCCGCGCGCTGGTCTGCGAACCTGATCTGCTCATCGCCGACGAGCCGACGACGGCGCTCGACGTCACCATCCAGCACCAGATTCTGGAGCTGATCGATGAGCTGCGCACCCGGGTGGGCATGGCGGTCATCCTGGTGACGCATGATCTCGGCGTCGTCGCCGGGCGTGCCGACCGGGTCGCGGTGATGTACGCGGGCCGCATCGCCGAACTCACCGACACCAGGTCGCTGTTCGGCAACCCGCGCCATCCCTATACCGAGGCGCTTTTCGAGGCGCTGCCGGAGAATTCGGCGGAGAGCGGCGAAAAACTGTACAGCATCCCGGGTTTGCCGCCGGATCTGGTCGACCCGCCGAAGGGGTGCCGGTTCGCGCCGCGCTGCCGATACGCGACCGATCGATGCCGAACGGAGGATCCCGCGCTGCGCGGGGATGTGGTCGGGCACGAGTACGCGTGCTTCCACCCGGTCGGCGATCCCGCGCTGCGCGAACCATCCGGCCGCGTCGCCGTGCACGAGCGCGGACCCGCGCCCGCCGAACAGGAGTCGGTGGCGCAGGCCGGGCAAGCGCTGCTCGCGGTCGAACATCTGGTCAAGGACTTTCCGGTGCATGCGGGCGCCATCCTGCAGCGCAGGGTCGGCACGGTATCGGCGATCGCCGATGTGAGCTTCTCCGTCGCCGCGGGCGAAACCTTCGGTCTGGTCGGGGAATCCGGCTGCGGCAAGACGACGATCGGCCGCTGCATCGCCGGATTGGAGACGCCGACGAGCGGCCACGTCCGGATCGCCGACGCCGAGCTGACATCGTTGCGCGGCAAGCGGTTACGGCAGCTGCGCCAGGATACGCACCTGGTTTTCCAGGACAGCTACTCGGCGCTGGACCCGCGAATGCGGGTCGGTGCGATCGTCGCCGAACCGCTGGTGATCCACGGCGTCGGCAACCGCGCGCAACGCGCCGCGCGGGTGCGTGACCTGCTCGGCGAGGTCGGCCTGCCCGCGGCGGCGGCCGAGCGCTACCCGCACGAATTCTCCGGCGGCCAGCGGCAGCGCATCGCGCTGGCCCGCGCGCTCGCGCTGCAGCCGAAGCTGATCGTCGCCGACGAACCGGTTTCGGCACTTGATGTTTCGATCCAGGCGCAGATCCTCAACCTGATGGGCGATCTACGCAGACGGCACGGTCTCACCTATGTGTTCATCTCGCACGACCTGTCCGTGGTGCGCTACCTGTCCACCCGGATCGGCGTGATGTATCTGGGCAAGCTGGTGGAGACCGGCCCCGCCGACGAGGTTTACCGTAATCCGCGCCACCCGTACACATTCGGTTTGATCGGCACCGTGCCGAAGGCCGACCCGTGGGCCGGGCGCGGTGGGGACGGTGTCATCAAGGGTGAGCTGCCGTCGGCGCGCAACCCGCCGTCGGGCTGCCGGTTCCGAACCAGATGTCCACTGGCGCAGGAGATCTGCGCGCTGGAGGAGCCGCCGATGCGCGCGTTCGGCGACGGGCATCGGGCCGCGTGCCATTTTCCGCTGGACGCGGCCGCGGCGTCGGAGCCGCCCGCGAACTCGGCCGTCGCGTTGTGACCATCTAGGACAGTGCAGAGAAGGGAAGTCCTGGGATGCAGGTGAAGAGATTGGTCGGCGCCGTCGGTGCGGTCTTGGCCGCGGCGTCGGTGCTCACCGGATGTGGTTCGAGCAGTACGCATTCGGGCGGCACGCCGCAGGAGGGCGGTACCGCCGTATTCGCCGAACCGCCTGGTACGCAACCGAACTGGATCTTCCCGCTGTACGACGCCGCGCACAACAGCGGCTACGCGACGGGCGACCTGCAGCGGCTGATGTACCGCCCGCTGTACTTCTGGGGCGACAGCAAGGGCAGCTCCGATCTCAACGAGACGAAAAGCCTTGCCGCGCCGCCGAAATACAGCGACAACAACAGCACCGTCACCATCGACCTGAAGCCGTACAAGTGGTCGAACGGTGACCCGGTGAACGCCAAGGGCGTCCTGTTCTGGATGCATATGCTGTTCGCGGAGAAGAAGAACTTCGCCAAGTACGTCCAGGGGCAATTCCCGGACAATGTGCTGTCGGTGACCGAAACCGGGCCGCAGCAGGTGACTTTCAAACTCGACAGCAGCTATTCGCCCACCTGGTTCACCGGTCAGGAGCTCTCGCAGGTCACCCCGCTGCCGATCGCATGGGACAAGACCTCCGATTCGGCCGCGCCGGGCAGCGGCGGTTGCACCGACGACCAGTCCAAATGTGATGCCGTCTACCAATATCTCTACGAGAAGAGCAAGAACAGCTCGGCCTACGCCACCGATCCGCTGTGGCAGATCGTCGACGGCCCTTGGCATCTGACGAATTACGACGCGCAGGGTCATATCGCGTTCGACCCGAACCCGGCCTACAGCGGGCCGGACAAGCCGCATCTGGCGCATTACAAGATGGAGCCGTTCACCAGCACCGACGCCATCTTCAACACGTTCCGCGCCGGGAACACCCTCTCGGTGGGCGGCGTGCAGGTGACCAATCTACCGGAGAAGAAGGCCTCGCAGGAGCAGCCGTCCTCGAATCCGTTGCAGGCCAACTACAATCTGATCCCCGCATACGGTTGGGGTTGGAGCACTTCGATTCTGAACATGGCCAACCCGACGTTCGGCGCCACGTTCAAACAGCTCTACATTCGCCAGGCCATGCAGCTGACACTGGATCAGGAGACCGATATCAACTCCGCGATGCGCGGCTACGGTGCGGTCACCACCGGACCGGTGCCGATCAAACCGGAGAACCCGTATATCGCGGACTCCGAACGTGGTCCCGGCCCATACGCTTTCGACAAAGCCAAGGCGAAGTCGCTGCTCACCGGGCACGGCTGGACCGATCAGGGTGGCGTCATGGTGTGCACGAGTCCCGGCACCGCCGACAATCAGTGCGGTGACGGCGTCGCCGCGGGGACGAAGCTGCAGTTCACCCTCGAATTCTCCACCGGCAACCCGATTTACAGCCGGGTGGTGCAGCAGTGGAAATCCGATGCGGCGCAGGCGGGCATCGTCTTCGACCTGAAGGGCCAGGAGTTCAACACGGTGATGGACGACATCAGCAACTGCCACGGCTCCGGTCCGACCTGCGACTGGCAGATCGGCTTCTTCGGTTACCAGGAATACGACGCGGTGCCCACCGGCGATCAACTGCTGCTGCCGGGTGCGAGCGAGAATATCGGCAACTACAGCGATCCGAAGCTCACCGAACTGATCAACGCCACACTGCACTCCGACGACAAGGCCGCCTTCGCCAATTACGAGGATTACGCGGTGAAAACGCTGCCGGGACAGATCAATATGCCGCTGCGCACCTACATGGAGGTCGTCGCGAAGAACCTGGGCGGGGTCGCGTTCCCCGCGAACCAGACCGCCCGCAGCCCGGAGGACTGGTACTTCACCAAGTGACCCGCTGACGCAGCGCCTCGGCACCGAGAACGACGTACCAGCCGACGATCTCGATGCCGAGGATTCGCTCCCACAACCCGATGGTGCCGCCGCCCGCGATCGTGCGGAAGTCCCGCATCGTCGGCGCGCTGACGAAGTATCCGTACAGTCCGGCGGCGGTGAGCGCGCCCGCCACCAGCAGTCCGATGGCGATCGGACGCAGCCGCGGCACCGGGAAAAGCAGGACGCCCGAGCCGAGGAAGCCGACGATCGGGCCGAGGAACACGATATTGGCGGCGATGAAGTGCCCAGGCCCGCCCGAGTCGATCGGGAACAGCCCGCACAGCACCATGCCCACCGCCGGAAGACACAGCAGCACGGCCACGGCGACCTGCCTGGCCGTGCTTGCGTTGCGCAAGAGCGAGATTCGAATGCCCTGCACGCCGACGATCATCAGCGCGCCGCAGAGCACGAACGCGATATCGAGCCAGATGCGCCGCGCGAGGAATACCCGGCCTTCCCCGCGGCGCTGTCGACCGCCTCGCTGCTCACCCCAGCGCAATGCGCCGAGCTGCTCGAGCGCCGCCGCAGGCACCTCGACGAAGCGCTCGGGCAGCCGACGCCGGATCGAATGGCCGAGGCGCACGGCATAGAGCGGATCTTCCTGCTGGAGGACGAATACCAGCGTGCCATGCTGGCCGCGGAACGGGACTGGCTCGATACGGTCATCGCCGAACTCCGGAGCGGCGCGCTGTCCTGGACGGCCGTCCGGTGGCAGGGGTCGGTCGGGTAGTATCGCCGACCCGGCCATCGGTTTGCTGGATCGGCCGCCGGGATTCCGCTCATCGGCAAGGACGGTGCGTATCGTGTCGCTCGGAGGTCGGCGCTTCGCGGCAGTTCGGTTTGCCGTTGGTGTGCTGGTACTGCTCGCGGTAGCGATGTGCGTCACACCGCCCACCGCGCGGGCGCAGGCGGTGATCGACCACATCGAGCCGAAGACGGATCGGTGGGAGGAGATGTACGTGTGGTCGCCCGCGATGGGGCGGACCGTGCAACTCGATGTGCTGCTGCCCGCGGACCGGACCGCGCCGCATCCCACCCTCTACCTGCTCGACGGCGACGGTGCCTCCGATGACGAGGGGCAGAGCACGTGGACCTTGAAAACCGATATCGTCCAGTTCTTCGCCGACAAGCCGGTGAATGTGGTGATGCCGGTCGGCGGTCCCGGCACGTTCTACACCGACTGGATTCGGGACGATCCGAAGCTCGGGCGCGTCCGGTGGGAGACCTTCCTCACCAGGGAACTGCCGCCGCTCGTCGATAATGCGCTGTCCGGCAACGGAATCAACGCGATCGCCGGACAGTCGATGGGCGCGCAGGCCGCCGCGACGCTGACGGTGCGCAACCCGTCGCTGTATCGGGCGATGGCCGCATACAGCGGATGCCTGGCCTCCGATCGCTACGATCAGTTCACGGTGCGGGCGCCGGTGCGGATCAAGGGCGGCGATCCGGACAATATGTGGGGTACCTCGACGAATCCCGAATGGGCTGCCCATGATCCGAGCCAGCACGTCGATCAGCTGCGCGGCAAGCCGGTCTACATCTCGGCGGCCACCGGCATACCGGGCCAACATGACTTCACCTTCGATCCCACCTACAAATACCCCGACGACGTTTTCAATTCGGTTGTCCTCGAATTGGTGATCCACGACTGCACTGTCGCCTTCGACGCGGTCCTGCGCGCACACGATATCCCCGCGACCGTGCGCTACACCGATTTCGGCACCCACGCCTGGTACTACTGGCAGAACGCGCTGCACGACTCCTGGCCCACCCTGAAATCCGGTCTGGGCCTTTGATTCTCGTCGCTTACGAGTAGATGCGCCCGCCGATGTCAATCTCGGATGAGGGTTTTGGTGATCTCACCGATCAGCTCGGCGATCGCCTCGGGGTTGGTGAGCATGGTCAGGTGGTCGGCGTTCACCCGGTGCACCAGCCAGTGGCGGCGCTCGGCCTCGTCGGCCGCGCCCTCGTAAGCTTGGCTCAATTGCAAATAGGCGCACTGGGTTTCGGGTAGGCCGGGCGTTTCCGGAGCGGGTTCTTCGAAATAGGCCAGCGGTGGCGGTGCGATCTCGGCGATGAATCGGTGGCGCAGGTCCGGATCGGGGAGTAGCTCTTCGATCAACCCCGGTGGGAACCAGGTGTGCCACGGCGGCAGGTATCCGTCGCCGGCTTCGTCGGTCAACATCTTGGCGGCCTGCGGTGGCGCGGAATCCAATGAGCTGAGGCCGGGATGTGGGAGTAGGGCGTCGACGAAAATCATTGCGCGAACCCGATTTCCGATGGCCTCGGCGATCGGCGGCAGGAATGCGCCCGCCGCGCTGTGCGCCACCAGTACGAGCGGTGTGCCGATGGTGGCGACGGCGGCCGCCGTGCTGTCGGCGACCCGCCGGTAATAGGGCGGATCACCGTCGAGCACCAGGGTGGGGACCGCTGTCGGCAGCCCTTCGCGGCGCAGGCATTCGGCCGTCGCTGCCCAGGTGAGTGGGCCGACGAGCGGACTGTGCAGTAGTACGAGCGTGAGTTCGGCCATCATCCGATTCTGCGCCGGATCGGGTTGCGTCGTACGGCGATCAGCTCGGGCTCTGGGTGGGGGTGCCGGAGGGGGTTGTGCGCTCATGGGATTTGGTTATGTGCGTCGCGGTGATGGTGTCGCCGGATTCTTGGCTTTGGATCGCGACGGAATCGCCGACGGCGAACTGCGCTTGCGTTGCCGGATTCTTCTCGTTGCCGAAGACCGTCGCGGAGGTGATCGTCACGGTTTCGGTGCCGCCGTCGCGCTTGGTTACGGTCCAACTGCCCGCGTTCTCGGCGGTGATCTTGCCGACCACCGCGTTTCCGCCGTGACGGCCGGGTTTCGGCTGGCCCGACGGGGCTGAGCCGGAGTTGTCGTTGGAATCGCAGGACGCCATGACGAAGGCCGCGGCGATGGCCATGGCGGTGGTGGCGACGGTGCGGAGGAGCCGGTTGTTCGTCAGCGAAAGGGTCATGGCGGCGACAGTATGCACCGAGGTTGAGAGGTTGCTCTGTGCCGACTGTCGGGTTGCTCAGCGGTCGGAATCCGACCGGCCGGGCCGAAAAGTGTTTGGACGCTTGGTAGTTGGCCGACGAGACCATCAGCAAGGTTTAATGTTCATCGGCTATTGAAGAGTGAGTGCTTGTGGGTTGCGGGTGACGGGAATTTCGGGGCCTGGCAGTGTGGGGTTGACAGTGCCGGGCGATCCGGCGCGGCAGGCGAAAGGATTGGCGGTGGAAGATCTGGGGGCGGCATTGCGGGCCGCACGGATGGCCGCCGGGTTGAGCCTGGCGCGGATGGCGGCGCGGACCAGCTATTCGAAACCGTATCTGGGCCAGCTGGAGACCGGATCGCGTGCGGTGCGGGCCGAGCATGTCGCCGCGTACGAGGCCGCGCTGGGAGTGCGGATCGACGGTGCGGCAACCGATTCCGGCGCGGTAGAGCCGTGGGACGAACTGCGGCCGCTGCTGCATTCGCGGCGAGCCCGGCAACCGGGCGCGCAAAGCCGGTTCACCGTGGACGAATTGGCGGCGGCCGAACGGCGGGCCTGCTGGGCGCGGACCCGGCAGTGGCGCGATACCGCACCGCGTGCCCAGGTCGCGGGCTGGCTGAACGGCAACCGCGATCGGCTCCGCCGGGAGCCGGAATGCGGGCGGGCGCTGCGGGTGGCCGCCGAAATCGCCGATATCGCCGCCGTCATGGCCTGGGATATCGAGGAACATCGTGCGGCGCAACGGTATTCGGTGCAGGCGGCGCGGTACGCCGCCGCCGCTGGCGATCCGGCGCTCGCGGCGGCGACCCTGGCCGCACTGGTTTGGCAGTACCTGGACCGCGGTCGCCCGGACGACGGCCTGGAGGTCGCGCAACTGGCGCAATACATTTCGCGGCGGGCCGCCTCATCGCGATTGCGCGCCGCACTCTCCTGGCAGGAGGCATGGGCGCACGCCATGCTCGGCGACCGGCCCGCCTTCCGCCGGGCCTTCGCCTTCGCCGAGGATTGCCGCGCCGAGGCGGAATCGGAGGTTCGATCGTCTGTCGAACCTTCCAATGCCGCCGCGGGTTTCGGCATCGGATCGCGGCGGGCGCATGGAGTACCCGTTGCCGCGCCGCGCAGTCTTGTCGAATCTGATTCGGCCGCAACCGAATTGGAAATCCAACAGCTGGACGCCGTCGATCGCTCACTGCTCGGGCTGGAGCTGGCGGCGGTGCTCGGTCCCCGCAGGCACTGGCCGGGCCCCGGTGAACAGCACCGCCATGTCGGCCACGCCTACCGCGAGTTGGCCCGCACCGAGCCGCGATTCGCGCGCACGATCGCGCGCTTACCCGAATTGGCCCGGGGCGGTAGACGTTCCGGCCGCCCAGGCGACTCCGTGCTGCGCTCCATCGCCGTCGCCCGCGCACACCTGCTCATCCACGAACCCGATCGCGCCGCCGCTTCCGTCACCGCCGCACTGCCCCTGATCGGTCCGTGCCCGACGGGCCGAATCGCGGCACGGCTCAGGGACTTCCACCATGAATCCGCCGAATTCGCCACCGTCCCCGAGATCCGCGCGACGCGCTCGGCACTCGCCGAACTGACCGCTCACCTGCCCACGACCCGGGCCTTGTTCGACTCGGCCCGGGCTGTGCCGGGGCGCTGAACCGGGCTTGCGACCGGGTACGGGCTCGCGTATCGCGAACTTCCCCCGCGACCCCGGCCTTGGTCGATTCGGCTTCTGCTGTGTCGCGGCGCTGAACTGGGGCTTGCCGATGCTCGCTGGCCGACGGGGTGCGGGCTAGCGTGTCGCGAACCTCCCCGCGATCCCTTGTTGATCCGGCTCGGGATGTGTTGCGGCACCGAATCCTTGTCGGCGGCCTACCGGGGTGGCTAGAGCGTGCGGCCGGATGTCGCGCGACGCTGGCCTCGGTCGACGCGGCTCCGCCGGCTTGCACCCGAGCGGGTCGACGTCCACTGGTGCGCGGGCTGCTTGCAGTCGGCCGCCTGTTCACGCGTCTCGCGACACCGGTGTGCGGGTGAGGACCTCCTCCAGCCGGTGTGCGAAACCTGAAGGGTGCGTGGCGTATCCGGCGTGATTGCCGGGGAAGACCGTGGCTTCCACGTTCAATTCCGCGCAGAGGGCCAGCGCGGTGTCGTGCGCGAGCTGCCCCTTCGACGACTCGCCGATTCCCACCACGATCCGGGAACCGAGCGCCCGCAGCGCCGTCGCATCGGGTACGTAGTCCCCGATCGCCGCCATACGATGGGCGTAGAAGAAATCGACGTTCTGCCCCATCCGTGCCAGCTTCTGCCCCATGAGCTCAGCGCCGCGCTCGCTTTCGAACGGCGGCGCATCCGAATTCGACGGACCACCCAAACCCGCACCGACGGCGAACGCCTGCATGGCCGCCTGCGTGCCGTGCTCGCGGTAGACCGCCTGGACTTCGTCGAGGAGTGTACGCCGCGGATCATCATCGGGCAGCAGCCGCGCGGCCGGAGGCTCGTGCGCCACAACGGTTTTCACGCGGTCCGGATACAGGATCGCGAACGCCAGCGCGATCTGTGCGCCCGCGCTGGTACCGAAGATGTGGGCAGGCTCGCCGCCGACCGCGGCCAACAGCCGAGAAGCGTCGTCGACCTCGGTTTCCATCGACGCGCCCGCGGTTTTGTCGGCCTGCGGGCTGCGGGAGATGCCGCGGGTGTCGTAGCCGACCACCGTATAGCGCTCGGCGAGGATTTCGGCGATGCCGGTGAAGTCGCGGGCATCGTCGCTGCCGCCGGGTATCAGCAGCAGTAGCGGACCCGAGCCGGTCACTTCGTAGTACAGGTCGGCGCCGGGGACATGGAGGGTGCTCATATTTTGTTCTCTTCGAGGCGAATCGGATATACTCGCTTACGAATATACGGTTACGAGCACTCAGGGACAAGCGCCTACCGGATCTCCGATTCGACCGGTTCCCGCGCCGCGATGTTCCGCAGGTCGCGTCGTCGGGTCTCACCGGCCCAGAGGAATGCGCCCGCGGTGCACACCAGGGTCGCGCACAGCAGTAGCGCGATCGGGACCGTCGACGGGTAGCGGTGCAGCAGTGCGGTACCGAGGATCGGGGTCAGCGCACCGCCGACTACGGTGGCCAGCTGATATCCCAAAGATGCTCCGGTATAACGCACTTCGCTCGGGAACAGCTCCGCGAAGAACGGCGCCTGCGCACCGGTGAGCAGCCCGTGCAGGGTGAGCCCGACGGCGATCACCACGGTGATCCGCGCGGTGCTGCCGCCGTCGACCAGCGGAAGGCCGGTGAGCGCCCAGATCCCGATCAGCACGGCCAGCAGCACACTCGTCGGCCGTCGCCCGTATTGGTCGCCCAGCGCGCCGCCGAGCAGGATCGCGGCCGCCTGGAAGAACGAGGCGATGGTAATCGCGGTCAGCGCAGCGGGTTTGGCCACGTGCACGATCTGGGTGAGATACGCGAGCAGGAAAATGCTGAACGTGTAGTAGGTCGCCTTCTCGCCGACATCCGCGAGCGCCGCGATGATCACCTGTTTCGGATAGCGGGTGAGCACGGTCCACACCGGCGCGTGGCTCGCGGCGGGCGCGCGCTGTTGCAGTTCGCGGAAGATCGGCGATTCCTCGACCGCATGCCGCAGCCAGAGTCCGACGACGACGAGGACGATGGACAGCAGGAACGGAATGCGCCAACCCCATTGCTGGAATTGGGAATTGGTGACCCACAGCCCCAGCAGCGCAAGTATGCCGGTGGCGAGCAGATTGCCGATCGGGCCGCCGGTCTGCGGCCAACTCGTCCAGAAGCCACGGTGTTTCGGCGAACCGTGCTCGGCGACGAGCAGGATCGCGCCGCCCCATTCACCGCCGAGCGCGAGCCCCTGCACCAATCGCAGACCGAGCAGCAGGATCGGCGCGGCGACACCGATGCTCGAATAGGACGGGATGAGGCCGATGGCCACGGTCGCGGCGCCCATCAGCATGAGCGTGAACGACAGCGTGCGGCGCCTGCCGTACCGGTCGCCGAGGTGGCCGAACAGCACACCGCCCAGCGGGCGCGCGAGAAAGCCGACGCCGTAGGTGATCAGGGCGAGCAGCACGCCGGTGAGCGGATCGTCGGTGGGGAAGAAGACCTTGTTGAAAACGAGCGCGGCGGCCAGCCCGTAGAGAAAGAAATCGTAGAACTCGATGGTGGTCCCGGCCACGCTCGCGGCGACGATCCTGGCGAAGCGGGCGGCGGACGGGGAAGTCGGGTCGGTCGATGCCATGCCGCCATCCTGCTGGCAAAACCCGATCTGCGGTCCGTTTTCAGTCGGACCCGATCCGGTCGATATGTGCGAGCACCCGGTCGCGCAGCCGAAGATCGGTGTGGCCCAGGACTTCCGCGGCCTCCGCGGTGGCCGCGGCGTAGGTCGTCGCCATGGCGCGGACGGCGTCGACGATCGAATCCGCCTGATAGGCGGGGAAATACGCGGGCGTGCGGTCGCGCAACGGCGCGGCGACCCATTCGTCGACGTGATGTCCGGCGTGCCAGGTGTCGATCTGTCCGGAAGACGTTGCGGCGGTCTGCCATTCGAGCATGGTCAGCAGCAGTTCGCGCAGTTCGGCGACGCGCAGCTGGGCATGCCACAGGTCGCCGCGCGCCGCATAGATCGGCACCTGCGTTGCCTCGAACCAGAATTCGCGCTGGTTGGTCTCGAATTCGGCGGCGGTCGGCGGTTCGGCCCGCGGCCTACCGCTCGCGGCGGGCAGCCCGGCGGCCAGCCCGTCCTTGTCCAGCAGCACCCGGTAGCCGCGTTCGTAGAGCTCGTCGAGTTCGTCGCGCAGTTCGGTGAGCCGGGCGGTATCGGCGAGCGTGAAATCCACCTTCCTGCCCTCCGCGAAGACGACGAGGTAGGTGGGCCAGTCCGGTTCGTCCTCCTCGTCGTTGGCGAGGTGGATGCCGACCAGCACCGGTGCGATCCGCTCGGCCCATGCGTCGTCACCGGCCAGCGCCTTGGCGCCGGGACCGATGAATTCGAGGTCCAGGTCGGAGAATTCGTCGATCCTGGTGCCCCGCGCCCGCGATCCCGTCTGGATCACGGCGCGGATTCCGGGGTCGTCCGCGGCGAATTCGAGAATGCGCTTCAGCAACTGTTCCGGATCTTCCATACCGACCATCCTGCCGGACGACCTCGCCGCGTCAGGCGTAGGTGTGATCATCGATAACTCGCTTGACCTTGCCGAGCGCGTCGGACAATGTCCGCGGGTTCGTCGAGCCGAGCGCGAGCCGGATCGCGTGCGGCACATGGGCGGAGGTGGCGAACGGCGCCGCGGTCGACACCGCGACGCGTTCGTGCAGCAGCGCCGCCGCCACCTGATCGGCCCGCACCTCCTCGGCCAATGGCAGCCAGAGGAAATACGAGGACGGATGGCCCACGAGCGGTAGCCCGGCGAGCACCTCACGGGCGATCGACTGCCTGATATTCGCGTCCGCGCGCTTCTGTGTCTCCAGCCGAGTGACGGTGCCGTCGTCGAGCCATCGGCAGGCGATCGCCGTCAGCACCGCGGGGACATTCCACACCGTCGCGCGTATCGCCCGCTCCAGCGCGGGCACCAAAGCCGTTGGGGCCGCGACGAATCCGAAGCGCAGTCCGGTCGCGACGTTCTTGGACAGACCGGAGACGTACACGGTCGTCTCCGGTGCGATCGCCGCGAGCGGGCGCGGCGGCCGCTCGGCCAGGAAGGCGTAGGCCGCGTCCTCGATGACGAGCAGCCCGTATCGGCGCGCGATCTCGATCAAACGCGCACGGTGCGCCGCCGAGGTGACCCATCCCAATGGGTTGTGCAGCGTCGGCATGGTGTACACCGCGCGCACCCGCCTTGTCGCACAGAGCCGTTCGAGCTCATCGAGGTCGGATGCGTTGCCCGCCACCGGAATCGGCGCGAGCTCCAGGTGCAGGGCGTGGGCGAGGATCTTGAAGCCCGGATAGGTCAGCGCATCGACCGCGACGACATCGCCGGGTTGGAGCACGGCCATGGCCGTGACGGCCAAACCGTGCTGGGCGCCGCCGACGACGAGTACCCGATCCGCGTCCACCGCCAGGCCGCGTTGCCGCAAATGCCTTGCGACGGCGTCCCTTTCGTGTGGTCGCCCACCGTGCGGCTGATAGCGCAGCAGGGCCTCCACGTCACCGGAGGCGGCGAGCTCACGCAGCGAATTCCGCAGCAGGTCGGCCTGGCCGGGGAGCGCGGGATAGTTGAAGCTCAGGTCGACCATATCCGCCGCCGCGACCTGCTGGTCGATGCCGTGGCCCGGCGGCAGCGCGAGCTCCCTGACGAAGGTGCCCCGGCCGCGTTCCCCGCTCACCAGGCCCATGGCCTCCAGCTCGGCATATACCCGCGTCGCCGTCACCAGCGCCATTCCCTCCCGCGCCGCGAGCTGGCGATGGGTGGGCAGGCGCGTGCCCGACGGCAATCGTCCCGCGCGGATATCGGCGGCCAGCGCGTCTACCACGCGCTTGTATCGGGAGGATGCCACACCCGATTGTATGCATGACAATTTCTTGAATGTATTGGATGGGCCGCCATACAGTGCCTGAGCAGCGAAAGGAGTTGCCGTGCATATCGCCATCCTCACCTTCGAGGGCTACAACGAACTGGACTCGCTCATCGCGCTCGGCATGCTGAACCGGGTCGGGCGGCCGGACTGGCGGGTGTCGATCGCCTGCCCGTCGCCGCGCGTGCGGTCGATGAACGGTGTGGTGATCGAGTCGATGGCCACCATCGAGGAGGCCTGCGCCGCGGACGCGGTCATCGTCGGCAGCGGCGCGCGGACCCGCGAAGTCGTCGACGACCGGGAGCTCATGGCGCGGTTGCGGCTCGACCCGGCCCGGCAGCTCTTGGCCGGACAATGTTCGGGCACACTGGTTTTGGCCAAGCTGGGACTGCTCGACGGTGTGCCCGCATGTACCGATCTGACCACCAAACCGTGGGTGCGGGCCGCCGGTGTCGAGGTGCTGAACCAACCGATCTTCGCCAAGGGAAATGTGGCGACGGCGGGCGGCTGCCTCGCATCGCACTACCTCGCGGCGTGGATCATCGCCCGCCTGGCGGGTGTCGAAGCGGCCGAAAGCGCTGTGCACTATGTCGCTCCGGTGGGGGAGAAGGAGGAATACGTCGCCCGCGCGATGCGAAACATCACCCTGACGGCGGTTCCAGGCGACAGCGCCCTGCCGATCGGTTAACTTGTAACCGTTGTCATTACCGTCAGGCGGGAGGGGCGGATATGTCGGGACCTGCCGGTGCGGTGGTGCCGCGGCAACGCCGGTTCACCCCGACCTCGACACACCTGTTCGTACTCCTGGCGGTGCTCGGCATCCTCTTCCGTGGGCCGCTGGTCGACTGGATCGGCGCTGTTCCGCAATTACAAACCGCCACAACGATATTCGTTGGGGTGTTCGTTCAGGCGCTGCCGTTTCTGGTGCTCGGTGTCGCGATGAGCGGCGCGATCGCCGCCTTCGTCTCGCCCGCGCTGCTGCGCCGTGTCCTGCCGAACAATGAAACCGCGGCGGTCGGCGTGGCCGGGTTGGCCGGGATGGCGCTGCCCGGTTGCGAATGCGGTGTGGTCCCGGTGTCGAAGCGGTTGATCGATCAGGGCGCGCCGAGCGGCGCGGCCTTCGCCTTCCTGCTGTCCGCGCCCGCGGTGAATCCCGTTGTCCTGGTGGCCACCGCGGTCGCGTTTCCGGGCCAGCCGGGCATGGTCGGCGCCAGATTCGCCGGATCGCTGGCGACCGCGCTGGCGATGGGCTGGCTGTGGTCGCGCTTCGGGCGGCCGGACTGGCTACGGCCACAAGGTAATCGAGTGGATGAGCACTGCGTCACCGGCCGATCCCGCTGGGAGGTGTTCACCGAGGCCGCGCGACACGACCTGCTCCAGGCGGCCGCGTTCCTCGTGCTCGGCGCGGCCGCCGCGGCGGCACTGCATGTGCTCGTTCCCGCCGGATGGTTCCGCCACCTCGCCGGTGCACCGCTGCTCTCGATCGTGGTGCTGGCCCTGCTCGCCGTGGTGCTCGCACTGTGTTCGGAGGCCGACGCGTTCGTCGCGTCCAGCATGTCCGCGCTGCCGCTGCTGCCGCGGCTGGTTTTCCTCGTCGTCGGTCCCGCCGTCGACGTGAAGCTGTTCGCCATGCAGGCGGGGACCTTCGGGCGGCGCTTCGCCCTCCGGTTCGCGCCGCTGACGCTGGTGGTCGCCACCTGCTGCGGTGCGCTCGCCGGATATATCTTCCTGGGCGGTATGCGATGAATCGCGAAACACAGAATGTGATCCTGCTGCTCATCGGCGGGGCGATGGTGAAGATCACCCTCGACGGCACCTATCTGCGCTATGTCAAACCGGGTCTGTATCCGTTCCTGCTGGCCAGCGGGATCGCGGTGATCGCACTGGCCGTCGCGGCGATAGTGCGCGACATCCGCCGGGGCCGCGCGAGCCAGGAGCACGAGCACGGCAGTGGCCGTTCGCGGTGGCTGCTGGTGGCTCCGGTCGCCGGGCTGCTGCTCATCGTGCCGCCCGCACTCGGCGCCGCATCGGTGAAATCCGGTACCGCACCGGCGAATTCGATCGGTGCGAACCCGGCGGCGAAGACCGTCCGCAAGATAAACATGGGCCCGATGCCGCCCGGCGACGCGCCGACCATGCGCATGTACGACCTGATCGACCGGGCCTCCTACGACAATTCCGGCGAGCTGGACCGCCGCGAGATCACCGTGGTCGGCTTTCTGGTGCGCACCGAGGAGGATGGCGAAATCCGTTTGGACGGTTCGCATTCCGGCTGGGATCTGGCTCGTGTGGTGATCACCTGCTGCGTCGCCGACGCGCAGACCCTGCGCGTGCACCTCGACGGCGACCTCGGGCCGGTTTCCGACGGCGGCTGGATCTCGGTGCGGGGCAAGGTGGTTCCCGATTCGGCCCGGTCGGAGAACTATATGACCCCGACGGTGACGATCAAGGAATTCCACTCCGTCCCCGCGCCGAGCCAGACCTACGGCTGAGAACCTAGGAGTCGCCTGGGCATTGCGCGCCGGGCATGGTCAGCTCGGTGAAGTACGCCGTCTCCGCCTCGCGCGCGCAGACGCTGTGGCCGAATCCGGAGTGGCCCTCACCCGTCACGGTGAGCAGCCGTCCGTTCGCCAGCATTCCGGCCAGCGCGACCGCGTCCGGATACGGTGTGTCGGGGTCGCCGGTGGTGCCGACCACCATGATCGGCGCGGAACCCGCCGCCGACCACGGCCCGGCGTAGCGGCTCAGCCGCGGCTGCGACCAGCGCTGGCAGATATTGCCGTGTGAATGGTCGTATCCGGGCGGACCCCAGGCCATGACCGGGCCCGTGCGCGGCGCCGACGCGACCTCGAAAGCGAGGCGGGCCTGCAGTTCCAGCGTCGAGGGCGGGTAGACGCGATCGGCGCATTCGACCGCGACATTGGCGGCGAAGAAGTCGGCCATCTGGCTGAACGAGTCGAGCCCCGCTGCCTTGGTGTCGTGCGCCGCCGCCTGCTGCAGCATCCGGCCGATGGCCGGCCAGGCCGCGCGAGCGCCGTTGAGCCGCAAGAGAATTTCGTACACCAGCGATGAACCGTTGAGGGTGACCGCACCGGATTCGTCGCGCACCGGATTGTCGCTGAGATCCCCGACGAGGGCGTCGAAGGCCGTGGCAGGCCCGCCCTGCGCCGGATCGCCGAACTGGCAGTCCGCGCGATCCGCGGCACACCAGTCGAGGAATCTGTTGAGCGCGCCCTCCACCGCGACGTACTGGCCGTAGTCGTAGGCGTACGGATCGTTCGCGTATGTCTCCGGGTTGTACGCGCCGTCCAGCACGAACGACCGGATCCGTTGCGGGAACAGGTTCGCGTAGACCGAGCCGATCATGGTCCCGAAAGACACTCCGAGATAATTGATTTGGGGATCGCCGACGGCTGCCCTGAGCAGATCCATATCGCGGGCGACGTATTCCGTTCCGATGTAGGGCAGGATGTCGCCGCTGTTCGCCGCGCAGGCCGCCTCGAAGCGGGCCGCCGAATCCTGTCCGCGCTCGAAGGCGCCCGGCCGCCATTGCGCGGGCACCATCGCCCATTCCTGCCGCATCTGCGCCGCGTCGAAGCAGTGCACCGCGCGGCTCTGTTCGACGCCGCGCGGATCGAAGCCGACGATATCGAAGCGCGCGGCCAGATCCGGCATCCGTTTCACCACGGAGGTGACGAAGTTGGTCCCGGAACCGCCCGGCCCGCCGGGATTCACGAACAGCGAGCCGATCCGCCGCCCGGAATCCGTTGCGGTATGCCGCCTTAGCGCCAGCGTAAGGTTCCCGGCGCCCGGATTGCGGTAATCCAGCGGCACTTCCGCGCTCGCGCACTGGTACCCGGCATCCCCGCAGGCCTGCCAGGCCAGCTCCGGCACCGGGATCCCGGGTAGCCCGCCGGGCGGCAGATCCGAATCCGCAACGGCCAGTTGGCCACCGGCCGTCACCCCGAGCAGCACCGCGGCCAAGAGACAGACGCCCCGGCCCAACCGTGTCATGGTCCGCATGCGCACAACATAGCCGAGCCGAGCCGGAAGATCAGCCCGGAATGTCGTGTGGGGATGGACAGTTGGCGTTTAGTGCAGCGCGCTGCCCTGCAGCCACTGGTCCCATGAGAGGGTCCAGTCGCCGTTCTGCCAGATGGCCAGCGGCGCACCGCCGGTATTGCGCACCTCGACGACATCGCCGGGATTGGAGAAGTCGAAGAACCATTGCGCGTTCGTGGTGCTCAGGTTGAGGCAGCCGTGTGACTGGTCGCTGCTGCCCTGCGCCCAGATGGTCGAGTCCAGCGCGTGCAGGTAGATGCCGTCGGTGCTGATGCGGGTCGCCCAGCCGATGGCCTCCTTGTAGCCGAGGCGCGAATTGATCGGCAGGCCGTAGGTGGAGGAATCCATGATCACCGGATTCGCCTTGTCCATCACCGTGTAGGTGCCGGGCATGGTCCAGAAGCTGATGGTCTTGCCCGCGATGGTCTCGGTGCCGCCGCGGCCCATCGATGTCGGCATGGTACGGATCAGCTTGCCGTTCTCGTATACCTCCACCTGGTGGGTGTTGTCGTCGGCGATCGAGACATGCGATGCGCCGATGGTGAACGAGACGTGACTGTCCTCCTGGCCGTAGAGGCCGGGGCCGAGCTGCGCGCCGTAGATGTTGGCGTCGACGGTCACCTTGGTGCCGGGGGCGTAATAATCCTTCGGCCGCCAGTGCACGTGCCGGTTGTCCACCCAGTACCAGGAGCCCTGTACCTGCGGAACGGTGGTGACCTGGAGCCGCTTCTCCGCGGCCGCGCGGTCCGGGATGTCCTCGTCGAACTGGGCGACGACCACGGTGCCGACGCCATAGGTGCCGCCGTCGGAGATGAGCGCGGTGCTGGTGAGCGTCAGATACGCCTTGGTCTGGTTGCTCGGCTTGAGGGTGCCGAAGCTCGCCGTCATCGGGCCGAGCTTGCCGGTGAGCGTGACACCCTCGGCGTTGACCGTGTAGGTGTGTCCGTAACCGAGCGGGCCGGTGGGTTTCCAGGCCGTCTTGTCGGGGGTGAAGATGCCGTCGACGGGTTTGCCGTCCTCGTTCGTCATGCTGACGTTCGTCAGGATGCCTTCACTCGCGCTGACCTTGATCGGCGTCAACGGGTCGACGTCGGAGCCGCTGCCCGGATCGATCGTGATCTTGGCCGGGGGCGGTGCCGGGCTGTTCGCCGAATGATCCGGCGAACTCGAGCACGCGGCGAGCACCAGTGCCACGAACAGGACGAATCCCGTTGCGGCAGTGGATGGGTAGCGGCGAGACATTCACGCGCCTCTCATAATCAGTCGTGCCCCCCGGGCGACTTCCAGCGACCTGCTTTCTGCGGGTGCAGTCTACTGGACCGCGGACGGCGTCCGGTTTGGTGGGATCAACCCGAGACCCGGTCAGCCCGTCAACTGCGCGGCGATGGTGTTGACGAAATCGGGCAGGTCGTCCGGTTTGCGGGAGGTGATCAGCGTCCAGCCGTTGTGATCGGAGCGCACCACCGATTCGTCCACCCAGGTGCCGCCCGCATTGGTGATGTCGGTGCGCAGCGACGGATAGGACGTCAGCATCTTGCCCGGCACCACCCCGGCGTCGACCAGCAGCCACGGGCCGTGACAGATCGCGGCGATCGGTTTGCCCGCGGTGCGCAGTTGTCGCACCAGGTTGCGGGCGCGGTCGTCCATCCGCAGTTTGTCGGCGTTGACCGTGCCGCCCGGCACCACCAGCACGTCGATCTCGGACGGATCGACGGCGTCGAGCGCGGTATCGGGTTGCACCTGCTCGTCGGGCTCGAGGTCGTGCCGATAGGTCTGTACAGTCTCGCCTTTCATCGCCGCATGGGTCACCCGGGCGCCGCGCTCGCGCAGCCGGTCCCGGGGTACCACCAGCTCGTCGTGTTCCACCCCGGCGTTGGAGGTGATGATCACGACGCGTGCGCCATCGAGAGATTCGGGCATGACTCCTCCTGTTCCTCGGCTATCTCTGCGCACTACCCTGGGCGGGCCCCGCGAAACGGCAGGTCGAAGAACCATTCGGCCTCTATATGGTGGCGCTGAACTGGGGTGAGCAGCTGGTGGACGCGGGCACCGCGGCGATGGTGATCAACATCGGCCCGGTGCTCATCGCCCTGTTGAGCGGAATCTTTCTGGCGGAAGGCTTTCCGCCGCGGCTGTTCGCGGGTATGGCGGTCTCCTTCGGCGGAGCGATCGTCGTCGGCGTATCCCGTTCCGGCGGTGGTGGTTCCGCGGTGCTCGGCGTCGTGCTGTGCCTGATCGCCGCCGCCGCATGGGCGATTTCGGTGGTCGTGCAGAAGCCCGCGTTGAAATACGCGTCGCCGCTTCAGGTCACGACGTTCGGCTGCGTGGTCGGGATGATCGCGTGTCTGCCCTTCGCCGGACAGCTCGGCGCCGAACTCATCAGCGCTCCGCTGTCGGCCACGCTGAGCGTCATCTATATCGGCGTTTTCCCAACGGCTTTGGCATTCACCGCGTGGGCATACGCGCTGTCCCGCACCGAGGCAGGCCGGATGGGTGTCACCACCTATGTGGTGCCGACCCTCGTCGTGCTGATGTCGTGGCTCGCGCTCGGCGAGGTGCCCGGCCCGCTGACCATCCTCGGCGGCGTCCTGTGCCTGGCCGGTGTCGCGGTGAGCCGCTCCAAGCCACGCACCAGATCATGACTGTGCCACAACAACTTTCGATCAAGATTCGAGTTCGGTGAGGAAGTCGGCGACGGTTCGGGCGAGTTCGGCGGGTTCGTCGTCGTGGATCCAATGCCCGGCCTCGGCGAATTCCACCAGGCGACTGGCCGGGCGCCTGGCAACCATCTCCGCGGCCAGCGATGCGGGCAGCATTGTGCTGTGCCGACCGCGCAAAACCAGTGCGGGACAGCTCGAGCCGAGCCAGTCCGCCCACCAGTCGCCGAGCCCGCCGTTCTGGACGGCCATCATGTCGTCCCAGTCGAACAGCAGCCGCCAGCGGCCGTCGGCGGTCGGCACCGCACTGTGCGTGAAGTAATCCGGATCCGGTACGCCGAGCGCCCGAATCGCCTCGGCCAGTTCATCTTTCGTATCCGCGGTGGCGGGCCATCCGCGCACGTCGAGCACCGGGCGCTCGATATCGGGCGTCCGCATCACCGGACCGACATCCTCGATGATCAGCGCCGACACCAGCTCCGGATGCCGGGCGGCCAATTGGTACGCGGTGATCCCGCCGCGCGAATGACCCAGAACCACAACATCTTCGAGCTCGAGTCGGCGAATCAGCGCGGCGGCGTCGGCGACGAAATCCGCACCCGTATAGGTTTCGGCCCGGTCGCTGTACCCGTGACCGCGCTGATCGGGCGCGATCACTCGGGCGCACCCGGCGAGGTCGGCGGCGAGGCGCGCGAAAATCGCGCCCCTGCCGAAGCTTCCGTGCAATGCCAGCAGGGTCCGCCCCGTGCCGCCGAAGTCCGTATACGCCAGCTCGATCACTCCACCCATCCTCGCGATCGGGTCAAGTGAATTTCGGGCCGCCTCAGGCGGGGCGAGCCTGCCGCACGGCGGCAGCGGCGATGTCATGACCGTCCTCGGTCAAACCCGCGATCACGCCGTCGATATCGGCAGCCGGACGGTTCTGGCTGAGCTTGTATTTGGCTTCGACGCGCGTGATCGCCACCTCGATGCCGACGATGGCGCGCAGTAGACCGGTGATGAACTTCGGTGGCGCGTCGTCGACGGACCACGCGTTCGGGCGTCCGGCCTCGTGCCGGTCGCTGAGGTCGCGGACGTGTCGTTCCAGCCAAGCCGGATCGTCGTGCACGGTGAGGCGTCCGTACACGTGTGCGGTGACGTAGTTCCAGGTCGGCACGGCCCGCCCGTGTTCGGCCTTGCTCGGATACCAGGACGGGGAGATATACGCGTCGGGCCCGCGCACGATCACCAGCGCCTCGCCGAGTGCCGGTCGGCGCCACTGGTCGTTGTTGCGGGCGAGATGCCCACGCAATGTCCCGGCGTCCGCGTCGTAGACGAACGGCAGCATGGTCGCGACGAGTCCGTCCGCCGTCGCGGTGATCAGATCGGCGGCTGCGTGCCTGCTCAGCAGTTCGTGTACGGCCTGTTCGTCGGGTGTGAATTGCGCTGGGACATACATATGCCCAGTTCTATCCGATGGAATCGGCCTTCGGCAGAGCCGCTTCGAGCTCAGTGGACCGCTGCGTGCTCCAGAATCGTGGTGACCGTTTCTATTCCGGCCTCGCGGACCGGCGGCTATCTTGACGGCTCATGTGTCTAGACCATGTACGCCTGACGCGTCGATCGCTGGTGGGTGCGGCTGCCGCGGTGGTCGGTTCGGCCGGGCTCGCCGCAGTGCCCGGATCGGCCGCCGCTTCGCCGAAATCCGGTCCCGCTCCGGCCAATTCGCTGATCACCCTGGGGACCGCGGCGGGGCCGCCGGTCGGCGACCGGGCCGGATTCGGCACGGCGCTGAAGATCGGTGACGGCGCCGATGCTCAGGTGTACGTGGTCGATTGCGGACGCGGGACGGTGCCGATGTATCGGCAGGCGGGGCTGGATATCCATCGGTTGCGGGCGATGTTCGTCACACATCTGCACGTCGACCACATCGTCGACTATCCGAGCTTCCTGCTCGGGTACTGGTGGGATGGGAAGGCCGACCGGCCGTTGCGGGTGTACGGGCCGGGTTCGGCGGGCGGTCTGGCGCCGGGCCCGGAACCGATTGTCGGCGGCGTGGGCAATGTCGATCTCGGTGGCGAACCCGGGTTGGCCGCGCTCACCGATCACATCATCGCGGGCTACGCCTACGGGGTGAACGTGCACATCCGCTCGCTGCATCAGGGCGATATCCGGCAGTTGATCCAGGCCAACGAGATCGCGATCCCGCCGGGCTCGGATTTCGGCAATACCGCGCCGCGGATTTCGCCGTTTCCGGTGTACGCCGACGAGACGGTGACCGTCACCGCGACGCTGGTGCCGCATCACAACGTGTATCCGTCGTTCGCCTTCCGGTTCGAGCTGGCGGGCGGTGGCTCGGTGACCTTCTCCGGCGACACCGTGAAATCCGACAACCTGATCGAATTGGCTTCCGGCACCGACATTCTCGTGCACGAGGCGATTCTCGAACACGAGGACGACTACAGCCGCGCCTCGCATACCAGCGCCGAGGACGTCGGCGCGGTCGCCGCCGCGGTCGGCGCGAAACACCTGGTGCTCAGCCACTATTACGGTGCGCCGCCGGATGATCCGCGCTGGGCAGACCGCATCGGCCGGAACTATTCGGGGCGGCTGAGCGTGGCCCGCGACGGGGACGTTTTCCCGCTGCCGATCTGAGGTCATGCGCTCCGGCGGCGCGAGATCGCAACGCCGACAAGGCAAACCGCGCCGCCTGCGAGTGCGAGCAGCGTCGGGATCTCGCCGAGCACCAACCAGGACAGCAGCACCGATACCGCGGGCACACCGTAGCTGGCGGTGGTGAGGCGCCCGGCGTCGGTGCGACGCAGCGCGTACGACCAGGCGGTGAATCCCAGTGCGGTAGGGAACAATCCGAGGTAGACGCCATCGACGACGGTGCGTGCCGGAGCCGTCGACAGCTCGGTGACGAGCCGGGGTGTCCACGGCAGCAGGACGAGCGTGGCGATGAGGCAGCCGAGCCAGATCGCGGTGAGCGCGTCGACGTGGCGCAGCGCGGCCTTCTGGATCAGCACGCCGGCCGCGTACAGGACGGCGGCGAGCAGACACAGGACGACACCGAGGCCGTCGTGGTGCCCGACGGTGCCGAGCGCGATGGCAGTGACGCCGGACAGCGACACCAGCACGCCGAAAAGCAGTGCGCGCGATAGCTTTTCGCGCAACAAGAAGGCGGCTCCGATGGCGACCAACAGCGGAGCGAGGTTGACGAGCAGCGCCGCGGTGCCCGCGTCGACATGCCGTTCGGCGGCGTTCAGCGCGACGGTGTACCCGGCCAGCCACAGCACGGCGTACCCGGCGATCAACAGCCACGGCGCACGGGCGCGCGGTACTCGGCGCAATCCGCGATCGCGGAGGCCGACCAGGACCGTCAGCGCCAGCGCCGCCACGGCGAGGCGAAGCAGTGCCATCGGGGCCGCGGACAGCGCCGTTCCCGCGTCGCGGATCGCGACGAACGCCGAGGCCCATACCGCGACCGCGACGATAACCGCCGCGGCGGCTGGGATGTCGATACCGGTGGCCGTCGCATGGTCCGCTGTCGCGGTCCGGGATTCGTTGATCACGCTGACCATCGTGATCGCCGGAAAAGAACAGGACAAGCGAACGATCGAGCACAACCATTAAGCTCAGCTGTACAATTTTCGGATGCTGGACATCACCCGGCTGCGCCTGCTGCGAACGGTCGTCGCGACCGGATCGATCCGGGCCAGCGCCGCCGCCCTCGGCTACACCCCGTCGGCGGCGAGCCAGCAGCTGGCGGCGCTCCAGCGCGAGACCGGATTGCAGCTGGTCGAGCGGGTCGGCCGGGGTATCGAACCCACCGCCGCGGGCCGCGCCCTCGCCGCCGCGTCCGAGCCGATGTTCGAGGAAATCGCCCGCCTGGACGGAGTTGTCGACGATCTACGCGCGGGCCGGATCGGCAGCCTGTCCATCGGCTACATCTCCTCGGTCGGCGCGCTGTGGCTGCCGCCCATCGTCAACGCGATGCGCGTCGAATTCCCGGATCTACGACTGGAATTGCGGACCATCGAGGTCGGCGAGGGACGCCACGACATCGAGATATACACCGAGGAACCCGCCGCGCCGTCGGCCGCCTTCGTGCGCAGGCTCACCGCCGATCCGTACGTCGTCGCGGTCCGCGCCGAGGATCCGATAGCACGACACACCGCGATCCCGCTGGCCGCCCTGGCCGACCGGGCCTGGATCGATAACGAACCCCGCGACGGCACGTGCAGGCAGATCACCTTGGACGCCTGCGCGCGGGCGGGTATCGTCCCGCGATTCCAGGTCCAGGCGCCCGACTATCAGACCGCGCTGTCGTTCGTCGCGACGGGAATCGGCATCACGGTACTTCCCCGGCTCGCCGCCACGGAGCTACCCGCCGATCTGGTCGCGGTCGCGCTGACCGACCCCACTCCGGTCCGGCATATCGGTATCGCCATTCGAAAACCCATGGCGCACAACCCGGCCGCCCGCCGCGTCGCCGAATTGGCCGCCGCCGTCGCGAACGCTCAGCCCGCGGTGGGCGCCTGAGCCGATTCCGGTTGGGACGGGCTGAAATTTGCGCCGAACCCGTAGAGGATGGGCAGCACGACCGCGGCGATCGGGCTGTAGAAGTTGAGCTCCTGTGGCAGGCTGCCGAGGGAGTACGCCCAGATGGCGTACGCGCCGACACCGAAACCTATTGGCAGCCAGCGATTCCGGTAGCGGGCGGCGGAATACTGCTTCATCAGCAGCGGGACGGTTCCGATGCCGAACAGCGCGAAAATCACCAGCAGCCATACGGTTCGCGAGGTGGTGTGCGCGTCGGTCATGCCGGTGACCGCGGCGGAGGCGGCCAGATACGGTCCGCTCGTTTCGATCGGAAAGTATTTGGCCAGGCGTTCCTGGTAGGAGTCACCGCTGTCGGGTTGCACGGTTCCATCGGTGCGGACGACGGGTGCCACGGCGCGAGGCATCAGGCCACCTCCCTCTGCTCGATGCCAGTGTGGCACGGGCGGCGAAGGTTGGCTCGGTGAATGCGCAAGCGCGCCGGGCGTTCTCGCCGCCCGGCGCCTCACACATCCGGTTCAGAGCAGCCGATGCAGGCGCAGATCGCTGACGTACTTCTCGATCAACTCCGGCGTCAGATGCGGAATGTCCTGGTCGGGACCGATTTTCGCATCCTGCACCGCCGCCTGGAAGTGTTTGGCGGGCAGCGCGGATCCGTCGATCGCCGGCCCGGGCTGCCGGTAGGCGTGCAGCAGCGGCAGCACCGATTGCTGACGCTGCCGCTCCGGCAGTCCGCGCAGCGCGGTTTCGAAGCGCCCGAACCAATCGGCATAGTCGTCGAGCCGCTGGATCGGATGTCCCGCCGCGATCAACCAGTCGACGAATTCGTCGAGCGAGATGCCGTCCTCGTGCGGGTTGAGCACATCGAAGGTCTGGAAGCCCGCCGTCACCTGCGTCCCGAGCGTGGTGATCGCTGCGGCGGTGAAATCCGCTGGGAGACCGTCGTAGTGGGCCCGTTGACGGTGGCCCGCCGCATCGGTGCGGTAGAACGAGTACGGCGCGATGCCGGTGGCCAGCAGGCTGAGTATCAGCCGGGTGAACATATCCGGCAGGTTCAGCTGCCCGGCGTAGCGGCTGTGCGCCAGGATCATATCGGAACGGAATACCGCGACCGGCAGCCCGCACAGGTCGTGCGCCTCGCGCAGCAGCACCTCGCCCGCCCATTTGCTGTTGCCGTAGCCGTTGGCGTAGCTCTCGCCGATCGCGCGCACCGGGCTGATCCGGCGAATATCGCCGTCCTCGCTGAAACTTCCGATCGGGATCTGGTCGGCCACGCCCACCGTCGACAGATAGGTGACCGGCTTGAGCCGGGCGGTGAGCGCGAGCCGGATGATTTCGGCGGTGCCGACGACGTTGGGGCCGAACAGCTGGTTGTACGGCAGCACATGGTTGACCAGCGCGGCGGGATGCACGATCAGATCGACGGTTTCGGCGAGCCGCCGCCAGGTGGCTTGGTCCAGGCCGAGATCCGGTTCACCGATATCGCCGGGCAGCACCTCGAGATGGTCGGCGGCCAGCTCCTCGAAATGCCGGACCAGTTCCGGATCGCCGCTGTCGAAGGCTGCGGCCAGCCGCTCGCGCGCCGCCGCGGCATCGCTGCCGCGGATCACGCAGATCAGTTGTCCGCCGGCCGATGCCAGGCGTTCCAGCCATTCCAGGCACAGGAACCGGCCGAGGTAGCCGTTGGCGCCGGTCAACAGCACGGTGCGCGGCGCGCCGGTGACATGCGGAATATCCTTGGCGGCGGCCAGGGTTCGGGCATCGATGAACTTGTCGAGGGTGAGCTCGTCGGCGCGGATCTCGGTGGAGCTCGCGTGCACCGCGCCGACGGTGGGCCGTTTGGCGCCCGAATCTCGTTCGGATTCGATGTAATTCGCAAGCTGCCGCAGATTGTTGGCGGGGCTGACGATGACGCCGACCGGCACCTCGACGCCGAAGATCTCCTGCAGCAGCGTGGAGAACGAGAGCGCCGAGAGCGAATCGCCGCCGAGGTCGGTGAAGTGCGCGTCGGGCCACAGATCCGTCGTCGCGACGCCGAGCAGCGCCTTGGCCGCCCGGCCGACGGTCTGCAGCACCGGCAGATCACCCGCGCCACGGCGCAATTCGAGCAGTTCGTCGGCCTGCTCCGCGGCCTGCGCCGCGTACAGCTGTTCCAGTCGTTCGCCGTAACGCTCTTTCGCCTTGGGCCGCAACAGCTTTCCGATTCCGGACAGCAAACCGTTGTCCATCGTGAACGGTTCGGTCTCGATCAGGAAGTCGCGCGGGATCTCGTAGGACTGTAGTTCGGCGTCTTTGGCGAGCTGCTGCAGCGATTCGCTGATCACCCCCTTCACCGAATCACCGTAGGTGGCAAGCGCTTCGGCGGTGGGCACGATGACGGCGAGCAGATAGGCGCGTTCGCTGCTGCCGTAGACGAAGATCTGCCGGATCAGCGGGCTGGTCGCGTACACCGCCTCCAGGTGCGCGACCGCGACGAACTCACCCTGCGAGAGTTTGAGTACGTTGTTGCAGCGATCGACGTAAACGAGGTGGTCCGGCTCGATTTCGGCGACGATGTCCCCGGTCTTGTAGAACCCGTCCGCGTCGAAGATCTCCGCGGTGACCTCGGGCCGCTTGTAGTAGCCGGGAATCATATTCGTCGACTTCAGCAGCAGTTCACCGCGCGGGTGCGGCTGGTCGGTGGCGAAGTAGCCGAGTTCGGGTACGTCGACGAGTTTGTAGTCGAGCACCGGCGGCCTGCGGATGATGTTGTCGATGAGAATGCTCGCGCCCGCCTCGGTCGAGCCGTAGCCGTCGTGCAGTTCGATGCCGAGCAACGATTCCATGAATTCGTGCATCTCGTGCGACAGCGGGGCACTCCCGACCACCAGGAACAAGAAGCGCCCACCCAGAACCTCTTGCCGCACATAGCTTTTGACCTCGCGCTCGATTTCCGCGAGATCGGCGCCCGGCGTGCTGCGGCGCTCCACTTCACTCTGGTAGAGCTGGAACACCATGTCGCACACCCGAGGTACGAAGAACAGCTCGGTCGGGCGCACCAGCGTGATGTCCTCGAACAGGGTGGACATATCGCTCTTCGCCGCGAAATACGCGGTGCCGCCCCGCGCGAGCACACCGTAGAGCATGATGCGCCCGGCGATGTGGCTCATCGGCATGTAGTTGAAATTGATCGTCGCGAGTTCGGGCGCACTCACCCAGACATTGCTCACCAGGCGCTGGGTGTACATCGCGCCCTTCGGTGTTCCGGTGCTGCCGGAGGTATAGATGAGCTGAGTCAGCGCGTCGTCGTCGGCGGCGGGCACGGGCGCGGGCGGCAGGGTGCGACCGCGCTCGAGCACATCGGTCAGCGTTTCGATAACCACCGGGCGGTCGGCCAGTTGTTCCCGCGCGGATGCCAAAGCGGCGCGGTGGTTGTCGTCGTCGGGGTGGTAATCGAAGACGATCAGTTCGCGCGGCGTCGCACCGGCGAGGACACAGTCGACGGCGGTGCCGAGATGTCCGGCGTCGGTGGCGAAGATCGCGGGCTCGGTTTCCCGCAGGATCGCGTTCAGCTGTGTCGGCGACGCGCTGGCCTGCAGTGGCACCGAGACCGCGCCGAGCTGGATACAGGCCAGATCGATGGTGAGATATTCACCGCTGGTGAAGCCGAGAATTGCGACGAAATCGCCGCTGCGCAAGGGAGTTTCGGTATTTCCATACCAGGCGGCGGCGATCGCGGTCACCCGCTCCAGCAGTTCGCCATAACTGGTTGTTTCGTATCTTGGCAAGAGCCGCAAGGTTTTTCGTCCGGATTCGTCGGTGACGAGTTCGGTCGCGCGCTGTCCGACGGCCGGGCGGTCGGCATAGCCTCGCAGCACCGTCGTCACAATGCGCGCAAGCCCGAGGCCGGGTTCACGTACCGCCGCGCCGATCTCCGGAATGGGTGCGGCGTTTCGAACTTGCTCGTCTTCCCTGTACAGCTCGGCGATCCGGTGCGCGAGGCGCTCCTCCCGCGTTTCCGTCATTGGCCGGCCTCCTTTGTTCGAGACACGTTCTTTGTGTTCGAGACACGCTTTATTCAAAACACGTTAGCCTGACTAACTATTCCCGGCCAAGCCTGATACGCCCGGATATCTGCTGTGAGAATGAACACATATCGAGGCCGACGTTCTCGCTCTTGGGAAGACGTCCAATTCCATTGTGGCCGAAAAAGATTCGCCTGTCATCTCTATTTTCGCGGCTGTGACCTGCACCTTTGTCGCCCGATCGATGGCGTGGCCTGGTTCGACCCAGTCGGTTGCGTCACTTGCTGGACGGGGCGCGACCAAATCGGTATGACGCCAGAAAGAGGATAAATCAGACATAATGCCGGATTTCGGCATCCGTCGATCTGCCCGTCGACGAAGCGGCCCGGCATTTGCTCTTGACTAGCCGGATGAACCGTTCGCGGGCGGGGCTCGTGCCATAAATGTCGGCGAATGAAACTGCTCGTCGGGTACGGCGCGGACGTCAGGGTGCTGATCGGCGATGCGCTGCGGCACGCGGGCATCGTGCGGGTTGATCCGGATACCGGTGCGGTGACGTCCATCGCCGCAGGCCTGAGCGCGGCGGACGGCTGGATGTGGCGCACGACGGAACCATCTACGCCACAAACGATTTCGGTGATCTCGTCGGCCGGGTGTATCCGAACGGTGCGGTACAGGCCGATTGGGCGCATTTCCCGAGCGCGAACGGCGCGGTGCTCGATCGGAACAATGAATTCCTGTATGTATCAAGGACTTTCGTGAACCCAGGCGTGAGCCGCATTCCGATCACGAATCCCTTGCCATGACCGCGGCGCCGTAGCGGCTGAAAATGACCGGCGCCCAACGCATTCGTGCGTTGGGCGCCGGTGACGCGTCAGAGGTAGGAGCCGCAGACCGGCCATGCGCCGGCGCCCTGCGTGGCCAGCACGTTCTCCGCGACCCGGATCTGCTCCTCGCGGCTGGCGTTGCTGGGGCGGCCGCTGCCGCCGTTGGCCTCCCAGGTGCCCTGGGTGAACTGCAGACCGCCGGAGAAGCCGTTACCGGTCTCGATGCCCCAGTTGCCGCCGCTCTCGCACTGCGCGACCGCATCCCAGTTGTGCGCGGAGGCGGTGGCGGTGGACATGGCGAACGGTACGGCGACGAACGCGCCGAGAACTGCGGCGAAGCCGACGATGCGGTTGCTGAACTTGCGGTTACGCGACATGTGATTTCCTGCCTGCGCCCGCCTACGCCGGCGACGAACTCAGCCGGGTCCCTGCCCCCAGGAATGTCGGGGATCCTCGAATCGCGGGACAGGGTCACGGCGTTCAACGATTCGAGCTCGAACCCGGCGGTGTTCCGGGCCGACGAAGACGGTAGCGGAAAGTTCGCGGCATATCACGTACCAATAACGTCTGAAATGTCTGGAGCTTCGCTGGATGGTCTCGTCATTCGCCCAGGTCAAATCGTGCGCCGACTGCGCTACATGTATGTGATTCGCCGTGTAGTGATGTGCTGCAAGTCACGTATATCGAGCCGTAACGCTGGAAATACTGTGATCCCGACCGCTTGAAAAATGTAAATTTCACACCTGTAGATAAATTGAACTGACTGTTGTCGAGATCATATGGGGGTGGTCAATAAATAATTGAATGAAAATTAATGCCAAAAGATAGCCGATGTTTTATGGCAGCCGTTTTCGAATGCCGCTGTGCGCGCTACCGCGGAACGTGTCGGAGTGCGCCCGTAAGCTCCGCGCCCATGGGACTTGCGATAGGAACTCACGAGCTCGCCGATCTGCTGGCGGAGGAGTATCCGGAGGAGGTCGAGGAGTATCAGGCGGACCTCGACACGATCAATCTGCTACTGGCCGGGGAGGGATTGCCGCAGCACGACGAGCCGCGGGTCCACGGCCCCGCGAAGCCGCGTGAGCATCTGGGGAGTTTCCCGTACAGCTTCCTGCACTACCTGCGTCGCGCCTACGCACACGCCTATGAGAATCCGGATCGGCCGCTGGCGCCGGTCGCCGACGGCGAGCATCCGGCGGACGATCGGCTCGTCGAGGGACTGCAGTACATCTTCGAAACCCATCTCATCTGCCACTCCGACGCCGAAGGCTATTACGTGCCAATCGATTTCGAGGTCGTGCTGGCCGACGAGGACCTGACGGGAGGAATGGTCGGCTCCTCCGTCGCGCTGCTCAGGGAGCTGATATTCGTCGCCCCGTATCTCGGAATCGAACTGCACGACGGCGAACTCACCGACGCCGCCGCGGCGGCCGTCAACGAAACCCCCGTTGACCACCCGTTCGAACGGGAGCGAATCGTCTGGCTGGCACTGTTCGAGAACGCCAGGGTTTCGGTAGCCAACGGCACCATGATCACATTTCAATGAGCCGCTGAAAACCGGTGTGGCAGAACGGAAGTTGGCGCTGCCTACCGCCCGGAGGGGGAGAGAGCGACCGGGCGGGGCAGCCGTCACCGATTGAACAGGTCGATCCTGAGCTGTTCACCGGTGTTGGATGAGAGTGAGCTGAGAACTCGGCGTCAGGTGGTCGGCATCATCCGCCTGCGCTGTTCGTGCAGCCGCTCCCGCTCTTCTTCGCTCATCGCGGCGAATGCGGCCGCGCGGGTCTCCTGTAGCGCCGCCAGCTCCGCATCGCTGAGGCTTTGCCGGTATTCGGCTCTGGCGCGCGACATTTCGGCGAGCCGTTCGGGAGTGAGTGGTCGATCCATTGCGATTGTCACCTCGATCATTCGTAGGAATTGCGTTGTCGACGGCTCGACAAGGTGGTCGAGCCGTCCGAGCACGTCGAGCAGGCGGGCGCGCAGTTTCAGCGCATCGGCGATGCGGTCGTCGACGAGCGCCAGTTGCTGTTCGAGCAGCCCGCGCGGATCGTCGGGTCCGGCATCGAGCAGCGTGGCGATCTCGTCGAGCGCGAAACCGAAGCTGCGCAGCGCGATGATCCGGTGCAGCCTGCGCACGTCGGCGCCGTCGTAGCAGCGGTGACCGCCCGCGGTGCGCGACGACGGTGACAGCAGCCCGAGCCGGTCGTAGTGGTGCAGCGCCCGGACCGTCACACCCGTCTCCCGCGCCAGCTCACCGGACCGCCACGTGCGTTCGCCCGCCGAATCACCTTGTGTCACTGTCGGCCCTCCTCTTCGATGTGCGAAATCCACGCTAGGACCCGACGCTACGTCGGTTTCAAGTGTGAATCCGGGCCGGAAATGTGTCCTGGGTGACAGTCCGGCGGTTATATGCATCACAGGCGGCCTGCCGGAGCCTGATCAGCGCGCTGGTCGAAAAACGTTGCCCGCTGGCCTATTTCGAAAACCATTTGTCGCAATTGCCGGAATCGCGTGCACCGCTGAAACATCCGGGCAGTTACTTCCGATCAGTACTTTGTAGGCGAAGTGTGTAAACCATCAATGGAGGATGATCGTGCAGCTTCTCGATTTCGGCTCTGCTGCCCTGAACCTGGCCAATGTGGTGACCGGCATCGCGGCCAACATCACCTATCTGCTCCAGGCCTGGCACGTTATCTGATAACCGCCGAATCCGCTTGGCAGACAAGTGTGGTCCCGCGCAATACGCGGGGCCGCACTTTTTTGTTCGCCCACCCGACCGGCGCCGACAACCGCCGGTTGTGCGACGGCGTCCATCCCGTTGTTTGATCCCCGGCCCCGCACCCGCTTCGATGGCTGACGTTCAACCCCGACGGACAGGCGGCAGCGGTTATGCGACAGACGAATTCGCTCGGCAGGCCGTTCGCTCGGCTGTGGGCGGCGTATGCCGTCAGCACCGCGGGCACCTCGCTCGCCTTCGGCGCGTTGCGGCTGATCGCCGTGCAGGTGCTGCATGTCGGCGCGCCGGGGGTCGCGCTGCTCGCCGCGGCCGGTCCCGCGGTCGGGGCGCTGGTCGCCGGTTCGCTCGGTCCGTGGGTGGAGTTCCGGCGCAAACGCCCCGTCATGCTCGGGATGGACCTACTGCGCTGTGCGGCAATGCTTTCCGTGCCGGTCACGTATGCGCTGGGCCTGCTGAGCTTCTGGCAATTGCTGCTGGTGTCGGTCGGCACGGCCGCGGCCAACCTGGTGTTCACCGCGGCGAGCGGCGCGTACCTGAAAGGTCTTGTGCCCGAGCACGATCTGCTCACCGCCAACGGCAGATTCGAGACGACGCTCTGGACCGCGACGGCGCTCGGCCCGCCGCTCGGCGGCATGCTCATCGGCCTGCTCGGCCCGGTGACGACGGTGCTACTGGACGCGGTGAGCTATCTGTTGTCGGCCTTGGGGATTCGCGCGATCGGCGGCCAGGAACCACGGCCGTCCACCAGCTCGGCCGACCGGCGCGATATCCGTGAGAGCTGGCGCTACCTGCTGAGCCATCCGCGCCTGCGTCCGCTGTTCGCGAACACGGTGCTGGTGAACGCGCTGATCATGGCCCCGGAACCGCTGCTCGCGGTGCTGCTGCTGCGCGATCTCGGATATTCGGCATGGCAGTACGGCCTGGTCTTCGGCCTTCCGTGCCTCGGCGGCCTGGTCGGCTCCCGGCTGGCCCGGCCGCTGGTCGCGCGCTTCGGTCAGGGTCGGGTGCTGCTGGTGAGCGGCACGCTGCGGGCCTGCTGGCCGCTGGCACTGGCCTTGGTCGGGCCGGGGCCCGCCGGGTTCGCCCTGGTCGTCGGCACCGAATTCGCGTTGATCGTCTGCATCGGCGTCTTCAACCCGGTCTATGCCACCCAACGCCTGCGGCTGCTCCCGGCCGACCGGGTGGCCCGCACGCTCTCGGCCTGGTCGACGACCAGCAATATCGTCACCGCGCTCGCCACCCTGTGCTGGGGCCTGCTCGCCGCCGTCGTCGGCGCCCGCGCGGCCATCGCGCTGGCCGGGGTGCTGCTGCTGGCCACGCCGCTGCTGCTGCGCCGGTCCGGCGACCCGGTACCGGAATCGGTGGATGCTTTGTGAGTCTCAGCACAGAATCGCCCCTTTTGCTCTAGCGTGAGCACGGTTGGTGTCGAGAGGGGTTTCGGTGATGCGTACCGGGATGTTGAGCACGGCGGAGCTGCGGGCGCTCGTCGACGCGGGGGAGATCGACACGGTGCTGGTCGCGATGACCGACATGCAGGGGCGGCTCCAGGGAAAGCGGTGTGCCGCAAGGTTTTTCCTGGACGAGGTGCTCGAACACGCGACGGAGGCCTGTGATTACCTGCTCGCTGTCGACGTCGAGATGAATACCGTTGGCGGATACGCCATGTCGTCGTGGGACACCGGATACGGCGATGTCGTGCTGCGCCCGGACCTGGACACCCTGCGTTTGACGCCGTGGTGGCCGGGTACCGCGTTGGTGCTTTGCGATGTGGAAAAGGTGACGCCCGTGGGCGAACCGGTGACGCCGTCGCCGCGCCAGGTGCTGCGCGCCCAGCTGGCCCGGCTGGCCGAGCACGGGCTGCGCGCCTATGTCGGCACCGAACTCGAATTCCTGGTCTTCGACGACACTTACGAGTCGGCATGGAATGCCGGATACCGCGATCTGACCCCGGCGAACCAGTACAACGTCGACTACTCGATGCTCGGCACCGCGCGCATCGAGCCGCTGCTGCGCCGCATCCGCAACGAAATGGCAGGCGCCGGACTGTATGTCGAGTCGGCGAAGGGCGAATGCAATCCCGGCCAGCACGAGATCGCGTTCCGCTACGACGAGGCGCTGGTCACCTGCGACAACCACAGCATCTACAAGACCGGCGCCAAGGAGATCGCCGCTCAGTCCGGGCGCAGCCTCACCTTCATGGCGAAATACAATGAGCGTGAAGGCAATTCGTGCCACATCCACATCAGCCTGCGCGACGAATCCGGCGCGCCCGCGTTCGCGGGCGGCGGTCAGCACGGCACCTCCGAGCTGATGCGGCATTTCATCGCCGGACAGCTGGACTGTCTGCGCGAATTCACCTATCTGCTCGCGCCGAATATCAATTCCTACAAGCGTTTCGTACCGGGCAGCTTCGCGCCGACCGCGCTGGCCTGGGGCCGGGACAATCGCACCTGCGCGCTGCGCGTGGTCGGGTCCGGCCCGTCGCTGCGGGTGGAGAACCGGGTGCCGGGCGGCGATGTCAACCCGTATCTGGCCGTCGCGGCATCGATCGCGGCCGGGTTGTACGGGATCGAGCACAAGCTGCCGCTGGAACCGGAATTTCGTGGCAACGCCTACGTGTCGCACCGGCCGCGAGTGCCACGTACGCTGCGGGAAGCGGCCCAGCTGTTCGGGGACAGCAAGGTGGCTCGGTCCGCCTTCGGTGATGATGTGGTTGAGCACTACCGCAATGCCGCACAGGTCGAACTGGACGCGTTCGACACCGCCGTCACCGATTGGGAGCGAATACGTGGCTTCGAAAGACTCTGAGCAGCGCATCACACCCCGCCCGGTCATCGGGCTGCCGACCTATCTGGAGCGGGCAAAATTCGGCAGCTGGGATCACCACAGCGCCATCCTGCAGAACACCTATGTGCAGACCGTCGCGCGTTCGGGCGGTATCCCGGTACTGCTGCCGCCGGATACGGTCGCCTACCCGGAATTGGTCGAACGCCTGGACGGGCTGGTGCTGACCGGCGGCGCCGACGTCGACCCGGCCCGCTACGGCGCGCCGCCGCATCCGTCGCTCGGCGAGACCAGAGAGGATCGCGACGCCTCCGAATTCGAGCTGTTCGGGCTGGCCAGGGCGGCCGAACTGCCGATTCTGGCGATCTGCCGCGGCCTACAGGTGGTGAATATCGCCATGGGCGGCACGCTGCACCAGCATCTGCCCGATGTGCTCGGGCACGACGAGCACTCCGGCGGCCCCGGGGCGTACACCGTCACCGATGTGCTGACCGAACCGGGAACCAGGGTCGCCGCCATCGTCGGCTCCGAGGTGAAGGCGAACTGCCACCACCATCAGGGCATCGCCGAGCTGGCCGACGGTCTGCTGGTCGGCGCGCGGGCGCTGGACGGCGGCATCGAGGCGGTCGAGGCGATCGACGGCCCCTTCCTGGTCGGGGTGCAGTGGCATCCGGAGTCCGATGCCACCGACGACCGGTTGATGCGCGCGCTGGTCGCGGCCGCGGCGGATTACCGCGCGACCCGTAATTCGTGACCGGAGCAAGTGTTTTCCGACAGAACAAAGGAGTTGACCCCGTGACGGCCAGTCAGGTGATCAATCCGGCGACCGGGGAGGTCGTCGCATCGATCGAGGCGACGGAGCTCGCCGGAACCGATGCCGCCATCGATCGCGCGCAGCGGGCATTCGCGAGCTGGCGCGAGGTCGCGCCCGGCGACCGGGCCCGGCTGCTGCGCCGCTTCGCCGAGGCCGTCGACACGGATCTGGAGAGACTGGCCGAACTCGAGGTCGCGAACGCGGGCCACACCGTCGGCAATGCCCGCTGGGAGGCCGGAAACGTCAGGGACGTACTGCATTTCGCGGCGGGTATGCCGGAACGCCTGCTCGGCGACCAGATTCCGGTCGCGGGCGGTGTCGATATCACCTTCCGCGAACCGCTCGGCGTCGTCGGCGTCATCGTGCCGTGGAACTTCCCGATGCCGATCGCGGGCTGGGGTTTCGCGCCCGCGCTCGCCGCGGGCAATACGGTGGTGCTCAAACCCGCCGAGCTGACGCCGCTCACCGCGCTACGGCTCGGCGAACTGGCCCTCGCGGCGGGCCTGCCCGAGGACGTCTTTCAGGTGCTGCCCGGTAAGGGTGCGGTGGTCGGGCAGCGTTTCGTCACCCATCCCGCGGTGCGCAAGGTGGTGTTCACCGGATCCACCGAGGTCGGCAAGCAGATCATGGCGGGCTGCGCCGAGCAGGTGAAGCGGGTGACGCTCGAATTGGGCGGCAAGAGCGCCAATATCGTCTTCGCCGACGCCGATCTGGAGCGCGCCGCCGCCACCGCGCCGTACGGCGTATTCGACAACGCCGGGCAGGACTGCTGTGCGCGGTCACGAATCCTGGTGCAGCGCAGCGTCTTCGATCGCTTCCTCGAACTGCTCGAGCCGGCCGTGCACGGCGTGCGGGTCGGCGATCCCGCCGACGCGGCCACCGAGATGGGCCCGCTGATCTCGGCCGCGCACCGGGCGAAGGTCGCCGGATATGTCGAGCAGGCCAACGTCGCGTTCCAGGGAACCCGGCCCGAGGGCCCCGGATTCTGGTATCCGCCAACGGTTGTGCTCCCCGATGGTCCGGACGACCGGGTGGTCCGGGAGGAGATCTTCGGACCCGTCGTCGCGGTGCTGCCGTTCGACGACGAGGCCGACGCCATCCGGATCGCCAACGATACGGAATACGGTCTGTCCGGCTCGATCTGGACCGGTGACGTCGGCCGCGCCCTCCGGGTTTCGCGTGCGGTGGAAGCCGGGAACCTGTCGGTGAATTCGCATTCCTCCGTGCGCTATTGGACGCCGTTCGGCGGATTCAAACAGTCCGGGCTCGGCCGCGAGCTCGGACCGGACGCGGCGCTGGCCTTCACCGAGACGAAGAACGTCTTCATCGCCACCAATTGAAAGGAGAAGCGTTGCAGCGCTTACAGGATCGGGTCGCCGTCGTCACCGGCGGCGGTTCCGGGATCGGACTGGCCACGGTGCGCCGGTTCGCGGCGGAGGGCGCCAAGGTGGTGGTCGCCGATATCGATGCGACATCGGGCGGCGCGGCGGCCGCCGAGGTCGGCGGGCTCTACGTGAAGGTGGATGTCACCGACGAGGAACAGGTCAGGGATATGTTCCGGACGGCGGTGGACACCTACGGCGGCCTCGACATCGCCTTCAACAATGCGGGAATCTCACCGCCGGAAGATGATTCGATCCTGACCACCGGCATCGACGCCTGGCGCCGGGTGCAGGAGGTGAACCTGACCTCGGTATATCTGTGCAGCAAGTACGCCATCGAGCACATGCTGGAACGCGGTAAGGGTTCGGTGATCAACACCGCGTCGTTCGTCGCCGTCATGGGCGCGGCCACCTCGCAGATCTCGTACACCGCCTCGAAGGGCGGCGTGCTCGCGATGAGCCGGGAACTCGGAGTTCAGTTCGCTCGCAACGGGATTCGGGTCAACGCGCTGTGCCCGGGCCCGGTGAACACGCCGCTGCTGCAGGAGCTTTTCGCCAAGGATCCCGAGCGGGCGGCCCGCCGTCTGGTGCACATCCCGATCGGCCGGTTCGCCGAGCCGGAGGAGATCGCCGCGGCGGTCGCCTTCCTCGCCAGCGACGACGCCTCCTTCATCACCGCATCGCAGTTCCTGGTGGACGGCGGTATCGCGGGCGCGTATGTGACGCCGATCTGACCGTCTCCCAGGCTTATTCACCCTTAGCGATACGGGTCGAATCCGGATGAGCGCCCGTTTACGCTGCCTGCCATGGCAGATGAGGCGATCCGGAGCGGTCGACTATCGGGTACTACGCGGGTCGAGGCATTCAGCGACGGGGTGATGGCGATCGCTATCACCCTGTTGATCCTCGACATTCGGGTGCCCGAGCATCAGCCGGGTCATCTGCTGGAGGCGCTCGCCCATATCTGGCCGTCGTATGTCGCCTATCTGGCGGCCTTTCTGACGGTCGGGATCGTGTGGATGAACCACCACACCTACTTCGGCAGGCTGCGCCACCTCGATCACGCGATTCGCTGGTGGAATCTGATGCTGCTGCTCGGGGTCTCCGTATTGCCTTTCCCCACCGGCATTCTCGCGGAGAACGTGGTGCACGGCGCGCACCGCGACGCGCAGGTCGCGGCCGCGCTGTTCGGGCTGGCCGGGGTGCTGATGACGGTGCCGTGGTGGCCGCTGCACCGGCGGCTCGTGCACCATCCGGAGCTGTTCGAACCCGGCTTCGACGCGGAATTCGCACGCCGCGAAAGCTTTCGCGCCTGGCCGGGTATCGCCATCTACGCGGTGTGCATCGTGATCGGCTTCATCATGCCGATCGCGGCGCTGGCCCTCTATCTCATCGTGGCGATCTTCTACGCCTTCACCAGTCAGGGCTGGGGGGATTCGGCGGTCGCCGAGCCCGAGTAGAAAGGGCCACGCCCGCACCGTAATTCGCTACTTCGGCGCGCCGAGCCTGGCCCCGCCGTCGACCCGCACCACGATGCCGGTGGTGAAGCCGTTGTCCACCAGGAAGTCGATCGCCTTGGCGATATCGTCGGCGGTGCCGATCCGGCCGACCGGTGTGGTGGCCGAGAGTTGCGCGAAGACATCGGCCCTGGCCTCGTCGGGCAGGAAGTTCCACCATTCGGTGTCGATGACGCCGGGCGAGACCGCGTTCACCCGCACCGGAGCCAACTCCACCGCGAGCACCGGAACCAGCGCCTCGACACCGGCGTTCACGGCGGCGAGCGCGGCGGTGGTGGGCATCGAGCCACCCGCCGAGGCCGCCGACACCAGGGTGATCGAGCCGTTCGGGGTCAGGTGCGGCAGCGCGGCCTGAACGGTCGCGAAGTGCGGCAACAGTTTTCCGGACAGGTGGGCCTGCAGGTGGTCGGCGTCGATTTCCTGGAACGGCTTGGTGCCGGACGGGCCGGTGACCGTCACCACCACATGGTCGACCGGGCCGACCTCGGCGAACAGTCGCGCCAGATCCTGCTGATCGCGCGCGTCGACGGTTTTTCCGGTGACCTCGGGGCCGAGTTCGGCCAGCGCCGCGGCGAGCCGCTGCTCGCTGCGGCCCGCGATCACCACGGCTACGCCACGCGCCGCGAGCCGCTTGGCGGTGGCGAGGCCGATTCCGGAAGTTCCGCCGACGATGACGACGCGCTCGCTCATTACTGCCTCCATATTTTCGAGCCTCTGTGCCTCGTTAATATATTCGAGGCACGGTGTCTTGTAAAGTGATCCGCATGACAGGAGCAAGGGGGCGCCCGCGCAGCGAGGACGCCAGGCGCGCGATCCTGCGGGCCGCGCTGGACCTGTGCGAGCGCGACGGCTACCAGGGCCTGACCATCAAGGCGATCGCCGAGGCCGCGGGCGTCGGCAGGCAGACGGTCTATCGCTGGTGGCCGGACAAGGCGTCGGTACTGCTGGAGGCGCTGGTCGATCTCGCGAAAGATCAAGGGGCGCTGTCGCCGCCGCAGCCGCCGTCGGATGTGCTCGCCGCCGTCGAAGAGCTGCTGGCCACCGTCTACGAGCTGGCCCGGACGAATACCGGAACTGCGCTGGTCGGGCTGATGGCGGACGCGCAGAGCAACGCCGAATTGGCGAAACGGTTGCGGGACAGCGTGCTCGGCCCGCGCCGAGCCGTGCTGCGCGAGCTGCTGGCGCGCGGTGTCGAAACGGGTGAGCTGAATGCCGCGGTTTCGCTGGATCTGGTGGTGGACTTCGCCTTCGGCGCGATGTGGTACCGATTGTTGGGTCAACACGCGCCGGTGCACGCTGCGCTCGCGCGGGAGGTCACCGCGGCGATCGGCGCGATGCTCGGAAAACGCTGAGCACTTCCGAATCGAATCCGGCTGCGCACCAGGCGGATTGATCCCACGTCCGCGAAATCCAGAATTAACTCCGGGTAACCGGAGGGAAACCTCGGATGCCGACACTTGGTGGATCAGTGTGACGCGAGACACCTTACGCCACAGAGTTTTCGGCGCTGGAACGAGCGCCGCCGCGCAGTGAGGCAGCGCAGAATCATGTCACCCTACCCCGACTGGTTCAATCCTGGTGACAATGCCTGGCAGTTGGTTGCCGCGACCCTCGTCGGCCTGATGAGCATTCCCGGCATCGCCATCCTGTACGGCGGTATCGTGCAACGAAAATGGGCCGTCAACACGATTCTCATGGCGTTCACCGGATTTTCGCTGGTGTTGGTCGTGTGGGTGTTGTGGGTCTTCAAGATGGGCTTCGGCGAGCCGCTGCGGCTCGGTCCCGGCATCCTGCGGGCGGCCGTCGGCGTACCGCATACCGTGCTCGGCTCCGGCAATCAGAACCAGGCCGTCATACCGCTGTTGAACGGCACCATGCCGAAATTCCGTTTCTCCGAAACGACCTTGGCGTATTTCCAGTTCGTCTTCGCCGGTATCACGCCGCTGCTGTTCCTCGGCAGCGTCGTCGGACGGATGAATTTCAAGGTGTGGCTGCTGTTCGTGCCGCTGTGGTCCACCTTCGCCTACGGGGTGAACGCCTTTCTGCTGTGGGGCGGCGGCTGGTGGTCGCAGCTGGGCGCGCTGGACTATTCGGGCGGGTATGTCATCCATTTGGCAGCGGGCACAACGGGTTTCGTCGCCGCCGCGGTGATCGGCCCCCGGCTGGCCAGGGATCGGGAACGCGCGGTGCCGAACAATCTGCCGCTGGCCGCGGCGGGCGCGGGCATACTGTGGTTGGGCTGGAACGGATTCAACGGCGGCGATCCGTACTTCGCCGGCGCGGACGCCTCGCTCGCGGTGCTGAACACGAACCTCTGCACCGCGGTCGCGCTGTTGACCTGGGTGATCTGGGATATTTTCGCGGGCCCGGCCCGGCGGCCCAATTTCCTCGGCGCGATCAACGGCATGATCACCGGCCTGGTGGCCATCACACCGGCGGCCGGATATGTCAACAGCTTCGGTGCGCTGATCATCGGCGTCGTCGCGTCGACGCTGGTGTGGCTGTCGTGGAACAAGTTGGGGCGCACCAGATTATTCCGCAAGGTGGACGACACCCTCGGCGTCTTCCACACCCACGGCGTCGCGGGGCTCACCGGCGGCCTACTGGTGGGTGTGCTCGCCGACCCACATGTCGTCGTCTACTTAGGCAACGGGAAAGATGTCGCGGACGTGACCTATTCGGGCTGGCTGTACGGCCACCATCCGAAACTGCTGCTCTGGCAGGCCGGCGCGGCGGCGACGGTGATCGTGTGGGACGCGTTGGTCACCGTGGTGATCCTGAAGTTCTTAGGGCTTTTCATGAAACTGCGGATGCCGGACGATGTGCTGGAGATCGGTGATGTGGCCGCGCACGAGGAGGAGGCCTACCCGGACGAGCACCTGGTATCGGCGAACCTACGACCGAACGCACTACCTACGTAACTCCACAGGATGATCTCAGGATCATCCTGGCGGGGGAAGCGCGGTACCGGTCCCGGGAACAAGACTGTTTCGCTGTGGGGTTTCGCGATGGTGTTCGACACGCGACCGCCCGGTTGAGACAGGTGCCGCCGTGGTCGGTCGATGTCGTTGTCACCGTTGCGGTCACGGTGGCGACGGTCGGGCCCGTCCTGGCCGACCAGCGGCCCTGGTGGATCGTGCTGATCGCGGTGGTGGCCTCGGCGCCGGTGCTGTTGCGCCGCCGCGCCCCGGTGCTCGTGCTGACGATCGTCGGTTCCGCGCTGACCGTCCTCGGCTGTGTCGACGCCATGCCCGCGCTGCCGTACGGCACCGTCGTCAGCGCGTACACGATCGCCGCCCACAGCTCGCTGACCTGGCGGGTCGTCGCCTTCATCGGAATCGTCGCGGGCATTCTGGTCTCGCTGATCGTGCCGAACGAGCAGCCGCAGGCCTACGGTTATGCGGCGATGTCGTTCGTCACCGCGTGGGCGCTCGGCACCGGCGTGCGGGCCAGGAACAACCAGATCGCCATGCTGCGGGAGCGGGCGCGGCGATTCGAGGAGGAGCGGGTGGCCGCGGTCGCCCAGGAACGCGTGCGCATCGCCAGGGATATGCACGATATCGTCACGCACGCCGTCGGTTTGATGATCGTGCAGGCCGAGACCGGACCCCTGCTCACCCACAGCGATCCGGACCGCGCCGACGCCACCTTCGCCGGGATCGCCGATACCGGGCGCGATGCCGTTCGCCAATTGCGCGGCAGCATCGAGGCTTTGCGCGACGGTACCGAACCGCGGCATCAGCCCGGCATCGCGGCGATCTCGGATCTGGTCGAGCTGTCCAAGCGCGGGGGGCTGGCCGCCACCTTCAACGAATACGGCACGCCCCGACCGATTTCCGGCGATATCGAGATCACCGCGTACCGGGTGGTGCAGGAGGCGCTGACCAACACCATGAAGCATGCGGGCGCCACCTGTGTGCGGGTGGTGCTGCGCTGGTCCGACGATTGGTTGACGGTGCGGGTGAGCGACGACGGGCACGGTCGCGGCGACGGCTTCGCGGAGACGATCGGCTACGGGCTGCTCGGCATGCGCGAGCGGGTCAGCGCCTGCGGCGGTCTGCTGCGCGACGGCCAATCCGACTACGGTTTCACGGTATTCGCGGAACTGCCGATCTGAGGTGGGTACCCGGGTGCTGGTCGTCGACGATCAGGAGCTCTTTCGCAGCGGATTCGCGCTGATCCTCGGCGCGGAACCGGATATCACCGTGGTCGGCGAGGCCGCCGACGGCATCGCGGCCGTCGCCGAAACCGTTGCGCGGCAACCGGACGTGGTGGTGATGGATGTGCGGATGCCGCACCTGGACGGCGTCGCGGCGACCAGGGAGATCTGCGCGCGGACCGCGGCGAAAGTGTTGGTGCTCACCATGTTCGACGTGGACGACTATGTGTATGCCGCGCTGCGGGCCGGTGCGAGCGGATTCCTGCTGAAGGATATGCGGCGCGCCGAACTGGTCGCGGCGGTGCGGGTGATCGCGGCCGGGGAGGCGCTTTTCGCGCCGACGGTCACCCGGCGGCTGATCGAGACACTGGTACACGGCGGCCGTCCCCGGCCCGAATTGGCGAAACGCTTGGGCGAGTTGACCGAACGTGAGCGGACCACGCTCGGCCAGCTGGCTCGAGGGCAGTCGAACGCGGAGATCGCCGCGGCGCTCACGATATCCGAGCACACCGTGAAAACCCATGTGAGCGCGATACTTTCGAAACTCGGACTGCGCGATCGGGTGCAGGCCGTTGTCTTCGCCTATGAGTCGGGGCTGATCGTCCCCGGGGTATGAGCCTTACGAGGGAGGGCGAATTCGTCCTCGTCGGTGATGTCCGTTGAACCGCACGCGACGACCATCGGAGGCGTCTTTATCGCCGACGCGGGAGTCTTCATGAACCGCTACCTCACGATCGGCGCGGCGACGGTGCTGTCCGCGGTGCTCTGGCACCTCGGCGGCGGTCTGCATCCGTTGCCCGCCTTGGCCTTTCTCGCGCCGCTGCCGGTGCTGTACCTCGCGCCGCGGATCTCGGCGCGGGCCGCGTTCCTGGCCGGGACGCTGTCCTGGCTCGGCGGTGTCGCACAGTTCTATCCGTATCTGACCGGGACGGTGGAGCAGCCGTTCGTCGCCGCCGTCGCGCTGTTGGGCGGCACCGCCGTGGCATACGGTGCGCTCGTATTGCTCACCCGGACCCTGCTGGTGCGTGGCCGTCCCGGGCTCGCCGTGCTGGCGTTTCCCGCGGGTTGGGTGACGCTCGAATACCTGATTTCGGTGCTCGGCCCGTACGGCGCGTGGTGGAGTATCGCCTACGCCCAGACCGATGTGCTGCCGCTGATCCAATCCGCCGCGCTGACCGGTCCCTGGGGCATCACCTTCCTGATCCTGCTGGCGCCCACCGCGCTCGCCGTCTTCACCGCGCCGAATGTGACTCGGGCCCAACGGCTTCGGGTCTCCGGCTGCACGGTCGCGGTATTCGTCGCGGTACTCGGCTTCGGCGTCTTCCAGCTGAACCGCCCCGCCGATGGGGGTGTGGTGCGGGTCGGTCTGGTCGCGGTGGCGCAACCGCCGGAGTACGTGCCGGTCGATACGGCGGACGGCCGGGAGATGATCGACCGCGCCGTCGCCGAGATCGACCGGCTCGCGGACGCGGGCGCGAAAGTTGTGGTGTTTCCCGAAAAGGCTTGGCGTGCAGATGAATCCACGCTGCCGCTGCTATCGGGACCGCTGGCCGACGCCGCCCGGCGGCACGGTATCGACGTGATCGCCGGACTGGTGCTCACCAGGCAGGGCGTCAGCGTCAACGCGGCCGTCGACTATCCGTCGGGCGTGGTGTACGCCAAGCACTATCTCATTCCCGGCCTGGAGGACGAGCTGCGTGCGGGCACCGAATGGCAATCGGTTCCGGGTACCTCCTGGGCACTTGCCGTCTGCTTCGACCTCGACCGCCCCGGCCTGGTCCGCGCGAACCAGCGCCGCGGCGCGACGCTGATGCTGGCTCCCGCACTGGATTTCGACGTCGACCACTGGCTGCACAGCCGGATGGCGGTCATGCGCGGCGTCGAATCCGGGGTCGGCGTCGCCCGCGCCGCGCAGCGGGGCGAATTGGTGGCGAGCGATTCGAACGGCCGCGTATCGGGTTCGGCCGCAACGGATCTCGGCGACACCAGGACGGTGCTCGCGGATATCCCGTTGCGCACCGGCGGCACGGTGTACGCGCGCATCGGCGATTGGTTCGCGTGGCTGTGCGCGCTCACCCTCGCGATCGCGCTGCTTCGGCTGTATCCACGGTCCGGTCGCTCAGGGCTTCCAACCGGTGAGCTCGAGCCAGTCGGCGAGCGTCAGTAGGCCCGGATGATATTCGCGCAGCCGCCCGATATCGATCGGCGCGTCGGTGTTCTCGTTGAAATGCGCGAACATACTGGCGACATGTTGGTCGAAGGCGCGCACCTGTTCGATCGGTGTCCGGCGGCTGCGTGCGGGCAGCTGCGCCGCGCGCCCGAAGATTTCGGCCATCTCCGGCGGCGTGCGGCGATCGCCCGCCAGCGCGAGGGTGCTCCCGAGGTATCGGTCCGGATCGTCGAAGGCGAGCGCGGCGAACGCGCCGATATCCCGCACCGCGATCAACGGCAGCGAAATATCCTCGCGCACGGCGATATTCAGCACCAGCCCACCGTCGTCGAACACCGGCCGATTGAAGGTGTTGAAATTGTCCATGAAGAACACCGGCCGCAGCACCGTCGCGGGCAGGCCCAGTGCGGCGATCCGCTGCTCGATCCGTTCCTTCGGCGCGTAGTAGCCGACACCGGTTTCCTCGCCCGCGCCCTTCACCGAGCTGTACACCAGATGCTGGATATGGGCTTGCCCGGCCAGTTCGGCGATCAGCAGCCCGCGCCGCTCCTCGGCCGCGATACCGGCGTCGGTGATGTGCACGCCCTCCATCGGCGACAGCATGAGGAACAGCCCGTACGCGCCCGCCAGCGCCGAGCGCAGCGCGGCGGCGTCGTCCAGGTCGCCGACGACGAGCCGGGCGCCGGCCGCCCGCAGCGCCATTGCCGAGGGCGATTCCGGGTCGCGAACGAAAGCGTCTACGGGCCAGCCGTGTTCGAGCAGTTGCCGGGCGGCCGCGCCGCCCTGCTGTCCGGTCGCGCCGATCACCAGTACCGTGCCTTTTTCGCCTGCCATATCGCACCTCTTTCTGCTGAGATAGACGTTAGAGACGAACAGTGGCGCGGTCCTGGTACCGATAGTGCTATCCAACAAGGGAACTCGATGTCCGAAAGCCAGCGCACCGAACTGGCCGCCTTCCTGCGCATCCACCGTTCCCGGCTGCGGCCCGCCGACGTCGGCCTGCCGCCCGATCTGGAGCCGGGCCGCCGCCGCACCCCGGGCCTGCGGCGCGAGGAGGTGGCCGCACTGGCCGGGGTGAGCACCACCTGGTACACCTGGCTCGAACAGGGCCGCAAGATCGCGGCCAGTCCGCAGGTGGTCGACGCGCTGGCCAGGGCGCTGCGGCTGGACGCGGTCCGGCACCGGCATCTGCGCAGGCTGGCCGGGCTGCCCGATCCGGTGATCGATCACCCGCTGGCCAGATCGATGTCGCGCCAGCAGCGGCTCGTCGACGCGCTGATGCCGAATCTGGCTGTGCTGCATGACAGTTGGTTCGACTTCGTGGTCTGGAACGCGGCGTACGCCAAGGTCCGGCTCGATCCGGACAGCGTGCCGCTCGCGCGCCGCAACCTCATGTGGTTCGTCTTCGCCGATCCCCGCAATCGGAATATGGTGCGCCCGTGGGAGCCGATGGCACGGGCCACGCTCAGCCAGTTCCGCACCGCGGTGGCGCAGCGACCCGACGACCCGCGGTTGAACGCGGTGATCGCCGAGGTGGCCGCGGCCAGCCCGGAATTCCGGACCTGGTGGGCGGAATATCCGGTACAGGATTTCCGGCCCGCCGTCATCGGCATCGACCATCCGGAAGTCGGGCTGATCAATCTGGAGCTCTACCAGTCCCGGCTGGTCGAGGATCCGGATCTGCTGCTGGTACTGCAACTTCCGGTGGGCGAGGAGGATCGCCGCCGCGTTCGCGCGCTGCTCGGATAAGCCGTCAGCCGAAGCGGACCATCGCGATCATCTTGCGCGCCAACGTCTCCGGATCGTCCGCGACGGTCAGCGCCGAATTCACCAGCGCCCCTTCGCGCCACAGCGTGGCGAAGCCGTGCACCAGCGACCAGGCGGCCAGTTGCGTCGCCGCCTGCGCCTCCGGCGACCCATCGCCCTGTTTCCGCGCGGCACCCCCGCGCAGCGCGGCCCCCGAACGCTGGCGGGCCGCGGTCAGCCGCGGATCGTCGGCATGCAGCGCCTCGCGCCGGTACATCACGTCGAAATGGCCGGGATTGCGCAGCGCGAACCGGATGTAGGCGATCGCCATTTCGCGGAAATCCGTTCCCGCCGTGTCGAGTTCGTCGGCCAGCCGCTCGAATCCCTCGATCGCCAGCGCGGTGAGCAGTCCGGCCCGGTCGCCGAAGTGGTGTGCCGGCGCGGCATGTGAGACGCCCGCCCGGCGCGCGAGTTCGCGCAGCGAGACGGCGCCGACGCCGTCGGCGGCGATCTGCTCGGCCGCCGCGGCCAGGATGGTCGCCCGCAGATCACCATGGTGGTAGCCGCTTTTCGCCATGGTCCGATCATGCCGATCAATCTTGCCATTGACAAGTTACGGTGCCGAACCTAATCTTTCCACCGTCAAGATTGCAGTGGAACAGGAGAGTCCCGATGGCACCGTTGGTAGTTCTCGCCGTCGTCACCGGAATTGCCCGCCTCATCGGCTGGCTCGGCGATATCGGCTGGCTCGATACCTGGCCGCATGCCGCGCGGCTCGGCCTGGCCGCCATGTTCGCGCTCACCGCGAGCGCGCACTTCGTCCCCGGTAAGCGCGCGGAGCTGATCGCCATGGTGCCCCCGCGTCTCCCGAATGCCGCCGGGCTGGTAACCGTCACGGGCGCACTGGAATTCGCCGGTGCGCTGGGGCTCTTGCTGCCACCGTTCGCGAAATTGGCGGCGGGCTGCCTGTTCGTGCTGCTGCTCGCGCTGTTCCCGGCGAATGTGCACGCCGCGCGGGCCGGGGTCGGCATCAAGACCATGCCGCTGCCGCTGCGCGGCCTCGTGCAGGTGCTCTTCCTCGCCGCATGCGCGCTGGTGGTGTTCGGCTGAGATCGGTGGGCACTCGGGTGATCGGGTACCCTCCCGGCTGCACGAGTTTCCCGATCCGGAGGGTTCGCTATGTTCGCATCGCCGCTCCCCGGAGTTATCGGCTGGCCGGTGACCGGCTATGTCGCCGTCGTACTGTGCGCGCGAATCGCGCTGGGCCGCACCGGCGACCTCGACCGATTGTTCAATCGCCTCGGAATGTGGTCGCTGCTCGCATTGCTGCTCTACCGGTGCGCACCCGCGCGCAGCCTGACCGATCCGGTGCACCAGCTGGCGCTCGGTTGCGTGATCGTCATGCTGATGTGCTGCTACGCGATCGTGCGGGCCTGGGAGGACGGCGCCGATTCGCCCGCCGCGTTGCGCAGGTACCGCGTCTGCGTCGGCATCGGACTCGGGCTGACCTGCGTCGTCCTGTTAGCCGGACGGTGCGCCAGACCGCGCGGCGTTCCGGTCGACCTCGGCCCCACGGGGCCGGGACTCGTCGTCACCGCCGCCTTCGGCGTTCCGCTGACCGTCGCCGGATGGGTCCTGATCCGCAACTGGATCCGCGAATTCCGGCTCGCGGAAAGCTCTTTCGGCGGCAAGTTCGTCTGTTCCTGTCTGATCGCGGCCAACCTGATCGTCTCCGTCGTTGCGACGCTGTCGGGTGTGCAGCTGGTCACCGGATGGTCCCGGCCCGACCTCGGCCCGCAGCTCGTGCGCTTCGAGATGGTCACAACCTTCTGCACTTTCGTCACCACCACGCTCGCGGCCATCCCGGTGGTCGTCACGCTGATCACCCGGGCCGGCCTGGATCGCAACGGCCGGGTATGCCGCAGGCTGTGGCCGCTCTGGCGGGATCTCACCGCCGCGGTGCCCGAGATCGTGCTGACCCCGCCCGTCGACACCCCGCTGAACGCCGAGGCCCGCCTGCTGCGGATGACCGTGGAGATACGGGATGCCCTGCTGCACCTCGGGCCGTATCTGCCCGCCGATACGCGGCCCGAATCCGATTGGCGCCCGGCTGATTACGCTCGCGGACTGTCATATGCGACCAAGAGCCGGATGGCGGGCCTGCCACCGGTCGCGGCGGACGACGCGTCGCGATCCGTGCCGATCGCCCACGATTTCGACACCGAGCTCCGGTTGCTGACGGGGCTGGCGAAGGTCTGGCCGCAATCAGCACAGCATCGCGTAGCGATTCGGTGAGGGGTGGCGGTCGGGTGACGGGTGGGCCAGGACATGGCGTAGCGATTCGGTGACGGGTGGGCTCAATGCTTGAGCTGGGCCAGGAATTCGGCGTTGGTCTGCGTCTTGCGCAGGCCCTCCAGCAGCAGATCGATGGCGCGCTGTCCGTCCAATCCCGACAGGGTGCGGCGCAGCAGCTCGGTGGCCGCGAGTTCCTCAGGGGTGAGCAGTAATTCGTCCTTGCGGGTGCTGGATTGGCCGATGTCGACCGCGGGGAAGACGCGCCGGTTCGCGGTCGTCCGGTCGAGTTTGAGTTCGGCGTTGCTGGTGCCCTTGTACTCCTCGAAGACCACGGTGTCGGCCAGCGAACCGGTCTCGACCAGCGTGGTGGCGATGATGGTCAGCGAGCCGCCGTGCTCGATATTGCGGGCGGCGCCGAGGAATTTCTTGGGCGGCGCCAGCGCGGCGGCGTCGATGCCGCCCGCCAGGATGCGGCCGGAGGCCGGGGTGGCCAGGTTGTACGCGCGGGCCAGCCTGGTCAGTGAGTCCAGCAGGACCACGACGTCGCGGCCCTGTTCGACCTGGCGCTTGGCCCGCTCGATGGCCAGTTCGGCGAGCGCCACCTGTTCGCGCGGCGAGGCGTCGAAGGTGGCCGCGGCGACCTCGGCCGGAATCTCACGGGACAGGTCGGTCACCTCCTCCGGCCGCTCGCCGACCAGCACCAGCAGCAGTTCGCATTCCGGGTGGTTCTTCGCGATGCCGTGCGAGATGGCTTGCAGCACAGAGGTTTTGCCCGCCTTGGGCGGTGCGACGACGAGGGCGCGCTGGCCCTTGCCGATCGGCATGACCAGATCGGCGACCCGGGTGGTCATGGCGTGCGGCTCGGTTTCCAACCGCAGCCGCTGATTCGGGTAGATGGGTGTGAGGTCGGCGAAATGCGGCCGGGCCGCCGCCTTGGCCGGGTCGAGCCCGTTGACGGTTTCGATGGCGACCAGCGGGTCCAGCTGTTCGCTGCGCGGTGCGCGTTTCGCCGATCCGACTACGAAATCGCCTCGGCGCAAAGCATTTTCGCGAGCCATGCGGGCGGGGATGTGGATGTCGAGCGGCGATGGCAGATAGCCGTCGACGCGTAGGATCGCGCGGTTTTCCGTCAGCTCGACAACGCCGGAAACGGAGCGCATCTCGACCGTCCCTTCGGATTGCTGAATTGTGTTGTTGTTCATTGGGTTTCCTTCTCAGGAGGGAGTATTCGGGTACGGCGAACGGCCGTGACTGCGGCGGATATGCCGCGCTTTGAGATCCCCGGTACGCGCGGATTCGGTATCGGGAGGGTGAATCACGGAAATCAGGGTTCGGGACTCACCGGAACTCGGAATTCGCTCGATGGGAGGCTGTGCCTACATCCACTGGAGCGGATAGGGCCGAGCGTAGCGGCTCGATCGGCGTCGCGCAATGGTGCGAGCTACCGGCACCGCCGACAACCCACTCAACCGCCCGCCGCCCGGATATATTCCCGCGACATGAAAAAGGCCCAGGCGCAGCGCCTGGGCCTTACGGATATCAGCTGGTCAGAGCACGGCCTGGGTCTGGGTCACCTTGCCTGCGAGCTTGCCCGCGTCGTCGCGGATTTCGGTTTCCACCACGATGAACGACCGGCCCGCGTGCAGCGGCCGTGCCGTCGCGGTCGCGTAGCCCGCGCGAATCGCCCTGAGGAAGTTGGTTTTCGACTCGACGGTGGTCGTACCCTGCTTGCCCTCGGGCAGATTCAGATAGGCGCAGACCGCGCCGGTCGCATCGGCCAGCGCCATCAGGACGCCGCCGTGCAGCACCCCGCCGAGCGTGCACAGCGATGCGTCCCAGGCGATCCGGCTGCGCACCTGTTCGCGGCTGTGTTCGAGCACCTCGATGCCGAGCCGTTCGGTGAACGGCATGGTCTGGTGGAACAGTTTGGTGCCGACCTCGTCGATCATGATGTCGATCATGCCCGATCCGGATACGTCGAGTCGATTACGTCCGGGGTAAGTCCGGCCAGACGCGCCCGGTGGCGAGATGCGTTGTGAGCGTGAGGATCGCCAGCGCGACGGGTGCTGCCGCGAGCAACAGGACGGTTGTCGGCGACGTGTGATCGACGATCACCCCGCCGGTCAGCGCGCCCAGCGAAAGGGTGAGCTGGAACGACGCGGTGAACAACACCGATGCCGCCTCCGGGGTGTTCGGCGCGGCTTTGATGAACCAGGTCTGCGTCGCGACCGGCACCGCGCCGTAGCCGACGCCCCAGACCAGCAGCAGCGCCAGCGCGCCGAATTCCCAGCGGCCGAGCACCGGAAGCAGCAGCAGCGCCGCGATGATCATGGTCACGAATCCGGCGAACGCGCCGCGCGGATGACGCGCGACGGCCGCGCCGCCGAGGAAGTTGCCGACGATCCCGGCGACGCCGTACGCGAGCAGCATGAGCGTGACGGTCGCGGAACCGGCCTTCGTCACCTGCTCGAGGAAGGGGGTGATGTAGGTGTACGCGCCGAAGTGCGCCAGCACGATGAGGAAGGTCAGCAGCAGGGCGTAGCGCATATTCGTGCCGCGAACGAGACTGCGCAACAAGGAAACTCGTGTTCCCGGCCCGCCGGGCAGCGGTGGTAGGACGGCCAGCAGCAAGCCGAGGACCGCGACGGTGAACCCGGCCACCACCGCGAATGCCACCCGCCATCCGGTGAGATCGCCCAGATAGGTGCCCGCGGGCACGCCGAGCACCGAGCCGAGCGGCACCGCGGCGAAGATGATCGCGTTGGCCCTCGGCACGGATTTCGCGGGCACCAATCGATCGGCCAAACCCGCGGCGATGGACCAGAATCCGCCGACCGTGACGCCGACGAGCACCCTGGCGGCGAGCACCGGCCAGTACACCGGCGTCACCGCCATCAGCAGATCGGCGACGATCAGCAGGAATATGAACAGGCACAGCATGATTCGCCGATCGACCCGGGCGGTCGCGACGGTCACCACCGGCGCGGCCGCGGCGGCGACCAGTCCGGGGACGGTCATCATCAGCCCGGCCATGCCGTCGGAGATGGTGAAATCGCCCGCGATCGAGGTGAGCAGGCCGACCGGCAGCATTTCGGTGGTCACGATGGCGAAGATGCCGAGCATCACGGCGGCGACGCCGGACCAGCACAGCAGTGGCGACCGGTCCGTCGACGCGATCGGGGGAGAAGCGAGAGTCGTTGACACGCATGCCAGTTCAGCAGCGTGCGCGGTCGATCTCCGGCGGGAATCCGCCACCGCCATCGATGGCGATTTTCCGCCGAAACGCCGCGGCCCGGCACGCGACGGAGAAGCTGTCGCGCACCGGGCCGCGGTGGGTGAGCCGGACTTACTGGCCGTAGACCGACTGGTAGAACTGGATCGCGGCGGCGATGCCGACCGGGACGCCGAAGGTGATCATGCCCGCCGCGGCGCCGAGCGCGACACCGGCCACGATTCCGGCGAGGCAGCCACCCGCGGCGCCCGGCAGGAAGATCGGCGGCATGAGCGCCGCGCCGACGACCGCACCGGCGACGCAGCCGAGCGTGCCGCCGATGATGGTGCCGATCAGGGTGCCGACGCCGGTGGCCAGACCGAATTCGGTGCCCGCGTTGCTGAGCGCGGTGTTGAAGTCGACGCCGCCGATCGGCTTGGCGTCCACCGGCTTCAGCATGGTGGCCGCGTGCGCCTCGGCCGGGTTGGTGCTCGGCGTCAGCGTCGCGGTGTTGCCGTCGACCCGCGCGGCGATCGGCCACTCCTTACCGTCTTTCAGGTAGGTGAGCGGCATGCCCGCGATCAGGTGGCCCTGGTTGTCCAGCACCTGGAACTGGGTGCCCTGGGTGGTCAGCGAGCCGGCGTCGGTCTTCAGTACCACCGACTTGTCGACGACGTTCGCCGTCCAGTGCACGCCGGGGGCGATATCGGTCTGCAGGGTGGCGTTCGGGGTGGGATCGGCGTAGGCGGTGCCGCTGGTGATTCCGACGGCGGCAATACACAGCAGGGACGCGGCGGCGAACTTCTGGAGCTTCATTAGGTTGGTGACTTCCTCATCTGATGGAGCATCCCCGCCGGTGTGTACTGGTCGGGGTGGCTCATAAAACGAACCCTTAAGGAGAGTTCACCCGATTTATTACGGAGAGGTAACGGAAGCCGTTAAGAATGTATCAAACAAGATTTAGAAGCGTTAAGAACGCATAAATTCAGACAATGCAGCTAACGCTTCCGAATGAAATTGTGGCCCGCGACACATTATTCATCCGAGCGCCTTGTCCTGCGGTGATAGCCGAACTGCCAGGTCAAGCGATGCGCGCGACAATTGATCCCGGCAAATGCGGCAGCACCAGATCGATCAGCCGCCACGGCCATGCGGGAACGCATGCCCGCACCGTCTCCTTCTCGATCGCTCCGACCAATGAAGCGACGCCTTTGTCCAATGGCGCGACCATTCGCGCGTCGCCCGCCTTGGCCGACATCTCGGTCGCGATGAATCCGGGCAGCAGCGTGGTGACCCGGATCGGCGAGCGCGCCAACTCCGTCGCCAAACCCTGGCCGAGCGCGGCCAATCCGGCCTTGCTCGCCGAATACGCCGCCTTCTTGCCCGGCAGGCCGCGCACCGCGCTCATCGAGGAAATCAGCACCAGATGTCCGGAATTCTGCGCGCGGAAAATCTCCAGCGCCGCTTCGGTTTGCGCCAGCGCGCTCACCAGATTCGTTGTGGCCGTTGCGATATTCGCCGCCGCCCGGCCGGTGCCGATTATCGCGCCCTTACCGAGCCCGGCGTTGACGATCACCCGGTCCAGGCCGCCGAGTTCGTCGCGGAGTTCGCCGAAAACCCTTGGCACCGCCGTGTGTTCGTCCACATCTAGCCCGCGCACCGCGACGGTGATGCCGGGATGTGCCGCGGTGAGCTCGGCGCGCAGTTCCGTCAGCGCGTCCAGGCGGCGCGCGCACAGCGCCAAATCGCGGCCCTTGCTCGCGAAGTCACGTGCCATGGCCGCGCCGAGACCGGCGCTGGCGCCGGTGATCAGGATCCGTTTCCTCGTCATGGGCCGACCTTAGCCGCGGTCGCGGATCTTTCAGCCCCCGAACGATCCGGTGTTCGGGGGTGGCGGCACCATGTGCCACGCCCCGCAGTTGACGGTCTTGAAGGCGACATCGGTCGGTTTGATCTCCACCCGCACCGGGCGCAACCTGGTGAAGTTGTTGCCGATTATGTAGCGCATATCCGTGTTGTCGCCCTCGACCTTCCACAGCCTGCGCCAGTCGCAGCCGTATGCCGGATCGGGTGTGCCCGGCGCCTCCCAGATGCCGGGGAAGATATCGACGCCGACCAGATAGAGGCCGTCGTTGGGCATGACCGTTGCCGGTGATGCGGTGGCGGGTCCGGTGCCGAGCAGCGTCACGGTCGACGCCAATGCCCCGGCCGCCATGAGCGTCCTCGCGCGCATGGCTGATGTTCTCCTCGTATCGAGCGGTTGCCGGTAACGAACCGATTGACCTGCGGGTCTACCAGACCATGCCGTGTCATCGGGTGGAAATACCGGATTTCTGTCGCATACACAGCCGAATTCGAGCGCTGTTGTCACCCGCTCCGTCGCCCGCGATATCCGGATATGGAATGTGTTCGGACCGTCTGCGGCGCCGGATGCGCCAAGCTGTGCACCGATGCCGGATTGGCCGCCGTACTGGCCGCCGACCGGGCGCTGCTGCACTGGCGGGCCATGCGTGCGCTCGGCGATTGCGGACTGGCCGAACAGGCGGTGCAGGAGACGCTGCTGCGCGGTTGGCGTTCCTGTGCCCGCTACGACCGGAGCAAGGGCAGCGTGCGCACCTGGCTGCTGGTGATCGAGCGCAACGTCTTGGTCGATCTGGCGCGGGCCCGTGCGGTCCGGCCCGGCGATACCGGCTGGGACGATGTGCACGAGGTGGCCGATATCCGTTGTGCCGATCCGGATTTCGCCGACGGTCTGGTCGACGGTTTGCTGGTCGCCCAGCTACTGGCCAGCCTGCCGCCCCTGCAGCGCGACGCGGTGGTCGAAGTTATCCTCCGCGACCGGGCCTACCAGGATGTCGCCGACGATTTCGGCATTCCGGTGGGTACTGTGAAGACCCGCGTGCACTATGCCCTGCGTTCGCTGCGCAGGCTGCCGATCGGGGCTTGAGGCTTCTCGCACACCTTTGGTAACAGTTCGATAACGCGCCTTGCTTTGCCGAAACGCATGTTGTCAGAGTGAACCACTGGGTTTGATGTGACCAATGGGAAGGGAGGGGTGCTCCGTCCCGGGGCACCGACCGCACATGAAAGCTCGCATCATCAAGGCCGGAGTCTGCACCGCCCTCACCGCGGCGGTGGTCATGGCGCTCGCCGGGCTGGTCCCGGTCACCGCGCTCGGCGCGCCCGCCGTACCGGACGTCGCCACCAAACTAGCTGGTAAAACCATCTTTCTGGATCCGGGACACCAGGGCTCCATCCCATCGGAGAACCAGGCCAAACAGGTCAGCGACGGTCGCGGCGGCACCAAGGAGTGCCAGACCACCGGCATGACGACCGTCAACGGCGTGCCCGAGCACACCATCAACTGGAACGTCGCCCAACTGGTCAAATCCTCGCTGGAGGCGCTCGGCGCGAAGGTGGTGCTCAGCCGTCCGGACGACACCGGATGGGGCGGCTGCATCGATGACCGGGCGCGTGCGGCGAACCAGTCCGGCGCCGCGGTCGCGATCAGCATCCACGCCGACAGCGCACCCGCCGCCGACCGCGGCTTCCACTTCATCGTGCCGCAGCTCCCCATCCCCGACGCGAAGGCCAACGAGGTGCAGTCCGGCCCCGGCCGGGCCGCGACCATCGCCGTGCGCGACGCCTACTTGCAGGCCGGATTCCAGCCCGCCACCTACGCAGGCACCCAGGACGGGCTGCAGACCCGCGCGGATATCGCCGGTCCCGCGCTCACCACGGTGCCCGATGTATTCATCGAGATGGGCAACGGCGCCAACCGCGATGACGCCGCGCAGCTGGAAAGCCAGGAGGGCCAACTCAAGCACGCCATCGCGATCACGACCGGCCTCGTCGGCTATCTGCTCGGCACCACGCAGACCGCGGGGCCCGCGCCGACCGGCCCACTGACCAGCGGTTCCTCGGGTGAGCAACCGGCCGCCGCACCGTCGCAGGGCGCGCCGCAGTTCCAGATCGCGCCGCAGACCCAGCCGGTGCCGGTCCCGCAGTCCCCGGCCGCGCCGCAGTCGCCGACGGTCCCCGGACTGCCGCAGACCCCGGCGGTTCCCGGAATGCCGCAGGCCGCACCGGGTTCGACGCTGCCGGGTTCGACTCCGGGCACGCAGAGCCAGGCACTGCCCGGACAGTCGCAGTCGACGACCGATATGACCACGCTGATCGGCACCGTCATGACAATGCTGCTGCCGCTGGCGCATTCGCTCGGCATCGACAACACGATGATCACCGCGTCGATGCTGAATATCGCCTACACGCTGGCCGCGACGCTGCTCAGCCCCACCATCCACGGATAGTCGCCGACCACCGGCGAGCCCGGGCCCTGTCCCGAAGTCCCATCCGGCGGCGGACTTCGGGGCAGGGCCTATTCTTGCCGGTGGTCGCGCGGTGACGGACGAACGAGGTGGGTGTTGGCATGGTGGAACCGATTCCGGTGATTATCGTCGCGGGCTTCCTCGGCTCCGGTAAGACCACCCTGCTCAACCATCTGCTCCGGAACAATCGCGGCACCCGAATCGGCGTCGTCGTCAACGATTTCGGGGCGATCAATATCGATTCGATGCTGGTCGCCGGGCAGGTCGACGCGATGGTTTCCCTCGGCAACGGCTGCGTGTGCTGTGCGGTGGACGTCAGCGAATTGGACGAGCTGTTCACCCGGCTGGCCCAGCCGCGCGCCAAGATCGACGTGATCGTGGTGGAGGCGAGTGGGCTGGCCGAGCCGCGCAACCTGATCCGAATGGTGGTGGGCAGCGACAATCCGCGCATCCGCTACGGCGGCCTGGTCGAGGTGGTCGACGCCGAACAGTTCCCGCAAACCAGCGCGCGGCATCCGGAACTGGTCACCCATCTGCGGCTGGCCGACCTGGTGGTGGTCAACAAGGCGGACCGGGTGCCCGCCGAGCGCCTGGCGGCACTGCGCGCGGATATCGCCGCCGCGGTCGGTCAGGTTCCGGTGTACGCGACAGCGCACGGCAGGCTCGATCCCGGCCTGCTCTTCGACGCGCCGGTACGCGAAAAGCCAACGGTCGCCGAACAATTGAGTTTCGACGAACTGCTCGACGAGCACGACCACGAGCACGGGCACGCCGACCACCGGCACCTGCACGACGACTATTCGACCGTATCCTTCACCAGCGAACGGGAATTGGATCCGCGCAGGCTGATCGGATTCCTGGAGGACCCGCCCGCCGGACTGTTCCGGGCGAAGGGCTTCGCCGCCTTCGGCGTCGCGGAGGAGCGGCGAAAGTTCGTGCTGCACATGGTGGGACGGCACATCAGCTTCGAGCCGGCGGGTTGGCGCCGGGGCGAATCGCGCGCGAGCAGGCTGGTGTTGATCGGCGCCGGGCTCGATACCGAACGGGCGGTCGCCCGGCTGCGCGATACGGTGCACACGGCGCGGGACCCGCTGGACGAGCAGGCCATGCTCGGCGTGTGGCGGTACACGCCGCAGTGACTTTGGCGCGTTCTGCCCGACCTTGGCGCGTTCTGCGCTGGTGATCTCCGGTTAACTCTTAGCAGACTTGCAGTCTGCCCCGCCGCGGGGCGCTTCGGCTGTACCGGTGAGCCGTCATCGACCGTGTGCGATAGGAGAGTCCCATGTCCCAGAATCGGGAGAGCGCCACCGCTTACGTCATCGCCGCGCTGGAGGCCAAGGGCACCGCGACCCGCGACGACTTCGACGTGCCCGCCATAGTCGCCGCGTCCCGGAAAGTGGCGCACGGCTGGGACTTCCAGACCATCGAACGGGCAACGTTCTGGCGCATCGCCGCGGACAACCTGAAAGTTTGAGCGGTTCAGTCGAATTGGCCCTGCGAGTGGGCGGCTTGGTGCCCGGCCAGACGGCGGGCCGCCCGGCTCATCGAGCCCGCGTCGGCGTAGCCGAGCAGTTCGGCCTGCCGGGCCCGGCTCAGTGGCCCGGTCGAAGTCGCCTGTGCCAGACGGGTTTTGCGCGCCCGATCCAGTTCCCGGCGCCACGTGGTTCCCGCCTCCATGAGCCGCCGCTGTAGCGTCCGCGGGCTGGTGGCCAGCCTGCGTGCCACCCGGTCCAGCGATACCTCGCCCGCCTCGAAGGCCGCCGCCAGCGCCTCGGCCACCCGCTCCGGCCACGCGGCGGCGAGCGGCGGGGGCGGCGGCAGCGCCTCGGCCAGCGGCCGCAGGACGGTGGCCAGCACCGGATCGCTGGTGGTGAGCGGCAGCTCCATATCCGCGGCCCGGAAGGTCATGGAATCCGTCGGTGCGTCGAATTCGATTGCGGCCGTGCCGAATACCTCGACGAACGGATGGGTGTCGCGTGGTGCCCGCTGGCGCAGCGCCACCCGGATCGGAACCACATCGCCGCGGACCACCCGCCGGGCGCGGCTCAGCACTGCCGACAGCCCCCACAGCTGGGTGAGGTCGCGACCCGCGCCGTCACCCTCGATCATGTCGAGGTAGAGGGTGACCTCGCGCTCGTTCTCGGCGACCAGGTCGAACCGGTGGTTGGTGGTGACCGCGGTGACGTAGGGGCCGCAGGTGGCCAGGCCCGCGCCGAGGGTGGGGGCGGTCGCGAACAGGTAGTCGTAGAGGCCGAGGCTGCGCATTTCGTACCGGCTGGCCACATGCAGTGCGACGTGCGGATCGCCGAGGCCGTGCGCGCCCAGCTCCCAGAGCCGGCCGAAGGTGTGGCTCGGCAGGTGGACGTCATCTCCCGACATGGTCCACTCGGGCACGCCTGCCTCCCGGATCAACCGCTCCCGGTCCAGCCCCTGTGCCGATAACTGATTGATGACGAATCGATGCAGCAGAACCTGGTCGGTGCCCATGCCGTTCTCCTCCTCGTGCGCCAAACGGTAGCCGGGAGGTGGGGATTCGTCATCGAACCTGTGCGCTACGCCTCACGGCGGGTGCCGATGTTAGCCACATCACAGCGATGTCGGGCCGAATGAGACGCAGCCGTAATGCGTTCAGCCGCAGGCGTTGACCCATTCGGACAAACCGTCCGCGAAGCGCTGGCGCTTCCAGATCGGCACCTCGTGCTTGATCCGGTCCACCAGTTCGGCGCAGGCGGCGAAGGCCTCCGCGCGATGCGGTGCGGCGACCGCGACGACGATGGCGAGATCGCCGATGGTCAGATCGCCCACCCGGTGCACCGCCGCCACCGGAAGTCCGGTGGCCGTTGCCGATTCGGCGCAGCAGCGGTGCAGGAACCGCTCCGCGTCGGGGTGCGCGGAGTATTCCAGCGCGGAAACCGGCTGTCCGCCATCGTGATTGCGCACCTTGCCGGTGAAAACCACGACCGCGCCGTGCTCTGGTCCGGTCACCGCGGCCTCGGCCTCGGCCGGATCCAGCGGCTCGGTGGACAATCTGGCCAGGCGCACCCCACCGGTCCCGATATGTTCACTTGTGGTCATGATCGCCGCCTCCGGCTACTTGCGCGAGCAGATGGTCGAGCAGCGGCTCCAGCACCGCCATCCCATCCTTGACCCCGCCGGGCGACCCCGGCAGGTTGATCACCACCGAGCGCCCGACGAGCCCGGCGGCCCCTCGGCTCAGCGCCGCGAGCGGGAATTTCGCCGTGCCACGCTGCCGGATCGCTTCGGCGACGCCGGGCAGCTCGCGGTCGAGTACGGCCAGCGTGGCCTCGGGTGTCGCGTCGGTGGGGGAGGCCCCGGTGCCGCCGGTGCTGATCACCAGCGCGGGCGCGGATGTCAGCGCATCGGCCAGACCGTCCGCGATCCGCGCGTCGGCGTAGACCAGCGGCCCGCGCACCGAAAAACCAAGACGGGTAAGCCATTCCGTGAGCACCGGGCCCGTGGTGTCCACCCGCGTGCCCGCCGCCGCGCCGGTGGACGCGACCAGTACAACGGCTGTTCGCGCGGTATCGCCGGATCGGGTTGTGCCGTGGCCGGATTCGGCGTGCTGATGGTTGTGTGTCTCGTCTGTCGCTGCTGTAACAGTGGATTCGGCCGCGCCGCTGGATTGTGCCGTGCCGCTGAATTGCGCCGCGCTAGCGGATTGTGGCGCGCTGCCGGAATGTGCCGCGCCACTGGAATGCGCCGCGCTGGCGGATTGTGGCGCGCTGCCGGATTGTGGCGCGCTGCCGGAATGTGCCGCGCCACTGGAATGCGCCGCGCTGCCGGGATGTGCCGTGCTGCCGGGATGTGCCGTGCTGCCGGGATGCGGCGTGCTGCCGGGATGCGGCGTGCTGCCGGGATGCGGCGTGCTGCCGGGATGCGCCGCATCGCTGTGTGATTCGGCGCGCTCCCAATGTCCGTGCTTCCCACCGTCTTTGGTGAGCAGCCGCACCGCGTTCAGTGTCGCGGCCGGATCCACCGCCTTCACCATGTCGTGCAGGGTGAGTCCGGCGACCGCGACCGCGGTGAGCGCCTCCATCTCGACTCCGGTGGGGCCCTTGGTCTTCGCCGTCGCCTCGATGGTGATGGTGTCCTCGGTGAATCCGAATTCCACCTTCACCGAGGACAGCGCGAGCTGGTGGCAGAGCGGGATCAGCTCGGAGGTCTTCTTCGCACCGCCGATACCGGCGAGCCGGGCGGTGGACAGCACATCGGCCTTCGGCATGCCGTCGGCCCGGACAAGCCGCACCACCTCCGCGGTGGTCCGCAGTTCGCCAGCGGCGACGGCGATCCTCGCGGTCTCGGCCTTCGCGCTCACGTCGACCATGCGGGCGCGGCCGTCCCGGTCGACATGCGACAACTCACTCATAGTGTCCAGACTCGCACAGTCGCGCCGATCGGCAGCGAGGTGACCTCGGCGGGCACATCGATCAGCACATCCGCCCAGGCCATACCGGCGACGAGATGCGATCCGGGCCCGGAGGCCACCGCCACCGCCACCGGATCCGCATGCGGTCCGCCGCGCTCCAGCGTGCCGCGCAGGAACTGCCTGCGCCCCTCCGGCGAGCGGATGGCATTGCGCAGCGGGAGCTCGTGGCCGGGCACCGGCGGCAGTCCGGCGAGCGCGCGCAGTATCGGGCGGGCGAGCACCTCGAACGACACCATGGTGCTCACCGGATTACCCGGAAAGCTCAGCACCGCAACGCCGTCCACCACGGTGAGCCCCTGCGGCCCGCCCGGCTGCATCGCGACCGAGCCGAATTGCCCACCGAGCGGCGCCAATACGTCCTTGACCACCTCGAAATCGCCCTTGGACACGCCGCCGGAGGTGAACACGATATCGGCGGAACTCGTCGCGGCGGAAAGCAATCGGCGGAAGACGCCGGGATCGTCGGTGCTGTGCTCCACGGAGACGACCTCGACCCCGTTCGCGATCAGCGCCGCGGCGAGCGCGATGCCGTTGGAATTGTAGATCTGGCCGGGACGCAATGGTGTTGCGGCGGGGACGAGTTCGTCGCCGGTGGTGATCACCGCGGCCCGAATCGGCTGGAAGACGGGAACTTCCGCGAGCCCGACCGCCGCGAGCGCCGCGATATGCCTCGGCGCCAACGCCGTTCCGGCGCGCACCAGCAGCTCGCCGGTCCGCACATCGGCGCCCGCCTCGCGCACGAATTCGCCTGCCGCGCGACCGCGCTCGACGACGATCGAATCCCCTTCGGCGCGAACATCTTCCACCGGGACAACGCAATCGGCGCCGGGCGGTATCGGCGCGCCGGTCATCACCTTCATCGCCGCGCCCGCGGGCAGCGGCGTCTGCCCGGCGGCGCCCGCCGCGACCACCCCGGCCACCGGCAGCGTCACCGGCGCCACCACCACCGACGCGGCGCGCACCGCGTAGCCGTCCATCGCCGAATTGCGGAATACCGGCAGGTCGATCGGTGAACGCACATCCGTCGCCAACTGTCTGCCCAGCGCCTCGGGCACCGCGGCCGAGCGCACCGCGCGCGCGGCGAGCGGCCGCAGCAGCCGCTCGATGCTGTCGCGGTAGTCATCGACCGACCTGGCCGGGGAGGTAACTGGCCGAGAAGTCATGCGGTCAGCATAAACATGCGCGGGCCCGCGCCTTGCCGGGCCGACGGGCCCTTCGGAGGAAGCTACGGCCCGCCGGAGCCGCGACCGGAACCGGTTTTGTCGGTGGGCACAGCCGGTCGTTCGCAGCCGACCGGTCATAATGGAGAAGTGACGTTGGTCGACATAGGGATTCCCGCCGTGCGATCCGGGCGCCCCGCACTCGATGGACGTCCCGACACACCGGTACTGCTCGATCGCTTCGGGCGCATCGCCCGCGATCTGCGGGTGTCCATCACCGAAAAGTGTTCGCTGCGCTGCACCTACTGCATGCCGGAGGAGGGGCTGCCGGAAATCCCCCGCCACGAGCTGCTCACCGCCGACGAGATCGTCCGGCTGGTCACCCTCGCGGTGCGCGATCTCGGGGTCCGGGAGGTCCGGTTCACCGGCGGTGAGCCGCTGATGCGCCGCGACCTCGAACAGATCATCGCCGGCTGCCACGCCGCCGTCCCCGACATTCCGCTGGCCATGACCACCAACGCGGTGGGCCTGCGGCATCGGGCGCGGGCGCTCGCCGCCGCCGGGCTGAGCCGGGTCAATATCTCCCTCGACACCGTCGACCGCGCCGGTTTCGCCAGGCTGACCCGCCGCGATCGCCTCGAGTCGGTGCTCGCCGGCATCCGCGCCGCCCGCGACGCCGGGCTGGCCCCGGTCAAGGTCAATGCCGTGCTCATGCGCGAAACCCTTTCCGGCGCACCGGATCTGTTGCAGTGGTGCCTGGACGAGGGCTGTGAACTGCGGTTCATCGAGGAGATGCCGCTCGACGCCGACCACGAGTGGGCGCGGGCCAATATGGTCACCGCCGCCGAACTGCTCGAGGTGCTCGGCGCACGCTTCACCCTCAGCCCGATCGGACGGTCGGATCCGGCCGCGCCCGCCGAGAAATGGCGGATCGGCGCGGGCCCGGCGAGCGTCGGCATCATCGCCTCGGTCACCCGCAAATTCTGCGAAACCTGCGATCGCACCCGGCTCACCGCCGACGGCATGCTGCGCTCGTGCCTGTTCAGCGACCAGGAATACGATCTGCGTCAGGCACTGCGCTCCGGCGCCGACGACGCCGAGATCGCCACCATCTGGCGCGGCGCCATGTGGCACAAGTGGGCGGGCCACGGTATCGACGCGGCGGATTTCGTGCCGCCGGAACGGACGATGGGAGCCATCGGTGGTTGAGGTCCGCTACTTCGCCGCGATCGCCGACGCGGTCGGCAAGAGTTCCGAGGTGCTGGATCTTCCGCCGGGCGCGACGGTGGCCGACCTGCGGACGGCGCTGTCGGCCTCGTATGGGACAGAACTCGAGCCCATGCTGAAGGTCTGCGCATTCCTGGTGGGGGATGAGCTCACGCGGGATGTTTCGGTGGCGCTGACCCCGCGGGTGGACGTGCTGCCGCCATTTGCGGGCGGGTAGGACGGCCGGTTCCGACGGATCGGTGCGTCGGGTTTCTGGTTGCGCCGCTACGACGACTGGATCGCCCCAGCTGGGCACGGGCGTGCGTGGGCATGCGGTGGTGGCGGTTCGCTCCAGGGTCGGCCTGTCCGTATGGTCCACTGCCGCGTTTGCCTTTGAGTCGGTAGGTAATTCGGTGCCGCACCCCGTCTTCGAACCGTACACATGAAACAGCAGGTGTGCGGTTCGAAAACCGGGTGCGGGGGCTAGCATCTGGCGCGGAAACGCCCATCCACGTGAGGATTCCGATGTCCGACCCGATCGAACGGGTGATCCGCCACCCGGCCATCCTGAAATTCGAGGCGAAGCGCGCGGCGAGCATTCAGCTGCGGATCGCCGACTGGATCACCCGGTTCGCCGGATCCATGTGGTTCGTCTACATCCATGCGTTGCTGTTCGCGGTCTGGATGATCTGGTGTGAACAGAGCCCATGGCCGACGTTGACGCTGGTGGTGTCGCTGGAGGCGATCTTCCTGTCCACCTTCGTCATGATCGGCCAGAACCGGCAGGCCGAATTCCAGCAGGTGAAGGCCGATCACGACTTCAAGGCGCAGGAGTTGGAGCTGAAGACCAATACGGAGCTGACCGTCGCCATCCATGCGATGACCAAGGAGCTGCACCGCAGGCTCGTCGAGGAGCCGGATTCGAAATCCTAAGCGCGCCACCAGGTGTCGAGCGGGGTGACCGGGACGGTGCGCTTGTGCCTGGTGTTGCGGAAGATCGTCTCCAGCTTGGCGGCCACCTCGGGCGTGACATCCTTGCCCTCGAGGTAGTCGTCGATTTCGGCGTAGCGCAGGCCGAGCGCCTCCTCGTCGGGGAGGGCGGGGCGGTCGTCCTCGAGGTCGGCGGTCGGCACCTTGGACCAGATGCTGGCCGGTGCGCCGAGTTCCTGGAGCAGCGCGGCGCCCTGGCGTTTGGTGAGCCCGGTGAGCGGGGTGAGGTCGACGCCGCCGTCGCCGTATTTGGTGAAGAAGCCGGTGACCGCCTCCGCGGCGTGGTCGGTGCCCACCACCAGCAGGTTCTCCTGTCCGGCGATGGCGTACTGGATCACCATCCGCTCGCGCGCCTTGATATTGCCGCGCACGAAGTCGCGCAGCCGCTCGCCCGCCAGCGCCGAGGCGACCTCGGCGGCGAGTGCGTCGGCGCCGGGCCGGACATTCACGACGACGGACCGGTCGGGCCGGATGAACTCCAGCGCGATCTGGGCGTCGGCCTCGTCGGCCTGCACACCGTAGGGGAGCCGCACCGCGACGAACGTGGCGTCGACGCCATCGGCGCGCAGTTCCTCGACGGCGAGCTGACACAGCCGCCCGGTGAGCGCGGAATCCTGGCCGCCGCTGATGCCGAGCACGAAACCCGTTGCGGGAGTGGCGCGCAGGTAGTCCTTCAGGAAGTCGACCCGGCGCCGCACCTCCAGCTTCGGCACGATCTCGGACTGGACGCCTAGTTCGGCGATGATCTGTTCACGCAGGGACCCCATGGCCGTCACTTTAGCTGGCGGTCCGGCACCATCCGCCGGACCAGCAGCTCCCATTGGTCGCCGATCCGGTCGATCGAATAGCCCGCACCGTGCAGCTGTGCCATCACCAGCCGGGCGTCCAGCGGCGCGAGCAAAGTGTCGGCGAGCAACGGGATTTCGCCGGATGCCGCGGTTTGGCGCAGCAGCATCATCACATGTGCCTTGAGGGTGTTGTACGGAGCTCCCGCATAGCGGTCGGCGCCCTCGCCGACCTCGGCGGCCCGGTGGATCTCACCCTCTATATCGATATCGCGCAGCCGGGCCCGGCCGAATGCGATGAGCCGTTCCACCGGCGGCGCACCCGGACCGAGCGGTGGCGGCCCGAACATGAAGGCGGCCTGGAATTTCTGGTCCGAGTGATCGAGCAGCGCATGCATCAATCCGGCTCGATTGCCGAAGCGGCGGAATATCGTGCCCTTGCCGACCCCGGCGTGTTTGGCCAGCGCGTCCATGGTGAGCGCGTCGACGCCGTGCCGGTGCAGCAGTTCCTGGGCGGCGTCGAGCAGCAGCCGCCGGTTGCGCGCGGCATCGCTGCGTTCGGTGGGTTCCGCGGTGGTCAGCGGTGCGCCGGGGCTGAAGACCGGACCGACCCCGATCGGTGAGACGGACAGCATGGCCGCCGGATTCTCGTCAGGTGTGATCGACGTCACGGCGATGACGTCCTCCCTTCGGAATTAAAGCGGACCGTGGTCCGGTTGTTCTGGCTCGAAAGCCACACCGCTCCAGAGCAACAGGAGAAGTCATGTCGATCAAGATCCTCGCAATCTCCGGCGGGCTGCGCGTCGGCTCCACCAACACGGCGCTGCTGCGTGCGGCCAAGGAGGTCGCGCCCGCCGGTATCGAGATCGAGATCTACGAGGGCATCCGGGATCTGCCCTACTTCGATCAGGATCTCGAGGCCGAACCGCCCGCGTCCGTGGTCGAACTGCGCGAGAAGATCCGCGACGCCGACGGCGTGCTCATCGCCTCGCCCGAATACAACTACAGCATTCCCGGTGCGTTGAAGAATCTGCTCGACTGGGCCTCCCGGCCGTACGGCGAGTCCTTCCTGACCGCCAAGCCGGTCGCCATCATGGGCGCGTCGATGAGCCAGTTCGGCACGGTGCGCGCGCAGAACCACCTGCGCGACGTCTTCCACTGGCTGGACTCGAAGGTGGTCACCAAGCCCGAGGTGCACGTGGGGCTGAATGGTGAGCGCTTCGACGCGCAGGGCGCGCTGACCGACGAGTTCAGCCGTGGCCTGATCGCTGAACTGATCGACGCGCTCGTTGCGCTGATCGAGCGGGATCGGGTCGCCGTGGCCGCCTGAGTCCTGGCCGTCGAGGGTCGTCTCCGTTCCGTTCGGACCGGAGGCGGCCCTCTTTTCGTATGTGCCGGATTTGTGACCCGAGGTGATCAACGTGGTCTGCGAGATGGGTGGTGCGAATGGCGATCATTGGGTTTGCTGGGAAAGAGCTACGTCACGAAATTGTGATCTGCGCCACTGCTGTGTCGAGTTGCGTATCGAGCGTCCAGGTACTTACCGCTAGGGAATTTCATCGTTGTGACTCGCAACATGTCGTGTTGTATGAATCTGTCGGCCACTAGGTGTAGTGTCTTCGGTACTGGAGCACGGCACGAGACCTACCCGCGTTCAGCGGCTGATCAGGGACTTCCGAACCGGATCCAGGAGTTTGCGCAGCGTACGTCGGATCATGCACTTACGGATCACAGGCTGTGGATCAGGCATAGGGAGAGAGGGACATCAATGACCATCACCGTGTACACCAAGCCCGCTTGCGTCCAGTGCAATGCCACCTACAAGGCCCTCGACAAGGTCGGGGTGGACTACCAGGTCATCGACATCTCCGAGAACGACGAGGCCCGCGACTACGTCATGGCCCTCGGTTACCTGCAGGCCCCGGTCGTCGTCGCCGGTGACGACCACTGGTCCGGCTTCCGGCCCGACCGCATCAAGGCCCTCGCCGCCGTCGCGGCCTGATCGCAGCTCCGGTTCATCCGATGTGACGATCGAAAAGGGGAGGTGTCCCGTGCCCGAGAACGCACTGGTCTACTTCTCCAGCGCCTCGGAGAACACGCATCGCTTCGTCGAGAAGCTGGGACTCCCGGCGACTCGCATACCACTGCACACCGCCGATTCGCTGCGCGTCGACGAACCCTACGTGCTGATCGTCCCGACTTACGGGGGCGGTCGGCACGTTCTGGGGGGCAACCGATCCGATAAGGAATTCGTACCGCGCCAGGTCGCCAAGTTCCTCAACGATCCGCACAACCGCGCACTGCTGCGCGGCGTCATCGCGGCGGGCAACACGAACTTCGGCGATACGTATTGCTATGCGGGCGAGGTCATCTCGCGCAAATGCGGGGTGCCGTACCTGTATCGCTTCGAACTCATGGGAACCGCCGAGGACGTCGCTCGCGTCCGAGAGGGATTGGGATTGTTTTGGCAACAACAACGACAGCACCGGCAGGAAAAACGGCTCGCGTAGAGCGTCCGCCGGTTCGGGGCGCGGGGCTGGGCGACGGTCTGGACTACCACGCGCTCAACGCGATGCTGAACCTGTACGGGCCGAACGGTGAGATCCAGTTCGACAAGGATGTCGCCGCCGCGCGTCAGTACTTCCTGCAGCACGTCAACCAGAACACCGTCTTCTTCCACAATCTGGACGAGAAGCTGGACTACCTGGTCGACGAGAACTATTACGAGGCAGAGGTTCTCGACCAGTACAGCAGGGAGTTCATCAAAACCCTCTTCCAGCAGGCCTACGCCAAGAAGTTCCGGTTCCCCACCTTCCTCGGCGCGTTCAAGTACTACACCTCCTACACGCTGAAGACCTTCGACGGGAAGCGCTACCTGGAGCGGTTCGAGGACCGCGTCTGCATGGTCGCGCTCACCCTCGCCGCCGGTGACGAGCAGCTGGCGCGCGAACTCGTCGACGAGATCATCGAGGGCCGCTTCCAGCCGGCCACCCCGACCTTCCTCAACTCGGGCAAGAAGCAGCGCGGCGAGCCGGTGTCCTGCTTCCTGCTGCGCATCGAGGACAATATGGAGTCCATCGGGCGCTCGATCAACTCCGCGCTGCAGCTGTCCAAGCGCGGCGGCGGAGTCGCGTTGCTGCTCAGCAATATTCGCGAGGCGGGCGCACCGATCAAGAAGATCGAGAACCAGAGCTCCGGCGTCATCCCGATCATGAAGCTGCTGGAGGATTCGTTCTCCTACGCCAACCAGCTCGGCGCGCGGCAGGGCGCGGGCGCGGTCTACCTACACGCGCACCACCCCGACATCTACCGCTTCCTGGACACCAAGCGGGAGAACGCGGACGAGAAGATCCGCATCAAGACGCTGTCCCTCGGCGTGGTGATTCCGGACATCACCTTCGAACTGGCGAAGAAGAACGAGGACATGTACCTGTTCTCGCCGTACGACGTGGAACGCATCTACGGCAAGCCGTTCGCCGATATCGATGTCACCGAGAAGTACTACGAGATGGTGGACGACAAGCGGATTCGCAAGTCGAAGATCAAGGCGCGCGAGTTCTTCCAGACCATCGCCGAGCTGCAGTTCGAATCCGGCTACCCGTACATCATGTTCGAGGACACGGTGAACCGGGCCAACCCGATCGCGGGCAAGATCACCCACTCGAACCTGTGCTCGGAGATCCTGCAGGTTTCGACGCCGTCGGAGTTCAACGACGATCTGTCCTACTCGAAGGTGGGCAAGGACATTTCGTGCAACCTCGGTTCGCTGAACATCGCCAAGACGATGGATTCGCCGAACTTCGCGCAGACCATCGAGGTGGCCATCCGCGCGCTCACCGCGGTGTCGGATCAGACCCACATCTACTCGGTGCCGTCGATCGAACAGGGCAACAACTCCTCGCACGCCATCGGCCTGGGGCAGATGAACCTGCACGGCTATCTGGCCCGCGAGCGGATCCACTACGGGTCCGAAGAGGGTATCGATTTCACCAACATCTACTTCTATACCGTTGTCTACCACGCGCTTCGGGCGTCGAACCGGATCGCGATCGAGCGCGGCGCCCACTTCGGCGGCTTCCCGGAATCCAAGTACGCCAGCGGCGAGTACTTCGACAAGTACACCGAACAGGTGTGGGAGCCGAAGACGGAGCGGGTTCGCCAGTTGTTCGATGACGCGGGCGTGCACATCCCGACCCAGGACGACTGGCGCGACCTGAAGGCGTCGGTGATGGAGCACGGCATCTACAACCAGAACCTGCAGGCGGTGCCGCCCACCGGCTCGATCTCCTACATCAACCACTCCACCAGCTCCATCCACCCGGTGGCGTCGAAGATCGAGATCCGCAAGGAAGGCAAGATCGGCCGCGTCTACTACCCGGCGCCCTACATGGACAACGACAACCTCGAGTACTACGAGGACGCCTACGAGATCGGCTACGAGAAGATCATCGACACCTACGCCGCGGCCACCCAGCACGTGGACCAGGGCCTGTCGCTGACCCTCTTCTTCAAGGACACCGCGACCACCCGCGACCTGAACCGGGCCCAGATCTACGCCTGGCGCAAGGGCATCAAAACCCTCTACTACATCCGGCTGCGCCAAATGGCCCTGGAGGGAACCGAAGTCGAGGGTTGCGTCAGCTGCATGCTGTGAGTCCGAGTGCGTTCATGGCCAGGTCGGCAACTGCAATGGCACGATGACGGTCATGAACGCACCCCGGAACCAGCTGCGGACGAGGAACCACAGGCTCGGATAGCTGCCGTCCACCCGGTAGAGGCGCAGACCGAACAGTGATTTGCCGAGGGTGGTGCGGACCAGCCGCTGGATAACGGTCCGGTGCACGAACGACACCCCGATCGCGGCGGCGACCGCGATCGGAATGGGTTGCCGCATATCGCCGTGGCGGGCGAGCGCGAACCAAACTCCAACGCCGACACCGATATGCAGCAGCAGATCGATGGTGAACGCCACCCACACCGCAACCCCCGACGACTCGTCCCCGTCCTGGATCGCCGATCGCCGCCCAACAAGCGGCAACTCATCCTTCTTCTCGCCCTTGACCGTCCGATCGACATACCGCAGCGTCCCGTCCGCAGCGCGCTCGAACCCACCACCAACGGACCGAACGCTGTCAGCGCGACTCCCCTCGCGCGAAGTGTTCATGCCGACAGCGTATCGGCCGTCAGTGTCAGCGCAGCACCGGTGCGTATGGTCCGCGGCCGCGTCATTCGGTTTGCTTCGGGTGGCCGACGCTCGCCCGAACGATCCAGACAATTTGCCGATCGGAATCGGGGCAGTACCAGATGCGGCCCGCTCCCGTCACCTCGTATTGCCATAGCGGGAGAACCTTGCCGTTCATCACATGGGTGCTGAGCTCATTCCTGAGCCGATGTTGGCGCGCCGGGTTCTCCGGGGTTGTCGGCCGCTCCGTGAGTGAGATCCATGCTTCCCAGGTGTTCGACTGCGCGGCCCGGCATAGATCTTCCCAACCTTTTGCGGCTTCGGTCGTCCCGAAACGTGCCTCCCACATGCCTGGCCGCCTCGGTGGTGCGACCCGATCACCACGTTTCGATGCCAAGTCATTCCCCCATCGGGCTCGGGACCGGGCCGAAGTCGCCCTCGGTCGGTTGTGTCAGCGCTCGCGCCAGCTCCGGATCCGCGTAAACCAATGCGGTGCTGTGCCATTCACGGATCGTCTGCATGAAGATCGACCACTGCCCGAGTTCGGCCGATGCGTGGAAGGCCCGAGCGAAATCGGTGACGAATTCCGCCCGAGCCTTCTCGGGAAGCAGGTCGACCCAAGGGAACTCGTCGACCAACACACTGATCACAGCGTCATGCGGCAGATGCCGTACTGCACTTCGCACCGCACGCGCCGCGATGATCGCCCCCTCCGATTCGTTCTGTGCCGCGTCCTCGCGGACGAGAATCAGCGGCGCCCCGTCCCGGCGACGCACTCGGACAGCGCCTTGATCGGCGAGTTTCGCGACCGCTTTGGGGTCGCGCTGCAGCTCGCTCCACTGAACCTCGGTAGCCATGCCCTCAATTCTGAACTTTTTCAGAAGAGATGGCAAGTTGACCGCGCGATCAGCGCAGCGCTGGTGCTACTTCGCGGGTGAAGAGGTCGATGCCGGAGGTGTCGTAGGCGGATTCGGGGAAGTTGAGGATGGTGTAGGCGAGGCCGAGGTCCTTGACCTTGGTGAGGTTTTCGACGATCTGTTCGGGGGTGCCGATGGCGGCGCCGCCGCGGGTCACGTCGTCGATGTGGCTGGTCGCCTGCTCGATGCCGCCGACGTAGGGGGCGATGCGCGACGCCCACGCCTTCAGGCGGTCCCGCACCTCGGCCTCGGTGGTGCCGATGATCGCGTTGTAGTTCGCGGAGCGGACGATCGCGTCGAAATCGGTGCCGACTTCGGCGCAGTGCTCGCGCAGCAGTCCGGACTTGTGCGCGAAACCCTCCGGGTCGCCGACGAAGTTCGTGTAGTCGGCGTACTTGGCGGCGATGCGCAGCGTCTTCTTCTCGCCACCGCCCGCGATCCACAGCGGAATCCCGTTCTCCTGCAACGGCAGTGGCCGCACGATCGCGCCGTCCACCTGGTAGTACTTCCCGTCCAGGGTCGCCTTGCCCTCGGTCCAGGCCTGCCGGAAGATCCGCACGCCCTCGTCGAGTCGGCCCAGCCGCTCACCCGGCGGCGGGAATCCGTAACCGTATGCGCGCCATTCCTGTTCGTACCAGCCGCCGCCGATCCCCATCTCGACCCGGCCGCCGGAGATCAGGTCCACGGTCGCGGCGACCTTTGCCAGGTAGGCCGGATTGCGGTAGCTCATCGCGGTGCACATCTGGCCGAGGCGGATCCGCGACGTGCTGGCCGCGAAGGCCGACATCAGCGTCCATGCCTCATGGGTGGCCTCATCGGTCGGCACCGGGACGGTGTGGAAGTGGTCGTACACCCACAGCGATTCCCAGGTGTCGTCGGCGTCGGCGCGCCGGGCCAGGTCGCGCATTACCGCCCACTGCGCCGCCGGGTCGATGCCGACCAGATCCAGTCGCCAGCCTTGCGGGATGAAGATGCCGAAGCGCACGGGTGTCTCCTTCGAAATATTCCGGACATGGTCGCGACGGTTCTCGCCGCGGCGCCGAGGCCAATTGGAGCATTCGCTCGGACCGTCACGCCGGGCTTCACTGTTCCGATTCACCGGCGCGCGGGCAACTTGTCAACAGCCGCGATCGGTGAGGTCGGCGTCGGACAGCGCGGTGCTCGGCTCCGGCTCGATGATCGGAGTGGCCGCGGCCCTGGGGCGCTCGGTGTGCTTGGCCGGGCTCGGCGTCGTCCGATCACGCTGTGCGGGCAGCGTGCGGGCGAAATGCTGTTCCAGCAGGTCGGCTCCGTGCGCAGGCCCGCCCGCCGCGGCGAATCCGGCCGCGACCCGCGCCGCGCCCGCTCGGCACGCCAGCGCCGCATCGATTCCGGCGCGCAGGTTGGCGATGTTCAGCCGCTTCTTCGGCACCCAACTGCCCGCCGCATTGCCGACCACCCGGCGCGCGACCTCGGACTGGCTGCGGCCGAATGGTACGACGCACGCGGGAACGCCTGCCGCCAAAGCCTTTTGGACGATGCCCATACCGCCGTGGGTGATCACCACCGCCGCGCGATCGAGCAGCAGGTGATGCGGGAGAAAGGTTTCCACCCTGGCATTGCGCGGCGCGGCGAAGAATTCCGGGTCGATGGCGCCGGAGGTGACGACGGTGTACAGATCGCTGTCGGCCAGCGCGTCCATCGCGACCTGGGCCAGGCGTCCGTCGTCCTGGAACTCGGTCGAACAGGTGACGAGTGCGATCGGGCGGTCGATCTTATCGAGCCAGTCCGGATATTCGGCGTTCGGCGACCACAGGCCGGGGCCGATCTGGTGGACCGAGGCGGGCCAGTCGGTGCGTAGGTCGTCGAAGGGCGGCGCGGTGAGGTTCAGCAGCAGCGGTGGCTGGCGTAGGTAATCGGCGGAGTGTGCCAGCACGTCCAGTCCGTAGTACTGGCGCATGTGGTTGAGCTGCGGCAGCACCTCGTCCCAGCGCCGGGTCAGCGCCCACTGCACGGTGCTGTCGCGGATCCGGCCGAGCGGCCCCGCTTTCGGGAAGAGGCCGGGCCCGAACGGCGGTGCATCCCGTGACGGCAGCGGCAGCAGCTTCGGCGCGAATGCGGCCCACGGCAATCCGCTTGCGGCCGTGTAGATCTGGGCGCCGAGGGTGGTGGTGTCGACGAGTACCGCATCGGGGCGGGTCGCGACGATGGCCGACCGGATCGCCTCGATCTCGTCGGGGATGCGCGCGGTGAGCGCGCGCATCGCGGCCCGCAGCGACGCGATCTTGGATCGCCTTCCCCAGTCGCGCGGGCCATCGCCGGCTAGTTCGGACGGTAGGTCCATGACCTGAATTCCCAACGGGCTCATGGCATCTTCGCTGCCGGGGAGGGTCAGCACGGTGACGTCGTTTCCGCGCAGTACCAGCTCGGCAAGCACCGGGGTGATCGGGTACAGATGCCCTTTGGCCGGTGCGGTGCAGGCCAGTATTTTGGTCATGCCAGAGGCTAACCTATAGCTATCAATTTTCCGGTGAAGTCGGAAAATTATTCGCGATCCGCAATTGGGCGGCAAATCGCACTCATGGACGGTCGCCCACGCCGATTCGCTTCTCCGGCGAGGGTTTTGCGAAATCCGCTGGATCGTGGTCGGGATCGCAATCCGGCGCGTACGCGCCGACCCGGTCGTCGTCGGCGATGTCGTGGCGGAGCAGTAGGAGTGTGGTGATGCGCGTGCTCATCGAGCGTGGTTGTTGAGCCATCCGAACCACCTGATCAATCGGGGAGGAATCGGTTCCGGCCGCGGGCCGGCTGTCTGGTACGCGAGCGGATGTAATGATACGCGCCTGTTTGCTGACAGGTAACTGTTTCGGGAAAATGGATAAACGCTGGCGTATTCGGCGCCGCTCCGCCACGCTGGACAGCGTATGAACAAGGAACGACAACCACGGCTCGGCATCGATTTCGGCCGGGTGATTCAGGGGGCGGCGTTGCCGACGGGTGACGCCGATACGGTATTTCTTTCCGGCGGCGTCGCCGAGGCGATGCGAACACCGCCGAGTCCCAATGCTTTCGAGGTGTTACCCCGGCTGGTCCTGCGCTTCGGCGGCCGCGCATGGGTGATCTCCAAATGCGGTCCCCGTATCGAGGAGCGCACGCGACAATGGCTGGACCACAACGATTTCTACGCGCGCACCGGGGTGCGGCGGGAGAATCTGCGCTTCTGCCGGGCCCGCGCGGACAAGGCGATCCACTGCGCCGAACTCGGCATCACCCACATGATCGATGACCGGCTGGACGTGCACCGCGCGCTGCGGGATCTGGTGCCGCACCGCTACCTGTTCGGGGCGCAGGATTCGCCGATACCGGACTGGGTGGTGCACGTGCCGACCTGGCCGGACGCGGAGGCCGCGATCGCCGCGACCATGCCGGAATGAACGGCCGCGCCGGTGCCCGGCGACCGGGCACCGGCGAATACCGCCGCACCACAGGGGAATTCGTACTATTCGGCGGCGATCTGCCGGGCCAGCGCCCAGATCACCAGGATGTCGATGGCGATCATGACCAGGGCCCAGAACGGGTAGATCGGCGCGAAAACGAAGTTGTCCAGGATGCTGACCGCGGCCATCACGATGCCGGCGAGATAACCCCACGACTTCCCGGTGACGATGCCGACGCCCGCGACGATCACCAGCACCGCGATTACCAGGTGCACCCAACCCCAGGTCGACACATTGAGCAGGAATACCTGATCCTCGGTCACCACGAAAATATCGCGTTTGGCGATGGCCGCGATCGCGGTGAGCAAATGCAGTATCCCGGTGATGAGGATGAGGACGCCAGCGAAGATCGTCATATCGTTGAGCACCGGGCCGGTCCGCACGGGGCCGGGACTGGTCATGACACACACTCCTTCCGAAACGCGTGGAATAACCGAACGGCCACAAGGTAGCCCGCTGATCGCCGAATTCGGCGCAGGTCGGCGGGCGCGTTACGTGGTGAGGCTGATTTCCGGCTCGGGCGTGGGCTCGGATTTGCGGCGCGATAGCGCGCTCGGCCACCAGATCCGGTCGCCGATATCGAGCGCAAGCGCGGTGACCAGGACGGAACGCACGATCAGGGTGTCGATCAGCACGCCGACCGCGATGACGATGCCGATCTCGGCGAGGTTCACCACCGGCAGCGTGGTGAACACCCCGAAGGTGCCTGCGAGCACCAGGCCCGCCGAGGTGATCACCCCGCCGGTCGCGGAAAGTCCGGTGCGTGCGCCCGCCCTGGTGCCGTGCCGCTCGGCCTCCTCGTGCACCCGCGACATGAGGAAGATGTTGTAGTCGATGCCGAGCGCCACCAGGAAGACGAAGGCCAGCAGCGGAAGTCCGTTGTCGGCGCCCTTGAAGCCGACCAGATCGAAGATCCACCGGCTGGCGCCGAGCGCGGCGAAGAAGGACAGCACCACCGTCGCGGTGAGCAGCAGCGGAGCCAGGATCGAGCGCAGCAGCACCGTCAGGATAATCAGCACGATCGCGAGCACCAGCGGTGCGATCAACCGATTGTCGTGCGCCACAGCACGTTTCACATCGAGAATGACCGCGGTCTGGCCGCCGACCTTGGCTGCGGGATCCGCGGCGTGCACCGCGGCGCGCACCCGATCGATGGTGTCGTATGCGGCCTGGCTGTCCGGCGGATCGGACAGCGTGCCCTCCAGATAGGCGAGATCGCCTCTGACCACCGGCTTGGTGGGTGCGGTGATGCCCCGCGTGCCGCCGAAAGCCGAAGCGACGGAATCTATTCGGGACGATTCCGCGATCACCACCACCGGAGTGCCGGTGCCCGCGTCGAAATGCCGTTCCAGGACCGCGGTTCCGGCCACCGCATCGGAGTGGCCGACGAAAGCGTCTTTGTTCGCAACGCCGTTCGCGTTCAGCCCGATCGTGCCGTAGGCCAGCGCGAGCAGGGCCAGCACGGTGCCGATCCACACCGTCCGCGGCCTGCCCGCGATGAATTGCCCGGTGCGGGCCCAGATTCCGGTCTCGGTCTGGTCGACGGTGCCCACCTCGGGATGCCGCGGCCAGAAGATCCACCGGCCGGCGATCACCAGCAGGGCGGGCAGCAGCGTCAGCATCGCCAGCAGGGCGATGGTGATGCCGATGGCGCACACCGGGCCGGTGCCCTTCGTCGAATTCAGTTCCGCCACAAGCAATGCCAGCATCGCGATGATCACCGTCGTGCCGCTGGCCAGCACGGCGGGCCCGGCCCGGTGCAGCGCGACGGCCATCGCCTCGTGCCGGTCGGCGTGGCGGCGCAGCTCCTCGCGGTAGCGGGCCACCAGCAGCAGCGCGTAATCGGTGCCCGCGCCGAAGACGAGCACGGTGAGGATGCCCTGGCTCTGCGCGTTCACGGTGAGGCCGAATTTCGTCGCGCCGTATACCGCGCTCATCGCGATGATCAGCGCGGCGACCGCGGCGAACAGCGGCAGCGTCCACAGCATCGGACCGTAGGTGAACAGCAGGATGACGATGACGATCGCGGCCGCCGCGTACAGCAGCACGCCCTCGATTCCCTTGAACGCCTGGCCGAATTCGGCCGCGTAACCGGCGGGGCCGGTGGCGTGGAAGGACAGCCCGTCCGGGTGGTCGGGGAGGGCGGCCTTGATCGCGGCGACGCTGTCGGTCAGCGAATTCCAGCCGTTCGCACCGATTTCGATCGGCACCAGGATCTGCGCGGCCTGCCCGTCCCGCGACGGCGTCGGGCCGAACACCTTGTCCGCCAACACATGTTCGACCTGTTTGACGCGGGTGGCGTCCGCGCCGATCGCGGCCCGGTCGGCCGGGGTGAGCCCGCCGGGCCGCTCGTACACCAGCACGACGGGCAGTTCGTCGCTGTTGCCGAACCGGTCGGCCAGCTTGAACGCCTGCGTCGATTCCGCGCTGTCCGGCAGCCAGCTCACATTGTCGTTCTTCTGGGCGCCGGTGAGCTCGCCCGCGAAGACGCCGAGCGCGAGCAGCGCGATCAGCCAGACACCCAGCACCACCCATTTGCCGCGGCGGCCGCTGGGTAGCCGGGCCAGCCGTCCGAGCAGATCGGTCATATCCGGGTCGGTCGGTGCGGACATCGGGCTGGCTCCCTGGGGGTCGGGCCGAAACGGTTCGACCGATCGTACGGATGGTCGGTTACCGGAGCGGTAGTGGAAAGTTACCGCCGCACCATTCGCAGACGATTCCGGCAAATCGGTTGGCGGCGGGGCATGCAGGGACTTTCCGGTTCGCCGCGGACCGCCGATCCCGGGGTGGGCAAACACCCGGCGACGCACACGGGACCGCTGTATCCGCGGGCGGGCCGGTGCCGCAGAATAGGGGCCGCAATCGTGGTCCCCGAACCGCTCCTCGGGAGTGACGCGCGCCGCAGCGACACAAGGTGTTGTGCGGCCCGGACTTGTCACCCACAACGAGTAGTGTTCGGGGATAGGAATTTCGTGACGGCAGCGTGCTCGGGAAGGGCGTGGAGGCAGGATGAAACTGATCGATCGGGTGTCGGCCATCAACTGGAATCGGGTGCCCGACGAGAAGGATGCGGAGGTGTGGGACCGCTTGACCGGCAACTTCTGGCTGCCGGAAAAGGTGCCGGTCTCCAACGACATTCCGTCCTGGGCCACGCTGACCGCCGATGAGAAGCAGCTCACCATGCGGGTTTTCACCGGTCTCACCCTGCTCGACACCATTCAGGGCACGGTCGGCGCGGTCAGCCTGATCCCCGACGCGCTGACCCCGCACGAGGAGGCGGTGCTCACCAACATCGCGTTCATGGAGTCGGTGCACGCCAAGAGCTACAGCTCCATCTTCTCCACCCTGTGCTCCACCCGCGAGATCGACGAGGCCTTCCGCTGGTCCGAGGAGAACCGCAACCTGCAGCGCAAGGCCGAGATCGTGCTCGGCTACTACAACGGGGAAGATCCGCTCAAGCGCAAGGTGGCCTCCACCCTGCTGGAAAGCTTCCTCTTCTACTCCGGTTTCTACCTGCCGATGCACTGGTCCTCGCGGGCGAAGCTCACCAACACCGCCGATATGATCCGCCTGATCATCCGCGACGAGGCCGTGCACGGGTACTACATCGGCTACAAGTACCAGAAGGGTCTGGAACTGGTCTCCCAGGCCGAACGCGACGAGCTCAAGAACTACACCTTCGAGCTGCTGTTCGAGCTGTACGACAACGAGGTCGACTACACCCAGGACCTGTACGACGAGGTCGGCCTCACCGAGGACGTGAAGAAGTTCCTCCGCTACAACGCCAACAAGGCGCTGATGAACCTCGGCTACGAGGGCCTGTTCCCGAAGGACGAGTGCGATGTGAATCCGGCCATCCTGTCGGCACTTTCGCCCAACGCCGATGAGAACCACGACTTCTTCTCGGGCTCGGGTTCCAGCTATGTGATCGGCAAGGCCGTCAATACCGAAGACGAGGACTGGGAGTTCTGAGTCGCCGCCCTGCCGTCACTGTGCGGTGACGGCAGGACAGCTTCGCATTCAGTTGGCGCTGCCGGGATTTCGGGTACGCGCTTGGTCGACCTCCCGGTTCGGCTGTCGCAGCGTGTCTCCATCGATCTGTTCGCGGAGGATGTCGCCGTGCCCTGCGTGCCTGGCGAACTCTTCGATCATGGCGAGCAGGGTCCAGCGCATGCTGACCTCGCCCTCGCGGGGAAAGACCTTGGTGTCATCGAGGTCGAAGCGGGACGCGATCACCCGTGATCGTTGGCTCGCGCGCTCGAACTCGGCGATGACGTCGGCCACCGACTCGTCGTCGGCGACGGCGAAGGTGCCCTCGTCGCGGCGCGAGTATCCGTCGCATTCGGATTCGTCGAGTCCTGCCCAGAACCGTTGGAACCAGATCCGTTCCGCGGCGGCGGCATGTTTGATCACTGAGATCGGTGTGGTCAGCGACGTAACGAGTCGCCGGCGGGCGTCCGTATCGGACAGGCCGCGCACGGTCTCGATGAGCGCTTCGCGGTTGCGGTCGAGCATGTTCTCGATGAGCGCTCGCTCGTCGCCGACGGTAATTCGGTTGGTACTCATAGGTTTCACTCCATTCTGTGGTGTGGTCGATGCCTGTGCGGTCGGATCGGGAGGGCTGAATGACCCAATGCGGCGGCGCGGCGATCGATCTCACGAGGGAGACGAATCGTCGACGTCAGGGAACGACCGGGAAAAGAGAGGCGCTCGCCGCGGATCGCGTACCGAGCGTTGGCGACGCGGGCCTGCATCGGCACCGCAGTGAAGGCCAGTCAGAAGGCCTGTCGCCTAGAGCAGTATGTCGCAGATTTCGATTCCGGGCCACCGGTAGCCGACGGCCCACGCAGGCGAGGCGTGAGGTTTTCGATATCCGTGGAGCCGCCTTTGGTCCAATCGCTGACATGATGGACGGCGGTCAGGGTGGCGGGGGCGTCGCAGCCGGGGCGGGTGCAGCCTCTGGTGCTGGCGATCAACGCGAGTCGTTGGTACCGGTTGGCCAGGCGGCGTTGCCGTCCGAGGTGCAGGGGTAGGCCGTGGTGGTCGAAGATCGCCAGGTACTGATGCGCGTTTTCGGCCAGCCGCAGCGCGTCCCGGATCGGGACCAGTCCACCGGAGGCGGTGGTCGCGACACCGGAAGCGTTTTCGACGTCGGTGAGGATGGCGGTGACCGGCAACCCGCGGTGTTCGCCCAATACGCCGGAGGATAGTGCGTGTTTCAGGACCGCAGGGGAGCGGACCGAAAGTTTCGGGGGAAGAGGTCGATCTTGTGGGTAGTCGATCACCGACCAGCCGAGTTAGCGTCCCGATTCGGGTGCTGCCTCGTTGAGCTGGTCCTGCTGGTAGGCGGCGCAGTTTCCGTTTCGGCAGGGCGCAGTAGCGGGCGGGCGAGGGTTTTGCGAAATCCGCTGGATCGTGGTCGGGATCGCAATCCGGCGCGTACGCGCCGACCCGGTCGTCGTCGGCGATGTCGTGGCGGAGCAGTAGGAGTGTGGTGATGCGCGTGCTCATCGAGCGTGGTTGTTGAGCCATCCGAACCACCTGATCAATCGGGGAGGAATCGGTTCCGGCCGCGGGCCGGCTGTCTGGTACGCGAGCGGATGTAATGATACGCGCCTGTTTGCTGACAGGTAACTGTTTCGGGAAAATGGATAAACGCTGGCGTATTCGGCGCCGCTCCGCCACGCTGGACAGCGTATGAACAAGGAACGACAACCACGGCTCGGCATCGATTTCGGCCGGGTGATTCAGGGGGCGGCGTTGCCGACGGGTGACGCCGATACGGTATTTCTTTCCGGCGGCGTCGCCGAGGCGATGCGAACACCGCCGAGTCCCAATGCTTTCGAGGTGTTACCCCGGCTGGTCCTGCGCTTCGGCGGCCGCGCATGGGTGATCTCCAAATGCGGTCCCCGTATCGAGGAGCGCACGCGACAATGGCTGGACCACAACGATTTCTACGCGCGCACCGGGGTGCGGCGGGAGAATCTGCGCTTCTGCCGGGCCCGCGCGGACAAGGCGATCCACTGCGCCGAACTCGGCATCACCCACATGATCGATGACCGGCTGGACGTGCACCGCGCGCTGCGGGATCTGGTGCCGCACCGCTACCTGTTCGGGGCGCAGGATTCGCCGATACCGGACTGGGTGGTGCACGTGCCGACCTGGCCGGACGCGGAGGCCGCGATCGCCGCGACCATGCCGGAATGAACGGCCGCGCCGGTGCCCGGCGACCGGGCACCGGCGAATACCGCCGCACCACAGGGGAATTCGTACTATTCGGCGGCGATCTGCCGGGCCAGCGCCCAGATCACCAGGATGTCGATGGCGATCATGACCAGGGCCCAGAACGGGTAGATCGGCGCGAAAACGAAGTTGTCCAGGATGCTGACCGCGGCCATCACGATGCCGGCGAGATAACCCCACGACTTCCCGGTGACGATGCCGACGCCCGCGACGATCACCAGCACCGCGATTACCAGGTGCACCCAACCCCAGGTCGACACATTGAGCAGGAATACCTGATCCTCGGTCACCACGAAAATATCGCGTTTGGCGATGGCCGCGATCGCGGTGAGCAAATGCAGTATCCCGGTGATGAGGATGAGGACGCCAGCGAAGATCGTCATATCGTTGAGCACCGGGCCGGTCCGCACGGGGCCGGGACTGGTCATGACACACACTCCTTCCGAAACGCGTGGAATAACCGAACGGCCACAAGGTAGCCCGCTGATCGCCGAATTCGGCGCAGGTCGGCGGGCGCGTTACGTGGTGAGGCTGATTTCCGGCTCGGGCGTGGGCTCGGATTTGCGGCGCGATAGCGCGCTCGGCCACCAGATCCGGTCGCCGATATCGAGCGCAAGCGCGGTGACCAGGACGGAACGCACGATCAGGGTGTCGATCAGCACGCCGACCGCGATGACGATGCCGATCTCGGCGAGGTTCACCACCGGCAGCGTGGTGAACACCCCGAAGGTGCCTGCGAGCACCAGGCCCGCCGAGGTGATCACCCCGCCGGTCGCGGAAAGTCCGGTGCGTGCGCCCGCCCTGGTGCCGTGCCGCTCGGCCTCCTCGTGCACCCGCGACATGAGGAAGATGTTGTAGTCGATGCCGAGCGCCACCAGGAAGACGAAGGCCAGCAGCGGAAGTCCGTTGTCGGCGCCCTTGAAGCCGACCAGATCGAAGATCCACCGGCTGGCGCCGAGCGCGGCGAAGAAGGACAGCACCACCGTCGCGGTGAGCAGCAGCGGAGCCAGGATCGAGCGCAGCAGCACCGTCAGGATAATCAGCACGATCGCGAGCACCAGCGGTGCGATCAACCGATTGTCGTGCGCCACAGCACGTTTCACATCGAGAATGACCGCGGTCTGGCCGCCGACCTTGGCTGCGGGATCCGCGGCGTGCACCGCGGCGCGCACCCGATCGATGGTGTCGTATGCGGCCTGGCTGTCCGGCGGATCGGACAGCGTGCCCTCCAGATAGGCGAGATCGCCTCTGACCACCGGCTTGGTGGGTGCGGTGATGCCCCGCGTGCCGCCGAAAGCCGAAGCGACGGAATCTATTCGGGACGATTCCGCGATCACCACCACCGGAGTGCCGGTGCCCGCGTCGAAATGCCGTTCCAGGACCGCGGTTCCGGCCACCGCATCGGAGTGGCCGACGAAAGCGTCTTTGTTCGCAACGCCGTTCGCGTTCAGCCCGATCGTGCCGTAGGCCAGCGCGAGCAGGGCCAGCACGGTGCCGATCCACACCGTCCGCGGCCTGCCCGCGATGAATTGCCCGGTGCGGGCCCAGATTCCGGTCTCGGTCTGGTCGACGGTGCCCACCTCGGGATGCCGCGGCCAGAAGATCCACCGGCCGGCGATCACCAGCAGGGCGGGCAGCAGCGTCAGCATCGCCAGCAGGGCGATGGTGATGCCGATGGCGCACACCGGGCCGGTGCCCTTCGTCGAATTCAGTTCCGCCACAAGCAATGCCAGCATCGCGATGATCACCGTCGTGCCGCTGGCCAGCACGGCGGGCCCGGCCCGGTGCAGCGCGACGGCCATCGCCTCGTGCCGGTCGGCGTGGCGGCGCAGCTCCTCGCGGTAGCGGGCCACCAGCAGCAGCGCGTAATCGGTGCCCGCGCCGAAGACGAGCACGGTGAGGATGCCCTGGCTCTGCGCGTTCACGGTGAGGCCGAATTTCGTCGCGCCGTATACCGCGCTCATCGCGATGATCAGCGCGGCGACCGCGGCGAACAGCGGCAGCGTCCACAGCATCGGACCGTAGGTGAACAGCAGGATGACGATGACGATCGCGGCCGCCGCGTACAGCAGCACGCCCTCGATTCCCTTGAACGCCTGGCCGAATTCGGCCGCGTAACCGGCGGGGCCGGTGGCGTGGAAGGACAGCCCGTCCGGGTGGTCGGGGAGGGCGGCCTTGATCGCGGCGACGCTGTCGGTCAGCGAATTCCAGCCGTTCGCACCGATTTCGATCGGCACCAGGATCTGCGCGGCCTGCCCGTCCCGCGACGGCGTCGGGCCGAACACCTTGTCCGCCAACACATGTTCGACCTGTTTGACGCGGGTGGCGTCCGCGCCGATCGCGGCCCGGTCGGCCGGGGTGAGCCCGCCGGGCCGCTCGTACACCAGCACGACGGGCAGTTCGTCGCTGTTGCCGAACCGGTCGGCCAGCTTGAACGCCTGCGTCGATTCCGCGCTGTCCGGCAGCCAGCTCACATTGTCGTTCTTCTGGGCGCCGGTGAGCTCGCCCGCGAAGACGCCGAGCGCGAGCAGCGCGATCAGCCAGACACCCAGCACCACCCATTTGCCGCGGCGGCCGCTGGGTAGCCGGGCCAGCCGTCCGAGCAGATCGGTCATATCCGGGTCGGTCGGTGCGGACATCGGGCTGGCTCCCTGGGGGTCGGGCCGAAACGGTTCGACCGATCGTACGGATGGTCGGTTACCGGAGCGGTAGTGGAAAGTTACCGCCGCACCATTCGCAGACGATTCCGGCAAATCGGTTGGCGGCGGGGCATGCAGGGACTTTCCGGTTCGCCGCGGACCGCCGATCCCGGGGTGGGCAAACACCCGGCGACGCACACGGGACCGCTGTATCCGCGGGCGGGCCGGTGCCGCAGAATAGGGGCCGCAATCGTGGTCCCCGAACCGCTCCTCGGGAGTGACGCGCGCCGCAGCGACACAAGGTGTTGTGCGGCCCGGACTTGTCACCCACAACGAGTAGTGTTCGGGGATAGGAATTTCGTGACGGCAGCGTGCTCGGGAAGGGCGTGGAGGCAGGATGAAACTGATCGATCGGGTGTCGGCCATCAACTGGAATCGGGTGCCCGACGAGAAGGATGCGGAGGTGTGGGACCGCTTGACCGGCAACTTCTGGCTGCCGGAAAAGGTGCCGGTCTCCAACGACATTCCGTCCTGGGCCACGCTGACCGCCGATGAGAAGCAGCTCACCATGCGGGTTTTCACCGGTCTCACCCTGCTCGACACCATTCAGGGCACGGTCGGCGCGGTCAGCCTGATCCCCGACGCGCTGACCCCGCACGAGGAGGCGGTGCTCACCAACATCGCGTTCATGGAGTCGGTGCACGCCAAGAGCTACAGCTCCATCTTCTCCACCCTGTGCTCCACCCGCGAGATCGACGAGGCCTTCCGCTGGTCCGAGGAGAACCGCAACCTGCAGCGCAAGGCCGAGATCGTGCTCGGCTACTACAACGGGGAAGATCCGCTCAAGCGCAAGGTGGCCTCCACCCTGCTGGAAAGCTTCCTCTTCTACTCCGGTTTCTACCTGCCGATGCACTGGTCCTCGCGGGCGAAGCTCACCAACACCGCCGATATGATCCGCCTGATCATCCGCGACGAGGCCGTGCACGGGTACTACATCGGCTACAAGTACCAGAAGGGTCTGGAACTGGTCTCCCAGGCCGAACGCGACGAGCTCAAGAACTACACCTTCGAGCTGCTGTTCGAGCTGTACGACAACGAGGTCGACTACACCCAGGACCTGTACGACGAGGTCGGCCTCACCGAGGACGTGAAGAAGTTCCTCCGCTACAACGCCAACAAGGCGCTGATGAACCTCGGCTACGAGGGCCTGTTCCCGAAGGACGAGTGCGATGTGAATCCGGCCATCCTGTCGGCACTTTCGCCCAACGCCGATGAGAACCACGACTTCTTCTCGGGCTCGGGTTCCAGCTATGTGATCGGCAAGGCCGTCAATACCGAAGACGAGGACTGGGAGTTCTGAGTCGCCGCCCTGCCGTCACTGTGCGGTGACGGCAGGACAGCTTCGCATTCAGTTGGCGCTGCCGGGATTTCGGGTACGCGCTTGGTCGACCTCCCGGTTCGGCTGTCGCAGCGTGTCTCCATCGATCTGTTCGCGGAGGATGTCGCCGTGCCCTGCGTGCCTGGCGAACTCTTCGATCATGGCGAGCAGGGTCCAGCGCATGCTGACCTCGCCCTCGCGGGGAAAGACCTTGGTGTCATCGAGGTCGAAGCGGGACGCGATCACCCGTGATCGTTGGCTCGCGCGCTCGAACTCGGCGATGACGTCGGCCACCGACTCGTCGTCGGCGACGGCGAAGGTGCCCTCGTCGCGGCGCGAGTATCCGTCGCATTCGGATTCGTCGAGTCCTGCCCAGAACCGTTGGAACCAGATCCGTTCCGCGGCGGCGGCATGTTTGATCACTGAGATCGGTGTGGTCAGCGACGTAACGAGTCGCCGGCGGGCGTCCGTATCGGACAGGCCGCGCACGGTCTCGATGAGCGCTTCGCGGTTGCGGTCGAGCATGTTCTCGATGAGCGCTCGCTCGTCGCCGACGGTAATTCGGTTGGTACTCATAGGTTTCACTCCATTCTGTGGTGTGGTCGATGCCTGTGCGGTCGGATCGGGAGGGCTGAATGACCCAATGCGGCGGCGCGGCGATCGATCTCACGAGGGAGACGAATCGTCGACGTCAGGGAACGACCGGGAAAAGAGAGGCGCTCGCCGCGGATCGCGTACCGAGCGTTGGCGACGCGGGCCTGCATCGGCACCGCAGTGAAGGCCAGTCAGAAGGCCTGTCGCCTAGAGCAGTATGTCGCAGATTTCGATTCCGGGCCACCGGTAGCCGACGGCCCACGCAGGCGAGGCGTGAGGTTTTCGATATCCGTGGAGCCGCCTTTGGTCCAATCGCTGACATGATGGACGGCGGTCAGGGTGGCGGGGGCGTCGCAGCCGGGGCGGGTGCAGCCTCTGGTGCTGGCGATCAACGCGAGTCGTTGGTACCGGTTGGCCAGGCGGCGTTGCCGTCCGAGGTGCAGGGGTAGGCCGTGGTGGTCGAAGATCGCCAGGTACTGATGCGCGTTTTCGGCCAGCCGCAGCGCGTCCCGGATCGGGACCAGTCCACCGGAGGCGGTGGTCGCGACACCGGAAGCGTTTTCGACGTCGGTGAGGATGGCGGTGACCGGCAACCCGCGGTGTTCGCCCAATACGCCGGAGGATAGTGCGTGTTTCAGGACCGCAGGGGAGCGGACCGAAAGTTTCGGGGGAAGAGGTCGATCTTGTGGGTAGTCGATCACCGACCAGCCGAGTTAGCGTCCCGATTCGGGTGCTGCCTCGTTGAGCTGGTCCTGCTGGTAGGCGGCGCAGTTTCCGTTTCGGCAGGGCGCAGTAGCGGGCGTCGGGCGACTATGGCCGTTTTATAGGCATCGGCGGGGTCAGACGTAACTTATTGGCGCTGTTGGTATTTCGCAGAGATGCGGGATGCGGTCCGGTCTGCTACTCCGGCAGTGTCAGGGGGAGTGGGCCGAAGGTTTCGGCGGGCAGTCGGTCTGCCTTGCCGTCAATGATCACCGACCAGCCGAGGTAGCGCCATGCTCCGGGCGTTGCCTGGATGAGCCGATCCTGTTGGAATACAGCGCAGTTCGCGTCCGGCAGAGCGCAGATTCGGAGGATTTCGGTGCCTGTTGCCGCAACCCAGATTCGAGTGGTCCCGTCATTCCCTTTGGTGAGGATGTGGTTGCCGTCGGGGCTGTAAGTTCCTGATCGGATCCAGTCGGTGTGTCCGGTGAGTGTGGTGAGGTGTTTTCCGGTGTGGGCGTTCCAGATTCGGGCAGTCCGGTCGTCGCTGGTGGTGAGGAGCTGGTTGCCATCGGGACTGTAGGTGCCGGACAGGATCTCTCCGGTGTGTCCGGTGAGTGTGGTGAGGTGTTCGCCGGTGTGGGCGTTCCAGATTCGGGCGGTGCAGTCTGTGCTGGTGGTGAGGAGCTGGTTGCCATCGGGACGGTAGGTGCCGGACAGGATCCCTCCGGTGTGTCCGGTGAGTGTGGTGAGGTGTTCGCCGGTGTGGGCGTTCCAGATTCGGGCGGTGCCGTCTCCGCTGGTGATGAGGATTTGGTTGCCGTCTGGGCTGTAGCAGCCCGAGGTGACCGGGTCGGTGTGTCCGGTGAGTGTGGTGAGGTGTTCGCCGGTGTGGGCATCCCAGAGTCGAATCGTTCCTTTGGTGCTGGTGGTGAGAATGCGAGTACCGTCGGAACTATAAGCCCCTAATAGAACCCCGTTTGTCTTGCTCGTGAGTGTGGTGAGGTGTTTTCCGGTGTGGGCGTTCCAGATTCGTGCGGTGCCGTCTCCGCTGGTGGTGAGGATTTGGTTGCCGTCTGGGCTGTAACAGCCCGAGTTGACCCAGCTGGTGTGTCCGGTGAGTGTGGTGAGGTGTTTTCCGTTGTGGGCGTTCCAGATTCGTGCGGTGCCGTCTCCGCTGGTGGTGAGGATTTGGTTGCCGTCTGGGCTGTAACAGCCCGAGTTGACCCAATCGGTGTGTCCGGTGAGTGTGGTGAGGTGTTTTCCGTTGTGAGCGTTCCAGATTCGTGCGGTGCCGTCCCCGCCGGCGGTGAGGATTTGTTTGCCGTCTGGGCTGTAGTAACCCGACTGTGCTGTGGCATCGATAATGGTGAGTGTGGTGAGGTGTTTTCCGGTGTGGGCGTTCCAGATTCGTGCGGTGCCGTCTTCGCTGGTGGTGAGGAGCTGGTTGCCATCGGGACTGTAGGTGCCGGACAGGATCTCTCCGGTGTGTTCGGTGAGTGTGGTGAGGTGTTCGCCGGTGTGGGCGTTCCAGATTCGGGCAGTCCGGTCGTCGCTGGTGGTGAGGATGTGGTTGCCGTCGGGGCTGTAAGTTCCTGATCGGATCCAGTCGGTGTGTCCGGTGAGTGTGGTGAGGTGTTTTCCGGTGTGGGCGTTCCAGATTCGTGCGGTGCCGTCTTCGCTGGTGGTGAGGAGCTGGTTGCCATCGGGACTGTAGGTGCCGGACAGGATCCCTCTGGTGTGTTCGGTGAGTGTGGTGAGGTGTTTTCCGGTGTGGGCGTTCCAGATTCGTGCGGTGCCGTCTCCGCTGGTGGTGAGGATTTGGTTGCTGTCTGGGCTGTAGCAGCCCGAGGTGACCGGGTCGGTGTGTCCGGTGAGTGTGGTGAGGTGTTCGCCGGTGTGGGCATCCCAGATTCGGGCAGTCCGGTCGTCGCTGGTGGTGAGGATGTGGACGCCGTCGGGGCTGTAAGTCCCTGAGTTGACCCAGTCGGTGTGTCCGGTGAGTGTGGTGAGGTGTTTTCCGGTGCGGGCGTTCCAGATTCGTGCGGTGCCGTCTCCGCTGGTGGTGAGGATTTGGTTGCCGTCTGGGCTGTAACAGCCCGAGTTGACCCAATCGGTGTGTCCGGTGAGTGTGGTGAGCTGCTTTCCGGTGCGGGCATCCCAGATCTGAGCCGTAGTATCCGCACCGACCGTAATGATGTGACAGCCATCAGGCCGGTAGGCCGCCGACCACGGCTCCCCCGAATGACCCGAGTACCGTATCAATCTCGCGCCGAGCGGTTTCTCTATTGGTGCAAGAGCGACCCTGGCAGCCGTGCACTGTGCGATGAAGAGCGAACTACCATGCCAGTTCACGGCGCTGCCGAGTTCACTTCGCAGAATTTGCGTGCGGTAGGTCCGTGCGTCGCCGTTGGAGCTACCGGAAAGATCGCACATCCGGAACACTGCCCCCGTCAGGTCGGCGCCATCCAGCTGAGCGTTCTTCAGATTCGCATCGATGAATTCGACGTTGGTCAGATCGCTCAGCTGGAAGGAAGCCGCTCCCAGGTCGACGTTGGTGAAGATGGTTCCGGTGAGCCGGGCGGACCGCGCAGACAACGATCGAAGGTCGAGCCTCCGACTATCAGCCGACCCGATCCGCCACCCGTCGAGCTCCGCGCCATCAAGCACGGTCCCGACAACCGAATGCCGGGGAAAGCCTTTGTGTTCCGCCCGAAGTGCGTAAGCGAATACCAGCTCGGACGCAGCTGGCCAATACCTGTCGCGGATCGCTCGCAGTGTCGCAACACATCGCATCCGGTCGTCCTCGGACAACCCTGCCAGACTTTGCCCTAGGAAATCCAATGTCTCGTCGCTCGGCAGCACCGGCATCGCCCAGGCGGTCGCTACCGCGTCGATCGCATCCGGTCCCAATAGCAATGCGCGCAGCAGATATTGGGCGACGAAGTATTCCCGGAGCGAGGTGTGGGCAAACCCGAATCGATCGTCTCCGCGTCGCACCAGGAAGGTCGCTGTCCGCAAATCCTCTTTCCAGATACTTGTTTCGTCGCCATAGTGCACAGCGAGTTCGCGACGTTCCTTGATGAACTCGACCAACCACTGCTCGATATCGTCGGCCGACCAACCGGTTCGGCGGAGCCGCAATTCTTCGGCCGCAAGGTGTTCCATGAGGAGGAGCTTGTGCGCCGGGAGCAGGGTGTGCTTGCCGTCATCCCGCTCGAGCCAGCGGCGCGCGAACGCGCCGTACAGATCGACGGGGCGGATGGTCTGCCCGTCGTATGCGGCGCGTTCGACGAACGCCAACTCTTCGCTGATCAACTGGAGCAGGAATGGGCGCTCGGCCATCTCGCGCAGGTTGTGCACACTCGAGATCATTTCCAACAGTGCGGCGATGTCCGCACCGGGAACATGTTTTCCGAGATACGCACCGATCTGCTCGTCGTCGAACGGCAGCATCAGCAGCGACAGATAATCGTGTGCCTGCGGGCCCCCACGATGCTGTCCGGTGAAATGGGTGATCTCGTGCCTGATCGAGCGGAAGTAGTGGGTGCGGCAGGACAGCAGCAATTTGCTCGGCGTTGTGGCGGGCAGCCGGTACGGCAACCGGGGCGCGGTCTTTTCGATTGCACGCCAAAGGGTTCGGGTGAACGCCTGGCCGTCGGCAGGTGAGAGATGGACGAGTGCTTCGTCGAGACCGTCGAAGACGACGACGCAGTTTCCGTGCTCCATCGTGGAGAGCACCTCGTCGGCGGAGGGGCGCGTGTCGTTCGTGCCTATGCGGGTCAGCAAGGCGTCGACGATGCGGTAGAGGCTGGGGTTCGGGCCTACCTCTCGGACGGGGAGATCTCGCAGGTCGAAGTAGATCGGCAGTGGGTAGGGCCGACCGTCGGCATCGGCCGCCCCCAGATCGCGCAGGTCGAGCAGTTTGGCGGTGAGCAGTCGGCTCGTGGTGGTCTTGCCCATCCCGGTATCTCCCAGCAGCGCGCACCAGCGGCGCGCGGCCGGGTCGTTGTCGAGCGCCCAATCGACAAGTCGTTCCACGGCAACGCATTTCGCGCCGGTTGGGCGGTGTGGCTCGTTGGGGATGAGATCGGTGGAAGCATCGAATGCGGTTATATCGCCGTAGGATTCGATGATCCGGTCTTGAATGAAGCCGTCTCTGGCGAAGATACCGCGGTTGTAGTCGGCCAGCCGGTCCATGACCGGGCCCCGGCTGAGCCGCCGTGGTTGCCGTTCGGCGAATGGTTGGTTCAGGTGCGAGATCAGCGTCTCGCAGACCGTCCGCACGAATTGCCTTCTGCCATCCTTCGATCGGGTCGCGAAGGGCTGCTGTTTCATCAGGACCTCGCCGACATTCAGGCCGCGCAGATCCGGATTGTCGGGGAGTTCGTCGAGGGCGACGAAAAGTATCGACTTCGTGGCCTGTGCCCGCGCGGCGCGTATCGCGTCGAATTCGTCGGTGCACAGGTAGCCGGGGTCCAGCAGGGCGATCGCGACGTCGGCGTCCGCCAGTCGGGTCACGCTGTCCGTCACCGGCGCACCGATGGGCGTCGCGAGGGTATCGGTGATCGTCACCCGAATGTCGGTGCGTGCGCGCAGGTTTCGTTCGAGAAGTTCGATGAAGGCTCGGATCGATGCCAGTTCTCCCGCGGCCGGATCCGGGTTCGCGCTCACGTACAGCCGGATATCGCGCGGGTCGAGCAGTTCGGCTACGGATTGTTCGATTGCGTTGCCGGACTCGGCCGTTCGCGCCTCGATGCTCGAGATCTCCGCGAGTTCGGCGATGACGCTGTCCGGACCGGTGAACCAGCAATACCGTTGCTCCGGTTGGGCTTTCAGCGTGTCGGCGACCAGCTCGAAGGGGAGCCCGTTCTCCTTCGCGGCTTCGGCCAAGGCGGCCCGGAACTTTCGGAACGAGGCTTGGCGACTGGTGCTCGAGCCCGCTGGCGTCGCGACGTCGAGTGCATCCGACAACCGGATGCGGTTGTTTTCGTCGATGAGATCGGCGAGTGCGTGCAATCGCTCCCGTTGGCGCGTGCTCAGATCGTCATCGAGCGTCTTCAGGTGCCGGAGCACGGCCCGCTTGGGGAGCCGCTGACGGTTGGTCACAGCTTGCGCCAGCCGTCCTCACCGAGGATGCGGCGGCGGATCTCCATGGCTAGGTCGGCGGCGAACCTGTCGCGACGGTTGTCGCTGGAGAGTTCGGTGTAGAAGTGCTTGTGGTCCAGCCGGAACAATTGCAGGGCGTCGATGCCGTGCATATTTGTGGAACCGTCCAGGCGGATGGGCTTCAGGCCGACCGGGATGGCGTGCTTACGCGGGGCGGGTCCGACGAAGGGCGGTATTTCGTGGCGGACGATGAACGAGCTGCCGAAGAACGCCGGGCTGATGAACTGGACGCCGAAATCGCACTCGTCGAGGTGGGTGAAAATTTCCTGTCGCCACGGTGTGCCGATGTGGATATGGGAGTCCTGCCACCAGGCCGCGGAGATCCCGGTCAGGCAGTTGAGCTGAATGGCTAGGCGGTCGAGCAGGTCGTTTTTGGCTTTTTTGTCCTTATGTGACCAGCTCAACAGCATTTGTGTCACAGGAATGGTGGCCGCCGGGCTCGACAATCCGCACCTACTTCACGATCGATTCACGTTTGCCCAACCCTAGGTGGCGAACAATCGGAAAGCAACTGCTGGTCTGCGAATCATCAAGTCGTACAACGTAATTCAAGATCAATAGAACTGGTCGGCTGACTATTAGCTGCGATGTGCTCACCTCCTTACCCCCATGCGAACGTCCGGCGCATATTTCCGGTCGATAAGGTGATCGCCTTGCAGGCCCCGAGGCCTGCGGGCAGACTGCCGGGGCAGAACACCACGGCTCGGCGGTATCAGGTGTTGTGGTGGGCAGGCTTCTCACGTTTGTGGGGGAGGACTCGATGGTGCGATTGGTGGTGCTGGTAGCGGCGCTATTGGCGACCGCGGTTGCGTGTGGGAACGGTGAGGCGGCGCAGCCGACCAGCGCGCCGGTCGACTTCTGGGACACCGCGCCACAGAACGATCAGCAGTATTGGGAGGTTTACAAGCGGGCGCGGGCGATCGAGCCGTGCGCGCTGATCCCGCGCGCCGAACTCGCGAAGCTGGGCACGGTGCGGTCGGTGGTTGTTACGGGGCCGGAATCCTGTGCGGCGCAACTGGATTCGGCGAAGCTGGGCGGCTCGGTGCGGGCGCAGTGGCGGGCGCTGGCCGGCACCGTCGAGGAAAACGGCCGGGTCGGCACCACGAAGCGGATCGAGGACACGACGGCGACGGTCGTCGCCGACAAGGACACCCGGGCGGACAAGCAGGTCCCGGCGGGCGAGCGGGCCTGCACGGTGAGCGCGAAATTCCCGGCCCACGCCGGTGTTTCGCTCGCCGTGACGGTGCCCGGCGGCGTCGAGCCGTGCCCGGTCGCCGAAACGCTGACCCGCACGGCCGTCCTGGCCTGGAAACAGCAACTGCGACAAGATGATCCGTATCCGACGGTGCACACGGTGCTGAACGGCGCCGACCCGTGCGCGGTGACGGCGCACCTCGGCGTCACCGTCAAACCGGACCGCCAGCAGCTCTACGTCTGCGCGCTGCCGTACGGCGGCACCGAATACGCGGTGCTCTACGAGTATCAGGCGCAGCGGGCGATCGAGAACGGCATCCCGATCCAGATCGGCGACCGCACGGTATTCCGGCACGAGAGCAACGGCGCGGTCTACTTCGAGGCCCAGGTGGGCCCGCCGTTCGCCGACGGTGAGGACGGGCCGCAGGTGCCTGCGGTCTGGGTGGGCGGCAAGGACGAGCAGTCCCTCGGCCAGATCATGTACCAGCTGCTGGGTATGTTCCCTAGCTGGTAACGAAGCCATTCAAGGTATTCCGGATATCGGTGAGCAGTGCGCGGGCCGCGGTCAGCCCGTCACCGTGCCAGACCTCGTCGTCCATGATGAAGGTGCGCCGGTCGAGCGCGGCGCTGAGGTTCTTCCATTCGTCCTCGCGCAGCACCTGTTCGGCATGCTTCTTCCCGGCGTCACCCGCGAAGAGGATATAGATCAGGTCGCCCTCGATCTTGGTGAAGTCCGAGGTCGACACGTCGAAGGACGGTCCGCGCTGGGCGGTCGGCCGCTGCGCGCCCGCATCGGCGAGCACCTGCGCCGCGAAGCTGTCGCTGCCCTGCACCTGCACCGAATCCGCGCCGAAGCGGATGATCGAGGCCTGGGTCTGATTGGACCAGATCGCGTTTCCCACATCCTTCGCGTCGGCGTGGTAGCTGTCCAGCGCGGCGGCCGCGGCATTGCGGCGGCCGAGACCGGCGGCGATGGCGCTGAATTCGGCCTGCCAGTTGCCTGGGCGGCCGATGAGTACGGTGGGCGCGATATCCCGCAGCGCGTCGAAACCGATGGTCGCCGTCGGGATATCGCCGATGATCAGGTCGGGGTGCAGCGCGGCGATCTTGCCGAGATCGGGCTGTGCCGCGGTGCCGACGCTCGGGATCTTGTCGACGCCGTAGCCGAGGTACTGCGGCTGCGGATGCGGTCCATCGATGGTCACCGCGCCGACCACCCGCTCCCACAACCCCAGGGCGCAGGAGGCGTCCAGGGCGGCGGTGGTGAGCACGACGATGCGCTGCGGATCGGCGGGCACCTCGGAGACGCCCGCGATATGGGTGACGGTGCGGGTGCGTCCGCTCGCCGGATCGGGTGCGCTCGGCAGCGCGCAGGCGTGCGTGGTGTCCCGATCGATGCCGATAACGTCGGCGCCCGCGATATTCGTCGTGGTGCGCACGATCGAGCTGCTGTCGTCTTTCTGACTACAGCCCGCGACGAGCAGCACCGCGGCGAGCGCGGTGACCGCGAGCCCGCGCCTCGGCAGGGCGCGGGTCCGGATGGTCTGGCGGATTCGGGTGCGTACGAAGGCGCTCACCGGCATGCGGGAGAGGGTACATGCGCACGGGCCGCACAAGAGTGCCAGGTCACCGCGAGTCGGGGAACCGGCGGATCCGCAACGGCCGCAGCGGGTCCCGGACGGTCTACGACTTGTTACCGCCGATGCTGAAGCGCGCCCCGGTCGGATCGGCGAGCGCGGCGACCCGGCCGAACGGCGTGTCCATCGGCGGCATCAGCACGCGGCCGCCGAGTTCGACGGCGCGTTCGGCGGTCTTGTCGATATCGTCCGCGCCGAAGTACACCAGCCAGCCGTCGGGCGTTCCCGGCGGTAAGAAGGCCGCCGCGTCCATCACGCCGCCGAGCATCGGGGTCTCGGCATGGATTGTGGTGTAACGGAATTCGTCGGCGTCGGGCACGGTGACCGTGAAGGTGTCGCGCCAGCCGAACACCTCGCGGTAGAAGCCGATCGCCGCGTCGTAGTTACCGGTCTGCAGTTCGAACCAGGTCGGGACGCCGATATGGTCGGACCACACGCCGCCGGAGGCGATGCCGATGGTCTCGAATCCGCGATGGGTTCCGGACTGCCATACCCCGACACCCGCGCCGTGCGGATCGCCGAGCACCGCCATCGCACCGAGATCGCCGACCAGCATCGCGGGCACGACCACCGAACCACCGTGTGCCACCGCGTTGTCCACGGTCGCCGCCGCATCGGCAGCGGACAGATACACCGTCCACTGATCCGGCCCGTCGTCGGATTTGCCCATCCCGCCCGCGACGGCCTTGCCGTTCTTGCGGAAAGTGATGTATCCGTCGAATTCCTCGGCGCGTTCGGCGGTCCAGCCGAACAGTTCGTCGTAGAAGGCGATGGCGCCGTCCGGATCGGCGGTGTAGAGATCGACCCAGATCGGGTCGCCGGGCTTCGGTGCGTCGATATAGGCCATGACCAGCTCCTCGTGTGATGGAACGCCTGTACCCGACAAGACGGCGTCGCGGTGCGGAAGTCATCGGTATTCACCCGAGGGAAAGTGACTCGTCGATGCGCGTGTGCTCTACTCGAAACTACGACACAGAGTAGGACCGGTGCGGATCGCTGCGGCAGTACGGTTTACGATCTCAGAAGCGCAAGCGAAGTGTCGTCCGTTCCGGTCACGGTTCGGACGCGAGCAGCGGAGCCTGCGGAGCGACCTAAAGGCACCTTTCAGGAGGATCAGTGACTGCCGTAGAGCCCCAGCCAGTCCCTCAGTTGGAAGCGACTCGGCCTTATCCGGCTCGTACCGGGCCGAAGGGCTCGTTCATCCTCAAGATGGTCACCACCACGGACCCGAAGGTCCTCGGTGTCATGTACCTGACCACCTCGATGGGCTTCTTCCTCATCGGTGGTCTGATGGCCCTCTTGATGCGCGGTGAGCTGGCGCGTCCCGGTCTGCAGTTCCTCTCGCCCGAACAGTTCAACCAGCTGTTCACCATGCACGGCACGATCATGCTGCTGTTCTACGCGACCGCGATCGTGTTCGGCTTCGCCAACATCATCCTGCCGCTGCAGATCGGCGCCCCCGACGTCGCGTTCCCGCGCCTCAACGCGTTCAGCTACTGGCTGTACGCCTTCGGCGCCACCATGGCGACCGCGGGCTTCATCACCCCCGGCGGCGCCGCCGACATGGGTTGGACGGCGTATGTGCCGCTGACCGACATCCTGCACTCGCCCGGCGTCGGCACCGACCTGTGGATCCTGGGTCTGGCCGTCTCCGGTCTGGGCACCATCCTCGGTGGCGTGAACATGCTCACCACCGTGGTGTGCCTGCGCGCGCCGGGTATGACCATGTTCCGGATGCCGATCTTCACCTGGAATATTGCCGTCACCAGTGTCCTTGTGCTGCTTGCCTTCCCGCTGCTGACCGCCGCCCTGTTCGGCCTGGCCTACGACCGTCACCTCGGCGGCCACATCTACGACCCGGCCACCGGCGGCATCCTGCTCTACCAGCACCTGTTCTGGTTCTTCGGCCACCCCGAGGTGTACATCATCGCGCTGCCGTTCTTCGGCATCGTGTCCGAGATCTTCCCGGTCTTCTCGCGTAAGCCGATCTTCGGTTACACCACGCTCGTCTACGCGACGCTCGGCATCGCCGCGCTGTCCATCGCGGTGTGGGCGCACCACATGTACGCCACCGGCGCCGTGCTGCTGCCGTACTTCTCGTTCATGACCTTCCTCATCGCCGTGCCCACCGGTGTGAAGTTCTTCAACTGGATCGGCACCATGTGGCGGGGCCAGCTGACCTTCGAATCGCCGATGCTGTTCTCGGTCGGCTTCCTCGTCACATTCCTCTTCGGCGGTTTGTCCGGCGTCATCCTGGCCTCGCCGCCGCTGGACTTCCACGTCACCGACACCTACTTCGTCGTCGCGCACTTCCACTACGTGCTCTTCGGCACCATCGTGTTCGCCACCTACGCGGGTATCTACTTCTGGTTCCCGAAGATGACCGGCCGCATGCTGGACGAGCGCCTGGCGAAGTGGCACTTCTGGGCCACGTTCATCGGCTTCCACACCACCTTCCTGGTGCAGCACTGGTTGGGCGCCGAGGGTATGCCGCGCCGCTACGCCGACTACCTGCCCAGCGACGGATTCACCACGCTGAACACCATTTCCACCATCGGTGCCTTCATCCTGGGCGCGTCGATGCTGCCGTTCCTGTGGAATGTCTTCAAGAGCTACCGCTACGGCGAGGTCGTCACTGTGGACGATCCGTGGGGTTACGGCAATTCGCTCGAGTGGGCCACCTCCTGCCCGCCGCCGCGGCACAACTTCTACGAGCTGCCGCGGATCCGCTCGGAGCGCCCGGCATTCGAGCTGCACTACCCGCATATGGTCGAGCGGATGCGCGCCGAGGCGCACGTGGGCTGGGGCTCCGGCAAACATGCCACCCAGGTCCATGAGGGTGTTGCGGCTACCAAGTAGTCAGCCTTTCGGGTTATGGGTGTGCACCTGCTGATGACGGCAGGTGCACACTCGTTTGTGGAGAGAGAGTTTCCGCTGGGCCTGCATGACATCGGAGTCGAGCACAGGGACGGCAAACATCACTATGGGAGCAGATCAGTTGGCCGACACCACCGTTCTCGTCACCGTCACCGGCCCCGACCGGCCAGGTGTGACGTCCGTGCTGCTCGCGGCCATGTCGCGGCATCACGTCAGCCTGCTGGACGTGGAGCAGGTGGTGATCCGCGGCCGGCTCACCCTCGGCGTGCTGGTCACCTGTCCGAGCGATCCCGAGGCGCTGCAGGACGAGCTCGAAGAGGCCATGAACACCGTCGGCATGCACGTCGATGTCGAGGTCGACGCGGCGAACGGCAGACAGCCGATGTCCACCCACGCGGTGGTGATCCTCGGCAGCCCGGTGACCGCGCGCGCCTTCAGCGCGGTGTCGCGGCAATTGGCCGCGCTCGGTACGAATATCGACTCCATCCGCGGTATCGCCGACTATCCGGTGACCGGAATGGAATTGCTGGTCACCGCACCCGACACCGGTGCGGACACCGATTCGCGGCTGCGCACGGCGCTGGCCGACGTCGCGGTGGCCGAGCGGGTCGACGTCGCGGTGGAACGCGCGGGCCTGGCCCGGCGGGCCAAGCGGCTGATCGTCTTCGACGTCGATTCCACGCTGATCCAGGGCGAGGTCATCGAGATGCTCGCGGCGCACGCGGGCGTCGAGGACGAGGTGCGCCGGGTGACCGAATCGGCCATGCGCGGCGAGATCGATTTCGCCGAATCGCTGCGGCAGCGGGTGGCGACCCTGGCGGGGCTGGACGAATCGGTGATCGAGGCGGTGGCCGACCGCATCGAGTTGACCCCCGGCGCGCGGACAACCATTCGGACCTTGCGCCGCTTGGGTTTTCGCTGCGGGGTGGTGTCCGGCGGATTCCGTCAGGTGATCGAACCGCTCGCGCACGAGCTGGAATTGGATTTCGTGCAGGCGAATATGTTGGAGATCGAGGACGGCAAGCTCACCGGCAAGGTCACCGGCGAGATCGTCGACCGGGCCTTCAAGGCGACCGCGCTGCGGCAGTTCGCCGCCGACGCCGGGGTGCCGATGGAGCAGACCGTCGCGGTCGGCGACGGCGCGAACGATATCGACATGTTGAACGCGGCCGGGCTCGGTATCGCGTTCAATGCCAAGCCCGCGCTGCGGCAGGTGGCCGATGCGGCGCTGTCGCATCCGTTCCTGGACGCGGTGCTGTTCATCCTCGGCGTCACCCGCGAAGAGGTGGAGGCGGCCGACGCGCGGGACGGTTTGCTGCGGCGGGTTCCGCTGGGCTGAGGCCGGGAAATCAACTGGGGAGACACAACTGGGGAGGTCCGGTCGTCCTATCGTTGGATGCGACGGCATATCGCTGAGCGGGCCGAGATGGCCGGTGTGCCGCGTCCGCCTCGGTAGGCTCACGGATGTTGATCATGATCACTCGGCGATCGGAGGATCCGTGCGTACATCTCTTGTGGTGCTCCTGATGGGTTTGGCGCTGGTGGCATGCAGTAGCAACAGCGGCAAGGCCGACACCAGCTCGGCCAAGCCGGTCGATCAACCGGGTGCCGCGGTAACCGAAAAGGACAACGGTCAAGAGCGGCAGCTGAAACCGGGCCAGCAGCTGACGGTGACGCTGCCTGCGACCCCCGGGACCGGATATTCGTGGCGGATCGGCCAACTCGATCAGAACGTGGTCCGCCAGGAGGGGGAACCGGATTACAAACCCGACCCCAATGTGCCCGCGGCCCCCGGTTCGGGCGGGCACTCGATCTGGAAATTCGTCGCCAACGCGGCGGGCGTCACCAACCTCACCCTGGACTACACCCGGCCGTGGGAGCAGGGTATGGAACCGGCACAGAAGTTCACGCTGACGATCAAGGTGGAGTGATGTCGACGATCCCGGAATGCACGGCCGGGCTCCGGGATGGAGATACAGCCAACGGCGCCAACAGCTTTCGCGTCCGGCACGCGGAGCTGGCGCTCGGCTACGGCGGCGCGGGCGATCCGGCCGACCCGGCCATGGTGCAGGCCATGCAGTTGGTGCTGCACCTGCCCAAGGCCGACCCGCCGCCGCGCAGCGCGCTGCTGGCCGCGGCGGCGACCGCGACGGTCGCGCTGTGCCTGGACGAGCGGGTCGGTCCGGGCGGGGAATGGGAGTCCCGGTATCTGGCCTGGAAGCGGTCCCGGATCCGTAAGGTGGCGCGGCGGGCGCGCGGCGCGCAGTGGCTGGCCGCGGGCGAGGTGGACGGGGTGACCGTCGAGGTGGACGGCGCGCAGGCGCGGGCGCTGGTGCCGTGCGCGGTGAGCGAGGTGGATCAGCGGATCCGGCGGTTGCAGATCGGCGGCACCGATCTCGAACACGACGACCCGGGGCCACCGACTACGAAACTTCCTGTGCTGTGGGTGAATTCGGCGCTCGGGATGACGCTGGGCAAGGCCGCGGCGCAGGTCGGCCACGCGAGTATGCTGCTGGCGGGCGCGCTCGAACTGGATCCGGTCTGCCGCTGGGCCGAGCTCGAATTCCATTGCGCGGTAAGGGAAGCCGATGCCGCGCGGTGGCGAGAGCTGACCGGTCTGGTGCGCGAGGGCGCGGCGGTCGCGGTCCGGGACGCGGGTTTCACCGAGGTGGCGCCCGGTTCGATGACGGTCATCGCGGTACCGGCCGCGGACTGGTGAGGTGTAATGGGGGATGGAACGGGTCGCTGGTCGAGAACCACGTGTCCGCCGGGTTGGATACGGGTATGACAGTGGCAGGCGGGTTCGAGATCGTTCGCCGGCGGCCGCAGGGGAGTCGGTGGGTGACCTGCTCGATCGAAGGGACGGACAATCGTGACAACGTTGCTGGTGGTCCTCGCCGTTTGGGCGCTGCTGTCGGTTCCGATCGCACTCGTCGTCGCGCGCCTGTTCCGGACCAAGGAGCCGGATGGTTCCGAATTACCGTATGACAATCAGTTGCGGGACCGTCACCGCTCGATACGCTGACGGTCCCGCGTCGGATCATTCGTAGTCGTACTCGACATAGGTGTCCGGTTGGGCGGCGGCGGGTTCGTCGTCCGCGTCGTCCGAGTAACCGGGTTCGTCGTTCTCGGCCGGTTCTTCGTCGTCGGGTCCTGGACGGTACTGCATTGCCGTCTCCCTTCTCGAGGTATGCGCTGGCAAGCGGTTATTCGGAGACTGCATGACCGAGGATCGGCGACACGGCGGCAGCGCGCCGCCCGTGTTGCGAATGTGTTTGTGCGGTGGGCGAAGATGGAGCGCGTGTCGCAACCCGATCCCGATCTGCTCATCGATTTCACCGACGTAACCGTCCGACGCTCGGGGCACACCCTGGTCGGTCCGGTCACCTGGCAAGTCGAACTGGACGAACGCTGGGTGGTGCTCGGCCCCAACGGCGCTGGCAAGACCACGCTGCTGCGGATGGCCGCCGCCGAACTGCATCCGACCTCGGGCGCCGCCCATCTGCTCGGGGAACGCATCGGCAAGGTCGACATCAGCGAGCTACGCCCGCGCATCGGATTGTCCTCGGCCGCGGTGGCCAGCCGGGTGCCGGTGGACGAGAAGGTGGCCGATCTGGTGGTGTCGGCGGGTTACGCGGTGCTCGGGCGGTGGCGGGAGCGCTACGACGAGATGGATACCGAACGCGCCATCGACATGTTGGAAAGCCTAGGCGCCGAACATCTGCACGACCGCACCTACGGCACCCTGTCCGAGGGTGAGCGCAAGCGGGTGCTCATCGCCCGCGCGTTGATGACCGATCCGGAACTGCTGCTGCTCGACGAGCCCGCGGCCGGACTGGATCTCGGCGGTCGCGAGGAGCTGGTCGAGCGGCTCGGCGATCTGGCCGCCGATCCGGATTCGCCGGCGATCGTGCTGGTGACCCATCACGTCGAGGAGATTCCGCCGGGATTCACCCACGGCCTGCTGCTCAACGAGGGTGAGGTGGTGGCGCAGGGGCTGCTCACCGATGTGCTCACCTCGGAGAACCTCAGCGATGCCTTCCGACAATCGATCGCGTTGGACAAGGTGGACGGCCGGTACTTCGCGCGGCGGGCGGCGCGGGCCGGGCGGCATCGTTCCTGATCTTCGCCGGCGGAATGGCCGGTCACTTGACGGCGTATAGCCGTTGCTCGTTATGGTGCTGAGGTGAGTGAGACGACAGCGGCGCCCAAGGACGCGTCAACGGTGATGCTGGTGCGCGACGGCGCGCACGGCCCCGAGGTCTTCCTGCAGCGCCGGGTCGGCGCCATGGCCTTCGCCGCGGGTATGACGGTATTTCCGGGCGGGGGCGTCGATCCCACCGACGGCACCGCCGATATCGCCTGGGCCGGACCCGAACCCGCTTGGTGGGCACGGCATTTCGGGACATCGGAACCGCGCGCCAAGGCGCTGGTGTGCGCGGCGGTGCGGGAGACGTTCGAGGAATGCGGGGTGCTGCTGGCCGGGCCGACCGCCGATACCGTCGTCTCCGAAACCGCCGGATTCCGGGACGCCAGAGGACATTTGGAGCGCCGGGAACTCTCGCTGGCCGGTTTCCTCGCCGAACAGCGGCTGGTGTTGCGCGCGGATCTGCTTCGGCCGTGGGCGAATTGGATCACCCCGGTGGTGGAGCCGCGCCGCTACGACACCCGGTTCTTCGTCGCGGTGCTGCCCGAAGGACAGCAGGCGGACGGCGCGACCACCGAGGCCGCCGATGTCCATTGGCGCACCCCGGCCGAGGCGCTGGCACAGTGGCGGGCAGGTAACGACATCCTGCTGCCGCCCACCTGGTCGGCGCTGGTCGCGCTGAGCGAATTCGCTTCTACCGCGGACATTCTCGCGGCGGAACGGGAGATCGCCCCGATCATGCCGGAACTCGTCGGCGCCAATGGGCAGCAGCGGCTCCGGTTCCCGAATGACGAGCGGTACTTCGCGGACCTGCCGGACGTGAAGCGGCTCAAGGGGTCCGCGCGCTGACACAGAGCGGCATACCGGGCAGCCGGGACCGGGCGGTAGCGTTGCGTCCCATGGCCGAATTCGTGACCGTTGAGCTGCCGGAGGGCGAGGCGCGCGGCGTCGCCGTGCTCCGGATCGCCCGCCCGCCGATGAACCTGCTCACCACGCAGGTGGTGCGTGAGGTGGCGGCCGCCGCGGCTGCGCTCGCGACGGATCCGCGGGTGGCCGCGGTGGTCGTATACGGCGACGAGCGCGTCTTCTCGGCCGGTGACGATTTCGCGGAGCTGGCCGAACTCGATGCGGACCGGGCCTGCGCCATGGCCGCCGACCTGCAGCGCGCACTGGGCTGTCTGGCCGGGCTGCCGCAGCCGACGGTTGCGGCGATCAGCGGCTACTGCCTCGGCGGCGGGCTCGAACTCGCGCTCGGCGCGGACCGCCGCATCATCGGCGACAACGTCAAACTCGGCCTGCCGCAGATCAAGGCGGGCCTCATCCCGCTGGCGGGCATTCGGCGGCTGACCCTGCTGATCGGGCCGTCGGCGGCCAAGGATCTGGTGTACACGGGGCGGTTCGTCGAACCCGACGAGGCGTCGGCGCTCGGGCTGGTCGACGAGGTGGTGCCGCCGGATGATGTCTACACGGCCGCCCTGGCCTGGGCCCGCCAATTCGTCGATGGGCCGTCCCGCGCGCTGGCCGCCGCCAAGGCGGTATTCGAGGCGGGCCCGCACGGTCTGGATCGCGCGCGCACCGAATGGGCCGAGCTGTTCCACACCGAGGACCGGACGGTCGGCACGCGCTCGTATGTGGCCGATGGGCCCAACTCGGCGGCGTTCGTCGGGCGATGAACTTGTTTCGGTAGGCTTCGCTCCCATGACGGTTCACCCCGACGACCCCGCGCCAAACCCGCACGCCACCGAGGCCGAGGTCGAAGCTGCGCTGAAGGATACGAAGCTCGCCCAGGTGCTCTATCACGACTGGGAGGCCGAGACCTACGACGACAAGTGGTCGATCTCCTACGACGAGCGCTGCATCGAGTACGCCCGCGGCCGCTTCGACGCCGCGGTCGGCCCGGCGCCGCTGCCGTACGAGCGCGCGCTCGAACTGGGTTGTGGCACCGGCTTCTTCCTGCTGAACCTGATGCAGGCCGGGGTGGCGCGGCGCGGTTCGGTCACCGACCTGTCGCCGGGCATGGTGAAGGTGGCGCTGCGCAACGCGGAGCACCTGGGCCTCGACGTGGACGGCCGGGTCGCCGACGCTGAGACCATCCCGTACGAGGACGACACCTTCGATCTGGTGGTCGGCCACGCGGTGCTGCACCACATCCCGGATGTCGAACTGGCGCTGAAGGAATGCCTACGGGTGCTCAAGCCCGGCGGGCGTTTCGTCTTCGCGGGTGAGCCGACCACCGTCGGCAATTTCTACGCCCGCTGGCTCGGTCGCATCACCTGGAAGGCCACCACCCAGGTGACCAAGCTGCCGTTCCTGTCCGGCTGGCGGCGGCCGCAGGAGGAGCTCGACGAGTCCTCGCGCGCCGCGGCGCTGGAGGCGGTCGTCGACCTGCACACCTTCGACCCGCGCGACCTGGAGGCGATGGCTCGTTCGGCGGGCGCCGTCGAGGTGAAGGCGACCACCGAGGAGTTCGCGGCGGCATTGTGGGGCTGGCCGGTGCGCACCTTCGAGGCCGCGGTGCCCGCGGAGAAGCTCACCTGGCAGTACCGGATGGCGATGTACCGGGCCTGGCTGGGCCTGAGCTGGGTGGACGAGAACGTGATGCGCCGCATCGTGCCGCGTCAGTTCTTCTACAACGCGATGATCACCGGCGTGAAGCCGGGCTCGGCCGACAAGTAGGTGGGGTACGGCTTCAGCCGCGCCGATGTCACCTACCTCGCCGGTGCGGCGGGCGCGCTGGCCGAGGTGGACGAGCTGGAGCTGACTCCCGCGACGCATCTGCGCGATCTCGAACGGGTGCGCCGCGCGCACGGTGCGCACGCCCCGGCGCTGGTGGAGACGGTGCGCCTGCGCCGCCGCGCCGCCGCCAAACTGGCGGACGCCCGCGGCTGGCTGTTCACCGACGACGCGCTGCAGCAGGCGACGCCGACAGCGGTGGCCCGGCACCGGGCCGCCCGCCTCGCCGGTCGCGCGGTACACGACGTCACCTGCTCGATCGGCGCGGAACTCGCCGAGCTGCTTCGGGTATGCCCGGCGGTGCTCGGCAGCGATCTGGATCCGGTGCGGCTGGCGATGGCGGCGCACAATCTGGGTGCGGCCCGGAATGTGTTGCTGGCCAAGGCCGATGCGTTGATTCCGGTGAGTCGCGGCACCGTGGTCGTCGCGGATCCGGCGCGTCGCGCCGACGGCAGGCGCACCCACGATCCGGCCAAACTGCAGCCGCCGCTGCCGGATCTGCTCGCCGCCTATCCGGGGCGCGATCTGGCCGTGAAATGCGCTCCCGGTTTGGATTTCGGCGCGCTCGACTGGGCGGGGGAGGTCGAGGTGGTGTCGCTCGACGGGGCCGTCCGGGAGGCGTGCCTGTGGTCGCCCGGATTCGCCGAATCATCGATCACCCGGCGCGCCACCGTATTACGGTCCGGCGGCGTCATGGAGACGTTCACCGACGCCGATCCGGACGATATTCCCGAACAGGCGCCCGGCGAGTGGATCATCGACCCGGACGGCGCCGTCGTGCGCGCCGGTCTCGTCCGCCACTACGCCGCGAAATACGGCCTGTGGCAACTCGATCCGCGCATCGCCTACCTGACCGGTGACAGCGTGCCCGCGGGCATGCGCGGCTTCCGCGTCATCGACCGCCTCGACGTGCGCGAGAAGACCCTGCGCGCGGAACTGCGCCGGCGCGACTGCGGTCAACTCGAAATCCTGGCCCGCGGCGTCGATATCGATCCCGACCAGCTGCGTCGCAGACTGAAACCCGAAGGCGCACAACCCTATACGCTGATTCTCACCAGAATCGGCCGCGCCCCCACGGCATTTCTGTGCACGGCGGTGGCGGCTAGCTCTCCAGCTTCTTGACGATCTTCTGGACGGTTAGCCAGGTGCGGGTGGTGATCTCCTTGCCGTACTGCTTCTCCAGCCAGGCCATGAAATCGGGTGTGCGCGGTGTGCTGTTGTCGATCACCGCCATGATGGCGCGGGCCCTCGGGTCGACGGCGACGACACGGGCCGCGGGGTCGTCGAAATCCGGTATTTCGGTGGGGATTTCGGCGGACTTGAAGAATGTCGCGATGAGGTAGGTGCCGCGCTGGTGGGTAAGGCCCGGAAAGGGGTCGGTGGCCAGTAGCGCTCGCAGCTCCTCGTATTCGCGGATGATCGTGCCGCCCGCGATGCCGAGTTCCTTATTGAGCGCCCGCTGGATTCGCGCCTCCAGTTCGGGCACCTTCGTATCCTTCGCGCGGAAAACTATGTTCCCGCTCGCCAACAGCGAGGCGACGTTCTCGAATCCGAGACCCTCGAATACGCCCCGCAGTTTGGCATTGGCCATATTCGGGTTCGACGGCATGATCCCGCGCAGCAGGGCGGCGTATCGGTTCATCTAAGCGGTCTTCGTCGTGCCGTTTTTCTTGCGTTCGATATCCGCAAGCGCCGCAAGGTATTTCGCCCGTTCTTCGGCGCCCGCCTCCCAGGCCGCCTTGCGATTCTTCACCACCTTGGCCGGTGCGCCGACCGCGATGCTGAAGTCCGGGATCTCACCCTTCACCACCGCGTGCGCGCCGAGCACGCAGCCGCGGCCGACCCTGGTATCGCGCAGCACCGTCACCTTGGCGGCGATCCAGGTGTCGGGGCCGATCCGGACCGGGCTCTTCACGATGCCCTGATCCTTGATCGGCATGGTGATGTCATCCATCTTGTGGTCGAAATCGCAGATGTAGCACCAGTCCGCGACCAGCGTGGACTCGCCGATCTCGATATCGAGGTAGGTGTTGACGACATTGTCCTTGCCGAACACCACCTTGTCGCCGATGCGCAGCGAACCCTCGTGGCAGCGGATGGCGTTGCCGTCGCCGATGTGCACCCAGCGGCCGATCTCCATCCGGCCCAGTTCGGGCGTCGCGTGGATCTCCACCCGGCGGCCGAGGAAAACCATGCCGCGCAAGACGATGTGCGGGTTGGCCGCCTTGAATTTGAACAGCCGGTAGTAGCGCACCAGGTACCAGGGCGTGTACGCGCGGTTGGCGAGCACCCAGCGCAGCGACGCCAAGGTCAGAAATCGCGCCTGCTGCGGATCCCGGCGGCGCGAGCCCCGCCACCGCGCGCGCAACGGTGCGCCCCACATGCTCGTCACGAACGGTTCTCCTGTCGTGGTCTTCCGTCGCGCCCATCTCCGCCGCGACCTCAATAGAGGGTAATAGGCGCGGTCGGCGCGGCCCTCCCTCGGGCGCGTCCTCGAAGTCCATCCGGCGTCTCCGCGGTTCGGCTCGCTGCGTTGTCGTCGCCGCCGATATAACTCCGGTATCGGCTCCTGCTCGCCTTGCCATGCGACGAGCTGGATCCGGCCGGACTTCGAGGACGTGCCCTGGGCCGCGTCGGGCCGAAGTCCTGCGTGCGGCGCTCGGGGAGTTGACGGCACAGCTTGCGTGGCGCGACACCTGGGACTCGCACGCCCGCACCGCGCCCGCTCCCGTACAGTGACTCGCGGCGAACCCGCCAACGCGGATACCCGGATCGGGAGCCGACCTCCGTTGGTTCGCCGCGCTTTGGTCTCGGCGAACCATGACAGAGTGCGCGACGCGGCCGATTGTCGGCCCCGCGGCGTCGCACATGGCCAACGACGACAGGGAGAGCAGACGGGTGGGAAGCGGCGTACTGGCTAGTCCCGTGTGGCGACCGTCCCGGGTGCGGGCGGCACTTTCACTGGCCGCCGCCGGGGTGTTCGCGCTATCCGGTTGCGGCAGCACCACCATCGACGACATCACCGCGGGCCCCGGAAACGGTTGGCCCGCCGCCCATCACGACGGTCGCAACAGCGGGACGAGTCCGGTCACCGGATCGCGCAAGGTGGCGCTCAGCTGGACCCGTCCGGTCGGCGGTCCCATCGCCCAGCCGGTGAGCATCGGGCCGGACGGGCAGATGTTCGTCACCACCGATACGTCGAACTGCATGCTCTTCTCCTTCCAAATGCTCACCGGCCGTAAACGGTTCTGCAGTCTGCTCGGTCCCGGCGCGATCTGGGCGCCGACCCTGGCCGACGCCGTCGACAACGTGTACGTCGGTGACGACGGCGCGATGAACTCCTTCAACTACCTCGGGCAGCCGCGGTGGCGCACACCCGTTGCGGGCGTACCGATTTCGGCGCAGTTCACCCCCGACAGCAATGTCGTCTCGATCACCCAGACCGGTCAGATCGACGTACTGAGCAGGCAGACCGGTGACCGGGTCACGCCGACGCTGCAACTGCTCGGCGATCCGGATCCGCTGGCCTACCCGGACCTGACCCGCCCGGCCGCGAGCCAGGGCCTCGACGACTGCCGCACCGGCGGGCCGCAGTGCCCCGTCGCCAACACCTCCGCGATCGATCCGAAGACTGGCCGGTTCTATGTGACGCTGTGGCGTCCCGGCAAACCCACCGCCGAGCTGGTGGCGTTGCGCTACGGAAACGGCAGGGTGGAGCAGCAGTGGACCGCCGACATGTTGACCAATGGCAGCGCGACCGCACCGGCGCTGTCCGCCGACGGCGCGACGATCTACGTCGGCGACAACAGCAACCGGCTCATCGCCGTCGACACTGCCAACGGGCAGACCCGCTGGGCGCAGCAGCTGGAATTCACCCCGCGCGGCGGGATTTCGGTCTCCGACAACGGGCTGATCATCCCCTCCGGCGACGACGGCTACCTCTTCGCCATGCGCGATAAGGGCGACCACGCCGAAACCGTCTGGGAGCGTAAGGATCTCGCCCTGCGCGGCACCCCGGTGCAGACGGCGGGCAATACCGGGTACACGGTGGCCGCCATTGGCGACGGACTGAATCTGACCACCTTCGACACCAAATCCGGAACCACCATCGACTCCGAGGTGCTCCCCGGCGCACAGGGCAGCACCACCGGCACGTCGATCGGCGCGGAGGGCGAGATAGTCATCGCCACCCGGATCGGTGAGGTGTTCGTCTTCAAACCGCAGCACTGAGTTCCGTGCCACGGCAGTGAGTTCCGAGTCGCGGCACTGAGTTCCGAGCCGCGGCATGGGCTTTCGAGCCGGGGCATTGAGGTTGTGAGCCGGGGCATTGAGGTTGTGAGCCGGGGCATTGAGGTTGTGAGCCGGGGCATTGAGGTTGGGAGTCGCGGCGCTGAGGTTGCGAGTCGCGACGTGGGCTTTCGAGTTGCGGCATCGGGCTTTCGAGCCACGGCGTGGGGCTTTCGAGCCACGACATCGGGTGCGCCGGTTAGTCCGGGCGCGGTGCGCGCAGGATCGCGCCCGCGGGATTCGTGCCCGCGGTGAGGGCGCGGCGTAAGCGAGCGGTCAGCAGATCCGGCTTGTCCAGGTCGAGCCAGGTCCAGCGGACGACCTGCCAGCCGAGGTCGCGCAGCTGCGCCTCGCGCCGCTTCTCGCGCTGGATCACCGCGCTTGGGTCGGCGTCCGGTGTCATCGTGCAGCCGTATTCGAAGCCGCCGTCGAATTCGCCGATCACCCCGAAATCGGGGAAGCAGAAGTCGACTCGACCGATGCTGCGGCCGGTTTCGTCGAGGACGATGGTCTGCAGTTCCGGTTCCGGCAGTCGAGCGTCCGCCATGATCATCCGGCTGCGTGACTCGCCGACGCTTTCGCTGCGCCCGTCGATCAGGTCGAGCACGCGCAGCGCGGTGTGGTAGCCCTGTCTGCCCACCGCGTAGCCGAGTGCGGCGCGCAGCTCCCGGCGGGTCACCGAAAATCGTTGTGCCGCAGCGTCTCCCGTAGCGACGACGGCGTGCGGCGGACCGCAGCGGGCCAGATCGACGACGGTCCGTTGGGCCGAAAGCGTTCGCATACCATCGATTTCGTCCGTTTCGTCATCGCGGTACGGCGCGCAGTGCACCCGCACGTACCGCCCGCGCTGCCCTTCCCTGATATGCCGCCGCGTCACATGCACCCGGTCCAGCGAATACCCCCACACCGGCAATCCGCGCAGTACGGCCGCCGACTGATGACTCACCGCCCCTTCCGCCGACATCCGCCGTATCGATGCCTCGAGCAGAATCCGGTGCCGCGCAACGGGATCCACCACCACCCGACTCTCCGGTGGCACCCAACACCCGCTCCGCACCCGCACCCACCCCGCCCGCGGCAGCACCTGCGGCACCGCCCCGCTGGCCGAAATATCCCGCTCGTCGATCGGTCCCATCCCCATGCCCACATAATGCCCGCCCCCAAACCCCAACCCCCTCCGAAAAACCCCACCCTGTGGATAACTCCACGCATGTGGACAGAGCACTTTTCGGCGGCATATCACCTACTCCGGAAGCAACCGAAACCCCGCAATATGCCGAGGTCGGACAACCCGGAAGCGCCGGTGATATACGTTCGCGATCCCAGGATCGTGATGCCGGTCCTTGGCGTTGCCCGCGGCAAGCAGCACGCCGGTATCGCAGAGTTACTTGGGGTCTCGTTCGGGGAGGGGGCGTTCGATGATCGTGGGGCGGGGGAGGGGGTTGCGGACGCGGCGTTTGGCGGCGGTGTAGACCTGGGTGGTTTCGGCGGCGACGACGTCCCAGGCGAAGTCGGCGGTGAGGCGTTCGCGGGCGGCGTATGCGCGGTCCTGGGTGGCGGCCGGATCGTCGAGGGTGGCGCGGACCGCGTCGACGAGACCGTCGACATCGGCCGGGGCGAAGGAGGCGCCGGTGACGCCGTCGATGACCGCCTCGCCGAGACCGCCCGCGGTGGAGGTGACGAGCGGGGTGCCCGCGGCGGCCGCCTCCAGTGCGACGATGCCGAAAGGTTCGTAGCGGCTGGGCAATACGATGGCGTCGGCGCCGTGCAGCCAGCCGAGCAGTTCCGCGTGGCCGAGCTGTCCGACGAAGTTCACGGCCCTGGCCACCCGGTGCACCCGGGCCCGCTCGCGCAGCCATTCGAACTGGGTGCCGACACCGGCGACGGTGAGCGTGGTGCCGGGATGGGCGCGACGGATGCGCGGCAGCGCGGCGATCGCGTCCTGCACGCCCTTCTCGTATTCGAGCCTGCCGACGTAGAGCAGCCGCGGCGGCCCGGTGCGCGGCGCGCGCGGCCGGAAGGTCCAGGCGCCGACGTCGATTCCGTTGCGGATCACCGTCATCGGGACGCGCTCGGCCCCGTACAGCCGCTCCACCTCGTCCTGCATGGAGGTCGAGCAGGTGATGAGCGCGTCGGATTCGTTCGCCAGCCACCACTCGACCGAATGGACCTGCCGGTTGACCTTGCCTGCCACCCAGCCGCTGTGCCTGCCCGCCTCGGTGGCGTGGATGGTCGACACCAGCGGCACGTCGTAGTACTCGGCCAGCGCGATCGCCGGATGCGCGACCAACCAGTCGTGCGCGTGCACCACATCGGGTGTCCAGCCGTCGCCGATGCCGGGTTTGCCGAGCCCGACGCCCGCGCGCACCATGGCGTGCCCCATGGCGAGGGTCCAGGCGAGCATGTCCTCGCCGAAGTCGAAGCACGGCGGATCCTCGGCGACCGCGACCACCAGCACACCCTCGGCGATGAAGGAGTGGGTGGGATGGGTCGCGGCGTCGGTGCCGGTGGGCCGGCGCGAGAGCACGACCACCTCGTTACCCGCCGCGGCCAGCTCGACCGCGAGGTGATGCACGTGCCGGCCCAGCCCGCCGACGACGACCGGCGGGTACTCCCACGACACCATCAAGATTTTCATGCATATCCTTCTGCGGCACCGGCCTGATCCGCGGCGGCCGTTGCCGGGTGTTCGGTGGCCGTTGCGCCGAGGCGGCGCGCGTCCAAACCGGGAAAGAGTCCGTCGGCCGCGTTCCATCCTGCCGTCAACTGCCGTGCTTTCGCGAGTTGGCCCGCGCCGACGGCGGCCGCGAGCTCGCGGACGGCGTGCGCGTGCCGGTGCGCGCGATCGCGGGCGTATCCGGCGGCGGAATCCTTGCTGACCATGAACGCCCAGTCGCTGGAGACGGTCAGGATGGCCTCGCGCAGCAACTGATCGGCGACCGGATCGCGCAGTGCCGGGCCGGAGTTCTCGGCGGCGCGCATCTTGTCGACGGTGTCCAGCGTGAGCCGGACGATATCGGCATTGAGTTCGACCAGATCGTGCACCTGATCCCCGGCCCAGACCCGCCAGTCCTTGCCGGACCCCCACGAGGAATCGGCCAATTCGACCGGGGTACCGACGAATCCGCGCGCTCTGGCATCGGCCAGCGTGCCGACGGTGATCCCGGCCTCCGGCAGCGCCCGCAACACCCGCGCGAGCCACTGCGGCCCCTCGTGCCACCAGTGCCCGAAGAGTTCGGTGTCGAAGGCGGCGACCACCAGCGCGGGTCTGCCGATGCGCGCCGACTCGCTGATCAACCGTTCGCGGACGGTTTGCACGAAGTCGTCGACATCGCGCAGCACCGCGGCGGCCGCGAGCTCGGGATCGTATGGCGCCTTGTCCGGTCCGGCGACGGTTTTGCCGGTGACGCGGGACGGCTTGAGCCCCGTCGCGTGATCGTAGTGATGGAAATCACGGTAGGCCCCGTGCCCGGGGTAGCCGGACTTCGGCGACCAGACCCGGTAGCTCACCTGAAGATCGCGGCCGAAGGCCACCACATCGGAGTCGCGAACCGGCCGTCCGACGGTGGTGTCACCGCGCAGCGCGGGCCCGTCGACCATGAAATGGGTCACACCGGCGGCGGCGTAACCGAACTCCATTCCGGGGGTGAAGCCGCATTCCGGCGCCCAGATGCCGGTGGGTGTGTGACCCCAGCGGGCGCGGGCGTCGGCGAGGCCCTCGCGCAATTCGAACTCACGCAGCCGGGGATCGAGCAGTGGCTGGAACGGATGTGCCAGTGGGCCGCCGAGCAATTCGATCGCCTCGGCATCGATGAGCTCCCGCCAGACCGGTGCGGCGCCGTGCCGCCAGCGTAGCTCGAAATCAGCCAAAGCCTTTGCGGCCAAACGATGTTCGTGTCCGCCGAGCGCGACGTTACCGCTCATCGCCGCCTCGTCGGCGCGCAGCTGCCAGTTGCCGAGCCAGTGGTGCATGCCGGCGAGGCAGTGTGGATCGTCCAGCTGTGCCGCGAGCACCGGCGTGATCCCGAGGCTCAGTAGGTGTGAACGTCCTTCGGCGGCAAGGGTTCTCAGCACCTCTACGACGGGAAGGTAAGAGGCGGCCCATGATTGGTACAGCCACTCCTCGCCGACCGGCCACCGGCCGTGGTGCGCGAGCCACGGCAGGTGGGAGTGCAGTACGAGGGTGAACTGTCCTGGAACGTTGTCGCTCAAGGCTTCACCGCTATGGCAACCAGATCGAGGCTGGCGTCGATGTCTTCGGGGACGAGTTCGAAATCGTCGATGGTGACGGCGGCGACATCGGCGGTCAGCTCGGCGGGCCACGGTTCGCCGGCCAGCGCGCGCTGGATCTGCGCGTCGATGAACGAGCCACCGTGCTTGGCGTCCAACGCTTTCAGCTTCGGTCCGTGGTGCACGCCGGTCATCAACCGGACCGTGAATCCGGCCGTGACGAGCAGTTCGGTGAGTTCGGCGGCGTTCAGTTCGCGGGTGTGGAAGGGGTTGAGCGGGGTATCCCGGCCCGGGGAGAACGTGATCCGGTTGGGCGTGCTGATCAGGAGTTCGCCGCCCGGCCGCAGCACCCGCAGGCATTCCAGGAGGAACTGGCCCTGATCCCAAAGATGTTCGATCACTTGGAAATTCACCACGACATCGACGGATGCGTCGTCGAGCGGCAGTTCGGCGAGGTTGCCGTGGCGCATGTCGACGCGCGGATATCTGGCGCGTACGTGCGCGACCGCGCTCGCGTCGTAGTCGAGGCCGATGACCTTGGCGGCGACGTCGGCGATCATGTCCGCGCCGTAGCCCTCGCCGGATCCCGCCTCCAGCACCACTTTTCCGGCGCAGCGCTCGAGCAGCCGGGCATAGGCGATCTCATGTCTGCGGAACCAGTAATTTTCCTCGGCTATGCCCGGGACGGTGCGCTCGCCGGTCAGCGGCAGCGGTTCGGTGGCACCGGACTCGGCCGCCGCGGCAGGGATCACAGCCTCACTCATCCATCAGACGTTACTGGCCGATCCGGCGAACCCGATCGCCCGGTTGCCTGTTCCGATGGTGCGGCCAGTAAGTTACCCATGGGTAACTTAACGTAGGGTAGTGTCACGCAGCGAGCTACTCACATGGACGTACGGCCCTGCTCGTGCGACCGCCACCAAACGCTGTGCCACCTAGAACAGGAGGTCGACGAAGACCAATGCCGAACATCGTCGTACTCATCAAGCAGGTTCCCGACACCTGGTCCGAGCGCAAGCTGACCGACGGCGACTTCACCCTCGACCGCGAAGCCGCCGACGCCGTGCTCGACGAGATCAACGAGCGCGCCGTCGAAGAGGCGCTGCTGATCAAGGAGGCGCAGGGCGGTGAGGTCACCGTGCTGGCCGCCGGTCCGGACCGCGCCACCGAGGCCATCCGCAAGGCGCTGTCCATGGGCGCCGACAAGGCCATCCACATCAACGATCCGGCCATCCACGGCTCCGACGCCGTGCAGACCGCGTGGGTGCTGGCGGGCGCGCTGGGTCAGGTCGAGGGCGTCGAGCTGGTCATCGCCGGTAACGAGGCCACCGACGGCCGCGCGGGCGCCGTTCCCGCGATCATCGCCGAATACCTGGGCATCCCGCAGCTGACCCACCTGCGCAAGCTGACCGTGGACGGCAACAAGATCACCGGCGAGCGCGAGACCGACGAGGGCGTGTTCAAGCTGGAGGCCACGCTGCCCGCCATCGTCTCGGTGACCGAGAAGATCAACGAGCCGCGCTTCCCGTCCTTCAAGGGCATCATGGCCGCGAAGAAGAAGGAAGTGCAGACCTTCACGCTGGCCGACCTGGGCATCGACCCGTCGACCGTCGGCGTCGCGAACGCGGGCAGCACCGTCACGGCCGCCACCCCGAAGCCGCCGCGCAGCGCCGGTGAGAAGGTCGCGGACGAGGGCGACGGCGGCAACAAGATCGCCCAGTACCTGATCGCCCAGAAGATCATCTGATCCGGCCCGGTCGAGACTTCTTAGGAGAGAACTAATGGCTGAAGTACTTGTGCTCATCGAGCATGCCGACGGTGCCGTCAAGAAGGTCACCACCGAACTGCTCACCGCCGCGCGCGCCCTGGGCGAGCCCGCCGCCGTCGTGCTCGGCGCCGCGGGCACCGGCGACAAACTGGCCGACGCGCTGGCCGCCGCCGGCGCCGCGAAGATCTACGTCGCCGAATCCGACGATGTGGACAACTACCTGGTGACCCCGAAGGTCGACGTGCTCGCCGGACTGGTCGAATCCGCGTCCCCAGCCGCCGTGCTGGTCGCCGCCACCGCCGAGGGCAAGGAGGTGTCGGGCCGCCTCGCCGCGCGCATCGGCTCCGGCCTGCTCGTCGACGTCATCGACGTGAAGTCCGACGGTTCGGTCGTGCACTCCATCTTCGGTGGCGCGTTCACCGTCGACGCCAAGGCCACCGGCGATGTGCCGGTGATCTCGGTGCGTCCCGGCGCGATCGAGGCCGCGCCGCAGGCGGGCGCCGGTGAGAAGGTCGCCGTCGAGGTGCCCGCGCAGGAAGACGGCGTCGTCAAGGTCGTCTCCCGTGAGCCGGTCGTCGCCGGTGACCGCCCGGAGCTCACCGAGGCGAGCATCGTCGTCTCCGGTGGCCGCGGCGTCGGTTCCGCCGACAACTTCTCGGTGGTCGAGGCGCTGGCCGATTCGCTCGGCGCGGCCGTCGGCGCATCGCGCGCCGCGGTGGATTCGGGTTACTACCCGGGCCAGTTCCAGGTCGGCCAGACCGGTAAGACGGTCTCCCCGCAGCTGTACGTCGCCCTCGGCATCTCCGGCGCCATCCAGCACCGCGCCGGTATGCAGACCTCGAAGACCATCGTCGCGGTCAACAAGGACGAGGAAGCCCCGATCTTCGAGATCGCGGACTACGGCATCGTCGGCGACCTGTTCAACGTCGCCCCGCAGTTGACCGAGGCGGTCAAGGCGCACAAGGGCTAGGCTAGTCCGCCTCTCCGGATATTTCGGCGGACCTGTCAGGTGCGCGGTGGGTTGGCAACCCGGCTAGCGAAAGTGGGCGGCTCAGTTGGCCGGTTCCCGGTGAGTTACCCATGTGCTCGCCAAATCTGTTGTTGCGTACGGTAGCAACAGATTTGGCGAGCCTTTCGTTTTATTTGGGCGGTATCGGGTGGGTTAACCTGCGAGTATGGCTATTCCTACTACCCGGATGCTGGTTCTCGCAGTGGTGCGGATTCTGCAGCCGGTGCACGGGTACGACGTGCGGCGCGAGTTGCTGGCCTGGCAGGCGGAGACCTGGGCGAACGTGAAACCCGGTTCGGTGTACGGCGCGCTGAACACGCTGCAGCGGGAGGGGCTGATCGAGGTCGAGGGCGTCGGCCAGGACGGTGCGCGACCCGAGCGGACGACGTACCGGATCACCACCGAAGGGGAACGGCAGTTCGGTGACATGGTGCGCGAGGCGGTGTGGTCGACCGAGCGGCCGAAGAATCCATATCTCGCCTCGGTCGCGCTGATGCCGCATCTGCCCCGCGAAGAGGTGGTGGCCGCGTTGCGCGCGCGGATCCTGAAGTTCGAGGCCGAGCTGAGTCAGTGGCGGCGCGAGGAGCAGCGAATCCTGGAGGGTTCCGGTAATCCGGCCGAGGGCGATCCCTACCACGTCGCCGACGCGGTCCGGCTCAGCGCCGATCATATCGAGGCGGATCTGAACTGGTCGCGAAAGACGTTGGCGCGCATCGAATCCGGTGAGCTCGATGTTTGGAGCGGGTCGCACTGGAATATCGGGACGGTGGACGCGGCGGGTGTACCCGCGTCCGGGACGGCGCGAGCCCGGCAGCGCGCGGGCGGAACGGCGCGGACGCGAGAGCGGGAGGTATAACCACCAGGGTGATCAAACCTGAATAGTAAAGCTTGACTATTAGGTCGATCGTTCCTACCGTAATCGGTGTGGAAACGATTGATATCGTTCGTGACCGCACCGCCGCCTCGGTGATCGAAGTGCGCGGGCTGGCACGAACTTTCATGACGAAGACCGGTCCTGTCGAAGCGGTCGAGGACGTCGACTTCGCGGTGCGGGACGGCGAGATCCTCGGCCTGCTCGGACCCAACGGCGCGGGTAAGACCACGACGTTGCGAATGATCAGCACCCTGATCCGGCCGACCGCGGGCGCGGCCACCATCGCGGGCGCCGATCTGCGCACCGAGCCGAGGACCGTGCGGTCCAGGATCGGCTATGTCGCACAGGGCGGTATGACCGGCGAAGATGCCCGCGTCATCGACGAATTAATCTTGCAGGCAAGACTTTTCGGGCTGAGCAAGGCGCAGGCCGAGCGCAACGCCGCGGAACTGATCGACGCACTCGATCTGGCGGGCCTCGGCGGCCGTAAATGTGGTGAGCTGTCCGGCGGGCAGCGCCGCCGGGTCGATATCGCGCTCGGTCTCGTGCACGGTCCGCGGCTCATCTACCTGGATGAACCGACCACCGGCCTGGATCCGCAGAGCCGGGCCAATCTCTGGGAACACATCCGCCGATTGCGCGCGCGTGGCACCACCATCGTGCTCACCACGCACTACCTCGACGAGGCCGACGCCCTGTGTGATCGCCTGCTGGTGATGGACCACGGCATCGTCGTCGCGGAGGGCACGCCCGACGAGCTCAAGAGGCGCATCTCCGGTGATGTGGTGAGCCTCGAAATCGATGACGCCCATGCGGAATTCGCGGTGGCAGTGGCGCGTGAGGTTCTCGAGGTGCGCTCGCTGGTATGTGCCGAGAGCGCCGAATCGCACCATGCCGGAACGACTTTGGTGCATCTGACGGTCGATCGCGGTGATGCCGCGGTGGTGCCGCTGCTGCGCGCGCTCGACGAGCGCGGGCTGGTGCCGGGCGCGCTCACCGTCAAACGCCCGAGCCTCGACGATGTCTTCCTGACCATCACCGGGCGCTCGCTGCGCGAGGAGGTGCGGGCGGCATGACGTTTCTACGGGATACCCGGCTGATCTTCTGGTCGCAGTTGCGGTCGAACCTGCGCAATCCGGTATGGGTGCTGATCGGGCTCTCCCAGCCGCTGCTCTACCTGGTGTTGTTCGGTCCACTGGTGAAGGGGATAGCGCCCGGACTCGGGTCCGGCGTCGATCCGTGGCAGCTGTTGACGCCCGCGCTGGTCATCCAGACCGGGCTGTTCTCTACGATCTATGTCGGCTTCGCGATCGTGGGGGAACTGCGCGCGGGTGTCGTCGAGCGGCAGCGGGTTACGCCCGCGAGCCGGGGTGCGCTGTTGTTCGGGCGGGTGTTGAAGGATATGACGGTGCTGTTCACGCAGGCGTTGGTGCTGGTCGGACTCGCGATGGCGGCGTTCGGGGTGCGGCCGGATCCACTCGGGCTGGTGGCCTCGATCCTGCTCATTTCGGTCATGGGTGCGGGGCTCGCATCGGCCTCGTATGCCCTTGGGCTGTGGGCGCGTGCGGAGGACACCCTTGCCTCGATCCTGAACTCCTTCTCGGTGCCGCTGATGCTGCTGTCCGGAATCCTGTTGCCGCTCAACGTGGGACCTACTTGGCTGCGGGACATCGGCAAGGCAAATCCGTTCTCGCACACCGTAGACGCGGCGCGGGCGCTGTTCCGCGGCGACTTCGGGGCGAGTGAGGTGTATCTGGGTACCGGGCTCACCATCGCGGTGGCGTTGCTGCTGATGGTGCTGGGCGGGCGCAGCTTCGCTCGCGAGAATGCTTGACCAGCAATACTTTTTGATTTCAAAGCCCACCGAGCCCGGCGACGGTCTCGGTGGGCTTGCTTGTGTGACAGTTTATTTCGCGAGATATGCTGGCTCTCAGTGTCTTTCGAGTGCGGCAAGTAGTGTTTCCAGAATCGGTGAGCGGCGAATGTCGCTGCGCAGCACCGCCGAAACCGGGATGCGCAAGCGGTGGTCGGCCAGCCGCAATGCCACCAGGCCCTCGGTCGAACTCTCGGCGTAGAGCACCGTCCACGCGTCGGGGCGGTTGATCAATTCCATCGACGCGGTGTGATCGGGCGGGATCGGCGGGCCGTAGGTCGGGCCGCTGGCCTGATCGGCGAAGGCCTGCCGAATGATGGTGTGCAGCAACACCTGTTCCTGTTCCGGCGGCAGCAGCAGCGGGTAGCGGCTGAGGTCGGCGAGCGTCACGCCGTCGCCCGCGGACAGCGGATGGCCCGGCGCGGTGACGATCACCAGATCCTCGACCCAGAGCTGGCGCACCGTGAGACCGGGCTGGTCGACGCTGCCGCGGATGAGCGCGAGATCGCAGTCGCCGTCGGCCACCGCGGCGATGCGCTGACGGAAGGGTTTGATCACGAATTCGATCTCCGCGCCCGGGTGCTCGGCGCGGGTGCTCGCGATGGCCGACAGCGACCGGGTCGCGAAGGACATGTTGGCGGCCAGCCGCACCCGGGGACCCGAGGTGCGCACGGCCGCGCGGATGGCGGACTCCAGGCTGAGCATCTGTTTCGCAAGGGGAAGTAGCCGCGTGGTCGCGTCGGTGGGTACCACCGATCTTGTCGAGCGCTCGAACAGCTGCACACCAAGATCGCGCTCCAGCCGGGAGATCTGATGGCTGATCGCCGACTGTGAGATAAAACACCTCGTCGCCGCACCGCTGAAGCTGAGCTCCTCACACACCGCGACGAAGTACGTGAGCTGGCGAAGTTCCACCATCGCCTCCGATTCATTACTGATCCAGATAAGAGTCATCTACATTATGCGCCTTATCCCCTGGAACATCCGCGTTCAAAATGACGGTTGCTAATGAGAGAAGGAGGATGTCATGCAGTACGTGGACGCGGGAATCGAAACCGCGGAAGTGGTCATCGTCGGATCGGGCTTCGGCGGTCTCGCCGCCGCCAAGCAGTTGGCCAAGTCGGGAATCAACTACGTGCTGATTTCCAGCACGCCTGAACACCTTTTCCAGCCGCTGTTGTACCAGGTTGCGACGGGTGTGCTGGCCTCGGGGGAGATCGCCCCGCCCATCGCCGCGGTGCTGCGGCGGCACAAGGAGGCCGATGTCCGGCTCGGCAAGGTCACCGCGCTCGACGCGGACCGCGCCATCCTGACCTACGAGACCGCCGAGGGCCCGCGCCGCATCCGCTACGGTTCGCTGATCGCCGCCACCGGCGCCAGCCAGTCGTACTTCGGCCGCGACGATTTCGCCGACAAGACGTTCTCGCTCAAGACCATCGATGACGCGAAACTGCTGCGCGCCCAGATCGAGCGCGTCTTCGCCGAGGCGAAGGACGCCGATCCGGCCACTCGCGAACGGCTGCTCAGCTTCGTGGTCGTCGGCGCGGGCGCGACCGGTGTCGAGGTCGCGGGTCAGCTGAAGGAACTCGCGAAAAGGCACTACCACCAAGAGATTTCGGTCACGCTGGTGGAGGGCGCCGGTGAGGTGCTGCCCCCGTTCGGCGGCGGGCTCTCGGAGTACGCGAAGAAGTCGTTGACCCGCAGCGGCGTCGAGGTGCTGCTCGGCACATTCGTCACCGATATCGAACCGGGCAAGGTCACCGTCAAGGGCAAGGACGGCGTCGAACGCGGCGTCGCCGCCGAGACCATCGTCTGGTCGGCCGGCGTGCAGGCGGGCGGTTTCGCGAAGGTCCTCGCCGAGGCCACCGGCGTCGAAACCGACCGTGCCGGAAGGCTTCTGATCAACCAGGACCTCACCGTCGGCGGCCACGCCGATATCTTCGCCATCGGCGATATGACCTCGCTGAACGGCTACCCGGGCCAGTCGCCGGTCGCCATGCAGGAGGGCCGCCACGCGGCCGACATCATCCGCCGCAAGAAGCAGCCGGGCACCCCGTTCAAGTACTGGGACAAGGGCAGCATGGCGGTGATCAGCCGGTTCAGCGCGGTGACCAAGCTGAACGAGCACATCACCTTCCGTGGCGTCATCGCCTGGTTCATGTGGCTCGCGGTGCACCTGTTCTACCTCGTCGGCTTCCGGAATCGCTTTGCGGCCGTTGCCTCCTGGCTCGTCGCGTTCATCGGTACCGGGCGGCCGGGTTTCGCCGAGGCGCACAAGGCGGCCGAGGTGGTTCAATTGCCCGATCGACGAGCTGCCTGACCGGGTTACCAAGCGGCGCTTCGTGATCCCGGTCACGCGACGCCGAATGCCGAACGGCCGAACGGAATCGGTGACCCGGTGGAACGGCGGATTGCGTGAGGGCTCCGTCGCTCCCGGCGTCATCGAATCGGTTCGGCCGTCGCCTGACCGATGGTCGGCCAGACCGGGCAAGCAGAAGAAATGCGCAGGTAGGACGCGATTACGCGAACTGAGCGCGACCGCTCGGTGAACGCTCGGTGTGACTGTCGTCTCGTTCACCGAAGCGGCATCGGGGCGACACTCAGAGGTTGCTCCGATGCAGTGTCGAGCTGGCTTCATCAGACGTATGACAGCATCGCGTAGCGATACGTTGACGGGTGCCGGTGGACCGATTTCGTCCGTGGCGACGTTCCCGGCTCGACCGGCGGACTCCGGGGTGGAACGGTCCCGCTACTCGCTCGTCGTCTCGTCCGACGCCGAACATCGCGAGGCCGCCCAGCGGTTGCGCTACCAGGTGTTCGCCAACGAACCGGGCTTCCACATCCCCGACAACGGCACGGGGCTGGACGCGGACCGGTTCGACGACCACTGCGACCACCTGCTGGTGCGCGACGATCTGACCGAACAATTCGTCGGCTGCTACCGAATGTTGCCGCCGGACAAGGTGACCGCGGCGGGCGGCTACTACACGGCGACGGAATTCGATCTGGCCCAACTGGATCCGGTCGGTCAGCGGATCGTCGAGATGGGCCGGGCCTGCGTGGTGCCCGATCACCGCAACGGTTCGGTGGTGACGCTCATGTGGGCGGGCATCCTGCACTACATCCAGCTCACCGGATACGACTGGGTGATGGGCTGCGCATCGGTGCCGATGCAGGACGCACCGGTGGATCCGCCCGGCGCGAACGTGCGCGGCGTGCGCGACATGCTGCTCGGCAAGCATGGCTGCGATCCGGAGCGGCGGGTGCGGCCGTACTGCCCGGTGGTCGTCGACGGGAAGACGCTCGATGAGCTGACCCCGCCGTCGCGGCCCAAGCTGCCGCCGCTGCTGCGCGGCTATCTGCGCCTCGGCGCCGAGATCTGCGGTGAGCCCGCACATGATCCGGATTTCGCGGTCGCCGATTTCGTCGTGCTGCTCGGCCTGGACACCATCAACCGGCGGTATCTCGAGCGGCTACAGGGTGCGGCCGCCACCTTCGACGGGCGGTGAGCGCGATGGTATTCGACGCGCCACCGGCCCAGGCGACCCATGCGTGGATGCCGTCGAGCCCGTGCGGGCCCGGCTGTATCGAGGCCATCGATCAGGTCGGTACCGCCCGGGTCGCGGTCCGCCTTGTGCGAATCGTCGGACTGTTGGTCAGCTTTCCGGTGGCGCACGTGCTGACGCCGCCGCGGTGGCGGACCGGGCTGCAGCGCCGGTATGCGGGAATGTTGTTGCGCAGCCTCGGAATTCGTTTGCGCGTCATCGACAACCGAACGGACCGTGCGGATTCCGGTGCGCTCGTGGTGATCGGACATATCGGGTGGACCGATATCGTCGCGCTGTCCGCGGTGCGGCCGCTCGGCTTCGTGGCGCGGGCCGACATGGTGGAGTGGCCGCTGATCGGCGGGCTGGCGAAGCTGCTGCGGGTGATCCCGATCGAACGGGAGAAGTTGCGCGAATTGCCCGGCGTCGTCGCCGAACTCGGCGCGCGGCTGGCGGCGGGCGAGCAGGTCGCGGCATTCCCGGAGGGCACCACCTGGTGCGGCCGGGCGTACGGCACCATGCGGCCCGCGCTCTTCCAGGCGGCCATCGATGCCGGGGTGCCGGTGCAGCCGGTGCGATTGCGCTATCTGGACCGGCACGGCGTGCAGACGACGGTGCCGGGATTCGTCGGCGTCGACACCTTCGCGACCTCGGCGGGCCGGGTGCTGCGATCCCGCGGGATGGTCGTCGAGATCGCGCTGGAGCCGTTGGAGCTACCGGGCGAGGATCGGCGTGAGCTGGCCCGCCGCGTTCAGCGTGCGGTGCACGGCGTCGAGCCGATCCGCCGCGATCAGCATGGCTACGGCTGGATCGAGGCGACGGCCACCAAGGTTCGGGATCCGGAATCCGTCGCGGTGGCGGAGCCCGCGGTGCGCAGGCCGCGCCGCCGACTACTACCGGGCAGGCGGGTTCGCGGCGGGGAGCACGCCGCCCTCTCCTGATTCGAGCCTTGACTTTCCTACTGGGAAAGTGGGAGCTTTACTTTCCAGGTAGGAAAGTGAGGATGTCATGGAAAATATGGTTCCTGAACAGGCCCGGGCCGCATTAGAGGCGGCCGAGCAGGCCCGGCGTCGGGTGGCCGATGAGGTCGGTCTGCCGCGCGGCTATTGGTGGGCGCTCGCGGGCGGCTGGCTCGTGCTCGGGGTGATCGGCGAGTGGGGGCCGTGGTGGTTGATCTCCATCGCGACGCTCGGCTTCGGCATCGGGCATTCGACGCTCGCGTCGCGATTGCTCGACGGGCGGCGGCGAACGGATCGTCTGCAGGTCAGCGCGGCAGTGGCCGGGCGGCGCATCCCGCTGGTGGTGATCGGCATGCTGATCGCGCTGGTCGGTCTCACCATCGCGGCGGCGTTCGCGCTCGACGCCGACGGTGCGATCCACCCGACCATCTGGGCGGCGGTGTTCGTCGCGGCCGTCGTCGGCCTCGGTGGACCGGAAATCCTTCGGGTACTTCGGCATTGGGCTCGGGCATGACGGTCGCGCGATTCGACGAGCTGATCCACCCGAGCACTCGGCTCTCGCTGGTGGCGACGCTCGCGGCGGCGGACTGGGCCGAATTCGCCTATCTGAAGGATCGGCTGAGCCTGTCCGATTCGGCGCTGTCCAAGCAGCTGGCGACCTTGGAAGAGGCCGGATACGTCGCGACGGAACGCCGCCTGGACGGCACGCGCAGGAAGGTCCGCGCCCGGCTCACCGACGCCGGGCGCGCGGCCTTCGACGGGCATATCGCGGCTCTTCAGGAAATAGTCGCCGGCGCCCGGCCCGAGCGCACCTGAGCCCTTCGATCGCATGCTCCCGCTGCGAGCGCCCGGCATACCGGTCACGACGATTCCGCCGGTGAGACCCTCGGAGATGTCTGTCCCCGATGCGAGACTCTGGGACGTGCGATGGGCGTTGACGGAAACAGACGACGGAGGGGCGCGGCTATGCCCACTCGATCGGGACGGCCGTCCCGCGGGACCGGTGGTCCGCGAACCGTCGCTCGCCGCCGCGGTGCGTTCGCGTCCCGAGGTCGAGCGGTGGGTCTGGCGCTCGACCGCCGAGATCTACCGGCGGCTGCTCGCGGCCGGCGTTCGGGTCGAACGGTGCTATGACGTCGAGGCCGCGGAGGCCCTGCTGATCGGCCATGAGGAGGGTCAGTCGGGCCAGGCCCGCTCGCTGGCGGCGGCGTGGGCGCGGCTGCACAAGCTGCCCGTCCCGCCGGACGCACCCGTGCGGGTCGCGGAAACCCAGCCGTCGCTGTTCGAGTCCGGTCCGGTGCCGCTGCCGCCCGGCACGGACGAGTTCACCGCGCTGCTGGAGGTGTACGCCGGACAGCTCGCCCGTACCGAGCGGGCCGAAAATCCCGAGCGGATGCGGCTGCTGCTGGCCGCCGAATCGGCGGGCATGCTGGTGGCGACGGAACTGTCGAGGACCGGAATCCCTTGGCGCGCGGACGTTCACCGGGAATTGCTCGATCGTCTGCTCGGAGAGCGTTTTCCGGGCGGGGAGCCGAGACGGATGGCGGAGCTGGCCGACGAGGTGTCGCGCGCCTTCGGGACGCGGGTTCGGCCGGATCTGCCCAACGACATCATCAAAGCTTTTGCCCGAGCCGGTATTTCGCTGTCGTCCACCCGAAAGTGGGAGCTGCGGCGGATCGATCATCCCGCGGTGGAGCCGCTGCTCGCCTACAAAACGCTCTACCGCCTGTACACCAGCAACGGCTGGTCCTGGCTGGAGCAGTGGGTGCACGACGGCCGCTTCCGTCCCGAATATCTGCCCGGTGGAACGGTTTCCGGACGTTGGACCACCAATGGCGGTGGGGCACTGCAGATCCCGAAGGTGATCCGGCAGGCGATCCGCGCCGATCCGGGTTGGCGGCTGGTGGTCGCCGATGCCGCTCAGATGGAGCCGAGGGTGCTCGCCGCGATTTCCCGCGACCCCGGCCTGATGGAGCTGGCCGGACGCGGCGAGGATCTCTACGCGGACCTGGCCGCCCGCGTCTTCGGCGGTGACCGCGCGCAGGCCAAACTCGCGCTGCTGGGCGCGATTTACGGCCAGACCTCCGGCGATGCCCGCGCTCATATGGCCGAACTCCGGCGGCGGTATCCGGCCGCGGTGGCATATGTCGACGACGCGGCGCGCGCGGGCGAGGAGGGTCGCCTGGTGCGCACCTGGTTGGGCCGCACCTGTCCGCCGCTGCATGCCACGCTCGACGAGATGGACCAATTCCAGGAGGACGGCGCCGGATACGGCAGCACCGCGGCGGCGCGCGCCCGCGGGCGCTTCACCCGCAATTTCGTGGTGCAGGGCAGTGCCGCCGATTGGGCCCTGCTGATGCTCGCCGGCCTGCGGCACGCGCTGACGAGTGCGGGACTGCGCGCCGAAATGGTCTTCTTCCAACACGACGAGGTGATCGTGCACTGCCCGGAGCAGGAGGCCGCCGCGGTCGCCGATGCGATCGCGTCCGCCGCCGACACCGCGGGCCGGATCGTCTTCGGCCCGACACCGGTGCGCTTCCCGTTCACCACCGCGGTGGTCGAATGTTATTGGGACGCGAAATAATCAGAACCGCGCGGCCGCGGCGACCAGCATGTCGCGGGATTGCTGTCGGGTTTGGGCCTGTAAGGCGAGGATGTCCATCAGCTCGCGATAAACATCGACATCCTCCCGCCGATCCAGATACATCGCGCTGGCCACCTGCTCCAGATAGACGATATCGGGCAGCACCTGCTCCGCGAATCGGAGCAGCGTGAACGAGGTGCCCGCCGCGGCGATACCACCGGCGAGGAACGGTATTACCTGGATGGTCACATTCGGCCGGTCCGACATCCGCACCAGATGCTCCATTTGCTCGCGCATTACGGTTGCTCCGCCGATCGGCCTGCGTAGCACGGCCTCGTCCAGCACCGCCCACAGCATCGGCCCGCCGCGCGCATCGAGGATCTGCTGACGCTTGTGACGCAGCTCCACCCGCCGCCGTGCCTCGGCGCTCTCGCGGCGACCGAGCGCGACGACCGCGCGGGCATACTCCCTGGTCTGCAGCAGGCCGGGAACGAGGTGACACTCGAAGGTTCTGATCAATGTCGCGGCCCCCTCCAGACCGAGATAGGTCTGGAACCATGGCGGCAACAGATCGCTGTACGGATGCCACCATCCCGGTCGATTCGCCTTGCGAACCAGGGCCAGCACCATCTCGCGCTGATCCGGGTCGCGCACGCCGTAGAGGGTCAACAGGTCCGCGACATCTCGTTCCTTGAATCCGGTCCGCCCGAGTTCGAGCCGACTGATCTTGGCGTGCGACCCGCGAATGTGCCTGCCCGCGTCCGCGGGCGTGATGCCGCATTCCTCGCGCAGTTTGCGGAGTTGACCACCGATCGCGATCCGCAGCGCGGTCGGCCCGCAATCCGCCACATCGGCGACATCGGATTCGAAAAGGGGTGCGGCAGAATCCGAATGCCCGACCTGGACCGGCTCCGCGCTCATTGGGGTCCTAACTCCGATGCTCGGCGATCACCGCTGGTAACTCGCGAATTTGCCCGCAAGTCCCCACCGCTTTGCCAATGGTATCGCCGCGGTCGGGCCGATCGCCTGGGCTTGTCATCGTTTTCGGCAAACTCCGCCCGATACGGTCAGTCGAGTGGGCGGCGGATCGCTGCCGAGCCGGCATCGCCTCGGCAGCGGGCGCACGACCGGGCCGTAGTCCGCCCGGCCGGAGTGCGGGCGGGCGGGAATACCCGAGGCCGTAATCCAGTTGAGAGTCGTGGATGAGTCCGGTAACCAGGGGGAGACCCCGAAGATGCGCTGGTCAACGGTGGGATAGGCTATCTCGGTCATGAAGTCGGGTTTTTCGGGTCCGGTCAGCGGTGCTGCACCCAAGATGGTCTACCTCGATCATGCGGCGACCACTCCCATGCTGCCCGCCGCGGTCGAGGCGATGACGGCCGCGCTGATGCGCACCGGTAACGCGTCCTCGCTGCACGGGTCGGGGCGCGCGGCGCGCCGGTCGCTGGAGGAGGCGCGCGAATCCATCGCCGCCGATCTGGGCGCCAGGCCCTCGGAGGTCATCTTCACCTCCGGCGGCACCGAGAGCGACAACTTGGCGGTGAAGGGCATCTATTGGGCGCGACGCGACGCCGATCCCCACCGCACCCGGATCATCGCGAGCTCGATAGAGCATCACGCGGTGCTCGACGCCGTGGAATGGCTGGAGCGTCACGAGGGCGCGCAGGTCACCTGGCTACCGGTCGACGCGGAGGGTGTCGTCGCGCCGCGGGTGCTGCGCGCCGCGCTGGCCGAATACCCGGGCGAGGTGGCGCTCGTCACCGTCATGTGGGCCAACAACGAGGTCGGCACGATTCAGCCGATCAGTGAATTGGCTGCGGTCGCACGGGAATTCGATGTGCCGATGCACAGCGACGCGATACAGGCCGCGGCCCAGCTGCCGATCGATTTCGCGGCGAGCGGACTTTCGGCCGCCAGCATCGCGGGTCACAAGCTCGGCGGGCCGCACGGCGCGGGCGTGCTGCTGCTCGGCCGCGAGGTGCCGTGTGTGCCGCTGCTGCACGGCGGCGGGCACGAACGGGATCTGCGATCGGGCACCTCCGACACCGCGGCGGCCGTCGGACTCGCCACCGCGCTGCACCAGACGGCGACCGAATTGCCAACGTACGCTGCGCGATTGCGGACGCTGCGCGACGAACTCATCGAAGGCGTGCTGGCCGCGATACCCGATGCGGTGCTCAACGGCCCGCGCGACGAGCGCAGGCTGCCGGGCAACGCCCACTTCACTTTCCCCGGCTGCGAAGGCGATTCGCTGCTGATGCTGCTGGACGCGGCGGGCATCGAATGCTCGACCGGTTCGGCCTGCAACGCCGGGGTCGCCACGCCGAGCCATGTGCTGATCGCCATGGGCGTTCCGGCCTGGCAGGCGCGCGGGTCACTGCGATTCTCGTTGGGGCACACCACGACCCGCGCCGATACCGATGCGCTGCTTCGGGTGCTGCCCCAGGTTGTCGAACGGGCCATGGCCGCGGGCCTGGCCGGTGCGAAAGGAGGTGTCTGATGCGGGTACTCGCCGCGATGAGCGGTGGGGTCGATTCGGCGGTCGCGGCCGCGCGCGCCGTCGACGCGGGTCATGAGGTGGTCGGCGTGCACCTGGCGCTGTCGGCGACACCGGGCACCCTGCGCACGGGTTCGCGCGGGTGCTGTTCGAAGGAGGACGCCGGCGATGCCCGGCGGGCCGCCGACGTACTCGGAATCCCGTTCTACGTATGGGATTTCGCGGACCGCTTCAAGGAAGACGTGATCGACGATTTCGTCGCGGCCTACGCGGCGGGTGAGACGCCGAACCCGTGCCTGCGCTGCAACGAGAAGATCAAGTTCTCGGCGCTGGCCGACCGGGCGGTCGCGCTCGGCTTCGACGCCGTCGTCACCGGGCACTACGCGCGGCTCGACGACGGTGTGCTGCGGCGCGCGGTCGACGCCGACAAGGATCAGTCGTACGTGCTCGCGGTGCTCACCGCTGAGCAGCTGTCCCGCGCCATGTTCCCGGTGGGCGACACCCCCAAGCCGCAGATCCGCGCGGAGGCCGCCGAACGCGGTCTCGCGGTGGCGAACAAGCCGGACAGCCACGACATCTGCTTCATTCCGTCCGGCGACACCCGTGCCTTCCTCGGCGCGAAGATCGGCATCCGGCCGGGCGCCGTCGTCGATGCCGACGGCACCGAATTGGCGAAACACGAAGGCGTGCACGGGTTTACCATCGGTCAGCGCAAGGGGCTCGGCCTGCCGGGGCCCGCCGCCGACGGGAAACCGCGCTATGTCACCGGGATCGATCCCGACTCCGGCACGGTGCGGGTCGGCTCGGCCGAAGACCTGCGGGTGTGGACGGTCGATGCGGCACAGGCGATTTGGACCTCGGGCGTGGCGCCGGACGGTCCGATCGAATGCGTCGCGCAGGTGCGCGCGCACGGCGGCACCGCCCCCGCGGTGGCCGAGGCGGTCGGCGACGGCATGCTGGTGCGGTTGCGTGAGCCGCTCACCGGTGTCGCACGCGGTCAGGCGGTCGTGGTGTATCGCCAGGATCCGTTGGGCGACGAGGTGATCGGCAGCGGCACCATCACCGGCACCGGCAAGGACCGCGCCGAGTTGGACACGATCGGCAGCCGTGACCGAAATCGGTAGTGGCACGGCGAATCAGGTGGTACAGGCATTGCGTGGCGGCATCGCGACCGGCGTCGGGTCGTGGCCGGGCGCCGACCCGCGCGAGGCGGCGTCGACGATCGTCGGCGAGCTCGCGGAGTTGCCGCATCTGGTGGAGCTGCCGCGGCGCGGGGCGGGCGCGGATATGGTCGGCCGGGCCTCGGCGCTGCTGGTCGACCTGCGATTCGATACGACGACGCGCGGCTATCGGCTCGCCGCCCGGCCGGGCGCGGTATCGCGACGGGCGCACGATCTGCTGCGCACCGATCTGGACGCGCTCGAAGAGGCTTGGGAGACAGCGGGTCTCGCGGGGCATGGGCATCCGGTGAAGGTGCAGGCGGCCGGGCCGCTCACCCTCGCCGCCCAGGTGGAGCTGCCCGGCGGACATCGGGTGCTCACCGATTCCGGTGCGGTGCGCGACCTTTCGGCATCGCTGGCCGAGGGATTGGCGCAGCACGTCGCCGAGGTGCGCAGGCGGCTCGGCGCGGAAGTCGTTGTGCAACTGGATGAACCGTCGCTCAGCGCGGTGCTGGACGGTTCGCTGCGCGGCGTCAGCGTGTTGAATACGGTGGCCGCCGTGCCCGAGCCCGAGGCGCTCGCGGTGCTCGACGGTGTGATCGACGCGCAGACCGCGCCGGTGCTCGTCCACACCTGCGCCGAACCGCCCGCCCTGCGCTTCCTGAGCAAAAGTTCCTGTGCCGCAATGGGTTTCGATATAGCGGCGATCGGCGTCAAGGATCTCGACGGCATCGGCGAAGCCCTCGACGCGAGCAAACTCCTTGTCCTGGGCCTGATCCCGACCACCGCCCCGGCCACCCCACCCACATGGCGCGATTTCGCCGAACCCGGCGTGCGCCTCATCGATCGCCTCGGCTTCCCCCGCACCACCCTCGCCACCTCCGTCATGGTGAGCCCGTCCTGCGGCCTCGCCACCGCCCCCATCACCTGGGCCCGCAAGGCCGTCGCCCTGAGCACCGAGGTAGCCCGCGCCTTCGCCGAGGACCCGGAATCCCTCACCTTCGGCTAGCCGCCCCCGATCTTGGTTGCTTCGAGGGGCATCCGTCTTGGGTGGCCGAGTCGGCTGTCGGTGACAAACGCCGGTTCGATGGGCGTTGACGTGGCGATACTTGTCGGTCGGCTCGGCTAATGTGCCAGTTTGTGAGTGACGAAGGCGAGGCGGTGCCGGCGACGGCGGAGCAGCGGGTGCGTTGGCAGGAACTGGCGGACGAGGTGCGCGAGCACCAGTTCCGCTACTACGTGCGCGATGCGCCGATCATCTCGGACGGCGAATTCGACAAGCTACTGCGCAGCCTGGAGGAGCTGGAGAACGAGCATCCGGATCTGCGCACGCCGGATTCGCCGACCCAGCTGGTCGGCGGCGGTTTCGCCACCGATTTCACCGCGGTCGACCATCTGGAGCGAATGCTCTCGCTGGACAATGTGTTCGACTACGACGAGCTGCGCGCCTGGGCGCGCCGGGTGGAGGCCGAGGCCGGCGCGAACCTGCACTACCTGTGCGAGGTGAAGATCGACGGTGTCGCACTCAACCTCGTCTACGAGAAGGGCAGGCTGGTGCGCGGCGCGACCCGCGGCGACGGGCGCACCGGCGAGGACGTCACGCTCAACGCGCGCACCATCGAGGACATCCCGGGCGAGCTCACGGCCCATCCCGAATTCCCGATCCCGGACGTGCTGGAGGTCCGCGGCGAGGTGTATTTCCGGCTGGAGGATTTCGAATCGCTGAACGCCCAGATCGTCGCCGAGGGTAAACCGCCGTACGCGAATCCGCGCAATACCGCCGCGGGTTCGCTGCGGCAGAAGGATCCGTCGGTCACCGCGCGGCGCAGGCTGCGAATGATCTGCCACGGTTTCGGCCGGATGGAAGGTTACTCGCCCACCTCACAGCACGAGGCCTACCGCGCGCTCGCCGCCTGGGGTCTGCCGGTTTCCGAGCACACCCGCCTGGTGCAGGGCATCGACGCGGTGATCGAGCGGGTCGCCTACTGGGGTGAGCACCGGCACGATATCGAGCACGAGATCGACGGCCAGGTCATCAAGGTCGATCAGATGGCGCTGCAGCGGCGCCTCGGGTCCACCTCGCGCGCCCCGCGCTGGGCGATCGCCTACAAATATCCGCCGGAGGAGGCCACCACCAAACTGCTCGGCATCGAGGTGAACGTCGGGCGCACCGGTCGGGTGACGCCGTTCGCGGTGATGGAGCCGGTGTCGATCGCCGGGTCGACGGTCGCGCGGGCGACGCTGCACAATGCCTCCGAGGTCAAGCGCAAGGGTGTGCTGATCGGTGACACCGTCACCATCCGCAAGGCGGGTGACGTGATTCCCGAGGTGCTCGGCCCGGTGGTGGACGCGCGCACCGGCGACGAGCGCGAATTCGTCATGCCGACGCACTGCCCGGAGTGCGGATCGGAACTCGCGCCGGAGAAGGAGAGCGACGCCGATATCCGCTGCCCGAATCAGCAGTATTGCCCGGCGCAGTTGCGGGAGCGGGTGTTCCATGTCGCGGGCCGCGGCGCGTTCGATATCGAGGCGCTCGGCTACGAAGGCGCGATCGACCTGTTGAAATCGGGTGCGATCACCGATGAGGGCGATCTGTTCGATCTGGATGAGGCGCGGCTGCTCACCACCTCGCTGTACGCCAATATCGATGGCAGCCTGTCCGCGAACGGCAAACGGCTGCTGGAGAATCTGCGGGCCGCCAAAAACCGGCCGCTGTGGCGGGTGCTGGTCGGCCTGTCGATTCGGCATGTCGGCCCGACCGCCGCGCGGGCGCTGGCCGCGCAGCTCGGCAGCATGGACCGGGTGCGGGAGGCGTCGGCCGAGGAGCTGGCCGCGGTGGACGGCGTCGGCCCGACGATCGCGGCGGCGGTGGCCGAATGGTTCACCGTGCATTGGCATTTGGCGATCGTCGACAAATGGCGGGCCGCGGGCGTTCGGATGGAGGACGAGCGCGACGAATCCATCGAGCGCAATCTCGAGGGCCTTTCGATCGTGGTGACCGGATCGCTGCAGGGTTTCACCCGCGACGGGGCCAAGGAGGCGATCCTGGTGCGCGGCGGTAAGGCGGCCGGATCGGTGTCGAAGAAGACGGCGTTCGTCGTGATCGGCGATTCGCCGGGGTCCAAGGCCGCCAAGGCGGAGGAGTTGGGGGTGCCGATCCTGGACGAGGCCGGATTCCGGTTGCTGCTGGAGCAGGGGCCGCAAGCCGTTGCGCCGTCGGCGAACGAGGACGCCGCGGACGAGTGACACCTTGACCTGAACCTTTCTTAAGGTATGACCATCGACTGGTAGCGAATACCAGGAGGTTGTCATGGTTCACCGATCCGCACTCGTCACCGGTGCCTCCGCGGGGCTCGGCCTGGCATTGAGCCGGGAACTCGTCTCTCGGGGCTGGCAGGTGTTCGGCACCGCACGCCGGGCCGACCGGCTGGATCGGGCGGCGACGGAGTTGGGCGAGGGGTTCACCGCCGTCCCCGGTGACGTCACGGATGCGGCCCACCGCGGCCGCTTATTCGAAATCATAAGGGCGGCAGGGCGACTCGACCTGCTGGTGAACAACGCGAGCAGGCTGGGCCCGAGCCCGCTGCCCGCGCTGGACCGGTATCCGTTGACCGAGTTGGAGTCGGTCTACCGCACCAATGTCGTAGCGCCGCTGGCGATGCTGCAGCTCGCCCTGCCGCTGCTCGGCCAATCCGGCGGCGTCGCGGTGAATATCAGCTCCGACGCGGCGGTGGAACCGTATCCGAACTGGGGCGGCTATGGTTCGTCGAAGGCGGCGCTGGATCAGCTCACCGCGGTCCTTGCCGCCGAACATCCGGAAATACCGATCTACGCCTTCGATCCCGGTGATATGCGCACCGAGATGCATCAGGCGGCGTTCCCCGGCGAGGATATTTCGGACCGTCCGGAACCGGAAGCCGTTGTCCCCGCGCTACTCCGGTTGATCGAGACCCGACCCAACCGCGGCCGCTACACCGCGGCCGATTTCACGACGGGTGCGGTGCGATGACGGTACTGCTTTCCGAGCGTTCCTTCGTGCTGCCGCCCGAACTCAATGCGAGCGCCCCACCCGAGGCCCGCGGACTCGCCCGCGACGAGGTGCGGCTGCTGGTGGCCGGTGATCGCCTGACCCACGCCGTCTTTCGGGAACTGCCGGGGCAGCTGCGGCCGGGTGACCTTGTGGTGGTGAACAATTCGGCGACGCTGCCCGCCGCCGTCGACGCGTCGGTCGACGGCGTGGCGGCCGCGCTGCACTTTTCCACCTGGCTGGAAGACGGCCGGTGGGTGGTTGAGGTGCGGGCACCCGAGCGGACGCCGTTCGCCGCCGGAAAACTGCACGGCGGCACCGTGATCCGGCTGCCCGGCGGCGCTTCCGCGACATTGCGGGAGCCGTGGCTGCCGGGGGCGAAGCGGCTCTGGATCGCCGATATCGACACCGATCCACGCGCGCTGATGGCCGCATACGGCCGACCTGTCACGTATTCCTATGTGCCGCAGCAGTGGTCGGTGGACTACTATCACACCGTTTTCGGGCGTATTCCGGGAAGTGCGGAGATGCCAAGCGCGGCAAGGCCTTTCACGCAGCGTCTGGTACTCGACCTGATCACCTCCGGTGTGGCGGTCGCGCCGGTGACGCTGCACACCGGTGTTTCGTCGCCGGAGGCCGGGGAGCCGCCGAGCCCGGAGCGTTTCGCGGTTCCGGCGGCGACGGCTCGGCTCGTCAACGACACCAGGGCGGCGGGCGGTCGGGTGATCGCGGTCGGCACAACGGTCACCCGGGCGCTCGAGTCGGCCGCCGACCCTGCGGGATATGTCGAAACGTCCTCAGGCTGGACCGATCTCGTGCTCGGCGAGCATCGGCCCGCACGCGTGGTGGACGGCCTGATCACCGGTTGGCACGCCCCGGGCGCATCGCATCTCGACCTACTGGTCGCGGTGGCGGGCACGGCGACCGTCGGCGCGGCGTACGCGGCGGCATTGGAAACCGGCTACCTCTGGCACGAATTCGGCGACAGCGCTCTACTTTTCCGCGCTTAAAGGGCGCTGTCGGCGAAGCCGTCCGTAGCCCGCGCGTGGCCGGAGCGAATGCGGAGGTACGCCTGATGCGGTATCAGCCGCGCGAGACAGTAATCGTCGCGGAGTCCACCTTCTTGTAGTTGAACATCGCGCAGTGCCCGTTGACCAGCTCGTAGGTTCCGGCGTATGGCTTTGCCCCCGAGATCTCGACGACGGCCTTGGCCGAGCCGACTGCGCACACCTTCGACACCGCCTTGGGCCAGCTGAAGGTCACGGACCCCGGCCCCTGGCAGGTGTCGGTGCTCTCGTCGTCGTGGCCGCCCGCGACGAAGATCCGCGCGGTCCCATCCGGACACGGCGCATCGGCCACCGCGTTCCCGGGCCCGAACGCGACCACCGACCCCACCCCGAGCGCGGCGATCACGGACCCACGTACCACCAACCGACCAACCATCACTACCTCATCAATCCGAACGTCCAGCAAATCCGCCGCGCAACAAGCCCGACGCGCCAGCATGGTAACGCGCGGCGGACATTTTTGTCCGTTGGAATGAGCTGAACGTCGTGCTTACGCCGAGAACAGCAGATCGTCGACCGCGATCGTGGTATCGGCGTAGTTCACTGGAATCCGGGTGCCAGGACGGTATTTGTGGCTTGTGAGATAGCCGTCCGGGGATGGCTCGGTGTGTTCGTAAATCATGTCTTTGGTGACTACCCAGTACACCGCGTATCCCGCTCGCGCATACAGTTTGGCTTTTGTGTTGAGGTCGCTCAGTACGGTTTCATCCGAGACCTCGACGACCAGTAGGACATCGCTCGGATCCCAGACGGAAATTTTCGAGCCCACCATGCCGACGGGCTCCGCGCTCGCGCGACGGACCCAGCAGTCAGGATCAGGCAGCGAACACCCAGTGGGCAGGGTTGCCGAAGTTATATCGACCCCGGTGTCGGGAAGTGCTCGTCCAACGCGGAACACCGCTTGTCCGTGCCAGTCCCCGATGACCACCGACCATACCTCCCCCTCGATGAGCTCGACACGACTGTTGAACGCACCCGCTTCCCATGCGCGAATGAACCCTTCAGGGGTCCAGTGATACGCGGTTGAGAGCTCGGTCATGCGCACAGGCTACCGTGCGCGCCGAATCGGGAGCCAGTTTTGGTCGGCTGGTATGCCCTGGTAGAGCGACCATTCAAGGATCGGTAACCAGATCGAATCTCCGTGCACGATGGATCGTGGCAGCGGAATGCCGAGGTGCGGTGTCGCGGGATGGATCCGGACCCGACAGGATGGCTCAATGCTGCGCAGTTTTCAGGTGACCAATCACAAGTCGTTGGCGGGGGCACAGGAGTTGCGGTCGAGTCGGGGGGCGGGGCCGGTGGCGGTGCCGGTGACGGCGATACATGGTGCGGCGGCCGCGGGGAAGACGAACCTGATCGATGCGCTGGCGCAGATGCGGTCGGCGGTGCTGGATTCGGTGACCGGGTGGGATCCGTACGCGGGTCCGGTGCGCGCGCCGCACCTCGGATTCCCGGAGCGGCCATCGGAATTCGTCGTCGAATTCGTCGCCGAGGGCTATCCGTACACCTACGGGTTCCGGTTGGAGAGCGCGGAGGTCGCGGCGGAATGGCTGTATACGCATCCGCGCTCGCGTAAGCGAATCGTGTTCGAGCGCACCGGCGAACAGGTGAAGGTCGGCCCGATGTTCGAGGCGGCGCGCTACGGTATCGCCGCGCTGGCGCCGCTGGTGCGGCCGAATGCGTTGCTGCTCAGCCTCGCCGGGCAGCTGTACGCCGAGGCGCTGGTGCCCGCCTATCGATGGTTCGAGTCGAAGCTCGAGGTGCAGCACGGCGCGACGGATGCCGATGCGGTGGCGCACCGCCTCGGCGGTCATCTGTCGAAATCCCCGGAGAATGCGGCGCGCCTGCTCCTGCTGCTGCGCACCGCCGGGCTCGGCATCGTCGATCTGCTTGTGGCCGAACCGGATCCGATGTATGCCGACTATCTGCGGGAGCTGGACGCGGAGATCGCCGACACCGGCAAACAGGCCGAGCTGTGCGCGGTTTCGCCGAGCCACGCGGATATGCTGTTGCGCGACAACGGCATCACCGAGGTGCTGCTGGAGCGGGAGCTGACCAACCTGCGCGCCGCGCGAGAAGCGCTCTACGCCCGCATGGTCGCCCGCCGCGGTGTCGGACTTCGATTGGTGCACAACGGGATCGACGCCGACTTCGATATCGCCGAGGAGTCCACCGCCACCCTGTCGGTGTTGCGGCTGTTGCCCGCGATGCTCGACGCGCTGGATTCCGGGAAGGTGCTCGCCGTCGACGATATCGGCGCACACCTGCCCGCCGAGGAAACCGACCGGCTGATCCAGCTTTTCCAGAATCCGGAGACGAATTCCCGTGGCGCCCAACTGATTTTCACCACCAACAACCGCGCGCTGATCGATCGCGGCAACGGTCGCTCGCCGCGCACCCGCGCCGCGGTCTGGCAGGTGCGCCGCACCGAGGACGGTGTCAGTGAGCTCACCCAGCACTGAATAGCATGGGTGGCATGCTGCAGTTCGGTCTGTTGATCCTGCTCGCCGCCGCGACGGCCGTCGCGGTCGCCGCCTACCTGCGCGGCAGGCGGGCGGGTCCGATGGTCGGCGCGGAGTCCGGCACCCTGTATGTCACCGGGGTGAGCCCGCTGCCGAACGCCGGCGGTGAGCAGTACGTCACCATCACCGGCAACCTGTCCGGCCCGAGCGTGCCGGGCGAGGTGGTTTTCGGCCGTTTCGCCTGGGATGTGAACCAGTGGCCCGCCGTCGGCGACCAGCTCAGCGTGCTGTACGCCCCGCGCAATCCGATGCGCTTCCAGGTCGATCACCCCGGTGTCCGGCCATATCTCGGTTCCTGAGCGCCGTGCGCGGATGGCAGGATCGTCGATCATGGATGCGAACGAAGCCCGGCCGATCATCCGTGTGGCCCGCCCCGACGAGTACACGGCGATCGGTGAGCTGACCGTCGACGTCTATGTCGGCGAGGGGCATATCGATCCGGCCAGCGCCTATGTGCCGGAGCTCAGGGATACCGCGCGCCGCGCGCCCCTGGCCGAGGTGCTGGTCGCGGAGTATCGGGGCCAGGTGGTGGGCTCGCTGACGATCGCGGCGCCCGGCACGCCGTACGCGGAGACCGCGCGCCCCGACGAGCTGGAGTTCCGGATGCTGGCCGTCGCCAAGGCGGCGCGTGGGCTCGGTGTCGGAACCGCGTTGGTGCGCACCGTGATCGACCGCGCGATCGCGGAATCCTATGCCGCGGTGATGATCACCACGATGCCGACCATGACCGACGCCATGCGCATCTACGAACGCTTCGGATTCGTCCGTGTGCCGGAACGGGATTGGATCACCGACGCGGGCAACCGGCTGCCCGTGCTGCGGTTGGATCTCGCCGCGAATGCCGAGCGCATCGCCGAAAACGTTTGGCGCGCGCGGTGATTCGTCAGCCGAGCACGGTGGCGACGATCCCGGCCAGATAGCCGAGCCTGGCCACCTCCGACGGCCGGAAGTCGGGCCCGCCGGGTCGGCCGAGCAGCAGCACCTTGCCGGTGTTGCCGAGCGGCGCGGCGGCCAGTTTGGTGTCCATATCGCGCCAGATCTGCGGCACCCAATCGGCTTCCGGATCCAGTACGGCCGGCTTCTCCAGCGGCATCCACGGCGCCGAACCGGCCTGCGTCTCGGGTGCGCTCGGGCTGCCGACGACGCGGTAGGCACCCTGCGGGCCCATATCGATGATGGTGCTCCAGCCCACCCGCAACACTCGGGGCGCGCCGTCGACCAGCACCTGCAGCCGGTCGTCGCGGGCGCTGGCCACCTGGTCGATGAGCTCGAGTTCGCGATGGGTGTCCAGCACGCCGGAGTAGGGGCGGATGGAGTCGACGTGTACGTCGCTGATCGATTCCGCCGCGGTGATCAACGTGTCGGGCAGCGCGTTCGGCGGCACCTCGACCACCAGATCGTCGACCGCGAAACCGGCCCCGCGTTCCACCACGTCCAGCGAGAGTATGTCGGCGCCGACCGAACCCAGTGCGAGAGCGAGTGCGCCGAGACTTCCCGGTCGATCCGGAAGTTGCACGCGGAGCAGGAATGACACGTGCGTTCCTTTCCTTGAGCGGCCGAGACTGGAAAACGGGTACCCGGGTCTGGCAATACTTACACCCCTAAGCCTGCGTTATCGACTCGGAGCACGTCGGGTGAGGTAGCTCATGTGGCTATTTCCCGCCAATGCGGCGTGTCGGGCTGGGTGGCGAAAACGTGTCGCGGAGTTGGCGACCGGAACGTGATCGTCCCCGTCCGACAGGCCTTCTCGCGCCCAGGCTAGGCGTACCTCCGCCTTCGCTCCGGCCGTGCGCAGGCTGATGACGGCTTCGCCGACAGCGCATATTAGGCTGTTCCACGGCCGTTTCACCAAGCTAAACCATGCCGAAAGGGGTCACGCGGTGCCCGCCATCTCCCGCGACGAGGTCGCACACCTCGCCCGGTTGTCCCGGCTCGCGCTGTCCGAGTCCGAACTCGATCAGTTCGCCGGGCAGCTGGATTCGATTCTGAGCCACGTGCGGACCATCTCCGAGGTCGCGACCGCCGATGTCCCGGAAACCGCGTCGCCGAATCCGACGACCAATGTGACCCGTCCCGATGTGGTCTCGCCGGGCCTGACCCCGGCGGAGGCGCTGTCCGGCGCGCCCGCGGTCGAGGAGCAGCGGTTCATGGTTCCGCAGATCTTGGGAGAGGGCGAATGAGTGAGCTGACCAAATTGTCCGCGGCGGAGCTGGCGGACAAGATCCACGGCCGCGAGGTGTCGGCCGTGGAGGTGACACAGGCGCATCTCGATCGGATCGCCGAGGTCGACGGCGAATACCACGCCTTCCTGCACGTCGGCGCCGAGCAGGCGCTCGCCGCTGCCGCCGCCGTCGACGCCGAGCTGGCCGCGGGCCGGGCGCCCGCCTCGCCGCTGGCCGGAGTTCCGTTGGCGCTCAAGGACGTTTTCACCACCACGGATATGCCGACGACCTGCGCGTCGAAAATCCTCGAGGGCTGGGTGTCGCCGTACGACGCGACGCTCACCACCCGGTTGCGGCAGGCGGGCATCCCGATCCTCGGCAAGACCAATATGGACGAGTTCGCGATGGGTTCGTCCACCGAGAACTCGGCATACGGCCCCACCCGTAATCCATGGGATACCAGCCGGATTCCGGGCGGCTCCGGCGGCGGTTCGGCGGCGGTGCTCGCCTCCTATCAGGCGCCGCTCGCCATCGGTACCGACACCGGCGGCTCGATCCGCCAGCCCGCATCCATGACCGGCACCGTCGGCACCAAGCCGACATACGGCACCGTCTCCCGCTACGGTCTGGTGGCCTGCGCGTCCTCGCTGGACCAGGGCGGTCCGTGTGGTCGCACCGTGCTCGACACCGCGCTGCTGCACGAGGTGATCGCCGGATACGATCCGCGCGATTCCACCTCCCGCGATGTGCCGGTGCCGCCGGTGGTCGCCGCCGCGCGCGCGGGCGCCGAAGGCGATCTGCGCGGGCTGAAAGTCGGTGTGGTGAAGGAACTTCACTCCGACAGCTACCAGCCGGGCGTCATCGCGTCGTTCGACGAGGCGGTCGAGGTGCTGACCAAGCTCGGCGCCGAGGTGGTCGAGGTGTCGTGCCCGAACTTCGAATACGCGCTGCCCGCGTACTACCTGGTGATGCCGAGCGAGGTGTCGTCGAACCTGGCCCGGTTCGATGCCATGCGCTACGGCCTGCGCGTCGGCGACGACGGACAGCACAGCGCCGAACAGGTGATGGCCGCCACCCGCGAGGCCGGTTTCGGCCCGGAGGTCAAGCGCCGCATCATGCTCGGCACCTACGCGCTCTCGGCCGGCTACTACGACGCCTACTATGGTCAGGCGCTCAAGGTGCGCACGCTCATCCAGCGCGATTTCGACGCCGCGTACGAGAAGGTGGATGTGCTCGTCGCGCCGACCAGCCCGTTCACCGCGTGGAAGCTGGGCGAGAAGGTCGACGACCCGCTGGCCATGTACCTGTCCGACCTGTGCACGCTGCCGAGCAACCTGGCCGGGCATCCGGGCATGTCGGTGCCGTCGGGGCTGAGCAAGGACGACGGTATGCCGGTGGGCTTCCAGATCATGGCGCCCGCGTTGGCCGACGACCGCCTGTACCGTGTCGCGGCGGCCTATGAGGTCGCACGGGGACCCATCGCCTGAAAACGCCGGTCGGCGTTCGCCTTTCGAGGTGGATGCCGACCGTGATCAGGCGGCGTGAATTCGCCGCGCCTCGCGCTCGATCCCCTCGGTCATCGCGGCGAATCCGGTGCGCAGCGCGTCGCCGAGCAGCGCGGTCACCGCGGGCCGCAACCAGCCCGCGAGCTCGAAATGCGATTCGTAGCGGGTGCGGTCCGGCCCCAGCGCGGTCACGCGGTGCCTGCGCACGCTGTGCAGCGCGCCGAATGGCACGGGCTTCATCGAATAGCTGAACTCCGCACCCGGCGTATGCGTGCGCACCCATTCGCGCTGCCGCCGCGTCCGCGGGCCGAGGTGCACGAGCATATCGATCGGATCGCCCGGCACCAGGGTGCTGCGACATTCGATGCAGAAGGTGTTCCACTCGCCGTACCGGGGGAAATCGGTGATCACCTGCCACACGACCGCGGCGGGCACATCGGTCTCGAATCCGGAGTCGATGACAAAGGCCATATCAGCAAACTAGAACAAGTTTCACAAGCCGGGCAAGGCGGGTCAGCACGTGCCGAGCGCGGTGCCCTGATCCGCGCCGTAGCGGTGGCCGTGGCCGGGCGGGGCGTCGAGCGCCGCGAGCAGATCCGCGGTGGTCTGCACGAAGCTCACCACCGGCAGCCAGCCGGGGCGCGGGGCATCGGCCCGGGTGCCGGTGAGATCAGGTGCGCGCCAAAGCAATTCGGGTGACCAGTGGACCACCGGATCGGAGCTGTTGGCCAGCACGGTGGCATTCGCGCGGTGTGCCCGATTGGCCGGCGGCCCCGCCCAGAGCACTGCGCAGGTACGGCGCGCCTGATCGGCGTCGTCGGTGAAGACGGCGCTGCCGCCGAGCGCGCCGAGGCTCTGCCCGTAGACGTAGAGCTTCGGTTTGTGCGCCAGCGTGGCTATCCGATCCGCGACGGCGTCGAATAGGGCCCGCGCCGACCGGATCGCGTCCTCCCGGCCGAAGACGAACGTCACCCAGCTCGGCGCGTAGGAGTACTGCAGGCCGACCAGCGCCGCGTCGTCGCCGAAGCGCCGCTCGAATCCGGTGACCGCGTTGGCATCGATCCAGCCCGACCCGGTCGGCACGGCGACGACGATATTCGAGCGGTCGAAGCCGCCGGTTCGCTCCAACTCCTGAATGGCAAGGGATACACGGGAATTCAGATCGGGTGCGGATTCGAGTCCGACGTAGACGCGGACCTGGCCGCGACCGGATTCCCGCGTTGTCGCGGCGGCCTCCGTCGCGCCGGTCGAGCGAGCGGCCGGACTCGAAGACGCTGTCGTAACCGGTTGATCCTGAGTGGATGTGACGAACCGCCGTCCCTCCGCGCCCATGGACGACCAGGTGACCGCCGACGCGGTGCTGCCGGACCGGACCTGCGAAACCGGTTGGGCCACTGCCGGATCGATCTCCGCGTTGGCGGCGGCGTAAGTGTCGCGCCGCCAGTCGACCACGCTCGGAATACCGATCAGGTACAGCATCGACACCCCGACGACACCGACCGCGGTCCCGCGCAACCAGCCCAATTTTCGCAGGACCCAACCGATTCCGCGAGCGATGCCGAGGTACAGGCCGACGATCGCGACCGCGCCGATGGCCCAGCGCAGCCAATAGTCCGGCCCGATCGCCGCCGTCCCCATCGCGGCCCGCAATCGGTTCTGCCAGTGCCATGCCTGCGCGATGGCGCCGACCACGAGCAGTGCGGTGATCACGAACGCGGGCAGCCGCCACCGGGCGAATCTGCGGTCTATCTCGAAATTCGCGCGCCGCAGCACGAATCGCACCAGTCCGGCGACGGCGAAGGTGACGGCCGCGAGCAGGCCGGTGAGCACCGCCTGCGCCCCCGCCGTGCGCGGCAGCAGACCGGGTGCGAGCGAGATGAGCACGCCGACCCCGATGCCGAGCGTGGTGCCGACACGCGGACGCACCATACGCGCCGAGGCGGCAAAGGCACGCTGCCGCAAGCTGATTCGATCAACAGCGCGACGGTCCGCAACGCCGGACGGCGGCACATTCCGGATCATCGCGAAACCACCTGTGCGGCAGCCGGAATCGGGTTGATGCGGCGCAGCGCGCCGATCAGCAGGCGCAGCAACATCCAGAACCCGAGCATGCCCGTGCCCAGAATGGCGAGCAGCGGAGCCATCGTGGTCGGGTCGGCGCCGGAAACCTCGGTGCCGAAGAGCTTTTCGACGATCGGAGTGCCGTAATCCTGTCGCAGCGAGTTGAGATCCACCGCGATATCGGCGACCGAGGCCATGACATCGCAGTGCGCACGCGACAGCAGATCCGAACGCGCGCCGCATGATTCGTGCATGCGCCGGGCCAGTGTGGCGTCGACGGCCTGCCTGGCCCACGGGCCGAGCGGCTCACCGTGCTGTCCGGCGTAGCGGAGCAGGTCGTAGCCCAGATCGTGTGCCTTGCACGCGGTGTCGAATTCGGCGGGCAGCGGTATCGGCGATGAGCAGTCGCCCTGCGGGTTCACCAGCAGACCGTCGACAACGGCTGGGCGGTAACCGAATTCGGTCGCGAAATCGGCCGGGATGGGTGCGCCGATCGCGCCGTCGGCGGTGAGCGCCGCGATGGCGCTGCCCGCCGAGGCGTTCTCCGGCGGCGCGCTGTCCGCAGTGACGGCACTGGACTGGGGTGCGAAGGTGACGGTGGCCGCCATGGCGGTCATGGCGACCGCGGTCAGCGCCGCCATCCGGCGCGGGCGCTTGGTCGATGTGCTCATGGTCATCGAAATTAGGAAGCGCCGACGCCATCCGGCCTCCCGCCGCGGAGCGGTTCCCGGCCCGCTTCCGGCGGGGGAGTGGTCATCGGCTCTGGTACCCGGGTATCGGTCGCGATTTCACCCGTGGGTATGAGGACCGGTCGCCCGATCGGTTTCTACTGTCATAGGCATGAAGCGGAACAGGCGTGCCCGGACCGAGGCCGATCAACTGGAGCGGCCCGCGAAGACGAAGTCGCGGTTGCGACGGATCGACGGCCGGATGTTCGTCGACGGGCTCACGGTGCTGGTCGCGACGGTGTTCTTCATCGTCGCCTGGCCGACCCTGCATATTACGCACGCCGTGCCCGTGCCCATCCAGCCGCTGTTCGCCGCCATCGCCGCCCTCCCGGTGCTGCTCGTTCGGCTCAACCCGGCGCTGGGCTGGGCCATTTCGGCGGGTTCCGCGCTACTCATCACGCTGGCCATCCCGCATCAGCCCGGCAACCAACTCCCGTTCCAAGTGGTGCACATCCTGGCGCTGTTCGTGCTGCTGTTCGCAGTGGCGGTGCAGGCGTCGCCGCAGATCGTCGGCATCGCCTGGGCGGCGACCTCGCTGCTGCTCGGCACCACCATGCCCGGTCAGGGCGTCTGGGCCTGGCCGATCGCGCTGGCGGCCGTCGTGCTCATCGCGCTGCTGGTGCGCTGGCTGGTGTATTCCAGGCGGCAGCTGGTGCGCAAGGAGGAGGAGAACGAGGTGGAGCGGGCCCGCCGCGCCATCCTCGAGGAGAAGGCGCGCATCGCCCGCGACCTGCACGATGTCGTCGCCCACCACATGTCGCTGGTGGTGGTGCAGGCGCAGACCGCGCCATACCGGGTGGATGGGGTAACCGACGCGGCCAGAGCCGAATTCGAATCGATCGGCGCGACGGCGCGCGAGGCGCTCAACGAGATCCGCGGCATGCTCGGCGTGCTGCGCAGCGACGGCCAGCTGCCCGAACACGCACCGCAACCGAGGGCCGCCGATGTGCTCGGCCTGTTCGACGGCGCCAAGCGCGCAGGCGTCGATATCACCTGGGCGGTGGACGGACCGCTCGACGCGGTGCCGGATACCGCGGGGCTCGCGCTGTATCGCATCGTGCAGGAGTCGCTGTCCAACGCGTCGCGGCACGCGCCGGGCGCGGCCGTGCGGGTCCATGTCGTTGTCGCGCCCGAACTGGCGCTGACGGTGGTGAACGGGCCCGGTGCCGTGCCCGCCAAACCCGTCGGCAACGGCGGGCACGGCATCGCGGGGATGCGCGCCCGCGCGGTGGCCGTCGGCGGGGATATCGACGCCGGGCCGCGCCCGGACGGCGGTTTCGAGGTCCGGGCCCGGCTGCCGCTGCACGCCTCCGCCGAGAGTGTGATCGCCGCGGCGCACCAAATATGAGGTTTCGGGCTGGATTCCCTAATGTTGGGGCGTGGCAATTACGGTGTTGATCGCCGACGATCAAGCGATGGTGCGGCAGGGTTTCGGAGCTCTGCTCGCCGCGCAACCCGATATCAGTGTGGTAGGTGACGCACCGGACGGAAAGGTGGCGGTGGCCGAGGCGAAGCGGCTGCGCCCCGATGTGGTGCTGATGGATGTGCGCATGCCCGAGATGAACGGGCTGGACGCGGCGCGGGCCATCCTGGCCGCCGGATTCGATCCGCCGGTGCGGGTGTTGATGCTCACCACCTTCGATATCGACGATTACGTCTACGAGGCGCTGAGCCTCGGTGCGAGCGGCTTCCTGCTCAAGGACGCGCCCGCGGACGAACTGGTGCGCGCGGTCCGGGTGGTGGCCGACGGTCAGGCGCTGCTCGCGCCGACGGTCACCAGGCGGCTCATCGCCGATGTCACCCGCAGGCGGGCCGCGGCCCGCAGCAAACCCGCACCCGCGCTGACCTCGCTCACCCCGCGCGAGCGCGAGGTGCTGGAGCTGATCGCCAAGGGCATGTCGAACGCGGAGATCGCGGAATCCCTGTTCGTCGCCGAGCAGACCGTGAAAACCCATGTGTCGAAGGTGTTTTCGAAGCTCAACCTGCGCGACCGGGCGCAGGCGGTGGTGCTGGCCTACGAATCGGGTCTGGTCACGCCGGGCTGAAAACCGTTGCGGTTCAGTGCGAGCAGCCGCCGCCGCGCACCTCGCCGAGGTGGCGCGACAACATATTCGCCAGCTGGGTGAGCATCGCGGTCGCATCCTCGAATTCGCCCGTATCCGCCTGTGCGGCAAGGGCCACCGCGATCCGGCCGGACGGCGTCGGCACCACCCCGAACTGGCGGACGGTGTAAATGCCGGTGTCGTCGTCGGGACCCCAGCCGCCCTTGAACGCCGCACCGCTGATCACCCCGAGGCCCCAGCTCTGCTCCGGGGTTATCTGCGTCATCAACTGGGTGACCTGGTCGGATTGCGCCAGGCACGGCAGCCGGGACGCGAAGCGCACCTGATTGGCCAGCGTCCACTCGGTGCCGCCGAACGCCGAATAGTCGAGGTGGGTGCGCGGACCGGCGACGCTCGCCATGCCGTCGCCCGCCTCGTCGAGCACCGCCTGCACCGCGGCGGCGGCCTCCAGACCGTTGCCGAGCGATTCCCAAAGTTCCTCGGCCGCATCGTTGTCCGAGACGGTGATGGCGGCCTGCGCCTCCTCGAAGATCTTCTCGCCGGAGTCGTGCCGCAGCGCCGCCATGGCCAGCGGCACCTTGATGGTGGACCAGGCGATACCGGAGGTCCAGTCGCCGAATACGGTCATCCGGCCGCCGCCGACCGGCATGATCGCCATCCCCACCTGACCGCCGAGCGTCGGTTGCAGCTGGGTGAAATCGGCGGCCAGCGAATCGGGCATGGTCACCGAGAGGCCGGGGCGCCAGTGCGCCGCGGTGTTGACGGTCGGTGGCGTCGTGGGATGTGGATCACCGGAGAGCAGGCCGCACGAGGTGGCGGTGAGTAGGGCCGCGGTGCCCGCCGTGACGCGCAGCAGGGCCGGAACTCGATATTTAGCTCTCACCACCGCGTCCTCCCCACCACCCCTGCGCGTATCCGCTGTCGTCGGCGGTGCAAACTGATCCATGGGCCCGTCGGTCGTCGACCGATCGGTGGGTCATCATCGCAGACGCCGTCGAGCGGTGGCGAAGCGAGGACCTGTACACAGTTTGCCGATTGTCGTCGCGGATTTCGAAGCGATGTCGCGAACCGGTAACCGGGTACGCTCCGAATTTTGTAGGTCACCTGAAGGGGGGCGCGTTGCTGAACAGCGGAGATGTCTTCGCCGGCTTCACCATCGAGCGCATGCTCGGGCAGGGCGGTATGGGGTCGGTGTATCTGGCCCGCCATCCGCGGCTGCCGAGGCAGACCGCGCTGAAGCTGCTGAACCGCGAGCTGTTCACCGATGCCGAGGTGCGGGCCCGGTTCGAGCGCGAGGCCGATCTGGCCGCGCAACTGGACCATCCGAATATCGTCGCGGTCTACGACCGCGGCGAGGAGGACGAGCAGCTGTGGATCTCGATGCAGTACGTCGACGGCATCGATGCCGCGACGGTGCAGCCGCACAGCCTGCCGCCGGAGCGCGCGGTGCAGATCGTCGAGGGTGTCGCGGCGGCGCTGGATTACGCGCACGGCATGGGCGTGCTGCACCGCGACGTCAAACCGGCCAACATCATGCTGGCCCGCTCGGACGGCGGCAAGCGCGAGCGGGTGTTCCTCACCGATTTCGGAATCGCCCGGCTGCGTGAGGATTCCACGCATCTGACGCAGACCGGCATGTTCACCGCGACCCTGGCATACGCCTCGCCGGAACAGATGACCGGAGCGCATCTGGACAGCGGCTCCGACCAGTATTCGCTGGCTTGTTCGCTGTACTGGTTGCTGACCGGCGTCGGCCCGTTCGACGCGAACAATCCGGCCGAGATCATCCGCGGCCATCTGCAGTTGGCGCCGCCGCCGGTCGCAACCATCCGTCCCGGGCTGAATCCGGCGCTGGACCTGGTGCTCGGTCGAGCGATGGCGAAGCGGCCCGCCGAGCGATTCGGATCCTGCGGCGAGTTCGCGGCGGCGGCCAAACAGGCGTTGACCGCGCCACCGCCGCCGCCCGGGTATGGGCCCGCGCCGACGGTGGTAGCCAATCCCGCGCTGTCGCAGCCGGTTCCGGCGCTCGCCTATCCCGCCGCGCCGACCTATGCGAATCAGGGTGACGCGCCGTATCCGGGCCAGGTCGAGACGCCGCAGGGGCAGTCGTTCGCGCCGCAGTTCACCCCGGTTCCCGCGCCACCGCAGTACGCTCCGACCCTCACTCCGGCGTCGCAGTTCGCTCCGACTTCGGCTCCACAGTTCGCGCAGTCACCGGAACATGGTGCGGCGCAGGGGTTTTCGTCTCCTGCCTACCCGCCACCGCCGAATTATCCGCCGCAGGGCGGATTTCCGGCCACACCGCCGCCGAAGCGCTCGAATACCGGGCTGCTGGTCGGGATCGGCGCGGCGGTCGTCGTGCTGCTCGTGCTCGTCGTCGGGGTCATCGTGGTGGCGAATCGCGGTGGCGGCGGCGATGATTCGTCGCCGACGGCGGCGGGCAAACCGAGCGGCGCAGCGGGGCCCGCGGGATCGTCCACCGATCCGCAGGTGCTGGCCAAGGCGTTCCCGCAGGTGCTGCCGCAGGGTGTCGACACCAAATACGGTATCGGCAACGGCGACGGCTATCACGGTAAGAAATGCTTCCTGGAGACCAACGACCGCAACGACACCAAGCTGTCCGCCAATTCGGATGTGCCGAACTTCCCGAAGTGGGCCGTCGGCTGGGACTGCTGGGGCACCCCGATCAACGAGCCCAATATGATTGCCGTCGCGTTCAAATCGGCCGATGACGCGAAGGCCGCCGTCGCCGGATTCCCGTCCAATACCAGGGCGACGGAAACCAAGAACGGCAAGTCGGTGACCACCTACCGCTGGCAGAAATCGGGTTCCGGATTCCCGGAGGGGTTCATCGCGGTGAGCTTCGAGAACGACCCGCCGCGGGCGAACTACCTGTTCCTGGCGCATGTGACGATCACCGATACGGTGGCCTCCTCCGGCTTCGGCCTGACCAGCTCGGCGTGGAAGTCCTGGTGGTCCAACCTTCCGCTGTGACGTTGCGGCGCGGCATATTTCAGTCGACGGCCAGCGCCTCGACAATCGGCATCCGCGCGGCCCGCAGCGCGGGCGGTATCGAGCCGATCAGCGCGAGCAGCAGCGCCGCGGCGGCGTAGACCACCAGCATCGGGCTCGCCTGATAGACGACGTCGATGGTCATGGCGTGTCCGAGCGCGCGGGTCGCCAGGAACTGCACGGCGGCGCCGATCGCCAAACCCAGTGTGGCGCCGACCAATCCGATCCCGGCCGCCTCGGCGAGCACGGTGCGCAACAGGAACCGGCGCCCGGTGCCCATGGCCCGCAGCACCCCGAGTTCGCGGCGGCGGTCGAGCACCGAAAGCATCAGCGTGTTGAGCAGGGCGACGGTGGCGACGAGCACGGTGATCCACAGGATCGAATTGCTCAACGCCGTACCCTGTTCCACGCTGCTCGCGGTCTGCGCGGCCGCATCCTTCCCGAGATTGACGTACAGCTCGGGCGGTATCGCGGCGTGGATCGCCGCGAGTACGGCGGTCTGATCGGCGCCGGGCGCGAAGTTCGCGGTGATCACCGTCTCGCCGGGCCGCTGATACCACTGTCGCAGCACGTCCAGGTTCAGGATGACCACGCCCGCGATCGCGGAGAAGTACGGAATCACCCGCAGCACTTCGACCTTCCGGACACCGGTCGGCGTCGGCAGGTCGAGCGTCGAGCCGACGCGCACGCCTTGCGCGCGGGCGACGTCGCGGGAGATCACCACCCCGTCGCCGGCCGCGAGCCGATTCAGCGTGGCGGAGTCCAGGTCGGCCGGGTAGGCGCGCGAGTTGTTCGGGTAGCCCTGCAGCAATACCCGGCCACCGCCGAGCGAGGCCCAGGCCATCTGCGCCGCATCCACCCCGGTGACGCCGGGAACGGCGCGGATCTTCCCGATCAGATCGGGCGGCAGCAGCGGTCCGGTCGGGAATTCCAGCCACGAGGTGGGGCTGACGTAGATATCGGAGCTGGCCAGGTTGTCGAAGCTGGCGCCCGCCGAGTCGACGAGATTGCGCGACGCGTTGCCCATGGCGACGACGGCGGTGACCGCCATCAGCACCGTCATGGCGGTCGCCCAGACGCGGCGCGGGGCGCGCTCCAGCGTGGTGGCTCCGAGCGCACCGGGCGCGCCGAAGAGCCTGGCGACGGCACCGGTGGCGCGCACGATCGGCTCGGTCGCCGCGAAGCAGAGCACCACCGCCGCCCCGATCGAGAGGGAGATGGACGCCAGCGAGAGACGGCCGATATCCGCCGTCGCGATGACGATCGCCGCCGCCACCATCGCCGTCCCCAAAAGTACTGCGCTCCAACGCAGCAGCGGGCTCACCGCATCGGATTTCGAAACCCCGACCGGTACCAGCGCCTCGACCGGGCGCACCTTGTAGATCTGCCGTGCGGCGATCGCGGCCGCGCCGACGCTGGCGAGCACGCAGGCCGCCACCGCCGCCGGGATCGCGTAACCCGGCACCATATATTCGGTGCGCGCCTCCATCGACTGCACGACGGCGACGGGCAGCCGGTCGATGGCGTTGCGGCCCAGGAATATTCCGAATACCGCGCCGATCAGCCCGCCGACGATGCCGATCAGCGCCGCCTCGGCGAGCAGATCCCGGACCATCGGTGCGCGCCTGCCGCCGATCGCGCGCAGCAGCGAAAGCGTCGGACGCCGTTGCGCCACCGCCATACTCATCGCGTTGTAGATGAGGAAGCCGGAGACGATCAGCGCCGCGGCCGACGCCATGGTGGTCGAGTAGCGGATCAGCGTCACCGGGCCACCGGCCTGTGCCGTGCGCAGGCTCGGGTCGGCGACCACCGCGCGACCGTCGACCAGCTCGTTGAGCGCTGAACGCAGCTGTGCCGCCGAGGTATTCGGGCCCGGCACGATCTGGATGGAGTCCAGGTTGCCGGTCCGGCCGAGCAGTTGCTGCGCCAGCGGCAGCGTGGTGACCACCAGGTGGCCGCCGTTGAACCGATCGGCGGTGGCGTCATCGAGGACGGCGGCAACGGTGACCGTGGCCGAGCCGACCCGGAAATGTTCGCCCTCTCGGTAACCCGTTGCGCCGCCGACGATTACGCCGTTCGGCACGGTGAGCAGCCGGGACGCCTGGGTGCGCAGCGGTCCGTCGAGTGCGGTGCCGAGCGCGGCGATGCTGCCGTCGGCGCCGATCAGCAGCGCCTTCTTGTCATCCACGCCGATCTGGGCGCGCACCATCGGCACCGCCGCCGCGACCCCGGGCACCGCGCGGATCCGCGGCAGCAGCCCCTGGTCGAATCCGGCGTCGGTGATCCCGGTGACCTCCAGTTCCGCCTTGCCCGCAAGGCTTTTCGTCAACTTGTCCACCGATCCGGTGACCGAACCGGAGATGCTGAATACCGAGACGAGCAGTCCGGCCGAGACCGCCATCACGATCATCGACATGACGGTGCGGCCGCGATGGGCGAGCAACTCGCCGATATTGAACAGCCGCAATCGATCCCAGCCCGCGGTCATACGTTCACCGCCCGCTCGACCAGATCGTCGGAGTTGATCCGGCCGTCGCGCAGCGTGATCGCCCGGTCGCAGTAGGCCACCGCGCCCATATCGTGGGTCACCATCACCACCGAATTACCGTTGCCGGTAAGGCTTCCCAGCAGTTCCAGGATGGCGGCGCCGGTTTTGGAGTCCAGGTTGCCGGTGGGTTCGTCGGCCAGGATCAGCGGCGGATCCATGATCAGTGCCCGCGCCACCGCGACCCGCTGCATCTGCCCGCCGGACAGTTCGGCGGGACGGTGCTGGGCCCGGTCGGCCAGCCCGACCAGGTCCAGCAGCTCCAGCGCTCTCGGTTTGGCCCGGCGTAATGCGGTGCCGTCCAACAGCTTCGGGATCGCGACGTTCTCCCATGCGGTCAGCGTCGGCAGGAGGTTGAAGAACTGGAAGACGAAACCGACACGGTGGCGGCGGAATTCGGCCTGCCGCTCCTCGGTGAGCGCGCCGATTTCCGCGCCCTGGAACCGGATCGAGCCGCGGTCGGGGCTGTCCAGCGCGCCGAGCAGATGCAGCAGCGTGCTCTTGCCGGAGCCGGAAGGTCCGATGATCGCGGTGAATTGGCCGGATTCGACGCGCAGATCGATGCCGTCGAGCGCGCGGACGGTCTGGTCCCCGACGCGATACTCCTTGGTGATCTCGGACAGTTCCAGCATCGCCGGTTCCGGCATGATTCCCTCCCTTTTCCGATGCTCAGCGAGCGAGCACGGTTTCGTCCCGGTGTGTATGTGCGTCGAGCAGCGCGCGCAGCACCGGTTGTTCCGCGGCGAGCTCCAGATAGGCCTCCAACTCGGATTGACCCTGTATCTGGGCTTGGTCGAGTTTGGCGGCGAGATGGTTGTTCCAGCGATAGGCCAGCGCGCGCAGCAGACCGATCGGGCCGCCGAACAAGCGCTGCAGATCCGGTAGTTCGCGGAACAGGTCCGGGCTGTGCGGATCGCGGGCCGCGCGGTCGAGCACGGTATGCACGATCCGGGTGCGCCGGTGCTGATCTTCCCAGGACATTGGTGCTCGTCCTTCCCTATGAGCGTGGTTACCCCCGCTTCGATGTGATCATCACGCTACGGCCGGGTGACACCGGTGTCTTCGTGCCACGGACCCGAATCGCTCTCCTACCCCGGTAGGAGAGGGTGACCGCTCCCGGCACGATGTACCGGGCCCGACCAGGTCGCTAGCCTTGCTGTATGGATATGACCCAGGCCATGGGCGGACCGGGGCGGATGGCCGCCGCGGACGTATTCCGTGAGCGGGGACGTATCCGCGATCGGCTGCGGGCCTTCACGCGAAACCCGAGCGTCGCACTGCGCATCGCGCTGGAGGAACTGCCCTTCGATTACCCGCCGTCGCTGATCCTCACCGCCGACGCGATGGGCGCGATGGTCGGTATCGCCGCGGCGATCCAGCGGCACGCCTATTGGCCGACGCCGCTGCCGATTCTCGCGGTGCTCATGCTGTTCGTCTCGGTACCGCTGTTCTGCCTGATCGGGATCGTGCCGCATCCGGTACTGCTCGGCGTCGGCAGCCTGGTCGCGGCCGCGCTATTCCTCGTACAGCCGGTTTCGGCCGATTTCGCACCGTTCGTGCTGATGATCGGGGTGGGTGAGGTCGCGGCCATCGCGCCGAAGCGGGTGAGCCTCGTATTCGGCGTCGCCGCCATCGCCGAACTGATCGCCTTCGCCGTCTACGGGCATGTGCTCTGGGATGCGGCGGCGGTGAACTCCGAGGGCCTGTCCAGCTACTGTGCGGGTGTTGTGCTCGGCTGGATGGTCGGGGTGATGCTGCAATTCCAGCGCCGCCACCTCTATCAGGAGCGGGAGTATCAGCAGATCCGCGCGAACCAGGCGGCCGACGAGGAACGTCATCGGATCGCCCGCGAGGTGCACGACGTCATCGCGCATTCGCTCAGCATCACGCTGCTGCACCTGACCGCGGCCCGGCACACCCTGCAGACCGATCGCGATGTGGACGAGGCGGTAGACGCGCTGGTGGACGCCGAACGCCTTGGCCGCCAAGCGATGTCCGATATTCGCCGCACGGTCGGGCTGCTGGACAGTCGGCCGTCCAAACCCGCGCCCGAACCGGGGCTCGCCGATTTCGACGATCTGGTCGGCGATTTCGTGCGCGCGGGCCTGCGGGTCGACTATGTGTGCGATGGCGAGATCGACTCGGTGTCGGCCGCGCTCGGCCTCGCGCTGTACCGAATCGGCCAGGAATCGTTGGCGAATGTGGTCAAACATGCGCCGGGCGCTAGCGTGCGGGTCCGGCTTTCGGTGGACGCCGCGACCGCCCGCCTCACCGTCGACAACACCCTGCCCGGCGGACTGCCCGCGAAAATCGGCCAGGGCATGGGACTTTCGGGTATGCGTCAGCGCGTCGAACTGCTCGGCGGCCGGATCACCGCCGGACCGTACGACGACGGCTGGTCGGTTCGAGTGCGATTCCCGTTGGCACCGGCCAAATCCGGGGCGTGCGTCATATTCAAACAGGAGGCCACGTGACGGTACTACCGCACACCGTCGAGGACACCATCGAGGTTCTCGTCGTCGACGATCAGGAACTGGTGCGCGGCGGCCTGCGCCGGATCCTGCGCAGGCGTGACGGTTTCGTGGTGAGCGAATGCGCCGACGGCGACGAGGTGCCCGCAGCCGTCGCGGCGGAACGTCCCGACGTGGTCCTGATGGACCTGCGGATGAAGCGGGTCGGCGGGATCGATGCCACCCGGCGGCTGCGCGCGATCGACGGCGCCCCACCGGTTCTGGTGCTCACCACCTTCGACGACGATCAGCTGCTCTCCGGTGCGTTGCGCGCGGGCGCGGCCGGATTCATCCTGAAGGATTCGCCCGCCGAGGATCTCATTCGCGCGGTCCGCATGGTGGCGGGCGGCGGGGCCTGGCTGGATCCGTCGGTTACCGAACGTGTGCTGTCCACCTATCGCAGCATTCGCCCGGCGGTGGCGCGCACCGATCCTCGGCTGTCCGAGTTGACGGCGCGCGAGTACGAGGTGCTCGAGCTCATCGGCCGCGGCCGGGTGAATTCGGAAATCGCCCGGACGCTCGGTATCTCGGAAGTGACCGTGAAAAGCCATGTAGGACACATTTTCGGGAAGCTGGAGTTACGGGATCGGGCCGCCGCGATCGTCTTTGCGTTTGACCACGGGGTGGTGACACCCGGAGAATCCACTGTTTGACGGGCAGGCTCGGCTGGCCCGGGATGTGGAGGAACGACTTCGGTGGTGGCACCTGGGCCGAGAACCGGAACGCGGTTCGGGCCGTACGAACTGCGGTCGTTGCTGGGCAAGGGGGGTATGGGTGAGGTCTACGAGGCCTACGACACGGTGAAAGATCGGGTCGTCGCGGTCAAGTTGCTCGCCGACGAGCTCGCCAAAGACCCGGTCTATCAGGTGCGTTTCCGGCGCGAATCGCAGGCGGCGGTCCGGCTGGCCGACTCGCACGTCATCCCCATCCACGACTGGGGCGTCATCGACGGCACGCTGTTCATCGATATGCTCCTGGTGCGCGGCGTCGATCTGCGCACCCTGCTACGCACCCAGGGCCCGCTGGGTGCGGCGCGCGCGGTGCATATCGTCGAGCAGATCGCGGCGGCGCTGGACGCCGCGCATGCGGCGGGCCTGGTGCACCGCGATGTCAAGCCCGCCAACATTCTGGTGGCGGACAAGGATTTCGCGTATCTGGCCGATTTCGGCATCGCGCATACCGAGGGCGATGCCGCGGTGACGCTGGTCGGCATGGCCGTCGGATCCTACATCTACATGGCTCCGGAACGCTTCGACGCCGGCGAGGTGACCGGCCGCGCCGACATCTACTCGCTGGCCTGTGTGCTGCACGAATGCCTCACCGGCGCATCGCCGTATCCGGCGGCCAGCATGAATGTGCTGATCCGGTCCCATCTTTCGAATCCGCCGCCGCGACCGAGCCAGCAGCAGCCGGGAATTCCCGCGGTGCTCGACGAGGTGATCGCCCGCGGCATGGCCAAGGATCCGGCCGACCGCTATCCGACCGCGGGCGCGCTCGCGGCGGCCGCCAAGACCGCGCTCGCCGGATCGCCCGCGCCGAAGAGCGGGCCGACGCTGGTGGTGCGGCCGCCGGATCCGGCAGGCCGGCAACCGGATCCGACCGCGGTGCATCTGGGTCTGGTGCCGCCGGAGAGCACGGGGGAGCTGTCGTTGCCCGCGGTGATCACGCCGAGCGCGCCGACGGTGGTGCGGCCCACCGAAACCCAGTTCACCCCGCTGCCGCCGCAGCAGCCGGCCGCGCCGTTCGGGCCGCCCGCGCAGTTCCCGCCGACCACCCAGCTGCCGCCCGTGCGGCCGTTCCCGGACGCGCACCTCTATCCGGATAACCAACATTCCGGCCCGCATCCCGGCGCGCGCAGCTATCCCGAGAGCTATCCGGACGCCCAAGAGACGCAATATTTTTCGAGCGATCAGCCGGGCAACTGGACGGGGCCGGAATATCCGCCGAGCCGCCCGCCCTTCCAGCCCGAGCCGGGTCCGGCCCACCGCGCGCCCGAGGGATACCAGCAGGGTGGCTACCCACAGGGCGGCGAGTACGCGCTCGGCGGCTATGGGCAGGCCGGTGGGCATCCGCAGCCCGACGAGTACGGTCAGGCCGACGATTACGCGTATCAGGGCGAATATCAGGATTACGACGGCGAATACCAGCACGGGTACGCCGACGACTACGACGAGCCGGAGGCAGGCGAATACGAGACGCCGAGCCGTCGTCGCTCCATCGTCGCGCCGATCCTGTTCACCGTCGTCGCGATAGTCGTCGCCGCGGTCGGCATCGCGGTCGGCTGGCAGGTGCTCGGCAAACGCAATGCAGCGAACACCGCCACCAACACCTCCGTCTCGGCGGCGACAACTCTCGCCAAAACCACACCGCCGCAGAGCAAGACGACCACCTCGGCGCCATCCACCTCGACGACGACATCGACGCTGCCCGCGGGCGCTACGCCGTGCGGCCAGACGCAGGGCGGCGCACCGCTTTCGCACGCCGCGGCGGGCAACGGCGTGACGAGCTGTCCGTTCGCCGAGGCGGTTCGCCAGGCGTATGCCCAAACCGTTTCGGGGACAAGCGCTTCCGGCGGGCAGCGTAGCGTGGTTGCGGTGAGTCCGGTCACCGGGCGCAGTTACACGATGACTTGTACATCCGATGGTCAACTCGTCACCTGCATCGGCGGTGAGAACGCGGTGGTATATGTTTATTGAGCGAGGCTTGCGAAACCTGTTGTGCGGTATGGCTTTAGCCGCGGCTCTCGTGGTCACTTCGTGCGCGGGGAACTCCGGGCACGGTTCGACGACCGAGACCGGCATCACCGAGGCGGCGGCCAAGACCGAACAGGCCGGGCTGGCGATCACCGTACCCGGCACGCTCGCAGCCGGTTTCGTCGAACTCCAGGCCGGGGTGAAGGGCAAGATCGGTATGGCGATCATGCCGGTCGGCGGCGATCGGGCGGTGTCCTTCGGCTCGTGGACCTCCGGGCCAGCCTGGTCCACCATGAAGGTTCCGCTCACCATCGCCGCACTGCGCCGCAACCCGGCCACCTCCACCTACGCCGCGTCGAATGCGATCACCCAGTCCGACAACGCCGCCGCCGACGTGCTGTGGCAGTCGCTCGGCAGCAGCCAGGAGGCCGCGCAGGCGGTGGAGGCGGTGCTGCGCGAGGGCGGCGACACCAAGACCACCGTGCCCGCCACCCGCACCAGATCCGACGCGTCCTCGTTCGGGCAGGCCGATTGGGCGCTCACCGACCAGGTCCGGTTCGCCTCGCGACTACCCTGCCTGCCGCAGTCGGCGACGGTGATCAACCTGATGGAACAGATCACCCCGCAGCAGCGGTGGGGCCTCGGCTCGTTCAACAACGCGGAGTTCAAGGGCGGCTGGGGTCCGGATCTACAGGGCGCCTACCTGGTCCGGCAGTTCGGGCTGGTGCCCGCCGCGAACGGTGAGTTCGCCGTCGCGTTCGCCGCGCAACCGGATTCGGGCGCGTTCTCCGACGGAATGACGTTGCTGGACAAGATGTCCGCGCTGATCTCCCAGCACATGGGCGAACTCAGCGGCGGTAAGTGCCCGAGCTGAGGCTTGACCAGGTAACGGCCACACCTGAGAATCGCGAATACCGGGTGAGTGATATCGCAGGGGTGCCCGCGCGTGCCCGCATGTGGAGGTAACGGGGTGGAAACGCGGATCGGGACCCGGTTCGGTCCCTACGAACTGCGCTCGTTGCTGGGCAAAGGCGGGATGGGCGAGGTTTACGAGGCCTACGACACGGTGAAGGACCGGATCGTCGCGGTGAAGCTGCTTTCCCCCGATCTGGCCGCCGATCCCCGCTTCCAGGAGCGGTTCCGCCGCGAATCGCAGGCGGCGGCCCGGCTGGCCGAACCGCACGTCATCCCGATCCACGACTGGGGCGTCATCGAGGGCACGCTCTACATCGATATGCGCCTGGTGCGCGGCGAGGACCTGAAATCGGTGCTGCGCGAGCAGGGTCCGCTGCCCGCTGCCCGCGCCGTGCACATCGTGGAACAGATCGCGGCCGCGCTGGACGCGGCACATGCCGAGGGGCTGGTGCACCGCGACGTCAAACCGGCCAATATTCTGGTCACCGCAACGGATTTCGCTTACCTGGCCGATTTCGGCATCGCGCGCTCGGCCAGCGATCCGAGCGTCACCGGGACCGGTGTCGCCATCGGCTCCTACAGCTATATCGCGCCGGAGCGCTTCGACGCCGGTCCGGTTACCGGCACCGCCGACGTCTACTCGCTCACCTGTGTGCTCTACGAATCGCTCACCGGCGCACAGCCTTTCCCGTCCGACGGGATGAGCATGCTGATCCGGGCCCACCTTTCGCAGCCGCCGCCCCGGCCGAGTCGCCGGAATCCGCGGGTGCCAACGGCTTTGGATGAGGTGATCGCGCGCGGTATGGCGAAGGCGCCCGCCGGCCGGTATCCGACGGCGGGTGAGCTGGCCGCCGCGGCGCGCTCGGCGATCGACACCCCGCCCGCCGCGCCGACCGTCCGTACGCGACCGGCGGTGCCCGCCCCGCCGACGGCCAAATTCCTCGACCTCGGGGCCGCGCACCGGGCCGGATCGGTGAGTCATCCGGAACCGGCTCGGCCGCAGCGGATTTCCGGACCGCAGCCGATGCCGCCGCGCCCCGGCCTCGATCGCACGCCGCAGCCGAGCAGACCGGTGCCTCGACCGGGCCAACCCGGTTACGGGCAGCCCGGCCGGCAAAGGCCGAACCAACCGGTGCGCAATGATCCGACGCCGCCCGGTCCGGCGCGGCCGAGCGCGACGGAGATGAGCTGGCCCGCTATCCGAGTCGAGCCGGTGCGCGCGGAACCGCGTGCGGCGCAGGGGAATCGGCCGGGCCAGGCAGGCGATCCGAACCGGTCGGCAGCCCAGTCCAATCGTTCCGAGCCGCCGGGTAATTCGGCCGTGGCGCAGCCGAATTCGCATGCCGCGCAGCAGAATGCGGCGCAGCAGAACCAGAGCGGGCAGCGGCCGAACAGTGCCGCGGCTCAGGCGAATCGGTCGGAGCCATTCGGCGATGGCGCCGCGCCGCCGAATCAGACCGCCGCGCCGTCGAATTCGACCACCCGCGAGGCGACCGGTCCGCAACCCGTGCGGCCCAAGCGCCGAGTGCTGAAAACGCTGATCGGCCTGATCGTGATCGCCGCGCTGGTCGCGGCGGGCGTTGTCGGCTGGCTGCGGCTGCGACCCGCGCAGACGCCGACCCCGCCCGCCGAGCCGACGCACGTAGTGCAATTGCCCGCGAACGCACAGCCGTGCGCGAAGTTGTATCCGCAACCGGGCCGCTTCGCCTCCTCGGCCGTCGGCACCACGGTCACCTCGTGCCCGTTCGCCGAGGAGGTGCGCAAGGCGTTCAACGCGACCGGGGTCACCACGGGCTCCGTCACGGTCACCGCGCACAGCCCGGCCAAAGACCAGGACTACCAAATGATCTGCACGATGGGTGGCGACCTCGTCACCTGCAGCGGTGGCGAGAACGCCATCGTCTACCTCTACTGACGCCGTCCGCACCGGATGCGGGTGCGTCCGCACCCGGCGAGGATGGTTCCGAACGACTCCCGAAACGACGCAGAGCGCGACGAAAGTGTGGCCGATCATGGCAGGTGCAGCGAGCAATCCTTCCCGTTACCCGCAGTACTCGGGGGTGCGGCTCTCCGGTGCCGCGCAAGCAGGCAAGATATCGGCCATGCGCATCGGAGTCTTGACCGGAGGCGGAGACTGCCCAGGCCTGAACGCGGTGATCCGTGCCGTCGTTCGCACCGCGAACGGACGCTACGGCGATGCCGTCGTCGGCTTCCAGGACGGCTGGCGCGGCCTACTGGAGGATCGAAAGATCAATATCCTCAACGACGACCGCACCGACCGGCTGCTCAACAAGGGCGGCACCATGCTCGGCACCGCGCGCACCAACCCGGACGTGCTGCGCGCCGGACTCGGCAAGATCAAGCGGACCCTCGACGACAACGGTATCGAGGCGCTCATCCCGATCGGCGGCGAAGGCACCCTCACCGCGGCGAGCTGGCTGTCCGACGAGGGTGTGCCCGTGGTCGGCGTGCCGAAGACCATCGACAACGACATCGATTGCACCGACGTCACATTCGGCCACGACACCGCGCTCACCATCGCCACCGAGGCGATCGACCGGCTGCACACCACCGCGGAATCGCATCAGCGCGTCATGCTCGTCGAGGTGATGGGCAGGCATGCGGGCTGGATCGCCATCCACTCCGGCATCGCCGCGGGCGCGCACCTGACGTTGGTGCCGGAGGTCCCGTTCGATGTCGACGAGGTGTGCCAGATGATCAAGCGGCGCTTCCAGCGCGGCGACAAGCATTTCATCTGCGTGGTCGCCGAGGGTTCGCATCCCGCGCCGGACACCGGATTCGCGCTGCGCGAGGGCGGTATCGACGAATTCGGCCACGAGCGGTTCACCGGTGTCGCGCAACAGCTCGGCGCGGAGATCGAGCGGCGCATCGGCAAGGAGGTGCGCACCACCGTGCTCGGCCATGTGCAGCGCGGCGGCAGCCCGACCCCGTACGACCGGGTGCTGGCCACCCGCTTCGGTCTGCACGCCGCCGAGGCGGTGCACGCCGGACAGTTCGGGCAGATGGTGGCGCTGCGCGGCACCGCGATCGATCTGGTTCCGCTGTCCGAGGCCACCAAGCAGCTCAAGCGGGTGCCGGAGGACCGGTACCGGGAGGCCGAGGCGTTCTTCGGCTGAATCAGGGGGAACCCTGTGACCAGGTCATCCGAAGGTATGGTCTTCGGTCGCGTCCATGTCGATCGACGCCGACCAGCCGTAGGGTGGACCGCATGCGCGCCGGTCGACTGATTGCGTTGGCTCTTTTCGTAATTGCCGCGATGGTGGTGGGTACCGCCTGCTCGAAGTCCGAGCCGGGCAAATCGCCGTCCGTACTCGGCGACTGGCACGGGTCCATCCGGTTGCCGGACAAACCGCTCCAGGTCGGCGTGAGCTTTCTGGACGCGGGCAAGGCCACCATCGATATCCCCGCGCAGGGCGTAAAAGATCTGGCCTTGAAAGACGTTCAGACGCAACCGGATCGGGTGCGGTTCGCAATTCCGGACGTGCCGGGCGATCCGAAGTTCGACGGCAAGCTGGACGGCGACAAGATCACCGGCACCTTCCATCAGGGCACACAGGAATTCCCGCTCGAGCTCGAGCACGGCAAACTCGCGCCACCGGCTCGTCCGCAGGAACCGAAGCCGCCGTTCCCATACAAATCCGACGACGTCACCTACCGCAGCGGGGATCTCACCATCGCGGGCACCCTCACCGAACCGAACGGGAGCGGACCGTTCCCCGCGGTGCTGCTCGTCGTCGGCAGCGGTCCGAACACTCGCGACGAAGAAATATTCGGGCACAAGCCCTTCCTGCTGCTGGCCGATACGTTCACCCGGGCCGGCTACGCAGTCTTGCGCACCGATCAGCGCGGCGTCGGCGGCACCGGCGGCAAACTCGACGACGCCAACTACAACGATCTCGCCGACGATATCCTCGCCGGTGTTCGTTTCCTGAAGTCCCGGCCCGAGATCGACGGGGCCCGAGTCGGTTTGATGGGGCACAGCCAGGGCGGATACACCGCGCCGCTGGCAGCGGCGCGCCCGGACAGCGGGGTCGCGTTCGTCATCTCGATGGCGGGTCCGTCGGTGCTCGGCGGGGATGTGCTGGTCGAACAGACCAAGCTGATCGGCGCCGCCGAGGGCACGCCCGCCGATCAGATCGACACCGAGGTGCGGTACAACACCGAACTGACCAGGCTGCTGCGCGCGGGTGATATCGAGGGTGCGAAGGCGTACACCAAGAAGATGAACGGCGAACTGCACCACGGCCGGATACCCGATGACAAGGCGGCCGATCAGATCACGCCCTATCTGGCGGCCCTCGTCAGCTACGACCCGGCCCCGGCGCTGGAGGCGCTGCGCGTTCCGGTGCTCGCGTTCTACGGCGGCAAGGATCTCCAGGTGTCGGCCGCCCAGAACGAACAGCCGATGCGCGATCATCTGCGCGCCGATCCGGACGCGACCGTGCACACCTTCCCAGGTCTCAACCATCTGATGCAGCCCACGCAAACCGGGAAGCCCAGCGAATATGTCGATATCGAGACCACCATCGCGCCCGAGGTGCTGACCTACGTCACCGATTGGCTGAAGCAGCGGTTCCCGACCAAGTAGGCGGGCGCGATAGGGGAGCGCCGCTTGCATAAACTGACTGCTATGAGCGCACCTACGGTCGAGTTGATGGATTATGCCGACGTTGTCTCCCGGTTCGAGCCGGTGCTCGGCTTGGAGGTTCACGTCGAGCTGTCCACCGCGACCAAGATGTTCTGCGGTTGCCCGACCGAATTCGGCGCGGAGCCGAATACCCAGGTGTGCCCGGTATGCCTCGGCCTGCCCGGTTCGCTGCCGGTGGTGAACCAGCAGGCGGTGGAGTCGGCGATCCGGATCGGCCTGGCGCTGAACTGTTCCATCGCACCGTGGGGCCGGTTCGCGCGCAAGAACTACTTCTACCCCGACCAGCCGAAGAACTACCAGATCAGCCAGTACGACGAGCCGATCGCCAGCAACGGCCACCTCGATGTGGTGCTCGATGACGGCAGCACCTTCCGGGTGGAGATCGAGCGCGCGCACATGGAGGAGGACACCGGTAAGTCGGTGCATGTCGGCGGCGCGACCGGCCGCATCCACGGCGCCAGCCACTCGCTGCTCGACTACAACCGGGCCGGGGTGCCGCTCATCGAGATCGTCACCAAGCCGATCACCGGTGCGGGCGAGCGCGCCCCCGAGGTGGCCCGCGCATATGTCACCGCGCTGCGTGATCTGCTGCGGGCGCTCGCCGTCTCCGACGTGAAAATGGAGCAGGGCTCGCTGCGCTGCGACGCCAACGTTTCGCTGATGCCCAAGGACGCAACGGAATTCGGCACCCGCACGGAGACCAAGAACGTCAACTCGCTCAAGAGCGTCGAGGTCGCGGTGCGGTTCGAGATGCGCCGCCAGGCCGCGGTGCTCGCCGACGGCGGCACCATCATCATGGAGACCAGGCACTTCCACGAGGCCGACGGCACTACCTCGGCGGGCCGCCTCAAGGAGTCCGCCGAGGACTACCGCTACTTCCCCGAGCCGGATCTGGAACCCGTTGCGCCGCCGGCGGATTGGGTCGAGGAGTTGCGCGGCACCATCCCGGAGTACCCGTGGCTGCGCCGCGCCCGCCTGCAGTCCGAATGGGGCTGGGCCGACGAGGTGATGCGCGATGTGGTGAACGCGGGCGCGCTGGAGTTGATCATCGCCACCGCCGATGCCGGCGCACCCGCCGACGACGCGCGCTCCTGGTGGGTCGCCTACCTGACCGAAAAGGCGAAGGAGCGTGAGGTTTCCCTGGAGGACCTGCCGATCACGCCCGCACAGGTCGCCGCGGTGATCAAGCTGGTCGAGGCCAAGACCATCAACTCGAAGGTCGCCAAGCAGGTGGTCGATCTGGTGCTGGCGGGCGAGGGCGAACCGGCCGCCATCGTGGAGGCGAAGGGCCTCGGCATGGTCAGCGACGAGGGCGCGCTGCAGGCCGAGGTGGAAAAGGCGCTGGCCGCGAACCCGGATATCGCCGAGAAGATCCGCTCCGGCAAGGTGCAGGCCGCGGGCAAGATCGTCGGTGACGTGATGAAGGCGACCCGTGGTCAGGCCGACGCCGCCCGGGTTCGCGAACTCGTCATCGCGGCCTGCAGCTGAGACTAGTCCGGCGAGCCGCCGCCCGGCGACGGCGGTGGAATCCGGACGACTCGGTCGTCGTTCGGACCACCGGGTCCGGAGGTCTTGTTCGACGTTGTCACCCAGACATTTCCGTCCGGGCCGGTGGTCGCGCCGTAGAGCTGACCGTATCGGTCTTGCACGGTGAGCGACGGCGCCGTCGTCACCGCGTGCGTATTCGGATCGGCCGCGACCATCGCCACCGCTTTCGCATTGCCGAGTGCGATCGCCACCACGTCGGCGCCCGCCGCGCAGCCGCCGACCCCGGGCCGATCCGGCCAGGTCCACGCGGTCGTCACGGTGCCGTCGGGGGCGAGGCGCTGCAGCCGGTCCTCGGTGGCGGTGCGATCGGTGATCCAGATGCCGTCCTTCGGGTCGCGGCAGATATCACCCGCGACCCCGATGCCGGATACCGCGATCTCGGGCGTCGACGCGCCCGGCGCGGGCGAATTCACCCGGAGCAGCTTGCCGGCCAGCGACGAATTCGTCGACGCCGCACCGGGATTGCCCGCATCGCCGGTGAGCACCAGCAGCTGGGTGGGTGTCGCCCATTCGATCGCGCCGTGATTTCCGGTGGGGCCCTTGGGGATTCCGGTCAGGATATCCTTCGGCGGGCCGTTCTCGGCGATCCGCACCACCCGGTTGTCGGTGGCGGTGGTGATGTAGGCGTAGAGCAGGCCGTCCTCGTGGTAGGTGGGGGAGAGCACCAGATCGTCGAGTCCGCCGTCGCCGGAGCCGTCCACATCGAGCTTGGTGATCTCCTGCGGCGGGATATTCGGATCGCTCACCTTCAGGATGCGGCCGGTGCGGCGCTCGGCGACCAGTACGCCGTCGGGCACGGCGACCAATCCGCCGAGGGTGTCCAGGCAGGTTGCCATCACATTCTGGTCCGGATCCTGACACGGGCCGAGTACGCGTGAGGTGGTCGGCGGCGCCGGCTTCGTCGGGTCGAGATCGGCCGCGTGCATGGTCGGTTCCGGGGTGAACGGGCTGGACGCCGAATCATCGAACCGGGCGCATCCGGCAAGCAGGGCAGCGCCGAGCGTGAGGCTCAACGCGACGCGGCCCGCGACAACCAAACTCATGGTTGAGACGTTACGGAAATACTTCCCGACGCGCCCCCTCCGGGGTGGGGTGTTGACACGCCGTTACCGTTTACCGCCCTGTTATCGGCCCGGCGACATAGGGTATGGCCCGTGACGGACAAGCCGAACGAGACTTCAGCGGCGGCGGACCAGCCGACGGTGGCGCTTACCGGACGTGGGGTGAGCAGCCCCTTCGACAACCCGACGCAGCAGATGCCCGCGATCAGGGATGTGCCGCGCACCGACGAGGAGCTCGGTCTGGACCCGCAGGTGCCGACCGTCGGCCAGAGCCGGATCGGGGAGTCCGCGGCGCCCGAGACCGCCAGCTACCCGTACGCAAGCATTCCGCCCGCGGCGAGCCCGCCGGGCGAGACGGCCAAGCTGCGCCGGCGCAACGGCGAAAACCGCCGAGGCACCCTGGATTTCGGATTGTTCCTGCTGCGCCTGGTGGTGGGCGGCACCTTCGTCTATCACGGTCTGCAGAAGCTCACCGGCTGGTTCCACGGCCCCGGCCTCGACGGCACCCGGCACATGATGGAGCAGGGCGGCTGGGATCATCCGACGCTGGCCACCATCATGGTCACCGTCGGCGAGCTGGGCGGCGGCACGCTGCTCGCCATCGGCGTCGCGACCCCGCTCGCCGCCGGTGCGGTGCTCGCGGTGATCCTCGACGCGTGGGCGTGGAAGCAGGGCATGCTGCCCGGATTCCAATACAGCTCGACGGTGCGCACCGGCGTCGAGTTGGAAAGCATTCTCGCGGGCGCCGCGGCCGCGCTCATCCTGACCGGCCCCGGCCGCTGGTCCTTCGACCGCGCCCGCGGCTGGGCCACCCGCCCCGCCTACGGTTCCTTCGTCGTGCTCGTTCTGGCGATCGCCGCAGCGGTGGTCACCTGGTACTTCCTGCACGGCGGGAATCCGTTGCAGGGCATCGGCCCCTTCAATTGACAAGTCCCACAACGATTCCCACTTCGGTTATGCTGGCTGTCGAGATCGGCGGCCGAAGGAGTGGGATGCGGCATACGGACGATCAGTTGGCCGCCCGATGGTGGCAGTGGGCGATGTCGATACCGAACGCCAAGAATCCCGTCCGTGACGAAAGCGGGGAGTACGCCGCCGAAGGTCAACCCGAGGACGTCTGGTTTCTCGCGGGAACCTTCGGCGGCAAGGTTTCTCGGCGGTGTGCCGTACCGCACGGACGGCCCCTCTTCTTCCCGACCTTCAATATGTTCCAGCGGGTCAAGGGGTTCTCGTTATTCGGCAGTCAGGTTCCGGTGGCGCCCGCGGCGACCGGACACGCCGAGTTGAACGGTGTTTCGCTGCCGGTGCGCCTAGTGGCCAACCGAACCCCGTTCGGCGTCACCGCCGCGGCGGGCGGCCCATTCGGCGTCACCGGCCGGTTCAAGGCGACGGCCTGGGGTTTGTGGTGCCGCCTCGACGACCTTTCGCGCGGCGACTACGTCCTCACCTTCGGCGGTGAGTACGAACCCGGCGGCTTCTGGGTCGAGGCGGCGTATCAGCTGGAAATCGTCTGAGGGACGAAAGCGGCCCGCATCTCGAATTTGCGGGCCGCCAACGATTTACGGCACTCGCCGGACCGCGCCCTTATCGGCCGAGGTGGCGAGCGCGGCATAGGCGCGTAGGGCCGTGGTGACCGGACGGTCGCGATGCGCTGGCTGCCAAGGACGTTCGGACGCTTCCATTTTCGAGCGCCGCTCGGCGAGCACCTCGTCGGGGACGAGCAGTTCGAGCGCGCGGGTGTGCACGTCGATGCGGATCTGGTCGCCGTCCTCGATCAGGCCGATGGTGCCCGCGCTCGCGGCCTCGGGCGAGATGTGACCGATCGAAAGTCCCGACGTGCCACCGGAGAAGCGGCCGTCGGTGATCAGCGCGCACTGCTTGCCGAGCCCGGCGCCCTTCAGGAATGCGGTGGGGTGCAGCATTTCCTGCATACCCGGCCCGCCCGACGGCCCCTCGTAGCGGACCACGATCACATCGCCCGGCTTGATCTTCTTGTTGAGGATGACCGAAACCGCCTCCTCCTGCGATTCGACCACGACGGCCGGACCCTGGAAGGTGAACAGATCCTCGTCGATACCAGCGGTTTTGAGGATCGCGCCGTCGGGGGCGATATTGCCGCGCAGCACGCAGAGCCCGCCCTCGACGGTGTACGCGTGCGCGATATCGCGGATGCAGCCCTTTTCGGCGTCGGTGTCCAGCGACGACCAACGGTTCTCGGTGGAGAACGGTTCGGTGGTGCGCACCCCGCCCGGTGCGGCGTGGAAGAGCTCGATGGCCTCCTCGGATGCCTTGCCGGAGCGGATATCCCAAGTGTCGAGCCATTCGTCGAGGGTGCGGGTGTGCACGGTGGTGACGTCGGTCTCGAGCAGTCCGCCGCGGCGCAGCTCGCCCAGGATCGCCGGGATGCCACCGGCCCGGTGCACATCCTCCATGTGGTAGTCGGAGTTCGGCGAAACCTTGGACAGGCACGGCACTTTCCGCGAGATCTCATCGATCGTGCCCAGATCGAAATCGATCTCGCCCTCCTGCGCGGCGGCGAGCGTGTGCAGCACCGTGTTGGTGGACCCGCCCATCGCGACGTCCAGCGCCATCGCATTGCGGAAAGCCTTGGCATTGGCCACATTTCGCGGCAGCACCGAGGCGTCGTCCTCGCGGTACCAACGGTTGGCGATATCGACGACCACCGTGCCCGCCCGCTCGAACAGCGCCCGGCGCGCGGCGTGGGTGGCCAGCGTGGATCCGTTGCCCGGCAACGCGAGTCCGAGCGCCTCGGTGAGGCAGTTCATCGAGTTGGCGGTGAACATGCCGGAACACGAACCGCAGGTCGGGCAGGCACTGCGCTCCACCTCGGACAGACCGTCCTCGGAGACGGCCTGATTCGCGCTCGCGGCGATCGCGGTGATCAGATCGGTCGGCGCCTGCGCGACCCCGCCGACGACGACCGCCTTGCCCGCCTCCATCGGCCCGCCGGAGACGAAAACCGTCGGAATGTTCAGTCGCAGTGCGGCATTCAGCATGCCGGGGGTGATCTTGTCGCAGTTCGAGATGCACACCAGCGCATCGGCGGTGTGCGCGTTCACCATGTATTCCACCGAGTCGGCGATGATTTCGCGCGAGGGCAGCGAGTACAGCATGCCGCCGTGGCCCATGGCGATACCGTCGTCGACGGCGATGGTGTGGAATTCGCGCGGCACCCCGCCCGCGGCGCGCACCGCGTCCGCGACGATCTCACCGACGTTCTTCAGGTGGACGTGCCCGGGCACGAACTGGGTGTATGAGTTCGCGATGGCGACGATCGGCTTGCCGAAGTCGGAATCGGTCATACCGGTGGCGCGCCAGAGGGCGCGGGCGCCCGCGGCATTGCGGCCGATGGTGGTTGTTCGGGAACGAAGCGGTGGCATGGTGTCCTCGTGGTCGCGGGGGCTGATGTGCGACGGCGCCGAGTTCGCTCGGCGGCCTCTCCACGGTACTCGCGGGGAGGGTCGGCCTATTCGCCGGTGGCGACGGCTGTTGGCGGTCGCTCGGCCGGTGCTCGGCGCTGATGTTGGTGTCGCCGCGGGGTGTCGTCGGCGCGAACGGTGTCATCGGTTGTGTCGCTTCCGGCACCGCTTGATGGGAACCAGCCTAGCGTCGCTACATCCGGCGGAGCCAGTGAGTATCCGCATACCCACCGGGGGAATAGGCCCCCGATCGGCTTGGTCTCTGGGTGAGTTCCGGTCAGTCCTTGTCCGAGGCGGGCGAATCCTTTTCCGGGTCGGTCGAGTCCTTGTCCGAGGCGGCGTTCGCGTCCGGCTCGGCTGTCGTCGACTCTGCCTGCTCGCTTGCGTCCCGCTCCTGGGCCTTGGCCTCGGCAGCCGCCGCGAACAGGTCCGGGATCCGCCCGTTGGACGCGGCGATCAGATCGCGCAGCCGGTCGTAGCTCACCGCGGGCAGCTTCACCTCGGAGCCATCGGTCAGATGCGCCCGCACGAACCCGCGCTTGGGAATGCTGACGCCCTTCAGCTCGGCCCAGTCCACATGCCGGGATTTGAAGACCGTGCGCAGCTCCAGTCCGGATTCCGAGATCACCGTCCGCGTCCTGGCCACCCAGACCACCGCGGCCGCCGGAATCAACAGCAGCCACCACAGGCCGACGGGCCAGCCGACGAAAAAGAAGAATACGCAGAACAGCAGGACCAGCACGCCTAGGTAGGCCAGCTGCGGAATCCGGATGATCCGTTGTTCGGACGCCCGACCCGTATCCGGTCCCGAGTCGGCGGTGTGGGACGATTCAACCGGTGGCACGGACTGATGCGGTGATGACACACCACCATCCTCGCATCCTGGTGCAGGCTCACATACAGCCGCCGCAGTCCCACATAATGGGATGTCATGGGTCATCTGTTTGACTCCGAGGTTCACGCCCGCTTAACGTCGTCCGCGTGAATCGAAACGAGCTTCTCGTAATCGGCCGGCGCGTCCAGCGTTGAGCCTGACAGTCTGAGTCGAATACGTCAGCTCGCGTTGCGACGCGCCACCCTCGAACAGCTATGCGCTGGTCGGGGGTTTTTTGTTGTTCGGAGTAATGTCCGGCACATGGCGAGTCGCAAGACACCGCATGTCACGCACAAATCCGGGGTCAGAACGACAAGCAGTAAGGAACGAAGACGGTGAGCGCACCAACCGCCCGGCCCGGGCCATCGGCCCGCAGGCCAGCGCCCTCGGCGAATCAGCAGCCCGCTGCCGCCGGCCAGCCCGCTGCGACGAATACCGCCAACCGCCGCCAGGTCCCGCCCGAGCGGGTCACCGGCGCGCAGTCGGTGATTCGTTCGCTCGAGGAACTCGGCGTCGATACGGTCTTCGGCATTCCGGGCGGCGCGATTCTTCCGGTCTACGACCCGCTCTTCGACTCGACGAAGGTCCGCCACGTGCTGGTCCGGCACGAGCAGGGCGCCGGACACGCGGCCACCGGCTACGCGCAGGCCACCGGCAAGGTCGGCGTCTGCATGGCCACCTCCGGTCCCGGCGCGACCAACCTGGTCACCCCGATCGCCGACGCCCAGATGGATTCGGTGCCGATCGTCGCGATCACCGGACAGGTCGGCCGCGGGCTGATCGGCACGGACGCCTTCCAGGAGGCGGATATCTCCGGCATCACCATGCCGATCACCAAGCACAACTTCCTCATCACCGAGGGCGTCGACATCCCGCGCATCCTGGCCGAGGCGTTCTACCTGGCCGCCTCCGGCCGTCCGGGCGCGGTGCTCGTCGACATTCCGAAGGATGTGCTGCAGGCGCAGACCACCTTCACCTGGCCGCCGGAGCTGCGGCTGCCCGGCTACCGCCCGGTCACCAAGCCGCACGGTAAGCAGGTGCGCGAGGCGGCCAGGATGATCCTGGAGGCGAAGGCGCCCGTGCTGTACGTCGGCGGCGGCGTCATCAAGGCCGACGCCTCGAAGGAACTGCTGGAGCTGGCCGAGCTGACCGGCATCCCGGTGGTCACCACGCTGATGGCGCGCGGCGCGTTCCCGGACAGCCACCGGCTGAACATGGGCATGCCCGGTATGCACGGCACCGTGGGAGCCGTTGCGGCACTTCAGAAGTCGGATCTGCTGATCACCCTCGGCGCGCGTTTCGACGACCGGGTCACCGGTCAGCTGGATTCGTTCGCCCCCGCCGCCAAGGTGATTCACGCCGATATCGACCCGGCGGAGATCGGCAAGAACCGGCACGCCGACGTGCCGATCGTCGGCGACTGCCGCGAGGTGATCGCCGAACTCATCGAGACGCTGAAGGCCGACCCGGCCACCGGAGACGCTCCGCTGCTGGAACTTTCGGAATGGTGGACGTACCTGGACGGCATCCGCAAGCAGTACCCGCTCGGCTGGACGCCGCCGAAAGATGGTTCGCTCTCACCGGAATTCGTGATCGAGGCGCTCGGCCGCCTCGCCGGACCCGACGCCATCTACTGTGCGGGCGTCGGTCAGCACCAGATGTGGGCCGCGCAGTTCATCAAATACGAAAAGCCGCGCACCTGGCTGAATTCCGGCGGTCTCGGCACCATGGGCTACGCCGTCCCGGCCGCCATGGGCGCCAAGATGGGCGCGCCCGACAAAGAGGTGTGGGCGGTCGACGGTGACGGCTGCTTCCAGATGACCAACCAGGAGTTGGCAACCTGCGCCGTCGAGGGCGTGCCGATCAAGGTCGCGCTGATCAACAACGGCAACCTCGGCATGGTCCGGCAGTGGCAGACCCTCTTCTACCAGGAGCGCTACTCCAACACCGATCTCGGCACGCATACGCTACGCATCCCCGACTTCGTCAAACTCGCGGAAGCCCTTGGCTGCCATGGCATCCGGGTCGAGCGCGAGGAGGATGTCGAGGCCGCGATCCGCGAGGCGCAGTCCATCGACGACCGGCCGGTGGTGATCGATTTCATCGTCGGCAAGGACGCCCAGGTGTGGCCGATGGTCGCCGCGGGCACCAGCAACGACGAGATCATGGCCGCCCGCGGCATCCGCCCGCTGTTCGACGAGGACGAGCAGGCCGCCGAACCCGCGGTGATCCACGAGGCGATGTCGCACGAGAAGAACAAGGGGACGCAAGCATGAGCACCACCCACACGCTGAGTGTGCTTGTCGAGGACAAGCCGGGCGTGCTGGCCCGGGTGGCGAGCCTGTTCTCCCGGCGCGGCTTCAATATCGAATCGCTGGCCGTCGGCGGCACCGAGATCCCGGACATCTCGCGGATGACCATCGTCGTCACCGTCGAGGATCTGCCGCTGGAGCAGGTCACCAAACAGCTCAACAAGCTGGTGAACGTCATCAAGATCGTCGAACAGGATGCGGACAGCTCGGTGGCCCGCGAACTCATCCTGGTCAAGGTGCGCGCCGACGCCAGCGTGCGGACCCAGGTGATCGAGGCGGTTACGCTCTTCCGGGCGAAGGTGATCGACGTCTCACCGGACGCGCTCACCGTCGAGGCGACCGGAACCCGGTCCAAGCTGGACGCGCTGCTGCGGATGCTGGAGCCGTACGGGATCCGGGAGATCGTGCAGTCGGGTGTGGTCGCGGTCGGTCGCGGTCCGAAGTCGATTACCGCGACTCGCTAGTTGTACACGGTCCGATAAGCGGACCGGCGACGAATTGAATTGTGTTGGCCCGCAATGATCGTGGGCCTACAGACCTAAAAAGAAGGAAAGAAGGGACCTACCAAGTGGCAGTCGAGATGTTCTACGACGACGACGCCGACCTGTCGATCATCCAGGGCCGCAAGGTCGCTGTCATCGGCTACGGCAGCCAGGGGCACGCGCACTCGCTGAGCCTGCGCGACTCCGGCGTCGAGGTCCGGGTCGGCCTCGCGGAGGGTTCGAAGTCGCGCCCGAAGGCCGAGGAGGCCGGCCTGACCGTCGGCACCCCGGCCGAGGTTTCGGCGTGGGCCGATGTGATCATGCTGCTCGCGCCCGACACCGCGCAGGCATCGATCTTCACCAACGACATCGAGCCCAACCTGAAGGACGGCGACGCGCTGTTCTTCGGCCACGGCCTCAACATCCACTTCGGCCTGATCAAGCCGCCCGCCAACATCACCATCGGCATGGTCGCGCCGAAGGGCCCCGGCCACCTCGTGCGCCGCCAGTTCGTCGACGGCAAGGGCGTGCCCTGCCTCATCGCCATCGATCAGGACCCGAAGGGCGAGGGCCAGGCGCTGGCGCTGTCCTACGCCAAGGGCATCGGCGGCGCGCGCGCCGGCGTCATCAAGACCACCTTCAAGGAGGAGACCGAGACCGACCTGTTCGGTGAGCAGGCCGTGCTCTGCGGTGGCACCGAGGAACTGGTCAAGACCGGTTTCGAGGTCATGGTCGAGGCCGGCTACGCGCCCGAGATGGCCTACTTCGAGGTGCTGCACGAGCTCAAGCTGATCGTCGACCTGATGTACGAGGGCGGCATCGCGCGGATGAACTACTCGGTCTCCGACACCGCCGAATTCGGTGGCTACCTGTCGGGCCCGCGGGTCATCGACGCCGACACCAAGCAGCGGATGCGCGACATCCTCAAGGACATCCAGGACGGCACCTTCGTCAAGCGCCTGGTCGCCAACGTCGAGGGCGGCAACAAGGAGCTCGAGGCGCTGCGCAAGAAGAACGCCGAGCACCCGATCGAGGTCACCGGCGCGAAGCTGCGCGGGCTGATGAGCTGGGTCGACCGGCCGATCACCGAAACCGCTTAAGGTTCAACGCCGCTGGCCCGCTCCTTATTGGGGCGGGCCAGCGGCGTTTCCGGCCTAGACGGACAAAATCAGCTGTTCGATGCGGGATTTCAGCGAATTGGTATGGATATTGTCCGCTCAGGCCGGGATCCAACGCTCGATATCCGCCGATGATTTCGTCCTCGTCGCGACATACCCGTCCGGGCGTATCAGGACGAGCTCTCCTTCGTCAACGCCGTAGCTTTCGCGCGCGAGACCGTCGGCATCCACGATCGCTCCGGATCCGTTCTCGCGCTGCGTGATTCGATAGACCCGCAGGTCGGCCGATTTCACGGGCTCGGCATCGCCGCCGAAATCCAGCAGCGTCCAGTGGGTTCCTCGGAAGAGATCGAAAAGCCTTGTCTTGTGGCCGGTTTCGGGGTCGCGGCAGATGGCGTCGGGAGCGCGCTCACCCGGTCGGATACCGGATTTCGGCAGCTGCGCGCGATCCGTCAGCGGGCTGTCCGGGTACGCGATGGTGAGCCCGGTGGTGAATTCGTCGGTGAGTTGCCGCTGTGCGGCGGAGCCATCGTTCGCCGCGGCGGCGCGCATGACCATGTGCAGGCGGGCCGTCGAATCGTCGAGCACCGCGCGGGCCACCGGAAGTCGTTCCGCCGCATAGCTTTCCAGTATGTCGTCGGTGCCGCGCAGTGCGGCGGCGAGCTTCCAGCCCAGGTTGTACGCGTCCTGTATGCCGGTGTTCATGCCCTGGCCGCCACCCGGTGAATGGATATGTGCGGCATCGCCCGCCAGGAATACGCGATCGGTTCGGTAGCGGTCCACCATGGCCACATTGATCTGATACAGGGACAGCCAGGTCGGGTCGGTGATCTCGACACCGGGCAGCCCGGCGCGTTCGGCGAAGATCTTTCGGTAGTGCGCGAGCGTCGGCGCGGGCGGCTGTTTGTCGTCGGCCGGAATGCTGGCCTGAAATTGCCAGATGTCGGTGTGCGGCAACGGAAACAGCGACAGGACGCCGTCGTTCATCCACAGATGTTGCGCGCCGCGATCCAGACCGGTGATCCGCACATCGCCGAGGTACCAGCGGTGCCGCCCGTACGAGGTCCCGGTGAGCCGCAACCCGGCCAGCTCGCGGACCGCGCTGCGTCCACCGTCGCAGCCGACGACGTAGCGGGTTCGAATCTCCTCGCGCCGACCGTCTTTCGTAACCGTCACTGTGACGAAGTTCGGGTGTTGTTGTAGGTCAACGACTTCGGTACCGAGGTTTACCTCGCCGCCGAGTTCGGCGAGCCGATCCCGCAGTGCCGCTTCGACATACGGCTGCGCGACCCAGACCGGTGCGGGATACGGTGTCGCGGGTGTCGACGGTACGCCGATCGCCGCCTCCACGGCCTCGGAAAGGATTCGAGGCCCGCGGTAGTGGCGGGTCGGCAGGTGGATCGCGCCGCGGTCGACGATGCGTTCCGCGATGCCGAGATCGTCGGCGATCTCGAGCGAACGCGGCTGGATGGTCTTGGCGCGAGATGCCGAATTATGTTGGGGGAGTTTGTCGATGAGCTCGTGGGCGACGCCGCGGCGGGCGAGTTCGCAGGCGAGGGTCAGTCCGGTGGGGCCCGCGCCGACGATCAGTACATCGGTGGTGTTCATGGTGGTTCCTCGGAGGTCGGTGCGGGACTCTATTACCTAACTTAGGTATACTTTTTCGGATCGAAGTTTTCCCGTTTTCGCTGTTGGGATGAGTGAACTATATACCTAACTTAGGTATCTAACAAGGAGGGTGTGTGCCGGAATCCGACGACATCATGGGGGAGCTGTTCCCCCGGCTGACGCTGCTGAGCGCGGTCCTCAACCGAGGACGCCTGTACGACAACATCATTCGCTCGGCCGGACTGTCGCTGGAACGACCCGCTATGACGATCCTGGTGATCCTCGACGGGGCAGGCGAACCGCTGCGGGTCGGCGAGATCGCCACACAGATGCAGGTCGAAGGACCACATGTGACCCGGCACATCAACGGGCTGGAACAACGTGAGCTGGTGGCCCGAGTGGTGGACCCGGACGATCGCCGCGCGCGACGAGTCGCGCTGACCTCGCAGGGGCAGCGGTTGGTCGATCGCTATACAAGCGAGGTCCGGGATTGGTTCGCCGGAGCACTGTCGGGGTGGTCCGCCGCGGACCGTCGACAGTTGGCCACACTGCTCGAACGGCTGGCCGACGATCTCGTCGCCCACCGATCGACAACCGAAAAGAGTTGAGCGAGAGCACAATCGGTGCGGGACCAGCCACCGGATCCGCTGGGCCAGTGCATGCTCGAGTTCATCGGGCTGGTGGGGGCCATCCAACGGCTGGTGCGCTGCCAAGGCTTTGCCCGGCCAACGGCAATCGGTGCCGTCGGCCAACTGAAGGCGTCGTTGATCGGATACGCAGCGGCTATGATCTACTGCATGACCTCTGCCGCCCGGCCTGAGCCGCCCCGGATCCCGGATGCCGATCCTGCGGCGATTCGGGCGTGCCTGCCAGCTGATGTCGCGATGGAATTCGATCGCCTTTGGCGAGAGACAATGGATCAGGCCAGAGACGAGTGCGATCTCACTGTCGTGCACGGTTTTCTTGCCCAGTGGCGTATTACAGCGCACGCGGAGATGACCGATCCGGGCAGCTATTTCCGGCTTCTCGAACTAGCCGACCAGACTATGGCGGACATGCGTGCCGGGCGGAGGCGCGGAACATGGGTCTCCAGCGCCGACATCAAAGCCATGATCAATGCCCGATTGGACAGGCGATAGGTGTACCGGGTCGACACCTCCGGCGAGGCGACCGACCAAATTGCCAACCTTCCGGATGATGCGCTTCTCGCGTATGCGGAGGCAGCGGTAGTGCTGGAGTTGGCTCCATGGAATGGCCTCAGCGTCAACAAGCGCAATCCGGATGCGCCGCTTCGTCAGTTGGTTTTCGGCAGCTTCGGAATGATCACCTATCTTGTCCTCGAGCAGGAGCGGCTGGTCAGTGTCGTCAGGGTTCAGTGGGTGGGGTAGTCCGCTGCCACGAAACGGTATGAGGCTCGGCATTCGGGTGGTGCCGAGCCTCATACCGAGTTGGGACTAACTGCTGCCGAACGATCCGGTGGACGGACGACCGTGGAAGAACTGCCAGAACGGGTCGTCGTGGTGCCGCCAATGCCAGTCGTTGTCGCGCCAGTCGTTGTCGAACGGGCCGAGGCCGTCGTCGCAGTTCCAGTCGCGGAACGGGCCGAAACCATCGCAGTCGCGCCAGTGGTGGTGCACCTCGGTGGCGCCGGGCAGGGCCGGATCGGCCGAGGCGGGGATCGCCAGCGCGGTCAATGGAATCGCCGTGAGCGCACCCGCGACGGCCACGCGGGCCAGGGTCCGCCGGGCAGCGCTGGACTTGGTTGTCGAGAACAACGTGAATCCTTTCAACTCTCCGGTGAGCTCCTACTCACCACGCCGTTGTCGTATTCCAGGCCCCGACCCGGTTTTCCGACGAAACTCCAACGGCACGCCTACACTCTGGCCTACTTCGCCGGAAAGGTCACGGGTGTAGACACGACTTCGCGGAACTTCCATCTGCGGTACTAGGGGGATTCCCTGAGCGCTGAAATCGCCGAGAAGTAGCTGGTTGATTGCGCGTCGCCGACGATCGCGCGACACTGATTCGATGACAACCGCGACGACCGCCCGCGACTCGGCCGCGGCAGGACGTGCCGCGCGCCAGCGGATCTCGCGCTCCTCGCTCGGCGTCTGGCAGCCGTCCGCCGACCGCCCCGACCCGATCGCCATCCTCGAACAACAGGCCGCCACCCGCGTGCCGGAGCTGGTGCCCATCCGCTACGCCAGAATGGCGGCCGCACCGTTCCCGTTCCTGCGTGGCGCACCCGCCATCATGGCCGCCGATCTGGCGGCATCTCCGAATACCGAACTGACGGTTCAGCTTTGCGGTGACGCACACCTGTCGAACTTCGGCGTGTACGCCTCGCCCGAGCGGGCACTCGTCTTCGATCTCAACGATTTCGACGAGACGCTGCCCGGCCCGTTCGAATGGGATGTCAAACGTCTCGCCGCCAGTATCGCGGTTGCCGCCCGCGCCAACGGTTTCGGCGACGACGAGGCCGGAAATGCCGTGCGCGCAGCGGCTCAGCGTTACCGCGAAACGATGGGCCGGTTGGCCGAGGCCGATGCTGTCGCGGTGTGGTACGAGCAGGTCGATACCCAGCAGATCACCGAGTTGATCCAGAAACCCAAGCGCCGCAAGGATATCGAGCAGGCCATCGATACCGCGCGCAAGAGCACCAGCCTGCAGGCGCTGCGCAAGCTCACCGAACCGGATGCAAACGGCACGCCGAAGATCAAACATCAACCGCCGCTGCTGGTTCCGATCGAGACCGGCGAGGACGTCTGGGTCGAGACCGTGCTGTCGGCCTACCGCAGCTCGCTGCCCGAGGAACGACGGGTGTTGATCGACCGGTACCGGCTGGTGGATGCCGCGCGGAAGGTAGTGGGCGTCGGCAGCGTCGGAACCCGGTGTTTCATTGCGCTGCTTGCCGATACCACCACCGGCAGCCCGCTCTTCCTTCAAGTGAAAGAGGCGCAGGAGTCGGTGCTCACGCCGCATCTGCGGCCGAGTAAACAGAAGCATCAGGGCCACCGAGTGGTGCACGGGCAGCGGCTCATGCAAACATCCAGCGATATTTTCCTCGGCTGGGCGACCGGCCCTGACGACCACCACTACTACTGGCGACAGCTGCGCGATATGAAGGGTTCCGCCGCCATCGAGGACCTGTCCCGTCCGGCGCTGCGCCAGTACGCCGCGCTCTGCGGGCACACCCTGGCCCGCGCCCACGCGCGCTCCGGTGACCGTGTCGCTATTGCCGCCTATATCGGCTCCGGTGACGGATTTGACCGTGCCATGGGCGATTTCGCGCTCGCGTACGCGGATCAGACGCTGGCCGATCACAAGGCGCTGCTCGCGGCGATCGACTCGGGGCGGGTGAAAGCCGCGGCGATGGCGTATTGATCAGGTTTGATGTGTTCAGCAGTTGGCGCCGTACCCCTGGACCTCATGCGCCCATTCGGTCAATCCCGCGACGAAACCGGCGCGATCACGCGGAGAAAGCCGCGCGAGCGCTCGCAGCAGCGGCGCCGAACGGGCGGCGATGAAGGATTCGACCGCCCGCCGATGCTGCTCCGGCAATGTCACCAGGGTGCGCCGCCTGTTGCCCGGATCTTCCTGCCGGGTGGCCAATCCGGCGCGGCTCAGGTCGCCGACGAGTTCGCTCGCGGTCGAAAGGGATACGCCGAGCCGTCCGGCGAGCTCGCTCACGCTCACTGCTTCTCCGCTCATGAGCTGGGGGAGCACCGCACCGTGCCTGGCCGTCAGCTTGTGCCGCTCGAAGATCGCCCGCATTTCCTCGGGCATCTCGCCCCGCACATTTCGGAAGTAGCCGGACAGTAGCGGTATATAGCCGAGGATCTCGAGGTCGCCCGGGGTCGGATGCATAGTCTTGCGCGGTTCGGCGTCTTGTGGCACCGTCCCATCTTAGACAGTTCGGATTTCCGAACTGTTCGAAAAATCGAATGAAAGGTGGGCGACAGTGGTATCGCTCAACTACTCCGATGCGATGAACGAGGCCCTGGCCCGGATGGATGACCTCGGATATGAGCGCGGCACCGACGGTGACCTGGCCAATCACGGCCCGATGGGCGCGGAGGCGCTGGCCACGCTCGGATTCGTCGACGAGGTCGGCCCGTGGACCGAGTACTACCGAAACGTGTTGCCGTTCTATGATCCGCCGCAGGCGCGGTTCGCGATCGATCCATCGGACGAATCGTCATGGCGCGGCGCGCTCGGCGAATTCGATCGAGCAGGCGACTGGGAACAGCTCTTCGCCCGCGAGCTGGCCGAATCTCCTTGGCGCACAGTGCTGGTGCGGTGGTGGCCGCGGCTGCTCCCCGGCCTGATGGCCTCGCTCACCCACGGTCTCATCCGCACGGCGCACGCGGTACGTGGTTTGGCCGCCGCCCCCGCGCCCAGCCCGGCGCAACTGACCGAGCTGGCGAGGGGACTTGCCTTCTGGGCGGCCAGGTTTCACGAATTGCCGGGGCGGGCCCGCATGGCGGGTGATCGCACGGTCGCCGAGGCGGTCGCCGCGCTGCCCCGCGTACCGCTGCCGAAACCGGCGCCTGTCGGAATGCTGGCGCAACGGTTGCGTACGGCGCCCACGCGCCCCGGATATCGGGAGAACCTGGACGCCCTGGCCGAACTCGATCCGCAATGGCTGCTCTCCGAACTGACGGCCGAGTTCGCCGGCGTGTATCTCGCACACCCACAAGGGAATCCGGTTCCGCTGGTGCATGCGGTCACCGCGCCCGCAGCCGCCCGGCTGGTGCTGCCGCACCTGCCGACAGAACTGCACATGCCGACGGTCGCCGCGCTATGGCAGATGCATCTGGCCCTACTGCTCACCGCCACCGGCGATGCGAAAGGGGAGGGCACGGCGCTCGCTGCCGCACGGGCGGCCGAGGTGCCCACATTCGGCGAATTGGCCGCCCGCGCAGCGGAACACCGCGACGAACACGTCATCAAATTCACCGAAGCCTGCCTCCGGGAGCACCTGCTTCGCCCCGATCCGCGCTACGCCGCAGCGGTGATGTCCGCACAGCGGCGCATCTCTCGCCACTGAATAGGGGAATCCCATTGAGTACCATCACAACTCGGAACCGGATCCGCAACCGGGTCGTCGTCTTGTTCCATCGGATCGGGCTGCCGTTCGGTCCGATGCGGTTGCTGACCGTTCCCGGACGCAAGACGGGGCGACCGTATACGACTCCGGTCGCGCCCGTGCTCATCGATGGAACGCACTATCTCGTCCAGGCCTATCCAAATGCCGACTGGGTCAAGAATGTTCGTGCGGCCGGGTACGGAACCCTGACACGGGGCCGCCAGATCGAATGGGTGAATCTGGTGGAGGTGCCGCAAGCCGAGCGCGGCCCGATCCTTCGCGAGTTCCCCGTCCAGAACCCCAGAGGCGTCGGAGCATTCGTCAGAAACGGCCTTGTGGCATCGGAATCCCCGGAAGGTTTCGCCGCGGCCGCCCCGCGTTGCCCGATGTTCCGGGTTATCCCGAAGGATTGACATGAAAATCGTATGTGTCGGTGACAGTATTACCCGCGGTCAGGTCAGCGTGGATTATGTGCGGATATTGCGGCAGCTGTTGCCCTTGGACATCGTGGAGAACGCCGGAGTCAACTACGACACCACGGTGGGCGTGCTGCGCAGGATCGCGCGGATCACGGCACGGCAGCCGGATATCGTCACCGTGCTGATCGGCACCAATGACATCAACTACACCCTGTCCGGTGTGCGTGCCGCAGAGCTGCGCAAGAAATGGAAACTCACCGAAGAGTTGGATGCCGACCGGTACCGGCGGAATATGCGAGCCATCATTGCCAGGCTGCGCACACATGCCCGGGTCGTTGTGCTTTCCCCGCCGGTTCTCGGCGAGGACCTCGAATCGTTGGCGCTGCGGCGGACCACGGAATATGCGGGTATCGCGGCGGCGGAAGCCGAGGCGGGCGGCGCTGCCTACCTGCCGCTCAACGAAACAATGGTCGACTATTTGCGGGACAGCGACGCATCCGGCATGCCGTACCGGTCCGGTAAGATGCTGGCGCGCACCGCGGCGGCGCAACATTTCGTTTTAGGCCGCAGTCTGGACTCGATATCGCGCGGACGTGGGCTCCGGCTGACGACCGATACGGTTCACCTCAATTCCCGCGGCGCGAATATGGTCGCCGAGCTGATCTTCGGGTTCGTCACCGACGTCGCCCGCCGCACCGAGGGCATCGGTTCGGCCTAGGTCGTTCGGCTGTCCGCGCGGTGCGGCGCGGGTAGCGTCGGGCCATGCGCACACTCGCCGCCGCCGAGGTCGTCGCCTTCGCACCGTCGACGGATCTGGATCGTTCGCGCCGGTTCTTCGCCGACGTGCTCGGTTTGGCGATCGTCGAGCAGACGCCGTTCGCCTGTGTGGTTCGCGGCGGCAATGCGACCATCCGGATTACCGCAGTGGAAAGCCTTGTGCCGCAACCGTTCACCATTCTCGGCTGGACGGTTGCGGATATCGCGGCGACTGTCGCCGAACTCGGCGCGGCGGGCGTGACATTCCTCCGCTACGAGGGCATGAGCCAGGACGCCGACGGTATTTGGACGACACCCGGCGGCGACAAGATCGCCTGGTTCCCGGATCCGGACGGAAATGTCTTCTCGCTCACCGGATTCGCGCGCTGACCTACTGGCCGACGCTACGCACGCCGCCCTGCGGATCGGCCGGATCGATATGCCAGCTCGAGATGCGGCGCGGGTGGATCCGGATGATCTCCTTGCTGAAGAATTCGGGTGCGATCGGCGGCACCTCGACGGTCAGCAGTTCGGCCACGCCACGCACCTCGACGCCGCGGCCCCAACCCGGCTTGACCTCTCCCGGCTCATTCGGGGTCATATCGTCGACCACCAGGCTGACCTGCGGGTTCTTCTGCAAGTTCCGGTACTTCTGCGAGTTGGTCATATCCGGCCCGCCGATATCGATGGTGCCGTCCGTATTCAATTGAAAGGCGACTGGGCGCGCCTGCGGGGCGCCTTTGGCGGTGACGGTGGCCAGCCGTCCGAGGCTTTGTCCGGCCAGATATGCGCGTTCGGCATCGGTGAAGGTCATGATGCGACGGTAGAACCTATACCTTCGTTCAGGTCAAGCCGGCGATCTAGACTGTTACCGATGAGTAAGTTCTTTGGTTCGGTCGATGAGGTGACGCGGCGGCTCACCGACGCCGGCTACCTGCCGTCCACCGATATCGCCACCGCCGTCTTTCTCGCCGCCCACCTGGGCAAACCCCTCCTGATCGAGGGTCCGGCCGGTGTCGGCAAGACCGAACTGGCGCGCGCCGTGGCCACCGCGGCCGCCGCCGATCTGGTGCGTCTACAGTGCTACGAGGGCATCGACGAGGCCCGCGCGCTATACGAGTGGAATCACGCGAAGCAGCTGCTGCGCATCACCTCGACCGAAAAAGACGGCTGGGACGCCACCCGCGATCACGTCTTCACCGAGGAATTCCTGCTGGCCCGCCCCCTGCTGACCGCCATCCGAAGCTCTTCGCCCACCGTTCTGCTCATCGACGAACTCGACAAGGCGGATGTCGAGCTCGAGGGGCTACTACTCGAGGTTCTCGGCGACTATCAGATCAGCATCCCGGAACTCGGCACCGTCACCGCCATCCGCAAACCCTTCGTCATCCTCACCTCCAACGCCAACCGCGACCTCTCCGAGGCGTTGAAACGCCGCTGCTTATATCTCCACATCGATTACCCCACAGCGGAATTGGAGAAGGCCATCGTCCGACTGAAGGTGCCGGACCTCGACGCAGTCTTGGCCGAACCCGTGGTGCGCGTCGTCGGCGCATTGCGTGAACTGCCGTTGCGAAAAGCGCCGTCTATTGCCGAAACTGTCGACTGGGCAAAGACTTTGGTCGCGCTGGGTGCGCGAAACCTGACCAGTGGTGTTGTGCGCTCCACTTTGGGTGTGCTGTTGAAATACCAAGCGGATCATCGGCTTGCTACGGAACGGTTGGCGTTGCTTCGCGATGAGACCGGTGTGCGAGGGGATTCGGCATGATCCGGCGGTCTACTCCACCCCGGGTGTGCCAGGCCGTCGATCGGCTTGCGGCGCAGCGGTTGGCTTTGTTGAACGGCGGGACCGGTGCGCGAGGGGATTCGGCATGATCCGGCGGGCCTACGCCAACCTGGGTGTGCCAGGCCGACGATCGGCTTGCGGCGCAGCGATTGGTTTTGCTGAACGGGGCACCGGTGTGCGAGGGGATTCGGATGGTCCGGCGGATCCATTCCATGCAGGGCGTGCTGTTGAAGCATCGGTTTGCGACGGAACGGTTGGCTTTGCTCAACGACGAGACCGGTGCGCGAGGGGATTCGGCATGATCCGGCGGGCCTACGCCACCCTGGGTGTGCCAGGCCGATCATCGGCTTGCGGCGCAGCGATTGGCTTTACTGAACGACGGGACCGGTGCTCGAGGAGGATTCGGCATGATCCGGCTGGTCCACTCGAGGCTGGGTGTGCCAGGTCGATCATCGGCTTGCGACGGGCGGTTGGCGCTGCTTCGCGACGATGCGTGAGAGGGTTCGGCATGATCGGGGGCGCCGATGTCGCGGGTGGATCCTCGTCCCCGACGACTGGGCTCGCGAAAAGCATTGCGGTATGGAGACCCATCGCCGTCGACCAACAGTGGCGGGTTTTCGATGTGCGGCGGGTGAGCATCAGCTCATTGCGGGCTGCGCCGACTTCGGATGGCGCGACAGTTCGTCTGGATCCGCTTGTGGCGGAATGTATGTGCGCGGGTGAACGGAATGCCCCCGCCGCGTCGTGCGCGGACGGCGGCGCGCGGTGACCGCGGTGCGCAGCGGCGGCAGTGCCGCGCAGACGATGACCGACCGGCTCGTCGACTTCGTCGGTCTGCTGCGGGAACATGGAATCACCGCAGGCCCAAGCGAAACCGTCGACGCCGCCGAAGCGATCCTCGCACTCGGTACCGCGGATCCGAACCGGCTGCGTTCCGGTTTGGCGGCAACCCTGTTGCGCCGCAACGGACAACGCGCCGTCTTCGACCAGCTGTTCGACCTCTACTTCCTCGGCGTGGAACCGATTCGGGACGAAGCGCCGGAATCCGTTGCAGCCCTGCGCGATCGGCTGGTAGCGGTACTGGCGCAAGACGATCCGGCCGCGCTGACCGAGTTGGCGAGGCAGGCGCTCACCGCTTTGGGCGCGTACGGCGGTGCGGGCGCGGGCCAACCGAGCGCGCCCGTCACCACCGCCTCAGGTGCGGGCTGGTCCTCGTACCTCACCTTGAAGGCGCTGCGCCCGGAAGATCTCGCCGACCGCTTGGTCGCTGAAATGGGCAGCCGCACCGACGAATTCGACACCGCAGTGCACACCATCGAGGCGAATCGCCGACTCACCGCCTTCCGCACCGCCCTGCAAACCGAGGCCCGCCTCCGCTCGGCCCAACTCCGCGGCACCGACTACATCGCCCGCCGCGGCGTCCAATCCAGCACCGACCAGATCGACTTCCTCGGCGCCCGCGAACAGGACCTCGCCGAAATGCGCCGCCTCGTAACCCCTTTGGCCCGCAAACTGGCCACCCGCCTAGCGGCCCGCCGCCGAAAAGCGGTCCGCGGCCAGATCGATATGCGCCGCACCCTCCGCCGCTCCATGGCCACCGGCGGCGTCCCGGTAACCCCCGTCCTCCGCGCCCGCAAACACGGCCGCCCCGACCTCGTCATCCTCGCCGACCTCTCCGGCTCCGTAACGGGTTTCGCCGAATTCACCCTCCAACTAGTCCAAGCTCTCCAAGACCAATTCACCCGGGTCCGCAGCTTCGGCTTCATCGACACCTGCGACGAAATCACCCCCTTCTTCACCCCCGGCGACCCACCCCTCCCCGGCCTAGCAACCCGAATCACCCGAGAAGCCAAGGTAACCCGCTTCGGCAGCAGCAACTACGGCGAATCCTTCCAAACCTTCACCGACAACTACCTGGACGCGATCGGCCCCCGCACCTCCCTCCTAATCCTCGGCGACGCCCGCACCAACCGCACCAACCCCAACCTCGAAGCCCTACAAACAATCTCCACCCGCGCCACCCACGCCCACTGGCTAAACCCCGAACCCGCCCGCTCCTGGTCCACCGGCGACTCCGCCGCCCCCCTCTACGCCACCCACATAACCATGCACGAATGCCGCAACGTAAAACAGCTCACCGAGGTCATCTCCCGCCTCCTGCCGGCGTAACGGGGTGCGAACCGGCAGCCAATCTGTAGCCGGTGCTACCTGGATCGTTTGCTTGCAACCGCTGCTCAGCGGCAGACAACCAATCTGAACCTGATCACACCTCGACGTAGAGTCAAGGCTAAGCTGATTGCTGAAGAGGCGACACGATGACTGCGTTCGCTGATACTAGGAACTCATATACTTGAGATGCCAAGGCTCTTGACAACCCTACTGGCACAGCGTTCCCGATCTGTTTACCTATAGCGATCTTACTGCCACACCACTTGAAACTCTCTGGGAAACCTTGGATTAGTGCAGCTTCGTAATGGGTGATTGGTCGGTGGACATTTCCGTCGGGATGGAGGTAACGCCCCTTCTCCGGCTTGTAGAATTCGGTGCGAATCGTAACCGAGGGTTGGTTCCAATGCATGCGACCCATGACGTCTCCGGAACCTGTGTTATGGCCGCGCCAATTTTCTGTAGTCAGCGCACCCGTGAGATTCTTCCGGTTGCCTCCCTCTGGGATGGCTTTATAGCGGGCGAGAGACATCTGAGTGGGGTTTCGTCCGATGTGTAACTCGTATGTATGGAACGTACCGGGAAGCTCCGTTCCCAAAGGGCTGCATCTCCGGTCTGGCAGGTCTTTGATTGGTGCATCATTTGGCGTTCGAGCGAAAATTGAGTTGATCGTTTCCCATGGCTTGCGGTCATCGATTTCAATCATAGCGGCAGACTCATCGGCAACAGGCTTGCGATGGCTCGGAGCTGGATGAGTAAGCAATTGAGAGTTCTTTATCAGGTCGCGGCGAGTTGCAAGGACGATGGCCCGCTTTCGGGCTTGTGGTACACCGTAGTCCGCTGCATTGAGTATTCGTGGTTCTGCGAGCTGATAGTCGCTCAGATCGCCGTCGGATGCTGTGGCATCCACCAGCGATGCGAACTCACCGGACTTTAGAAAGCGGTCGACGTTCTCGATGATGAAGACCTTCGGTTTAAGCTTGTTGACTACCCTCTTGTACTCGCGCCAGAGCTTGTTACGTGGATCGTTCACGTCCTCTTTGCCGAGCCCGGAGAATCCTTGGCACGGCGGGCCGCCGAGGATCACATCCACATCTGTGCCCAGCACGGCTGGATCCCAGTCCTTGATGTCTCCCGCATGGATGTGATCGGTCCCACCTGCCTCTTGGGCAAAGTTCGCCGCGTAGGTCGAGGCGGCGGCGATGTCGGACTCGACTGCTCCGACCGTACGGAACGGTGATGCTGTCCATCCATCGGGGCGATACTCGTGGAAGCCCTGTGTTAGCCCGCCGCAGCCAGCGAACAGATCCACGACCTTGATGCTGCTCGTACCGATGGTCATGTCGGGTACATTACCGAGGCGGGTCGCCGTTGGCAGGCGGGCCTGGTTGGGGCGCTGGGCGTGTCGTCCAAACTTGACCGCTGCGATCAACATTCAGCTCGTGTATCAGGTCTCAATGGCAGTATCGACGTCAAAGCCGTTGCAGCTACTGAAGATTGACAACGATCGACACCTCGCGGCGATCGTAATGGGTGCAAGGCATTCAGAATGTTGCGCCGCTCTCGATCATCTAATTGACCAAAGCGTCAGCGATCCGCGCGCCCAGCGCCGTTGCGAGTGGTGGCGGGAAGGCTTGAGCCACCTGGCGATAGCTCGAAGTCTTCTTGCCGCAAATTGTCCAGTCGGCGGGGAAGCCCTGCAGGAGTGCGACTTGTGACACTGTTAGTTTGGGCAGCCCGTCGCGCCCATAGCGTCCGAGTCCGTGACGTATAACGAAGTCTGCACCGGGCACCGCATTTCCCAAGATGTGTCCGTTCACGTTGAGTTTGGCCCACGCGTTCTTTGCTCCGGTTGGACCGAGGTCGGCGCCGCCGTGCTTCTTGGAACCTCCGACGATGCTTGGCGCCACCGTGTTAGCGGCGAGGGCCCATTCGTCTGCTCCGGCCCATCCGCAGCTGGCCATCGAATCCCGCAGGGCACTACCCACGGTCATGCGAGTTTGGACGGGGCCTGGCCAGTGGAAGCGATCGAAGTATTCATGCTTCATAGCGACGAGCACGCTGTGCTTACGTCGCTGCGGAACTCCGAAATCCTGCGCATCGAGAACTTTCCAACTGATATCGTATTTGAGATGCCTCAGCTCTCCATGGACGAATGCGCGGGTCCCTGCGAACTTTTCGTCCTCAAGAAGTGCAGGCACGTTTTCGATTACCAGAGCTTTCGGCCGTACTTCAGCGGTCAGCCAAATCGCTGCTTCCAACAGATCGCCTTCGTCCTCGTTACCACGTTGCTTGCCCGCAACGGAGTACGGCGGTCGGGGTACGCCACAAGCCATCAAGTCAACATCAAGCACTTCAGGATGGTCCGAGGCAACAAACTGCAAGAGATCCATCTCCACCACGGGCCATTCAGGACGGTTAGTGCGCAGTGTGGCGCAGCTGTCCCCGTCGTTATCTATCAGCATGACAGGAGAGAAGCGGGCTCGTTCCAGCCCCAGGGCCAACCCCCCTGCGCCAGCGCAGATTTCAAGACTTGTGAACATGGTCATGTCTTAATCCTTCCCCGTACAGGTGCCTCGTCAAAGAGCTTCCCGAACAAGTGCACAAGTTCGTCTATCGCCTTTGATGGAACTCGCCCGTCGTCGGGCCCGCTGGGCAACGATTCATACGGCATGTGCATCATGTTGGCCTCGTCAAGCCACTGCCGGTAGGCGTCGGTGTCCGGAGAAATGTCCACACCGATTGTGTCGAAAAGTAGCGTGCTTCCGGCTGCGTTGATCACCTGTGAAAGAGCATTGACCTCACGCCCGGTGTTTACTTTCTTTAGGGCAAGAAGACGAGTGATTGCTAGTGCTGTGGGCCGGTGATGGACGATCTCCAACCGAAGAGTGGTGTGCAGTATATCTTGATTCCCGCAAGCGGTTTCGACAGTTTGATAGTCCGGCCCATCTCTGAAGAGTTCGGCTGCCCACCACAACCTTGCAAATGTTTGAGTATGGAATGGACCGACAAAGCGTAGCTGATTAGTCCCTTCAGTACGATCCGCAATCGTTCTACCGGGATGCCGCCAAAGAACATAGTCAGGTGCAAGCCTAAGGCTCAAGAAGTTCCAGAGTGCAGGATCTGCGGCCTCGCGACGGGTGATTCGCAATGCTGCGTGCAACCGTGGAGCCATCCACGCGTCCGCACTGGTTGGGGAACTCATGTGGCGTTCGATCGCCTCATCGACCAGGTCTCGGATTGGATCGGCGGCCCACCTCAGATCCTCCTTGAGAGGAATGCAGACCTTCTCGAGAGCCAGTTGAGGGATCTCCCTATCGCCGTAGAGAACTGCCGTCGTCAGGTACTTGATGGCTTCATTCTCAGGCAGCAGCGCGACCCAGCGGGGCGGGTTGCGAGGGGGACGAGGGGTCATGCGTGCTCCTTCCGTTCGATCGAACGGATATAGTTTCCAAGGCGTCTGGCCCGCGCTGATTGTCTACCAGTTGCGTGAATCAAACGCGTTTGGAGATCACCACCTCCCTCGCTGGACAGCCGACGGCTCACGACTTCATCGAGAGCATCATCCAGAGACAAATCTGGAAAGATATCCGGAAGCATCCGTTTGAGCACAGAGTCTTTCCATCCTCCTGGCCAAATGGTATGTTTCTCACCAGTGCTTGCGGAATAGACGGATGCGTTGAATAGTGCCGTCCATACATCCGCAGCGATCTGCGTGGAAACGGCCTCCCGGATTACCCGGTCGCCTGCCTCCAGCAGCCGAATGAGTCCCTCGAATCTCGTGTTCAGATATACGATCGGCGTGTCGTCGCCAGTTTCCACTGTCCACGGATCCTCTTTGAAGGGATGGAGATGCGAATTCTCGGCGGCAGAGAAGTCAACATGTCGGATGATCATGAATTTCTGCCGAACGGGCTTCCGGGCTTGAAGATCGATGGTCCACGATTGTTGAGTTGATCCAACTATCCGGCCACGGATGCCTTGAACTGTCGCTACAACGTGACCAGTAAGCTCTGCCGCATTAACATGATGGTCGCGATGAAGAGTTACGATCCCACTCCAGTCGCCAGCTGGGTCTGCTGTGAGCTGGGTTAGCGCCCGCGTATTAGTGCGCCGCTCAGTCAGCACTGCGACGCAAATAATGTTGGACCAGTCGGCGGCTCTCAGCTCCTGGGTTGGTACGGACAACTGCACGGAGAGCCGTGCCTCTTCCCATCCATCACGTTCGACCTGATGAAGGGCAACTACGTGCTCACGGCTGGAGATCATGTTCAAATGGATAGGAAGACCGTCGAGGTCGACGTGGCGCACGGCCATATTGACCTCTCCAACAAGTGTCGGATATGGGACCAGTTGCCTCATACCGTCGTCCCTTTCACACGCTTGAGGTCCACCTCGACGATTGCCATTTGAGCGGCGACTGGATGACTCTGCACATCGCTTACCCCGCTGAACGCTGCACTCCGGATACCTGCCGCAAAGACAAGGTTGCCCTGTTCGGTGACCTCGCAGCCCGCCTCCGGGGTCAAAGCCGACCATCGAGCCTCGGGTTTAGGACCGGACCGGGTGGCAAAGCGGAGCGTCGGTGTGAGCAGCCATGGGTCTTCTCGCTCGGGAAGTCTGACCTCCACTCTTATTCGCCATGCCCCCGTCGGGTCAACAGAGCCGGTCACGCTCTTCACGGTTGGGAAGCCAGGGCTCCGCGGCGGAGAGGGCGCATCATAATTCAACAGATCGCGGAGAGCAGCAGGGCCATCATCCGAGATCTCATCGTGTGGACGCCGCAGGATCCTGCGGATCTCGTTAAGCGCTGCATCTTGGAATTCTTTTAGTCGACTAATCGCCCCCCGTGCATAGGTGGCAGTGAGGTCGTCAGTCTTCTTCCAATTGTTGTGCTCTGGTGGTTCTGATGTGCGCAGAAAACTCTCGGCTGCAACCGCATCGGGGGAATCCGATCCAGTGGCACCACCGGCAAGGAGGACTGCTTGAAAATGAGGTGACCCGAGCGGTATGTCACTGATGGATCGCTCGATGATGGCCATTCGGCTGCTGCGCATGCAGACGAGGCGATTGGGTCGGTCGTCGTCGGTGACAGCAAGCAGAAGTACAGCTTCGTGGTGTACAGGCCGGCCGTTGGTCGCCCGCTTCAAAGGCGGTACCGTGAGTGGCACTGTGGCCTTGACCACGTCGTCCAGTGAGGTGAGTTGGTCGACTGTTGAACCTGTCAGATATGCACGAAGTGCGCGGGATCGGGCAGGTTGATGTGTGTCTGGATCGATTCGCTCTTCCGAAACGACGACTGTGTCATTGCGAAGTGTGGTCACCGATGCCTCCAACAATGGTCCATTGTTGGGTGTGCTGACCATCGACGCCCAGAAGTGGGAGGCGAGGCTCTCAACGAGTATTCGATGCATACCTTCGATGCCAGTCGCTTCGCCGCTGGCATCGTGGGCGCCCACTATCAAGAAAGACGTACCGGGAGCCGTATCTTGTCGGCCTAGGCGGAGGGCGCTAATCGTGTTGTCGTCGGCCCACCATGATCGAGCAGCACCTGCTCGATCAGGATCATGAGCGCCGAACCAGGCGGGGCCGGCGTACTGCTCATTGCTCACCCGGCGCCACGGAAGGTCCAACCTGCCAATTACACGGGGGCCCCGTCGTCCTTCAAAAGGGACGGACAGGGTGCTGTTGATCAACACTAACCCGAATCGACTGGCTGCCCAGAGCGTGGCTTTGCCTATGCCATAAGAACCGCCAGCGGGTCCAGCCTTGCCGCTGTCCAGCTGGCGTCGGACGACCCGGGAGAATCGGCCGTCGTCGTATTCTGGCCCAGTTAGTCCCGCAGCGTTGTAGTCGTCAATCTTTAGCAGCACGAGGCTTCGCCGTTCTCGCAGCTCTCGAAGGCCGTCTGCTAGAACTCGACCAACCTTCTGCGGCTCGGCCACGACCGCCTCGAAATGACTCTCTAGTTCCTTCCAGCGGAGTGCGGCAAGGAATTCCTGGAGGTGTGGGCCTGTCAGTTCGTTGAGGGTGTACTGGACTTTGACAGGCTCAGAAGCCACGAAGCGCTCGTCGAGGCTGTTCTGGGTGGCCTCCCGGGCCACAACACCCAAGTCAGCATCGAAGGCGAACGCTGCGGCATTGCCCAACTCTCGACCACCGTCGGGATGAGCTGGTCGGTGGCGCCAGCTGAGCTGATCCGCGGACATCGGTGGCTCCACAAGTGTGAGCACTGATCTGGTGTCGATTCCTAGTATTTCGCCGATAGCGTGGACCTTTTCCCACCTAGGCTCCGCACGTCCGTTGACCCACGCTGAGACAGCCGCCCTCGTCACGCCGAGCTTGTCTGCCATCTCCGTTTGGCTCATCCGCTGACGGGCGAGCTGACGTGCCAGCCAGGTCCCGAAGTCCTCCACACATCCTCCGCATCACCGGTTCGGCGGAATATTTGACATCAGAGGGTATGTCAAATTTAGCTTGACGACAACAACCAACCGGATAGGCCTGAGGAGCGGACGTAGTTTCGGCGTCGGGTTAATCTTGGGCATCCACGATCGCGGCGTTGCGTCGGCTGGTGTTACGAGTCGTGAAGGTCACGAGGCGCCCGTCAGACGTGGTGGCGCTCAGCGGTGCCAGAAGGTGGAATGCCATCACAACTTGTCCCGACGCGATCGCGTTTGCGGCTGGTGCTGTACTTTCGATGACCGGGTACACGATGAGAGCACCTCGGCGAGGGCGCGCCAGTCGATCTGCTGCTGGATCGTCAAAGGGGGTTGGCTCTCCTATGATGCGTTTGGCTGCAAACAGGTGCTTGGGGTCGCGAATGGCACCAAAGTACGGGTCACGACGACGCTCGCGTGAGAATAGACTCAGCGGTCCGTGTCCGAGCAGTAGCCGGGTGCTTTCCGCGCTTCTTGCATGTTGTGGAAGGATCACCGCCCAATCTTCGATCTTGTCTGGGCCGAGCCTATTGAGCCATCGAAGATCTGGCTCAAAGTAATCGTCTTCGAGCCAGGATAATTTCTGCAATACTCGAAGCAGCTCCTGATGCTCAATGATTCCGACAAACGCCGGGTAGTAGTTGCGAATAGATGAGCGCAACTCGATTTTATTGGACGCCGCATCGAGCAGGGGGCGAAAGGCATTCGTGTTTTCGCGCAAACGAGTGATATCCTTAGGGTAGCCGGTTGGCTCTACTCCAATACCTGGCGACTGTCGCTCGGTCAGTGCCGCGTTATACATCTTGTTCGGGGACGTCGGTTTGAGCCATGGGAGGTGTTGTGCAACGAGGGGTGGGACCTCCCTCGGCGTCACCTGCGGTCTTCCGTCTACCGGCGTCGCAAATCGACGCAATTCGGCACGGAAGAACTCCTCGTCGAGCACGATTCCTTCGAAGGCTTCATAAAGCTCAGGTGAGATGTACAGGCGGACGAAATCCTGGTAGTTTGTTCGGAAACCGAACCAGCGGCCCATCTGCATCATTGTGTCAACGGATTTTGCCCTGCGGAGGAAATAGGAAACGGTCAGGCCCTCTATGGTGAATCCTCTGGAGAGCTTATTTCCGCCTACGACGATCCGCCATACGTTTTCGCGATCAAAGTCAAGGTTCTCAGACAGGGCGTCCTTATCACTGTTCACAACGATGACCGGGTCGCCATACCGGCTGATCTTGTGGACCGCTGCGGGGATGTAGGGCTTCAACTCGTCAAACGTTGCAGGTACCGGTAGGTCGGTATTGCTGGCGTGTGAGACGGGCAACAAGTCGCTATCGAACAGAACTCGTAATCGGGGACTGGCGGTGGGGGAGTAATAGCCCCAACACTCCACAAAGCTCGGATCCGATCAGCCTGTTCTTTGTGTTTGACCGTGTTCATTGCTTCATGCGCCAGCATCGTGTGGTGCCGGAACTCTCCAATGCCACGATCTGCTCGATACAGTTTCATCGCTCCGGTCAGCACGAAGGTGTCAATAGCCTTTAGAAGGTCTGTGTCGTCTGCTCCATGTAGATGTTGGATGCGTCGCACGTGAGCCAGCTCGCGGGAGTTGGAGAAGGTGCGATCGTCGATATCTATAGGGCAGTCGAGGTCATGAAAATCTGAAGCTCCCATATAACCTGGGGGTCTTCTCAGCGAGATTAGAAAGTCTTTGGGAAATATGTCTTCAGAATCATCGGGGTCGATAAATACGTTGGCGAATGGTGTTGCAGTGTATCCGATATATTGAGCCCGTGGCAGCAATTTTAAGAGCTCTGAGATGAGACGGTTGATCGAAGTTCGGTCCTTCCGGTCTGCGAGCCATCGTTTAGGATTGCTGGTATTTACTGATGCCTGGTCGGACTCGTCATCGATGATGAGTACGGGAATTTCGCCCAGCTTGGCTGTGATCGTTCTCAGGTCGCGAACAAGTTTGCTTAGCACCGTGGCGTTCTTCTTGACGATCGCGACCTTGGCGTCGCTGGAATAAAGATTTACAGGATGGTAGAACGGACGCTTCCGATCGCCATGTTTTGGAAAGTTAAGTGCTTCAATTCCATTTCTGAGACTCTTGTAGTCACCGGCATAGGTGGTGAGTCTGTGAATCGCCGGACGGTCTACATCAGCCGGCCATACGCCGTGGGAGAGGAACTTACCTCCTAGCCAATCGTGATCGTCCTGATAGTCGAGTTGTGCCAAACCTTCCTGGTCGTCGTCGGCTACTCCCCGCTTGATGTTCTCAACGCCGATGAGTTCCATATCCAACCGGCGCTGGGTCTGGGACCTTAGCAGATCTGTGGTTCCTGTCAGTACAATAACCAGTCGGTAGCCAGCATCGACGGCCTTTGCTACGACGCCTGTGAAGTTCGCTGTCTTGCCGCTCTGTACGTACCCAACGACTATGCCCTTTGCCTGATAGGCGTCAATTCTGGTCGGATCCGAGAGACGTTCGACAACCTCGGTTGTTGCGACATCAAGCGCTGCAATCGCGGCAGGTGACCACTTCTTGCCGGTGAGGACTTTCTTGTAGGCATTCCAGTAGAAGTCGTGTTTCTGTCGAAGTGCCGTTGTATACCACGCCGACCATGTATTGGCGATTACAATGTCATCAGCTTTGTTGATCGGGAATTGGTCAAGGAACACTTTGGCTGTGGCGTCATCAACGGCAAGTGCGGTTGTGATTACCGCTCGCCGTTCGTCGGTGTTGTGTTCGGTGCTTGCTGTCCAATCAGCATCCTCGATGTTGTCCCAGGTCGCGAGGTTCAGATGTAGCTTCATTCGCAGTGGATCATCAGGTGTTGATGTCGACAGATACGTCTGCAATGCTTCGTCGTTCGCTGTAACTTGGTCATTGCGACCAAGGAATTCGGCGAGATCATGCAAGCGCTGAGGTCTGCCGGATTGCTCCATTGGGGCGAGAGCGCTGAGGTATGCATTTCGGAATGCGTCAGTCATGAAAGTCTCCATTATTCAGCGCAGCGGAAAGAAAGGGTGGGACAGTTTTGGAGTTTCGTACTCCGCTGAGATCTAGTCGGTATCGGACATCGATTAGGCGGGTAAGGTCAACGTTAATCCCCGCGAGTAGATCATGAGTTAGTCGAGGGAAGTCATCGACGACTGCGAAGGGGGCAGGTGCGCTCCGTTCTCGCCATCGACTGCAGGTTGCCTCGTACGAATCGTGCCAGCCTGCGTTCTGGAGGCTGCGCTCGAACGCTTGTAAGTCCGCTGTGTTGGACAGCTGATCCCTAATGTTGTTGATCAATGACGGAAGGGTTCGACCATCGTCGGGACCCGATCTGGTCAGCTGATATGAGACCAACCAAAGGGGTCGATTCTCGACTGGGGAGAGTTGCGTCAGTGATCCGATCCAGTGCGACCGACGCTCGCTTGCGGTGGTCTTTACCTCGAGATCAATCCCGCGGAGTCCGAAGTCATGCTCCTCGCGGTCAGGTCCTCGCCAGGCATCGATAGCCTCGTTAGAGCCGACCTGTCGAATCAGGCCGCTCAGCATCAGGAGTTCGCCGTACAGACCTAGCTCTTTCTCGACAGAGAGCGCGGCACGGCGTTCGAGCAGGTGCCCAAGGGCTCGTACGGTATCGACCAGCGCGGTCGTAAGTGGCTGATTATCGAGTTGGATGCGGTCTGCGATGGCCAACAGGACCGGGTAGGCGTCGACGAAGAGCTGCTGCCTAGTTACGGAGATTTCGAAATATCGATCGCCATCCCTATAGAGTTCGTTGACATGGATATTCTCAAGATCTGTGTCAGGTGCTGCCCCGCCGCTAAGTTTTGGCGCTCGAATCCCTATAGCCGGCCGAGTGGGATCAATAAAGAAGGTGAGCGGCGGCTCGCCAGCAATGGGTATAGAGATCGGCACCTTGCGCCGCAAGAATTCTTCGAACCCTAAGACGCTCATATGCCTGTCGGTGGGGACGGTGATGTCACTCACGGGATCTCGCTTTCAGCGGCAGCGATTAGGATCTCCTGCCACACATCGACATTATCCTTGTCTCGGTTTCCGAACCGCTCACCGCGGAATAGGTGTTCCATCAATAGGTAGAGCAGCGATTTGACAACCGGCGCATCGTTGAGACCAGCTCGACGATGGCCGAGAACAGCGGAGCGGTAGGAATCGTTTAGCCAGAGTGTCTGGCTGTCACGATCGATGTCGAAGAACCGACTATCGCCCGGGCTGAATCCTCTCCAGCGTATGTCGACGGGACGATCTTCGGACATGAAGGTGAACTCATTCTCGATTGTGCGGCGTAGATGCGGACCTAACCCCTTCCCGGGCGGGAAATGGAGCGGCTTGCGGGCACTGTTTCGAGTACGAGAATCGCGAAATGTCTGCTCGGCATCGTTGAGGAAGTCGAAGAACCCGGTGCCATCGTCAGCGGTAGCTTTCTCTGCCAAGTGTGTGAATTCAGGGCCCACGAGTATTCGTGACTTTTCCGGGTTCATTGTTATGAACTGAGTCAGTTCATTGCCGATGTCGATAGCTACTCGCGCCAGCTGTAGGCGTTTCGTCGGCCTACTTATTCCGCCCCAATCGCCTCCAGCTTGGAGCAATCGGTCACGCCGATAAACGTATAGACCTTGTCGGTGTTCTGGTCCGTCTGGCAGCTTAAACTCAGGTACGCTCGACCGACCCGGCCAGATGTGGCATTGGAAGACCATCTGCGTGCCGTTAGCTTGCGCAATAAGGGTCTTCGGATACCCAAGCTTTCCGGACGTGCGGTAACCGAAGGGGTTTACCGGACTGACCAGAAAGCGCGGGCCCATGCCTCGCTCGGTGTCTTCAATATCCAACAGCAGGCGCAGATCTCCGGCTTCAAGTCGACGATGGAACACGAGGCCGAGATGGGTGGATACAGACTGAACCGTCTGGCTGAGAAATGTCTCGATGCGCTGTGGATCCTCGGTAACCGGGACTCTGGCCATCGAGTCCCATCTGACCACCGTGCCGGTGCCTGTCGGAGGAAGTGCCCAATCACGGAGCAACTCTGCCTCCGCAAACTCCTCGGTCACCACGTCGACGCGAAAACTGTGGCCTGCTTCGGACAACTCCCATCGGCGCCCTACGGCCGGATGGCGAGCCGCTCGAGACAAGACTGTCAGGCTCTTCGCCTGGCTAAACGACGCGGCCTTCATGCCGAGTCCAAAATGGCCAAGATCTTTTGAGCTGTAGGAGCGCTGGCCGCCGACTGTCATGGCGATGTCGATCGCCTCGGGTGTGAGTCCGCGGCCGTTGTCGGCTACATACAGGGCCCGTACCTGCCCGTTCTGACGAACAAACCGTATCAGGACGTCGCTGGCACCTGCGTCGATGGAGTTGTCCACTAGATCTGCGAGCGCGGTTTCCAGTGAGTGATTGCCACCAAGACCCTCCATAGCCCGAGCGTTGGGCCTTAGTTCTACTGCTCCGGCCGTAGGAACTTCGTCTCGCCAAGTGGCCACCCTCACCCTCCCTCACAGATTCTGCACTGTTGAGATGTGACTCTAAACCTGCCGTCCGACAAATCGATTCTGACATCGAAACTGTTGCGCCTGGCGAGCTTCCACGACACGATCTGACCCAGCGACGTGCCGAGTCACTTCTAAAAGACCTTGGGGTGTTTGGGATTTCAGCTGTCGTCCGGCCAATCGGCACAGTCCAGGTCGACCTGGGTAGAGGCATAGCACCTGACTGGTTCGGCGTCGGTGCGCATTGGTGGGCGGCCCCAAACCGGGGACAGTTCATGGGCTCGCTCGGCTCGCAGCGGCCTGAGATCGAGCACGCTGAGTATGTGCGGCAGTATGCGGAGATGACGCGGATGCGCGATGGCGTCGGGATGGTCGGTTGGCGCCTAACCTTCGGCGGCATGCTCATTCAGAATGTGACGTTCGACTGTGCTGATCCCTATGAGCTGGCGGTGTTTTGAGGTGGGGTTACGGGGTGGCCAGGGGTGGGGTGGAAGCCGACGCAGCGGCCCAGGATGAGGAGGTGGATCGGGTTGGGGGGCAAGATGATCGAGGATCGTCGGTCGGCGAATGGGTTGGGGTGGGTGGTGTTGTTGGATCCGGAGGGTGACTAGTTCTGTGTCGAGCGGAGTTGGGCGGAGCTCGCCGAGGGGTGAGAGGTGCCGACGGAATCCGGGGAGTCCGTCGGCGGTCGACTGCTAGCGCCGCACCTCGGCGACGGTGACGGGGCGGCGTTCGGCGCGGGAGAGTTCGCATGCCTCGGCGATGTAGAAGGCTTCTAGGGCATCCCATGGGGTGCAAGGGTTTTCGATGGTGCCCTGGACGACGGAGAGGAAGGCGGCGAGTTCGTCGGTGTAGGCGCTGCGGAAGCGGTCCATGAAACCCGGGTAGGCGGGGAAGGGGGAAGGGGGGTAGTTGGGTTCGACGGAGTGTAGGGGGGCGCGATCGTCGAGGCCGACGATGGCGTTGGCGCGGGAGCCGAGCGCCTCCAGCCGGACGTCGTAGCCCGCGCCGTTGTAGCGGGTGAGGGATACGGTGGCGAGGCTGCCGTCGTCGAGGGTCAACGTCACCGCGGCGGTGTCGACATCGTTTGCGGCCGTGAAGAATTCGTCGCCGCGGTTGGCGCCGACGGCGTATACCTCGGTGACCTCGCGGCCGGTGACCCAGCGGATGATGTCGAAATCGTGTACGCCGCAGTCACGGAAGATGCCGCCGGAGCGCGGAATGTATTCGGCGGGCGGCGGAGCCGGGTCGAGGGTGGTCGCGCGCAGGGTGTGCAGCCAGCCGAGTTCGCCGGAGGCGACGGCGGAGCGGGCGGCCCGGTAGCCGGCGTCGAAGCGGCGCTGGAAGCCGATCTGCACCGGGACGGTCGCGTTCCGGAGGTGGTCGAGGACGGTGACGGTGCCCGCGATATCGGCGGCGACCGGTTTCTCGCAGAACACCGGAATGCCGAGATCGACTGCCCTGGTGATGAGTTCGGGATGGGAATCGGTGGCGGTCGCGATCACGATGCCGTCGAGGCGGGTGGCGAACAGCGCGTCGATATCGGCGGCGAATTCGACGCCGAGTTTGGTCGCGGCGGTGCGCGCGCGTTCGGCGTCGGCGTCGGCGACCACGACGGTGCCGACACCGGCCAGGTTCTTCAGTGTTTCGGCGTGGGCGGTCCCGATCCGCCCGGTCCCCGCGAGGCCTATGGTGACGGCGTTCATCGACTCTCCTTCTGATGCGATGCCGACGCGCGTACACGCCGGATGATTGAGCTCTTCGGTTGTGTTCAGGACCGCGGCGCCGATGTGGTCGATCGAACGACCAGCGATGGCTGTAATCGCCTGCGCACCGGCTCGGTCCGGCCGTGCCGCAGCCGCTCGGTGAGGGCCTCGACGGCCAAGCGCCCCATCTGGATTCGCGGCTGATCGATGGTGGTCAGTGCGACATGCCGCAGGGCGGCCAGCGAGGTGTTGTCGTATCCGACGACCGAAACGTCGCCTGGCACATGTAATCCGGCCTCCTCCAGGGCCGACATGGCGCCTACGGCGTTGAAGTCGTTGCTGCTCACCAGCGCGGTGGGAAAGTTGTTGCGGGAGAACAGGTTCAGCAGTTTGTGTACCGCGGCCATCCCGGCCGAGTCGGTGTGCTCGCTTGGAATGATCATCGGCTCCAGCGCGTGCCGCTCCATGGCGGCGCGGTAGCCTCTGCGGCGGGCCGCCGAGGTGAACGCGCCGCCGCCGTCGAGGTGCACGATGCGCCGATGGCCAAGGGAGACAAGGTGATCCACGGCAAGTGCGGCGCCGACCTCACCGTCGTCGTTGACGGTGTCGACGTCGGCGATGGCGGAGGTGCGCGAGACGAGCACGACCGGACCCTGTTGCGCCGCATCGCGAATGGCCGCGGCGGGCAGCACCGGTGAGAGCAGGATGATGCCGCCGGGCCGGAACGAGAGCAGGCTTTCCAGCGCGGTGCGTTCCCGGGCCGCGCTGCGCCGCCCGGTATTCAGGATCAGTTCGAGCCCGGCCTCCTGCGCCGCGGCGTCCATACCCTCCACCACATCGGCGAAGAACGCGTTGCGCAGGTCGGACACCATGACGCCGACGATGTTGGAGGTGCGGCTGGCCAGCGATCTGGCCATTATGTGCGGCTGGTAGCCGAGTTCCTTGGCGGCCTCCAGTACCGCGCGCCGCCGATGCTCGCTCACCTTGGGCGAATCGCGCATGACGAGCGAGACGAGCGCGCGCGAGACGCCCGCCCTGGCGGCGACGTCTTCCATGGTGGGCCGCGCCATCTCGCCTCCGTTCCGCATCCGTCGATCAGGTGCCGTGACGGAGGTTACAAGGTTGTCGCGCGCCAATCAATAGAGCGCTCTAATAAGAAAATTCTCGCGACATCGGTCACCTGCGTTTTGCATGGAAGGTAGGATTTTCCGAGGTAGGGACATTTTAAAGAGTCCGGCGGAACCTCTTGACACCCTGTGGTCCACGTTACATAGTTGGAGCGCTCCAATACGTTTGGGCAACAACTCGATCACACCGAAGGTCGGAGAAATCTCGATGACCCAACCGCTCAACCCGCTGCGCATCGCGGCCGCGCCGATCTCCTGGGGAGTCTGCGAGGTGCCCGGCTGGGGCCATGTGCTCGACTCGCGCACCGTCCTGTCCGCCATGTCCGCACTCGGGCTCACCGCGACCGAACTCGGCCCGCCCGGCTATCTTCCACGCGATCCCGGCGAATTGCGCACGCTGCTCGGCGAATTCGGCATGACGATGCTCGGCGGCTTCCTCGCCGTCGCGCTGCATCGGGATCCGGACCGCGCGATCGCGGCGGCCGAGGAGACTGCGGCCCTGTTCGCCGCGACCGGCGCCGAAGTGCTCGTGCTGGCCGCGGCCACCGGCCTCGACGGCTACGATGCGCGGCCCCAGCTGAGCGATTCCGAATGGCGCACGCTGATCGAAACCGCCGGGGCGATCCGCGATCTCGCCGCCGGGCACGGCCTGCGCACGGTGCTGCACCCGCATGTCGGCACACATGTCGAGAGCGAGGCCGAGGTGGAGCGCTTCGTCGCCGATTCGGACCTCGACCTGTGCCTGGACACCGGACACCTGTTGATCGGCGGCGCCGATCCGGTGAAACTGGCGCAGCGGCATGCGAATCGGATAGGCCACATCCATCTCAAGGATGTTCGCGCCGAGCTGGCGGACAAAATCCGCAGTGGCGCACTGGAATACAGCGAGGCCGTGCGTCAGGGAGTGTATGTCCCGCTGGGCGACGGCGATGTCGATATCGACGCACTGGTGCGGGCACTGCACGCCGCGGGTTACCGGGGTTGGTACGTCATCGAACAGGACGCCGCCCTGCGCCCCACCGACTCGGCGGAGCTGCCGAGCCGGGATGCCGAACGCAGCCTGCGCCACCTCGCGGGCATCGGCTCCGCACTCGCCTCGGTACGAATCTAGTTGGGAAGTGATGACAATGACGTCGATACGTTCGCGCCGCATCGGATGGCGCGCGCTGCTGCTGCCCACCGCGGCGGCGGTCGCGGTACTCACCGCGTGCAGCGGCCCGAGTTCGGAGTCGCCGGCCCCGAGCCAGGCTCCGGTCGCCGCGGGCAAATTGGGTTCGGTCGCGGTGGTGACGCACGGCAGCGCGGGTGACGCGTTCTGGAACGTCGTCAAGAACGGCGCCCAGCAGGCGGGGAAAGACCTTGGCGTGCGGGTGGATTACCAATCCTCGGGCGATCCGGGACAGCAGGCCAAGCTGATCGACAACGCGGTCGCGCAGAAGGTGGACGGTCTGGTCGTCTCGATGGCGAACCCGGACGCGCTGCGGTCCTCCATCGAAAAGGCCGTCGCCGCGGGCATTCCCGTCGTGACGATCAATTCGGGTGAGGATCAGAGCGCCAAATTCGGCGCGATCGGCCATGTGGGACAGAGCGAAACCCTCGCGGGCCAGCTGGCGGGCAAGCGTCTGGCCGACGCGAAGAAGACCAAGCTGCTGTGCGTGATCCACGAGGCGGGCAATATCGGCGCGAACCAGCGCTGTGACGGCGCCACAAAGGGTTTCGGCAATGCCACCACACTGCAGGTGGATATCAACAACCCGACCGACGCCCAGTCGCGGATCAAGGGCGCGCTGGAGGCCGACAAGTCGATCGACGCGGTGCTGACGCTGAATTCGCAGGTGGCCGCCCGCGCGGTGGACGCGGTGAAGGAATCCGGTTCGGCCGCGACGGTGGCCACCTTCGATCTGAACACCGATGTGGTGGACGCGATCAAGGCGGGCAAGCTGTTGTTCGCCATCGACCAGCAGCAATTCGAGCAGGGTTATCTGCCGATCGTGTTGCTGCAGTTGTACAAGGCCAATGCCAACACCGTGGGCGGCGGCGCCCCGGTGCAGACCGGACCGGCCTTCGTCGACAAGTCCAATGTGGATGCCGTTGCCGCGCTCGTGGCCAAGGGCACCCGGTGAGTGGCTGACATGACGGTAGCCACGAAAGCATCCGAAATCGCGCCGGCGCGGCGGCCGGACGGTCCGACGCTGATGCAGCGCATGATCGTTCGGCCGGAGATCGGTGCGGCGCTCGGCGCGCTGCTGGTGTTCGTGTTCTTCTCGGTGATCACCGATCGCTTCCTGAGCCCGCTCGGCGTCGCCACCTGGCTGGATGATTCATCGACGCTCGGCATCATGGCGATCGCGGTGGCGCTGTTGATGATCGGCGGCGAATTCGATCTGTCGGCGGGTGTGATGACCGCGTCCACCGCGCTGGTCACCGCGCTGCTTTCGGTGCACGCCGGCTGGAATGTGTGGTTGGCGCTGCTGGTCTCGCTCGTATTCGCTTTGGCCGTGGGAGCTTTCAACGGCTGGGTGGTGATGCGTACGGGCCTGCCGAGCTTCATCGTCACGCTCGGCACGTTTCTCGCGCTGCAGGGCCTGAATCTCGGTGTGACACGGCTGGTCACGAATACCGTGCAGGTGTCGGGCGTGCGCGGCGCGCCGGGCTACGAATCGGCGGGGTCGGTATTCGCCTCGACCATCGATATCGGCGGAGTGCGGTTCCAGGCCTCGGTGCTGTGGTGGATCGTGCTGACGGCGATCGCCGCACTCATCCTGGTGCGCACCAGATTCGGCAACTGGATCTTCGCGGTCGGCGGCGCGCTGCAGAGCGCGCGGGCCGTCGGTGTGCCCGCGGTGCGGACGAAGATCCTGCTGTTCATGGGCACCGCATTCGCGGGCTGGGTGGTGGGATCGTGCAATATTCTGCGCTTTTCCAGCGTCCAGGCGAATCAGGGCGTCGGACTGGAGTTGCACTACATCATCGCGGCCGTGGTCGGCGGTTGCCTGTTGACCGGTGGTTTCGGTTCGGCCATCGGCGCCGCGATCGGCGCGCTGATCTTCGGAATGGCGCGCCAGGGCATCGTTTTCGCCCGCTGGGACAGCGATTGGTTCATGTTGTTCCTCGGTGTGCTGCTGCTGGCCGCGGTGCTGGTGAACAACCGATTCCAGAAGCGAGCCGAAAGGGTGCGCAGATGAACACCTTGGTCGAGACCGTCGGCATCGGTAAGAGCTACGGCGGAGTCGTCGCGCTGGAAGATGTTTCCACCGTGGTGAACGCGGGCGAGGTGACCTGTGTGCTCGGTGACAACGGCGCGGGCAAGTCGACGCTGATCAAGATACTCGCCGGTGTGCACCAGCACGATCGGGGCAAGCTCTTGGTCGAGGGGGAGGAGGTCGCATTCTCCTCGCCGCGTGCGGCTTTGGATCGCGGCATCGCGACCGTCTACCAGGATCTGGCCGTCGTGCCGCTGATGAGCGTCTGGCGAAATTTCGTGCTCGGCTCCGAGCCGACGAAGGGGTACGGCCCGTTCCGTCTGATCGATCGCCGTGCTGCGCAGGAGATAGCCCGAAAAGGGTTGACGGATATGGGGATCGAGATCCGCGATATGGAGCAGCCGGTGGGCACGCTGTCCGGCGGTCAGCGACAGTGCGTCGCCATCGCACGGGCCGTGCACTACGGCGCCAAGGTGCTGATCCTGGACGAACCGACCGCGGCGCTCGGCGTGAAGCAGGCCGGTGTGGTGCTGAAATATGTTGTGCAGGCCCGTGATCGGGGGCTGGGTGTCATTCTCATCACGCACAACCCGCACCACGCCTATCCGGTCGGCGATCGGTTCCTGCTGCTCAAGCGCGGTGCGATGCTCGGCGCGTACGAGAAGTCGGAGATCGATGTCGCCGAGCTGACCAGGCAGATGGCGGGCGGCGCCGAATTGGACGCGCTGCAGCACGAATTGGAGCGGGTGGTGGCGAACCCGTGACGGAACTCGAGGCTCTGACCATCGGCCGGGTCGGGGTGGACCTCTACCCCGAGCAGACCGGTGTCGCGCTGGCCGATGTGCGCTCGTTCGCGAAGTTCCTCGGCGGCACCGCGACCAATGTCGCGGTGGCCGCCGCGCGACTGGGCAGGCGCAGTGCGGTGCTCACGAAGGTCGGTCCCGATGGATTCGGCGCGTATGTGCGCTCTGCTCTCGAAGGTTTCGGTGTTTCGGCGGATTTCGTCGGCACCGCACCGGATCTGCAGACGCCCATCGTGTTCTGCGAACTGAATCCACCCGCCGATCCGCCGCTGCTGTTCTACCGCGCGCCCATCGCGCCCGACCTGACCATCACCCCGGACGACGTGCCGTGGGATGTGGTGGATTCCGTTCCGCTGCTGTGGGTTACCGGCACCGGCGTGAGCGTCGAGCCGAGCCGGTCGACGCAGCGCGCGGTGCTGGAACGCCGGGCCAGGCGCGGACACACCGTGCTGGATCTGGACTATCGGCCGATGTTCTGGCCCGACGAGGCGACCGCGCGGGCCGAGATCGGTTGGCTGCTCGATCACGTGAATGTGGTGGTGGGCAACCGAACCGAGGTTCGGGTCGCGGTCGGCACCGACGATCCGGATGCCGCCGCCGATCTGCTGCTGGCCCGCGGTGTGCGGCTGGCGGTGATCAAGCGGGGCGGCGACGGCGTGCTCATCGCGACCGAACGGGAACGGTGGACGGTGCCGCCGTGCCGCGTGGAGGTGGTGTGCGGGCTCGGCGCCGGCGACGGCTTCGGCGGCGCGCTGATCCACGGCCTGCTCTCCGATTGGGATCCGCGCCGGATCGCAGGATATGCGAATGCCGCGGGGGCGCTGGTGGCTTCGCGGCTGGCGTGCGCCGACGCGATGCCGACGAATACCGAGATCGAGGCACTGCTGTGCCGCTGAAGGAGGAGATCCGTGTACCTGAGCGACGAACGCTGGCGTGACCTGCTCCGGGTGCGTGCCACCGACCCGGCGGCGGTCGAGCGCGCGTACAACAAACGAGTCCGGCGTCAGAACCTGTTGTCGGACAAGGACACCCTGTTCCTGGTCGCCGCCGACCATCCCGCCCGCGGCGCGCTCGGTGTCGGTTCGGATCGCACCGCGATGGCCGATCGGCGAAATCTGTTGGAGCGCCTGTTGATCGCGCTCGCTCACCCCGACGTCGACGGCGTGCTCGGATCTCCCGACGTGGTCGAGGAGCTGCTGCTGCTCGACGCGCTCGACGACAAGGTCGTGATCGGCTCGATGAACCGCGGCGGTTTGGCGGGCGCGGAGTGGGAGATCGACGATCGGTTCACCGGCTACGACGCCGACGCACTGGCCCGGTTCCGCCTGGACGGCGGCAAAATGCTACTGCGCCTGGATGATTCCGATGCGGGCACCATCCCGACGTTGCACGCCTGCGCGCAGGCGGTGTCCGAACTGGCCGCGCAGGGGCTGATGGCGATGGTGGAGCCGCTGCCGTATCACCGCGACGAATCCGGTGCGCTCATCATGAGCAAGGACGCTCCGTCGCTGTCCCGCGCGATCACCGTCGCGTCCGGATTGGGCGTCACCTCTGCCTACACGTGGCTGAAAATTCCGGCGCCGCAGGATATCTCGGTTCTGGATGCGACAACCCTGCCCGTCGTGGTGCTGGGCGGCGCACCATCCGGTGATCCGGCCGCCGATCTCGCTTCCTGGGGCGGGGCACTGAGCCACGATGTCGTGCGCGGCCTGGTCGTCGGCCGCACCCTCCTATATCCGCCCGACGGCGATGTCGCGGCGGCCGTCGACGCGGCGGCGCGGCTACTGAAAGACGCCCGATGAGCCGAACGCCGAAATGCCTTGCCCGGAGGACCCGATGAAGCTGCACCGACCGTCCGGCACACTGGTCGACGGAACCGACCCCATCTTCCTCACCCCGGAGGCCGCAGGCTGGACCTTCACCGGCCTGCGCGTACTCCGTTTGGCCGCGGGCGAATCCCGCACGGTACACACCGGCGAATTCGAGGCGTTCGTGCTGCCCTTGGCGGGCGGATGCACGGTACAGGTCGACGGCCACACCATCGAATTGACCGGCCGCGACTCGGTTTTCACCCGGGTGACCGACTTCGCCTACGTCCCGCGCGACGCCGAACTGAGGCTCACCACGAAATCCGGCGTCGAGGTCGCCTTGCCGATGGCCCGCTGCACCCGCCGCCTGGAACCGAAATACGGCCCGGCCGAGGAGGTTCCGGTCGAGGTGCGCGGCGCGGGCCAGGCCACCAGGCAGGTCACCAACTTCGGCACACCGGGGGTGTGGGAGCACGCCGACAAGCTCAACGCCTGCGAGCTGATCACCCCGGACGGCAACTGGTCGTCCTACCCGCCGCACAAGCACGACGAGGCGAGCGAATGTGAGGTGGTCAATGAGGAGATCTACTACTTCCGCATTGCCGATCGCGACGGAATCACGCCGTCGCCAACGGGTTTCGGCATGCACCGCACCTACACCGCCGATGGCGCGCTCGATGCGAACGTGGCGGTGCGCGACGGCGACGTCTTCCTGGTGCCGCACGGCTACCACGGGCCGTGCATCGCGGCGCCCGGCTACCCGATGTACTACCTGAACGTGCTCGCCGGTCCGGCGGCCGCCCGTTCCATGGCCTTCTGCGACGATCCCGCGCACGGCTGGGTCCGCGACACCTGGGCCGGTCAGGAGCTCGACCCGCGCTGCCCGGTCACCGACCATCGCGGCAGGCGCGACAATATCTAAGGACGGATCCGTGAAGCTCACCACCGCACAAGCCCTCGTCGCCTGGCTCGTCGCGCAGCGCTCCGAGACCATCGACGGCCGTGAAGTCCCGCTCTTCCCAGCGGTTTTCGCGATCTTCGGACATGGCAATGTGCTCGGCCTCGGTACCGCGCTGCACGAGCGCCGCGCCGAAATCCCGGTCTGGCGTGGACATACCGAGCAGGGCATGGCGCTGGCCGCGGTCGGCTACGCGAAGGCGACGCATCGCCGTCAGGTCGGCGTCGCGACCTCATCGATCGGGCCCGGCGCGCTCAACATGGTGACCGCGGCCGGCGTGGCACACGCGAATCGTCTTCCGCTGCTGCTGCTTCCGGGTGACACCTTCACCGGCCGGGCGCCCGACCCGGTGCTGCAGCAGGTGGAGCATTTCGGTGACGCGACGGCGACGGTCAACGACGCCTTCCGCGCGGTCAGCCGCTACTTCGACCGGATCACCCGCCCGGAACAGCTCATCGCCACCTTGCCGCAGGTGGCCCGGGTGCTCACCGATCCGGCCGAAGCCGGGCCGGTGACCATCGCGTTGCCGCAGGATGTGCAGGCGGAGGTCTACGACTTCCCGGATGACCTCTTCGCACCGCGGATGCACCGAATTCCGCGGCAGCGCCCGGATATTCGCGAAATCGCCGCGGCCGCGGCGGCGGTGCGGGCCGCCGAACGTCCGCTGCTGGTGCTCGGCGGCGGCGTCCGCTATTCGGGTGCGGGCAGGCAGGCGCTGGAATTCGCCGACCGGCACGGCATTCCGGTCACCGAGACCACCGCGGGCCGCACCCTGGTGCCGCACGAACATCCCGGATACGCGGGGCCGCTCGGCATCACCGGTTCGGAATCGGCGAATCTGCTTGCCGCCGAGGCGGATCTGGTGCTGGCCGTCGGAACCCGGTTGCAGGACTTCACCACCGCGTCGTGGACGGTCTTCGCACCGGAGGTCCGGTTGGTGACGGTGAACACGGCCCGCTTCGACGCGGTCAAACATGGTGCGCTCGCGGTGGTCGGCGACGCCGCCGCGGCCATCGCGGATCTGACGGCCGCCATCGGGGATTGGCGCACACAGGACGAATGGGCTCGCAAACCCGCTGCGCTGCGCAGCATCTGGGACGCGCACATCGACAAGCTCCGCGCCCCCACCGACGGCATACCCAGCTATGCCCAGATCGTCGGCGTGGTCAACGATCTCAGCGGGCCGGGGGACTATGTGATGACCGCGTCCGGTGGCCTGCCCGGCGAGCTCATCGGCGGCTGGCGCGCGACCGGCGGCGCGCCGACGATGGATGTCGAATACGGATTCTCATGTATGGGTTACGAACTCGCGGGCGCCTGGGGTGCGGCGATGGCGCATACCGATGGTCTGGTCACCACCATGCTCGGTGACGGTTCGTATCTGATGTTGAATTCCGAACTGTTCTCGGCCGCCTTCGCCGGCCATCCGATGGTGGCCGTGGTCTGCGACAACGATGGTTATGCGGTGATCGCCCGGCTGCAGGAGGGGCAGGGCGGCGCGGCGTTCAACAATATGTACGCCGACTGCCGTACCAACCGGAAAGATCCGCCCCGGGTGAATTTCGCGAACCACGCTCATGCGCTCGGCTGTTCGGTGCACACCGCGACGGATCTCGCGGAATTCCGGGTCGCTTATGCGGAAGCCAGAACGGCGGCGAAACGTGAATCGCGTCCCGCGGTGGTCATTGTGCGTACCCAGCCGTCCGCGTGGACCGAGGCGGGTGCGTGGTGGGAGGTCGGTGTGCCGCGGCACCTGTCCGGCCGGGTCGGTTATGACGCGGCCAAGCCCGGACAGTTGCGCTATCTGCAATCGTGACGGCGAGGTGGGTGCCACAACTCGCGGTCAGGGTCATATACCTCACATTAAGTGGGGGTCGATGTGGCCGAAATCGTCCCACCATGGCATGGTTGATCTACGAGACCAGTGAATTGAAGTGATTGCCTGGCTCGTCTACAGAAAGTTTGAAATGGCTCAAGGCATTGTCAAGTGGTTCAACAGCGAGAAGGGCTTCGGCTTCATCGCCCAGGACGGCGGGGGTCCCGACGTCTTCGTGCACTACTCCGCTGTTTCCGGTAACGGCTTCCGCTCCCTCGATGAGGGTCAGCGTGTGGAGTTCGAGATCGGCCAGGGACAGAAGGGCCCGCAGGCCCAGGATGTTCGCGTGGTCGCCTAACTCTAGAGTGGCGTGAAATGACCCCCGCACCGATGGAGTGCGGGGGTCGTTTTGTATTCGAAACAGGTCAGCCCTGCGCGAGCGCCGTTTTTCGGAAGAACGCCGAGGTGAGCTCGCGCGCCCGGTCGAGATCGCGATCCCGGACCCTGGGGAAAGTGGTTGCCGCACAGGCGAATTCGTCCTCGATGAAGGCCGAGACCGGCGCGGGCGCCGCACCGCTTCCCATCTCCCGCGTGCGTGACTTGAGCTCGGTGAGCTCGGCGACGGCGGCCACCAGATCGGCGGGCAGCTCACACTGCGCCAGCAGCGTCGGCAGATGCATCGGCGCGACGGCCGCGTCCGGATGCTGACGGAGCCAGCGCAGCGCGATCGCGGGCCGCAGCGAGTAGAACACCTTCTTCAACGAGCCATTGCCGCCGAACAGTCCCCACTGTTTTGCACCGAGATGCAGGTAGTGTCTGGCCACCTTGTTCCGGTCGGCGACCGCATCGGCCAGCGCCCGCAGCTCGTCGCGGAAGCGGGGATCGCCGCGGTACACGATCGGCGACATCAGCCATTCGATGATCACCGCATTGCCCTGCACCAGCAGCCGCAGCGCCTTCGCCAGATCCCACCCGCCGACGTCGAGCAGCCCGATCAGCGGCGTCTCGATGACATCGCGCGTCCGCCACGGCGACAGGTACGTGTCCAGGCTCGCCACGTAGACGAACCGGCAGTCGTAATCCGAATCCGGTGACGGGAAACCCCAAGCGCGGCTTCCACTTTCGATGGCAAGCGGAATCGATACCCGATGCTCGGCCGCGATCCGGTCCAGCTCGTCGTCGATGGACCCGACGACGGCCGGGTCCATCGAGGCGGGAATCGCGCGCAGAGACATGACGGCGATGCTATGGCCGCATCGGCGGCGGCGCAGCTCAATTTCGCGCCGGTGCGGTCCCGAATGCCGTGGTGAGGACGGCGGCGATGGCCAGCGCGCCGCCCAGCCACATGGCGGCGCTGCTGCCGAGACCGTTCGCCGCCAGCCCGCCCAGCAGCGCGCCCGCGGCGATGGCGAAGTTGAAGACGGCGGTGAGCAGCGAGGCCGCGCCGTCGCGGGCGCCGGGTTCGGACAACATCGCCCACGTGAGCGTGCTCACCGACACACCGCCGTACGCGATACCCCAGATCACGATGAACACCCCGGCGATCAGTGCCGTACCGCCCAGCATCGGCAGCAGCAATACCGCGACGCCGAGCACCCCGCTGATCGCCAGCAGTGTCGCCCGCGGCCGCCGGGACGCGCGTGGTCCGGCGACGAAATTGCCTGCGATTCCGGCGATTCCGTATACCAGCAGCAGCGATCCGATCAGGCCGGCGTCGGCGCCGGTGACGTCCTCCAGCACCGGTCGCACATAGGTGTAGGCGGCGAAATGCCCGGCCACCAGGAATGCGACGATGAGCAGTCCGGTGCGCAGCGCCGGATTTCCGGCCAATCCGAAGACGCCGCGCAGCGCGACATCGCCCTGCGCCCGCAGCGGCGGCAGGACAGCGGGCATCGCGACCAGCAGCACGACGGCCAGCCCGGCCGTCACGAGGAACGCGGCCCGCCAGCCCGCGACCGCGCCGAGGTACGCACCCGCCGGAATGCCGAGCACCGAGGCGATCGCGATCCCGCTGAACACCACGGAAACCGCAGTGGCCGTGCGGTTTTCGGGCACCAGGCGGGCCGCGAGCCCCGCCGCGAGCGACCACACGCCGCCCATCCCGAGGCCGACGAGCACCCGGCCGACGGTGAGCACGCCGAAGTTCGGCGCCGCCGCGGCCGTCACGTTGCCGAGTATCAGCACCGCCATGAGCCCCGTCATCACCCAGCGCCGGTCGAACCGGCTGAGCGCCGCGGTGAGCAGCGGCGCGGAAATGGCTGCGACGAGCCCGGTTTCGGTCATCGCCAGACCCGCGGTGCCCTCGCTGATATTCAGGTCGTGGCGCATCGGCGTGAGCAGGCCGACCGGCAGCATCTCGGAGGTCACCACCGTGAACGTGCCGACGGCGAGCGTGCCGACGCCCAACCATCCGCGCCGGATCGAATGCCCGGGCACCGGTGGGGCATCGACGCGTTCTCGAAGATCAGTCATGGGCTCCAGCCAACGGATCCTGCCAGGCGGAAACAATGACGATTCGCGGATTGTTCTATGAGCCGGGCTTATTGATCGATGGAGGGAGCGGACGCCGATGGGGCTCGAAGTGCGTGAACTGGAAGCCTTTTTGGTGCTGGCCGAGGAACTGCACTTCGGGCGCGCGGGTGAGAGGTTGTATATCTCACAGGGGCGGGTGAGTCAGCTGCTGCGGTCGTTGGAGCGAAGGATCGGTGGCCGGTTGGTTGATCGCACCAGCCGCCGGGTGAGCCTCACCCCGCTGGGCGCCGAATTCGCCGCCGAGCTGCGGCCCGCCTATCAGGCATTGGGCCACACCCTCGACCGGGCGTGCAATGCGGCGCGCGGTGTGCACGGCCTGCTGCGCATCGGATTTCAGGGCAGCACCGATCTGGGCCTGATGGCGGCGATCGAGCACTTCCAGCGGCGATACCCCGACTGTGCCATCGATCTCAGGGAGATTCCGCTCGCCGATCCGTTCGGCCCGCTCTACCGCGACGAGGTCGATGTCGCGCTCATCCTGACGCCGATCCGCGAGCCGGATCTGGTGCTCGGCCATGTGTTCGCGAAACAGACTCAGCAGCTTGCCGTTTCGGCTCGGCATCGGCTGGCGTGCCGGGACAGTATCCATGCGGAGGAACTCGCCGAGGAGCGGTTGATCGGGTTTCGCGGCCCCGCTCCGCAGTACTGGCGCGATGCTCATGCGCCGAGCAGCACCCCGGGCGGTCGGGCGATTCCGGCCGGGCCCGCGGTGCGCACGCTGGAGGAGGGGTTGGCGCTGGTGGCCACCGAGCGCGGGGCCATGCTGTTGTGCAAGCCGACCAGCGAGAACCGGGCCCGGCCGTCGGTGTCCTTCGTGCCGGTCGACGGGTTGGACGATTCGGTGCTCGGGCTGTGCTGGCATCGCAGTCGCGAGACGGCGCGGGTGCGCGCGTTCGCGGACGTGCTCGGCGAGCTGGGCTGATCACCCACCATCGAGATCTGATCGTGATTGGCCTCGGGCTCGTTTCCCGGGTAGGGGTTTTCCGGCCGTATCCCGCCGGATGCCATCAGTTCCATGGGCATGAATCGATCGTGCGCGGTTAGTTTTTCGACCGCGTAATGGCGTGTCTTATCGGATTCTCATAATTGTTCGTTAGCTAGGAAAATTATCGTCCGAATTCGCGTCGTTTGTGCTGGTGAGAAGCTATTTTCGCAGTTCAAACGCTTCTGGACGGTTGACCATGTCACATCGAGCGGCCGAATGTAGTCTGCGTCACTATCCGGGGAAATTTTGTAACCGTATTTGTGGACGGCCCGATGTGTCATGTGTCAGCCAGTTCAACTGGGTTGTTGTTCCAACGAAGAGGTATTTCAATGATCCCCGTTATCATCGACACCGGTAGCGCCGCTCTGAACGGTTTCCTGAACACCTTCGGCGCCGCGTTCCACGGCATCATCGACACCCTGTGGACGGGATCCTTCGGTCGCTGATCACCGACGTGATGGTCGATTGAATTCGGCTAAAGGCCGACCTCCGGTGCGCGCGGCGCGGGAGGTCGGCCTTAGTCGTCTCCGGAGACTACGTGCGGCTCACCTCGGCTCGGACAGCGCCTATCGCACCCGCGACCGCTTCCGGATGCGTCAACTGCGGATAGTGCCCGCCACCGGCGACAATCGTTGTCGGCCGCGACACCGGCGCCACCAGTGGGTCATCGGCGCCGATGACGATCCGCACCGGAACCCGGACGCGCTCCAGTAAGGCGCGCAACTCCTTTCGGCGCGATTCGGCCGATGCCGCCCGCAATGCCGCCGCGGTCCGGCGCGCGACACCGGCCCGCCGCAGGTTGGCCGATGCGCTCGCCACCGCATCGCTTTCGGGCACGCCGAGCCGAGTTGCCAAGGTGGCGGCCGACATTCGGCGCAAAGCCAGTTCCGTCAACGGCGAGCGCAGCAGCGGGCTCGGCGGTTTCTGCAGGAACGCGGGAGATATCAGCACCACCCCGGACACCCGATCCGGGTGCGCCGCGGCGTATTCGAGCACCGGCCCGCAGCCGAGCGAATATCCGACCAGTACCGGCTCGCTCCGTATGGACCGCATGAGCCGGGGCAGCAATTCTTCGATCCGTCCTGGCGCGGACCGGCCGAGGCCGGGCAGATCCGCGGCCAGACTCGGCGCGCCGAGTGCGTCCCGGACCGGCAGCCACGAGCTGCCGTCCAGCGGAATTCCGTGTAGCAGTACATATTCCGGCAGTTCCCTGGCGCCGGACAGCCAGACGCCATCGGCGAATCCCGCGTCCGGTTCGGCCGTTACGGTGCCGAATCGACCGGCCACCAGGTGATCCGCCCATGTGCGCAGGACGGATTCGACCGGCGGCATGACGAGTCCGGCGCGGTCCGCGACGGCATCGGCCGCGCTCGTGTCGTACCGATCCTCGACGAGGAATGGAAACTGTTCCGGATCGGCGCCCGTCAGCGCCCTCGGCAGCCGTTCGAGCACCGAGACGGGCACCGAGAACCGCGGTACCCGCACCCCCATATGCTCCGCGAGCAGCCGAATCACTTCGGGCAGAACGGGAGTCGCCGGGTCCAGCACGGTATACGACTGTCCTGCGGTGCCGTGCTGTTCGGGTAGCGCGGTCAGGAATGCGGCCAAGTAGTCGAGATCCACTACCGGAACAAAGGTTTCGCGGCTGCCCGGCAACGCGGGCAACTTACCGTTCCACAGGCGCTCGACCGTATCGGTCAGCCCGATGTACTGACCGGGCCCGAGCACGGCGCTCGGATTCGCGACCGTCAGCGGAATGCCGTGCCGTGCGGCGGTTTCGCGCACCAGGGGGTCGGCCGCCAGCTTCGTCGACTCGTACGCTCCCAGCGGGCCGGTGGTCGGCTGGGCCTCGCTCGCGGCGCGATATCCGGTGATGTGGACCACCCGCCGCAGTCCGGATAGCCCTGCGGCCCAATCCAGTACGTTCACCGCACCGGTGACGTTGACCGCATGGGCGTCGTCGTGCGCCAGCCCGAAGGCGTAGCGGGCGGCGCAGTTATATACGTCGCGGATGCCGCCGATGTCGAGCCCGTCCGGCAGACCGAGGTCCGGCGCGACGATATCGCAAGGGGTAATGGTCAATTCGTCGCGCGGCACGTCGCGTGCTTCGAGGTATTCGACGAGCCGTCGCTGCGTTCCTGGCCGCAGGGCGGCGATTACCGCGTGACCTTTGGTGAGCAGCTCGGCGACAACGGCGCGCCCGATGAATCCGGCGGCTCCGAAGACGATGCTATCGGACATCCCATCTCCTAAATGGACTGGTCTACATATTTTATAGACCTGCGAAAAACCTTGCCTGGCAAGGCAATTGGTTCAGTTACCGATAAGGGTTCGAATGGTTCGGGCCACCCGCTCCAGCGGCTCCCTGCTGCGCCGCGACCGGGCCAGCAGCAGTGCGCCCTCGATCAGCGCCAGGATCGATGCGGCGAGGTCGTCGGCATCGGCGCGCCCCGCGCCGCGCAACCGGATTCGGAGGGCCTGCTCCCAAGCCGTATACGCGGCAGCGCATTCCGCCTGGATGGCGTCGTTGTCGGCGGAAACCTCCAGCGCGACGGTCGCCACCGGGCAGCCGCTGCGCCAGCCGGATGCGGCCAGCCGGTCGCCGAATGCGGTGAGCAGCTTCTCCGCCGCGTCGGCGGCATCGGCCAGCGGGACGGAATCGATGAGCGTCGCGATCTCGGTGCCGGACAGTTTGATCGCCTCGGCGACGAGTTCGTCCTTGCCGCCGGGGAAGTGGAAGTAGACGGATCCGCGTGGCGCACCGCTGGTTTCGATGATGCGGTTGAGTCCGGCGCCGTAGTAGCCCTGTTCCTCGACGAGTGCGCGGGTGGCCTGGATCAGTTTGCCCCGCGTCTCGTCGCCCTTCGCTCCCATGGCTCGAAACTATAGACCGGTCATCATATTTTTGCGAACCCTTGAAATTGACGACGGCCGCCAACCAGGGCGGAAACGACGATGAAAACGGGCCAACTAAGCTGGGCGGCGGTAATTGCCGACCCCATTTCCCCAGGAGTACCGCACAGTGAGCCAAGCAGGTCGTCCTGTTGTTCTGATCGCCGACAAGCTCGCCCAGTCGACCGTCGACGCGCTCGGTGACGGTGTCGAGGTTCGGTGGGTCGACGGGCCCGACCGCCCGGCGCTGCTCGCCGCTGTCCCCGAGGCCGACGCACTGCTGGTGCGCTCGGCGACCACGGTGGACGCCGAGGTCCTGGAGGCGGGCAAGAACCTGAAGATCGTCGCGCGCGCCGGCGTCGGCCTCGACAATGTCGACGTGCCGGCGGCCACCGAGCGCGGCGTCATGGTGGTCAACGCGCCGACCTCGAATATCCACACCGCGGCCGAGCACGCCGTCACGCTGCTGCTCGCGGCCGCCCGCCAGATCCCGGCCGCCGACGCCACCCTGCGCGAACACACCTGGCAGCGCAGCAAGTTCAACGGTGTCGAGATCTTCGGCAAGACCGTCGGCGTGATCGGCCTCGGCCGCATCGGCCAGCTGTTCGCCGCGCGCCTGGCCGCCTTCGAAACCAAGATCGTCGCGTACGACCCCTACGTCTCGCCCGCGCGCGCCGCCCAGCTCGGCATCGAACTGCTGAGCCTGGACGAGGTGCTGCAGCGCGCCGACTTCATTTCGGTGCACCTGCCCAAGACCCCCGAGACCAAGGGCCTGCTCAGCAAGGAGAAGCTGGCGCTCACCAAGCCGGGCGTCATCATCGTCAACGCCGCGCGTGGCGGCCTGATCGACGAGTCCGCGCTGGCCGATGCGATCAAGTCGGGTCACGTCCGGGCCGCGGGCATCGACGTCTTCGAGACCGAGCCGTGCACCGACAGCCCGCTGTTCGAGCTGCCGCAGGTCGTCGTCACCCCGCACCTCGGCGCGTCCACCGCGGAGGCACAGGACCGGGCGGGCACCGATGTCGCGAAGTCCGTATTGCTCGCGCTGGCAGGTGAATTCGTGCCCGGTGCGGTGAACGTCACCGGCGGCGCGGTGAACGAGGATGTCGCGCCGTGGCTCGACATCGTGCGCAAGCAGGGCGCCCTGCTCGGTGCGGTGTCCAACGAGCTGCCGGTGAGCATCGAGGTGCAGGTGCGCGGTGAGCTGGCTGCGCAAGACGTTGCGGTGCTGGAACTTTCGGCGCTGCGCGGCATCTTCTCGGCGCTGGTGGAAGATCAGGTCACCTTCGTCAACGCGCCGACGCTGGCCCGGGATCGCGGTATCACCGCGCAGGTCACCACGATCACCGAGAGCCCGAGCCACCGCAGCCTGGTCGACCTGCGCGCGGTGTTCGGCGACGGCCGCACCCTGAATGTGGCCGGCACGCTGACCGAGCCGCAGCAGGTGCAGAAGATCGTCAACATCAACGGCCGCAACTACGACATGCGGGCCGAGGGCCTGAACCTGGGCGTGCTGAACTACTCGGACAAGCCGGGCGCGCTCGGTCGGATCGCCACCAAGCTCGGCGAATCCGAGATCGACATCCTGGCCGCGCAGCTCAGCCAGGACGTCGACAAGCAGGGCGCCACGGTGATCCTGCGGGTGAACCGTGAGGTGCCCGCCGATGTGCAGGCCGCCATCGCCGATGCGGTCGGCGCGGCCAAGGTGGTGCTGGTCGACCTCTCCTGATCTCTTAGGCCCGCGCGGAGTCCGGCGAGCGGTCGGGCTCCGCGCGAGTCGTATCGGCAAGTGGGCCGTCCATCCCATGATGTGGGAGCTGGTCGCCCTGGTGGCCAGGTCGGAGCGGGCACCGGTTAATGTTGCGGTGCTTGCGGTCCGGCCGCTCGGAAGCCGAATCGGCGATCCGCGGCCAGTGAAACTGAACGGAGCCCTGTGCCATGAAGCTTGCAGTCATCCCCGGCGACGGAATCGGCCCGGAGGTCATCGCGGAGGCGCTCGGGGTGCTCGACGCGGTGGTACCCGGTGTCGAGAAGACCGAATACGACCTGGGCGCCAAGCGCTACCACCGCACCGGTGAGATCCTGCCCGATTCGGTGCTGCCCGAGCTGAAGCAGCACGATGCGATCCTGCTCGGCGCGATCGGCGATCCGTCGGTGCCGAGCGGCGTGCTCGAGCGCGGCCTGCTGCTGCGCACCCGTTTCGCGCTGGACCACCACGTGAACCTGCGGCCGTCCAAACTGTTTCCCGGAGTGACCAGCCCGCTGTCCGGCAATCCGGATATCGATTTCGTGGTGGTGCGCGAGGGCACCGAGGGCCCGTACACCGGAACCGGCGGTGCGATCCGGGTGGAGACCCCGCACGAGGTGGCCACCGAGGTCAGCACCAATACCCGGTTCGGCATCGAGCGGGTGGTGCGCTACGCCTTCGCCAAGGCGCAGGCCCGCCGCAAGCACCTCACCCTGGTGCACAAGACCAACGTGCTCACCTTCGCCGGTTCGCTGTGGCAGCGCACCGTCGACGAGGTTGGGGCCGAATTCCCGGATGTCACAACGGCTTACCAGCACATCGACGCCGCGACCATCCACATGGTCACCGATCCCGGCCGGTTCGACGTCATCGTCACCGACAATCTGTTCGGCGACATCATCACCGACCTGGCGGCCGCGGTGAGCGGCGGCATCGGCCTCGCCGCCAGCGGCAATATCGATGCCTCCGGCGTCAACCCGAGCATGTTCGAGCCGGTGCACGGCAGCGCACCCGATATCGCGGGCCAGGCCAAGGCCGACCCCACCGCCGCGATCCTCTCGGTGGCCCTGCTGCTCAACCACCTCGGCAACACCGAGGCCGCCGCCCGCATCGAATCCGCGGTAGCCAAGGACCTCGCCACCCGCACCGGCCCGTCGTCCACCTCCGAAATCGGCGCCCGCATCGCCGCCGTCCTCTAGTACGAGTCGGGCCTGCGTACCGATCCGGCACGCAGGCCCCAGACCCGGACGTTCTCGGTGTAGCCAGTGCCGACTCCGATAGCATGTGTAAGCAGCTTTGCGCATGTCGGATGGGCACCGCGCGGAACCTGTTGTGGGCGAGGGTGCGACGTTCACCGCCGAAATCGATGCCGATGTTCCGATCCAGGTGAGCTTCGATCCGGGGCGACCTGCTCGAGTTCTGAAACCTGAAGCGGCCGCGCTCCTGGTCGTGATCGCGTGCCGCATGCGACGGCCCCGGTGCCGCTTCCGCTCGCTGTAAGCTCAGTCGGCGCTGTGGGATTCGGTGACAGTGGCCGTAGTGCGGTAGGTGGTGACGCGGGCGCCGTCGATGGGGGCGTGGTCGGGCCAGGCGTGTGCGGCGTGGAAGGCGGCGGAGGCACGGTAGGCGGAATACGCGGGCTCGTCGATGAATTCGAGGATGGACAGGTAAGGCCGGTCCGGTTCCTGTGGGGCGAGTAGACGGGCGACGCGCAGGCCGGGGACACCGGGGAGGGTGCCGCGCAGGCTGGCGGTGAAGTTGCGTTCGAAGGTGTCCCGATTCTCCGGTGCGACGGTGAGCTCGTTGATGACCGTGAACATCGTGTGGGTCGTTCCTTATTCTTTATGGGTGCGCGGGCGGGGGCGGTGGCGGTGATGTGTGATGCCGACCGCGCGTTGGATGAAACCGACTGTCTTCGGAACGATTTCGGCGGACGGGTGGCCGGCGTCGAGCAGGTCGATGGCGCGGGCGAGGGCGCCGTCGATGAGCATGGCGGTGAGTTCGGGGTCGGAGACGCCGAGTTCGGTGAGGGCCGAGCGCAGGGGGGCGGCCAAATCGTGGTGGGCGTTCGCGAGTTGGGCGCGGCTCTCCTCGTCGCGGGGCAGTCCGCCGCCGAGCACGGCGATGCGATGGTCACCCGCCGCGGCCAGCGCCAAAGTCGTTCGGACATATGCCTCGATCCGGCCCGCCGCCGTCTCCGCCCGTTCGACGGTATCGCGCACCTGCGCGCCCCACTCGGCGAAGGAGTCGGCGACGATTCTCGTCAAGATCTCGTCGCCGGAGCGGAAATATTTGTAGACGCTGCTGCGGGCGAGCCCGGCGGCCGCACCGACCGCGGCGGGGGTAACCCCGTGCGGCCCTTCGGAAAGCAGCAGTGCGCGGGCCGCCGCGAGTAGGGCGTTCTCCTGATTCGCGCGATGCTCGGCGATGGTCGGTGCGTCGATCTTCGGCATCTCGCTCCCGTCGTTGGCGACGATCTGTCGCTATCTTAGCGCATTGGCGACGTAATGTCGCCAAATTGGGATACCGCGACCGAAGTGAAACGTTCCCCGGCTGAGTGGATCCGGAAGTTGTTGGGAACGACGGGTTTCAGACGCCTGTCATGGTGGGGATAGGAGCGCCCGCCGCGTCAAGATCGCCGGAAGTTGTTGGGACCAAGAGGTTTCAGAGAAGGATGAGCGGGTAATGGTGAGTGGGATCATCCCACGATCGGACCTCGTGCCCGCCTCGGACATTCGAGACGGGCACGAAATCGTAAGTAGGGCACCCCTATTCGTCACCGTGACCGAAACCCGGCTGGTTCGGGTGGTGCGGGCGACGTCGACGAGGTGGCCGAATATATAAGGTATGCACCACTATTCGGTACGCCTGTCGGCCGGTACCAGCGGAACCGCCACCGCCGCCAGCGCGGCGGCCATCAGATAGGCAGCCGGAAAGCCACTCGCAGTTATGAGAGCGCCGAACAGCGGAGGCACCGCTGCGACCGCAAGATTTTGTCCAGTGTTCTGAATGCCCAATCCTCGTCCGCTCCAGTAGGGTCCGGCGATTTCGGCGACCGCGGTGAAGGCCAGCCCGTTATCCGAAACGGTGATGACCGAGGCCGCGACGAGCAGCGGCACGGCCGCGAACCACCAGTGCGTCCATGCGGTGAAACCCAGTGCGGCCATGGAGATCACGGCCGCGATCGCCACTGTGCGCAGCGGGCCCAGCCGACTGCCGACCCGGTCCGACCACGCTCCGGCGCCGATTCTGCCCAGGGCGCCGAGGATTTGGGTGCCGGTGACCAATAGGCCTGCGGCGGGCAGCGACCAGCCGATGTCGCGGTGCAGCCACAGCAGCGCGAAGGTCCACACCGTTCCCTGCGGTACGACCAGCAGTACCGAAACGGCGTGTATGCGCCACAGCGTCGAATCGCCGCGATAGGGGTTGGCGCGCAAGTCTTTATCCGCTGTACCCGCGGGTCGCGGGGGATCGACGATGCCGATCAGACAGCCGAGCGCGGCCGCGCCCGCCATTACCGCCGGTACCAGAATCGCCGCGGCGACACCGTGATTGGAGGCGACGTACGGGATCGTCAGCGCGCCGACGGCGACACCGGCGGGCTGAGCGGACTGCCGAATTCCCATGGCCAGCCCGCGTTGTCGGGGCGGGAACCAGCCGACGATCACCCGACCGCTGGCCCCGTTGGTGCTTCCCGCACCGACCCCGGCGACGAACAGCAGTGCGCCCAAGGCGATATCGGTGTGCGTCGCGGCCGCTGCCGCTCCCGCGACGCACATCAGCAGCGGCCCGCCGATCAACACGCGGCGCTCACCGATCCGGTCGACGATGTAACCCCATGCGATCAGCGTGCAGACCAGCCCGACTGTCGGCATGGCCACCAGCAGGCCCGCGGTGGCGAGGGTCATGCCGCGGTCGGTCAGCGCGGGCAGCAGGAACGGGAGGCCGTGTACGAATATCGCGCTGCTCGCCTGGGCGAAGACGCCGAGGCCGAGCATCGCCCACCGCCGGACCTCGGGAAGCTGAGTCACGGCAGCCATCGGCATCACCTCGGTATATCTCATTATTTGGGAATCGTGTCCCACTGAATGAACAACGAGGTTCACCGTACACCCGGCCGACAAGTCGCGACCGCGCTGCCCGCGTTGTTCTCAACACCTGGGACGAGCTCCCGCGTACCGCGTGGTCGGACGCGTTCGAGCAGGTCGATAGACTGCCAGCCATGCGTCTAGGTCGAGTTGCCAGTCCCGATGGGGTCGCGTTCGTCAGCATCGAAGGGGAGGGAAGCGACAGCATCGCCAAAGAGATCGCGGAACATCCGTTCGGTACGCCGACATTCACCGGGCGGAGTTGGCCGCTGGCCGACGTTCGCCTGCTCGCCCCGATTCTGGCGAGCAAGGTGGTCTGCGTCGGCAAGAACTACGCCGCGCACGCGGCCGAGATGGGCGGGCCCGCACCGGAAGATCCGGTGATCTTCCTCAAACCGAGCACGTCGATCATCGGCCCCAACGCGCCGATCATCCTGCCGCCCAGCTCATCTCAGGTCGATTACGAGGGCGAACTGGCCATCGTCATCGGCAGGCCGTGCAAGGATGTGCCCGCCGCCCGCGCGCTCGACGTCGTGCTCGGATACACCGTCGCCAACGACGTCACCGCGCGCGACCAGCAGCGCCACGACGGCCAGTGGACCAGGGGCAAGGGGTACGACACCTTCTGCCCGCTCGGCCCCTGGATCGAAACAGCCTTGGATCCATCGGATCTGGAGATCGTCACCGAACTGGACGGCGACGTGCGCCAGCGCAGCCGCACTTCGCTTCTGCTGCACGACATTCCGAAGCTCATCGAGTGGGTCACCACGGTGATGACGCTGCTGCCCGGTGATGTGATCCTCACCGGAACCCCCGAGGGCGTCGGTCCGATGAAGGACGGGCAGCGCGTGACGGTGACCGTCGAGGGCATCGGCACCCTCACCAATCCTGTTGCCGCCAAACATCGTTAGCGACCGCTCACAGGTCGCTCGAAGAGGCCAGATCGAAAGAGAGCCATGACACAAGTACGGGTCCGATTCTGCCCGTCGCCGACCGGGACCCCGCATGTCGGCCTGATCCGGACGGCGCTGTTCAACTGGGCGTACGCCCGCCACAACGGCGGCACGTTCGTCTTCCGCATCGAAGACACCGATGCCGCACGCGATTCCGAGGAGTCCTACCACGCGATCCTCGACGCTCTACGCTGGCTCGGGCTCACCTGGGACGAGGGTCCCGAGGTCGGCGGGCCGTACGGGCCGTACCGGCAGTCGGAGCGGCGCGATATCCACCGGGACGTCGTGCGCAGGCTGCTCGAGGCGGGCGAAGCGTACGAATCCTTCTCCACGCCAGAGGAAGTCGAGCAACGTCACCGCGAAGCCGGACGCGACCCGAAGCTGGGTTACGACAACTATGACCGAAATCTCACGCCCGAGCAGATCCAGGCGTACCGAGATGCCGGTCGCCCCGCGGTGATTCGGCTCCGGATGCCCGACGAAGATCTCATCTGGCACGACTTGGTGCGCGGCGAAACGACTTTCAAGGCGGGCAGTGTGCCCGACTTCGCACTCACCCGCGGGACGGGTGATCCGCTGTACACGCTGGTCAACCCGGTCGACGACGCGATGATGAAGATCACCCACGTATTGCGCGGTGAAGATCTGCTCTCGTCGACTCCGCGACAAATCGCGCTGTATGCCGCGTTGCGCCGGATCGGCGTTGCCGAGTTCACCCCCGAGTTCGGACATCTTCCGTTCGTGATGGGTCAGGGCAACAAGAAGTTGTCCAAACGCGATCCCGAGTCGAATCTGTTCGCACATCGCGATCGTGGATTCATTCCCGAAGGTTTGCTGAATTACCTCGCGCTGCTGGGTTGGGGCATCTCGGACGATCACGATGTGTTCTCCATGGCCGAGATGGTCGAGGCATTCGACATTTCGAAAGTGAATTCGAATCCGGCGCGATTCGATCAGAAGAAGGCGGATGCGCTCAACGCCGAGCACATCCGGTTGCTGGAGCCGGGTGATTTCGCGCACCGCTTGCGTGAGTACCTCACCGAACACGGACACATCGGCGCGGAAATCGACGACAAGATGTTCGCCGCGGCCGCGGAACTGGTGCAGACCAGGATCGTGGTACTGGCCGACGCATGGGATCTGCTGCGATTCCTGTTTGCGCCCGCGGACGAGTTCGCAATTGATCCGGCGGCGGGTGCGAAGAATCTGGGATCCGAAGCCGAACCGGTATTGCGGGCCGCTATTACCGCGCTGGAGCCGTTGCCGCAGTGGACGACAGCCGCAATCGAGGAAGCGCTCAAAACCGCGCTCATCGACGAACTGGGCCTCAAACCGCGCAAGGCCTTCGCGCCCGTGCGCGTCGCGGTAACCGGATCGCACATCAGCCCGCCGCTGTACGAGTCGATGGAGTTGCTCGGACGCGAGACCGCCCTCGCCCGGCTGCGCGCCGCGCAGGGCTGGCAGGCGGCGGGCTGAAGCTCAAATATGGCCTTGACCAGGCGATTTGTGGTTAACCGGTAGCCGTAGGGTAATCTTCTTCTCGGCCCGGAACACGGTCTCGAGTCAACCAGACGCGAGGTCGGAATCCCTGGTCAATGGGGTATGGTGTAATTGGCAACACAGCTGATTCTGGTTCAGCCATTCTAGGTTCGAGTCCTGGTACCCCAGCGGAGATTGTTGTTCTAGCTTCGGTTCGCGGCCGAAATCAGTTCAGCAATCGGCGATTTGGTCGCCGAGCTTCGGCCGGTTAAGCTAGCCGAGCTTCCACTGATCGAGAGAGCGAAGGATCCCGCTCCGAGATCGACAGAGCGGTCACTCACGGAAGTGAGAGATCAGTCCTGGCCCCGTCGTCTAGCGGCCTAGGACGCCGCCCTCTCAAGGCGGTAGCGCGGGTTCGAATCCCGTCGGGGCTACATTCGCGGTGGCGAGTGCTCGTGGAGAGCACTCGCCATTGCTCATTTCCGCGCACTTTGTGGGGGTGCAACCCCCACACCCCGCCCGGCGGGGCTTCGCCCCCCGGACCCCCTACCGGGGGCTTTGCCCCCTGGCCCCCTATTTGTTGGGGGTTGCGTTTTGTTGGTGGGTTTCTGTTTGGGGCTCGGTTATGTGTGGGGCTTCATGTTGTCGTTGGGTTAATGTGCGGGTTCGGGTTTCGGGGGTTTGGGGCTTCGGGGGGTCGGCGGTGGAAGTTCGCTGGTGGGTTTGTGATGTGGGCTGTTTGGGGTGTGTTCTTGGTGGGTGGGTTGTTGATTTTGTGGTGTAAAGCGCAGGTGGGGGATATGAGTAGACCCTCCGGTCCGCGGGGACTGGAGGGTCTTTTTGTTTTCGCGGGGTGGGTTAGCCGCTCTTGCGCCGGAATTCGCGCTTGTGGGTGGCGCTGCCGTGGGTGGAGTTGGCCTTGGAGCGGCCGTCGAGGTGGTCGGCCGACCTGGCGTGCTGCTGGTTCTTGCGCTCCAGCGCCTCGCGGAACTTGCGTTTGACCTCGTCGGCGCCGTCGTTGGTACTGCCAGAGCCGTTGGAACTGCCCGATTGCGCCATGCCTGCTCCTCGTAGTCGGGCCGCGCGCGGCGCCCCCGGGTTGGGCGGCGACGCCCGGCCATTGGTGTCGAACGTGCCTGACGGTAGCTGGCGGATGCCGCGTTGTCAGGTGCTTTACCGCGCGGGTCAGTCGATAGGGGTTGCGGTGGTGCCGCCGAGCGGGAGCGCGGGCAGCCCGAGTTTGCGGTGGTCCCAGCTGCGCAGCCGCTCCGGCACCACCCGGATGGCCACCCGCTTGTTCAGCATCGCCTCCACCATCGGCCGCACCTCCTCGCTGTAGGGGCCGGTGTAGCGCTCCCAGACGCTCACCCCGACGGCGAACAGGCGGTCCGGATCGTCATGGATCTCGGCGCGGCCCTCGATGGCGACGCCGCGCAGCTGGTCGTAGGTCTGGCCGGCCTCGACCATGCAGGTGATCCGCGGATCGCGGCGCAGGTTGACGGCCTTTTGCGATTTGGCCTTGGTCTCGAACCAGATCTCGCCATCGATGAGGCCGTACCACATCGCGGTCAGATGCGGCCTGCCGTCGCGCCCGAGCGTCGCCATGGTGGCGATGCGGCTGCGCTGCAGGAATTCGGTGATCTCGCTGTCGGACATGACGATCTGCGCCCGCTGGTTGACTCCCATGCGCAAACACTAGCGATTCCGAATTGAGACTGCCTTACAAACGCTTGTGCAAGGCATCGGCCGCGGCGACCAGATCGGCGGCCCAGCGGGCGCCCGGCCTGCGGCCCATCCGGTCGATCGGGCCGGATACCGAAACGGCCGCGATCACATTGCCCGCCGCATCCCGCACCGGGGCGGACACGCTGGCGACGCCGGCCGCGCGCTCGGCCGCGCTCTGCGCCCAGCCGCGCCTGCGCACCTCGGCCAGCTGCCGCTCGCCGAAGACCGCGTCGGCCAGGATGGCGCGCTGCAATTCCGGATCGGACCAGGCGAGCAGCACCTTGGCCGCCGAGCCCGCGGTGAGCGGCAACCGCGCCCCGACCGGAACGGTGTCGCGCAGGCCGACCGGCGGTTCCATCGCCGCGACGCAGACCCTGGCATTCCCGTCGCGGACGTAGAGCTGCACGCTCTCGCCGGTGATCTCGCGCAGCCTGGGCAGGATCGATCCGGCCGCGTCCAGCAGCGGATCCGCGGCGCTGGTGGCCAGCTCGGCCAGAGCGGGGCCCGGCCGCCACAGGCCGTTGTTGTCGCGGGCCAGCAGTCGATGCACCTCCAGCCCCACCGCGAGGCGGTGCGCGGTCGCCCGAGGCAGGCCGGTGCGGGTGCAGAGCTCGTTGAGACCGCAGGGATGCTCGGCGACGGCATGGAGCACCGCCACCGCTTTGTCGAGGACGCCGATACCGCTATGCTGTCTCATACAACGATATTAGCGTCTCGGATGTTGAGATTGCACATCGAACAGATCATGTCTCGACAGCCCGCTACGCCCGCGATATCCGAATTCGATGCAGCCGATTGCCGTGTCATCAGCCCACGATGCGGACCAGGCTGCGCGTTCCGAAAGGTGATCGAAGAATGGCCGAACGCCCGCGTACTTTGGCCGAGAAGGTGTGGGAGCAACACGTCGTTGCCCGCGGCGAGGGGGAGGGCTCCGCCCGCGAACCGGACCTGATCTACATCGACCTGCACCTCGTGCACGAGGTGACCAGCCCGCAGGCCTTCGACGGACTCCGCGCCGCGGGCAGGCCCGTGCGCAGGCCCGATCTCACCATCGCCACCGAGGACCACAACGTCCCGACGGTCGATATCGACAAACCCATCGCCGACCCGATTTCCCGGACCCAGGTGGAGACCCTGCGGCGCAATTGCGCCGAATTCGGGGTGCGCCTGCACCCGATGGGCGATCTGGACCAGGGCATCGTGCACGTCGTCGGGCCGCAGCTCGGCCTGACCCAGCCGGGTATGACGGTGGTCTGCGGTGACAGCCACACCTCGACGCACGGTGCGTTCGGCGCGCTGGCGATGGGTATCGGCACCAGTGAGGTCGAACATGTGCTCGCCACTCAGACACTGTCGCTGCGGCCGTTCAAGACCATGGCCATCACGGTGGACGGCGCACTGCCCGACGGCGTCACGAGCAAGGATTTGATTCTGGCCGTCATCGCGCGAATCGGGACCGGCGGCGGCCAGGGTTATGTGCTGGAATACCGCGGCGAAGCCATTCGCGCCATGTCGATGGAGGCGCGAATGACGATCTGCAATATGTCGATCGAGGCGGGTGCGCGGGCGGGCATGATCGCGCCGGACGAGACCACCTACGAATTCCTGAAGGGCCGTCCGCATGCGCCGCAGGGGGCCGAGTGGGATGCCGCGGTGGCCGCGTGGGAGGCGCTGAAGACCGACGACGGCGCGGTGTTCGACCACGAGGTGCGCATCGACGCGAATACGTTGACCCCCTTCGTCACCTGGGGCACGAATCCGGGACAGGGTGCGCCGCTGGGTGAATCGGTGCCCGATCCGGCGCAGATCGCCGACGAGGTGACCCGTGAGGCCGCCGAGAAGGCCCTGCGGTACATGGATTTGGAGCCGGGTACTCCGCTTAGGCAGGTGGCCATCGACACGGTATTCGTCGGATCGTGCACCAACGGGCGTATCGAGGATTTGCGCGCCGTGGCCGGGATTTTGAAGGGCCGCAAGGTCGCCGACGGTGTGCGAATGCTGGTCGTACCGGGCTCGATGCGGGTGCGCGCGCAGGCGGAAAAAGAAGGACTGGGCGAGATTTTCACCGCGGCGGGCGCCGAATGGCGGCAGGCCGGTTGTTCGATGTGCCTGGGAATGAATCCGGATCAGCTCGCGCCCGGTCAGCGCTGCGCGTCGACCTCGAACCGCAACTTCGAGGGCAGGCAGGGCAAAGGTGGCCGCACACACCTGGTTTCCCCGCTGGTGGCCGCGGCGACGGCGGTACGCGGAACGCTCGCTTCGCCCGCTGATCTCGACTGAGCGGGACGAAAACCCTCCGCCCCCAGTTCGAGTCGGGCCACCCAGTCAACTCACAGGAGAATCGAAAATGGAAGCCTTTACCGTGCACAAGGGGATCGGTGTGCCGCTGCGCCGGTCCAATGTCGATACCGACCAGATCATCCCGGCGGTGTACCTGAAGCGCGTGACGCGCACGGGATTCGACGACGGCCTCTTCGCGGCGTGGCGCACGGATCCCGACTTCATTCTGAACACCGAGCCCTACAACCGGGGCAGTGTGCTGGTCGCCGGTCCGGATTTCGGCACCGGATCCTCACGCGAGCATGCCGTATGGGCACTGTCCGACTACGGCTTTCGGGTCGTCATCTCGTCCCGCTTCGGCGACATCTTCCGCGGCAATGCGGGCAAGGGCGGGCTGCTGGCCGCCCAGATGTCACAGAACGATGTCGAAATGCTGTGGAAGTTGCTCGAGGAACAGCCGGGGCTGGAATTGGTTGTGGACCTGGAGAGTCGGACCGTGACGGCCGGAACCGTCGTGTTGCCGTTCGATATTGACGACTACACCAGGTGGCGTCTGCTCGAGGGATTGGACGACATCGGGCTGACGTTGCGCCGGAGTGACGTGATCGGGCAGTTCGAAAAGGCAAGGCCGAGTTGGAAACCCACCACCCTTCCGGCACGTATTTCGCAAGCGTAATCACCGTCTTCGTTAGCTGTACGACGGCTTCGCCGGTAGCTGGACGTGTGCTAAACCACATGAATTTTGGCGTGGCACATAGACTCTTGCCCAAACTGGGTTTACCGTGGTACCTAGTCGGTCCGACGACGGGCCATTAGTCTGCGGAGGATTCAATGAACAAGGCGGAACTGATCGACGTTCTGACCGAAAAGTTGGGTACAGACAGGCGCACGGCTACAGCGGCAGTCGAGCATGTTGTGGACACGATCGTGCGCGCGGTGCATAAAGGCCAGAGCGTCACGATCACCGGATTCGGTGTGTTCGAACAGCGTAAGCGCGCGGCGCGCGTGGCTCGCAACCCGCGTACCGGTGAAACTGTCAAGGTGAAGCCCACTTCGGTACCTGCGTTCCGTCCGGGTGCGCAATTCAAGGCCGTTATCGCGGGGAAGCAGAAGCTCACCGCCAGCGGTCCTGCGGTCAAGCGCGGCGCGAACGCGCCGGTGGCGGCCAAGAAGACCGCCAAGAAGGCGGCGAAGAAGGCGACGGCCAAGAAGGCCGCCACCAAGGCGCCTGCCAAGACCACGGCGAAGAAGGCGGCCAAGAAGGCGCCCGCAAAGGCGGCCGCTCGCAAGACAACTGCGAAGAAGGCACCGGCCAAGAAGACCACCACCAAGGCCGTAGCCAAGAAGACCGTCGCCAAGAAGACGGCTGCCAAGAAGACCGTCGCCAAGAAGACCGCCGCCAAGAAGGCTCCGGCCCGCAAGGCCACTGCCAGGCGCCGGTAGGCACTGCGACAGCGGCATTTAGCCGCTGGGTGATCGGTTCCCAGCCGAATCACCAAGCCACGCTGTAGGAAACGGCCCCAGGGAAACACCCTGGGGCCGTTTTCGTTGTGTGGAGCGGGTTTTGGGCTGTGCCGTGGATCAGGATCCGACGATGTCCATCGAGAGGGACCGGTCCAGATGGTTGGCGGCCACCAGCCTGCCCTTGACGAACGAGAGCACCCAGACGCTGCCCTTCCGGTTGCGAGCGGAAGGCACTGTGACACCGTCCTTTTCAGCCCACCACGCGAGAAGATCAGGAATCACCTTGCCCTGACTACAGATAACGCGCACCGCCGCGTCGGAGACCAGCTCGACCGCTCGGGCACGGCCTTCGTCTTGCGCTGCGGCATAACCGGTTTCGGACAGCAGCGGTTCGAGCTGGATATCGGCGCCGAGCTTCTCGGCCAGCGGGGTCACCGTCTGCACACAGCGCAGCGGATCGGCCGAAAAGATCTCGGATGCCCCGAACGCCAACAGATTCGGCACCAGCGCGTCGGCCTGGGCGCGGCCCGCCCGATCCAGCGGACGCTCGAAGTCGGGGCCGGAGAAGCGATCTCGGCGTCCGGCCTTGGCATGCCGCACCAGCAGCACGGTGCTGGTGTGCGCGGGCAGTCGCATGAAGGTGCGCACCACCTGCCGGTCCATCGGATACGACAGCTGGTCCATCACCCGGTCCATCGGATACCAGGACAGCTCGTCCACCTCCGAGTTGGCGGTGAACGCGCCGCCCGCCACCTCGGCGGCCCAGTAGTCGACCCGCTTCAACTTCCGGTGTCCCGGAATGGGATACGTGACGTGGCCGAGGTAGCGGCCGAGCCGGCAATCCAGCCCGGTTTCCTCGGCGGTCTCCCGTACCGCGGCGAGTACCGGCGTCTCGCCCGGATCCAGCTTGCCCTTGGGCAGCGACCAGTCCTGATATTTGGGCCGGTGCACGATGGCGATCTCGACACCGGAGCCGTTGGCGGCCCGGCGCCACAGCACCGTGCCCGCGGCGTGAATGTTGGCTCGTACCCGGGGATCCCAGAAGGACCCTCCGTCCATCTCGTACCCCGCGTCGTTCACTGCTGATCAGGTCTCCGCAATCGCATGAGGAATTCTTGGTGGTCGCGCACCTGCTCGCCGTCCTCGTCGGACTTCTCCGGCCAGGCCTGCCAGCTGCCGTCCGGCTGCAACACCCAGCATCTGGTGGTCGGGTACAGCGCGGAGTCGAGGATCGAGCCGAGCTGTTCGCTCAGCCGCGGATCCTTCACCTGGGCCATGACCTCCACCCGGCGATCCAGGTTGCGATGCATCATGTCGGCGCTGCCGATCCAGTACTGGTCCTGCGCCTGAAAGTGCATGATCCGCGAATGTTCCAGGAAGCGGCCGAGAATCGAACGTACCTCTATATTCTCGCTCATCCCAGGTACGCCGGGACGCAGCCCGCAGATGCCGCGCACCACGATCTGGACCGGAACCCCGGCCTGCGACGCCCGGTACAGCGCGTCGATGACCTGTTCGTCGACGATCGCGTTGGCCTTCATCCGGATTCGCGCCTGCCTGCCCTGACGGGCCAGCTCGGTCTCGCGTTGGATGCGTTCGATGATCCCGGCGCGCACGCCCTGCGGCGCCACCAACAGGTTGCGGTAGTTGGCCTTTCGCGAGTATCCGGTGAGCGAATTGAACAGGTCGGTCAGGTCGGCGCCGATTTCCGGTGCGGCGGTGAGCAATCCGACGTCCTCGTAGAGGCGCGCCGTCTTCGGGTTGTAGTTGCCGGTGCCGATGTGGCAGTAGCGGCGGATGGTCGCGCCCTCGCGGCGCACCACGAGGCAGGTCTTGCAATGGGTTTTGAGACCGATCAGGCCGTAGACGACGTGCACGCCTGCCTGTTCCAGCGCGCGGGCCCACTTGATGTTGGCCTGTTCGTCGAAGCGGGCCTTGATCTCGACCAGCGCCACCACCTGCTTACCGGCCTCGGCGGCGTCGATGAGCGCGTTGACGATCGGTGAGTCGCCGGAGGTGCGGTACAGCGTCTGTTTGATGGCGAGCACCTGCGGATCGGCGGCGGCCTGTTCGATGAACCGCTGCACGCTGGTGGAGAACGAGTCGTACGGGTGGTGCACCAGCACGTCGCCCTCGCGCAGCGCGGCGAAGACGTTGCGCGGGGTCTCGCGCTCGCCGAAGGCGGGCGGGGTGGCCGGAACATACGGCGCGTCTTTGAGATTCGGCCGGTCGACCCCGTAAACCTGCCACAGGCAGGACAGGTCGAGCAGGCCGGGCACCTGGATGACATCGCCCGGATCGACGTCGAGTTCGCGCAGCAGCAGATCGAGCATGTGCTCGGTCATATCGTCGGAAACCTCCAGCCGCACCGGGGATCCGAAGCGGCGGCGCGCCAATTCCCGTTCCAGCGCCTGCAGCAGGTCCTCGTCGCGGTCCTCGTCCACCTCGAAATCGGCGTTGCGGGTGATCCGGAACGAGTGGTGCTCAACGACTTCCATGCCGGGGAACAGCAGATCCAGGTGCGCGGCGATCAGCTCCTCCATCGGCAGGAAGGCCGCGATGGTCGAAGCGGATTCGGTGCGCCGCACCCGGACGAACCGGTCGACGTTATCGGGTACCTTGACGCGGGCGAAGTGTTCCCCGCCGGTGGCCGAATCCTTCACCGTCACCGCGAGATTCAGGCTCAGGCCGCTGATGTAGGGGAACGGGTGCGCCGGATCCACCGCGAGCGGGGTGAGCACCGGGAACACCTGATCCTGGAAGTGCCCCGAAAGTCGTTGGCGCTCATCGTCGTCCAGATCGGACCAGTCGATGATGGCGATACCCTCCGCGGTGAGCGCGGGCAGCACATGGTCCAGGAAGACGCGCGCGTGGCGATCGGCGATCTCCTGGGCGCGGGCCGCGATGAGCTCCAATTGCTCACCGGGGGAACGGCCGTCGGCCGAGCGCACCAGCAATCCGGTCTCCGCGCGGCGTTTCAGTCCGGCGACCCGGACCATATAGAACTCGTCGAGGTTCGAGGCGAAGATGGCCAGGAATTTGGCGCGCTCCAGTAGCGGCAGCGAGGCGTCCTCGGCGAGGGCGAGCACCCGGGTGTTGAAATCGAGCCAGCTCAGTTCCCGGTTGAGGTAGCGATCGGCGGGCAACCGCTCCGTCGCGGTTTCGGTCGCGGGCGTGGACGCCGCGGGCGGCGCGGTTGGCAATAGCTGATGTGTATCACTCACGACTGCGCCTCGCTCTGCTCGATCCTGCCGCTCATCGGCCGCGCCGGTGGGGCGCTCTCGGCCGCTGTGCGCGATGGCGCGCCGTGCCTGTTCTTCACTCGCTGACCCTCGTTCACGCCAACGATCATCCCTTACTACCGGGTAGGTGTGCAGTCCGACACCGGTATTGCCGCCAGCATCACGCCGCCTCGGCGACCGGCTAGCACACCCGTCGCGCGGATTCGGGTACCCGCTGCGGCCAGCCGATATCGCGCAATGCGGCGCGGGTCGCGTCACCCGCGCCGAGCGCGACGGCGAGGTCGAGGTCGTCGGCGGTATCGACATCCAGTCGCAGCCCCGGCCAATCACCGGCGAGATCGACCGCGCCCGCCTCGATATGTCTGCGCGCCGAATCCGGGCCGAAGCGCGGGTCGAGCGCGGCGAGCGGGTCGCGCACCAGCAGCGCGGCGGTTCCGGTTCCCGCGTGGTCGACCACCAGCGAACGCAGCCCCGGCGGCGCGGCGGCGAGCATCTCGGCCAGGTCCTCCGGGCGCAGCGCGGGCAGATCGGCCTGCAGCGCGAGCAGTTCGGCGGGGCCGTTGCGCCGCCGGACCGCGGCCGCGGCGTCGGCCAGCGCCGAATTCAGCGCGTCGGCGACGGCGGGCGGCTCCGGATGGACCTCGGCGCCCAACCCGCGCGCCAGCTCGGCGACCGCGGCGTCGGGAGTCACCACCGTGACCGAAACCAGTTGCGGCACCGCCACCGCCGCCGCCACCGTATCGGCGAGCATGGCGAGCACCAGCCGCGCCCGATCCGGCGGGCGCAGCCGGTCGGCAAGGCGGGTCTTCGCGTGTTCGAGGCTCTTGACCGCGATCACGGCGTGCACGGCGTGCGGGCGCATGCGACCAATCCTTCCATGGCATATTGGGCTGATGACGAGGGCGGCGGTTATGGGCGCGGGATCGTGGGGCACCGCGTTCGCAAAGGTGTTGGCGGACGCGGGAACCGAGGTCACGATCTGGGCGCGCAGGCCGGAGGTCGCCGAGGCGCTGTCCTCCGAACATCGCAATCGCTTCTACCTCCCGGATATTCCGCTGCCCCCCATGGCCGCCACCCACGACCCCGCGATCGCGCTGGACGGCGCCGACATCGTGGTGCTCGCGGTGCCCTCGCAGTCGCTGCGGGTGAACCTCGCGGAATGGAAGGGGCTGATCGATCCGGACGCCACGCTACTGAGCCTGGCCAAGGGCATCGAGAACGGCAGCCTGCTGCGGATGAGCGAGGTGATCGGCGAGGTCACCGGCGCGAGCGCGGACCGGATCGCGGTGCTGTCCGGGCCGAATCTGGCCTTGGAGATCGCGCAGTGCCAGCCCGCGGCAACCGTGATCGCATGCACCGATACCGATCGCGCGGTCGCCGTCCAACATGCCTGTGCCACGGGCTATTTCCGGCCGTATACGAATACCGACGTGATCGGCTGCGAGGTCGGCGGCGCCGCGAAGAACGTCATCGCGCTGGCCTGTGGCATCGCCTCCGGGATGGGTTTGGGCGACAACACCAGGGCCAGCATCATCACCCGCGGGCTCGCCGAGATCATCCGGCTCGGTGTCGCGCTCGGCGCCGAACCCGCGACGCTGGCGGGGTTGGCCGGCGTCGGCGATCTGGTGGCTACCTGTGCTTCCCCACTCTCGCGTAACAACTCGTTCGGGCGGGTGCTCGGCCGGGGCGGATCGATGGAGGCCGCGCAGGAGGCGACTCATGGTCAGGTGGCCGAGGGCGTGAAGTCGTGCACATCGGTGCGCGCGCTCGCCATCAAACACCGGGTGGAGATGCCGCTCACCAACGCCGTGCATCAGGTGTGCCATGAGGGCCTGCCGGTGCCGGAGGCGGTTGGCAATTTGCTCGGCAGGCGGATCAAGCCGGAGTAGGACGGCTTCGTCGGCAGCGGCCACTGGGCGGGGCCCGTCACATCCGCCGCTACGGGTACGGTTCGGGGCATGACGAACCGGATCAGGGTGGCTGTGGTGTTCGGCGGGCGCAGTAACGAGCACGCCGTGTCGTGTGTTTCGGCGGGCAGCGTCCTACGGCACCTGGATCCGGCGAAGTACGAGGTGGTGCCGATCGGCATCACGACGGAGGGCGGTTGGGTGCTCGGTAGCGCCGATCCGAGGGAGCTCGAGCTCGGCCACGATCAGCTGCCGTCGGTCGACGGCGCGGGCACCGCGCTCACCCTGGCCGCGGGCCGCTCCGGCGCGCTGGTCGCGCTCGACGAACCCGGCGCCGCGCTGGGCGCGGTCGACGTGGTGTTCCCGATCCTGCACGGACCGTTCGGCGAGGACGGCACGCTGCAGGGCATGCTGGAGCTCGCAGGCATCCCGTACGTCGGGCCGGGCGTACTGGCCAGCGCCGCGGGCATGGACAAGGAGTTCACCAAGAAACTCCTTGCCGCGGAAGGACTTCCGATCGGCACCCAGGTGGTGCTGCGCCGCGGTGAGACCACGCTGAGCGAGGCCGACCGGGCGCGGCTCGGGCTGCCGGTGTTCGTGAAGCCCGCGCGCGGCGGCTCATCGATCGGCATCACCAAGGTGACCTCATGGGATCGGCTGGACGCCGCCGTCGCGACGGCGCGCGAACACGATCCGAAGGTGATCGTGGAGGCGGGCATCATCGGGCGCGAAGTCGAGTGCGGCGTACTGGAATTCCCGGACGGCCGGGTCGCGGCCAGCGTCGTCGCCGAGATCAGGATGCCGGAGCAGGACACGACGGCCGAGGCGCCGCAGTTCTACGACTTCGACACCAAATACCTCGACGACGTCTGCGAATTCGACGTTCCGGCCAAACTGGACGACGAAATGTCCGACCGGGTACGGGAACTCGCAGTACGCGCATTCGAAGCGCTTGGCTGCCAAGGGCTCGCGCGCGTCGACTTCTTCGTCACCGACGCCGGTCCGGTCATCAACGAGATCAACACCATGCCCGGCTTCACCTCGATCTCGATGTACCCGCGGATGTGGGAGGCCACCGGAATCGACTATCCGACGCTGCTTTCGACGCTGATCGAAACCGCGCTGGCCAGGGGTACCGGGCTGCGCTGACATTTAGGCCCTGTGTCGAAGTCCGGCCGGACCTCGACACAGGGCCTAGTTGGGCAGCGGGCCCGGATCGATGTCCCGCTTGGGCAGCTGCGCGGCGATGGTGTCCGAAACCTCTTGCATCGGTGTGGGACCCGTGCCGTCGGGCAAGGTCAGCGCGATATAGGTGGGGCCGCGGTCGACGACGAACCAGGTGCTCGCCTTGGCGGTCTGGTCGCGCACCTCGAACCACTGCACGCCGTTGACGAACTGCGTCGCGGACGCGCGGTTGAATTCCAGCGGGCGTTCCAGGCCGCAGCGCAGCACGATCGGATCGCCGCCGTCCTTGCGCTGCCAGGCGCGGGTGGCCGGCGGCGACGGCTCCACCAGGGTGGACTTGGTGAAGTCGCCGAGGTCGGCGGGCAGCGCGGGAAGCAGTGCGGCACAGGCGGGTCCGTCGGCCGTGGGCGCGGCGACCGGGCCGAGCGCCAGCGGTTCGCGTTCGGTGGGTGTGCGGCGGGCCAGAATCGCGGCGACCAGGACGGCGACGACGAGAATGACCGGCAGGGCGACCGCGGTCGCGATGAGCGCGGGCGGGTAGGCGCGGGTCGGCGCGGCGTCCGGTTCGGTCGCGCTGGTTTCGCGTTCCGGCTCGGCCGCATCGGTGGTCGAGGGATCCGCGCTCGGCGCGGTCGCGGAGTCGGCGGGCGAGTTACCGGCGGACGTTCGGGCCGTGATCTCCGCATCGGTCGTCGAATCGCGGTCCGGCTCCGCCATCGTCACCGACTCCTTCCTCGTCGGGCTGGATCAGGCGGCGGCCGGACCAGCCCGGTAACAGTTGATTGCCTCGGCAAGGGTACCGTCGGGTCGTTTTGAACCAGCCGCGCGGTACGACGGGCCCGGCGCGGATCCGACACAGCGCCCGGAGGGACCGGTCATCAGCGACAGTACGCAGCCCGCCACGGTCGGCGAACTAGGTGAGTTCGCGCTGATCGAGCGCATGAACAGCAACCGGGTGCAGGCGGCGGCCGTGCAGCTCGGCCCGGGTGACGACGCCGCGGTGGTCGCCGCGCCGGACGGCCGGTTCGTGGTGTCCACCGACATGCTCGTGCAGGACCGGCATTTCCGGTTGGACTGGTCGAGTCCGGTGGAGATCGGGCGCAAGGCGATCGCGCAGAACGCGGCCGATATCGTCGCCATGGGCGCGGCGCCGACGGCGTTCGTCGTCGCGCTCGGCTGCCCGGCCGATACGCCGGTCGCCTTCGTCGACGGTCTCACCGACGGCATGTGGGACGAGGCGGCGCGGGCCGGCGGTTCGATCGCGGGCGGGGATCTGGTGCGCAACGGGCAGCTGGTCATCTCGGTCACCGCGTTCGGCGATCTGCGCGGGCGCGCGGCGATCACGAGATCCGGTGCGCGGGTGGGGGATACGGTCGCGATCGCCGGGCGACTCGGCCGGTCGGCGGCGGGACTCGCCGTGCTGTCAAGTGGCATGGACGGTCGCGATGAGTTTGCGGGTGTGCTTGCAGACCACCGTGCGCCGCGGCCGCGCTACGCCGCCGTACTCGATCGCTTTGTCGAGTCCGCAACGGCCGCAACGGAAGTGACACCCCACGCACTGACCGACGTCTCGGACGGCCTGCTCGCCGACCTCGGCCACATCGCCGACGCGTCGGGCGTCGCGATCGATCTGGACTATGCGGCGCTGCGTGATCCGGCCCTGGAGTCGATCGCGGCCGCATTGCGCTCGGCCGCCGTGCCGGATCCGGCCGGGTTGTCGTCGGCTGGCCCGAATGCCGATGCGGCACAATGGATTCTGACCGGCGGCGAGGATCACGCCTTTGCCGGGGCCTTCCCGGCCGACCGGCCACTGCCGCCCGGCTGGGTGGCGATCGGCCTGGTTCACGCCGGTCACGGTGTCACCGTGGACGGCGTCGCGCGGCCGGGCGGTGGCGGTTGGGAATCGTTCGGCGGGGCAGACGCGGCATCCGTCGGTGACCCGCGCTAAGTTGTGCGGTCATGGGTGCGAAACCACTGTCGGAAATCATCGATCCCGGTTGGGCGAAGGCATTGGAACCGGTGGCGGACCAGATCACCGCCATGGGCGAGTTCCTGCGCGCCGAGAATGCCGCGGGCCGCGGCTATCTACCGGCGGGCGAGAATGTGCTGCGCGCCTTCCAGCGCCCGTTCGACGCGGTGCGCGTGCTGATCGTCGGCCAGGATCCGTATCCGACGCCAGGGCACCCGATGGGCCTGAGTTTCTCTGTGGCGCCGGATGTTTCGCCGGTGCCGCGCAGCCTGGCCAATATTTTCGCCGAGTACAGCAAGGATCTCGGCCACCCGACACCGTCCAACGGCGATCTGAGCCCGTGGTCGGATCAGGGTGTGCTGCTGTTGAACAGGGTGCTCACGGTGCAGCCGGGACAGCCCGCCTCGCATCGCGGCAAGGGCTGGGAACCGGTGACCGAGCAGGCGATTCGCGCGCTGGTCGGGCGGGACGAACCGCTCGTCGCCATTCTGTGGGGCCGCGACGCGTCAACGCTGAAGCCGACGCTGGCCGCGGCCGAGGTGCCGTATATCGAATCCGCCCATCCCTCACCGCTGTCCGCGTCGCGCGGCTTCTTCGGTTCGCGTCCGTTCTCTCGCGTCAACGAATTGCTTGACGAACTGGGTGCCGAACCGGTGGACTGGCGGCTGCCCTGAAGCTCGCCGAGGGTAGTCGAAAATTGAAACCGAGTTAGGAGCTTGTTCCCATGCACGACAAGACCGTTCGCGGCGCACTGCGCGGCGCCACCGCAACCATCGCCGTCTGCGCCGCACTGACCGGTGGCGCCGCGGCGGCGAGTGCGGCCCCGCTGCCGCTCGAGCCCGCGACGGATGCGACGACCACCACCGTCGACGGCAACGCCAAGCCGGTCACCGACCTGCTGACCACCTCGGGGTCGTCCAGCCTTTCCTCCTCGATCAACGCCAAGGTCACCTGCCTGCTGCAGCGCACCCTCAGCGCACAGGGCAAGTGGGACTGCAACTAGTTACAGTTTTCGCCGGGCTCGCCGCCGCCCGGCAACGACACTGTGCGATCCTCGGATCGTGAGTGATGCGAATCTTCTCGAACCGACCCCGCTCCGATTGCGCGGTTCGGGCGGACTGGAGCTGGCCGCCGACCAGTACGGACCCGTCGACGGCCAGCTCGTCGTCTTTCTGCACGGCGGCGGTCAGACCCGTCACTCGTGGAAGCAGACCGGCGTGAAGCTGGCCGCCGCCGGTATGCGGGTGGTCACCGTCGACGCTCGCGGCCACGGCGACAGCCAGTGGGCGCCGGATCGCGACTACACCCGCGGCACCATGGTTCGAGATCTGCTGCTGGTGCTGGAACAGCTCGGCGCGCCCGCGGTGGTGGTCGGCGCGAGCATGGGCGGCATCACCGGACTGCTCGCCACCGCGGCTCCCGATGCCGACCGGATCGCCGCACTGGTTCTCGTCGATATCGTCACCAGACCGGAGACCGGCGGCGTCGCGCGCGTCATCGACTTCATGAGCAGGCACCGGGACGGCTTCGACACGCTGGATCAGGCCGCCGACGCGGTCGCCGAATATCTGCCACACCGCCCCGCCCGAAGAACACCGACGGGCTGCTGCGCAATCTGCGTCTGCGGGAAGGCCGTTGGTACTGGCACTGGGATCCGGACATGCTGCGCGACCGGGTGGAGGATCCCAGCCTGATGGTGGAACAGATGGAGGCGGCGGCCCGCGCGCTCACCATTCCGGTGCTGCTGGTGCGCGGGATGCGCTCGGATGTGGTGAGCGCCGAGGGTGCGGCCGCCTTCCAGGAATTGGTGCCGCACGCGCAGCTCGCCGAAATCGGCGGCGCCGCGCATACGGCGGCCGGCGACGACAACGATTCGTTCACCGAGGCCGTCGCGAAATTCGTGCTGCGGATCCGCTGAACGGCCTAGCGTCGCGCGGTGATTCGAGGTCGGGCGACAGGTGGGCCAAGCGTCGCGCGGTGATTCGAGGTCGGGCGACGGGTGGGCCAAGCGTCGCTCGGTGATTCGATCAGGGGCGGTTGTCGGATGACGGGTGGGCGTAGTCGGGCTTGCGCTTTTCGACGAAGGCGTCGACTCCCTCGCGACCGGTGGCCGAATTCGCCGCGACCGCAATGGCGTCGCGTTCGCGATCCAGTTGATCGGTGAGATTCGACGAAGCGGATTGGGCGAGCAGGGATTTGATGCTCGCGTGGGTGGATCGCGGTCCGGTGCACAGTGATCGGGCCACCCGCAGCGCCTCGTCGCGCACCGCGGCGTCGTCGACGAGGCGGCCGATGATGCCGAGGCGGACGGCCTCGTCGGCGTCGAGAACCGCGTCGGTGAGCAGGATTTCGCGGGCGCGGGCCGCGCCGACGACGCGCGGCAGCGTCCAGGACATGCCGCCGTCGGGGCTCAGCCCGATACCCGGATAGGCCGGGCGCAGTTTGGTGCCGGGACCGCCGATGGCGATATCGGCGAGCAGCACCAGGCTCATGCCCGCACCCGCCGCCCAGCCGTGCACACCCACGACCACCGGTACCGGTGTCGCGGCCAGCGCGCGGACGAATTCGTGCAGATCCGTTGCGAGACCGTGGATATGCGCGCCGCGGTCGGCGGCCGCGGCGAAGCCGCGCACATTGCCGCCCGCGCAGAAATTCGCGCCGGATCCGGTCAGCAGCACCGCGCCGACCTCGGGGCCGAGTTCGCGCAGCGCGGCGGTGCCCGCGTTGATTCCGGTGAAATCCATCGAGGTGCCGTTGGCCGCGGTGGCGATGGTGATGGTGAGCACGCCGTCGACGACGGTGACGTACTCGGTCTCGGTGGCGGTCATGTCCAGCACCCTATCGCGGGTTGGATTGTGCATCCCACCCGCGAACCATGCGCACCTCGGTGATGGGTGCGAAGGCCTCGATCCGGCGCGCGCCGTCCAGGACGAAGCCGTGTCTGCGGTAGAACGCGTGTGCGCGCGGGTTCTCCTCGAACACCCACAGGTGGCACGGGATTTCCGGGTCGATCGCGGTGCGGATGAGCTCGTCGGCGATGCCGGTGCCGTGCCACGCGGTCCGCACGTAGATCGCATGCAGTTCGACGGCGGTCGCCGGATCCGGGTCGCGCGCCGGACCGGCGCTGGCGAAGCCGATCACCTTGTCGTCGACGAGGCCGAGGTGGGTGGCGCTCGGATAGCGGAGCCGACGGCGTTCCCACTGGTCGGCGCGGTGGTCGACATCGAAGGCGGCCAGGATGTGATCGGGAACCAATCCCCGATATGCCTCACGCCAGCATTCGATATGGCATTCGGCCAGGCCGCGGGTGTGTTCGGCGGCGAGCGGCGCGATCAGCCACGGTCGGGTCACGGGATCCATGATGGTCGGCACGACAACGCCCCGGCACCTTGCGGTACCGGGGCGCTATTTCGTCGAACTGGGCCTAATCAGCCGCGGACGACCTTGCCCGCCTTGAGGCAGGAGGTGCACACGTTCATGCGACGGGTGTTACCCGGCGCGACCTGCGCACGAACGGTCTGGATGTTCGGGTTCCAACGACGGTTGGTGCGCCGGTGCGAGTGCGAGACCGACTTCCCGAAGCCGGGGCCCTTGGCGCAGACGTCGCAGACGGCAGCCATAGTCGCGAACTCCTTCATGTCATGTGGGGACCGCCGCATTCGCGGTGCAGCATGTCCGGGAACAATGTCGTGATGTGCCTGCCGACTGACGCCGACCAGCGTGAACCATGGGGTGGCCACGCGAGGCAACCCTGCAAGAGTAGCCGGAAGGCCTTCGATCCGCCAAACCGGGGTATCCGGTCACGAGGGCGAGACACGCGGTTCGACCGGTGGAATCCTACTGTCGGTGTTGATCGCTAACCTGACGGGCGTTGGCGGATGGGAAAAGGGGTGACGGGTGCCCGAGGTGCGGGACGTGATGGACGGCACGGCGTTGCTGCGCTGGGGCCGGGCCTGTCTCACCGGCCTTGCCGAGCGTCGCGCGGAGATCAACGCGCTCAATGTCTTCCCCGTCGCGGATGCCGATACCGGAACCAATCTGCTCGCCACGATGCGCGCCGCGGTGGATGCCGCGGCCGCGGTGGACGCATCCGATACCCATGCGGTCGCGGCGGCGCTGGCGCGCGGTGCGATATCGGGTGCGCGCGGCAATTCCGGGATCCTGCTGTCGCAGGTGCTGCGCGGTATGGCCGATGCGGTGCGCGATGGCCCGTTCACCGGTGACGCGCTGCGCATCGCGCTGGCCAGGGCGGCGGAGCTGGTGCGCGCGGCGTTGAGCGTGCCGATCGAGGGCACCATTCTCACGGTGCTCGACTGCGCCGCCGCCTGCGCGGCGAGCTGCCCGGATGCGGCGCTGGCCGAGGTCGCGGTGGCGGCGGCCGACGGCGCGGCGAAGGCGCTCGGCGATACGCCGTCACAGTTGGGCGTGCTGCGCGCGGCCGGTGTGGTGGACGCGGGCGCGCGCGGGCTGGTGGTGCTGCTGGACTGCCTGGTCGAGGTGGTGCTCGGCGAGGTGCCGGTGCGGCCGGAGTACGCGCCGTCCGGCAATCCGGACCCCATCGATGATGAGTTCCCTTCCAGCGCACCGCATTTCGAGGTTATGTATCTGGTCAGTGCATCCGGCGAGCCGCAGGCGGCCGCGCTGCGCGATCGCCTGGCGGAGCTGGGCGATTCGGTGGTGGTGGTCGGCGACGGCTCCGGGACCTGGTCGGCGCACGTCCACTGCGCCGATGCCGGTGCGGCCGTCGAGGCCGGACTGGCGGCGGGGGCGGTGCACCGGATCCGGATCGAGAGTTTCGCGATCACCGCGCCGGTCGGGCATTCGATCGGTTCGGCGCGGGGCGAGCACGACCGCGCGGTGCTCGCCGTCGCCGATGGCGCGGGCGCCGTCGAATTGTTCGAGACCGCGGGTGCGGTCGTCCTCGGCGCGGATGGTCCGGTGACGACGGATTCGCTGCTCGCGGCGATCCGCCGCCTGCCGAATCGCGAAGTGCTGGTGCTGCCGAACGGTGCACTGCCCGCGCACGAACTGGTCGCGGTCGGTGTCGCGGCCCGCGACGCGCACCGTGACGTGCTGTTGCTGCCGAGCGCGTCGATGGTGCAGGGGCTGGCCGCGCTCGCGGTGCACGATCGCGGCCGGATCGCGGTGGACGACGCCTTCGCGATGTCGGAGGCGGCCGCGAGCACCAGGTGGGGTGCGCTGCGCACGGCGACCGAACGCGCGCTCACCATGGTCGGCACCTGCGCGGCGGGTGACGGCCTCGGTCTGGTCGGGCCCGACGTGGTGGTGATAGACCGGGAGGTGCGGGCGGCGGGGCAGACCCTGCTGGACCGGATGCTCGGTCTCGGTGGCGAATTGGTGACCTTGCTGATGGGTGCGGATGCCCCCGCGGACCTGGCCGATGAACTGACCGCGCATATCGGACGCGGCTTCCCCGGTGTCGAGGTCATCGTGTATTCCGGTGGGCAGCACGGTGATCTGGTGCAGATCGGGGTGGAGTAGGACGGTGCGATAGCTATGGCGACACTGAGCGATCGGCTCGATCATCTGCTCGGCGCGAAGGCGGCCGAACCGCTGGCCGACGCGTTCGACATGCATACGGTCGAGGATCTGTTGCGGCACTATCCATTGCGTTACGCGACGCAGGGTCAGCCGCTCACCGAAGAACTGCCCGAGGAGGGCAAGCACATCACCGTGGTGGGCCGGGTGACGAAAACCGAACTGCGGCCGATGAAGAACCGGCGCGGCAAGATGCTCAAGGTGGTGTTCGACACCGGCTCCACCAGCCCGATCGATATCACCTTCTTCAATGGCGACAAGGTGAGTTACCTTGTCCGCGAAGGGGTTCGGGCGATGATGTCGGGCACCGTGCACTGGTGGCGGCCGGACCGGTGGAATCTGTCGCATCCGGATTACCTGATCCTGCCCGAGAAGGGTGAGGGTTCGGTCGAGAATCTCACCACCGTGCGCGGCAGCGGCGCATTGCGGGGGCTCGCGCAGAGCGCCAAAGGTGCGGAGGGGGTCGATGTTTCGTTCTTCGAACGGGAGTACATCCCGGTATACCCGGCGACCGCGAAGGTGCAGAGCTGGACGCTGCTGGCCTGCGTGCGGCAGGTGCTGGATCAACTCGACCCGATAGACGATCCGCTCCCGGCGGACCTGCGCGCGGAGCGCGGGCTGCTGCCGATATCCGACGCGCTGCGGCTGGTTCACCTGCCTGAGCACAAGTCGGATATCGAACAGGCAAGGGAGCGTTTGCGTTTCGACGAGGCGCTGGCCCTGCAACTGGTGCTGGCCGAGCGGCGGCACGAGACGGAGGGCCGGGCCGCGCGGCCGTGCCCGCCCCGCGCCGACGGTATCGCGGCGGAATTCGACAAACGCCTGCCGTTCGAACTCACCGCGGGGCAGCGGCAGGTGATCGAGGAGATCTCCGGAGATCTCGCGCGCAGCCACCCGATGCATCGGCTGCTGCAGGGTGAGGTGGGTTCCGGTAAGACCATCGTCGCGCTGCACGCCATGCTGCAGGTGGTGGACAGCGGCCAGCAGTGCGCGCTGCTTGCGCCGACCGAAGTACTTGCCGCCCAACACTATCGGTCGTTGCGCGGGATGCTCGGCGACCTCGGTACCGCCGGTGAACTCGGTGCGGCGGAGCGGTCCACCAAGGTGGTGCTGGTGACCGGGTCCATGTCGGCGGGCGCGAAGAAGGCGGCGCTGCTGGACGCGGTGAGCGGCGAGGCGGGCATCGTCATCGGCACGCACGCGCTCATCCAGGACGCGGTGGAATTCTTCGATCTGGGCATGGTAGTGGTGGACGAGCAGCACCGCTTCGGCGTCGAACAGCGGGACGCGTTGCGCGCCAAGGCGAAACCGGGTACCACACCGCATCTGCTCGTGATGACCGCCACCCCGATTCCGCGCACCATCGCGATGACGACCCTGGGTGATCTGGAGACCTCGACCCTCACCGAATTGCCAAGGGGCCGTTCACCGATCACCTCGCGGGTGGTGCCGCGCAAACTGCACCCGAACTGGGTGGACCGAGCGTGGGAGCGGATACTCGAGGAGGTCGAGGCCGGGCGGCAGGCCTATGTGGTGTGCTCGCGCATCGGTGATGACGAGGAGAATCCGAAGGGCCGCAACGGAAAAGCGAAGAAATCCGAGCAGGAGAAGGAGGGGCCGAGCACCCAGGCCGTTGTCGAGGTGTTCGATATGCTGCGGCACGGCCCGCTGGCGAACGTGCGGGTCGGGTTGTTGCACGGCAGGCTGCCCGCCGATGAAAAAGACCAGGTGATGCGGGCTTTCAACGATGGGACCATCGATGTGCTGGTGTGCACGACGGTGGTCGAGGTCGGCGTCGACGTGCCGAACGCGACGGTGATGGTGATCCTCGACGCCGACCGGTTCGGCGTCAGCCAGCTGCACCAGCTGCGCGGCCGCATCGGCCGGGGTAAGCATGCCGGGCTGTGCCTGCTGGTCACCGATGCCGCACCGGGCGGTTCGGCCATGGCGCGGCTGGAGGCGGTGGCCGCGACCACCGACGGATTCGAGCTCGCGGTGCTCGATCTGCGGCAGCGGCGCGAGGGCGATGTGCTCGGCGCCGCGCAGTCCGGCACCGCCCGGTCGCTGCGGCTGCTGTCCCTGCTGGACGATCTCGAAGTCATCACCGCCGCACAGGAATTGGCGCGCAAGGTGGTCGAGCAGGATCCGGGGCTGAAGCGGCATCCCGGATTGGCGAGCATGATGCACGCGGCCGTCGACGGCGAGCGCCTGGAGTATCTGGCGAAGTCGTGAACCCAGCGTGACAAGGCGAGATTCAGATCACATATCGCCGCGGGATGTCACATTCGCGCGCTCGCCGGCCTCTAGGTTCTGACATCGAAGGAGGGCCGATGACCGAGATCGACGGGGCGACCGAGGTATTCGCCGAACACCGGGAGCTGTTGTTCGCCATCGTCTACAACGTGCTCGGTAGCGTCGCCGACACCGAGGACGTGCTGCAGGACACCTGGCTGGCCTGGGCGACGCGCAACGGGTCGTCGGCCGAACACATCGAGCATCCGCGCGCGTATCTGGTGCGCATCGCGGTGAACCGGGCGCTGGACCGGCGCGCCCTCGTCAACCGCCGTCGCGAAACCTATGTCGGCCCTTGGCTTCCCGAGCCGCTGGTGGCGGAGCCCGGCGATGCCGCGGACGCGACGCTTCGCTCCGAATCGGTGTCGATGGCGATGCTCGTCGTGCTGGAGACCCTGACGCCGCTGGAGCGCGCGGTGTTCGTGCTGCACGATGTGTTCGGCTATCCGCACGGCGATATCGCCGAGATGCTCGGCCGGTCGGAGGCGGCCGTGCGGCAGGTCGCCCATCGCGCCCGCGAACACGTGCACGCCCGCCGCCCGCGCCGCACCGCCGATCCCAAGACGCAACAGCTGGTGACGGAGAAATTCCTCGCCGCCCAGCTCACCGGCGATCTGTCCGCGCTGCTGGAACTGCTCGCACCGGATGTGACGCTATGGTCCGACGGTGGCGGCAAGCGCCGTGCCGCGCTGCGCCCGATCATCGGGAAGGACAAGGTGGTCCGGTTGATCACCAATCCGGGCCTCATCGAATTCGTCGAAAATATTTCGGTGCGGTACCGGTTGGCCAATGGTGAGCCGTCGGCGGTGATCTATTCCGGCGGTGCGGCTTTCGCGGTGGTGGTGCTCGATCTCGATCCGGACACCGGGCAGATCGTCGGCATATATGCGGTGGCCAACCCCGACAAGCTCACCAGCTGTTAGCGACCGATCCGCGGATACGGCAGGTCGGTGCTGGTGTTCTCGCTGACCGCGAGCGGCGCGCCGATCTGCGGGAAGGCCCGCTGCGGACAGGCGGGTCGCTCGCACACCTTGCAGCCCGCGCCGATCGGCACCGTTGCCGCCGGATTGTCCAGCTGCAGGCCGGTGGAATACACCATCCGCTCGGCGTATTCGATGTCGCAGCCCAGGCCGATCGCGAAATTCTTTGTCGCCGTGCCGAATCCGTGCGGCGCGGCGTGCGCGGTGCGGGCGATCCACAGATAGCGACGCCCGTCCGGCATCTCCGCGATCTGGGTGAGGATGCGGCCCGGATGCGCGAACGCCTCGTGCACCACCCACAGCGGGCAGCTGCCGCCCACCCTGGAGAAGTGGAATGCGGTGGCGGACTGGCGTTTCGAGATATTGCCCGCGCGGTCGGTGCGGACGAAGAAGAACGGGATGCCGCGCTGCCCCTGTCGTTGCAGGGTGCTCAACCGGTGGCAGATGGTTTCGAAGCCGACCTCGAAACGCAGTCCGAGCAGGTCGATGTCGTAGCGCAATTCCTCGGCCGAGCGCAGGAATTTACCGTATGGCAGCACCAGCGCACCGGCGAAGTAGTTGGCCAGTCCGATGCGCGCCAGCGTTCTGGATTCGCCGGTGAGTGAACGGGATTCGTCTAGGACGGCGTCGATTTCCTTGCCGTACAACAGCGATCCGATGGTGGTGGCGATCTGGAAGGCGCGCTGGCCGGGCCGCAGCCTGCGGGCCAGGGTGAGGGTGCGGTTGTCCGGTTCGTAATGGCGCTTCGGGATATTCGGGTCGGCGCCGTCGCCGCGCACCAGCACGGTGACGCCGGCGCGCTCCTCGGCCACCCTGGCGAGCTGGCGATCCAGCGAGCCGATGGTCAGCCCGCACTCCTCGAACAGCTGCTCGGCGGCCAGATCCAGCTGCGGGATGTGATTGTGGTGGTCGTAGAAGAAGTCACGCACGTCCTCGTACGGCATGGGCACCCCGGGGGCGCCGGTCGGCGCGGCGACCCTGGCGGAGAGCAGGTCGAGCTGGTCGGTGGCCGCGCGTAGCCTGCGATGCATCGCGACGACCATCCTGGCCACCTCGGGTAGTCGGGTGGCCAGCTCCTCCACCTCGGTCATCGGCGCGGTATCGCCGCCCGCGGCGTCGACGAGCACCTCGTGCAGGTCCGAGACCAGGCGCGCGTTGGAGTCGGCGGCGAAGAACTGCACATCCAGGTCGAAGGTGGAGTTCAGCTTGAGCAGGACCGGGATCGTCAGCGGCCGCTGGTCGCGCTCCAGCTGGTTGAGGTAGCTGGGTGACAGGTCGAGGGTCTTCGCCAGCGCCGCCTGGGTCATCCGGCGTTCCTCGCGCAACCGCCGTAGGCGGGCGCCCGCGTACATCTTGCGCACGCCGAAGATGGTAGTCCCGATCCTTCGCAAACATTGCAACCGGGCCGATGCTGGTCACCGGAATGCGCGTTGCGAGGAGTTTTACCCGAGGTTGCTGCTGCGTAGCGTGCGAAGTGGACGGCTGGCGTCCGGGCGGATCGATACGGCTGCGGCCGGTGCGCGGCCGGGCGGCCGCGGCATGCGGATCCGCTGGCAACCAAGATTGCCGGGGTGGTTGCCGCTCGGCGTATGGGCGTGGTGTTGGCGGACTTATTCCTTGATTCGCAACGGTTTACGCTGTGCGCCTCGGCTCGGTGTGCGGAATTCGGTTGTGCGCGTTGAGATTCGGGTTGTCGGTGGCGGTCCGTTCGAACTCGATACCGAGACCGGCTATGGGGTGCGAGTCAGGGGTACCGCCGCATTCGCTCCGTCCGTGCGCAGGTCTGCGGACGAGCGCCCATCAGGCGCGGTGCGGGTCTCCGGTCGGCAGCGCGCGACGCATGCGTCGGTGCGATGACCATGCGCGACACGCGCAAACTCGAGCCAACCCGGTGGGTGTCGACAGATTGCTGGACGTCCGAGATTCGGAGCGCAGGGCGGCGTTGTCGCGCCCGGTGAAGTCAAGCGGGCAATACTGGACGGCTGTTCGTCACGAGCGCGGCCCGCCGAGCGGAAAACTACTGCGGATCCCAGATAACCGCCTGCGCGGCAATGACATTCGCGCCGTTGTAGGTGACGGCCGGTGAGCCGTGCAGTTTGTAACCCTGATCCAGCAGCGCGCTGATGCGCTCGCAGAAGGCCGCGTCGTCGACGCCGGTGATGAGCCGGTAGGGCAGGGGACGTTCGTCGGTCATGCGCCCAGCTTATGGTGTCGGCCGCATTCGATCACGCGACTTCCATGCCAAGCGATTGCTTGGTTGAATCGGTACACGTCGCCGAGCAGGAAGTGAGCCGCGCATGCCCACCCCCGACGAACTCGTCCGCGCCATGTGTGCAAGCTGGTCCGATCCGGATCCGGACAAGATCAGCGCCTATTTCGCGGAAAATGCCGTGTACCACAACATTCCGATGGAACCGATCACCGGCCGGGCCGCCATCCGCGAATTCATCGCCGGCTTCCTGGCCACCTTCGACTCGATCGATTTCGCCATCCACCACCAACTCGCCGACGGGAACCTGGTGATGAACGAGCGCACCGACACCCTCAACGGCAAGGACGGCCGCGCCACCCCGCTGCCGGTCGTCGGCGTGTTCGAGATCGCCGACGGTGAGATCACCGCCTGGCGCGACTATTTCGACATGGCCGCCATCACCCGAGCGTTCGGCTCCTGAACCCCGGATAACCCGCCCTCGACCGGCCCGTCGCAAATTCCGCCTGAATCCATGGAACCGATCCGCACGCCCGTGCGTCGAATCTGATCAGGGGATTGAAGGTGCTCTTCGACCGATCGGGAGGGGAGTTCTAATGGGGCGTGGGTGTCATCCGGCATTGCGTCAGGGATTGTCCAAGATACGGCCGCGACCGGCAGCGCATACCGAGCCGTGCGTGAAATATCCGGCGCGGCCGAGGCGTAGACCGCGACCGGAGAACGAGCCGGACTGAGGGATTCCGTTCACCGGTGGGTACGCGCCTCGAAGTGGCAGTGCCGCAACGCAAATCGAGGCGCGTACCCGATGGGTCGGTCAGTTCGGCCTACCGTGCAGGAAATAGACCACCTCCCAGAGGTGTCCGTCCGGATCGCCGAAGTAGCCCGCGTATATCCCCCAAGGACGTTCCAGCGGTGCGCGGACTATCGTGCCGCCCGCTTTCCGCACGTTTTCCAGGACGCGGTCCACATCGTCTCGGCTGTCGACGAAATAGCCGAGGCTCGACCCGGAGCCCGCTACCCGCTCGGGTGGCACACCCGCATCCTTCGCGAGGTCGTCGCGCGAGTAGATCGAAAAGATCTGCCCCGACGGCAATTTGAACATCGCGGTCGCGCCGCTCGGATTGTTCTGGTCGCCAATGTATTCGGTGCCGATGATCCCGGGCGAGGACAATCCGAGCGCTTCCCGGTAGAAGCGCAGCGAGCGGTCCAGATCCCGCACGGCGAGCGTGATCGCGCCGATATCGACCTTCATATCGTTACTCCTCTGAACGGGCGGTTGAGTATTTGCCGATGCGGAGCCGCTCTGTGTGCCGGAGCAGGCCGTCAAGGCGATCGAGGCCGCCACGACGGCCGCCGTAACCAGGGTTCGTAGCCGGAAAATGGGTGCCTCCTCGGTTGAACGATGTTGTTCGCGGCCAGTCAACCGAAGGACAGGGGAAGAGGTCTTGAAGGAATCGGACAGCGGTGGGTAAGGGCGCTTGACGGGATCGCTTGCCTTTGCACCGTATGGTGATAGCTTTTCTCTATATTCGACTTGACCCGAGCTGGTCGTGCGTTCGAGGGAGATGTTGTGTTGAGGGCCGGAAAATTGGCCGTCGCAACGGTTTGCGGAGGAATTCTGGGTGGCGTCGCGGCCCTGTCGGGGGTGGGCGTGGCGGATGCCGCCGACGGAGCGGGGCCGACGGTTGTCGATGGCACAGCGTATTTCGCGATCGGTGGATGGAACTGTTCGATTGCGGCGAATGCGGCGGTGGGGTGTGACCTCGCGATCCCGGCGTCGGCGATGAATGTGCTGTACGCCGGAATGCAGGTATCGCTGCCGAATGTGCCGGCCATCGTCATCGATTCGACGATGTCGCCGGCACATCCGCAGTGGAACTCCAACGGCAGCCACACATTGCCCGGTGGAAATCCGGCGCTGCTGCGCGCGGCGCCCGGCAATTACCACGATCCGCAGTATTCGGTGTCATATGCCGGGGCGAATTGCGAAATCACCTATCAGGGTGTGGCGGTGTGTACTTCGATGGGGCACGGATTCAGCCAACGGGGATCGGTGGCGCAGGGCTACTGATCCCCTCGGGCCGATCGGTTCACCGGTACCAGACGCCGGAATCCCAATCGCCGTAATCCCATACGTTGAAATCGTAACGGGTGTGCGCGCCGCCGAAGAGATAACCCTGCCAGCCTGCGGAGGTGTCACAGATCTGGTCGTCGTGGTTGCACACGGTCAGCACCGGGAAGCCGCCGAACCAGTCGTCGACACCGGCCAGCGGATATCCGACGATCCCGCTTCCCGGGGTGGACGAAAGGCCGCCCCAGCCGGGTCCCGGCGCCCGCTTGGGATCGGAAAGGAGTATGGCGTTGGCATTGTCCACGTCCTGATGGGCGGTGACCCAGGCGTGCACGATGCCGGCGCCCTCGCTGTGCCCGATCAGCCGGATATGGTCGCCGGGGCATTCGTTGCGATGCAGCCAGAACAGGCGGTCGAGTTCATTCAATCCCGACATCGGATCGAGCGAGTTGTAGCCGACGGGTTGATCCACGTATGGGGCGACCACCGATGAGGTGTTGTCGCCGAGACCGCCGATACCGATGGCCCAATCGCCGATGCAGTCATCGGCGACGGCCTTCGGCGTTGTTCCGTAGGAGAGGGAGAGGAGGATGGCCAACAATACTGCGGCGAAGAGCGCCGTTGCTCTACGCATGGTCGTAACTTTCTTCATTTTTCGATGCCTCCGGGTCCGGCCCGGCTTGTGCGGGATGTACCCAGAAATTGCTGGCGTTCTTGATTTCTGGCGAAACAGTTATATCGGCGGACTATACGGTGGCCATAACGCAATGTGCGCGGCCATGATTCGCGGAAAATGACGCCTGGTAGCGCCGATTTCGGCGAATGGTCAAGTGCCGCTATTCCTTTCGTTGATCATCGAACCGTGATGCAAGGTCGGCGGCATTCCGGGCGGGCAGCGATCGCGGAGCGATCGCGAGCAAACAGGTGCCCCGAAATTCCGCCAACCGGCGAACTGGGATGATGTAGTGGTCTCCGATCTCGCGATTCGCGCATCGACAGGAGGACAACCATGTTCCGCACCCTGATCGTTCTCGCCGCGACGACCGGCTGCCTCGGGATCGTCCCGGCGACCGTCGCGGCCCAGCCGCCCGCATCGATATCCGTTGCGCCCGAGCTGGTTTACAACATCACCACGCTGACCGTCAGCGGGTCGGCCACCTGCGGCGGCGGGGGCACCGCCGGGGTCGACGTGGTGGACGGTTCGCTGGAGCAGATGTTCCGCGGCGGCATCGGCGGCCCGATCGCCATCCGGCTCGACGGCCCGGTCATGGTCGACTGCGACGGCGTGCCGCACGACTGGTCGGGCCATCTGATCGCGCCCGGCCGCGCGCTGCCCAACGAATCCGGCGGCATGTTGACGGCCAACCTCGGGCAGGGGACCACCGTCATCGCGAGCACGGGCTCGCAACCGGTCCACATCGTGGGCTGAACCCGAACCGCGCAGCCGGACCCTGCACCAGAATGTGACCCATGCCGAAGCCTTGCCTACTGCTGCAGCTGCGGCCGGAGCGGTCGGCCGCCGACGACGAGTACCAGGCCATCCGGCGCGGTGCGGACCTGCCCGCGGATCGGTTCGTGCGGATCCAGATGGATCGCGGGCTGCCCGATATCGATCTCGACGAGTTCGCCGCGGTCATCGTCGGCGGCGGGCCGAGCAATGTCAGCAGCCCCGATGACGAAAAGTACGAGTATCAGCGGGCATTCGAGCCGACGCTGAAGAAGCTGATCGCCGAGATCGTCGCGCGCGACTTCCCGTATCTCGGTGCCTGCTACGGCTTGGGCATCCTGGCGGATGTGCTCGGCGGCGAGGTCGGTCGGCAGCGGTACGGCGAGGGAGTGGGCGCCCCGACGATCGAGCTGACCGAAAGCGCCGCCACCGATCCACTGCTGCGCGGCCTGCCGACGCGGTTCCGGGCGTTCGTCGGGCACAAGGAGGCCTGCCAGGACGTCCCGCCCGGTGCGGTGCTGCTGGCCGGATCGGCCGCGTGCCCGGTGCAGATGATCCGGGCCGGGCAGCACGTGTACGCGACCCAGTTCCATCCGGAACTGGATGGCGACGGACTCGCCATCCGCATCGAAACCTACCGGCACGCAGGCTATTTCGATCCGGCCGAGGCCGAATACCTGATCGCGCTCGGCCATCGGGAATCGGTGACGGTGCCGCGGCGGATCCTGTACCGGTTCGCCACCCGGTACTGCGCGGAGCGGGCGGGCGATCCCGTTATCTGTGAGTAGATACGGTGTTGCGCCGAGCGGCGGACGGCAACAGCGATGCCGCCGCGAACGCGCCCGGCCCGATGACCGCGATGAGGAAGAACGACCAGCAGAACAGCGCCGCGAGCTCGCCGCCGTTCTGGATCGGCAGTAGACCGTGCTTCAGGTGGACGAACAAATAGGCATAGGCCATCGCGCCGGAGCACAGCAGCGCGGCGACCCTGGTGCCGATTCCCGCCGCGACGAGCGCACCGGCGACGAGTTCGATCACCCCGGCCCACCACTGCGGCCAGCTGCCGAAGGTGGCGGTATGGCCGCCGTACGGCGCGACGGGCTTGCCGAACAGTTCGGAAAGCCCGTGGAGGGCGAACGAAATTCCGATCAGAATGCGAAACAGCCCGAGAACCAGCGCACCGGCACTGCCCGGCGCGGGTCCGGCACTCCTATCGGTAGCTAACAGGTGCATGACGGTCTCGAATCTTGTGGACGGACGGATGCCGGAGGGTCATCCGTACCTGTGACCACGATCGGGTCCGGTGAATCGTTCGATCAGCAGGCTTAAGCGGCCGCCTTTCTGACGAGCTCGCCGATCCGCGCCTCGTCGTCGGCGGTGAGCCGGGTCAGTGCGAAGGCGGTGGGCCACATGGTGCCCTCGTCCAGCTGGGCGACGTCGTTGAAGCCGAGCGTCGCGTACCGCGCCTTGAACTTGCCCGCGCTCTGAAAGAAGCACAGGACCTTGCCGTCCTTGGCGTAGGCGGGCATGCCGTACCAGAGCTTCGGGGCGAGGCCGGGCGCGTTGGCCGTGACGATGGCGTGTATCCGTTCGGCCAGTGCGCGATCGGGCGCGGCCATCGTGGCGATCTTCGCCAGCACGTCCTGCTCGCCATCCGCCTTGGTGGCGCGTGCGCCGCGGCGGGCCGCCGTCTTCAGCTCCTCGGCGTGCTCCTTCATCGCGGCGACCTCGTCGGCCGAGAATCCGGTGTTGGTCTTGGTTTTCGTGGTCATGATTCGTTCTCCTGCTCGGAAGTTCAGCGGTCTTGGATCAGGCCGAGGACATTGCCGTCGGTATCGGTCACGGTGGCGACCAGGCGGCCGCCGCCGACCTCGTGCGCGTCCTCCCGGACCGTTGCGCCCGCGGCGGTCAGCTCGGCGAGCTTCGCCGCGATATCGGCGACGTGCCAGTAGGACACCGGGGAGGTCATCTGCTGCGGCCCGCCGTTCGGCACCAGCCCGATGTGCTGGCCCTCGGCGTCGAAGCCGACGTAGTAGGCCGAGTCGGTCTGCGGCGATATGCCGAGCAGCGTCGTGTACAGGGCCTTGGCGGTCGCGAGGTCGGAGACCGGATGCAGCACGGTCTTGATGCCCTGGGTGGTCATGATCCCTCCTGAATTCGTTGGTGCCCAAAGCATCGCCGCCGCAGTGGTCCGCCCACATCCGTGCCGACCACGGAATCGGCCACGGATTGCCGCACGGATCACCGGTGGCGGGTACCGTGACCTGCGCGTCGTCGCGCGCAGAACCGACCGGGGAGTATCGGACCGGCCGGATACGGGAGAGTGGCGTTATGGCAGTGACAGTGGAGATCTCGGCTCGGGAGGCCGAGGTGCTCTCGCTGGTGGGGGAACATCTCAGCAACGCCGAAATCGGTGCACGACTGTTCATTTCGGTGCGAACGGTGGAGAGTCACGTCTCCTCGCTGCTGCGCAAACTGGAGGTTCCGGATCGGCGGGCGCTCGCCCAGCGCGCGTCAACGCTCGCGCCTGCCGACAGAGCGCATCCGGTGCTGCCGACACCGCTCACCTCGTTCATCGGCCGCGACCGCGAGCGGGGCGAACTCGCCGAGCTGCTTTCGAAACATCGGCAGGTGACCGCCGTCGGCCCCGGCGGGGTCGGGAAGACCCGGCTCGCGCTGGCGGTCGCCGCCGAGGTGGCCGGCGGGTATCCGGACGGGGTGTGGTTCGTGGACCTGGTCCCGACCACGAACCCGGATATCTGCGTCGTCGCCGGTACGGCCGCGCTCGCACTCGGCCTCGGCGAACAACCCGGCCGGGGTATGGACGAATCGGTGCTCACCGCGCTGGCCGACCGGCACGCCCTGCTGGTGCTGGACAACTGCGAGCATGTGCGGGACGGTGTCGCGCCCTTCATCGAACGACTGCTCGCGGCCTGCCCGAAGGTGACGGTGCTCGCGACCAGCCGGGCCCGGCTGCTGGTGCCGTTCGAACGGGTCTACCAGGTGCCGCCGATGTCGCTGGACGGTGCGGGCGCCTCGGACGCGGTCGCGCTGTTCATGGATCGGGCCGCGGCCAGCGGCTGGCCGCCGAATCACGCACTGCGCGACCAGGTCGCGGCGTTCTGCGCGCGGCTCGACGGCGTCGCGCTCGCCATCGAGCTGGCCGCCGCGCGCTGGACGACGCTCGGGCTGGATGGCCTGACCGCCGGACTGTCCGACCAACTCCGGATGCTCGCGGGCGGCGCGCGCGCCGAGGACCGGCACCGGTCGGTGCGGGCCGCGCTCGACTGGAGTCACGCCCTGCTCGACCCGGCCGACCGGGTGCTGCTGCGCCGGGTGTCGGTATTCATGAAGTCGTTCACCGTCGCGGCCGCCGCGCAGGTCGCCGATTCCGAAAAGGGCGTTGTCGCAGACGGATTGGCGCGGCTGGTGGAGCAGAGCCTGCTGCTGGTCTCGGCCGCGCCGAGCGGGACCGAATACCGGGCGCTGGAAACCATCCGCCAGTACGGGATGGAGCGACTCGCCGAGGCCGACGAATTGGATATCACCCGGTCCCGTCACCTGCGTTGGTGCCTGACCGAGGCCGCCGAGCTGGCGGTGGTGCGCGCCGAATGGCGGCCCCGATTCGACGCGGCGGCCGATGATTTCCGCGCCGCGATGGCATGGGCGTCCGACCGGCCGGAACAGCGCGCGGACGCATACCGTTTCGCCGAGTATCTGGCGGGAATGCTGTTCACCCGCAATCTGATCGGTGAATCCCAGTGGCGCTTCGAGCAGGCGGCCATGCTCGCCGACGACCCGGCCGACGCCGCATCGATGCTGCGGCAGGCCGCCGCGGCGGCCGCATGCCAACTGCGCGGCGACGATATGGACCGGCTCTACCGCGCGGCCGCCGCGGCCGCCCGCCGGGCCGGTGATGCCGCGGGCGCCGCCACCGACCTGGCGACCGCCGCCGCCAACTCCTACCGGTTCTCCAGCAAATTCGCCAGGTCGCTGCCGCAGGCGGAGGCGGCCGCGCTCATTTCCGACGCGCGCGAATCGGCGGGTGACAACCTGGCGGCCCAGGCCGCGGTGGCGCTGGCCGAAGCCGGGCGCGCGCTCACCGACGCGTTCGCCGCCGCACCCGACAGCGCCGCGGCGCGGACCATCGAATACGCCCAGCGCGCAGTGGAACTCGCGCGCCGCACCGGCGATCCGCTCGCCGAATCCGCCGCGCTCGACACCCTGGCAGGCGCACAGAGCTGGGCGGGCGACGCGTTCGCCGCCGCCGCGACGGCCCGGCGCCGGGTGAACCGGCTCGCGTCCGCGCCGGACACACCGCTCGGCACCCACGAGTTGATCGACGCGCTCGGCGAGGCCACCGAGGCGGCCCTCGGCGTCGGCGATCTGCCCGGCGCGCGGCGCTCGGCGCGGCAGCTCGCCGAACATCCGATGCTCGCCGAGGTCGGCCATCGTGCGACATGCTGGCTGCTGGTGGTCGACGCGCTGGCGGGCAATGTCGGCGAGGTGCTCGTCAACGGCGCCCGATTCCTCGAGTCGTGGCAGCGGGCGGGTAACCCGTCCGGGCCGGTCCTCGGCGCCGCGGTGGCCGGTGTCGCGATGATCAACGGCCTGCGCGGCGACGACGCGGCGCGCCGCGAATGGGATGCCGTGCTGAGCCGGCTCGACACCGCACCCGAGCACGCGTACGGATACCGCGCGGTGTTCGACGCAATGCTGTTGCTGCACAACGGACAATCGAGCGCAGCGCACGACCGGCTGGCGGCCGAGCCCGGCGAGGTGTGGCGCTCGATCACCTGGCTGTGGCTGCACTGGTATGTGGCGCTGCGCGCCGAAGCGGCCGTGCTCGCCGAAAGCGCGGCTGCCGGAACATATTCGGCGCAGGCAAGAGAACTGGTGGCCGGGAATCCCGTCGCCGAGGCGCTGGTGGAACGGGCCGAGGGTCTGCGCACGGGGGACCGGCAGCGGATGCTCGCAACGGTTGCCGCGTTCGACGCCGCCGGATGCCGCTACCAGTCGTTGCGAACCCGGATGCTCGCCGGTGGCGACCACGCCGAGGAGCTCGCGGCCCTCGGCCTCGCTCCGATGGCCTCGTGACGTTACATTTGCCCTCGTTACATTTGCGCTCGTTATATTTGCACAGCGCCGCAGCGTGTTTCGGCCCGATGCGCGCCGGGGAGGATCATGGGTTTGCGGCCGGGAACGGTATTCGCCGGGTTCGCCATCGAGCGACTGCTCGGTGTCGGCGGGATGGGGTCGGTATATCTGGCCACGCATCCGCGGCTGCGGCGCCGGGTCGCGCTGAAGGTGCTGGCCGACGCGTTCACCGGTGATCCGAAGACGCGCACCGCATTCGACCGCGAAGCGACCCTCGCCGCCGGACTCGATCACCCGAATATCGTTCCCGTATACGACCGTAGCGCCGCCGACGATCCCGCGCTGTGGTTGGCGATGCGCTATATCGACGGCGGTGATGTCGCCGGATTGCTGAGCGCGCATCCGGACGGGCTCGCGCCGGAGCGAGCCCTGCGGCTACTCGAAGATGCCGCGCACGCACTGGATTACGCGCATGCGCAGGGTGTGTTGCACCGGGATGTGAAACCGGCCAATCTGCTCGTCGAGCACGATCGGCGCGGCGGCGAGCGCGCGGTGCTCACCGATTTCGGGATCGCGCGCACCCTCGACGACACCGTCACGCTGTCCGGTATCGCCGCGACCTTCGCCTATGTCGCGCCGGAACGATTCACCGACGCGCCCGCCGATCATCGCGCCGACGTTTATTCCCTGGGCTGCACACTATTTCAGCTGCTGACCGGGCGGCAGCCGTTCCCGCGCAAGGAACAGGCGGCCGTGATCGCCGCGCATTTGAGCGCTCCACCGCCCGCGCCGAGCGAGTCACGTCCCGAACTCCCGGCCGAATTGGACGCCGTACTCGCCACCGCACTGGCGAAATCGCCGGAGGACCGATACGCCAGCTGCACCGCGTTCGCCGAGGCCGCGGCGAACGCGCTGCGACCCGCCGCGGTCACCGTGCGTGCGGAACCGCCACGGCCGGTTCTGGTTTCGGGTAATGCGGTGCCGGATCAGGCGGTGATCCCGACCGTCATCCGCGCCGTGGCGCCCGCGCCGCCGATACCGTTCAAGCAGCCGCGGTGGGTGGAGCCGGTGACCCGCGGCAAACCTCGGCGCATGCGATTCGTGGTGGCGTCGGGACTGTTGCTGGCCGGGGTCGGTGTCGCGGTGGGTGCGGCGTTCGTGATGCGCGACGACGGTGGATCATCCAACCCAGGGACAACGTCCAAGGTTGTGCCGCAACCGGTTACGACGACCACCACGTCGAGTGCGCCGACGACCTCACAGCCGCCGCCCGCGCCGCCGACCGAAGCCCCCAACCCGGCGGACATTCCGCCGATCACCACCGCCCCACCGCAACCGCCACCGCGGCGCAGCACCACCGTGCCGCAGCAGGCCCCCGCCCCGCAGCCCGGGCCGGTGGTTCCGCAGACGCGCTCGTACCAGTGGCCGGAGTGACCTTTCCGGAGTCCAGTGGATCCCGCTCCGCGCGAGCGAAGCGGGATCCACATCGGCTAGCGCACCGCTTGGGCGGCGGCCACCATATTGCGCAGCGCCAACTCCACCTCGGCCGGGCCGCGGGTCTTCAGGCCGCAGTCGGGATTCACCCAAAGTCGTTCGGCGGGAATGACTTTCAGTGCGGTCCGCAGTGAGGCGGTGATCTCCTCGACGCTGGGCACCCTCGGCGAGTGGATATCGTAGACACCGGGCCCGACGCCGAGGTCGAATCCGGCGGACCGGAGATCCTCGACTATCTCCATCCGCGACCGGGCCGCCTCGATGGAGGTGACGTCGGCGTCGAGTCCGGCGATCGCGTCGATGACCTCACCGAATTCCGAATAGCAGAGGTGCGTGTGGATTTGGGTGCTGTCGGCGACACCGGCGGTGGCCAACCGGAACGCCCCGACCGACCACTCCAGGTAGGCGGGTTGGTCGGCGGCACGCAGCGGCAGCGTCTCCCGCAGGGCGGGCTCGTCCACCTGGACGATGCGGATGCCCGCCGCCTCCAGATCCACCGTCTCGTCCCGAATGGCAAGGGCCACTTGACGTGCCGAATCGGCGAGCGGCTGATCGTCGCGCACGAACGACCACGCGAGAATGGTCACCGGGCCGGTGAGCATGCCCTTGACCGGCTTGTCGGTGAGCGACTGCGCGTAGGTGATCCAGTCGACGGTCATCGGATCGCGCCGCGCCACATCGCCGTACAGGATCGGCGGCCGAACGCACCTGGTGCCGTAGGACTGCACCCAGCCGTTCTCGGTGGCGGCGAATCCGTCGAGCTGTTCGGCGAAGTACTGCACCATGTCGTTGCGTTCCGGTTCGCCGTGCACGAGCACGTCGAGGCCCAATTTCTCCTGTAGCGCAACGACATCGGCGATCTCGGCGCGCATCCGGCGCTGGTATTCGGCCTGATCGATCTCGCCCTTGCGCAGCGCGGCCCGAGCCAGCCGGATGGCCGAGGTCTGCGGATACGATCCGATCGTCGTGGTCGGCAGCGCGGGCAATCGCAGTCGCTCGGACTGCAATTCGCGCCGCTGCTCGGCGGGGGCGCGCCGCGTGGCGTCCGGGCCGAGCGCGGCCAACCTGGCCCGCACCGCCGGATCGTGCAGGCGCGGGTCGGCCCGCCGCGCGGCCAAAGCCGCACGCGTCGCGACCAATTGATCCTCGATGGCATCGGCGCCCTGGTGCAGACCGGTCGCCAGCGTCCGGACCTCGGTCACCTTCTCCGCGCCGAACGACAGCCAGGAACGCAGCCCTTCGTCGAGTCCGGTCTCGGCGGCCAGCCCGTACGGCACGTGCAGCAGCGAGCACGAGGTCGAAACCGCGACGGCGCCCGTGGATCCCGCGAGGTCCCGCAGCGTTTCCAGCGCACGGTCCAGATCGGTGCGCCACACATTGCGCCCGTCGATCACACCGGCCACCAGCAGTTTGTCACGCAGCACCGACACTTCGGGAACCGTTGTGCCGGAGACGAAGTCGAGCGCGACGCCATCGATTCCGGTCTCGGCCAAGGCGGGCAGCGCCGCGCCCGGCCGCCCGAAGTAGGTGGCCACCAGGATGGCCGGGCGCTGCTCGACCGCGGCCAATTCGGTGTAAGTGAGCCGCACCAGGGCGATTTCGTCCTCGGTCAGGTCGGTGACCAGCACCGGCTCGTCGATCTGCACCCATTCGGCGCCCGCCGCGGCCAACTGAACGAGCAACTCCCGGTACAGGCGCACCAATTCCGGCAGCCGATCGAGCGTGCGTTCCCCGGCGGATTTGGCCAGCTTCAGGAAGGTGATCGGACCGATCACCACCGGCCGGGCGGCGACGCCGACTTCCCTCGCCTCGGCAAGTTGTGCGAGCAGCTGCTCCGGATTCAGCGAAAACGTTGTGCCCGAATCGATTTCGGGAACGAGATAGTGGTAGTTGGTATCGAACCACTTGGTCATCTCCAGCGGTTCGATGGTGTCGGTGCCGCGCGCGGCGGCGAAATACCGGTCGAGTGGATCGGCGATCGAGGCCACCCGCGCGGGCAGCGCACCGAGCAGCACGGCGGTGTCGAGCATCTGGTCGTAGTAGGAGAAGGTGCCGACCGGCACCGAATCGAGCCCGGCGGAACGCAATTCGGACAACTGGGCGCGCCGCAGCTCACGGGCGACGGCGTGCAGTTGTTCTGCGTCGATGCGACCTGCCCAGTAGGACTCGGTGGCGCGCTTGAGTTCCCGTCGCGGCCCCACCCGCGGGAGACCGAGAACCGTTGCGGTGAACGGCGTATGTGAAACAGTCACGTTGTGCTCCATTGTGTTGGACCTGAACCAACGCCCAATCGGCAAGCGGGACCAGCGATCTGCCGAACAGGAGCCCTGAACCGGGAACACATCCGGCGAAACGCTGCGGACCCGCGCGCCCTCTCCACGAGGCGGTGGCCACCGGATACGGCGTACCCGGTACAACCGGCAGGTCTTCGGACTCGCGGGCACCGGCCGAATCGGCCGATCCGGCAGACCGCCGGAAGGTCCTACTGGCCGTCGCTTCCCAGGCCGATGAGCCCAGTGCGTGATGACGGCGGTCGTTCCCGCTCACCGCTGCGGGGACAGTCCCGGATTCCCACCGGGTTCCCTCTTGCCCGTACGCCCAAGGGAGCGTTCGGGTTTCGACACCGGTACGCGACGTAGGGGCTCCATCTCGCCTGCGCCCGGTGAACCAGCTGCGTCATCCAGCATATGTCCAACTACATAGTTGTCATCAAATCGGGTCGGACCTTCCTTAAGTTGGTCATGAATCACACGCTTATTCGCCTAGCATGGGCGCGTGTTGAAATCTGTGGTTGGCCGCGCACTCGCACCACTTGCGGCCGGGGTGGGGTCTGTTCAATTGGTGCGAGCCGATCGCCCCACCGTGGTGCTCACCTACGATGACGGGCCCGAGCCCGGCAGCACCGAGCCGGTGCTGGCCGCGCTGGCCGACGCCGGTGTGACGGCGACCTTCTTCGTCCTGGTCCGGCGTGCCATGGAGCAGCGCGCGCTGTTGAACGATGTGCTGGCGGCGGGCCACGAGATCGGCCTACACGGCTACGACCACATCCGGCTGACCACCCTGCCCGCCACCCAGGTGTACCGGCGGACCAGGGATGCCCGGCGGCAGCTGGAGGATTTGTGTGGCAGACCGGTCCGCTGGTTCCGGCCGCCGTACGGCGCGCAGGTCGCGAGCACGTGGACCGCGATTCGCGCCGCGGGCCTGACCCCGGTGGTGTGGAGCCGGTTCGCGGGCGACTGGGTCGACGAGGATGTCCAGAAGCTGGCCGGGCAGGCGCTGGAGGGCATCGGCGACGGCGATGTGCTGCTGCTGCACGACGGGTTCGCCAATGCCGCGGACGGCGCGGACGACGGTCCGGCGCCCACCTTCGATCGGGGTGCGCTCTCGCGCCTGGTATTGGACGGTCTGGCCGAGCGCGGTCTGGCCGCCGCCTCGTTGGGCGATGCGCTCGCGCACGGCAGTTCGGTTCGTAACATCTGGCTGGTTCGCTGAGATAGTTTCAGCGCCAGCAGCTTTCACATCTTCTCCGTTGCCCGCCGTGCGCTCCGGCGATGCGTTCGGCGGCCCGGTAATGGTGGATGATGTGAGAATCGTCACCAACGTTTGGATTCCCGTATGCTGACCTATGCATTAAATTCTGCTGAGTCTGTGGGGGAGTGCCTTCCCGCTTGTAGCTTGGATGTGGGGTAACCGTGGTCGCACGATCGGTTTCGATCGTCATTCCCGTTTTCATTTCGGATGCCGAGGGTCTGGGTTTCCTCGATGTTCAACTCGGTGCAATAGCCGAGCAAGACTACGTTGGCCCGCTCGAGGTAGTCGTGGCGGACAATGGATCGCCGACTTTTGTGCGTCGACACATACTCGAGCATCCGCTACGGGAAAAACTCGACCTGAAATGGGTCGACGCGTCGGCGCACAAGGGCGCCGCCTTTGCTCGAAATATTGGTGCAGACCACGCCGAGGGCGAGATACTTCTTTTCTGCGATCACGACGACAAGGCGTATCCGAATTGGGCGAGGCGGCTCGTCGAATTCCTGGAAGAGGGCTACGACCTGGTCTGCTCGGCCGTAGAGGGCAAATCGCTCAATGCGGATAATCCGCGCGGCGTCGCCGATGTGCCCGCGCCGGACAAATTCCAACCGGCCGGTGTCTTCGCCCCGATCATCATTGCCGGAAGCACCGCATGCCGCGCCGAGGTCTATCGCAAACTGGGCGGCATGGATGTGACTTATCCGGCCAATGAGGATGTCGAATTCGGCTGGCGCGTGCACAATGCCGGATATCGCACCGGATTCCTGCCCGAGGCATTGCTGGCCTATCGCTATCGGCCCGGATTCAAACCGGGCTACCGGCAGGGACGCAGCCGGGGCATCGGGCTCGCCCGGTTGAACGCCGAATATCCGGGTAACGGTATGCCGGAAATCAGGCTGCCGGAATTACTGGTGCGTATTTGCGGACTCGCGGTGGCCCGCGGGCTGGTGAGCGAGGAGCGCGGGCTGCTGCTCGGCATCGCGGTGGGTCAGTTGCGCGGCGGTGCGAGGTATCACACCCTGCGCTGGCTGTGACTCGGTTTGCCGGAATTCGGTAGCCGACAGATGTCCATCGGCGCGTCGTATGTGACGCGCCGATGAACACAACTTCGCAAGGCTGCCAAGCCATCTTGTGAAGAACCATGCGAAGCGCCATTCCCCATCTGTGCGTGTGTTGGGGGCAGGTACCTTAGGCCAATGTTCTCCAAAGTCTTGGTTGCCAATCGCGGTGAGATCGCCATCCGTGCCTTCCGTGCCGCCTACGAGCTCGGCATCGGGACCGTCGCCGTCTTTCCGTACGAGGACCGCAATTCGGTCCACCGGTTGAAGGCGGCCGAGTCCTACCAGATCGGTGAACAGGGGCACCCGGTTCGCGCCTACCTGTCGATCGACGCGATCATCGACGCGGCCAAGTCCGCGGGCGCCGACGCCATCTATCCGGGATACGGCTTCCTGTCCGAGAATCCGGACCTCGCCGCGGCGTGCGCCCGCGAGGGCATCACCTTCATCGGCCCATCGGCGGAGGTGCTGGAGCTGGCGGGTAACAAGGCCCGCGCGGTCGCGGCGGCGCGGGCGGCCGGACTGCCGGTGCTGCGGTCCAGCGCGCCGTCGGCGGATGTCGAAGAACTGCTCGCGGCGTCACGGGAGCTGGAGTACCCGATCTTCGTCAAGGCGGTGGCCGGTGGCGGCGGGCGCGGTATGCGCCGGGTCGCCGATCCTGCACAGCTGCGCGAATCGATCGAGGCCGCGTCCAGGGAGGCCGAATCGGCATTCGGCGACCCGACCGTCTTCCTCGAACAGGCCGTGGTGAACCCGCGTCACATCGAGGTGCAGATCCTCGCCGACCAGCACGGCAATGTGATGCACCTGTTCGAGCGCGACTGCTCGGTGCAGCGCAGGCATCAGAAGGTGCTCGAGCTCGCGCCCGCGCCGAACCTGGATCCGCAACTGCGGGAACGCATCTGCGCCGACGCGGTGGCCTTCGCCAGGCAGATCGGCTACAGCTGCGCGGGCACCGTCGAATTCCTGCTCGACGAGCGCGGCAACCACGTCTTCATCGAGATGAACCCGCGCATTCAGGTCGAACATACGGTGACCGAGGAGATCACCGATGTGGACCTGGTCCAGTCGCAGCTGCGCATCGCCGCCGGTGAGACGCTGGAAGACCTTGGCCTGACCCAGGATTCGATCGCCATCCGGGGCGCGGCGCTGCAATGCCGGATCACCACCGAGGATCCGGCCAACGGCTTCCGCCCCGACACCGGCCGCATCACCGCCTACCGCACGCCGGGCGGCGCGGGCATCCGGCTCGACGGCGGCGCCAACCTCGGCGCGGAGATCGGCGCCTACTTCGACTCGATGCTGGTCAAACTCACCTGCCGCGGCCGCGATTTCGGTCTCGCGATCGCGCGGGCCAAGCGGGCGCTCGCCGAATTCCGGATCCGCGGCGTCACCACCAATATCCCCTTCCTGCTCGCGGTGCTCGACGATCCCGACTTCCAGGCGGGCCGGGTGACCACCTCGTTCATCGACGAGCGTCCGCAGCTGCTCGCGCTGCGCGGTTCGGCCGACCGCGGCACCAAGATCCTCAACTACCTGGCCGACATCACCGTCAACAAACCGCACGGCCAACGCCCGACCACCCTCTACCCGCACGACAAACTGCCCGCCATCGACCTGGCCGCGCCGCCGCCGCACGGCTCGCGCCAGCGGCTGTTGCGTTTGGGCCCAGAGGGTTTCGCGCAGGCGCTGCGCGAGCAGAAGGCGGTCGGCGTCACCGACACCACATTCCGCGACGCGCACCAGTCGCTGCTGGCCACCCGGGTGCGCACCAACGGCTTGCTCGATGTCGCGGGCCACGTCGCGCGGCTGACGCCGGAGCTGCTGTCCATCGAATGCTGGGGCGGCGCGACTTACGATGTGGCGCTTCGATTCCTGTACGAGGACCCGTGGGAGCGGCTGGCCGCCCTGCGCGCGGCGATACCCAACATCTGTCTGCAGATGCTGCTGCGCGGGCGCAACACCGTCGGCTACACGCCGTACCCGGAGCGGGTGACCAGGGCGTTCGTCGCGGAGGCGACGGCGACCGGCATCGATATCTTCCGCATCTTCGACGCGCTCAACAACGTCGACCAGATGCGTCCGGCCATCGATGCGGTGCGCGAAACCGGAACGGCCATCGCGGAAGTCGCGATGAGCTACACCGGCGACCTGTCCAACCCGAACGAGTCCCTGTACACGCTCGACTACTACCTGAAGCTGGCCGAGCAGATGGTGGACGCGGGCGCACATGTGCTCGCCATCAAGGATATGGCCGGCCTGCTGCGCGCCCCCGCCGCGGCGAAACTCGTTACGGCCCTGCGCAGTAACTTCGATCTGCCGGTGCACGTGCACACCCACGACACCCCGGGCGGCCAGCTGGCCACCTACCTCGCGGCCTGGCAGGCGGGCGCCGACGCGGTGGACGGCGCGAGCGCGGCGATGGCCGGAACCACAAGCCAGCCAGCGCTTTCCGCGATCGTCGCGGCCGCGGCCAACAGCGAATACGACACCGGGCTGAACCTGCAGAGCGTCTGCGATCTGGAGCCGTACTGGGAGGCGCTGCGAAAGGTGTACGCGCCCTTCGAATCCGGGCTGCCCGCACCCACCGGCCGGGTGTACACCCACGAGATTCCGGGCGGTCAGTTGTCGAATCTGCGCCAGCAGGCCATCGCGCTCGGCCTCGGCGACCGGTTCGAGGAGGTCGAGGCGAAATACGCGGCGGCGGACCGGCTGCTGGGCCGGCTGGTGAAGGTGACACCGTCCTCGAAGGTGGTCGGCGATCTCGCGCTCGCGCTCGTCGGCACCGGCGTCGACGTCGCGGATTTCGCCGCCGACCCGGGCCGCTACGACATTCCGGATTCGGTGATCGGTTTCCTGCGCGGCGAACTCGGCACACCCGCGGGCGGCTGGCCGGAGCCGTTCCGCACGCACGCGCTGGCCGGACGCGGGCAGGCGAAGCCGGAAGTCCAACTCTCCCAAGAGGATGAGGAACAGCTGGCCGGGACGCCGGAGCAGCGCCGGGCGACGTTGAACCGCTTGCTCTTCCCCGGCCCGACGCACGAGTTCCTCGCCCACCGTGAGAAATACGGTGATACGACGGGTCTTTCGGCCAACCAGTTCTTCTACGGCCTGCGGCACGGTGAGGAGCACCGGGTGCAGCTGGAGAAGGGCGTCACGCTGCTGATCGGCCTCGAGGCTATCTCGGAACCGGACGAGCGCGGTATGCGCACGGTGATGTGCATCCTCAACGGCCAGCTGCGGCCCGTCGCGGTGCGCGACCGGTCCATCGCCAGTGAGGTTCCCGCGGCGGAGAAGGCCGATAAGAACAACCAGGGCCATATCGCGGCGCCGTTCGCCGGTGTGGTGACTCTCATTGTGTCCGAAGGCGATTCGATCGAGGCGGGCGCGATCATCGGCACCATCGAGGCGATGAAGATGGAGGCGGCCATCACCGCGCCCCGGGCCGGTGTGGTCGGCCGGATCGCGATCGGAACGGTGCAGCAGGTCGAGGGCGGGGATCTGCTCATCGAACTGCGCGTACACGAAGCCGCCGCGGAATGACGCGGATCGTCGCCGGAGCGGTCGGCGGGCGCAGGCTGCGGGTGCCGCCCGCGGGCACCCGCCCCACCTCCGACCGGGTGCGCGAGGCGCTGTTCAGCGCCATCGACGCGCGGCTGGACCTGCACGGCGTACGGGTGCTCGACCTGTACGCCGGATCGGGCGCGCTGGGATTGGAGGCGCTGTCCCGCGGCGCCGCGCACGCGCTGCTGATCGAATCCGACCGCAAGGCCGCCGCCGTCGTCCGCGGCAATATCGCCGACCTCGGGCTGCCCGGCGCGGAACTGCGCGTCGGCGCGGTCGGATCCGTGCTGGCGGCGGGCGGTGCGGGCGAATTCGATCTCGTCTTCTCCGACCCGCCATACGATCTGGACGACGCCGCGGTGCTCGCCGACCTGCGGTTGCTCGCCGCGCACGGCTGGCTCGCGCCCGAGGCGCTGGTGATCGTCGAACGTTCCAGTCGGTCACCGGAAATCGATTGGCCCGCAGGGTATTCCGCGGCCAAGCCGCGCAAATACGGCGAAACCCGGATCGAACTCGCGGAATACTCCCCCGCCTCCCCGCGACTTTAGGCCAGACTCGTGTGCCGCGAGATTTGCGCTGGCGACCGGCGGTAGGCCAGGTGGTCGGGTCAGCCTGTACCCGGCGAGTTACCCATGTTCTCACGAAATCGGTTGCCGCTTCTTATCTCTGTGTGGCTCGCTGCTACGGTCGGAAGCTATGGCAGCAGCGTTGTGCCCGGGCTCCTTCGACCCGGTGACCAATGGGCATATCGACGTCTTCACCAGGGCCGCGGCCCAGTTCGACGAGGTGGTGATCGTCGTCTCGATCAACAAGAACAAGCAGGGCATGTTCAGCATCGAGGAACGCATGGAGATGCTGCGCGAGGCCACCGCCCACCTGCCCAACGTGCGGGTGGCGTCGTGGTACGGACTGCTCGTCGACTTCGCGAAGGAGCAGGGCATCACCGCGATCGTCAAGGGTCTGCGCGATGCCACCGATTTCGGCTACGAACTGCAGATGGCGCAGATGAACAAGAAGCTCTCCGGCGTCGACACCTTCTTCATCGCGACCAACCCGGCCCTCAGCTTCCTGTCCAGCTCGCTGGTCAAGGAGGTGGCGACCTTCGGCGGCGATGTCACCGAAATGTTGCCCGCCGCCGTGCACAAGCGCCTGCTGGCCCGCATCGCGGAGCGCCGCGCCCAATAGCCGCTGTCGGCGAAGTCGTTCGCATACCTGCGCACGGCCGAAGCGAACGCCTGACCCGCACTTAGGGAGAGCGGTGCCGAGTGGTTCGAGTTGAGTACGAAGGGGCTCAGCTCGTTCCGGTTTGCATGGGGCGAACCAGAAGGGGAGTTGGTTCAAATGATGAGGAAGCCGCTGGTGGCCGGTGCCATCGCGGGCGCGGTGTTCGCCGGGGTCTGCGCGGTGGGCACCGCGTCGGCGACCGAGCAGATCGTCGGGCACTTCTCTGGCAGGGACGGCAGGACGCAGTGCAATCAGGCCGCGAAGGGATACCCGCCGGGTGTCGCCACTTGCAGCCTGCTGCACGGCGATGTCTACACCCTGAACGTGGACTGGGATAAGCAGGGCAAGCCCGGAAGCAGGCCGAGCACCGGATCCGCGGGCAGTTCATAGCGTGACCGAATCCGCCCCGGCGCCGAACCCATTGGTGCCGGGGCGAATTCATGTTCGCGCAGGCTCGATCAGCCGATCGGTGGCGCCAGGTACTCCAGCGCATAACCGTCGCCGGAGGGGGTCACGCGGGCGATGCCGGGTGAGTCGAGGTGGGCGCCTGCCACGAAGTGGTGTGGTCGGGTCAGTTGTTCGAGGAGGGCCGCACGCGCGGCGCGGGCCTGGGACTGGTTGCCGTCGAGCTCCCATGTCACGTTCGGCCGTTCGAATTGGAGCGTGGGAACGTGAACGGTGTCGCCCCAGACGAGTAGGTGGCCGGTGCCGCTCCCGATGTCGTAGACGGTGTGACCGGGTGTGTGGCCCGGTGTCGGGATCGCGGTGGTCCAGTCGTTGATCGCGACCCGCTCCGATACGGGTACCACCCGATCGCGGATCGGCTTCAGCCGCCCGGTGAACACCGAGGTGTCGCCCGCGCCGATCCACACGCGCTCGACCTTGGGAAAGGCCTCCGAACCGTCCGGCGCGATCAGGCCGCTCACGTGGTCTTCGTGATTGTGGGTGATGGCCACATCGGTGATGTCCGCGCGATCGATTCCCGCTTCGTCTAGCGCGTCGTAGATCAAACCCATGGTGGGGTCGTGCCAGGCGTTGGACGCGCCGGTATCGAGGAGAACCGACCGCGTGCCGTCGGTGACGAAGAAGGCGTTGACCGACAGCCGCAGGTTGTCGCCGACCAGCGGCACGGCGGTCGGCAGCACCGGGAGCGTGCGCCCTTCCTCGTCGCGGAGCCGGGTCGGCGGCATATCGATGTACCCGTCTCGCAGCGAGATCACCCGCAGATCGCCGAATTCGAACGTGGCGTGATGCTGGCCGCTCGAGATGAAACGCATGGAACCCTCCGTAGTGCCGGGCGGATATCGGCCGTCTTCGATAGAAGACGATATCTTCTTTAGAAGAAAGATACTCTGGGCGGCGAGTTACCCATCGATCGAGGAGCACGGTGGTCGAGCAAGACGCGGCAGAACCACAGCACGGTGACGACCTGGCCGGGGCGTTCGGCGGAAATGTGCGGCGACGCCGCGAGGAGGCGGGTCTGACGCTGGAACAGCTGTCGATTCAGTCGTCGGTCAGCCGGGCGATGCTGTCCAAGGTCGAACGCGGTGAGAAGAGCCCGACGATCGGTGTCGCGTCCAGGATCGCCCACGCCCTCGAGGCATCGCTCTCGGACCTGATCGGTGGGGCCGCCGCCGCATCCGGTGCGGCCGTCGTCATGCGCAAGAGCGAGCGCCCGATTTTCCGTGACCCGGAAACCGGCTTCGAACGGCATATTGTGTCAGCGGCCCCGGGCGCGGGAACGGGCGAGATGATCTTTCACCACCTCCCCGCGCAGGTCTCCACCGGGCTGCTGCCCGCGTATCCGCCGGGTACGGAGAAACAGCTCGTGGTGCTCGACGGCACCGTCACCGTCTTGATCGGCGGGATCAGCGAGACCCTGAGCGCGGGCGACTCCCTGTTCTTCCAGGCCGACGCGGACCACGGCTTCGCCAACCGGACGAACGCTCCGTGCGAATACCTCATGGTCATCTCGCGCAGAACCTGATCGGCGAGTTCCCTTGCGGTACTAGAAAACCAGGCCGCGCAGGGCCAGGAAGCGCATTCCGCCGACGCCCGCGGTGATGGCGAGCAGGGCGACGGCCTGCAAGGCGCCGCCGATGCCGGGGGCCCACAGGTCGAGTGCGGCCAGGGCCGCGGTGCTGATGCCGAGGCCGACCAGCGCGAGTCCGCCGCCCTCCCACTGCGCGGTGAACCAGCCGACGCGCTCCGCGGCGTGGAAGGTGAGCTGGCGGTGCAGTTCGTTGGCGATGATCGTGCTGACTACCGAACCGATGACGTTCGCGGTGAGCGACCCGATGCCGTGCATGGCGAAGAACAGCAGCACGTAGGCGATATTGCTGGTGCCGCCGACCAGGGCGAAGCGGATGAGCTGGGCGAAGGCGCGATCACCGCGGAGGTACCCCAGCGTCCGCTGGGTGAGATCGCGCACCGGAGTCCGGGCCGGAGCCGGGGCGGGCGATGCCGGGCCCGGTGTTTGAACCGGCGGGAAGGGGACGCCCCAGGGCAGCAACAAGCCCACGGTGGACAACACCGAGGGGCGGGGTGCTTGCAGTACTGCCATGGCTCTTCCGATACGTCGTCAAAATCGTGTTTCGATCTGCGTGATCAAATTTAACACCAAGTGGAGGAGAATCCTCCACTTGATTTGTGTGGTGTGCGAGACACTGGCGCGACACACCGGAAAGTGATTCGGCCGTTGCCGGTGATGCGGGGCACACTGGGCGACAATGGCGAGTTTGTTGCCGTGAATCTGCACCGAGAGCGGGGTAAGTGAGCATGTATCGCGTATTCGAGGCACTCGACGAACTGGTGGCCATCGTCGAAGAGGCGCGCGGCATTCCGCCGACGCGCAGCTGCATCGTCCCGCGCGGCGACGTGCTCGAGCTGCTCGACGACGTGCGCGACGCGCTGCCCGGCGAACTCGACGACGCCCAGGACGTGCTCGACCATCGCGACAAGATCGTCTCGGACGCCCGCAACGGCGCCGAGGCCACCGTCGCGGGCGCCAACAAACAGGCGCACGAGACCATCACCGCCGCCCGCGAGGAGGCCGACCGCATCCTGGCCGACGCCAAGGCGCACGCCGATCGCATGGTCGCCGAGGCGAGCGCGCACGCCGATCACCTGGTCAATTCCGCGCAGGCCGAGGCCGACCGCGTCATCGCCGACGGCAATGCCGAATTCGAGGAGGTCACCGGCCGGGCGCGGGACGAATCCGAGCGGATGATCGAGGCGGGCAAGGCCTCCTATGAGCGCTCGGTCGCCGACGGCAAGGCCGAGCAGGCCCGCCTGGTCGCGCAGACCGAGGTGGTGCGGGCCGCGCACGCCGAATCGGCGCGGCTGATCGACGGCGCGCAGGCCGAGGCGGACCGGTTGCGCGAGGAGTGTGACGAGTACGTCGACGGCAAGCTGGCCGATTTCGAGGAGCTGCTCAACGGCACCCTGCGGACCGTCGGGCGCGGGCGGCATCAGCTGCGGTCCGGTACGAGCGTGCCGGATTATGCCGCGGAGTACCGCCGCTGAACCCGGTTTGAGCCCCGCCTGCCCACTTCGGTATTGTTGGGTGGTTGCCCATTCTCTTGAAAACAAGAGCCTTTGAAACGTGAGTGAGTTCGTCATGTCCGCCGGATCCGGTCCCGCCTCGCGTCCCCGTGCGGCGTCGCGCCGCCTGCCGGACGCGGGCTTCGTGCTGGACGTTCGCAGCCTCGGCCGCAGGCCCGGCACCATGCGGGAACTGCGTCGCGAGATCACCACCGACGAGCGGATCGGGCTGGATCTGATCGCGATCCCGGCGGGCGCGCCGGTCGCCCTCGACCTGACGCTGCAGGCGGTTTCGGAGGGTGTGCTGGTCACCGGCACGGTATCCGCGCCGACCGAGGGCGAATGCTCGCGCTGCCTCGAACCGTTCACCGATTCGGTGGAACTGCGGCTCACCGAGCTGTTCGCCTACCCGGACAGCGCCACCGAGCAGACCACCGAAGAGGCCGAGATCTACCGCCTGGTCGACGACACCATCGACCTGGAACCGGTGATCATCGACGCGATCGGGCTGGAACTCCCGCTGCAGCCGCTGTGCGAACCCGACTGTGCCGGACTGTGTCCGGAATGCGGTGTCCGGATGGCGATTGCGGGTTCCGGCCATGGGCATGAGATACTTGACCCTCGCTGGGCCGGGTTGGCGAAGTTCGCCGCCGGATCGCCCGGCGCCGACGACCCGAACGCGGGCGCCGGTGCGGGTCGACAGCAAGCAGACCAATCAGCCGAACTGGCAAGCAATAGGACAGAGGAGAATTAGTCGTGGCCGTTCCCAAGCGCCGGATGTCCCGTTCCAACACCCGGTCGCGGCGCAGCCAGTGGAAGGCCACCGCGCCGACCCTGATCACCTGCCCGAACCGCGCGTGCGGGCAGCAGACGCTGCCGCACATCGCCTGCCCGTCCTGCGGCACCTACAAGGGCCGCCAGGTCACCCCCGCCGTCTGACCGCTCGACCTGTCATACACGACGTGACCGCCGGCAACGAACCCGACTCGACTGGTGACCACGCGAGCCTGCTCGCAGCCTTGGGCGTGGATGTGCACCCGGATCTACTCCGGCTAGCGCTGACCCATCGGTCGTATGCCTACGAGAACGGTGGCCTGCCGACCAACGAGCGCCTGGAATTCCTCGGCGACTCCGTCCTCGGCCTGAGCATCACCGAGCGCCTGTACCACGAGCACCCGGACAAATCCGAGGGCGAGTTGGCCAAACTACGCGCGAGCGTGGTGAATATGCATGCGCTCGCCGAGGTGGCGCGCGGGCTGGGCGAGGGCGGTCTCGGCGTACACCTGCTGCTCGGCAAGGGTGAGGAACTCACCGGCGGCCGAGATAAGCCGAGCATCCTCGCCGACGGTATGGAATCCTTGCTCGGCGCGGTGCATCTGGAGCATGGCATCGAGGTCGCGCGCGGCGTGGTGCTGCGCCTGTTCGCCGAACTGCTCGAGCGCGGGCCCCGCATGGGCGCCGGACTCGACTGGAAGACCAGCCTGCAGGAGCTCACCGCCGAGCGCGGTATCGGCGTGCCCAGCTACGAGATCACCTCGACCGGCCCGGACCACGACAAGGAGTTCACCGCGACGACGGTGATCGGTGGCCGGGCCTACGGCAAGGGCGTCGGCCGCTCCAAGAAGGAAGCCGAGCAGAAGGCGGCGGGCGCCGCATATCAGGCGCTCACCTCCGAAGGCTGAAAAGAGACCGGTGCCAGAGCTTCCCGAGGTCGAGGTCGTCCGGCGTGGGCTGGCCGAACATGTGGTCGGTCGCGTCATCGAATCGGTCACCATCACCCATCCGCGGTCGGTGCGGCGGCATCTCGAAGGTGCCGCCGATCTGGCCGCGCGCCTGACCGGCCTGCGCGTCGAGGCCGCGCAGCGGCGCGGCAAATATCTCTGGCTCACCTTCGACGAGCCCGATACCGCGCTGGTCGTCCATCTCGGGATGAGCGGGCAGATGCTGGTGCAGCCCGCGGACGCGCCGGTCGAGAAGCACGCCCACATCCGGGCCCGGCTCGGTGACGGCTCCGAACTGCGCTTCGTCGATCAACGCACCTTCGGCGGCTGGGCGCTGGCCCCGCTGGTCGAGGTGGACGGCACATCGGTGCCCGAACCCGTCGCCCATATCGCGCGCGATCCGCTCGACCCCCTCTTCGACGCCGATATCGCGGTGAAGGCGCTGCGCGCCAAACAGACCGAGATCAAGCGGGTGCTGCTGGACCAGTCCGTGATCTCCGGTGTCGGCAATATCTACGCCGACGAATCCCTCTGGCGCGCCAAGCTGCACGGCGGCCGGCTCGCCTCGGGACTCACCCGGCCCGCCGTCCACGCATTGCTCACCGAGGTCGGCACCGTGATGGGTGATGCGCTGCTCGCCGGCGGCACCTCGTTCGACGCGCTCTATGTCAACGTCAACGGTGAGTCCGGCTACTTCGAGCGTTCGCTGGCCGTTTACGGGCGGGCCGACGAGCCGTGCCGCCGCTGTGGCGCGCCGATTCTGCGCGAAAAATTCATGAATCGTTCTTCCTACTCCTGCCCTCGCTGCCAGCCGAAGCCTCGCCTGCGCTGAGGCGCGCAAGCTACCGTTTCTTCTATGCGGACCGGGACATGACGGCCGTAGAGGAAGGACATATGCGCAAGCTCACGTACTACGTCGCATCGACCATCGATGGATTCATCGCCACCGAGGACGGGTCGGTCGATTTCTTTCCGGTCGGCGGGGATCACGGCCCCGCGATCAACGCGCTGTACCCGGAGACAGTGCCGACGAAGGTGCGCGAGGCGCTCGGGATCGATAAGCCGAACGCGAATTTCGACACGGTGCTGATGGGCCGCAAGACACACGATTTCGGTGTGCGGACCGGAACATCCAGTCCGTACGCGCATCTGAAGCAGTACGTGGTGTCCACCACGTTGCCGGAGTGCCCGGACGCCGCCGTCGAACTCATCGACGGCGATCCGCTGGGCAAGGTGCGAGAGCTCAAGCGCGCCAAGGGTTTGGGGATCTGGCTGTGCGGCGGCGGCGAGTTGGCGCAGGCGCTGCTGCCGGAAATCGACCAGATCTACCTGAAGCTGTATCCGATCGTGCTCGGCCGGGGCCGGTCGCTGTTCGGATCGGGACCGCGGCTGCCGGAGGCGGCCAGGTTCCGGGTGATCACCAGTCGGGTATTCGAGGACGGGGTGGCCTTCCTGAAGTACAGCAGGATCCGATAAGCCAAGTGGGCGAACAGGATTCGACCGCAACACCGGATCCGGCCGCGGCGCCGGGTCCGGTACAGGCGCTGCGCGAGATCGGGTTCTGGCTGGAACGCTCACGCGCGCAGACACATCGGGTGAAGGCCTACCGGCGGGCCGCCGATATCGTCGCCGGATTGTCCGACGACGATCTCGCGGCCCACCGGAATTCCGGTAACTGGCAGGATATTTCCGGGATCGGGCCGAAGACGGCCGCGGTAATTGCACAGGCCTGCTCAGGTGCGGTGCCGGACTATCTGGTGGAGCTGCGCCGCGCCGCACAGCCGATCGGCGTGCCGGGCAGGCCGATTCGCACCCTGCTGCGCGGCGACCTGCACACCCACTCGGACTGGTCGGATGGCGGCAGCCCGATCGCCGAAATGATGGGCGTCGCGGCCGCACTCGGGCACGAGTACTGCGCGCTGACCGACCATTCGCCGAGATTGAAGGTGGCGAACGGGCTTTCGGCGGACCGGCTGCGCCGCCAGCTCGACGTGGTCGCCGAGCTGAACGAGCGGCTGGCCCCGTTCCGGATCCTGACCGGGATCGAGGTGGACATCCTCGACGACGGGGCACTCGACCAGCGCGCCGACCTGCTCGCCGAACTCGATATCGTCGTCGCCAGCGTGCATTCCAACCTGCGCGCCGACAGCGAAACCATGACGCGGCGAATGGTTTACGCGGTGGCGAATCCCAATGTCGACGTGCTCGGCCACTGCACCGGCCGATTGATCACGGGGGAGCGGGGCACCCGCCCGGAATCGGTTTTCGACGCCGAGATGGTGTTCGAGGCGTGCAGGCAGTACGGCACCGCTGTGGAGATCAACAGCCGCCCGGAGCGGCTGGATCCGCCGTCTCGGCTGTTGAAACTGGCGGTGGAGATGGGCTGCGAATTCGCGATCGACACCGATGCGCACGCGCCGGGGCAGCTGGACTGGCAGGGCTATGGCTGCGAGCGGGCAATCGCGAACGGCGTTGCGCCGGAACGGATCATCAATACCAAGCCGCTGGACGAACTGCTTGCCTGGACGCGGCGCACACAGTGAAACACGCGCGACACGCCTGAGCTGGCGTGTCCGGCACCCGCTGGGTTAACCTCCTGCCCGATATATCGACCGTGAAAATGGTTGGCACAGCGCATAGTTGGGGAGTGGTATCGCCCGTGAGCGAGCTTGCGAGTGAACCATGGGCGCAGCGCGCACCGCGCACGGTGCCGACGAGCGCTAGCGAGGAGGCGCCGTGAGCGGATTTCCGATTGATTTGATCGTTGCGCTCATCGGTATCGCGGTACCGATTGTCGCATTCGTCTGGGAGTTCGTGCTGGTCGGCAGGCGGCGGCTGGGCTACCGGGTGCAGATGGACACGCCGGTCACCGGTGAGATCGATTCGGTATTCCCTGGCGTGCTACCGCAATTGCGGCCGGACGAGAACGGCCGCAGCCCGGAGCTCAAGGATCTGTCGGTGGTGCTGTTCCGCATCGAGAACAGCGGCATCACCACCATTGATCCGGCGGATTACGCCGTGCCGGACGATGTTCGGGTCGGGCTGCACCTGCACTTCCCGCAGCGCCGGGTGATCGGCATGGCGGTCACCGAGTTGAGCGATCCCGGTCTCGGCGAATTCCTGGACGGCACATCGGGTATCGCGGTGCGCGAGGATCCGGTGGGTCAGTTCGGCATCATCGATCTGCCCAAGGTGCAGCTGAATCGCGGTGACCATTACAAGATTCTGGCGATTCTGCAGCGCTCGTCCGGCGTCGGCGAATATCCGGATCCGCAGCTGCGCGGGCGGTTGCGGGGCGGCCGGGTGGCCGAAAGCCACAGCCGCACCGGTGCTTCCAAATTCATGGTCGGGCTGACGGCCTTCCTCGCCGTGGTGATCGCTGTGCAGTTCGCGGTCGGTGCATTGGATTCGCCGTCCGCGCCGGAACCGCTCGACTGCGCGACGGGCAAACTGACGCTCGTCGGGTCGACGGCCTTCGAGCCGGTCGTCCGGCAGGCCGCCGATTCATACCGGAAGCGTTGTGCCGGAGCGGAATTCGATTTCGCCATGGTGGGTAGCGGTGCGGGGCTCGACCGGTTGGACGAGCAGGGCAAGGGTAATCCGGGCCTGCTGGCGATCACCGACGGACCGAAGGGCGTCGGCTATCCGACGCTGCTGTCCCGGCCGCTGGCATCCGCGCTGTACGGCGTGATCGTGCACAAGGATGTCGGCGTGCGCGAGCTGACCGTCGCGCAGATCCGCGATCTGTATGCCGGCCGTATCGCCAACTGGAATCAGGTCGGTGGCGCGGATCTGCCGGTGCGCCTGGTGAATCGGATGCACGGCTCCGGCACCCGCGACACCTTCGAACACCGGATGCTCGACGAACCGCAGCCGCTCTACCCGGCAGCGACCTGCCGCGAAATCCGTTACACCGCACCGCCGAGCCCGGCGCACTGCGAGGTGGCGTCGACCAAGGACATGCTGGCCGCCGTCGCGGAAACACCGGGCGCCATCGGGTACAGCGAATTCGCCGACGCGGCAAAGGCTTCGGGTATCACAACGGTCGCCATCGACGGACATGCCGCGAGCAAGGAGGCGGTGCTCGACCGGACGTATCCGTTCTGGGGTGTCGAATTCGCCTACAGCAACGGCGATCTGCCCGCCGATTCGCTCGCGGCCGGATTCCTGCGCTACCTCACCGATCAGGGCGGCAAGGATGTGCTGCGCGGCGCGGGCGCGCTGCCGTGCGCGGATCTGCCGAATCCGGCACTGTGCCAGCCGGTCTCCTGACCGGCCGAATGTCACACCGGCGACCGCCGCATCGTCTGTCATCTATCAGGTATGACGACGAAAGGACCGGTCCCGATGGCAAGGATGAACCTCAACGAGGTCGCGCCCGAGATGTACAAGGCGTGGTTCGAGGTGGAGCGGGCGATCCACCGCAGTCCGCTGGATCCGGTGGTGCGCGAGTTGGTGAAGATCCGGGTCTCACAGATGAACGGCTGCGTGTTCTGTATCGACCTGCACACCACCGACGCCCGGCTGGCCGGTGAGACGGAAAAGCGCATCTACCAGCTCAACGCCTGGCGTGAGTCGGCGCTGTACACCCCGGCCGAACGCGCCGCCCTCGCCTACGCCGAGGCGACGACCAGGCTGACCGAGCACGGTGTGAGCGACGAGATCTGGGACGAGGTGGTGAAGCATTTCGACGAGCAGGCCCTGGCGGGCCTGGTCGCGGTGACGGCGATGATCAACCTCTGGAATCGGCTCGGCGTGCCGCTGCGTAAACGGCCCGAACCCGTTCAGGGCTGAGTCGGCGGCAGCAGCGGCCTGTTGAACAGCTCCTCCAGCGGTTGCGGGCCGGTGTAGCGGCGACAGCCGCAACGCACCCACTCGCGCAGGCCGACAACGCTTTTGCGGCCGATCTCGGTATGGCATGCGCCGGTCTGCGGGTCGTGCATGGCCAGGTCGTGACCGCAGCCGCAGGTCGCGGGGAGGGATTCGGCCGATTTCGCCTTCGGTCGGCCGAACCGTCCGACGGCCCAGCCGGCGCCCGCGATTCCGGCACCGACGATCAGGGTGATTGGATCGAGCATACGCATATTGTATGTATGCGTATACTTAGTGTCTATTAGGGTTTTCAGCCGACCAGCAGTTGCTCGTCGCCGAAGTCCGCGACGAGTTTGAGCTTGCCGCCGAGGGCGGCGACATAGCGGTCGAGCACGTCCCTGGTGGACACCTCACCCTTTTCGATCTGGGAGACGCGGGCGATCGAGATGCTCATCTGGTCCGCGACCTCGCGCTGGGTCAGACCGCGCCGCTTGCGCATCTCGGCCAGCCGCCAGCCCTGGGCCCAGTCCTGGAGCTGCTGGACGCCCTCCTCGAATTTCTCGGGCCCGCCAGCGGTTTCGATGGCACGCTCGAGGTGCCCGCTGTCGCGCCAACGACGGAACGTGGTCATACTGGCTCCTCCTCTCGCTCGATCAGATATGCCTGGTACAGCCGCTCGGCCCGGATGATCGCCTCGCGGTACCACTGCTGCCACCGGCCCGCTTTGTCCCCGGCCACCAGCAGGATGGCCGAGCGCCACGGATCGAAGGCGAACAGTATGCGAATCTCGGTCCGGCCCGACGATCCCGGTCGTAGTTCCTTCAGGTTCGCGATATTCGATCCGACGATGCTGTCCACGAGTGGACGGCCCTGACAGGGCCCGACCCGTTCCAGCACCAGGATCGCCTCGTTCACCAATTTGTGTGTGGTGCGGTCGGTCTCGTACAACTCGTCGAGGAACCGCTCGACTTCGTCGGTAAGCAAGATCTCCCACGCATCCATGACGCTACCGCCCCCTCCGCTCAGATTCAAGGATTTTCTTTAATTCCATCGATCTATGGAATGAGGTGGGACTGTAATCCGGGCCACCGACAGGCTTCCGTGGTCTATGAAAGACGGAGGCCGTCTCCCCCAGGGGAGACGGCCTCCGGCCGGTAAAGGGCTGCGCTCAGCCGCGGAACGGGTACTTGCTGTCGAGTTCCAGATTCAGCTCCAGCACGTTCACCCGTGGCTCGCCCATGAATCCGAGCTCGCGACCCTGCGTGTGCTCGGCCACCAGGTCACGTACCTGATCCTCGGAGATGTTGCGGGCCTTGGCGATTCGCGCCACCTGGATGGCGGCGTACGCCGGGGAGATGTTCGGATCCAGGCCGCTGGCGCTCGCGGTGACGGCGTCGGTGGGAACCGGTGTCGCCGTCGGTGCGTCACCGCGGATCGGCACGATCAGGCCCGCCGAGTAGTCCTCCTCACCGTTCGCGTCGACCTTGGCGCATTCGACCTTGACACGGCGGTAGGTGGCGATGAACGGCGTTGTCGTGGTCTGGCACGGTTCGTTGATGCTGATCACCCTGGTGGGTTCGATCACCTCGCCGCGCGAGTTGCGCGGACCCATGACCGACAGCACCGCGCCGACGCCGGTGTCCTTGGTGCAGAACGGCCGTTCGCCGCTGACGCCCTCCAGCTTGCCGACCGCCTGGCTGCGCTGGCAGACCGTGGTGAGCAGGCTGGTGGTCTTCGCCGTCACCTTGGTCGGATCCTTCGGATCGAGGACGTAGGTGTCGGCGATGCTCTCCGGACCCATATTGCCGAAATTCGAACCGGTCGCGTCGTAGCCATCGGGCATGGGGCTGACACCGGTGGTCGGGTCGGCGGCCGGTACGGCGTTCGACGGGCGGGTCTGGAAGTACTGCGTTTTCGGGGTGCCCTGCCCATCGGTGAAGGCCTGGCCGATCAGGCTCGAACCGACGATCTTGCCGTCCCGCTCGAGCAGCGAACCGTCGGCCTTGTCTTTCAGGCCGGGGAGCTGGGCGACCGCGAAAACCACCAGGGGGTAGGCGATTCCGGTGATCACCGTGAGCACGACCAGCGCGCGCAGCGCCGCGATGTGTTGGCGGATCCAGGTTGAAATACGCATATGACTACATCCCTGGGAGGAATTGGATGACGAGATCGATGATCTTGATCCCGATGAACGGAGCGATGATGCCGCCGATGCCGTAGATGTAGAGGTTGCGGCTCAACAACTTCGACGCACTCGACGGTGTGTAGTTCACACCGCGCAGTGCCAGCGGAATCAACGCGACGATGACCAGCGCGTTGAAGATGACCGCGGACAGGATCGCCGACTGCGGGCTGTGCAGGCGCATGATGTTCAGCACGTCCAGGCCGGGGAACAGCGCCACGAACATCGCGGGAATGATCGCGAAGTACTTGGCGATGTCGTTGGCGATGGAGAATGTGGTGAGCGCGCCGCGGGTGATCAGCAACTGCTTGCCGATCTCCACGATCTCGATCAGCTTGGTCGGATCCGAATCCAGATCGACCATATTGCCCGCCTCTTTGGCGGCGGAGGTGCCGGTGTTCATCGCGACGCCGACATCGGCCTGGGCCAGCGCGGGGGCGTCGTTGGTGCCGTCACCGGTCATCGCGACCAGGCGACCGCCCTCCTGCTCCTGCTTGATCAGCGCCAGCTTGTCCTCGGGCGTTGCCTCGGCGAGGAAGTCGTCGACGCCCGCCTCGTCGGCGATCGCCTTGGCGGTCAACGGGTTGTCACCGGTGATCATCACCGTGCGGATGCCCATCCGGCGCATCTCGTCGAAGCGTTCCCGCATGCCTTGCTTCACAACGTCTTTCAGATGAATGACGCCGAGCAGCCGGGCCTCGCCCTTGACGATCTCACCGACCACCAGCGGCGTGCCGCCGGAGGCCGAGATGCCGTCGACGGTGATGCCGACCTCGTCCGGCACCGCGCCGCCGTTGGCCCGCACCCATTCGGTGACGGCGCTGGCCGCACCCTTGCGCAGCTGGTGCCCGTCGGCCAGGTCGACGCCCGACATGCGGGTCTGGGCGGTGAATTCCACCCAGGTGGCACCCTGCAATTCACCCGGCGTGCGCTCGCGCTTGTTGTAGGCCTGCTTGGCGTACACCACGATCGAGCGGCCCTCCGGGGTTTCGTCCGCGAGGCTGGAAAGCTGTGCGGCATCGGCCAATTCGTCGGAGGTGATGCCGGGCATCGGGACGAAATCCGAGGCTTGGCGGTTGCCGAGGGTGATGGTGCCGGTCTTGTCCAGCAGCAGGGTGTTCACGTCACCGGCGGCCTCGACGGCGCGGCCGGACATGGCGAGCACATTGCGTTGCACGAGGCGGTCCATACCGGCGATGCCGATGGCTGACAGCAGCGCGCCGATGGTGGTCGGGATCAAACAGACCAGCAGTGAGACCATCACGATTCCGGTGACGCCGTTGCTGTCGAGCGCCGAACTGTCCGCTACGCCAGGGTTGTTCGCCTTCGAGAAGATGGCCAGCGGCTGCAGCGTCATCACCGCGAAGACGAAGATGATCGTCAGGGCGGCGAGCAGGATGTTGAGGGCGATCTCGTTGGGCGTCTTCTGCCGCGAAGCGCCCTCGACGAGCGCGATCATCTTGTCGATGAAGCTGCCGCCCGGCTCCTGGGTGATCTTGACGACGATCCGGTCGGAGAGCACGGTGGTGCCTCCGGTGACCGCCGAGCGGTCGCCGCCGGATTCCCGGATGACCGGGGCGGATTCGCCGGTGATGGCCGATTCGTCAACGGAGGCAATGCCTTCCACGACATCGCCGTCACCCGGAATGACCTGCCCCGCCTCGACGACCACATGGTCGCCGCGCTGCAGTTCGGGCGCTGCCACCTTCTCCTCGACGATGCGCTCCTGGCCGGGATGCCATTCGACGAGCCGCCGGGCGATGGTGTCGGTCTTGGCCTTTCGCAGCGTATCGGCCTGCGCCTTGCCGCGCCCCTCCGCGACGGCCTCGGCCAGATTCGCGAAAAGGACGGTGAGCCAAAGCCATACGACGATCGCCCAGGCGAAGAAGGTCGGATGCACCACCGCGAGGATGGTGGACCAGACCGCGCCGATCTCCACGATCAGCATGACGGGGTTGCGCCACAGCGTGCGCGGATCGAGTTTCCTCAGCGCGTCCGGCAGCGATTTGTAGAGCATCTGCGGATCGAACAATCCGCCGGAAACCCTTCCGCCCTTGTGCTTTTCCGCAGCGTGCTGCTGCTCGGTGGTCGACGTCGCGTCGACGGTTGGGGTGGTCATGAGTGAATTCCTTCGGCGAGCGGCCCGAGCGCGAGCGCGGGCAGGAAGGTGAGGGCGACCAGGATGACGGTCACACCGACGACCAGACCGACGAACTGCGGCCGGTGCGTCGGCAGCGTGCCGATCGATGCCGGGGTGTGGCCCTGCTGCGCCAGCGAACCGGCGAGTGCGAGCACGAAGATGATCGGCAGGAACCGGCCGAACACCATGGCGAGGCCGAGCGCGGTGTTCCACCACACGGTGTTGCCGGACAGACCGGCGAAGGCGGAGCCGTTGTTGTTGGCCGCGGAGGTGAAGGCGTACAGCACCTCGGACAGGCCGTGCGGTCCGGAGTTGGCCATGCTCGCGCGTTCACCGGGCAGTGCCATCGCGATAGCGGTGCCGGTCAGCACCAGCAGCGGCGTGGTGAGGAAGTACGCGGCGGCGAACTTGATCTCCTTCGGGGTGATCTTCTTGCCGAGGTATTCCGGGGTGCGGCCGACCATGAGGCCCGCGATGAAGACCGTGATCACCGCCAGGACCAACATGCCGTACAGACCGGAACCGGTACCACCGGGCGCCACCTCGCCGAGTTGCATGTTGAACATGGTCATCATGCCGCCGAGGCTGGAATAGGAGTCGTGCGCCGAGTCGACCGCGCCGGTAGAGGTGAGCGTGGTCGCGGTCGCGAAGGTCGCGGAATTCGAGACGCCGAAACGGGTTTCGACACCCTCCATGGCGGCGCCGACGGCGGTCGGCACGGTGCCGTGGTGGCGCAGCTGGAAGAAGTTGTTCAGCGCGAGGCTGATCATCGCCAGGGTGGCCATCACGGCGACGATCGCGTAGCCCTGCTTGCGGTCGCCGACCAGCCGGCCGAAGGTGCGCGGCAGCGAGAAGCTGATCACCAGCAGCAGGAAGATCTCGATCCAGTTCGTCCACGCCGTCGGGTTCTCGAACGGGTGCGCGGAGTTCACGTTGAAGAAACCGCCGCCGTTGGTGCCGAGCAGCTTGATGACTTCCTGGCTGGCGACCGGTCCACCGGGCAGCGTCTGCTTATTCGTGTTGGCGACGGTGTCGGCGATCTGGTCGTAGAGGTGGAAGTTCTGGATCACACCGCCGGCGACCAGCACCAGCGCGCCGACGAAGGCGATCGGCAGCAGGATGCGAATGGTGCCGCGCACCAGATCCACCCAGAAGTTGCCGAGATCGCCGGTGCGGCTGCGGGCGAATCCGCGAACCAGCGCCACCGCGACGGCCATACCGACCGCGGCGGAGACGAAGTTCTGCACCGACAGACCCGTCATCTGGACCACATGGCCCATGGTCGAATCACCGGCGTAGTTCTGCCAGTTGGTGTTGGTGACGAAGCTGATGGCCGTATTCCAGGCCAGATCCGGCTTCATCTCGGTGGTCTGCTCCGCGGCGGGCAGGTGCAGCGGCAGATGCTTCTGCAGCAGCTGCAGGAAATAGAGGAAGAGCACGCCGATCGCGGAGAATGCGAGCACACTGCGCGCGTACACCGGCCAGGTCTGCTCGACGCCCGGCTGAACGCCGATGGCGCGGTAGATGATTCGCTCGGCCCGGTTGTGCTTCTCGCCGGCGTACACGCGGTACATGTAGTCGCCGAGCGGAATATGCACCAAGGCCAGCGCAAGGATCAGGGTCGCCGCGAAGACGATCCCTGCGGTAGTCGTGTTCACCTAGAACCTTTCCGGGGCGAGCAGGGCGGCAACCAGGTAGACGGCGATCAGGATGCCGAGAACCAGACCGATGATGTTCTCGGTCACAGTCGCTCCACCCCTCGCTGGATGAGGCCCAACAGGGCGAAGACGGCCACGGTGACCACCGTGAACACGACCACAGACATGGGTACACACACCTTTCATCAACGCCCCCTGTCATGGGGCGCAACAGGAGGAGTCAAACGTCCATCAGACCGTGAGCCGAGGTCCCTTACGACTCCTTTGCGCAGTCGACCACCGCATTTGCGTTTCGTTTACAGCCGGTCATGGGATAACTGAAAGGATGCCGTCAAAGTGTGTCCGGATGCCGTAAACACACCGTAAATACCCGCTTCTGCCTGGATCGCGGCGGTAGAAGTGGAGAGCCGGCCTGGCGGGCCACTCCCAGCGCGACCGGTGTTCCCATCGGTTGAGGAGAGGGTTGCCATGTCCACGGTCACGGTCGCTGTTCTGCTGGGCTTCGTCTGCTGCGCCCTGTTGATCCGCGCGCTCGGGGCCCGCGACTACGAGCGTCAAGCGCATCGGGTGGCGGCGCGGGCCGAATCCGGGCTCTTCGCGCGGCGGCGCGGTCCGGGGCGTGGCGCCGATGCCTGACCACATGACCCCGTTACGGCACGGGTGTCCCATACAGGACGCGCGCCGCGCGATGATGGTGGCGTGAAGCGCGGACAACTACGGATCTATCTCGGTGCTGCGCCGGGCGTCGGCAAGACCTTCGCCATGCTCGGCGAGGCGCACCGGCGGCTGGAGCGCGGTCGCGACGTGGTGGCCGCGGTGGTCGAGACGCACGGGCGGCCCAAGACCGCCGAACTGCTCGAGGGAATCGAGCGGATATCGCCGAAGATGGTCCCGTACCGGGGCACCGCCTTCCCGGAACTCGACGTCGAAGCGGTGCTGGCGCGGCATCCGGCGGTGGTGCTGGTGGATGAGTTGGCGCACACCAACACTCCCGGCAGCAAGCACGAAAAGCGTTGGCAGGACATCGAAGAACTGCTCGACGCGGGCATCGACGTGATCTCGACGGTGAACGTGCAGCATCTGGAGAGCCTCAACGACGTCGTCGAGCAGATCACCGGCATCCAGCAGAAGGAGACCGTCCCGGACGCCATCGTGCGCCAGGCCGAACAGGTCGAGCTGGTGGATATCACGCCGGAGGCGTTGCGGCGCAGGCTCTCCCACGGCAACGTGTACGCCGCCGATAAGGTCGATGCCGCGCTGCGCAATTACTTCCGGCCCGGAAACCTCACGGCGCTGCGGGAATTGGCGTTGCTGTGGCTGGCCGATCAGGTGGACGCGGCGCTGGCCAAATACCGCGCCGACCACAAGATCAAGGATCTGTGGGAGGCCCGCGAGCGGGTGGTCGTCGCGGTGACCGGCGGTCCCGAATCCGAGACCATCGTGCGCAGGGCCAGCCGCATCGCCACCAAGTCGAGCGCGGATCTAGTTGTGCTGCACGTGGTTCGGGGCGACGGGCTGGCCGGTGTCTCGACCGAGCGGATGAACCGGCTGCGCGAACTGGCCACCAGTTTGGACGCCACGCTGCACACGGTCACCGGCGACGACGTGCCCACCGCGCTGCTGGAATTCGCCCGCGAGGTGAACGCCACCCAATTGGTGCTCGGCACCTCCCGGCGCTCGCGCTGGGCGCGCATCCTCGACGAGGGCATCGGCGCGAGCGTCGTGCAGCGCTCCGGCCGTATCGACGTGCACATGGTCACCCACGAGGAGGCGCATCGGGGGCTGCGCCGGTACTCGCTGTGGCCGCGGCAACCGGTGCGGGCCTGGCTGGCCTCGGTGCTGGTGCCGTTCATCGTGTGCGGCATCTGCTCCGAATTCCTGGACGGCACACTGGATCTCGGCGGCATCAGCGCGATTTTCGTGGTCGGTGTGGTCGCGGTGGCGCTGCTCGGCGGCGTACTGCCCGCGGCCTTCTCCGCGGTGCTGTCCGGACTGCTGCTGAACTGGTTCTTCGCCGATCCGCGCTACAGCCTGACCATCGCCGAGCCGAATAGCTTCATCACCGCGGTCGTGCTGCTGATCGTCGCGGTGGCGGTCGCGGCGCTGGTCGATGTGGCCGCGAAGCAAACGCGTCAGGCGCGCAAGGCATCTCGGCAGGCCGAACTGCTCACCATGTTCGCGGGCGCGGTCCTGCACGGCGCCGATCTGCCGAATCTGCTCGAGCAGATTCGCGAGACGTACGGGCAGCGCGCGGTGAGCATGGTGTGCGGGGAGACGGTCGTCGGTGAGGCCGGGACGGATCCGCCGCGGCGGCCGGCCGACGCCGATATCGCCATCGAGGCGGGCGACGCCACCAGCCTGCTACTGCTCGCGGGCAAACCGCTGGAGGTCGGGCAACGGCCGGTGCTGAACGCGGTGGCCAACCAGGCCGCCGGACTGGTTCGCCAGGCCCGCCTGGCCGAGGAGGCCAGCGCCGCGGCGGCGCTGCTGGAGGCCGACCGGCTGCGCCGGGCGCTGCTCTCGGCGGTGAGCCACGATCTGCGCACCCCGCTGGCCGGGGCCAAGGCCGCGGTATCCAGTCTGCGCAGCGACGACGTGGAATTCTCGCCCGAGGACACCGCGGAACTGCTGGAGACCATCGAGGAATCGGTGGATCAGCTCACCGCGCTGGTCGGCAATCTGCTCGACCAGTCGCGGCTCGCCGTCGGCGTCGTCCAACCGCAGTTGCGCACCGTCTATTTGGACGAGGTCGTACACCGGGCGCTGGTGAGCGTCGGGATGGGTGCGCGCGGGTTGCGCCGCGCCGCGATGGACCGGGTGAAGGTGGAGGTCGGCGAGGTTTCCGTCCGCGCGGACGCCGGCCTGCTCGAGCGCGTGGTCGCCAACCTGATCGATAACGCGCTGCGCCACGCGCCGCGCGACACGCCGGTGCGGGTTACCGCGGAACGGGACGGAGACCGCGCGATCATCGCGGTCGTCGATACCGGACCCGGAATCCCGCCCGGCTCGGAGGAACAACTCTTCGAACCGTTCCAACGGCTCGGGGATCGCGACAACACCACGGGCGTCGGCCTCGGCCTGTCCGTGGTGCGCGGCTTCGTCGAGGCGATGGGCGGCACCGTGCATGCCGAACCGACTCCGGGCGGCGGCCTGACCATGCTGGTCGACCTGCCCGCGGACGAAAGCGAGCAGGAACAATGATGACGCTGGGAATGGACCGGACGCGGACAGCCCTACCAACACAGGAAGCGGCGATGACCGATAAGACGCAGGAAACCCCGGCCACCAGAGTGCTGGTGGTCGACGACGAGCCGCAGATCGTGCGCGCGCTGCGCATCAACCTGTCGGTTCGCGGATATGAGGTGATCACCGCGGCCACCGGCGCCGCGGCGCTGCGTGCCGCCGCCGACAAACATCCGGACGTCGTGATCCTCGACCTCGGCCTGCCCGATATGGACGGCATCGAGGTGCTGGCCGGACTTCGCGGCTGGTCGACCGCGCCGGTGATCGTGCTCTCGGCGCGCACCGATTCGGCCGACAAGGTCGAGGCGCTGGACGCGGGCGCCGACGACTACGTCACCAAACCGTTCGGTATGGACGAACTGCTCGCCCGGCTGCGGGCCGCGGTGCGCCGCGGCGCCACCGACGCCGACACCGCCGACCCGGTGGTGGTGACCGCGTCGTTCACCGTCGACTTGGCCGCCAAGAAGGTCACCAAGAACGGTGAGACGGTGCACCTGACCCCCACCGAATGGGGCATGCTCGAGATGCTGGTCCGCAACAAGGGCAAGCTGGTGGGCAGGCGCGAACTGCTACGCGAGGTGTGGGGACCCTCCTACGCGACCGAAACCCATTATCTCCGTGTGTATCTCGCGCAGCTGCGGCGCAAGCTGGAAGATGATCCCTCGCATCCCAAGCATCTGCTGACCGAGGCGGGCATGGGCTACCGCTTCCAGGAGTGAGTGATGGGAATCCGACGCAACATCTGATTTCGCGACAACATGGGTAACTCATCGGGTACGGGCCAACTGGACCAGCGTCTCAGCCGCCGGTCGCCGACGCAGCCGGTGTGGCACACGAGTCTGGCCTGAAAGCGCGGGGAGGCGGGACAGCGGGCATGCAGCCATACCTACTCAAATGGCAGGATCGAGAGCATGTCCGAGCAGACCGCACCCACCACTGTCCCCACCTCCCTATGGGTCGAGCGCACCGGCACCCGCGAGTACATCGGGCGCAGTTCGCGCGGCGCCGAGGTGTTGATCGGCTCGCAGGGTGTCCCCGGCCGCTTCACCCCCGGTGAACTGTTGAAGATCGCGCTGGCGGGCTGCACCGGGTTGAGCGCGGACTTCTCGCTCAGCCGCAAACTCGGCGACAACTTCGACGCGACGATCCACGTCTCCGGCGACGCCGACCGGGAGAACGAGCTGTACCCGCAGCTCGACGAGGAGTTCGAGCTGGATCTGTCGGAGCTAAGCGAACAGGATCGGGAGCGGTTGCTGGTCACCGTGCAGCGCGCGGTCGACAGGGCATGCACCGTCGGCCGGACGCTGAAGGCGGGTACCAAGGTGACGCTGAATTTCGCCGTGGAGGGTTGATGGAGGCTGTCCGACTTAGCGCTTGGGTGCATGGTCGGGTGCAAGGCGTCGGGTTCCGCTGGTGGACCAGATCGCGGGCGCTGGAACTCGGCCTGACCGGTCATGCCACCAATGCCCGGGATGGGCGGGTGCATGTGATCGCGGAGGGGTCACGGCCGAATTGCGAGCGATTGCTCGGGCTGTTGCGCTCCGGTGAAACTCCGGGCAGGGTCACCCTGGTCGTGGAAAACTGGGAGGCGGCGCGGGGAGATTTGGCGGGATTCGAGGAGCGCTGATGAAGTTTCGGGCGAACGGGGGCAAGACGGGATGAGCACACGGGATCCCGGCATGCCGGATCGGTCGGATTCGTTGCGCGACGACGCTGCTGGATCCGGGAGTTCTGGGTCGGCGAAAGCGCCTGAGCCCGAGCGCACTTCGTTCGAGTCGAGGGTGCGGGAATCGACTGACTCCCGATCGGCCGCGCGCGAACTGGTCGGACCGGATTCAGTGGCCGCGGAGCGGGGGCTGCCCCAATCGGCCGCGCGCGAATCGACTGGACCGGAGCCATCCGCACCCGAATCGGCGATGCCGGGATCGCCGGTGTCCGGATCGGCGGCTGCGGAATCGCCTGCGCCCGAACCGACCACGCCGTTATTGCCGCAGGCCGCGGAATCGGCGGTGTCCGAATCGGTTTCGCGCGAACCGGTTGTGCCGGAACCGGGCGCGGTCGGATCGGCTGCCTCGCAATCGGCCGCGTCGGAATCGCCTTCTCCTGAGCCGACGACACCTTTGTTGCCGCAGGTCTCGGAGTCGGCGAACCGGGAGTGGTGGGCTGAGCCGGTCGCGCCGAATCCGACGCTCCTGGTCCCGGATCCGATGCCGGTATATCCCAGCTACCCGCCGCCGGGGCCGACCCGGCCCGAATCGACATTCGCCGACCGGCCGAATCCGACGCTGGTGGACGGGGTTCTGCTGGATGCGATCGGCGCGGATCCGGGAAGCCTTGCGGCAGCGGATTCGCCGACGGTGTCGCTGGAGAAGTCCGATGTCTCGCGCGGTCGGATCCAGGTGCAGGAGGCGGGTATCACGCAGCCGCGTCCGCCGACACTTGCCGAATCGCGGGCTCGGGACAAGGCTCGTAAACGCGCGGAGGAGGCCAGGCTCGCCGCCGAGGCGGCCGCGGAAGGCAAGCGGCGCAACCGGAAACGGGCGATGATCGGCGGTGCCGCGATTGTCGGTGTCGCGGCGTTGGTCGGAGGTGGTTATCTCGCGTACCGCACCGCGACGGCACCTGACTACGAGAACGTGACCGCCTACTGCACCAAACTCGAGGGAGACCAGAAGACGGTCGTGCCCGACTCCGACCCCCATTGCGGGCCGGGGCACCCCGGATTCGTCGACGACAGCAACGGGTTCGTCCCGTTCCCGCTCATCGTGCCCATCGGGAGTCCGCAGTACCGGTACTACTACGGCGGCACCGGCACCGTTGGCAAGCCGCCGACCGGCGGGACGTTCGACCGCCCGAGCAACGCGCACATCACCACCAAGAGCGGCACCACAATTCAGCGCGGCGGGCTCGGCAGCAAGAGCGGCGGTGGCTCGTAGTGCGACGCGTGCGCGGGGCGCCCCGGCGCGGATGGCAGCAGACCATTCAGAGCCAGGGCCTGGTCTACGGTGTGCCCGCCAGGGACGCCGCCGGTCGTCCGAGGCCGTACTGGGACGAATCGGTGCACTACGAATTCGATATGGACGAGATACTCGCCCTCGAATCCCAGGTCGAATTGCTGCATTCGATGTGCCTGGACGCGGTGGACCAGATCATCCTGACCGAGCGGTATAGGGATTTCGGTCTGCCCGAATGGAGTTGGGAACCGATCGCCGAATCGTGGCGACGCCGGGACCCGCACGTGTACGGCCGCTTCGATCTGCGCTACGACGGGCGGCGGCCGCCGAAACTGTTGGAGTACAACGCCGATACGCCCACCTCGCTACTGGAGGCGGCGATCGTGCAGTGGCATTGGCTCACCGACTCCTATCCCGGTGGGGACCAATGGAATTCGCTGCACGAGCAGTTGGTCGATCGCTGGAAGGTGTTGCGCGACATCCTGCCCGGCGCCCAGCTGCACTTCAGCTGGTCGGGCGCGGATTCCAGCGGTGAGGACAATGTGACCACCGCCTATATGCAGGAGACCGCCGCCGAGGCGGGTTTCGATACCGTCGCGCTACCCATCGAGGAGGTCGGATTCGATTCGGAGCTCGAGCGTTTCGTCGATTTGGCCGAGGCGCCGATCGAGGCGATCTTCAAGCTCTATCCGTGGGAGTGGGCGCTGGACGACGACTTCGGCAAGCGGGTGGTGTCGAGTCTGCCGCAGACCATGTGGATCGAACCGCTGTGGAAGACGTTGCTGAGCAACAAATCCATCCTCGCGGTGCTGTGGGAGATGTATCCCGGCCATCCGAATCTGTTGCCCGCCTACATCGATGCGCCGCACGAGCTCACCGAATACATTCGCAAGCCGAAGCTGGGCCGCGAGGGCGCGAATATGACCATCGTCGGCGCCGGTCTGGAAACCGCCACCGGCGGCGTCTACGGCGAAGAGGGCTACATCTACCAACTCCTGGACCCCCTACCGCTTTTCGACGATATGCGCCCGGTCATCGGCGCCTGGATCGTCGGCGACTCGGCCGCGGGCATGGGCATCCGCGAATCCGCGGGCCCGATCACCGACGACGGCTCCGCCTTCATCCCGCACCGCATCATCACGGAGTAGCCGAGTTCAACTCGGTCGCATATCAGGCGTCGCCTTCGCAGTACGCCTTGATGAAGATCCGCCGTTGGTCGTTTCCGCTGTCGTGGATGACGATCCATCGAGCCGGGAAGGGGGGATGGTAGTCGTTGAATTGGATATTTCCGGTATCGGCCTTCAGAGCGTCTGCCACGGCCGAGTCCATCCAGTGCTCCGACCGCCACTCAGGCGGCACACCGGGAGTGAATCGACCCAACGCGGAGAGCTGCTGGAAGGGCGCCACCTGGTCCTGCGGGACGTCGACGATGGCGGACACTGTTCGACCCGCCCCGAAGTCGGCGGCGAAGTGCTGCGCGGCAACATGCGGTGCGGCAGCGAAGTGGATATTCGCGCATTTGGCCAGCTCGTCCGGAGCGGACTTCTCACCGAATTCGGCCTTGCATCCGATGAGCAGGAAAGCGGCCGGTAGCAGAAGTGCGAGAGCGCGTCTCACAGGTACCCTTCCCAGGACATAGGCACGATATTTCTCGTATTGCCGCTGACACGGAAGCTGCGGGCCCACCCGGCCGCTTCCAACTGCCTCATATCGGCGTCGATATTGGTTTTCAGGCTGTATATGAGGTCGGTGTCGAATTGGCGGGCTTGGTCGAAATTATAGTAATCATAGATGTATACCACGCAATCGATGTGGGCCAGTAATCTGCTATCGCCATCTTTTTGTTCGACCTTGACATCGCTGCCAACCGCGATCGAAAAGTGTCCCAAAGCGTTCGCGATATCCGAGTCGTCGGTCGGATAGGTCAGGATCCAGTCGGTTGTTACTTCTCTGGAACCAATTCGAGGATCGGCCTTCACTATGTCCTTGATGCGGTCGAGGCCGACTCTGGCCTTGTCTCTGACGTCGCCGGTTTTCAATACCTTTCGGACTTGGTCGGCAGTCATCGTGTATCGGGCATCGGGACCGTTGTTCCCGATGTAGAAGTCGAATAGTTCCGAGGCGAAGTCGAAACCTTTCATATCGAAGTAGGCGGCTACGTATCCGGCCTCCGACCAGTTCGCGGCCGCCTCGGCTTTGTCTACGATCCCATCGGCGGAACCGTATGCCACGACATTGTCGGGAATCGGAGGTTCAGAGGGTGGATGCAAGGCTGTGTTCCCACCATACGTTGTTCTTGTATCCGTACCGAAGGGTCCCCAAATCTGCCACGATCTTGCTGGGGAGGTTGAAAAGATCGTCGGTCGGCTCGGGGACCCGAGTTCCCGGCTCGTAGGCCAAGACCTGTTGAATCCGTTCCAGCAAATGTTTTATCTCTGTGTTCCTGGTGTCGGCCATGGTTCGCACGGTGTTGATCGCCGAGGTGATCTGGTTCTTGACCGCATCGTTCATCGGACGATCCGCCACTTGGGCCCAGACCCCGACCGGGAGCGAAAATCCCAGCAATTTCAGCGGTTCCATGAGCCCGGTGGACACGCCCGCGGCCTGGTTGTAAACCAGCCGTTCCAGGCATTCGCCTCCCTTTTCCAGCGTATTCGAGATGGTTTCCATATCGGCACTGCGCTGCGAAATCGTAGTCTCGAGGGTGCTGATGGTGGTCGCGTAGGAGTCGGCGGCCTTGCCCGACCATTTCGAGCTCAGCCACCGCGAGCCACTGTTCAGGTTCCATGCGGTGACGGAATCGTTGGTTCCGAGCTGCCGGATTCGCTTGCCGATGGTCCGGATATGCTCCCAGTCGCAAGCCAAAGGGCTGAGATAGTATTCTGCTGGTTTTATCCCGATCGATTGGCTCAATCGCTCATCGAATATGGAGATGATGTCGTGAGCGCCGGTGACGACGGCCTTGACGCTGAGGTTCTCCGTCTGGATATCCACGGGATCAAAAAATTGCATCCCACTGAATCGGATTTTGTCCGTTGCGGTCTGGTCCAGTGGTGGCAACGAAAGCGAGGACGTGGCGGTGGTCATGGCCCTGGCCCAGGCGGTGTCCTGTTGCTGGAACCTTTGGACGGTAGTTTCGAGATTGCTACCGAAAGTCAGGACCTGATCGTGACTCTGCCTACCGAGTGCTGATACTCGATCCCGGAAATTTTGGAATGAGGAGGTCAAAGTCTCCAGGAGGCCGGAGGCGTCACCTGGAAGTGACAACATCGACGATATCCTCGACGTGTTGCGCAGTAGGCTTTCGCCGGTATTTCTCAAATCTCCGGCGAAGCCGAGTAGGGCGGCAGAGGTGACCGAAAGCTCGCTCATAGGCACGTCGGCCATCGTTACCCCCCCGATCGAGTGTCTCGTTCGAGGTTATCAGTCATATGCCGAGCCGAGCTCGAGCGCGATCGGGTTGCGGGTCCTACGTCGTCATCACGTAGTTCTCGGTCGGCGACGGACTTGACATTCCACTTTGGACGGTTCACGCTGGTTATATTCCACTATGGAGGGTTGGAGCTGGGATGGAACTCTCGACCGGGACTCGCGCCTCGGATGCCGAGCGGGAGCGGGTGGTGCGGTTGCTCGGGCGGCATATGGCGGACGGGCGGATCGACCTCGCCGAATACGATCAGCGGGTGGCGCGGGTGTATGCGACCGCGACGCGCGAGGAGTTGTCGGTGGTGCTTTCGGATCTGCCTCGGCTGAAAGATTCGGTGGCGCAGCGTAATTCGCGCGTACCGATCTGGCAGCGCATCGAGGGCGGCAGCTGGCTCGGGGTCAGCGTGCTCGTGCTGGTCATCTGGGGTGCGATTTCGCTCGGCGTCGGCTCGCTCACCTACTTCTGGCCGATGTGGGTGATCGGGCCGTGGGGTGCCGTGCTGGTATTCCGGATGCTCGCCGGATTCGAGGCCGGACGTTGTTCCGGTCGCCCGCAGCGGTGAGCCGACCGCGACGGCATCAATAATCGAGCCGGTAGCGGCCCCGGCGCCGACGATCCGAATCTCCCTCGGCGCCATAGGAATCGGCCTCGTATCGCGCATAACCGCGGGCTCTGTGCGTCCCGTACTGTTCACGGGCCGGTGGCCGACGATCGGCGCGGGGTCGCGTGGGTGGTCGCGCGGCGGGTTCGACGATCGGTAGGTCCGCGGTGATCCTGGTGGGGCTGACGCCGCGCTCCCGGAACGCCGCCGGAATGCCCTGTTCGTACAGCCACGCCCCAGGATCCTGCCGGATCTCCGGATCCAGTTGCGGCACTGTGCGATCCAGGATCGCGAGCAGATGTCCCTTGCCGTCGAGCGCGGCGCGAATGGCCGGGAAGGTATCGGGGTGGAAGGTCCACGCCCACTCGTATTCCGGTCGGCTGTCGACGAATTCGCGGCCGCGGAACACCAGCTCACCCGATGCCACGATGCGCACCCGCACCGCGAAACCGTCGACCTCGAACCGGCATTCCGATGGCGGCGGGCGGCGTCCGCGCCGGGCCACCTCGAACCAGGCGACGACCAGCGCGGTGAGCCCGAGCAGCGCCGAGAGCACCAGCTCGGTCCACACATCCGTCAGCATCGGCCGTCTGCTGACCTCACACCCCCATAGGAAGATCAGGCTGCCCGCCACCAGCGAGCCGATCCGGACAAGACGCAGCACCGTGCTGGTCTCGAGCACCGGAACTGGCATGCGCTGCGCTCCCGAACAAACACTCGGCTGGTGAGGTCGCATGGATCGTATGCGCAGCGATCGCCCGATGGCAGGGCGAGGGGAATCGCGCGGCGCCGCGCAGTATGGTGAGCAAATCCGAGGCACACCGAAATACCGGAGTTTCGGCGATGACTCGATAGCCTGGTCCGGGGTAAGCCGGGTAGCGACGGATACCATGGCGGATCGTCCGCATACGGAAAGGTCGTCGAATTTGCACCTGAAGAGCCTGACGCTGAAGGGTTTCAAATCCTTCGCGTCCGCGACGACGCTGCGCTTCGAACCGGGCATCACCTGTGTGGTCGGGCCGAACGGTTCGGGAAAGTCGAACGTCGTCGACGCGCTCACCTGGGTGATGGGTGAGCAGGGCGCGAAGGCGTTGCGCGGCGGCAAGATGCAGGACGTGATCTTCGCGGGCACCTCGGGCCGCGCCCCGCTCGGGCGCGCGGAGGTGACGCTGACCATCGACAATTCCGATGGCGCGCTGCCCATCGACTACGCCGAGGTGTCGATCACCCGCCGGATGTTCCGCGACGGCGCGGGCGAATACGAGATCAACGGCAGCTCCTGCCGCCTGATGGACGTGCAGGAACTGCTCAGCGATTCGGGTATCGGCCGGGAAATGCACGTCATCGTCGGGCAGGGCCAGCTCTCCGCCATCCTGGAGTCGCGTCCCGAGGACCGCAGGGCCTTCGTCGAGGAGGCCGCCGGTGTGCTCAAACACCGCAAACGCAAGGAGAAGGCGGTCCGCAAACTTGAGGCGATGCAGGCGAACCTGGCCCGCCTCACCGACCTCACCACCGAACTGCGCCGCCAGCTCAAACCGCTCGGCAGGCAGGCCGAGGTGGCGCGCCGCGCCGCGACGGTGCAGGCGGATCTGCGCGACGCGCGCCTGCGCCTGGCCGCCGACGACCTGGTGACCAGGCGCGGCGAGTTGGAGAGTCAGCAGAGCAAGGAGGCGTACGCGCGCGAGCAGCAGGTCACCGTGCAGGCCGAACTCGATGCCGCCAATGCCGCACTCGCGCAACAGGAATTCCAGCTCGGCAAGCTGACCCCGAGCGCGGAGGCGGCCGCGCAGATCTGGTTCCAGCTGTCCGCGCTGGCCGAACGGGTCAATGCGACCATCCGCATCGCCGAGGACCGGGCCAGGCATCTCGACACCGAAACCCCGGTCGGCACCGGCCGCGATCCGGAGCAGTTGGAGGCCGAGGCCGATCGGGTGGAGGCCGAGGAGGCCGAGCTCCGCGAGGCCGTCGAGATCGCGACGGAGACGCTGGAGGCCGCCCGCGACGCGCTCGCCGAACGCGAACACGCCGCCAAGGCCGCGGAACAGGCGCATCTGGCGGCGGTCCGGGCGATCGCCGACCGCCGCGAGGGGGCGGCCCGGTTGGCCGGGCAGGTCGACACGCTGCGCATCAGGGCACAGTCGGTGGACGGTGAGATCGCCAGGTTGTCCGCGGCGCTCGCCGAATCCAGGCAGCGCCACGAGGCCGCGCAGGCCGAATTCGACGCGGTCCAAACCGAACTCGGTGAGTTGGAGGCGGGCGAGGACGGCCTCGACGCCCAGCACGAACATGCGGTGCAGGCCCTCGAATTGGCCGACGAGCGCGTCGCCGAACTGCGTGACCAGGATCGCGATGCCGGTAAGCGGGTCGCCTCGTTGACCGCGCGCATCGAGGCGCTCGGCATGGGTTTGGCGCGTCGCGACGGCGCGGCCTGGCTGGTGGAGAACCGGGCGCAGGGCCTGCTCGGCCCGCTGTCCGGGCTGCTGCGGGTGCACGGCGGATACGAGGCCGCGGTGGCCGCCGCGCTCGGTCCGCTCGCCGATGCGGTCACCGCCGACACCGGCAGCACCGCGCATGCGGCCGTGCGCGCGCTGAAGGAGGCCGACGGCGGCCGTGCCGCACTGGTTTTCGGCGGTGGCCCGGTGGCGGCGGCCGATAATGCGCCGCTGCCCGACGGCGCCCGCTGGCTGGCCGATGTCGTCGACTGTTCCGAACAGGTGCGTCCGGCCATAGCCGCCTTGACCGCCGGACTCGTGGTTGCCGAAAATCTTTCCACGGCAAGCGAACTCGTCGCCGGGCGACCGCACCTGCGGGTGGTCACCCGCGATGGTGACCTGACCGGTAACGGCTGGCTGCTCGGCGGATCCGATCGCGCGCCGAGTCAGCTGGAGATCCAGGCCGATATCGATGCCGCGAAGGCCGATCTCGTCGCGTCCCAGCGCCGCGCCGAGGAACTGGAGGCTGCGCTCGCCGGTGCGCTCGCCGAGCAGGCCGACCGAAAGGAGGCCGTCGACCAGGCCCTGCTGGCGCTGCACGAATCGGATCAGGCCATGATCGGCATCTACGACCGGCTCGGCAGGCTCGGCCATGCGGCGCGCGCCGCGCAGGCCGAAGGCGACCGGCTGGTCACCCAGCGGCTGGAGGCCGAGGCGGGTCGCGAGGAAACGCTCGCCGAACTCGCCGACCTCGAAGACCGTTTGCGCAACGCCGAACTCGAACGGGGCGACTCCGACGACGACGGCGCCGCAACCGAATCCGCCGGCCAGGAGCGCGAGGAGGCCGCGGCCGCGCTCGCCGAGGCCCGATCCATGGAGGTGGAGGCGCGGCTGGCCGTGCGCACCGCCGAGGAGCGCGCGGAATCGGTTCGCGGCAAAGCCGATTCGCTGCGCCGGGCGGCCAGGGCCGAACGCGAGACGCGAGCCCGTGCCGAACGCGCGCAGGCCGCCCGCCGCAGGGCCGCCGAGGTGGCGGCGGCCGTCGCGGAATCCGGCGCCAGGGTGGCGGCCGAACTGGAAACGGTTGTGGCACAGGCCGCGACGCGCCGCGACGACCTGGTGCGCCGCCGCACCGAATGCGCCGCCCAGGTCGACCAGGTGAAGGAGCGGGTGCGCGCGCTGAGCGCTCAGCTCACCCAACTCACCGATGCCGTGCACCGCGACGAGGTGGCAAAGGCCCAGGCCGCCTTGCGGATCGAGCAGTTGGAGCAGACCATCGCCGAACAGTTCGGCATCGCGCTGGCCGACCTGATCGCCGAATACGGTCCGGATGTCCCGCTGCCGCCGTCCGATCTGGAATGGCGGGAGTACGAGGAGGCCAAGGACCGCGGCGACCAGGTGTCCCCGCCGCAGCCGCAGCCGTACGACCGGGCCACCCAGGAGCGCCGCGCCAAACGCGCCGAAAAGGATCTCGGCACCCTCGGCAAGGTGAATCCCCTTGCGCTGGAAGAGTTCGCGGCGCTCGAGGAGCGCTACAACTTCCTGGCCACCCAACTGGAGGATGTGAAGAACGCCAGGAAAGACCTGCTCGAGGTGGTCGCCGAGGTGGATGCGCGGATCCTGCAGGTCTTCACCGAGGCCTACGCCGATGTGGAACGCGAATTCGTCGAGGTGTTCGCGAAACTGTTCCCCGGCGGCGAGGGGCGGCTGCTGCTCACCGACCCGTCCGACATGCTGACCACCGGCATCGAGGTGGAGGCCCGCCCGCCGGGCAAGAAGGTGAAGCGGCTCTCGCTGCTGTCCGGCGGTGAAAAATCGCTCACCGCCGTCGCATTGCTGGTCGCCATCTTCCGTGCCCGTCCCTCGCCGTTCTACGTGATGGACGAGGTCGAGGCCGCGCTGGACGACACCAACCTGCGCAGGCTCATCGGCCTGTTCGAGCAGCTGCGCGAGAAGAGCCAGCTGATCGTCATCACCCACCAGAAGCCGACCATGGAGATCGCCGACGCGCTGTACGGCGTGAGCATGCGCGGCGACGGCATCACCCAGGTGATCTCGCAGCGGTTGCGCGGGGAGAATCTGGTCGGCGCGGCCAGCTGACCTCCGCGCCGATCCACTTGCGGCCGAACATAATTCGATGTGCGTGCCGCGATCAGCCAGCGGCCGGACGCTGTTCGTCCAACAACGCCTTGATCCGAGCGGTTCCCGTTGCGGCGAGCCAGGATTCGAGGGATTGGAGACCGGGCAGGATTTCCCGAAGCGCTTGGATGTCCGCCTGCCAGCCGCCGTGTTCGTGGGTCAGCCGCCAGGTATTGCCGATCTGCTTACCGATTGCGTCCGCTTCGGCGGCGGTGATTTCCTGATAGGTGATCTTGTGTCCGGTGGCCGCGGTGATCAGTTCGGCCGCGGCCACCGGTGTCGGTGCGTCGCCCGCCAATTCGAGTGTGCGGCCGTGGAATCGCGCCGGGTCCGCGAAGATCAGCGCGGCCAATTCGGCGATATCGGCCACCGCGATCATCTGCAGCGGCTGGTCGGCGGGGAAGAGGTGGCGATGCACCCCGTCTGCCCGGATGCCGTCGAGGGTGAGTGTCGCAGCATTGAGGTAATTCTCCATGAAGCGCACCGGCCGCAGCAGCGTGTAGCGTAGACCGCTTGCCGCGACGGCGTTTTCGATTTTGTCTTTGCCGTACGTGCCCCATGAGTCGTCGCGCAGTTGCGCGATGCCGGTGAACACGATCTGCTCGACGCCGGCCCGGACCGCGGCGTCGACCATGGCGATGCCGCGCGCGGCCTCCAGTTCGGAATCCCAGCCGCTCGGTCCGAAAGCGGCGGGGGGAACGAGGAATACGGCGCGGGTGCCGGCGACCGCCGGTGTCAAGGTATCCGGTGCGTCGAAATCGCCGACCACCAATTCCGCGCCGAGCCCGGCCAATTCGCGTGCCGATGGCGCATCGGGGTCGCGCACCAGGGCGCGCACCGGCACACCGTCGGCGCGGAGTTTGCGCGCAGTGGCATTGCCCTGCTTGCCAGTGGCTCCGGTGATCAGAATGGGGGACTGCTGAGTGGACATGTTCACCTGTCTGTTTCGATAGAATCGGGTCGAACAACCCGTATTCGAACCATATGGGTGGCCACACCCGCAGACCAGGCGCTATCCGGAAGGCCGTAACGAATGTCCGCTCCACTGACCCTCGAGCGCGCCGACTCCCGGCGCAACCGCGCACTGGTGCTCGCCGCCGCCCGGCGTGCCTTTGCCGAGAAGGGCACTTCGGTCACGCTGGTCGAGATCGCACGGTCGGCCGGTGTCGGCGCAGGCACCGTATACCGGCACTTCCCAACGAAATCCGCGCTGTTACAGGCGGTGATGCAGGAGCGCATCGATCGGATGACGGAGCTGATCGCCGCCGGGCTCGAAGCATCGGATCCCGGCGCGACGTTCTTCGCGGTCTGTACCGAACTCGTGGTATCCGCGCCGCGCGTGCAGGCGCTGTGCGATCTCGTGCAATCCGATGACGGCTGGCCGAATGCGCTGATCGGCGCGCGATTCCATCAGGCGCTCGGCGCCCTGCTGCGGGCCGCGCAGCTGCAGGGCAGCGTGCGCGCCGATATCACCGTCGCCGACATTACCGAGATATTCACCGGATGTGTTGCCATCCAACGACATCGACGATACGACGGCCGACTGTCGCGCGGTGCGGGCCTGGTGCTCGACTCGCTACGGGCGCCGACGGCCGTTACGAAAGTCGGTGCGCAGGCCAAGCGCCATAACGAAATTGGCGCGCGTAACGAAATGGAACAAACTAGGCACTGCCCGATCTGCGGCACCGCAATGCGACCCGCCGGTACCGGTCGCCCGCCGCGCTACTGTTCGTCGGCGTGCCGACAGAAGGCGCATCGCAGGCGTGCCGCCGATCGCGGGCGGGCGGCGGGCTGACGACTTCGGTTGGGCCGCCGCGGTACTCGCCGCCGAGCCGTACCGGGCGCCGACATCGACCGGGCCACCGCGGCGCTCGGCGCTCGGCGCGTGCCCACCTCCTGGATCACCCGCCGACCGCCGACCGCCTCGACGGTTACCGTCGTTCGTGGACGAGGCGCTACAGCAGGTCGCTGACGTCGTCGGGCACGTCGACGGCGTATTTGCGCAAGATATCCATGGAGATCACTTCCAGCGCGTTTTCATGGGTCGCCGCCAGCACGACGGGTGCGGCGACACCGTCCTCGTGCGCGTGCAACCAACGCACGGCCACCACACACCACCGGTCTCCGGGCTGCAGGCCCGGAAAGTTGTTCTCCGGGCGCGGCGTACTCAGATCGTTGCCGATGGATGCCTGGTGTTCCAGGAACTCGGCCGTGACGACGGTGCACACGGTGTGGCTACCCAGATCCTCCGGCCCGGTGCTGCAGCAGCCGTCCCGGTAGAAGCCGGTGAGTGGATCGGTGCCGCACTCTTCCAGCGGCCCCCCAAGCACGTTTCGATCGGTCACCTCGCCGATCCTATTGGCCCGTCGCGAGAAGTTCCGCAGGACAAGAAATCTCACCCCTCGTGTGTCCGACTAATTTGCCGGCCCGTCATCCGGCGGGACCTGCCCATCAGTGGCCATCGACCGGTCCGTCGGCGGTGGTGACGCAGCTCACCGGGCGATGTGGTCCGCCGACGACCGAGGCGGTTCTGCAAGGATGGGGCGCGTGAGTGCCGAAGTGTGGATCCTGATCGCCGCCGTCGCCGCCGTGTTGTTGGTGGCCCTGGTCGCCGGTTTCGTCCGGTACCGGAGCAGGCGTGTCTCGCTGACGCCGTCCGACGAGCGGAAAGAGCTGACCGACAAGTCGGGCGGTTACACGGCGTCGGGTGGATTCACCTTCAGCCAGGGCGGGACCGCGACCAAACCGGAACCCGCCCCGATCGAGCGGACCGATACCGAGGGCCAGCCGCACGTCGGCGATGACGCGGCGATACCGCGGGACGCACCGCGGCGCGGCATCACCAATGTTCAGTTGCCCACGGAGGATGTCGAATCCACCGAGGCCGCGAGGGAATCCGCCGCGCCGACCGGGCAACCCGATGCGGCGGCCGATGGCGATGCCGCGACCGAATCCGGCACCGCGACGGCCGAGCCTCGGGGTGCGACCGGGTCCGGCACAACAGCCGCCGAATCCCGAAGCGCCACTGAATCCGGTGCGACGACCGCCGAATCTCAGGCCGCGGACGGGTCCGGTGCGACGACCGCCGAACCCGACGCCGCGACCGAGTCCGGCACGACGACCGCCGAACCGGCGACCGGGTCCGGCGGCGCGACCGCAGGCTCCGGCACGACGACCCGTGGCTCCGGTGCAGCCGCCGAATCCGGCACGGCCACCCCGGAATCGGCACCGACAGCCGCGGAATCCGCGCCTGTTGCCGAACCCGAGGTAGTCGCCCCGTCCGATGCCGCCGCCGCGGCCACCGCCCCGCCGCTCGACACCATCGAACCGACCACCGGCCGCCTGGAACGCCTACGCGGCAGGCTGTCCCGTTCGCAGAACGCCGTCGGCAAGTCGCTGCTCGGTCTGCTCGGCGGCGGCGACCTGGACGAGGAATCGTGGGAGGAGGTCGAGGACACGCTGGTGCTCGCCGACCTCGGCACCGCCAGCACGGCCGCCGTCGTCGACCGTTTGCGCGAGGAGATGGCCGGCCGCAGCGTGCGCACCGCCGAACAGGCCCGCGAGGTGCTGCGCGAGGTGCTGATCGATGCGCTGCGCCCGGAACTGGATCGCGCGGTGCGCGCGCTGCCGCATGCGGACCATCCGTCGATCCTGCTGGTGGTCGGCGTGAACGGCACCGGAAAGACCACCACCACCGGCAAATTGGCGCGGGTGCTGGTCGCCGACGGCCGCCGGGTGCTGCTCGGCGCGGCCGACACCTTCCGCGCCGCCGCCGCGGATCAACTGCAGACCTGGGGCGAGCGGGTCGGCGCGGATACCGTGCGCGGCCGCGAGGGCGCCGATCCGGCGGCTGTCGCCTTCGACGCGGTGGCCGCGGGTATCGAGCGCGGCGTCGACGCGGTGCTGATCGATACCGCGGGCCGCCTGCACACCAAGACCGGTCTGATGGATGAGCTGGGCAAGGTCAAGCGGGTGGTGGAGAAGAAGGCCGCCGTCGACGAGGTGCTGCTGGTGCTCGACGCCACCGTCGGACAGAACGGCCTGATGCAGGCGCGGGTGTTCGCCGAGGTGGTCGACATCACCGGCGTGGTGCTGACCAAACTGGACGGAACGGCCAAGGGCGGCATCGTCTTCCAGGTGCAGCACGAACTCGGCGTCCCGGTGAAGCTGGTCGGTCTCGGCGAGGGCGCCGACGACCTGGCCCCGTTCGAACCGGCGGCTTTCGTGGACGCACTGCTGGGTTGACGGTCGGCGAGCCGAGATCGGCTCCCGCTCCGGTTTCCGCCGCGAGACTCGCCGGGGCCGCGGACACGCCGCGCTGAGCGCGGCAAATCGGACACGGAAACGTGGTAGCAACATAACCGCACCATGCGTTCACATATGCGAAACACCGCAAACTCACGGATGAAACACCGAATGAGGAACCTTCTGGGCAGGTCCGTTTGCCGTTATCGGCCGGGCCCGAGATGAGGAGGATTTCAAGGTGGCTTTTCCCTTGACCGGAGCACCGAATACCGGTGACACCGCATGGATGCTGGCGAGTTCGGCACTCGTGCTGTTGATGACGCCTGGCCTGGCGTTTTTCTATGGCGGGATGGTGCGTTCCAAGAACGTGCTGAACATGATCATGATGAGCATCGGCGCCATGGGTCTCATCGGCGTGCTGTGGTCGCTGTACGGATACTCGATGGCGTTCGGCGACAACAAATTCGGTGTTATCGGCGATCCGGCGCAGTTCTTCGGGCTCAAGGGTCTGATCGGCGGCAATTCGGCGGACGCGGTGAAAGACGCCGCAGGCAATATCACCACTCCGGAGGTGCATATTCCGCTGGCGGGCACGATTCCGATGACCGTATTCGTCGCGTTCCAATTGATGTTCGCGATCATCACGGTTGCCCTCATCTCGGGTGCGGTTGCCGACCGGCTCAAGTTCGGCGCATGGATGTTGTTCGCGGGCATCTGGGCGACGGTCGTCTATTTCCCGGTGGCGCACTGGGTCTTCGACTTCGACGTCAAGGATCCGGACGGCAACCTGGTGCACGCGGGCGGCTGGATCGCCAACCATCTCAAGGCGATCGACTTCGCGGGCGGCACGGCGGTGCACATCAACGCCGGTGCGGCGGGTCTGGCACTGGTGCTGGTGCTCGGTAAGCGCAGGGGCTGGCCGAAGACCGCGTTCCGTCCGCACAACCTGCCGTTCGTGATGCTCGGCGCCGGCCTGCTGTGGTTCGGCTGGTACGGCTTCAACGCCGGTTCCGCGGTGAGCTCCAACGGCGCGGCGGGCAGCACGTTCATCACCACCACCATCGCGACCTGCGCGGCCATGCTCGGCTGGCTGCTGGTGGAGCGGCTGCGCGACGGTCACGCCACCTCGCTGGGCGCCGCCTCGGGCATCGTCGCCGGTCTGGTCGCGATCACCCCGTCGTGTTCCTCGGTGAACGTGCTCGGCGCGCTCGCGATCGGCGCGGTCGCAGGCATCGCCTGCGCGCTCGCGGTCGGCCTGAAGTTCAAACTGGGCTTCGACGATTCGCTCGACGTGGTCGGTGTCCACCTGGTCGGCGGCATCGTCGGCACCCTTATGGTCGGGCTGTTCCTGGCGCCCGAATCGCCCGCCGCCACTTCGGGTCTGTACGCGAACACCAAGGGCCTGTTCTACGGTGGTGGTATCGATCAGCTATGGCGGCAGGCGGTGGGCGCCCTTGTGGTGCTTGCCTTCTCGTTCGTCGCGGCGCTGATCATCGCCTACATCGTCAAGTTCACGATCGGGTTGCGCGCCAGCGACGAGGCCGAATCGCTCGGCTTGGACGAATCCGAGCACGCGGAAACGGCATACGATTTTGCTGCTGTGGGTAGCACGGCACGTACGGCCGTCAAGGAGGCATGACCGCAATGAAACTGATCACCGCAATCGTCAAACCGTTCACTCTGGAGGACGTGAAGACCGGTCTGGAGCAGGCGGGCGTGCTGGGCATGACCGTCAGCGAGGTACAGGGCTACGGTCGCCAGAAGGGTCACACCGAGGTGTACCGCGGCGCGGAGTACTCGGTCGATTTCGTCCCGAAGGTCCGGGTCGAGGTCGTCGTGGACGATGCGTCGGTCGACAAGGTCGTCGAGGTCATCGTCGAGGCGGCTCGGACGGGCAAGATCGGTGACGGCAAGGTCTGGGTCACCCCGGTCGAGTCGATCATCCGGGTGCGGACCGGCGAACGTGGTACCGACGCGCTGTAACCGTGACGTGCGCGTCGGGCCCGAAGGAGGTGGCGCAGCGTGACCACCCAGGGTCCGTGAGCGGCGCGAAAACAGCATGACGAGGCTGAGCGGCGGCCCCGCTCCCACCGGAGCACCGGTCGGGACGGGGCCGCCAGCATCGATTGGGGTGGTGGGCAGTGGCTAGTGAGCAGTACGAAGTGTCCGGTGGTGCGGCGGATCTGGTTCGGGCGCGTGACCAACTACTCGACGGGGGCCATCCGAGGAATCCGCGCCTCGACGCCGAATCACTGCGGCAGGCGCTGGTCGACCTCTACGAACTGTGGCTCACCGGCAAGGGCGCCGAGCTCGGCATCGCCCGCGACAGCGGTCTGGCGGTGGTGGCGGTCGGCGGGTTGGGGCGGCGGGAGATGCTGCCGTATTCCGATCTGGATCTGGTGCTGCTGCACGACGACGTCGATCCGAAGCGGGTCGCGGAGGTGGCCGACCGGCTCTGGTATCCGCTCTGGGACGCACATATCAAACTCGACCACAGCGTGCGCACCGTGGCGCAGGCCGTTCGGGTCGCCGCCGACGATCTGACCGCCGCGCTCGGCATGCTGGAGGCCCGGCATATCGTCGGCGACGAGGAACTCAGCAATCTGCTGATCGGCGGGGTGCGCCGGGAGTGGCGCACCGGAATCCGTTCGCGCTTCGACGCTTTGGTCGCCCAGGCACAGGCGCGCTGGCAGCGCAGCGGGGAGATCGCGCACCGGGCCGAACCGGATCTGAAGAATGGCCGCGGCGGATTGCGCGATATCCAATTGCTCGACGCGCTGGCTATCGCACAGCTGACCGACGCCATGCCGGGACTCGGTCCGGACGTGCCGGGAGGCGGTCTCAAACAGGCCCAACGACGTTTGCTGGATGTTCGCACGGAGTTACATCGGGTCGCCGGACGCGCCCGAGATCAGCTGCGGGCACAGGATGCCGACGAAATCGGCGGCGCGCTGCGCATCGGTGACCGCTTCGACCTCGCCCGCACCCTCAGTGATTCCGCGCGGACCGTCAGCTATTCGGTGGATGTCGGCCTGCGCACCGCCGCCAACGCGCTGCCGCGGCGCGGGCTGGCGCGGTTGCGCCGCATGCCGGTGCGCCGCCCGCTCGACGAGGGTGTCGTCGAGCACGCGGGTGAGGTGGTGCTGGCCAGGGACGCACGGCCGCAACGGGATCCCGGTCTGGTGCTGCGGGTGGCCGCGGCCTCGGCGCAGACCGGACTGCCGATGTCGGCGACCACGCTGAACCGGCTCTCCGAGGACGCGCCCGAACTGCGCGAACCGTGGCCCAAGGAGGCGGTCAACGATCTGCTCGTGCTGCTCGGCGCGGGCCGCGGCGTCATCGATGCCGTCGAGGCGCTGGACCGAACGGGCTTGTGGGGCAGGCTGTTTCCGGAGTGGGGCGCGGTGCGCGACCTGCCGCCGCGGGATGCCATGCACACCTGGACCGTGGACCGACACCTGATGGAGACGGTCGCCTACGCCAGCGCGCTGAGCACCCGCGTCGCCCGGCCGGACCTGCTGCTGCTCGGTGCGCTGCTGCACGACATCGGCAAGGGACGGGCGGGCGATCACAGCGTCGTCGGCGCGGAACTGGCCACCCAGGTCGGCCGCCGCCTCGGCCTGTGGCCGTCCGATGTGCGGACGCTGAGCGCTATCGTCCGGCACCATCTGCTGCTGCCCGATACCGCGACCCGGCGCGACCTGGCCGATCCGGAGACCATCCAGTTCGTCGTCGATGCGCTCGGCGGCGACGCGCAACTGCTCGATCTGCTGCACACCCTCGCCGAGGCGGATTCGCTGGCCACCGGCCCCGGCGTCTGGGGCGACTGGAAGGCCTCGCTGATCGGCGAACTCGTCCGCCGCTGCCGCCTGGTGATGGCGGGCGACCGGCTCCCGACCCCGGCCGAAATCGATCCGGAACTGGTCGCCAAGGCGAAGTGGGGCGGCGTGCACGTCGAATTGCGGCCGGGCGCGGGCAAACACACGCACGAGGTCACCGTCATCGCGCCGGATACGCCGGGACTGCTCTCCGAGGCGGCCGGTGTCCTGGCGCTGCACTCGCTGCGCGTGCTGTCCGCGGCGCTCGGCAGCGAGGGGGATTCGGCGATCAACACCTTCGTCGTCTCACCGAAGTTCGGCGATCCGCCGGATCCGGGTTTGCTGCGGCAGGAGCTGATCCGCGCGATCGCGGGCGACCTGGACCTGCCCGCTTTGCTGGCCAAGCGAGAACGTGACTCGGTCGGCGCCAAACCGAGCCCGTTCGCGCAGGCCCAACCGCGGGTGATCTGGTCGGACAGTTCATTGCCCGGCCAGGTGATCCTGGAACTGCGCGCCGAGGACCGGATCGGGTTGCTGAGCCGACTCGCCGCTGCGCTCGCCGCGGCCGGCGCCGATGTGCGGTGGGCCAGGGTCGTCACCATGGGCGCCGCGGTGGTCGACGTGTTCTGTCTCGAGCTCGGCGCCGACGACGGGCCGGAACGGCGCGAAACCATCGAAAAGGCCATTCTGGACGTGGTTCCCCGGCCCGCGCCGAAGAAACCGGAGCCGACCCCGACCACCGATTAGCCAACCTGTTGCACGCGATTTGCTGGAACTCGTATACGCGGGGCTCCGCGCGCCTTAATATCAGAGCGTCCGGCTATCGCAAGCGTGAGGGGAGCAGGTCGGTGGCAATTGAGGTGGTTTCGGCATCGATGATGACCAGCGACGAGACGACGCACATGGCGCGGTGTGTCGGCGGAGACCGCTGGGTCGTCTCCTGGCTGCCCGGGCGGACCCTCAGCGGTCAGCAGGCGGTGACCGCGATGACAATCGCCACCACCGTCGCCGCCTCGCGGATTCCCACCACCACCGAATGGGCCATGCTCGACGACCTAGCCCTGGAGCTAGGCCTGACCGCCCGCGAGGCGGTATTCATGGTGGCCGAGGAAAATCACGACTACCGCAAGACCGTCAAACCGCGCCGCCGCTCCCTCGACTGACCGGCCTTCGCGAATTCCCCTTATTTCCCAAGGTTTCTGCCTTGGACTTCGAACCGCGTGCGCGAACACTCGGGCTAGCCCATTACCCTGGGAGAGCAGTGTTTTAGACGTCCCCCGAGATCAGGAGCGCGATCGGTGTTCGAATCCCTGTCCGACCGGCTTACCGGTGCCCTCAAGGATCTGCGTGGTAAGGGGCGTCTGTCACCGGCCGACATCGACGCCACCTGCCGGGAGATCCGGCTCGCCCTGCTCGAGGCCGACGTCGCGCTGCCCGTGGTGCGCGGGTTCATCGCACGCATCAAGGAGCGCGCCAAGGGCTCCGAGGTTTCCGCGGCGTTGAATCCGGCGCAGCAGGTCGTCAAGATCGTCAACGAGGAACTCGTCGGCATTCTCGGCGGCGAGACCCGCAGGTTGAACCTGGCCAAGAACCCGCCGTCGGTGATCATGCTCGCCGGTCTGCAGGGCGCCGGTAAGACCACCCTCGCCGGAAAACTCGCGAAATGGCTGAAGGGCCAAGGACATCAGCCCATCCTGGTGGCCTGCGATCTGCAGCGCCCCGGCGCCGTCACGCAGCTGCAGGTGGTCGGTGAGCGCGCGGGCGTCCCCGTTTACGCGCCGCATCCCGGCACCTCGATCGGCGGCGGCGAGAACCCGTTGGGCATCTCCGCGGCCGACCCGATCAACGTGGCCCGCTCGGGTATCGAGGAGGCCAGGCAGAAGCAGCACGACATCGTCATCGTCGACACCGCGGGCCGCCTCGGCATCGACGCCGAACTCATGCAGCAGGCCGCCGGCATTCGCGATGCCGTGCAGCCGGACGAGATCCTGTTCGTGCTCGACGCCATGATCGGTCAGGACGCGGTCACCACCGCCGAGGCGTTCCGCGACGGTGTCGGCTTCACCGGCGTCGTGCTCACCAAGCTCGACGGCGACGCTCGCGGCGGTGCGGCGCTGAGCGTGCGCGAGGTCACCGGCGTGCCGATCCTGTTCGCGTCCACCGGCGAAAAGCTGGAGGATTTCGATGTCTTCCATCCGGACCGGATGGCGAGCCGCATCCTCGGCATGGGCGATGTGCTCACCCTCATCGAACAGGCCGAGCAGGTATACGACGCGAAGCAGGCCGAGGAGGCCGCGCGCAAGATCGGCAGCGGTGAGCTCACCCTCGAGGACTTCCTCGATCAGATGCTCGCGATCCGCAAGATGGGTCCGATCGGCAATCTGCTCGGCATGCTGCCCGGCGCCGGTCAGATGAAGGACGCGCTCGCCCAGATCGACGATAAGCAGCTGGATCGGGTGCAGGCGATCATCCGCGGTATGACACCCGCCGAGCGGGATAATCCCAAGATCATCAATGCCTCCCGGCGGCTGCGCATCGCGAACGGTTCGGGCGTATCGGTATCCGAGGTGAATCAGCTCGTCGATCGCTTCTTCGACGCGAAGAAGATGATGGCGGCGATGGGCCGCCAGATGGGGCTGCCCGGTGCGGGACGTCGCAACAACAAGAAGGGCGGCAAGAAGGGTAAGAAGGGCGGTCGTGGCCCGACGCCGCCGAAGGTGCGCGGCGGCTTCCCCGGTCTGCCCGGCATGGGTGGGCTGCCCGCCGGAATGCCGGACCTGTCCGATATGCCCGCCGGATTGAACGAATTGCCGCCGGGGCTGGAGGGTTTCGACCTGTCGAAGCTCAAATTCCCGAAGAAGTAGCCGATTCTTTTTCAACCGGCGAGCAGGCTGCGGGTGTGCGCTTCCAGCCAGATGTGCACACCGCCGCAGGCGCAGCGCGTGTAGACGACGGTGCCCTCCGAGGTGCGGTGGCGGGACATGGTGCGGTCGGCGCGATCGATCGGCTGTCCGCAGTGCGTGCAGATTTCGCTGGTCATATTCGCAGTGTTCACCGCATCCGGCGTTCGGGTCCATCGAAAGATTCCGCAGCGAATCGTGTTGAATTACCGAATGATTGATCCGCGGCTGCATACCCTTCGCATGGTGCGCGAGCACGGCACCGTGACCGCGGCGGCGCGGGCGCTGCACCTGACGCCGTCGACGGTATCCCAGCAGTTGCGTCAGCTCGCCAACGAACTCGACGTGCGACTGCTGGAACAGATCGGTCGCCGCGTCCAGCTCACCGCGGCCGCGCACACCCTGCTGCGGCACGCGGATCTGCTTGCGGCACAGGCGGAACGGGCGCGGGCCGAGTTGGCCGCACATCGCGACGGCATCGCGGGCGTGCTGCGGATCGGCAGCTCGCCGACGGCGACCGCGGTGGTCGCGCCCGCGGCGGCCCGGTTGCGCGCGGTACATCCGCGGCTCACCGTCGAGCTCTGCTCCGACGAGAGCGGGCTTTGCCTGGATCTGCTGCTGGCGGGTGATATCGATATCGCCGTCGTCTTCCCGACCGTGGATACTCCGCCGCCGGACGATCTGCGCTTCGAACAGTGGCCCCTGCTGGATGACCCGCAGGACCTGCTCGTTCCGGCCGGGCACTCCTTCGCCGCGCGGACGAGTATCGCGCTGGCCGAGACGGCCGGGGAGGTATGGATCGGGGCGCCGGATCGCGTCGCCCATCAGCAATTCCTGCTGGCCGCCTGCGCCGCCGCGGGATTCACGCCGCACGTCGGCCATCGCGCGATCGATTGGATCGGGATTTCCGCCATGATCGCGCAGGGCTTCGGGGTCAGCCTGGTGCCGCGGCTGGCCAGTCTGCCCGGTGATCTCGCGGTGGTCCGGGTGCCGCTGCACGGGGAGCCCCGGCCGTTCCGGCGGCACAATATCTGCGTGCGGCGGGGGAGCGGCGACCATCCGCTGATCGGAATCGGGCTCGCGGCGGTGTGGGAGGTGTGCCGGGAGCGACCGGGTGTGGTCGTCTTCGATGGCTAGGTTTTCCTGGAGGTAAGTTGAGGACAGCCGACGACGTCCAGGAGGGTTGCGGTGCATCTACGCGGTGTTGTTCTGCCGGATGACGAGGTCCGCGATATCTGGGTGCGCGCGGGCGCGGTGTCCTTCGAACCGGTGTCCGATGCCGAAACCCTTTGCCGCACAGGATGGATCGTGCCCGGACTGGTCGACGCGCACTGCCATGTCGGCATCCGGCACGGCGGCGGCCACGAGGACCGGGCCGGTGCCGTCGCGCAGGCGGAGATCGAGCGCGACGCCGGTGCGCTGCTGCTGCGCGACGCCGGATCGCCGATCGATACCCGCTTCATAGACGAGCGCGCCGACCTGCCGCGGATCATCCGCGCGGGCAGGCATATCGCCCGGCCCAAGCGCTACATTCGCGAACTCGGCATCGAACTCGACGACGAGCGCGACCTGCCCGAGATCGTCGCCGAACAGGCCCGTTTCGGCGATGGCTGGGTGAAGATCGTCGGCGACTGGATCGACCGCTCCGTCGGCGATCTGCGCCCGCTGTGGAGCGACGCCATCCTGAAGGAGGCCATCGATGCCGCGCACGCGAACGGCGCCAGGGTCACCGCGCACGTCTTCGGCGAGGACGCGCTGCCCGGACTGATCAACGCCGGAATCGACTGCCTCGAGCACGGCACCGGCCTCACCGACGACACCGTCGAGCTGATGGTGGAACATGGCACGGCGCTGGTCCCGACGCTGATCAATATCGAGCTGTTTCCCGAAATAGCCGACGGCGCGGGCAAATTCCCCACCTATGCCGCGCATATGCGTGACCTGCACCGCCGGGTGCGTGAAACGGTGGGCAACGCGCACGATGCCGGGGTGCCGATCTATGCGGGCACCGACGCGGGCGGCGGCATCAGGCACGGGCGCATCGCCGACGAGATCGCCGCGCTGCGTGGGGCCGGGCTGTCGAGTCACGACGCGTTGGGCGCGGCTTCCTGGGATGCCCGGGGCTGGTTGGGGCGGCCCGGAATCGAGCCCGGTGCGCCCGCGGATTTCGTTGTCTACCACGAGGATCCGCGGACGCATCCCGAGGTGCTCGGCAATCCGGACTATGTGGTGTTGCGGGGTGAGGTGGTCAAGGGCGGCGGGCCGGTCACCGGGCACCGCTAGTTCGCTCTAGACCCAAATACCTTGGGGCTGAGCATCTTTGATCAATCTCCTACAGTGAGGTGATGATCGCTGCTCGGTCCACGCGCGTTTCCTATGGTTTCGACGCACCCTATGTGTTGATCGGGCTCGGCGCCGTCGCGCTCGGCTATCTGATCGCACTGATCCTGGTGGGCATATACGGCACCGCCATCGCATTCTGGGTGGTCGCCATCATCACCATCGCGATGATCGCCCAGATCGGGCTGTTCCTGTACGCCACCCGCCGCGGCAAATTCCAGGTGTGGAGCGAACTGCTCGACCGGCTCGCGCTGCGCGGTGACGAACGAGTGCTCGATCTCGGCCCCGGCCGTGGCGCGGTGCTGTTGGCCGTGGCGCGCAGGCTGTCCACCGGCCGCGTCGTCGGCATCGATTTGTGGCGCACGATCGATCAATCCGGCAACAGCGCGGAGATCGCCGAACGCAACGCCGATGCCTGCGGCGTCGCCGACCGCGTCGAGCTGTGCACCGGCGATATGACCGCGCTGCCGTTCCCGGACAACGAATTCGACGTCGTCGTCTCCAGCCTGGCCATCCACAACATCAAATCCGCCACCGGTCGCGCCGCCGCCGTCCGCGAGGCGCTGCGGGTACTGCGCCCCGGCGGCCGCATGGTCATCGCCGACATCAGCAAGGCGCCGGAATACCGGGAAGTGCTGTCCGCCAACGGCGCCCGCGACGTCACTATCGAACCCCTCGGCTGGCGGATGTGGTTCGCCGGGCCGTGGATGTCCACCAACGCGGTCATGGCGACCAAACCAGCCTGAGTCCGTTCGTGCCGAAGGCGGTGCCGGTGAGTTCGCTTACGTCGCGTCATGGCGGTCCCGATGCTGCCGGGGATCGATCTCGACGCGTCGGTGTAACCCAGGATGGAGCCGATTTCAGGGGTGCGTCGGCGGTCTGGCAGAATGGAGCACCGTCCTTCCGGACAGTGTCAGCCCGTCTCCGGTTACGTACCGCGCGGCGGTCACACACTTCAAGCGTGAAACCGGGCCCGCAGACCGTGCGGGTCGCTGAATCGCGCCGTGACCAACTACCTGAAAGAGGCATATAACAGCATGGCTGTTCGCATCAAGCTCACCCGCATGGGCAAGATCCGCAACCCGCAGTACCGCATCGTCATCGCGGACGCCCGCACCCGCCGGGACGGCCGGGCCATCGAGTCCATCGGCAAGTACCACCCGAAGGAAGAGCCGTCGCTCATCGAGATCGATTCCGAGCGCGCTCAGTACTGGCTGGGTGTCGGTGCGCAGCCGACCGAACCGGTGCAGCGTCTGCTGGAGATCACCGGCGACTGGCAGAAGTTCAAGGGCCTGCCGGGCGCCGAGGGCACGCTGAAGGTGAAGGCGGCCAAGCCGTCCAAGCTGGACCTGTTCAACGCCGCGCTGGCCGCCGCCGACAACGAGCCGGTCGCCGAGGCCGTCACCCCGAAGAAGAAGGCCGCCAAGAAGGACGAGGCCGCCGAGGCCGAGGCTGCCGAGGCTGCCGAGTAATGAGTGCGGTCGTGGCCGATGCCGTCGAGCACCTCGTTCGCGGCATCGTCGCCAATCCCGATGATGTCCGCGTCGAGCTGATCACCGGCCGCCGCGGACGCACCGTCGAGGTGCATGTTCATCCTGATGACCTGGGCAAGGTGATCGGTCGCGGCGGACGTACCGCGACCGCGCTGCGCACTCTGGTCGCCGGTATCGGCGGCCGCGGTATCCGGGTCGACGTGGTCGACACCGACCAGTAGATGGAACTCGTCGTAGGCCGGGTCGCCAAATCGCACGGCGTGCGCGGCGAACTGGTCGTCGAGATCCGCACCGACGAACCCGAGGCGCGTTTCGCGCCGGGCGCGCGACTGCGTGGCCGGCTGCCGCGCGCGAAAGAGGTTCGCGACTTCACCGTGGAGTCGGCCCGGGAACACTCGGGCCGGCTCCTGGTCTTTCTCGCCGGGGTGTCCGATCGTGCCGCCGCCGACGCGTTGCGCGGGCTGCTGTTCGTGGTGGACAGCGCCGACCTGCCGCCGTCGGACGATCCGGACGAGTACTACGACCACGAGCTGGAGGGGCTGACGGTACAGCTCACCGACGGCACGCCGGTCGGCACCGTGCGTGAGGTGCTGCATTCGGCCGCCGGTGAGCTGCTGTCGGTGCGCGCCGCCGAGGACGGACGGGAGATCCTCATCCCGTTCGTCACCGCCATCGTGCCCACCGTGTCGATCGCCGACGGGCTCGTCGTCATCGACCCGCCCGAGGGACTGTTGGATCCGGAATGAGGCTCGACGTAGTCACCATCTTCCCGGAATACCTGGAACCGCTGCGAACGGCGTTGCTGGGCAAGGCAATCGATAAGGGACTGGTCTCCCTCGAAGTACACGATCTGCGCGACTGGACGCACGACGTGCACAAATCGGTCGACGACGCCCCGTACGGCGGCGGCCCCGGCATGGTGATGAAGCCGACCATCTGGGGCGACGCCCTCGACGCCGTCTGCCCCGACGACGCCCTGCTCGTCGTCCCGACACCGGCGGGTGTGCCGTTCACCCAGGCCACCGCGCAACGCTGGTCCGCGGAGAAACATCTCGTCTTCGCCTGCGGCCGATACGAGGGCATCGATCAGCGCGTCTTCGACGACGCCGCCCGCCGCGTCCGCGTCGAGGAGGTCAGCATCGGCGACTACGTGCTGATCGGCGGCGAGGCGGCGGTCCTCGTCATGGCCGAAGCGGTGGTCCGCCTGCTGCCCGGCGTCCTCGGCAATCAGCAATCCCACCAAGAGGATTCGTTCTCCGACGGACTGCTGGAAGGCCCCAGCTACACCCGCCCCGTCACCTGGCGCGGCCTCGAAGTCCCCCCGATCCTGCTCTCCGGCGACCACGCCAAGGTCGCCGCCTGGCGTCGCGAACAGTCTTTGCAGCGCACCCGCGACCGCCGCCCTGACCTACTCGGCGAATCGGACACGATCTGAGTCGGCGGCATCCGCTCGAAGAACCATGTATCCGGCCGTGTGCCGCCCCTGCGGTACGCGATGCACGCTTTGTCGCCAGCCGCGCCCAACCCCAAACGAACGCCAAACTAAGCCAAAATTTGGCGATAGCCAACCAGCCGGCCTCACCACCCGATCGGCCATCAGCCGCCCACGCGGGCTGTGCGGAACTGACACCCGCGACTGACTCGGCGCGCCAGCAACCCCAAAACCAAAATTTGTTAGACTTTGGCTGACGACCTCAGAGGAGGGCTGATGCACCCGGCGCCGCCACCGGATCGCGACGAGTTGCTGAGCACGATCGAAAAGGGCCGTCTCGCGACAATTTTGATGTCCACCATCCGTATCGCATCCCCATCCGATTCCTACCTACCCTGGGACAAGTTGCGCTATCAGAAGCCACCTCGGGATCTCACTCCGCAAGAGTGGTGGCTCGGGGTCAAAATGATGCGAATCAATATGCTGCGGCCCCTGCCACTCCAGATGATAGGGGGTCGGGAGTTCGCATACGCTCTTCCCGATGAAGTGCTGCAATTGACGGATGAAATAACTCGGCGGACAAGCGGGCAGATCGCGGCGCCTGAACCGGTAACCAATCCGGCTACACGGAACCGCTATGTCATCAGCTCCTTGATCGAGGAATCAATTACGTCGAGTCAGCTCGAGGGGGCATCGACCAGCAGGATCGTAGCGAAAGAGATGATCAGGTCCGGTCGTCAGCCCCGCGATCGCAGTGAGCGGATGATCTTGAACAACTACAATGCGATGCTGTTCGTCGCGGAACACAGGGATGAAGACTTTACGCCCGCGCTGGTATGCGAGCTCCACAGAATAGTGACGGCCGGCACTCTGGACGATCCCGAATCTGCTGGACGAATACAAAGCAACCCGGACCCCGACGACCGGGTCAAGGTGTTCGGCCGAGAAGATGACGTGCTGCATATACCACCGCCGGTGGCCCAACTTCCTGCGAGGTTGCAGGCCCTGTGTGCGTTCGCGAACGCGACCAGTACCGGAACGGCCTACGTTCCGGCCGTGGTCCGGGCGCTCATCGTACATTTCATGGTCGGCTACGATCATTATTTCGAAGACGGAAACGGCCGCACTGCGCGAGCGCTTTTCTATTGGAGCATGCTCAAGCAGGGATACTGGCTCACCGAATATCTGACCATCTCTCGAATACTGAAGAAGGCACCGGCACAGTATGTGCGCTCATTCGTTCTGACCGAGCAGGACGAGGGCGACCTCACATACTTTCTGATTTATCACCTGAAGGTGATCAAACAGGCTTTGGATGAGCTGAACCAATATCTTGTAAGGAAATCCGCGGAACTACAAGAAGCTCGCCGCTTGCTGTCGAGCAGGGGCGAGTTCAATCATCGACAGCTTGCACTGATCGAATCGTCGATAAAGAACCCGGGTAATCATTACACGGTCCAGACTCATATGGTCAGTCACGGCGTTTCCGATCAGACCGCCAGAAATGATCTCAACGACCTCGAGAAGCGCGGCCTACTGGTTCGCTCGAAAATGGGACGCAACTACACTTGGTCGCCGGCGCCGAACTTCGAGAAAGTTTTGGCGGACAGGTAAGTATGCCGGGGTCAGGCGGCTGGTATGACAGCGAAACTACCGTCGGTTCCCTTTACGGCGACACCCCAAGGCCAAACCTCCAGAGGTGTGTCCACGGCGACGGGGAAACGCAGCGAAGGGGATTCGTTTTGGGCGGTGGTGTCGGGGCCCAGGATGACGGTTCGTTTCGCGGTGCGCAGGTCCCACGCGAGAATCCAGGTCGCCTTGGGGTCGCCCTGTCGCTGACGCATCGTGCCGAGGATGACGTTCTGGGCGGCCGGGCCGGGTAGCGTTTGCTCGCCGGCCTGCAACGGCGCCGTCCATTTCACCGAGCCGTCGGCGGCGACCAGACGGAACTCCTTGTCCTCGACGAGGTTCACGCTGTCCATCGCGAGCGCCGAACCATCGGGGAGGGGATAGCGCCACGGGCTGTCGGGGCGCTTCCTGGTGCCGAGCACCGCACCCGTTCGCACGTCGACGGTGTCGGCCTTGTCGCCGAGCCGGACGTCGAGGACATTGCTCGGCCCGCGCGCGATGCTCTGATCCCCTTCGAGTTGCCGCTGCCACAACACCTTTCCGGTGTCCTTGGCGAGCGCCCCGATGCGCAGATCGCGCATGTCGTTATCGTTGCCCACCTTGCTCGGGCACCGGAACAGCAGCACATCGCGGCTTTCGAACAGTGTCGGCTTATCGGGCAGCGGCACCGCGCAGCCCACCGTCGCGGGGTCGATGGACCAGCTCCGCTGCCCGGTCCGCGGATCGTTGCGGACGAAGTTGCCCGCGATGACGTCGGCCTCGCTCCACGACGGGTTCATGGTCGGCCACAGCTCGCGTCCGCTGTCGGTGTCGTACGCGATCCGCTCCGGCACGTTTTTCCAGCCGACGAGCAGGACGTGTCCGGAGTCGAGCAGCCAGATGCTCTGCTGGTCGACCTGGGCGCCGTCGCGGCGAATGGTCCAGCGCTGCTCGCCGGTTCGCGGGTCGTAACCGTTGAGCCCGTCGCCGGTGATGGTGACGATGCCCGCGGCCGTCATCCGGACGGCATCGTATTTGCCGAGATCGAATTTCTGGATCCGGGCCGAATCGAGAGCGGGTACGTCCGCCGATCCGGTCGGCTCGGCGGTGCCGCTCTGACTTCCGCACCCGGCCACCAAGACGACGGCGCTCAGGGCGAGCGCACACGACACGAACGATCTCCACCCCTGATATCCCATTGGCCGATCTTAACCAGACCGGTCAGGGCAGCAGCCCGAGCCGCCGGGCCAGCACGACGGCCTCGTGGCGATTGTGCGCGCCGAGTTTGATCATCGCATTGCGCAGATAACTTTTGACGGTTTCCGGTCCGAGCGAAAGGCGTTGCGCGGCCTCCTGATTCGAGCAGCCCAAGGCGACCTGCGACAGCACGTCGAGTTCCCGCCTCGACAGGCGCGGCGCGTCAGGGGCGGGCTCGCCGACCAATACCCGGCCGAGGCGCTCGCAGACCGTGTGCAGGCGGCCGCGCAGCCGATCGTCGGCCGTGCCCGCGATACCGAGCAGTTCGCCGTGGATATCGCGCAGCTCCTCGGCCACGGCCGGCGCGGTGGCGGCGGTCGGGGTGGCGGATTCGAGCAGCCGCAGCCGCCGGTCCACCTCGTCGCGAATGGTGATCTCGGTGGCGAGCCTGCGCCCGGCCTGGATGATCAGATCGGTGGTGCGGTCGCCGAGCGGGATGCCGCCGCGCGTCGCCGCGTAGAGGACGGCGCGCGAGCGGTCCGCCACCACCACCGGTACGGCGACCACCGAGCGAATTCCCTCACCCGTGACGGGGCCGTCGTAGTGGTGGGTGATGGTCGAGGCGTTCTGGTAGTCGGCCACCGAGGCGGGGCGCTTGGTGTCGAGCACCCGCCCGCCGAGCCCGGACGCGCGCAGCACCGGCAGCCCGCGCAGCGCGTTGGTGGTGGTGCCGAACAGCTCGGAGATGAGCAGCGTGTCCTGATGCACCTCGCCGCCGAACACCACCGGCACCCCGGCCCGGCCCGCCAACCAGCGGATCTCGGCGCGCAGCGCATCGCCGTCGCGGGGGCGCAGCAGTGCGGTGGTCACTTGGACTCACCCCTTTTCGGGGGTAGTGGCGAACGTGATGTGACCCACATCCTATTGGAAATCGGGTGGGCTGGATCACCCGTCGAGGAGAGGCATATGAGTACGGCACCGATGACCGGCGAATCCGAGCTTGCCGCGCGCGTGCGCGAGCTGATCGACGAATACGACGGACCCGAAGCGTGCGCCGCCGATTTGCTGTGCGATCGGCACCCGGCCGACCGGGTCGCCTTCACGATCGTGGAACCGGATCTGTCGGCGCGCGAGCTCACCTACGGCGAATTGCGGGACGCCTCTGCGCGTTTCGCGACCGGTCTGGCAGAACTCGGGGTCGGTCCGGGCGACCGGGTGGCGACGCTGATGGCGAAATCGGCGGCGTTGGTGATCGCGCTGCTCGGCATCTGGCGCCGCGGCGCGGTCCACGTCCCGCTGTTCACCGCGTTCGCGCCGCCCGCCATCGCGTTCCGGTTGGCCGCGAGTCGGGCGGCCGTCGTGGTCGCCGACGCGGACCAGGCGCCGAAACTTGCCCCGAGCGAGGATATTCCGGCCGATCCGCCGTGGCGGCTGGTGGTCGTCGGCGACGCTCCGGCGGGCGCGGTGCCGTTCGCGGATCTGCTCACCGACGCCGACGCACGAGCCGATGCGGTGACAGTGGGCGGTGACGGAATCCTGGTGCAGCTGTTCACAAGTGGCACCACCGGAACACCGAAGGGCGTGCCGATTCCGCTGCGCGCGCTCGCCTCGTTCTGCGCCTATCAGGAATTCGCGCTGGATGTGCGCGAAGACGACATGTATTGGAACGCAGCCGATCCCGGATGGGCATACGGGCTGTACTGGGCGATCCTGAGCCCGCTGGCCACCGGCAGGCACAGTCTGCTGCTGCACGCCGGTTTCGCGCCCGCGCTCACCCGGCAGGTGCTGGAGCGTTTCGGTGTCACCAATTTCACCGCGGCGCCCACCGTCTATCGTGCGCTGCGCAGCGATCCCGCAACGGCCACAATGCATCTCACGCTGCGCCGGGCATCGTCGGCGGGTGAGCCGCTGACTCCGGAGGTGGTGGCCTGGTCGGTGGAGCATCTTGGCGTCGCGGTGCGCGACCACTACGGCCAGACCGAGCACGGCATGCTCATCTGCAATTCCTGGCACGACGCGTTGAACACCGACGCCCCGGCCGGTTCGATGGGCCGCGCGCTGCCCGGCTGGACGCTAGGGGTGCTGCGCGAGGACATCGACGAACCGGCGGAACCGGGTGAACTCGGACGTGTGGTGATCGATACCGAGCACAGCCCCCTGATGTGGTTCCTCGGCTACCTGGACGCACCCGAACGCACCGCCGAGCGCTACACCCCGGACGGCCGCTGGTACCTCACCGGTGACGCGGGTTCCGTCGACGCCGACGGCTTCTTCCGCTTCTCCGCCCGCGACGACGACGTGATCATCATGGCCGGATACCGCATCGGCCCGTTCGAGGTGGAGAGCGTGCTGGTGCTGCACGAGCAGGTCGCCGAGGCCGCGGTGGTCGGCCTGCCCGACGAACTGCGCGGCGAGGTTATCGAGGCGTTCGTGGTGCTGCGCGAGGGTTGTCATGGCAGCGACGAGTTGGCGGCCGAACTACAGGATCTGGTGAAACGGAAATTCGCGGCGCACGCCTATCCGCGGCGGGTGCATTTCGTCGACGAGCTGCCCAAGACGCCGAGCGGCAAGGTGCAGCGATTCATCCTGCGACAGAAGGGAGTCCAGTGATGTCCGCACTGCCCAGCTATGCCTCCGGCGCCTCGCGGACTCCGCTGCTCGGCGACACCATCGGCGGCAATTTCGATCGCACGGTGGCCGCGCATCCGGATCGAGAAGCGTTGGTGGACCGTCCGACCGGACGCCGCTGGACCTATCGCGAGCTGTCCGCGGCTATCGATGCCCTGGCCACCGGCCTTGCCGCACAGGGCATAAGCAAGGGCGAGCGGGTCGGCATTTGGGCGCCGAACTGCGCCGAATGGTTCCTGGTGCAGTACGCCACCGCGAAACTCGGCGCGATCCTGGTGAACATCAACCCGGCCTATCGCACCAGCGAGCTGGAATATGTGTTGCGCCAGTCCGGGATTCGGCTGCTGGTCGCCGCGAGCGCCTTCAAGTCGTCGGATTATGTCGGCATGATCGAGCAGGTGCGCCCGAACTGTCCGGAGCTGGCGCAGGTGTTGATTCTCGGCACCCCGGAATGGGATGCGGTGGCGCACACCGCGATCGACGCCGACCGGCTCGCCGAGATCGCGGCGACGCTGTCCATGGACGATCCGATCAATATCCAATACACCTCCGGCACAACGGGTTTCCCGAAGGGTGCGACGCTCAGCCACCACAATATCCTGAACAACGGGTATTTCGTCGGCGAGCTGTGCGGATATACCGAGCAGGACCGGATCTGCGTGCCGGTGCCTTTCTATCATTGCTTCGGAATGGTGATGGGCAATCTGGCGAGTACGAGTCACGGTGCGGCCATTGTCATTCCGGCGCCGTCCTTCGATCCGTCGGCCACCTTGACCGCGGTGGCCGAGGAGCGGTGCACCTCGCTCTACGGCGTGCCGACCATGTTCATCGATCTGCTCACTGCGCTGGATTCTGGTGCGGCGGCCGATCTTTCGTCGCTGCGCACCGGAATCATGGCGGGCTCGCCCTGTCCGGTGGAAGTGATGAAGCGGGTGATGGACCGGATGGGGATGAGCGAGGTCTGCATCTGCTATGGCATGACCGAGACCTCGCCGGTCTCCACCCAGACCCGGCGCGACGACAGCATCGATCGTCGCACCGCGACAGTCGGTCGCGTCGGCCCGCACCTGGAGGTCAAAATCATCGATCCCGCAACGGGTTTGACGGTGCCGCGCGGCGAGCCCGGCGAACTGTGCACCCGCGGTTACTCGGTGATGCTCTGCTACTGGGGACAACCGGAGAAAACGGCCGAGGTGATCGATGCGGCCCGCTGGATGCACACCGGCGATATCGGCCTGATGGACGCCGACGGCTACCTCGCGATCACCGGACGCATCAAGGATATGGTGATCCGCGGCGGCGAGAACATCTACCCGCGCGAGATCGAGGAATTCCTCTACACCCACCCGGACATTCTGGACGCGCAGGTGATCGGCGTGCCCGACCCGAAATACGGTGAGGAGCTGATGGCTTGGATCCGGATGCGCGAGGGCGCGACCCCGCTGGACGCGGCCGCGGTACGCGCGTTCTGCACGGGGAAGCTCGCGCACTTCAAGATCCCGCGCTATGTGCACATCGTCGACGAATTCCCGATGACGGTGACCGGCAAGATCCGCAAAGCGCGGATGCGCGAACTCGCACCGGCGATCCTCGCACCGGCCGACGCCGCGAGGCCGGACAATTGATTTCGGCGGTACGCCGGTAATTCATCGCGCACGACGAGAGCGGACCGCCGCGGCTCTTACCACCGGCAACAGACGCGGAGAGGCGGACGAGCTAGTGTTTGCGGCTGTGACGACAGCGCCCGAGATCGCAGGTTCCGAACCGACCGGCCCGGCGGCCGGCACCACAGCCGGTATCGCCGGAGTCAACCGTCGCATCGCCGACGAGCTAGGCGTGCGGGAGACCCAGGTGGCCGCCGCCGTCGATCTGCTCGACGGCGGCTCGACGGTGCCGTTCATCGCCCGCTACCGCAAGGAAGTCACCGGCGGGCTGGACGACGCGCAGCTGCGCACGCTGGAGGAGCGCCTGCACTACCTGCGCGAACTCGACGAGCGGCGGGTCTCGATCATCGAATCCATCCGGGGCCAGGGCAAATTGGACGAGGCGCTGCACCGGCAGCTGCTGCTGGCCGAGACCAAGGCCCGGCTGGAGGACATCTACCTGCCGTACAAGCCGAAGCGGCGCACCAAGGCGCAGATCGCCCGCGAGGCCGGGCACGAGCCGGTGGCCGACGCGCTGATCAACGATCCGACCACCGATCCGGCGCAGTACTCCGCCGAACAGCTCGACGGCGCCCGCGCCATCCTGGTCGAGCGTTTCGCCGAGGACGCGGACCTGGTCGGCGAGCTGCGCGAGCTGATGTGGAACCGCGGCCAGGTCACCTCGACGGTGCGGCCGGGCAAGGAGGAGGCGGGCGCCAAGTTCGCCGACTACTTCGAGTTCAGCGAGCCGTTCGACAAGCTGCCATCGCACCGGATCCTGGCGCTGCTGCGCGGGAGAAGGAGGAGGTGCTGACGCTGCACCTCGAACCGGACACCGAAGAGCCCGAACCCGGTGAGCGGACCATCTACGAGGGCCGGATCGCGGTGCGCTTCGGCATCGCCGACAAGGGCCGCCCCGCCGATTCGTGGCTGTTGGACACCGTGCGCTGGGCGTGGCGCACGAAACTCCAAGTGAGCCTTGGCATCGACACCCGGATGCGGCTGCGTCAGCAGGCGGAGAAGGACGCCGTCGACGTATTCGCGGCCAACCTGCGCGATCTGCTGCTGGCCGCGCCCGCCGGTACCAGGACCACCATGGGCCTGGATCCGGGCTACCGCACCGGTGTGAAGGTGGCCGTCGTCGACGCGACCGGCAAGGTGGTCGCCACCCAGGTCATCTACCCGCACAAACCGCAGGGCAAGAGCGAGGAGGCCCTCGCGGTGCTCGGCGCGCTGGTCGCGCGGTTCGGTGTCGAACTCATCGCGATCGGCAACGGCACCGCCTCACGCGAAACCGATGCCCTTGCCGCGGAACTGATTTCGCGGATCCCGGAGAACAAGCCGACCAAGGTCGTCGTCTCCGAGGCGGGGGCGTCGGTGTATTCCGCGTCGGCGTATGCCTCGCAGGAGCTGCCCGATATGGACGTGTCGCTGCGCGGCGCGGTGTCGATCGCGCGGCGGCTGCAGGATCCGCTCGCCGAGTTGGTGAAGATCGAACCGAAGTCCATCGGTGTCGGCCAGTACCAGCACGACGTGTCGGAGACGCTGCTGGCCCGCTCGCTCGGCGCGGTGGTCGAGGATGCGGTGAACGCCGTCGGCGTCGATGTGAACACCGCATCGGTGCCGCTGCTGTCCCGGGTGTCCGGCATCGCCACCTCGGTCGCGGAAAGCATTGTGGCGCACCGGGACAAGAACGGCCCGTTCCGCAGTCGCACCGCGCTGCTCGACGTGCCGCGGCTCGGGCCGAAGGCCTTCGAACAGTGCGCGGGCTTCCTGCGCATCCGCGGCGGCGACGATCCGCTCGACACCTCCGCCGTGCACCCCGAGGCCTACCCGGTGGTGCGGCGCATCCTGGCGAACACCGGGCGCGGCGTCTCCGAAATCATCGGCAACACAACGGTTCTCCGTTCGCTGAAGCCGGTCGAATTCACCGACGACAAGTTCGGTGTGCCCACCGTCACCGATATCATCGCCGAACTGGAGAAGCCGGGCCGCGACCCGCGCCCGGAATTCAAAACCGCCGAATTCGCCGCCGGCATCGAGAAAGTCGCCGATTTGAAGCCGGGCATGGTGCTGGAGGGCGTCGTCACCAATGTGGCCGCGTTCGGCGCGTTCGTCGACGTCGGCGTGCACCAGGACGGCCTGGTGCACGTGTCGGCCATGTCGCACAACTTCGTCAAGGATCCACGCGAGGTGGTCAAATCCGGTGACGTGGTGAAGGTGAAGGTGGTCGAGGTCGATGTGGCCCGCCAGCGCATCGGGCTGACGCTGCGTCTCGACGACGAACCGGGCGGCGGCGCGCCGAAGGGCGATCAGTCGCGCGGACGGGCGCAGGGCGAGCGCCGCGGCGGTAACGACAACCGGCAGCGGCAGGGTGGACAGGGTAAACAGCAGGGTCAGCGAAACCAGCAGGGCCGCAACAACAACCAGCGCCGCAATGCGCCAGCGCCGAGCGGTGCGATGGCGGATGCGTTGCGGCGGGCCGGTTTCGGACAGTAGGCCGCGATGCGCGAACGGAGGTCCTAGGCCCCCATGCAACGGTGGCTCGAGCAGGATGTGATCGCGCACGGTCGCCTGCCGCTGCTGTGCTTCCTGCTCGGGTTCATCGTCGGGTTCCTGTTCATTCGGCTCAGCGTCCGGCTGATCCGCAAGAAGGTGCGCTGGTGGCCGGGCAACCTCCGGTCCGGCGGCGTGCACATCCACCACATGGTGTTCGGGGTGGTGCTGGTGCTGCTGTCCGGCATCGGGATGGTCACCCTCTACCAGAGCGCCGATACGGTCACCGCCAGCGCTTTGGCGTCCGCCTTCGGGGTGGGCGCCGCGCTGGTGCTCGACGAATTCGCGCTGATCTTCTATCTGCGTGACGTGTATTGGGAGGAGCAGGGCCGCACCTCGGTCGACGCGGTATTCGTCGCGCTCGCGGTGACCGGGCTGTTGTTGCTCGGCTTTCATCCGCTGTGGTTGTTGGATATCAACGACTTTCGCCGTGATCCGAGCCTCGAGGTGCGGGTCTTCGTCGTCGGTTTCGCGGTGGTGAATCTGGGGCTCGCCGCGATCGTCATCGCCAAGGGCAAGATCTGGACCGGCCTGTTCGGCATGTTCTTCCTGCCGCTGCTCGTGGTCGGCGCGCTGCGGTTGAGCAGGCCCGGTGCGCCGTGGGCGCGCTGGCGCTACGCCGACCGCAGGCGATTGATGTATCGGGCCATCGTGCGCGAGCGGCGCTATCGACGACCGGTGATCCGCGCGAAGATCTTCGTGCAGGACCTGATCGCCGGGAAACCCGATGTGGAGCATGTGCGCAGCGCGGCCGAGGCGGAGCTGACCCGCATCGTGGTCCCGGCGCCGCCCGCACCGCACCGGTATCACGGGCTGTTCTCCGGTGAGCAGGAACACATGGGGTCCGATGGCGATCCGGCTCGGCCGCACGACAATTCGCGGTCTGGCGGCGGTGCGGCCGGGCCGGGGAGCGGCGGAGAGCGCAGTTCGATGGGCGGGTAGCTCACGGGCTCAGTGGTCGGCGCGAGCCGGTAATTCCAGTTCGCGCAGGCGTTCCCGGTCGGCGAGTACCTCGATGGTCGCGATCCGGCCGTCGCGCACTGTGCACGAGATCACCGAAACTGCCTGTCCATGCATGGTATTCAGCAGTCCGGCCAGACCATTGACCAGAACCGGGTGCGATATTGCCGCGTGTGCCGACCGTTGGAACACCGAGAGGTGTTCGCCCACCGCGGCCGCGCCGCGCAGCACCAGCATTCCGCCGCCGAATGCCGATCCACCATCGGCGCGCAACACCACGTCCGGGTCGAGAACCGCCAGCAACTCAGATAATTCGCCATTGCGCGCGGCCGCCAGGAACGCGTCCACCGCGCGTCGCTGACGTCGCGGATCGGTATCGGCTCGCGGCGCCCGGCCCTGCACCCGGCGCCGTGCGCGGCTGGCCGCCATCCGCACCGCCGTCGTGGATTTGCCGATGATCGGGCCGATCTGCTCGAACGGCACCGCGAACATGTCGTGCAGTACGAAGGTCACTCGTTCGGCCGGATTCAGGGTGTCGAGCACGACGAGCAGCGCAATCCCGATCGAATCGGCAAGTAACGCTTGCTGTTCCGGTAACTCAGCGGATTCGGGGGTGACGATCGGGTCGGGCAGATGGTCGGTGAAGCCCTCCTCGCGGCGCGACTTGCGCGTCCGCAGCATATCCAGGCAGATCCGGCCGACGGCGGTGGTCAGCCAGCCGCCCAGATTCTCGATTCCGGACACCTCTGAGCGGGCCAGCCGCAGCCAGGTCTCCTGCACCGCGTCGTCGGCCTCACCCAGCGCCCCCAGCATTCGATACGCGACCGCGGTCAGATGCGGTCGATGCGCCTCGAATCGGTCGGCCAGCACGTTGTCGTCCAACATATCTCCTTCGCATCGCTCCGCATCGATGACGGAACGGGTGGGCCGGGTGTGACAACCGAGTGATCCGGCCCACAGTTGTTACCTTTGCCCGCCGCCGGTCGTCAGGTAGATGACGGCATCACGCCGCCAGAAGGGAATGAATCATGAACCTGTGCACCACCTCCCGGACCGCTCGCCTGGCCTACCTCGGGGCCACCGGCGTTCTGCTCGCCGAATCCACGGTCGGGTCCTACTGGGACCTGGCCCGAATCTCTTATGTGCGTGACGTTTTCGAGCGGCTCGAGTATCCGGTGTATCTCGCGACCATCCTCGGGGTCGCCAAGGCAGCCGCGGTGGCCGCGATCGTGACGCCGGGCTTCCCGAAGGCCGAGGAATGGGCCTATGCCGGGCTCACCTTCGTCTACGCGGGTGCCGCCGCTTCGCACATAGCGGTGCGGGACGAGCCGAAGGCATGGCTCGGCCCGCTCGGTTTCGCGGGTCTGAGTCTCGTGTCCTGGGCTTTGCGGCCCGCGTCGGGCCGCCGCAATCCGCTCGTACCCATCCGGCACGCCTGAGATCCGATCCGAAGGAGGAAGTTCATGCGAACCATCGAGGTGAACGGGAGTGTCGCACCGGGTTACGAGGCTGTGCGGGAGGAATTCGGGGCCGTTGTCGCGGCGGAGAACGGTGAATCCGGTTCTCAACTGGCTGTTTTCGTGTCCGGAAGGCAGGTGGTCGACCTCTGGTCCGGCGCCGAGGTCACTGGTGAGACGTTGACCGGTGTCCTGTCCTCGACGAAGGGCGCGGCAACGCTCGTGATCGCACTACTGGTGCAGGACGGTGTATTCGACGTGGACCGTCCGGTCGCCGACTATTGGCCGGAATTCGGTACCGCTGGCAAATCCGGTATCACCATCCGTCACGTACTGACCCACCGATCCGGAATGGTCGGCGTGGACGGCGGATTCGACATCGCCGAACTCGCCGACGATCGGCTGATCGCGAAACGGGTTGTGGCGCAACGTCCATACTTTCGGCCCGGTGCGGCGCAGGCCTACGCGAGCTTCGTGACGTTCGCGATCATCGGCGAGGCGGTGCGCCGCCACACCGGACGGACTATCCAAGAACTGTTCGAGGAACGGATCCGCATGCCGTACGGGCTGGATGTGTATCTGGGATTACCCGCGGCGCTGTCGGGTCGGTACCTCCCGGTACTGCCGTGGCTGGCCACGCCTGAGCAGGAGGCAGCCTTCGCCGCGAATTCGCCCAACTCGCAAGGCATCGCGGGCATTTCGTACAACCTCGACGCGGTCGGATTCGCGCCGTCGGACGTGCTGGAGTTGCCGAATCATCCAGCGGTCCGCTCCGGCGGCCCGGCCTCGATGGGCGCGGTCGCCAGCGCCAGGGGGCTGGCCCGAATGTATGCCGCCGCGACATCCGGAATCGACGGTCGCCCAGCACTTTTGACGCCGGATACGCTGGCCGCCTTCGCCGCGTTCCAAAGCGTCGGCCACGACCTCGTGCGTGGTGACCGGACGCCATATGCGCTCGGCTTCGAGGCCAAGGGGCTGATGTATCCATTCCTGAGCGCGAATGCGTTCGGCCATGCCGGCGCCGCCGGTTCGGAGGCCTTCGCCGATCCGCGAGCAGATCTGGCTTATGGCTATACCCGGCGGCGCGCCGCCTTTGGGTTCGCGGGTCAGGAGAACGAGCGCTTGGCGGCGACGGTGCATCGCGCCGTCATTCGCTGACCGTCGCTCGCCGGAGGACGTAGGGGTCGGTGGCGGGTTCGGCACCCGGCGCCTCGGGTGCGCTGAGTGCGACGTGCATGCATGCCGCGATCAAACCGAATTCGGCCACCGCGCACAGCATCGCGACGGCCAGCGGGCCGCCCGGTTCGGCGGTTATCACGTCGAACCACAGATCGATCAGTGCGGCGCCGGCCACCGCGGACGCGGTGAGCCGCGCTCGGGAATCGTTGCGCTGCAACAGGATCGCGGTCAATCCGCAGCCCGCGGCGAGTAATAGATCCAGGCCGACCCACGCGGTCGACCAGTTCCGGACGTGCGTGCTGCTCGGCAGGGTTACCGCGAGCACGCTCGCCCACGGCAGAAGTCCGATGGCGCTGAGCATGATCAGCCTGCGGGCCTTGCCCCGCATGGACTTGTCGCGAACGGCTCGGCCGATGGGCTTGGGTCGCTGGAGGAGCGCTGTGGTCATGCCGACAACAGTACGGTCGCAAAGAAATCTCTGCAAATAAAAATTTGCAAAGAAATTTTTGCTATCGTGGGCGCATGCCGACGCACAGGTCCGGAGAGACGCACGTAGCCGAAGAGATGACGAGCGCGCAGCGCACCGCGCTCTATCGCTCGCTCGCGCATCCGTTGCGTGCGCAGATCCTCGACTACCTCGGCAAACACAGTGAGGCGAATTCGGCGACGCTGGCCGAGGTGCTGCACGAGAGCACCGGCACCACCAGCTATCACCTGCGCAAACTCGCCGAACTCGGGCTGATCGAGGAGATCGCGGAGAAGTCGGCGGGCCGGGAACGCTGGTGGAAGTCGCTGCCCTACGGGCATACCTCGCCGGATCCGGCGACGATGGAACCGGCCGAATACGCCGCGGCGGCCCACCTCGCCGGGTTGAAAACCAGTCGGGACATCGAGCTCTACCTGCGTGCCATGAAGGAATATTCGGGTCCGACCGGTTGGGCGCAGGTGCGGCGGACCGGCACGTATATGACGCACGAGCAGTGGGTGGCGTTCATCGGCGAGTACCACGAGCTCGTCATGCGCTATGCCACGCAGCGGGCGGACGCACCCGAGGGGGCACGGGCGATGAACATCCGCTTCTTCGCCGTTCCGGAAGATCCGGCCTGAGTGCGCGCGGGGTCCGATTTCACCGCGGGTATGCCGATCTGGCACAATACTCAGGTTGCCCTGGGTAGATGTCGACCCGGCGACCACACTTATTCGGAGCATGAACCGGCCGAGCACATACCGTGCCGCCAGGGTCCTCTGTTCGCGCCAACCCATAAAGGATGGATATGAACACCCTTGACTTCGTCGACGAGAAGTCGCTGCGCAGCGACGTTCCCGACTTTCGACCGGGTGACACCCTCAACGTGCATGTGAAGGTTATCGAAGGCTCGAAGGAGCGCATCCAGGTCTTCAAGGGCGTCGTCATCCGGCGTCAGGGCGGCGGCATCCGCGAGACCTTCACCGTCCGCAAGGTGTCCTTCGGCGTCGGTGTCGAGCGCACCTTCCCGGTCCACAGCCCCAACATCGACCACATCGATGTCGTGACCCGCGGCGACGTCCGCCGGGCCAAGCTGTACTACCTGCGCGATCTGCGCGGCAAGGCCGCCAAGATCAAGGAAAAGCGCTGACCGCCATTTCCTGAAGAGGATCTTCCGGGTAGCCCGGCATCGGACCTTCGGTTCGATGCCGGGCTACTTTGTTTCGCATGGCAGACGAAAGTGTGGGGGCGGCGGTTTCCGAACCCGACGACAGCGAAACCGGACGGCGCCGCAGGCGCGGGGCGAAGAAGACCAAGAAGCAGCGTCCGTTCTGGCAGGAACTTCCGATCCTCATCGTGATCGCGGCGGTGATCGCCGCGCTGATGGTGACCTTCGTTGGGCGTCCCTACGTCATTCCGTCCGAATCCATGGAGCCGACGCTGCACGGCTGCACAGGTTGTACGGGGGACCGAATCTACGTGCAGAAGGTGAGCTACTACTGGAGCGATCCGAAGCCCGGTGACGTGGTGGTATTCGTCGGTCCCACCCAGTCGTGGAACTGGAGTCATCGTTCGATTCGCTCGGACAACACCGTAGTTCGCGGGATCCAGAACTTCTTTTCGTTCTTCGGCCTGGTGCCACCGGACGAGAACGATTTGGTGAAGCGGGTGATCGCGGTCGGCGGTCAGACCGTTCAGTGCTGCGACGCCCAGGGCCGGATCATGGTCGACGGCAAACCATTGGACGAGCCGTACGTGAAGAACGACTTCCCGTGGTACACGGATCGACCGAACCAGGACTTCGCGCATCGAGGCCGAATCTTCGGGCCGATCACCGTGCCGCCGGGGCGGCTGTGGGTGATGGGGGACAACCGGAGCAATTCCGCGGACTCTCGCGCGCACGTCGGTGACGAGCTCGGGGGTACGGTGCCGGTCGAGGATGTCCGCGGCAAAGCCGTCTTCAAGATCTGGCCGCCGTCGCGCATCGGTCCGGTGCATGCACAGGACCCGCAATCACACTGATCGAGGCGCGCCCGGCGAGGGCGTCGAACCGCCTTTCCTGAGAAAGAACTTCACGGTAGCCCGGCAGCGGACGTTCGGTTCGATGCCGGGCTACTCTGTTCCGCGTGGCAGACGAAAGTGGGTCGATGACGGTGTCCGATGCGGACGGCGAAAGGACGGGTCGGCGCCGCGGCAAGCGGCGGGCGAACAAGAAGCAGCGCCCGTTCTGGCAGGAGCTGCCCATCCTGATCGTCATCGCCGCAGTGATCGCCGCGCTGATGGTCACCTTCGTCGGGCGTCCGTATGTGATCCCATCGCAGTCGATGGAACCGACGCTGCACGGCTGCACCGGCTGCACGGGCGACCGCATTTACGTCGAGAAGCTCAGCTACTACTGGGGCGACCCGAAGCCGGGCGATGTGATCGTGTTCGTCGGGCCGCCGTCCTGGAACGACACCTACAAGTCGATCCGCTCGGACAACGTGGCCCTGCGCGGCGTGCAGAACTTCTTCTCGTTCTTCGGTCTGGTGCCGCCGGATGAGAACGATTTGGTGAAGCGGGTGATCGCGGTCGGCGGTCAGACCGTTCAATGCTGTGACGCGGAGGGCCGTGTCATGGTCGACGGCAAACCACTCGATGAGCCATACGTGAAGAAGGACTACAAGTGGAATCCCAACGGAGCCAACGCCGTTTACCCGGCTGGTCGGGTATTCGGCCCGATCAAGGTGCCCGAGGGCAATCTGTGGATGATGGGCGACAACCGCAACGAGTCGAGGGACTCCCGCGCCCATGTCGCCGACCAGTACCAGGGAACCGTCCCGATCGCGAACGTCCGAGGCAAGGCCGTCTTCAAGATCTGGCCGCCGGGGCGCATCGGTCCGGTGCACTCGCAGGACCCGCAACAGTAGGGCGGCTATCACCATGCCTGCTGGAAGCGGGCTCGTCGGCGATGTAGCCTCGCGGACGCGTCGGCCCGAAGTCGACGCCGGACCCCGGACGAACTAGTTCGGCAGGGCCGCAGGATAATTGGACGGTGGGGCAAGGGCGAGTGGCGCGAGGTAGTCGGGTGGCTCAACGTGGCTGGACCGCACCGGGTTGGCCGCCGCGTGCGGTGATGCGGAAGGCCGGCGGGTTGCGCACGTTGGAGGCGGCGTTGATTCGCGGTGGGCTCGGGCCGGTGGCCGGGGTCGACGAGGCCGGGCGCGGTCCGTGTGCGGGGCCGCTGGTGGTCGCCGCCTGCCTGCTCGCGCCCAAAGCATACGACAAGCTCGCCGGGCTCGACGATTCGAAGAAGCTCACCGAGGCCGCGCGCGAGGAGCTGTTCCCGGTCATCACCCGGCTGTCGCTGGCCTACAACGTGATCGTCGTCCCGGCCTGGGAGATCGATTCGATCGGGATCCACGTCGCCAATATCGAGGGCATGCGCCGCGCGGTCGCCGGACTCGCGCACCCGCCCGGATACGTGCTCACCGACGGGTTCCGCGTGCCCGGCATACCCGTGCCGTCGCTGCCGGTGATCGGCGGCGACGCCGTGGCCGCCTGCATCGCCGCGGCCAGCATCCTGGCCAAGGTCACCCGGGACCGGATCATGGTCGAGCTGGACGAACGGTTCCCTGGGTATGGTTTCGCGGCGCACAAGGGTTACAACACACCCGAGCACATCGCCGCGCTGAACCGCCTCGGACCGAGCAGCGAGCACCGCAGATCCTGGCGCAACGTCCGGGAAACGGGCGGATCGCCGGTCGACTACGCCGACGCGGTCCTGGCCGAAGGCGTCGACGTCGATGGCCGAGTGGCTACCGACGCCGCCCATGCGCGATGATGTCAGAACCCGACGCAGTGCGGCCAGAAGGAGGAAGTCCCACCCGATGAGTGCCGAGGACCTGGAGAAATACGAAACCGAGATGGAACTCTCGCTGTATCGCGAGTACAAGGACATCGTCGGTCAGTTCTCGTACGTGGTGGAGACCGAGCGCCGCTTCTACCTCGCCAACTCCGTAGAGCTGCGGCCGCAGAACGCCGACGGTGAGGTGTACTTCGAGGTACGGATGAGCGACGCCTGGGTCTGGGATATGTACCGGCCCGCGCGTTTCGTCAAACACGTCCGGGTGATCACGTTCAAGGACGTGAATATCGAGGAGTTGGAGAAGCCCGACCTGCGGTTGCCGGAGTAGGGCGCGCCTTTACCGCACGGCACCGACAGAATCCGTCGCGCGTAGCGCCTGCCGCGGCGGGTTGTCCACAGCCGGGCGGTTATCAACAGGGTTTGTATTCGCCCAGGTCGCGTCGTCAGGCGCGGACCGGGTACGGGTCACGCTGATCCGGTGGCAGACAAGAAGGCGCTCGGCGCACACGGGGAAGAGCTCGCGGCCCGGTTCCTGCGGGATGCGGGAATGGAGATCGTCGCGCGGAACTGGCGGTGCAAGTACGGCGAATTGGATCTGATTGCCCGTGATCCGGCGGTCACCGCGTTCGTCGAGGTCAAAACGCGCACGGGGATGGGTTACGGCGTACCTGCCGAATCGGTGACATTCACCAAGCAGCAACGCATTCGGCGGCTCGCCTTGCTCTGGCTGGCCGAACAGGACGGGCATTGGCCGAATGTCCGCTTCGACGTGGTGTCGGTGCTGCTGCGCCGCGGCTTCCGGCCGCAGATCGAACATCTGCGGGGGGTGTTCTGAAATGGCCCTCGGCCGAGCCTATTCCGTCGCCGTGACCGGGATCGATGGTCAGCTGGTCGAAATCGAGGCCGATGTCGGTCAGGGCCTGCCATCGGTGCATCTGGTCGGTCTGCCCGATACCGCGTTGAGCGAATCGCGCGACCGGGTGCGCGCCGCGGTGGCGAATTCGGGGGAGAAGTGGCCGGACGGCCGGGTCATCCTGGCGCTGTCCCCGGCCACCCTGCCGAAGGTCGGCAGCGTATACGACCTGGCTTGTGCCGCAGCCGTTCTGGATGCGGCGGGAGTGATCCCGTCCGAACGGCTCGCCAAGTCCGTACTGCTCGGGGAGTTGGCGCTCGACGGCCGTGTCCGCCGGGTCCGCGGCATCCTGCCCGCGGTGATCACGGCGCGCAATGCCGGTTGGCCGACGGTGGTGGTGCCCGAGTCGGCGTTGGCCGAGGCCGGATTGGTCGACGGGATAACGGTTTTCGGCGCGTCCAGCCTGCGCACCGCCATCGCATGGCTGCGCGGCGAGGGCGCACTGTCCGAACCGGATGGCACGCTGCCCGATATCGTGCGCCCCGGCGGTGACCTCAGCGAGGTGGTCGGCCAGGACGAGGCTCGCTGGGCGCTGGAGGTGGCCGCGGCGGGTGGCCATCACCTGTTGCTCACCGGTCCGCCGGGCATCGGGAAAACCATGCTGGCGCAACGTCTTCCGGGACTGCTGCCGCCACTGACCGAATCGGAGGCGTTGGAGGTGACGGCCATCCATTCGGTGGCGGGTGCGCTCTCGGGCGAACAACCGCTGATCACCACGCCACCGTTCGTCGCACCGCATCATTCGACCTCGGCCGCTGCGATGATCGGCGGCGGAACGGGTTCGGCCCGGCCCGGCGCCGTCAGCCGGGCCCACCGCGGTGTCCTTTTCCTCGACGAGTGCGCGGAGATCTCCACCAAGGTGCTGGAGGCGTTGCGAACACCGTTGGAAGAGGGCGAGGTTCGCATCGCCCGGCGCGACGGCGTCGCCAGATATCCCGCCCGCTTCCAACTGGTGTTGGCGGCGAACCCCTGCCCGTGTGCGCCTGCCCGTGACGTGGACTGTATCTGCGCGCCGCTGGCCCGCCGCCGGTATCTCGGCAAACTGTCCGGTCCGTTGATGGATCGCATCGATATCTGGGTGCAGATGCACGGTCAAGCCGGGGCCGCGTTGAGCAGTGATACGGCGGAGAGCAGCGAGGTGGTGCGCGCCAGGGTGGCGGTCGCGCGATCGGCGGCGATCGAGCGCTGGCGCGAATACGGCTGGACCACCAACGCCGAAGTACCGGGACATATTCTGCGCCAACGATTCCGGCTGCCGCCCGACGCGGTGGCGCCGATCGAGGCCGCCCTTCGCCTCGGCCGCATGTCCGCCCGTGCCGCAGACCGGGCCATCCGCTGCGCCTGGACCATCGCCGACCTGCGCGGTGCCACCATGCCTGCCCAACAGGACGTTCTGCTCGCCCTGAACTTCCGGCAGCGGAGCGCGTCATGAGCGACACGGTGAATCGGTTCGCGTGCCGAAATGTACGGCGGCGGAGTACGGGAGGGTGTTGTGGGTGAACCGCGTGGGATGGTGGCGGATGTGGGGGCGCGTGGGTGGTCGCCGACGGTGGATCTGGACGCGGATTCCGTTGATGAGCGGCGGTTGGCGTGGGTTTACCTGTCCCGGGTGGTGGCGGGGCCGTGTGCGGCGCTGTCGGCGCTGATCGAATCGGTCGGCGTGGTCGAGGCCGCGCGTGCGGTGCGGGAGTCCGCACTTCCCGAATCGCTGCGCAGGCCCACCGAGCAGCGGCGCGGAATCGACAGGGCGGCACGGGATCTGGAGTTGATGGAGCGAATGGGCGGGCGCGTCGTCACACCCGACGACGCCGAATGGCCCGCCTGGCGCATGCTCGGCCTCGCCCAACTCGACGCGGCCCGCGACCCGGGCGGCGCGGTGCCGCTGGTGCTGTGGGTCCGTGGTCCGTGCTCGCTGTCCGCGTCGACGGAACGTGCGGTTGCGCTGGTGGGTGCGCGATGCAACAGCGGTTACGGCAGGCAGGTCACCGCCGAGGTGGCGGGCGAACTCGCCGAACGGGAGTGGACGATCGTCTCCGGCGCGGCGTACGGCATCGATGGCGTCGCGCACCGGGCGGCGCTCGCGGTGGGCGGGACGACGATCGCGGTGCTGGCATGCGGCGTGGATCGTCCGTATCCCGTCGAACACGAACGGTTGCTCGCCGAAATCGCCGAAACCGGTTTGGTGCTCAGCGAGTATCCGCCCGGCACGGTGGCGCGCAAGCATCAGTTCCTGGCCCGGAATCGGTTGATCGCGGTGCTGTCCGACGGTGTGGTCGTGGTGGAGGCGGGGGTGCGCAGCGGTGCCCGCAACACCGCGAAATGGGCTCGCCGCCTCGGCCGTCCGGCGTTGGCGATACCCGGCCCGGTCACCTCGGCCAGTTCCGCGGGCTGTCACCGGATGATCCGCGACGGCGAGGCACTGCTGGTCACGAAGGCCGAGGAGATCATCGACGAGACCGGTCCGCTGCGGCTGGCGCTGCCCGACGGCCCACCCGTCGCCGACCGCACCGACTCGCTCACCGGTGAGCTCGCCCAGGTCTTCGACGCCCTGCCGACCATCGGCTCGCGCCAACCCCGCGAACTCGCCGACCGATCCGGCCTCCCCCTGCCCGCCGTCCGCGCCGCACTATCCGCACTCGAACTGGCCGAACTGGTCGGTACCGACGAAAACGGTTGGCACCGAACCGCTGCGACCCGGCGTCGTGCGGTAAGCCGCGAATCCGGATGAGCAATGGTCGGCCACTCGGATCGCCGTCGTTCGGTGCGGTGTTCGGCGATGGATGGTCGCCAGGCTCGGCCTGTTGTTGCGGCGGATCCGTTGTCGGAGTGGGTGATAGACAGCGCTCGGGACGAAGTGGCCGGGCATCCTGCGGTGAGGTATGGGCTATGGTTGGCACTCACCGCGCTCAGCAGGATGCGGTGCTCGACGGCTGGTGGCCGAACTGGACGTTGCGGATTCGGATCTGCCGTCCGGCGGGCTACCCGGGATGTCGGTGCCGGAACTGGCGTGGCAAGAGCTGGTGGTCGCTGTGGCCCGGGTGCTGTGGCGGAATGGCTGTGTCGGGTTGGTCGTGGGCGCGCCACGTCGAACGTGTGGGCGGGTAACGGCGGCGCGGTGACTTGCGCGGTCGGTGGCGGGCCGCGACGGTGGAGGGATGGAGGAACTGCCGGAGGATCTGGAGGGGCTGCTGGCCGAGTACGGGCGGCATCTGCGGTTGGGGCGGAATCGGTCGGCGCATACCGTGCGCGCCTACCTCGGGGACGCGCGGTCGCTGCTGGGCCACCTGTACGCCCGGTCGTCGGATTCGGCGGTGCGGGAACTGGATCTGCCGCTGCTGCGATCCTGGTTGGCGGCTCAGTCGGCGAGCGGTGCGGCCCGCACCACCATGGCGCGGCGGGCGTCCTCGGCGCGCACGTTCACGGCGTGGCTCACCAGGACCGGGCGGCTCGCCACCGATCCCGGCCTGCGGCTCGGCTCACCCAAGGCACACCGGGTGCTGCCTGCCGTCCTCGGCAGGCAGCAGGCGCTCGAGGCCATGGACGCGGCGGAATCCGGTGCGGCCCAGCAGGATCCGATGGCGCTGCGGGACCGGCTGATCGTCGAGCTGCTGTATTCGACCGGTATCCGGGTCAGCGAGCTGTGCGGGCTGGACATCGAGGATGTGGATCGGGAGCGGCGGTTGGTGCGCGTGCTCGGTAAGGGCAACAAGGAGCGCTCTGTCCCGTTCGGCGGACCGGCTGACGCGGCGGTGGCGGCCTGGCTGCGGTTCGGGCGCCCGGCCTTCGCCGCCGCCGAATCGGGTCGCGCGCTGTTGCTCGGCCGTCGCGGGCGCAGATTGGACCAGCGCCAGGCCAGAAGCGTTGTGCACGAGGTGGTTTCCGCCATTCCGGGCGCGCCCGATATGGGTCCGCACGGTTTGCGGCACACCGCGGCCACCCACCTGCTGGAGGGCGGCGCGGACCTGCGGGTGGTGCAGGAGCTACTCGGCCACGCGAGCATGGCGACCACCCAGCTGTACACGCACGTGTCCATCGAGCGCTTGAAGAAGGTGCACGACCAGGCCCATCCGCGCGCCTGAAAGGCTTTCGCCCGATTCGGCCGATCGACTGTGCCATTATTCTGAAACGAGTTCTAGTTTCGGAGGGCGGTCCGATGACAGCGCACATGATCCTCGGCCGGGAAGTCCGAATGCCGGTGCGAATCCGGTCGGCACGTGCGTTCATGGCGACGTACCTGGTGCCCGCGGCGGCGGCGCAGCGCCTGATCGACTACTCCTGCCTGCGGATACTCCGATTGCCGGGCGGCCGGGCCGCGTGCACGCTGGTCTTCGTCGACTATCGCGACGGCGATCTGGGGCCGTACCAGGAATTCGGCGTGTCGTTCATGGTCCGCGAGCACGGACTCGACTCCGGTGATCTGCGTGCGCTTATCGCCGGGAGATCGGGCGTTTTCATTCACCGGCTTCCGGTCGACGGCCAATTCACCTTGGCCGCGGGCCGCGGCATCTGGGGCTTCCCAAAGGAACTCGCCGATTTCGACACCGATCACGGCGGCCCGACGCGCCGCGGCGCGCTGCGCCAGGATGGACGGCTCGCCGTCGATCTGACGCTGCGCCACGGTGTTTCGGTACCGTGTGGGCGCGGCCGGTCGGCGGTGTTCGCCGCATATTCGCACATCGACGGTGTCACCCGGCGCACCGAATGGCGGATGCATCCGGCGGGCATGCGCGCCCGTCCCGGTGGTGCCCGCCTGATCCTCGGCGACCACCCGATCGCCGCGGAGCTGAGATCGCTCGGCCTGCCGCGCCGGGCCCTGACCAGCTCCACCGTCGATCGGCTCGCCATGACCTTCGCGGACGCCACCCCGATCTGAGCCCCGCCGGTCCGGTTCGTGGACGCTCCCGGATATGCCAACTAGGCTCGGGTAGCGAATAGTTAGCTGCGGACTCGGAACTCGGCCGGCGAAAGAGGTGCCCGTGGTGTTCGGCGATGATCATGCCCGCGCCGAGATCGGCGCAGCGCGGCACGGTTTCGCGGAACCCGAAGTAGCGTTGTCTGTCGTGCAGCGGTCCACAGTGGAAGCCCGGCCATGAATTCCGGATCGGGCGCGGATCCGGAACCCGAACCCGCCGAACTCGACTATCGGTTCACCCTCGCCAACGAACGGACCTTCCTGGCCTGGATGCGCACCTCGCTCGGGTTGCTCGCGGGCGGCGTCGCGGTGCATACGCTGGTGCAGCCGTTCCGGCTGGCCGGCATACGCCAGGCGCTCGCGCTGAGCTGCCTGTTGCTGGCGGTGATCGTCTCGATCGGCGCCTACACACACTGGCGGCGGGTCGGCGCGGCGATGCGCCGGGGCCACCGGCTGCCGGACACCATGCTGGTGCCGATCCTGTCCGCGGGCATCGCCATCGTCGCGGTGCTGGCCTGTGTGGCGGTGTTGCTGCGATGAGTGAGCGCAGCGAGCGAACAATAGACACAGCCGAGATTGCTCGGTCATGCCGGAACGGAGCGCAGGCATGAGCGAGCGGCGCGCGGACACGGGTCTCGAAGGGCTGGCCGTCGAGCGCACCGCGCTGGCGTGGCGCCGCACCGCGGTGTCGGCGATGGCGGTCGCCGCGCTGTTCCTGCAGCACACGGTATCGGTGGGTTGGCATCGCGCGCAACTGGCCACGCTCGGCTCCGCCGCGACCATGGTCGCGGTCGCCGTCCTGTGCAGCCTGCGCAACCGCAGCCTGCACGAAGGCCGTTACGGCCACGGCGCTTTCGTGATCGGCGTCGCCGCCGCCGCGGTGGTCGCCGTTGCCGTCGTCGCGGTGCTGCTCGGATTCACCGACCCCGCACCTTGATCCGCTACACCCACCTGTCCGGCCGCGACCAGAGGAGGATGACCGATGACCACAGCGACCGAGCCGAGCGATTACATCGTCGCCGAACAGCGGCGCGTCGCCGCCGCGCTGCCGTTCGCCGACAGCACCGACGACGCCGACCGTGGGTTCGTCGCCGCGCTGGAACCCGGCGTGATCACCGCCGCGGACGGGGCCGTGGTGTGGGACGCCGATTCCTACGCCTTCCTGCGCGAACCATGTCCGGCCTCGGTGAACCCGAGCCTGTGGCGGCAGTCGGGGCTGGTCGTCAAACAGGGTCTCTACGAGGTGATTCCGGGGATCTACCAGATCCGCGGCCTGGATCTGTCGAATATGACGCTGGTAGAAGGGGATTCGGGCGTCATCGTGATCGATCCGCTGATCTCCACGGAGACCGCCGCGGCCGGGTTGGCACTGTATCGGCACCATCGCGGACCGCGCCCGGTGACCGGATTGATCTACACCCATTCACACGTCGATCATTTCGGCGGTGCGCTCGGGGTGATCACCGAGGCGGAGGTCGCGGCCGGACGCTGCCCGGTGCTCGCCCCGGACGGGTTCCTGGAGCACGCCGTCGCCGAAAATATCTACGCGGGAACGGCGATGGCGCGCCGCGCGGGGTACATGTACGGCACGGTGCTGCCGCGTGGACCCAAGGGCTCGGTGGGATCCGGTCTGGGACAGACCAATTCGGTCGGCACCGTGACGCTGCTTGCGCCGACGGTCGATATCGTCCGCACCGGGCAGGAGGAGACGATCGACGGGGTGCGGTTCGTCTTCCAACTCACCCCCGGCACCGAGGCGCCGGCCGAGATGAACTTCCATCTCCCCGACCGGCGGGCGCTCTGCATGGCCGAGAACGCCACGCACACCATGCACAATCTGCTCACCCTGCGCGGGGCGCTGGTGCGGGACCCGCGGGTGTGGGCGAAATACCTCACCGAGGCCATCAATCTGTTCGCCCGCGAATCGGATGTGGTCTTCGCCTCCCACCACTGGCCGACCTGGGGCACCGACCGGCTGGTGGAATACCTTGCGGTGCAACGTGATCTATACGGCTATCTGAACGATCAGACGCTGCGGCGGCTGAATCAGGGCTACACCGGCGGCGAAATCGCCGAAATGCTGGAGCTGCCGCCCGCCATCGCCGAATCATGGCACGCGCGTGGCTATTACGGCTCGGTGCAGCACAACGTGAAGGCCATCTACCAGCGCTATATGGGTTGGTTCGACGGTAATCCGGCGCATCTTTGGGAGCATCCGCCGGTCGAATCAGCAAGGCGGCATGTGGAATTCATGGGTGGTGCGGACGAGGTGCTGCGAAAGGCCCGGGCCGCCTACGATTCCGGTGACTACCGGTGGGTGGCGCAGGTGGTGAACTACGTGATCTTCGCCGATCCGGCCAACGATGCCGCGAAAGCGTTGCAGGCCAGCACGTTCGAGCAACTCGGTTACGGCGCGGAGAACGCCACCTGGCGCAACTTCTATCTGAGCGGTGCGTACGAACTGCGCTACGGCCCCTTCGGCACGCCGACCAAGGCCGGATCGTCCACCGTGCTCGCCGCGATGACGGTCGACCAGATCTTCGATGCCATGGCGCTGCGCGTCGACGGACCGAAGGCGTGGAATCAGCGGGTGGTGACCGACTGGGAGTTCAGCGACGAAAACCGGGTGCACCGGCTGGAATTGCGCAACGGCAGGCTGACCCACTACGACCGGCCCGCCGGTGCGCGACTGCCGGATCCCGACGCCACCTTCACCCTCACCAAACCGACGCTGATCCGAGTGTTGCTGGCCGGTGAGGATTTCGGCGTCGCGGTCGCCGCCGGGCATATCGCGATCGATGGCGATGTCACCAAGCTGTCCGAGCTGATCGGCGTCTTCGATGCGCCGGATCCGGATTTCGCGATTGTGACCCCGTGACCTGCCTTACTCGATTGAGTAAATCGCTCGACCGGTGATCCGGAGGCGCGTACGGTCACGATCATGCCGAATACGATCGTGGACAGATCCGTACCGCTGCGGGACCGGCTGCGCGCCGCCCTGCCCGTCGCGATGAAGGCGCGTGACCGCAATGCCACGAAGGCGCTGCGCTCCGCGCTCGGCGCGATCGATAACGCGGAGGCCGTCGACGCCGTCGACGTGCGCGCGGGCGCGATCGAGGCGAGTGCCGTCGGGCTCGGCGCACAGGAGGTGCGCCGCCGGGACCTCACCGAGACCGATATCGAATCGATCGTGCGCGCCGAGATCGCCGATCGCCACAGCACCGCAGACGAATACGACGCGCTCGGCCGACCGGAGCACGCCGGAGACCTGCGCGCCGAGGCGGCCGCGCTGGAGGCGCTGCTCTAAGGCCTGACCTAACGGAATAGGTAGTGCCGCTGCGCATTTGGGAATGCGCGGCGGTGCATATTCCGGCCGGGCACACTAGATTCGCCGATATGGCGTTGCGATTCGATACCACCGGGTGGGAACAGTTGGAGCCCAACGTCTTCCGCAATCGTGATGACGACCTCGCCGAGGTGCAGTTCTACGATATGCCGCCGGACCTACCCGCCTCCCTCGCCGATCTGGATCGGCTGCGCCGCGAGATCGTCGCGCACACCGCCGAATTGGGTGCGGGCGTCATCGAACTCGACGTTGTCGCCATCGATGGGCTGCCCGCCATCCAGCAGATCGTCAAGGTGCGCCCGCCGGGCAAGGAGCTCGGCGTCGCCTATATCGCCGCCTTCACCATTCCGCGGGCGGACCGCAGCGTCGTGCTGAAACTGCACTGTCCCGAGCACGGCACCACCGGTATTCGGGACTCGATGGTCTTCACCCAATTCAGCGCCGAATACGGCAAGGGACGTCCGCTCGCCGACGTCATGCGGATGTGGGCGGTCCACCCGTACGCCCCCGACATCTCCGGCGGACTCCCGCGCAACCTCTCCGAGGAACCCGAACTCGACGCCGCATACCCCACCCACCCCCTGTCCCGCGCCCGCCGACTCCTGTCCACCCTCGCCCCGACCATCGAACTCCACCCCGACTTCAAGGCCGCCCCACCGTGGCACGGCTGCCCATAGTCGGCGGACCTTGCGCCACATCGTGATTGCGTCCATTGCCGATTGGGGGCTCGCACCAACGGCATTACGTGATCATGTGCCGGAATGCTCGGTCCCACGGGAAGTTTCGGACCGGTAGGTGTGGCCGAGTTCCCGCCCGAGCCCGAAGTAGTGGCGGAAGTTGTAGATCAGTGGGTTCCAGGCTGCGGGGTCGATGTGGTCGGTGCCGGATACGACGATGTCACGGTGGGCGTGCACCTTACGCACCGATGCCTCGACGATGACGAACCCGCCGGTGGAACTCGGGCCGACCCGGTCCGCATAGGCCTCCAGTTGCAGCGGGCATTCCACGACGCGCGGCGGCCGCACCTGGTCCGCCGGAGCCGCATGCAACCCGGCCGCCGCGAACTTCTCCGGTTCGAAGCGCAGTCGGCATCTTTGGTGGGCGGCACCGGATAGCGACCGGTCAACGGCGCCAATCGTTCCACCGCGGGCCACAGGGCCGCGGAAGGCAGATTGATCACGAGCTCGGGTCGGGTGCGGAGGTTGTGCGCGGTTTGTCCCTGCGCGCCGAGCCCCAGCACGACAACCTGTCCGAGCGCCCATGCGGAGGACATCGGCGCGAGATTGAATGAACCGTCCTCGTTTTCGGTCGAGATGAACGCCACCGGCGTCCCGAAGTACAGGATCTTCGGCTCGACGGCGAGGTGGGTCGCGGTGCAAGACGCGGAGATAACGCCGCTGTCGGTGGGATGCATTGGGGGAGCGTAGAAGTCGAATACTTCGGTCGACGCCGAAGTAGCTCACCCGCAGCGCTGCCGTTCCGGTACCGGTGCGATGCGCGGTCGGCGGCGCGAGTGGGCGAGTGGGGCGATGGTGAGGGCGGCGGCGATCATCGCGATCGGGTAGCCATCATCGAAACTTGTTGCGAGTAAACCGAACACGGCCACGCCGAGACCGTTGCCGAGTGCGAAGCCGACCTCCTGGATGGCGCCGACATGACCGGCCTCCTCGGCGGTGACCGCGTCGAACAGTGCGGCCGCCGCGAGCGTGCCGAGCACGCCCAGACCGATGCCGACGCCGGTGATCGGCACCAGAATGCTGCTCGGATCGGTCGACAGCCAGGCGAGGCTCGCCGCCTGCAGCACCACAGACGCGGTGAGCACGATGGCCTGCCCGAAGCGTTTCGCCAGGCGCGGTGAGCAGACCGCGCCCAGCACCACACCCACCGCCTCCGGGAGGAGCGCCGCGCCGACGGCGGCGGGCGAATCACCCCGGCTCTGGATCAGATGCTGCGTGACGAGGTAGACGGCGGCGGATGCGGTCGCGGCTCCGGCGACGGCCCGCAGCCAGTTGGGGGTGAATCCGGGATTCCGGAAGATCCGGATCGCGATGAACGGCGTGCTCATGCGCAGTTGCCGCATGATGAACCCGAGCAAGGAGCCGACGCCGACAAAGCCGAGTCCGGCCGCGAGCAAAAGGTTGTCGGGCAGCTCCTGCATGGCGGTCACACATCCGGCCAGCCCGGCGACCGAGAGGCCCAGGCTGGGCAGATCCCAGTGCACCGCGGTGGCGCGGCTGTCCGGCAGCAGCCGAAAGGTGAGGGCCGCCGCGAGTACAGCCACTACGGCGCATGCCGCCATCCCGATTCGCCACCCGGAGCCGGTGCCGAGCAGTCCGCCCACGATCGGCCCGAATCCGGCTGCTGCGCCGAAGGTTCCGGTCCACATCCCGTAGGCGAGCACCCGCTCATGCGCGGCGTATATCGCGCCGATCGAGGCGACAACGCTGGCGAGTACCGCGGCGGCGGCGCAGCCGGTGACGGTGCGCGCCGCGATCAGCACCCAGGGGGTGGTCGCCGCGGCCCCGATCAGGCCGCATACCGCGTAGCCGATGAGCCCGCAGGCCAACACCCGTCGGCGTCCCCACTGATCGCCCGCGCGTGCCGCCGCGACCAGGCCCGCGGCCAAAGCCAGTGGTACGACGTCGATTACCCACAGCCGTGCGCGTGGTGACATCCCGAGATCGGCCGCGATCGCGGGCAGCGCCGGATTCGTCATGGTCGTTGCCAGACCCTGTACGGCAATGCCGAGCAGCATCGGAACCATTGGAAGCCACTTGTGCCACAGTCGATTTCGAGAAATTCCAATGATCACCGGCTCAGTTTGGTGGATACCATCGATCCCCGCCAGTACGCACAATCTTGTCCATACGCACAAAATGGATATCATGCGCCCGAGAACCGCAGACGTCGTAGCACACTGGAATCCGAAGTGCGCCGCCGAAATCGCCGTCGTCGTGGTCGGCGGCTCCTGGAAGCCGACCATCATTCAGCTGCTCGCCACGCACGAGATACTCCGCTACGGTGAACTGACCCGCGCCATCAAAACCATCACCCCGCGCGTACTCACCCACCAACTCCGCGAACTCGAAGACGACGGTCTCGTCCACCGCCGCATCTACCAGCAGGTCCCCCCGAAGGTCGAATACTCGCTCACCGACCTGGGCCGCAGCACCTCCGAACTCATGGACGCCCTCGCCCGCTGGGGCCGCCACTACATCGCCGCCGTCCGCTCCACCACCCCCGAGGAAGAGGCACCGTCACCTGTACTCGCAGAACAACATCACCCGGATCGGTCCCGAGCCTAGGGCCGCAACATTTCCGGAGCACAGCTGTCGCACATGGGAGTGGCTCGTTCGCAGTGACGGTTGACCACGCAGCTCACAGGCTGCCTACGAAAGAACCACTCCAACCTCGATAACTGAGCCTGATCGGATTGTCGGGGAGGGCCAGGCCGCGTAGGGTGTCCGCGATGCATGGTGTTGATCTGTCCCTTCCGTCGCGGGACGCCATCCGCCATAGCCATTCTTGGGAAGTCTTGCGAATGTTTGGGATTGGTTCGATGGTGGTAGGCGGTTTGTCGATGAGGATGAACGAATACGGGCGGGCCCTGACTATCGCAGTCGGCATCGGCACCCTGCTGCTACTCACGGGATGCTCGAAAGATACTGCGGTGCAGGCGAACTCGGGATCCACGACAACAACCGCGCAGGCGTCGGCCAGCCCCGCGCCGACCTCCTCGACGCCGCGACAACCGACAGTATGGTGGCGGGCGGATACGTTGACCAAGGCACTCAACGCGATTCAGGCAAAGCTCGGTCCGGGCACCCACGACTACTCGAGGGTCAGGGTCAACGAGCAAGCCCGGACGGTCGAAATCCTCGCGTTCGATCCGCAGACACCCGAGACCCTCGTCGACTACACCTATGACGGGAACTCCGATACGGTCGGGCCGGCCAAGACAACGCCGGTGACCTCGCCGGATGTGGTGCAGGCGCAGTACAGGAGCGATCTCGTCTCCGCCCAGGTGATGGCGAAAGCATTGGCGTCAGCCCCCGCTGACACCGCGATGACCGACAGCGTGCCCGATGAGCTGACCGTCTTCCGGCACACCCGCAACGACACCGAGCCAGTCATCGTGGTCAGCATCTCCAACAAGGGAGCCCACGGCGGCAAGTCCGCCCTCTACGACCTCTCCGGCAAACTGCTCGAGGTCTCCTAGTGCGGCATCCAGAAGCCTCACGACCGCAGCGGTACCACCACATCACCGCAGGTCAGCAACTCCCTCCGGAAGAGCCGCGCCCGTCGCACATCGTCTAGCCTGCGAATATGCCGCTACCGGACGAACTTCCGGAGATCTCGCAACGGGAACTCCGCAACAGCGTGAGCAGGGTGTTGCGTGAAGTCCGTGCGGGCTTACCGTCGAGGCGAGTTCGAGTAATTGACGGCTGGTCTCGAGCGGGAGCGGAATTCAGGCTTTGTGCCTCGGGTTGTTGAGATCGTGAAAGCTTTGGTTTATGACCCGACTGCCAGGCATGGTCTCCGGTTGGGTGAAGCGCCGGATCCAGTTCCCGGTCCTGGGCAAGCGTTGGTGCAGGTCGCGGCGATTTCGCTCAACTTCGGTGAGGTTGCGTATCTGAGCAAGAACTACGTGCCAGGCGGGGTAGCCGGTTGGGACGCCTCCGGGGTCGTCGTGGCTGCGGCGGCGGATGGAAGCGGCCCTCCGGCCGGGACACGGGTAGTGACCTTCGGCTGGAATGGCGGGTGGGCTGAGCTGCGGGCTGTCGATACCGGTGAGCTTGCCGTGCTGCCGGAAGGCCTCGACCATAGTGCGGCGGCGGCGCTGCCGGTGGCCGGAGTGACCGCGTTGCGCGCGGTGCGCAGACTGGGTTCGATTCTCGGAAAGCGGGTGCTGATCACCGGGGCATCCGGTGGGGTCGGCCGGTTCTCCGTCCAGCTCGCCGCGCAGGCAGGCGCACATGTGGTCGCCGTTGTCGGTCGACCGGAGCGCGGCATCGGGCTCACGGAGCTGGGTGCGGCCGAGGTGGTCTCCGGTGGCCTGGCCGAGGTGCGCGAGCCTGTGTCCGCAGTGATCGACAATGTGGGTGGACAGCTGTTGGCCGATGCGTTCGCGCTGCTTGCCCCGGACGGCCTCGCCGTCAGCGTCGGCAAAGCATCGTTGGAACCTTCCACGATCGATTTCGAGCAGGCCCGGCTGACCAATCCGGGTGCTCGGATCGAGGCGTTCGTGGTCGGCCCCGGCTTCGGCCCGGACCTGGCCTACCTGGCTTCGCTTGTAGCCGCGGGTCGACTCGATCCGCAAGTGGACTGGCACAGCGACTGGGAACGCGTAGGCGATGCGGCCGAGGCACTGCTCACCCGCAAGGTCGCCGGTAAGGCAGTACTCGACGTGGGCTAGCCCGTGCCTTGGTCGGTGGAGTAGCCGTAAACGGTTGCGCTACTCCGATTTCGGCAGTGCGGCGATATATCGGCCGCCGATGAAGTGTTGGATGGCTCGTACCACCGGGCCGCCCAGGCGGACGTACCAGGTTCCGGGGCGGGAGAAGGCGGCGACCAGGCCGTGGACCGATTCGTCGGTGGGGTCGAATTCGACGGCGAAGAGTTCCTCGCCGATTTCGGGATGGCCGGGCAGGGTGCCGTAGGCGAAGCCGCGGCGGTTCGGCTCGTCGAGGACGTACACCACTCGGCATGGCGCGTGAATTGCCAACGGGCCCAGGCCGAGCCGGACGGTGATGCCGGTGCCCGGCGCGGCCGTGGGTGTGTCGGCGGATTCGAAAACGCCGGTGCCCTTCTGCATTCGGTACGCCAGCACCTCCGCGGCCGCGCGCTCGAACAGCGCGCGGCCGTGCCCGATGCGGCGGCGCAGCCGGAAGTGGTGGTAGCCCGCGGGCGGCGGACCCGCGGTCGCGCCGACCTCCGGATAGGTGAACCCAGGCTGAGACTCCATATCCATCGATCCTGCCCCACGCTCAGGCGGCCGGATCCACCGGTTTCAACCGCAGCGGATTCGAATGCAGTAGGCGGAGCGGGTCGAGGTAGGCCCGCCCGCGCCTGCCGCCGCTCTGGTCGCGCAGCCCCCAGTGCAGGCAGGCCGCCGCCGGACAGTCCGCGTGGCCGGGCTCGAGCGTTCCGAGCACACTGCCCCGAGTGACCCGCGCACCGACCGGAACCGTCGCGCGCACCGGTTCGTAGGTGGTGCGCAGACTGCCCGGATGATCGAGCGAGACAACGGATTTGCCGCCCACCGAACCGACGAACACCACGATCCCGTCCCCGGCGGCCAGCACCGGCTGACCGGGCGTGCCCGCCAGATCGACCCCGCGATGGCCCGGCAGCCAGTCGTGCGCCGGGTTGTCGAAGGGCCGCACGACCGCGGGCCGCGGCCGCAGCGGCCAGCCGAACCGGCCGACCGGCGCCGCCGCCGCGACCGGGTCGTTCTCGGCGGCCAGCACCGTGAGCAGCAGCAAAACCGTTGCCGCCCAACCTATCCGGCGCCGGAGCATCCGAAATCAGCGCGGCCGCACCGGCAGCGGGGTGAGCCGGACCAGCCACGCCAGCAGCGGCAGGCCGCCCGCGGATCCGGTGCAGCCGCCGAGCACGGCCTCCAACGTGCGCGCCTTACTGCGGTCGGCCGCGACCGGGTCCAGCACCGCGACCGAACCCGCGCCGATGGTCACCGCATCATCGTCGCGGGGCGCCGCCACCGCCGACCCCGTGGTCGCGAACAGCGCGCCGACCATCATCGAAACGAGCAATCCGAGCGAAAGGTATGTGCGATTCATGCCTTCCAGCTCAGCCGCCGCGACCCCTTCGGCAACACCCCCAATCGCGGAATGTGGACAACTTTCCGAACTGTGGACATCTCCCGTTTCGCACCGCTGACCGGCCGGACTCCACCTCCCTGACGGGCCGATTTAGGACCTCGCGCCGGAACCCCGTAAACTGTTGCGGCGGTCCGCACACGCTGACCGACTTCGCGCGCCACCCGTGCTTGTTCGTAACGGCGCTGTTCGAACCGAGCTCCAGTTCGAGAACGCTCGTTCGACGCAGTGCATTCGCGAAACAGGGAATCGTCGGCTGGTCCCGATCCGCCACGGTGGTCGGGTTCCGATGATTCGGCGGCGCCAGGGCGATGGATCGCCGATCCGTCGCGTCAACCGGCAACGAAAGAGAGATACGAGAGCCATGGCTGTCGTAACAATGAAGCAGCTGCTCGACAGCGGCGCACACTTCGGCCACCAGACCCGGCGCTGGAACCCGAAGATGAAGCGGTTCATCTTCACCGACCGCAACGGCATCTACATCATCGACCTGCAGCAGACGCTGACCTACATCGACAAGGCCTACGAGTTCGTCAAGGAGACCGTCGCCCACGGTGGCACCGTTCTCTTCGTCGGCACCAAGAAGCAGGCCCAGGAGTCGATCGCGGCCGAGGCGACGCGCGTCGGGATGCCCTACGTGAACCAGCGTTGGCTGGGCGGCATGCTCACCAACTTCTCCACCGTGCACAAGCGCCTGCAGCGCCTCAAGGAGCTCGAGGCGATGGAGCAGACCGGTGGCTTCGAGGGTCGCACCAAGAAGGAAATCCTCATGCTGACGCGTGAGATGAACAAGCTCGAGCGCACCCTCGGCGGCATCCGCGACATGCAGAAGGTGCCGTCGGCGATCTGGGTCGTCGACACCAACAAGGAGCACATCGCCGTCGGCGAGGCGCGCAAGTTGAACATCCCGGTCATCGCGATCCTGGACACCAACTGCGATCCGGACCTGGTCGACTACCCGATCCCGGGTAACGACGACGCCATCCGGTCCGCCGCCCTGCTGACCAAGGTCGTCGCCTCCGCCGTCGCCGAGGGCGTGCAGGCCCGCGCGGGTCTGTCCAGCGGTGACGACAAGCCGGAGGCCGGTGCGGGTGAGCCGCTGGCCGAGTGGGAGCAGGAGCTGCTGGCGCAGGCCGCGCCGAACGCCGAGGCCGCCGCCGACGCTCCGGCCGAGGCCTGAGACTCGTAACCGGCTGTTCCAGCGGTGATCACGAGGCCGTGCCATCGTGATCACCGCTGCCCAGTACTCACCGACTTTCTCCGAAGGAGGCTCGCCGAGGATGGCGAACTACACCGCTGCCGATGTGAAGCGGCTCCGGGAGCTGACCGGCTCCGGAATGATGGACTGCAAGAAGGCGCTCGAGGAGACCGCGGGCGACTTCGACAAGGCCGTCGAGGTCCTGCGCATCAAGGGCGCCAAGGATGTCGGCAAGCGCGCCGAGCGCGCCACCGCCGAGGGCCTGGTCGCCGCGCAGGACGGCGTGCTGATCGAGCTCAACTCCGAGACCGACTTCGTCGCCAAGAACGCCGAATTCCAGGGTCTCGCCAACCAGATCGTCGCGGCCGCCGCCAAGGCCCGCCCCGCCGACCTGGACGCGCTGAAGGCGCTGGACCTGGGCGGCAAGACCGCCGACCAGGCCGTGCAGGAGCTCGCCGCGAAGATCGGCGAGAAGCTGGAACTGCGTCGCGTCGTGTCCTTCGAGGGCCCGGTCGCCACCTACCTGCACAAGCGTTCCTCGGACCTGCCGCCCGCCGTCGGCGTGCTGGTCGAGTACCAGGGCGAGGGTGACGAGGCCGCCGCGGCCGCGCGTGCCGCGGGCATGCAGGTCGCCGCGCTCAAGGCCAAGTACCTGACCCGCGAGGACGTTCCGGCCGACGTGGTCGAGAAGGAGCGCGCCATCCTGGAGCAGGCCACCCGTGAGGAGGGCAAGCCGGAGGCCGCGCTGCCGAAGATCGTCGAGGGCAAGCTCAACGGCTTCTTCAAGGACAACGTGCTGCTGGAGCAGCCGTCGGTCACCGATTCGAAGAAGACCGTGAAGGCGCTGCTGGACGAGGCCGGTGTCACCGTGAGCCGCTTCGCCCGCTTCGAGGTCGGCCAGAACTGAGTCGATGAATGCGTGAATCGGCCCCGCAGTCCCGGACTGCGGGGCCGATGCGTATCGGTAGCGGGTCGGTCACTCCTTCGGTGCGACCGCGAATTCGGTTACGGTTTCCGCGTTCTCGATGACGACGTGCGACGGTTCGGCCAACCAGCCGGGCAGCGCCGTCAGATAGTCGTCCGCCGCGGCGGTCGCGCGGTGCGCCTCGAAGGCCGCCTGGTCCCGGTAACGCTCGAAGAAGTACACCCGGGTTTCATCGTCGGGGTCCTGGCCGACGCGGTAGTCGAGCACACCGGGTTCGGCGGCCACGGACGCGCGCAATTTCGCTACGGCCGCAAGGAAATCCGGGCGCGCGTCGGCGCGCAGGCGGAGGGCGACGGACAAGGTGAGAGTTGCCATGTCTCGAACGGTATGTCCGCGACCGGGGCGCGGGGAAAGACCGCGGCGCACTAGATTCAGACCATGGCGTTCTCGATCGACGCGCGCAGCCTGCGGTACTTTCTCGCCGTCGCCGAGGAGGGCAATTTCACCCGGGCCGCCGCCCGCGTCGGTATCGCGCAGCCCGCGCTGAGCGCGCAGATCCGGCGGATGGAGGCGCAGCTCGGTGCGCCGCTGCTGGTGCGGACCACCCGCAGGGTCGAACTGACACCGGCCGGTCGGTTGCTCGCCGAGGAGGGGCCCGCCGCGCTGGCCGCCTGGGATCGGTTGTTGGCGCGGGTGCGTGCCACCGCCGCGGGCGAATCCGGTGCCATGCGAATCGTGTTCAGCGCGAGCATGGGTTCCGATACCGCGCCCGCGCTGCTGGCCGCGCTGGAACGGGAGCTGCCGGGATTCCGGTTGTCGGGGCATCCGTTGCCGACACCCCTCATCACCCCCGAGGTGGCCTCGGGTTCGGCGGACGCGGGCATCACCAGGTCCGCGCAGCCGATCGATGGGACGCGCCGCTTTCTGCTGCGGGTGGAACGCCGCGGCGTGCAGCTGGCGGCCGATCATCCGCTCACCGCGCACGCCGAACTGGATCTCGTTGCGGCGGCGCGGTTTCCGATCATGCAGCATCCGCGTGCGGACAATCCGGCGCACTACGACGAGGTGCGAAAGTTGTTCGCGGGCCTGGATCCGGAGTTCGTCGAACCGGTGATCGCGTTCGACATGTCCCGCGGGTTGATCAGCTCCGGTGCGGCGATCGCCATCGTCGGCGAGTCGGGGGTGCGTGCGCAGCCCGCCGGCCTGCGCTGGATCCCGTTGCGGGACCCGGGTATCGAGCTGCGCACCTACCTCGTACTGCCCCGGAATTCCGCGCCGGTATCCCAGCAGATCCGTGCGGTTGCCAGGGAACTCGCGCTGGAGCGGGGGTGGCTCGTCGGCGCCGAGCCCCGGTAAGGCAGGATAGGGTCGCTTTGTGCGGCAGCTGCGCCGCGCTCCACCCGAGACGACGTACGCAGCCCTTGACGAATCGCGCCGTGACCACTCTCGCACCGAAGGAGTAGAACACCGATGACGGACCCGGGGACCGATCGCCCAGGATATCGCCGGGTGCTGCTCAAGTTGGGCGGTGAGATGTTCGGCGGCGGCAAGGTCGGACTCGACCCCGACGTCGTGCAGACGGTGGCCGAACAGATCGCCGAGGTGGTGTCCACCGGCGTGCAGGTCGCGGTGGTGATCGGCGGCGGCAACTTCTTCCGCGGCGCCGAACTCGAGGAGCGCGGGATGGACCGCGCCCGCTCCGACTACATGGGCATGCTCGGCACCGTGATGAACAGCCTTGCCCTGCAAGACTTTCTGCAGAAGCAGGGCATCGACACCCGAGTGCAGACCGCCATCACCATGGGTCAGGTCGCCGAGCCGTACCTGCCGCTGCGCGCCAAGCGTCACCTCGAGAAGGGTCGCGTGGTGATCTTCGGCGCCGGTATGGGCATGCCGTATTTCTCGACCGACACCACCGCCGCCCAGCGCGCGCTGGAGATCGGCGCGGAAGTGGTGTTGATGGCCAAGGCGGTCGACGGCGTCTTCACCGCCGACCCGAAGTCCGACGACGGCGCGACCATGTTCTCCGAAATCACCCACAAAGAGGTGATCGAACGCGGCCTGAAGGTCGCGGACGCGACAGCTTTCAGTCTCTGTATGGACAACCAGATGCCGATGCTGGTGTTCAATTTGTTGACCAAGGGCAATATCGCCCGAGCGGTCGCCGGTGAGAAGATCGGCACACTGGTTCGGTCTTGACACCCGCCCGATCGCGGATCATGACGATGACGACGCTGTGGAGGAAACGGTCGTGATTGAAGAAGCGCTCTTCGACGCCGAGGAGAAGATGGAGAAGGCCGTCTCGGTCGCGAAAGACGATCTCGGGGCGATTCGGACCGGCAGGGCGAATCCGGGCATGTTCTCCCGGATCGTCATCGACTACTACGGTTCGCCGACCCCGATCACCCAGATGTCGAGCATCACGGTGCCGGAGCCGCGCATGGTGGTGATCAAGCCCTACGAGCAGTCGCAGCTGGGCGCGATCGAAACCGCCATCCGCAATTCGGACCTAGGTGTCAACCCGACGAACAACGGTGACATCATTCGGATTTCGGTGCCGCAGCTGACCGAGGAGCGGCGCCGCGAACTCGTCAAACAGGCCAAGGCCAAGGGCGAGGACGCGAAGGTCGCCATCCGCAACGTGCGGCGCAAGGCGATGGATGAGCTGGGTCGCATCCAGAAGGATGGCGAGGCGGGCGAGGACGAGGTCGGGCGCGCCGAGAAGGATCTCGACAAGACCACCGCCAGATATGTCGGCCAGATCGATGAGCTGGTCAAACACAAGGAATCCGAGCTGCTCGAGGTCTGACGCTCGTCAGCGCAAGCCCGCCAGGGCGGGGGATGAACGGAACGACGAATTTGAGCGACGGGACGATCGTGGCCGAGAATGCCGCCGCCACCGGTGCCGCCGGAGATCCGGTACCGGTCAGCGAGACACCTGCGCGGAGCGGGTCCACCGGTGCGACAGACGCCGGCGGGTCCGGCGGTGCCGCGCCACCTGCCTCGCGGGCCGGGCGAAACCTACCGGCGGCGCTTGCCGTCGGCTTCGGTCTCGGCCTGTCGCTCATCGCGATTCTGCTGTTCGTGCCGAAGGTCTTCATCGGCGTCGTCGGTGTCGCGGTCGCGGTGGCCACCTGGGAGGTCGCGAAGCGGCTGCGTGAGGCCGATGTGCTGGTGCCGAGGATTCCGCTGATCGTCGGCGGTCAAGCGGTGTTCTGGCTGGGCTGGCCGTACGGTGCGAGCGGGGTGGCGGGCGCGTTCGCCGCGACAACGCTGGTCTGCATGGTGTGGCGGCTGTTCGATCACGGGCTGCGCAGCGCGCCGCGAAACTTCCTGCGCGACACCGCCATCACCATTTTCACGCTGGCCTGGATTCCGCTGCTCGCATCGTTCGCGACGCTGCTGTTGCTGGAGGATCCGAACGGCAATCTGCGGGTGCTGACCTTCATGATCCTGGTGGTCTGCTCCGATGTCGGCGGCTATGTGGCGGGCGTCCTGTTCGGCAAACATCCGATGGTGCCGTCGATCAGCCCGAAGAAATCCTGGGAGGGCTTCGCCGGTTCGCTGGTGTTCAGCGTGATCGGCGGCCTGCTCACGGTCACCCTGCTGCTGCAGGCGAATTCGATGATCGGCGTGGTGCTCGGCATCGGTCTCGTACTGGTGGCGACCTGCGGCGACCTCATCGAATCGCAGATCAAGCGGGAGCTGGGCATCAAGGATATGGGCACCCTGCTGCCCGGCCACGGCGGCATCATGGACCGGCTCGACTCGATGCTGCCCTCGGCGTTCGTCGCCTGGCTGGTACTCAGCACCCTGCTCTGACGCGCCTGCTCAGTGCTCTCGGCGTCAGTGCTTCTTGGCGGCGCGGCGCAGCTGCAGGATGCGAACCCCGCCGACCAGCGCCATCACCAGCGCGCCGCCGATCACCGCCAGCAGCATCGTGATGCCGAGGGGCAGCGAGAAATCCCAGAAGAACAGGCTCACCCGGGCCTGCTCCAGATTCTGCAGGATGAACACCAGCAGCACGATCAGGATCAGCGCGCCCGCGATCAGACCGGTCCAGGTGTAGCCGGTGCGCGAGGCGATGTCCTTCTTGCCTGTGGTGTCCTTCTTGCCGGTGGTGGTGGCCGTCGGCTGGTCGGACACCTGCGGCTCGGGCAGCGGCTCAGCATTGGTGGACATACCTCGATCATTGCCGATGGCTATGGAACCGGGGTGCATTTCGTCACAACGAAAGCGCATGTCGGCCGGTCGGCGGCCGGGCGGATGTGCGGCCGATTCGCCCTGATGGGAGAATCGAGAAATTATGACCGCCTCCCTGCCCCTCGTCTTCGATGCCCCACGCCGCGGCATGCCGCCCCGGCACCTCGCCGACCTCGACGCCGAGGGCAGGCGGGCGGCGGTCGAGGAGCTCGGGTTGCCGAAGTTCCGTGCCGACCAGATCGCGCGGCAGTACTTCGGCCGCCTACAGGCCGATCCGGAGCAGATGACCGATCTGCCCGCGTCGGTGCGCGAAAAAATCGGCGAGGCGCTGTTCCCGCCGCTGCTGAATGTCGTAAGGCATGTCGCATGCGATGGCGGGGAAACCCGGAAGACGCTGTGGCGCGCGGGCGACGGCACCCTGCTGGAAAGCGTGCTGATGCGCTACGCCGACCGCAACACCCTGTGCATCTCCAGCCAGGCGGGCTGCGGTATGGCGTGCCCGTTCTGCGCGACCGGCCAGGGCGGACTCAACCGCAACCTGTCCACCGCCGAAATCGTCGACCAGGTGCGTGCCGCCGCGGCCGCGCTGCGCGACGGTGAGGTCGCGGGTGGGCCAGGACGGCTGTCGAACATCGTCTTCATGGGTATGGGTGAGCCGCTTGCCAATTACAAGCGTGTGGTCAACGCGGTGCGCCGCATCACCTCCCCGGCTCCCGACGGCCTTGGTATCTCCCAGCGCAATGTCGTGGTCTCCACCGTCGGTTTGGCTCCCGCCATCCGCAAGCTCGCCGACGAGGACCTGTCGGTGACTCTGGCTGTGTCCCTGCATACTCCGGACGACGAACTCCGAGACACGTTGGTGCCGGTGAACAATCGCTGGCCGGTCGCTGAGGTCCTCGACGCCGCAAGGTATTACGCCGACAAGTCGGGCCGCCGAGTCTCGATCGAGTATGCGTTGATCCGCGATGTCAACGATCAGCCGTGGCGGGCCGACATGTTGGGCTCGAAGCTGCACAAGGCTCTCGGTTCGCGTGTGCATGTCAACGTGATCCCGTTGAACCCGACCCCGGGTTCGAAGTGGGATGCGTCCCCGAAACCTGTTGAGCGGGAGTTCGTTCGGCGAGTCAATGCCGCTGGTGTGCCGTGTACGGTGCGGGATACGCGGGGTCAGGAGATCGCCGCGGCGTGCGGGCAGTTGGCCGCCGAAGGCTGAGGCACGCCTGATCCTGTTCAGGATCCTATCTATGTCATTGTCATCCGGATTTCGGCGCGGATCCGCTCGCAAGTACAAGAAGTGTTGCGGCCGACCGGAATAGCGGCTCTGGGCACAAGATTGTCCAATCGTGGCCCGTGGAGCCCGCCCGCATGCAATGATCCTGCACCGTGAGCGAAGCCCCGTGGGAAGCACTTCCGCTGCATAACAAGCCAGTTCGCGAGATCGTCTACTCGGGAAACGGCAAGGATGCCGAGCTGGTCCTGACCTTCCCTGACGGGAGCACAGGCACGGTTCCCAGCCATCATGTGTCGATCACCTCCGTCGTCCCGATTCAGTTGACGATCGAAAGCCTGGACGACCTCAACCTTGCCGTTCGAATCACCGGCGAAGCGCTCGCCGTCGATGCTGCCAGAGTGCTCAACTATTACGCCGACGACGAGGCGGGCGGCAGTGAGTTCCTCGAAGACGTCGCGAAGTGGGCCACGCCTGGTCGCCACGATATCGACATCGTCACGCCGGTCGAAATCGAGCTGACAGCTACGGAGTGATGGATGCGCCGATGTGTGCGAATCCTCGAGCATCCGGAGAGTTGCCGATGAGGGTTTGTCGGTGACTTCGGCTGTGTCGCTGCATACTCCGGATGATTAGATGCGGGATACGTTGGTGCCGGTCAACCATCGGTGGGCCGGACGCTGAAGTTCTCGATGCGGCAAGGTATTACGCGGATAACTCGGGCCGTCGAGTCTGCGTTGATCCGTGATGCCGATGATCAGCTGTGGCGGGCGGATATGTTGGGCTCGAAGTTGCACAAGGCGTTTGGCTCTCGTGTGCATGTGAACGTGATCCCGGTTGCACCCGAGTGGGATGCGTGGCCGGAACCTGTTGAGCGGCTTGCCCAACTCGGCTCGAATCTGCCGGATGGCAGGCGACGGATCCGCGACGATGGGGCACGTGCCGGATCTTATTGCGACGATTGCCCCCGTTCAGGATGGATGGTTGGTCCGTAGCCCCAGCGGTCCTGAAGTCCTGGTCGATGATCTACGCTTCGCGCGCTACGAGATTGCGAAGCTGACCGCGCCGGAAGGATGGTACGAGGCTGCTAGGGAACTCATCCTGATCGACGCGAGTGGTGAGGTGGTCCACGACATCACGCTGTTCCTCGACTGGAACAACGATAAGGGGAAACTCGCGGCGCTCGCGGATGCACCACCGGAAGGGTGCCGGTGGTATCCCGAAGGGTCCGGCCTGCATTGCCTTCGGCCCGGTGCAAATCGATGGGATGCCATCGCCGTGCTCGCAGCGGAACTGCGCGAGCGGCACGGTGTCACCGTCGATTTCGGATACGAGAAGGACGAGTGGGACGGCGAACCGGACCGCATCGCGCATCTATTGCTGAACGCTGTCAACCGAGCCGGGTCGAGTGGTGTCACGGAGAGCCAACTGATGCGTTTCATCACCACGGTTCTGGGCGGGACCATCAATGTGTCCATGTACCCGGGCGAGACGTTCATCAGTTACCGAATACCGTGACCAGCCGCCCCGGGTCGCTGTCACCTGCGGCAATCCGGGTGACTACTGCTGTGGAGCCGACATGCATGAACCGGACTCGAGCTTTCGGGCTGATCAGCGAGATTGCCAGGCCTCGAGCAGATCCGCAGGTGTGAATACGGCGTCGAGATGCTCGGTTGTCGCACCCGACCTGGTGACGGCCAGCAGGGGGACGGGTTCGTCGGTGACGCGGTGCCGATGGCGCTGGAGTTCGGTCAGGTCGTGGTTGTCGAAGGGCGAACTTTCCAGCCACTTGATGGACCCGAGGAACGCCAGCTCGTGCGCGATGGGTTCGCGGTCCGCGCCAACGATGTCGATTTCGACATCGTTGCTGCGGGTCCAGTAGCCGCCGACTGCGGGAACCGCCGGAATTCCGTGTGCGGGTAGCACACGTGCCAGTGATTCCCGGACCAGCGGCTCCACGGCGCGGCCACGCCAGCTTGTCCACCCACGGTGAATTCGTTCGAGGGTGAGGTCGGGGCGCATTCGGTCCAGTTCGGTGAGGTGTGGGCCGAGGAAGGTCAGCCAGAATCGGAGATATGGATCGGTGATCCGGTATCGGCGTTCTTTGGAGGGCATGAGGCTGATCGGCAGCTCGGCCGCGACGATCCCCTTTTCGGTCAGCAGTTCCGTCGCGCGTGTCAGGGTCGAGTGTGCGATTCCGCCAGCAGCCCGGGCGATATTTGTAAAGGTGCGCTCGCCACTGCCGATCGCCGCCAAGACTTGGCGGGCTTGGGTTTGGTCCGGAAACTCGGCGGCGAGCGACAGTTGTGCGGAAACGACCAGTGGGCTTACTGGATCTGCTAGCTCCCGGGAGAGGAATGCCCAGATATCCTCACCCGAGTGCCAGCGGGCGGCGATGACGGGCAGACCTCCCGTCACCAGAGCGGCGTCGAAGGCAGCGGCTGGTTCCAGGCCGGTCATCGTGGCAACGTCTGCCGGGTTGAGCGGTCCCAGCCGCATCTCGGTGCCGCGCTGGTGGAACGGCCGTCCATATGAGGTGAGTGCCTGCATCATGGCGAGGTCGGAACCGATGAGGATCAGCAGCACTGGCTTGCGCGACAGTTCACGATCCCAGGCGCGCTGCAGAACGCTCTCGAACGCACCGGCGGGGTCCATCAGGTACGGCAGCTCATCGAGCACCACCACACTCGGTTTGTCCTCGGGCAGGATGCCGGCGAGCTGGCGGAACGCCGCTGTCCAATTGCCGGGTACGGCCTCGGCGAAAATATCGGCGTCGGGCAGCGAAGAGCCGCGCACCGCGTCGACGAACTCGGTGAGCGGATCGGTGCCGAAGCCGATTTCGCTGGTGTGAAAGACGTTCGGTACTCGGTTTCGATCCACGAACTCCTCCACCAATGCGGACTTGCCGATCCTGCGTCGCCCACGCAGGATCAGGCATCGTCCTGGCCGCGCTGTTCCGATCTCCCCGCGTACTCCGGCCAGCGTGGTTGCGAGTGTGTTCAATTCGCGCTGTCGCCCGATGAAGTTGACCAAACCGCACCTCCAGGTTCGGATCAAGATACTTTCAACTGCGATACTATCGTGCGAGATACTATCTTTGGCGGTAGAATCCGGCGGATTTGATGTTGCATCGCTTTTCCTATCGCCCTGGCCTCAGCAGGCGAAGACCAGACCGCTGATGACCGAGAAGCCCGCCGACACCGCAACGCCCCGAAACTTGTCGCTGTCGGACCGCCCAGTTCTGCCCACGAACGGTGTCTATACGAGGGGGGACATGACTGGATGAGAGAAGTGGGAGTTCCTGGTGTTGGTGGGAACAGACGACCTCGTGCTGCGGGCGCGGGCCGGCGATGATGAAGCGTTTCGTCAGCTGACCGAACCGTACCGGCGCGAGTTGCAGGTGCACTGTTATCGGATGCTCGGGTCGCTGCAGGATGCCGAGGATGCCTTGCAGGACACACTTTTGGCGGCCTGGCAGGGTCTCGGTGGATTCGAGGAGCGGGCGTCGATCCGCACCTGGCTGTATCGGATCGCGACCAATCGGTGCCTCAATGTCCGGCGCGCCGCGAGCAGGCGGTCGGCGGCGGCGTGGGACCTGCCCGGTATCGAGCCGCCCGAACCGACGCGGCTCGGCGAAATCCCTTGGCTCCAGCCGATTCCCGACGATGTGCTGGCCGATGCGGCGCACACCCCGCCCGGGCCGGAGGCTCGCTACGAGCAGACCGAATCCATCTCGCTGGCCTTCGTCACCGCACTACAGGTGCTGCCACCGCGTCAGGTGGCCGTCCTCGTCCTGCGCGACGTCCTCGGTTTTCCGGCGAGCGAGGTCGCCGACATGCTCGACTCGACGGTCGACTCGGTGCACAGTGCGCTGAAGCGGGCACGCACCAGCCTGCGGCGTCGGCTACCGGCGCCCGTCTCTGACGCCCCTGCCGAGGACGCCATCGTGGCGAAGTTCGTCACCGCCTACGAGGCCGCGGATCTCCAAGCCCTGATCGCCCTGTTCACCGACGATGTCTTCCTCTCGATGCCGCCGGTCCCGCTGGAATACCAGGGCCTGAACGCGGTAGCGCGATTCCTCGGCATGCTGTTCGACGCCGGGCGCAGATATCGCCTGGTGCCGACGCGGGCCAACGGGCAGCCGGCGTTCGGGGTGTACGGGGACGACGGGGCCGGGGGGTGCGGGCGGAGCGGACTCATCGTCGTCGGCATCACCGGCGCGAGGGTCAGCTCGATTGTCCGGTTCGAAAGCGGTCTGCTGCCCCGGTTCGGGTTGCCCAGCGCCTTCTCCGATCGCTGACCGACATCGGTCGAGCTCCTCCCGATTACGTTCCGCCTGAACAAGATCGGATGTGACCGAATCGAGATCTGTCGTTCACGAACAGTTTTCGAACACACAGACGAATTTCGGGCCCCGGCGGGGTCTGTATCAGTGAAGTCGTCGTGAGGAGTTCATCCGATGAACAATAGAATCGCAATCCTGTTCCCCGGCCAAGGCGCTTGGTTCGCGGGTGCGTTGGCCGAGGCCCGGAGCTTCCCCGAAGCGGTGGAGGTGCTCGCCGAGATCGATGCGGCCGCAATCGATCTGCTGGGCCACCGCATCACCGATCGCCTGACCGCCGCCGACAGCCCGGACCTCGACAAGCTGCTCGCCGCCGATCCGGATCTACTGCAACTGGCCATCTATGCGACATCGGTTGTCACATACCGGATTCTGGCCGCCCGCGGGCTCACACCGGCGGTGCTGATGGGGCACAGTTTCGGCGAGATCGCCGCCCTGGTCGCCGCCGGAGCGTTCTCCGCGGGTGACGGCGCGCGAATCGTGTTCCACCGCAACGCCGCACTGCGCGAGGCGGGAATTCCCGACGGTGCGATGGCCGCACTGGGCACCGACACCGTGCAGGCCGAGCGGTTGCTCGCACTGCTCGGTGACCCGGAAACCGTTATCGCCGTGGCGAATCGCCCGGACCAGACGGTGATCTCGGGGCATCGGTCGACGGTCGAGGCGGCGTGCGCCATCGCCGCGGTGCTCGGCGTCGGCGCACGCACACTGCCCTCGCCCTACCCGTTCCACAGTCCGCTGCTGACCTTGGCGGCGAAGGACTTTCACAGCCGGATCCAGGATCTGCCGCAACGGTCGCTCGAGTATCTCGTCCACTCGCCGATCACCGGGCGCGCGTACGTCGATTCCGATCGTCTCGCCGCCGAACTGGCCGAGCATTTCACCCGCCGCGTGAATTTCGCCGACGCGGTGCGTGCGGTACCGGCCGACATCGTCATCGAATGCGGTGCGGGGGATACGTTGACGAAGATCATGCGACACCTCGCCCCCGGTGCCGAGCTCAACACGGCGACACTGCTGCCGACGGCGCCGATCACCACCGTGATTTCGACGCTGACGAGCGCCGGTGTCCTCGTCCCCGCTGGAGCCGGCGAGTTGCGCCGATTGTTCGCACCCGAACTCGACGCGACGGATTTCGACCGGCTCTGGCGGCTGCATGGTGCGCGGATCACCGAACTCGTGCGGGCCGAGCTGGCGGTGGCGTCCTCGGCGGTGCCGTCTGCTGGATCGGCCGCGGTGCCGGCGGCATCGGCGAAGCCCGTATCGATACCTGCCCCGGCCGCACCCGCGGCGGACGACGGGTCCCGCGCACAGGTTCTCGACTGGCTGGTGAACTTCTATGCCGACGCCCTGGAATATCCGGCGGAGGTCTTCGAGGAGGACACCGATCTGGAGGCCGAACTCGGCGTCGACTCGGTCAAACAGACCGAACTGCTGACCAGAGTGGGTGAACAGCGCGGGCTGCCGCCGCGACCATCCAATTTCGCAGTGGGCGAACACAATACGCTCGGCCGCATCGCGGACCTGATCATCGCGGCCTGAGGTGTGAGGATGACTGGACGGTTCGAAGGCAAGATCGCACTGGTCACGGGTGGGGCCCGAAACGTCGGCAAGGCCATATCGCTGCGGCTGGCCGCCGAGGGCGCATTCGTCATCGTCAACCACTGGCGATCACCGGCTCAGGCGCGCGAAACCCTGGCCGAGATCCAGGCACGCGGCGGCCGGGGTGCGGTGATCCGCGCATCGGTAGCCGTTGCGGCACAGCGGAATCGAATGTTCGATCAGGTCGCGCAAGAATATGGCGGCCTCGACATCCTGGTGAACAACGCCGCAGACGGGGCGCTCGTCGGCGTCGGCGAGGTCACCGACGCGATGATCGACAAAGCCGTCGACACCAACCTGAAAGGGGGATTCGGTTGCGCGCGGCGCGCGGCCGAACTGATGGCGGGCCGGGACGGGGCGAATATCGTCAACCTCTCCACCGTCGGCGGCGGCCAGTTGGTGATGGCCAACTATTTCGCGTGCGGCCCCGCCAAAGCGGCGGTGGAGGCGATGACCCGCTACCTGGCCGTCGAATACGCACCGCAGGGGATCCGAGTGAACGCCGCCGCGGCGGGCATGCTGAAAACCCCTGTTGCAGATCAGTTTCCGGACTCCGGGGCGATGCAGCGAGCCGTTGTCGATGCCACGCCGATGGGGCGTCTCGGCACGCCTGAGGAACTGGCCGCGCTCGTCGCATTCCTCGCCTCGACCGACGCAAGTTGGATCACCGGTCAGGTGGTCCTCGCCGACGGTGGAATGTCAACGGGTGCGGCACTACTCGCCCCGAGGTTGAGCAGGACCCGCATCGCTGCGGGTGCTGTCGACGATGATGCGGGTCCCGATGACGTTGGCTCTGATGATGACGAGGCCTTCGATGATGCGGCAGTCTCGGATGATTCGGCCTTCGATGATGGGGTGGTCTCGGATGATTCGGCCTTCGATGATGGGGTGGTCTCGGATGATTCGGCCTTCGATGATGGGGTGGTCTCGGATGATTCGGGCTCCGATGATGGGGTGGTCTCGGATGGTTCGGGCTCCGATGATGGGGCGGTCTCGGATGATTCGGGCTCCGATGATGGGGCGGTACCGGATGATCGCGAGCTGTCCGTTGGTGGGGCGGTCTCGGATGATCACAAGGTCTTCGAGGATGCGGCGGTCCCGAATGATCACGCAGCCTTAGATGATGACGCGGTCTCCGATCAGGACGCCGCTTCCGACGCTATCGCCATCGTTGGTATGGGCATTGTCGTGCCCGGCGCCAGCAATCCCGAACAGTATTGGGACGAACTGATTTCGGGTGCGGATCTGTTCGAGCCCGCGCCGCCGCAGCGGTGGCACAGCGACAGTTTCTATTCGGCCGACGGTGCGGGCGAGGACAAGTCGTATTCGCGGCACGGTGCCTTCATCAGGGACTTCCAGCCGCACCATGTGCTCGCCGAGGAACTGCGCGACGGCAAGGAGATGGAAGCGACAACGCTGTGGCTGCGCCATTCGGTGCTGCAGGCGATGGATTCGGTGCGTCGGCGCCGGGGTGACCGGGTTAGTTTTCAGGCCGGTTACACCGCCGACGGCAACCAGCATCTGGAAGAGGCGACCGTCGTGTCGGGCGTGCTTCGGCGGCTGCGTACGGCGCTCGCGCAGCGCGGCGTGCCCGATGCGGACCGCTTGGCGGCTCGCGCCGAAAAGCGTTTGCGCACACGGTATCCACGAAGTGTCGGCGAGACATCGCGGTTCTTCCCGCACCGGGTCGGGCGCAATGCCATCACCGGTGTATTGCCCGCCGATACCGACGTGGTGATGGTCGACACCGCGTGCTCCTCGTCGCTATACGCCGTCGATATCGGCGCCAAGGGTCTGCTGGAGAACAGGTACGACATCGCGGTCTGTGCGGGAGCTTTCGCGGTGGGTCCGCGCGGCTCGGTGTTGTTCGGCAAACTCAATGGGCTGTCGCGCACCGGTGAGGTGCGGGCCCTGGACCGGACCGCCGACGGTGTGCTGTTCTCCGACGGCGCCGCAACCGTTGTGCTCAAACGGCTGAGCCGGGCCCGGGCCGACGGTGACCGGGTGCTCGGGACGATCACGGCGTTCGGAAGTTCGTCGGACGGGAAGGGCAAGGCGATCTACGCGCCGAGCGCCGCCGGGCAGGAACTGGCCATCCGCCGTGCCCTGTCCGGAACCGACCGCACACCGGACTGGATCATCGCGCACGCCACCGGCACGCCCGCTGGGGATGTCACCGAATTCGGCACGCTGCGAAGCAGTTTCGACAGCGTACGGCCGATCCGGGTGACCTCGAACAAGTCGGTGATCGGACACACAGGCTGGGCGGCCGGTACCGCATCATTGATTCAGGTACTACTCGGCTTTCAGCACGAGACCATCACACCGCAGCATCGCTATACCTCGCCACCCGACGAATTCGCCCTCGACTCCGGCGATTTGGCGATTCCGACGTCCCCGGTGTCCTGGGTCGCATCCGATGCACCCCGGGTCGCGTCGGTGTCCGGCTTCGGTTTCGGCGGCACAAACGCCCATCTCGTGGTGACCGAACCTGTCGCCGCCGCAGGCGATCCCGGCAAACCCGTTGCGGCCGAGCCCACTGCTGTGTCCACGGTTTCCTCGCTTCGTGCGAAAGGCGGTGGCGCGCAACAGTCGCGGCTCGCGGTGGTTGCGGTCGCGACACACCTGCCGGATGCTATGTCGCTCGACGGGTGGCTTGCCGACCCGGCGGCTCGGGTCGGCTTCGGTGACCGGTACCCGCTGCCGCCGCTCACCCAGGTGAAGATGCCGCCGCCGACCATGCGCGCCATCGACCGCTGCCAGCTGATGGTGCTGGCCTGCGCTCGATCGATCCGCGATGAGCTCGGCGACTTCTGGACCCGCCGGCAAGGCGACACCGGTGTGGTGCTCGGCCATTTCGGTGGCACCCGCAATGCGACGCTGTACGCGCTGCGCTGCTACCTCGACGATGTTGCCGCCGCGCTGCGCGGTGACGCCGATCTCGCCGGAGAGGATGAGCGCGGCCCCTGGATCGATGAGGTGCTCGCCGACATCGCGGCCGACATCAAGGCACTGGTGCCGCCGTCGACCGAGGACACCTTTCCCGGCATGATGCCGAATGTCATTCCCGCGCGGGTGGCGAACTACTTCGGGCTCAACGGCCTGAACATGACCGTCGACACCGGGTTCACCTCGGCGGTGACCGCCATCGATATCGCGGGCCGCTACCTGCGGACCGGTGAACTGAGTATGGCTCTGGTGGGCGGGATCAACGGCAACAGCACCCCGGAGCAGCGCGAACTGCTCGCCACGATGCTGCCCGAGCAGGTGGAGCTGGCGGAGGGCGCGTTCCTACTGGCCCTCACCACCCCCGAAACCGCTCGGGCCGAGGGCTTGCCGATCCTCGGCTATCTCGACACCAACCCTGCCCCGAACGACATGAATTCCGTAATCGAGTGCGGCGCAACACCATCGACACACCGCGCCACATTCCTCGCCGCCGAGGGCGCGGTCGGCATACTCCGCGCTCTCGGCACGGTCGGCCGCGACGGCAGAGCCCTCGTGGTGTGCCGAGGCGGTGCCGATGCTCCCGATTTCATCATCGGGGTCGAAGGCGCTGGCGCCCGAGCCGAGGAACCCGCTATTGGGGGGCCCGGGCAGAGCGCCGGTTTCGCCGATGACAGTGCGAATCCGGTTGCGGCACCGAGCATCGACGTGCACACCTGGCAGCTCGTCGTCGACCCCGGCACGGTGGTGCGGCCGCCCACCCCGTTCTGGCCCGACGCGCCGACATTCTTGCTCACCGACGACGCGACCATCCTGGATGAGCTCACCCTGCCGGACACCGTAACCGTACTCGCCCTGTCGCGGCATCCGCGGGCCGTGCATATCGCCGATGTGACACCGGAAACCGTTGCCGCGCTATTGGATCGGCTCGATCCCGAGGCCAGGTTGCGGCATCTGCGACTGGTGACCGCGCTCGGGGCCGAGGTGACGTCGGAGCAGACCGCGCGCGTCCAGGCGCTACACGATCTGCTGTTTTTGGTCACCCGGCAGCGGGCACGGGCGTTGGCGACGCCCGAGTCGAGCACCATCGCGGTGCTGATGGACGCGATCACGGGCACAACGCCAAACCCTTACGTCGGGGTGTTCACCGGATTCGTCAAGGTCGCCCATCTCGAGCGCGAACAGGGTCTCACATTCGCCGTCGTGACCGACGGTGCGGCGAAATCCGCTGTCGCCGAGGCGGAGTCGGAATCGATGCGGGCGCGCGGCCTGCCGGTCGCGTACTACGCCGCCGGAATTCGGCACACGGGCCGACTGGTCGCCGATGCGGAGCCCGCCGGGTGGCCTGGCGCTCTGCCGGTCGACGGCCGCATCGGTTGGCGCACAGTCGAATCGGACGGCACCGATGGTGGCGCGCAGTTGGACCGGGATTCGGTGATCGTCGCGGTCGGCGGTGCGCGTGGCATTACCGCCGAATTGATGGTGGCCGTGGCCGAACGGTTCGGTGGCCGGTTCTATCTGCTCGGCAGTTCCGATATCGAGGGCGCGCCCGCCGCCTACCTGAGTTTGACCGACGAGCAATTCGCCACGGCCAAACGCGATTTCATCCGCACCCGGCTGGCCGCCGATCCGACCCGGACGCCGGGTGCGCTCAACGCCGAGTACCAGAACATCGCCAATGTGCGCCGCGCCCGGTCCACCCTGGAACGGATCGCCGTGGCCGGCGCGGAGGTGACCTATCTGGAATGCGATGTGACCGACCTGGCCTCGGTGCGGCAGGCGGTCGATCGAATACTGGGTGCGTCCGGCCGGATCGACCTGCTGGTCAATGCGGCCGGGCGCAATCGGTCGTCTCGGATCGCGGTCAAGGACTTCGCCGAATTCCGTGCCATCCGCGATATCAAACTCGTCGGGTACACCAACCTGCGGGTCGCGTTGGCCGCGCATCCGCCGCGGCTGTGGTGCAATTTCGGGTCGCTGGTCGGGATCACCGGTCAGGTCGGGGAGGTGGATTACACCTGCGGCAACGATTTTCTCGCCACCGCCGCCTCTTCTCGCGCGGTGCGGGAACCCGGTCGCGAAACCACTATCGGTTGGACCCGTTGGGCAGAGGTGGGTTTGGCGGCGGACGGGCTGGCCAAGGATTACTACGACAAGAGCGGCCGGTACTCGAAATTCACCAATACCGAAGGCGTGCAACGCTTTATGGAGCACATCGAGCGTCCTCGGCCGCAGGTGGCGCATCTGGGTGTCGCGGAGTACGGCACCATCGACGCCCTGCTCCCCGGTTTCCTCGGTCCGACCCCGCGCCCGTTTTATCGCGATCGCTTGATCGCCTCCGGCGTCACCGAGGGCAGGCCGTGGGCGGTGCACGAGCGGACCTTCGACCTGACCACGGATCCCTACCTGGCGGACCATCAGGTGCACCGATCACCCACGCTGCCAGCGACTTTCGTCGCCGAGATGGCGGTGGAGGCGGCCGCCGCACTGCTGCCGGGACTGCGAGTCCACGCGCTGGAGGATCTGGAGCTGCACCATTTCCTGAAGCTCGGTAACCGGCCGCAGGTGAAACGCATTCGGGCCGAGGTGATCCGGCAGGATTCGGTCCGAACGAGTGTGGCGGTCACCGTCACCGGTGATGTCGTCGCGCCGAACGGCACCGTGCTGATCACCGACCGGCCACACTTCACCGTGACCGCTCTGCTGTCACCGGTGCTGCCGCCCGCGCCGCGGTGGCCGGACTGGTATCCGGCCGACGAAGTACCGGTCATCGACGCGTATCACGATGCGGCGTCACCGATTTCGCTGCGGGGGCCGTTCGTCTCGACCACCGATACCCGGCTGCATCCGCTCGGTAAGCGCGCCACCGCTCGACTGCGGGTGGCACCCGATGACCCGCTGTTCTCCCGCTTTCGGGTGCCGACGCTGCTGCTCGATGGATTGCTGCGCACCGGTGCGCTCGCCGAACCGGATGCCGACGGCGCGATCCCGATCGTGGCACCGCGCCGCATCGGGCGTCTGGATCTGTACGAGCACACCAACGACGCACTGCTCGCACCGGAACCGATCGAGCTCTACGCGGTCGTACCGGCCGCCGGGGACAACCGTTTCGCGGCGGTCCGCCGTGATGGCCGGGTCGTCGTGTCGTTCACCGACGTCGACTGGGCCCCGATCGGATTCCTCACTCCCGCAACACAACAGACCAACTCAATCACCTCTAGCAGTGAAAGCCGTTGAAATGATCGTCACCACCTCATCCACCAACCGAATCCCGCCAGGCCCTATCGGATTTCGCCATATCCTCGGCAATGCTCGAGCGCTGGGTGACAATGCACCCGAATTTCTCGCCAGCTTGCACCGTCGGTACGGCGATATGGTGCGCTTGCCGCTGGGTCTGTTCACCGTGAACATCGCCTACCATCCGAATGCGGTTCAGCATGTGCTGCAGGAGAACAACGGCAATTACGTGCGCGGTATCGCCTACGAATGGTTCAAGCTGTTCATGGGTCAGGGTCTGCTGACCATGGATGGCGAATCGTGGCGTAACCGGCGCCGACTGGTCAATCCGCTGTTCCACAAGACCGCGATCGACGCCATGGCCGAGGAGATGGTGCGGTCCACCACCGTGGTGCTCGACGGCTGGGCCGCGTCCGATGGTCCGGTCATCGAAGATGTGGTGCCCGACATGATGCGGATCAGCCTGGGCGCGTTGGGCCGGATCATGTTCGACACCGACCTGGAGCCGGATTGGCCCCGGATCGGGGCGGCCATGCAAACCGTGATCGAGGCGATCGTGTTCCAGGGCACCGTGGTTCAGCTGCTGCCGTCGTGGCTGTCCTTGCCGTATCACCGTCGCGTGGCCCGCGCGCAGGCGACGATGTTCGATATGGCCGGCCGGATCATCGAGGCGCATCGCAGCGGAACGCACGGCGACCGGCCCGATTTGGTGAATCTGCTGTTGAATTCCACCGATGCGGCCACCGGGCGGCCATTGACCACCGAGAACGTACGGGACGAGTTGATGACGGTGTTCATCGCCGGGCACGAGACCACCGGTACGGGCCTGTCCTGGGCGCTGTACGAGCTGGCGCGAAATCCCGAGGTGCAGGAGCGGATGTTCGCCGAAGCGCAGCAGGTGTTCGCGGGCCGCGATCCCGTGCTCTCCGATTTATCGCGGCTCGCGTATACGAAGGCGGTCACCGACGAGACGTTGCGACTGCATCCGGCGGTCTACGTCTACCCGCGCCAAGCGCTGGCCGACGACGAGGTGGACGGCTGGCACATCCCGGCCGGTGACAGCCTGTTCCTGTGCTCGTACGCGACCCATCGCCACCCCGAGTTCTGGTCCGCCCCTTCGCGATTCGACCCGGACCGATTCGATCCGGCGGTCGCGGCCGACCGGCCGAAGTACGCGTACTTCCCCTTCGGCGGCGGGCAGCGCAAATGCATCGGACATGCGATGGCGTTGATGCAGATGCAGCTGACGCTGGCGATGATCGTGTCCCGGTTCCGGATCACCACGGTGCCAGGGCATTCCGCCGATCTGTCCACCTATGTGACGTTGCGGCCCGAGAACGGGGTCGTGCTGCGGGTCGAGCCGAGGTCGCGATGAACGTGACGGTGCATGCCGCGCAAGCGGAAACTGTTTACCCAGCCGATCGTTCGGTGCTGCCCGTGCGGCGATTCATCTGGCGCCCGATCCAGGTGCCCGCGTTGCCGCCGGAACCGAGCCCGCGACTGGCCGGGCGCCGGGTGGCCGTCGTCGGCGGCAGCGCGGCCTCCGCCGACGCGATCGTCGCCGCGCTGCACCGAGCGGGTGCGCGACCACATCGGCTGGCTCCCGATGCCGACGTAGCCGGTTTCTATCGGTCCGCGGGTGGTATCGATGGCGTGATCGACCTGAATATCGAAGCGCAGTTGGATATTTCGCGTCGCTACGAGTGGGAGCCGCCGCTGCTTCAATCGATCGGGTTGCTGCGGCAGTGTTTCGACGACTGGCGCGCCGAAATCGACACCGACCGTTTGTTCTACCTCGTCGTCACCCGCATGGGCGGCAGGCATGGGTTCGCCGACGGTCCGATCTCCCAGCCGCTGGGTGGGCTGTGGGCCGGTTTGGCGAAAAGCCTGCCACGCGAATTCGACAATGTGAACGTTCGCATCGTCGACCTGGCCGATGGCCCGCTCGACGCGGACGCGATCTGCCGCGAGCCGTACCGCTGGGATCACTTCGAAATCGGATATGCCGACGGACATCGCTACAGCCTGGTCGCCGAGCGGGTCGAGGTGCCCGAACCTGCGCTGTCCCTGGGGCCCGGCGATGTCGTCGTCATGTCGGGTGGCGGGCGAGGCATCGGTTTCGAACTGGCGAAAACCCTGTGCCGCGCGCACGGTTGCCGGGTGATCGTCAGCGGTCGCGGGCCGGTGCCGGACCCGGACGATCCGGTGAACAGCTTGTCCGACAGTGAGTTTCGCGACCATCGCGACAACCTGCTGATTGCCGCACGAACTACCGGGACAGTCGCCGCGGCCCGCGCCGACCTGGCCCGCGCCCGCTGGAACCGCGATCTGGTGCGCGCACTGGCGGCGGCTCGCGACGAGGGACTCGACATCGTCTATCGCCGTTGCGATGTCACCGATCCGGACCAGGTACGCGCCCTGCTCGCCGCCGCGGGAACCCGGCTGGCCGGCGTGGTGCACAATGCCGGGGTCGATACACCGGTTCGATTGCCCGCCAAGAGGACCGACGATATCCGCCGGACCGTATCGGTGAAAGTCGTTGGCCTGCTGAATCTCTTGGACGCGCTCGCCGACGGGCCGCCGGTGCGGTTCTTCAGCATCGCGGGTTCGCTCGCCGGCCGGATGGGCGGAATGGTCGGGCAACTCGAATATGCCGCCGCCAATGAGGCATTGAGCCGAATCGGCCTGTGGGCGGCCACCCGTACCGAGCAGGCGGGCCGGCCGCGGCGCATCCCGGTGACCACGATGTGCTGGCCCACCTGGGAGCGCTTGGGCATCATCACGAATTACGAAGCGACACTTGCCTACATGTCGGCCCTGGCGGTGCCGGAAGGGTTGCACCACTGGCATCGGGAGATCTTGGCCGGTGGCTCGGGGGAGCGCACCTACATCGGCGAATTCGGTAAAGCACTGCTGCCGACGGTGTTACGCGGCTACCCGCCCAGCCCTGAGTTCGCGGCCGTGGACCGCCTTGCCAACCGCCGACTGTTCCTGGGGCGACCGCGGCGATTCGTCAGCGGCGCCCTGCTGGAGACCGAGCTGGAAATCGATCCGGCAACGTGGCCGTGCTGCAACGACTTTCGCGTCGACGGCGCGCCCGCCATCCCCGTGAGCATCCTGCTGGAAGGCATGCGCGCCCTGGCCGATTGGGTGCAGCCGGAGAACGCCGATCTTCCTCTGGTCGCGTTTCGGGAGGTCACCGTGGCACTGTCCGCGCTGCGGGTCGACGGCGGGGTCCGACTGTGCGGGACAGCCGAGGGAGCCTGGTACGCGCGCGGCAGCTGGCGGACTCGGATTCGCGTCACCCGACCCGACGGTGCGCTCGTCGCGCGGGCGGAGGTGTATTACGGCGCCGCCCCGCCATCGCCGGACGCGGTGGAAGCGGTCGAAGGCACGCCGGTGCGGCGCTTGGACTGGGCAGGCCACATGTTTCGGCTCGGACAGCCATCGGACGATCCCCACATCGAGGCAGACCGGATGCGCGACCTCGTCCCGATCACCCCGGCCCCCCGCGCCGACCTCCCGCTGAACCAGCTGGAAACGCTGGTACACCAGCTGCACCGGACCCAGGCCCCGCCACACCCGGCCGTCCTGACCATCGACGCGATCGACATCAGCACCCACACCGGCTCGTCCGGTCCGGTCGATATCGCGGGCGACCGGTGCACCGCGTACACACCGGAAGGAGCCGAACGACTCACCTTGCGACGAGCGGCTTTCCGCTAACTCTCGCAGCGGATCACCTGCTCACTGGTCGAAGGACCGGCCTGTTTTGTCGTGGAGGCTCCGTTCTGAGCTAGGATGTACATACCGCACAACAGTGCGGCTCGTCTTGTGCGAGGAGGCCAGCCATGGCGACCAATATCGATGTGGATCCGGCACTGCTGGCAGAAGCTATGCGGCTATTCGGAACCAAGACCAAGAAGGACACCGTCAACACCGCTCTGCGTGAGGCGGTGCAACGGCTGAAGCGGTCCGAAGCGCTAGAACGTCTTGTTGCGAGGGCCGAGGCCGGCGATTTCGACGCGGCAATCGCTGCGTATGAAGCCCGAAAGGCTGCGCAGCGGGGCGATGCGTGAAGTATTTGGTGGATACGTCCGGCATCTGGAATCTGCTTCGCGATAAGGGGACCCGAACCAAGCTGTTCTCTGTTCTGGAGACCGGGTCGGTCAATATATGCGCACCGACCCGGCTCGAGTTCTTGTTTTCGGCACGGGGTCCTGCGGACCGGGATCAGATGGAATCCGAGCTGAACGGCTTGTTCGAGTCGGTATCCGTGCCCAAGGATTCGTGGCGATGGGCCGAGATGGCCCAGTACAAGCTCACTCAGCAGGGTCAACATCGTGGCCCGGGCCCCATCGACTTGGTGCTCTGCGCGACAGCGGTCCATCACGGACTCACGGTGCTTCACGCCGACAATGACTTCACAACGGTTTCCCGAATAGTGCCGGAGCTGACCGAGATAGACATTCGGCACCTCTGAAGCCGAGAGTGGATGCGCTCGGTAACAGTGCATCGGTTGCTGTGCCGCTGTGTGTCTACCAGCGGGAATTCGATGGGGGACACTGCCGGGGAATTCCGGGTCGGCGGTCTGTGGGGGATTAGCATTTGATTCGGTTTGTTACCCGCGAGCGGAGGTAGCGATGTCGATCAGCAGGAGGTTGTTCAGCGGCGTCGCGGTGCTTGTGTGCGCCGGGATCGTGTTTCCGGCGCCCGTTGTCGCGCAACCACTCATTCCCTGTACCTCGGCGCTGCCGCTGTTGCCGCCACTGCCGTCCGCGGGTCCGATGACATTCGGTGTGATCGATGAGGAACTCACCCCTCGGTCGGCGGCGTTGGCGCACCGGATGCGGGGGGATCTGCCGAATTTCACCGTGCACTCCTATGTTTCGGCGGCGAATACGCCGGAGATGCTGTCGAATACGCTCGGCGCGCTGCGGGCCTTGGCGAACAAGGGATTTCGGATCAGCCTCAATATCAATGACGAACCGAAGGGCGGCGATCGCGTACCGCACGACGCGTTCGTCGAATTCGTGCGCCGGATCATCGCCGACAACGGGTCCTGGTTGTCGGCGGTGGAGATCACCAACGAACCGAACCTGCCCGGGACGCCGAATACCGACGGCAGCAGTCCCGACGTGGTGCGCGATGTCGTCGACGGCGTGATCGTGGCGAAGCAGACGGCGGTCGGTCACGGTTACGGACTGCAGGTGGCATTCGATTGGGACTACGATTTCGGCATTTTCCCGGGCTTCTGGGATCAGCTGCGAGCCATATCGACTCCGGAATTCATTCGCTCGGTGGACTTCTTCGGCTTGCACACCTACCCGAATCCGGCCAGCGCCGCGACGCCGATCGGCGACTACCTGGAGGCCGGTGAGTTGCAGGGAATGGCGTCCGCGCGGTGCTGGATGGCATACATAGGGCTGCCGATCACGCTGCCGATTGATATCACCGAGGTCGGCTATCCCACGCCGACCGGTCCGGCCGGATACGAGGCACAGGCCGAATTCTGGCAGCGGATCCTCGCCGCGGTCTCACTGTTCCGCGGTGCCTACGGCGTGCGGTCACTGTATTTCTACGAATTGACCGACGTCCCCAACCTGATCCCCGGCCTGAGCGGTTTCGGCCTCTTCACCGACCAGGGCGACCCCAAACCCGCCCTCGACGTCGCGGAGACCGTCATGAACGCCACCGGGCGGTAGCGCAGTCAGTACAGTCAGGTGCCGGACTCGCCCACAACGCCGATCCAAAGGTAGTCACGGGCTCGTGTAGCGGCGACCAAACTCTGGCGATCCCGGCGATCCGATTCGTATGACGTGATTCCCTGCGTGTTTGCTTCAACGATCCGGAATACCTCGGCAAAGTCGAGCCCTTTGGCGAGATAGACGGTTCCCACCACGACCCGTTCCGAGGGCGTGCAGTCGTATTGGTCGAGGTGTTGGGCATCGAATCCGGCCCTGCGTAGTTTGCCGATGATCCGATCGACCTGCTGGTTGTTGTCCACGATTACGGCCGTTGGCGGTCGCGGTCGGGGGCGGGCCCGGAGCGCGTCGGCAAGTGCGTCGGCCAATTCGAATTCGGTGCCTCGCCAGTGCTCGACGGACCCGCCGTCGAGTGCGGCGGTGGTGTCGTGCAGCGGAATGGCGGGTACATCGCCTGTATCGTCGAGTGAATTGCCTGCGCCGATCGCGCGGGCGTGCTCGTGCACCGCCCGGCGGTTGCGGTAGTTGACGCGCAGAACTTCGCTGCGTCCACGCCATTCCCATCCGAGTTCGGACACCCGCCATCCGGCCGGGTAAACCTGTTGCTGACCGTCTCCGACAAGGAGCAACGAATTCGGCTCCGCGATATCGGTCAGCTCGGCGGCCAACAGAACTCCGATCATCGGGATGTCTTGCACCTCATCGACTATCACCATTCGGTAGCGTGCCTCGAGGGGTTTACGGCGCAGCTCCGCGAGCGCCTGCAGCAGCACGTCGCTCCAGTCCAGCACATCGTTTTCGCGTTTGTACCCAACGTAGCTCTCGTATAGGTTCCATACCTCGTCGCGCAGGTCCGGCGGCAACTTCAAGCGATCCCGGGTTCGCCGGAGCGATCGGTATTCGGATGCCGTGCGGATACCGCGTCCCTCGATCACCTGGGTGATCTCGTCGTGCCAGTACCGGGCGTCGGGAATCACTTGTGCGAGCGGGCCATCCGCCCGGCCCGAGTCGCGCCACGCATGGCCGAAGGCACTGTCGATATCTCTACGGTCCAGGGAATATCGACCGAAATCGACCGCTCCGGTGTCAGCGAGATGCCTTCGCGCCCATCTGTGGAGCGTGGTGAACTCGACCCGGTCGGCGACTTCCGGCGCGAGATTACGGAACGCCGCTCCCTGGCATTTGGGCAGACTGCCTACGAATGTCGTGAAAAGAAGTCTTCCTCGGCTTTCCCGCGCGATCCTGGCCAGTCGATGCATCGCCACAACCGACTTGCCGGTTCCCGCCGGCCCGGCGATACGAGCAGGTCCGGTGTAGTTCTTGCGCACGTATCCGCGTTGCTCATTGTCGAGGAAATGCATCCACTGTTCCCAGCGCAATGTCAGGGCGTGGTCGCGTTGTCGGGAGTTTGCTTCCGCGGCTGTGAACAAGCCGTCATCGGTGCCATCGCGATGGGTTTGGGTGTTTTCCGCCGGGACGGTGATGGGAATATAGCCGGGTAGGCGCTGGGACAGCATGAGCGCCCATTGGGTGATCTTCTCGGCGGAGTACCGGACACGTTCTGCTGCTACGACGTTCACGAGGTTGGTCAACGTGGCAGCGACGACGCGCTCGTCGGCGGCATCGGCCCGTCCGGCTGGCAACACCTGAACGATCGGGACGGCGGATGGGACGAATGCGTTACGTCCCATGGTGATAGCGCTACAGGCGTCGGCGGTCTGAGCACGAAGTTGGTGCAGGAATGAATCGTCGAGTGCTTCAGCGAAGGTCAGCGCATAGATTCCGGTGCGGCGAAGGAGGAATGCATCGGCCTGTCCGGCCGTCGTGGTGCGCGGTTCCGCAACAAGTAGGTGGCAGGTGCGGTCATGTGTCAGTAACGCCTCGAAGGCATTGCGGCGGTCACCGTGCAACCCGGAGATCTTTCGTAAAGCTTCCCCGACCCGCTGCCGCCGTTGTTCCCAAGCGATATTTGTGGGCATGGATCCCCTCGGCCCCTGCTACAACGATGGTTGCCAATCAATGATGACTGTTGGCGCTGTCGGATTGTGGTGGTTTCATCACCGAAAGTCTTTGGGACGCGGTTCGATCCGGAGCCTCGTACTGATGGTGGCGTGCAGTTGTCGCCTCGTCGGAGGTTCCATCGAGCAGGGCACTCGAGGTGCCATCTGGTGGAGTCCTTTGCGTTGCCAAACGTTGGGTGGTCTCCCGTCGCGGTCGGCCTTTTAAACGTCGGCCTCGTCGATGGTTCGGAGTTGTGCCGGGTCGGGCGGCGTCGTCACGGTTGCTCCTCCCGGATGGTGCGCAGTGATAGTGGCGCTGCGCGAAGGTCAGCGGCGGCCGTGGCGGCGTTCGTAGGCCTCGCGTTCGGCGGTGGCGCGGGCGCGTTCGTTGGCGTCGGCGAGTGCTGGGTCGAGGCCGTGGCCGGCGAGGCGGTGGCGGCGGTAGACGTACATGAGGGCGACGGTGAAGTAGATCAGTGGTAGGTACAGCAGTGCCATCATGCCAGGCCCATCCAGAGGGGGCCGGGGATGAGCAGGAACAGGCACAGTGGCGGGATGATCGGGATGAGGATGCGCATCAGGTAGCGGCGCGCGGCTCCGGGACCGGTGAGGTCGTTGATCACCCAGGCCGACATCCGCGGTGGCAGCGTGCCGCCGCAGATGTAGCGGATTCGTTGTGCGAGCGTTGGTTCGGTCATCGGGCTTGCACCAGGCGTAGTTTGAGTGCCGCGAGCTGTTCACGCAGTTGGTCGGGCAGCCGGTTGCCGCCGATGGTGGCGTACCACTCGTCGATCGAACGGGTTTCGGCCACCCATTCCTCGGTGTTCACCGCGAGCGCCGCCGCGACCAGGTCGCGATACTCCTCGCCGAGACCGGAGAGATCGAGTGCGTCCAGGGTCGGCACACGACCGATCGGTGTCCATTCGGCGTCGGCGGTACCTTCGATCCGCTCCAGCGCCCATTTCAGCACGCGCACATTGTCACCGAAGCCCGGCCACAGGAATTTGCCGTCCGCGCCGCGGCGAAACCAGTTGACCTGGAAGATCTTCGGCAGTTTGGCCGGGTCGGCGGCCGCGCCGAGCTTCAGCCAGTGCGCGAAGTAGTCGCCGACGTGGTAGCCGAGGAAGGGCAGCATCGCCATCGGATCCCTGCGCACCACACCGACTTTGCCTGCGGCAGCAGCCGTGGTCTCCGAGGACAGTACCGATGCGGTGAAAACGCCGTGCTCCCAGCCGAAGGATTCGGCGACCAGCGGTATGGTACCGGCGCGTCGGCCGCCGAAGAAGATCGCCGAGAGCGGCACGCCGGTCGGGTCGTTCCATTCGGGTGCCACCGACGGACACTGGTCGATGGGGGTGCAATACCGCGAATTCGGGTGTGCGGCAGTTGTTTCCGAGTCCGGCGTCCAGTCGTTGCCGTGCCAGTCGATCAGGTGCGCGGGCGGCTGTGCGGTCATACCCTCCCACCACACGTCGCCGTCATCGGTGCGTGCGGTGTTGGTGAAGATCGAGTTGCCGCGGTCGATGGTGGCGATCGCGTTCGGGTTGGTCTTCGCGCCGGTTCCCGGTGCGACACCGAAGAATCCGGTCTCCGGGTTCACCGCGTACAACCGGCCGTCCGCGCCGAAGCGCAGCCAGGCGATATCGTCACCGATCGTCTCGGCCCACCAGCCCGGCAGTGCGGATTCGAGCATCGCGAGGTTGGTCTTACCGCAAGAGGAGGGGAAGGCCGCCGCGATGTAGTGCGTATTCCCTTGCGGGGACGTCAGTTTCAGGATGAGCATATGTTCGGCCAGCCAGCCTTCGTCGCGGCCGAGCACCGATGCGATGCGCAGCGCGAAACATTTCTTGCCGAGCAGTGCGTTTCCGCCGTAGCCGGAGCCGTAGCTCCAGATGGTGCGGGTCTCCGGGAAGTGCGAGATGTATTTGATCTTGTCGCACGGCCAGGCGACATCGGCCTGCCCCGGGGCGAGCGGCGCGCCGACCGAATGCAGGCATTTGACGAAATCTATTCCGTCGGTGAGCTTTTCCCACACCGGCGTACCGGACCGAGTCATGATTTGCATGGATACCGCGACGTATTCCGAATCGGTGATCTGCACACCGTATTTCGGATCATCCGCATCCAAAGGTCCCATGCAGAAGGCGATCACGTACATGGTGCGCCCGGCCATCGCGGCCCGGTAGTGCTCGGTCATCACCGTGCGCATGTCCAGCGGATCGACCCAGTTGTTCGTCGGGCCCGCGTCGCCGCGGTTTTCGGAGCAGATGAACGTGCGGTCCTCCACGCGCGCGACATCGTCGGGATCCGATACACACCAGAAGGAGTTCGGCTTCGCCGTCAACGGCACGAAGGTGCCCTTCTCGACCAGCAGTCCGGTCAGCCGATCCCATTCGTCGCGGGTGCCGTCGCAGAACACGATGCGATCGGGCGCGGTGAGCTCGGCGATCTCGGTCACCCAGGTCAGGATGCCCGCATGGTCGGTCGGCGCCTGGCCGATCCCGGTGATGCTGGTCGGGCTTTCGATCACGGTGGTTGTCTCCTTCGCGAAACTACTAGTTTAGAAATCCTGCAATCAGTGACTGTGCGGACGCGGGCCGGGTGTGCGGGAGTATCAGGCGGACTGTCCGAGAACCTCGACCTGACCCGCGACGACGCCGGTGAGGATGGCGCGCGCGGTCGCCAGCAGTTCCGCCACGCTCGATGAGGTGAGTTCGTAGGTCACCGACAGTCCCTCGCGGCGGGCCGTCACCAATCCGGCGCGGCGCAGGATGGACAGCTGCTGCGACAGGTTCGCCGGTTCGACCCCGATTTCGCTCAGCATCTCCGAGACGGCGTGCTCCCGCTCGCTGAGCAATTCGAGTACGCGGATCCGGACGGGGTGGCCGAGGGTTTTGAAGAAGTCGGCCTTCATCTGGTAGAGGGGCCTGCTCAGTCCTGGCATATGTGAGCCGCTCCCTTCTGTCGCGGACGATGTTTACAACCAAATCGTCGTTTGGTTGCGAAGTTTAGCAAACAGGGCAAATGCGCTCAGAGGTCGTTGCCCGCGTAGGAGAGGTTGAAGCTCTTGTTCACCAAGGGGAAGTCGGGCACGATCGTCTCGCTCATCGCCACCGGGAGCGCGGGCCAGTTGAACCAGGACGGGTCGACGATTTTGGCGCGGGTCAGCCGGCCGGCATCGATCTCCACCCGATGCACGATGGTGCCGCGCCAGCCCTCGACGATACCGACACCGGTGCCGGACCGGTCATTCGACGTTCTCTCGAATTCCATCGGCCCGCTATGGTTTTCGATGATCCATGGGATGAGGGCCGCGGTGGCGGCGAATTCGTCGCGGCGCACGGTGTAGCGGGCGAGCACGTCGCCGGCATCGGCCCGCACCTCGGTAACCGGCATGTCGACCGTCGGGTGGTCGAGGCGGGCATCGGTGGTCAGACCGCTGGCGCGCGCGGCGTAGCCGAGGCAGCCGAGCGCGCGGGCGTCCCCACCCGCAAGCACCCCGGCACCGGCGAACCGGTCGTAGATCACCGCGTTACGCAGCGTCAGCTCCGCGACCTCGGCCAGATCGGCGGCAATGGCGGACAGCTGGGCGGGGTCCGGAAGCGCTTGCAGGACAACGCCACCCGGCCGGATCGCGCCGCGCAGGAGCCGATGCCCGGTGACCGAGGCGTTGATGCGCAGCAGTTGTTCGCGGATGCGCAGTGCGTGCGAATTGGCCAGCCCGAAGCCGACATCATTGGCGAGTGCGCCGAGATCGGCGGCGTGGTTGTAGAGCCGTTCGAGTTCGACGAGCAGTGCGCGCAACCGGTGAATCTCATCGGAAACCGTTATGCCGCAGGCTTCTTCGACGGCCAGGCTGTGTGCGAGCGCATGCGCCGCGGAGGTGTCGCCGCTGATGCGTTCGGCCAATTCGACCGCGCCGGTGGCGGGGCGGCCGTGGAAGAGTCTCTCGATACCGCGGTGGACGTACCACAGCCGGGCCTTGAGCCGGACGACGGTTTCACCGACCACGGAGAAACGGAAATGACCGGGTTCGATGAGCCCGGCGTGGACCGGGCCGACGGGGATCTCGTATACGCCGTCACCGGCGACGGTGAGAAAGCGCAATTCCCCGGAACCGCCGAAGTCGGGGCGGTTTTCGGCGCCTGCGCGCATGGGATGCCAGTCGTCTGGCCAGTGCGCGTGGCGCACCAACCGTCGTGGGCGCGGATGCCCGTGCAGGCGGACCCCGTACAGGTCCATCATTTCTCGTTCGAACCGCCCGGCCGGAAACGACATGTACGCAAGCGACGGGAGCACCGGATCGGTTTCGGGCACAAGGCATTCCAGTTCCACCCGCCGGTCGGGGCGGCCGGCCAGGAACAGATAGACGATGCGCAGCAGCACGGACCCGTCGTCGTGCGCGGCGGTTAGTGCCAGGCGAAAACCCTTGTCCAGCAGTTCTTCCGCGATATCGGTGAGCTCGTCGACGGTGACGATTCTGCGGATCCGGGTCGCGCTCATCGCGTCACCTGCCCCGCCGCGGTGGTGAACAGATCCGTGAGCGGGCCCGCGGTGATGCCGAGCGCGATGGATACGGCCACCCCGGTGACCAGCGCGGCGGCCAGCGTCGCGGGCACGGTGATGGCGGGCGCTCCGTTCGGCGCGGTGCCGAGCAGGATGCGGCTGGTATTGCGGACCAGTGCGGCGAAGGCGATGGCGATCAGCAGCAGCGCCGCGCCGAGCGCCCAGGCCAGGCGGGCGTCGGTGAGCGAGCGGGCGATGGCCAGTTCGCTGGCGAACATCGCGAACGGCGGAAGCCCGAGCAGGACGACGGTGCCGACGGCGAAGGTGGTGCCGATCAACCGGGAGCGGGCCGCGACGGCCGAGATCGCGGCGATGGCCGTCGAATCGTGTGCGGCCTGTAGCGGCCCGGTGGACAGGAACAGGATGGTTTTGCCGATGCCGTGGGCGAGTACGTGCAGCAGCAGCGCGGCGATCGCGAGCTCGGTGCCCGCCGCCGCGGCGATCGCGATCAGGCCCATGTTCTCCATCGACGAATAGGCGAGCATGCGTTTGACATCCCGGGTCACCGTCAGCATCAGGGCCGCGATCGACAGCGTCAGCAGGCCGATGATCAGCAAACCCGTTCGCAGATAGGTAGTTCCGGTCGCGGTGTCGACAATCGTCTTGACGCGCAACAGAACCGAGAACGCGACCGACAGCAGCACCCCGCTCATCAGCGCCGAAACCGGTGCGGGGGCTTGACTGTGCGCGTCGGCGAGCCAGGTGTGGAATGGGGCGAGACCGGCTTTGGCGCAGTAGCCGATCAGCAGTAACCCACCCGCGAGCCGGGTGACTCCCGGATCCAATTGGCTTGCGTGCGTGAGCAATACATCCAGATCCAAGGTTTGCTCGGTCGGTATGCCCGCGTGCCGGGCGGCGAAGTTCAGCAATACGGTGCCGAGGAATGCGACCACGATCCCCACCGAACAGATCACCACATACTTCCAGGTGGCCTCCAGCGCGGACTTGGTGCGGCGATGCCCGACCAGAAAGGCGGTGGCCACGGTGGTGGCCTCGACCGCCACCCAGGTGATGCCGATATTGTTGGCGCACACCGCGATCACCATCGCGGCCAGGAAGGTCGGCACCAGTGCGGCGTACGCGCGCGCCTGGCGTTCATCGGCGTGACCCTCGGCGAGTTCGGCATCGATGTAGCCGATCCCAGCCCATGTCGCCAAGGTTCCGACGACGCCGATCACGGTGAGCATGGTGGCCGAGAGGGCGTCGGCGCGGAGCAGCCCGTCGAGCAGCACATGCTCGCGGCCGTGCAGCCCGGCGCCGAGACAGCCGGCGCAGACGAGCACGACAATGGCGGCGGCTACGGTGAAAAGCGCCGTGGCTCTGCGCCATCCGGCGACCGCACCGGCCACCGCCGCGGCGACGGGCGCGAGGATCGCGAGCAGGATCAGCGATGTCATCAGTCGTGCAGCTCCCGCAACTGGTCCAGGTCGGCGTCGCCGAAGGTGCGTCGCAATCGGCCGGTGAGGATCCCGATCACCATGATCGCGAAGAACACGTCCAGCGATACGCCCAGTTCGACGATCAACGGCACCCCGGCGGTGAGCAGGAATGCGGTGGCGGCGATTCCGTTGTCCAGCATCAGGAATCCGGCCGCCTGCGAGATCGCGTGGCGGCGGGTGGCCATCGTGAACAGGGAGATCAGGACCACCGCGAATGCCGCGGGCGCGGCGGCCGTCTCGGCCGTCGGCTGCAGGTCCACCAGCGGCCTGCCGATCCCGAACGCCGCGACCGTCAGCACGGCCGCGACCAGCAGTGCGGCGGCCGTATTCACCAGCGGTGTCGCCTCACGGTATTCGCGGCGTTCGGCGCCGACCGCCCGGCCGAGCAGCCATGGCAACGCCCCGGCGCGCAGCACGAGCACGATCGTGCCGACCACCGACAGCGCGATATCGCGGTGGTGGACGCCCTGCACGATGGGGATCAGCGCCAGCGCGCATCCCTGCACCGCCAGCAGCCAGGTGATGGCACGCAGATCGCGCCGCCAGACCACCAGTACCGCCGCGAGAACCATTGCCCCGGCGGCGAAATCGAGAATGCTCGCGTATCCGGCGTCGGTCACGATCCTCCTCGCGCGGTGAAGAAATTCGCCGCGGTCACCGCCAGCAGCGCCAGCAGGAACGATCCGGCCAGCAGTTCGGGCACCCGGAACAGCCGCAGCTTGGCGATGAACACCTCCGCGGCGGCCAGCAGCACCGCGAGCACCACCACCTTCGCGGCGATCGCGGCGACGCCGATGCCGACTCCGGCCACACTGGGTGCGCCGCTCGCGATTCCCCACGGCAGGAACAGATTCGCCAACAGCGCCAGCAGCACCGTGAGCCGCATCGCGGCGGCCCATTCGAGCAATGCCAGTCGGGGACCGGCGTATTCGAGGATCATGGCCTCGTGGATCATGGTCAGCTCGAGATGGGTCGACGGATTGTCGACCGGCAGCCGGCCGGTCTCGGCGATGATCACGATCACCAGCGCCGCGGCGGCCAGCACCGCGCTCAATGACGCGACCCGGCCCGGGTGGTCGAGCGTATTCGCCACCAGCGCACCCAAATTCGATGATCCGCCCGGAATCGACAGCGCGAATACCGAGAGCAGAATGGTCGGCTCGACCAGCGCGGCGATCACCGTCTCCCGGCTGGCTCCCATCCCGCCGAATGCCGTGCCGGTATCGATTCCGGCGAGTATCAGCGCGGCGGTCCCGACGAATAGCAACCCGACCACCGCGAAAAGATCGGCCGCACCGTCCAGCGGTGACCCTGTCGCCACGAGCGGGGCCACCGCGGCGATCAACAGGATGGTGCCGACGAGCACCGCGGGCGCCGCCGCGAAGACGATGGTGGTGCCGATCGGCGTGATCGATTGTTTACCCAGTTGCTTGCGCAGGTCTCGCCACGGCTGGAGTATCCCGGCGCCGGCTCGGCCCTCCGCGCGGGCCCGCACCTGCCGCATCACACCGGAAACCAATGGCGCACCGGCCATTACGGCGCCCAGTTGCGCGGCGCCCGCCGCGTAGGAGAGGGCGGTCACCGCGACACTACCAATACGATGAGCACACCGGCCGTGCCGTAGGCGAGGTAGAGATGCACGCTGCCGGTGTGGGCGCGGGCCACCGCCAACGCGGCCAGCCGGACCGCACGGGCGACCGGCCGATACAGCCCTTTCTCCACGGTGTCGCCGATCCTGGCCCGATACGCGACTTTTTCCACCAGGTAACGGGATTCGGCCAGCGGGGTGATCTCGATATCGGTGTCCGGGCGCAGGACATCGTCGAACACCCGTTGCAGCGGCTCGCCGAAAGATGTTGCCGTGTACTGCATTCGCGCGGTCGGCTGGGCGGCGCCGCACGCCCACAGCGGCAGCGCGTCCGTCGCGGGACGACGCCGGGCGTGCCAGGCGATCACCCCGACGGACACCGTCACCGCCGCGAGCAACGCGATGGCGATAACGCCCGGCGCGATCGAACCGGCCAATCCCGGCAGCCGCACGATCCAGCCGAGCCCGGAGAATTCGCTGCCTCCCGACGCGGGCAATTCGGTCAGGATCCGTTGCAGGGCAGGGCCGATCACGACGGGGATCACCGCGAGCACGACGCAGATGGCGGCGCAGACGGCCATCCCGCCAACCATCGAGAACGGCGCCTCGCCTGCTTCGGCGGCCTGCTCGGAGCGGGGCCGGGCGAGGAATCCGATCCCGAATGCCTTCAGCATCGCCGCCACACCGAGCCCCGCGGTCAACGCGACCGCGCCGACGGCCAGCGGTGCGGCCAGCGCCACCACCGGATCATGTTGGGCACCGGTATGAATCAGCGCCTGCACGAGCAGCCACTCGCTGACGAAACCCGCGCCCAGCGGCAGTCCGGACGCGCCGAGTGCCGCGATCCCGAACAGTACGGTTGTCGCGGGCATGCGCCGGGCCAACCCGCCGAGCCGATCCAGATCGCGCAATCCGGTCGCGGCCAATACCGAACCCGCGCAAAGGAATCCGAGACTCTTGAAGGCAGCGTGCGCGACCAGATGCAGCATTGCCGCCGCCATCGCCACAGTGGCCCCGGAGGTGGCGCCCGCGTCGGCGAGCAGGGTCGCCGCGCCGAGTGCGAGCGCGATCAAACCCATGTTCTCGGTGGTCGAAAACGCAAGCAGCCGTTTGAGATCGGTCGCCACCGACGCCTGCAATACGCCGTACACGGCGGTCAGTCCGCCGACGATCAGCAGCGTCAGCCCCCACCAACGCGGACCCGGCCCCATCACCTGTAGGTCGAATCGGACGATGCCGTATATGCCGAGGTTCACCATCGCCGCGCTCATCAGCGCCGACACCGGGCTGGGCGCTTCCGGATGAGCCCGCGGGAGCCACGCGTGCAACGGCACCAGACCCGCCTTCGATCCGAATCCCGCCACGGTGAGCACGAAGATCACCGCCCGGGTGCCGTCCGAGTGAATCATCAAGTCGGCGAAGCGGTTCGCGCCACCGGATGCCGCGGCGGCCAGCAACAATCCGAGCAGGATCGCGGCGAATCCGAGCTGGGTCATCACGGCGTAGAACACGCCTGCCGCGCGCGCCGCCGGGCGCTCGTGCTCGGCCGGCACCAGCACCAGGGATGCGATTGCCATGGACTCCCAGGCCAGCAGGAATGTCGTCACCGAACCGGCCGCCGGGACCGCCAGCATCGCGGCGACGAACACCGGGAGCACCCATAGTGGTACGCGGCCGAGGTGCGCGCGGCGGGCGTATCCGATCAGGTAGACGCCGACCGGTACCGCCACCGCCCCGGTGAGGGCCAGGAAGAAGCCGCCGAGTCGATCGATCCGCAGGTACACGCCCGACAGCGGTAGCAGCCAGCCGATCGTCACCGATCGTGCGGCGCCGAATATCCCGGCGACGCCGACCGCCACGCCGAGCGCGCCGAGGACGCTCGTCGTCGCGCCCGCGGCGATTGCGCCGATTCCGTTGCGGCGTACCGGAATCGGAGTTTCCGCCGCCACGGTCGCGGTCATCGCCCCGTCACCGAACGCAGTGCGGCGACGATCGCCTCCGGGGTGGGCGGGCAACCCGGGATCCGGACGTCCACGTCGAGCACATCGCCGACCGCGCCGACGACGCCGTAGGCATCGGCGAATACGCCCCGGTTCAGTGCGCAGTCACCGCACGCGACCACCACCCGGGGTTCGGGTGTCGCGGCATGGGTGCGGCGCAGGGCCTCGGCCATATTCCGCGTCACCACACCGGTGACCAGCAGCCCGTCGGCATGGCGCGGCGACGCCACCAGGCGCGCACCGTACCGCTCGGCGTCGTAAACCGGGCCGAACGCTCCCGAGATCTCCAGCTCGCAGCCATTGCACGAGCCCGCGTCCACATGCCGCAGCTGCAGTGAACCACGCAGCGCCGCAGGCGTTTCCGCGCTGCCGGGCGGTTCGGGGGCCGGTTCGGCAATGCGGCCGACGCGCAGGATCTTGCGTGCCCAGCCCACGCTACCGCCCGTCCGGGGCGGTGGGAGGAACCTCGACTACGTCAGCCACGAAGAGAAGGTTTAGCAGAAACCGCCGCATCGATCTACTGGTTGCGAAACAAAGCAATCAAGAAATTCTCGAATTTCGAGGCCGATGGTGGGTTATGGCTCGGGATGTGCCGGATGTATCGCGGGTGATGGGGCCTAGGTCCTTCGGTCGTGGGACCTGCTGCCCTACTGGCGGGGCTCGACGCGGTGATGTCATGCCATGTGGCGAGATCGGTGGCAGCGAGCCGAAATCGCCGTTTGGGCCATCGAAACAGAAAGGCGGACAACGGCATTGGTGCGTGATCTGACCCAGCGCGAGCTACTGACCGAACTGGAACCCATCGCCGAGACCTGTGTGCACCGGCATCTGGCCATGTCCAAGGACTGGCAGCCGCACGACTATGTGCCGTGGGACGAGGGGCGCAATTTTGCCATGCTCGGCGGAATCGATTGGGAGCCGGAACAATCCAGGCTCAGCGAGGTCGCCAAGGCCGCCATGATCACCAATCTGCTCACCGAGGACAACCTGCCCTCGTATCACCGCGAGATCGCCGAGAACTTCTCGCAGGACGGGGCGTGGGGCACCTGGGTCGGTCGGTGGACCGCCGAGGAAATGCGGCACAGCACCGTGATTCGCGACTATCTGGTGGTGACCCGCGGCGTCGACCCGATCGCGCTGGAGCAGGCGCGCATGGTGCACATGACCAACGGGTTCGCTCCGCGCGCCGCCGTCACGCTCGACGACGGCGGCGGATTCCTGCACTCGGTGGCCTACGTGAGCTTCCAGGAACTGGCCACCCGGGTCACCCACCGCAACACCGGCCGGGTCTGCGCCGACGACGTCGCCGACCGGATGCTGCAACGCATCGCCGCCGACGAGAACCTGCACATGATCTTCTACCGCACCGTGTGCGGCGCGGCCCTGGATCTGGCGCCCGACCAGGCCATCGCCGCGATCGACAATATCGTCGAGAACTTCCGCATGCCCGGCGCCCAAATGCCGAACTTCCGCCGCAACGGCGTGCTGATGGCCAAACACGGCGTCTACGACCTGCGCCAGCACCTGGAGGAAGTGCTCCAGCCGGTGCTGCGGCAGTGGAATATCTTCGGCCGCACCGATTTCGGCACCCGCGGGGAACAGACCAGGGAACGGCTCGCCGCCTTCCTCGACGATATGGAAAAGGTGAAGATCCCTAGGTTCGAGGAACAGCGCGATCGGGCGCTGGCCCGCGAGGCGGCCCGTGCCTGATCGGACGTCCACCCGTGTGCCCGCCGTCACGGCGATGGGCACCACGGCGTGGCTGCTGCTGCTCGGCGGACTGGCCGGTTGGCTGGCCTCGATCACCTTGACCATCGAACGGTTCAGGACGGGTCGCGCAGTTGCTGGTCGATTCGGTCGCGGTCGGCCTCCCAGTCGGTGTCGGGGGTGCCGGACCAGAGCTCCGCGATCTGTGCGTAGGTTCGCCAGGTTCTCGGTGCCGTTGCCATCGGTACCAGCCGGGCGCTGGGCCGACCCGCTATCGTGACGGTCAATTCCTCGCCGGATTCGACTCGTCGCACGAGTTCGGAGGCGTTTTGCCGCAATTCCCGCCGGCCGACGGTGTCCATGCAGCACATGGTGGCACAGGTGCTATCGCGAGATCCGCGCTATTCCTTCCCGTCGTGGCGGTGGACGACGCGGCTGGCGGCTCGGCCGACGGCGTCGGGGATGACGTGGCCGGGGCTGGCGTCGAAGCTGGCCTCGTCGAGCATGTCCTTGACCATTTGCAGGGCGATGCGGCGGCGGTTGGGGGTGCCTTCGCGCAGGGCGCTGACGAGCTTTCGCACCTGGTCCTTCTTGACCTTGGCAGGCATGGGCGGCTCGTGCGCGTCGACTACGCATTCGACGATGACCGGGCCGGGGTGGCCGAGCGCCGCGAGCAGCTGATCGCGGCAGCGACGGGGATCGTCGATGCGAAATCCCTTGGCGCCACAGGCTTCCGCGAATTTCACGAAATCCAACGGCGCCATGTTCACGCCGTATTCCGGATTGCCGAGGAAGACCATCTGCTCCCATTTGATCAGCCCGAGCGTGTCGTTGCGGATGACGACGACCTTGACCGGCAGATCGTGCTGGACGCAGGTGAGGAAGTCGCCGAGCTGCATGGTCAGCGAACCGTCCCCGGTGTAGGCGACGACCTGCCGTCCCGGATACGCCGCTTGGGCGCCGATGGCGTACGGCAGCGCCGCGGCCATGGAACAGTTGGTGCCGCTGAAGCTGAACCGCTGGTTGCCGCGGATCTTGAGTAGCCTTGCCGCCCAAGTGGTTACGGTGCCGGAGTCGCCGCATACGATGGCGTCGTCGGTCAGCGCGTCGTTGAGGTACCAGGTCGGCACCTGCGGATGCATCGGAACGTCGGTGTGGGTGCCGCGTTCGGCCATCAGATCCCACCAGTCGCGCATACCGCGCTGCGCCTGCTCCAGGAAGGTGCGGTCCTCGTTTCGCGGCAGCAACGCGACGAGTTCGGCCAAGGTGGCCTTGGCGTCGCCGCAGAGCCCGACGTCGACGGGGTGACGCAGGCCGATGCGTTCGGGTTTGTCATCGATCTGCACGCATACCGCGCGGCCGGGCTCCGGATAGTACTCGAGGTAAGGCATTGTGCTGCCGACGATCAGCAGCGCGTCACAGTCCTGCAGCGCCTCCTCGCTGGGGCGGCTGCCGACCAGCGCGACGGGTCCGGTGGTGTACGGGCTGTCGTCCGGCACGCAGTCTTTACCCAACTGGCCCTTGATGATCGGTGCGCCGAGCTTCTCGGCGGCCTGCTCCAGTTCCGAACCCGCCCCGCGGGCGCCCGCCCCGGCGAGTATGGCGACCCGGCTGCGCCCGCCGAGCAGGTCGGCGGCCTGGCGCAGCAATTCGCGTTGCGGAATACGCACCGGCGGTTGGAATTTCGCTGAGGTGTGGCCGGACACGTTGCGCTGGAAGCGGGTTCCGGATTCGGCGTCGGCGGCTTGGTAATCGATGGGGAAGGCCAGATGCGCGGGACCGCGCTGGGTGAGCGCCGTGCGGCAGGCATAGTCGGTGACGTTCAGCACGTGCTGGGGGCCCATGATGCGGGCGTTGTAGACGGTGAGGTCGTTCATCACGTAGTCGGTGTTGATGTCCTGCAGGTAGGACGTTCCGATCAGGTCGTGATAGGTCATGCCCGTAATGGCAAGCAGCGGCGCCTGTTCCACCTTGGCGTCGAGCATGCCGTTCATCAGGTGGATCGCGCCGGGCCCGGATGTCGCGAAGCAGACGCCGAGCTTGCCGGTGAATTTGGCGTAGCCGACCGCCGCCATGGCGGCGACTTCCTCGTGGCGCACATGGATGTAGCGAATATCGTCGCGTCGCTTGCGCAGTGCGTCCATCAGGCCGTTGATCCCGTCACCGGGCAGACCGAATATCGTGTCGACGCCCCAGTCGACCAGTCGGTCGACGAGAACGTCTGCTGCCGTGCGCTGTTCGCTCATGGGTTATTTCGTGCCCTTCTCGTCGTCGATGGCCAATTGGATCGCTTGGGCCAGGTGCAGCGGCTGCCGTCCGGTCGCCTGGGCGATTTGCTCGCGGCAGCTGAAACCATTGGCGATCAGCAGGGTTTCGGGTTCTGCTCGACGCACCTGCGGCAGGATGACCCGCTGCGCGGCGGCGATCGACACCCGATAGCGCTCACCGCGTTCGAAGCCGAAACTGCCCGCCATACCGCAACATCCGGAATCGGGATACCGGGCCGAGACGCCCATGGCGGCGAGCAGCTCACGGTCGGCGTCCGGACGCAGGACGGCATGGTCGTGACAGTGGGTCTGCACCAATGCGTCCCGGGCCAGGCGGGGCGGGTGATAGCCGTGTTCGACCAGGTATTCGCCGAGGGTGCGGGTGGCGTTGGCGACCCGATGCGCGTCCAGGTCGTCGGGAAACAGGTTGCGCAGTTCGTCGCGGAATACCGCGACGCAGCTGGGTTCGAGCCCGATCACCGGGAGTCCGGCGGCCGCGGCCGGGCCGAGCGCGTCGACGGCGCGGCGCAGCCACCGCTTGGCGGTGGGTACCATGCCGTAGTCGTAAAGCGGCCTGCCACAACATAGTTGACGGTCCGGGAGCTGTACGGCACAACCGGCGTCCGTCAGCACCTCGACCGCGGCCATGCCGATGCCGGGCTGGAAATAGTTGGTGAAGGTATCCGGCCACAGCAGCACCGGTTCGCCCGCCGCCGACTGCCGTCCGCCGAACCAGGAGCGAAAGGTGTTGTGCGCGAACGAGGGCGCCGCGCGTTCCGGTGCGACGCCCGCCGCGAACTTCAGCATCCGGCCGAGGCCCGGTGCGCGCAGGGCCGCGTTGGCGAGCCGGGGTGCGTGACTGGCGGCCTTGGCCCACAACGGAATCAACCCGAGCGCGTAGGCCGCTCGCGGCCGCAGTCGGCGGGCGTAATAGTGCGAGAGGAATTCCGCCTTGTAGGTGGCCATATCCACCCCGACGGGACAGTCGGAGCGGCAGCCCTTGCAGGACAGGCAAAGATCTAGTGCGCCTTTGACGTGCGGATCGCGCCAGCCCGGCCCGTCGGCGAGATGACCCTCCATCATCTCGAACAGCAGCCGGGCCCGGCCGCGCGTCGAATGCTGTTCCTCGCGGGTCACCATGAAGCTCGGGCACATCACGCCGCCATCGAGATGCCTGCACTTGCCGACGCCGAAGCATCGGTTCGCGGCGTCGGCGAATCCGCGTTCGTCGTCCCGATACGCGAAATGGGTTCGGACGGTTCGCACTTTGCTGTCCGGTCCGGAGCGCAGATTCTGGTCGGGCCGGAAGGGGTCCACCACCTTGCCCGGATTCATCCGGCCCTCGGGATCGAAGATCGCCTTGAATTTCCGGAACGCCGTCACCAGGTCGGGCCCGAACATCTTGACCAGCTGGTCGGCCCGCAACTGCCCGTCACCGTGTTCGCCGGACAATGATCCGCCGTAGCGCACCACCAGATCGCCCGCGTCCGCCAGGAATCGGGAGAAGGCGGCCACCCGGTCGGCGGTGCGGAAATCCAGGTCCAGCCGGTTGTGCACACAGCCCTGGCCGAAATGCCCGAACAGCACGGTGTGATAGCCGTACCGCGCGACCAGCGCACAGTAGTCGCGCAGGTAGTCGCCGAGCACCTCCGGCGCGACCGCCGCGTCCTCCCACCCGGCGAGTCCGGCATGCTCGCCCGGAATGCGGGCGAATTCGATTGCGCTGCGGCGTATTTCCCAGACCTCGTCCTGCTCGTCCGGATCTTCGAATATCCGTGCCGAGCCGGGCGCGCCGATCCGATCCCCGACTCGTGTCGCGGCGGCGGTGGCCCGATCCTGGTCGTCGGCGCCGTATTCGGCGAGCAGCCAGGCCCGCCCGGACGGCAATTCCGCCGAACTCGGTTGGCTGCCAAGGTGTTTGCGCAGGTTGTCGAGTACACCGGCGTCGAAGCATTCCAGACCGACCAGCTGCGGATCGTGGAATTCGGTGACATGGTCGGCCGCGGTCGCCGCATCCGGATAGCCGACCACGAGCAGCGCGCGATGACTCGGATTCGGAATGAGCCGCAGCGTCGCCTCCAGCACGAGCACACAGGTGGACTCGGTGCCGACCAACGCCTTGGCGGTATCGAAGCCGTTCTCGGGCAACAGCGCATCGAGGTTGTATCCGGAAACCCGCCGGGGAATATCGGGGTAGCGGGTGCGGATCAGGGCCGTGTATTCGTCGCGCAGTTCGGTGAGCGCGCGGTAGATGTCGCCGACCCGTCCCGGCTCGCGTCGCCGGGCGGCCAGTTCGGCCGGGGGTGTCGGGCCAACGGTCAATTCCGTTCCGTCGGCGGTCAATACCGTCATCGACAGCACGTTGTCCACGGTCTTTCCGCCGAGCACGGAGTGGGTGCCGCAGGAGTTGTTGCCGATCATGCCGCCGATGGTGCAGCGGTCGTGGGTTGCCGGATCGGGCGCGAAGGTCAGACCGAAAGGTGCGGCGGCCGAGCGCAATTCATCGCAGATGACACCCGGCTGCACCCGGGCGAGCCGCCGGTCCGCATCGATCTCGAGTATCGAGTTCAGATATTTGGAAAAATCGAAAACCACTGCGGCATTGACGCTTTGACCGGCCAGCCCGGTGCCGCAGCCGCGCGCGAGGACCGCGGCCCCGAAATCGCGGCACACCGCCAGCGCGCCGCGCACGTCGTCGGCGTCGCGCGGCACGACGACGCCGACCGGGACCTGCCGGTAGATCGACGCGTCGTTGGCGTACATGGCCCGGCTGCCATCGTCGAAACGCACCTCGCCCGCCACGCACCCGCGCAGCGCCTCGGCGAGCCGCCGTCGTTCGGCCTCCCGCATGGTGGCTCCTCCACCGATGGGATCAGGGACAGGGCCGCCATACCCGGCTCGTTCTCGGCGAAACCGGGCATCGCGCAACGGATCTCACTGCTCGGCGGCTACGGACCGCCGATGCGGTCGCGCCATTGCTCGTACGATGTGCCGAGCCACGAACCAGCACAAGAAAGCCACGTCGAGTCACCGCATTCGATCGGCTGTCGGTCACCCTTGGGTCGCGCGCTTGGCCGTCGACGCGGCGATGATCGTCACGATCAGCACCGTGACCAGCTCCAGGGTGCCGAACTCGACCGGCGGCGCCGGTTCGGCCGCCGAGGGGATCGGCGGGATCGCGGCGACCGGTTGCGGCGCGGCGGCGGGTAGCGGCGCTGGGGGCTGTGGCACGACGGGTGCGCCGGGTGGCGCGGCGGCAGGCGGGATGACGAGCGGAAATCCGGGCGTCGGTGGAATTACCGGTACGGCAAGCAAACAAGGAACCAGCGCGCTACCCGCGGCGGCGGCACTGCCGGCGCCCGGCGCGGCCAATACGCCGAGCAGTAGCGCGGCGGCCGCGGAGTCGGTCGCCGCCGAGCCGAGCAGCGCGGGCACGCCCGAGCCGGTCAGCGTGGATCCGGTGGCTGCCAGCAGGGCGGCCGTCGCGGAGCCGGTCATCGCGGATCCGGTGACGCCGAGCAGTACGGTCGCCGAGCCGATCGCGGGCGCCGCCGAACCCAGCAGCATGGGGGCGACCGAGCCCATCGCCAATTCGGCCGAGCCGGGAATGATCGCCGCGGGCCCGAGCGGGCCGCTGCCCGCCGCGGATCCGAGCAGCAGCGCCGACCCGGCCGCCGCCGCGCTGCCCGCGCACGCCGCCGAGAGGGGGCCGTCGGCGGGGCCGAGCGCGATCGGGTGATAGCCGGGATCCGCTACGGAATCGTAATCCGCTGCGGCGCTGACGATCTCGGGTGTCAACGCGAGTGGTTTGCCGATTTCCGCACTGCCGGTCGGCGCGGCCGTCGGTGCGGTGCTGCCGGTCGCGATATCGGCGATGAACGGCAGATTCGGGACCACCGGTTCGGCGGCGGACCTGCCTCCGGAGAGCATCGCCGCGGACAGGACGGCACCGGCCGTCAGCAAGCCGCGCAGGCGTCCGGGGGACCGCGGGTTCATTTGGCGCTGTCACCGGGTTCGCTGGGCGGCTGCTCGATCTGTGACTGGGTGTAGACGAACGCATCCTTCGAGATCCCCATGACGCTGGAGAACGGCCGCTCCATATCGCGCAGCGCCAACAGCGCACAACCGACGACGATCCCGAGCAGCGCGATCATCGTGACGCTGCGCCAGGTAACCCTGATTCCGGTGAGGACCGGATTGAGCAAGACCAGGGCGGTGCCGAAATACAATGTGAGATAAAGGAATTGCGGAATATTGCGGTTCAGGTCGATGGCACGGTCGCCGCGGGCCCGCACGACCTGGTCGAGGCCGGCCAGCGTTCGGGACCGCGCGTCGGTGACGATCGGGTCGGGCGAACGCAGCGCCGCCGCCGTCTCGCGCAGAGTGGCGAGCGTATCCGCGGCGGACTCGCTGAGCCGGCCGCGATTCTCCATCAGCGGCCACTCCTGCTCGATCACCTGCCCGGTGTAGCCGCGCACGAGCGACTGCACCTGTGTCCGCTCCGATGGCGGCAGGGCCTGCGCGGCCCAATAGGTGTCGAGCAGGCCCTTCGCCTCGGCGACGGTGTGATCGTGCGCGCTCTGGTGCTGTTGCCAGCAGACGATGAAGATGAATGCGACAACGGCGGTGAAGAACGTCTTGACCAGATCGAGGGCCAGCGCGCCCGATGTTTCGTCGCCGGACTGCCGCCAGGATTCCGGACGCAGCCGATCTCCGGCCAGGAATATCGCCACCGCGATCGCGGCGGCGCAGACGGCGACGAGCAAGGTCCCAGCCATCTCACTCCCGTTCCCGGTCGAGTTGGTCGAACTGTTACCGAGTGCGTGGTCGAACGGCCGGTCGACCCGGCCTCAGCGCGATATAGCTGCAACGTAGCTGGAGCAGTTTCGAAGCGTACTCGTACCGTGCGGTCTGGTGGAGGGCCTTGGGCGAAGTCGATGGGGCTATCCCGCCTCTGCCAGATCGGCCAGGTGCCGGACCTGCGCGAGATGCCCGGCCGCCTGGGCGGTGTCGAGCACGTCGCGTGCGACAGCGCGAGCCGCCGCGCCCTTGCACGCGGACAGCAATTCTGCGTAGGCCCAACGTCCTTCGTGCCAGACCAGAACGTCCTTCGTGCCAGACCAGGGGGATCCGGTGCTGCACGGCACCCTCGATGAGCGGCGTCGCCTCGGCGTGCCGCCCCTGGCGGACCAGTATCAGGCCGAGCCGGGCCGCCGCCCAGCCCGCATAGGGCGGGACCGCCCGTGCCGCCCCGTTCGGATCGCGCCGAATTCGAGCAGCTGACGCGCGTGGCGGAATTTGCGTCGCGCGCGTTCGAAATTCGACAGCGTGAGATCGATGATGGCCGCGGCGGCGAGCGCCTGCCCGCGCGCCGCCGGATCATCGCCGCCTCGGTGACCGCGAGCTCCACCAGCTGCTCGCCGAATGGGGTTGCACGCGAACGAGTTTCGATGATCGCCAGGTTGGAGAAGAGCAGTCGCGAGCTGTGCACACCCACCGTGGTTTCATCCAGTGCGGCAAGCAGATTCGTGCGGGCTGCGGGCCGCCGATGCGTCTGCGCCCGCACCGCGAGGAGCGCGGCCTGGTGCGGCGACGCACCGGAAGAGCCAGCCCGGTCTCGGCATAAAGCGGTGCGGCGGCGTCGGATACGCATCGCAGCCGCTCCTCGGCCGCAGTGATATAGGTCGATGCCGCGCGATGGTCGTCGCCGCCCGCCGCCACGGCGCCCGGGTCGCCACCGCGCTCGGGTCGCCGCCGCCGATGCAGCGCATCGGCGGACAGCAGATGCAACCGCATCGAGGTGGCCGGTTCGATACCGTCGTGGATTTCGGATTCCAGTGCGGGCGAAGCGATCCGCCAACCGTCCCGATCGGTGCGGACCAGTTGCGATTCGTGCGGGGCCGCCAACTCCGCCAGCGCGGGACGCAGCTCCGCGCTGAGCGTCGATGTTCGGCATCGTCCCCACCGCCGGGGGTGAACATGCTCGGATCCGGCTACGACTATCGGGCCAGCGTCGCGCTCTGGTCCCGCAGCCTGTTCGTCGCCGATCCCGATGTCGCGGTGATCGCTGCTCTACCAAATGCATGCGACGGCGGCCTGGGCGATTCTGGCAGTGTGGCCGTTCACCCGGCTGGAGCGCTCGTGGAGTTTCCACTGTGGTACCTGTGTCGTCTACCGCAGCCGCGAGCTGGTCCGGCCCCGCGAGCCCGGTACCGGGGGACGCCGCTGGCAGCGCATCGGCACGCCGCGCTGATCGGCGGCGGTTTCGGGTCGAATCTCCAGCTCGTGCGAGGCGTCCACGGCGGGGTCCGATGAACACGGCGTGCCCGAGATTCTGGGGGCACGGCGGTCCGCGTTGCCGAATCCGGGCCCAAGCTGGACTCGCAAATAGGTATGGCTTACCTTTGCAGCGTGAGCGTTACCGAGGCAGTGCCCAATTTCCTCATCTGCCTGCGGGAGGGCCTGGAGGCAGGACTGGTCGTCACCATCCTGCTGGCGGCCGTGCGGCGGATATCGACCCCCGAGCGGCCGATATCGACGGCGCCGGTGTGGCTCGGCCTACTCGGCGCGGTCTCGCTGGCCGGCAGCTTCGCGGCGGTGCTGAGCTACTCCACCAGCGTGCTGACCAATTCCGCGCAGGCGGCGGTCGGCGGCGTGCTGAGCGTGCTCGCCGTCGGACTGGTCACCGCGATGGTGTTCTGGATGCGCCGGGTCGGCGCGACGCTGTCGGGACATCTGCGCGGTGAGGTCGCGCGGGCCGCCGGAATCGGCGCCGGTGCGCTCGCGGTGACCGCATTCCTCGCGGTCGGCCGCGAGGGCCTGGAGACGACGCTGTTCGTTTGGACGGCGGTGAAGGCGGCGGGCACGACCGTCGCGCCGGTGGTCGGCGCCGCGCTCGGCCTGCTCGCCGCGATCGCGCTGTGCTGGCTGCTGTTCCGTCAGGCGGTGCGGCTCAACCTGGGCGTGTTCTTCAACCGGACCGCGCTGCTGCTGATCGTGATCGCCGCCGGTGTGCTGGCATACGGCCTCGGCGACATCCAGGAGGCGGGCCTGCTGCCCGGTGCGCGCTGGATGGCCTTCGACCTCACCGCACACGTCGACCCGAATTCCTGGTGGGTCTCGCTCATCACCGGCGTCACCGAACTCGCGCCGAAGATGACGGTGCTGCAGGTGGTGGCCTGGGTTGTCTACTTGGCCATCGTGATTCCGCTGTTCGTCCGCGCGGGGCGGGCCGTCCCGGCCAAGCCCGCGCCGAAGACGGAACCGGCGGCGGCCGAATCTGCCGAGCCCGCAGCGCAAACCGGGGCCGCGACGAATATCGAATCGTCGCAGTCGGACGAATCTGCTGCGCCCGCAACGCAAACCGCGCCCGCCGCGGTCGTCGAAGAGCACGCTCCCGACTGGTGGGAGCGGCTGGCCGGTCCGCGCCCGGTGCTGGTGGGCGCGACGCTGGTGGTGGTTCCGGCACTGATCGCCGGAGTGGCCATCGCGCTGCTGCCTTCGGGTTCGGCGGATTCCAAGCGCACGGTGACGGTGACCGCGGACGCGTGCGCCCCGGAGTGGACCGCGGCGCGCACCGGCACGCAGACGATCTCGGTGCACAACAACTCGAACAAGGCCGGTGAGATCAGTGTGGTCAACGCCGATGGCGCGGTGGTCGCGGAGATCGAAAACATCGGTCCCGCAACGACTGCCGATCTGGTCGCGACGCTGAACCCGGGTGCGTACACCATCTACTGCGCGATGTCGGGCCAGGCGCCGGTGTCCTCGCGGCGGGTCCAGGCGACCGGCGCCGCGACGGATGCGCCGCAGGTGGTCAAGCCCGTCCGCGCCACCGAACTCAAGGCGCCGAACGAGGCTTACCAGGCCTACGTGCATCAGGTGCTCACCCGGCTCACCGGCGCGCTCGGCGCCGTCGGCCGCGATCTGCGAGCGCGCAATATCCCTGCCGCACAAGCCGATTGGCTGATCGCCCAACTGGAGTGGGAGCGAGTCGGCGCGTCGTACAACAGCTTCGGCGCCGCGGGCACCGCGGTGGACGGACTGGCGAACGGATTGCCCGGCGGCGTAGACGATCCGGACTTCACCGGACTGCACCGCCTGGAGTACGGACTGTGGCACGGTCAGGGACCGGAGCAACTGCTGCCAGTGCTGGATCGGTTGAACGCCGATATCGACGCGATGCAGCAGAACCTCGGCAGCACCGACCTCGCCGGCCAGCCGACCAACCTGCCGATCCGGGCCCACGAGATCCTGGAAGACGCGCTGCGCGACCACCTTACGGGCCTCGACGATCTCGGCTCCGGCTCGGCCTACCCGGCGACCCTGGCCGATATCGATGTCACCCGGGTGGTGCTCGACCAACTCGGCCAGCTGGTGGACGAGCGCGAACCAAAGCTGCGCGCCACCATCAATGCCCGGCTCGACACCCTGCGCAACGCGCTGCTCGCCACCCAGGACAACGGCCGCTGGCGCGCACCGGCGCAGACGCCGCAGCAGGCGAGGCAGGCCGTACTCGCCGCGATCGGCGGTGCACTGGAACAGCTGGACCGGGTGCCCCGGCTGCTGGAAACCCGCGCCCACTGACCCCCGCACGAAAGACTAAGGCCCACCGATGAATGTCAGCCGCCGCCGCTTCCTCTCCGGCACCGCCGCAGGCGCCGCCGGAACCGCGTTGACCGCGGGCGTCCTCGCCGAGGGCGCGCGGGTGGACGCCGCGACCGCCACCGGAACGCCAACGGCCGCACCGTCTTTCCCGTTCCACGGGGTGCATCAGGCGGGCATCCTCACGCCCGCGCCCGCGGACCGCCAGAATGCCGCCTGCTTCGCCTCGTTCGATGTCACCGCGGCCAACCGGGGCGAGTTGGTCGAGCTGATGAAGACGCTCACCGATCGCGCCCGGACACTGACCGCGGGCGGCCCGCCGCCGGACCTCGGGCCGGGTCAGCCGCCCGCCGACAGCGCCGTGCTCGGCCCGGATATTCCCGCCGACGGCCTCACCATCACCGCGGGTGTCGGCGCGAGCCTGTTCGACCAGCGCTTCGGGCTCGCGAGCCGCAAGCCCGCCCGGTTGACGCCGATGCGGATCTTCCCCGACGATTCGCCGGATCAGGCCTGGATGCACGGCGATCTGCACCTGCAGCTGTGCGCGCACAATCCGGACACCATCCACCACGCCATCCGCGACATCACCCGCCGCACCCGCGGCGCGCTACAGCTGCGCTGGAAGATCCAGGGCTACAACTCACCGCCGCGGCCGTCGGGCACCGGGCGAAATCTGTTGGGGTTCAAGGACGGAACCGCGAATCCGACCAATACGGACGCCGCGTCGCTGGTCTGGACCGACAGTTCCGACGAACCGGAGTGGACCAAGGGCGGCACGTATCAGGTGGTGCGCCTGATCCGCATGCTCGTGGAGTTCTGGGACCGGGTCTCGATCGCCGAGCAGGAAAACATGTTCGGCCGCCGCCGCGAATCCGGCGCACCGCTGGACGGCAACAAGGAATTCGACACGCCGGACTACGCCGCCGATCCGGACGGCGCGGTGATCCCGGCCACCGCGCACATCCGGCTGGCCAACCCGCGCACCCCGGAAACCGCGCGCCAGCAGCTGCTTCGGCGTTCCTACAACTACGATCTCGGCCTCGACCCGAACGGCAATATGGCGACCGGCCACATCTTCACCTGTTTCCAGCAGGATGTGCAGCGCCAGTTCGAGGCCATCCAGACCCGGCTCGCCGGTGAACCGCTCACCGACTATGTGCAACCGTTCGGCGGCGGCTACTTCTTCGTGCTGCCGGGCGTGGTCGACAACAAGGACTGGTACGCCCGGGCTCTGCTGAGCTGATCACGACCACCACGCGCGGAAGAGATCGCCGTCGGTGGATTCGACGAACAGTTCCAGTTGCCGGTTGACCCGATGGACCGCCAGCGGTGTGCGCGGCGCGGCGTGGAATCCCTGAGCGTCCTGGGTAACCGGATGCCAGTCGGTCCAAGCGGTCGCCTTATCCCATGCGGCGGTGTACACGATGCCGTCCGCACCGACGACGAATGCGTCGATGTGATCGGAATATGGTGTGGCACAGGATATTCCGACACCTTCGGGTAACGGGATGTTGGCGAGCTGGGTCCAGGTGGGCTGCCCGTCCTGCGGGAGGCTGCCATCCCAGATCCGGCCGTCCGCGGAGATCGCGAGCAGGCGGGTTTCGTTGGCGGCGGTGAGGTTTCGGATCGGCGGCAGGTCGGCGGAGACCTTCACCCACACCGGTGGAAGCGGGATCAGCGGGAACCGATCGATGAACGCCGCCCAGATCGCGCCGTCGGTATCGAGGACGTACAGCTGATTGCCCACCAGAACGCAAGCACCGTCCTGACGCAGCGTGAAGCCGTTCACTGCCAATTGCCGCCACGGGAAGATTTCGCCCAGGTGCCAATCGAAGTGGGCGTATACCTGCCCGTCGGACCCGGTGACGACGAGTTCGACTCCGCTGCCGGAGAATTGGGACGGCCCGGCGCTGACGGTGCCGGGGGAGGCGAGCGGCACGGGAGTCTGCGCCGAAAGATTTCCCGCCATCGGTTGCTGCGCCGTCCACGCCGTCCACCGCAGGTTCTGATCGGGTGACGCTGCGAAAAGCGTTCCGGCATCGAGCACTACGGCGATCAACTGTCCCGGGACGGTGGAAGCCGCGGCGACGGAGCAGGACGGCGTGAACCCCGGACCGCCCGGAATATCGGACCACTGCGGTGCCGCCGTCAGGCAGGCGGGCAACTTGCGATGCCGCACAGCCTGTTTCGGACCGACCACCAGCAGATCGCAGTAGTCGTAATAGGTTTTGTCCCAGGACGGTCGGGCCGCGAGCACGACCCGCCCATCGGCCCGGCCCTCCGGCACCGGCTCCCAGCGCCGCCACCGGTCGGTGCGGATGGACACCGGGAACACCCCGGAGCCGTGCCGGTCGCCGTCGAAATCCACCGAGTCGAACGACAATGTGCAGTCGCGCAGGGTGTAATCGCCCATCAGCGCCCGCAGCGAGAAGCTCATCTTCCAGCCGTCGTCGGCGTCGCCGTCGTCGAACGCCTCCTTGGTGAGTTCGATCGTCATATCCGGGCCGTACCGCGCGGAGCTGTCGAGGAAGATCCATTCCGCGTCGTGGGTGGTGTTGTCGTCGACCGGGCCGACCGCGATGATCTCATCGGTTGTGACTGTGGCACAGGCGATTCGCACGGTGGCGACGCAGCGGTTCTTCGCGTCCAGATCGTCGTCGCGGGTGCGGACGAAGGCGACCAGCGCGCGAACGTTGTCCGGGTCGTCGGCCGGAACCTGTTCGGTGCGAACGGGTTCGGTGAAATCGGAGAAATCGTGCAGCAGAGTTTTGCCGTTGTACTCGATGACGTAGGCCCGCTGCCCCCATTCGACCCGACCGCTGCGCAGGAAGGGATTTTCGAAGCGTGGGTAGAGGTCGGTCTGCAAAGGTGCGTCGCCGTAATGGAATTCGCCACCGTCGCCGTATTTCAACTGCAGCGTCTGACTGCCGCCGCTCGGCAGCGGCATGTGATAGGTGCACTCCATGTCGCCGACATCGTCGAGGTGGACGCGGGCGCTGCTCACCCGGTCCTTGAAGGTCTGGTAATCGCCGTATTCGTCCTTGTTGCCGACGTGCACGATCCAGATGTTCTTGCCGCCGACGTACCAGTCCTGGTCGGCGAAGTAGTCGCGGGCCAGCGGTTCGCTCCAGATCCGCTCCAGATCCGACTTCTGTTGTTGCAGTTGCTTTTTCTTGTTCGGATCGTTCTCGTTGTCGATCTGGTCGGCGAGGTCGTCGATCTTCTTCTTGCCGGCCTCCTCCAGTTTGCGATGGTAGAAGTCCGGATCGCTGTCCTTCGAGCCGTCCAACCAGGCCGGGCGCTGGTTCGAGAACACGCCGATGTAGGCCTCTGGCCGATCCGCGGCCGCGACACCGTCGGCGGGATGGGTGTATTTGCCGAAAACCCAGAATCCCTTGGGCCCGATATCGCCGATATCGAGCAGGAAGAAGTTGGCATCGTCGTAGCCCGAGCAGCGCACCTCGTCGGCATTGTCGAAGCCGCGCTTGGGAAACCACAGGTGTGAACCGCAGTCGGCCAGGGTTTTCTGCGAGTCGTGGAAGTCGTAGGCGATGATCGCCGCGGGCCCCTGTTGAACCACCATGGGCAGCGCCCAGTAACCCGTCCACCAGCCGGGTCCGTCGTGGTCGTCGCCGATCGGGTTGGTGCCGTTGAGATCCTCGATCGTTTTGAAGGTCTCGACACCGGCCGCGACACCCAGCCCGACCGCCGCTACCGCGCCGACACCGGTGATGCCGAGGATCGCCTCGCCGACCAATGTCGCGGTCGCACCGGCGAGCAGGCTGACCAGCCCGGCCAGCTCCACCGAAATATCCAACCCGCCGAAGCCCGATGTGGTGAACACATTCGTGACGCCGTTGACGGTGGCCTGGCTGACGTTCGATTGGAAGTTCAGCTGACCGGTCCGGAAGTTCTGGATGCTCGACAGCATGATGTCGCGATTGCGGTAGGTCATGATGTTTGCGCGCGTGCGCGTCGAACCCTCCAGGAAGAGCGACAGTTTGTCGGCCACCTCCTCGGTCTTGTCACCGGAGAAGGCTCCGATGAGCCCGCCCGCCAGCGCGCCGACCCCGCCGCCGACCACCGCGCCGACGGTCGCGCCGAACAGCGTATCCCCGACGCCCTCGATGATCGGTGCGATGGTGCCGACCATCGAGGTGAGCTTCTTGAAGATGCCGGTCTTGGCGAGGCCGAACTTATCGATGAAGTCGAGTTGGCCGTGCACGACCTGTTTGACGAAGAAGGCCGAGGTGCTCAACCAGAAGGCGACGCTGTCCTCGGTGGCGCCGTAACCGATATGGGTGCGGGTGATTTCGGCATTCAGCTGATCGATGAACTGGAAGTGCTTGGCCAATTTCGGCGCGTAACCCGAACGCAGCGAGTCCATCGCGTCCGACTGCTGCGAGATGGAGATCCCGTACTTGGGTGCCTCGTCGAAGGTGACGGATACCCGGGAGCGGTCGATGAAGCCGGATACCGGTGGGTGCGCCGCGATTTCGAGTAGCACATCGGGGATTCGGTAGGTCGAGGTGGCCATGCTGGCACCGATCTCGGAATCGCTGTCCTCGAGCAGGCCGCGGGTGCCGAACAGGATCTCGATGGCATCGCCGATGGCGTTATCGCTGCCGCTGGCCTTGGATTTGAACTGGCTGCGGCCGCCCGCCGCGCCCATCGCACCCCGGTGCAGGAATCGCGCCATATCGAACAGCAACAGATCCGCTGCGAGCGTCGCCTTTTCGCGGACCTCACGATCCAGTGCGAAATCGACCAGGTTGAGCAGCGACCAGAAATGTTCGCGGTAATAGCCGGAGGAGTTGAATTCGGTCCAGCCGAGCATCAGCCGGTGGTTGAGCCAGCGCAGCACTCGTGCCCGGCCGCGCTCCTTGCGCTGCTTACCGGTCAGCACACCGTCGCGCTTGCCGGGGTCGAGAAACTGTTTGCCCGCTTGGAATTCGTCACCCTCCCACAGTTGCCCGGCCAGATACTCCGAGGAGGCGAACATGATGAAGTGGTTTTCCGACCAGTACTCCATCTCGCCCTCGGCGATATCGCCGTAGCCGAGGTCGCTGCGTGCCTGCTGCTGCTTGCCGTTGTCCTTGGCGTGCAGCGGTTCGTCGAGCCAGAACTTGAAATGGTGGATGCCGGTACGCAATACCTCCTGCGCGATCGGTGAGAACGCGACCGACGCGCTGCCGGGAGCGGCCGCGTTCTCCTCGACGATGATGCTCAGTCTCGTTCGGGCGTCGGACAATCGGGCGGCAAGCGCCGCATCCTTCGTGAAAACCTCGGTGGCGGCACGGTTTTCGAAGAACTCCGCGAACTCTGGCCCCGGCGCGGCCCGTTTCCGCCAGCGCAGCCGATCCCCGCTCGCCACCTGATCGGGAATGGTGCCGAACAGGTAGAGCACCCGCATGAGCAGGACGAGGCCCATATCGGAGTTCTCCTTGTTGACATAGACCTCCTTCAGTGGCGCGCCGACCACCCTGGTCCAGTACTTCACCATCGCCGAGTATGGGAAGTCCTTCGGGTCGCCGAGCGGGAATCCGTTTGTGGCGACCTTGATCTGGTATTTGTAGACCTGTTCGTCAGGCTTGCCGCCCGGCTTCTGCTCCTGATGCAGCAGCTCCGCCTTGACCGCGGCCGCCGCGTCCACCGCCGTGGATTTCCGCAGCGCCTCCTGGATGGCCGCCCGGTATTTGTCGGGCGCGGCGCGATCGAAGGTGATCTTCTGATCGACCGCGCCGCCGAGCACCAATTGCAGTTCCGACTCGTAGTCGGTGAGGAACTGCTCGAGGTTCTCCAGCCATTTCTCCGGCTCCGAACTATCCACATTCTTGGGGTGATACAGCTCGGGCAGCAGCCACGGTTTGGCCGCGCCGACGGTGGCGCGGCTCATCGCCGCGCCACGGCCGTCGGTCTTCTGCCACGGATCGTTGCCGGGATCGGGATCCAGGGTGGCGGGCTTGCGCCGGTATACGCCCAGCGGTGTCGGCTCGAGCACCGAGGTGAACCGGTCCCGCTCGAATTCCGTTGCCAGCTCGGCGATTTTCGCCCGCAGCCGCTGCGGATCCTTGTACTCCAGCCAACCGCCGATATACCCGGTGTAATCGATGAACGCCTCACGGCGCTTTTGTTCATCGTCGTCCCACACCTGCGTCTTGCTGTCGAGATATACCGGGCCCAAAGGGTTTTCGCCCACCGTCACCTGTAGTGGACCGGAGCCGAGGGCGGGCAGCGGTTCGCTGATCAGCTTGAGCAGCCGGATATCGTCGGGATCCTTGCTATCGCGCGAGATTCCGCGGAACGTCTGAGTGCTGAAGCGCCGCAGCTGCGCTTCGAAGAACCACTTGCGCCGCCGCTCCAACTCGGCCCGCAGATCACCGTCCCCCACCGCGAATCACCGCGACTCGGTGTCGGCGCCCGGCCGGCACGGCGTCGGCGTCCACTCGGGCAGATCCGCGTCGTCCTTGAGCATGACCAGGGTGGTCGGCAGCCGCACCTCCCACTGATCGACGCAGACCTCCGCGTCCTCGGCGAAATTGCGGGCCTTGATCTCAGCGATGATCGAAACGTACTGATCGCTGAACATATCCGGGATCTCCTCGCCCATCCACACATCGCCGGTTTCGTGGAAGTGCGCGAGCGCCGCCTCGAAGCCGGGCCGCACCGGGATCACCACCCGGGCCGCGCCCGCCTTCAGGAAGGATTCGAACTGCGGGTCGACGTCCTGGATCAGCACCAGCTCACCCCAGCGGGCGCGACGGCCCCAGAAGTACGGGTAGTACAGGTACATCAGGTGTTCCCACTCGAAGGCGCGCTCGAAGAACGCGACGACGGCGCCCCAGGTCTTGACGTACCGCGGATCCGGCGGGAACGCACCGGGATCCGGCGTCGGGAAGTACACCTGGCCGAAGTGTTCGCTCATCAGCAGTTGGATGAACGCCTTCTTCAGCTCGTCGCGTTCGGCGGTGGCATCGTGCGCCAGACCCTGCGCCAACGCCATCTGGGCGCGCACCGCGGCCTGGAAGCGGGAGAGCTGATCGAGGTAGTCGGCGCGCTGGCGCTGATAGCCCTGGACGATCTGAGCGTGCGTCTTCAGCTGCCACTCTTCGATTTTCGGCCGATCGATGCGGCAGGTGATGCCGATCGCGAAGTTGTACTGCAACATCTTCCGGAAGGTGTTGAAGGTCACCGGGATATCGCCGGTTTCCCCGTTCATCGCGAAAGACTTGTTCAGCTGGTCGTTTTCGTTCTGCCGGATGAAAGTGTTCTCGCCGATGAAGAATTCGAAGATCCGGTTCTCGGTCTGCGTGTTGTCGATGACCTCGTTCGGATTGGTGCGCTGGAGATAGCCGCTGATCGCGCTGTAGTCGTTCGGCACTCGAATGGTGAACTGGCCGAACTGCTCCGCGTCGAACGACCCGCCATACGCCTGGAGCTTGCGCGCGACATCCCCGCTTTCGGCATGTGCGACCACGGTGGTGATCTCGTCCGGCGGCGGGGTGACCGATCCGGTGACGCCGTACTGCGCGGCCCAGATCATGTAGTTCGACGCGTTGAGATCGCCGGGCTGCACCGTCGGTTCGACCGGCCGGACCAGCTGGTAATTCTCCGGCTGCGCAGCGGTTTTCAGCGATTCGATGAGGAAGGACGCGGGTTCGGGCAGCACCACGTCGTACAGCAGTCGCTTGCCGTAGTTGAGCACGCGGGTCTTGTACTTCTTGTCCACCCACTGGTAGATGCCGCGAATCGGGCGCAAGCCCTTGGAGTTGTCCAGCTGATGCTCGGCCTCTTCGGTGTAGACCTTCTTCTCCCGTTGCACGCGTTGCTGTTTCACCTGCTGGGTGAGCGACTTGACGGCGCGGTCGGTGACGCTGCGGGCATAGTCGGTCTTGCTGTTCTCGACCAGCCTGCCGTAGCTGGTGGTGGAGGTCTGGTCCGAGGTGGCGGTGCTCTGCTGACTCGCCTCCTTCTGCGTCTCGGAGACAAGCTCGTTGCGGTCGGTGGTCTGGGTGTCGCGCTCGTCGGTCTGGGTGGTCTCGGTCTCCTGGGTGACGATCAGCTCGGAGGTCTCCTCGCGCTTGGTCGTCTTCTTCAGCAGCTCGCCGGGCAACACGTTCTCGATATGCGAAATGTCCGCGGCCACATAGCCGATCAGCTCCTGGCGGACCACCTGCAGATCACCGACGCCGACCGGGCGGGTGATGGCGTGGCTGAAATCCGGTGGCGGTGGGGCGGCGTCCGCGGCGAGTGATTCTTGCACCGCGAATACATTCGCGCCGAGTCGGTAGGTGCGCAGTGGTGTTGGAACTTTGTTCGGCTCCACCTCGCGCGACACCGCGAGCCAGCGGCCCTTGATCACGGCGAGGATGTCGGCGAACGAGGCAGTCGCGGTGTCGCCGAGTTCGGTCCGAAGCCGTTCGCGGACAACCTCATCCATCGATGCGACGATTTCGGGCGCGACGGTGAGCACGGACGGTGCGGCCGCCGCGGTTCGATTGGCGGTCGGCGCTTGGTCGTTCGGCGCCGCCGCTTCGGCGCGTTGCGCGGCCGGGACGCTGATCGCGAGCCGGTCGGGGCGCACGGTCAGCAGGGTGTCGTAGGCGCCGCGCAGCGAATCCTGTTCGGCGAGCAGCAGATCGCGGCGCGCTGCCGACTCGTCGCGCGCGGCGGGCGCGGCCTGGGCGGCGGCCGGAGTCGGCGTCGGCAGGAATACCTTGGGAATTCGCACCGGACGGTCCAGCAGCGCGCGGATGTGGTCGATCGTCAGCGGGGTCACGTGACCCGCGGCGAAATCGGCGACGAACGCGATCACCTGGCGCATGGTGGTGATCGACGGCGCGTCGATCAGATCGAAGCGCGTGGTGAGCTTCACCGCGACGAGCACATCGCCGGAGACGTCGCGTTCGGTCGGGAACTGTTGCGAGGCAACGAGATCGGCGGCGCTCTGGCCGAAGACACCCTTGATCGCGGCGTCCACCTGAGCCGGTGTCGGCTGCGGCGGGCATGGCAGCGCGAGCAGTTTCGCGCGCAGGTCGACGTATTTCGCGCGGCGGGCCAGCCCGGGATCGGCCAGCGCGGCGGATGTGACGCCAGGCGAGGAGGACGGCCCGTTGATGACGGTGTCGAGGTACTGCTCGGCCTTGGTGCGCACCGCGGTATAGGGCGCGCCGGAATGGATCAGATCGCGCAATCCGTTCTGGAATGCCGATTGCGATGTCAGGTCGATCGAAGCGGTATCGCCGGACACCACGAAAGCCTGTTGGATGAATCGGAACAGTTCAGCCATGTTCAACCCCCAGCGGAATGGATCGAACGACGGCCGCGTTGGCGCTGCGTGGGCCATGAAAGGATTTCCGCCCCCGCGTCGATCGACCGCCCCATGGTGAGCTGGGAATTGTGCGCGCGGAAGACTCCGGTCCGATGAGCGGACTTCTGTGAACTTGCTGTGCGGGCGCGGCGTGTGGACGGTCAGCGGGGTATCGGGTGGGCGAATTCGGCGGCCACGCCGATCCAGGCCGTCAGCTGTGTACGGGATGGGTCGCCTTGGGCGCCCAAGCGACCGGACGCGATCTTGTTGCGACCAGACCGGCGTCGCACGAGACTATGAGCAATGGCAGCACTGCCAAACCGATGGCGAGCCAACGCAACAGGGTGCGACCCACGCCGACAGTCTGTCGGCGGGTGCGCCGGAGGTCGAGGAGAGAGCAGGCTACACGGTCGAAATGAGCCCGATGCGGATAGAAATCGTTGTCGAATCGATCGCCGGTGTCGAGATCGCGGCGCGCTGCGGCGCGGACCGCGTCGAACTGTGCGGGGCGCTGGCCGAAGGCGGGCTGACGCCGAGCCAGGGGTTGTTGGAGCTCGCCGTACAGCGCGCGGAAAGCGTTGCGGTGCATCCGCTTATCCGGCCGCGGCCGGGCGATTTCCGGTACACGGCGGACGAGCTCGCGGTGATGGTGCGCGATGTGCGCGCCGCGGTGCTGGCGGGTGCGCACGGTGTCGTCGTCGGCGCGCTCGGACCGGACGGCCTGCTGGATCGCGCCGCCTGCGCGGCGCTGATCGACGCGGCGGGGGACCGGCAGATCACCCTGCATCGCGCGATCGATGCCAGCGCGTCACCGCGGCAGGTCCTGGACCAGGCGATCGAATTGGGCTTCACCAGAGTGCTCACCTCCGGCGCACGGCCACGGGCGATGGACGGCGCGCCACTGATCGCGGAGTTGGTCACGCAGGCGGCGGGGCGCATCTCGATCATGGCGTGCGGTGGCATCAGGGCCGCGAATGTCACCCAAGTCGTCGCCGCCACAGGGGTTTCCGATGTACACGCCGCCGTGCGCGCCCCGGTGCGCGGCGCCGATGGCGAGGTGTCATTCGCCGGTGTCGGCGTGCCGGACGGATTCGACCGCTTCGAAACCGACGCCGAGGGCGTCTCGGCGCTGTGTGCCGCGCTGCGAAAGTAGCCGGATAGCGTGTGTTGAGAAGCAATATGCATACCCAGTGACGTCACCCTGGTCGGATATAACACTACTCGGTGGAAAAGCGCATCAATTGTTTGATACCGGTTGGCTGGATAATTCTGCTACGGGATCTATTTTTATGCAGTCCGGCTCATGCAATTGTGGGCCAGGGCTGCACGTGATGGACTTTCGTCCGTACGGTATCATGGGGGTGGTGGGCAGTTGGAATGGGGTGGGATATATGCCTATTATTCGTAGATTTAGTCTAGTATTCGATGTCGATCGAGATTATTTCACCTGGCACGTTTGGTATCGCCCGTTCAAGTTTAGTAGAGAATTTTCCGTACGCATAATGGCAATTATGCGGCGCGGTGCTTCGTCTGCGATCGAGAGCGCGACATGATCGGCAGGGACCGGCGCCTCCTCGAGTCTGTCGACGGTGGCGCGGCGCTTGCTGATCGCATGCGACTACATGGTCGAATGGCTGAACTCGACGAGGTCCGGCAATTTCTCGCCGCAACCGCCAGCGGCGCCCGTCAGTTGCTCATCGTCGAGGGGCCGCGTGGTATCGGCAAGAGTCGCTTGCTGAGTGAGGCCGTCATGCTGGGAAAGGCGGCTGGGTTGATCGCCGAATTCGAAGATTCGGCTGCGTCGGCGGTCCTGATCCGGCCGAGGAGTTCCGCGGGGCCGGCAGGCATGGATGTCGCACCTTGGTCGGCGATCGTCGAGGCATGCACGAGCTATCAGCCCGATGCGGAGACCAGCCTCCGTATGCGTGATTATGGCAAGGTCGTGCGGCTTTCTTTGGACACGCTGGGTGACGAAGCAGTAGTTCGGATGCTGGAGGACGTTTTCGACGCGACGCCACAGCCGGAGGTGCTGTCCTTATTCGATATGGCGGGCGGTAATCCTCGTCTGATCATCGATCTCGCAACGGGCCTCGCGGAGCAGGAACATATCGCCATTGTCGATGGTCGCGTGGCTTTGCTCGACGAATCCGTGCCAGACCGTGTTGTCTCGACTATCCAATCGTGGATGGGCGAACATTCGGACAAATGCCAGCAGTTGCTACGGATCGGCGCAGTGTTCGGTTCGTCATTCGTACTACCCGAGGTACTCGATCTACTCGACGAGTCGACCGCGAGCATGGTGCCCGTGCTGGACGAGGCATTGGGGGCCGGGCTGCTCATATCCGACGGTGATCGACTCACCTTTCCGAACAATCTTGTGTGGCAGGTGATTCGGGGATCGGTTACGGTCTCCGTGCGCCGATCCATGGAGCGTGACGTACGGCGCATGCGCACCGAGCGAGGGACGGAGCACCTCGGGGCGGATCCGATGGTGGTGGGCACGACGCCGTCGACCGAACTCGATCGCAATCGTCATGCCGTCGAGGCGGTCCGCAGCCTGGTCGTGGCCGGCCGCCCGGAGACCGCTATCCGTGTGGCGCGTTGGGCACTGGACCGTCAACTGCCGGAAGACCTTTCGATCGAATTGCGCTGCCTGCTCAGTGATGTGCTCGTTATGGCGGGCAACGCGTCGGAGGGGGTGATCGAGGCCGAACGCGTACTGGCGGCCTCGCCGCCACCATCGGCCCAGGAGGCTGCGGCGGCCGGCGCCGCCTTGATGTTCGGTCTATTTGTGCTTGACGAATCGAGGGCTCGCACCCGTGCTCATGCCATCCTGGACCGGCGGGGCCTGGTCGGGCACGACCCCGACGCCATCATCGCCGCCACCGTGCTGTCCAGCACCGAGTGGTCAGGCGGCCGGCTTCGCGAGGGGCTTTGGTGGGGCCACGAGGCCGCGCGCGAAGTCGGGGCCGATTCACCTTTTGTATGGCCGAAGTTGGCATTGGCGACCAAGCTGGGCGAACTGCGCCGATTCGATGAGGCACAGGCGCTGATCGACGACGCCGCCGTCGGTATTGCCCGGCTCAAGCTCGCCGCGCACCTCTCCGCGTTGTCGACGGTGCGCGCGCGGCTGCTACTACAGGCAGGTTCGCTGGCCGAAGCGCGCGATGCGGCGCTGGCCGCGCTCGATACGGCAACCGAGTTGGGAACGCCATTACTTGTCCCGCTTACCTTCTCGACGCTGGCGTTGGTCGCGCTGCGATCGGGAAACCTCGACGACGCGTTCGCGTATGTGCACCGCTACCGTGCCGAACTGGCCAGCGGGCGAACGCTGTTCCGCTCCCCGCAATACGACTGGGTGGAACTACTTGCCACACATGCTCGTTCAGGATCGCAGGCCGCGGCGGCATTTCTCACCGAGCGTTGCCGGGGTCTGGAGTCGAATCGCTGGCTCTTCGTCCAGGAACCGGGGGCCGGGGCCTGGCTCGCGCGATTGGCCTTGGACATCGGCGATCGCGATCTCGCCGCCAGGATTGTCGCTGCGACAGAACGGCTGGTACAGGACAATCCAGGGTTTCCGTATCTCGCTCCAGGGGCCGCGCACGCACGCGGACTTCTCGACATGAATCGCGACCGGCTGGTCACCGCCACGGTCCGTCATGTGGATCCGTGGGCTCGCGCGTGTGCCGAACAGGATCTGGTCGAACTCGATGCTGCCGCCGGAGTGTTCCGCAACCGCGCTGCGGCCGAAGGGTTTTCGTCGACCACTGGCCGAGGCGATGATTCGTCGAGCGAGAGTCTCGCTCCCGCAAGCGATTCCGATGATGTCGAATCGGCTTGGGGGACGCTGAGCGATACCGAACGCACGATCGCCGAATTGGTCGGACAGGGGCTGACCAATCGGCAAGTGGCCCAAAAGGTTTACCTGTCGCCGCACACCGTGAACTACCATCTCCGTGCTGTTTTCCGCAAGCTCGGGATATCCTCGCGGGTCGAACTTGTCCACCACTGGTACCGCAACGGCGCCTAGACGCGCACTGCCTCGGATTCGTCGCTGCGGCGCTGCCCGGCAAGGTCGGCCAACGCCGCAGCGGTCGTTGGTGTTGTCGCACATCGTTCGGCCGCGTAGTTCAGCGCCAGGCGGTGATAGTCGATGGAGAAGTCCGCGACCGCGTCGGCCACCAGGAACGCCTGGATGTCGTTGGTGAAGGCATCGCAGGCGGTCATCAAGCAGCCGACGTGTGCGTACACGCCGCACACTATCAACTGGTCGCGGTCGTGGTCCCGCAGATATTTCAGCAGATCGCTGCGGTGGAAGGCGCTGTATCGCCATTTGGTGAACACCCGGTCGTCCGAGGTCGGAACCAATGGCTCGACGATCTCCCGATCTTCCGGGCGAACGGTCATGCCCGGCCCCAGAAATCGTGCAGCAATCCGCGCTCGGCCTCGGTCATACCGCCTGGTTGCGCCGTGTACGAGACCGGCACACCGAGTTCGACACAGCGTCGGCGCAGCGCGGCGATGTTGCGGATCAGTTCGGCCCCTGGGGATTCCGCGAGCGTGAACGGGGCGAGGAAGTATCGCTGCATGTCGTGGATCAACAGGGCGGCGCGGTCGGGCTGTAGGTGCCAGTTAGCGATATTCGCCGGGAGATCGGACTCCTCCGGCATGGGGTACGCAGCGATGGGGGAGATCGGCATCAGACATTCCTTTCGTGAGATACCAAGGAATCTCGCGTCCAGGCTTCGATAACGGTTCCGGCTTGTTCGGGATTGAGCCGGGGATCGCACAGGCTCGTGTAGCGGCGTTCGACCCCGTCCAGCAGCGCGAGGTCCGTCACGCACTCGTCGACTTGCTCGCTGGTGGCCTCCAGATGCAGCCCGGCCGCGACACCGCCGCCGGAACGCACCGCGGTTCGAAAGTCGGTGACCTCGCGGATTATGGCGCCGAGCATCCGTGTTTTATGACCGTCCGGCGCCGCGATCGTGTTGCCGTGCATCGGATCGCACAACCAGAGCACCGGATGGCCGCTGGACCGGACGGCGGCGACCAGATGCGGGAGGCGATCGGCCACCAAATCCGCGCCGAGGCGCGAGATCAACGTCAGTCGTCCCGGCGTCCGGGCCGGATCGAGGCGCCGACACAGCGCGAGCAACTCGGCCTCGGTCATGGTCGGCCCGACTTTGCAGGCGACGGGATTGGCGACCGAAGCCAACAGTTCGACGTGTGCACCAGAAAGCTGGCGAGTTCGGTCACCTATCCATGGCCAGTGTGTCGAGGCCAGAAACAGTCGGCCGTCGTAGGAACGGCGCAGTGCCGACAATTCGTAGTCGAGCACCAAGACCTCGTGGCTGGTCCAGATCCGTGGTCGGCGATGGCGATCCTCGTGGTACCGCAGATATGCCATCGCGGAACTCGCCGCCTGAAAACAGGTGAGCAATCGCATCGGGTCCGGCTGCCGGTAGCGCCGATCGGGTCTCGGATCGTTCACCATCGGCCCACGATACGAAGGGATTTCGCGGTCGCCATGCCGCTCGGTGGGCCGTGATCGGGGCTTGGCGAATTGGCCCGCGATCCGGCCGACGTGGATCACCGGGCGACCTGTGTCGTCGTGCATGGCCGCGCCCAAGGTCTCGAGCAATGAGAACTTCCGGGTAAGGAACTCCGGCGTGCATTCGGCGGGATCCTCCGCGCAGTCACCCGCCTGGATGATCTGCGCTCGTCCAGCGGCGGCCTCGGCCAGCGACCGGCTTAAGTCTCTGATTTCGCCCCATTCGGTCAGAGCGGGCATTCGGGACAGGGTGGTTCGGACCTTCGAGATCAGCCAAGGATCTCCCCAATCCGGTTGCTGCCGAGCTGGCAGAGCTGCCAACCGGGCGCGATCGGCATCCAGGGGACGCGTGTCGATCCACAATGAACGATTAAGCGCCGTTTCGCTTCTCAAGTGATAGTCCTTTTCAGTTCGTTCCGGCCGCGGCGGCGACGGCTGCCGCGACGGCCGGGGTGACACGCGGATCCAGGGCACTCGGCACCACCCGGTGCGCCGCCAGATCCTCAGCGGCGATGGCCACGATGGCGTCGGTCGCGGCCAGCTTCATCGCATCGGTGATGCGTTTAGCGCCCGCGTCGAGCGCACCACGAAAGATGCCGGGCGATGCCAGCACGTTGTTGATCTGATTCGGATAATCACTGCGACCCGTCCCAACGACCGCGGCGTATCGAACGGCGAGCTCCGGCTCGATTTCCGGTTCCGGATTGGACAGCGCGAAGATCACCGCATCCGGCGACATCGTTGCGACCAATTCCTCCGGTACCCGAGAGGAGGAGACGCCGATCAAGACATTCGCATTGCGCAGCGCTTCGGCGATCCCGCCGCGCAGGCCGCGCGGGTTCGTCCGCCGCGCCAATTCGGCTTTGTCCGTGGTCAATTGCGCACGCCCGGGATAGATGATGCCGCGCGAATCGACAAGGGTGATGTCGCTGATGCCGGCGGCCAACAGCAGCCGTCCACACGCGATACCGGCGGCGCCCGCACCCAGGATCACGACGCGCAGTCGATTCAACGCCGTCCCCAGAACGCTGGCGGCCCCGTGAAGTCCGGCCAGTGTGACGATGGCCGTGCCGTGTTGGTCGTCGTGCATGACCGGGCAGTCCAGCGCCCTGATAAGCCGCTGCTCCAGTTCGAAACAGCGCGGCGCGGCGACATCCTCGAGACTGACCGCACCGAACGAGGGACGGAGCCGTTCGAGAATTCGCACGATCTCCGCGTTGTCGGTCGTGTCCAGTACGAGCGGTATCGCGTTCAGGTCCGCGAAACTTCGGAACAGCCCGGCTTTGCCCTCCATCACCGGAAGCGCGGCCAGGGCGCCGACATCGCCGAGGCCTAGGACGGCCGTGCCGTCGGTGACAACCGCGACCAACCGCGAGGCCCACGTGTATTCGGCGGCCGATTCGGGCTGTCTGGCAATCGCCTGGCTGACCCGGGCGACGCCCGGAGTATATGAAATGGACAGGGCGCGCGGGTCCAGCAGTGGGGCGGAGTTCGCGACGACGAGTTTGCCGCCCCGATGGAACTCGAGAATTTCCTCGTCGGTCAGTTCAGTTGTCGCTATTGCCTTGCTCACGAAGTCCTCATCTCGATAGATCGAAATGTGTTCGAATCGGTCTATGCTCGAAGATCTGGCATCGAGCGACCGTGCATCTCCAAAATTAGATAACGCGCGGTCGGGGCCGCATCACTCGAATGAGTAGTTGTGCACTGATCGGTGCGGTGCCCGCAGTACGCAAAAACTGCACGATCGAGTAGTTCCGTGCTCGCACGCTCCTCGGCAATATAGGGGGAGCGTCCATTGCGGAAAGGACTGGAATGAATACCGTAATTCGCGATTCGGGCCGGTCCGGCTCGGCGCTGGAATCGGTGCTGGCCGCCCCGGCCTTTGCGTTGTTGCACCGGCCGGGCGCGACCGGCGCCGACACGGTCGAAGCGCTGCTGGGGGAGGTGACGACGGTCGCGGCACTGGCCGATCTGCCGACGCGCGGCACCGCTGTCCGCGCCGGACACGAACTGCTCGCAGTGATTCCGTACAGGCAGATCGCCGAGCGCGGTTTCGACTGCGTCGACGATGGCGAACCGATCCGGATCCTCACCATCGACGCACAACACACCATCGACATGAAGCGACTGCTCGAAGATCTGCCCGATGATCCGATCGCACTGCTCAACGCGGATTTCGATATCGACGACCAGGAGTACGCACAGATCGTTCGGCGGGTGCTCGAAACGGAGATCGGGGGCGGTGAAGGGGCGAATTTCGTGATCAAACGAACCTTTATCGCAACAATTCCCGGATTCTCGGTCCGCGCTGCGCTCAGTATTTATCGGCGTTTGCTGCTCGCCGAGCACGGGGTCTATTGGACATTTCTGGTCCATCTCGGTGATCGCACATTTATCGGAGCCACCCCGGAATGTCACGTCAACTTGTGTGCGGGTACGGTCATGATGAATCCCATCAGTGGGACATATCGTTATCCGCCATCCGGCCCGACGCTCTCGGATACATTGCGCTTTCTGTCCGATCAGAAGGAGACCGAAGAGCTTTTCATGGTGGTGGACGAAGAGCTTAAAATGATGGCGCATATGTGTATCCGGGGCGGGCGGGTACGCGGTCCGTTTCTCAAGTCGATGGCGCGGGTGGCGCATACCGAATACCTGATCGACGGCACCTCGGCACGGGGCGTCTCGGACATACTCCGGGAAACGCTGTTCGCGCCGACCGTCGTCGGCAGCCCGTTGGAGAACGCGTGCCGGGTGCTGGCGCGTCATGAACGGACGGGGCGCGGTTATTACAGCGGCGCGCTGGCGCTCATCGGCCACGATGCCAGCGGGCGACCCACCATGGACTCGGCCATCATGATCCGCACCGCCGATGTCGATCAGAACGGCACAGTGCGCATCGGGGTCGGTGCGACGTTGGTCCGGCACTCCGACCCCGCCACCGAAGCGGCCGAAACTCGCGCCAAAGCGGCGGGTCTCTTGGCGGCGATAAGGGGCGTAACCGCGGCCACTCCCACACCGCCGGTTGGCGAGCGAATTACGTTCGCGAGCCATCCGGACGTTCACCGGTTGCTCATGGGACGCAATGCCGCATTGGCGCAGTTCTGGCTTCGGCAGCGTGGACGTTCGGAGCCGGCGCCGCTCGATGGTCGACGGCTTCTGGTCATCGACGCCGAGGATTCGTTCACAGCCATGCTTCGCATCCAGTTGGCCGCGCTCGGGTTGGAGGTTACGACTCGGCGATTCGACGAGCCGACCGACCACCGCGAATTCGACCTGATGCTGCTCGGCCCCGGCCCCGGTGACCCGCGCGAAATAGGGCATCCGAAGATCGCGGCGCTACGTGCGATCGGAACCGACGCCCTGCGCGCCGGCAAACCACTCATCGCTGTTTGCCTCGGCCATCAGGTCCTGTGCGGGATCCTCGGTCTCCCGATCGTGCGTCGAACCTTGCCGAATCAGGGACGCCAGTACGTGGTGAATCTGTTCGGCCGGCGCCGACGGGTCGGGTTCTACAACACTTTCGCCGCGGTCAGCGCGGTCGGCGAGTTCACCAGCCCCGTTGCGGGCGGAAGAGTCGCGGTGAGTCGTGACCACGACACCGGCGAGGTCTACGCGACGCGCGGACCCGGATTTCGGTCGATGCAGTTCCATCCCGAGTCGGTGTTGAGCCCCGACGGTATCGAAATCTTGGCCGATGCCCTGTGCGACATCCTCCCGGCGCACGCCGTCTGACGCTTCATCGATTCGACACTACGAGAAAGGAATTCGATGAGCACACTGGTTATCAGCAATCAGCGAACCGAGGAGATGGTCGGTGACCTGGAGGCCCTGACCCCCGAGTATCGCCGATACGTCGCCAACCAGGCGCAGCGGATGATCTGGAGCATGCGGCCCGGGGACATCCTGGTATTGCCGATCGGGGTCGACGAGGCGTTCGTGGACTACGTCGCGGACATTATGGGCGTGGCATCGGCGGCGCTGCCGGTGCTGGTACCGCCGCCGGGCCGACTGGGTCTCGATGTGCTGACCCGTGATCGGCTACTGGAACCGGGCTTCGTCGCCGAACTGGGTGCCCTGGTCGGAAAGCTCGAAGTCGAGCGCGTACTTCCCTTCCACTTCGACAGTGCCGTAGCCGAATTGACGAAGGCACTCGGGTTGGACCGCGGCACACCGGGATTCGCGTTCGTCGATCAGGGCGGCGGTGAAATGCTCAACAGCAAGGCGACATTTCGTGCCCTTTCGGCCGGGGTCGGGGTATCGGTCGCGGACGGCGCCGTGGTCAACAGCCGGGAACGCGCCGAAGACCAGATCTGGTCCCTGCTCGCCGCGGGTCACTGCGCAATCGTGAAGCAAGACTTTCACGTCGCCGGATATGGCAATGAGATCATCAGTCCAGTACCCGGGATTCCGGCGGTCGGCGCACACAAGGTCGAGCAGATTTCCGATCGAGCCACACTGACTCACTACCTCGAGCAGACGTGGCCCTGGTACACCGAGCAGGGACGGCGTCGAGTGGTAATCGAGCACTACCTGCCCAACTCGATTCCGATCTATGCCGAAGTCGTCGTCACCGATGCCGGGGTGGAATTCGTCGGACACGGCGAAATGCGGATGATGCCCGTCCTGAACGGACTGATCGTCCCGGCGCCATCGGCCGACCTGCCGAGCTTTCCCGGCTTCCTCGAAGAAGCCACCGAGTTGTGCCGGCCGCTGCACGCGATGGGATACCGGGGCACCGTCAGCATCGATGCCATCGTTGTACCCGACAGACGTATTCTTATCAACGAGTTCAACTGCCGTGTCGGCGGTTCCAGCCACATCCATCACATCGGCGAACGAATCGTCGGTGCGAACTACTTCCACGATCGAGTGCTGATCGAGCTGCGCCGCTGCACCTTCCCCCCGTTCCGCAAGACGGTGGCACTGCTCGCCGAGCATGGTCTCGCCTACGATCCGGCGAGCCGAACCGGGGTGCTGATCACTGTTGACGATGCCGCGCCGGTTGGCCACTCGGGTGAATACCTTGTCGTTGCCGAGACCCTGGCGGCGGCGGAGGGAATCGAGGCCGCTGTGGCCGCGTTGTTCACCGATATAGACCAGCGGGTAACCACCTGAGGTAACTCGATTACCAACCTGGAGACGACCGATGGGCTATCGCAGGCTTGCTACACGAGAAACGTTGAGCTGGACAATCGTTTCCAGCGCGGGAAAGCTACCGATTGCCATGGCCCCGTTGGGCCTGGTGTTTCTGGTCCGGCAGACGCCGGGCGGATATGCGCTCGGCGCGACGCTCGCCGCGGCCTATGTGCTGGGTGAAGTCGCCGGCGCGGCCGGACAATCGATGTGGCTGAGCCAGCATCGAATTCGCATCCAGCTAGCGGCAGGTTTCGCCATCGGCGCGGTCGCGTTCGCCGGTTTGGCGCTCGGTCGCGAGGCGCCCGCACCGGTGTTGATCACCCTGGCATTGCTGGCCGGCGCCGGACCGGCGGCCAGCCCGGGCGGATTGCGATCGATCCTGACGGGGATGGTGGACGAAGAGGACGTGCCACGGGCGCTGAGCGCCGAGGCGATGCTGACACAGGTGATCTGGGCGGTGTCTCCCGCGCTGGTGGTGTTGCTCGCGACGCAATTGTCCGCTGCCGCACCCGTTGCGCTGGGCGCATTGTGCGCCGCCGCCGCGGCGGCGCTGATCTTCCTGCTGTCCGCACCCGCGGAAAGCGAGCCGGAGCACCTGCTTTCTGGCTCCGAATCACGTTGGCGCACAGTGGTTTCCGGATGGCCCATCTATCTCACCAGTGCTGCCGCCATGTCGCTACTGGCTACGGCCGAGCTCGTGCTGCCCGCGCTGCTGGATTACCGGAGGCTGCCGGTCGAGTGGGCGGGACCGATGCTCACCGCCTTCGCTGTCGCCAGTGCGATCGGTGCCTTCTGCTATGGACTGCGCACCTGGCCGGGTGCCGTGCGAACCCAAGCGCTCGTGCTGCTCATCGCGACCGCGGCGGCGATCGCACTGGTCGCCCTCCTGCCCGGTGTTGGTATCGGAGTCGCCCTGGTGGTTGCGGGCATATTCCAATCCGGTGTCATGGTCACCCGCAATCTCGCACTGCGCGAACAGCTTCCGCCCGACCTACATGCCCCCGCCTACTCGGTGATGTACGCGGTTCAGGGCGTAGGCTACAGCCTCACGGCGACGGCTACCGCCGCCGTGCTCTCCCACGGCGCACCGACAAGCGCCATCCTGGGCGGGGTCGTGATCACCCTGGTATTGACCGCCGTCAGCTGGTTGGCCGAACGTGCACAGAAGCAACGCCGAGCCGCCGCGTTCTACTTCCCGGAGCGAAACGCTCAACCTGTGGAGCTGTTCCGCCGCGCCGACGACCTCCCTCCGCTCGACCGCGCCCGAGACCTCTATGAACGACAGCGTGCGGACCACGTCAGGCATTGCCCTGACGACGGCTCCGACCGATAGAAACGGTTGGAATTCACCAGCGATCGCGTAGCCGGATGCGCGCCTGCTCGACGGGCACTCGCCATGCCGCCGCCAATTGCTCGGGTTCCGTGCGCAATTGGTCGAGTATCGGGCCAGGGCTGTGCCGGATCAGGTGTGCGGCCCGGGCGACCAACTCGCGCTCCAGCGGAGCGGGCAGTGCGCCGAGCAGGTCGCGATTCCGTTGTGCGCGTGCCTGTTCGGCGGGGTCCGCGTCCGGGCCGCGGCCGTCGGAGACGGTGGCGCGCGCCAAGGCGACCGTCCGCTGCGTCGGGTCGGTGGCCTGTTCGATCGGTCCGGTCATGATTGCTCCGACCCTGGTTCAGATGCCGGGCACATTGCCGTAGTGCAGCTGGTCCTCGCGATATCCGCCCTGGCCCATACCGATTCCGCCGACGTCGTCGACGAATTCGATGGCCTTGATCCACTTGACCATCTTGTAGCCGAGCTGGTTCTCCAGCCGCAGCCGCAGCGGTGCGCCGTGTTCGATCGGCAGCGGTGCGCCGTTCATCTCCATGGCCAGCAGCGCCTGCGGTGCGCGGGCGACCTCCAGCGGGATGGCCTCGTAGAAATAGCCGAAGCGGCCGTGCCCCTCGGTGAGTGCCTTGTCGTCCATCGCGTAGCAGATCAGATGGGTCGCGGAACTCGAAGGGCGGACCAGGTCGACGAGCGCTGAAAGCGGTACGCCACCCCATTCGGCGATGCCGTTCCAGCCCTGAATGCAATCGAAAAGCCTGCCGTAGCGCGGAAATCGGGCCAGCACGGCCGGTGACATCGCGGCGCCCGATGCGATCTACACCACGGCGAAATAGGTGAGTTTCTGCGCGGCACCGAAGTTCTTGCGGGAGAAGCGGATCCACTCCCGTCCCGGCGGGCGGCCGTCGCTCCAGTAGAGCTTGGGCAGCGAGGAGAGCGCCGTGGGTTATGCGTCATTCCCGATTGTCGTCGGCTTGCCGAGGAGTTGTGAGGTAGCGAGCGGTGTATCCGTGGAGCCCGGCGGTCTGCCGGGGCGAGAGATACTGGTAGCCCAGCGACGCTCCGCGGAAGGAGGCGCTGCCGCAGCGGCAGGTGGGAACGGCGATGCTGACCCACTCGCTTGCCGCGTAGTCCCAGGTGATCTCTTCATCTGCGGCGATATCGGTCAGGGCTACGAAATCGTATGCGTCGCAGTCGTTGTCCCGGATACCGACATTGGGATCGCAGGAGTGGTTGACCAGCCTCGCCGGAAGGTCGACCTCGATGTGCCGGTCCCAGCCGATCTGCAGCGAGTGGCTGGTGCGTCGGGGCAGTTCACGCACCTTACGTGCCGCGATGACGACCTCCCCTGGGTCGAAGGTGTGCGTGGCGAATACGCCGAATCCCTTGCCGCCCGCGGGCGCGATTCGCACGCCCGCGGGTGTGGCGGTTTCTCCGTTCATCGATGACATTCGTACCTTCACCATCGGACCGAGCCGACACGTCGCAGTTGCGCCCAAGAGGCCCTTTCCGGATCTGGCGTGCCTTACTTGGTGCGCTCGAGCTGGAAAGACTCGTTGCCCCCGCCCTTGGTTGTCAACTCCAGCAGCGCCTTATCAACCGAGGTTGATCCCGCAGCGCATTTCCCGCCCCGCAACTCGAGGACAACATCCCCTTCTTCGGTGTTTATGTTGACCAGACCGGGGGCGGTCTTCTGCGGCGTGAAATCGTAAGTGCCACTGAGCTTTTCGCCCGGTTCCTGAAATGTGGCCTTGTCTCTGTCGAAGGTGAGCGTGACCGTGCTGCCCTCTTCGTCTTTGCCGCTGTAGGAGGCATCCTTGTCGGCACCTACGTAATCGGTCAGTGTCCCGCCGCACCGCTCGGCTGCGGCGGTGGCCGGAGTCGCCGCGAAAATGCCTGCGGCGGTGGCCATTCCCAACCCAAGGACACATGAGATTATGCGTCGAGTCGTCACGGTCGAGTGGTTCATGCGTGCTCCCGTTCCCTCGCTGTCGATACCAGAAAACGATCCTTACGCCGATACGTCCGACAATCCTGGACGGATCGCGGCCAGGCTAGCAGCTCACGCCGGGCATCAAGATCCTTTCGCTCGGAAGGCTCTGATTTGCAACTACTTCGGCGACTCCCGATCATCGCTCGTGAGTGATCATCGGGCGCGGTCGAATTCGGCGATCTGCGGTTGAGGGGCGGCTGCCGTACGGCTGCGGGTAGGCGGCGGCCGCGTCCGGAAGTGCCCACGGCACCGTGGGTTATAACGGGCCCGGCACCGGGTATCCGCGACGAAGCAGGCTCCAGGAAGGCGGGCCGGGCGGCGAATACGGATGTCTCCAAATAACTTTCGGGGTGTTCCATGCCGGAGGACAGTGCCTCGCGATTCGATGACGACCCGGTCGCGTCGGTGGTCGGTGACGCGGGTGTGGTCACGCTGGTCGAACACCGGACGTTCTGTGTGTCGGACAGATCCGGCGATATCGAGCCGGGCGCGCAATACGGGCTCTTCTATCGGCATCGGCGGGTGCTGTCGCGGTGGGAGCTGCGGCTGGCACACCGCTGCCTGCAATCGCTGACCGTGCTGAACTCGCGGCCGTTCGCCGCGCGCTTCCTGCTGCGCCGCACGCCGTGGGCCACCGCCGCCGACAGCACCATGCTCGTGGTGCGGGAGCGGACGGTGGACGAGGGGATGCGGGAGACGATCACGCTGGTGAATACCGGATCCGAACCGTCGGCGGTCACCGTCGAACTCCGCGTCGACGGCGATTTCGCCGACCCGTACGCGGTCAAGGACGGCCGGGTGAGCGGCGGGCGGGCGGAGATGATCGTCGCCGACGGCGAGCTGGTGCTCGTCGCCGACGGTGCGCACGCACACGGGGTTTCGATCTCGTCCTCGCGGCCCGCGCTGGTGCGGTCAGGGATGTTGATCTGGCGGGTGGTCGTCCCGGCCGGGGAGCGGTGGCGGACCGAAATCCGGGTGGCGCCAACGCATCCGGCCGCATATCGGACCGATCAGCCCACTGCCCCGCGGCGAACCGGCGAGTGGCGGGAGACGCCGACCTCGATCGCCGTCGCGGATCCGGTGCTGACGCGGGTGCTGCGGCGCAGCGAAAGCGATCTGTCCGTGCTGCAGATCCGGGACGGCGGTCACCGGTTCGTCGCCGCGGGCGCGCCCTGGTACATGAGCCTGTTCGGCCGGGACAGCCTGCTGACCGCATGGATGGCGCTGCCGCTCGATGTCGGCCTCGCCGTCGAAACCCTGGAACTGCTCGCCGGATTGCAGGGCGCGCGGGTGGATCCGTTCCGCGACGAGGAGCCGGGCCGGATCATGCACGGAATCCGCAGACATCAGGCCGTCACCGAGGCGCTCGGCGGCGAGCCGTACTACGGAACCGTCGACGCCACACCACTTTTCGTCATGCTGCTGGCCGAGGCGCGACGCTGGGGCGCCGACCGCGAACGGGTGCGCGCGCTGCTGCCCGCCGCCGACGCGGCGCTCGACTGGATCGCCCGCTACGGGGATCGCGACCGTGACGGCTTCGTCGAATACCGGCGCGCCTCCGATCGCGGCCTGGCCGACCAGGGCTGGAAGGACAGCGAGGGCAGTATCAACGACGCGGCGGGACGGGCGGCCGAACCGCCGGTCGCGCTGTGCGAGGTGCAGGGTTACGTATACGCGGCGCTGCTCGGCCGCGCCGCGCTGGCCGCCGAATTCGGCGATCGGGCGGGCGCGGCCCGCATGCGCGAGCGCGCCGCCGAACTGCGCGCCCACTTCGACGAAACCTTCTGGCTGCCCGAAAAGGGCTGGTACGCGGTGGCTTTGGATCGGGACAAGCGCCCGCTCGACGCGCTCACCAGCAATATCACGCACTGCATGTGGACCGGTATCGCCACCGACGAACATGCGGCGCGCATGATCGACCGCCTCGCCGAACCCGATATGGACAGCGGTTTCGGCCTGCGCACGCTGGCCGCGACGATGGGCGCCTTCAACCCGATGAGCTACCACAACGGCTCGATCTGGCCGCACGACAACGCGATCGCGGTCGCGGGCCTGCTGCGCTACCGGCACCTGCCCGGCGCGATCGAGCTGGCCACCCGCCTGGCCGATGGGTTGCTCGACTCGGCGGCGGCATTCGGCGGCAGGCTGCCCGAATTGTTCTGCGGATTCCAGCGTTCGGATTTCGAGGCGCCGGTGCCGTACCCGGCCGCGTGCTCACCGCAGGCCTGGGCGAGCGCGGCGCCGCTGCTGCTCGTGCGGTCCTTCCTCGGCCTGGATCCGGATGTGCCCGGCCGGCTGGTCACGGTGCGGCCGCAGGTGCCGAAGCGTTGGGGCGCGGTCGAATTCAGCGATCTGCGGTTGGGTGCGGCCGCCGTGCGGCTGCGGGTGGACGGCGACCGCGTCGACGCCGACCTGCCGGACGGCTGGCGGCTCGAGTCCTGATTTACCGCGATCGGATGGCGGTGAGTTCGTCGTAGCGGTGCAGGATTTCGAGGAAGCGGGGCGGTGCGGGGAAGGTGAACGCATCCCGCATTCGGCGCAGTTGCGTTGCCAGACCTCGGTATTCGGCCGTCGCCCAGTCCGGGTTGCCCGCGTGCAGCACCGGGTGACAGGACAGGATCAGCCGATACCACTGCGCCAGTTCCGATGCCACCTGCTCGTCGGCGATCCGGTGCACGACGGCACGCCGGAGCGGTTCGGAATTGGCGACGCAGAGCCGGACGATCTGGGCCACCTGATCGCGGGCGGTCCCGAGCTCGGGGAGTTCCGGGGTGAGCCGGGCCAGCAGTGCGTCCGCATCCTGCCAGCGCTCGATCTCGCCCAGTAGCAGCGCCAGATCGGCCAGCGGCGCAACGAGATCCGGCGCCAGCTGCACGGCCCGGCGCAGCGCCTGCTCGGCCAGCGGCAGCTCGCCCGCCGCCTTGGCGGCCAGCCCGAGCCGATGGTTGATATGGGCGTGCGCGGGCGCGGCGGCGGTGGCTCGGCGCGCGTAATCCAGTGCCTCGGTGTGGTTTCCGAGCGCCTGTGCGATGGTGGAGGCCAGATACAGCCACAGCGAGGACGCCGGGTCGGCGCGCAGCCGGTCGCGGACCGTCTGCCGCGCCGCGGTGAGATCGCCGGCCGCGACCTGTGCCGTGTACAGCGCCAGCGGCCCCCGGGTATCGCCCTGATCGACCAGCATTCTGGCCCTTGCGATCTCGCCCGCGCCCTGCCGGGACCTGGTTCGCTGCAGGTTCTCCCGCCGGGTGGATTCCGTCGACCGGTCGTAGACGTAGCGGGCGTTGCGATCCGCCGGGCGCTGCGCGAGCACCGCGTAAGCCAGTTCGGCCGCCTTCGCGCGCGCCGCGGCGCCTGCGATCTTCGACTCGTAGACGCGGCGCGCGAGTTCACCCTGTGCGGCGAGCAGTTCCGGGTCGGCTCCGGCCGCGCCCGGTTGGCTGAGATCGGTTTCGCCGAGCGCCGCCAGCGCCATCTCGTACAGTTCGGACAGCTCGCCGGGCAGGCCGACGCGCTCGATCACTCGGCAAACTCGTTGTAGTTGATCCTGTTTCGAATTCGTACGGATCAATTCCCGGACGGCCGAGCGCGATTCGGCGAAACGTCCGCGTCCGGCCCTGGCCAGCGCGAGCGGCAGCTCCGCGGCATCGCTGTACGGCGCCAGCCGTGCCGCCTCGAGCAGCGCTGGTTCGGCGGCCGCCCAGCGGCCCGCCTGGCAGTGCCACCAGCCGAGGACGAGGTGCGCGGTGGCGTAATCCGGGGCGATGTCGATGACGCGCAGCAGCCAGTCCATCGCCTCCGGCGCGTCCTGGTCGATGGCGTACAGCAATTCGGCCAGCGTGCACATCGGCCCAGGTAGTCGCGGTTCCAGCGCGACGGCGCGGCGCACGTAGGGCAGCCCGTGTTCGGGCAGGCCGCAGGCCAGCATGATGCCCGCCATGTAGTGCAGACCGTCGATATGGTCCGGATTGTGCTCGAGCAGTGTCGCGGTGGCGGTGCGTGCCTCCGCGAAATGTTCGCCCGCGTAAAGCTTTTCGATCGCGCGCAGCAGCGCGGACTCGTCGGTGGGTGCGTGCGCGAGAACCTGGTCCAATATCTGCCGGGCCGCGCGTGCGGATCCCGCCACCCCGATCGCCGTTGCCCGCGTCGACAACTCTTCCAGCACCGGGCGACGTTATACCACCGCACCCCCGCGAGGCAGCCCCGGACAACGATCCTTGACCGTCGCTTAACCTGATTCCGTCATCGCGGACGCGGCGCGAAAGTCGTTGTGGGCAACCGCGCCCGGTCTGGTCGAAGCTCCGAAGCCGCGCCTGGCGATGGTTACCGGATACGGACGAACCTATGAAATACGCGCGAATCCCGCCCGGCCAAGACTTGACTGGGTCATACTCTGGAATGTGTCCACGACTTCGGACTTCGAACGCATGCTGCGGGGCGCATCACTGCGGGTGACGGCGCCGCGGATGGCGGTGCTGAGCGCGGTGCACGAGCATCCGCACTCGGATACCGATTCCATCCTCGCTCATGTGCGCGAGAGCCTCGGTGCGGTCTCTCACCAGGCCGTTTACGACGTGTTGCGGGCTCTGACCGGCGCGGGTCTGCTCCGCCGGATCCAGCCGATGGGTTCGGTGGCGCGCTACGAGACCCGGGTCGGCGACAACCACCATCACGTCGTATGCCGCTCCTGTGGCGCCATCGCCGATGTCGACTGCGCCGTCGGCGAGGCGCCCTGCTTGACCGCATCCGACGACAACGGATTCGTCCTCGATGAGGCCGAAGTCATCTATTGGGGCCTGTGCCCCAGCTGCTCGACAGCGGAAAAAACCCGATCACAACCGTGATCACAGCCCGAAATACGCACCGGCGAAAGGAAATACCGTGGCCCAGGAACATCCGCCAATCGGAGAGGCCAGTACGGAACCGGCCGAAAGTGGTTGTCCCGTAGTCTCCGGTCGCCTCAAGTACCCCGCCGAGGGCGGTGGCAACCGCGACTGGTGGCCGAATCAGATCAATCTGAAGATCCTGCAGAAGAATCCGGCCGTCGCCAACCCCATGGGCGAGGACTTCGATTACGCGGCCGAGTTCGAGACCCTCGACCTCGCCGCGGTGAAGCAGGACATCATCGAGGTGATGACCACCTCGCAGGACTGGTGGCCCGCCGACTTCGGCCACTACGGCCCGTTCTTCATCCGGATGGCCTGGCACGCCGCGGGCACCTACCGGATCAACGACGGCCGCGGTGGCGCGGGCGCGGGTATGCAGCGCTTCGCACCGCTCAACAGCTGGCCCGACAACGCGAGCCTGGACAAGGCCCGCCGCCTGCTGTGGCCGGTCAAGCAGAAGTACGGCAAGAAGCTGTCCTGGGCCGACCTGATCGTCTACGCGGGCAATGTCGCGCTCGAGGATATGGGCTTCCAGACCTTCGGCTTCGGCGGCGGTCGCGTCGACCAGTGGGAGCCCGAGGAGGACGTCTACTGGGGTCCGGAACACACGTGGCTCGGCGACGAGCGCTACACCGGCAACCGGGATCTGGAGAACCCGCTCGCCGCGGTGCAGATGGGCCTCATCTACGTGAATCCCGAAGGGCCCAACGGCAATCCGGATCCGTTGGCGGCGGCCATCGACATCAGGGAGACATTCCGTCGGATGGCGATGAACGACGTCGAGACCGCGGCGCTCATCGTCGGCGGCCACACCTTCGGCAAGACGCACGGCGCGGGTGACGCGGCGCTCGTCGGCCCCGAGCCCGAGGCCGCCCCGCTGGAGGAGCAGGGCCTCGGCTGGCGCAGCTCGTTCGGCACCGGCGTCGGCAAGGACGCCATCACCAGCGGTATCGAGGTCACCTGGACGCCGACCCCGACCAAGTGGGACAACAGCTTCCTCGAGGTCCTCTACGGCAACGAGTGGGAGAAGACCAAGTCGCCCGCGGGCGCCTGGCAGTGGACCCCGAAGGATCCCGCGAAGGCGGGCACGGTGCCCGACGCGCACGAACCGGGCAAGACCCGGCTCCCCGCGATGCTCACCACCGATCTGTCGTTGCGGTTCGACCCCATCTACGAACAGATCACCCGCCGCTGGCTGGAGCACCCGGAGGAACTGGCCGAGGAATTCTCCAAGGCCTGGTACAAGCTGACCCACCGCGATATGGGCCCGAAGGTCCGCTACCTCGGGCCGCTGGTTCCCGAGGAGACCCTGCTCTGGCAAGATCCGGTGCCCGCGGTGGACCACGAACTCGTCGGCGCCGCGGAGATCGCGGATCTGAAGAGCCGCATCCTGGCCTCGGGTTTGACCGTGCCGCAACTGGTTTCGACCGCATGGGCGGCGGCCTCGTCGTTCCGCGGCAGTGACAAGCGCGGCGGTGCGAACGGCGGCCGGATCCGGCTGCAACCGCAGATCGGTTGGGAGGCAAACGAACCCGACGAGCTCGCGCAGGTGGTGCGGGTGCTGGAGGGTATCCAGGAGTCGTTCAACTCCGCCCAGACCGGCAATGTGCGGGTGTCGTTCGCCGACCTCGTCGTGCTCGGCGGTGTCGCGGCGGTCGAATCGGCCGCCAAGAGCGGCGGTTTCGACGTTCAGGTGCCGTTCACGCCGGGCCGCACGGATGCGACGCAGGAGGACACCGATGTGGAATCCTTCGCCGCGCTCGAGCCGACGGCCGACGGCTTCCGCAACTACCTCGGGAAGGGCACCCGGCTCCCGGCGGAGTACCTGCTGGTCGACAAGGCGAACCTGCTCACCCTCAGTGGGCCCGAGATGACGGTGCTCATCGGTGGTCTGCGCGTGCTCGGCGCGAACCACCAGCGTTCGCCGCTCGGCGTCTTCACCGACAACCCCGGCACGCTGAGCAACGACTTCTTCGTGAACCTGCTCGATATGGGCACGAAGTGGTCGCCGTCCCCGGCCGACGACGGCACCTACATCGGCACCGACCGCGCCACCGGCGCGGCCAAGTGGACCGGCAGCCGAGCCGATCTGATCTTCGGATCGAACTCCCAGCTGCGCGCCCTCGCCGAGGTATACGCCGCCGACGACGCGAAGCAGAAGTTCGTCGACGATTTCGTCGCCGCCTGGACCAAGGTGATGAACCTGGACCGCTTCGATCTGGCCTGATCGTCGAATGATGCCCGGCCCCCGAACCTCGGGGCCGGGCATCCGCGCGGTGCGAGCGGTGCGCGGTTACCGCCGCCGCGTACCGCCGCCGAGCGGCCAGGACACCGAACTCAGATCTGCCACAACGAGATCGGCGTCGACCAGTTCGGTGGCGGCCGAGGTGGTGGTGACCGCCACACACCGGGCGCCGATCGTCTTGGCCGCGGTCACTCCGGCCGGAGCGTCTTCGAAGATCACGGTTCTACGGGGGTGGCGGCCGAGCCGCTCACACGCGATGAGATAGCCTTGCGGATCGGGTTTGCCCCGGCTCACGTCCTCGGCCGTAACGATGACATCGAACAGCTCGTACACCGCCAACTCCCCGAGCATCGCCGCCACGTCGGTGCGCCGGCCGGAGGAGACGATCGCCAGCGGCGTGCCGGACCGATGGACCTGCCGCACGAGTTCGACGGCGCCCGGCACCGCCGCGATGCCGGGTGCCGCGGCGGACCACCAGTAGGCCATGGTCTCGGCGAACAATTCCTCGGCGGTGCGCCCGGGAAACAGCGAAAGACGTTCGGCCAGAACGTCGTAACCCCGTCGGCCAGCGAAACCGGCCAGCGTTGGCTCGCTCAACGGCACACCGTAGCCGTCGAACAGCCGGGACCACGCCCACCGACTGCGCGGTTCGGTGTCGACCAATGTTCCATCCAGGTCGAACAGGGCCGCTTCCGCCTCATGGAAGTCCATGCGGTGCGCTACTTTCTCGCGGTGACCGCGGTCCGCCTGAGGCGATTGTTCTTCCGCCCGTAGCGAAGCGCTTCTACCGCATATCGTTCCGGGTCCGGATATTCTTTGTTACCGGTCAACACGACCGTCGATTCTTCCTGGACGAGGGTCGTCGGTTCCCGCAGATACGCGTGCGCCAGGTAATCCGGCAGCCGGTGACCGACTGATATCGCGATATCCGCCGACTCACCCGGGCCGACCAGGCTCGCCCGCTGGAACGCCACCAGATCCGTTCGCAGTTCGTCCGACAATCCCAGCTGCCGCTCGATATTCAACTTCGCCAGAAATGTGTCGATTTCCGCGTACAACTCGTCCTTGTCGCGAACCAGATTCAGGAAGAACGCTTCTTCGGGATTCCAGACGAGATCGCAGAAGTCGGGCACGACGCGCCCCATCCCCTTCCCCCGCAAACCTTCGTCGACAAGTGCGACAGCGTCCCGCCGGACACGATGGAGCAGCCGGCTGTCCGGTGTCGAGGCGAACCGGAGCAGTTCTTCGTAGAAATCTTCGTAGGCGAGTCCACGATCCGCGTACAGGAATACGGCGATGCCCTGGGTGAGATTCAGGCAGTGGAAGCACTGGACGAACCAGGAGAAAATCAACGAATTACGCCACTGGTCGTGTGGCATGGTGGCGGTTTCGACGACGATCTCGAAATATTCCGTCACATCGTCCTCGCTCGGCGTGACGTAGGCCAGCAGCAACGGCATCCGCACGGTGCGGACGCCGTGCACCCGGCGGTAGTCCGGATTGCCCAGCTCGGAGTTGAGCAGCACCTCGCACAGGTAGATGAGCAGCGCCTCGTGCTGTCCCAACTCGAACAGCCTGCCGATCCCCTTGCGGAAACTCTCGGCGCTCTCACCCGGCAGCCCGAGAATAAGTTCGGTATATGTGGGAATATGCGCTTCGCGATAGCGGCGCAACAGTGCACCGAGATTGTCCTGTTTGATATTGCGTCGTTTGATGGCGGAAAGCGTATCGTCGCTCATGCTCTGCATGCTGAGTGTCACACCGCGCTCCAAACCGGTCCGGTGCAGAACTTCTGCGATCGCGAATACGGTGTCGTTGCTCTTCTTCGCGTAGGCGGTGCGGAATTGCGCCGGGAATCCGTAGTGGCCACGCACTTCAGCCAGCTTTTCGGCCAATTCCAGATCCCTGGCCAGAATGCCGTGGTTGGCATCGCAATTGTAGATGATATCCACACCATTGCGTCCGAACCATTCCAGCTCGTCGGCGAGTCGTTCGGTGGAGAACTGCCGCAGCTTCGTGAAGGTCGCGGAACCCCAATCGCAGAAAGTGCATGAGTACGGACAACCGCGGTTCGTCTCGTGACTCACGCTCCATTTATATGGCTGCCGCATCAGTGAGTCGAAAACACCGGTCAGGTATGGAGATGGCAATGCCTCGAGGTCGCGAATCCGCTCACGATCCGGGGTTTTGATCGCCATACCGTCTTCGTCGCGAATGCTGATGCCCGGAATATCGGTGTAGTCCGCTCTGCCGCTGATCCTGGTTCGCAGGATATCGGCGAAGGCGTATTCCCCTTCGTGGTGTACGACGAGGTCGACCATCGGATTGGCCCGGAAGAATTCGGACGAGTCGACCGGGATCTGCGGACCTCCCATCACGATAAGGCATTGCGGATACATCGCACGGATCACCCGTGCCAATGCTCGGTTGTATTCCCAGTTCCATATATACGAGGACAGGCCGACCACCGCGGGCGCCTCCAGCCCCCGCGCCACAGCGCGCACATCCTCGCGCAGGAACAGGAACCGTTTGAACTCGAACGCCTCGCGAATCTCTTCCTGCTCCTGACAAAATGCCTGCAAAATACCGACCGAATAGGGCACGAAGGCCATATTTCCGAAATGGTTGTTCACCTGAGCCAGGTAAATGTTCAGTTTAGTCATTTTGTTCCTTCGATTTCGGTTTCGCAGCCGAGCGGAACACGGCGATCACATATGCGGCCAGCACTCCCAGTCCGGCCACGGTGCCGAGCGCTGCCGCGATCAGCCACGGCGAGCCCGGCGTGACGAGTGCGCCCATCGTGGTCGGCAGAATCGTGGCCCCGCCGAGGCTGCCGGTCAGTACGCATGCGGTGGCCAACCGGCTGGCGGGGACGACGGAACTCGTCCACGTGAGAATCGCGGGCAATATGGGCGCGATGGCCAGGCCCGCCAAGAAATATCCGCATACCTGTGCGAATGGTTGTGTCGACAGCAGCAGCGCGGCAGCTCCGGCGCCGAATCCCACCTGAACCGTTCGCTGCGGCGCCGCCTGTCGCGCGAAAAGGGGAATAATCGCCCGGCCCACGGCGAGCCCGACGAAGAACAAAGAGGTCAGCTGAGCGGCCGCGGCCGAGGACATTCCAGTCCACACGAGTTGGGTGGATTCCCAGGCCCCGGTTGCCGTTTCGAGTCCGGAGTACAGGAAGGCCAGCACTGCGAACGGCGCTACTACGGCCAGGACTTTTCGGACTGCCGGCCGGAATTCGGTGTCCGTGGCCCGTGCGGATTCGGCGGAAACACACCCCGAGGCGGGTATGCCGAGTACGGCCGATACCGCGATTATCCACATCACCGCACGGATATCCGTATGCGCGGTGGCCGATACGGCAATCGGTCCGAGTACCGCTCCGGCGCTGTAGGCCGCATTGAGCACGCTGACCATCAATAAGCTGCGCTCGCCGAATTCGTTCGCGAATGCCGAGTTGAGGTAAACGATGAGGCCACCGAAACCGAATCCGGCGACGCCCGTACACGCGACGAACAGCGGAAAAGTAACCGCCGCCGACGCGCTGATCGCCCCGATGGCGAATATCGCGATCAGCGCGATCGTGGCCTTTCGCGCAGGGACGACGCGTTCGACGACGCCGCTGACGATGATCGCCAGCAGTGCGCCCAGGTTGTAGGCACCGACCGCCGCTCCGCCATCGGTCTGCCCCAGGTGGTACTGCACGCGCAGGACCGGAAGCGCCGACCCGAGCGAGCCCGCCATCACGCCGAACACCAAGAACACCGTGAGCGCACCGATCACCGCGGTACGGGACGGTCGCTCGACACGATCTCGATGCGTTGCCGACGCATCCACTTCATTGCTCACAAATTCGTTCACCAAGACCCCCGCCGCGAACTCGAACTCGCTATTCAACAGCCGAATCGGCCGGAAAATGGCAAAAGAACGCGCCCAACGCAATTCGAGCGTTCAGAAGAATTGTCTGGTTTCCATATCACCCCCGAGCCCGAGGCTCCGCGCGATTTCCGCAACAGACTTTATCAATAATTCCAAGTGGATGCAATATTAGACGTAAGGAGTATTGACGTAAGGCGCGTAAGCGGCAGGTGGTGATGGACCTGGACCGCTTCGATCTGGCCTGATCCCTGATGACGCCCGGCTCCCAACCCTGGGCCGGACGTCCCTGAATGCGTTGTGCGGGGTGGCTACCCGCGCACCGCCTGCTTCCGATCGCCCGCATCGCGAGGTGTCGGTCTCCCCGAATTCAGTTGATTCCGTTTCCGAATGTGCGGAGCAACATCTCGATCAATTCGTCGATGAACCTGTCGTCGATATCTTCGCCGCTCACCAGCACTCGGTAGTAGATCGGACCGATGAGCCGGTCCAGTGCCGCGTCGATATCGGTCTCGGCGGCCAGCTCGCCCCGGATCATTGCCCGCTGCAACGGGATTCGGTCGCGCTCACGCTGCGGCCGCAGGCAGCGGTTACGGAATGCGGTGGCGATCGCCGGATCGTGTTGCGTCTGGGCGATGAGGGCGCGCAGCACCATGCCGGAGTCCGAGTCGCGTAGGAAATGGACGAGGTTGCGCAGATGCGCCCGCAGGTCCCGATCCAGGGCGCCGAGGTCCGGCGGCACGAGATGTTCGGCCGCGTCGTCGAGGTAGGTGTCGACGAGGATGTCGGTCTTCGTCTTCCACCAGCGGTAGATCGTCTGCTTGGAGACACCGGCCCGCAGCGCGAGTCCCTCGATGGTGAACCCGGCGAAGCCGCGTTCGGCGAGCAGATCGTCGGCGGCCTCCAACACCGCTTTACGCGCGGATTCGCTACGGCCGTGCCGGTTTCCGTGGTGACGTCCGGTCGTCTCGGTCGGGTGCATCGGGTGACCTCCTCGGGACAATGTACCCAAATTCTAGACTTGACGCAGCGTTGCGTCTAGGCTGAAAATCGTTCTACTGAGCAATGGTTCAGCGGCAGGCTGTCGATAACGCCTGTCACGCATCGAGATTCAGGAGTTGAAAATGCCACTGCGCGAAGGTGTTGGAGTCGCGGTCACCGTCGCTGGGCTTGCCGCGGCGGTTCCGTCGGTGTGGCAGACCGTCACCCACATCACCGACGAGAGCTACCGCGCACCGGAGGTGCGCCACGGCGCCGGGCACGTGCAGTACCACATGGCGCGCGAGGTGCTGATCACGCTCGGTTCGCTCGGCGTGATCGGTGTCGGGCTGCTCGCCGGACCCGATCGCGGCCGGGTCCTGTGGCGTGCGATGGCCTGCGGCGCGGGCGGATTCGCGGCCGCGATGTGGTCCGGCGGGCCGACCACCGGCAAGTGGGCGCCCAACCGCAAGGCGCTGCTGATCCACGTCGCCTCGACCACGGGGTTGCTCACCGGACTCGCGCTGCTGCGTCCAGCGCGTGACCGTGCCTAGACCCCAACGGCTCGGCGCTGGTCTTCGCCCATTGTGTGGTGGCGGCGTGTCGCACCGCGTCCGGGTGCAGCCGCACCTCGTCCGCGAACCGTGCGTTGGGTGTACAGGGTGCTCGGCTCGCGGCCTGGGTGCGGGGACGTCGACTTCGCCTGATCCGGCGTCCTCGAATCCGTTGTGCGGGTTGTATTCTGCTGTGCAGTGGCTGCCCGCGCCCGCCCGCTTCCGATCGTTCCGGCGCCCACACCGCCGGGCGAGATGAGGACAAGGGGCTTCGCCTCGCGCGATGAATCTACTTGTGCTGTGCGCGTTTCGGCGATTCGGGAGTAGCGGCGGGGTGGTGTGGGGGCGTCGCCGTGGAAGGGATCGACCGTGACCACTGACAAGGCGCGTAAGCGGCAGGTGCGGGCGCGGATGGCGCGGACGGGGGAGTCGTATACGGAGGCGGCCCGCGCGGTCGGGTGGGAATCCGGAAAGATCAGGCGGCCGGAGGATTTGGATCAGCTGCCCGGTGCGGCGCTGCCGGTGCCGGTGGCGGTGATGGTCGCGCGGAATTTCGCGGCGTCGGCGCAGCATCTCGCGGTCGCGCACCGATTGGCCACCGATCACGCCGCCCGCGGCGACGACGGCGCCGAAGTCGATTCGCTGGATGAGGCGAGTTCCCAAGTGCGGAAATGGATTTACCATCTGGAACGGTATGCCGAGCGGTCGGCGGTCTCCTCGGGTGTGATCACCGAACTGCCCGAGATGCTCGGCGGGCGGGCGATTTCGCAGACGCTGTATCCGAGCCAGCACCTGTGGTGTGCGTCGGGTCCGCGCCGCTCGCTGCCGCAGCCCGGTGAGGATCCGGCTCGTGACCTGGCCGAGAACGAGCGGGTTCGGCATCTGCTCGGCGGGCGGGTGCCGACCACCCGGCTGGCCGATTCGGGCGAGGGCCAGCATCTGGTGAACGCGCGCGACGTGGTGCCCGGCACCCCGGCCGCGCCGATCTGGCGGGCGCGCGAGGAGTTGAACCGCTACGCGGCGAACTGGACGCACCGCGCCGGTGACGCCCCCGGCGATCTGGCGGCCGCGCTCGAAGGCTGCGCGCAGGTGCTCGACGAGGTGGTCGAGGTCGCGGCCGGACTGCTCGCGGAGATTCAGCGCCGCACCGAGGACGGCACCATGACCGGCGTCAACGTGGAACGGATTACGAAGGCGCGCACCGAGATATCGGTGGAACGTCTGCGTCGCCCGCGCACCGCCCTCCGGTCGGCGCGGCGCGCGATCGATGGTGCGCTCGCCGCGCTCCCGGTGCCGCGCGGCGTCCGGGTGTCGGATAGTACGGCGCGCAAACTGTCCGGCAGTACGGCCGCCGAGATCCGCGATGAACTCGGCGGTGAGGTGGCGCTGAATATCCGCACCGGCAAGGTCGCCGACCCGGAGGCCGGCCGGGCCGCCGCGCTGGCGCGGGTCCTGGCCTGGATGCACCACACCGGCGCGGACACCTACGACCCGGACCGGCATGCGGCCGCGGATCCGGCCCGGGCGGAGGGCTGATCGCTCAGACGATCCCGCTGGTGATACCCGGTCCGTTCAGTGGACCTCCCCGGCATGGGCCAGGGTCGTATCGATGAAGGCCTGCGCCGCCGCGGTCAGCGGTCCGCTGCGGTGCACCAGCCATTGGGGGAGCCGTTCGGGCGGGTCGAAGCGGTAGATCTCCGCCCCGGCGCGGCGGGCCAGGTATTCCCATCCGTCGGGCATGAGGCCGCAGCCGACGCCGCGCAACACCATCGGCAACACGATGCTGCGGTCCCCGACCTCGGCGGCGATATGCAGGTCGCCGACCGCCGCGGCGAGCCGGTCGAACCGGGCCCGAACGGCTGTCGCCGATTGCGGCAGCACGAAGCTCATACCGCGCAGATCGTCGCGGGTCACCGTGCCGTTCGCGCCGAGCTGGGTGCCGGGTGGGGCGACGAGCAGGAAATCCTCATCGCGCAGATAGTGCGCGACAAGGCCCTGGCCCGCCGGGCGTTCGGCGCTGCCGCACACCCCGGCCTCGCAGCGGCCGCGCAGCACGGTCGCGATCACCTCGGCCGCGGATAGCGCGGACCAGGTGCTCACCGTGACGCCCGGATGATCGTCGCGCAGTTGGGCAATCGTATTGATCACCGGCTCCAGCGCCGAGGACGAGGTGGCCGCGACATCGACCCGGCCGACGACGCCAGCGCCGACGGCCTGCGCGGCGGCCCGCAGCGCGTCCAGGTCGCGCAGCACCTGGCGGGCGCGGTCGGCCATCAATTCGCCCGCGTTGCTCAGCACCGCGCTGCGGCCGACCCGGTGGAACAGCTCGACGCCGAGCTCTTTCTCCAGCTTGCCGATGGCGCGGGACAGCGAGGGCTGGGCCACCCGCAGGGCGCGGGCAGCGTGGGTGAAACCGCCGTGTTCGACGATCGCGACGAAGTATTCGAGCTGTCTGCGTTCCATGTCCTGACGCTATCGGTGTGGTGTTATAGATGTCTTGGACGCACGTGCCGTTCTCAGGCGATACTCAGCGGGTGTTCACCACGCGTCCCACATTGCAGGGAACCTTCGGGATGGTGTCGTCCACGCACTGGCTCGCCTCGGCCACCGCGCTCGCGGTACTCGAGAACGACGGCAATGCGTTCGACGCGGCGGTCGCCGCCGGATTCGTGCTCCACGTTGTCGAGCCGCATCTGAACGGACCCGGCGGTGAGGTTCCGGTAATTCTCGCACCCGCGGGCCAGGCGCCCAGGGTGCTGTGCGGCCAGGGCCCCGCCCCGGCGGGCGCGACGATCGAGCACTACACCGGGCTCGGCCTGGACCTGGTGCCCGGCACCGGCCCGCTGGCCACCGCGGTACCCGGTGCGTTCGACGCCTGGATGGTGCTGCTGCGTGATTACGGCACCAAGCGGCTGTCCGAAATCCTTTCCTACGCCATCGGTTACGCCGAGAACGGACATCCGGCGGTGGAGCGGATCGGCGAAACCGTCGGCACCGTGCGGGAATTGTTCGAGACGGAGTGGACCACCTCGGCCGAGCTCTACCTGCGCGACGGACGCGCGCCCGCACCCGGTGCGCTGCTGAAGAATCCGGCGCTGGCCGCCACCTGGCGCCGGGTGATCGCCGAGGCCGAGGCCGCGGGCTCCGATCGGGAGACGCAGATCGAGGCGGCGCGCAAGGTGTGGCGTGAGGGCTTCATCGCCGAGGCGATCGCCGAATTCGCGGCGAAGCCGACCATGGACACCTCCGGTGAACGGCACGCCGGCACGCTCACCGGTGACGATCTCGCGAATTTCGCTGCCTCCTACGAAGATCCGGTCACCTACGACTGGAACGGCTGGACCGTGGCCAAGCCGGGACTGTGGAGCCAGGGACCGGTGTTCCTGCAACAACTCGCGCTCCTGCCAGACCAACTCGAATACGGCACGCCGGAGTACTATCACACCCTCATCGAGGGCTCGAAGTTGGCCATGGCCGACCGGGAGGCGTGGTACGGCGACGGCACCGATGTCTCGCTCGAAACGCTGCTGTCCCCGTACTACAACGTATGCCGCCGTTCCAAGATCGCACCGCGCGCCTCCTATGAGTTGCGCCCGGGTAGCCCGGATGGTCAGCGGCCCCGGCTCGGCCAGTACGCCAAGACGAATTCCGTTGCGCCCGCTGAACTTTCGCTCGGCGTCGGGGAGCCGACGGTGGCCGCGACCGGCGCGACCCGCGGCGACACCTGTCACGTCGACGTGGTCGACCGCTGGGGCAATATGCTCGCGGCCACCCCGAGCGGCGGCTGGCTGCAATCGAATCCGGTTGTGCCGCAGCTCGGTTTCCCGCTCGGCACCCGTCTGCAGATGACCACCCTGGAACCGGGCCTGCCGAATTCGCTGCGGCCGGGCCGCCGTCCGCGCACCACGCTGAGCCCGACGCTCGCGCTGCGTGACGGGGTGCCGATCATGGCGTTCGGCACGCCGGGCGGCGATCAGCAGGATCAGTGGAGCCTGCACTTCTTCCTCGCCGTCGCGCTGCGCGAAAAGGTGCGTGGCGGCCTGGATCTGCAGGGCGCCATCGACGCGCCCAACTGGCATCAGGAGAGTTTCCCCGGCTCGTTCTACCCGCGCATGATGAATCCCGGTGCGGTGGTTGTGGAATCGCGGATCGGGGATGAGGTGATCGCCGATCTGCGCAGGCGTGGCCACCGGGTGACGGTCGGCGACGCCTGGTCGGAGGGGCGGATGTGCGCGGTGGCCCGCGATCCGGAGACCGGTGTATTGTCAGCGGCCGCGAATCCTCGCGGTATGCAGGGCTACGCGGTGGGTCGATAACCGAATCAAGCAGCCAATAGCGGTCCGGAAATGGCACCGGACCGCTATTTCGCATGCCTTTTTGAAAATGACATTCACGGTGATTGCCAGAAAAAGAACGGAATCCGAAAAGTGGAAATGGTGGGGGAGAAAAGTGAAAGACCTTGAAGTATGTTGTAGCGCATGCTGATCCGCTTCACCCGGATGGCGGCGCTCGTTGTGGCCGCCGCCATGTTCGCCGCATGTGCGCCGGCGCATCAAGCTCCTGAGGTCGCGACCGCGCACACCGACGATTTCGGCACACCGGTGGGTACGCGGCCGGTTCGCCAGGGCGGCGATCTGGTAATGGGGCTGTCCAACGATCCCGACCGCCTCGACCCGTCCACCTCCAGCTCGCTCTACATGCGTTACGTCATGACCGCGGTCTGCGAGAAGCTCTACGACGTGGACCTGGCGGGCCGGATCGTGCCGCAGCTGGCCACCGCGCTGCCCGATATCTCCTCCGACGGGCTGACGGTCACCATTCCGGTGCGCACCGGTATCAAGTTCGCCGACGGCACCGCGTTCGACGCGCAGGCCGTGCAGACCAGCCTGGAACGTCACTTGACGATGAAGGGTTCGCAGCGCACCGGCGAGATGGGGCCGGTCGACGGCGTAGAGCTCGTCGACGCCACCCATGTAGCGATCAAGTACCGGCAGCCGTTCGCGCCCATCACCGCCGCGCTGGCCGACCGCGCGGGCATGATCATGTCGCCCGCCGCGCTCAAGGAGAAGGGCGACAACTTCGGCGATCGCCCGGTCTGCGTCGGCCCGTTCAAATTCGTCGACCGCGTGCCCGGTGTCTCGATCACGGTGGCCCGCGATCCGCTGTATTACAACGCGCAGAACGTGCACCTGGACACGATCACCTACAAGATCATGACCGATGCGTCGGCCCGCGCCGCGAGCCTGCGCTCCGGTGAGATCCAGGTGGCCGACACCATGTCCCCGCAGGACATCGACGCACTCGCCAAGGATCCGCAACTGCATGTGTTGCAGACCGGTTCGCTCGGCTACCAAGGATTGACCATCAACATCGGCAATGTCGACGGCGTCGGCAAGCCGACCAAACAGATCGAAACGCCGCTCGCCAAGGATCCCCGTGTGCGGATGGCGCTTTCGCTCAGCATCGACCGGAACAAGTTGGTGCACACCGCATGGAAGGACTGGTACGAGTCGGCCTGCTCGCCGATCTCGCCGTCCAGTCCGTTCGCGACCAGAACCAGCACCGCATGCCCGGTCTTCGATCCGGAGGCCGCGAAGAAGCTGCTCACCGAGGCCGGCGTGCAGATGCCGTACCCGATCGCGATGCACGTGATGAACATTCCGGACCAGCTCAACTACGCGCGGGCGCTACAGGCCAGCGCGGCACAGGGCGGTTTCGACATCCGGCTCATCCCAACCGATTACCCGACGCTGCTCGACATGCAGAAGCGCGGAAACTACGAGACACTGTTCCTTGGCTGGTCCGGCCGAATCGACCCGGACGCCAACACCTCCCGAATGTTGACCACCGGATCCACCGGTAACTACGGCGGTTTCAGCAACGCCACCCTCGACGAACTGTTGAGCGCTGCCGCGAGCAGCACCAACACGGCCCAGCGGGCCGCCTTGTACGAGCAGGCGATGCAGGTCATCCATCGGGAGAACCCCTACCTCTACACCTACCGTATTCGCAGCCTGACGGTGCATTCGACCAAGGTCACCGGCATCGAGGTGTACGCCGACGGCGCGGTACGGCTGGGCAACGCGGCCTATGTGACGGATTGGAAGGGCTGAAAAGCCATGTTGCGGTACCTGTTTCGGGCGTCGAGACGCCCAGCGGGTGCGTTGACGACCGGAATGGTCGTCGTCGCGCTCGCGGCCTGTGCTCCGGTGCAGCATCCGACCGGAAGCGCAACGCACACCGATGATTTCGGCACCCCGGTGGGGAGCCAGTCGGTGCGCGAGGGTGGCGAGTTGGTGATGGGCCTATCCTCGGAGCCCGACCGGCTGGATCCGACCACGTCGAGTTCTCTTTACACGCGCTACGTGATGAACTCGATTTGCGAAAAGCTTTACGACAACAACGCTGCGGGCCAATTGGTTCCGCAGTTGGCCACCGCGCTGCCGGATGTTTCGCCGGACGGGCTCACGGTCACCATCCCGGTGCGCACCGGCATCAAATTCGCCGACGGCGCCGAGTTCGACGCCGCGGCCGTCCAGACCAGCCTGCAGCGGCATCTGTCGATGAAGGGCTCGCAGCGCACCAGCGAGATGGGTCCGATCGCGAGCATCGAGACCGCCGATCCCGCGCATGTGGTGCTGAAGTTCAAGAAGCCGTTCTCGCCCATCACGGCCGCGCTGGCCGACCGCGCGGGCATGATCATGTCGCCCGCCGCGATCAAGGAGCGCGGCGACAACTTCGGCGATCACCCGGTGTGCGTCGGGGCGTTCAAATTCGTCGAGCGGGTGCCGCAGACCTCGATCGTGGTCGAGCGCGATCCGAACTATTACGACGCGAAGAACGTGCACCTGGACAAGATCACTTATCGGATCATGTCGGATGCGAATATCCGTGCGGCGAACCTGCGTTCGGGTGATATCCAGGTGGCCGACACCATCTCCCCGCAGGATGTCGGCGCGCTGGTGAAGAACAAGGGGCTGCACCTGCTGCAGTCGAGTTCGCTGGGCTACCAGGGCATTACGCTCAATATCGGCAATGTCGACGGCGTCGGCAAGCCGTCCAAGCAGATCGACACCCCGCTGGCCAAGGATCCTCGGGTCCGCATGGCGTTCTCGCTGGCCATCGACCGGCGCCAACTGGTGGACGTGGTATTCAACAACTGGTTCGAGCTGGCCTGCACGCCGATCTCGCCGCAGAGCCCGTTCGCCACACCGGACGGAACCGCCTGCCCCGCATACGATCCGCAGAAATCGCGGCAACTGCTCGCCGAGGCGGGCGTGCCGATTCCCTACCCGGTCAAACTGCAGGTGACCAACCAGCAGGACCAGCTCCGCTACGCGCAGGCGCTGCAGGCCAGCGCCGCCGAGGGCGGATTCGATATCAAGGTCGTGCCAACCGAGTACTCAACGCTGTTGGACGTGCAGAAGAGGGGCACGTTCGAGGCGCTGTACCTGGGTTGGTCGGGCCGCCTCGATCCGGACGGCAACATCACCAGATTCCTGCAGACCGGATCGGGCGGCAACTACGGCGGGTACAGCTCGCCGAAACTGGATGATCTGCTCGGGCAGGCTTCGCGCACAACGGATGTCGCCAAGCGCGCCGAACTGTACGGGCAGGCCGTGCAGATCATCCAGCAGGACAACCCGTACCTGTACACCTATCGCATTCGGGTCCTCACCGTGCATTCCACGCGGGTGACCGGCATCGAGGCGTATCCCGATGGCGTCATCAGGCTCGGCAAGGCCGCGTTCACAGCGGATCAGAAGGGCTGAAAACCGTTGTTGCAGTACTTGTTCCACCGTTTGTGGCAATCCGCGGTGACGCTGGTCATCGCATCCATCGTGGTATTCCTCGGCGTGCGCGCCCTACCCGGCGACCCGGCCCGCGTGATGGCCGGTGAGCAGGGCGACCAGGCGGCCATCGACGCCATGCGCGAGAAGCTCGGTTTGGACCGGCCGCTGCCGATCCAGTACTGGGAGTTCGTAAAGCACGCGCTGACAGGCGATTTCGGCCGGTCAATCCGGACGGGGACGCCGGTGCGCAACATGATCGGGCAGACCCTGCCGGTCACCGTCCAGCTGGCGGTCTACGCCATGCTGGTCGCGATCCTGGTCGGTGTCATCGGCGGTGTCGTCGCCGCCGTCTACCGGGGGCGCTGGCCGGAATGGGCCGCCAACGGCGTTTCGCTGCTGGCCCTTTCGGTGCCGACGTTCTGGCTCGGCATCCTCGGCGTGCTCTACCTGTCCGTGCAGCTCGGCTGGTTCCCGGCCTCGGGATATGTTTCGCCGCTGCACGATCCGGTGCGCGGCATCTACTTCCTCACCCTGCCCGCGGTGATCCTCGGCATCACCCACGCCGCGGTGATCCAACGGCAGACCCGCTCGTCGATGGTGGAAACGCTCACCGCCGACTTCGTGCGCACCGCCCGCGCCAAGGGGCTCGGCCGCGGCGCGGTGATCTTCCGCTACGGGCTGCGCAACAGCCTCATCGTGGTGACCACCATCGTCGGCGTGCAATTGGGCCTGCTCATCGCGGGCGCGGTGGTCACCGAACGCATCTTCAGCCTGCCCGGCATCGGCAAACTGACCCTGGATTCGGTGTTCAGCCGCGACTATCCGGTGATCCAGGCGGTCATCCTGGTGATCACCACGTCATACATCGTGATCAACCTGCTGGTCGACGTGCTCTACACGGTGATCGACCCGCGCGTTCGAGTGTCCGGGAGGGCACGATGACTCTGGTCGAAGACCCGAAAGTTCCCGAGGACCCCAAGACTCCGAAGAAGAAGGACACCGTGGCCGAAACGGATGCGGCGGGTTCCGCGGTGAGGGCGGAATCCACTGCTGCCGAGGCGGAGACCACGGCGAAAGCGGACCTCGCGGAGGCGGATTCGGCTGCCGGGCCGGAATCCGTTGCCGCGGCGGGCGAGTCCGCCGCCAAGGCGAAGGCCACCAACGGCGGCGAATCCGCCGCCGAGGCGAGTTCCGTTGAGGTCGCGACGGATCCGATCGTGGCCGAGGCCGATGCCGCGGCGACGAAGGCGGCCGAGACCCCGGTCCCGCCGATCGCGGACCGCCGCCGGATCCTGCGCCTGCTGTGGCACAACCCGCTCGGCATGATCGGCGCGGTACTGCTGCTGATCGTCGTGTTCGTCGGCGTATTCGCCCCGCTGCTCGCGCCGTACGCACCGGCCGCGGTGCACTTCTCCACCCCGTTCCAGCGCCCGGGAACCGAAGGATTCGCCTTGGGCACCGACGATCTGGGCCGCGACATCCTCTCCAGGGTGTTCCACGGCACCAGGGCCTCGCTGGAGGTCGGCGCGCTCTCGGTGCTGTTCGCGGTGGTCATCGGCGTGCCGCTAGGTCTGCTCGCCGGGTACTGGCGCTGGCTGGACACCGTGCTCTCGCGGGTGTCCGACGTGCTGCTCGCCTTTCCGGCGATCATCATCGCGGTGGCGCTGACCGCGATCAACGGCGGCGGGCTCACCGACGCCGCGCTCGCGCTCGGCATCGCGCAGGTGCCGGTGATGATGCGGGTGGTGCGCGCGGAAACGTTGCGGCTCAAGGAGACCGACTTCGTCATGGCCGCACGCACCATGCACGTACCGTCGTGGCGCATTCTCGGCGAACACGTCCTGCCGAACGCGCTCGCGCCGATCATCGTGCAGGCCACCGTCATCATGCCGACGGCGATCATCGGCGAGGCGATCCTGTCCTTCCTCGGGCTCGGCATCAAACCGCCCGCGCCCAGCCTCGGCATCATGCTGTCCGACGCCCAGCAGTACCTGCTGCGCACGCCGTGGCCGGGTATCTTCCCCGGTGTGGCGCTCGCACTGATCTGCTTGGGATTCAACCTGTTCGGCGACGCCCTGCGGGACGCGCTCGACCCGAAGACCAGTCGCTGAAAGGTTCGGTCATGAGTGAGCCTCTTTTGGAGATCCGCGATCTCCAGGTGTCCTTCGGCAATGTCTCGGCCGTGCGCGGCGCCGATCTGGTGATCGCGCCGGGCGAGCGGGTCGCGGTGGTCGGCGCCTCCGGATCCGGGAAATCGACCATGGCGCACGCCATTATGGGCCTGCTGCCCGGATCGGGCCGGATCACCGGCGGTTCCGTGCGCTGGCGCGGCGAGGACATCACCGCGGTCGGGGAGAAGCGGCTGCGCCAGCTGCGCGGCCGGGAAATCGGTTTGGTGCCACAGGATCCGATGTCGAACCTGAACCCGGTGTCGCGGGTCGGTACGCAGGTGTCGGAAACCCTTTTGGCCCACCGGATTTGCGATCGCCGCACGGCGAAGGACCGGACCATCGAACTGCTCGGCCAGGCCGGGCTGCCGGATCCGGCGCGGCGGGCCAAACAGTATCCGCACGAATTCTCCGGTGGCATGCGCCAGCGCGTGCTGATCGCCATCGGATTGGCCTGCCGCCCAGACCTGCTCATCGCCGACGAGCCGACCTCGGCACTCGACGTGACCGTGCAGCGGCAGATCCTCGACCATCTCGAGGAGTTGACGAAGGAGCTCGGCACCGCACTGCTTCTGGTGACGCACGATCTCGGCCTCGCCGCCGAACGGGCGGACCGGGTGGTGGTGATGTCGGACGGCCGCGTCGTGGAAACCGGTCCGGCGCGCGCGGTGCTCACCGATCCGCAGGAGGAGTACACCAAGCGATTGGTGGCTGCCGCGCCCGCGCATTCGGGACCGGGCCGCCGGGCCGAATCGAACGGTGCCGCAGCGGATTCCGGCACCGCGAAGCAGCAGGCGGGCAACGGCAAGAAGAAGTCGGGACGCAAGGCCGGTCCCAAGAAGGCGCAGCAGGCCGACAAGCCGACGCCGATCCTGGAAGTCACGAATGTGACCAAGGAGTACCGGATCCGGGGCCGCGGCGGGGTGCTGCGCGCGGTGGACGATGTCACGTTCACCATCGGCCGCGGCCGCACCACCGCGATCGTCGGCGAATCCGGTTCCGGCAAAACCACAACGGCCCGAATGATTCTCGGGCTGGTGCCCGCCACCTCCGGCAAGATCCTGCTGGACGGCACCGAGGTGATCGGGCTGACCGGTGACCGGCTGCGGGCGGCGCGGCGGGCCATGCAGCCGGTGTTCCAGGATCCGTACGCCTCGCTGGATCCCATGTGGACCGTCGAGCGGTTGATCGCGGAACCGTTGCGCGCCTTCGGTGTCGGCGATCGGGACAGCCGCCGCAAGCGGGTCGCCGAACTGCTGGATCAGGTCGCGCTCTCGGCGGCGTTGGCGCACCGGTATCCGAACGAGCTGTCCGGCGGTCAGCGCCAGCGCGTCGCGATCGCGCGAGCGCTTGCGGTGGAGCCGCGCCTGGTGGTCTGCGACGAACCGGTCTCGGCGCTGGATGTTCTTGTACAGGAACAGATTCTGGCGCTGCTGTCCTCGCTGCAGGATCAGCTCGGGTTGAGCTACCTGTTCATCTCGCACGACCTCGCCGTCGTGCGCGCGCTGGCGCACGAGGTCCTGGTGATGCGCGAAGGACGGGTCGTCGAACAGGGCCCGGTCGACACCGTGCTGAACGATCCGGCGGACAGCTACACGAAGCAGTTGCTCGACGCGATTCCCGGTGTCGGCGTTCTGGTTTGACGGGTCACCTCGCCGGGCCACCCCGGCGAGGTGTCAGCTCGGCTCGCGCAGCGGCAGCCCGGCCGCCTGGTAGATCGCGTCGATCACGGTCATATTCAGTATCGCGTCCTCGGGTGTTGTGCGGACCGGCCGCCCGCGCAGCACCGCGTCGGCGAATGCGTCCAGCTGGAAGGCGTAGGTGGGCCTGCGGGTGAAACGTTCCACCCGCGAACCTTGTTCGGAGCGCACCGACAGCCAGTGGAACAATTGCGGCGCAACGGGATTGACCACCCGCATCTGTCCGTGTTCGCCCACGATCCGCGCGCCGATCCGGAGCAGATCCCGCGACCACATCGAGCACCGGATCCGGCCGGAATGTCCTGCGGGAAACCGCAGTTCGGCCGACATCGCCCGGTCGATCCGCGGGTCGCGCAACCGTACTCGCGCCGAAACCACCTCCGGTGTCTCGCCGCCGAACAACCGGGCCATATGCACCGCGTAGCAGCCGGCGTCCATCAGGGCTCCGCCCGCCAGCCCGTAGTTGTAGCGGATATCGGAGAACTTCGGCAGTGGGAAGCACAGGGCGGTCTCCACCCTGATCAGCTTTCCCAATTCCCCTGAGGCGATGACCTTTTCGGCCGCCAGCGTCAGCGGGTGGTACCGGTAGTGGAAGGCCTCCATTACGACCAACCCGGAATCGCTTGCCACCTGCGCGATTTCCCGCGCCTCGGCCGCGTTGGCGGTGAACGGCTTCTCGCACAGCACATGTTTCCCGGCCGCCAGCGCCGCCCGCGTCCACCTCCCATGCAACCCGTTCGGCAGCGGGTTGTAGATCGCGTCGATATCGGGCGCCTCGACCAACGCCCGATAATCGTCGTAAACCTGGGCAATACCGTGCTTTTTCGCGAAATCCCGCGCCCGCCCCCGATCCCGCGCCGCAACCCCGGCGACAACCACCTCGGCATTGCTCGCGGCGGGACGAATCAGTGCGGCGGGCGCGATGCGTGCGGCACCCAGGATGCCGATCCGCAACGCCTGAGATCCGGCGGTCATGCCGCGACCCTAATGCACGCAGTCGACGAAGTCTTCCACAGACCCGCGCACGGGCGGAGCGAATGCGGAGGTACGCCTGACATCGCCGCAGGCTTGTCAGGTGTCGAGTTCGGGCAGGTGGGTGAGGGCCTGCTCCAATGCGGAGGCGAAGTCCATCTCCGGGTTCTGGGTCCAGTCGAGGCCGACCATCAGCATGATGCCGAAGGCGGCGCCGCTGTAGGCGCGGATGCGCGGGTCGGCGGGGTCGCCGCCGCGTCGCTTCGCGGCCTGTTCCGCTATGACGGCCATGGATTTCCGGACGCTGCCGAGGCTGGCGCCCCACAGTTCGGGCACCGAGAGGATGAGGACGAGCCGGTCGCGTTGCACCGCGAGCTCCTCGTCGGTCATCTCGGCGAGTATGTCGTGAATCGCCTTGTGCTCGGCCTGATTCGGCGACAGGTCGGGCGACTGGCCACGCATCATCACCTCGAAGACGTGGTCGTAGTCGCTGTCGATGACCAGATCCTGTTTCGTCGGGAAGTAGCGGAAGACGGTGCTGGGCGCGACCTCGGCCGCGGCCGCGACCTGTTCGACGGTTGTCGCGCCGTAACCCTGTTCGCGGAACAGTCGCACCGCCTCCCGCTGGATCGCGGCCTTGGTCCGCGCCTTTTTGCGTTCCCGCAGACCCTGGGCCGGGGGCATATCGTCAGACGGCTGGCTGCTCATGCTCCGATTGTGCGATCCGGTCCGGCGCCGGACCAACCCGGCGCGGCAGCAACAGCACGGCAAGTGCGGTGCCGAGGATGCCGAGCCCGCCGGAGACCAGCAGGATCGTGGTCAGCCCGTGCACGAACGCGCCGCTCACCGTATCGGCGAGCGCGGGCGAATTGATCGCCCTGGCCACCGACAGCCCGCCGAATACGCTCTCCCGCACCGCGTGTGCCGCCGCATCCGGTACACCGGCCAGGTCGAGCCGGTCGCGGTAGGCGGAGTTGAGCAGCGAGCCGAGTATGGCGGCGCCGAAGCTGCCGCCGATGGTCCTGATGGACTGGTTGACGCCGGACCCGACGCCCGCGTTATTCGCCGAGAGTGCGCCGAGCGCCGCGTTCATCGCGGTCGGCAGGGCGAGGCCGAGTCCGAGGCCGTAGACGGCGGTCCAGATCGCGGCGAATCCGGTGCCGCTGTGTACATCCATCAGCGTGCCGACGCAGAGCCCACCGGCCAGCAGCGCGAAGCCGAGGCCGACCGCGGCCTTCTGGCCGATCGCCGCGGCCAGCTTCTCCGCACTCGACAACCCGAAAAGCATGCCGATCACCATGGGCAGCAGCCGCAGCCCGCTGCCCATCGCATCGGTGCCGAGGATCGCCTGGTAGTACTGCGGCATCGCGAACAGCACGCCGAACATGGTGAAGTTCACCACGGTGCCCAGCACGGTGCCCGCGCTGAAACCTCCGGTGCGGAACAGCGAAAGATCGACGATGGGATCATCGATTCGGTTCTCCCACAGCACGAATAGCGCCAGCGCCACCGCGCCGCCGATCAGCGGCCAGTACGTTTTCGTTGCGCCCCAACCACTTTCGCCCGCCTGGATCACGCCGTAGGTCAGTGCGGCGAGCGCGCCGCTGGACAGCGCGATGCCGAGGTAATCGATGCGCTTCGCCGTCTCCGAGCGCGATTCCGGCAGCCACATGGCGACGGCGAGCAACGCGAGGATCACCACGGGCACATTGATGAGAAATACCGAGCCCCACCAGAAGTGGTCCAGCAGCAGCCCACCGAGGATCGGCCCGATCGGGAAGGCGAGCATCGCCGCGCCCGCGACGGCGCCGATCGCCTTCTGCCGTTCCTCCTCCGCGAACATCACCGGCAGCAGCGCGAGGATGGTCGGCATCAGCGCCGCCGCGCCGAGTCCGAGCAGCACGCGGGACGCGATGAAGGTGCCGGGTGAATCGGAGTACGCGGCGGCGATCGATGCCGCGCCGAAGATCACCAGCGCGGTGAGCAGCACCCGTTTGCGCCCGAAGCGGTCGCCGAGCATGCCGGACGGGATCATGCCCGCCGCGAAGACCAGCGTGTACGCGGTGATGAACCACTGCAGGTCGGAGGTGGTGGCATGCAGATCCTCCGCCATGGCCGGTAGGGCCAGGTTCAGGATCGTCACGTCGAATCCGATGACGAGCGAGGCGAGTACGAGTGCGCCGACGGCCCACCACCGGCGCGCTCCGAGGTCAGACATGAAACTCAACTCCCTTGTGAGTGTCGAACTTCTAATCGGAGTCGACTCCGATTTTTGGAGCATAGACCCGGAGCGGCTGGGTGCGGAAGTGTGACCGTCGCTACTTACGCGGGCGGCAGCGGGAGCGTGGTGATGTGGTAGTCCTCCCGGATGCGGCCGTCATCGTCGAGCAGCAGAAAGACGCGGGCGGCCCATGCGGCGTCCCCGTTGGCGACCAGCTGCGATGTGAACGTCACGATGTCGTCGTGCACCGTGACGTCGCCCGCACCCACGACGGTGAAATCACCGGTGGCGACGAACTGGAGATAGGCCTCGGTGACCCGGTCCGTGAGCTCGGCGTAGCCGCGGAATTGGACGCCGCCGTCGACGAATTCGACGCCGTCGGGCGTCCACAACTGCTCGATCAGCTCGCGACGGGCGCCCGCGTCGGGCTCGTTCCACACCTCGACATAGCGGGCGACGATTCGGTCGAGATCGAGTGCGGTTTCGGTCATGCTGGGAATTCCTTTCTGACTCGGCCGTTTTCGGCCGCTGCAGAAAGGTTCGGCGGTGCCGTCACCGCAGAGTCAAGGCCGATACCGCACCGAACTCTCCCGTAGGGGAGCCAGCAGAATGTGGGCATGATCGCGTACCTGTCCATCGGGGATTTCTCCCGCGCGACCCATCTGACGGTGAAGACGCTGCGGCACTATCACCAGATCGGGTTGCTCGAACCCGCGGATGTCGATCCGCACACCGGCTACCGGCGCTACACCACCGACCAGTTGCCGACGGCTCGGGTCATCCGCCGGTTCCGCGACCTGGATATGCCATTGGACGACGTCCAGGCTGTGCTCGCCGCCCCGGACCTGGCCACCCGCAACGAGTTGATCACCAAACATCTGGCCCGGCTGGAGGACGAACTGGACCGCACCCGCCGCGCCGTCGACTCGCTGCGCGACCTGCTCGAACCGGCCGCACCCGCGGCGGAGGGCATCGAGCTACGCAGCCAGCCGCGGGCCGAGGCCGCCGCCATCGTCGAGGTGATCGACGTCGAGGACTCCGCCGCCTGGTTGCAGGGCGCGCTCGGCGAGCTGTACGCGACCATTACCGCACAACGACTTTCGGTCGACGGCCCGGCGGGTGGCATCTTCGCCGACGAGGTCTTCACCCACCACTGCGGCCAGGTCACCATCTTCGTCCCGTGCTCCGCCCGGATCCGCCCGATGGGCCGGGTCACCGCGCTGACCGTGCCCGCGGCCGAACTCGCCGTCATCACCCATCGAGGCGACCCGGCCGAAGTGGACCGCGCCTACGGCAGCCTCGCCGACTACGTGGCCCGCCACGCCCTCGCCGTCGACGGCCCCATCCGCGAGTATTACCTTGTCGGCCAACGCGATACCGACGACCTGGCGCAATGGCGCACCGAGGTGTGCTGGCCCATCTTCCGCACCTCCGCCGGGCGGTGAAATCGTCCTGTGGACGCCGCGACCGGTGTCAGTAGCTCTTGGCCGGGCGGTTGGTGGTGGTGCGGCGCTCGGCGGTCTTCTCCTTGACGCGCTCGTTTTCCTTCAGCACCGCCGCGTAGCTTTCGCGTTCCCGGACGAGCCACTCCGGCGGGTCGGCGAGCAGGGCGGCGATCTCGTCGGCGGTCAGCGCATCGGAGACCTGGGCGCGGGCCAGGCCGCTATTGGATACGCCGAGTTTGCGCGCGACGATATCGCGCGGGAAGGGCCCGGTGCGGCGCAGCTCGCGCAGCCATTCGGGCGGATTGGTCCGCAGCTCGTCGAGTTGGGCGCGGGTGATCGACGCGTTCCGGAATTCCTCGGGCGCCGCCGGAAGATAGATGCCGAGCTTGTTCGCCGCCGTCAGCGGCTTCATGGTCTGCGGTTTCTTCTCCACGGTCACCGCAACAGCCTAGTAGGCGCCGTCGGCGCGGCCGCGCACGGCCGAGGTCATCTGTCGAGCAGCCTCGGCAGGCATGTGGAATATATGTCACAATACACATATGGCTCTGAAGCGCACGATGGTTTACGCCGACGCCGACGACTTGGCCGCGATCAAGGAGGCGGCCGCGCGGCGGAATATCAGCGAGGCCGAAATTATCCGTAACGCAATACATTTGGCGGCTCTCCGGGTGCGTCGCCAATCCGAGCCGTTGCGTCTCAGGCGATTCTCCAGCGGTGACCCGACCCTCGCCGAACGGGTAGACGAGTATCTCGGTAAGGATTTCGGTGACAACCCGGAGCGTTCATGACGGTGGCCCCGGATGAGTTGGGCATCGTCATCGCGGATACGTCGGGCCTGATCGCGGCATTCGATACGGCGTCACCGGACAGTGCCCGCGCATTTCATGTGCTCGAGCAGGCAGGTCTGATCGTCCTGTCGCCCATGGTGCTCGCGGAACTCGATCATGTCGGGCGCAGAGCGCTCGGTCACCGGATCGCCGTGGAGATGATCGAGGATCTGGCTACGCAGGCGCGCACAACACGCTTCGCGATCGCGGCGATTACGCCCGATGTCCTCGATCAAGCCAACCTGATTCGCCGGTTGTATCCGAAGCTTCGGCTCGACCTGGCCGACGCCGTCAACGTGACGTTGGCGGCCGACTACGAAACAGATGCGATCCTCACGATCGATCGACGTGATTTCCGGGCGCTCACCCCGCTTACCGACCACAAGGCCTTCCGCGTACTTCCCGACGACCTGGCGTCTACATAGGTCAGCGCGGTCGTCGGCGCGGTGCTCCCGAAGGTCGGTCCGGGCCGTCGAAGGGCTCACCGGCCTGGCCGCACCCTTCGATGCGCGGCCGGGTGGAGGGCAGTGGGATTGCGCTGCGGCTGGTGCCTGGGCGTTCCCGGCACACTCCGTGCAATACGCTTCGATGAATGAGCCGGTTGGAGTCGATCGATGTGACGCGCCTGCGCTGGTTCGTCGCCGTCGCGGAGGAACTGCATTTCGCGCGGGCGGCGAAGGCGCTGCGCATCTCGCGGCAGCGGTTGAGCAACACCGTCATCGAGTTGGAGAACGAGCTGGGTACGAAGCTGTTCGTGCCGGGCGCCCAACCCACTCGACTCACCGATGATGGACGCGAATTGCTCGGTGAGGCAAAGGAATTCATTGCCCGAGCGGCGGAAGAGCCGGAGCCGGAGCCGGTTACGCTGCGGATCGGGTACGTGCCGGGCGTCACCGTCGCGAAGTGGAGTCGGATCTGGGCCGAGCGCTACCCGGAGATTCCGCTGGAGCTGGTCCAGCTCGCCGCGGCGGACCAGGAGCAGGCGCTGCGTGAAGGCCGGGTCGACATGTGCTTCGTCCGGCTGCCGATCGACCGTACGGGCCTGAGCGCGATCCCGCTCTATCATGAGCTGCCGGTCGCTGTCGTCCAGAAGGATCATCCGATCTCCCTGTTCGACGAGATCGCGCTGACCGATCTGTCCGATGAGGACCGCCAGGATGTCGAATCCGTCGACGCGGCCGCCGGAACCCTCGAAATGGTCGCCGCCATAGGCGGTTTCGCGATCGTCCCGCATTCGATCGCCCGGCTGCACCACCGCCGCGACCTGATCTACCGCACCGTCACCGACCTGCCCGGCACCGAGGTCGCGCTGGCCTGGCTCACCGACCACACCACCGAGCAGGTGGAGGATTTCATCGGCGTCGTGCGCGGCCGCTCGGAGCGCAGCTCACGCTCGAAAAATGCGGCACCGCAACCTGTTACGAAGAAGCAGGCCGAGCCGAAAAGTAGGAAGGCGCCGGCCAAGCGCACACCGGCGAAGGGGCAGCAGCGCCGCCGCGGCCGATGACATCCGAAATGCCAAGGCCCGCCGCCGAATACCGAATTCGGCAGCGGGCCCGGCCGATTCAGGCCTTGCAGGTACTGGTGAACGTCGCGTACGCCTGATCCAGATCGTCGCCGCCGTTCACCGCCTGGACGAACGCATCGATCGCATCCCGCTCGGCATCCCGCGCGAAGATGGATTGCAGTTTGGTGGTGAGCGCCCGCTGGGCGTCGCGATCGAGCCGGTGGTCCGGCGCGGCGATGAAGGCCGAGCGGATCACCTCGCTCGCCATCTCACACGCGGCGGTCTGCGCCTGCGCCGGAGCGGCCGGTAGCGTCAGCAGCGTGCCCGCGGCGATGGCGGGCAGCGCGGCGGACAGAAGTTTACGCATGAATTCCCTCTGCGGTGGTGTCGGGTGACGGGCGCGCGGGTGGCGACCGGAAAAGCTTGGATCCGAACGGGTTCCGGTTGTGGCTCAGCTCGCGCAGGCGGCGTTGAACGCGTTGGTCGCCCCGGTCATATCGGCGCTGGCGTCCTCGTCGGTGAGGGCCTTCGCGTACGCGGCTATCGCGTCCCGGTCGGCGCCGCTGGCATCGATGGCGAGCAGTTTGATCGATAGCGTCTTACCGATATCCGGGGTCAGGTTGCCGCTCGCGGCGGCGACGGCGGCATTGATCGCGTCGATGGCCTGGCCGCACGCGGCCGACTGCGCCTGGGCCGGTGCGGCGGGCAGCGTGGCCAGGGTGCCGACGGCGGTGGCGGTCAGTAATGCTGCGGACAAAGACTTGCGCATGTATCCCCTCACAGCTGATGTGGTGTGGTCTTGCCGCGCAGCACATTACTGCAGCCCGCGCCCGGAAAACACACGACCGGAACCGTTTTCGCGCCGCGGCGCGGGAAAGCGGTTCCGGTCGTTGGGTTCTGGTTTGCGCTGAGTTAGCGGGGCTTGCGGCGCAGGATCGAGTCGCGGATCAGGACGACCGCGATGGCGGCCGCGATGCCGACGAGGTAGATATCCTCGACGTGACCCTTCTGGTTACCGATCAGCATGCACAGCAGGATGATCGCGACGATCCAGCCGGCGGTGCGGAAGGTCCGGCGGGATTCACCGCTCCAACCCCATTCCGCGGAGGGCACCTCGGCGGTATCCACGTGGGTGACGACCGCGCGCTCGTTGTTGGCGGGTTCGATATCCGTGGAGGCCACGATCGCTCCTTAGGTCTTGTCGGTTTCGGGCGCCAGGCGCCGGTTGAGATCAATCGTGGCATACGACCGTCCGTCGTAGCCAGCAGGGGCGGTCTCCGGGGGTTTCCGCGTCGGCCACAATGAGCGGGTGTCCGACATCGTGAGAGTCCTGCTGCTGGGCAGCACCGGTTCCATCGGTACCCAAGCGCTCGACGTGATCGCCGCCAACCCCGACCGGTTCCGCGTGGTCGGCTTGGCCGCGCGCGGCGGCAATACCGAACTGCTCGCCGCCCAGATGGCGGCCACCGGGGTGCGCAACGTCGCGGTCGCCGACCCGGCCGCGGGCGCCCGGCTCGGCGTCGCGCTGAGCGGTCCCGGCGCGGTCACCGAGCTGGTGCGCCGCACCGAGGCCGATGTCGTGCTGAACGCGCTGGTCGGTTCGCTCGGCCTGGAACCGACCCTGGCGACTCTGCGATCGGGCACCCGACTTGCCTTGGCCAACAAGGAATCTCTGGTGGCGGGCGGTTCACTGGTGACCCGCGCGGCCGCCCCCGGCCAGATCGTCCCGGTGGATTCGGAACATTCGGCGTTGGCGCAGTGCCTGCGCGGCGGCCGCGCCGACGAGGTGGCGCGCCTGGTGCTCACCGCCTCCGGCGGCCCGTTCCGCGGCTGGACCACCGAAATGCTGGAATCGGTGAACCCGGACGAGGCCAAGGCGCATCCGACCTGGTCGATGGGCCTGATGAATACGCTGAATTCGGCATCCCTGGTGAACAAGGGGCTGGAGCTGATCGAGACGCATCTGCTGTTCGGCATTCCGTACGACCGCATCGATGTCACCGTGCACCCGCAGTCGATCGTGCACTCGATGGTCACCTTCACCGATGGTTCCACCCTGGCCCAGGCCAGCCCGCCGGATATGCGGCTGCCGATCGCGCTGGCCCTCGGCTGGCCGGACCGGGTGCCCGGCGCGGCCGCCGCCTGTGATTTCGGCACCGCGTCCACCTGGGAATTCGAACCGCTGGACAATGCGGTGTTCCCGGCGGTCGAGCTGGCGCGCCGGGCCGGGCAGGCCGGCGGCAGCGTGACCGCGGTCTACAACGCCGCGAACGAGATCGCGGTGCAGGCATTCCTGGACGGCGCGATTCGCTTCCCGGATATCGTCCGCACCGTCGCCGCGGCGGTGGACGCCGCCGACCGGTGGCGGGCCGAACCCGAATCGCTCGACGAGGTGCTCGCCGCCGACGCGTGGGCGCGTGAATTCGCCAGACAGCGTGTCGCCGCCTGATCGCCGGGGACCGGACGCGCGGCGCGACCATCGCCTGTCAGACTGAAGGCGCGGCGTCGATCCGGGTCCGGTTACTGTGGTCGAGGTGCCCGCGGCCTACCGGACGCGCGTGTGCTGTCGCGGGTCAGACACAGCAGGAGGGCTGTAGAGCTAATGGTGTTCGCGTTGGGGTTCGTGTTGTTCGCCCTCGGGATCACGTTATCGATCGCGCTGCACGAATGCGGGCACATGTGGGCGGCCCAGGCGACGGGTATGAAGGTCAGGCGCTACTTCATCGGTTTCGGGCCGCGGATCTGGTCGTTCCGGCGCGGGGAGACCGAGTACGGCATCAAGGCGCTGCCGTTCGGCGGATTCTGCGATATCGCGGGCATGACCGCGCTCGACGAACTGGACCCGGAGGATCTGGACCGGGCCATGTACCGGCAGGCCACCTGGAAGCGCCTGGTCGTCATGGTCGGCGGCATCGCGATGAACTTCGTGCTCGGCTATGTGCTGATCGTCGTGCTCGCCGTCGGCTGGGGGCTGCCGCGCTTCGATCAACCGCCCGCCACCACCATCGGCGCGATGAGCTGCACCGCCGACCAGAACCCGGCGAACCTCGAGCTGCTGCCGTGCACCGGCCCCGGCCCGGCCCAGCAGGCGGGTCTACAGCGCGGCGATGTCGTGCACGCCGTCGCCGGTGTGAAGGTGAGCACCTGGAAGGAGTTCCAGGCCGAGACCCAGAAGCAGACCGGCCCGTTCAGCTACACCGTCGATCGTGACGGCAAGACATTGGACATCCAGGTCACCCCGCAGCGGGTCGCCCGCTACGCGGACAAGAACGGCCCGGCCCGCGAGGTGGGCGCCGTCGGCGTCGGCCAGGAATACTACGAGCCGCTGAAATACAATGTGCTGGCGGCGATTCCGGCCGCGGGCGCCTTCACGGGCCAGATGGCGGTGCGCACCGTCGAATCGCTGGCGCAGCTGCCGTCCAAGGTTTCCGCGCTGATCACGGCGGTCACCGGCGGTGAACGCGATGCGGAGACCCCGGTCAGCGTCTACGGCGCGAGCAAGATCGGCGGCGAGACGGCCGATCACGGCAAGTGGAATCTGTTCATCCTGGTGCTGGCCAGCCTGAACTTCTTCCTCGGCGCGTTCAACATCCTGCCGCTGCTGCCGCTGGACGGCGGCCACATCGCGGTGGTGCTCTACGAGAAGGTGCGCAACTCGATTCGCGGCTGGCGCGGACAGCAACCGGGCAGCCCGGTCGACTATCTGAAATTGCTGCCGGTGACCTATGTCTTCGTGGTGATCGGCGGCGCGTACATGGTATTGACCTTGGTCGCCGATATCGTCAATCCGATCCAGCTTTTCCCATAAGTCGCGGGTAGTCTGACCCGGGCAGTCGCGGACAGTTGACTGCCGCCCCTCTGTCATGGCCGTCACAAGGTGGCCCCCTGCCGCACGCGGTTAAGCTCGGTAGGCGAGCGGCCCCACTCGAAAACGTAGGAAAGTAGGCAGCCGAACGTGACCAGCACAATCGGATTGGGGATGCCGACCGCACCCGCGGCCGTTCTGGCGCCCCGGCGCAAGACCCGCCAGCTGATGGTGGGCAATGTCGGGGTCGGCAGTGAGCACCCGATCTCCGTGCAGTCGATGACCACCACCAAGACCCACGACGTGAACGCGACGCTGCAGCAGATCGCCGAGCTCACCGCATCCGGCTGTGACATCGTGCGCGTCGCCTGCCCGCGACAGGAGGACGCCGACGCGCTGGCGACCATCGCGAAGAAATCGCAGATTCCGGTGATCGCCGACATCCACTTCCAGCCCCGCTACATCTTCGCCGCGATCGACGCGGGTTGCGCGGCGGTGCGGGTGAATCCGGGCAACATCAAGGAATTCGACGGCCGCGTCAAAGAGGTCGCGAAAGCGGCTGGGGCAGCGGGCATTCCGATCCGGATCGGGGTGAACGCCGGTTCGCTGGACAAGCGGATGCTGGAGAAGTACGGCAAGGCGACCCCCGAGGCGCTGGTCGAATCGGCGCTGTGGGAGGCGAGCCTGTTCGAGGAGCACGGCTTCGGCGATATCAAGATCTCGGTCAAACACAACGATCCGGTGGTGATGGTCGAGGCGTACCGGCAGCTGGCCGCGAGCTGCGATTACCCGCTGCATCTCGGTGTCACCGAGGCCGGGCCCGCATTCCAGGGCACGATCAAATCGGCGGTGGCGTTCGGCGCGCTGCTGTCCGAGGGCATCGGCGACACCATCCGGGTGTCGCTGTCCGCGCCGCCCGCCGAAGAGGTGAAGGTGGGCGGGCAGATCCTGCAGTCGCTGAACCTGCGGCCGCGCAAGCTGGAGATCGTGTCCTGCCCGTCGTGCGGTCGCGCACAGGTCGACGTGTACACCCTGGCGAACGAGGTGACCGCGGGCCTGGAGGGTATGGAGGTTCCGCTGCGCGTCGCCGTGATGGGCTGCGTGGTGAACGGTCCCGGTGAGGCGCGTGAGGCGGATCTCGGTGTGGCCTCCGGCAACGGCAAGGGCCAGATCTTCGTCAAGGGGCAGGTCATCAAGACCGTGCCGGAACATCAGATCGTGGAGACGCTGATCGAGGAGGCCATGCGGATCGCCGAGGAAATGGGCGATGCCGCGGGCGCGGGCGACCCCGTCGTCACCGTCGGCTGACCGGAAATACGATGCGCCGCCCCGCTGTCCCAGAAGATAGCGGGGTGGCTTTCGTCATGCACTTACCACGTTTGCGTTTTTCGTGGCAGGCTGTGCGTGTGCGGAGTCTGCTGGAGCCGACGCGACGGGCCAGATACACACCGGCGCGTCAGCTGGCGAACCGGGATCTGGCACAGGTACTGCGGGTCCTGGATGCCGACCCGGTGGCCTCGTGCATGGTCGCGGCGCGGTTGCAGGAATTCGGTTTGGACGGCCGTGGCGGGCAAGGGGAGCTGTGGAGCCGGGGTGGTCCGGCGGAGTCGCTGTGCTTCTCCGGCGCGAATCTGGTGCCGCTGCGCGGTGATCACGATGCGTTGCGCGCCTTCGCCGATCGGGCCGCGCGGTGGCCGCGGGTGTGCTCGTCGGTGGTCGGCAGGCAGGAGCTGGCGCTGCCGCTGTGGGAGATGCTGTCGCACCGGTGGGGTCCGGAGCGCGAGGTGCGCGGCGAGCAGCCGCTGCTCGCGCTCGCGCAGCCGCCGCTGGCCACCCCGGACGCGGAGGTCCGCCGGGTGCGGCCGGATGAATTGGACCGATACCTCTGCGCGGCCATCGCCATGTTCATCGAGGAGGTCGGCGTCGATCCGCGGGCAGGCGACGGCGGCCGCGGCTATCGCCGCCGGATCGCGAGCCTGATCGAATCCGGCCGGGCCTGGGCGCGTTTCGAGGACGGCGAGGTGGTGTACAAGGCCGAGATCGGTTCGCTGTCCCGGCGGACCGGGCAGATCCAGGGGTGTGGGTGCATCCGGATCGGCGCGGGCGCGGGCACGGCACCGCGGGCACGGCGGCGGTGGCGAATGCGGTCGTCGCCTCGGGCCGCACCGCCAGCCTGTACGTCAACGATTACAACACCATCGCCCGGCGCGCGTACGGTCGCGTCGGATTCCGGCAAATCGCCACCTTCGCCACGGTGTTGCTGGACTGAACGCCGTTCCGGCCGAGCGGATCCGGTGTGCCCACCGGGTTTGCTCGCGATTGGCCATTACCATCGCTCCCGATGTCGATACGGACGAAACGCAGATTCGCCGTTGTGCTGACCGCCGCGGCGTTGACCGTGCCCGCCGCGGGGTGCGCGAGCGGCCCGCAGGGCCCGACGCCCGCCGCGGACGCCTTCGTGTCCGCCTTCGCCGGACATGATGTGAGCACCGCGGCCCGGCTCACCAACCAACCCGAAAAGGCAAGCGCCGCACTGCGTTCGGCGTGGGACAAGCTACAGGCCGAACAGCTGTCCGCGCATACCGGCGCGGCCAGGGTCACCGGTGACACGGCCATCGTCGACTACACCTACACCTGGAAGCTGCCCAAGAATCGCGTCTGGAATTACACCGGCCAATTGCAGCTGGTGAAGTCCGGCGGGCGCTGGGTGGTGCGGTGGTCCTCGTCGGATATCCATCCGCAACTCGGCGATACCCAGACCATGGCGCTGCGCACCGAACCGGCGCCGCGGGCCCGGGTGAACGAGCAGTCCGGCAGCGATGTGCTGGTGCCGGGCAAGGTAACTCGCGTCGCCTTCGATATGGCGGATGCGCCGGACGCCGGCTCGGTCGCCACCGCGCTGTCCGCCCGGTTGGCGCGTATCGATCCGAAGCTGACCCCCGACGCGATACTCGACGGCGCGCGGGCGGCCAAGGGCGGGTACACCGTCATACTGCTCAACGAGGTCGAATACAACGATGTCGCAACGGATCTCATCGGTCTGCCGGGGGTGACGCTGACCCAGCAGTGGGATCTGGTCGCCACCGACCGGGATTTCGCCCCGGATTTGCTGGCGCAGGTGCGCAAGACGGTGATCGACGAGGTCGACGGTAAGGCGGGCTGGAGCGTCGTCACGTTGAACGCCGACGGCGTGGACACCGATGTGCTCACCGAGGTGCCGTCGCAGCCCGCGCCGTCGTTCTCGCTGAGCATCGACCGCAATGTGCAGAACGCGGCGCAGCGGGCCGTCGACGGACCCGACGACCAGGCCATGATGGTGGTGCTGCGCCCGTCGACCGGCGCGATCCTGGCCATCGCGCAGAACCAGGCCGCCGACCGCGACGGTCCGGTGGCCACCATCGGGCAGTATCCGCCGGGTTCGGTGTTCAAGACGGTGACCGCGGCGGCGGCGATGAGCACCGGCGTGGCGATGCCGGACACCGTGGTGCCGTGCCCGAGCCGAATCGTCATCGGGGAGCGGACGATTCCCAATTACAACCTCTTCACCGTCGGCGATGTGCCGATGGCGACGGCGTATCAGCGCTCGTGCAACACCGCCTTCGCCAAGCTGGCCAGCGAGCTGCCGCCCGACGCGCTGCCCGCCGCGGCCGCGAAATTCGGTGTGGTGCAGAACTATTCGATCGACGGGCTGCCGACGGCCAGCGGCTCGGTGCCGCGCGCCGACGATCTGACCCTGCGCACCGAGGACGGTATCGGCCAGGGCAAGGTGGTGGTGAGCCCGTTCGGTATGGCGTTGATGGCGGCGACCGTCGCGCGTGGGTCGACGCCGGTTCCGTATCTCATCGCGGGACGCCCCACCACGGTCGACGGTGACCGTCCGGGGCTGACGCCGCAGATCGTCGATGGTCTGCGGTCGATGATGCGGCTGGTGGTGGTCGGCGGTACCGCGGAGCGGATCGCCGATCAGGGCGAGGTCTTCGGTAAGACCGGGGAGGCCGAGGTGGAGGGCGGATCGCACTCCTGGTTCGTCGGCTACCGCGGCGATCTGGCCTTCGCGACATTGCTGGTCAAGGGCGGCAGTTCGGATCACGCGGTCGCGGTGACCCGCGATATGTTGGCCGCGCTGCCGCCGGGGTACTGAACGTTCAGTTCCAGTGCTGGACGATCAGCAGCGGATAGCCCGCGGTGACGGCGTTGCCCGGGTAGGTGGCGTAGATGTTCACGTAGCCGCCGCGGTTCGCGGCCTCGGCGGCCACCGCGCCGGTGCCTGCCATGAGCTTGCCCTCCTGTGCCGGTATTCGCGAGTCCGGTTGCAGCGCAATGCCTTCCGCGCTGCCGGGCACGATGGCGTCGAAGCCGTCGGTGAGTGCGCTCGCACCGACCATGGCGGTCTCGGTGTTGGACAGCGACAAGCCCACCCGGAGGTGCTGCGGGTCGAGGATCGGTACGGCGGCGCTCGCCTCGGGGCCGCCGAGCACCTGGACGACGGCCGCACCGGCCAGGATCATGCCCGCGGAGGCGAGGATGAGGGTCGAGCGCTTCATATCCGGCTCCCTACTGCTTCAGGGGTTCGGCGGAGGATCCCGGCGCTGAGCGCCACGGCCCGCCGTGAGATTTGCTGGAAATTAGCTTGCCGTTGAACGGTAAACCGGGCGACTTGCGCCGAACAAGCCGAAGTGGTCGAGGGCACATCGCGCGCCACGCAGTGGTATGGGTCACATTCGATGCGGTATGTGGGTACGCCCGTGGCGAAACCGTCGCGTGTGCAGCGGGATTCGGATCAATAATGGGCTCGCGCCCGTACCGCACAGGCGATTTCGATGGAGTGTGACCGATGGACGACGTACTGCTCACCCCGCCGGACGCGGTCGAGGCGCGGCTGGTCGCGCGCGGGGTGACCGCGGCCGCGAGCGCGGGCGGTGAACTAACGCCGTTGCAGCAGTTGCTGATTCCGGCCATTTTCCTGTCCATGACCGGATTCCGGATCGAGCTCGCCGCGCTGCGGCCGATCGAGCCCGCGGCCTTCGCTGCCGGATTGGCCAGGCGCAACCGGATTTTCCGGGAACGGGTCGTGCAGGTGATGCTGCTGGCCGCGCTGGTGGTGCGCCCGCTGCCCGCGGCCGTGGCCACCAGGATCCGCGAATTCGCCGATGCGCTCGGCGTCGACGACGACATGATCGCGGTCGCGCAGGAGTACGCGGCGGGCGCGGTCGATCTGGCCGCGGTCGATTTCAGCCGCAACGGCTACCTCGCCGGGCTCGGCGCCGAACGGCTGCATGCGCTGCACACCGGCACCCTCGATACCTCGTGGGGTCAGGTCGGCGACGATCCGGAGCTCGCGGCGCGGTGGGCGACGCTGTGGGAGTTGCCGGTCGGCACGCTGGGGCGCGGCGTCGCCGACTTCTATCGCGATCGCGGCTTCGTCACGCCCGGTCTGCCGGGTTCCGCGCCGCCGCTGCTCGCCCAGCACGACTGGGTGCACGTGCTGGCCGGGTACGGCACCACGCTGGAGAACGAGATCGAGGTATTCGCGTTCATGGCGCGGGCCAACGACGATCCGCGGGCATTCAGCCTGCTGGCCATGGTGATCTCACTGTTCGAAACCGGTTATCTGCGATCGGGCGCCGGACTGCCGTGGCGGCCGGATCCCTTGCGCGACTGAGGGTCCGGATCAGTCGGCGCGTTTGAGGCTGGCGGCCAGGTGGTGCTGCATGGGTTCGCCTACGGCGGCCATGCGCAGGGTGTAGTCGATGGTGTCACCGGTTTGGCGGATCGAACGGCCGAGTGCGGTGACCAGTTTCGCGGTGCTGCTGCGGCCGATGCTGGTCGAGTCCAATTCCATCCGCAGCGCGCCGTCCTCGAACGTCAATGACCCTTCACAGATTTCGGTGATGCCGGTGGGGTGGGCCAGGATCAGCTCGACCCGGTCCGGGCTCGGGCAGCGCAGGTAGCCGGTTTCGGCGTGCAGCGGGCGTCCGTCGTCGGCGGCGCGGGTGCGCTGCCGATAGGTGAGGAACGGTCTGCCGAGGTGGCCGAACCGAACTTCCTCCAAATATCCGAAAGGCTGGATGGTCGGATACTCGCCCTGCCCGTCACCGCGCCAGGTGCCGAGCAGCGGCGCCAGCGGGGCGATAGCGGGGTGGGGCGCGACGGGGGGCTGGGGTTCGACCACGGCGGACAGCCTAAACCCGAGTTATCCGAGGTGTTGGTGATACTCGCGAAATTCGGCCGTCGCCGTGTCGCGGTGAACTCCGGCCGAACCAAACCCTTGCGGCTGCTCACGCTCCGGTGTATGCGCCACCGATTTCTTGTATTCCGTTGTCGCTCAATTAAACTCGTGCGATATGGGGACGCGTTTTCTGGTCATGCACGACTACGGTATGGGCGGTATGTGGTGGTGGATCACCGCCGATTCCGCCCGGGAGATCCGGGAGACCTTCGCCGAGGTCGAAGTGGTCGAGGACCCGAATACCGTCGAGGCGGCCGAATCCTGGCGTCTCATCGAAATAGCATGCGATACCGCGGATATCCCGGCCGATCTGCGCGAGCTGCGCGACGTGCGGATCCGTCAGCGCGCGCTGCCCGGCTTCGGCGCGTTGGCCGATCGCACCATCCTCTATGTCAAGCGGTACTGGGACGGCGCGGATGGCGTTGAGGCCGCCACCTACTATTCGGAGGTCGATTCGGACGGCCGCCGCCTGCGTCAGGTGGAGGATCGCGACGCCGGGCCCGCCATCCGCAGCACCGTCGAGGACTGGGCGTTCAACCCGCCGCTCGTCGACCTCTACGACCCGGAATGGGTGGAATTCGAGATCGGCCGCGACGAGTTCGAGGCCGCGTGGGCGCGGGCCAGGTATGCGGATGAGCCGTAGGGCCGATCACGAAGCGGCGGAACCGAGTTGGGCGCGACAGGCGGACCAGGCGCGCGGTGACAGGTAGTTTCGCGTCTGCTCGAACAGACCGAACAGCGCCGCACCGTGTTTCGCGGCGAGTTCGGCATTGTGCGCCATGACGTCGAGCTCGTTGGCCGCGGTGAGTTCGAGGAAGGCGCGCAGTTCGGCATCGTCCGGCTCGAATTCCCGGCCGGTGAAGCGATCCCGGAACAGCACCGGCGTCGCGGTCAGCCGCGGGTAAACCGTTGCGCGATCACAACTTCCGTACAGGTACACCAGCGCCTCCGCGCGCTCGCCGATGAGCTCCACCATCCGGTGCCGGTCGGCCGGGTCCAGCAGCCACCGGTCGAAGCCGTCGGTGCCGTAGACGGCGTGACACAGCCCGGCGAGCTGGATATCACTCGTGGCGCCCCATCCCGCCAGCACGTCGGCGACCCGGCCGAGATGGGCGAGCAGCGTGCCACCCGGATGCGGAATATCCTCGGCGCCACACTCTTTCAGAAACCGCTCGGCGCGCACCCGCACCGAATCGCCCGCCCCGAATTCGCTCATGGCCCCAGTCTGGTTGTCCGGCGCCGGATACGCCAGCGCCGGACCCGAGGTACTACCAGTTTTCGATGGTGTACCTGGTGACGACGGTATTGCCGGGTAGGCCGCGGAAGTCCTGGCAGTCCGGGAAACTTCCGTCCGAGGTGAGGTGACGTCCCTCGACCTCCGGATCGTTCGGGTTGGGGCGGTAATGGAAGGCCGCCCAAGCGTTCTGCGCGGCACAAACCCAGGTCACCTGGTCGATGTACACCGTGTGCTGCTGATGGTCCTGATCGTTGAAGCAGTGCGTGCCGTCGTTGTTGTACACCGCGAATGCGCAGCCGAGATCGCGCGGCGCACCTGGATCGGCGGATGCCGCCGGGCCGGAATTGCTCAGCACGGCGATCGTGCCCAGCAGCGCCGATATGGCTAGGCGTGCCGAATTTCGTTTCGCAGCAAATGAATTCATCGAGTCCTCCCTAGCTCGCTGACCGAATACGAGTCCGCCGGCTCCCCGTTCGAAGGGCCGCCGCGATGATCTCGAATTCGTTGCCAAGGCTAGCCGGGCGCCACGAATGGTCGGCAGCCAGGAAAAGCGTTGGGTTTCGAACGCCGCCCGGCGGGGCACGGCCCGGGTCCCGTTGCAGGGCGATGGAGCAATCGGTCACGCACCGGCGCGCGCGGCGACATCCGGCGGCGCCGCGTCGATCACCCGATCGAGGAGGCCGAGGGAGCTTTGCAACTCGGTGATGGCGGCGGTGATTCGGGCGCGTTCCCGGCAGAGGTCGGCGACCAGATCGGCGCAGATCGGGATCAATCTGCGGTCGTCCTCGCGCAGGCAGGGCAGCACTGTCGCGATGGTCGCGGTGTTCAGCCCGGCGGCAAGCAGGTTGCGGATGCGGCCGACGGTGACAACATCGGACTCGGCGTATTCGCGGTAGCCACTGGGGCGGCGGATGGGCTGCAGCAGATCCTGCTGCTCGTAGTAGCGCAGCAGGCGCTCAGGTACGCCGGTGCGGCGGGAAAGCTCGCCGATTCGCATGTGATCTCGTTCATCCGGGCTTGACTCTGACATCCATGTCAAAGTTTAGCGTTTCGGCCATGCGAAAGGGTTACGTGATCTTGGCGGCGTTGTGCGCCAGCGTCTTTGTGGTCGGGACGTCGGAATATCTGGTCGCCGGTCTGCTGCCGCAACTCGGCGCGGATCTGGGGGTGTCGGTCGGTACTGCGGGCCAGGCGGTGACGGCGTACGCGCTCGGGGTGGTGGTCGGTGGGCCGCTGGTGACGATCGCCGCCGCACGGCTGCCGCGCCGCGCGGTCGCGCTGGGCCTGATGCTGCTCTTCGCGGCGGGCAGCGCGCTGAGCGCGTGGGCGCCGGTATTCGCGATATTGATTGTGGGAAGGGTGATTTCGTCGCTGAGCCATGCGGCATTCCTGGCCTTGGCCTTGGTGACGGCGACCCAGGTGGTGCCGAGGGAGCGGGTCGGACGAGCGATCGCGACGGTCGCGTCGGGATTCACCGTCGCGACGTTGCTCGGCGTGCCGCTCGGTGCGCTGCTCGGCGAGCACGCGGGCTGGCGGTTGCCGTTCCTGGTGCTGACGGTGCTGGCCATAGTGGCGGTCGTGGTGCTGGCCGTATTCTTCCCGCGGCTGTCCGCCGAGCCGGTCGGCATCCGCGCCGAGGTGCGGGTGGTGACGCGGCGCCCGGTGCTGCTGGTCATCGTCGCGACCGCAGTGGGATTTGCCGGTGTATCAACTGTTTTCACCTATATCGCACCGCTGCTGACGCGGTTGGCCCACTTTTCCGCCGGGGTGGTCTCGGCGTTGCTGCTGGCATACGGCGCCGGCAGCTTCGCGGGCAATCTCATTGCGGGCCGGCTCAGCGACCGATCATTGGGCGCGACGGTGCGCGGGGTGTTCGGTGGGCTCACCGGCGTGCTCGCGCTGTTCCCGGTCTTGATCGCCTGGCAGCCGACGGCCGTCGTAGGTGTGTTGGTGCTCGGGTTGCTCGCGACCGCGACCATCGCGCCGCTGCAGCGGCTGATCCTCGAATATGCCGGTGCGGCACCGACTTTGGCGGTGGCGGTGAATGTCGGAGCGTTCAACCTCGGTGCGGCGGCCGGATCGCTGCTCGGTGGCGCGCTGGTCGCGGTGGATGGACTGCGCTGGACCGGACCCGCCGGTGCGCTGTTGAGCCTGGCGGGACTCGGGCTCTCGTATCTCGTCATTCCGCGCCGAGTTGCCGCCGAAACGCCGGTGCCGGTCGCGTTGTGAACCGTCAGGTCGGCTGCCTGGGGACGCCGCGATTTTCCAGTGCCGGACCGCGAAATCGATAGTCCGAGCGGCTATTCGGAATCGGTGAGTTTCGCGGACCAGCGTTCGGACCAGTCCCACAGCGATTCCATGGCGCGGCCGAGATCTTTTCCGGCGACGGTGAGTTCGTAGGACTTGTCGGCGCGCTTTTCGATGACGCCCGCGGCCTGCAGTCGCTGAAGCCGAGTCGACAGCATGCTCGACGAGCAATTGTCCATGCGGCGGCGCAGTTCCAGGAAACCGAGGCGGCCCGGTTCCAGCTCCCAGAGGATGCGCAACATCCAGCGCTGGCCGAGTAGGTCCATGGCGGCCAGCATCGGCGCGTGTGACGGGTCGCCCGCCCGGCTTGCACTTCTCATTTCGAACTACCATAGTGATTCTAAATTAGAAGCAGAACGAAGGGTGAGCTATGACGACCGAACGGCGGATCGCGCTGGTGACCGGGGCTTCGCGCGGGATCGGTGCGGAGACGGCGCGGCAGCTCGCGGCGGGTGGCGATCAGGTGATCGTCAACTATCGGGAGAAGCGCAAGCGCGCCGAATCCGTCGTCGACGAGATCGTCGCGTCCGGCGGCGCCGCCGTGGCCATCGGCGCCGATATTGCCGACGCTGATTCGGTTCGGGCGCTTATGGATTCGATCGCGGAACAATTCGGCCGCCTGGATGTGCTGGTACTCAACGCATCCGGTGGGTTGGAACGCGGCGCCGCGCCCGGCTACGCGATGGCGCTGAACCGGGACGCGCAGCTGCGTCTGGTGCGAACGGCGTTGCCGCTCATGCCATCCGGCTCCCGCATCGTCTTCATCACCAGCCACCAGGCGCACTTCCACGGCCGCAAACCGGTCCCGGCCGACTACGAACCGATCGCGGCGAGCAAGCGAGCGGGCGAGGACGCGCTGCGCGCGCTGATCCCGGAACTGGCCGGTCGCGGCATCACCCTGCGGGTGGTCTCCGGCGACATGATCGATGGCACCATCATCGTGCGCCTGCTGGAGCGCCGGGATCCGGACGCGGTCGCCACGCGCCGCGACCAGGCGGCGCTGCCCACCATCGAGGAATTCGCCGCCGCGATCGTCGCGGCCACCACTGCGGACGGGGAGTCCGGGCACACCAGCTACATCGGCGGACCCGACTACCTCGTCGCCGTGTCCTGAGCCGCTGCCCCAGACGGGTGCTCGCCGCGGTAAGCCACCGGATCCTGGCTGTGGTCCGATGATCGAAATGTCCTGTCCTGCATGGTATCCGGCGACCGATGCGCTATCGCGAACCCGAGCCGACCGCAACCGGAGGGCGAAATAAGGACATATCGGTGACCCCATCGAAGGTGGATGGATCCGGTCGGTACGCCGGTGTCTGGGTGGCATACTGCGGCAGAGAGCGATGACAGGTGGTGAGCAGCCGGCCGGGGGGAGCGAAGACTATGACGTATCCCGACAAGCGCATGATCCTGCCCGGCAAGGAGCTGCTGATCGCCGCGTGCCGGGGGCTGCCCCACGACGATCACCCGATGCTGGAGGCCGCGGGGGAACTGGCCCAGCTGCACGAGATCCGCGAACGCACCCCGATGTGCGAGATGGACAAGCTGGATCGCCGCCGCACCCAGCTCATCCGGGCCATCGACCGCTGGGTGACGCTGGCGACGCCCGTGCCGGACGCCGCGGCGCAGCCACATACCGAGACGGTCGGACAACTGGTGGACCGACTAGCGCGGCTCACCGCCCAGGCGTTCGTTCCGCTCGCGCAGGCGCCCGAGCCGGTGTTCTACGACGCCTGGGTGCGTCTGGTCGAACTCGCCGACACCTATCAGGACCTGGTCGAGGAATTGCGCGTCGGCACCCGCCGCCTGCCCGACGGCGTCACCGGACCCTGGTAGCGCTAACGCCGCCCGAACAGCCGGAACGAGCGGACCTTGCGTCGCGGCAGCGTCGCGTAGACCATCGTCATATCCGCGAACACCTCCGCCTCCCGCTCCCACTCCGCACCGAACTCGTTGCGCCCCAGCACATGTTCGATCGAATGCGGGGAGATGGACGGCAGCAGGGTCGCTAGCGTCGGGGCCAGTCGGTCCACCGGATGGGTGCCTGCCCGGCCGTGGCCGAGCAGCATATGCCCCACCTCGTGCAGCACGATGTGGTCGGCATTGCGGCCGGTCGCGGCCTCGTCGTACACGATGATGTCGTCATGTTTGCGGGCGATCCACAGACCGCTGCCGCGGCAACCGGATTCGTTCAGCACCGCCGCCGGGACGGGCCGGATCGCGATCGACCTACCCCGGTGCGCGGCCACCTGAGCGAGGTACGCGTTCAGGCTCCACGGGCTGGGGAGGGGCACGATCCGGGTCGCGTCACGGAAACGAGCTTCCATGCTGGTCATCGGCGCATACCTTACCCATCCGCGGGGCGGCCGTCACCTGGCTGCGCGCCGCCGCCCCGGAGTGTCGCGTAATCACCTGGGATGCAGTGGATTCGGGCCATCCGGCTTCGGACCGGTCGGAAGCCGGCCGCTTTTCCGGGACTGAACAGCGCTTACACCCAGGTGTGGATCCGTTGACCCTCGGAGCGGTCGTCCGGACACTTGGGGCGGTATCGAAAGGCCGCCGCTCGGGCGAGATTTGAAACCGAAGGACCGGCGCGTTTGTGGCGAACGCCCGGACTCGGTGGGTAGGACGACTTCGAGCGAGGAACGATGGCCCAGCGTCGCATGGAATCCGACGAAATGACATACCGCGATTCGGTGGCCGGACCGTTCCCGCTGTCCGCGGCGCAGCGCGGCATCTGGTTCGCCCAGCAGGTGGCGGGCGCCGCGCCGATCTCGATGGCCCAGTACATCGAGATCGATGGCGAGCTGGACCTGGATGTGCTCACCGAGGTGGGGCTGCGGGTCGGCCGCGAATTCGGCACCGGCTATCTGCGGCTGCTCGAGATCGATGGAATCCCTTATCAGCAGGTCGATCCCGAGTTGGCGACCGAACTGGACGTCATCGATCTGCGTGGCGCACCCGATCCGCTCGATGTCGCGCGGGAGTGGATGCGGGCCGACTACACCGCGCCGCTCGACCTGCTGCGCGACCGCCTGGTGCGCGGTGCGGTGCTGCGCGTCGCGGACCGCAAATACCTGTGGTACACCCGGATTCACCACATCGCGCTGGACGGATACGCCGCGGCGACCATGGTCGCGCGGATCGCCGAGCTCTACACCGCGCGGGTGCACGGCGAGCCGGAGCCGCCGTCGCGCGCGCAATGTCTGACGGAGATCGTGGCCGCCGATGCCGCGTACCGGGATTCGGACCGATTCCGGGCCGACCGCGAATACTGGGCGCGACGGCTGGACGGCGCGCCCGCGGCGCCTAGCCTTTCCACGTCGACCGCGCCCGCCGACGCACATCCGCTGCTGGTCAGCGCGACGCTGCCGAAGCAGACCGCAGAACTGCTGGAACGGGTCGCGCGCCAGGCGAATTCGAGTGCGGCGCCGGTGCTGGTCGCGGCCTTCGCCGCCTATCTCTCCCGGATGACCTGTGGCGCTCGGAAATCCGCGCACGACGAGGTGCTGCTGAGCCTGCCGGTTTCGGCGCGCACCACGGCCGTGCTGCGGCGTTCGGGCGGCATGGTGGCGAATGTGGTGCCGCTGCGCATCGGGACGGCCGAAACCACGGTGGGCGAGGCGATTCGCGCCACCCAGCACGAACTCACCGGCGCGCTGCGCAGGCAGCGATATCGGCAGGAGGATATCCTGCGCGATCTCGGCTTCGCCGCCGACCGGATGGCCGGATTCGGGCCGTCGGTCAACATCATGGCCTTCGACAACAAGGTGGTGCTCGGCACGGCGACGGGGCGGCTGCACGTGCTCACCTCCGGGCTGATCGAGGATCTGTTCGTCAACCTGTATCCCGGAATCGCGGGGGAGAGCACCCATATCGACTTCCAGGCCAATCCGAATCGCTACACCGAAACCGAATTGGCCCGCCATCATCAGCGTTTCGTCGGCTACCTGCATCGGTTCCTGGCAGCGGGTGCGCAGCAACGGGTTTCGGAGATCGAACTGCTGGAACCGGCGGAGCTGGCCGCGCTCGTACCGGTATCCGGGGCGGAATCGGTTGCGCCGGCGACCCTCCCGGAACTGCTGGCGGCCGGTGTCGCGCGGAACCGGGACGGGGTGGCCGTACTGGCCGGGACGGTCGAGCTGACCTATGCCGAACTCGACGCTCGCTCTTCGCGACTCGCGCGGGTGCTGATCGCGCGCGGTGCGGGGCCGGAGACCATGGTCGGGATGGCGGTCGGTCGGTCCGTCGCGTCGGTGCTCGCGGTGTGGGCGGTCGCCAAGACCGGCGCGGCGTTCGTGCCGATCGATCCGGCGATGCCCGTCGAGCGGCTGCGACACATGGTGCGAGATTCCGGCGTTTCGCTCGGGCTCACCGTGGCCGCCGTGCTGCCCGGATTACCCGACGAGGTGGACTGGCTGGTCCTGGACGATCTCGAAACACTGTGTGCCGCAGAGTCTTCCGATCCGGTGGCGGTACCGGTTCGCCCGGACAACGCCGCCTATGTCATCTACACGTCCGGATCGACGGGAATGCCCAAGGGCGTGGTGGTTTCGCACCGGGGGCTGGCCAATCTGGTCGCGGAATCGCGGGACGCATTGCTGGTCGGCCCGGATTCCCGGGTCGGGCACGCGGATTCGCCGAGTTTCGACTCCTCGATCGAGGAGTTGCTCGTCGCCTTCGCGGCGGGGGCGACCTCGGTGATCGTGCCGCCGCGGGCGTATGCGGGTGCGGAGTTGGCGGCGGTGCTGCGAGATTCCCGGGTGAACGCGCTGTCCGTCGCACCGGCCGTACTGGCCACCGTGGATCCGGCGCTGCTGCCCGAGCTGCGGGCCGTCGTGGTCGGCGGCGAGTCCTGCCCGCCGGATCTGGTTGCGCGGTGGGCGAATCGGGTGCGGTTGAGCAACAGTTACGGCCCGACCGAGGTGACGGTCGCCGCCACCTACAGCGCGCCGATGGTCGCGGGCGAGCCGGTCACCATCGGCGGTCCGATGCGCGGGGTCGCGGCGGTGGTGCTCGATCGCGCGCTGCGGCCGATGCCGGTGGGCGCGGTCGGCGAGCTGTACCTGACCGGGCCGGGTGTGGCCCGCGGTTATCTGGGCCGATTCGCGCTCACCGCGGCGCGTTTCGTCGCCGCACCGTCCGGCGCTCGGATGTACCGCACCGGTGATCTGGTGCGCTGGGTCGTCCGCGGCGAACGCTACGTTCTGGAGTTCCTCGGGCGCGATGACGCACAGGTGCAGCTGCGCGGGCTGCGTGTCGAACCGGGCGAGGTCGATGGCGGGCTGCTGCGGCATCCTGCTGTGGCACAGGCGTTTACGATGCCGACGACGACTCCCGCGGGCGGCACCGTTCTGGTCTCCTATGTCGTTGTCGATCCGGGCGTCGATCCAGACGAGCTGACGAGCTTCGTCGCCGGATTCCTGCCGGAGCACCTGGTGCCCGCCGCGATCGTGCCGCTCGCGGAATTCCCGCTCACCACCGCGGGGAAAATCGACCGCGCGGCCCTGCCCGCACCGGATTTCACCGTCCGCGAGCGCATTTCGCGCGCACCGGCAACCGAGCGCGAACGGCTGATCGCCGGTCTGTTCGCCGAGGTGCTCGGCATCGATTCGGTGGGAGCCGACGACAGCTTCTTCGCACTCGGCGGGGACAGCATCGTCTCGGTGCAGCTGGTGGCCCGCGCCAAGGCCGCGGGCATAGCCTTCGGCGCGCGAGACGTGTTCGAGCGCAAGACCGTTGCCGGATTGGCCGCCATTGCCACCGATATCGCGGCGGCCGCGCCGGTACTCGACGAGCTGCCGGGCGGCGGCATCGGCCCGATGCGCCCACTGCCCATCGCCGAAAGTCTGCTCGCGCACGGGCATTTCGACAGATTCGCGCAGGCGATGCTGGTGGAGCTGCCGGTCGGCATCGACGAGCCGACCCTCGTCGCCACCCTGCAAGCGGTCATCGATCGGCACGACATGCTGCGTGCACGGCTCGATAGAACTGCCGACGGATGGACGCTCACCGCTCGCCCTGTCGGCGCCGTCCGGGCCGAAACCATGCTGCGGCACGCGCATCTCGGCGTTCCCGTATGCGCCGCGCCTACGGCTGACCTCGGCCCGCGCACCGCGCCCGCGATCACCGGAGAAGATATTTCCGAGGCCGAATGGGTCGAGCGGGAATTGGCGGCCGCGGCCGACCTGCTCGACCCGCGCTCGGGTGTGGTGTCGCGCGCGGTGTGGCTGGATCGTGGCGCGGGACAGCCGGGTTCGTTGTGGTTGGTGCTGCATCACCTGGTGGTGGACGGGGTTTCCTGGCGGATTCTGTTGCCGGATCTGCTGACCGCGTGGGGGCAGGTGTCGGCCGGGCGCGCGCCTGAACTGATGGATGTCGGCACCTCGGCGCGGCGCTGGGCGCAGGCGCTGGTCGACGAGGCGGTGCGGCCGGAACGGGTCGCCGAGCGTCCGCTCTGGGAGCGCATGCTCGACGGGGCGGAGCTGAGCCTCGGTGTGCGGCAGCTCGACCCCGCGATCGACACCGTCGCAACCATGGGGCGCATCGACATTCAAGTGCCCGCCGAGATAACCAACGCCGTACTCGGCACTCTGGTGGAGCGCTTCCACGGTGGTGCGAACGATATGTTGCTGACGGCGTTGGCGCTGGCGGTCGCCCGATGGCGGCGGGAGCGCGAGGCGGGTCATGATCGTGTGGTTGTCGCGCTGGAGGGCCACGGTCGCGAGGAGCAGGTGGGGCAGGGGATTTCGGCCCATGCCGAGCTCGGCCGGACGGTTGGCTGGTTCACCACTATCTTCCCGGTCGGGCTCGATCTCACCGGGATCGATATCGACGAGGCGTTCGCGGGCGGTTCCGCGGCCGGACAGGCGATCAAGCTGATCAAGGAGCAGCTGCGTGTGGTGCCGGACAACGGTATCGGGTATGGCCTGCTGCGCCATCTGAATTCGGTGACGGCCCCGGTGCTCGCCGAGCGGCCCGCACCGCAGCTGGGTTTCAACTATCTCGGCCGGGTGCGGGCGGAGTTCTCCGGGCCGTGGCTGCCGAGCCGGGAAAGGTCCGGTGCGGCAACGCCGTTCGCGGTCACCCAGGATCCGGCGATGCCGCTGCCCGCCGTGGTCGAGGTGAACGCGCTGACCGATGGCGACCAGCTGCGGGCCACCTGGACGTATGCCGGACTGATCGTCACCGAGGCCGAGGTGGCGGCGCTGGCTCGGCTGTGGGTCGCCGCGCTGCGCGCACTCGCCCGGCACGCCGAATCCGCTGTCGCGGGCGGACACACCCCGTCGGATTTCCCGCTCGTCGCGACCGCGCAGCGCGATATCGACGGCTGGGAGCGCCGGTATCCGGCGCTCACCGAGGTGTGGCCGCTGTCCCCGCTGCAGTTCGGTCTGTACTTCCACGCCGGCCTCGCGGCGGGCGCGGATACCTACCTGGTGCAGACCGTGCTGTCGCTGTCCGGAACCGTCGACCGAGCCCGGCTGCGGCGCGCCGCCACCGCGCTGCTGATCCGGCACGACAGTCTCCGGGCGGCATTCGCGCTCACCGACGACGGGCCGAGGCAGCTCGTTGTCGGTGAGGGCGAAATACCTTGGCGGTTCAGCGAAATCGCCGACGCGGACGCCTACGCCGAACTGCTGGCCGCCGACGCAGCGACGCCGTTCGACCTGACCGAGCCGCCGCTGCTGCGGCTGCACCTGATCCGGACCGGCACGGACGCCTACCGCCTGCTGCTGACCAACCATCACATCCTGCTCGACGGCTGGTCGACGCCGCTGCTCGTACAGGAGCTGTTGACCCTCTACGCGACCGACGGCGACGCGAGCGCCCTGCCGCCCGCACCGTCCTACCGCGATTTCCTCGCCTGGCTGGCCGCCCAGGACCGCGCCGCCGCGGAAACCGCGTGGGCGCGGGCGCTTTCGGGCATCGACGCGCCGACGCTCGCCGCCGCGACACCCGCCTCGGGTGCGCCCGCCGGTGCGATCACCGCGGTGATCGACGCGGAAACCGTTGCGGCCGTGCGGGATGTGGTCCGCGACAGCGGCGCGACGCTGAATACCGCGGTGCAGGTGGCGTGGGCGCTCATCCTGCGCGCCAGGACCGGTCGCGACGACGTGGTATTCGGCGGTACCGTCGCAGGCCGCCCGCCGCAGCTGGCCGGTGTCGAGCAGACCATCGGGTTGTTCATCAACACCGTCCCGGTCCGGGTTCGTCTGGCCCCCGGGCTGACCGTCGCCGAACTGCTGCGCCGCACCCGCGCCGCGCAAACTGACCTGCTCGACCATCAGCATCTCGGGCTCGCGGATATTCAGCGTGCCGCCGGGCTCGGCGAATTATTCGATACGGCAACGGTATTCGAGTCCTATCCGGTGGACCGCGACGCGCTGGCCGCCATGCCGGATATCGCCGGGATGCGGGTGCTCGACGTGACCGGCGCCGACGGTACCCCCTATCCGCTGAGCCTTCAGGTCATGCCGCACCGGGGCGCTGGAGGTCCGCTGCATGTGACGCTCAAATACCAGGCCGGTGTGCTAGACGCGGAGTCCGCGACCGCACTGCTGGACCGCTTCGCGGCGCTGCTGGCGCGGATCGGCGGTATCGACGCCGAAACCCGTGTCGCCGCACTGGAACCCGCCGAACCGGCGGTCATCCCCGGTCCCGCCGCCCCGGCGCAACGTACTCTGCCGGAACTGCTCGCCGCTTCGGTCGCGGCGTATCCGGAGGCCGTCGCGCTCTCGCACAACGGCATCCGGCTGACCTACCGCGAACTCGACCGCCGGGCAAACCGTTTGGCCAGGTTGCTGCTCGAACGCGGTGTCGGCCCGGACGACCGGGTGCTGCTCGCCCTGCCCCGCTCGATCGATTCGGTGGTCGCGGTGTGGGCGGTCGCCAAGTCCGGCGCGGCCTTCGTCCCGGTGGATCCCGGCCATCCGGCCGACCGCATCGCCAACGTGGTCGCGGACGCGCACGCCGGAATCGGCCTGACGGTCGACGGCAGCCGCGCCAACCTGCCCGCGACCGTCGACTGGCTGGTGCTGGACGACGTTGCCACCGTTGCCGATTCGCTGACCCGGTCCGCAGGTCCGATCGGCGATATCGAGCGCGGTGCGCCGATCCGCCTCGACCAGACCGCCTATCTGATCTACACCTCCGGCTCCACCGGCAGGCCGAAGGCGGTGCAGCTCGGGCACCGTGGCCTGGCCGGAGTTGTTGCCGCGCAGCATGATTCGTTGAACACCGGCCCGGATGCCCGGGTGCTGCACGTCGCGTCGCCGAGCTTCGACGCCTCGGTCTTCGAAATCCTGCTCGCCCACGCGCACGGCGGGCGGCTGGTGGTGGCGAGCCCGGACGTGTACGCCGGTGCGGCACTGGAGGATCTGCTGCGTGCCGAGGGGGTCACGCATACCGTGATCACCCCGTCGGCGCTGGCGACCATGGAACCGGAGCGGCTGCCGGACCTGCGGCTGCTGGCCGTCGCGGGCGAGGCCTGCGGACCGGAGCTGGTGGCCAGGTGGGCGCCGGGCCGCCGCATGCCGAATCTGTACGGGCCGAGCGAATTCACCATCTGGGCCACCGGAAGCGCTCCGCTGACGGCGGGCGAACCGGTCACCATCGGCGGGCCGATCCACGGCGCGACCGCCCTGGTTCTCGACGGCTGGTTGCGTCCGGTTCCCGCAGGCGCGGTCGGCGAGCTGTACCTGGCGGGGGCGGCACTGGCCCGCGGCTACCTCGGCCGGTTCGGTTTGACCGCGGGGCGTTTCGTCGCCGACCCGTTCGGCGGGCCGGGTGAGCGCATGTATCGCACCGGCGACCTGGTGCGCAGGCCGTTGGACGGCGGCGCGCTGGAGTACCTGGGCCGCAGCGACTTCCAGGTGAAGATTCGGGGCCTGCGGGTCGAACTCGGCGAAATCGACAGCGCCCTCATGGGTCTCGCGGAAATCGACTTCGCGGTCACGGTCGGGCACTCGGTCGAGACGAGCGGTACGACGCTGGTTTCGTATGTGTTGCCCGCACCCGGCGCACGGGTGGACACCGACCGGGCACGTGAACAGCTCGCGGCCACCCTGCCCTCCTACATGGTGCCCTCGGCAATCGTTGTGCTGGACAGCATTCCGATGACGCCGGTCGGCAAGCTCGACCGTGCCGCGCTGCCGGTGCCCGGTGTGGCCGCGCGCCGGACCCACCGCGCCCCGCGCACATCGCGGGAGCGGGCGATCGTCGAGGTGTTCGCCGAGGTGCTGGGTGTCGAAGCGATCGGCATCGACGACTCCTTCTTCGAACTCGGCGGAAACTCCCTGCTCGCAACGAAAGTCGTGAGCAGGTTGCACGCGACCCGGTCCGTCACGGTCGGTCTGCGCGACCTGTTCGACGCACCGACCGCCGCGCGGTTGGCCGCCGTACGCACCGAACAGCACAGCGCGCGTCCGCCTTTGCGTCGCTACGAGCGGGCCGGCGCGGCCCCGCTGTCGCTCGCACAGCGGCGGATGTGGTTCCTCAACCGGCTCGACACCGATTCCGGCGCGTACAACATGCCGATCGCGCTGCGCCTCACCGGCGAATTGGATCTGGCCGCACTGCGATCGGCGATCGCCGACCTGGTGGTGCGGCACGAGGTGTTGCGCACCGTGTATCCGGAGACGGAGCAGGGTCCGGTACAGCTGGTCCGGCCCGCCGCCGAAGTCGAACTGCCCGTTCGCGACGTCACCGAAGCCGTTGCCGGACACTGTGTCCGGGAAATGGCGATGGCGCCGTTCGATGTGACGACCGAGGTTCCGGTGCGCGGTGCGGTGCTGCGGCTCGGCCCGCGCGAACACGTGCTGGTGTTGGTGCTGCATCACATCGCCGGTGACGGTTGGTCGTTCACCCCGCTGGCGCGCGATATCGCCGTCGCCTACGCGGCTCGCGCCGCCGCGACCGCACCGGAGTGGACGCCGCTGCCGGTCCAGTACGCCGATTTCGCGCTCTGGCAACGTGATCTGCTCGGCTCGGCGGACGACCCGGAATCGGTCGCGGCACAACAGCTCACGTTCTGGCGACAGGAGCTGGCCGGCCTGCCCGGCCATCTGCCGCTGCCCACCGATCGCCCGCGTCCGCGGATGCTCGGAATGCGCGGTGGCCGCATACCCTTCGAACTGGATGCGGCCACCCACGCCGCGCTGGCGGAACTGGCACGCGCAAGCGGTGTTTCGCTGTTCATGCTGCTGCACGCGCTGTTCGCGGTGCTGCTGGCCCGGCTGTCGGGCACCGATGATATCGCCGTCGGCACCCCGGTGGCCGGGCGCGGCGCGCCCGAATTGGATGATCTGGTCGGCATGTTCGTGAACACCGTGGTGTTCCGCACCGAGGTGGGGGCGGATCGGTCGTTCATCGAACTGCTCACCGATATCCGGGAGCGCGACCTGCGCGCGCTGGCCAACACCGATGTGCCGTTCGAACAGTTGGTGGAGGCGGTGGACCCGGTCCGGTCCACCGCATGGCATCCGCTGTATCAGGTGGCGTTCTCGTTCGAGAACCTCGCACCCACCCGATTCGCGCTGCCCGGACTGGAATTCGCGGCACTGGAGATCGAAACCGGGATCTCCCAGTTCGATCTGCATCTGCATATCGCCGAGCAACTCGGCGATTCCGGCGCCCCGGACGGTATCGACGGCCACTTCGACTATGCCGCGGAGCTTTTCGACGAGGACACGGTTGCCGGATTCGGCGCGGCGCTGCATCGGGCCGTGCGGGCGGTGCTCGCCGATCCTCGGGTTCGCGTCGGCGCGATCGACCTGTTCGACTCACCGGCCGAGCAGGCAGCGCTCACCGCGCGAAATCTGGCCGACGGCACCGAGGTTCCGGTTCGCCGCCGATCCGAGGTCTTCCGGCCCGCCGAGACGGATATCGAGCGGGCGGTGGCCGCGGCGTATGCGGGGGTGCTCGACATCGATCCGGCCGGAATCGGCCTGGACGACGATTTCTTCGCGCTCGGCGGCAATTCGCTCAGCGCGGTGCGCGCGGTACGCGCCCTGCGCGAGGCGCTCGGGGCCGAGGTGGCGGTGCTGGCCATATTCGCCGATTCGACGGTCGGTGGGCTGGCCGAGAAGATCGGCGCGGGTACGGCGGGCGCGGCCGAACGCCGCGGCGCGCGCTCCGCGCTCGATGTGCTGCTGCCGATCCGTCCGGTCGCGAATCCCGAACTGCCGCCGCTGTTCTGCGTCGCCCCCGCCTCCGGACTCGCCTGGAGCTACACCGGCCTCGCCGCGCACCTCGAGCCGGGGCGCCCGGTCTACGGGTTGCAGGCGCCCGAATTATCGGGCGCCGCAGGCGAACTCGCGCCGAGCACGATTCGCGAGTACGCGCGCAGGTATGTGCGCGAGATCCGCGAGGTGGCGCCGCACGGACCGTACGAACTGCTCGGCTGGTCGTTCGGCGGCTTCGTCGCGCACGAGATCGCCGCCCGGCTGCGGCGCGCGGGCGAATCGGTGCGGCTGACCCTGCTCGACGCGGATCTCGCCGCGCGGCAGGTGGATTCACCCGAACCGTGGACACCCGGCGAATTCGTGCACGCCTTCGGACCGGTGTTCGGCGTGCACACCGATTCGCCGGAGCTGACCGCCGACGCCGCGGCCGCGGCCATCCGCGCGACGCTGGCCGGCGCGCTCGACGTCACCGCCGCCGACCTGATCCGGCTCACCGACTCCTACAACGCGGCGGTCCGGATGGTGCCCGGCTACCGTCCGTCCCGCTACGACGGCGACCTGATCTTCTTCGCCGCGGCATACGAGCCGGACGGTACGCCGAAGACCGATCCGGATGCGGCCGCCCAGCGGTGGCGGCCGCACGTCACCGGAGCGATCACCACCTACTCGCTGCCGGTCGCCCACGACGAGATGACCGCGCCGCGCGCGCTGCCGGAAATCGGCAGGGTGCTGGCGGAGCACGCGCGGATGGATCGCCGGGAGCTGCGTGCGACATGCTGAAAGGACCTGGATCGCCGGATTCCGGCGGGGAAGTCGAGCACCATGGACGGGTGCGGACGAACGGCGGCGGGGTGAGCATCGGGATGCGGGCCGAGGTGCTGGTCGACGCGCCGGCACCGCGCACGGCCACCCTGGCGCAGTGGTGGGTGCTGACGCGCAGGCTGATCCGCCCGTCGCTGCGCAACGGCGAGGTGGTCACCGCGCTGCTCGCGCCGACCGTCTTCACCGTCGGTTTCTATGTCCCGCTGAACCTGGTGATGTCGTTATACGGGCACGGACTCAGTAGCTACGCACAGTTCCTGATGCCGATGATCGTGATGCAGGCGGTGGCGTTCTGCGCCATCTCCGCCTCGTTCCGGGCCGCGGTCGACGCCAGGGACGGGCTGAACCTGCGCTTCGGGTCGCTGCCGATGGCGGCGGTGATCCCGCTCGCCGCCCGGCTGACGGCGGCGCTGTACCGGGCCGGGATCGCATTGGCCGCCGCACTGGTATGCGGCCGGGTGATCGGTTTCCGCTTCTACGGAAGCTGCTGGGACACAGTGGGATTCATCGGGTTCGCGCTGTTGATCGGGTTGGCGCTCTGCTTGGGTGCCGATCTGCTCGGCAGCCTGTCCAAGAGTCCCGAGGCCACGACGCAGGCGCTCATCCTGCCGCAGCTGATACTCGGCATGGTGTCCACCGGATTCGCGCCCGCTCGCCAATTTCCGACGTGGATACAAGGTTTCGCGCGCAACCAGCCGGTATCGCAGTTCGTCTACGGGCTGCGCGCGTTGGCCGGTGATTCCACACCCAATGCGGGCGCGGTGGATTGGCCGATCATGGGCCCGGCGCTGGCCTGGCCACTCGGCCTGGTAGTGGTTTTCGGCGCCGCCGCCGTCGTGGTCTCGCTCAGGAGGTCGGCATGACCGAGGTAGCCGCACCCGCCGAATTCGGCCTGCCCGTGGTGTCCGGCCGCACCGAAACGCTGCGGCTGTTGTTCCCGCAGACGATGATCCAGACCAAGCGGCTGCTGATCCGTTGGTGGCGCGATCCGCTCACCGTCATCCAGTCGCTGGTGTTCCCGGCACTGCTGCTGATCATGCTGAATACCGTGCTGGGACGCCAGATTTCGGCGTTTTCCGGGGCGAGCGCGCTGTACGGGTCGGTGCCGATGGTCGCACTGGTCGGTGTGATGTCCGGGTCGCTGGCCGGTGCGATCACCCTGGGCCGGGAACGCGACGCCGGACTGCTGGCGCGATTCTGGGTGCTTCCGGTGCACCGCGCGTCGGGCCTGGCGGCGCGGATCGTGGCCGAGGGCGTGCGGATCCTCTTGTGCACCATGGTGCTTTTCGTGGTCGGCGTCGCGCTCGGGTTCCGGTTCCGGCAGGGTCTGCTCGCGGGTGTCGCGCTGTTCGGGGTGCCGCTGCTGTTCGGACTCGGCTTCGCGACCATGGTCACCGCGATCGCCGTATTCAGCGCGAAAGCCGCCCTGGTGGAGGCGGTTTCGCTCGGATCATCGATTCTGATGTTCTTCAGCAGCGGATTCGTTCCGCTGCCCGCCTATCCGGGCTGGGCGCGGCCGATCGTGGCGCATCAGCCGATGAGCTATGCCATCGACGCGATGCGCGGGCTCTCGCTCGGCGGTCCGGTACGCGGGCCGCTGCTCGTGACGATCGCCTATTCCCTCGGCGCCATAGTGGTTTTCGCGATTCCGGCAGCGGTAGGGTACGGGCGGGCCAGCCGCACTTAACGCAACCCCTTCGCGGCCTCGATGATCAACTCCATCGAATCGCGCGGGCTCAGCGCCATGGCCCGCAACTGGTCGAACATCACACCGAAGCGCCGGATCTCCGGATGGCCCTCGATCAGCTCGTCACCCGCGATGCCCTCGACGTACACCAGTTCCGGATCGGCCGGATCGTGGAAGTCGAGCAGGGTGAACGCACCGGCCATGCCGGGATGCGCGCCCGCGCTGAACGGCAGGATCTGCAGAATCACGTTCTTGCGCTTGGTGTCCTGGAGCAGGCGGTCCAGCTGGCCGCGCATCACCGTCGGACCGCCGACCACCCGCCTGATGGCCGCCTCGTCCATCACCACCCAGAGTTCGAGCGCGTCCTCCTTGGTCAGCACGCCGGCCCGGTCCATTCTGGCTCGGGCCCGCTGCTCGAGCACCGAGGCCTCCAATTTCGGCATGGCCGTGTCGATTACCGCCATGGCGTATTGCTCGGTTTGCAAAAGCCCTGGGATGAACGTGGTTTCGAAGTGCCGCGCGGACAGCGCCTCGGCTTCGAAATTGATGTACGCCGCGTATACCTCCGACAGGCTGCCCTCGTACGGACGCGACATACCGGGCCTGAGCGCGTCGGTGAGCAGCTGTAGCGCGTCGCCGCGCTGCTGTTCGGTGACGCCGTAGAGGTCGAGCATCGCCATCAGCGTGCGCCGCTGCGGCCTGGCCTGCGCGGTTTCGATGCGATACAGCGTGGTGACGTTGATCCCGGTCTTCCCGCTGACCTCTTCCTTGCTGAGCCCGGCGTGTTCGCGCAGCTCGAACAGCTGCGCCGCCAGCCGGCGCAACCGGACCGTGAGGACGGTGCGCTTACCTGCCATGCCATCAGAGACTATCGCACCGGCCCGGCCGTCATGAGCGGTTCACCTCGCCGTATTCGGACATCCGTGCGGCGTCCGCTTCGGTGTTTCGGACATATCGGCGAATTACGCACTGGGTCAGCGCTATTGGCGATTCGGACGGAGCGGTCCGGTGGTTCGGACGGCGTCGTCGTAAGGTCGGAGGTATGCGCTCGCGGCCGTTGACCCTGCTCCATGACGAACTCGTCGATTACGAGAAGGCGATGGAGCGGATGGTCGCGCTGGTCGATCAGCGCCAACGCGGCGCGCTGCCGGATACGCTGTGGCTGCTCAGCCATTCGCAGGTGTACACCGTCGGCCGCCGCACGCCGGCCGCGCATCTGCCGGATCCGGCCCACGACATTCCGGTGATCGAGACGACCCGCGGCGGGCAGCTCACCTATCACGGACCAGGCCAACTGGTCGGTTATTTGATTGTTCAGCTCGGCCCGGGCGAGGGCGTCGTGGACTATATCCGCGAGGTCGAGCATCGCCTGATCGATGCGCTCGGCATACTCGGCGTCGCGGCCGAGCGCCGGGATACGCCGCCCGGTTCCGAACTGCTCACCGGTGTCTGGACCAGGGTGAGCGGCCGGAAGATCGTATCGATCGGGATGCGGCAGAGCCGCGGTGTCACCAGTCATGGTTTCGCCATGAATGTCGACGGCGATCTGGAGCCCTGGCACTGGGCCGTGGCCTGCGGGCTGCCCGATGTCGATATGACCTCGGTGGCCCGCGAACTGGGCGCGGCGAATATGGACGAGGTGCGGCGCACGGTGGCGGCCGCTTTCGAGGCTTCGGAATAAATCCCGGCCCGGCCGGTATTTTCGGCCGAAATAGTCGGCCAGGGCGGTTGGTTTCGGCGATGTTTCCGCAAATTCGACGGTCAGAAATCGTTTGAGGCGCAAGCATATTGCGATGCGTCGGTTTTCGGCCGACCGTTCACCGGTATCGGAAGAATTTCATCGTGCCGTATGGACAGTGGGGTTACATTCGAATTCCGCCGTCGTCACCGGCGGCAGAAAACGCGGCAACACCGGTGGGCTGTCGCATGTTTCAGGGAGTTCCGATGCGTCGAACCGCGGCAACGGCATTGATGATTCTGACGGTGGCCGGCGCGGCGGGATGCGGCGCGAGCTCCGACTCCTCCGTCAGCAAATCGGATGTGCAATCCCAGGTGAGCGACAAACTCGCGGCGCAGGTGGGGGAGAAGCCGAAATCCGTTACCTGCCCCGGGGATTTGGCGGCGAAGGTCGGCACGGTAATGCGCTGCGATCTGGTCGACAACCAGGGATACGGCTACGGGGTCACCGTCACCGTCACATCGGTCGAGGGTAAGGACGTGAAATTCGATATCAAAGTCGACGATCACGCGAAACCCGGCACCGGTCCGGCGGGCGGCGCCGCGGTATCGAAACCGGATCTGGAATCCGAGGTGCGCGCACAGCTGGCGGCTGAGGTCGGACAGGCGCCGAAGGCGGTGTCCTGCCCGGGTGATCTGCCCGCCCAGGTCGGCACTCAGATGCGCTGCCAGCTGCAGGACGAGGCGGGACGGGTCTACGGCCTCACCGTGACCGTCACGGCCGTGCAGGGCACCGATGTGAAATTCGATATCAAGGTCGACGATCAGCCGTCGAGCTGATCGGCGGGCAGCGGCGCCCAGAGGCGGTCGGCGTCGCCCGCGACGAGTCTGCCGCGGTAGATGTCGATCTTGTGCTCGATGAGCGTCAGATTATCTTGCAGCTCAGCTATTTTGGCGATCACTGCGGCCCGGTGCGCCTCCATCAGCTCCAGCCGCTGCGCCTCGTTGCCGCGGCCCGCGGTGACGAGTTCGGCGTAGCGCCGGATGTCCTTGATTGGCATGCCGGTGGCGCGCAGCCGGGTGCAGATGGTGATCCACTCCAGGTCGAGCCGACGGTAGCGGCGCCTGCCGCCCGCCGTCCGATCGATCTCGGTGACGACCAGGCCCGCACGCTCGTAATAGCGCAGGGTGTGCACGCTGACCCCGGTGCGGTGGGCGGCCTCGGCGATGCTGAGGCCTTCGGCGGGAATCGGCTGCTGCTTGACTTCGAGCACGCTCTAAATCCTAGCGTCATGGCGAACCTGCACTAGGAGATGAAATGAACTCAGTGAAATCCGCTCTCATCACCGGCGCGACCGGCGGCCTCGGGTATGCCATGGCGGTTGCGTTGGCGGACAACGGAATTCGCGTCGCGGTGACCGGGCGCGATCCCGAGCGGGCCCGCGCTGTCGCCGAAAAACTGCCGGGCGCAATCGGATTGGGTATGGATGTGCGGGACGAGGCGTCGGTGGCGGCGGCCGTCGACGAGGCTTGGGAGCGGTTCGGCAGTATCGATATGCTCGTCAACAACGCCGGAATAGGCATGCGGACAATAGATCCCGGATTCCTGGTCCGGCCGCACGGGTTCTGGAATATCGCGCCCGCGGCCTTCCGGGATCTGGTGGAGACCAATCTGACCGGCTACTTCCTGGTGGCGCGGGAGATGACGCCGCGCATGCTCGCGGCGGGGGCCGGGCGGATCGTGAACGTGTCGGTCAACCACATGTCGATGCTCCGGGCCGGATTCGCGCCGTACGGACCGTCGCGGGCCGGGACCGAATCGCTGTCGCGGATCATGGCGGCCGAACTCGCCGACACCCCGGTCCGGGTCAATATCCTGTTGCCGGGCCGTGCGACTCGCACCGGCATGTTCCCGGACGAGGTGCCCGACGGGCTGCCGGTGCTGGAACCGGAGGTGATGGGACCGCCCATCGTCTGGCTGGCCTCCGCTGCGGCCGCCGAGGTGCACAACGAGCGGATCATCGCGATGTCGTTCGAGGAGTGGCTCGCGGAATACCAACGGGTTTCGTGATCAATGCCAGCCGGCGAAGCGGCCGACCGCGAGGAAGGCCGCCACGGCGATCAAGGTGAAATTGATCGGGAGCACCTGGTATTCGCCGCGCCGGAAATGTAAAGTCGCGGCGCCGCACTGCAATGCGGCCAGGCAGGTGGCGGCGATCGGGGTGAATATCGCGGCGATACCCGTGGCCTGCGGCAGGACGACACCGGCCGCGCCGAGTATCTCCGCACCGCCGATCGCCTTGATCGCCGGTGCCGAAAAGGCCGCTACACCACCGAATTTCGGGTTCTCGGCCAATTTTTCCTTCGGCGTCATCAGCGCCATCGTGCCCGCGGGCACATAGATGATCGCCAGTACGCCTGCCGCGATCCACAATGCGAGGTTCATGATGCCCTTTTCGATCAGCGGTTTACCGACACTGCGCGCCGGTTGATTCGGACCCCAGTGTGCGACCAGCGGTTGGTTTTTCGCGTCCGTTTCCATCCGACGCGATGAAGGCGGTCCTGTCGCCCGCACGGTTCCGTTCGAGCAGCACAGGCGGCTTGTTAGGATCGGCGCAGATGGCAGGAGGTGCGGTGTCGAACAGCGGACGCGCGCCCCGCGGGGTCGATCCATACAAGCCGAACTCGGCGCGGGCATACAACTACATGCTCGGCGGCAAGGACAATTACGAGGCGGACCAGGAGTACGCCCGTCGTGTGCTGGCGGTCGCGCCCGATTCCCGAATTCTGGCACAGGCGAGCCGCGGCTTTCTGATCAAGGGCGTTCGCACGGCGGCCGAGGCGGGCGTGCGCCAGTTCATCGATCTCGGCGCGGGCATTCCGATCTCGCCGAACGTGTACGAGATCGCGCAGGGGCGCGACCCGTCCGCGCAGATCGTGTGCGTCGACAACGACCCGGTCGTATACATGCACTGCACCGCGTCGCTGTCCGGATTGCCCGGTGTCACACCGATACTCGCGGACGTCCGCGATCCCGGTGAGCTCATCGAGCGATTGCGCGACGACGAACTGATCGATTTCGACAAGCCGGTCGCGGTGCTGATGGTCGGCGTTCTGCACTTCGTGATGGATGCCGCGGACCCGGCCGGGATCATCGCCCGCTTCCGCGACGAGATGGTGCCGGGCAGCTATTTCGTGGTCACTCATGTCTCCGACGAATCCGACCCCATATTCGTCGAACAGGCCAGGGCCGCCATCGAGGACAGCCCGATACAGGTCACGTACCGCTCCAGGAACGAGCTGACAAGCTACCTGGACGGATTCGAAATCCTCGACCCCGGTGTGGTTCGCATCCAGGAATGGCTCGACGATCCCGACTTCACCTCCCGCGCGGTGATAATCGGCTGCGTCTGTCGCAGGCCTTAGGCGGATCTACTCATCGGTCGCCGCACCGAACCCCATCCGGGCACGGGGTCGAGCGCAAGTTCCCGTGCACCGACACAGGACCCGTTGGCGGGCTTTGGCTTGGGGGCAGCGGTCCGATAACCGGTAGTAGGCGGGGCATGCAGCAGAGCGGACCCGGGTCAGGCTCGTTGAATTCGAATGCCATCAATCCGCCGATGACAATGGACAGTGCCGCAGCCACACCAACTATCGGGCGTACCAGCCTCAGCCGTTCTCGCCGTACGTTCATCTCGCAGTCCCGCCCTCGCCCTGTATCGGCTGAATCGCGCTGTTGGTCAACGTGTTACGCCGAAAATGAGTTGAACCGGTAACCGGGCTCCGGCACTATGACAACTAGTTGTGGGACTACAGGTACCGAGGGGAGATCGGATATGCGATATATCGGTTCTCATCCGCTCGACCGGTCGCGCTGAAACGCCGCGCCGTCGAGTACCAGGGGCGGCGCCGACGTGGGAGAGTCGGGCTCGGCTGTAAACCGAGTGCGTGTCTGAGCGGGTTCGAATCCCGCCCGCCCCACCCGATCGAAGGCGTGTCCTGCTCGGCGGGCACGCCTTCGCGGGGTTCGATCATCGTCGTGTTTTGTGGGGGCCGAGCCCCCACGCCCCCGGCCGGGGGCGAGCCCCCGGACCCCGGCCCGGTGGTCACCTTGTGCGGTGACGTCACCTTCCGACGTGTTCTGGTTGTGAAGCGTTAGGCCCATCGATCGAGGGCGTGGACGTCTTACGATGCGGCAGTGGGCGGTCGACGGAAAACCGTCGACCGCCCACTGTTATCCGTGCCGTGCTGGTCAGCCGGGGATCTGTGCGCCGATCGCGCTGCCGACGCCCGCGCCGATGGCGCCACCGATGACGCCGCCGGCTACCGCGCCCGCTCCGACACCGACGATCGCCCCGACGGGGCAAACGGGTGCCGTGACCGCGCATGCGAAGGCGCCACCGGCTACGGCGCCGACTCCGACGCCGACGACCGTGCCGACGACGGCTCCGACCTGCCCGCCGGCGAGGGCCTGGGTCTGACCGGCCGCGACGGTCTGAACGGGTTGCGGCTCAGGGGCATTGGGGGTGGCGGCTGCGGCGACCCCCGCCCCCGCCCCGGTGAGGGCTGCGGCGATGACGGCTGTGGCGGCTAACTTGCGGACCATAGTTGTACTCCTGGTGTCTAGCGAGGTGAGGAGCGTACCGCCGAATACGGGTGCAATGGAAACGATTGCACCCCACCGCATCACGTCGGATTCACGACCAGCACATGGAATGCCGCCATCGGCGGGATGGCGTTGCGTTCCGGCAGGAGATTGGAATTCTTGTTCACCAGGGTGATGGTTTCCACGGTGCCCTGCTGCACATATTGGCTGAAGGCGCCCGCCTGGTTGAAGACAACCCATTTGCCGAGGCTCGGCGCATAGCGAACGCCGTAGTAGGACGGGAAGAACACCCCGCCGGTCGGTCCGGGCGCATCGGCGCTTTCCCATACCGGCGTCACGAACACCAGGCGATCGGGGTAACCGTCACAGTATTCGTGCGTCAGGTAGGAGAAATTACTCCAGCTGTTGATCGGTTGCGCGATGTGCACGAATCCGGCGTAACTGCCGAAAGATGGTCCGGTGCGCGAGAATACCTTGACGTTGAAGGCCAGATTGTCCTCCATCGGGTGCATATCCTGATTGAAGATGGCCCACTTGGACCGGACCGGGTCGTACCACACGCCGATCGGATGGTACTGCCGCGTGACACCGGTGGCTCCGGGGTTCAGACAGGCATTCACCAGCAGCAACGCATCGGGATTGTGGTCGGTCAGGTCGTGGTCGATATACGTGACGTTCCGGTTCGTCACGGCCGGATCCGAAGTCCGCGTCTTGACGACGAACGCGTTCGGATCACCGAGTGTATACAGCACATTGAAGGCCGAGCCGATCTCCATCTGGTTGCCCGAGGCGTTGTAAACGCACCAGCATCGCGGCCCGGAATCCCAGAAGATGCTCGGCAGGTCATCGACGTAGAGGCCGCCCGGCCCGTGCGAATCCCATGCCGCGGTGGCGAATACGACGGCATCGGGATCCTGCGGGGCGTATTCGATGATGTCGGTGCGGTCTCCGTAATACGATCTCGACCGCGGATTGGTGACGTGCCGCGAATGCCAGAAAACGGCCTGTTGTACAGGCATTTCTTTCTCCCATCGAACTTTGTTGCGGAAGCGGGAAGGTCGATCACCACGGTTGAGCGAGCGGTGAAAGCCCCGGTGACACAAGGAGCTTCGATGTCGAGCTTCGTCGGCAACGCCGTTGTGGGCCGACGTGTTCGGCCGAGAATGAAGCAAATGCATTGATACCCAATGATCTTCTGTTCGAAACCATCGGGATGGCGCGTTCAGCGCGTCGGTTGCGCGGAGGCGCGGTGGCGGCCTGGGGTGGTGCCGATGATGTTGGTGAAGGCCGTGATGAAGTTGCTCGGATTCGACCAGCCGCAGGCGTTGGCGACGCGGATGGTGTCGTGGCCGTCGGCGAGCAGGACGAGTGCGTGGTGGATGCGCAGTTGGGTGCGCCACTCGTAGAAGGTCATGCCGAGTTCGTCGTGGAACAGGCGGCTGAGTGTGCGTGCGCTGGCTCCGGTTTTTCGCCCGAGCTCGGCCAACGATGTGTTGTCCCCTGGGTTTTCGTGCAGCGCCCGCGCGATGGCCTGTAAACGGTCGTCGCGTGGTTGCGGCAGTTGTAGTGGCTGCTCATGTGCTTCGTGGAGTTCGTCGACGAGGACTCGATGCATGCGGGTGCGTGCCGCGCGATCGTAATCCCGTGTGCCCGTGAGGGATAACAGGATTTCGCGGGCGAGGCCGGAGGCCAGGAATACGGCGGGCCGGTCCGGTACGAGCCGGGCCAGCGCGGCCGACAGGAAGACGATCCGCATATCGGTATTGCCGTGCGCGCGGTGGTAGTGCATGAAACCCGCCGGGGTCCAGGCGATTCGATTGGCGGGGACGACCGAGGTGCCGCGTTCGGTATTGACCGCCAATACGCCGCGGGCCGCGTACACCAAATGCCCGCGCGGATGCGAATGCATCGAACTCGTTCCCCCCGAAGGCCACAGGTGCGCCCCGGCGGAGGGCAGCAGCCGCGACGTCGGACCGGGCGCGGGAGCTTGGCGGCCAATAGGCATAAGTTGGCATTCTATCGGTAGTCGGCCGCGCCGGTTTCCGGCGACAGTTGACGCATGAACACAACGATGCGAGCAGCGGTCTGTGTCCGGGCGGGTGGCCCGGAGGTGCTGGAGATCCGGGAGCTGCCGGTGCCCGCCGTGCGGAAGGGCTGGAGTCTGGTACAGGTGAAGGGCGCCGGCCTGAACCGGTCGGAGCTGCGGACCCGGCAGGGACATTCGCCGAATGTGCGGTTCCCGCGGGTGCTCGGGATCGAATGCGTCGGAATCGTCGCGGCCGCAACCGATCCCGCCATGCCGGAGGGGACGGTCGTCGCGGCGGTGATGGGTGAGATGGGCCGGGCGTTCGACGGCGGATACGCGGAATACGCGCTGCTGCCGAATTCGCTGCTGATGCCGGTCGCCACCACGCTGCCGTGGGATGTCCTGGCCGCACTGCCCGAGACGTACCTGACCGCGCGAGGTTCGTTGGACGCGTTGGGAATCGGTTCGGGCGACCGGCTGCTGATCCGCGGCGGAACCTCCTCGGTGGGTATGGCCGCCGCATCGATCGCGATCGGCCACGGCGTCGAGGTCGCCGTTACGACCCGGCAGCACAACAGGATCGCCGCGCTGACCGCGGCCGGGGTCGATCACGTGCTGATCGACGACGGCGGGTCGCTGGACGCGAGCGTGCGCGCCGTATGGCCCGATGGCCCGGACCATGTGCTGGATCTGGTCGGGGCGCGCACGGCGGTGGATTCGCTGCACCTGGTCCGCCGGGGCGGAACGGTGTGCGTATCGGGTTCGCTGAGCGGCTGGCTGATCTCGGACTTCGAACCGATCGCGATGATCCCGTCCGGAACCAGGCTCACCACCTTCCACAGCAACGATCTCGCGGGCGGCACCGCCGTATTGCGGCGGATCGTCGACGAGGTCGAGGCGGGCGTCTATCGCCCCAACGTCGACCGCGTCTTCGGCCTGGACGAAATCGCCGCGGCGCACGAATACATGGAGAACGACGCGGCCATCGGAAAAGTCGTGATGGTGCCCTAGCCTAGCCTAGCCCAGCCAGGCCAGCGCCGCCGTCGCCATCGCGACGCAGCCGGTATCGAGCGTCGGCTGGATGAGCGGTGCGAAATTCGGGCTGTGGTTGGACGGAATATCCTGCGCCACACGCCCTTTCGCGAACGCTTCGGCGAATGCCGCCGGGTCGGCCCCGCCGAAGAACCAGTAGACGATCGGCACGTCGATCGCGGTGGCGAGCGTCCCGGCGTCCTCACTGGCCATGACCGGTGTCGGTAGCTCGAACACCTTGTCGCCCAACGCATCACGCAGGGCGGCCGCGGTCTTGGCGGTGGCGTCGGGGTCGTTGTGCAGCACCGGGAACGAATCGATGACGGTGATCTCCGGATCCTTCGGCGCGCCGGAGGCGGCGGCCTCGGCCTCGATGATCCGCCGGATCGCGTCGAGTATGTGGGTGCGGGTATTCGCGTCGTAGGAGCGGATGTTGAGCAGCAGCTCGGCCTCGTCGGGAATGATGTTGGCTTTCGTACCCGCCCGGATCGAGCCGACGGTGACCACGGCGGGCTCGTTTCCGGCGACCTCTCGGGAACGCACGGTCTGCAGCCGCATGACGGTGGCGGCGGCCATGACCACCGGATCGATCGTGGTCTCCGGCCGCGAGCCGTGCCCGCCCCTGCCGAACAGCCGCACCTTCCACGCGTCGGCCGCCGAATAGGTGTCGCCCGCGCGATAGGCGACCGTACCCGCGGGGAACGGCCCGACATGTTGTGCCAGCACGATATCCGGCTTCGGGACGCGCTCGTAGAGGCCGTCGTCGACCATCGCCTGCGCCCCGCTGCCGACCTCCTCGGCGGGCTGGAACACCGCGACGACCGTGCCGGACCAGGTGTCCTTGTTCCGGTCGAGTATGCCGAGCGCGCCGAGCAGGCACACGATGTGCATATCGTGGCCGCAGGCGTGCATGACCGGAACCTCGTTGCCGTCCGGATCGGTTCCGGTCGCGGTGCTCGCGTATGGCAGCCCGGTTTGTTCCCGGACCGGCAGCGCGTCGATATCGGCGCGCAGCAGCACCACCGGGCCCGCCCCGTTCTCCAGCACGCCGACGACGCCGGTGCGGCCGACGCCGCCGATCACCCGCAGCCCCAGCGCCGTCAGCTGTTCGGCGATCTTGCCCGCCGTGCGGGTTTCGGCGAAGGACAGCTCGGGATGGGTGTGCAGATCCTTGTACAGGAATTCCAGCGCCTCGCGTGCCTGCGGGTCGAGTTCCGCGGTCGAGCCCATGTGCATCCCCTTCGTCGCCGGATTCATCCCTTTCCCGGCCAACGCTAGCAGCGCGCGAGCCCGGCTTCGACAGTGTGCTTTCGGCCCGTGCGTTCGGGACCAATGACCGGAGCGCCGAGCCGTCACGCCTTTCTAATCTGCTGGTAATTCGAATCGAAGGGATGCCGCGCCATGTCCGTTCGGACCACAGACGACCGGTCTGGATCCGCCTTGTCGCCTGTCGTGGTCGGGGTGGACGGCACCGAGGGTTCGCTGCCCGCCGTGCGCTGGGCGGCCGCCACGGCGGCGCGCGGCGGCCGGGAGTTGCTGATCACGCACGGTCTCGACCTGAGCGCGGTCCATGCCGCGCTCGGCAACTACGCCACGACCGCGCCCGCGCTCATCGCCGAATTACGTTCGCGTGGCGCCGAATTCGTTGCCGATGCGCGGGGAATCGCGCTGGCGGCGGAGCCGTCGATCGCGGTGCGCACCGAGGTTTCGGACGCGAAACCGGCCGAATTGCTGATCAGGTATTCCGCGGGCGCGCATCCGACGGTTCTCGGCGTGACACCCGGGATCGGAACGCTGCTGCATCTGGGCTCCACGCTGCTCGCCGTGGTTTCGCACGGCCACGGCGACATCGTGGTGGTGCGCGGCGCGATCGAACGCGACGGACCCGTCGTGGTCGGGGTCGACGGCAGCGCGGTCGGCGAGGCCGCCCTCGCGGCGGCGTTCCGCGAGGCGTCCGAGCGGCGGGCCGAGCTGGTGGCCGTGCACATCTGGAGCGATGTCGACCTGGCCGAATTCTCCGGCTACTCCTTCCTCGACGTGCCGCCCGAGTCCATGGCCGACGCCGAAAAGTCGCTGCTGACAACGCGGCTCGCCGATTGGTGCGCGAAATATCCGGAGGTGCCGGTGACGTGCGAGGTGTATCCGTTCGACGCCGCGCACCGGCTGACGGAGTGGTCGAAGTCGGCGGGACTGCTCGTCGTCGGCAGCAGGGGACGCGGCGGTTTCCGTGGCATGCTGCTCGGCTCGACCAGCAATTCCCTTGTACAGCAAGCATTCTGCCCCGTCATGGTGGTGCACCCGGATTAGGAGTCAGGAAGATGTCGTATCCAGCGGACCCGTTCGCGGTATTCCCGGCCGAACTCCGCGACATCCTGTTCGGCGTCAACGTCGGCCCGTTCGAGGACCCGAGCTGACCCCGCCCCGGCGGCCGTGCGGCCGAATGCGCGCGGCTACACCATTTTCGGCGGGCGGCTCGAAAGCGCCCGCGGTTTTCCCGCTGCCGCGATGGCGAAGAAGCGCGCGGGCGATACCGCGATCGGGATCGAATTCAGGCCTGGGCGAAGGAGATAGCGGTCGAGGTGGAACGCCGGGTACGGTGATTCGCCTCGGCCAGTAGCACCTTGCGGATTTTGTCGTCCAGGGTGTCTATCGCCGCGCTCGGAGACAAGGCGTTGGTGACGGTCAGTGCCGGGAATTCGACGCTGAACGCGAGATAGGCCGAGTCGAGCGGCGACCAGCACACGTCGAACCAGACGCCGAGCAGTTGGCGTTCGATCTCGTCGAGTAGAGCTCGGGAATGCCTCTTGCTGTTCATACTTGCGACGTTGCCCGATGCGGTGCGAAGGAAACGGATCGCGAAGACACTCTTTGGTTCCGAGTGCGGTCAGCCCAGGATGGGGAATCGGCGTTCGGCGGCCAATCGAGTCAACGCGTCTTGCATCACACCGGTGATGTGCCGGTAACCGCGGTCGATATCGAGTTCGGGGCCGAGGAGGGCGTGCAGGTCGATCGGCGGCAGGAATTCGACGACGACCTTGGCCGGCAACGGAATGTGCCCCGCGAGATCACCGATGTCAAGACCCCACGGCAGCGCCAGCGAAATCGGGAAAACCTTCAGCCGCAACATCTTGTCCAGGCGCAGCGCCCGCGCCAAGCGGTCGCCGCGGGCCAGGATCAGTTCGCTCTCCTGCGCACCGATATTGACCATCGGCACGATCGGCACCCGCTCCGCCCACGCGAGCCGGAGAAATCCGGTGCGCCCGTTGAATTCGACCCGATCCTCCTCCCAGGTCGGCCGGTGCACCTCCCAATCGCCGCCCGGATACACCAGCACGGCCGCGCCCGCGCGCAGCGCGGCGGCGGCGATCGCCGGCTCGGCCGCCACCGTGCCGAGGCGGCGCAGGAACGTGCCGACGAACGGATAGGCCATCACCAGATTGTGCGCGAGCTGATAGAACGGCCGGTGCGGGCCGAAGCGGCGGACGAAGGCGAGGCTGCTGATCAGCACCTCCGGCGAGACGTTGCCGCCGGAGTGGTTGCCCACCAGCAGGACCGGCCCGTCGCCCGGAATGTTGTCGATGCCGCGCACCTCGGCGCGGAAGTAGGTCCGGACCAGCAGCCAGGCCGGACCCGCTGTGCCGGAGATGAACTCGGGATCGCGGTCACCGAGATCGGCCGCGGGCACCAGCGACCGCACCTCTCCGGCCACCCAGTCGATGATGCCGTCGACCGAACGCGATGCCATCCGTCCGAGTCGATCTATTCCGCATGCCATGGTTTTCCGCGTACCCGTATCCATCGATTTCACCCGTGCGCCCGGCATATTCGATATGGGCGGCTCACGCGGTGGTGAGCGGCAGGCCGACCGGCTGATCGTTGTGCAGCCGGGAGCAACAGCTCGACGAGATGGTCGTTTACCGGCGGCGAGGTCGGCTGGATCACGAATACGTCGGCGCCGCCGACATGTTCGACCACCGGGCACAGCTCGCCGTCCGGAAACCGTTCCAGCGCACCGGCGACCGGACCGGCCTCGAGCCGGTCGGCGATGGCGGCGGCCAGCCCCGGGTTGGCGCTTCCGGAAACGATATGCAGCGAGTTCATGGATCAAGCCTGCGCCGGTGCCGGGACCGGGGGCAGGTCCGGTTGTCGTCGGTTCCAGAGCCGTTGGTCCCGTGGGGCGTTCATCGCGTCGACGGCGGGGTGATCAGGCCGTAGACCTGCGGTATGAAATGTGAAAGATCTTGGGGCCGCGGGTAATTGATGATCATCGTCGGTTCGCTCGAGACAACCCGCCAGCTGCGTCGAGCTCAGTCCGCCGCGCGCGGCAGGGTGCTCGATACCAGTTCGATGCCCGCGACGAACTCGCACGATATCCGGATCACCTGATCGTGCGGCAGTGGAATCAGGCGGTTTAGGAGGGACTGGTAGCGCTCGATTTCGGCGGGGTCGGTGACGGGGCCCGCCAGACCGGTCACCGTCACCAGCCAGCCGAGCCGGGTGGTGGGATCGATCTCGTCGGCCGCGTAGGTGACCACCTGTTCGTGGCCGCGCGGCAGGACGCTGCCGAGCTGACCGTGGATGACCACCCTGTCGTCGTCGACGAGGTGATACATCGGGCGCACCGCGGGTAACGCGTTCTCCGTGAAGACCACCCGGCCGAACGGAGCGCCCGCGAGCCAGCGTAGCGACTCGGGCATGCTGAGCTCCTGCACACGGGGCAGCCCATTCTCTATCACCTAGCGAGTGTTGCCGAAGATCTGCCGGGTAAACATCGACCTAAGTCCACGACAGCGGTGACCAAAGTCCTCGCGCCGACGCCGGTACCGTTGCTATTGTTTTCCGAGTCCAAAAGCGCGGCTCCGGATCTGGATGCCAGATGTTGGAGGCTTCGATGAGCAATTCTGCCGGTGGTAGGCGCGCCGCCGCGGACAGCTCCCCTTCGAACGGCGAGAAGCGGGTAACGCGTGTGCTTTTCATCGAGCACGCGGATGCCGCCGACGTCCTGGGACCCGAATTGACGCGTGATCTGCTCGATTCGGGGTTGCGGGCGCACGGGGTGCGCGAGTTGGTTTTCACCGCCGACGGCGTCGAACCGTGCGATGCCGAAAGGCCGGATCACCCGAGCTGACCCGGCACACACCGAGATCCACTGCCGCCTCGAGCTGTGCGGCAGTGGATTCCACGGACGGCTATCCGAACCGGTGACGTGCGGTGTCGGCGAGTTCGGTACCGCGATGCTCCGCGATATCGGCCCAGCGGTAACCGTATTCCTTTGCGGTGTCGGCCAATTCGGCACCGCGCTCGCGTGCGGTGCCTGCGCGGTGCTTGGCGGTTCGCGAGATCCGGGCGCCGCGGCGTCGCGCGGTGTCGGCGATCTCGGCGCCGCGGTCCTTGAGGGTGTCCGCGACGACCGGGCCGCGTTCCCGCGCGAGCTCGGCGAGGTGGGCGGCGACCTCGGCCCAGTGGGCGCCATATTCCTTTGCGGTGTCGGCGATTTCGGCACCGCGCTCCTTGGCCGCCTCGGCGAGTTCCGGGCCGTGCTCGCGCACGGTGTCCGCCAGTTCGGCGGCCTCGTCGCGCGCCCGCTCGGCCAGGGTGCGGCCGAGTTCCGCGGCGTCGTGCGCCCGGCGGCGGACGGCGCCCTCGTCGGGGGACAGTGCGCCGATCGGCAGCGTGGACGAAATCGTCTGTGCCGCATTGCGAGCCGCACGCTTACCGCGCCAGCCGAGCGACGGCTTGCCCTCGGTGTCGGCCGCGGCGATCATCAGTCCGCCGAGCAGCCCGGCGTCCTTCAGGAATGCCGAGCGTTTGGCGGTCCGGCGCTCCGGGTCGTCCTCGGCCCAGAAATCCTGTTCGGTGACGAGCACCGGCACCACGGCCGCGGCCAGGATCAGCGCGCCGAATCGCGGCGCCTTCCCGAGCGCGAGGAGCACCCCGCCCGCGACCTGACCCGCCGCGGTGATCCGCACCAGTTGGGTCGGGTCCGCGGGCAGTTTGGTCGCGACCGAATCCGGCAAACTGCGCTGGCCCTGCTGTACCAGGGCGGCCGTACTCTTGGCGCGCGGTTCCGGATGGATCAGCGTATCCAACCCGTCGACGATGAAATTGGTCGCCAGCAGGGGACGGGCAATTCTGCGCAGCAGCATTTTCTACTCCATGGTGGGGTTGAACTCCGTGGCGGTCAGTAATAGTGACGGCGGCCGGCGATCGGGCTGCCCAGCGTGCCGATCAGCGCCAGCGCGGCGCCGATGACGAGCAGAATTATTCCGACGGTGGTCAGCAGCGGAATGCCGATCAGATATCCGACGATCAGCAATACGAGTCCGAGAATGATCATTGTGCTTTTCCAAGTGCCTTCGTAGTTATTTCGACGGTGCGGCGTTCGCCGGCCGGGCCGGTGTCATCTTGCGCCGGGTTTCGCGGAGTTCGCGCCTGGTGGCGGCGTGTCCCCGGGCCGACCGCCAGGATCCGCCGAGCATGAGACTCAGCCCGAACATCCCGATCGCGCCGACCACGACACCGCTGAGGAACAGCATGCCGGTGGAGCCGCTGAAATGGTGCTGGAACACCGTGAAATCATTCGGTAGCGCATGTGCCGCACCGATATTCGCGCTCACCGCGGCAACTCCGACGACCACCGCGGCTATGAGTAGAAGCAATCCGATGACGATCATGGCAATCCTCATCCTTCCGGTCGGTGGAACCTATGGGACGGCAATGCCCGGTTCGTCGGCGGTCAAACCCGGCCGATTTATCCGGATTCGAAAAGCGAAAATTATCCGCGCAACGCGCCGAGACCGGTGGCCGCGACGGCCGAACCGCTCGCGACGAGCCAACCCACCGGACCCAGCGGGCGGCAGCCGAAGTAGGTGCACAGGCCCGGCGTCATCACGACGGTGACGAGTACCGCGCCGCTGGCCGCCGTGGTGGCCCAGACCAGCGGACTGTGCCGCGCGGCGACGAGCGTCTGACCGAGTTGGGTGCCGATCAGCGCGACGAGTCCGATGGTTTCGGCGCGCCGCCGCGTTCCGGTGTAGCGGCCGATGGTCCACGCGGCGGTCGCGCCCGCCGCGGTGGTCGCGCCGCGCAGCGCGATGGTGCGCAGCAGATCGGCGCCGAGGTCGGCGGGCGGGCGGGCGGCGAGTTCGGCGGCCAGCCGTTCGGCGCGCACATGCTGATCCTCGTCGGGGCGGCCGTCGTCGGGCTGCTGCTCGGACGAGAGCGCGACCGCCATCGCCGGGAACATATCGGTGAGCATGTTGACCAGCAGGAACTGCCGGGTACCCAGCGGCGCCTGGCCGGACAGCGCGGTGCCGAGCGCGGTGAAGGCCACCTCGCCCGCATTGCCGCCGACGAGCACGCCGACCGCGTCGCTCACCCGCTGCCACATCCCGCGGCCCTCGGCCAGCGCGGACAGCAGCACCAGCGGATCCGGATCGGTGAGCACCAGATCCGCCGCATTGCGTGCGGCCGCGGAACCCCTTGCGGCGAGCCCGATTCCGATATCGGCCGTGCGGATGGCCGCGGCGTCGTTCCCGCCGTCGCCGGCCATCGCCACCACATGTCCGGCCCGCTGCAGGGTTGCGACGATGCGGACCTTGTGCCGCGGGCTCACCCGCGCGAAAACCGCGCTGCGCTCGATGAGTTCGGCCTGCGCCGATTCGTCGAGCCGGTCCAGGTCCTGGCCGGTGGTGACGGTCGCGGTATCGATGCCGAGCTGCCTGGCGACGGCCGCCGCGGTGACCGGATGATCCCCGGTGATGATCCTGGCCTCGATATTGTTGTGCCGCAACGCGGTGATCAACGGTTCGGCCTGCGGGCGCGGGGTGTCGGCCAGGCCGATGAAGCCGAGCAGGGTGAGTTCCTCCACCGCGTCCTCGACATCGGCGGGTGCGGATTTCAGGTCGCGCCGGGCCACCACGAGCACCCGCAGCCCCGCCGCGGCGAGATCGTAGACCAGTTGGTCGGCGCGTTCACGTTCCGCGGCGGTGAACGGAATATCGTTGGGCTCACCGGTATTGCGCCGCAGCCGGACGCAGCGATCGAGGATCACCTCGGGCGCGCCCTTGACGGCCAGCCGCAGCCTGCGCGCGGCCCGGCCGAGGGTCGCGGCGTAGCCGCGGTTCGATTCGAACGGTAACTCCTCCAACGGATCCCAGCGTTCGTCGGGCGGCAGGTGGTCGCGGGCCGCGTCGAGTACCGCGCGATCGGTCGCGTGCACGACCGGGCCGTCCGGATCCGGGCAGGCGCGGGCGGCGGCGCGCAAAAGATGTTGGGCGCGTTCGGAATCGGCGTCGGGGGAGAATCGTTCGTCGAGATCGGCGAGCGCGGCCAGCCGCAGCCTGCCGTGGGTGAGGGTGCCGGTCTTGTCGAAACAGATGGTGTCCACCCGGCCCAGCGCCTCGACGGTCCGGCTGGCCCGCACCAGCACGCCGTGCCGGGACAGCCTGCGCGCGGCGGCCAGCTGCGCGATGGTGGCGACCAGTGGAAGTCCTTCCGGCACAGCGGCGGTCGCGACCGCGACACCGTCGGCGAGCGCGGCGCGCAGCCGTTGGCCACGCAGCCAGCCGAGCGCGGTGACCGCGCCACCGCCCGCCAGCGTCAGCGGCAGTGCCTGGCCGGTGAGCCGGTGCAACTGCGCCTGCACCCCGCCGGGCGGCGGCGGGACGGCGCTGGCCGCGGCCCGCTGCGCCTCGGTATCGCGGCCGACCGCGACGACGACGGCGAGCGCGTCACCGTTGACGACGGTGCTGCCCTCGAACACCATGCAGGCCCGCTCGCCGAGTGGTGCGCCCGGCGTTGCGGCCGTTCGCTTTTCGACGGTGACCGATTCACCGGTGAGTGCGGATTCGTCCAGTTCCAGATCTTCGACGGCGATGAGCCTGGCATCGGCGGGCACCACGTCACCCGCGCGCAGCGCGATCAAATCGCCGACCTGCAGCCGATCCGCGGGCACCCGCTGTTCCTCGACGGCGTCCGGGTCGACGGTCTCGGTCCGGCGCGGCACTCGGCGGCCGGTGACGGCCTCGCCCCGGATGAGTTGGCGCAGCGCGTTTTCCGCGCGCTGCCGCTGGAGAGCCGAGACCACCGCGTTGACCGAGATCACCGAGCCCACCAGGATGGCGTCGCTCGGCGCGCCGAGAATCGCGGAGGCGACGGCGCCGACGCCGAGCACCGGCGTCAGCGGATCGGCCAGTTCCTGCCGGACGTGGGATGCGAAGTGCGCCAAGGGGGTCAGCGTGCGTTCGGCGCCGGTGCGGAGCCGGTCGAGCGGGCCCGCCTCGGGTTCGGTGACCGGTTCCGGTTCCGGCAGCCGCACCAGCACCTCGTCGGGAGCCAAACTGTGCCATGGCAATAGCGGGGACAGCGGGCTCTCCGGTTCGGCATGCGCCGCTTGCCAGCCGGTGATCACCCCGGTGAGCAGGCCCGCGGTCTGTGCGGCGGTGATCGGCAGCTGTTCGCGGTGACGCTTCGGGGTGGCGGCCAGGAGCAGCCCGCCCAGCGCGCACGCGGACAGCGCGAGCACCCGCCCGCGCTCGCTGGCGTGCCTGGCCGGTGTGACGGCGGCGAGCACCCGCTGCACCTGGTCGAGGTCGGCGCAGACCGCGTCGGCGGTCCACGGCACCTGTACCGCGCCGTCCTGATCGGTGGTGACCACGCCGATTCCGGCGTCTGCGGCGGCCAGCGCCCGGTGTGCGTGCGTCGACAGCAGCGCGACCACCTTGCCGTCGCGCTGCAGTTCGCGCACGAGTTTGCGGCGCGAACGCGCGGCGGGCACGAATTCGTCCACCAGCGACCGCAATTCGTCGGTAGAGGAGTCGCCGGCGAGCACGACGCGCAATCCGGCCCGCCGGGCCGCGACGAGCACCGCCTGCGCCCGCCGGTCCAATTCGCGGCCGACCAGCACCCGCCCCACCACCTGCGACTCGGCGGATAACCGGTGCCAGCGCGGCTCGGTGCCCCGCCCGGATTGTTCCGGTACCAGCTCGAACGAATCCGGCTGTCCCGCATCGGATTCCGGTACGCCGGTGGACCAGAGCAGGCGCTGTGCCGTGCTCCACACCTGACCGGTGCGCCAATCGTGGTGCACCGCTTCGGCATCCAGCACCAGCCTGCGTCGGCCGAGCAGCACCTCACCGTCGAGCACCAGGGTGTCCAGCCGGTCTAGGCGGCGCCACAGCTCCGGATCGATGGTGACGACGCCCGCGATCGACAGCAGCGTCCCGGCCACGGCGGCGAAGCTCTCCCGGCTCGTGCGCGCCGCCTTCGGCGCGCCGAGACCGATCGCGGATGCGGCGTCGCCGGGTCCACGGCCGGTGAGCGTGGCGACGGTGCCGAGCAGTGAACCGAGCCCGGCCTCGTCCGCGCTGCGTTCCACCGGCCCGGGCGGCAGTTCGACCGGGCGCGGTTCGGCGGTCATCGGTTCGGTGACGCGCGGGTTGCGCGCCCTGGCGAGTTCGGCCTCCCACTGCCGCCACCGGACGTGCCGGGCGCCGGCCTCGGCCAGCACCAGCGCGCGCAGCCCGGCGTCCACCGCCAGGTTCGCCACGCTCTCGCCCGCCGCCTGACCGATCGCGTTCGCGGTGGTGACCAGCAGGTCGGCCCGGGCGCGGCCGACCTGTTCCTCCAGCATGGTGCGCAGCCGCGGCTGCGTGTCGACCAGTGCGGCGGCCGCTTGGAACAGCTGCACCGGCGCACGGCCGGGCACCATCGCGCCCGCCGCCGCCAGACCCATCGCCGCCAGATCCCCGATCAGCGAGATCCCGGCCGAGAGCACCGGCTCCAGGTCGGCGGGATGGCTCGCGGTCGGATCCCATTCGACATCGGTGACGCCGAGCTGCCGCTCGACCTCCTCGACCGCGGCCACCAGCTCCTCCGGTTCGATATCGCCCTCGGTCGCGGCGATCACGTGGCCGGTGATCGCGTTCACCCGCGACCAGCGCACCCCGGATACCGCGCGCAGGCGCCGTTCCACGGCGGTGGCCACCTCGGCGCCGCGGTCGGAGGTCAGCCCGCGCACCTCGACGAGGACGCGTTCGCCCATCGACGCGATGCGGCGGTCGCGGTGCAAGGTCGGGTCCAGCAGTGAGCCGAGATCGTGCCGGAGCTGACTGCCGATATCCGTCGCTGTATCGAAATGCTCTGTGGCCGAATGTATTCCGGATTCGGCCAGCCGCACCGGCAGGGTGACGGCCGCGGCCGTCAAAGCCGCCGCGGTGCGGGTCAGATCTGTTCCGGTCCGGACCGCTCTGGCGGCGAGCCCGGTAATACTGCCGATCACGTACGCTCCCTGATTTCGGTTCGACGGCTTGTTGCGGAGTGGAACTACCCGGCGTTGGCATGGGTAATCGGTGGTTGCCGATGTTTCTGCCCGGTCGACCCGGGTAGGTCCGCGGTAGTGGTCGAGAAAGGCGCCGCTACCCGGCCGCACCAGGCGAGGAGGACGAAATGACCAGCAGTCGCAGGGGATTCGCAGCGATGGATCCCGAGAAGCAGCGCAGGATCGCCAGCCAGGGGGGTAAGGCGAGCAGCGGCAGTTTCGACAACGATCCGGAGCGCGCTCGCGCGGCGGGCCGTAAGGGGGCTGCCGCCCAGCCGACCGAGGCGAAGCGGCGCGGTGGCGAGCACAGTCACCGGAACCGATAGCGGGGCAACCGGATTGACGGGAAGGGCCGCGGCGGCCCGCCCCCGCGTCCGCTCTCGTTGCCGGGGAGCCGTGACATGGATAACGAACCGTGACACACTGGAGCGAGGTTGAGACGACAGCCGATCCCAGTTCGCGACCGCAGTGGTCCGGACGGACGGGCCGATCGGGTTGGAAAGCGCAACCGATTCCCGTCGTGGTCCATCGCACGGTTTCGTAGCTGGTAACCCCCCCGTTTTGGGAGGTTTGTCATGTCAGCAATCGCCGTTCTGCAGCGCCGCGTCGAAGAAGGGCAAGAGAACGCGCGCCCGCCCGACGAAAGGCCGCGAGCGCAACGCGAAGATCGGCGCAGGCACTGTGCGATCGTGCAGATCGAGGGCGAACTCGACGCCACCGCGATCGCGGAGTTCCGCGACGCGCTGCACGAAGCGGTGCTGGCGAGCGCACGCGTTGTCGTGGTCGACCTACGTCGGGCACGATTCCTCAGCATCGGTTGCGCCGCCGAACTCGCCGCCGCTCGGGAACCAGCACTGCGGGTCGGTATCGACCTGCGTGTGGTGGCCGGGCGCTCGGAAATCGAACGGGTGCTCGCGGTGACCGGTCTGCGTCCGCTGTTCGAGTACTACCCGACCTTGCAGGTGGCCGCCGAGAGTTGATCGGGAGACGGGATGGGAAGGCGGGTTTCGCACCGGCCTTCCCATCCCGTCGTCAATCACCCGAATGGTGTTTCGGTGGGTGGCGGGCGGGTATGCGGCTGACGGACGTCACCGAAGGAGGTTGATTGGTGGAAACTTCCAGTGCTGTTACCGCCGATACCGCTTCCGGCGGTACCCGCGCCCGGGTATCGCCGACACAGGTGTGTGGTCGATGATGACGAGACATCCAGTGAACGGCTCGACCGACCGGCGGATCCCGGCCGCGTGGTCGTCCGGGGTAGAACAGGCGGAAGTGATCATGGGCGAACGCATCTCGAAGTCACCGGCGACCACCTCGACCATCGGCATCCGCGTGCCCGCCGAGTTGGACCAATTGGTCATGCTCCGGGCCATCGCCGAAACCATCGCGCTCATCGGCGATTTCGCACTCGACGAGGTCACCGATATCCGGGTCGCGGTGGACGAGATCGCGACGGCGCTGATGCGCGGCGCGGCGCCCGATTCCGAGCTCGAATGCGAATTCGGCTACAACGCGCGCCGGATGACCGTGCGCATGCGCGTCGCGGCCGGTGCGCACGATGTCATCGACGAGGGCGGCTTCGGCTGGCATGTCCTCAGGACGATCACCGAAACACTTGCGGTAGAGCGAGATCCGTTCGACAAGGCCGTCTCCGGATATCCGACCACCGTGATCTTCAGCCGGATACGGAGCGACGCAGATGACGGATGAACCGACCGCGTCGGTCGCCTCGCGCGCGGCCCGCGGTACCGACAGCTACGACAATATCGAGCCGATGTTCGAGAAGCTGGCCGGATTCGACGGGGCCGATCCGCAGCGAGCGGCGGTGCGCGCGCAACTGATCGGGCGATGTCTCCCGCTGGCCGAACATATCGCGCGTCGATTCGCCGGGCGCGGTGAGCTTTTCGACGATCTACTGCAGGTCGCCCGGCTGGGACTGGTGCACGCGGTCGACCGCTTCGACGTCGAGCGCGGTTCGTCGTTCCTGTCGTATGCGGTGCCGACCATCATGGGCGAGGTGCGCAGGCATTTCCGCGACAGCACCTGGGGCGTGCGGGTTCCCCGGCGCACCAAGGAAATTCAACTCAGGATCGGTCCGACGGTGGAGGCACTGGCCCAGCGGATCGGCCGATTGCCCAAGGCGCGTGAGATCGCGGCCGAACTGGACGTTGAAATCGAAGAGGTGACTCAGGCGCTCATCGCCGGCAACGCCTACCAGCTGGATTCGATCGATTCGGTGGCGGGCGGCGATATCGACAACGCGCCGCTGCCGGTGCTGGAGGTGCTCGGCAGTCCCGAACACGGCTACGAGCTGGTGGACCAGTTCGACGCGGTGCGCCCGCTGCTGGCCGAACTGCCCGACCGGGAACGGCGGGTACTCGTCATGCGATTCTTCGAATCGCGCACCCAATCCCAGATCGCCGAGGAATTGGGTATTTCGCAGATGCATGTTTCGCGGATTCTGTCGCGCACGCTCACCTGGTTGCGTGAAGAGGCGTTGCGCGACTGATTCGACGGCCGTTTCCCGGGTACGTCGAGTATGTCCGAAACACAAGCGCCGATATTTCGGAGGTAAATATCGTGTCCGAACACAAGAGCGGCCCCCGCGAAGGCGTCGAGGGCGTCGTCGAGGACGTGAAAGGCAAGGCCAAGGAGGCCGCCGGCACCGTCTTCGGCAACGAGCAGCTGCGCCAAGAGGGAAAAGCGCAGCAGGACAAGGCTTCCAGCCAGCGCGAGGCGGCGAAGAAGGAGGCCCAGGCGGAGCGTGAGCGCGCCGAGGCCGGCTTGGACGAGGCCAAGCAGCGCGGCTACCAGGACCGCCGGCAGTAATCCGGCGGTATCACCCGGGAGATAGAAATGGGGCGCCCGACAACGTTGTCGGGCGCCCCATTTCAGTATGTTATTTCGGTACGAAGACCCCGGTGAGGTCGGCGTTCTTTATCGGCGTGTCGGGATTGCGCTGCGCCTGGCACATGAGATCCACGGTGGTGGTCGCGGTATCGATTTCCTGATCGGTCGGCGCGCGGCCGTTTCGCTGCTGTTCCAGGAATTTCGTCACGGTCACCCGCTTCTTGCCGGTGTCCTGGTTCACATAATCGCTGCATTTGGTGTCGCCGCCCGGATTGACGGCCTTCTCGGCCGTGCCGCAGGCGCCGAGCAGCAGTGCGGCGGTCAGACCCAGTGACGCCGTTGTAATGCGAAAGGCATTGTCGCGCATGGGAATACTCCTGTCAGCGGCCGAATCCGGCCAGAGCGTCGGCGAGTTCGCCGACCTGTAGCGCGCTGAGCGCCTGCCGCCGGATATCCGGACACATCTGGTCGGTGATGCGGTCGACGACGGTGCGGTCCTTGATCACCAGATCGTTCAGGCCGCCGTTGCGTGCCGCCCAATCGTGCACGGTGACATTGAAACTCACCTTGCCCACGCCGGGTTCCTGGTTGCGCCAGTTACCCGTCTCCGGACCGATCATGTCGCAGAGCTGCTTCTCCGCCTCCGGCGTCACCTGATCCAGGTTGATCCGGTCCTTGGTGGCCGACGGCGAGCTGAAGGTGATGCTGAAATCCGGATGCGTCGTCGGGGTGGCGGGCAGCGGATTCGAGTTGTCGCCGCTACCGCAGCCGGTGAGCGCGGCGAGCAGGGCCAGCGCGCCGAGCGCGGCGGCGCCGCGAACGGGGGACATCAGTGCCCGCCGGGATCGGGCAGGTCGCCCGATTTGGCCTTGACCCTTCGGTGTTCGGCGAGCACGATCGCGGCGCCGCCGATCAGGCACACCGCGGCGACGATGGCCGCGATCACGGCCCAGCCCGCGAATCCGTAGCCCGCCGCGGTGAGTGTGAGCGCGGCGGCCACGACGCCGAGGAAGATCAGGATGATGCCCGGCCAATTCCGGCCGTCCTCGATCAGCTCGCCCGCGCGATTGCGGTTCGTCCTGAAGCGATCCGGGAATTCGGCGCGCGGCCGTCTCCTGGCGGCCGGATCCGATGAGAGGGGCTCCGGCGAGACGGGCTCCGAGGAGGCCAGCGGGTCGGTGTGATGGCCGAGGGGGTCGGTTGGTTGAACAGGTCCGGGAAACATGGTTGCGTCCTCTCGGGTCGAGCGGATCTGCCGTGGTAGCGGATACCCGGTGCGGGCCGATCCAATCAGCGGCGCGTCCGTGTGTAGCCCAGGTCGTTGCGGGTAACGCGATGCCGGAAGCTGTCGGACGAAAATGGCGAGGAGGTATCCGATGACAACCGCACGCGACCTGATGACCGAGGGCGTGAAGTGCGTTCGGTCCAGCGATTCCGTGGTGGACGCGGCCCGGCTGATGCGTGACCTGAATGTGGGTGCGCTGCCGATCTGCGGCGAGGACAACCGGCTCAAGGGCATGCTCACCGATCGCGACATCGTCGTGAAAGTCATTGCGGAGCGCAAAGATCCGACCGGTGTGCACGCCAGCGAACTGGCCGAGGGCACCCCGGTCACCGTGCAGGTGGACGATGACGCCGGCCAGGTGCTGTCCACGATGAAGCAGCATCAGGTGCGCCGGGTGCCGGTGCTGGACGGCAACCAGCTGGTCGGCATCGTGGCGCAGGCCGATGTGGCCAACGCGCTGGGCAACACCGATACCGGCGGCCTGGTCGAGGACATCTCCAAGAACGGCTAATCGACCTGGGCCAGCGCGGGATTCAGGTCGTAGACGGCGTATGCCGCGCGAATGACGGGCTGGGCGACATTGCGAACGCGAATGCCGCCCGGCGTCGTCCCGCGTTCGGCGCCCGCGTGCGCGTGCCCGTGCACCGCCAGGTCCGCGCCGCCCTCGTCGACCACCTCGCCGAGCAGATATGAGCCGAGGAACGGGTAGATCTCCCGTGGTTCGCCGTGCAACGTATCGCTGATCGGGGAGTAGTGGGTGAGCACCACCTTGACGTCGGTATCCAGCGTCGCCAGCGCGGTACGCAGGGAATCGGCCAGATCGACGGTGTGCGAGGCGAATTCGCGCATCACCCGTTCGCCGAAAACGCTCGCGCACTTACCGGCGAAACCGCCGCCGAATCCCTTGGTGCCGGCGATGCCCAAGGTGCGGCCGTTCACCGGAATGGTGACGGCCGTACCCTCCAGCACGGTGATGCCGTGGTCGGTGAGCAGTGCGGCGATTTCGTCCGGTACGTCGGCGTGGTGGTCGTGGTTGCCGAGCACGGCAACCACCGGCACCCCGAGATCGGCGAATTCCGTTGCCACCACCCGTGCCTCGTCGACGGTGCCGCAGCGGGTGAGATCACCGGCCAGCAGCAGCGCGTCGGCTCGCTCGCGCAGGTCGCGCAGGGCGGGACGGAATTGTCCGTGCGATTGCGCACCCAGGTGCACATCGCCGACGGCGGCTATTCGCATGGCAACTCCTCGACGTCGCCGGGCGGCACCGGCGGCGTGACATGCACGTCGTTGTGGATGCGTGCCTGCGGAAGCAGCTCGCGCACAACGGTTTCCATTTGTTCTCTGCGGTCGTCGCTGGTGACGTCGCCGCCGAGGACCACGACATCGCCACGGATGGTCACCTGCACACCGAGTTCGGCGGTGCGCGGATCCTCGGCGAGTGCGCGGCGCAGATGTGCGACCAGATACTGCGGGCGGTCCATCACGACACCCGCGCGATCACGTCGAGATCTTCCAGTAGGCCGAGAAAGGCTCTGGCATAAGGTGATTCGCCGGTCTGGCGGCGCACCTCGGACCAGTCGACCTGTTCGCGCACATCGCGCGCGATGCGCAGCAGCGGGCTCAGGTCCAGCCGGTGCGCGTCGAAGACGAGCAGTTTATCGATCATCAGATCGGTGGCGCTGACGACCGGCGCCACTGTGGCGCCGACCCGCATCACCTCGGCACGGTCGAGCATTTCGTCGGTCACCTCGCGCTGGTTGGGTCGGTAGATCACATCGATCAGGGTCTCGCCGTCGTATGCCTTGGTCAGCCAATCCTCGGCGGCGTCGGCGACCCGCAGGCCGGACCGGGCCAGCGCACTGCGGGCCCGCCCGACGTCGTCGGGTTTTATGAACAAATCGACATCGTGTTCGGAGGCGGGGCCGCCGCGCGCGTACGCCGCGCAGCCGCCGGCCACCGCGAAGCGGATCTCCGCGTCCGTCAGCGCATTTGCCGCGCGGGTGAGCGCGTGCAGTAGTCGATCGATGGACGGGATCATGTGCGCGTGATACCCGGATCGATCCCGATTAATCGGCGGTGCAGCGGGTACGCGCGGCAGTACCGGAGCATCTGGTGCCGAAAGGAGGCGGTGCGAAATGCCGAAGACGACCAGGACCGGAGAACCGAAGAAGTCGGAGTTGCCGAGCACCATCCAGCGCTCGGAGGAGAAGGCGCAGCGCATGTTCGCCGAGGTGCACGATTCCGCACTGGATCACTACGGCAGCGAGGAGCGGGCGCACCGGGTCGCCTTCAACGCGTTGAAGCACGGTTACGAGAAGGTCGGCGATCACTGGGAACCCAAGGGGAGGCGCGGACCGTCGGACGAGCGCGCGGAAAGCGGTGGCCCGAATCCCAAGGGGGAGAGCGCCGAAGGCGTCGATGCCAACGCGTCCAAGCGACATCTGCTCGACGTGGCGAAGCGGCTCGACATCACCGGCCGCTCGAAAATGACCAAGGACGAACTGATTTCGGCGATCGAGCGGCGCAACCGACAGGAGACGGCGCACAGCAGGCCGGGCAAGCGGTGACGGTCGACGAACGCCACGAGACGGATACCGAACGGCTGGACCGCAATTGGGGCAGTCTCATTCAGGAGCTGCGCGTGGTGGAGACCGGCGTGCAGTTCCTGACCGGCTTCCTGCTGGTGCTGCCGTTCCAGACCGGATTCGCGGTGCTGTCGCATCCGCTGCGCCTGGTGTATCTGGTGACCGTCGGCGCATCGATCGGGGCGACGGTGTTCATCGTCGCGCCGGTGTCCTGGCATCGAATTCTGTTTCGCCGCCATCGATTAGGCCATGTGGTGAGCACGGCGCACCGCTGCGCGATGACCGGGCTCGGCCTGCTCGGCGTCGCGATGACGGGGGTGATCCTGCTCGTTTTCCACACCGTGCTGGGGCCGGTGGCCGCGGTGGTCGCCGGTGCGGTGGCGGCCGTGCTGTTCGCGGCCGTCTGGCTGATCATGCCGTGGCGCTGGCGCCGGACACCGCGTTGAACACCTGACCGGGTCAGGTGTGAGGCACCGGCGCACGGGTACGCGCGACCTGTGGAACCGCAGGGGTTCCGGTCACCGAGGGAGGAGTTCCGACATGACCACAGAGCAGCGAGAAGACGTGGTCACGCTGTTGCTCGCGCAGCATGAACAGATCAAGGGGCTCATCGAGCGGGTGGAGACCACGCATGGTGAGGCCAAGCGTGAGGCGTTCGAGGATCTGGTTCGAATGCTCGCCATCCACGAGACCGCCGAGGAGGAGGTCGTGCATCCGGCGTCGCGGCGCGCTTCGGTCAGCGACAGCGTCGTCGACAGCAGGCTGCACGAGGAGAACGAGGCCAAACACGTGCTGTCCGAGCTGTACGACATGGGTGTGCTGCACGAGGGATTCGACACCAAATTCCGGACATTCGCGAATTCGGTGGTCGAGCACGCCGAAATGGAGGAGAAGGAGGAGTTCGGTCAGCTGGCCCAGCAGACCTCCGCCGACGAACGCAAGAAGCTGAGCGATGCGGTGCGGGTGGCCGAGGCCGTCGCGCCGACCCGGCCGCATCCGCACGCGGGTGAATCCGCGATCGCCAATATCATCGCGGGCCCGCCGCTGGCGCTGTTCGACCGGGTGCGCGACGCGGTGCGCGATTGGCGCAGGAAGACCGAGGAGTGAACGGTATGGACGGAGCCGCGAAGGATCGGGGCGATGGCGCCCAGAACGAGAAACAGCGACAGCTCGACAACTACCGCGTCGACCGGGAGACCGGATACCTGACCACCCAGCAGGGCGTCCGGGTGGACAGCACCGACGACGCGGTGAAGGTCGGTGAGCGCGGGCCGACCCTGCTCGCGGATTTCCACGCCAGGGAAAAGGTCACTCACTTCGACCACGAGCGCATTCCGGAGCGGGTGGTGCACGCCAGAGGGGCAGGCGCCTACGGGCACTTCCGGCCCTACAACGGCTGGCTCGCCGAATTCACCTCGGCCCGCTTCCTCATCGATCCGAGTGTGGAAACGCCGGTGTTCGTGCGCTTCTCGACCGTCGCCGGATCTCGCGGCTCGGCCGACACGGTGCGCGACGTGCGCGGGTTCGCCACGAAGTTCTATACCGCACAGGGCAATTACGATCTGGTCGGCAACAACTTCCCGGTGTTCTTCATCCAGGACGGCATCAAATTCCCCGATTTCGTGCACGCGGTGAAACCCGAGCCGCACAACGAGATTCCGCAGGCCCAGTCCGCGCACGACACGCTGTGGGATTTCGTCGCGCAGCAGCCGGAGACGTTGCACGCCATCATGTGGCTGATGTCGGACCGGGCGCTGCCACGCAGCTACCGGATGATGCAGGGCTTCGGCGTGCACACCTTCCGGCTGGTGAACGGTGAGGGCCGAGGGACCTTCGTGAAATTCCACTGGAAGCCGAAACTCGGCGTGCACTCGCTGCTGTGGGACGAATGTCAGCAGATCGCGGGCTACGACCCGGATTTCAACCGGCGTGACCTGTGGGACTGCATCGAGGCCGGACAGTATCCGGAGTGGGAGCTCGGCGTGCAGCTGGTCTCCGACGAACGCGAGTACGCCTTCGACTTCGATCTGCTCGATCCGACGAAAATCATTCCGGAGGAACAAGTTCCGGTGCAACCGGTGGGCTCGATGGTGCTCGACCGCAACCCGGACAATTTCTTCGCCGAGACCGAGCAGGTGGCCTTCCACACGGCGAATCTGGTGCCGGGGATCGACTTCACCGATGATCCGCTGCTACAGCTGCGCAACTTCTCCTACCTGGATACCCAGCTGATCCGTTTGGGCGGGCCGAATTTCGCGCAGCTGCCGATCAACCGGCCGATCGCCGACGTGCGCAACCACCAGCAGGACGGCTACGGCCAGCACGCCATTCCGCGCGGGGAGGCCGCGTACACGAAGAACACCATCGGCGGCGGATGCCCGGCGCTCGCCGACGCCGGCATGTTCAGCCATTACGCCGAACCGGTGACCGGGGCCGCTATCCGTCAGCGCGCCAGCAGTTTTCGCGAGTACTACCGGCAGCCGCGGATGTTCTGGCGCAGCATGTCGGCGCCGGAGGCCGACCATATCGTCGCGGCCTTCGCCTTCGAACTCGGGAAGGTGGAGCGGGAGGCGATCAGGCTGCGCATCGTCGAACATCTGGCGTTCATCGATGCTGATCTGGCGGTGCGCGTCGCCGGTGAGCTCGGTTTGCCAGCGCCGCCGCCGGTGCCGGGCACCGAGGACGCCGTGGTGTCGCCCGCGCTGTCCCAGCTGGCCATGAACAAGGTGGCCGACACGATCGCCACCAGGAAGGTCGCCATTCTGGCCGCCGACGGGGTGGACGCCGCCGGAGTGCGCCGGGTGCGGGCCTGGCTCACCGAGCACGGCGCGGTCACCGAAATCCTTGCGCCACACGGCGGTACGCTGCGCGGCGACGGGGACAACGGTGAAACCCTGAAGGTGGACCGGGCTTTGCCGACCATGGCGTCGGTGCTGTACGACGGGGTGATCGTCGCGGGCGGGCCGCAGGCCGCCGACATTCTCGCGAGTGCCGGTACCGCGGTGCATTTCGTGCTCGGCGCGTTCAAACACGGCAAGCCGGTAGGCGGTTTCGGCGGCGGGGTCACGGTGCTGCGGCTCGCGGGCGTCGTGCCGGACGGATCGACCGATGGCGACGTCGGTGTCGCCAACGGGGTGATCACCACGCCGGTCGCGGGCAGCGGGATTCCGGAGGACTTCATCCGTGAGTTCGCGGCTGTGCTTGCCCAGCACCGGGTTTGGCAGCGCGCGACCGCGGCGGTGCCCGCCTGACCGATTCACTGCAGCGCGGGCATGATCTCCTTCTCCCACGCGGTGAAGAAGCCGTCGAGATCGGGCCCGATCTGCTGGACGTAGAGTTCGTCGACTCCGGCGTCGAGGTACTGCCGGAGCTGGCGGATATGCCGTTCCGGATCGGGTCCGCTCGCGATATTCGTGCGCACCGTCTCGCGGTCCACCAGACTCATCGCGTCCTCGAAATCCCTTGGGCGCGGCAGGGTTTGGTTGAGCTGGCCGGGCAGCAGGTCGGTGGCCCACAGCTGGTGCGCCGCGTCGAGGCCGGATTCCTCGTCCCGCGACCAGCTGAGTTTGGTGCCCGCCTGCACCGGTTTGTCGCCGCCGCCCGCGGCGCGGAAGGTCTCCACCAGATCCGCGTCCGGCACAACGGTGCAGAACCCGTCGCCGATCCGGGCCGCCAATTGTGTTGCCTGCGGGCCGAATCCGGACAGGTAGATCGGCACCGGCTGGTCCGGCAGGGTATAGATGCGCGCGTCCTGCACCTCGTAGTGCTTGCCCCGGTGATTCACCGTGCCGCCGCGGTGCATCCTGCGGATCAGCTGTACCGCCTCCTCCAGCATTTCCAAGCGCACCGCGGGCGCGGGCCATCGATCGCCGAAAATGTGCTCGTTCAGCGCCTCACCGCTGCCGACGCCGAGTACGAACCCGCCGTCGAGCTGAACCGCCGCGGTGGCGGCGGCCTGCGCGATGACCGCGGGATGGATGCGCACGGTGGGGCAGGTGACGGCAGTGGTCACCGGCAGCGCGGTGGCCTGGGAGAGCGCGCCGATGGTGCCCCACACGAAGGGACTGTGACCCTGCGCGTCGGTCCACGGGTGGAAATGGTCGGAGATCCACAGCCGCTCGAACCCGGCGCGTTCGGCGCGTCGGGCCTGGTCGACGAGTTCTTTCGGTCCGAATTGTTCGCTGGCTAGAAAGTATCCGAAGCTCACCATGCCCGGCGGTTACCCCGCGCCGATGGTGGTATTCGGCGATCGTGATACCGGATTCGGCGAGCGAACCGCATGTGCTGCGAGAGTACGCGCTGCTGGCCGACGGGCAGCGCGGTGCGCTGGTCGGCCCGCGCGGCGATATCTCGTGGCTGTGCCTGCCCGGCTGGGACGGCGACGCCGTTTTCGCGACGTTGCTGGGCGGACGCGGGATGTACACGGTGACACCGGCGCGCCGGTCGGTGTGGGGCGGTTATTACGAGACCGGCAGCCTCATCTGGCATTCACACTGGGTGGCCGGATCCGCATTGATCGAATGCCGTGAGGCGCTGGCCTTTCCCGGCGATCCGCGGCGGGCGGTGCTGCTGCGCCGGATCATCGCGCTGCACGAGGACGCCGAGGTGGACGTATTACTGCGTCCCGCAGCCGATTTCGGTACGGCGAAGCTGCGCTCGGCGCACCGTGTCCAGCGCGGCTGGCGCGCCCGGCTCGGGCCGATCCGATTGCGTTGGACCGGTGCGGGATCGGCGCGACTGTCCGGCCCACCAGGTGATCGGTGCTGGACCGATCACCTGCGGATCGCCGCGGGCGAGCGGCACGACCTGGTACTCGAACTGGCCGACACCGAACTGCCGGACGAACCGCCGGACCCTGAACACCTCTGGGCGGCAACAGAATCCGCATGGCACCGGGAAGTGCCCGACCTAGCGGATGCGGCCGCGCCGCGCGATGCCATGCAGGCGTACGCGGTACTGCGCGGGATGACCGGGCGCAGCGGCGGGATGGTCGCCGCCGCCACCACGAGCCTGCCCGAACGGGCCGATCAGGGCGAGAACTACGACTACCGCTACGTCTGGATCCGGGACCAATGTTTCGCGGGGCAGGCGGCCGCCGCGCACGGCCCGCATCCGCTGCTGGACGATGCGGTGCAATTCACCGCGGCGCGGCTGCTCACCGACGGGCCGAAGCTGGCGCCCGCGTACACGATGTCCGGTGAAATTGTCCCTCGCGCAAGGGAACTCGACCTACCCGGCTATCCGGGCGGATTCACCGTCGTCGGGAATCAGGTGCGCGACCAATTCCAGCTCGACATCTTCGGCGAGGCGCTGCTGCTGTTCGCCGCCGCGGGCCGCCACGATCGGCTCACCGAGGAACACCGCCGCGCGATCGGTGCGGCGATCTCGGCCATCGCGGAACATCGGAATCGGCCCGATGCGGGCATCTGGGAGATCGAGGAACGCCGATGGGCGCACTCCCGGCTCACCTGCGCGGCCGGGCTGCGCGCGGTGGCCGCCTGCACCGCCACCGGCGTCGACGCGGGTCGCTGTGCCGCACTTGCGGATTCGCTGGTGGCCGAGGTTTCCCTCGACAGCGTGCACCCGACCGGGCGGTGGCAGCGCGCCCCCGATACGCCCGGTGTGGACGCGGCGCTGGTGCTGCCGATGATCCGCGGTGCGGTGCCGCCGCATGATCCACGCAGCATGGCCACCTTTCGCGCGATCCGGCGCGAATTGACCGTGGATTTCCATGTTTATCGGTATCGGCACGACGACCGGCCGCTCGAGTCGGTCGAGGGTGCGTTCCTGTTCTGTGGCTTCACCATGGCGCTCGCCGCGGCACAACTCGGACAGCCGGTGACGGCGCTGCGGTTCTTCGAACGCAATCGCGCGGCCTGCGGCACACCCGGCCTGTTCGCCGAGGAGTTCGACGTCGCCCAGCGGCAGCTGCGCGGCAACCTGCCGCAGGCCTTCGTGCACGCGCTGCTGCTCGAATCCGCGATTCGCCTTGCGCCGCTACAGGAATGGCCCGATCCGGAACCGGCCGTCGGGCGTCCGATACATGGGAAGGAAGCGATATGACAGTGGTGATGATCACCGGGGCCAGCGGTGGGATCGGGCGGGCGACCGCCCGCCGGTTCGCGGCCGACGGCGCGCGGATCGGGTTGCTCGCCCGCGGCGAGAAGGGTCTGGCCGCGGCCGCGACCGAGGTGCGCGCACTCGGTGGTGAGGCACTGATATTGCCCTGTGACGCATCGGATTTCGCCGCCGTCGACGCGGCGGCGGGCAAGCTGGAGGCCGAATTCGGGCCGATCGACGTGTGGGTGAACGCCGCATTCGTCTCGGTGTTCGCGCCCTTCGCGCGGATCAGGCCGGACGAGTTCCGCCGGGTCACCGAGGTGACGTATCTCGGCGCGGTGCACGGCACCATGGCCGCGCTGGCCCGCATGCGCGAGCGCGACCGCGGCGCGATCGTACAGGTCGGTTCGGCGTTGGGGGAGCGGGCGATTCCGCTGCAATCGGCGTACTGCGGTGCCAAGCACGCGATCAACGGCTTCACCGAATCGCTGCGAGTGGAGCTGCTGCACGACCACAGCAATGTGCACATCACCATCGTGCAAGCGCCCGCGGTGAACACGCCCCAGTTCTCCTGGGTGCGGTCCAGGCTGCCGAAGCGCCCACAGCCCGTACCACCCATCTACCAGCCCGAAATCATTGCCGACACAATAGCTTTCGCCGCCACCCACCCCCGCCGCAAACAGTACTGGGTCGGCGCGAGCACCGTCGGCACGGTACTGGCCCAACGCCTCGCCCCGCCCTACTGGACCGCTACCTGGCCCGCACCGGATACCGCTCCCAGCAAACCGATCTCGCCGCCGAACCCCGCGCCGACAACCTCTGGCACCCCCTGGACCGCCCGGACGGCGCCGATTACGGCGCACACGGCGATTTCGACGCCAGAGCACACCGCCGCAGCCCACAGACTTGGCTCGCTCAGCGGGTCGAATCGATAGCCGGTTCGTTGAGACGCCGCTGAGGCGGCCTATTGGACATCCGGTACGGCGCGGCGGATTCCGCGATGCGGATACCGTGGCCGCAGGGGTCGGCCGCGCCCAAACCCGTCTCGCCGACACGTAGGCCTCTCTCGCGTCGGCCCCCACTTGCGCAACGTCTCTCGTTGTATCCGCGCGAGCAGGGCTTTGGTCGGCAGCGCGGAAATCCCCATATGGAAGCGTTGACCGGTTCGTTACCTGGGGCGGAGCCTGGTCGCATGAATTGCAAGCCATATTTCTTAGGTGCCGTTGCCGCCGTTCTCTTGAGTCCCGCGATACCCGCGAATGCCTGCGATCCCGTTGTCTCCGAAGGGACTTTCGAGCCCTGGCAGGAAGGGATGGTCGCGGTCACATACGATACGACGCTCGCTCCTGCGGGCAGCCGTGCCAGGATCGAGATCGATAACGACGGGCAGACCACCACCGCCACTTTCACCGTCAGCGGACTGCTGCCGAACCGCGTCTACGGTACGCATGCGCACACGAAGGCGTGCGGTGCGAAGCCGGCCGATTCCGGCTTCCACTATCAGAATGTGGAAGATCCGAATGCCAAGGGCAAGATGTCGACGGACGCGCGATACGCCAACCCGCAGAACGAACTCTGGCTCGACTTCACCACCGATGAATCAGGCAGCGCCACACAGGTTTCCAATGTCGATTGGGTCTTCCGCGATGGCGAGCCGGGTTCGATCGTCGTGCACGAGAAGAAGACCGACACGACCGACGGCAAGGCGGGTATGGCCGGCGCGCGAGTCGCCTGCCTGAGCATCCCGCAGCCGTAGCCCCGCGATCTCGCGTCACCCGTGCGTCGGAAGGCGGTACGGCGCTGCGGTTTCCGCGATGCGCATGCCGTGGCCGCAGGGGTCGGCCGGGTCGTCGGCATGCGGGCGGATGGCGCCCGCGGCCACCCGGGGCACCCCTTCCGCGAGCAGCGGCTCCAACCTGGCGTGGTCGATGAACCATTCGATGTGGCGCAGGTTCGGTATCGCGGCGGTGACGGGGGCGCTGAGGGCGGGGGCGCAGTGGGCGGAGACGTCCAGTCCGTGTGCGGCGGCTACGGCGGCGCAGGCGAGGAAGCCGGTGTAGCCGCCGCAGCGGGTGACATCGAGCTGTAGGCAGTCGACCGCGCCGATCAGTGCGGCGGCATCGTATGCGCCGTATGCGTATTCGCCCGCGGCGATATCGCAGTGGACGGCGGCGCGGACCTGGGCGAGACCGGGGGGATCGTCGCTGGTGACCGGCTCCTCGAACCAGCTGACGCCGAGCCGGTCGAGTTCCGCGCCCACCCGGCGGGCCTGCCCGACCGAGTAGGCGCCGTTCGCGTCGACCATCAGCTGGGTGTCCGGCCCGATCAGCTTGGTGGCCAACGCCGTTCGCGCGAGATCCCGGCCGGGATCGGCGCCGATCTTGATCTTCACCGCCCGGCAGCCCGCAGCGCGCCAGCCATCGATCTGTTCGCCGAGCTGATCGTCGTCGAGGTTGATGAAGCCGCCGGAGCCGTACACCGGCGTCACCGGCCGCACCGCGCCGAACAGGGTGGTCAGCGCGACGCCGAGCAGGCGGGCCTTGAGATCCCATAGCGCGATATCGACCGCGCTGAGCGCATGCGCCACCAGCGCGGTGCTGCCGATATTGCGGCAGTGCCGCCACATCAGGTTCCGGCAGCGGCCGATATCGAACGGGGACAGCTCGCGCAGCACCGGGACCAGTTCGGTCTCGATCACCGCGGCCGTCGCGGGACCGCTGTAGGTCCAGCCGGTTCCGCGACGGCCGCCCGCATCGATGGTGACGACGACGGCGGTGGTCTGATCCCAGGCGAGGGTGCCGTCGGCCTCCGGCTGCGGGGTCGGGAAACGGTATGCCGCAACGTCGATCGCGTCGCCGATGCGCAGGTCGTCGTTCATGACGCACCGCCGATCGCATCCGCGAGCACCTCGGCCGTATGCCGCGGCCGCGCACCCGGAGTCAGCTGGCGGATCTGGGTGCGGCAGCTGAAACCGTCGGCCAGCACCATGGTTTCGGGATCGGCCGCCCGGATGGCGGGCAGCAGCTTGTCCTCCGCGCAGGCCACCGAAACGTCGTAGTGTCCCCGCTCGAAACCGAAATTACCGGCCAGGCCGCAACATCCGGCGTCGAGCACGTCGACGTCGACTCCGATCCCGGACAGCAGGTCCTGCTCGTGCTGATGGTGCAGGATCGCGTGCTGATGGCAATGCGGTTGCAGCAGTGCGGATCCCGCCCGCGACGGCGGTTTCCACTCCGGTGCCCGCTCGGCGAGCAATTCGGCCAGCGTGTGGGTCTGCCCGGCCAGCCGGTGCGCGTCCTCGTCACCGTGCAGCAGCTCCGGCAGATCGGCGCGGAAGACGGCCGCGCAGCTGGGTTCGAGCACCACCACCGGCGTTCCGGCGCGCAGCTGCGGTGCCAGCTGCCGAAGTGTCCGGCGCAGTACGCGTTTCGCGGTCGGCAACTGTCCGGTGGATATCCAGGTGAGCCCGCAGCACACGGTGCGGGCCGGGATTTCGATATCGAATCCGGCCGCACGCAATACGGTCACCGCCGCATCGGCGATGCCGGGTTCGAAATTGTTGGTGAAGGTGTCGGGCCACAGCAGCACCTTGCCGCGTGCACCGGAACCCGTTGGGCCGTCGAATGTCCGGGTGAAGCGCCGGTTCGCGAAGCGCGGCAGCTGACGCCGCGGATCGATACCGCCCGCGCGGGCGAGCAGCCGACGCGTCGGCCCCTGCGCCAGCGCGTTGGCCACCGGCGCCATACCCGTCGCCAGCCGGGCCCACAGTGGGATCCACCCCATCGAGTAGTGCGCCAGCGGGCGCGGTCGGTGCCGGTAGTGGTGGGACAGGAATTCGGCCTTATAGGTCGCCATGTCGACATCGACCGGGCAGTCGCTGCGACATCCCTTGCAGGACAGGCACAGATCCAGCGCGTCGCGCACCTCGGTGGACCGCCAGCCGTCGGTGATCACCTCACCGTTGAGCATTTCGAACAACAGCCGGGCCCGGCCGCGGGTGGAGTGCTCCTCCTCGCGGGTGGCCCGGTAGCTCGGACACATCACCCCGCCGCTCGCGCCCCGGCATTTGCCGATGCCGACGCAGCGGCCCGCGGCCTCGCTGAAACGGTGGCTGTTATCCGGAAAGGCGAAGTGGGTCACCGGTTCCCACGGTCGGTAGTCGCTGCCCTGACGCAGCCTGCTGTCCAGCGGGTAGGCGTCGACGATCTTGCCGGGATTCATTCGGTTGCGCGGATCGAGAATGCGCTTCAACTCCCGGAACGCGCCGACCACCGTATCGCCGAACATGATCGGCAGCAGCTCGCCGCGCGACTGTCCGTCGCCGTGCTCGCCGGATAGCGATCCACCGTATCCGGCCACCAGATGTGCTGCGGCGGTGACGAATTCACGGTAGCGCGCGATGCCGGTGCTGGTGCGCAGGTCGAACGGGATTCTGGTGTGTACGCAGCCGTGGCCGAAATGCCCGTAGAGCGAACTGGATTCGTAGCCGAACTGCTTCAGCAGACGCTCGAAATCGCGAAGGTAGTCGCCTAGACGCTCCGGCGGCACCGCCGCATCCTCCCAGCCCTCATGGGTTTCCGGGCCGTCCTGCGGAAACGCCGTCGCGCCGAGCCCGGCCTCACGCGCCGCCCAGATCTCGGCCTCGCGGCGCGGATCGTCGAGCATGGTCGCCTCGGCGCCGGTCCGCTCGCGCAGTTCGTCGATCATCGCATTCGCCTTGGCGTCCGCCTCTTTCTGGTCGGCGCCATCGAATTGCGCCATCAGCCAACCCTTTCCGGCGGGCAGCTGCTGGATCGCCTTTTCGGCGAGGTGGCGGCTGTGCTCCAACTCGACCAACCGGTGATCCAGCCCCTCCAGCGCCGCCGGTCGATGTTCGAGCACCAGCGGCACCGCGTCGGCCGCGGCGTACACATCCGGAAAACCGAGCACCGCCATGGCGATCGCGGCGGGGCGCGGCACCAACTGGATCTCCGCCCGCAGCACCGTCACCAGCGTGCTCTCGCTGCCCACCAGCAGCTTGGCCAGATCGCAACCGCGTTCGGGCAGCAGCGAATCCAGGTTGTAGCCCGAAACCCGGCGCGGGATATCCGGATACGCGGCGCGGATATCGTCGGCGTAGCGGTCGCCGAGCGTCAGCAGTCGCTCGCGCAGTTCCGCGAATTCGTTGTCGCAGTCCGCCTTCGGGCCGCCGACCCAGGCGCGGACGCCGTCGTAGGTGAGCACCTCCATGCGCAGCACCGAATCCACGATCTTGCCGTACGCCTGCGCGGTGGAGCCGCAGGAGTTGTTGCCGATCATCCCGCCGATGGTGCAGCTCACATGGGTGGCGGGCTTCGGGCCCACCATCAGATCGTATTGCGCCAGTTGACGATTGAGGTCGTCCAAGGCGATACCCGGCTCCACGATCGCGCTGCGCGCCTGCGGATCGACGGCGATCAGCCGGTGGCAGTACTTCGTCCAATCGAGCACCACCCCGTTGTTGCAGCACTGGCCGGCCAGGCTGGTGCCGCCGCCGCGGGACAGCACCGGCACATCGTGCTCCCGGCACACCGCGATCGCCGCGACCGCGTCGTCAGGGGTGTGCGGCACCACGACACCGAGCGGCACGGCACGATAATTCGACGCGTCGGTCGAATATGTCGCCCGCGATCCGGGGTCGAATCGCACCTCGCCGGCGCACCGGCGGGTCAATTCCTGCGCGAGGGCGTCCATCGGAAATTTCTCGCGGCCAGATCCTGCGGCCATCAGCGCTCCTTCGCCGTCCGTTCGATGCGTCGGAGCGCGGATACCCGGCTGTTTCGGCGGCACACCCGGCATCTGATTGGGTTCGGCCACTCCGGGTACTCGCGCCGCGTCAGCCACCGCCAGACACGACAGGAGAGACGATGACGCAACAGGTTGGTGACTACGTCGTGCAGCGGCTGCGGGAGTGGGGCGTCGAGTACGTATTCGGCTACCCGGGCGACGGGATCAACGGGCTCATCGCCGCCTTCGGCCGCGCGGACAACGAGCCCGCCTTCATCCAGGCCAGGCACGAGGAGATGGCGGCATTCCAGGCTACCGGCTACGCGAAATTCAGCGGCCGGGTCGGCGTGTGCACGGCCACCTCGGGCCCGGGGGCGATCCATCTGCTGAACGGGCTGTACGACGCGAAACTCGATCATGTGCCGGTGGTCGCGATCGTCGGGCAGACGGCGCGCAGCGCCATGGGCGGCAGCTACCAGCAGGAAGTGGATCTGCAAACCCTGTACAAGGATGTGGCCTCCGATTACCTCGTCGAGGTCAACGTATCGAGTCAGCTGCCCAATGCGCTCGATCGGGCCATCCGCACCGCGCTGGCCCGGCGCGCGCCCACCGCGGTGATCATTCCCTCGGATCTGCAGGAGGAGAAGTACACCCCGCCGGGGCACGCGTTCAAGGAGGTGCCGTCCAGCCCGCCCGCGACCCCGGTGACCAGGGCCCGCCCGGAGCCGGACGAGATCATGCGCGCCGCGGATATCCTGCAGGCGGGTTCGCGGGTGGCGATCCTGGTCGGCCAGGGTGCGCGCGGCGCCGCCGGGGAGGTCACCGAGGTGGCCGAGCTCACCGGGGCCGGTGTCGCGAAAGCCTTGCTGGGCAAGGACGTATTGTCCGACGATCTGCCGTTCGTGACCGGCCCGATCGGCCTGCTCGGCAGCAGACCCAGCTACGAAATGATGCGCGACTGCGACACGTTGCTCATCGTCGGATCGAATTTCCCCTATTCGCAATTCCTTCCGGAGCCCGGGCAGGCCAGGGCGATCCAGATCGATATCGACCCCACCATGATCGGGATGCGTTACCCGACCGAGGTCAACCTGATCGGTGATGCGAAAGCGACGCTGGCCGAACTGATTCCGTTGCTGGAACGCAAGCAGCACCGGTCGTGGCGGGCCACCATCGAGGACAATGTCGCCCGCTGGTGGCAGACCGTCGAGCGGCAATCCATGCTGGACGCGAAGCCGGTGAACCCGATGCGGGTGATCTGGGAGCTGTCCCAGCGCATACCCGAAAACGCAATCGTGACAGCGGATTCCGGTTCGTCGACCAACTGGTACGCCCGCTGTCTGCGGATGCGCGGGCAGATGCGCGGGTCGCTGTCGGGCACCCTGGCCACCATGGGCCCGGGCGTGCCGTACGCGATCGGCGCGAAATTCGCCGAACCGGGCCGTCCGGCCATCGCGCTGGTCGGCGACGGCTCGATGCAGATGAACGGCATGGCCGAAATGCTCACCATCGCGCGGTATCACCGGCAGTGGGCCGATCCGCGCCTGATCGTGTGCGTCTTCCACAACAACGACCTCAACCAGGTCACCTGGGAGCTGCGTGCGATGGGCGGCGCGCCGAAATTCGAGGAATCCCAGACGCTTCCGGACTTCTCCTACGCCGATTTCGCGCGCAGCGCCGGATTCGCGGCGTTCGCGGTGGACAATCCGGCCGATCTCGGCGCGGCCTGGGACGGTGCGCTGCACGCCGACGGGCCCGCGCTGATCGATGTCCGCACCGATCCGGAGGTCCCGCCGATCCCGCCGCACGCTACTTGGGAGCAGATGCGGGATATGGCCGAGGCCGTACTGCGCGGCGACCCCAACGCCTGGCATCTGATCACCCAGGGCGCGAAAACCAAGGCACAGGAGCTCATTCCGGGCACCCGCTCGGAATCGACCGATGCGGAGCAGACAATGGCAACCAAACCCGAACAAGACGTGGTCGATCTGCTGACCGCGCAGCACGAGGAGATCCGCACGCTGCTGCGCCGGCTGCGCAGCGGGCACGAGGACAAACAGGAGCTGTTCAGCGAGCTGGTGCGGCTGCTCGCGGTGCACGAGAGCGCCGAGGAGGGCGTGGTGCATCCGGTGGCCAAGCGCGCCGTATTCGGCGCCGAAGAGGTGGTGCAGCCGCGGCTGGAGGAGGAGAGCGAAGCCAAGCGCGCGCTCTCCGAACTGTACGACCTCGGCGTCGACCATCCCGAATTCGACGCCAGGCTGGCCGAATTCGCCGATGCGGTGGACAGGCACGCCGCGCATGAGGAGCGGGAGGAGTTCACGCTGCTGCGCAAGCAGTACTCGGCGACGCAATTGGAGCGGATGGCCGGATCGCTGCGGGCCGCCGAGGCGGTGGCCCCGACCCGTCCGCATCCGCACGCGGGCGAATCGAGGATGGCGAATCTCGTTGTGGGACCGCCACTCGCACTGTTCGACCGGGCGCGCGACGCCGTGCGCGACTGGCGGCAGTCGCAGGGTGAATGAGCCGCATCGCAAGCGCGGTGGAGGCGGGGGCGTGGTGGGTGGTCTGCGTGCTCATCTGGCTGGCCACCGTCACGGTGTTCACGGTGCAGGAGCTGTTGGCCGCCTGCGTATTCGGGGTGCCGTGCGCATTGGTCGCGCAGCGGGCGCGGCTCGCGGTACGCGGGAGTTGGCGCCCGCCCCCGGAGTTGCCGCGGCTGCTGCCCGCGCTGGTGGCGGCGGTCGCCGCGGACAGCGCCGGTGCGCTGCGCCTGGCGGTGCGCACCGGGCGGGAATTCGGTGAGCGCACCGAAATACCCCTGGCGGAAACGGATTCAGGTGCGCGCCGGTCGGGCCGGGAGGCCGCGGCGACCATGCTGTTCTCGGCGACGCCGGGAACCATCGTCGTCGATTCCGTGGAGGATGGGAAAAAGCTTGTGGCACACGCATTTCCACTGCCCGAGACGCGTTTGGCGCGTTCGCTGCGCCGAGCGGAGGCGGACTGATGCCGGTCTGGTTGCTCGTCACCGGCGCACTGCTCGCGGGCGCACTGCCGCCCGGACTCGCGCTCTCGGCGCGCGGCCCGGCCGAACATCGGCTGGTCGGCCTACAGCTGGTGAGTTCGGTGGTGGTGATCGTGCTGGTGACCGCGAGCCTCGGGGTCGGCAGGCCCGACTACCTGATCGTCCCACTGGTGCTCGTGCTGCTCGGCTTCGCGGGCACCCTCGTATTCACCAGGCTCGCAGGAGAATCCGATGACTGACGCAATAGCCGGTGCGCTGCTCGCGGTCGGTGCGCTGCTCGCCGTCGCGGCGTCGCTGGCCGCACTGCGCCCGCGCGGCGTATACGCCCGGCTGCACTATCCGAGCATTGTCACCTCGGTGACCGGTCCGCTGCTCGCGCTGGCCGTATTGCTCTGGTACGGACCGGGTCTCACCGCGGCGACGGTGGCGGCGATCGTGCTGCTGCTGGCCGTGACCAATCCGGTGCTCGCCGCGGCGATCGGCAAGCGTAATGCGCACACCGCGGAGCGTGTTTCAGCGCGGACAGGCGTCGGCGAGGCGCAGTCGTGAGCGAGCGTAGCGAGCGAACCATAGGCACAGCAGCCTCGCTCGCGACGGAGCCGAGCGTCAGCGAGGCGCAGTCGTGAGCGTACTCATCGTGCTGGCGCTGCTGCTGGTCGCCGTCGCCGGGACGGTGATCGTCTTCACGGATCGTCCACAGCGGCAGGCGGTTTCGCTCGCGGTGTACGGTGCGCTGCTGGCCCCCGCGTTCGTCCTGCTCGGCGCGCCCGATGTCGCGCTCTCGCAGATCGCGGTCGGCACCGCCATCGTGCCGCTCATGGTGCTGCTCACCGTGCGCGCCATCCGGAAATGGCAGCGGCCATGAGGTGGTCGGTGCGGTTGATCGTATTCCTCGCCGGGGCGGCGGGTATCGCGGTGCTGCTCGGGCTCGCGGTGGTCCGGCTGCCCGAATTCGGTGCGCGGGAACACCCCTACCGGGACGCCACCGTCGCGGTCGCGCAGCGGCAGCATGCACCGAATGTGGTGTCCTCCATCAATTTCGATCAGCGCGGCTTCGACACGGTCGGCGAGGAGGCCATACTCGTCGCCGCGGTGGTCGGCGCCGCCACGCTGCTGCGGCTGGATCGCGATGAAAGCGAAGAGGTGAGCCGCGCGACGGAAAAGCCGCGGCTGCTGGCGGCGACCAAGCTGTCCGGATACCTGCTGCTGCCGGTGACCCTGCTGGTCGGCGCGGATGTCGTGGTGCACGGGCATCTGACACCCGGCGGCGGATTCCAGGGCGGTGTTGTACTCGCCACCGGAATTCATCTGCTGTACGTGGCGGGCGACTACCCCGCCCTGCGGCGGATGCGACCGCTGCCGTGGTACGAATTCGGCGAATCCGGGGGTATGGGCGCGGTGGTGCTGCTCGGGATCGCCGGTGTGCTGAGCGGGGCCGGATTCCTGGCCAACGTCCTGCCGCTGGGCTCGACGGGTCAGCTCGCTTCGGCGGGCACCGTGCCGGTCTTCAGCATCGCGGTCGGGCTCGCGGTGGGCAGCGGCATGATCGTGCTGCTGGCCCAGTTCTTCCGCCAATACCTTTCGGCGACAGGGGAATCGCGATGACCGTCTTCCCATACGTCGTCGCGGTCTGGCTGTTGCTTTTCGGCATCCTCGGCGTGGTGCGCAGCAGGCACCTGGTGCACACCGTGGTCTGCGTCTCGATCGCGCAGTCGAGCACCTATGTGCTGCTGCTGGCCATCGGCTACCAACGCGGCGCCACCGCACCGATTTTCGGCTCCGCGAACCCGCCCGGCTCGCCCGTGGTGGATCCGGTGGTACAGGCGATGGCGCTCACCGACATCGTCGTCTCGGCGACGGTGACCGCGCTGCTGCTGGCGCTGGTGATCCAGACTGCCAAGCGGCACGGCACCGTCGTGCCGGACGAACTGCACGCGCTGCGCGGCTGATGTCAGCGGATTCGCTTGCGCCGCTGATCATTACCCTGCCGATCGGTGGTGCGTGCGCACTGCTGGCGCTCGGCAGGCTGCTGCCCCGCGCGGCGATCGACAGCATCGCGCTCGCGGCCGCGGTGGCCGTCACGGCGCTGGCCGTGCTGCTGGTGCGCGCCACCGGCGGCGGTGCGGTGGTCACCTGGGCCGGCGGTTGGCGGCCCGCCCCGGGTGCGACCGTCGGCATCGTGCTGGTGGCCGACCGGCTCAGCGCGGTACTCGTCCTGCTCATCACCGGGCTCACCACCGTCGCGCTGCTGTTCGGCTGGCACTACTTCGACAACCTGCGCGCCCACTATCCGGCACTGGTGCTGCTGTTCACCGCGGGCATGACCGGATTCGCGCTCACCGGCGACCTTTTCGACATGTTCGTCTTCTTCGAGTTGATGAGCGTCGCCGCGTACGCGCTCACCGGCATGGAGGTCGAGGATCCCGAATCCGTGCAGGGCGGGCTGAATTTCGGCGTCATCAACTCGCTCGGCGCGTACCTGTGCCTGTTCGGGATCGGGCTGCTCTACGCGCATACCGGACAGCTGGGCCTGCCGCAGCTGGGTGTCGCGCTCGCCGGGCAACACCGGGATCTACTCGCGCTCATCGCCTTCGGATTGATCGCCACCGGCTGGCTGGTGAAGGCCGCCGCGGCGCCGTTCCATTTCTGGCTGGCCGACGCGCACGCCGTCGCGCCCGCGCCGGTGTGCGTGCTCTTCTCCGGGGTGATGGCCCCGCTCGGCGTCTACGGGCTGGCCCGGATCTATTGGAGCGCCTTCGATGTGGTGCTGCCGCGGCCCGGCGTGCACCGGATGATCATGGTGCTCGCGGTGGCGACGGCACTGCTCGGCACGGTGATGTGTCTGCTACAGCGGCATATCAAGCGGTTGCTCGCGTATTCCACCATCGCGCACATCGGGTTGTTCCTGCTCGGCGTCGGCTCGTTGTCCGCCGCGGGCGTCGCGTCCGCGACGCTGTACCTCGCCGGGCACGCGGCGGTGAAGGGCGCGCTGTTCCTGCTGGCCGGAATCCTGTTGTCGCACTACAGCTCCCTCGACGAGCACCGGTTGTACCATCGCGGCTCCCGGCATCGCGTGCTCGGCGCGCTGTTCGTACTCGCCGCGCTGCTGCTGGCCGGGTTGCCGATCTCCGGGGCCGGGCTCGGCAAGGCGCTGCTGGAGGAGTCGGCGGGCTCGATGTGGTCGATCGCGCTGGTCGTCCTGGTCTCCGCGCTCACTGGCGGCGCGGTGCTCCGGGCCGGGCTGCGGATCTACTTCGGTTCCGGCGCAAAGCCTTCCGCGCAGTCGGCGGCCGATGAGACGACCGGTGCGCACGAACACCCCGACACCGAGACCCCGCGCGGCCGGGTCCCGGCCACCATGTTCGCCTCGATCTGCGCGCTGCTGCTCGTCGCGCTCGCGCTCGGGTTTCCGTCCGCGCTCACCACGGCGATCGGCTCCGCCGCAACGGAGTTCACCGAGCCGACCGGCTACCGCGCCGCGGCGCTGCTCGGGACGACACCCGCCACGGCGGCCGGAACGCATATCGAATGGAGCACCGGGGGAGTCCTGCTCGGCGGACTGTCGACCGTGCTCGCGGTCCTGGTGGCGGCGCTCGCGCTCTACGGGCGAAAACTGTTGCCCGACACACCGGCTCGCCTTTCGGCGGTGATCGGCGCGCTGCACCGGGCGCACAGCGGACACCTCGGTGACTACGCGGCCTGGCTGCTGTTCGGCGCCGCCGCTGTCACCGGCCTGCTGATGACGGGTTGATCAGCGATGTTCGAGAACCGGTATGGGCGGGCAGACCTGCGGCAGCGATCGCGTCGCCGGACCCTCCAGCAGCGTGCCGTCGGCGGCGAAGCGGGAGCCGTGCAGCGGGCAGTCCCAGGACTTTTCGGCCGAATTCCAGCGCACAATGCCGTACAGGTGTGGGCAGACCGCGGACACCTCGGTGGCGGTCCCGTCGACCGTGGCTACGGCGGTGGGATGCGGGAGGTGCCGCTCGATCCGGCCACAGCCCTCGGCGGGCGGCTGGGCATCGGCCCGGCCCGCGCACAGCCAGCCTTTCGAAAACTGTTGAGCCACCGAGGCATTGGCGGAGATCACGGCGGGCAGTGCCTTGACCTCCGCGGGGCGCCAACTCGCCAGCGCACCCGCCCACTCCGGTGTCTTGCCGATGCTGTGGCCGGCCAGCGCGAGCGCCGCCGCCACCCCGTTGGTCATACCCCACTTCGCGTAGCCGGTGCCCAGGCGTATGCCGTCGTTGCCGGGCAGCAGCGGCCCGATATAGGGCAGCTCGTCGGCTGGCGCGTAATCCTGTGCGGACCAGGCGGTTACGGGTTCGGCGGTGGGGAACCACCGCCGGGTCCACGCGACGAGATCGTCCATGAGTTCCGCGGTATTCGTCGCGCGGCCCACCACGTGACCGTTACCGCCGACGAGCAGGATCGCACCGTCCGCGGCCGGGGTGTAGCGCAGTGAGCGGGTCGGTTCGCCCGCGCTGATGTACATGCCGTGCGGAATCGGCTCGGCCACCCGGAACGCGGTCAGATACGACCGCTGCGGCACCAGCCGGGCGAAGAAGCCGCCGCGGTCGAGAATCGGTGTGCCGGTGGCCAATACGATGGCGCCCGCGCGCAGCTCGGCATGTTCGGTGCCGATGACGAAGTCGCCGTCGGCACCGTTGCGCACCGAGCGCACGGGGCTGGATTCGTAGATCGGCGCGGCGTGCGCCTCGATATCCGCGGCCAGGGCCGCGAGCAGGGTCATCGGATCGAGCTGCACCTGATCGGCCAGCCGCACCGCACCGTGCGCCGGGAACGGCACATCGAGGCGTTCGACGAATTCGACGGGCACGCCTGCCGCGCGCAGCACCTCGTATTCGGCGCGGGCCGAGTCGATTTCGGATTCGGACTGGGCATAGGTGAACGCGTCGGCCCGCTGGAACGGCACGCCGCGGGTGTCGCAGTAGTCGACGATCCAGCGCTGCGCGGCCAGATTGGCGTCCAGGTAGGCGCGCAGTGTGTCGCCGGACCGATGCCGCCGGATCTGCTGAGCTCGAATACCTTGCAGCAGACTCACTTTCGCGGTGCTCGCACCGGTCGTGCCCGCCCCGATGCGCCGTGCCTCCACCACCGCGACCTCGATGCCGTTCTCCGCCAGCAGCAGCGCGGTCACCAGCCCGGTGAGCCCACCGCCGATGACGACGGTGTCGAAGCGCAGCCCCGGCGTGACCCGCAGCCGGGCCGGTGTCGATACGTCGGTCAACCACAGTGGTGTCATGCTCCGGGCATAGCCGCTGTGACCCGGGCAAAACCTGCCGCCGTATCCGGTTGAGGCACGGTACGGCGGGTATGCGGCCTATGTCAGCCGACAATCGATTTCGAGGAGATCGGACATGTCCGAACACCGCAGCGGGCCTCGCGAAGGTATCGAAGGCGTCGTGGAGGACGTCAAGGGCAAGGCCAAGGAGGCTGCTGGCATCGTCACCGGCGACGAGGGTCTCGAGGGTGAGGGCCGCGCCCAGCAGGACAAGGCGGCGTCGCAGCGCGCGGCCGCCGCCAAGGAGGCCGCCGCCGAGAAGGCGCGCACGCAGGCCGATATCGACGAGCAGCGCGAGCGGGCTCGTCAGGGTCGCTGACGCTGAATACAGCAACCGCCCGGAAGGGGCGAGAGTGGTTGCGGCCGTGCGGGTCTCGGTGATCATCACCGGGACCCGCACGGTCTCTCCGGCCGAGGGGTCGAAAGATGGCACGCCGTCGGATATCGAATCCGGTCCAATTGCGTTGGCGCACTTGGCGTGGGGTACTAGGGCGCACGCTGATGGCGGTGTGGTCGGACGAACTCACCGACTGGGCCGCCGCGCTGACGTATTACAGTGTGCTGTCACTGTTTCCAGGACTGCTGCTGCTCACCTCGCTGCTGGGTCTGCTCGGCCACGGCGCGACCGATTCGCTGATCGACACCGTCCATCGGCTCGGCCCCGGTAGCGGCACCGCGTTGATGGTGGACGCCATCAACGAATTGCACGGCGCCCGTTCGCTTTCCGGCCCACTGGCGATCGCCGGCTTCGGTACCGCGGTGTGGACCTCCTCCGGATATGTCGGCGCGTTCATCCGTGCCGCGAATTCACTCTACGAGGTGTGCGAGGGGCGTTCGATCTGGAAGACGCTGCCGCTGCGATTCGGCCTGACCGCCGCGATGGTCGTGCTGGTCGCCGCCTGTGCGATCGGCGTCGTCGTCACCGGTGATCTGGCGCGCGGCGTCGGGCGCTGGCTCGGTATCGGATCGGCGGGCGTGTGGCTGTGGGAGGTGCTCAAGTGGCCGGTGCTCGCGCTGCTGGTGAGTGTCGTCTGCGCGGTGCTGTATTGGGTGGCGCCGAATGTGCGTCAGCCCGGATTCCGTTGGCTGACACCGGGAAGCGTGCTCGCGGTGCTGGTCTGGATCGCGGCCTCGGCCGGATTCGCGGTCTATGTAGCGAATTTCGGCTCCTATAACCGGGTGTACGGTTCGCTGGCGGCCGCCGTCATCTTCCTCGTCTGGCTGTGGCTCACCAATCTCGCGGTGCTGCTCGGCGCCAAATTCGATGCGGAGCTGGTGCGCGGACGCGGTATCGAGGAGGGGCGGCCGCCGGATCACAAGCCGGTGCTCCCGCCACGCGACCTCCCCGAAACCGGTAGTGCTACAGCATAATTCGAAGAAGGCCCGGGCGTCACCGCACGGGCCCGCTCCGATCGAAGAGGTCAGCTCTGGCTGCCGCTGTGGCTGTGCTGGCCACCCTTCTGCTTGGCCTCGGTAGGCTGCGCCTCGGCGCCCTTGCGGCCCGCCTCGTGCGGGTCGGCGGCGTTTTCCGAGCCGAAGCTGCCGCTGCTCGCCTTGCCACCCTTGCTGGCCTGCTCCTGAGTATCCGGACGGTTTCCGAACTGACCGGGGTTCTTCGGATCTGGCATGGTGCCCTCTCCTCTTCGGTAGTTGAAACTAGCTGCGGCCCCGGTTCGGACCACATGTCCGCACTACCCCCGGAGCCGGTTGTCAATCAGGGGGTTGCCGATCGGTTTCTTTTGTGGTGCGCGGGTATTCGCGACGCATGAACGAGCTGACCGCCGTCGCATTGGTGTGCACGCTGAAGCAGTCGCCGGCGGATTCGAGTTCCGATCTGATCGCGCGTCAGGTGCTCGACGAACTGGTCGGTTACGGCGTGAAAGGTGAGGTGCTCCGGGTAGTCGACTACGACGTCCATCCCGGCGTCACGGACAATGAGGGCCCGCGCGACCAATGGCCAGTGCTGCTGGAGCAGATCCGGTCGGCGCGAATCGTGTTACTCGCCACACCCACCTGGCTCGGCCATATGTCGTCGGTCGCGCAGCGGGTGCTGGAGCGGCTCGACGCGGAGCTGTCCCGGACCGATGAGGCGGGCCGCCCCGCGCTGACCGGGAAGGTCGGCGTCGTCGCGGTGGTCGGCAACGAGGACGGCGCGCACAAGATCGTCGCCGATGTGTTCCAGGCCCTGAACGACCTGGGGTTCTCCATTCCCGCGCAAGGCTGCACCTATTGGAACGATCACGCCATGGGCAGCACGGATTACCGCGACCTCGACGAGGTGCCGGAGGCCGTCGGGAAAACCAACGCCACGGTGGCGCGCAACGCGGCGCACCTGGCTCGGCTGCTGGCCGCCGACAACTATCCGGCCCCCTGATCGATCCCCTGGACCCATCGAAATCGACTGATACGCCTCATACTTAGAAGGTGACGGACAGTACGGCCGATGAGTCGGCCCGGGTGTTGGCGGCGGTGGTCGGTCCCGATGGGATGCGCACCACCGGTACCTTCCGTTTCTGGTTCACCGACCATCGCTGGGAATGGTCGGACGAGGTGATGGCCATCCACGGCTACAGCCCGGGAAGCGTCACGCCGACCACCGAATTGATGCTGAAGCACAAGCATCCGGACGACCGCGAACAGGTGGCCGACGCCATCACCGAGGCCGTCACGAACGGCAGGCCGTTCAGCAGCAGTCACCGGATCATCGATACCGCGGGCCGGGTGCATCAGGTGCTGGTTCTCAGCAGCAGCATGTTGGACGCGGACGGCAAGGTCATAGGCTTGGAGGGCTACTACGTCGACCTGACCGACACCGTCGACGAGCGCATCCAGGAATCCCTCGACGAAACCATCGCCGACGTCGTCAGCGCCCGAGCGGTGATCGAGCAGGCCAAGGGCGTGCTCATGCGCGTCTACCGGATCAATGCCGAGCAGGCTTTCCGGGTGCTGCGCTGGCGTTCCCAGGAAACCAACGTCAAACTGCGTGCGCTTGCGGCTCAGTTGATCGCCGAACTCACCACGATGCCGCCGTCGACCGCGGAGGAGCAGACCGCGTTCGACCACATGCTGCTCACCCTGCACGAACGCGTCGACCCCCACTGTGACCGGTAAACGGCTGTTTCGGAAACCGCCGCTCGGCTATAGCCCGGTCATGAAACGTTCAACCCGCGCGGCGGCGGACGGCGGTGCCGAAGCCGGGCACGATGATGTCGTCGGTCAGCCGCATACCGCCGCCGAGGGTGGTCCGCTGCTGGAGGCCGAGGCGCAGGCGGCACAGGACAGCACGCCGACGCATCCGCTCGGCCGTCCCGGCCGCCCGTTCGACCGGCGCTCCCCGTTCATGATCGGGCTGACCGGCGCCGCGGGCGTCGCCACCACCTACGCGCTGATCCAGGCGGTGCTCGCCGCCGGGCAGGTGCTGACGCTGATCCTGGTCGCGCTGTTTCTGGCGATCGGCATGGAACCGGCCATCTCCTGGCTGGTCCGGCCCTGGTTCCCGCGCTGGGCCGCGGTGACGCTGGTCTGCCTGGTCGCGCTCGGGTTGTTCGCCGGATTCCTCGCGATCCTGATACCGCCGCTGGTCGAACAGGGAACGGCCTTGGCGCACAAGGCGCCCGACTATGTCAGCCATCTGGCGCAGCGGTATCCGGTGATCCACGATCTGGATTCCCGCTTCCATCTGGAAGACAAAGTGCAGCACTGGCTTTCGGAATCGTCGGGGCTCACGGGCGGGGTGCTCGATGTCGGGCGGGCGCTGTTCAGCGCGGTCACCTCGACGGTGATCGTGCTGGTGCTCACCGTTTACTTCATGGCGAATTTCCGCCGGGTGCGCGCCGTCATCTACCGCCTGTTCCCCCGGGCGCGCAGGCCCAGGGCCATCCTCATCGGCGACCAGATCTTCGCGAAGGTCGGCGGCTATATCCTCGGCAACCTGCTGATCTCGCTGATCACCGGCACGCTGACCTTCATCTGGCTGCTGATCTTCGATGTGCCGTACGCCCTGGTGCTCGCGGTGCTGGTGGCCGTGCTCGATCTGATCCCGGTGGTGGGGTCGACCGCCGCGGGCATCGTCGTCGCGCTGGTGGCGCTGACGGTTTCGGTGCCGGTGACCATCGCGACGGTCGCCTTCTTCATCGCGCTGCGCCTGGTCGAGGACTATCTGCTGGTGCCGCCGATCATCGGGCGCACCGTGCAGGTGCCCGCGGTGGTCACCGTGGTCGCGGTGCTGCTCGGCGGCGCGCTGCTCGGCATCGTCGGTGCACTGCTGGCCATACCGGTGGCCGCCGCGCTGCTGCTGATCCTGCGGGAAACGGTGCTTCCCGCATTGGATCGCGGACCGGCGTGAATCCGAAAACGATTGTTTACCACTCACTTTCGCGGGTAGAGCGGCAACGACGACCTGCCGTCGACCATGCCTGCCGAGCAGGTGAAGCACTTCAGCGACGAAATCCGTTCGGCCGCCCGGGCCAACCGGCCCGGCGATTCTGGTCGCGGTGGTCTAGTTTCCCGCCGATCGGGGCGGGAACCCTACATAACGGCTCCGGCCAATCCCGGACGAGCACGGAGGAGACTCCATGACCACTTCGTTGACGCCGCAAACCACCGACTGGCTGACCGGTTCGGTCGCCTGGTTCGACGCGCAGAAGGGGTTCGGATTCATCGCGCCGGACGGTGTCCGGCAGGCCCCGGTCTTCGTGGAATTCGACCATATCGATCTACCTGGCTATCGCACGCTGACCGAGGGACAGCAGGTGCTGTTCCGCCGCGAGTTCGGCCCGCACGGCCGGGCCGCGGCCGTCGTGCGCCCGGTGGACGCGCCGCAGTGGCCGGAGCCGCTGTGACGGCGCGGGGCGAACAACCGGATCAGGAACTCTGGTCCGACGAAACCATCTCGGCCACAGAGCAATTGGACGAGGACGAACTCGGCGTCGACCCGCTGGAGGAGGGTATGGACCCGCCGGACGAATGGTCCGGCGCCGACCGCTACGCCGTGCCGCCCGCCGACCTGCGGGCCGGGCCGAGCCTCGGCGACCGGTTGGCCGAGGAGGAACCCGATATCGAACCCGGGCAACCGGACTGACCGTCCGGGTTTGCCGGATTCGCGACGCAACCGCAGCAACCGCGTCGCCGACTCGTGACGGCGTTTGAACCGTAAACACTCCGTGGGGGTATACGATTCACGCACGGCAGTGCCCGGTCAAGAAAGCGGCTGGTTGCTGCCGACAACGCCGAGTCCCGGTGTACCGGAAGGTCATCGCCTTGTCGCTCGTCAGCGAGCCCTTCGAGATCGAGTCGGACCGCCTCAGCAAGGATTTGCTGTCCCAGCTCGTCCGGCACCTGCGGCAGAACCGCACCGTCTTGCGGGAGGAGTGGGCGCGCCGGATCACCGCCGCCCAATTGCTCACCGCGATGACTCCGGAGCAGATGTTCTCCGAGGCCACCCGCGTCTACGACAACTATGTCGCGGTGCTGGAGACCGGTTCGGTCGAGGCGCTGCAGGATTACGCCCGCGACCTGTCCGAACGCATCGTCCCGCGCGGGGTGCAGACCGAGGAGGTGCTCGGCATCGTCCTGCTGCTGCGCGATGTGCTGGCCCGCTCGCTGTTCGAGAAGTACCAGCTCGATCTCGGCCTGCTGTACCGGATCCTGGACGCGTATGAGCCCGCCGCCAACCGGATCGCGAACACCGTCGGCGTCTCGTTCGTCGAGGAGCGCGAGCGCATCATCCGCCAGCAGCAGGAGGCGATCCGCGAGCTGTCCACCCCGGTGTTGCAGGTGCGCGAGCAACTGCTGATCCTGCCGATAATCGGCGTACTGGACAGTCAACGCGCCAAACAGCTCACCGAACAGCTGCTGCGGGCCATCCGGCTCAATCGGGCGAAGGTCGTCGTGATCGACATCACGGGTGTGCCGACGATCGATACGACGGTGGCGAACCACCTGGTGCAGACCGTCGACGCGTGTGGGCTGATGGGCGCGAGCGTGATCATCACCGGCCTGTCGTCGGAGATCCCGTTGACGCTGGTCACGCTCGGGTTGGATCTGTCGAAGATGGACGCCGTCGGCGATCTGCAGGGCGGCATCGAACAGGCCGAGCGACTGCTCGGCTACGCGGTGCGCCGCGCGGGTGAACGGGCGTGAACACGTTTTCCTGTCCGTCGGCGGGGTAAGCGCTTCGCGAGAGCGAGGTGCGGAAATGGCATACGACAGTGAGGCATTGATGGCGGCCCTGTCCCGGTTCGCCCGGCTGCTGCCGACCTCCTACGAAGTAAGTACCGCTCTGGACGAACTGGTCGGCAGCGTGACCTCGGTGCTCGGCTTGATCGGCGCGGGCGTCACGCTCGAATCCGATGGCAAACTGCGGTTCGTGACGGCGGCCAGCGAGGCCGTCGCCGAATTGGAGCGCTGTCAGGAGCTCACGCAGGAGGGCCCGTGCGTCGAAGCGCACAGGTCGGGGCAGGTGATCGCGGCACCGGACCTGGAGGCCGAGCTCGCACGGTGGCCGCAGTACACCGCCGTCGCGCTGCAGAATCGGATCTGTGCGGTGGCCGGAATCCCAATGCATCTGGGCGGCAACAAGATCGGCGCGGTGAACCTGTATCAGCACGAGCCCCGAGGATGGCCGGAAAGCGATCTGGAGGCCGCCCAACTGCTCGCGGATATGGCCACCGGATATGTGGTCAACGCGAACCTGCGCAACCAGCAACAGCAGCTCACCGAGCAACTGCGGCACGCGCTGGATTCCCGGATCGTCATCGAACAGGCGAAGGGCATTATCGCCAACCGGCACGGCGTCGGCCTCGACGACGCCTTCGCCCTGATTCGCAAATACGCACGCGCACAGCAGACTTCGCTGCACGCGGTATCATTTGCCATCGTCGAGGTCGGGCTGCGGATCTGAGCGTGCCGCGTGGATCCGGTGCGGCTGGGCATCTTCATTGCCGATGGCCGCTGCATCGCTTATCGTCGGTATGCTCTAGGCAGGTCGGGTGTGTGTCGCGGTAGCGACGTTCATTCGGCCGTCCCGTCCGCCCCAGACCCCGGTGGATCCTCTAAATCCATTCCGACAAGGCAGGGGAGTGGCGGCAGTGGTGACGATTCCACCTGAGCGCACACGGCACGACGATCGTTGCGTATCCGATGACGGGGTTCCGCCGCAGACCATGGGCACGTTCAGTTTTCGGTTCTCGGATCAGCGGTGGGAGTGGTCCGACGAGGTCGCTCGGATGCACGGCTACCAGCCGGGAAGCGTGAGAGTGACGACGGAACTCGTACTGTCACACAAACATCCGGAGGACCGCGCGGCGGTGACCGAGGTACTGGATCTGGCCCTGCGGACCGGCGCGCCCTTCTCCAGCCGGCACCGCATCGTCGACACCGCGGGCAACGTGCACCACATGCTCGTGGTCGCGGACCGCATGTTCGATGAATCGGACGCCCTGGTCGGCACGCACGGATACTACGTGGATCTGACCGGAACGCTGGCCGATGCCAAGAACGAGATGCTGCAGCAGACGCTGCCGGAGCTGGTGGCGGCGCGCGCGGTGATCGAACAGGCGAAAGGCGTGCTGATGCGGATCTACCGGATCAATGCCGAACAGGCCTTCCGGGTGCTGTCCTGGCGATCCCAGGAGACCAACACCAAGTTGCGGGTGCTCGCCGCGCAGATCATCGACGAACTCGACACGATCGATCCGGTGCCACCCGATATCCAGAGCCAGTTCGACCATCTGCTGCTGACCGCGCACGAAAGGGTGCCGGGCAGCACGGCAGATGGTCGAGACAGGCGGAATTAGCGGTCTACCACCGGTACCAGCGGCCGCCGCCGCCGTTCGCACCCGCGCTGCGGAAGACGAAGCCGAGCGCCCAGATCACCAGGACGGCGATGGCGACCCACCACAGTGCCTTGAGTGCGAAGCCCGCACCGAAGAGGATCAGCGCGAGCAGTAAAACGAGTAGCAGTGCAATCATTGTGTTGTACCTCCTGCCTCGCGCTTACCCTGTCTCGGCACGGCTACGCACGTGACGGGCGCAGGCGCGCCGCCCCGGATTCGAACAGCTGCTTCGAGACCGGATCCCAGTCGGTGCGGGTCAATTCGTTTGCCGCCCTTGCGGGTTCGGTATCCAGTGCGGCCCGCTCACGGGATTACGATCCCGATACCTGCTGGCTGACCGTGCTCGGACTCTCGTAGGTGCGGTCCGGGATGCCGCGCAGGAAGTCGATGATCTCCCGCTGCGCCTTGTTCTTCTCGGCCGCCTTGACCAGGCCGTCGCGGTCGCACGGGTAGTCGACGCCGTGCAGCGATTTCTGCAGTTCGATCGGGTTGACCTTGCTCATCATGCCTCCTCGGGTCGGGTGTTTCCGCACCGCAGTACCGCGCAAGCGCGGCGGTAAACGCCGACTCGTCCGGCGCGCCGAGGATTAGCCGGGCGATTCCGAGTTATTCCGGAGGCGTGCGCCTCATCCGACCACCCACCGTTTACCGCCCGCAGGCCGATACCTGGTTGCTCGCCGCCGCGATGTGCGGCGCCGCGCTGCCACCGGGCGGCAGCGTGCTCGACATCTGTACCGGCAGTGGCGTTTTGGCCATCCACGCGGCACGGCTCGGCGCCGGGTCGGTCACCGCCGTCGATCTCTCGCGCGCGGCCATCGCCGCTACCCGGCTCAACGGCAGGCTGCACGGTGTGCGCCTCGAGCTATTGCGCGGCGATTTCGCGGAGGCGGTGGCGGGACGGCGCTTCGACGTGGTGGTCGCCAACCCGCCGTATGTGCCGTCGGCCGCCGAACCGCCCGCGCTCGGCCGCGCCGTCGCCTGGGACGCGGGCTCCGACGGCCGGGCGGTACTCGACCGGCTGTGCCTGAAATTGCCGACCCTGCTCGCCGCGGACGGGATCGCGCTGCTGGTGCAGTCGGCGCTGTGCGACTGCGACCGCACCATCGCGCTGCTGCGGGCCGGTGGGTTGAAGACCGCCGTGGTGGCCCGCCGGACGGTTCCGTTCGGTCCGGTGCTGCGCAGGCGCGCCCGTTGGCTGGAGGCGACGGGCCGTATCGCACCGGGACAGCGGACGGAGGAGCTGGTGGTGGTGCGGGCCGATCGAATCACTCGGCAGCGCGGGTGATTCGGTTGTCGCGTCGGCGATCGTGGTGCGGCGCGGCCTGTTACGAGTCGCCTCTGCGCCGCTTGCGATGACTGGTATCGCACAGCGGGTAGTTCCGCGACCGCTTGCACAGGCAGATCGCGACCATGAAGCGATCGGAGCAGATCGTTTTGCCGTCCGGCAGCACCAGTTCCACCGGACCCTGGATCAGCGCGGGTCCGTCGGGGGTGAACAGCACCCGCCTGCGGTCTCGGTCGGGCGCGGTCATACCGCACCCCGGACCGGTTCGCGCAGCGAGCTGCGGCCCGCCCGCCAACTGTCGAGCACCCGGGCGGCGAAGCGGTCCTCGAGCAGGTTGGTCGCCTGTATCCCGAATACCAGATCGGTGATCGAATCCGGTTGTTGGGCAATCAAATTGCCGAGCACATCGTGGCGCATCACCTGTTCGTGCACGGCGTCGGCCGTCACGTGCTCCCGATAGAACCGCAGGCACGCCGGATCCGGATGGAGCCGCTCCAGCGCCGCGACCATGCGCCGCGCACCGGGCGGCGAGGTGATCTCCACCGTGGCGAAATGCCCGATCAGCGCGCCGCGCAGGCCGCGATGCAGACCGAACAGCGACATCATGTTCACCACCGCGAGCATCGGCGCCGGTACGGCATCGAGGTAGTGCAGGTAGCCGTCGTGTAATCCGGTGCCCGCCAACAGATCCGCGAACAGTCTGGCGTGTACCCGGTCGCCCCGCCCGCCGCCGAATTCGTCGAATTCCACCGCGACCAGCGCGGCCTTCGGCTGACCGGTCAGCCGCGGCACCACCCAGATATACGGATCGGCCTCCTTGTGGTGGTAGATGGACCGGTGCACGAAATACTCGCGCAATTGCCACAATTCGCCCTCCGCGCGCAGATATTCGCTGAGGCCGCCCGGTTCCGCCGGTTCGGTGAGCATCCGGTCCAGCTCGGTCGCGAGATCGTCGCCGCCCGCGACATCGGCGCGCAGCGCGGCACCGAATCGGGTCTCCAGCGCGGCGCGGAATCGCAGCAGCTCCGGATCCCATTCCCAATCCGGATCCACCGTCGAGAAGCCGTGATAGTGCAGTTCGTAGCAGGTGTGCAGGGCGCAGTGCAGGTCTTCGCCGTACGGGTCGGTATCGCCGACCCGGCACAGCGGGCGGCCCGGGCTGTCCCGCAGGCGCTCGATCAGCGCCGCCGACAGTTCGCCGCGCGGTGCGGGCAGCGCGGGGGCCGTCATATCCGTCGAGATCGTCATATTCCCCGGCTACCCCGAAGGAACGGGAGTAAAGATCGGTTTCGCGACGGTCGTCGCGGGCTATCCGGACCGTACCCAGACGCCGGAGGTGGACTGTGAAAGCACCGGGTGCCGCCGAATTCGTGCCCGCGGACGCCGATCTGCCGCAGCTGCGCGCGGCGGCCGCCGGATGCCATGGCTGTGCGCTGTATATCGGCGCCTCCCAGACCGTTTTCGGCGCTGGGCCGCCCGATGCGACGCTCGTCCTGGTCGGCGAGCAGCCCGGCGACCAGGAGGACCGGCAGGGGCGGCCGTTCGTCGGCCCGGCAGGCCGACTGCTCGATCGCGCACTCGCCGAGGCTGGAATCGACAGGGACACGGTCTATTTGACGAACGCGGTCAAACATTTCAAATTTGTCGAACGGGGTAAGCGACGAATCCACAAGCAGCCGGGCCGCACCGAGATCTACGCGTGCTCGCCGTGGCTGGCCGCCGAATTGCGGCTGGTGACACCGAAACTCGTGGTCTGCCTGGGCGCTATCGCGGCGAAAGCGTTGCTGGGCCCCGATTTCAAGGTCAGCGAGCGGCGCGGCGAAGTGGTGTCGCTCGCGGAATACCGGGTGATGGCGACGGTGCACCCGTCCGCGGTGCTGCGCGCCCCCGACTACGAGCAGGCGTACGCGGCCTTCCTCGCCGATCTGCGCAGGGTGTGCGCCGAACTCTGAGCTCAGGTTCTGGCCACCACGCGCAGGGTCCTCAGCTCCGGATCGGCGGGATCCGGCACGTTCATCCCGGCGGCCACCCCGGATCGCAGACAGTCGACCACCGGTCAGCGCCGCGCCGACCTGCTCCGGTGACGGCGGATACGAAAAATGCCGGGCCGCATCCCATCTCGGCGCGATCCAGTACGGCCGCAGCCCGGAGAACACCAGACCGGCCACGATGGATTTATGGCTGTCGCGGCCGAGGATCCATCGGCCCTTCCTGTCTCGGTCAGTGCGCCGACGATGCCGGCTCGCCGACGGTCAGTGGCGCCGCGCGGCGGTAGGCGCCGAGGGTTTCGCCCGCGATGCGCGGCCAGCAGTAGCGGGTGCGCGCCCGCGCGTGGCCCGCGGCGCCCCAGACCTCGCGCAGCGTGGCATCCTCCAGCAGCGGCCGCACCGCTCTGGCCAGCGCGGACGGATCGAGCGCCGGGATGAGGCGGCCGGTGACGCCGTCGACGACGGTATCGGTCATTCCACCGACCGCTGTCGCCACCACGGGGCGGCGACAGGCCATCGCCTCCAGCGGCGCCATGCCGAAACTTTCGTACCTCGGGGTGCACACCACCACATCGGCCGAGCGCAGCAGTTCGGCGATCCGCGGCCGCGACAACCGGTCGACGATCCGAACCCGTTCCGCGACACCGGTTTCGGTGGCCAGCCGATACAGCCTTCGCTCCTCGTCGGGTTCGGGCGCCGCGGCGCACGCGATCAGCAGCTCGGTGACCGGAAGGTGCGCGAGCGCCTCGATGGCGGTATCGAATCCCTTGTGCCGCACCAGATCACCGACGGAAACCAGCCGGTGCAGCGCAGCGGTGCGATCGGCGGCGCGGCCGTAGGGGGTGAAGATATTCAAATCGACCCCGCACGGCACCACCGATATCCGATTGCGCGGCACGCCCATTCGGGTCAGCTCGAGCAGCTCGTCACCGCTGCCCGCGAGCACGCGGGAGGCGCGCAGCGCGATCAACCGCTCGAACCGGATGCGCGGACGCGGTGTCGGCTCGGCGATCCGGTGCCGTTGCCGCACACTGCCCAAGGTGTGAAAGGTCTGCACCACAGGCACTTTCAGATCGCGGGCGGCCAGCTCGGTCACCAGCCCGGACAGCCAGAAGTGGGCATGCGCCACATCCGGCGGCCGGAGCGACCAGCGCCGCCGGAGATAGGAGCCGAATTCGCCGAGGAACGGCAGCCGCTTGTCCTCGGGCAGGTGTCGCGGCGGCCCGGCCGGCACGTGCACCACCCGGTAGCCGTCGGCGGAATCCACCTCATCGGGTACGCGCGGATCCTCGCGCCGGGTATATACCGTCACGTCGTGCCCGCGCCCGGCCAGCGCACCGGACAGCGCCGCGACGTGCCGATGCTGCCCGCTCGACGCGGTGAGCGGGCTGGCCTGTTCGGACACCATCGCGACTCTCATGGGCTCGGCATGCCCGGGTTGTCTCGATCGAAACCCGATGGTTCGGGAAACCCCCGGCGATGTTTGTGCACCGCAGGGGGTTTCGATTGACAGATCACTCGTGGCGGATCAGCTCGGCGCGGTTCTGGCCTGCGGAGCCGGGCCGGCCTTCCGCAGGTTGGTCGCGGCGGACACCAGCAGGCCGGTGGCCGCCAGGCCGAGGACGCCGATCACGATGCCCATGACGACATTCGTCCAGATGATGGCGTCGGGCCGCGGGCCGATCACCCACGGGGTGATCAACTCCCAGACACCGATCGGGATCAGCACCCAGCTGAGCGCGTAGCCGCGCGTCGGGAACACGGTCAGGACCAGTCCCACTGTCGCGACTGCCAGGCCCAGCACCAGATTCTGGATCGTGAGCCGTTGTTCGCCCGTGAATCTGTCGACGACCCACGGGGTTATCGCCGTGAAGAGCCCGGCGAGCAGCACCAGGCCGTCGACGGTGATGGCGGGCGGCCCACCCAGCCTGCTGCCGTCGAGTTCGCCAACAGTCGAGGTCCGCGGTGTGCCTGCCGCAGCGTGTTGCGGATAGTCGACCATGCTGTCTCCTTCCCTGCATTCTTCGGTGCCCGGCCCTGTCGGCCGAGCATTCTGCGGCTACCCGGCCACCGGCGGATCAATCGAATCGGGCGGTGATGTAACCGCGGATCAGATCACGATTCGGCCATCGATCAAGGGGTATCCGCACAGCGTGGCGTGATCGAGGCCGTGCGCCGTGCTGTGTAGGGGCATTCCGGTCACGCCGGGAGGTGAGAAGCGAATGATCCATGCACACAAGATGTTCGGACCGGAACCGGCGATGACGGTGCCGCCCATCCCGGTGCCCGATCCGGCCCCGCCGACTCCCGAACCGCCGCATCCCGACCCGGAACCGGCGCCGCCGGACCCGGACCGGCCGCCGACTCCGCCGTTCCCACCCCATCCCGGTCCGGTACCCGATCCGCTGCCGCACCCACCCGGACCCGATCCGGTGCCGCGGTTGCCGAAACCACCGGGACCCGATCCGCGGCCGCTGCGTCCGCCGGGCCGGGATCCGGTGCCGCGTGAGCCGGGCCCGGATCCGGTGGAACCGCCGCTACCGCCGCTCGGGCCCGATCCGGTGTTGCGCTGGATGGTTGGACACCGGCGGCACCACAACCCCGTATTCGCTCAGACCGCGGGGTGAGTCGCGAAAGGAGAAACAGCATGCGGTATTACGAGTTCATCGGACAGGCGCGGGCCGAGTCGGCCGGGCGATTCCGGTGACGGCCGTGGATATCCGCCGGGTGGCCGAACACGAGGGGCCGTTCGTCTCGGTATGTTTCGACGATTCGCACGACACCGAGGACGCGGCCCGGCAGCAGGAATTGCGCTGGCGTTCGATCCGCGACCAGCTGCTGGCCCGCGCCGCGCCCGCGCGGTCGATGCGGGCGTTGGACGAGGCGATCATCGAAGGTCCACCGGCACAGGGCCGGTCGGGCCGATTGCTGATCGCGGATCGGACCGAGCTGCTGGTGGACGAGACCTTGCCGCGGCCGCCCGACCGCGAGACGATCCGGGTGTCGGCGCTGCCGTACCTGCTGCCGCTGGCCGAGCGGGCCGCGCGGCGGGTGCCGCATGTGCTTGCCGTGGTGGATCGGATCGGCGCCGACCTGCGCGCTGTCGATGCCGACGGCGCCGAGACGAGCTTTACGATGCACGGCCGGGAACATCCGGTGCACCAGGTGCGCCAGGGTGGGCTCGCGCACTGGTCGATCCGGCACCGGACCGATGAAACGGTGCGGCGCAACATGATCGAGATCGCGCGCGAGGTCGCCCGGCTGGCCGATACGGTCCGGGCCGCAGTGGTGATCGTCGCGGGCGAAGTGGAGGCGCGGGCCGCGCTGCGGGCCGAATTGGCGTCGCGGGACCGGCGATTCGACCGCGATGGCGGCATCGTGGAGATCACCTCCGGCGCCAGGGCGGCCGGTGGTGACCGGTCCGCGTTCGCCGAGCAGGTGGCGGAGGTGTTGCGCCGCACCGCGAACGAGCGCGGGCGCGCCGCGTTGGAGCGGTTCGCCGTCGAGCTGGGGCACGGTATGGCCGTCGAGGGCCTGCCCGCAACGACTTTCGCACTGCGCACGGCGAATGTGCACCGACTGCTGATCAGCGGCCCCGCGCTGGGCGACCGCATCGTCCGGGTCGGCGACGGGCCGACGCAACTGGCGGGTCCGGCCTTGCAGGCCCTGGAGGATGTCGAAAATCTCGGCGACGCATCGGATCTGCGCCGGGCCGACGAGGCGGTGCCGGTCGCCGCGCTGTCCATCGGCGCGGATATCACGCCGGTCGACGAACAGCAGGCGCCCGCCGATGGCGTCGGAGCATTGCTGAGACATCAGTAGCCCGACGAACGAACAAGGGAGTCAAGGGATATGGAACGCGGAAACACCAAACACGGCCCGGTGCATGATGAAGAGCTCGCGCACGAACTGGAGGGCACGCTGCGCGGCAACAGATCGAGCCGGGCCGAGGAGTGGAAGGATCCGGAACCGCCCGCGGACGACGACGAATACACCGCGGACCGCGTGCGGCGACCCTGATTCAGGCGCCCGTCTGGGGTACGTCCCCAGACGGGCACATCCGATTATTCGGTGACCAACCGGCCCATCGAATGGATTTCATCGATATCATCGCCGGTTATGAAGGACCAGGGCGCGGTGAAGAATCCGTTGTCTCCCCACTTGCTTCCCCAGGAATTCTCGATGGTGACGCCGTCCTCGCCGTACGCCACGATCGTCACCTCATGTCCGCCGAGGACACGCTCGCTCGGATCCGGGTCATAGTAGGAATTATTGCGGTTCAGGTTTCGGAAACTCTCCCGCACATCGAAGCCGATGGGTACGGGCAGGCCGGAGGAAATCGCCTTCTTTATATTGAGGATCCGATCACCCGAGGAGAGATCCTTCGCGCCGGACAGCTTGTAGTGGGCGGCATTGGCCCGCTCGTTGGCGTCGGGCTGGGTGGTGTAGTCGAAATCGCCCTGCCAGTAATCGGATTTGGTGTCGATGCCCTGGTCGCGCTCCATCGGCAGCGCGACGCCCGCCCAGGTGCCGCGGTCGTGGCCCTTGGCGATCTGCGAGTAGATGAACATCGGCGCCATCGGCCCGCCGGAGATGCCCTGCTCGTTCATCAGGATCCCGTAGCCGGTGTAGCCGGTCGCCCAGGTGACGCACGAACCGACGCGGCCCTGGTTCCCGGCCGGATTCGCGTACTGCTTCAGCGAATACGTCGCGGGCGGCGCGCCGAGATCGCCGACCCGGACGGGTAACGCGTCGCCGTCGCTGGTATCCCTGTCCAAATTCTGCTTGGCCGTCTGGTTGTCGAGACCGAAGACGAACTGCGAGATTTCCGGATCCGGTGCCTGCTGCGGCTGCGGATCCGCGGTCGCGAACCCGGCCGAAACAATCGCGACACCGCACGCGAATGCCATCGCGGCGGGCAAGGCTGTATAACGCATCACTGCTCCTAGCCATTTATTGAATCGAATGGGGCTTTGGCCCCGGTGCGCGGGAGCGGCCAGTAGATATCGAATGAATTCGAAGAGGCCGGACGGGCCACTCGATCGCGACGTGGCAAATATCTCATTCCGGACCGCGTACGGCAATGACTCCGTATGGCGATCGCAATATCGAGAATGAGCGGTTGGCGTCGGACGAGGGTGTGGCATCGCGGGCGATGTATCGAAATGCGCTGTGCCGCAACAACTTCGCGTAATCCGCTGGCACAGATAATAATTCGTGATTCCAGCAAACCCGGTGACGGTGGTTCCACGTTGAAACCTATTGCGCTGAAACATCTCTCGCTGGCGTCGCGGCGTCGGCGCTCCGGCCCGCGGGCGGATATCCGCGCTGGCCGACGGCCTCACCTCGACCGTCACCGCGCTGAGCACATCCATCACCGCGCCGGTGCTCGTCGTCGACGGCAGCCTGGACCGGCTATGCCTGGTCTGCGCGACCACCGAAACCCTGTACGCGGCGGAGGCGCCGTACTGCGCGCCCGCGGCCCGGCTGCGCACGTTCGTGCTGCCCGGTTCGGGCCACGCGCTCAACGTCGCCCCGAACACCGTCGACTATCAGCACGCAGTGCGCGACTGGATCGCGTCGGTGATCGGGTGATCCCCGCGATTCCCGGCGGCTGCATCGCGATGCGGCGCACTATGTATCAATGGAGCTGACGGCGGCGCGCATCGAGAAGCCCGAGGACCTGAACGTCATCATCGGACAGGCCCACTTCATCAAGACGGTCGAGGATCTGCACGAGGCGCTGGCCGGGGTCAGCCCACATCTGCGCTTCGGGCTGGCGTTCTGTGAGGCGTCCGGACCGCGGCTGGTCCGGCATTCCGGTAACGACGCCGACCTTGTCGAACTCGCCACGAAGAACGCGCTGGCCATCGGGGCCGGACATACGTTCATCGTGTTCCTGCGCGAGGGCTATCCGGTGAATGTGCTCAATGCGATCCGCAATGTCCCCGAGGTCTGCGGAATCTTCTGCGCCACAGCGAATCCGGTCGAGGTGCTGCTCGCCGAGACCGAACAGGGCCGTGGCATCGTCGGCGTGATCGACGGATCCGGCCCGCTCGGCGTGGAAACCGCCGAAGACCAGGCGGCGCGCAAACAATTGCTGCGACAAATCGGCTACAAACTGTAGCGATAGTTGTTGGCGACGCGCCGTAGCGGGTGCGAAAATGTAGCGGCGGATTCGCTATCGGGGTGATGTGAAACCGTTGCGGCAGATTAGCTTTGCCGCCGCCGAGCTGTCGCCAGACCTTGACGCCCGCATTGCGGATGCAATCTTGCGTTCTTGCATCTGTAAGCGCAGAATCCACCTAGCCTAGTTTTGAACAACCGATCCGATGACCGGGATAACCGAATCGAGAGCCAATCATGTTGGTACAAAGAGCGTTGGTGTCGGGTGAACTCGGGGAGTTGCGATGAGCGCGCCGACCGTGGGGATTTTGCCAACTGCGCCGCAATTGTTGTGCGCCTTCCAGGGTCGCCGTTTCCAGGACCGGGAAATGCTGCGATCCGCCCACGCCCTCGCCGAATTGCACGCGCGCCGCGCGCAGGTCCGCGACGCCGCGCTGGTCGCCGAAATAGATTGCCGGCGCGGCGAACTCGTCGACGATATCAACGATTGGATCGCGCAGGAGATCCCGCAGCATCGCAACGGGGCCTCGCTGCACACCGAAAGTCTCGGCGCCGTTGTCGACCGAATGGCGCGCAGTTGGGTCGACGCGAACAAGGCTATAGACAGTGACGGCGTCAGCAGCGACAACACCCATAAACACTGGTATCACCTGGCCGAACTCGTCGACGGGTACACTGATCTCGTAACCGATGTGGCCGGTGGCCGCCGTCGTTTGCCCGAGCAATGACTCGCTGGCATTGCCGATGGACGACGTTCCGGGCGCTGAGTCATCCGACCAGTGACTTCGCCCGAATGCATTCGTCGCCACCACAGTGACGGCGGGCGCAACGGGGCGCCCCGCCCGGCGTGCCGCGTGGTCGACTGGCGCGGCACGCCCGCCCCTGAATTCCGGTGCGGGGCAAGGAACAGGCAACACCCCTATTCGCTCCGCGCGGCGGTGCCACAAGATCAAGAATCACGAAACGGTGTCGTCTCGGGCGGTTAACGCCCGCGCCGCCACCATTTTCGATGCCCGATTTGCCGGAGTCTGCGCCTGACTCGTCGATATCCAATTCGCGGTCCCGCAAATTCCCTCGCCCGGTCGGTTTCCGCCACATTGGCATCAAATATCAATTGCCGCACCGGCTTCCGAATATTTTTGCCGGATCGATCTCCGGCTAATTGTTTCAGCGCAACGCCGCCCGGCCTTTCAACCGGCCGAGCAGGACCAGCGCGAACAACGTCACCGACACCAGCAGCGTGGTATTGGCCGCGGCGAGGAAAACCGCGCCGCGATCGGTCTCGCCGAAAATGGTAACGGGCAGTGTGCGCCACGTCGCCGGATAGATCATGATCGTCGCGCCCAGCTCACCCATGGACAACGCGACCGACAGCCCGGCCGCCGCGCCCAGCGCCGGCAACAGCAGCGGCAGCGTCACCTGGCACAGCACCCGAATCGGCCCCGCGCCAAGCGATTCCGCGGCCTGGCGGAAGGTCGGATCGAGCCGGTCCAGCGCCGCCGACACCGCACTGAACGCGTAGGCCAGCACCAGCACCGAATGTGCCAGGACGACAATCCATTTGGTGCCGCCGAGCAGCAGCGGCCGCTCGTTGAACGCGATCAGCACGCCGAGGCCGATGGCCACCGATGGCACCGCGACCGGCAGATGGAACACCGCATCGGTGATCCGTCGGCACCAGCCCGGCGCCTCCCGCGCGGCGAGTGCCGCCCATGTTCCGAGCACCAACGCGAAAGCGCCTGCCAGCAAGGCGGTTTGCAGGCTCACCGAAAGGCTCGCCGCATCCTCGCCGGACAGCGTCTGCCGAAAGTTCGCCAGCCCCAACCGCGATGGCAGCGGTCCGGTCCATCGGCCCGCGAGGCCCGCGGCGACCACGGTGGCGATCGGCGCGACGAACACGACCGTCACCACCAGACCGAATACCGTGAGCAGCACCGCTTTTCCGGTGCGCGTCCAAACCAGCACGTCAGCGTCCCCTCGCGGCGGTGAAGCGGGCGAAGACCACCCGGTAGGCGGTGTAGAGCGTGAGCGAAAGCGCCACCTGCACCGAGGCGAGCACGGCCGCACCCGGCAGGTCGAAGGTGACGATGCCGCGGGTGTAGATCAGCGCGGGCAGCGTCAGCACGCCCTTCGCGCCGGTGAACAGCACGATGCCGAATTCGTTGAGCGTCAACAGCAGTACCAGACTGCCGCCCGCGGCCAGCGCGGGCCAGGCCTCCGGCAGCACCACCTGCCGCAGCACCCGCCACGGCGATGCGCCGAGACTCGCGGCCACATCGAGCTGTTCGCGCGGCAGCTGGGCGAATGCGGCCAGCAGCGGCCGGACCACGAACGGGGTGAAGAAGGTGGTCTCCGCAGCGATCACGCCCAACGGTGTTCCGAGGAAATCCAGCACCGGCGTTGTGCGGCCGGTGATTTCGGTGATCAGCGCGTTCACGGCGCCCGCCGTGCCGTACAGGAAGGTGAAGGCCAGCGTCACCAGGAACGACGGTAGCGTGAGCACGGTATCGATCAGCCTGCCGACCAGCGCCGAGCCCGGAAACGGTACGAAGGCGAGTACGACGGCGAGGAAGGTGCCGAGCAGCAGGCAGCCCGCGGTGGATGCGACGGCGATGGATACGGTGCGCCACAGCGCATTACGGAAGGCGGCCGAGGTCAGCGTGTCGGCCCACACTCCGGTGCCCCGCCCGCTCGGCGTGACGGTGGATTCGGCGAGCACCCTGGCAATCGGATAGACCGCGATGGCGAGCACCACGAGCAGCGGCGGCAGCGTCCACACCACTGGACGCCAATGTCGTTCCGGGGCAGGGGGAGCGGCCGCGGCCTGGGATACTTCGAGCACCGTGCTCATCTGCCCACCTCGGACCGACGGGTCGCGATGTGGCCCGGCGCCTTTCGCGGTGCGGCGCGGAACCGCGGGCCCCTCATGCCCGCGCTTCCGATGCACCGACGGCGGAATCGGCGGCGCCAGCCAGTGATTCGGCGCCGACCGCCTGCGGGATGAGTACACCCGCCGGATCGGGGAACAGCACCCCGACCACCGCGTCCACCGCGGCGGCCGCATGCCCCGGCACGTCCACCGCGAGTTCGCCGGGCAGTCCGTCCACCGCGATGCTCAGCCGGGTCGAGGCCCCACGCCACACGCTGGCAACCACCCTGCCGCGCAGCGCATCCCGCTCGCCGACCGCGCCGATCCGCACCGTATGCGGGCGCACGCAGAGCAGTGCGGGCGAATCCGGCGTCCAATCCAGCTGTCCGACACCCGGGTCGGGCGCCTGCGCGCGCAGCGTCCGCGTTCCCGCGGTGACCAGGCCGGTCCCGCCGGATACCCGGTTCACGGTGCACGGCAACAGATTCGCGCCGCCGAGGAAGGCGGCGGTGAATCCGGTCGGCGGCCGCTGCCACAGATTTTCGGCGGTGTCGATATCGACGAGCCGGGCATCGCGCATCACCGCGATGCGATCGGCCAGCGCCAGCGCCTCGGACTGATCATGGGTGACGTACAGCATCGCGGTGTCCGGCAGCGCTTTCCGCAATTGCTGTAGTTCGCCCAGCATCGACTGCCGCAGCTGGGCGTCGAGCGCGGCCAGCGGCTCGTCCAGCAGCAGCACCCTGGGCCGGATGGCCAGCGCCCTGGCGATGGCCACCCGCTGCTGCTGTCCACCGGACAGCTCGCGCGGCAGGCGCTTCGCATAGTCGGCCATCCCGACCATATCGAGCGCGGCGCGTACCCGGCCGTCGATCTCCCGGCGCGGCACCCGATGGGATTTCAGCCCGAACGCGACATTGCCGTGCACGGTCATATGCGGGAACAGCGCATAGGACTGCACGACGACGCCGATGCCGCGCTTGGCGGGGGAGAGGTTGGTGACGTCGCGTCCGGCCAGCCGGACCGCACCCGAGGTCGGCCGGACGAATCCGGCCAGCGCCTTGAGCGCGGTCGACTTGCCGGAGCCGCTCGGTCCGAGCAGCGCGACGGTTTCGCCCGCGGCGACGCGCAGCGTGAAATCGGCTAGGGCGACGGTGGTTTTGCGGCCCGTCCCATATCGGACGCCGACCCTGTCGAAGACGATGGCGGGTTCGTCGGCACCGGAAGTGGCTGCGGCCGTTGCCGATTCGATGAGCGTGTCGCCGGGTGACATATCAGCCTCCGATTGCCCTGTTGTATGCGTCGATATCGGCGGTCAGGTCGGCGAGCACCTCGTTCCAGTCCGGGTGCAACACCTCGACGCCCTTGATCACCGCGGCCGGGCCGCCTGCCGCATCCCGCAGGTCGGTGCGGTCCGAGACGGCGGTCGCGTCCGGGCCCAGGGTGGCCTGAACCTCCTTGGACAGCAGGTAATCCATCAGTTTCTTGGCCGCGTCGGTGTGCGGCGCACCCTTGGCCAGGCCCAGCACATACGGAACCGGGATGGTCGAGCGCTTACCGTCGGCGCCGGCCGGGAAGAAGATGGTGAACTTCGAACCGGACTTGACCGAATCGGAGTTCATCTGCACATCGCCGTTGGCGATCAGCAGCTCACCCTTGTCCACCTTCGGTTGCAGCTTGCCGGTGGAGGAGGACGGGCCGACATTGTTGGCCTGCAACTGTTTCAGGTAGTCCAGCGCGCCCTGCTTGCCGCGCAGCTGTTGCAGCAGCACCAGTACCGCGGTGCCGTCACCGGCCTGGCCCGGGGTCGAATACTGGAGTTTGCCTTTGTATTCCGGCTTCAGCAGGTCGTCCCAGGTGAGCTTGCCCGCGTCCACCGAGGTGTTGGCGATGAAGTTCAGGTAGTTGTCGGCCAGCGTGACGTACTTGCCGTTCGGATCCTTCGCGGTGGCCGGATAGGCCGAGGTGTCGACCCCGCTCGGCTGGAGAAGCCCTGCCGCGTCGGCCTTCTGGATGAACGGCGGCAGCGTGACCACGAGGTCGGCCTGCGGGTTGGACTGCTCCTTCTCCACCCGGTTGACCACCTCGCCGGAGCCGGCGGTGACCACGTTGACCGAGATGCCGGTCTTGGCCTTGAACTTGTCGAACTGGCCCTTGTACCAGTCCTCCATGCCGTCGGCGGAGTAGACGGTGACGGTTTTGTCGCCGGAGCCGGAGTTCCCGGTGCCGCCGCAGGCCGCGGTGAATGTCGCCGCGGTCGCGGTGGCCGCGAGGAGCAGTGCCGATTTGGTGAGGGTACGGGACAGGCGCGTGGTGGAAGTGCGCACGTTACAACAACTTTCGGGTTGGTACTGCGATGGTGGATCGTAGGGACAGGTCCCGGCGCTGCCGGGCGGTCGATGGCCGCGTCATGCGCGGGTCGCGAGTACGAGCCGGGCGAATTCGGTGACCGAGGCGACGACGTGGGTCGCACCCGCCGCGCGCAGCCGCGGTTCGTCGTGCGCGCCGGTGAGCGTGCCCGCGACGATGCGCGCGCCCGCGGCGAGTCCGCTGGCGATATCGCTGGTGGTATCGCCGAGCACCGCAACGCGATCCACCGCGTCGACGCGCAGCCGCAACAGTGCGGTGAGGATCAGGTCCGGGTAGGGCCTGCCGCGTCCGGCGTCGGCGGGCGCCAGGGTGAGATCGGCGATTTCGTTCCAGCCCAGCGCATTCAGCAACCGGTCCTGGGTGGCTCGGCTGAAACCGGTGGTGAGCGCCACCTTTACGCCCGCGGTGCGCAGCGCTTCGATGGCATCGGCCGCACCGGGCACCGGCGCGACGCCGACCTCGTCGATCAGCTCGTCGTACGCGGATTCGAAGGCCCGATTGGCGAGCTGGGCTTGGTCCTCGGTGTCGAACAGGGCGCGGAATACGGTGATCTTGGATTGGCCCATGGTGTCGAGCACGTACTGCCGCGCCGAATCGCGCCGCGGGCCTTCGGTTTCCATGCCCGCCGCGGTGGCCGCCGCGTCGAAGGCGCGCTGCACCAGCCCGCCGTCGGACACCGTGGTGCCCGCCATGTCCAGCACGGCCAGGTCGATCGTGTTGTCGCTCAACGGATTCCTCACAGGTTCAGCAGATCGGCGGTTTCGGCGCCGATCGCGGGTCCGAGGGTCATGCCGCGCCCGCCGGGGCCGGTCACCACCCACACGTGCTCATCGGCCTTCGCCCTGGTGACGATGGTGTCCGGGTCGACGCTCTGGCTGTACACCCCGGCCCAGCGCCGGATCACCTGCGGCAGTTCACGTCCCAGCAATTCCTCGGTCACCGCGGTGAGGTGTTCGTACGGCGCCTCGTCGACATCGAAGGCGAACGGTTCGGCGTATTCATGGGTATCGCCGATGGTGAGCCCGCCGTGCAACCGCTGCACGCACAGCAGCTGCATCTTGTGCTCCGCGGCCGTAGCCGATTGGGACTGTTCGCGATTCAGCGCGTCGAGTTCGGCGCCCGCGAAGCCCGGGTAGTAGCGGAAGCTGTCGCCGTCGGCGATGGCGGTGGTGAGCGGTTCGCCGAGCGGTGCGGTCTGCATCATCTGCAGCCGGACCCGGCGCACCGGGATGGCGCCGACGAGTTCGCGGGTCAGGCCGGTATGCGCGGCGCCCGGGCAGTGCAATACCAGGTCGGCCTCGTGACGGCGGCCCAGATCGTCGACGACGACGGCTCCCGAACCGGTGTCGGTGACGCTGCGCGCCTCGGTGCTCGGATGGAAGGTGTAGCGGCCGGTGGCGGCCAAATACGCGCGGACGGCGGGCAGCGCCTGGCGCGACTCGACCGCGGCATCGGTCGAACAGTGCAGTCCGGCAAGGTATTTGCCGCGCAGTGCCGGGTTGATGGCGCTGACCCGCTCCGGTTCCAGCAATTCGAAGCCGCGGGCGCCTGCGGTCGGGCCCGCCGCGGCGGCCTCGGCGACCGCGAGTTCGGCGTGTGTGCGGATCAGCGTGATCGAACCGGCGGGGCGGAATCCGACGCCCGGTATGCGGCCGCCGATCTCCTCCCACAGCTGTCGCGAACGCAGCGTCAGCTCGAGTTCGGCTGCCGACCGCCCGGATACCCACACCAGCCCGAAGTTGCGCACCGTCGCGCCGCGCGCCTCGGGCTCCCGTTCCAGCTGCACCACCTCGTGACCCCGGTCGATCGCGGCCAGGGCGTGTGCGGTGCCGAGAATGCCACCGCCGATGACGACCAAACGCATGGCAGCCATGCTGACGAATGGTCTAGACCAACGTGTGTTGGGGCTGTAAACGGCTGGTGAACATTTGGTATAGACCACTGGCCGGTACGCTGTTGGCATGGAGGCCACGGATGTCGCTGGGGTGGGAAGGCTGCCGAAGTCGTACCTGGTGCGCACCGAATTGGAGCGGATCCTCGATCAACTCACCGAGGGCGATCCCGTTCCCTCCGAACGGGATCTGGCCGTCCGCTTCGAGGTGGCCCGCGAGACCGTGCGACAGGCTTTGCGAGATTTACTGGTGGAGGGGCGAATTCGCCGCCAAGGCCGCGGCACGGTGGTATCCCGGCCGAAGATGGTGCAGCCGATGCAGCTGCGCTCGTACACCGAGGGCGCGCTCGCGTACGGTCGGGTGCCGGGACGCATCCTGGTGAATTGGGAGGATGTGCCCGCCGACGCCGACACCGCGCGCGATCTCGAAGTGCCCGTTGGCGTTTCGGTGATGCACCTGGAGCGGGTGCTGCTCGCCGACGGCGAACGCATCGGCCTGGAAAGCACTTTCATGCGCCTGGACCGGTTCGGTGCGCTGCGCGAAACCTACGACCCGACCACCTCCCTCTATCGCGCGATGCGCGAGCTGGGCGTGGTCTTCGATCATGCGATCGAGCGCATCGAAACCGTCCTCGCCTCCCCCCGTGAGGCGGGGTTGCTCGAATGCTCCACGGCCCTACCGCTTTTGCTGCTGCACCGGCGCAGCGTCGACACCGAGGGGCGGCCGATAGAGCGGGTGCGCTCGCTGTACCGCGGCGATCGGATCGCCTTCGAGGCCCGGCTCGTCGAATAGCGGTTGAATTCTGCACTAATTCGGTTGTGCGCCAAGCGTATCCGTACGCGAAAGAACGAAACCGGTTGTTATGACGACAGGATTAATGAAACCCCTATGTATGGTGGGGTGAAAGGGTTGACGGCACAACGGCTTTCGGCGGACAATATTACATGTCATCCGAAAAACCGAGCGGTTCATCGGGATCGGCAATCAATGCATTGCCTTGAATGGGGTTCGTTTATCGAATTCCATCCCGGCCGCGCCGGAATTGGGCGTTGCTCATATTTCTCGTCGTATCGTGCGCATTGCGGCACATCGGAGTATCCGCGATGTCGGCTCCGGCCGCGGTGGGTGAATCGCGTGAAGAAGAAGGAGATCGGCCATGCCACCAGTTCCGATTCGGCCCGGCATCTACAAGATCCACGCCCATCTAATCGGCGCAACGTCCCTGGTGACGGCCACCGAACACGCAATAGAAAAAGGCGCTCCCGTCATCACCGACCACCTCAATCCGATGCCGCTCGAGCAAGAATGGGCCATCGTGCCGGTCGAACCCATGCCTGGCGCACCCTACGTGATGCACCTCGCCTTCCACGAAACCGGAGGTCTGCTGGTCGATCAGGACAGGCTCTGGGTCAACAACGTGCCGCGTGAGCAGTGGGCGAAGTTCACCTTCGAGCGGGTCATCGGCGGGGTCAAAATCCTCTCGGAGAAGGGACTGGTCTGGCGTGCCGGCCACCGCGGCGCACAGATCGAGTTGCATCCACCTCAGTCGGCAGTCCAGGCTGCATTCCAGGAGGCGTGGACGTTGGAATTCGTGCGCGATCTAGGCGAGGACTAGCGACACACAGGATGTGCCGCCGCGATCGGCGACCGGCTCGCGGGGCGATTCCCGTTGCAGCACAATGACATCGATACCGCGCGTCAGTGGCTGACCGCCGATTTGGATGAAGAACAGTAATCGATTGCAGGGAGCGGGTCGCCGCGCGCCGAAAGGCGTGCGGCGGCTTGGATTTCAGCGGACCTGCGGGCAACCTTTCGCCGAGCAATTCGATATTGCGCTCCGTCAGTGATTTGATCATCCAGCGGCACGATGTCTGTTCTATTGCAGGGTGACGGGGAGATCGGTGAGTCTGACCTCGGTGCTCCCATCCGCGCTGTACAAATCCCAGGTGATATTGAATGTGGCGGGGCCGGGCTGGAATGGGTAAGTCTCCGGCGCCGGGATGTCGGTGGTGTAGGGGTGCGCGGCGCCGTCGCAGGTAACCATCGCCTTACTCGCGGGCACGATCGGCTGGACCTCACCTTGTCTCAGGTAGCTGTTCCTGGTGCTGTTGACCCGGCCGACAGCGGTGCAGGTATAGGTGCCTGTGATTTTTTCAGTGCCGTCGGCGTTGAGATGCTGGTTGCTGTCGACCGTGAGGGTGAGGGTGGGGTCCGCCGTGGCAGGACCCGCCAGCATGATCGTGCCGGCGAGCGCCGACGCCGAAGCGACGGCCAGGTTCATGAACCGGTTCTTGGGCATGGTGGCCCGCTGTTCGGCGGTCCGGAGATACTCGGCCATCACACAACTCCCTCTTGTGTCGGAAAGGGATTCAGACCACTCGGCGGGTCGTCCTCATCACGCCGGGCACCGGAGCCGTCCCCGGGCGCTCTGTAACTTTATCCGCGCCACGGGGGCGTTTAATCCCCAGTTATGTTCTGCACCAAGCGAATACCCGCCCGGAATGATTGATTGTGCTGTCCGCCAATCACACTCGATCGGTCTCCGCCGAGTCCCCAGACGGTTCGACACCCGACACGGGGGACGGCTGGCGTCAACGAACTTGCGGCGCAACCTTCTGACCGAGAAGTTCGATATTGCGGAGGACCTTCTCGTGGGGAATGGTTCCGACGCTGCTGTGCAGCATGAACCGATCCAGTCCGAGGGTGTCGCGGATATCGGCGATCTTCTCGGCGACATAATCCGGGGTGCCGAGGAACAGCGAGCCCTGCGGCGAACGCAATCCGTCGAACTGGGCGCGGGTCATCGGGCCCCAGCCGCGTTCGCGACCAATTGTGCTCATCGCCAACGCATATGGCTCGTAGAAGTCCGCGATCGCCTGTTCCTCGGTATCGGCGATATAACCGTGCGCGTGCACCGCGACCGGCTGCCGCTTGTGCCCGCCTTCCGCCAGCGCGCGGTGATAGAGATCGACAAGCGGTTTGAAGCGGGCCGGTTCGCCGCCGATGATCGCGATGGCCAGTGGCAGGCCGAGAAGCCCTGCGCGGATGACGGATTCGGGGCTGCCGCCCACCGCGATCCACACCGGCAGCGGACGGTCGTCGGTGCGCGGATAGACGATGGCGTCGCGCAGCGGCGCGCGGAATTTGCCGGACCAGGTCACCGGGCCCTCGTCTCGAATGTGCAAGAGCAGAGCCAGTTTTTCCTCGAACAGCTCGTCGTAGTCGGCGAGGTTGTAGCCGAAGAGCGGAAAGCTTTCGGTGAAGCTTCCGCGTCCGGCCATCAGCTCCGCGCGGCCGTTGGACAGACCGTCGAGCGTGGCGAACTCCTGATACACCCGGACCGGGTCGTCCGAGCTGAGCACGCTCACCGCGCTGGTGAGCCGGATGCGTTCGGTGCGTCCGGCGATCGTCGCGAGCACCACCGCGGGCGCGGACGCGGCGAAATCCTTCCGGTGATGTTCGCCGACGCCGTAGACATCGAGCCCGGCCCGTTCGGTGGCCTCCGCCTCCGCAACCACCTGACGCAGCCGCTCGGCCGCGGTCGGCGCGGGCCGGTCGCCTGCGGGATACCGCTCGGCGAACGTCGTGAGTCCCAGTTCCACTGTTCGAGCCCTTCCCTGGAAGAAGTTTCTATGTCAACCTCTCGACTAAACGGACCGTGGTCCGATCGTATTCCCGGAAGGTTGTACAGGCATCGAATCCTGCTGCGGGGCTTGGGATCGGCGCGCGTTCAGGCGGTCTCGAGGTGGGCCAGCGCGCCGATGATGCGTTCGGCGATATCGTCCGGCCAGGGAAAGCTGGCGGTGACGGCGCGCTGGTGGGCCAGGCCGTGCAGGCCGAGCCATAGCGCGACCGCGTCGGCGAAAAGATCATCGCTGGTGGCCTGACCGGCGGCGACGCAGGCGCCGAGCTCGTTGGCGATGATTTGCAGTGTTTCCGAACCCAGGGTGGTCAGGTCCTCCTCGTTGATCGAGCTGTCGCCGATGGTCGGCACCCACAGTCCGCCGAACATGGTGCGATAGCGCTCGGGGTGGGTTCGGGCCAGCTCCAAGTAGGCGTGGCACGCGGCCAGAAGTCGTCGCCGGGGGTCGCGGCCGCCGGTGTCCGCGGCCGTGCGCAGGGTGACCGCGAGCCGGTCGAACTCCTGGCGGACCACCGCGAGCATGATGGCCGGCTGGTCCGGGAAATGCGGATAGATCGATGGGGCGGCGATCCCGATCCTGCGGGCGACCGAGCGCAGCGTGACCGCGCGCTCGTCGCCTTCCTCATCGAGTATTTCGGCGGCGGCGGCGATGATCTCGTCGCGCAGCTTGGCCCCCTCGCCCCGGCGGTTGCGGACGCGGGTGGGCGTCGATACGGCGGACTCCGTCTTCTTCATGCCGTAACCATACATCGTGAAGTTTACAGCTGTAAGTCCTTGCGTGAGTTGGCTTACATCAGTTACCTTACGACTGTAAGCAAACGGATGAATCCTTAGGGGAACCCGATGAACAGCACCACCGCCACCCGCGTCACCGAGATCGTCCTGCCCGGCAAGGTCGAGCCGGACGGCCTGCGGGTTCGGACACGTGAGCTCCCGGCCCCGGCCGATGGGCAGGTGGTGCTGCGGATGGACGCCACCGGAGTGTCGTTCGCCGAACAGCAGATGCGGCTCGGCAAGTACTTCGATCAGCCGCCGTTCCCGTTCGTGCCGGGCTACGACGTGGTCGGCACGGTCGTCGCCACCGGGCCGGGTGTGGCGACCGCGCTGGTGGGCCGTCGTTTCGCCGCGGTCACCAAGGTCGGCGGCTGGGCCAGCCATCTGCTGATCGACGCGGCGGACCTGGTGCCGGTGCCGGACGAGGTGGACGCGGCCGCCGCCGAGACGGTCGTCGTCAACGGCGTCACCGCCTGGCAGATGCTGCACCGCACGGCCGGTGTCCGAGCCGGTTCGACCATCGTGGTGCTCGGGGCGAACGGCGGCGTCGGCTCCACCCTGGTTCAGCTGGCCCGTCATGCCGGGATCACCGTGATCGGCACGGCGTCGGCCCGTCATCACCACACCGTGCGCGAGCTGGGCGCGATCCCGGTCGACTACCGAGACCCGAATATGTACCAGCGGATTCGGGAGATCGCCCCCGATGGCGTCGACGCCGTCTTCGACCACGTCGGCGGCGCGGGCCTGACGGAATCGTGGCGGCTGCTGCGCCGGGGCGGCACCCTGGTCAACTACGGGTCCGCGTCGACCAAGGATGACGCGGGTGCGGCGAAACTGCCGATCCTGGCCCTTTTCGGCCGGCTGCTGGCCTGGAACTACCTGCCCAACGGCAAGAGCGCGCACTTCTACAACTTCTGGGCGGGCAAGCGCACCAACCCGGCCGCCTTCCGCCGCCGCCTCGCAGACGACCTCACCCAGGTGCTGCGGCTGGTGGCGGAAGGCGCACTGATCCCGCAGATCGCCGCACGGTTCCCGCTGGCCGAGACCGCCGCCGCGCTGGCGCTGGCCGAGTCGCGGACCGTCCTCGGCAAGGTCGTCATCGTCCCCGAGGCCTGAGTCACCAGCACGAAATGCCCGGCAGTGCCTGCTCAATGCCGCGATTAGCCAGCCGCCTCGAGCCCAACCACCTCTCACCCGGAGATTCCGCCATGCACGCCACCGCCCTCAGCACTCCGATCACCGCACCCGCCCGCCCATCGGGCCGGATCGACAACCGTTCCGCCTACATCGGTTTCGCCTTCGCCTACCTTTTCGGGCACGGTGCGGCCGCACTCGCCAAAGGCGCCGACCCATTGCTCGCCCTACCCGGTTGGCTGCCCACCGCGCTGCTCGCCATCGGACTCGCGGTCGGCACCGTGCGGACCATGATCGCGGCGGGTCGCGCTCAGCGCGGCGCGAGCAAGCCCGAGCGGCTCGGCGCCAACCTGCTCGGACTGTCCTGGATCGTCGGCTTCACCGCCCTGTTCGCGATGATCACCGGCCTGAGCGCCGCCGTCGACGCGCCCGCGCTGCAGGGCATGCTCTGGCCGACCGGCGCCACCCTCGTCGTCGGCCTGATCTACCTCGCCGAGGGCGCGGCCCGCCGCAATACGCTGCACTACGGTCTCGGCAGCTGCCTCGCCCTCATCGGGGGCGCCGCGATCTTCTTCGGCACCCCAGGGCTCTACTGGGTCCTGGCCATCGCGGGCGGCACCGCCTACGCCGTCGCCGCGGTCCTGGAAGGTCGTCGCCTGGGCAGGTGAACAAAGGTCGAGAGCGCGACACCACAGCGGTGTCGCGCTCTCGGCTGTTCAGGCGATCAGGTCCTTGATCGCCTGCGGCAGGTCGTCCGAATCGTAGGCGAGGGTGTCGCCGGGCACGGCGCCCTCGATCTGGGCGATCTTGTTCTGCAGCAGCGACATCTGTTCGGCGGTGAGGTCGCTGATCGGGGTGGACACGTCGACGCCCGCCGCCGCGGCGACATCGGCGGCGTAGGTGTCCGGATCGTTACCGTCCGAGGCGGGGGCATATTTCCGGAAGGCCGCCTGGATGGACAGGTCGATATAGGCCGGGCTCTGCAGGAACAACCCGATGGCCAGAAATCCGGTGTCGTAGTCCGGGAAGATCAAGAAGTTGTGCCAGTTGAACTTTCCCGGATATTGGCCGTAGTCGGGGCCGCCCGCGACGCCGGTGAGATTGCCCGGATTGTTGTTCAGCCAGGCGTAGCTGCCGGTGCCGTGGCGCAGATGCGGCTGCCCCCGCAGGATCACGTTGTTGTCGTAGAACACGTAGTTGTAGATCTCCACGCCGTGGCCCTGATAGTCGGTCGGGTCGCTCGGATTGCTACCCGGAAACCATTGCGCGCGTGGGATGTTCTTGGTGGACGAGACATTGCCGTTCCAGTACCAGGCGTGGTCGCCGAATTCGACGGTCATCACCGGCACCTCCTTCTTATTGTGTAGCAGTCGATTTCGTTCATGAGGCCGGATCGTCCTCGGGCGGCAGATCGGGCAGGACATCGGCGAGCAGCGCGATGGCCTGCATGCCCGCCCAGCCGACCGCGACCGAGTCGCCGCTGGTGGTGACCGAAACCCGAAGCGGGCCAACGCGGGTCGTGTTCTGCTGGTTGTCCCAGGTGCCGGTGACGACGGCGTTCCTGGCGAGCACCAGTGCGTACGGCAGGACGGGCACCGCGCCGCCCGACCCTCTCCCGAGCAACTTGCCCGCCTGATAGCCGGGCAGATACCACGCGGGATCGTTCAGCAGCACGTCATCCCACCAGGTCGTGCCCGCGACCTGCCGCGTGAGACTCACCAGCATGTAGTCGAACTGGATGGTGATATCCGAGGTCGTCGTCGTTGTGGTGTCCGTCGTGGTGCCGGTCGTTGGCTGGCCGACGTCGTGCAGCAGCCCGTCGTCGTTGACGAAGTTGTGTCCAGGACCGGGATTCCAGATGATCGGCGGTCCGCCTGCGACCGACATCAGCATTTCACCGCTACCGCCGCTGCTGCCGCCACCACCGCCGGTCGCGGCCGGTTCCGTGGTGCGAATCGCCCAATCACTACCCGCCACAAGATTTTTGCCCGGTGCGGTCGTCGTGGTGGTGTGCGATGCCGAATTCCAGGTCTGCCAATACGGCGTACCCGGCATCGGCCAATCCGGTGGCTCGCAGGTCAGCGGCTCATCGACGCTGACCTGTCCGAACAGCGATTTGTCGTGATTCAATCGAGTCGAGAACTGCTGTCCCGCAAGATTTGTCGCATTGAGCGGCTGTGCGCCGGTGATGATCGCCGAATACCAGCTCGTCGCGCTCTCCCCGCCCGGAGGCGGCGTGATGGCCGCCGTCGCCGGGGTCAGGATCGGCGTGGTGTCGAAAAGAGCCAGCCACTGCCCCAACCGCAGTGGGTTGATCCTGCCGCTCTGGACGATCTTGTCGTCCACCGGAACGCCCTGGAAGAAGGCCATGGCCTTGTCGGGGGCATTGGCGATGCCGTACGCCGTGGCCAGATCCGACACCAGCAGCTGGCCGATTTCGTTGATGCTGTGGGCCATCAGTTGCTCGCCTTCGGCGGGGAGGCGGGCACGACGCGCACCAACCAGCCGACGATCTGGGTGCCGTGCACGACGAGCGTGCCGCCGCTGCCCGACTGCTGATAGCTCCAGCTCTGCTGTCCATCGTCGTGCTGGAAATACTGGCCGTTGGCGTTCCAATCGTTGTGGTTGTAGGTGCCGCCGAGTCCGAAGATGCCGACCGAACCGGCGAAGCTCGTCGAATCCGTATGGCTGCTGCTGCTCGACGACTGTGCCGCGTTGGCGAAGTGCGTGCCGACATCGCCCCAGTCATCGCAGGTGATGGTCAGGTTGCGGGCCACGAGCAGCTGCACGATCAGCGATGGCATCCAATTACCGTTGTTGGCAGCGCTATTGGTGCCATCGCTGATGTAGTTCTTCGGCTGGTCCTTGACGTACCAGCCGCTGTTGATCCGGAAGATCTCCTCGAACAGCCACGGCCGCTTGACATTCACCACGAAGTACTCGCCGGTGATCGATGCGCTCTGGGAACGATCCCAGTTCACGCCGCCCGATGACTGCGATGCCGACTGTGAGTTGTAGTAGTCGGCGCTGGTGGTGTCGAGACCGGCGGTCGCACTGAACGGTCCCCAGACGATGCCGACGCCACCGCCGTTGCTGGATCCGGAGTCATTGTAATACGACGTCGAGTTGTCGCTGAACCCGTTCGCCGAGGCGCTCTCATAACTGAAATTGCTGACCGAGAGCTGCATCGCGCCGAAGCTGTCATCGGTCACATCACACCAGGACGGCGGATCGAGAATGGTCAACGGAAAGGTGCCGCGTGCGGTCCCGAGCTCGCCGTAGGTGGACCAGCGATCCTTGACCCCGCGAACCGCGGCATCGATGATGCTGGTGCCCTGCGAGTACAGGAAATCGGCTGCCTCCGAGTACGCCATGCTCGAATCGGCGTGGTCGGCGGCCGCCATATCGGTTTCGGCCCGGTGGATGTCGTTGTCGTAGGACGCGCTGTCCATCGGCCACGCCTGCCCCAGCGCCGGATCGGCCATCGCCTTGTAGAAGGCGTCGGACTTCGCCTTCCGTGCCTTCGCCAGCGCGTCCACCGCGAATTGATAGTCCTGGTATCCCTGGGTGGGCCTGCCGACCCTGCCGTTCACATACAGCAGGTTCCTGGCCATATTGATCTTGTCCTGCACATCCTTCGACGGCGCCGTCGGCGGATCGCCGCTGATCGCCTGCTGCACGACCCCCCAGGCCGTGGACGCGCTGCCGAGTGACTTCGCCGCGAAGGGGGAAGCGAGCGCGAGATGGTCGTCGACCAGATCCGCCGTCGCCGCCGCGGCGGCAATGGACGCCTGCAGATTCGGATCGGGTGTGCCCGGCTTACCCGGCGTCGATCCGGCGCCCGGCACGGTGTGGCCGGTACTGTCCATCAGCGCGTAGACATCCCCTTCCGGCAGCCACGGGTTCAGGTACCGCTTGGGATCCACGGCGAGCCCCGGCTTCTGGTAGACGAACACCGTTCCCGGATTGTTCTGCAGTGAATCCGAAATCACCGCTCCCACTTGATCAATTGCGGACAGGAGCGCTTTTTGCAGCGCGCCCAGTCCTGCGATGTCGGCCATATTTCCTCCTTCGACGTCGGGTCGCCCCTTCTGGCAAACCCGATCCACAACGGTCGCCGTGGATATCAGCAGTGACACGCGTAGCCGTATACGCATCGTTTGGTGCTGGTCCGCTGGATGAACCGACCGGTCCGGTGAGTGATATGGACACGCGACTCGACTACTCGGATGTCCCAAAAGCATCCAGTTGGCTAATTCAAAAAGCCGAGAGCGCGACACCATGACGGTGCCGCGCTCTCGGCCGTGAAAATGCGTTATCAGTAAGGGAATTGACGACGACCGCGGTTGACCGAGATCCATTTGAGGGTGGTGAATTCCGCCAGCGACGACTCGCCGTTGAGCCTGCCGACCCCGGAGGACTTCTCGCCGCCGAAGGGCACATTCGGTTCGTCGTGGATGGTGCCGTCGTTGACATGGACCATCCCGCTGTCGATCCGGCGAGCCACCCTGATGGCGCGGTCGATATCGCGGGAATGCACGGCGCCGCTCAAGCCGAAGGGGGTCGCGTTCGCGATGCGGATCGCGTCGTCCTCGTCGCCGGCAGCCATGACGAGGGCCACCGGGCCGAACAGTTCCTCGCGGGAGATCGGCATATCGGTGGTCACCTCGGCCAGGACCGTCGGTGCGAGCACGCGGCCGCTGCGGACGCCGCGCACCAGGGCGGTCGCGTTACCGGCGATGGCCTGTTCGATGAGCGATTCGACGGTATCGGCCTGGCGGTCGCTGATGAGCGGTCCGACGATGGTGGCCGGATCCCTTGGATCCCCGACCGGCAGCGATTCGACCTTGCGGAGATAACCCTCGACGAACCGGTCGTATACCGGCCTGGCGACCACCAGCCGATTTGCCGACAGACAGATCTGACCCTGGTGGGTGAACCTGCTGAACACCGCCGCGTCGACGGCCAATTCCAGATCGGCGTCCTCGAGCACGATCAATGCGCTGTTGCCGCCCAGTTCGAGCACCGAACGCTTGAAGTGCCGGGCGGCGACCTCGCCGATGTGCGCGCCCACCGTCGTCGAACCGGTGAAGGAGATGACCCGGGGGATGGGGTGGGTGATGAACGAATCGCCCAGTTCGGCGATATCGGCAACGATCACGTTGAGCACGCCGTCGGGCAGACCGGCCCGCCGGAAGATCTCCGCCAGGATGGTCCCGCCCAGGATCGGGGTCTGCTCGTGCGGTTTGACCACGACCGCGTTACCGACGGCCAGCGCGGGCGCGACCGACTTCAGCGCCAGCAGGAACGGGAAGTTGAACGGCCCGATCACCGAAACGACGCCGACCGGCTCCCGGTACACCAGGTTCTCCCGGTCCGGCAGCGGTGACGGCATGATGCGGCCCTCCATCCGGACCGGAAGCGTCACCGCCTCCCGCAACATCTGCAGCGCCAGGTCGATCTCCACCGCGGTCTTGATGACGGTGCCGCCGGTCTCCTCGGTGATCAGCCGCGCGATATCGGCCCGGTGCGTCTCGACCTCGCGCACCACGTTCTCCAGCACCAGCCGCCGCTCGAAGGGATTCGTTGCCGCCCAGGCCGTTTGGGCCGCCGCGGCGGCTGCGTATGCCCGGTCGACATCGGCCGTCGTCGCGCCCTGCAATTTGGTGAGCACCGTGTCGTCGTACGGGTTGGTGTCCACGAGGACGGTGGTACCCGTCCCGGAAACCCATTCGCCATCGATGAATTGCTTGTTCAAAGACTCGTATTCGTACATTGCCATCCTTCCCACCGACAAGTGTGAGCGCGGCGGCCTCGCGCGGCCCTTGCCAGCCGTGAAAAGGTCCGTGGCACAGCGGAATTCCGGTGGTTCGGCGAGCTGTGAGCCGCCGGGTGCGCGGCGTGGCGGTACGGCCGGGATCGGGCGTTCGGAACCGAACCGGCGGTAGCGGTGACGACTCGGACCGGCGTCCGATTACGCTGTGGAACATGTCTGTGCGCACCCGCAAGCCGCTCGTTCCCGGCACACTCTCGCCAACCCGTGAGGTCCCGCGCGCGATCGAGCGCCCGGAGTACGCCTGGAAGAAGACCGTCAACGAGGGCCACGAACCCTGGGTCCAGACGCCGGAGACCATCGAGAAGATGCGCATCGCGGGCAAGATCGCCGCGCAGGCGCTGGAAGAGGCGGGCAAGGCCGTCGCGCCGGGCGTCACCACCGACGAACTCGACCGCATCGCGCACGAGTTCATGTGCGACCACGGCGCCTACCCCTCGACGCTCGGCTACAAGGGTTTCCCGAAATCCTGCTGCACCTCGCTGAACGAGGTGATCTGCCACGGCATTCCGGACTCCACCGTGATCGAGGACGGTGACATCGTCAATATCGACGTCACCGCCTATATAAACGGCGTGCACGGCGACACCAACAAGACCTTCCTGGCCGGCGAGGTCGACGAGGAGGTGCGGCTGCTCATCGAGCGCACCGAGGAGGCCACGATGCGGGCCATCAAGGCGGTGCGGCCGGGCCGGGCGCTGAACGTCATCGGCCGGGTGATCGAGTCGTACGCGAACCGGTTCGGTTACGGCGTCGTGCGCGACTTCACCGGGCACGGTGTCGGGCCGACCTTCCACAGCGGCCTGGTCATCCTGCACTACGACCAGCCCGCGATCGAATCGATCATCGAACCCGGCATGACCTTCACCATCGAGCCGATGATCAACCTCGGCGGCATCGACTACGAGATCTGGGACGACGGCTGGACCGTGGTCACCAAGGATCGCAAGTGGACGGCTCAGTTCGAGCACACACTCGTTGTCACCGAAACGGGGGCCGAGATCCTCACGCTTCCGTGAGGGGTGCGCTGCTGGTCGCCGGGACCACCTCCGACGCCGGGAAAAGCGTGGTGGTGGCCGGGCTCTGTCGTCTGTTGGCGCGCAAGGGTATTCGGGTGGCGCCGTTCAAGGCGCAGAATATGTCCAACAATTCGGTGGTCACCCTCGACGGCGGCGAGATCGGCCGGGCGCAGGCGTTGCAGGCGCGGGCGTGCGGGCTGGAGCCGAGCGTGCGGTTCAATCCGGTGCTGCTCAAGCCGGGCAGCGACCGGCGCTCGCAACTGGTGGTGCGCGGCCGGGCGGTCGACACGGTCGGCGCGCGTGACTATTTCCGGCACCGGCGCGAGCTGCGCGCTCTCGTCGATGCCGAATTGGCCGCGCTGCGCGCCGAATTCGATGTGGTGATCTGCGAGGGCGCCGGTTCACCCGCCGAAATCAACCTGCGCGCAACCGATCTGGCGAATATGGGGTTGGCGCGCTCGGCCGGGCTCCCGGTGCTCGTCGTCGGCGATATCGATCGCGGCGGGGTGCTCGCCCACCTGTTCGGCACCCTCGCGATCCTGGAACCCGAAGACCAGCAATTGATTTGCGGCTTCATCGTGAACAAGTTCCGGGGCGATCCCGAGCTGCTGCGGCCCGGGCTGGACCGGCTCGCCGAGCTCACCGGCCGTCCGACGCTCGGTGTGCTCCCGTACGCGGACGAGCTGTGGCTCGATGCCGAGGATTCGCTCGGCGTCGACGCGGACGCCCCGGTCGGCCGTCCCCGGCCACCCGCCGGAACCGAGTGGCTCACCGTCGCCGCCGTCCGGCTGCCCCGCATCTCCAACTCGACCGATGTCGAGGCGCTGGCCTGTGAGCCGGGTGTCGCCGTCCGCTGGGTGGCCGAGCCGTCCCGTCTCGCCGACGCCGACCTGGTGGTGCTGCCGGGCAGCAAGGCCACCGTGTCGGATCTGGAATGGTTGCGCCGCAACGGAATAGCCGACGCGCTCGCCGCACGCGCCGCCGCGGGCGGGCCGATACTCGGCATCTGCGGCGGCTATCAGATGCTCGGCACACACATCGTCGACCCGGTCGAATCCGGTGCGGGCGCGGTGCCCGGATTGGGCCTGCTCGACCTGGATATCGAATTCGCCGAGCCGAAGGTGTTGCGGCGCAGCGCCGGACACCATGCCGCATCCGGAATCCCCTTGCACGGCTACGAAATCCACCACGGCCGAGTCTCGCGCAACGCCGACCCCGCCTGGCTGACCGTCGACGGCGCCCCGGAAGGCAGTGTGCGCGCCGCCATCTGGGGCACCCACCTACACGGCCTACTGGAATCCGACGATTTCCGCCGCGCCTGGCTGCGCGAGGTAGCGGCCCGCGCGGGCCGCACCGGCTTCACCATCGCCGCCGACATCTCGGTCGCCGCCATCCGCACCGCCCAACTGGACCTGCTGGCCGACCTCCTCGAACAACACCTGGACCTCGCCCAGGTGGAACGCCTGATCACCGACGGCCCAACCCCCGACCTGCCCGGCCTATCGACCAGCCGGTTCTGACGAGCCGAAGCCGTCCGGGTGGACGTTGCACGGGCGCTGCTCAGCGCCTAGCAGATGTCTTACATGTGTCATACACTTGTCGTATGGCCGCAACGATCACCTTCCGTCCCAGTGCCGACGACGAGCGCATCATCGACCGCGCCCGTCGCGGCGACGAGAACACCACCGACGTGATTCGTCGCGCCCTGCGCCTATTGGACCGGCAGGAATGGCTACAGCAGGCGCAGGCCGACGCCGACCGCCTGCGGGACGAGGACCTCAACGACGAGCCGGAGGCGTGGTAGATGTTGGTCCGTGGCGCGGTCTACAAGGTCGACTTGGGGGAGGCCAAGCGTGGGCACGAACAGCGTGGCCGACGCCTCGGTGTGCTGGTCAGCCCGTCGGACTGGCTCGGATCGACGGTGACGATCGTCCCCACTTCCACTTCTGCGGGCGGCTCGGTGTATCGGCCGTTGGTCGAGATCGACGGCCGGGAGACACGGTTGCTGGTCGATCAGATCCGCACCATTGATACCGACTATCTGAAAGAGCAGGTGGGCAACCTCACTCGCGACTGCATGGCCGAACTCGATGACGCGCTCGGCCGATATCTCGGAATCCACTGACCGGCACCGTGATTCGAACCTCGTGACGGATGTCGCCACGCGTCGGGCTCACTATTCGGGTCTTCGCCGTCGGTCGTACACGTGCATCGGTTCCAAACGCCGGATTCAGCTCCGGCGTGTAGCGTTCTACGGCATGAATTCTCGGCGGATCACGGTCGGTGACCGGACCTGGACCGTGCGGGTCGATGGGCCGGAGTCCCGGCATACCGTCCTGCTGCTGCCCGGCGCGGGGGATCCGGTGGACGTCTACGACCGGGTCTGCGCCCGACTGCACAATTCCGACCTGCGCACCATCGCGGTCGAATCGCTGGACGGCCTGGACCAGGCCGGAGTGCACGCCATCCTGGACGAGCTGAAGGTGCCGTGGGTGAACGTCGCGGGGCGCGGCGCGGGCGCGACGCTGGCCTGGCAGGTGGCCGCGGGCGGGATGGGTCGCTTCGTGAGCCTGGTCGTGGCCGATCGCGGCCATCCGGCCCTGCCCGGCGCCGACGGGATCGTGCTGGACCCGACCTGCCGTCCGGTCGAGTTGCCGACGACGATGCTGGTCACCAAGGGTTTGTCGCGGGCGATCGCGGACGCCTCGGGGCGCAATGTCTACGGCGAATTCCGGGTGGTGCAGGTCGACGTCGACAATGTGGCCACCGAGGCCGACCACGAACTGGCCACCGAGATCGTGTTACGCACCAGCCTCTGGTGAGCGGTATCCGGCCAGCCAGTCGAGCCAGTTGTCCAGCTCGGTGAAGGCCTGCGCCAGCGGCGCGGCCGCGGATAGGAACACGTCGTGGCGGGCGCCGTCGATCGGCACGATATTCGTGCGGTCGCCGAGGCAGCCCGACCAGCGCTGGATCTGCCGGACATCGAGCACCGCGTCGGCGACGTCGACGGCCGGACCGTACTTGCGCGCGAAAGTCGTTATCCGCGAACGCAGAATGAGTGCGGGCACACCGATATCGAGCCCCCGGTGCAGTTGCGCGTGCCCGTTGCGGATCGCCCGCAGCCAGCCGAAGCGCACCGGAAACCCTTGTAGCGGTTTCCAATCCAGGTTGTAGTCCCATTCACCCGCGACGCTGTTGTGCAGGCTGTCGCCGTAACTGGTGATCTCGGCGCCCGGTAGCGCGAACCTCGCGCGAAAACGCCCGAGCGCCTTGATGATCGGCGTGCCGACGGATCGGTAGTACGCGGGCCCCTGCAGATCGAACCAGGGACTGTTCAGCACCAGGCCGGTGACGCCCGCGGCCACGGTCCCGCGCGCCCGGTTCAGCCGGTCCAGCCACAGCGCGGCCACCAGTCCACCGGTGGAATGCGCGACCACCAGCACCTCGCCGCCGGTCTCCGCCCGGACGATATCCAGTGCCGCATTCAGCTCGACGTCGTACAGCGCCAGATCGCTGACATAGTGCGGGGTCTGGCCCTCCCGCCGGGAGCGGCCGCATTTGCGCAGATCCAGCGCGTAGAACCGGTGCCCGCGCGCTGCGAAATGTTCGGCCAGATGCTGCTGGAAGAAGTAATCGGTGAAACCGTGCAGGTACAGCACGGCGCTCGCCTCGGTTTCCACCCGCTGCGGCGGGGTATAGCGAACGAGGGTGGCTACCGCCTCGCCCTCGCCGTCCGGATCCGGGCCGAGCGGAATCGTGCGCTGCTGGTACTCCGTGCCGAGGACATCGGGTTGCCACTGTGCGCCCGTGATATCCGACACGCCGAGCGCGGTTTCGTTCGTCACAAGCACCAATCTAGGCGACGTACGGAGGGGTTTGAAGGTTGTGCGTCTCACTCGTTGCCGAAGGTATCTATGTCACATTCGGCCGGTTCGTTGCGGGGGTTGCAAGCGGTGAGGTGCACAATTGGCCTTAGGTGAACGGTGGGTAACCTACTCCCGCCGCGTCGCGGAAACAGCCCACAACCACATAGCGCCCGTGCCATGCGCGCCACCCGCCGGTGGTGCGCGGAGACAAGGAAGTCGATCTACCCGTGCCGAACGCTGCCCAGACTGAAAAGACCGACGTAGTACTCATCGGTGCAGGCATCATGAGTGCCACACTCGGCGCGCTGCTGCGTCAGCTGCAGCCGGATTGGTCGATCACGCTGTTCGAGCGGCTCGACGCCGCCGCGCCGGAGAGCAGCGACCCGTGGAACAACGCGGGCACCGGGCACTCCGCGCTCTGCGAGCTGAACTACAGCCCGCAGAAGCCGGACGGCTCGGTCGATGTGTCCAAGGCGATCGATATCAACGAGCGGTTCCAGGTGTCCCGGCAGTTCTGGGCCTACGCGGTGCAGAACGGCGTGCTCGGCGACCCGTCCGGGTTCATCAACCCGATTCCGCACGTCAGCTTCGTGCACGGCGCCGACGACGTGCAGTATCTGCGCAAGCGTTACGAGGCGCTGTCGCGGCATCCGCTGTTCGAGGGTATGGAGTACATCGACGACCCGGCCGAGTTCACGCGGCGACTACCGCTGATGGCGCGCGGTCGCGACTTCTCCGATCCGGTCGCGCTGAACTGGACCGACTACGGCACCGATATCGACTTCGGTTCGCTCACCAAGGAACTGCTCGCCTACCTCGGCGCCAGCGGCGCCGAGCTGGCCTTCGGCAACGAGGTGCGCAACCTGACCAAGCAGTCCGACGGCAGCTGGCTGGTCAAGGTGCGCAACACCCGCACCCGTCAAATCCGTACGCTCCGAAGCAAATTCGTCTTCGTCGGCGCGGGCGGCGGCGCGCTGCCGCTGCTGCAGAAGTCCGGTATCAAGGAGATCGCCGGGTTCGGCGGCTTCCCGGTGAGCGGCCAGTTCCTGCGCTGCACGAACCCGGAGCTGACCACCCAGCACAACGCGAAGGTCTACGGCAAGGCCGCGGTGGGTGCGCCCCCGATGTCGGTGCCGCACCTCGATACTCGTGTCATCAACGGCCGTCCCGGTCTGCTGTTCGGCCCGTACGCGGGCTGGACGCCGAAGTTCCTCAAGGACGGCAAGAACTCCGATCTGTTCAAATCGGTTCGGCCGGGCAATGTTTCGCCGATGCTCGGCGTCGGCCTCACCGAGATGAGCCTGGTCAAGTACCTGGTGAGCGAGCTGCTCAAGTCGGAGTCGGGCAAGGTCTACTCGATGGGCGAATTCGTGCCGCGGGCCGACGGCCACGACTGGGAGCTGATCACCGCGGGCCAGCGGGTGCAGATCATCCGCCGCAAGGGCATCGGCGGCGTGCTCGAGCTCGGTACGGCCGTGATCGCGGCCGAGGACGGCACCATCGCCGGACTGCTCGGGGCCTCCCCGGGCGCCTCCACCTGCGTCAGCGCGATGATGGATGTGCTGCAGCGCTGCTTCCCGCGCGAGTACGCGCAGTGGACGCCGAAGCTGAAGGAGATGGTGCCCTCGCTCGGCGTGAAGCTCTCGGAGAATCAGCCGCTGTTCCACGAGGTCTGGGAGTGGACCTCCAAGGCGCTGAATCTGACCGATGTGAAGGTCAACACGCCAGGACCTGCGGGGGTCGCGGCAAACGCGTAGGTGTGGTACCAAGACGCGATGATGTCAACGGTTGCTCTCAAACGGTCGTGGGCCGAGGATCTCGATACCGCCACCCTCTACCAGCTGTTGAAACTTCGCGTCGAGGTGTTCGTCGTCGAGCAGAAGTGTGCGTATCCGGAGTTGGACGGATTCGACCTACTGCCGCGGACCAGGCACTTCTGGCTCGACGACGAGGGTGAGGTCGTCGCGACCCTCCGGTTGCTGGAGGAGCGCGAAAACGGTGTGAAGACCTACCGGATCGGTCGGCTGTGCACCGCGGCCCCGTATCGCGGGCACGGGTACACCACCCGGCTGGTGAAGGCGGCGCTGGCCGAAGTCGGTTCGGCCACAGTGCGTTTGAGCGCGCAGTCCTACCTGACGGATATGTACGCCAAGCACGGGTTCAAGGTCGACGGCGAGGAATTCGACGACGACGGCATCATGCACACGCCGATGCGCAAGGGCTGAGCCGACTCCTCACGCACCCGATGCGGGGTGCGTGGGGACATATTCGCGCCCGCCGGTCAGCTCGCGGGCCAGCATGGTGGCCCCGGCGACGGCGCCGGGCATCAGCAGTACCGCGACGAACGGCACCAGGAATACCGCGGCGAGCGGAATCCCGAAGCCCCACACCAGCATTCGTCGTGATCGCAGCAGGGTCAGCTGTTCGCGCAATTCGACGCGCCTGCGCAGCATCGCCACCGCGGTGAGTTCCTGGGTGAGGAAGAATCCGGTGACGCCGAGGCCGAGCAGCGGGACCACCGTCTGACCGACGACCGGCAGGAAGCCGGCGACGAAGAGCAGCACACCCCAGACGGCCGCACGGACGACGACGCGGATGCCGTCGCGGATCCCGATCCACAATTCCCGCCAGACCGACAGGCCCGATTCGGGCGCCGCGCCGTCGAGGGATTTGTCGACGTGTTCGGAAAGGGCCTCGTAGAACGGCTGGCCGAGCACCAGCGTCACCGCGGTGAAGGTGATGATCGCCAGGAACAGGGCCAGAATCCACAGCAGTACGGCCAGGAAGCCGCGGAACAGCCCACTGGCGGACCAGTGATTCGCGAAGGGCGTCGCCCAGGTGACGAAATCGTCCGCGCCGTAAGCCAATCCGACCAGCGCGGCGATATAGAGCACCAGCGCGAGCAAACCGGGCAGCAGCCCGAACCCGAACCAGCGGCCGTGGTTCGCCACCCACCGCTGGCCGCGTACCAAATAGCCGAACCCCAACCCCAGATCGCGCACGGGCACAGCGTATTCGAGTCGGGCCGGATGACAAGTCGGGCGGCGGCGAGCCGCTTCGACGCTGTCACCGTCGCTTGAATCGAACGCGATGGTCGCCTGGTGACGGGGCGCTGTGGGCTCCGCCGTCGGCGCACGCATAGAGTTGGGGCGTGTCCGCTTCTATCGACCTGACGCAATCGGATTCGGCCCGCATGCGCGCCGACGGTGAACCCGGATTCCCGTTCTCGGCGGTGGTCGGGCAGGAGCGGTTGCAGCTGGCGCTGATTTTGTGCGCGGTGCATCCCGGGATCGGCGGGGTGCTGGTGCGCGGGGAGAAGGGGACGGCCAAGTCGACGGTGGTGCGGGCGCTGGCCCAGCTGCTGCCGCCGGTGGTGGACGAGGCGGGGGCGCGGCCCGCGCGGCTGGTCGAACTGCCGGTCGGCGCCACCGAGGACCGGGTGGTCGGCTCGCTGGATCTCGAGCGGGTGCTGCGCGACGGGGAGCAGGCGTTCCGGCCCGGATTGCTGGCGGCCGCACATCACGGCGTGCTGTACGTCGACGAGGTGAATCTGCTGCACGACCATCTGGTGGACGTGCTGCTCGACGCGGCCGCGATGGGCCGGGTGCACGTCGAACGCGATGGTGTCTCGCATTCGCATCCGGCGCGATTCGTGCTGGTGGGCACCATGAATCCGGAAGAGGGCGAACTGCGGCCGCAGCTGCTGGACCGATTCGGGCTCACCGTCGACGTCGCCGCGTCGCGCGATGTCGACGTGCGCGTCGCGGTGGTGCGCGCGCGACTGGACTACGAGGCCGATCCGTTCGGCTTCGCCGAACGCTATGCCGCCGCGGATCACGAAGTCGCCGAACGCATTCTGATCGCGCGAGCCCGGTTGGCCGGTGTGCTGCTCGACGATGTGGAGCTACGCAGGATCGCGGCGCTGTGCGCGTCCTTCGACGTCGACGGCATGCGGGCCGACCTGGTGGTGGCTCGGGCGGCGACCGCGCATGCCGCATGGCGCGGCGGCGACCGGGTCACCGAGGACGATGTGCGGGTGGCGGCGGAATTGGCGCTGCCGCACCGGCGCAGGCGCGATCCGTTCGACGAGCCGGGCATCAGTGAGGAACAGCTCGACGAGGCGATGCGCGATGCGGCGGCCGAGGCGGAGCGGGCTTCCACGCCGGATTCCGCTGAGCCTCGAGATGATTCGAGACCTCATGCTGACGACGGGGCCGACGCGCCCGACGACCTGGGATCCGACGGGTCCGATGGCCCGGATAATCGCGGACCCGATTCGCCGCCCGATGGTCCCGAGCGAAATGGCCCCGATGATCGCGGACCCGATTCTCCGCCCGATGGTCCCGAGGGCAATGGCCCGGACGACCGTGGGCCCGGTACTCCGCCCGACGGCCCCGATGACGATGGCCCGGACGATCGCGGACCCGACGGCCCGCGTGGGCGTTCTCGCGAAAGTCGTACTGGGGCAGCGAAATCCGCGCCGGTGGCCGCGCCCCGCTGGCAGGTGCCCGGTGTCGGCGAAGGCGCACCGGGCCGTCGGTCGCGGGCGCAGACACGCAACGGCCGGGTCGTACGCTCCAGTACCGACGCCGGTTCCGGTCTGCATCTGCTCGGCACCGTATTCGCCGCCGCGCCGCATCAGCGGGCACGCGGCAGGCTCGGCGGGCCGCTCGAACTGACCGCCGAGGATCTGCGCGGCGCGTATCGCGAAGGGCGCGAAGGGAATCTGATCGTCTTCGTGGTCGACGCCTCGGGTTCGATGGCGGCCCGCGACCGGCTCTCGGCGGTGACCGGCGCGGTGGTCGCGCTGCTGCGCGACGCCTACCAGCGCCGAGACAAGGTCGCCGTCATCACGGTGCGCGGCGCGACGGCCGAATTGGCGCTGCCGCCGACGTCTTCGGTGGATATCGCGGTGCGCAGGCTGTCGGGTATGCGCACCGGCGGCAAGACGCCGTTGGCCGCCGGACTGCTGAAGGCGCGTGAGGTGGTGCACCGCGAGCGGGTGCGCGATCCGCGCCGACGCCCGATGCTGGTGCTGCTCACCGACGGTCGCGCTACCGGAGGAGCCGATCCGGTGCCGCGCGCTCGGGCCGCGGCGGGTTTGCTCGCGCGTGACGGCGTCACCTCCATCGTGGTCGACTGCGAACGCGGCATGATCCGCCTCGGTCTCGCCGCCGACCTCGCCCGCGACCTGCGCGGCGACTACCTGCGCCTGACGGAGTTGACCGGCGATACCGTCGCCGATCTGGTCCGCACCGGATCCGCCGGGCAGGCAACGCTTTTCGCGGACCGGGCCGCGTGAGTCTATTGGGTGGTTACTCGATCCGGCTGGTTGTGAACTCAGTCGGTCGGCTCGGGGTCGCACCAGGGACGGCGGGGTTCGTCGACGGGGAAGATGCAGCGCAATGGTGCGCGGGGACAAGGAGTTTCGATGCCTAAAGGAGTGCCGGAGACGGTCCCGGACGACGGGTTGACCACGCGGCAGCGGCGCAATCAGCCGGTGCTCGCCGTGCATACCGGGCCGGGCAAGGGCAAGTCGACGGCCGCGTTCGGGATGGCGCTGCGCGCCTGGAACCAGGGCTTCGATGTCGCGGTCTTCCAATTCGTGAAGAGCGCGAAATGGAAGGTGGGGGAGGAGGCGGCATTTCGCACCCTCGGGCGGCTGCACGCGGAAACCGGCGCGGGCGGCCCGGTGGAGTGGCACAAGATGGGCGAGGGTTGGTCGTGGACGCGTAAGCAGGGCACCGACGAGGACCATGCCGCCGCCGCACTCGCCGGATGGCGCGAGATCTCCCGCAGGCTCGCCGCCGAACAGCACCGCTTCTATGTGCTCGACGAGTTCACCTACCCGTTGAAATGGGGCTGGGTCGAGGTGGCCGAGGTCGTCGAGACACTGCGCGACCGGCCGGGTAACCAGCACGTCGTCATCACGGGACGCGATGCGCCACAGGCACTTTTGGATGTGGCCGATCTGGTCACCGAGATGACCAAGGTCAAACACCCGATGGATGCCGGGCGCAAGGGGCAGCGGGGTATCGAGTGGTGACCCGCGCATGCGGTCGGGTTCCGGCGGCGGAAAGCGGACGGTCGTGTGCGCGCCGACAGGGCACCGAGTGGTGACCCGCTCACCGGGTGGCGATACGCCAACGGGGTTGCGGCCGTGACGGTTCCGGCGGTCGTGATCGCCGCGCCCGCGTCCGGCAGCGGGAAGACCACGGTGGCGACCGGGTTGATCGGGGCGCTGCGGCGGGCCGGGCACCGGGTCGCGCCGTTCAAGGTGGGGCCGGACTACATCGATCCCGGCTACCACGGTCTCGCGGCCGGGCGTCCCGGACGCAATCTCGATCCGGTGCTGGTCGGCGCCGAACGGGTGGTTCCGCTGTACCGGCACGGGGCGCACGGCTGCGATATCGCCGTCGTCGAGGGCGTGATGGGTCTGTTCGACGGGCGCATCGACGAAAATGTCGCTGGTCCGGTGGCCGAGGGGTCGACGGCGCAGGTCGCCGGGCTGCTCGGCGCGCCCGTCGTGTTGGTGGTCGACGCGCGCGGGCACAGCCAGAGCCTGGCGGCGCTGCTGCACGGGTTCGTGACCTTCGACAGTTCCGTCCGGCTCGGCGGGGTGATCCTGAACCGGGTAGGCAGCGAGCGACACGAACAGGTGTTGCGTGCCGCCTGCGACCGCGTCGGACTGCCGGTGCTCGGCTCGCTGCCGCGAATGAGCGAATTGGAGGTTCCGTCAAGGCATCTCGGACTCATCCCGGCCGTGGAACACGGTACCGCCGCGACCGCCGCGGTCGATGCGATGACGGAACTCGTTGCGGCGCATGTGGATCTGGCCACAGTCGCGACCTTGGCCGAATCTGCCGCCGAAGGGCAGAGCTGGGATCCGGAGTCTGAGCTGCACGCCCTCGGAGATCGCACGGGCACGCGGCATGGCTATTCGGCCGGATCCGGCTCGGCTGTAATTCGGCGCGATGGTGCGGAATTCGACACGACCGACCTGAACGCTGAACGGCGTGGTGGCGGCCATGGTCCGACCGATCCGGTCGCAGTATGGTGCGGTGCGCGTGGATCCGGCGTTGCCGACCTGACCGCTATGCGGCGCGGTAGCGGCGAATCCGGCCACGGTGATCGGGCGCTGACCGGGGCGGGACCCGCAGCGGATTTCGCGCCGACTATTGCGATGGCAGGCGGGCGCGCCTTCACCTTCGGCTATGCGGAGCATCGCGAACTGCTGGTCGCGGCGGGCGCGCGGGTTGTTGTCTTCGATCCGCTGCACGATGAATTGCCCAGTGATACGGCGGGTTTGGTGCTGCCCGGTGGATTCCCCGAGGAACACGCGGCCGAGCTCTCCGCGAACACGCGCCTGCTCACCCAGGTGGCGGAGCAGGCCCGGCGCGGTATGCCCGTCCATGCCGAGTGTGCGGGGCTGCTCTATCTGACCCGCACCCTGGACAGCCATCCGATGGCCGGAATCGTCGATGCCGCAGCAGAATTCGGTCCCAGGCTCACCCTCGGTTACCGAGAGGCCGTCGCTCTGGCCGATTCTCCGCTGTGGCGGGCTGGTGAACGGGTGCGTGGCCACGAATTCCATCGCACGCGGCTGATCGACTCCGGCGCGGATGCCCAGGCTTGGGGCTGGCATTCGGGCTCCGAACGCATCCGCGAGGGCGCGCTCGTGCATCGGGTGCACGCCTCTTACCTGCACACACACCCAGCCGGAAATCCGGAGGCGACAATGCGTTTCGTCGCCGCGGCTGCCACCTACGACGCCGCCCGCGCTGATGCCTGATCCGATCCTCGCCGGTTCGGCCGCCGAACGGTCCGGACCTCACCGACAATCGTTCCGTCTCACCATCGCACAGTGCCGACCATCGAGCGAGCCCGTCGTGAACTCGACGATCCGCGGATCGATGGCCCGAGACGATTCGATCGTGAGATGACGGGCGTTGAACGCGGATCGGGCCGGTCTCCCCGGGTCGGGGCGGTGTCTGACCCGGACTCCTTGCCGCCAAGGCGAATCGAGCTCGCGGTAGGGCTGGGGCTGCGTGCGGGAGTCTCGGCAGATCGCATCATCGGTGCGATTCGAGAGGTAGCGGGTGATGGCGTGGTCGCTGTCATCGCGACGATCGACCGGCGGGCGGAGGAGCCCGGAATATGCGACGCGGCAGCGTATTTCGGTGTTCCGGTGCTGCGATACAGCGCGGCGGAAATGGCAGCTGTCCCGGTGCCCAATCCGTCCGAGCGGGTAGGTTCGGCCGTCGGCACCGGAAGTGTCGCGGAAGCGGCCGCGCTACTGGCGGGCGGTGGTCCGCTGCTGACCGCCAAACGTGTCGTCGACGGTGTCACGGTGGCGACGGCGCGCTGCGTCCGGCTCGATCCCGGCGATTGAGCGTCGGCGGGCCGGGTCGCTGGAAAACGCGACCCGGCCCGCCGGATAACGTTGCGCTACAGGCAAATACCGCCGAGGTTCAGCGCGTTGACGACGACGGACCCGACGGCCTGCTGCATATCCGGGTCACCGTCGTAGTAGATGGCGCTGATGACGTGGCTGCCCGCGATATCGGGCGCCCACACCATATGCGCGGTGCCGCCCGACACCGGCGCGGTGCCGACGAAATTGCCGCTGATCCCGGCGAGGTGGCTGAAGAAGTCGATCTTGCCGTTGTTGACGGGGGAACCGTCGGGCCGCTGCAATGTCGCGACAACGGTCTGCGCGCAGCCGACCGACGCGGTACCGGCCGCGCCGAGCGCCGAACCGGCCATGGCGACGGTGATCCGCGGTGCGGTCGCCGCCGCGGCCTGCGGCGCCGATGCGATCGGAGCTCCCAGACATGCCGCCGCCAGCACGGCACCGGCCGCGCCGCGCGAAAACGTGAATCCGCTCAAAAGTGCCCGCCTTTCGCTGTGCCGACCGGACCGCCGACGGCCCGGCTTCGATCCAGGGCAGGCTACCCGAGACCCAGGTCACACCGGGGACGCCGCGCGGGTGCGGCCGACCGACACGCCAGACGGCGCGCGGATGATCGACGAGCTAGAGGAACCACAGGATCCAGCGAAGCCAGCCCCGTTCGGATCTGATGACGACCAGATCCGGGCGTCGGCGCTGCAGTTCGGACACGATGTCGTCCAGCGACACCGGACGCACCAAGCGTTCCGACACGCAGATGCGATGACCCGTCGTCAATCTGTTGATCGGGCCATAAATCATTCGGGGCCAACGCCTTTCGTCGAGCTTCGGCGTGCGTCCGGCCAACTCGATCGCCAGATACCGCGTCCGGTCGGCGGGTACCCCCACCCTGACCAGATGCACCCGCGATATCGCTTCCCAGGGAATTCGACCGAACGGCCGAACCGTCACGGCGTTGTCATCGACCAGCACATCGGGCGAACGGTCGAGCAGATAGGACGAGCCGACCAGCGCCACGAACACACCCACGGCGATGCCGGACACCGGTACCGGCGGACCGGGCATGCTCACCTGGAGCAGAACGAGCGCGATGACCGCCACCACACCCGCGACAACCATGAACACATGGATGCGGGACGACGCTCGAAACGACGTCGGCTTTTCCTTGCTATGCACCACGATCTGGACTGTAATCACGAAACGCCACCACCCGCTCCCAGCAATTCCCTGGGCGGGTAACACGTTGGTGTGCGGATATGTTGATCGAACAGCAGTCGACAAATTGGGTATGAAAGGCCGGATATGCATCCCTTCCGAGCGGCCGTCGAGGCCCGCGACCATGCCGCGATCGAAGCGTTGCTGGCCGATGAGGTGGTGTTCACCAGTCCCGTCGCGTTCAAGCCGTACCCGGGCAAGGCGATCACCGCGGCCATACTGCGTGCCGTCATCGACGTGTTCGAGGACTTCCGCTACGTACGGGAGATCGCCGACGGGCGCGACCACGCCTTCGTATTCGAGGCGACGGTCGATGGCAAGCAGTTGACCGGCTGCGACTTCCTGCACTTCGACGCGGACGGCAGGATCGACGACTTCATGGTCATGGTCCGTCCGCTGTCGGCCGCACAGGCGCTGGCCGAGCGGATGGGGGAGCAGTTCGAGCGGATCAAAGCCGAGGCGGCTCGCGGGTGAACGAGATTCGGCCATACACATTCCCGCGTCGCCTACCCGTCAGCGATGTCGAGCTCGAGCTGTAACCGGTGATGATTCCTACCCCGGGCGGATGCGCGGGCCGGTCGAGCGTCGTTACGGTCGTCGTAGGCTGTCCGCCGGATCGGGAGGGGTTGATGGCGCAACAGGAACGCCGGAGCGTGCGAATCGCCAGGGCGACATACCGTTTGACCGATCTGATCCGGGATCGCCGGGCTTTCGATGTCGCGGATTATCCGCCCACCGGCCGGGATTTCGCCGGGTTCGGATCGACGCGGCAGTGCCTGTTGATCACCTTCCGGCGGTCGGGTGCGGCGATGCCATCGCCGATGAATTTCGGTATCGCCGACGGAAAGATCTACATGCGGACCGAGCTGGGTTCGGCGAAGGTCCGTCGCCTGCGCGCCGATCCGCGGGTGGTGTTGGTGCCGTGCGACTTTCGCGGCAAGCCGAAAGGTGCGGCCGTCGCAGCCCTCGGCCGCCTGCTGTCCGAAGCCGAGGCCGCGGCGGCCGACGCGGTGATCGCGGCGAATTGGAGTGCGCCGATGCGGATGGTGGAGCGCGGTCTGGAACGGGCGAGCGAACAGCTCGACATGCCGCTCGCCTATCTCGAATTCACACCGGCGTAAGCGGATTCGATCGTTTGTCGACGCGGTACCGATCAGGCGCGCCACGAGTCGAGTACGCGATCGAGGTCGGCGCGGATGGCGGCGCGCGCCTCCATCCGCGGTACGCCCTGCATCAGCAGCCGGTCGTATTCGGTGTCGAGATGGCGCACCGAGGCGATAACCGCGAGGGTAACCGCCTCTGCCGCAAGTACTTTGGCGGCGGCGCTGCGGCCGACCCGCCCACTGCCGCGCAGCGCCGCGTGTTCGGCGATCCGGGTGGCGCGGTCGGCGGGACAGCGCGGGAACAGCCGCCGGATCTCGGCCGCCATCTGCCCGGCGAATTCGACATCCTGTTCGGCGCGGCGCACCCGGTCGCGTTCCCGGCGGCGCAGCCGCGCCTCCTCATCGGCGAGGCACAGTTCCTCGGCCCTGGCCAGCGCCTGTTCCTCGACGAGGATGCCGAGCCGCTCGTGCCTGCGCCGCCGCCGGTTGAATTGGACGACGATCGCCGCGAGGGTGCTTTCCTTCTTGGCCCGGCGGCTCAGCGCCGCGTCGCCGGCGGGCAGGAATTCGAGGTGGTCCAGGTCGGCGCAGGTCAGGCAGAGCGGCCCGGCGGTCGAGGTGATCAGGTACGCGCCGGTTTCGGAGCATTCGGTGCAGGTCCACGGCTCGACCGCGGCGATGACGACCAGATCGGGCGCCTTGTTCTGCCGCTCGATCAACTGCTTGCGCCGGGCCGGGCTCAGCTCGGGTGACAGCCAGTGGATCCGGAATACCGAATCGTCCTGATCATCAAGGAATTTGAGTGCCAGCCGATCGCGCCCGCCGGACAGGTAGGCCGTTTCGCTCGGCGTCAGTCCTTGTTCGCGCGCCCAGTCGCCGAGTAGGTCGGCGGCGTCGCGCAGTTTGCGCCCGTCCACCGCGGCCACCCGCTCCAGCGAATCCACCCGCCCCTGCCGCCATCGGTCGACATCGCTGGAGTGCAGCCACCGGATCCCGGTGAACACATCGATCGCGCAAACATACTTCCGTTGAGCCAGCGCCGCTTCCGCGGCCTCGGCCACCCGCCGCCGGAGCTTGGACATACCCCGAACCTAGAGCACCGGGCCGACGATCCCGTGCCGGGGCTCAACCGAGTGCCGCGAGCAACCGGGTTTCCAACTCACGCAGGTAATCCCGGCCGTACGTCCCGTTCTCCAAACCGGCGACCAACCCCTCCGGTAGATTCTGGGCGATCTCGGGCGAGCGCGCCGCGGCGCCGAGCGCGATGGTCGCAACCGTGTCCACATCGCCGGTGAAAGCAACACTGGTGCGCAGGATTTCGCTCAGATCACCGCCTTTGGTGAGGGCCGTGAGCGCGGCCCGGACACTCATCCACCCCTTCGACCCGACCTTACCGCGCCACGGTTGCGTCCAGCGCTCGCCGAGCTGCGCGCCCACCCAGTCCGCGACCCCGGCGACCGGACCGAGCTGCCGATGGCAGTAGTGCACGGCCAGCGCGGCCGCCTGGGCCGCGGCTATTCCGTCGGGTGTGTCGTGCGTGATCCGGGCTTGGACGCGCGCGTGATGCAGGACGTCGGCTACGGTCGGCAGCAGCCCGATCGGCGCGGATCGCATTGCGGCGCCGCTTTTGTCGCTGTCCGGCCGGATCCGCCGCAGGAACTCCGCGCCGCTGTGCACCGTGTCGAGGAAGCGTTGGAAGCCGCTGGCGTATCCGTCGCGCCGATCGCGGTGGTAGACCCGTACGAAGTGGTCCGCCAGCCGCTCCTCGGTCCATGGCTCGCCCGAAGCGAGCAGTTCCGCGACTGCGAGAGTCATCTGGGTGTCGTCGGTATATGAACCGGGCAGCACGGTCAGGTGGGTCGGGTGTTGTACGTAATGCGTCAGATTGTTATGCCGCGCAACGAATTCCGGGTCGGCGTACTCGAAACCGGCACCGTACGCGTCGCCGACCGCCAACTCGACCAGCATATGAACCTCCCCCTTGGTCGCTTCGTGTTCGGCGCAGCCTATCAGTTATTGGTCGTATTGACCATAACCAAGAGGTCCGGGGTGGCCCGGCGAGATCCGCGCCGGGCCACCGGAATCAGGGTGCGACCGAACCCCAGTCGGCGAAGCCGGTGGGGTCGTGGCGGCCGAGGCTGGCGTGTTCGAAGAGGCCCCAGCCCTCGGCCGAGCCGCACCGGGCGCTGGCGACGTGATCGATGACGCCGTAGGGGATTCGGGCGGCGATGGCCGGGTCGGTGAGGTCGTAGCGGGTGCTGGAGGTCCAGTCGCGGCCCTTCCATTGGCCGTGCAGCCAGTCCGGATCGCCGCCGTAGCCGCAGCCGATGTGCAGCGGGACGCCGGTGCCCGCGGTGATCTCCACCTCGAGCGGTTTGCCGTCGGGGGTGCTGAGTTCCAGCCGCGCGCCGGTGGGAATCCTTGTGCCGGAACGATATTTGATGTGCACGCGGGGCCAGCCGAGCTGTTCGGTGCGGCCGTCGGGCCAGATCCTGGTCGCGTCGTTGAGCGTGCGCCTGCCGTCCGGCTCCTCCTGCACGATGACGATGATCGCGAATTCCTCGAAGCGCAGCGGGGTATAGAGCCACCAGAAGCCGCCGGACCCCTCGCTCGCCGCGCGGCCCGCCGGTTCGCCCTCGCCGACCGGGCGGATGCCCCACGATCGGTCCCGGGTTCCGGTCCACACCGCGGGGTCGACGGTGAAATCCGCACCATCCACGGTCAAAGTTCCCGCCCAGGAACCGACTTGGGCGAAGCGGCTGGCATCGATGATGGGCCGGTTGCCCGCCAGGATGAGATGCGGCTGCTCCTGAACGGCGGGGAAGGCCCCGGTCCAGGTGAGGTCGAAGGACAGATCCTCGTGTTCGCAGATCACCCGAATCCGTTGCAGCGCCTCGATGACCTCGATCCGGTACCCGCCCACCCGCTGTTCGAGCGAGCGGTCGCCGAGCGCGTCGGAGAACCGCACCGAACGCTGGACGTCGCCGCGCCGAACGGTCGCGTACGCATCGGTGACGCCGAGATTCGGATACACCCCGAGCCCGGTGATGAGGAAAGTGCCGCCGTCGCGGTCGTGTGCGTTGAAATAGCTGCGGTCGTAGAAGTTCCGGTCGCTGGAGGCCACCCGGGCCATGGTCAGCGGGGTCTGGTGGATCGGGTATTCGTCAAGTGGCGCAGGCATATTCAGTCCCATTCGTAGGTTCCGTCGAGCAGTGCCTCCAGGCTCGCCCGGTGCATCACATAGTCGTCGCGGTCGGGTACGTCGGTGTCCTCGCCGAAATGGATCATCCTGCGCTTGACCCTGGCCATCACGATGGCGTGCCGCAGCGCCGCGTAGACCAGGTACCAGTCCAGGTCGCGCACCGTATATCCGGTCAGCTCTTCGTATTTCGCGACGACATCGGCGCGGCGCAGGAAGTCGGGCAGGCCCGGCTGGTCGAAGCGGGTCGCGATGTCCTGGAAGAAGCGGTGAATGAAGATGAGCCAGGCGATATCGAGTTCGCGCGGGCCGAGCGCGGCCATCTCCCAGTCCAGGATCGCGGCGGGCTCGAATTCACGGTAGATGATATTGCCGGGCCGGGAATCGCCCCAGCTCAGCACGTCCGGCCCCGGATCGGCGGGCCAGTGCGCGTCCAGCCAGTCGAATGTCCGCTCTATCAACGGGATTCGATAGCCGTCGGCGGCCAGCGCCCACCGGTACCAGGCGCGCTGCGCCTCGACATGTTTGCGCAGCGCCTGGCCGGGGCCCGCGAGCATCGGGAAGCGGGCCGCCGGATCGGGTATCGCGTGGATCTTCGCGAGCACCGCGACGGTCTCGGCGGTGAGCCGGGCCCGTTCCTCGGGTGTCGCGTCGAACAGCCAGCCGAAGAAGACGTAGGGCGGATTGTCGGCGGGCACTCGGCCGTCCACCCGTCGCATCACCAGAAACGGTGTGCCGAGCGGGTTTTCGTCGGTCTCCAGCCAGCACAGTTCCGGCATCGGCACGTCGCAGGCCTCGGCGACCCCGGCCATCACCTTGTATTGTCTTGCCAGATCGTAGGTTTCGAAGACCGGGAAGTCATCCGCCTCCGGCGCCATCCTGGCGACGAACGAGCCGCTCTCGAGCCGCCCGTCCACGCTCCATTCGGCGTCGAACAGCACCGACGAACTCGACATCCCGCCGGACTGCGGCCGGGACAGCGCCGAGATCTTCGGCGGATGGTCGGCCGAGACCCGCGAGTCGAGCCAGCGGGCCAGATCGTCGGCGAGGACGTCGAGATCGCGGTCGCTCGTGGTGAGTTGCCGCCGCTGTGACGGGTCGGAATCGTCGGCCATTACATCTCCTTCTGGCACGTTAGCCCTGCCGTGACTGTAACGCGTTCTAGTTTCCTCCGCAGATGAATCGGGGCATTGTGCTACTGCGATGTCTCGCAACAACAGTCGATGATGTCGCCGCTACCGCAGCGGCGGCTGTTGGCGCCGCGCAGCCGGGGTGGTGCCGCGCGGCGCACCCCCCAAAATGTGGGAACTCGAGCTAGTACGTAGGCACCACGGTGGTGCCAGCACGTACGACCTCATGGGTAGGCGACGTCAATCCTCCGGCCGATTCGCGGCTCGTCGGATCGGTGGAAGCTGATTTCGTGTGCTTCGACTATTTCGCCCGAACGTTGCGGGTCTCGCGGATGATGAGGTGTCGGTCGTGAGTACGGTCACGGAAGATATCGATGCGACGGAGGCTTCGCCGGAGGCGGTCTCGCGCCCGACCTGGAATCCCTTGACCCGGATCGCGTTCCGGTTCACCTTCGCCTATTTCGGCCTGTTCTGCGTGCTTTTCGCGCAGATTCTCTTCGCGTTCGCCGGAATCGCGACGCAGTGGCTGCCGATGGATCTGACCATCTGGCAGATGAAAACCCTCGAACCGGTCACCGAATGGGTCGGCCGCACGGTTTTCGGGGCCGACGTCGTGCTGCGCTTCAACGGCAGTGGTGATCAAGCCGCCATTTGGGTGTTCGTCTTCGACATCCTGGTCGCCGCCGTTATCGTCACGGCGGTGTGGACGCTGCTGGATCGGCGGCGCACCGAGTACGCCCGTTTGCACGGCTGGTTTCTGACCTTCCTGCGGTTGTGCCTCGGCGGCCAGCTGCTCCTGTACGGTTTCGCCAAACTGATCCCGATCCAGATGCCGTATCCGCCGTTGACCACGTTGCTGTCGCCGTATGGTGAGCAGCACCTGACGGGCGTGCTGTGGAATCAGGTCGGTTCCGTGCCGGTGTATCAAAGTCTGTTGGGCGCGGCCGAAGTGACCGCCGGACTGTTGCTCTTCCTGCCCCGTACCGCGACCGCGGGTGCGCTGCTCGGCATGGTGAGCATGGCGCAGGTGTGGATCCTGAACATGACCTTCGACGTTCCGGTCAAGATCCTGTCCTTTCACATGCTGCTGCTCTCGCTCGTGCTGTTGGCCCCGCAGGCCCGGCGATTGGCGAATATCCTTGTGCTGGAACGTCCGTCCGAGCCCGCGACGCAACCGCGACTGTTCTCGGGGCGGCGAGCGAACCGGATAGCCGCGGTGGTGCAGGTCGCACTCGGTATCTGGATCGCGGCCGGTTTCGCGCAGGCCGAGTGGAAGAACCTGTACGAAGGTGGCCTCCGGACGCCGAAACCGGCGCTGTACGGCATCTGGAACGTCACCGATTTCAGCATCGACGGTCATGACGTCCCGCCGCTGGTAACGGACGAGAGTCGTTGGCGGCGACTGGTTTTCGATATCGAGAACTTCGCCGCGTTCCAGCGCATGGATGATTCGTTCGTACCGTTGCGCGCCGCCGTCGATACCGAGGCGCACACCGTGGCGCTATCGAACCTACCCCGAACCTCGAACGTTCAGCCGCACAAGCTCGCGGACCTGACCTTCGACCGTCCGGCGCCGGACCGACTGACACTGCACGGTGACCTGAACGGCCATCCGGTCACGATTGCCCTCCGGCAGTTCGACCTGAATTCCCTCCCGCTGAAAGGCCCAGGTTTCCACTGGATCCACAACGCGGAGGAGTAGTCCTGTCCCGCATGCCTTATGCGCACCTCGCACCGGAGCGCGGCCGGTGCGGGGTGCCCAAAGGGCATGTGGGACAGGGTCCGGACGCCCTGAATCGAGTACTGTCCCCGAAACGGAACGGGGTCGAGAGCGAGGGCGTCGATGAGCGTGGCCGATATGGCATCCACCGAAGGAACGGATCGGCCACCGTAAGCGGATGTACCGACCGCGCACTGGAATCCGCTGACGCGCATCGCGTTCCGGTTCACCTTCCTGTATTTCGGGCTTTTCTGTCTGATCTATCCCGACCTGGTCTTCGAATTCCTCGGCAGGCTCGGCAAGCTGTTCCCGACCTCGGCGTCGTACACACAGGCCCTGCTGCTGAAACCGGTCATTTCCTGGATCGGTTCGCAGGTGTTCGGCATAGACGTTGTCGCGCACGAGGATTCGATCAGCGGCGACCAGACCTACTTCTGGGTGCTGCTGTTGCTCATACTGAGCGTCGCACTGGTGGGCACGATCGGATGGACGGCGCTGGACCGGCGGCGCGGCGCGTATATCCGCGCGCATACGTGGCTGCTGCTGTTTCTGCGCCTCTGTCTGGCCGGTCAGTTCCTGGCGTATGGGCTGGCCAAGGTGATTCCGACGCAGATGCCGCCACCGCCGCTGGCCCGATTGGTCCAGCCGTACGGTCAGTTCAGCCCGATGGCCGTGCTGTGGAATCAGATCGGGGTCTCGCAGCCGTACGAAATCCTCTTGGGCACCGCCGAATTGACGGCCGGTCTGCTGCTTTTCCTGCCGAGGACCGCGCTGGTCGGCGCCATGCTCGGATTGGTGTGCAGCACCCAGGTTTTCGTCATCGATATGACATACGATGTGTCGGCGAAGATCATCTCCGGACACCTGGTGCTGCTCTGCCTGATTCTGCTCGCGCCGCACGCGCGCAGGCTGTTCGACGTACTGGTGTTGAATCGGACGCCAGGTCCGGCTCCCGCCCGCCCGCCGCTGTCGAGCGCGCGCGGCAACCGGATCGCGGTACTGCTGCAGGCGGCGCTGGGGATTTGGCTGCTCACCTCCGGCATCCTGCTGGGCTTGCAACGGTGGGACAGCGGTCCCGGCGCGCCGGAGCCCGCGCTGTACGGAATCTGGGACGTCACCGAATTCGTCGTCGACGGCACCCCGGCGCCGCCCCTGACGACGGATGAGAACCGTTGGCAGCGAGTCATTTTCGATAAGCAGAACGCGACGATCCAGCGGATGGATTCGAGCGGCGTTCCGGTGCTGGCCGCCGTCGATGCCAACCGCATAGATATGGTGATGTTCCCGCAGCAGCCGGGTGCGGCGCCTACGCCATTGGCGCACTTCACTTTCGAGCGCCCGATGCCCGATCTCCTGCGGCTCGACGGCGAGCTGCGGGGCCACCGGGTGACGATGAGCCTGCGGCGGATTGATCCGAACAGCTTTCCGCTGCGCGCACGCGGATTCCACTGGCGGCAGGAGTATCCCTACTTCCGGTGATCAGCCGATGGTGATCGCGTCCAGTCTGGTGCGCAGGAACTGCGCGGATATCACCGGCGGCAGCCCGCGCACCCGGCCGAGCGGCGGATCCAGCGGGGTGACGACCGCGTCGTGATCCAATTCGTAGAAGTAGATCAGCGACACCAGATCCTCGTCGGGTGCGTGCGCCTGCGGCGGCAGCACCCGGTGCCGTCCGGACAGCCAGCGGTGGCCGCTCCAATAGGCAAGCAGGTCACCGATGTTCACGGTGAGCGCGGCCGGATCGTACGGCGCGTCGGCCCAGCCGCCGGACTCTGTGTAGATCTGCAACCCGCCCGCGCCCGGCTCGCGATCCAGCACGGTGACGGTACCGAAATCGGTGTGCGGGCCGATGCGGAACTGGCCGGGCTCGGGCGCGCCGACCGCCGTGAGCGGCGGATAGTGGTTCACGTTGCAGGTCCAGGTCGGCCGGGCGGCCAGGTCACGAAAAGGGTTGTCGGGCAGGCGAAGTGCGGCCGCACACAGCGCGAGCAGCTCATCCGACAGCGCACGAACGGCCGCCGTGTACGCGGTGAGCAGGTCGCGCAGTTCGGGCACCTCGGCGGGCCAGACGTTGGGCAGGAACCACAGCTCGTCGACACCGCGGTCGCCGGTGGCGGTATCGGCGCCCACGGCGAAGGTCTCCTTCAGATCCGGCGGCGTCGCGGTGCCCTCGGCGTAGCCGTTGGCCTCCTTGCCCGGGCCGATCCAGCCGCGCCCGCCGACGGTGACCGCGTAGCGCTGCTTCACCGCGTCCGGCAGCGCGAAGAATCGGCGGGTGGCGGCGCGGACGGCGGCGGGCAGTTCCGGTGCGATGCCGTGCCCGTACACCAGCAGGAATCCGGCCTGCCGCAGCCCGGCGTCGACGGCGTCCGCCTCGGCGCTGGCGCCGGATCCGCCCGCGCGCCAGCGGTCCAGGTCGATCGAGGCTATCGCATTCATCGAATGCTCCTCTCGCGCAGCGTATTTCAGTCGGAGACGCCGATATCCTCGAACCACAGCGCCGGTTGGTCGGCGATGAACTTGCTCATCAGATCGATACAGCGCCGGTCGTTCAACACGGTGACCCGCACGCCGTGTTCGGCGAGCCAATCGTGACCGCCGTAGAAGGTTTCCGCCTCGCCGACGAGGACGGCGCCGATCCCGAACTGACGCACCAGACCACTGCAGTACCAGCACGGCGAGAGCGTGGTGACCATGATGGTCGAGCGGTAGTCGCGGCGGCGGCCCGCGGCGCGGAAGGCATCGGTTTCGGCGTGCACGCTGGGATCGCCGGACTGCACCCGGCGATTGTGGCCGCGCCCGAGCAGCGTCCCGTCGGCGGCGAACAGCGCCGCGCCGATCGGTATGCCGCCCTCGGCGAGCCCGAGCAGGGCCTCCTCGTAGGCGATATCCAGCAGGCCGGTGTCGTCCATCGGTTCACCATCCTCGTGCCGGCGGCGATTCGAGCTGATCAGACCCTATCGCGGGTCAGCGCACGGTGCTCACCTGGTTGCTCCAGTTCGGTGACGGCGTGAACAGTTCGCCGCCCGGCGCGAAGGCCGCCCGCGCCTGCGCGTCGCCGCCGAGTTCGGCCAGGAACCAAGCCGTCGGGAACCCCAGGTACCCGTACACGCCGGTGGTGCACGGCCTCGAGGCCTGCGCGCAATCGGGTTGTCCCTGTACGTCGTTGTGATTCGGACCGTTCAGCGTCGCCCACACCTTCGGCGACGACGCCGGAATCGATTCGTAATAGGCCTGATTCGATTGCAGTCCGGTCGCCTGCCACGGAATCCCTTGCCACGAAGGCGAGATGACGCCGTCGGCCGACCCGTTCACCAGGAATACCGATCCGGCTCCCAGCGTGCGCGGATCGGCACACCGGATCGGCGACGAGCACCACAGCTGCGCCGGAACCTCCACCGGCACAGCGGTTTTGATGGCGCCGCCCGCATCGCGCAGCGCGTTCAGCACGCCCGCCGCGCCCTGCGAATGCCCCATCGCGCCGACGGCATCGCGGTCGAGCCGGTCGTGCAGCGGGTCGGCCGGATCGTCGGCGGTGCGCAGCAGGAAATCGAGCGAGTCGCGGATCTCGGCCCCGGATCCGGTATTCGTGTTCTCCGTTCCGATGACGACGAATCCCCACGACGCCAAATGCCGCAGCAGGTAGGCATATTGGGTGGGCACCGCATTGGTTCCGTTGCCCCACAAAATGATCGGATGGCGGGAGTCGCCGAGTTCGGCCGGATACCAGATGTCGTATTTCGCGCCGGTCGCATCGCAGCAGCCGAAGCCGATCCGCTCGGTGACGCCGAACGGGCCGGGTTGCAGGTACTTCGCCTCGAGTGGTCCGGTCGGCACATACGGGGGCGGTGCGGCTTGCGCCACATTCGGGCCGATGGCCGTACCGGCGAGCGTCAGCGTGATCGTTACCACCGCGGCCAGTGCCGCACCGCTCCAGCGATTCATTCGCGAAGTATAGAAATGCCGAGTACAGGGCCATGATCCGCCCATGAAGTCCGGGGGAGGGACTATCGGGGCACCATTTTTCCGGGGTTCCCCGATTTCCGGCGGCTCATCTAAGGTCCACGCGATTGCCGGGTGTTTATGAAGGGTGGGAGTCGTGGCGCAGGCCGTGGCCGAGGAGATTCGGGAAGACATGCGGGAGATGCCGGAAATCGCAACGCGGACTTGGCATCCGGTGACGCGGGTGCTGTTCCGGTTCGTATTCGTCTACCTCGGAATCGGTTTGGCCGCGGGATGGTTGGCGATCGCCCTGCTGAAGGCGTTGCACGTACCGCTGCGCACGGTGGCCGACGTGCAGGACTGGTGGCAGTTGCCCGCGCTGACGAACTGGTTCGGCAGCGCGCTGTTCGGCATCGAGAAGATCAACTATGTGGGTACGGGCAGCGGTGACACCCAAGTGTTCTGGGTCTCCGCGTTCACCTGGCTGGTGGTCGCGGCGGTCGTCGCCGCGGTGTGGTCGGTGCTGGACCGGCGCCGGCCCGCCTACCCGCGACTACACGAATGGTTCCGGCTGATACTGCGTTTCGCGCTCGGGCTGGCGCTGGTGCTGTACGGCACGGTGAAGGTGATGCCGTCGCAGATGGTGTTCGAGTTGCAGCGGCTCGTCGAGCCGTTCGGCGATATGAGCCCGATGGGCGCGCTGTGGTCGCAGACCGCCGCCTCGGAACCCTACGAGATCGCTTTGGGCGTAGCGGAATTGGCGGCGGCGGCGCTGCTGTTCCTGCCGTGGACGGTCACCGCGGGCGCGCTGCTCTCCTTCGTCGCGACGCTGCAGATCTTCCTGCTGAACCTGAGCTTCGACGTGCCGGTGAAGCTCTACTCGGGTCAGCTGGTGCTGCTCTCGCTGGTGCTGGTCGCACCCCAAATCGGCCGTATCACAAGGGTTTTGCTCGGCCGCGCGGTGCCCGCGGAGCCGGCGACGCCGCTGTTCACCGGCCGCCTCGGCAAGCGGATCTTCGCGGTGGGTTATACGGTGCTCGCCCTGTTCCTGATCGGTGATCAGGTCTATCAGAGCTGGGATGCCTGGCATCACTACGGCAGCGCCCAGGCGCGGTCGCCGCTGTACGGCATCTGGAATGTCACCGAATTCACCACGGCGGGCCAGGAGATGCCCGCGCTGGTGGACGACAACTCGCCGCCGCACGAGTACGGCGATGCCAGCCTCGGCCCGCAGCGCCTGCGCCGCATCATCTTCGACGCGGCCGACGGGGTGACGGTGCAGCGGATGGACGAATCCCTGGTCTGGTTCCCCGCAACCGTCGACCCCGATAAGCAAACCGTGGTCTTCACCGGTGACGTCACCGGCATCTTCAAGATCGGCACCTTCCGGTACGAGCGGCCCGAGGACGGCAAACTGGTGCTGGACGGGCAGATCTCCGGCCGCCCGGTGCGCATGACGCTCGACCAGGTGGACCTGAACCGCTACCCCCTGGTAGCGCGCGGATTCCACTGGGTTCAGGACGTGCCGTACCGGCGCTGAACAGCGGGACCGTAATCTCGTCAGCTGTGCAGAACACGTCAGATCCCACCACCGGCGACCCCAACTACCTGGTCGGGCTCGATCTCAACGGGCGTCGCGTCGTCGTGGTCGGCGGCGGCACCGTCGCCCAGCGCAGGCTCGGCCTGCTGATCGCATCGGGCGCGGACGTCGAGGTGATCAGCCGCGAGGCGACGCCCGCGGTCGAGGGGATGGCCACCTCCGGTCAACTGACGCTGACGCTGCGCGCCTACGCCGACGGCGACCTCGACGGCGCCTGGTACGCGATCGCCTGCACCGACGAGCCGGACACCAACGCGGCCGTCGTCGCCGAGGCCACCCGCCGCCGCATCTTCTGCGTGCGCGCCGATACCGCCCGGCTCGGCACCGCCGTCACCCCGGCGACGGCCCGGTACGACGGCATGACCCTCGGCGTGCTGGCCGGCGGCCAGCATCGCAGGTCCGCCGCGGTGCGCAACGCGCTGCTGGAGGCGCTGCAATCCGGTGTGGTGAGCGATGATTCGACACCGGTCGCCCCCGGCGTCGCGCTGGTCGGCGGCGGCCCCGGCGATCCGGACCTGATCACCGTGCGCGGCCGCAGACTGCTGGCCAGGGCGAATCTCGTTGTGGCAGACCGGCTCGCGCCGCCGGAACTGCTCGCCGAACTGGGCCCCGACGTCGAGGTGATCGATGCGGCGAAGATCCCCTACGGCCGGGCCATGGCGCAGGAGGCGATCAACACCGCGCTCGTCGAGGGCGCGAAGGCGGGCAAATTCGTGGTGCGGCTCAAGGGCGGCGACCCGTACGTCTTCGGGCGCGGCTACGAGGAGGTCGAGGCGTGCGTCGCGGCCGGTGTCCCGGTGACGGTGGTGCCCGGCATCACCAGCCCCATCGCGGTACCCGCGGCGGCGGGCATCCCGGTGACCCATCGCGGCGTGACCCACGAATTCGTGGTGGTGAGTGGGCATGTCGCGCCGGATCATCCGGATTCGCTCGTCGATTGGCCCGCGTTGGCCCGGCTGCGCGGCACGCTGGTGCTGATGATGGCGGTGGAGCGGATCGAACAGTTCGCCGCCGCGCTGCTCGACGGCGGGCGGCCCGCCGACACGCCGGCCACCGTCATCCAGGAGGGCACGCTGCGCACCCAGCGGGTGTTGCGCGCGGACCTGGCGACCGTCGCCGCGCGGGTGCGCACCGAGGGCATCCGCCCGCCCGCCATCGTGGTGATCGGTCCGACGGCGGGCTTCTCCGCCGATCCGACCGAGCGGTAACCTCTTGGCGATGCACCGGGAAGCGCTGGTCAGCGTGCCGAACCGCGGTTCGGCGCGGGCTGTCGGCGCGGCGTCGCGGCGTCGACCCATGCGCGTCATCAATTACAGTGGCTCTCTGTGTCGACCCGCCCCATCCGCCCGCCCCGCAAGGTGGAGCATTCGCCCCGCACCGTGGAGCATTCGCCCCGCACCGTGGAGAACCTGTCGACGGTTCCCATTCCCGCCGTCGGCTTCGCCGTCCCATCGTTCCGGAAATCGGTTGAGCAGCCGGAGCATCCGATGAAGCAGCGGGCCTTCGGGCTCGCCATTCTGGTGTTGAGCGGGCTGCAGCTGATGGTGGTGCTCGACGGCAGCGTCGTCATCCTGGCGCTGCCCCGACTACAGGCGGAAATGGGTCTGTCCAGCTCCGGAAGCGCCTGGATGGTCACCGCGTACGGTCTGACCTTCGCCGGGTTGCTGCTGCTCGGCGGCAGGCTCGGGGATGCGTTCGGCCGCAAGCGAATGCTGATCCTCGGCGTCACCCTCTTCACCTTCGCCTCGCTGGCTTGCGGTTTGGCGCAGAACGAGGCGATGCTCATCGGCGCGCGTGCGGTGCAGGGCACCGGCGCCGCAATCGCCGCGCCGACCGCGATGGCGTTGGTGGTCAGCACATTCGCGCCGGGGCCCGCGCGCAACCAGGCCATCGCGATCTTCGGTTCGATGGCGGGTATCGGATCGGTGGGCGGGCTGGTGATCGGCGGTGCGCTCACCGAGGTGGACTGGCGCTGGATCTTCTGGATCAATGTGCCGATCGGCGCGCTGATCATCCTCGGCGCGATCTTCAAACTCAGGGATACGGCCCACCATCGGGTTTCGCTCGACGTGACCGGTGCGGTGCTCGGCACCCTCGCCTGCGCGGCGATCGTCTTCGGCGCCACCGAGGGACCGGAACTGGGCTGGCGCAGCCCCGTCATCATCGGTTCGCTGGTCGGCGGGTTGGTGCTGTTGATCGTCTTCGTGATCGCCGAGCGGTACGTCGACAGTCCACTGCTGCCGTGGTCGCTGTTCGACAACCGGGACCGGGTCGCGACCTTCATCGCGCTGTTCCTCGGATCCGGGGTGCTCGGTGCGATGACCTACTTCGTCGCGCTGTTCCTGCAGAACGTCATCGGGTACACCCCGATGGTGGCGGGTCTGGCCTGTCTGCCGTTCACCATCGGCGCCGGGATCGGCACCGGCGTCGCGACCAAGGCGGCGCTGTGGATTCAACCGCGCTGGATTCTGGCGTCGGCCGCCGCGATCATCACCGGCGGCTTGCTGTTCGGTTCGACGCTGGACGGCAGCGTGCGGTATCCGACCCTGCTGGTGCTGTTGGTCGCCATCGGATTCGGCATCGGTTTCGTCATCGTGATCGGGCCGCTGTGCCTGCTCGTCGGGGTGCCGGTCTCGGAGGTCGGCCCGCTCTCGGCGGTGGGGCAGATGCTGTTGAATCTGGGTACCCCGCTGGCCATCGGCATCCTCACGCCTGTCGCCGCATCGCGCACGCTCTCACTCGGCGGCCATACGGACCGCAAGGTGAGCGAACTGGACCCCACCGAACTCGCCGCACTCGGCGACGGCTACACCCTGGTCCTGCTGTTCTGCGCGATGGCGGCGATCATCCTCGGCTTCATCGTGCTCACCCTGCGCTACACCCCCGACCAACTGGCCGAGGCGCATCACGCCCAGGAGGAGGCCCAGCAGGGCTGACAAGGGCTGATTGTTGTCATCCCCGATCGCTCGTCGCGGCGATAGCGTCGATTCATGGCTGGCACAGGGGGTGAACGCGAGGTCTTCGTCGTTCCGGACGAGGTGCTCGCGTACGGCCGCAAGGTATTCGGCATCGCCGAAACATTGCGTACCGCACTGGATTCGGCGGCGGGCGCGGTGGGCGAGATGCTGTCGGACGGCTGGACCGGTGACGCGGCAAACGAATTCGCCACCGGTTGGCGCGAAACTCGCGAGGGCGGCGAGCATATGGTGCACGCGTTGCGGAGCATCGCCGAGAAGTTGGGTGTGAGCGCCGACAACTATCGCGGCGATGACCACGGCAACGCGATGCCGTTCACAGAGTTGCGGCTATGAGCTCGAAATTCAAGGTCGACCTCGACCAGTTGGACGATATCGTCGCCCGCCTGAAGGGATTGTCCGAATTCGTGCACGAGCACGTCGACCAGCTCGAGGGCGAGGTGAACAAGCTGCCGGGCATCTGGCGCGGTATCGGCGCCGGCGCATACGCCGGCGCACATCGCGAATGGGCCACCGGGGCAAGGGAATTCGCCGAAGGTGTGGCCGATATGAGCAAGGCCGCCCGTGACCAGCACGGACGATACGGCACGGCGATCGAGACCAACCGGCGGATGCTAATCCAAACCGGCGCCGCAGCGGCCGACGGTATCCGAAACCCTCTACGACTCCGACATGGCGGCACCGCCTACGGCAAAAGGCAATCACGGCAACGGTATCGATTCCAATATCAACGAACTCGTCACGCGGGTTGTCGCGGACTTCGGAAAGTTGCCGAACGGGGATATGGGCCGATTATCGAGTGGCAGCAACGCGTGGAAGACGTTCGCCGCTCATCCGACGATCACCGGCGCCAGCGGCCGCATCGACGCCATCACCGCCATCTTCGAGCGCGGCGGCGATCCCAATCATCGGCAGATCGTCGACCATTTGCACACATTGCGCACCGGTAGTGATCGGGTCGCACAGGCCGCCACCGCCATTTCCACACCGGTTGCCGACTACCATTCCTCGCTCGGCGAGATGCGCGGCGGTATCAAGTCGGCGATCGAGACCGCGGAGATAGTGATCGGGGCCAGTGTGGTCGTCGGGCTCGCCCTGACCGTCGTCACCTTCGGCGGCAGCGACGCGGCGGCCGCCGGAACAGTTGCGGCGGCAATTGCCAACTGCCTGAATGCGATTCGCACAGTATGGAATACCTGCCGGTTCATCCGTATCGTCGCGGCCGTAGCCGCGGTCGGTGCGGGCGCGGCGGCGGTGGCAACGGTGTTCAACAATGTTCCCGAGCTGCGCAATTTCACGACGACATCGCTCGCTGCCATCGCGGCGTTGGCGATCGCGATCGCCGACGCGGGCGACGACAAGGAACGGACATCGGGACCGTCCAAGGAGGAGGTCAAGAGCGCCGAGGAACACGCGAACGATCCGGATGATGTCCTCGATACCGGATTCCCGATCGACGAACTCGCGCAGTTGACCCACCAGCACACCGGAGCGGGCGAGGTCTACGACGACCGGCCCTCCGAACAGGAAATCGAGGACGCCCTGCGCCATGCCAAACCCGAGCAGCTGAAGAATGATGACGGAACTTGGCAGAATTCCTGGAAATACGAATACAACGGGATCCGCGTTATCGTGAATCGAGGTAATCCGTTGCGCAGCACCTCATACCGGATGTAAAGGGTGGTCGTGATGCCGTCGTCGAACGACGAACTGCTGGGCTCTTTCAGCGAGGAGGAGCGACGCGAACTGGCTTCCGTCACCTACCGATACCGCCCCGGTTCGGAGATATCGCTCGATCGCCTGCTGGCCGCGTGGGCACAGAAGGTGTCGAAGCTGGATGCGGACCGCGATCTGCCCGCCGACGCCCCACAGGCGTGGGGTGCGCACGATGTCGTCGGGACATTGCGTACGCGCGATCGAATAGCCGCGGTGGTCGACTCCGCGCCCGAACCATTGCGGCAGGCGGTCGAGCGGTGGTTGGTGCGATGGGACGACCTGTATCGCTCGTTCACCGTCGAGGATCCGCGCCGGCGGCTCATCCGGCTCGCCGATCTGCCCGAGACGCTGGACGGTTGGTGGTGGCGGCGGGCTCCGGTCAGTGGTCCCGCCGCAGCCGAACTCGACGCGTTCAGCGCACCGTAGCCGAACGGCTGCCGGGCTAGAGCCGACCGGTGACCTTGCGTGGGGTGACGCGCACGATGATCCGGTCGGAATCGTCCACCGAGGCCGGATTGAATTCGAGGTACGGCTTGCCGGTGTACTTCAGCGAAAGCTTGTTCGGCAGTGTCTTCTCCGGGTCCGGGGTGATGGTGACCGTGCCCCGGATCTCGGCATAGGCGTAGGGGTTGTCCGGCGGGGCGATCATCACCGTGACCCGCGGGTCGCGCGCGATGTTCTTGGCCTGCTGACGCGTGACGGTGGTGGAGTACACCAGCTCGTCGCCGTCGCGTTCCAGCCAGATGACGGTGAGATGCGGGTGCCCGTCCGGCCCGATGGTCGCGGCGGTCGCGAACACGTTGTTCTCGTCCAGATACTTCTTCAGCTCATCGGATAGCACGGCTGTGGTGGTGGTCATCCTCCACGGAACAAACTCCGGCCGGATCCGATTCCCGATCCGGTGAATCCGGCCCCGAAGATTGTGGGGTGTGGTCGCACCGGCGCCGCGCGGTATGGTTCGCCCGTACCAGAATGATCGGGAGAACCCATGAGTTACCTTTGCGGGCGGCCGGATGGCGCTCGGCGTATCCTTCGGCTTCCGGCTGGTGTTCGGCCCGCTTAGGTGACACTGACAATCTCGCCCGAAATTGTTGCGGTAAACGAACTTTCGGGTGTATCGAAGAGATCGCGCATAACCTTCGTCAGCGGAATCGTAATCACCGCGGCCCTTTTCGCGATCGGCGGCTGGGCACGGCGCTGGATCGCCGATGACGGTCTGACCGTGCTACGGACGGTGCGAAACCTGTTGGCGGGCAATGGGCCGGTCTTCAATGCCGGTGAGCGCGTCGAGGTCAACACCAGCACGGCCTGGACCTACCTCATCTGGTTCTTCGGCTGGCTGACCGGGGCGCGACTGGAGTACGTCGCGCTCGGCGTCGCGCTGACGCTGTCGGTGACGGCCATTGTCTTCGCGATGCTGGGCGCGGCCCGGTTGTGGGGTGTCGGCGGGGCCCAATTGCTGTTGCCCGCAGGCGCTCTCGTCTATATCGCGGTGCCGCCGGCCCGCGACTACGCCACATCGGGGCTGGAATCCGGCCTGGTCATCTGCTGGCTTGCGGTGCTGTGGTGGTTGCTGATCCGCTGGAGTAGGACCGAAAAGGCGGGCACGGCAGGTGTTTTCGGTTTGTCCTTCGTCGCGGGTCTGGCGCCGCTGATCCGGCCGGAGCTGACAGTGGTCGGCGCGCTCGCGCTGCTCATGATCTGTTGCGCGCCGCCCACGGGGATCCGGTTGCGGGCGTGGCCGTTCCGAGCGTTGATCGTTGTGGTGGCGGGCCTGGCGCCGGTCGCGTATCAGATCTGGCGCATGGGCTACTACGGTCTGCCGTATCCGAATACGGCCGTCGCCAAGGATGCGGCCGGTGCGAAATGGCGGCAGGGGTTCGGCTACCTGTGGAATCTGGTCGGGCCGTACTGGCTTTGGGTTCCGCTCGTCGTACTGGGTGTCGCGGCGATCGTCGCGGTGCGGTCCGCCGGATTCGATCGGAAACCGGCTCGGGTCGGCGGGTGGCTCCGGACTCCGGCCGCGGTGGTCGCCCTCATGGTCGGTAGCGGTGTTCTGTTGACCGGCTACGAGATTCGCGTCGGCGGAGATTTCATGCACGGCCGAACGCTGCTGCCGCCGCTGTTCTGCCTGCTGCTGCCCGTCATGATGCTGCCGCTGAAACCTTCTGCCGCCCAGGCGGATTCGCGTCGAACCCGGCTGATAATGTCGGCGGCCCTGGTCGCGACCGCCGGGTGGGCGCTGTTCGCGGCCGATACGACCGCGATCGAGACCGGCAGCAGGATCAGTTCCGCCGGTATAGCGGACGAGCGACTCTATTACATCCAGAACACCGGCCGCGCGCACCCGATTCGCGCCGAGGATTACCTCGACTATCCGCGGATGCGCGCCATGGTCCGCGATATCGCCGCGAGCCCGAACGGCGGCCTGCTGATCAACTCGCCGACCTTCACGAACTGGCATATCGTCCCGCCACCGCGGCCGGTCCCGGACGGTGGCGCCGGACACACCGTGTTCTACGTGAACCTCGGCATGATCGGGATGAATATGCCGCTCGACGTTCGCGTCATCGATCCGGTGGGTCTGGCGTATCCGCTTGCCGCACATACGTTTCGATTCCCGGATGCCCGCATCGGCCACGACAAGAATCTGGATTCGGACTGGGCGGTCGTCGATGCGGGCATGGTGGACCGGCATCCGTGGATGCCGTGGTTCCTGGACGAGGGCTGGGTGACTCGGATCCGAACCGCCATGACCTGCCCGCAAACCCGCGACCTGCTGGACGCGACCCGCGCCCCGCTGACCCCGGACCGATTCCGGCGCAACATCCAGAAGTCGCTGGAATACGCCAGGTACCGCATCGATCGCGTGCCGGAGAACGAGATCGAGCGCTGCCGTGTGCCCGGCCATAACTAGCGTTTCGGCGTCCCATCCAGGCCGAAATCGATGGCGCCTGCCTTGCCGTGCACGTTCGTCGCGCGGATGGTCACCGTCCCGCCGCCCGCTCCCGAAACCTCGAACCACACGGCGTTCGGGTCGGCGATGTCGAGCGTTTTCGGCGCCTGCGCCAGCAGTTCGACGATCTTGGGCAGATCGATTCGCGAGATGTCGACTTCGGGACCGTCCACGGCTCCGACACCGCGGATGGTCAGCCCGAAATGGCCACCGGCGTAGGCGTATTCACTCGCGATATGGATCCGACTCCGGGCCGCGGACACCGACAGATCGGCTTTATCCGGCAATACGACCAGGCGTGTGACGATGGTGTGGCCGAATTCGCCACGCGCAGCGGCAATCAGCGCAGTAAGCCCGTCGACCGTATCCAGACGCGGCGTCGATGCGTGGACCGGAAACTCGATGCGCGCATCGATTCCCACCGGACCCGCGGGTGGGCTCGGCCGCGAATCCCGGCCCGCCATAAAGCCGATCACAACGCTCGACACCACCACCAGTCCGGCGGCCACCGTTGCCAGCACGGCTCGCCGCATACCGCGCCGAGGCGGCGGTGTCTGCTCCGGTACCCGCAGATCGGCGACCAGCGCCGCCAAATCGCCGACCGTGGCCGCCGAGATGGCTTGCCGAACCCGCGTTTCGTGCTCGTTGATATCGAGTTGCCCTGCGGCATAAGCCTTGTCGAGCACCGCACACGTATCGGCCCGATCGTCATCACCGGCCCTGAGACGAGGATCTGCCATGATGGCCCCCAGCAGAACGCCGGTCGAGTAGTGTCCAACGGCTTCGCCCGGCACCGATGCCGTCGGCCTCAACACTATTCCCGCGCCGCAACACCCGACAGCCACTGTGCTCGAGACCACGACGGGCCGGTGTGCCCGCGCCCGGCGATCACGAACCGTCGCTCAGACGGTGTGCCGGTCGGCGATGGTCAGGGCCTGGTCGAGGATGGCCAGACCCTCCTTGACCTCGGCTTCGTCGATGGTGCATGGGGGTACTACGTGGATTCGATTGAAGTTGACGAACAGGAGGAGGCCCGCTTGGCGGGCGGCGGCCGTGACCTCGGTCATGGCTGGGCTGGTGCCGCCGTACGGGGCGAGGGGTTCGCGAGTTGACTTGTCGCGCACCAGTTCCAGGGCCCAGAAGACGCCGAGGCCGCGGACCTCGCCGATGCTCGGGTGGCGGTCGGCGAGTTCGCGTAGGCCGGGGCCGAGGACGCGGGCGCCGATATCGGCGGCGTTCTCCACGATGCGCTCGTCGCGCATGGCGGTGATGGTGGCGACGGCGGCGGCCGTGGCCAGCGGATGGCCGGAGTAGGTGAGGCCGCCCGGGTAGGGGCGCTCGTCGAAGGTGGCGGCGATGGCCGGGCCGATCGCGACACCGCCGAGCGGTACGTAGCCGGAGTTCACTCCCTTGGCGAAGGTGAGCAGATCCGGGACGACGCCATCGGCGTGCTCGATGGCGAACCACTTTCCGGTGCGGCCGAATCCGGCCATCACCTCGTCGGCGATGAAGACGATGCCGAACCGGTCGCACAGTTCGCGCACGCCGGCGAGATATCCCGGTGGGGGCACCATGATTCCGGCCGTGCCGGGCACCGATTCCAGCACGATCGCCGCGATGGTCGACGGCCCCTCGAACAGGATGGTCTGTTCGAGGTGCGCCAAAGCCCTTGCGGTTTCCTCGGTTTCGTCGGTGGCGTGGAATTGCGAGCGGTACAGGAACGGTCCGAAGAAGTGCACGGCGCCGCTGTTGCCGTGATCGTTCGGCCAGCGCCGCGGATCACCGGTCAGGTTGATCGCGGTGTCGGTGCCGCCGTGGTACGAGCGGTACCTGGTGAGCACCTTGTACCGGCCGGTGTGCAGCCGCGCCATTCGCACCGCGTGCTCCACCGCGTCGGCCCCGCCGTTGGTGAAGAAGATCCGGTTCAGCTCGCCCGGCGTGCGCTCGGCGATGAGCCGGGCCGCCTCGGAGCGCGCGCCGTTGGCGTGCTGCGGGGCGACCGTGCACAGCTTCGCCGCCTGCTCCTGAACGGCCGCAACCACTTTCGGATGCTGGTGGCCGATATTGGTATTCACCATCTGCGAGGAGAAATCCAGCAGGCGGTTCCCGTCCCCGTCCCACACGTAGCAGCCCTGCGCTGCGGTGATGGTCATGGGGGTCAGCCGCTGCTGCGCCGACCACGAGTGGAATACGTGCAGGCGGTCCAGCTCGTAGGCGCGGGCCGCCTCCTGCCTGGCCTGCTCCTGCGTCAGACCGTTCGGGAGCGTCATAACGAAATCCTTTGTCTGCTATTTGTTCTGCGGGAAGCCCAGTTCCAAACCTCCGTGGCTGGGATCGAGCCAGCGGCTGGTGACCGCCTTGGCCCGGGTGAAGAAGTGCACACCTTCGATGCCGTGTGCGTGCGTATCGCCGAAGAGGGAGTTCTTCCACCCGCCGAAGCTGTAGTAGGCCATCGGAACCGGGATCGGCACGTTGATGCCGACCATGCCGACCTCGACCTCGTTGTGGAAGCGCCGGGCCGCGCCGCCGTCGTTGGTGAAGATAGCGGTGCCGTTGCCGTAGGGGTTGGCGTTGATCATAGTCAGCGCGTCGTCATAGCTGTCAACTCGCACCACCGAGAGTACCGGGCCGAAGATTTCGTCGGTGTACACGCTCATCTGCGTGCCGACGTTGTCGAGAATCGTTGGGCCGAGCCAGAATCCGTCCTTCGCGCCATCGGCTTCGATACCGCGCCCGTCGAGTACCACGGTGGCGCCCTCGGATTCGCCCGCCGCCACGTACGCGGCGACCTTGTCGCGATGCGCCTGGGTTACCAACGGGCCCATATCGGTGCCGCGGGTGCCGTCGCCGGTCTTGACGGTAAGCGCGCGCTCCTTGATCTTCGCGACCAGTTCGTCGCCGATCGAGCCGACCGCGACCACCACGCTGATCGCCATGCAGCGCTCGCCCGCCGAACCGAAGCCCGCGTTCACCGCGGCGTCGGCGGCCAGGTCCAGGTCCGCGTCGGGCAGCACGACCATGTGGTTCTTCGCGCCGCCGAGCGCCTGCACCCGCTTGCCCGCCGCGGTGCCGCGCTGGTAGACGTACTTCGCGATCGGGGTCGAGCCGACGAACGACACGGCCTTGACGCCCGGATTGTCCAGCAGTTCGTCCACCGCGACCTTGTCGCCCTGCACCACGTTGAATACGCCGGCGGGCAGCCCGGCCTCGTGCCACAGCTCGGCAAGCCACAGCGAGGCCGACGGATCCTTCTCGCTCGGCTTGAGCACCACGGTATTGCCCGCGGCGATGGCGAGCGGGAAGAACCACATCGGCACCATGGCCGGGAAATTGAACGGCGAGATGATCGCGACCGGGCCGAGCGGCTGGCGGATATTGAAGATGTCCACCTTGGTCGAGGCGTTCTCGGTGAAGCTGCCCTTCACCAGATGCGGTATGCCGCAGGCGAATTCGACCACCTCGAGGCCGCGGGTCACCTCGCCGAGCGCATCGTTGAGTACCTTGCCGTGCTCGGCGGTGATGAGCGCGGCCAGCTCCTCCTTGCGGGCGTTGAGCAGCTCGCGGAAACGGAACAGGATTTGGGTGCGCCGGGCCAGCGAGGTGTCGCGCCATTCCGGAAAGGCCGCGGCGGCCGACGCGATCGCGGCCCGCACATCCTCGGCGGTGGCCAGTCGCAGCTGCCCGGTGACCACGCCGGTGGCCGGATTCGTCACCGGCAGCGTGCCCTCACCCGCGCCCGCGAACGCCTTGCCGTCGATCCAATGCGCGATTGTCTGCATATCTCCTCGATTCGCTTCGTCGGCAGGTGCCGCCACCGACCTCGACTCTTCCGCATCGAGCATGCTCGGAGCATCGACGATTTGTATGCGATTTCGAGTTTCGTATTACGATTCGTCGGGTGGTGCCCTCCGTTGCCGACGTGTTGGCGATGCCGGTGGTGCGCGCCGCGCGGCCCGAGGTGGTCGGCGGCGGCGCGCTGGACCGTCCGGTGCGCTGGGTGCACGTCATCGATCTGCCCGCGGTGGCCGAGCTGCTGGTGGGCGGCGAACTCGTGCTCACCACCGGCCAGGCGCTCGCGCACGGTGACGCCGCCACCGTCGACTATCTGAACGCTCTTGCGGCGGCGGATGTTTCGGGGCTGGTCGTCGAACTGGGTTCGTTCGTCCCGGAATTGCCGCCCATTGTCGCGAAAACCGCCGACGCGCTCGGACTTCCGGTCATCGCGCTGCACCGGGTGACCCGCTTCGTCGAGATCACCGAGGCGGTGCACCGGATGATCGTCGCCGACCAGTACGCGGAGCTGGAATTCGCCCGCACCGTACACGAGACCTTCACCGAACTCAGCGTGCGCCGGGCCTCGCTGAGCGAAATCGTGAAGACGGCGGCGGGCATGCTCGACGCGCCGGTCGTATTGGAGGATCTGGCGCACCGGGTGCTCGCGCTGACCGTCAAACACACCACCGCCTCGGCCGTCCTGGACAACTGGGAGACCACCTCGCGCTTGTTGCCCGATACCGCCGACGACGTGGTCGCGGTCGGCCCGCACACCCAGCCGTGGGGCAGGCTGATCCTGCGCTCGCATCGGGTGCCGACACCGCGCGCCAGGATGGTGCTGGAACGAGCCGCGCAGACGCTCACCCTGCACCGGATGATCGACCGGGACCGGTTCGGCCTGCATCGCCGGGCCCAGACCGGCCTGATCGACGATATGGTCAACGGCCGGGTGCTCGACGAACGCGAGGCACAGGCCAGGGCCGCCGCGCTCGGCCTCGCCCGCCGCGCCGCCTATGTACCGCTCGCGATACACGTTGCGGCCCTTGCCGAATCGGATCCGGTGGCCGCGCAGCGGCGCAGCGCGGGCATCCTGGACGCGGTGACGCACGGGCTCGGACTGGCCAAGGCGACGGCGCTGATCGCGGCCGAACACGGCGACCGGGTGAGCATGATCCTCGCCGTCGCGCGCGGCCCCGAACCGGATGCGCAGCTGCGGGGCGTGTGCAATGCCATCACCGGCGAGGCGCGCCGCGTCGACGGGGTGCACCGGGTGGTGATAGGCGTTGGGGCGGAATCGGATTCGCTACTCGACACCGCACGTGAGCTCGCGCACGCCGCGCACGTCGCGGAGGTGGCGCTCTCCATGGCCGCGAACCGGCCGTTCTACCGCAGCGGCGATGTGCGGCTGCGCGGGCTGCTCTCGCTGATCCGCAACGAACCGGGCGTGCAGCGGTTCGCCGAAACCGAGCTGAGCGCGCTGCTGCGCTATGACATCCGGCATTCGGCCGACCTGACGCGCACGCTGCGCCAATTCCTGGATCTGGCGGGCAATAAGACCGAACTCGCGCGCCGGCTGAACATCAGCAGGCCGACGCTGTACGACCGGCTCGCCCGCATCGAACGCATCCTCGATGTCGACCTGGAGGACGGCGAGTCGCGCACCTCGCTGCACGCGGCGCTGCTCATCCGCGATCTGATCGCGACCACGCCGACGGTCGCCGACAGACTGTAGGACTCGCGTGATCGGCTGCGGGCCTGCCCTTTTCATCCATTGAAAGGGCAGGCCCGCAAACGTCTACGGCAGCAGCTGGAAGATGGCGGTCACCGGCGGGCGCACCGCCTGCTCGACCGGCGGCGGGAGCTGGCGCAGGAACTGTTCGACCGGCTCGGGCAGCGGCTTGGGCGGCGCGGGCGCCGGGCGCGGATCGCCGTTGCGGTCGAGGCCGTTGCGGTCGAAGCCGGCGCGATCGAATCCGTTGCGGTCGAAGCCCTTTCGGTCGTAGCCCCACCGGTTGTACCCGGCGCTGTTGAAGCCGTACCGGTCGTAACCGTCCTTGTCATAGCCGCGGCGGTCGTAACCGTTCTTGTCGTAGCCCGACTTGTAGCCGGACCTGTCGTAACCGTCCTTGTCATTTCCGAATCTGTCGAACCCATTCTTGTCATAGCCGGAACGGTTGAAACCGGATTGGTTATAACCCGATTTGTTGTAGCCGTCCTTGTCATAACCCTGCCGGTCGTAGCCGGATCGGTCGTAGCCGGATTTGTTGTAACCGTTCCGGTCGTAGCCCCAACGGTCGTATCCGCCTTTGTCGTACTCATCCGCGACAAGACGTCGCTGCTCGCTGACGCCGGGATCGTTTGCCGCTAGGGCCGGTCCGGCCGTCGCGACGACGGCGGGTCCGACCAGGGCCGCCGCCGCCATCGAGGCCGCGGTAATTCGCAATGCGGTTTTTCGGGAAACATTGTGCATGGCAGGCAAATCGCACCTTTGTGATCTGTCGCGCTCACACTTTGCGGCGCCGGAATCGAGGAAAGCAATCGAGACTGAGACAAACCTGAGTGAAATAGTTGAATGATTGGCGAATTCGGTTCGACGGCCACGAATATCATTGTCGTGCAGGTATTCCGATATTCGAATCGGGCGCGGAATGTGAGAGACATCACGTCGATTCGAGGTTTGATCGCCGGTGGATCGGGCACGATCCGGCCGCGACGTCGGCTATCGTATTCCCAGGCCGCATCCGCGGCCGAAATCCGCTGGACACAGCACATGTCGTCCGTCGTCTCGGAGTTCGGATGATGAGAATCGTTCGCCCACGGTGGATCCGCCTTCCCGGCGTCCGCCCGCGCCCGCGCGCCAACTCGCGCCCCACCGATCCCACCGTCTCGGTGCTGTGGCTGCGCTGCTGAATCGCGCTGTGCCCAACGACGCGGTCGCGCAGTATTGCCCGCGGCGGGACCGTTCGCGAGACTGGGCGAATGAGTACGACCGCGGAGCATCTGCTCGAACGGTGGACCGACCTGGCCGGGCCCGAAACATGGTCGGTGGGAGCCGATTTGGTGCGGCGGTATCAGGAGCCGCATCGGCGGTACCACACGGTCGAGCATCTGTCCGCGATGCTGCACGTCATCGATGAGCTGGCCGCCGACGCGGACGATCTGGACGCGGTGCGATTCGCCGCCTACTTCCACGACGCGATCTACGAGATCGGCCGTCCCGACAACGAGGAACGCAGCGCCGAGCTGGCCGAGTCGGCGCTCGAATCCATCGGTGTCGCAAAGGGCTTGATCGCGGAGGTGGGCCGCCTCGTCCGGCTGACCGCGAAGCACGCGCCGGAGCCGGGTGATCGCAACGGAAATGTGTTGTGCGACGCGGATCTGGCGATCCTCGCCGCGAGCCCGGCCGATTACGCGGCGTACACCGCGGCCGTCCGCGCGGAGTACGCGCAAGTTCCGGACGAGGCGTTCCGGCTGGGCCGGGCCGAAATACTGCGCGCGCTCGCCGCCGCGCCGACGCTGTTCCGGACCGCAACCGGCCGTGCTCGGTTCGAGGCGCGGGCCAGGGTGAATCTGGCGGGCGAACTGGCCGAGCCGACCACCTGAGTCACTTGTCGTTCAAGGGATTCCGGGCCGCGGCGGCGAGCCCGACCGACGCCGCCACCTGTGGCCACAGGATGTCGACGACGGCGGTGGGGGAGGGTGGCGGCGTGCGTCGCAGGGCGGCGACCATCACCTGGCGCATGGCGCCGAACATGGCGGCGCCGGCCAGTTCCGCATCGATTCGCGCCGGAAGTTCGCCGCGGCGCTGGGCCCGGCGGATACCGGCCGCGGTGCCGCGGATGATCGCCTCGATGCGTGCCGTTTCGGTCTGTGCCACCAGCGGATCGCGGGTGAGCTGTCCGTAGAGCACCACCGCGAACGGATCGGCGTAATTGAATTCGACGCCCTTGATCAGGCGCGCGTATTCGTGCTCGGCCCAGGTGCCGGTCGCGTCCAGGTCGAGCCGCAGCACCTCGGTCTCGAATCGGTCGAAGAATTCGTCGACCAGCGCGCAGACCAGGCCGGGCTTGGACCGGAAATAGCGGTTGATCAGGCTGGGCACCACGCCCGCGCGCGCGGCGACGGCGGCCACCTCGATATGTCCGCCGGATTCGACCGCCTCGGCGCGGGCCGCCGCGAGCAGGCGCTCGCGGGTGGCCTGACCCTTACTCGTCGACGGTGCCGCGACAGTGTCCATGCACCACAGTCTCCATGACGGGGAGTCTAGACAAAAAAGAATTGACGTCACATCACTTTTTGTGTTCGGATGATGTACATCACTCGCCACAGGGAGGTGCGCCGTGACCCGCGCTGCCGTATCCGTCGTAACTGTTGCCGCCGAAGATAATCCGCTGGAACTTGATGTCGCGCTGCGCGAGGGGCTGGCCCGCCACGCGCCGTGGGGCCTGCCGCGGGTGGAGCGGCTGGCCCGCATCGCCGCCGCCGAACAGACGGCCGAACACGCCGCACGCGCCGAACGCAACGCGCCACGGCTGCACAGTCTGGATCGCGACGGCGGCCGGATCGATCACATCGAATGCGATCCGTCGTGGTCCTGGCTGCTGGACACCGCGGTCGAGCACGAAATGCCTTCGCTGCCTTGGCGGGAGCGAAGGGCGGGCGCCTTCGTCGTCCGCAATGCGCTGGGATACGTTTGGGGACAGGTGAATACCGGTGTGCTGTGTCCGGTGATCATGACGCTCGCGGCCGTTCCGGTGCTGGAGCGTTTCGCTCCGGAACTCGCGGCGCTGTGGGTTCCTCGGCTCACCGACCCGAGACCGGGCCGCAATGCCCTTGCGGGACAGGCATATACCGAGAAGCAGGGCGGCTCGGACCTGCGCGCGACGCTGACCACCGCCGTAGACCGCGGTGACGGCGCGTGGGAACTGCACGGCCACAAATGGTTCGTCTCGGCGCCGATGGCGGATATCTTCCTGACGCTCGCCCAGACATCCGATGGACTGTCGTGCTTCCTCGTCGAGCGCGGCCCCGGTGTACGACCGATCCGGTTGAAGGACAAGCTCGGCACCAGGTCGCTGCCCACCGCCGAAGTCGAATTCCGCGGTGCGCGAGCGTGGTTGGTCGGCACGCCGGGCCAGGGTATGGCGCCGCTGGTGCACAACCTCGGGTACGCCCGGTTGGGTCCGGCCGTCGCGCCGGAGATGCGCGCCGCCGTTGCGACGGCCATCGACTACTGCCGTCGCCGCCGCGCCTTCGGACAGCGGCTCGTCGACCAACCCGCGATGGCGAATGTGCTGGCCGATCTGGCCATCGAGTCGGAAGCCGCCACGGCAGGCATGCTGCGGCTCGCCGCGATGTACGACGATTTCGGCTCCCCGCTGCGCCGCTTGGCCACCTCGATCATCAAGTACTGGGGGTGCGGCCGGGTGACCGGTCACATCGCCGAGGCCATGCAGTGCCTGGGCGGTAACGGGTACAGCGAATCATTCGGTCTGGCAAGGCTGTTGCGCGATGCCTCGGTGCACGCCATCTGGGAGGGCTCCGGCAACGTGACCGCGCTCGACGTGCTGCGCGGCATCGGGAAGAACCCGGAAACGCTGGACGCGTTCCTCGGCGAATGCGCGGCGGCCCGCGGCGGCAACCGGCTCCTCGACGACCACCTCGAGCGCACCGCGACCCGCGCGGCGGCCGTACTGCACGGCGCGACACCCGCAGCCGAGGCACGGCGACTGGTCGAGGATCTGGCGCTGGCCTTCTACGCGAGCCTGCTGGTGCGGTATTCGATTCCCGCCGTCGCCGACGCCTTCTGCGCGGGGCGGCTCGGCCCCGACCGCGGCCTGGCCTACGGCACGCTGCCATCCGGCACCGACACCGCCGCCATTATCGAACGCGCTCTGCCGCAATAACTTCCGCTGATCAACCAACACATCCGAAGGAATGTTCATGCCGATCGAATACGAGACCGACGGCCCGATAGTCGTCATCACCATCAACCGGCCCGAGGTCGCCAACGCCATCGACCGGCCGACCGCGACCGAACTTGCCGACGCCTTCCGCCGCTTCGACGCCGATCCGGAACTGTCGGTCGCGGTGCTCACCGGCGCGGGCGAAACCTTCTGCGCGGGCGCGGATCTGCAGGCCATGCGCGATCCCGAACGCTTCAGCCGGATCGCGGCGCACGGCGACGGTCCGGTCGGGCCGACCCGCCTGCTGCTCGGCAAACCCGTGATCGCCGCCGTCGAAGGACATGCCGTCGCGGGTGGATTCGAATTGGCCGCCTGGTGCGATCTGCGGGTGGCCGCCCAGGACGCCGTTTTCGGAATCTATTGCCGCCGTTGGGGAATACCCCTCATGGACGGCGGGACGGTGCGCATCGCAAGGCTCATCGGCCACTCGCACGCGCTGGATCTCATCCTCACCGGCCGCGGCGTCAGCGGTGCGGAGGCCGAGCGGATGGGCATCGCGAACCGGCTCACCGCACCCGGCGAAACCCTCGCCGCCGCACGCGAACTCGCCGCGGGCATCGCCGCCCGGCCGCAGGCGGCGCTGCGCAGCGACCGCCTCTCCAGCTATCAGCAGTGGTCGCGCGACCTCGACGACGCGCTGCTCAACGAATTCCGGCACGGCACCGACACTCTCGAAACGGGGGAGTTCAGCGCCGGTCTCGACCGCTACGAATCCGGCCGCCCCACTCGCGCGTGGAGCTGACAGCCAGGTCGGCGCGCAACACGGTCACTCGTCGTCGAGCAGGTCCCGAATCGATTCCGCATAGGCGGCGAGCGCTCGCCGCATCACCGGCACCTCGGCGTAATCGAGTTCGGCCTGCTCCAGGAATCCCCGCAGATCGTCCGAGAAATGTTGGGTGCCGGGCTTTTCGGCATAGCGCTGGTTCGGATCGCACTCCGGCGCCCAGTGCAGCCCGTTGGCGGTGAGGAATTCGTCGACGGTGCGTAGCCGCCGCAGCTGCGGCGCGAGATCCGCCCGGTGCGGACCGTAGATTTCGGTGGCGATCGGCGAGCTTCGGAAGACCTGTGTCAGATCGTCTTCCGCGGCCTCGGCATCGGATTCGGCGAACGCGTCCCATACGGCGCGGGCGATGAGGGCGAGGAAGATCGGCGTCCCGTCCAGGGTCGCGACCGCGGCGTCCACCGTCTCCAGCGCACCGTAGTTGCGTTCGAAGGACTGGAAGAGGTCCTCGATATGTAGTCGTTCGTTGGTGCGGGACAACCCGATCCAGCTGGGGTCCACCGCGAAGCGCCCGTCGCGCAGCCGGGCCAGGAAGTATTCGGCGAGCACCTCGGTGCCGCGGTCCTCCAGCACGCCGTCGACGGATCCGAAGCGGTCGTACTGGCCGGTGACACCGAGACTCAGCGGCCGGTAACCGTTTTCGGCGGGGTGCACCGCGACGGCTACCGCATCCGCGCCCTTCAGACTGACGCCGCTGATCATGCACCGGTAGTCGTAGAAGCCCACCGCGGCAGAATACTGTCGGATACGGTATTGATCAAAGGTTGTGTGGGGGAGCCGATTTCGGGCCCCGGATCAGGTGATGATCAGCAGTTCGGCCGGCCCGGCGATTTCGGCGCGCAACCCGGCCTTGCGCGCCACCTGCGCGACCGCCCTGATATCGCCCGGCTCCGCCCTGGTCAGCACCAGTGCCCTGGCCAGCAGGCCCTTGTGATGTTTGTTGAAGTGGCTCACCACGGTCCGGCTGCCGTCCGGATGTTCGGTGAGCACGTTCGCGGTGATCGCGCCCGGCACCCGGCCCAGCTGCTGATAGCTGCCCGACCGCAGGTCGATCACCAGGTCGCCGTCGGCCTCGGCGACCAGCGCGTCGGCGAGCGAATCCCGCCAGATCGCCGAAAGTGTCGGCTGCCCGGGCAGTTTCGTGCCGCCGGAGAGCCGGTAGGCCGGAATCGGATCGCCCGCCCGTACCGCGCCGAACAGCGCCGAACCGATACCGAGCCGGGCCAGCGCCTTTGCCCGCTGCGCCTTGGTGAACGATTTCGCGTCCAGTGCGTCGTAGAGCACGCCGGTGTAGCGCTCCAGTGCGGGCCGGGTCGGCGAGGTGCGCAGTGCGGCGTTCCTGGCTATCTCGGCATCAGCCCCCTTGCCGAGACCCAGCACCGTCCGCGCGGTGTCCGGTTCGGCGGCCAGCTTGGCCAACTCGTCGATGAGTCGCTCGCGCACGCCCGTGAGCTGCGGCATCGTCAGCGCGGCCAGATCCAGCGGCGCGCCGGAACCACCGTCGGACTTGGTTTCTGAGGGAGGCAGCAACACCAGCACGAGCGAATACGGTAATGCGTTGCGAACACCCTCCGGCCAGCGACTACCCTGTGCTGTCGTGATCACCCGCCTCTCCCGACTGTTCCTGCGTACCCTGCGTGACGATCCCGCCGACGCAGAGGTGCCCAGCCACAAACTCCTCGTCCGCGCCGGATATGTCCGCCGCGTCGCCCCGGGCGTCTACTCGTGGCTGCCGCTGGGGTTGCGGGTATTGCGCAAGGTCGAGGATGTCGTTCGGTCGGAGATGAACGCGATCGGCGCGCAGGAGATCTCGCTGCCGGCGCTGCTGCCGCGCGAACCGTACGAGACCACCAACCGGTGGACCGAATACGGCGACACGCTGTTCCGGCTGCAGGACCGCAAGGGCGCCGACTATCTGCTCGGCCCCACCCACGAGGAGTTGTTCGCGCTCACCGTCAAGGGCGAATACAACTCGTACAAGGACCTTCCGGTCATCCTGTACCAGATCCAGACCAAGTACCGCGACGAAGGCCGTCCGCGCGCGGGCATCCTGCGCGGCCGCGAGTTCATCATGAAGGATTCGTACTCCTTCGATCTGGACGAGGACGGCCTGAAGGCGAGCTACAACGCGCACCGCGAGGCCTACCAGCGCATCTTCGACCGGCTCGGCGTCAAATACGTCATCGTGGCGGCCACCGCGGGCGCGATGGGCGGCAGTGCCTCCGAGGAATTCCTGGCCGACAGCCCGGTCGGCGAGGACACCTATGTCATCTGCCGCGAATCCGGTTACGCCGCGAATGTGGAGGCCGTCGTCACCCCCGCGCCCGAACCGCGGCCGGTCGACGGCCTGCCCGCGGCCGTCGTGCACGACACCCCCGACACCCCGACCATCGCGACCCTGGTCGACTGGGCGAATGCGGCCGGTGTGCTGGATCGCCCGGTGACCGCGGCCGACACGTTGAAGAACGTGATGGTGAAGCTGCGGTACCCGGACGGCAAGACCGAAATCCTCGGCATCGGCGTCCCCGGCGACCGCGAGGTGGACGACAAGCGGCTCGGCGCCGCCGTCGAACCGGCCGAGGTGGATCTGCTCACCGAGGCGGATTTCGCCGCGAACCCATTCCTGGTGAAGGGTTACATCGGCCCGAAGGCATTGCAGGACAACGGTATTCGCTATCTGGTCGACCCGAGGGTCGGCACCGGCACCGCCTGGATCACCGGCGCGGACGCCCCCGGCAAGCACGTCGTCGGACTGGTCGCCGGTCGCGACTTCACCCCCGACGGCACCATCGAGGCCGCCGAGGTCCGCGACGGCGATCCGTCGCCGGACGGGCGCGGGGTGCTGGTCGCGGCGCGCGGCATCGAGATCGGCCACATCTTCCAGCTCGGCTACAAGTACACCGACGCCTTCGAGGTGGACGTGCTCGGCGAGAACGGCAAGCCGGTCCGCCTGATCATGGGTTCCTACGGAATCGGCGTCTCGCGCATGGTCGCGGTGGTCGCCGAGCAGCAGCACGACGAGAAGGGTCTGCGCTGGCCGTCCGAGATCGCGCCATACGACGTGCACGTGGTGATCGCGAACAAGGACGACGCCGCCCGCGCCGGCGCCGAGCAGGTCGTGGCCGGGCTGGACGCCCAGGGCCTCGACGTGCTGTTCGACGACCGCACCGCCTCGCCGGGCGTCAAGTTCAAGGATGCCGAATTGCTCGGTATGCCTTGGGTTCTGGTGATCGGCCGCGGCTGGGCGGAGGGCAAGGTGGAACTGCGCGATCGTTTCAGCGGTGAGAGCGTGGAGATTCCTGCCGAAACCGCGGTCGAGGCGGTCGTCGCGAAGATCCGCGGCTGAACCGTCGCGGCCTCGACGGTGCGCCGTCGGGGCCGCGATGCGTTTCGGATCATTCGATGTCCAAGTCCGCGAATATCTTTCGCTTTATCGCCGGTATCGCGTTCGCCGTGCGGAAGAAGACCTTGCCCGCATGGCGGCCGAATCGGCTGTCGGAGACGGTCTGGTTGGCGGCGGTCAGCGAGTCGCGCACGGCCTGGAACCCGTAGTCGATCATCTGGCGTTCGTAGTCGCGAATACCGTCCAGCAGGGCGAGTTCGCGCCGGTCGGCGGCGATGAGGTTGCGGCACAACAGCCGCGCGTCGCGCAGTGCGGTATTCGCGCCGATCCCGCGGAACGGGGTCATGCTGTGGATCGCGTCGCCGAGCAGGGTGATATTGGTGGTCTGCCACGGCTCGATCGGGACGGAGGTCTTGATCGGGATGAGAGTCGTCGCGTCACTGTCCGACGCGCGGATCAGGAAGCGCAGCTCCGGTGCCCAGTCCGCAGTCATCCCGCCCGCCAGCTCGTGCAGTTCGGCGCTGCGCAGCGCATCCAGGTCGACGCCGTAGCGCTCGCGTTTGGCCGCGTACGCCCAGAAGATGTACGGCTGGGTGTTGTCGAACAGCAGACCGGGCTCGGCGCCGGCCTCGGTTTCGCCGATTCCGGCTCGCGCCGGAATGTCGAATTCGTGTGGTGCGATGAACATTCCGCAACCGCTCGGCGGCATGATGCTCGTCGGGTTGGCCAGCAGCCGGGCGTCGAGCCGCTCGCGCGATTCCGGGGTGAGCGCGTATTTCCCCGCGATTGCGACGATTCCGGTCTCGACCCGCTGTGCGTACGGCAGATACTGCGCCCGCACCCGCGAGGTGCCACCGTCCGCACCGACCAGCACATCGCCGATTTCCGAACCGCCATCGGCGAAGTGGGCCACCACGCGGCCGTCCGGCAGCCGCTCGTAGCGCTCGAACATGCTGTCGTAGCGCACCGTATCGCCGAGTTCGGCGAGCAGGATCTGTCGCAGCGTGATCCGGCTGATGCCGAAATGCCCACCGCCGGCCGGATTCTCGTCCGGCTCTTCCGGATCGACCTGCAACAGTGTCTTCAGCTGTTCGGTCATGAAGCCGAGTCCGTTGCCGCCCTTGCCCGATGAGGCGACGAAGGTCGAATACATCTCGGGCGAGAGCAGTTCGGCGAGCGCACGGCTGCCGTGCGGGCTGATGTGGATGCGGAAGCCCTGGAGTCGGTCGGTGCGCAGGGTATCCCGTTCGTGGACCGAGACCTGGACACCGGCGCGGCGCAGGCCGTTGGCCAGCGCGAGTCCGCCGATGCCGCCGCCGGCGACGATGACCTTCAGTGGTTCGTTGGTAGGCATGGTTTTTCCTTCGTAATCGCTGAATTAGATTCGGCTCCAGCCGAATTGGCGGGAGTGACGTTTGTTTGCCTGTTGCTGCCGGGAAGAGCCCACGGCGGACCAGGAATCGATCATCCGGTCGAGCAGGCGGGTTAGGGTTTCCACATCCTCGGCGGACCAGTCGGCGATCACCTCGGCATACACCTGATTGCCCACATCCTGGAATTTCTGGAGTTCGGCGCGACCCGCGTCGGTGGCCTCGACCAGCACGACGCGCCGGTCGTTGGGATCGGGGGCCGCCGACACCAGTTCGGATTCGACCAGTGCTTGGACATGCCGGGTGATCGAGGAGGGGAGCGCATCCAACTGCTCCGCGATCTCACCGGCGCGCAGTGGGCCGGATTCGGCGGCCAGCCGCAGCACGCCGACCCGCACCGGGTCGAATGCGCGGGCGGTGCCCTGCCGGTATGCCTCCGCGAAGCGGGAGGTGGCGCGTACCAGGCGGGATACCTGATCTTTATTTGCTTCCATGAAACAAACATATCATTTGATTCAGTGAAACAAAAGACCCCCGGGTGAGACCGACCGTGTCACCTACGGTTCCGTAGGCGAGATTTGCTGGTCACGCATCGGTAGATGGGGCTGGTGCTGCTATTACTCGCTGGTAAGTTAACCGTCATGACAAGCACCGACGCGCTGTTGTTCAATCCGAACACCTACGACCCGCAGCACTTCGACGCCGAGACGCGGCGGCTGCTGCGGGCCACCATCGAGTGGTTCGAGTCGCGCGGCAAGGTGCGGCTGCTCGCCGACGACGCGGATGCGGTCTGGACCGCGGACTTCCTCGATTTCGTCAAGAAGGAGCGGCTGTTCGCGACCTTCCTGACCCCCGCCGCGCACGCCGACGGCGATCCGAACCGGCGCTGGGACGCCGCCCGCAATGCGGCGCTGTCGGAGATCTTCGGCTTCTACGGGTTGGCGTACTGGTACGCCGAACAGGTGACCATCCTCGGCCTCGGCCCGATCTGGCAGAGCGATAACGCCACCGCCAAGAAGCGCGCCGCCGCCGACCTGGCCGCGGGCGAGGTGATGGCGTTCGGCCTGTCCGAGCAGACACACGGCGCCGATATCTACAACACCGACCTGGTGCTCACCCCGACGGAACCGGGCAGTGCCGACGCCGAGGCCGGAATCCTGTTCCGCGCCAACGGATCCAAGTACTACATCGGCAACGGCAATGTGGCGAGCATGGTTTCGGTGTTCTCCCGCCGGGCCGATATCGAAGGCGCCGACGGCTATGTGTGGTTCGCCGCGGACAGCAGGCACGAGAACTACCATCTGCTCGGAAATGTCGTGCATCAGCAGATGTACGTCAGCACCTTCCGGCTGGAGGACTACCCGGTACGCGCCGAGGACATCCTGCACACCGGCCCCGAGGCCTTCTCGGCCGCGCTGAACACCGTCAATGTCGGCAAGTTCAACCTGTGCCACGGCGGCATCGGCATGGTGGAGCACTCCTTCTACGAGGCGATCACCCACGCGCACAACCGGATCCTGTACGGCAAGCGGGTCACCGACTTCCCGCACGTGCGAACCAATTTCGTGGACGCGTACGCGCGCACCGTCGCGATGAAGCTGTTCAGCGATCGCGCCGTCGACTACTTCCGCAGCGCGAGCCTGGAGGACCGGCGCTACCTGCTGTTCAACCCGATGACCAAGTCGAAGGTCACCTCCGAGGGTGAGACGGTCATGACGCTGCTGCTGGATGTGCTGGCCGCCAAGGGATTCGAGAAGAACACCTACTTCGCCGAGGTGCAGCGGTTGATCAACACCCTGCCCCGGCTGGAGGGCACGGTGCACGTCAACGTCGGGCAGATCCTGAAGTTCATGCCGAACTACCTGTTCAACCCGAAGGACTACCCGGAGATCGGCACCCGGCGCGACGCTGCCGACGACGAATTCTTCTGGCGGCAGGGCCCGGCTCGCGGCGCGGGCAAGGTGCAGTTCGCCGACTGGGCTCCGGTGTACGAAAAGCATTCGGACATACCGAATGTCGCCCGCTTCTACGAACAGGCCCAGGCGCTGCGCACGCTGCTCGCCACCGCGGCGCCCGATGCCGAACAGCAGCTGGACCTCGATTTCATGCTCACCATCGGCCACCTGTTCTCGCTGGTGGTGTACGGCCAGCTGATCCTGGAACAGGCGGCGATCACCGGACTGGACCGCGATCTGATCGACCAGATCTTCGACTTCCAGGTCCGCGATTTCAACGGTTACGCGACCACCCTGTACGGCAAGCCGTCCGCCACTGCCGCACAACGGGATTGGGCCATCGCCGCGCTGCGCGGTCCCGCCGCGGACCGCGGCCGCTTCGACCGCGTGTGGTCGCGCGTCGAATCCTACGACGGCGCATACGAAATGCGTCCGTAAAGCCGGACGCACGCCCGTCGTCCTGGCACGCCACAGGATGACGGGCGGCGCTCTGCCCGTGCTGGGGAAGCCGTGGGGCCTCGCGGTTCCGGCGCGGGACAGCGGGCGGCACTGCGTTCGTGCCGGGGAAGCCGTCGACCCTCGTGGCTCCGGTCAGACATGGGGGGCGATGCCGTGCCTGGCCGGGGCAGGACAAAGCACCCGGTGCGGATGGCAGACGGCGCTACGCCTTACCGGGGAAAGCCGTTGTCGGCGGGTTCGTTCCGAGAATCGCCTGCCAGGTGGCCAGCCGCACCGCGCAGTCGGTGAGTGCGTCGATTCCATTGCGCCGCACCGATTCCGATTCGGCCGCGGTGACGACCCCGCGCCATGCGACGGCGCCGTCCTGCTCGATCGCGACGGCGAGTTTCGCGGCCGGAATCGGATCGTTCACCGGAAAAGGCATGGTGTAGGCGGCATCCGGCGGCGGGACGGTGACACCGGCGGCCTTCAGCGCATCGATGGTGCTGTCCCGGCGGGCTCGGTGCGCGGCCGCGCTCTGCGCGATCAACCTGACGCGCTCCCGGGAGGCGTACGCGGACACCATGCCGTAGGCGTATATCGCCGCGTATTCCGCGTGCAGCGCCGCGAGCAGCGCCTGGTTCTCCGCGTCGGTCATGCGAGCAGCACCCCCGCCTGGGCCGCGCAGGCCGCGCTGATCGAGGCGAGCAGCCCGGCCCGGTAGCCGGTCTGGGTGCGGGCCAGGTCGGCTGCGGACTGCCGGGCCCGGTTCAGCCGATCGCGCAGAGCGTCGACGCTCGGCGGTGGGGAAGCTGGTACCGGCGTACCGGAAGTTTCCGATGCGCTCGCGCCGCCGGTCGAGCCGGGCTCCATCGACCTGGTCCGGTGCACCGGAATGGTGCCGTCGCCGTAAACCCCGATGACGCGGTCGATTTCGGCGCGCAGGGCGTCGGCGTGCGCGGACCGCTCGGCGGCGATGGTGGTGAGCGCGGCCGTGCGCTGCGGGGCCAGCGCGATCGCCGCCTTCGCCGCATCGGCGTCGGCGCGGGCCAGAACCTCTTGTGCGGCAAGCGGATCCGGATCGTGCACCGGATCCTCCCTGGCGCATCCGGACGCCGCGCCCAGCGCGAGCAAACCTGCCGTCGTTCCGCCGAACAGTCGTAGCACGCTGCGCCGATTCGGTGTATCGAGAAGGATGCCGGAAATATACGGGGCGGCCGACGGCGTGGTGAGGCGGATGGGCACGGGACCATCGTGCCAGATTCGCCGACCGGCCTCGGACCGGCGTCCGCGCCGCCGCCCGCGCGGTGCCGCGGCACCGTCGTGGCGCGCGGATGGGCTGCCCGCTGGTCCTTTACACTCTCTGGGCGCGTTACGCTAGACCTTCGGTAGAGAATTTTCCCGCCGCGTCACAACTGAACCAGGAGCCGCCCCACATGCCGATGCCGACCGAGGAAAGGGTGAGCCAGCTCGTTGCTGGACTCGTCGCACGCCGAGGATTCGACCTCGAGGGCGTCGAGATCTCGACGGCCGGAAAGAATGCGGGCGCGCAAGCTCGGGTGAAGGTCACCGTCGACAGCGACACCGGTTCGAATCTGGATACCATTGCCGTACTGAGCAACGAGCTCTCGGACGCGCTCGACGACGCGGGCGATTTCGGTGAAACGCCCTACCTCCTCGAAGTCACCACCCCCGGTATCGATCGTCCGCTCACCGCGGATCGGCACTGGCGCCGTGCACAGGGCCGCAAGGCACGAATCACCCTGCGTCCCGGCGTGGCAGCACCCGACCCCGGAATGAAGGACCGATTCGACGCCAGGATCGGTGCGTGCGCCGAGGGCTCGGTGGCACTGGTGCTCGGCGGCAAGCAGAACCCGCGCCGGGTGACGGTACCGCTGGCGGATATCGCCGAGGCCGTCGTCCAGGTCGAGTTCGCCCCGCCCGGCGCCCGCGAACTGGAACTCGCGGGCGGAGTGGTTCCCGGTCGGCCGCGGCCGGGTCTGGAAGACGAAGACGACGAGGCACTATCCGAAGCATTGACAGCGTTCGATTCGACCGAAGGGATCGTGGAATGAACATCGAAATCGAAGCCCTGCGCGCGATCGTCGCCGATAAGGGGATCTCGATCGAGACGGTGATCTCCGCGATCGAGTCGGCGCTGCTCACCGCGTATCGCCACACCGAGGGCCATCAGCCCAACGCGCGCATCGATATCAATCAGAAGTCCGGTGTCGTGCGGGTGATGGCCCGCGAGCTGGACGCCGACGGCAACGTGATCTCCGAATGGGACGACACCCCGGAGGGTTTCGGTCGGATCGCCGCGACCACCGCCCGCCAGGTCGTCCTACAGCGGCTGCGTGACGCCGAGAACGAGAAATCGTTCGGCGAATTCTCCACCCACGAGGGCGATATCGTCGGCGGTGTCGTGCAGCGCGACGCGCGCGCCAACGCCAGAGGCACCGTCGTCGTCCGGATCGGCAGCGAGCTACACGGCACCGAGGGCCTGATCCCGCCGGCCGAGCAGGTGCCGGGGGAGACCTACGAGCACGGCGACCGGATCAAGTGCTACGTGGTCGGGGTTTCGCGCGGTCCGCGCGGTCCGCAGATCACCCTCTCGCGCACCCACCCGAATCTGGTGCGCCGCCTGTTCGCGCTGGAGGTGCCGGAGATCGCCGACGGCTCGGTCGAGATCGTCGCGGTGGCCCGCGAGGCCGGGCACCGGTCCAAGATCGCGGTGCGCAGCACGGTGTCCGGCGTCAACGCCAAGGGCGCGTGCATCGGGCCGATGGGCCAGCGTGTGCGCAACGTGATGAGCGAGTTGGCGGGGGAGAAGATCGACATCATCGATTACGCCGACGATCCGGCCACCTTCGTTGGGAATGCGCTGTCCCCGTCGAAGGTTGTCTCGGTGACGATCGTCGACGCCGAGGCGCGCGCCGCCAGGGTGGTCGTCCCGGATTTCCAGTTGTCGCTGGCCATCGGCAAGGAGGGCCAGAACGCCCGGCTCGCCGCGCGGCTCACCGGCTGGCGGATCGATATCCGCAGCGACGCCGCGCCGGATATGGGCGGCAGTGTGCGGACGGAGGCTCATCGCAGTTGAACCTGACTCGTGCCGTACCACCGGTGGCGGATGATCACCGAAACCCTCGGGGCGACCGCAAATCCCGTGGTACGGCCGCCGCGGATGACAGGTTGGTAACTTCCTCGGGGGACGGGTTCGGCGTTCCGACCGGGGCAGCGGTAGAGTGGTCACAGGTTCAGCACGCGTCTCCGATTCGAACCTGTATCGGATGCCGGAAACGCGAGTTGGCCGCCGATCTGTTGCGGATCGTGGCGCAGGAGCGTGAGACCGGAGACGGTGCACACGTCGTCGCGATCGTTCCCGATCCGCGGCGCAGACTTCCCGGACGGGGTGCCTGGTTGCACCCCCTTTCGGCTTGTCTGAGCACGGCAGAACGGCGCCGAGCCTTCGGCAGAGCACTACGAGTGTCCGGACATCTGGATATCTCGGCCCTGGAGCGTTACCTCGAGAACAGGCACGAGCACTCATGAGCACACCGTGAAGTACCAACGATGAACGTCCATCGGAGATAACCCGAGGTCGTGCGGGCCACCCGTCCCCTGCAGACGGGCTGTCGCGCTCGACCTCTCAGTGAGGAGAGCAGTGGCAGGCAAGGCCCGCGTGCACGAGTTGGCCAAAGAACTCGGTGTCACGAGCAAAGAACTACTCGCAACGCTCAAGGAGCAGGGCGAGTTCGTGAAGTCGGCGTCGTCGACGGTGGAGGCACCCGTCGCCCGTCGGCTGCGTGAGTCGTTCGCGACCAAATCCGCGCCGTCGAACGGCACCAAATCCGGGGCGCGCCCCGGACCCTCCGCGGCCCGACCGGCCGCGAAACCCGCCGCGAACGGTCCGCGGCCGGGTCCCCGCACCCCGGTGCCCGCGCAGGCCGCTACCCCGGCCCCGGCGGCTCCGGCCCCGCGGGAGACCGCCGCGCCCGCACCGCGTCCGGCCGAATCCGCGAAGCCGGGTCCGGCCGTGAAGCCCGGCCCGGTGGCCAAGCCCGCCGCGCCCGCCGCACCTGCCACCCCCGCACCGGCTCCGGCCCCCGCCGCGCCCGCGGCCAAGGCCACTCCGGCGCCCGCCGGTCCGCGCCCGACCCCCGGTGGTCCGCGTCCCGGTCAGCAGCAGCGTCCCGGTCAGCAGCAGCAAGGTGGCCCGCGTCCCGGTGGCGGCCCGAAGCCGGGTCCGAAGACCCCGCGCGTCGGCAACAATCCCTTCACTTCCGCGCCCGAGCAGGAGCGGCGTCCCGCGCCGCGCCCGGCCCCGCAGGGCGGCCCGCGTCCGGGCCCGGCCCAGGGCGGTCCGCGCCCCGGCCCCGGCCAGGGTGGTCCGCGTCCGGCGGCCGCGCAGGGCGGCGATCGCGGCCCGCGTCCGGGTGGTCCGCGCCCGAGCCCGGGTTCGATGCCGCCGCGGCCGAACCCCGGTGCCATGCCCGCGCGTTCGCCGCGTCCGGGTCCCGCCGGCGCGGGTCGTCCCGGACGTCCCGGCGGCGGCCCCGGTGGCGGCGGTCGTCCCGGTGGCGGCGGTGGTGGTAACTACCGCGGCGGTGGCGGCGCACCCGCCGGAGCCGGAACCGGCGCACCCGGTGCCGGTGGCGGTGCCGCCGGTGGTTTCCGTGGCCGTCCCGGTGGCGGTGGCGGCGGTCGTCCGGGTGGTCCCGGCGGTCGCGGTGGCGCGGCAGGCGCGTTCGGTCGTCCCGGTGGCGCCCCCCGGCGCGGTCGCAAGTCGAAGCGGCAGAAGCGGCAAGAGTACGACTCGATGCAGGCGCCCGCCGTCGGCGGCGTTCGGCTGCCGCGCGGCAACGGCGAGATCATCCGGCTCGCCCGCGGCGCATCGCTGTCCGATTTCGCGGAGAAGATCGACGCGAACCCGGCCGCCCTGGTGCAGGCGCTGTTCAACCTGGGTGAGATGGTCACCGCGACCCAGTCGGTGAACGACGAGACCCTGGAGCTGCTCGGCAGCGAGATGAACTACGTCGTGCACGTGGTCAGCCCGGAGGACGAGGACCGCGAGCTGCTCGAATCGTTCGACCTGACCTACGGCGAGGACGCGGGCGGCGAGGAGGACCTGCAGGTCCGCCCGCCGGTGGTGACCGTCATGGGTCACGTCGACCACGGTAAGACCCGACTGCTGGACACCATCCGCAAGGCCAACGTCCGCGAGGGCGAGGCCGGCGGCATCACCCAGCACATCGGCGCCTACCAGGTGTTGACCCACGTCAACGCCGAGGACCGGCTCATCACCTTCATCGACACCCCGGGTCACGAGGCGTTCACCGCCATGCGTGCCCGCGGTGCGAAGGCCACCGATATCGCGATCCTGGTGGTCGCCGCCGACGACGGCGTCATGCCGCAGACGGTGGAGGCGATCAACCACGCGCAGGCAGCCGACGTGCCGATCGTGGTGGCGGTCAACAAGATCGACAAGGAGGGTGCGAACCCGCAGAAGATCCGGCAGCAGCTCACCGAGTACGGCCTGATCGCGGAGGAGTACGGCGGCGACACCATGTTCGTCGACATCTCCGCCAAGCAGGGCACGAATATCGAGCAGCTGCTCGAGGCCGTGATCCTGACCGCGGACGCCGCACTCGACCTGCGCGCCAACCCGGATATGGACGCACAGGGTGTCGCCATCGAGGCGCACCTCGACCGCGGCCGTGGTCCGGTGGCGACCGTGCTCATCCAGCGCGGCACGCTGCGCGTCGGCGATTCGATCGTGGCGGGCGACGCCTACGGTCGCGTTCGCCGCATGGTCGACGAGTACGGCGACGACGTCGAGGCGGCACTGCCGTCGCGGCCGGTCCAGGTCATCGGCTTCACGTCGGTGCCGGGCGCCGGTGACAACCTGCTCGTCGTCGACGAGGACCGGATCGCCCGCCAGATCGCCGACCGCCGCAGCGCGCGTAAGCGCAACGCGATGGCCGCGCGCAGCCGCAAGCGGGTCAGCCTGGAAGATCTGGATGCCGCACTGAAGGAGACTTCGGAGCTGAACCTGATCCTCAAGGGCGACAACTCGGGTACCGTCGAGGCCCTCGAAGAGGCCCTGATGGGTATCCAGGTCGGCGACGAGGTGCGCCTGCGGGTGATCGACCGGGGTGTCGGTGGTGTCACCGAGACCAACGTCAACCTGGCGTCGGCGTCGAACGCGATCATCATCGGGTTCAACGTGCGGGCCGAGGGCAAGGCGAACGAGCTGGCCAACCGCGAGGGCGTGGACATCCGCTACTACTCGGTGATCTACCAGGCCATCGACGAGATCGAGAAGGCCCTCAAGGGCATGCTCAAGCCGATCTACGAAGAGGTCGAGCTGGGTCGCGCCGAGATCAGGCAGATCTTCCGCTCCTCGAAGTTCGGCAATATCGCCGGCTGCATGGTGCTCTCGGGCAGCGTCAAGCGCAACGCCAAGGCGCGGTTGCTGCGCGACAACGTGGTGATCGCCGAGACCGTGACGATCGCCTCGCTGCGCCGGGAGAAGGACGACGCCACCGAGGTCCGCGAGGGCTACGAATGCGGTATGACGTTGACCTACAACGACATCAAGGAAGGCGACGTCGTCGAGGCGTACGAGCTGCGCGAGAAGCCGCGCGACTAGTCGCGGGCGGTAGGCGCCGAGTTCGTGTGGTCCGTTCATCCGGGTGTTGCGCCCGGATGAACGGACCTGCCGAGCTCGGATGTCCGCAATCCGAGTCGTGGAGGTGGGGAAATGTATTTGGGCGCACTCGAATTCGATATTTTGCTCGGTGATGTGCACTCGCTCAAGCAGAAGCGTTCGCTGATCCGGCCGGTGTTGGCCGAATTGCAGCGCTTCGGGGTGAGTGCGGCCGAGGGCGGGGAACACGATCTGCATCGGCGGTCGTTGCTGGGAGTGGCGATGGTCAGTTCCGGTATGGAACATCTGACCGAGGTACTCGACAGATGCGAACGGCACGTCGCCGCACGTCCGGAGTTACAGTTGCTGGCAGTACGCCGCCGGATCTTCGGACCCGAAGATTAGCTAGGGCATGAGAAGGAGGAGGGCAAGGCCATGGTGGATCAAGCCAGGGCACGCCGACTCGCCAAGCGGATTTCCTCGATCGTGGCCACCGCGATCGAATACGAGATCAAGGATCCGCGGCTGCGTTTCGTGACGATCACCGATGCGAAGGTCACCGGGGATCTGCGGGAGGCCACCATCTACTACACGGTGATGGGCGAGACCGTCGACGCCGAACCGGACTATCCGGCGGCCGCCGCGGGCCTGGCCAAGGCCACCGGCGTGCTGCGGTCCAAGGTGGGCGCGGGAACCGGCGTGAAATTCACCCCGACGCTGTCCTTCGTGCTCGACACGGTGCCGGACGCGGCGCGTCAGATGGAGGAGTTGCTGGCCCGTGCCCGCGCCTCCGACGATGCGGTGGCCCGGGTGGCGGCGACGGCGACGCATGCGGGCGAGGCGGACCCGTATAAGGTCGAGCGCCCCGACGAGGAGTGACCCGACTCCGTAGCGGAGCGATTCGATGGGGTGGTGGTCGGATGACGGGCAGGCCTAGAGTTGCTGACGGTGCGCCGTTGGAAGGAGGCCGCGATGTCCGAGGTCGGCGAGCTCGATCCGGCTGAGGTGACGGCCGCGGTCGCGGCGCTCACGGCCGCGCGGTCGGTCACCGTCGTCTGCCACGTACAACCCGACGCCGATACCGTCGGTAGCGGGCTGGCGCTGGCGCTGGTGCTGCATCGGCGCGGAGTTCCGGTGTGGGTGTCGTTCGCCGAACCCGCCGATCTGCCGTTTTCGATGCGCACCCTGCCCGGTGTCACGCATATCGTTGCGCCCGTTGATGTTCCGCGCACGGTGGACGTGCTCGTCGCGGTCGACTGCGGCGGAGTGAACCGGCTGGGTGCGCTCGCCGACCGGATCGACGGCGCCGCAACGACTTTGGTGATCGACCACCATCGATCCAATACCCGATTCGGCACCGTCAACATGGTGGACCCGGCCGCGGAGTCCACCACGAGCCTGATCGTGCGGCTGCTCGACGCCTGGGATGTGCCGATCGATTCCGAAGTGGCGCACTGCCTTTACGCCGGACTCGTCACCGACACCGGGTCGTTCCGTTGGGTGCGGCCCGGCACGCATCGGTTGGCGGAACGGTTACTGGCCACCGGCATCGACGGCGCGGAGATCGCGCGCGCCCTGCTCGACACCCACCCGTTCGGCTGGCTGACCATGCTGTCCAGGGTGCTCGGCAGCGCCCGGCTCGAACCGGGGGTGTGCGGTGTCGGACTGGTGTACGCGTTCGTGCGCCGGGCCGATGCCGGGGAGTTGCATTCGGAGGAGGTGGAGAGCGTCATCGATATCGTGCGCACCACCGCCGAGGCCGGAATCGCCGCGGTGTTCAAGGAATCCCGCACCGTACCCGGCCGCTGGACGGTGTCGTTGCGCTCGCGCGACAGCGAGCCGGGCGCGCACGACGGCGTCGATGTCGCGACGGTCGCGGCCGGGCTCGGCGGCGGCGGTCATCGGTTCGCGGCCGGATATACGGCTTATGGGGAGCCGGAGCAGCTCGTCGCCGCGCTGGTGGCGGCGCTCGCCTGATTCGCGCGGCTCACGGCTTCGGCCACCGCACTTACCGCGCCGAGGACCCACCTTCCGCGGCGATCGCGTTCGTGGCCGGGCTGTGGTGGCGGGAAGCAAGCCATGAGGCGGCGCTTGCCGAAGATGACGCGCGCCAATCCTATTCGCCGGTGTGAAATCTCGCGCCAGTTGTCGGCCCGGCATGCCATTGTGATGATCGGATGATCCGCTGTGGTGGAGGTACGTACTTGATGATGACGAGCTGCCGGGCGGTGTACGCGTCGCGCATGGTGTGGGTGAGCGCTGGCGAGGGGGAGCAATGAGTGAGCTTGCCGATGAGCCATCCGTGCCGCGCGCCATACATAGGGGAGCTATGAGCGCTGGCAAGGAGGCGTCGTGAGCGAGGCGACCTTGCAGGGTGCCGCCGATGCGGGGCCGCGGCGTCTGCTCGCGCTCGCGTTGCCGACGCTCGGGGTGCTGGTCGCCGAGCCGATCTATCTGCTGTTCGATCTGGCGGTGGTCGGTCGGCTGGGCGCGCTGCCGCTGGCCGGGTTATCGGTGGGCGGAGTGATTCTGGCGCAGTCGAGTTCGCAGCTGACGTTCCTGTCGTACGGGACGACGGCGCGGTCGGCGCGCAGGCACGGCGCGGGCGATGAGCGCGGGGCCGTCGCGGAGGGCGTACAGGCGACCTGGATCGCGATCGGTGTCGGGCTGCTGATCCTCGCGGTGATCCAGTTGTTCGCGGTGCCGTTGATCGATGCGATCGCCGGCGGCGGCGATATCGCGGCACAGGCCCTGACCTGGGCGCGGATCGCGCTGTTCGGCGTGCCGCTGATCCTGATCTCGATGGCGGGCAACGGGTGGCTGCGCGGCATCCAGCAGACCAGGGCGCCGCTGCTGTATGTGGTTGCCGGACTTGCGGTTTCGGGTGTGCTGTGCCCGGTGCTGGTGCACGGGCTGCTCGGCGTGCCCCGGCTCGGCCTGTCCGGGTCCGCGGTCGCGAATCTGGCGGGCCAGCTGGTGATGGCCGCGCTGTTCTTGAACGCTCTTGTGCGACAACGTATCCCGCTCGCGCCGCGGTGGACGGTGATACGGGCGCAGCTGGTGCTCGGGCGAGATCTGATCGTGCGCAGCCTCGCCTTCCAGGCCTGCACCATTTCCGCGGCGGCCGTCGCATCCCGGTTCGGCGCGGCCTCCGTCGCGGCGCATCAGTTGATGATCCAGCTCTGGTATTTCCTCACGCTGATGCTGGACTCGTTGGCGATCGCGGCCCAGACCCTGGTGGGGGCAACCCTCGGCGCGGGCGACGCGCCGGGGGCGCGCCGCCTGGCCCGCCGGGTCACCGGCTGGTCACTGTTCTTCGCGGTGGTGCTCGCGCTCGGCTGCGCGGCCGGTGTGTCGCTCATCCCGCATCTGTTCACCGCCGATCCGGCCGTGCTCGACCGCGTGTACGTGGTCTGGTGGTTCTTCGTGGTGCTGATTCCGGTGGGCGGCGTCGTCTTCGCGCTCGACGGGGTGCTGCTCGGCGCCGGTGACGCGGCCTACCTGCGCAATATCACCGTGGGCTCGGCGCTTGTCGGCTTCCTCCCGCTCACCTGGTTCGCCCTCGCCTTCGACTGGGGCATCGCCGGAATCTGGTGCGGCTTGGCCGGATTCATGCTGCTGCGGTTGATAGCGGTTATCGCCCGCGCACTTTCGGGCCGCTGGGCGCGCGCGGGCGCGGAAATCCCGGCGCACAGTGCGTGAGCCCTCGGGCGGCGTCAGTCCGCGTCCTGATAGGGCTCCCAGTCCGCATCCTCGACCGACTCGGCCACCCAATCCATCATCGCGTCATCCCACCTGCACCAGACCGTGATGAGCTCGTCGCCCGTGCGCGAACTGACTGCCCGAAGCACCGCCTCCCACGGCGACAGGGGTTCGAGGTCCGTCTCCTCGGGCGGCATCACCTCCGGCGGATCGGTATCGTCCCATTCCGTGGACCATCCCCATTTGCCCCAGCCGCGGACCATCACCTCGCCGAAGTAGGCGGAAGCCCCTTCGTACCAGGTTCGCGCCTCGGGCGCGGTCAGCTGGGCGGGGTCGGAAAACCGGCGCAGGAGTTCGGCTTCCAGTCGCTCCAGCGATATGGGTATGAAATCCAACTCCAGTGCGGGCAGGTCGGCCACCAACCGCTCGGCCAGACGGGCGGCGTCGGCGGGCCAATCCCAGGTGCGGTACACGGTATTCACACCGGAATCCTAAGTACCGCAGGCGACTTGGTCTTCGCGAGTGCCTCGGGTCCACGCGGTATAGCCGCCTTTGCCGGGCGATTCGGCGGTAATTCGAGATGGACCGACGCAGGGTGGTCTGCGGGCGGTGGGGTTGATGTGCCAAGGTAGATCTGGTGATACCCAAGTTGATGGCGGTGAGCGACATTCATGTCGGGCACCAGGGGAATCGACCGGTCGTCGAGCAGATCCGAGCGGACTCGCCGGAGGACTGGCTCATCGTCGCCGGTGATGTGGGGGAGAAGACCGACGACATCAGGTGGGCGCTGGAGTTGCTGCGCAGCCGCTTCGCCAAGGTGATCTGGGTGCCGGGCAACCACGAGCTGTGGACCACCGCGAAGGATCCGGTGCAGATACACGGCGCCGCCCGCTACGACTATCTGGTGTCGATGTGCCGCGACCTCGACGTGCTCACGCCCGAGGACCCCTTTCCCGAGTGGACGGGCGTGGGCGCGGAGGAGTTCGGCAGGCCGGTGACGTTGGTGCCGATGTTCCTGCTCTACGACTATTCGTTCCTGCCGGAGGGCGCCACCACCAAGGCCGAGGGGTTGGCCATCGCGCGGGAGCGCAATGTGGTCGCCACCGACGAATACTTGCTCACCCCCGACCCGTATCTGACCCGTGACGCCTGGTGCCACGCCAGGGTGCAGTACACCCAGCGCAAGCTGGACGCGCTGCCCGCCGATGCGCCGCTGGTGCTGATCAACCACTTCCCGCTGGTCCGCCAGCCCACCGACGTGCTGTTCTACCCGGAGTTCGCCATGTGGTGCGGGACTGATCTGACCGCGGACTGGCACACCAGCTACAACGTGGTGTGCTCGGTCTACGGTCATCTGCACATTCCGCGCACCTCCTATTACGACGGCGTCCGGTTCGAGGAGGTGTCCCTCGGCTATCCGCGCGAATGGCAGCGCCGCGGGCTGCCGGACCGGCTGCTGCGCCAGATCCTGCCGACGCCGGACTACCCGCCGGGTTCGCTGAATTCGTGGGGCGGGCATTTCAAGGTCACGCCGGAGATGGAGGCCGCCGCGGCGGAAATGCGCAGCCGCGCCCAGCAGCGGCGCGGCCTCGGATCCGCCTGACCGGCGCGTTCACCGCCGAGGTGGGGAATCGCGGTATGCGGCCGCCGCCACTTGCGCGAACGACCGGATCAACGGGTTGGTGTCGCCCTCGTTCCAAACCACCACCACCCTGCTCGGCGCCATATCGATCAGCGGGACCGTGGCCAATCCCTCGGGCACGGTGTGCCCGAGGGGAGTGATGCCGACGGTGCCGTTCCAGAGCACGGCCTGCACGCATTCCTGAACGACCCGAACTATCGGGCCTTCTCGCGGCTCGCCGCCGTTCCAGTAGGTCTGCCAGATGGGGTCGGTGCCGTCGGGGAATTGGAACCAGCGACGCCCGGCCAGGTCGGCCAGCTTCAGGTGGTCGCGGCGGGCCAGCGGATCGTCGGCGCGCAGCACCGCCCCGACCGGGTCCGCGCGCAGTTCGCGCACGGTCAGGGCGGTGTGGTTGAACGGTGCGCGGGTGACGGCGACGTCGACCAGTCCGGCCTTCACCCCGCAGGTGGGGTCGGTGAGATCGGTATCGCGGATGCGGATCTCGACCTCGGGATGTCGATGGCGGTAGGCGGCGGCCAGCCTGGCGATGCCGGGGTCGGTGGCGTCACCCAGGATGCCGATGGTGAGGTTCGCGTTTCCGGCCGCGGCCGCGACCCGCGTGCTGACGCGGTCGGCCTGCTCAAGCAGTGCCCGTGCCTCGTCGAGCAGCACCGCCCCGACCCGGGTGAGACCGACACCGGTGGGCGATCGGTCGAAAAGGGCCGCGCCGACCTCCGATTCCAGTTGCCGGATGGCGCGGCTCAGCGGCGGTTGGCTCATATGCAGCCGGGCGGCGGCGCGCCCGAAGTGGCGTCACTGGCGAACCGGCCGTCATGCTCAGCACCTTCACACCCGACCTGTATGTGCGGTACTTCCGCGACCTACAGGACGTGATCGTCGACGGCGGGGAACTGACACCGCAGGTGAATATCGAAGTGATGAGCCACTATGCGACCGAACCCGCCACCGACTTCGCCTGATGGGCGCTGTCGAAGACCTCAGCGGCTTACCGCCGATGCGCCGGAGACAACCAACGACGGTATTGCACTGTCCGGCACTATGCCGGGGGTGCCGTTGGTCCTGGATCTGCCGCGCCTTTAAGGTGACTGGATGGCAAGTGGCTGTCGGTGACGGATGCTGGCGTCGACCTGGGCATGGATGGTTGGTGAGTGGATGGGTGACTCGTCGGGTCCCGGCGTCATCGACCCCGCCACTGCCGTTGACGTGCGAGTGTCGACCGGTACGGGGAGGCGGACAAGGTGATCGAGAGAATTCTGCCCGCGGGTGTCGCGTCGGCCGAGCTGCTGGACTATCCGGAGGATCTGAAACCGCATCCGGCCGAGGAACATCTCATCGCGAAGTCGGTGGAGAAGCGGCGCCGAGATTTCATCGGCGCCAGGCACTGTGCCCGGCTCGCGCTGGAGGAGCTCGGTGAGCCGCCGGTGGCGATCGGCAAGGGCGAGCGGGGCGCGCCGGTGTGGCCGCGCGGCATCGTCGGCAGCCTCACCCACTGCGATGGCTACCGGGCGGCGGCGCTGGCCCACCGGCTGCGATTCCGGTCCATCGGAATCGACGCCGAACCGCACGGCGAGCTGCCGGAGGGCGTGCTGGATTCGGTGAGTCTGCCGCCTGAGCGGGAGTGGTTGCGCACCAACACATCCGGCCTGCATCTCGACCGTTTGCTGTTCTGCGCCAAGGAGGCCACCTTCAAAGCATGGTGGCCGCTCACCACGCGCTGGCTCGGCTTCGAGGACGCGCACATCACCTTCGAGATCGCCGAGAGCGCACCGGGTTTCGGCTCCGGCACCTTCCACAGCCGAATCCTGGTCCCTGGTGGGGTGAATGATGGTGGGGCTCCGCTGATTTCGTTCGATGGCCGCTGGCTGATCACCGACGGGCTCATCCTGACCGCGATCGTGCACGGCTGATGGCCGAGCGGCAGGCACTCGGCCTCGGCGGGCTGCTCGTCGTCGACAAGGACGGCGGGTGGACCAGCCACGATGTCGTGGCGAAGTGCCGGAAGTTGTTGCGCACCAAAAAGGTCGGGCATGCGGGCACCCTCGATCCGATGGCGACCGGGGTGCTGGTGCTCGGCGTGGAGCGGGCGACCAAACTACTCGGTCTGCTGACGTTGACCACCAAGGCGTACACCGCGACCATCCGGCTCGGCCAGGCGACGAATACCGATGACGCCGAGGGCGAGGTGCTCGCGACCGAACCGGCCACCCATCTCACCGACGACGAAATCGCCGCGCATATCGGGAAACTCACCGGCGATATCGAGCAGGTGCCCGCGACGGTGAGCGCGATCAAGGTGAACGGGGAGCGCGCGTACGCCAGGCATCGGGCCGGTGAGGAGGTGCAGCTCGCCGCGCGGCCGGTGACCGTATCCCGGTTCGATGTGCTTGCCCGCCGGGATGTTTCGGATTTCGTCGACCTGGATGTCGTGGTCGAATGCTCGTCCGGCACGTATATCCGGGCGCTCGCCCGCGATCTCGGGGCCGGGCTCGGCGTCGGCGGACATCTGACGGCGTTGCGCCGCACCAGGGTCGGGCCGTTCACCCTCGAACACGCGCGCACGCTCGACGAATTGGCGGCGGCCGCCGAGGCGGGCGATCCGCTGCTCGGCCTCGATATCGATGCCGCGGTGCGCGTCGCGTTCACCGCCCGGGAGGTCACCGCGGCGCAGGCGGACGACCTGCGCAACGGGCGCTGGCTGGAACCCGTTGGGATACCGGGGGTTTACGCGGCCTTCGATCCCGAGGGGCGGGCGATCGCGCTGCTGCGGGAGAGCGGCAAGCGGGCGTCGTCGGTGATGGTGGTGCGTCCGGCCAACCTCTGAGCCGCGCCCTCATGCCATTCGGTGAATCAGCCGCGATTCCCGGTCGGCGGCGGCACCGGCCCGAGGATCGGCCGCAGCGCGCCGAGTAATGCCTCGAGGCAGATCGCGCGCATCTCGTCACGGGTGTACGTGTGGTGCTCCAGCCAGTCGACGCAGAGCACCCGGACGAAGATCAGCCAACTCGCCACGATGCCCGACACCACCTCCCGCGTCCGCCCCTCGACGCCCATGACGTCCAGCAGCCTGCGCCGGAGTTCGCCGAGCTCACCGGCGATGATGCCCTGCACCGTCGGATCGCTCGCCAGCACCTTGTTGGCCGCGAGCACGGCGTGCGCATTCGCCTCGAAATAGTCGAAGTGCGCGTCGAGCCCGTCGGAAAGTTGTTCGGCCAGCGGCCTTTTCGTGTCGAGCGGGGTGTCGACCAGCAATTGTTCGGCGGCCTGCTCGTACACCGCGATGAAAAGATCGCGTTTGCTCGGGAAATGCCGATAGAGCAGGGCGCGGGAGACCCCCGCCGCCGACGCGACATCGTCCATCAGCACCGCGTCGTAGCTGCGCTCGGCGAAGAGCCTGGTGCCCGCCGCCACGAGGAGGCGGCGGCGTTCGTCGGGGGTGAGGCGGCGGCGGGTCATTCCGGAAACACTAGTTGACGCGCATCTACTACACGCCGTAGCGTCTTAGTAGATTTACGTCTACTAAGACGGAGGGGATCGCATGCTGAAACGGAAATGGCTGAAGGGTTTGGCGATGGCGATGGGCGTCTCGTGCGTCGGCATCGGGTTCCTCCATATGGCGCTCGGCGATGCCGCGGTACCCGGCATGAACTTCTCCGGCGTCGCCGCCGACAGTCAGAGCCGGTTCTTCGGCGCCATCTTCGTCGGCTACGGCGGTGCCTATATCTGGGCCGCACGGCAGACGCCGATCGCGATACCGGCCATCCGCTGGTTGTCCGGGATCCTCGCGCTCGGCGCCGTCGGACGTTTCATCTCGCTCGCGGTACACGGTTCACCGCACTGGTTCGTATACCTGTTGACGGCCAGCGAGGTCGTGCTGCCGCCGCTGTTCTTCTGGCTGTCCGGCCCGGTGGAGGAGGCCGGATCGCGCGCGCCGTCCCGGCTTTCGACCGCGTCCTGATCCGCCGCCGCGACTCACCTGCGCGTTTCGTTAACCGAATCCTGGATATCTCGGATATTCCGAGTAAGGTATTGGCTCGCTCGGGTAGCGGGTCGATACGAAGGCGGTGGAGGCCAGGCGGCGATGGGTATACGCGGATTGGTCCGTGCGGCAGCGGGATTCGCTGTCGCGGCACTGATGGCGGCATGCGCGATCGGGCTACCGACCCGCGCATCGGATCTGCCCGGATCGGATCTGTCCCCGCCCGTTGTCGCGACGGTGGCCAAAGCCAGCGAGACCGCCACCCAGTTCTGCACCGCCCAGATCATCGCGCACGACCTCGGCATCGTCGGTGTTTTCGACACCGCGTGGGCCACCGTCACCGACTGCGACGGAAATTGGGCGATGATCAGTTGGGATCCGGTCGGCGACACCCGGCGGATCATCCGGCGCGACCCGATCGAGGGCTGGCAGACCTACGCGTTCATGGCGCACAACATCTGTTGGAGCCGAGCCGGTGCGGACGGCGCGCCTACCCAGCTGCGGCAGTACTTCATGAACTGCTGAAACACCCTGCGGCGCAGGATTATCCGATCTTGGCGCGCTGCCGTCGGCCGACCAGTTCGAGCAGCCGCTGCCAGGCGGGCGTCGTGCCGACGTACGAGGTCGGCAGGCTGCCGAGCGGCGATCGCTCCACCGCGTCCGGCCGGGTGCGCGAATGCCAGGCGATGATCTCGTCGGCCAGCGCGGCGAGCCGCGGATCGCCCGGCCGCCAGTCGAGCGCGTCGCCGAGCCTGCGCTGGATTCGAACGAAATCGGGATCATCCAGTGCCGCATGCTTTTCCGCGATCCAATGCGGAAGTTCGTCGGAGGCCAGCGCGACCAGCATGATCCACCCGTCGCGCTCCATCCTGATCATTCGCTCACCGATGCCCAGCGCGCGTTCGCGATCGAGGATGTCGACCACCTCGGCGGGCAGGAAAAGCCTTTCGCCACCGGTCAATTCGGCGATCTTGCGGCGATGATCGGTGAGCTGGCGGATCTTCCCGCGCAGTGCGGCATCGATCCGCGCGACCGCGGCGGCGAAATCCTCCGGTCCCGCGCCGAGCAGTTCCTCGATGCGCGCCAACGGAACTCCGGCCTCGGCCAGCGTCTTGATGCGAATCAGATCGACGACGGCCTGCGCGTCGTAGCGGCGATAGCCGGAGGCGTCGCGGTCCGGCTCGGGTAGCAGCCCGCGCTGGTGATAGTGCCGGACCGCGCGCACCGTGACGCCGGCGTGCGCGGCCAGCTGCCCGATCGTCAGCACCTCGACCTCCAGTAAATGCGAACGGTGTTGTGCTGCACGATAAATCGTTGTCGCCCTAGACGGTGAGCCAGATCGCTTCCGCGGCAGGACGACCCAGATCCGTGGCCGTCTCCGACTGGCCGATCCTGATCGCGATGGTTCCGGCGAAATCGCGCCGCTCTACCACGGCGATGGCGGTGTCCAATGCGATACCGACCGAGTCGAAGTAGCGCAGCATATCCGGATCGGAGTCGGAAATCCTTGCCACTCTTCCGGATTCGCCCGCGCCGAAATCGCTGAGTTGCCGGGCGGGCGGGGTCGGCACCGCGCCGTCCACCGAAGGGATCGGGTCGCCGTGCGGATCTCGGTCCGGGTAGCCGAGTTTGGCGTCGATGCGGGCCATGAGCAGTTCGGAGACCGCGTGCTCCAGCACCTCGGCCTCGTCGTGCACCTCGTCCCAGCCGTAGCCGAGCTCGTTGACCAGGAAGGTCTCCAGCAGCCGATGCCTGCGCACCATGGCGACGGCGGCACGGCGGCCGCCCTCGGTGAGGGTGATCGAGCCGTAGCGGGCGTGCTCGACCAGGCCCTGGTCAGCGAGTTTGCGGACGGCCTCGGAGACGGTGGAGGCGGATACGCCGATGCGTTCGGCGAGCAGTTTGGTCGACACCTTTTCCTGCGACCATTCCTGAGCGGTCCAGATCACCTTCAGATAATCCTGGGCGACCGAGGAGAGCGGAGCTATCGTCGCGGTGCTGCCCGGCGCGGTCTCCAGCTCGCGTCGGGTTGCGATGTCTCGTTTACCGGGCACGTACTCGAGCTTAGGCACACCTGGCCCGATTCACACATCCCGCCGCGAGCCGAACCAGGGTTTCACCTCCGGTTTACGGTCGGGAAGCGTTGGGTGCCTTCGGCATGTGCGGCTCGGCACAGGAGCTCGGCCCGGCGCGGTCTGAAGTCGTCTCCGACGGCTGCGCCCATTAGGCTCGCCACTGTGCAGAGATGGCGAAGTCTCGACGAGGTGCCCGCGGATTGGGGTCGGTGTGTTCTCACGATCGGCGTATTCGACGGCGTTCACCGCGGTCACGCGCAGCTGATCAGCCGGGCCGTGAAATCGGCGGCGGCGCGGGGTGTTCCGTCGGTGCTGATGACCTTCGATCCGCACCCGATGGAGGTGGTGCGGCCCGGTTCACATCCGGCGCAGCTGAGCACGCTGACCCGCCGCGCCGAACTGGTCGAGGAACTCGGCGTCGACGTGTTCTGCGTCATGCCGTTCACCCAGGAATTCATGAAGCTGACACCGGCCCGGTACGTGCACGATCTGCTGGTCGAGCGGCTGCACGTGGCCGAGGTGGTGGTCGGCGACAACTTCACCTTCGGCAAGAAGGCCGCGGGCACCGTCGCCACCATGCGTGAGCTCGGCGCCCGGTTCGGCTTCGAGGTCGACGGGGTGAAGCTGGTCGGCGAACACGCGGTGACCTTCTCCTCCACCTATATCCGCGCCTGCGTCGACGCGGGGGATATGGCCGCGGCCGCCGAGGCGCTCGGCCGACCGCATCGGGTCGAGGGTGTGGTCGTGCACGGTGACGGCCGTGGCCGCCAGCTCGGCTATCCCACCGCGAACGTGGCGCCGCCGATGCATGCGGCGGTCCCCGCCGACGGCGTCTACGCCGGATGGTTCACCGTGCTCGGTCCCGGGCCGACCATCGGCACCGTCACCCCCGGTGAGCGTGCGATGGCGGCGATCTCGGTCGGCACCAACCCCACCTTCTCCGGCCGGGCCCGCACCGTCGAGGCCTATGTTCTCGACGGCGAAGCCGACCTCTACGGCCAACACGTCGCCGTCGATTTCGTCGAACACGTCCGCGGCCAGCGCAAATTCGAGTCGGTCGACGAGCTGATCGTGACCATGGGTCGCGACGTGGAAACCGCCCGAAAGATGTTGCAGGCCGCGGAAGGCCACTGAGCACAGCGGATACGCGCGACCCGGATTCGGGGTGTTGGGCGGGGGTCCGGTAAGGTGGATCCTCGGGTTTGCTGCGGTCCGCGGTGGCGCCCGCCCCGGATGCCGGGGTTTCCGAGCGCGGAACTGGGAAATAGGAGTGGATGCCACGTGGCGCTGACCACCGAGCAGAAGTCGACGATTCTGGCCGAGTACGGCCTGCACGAGAAGGACACCGGTTCGCCGGAGGCGCAGATCGCGCTGCTGTCCAAGCGGATCGCCGACATCACCGAGCACCTCAAGAAGCACAAGCACGACCACCACACCCGCCACGGTCTGATGGCGCTGATCGGTCGTCGCAAGCGGCTCTCGAAGTACCTGCAGGACAAGGACATCGAGCGCTACCGTTCGCTGATCGAGCGCTTGGGTCTGCGCCGCTGAGCGGCTCGACACACGACTGCCGGAGGTAGTCGGCAAGCCAGCCGACGGGGAGACGTACAATCTCCCCGTTGGCTATTTGTGTATGAGGGGTTATAGGCCCCATTTGCACGACAACATTGCACAGCCGTATGCACCCGCGCCGCGTGGCGTCGGTCTTCGGTAGTGGCCTTTCGGCAGGGATCGTCCGCCGGCGGGCTTCGATCGATGACCGCCTCCGCGTCGCCGTATCCAAGGGGATTCGGCCGGGTGTGCGCGTCGCAAACATCCTTGCCGCGCGCCCGTCCCAGGTACGGCTGACGACAGCCGGATCGCGCCCACCCGCGCTCGAGCCGGCGAAGACGAGAGGTTGAGAAGAGAGAATGTCCGAAACAACTGAACGCAAGTCCACGGCCATCGAGGTCGAACCAGGCGTATTCGAATCCGTCGCGCTGATCGACAACGGGACCTACGGCACTCGCACCGTGCGGTTCGAGACCGGTCGGCTGGCCAAGCAGGCCGCCGGTTCCGTTGTCGCCTACCTCGACGACGAGACCATGCTGCTGTCCGCGACCACCGCGGGCAAGTCCCCGAAAGATCAGTTCGATTTCTTCCCGCTGACGGTCGATGTCGAGGAGCGGATGTACGCCGCGGGCCGCATCCCCGGTTCGTTCTTCCGCCGCGAGGGCCGCCCGTCCACCGACGCGATCCTGACCTGCCGCCTGATCGACCGCCCGCTGCGCCCGTCCTTCGTCGACGGCTTGCGCAACGAGATCCAGGTCGTCGTCACGGTGATGAGCCTCGACCCGAAGGATCTGTACGACGTGGTGGCGATCAACGCCGCGTCCGCGTCCACCCAGATCGCGGGTCTGCCGTTCTCCGGCCCGGTCGGCGGCGTGCGCGTCGCGCTGATCGAGGGCCAGTGGGTGGCGTTCCCGACCGTCGAGCAGCTCGAGGGCGCCGTCTTCGACATGGTGGTCGCGGGCCGCGTCGTCGAGTCCGGTGACGTCGCGATCATGATGGTCGAGGCCGAGGCCACCGAGAAGGTCATCGAACTGATCGACGGCGGCGCGCAGGCGCCGACGGAAGCCGTTGTGGCACAGGGCCTCGAGGCCGCAAAGCCGTTCATCGCCCGGCTGTGCCGCGCCCAGCAGGATCTGGCCGAGCTGGCCGCCAAGCCGACCGAGGAGTTCCCGGTCTTCCTGCCGTACGAGCAGGATGTCTACGCCGCCGTCGAGGGCACCGCGAAGCGTCCGCTGGCCGAGGCGCTGAGCATCGCGGCCAAGCAGGAGCGCGAGGAGAAGATCGACGAGATCAAGCTCGACGTGCTGTCCAGCCTGGCCGAGGATTTCACCGGCCGGGAGAAGGAGATCGGCGCGGCGTTCCGCTCGGTCACCAAAAAGCTTGTGCGCCAGCGGATCCTGACCGACGGCTTCCGCATCGACGGCCGCGGCCTGGCGGATATCCGCGCGCTGTCGGCCGAGGTCGCCGTGGTGCCGCGGGCGCACGGCTCGGCGCTGTTCGAGCGCGGCGAGACCCAGATCCTCGGCATTACGACGCTGGATATGGTGAAGATGGCCCAGCAGGTCGACTCGCTCGGCCCGGAGACCAGCAAGCGCTACATGCACCACTACAACTTCCCGCCCTTCTCGACCGGTGAGACCGGCCGGGTCGGTTCGCCGAAGCGCCGTGAGATCGGCCACGGCGCACTGGCCGAGCGGGCGCTGATGCCGGTGCTGCCGAGCCAGGAGGAATTCCCGTACGCGATCCGTCAGGTCTCGGAGGCGTTGGGCTCCAACGGTTCCACCTCGATGGGTTCGGTGTGCGCCTCCACCCTGTCGCTGCTGAACGCCGGTGTTCCGCTGAAGGCGCCGGTCGCGGGTATCGCGATGGGTCTGGTGTCCGACACCGTCACCAACGACAAGGGTGAGGACGAGGTCCGCTACGTCGCGCTCACCGATATCCTCGGCGCCGAAGATGCCTTCGGCGACATGGATTTCAAGGTCGCGGGCACCCGTGAGTTCGTCACCGCGCTGCAGCTGGACACCAAGCTGGACGGCATCCCCTCGCAGGTGCTGGCCGGTGCGCTGAGCCAGGCGCACGACGCGCGCACCACCATCCTGGACGTGATGGCCGAGGCCATCGCCACCCCGGACGAGATGAGCCCGTACGCGCCGCGCGTCACCGCGATCAAGATTCCGGTGGACAAGATCGGCGAGGTGATCGGCCCGAAGGGCAAGGTGATCAACCAGATCACCGAGGAGACCGGCGCCAACATCTCCATCGAGGACGACGGCACCGTCTACATCGGCGCGACCGACGGCCCGTCGGCGCAGGCGGCGATCGATCAGATCAACGCCATCGCGAACCCGCAGCTGCCGAAGGTCGGCGAGCGCTTCCTCGGCACGGTCGTCAAGACCACCGCCTTCGGCGCGTTCGTCTCGCTGCTGCCGGGCCGCGACGGTCTGGTGCATATCTCGAAGCTGGGCAACGGCAAACGCGTCGCCAAGGTCGAGGATGTGGTGAACGTCGGCGACAAACTGCGCGTCGAGATCGCCGATATCGATAACCGCGGCAAGATCTCGCTGGTGCCGGTCGACGAAAACGCCGACGAAGGTACCGAAGCCGAAACTGTCGATGCGGCGGCGGCCGGGACCGAGTAGTACTTGTCTCTGTGACGAAGAAGAAGACGGCAACCCCTCTGCTCCGTGGTGGGCAGGGGGGTTCGGCCCTCCCGTCGCCCGACCACCGTTCCGCACCGGAGCGTTCCGCGAGGCAGCAGCAACTGAAGAAGCTGCGAACCGACGACGCGCGCGCCATCGACGCCGGCATCCGGCGCACGGTGCTACCCGGGGGATTACGGGTGGTGACCGAGCATGTGCCCGGCGTGCGTTCGGCATCGATCGGGGTCTGGGTCGGGGTCGGCTCGCGCGACGAGGGCCGTACCGTCGCGGGTGCGGCGCACTTCCTGGAGCATCTGCTCTTCAAGGCGACGCCGACGCGATCCGCGCTGGATATCGCGCAGGCCATGGATGCCGTCGGCGGGGAGCTCAACGCGTTCACCGCGAAGGAGCAGACCTGCTATTACGCGCATGTCCTCGATGAGGATCTGCCGCTGGCAGTCGATCTCGTCACCGATGTGGTGTTGCGCGGGCTGTGCCGGTCCGAGGATGTCGCGGTCGAACGCCAGGTGGTGCTCGAGGAGATCGCCATGCGCGACGACGATCCCGAGGATCTGGTCGGTGACGCGTTCCTGACCGCGCTGTTCGGCGATCATCCGATCGGGCGCCCGGTGATCGGTTCGATCGAATCCATCGAATCGATGAGCGCCGCCCAGCTGCGCGGATTCCATCAGCGCCGGTACCGGCCGGACCGGATGGTGGTCGCGGTGGCGGGCAATGTCGAACACGATCACACCGTGGAGCTGGTGTATCGCGCGTTCGCCGACCGGCTGGAACCCGCCACCGAACCGGCGCCGCGCCGGGAGGGCCGGTTCCGCCCGCACAGCGTGCCGGAATTGCACTGGAGTCACCGCGACAGCGAGCAGGCGCATCTGGCGTTCGGGGTGCGGGCATTCGGTCGGCACGAGGGTGAACGTCGTTGGCCCCTTTCGGTTTTGAACACCGTGGTGGGCGGTGGGCTGAGCTCGCGTCTGTTCCAGCGGATCCGGGAGGAGCGGGGGCTGGCGTATTCGGTGTACTCGAGCGTCGACACCTTCTCCGATACCGGCGCGTTCTCCGTCTACATCGGCTGCCAGCCCGAAAATCTCGGTAAGGTGGCCGGTTTGGCGCGCGGCGTGCTGGAAGAGGTTGCCGCCAACGGGATCACCGACGCCGAATGCGCCAGGGCCAAGGGTTCGCTGCGCGGCGGACTGGTGCTGGGACTGGAGGATTCGGCGTCCCGGATGAACCGGATCGGTCGCAGCGAACTCAGCTACGGCAATCATCGCACCGTCTCGGAGACGCTGAGCCGGATCGATGCGGTGACCACCGAGGAGGTCACGGCCGTGGCGCGCACGCTGCTGGCGCGGCCGTTCGCGGCCTCGGTCACCGGGCCGTACCGGCGCACCAGGGAGCTGCCCGCGGCAGTGCGGAAGTTGGTCGACGGCGGCTAGTTTCCGCGAAAGATATTGCGGGTCAACATGATTGGGGGTCGGCATGTTGGACATCGAACCGGTCATCGGTCGGGCGCGGATCGCCGAGGAATTGGGCCGCCTGGAGGAGGCGCACCGGATCCTCGGCGAGGCGCTGGTCGCCGCGCCGAATGAGCCGCGGTTGCTCGAGCGGCTCGCCGATATCGTCTACCAGCTCGAACGGTACGACGACGCGCTGCGCTACGCGGGTATGGCCATCACCGCGAATCCGCGATCGGTGGACGCCCACCTGACGGCGGCCTTGGCCTACGATGCGCGGCGCGATCATCGAGATGCGTTGCGGCACGCCAGGATCGCGGTGGCGCTCGACGGTGACGGCCGGGGCCTGCTCGTCCTGGCTCGGCTGCTGGTCAATGCGCCCGCGACCGATGCAACGCGGGCCGAGGCGCGTTCGCTGCTGGAGCGAGCGGTGGAGCGGTCACCCGGTTATGTGCCCACTCTCGCGCACGCCGCCGAAACCTATCGGCGGTTGCGCGACCGTCCTGCGGTGGAACGGCTCATTGCCGCTGGTCTCGCAGTGGATCCGACCAATGCCGGACTGCTGCGAATGCAGGCGCGGATGGAGTTCGAGAGTTCCGAATTCGGCGGTCGCGGCAAGGCGGTCGCGACCCTGCGCGGCCTGCTCGGCACCCGCCCCGGCGACCGGACGGCGCGCCTGCTACTTGCCGAAATCCTTTGGCGCGCACTGCTTCGCCTGGTGGCCTGGGCCTGGTTCTACGCCGCCGCGGTCGCCGTGCTTTCGATGTGGTTCGGCCCGTCCGTACTGCGATTCATGACGCCGGTGCTGTTCTGGATCATTCCGGTGGCGTGGTTCCGGGTGTTCCGGCGGCTGCGCCCGCAATTGCCGCCCGGATATCTGTGGGCCAGGGTGCGGCGGCCCGCGGCGGTGCTCGGGTTGGCGGTCACGGTGTTCGCGAGCCTGATCATGGATCTGGGCGCGGTCGCGCTGCGGTCGTCGACGCTCGTCATCGGCGGTTATCTGCTGTTGGTCATCGGTGCGCTCGGCGCGGCGGTGGCGCATCTGCTGCTGATGCTGGCCTGGCTGCGCCGCCGCGGTGACGAGGACGATCGCGATGCGGCGTACGAGTACGCCTTCGACGGGCTCGGGCTGGCGCTGGGCCTCGGCCTGGTGCTGACGGGTCTGCTTGCGGCACTGCGGCATTGGTCGCGTGAACCGGCGGCGTTCTGGGCATTCGTCGCGATCTGCTGTGTTGCGGGCGCGACGATGCTGGTGGAGATGCTGATAATCGGCTTTCTGGATTGGGGCGACTGGGTCAGGCCGGTCGCGCACGTCGTGACCCTCGCGGTGGTGCTCGGGCTGGTCGTGCTCGGATTCCGTTGGAGCGCGGGCCATTTGATCGCCGAAATCGGGGACGATCCGGCGGTCGCCGCGAGCCGGTATCCACTGCCCGAATTGCCGAGGTCGTTCGCGTTGCCCCCGACCGGGGGCTAGACCGTGTCCGGCGCGGCGCGGTTGGCCGCCTCGACGACCGAGGGGATCAGTCCGGGGAGCGCGGATTCCAGCTCCGCGGTGCGCAGGCGCATATGGGTGTGGCCTTCGATGAGGAGTTTTTCGGTCACCCCCGCCTCGCGCAGGATTTTGAAATGGTGGGTGGCGGTGGATTTGTTGATGGTGTCGTAGAGCGTGGCGCAGCGCATGGGCGTGCCCGCGTTGCTGAGCCGACGCACCATCTCCAGGCGAACCGGGTCCTGTAGCGCGCCGAGCACCACCGAAACCGGGCCGACAGGTGCGGGGCCTTCTTGGAGCGGCGCTGCCTGATCCGGTGTTGTCGATGTGGCGTCCATCATGATCTACCTCACTCAGGGGTTTGATGATCATCGTACCGGCTGTAGGGTCGATGAGGTTCGATCAGCATCAAACTTACCTGATGGGAGCTTCGATGGTAGCGACGACCGCGGCACCTGCCGAGGAACGGACTTCGCAACCGTGGGCCTATGCACTGATCCTGGCCGCGAGCGGCGTTGCCCTCGGCGTATCCGGTGCACCCGCGCCGCTCTACGGTCTTTATCAACGCGAGTGGCATTTCTCGCCGCTCACCACCACCTTCGTCTTCGCCGTCTACGCCGTCGCCGCGCTGGTCGCGGTGCTGGTCTCCGGCCGGATCTCCGACGTCGTCGGCCGCAAGCCGGTGCTGCTCGGCTCCTTCGGCATCATGGTCGTCGGTCTGATTGTCTTCGTGTTCGCGCAGTCGGTGGCAATGCTGTTGCTGGCCAGGGCATTACACGGTTTGGCGGTCGGCGCGACAGTGGTCGCGGGCGCCGCGGCGCTGCTCGATCTGCGCCCGCGGCACGGCGCGCGGTCCGGACAGTTGAGCGGTGTGGCCTTCAATGTCGGTATGGCCGTCGCGATCCTGGGTTCGGCCCTGCTGGCCCAGTACGTGCCGCATCCGCTGCGCACGCCGTATCTGGTGATCACCGTGCTGTGCCTGCTCATCGGCGTCGGCGTGCTCGTGCTGCGCGAACCGCACACCGCGCGGGTCAGCGGCCGCATCACCATCGCGAAACCGGCCGTGCCGCAAGAGATTCGCAGCGATTTCTGGTTCGCCGCGATCGGTGTGATGGCGGCCTGGTCGGTGCTCGGGGTGTTGCTCTCGCTGTACCCGTCGCTGGCCGCGCAGCAGACCGGCATCCACAATCTGGTGTTCGGCGGCGCGGTCGTGGCGTCGACCGCGACCGCGGGTGCGACGGTGCAGTACTTCGCCACCGGTGTGCCCGCGCGGTGGGCCGCCATCCTCGGTGACGCCGGAATGGCGATCGCCCTGCTGGCCACCGTGCCCGCGCTGGCGACGCACAACTGGGTCGCGGTGCTGGCGGCGGGCATTGTGCTCGGCGCCACCTTCGGACTCGGGTTCGGCGGATCGCTGCGGCACCTCGCCGATGTGGTGCCGCAGCACAAGCGGGGCGAGACCATGTCGGCCTACTATCTGCTCGCGTATTCGGCGATGGCGCTGCCCACGATCGCCGCGGGCTGGGCCGCCACCACCTGGGGGTTGAGCCGCGTCTTTCCGTGGTTCGTGGTGCTGGTCGCGATCGCCTGCCTGCTCGCCGCCGGTATGGGCGTGCGGCAGAAACGCCAGGCTGCCGTCGGGTGATGTCGGCCGGGTGGTGAATACCGCGGTGCGCCACCCGTTTTCGCTCGCTCGGCCCCGGATGTCGGCGTTGCCTTTCGATGTTGTCGTGCCGCGGCGGTCCAACTCGGCGTGGCCCGAGTGATCTTGTCGTCGAATGCCGCGTCGGGTTCGCCATCGCTGATGCGTTGCGGCACAGGATGTTCGGAATTGACATTGCGCCCGGCGCGTCGGGAGGCGGACGATGCGTTCATGATCATGGTGCGGCGATTGACGGAATCCGATTGGCGGACATACCGGGATTTGCTATTGGAGTGTCTACGCGTGGCGCCGTACTCGGCCCGGCTGACCTACGACCAAGCGGCGCTGCGCACCGAATTACAGTGGCAGGCCAAGCTCACCGAGTCGGTGCTGTTCGGGGCGTGGCTGGACGACGTTCCGGTCGGCCTCGCCGGCGGCAAACTGGACGGCGAACTGCCGGAATTGGTTTCGATGTGGGTGGATCCGGTGGCGCGGGGCAAGGGCACCGCCGACGAGTTGGTGCGCGCGGTGCTCGACTGGGCGCGTGACGGTGGGTACGGACAGGTGATGCTGTGGGTGCTCGACGGCAACGAACCCGCCGAGCGGGTGTACCTGCGCAACGGCTTCCGGCGCACCGGGCGGCGCGAGGCGATGGAGCGGGACGCGGCGATGGTTCAGGTCGAGATGGTGTTGGACCTCGGTTCAACTGGACAAGGTTCCAAATCTCAAGCGGCACAACAAATGTGACATAAAGGACCATCCGGTTGGTTTGTGATATCGAGGTCCGTCGATCTTGTCCGCCGCGAGCGACAATCCGGCTACTATGCGCTCATGACATGGGGGAGGTTGGGCGATCGCTTGCACCGCGCGGCACTCCTGCTCGCGGTGGTCACCGTGGTGGTCGGCGGGCTCGGCATCGCCGCACTCACCTGGTGGTTGTTGTGGTGGGCATTCGGCGCGAAGGCCGAGACGCCGAATCAGGTCGACCTGACGAAGATCGCGCTATCGGTGGCGGCCGGTGTCGGCGGCGCGGTCGCCCTGGTGGTCGCGTACCGCCGCCAACGCGATTTGGAACGTGGACGTTTCGCCGAGTTGTTCGGCGCCGCGGCCAAACAACTCGGCGATACCGATGTCGCGGTGCGTGTCGCCGGGGTGTTCGCGATGGCCGGGGTCGCCGACGAATTCTCCGCACCCGGCCGTCGTCAGCAGTGCATCGACGTGCTGTGCGGCTATCTGCGGCTGCCCTACGAGCCCGACGACGGGGCGAATCATCTGGTGTCGCGCAAGGAATCGCGCCCGGATGAGGATGGTTCGGTCGAGCGGGTCTATCAATACCGGCAGAACGACCATGAGGTGCGCCGGACCATAGTCCGCGTGATCGCCGCCCATCTGCGGCGATCCGCGGATATTTCGTGGTCGCACTGCGACTTCGACTTCACCGGAGCGGTGCTGGAGAAGGCCGAATTCCAGTCCGCGGTGTTCGCCGGGCGGCACACCCACTTCACCGGTTGCCGGTTCCTCGGGCCCACCTCCTTCGAATACACGACGTTCGAGGGGTCGCACACCACATTCCGCGGCGCGGTGTTCCGGGACGGCGCGGTGACCTTCGACAATGCGCTGTTCGGCAGCGCTCGCGCCGAGAAGGTCGAAATCCAGGCGCTCGGAACGACCTTCGACGAGGCCGTGTTCGAGAGCTCGGCCTCCTTCGAGAAGTGCGTCTTCCGTGGTCCGCGCACCTCCTTCCTCGGCGCCCGATTCGCCGGCCCGCGAACCGCCTTCCTGGAAGCCAAGTTCCGGGCCGATCGCACCTGTTTCGAGCGGGCCACCCTGGACGGTGAGCACGTCACCTTCCACAGTGCCGAATTCAACGGCGGCCAGGTCGTTTTCGCGGGCGCCCAGTTCTACGCGGGCATGATCACCTTCGACGAGGCCCGGTTCGGCGCACCGAACCGGCTGCGCGGCAAGGGATCCAGGGAGACGGACTTTCGCAAGGCCGAATTCCACGGCAGCCTGACCTTCGCCAGAACGGTGCTCGGCGGCCGCTCGGTGGACTTCACCGAGGCGGACTTCTTCGGGGAGATCTCCTTCGAGCACACCAGATTCGCCGCCGGGGAGATCCGCTTCGACCGGCCGAAGGCCTGGGTCGGCACCCATTTCGACTGGGATGACAATCCGATTCGCAAACCCACCGCGGTCAAACCCAATCCATGGCCGCCGACCCCGACCGAACTGAGACGCTGAGCAGGGGCGGCGCTATGTCGCGCCGCCCCATTGTCATTATTCGGGCCAGCCGCCGTACGGCACCGTGATCAATTCCATGAAGTGGCCGTTGGGGTCGAGAAAGTAGACGCCGCGGCCGCCGTCGTTGTGATTGATCTGGTTCACGCCCTGCTGCCGGGGATCGGCCCAATGATCCAGCTGATAGCGCTGGATCTTGGCGTAGGCCGCATCGAATTCGGCCTCCGAGATCAGGAATGCGTAGTGCTGGGGCTGGATTTCGGTGATGTGCGGCGGCACATTCGCGAAATCGAAGGTGACGCCATTGGCCGTGGGGATCGGAATGAACGGCCCCCATGGCTTACCGATCGTCAAACCAAGCATATCCGCCCAGAATTCGGCGGTCACCCGGTTGTCACTGCATCCGACAATGGTGTGATTGAACTGTACAGACAGGGAAATATCTCCTCGAATCGTGACGGCCCCGACCCCGGACCGGTACAAGTCGGCCAACGGGAGCACCGCCACGTCATTCGAGCCTAGTCGGCGATGGCGGAATCGGACAAGTCGATCCGGGGGAGTTGGGCCGGTGCCGAGCCGCCCGGCGCGGTAGCGTCGGGGCATGAGGATTCGTGGTGCGGTCCTGGAGCGGATCGCGGCGCCCGCGCCGTTCGCCGAATCGGCGCCGATCACCGTGTGCGATGTGGACCTGGCCGCGCCGGGCCCCGGTGAGCTGCTGGTCCGGATCGAGGCGGCCGGGCTGTGCCATTCGGATCTGTCTGTGGTGGACGGCAATCGGGTGCGCCCGGTGCCGATGCTGCTCGGGCATGAGGCGGCGGGCATCGTCGAGCAGATCGGACCGGGCCCGTCCGATCTCACGGTCGGTCAGCGCGTGGTGATGACCTTCCTGCCGCGCTGCGGGGAATGCGCGGGCTGTGCCAGCGACGGCCGGACCCCGTGCGGGCCGGGCAGTATCGCGAACAATGCGGGTGAACTGCTCGGCGGCGGACGGCGATTGCGGCGGGACGGCGCGGAAATCCAACACCACCTGGGTGTTTCGGCGTTCGCGACGCATGCGGTCGTCGATCGGCGCTCGGTAGTGCCGGTGGCCGCCGACGTGCCGCCCCAGGTGGCCGCCGTCCTCGGCTGTGCGGTGCTGACCGGCGGTGGGGCACTGCTGAATTCGGCGAAACCGGGGCCTGCGGACCGGATCATGGTGGTCGGGCTCGGCGGCGTGGGGATGGCGGCGGTGCTGGTGGCGCTGTCGCTGCGCGCCAAGGAGGTGATCGCGGTTGACACCGTGCCGGAAAAGCTGGCGCTGGCAAAGGAACTCGGCGCGAGCGCCGCGCACACCCCGGCCGAGGTGGCGGAGCTGGGCGTACAGGCCGAGGTGGTGGTCGAGGCGGCGGGCAACGTCCGTGCGTTCGAAACCGCGGTCGCCGCAACGGCTCCCGGCGGCACGACGGTCACCGTCGGGCTGCCCGCACCCGACGCGCGGGCCAGCATTTCGCCGCTGGCCCTGGTGGCGCAGGGACGTTCGATCGTCGGCAGCTACCTGGGTTCGGCCGTTCCGTCCCGGGACATTCCGGAGTACGTCCGGATGTGGCGGGAGGGCAGGCTGCCGGTGGAGCGACTGGTCTCGGCGCATATCGGCCTCGACGAAATCAACCGCGCCATGGACGAACTCGCGGCCGGGCACGCGCTGCGTCAGGTGATCGTCTTCGGCTGAGCATCGGGCGCATCCATCGCGTCTACGAAACGCACCAGGAGCCTTGCGAATTCGGCACGCTCGCGGTCGGTCCAGTCCGACATCGCCGCGGCCATCGCGCGGCGGCGGCCGGCGCGGGCCGCGTCCACCAGCGCGCGTCCATCGGCGGTGAGTCGCAGCACGGCCCGCCTGCCGTCGTGCCGGTCCGCGACCCGCTCCAGCAGGTTTTCCGAAACGGCCTGGGCGACAAGGCGGCTCGCGCGCGGCTGATCCACGCCCAGTGCCGGTGCGAGCGTTCCGACGGTGGCCTCCTCGGCCGCTGCCACCGCGTCGAGCACACCGAATACGGCTACCGGAACGGGGGAGCGCGCGGCGAGTGCGCCCCGGGTCTGACGCCGCCGGATTCGCACCATCGCCCGCTCGACCGCCGCGGCGACCGCGTCCTGATCTTCCATCTGTCTCCACATTCATGTAAAACTACATTTAGTTGTCATTTTACATGGATTGGTGGACATCATGACCGAACTGCGCCCGATCGGGTACTGGCTCAAGGAACTCGATCGGCTGATCAACGCCCGCTTCGAGGCGGATATGGCCGCCGGCGGGCTCATCCGCAGGCACTGGCAGATGCTGAATTCGTTGGCCGACGGCCCGCATCCGGCGGCCGAGGTACGCGACGGGCTCACGCCGTTCTGGACCGAACCGGGCGAATGGGATGCCGAACTCGCCGAGCTGATCCGCCGCGATTGGGTGGTCGAGCGGGCGGGTCTGCTCGAGCTGACCGACACGGGCCGCGATACCCATCGGCGGATGCTCGGTCTGAACGAGCGGCGCCGTGCCGACCTGATGAAAGGGCTGACCGACGAGCAGTACGTCGCGACGGTGCGGACGCTGGAGCGGATGGCCGCGAATATGCGCTAGCACTACGGCGGCGGAGCTGTTATCTTGAATTGACCAGAGTGGTCAAAGTGGTCGAATGGGCGGTTACGATGGCGCGCAAACGGAATGACAGTGAGCAGCGGGTCGAGATCGATATCGCGTGGCCGCTCGCCGAGGCCAAGGCAAGGTTCTCCGAGTTGATCGACAGAGTGGAAAGGGAGGGGCCGCAGGTGATCAGCAAGCATGGACGTGAGGTGGCTGTCGTCGTACCGGTCGACGAATGGCGGCAGAAGTCGGCACGGGAAGGGAGTTTCGCGGAGTTCCTTGCCTCGTCGCCACTGCGTGGCGTCGACATCGAGATCACGCGTATCGAACTCGATCCGCGTGAAGTCGACTTCAGCGACGTCGAACTGTGAAGAATTATCTGCTCGACACCTGCACGGTATCGGAGTGGACGAAGCCACGCCCGAATCGCGGGCTGATCCGGTGGCTGCATCTGGCCGACGAAGATCGATTGCATTTGAGCGTGATCAGCCTCGGGGAGATCCGCAAAGGCATTGAGATGCTGCCCGATTCGGCCAAGAAACAGCGGTTGGTGGACTGGCTGACGGATTCGCTGACCGTGCGGTTCCGGGATCGAATACTCCCGGTCGATGCGGTGGTCGCGCAGGCCTGGGGTCGCATGGTCGCGCGTACCGAGAGAAACCGCGACAGGATGGACGCGGCCGATGCGCTGATCGCGGCCACGGCCGAATCGTATGGGCTGGAGGTCGTTACCCGGAATGTGAAACATTTCGGGCCGACCGGAGTTCGGGTGCTGTGCCCGTGGTCCGACGAATAGGTTCGGTGCGACCGGAGGCGATCGGTCATGGCGGGCTGGCTCCCGTTCGTCCGTGGAGCGAGCGGGAGCCAGTCAGGCGATGTGGGTCTGCGGACGGCTTCGCCGACAGTGCCCATTAGGCTGACCTCATCGGATAGCGGAACTTGGGAGGTGCGGTGACCATTCGGGTCGGAGTGCTCGGAGCACGCGGCAAAGTCGGCCAGACCATCTGTGCGGCGGTCGAGGCGGCCCCCGATCTGGAGTTGGTCGCCACCGTCGACAAGGACGATGCGCTGGAGACGTTCACCGCGGCCGGCACCGAGGTCGTCGTCGATTTCACCCATCCGGATGTGGTGATGGGCAATCTGAAATTCCTGGTGGAGAACGGAATTCACGCCGTCGTCGGCACCACCGGATTCGATGCGGCCCGGCTCGACGAGGTGCGCGGCTGGCTGGCGGGCCGCCCGCGGGCCGGTGTGCTCATCGCACCCAACTTCGCCATCGGCGCCGTGCTGTCCATGCGCTTCGCCGAACAGGCCGCCGATTCTTCGAATCCGTCGAGGTCATCGAGCTGCACCATCCGAACAAGGCCGATGCGCCCTCCGGCACCGCCTACCGGACGGCGGGATTGATCGCCGCCGCCCGGGACCGCGCGGGTGTGGGCCGCAGCCCCGACGCCACCACCACCGAGCTCGAGGGTGCGCGCGGCGCCGACGTCGACGGTGTCCGGGTGCACTCGATTCGGCTGGCCGGGCTGGTCGCACATCAGGAGGTGCTGTTCGGCACCCAGGGCGAAACCCTCACCATCCGGCACGATTCCATCGACCGCACCTCTTTCGTGCCCGGAGTCCTGCTCGGCGTGCGCCGGATCGCCGACCGTCCCGGCCTCACCGTCGGGCTCGACCCGCTGCTGGACCTGTGAACGCCGAAGCGGATCGCACGCGGTCGAACAACGGTCAGGTCGTGCGGATCGTCGCCTTCATCGCGGTGCTGGTGGTGGTGCTCGGGTACTACTTCATCAGGCTCGGCCGAAAAGCGTTCGAGCTCTTCGGGTATGGCGATGCCGTATCGATCCTGCTCGGCATCGGCATCCTGATCCTGCCCTTCATCGGCATCTGGGTGGTGGCCACCAGTGTGCGGGCGGCACTCGCCCATCAGCACCTGGCCCGCCGCATCGCCGACGAGGGCCTGGAGCTCGACGTCTCCGAACTGCCCCGCCGCCCGTCCGGCCGCATCGAACGCGCGGCCGCCGACGAACTGTTCGAACAGGTCAAACAGGAATGGGAGGCCGACCCGCACAACTGGCGCAACTCCTACCGGGTGGCCCGCGCCTACGACTACGCGGGCGACCGTACCCGCGCCCGGGCCGCCATGCGCCGCGCCGTCGAACTGGAACGCGTCGAACGCAAGCGCTGAATCCGCGCCGGATTCGTTGCCGCACAGCCGATTCGGTGTCCCGCGCCGCCGTCGCCGCGGCACCCGCTACGCTGCGCGGCATGGGGCGATTCAACCGGACCTACCGGGATGTCGACGGGCAGCGCATCGAGGGGACGTGGCGGCATGTGTTCATCCGCAACGGTGACACATATTTCCTGGCCGACCTGAAGATCTACGCGGACGGCATGATCGATTGCTGGGAGCTGGTCAACCTGGACGAGTTCACGGCGAAGGTGCGTTCCGGCTGGGTCGCGACCAGCCTGCCCGAAGGCGCACGGGTCAGCGCCCACCATCTGGCGAGTTGGCGGCTGACCGAACCGGCGATGTGGGTGGACGAGGCCGCGCTGATCGGCGAGGTCGCCGACGAGATCGACCGGCTCAACGGCCGCCCGGACTCGACCGAACGCTGTTTGGCGGCGGCGCACGCCTACATCGCGGACCGGACCGAGCCGAACCGGATGCGGGTGCGTGCGGCGTACGAGGCGATTCCGGAGCATCTGCGGCTCTACGCGCTGGGCGATATGGACTGCAAGGACGCCCCGTTGCGGGCGCTGTTCTCCGATAACGAATCCGACCGCGAACGAGCCGTCGAATACTTCGCCGCAGCCGAACGCATCACCGAGGAGTGGGCGCGGTGGACGCCCGCCGACGGCCCGGATGAGCCGCTCGCACAGCCGATTACGATCCGCGGCACGGTCTATCGCAGCGGCTGGCCATCGGACCCGGGTTGGGAGGTGCTGCAGAACTCCTACCCCGCACCCATCATGGTCGACGGGCTGACCTATCCGTCGGTGACGCACGCGTACTGGGCGCTCAGCATCGATGACGACGATATCCGTTCGCGCATCTCCGACACTGAAAACCCTTACGAGGCAGAGAAATTAGCGCAGGATGTGCCGCGACGCCCGCATTGGCCCGAGGCCAGGCACGCCGTCATGGCCGGACTGCTGCGCGCCAAATTCCAGCGCTACCCGAACCTGGCCGAAAAGCTGATCGCGACCGGTGACGCGAAGATCATCTCGAACGACACCCTCGGCTCGAAATTCTGGGCCACCCGCCTCGCCCAGCTGCTGGAACTGGTGCGCGCCGAACTGGTAGCCGAACGCGCCGCCATCTCCGTCGAATTCGAATGAGCCGCGCGGACTACCCTCGACTTCGTGGCCCGACTGCTGCTCATCCATCACACCCCGTCGCCGCATATGCAGGCGATGTTCGAGGCGGTGGTGGCCGGTGCGACCGATCCGGAGATCGAGGGTGTCGAGGTGGTGCGGCGGGCGGCGCTCGCGGTAACCGCCGTCGACGTGTTGGCGGCCGACGGGTATTTACTCGGCAGTCCGGCGAATCTGGGTTATATCTCGGGTGCGCTCAAGCATGCGTTCGACACGTTCTATTACCCGTGTCTGGATTCGACGCGCGGCCGTCCGTTCGGTTTCTATTTGCACGGCAATGAGGGGACCGAGGGTGCGGAGCGGGCGGTGGCGAGCATCACCACCGGGCTCGGATGGGAAAAGACCGCGGCGCCGGTGCTGGTCTCGGGGCCGCCGGCCAAGCCGGATCTCGAAAAATGTTGGGAGCTCGGCGCATCGGTGGCCGCACAGTTGATGTCGTGAGGGTATCGTCGCCGCAATTCCATCGGATTGCTGTTATACGATGCCGGGTCGCGGGACGGGTGCGACAACAGTTGACACGTCCCCCCAAATATTGGTGTCTGACCACGTCGAGTGGCCAACCGGCATACTGACACGAACAGTGTTCCGGTGGGGATGTGAACCGAGTAGCTCGGGATTGGAGAGTCGAGGTGACGAGGGCCGAAGGGGGCGAGGGCACCCCACGCCGGATCGGATTGGTGGAAGACCACGAATCCGTCGCGATTGGGCTGGCCGCGATGTTGGCGCCGGAGTCGGACTTGAATCTGGTCTTGACCGCGGGCACCGTGCCGGAATTACTTGCCGCGGCGGAGGGCGAACCGCAGCTGGATCTGGTCGTACTCGATCTGCGGTTGGCCGATGGGTCATCGCCCGAGGACAATGTGCGCGCGCTGCGCGATCGCGGTATCGAGGTGCTGGTGTTCACCGGCGCGGATAACGCGTTCCTGGTGCGCTCGGCGGCCAGGGCCGGCGTGCTCGGCGTGGTCCGCAAGTCCGAGGATGTGCCGACGGTGGTCGCGGCGGTGCGCCGCGCGGCCTCCGGCGAGCAGGTGGTGACCACCGACTGGGCTGCCGCCATCGATGGCGATCCGCAGCTGTCCGACGTGGGTTTGAGCCCGCGTCAGGAAGAGGTGCTGACGCTCTATGCCTCCGGTGAGAAGGCATCCCGGGTGGCGCGGTTGACCGGTCTTTCCGAACAGACCGTGAACGACTATCTCGGGCGGATCCGGCAGAAGTACGCCGACGCCGGTCGCCCGGCTCCGACCAAGACCGACCTGTACAAGCGGGCGGTGGAGGATGGCTGGCTGCCGGTTCCCGAGCGGCATCCGCGCGGGTGAGCATGATGACGACGGGGCCGGGGGCAGGCCGAGAGGATTACGCATGAGCGTGTCCAGCCTGCTGGACACCACCGTCACCCAAACCGCGCTGCTCGACCGATTCCGCATGAACCGGCAGGGTGACGCGGTGGTGTCCGAGGACAATATTTCCGAGGCGGCCTCCGACCGCATCGAGCGGCGGATGGGCCTGGCGATCGGCATCGGCGGCATGTTGGCCGCCGTGGTCGAATTGCCGGAAATCCTGAGCGATAGCCGGGGTATCTCGATCGGTTGGACCGTGTTGACCATGGCGCTGGCGTTCGGGCTGTGCCCGGTGGTCGCGGTGGTTTCGGTGGGTATGAGCAGGCGGGTGATCTCGGCGGCGGTCCGCGCCGCGGCCGTCGGCTTCCTGATCGCGATCGCCCTGATCCCGTTCGCGTATATCCAGCCGATGCCGGGCACCCATTACGTCTGGCTGTACCGGGTATTCGCGCTCGGCGTGCTGATGGCGGCGCTGGCCTGGCCGCCGCGGGTCGCCGTCGCATATCTGGTGTTCGGCGCCGGACTGGTCACCATGGCGAACAAGTTTGTGACGCAAGGTGGTTCGGGCTGGTCGCTGGTCGGCGATTTCAGCAGGGCGATCGGGTTGGCCGCCCTGTTCCTGTGGTGCGCCATCTATGCCAGGGCGGCCGCGGCCCGGGTCGACCGGGAGTCCGCGTTGGAGAGTAGGCGGGCGGCAGCGGCGGCGGGCGCGGCCGCCAGGGATCGCGAGCGCGCGCGTTTCGCAGCGCTGATCCACGACGCGGTGCTGTCCACGCTGTTGGACGCGTCGCGGGCGGGTACGGAATCGCCGGTGCTGCGCAAGCAGGCCGAGCGGACCCTCGAACAACTCGACGAATGCCGGGTCGGCGATATCGAACCCGATCGGCTCGACGCCCAATCGGCGATCGGTTTCCTGCGCTCGGCCGTGTTGGAGGTGAATCCGGGTATCCGCTTCGCCGCGCGCCGCTGGGCGGGCTTCGACGATCTCCGATTGCCGGTATCCGCGGCGGGGGCGATCGCGGCCGCACTGGCCGAGGCGGTGCGCAACAGCCTGCGCCACGCCACGGTGGCGGGACGTCATGTGCAGCGCAGCGTCACCGTGACGGTGAGCGCGGGCGGTATCCGGGTCGTATTCCGGGATGACGGTGCGGGTTTCGATCTGAGCCAGGTGCCGGCCGACCGGCTCGGCATCTCGGTGAGCATTCTCGGACGGATGCGTCAGCTCGCGGGCGGTGCGGGTTTCGTGGAGTCGGCGCCCGGCGAGGGCACCACCGTGACCTTGGTGTGGGGCAGTGATGGGTGAGGGCGACAGCGAATTCGGGCTGCGCGATCTGCTCGGATTGCGGGACCGATCGGCCTGGCTGTTCCTCTTGATGCTCGAGGCGACCATCGCGCTGTACATGGTTCGCAATTTCGCCGAATCGCCGCTGGTGCTCGCGGTGGCCGCGCTCGGGCTGCTCGCGCTGGCCGGGGTGTTGGTGCTGGTGCTTCCGATCGATCCATTGCCTTGGCCCGCAACGATTTTCGTAATGACGTCGGCGCCGGTCGCGACGGCACTGACCACCGCGGCGATCGATCATTCGACGTCGAGGCAGGTGTGGACGGCCTTCGCGTCCTCCTATGTGCTCGCGGTGCTCGTGCTGCGCGGCCGGGTCGGCGCGGCGTGGGTCGGCGTCGGCGGTGTCGCGGCGGTGATCCTGGCGGTGAGCCTGGTGGGCGGCACCCGGCCGGGATTGCTTGTCGGGTCGGTCGTTCCGCTCGTCACGGTGACGGGTATCTCGCTGTTCGCGGCGATCATGCGGCCGACGCAGCGTCAGCTGCGGCTGCTGCGCGAGGAGGCGACCATGCGGGCCGCCGCGGAGGCGACCATGGCCGCCGAGCAGGGTGAGCGCGATCGGCAGCTGGCCCGGCTGGACAAGGTGGCCCGCCCGATTCTGGAGCGGATCGCCGACGGCGCCGAACTCAGCCCGGCCGAGCGCGAGCAGTGCCGGCTGCTGGAGGCCGAACTCCGCGACGGGCTGCGGGCCCCGCAACTGGTGTGCGACGAGCTGAACAGTGCCGCCCGCGGCGCGCGCTCGCGCGGCGTCGAGGTGGTGCTGCTCGACGACGGCGGTTTCGCCGGAGTGCCGCGCTGGGTGCGCCAGCAGGTGATCGAGGCGGCGACCCATGAACTCGACGCCGCCAATACGGGTTCGGTCACCATCCGGGTGCTGCCGGTGGGCAGGCGCATCCTGGCCACCGTGCTGGCGAACTCGCCGGAACAGGATCGTCGCACCGAAATCGACGCGGCGGGCGCGGTCACCGTATCCACCTAGTGCGATCGGTACAGAACGAACGCACTGCGATCGCGACAGGGCAACTGATTTCGTGAGTACATGGGTAACTCACCGGGGACGGGCCAACTCACCGACAGCCATACCGTCGGCCGCCAACGCAGGTCTCGCGGCACCTGAGTCTGGCCTGAATACCCGGGGAGGCGGACAAGCCAAGCCTTGTCGGTGGCCCGTGGCATCGTTGCTGGGATGCGAGTGATGAGTGCGGCGGCCGCGCGACGGACCGCGTTGGCCGCGCAGGGGTTCGGGCGGCGCAGACCCGCGGCCGCGACCCGGCGGGCGGTCATGGATGTTTTGGGCAGAACCCAACTGCTGCAATTGGATTCGGTGTCGGCGGTGGTGCGGGCGCACTACGCGCCGGTGTTCAGCAGGATCGGTGCCTACGATCGCGAGATCCTGGACGCGGCGTCGTGGCGCGATGGCGCCCGCCGCCCACGCAAACTGGTCGAGTACTGGGCGCATGAGGCGGCGCTGATCCCGGTCGAGGACTGGCCGCTGCTGCGCTGGCGGATGGCGCGCTACGAGCACGGTCGCTGGGGCGGGGGCGGTGTGCAATCGGTGCTCGACCGAAATCCCTCACTGGGCAAGGACATTCTCGAGGTGATCGCCGAATTCGGCGCGTGCACCGCGGGCGAGGTGGAGAAGCATCTGGAGCTGGACCGGCCGCGCCCGAAGGGTTCGTGGTGGAATCGCAGCGATACCAAAGTGATTTGCGAGGCGATGTTCGCCTACGGCGCGCTCTCGGTGGACAAGCGGGTCGGCTTCGCGCGGCACTACGATCTGGTCGAGCGGGTGATCCCACCGGATATCTTGTCCCGCAAGGTATCCGAGGACGATGCGGTGCGCGAGCTGGTGCTGCGCGCGGCCACCGCGCACGGCGTCGGCACCGAGGCCGATCTGCGCGACTACTACCGCCTGCACCGCTCGCAGACCGAGCCCGCCATCGCCGACCTGGTCGACGCGGGCGAGCTCATCCCGGTCACGGTGGACGGCTGGGATAAGCCCGCCTACCTGCGCGCCGGTGCGGCGACCCCGCGCCGGATCGAGGGTGCGGCGCTGCTGTGCCCGTTCGATCCGCTGATCTTCTTCCGCCCGCGCACCGAGCGCATCTTCGACTTCCACTACCGGATCGAGATCTACACGCCGGAACCCAAACGGGTGCACGGATATTACGTATTTCCGTTCCTGCTGGACGGTGAACTCGTCGGCCGAGTCGACCTGCGCGCCGAGCGCGCCACCGGCCGGTTGTTGGTCCCGGGCGCGTTCGCCGAGCCCGGCCGGTGCACGCCGCGGACGGCCGAGGCGCTGAACGGCGCGCTGCGCGAGCTGGCGGATTGGCTGGAGCTGGACGAGATCGTCGTCGGCGAGCGCGGGGATCTCGCTGCGCTGCTGTGAAATCCGTTCGGCTGGTGTGAATCCGTTCGAAGGCGTTGTGGGACGGCGGAATACGCACGAAGCGTAGCGTGTCTGCTCGAAAAGCGTTGCGGTACAGCGTATTCAGCCGCTGAGACGGACGGTCGCCGATTCAGTTGTCGCGGGGAAAGTTGCGCCGCATCTGTTCGCGCAGCGCACCGTTCACCGCGCCGGACAGCCACGAATTGAGCGACTGCCCGCTCTGCGCCGCCGCCTCCTCGGCGCGCGCCTTGAGCTGCTCCACCAGGCGCAGCGTCACCCGGCTGATATCGCCGGTCATCTCCTCGAAGCTCGGGTGGTCGTCGGCCGAGGTGGCCTTGGTCTCGCGCACGTCGACGATCGCATCGGTCCCGTCGAGTGCGACGCGGACGGTGTGATCGTCGAGGGCGCCGCTGATCTCGGCGGCCAGTTCGGACAGCGCGGCGAGCAGCACCAACCGCGCCGAACTCTCCGTGGCCGCGGCCAGGGCGGCGGCCGTGGCCTGCGTCTTCTCATCGCCGAGGGCCGCGGCCGACTCCAGATCCGCGCGTAGGCGGTCGGTGTATTTGCTCAGATCCATGACACCAGTGTGACGTCATAGTTGATGTCATTCAAGGAAAGTCTTGATGTCAAGGTGCCGTCGAAGCAATAGCCGAAGCAACCGCCGCGTGTCGAGACGGATCCGACGACCGGGTAGCCTTTCCGACCATGACGATCGGTGATTCGACGCAGACTAGGCTGCGCGCGTCAGGCACGGTGGGTGTCGCGATGGTGACCCCGTATACGGCCGAGGGCAAGCTCGATGTCGACCGTGGCGTCGCGCTCGCGGCGCGCCTGGTCGATCGCGGCGTCGATCTGCTGGCGATCTCGGGCACCACCGGAGAATCGCCGACGACCACCGATTCGGAGAAGTTCGATCTGCTGCACGCCGTGGTCGACGCGGTCGGCAAGCGCGCCACCGTGATCGCGGGCGCGGGCACCTACGACACCGCGCACTCCGTCGAGCTGGCCCGCAACGCCCAGCGCGCGGGCGCCCACGGTTTGCTCGTGGTGACGCCCTATTACTCGCGCCCCACCCAAGAGGGTTTGTTCGCGCACTTCACCACGGTCGCCGATGCCACCGACCTGCCGGTCACCCTCTACGACATCCCGCCGCGCTCGGTGATTCCGATCGCCACCGAAACGCTGCGCCGCCTGGCCGAACATCCGCGCATCGTCGCGGTGAAGGACGCCAAGGGCGACCTGAACGCGGGTGCGGGCCTTATTCATGACACCGACCTGACCTTCTATTCCGGTGACGACGGGCTCAACCTGCCGTGGCTGTCGGTCGGCGCGGCCGGATTCATCAGCGTCATCGGACATCTCGTGCCCGAGCGGCTGCGGGCGCTGCACGCGGCGTACATCGCGGGCGATGTGGTTCGCGCCCGGGAGATCAACGCGAGCATGCTGCCGCTGAACGCCGCGATGGCGCGCCTGGGCGGTGTCGCGTTGAGCAAGGCCGGACTGCGCCTGCTCGGCGTCGAGGTGGGCGAGCCCCGCCTGCCGCAACTCATGCCGACATCCGAACAACTCGATGCGCTGGCCGCGGATCTGGCCGCGGCGGAGGTGAGCGCGTGAGCGACAATGGTGAGCTAGTGGCGCGCAGGCCGCGCCGGACCGCGACCCGCACCGCCGGTCCGCCCGCGCCGCAGACGGAGCGCTTCGAGCGGGCCGCGCAGGCCGAAAAGGCCGCCGCCGCACCGCATGCCGAGGCCGCGATGCATGCCGAACAGGCGACGCCCGATAAGCCCGCGCAGCGGACCGAACCCAGGAAGACCAGGTCGAAGGCCAAGGCCGCCGAACCGAAAATGTCCGCGCCGAGCGGTGATTCGGCCCAGCAGGGGAACGGGCAGTCGCGCAGGGGGCGCGGCCGCCAGCCCGGTCGGCGCGCCGAACAGCCGGTGGCGCAGCAGGATTCGCGGGCCGCGGTGGCCCCGCAGGATCGGCTCGGCGCACCGCCGCCGCTGCCCAAGAACGGCCTGCGCGTATTCGCGCTCGGCGGTATCGGCGAAATCGGCCGCAATATGACCGTTTTCGAATACGGCGGCAAACTGCTCATCGTCGACTGCGGCGTACTGTTCCCGGAGGATCAGCAGCCGGGTGTCGACCTGATCCTGCCCGACTTCCGGGCCATCGAGGACCGGATGGCCGATGTACAGGCCATCGTGCTGACGCACGGTCACGAGGATCACATCGGCGCGGTGCCGTTCCTGCTGCGCATGCGCGGCGATATCCCGGTGGTCGGCGCCAAGTTCACCCTCGCGCTGGTCGCGGCGAAATGCCGGGAGCACCGCCAGCAGCCGAAGCTCATCGAGGTGATCGAGGGCCAGAAGACCGAGCACGGTCCGTTCGAATGCGAATACTTCGCGGTCAACCACTCCATTCCGGACGCCATCGCGGTGGCCATCCGCACCCCGGCCGGTGTCGCACTGCATACCGGTGACATCAAGCTCGACCAGCTGCCGCTGGACGGGCGGCTCACCGACCTGGCCGGCTTCTCCCGGCTGGGTGACGAGGGCGTCGACCTGTTCCTGGTCGACTCCACCAATGCCGAGGTGCCCGGTTTCGTGACGCCGGAGCGGGAGATCGGCGGTGTGCTGGACAACGTCATCGGCAAGGCGCGCAACCGGGTGATCGTCGCCTCGTTCGCCAGCCACGTGCATCGCATCCAGCAGGTGGTCGACGTGGCCCAGAAGTACGGGCGCAGAGTGTGTTTCGTCGGCCGCTCGATGGTCCGCAATATGCAGATCGCCCAGGACCTCGGCTATCTGACGGTGCCCGACGGCGTGGTCGTGGATCTGGACGTCGCCGCGACGCTGCCGGGCGACCGGCTGGTGCTGATCTCGACGGGTTCGCAGGGCGAGCCGCTGTCGGCGCTGTCCAGGATGGCGCGCGGTGACCACCGCCAGATCAATATCCGCGCCGACGATCTGGTCGTGCTGGCCTCCTCGCTGATTCCCGGCAACGAGAATTCGGTGTTCGCGGTGGTCAACGGTCTGGCCCGGCTCGGGGCGACGGTGATAACGCAGCAGAATGCCAAGGTGCACGTCTCCGGTCACGCGTCCGCGGGCGAACTGCTGTACCTGTACAACGCGGTTCGGCCCACCAATGCCATGCCGGTGCACGGCGAATGGCGGCATCTGCGCGCGAATGCGGCGCTGGCCGTCGCCACCGGTGTGCCCGAGGAGCGGGTGGTGCTCGCCGAGGACGGTGTGGTCGTCGACCTGGTCGACGGCATCGCATCGATCGTCGGCCGGGTGCCGGTCGGGCATGTGTACGTCGACGGGCTCTCGGTGGGCGATGTCGGCGAGTCGACGCTGTCGGACCGGTTGGTGCTCGGCGAGGGCGGTTTCATCGCGATCACCGTCGCCATCGATGAGACGACGGGTAAGGCGGTGAGCACGCCGGAGGTGAACGGTCGCGGCTTCTCCGACGATCCGACGGCGCTCACCGAGGCCGCCGAGCTCGTGGAGGCCGAACTGCTGCGGCTGGCCACCGAGGGCGTCACCGATACGCACCGGATCGCGCAGGGCGTGCGCCGCGTCGTCGGTCGCTGGGTGGCCGAGACCTACCGGCGCAGGCCGATGATCGTGCCCACTGTGATAGGCGTCTAGCATCGCGGAGCGATTCGGTGGGGGGTGGTGGTCGGGCGACGGGTGGGCCTAGGCAAACGAAAGCCGCTGGGAGACAAGATCTCCCAGCGGCTTTTCGGTCAGCGGCTCACTCCTGGCAGGCGGCGGACTCGATCTTCGCGGTCTTCACGATGTTGCAGGCGAACACGTGCGAGACCTTCCATTCCTTGCCCTCGGCGATGAATTCGATGAACGAACCGCCCTCCAGCGGCTTGCCGTCGATGGTGACATCGGCGTCGGCCTTCAGCTTGCCGTCCTGCGGCGGGTTGACCTTGGTGACGGTGACCTTCACCTTGTTCTTCTTCGCCGCCTCTACCAGGTTTTGCACCAGGTACGGATCCTGTTCCGCGGCCTGGATCCAGGAGATCTTCTCCTTGTTACCGATCGACGGATCGAAGGCCTTGGAGATGCGATCGTTGAGTTCCTGGACGGTCGGCGTGTCCAGGTTCGGCGGGGCGGGCGTGGTCGGCGCGACGCCGGTGGCCTTGTCACCCTTGTCGGAGCCGCCCTGGACATCGCCCGCGCCGGACGGCTTGGCCGAGCTCGTGGTCGTCGCCGAGTTGTCGGAGGTGCTGCACGCGGCGCCGAAGCAGAGCGCGGCCGCGCCGAGCACCACGGCCACGGCCGTGCGGAAAGTACGGTGTTTCACGAAAATTCCTCTCGATCCCAGCTCAGCCGTGGTTGGACGTGCAGTTCCAGTGCACGATGGCGGCGCCGCCGTTGTTGTACGACAGCGCTTTGTTCTGCGCGCCGATCCTGGAGGCCGCATAGCCCCAGCTCCAGGTGCCGGTGCTGCGCGAGTAGGCGACCGCGCCGCAGCCGTTGGCGAACCATTCGACGGCCTGGCAATCGGCCTGGCCGCACTGGCTGACCGCCCGCGACTGCGCGGTCCCCGAATCCGCGTAGTCGTACGAGTAGCCGATGTAACCGGTGGAGTACGAGATGGCGATGGCACCGTAGTAGTAGCCGGCCGCATTGGCCTGCGGCGCGCTGACGGCCAGCGTGGCGCCTGCCGCGGCTACCATGGCGGCCGCACCGGTGACGAATTTCCGCAAAGGAAGGACTCCCCTCTGTATTGACAGGTCCACGACCCTGATGGACCGAGTAGTCAAGGTACAGAGCCGGTCCAGCAAACGCCACCCCGGATATTCGGGTGTGTGTGGCGGTTCCGGGCGAATCGGGCATTCCGGAATCGGCCTCCGACCGGCGCGCCCGCTGGATAGTCTCGTCCGGTGGAAGGCAAGGCGCAACTCAACGGTTTGGTGGTGCTGTACGCATACCTGCAGCGAATCTTTATGTACGACAAGGTTATTGCCGGTTTAGGCGCGGCGCCGGTAGCGGGGGACGGCTGGGATTGGCCAGCCTGTTTGGACGAGGTCGGCGTCGTCATCGGGCGGTTCGATCGGCTGGCGGGCCTATCGGATCCGGATGTGACAAGGTTGCTGGACATTCTTGGCGAGGTTCGCGCCGCCATGCGGCGCAGGCGGCCCGATCCCGACGCATCGCTGCCGGAGCGGCTCGCCGCGGTCGCCGGTGATCTGCACGGCGGTATGCACAGCAACGACGGAATCGTCTTCTGGGGCGAAACTTTCGATTCCACCGTGGCCGACCGGTATCGCCAGCGCACGCGCACCCATCGTTCGATGGTCAATACCATCAACGGCTATGTCGCGAAGGCGACCGACGGCGGCGTGCTGACCGCCGACGATCTGGCCAGGGTCGATGCCTGGTTCACCAAGGTATGCACCGGATCGCCCGGTATCGAGCGCGATCTCACGCGGGCAGGGGAGCTCCTGCGGGGAAACTGCGCGCGCTGAACCTGTTTCGTACCTCCCGTGTGACGCGGATGATCGGTATGTTCAGCGTGTGACTCCGGGACAACGGACGCTGGCCCAGCGGGAACGTCAGGCATTGGTGGCGACGATGGCGGCCGCCGGGCCCGACGCGCCGACGCTCTGCGGAACCTGGCTGGTCCGAGATCTGGCCGCGCACTTGGTGGTTCGCGAACGCCGCCCCGACGCCGCACCCGGCGTCATGGTGCCCGCGCTGGCCGGATATCTGGAGGCGGTGCGGACCGCGTACGCCCGCAGGCCGTTTCAGCAGCTGCTGGAGCTGGTGCGCACCGGGCCGCCGTGGTGGTCGCCGCTGCGTCCGGTCGACGCGCTGGTGAACTCCGTCGAGTACTTCGTACATCACGAGGATGTGCGTCGTGGCGCACCGGGTTGGGAGCCACGCGTGCTGCCCGTCGCCGATGAGCGGCAGCTGTGGAATATGTTGCGGCGCACCGCATCGTTCGGCTACCGGAAGGCGCCGGTGCGGGTCGCGCTGGTGACGCCGGATGGGTCCGAGCTCCGTGTCGGCGCGAAATCCGGTGCGACGGTGACGCTTCGGGCCCCGGCCTCGGAGCTGACGCTGTACTCGATGGGGCGCGGCGAGGTCCGCGTCGAGATCACCGGGGAACCGGCCGCCGTCGAGGCGCTGGCCCGCTTCGATCGCTCGGTCTGACGGATCGCCGCCGCGGCGCGCCCGCGACACGGCGAAACGCCGTCCGTGCGGCGTGGCGGCCGGTATCGTCTCCGACCTGGGCATCCCGCCCGGTTTCGCCCGCTGGGACGGGCGATACCTGTGTTGCGGATGGTCTCTATGGGGCGTTTGCCGCTAGCCTGATTGCCATGGCAGGTAAGTCCCGCAGCACCACCACACGTGCGCGGGCGGGATCGGCGCGGGGGCGGACCACTGCGGCACGGTCCCGTTCCGGCACCGCGCGTTCCGGCGCGTCGCGCGGCCGCACCGCTCCGGTGCGCCGACCGGCGCGTCGTCGGTCGAACACCGCGCCGCTGGCCGTATTCGGCCGCGGCGTCAGCAACGGCTGGCTCATGCTCGCGCGCGGCGTCGGCGCGACCACGCGGACGTTGAGCAAGGCGGGTGATATCGAGCACGGCCACCGCCGCGACGGCATCGCACTCGGCCTGATCGCGCTCAGCGCCGTGATCGCCGCCGCGGTGTGGCTGTCGGCGGGTGGGCCGGTCGGCCATTGGGTGGAGGAGGCGATCCGGGCCGTATCCGGTTCGGCCTCGGCCGGTTTGCCGTTCGTCGCCACGGCCATCGCGGTCATCCTGATGCGCACCGAACCGCATCCGGAGATCCGGCCGCGCCTGGTGCTCGGCGGGCTGCTGGTCGGCCTGCCCATGCTCGGGCTCTGGCATATCGCCGCGGGCACGCCCACCGACGCGCACGGTCGTTCGCGCGCGGCGGGTTTCGTCGGTTTCGTGGTCGGCGGCCCGTTGACCGACGGCCTCACCGCCTGGCTGTCGGTGCCGATCCTGTTGCTGGCCATCGCCTTCGGCGTGCTGCTGCTCACCGGCACCACGGTGCGTGAGGTGCCTGCCCGGCTGCGCGAATACTTCGGCACCGGCAGCGGCGGCGACGAATACGGCGATTACGACGGCGATTACGATCCGGCCAACTACGACGCCGACGGCTTCCCGGTGCATCGCAAGCGGTCGCGGCGGCGCGGCACCCCGGCCGAGAACTATCCGGCCGACGAATACGGCGATCCGGACGCGGTCACCGAGATCATCGGCGAGCCGCCGCTGCGGGACGCGAAAACCATTGCCACCGCCCAGAATTTCGGCACCGAGGCCGAGGAGGAGCCGCCCGCGCCGCCCAAGCCGAAGAAGCGCCAGCCCAAGGTCGAGGTCAAGGATCAGACCCCGCCGCCGCCGAAGCAGCTCGAATTCGTGCCGGAGCGGGTGGTGGAGGGCGATTACACGCTGCCGCCGCTGTCCCTGCTCACCGATGGCGATCCGCCCAAGAAACGCAGCGCCGCAAACGAATCGATGATCGAGGCGATCACCGAGGTGCTGGTGCAGTTCAAGATCGACGCGGCGGTCACCGGCTTCGTCCGCGGCCCGACGGTCACCCGCTACGAGGTGGAGCTCGGGCCGGGCGTGAAGGTGGAGAAGATCACCGCGCTGGCCCGCAATATCGCGTATGCCGTTGCGACGGAGAACGTTCGGCTGCTCGCACCGATCCCGGGCAAATCCGCGGTCGGCATCGAGGTACCCAATGCCGACCGCGAGCTGGTGCGGCTGGCCGATGTGCTGAAATCCCCGTCGACCCGAAACGACCACCACCCCTTGGTGATCGGGCTCGGCAAGAATATCGAGGGCGATTTCCTCGCGGCCAATCTGGCCAAGATGCCGCATCTGCTGGTGGCCGGTTCCACCGGCTCCGGTAAGTCGAGTTTCGTGAATTCCATGCTGGTTTCGCTGCTGCAGCGGGCCACCCCGGACGAGGTCAGGATGATCCTGATCGACCCGAAGATGGTGGAACTCACACCGTACGAGGGCATTCCGCACCTGATCACGCCGATCATCACCCAGCCGAAGAAGGCGGCCGCCGCGCTGGCCTGGCTGGTGGAGGAGATGGAGCAGCGCTATCAGGACATGCAGGCCAACAAGGTCCGGCATATCGACGACTTCAACAAGAAGGTGAAATCCGGCGCGATCACCGCCCCGTTGGGCAGCGAACGGGTGTACCGGCCCTACCCGTACATCCTGGCCATCGTCGACGAACTCGCCGACCTGATGATGACCGCGCCGCGCGATGTCGAGGACGCGATCGTGCGCATCACCCAGAAGGCCAGGGCCGCGGGCATTCACCTGGTGCTGGCCACCCAGCGTCCGTCGGTGGACGTGGTCACCGGTCTGATCAAGACGAACGTGCCGTCCCGGCTGGCCTTCGCCACCTCCTCGCTGACCGACTCCCGGGTCATCCTGGATCAGCCGGGCGCGGAGAAGCTGATCGGCATGGGCGATGGCCTGTTCCTGCCCATGGGCGCCAACAAGCCCACCCGATTGCAGGGCGCGTTCATCTCCGACGAGGAGATCCACGCCGTCGTCGAATTCAGCAAGAATCAGGCCGAACCCGAGTATCAGGAGGGCGTCACCACCGCGAAGGCGGGCGAGGCGAAGGATATCGATCCGGATATCGGCGACGATCTGGACGTCTTCGTGCAGGCCGTCGAGCTCGTCGTCACCTCGCAATTCGGTTCGACGTCGATGTTGCAGCGCAAGCTGCGGGTCGGCTTCGCCAAGGCGGGCCGCCTGATGGATCTCATGGAGACCCGCGGCGTCGTCGGGCCGAGTGAGGGTTCCAAGGCGCGCGATGTGCTGGTGAAACCCGATGAGCTCGAGGGCCTGCTCTGGTCCATTCGCGGCGGTGGCCCAGCCGACCCGGACGATTCAGAGGGTTAGCTCAGGATCCTCTGAAACACCGCCCAGTATCCCGAACGATGGTTGATATATGACGGGTGTGCGAGCGGTGTTCGGGGATATTGTCGAGGTGTTCCGGGGTTTCGGTCGTGGGCTGCTGGATGGCCACTCCGCGCTGATCCGCGATTGCTGGCAGGAAGGCCAGGATTCGAACGCGCACAAGGAGCCACGCGTCGCTGCGGAACTCGTCGGCTGATCACCGCTCGGTCCTGCTGTCGGCTGATCGCGGGTCGGATCAGCGGTCGCCGTCGGATGTGCCGGGGTCGGGTTGCTCGCCGAGGCGGGCGTGTAGCCGGTCTCGAATCTGGTCCGGGGTGTAGGCGCGGCGTTTGCGTTCGGAACGCACGATGATCACACCGGTCGCCGCGACACCCGCGGCCCCCGCCAAGCCGAGTACCTTCCACCAGCGCATACGCCTAGGCTAGTCGCCGTGCCACGTGACGCGTCCTCGAGTATCGGATTGGCTGAAGCGGTGGAGCTCACGCGGACGGGTGACTTATGGCTGTTCCGTGGGCATTCCGGCGCCGACCGCGCGATTCGAGGGTTGACCAACAGCCCGGTCAACCACGTCGGCATGGCGATGGTCATCGATGACCTACCGGCTCTGATCTGGCATGCCGAACTCGGCCGGGCGCTGCCGGATATCTGGTCGGGCAATCACCATCGTGGCGCTCAGCTGCACGATCTGCGGGCCGCGGCCATGCGCTGGGCCAACGAGTACGGCCAGCAGGCATGGCTTCGCCAGCTCGATCGGCCGGTGACCCGCGAGATGGAGGATGCCGCGCTGCGGATGGTGGCCCGGCTGGACGGCATGCCCTTTCCGTCCACCAGCGCGCTGGCGGGCAGGTGGTTGCGGGGCCGGGTGCCGCTGCCGAAGCGGCCGCGCGAATCCGCCGCCGGTCTGGAGAACGCGTACTGCGCGGAGATCGTCGCCATGACGTATCAGGCCATGGGTTTGCTGCCGGAAAAGCGTCCGAATTGGTATGACCCGGGCCGGTTTTGGAGCGGCGACAAGCTGCGTCTGGCCGAGGGCTATCACCTCGGCGGGGAAATCGCGGTGAACATTCCCGCGCGTTGATCGTGCGGTCCCGGACCAGAGAGCCGGGGCGCACAGGCGGATTCTATTGCGGCGCAATGGTTTGCTCGAGCCTTGACCGACTCGGCCACCGCGGCACCCACTGAGGCTATCGAACGCTCGCCGGTGCGAACCACTTTGAGCAAACGCCTGTTCTTCGAGCCCGCGAACGCGGTGCCGGACAAGGATTCCGACGCCGGCGGGATCTCGTAGGTTGTGGCGTGCGTCCTCGCCGGATACCGGTCGCGGCCCGAGGGTCGGCCGGTCGCTATGGCTGTGTGGCGGCCGAATTCACGCAGGCGAGGAAGATCTGGGCTAGCCGCTCGGCTAGGCGTGCGATCGACATATCGGTGAATTCGCCGTAGATGGGCGCCGATTCGGTCCACTCCTGGATTGCGTAGGTCACTGCCCCGACCACCGTGATCGCGGCGAATTCGTATGAGCCGGGCGCGATCTCGCCGCGTTGTGCGGCGGATTCCGCCTCGAAGACCAGGAGGGCCGCGAGGCGGCGGCGGCGCTCGCGCCGCCATGCCTCGACCGTATCCGCGACTCGGACGACTTCGACGAAGCAGACCCGTGCGGTGAGCCGGTCCGGACATGTCGCGGACAGGAAGGCTTCGAATGCCCGTGCCGCGCGCGTCTGGATATGCTCACCCGTCGAGGCCGCCAGACTCGCGGCGACGCGCTCGACCGCGATCATGTCCTTCTCGTCGACGATCGACATCAGCAGCCGATCCAGACCGGCGAACTCTTCGTAGAACGACCGCCGCGACACCCGCGCCCGCCCACAGATATCGGTGATCGATACCGCGGTGAACCCACGGTCGCCGAACAGTTGAATGCCGGCGTCGAGCATGCGGCGCCGACGTTCATTCACCCTGTCGTGATGGCTGAGGCCCTGATACACACGCTCCGATTTCGTAGGTCGAGGCGGCGAACCCACGTCGGCAACCCCTTTCGCTCAGCGCTCGAACTGGACAGGGTCTGGCCGTGCCCCTGATTCGGTATTCGAGCGTACCGAACACTGTGGGCTATCGGCGTCCGCGTGGTCGGTGCGGCATGAGGGTGTGGCGCGATCCATTCATCTGGTACGGTGAAGTACAAGATTGCTAGATGTATGCCAAACTCATACGCCGGACCGCCGAGTCCGGCGCGGATTTCGGTGCCGCACCTCGAAAGGGGAGTGGCCATGGGCCCTTTGCCTTCGCCGGTGACTCGATGATGAAGCCGTTGCCGAGCGGTAAGGACGTATCGAAGGGATATCGCGGTGACTCATGTACACCCGCCCGGGTCGGCAATAGGGGTTGGAATTGTGGGCCTGAGCGCCTTCGGGGGGTGGGCCGCCGAGGCTCACGTTCCCGCTTTGCAGAAGCTGCCGGGGTTCGAGCTGCGCGCGCTGGCCGCGAGCAGCGTCGCCTCGGCGAAATCCGCGGGCGAGAAGTTCGGTGTCGGCCTGACGTTCGACAATGTCGAGGAACTCGCGCAGCGGGACGAAGTCGACTTGGTCGTTGTTTCCGTCCAGGTCCGCGAGCACAGGAGCCTCGTGCTGTCCGCGCTCGGGGCGAAGAAAATGGTCCTGTGTGAATGGCCTTTGGGTGTCGACCTCGCCGAGGCCGAGGAGATCGCCGCCGACGCGGCCGCAACGGGTGTGCGCACATTCATCGGTCTGCAGGCGCGGTCCGCGCCCGCGGTGCGTTATCTACGCGATTTGATCCGCGACGGCTACGTCGGCGAGGTGCTTTCCACGAGCGTTATCGCATCGACAATGCTGTGGGGGCGAACTTTCGATAGAAAGAATGCCTACATCCTCGATCGCAACGGGGGCGCCACAATGTTGACGGTCCCTTTCGGCCACACGATCGATGGCTTGACCTCGGTACTCGGTGAGTTCACCGAATGCACTGCCACGACCGCGACCCGGCGGGGGCGGGTATTCGACAAGCACAGCGGCGAACCTGCCGTTATGACAGCAGAGGATCAGATCGCGGTCACCGGCACGCTGAATGGGGGAGCGGTCGCGTCGATTCATTTTCGTGGTGGGCACACCCGGGGCACCAATTTCTTGTGGGAGATCAATGGAACCCATGGCGACCTGCGGGTCACCGGCCAGACCGGACACTTGGGCCTAGGACAGTTCAAGATATACGGGGGCCGACTGGGCGACACCGCGGTCACCGAGCTGCCCGTTCCGGTGGAATATAAACTACCGCAGTTCATCGGAGATCGTGAGCAAAACGCGTATGCGGTCGCGCATCAATACGCCGCGATACTGTCCGATATCGTCGATAATACTCGGCTCGCCCCTGATTTCGCACACGGCGTCGATCGCCACAGGTTGATCGATAGCGTTCGACGTGCGGCGGAAAGCGGACGCCGACAAATAATCCAGATCGGTTGAACCGTCGAAATTCTCCACCCGGACCAGATTTCACTTGTTTCTCGGGTGGTCAGTGAATTCCGGCGCCCAGCGGGAACCCGGCTATCAGAGCGGCCAATGCGGGCACTTTGTCGGTCAGTAAACGGAGAAAGTCGCCGTCGGTGAAGGTGCTGGTCGGGTTGTCGATCGTGCATCCGGGCCGCATCGGCACGCCGTTCATGCGGTCGATCAGGAATTGGAAACCCTTCGGCGCCCAGGCGAATCCGCCGGTAATGTGCTCGGTCAGGAACTCCCGGGTGTAGACGACCTTCGCGTTCTGGTCGCGGCAGTATCCATCCACCACCCGATCGGTGCCCGCGATCGGAATGATCTCGTCGTTTTGCGCGTGATAGATGTACATCGGCACGTCCGGTGTCTGCTGCCCCAACTCCTGGGCGTGCATCGCCGATTCGAGTACAGGATTCTCCAGCAGATCGCCTTGGCCGGTGAAGGAACCGAGGTAATTCCATCCAGGGAATGTGACGGTTCCTTCTTCCTTACAGAGCATGCTTTTGAAGGTGATCATGAATCTGCCGAACCAGTCGAGTTGACTGTCGAGTACCTGCCGCACCTCCGGATACTCCGCGGCGAAGGAATAGAACGCCGTACCGACCAACCCGGCGAACAATCCACCGGAATTATGTCGCAGCAATCCCGCGAGATCGCCCATGACGACTCCACCGATGGTGGCGCCGACGATGTTCAGTTCGGGGGCGTATGTTTGCCGATGCTCGGCGGCCCAGCCTGTCGGAATGGTGCCTCCGGAATATCCCGCCATGACAACCGGGGTTCCCGCGCCCTGAGCCAGCTCCATCGGCGCGAAGCCCTCCGCGGCGCGGATACCGTCGAGTGTGGCCTGGCCGCCCAGAACCGCGCCACCGTATACCGAGTTCGGGCCTTCATAGTCGGGAATCGCCATCGCCCACCCCTGCGACAACCCCAAGGCGATCATCACGATCGGCATGACGTTGTTGTACCAATCGACGGGAATGGAGCCCTGCTGGATGACATACGACATCGCGCAGTACTTCGCCGTCGAGTCCTCCGCCTCCTGATACGAAAACAACTTTCGTCCGCCGTCGGGAGCGGGACCACGCGGTTCGAGTACCGTCGTCACGGTCGCGATCGGATTACCGTGGCTGTCGTTCGTGCGATAAAGCAGCTGCCAGGCATCGATATTCAACGGCAGCAGCGCCAAGAACGACGGTGTGATCTGCCGCGCCTTGATGATTCCGCCCGGTGGCGTGTCGACTATCGAATTGGCCGGCGCCTGATAGAAGGGATCGAACTCCGGCGGCAGCACCGCCACCGGCAATGGCTCGATTGGGACCTGTGCCGAACCCGGCGATCCCGCGGGTGTGGCCACCGATCGCCCGGTCCCGGCCGAGGCGCCGACCAGCGCCAGCGGTAACAGCAAGGTCAGCACGATCAGCACGCGGACCGCGATTCCCGAGCTCGGTCGCCGGACGCTGTGCATGAGAGTCCTCGTTGACATGCTCATCTCCTCAACAGTCGCCAGGATTGCTCACCGCAGCCAACCTTGGGCAATCCGGTACGATGGAATACCATATCCGAGATCGGTCGGCGTCGGTAGACCATCCGCTGTTTTGTCGGCAAATGAGCCGCCCTTCCTGGCTATCCGCCTGCGCGGGGTCGGCGGCTTTCGAAGGGTGATCTTCAGTTGTCCGAGAATTTGCTCTAAGCTAATCTGGTACTCGAAAATTCCGGATAGACGACTCGTTGAGGTCGGTGACGTTCAGGTCGACAGCATCGCGTCAACCGGATAGGAGGTCCCATGTATTCGAACTCATCGCCGCGCGTACCCAGTAGGGACGGCACCCCGGTCGAGGCCGGCGGTCGGGCACCTTCGTCGACGCGCCCGAAACGCGAAAAGCAGCGGCTCCGCACGGTATCGGCCGCGGTCGCCACAATTTTGCTAGGGGTGACACCGGGGCACGCCGCGGCGACCCCGCTGCCCGTCCCGTACTCACTCACCGCACTGGTCACCGCCAGCCTGACCGCGACGCCGCCCTACAACCCGCCCGGCGCCAACGACTGGGGCTGCATTCCGTCGGCGGAGCATCCGCGACCGGTCGTGCTCGTACACGGACTGAGTGGAAATGCCGAAAACAGTTGGCAGACCTACGCTCCGCTGCTCGCCAACGAGGGTTACTGCGTATTCGCCCTGACATATGGGGTATATCCGGGCGAGAGCGGACCATTGGCGGGAATAGGCGGTCGCCGACCGATCATCGAATCCAGCTCGGAACTCGCGGCATTCGTCGCGCAGGTGCGCCGGGCAACCAAGGCCGATCAGGTCGATATCGTCGGATGGTCCGAAGGCACGCTGGTCACCGCCGGATATCTGCAATTCGACGGCGGCGCCGAGAGCGTCGACAAGGTTGTCTCGCTGGCTCCGCTCTGGGCCGGAACCGCGATCGCGGGCGCACCGCATTCATATCCGTTCGATGTGAACGCGGCATTGGCGCCGGCGTGCGCCGCATGTGCGGATCTGCTCACCGGATCGGATTTCATCAACCGGCTGCAGGCGAGCGGTGTCTACTCACCACAGCCGCACTACACCAATATCGTCACCACGGCCGACCTTCAGGTGCAGCCGTACAGCAGCGGTATTCGCGACGCGGCGAATGCGACGAACATTGTGCTGCAAGACATCTGCCCGATCAACCTGTCCGGCCATCTGTCGATGTCGGTCGATCCAACAGTGGCCGCGCTCGTCCTACAGGCCTTGGACCCCTCGGCCGTTCGCCGGATCCCGTGCGCGGCATCCGAAGCGCCGCCCGGCACCTGAGGTGAGTCGACTGATCGCCGCCTCCATCGGCGCGCGTCTGCGTCGGTGACCGGCAATTCGAGCAGCGGGGCAGCGGGTCGTTGACCGATCACCGGGCGCTCGCCGGTGATCGACGGATTGGAGGACATCGTGAGAAACGCCGTCTTCGGGCTCGTGCTGACGGCGATCGTGACCGGCTGCGGTATCCACCTATCGCCGGAGGTCGCGGAGGTGCGCTACGCGTCCGCCGAACAAGGGTGTCGCAACGAGGCGCGATTCGATTGCCTCCCCGATTGGATCCCCAAGGCGGCGTTCGATATTCGCCTGCGCTACGACATCGATACCGCCGATCGGCTCCTGACCTTCCGGCTCCCCGCAGGGGCCGGGCTCGGGGGAATCTGCGCCCCCGCCAACTCCGTTGCGAAGCGACCACGGCTGTCGGCCGACTGGTGGTCCGACGATTACCCCGGGCACGCGGACCTCGCCTGCGGCGACTATCGCGGCCTGGTGCGCGGCGACGTTTTCTACGGTTGGGCGACCAACCAACGCTGAGGCGTGCTGGATCGGGCGCGGTCCAGTGCCACAATATGGTACTTTCAAATACCAGATAGCTGTAAGTTGTCCATTCCAGTAGCAATGCCGAATATGGGAGGGACCGACATGCCCCCTGCCGAGGAAAGATTCGGCCGGAGAAGCTTTCTCACCGCGTCGGCGGTGATGACCGGCGCTGCGATGACGGGTTTGCTGGGATCGACCATGGATTTCGCGCGGAAAATGGGCGCGACCACCGTCGCCCGGAACTTCGATACCGCCGTCGGAATCACCCCCGACCCCACCGACGGCCGATTCCGGATCTGGCGCTGACACAACCGATCAACTGGGACGTCTCTAGCTGCTCGAGGCCGAACCGCCGTTCTCCTTCGTGACCGCGACTCGCTCCTCGACTCGAAAGGTGGTCAGCGGCAGCCGGGCGACGACCTCCCAGGCGCCGGACACCGGTCCGGCCGAGATGCCACCGCCGAGCGCGGTCGCGCGTTCGTGCAGGTCGATCAGCCCGCATCGGCGCCCGGGTGGCGGGGTGGACCGACTGCTATTCGGTTCGGTGGGATTGCGCACCACGATGGTGAGAGTGGTTGTGTCCGTGTGCATTCCGATGTCGATCGGCTGTCCGGGCGCGTGCTTTATCGCGTTGGTCAGCGCCTCGTGGACGATCCGGTATGCCGCCTGGTCGATCGCGCTCGGCAGTTCGGCCTCGTTGAGTGTGGAGCGCACACGCACTTCGCTCCCTGCGGTAGTGGCCGCGTCGATGAGAAGGGGTAGTTGTGCGAGCCGCTGTGGCGCGGCCGGGCCGTCATCGTTGCCGAGCAGCTCGAGCATCGTCCGCATCTCCTGCAATGCGTCCACACTCTCGGACCTGATCGCGCCGACGAGGTCGGTCATCGCCGAGCTCGGGCTTCGGCGAGCCAGCACATCGAGCGCCGCCTCGGATTGGATCGCAATCGCCGAGAGATGGCCGGCGATCACGTCATGGAGGTCTCGTGCGATGAGCTTTCGCTCCTCGGCGATGGTTGCGCGGCGATCGAATTCGGCGACCAGCCTTATCGCCTGTACCCGTTTGCGTTCGGCATCGGCGATTGATTTGTGTGCGAAAACTATTGTCGCCCGCCAGATGGGCGTGGCGATGAATGCGACCAGTAGTGCGGCGATCAACATCGTCGTCCACCACTCGCCCGTGATCGCCAGCGTCGCGGATACTCCGGATGCGGCGACCGCGGCGCAGCCGATCGTCACGTACCGTGGCTGGTTGCCGCGCCCGTAGAGTACGGACGCGTAGATGAGGTCCGAATACAGCAACCAGATCGGTACGGACGGATCGAGCACCAGATCGACGGTCAGCGGTACCAAGCCGACCGCGAGTGCCGTCACAGGTTGTCTGCGGCGGAAGAATGTCATCAGACACATCACGGCGAGTACCGCCAACCGCACCGTCATCGGCGGTTGGGGCGAATCGAATACTGAGTCCAAGTCGGCGAAATAGAGCATCAGGCCGACTGTGAAACCGAAAATCGAGATCAGCGCGTCCTGTGTCCTTGCCGACAATGTCGACCAGTACTTCACCAGGTCATGGAAGCACACATCGAGGCTGCCTCGGGTCCGTCGAAAGTAGGAGACGGCTCGGTTCGACGAGGCCATATGCGGTCGGCCAACCGCGCGCAAGTTTTGCTTCGAGGTTGCCGAAGATCACATACGCCTGATCGTAGGTGCTACGGGAGCGTGAGGTTCGGAATTGCGAACAATTGTTTTATCAATTTGCTAGGGGTCGGTTATCGGGTCGATAGGGGGTCGGCCGTATTCGTTGACTTCGGCTTCGGCCGACGTGTAGTCGTTGGGGTGTAAGGATTTTCGTGATGGTCGGGGTGTGGTATGGCTGTGCGGCATCTGTAGGTCGCGTACGGCGGAATCTCCGCGTGCACAAATCCGTAACGCACGTTGGAGCGCGCCTCCTGGACTCCACTGGTTCACCGATATCACCCGCGTAGGCGGCGGCCCGGTGCCGCCGGCTGTCCCGCGCCGATAAGCCATGGCATTGTCCCGCCATGCCCCTGGAAGGATTCAGAAATATGAAGCTCACGAAGCTCGCCCTGGCCACCACGATTTTTACCGCCGCAGTGGGTATTTTCGCCGGCACGAGCTCCGCGGACGCCATCCCTCCGGTCGGCGTCTCCGTGCATACCGACAACGGTGTCGGCGTCATCGAAACCGATTCCGGCCAGCTGGTTTCCGAGGATGGGGTCTTCAAGGTGAAGTCCGCCGACGGCACCGTGCTCGCGGGCACGCCGCTGAAATTCCGGCTCGACGATTTCGAATTCCCCATCGATGCGGCCATTTCCGGCAACCGGGCCACCCTCACTCCGGCGTTCGACATGTCGCGCGCGGTTTACCACCCTGTCGCCCTGCCGTTCGACGATTCGGCCACCTGGAAGACGCCGTACGAGCGGGAGAAGGATGCCTGGAGCCGGATGGCCAGCACCGTCAGCCTCGGTATCAGCATCGCCGCCGTGGTCGGCGCCGTCGGCGGCGGCGCGATCGGTTGCCTGCTCGGCGGTTCGGTCGGCGCGCTCGCGGCGTTCGGCACCATCGTCGGCCTGCTCGGCCCGTTCCTGCCCGCCGCCGTCGTCGGCTGTGTGGCCGGCGCGAGCGTCGCCGCGCCGCTCGGCACGCTGGCCGCCCAGTTCGTCATCGCCGCACCGATCGCGATCGGGGCCGCGATTCAGTACTTCAGCACCATCAACGCGCCTTTCCCGGCGAAATAGCGGAGGCTCGCCAAGTGCGGGACGCGTTCGGCGACGCGTCCCGCACTGTGCCGTGGTGAACGGCGCGATCTAGCGGGGGCGGGTCCGGAAAAGGAGATCCATCACGTCGGCGCAGACGCCGCCCAGCAGATATTCAGGCTGGTAGATCTCGTGTGCCCGGGCCGCGAGTTCGATTGCCCCGATGGAGATCTGGCCGATGCCCGACTGCCGGATCGTTTCGACGGAACTGGCCCAGATCACTCGCGGAATCCGAGCCCAGGCGATCGTGCCGAGGCACATGGCGCAGGGTTCGCCCGTCGTATACATGGTGGTATTCGACCAGTCGTTATTTCCGTGTCGCTCGATATATGCGTTGATGGCCACGATCTCGGCGTGCTTGCCCGGGTGGGCCGCGCTGTTGTTGATTCCTTCGGCCATGAGCCGCCCATCGCGGTCCACGATGGTCGCGCAGAACGGACGCCTCGGGTTGTTCGCCGCCATTCGGATCACGCGGGCCATGAGCAGTTCATGAAATTGCAGCTCGGTCGGGGTCGGCCGGTAGTTGTTCAGCCGTTCGAGGGCGGTATTCGTAGCCTCGTCCAATTCGCAGATACTCGCGGCGGAACCGGTATTCGAGGCGTTCGCGATGAACGCCGTCGCCGAGGCGGCCAATGCCAATGTTGCCGTGCGCCGACGGATCGGTGAAAAGGTTTTATTGGAATTGGGTGATCCCATGAATGTATTCTGACACGGCAGCGAATTTTCCTGAAATAGTCCGGTCGACGCCGAACGGTGGCGTGAAACCTGTCGTCCGGGTGGCCGATTCGCCCGAATCGTGCCCGGTCCGGGCACCGGTAGCAAAGGTCGAGCGCCGGTCCGGGCAGGAGTCTCGACCCTGTGAGCAGCGGGTTCCCCAGATGGCACGCCGGTCACCGTTCGTCGGCGTCCGGTCCGCAATACGATGACAGCGCAGCGACCGTTCTCGTTAATTGTTGTCTGCCCCGCCTGTCCATCCGACCGCTTCGAGCTCCAACCGAAAGTCATCGAATCGTAGACGTTTCTGCAAAATTATTGCCCAAGGGGGACATCATGTTCATCGGTGCGGCGGTCCGGCGCACGCCGAGAGAAGTTTTCGATGTCGAAAGCACCTTTTCCGCGGCCGGCCCGATCCATGAACTGCCGTCGTGTTCGAATATCGTGGACGTCGCGATCTCCGAGCTGTTTCCATCGGATTCATCGCCCCGAACGGCGGGTGCGGACGCCGATCATGTGCGCGTGCTCGCCGAATCGGCGACCGCATTACCTCCGATCGTCGTCCACCGGCAGACGATGCAGATCATCGACGGCCTGCATCGGCTGCGTGCGGCTCAGCTGCGCGGGGATTCCACCATCGCGGCAGTATTCTTCGACGGCAGCGCCAATGAGGCGTTCATCCTGGCGGTGAAGCTGAATGCGACGCACGGTCTGCCACTGTCGTTGGCGGATCGAAAGGCTGCGGCATTACGTATCCTTTCCTCGTTTCCCGAATGGTCGGACCGGGCGGTCGCGGCGACCGTCGGCGTCTCGCCGAAGACCGTTTCCGCGATCCGGCGGCGGTCGACTGTGGAATCTCCACAGTCGACCGGGCGGATCGCGCGTAATGGGGTGCTGCATCGCTCCATCGGACCGGAGGGGCGGCGGCGGGCCGCCGAACTTTTCGCCGCCGACCCGAATGCGTCGGCGCGATCGGTGGCCGCGGCCGCCGGAATCTCGGTGACCACGGCGAAAGATGTACGTAAACGACTGCGTTGCGGGGAGGAACCGGTGCCCTCCCGTATGTGCCCCACCGATTCTCCCCCTAAACCTGGGGGCACATCAAAACCTGTCGACGACCCGACCCAGGTCCCCGACGTTCACCGGGTACTGCGGCAGTTGCGCAAAGACCCGTCATTGCGGTTCACCGAGACCGGTCGGCAGCTGCTGCGCTGGTTGGAATCGCCCTTCGGCGACCAGGTCGATTCCGACGCCGTCGTTCGGAACGTTCCGAGCCACTGCGTTCCCAGCCTTGCCGAACTTGCTCGGCAGCGCTCTCGTGATCTGCAGCGTCTGGCCGATTTGCTCGAGAGCCGAGCGCAATCCGACGCCACGATCTAGGCCCACCCGTCACCACCGACCCTCATCGGATCTCTGCGCGATGTTCGGTCGGTCGGCCGGGCGTGCTCGAGTGCGAGTTCGCCGATCCGCGCGCGGCCGGGCACGGCGAGCGGGTATTATTCGAGACCATATTTTCTGGGGCGAAGTAATCAAGGTATCCGCGCGACCAAAGATTCCAGTCAATTTGTCTACAATTTTCCGAATCGGCGGTCGCAGATCTCGCATAACGCACAAAATCTGCCGATTATTTCCACAACAGTGCCGAAGGCGACTTTGTGTCACCGGTCCCGGCGAGTCGGCGTATACGGCCGGATTCACCCCGAAGACCCGGGCTTGGCTTTGCCAATGGGTATTGGTAGCGTGCTATCCAACTCATTCCACGTGGAATCGCTTGCTGAAGCGTTAGAGCAGTTTGGGAGCGGCTAGTGGGGGCAGTAACTTCCGCAATCGGGAAGCCTTATGGAAGAAATCTCGTCGTGCGTAGTGAAGCCGAGCATATTTGTAAAATTTTCAACGAAGCAGTTTTGGTATCCGGTCGGCTGTCGGCGATTCTGATCACCGGACCGGTGGCGAATGGTAAATCGACGATTATGCAGCACGTCATGACGCACGCGGCCGAATCGGGTGCGGTGGTGCTCAAGGCATTCGGCGCCGAAGCGGAACGTGATTCGGCTTACGGCGTACTCGGTCAATTGATTCGTAATCCCGGGTTGGCCGGGGAATTTCGGGCCAGGGCAGGCCGATTGCTTGCCGATGGCATTCGGGCAGGGGGTCTCGGCGTACAGGCCATGGCGGAGTTGGCCCACATAGTCGTGTCGTGCTGCGGGACGACGCCGCTGCTCATCGCGATCGACGACCTGCAGGATGCCGACGCCGAGTCGCTGGAGTGGCTGTCCGTGCTGCTCCGCGAGGCGAGCGAGGCTCCGGTCATGGTCATCGCGGCGGGTTCGCCCGAGGTGAATATCCGGCATGCGAGCTTCTGCGTGGAATTGCTGCGGCAGGTGAATACCGTGCGGGTGAAGGTCGGCACCTTCAGCCGGGCCGAGGTCGTCGAGCTCGTCACCGAGGAGACGTCGGCGCGGTGGGCCCTGGCCATCGGCGAACGGTGCTTCGACATAAGTGGCGGAAATCCGCTGCTGGTCAAGGCGCTGCTCGAGGATCATCGACTGTCCGGCAACGCCGAGGACCAGGCGCTGGAGCCCGGTGACTACTTCGCGAGCGCGGTGACCAACTGCCTGCGCCGGATGGGCGCGCCGGAGCAGAACGCGATGCGTGCGCTGGCGGTACTCGGGCCCCGGGCCGCCACCGACACGCTCGAGCGACTGCTCGGGGCGGCGTCGATGGACGTGCGTCAGGCGCTGGTGTCGCTGCGCGAGACGGGCCTGATCGGTGATCGCGCGTCCTGCCACCCGGCCACGGCCGCCGCGGTGCTCGCCGATATGGCGGCCGCGGAGCGCCGGGAGTGGCACGGCGCGGCCGCCCGCGCGTTGTACCTGGAGGGTGCGGCGGTGACCGAGGTGGCCGCGCATCTGATCGCGGCGGACGCCGTCGAGACCAACTGGGGAATTCCGGTGCTGCGTGCCGCCGCGCAACAGGCGGTTATCGAGGATCGGGTGTCGTTCGGGGTGCAGGCCCTGGAACTCGCCTGCCGTGAATGCGATGACCAGGCAATGGTCGCGCTGCTGAAATCCGATCTCACGGGTCTGGTGTGGCGGGTCGACCCGGCCGCGGCCGGACGGCATATGGACGAATTGCTCGAACTTTTCCAGCACGGCCATCTGCGGGTGGCCGACGCCGCCGTACTCGTGCGCTATTTGCTCTGGCACGGTCGCGGTGAGGACGCCGTCGAAATTCTGCCCGCGATCATCGCGCGGAGCGAGGCCGCCGATTCGCGTTCGTCGACCGAATTGACGGTTACCTTGTTCAGCATTCAATGCTCGTATCCGCTGTTGCTGAATCGATTGCCGGATGAGGTGCGGGCATATTTCCACCGATTGCCGGTCGGGGCGCTGGAAACCTCGGATTATCCGGTGGCGTCCGCGCTCGGCCGGATCGTCGCCACTAGTGCGGACGACGACGCGCTCGCCCGCGCCGAGCATATTCTGCAGAGCCACCAGCACAACGATCCATTGCTGGAGTCGGTGCGGAGCGCCCTGTTCGCGCTGATTTATCTGGGAAAACTGGATAAGGCCGAGCAGTGGTGCGAGCGGCTGCTGCACCAGGTGCGCAAACGCCAGGCGCCCAGTTGGGAGGCATTGCTGGCGGCGGCACGCGCGGAGATCGCGATTCGCCGTGACGATCTGCTCGAGGCGGAGCACTACGCGCAATCGGCGCTGTCACTGATGTCGCCGCACGGCTGGGGTGTCGTCATCGGTGTGCCGTTGGCGGCGCTGTGCTTGGCCAGTATCGCCATGGGGAAGCTCGACCGGGCGGCCGAACTGATGCGACAGCCGGTGCCGAAACTCTTGCTGCAGACCAGGTTCGGGATCCACTACCTCTACGCACGCGGCTGCTTCTTTCTCGAGAACGATCAGCCGCACTCCGCGCTCGGCGATTTCCTCGCCTGCGGCGAACTGGCCAGGAAGAGCGATTGCGATATCCCGTCCGTTGCGCCGTGGCGGGTGGGCGCGGCAGACGCCTATCTGCGGATGGGCCAGCAGGAGCGGGCGGGTGAACTGCTGGACGAGCAACTCGCGATGGCCGGGGATGAACACGCGGTGGTGCGTGGGCGTGTCTTGCGGTTACGGGCGGCGATCACCGAGCTGCCCGGACGTCGTCAGCTGCTCGGTGAGGCGATCAACCTGTTGCAGGCGAACGGGGCGCGGTTGGAATTGGCGGTGGCTCTGCACGATCTCAGCCGCACCCACTACGCGCTCGGCGAACCCGGCCGCGCTCGCGAATTGGCCCGGCGCGCTTGGCATATCGCGCAGGCCAGCCATGCCGCCGGCATCAGCAGGCTGTTCTCCCGAGAGCTGACCGAGAGCGATTCGTCGATGTCCGAAACCGTCGAAACCCCGTCGGGTATCGACGGTTTGAGCGAGGCCGAGCGCCGGGTGGCGATGCTCGCCGCGCTCGGCTACCCCAACCGCGAGATCGCCGGCCGCCTCTACGTCACCGTCAGCACGGTCGAGCAGCACCTCACGCGGGTCTACCGGAAGCTGCGCGTGCGCGGCAGACAGGACCTGCCGATGTATCTGCGGCCCGCGACCATCGTGCCCCCGGCATGAACCGGGTGCGCATTACCGATCGAACGGCTGCGGCCCGCTATGGTCGATCGTCAGCGCAGTGGCCCGCGCGCCGAATAGACGCACGGGCCATCGGCGGCGCATATGGTGACCGGGTTGGGGGGTCTGTGCACGAGATCGTGATTTCGGGAATTATTGTTCTGTGACATCCGAGCGACCGATCCGGTTGATAGTTGTCGACGATCAGGCCGTGGTCCGGGAGGGGCTCGCGCTGCTGGTCGATCTCGTGCCCGGTATCGAGGTCGTCGGTGAGGCCGCCGACGGACACGAGGCCATCGAACTCGTCGAAAGTCTGCGTCCCGACGTGGTTCTCATGGATCTGTACATGCCCCGGTGCGACGGGATCGAGGCGACCACCGCCATTCGGCAGGCCCATCCGGAGACGAAGGTGGTCGTGCTGACCACCTACTCCGACGACGATCTGGTGATCCGGGCGCTGCAGGCGGGTGCGCTCGGCTACCTGACGAAATCCGCCGACCGGCACCAGATCGGCCGTGCGGTGCACGCGGCGGCGGCCGAGCAGGCGATCCTCGATCCGGCGGTGCAGGACACCCTGCTGGCCGCGGCGACGAACCGGAACCAGCCCGTGCGACCGAAGCGGCCGCAGCAGAGCCCGGACGATCCGCTGACCGGGCGGGAAAAAGAGGTTTTGGACCTGATGGCGGCCGGATACAACAACCGGGAGATCGCGCAGCAGTTGTACATCAGCGCGGCCACCGTCAAGAGCCACATAAACAGAATTTTCGCGAAGACCGGAAGCCGGGACCGCGTTCAGGCCATTCAGAACGCCAAGAATTTGAATCAGAAATAGCCCGGCTCGGCGCGACCGGCGCCGGTCGACCGTCGGCGAATCTGTTGGCCCGACGGCGGGCACCGGGGTCGTTAGGGGTGTCGTTTCGGGGGTGGTCGGGGCCACGATTGGGCTGGTCGGATTACTGGGTGCCGCCGTTACCGGTCGGTAAAAGGCACGCGTTGTGCGAGGGACGCGTTCGTGAACTCAGGGCTGACGAATATCGATTCCAGCTGCGCCGACCCGCGACAGCCGTCGGCGATGTGCTGAAAACACGAGTCTCGCGTACGAACCGAGAGATTGGGCAGAGGCGAGTATGCTCCTGAACGAACGTGGCGAACAACTTTCCACGAGTCAATTCACCAAGTTATGTCGCGACCTCGGTGCGGTGTATCGCGAGCACGGTATGCATTCGGAAGACCGGGTGGTACTGAGCGGCGAGAACTCCGCCGAGTTCGTATTGTCCCTGTTCGCACTGCTGGAACTCGGCGTGTCGGTGTGCCTGCTGGATCGCAGGCTGCTGCCCGATGTCTCGGTCGAACTGCTATCCGATTCGGGCGCGACATGGTTCGTGTCCGATCACGACCATCTCGACGCGGAATACGATCGGCTGCGGATCCGGTGGCTGTCCATCGCGGACGCGGTCGCGCAGGCCCGGGCCGGTGGGTCCTGTGACGACGTCCCGGTCGAGCCGCTCGGGCTGGTCGAGTGGGCGCGCCGCGGCGACGGGCTCGTCATCTGGTCGTCGGGCAGTACGGGACGGCCGAAAGGCATTGTGCGCAGCGCCGCTTCGGTGTTGCGCAATGTCGACCGCACGCTGGCCAGGATGGGCTACCGGGAATCGGATGTGCTGTTGCCGCTGCTGCCGTTCACCCACCAGTACGGGTTTTCGCTGCTGCTGCTGTGGTGGCGTTCCGGCAGCACCCTGCTGGCATACAACAGCAGCAGCATCAACGCCGCACTGCACAGCATCATCGAGCGCCGCGTGACGGTGGTGGATGCGGTGCCGGCCAGTTACCTCACCATGCTGCGCATTATGGAGAAGCGGAAAGAGCTTGTGCCGCAGCTGGATTCGGTGCGCATGTGGTGTGTCGGCGGCGAGCCGCTGAGCACCGAGCTGGCGACGACCTTCCTGGACCGGACCGGTAAGCCGCTCCTGGACGGTTACGGCAGCAGCGAGGTCGGGAATATCGCGCTCGCCAACCTGGACAATCCGGTGTACAGCGGCCAGCCGGTGGACGGTGTGCGCGTGGAGGTCATCGGGAATGTCGGGGCCCCCGTGCCGGCCGGTGTGGTCGGCGAGATCGTGGTGCACAGCCCGGACACCATGGTCGGGGTGCTGGAGCCGGGCGGCCGGGTGCGGCCGGTGAAGCGGCACCGCTTCCACACCGACGATGTCGGCTTCCTGGACGCGCAGGGCAACCTGCGGGTGCTGGGCCGGAAGAACGCGGTACACCGATTCGGGCACACGCTGTATCCGGATGCGTTGGCGGAGAAGGCAAGTGCGTGCGGCGCCCCGGTGCGGGTGATTCCGGTGGACAGTGCGGAGCGCGGCACCCAACTGGTCTTCTTCGTCGAGGACGCCCAGGAGCGGCCGGTCGCCCACTGGCGCCAGCTCATTCGCCCGCTGCTGGCCGAGCACGAGCGGCCGAACAAGGTCATCGTGCTGCGCGAATTCCCGCTGAACAATATCGGGAAAACCGATCGGAAGGCGTTGACCGAGGCGGCCTGCGCGGCCACCGCACTGCACGACGCGAAATCGTCGCTCTCGCCCCTTTCGCTGATGACCGCGACGGGGGATCTGGCCAATATTCCGTTCACCGATCGGGCCGCGGCGCTGACCGATGTCGTGAAATTACTGCGCGAACGCAGTGGCGAGGTCATGGAGCTGCTCACCAAGGTGTGCAATCGCAAGACCGCGCGGGACGAAATCGACACCTCGATCAATGCGCTCAACGGCGCGGTATCGGAGGTCGCGCGGTCGGCGCCGCCGGAGATCGATCAGCTGGCGGTTCTGATGCCGTCGAATATCCCGCTCTACAGTTATGTCCTGTACCTGCTGATTCCCAGCCTGTACACGCGACGGGTGGTCTTCCGGCCGTCGCGGCGCATCGCGGATGTCACCCGGAAATTGCACGATCTGCTCGGTGGCGTGCACGGTCTGCCGATCGTGCTGGACGAGAGCGAGCAGAACGCGTTCCTGGAGGGTGAGGGCGCGAAGTCGGCCGCCGTCGTATTCACCGGGGCGTATGACAACGCGCAGCAGATTCTGTCGAGCCTGCGTCCGGATCAGCTCTTCATTTATTTCGGACAGGGCGTGAATCCATTCGTGGTCGGCGCGGACGCGCAGGTCTCGGACGCGGTGGACGGCCTGCTGCGGGCGCGGATGCTGAACTCCGGGCAGGATTGCTTCGGTCCGGACGTGGCCTTCGTGCACACCTCGATCAGCGCGCACTTCTGCAATCTGCTGTGCCGCCGGGTCGACGCGCTCCGCTACGGCGGTTTCGACGATCCGATGGCCGATTACGGTCCGATGTTCTACATGGACGCATTCGACGGCGCCCTGGAATATCTCCGCAAGCACCGGCAGTACGTGGCCGCCGGTGGCTCGGTGGAACTGGCCGAGGGGCATTTGCGGCCCACCGTGCTGATCCGCCCGGCGGATACGCAGATCAAACCCGCCGAATTGTTCGCGCCGATCTTCAATATCGTCCCGTTCAGCTCGGTGGACTGGCTGCACACCATGCTGCGCCACCCGTATTACGAGGAGCGGGCGATGGCCGCCACGGTATACGGCAACATGCCGGAGACGGTGGAATTGCTCGGGCAGAAACACGCCGTCAGCATCAACGAGACGATCCTCGATATCGAAAACGGTAACGAGCCGTTCGGTGGGCGCGGCATCAGAGCGAATTACGTGGCATTCAAGAAGAAGCGGCACGCGCGGCCGCTGCTGCTCAGCAGGATCATCGCGGAATACCTGGGCGAGGCCGACCGGGCGGGAGGTCTCGCCTCATGACCGCCGAAGAGATTTCGGCCGATGGGGTGCGGGGCTGTTGGCTCGCCGCACTGACCGGATTGCGCGAGGCCGGAGTCCGGGAGGTCTTCGGGCTGCCCGGTGACGATCTGAACGCCCTGGTGGTGGCCGATGCGCTGGGACTGGATTTCACGGTGTGCCGGGATCAGCGCAATGCCGTATTCATGGCCACCGGCTACGCCATGCAGTCCGGTGCGCTTGGGGTCGTCGTGGTCGGCAAGGGGCCCGCGGTCACGAATACGGTGACCGGCATGCTGGAGGCGCGCTATTCGGCCGCGCCGGTGCTGGTGCTGTGCGCGGGTACGGCGCCTGCGGCCCGAGGCTCCGGCGCGTTCCAGGAGTTCGATCAGCTGCCGCTGGCCAGGTCGGTGGCGAAATGGACTGAGCGGGTTGATCATCCGGACCGCGTCGGGCCGATGCTGCGTCGGGCGATCATGGTCGCCACGCACGGTGCGCCGGGGCCGGTGTACCTCGAGCTGCCCGATCAGCTGCGCGAGGAGGACGTTCCGCTCGGCGGCCGGTGGTATCCGGTGCAGCGGCCGACGGCCACCGAGATGGGGGAGCAGGGCGCGGCGCTGGCGGCCGTTCGTGCCGCGAAACGGCCCGTGCTGCTTGTCGGCGGCGGTATGCGGACGCGCGGTGCGGGCGAGCTGCTCGCCCGGTTCGCCGAACATATCGGGGCGGCGGTGGTGTGCACGGCCAGCGGCCGCGGTGCGGTGGACGAATCCCTGCCGTCCTTTCTGGGTTTGGCCGGGCTGTACAGTCCCGGTGCGGTGAACGCGCTGTGGCAGGACACCGATTGCGTTGTCGCCGTGGGCAGTCGGCTCGAGGAGACGGCGACCTTCGGCTGGCCGGACCGCCTGCGGACCGAGGGCGAGGTGGTCCAGATCAATGTCGAGGCGGGCGAGTTCAATACGGATTTCGCCGGCCCGATGGTGCTCGGCGACGGCTGTTCGGTGCTCGCCGACTGGCTGGAGCGGTTGCCCGCCGTCCCCGGCTGGTCGGCCACGGTCCGTGGGCTGAATGCCGCGTTGCACGACGAGCACGCGGCGGTGCTGGAGAAGCTGCGCGCGCAGCCGGAGTTGTACATCGCCGAGGTGCTGGACGAGCTGGACAAGACCCTGCCCGGAAATCGAATCCTGGTGCAGGAAAACGGATTACAGGATATGTGGTCCTACGTTTTCCCGGCCTGGCGGTGCGTCGGCGACGGCGGTTCGATCGTGCCGTCCGAACAGACGAGCCTCGGCTGCGGCGCCGCGGCGGCGGTGGGCGTGCGCCGGGCGGCGCCCGACCGGCCCGTCGTCGCGTTCGTCGGCGACGGTGCCTTCGCGATGTTCGACGCCGACCTGCCGACGGCCAAGAAGGTCGGCGGGGTGCTGTACGTGGTGTTGCGCAACGGCGGATACGGTTGGCTACAAGCGCAATTGGGTAAGCACGAAGGCGTGTCGGACCGGCACGGCTTCGTCGATCCCGATACGGTGCGCCCGGAGGGCGAGCCGATACCGGGGGTGCCGCATATCGTCGTCGACGACAAAAAGTCGTTGGGCGACTGCGTCTCTCGCGCCTGGGCGCTGTGCGAGCGTGGCGCGACCGTGGTGTTGAGCGTGCCGGTGCGGATGAGCGACGCGCTGTTCGCGCCGGAGGAACTCGCGGGGGAGTTCCCGCAGGCGCCCTCCTGAGTAATTCACGAAAGAGTAGGCCGGGGGCGGTGATTCACCGCCCCCGGCCTATCCCTGCGGCCACGCTGCCGCATGGCCGCCGGTGCCGACCGCGCTGTCGGACAACCGGCGGCCAGGGACGTTCATCGCAGCGAGTGCAACGTGTCCACGAGTTGTTTCTCCGCCTCGGCGGCGTGCTGCGCCATGCGTGCCGTGATCGCGGCGGCGCCCCCGTTCTCGATCAGGGTGGCGATCCGTTCGACGCGGTCGCGCCGGGTCTGCGCGCCCTCGTCGAGGGTGGAGAGATAGAAATCCGTCGCGTTGTAGGCGAGGTAGAAGACGTGTTTCTTGAGATTGCTCACCGAGAGAAAACCATATGGCGCGGGGCCGGGTTCCGGCGCGCCGATACATACCGCGGGCACTCCCGATCGCCATGCGTTGATGCACAGGTGGTAGGTGTCGGTAATCACCAAACGGTAGCGGGAGAGTCGAGTGAAAAGATCGCCGAGGCGGTAATCGCCGGATCGCCGGGGCAGCTCGGCGGCCTCGGGCGGCAAATCGGCGTCGAACCAGGGAAACCATTCCGGGCGCGCGCCGAGCCGATCCGACAATGCCTGCCACAGCTCCGGCAGCCAATTCGGGGTATCCGTCCTGGAGCCGACGAATACGCCGATCGTGGCGCCGGAATCCGATTCGTCGGCCCAGCCCGATCGGGGCAGGAAATCCAGATCTTCGAGGCGCAACAGCAGCGCGGCATCGGTGCCGAAATGGCTTTTTGCGTAATCCTGTCGGATATGGGTCACGGTCGCGGCCGATATCGCGTCCCGCATCCAGATCATCCGGCACCGGGAAACCAGCCGGAAGAATGCGCTGCGATAATCGTCGTCCGCATAGTCGTGCTGGGTGTTGTGCAGCACGGTGCCGCCGTAGGCGATGGTCTTGGCGATCACCTCGTCCGGGGCGGTGGACAGCAGTAGCGCCGGATCGAGCAGGCTGCGTGCCTCGTCCCGGTTGTTGACCAGCTGTTGTCTGGTCAGCCAGTACACCGCGTCCTGCTCCAGGTAGTGCCGGGCATGCAGGAAATCTCCCCAGAACACCACGGCGTCGTGGTCGGCCAATTCGGCGTAGGCGCCGAGCAGCGACCGGAACCGGAACGGCAGCTCGGTGCCGTGGACATACGGCCTGATCGGCTCGACATCCGGCGGTTGAATCGTGTACCACGTGATATCGGCATCGGTGCCGATGCGTCGGCTCAATGCCCAGAAAGCCAGGTCGACCGAAAGCATTCCGGTATTCTTCAGTCCGGCATTCGCGGCGGAAACCAGGCCGATCCGCATATCTGATCCTCCAGTTGATCCAATTACTGCGCAGGTCGATGTCGTATATCGGAGTCGTCGGCCATCGGCTCGGCGGGGCAATTTCACGACCCGGGCATACCGAATTAAGGCAGTCGAATCGCTATGGTCAAGGGTTGCAGCGGAAGTGTCGCCGCGCAATCCCGAATTGTCGCACTGGTGCGGAATTAGGGGACGATCGGCGTGCGGTGCCGGGGCGTAGGGGTGGTTAAGGGTTGTATGGATCGGTCGAAACGAGCATCCTTCGAGATGTCAACGAATCTCGTGTGACTGCGCAAATAATATTGCGGCGGCCTGGATTATTAAGGGGCATGCGGTGCTGGAGTCGAATCATTCGATTTTGGGTCTGGTGCCCGGTGACCGCGCGCTGGTCATCGCGCCCCATCCCGATGACGAAACCATCGGACCGGGTGGCACGATCGCCCGCCTGGCCGCCGATCGGATCGAAGTGCACGTGCTGTGCGTCACCGTGCGCAGCGCACCGATGTGGGGCGGCCGCAGCGATCCGGCGACCCGCACTCAGGAATTCGAAAAGGCCTGCGCCGCATTGGGTGTCACCTCGTCCGCCATTGCCTGGGTGGACGAGACCGGGGAACTCGACATCAGCAACCGCCGCCGGGCGCTGGTCGATCTCATCGAACGCCATGAGGTCGCATCGCTGGCGGCGGTGCGGCCGCAGGCGCTGTTCATCCCCTCGGCCAGCGGATTTCATCAGGATCATCAGGCGGTGCACGCCGCGGCGTTCGCGGCGGCCCGCGCGCAACCACCGGGGCTCAAGCCGACCTCGCACCTGGTGCTCGGTTATCGCGGTGCGGAGGAACGCTGGTCTTCGCACAACGAGCCGTGGTGGCTGCATGTCGACACGTCGAATTACTGGCACGCGAAGGAAGAGGCGTTGCGTGCGTACGGAACTCAGATGCGGACGGCGGGACCCCGGTCGATTCGGCAGATCCAGTTGATGGACGCCGCGGCCGGCTCGTCGCTGTCCTGGGAGTACGCCGAATCGTTCGTGCCGTATCGGATCGCCTGCTGACGCGCGACCGATGACACGCCGTCGTCGAGCTGCCGTCGGCAACCGACCTTTCCGTGCGGGCCAAGAACTTTGGAGTAATTATGTTCGCTCAGCGACTGGGCATCATCGGTATCGGATATGTCGGATTGCCGCTGGCCGCGGCATTTGTCGACGCAGGCGACAGCGTGATCGGCATCGATATCGACCGCGGACGGGTGGACCGGTTGAATGCCGGTCTGTCGCCGATCGACACCGTGACCGATGCCGAGGTGGCGGCGATGCGGGGCCGATTCCGGGCCACCACCGACCCCGCGGTGCTGTCCGACTGCGAAACGATCGTCGTGTGCGTGCCGACGCCGATCGAGGACGACCAGCCCGATCTCGGGCCGCTCACCAGCGCGATCACCACCGTGCGGGACCGGTTGCGGCCGGGGCAGCTCATCATCGTCGAATCGACGACCTACCCGGGCACCACGCATGGCCTGCTGCTGCCGATTCTGGAGGAGTCGGGTCTGCGCGCCGGCGTCGATTTCGCGTTGGCATACTCCCCGGAACGGATCGATCCCGGCAATACCCGGTTCAATGTCAGGAACACCCCGCGCGTCGTCGGCGGTCTCACCGAGACATGTGCGCGGCGCGCGACCGACTTCTACCGCCGGATCACCGAGGTGCACCCGGCCAAGGGGATGCGTGAGGCGGAGGCGGCGAAGATCCTGGAAAATACCTTCCGCCAGATCAATATCGCGCTGGTGAACGAATTCGCCCAGCTGTGTCACAGCCTGGATATCGACGTCTGGGACACGATCGCCTGCGCCGCCACCAAACCCTATGGCTATATGCCGTTTTGGCCCGGCGCGGGAGTCGGCGGCCACTGCATCCCGGTCGACCCGCTGTATCTGGTGCACCATGCGGCCTCCCTCGGCCTGCCGTTCCACATGGCCGAAACCGCCAACCGGGTGAACAAGTCCGCGCCGCTGTGGGTGGCCGACCGGGGCGGCAAACACCTAGAGGACCTCGGCATCCCGACGAACGCCGCGACCGTGCTGCTCCTGGGGGTGACCTACAAGCCGGACACCGCGGACACCAGGAATACGCCCGCCGTGCCGATCGTTCGCGCGCTGCGGGAACGCGGTGTGACCGTGATGTTCCACGATCCGTATGTCGACAAGCTACGGTGGCCGGACGGGGAAATCAACCGGGTGCCGGATCTGGCCGAGGCGCTGCGGGAGGCCGATCTCACCATCCTGCTGCAGCGCCATCGCGGCTACGATCTGGACCTGATCGCCGGGGCGCGCAGATTGTTCGACACCACCGGATCGATCCGCTCCGACCACGTCTTCAGCCTGTAATCGACACGGCGACAAGGGAATTACTATGCGCGTACTGTGCACGATCACCGGTTCCGTCGGCCATTTGAACTCGGTGCTGCCGCTCGCGCGCGCCGTGACGGCGGCGGGACACGAGGTGGCGTTCGCCTGCACAGCCGAGCTGGCGCCGCGGCTCGACGGTGCGGCGGGTGTGGTGCATCCGGTATTGCCGGGAATGGCTCAGGTTCTCGCGCCGCTCATCGAATTGCTTTGCGGGCGAATGACTCTCGACCCGGAGGTGATGGCGGGATTCGGCACGCCGGCCGGGCAGATCACCTGGGTGGCGACCGGGCCGCACCTCGTCGACGCGTTCCGGCGGCTGCTGCCGATCGCCGAGCGGTTCCGGCCGGACCTGCTGATCCGGGACGGAGGTGAGCTGTCCGGCTGTCTGCTCGCGGAGGCGTTGGACATACCGCATATCAGCGCCCCGTCCGGCGACGGCAACATTCTGGAGCCGGAGCGGGTGCGCGATCCGCTGAACGAGCGCAGGGCCGAGCTGGGCCTGCCCGCGCGGTCCGATCCGTTCGCCATCTTCCCGTTCGGTCGATTCGACTGTGTGCCACCGGAATACAGCTTCGCGACCTTTCCGGGTCCGAGTCCGATCGCCTACCGGCAGCCACCGCTGAACGAACATCAGGTGTTGGTCCCCGACATCGCGGACCTGCCGCCCGAGCGGCCGTTCGTGGTCGCCGCGGTCGGCAGCGAATTCCCGCTGATGGAATCGGCGGAACAGGCCGGGGTCGACCTCGGTGACGAACTGCGCAATCCGGCCCTGACGATCGGCGCGGTCGCGCGGGCGCTGTCGGAGCTCGACTGTCACGCGGTGGTGTCCACCGGTGGGATCGCCGCCGACAAGGTGGGCGGCGGTGCGGATAACGTTCGGGTTGTCGAATGGATGTCGCAGCCGCTGCTGCTCGAGTGCGCGCAGCTGTTCGTCACGCACGGCGGCTACAACAGCATCCGGGAGGCCATGGCGTCCGGCACCCCGATGGTCGTGCTCCCGCAGTACGGGGACAATCTGACCAATGCCGACCTCGTCGAGCGCTACGGCCTCGGCCTGCGGGTGAACGACCGGTCGCCGTCCGCCATCGCCGAGGCCTGCCGGAAGGTCCTCACCGACGCGAGCTTCGGCGACCGCATGCGGCAGGTGCGGCGCGCGATGTCGGCCTTGCCGGAGGTGGCGGATATGGTGCCGCGGCTCGAAGCGCTGGCCGGAGCCCGAACACACTGATTGGTACCGTCCGCGCCGGTACGGCACGATGGCCGTATGGACCAGCTCGGCACGCCCCCGGCAGGTCGGTTCGCGCCGCACAAATTGTTCACCGGCGACAGGGCCGTGCCCTGGCTGAGCACGGCCGTCATCGGCGCGACGCTCGTTTCGGCCCGTCCCGCGGCCGAATTCTGGTGGCTCTGGGTCGTTTACGGCGTGGTGGCGGTCTGCTGGGCGTGCTGGTTGGCCTTCGCCGAGCGCGCACCCGAGATGATGCGGGTGGTACTGATCGTCGCCGCCTCCTTGCTGGCCGTCGCGAGCGGCGTGCCGAGCGATGCCTCGGCCGTCATCATGCTGTGCGTGGTCATGGGCACCTACGCATCGCTGATCGAGACATCGGCGCTGGCGTTGGTGCTGGTCAGCTTGCTGGTGAGCGGTTTGATCTTCGGGTCGGGCATGTGGTGGGAACATTCGATGCACAGCTCGGTCAGTTACTTCGGCGCGGTGGTCATCGCGACGCTGGCCGGGTTGAACCGGCGCCAGTACATCGCCCGGCTCATCCAGGTGGAACTCACCCACCGCGAGCAGTTGAACGCCGCCGCGGCCGAGGAGCGCGCGCGAATCGGCCGTGAAATGCACGACGTGCTCGCACATTCGTTGGGCGCCTTGCGGGTTCAGCTGGAGGTGGCGCACGCACTGCTCACCGAACACCGGCAGATCGACCGGGCCGCAGAGTATCTCGGCAATGCGCAGCGACTGGCCGAACAGGGTTTGTCCGATGCCAGGCAGGCGGTCGCCGCGTTACGCGAAACCGTGCGATCGTTGCCGGAGTCGTTGCGGCAGTTGGCCGAATCGTTCGATCGCGACCACCGGACACCGGTCGAATTCCATCAGGAGGGCGCGTATCGGGAGTTGGCCCCGGCCGAGAGCATCGCGCTGTTGCGGATCGCCAGGGAGGCGTTGACGAACGCCGGGAAGCACGCACGCGGTCAGCGGGTGCGCATATGCCTGCGCTACGGCGACGACGACGTATCGCTCACCGTGCGAAACCAATTGGACGAGGCCGAATCCGGAGAGCGAGCGGAGTCGCGCGGCTACGGGCTGACCGGAATGCGGGAGCGGATCGAGCTGGTCGACGGATACCTGCGGACGGATGTGATCCGGGACGAGCAAGGCGTGCCCTACTGGCAGGTGCACGCCGCGATTCCGGACGGGGCCGCGCTGAATTCCGAGGTGTGACAAGCGAATTCCCGGCCGTCACACGGTGACGACCGGGAGCAGGGGTGTGGCGCGTCCGGCTCGAGCGAGGGGGAGGAGAGCCGGACGCGCCACCGTTCAGCGGACTGGGAACCGCTGTGCAGACGGACTACCGGGGGTAGCCCGAAGAACTGGTGCTGCCGCCACGTGCCGGGGGCTTCACACCACCGGTGCGCATGTTGAGGATGAAGGTCAGGGCGGCGGTGTTGACGCCCATGGTCAGCATCATCACCGAGCCACTGGATGCGACCTCGGCGCCGGCGACGTGACCGAGCGCTTCGATCGCGACGTGCGACAGGGTGAGGATGACCCATGCCACCAGGCCGACCTTGCCGACCTTCTGGTACCACTTGTCGCCATCCTTGCGCAATTGGGTCGCCAGACCCATCACCGCGCCGCCTATCAGTGAGAAGGCGACACCGAGCACGATGATGACGATATCGGCGGGCTTCAACACCTTGTCCAGGTGCCGGAACTGGAGCACACCGATGATGATCAGGGTGGCAGGGGTGCCCCAGACCTCGGTGCTGATGATTTCGGTCCACGTGAACTTCCGGTAGATCATGTAAATGATCACCGCGACCACGACGGCGCCGTTGATCAGGGTACTGGTCGGCATACCGTCCTCCCTCGAGACTTGCGGTAACTGTCCAGCCGAGGCTAAGGGCGACGCGGGATCCGAGGCACCAACCCGCGGGTTGAGATTCGGGTTGAATATCGGCCTCCAACCAGTGGCGGGGTTGAAAGGTAATGGGGGCGTTAGGGGTTGGTCGCCATTCAGCCCACCCGTACCGTTCTGGCTGGGGGTGGGTCATGAGCCGTCGAGATCGAGGGACATAAAGAAAGGCCAGGTGAGACCGTGCGGGTGCTGTGTACGGTAACCGGTTCGCAGGGGCATGCCAGAGAGGTGCTGCCGCTGGCCGCCGCGCTCGCGCGGGCAGAACACGATGTGCTGGTGGTGACCGCGCCCGAACTCGCGGATACGTTCCGGGCGGCCGGGTTGCCGGTCCGGGCAGAGCTGCCCGGGATCGTCGAGTCGATCAGCGCTCTGATGCGTGCGCGCAAGGAGGCCGAGCAGGCCGAGGGAATCCGGTTGCCGGAGCCCAGCATTCGGGACCAGCTGTTGCGGACCGCGGCGGGCCCGCACGTCACGGCGATCTACCGAATGGTGTTCGCGATCGCCGCGGACTTCCGGCCCGACGCCGTGGTGCGCGACGGGGCGGAGCTGGCCGGGATGCTGGTCGCCGAGACACTGGGTATTCCGCATATCTCGGCGCCGTCCGGGGCCGGAAACATCATCGATCCGGCCGGGCTCACCGAACCGCTGGCCGAGCGGCGGGCCGAGCTCGGATTGCCGCCGGTCGACGGGCCGGTGGTGCATCGGTTCGGCCGGTTCGAGAGTGTGCCGCACGAGTATTCGTTCGCCGAGTACGACATGCCCGAGCCGTTCGCCTACCGGCAGCCGTTGCAGGTCGGCGGCGGTGGCGTGCTGCCGCCGGAATTCGCCGGACTGTCCGGGGATCGCCCGCTCGTGCTGGCGGCGGTGGGTACCGCACTGCCGATGCTCGGCGCATTCCAGTCGTACGGGGTGGACCTGCCCGAACAGGCCACGCCGCCGGAGGCCATCATTCGCGCGTTGATCGAGGGACTGTCCGAGGTCGACTGCCATGCGGTGGTCGCGACCGCCGGATTCACCGTCGACGGGATCACGGCCGGGCCGAATGTGCACCTGCTGGACTGGGTTCCGCAAACGACCGTGCTGCAGTGCGCGCAGCTGTTCCTCACGCACGCGGGCTACAACAGCGTGCGCGAGGCGATCCGCACCGCGACCCCGATGGTGACCCTGCCGCAATTCGGGGACCAGCCGCACAACGCCGATCGGATCGCGCATTTCGGGCTCGGCGAGCGGCTCGCCGAGCTGACCGCGGAATGCGTCCACAAGACGACGACGGCGGTGCTCGCCGACGGCAGGATCGCCGCCGAATCCCGGCGGGCGCACCGGCGAATGCTCGCCTTGCCTCCCGTCGACGCGGCGGTGGAACACCTGGCAGAACTTGTCGCCTCGGCCCGCAACTGACTGGTACGACGGCGAATTCACGAATGGAGCAATGATGGTCAGCGAGGGGCATTACGTAGACGAGCTGCTCGACGTTTTCGCCGCCGATCCGGATCGGGTCGTATTGCATTGGCGCGACGAGGTTTTCACTGCGGCCCGCTGCCGTGAGCTGGTGTACCGAACGGCTTGCGCGTTGCGGGACAACGGGATCGGCGCTGGGCACACGGTCGCCCTGCTCACCGTGACCAACAGTCCGGCGACGCTGCTCGCGCGCTACGCGGGCAATCTGCTCGGCGCGACGGTCATGCATATCGGCGGGGTGAACGCCGCAAACCCGCTGGACGAGGTTTCGGTCGAAACCCAGCGCGAGGTGTGGGAGCGGTCGGGCAGCGCCGTTCTGGTCACCGACGCCGACCGCCGCGTGCACGCGGGCAAGGTCGTCGCCGGTACCGAGGGCCGGTTGCTCGGCTGGGGCTTCGCAGACGCGGATATCCCGGATCTTCTTGCGGGCGAGTCGGATTCGCCGGTCGAGGCGACCACCGGCGGCATCGCCACGGTGGTGTACACCAGCGGGACCACCGGTTTGCCGAAGGGGGTCGGGCGCAGCTTCGCCGCGCTCGCCATGATGATCGGCGGCGCTCGTCAGGGCGGCGGACGGCTCGTCATGATGGTGACAACGCCGGTGACCCAATCGGTTTCGGGTATGGCCGACGGTGTGCTCGCCGGCGGCGGGACGCTGATCCTGCGGGAGCGATTCGAGGCCGGCGATGTGCTGGCGACGATTCAGCGTTATCGGGTCAACCGGCTGTATCTCGCCACGCCGCAGCTGTACCTGCTCGTCGACCATCCGGACCGCGGCGGCGCCGATCTGTCCAGCCTGCACGAAATCTATTACGGCGGTTGCGTTGCCGCGCCCGCCCGGCTGCGGCAAGCCGTCGAGGCGTTCGGTGAGGTGCTGGCCCAGGTGTACGGGTCGACGGAGTCCTGGGCCATCGCCGGGTTGACGCCCGAGGAACATCGGCGACCGGAATTGCTGCACACGGTCGGCAAGCCGGTTCCCTTCGCCGAATTGCGCATCTGCGATCCGGAGACCCGGACCGTGCTGGCCGCCGGAGCCACCGGCGAGGTCTGCCTGCGCTCGCCGATGATGATGCAGGGCTACTGGCGCGCACCAGAGCTGACGGAGCGGGTCTTGATCGACGGGTGGCTGCACACCGGCGATATCGGCTATTTCGACGACGACGGCTACCTGCATCTGGTCGACCGGCTCTCCGAAATGATCAAGACGAACGGTGTGAAGATCTATCCGTCCGAGGTGGAGAAATCGCTGCTCGCATATCCGGGTATCGCACAGGCCGCCGTATTCGGTGTCGCCGACAGCGATTACGTCGAAAATATTCATGCCGTGGTGGTGCCCGACGGAGACGGTGAAAATCTCGCCGAACGGTTGAAGGAACATATCGCCGCCGAACTGTCCGCCGCGCATGTACCCGCCGTTGTCCGATTCTGTACCGAATTGCCCCTCACCGACGCGGGAAAGCCGGACAAACGCGCTCTGGCGGCGCAGGCAAGATAGCTCGATTCGGGAATAGTCCAACGGGGAAAAATGCGAGCAGAATTGAATGAACAGCGGGAACCGAATGATTGGCGGGCGGTAATCGCCGAATTGGCCACCGCGCCGGATCCCGAGCGGGTCCGGGCGCTGACCGAACTGGTCACCGCCCAGACCCGGGCCGCACTGGGCGAACGGGTCCCGGAGCGGTTCGAGCCGGCCCGCCCATTTCTGGAATTGGGATTCGACTCGCTCGCCGCGGTCGAACTGCACCGCCGACTGGTCGCGGCTACCGGACTGGAACTGCCGGTGACGCTGGTCTTCGATTATCCGACGCCACAGCGGCTGGTGCGCCTACTGTGCGGTGAGCTGTTCGGATCCGGCGCCGAATCGGGGACGGACGCCGACGGCGGCTCGCATATCGATGAGCCGATCGCGATCGTCGGCATGGCCTGCCGCTATCCCGGCGGAGTCGGTTCACCCGAGCAGCTGTGGCAGTTGGTCGCCGACGGTGTCGACGCCACCTCCGAATTCCCCACCGACCGCGGCTGGGATCTGGCGGCGCTCTACGATCCGGACCCGGCCACGCCCGGGACCAGCTATACCCGGCGCGGCGGATTCCTTTACGACGCAGCGGAATTCGACGCGTCCTTCTTCGGCGTCTCGCCGCGCGAAGCGCTGGCCATGGACCCGCAGCAGCGGTTGCTGCTGCGGTGCACCTGGGAACTGTTCGAGCGGGCCGGTATCCAGCCGGAGACCGTAACCGGTTCGGGCACCGGGGTTTTCGTCGGCGCGGAGACCCGTGAGTACGGACCGCGCACGCGCGACACCGAGGAGAAGCTCGCGGCCTACCGGATGACCGGCACCGCGTCGAGTGTCATCTCCGGACGGCTCGCCTACTTCTTCGGTTTCGAGGGGCCGACCATGACGGTCGATACGGCCTGCTCGTCCTCGCTGGTGGCGCTGCACCTCGCCGCGCAATCGCTGCGGCTGGGCGAGTGCCGCCTCGCCGTCGTCGGCGGGGCGACGGTGCTGCCCGGGCCGGATGATTTCGTCGCCTTCAGTCGGCAGCGCGGGCTTGCGCCGGACGGCCGCTGCAAGCCGTTCGCCGACGCCGCCGACGGCACCGCGTGGGGTGAGGGTGTCGGCGTGCTGCTGGTGGAACGATTGCTCGACGCCCGGCGCAACGGTCATCGGGTGCTCGCGGTGATCCGCGGCAGCGCGGTCAATTCCGATGGCACCTCCAACGGGTTGACCGCGCCGAACGGCCCGGCCCAGCGTCGGGTCATCATGCGGGCGCTGGCGGTGGCCGGTCTGGCGCCCGCGGAGGTGGACGCGGTGGAGGCGCACGGCACCGGCACCACGCTCGGCGACCCGATCGAGGCGCACGCGCTGATCGGCGCGTACGGGCAGGGCCGCATCGATCCGCTGTGGATCGGCTCGATCAAATCGAATATCGGACACACGCAATCGGCCGCCGGCCTCGCCGGTGTGATCAAGACGGTGCAGGCGATGCGGCACGGGGTATTGCCCCGCACACTGCACGCCGAAACGCCGTCGACGCAAGTGGATTGGTCCGCGGGGAAGCTGGCGCTGTTGACCGAGGCGCGGCCGTGGCACACGCCGGGGGGTCGGCCGCGGCGCGCCGGTGTCTCCTCGTTCGGCATGAGCGGCACCAACGCCCACGTCATCCTGGAGGAGGCGGTCGAGGACGCGGTCGAGGCGGCCGATGACGCCCCCTTCCACGGCTGGCCCGTGCTGCTCTCCGGCGCCGATCCCGCCGCACTGCGGCGGCAGGCCGACAAGCTGCGCGAACACTTGGATTCCGTTACCGAGTCGGCCGTGCCCGCACTGGCCGCGGCCGCGGCGACGCGGCGGACCGCACTCGACGCGCGCGCGGCGCTGTTCGCCGCGGACCGGGACGAGCTCCGCGCGGCGCTCACGCGACTGGTCGACGGAGCGGAATCGGCGGCGGTGATCGGCCCGGCCGACTCGCGCCCCGGCCAGGTGGGTGTGCTGTTCACCGGCGGCGGCAGCCAGCGACTCGGCGCGGGCCGCGAGCTCTACCAGCGCTTCGACGTCTTCGCCGCCGCGTTCGACAAGGCCTGCGACTACCTGAACCTGCAGCTCGACCGTCCACTGGAGACGGTACTGTTCGCCGCGCCGGGCTCGGCCGAAGCCGAACTGCTGCAGGTGTTTTCGTATCACCAGTGCGCGCTGTTCGCCGTTCAGGTCGCGCTGTTCCGGTTGCTCGAGCACCTCGGTTTCCGCGCCGACTATGTCGCGGGTCATTCGTCCGGCGAGCTGGCGGCCGCGCATGTGGCGGGCGTGCTGTCGCTGGAGGATGCGGCGATGCTCGCGGCCGCGCGGGTCAGGCTGTCCGACGAGCTTCCGGTCGGCGGCGTGATGGTCGCGGTGCAGGCCACCGAGTCGGAGGTGGTTCCGCTGCTGACCGAGCAGGTGTCCGTCGCGGCGGTGAACGGCGTCGAATCGATCGTGCTCTCGGGTGCGGAGGACGAGGTGCTGGCCATCGTGGACGGGCTGCGGGCGCGGGGCCGCCGGACCAAACGGCTGGCCATCAACCACGCCTCGCACTCGCCGCTGGTGGCGGGCCTGCTCGCGGAGTACGAGCAGATCGCCGAGCTGGCGACCTATCATCCGCCGCGAATTCCGTTCGTGTCCACGGTCACCGGCGGTCTGGTCGCCGCGGAAATCGCCACGCCCGAATATTGGATCCGGCACATTCGCAACCCGGTCCGCTTCCTGGACGCCGTGCGGTCGTTGCGGGAACTGGGCGTGGGCACCTTCGTCGAACTCGGCCCGGACTCCGTGCTCAGCCAGCTGGTCCTCGACTGCCTCGACGACTCCGCCGCGGCCGACGCGGTGGCGGTGCCCGTGCTGCGATCCGGCAGCGGCGATGCGGATAACCTGGCCCGGGCGCTGGCCACCCTGCACGTGCGCGGGGTGCCGTTCGACTGGGAAACCGTTTTCGCCGGGATCGCCGCCGACGACGACGCGCTGCCTACCTATGCCTTCGACCGGACGACGTACTGGCTGGAGGACACCGGCCCGCAGGCCGGAGCCGCGACGACCCTCGGGCTCGACCCCGCCGATCATCCGTTGCTCGGCGCGGCGGTCGTTTTGCCGGAGGCCGAAGGGCTGGTGTTGACCGGCAGGTTGTCGGTGCGCACGCATCCGTGGCTGGCCGATCATGCGGTCGACGGCGCGGTGTTGGTGCCGGGTACCGCATTCGTCGAGCTGGCGCGGCATGCCGGTGATCAGGTCGGCGCCGGACAGGTCGAGGAGCTCACGTTGGAGCTGCCGCTGCTGCTGGACGCGGGTGCGCGCCAGGTGCGGTTCGTGGTCGGGGCGGCCGATGAGCGGCAGCGGCGTTCGCTGCGGGTGTATTCCCGGCCCGATGACGGCCGGGAGTGGGTGCGCCATGCGACGGGTTCACTTGTTCCGGCCGATGACGCGGAACCGGCGGGTTTGCTCGAATGGCCGCCGCGCGATGCCGACGCGCTCGATGTCACCGGGTTGTACGACGACCTGGCGGCACAGGGTTATCACTACGGGTCGTCTTTCCGTGGACTGGCCGCGGCATGGCGGGCCGGTACCGACGTCTATGCCGAGGTGGTACTTCCGGATACGGCCGATGCCACGGGTTTCGGTCTACATCCCGCATTGCTCGACGCGGCGCTGCACGGTATCGGATCGGCCGCCTCGGCGGATTCGAAACAGGTTGAGCTGCCGTTCAATTGGAGCGGGGTGCGGCTGTATGCCGTTGGGGCGCGCCGATTGCGGGTCCGGATACGGCCGGTATCCGGCGACGGGGTGACCATCCGCATCGCCGACCACACCGGCGCACCGGTCGCCGATATCGAGCGGCTGACCCTGCGCGCCGCGGACCCGGCCGCGATGAACGGCGCCGCGGCGCGGCTGGGCGATTCGCTGTTCCATGTGCGCTGGGCTCCGGTGCACCTGCCGGAGGCGGTCGTGCATGCCGATCGGTGTGCCAGGGTGGGCACGATCGGCTTCGGACCGGAGTTCGCGGACCTGGCCGAGCTCGGCGCGGCGATCGATGCCGGAATGCCTGTGCCGCAACATCTTTTCCTTCCGATCTCGTCCACGCCGGACGGCGAACTGGCGGGCAATGTCCATGGCGCGGTGCGGGATTGCCTGGACACGGCCCAAAACCTGTTGGCCGACACACGTTTCGAGGACACGGTCGCGGTATTCGTCAGCACGGGTGCGGTCGCGGTCGACTCCGCCGCTGAGCTCACCGACCTGGCGGCGGCCTCGGCATGGGGCCTGCTGAGCAGCCTGCAGGCGGAGGAGCCGGGGCGGCTGCTGCTGATCGACGTCGACGAGCGGCCGGACGCGGACGCGCTGGCCGCCGCACCGACCGCGGGTGAACCCCGATTGGCCATTCGGTCCGGAGCGTTGCGCGCACCGCGGCTTGCCAGGGCGGGTACTGCCAGGAGCCTGACGCTCGTGGACGACGCGCTGCCGTGGCGGCTGCGGTCCAGCGAAAACGGCAGCCTGGACGAATTGGCGATCGTCTCCGCCCCAGAGCAACTCCGCCCGCTCGAACCGCACGAGATCAGGATCGCCGTGCGGGCCTGCGGGCTGAACTTCCAGGATGTGCTGCGAGCCCTCGGCATGCGGCTCAGCCGCGACGTCGTCGACACGACGATGGGCAACGAGGGTGCCGGAATCGTTACCGAAATCGGTTCGGCCGTAACCGATCTGCGCGTCGGCGACCGCGTCATGGGCGTATTCGACCCGCGTATTTTCGGCCCGGTGGCGGTCACCGACAGTCGGCTCGTCGCGCCGATACCGCCCGGCTGGTCGTTCCACCGGGCGGCGGCGATCCCGCTGGTCTACCTCACCGCCTACTACGGTCTGGTCGACCTCGGCGCGCTGGCGGCGGGTGAGACGGTGCTCGTGCACGCCGCGGCCGGCGGCGTGGGGATGGCCGCGGTGCAGCTCGCCCGTGCGCTCGGGGCCCAGGTGCTGGCCACCGCGAGCCCGGGCAAATGGTCCGTGCTGCACCGGCTCGGCCTGCGCGACGAGGAGATCGCGTCGTCCCGCGACCTCGAATTCGCGGGCAAGTTCGGTCGGGTGCACGTGGTGTTGAACTCACTCGCCGGCGAATTCACCGATGCCTCACTGGGTTTGCTTCGCGTGGGCGGCCGGTTCGTCGAAATGGGCAAGACCGACCTGCGCGATGCCGCGAAGATCGCCGAGCGGTATCCGGGCATCACCTATGCGGCATTCGATCTGCTGTTGGACGCGGGGCCGGAACGGATCCGGCAGATGTGGCGCGAACTGCGAGAGCTCTTCGACTCCGGTCGGCTGCAACCCGAGCCGCCCACGGTGTGGGACGTCCGCCACGCCCCCGAACTGTTCCGCACGATGAGCCAGGGTAAACACGTCGGCAAGCAGGTGCTGACCATTCCGGCTCGGTGGGATCCGGACGGTACGGTGCTGATCACCGGCGGCACCGGCGCGCTCGGCGGGCTGGTGGCCCGGCATATCGTTGCGGCGCAAGGCATTCGGCATCTGGTGCTGACCTCGCGCCGTGGGCCGGGGGCGGAGGGCGTCGAACGGTTGGTGGCCGAGCTCGCCGAACTCGGGGCCCGTGCCACCGTGGTGGCCTGTGATGCCGCCGATCGGGATGCGCTGCGCGATGTGCTCGAATCCATTCCGGACAGTCACCCGCTGACCGCGGTGGTCCACGCGGCCGGCCAGCTCGACGACGGCCTGGTGCGGTCGATGACGGCGGAACGGCTCTATACCGGTATGCGGTCGAAGGTGGATGCCGCCGTGCACCTGCACGAGCTCACCGAACACCTCGACCTGGCCGGGTTCGTGATGTTCTCTTCGGCCGCAGGGGTTTTCGGTGAGGCCGGACAGGGCAACTACGCCGCGGCGAACACCTTCCTGGACGCGCTGGCGACCTACCGGCGGGCCCGCGGACTGCCCGGACTCTCGGTGGCCTCGGGCTTCTGGGAGCAGCGCAGCGGCATGACCGGTCACCTCGGCGAAGCCGATATCGCCAGGATGGCACGCTCCGGAATGGCCCCGTTGAGTAATGCCGACGGGCTCGGACTGTTCGATCTGGCGCAGGCCGAGCCGGTGCCGATGGTGGTGGCCGCGCACCTGAACATCGGCGGGATGCGGGCCGTCGAAACCGCCGCACTACTGCGCGGTCTGGTCCGGGCGCCCGCGCGGCGCACCGTCGACGCCGCGGTGACCGGCGGCCCGAGCCTGGCCGAGCGGTTGGCGGCAGCGCCGGTCCGGGACCGCGACCGAATGCTGCTGGACATAGTGCGCAGGCACGTGATCGCCGTGCTCGATTACGATCCGTCGACGCAGATCGATGCCCGACAACCATTCCGCGACTTGGGTTTCGACTCATTGAGCGCGGTGGAGCTGCGCAACCGGATCGCCGCGGCGACGAGCGTCCGGCTGCCGGGCACCGCGGTCTTCGACTATCCGACACCGGCCGAGCTGGCCGCCGAATTGCGGGTCCGACTGCTACCCGACGAGGCCGAGCCGGAACCGGTCGAGGACGCCGCGCTCCGACGGGCGCTCGCGACCATCCCGGTGGACCGGCTGCGCGCGGCCGGACTGCTCGACGGTCTGCTCGACCTGATCAAGCGCGAGGGCGACGGCGAGCCCGAGCGGTTCACCGCGGCGGAACAGTCGATCGACGAGATGGACACCGACGAGCTCATCGCGCGCGCCTTGCACGATGCCGACTCCTCAGGACAGTGGAGGGTTGCCTGATGACCGAGAACACCGACAAAATCGTTGCCGCGCTGCGTGCTTCACTGAAGGAGACCGAGCGCCTGCGCATCGAGAACCGTCGGCTGACCGAGACCGTCGGCGAACCGATCGCGATCATCGGGATGAGCTGCCGGTTCCCCGGCGATGTTCGCTCGCCGGAGGATCTGTGGCAGTTGGTCGCATCCGGAACCGATGCGATCGGCGAGTTCCCGGACGACCGCGGCTGGGATATCGACTCGCTGTACGATCCGGAGCCGGGCAAACCGGGTAAGAGCTACACCAGATTCGGCGGATTCGTCGACGCGGTCGGCGGATTCGACGCGGAGTTCTTCGGCATCTCGCCCCGGGAGGCCTTGGCGATGGATCCGCAGCAGCGGCTGCTGCTGGAGACCTCGTGGGAGGCACTGGAACGGGCGGGCATCGACCCGGAAACCTTGCGCGGCAGCGCAACCGGCGTATTCGTCGGCGTCATCCCGAACGAATACTCGGTCTCGGGAGCGCATGTCCCATCCGATCTCGAGCCGTATCTGTTCAGCGGCAACGTGCCCAGCGTCGCATCGGGCCGCATCGCATACACCCTCGGCCTGGTCGGGCCCGCGGTATCGGTGGATACCGCGTGTTCGTCATCGCTGGTGGCATTGCATCTGGCGGCGCAGTCGCTGCGCAACGGCGAATGCGAGCTGGCCTTGGTCGGCGGTGCGACCGTGCTGGCGAATGCGTCTGGGTTCGTGGACTTTTCGCGACAGCGCGGGTTGGCGGCGGACGGCCGGTGCAAGGCGTTCGCGGAGGCCGCCGACGGTACGGCATGGGCCGAGGGCGCCGGTGTGCTGCTGGTGGAACGGTTGTCGGCGGCGCGGCGCAACGGTCATCGGGTGTTGGCGGTGGTGCGTGGTTCGGCGGTGAATCAGGATGGTGCGTCGAATGGTTTGACCGCGCCGAATGGTCCGTCGCAGCAGCGGGTGATTCGGGCGGCGTTGGCTGCCGCTGGTCTGGCGGCGTCGGAGGTGGATGCGGTCGAAGGGCATGGCACCGGAACGTCTTTGGGTGATCCGATCGAGGCGCAAGCGTTGCTGGCGACTTATGGGCAGGGTCGGGATGTGGATCGGCCATTGTGGCTGGGATCGCTGAAATCCAATATCGGCCACACCCAGGCGGCGGCGGGTGTCGGCGGTGTGATCAAGATGGTTCAGGCGATGCGACATGGAATGTTGCCGCCGACGTTGCACGTGGATTCGCCGTCCTCGCATGTGGATTGGTCGTCGGGTGCGGTGTCGTTGTTGACCGAGGCGCTGGCGTGGCCGGAGACGGATCGTCCACGGCGAGTGGGTATTTCGTCGTTCGGGATCAGTGGCACGAACGCGCACGTGATCTTGGAGCAGGCGCCCGACCCGGAGCCGGTTGCCGAGCCGGTCGCGGATGGCGATCGGGTTCTGCCGTGGTTGTTATCGGGTCGCTCCACAACCGCGGTGGCGGCACAGGCGCAACGGTTGTCGGATTGGCTGGCAGCACATCCCGATGCGTCACCGGCGCGGGTGGCGCGGTCATTGGCGACAACACGCACGGCATTCGGCTGGCGCGCAGCGGTAGTCGGCAACACGGCACAGTTGGTCGAGGGCGTCGCGGCACTGGCCGACGGTAAGGTCACCGCCCGCCCGATCGGCTCTGACGGCAAGCTGGCGTTCCTATTCACCGGCCAGGGTAGTCAGCGTGTGGGGATGGGTCGGGAACTCGCCGAGGCATTCCCGGTTTTCGCCCAGGCATTCGGTGAGGTGTGCGCCGAGTTCGACAAGCATCTGGACCGTCCCTTACGGGAGGTGATCGATTCCGACCCAGAAGCATTGGGCCGTACGGAGTTTGCGCAATGCGCGATCTTCGCGGTCGAGGTGGCGCTGTTCGAGCTGGTGCGTTCGTGGGGTGTGCCGGTGGATGTGGTGATCGGTCACTCCATCGGTGAGCTGGCCGCGGCACATGTGGCGGGTGCGTTGTCGTTGTCGGATGCGGTGACTTTGGTTGCTGCGCGGGGCCGGTTGATGCAGCGGCTTCCTGAGGGTGGGGCGATGGTGGCGATTCAAGCCGCCGAGGCCGAAGTGCTGCCGCTGTTGGAGGCGGGTGTGTCGCTGGCCGCGGTGAATGGGCCTGCGGCGGTGGTCATTTCCGGCGATGAGGAGCCGGTGCATCGGGTCGCCGGTGTGTTCGCCGAACAAGGTCGCCGGATCAAGGCTCTTGCGGTGAGTCATGCGTTCCACTCGGCGCGGATGGAGCCGATGCTGGAGTCGTTCGCCGAGGCGGCCGAGTCGTTGAGGTTCGCTGAGCCACGGATTCCGTTCGTGTCCACCGTGACCGGTGATGCGTCGGCCGATGTGACCGATCCCGGTTATTGGGTGGGGCAGGTGCGGGAGTCGGTGCGGTTCGCCGATGCGGTGCGGGCGGCCGAGAGCCTCGATGTCACAAGGTTTGTCGAGCTCGGCCCGGATGCGGTGTTGAGTGCGCTTGCCGCGGATAGCGTTTCGAATGCGGAGCCGGTGTTGGTGCCGGTGCTGCGGGCAGACCGGGGTGAGGTCCTGTCGGCGGTGTCGGCGGCCGCGGCGTTGTGGGCCGATGGTGTCGAGATCGATATGTCAGTGGTTATCGGGGACAACGGGATACCGACCGTGGATCTGCCGACGTATGCCTTCCAGCATCAGCACTATTGGATGCGGTCCGATCATCGTGAGCCCGATCTGACTGCCGCCGGTCTGGGACGTGCCGAGCATCCGTTGCTCGGTGCGGTGGTGGCCTTGGCGGAAGCCGACGGGTTGGTGTTGACGGGCAGGTTGTCGGTGGGTAAGCATGCCTGGTTGGCCGATCATGCGGTCAGCGGTGTCGTCTTGTTGCCGGGGACCGCCTTTGTCGAATTGGCCCAGCATGCGGGGGATCACGTCGGCGCTGGACGGGTCGAGGAACTGACCTTGGAGCTGCCGCTGCTGTTGGGCACGGGCGCGCGACAGGTGCAGTTGGTGGTGGGTGCGGCCGATGCGGGGCAGCGGCGTTCGCTGGGTGTGTACTCGCGGTCCGATGACGGTCGGGATCGGGAGTGGGTGCGTCATGCCACCGGCCTGCTGGGTCCGGTGGACGGCGGCGAGCCGGAGGGCCTGGTCGAGTGGCCGCCGCGCGGTGCGGAGGCACTCGATGTGACGGATCTGTACCCGGCGCTGGCCGCGCGAGGCTTGGCGTACGGGCCGAGTTTTCGTGGACTGACGGCGGCGTGGCGCGCCGGTGCGGACGTCTATGCCGAGGTCGAGCTCCCGGATACGGCCGATGCCAACGGTTTCGGCGTGCATCCCGCTTTGCTGGACGCGGCGCTGCACGCGCTCACCACGACGGATGATCAGGACACCGGCACCCTCGTCCCGTTCGCCTGGTCCGGCTACACCCTCTACGCCACCGGTGCCACCGCGCTGCGGGTGCGGCTGCGCCGGATCGGCGAACGCGAAACATCGGTGCTGGTGACGGACCGGGCGGGCCGGCCGGTCGCGGCGGTGGAGTCGCTGACCGTGCGCGAACTGCCCGCGGGCGCCCTGGACACCCGCACCGACTGGCTGTACCGGACCGCATGGCGGCCGCTGCGGCAGCAGAAGTCCACCGAATCCGCGTCCGCGCCAGAGCTTTTCGAGGCGCCGACGGGAGCGACGGTCCAGGAGTGCACCGAACGGGTACTCGCCCGGGTGCAGGCCTGGTTGGCAGCCGACCGCCAGGACGCGAAACTCGTCGTGGTCACCCGGGGCGGCGTCGCCGGTCAGCCCGGCGAGACGGTGACCGATCTCGGCCACGCCGCCGTGTGGGGCCTGGTGCGGGTGGCCCAGGCCGAGCATCCGAACCGGTTCGTGCTGGCCGATATCGACGCGGCGACCACGGAAGCGGACCTGCTCGCCGCATCGGGCACCGGCGAGCCGCAAGTGATGCTGCGCGCCGGTCGGCCGTGGATTCCCGCGCTGTCCACCCCGGACAGGTCCGATCTCACCGTCCCGGCGGGTGCGCGAGCGTGGCGGCTGGACGTCCGCACACCCGGCACCATTGATTCGCTGGAACTCGTTGCCGCGCCGGAGGTTTCGGCACCGCTGACGGAGGGACAGCTCCGGGTGGCGGTCCGCGCGGCCGGGCTGAACTTCCGGGATGTGCTGATGGCGCTCGGCATGTACCCGGGCGATATCGATCTCGGCGGCGAAGGTGCGGGCGTCGTGCTGGAGGTCGGTCCGGGCGTCACCGGATTCCGGCCCGGCGACAGGGTTTTCGGTCTGCTGTCGGGCGCTTTCGGACCGGTTGCGATCGCCGACCAGCGGACCGTGGCGCGGATGCCCGAGGGCTGGTCGTTCGCCACGGCGGCCTCCGTGCCCGTGGTATTCCTCACCGCCTACTACGGATTGGTGGACATTGCCCGGCTCGGCTCCGGCGAGCGGGTGCTGATCCATGCGGCCGCCGGTGGTGTCGGTATGGCGGCCGGGCAGATCGCCGCGCATCTGGGGGCCGAGGTGTTCGGCACCGCCAGCCCGGCGAAGTGGCAGGCATTGCGCGAATTCGGCTACGACGAAACACATTTGGCCTCATCCCGCACCCTGGACTTCGCGGACGCCTTCCGCGCGGCGACCGGCGGCGCCGGATTCGACGTGGTGCTCAATTCCCTGGCCGACGAATTCATCGACGCCTCGCTGCGGCTGCTCGCTCCCGGAGCGCGCTTCGCCGAGATGGGCAAGACCGATCTGCGCGATCCGGACGAAATCGCCGCGGAATACCTGCCATTCGACTTGAACGAGGCCGGATCCGACCGCATCGGCGCGATGCTGACCGAACTGGTCGAGCTGTTCCGGCGCGGCGTGCTCACCCCCTTGCCGGTGACCGGCTGGGATGTGCGTAAGGCGAAGGATGCCTTCCGATTCGTAAGTCAGGCAAGGCATATCGGCAAGAATGTGCTGACCGTGCCGACCGAGCCGAATCCGGACGGCACGGTGTTGATCACCGGCGGCACCGGCGGGCTGGGCCGGGAACTGGCCGAGCATCTGGTGACCGAGCGCGGTATGCGTCATCTACTGCTGATCGGTGCCCGCGGTCCGGCGGCCGACGGGGCGGCGGAATTGCGGACGCGCCTGGCCGATTCCGGCGCCGAGGTATCGATCGTGGCGTGTGATGTGGCGGACCGGGCGGCATTGGCCGAGGTGCTGGCCGATATCCCGGCGGCGCACCCGTTGACCGCGGTGGTGCACGCGGCGGGCGTGCTGGACGACGGTGTGGTCGAGGCGTTGACGCCGGAGCGGTTGGCGGTGGTGCTGCGGCCGAAAGTGCTTGGCGCACTGCATCTGCACGAGTTGACCGCGGGCGCGGACCTCGCCGAATTCGTCCTGTTCTCCTCGGCCGCGGGCGTGCTCGGCAATCCGGGCCAGGCCAACTATGCCGCGGCCAACAGCGTGCTGGACGCGCTCGCGATCCAGCGCGGGCACGCCGGTCTGCCCGCGCGGTCGCTGGCCTGGGGCCCGTGGGACGGCGGCGGCATGGCCGCGCGCCTGGACGAGGCGACCCGTGCCCGGATGGCGAGCTCCGGCACCCCGGCGCTGTCCATCGCCGAGGGTCTGGCGCTGTTCGACGCCGCGGCCGGACTGGCCGAATCATCGCTGGCGCCAATGCGATTGGATCTGGCGGCCTGGCAGGCGCACAGTGGTGTCGCCGGCATGCCGCCGGTGCTGCGCGGCCTGCTGAACCGCCCGGCGCGGCGCATTGCCTCGGCCGTCCCGGCCGGTGGTTCGCTGCGTGACCAGTTGGCCGTGCTGTCGGTCGACGAGCGCCGGTCCAGGCTGGTGGAGCTGGTGTGCGCGCAGGCCGCGGCCGTGCTCGGACATGTCGATACCGCCGCGCTGGAGCCGCACCGCCCGTTCAGCGAGGTGGGTTTCGACTCGTTGACGGCGGTGGAACTGCGAAACCGGCTGCAGGCCGCCACCGGCATGCGGCTGTCGCCGACGATGACCTTCGACTATCCGACGATCGCCGCGCTGGCCGAATACTTGGCGGCGGAACTGTTCGGCGCGGCCGAGCCCACCACGCCGAACGGCCGCTCGGTGGCGGTCGACGCGGGTGAGCCGATCGCCATCGTGGCGATGAGCTGCCGCTATCCTGGCGGGGTCGACTCGCCAGAAGACTTGTGGCAGTTGGTATTCGAGGGCCGCGACGGTATATCCGCCTTCCCGGCCGATCGTGGTTGGGATGTGGCGGCGCTGTACGATCCCGATCCGGAACACGCGGGCACCAGCTATGTGCGGCAGGGCGGCTTCCTGCACGATGCCGCGTCGTTCGATCCGGAACTGTTCGGCATTTCACCGCGTGAGGCGCTGGCGATGGATCCGCAGCAGCGGTTGCTGCTGGAGACGGCGTGGGAGGTGTTCGAGCGGGCCGGGTTGGATCCGACTTCGTTGCGGGGCAGTCGAACCGGCGTCTTCGCCGGGGTGATGAGCAGCGACTATCTCAGCGGCTCCGGTGAAATGCCGGAGCACCTGGACGGTTATTCGAGTACCGGGACGTCGGGAAGTGTGGCTTCGGGCCGGATTTCCTATGTGTTCGGTTTGGAGGGTCCGGCGGTCACGGTCGATACGGCGTGTTCGTCGTCGCTGGTGGCGTTGCATTTGGCTGTGCAGGCGTTGCGCAATGGTGAGTGCGATCTGGCTTTGGCCGGTGGGGCCACGGTGATGGCGACTCCCGATACGTTCGTGGACTTTTCGCGGCAGCGCGGGTTGTCGCCCGATGGACGATGCAAAGCGTTCGCGGAGGCGGCGGATGGTACCGCGTGGGCCGAGGGTGTCGGGTTGCTGTTGGTGGAGCGGTTGTCCGATGCGCGCGAGCAGGGTCACCCGGTTGTCGCGGTGGTGCGTGGTTCGGCGGTGAATCAGGATGGTGCGTCGAATGGTTTGACCGCGCCGAATGGTCCGTCGCAGCAGCGGGTGATCCGGGCGGCGTTGGCGTCGGCCGGTTTGGCGGCGTCGGAGGTGGATGCGGTCGAAGGGCATGGCACCGGAACGTCTTTGGGTGATCCGATCGAGGCGCAAGCGTTGCTGGCGACGTATGGGCAAGGTCGGGATGCGGATCGGCCGTTGTGGTTGGGGTCGTTGAAGTCGAATATCGGGCATGCTCAGGCGGCGGCGGGTGTGGGCGGCATTATCAAGATGGTGCAGGCGATGCGGTTTGGGGTGTTGCCGAAGACGTTGCATGTGGATTCGCCGTCCTCGCATGTGGATTGGTCGGCCGGTGCGGTGTCGTTGTTGACCGAGGCACGGCCGTGGCCGGAGACGGATCAACCACGGCGAGCGGGCATTTCGTCGTTCGGGATGAGTGGCACGAATGCGCACGTGATCGTGGAACAGGCCCCCGAAGTGGAGCCGGTGCCGGTGCGGGAGCCCGGCGTGTCGGTGCGGTCGTCAGTGGTGCCGTGGCCGCTGTCGGCTCGTGGCGAGGCGGCATTGCGGGGTCAGTTGGCTGCGTTGTCGCAGTGGAGTGCTGAACATGACGGATTGGATGCAGCCGCGGTGGCGCGGGCGTTGCTGCGTCGTGCCGAGTTGGATTCGCGCGCGGTGGTTTTGGCTTCCAGCGAGATGGACCGGTCGGCCTTTGCTGAGCCGGTGTCGGGTTCGGTGGTGTCGGGTCGTGTGGTGTGGGTGTTCGCGGGTCAGGGGAGTCAGTGGACCGGGATGGGTCGTGAGCTGCTCGAGACATGCTCCGTGTTCGCCGACACGATCGCCGAGTGCGATGAGTTGCTGCGGGAGTGGCGGGGCGTGACCGTCTCGGAGGCGCTGACCGACGACGCGTTGCTGGGTCGGGTCGATGTAGTACAGCCGGTGCTCTTCGCGGTGATGGTCGGTTTGGCACGAACGTGGCAGGCCATCGGTGTGAATCCGGATGTGGTGGTGGGGCATTCGCAGGGTGAGATCGCCGCGGCGCACGTCGCGGGGATGTTGAGTTTGCGGGATGCGTTCTGGTTGGTGGTTGCGCGGAGCCGGGTAATCGCGGAGGAGTTGTCGAACCGTGGTGGCATGGTATCGATCGCGGCGGGGGCGCAGCGTGTGCAGGATCTGACAGCACGGTGGTCGAATTGTGTGGCGGTGGCGGTGGTCAACGGCCCCGGTGCCACGGTGGTCTCGGGAGATCGGGATGCCTTGGCGGAGTTGGTGATTGCTGCTGAGGCCGAAGGTCTGCGGGCTCGCTGGCTCCCGGTCGATTATGCCTCGCATTCTCCGCAGGTGGATACGGTCCGGGACCGGCTACTCACGGATCTCGCCGGAACAACCGGTGATGCGGGTCGAATCCCGATGTGGTCGACGGTCACCGGTGATTGGGTGACCGGTGCGAAGCTGGATGCCGCTTACTGGGTGGACAACCTCCGATCCACGGTCCGGTTCCAGGAAGCCGTTGAGACGTTGGCGCAGCAGGGCTTCACCCGTTTCATGGAGATCACGCCGCACCCGGTGCTCACCACCGCGATCATCGAGACCCTCGAGAATGGACAACTTCAAGGGGTGGCATTGGAGACCCTGCGCCGTGACCAGGACAGCTCCGTGAGCTTCGTGCGATCGGCGGCGCAAGCATGGACACACGGTCTACCGGTGCGCTGGGAAGCCCTTGTCCCGAAGCAGAACCGGCAAGTCCGGAAACCCTGCCGACGTACGCTTTCGACCGCCGCCGTTACTGGGTGCAGCGGGGGAGTATCGGCGGCGATGTTCGTCAGGTCGGACAGCAGATGTTGACCCATCCGGTATTGGGTGCGGTAGTGGAAGTGCCTGGTGCGATGGCGGTTACGGTGTTGACCGGGCAGTTGCACCTGGCCAGGCAGTCGTGGTGGTCGGATCATGCGGTGGCCGGGTCGGTGGTGGTCCCCGGTACCGGTTTGCTCGAATGGGTAATGACCGCGGCCGGGCAGCTGGGTTGGAATGTGTTGTCGGAGTTGACGTTACAGCTCCCCGTGATCGTTCCCGCCGACGCGCCGTTGGACGTCCGGGTCGTCATCGGCCAGGACCCAGCCGAATCCACCACGGCCGAGGCCGAATTGATCGAAGCCGGCTCCGCTGTGGTGGCGATACACACTCGTGCTGCCGGTGATGACAGTGATTGGACCACCCACGCCACCGGCATCTTGACCACTGCGACCGCGACCGGCATCACCGATGGTGTCGACACCACCTGGGAGCAGTGGCTGCCGTCGGAAGCCGAGGCGGTGGATGCCGTTGGCTTGTATGACGGTTTGGCCGTTGCGGGTCTGGAATACGGTCCGGTCTTCCAGGGCGTGCGAGCCGCCTGGCGGCACGACGACCAGGTCTGGGTCGAGGTCGGACTACCCGAGGGCGTCGAGGTGACTGGGTTCGTCGCTCATCCAGCTCTGCTGGATGCGGTATTGCACGGCATAGCCTTCGGTGATTTCACCGCCGACCCGGCCCGGGCGTACCTACCGTTCGCCTGGAATGGTGTGCGGCTGAACGCGACTCGGGCAACCAACCTGCGTTGCCGGATCAGCCGGGCGGGCACCGACGCGGTATCCATCACCGCGACAGACGAATACAACCACCCGGTGTTCACCGTGGATTCGGTGACGCTGCGGGCGGTGCGCCCGGATGAGATCGGTGCGCACGGCAACTACGAATCCCTGTTCCGCGTCGAGTGGCAGCCGGTGGATCTCCCGGCGGCCGCTCCCGGCGCGATGGCCGTGATCGGCGACCCGCACATCTTGCCCGGTGCGACACCGTATCCGGATCGGGCCGCATTCGATGTGGCGACCGAAGCATTCGAGCACGTGGTCCTGCGAGCGCCCACCGATACGGAAGCCGTCGGTTCGGTGCTGCGGACGGTGCAGTGGTGGCTCGGCGAACGCGCACGGCAGGACTCCCGGCTCGTCTTCCTTGTCGACGAGGACGGCGCGACGGCGAGTGCGGTGCGCGGCCTGGTCCGTGCCGCGCAGGCGGAGCACCCGGACCGGTTCGGGCTGGTGGTGCTCGGGCAGGCCGATACCGCGCCGCTGCCGCGGACGCTCGCCGTCGCCGAGGCCGAAGTGCTGCTGCGCGACGGGAAATCGTGGGTGCGGCGACTGGCCAGGGTGCCGAGGGCGGCCGCGACGCCGCTGCCGTTCCCCGCCGACGACACCGGTTGGGTGCTGATTACCGGCGGGCTCGGCGCCATCGGCTCGGTGCTCGCCCGGCATCTCGTGGTGCGGCACGGCGTCCGTCGGCTGGTGCTGACCGGCCGATCGGGTCCGGCCACCGGCGGCGCCGCGGAACTCGCGGCCGAACTGACCGCATCGGGTGCCGAGGTGGACGTGGTGGCCTGCGATATCGGCGACCCGGCGGCGGTCGACGAGTTGGCCGGGCGGTACCGGTTCAGCGGAGTCGTCCATGCCGCGGGTGCGCTGGCCGACGGACTGGTCACCGAGCTGAACCCGCAACGGCTCGCGGTCGCCTTCCGGCCGAAGGCCGACGGCATGGCCAACCTGCACGCCGCGCTGCCCGTCACCGTGCCGATGATCGTATTCTCCTCGCTCGCAGCGGTTTTCGGTGCGCCAGGCCAGGCGAATTACGCGGCGGCGAACGGATTCCTCGACGGATACGCGCAGCAGTGCCGGTCGGCGGGCAGGCCCGTGATCTCGATCGCGTGGGGTTTCTGGCGCGACCGTGGCGGCATGACCGGTCACCTGGACGATCGGGACGTTCGCCGGTTGCGCAGGTCGGGGGTCGAGCCGCTGTCGGCGGAGGAGGGTCTGGCCCTTTTCGACGCCGCGGTCGAGGCCGGGCTGGCGACCGTCGTCGCCGCCCGGTTCGATCTGGCGGGACTGCGGGCGCAGGACGCGGCGGAGATCTCGCCGCTCTACCGAGGGATCATCCGGGTCGGCGCACGTTCCGGGACCGAGTCGAAGACCACCGATATGCGGAGCAGGCTGGCCGGGCTCACCGGGCCCGATCGGACGCAGGCGCTGGAGCAGTTCGTCCGCCGACAGGTGGCCACGGTGCTCGGACACGACCGGCCGGATTCGATATCTCCGGATCGCGGATTCCTGGAACTCGGTTTCGACTCCCTCACCGCGGTCGACCTGCGCAATCGGTTGAGCCGGGCGCTGGGTTTGCGGCTGCCCGCCACCCTGATGTTCGACTACCCGGACGCGGCGACCCTGGTCGCGTACCTCGACGAGCGACTAGGCGGCGGCGCAGCGTCGGCCACATCGGCCGAGGCGGAACTCGACCGGCTGGCCGCGCTGCTGGTGGCCACCGATTCGGATCAGGCGCAGCGGGCCCGGCTCGCGGCGAAATTGCGCGAGATATTGACGGCGGTGGACGGCGACGCCGAATCCGCGGACGTCGCGGAGCGACTGCAATCCGCGAGCGACAATGAAATGTTCGATTTCATCGATAATGAGCTCGGCGTTTCATGAGCCCGGTCCGAATCGGTCTCGAATATCGCATCCGGATTATCGTCAAATAATTCCGGAAGATCAGTCGGCCGGTGCCTGTGATCGATCAATTTCGATAATAGGCGCCGGCCGATCGCGTAATTCGGCCGAATATAGCCGCCGAGTATCGCAGGTCGAGCTTAGGGGCGGCTAGGGGTTGTTCCGATACATACGACGCAAATAACGTCGATCCAGGTGAGCCGGCTCATGCGTCGATCAATCATCGGCATATCAGGCGGCCGGTTCAACAGATAGCGAAATATTCCGTCGTAGCCCGAATTTCGAAGAGGTTGCCTTCATGCAGACCGAGGACAAGCTCCGTGACTACCTCAAGCGTGTATCGGCCGACCTGCACAAGACCAGGCAGCGCCTCCGCGATATAGAGGCCAGGAGCACCGAACCGATCGCCATCGTTGCGATGGGCTGCCGGTATCCGGGTGGGGTGGCCTCTCCGGAAGATCTGTGGCGGTTGGTTTCCGAGGGGCGCGACGCCATCTCCGGATTCCCCGGCGACCGGGGCTGGGATATCGACGGACTGTACGATCCGGATCCGGAGCGGTACGGCACGTCGTATGTGCGCGAGGGCGGCTTCCTACACGACGCGGCGGAGTTCGACGCCGATCTGTTCGGTATCGCGCCGAAGGAGGCGCTGACCGTCGATCCGCAGCAGCGACTGCTGCTGGAGACGGCGTGGGAGGTATTCGAGCGGGCCGGATTGGATCCGACCTCGCTGCGGGGCAGCCGGACCGGCGTATTCGCGGGGCTGATGTACAACGATTACGGTTCCCGGCTCGACTCGCGCGCCGATTCGCTGCGTGAATTCGAGGGTTATCTGGGCAGCGGCAGTGCGGGGAGTGTGGCTTCGGGCCGGATTTCCTATGTGTTCGGTTTGGAGGGTCCGGCGGTCACGGTCGATACGGCGTGTTCGTCATCGCTGGTGGCGTTGCATTTGGCCGTGCAGGCGTTGCGCAATGGTGAGTGCGATCTGGCTTTGGCCGGTGGGGCCACCGTGATGTCCACTCCCGATACGTTCGTCGAATTCTCCCGGCAGCGCGGGTTGTCGCCCGATGGCCGGTGCAAGTCCTATTCCGACGATGCCGACGGTACCGCGTGGGCCGAGGGTGTCGGGTTGCTGTTGGTGGAGCGGTTGTCGGATGCGCGCGAGCACGGCCACCCGGTCGTCGCGGTGGTGCGCGGGTCGGCGGTGAATCAGGACGGTGCGAGCAGCGGTTTGACCGCGCCGAATGGTCCGTCGCAGCAGCGGGTGATCCGGGCGGCGTTGGCGTCGGCTGGTCTTGGTCCGTCCGATGTGGATGCGGTCGAAGGGCACGGCACCGGAACGTCTTTGGGTGATCCGATCGAGGCTCAGGCGCTGTTGGCGACGTATGGGCAGGGTCGGGATGCGGATCGGCCGTTGTGGTTGGGGTCGTTGAAGTCCAATATCGGGCATGCTCAGGCGGCGGCCGGTGTGGGCGGCATTATCAAAATGGTCGAGGCGATGCGGCACGGGGTGCTGCCGAAGACGCTGAACGTGACTACGCCGTCCTCGCATGTGGATTGGTCGGCCGGTGCGGTGTCACTGCTGACCGAGGCGCGGCCGTGGCCGGAGGCGGATCATCCACGGCGGGCGGGTATTTCGTCGTTCGGGGTCAGCGGCACGAATGCGCACGTGATCGTGGAAGAGGCTCCCGAACCGGAGACGGAATCGTCGGATGCGGTCGAGCCGGTCGTGCAGGTGTCGGTGGTGCCGTGGCCGGTGTCGGCTCGTGGTGCGGCGGCGTTGCGGGGTCAGTTGGCGGTGCTGTCTGGATGGAGTGCCGAACAAGACGGATTGGATACGGCCGCGGTGGCGCGGGCTCTGTTGCGTCGTGCCGAGTTGGATTCGCGTGCGGTGGCTTTGGTTCCCGTCGATGGTGATTCGGTTGCCGATGAGGTGGATTCGGTGTTGGCCGAGCCGGTGTCGGGTTCGGTGGTGTCGGGTCGTGTGGTGTGGGTGTTCGCGGGTCAGGGTAGCCAGTGGACCGGGATGGGTCGTGAGCTGCTCGAGACCTGTCCGGTATTCGCCGACACGATCGCCGAGTGCGATGAGTTGCTGCGGGAGTGGCGCGGCGTAACCGTCTCGGAGGCTTTGGCTGACGAGGCGATGCTGGGTCGGGTCGACGTGGTGCAGCCGGTGCTGTTCGCGGTGATGGTCGGTTTGGCGCGAACCTGGCAAGCCATAGGTGTGAATCCTGATGCAGTGGTGGGGCATTCGCAGGGCGAGATCGCCGCAGCACATGTGGCAGGGATACTCACGCTGCGGGATGCGTTCTGGTTGGTCGTAGCGCGGAGCCGGGTGATCGCCGAGGAGTTGTCGAACCGTGGCGGCATGGTGTCGATCGCGGCCGGGGCACAGCGTGTGCAGGAACTCATGACAGCGTGGTCGGATCGGGTGGCGGTGGCAGTGGTCAACGGCCCCGGTGCGACGGTGGTCTCGGGAGATCGAGATGCCTTGGCCGAGTTGGTGATTGCGGCTGAGGCTGATGGTCTGCGGACTCGCTGGCTCCCGGTGGATTATGCCTCGCATTCTCCGCAGGTGGGTACGATCCGGGACCGGCTACTCACCGATCTCGCCGGAACAACCGGTGATGCGGGTCGAATCCCCATGCTGTCAACGGTCACTGGTGATTGGGTAACCGGCCAGGACCTCGATGCCGCCTACTGGGTGGACAACCTCCGATCCACAGTCCGATTCCACGACGCTGTCCACTCGCTGGTGAGCGAGGGTTTCACCCGTTTCATGGAGATCACCCCGCACCCGGTGCTCACCACCGCGATCATCGACACCTTCGAGGCCGAGCAAATCGCCGGTGTGGCAATCGAAACCCTCCGTCGAGATCAGCACAGCGCCAAGGGTTTTCTCCGAGCGGCAGCGCAGGCCTGGACCCACGGCTTCCCCGTGCACTGGAATACCCTTGTCCCCCAAGCAGAACCGGTAAGTCCGAAAACCCTGCCGACCTACGCCTTCGACCGCCGCCGCTACTGGGTCGACGCGGCACCGGTCGCGTCGTCCGGTACATCCGATCAACAGGAAACCGAATTCTGGACCGCCGTCGAGCATGCGGACTGGAATGCACTGTCGGCCACCGTTCCCGCCGCCGACGAGCAGCGCGATTCCTGGCACGCCGTGCTGCCCTCCCTCGCCCGATGGCGTCGGGAGCGTAGGGAGCGATCCACGCTGGACGCCTGGCGGCACCGCGTCGACTGGCAACCGGTGCAGCTCCCGGACGGTGAGCTGACGGGTATCTGGCTGGTGGTCCATCCCGCCGGGTGTGCGCTCGACGTGGTGGACGCCATCGCCGCGCACGGCGCCGGCGTGGTGCTGATCGAAATCGACGCGCTCGCAGATGATCTCACCGAGCGGCTGGCCACGGTCGCGAGCACCCGATTCACCGGTGTGCTTTCCCTGCTCGCCATGGACGAGCGGTCGCATCCGGAGCACGGTGCGGTCGGCGCCGGAATCGTCGGCACGGTGGATCTGGTGCGTGCGCTCGGTGCGCACGGGCAGCAGTGTCCGCTGTGGATCGCGACTCGGAACGCGGTGACGATCGGCCGATCGGATGCCGCACCGGACCCGCGGCAGGCTCAACTCTGGGGTCTCGGCCGGGTGGTCGGTCTGGAGCATCCGCAGCGCTGGGGCGGACTGGTCGATCTGCCGGAGCGGCTGAACGAGCGGTCCGCGGGATGGCTGGCCGCGGCGCTGGCCGGAATCGACGCGGAGGATCAGCTGGCGATCCGCTCGAGCGGCGGCTATCGACGCCGCCTGGTGCCTGCTCCGGAACCTGCGAGTGCCGAGCCGTGGCGGCCGCGGGGCACCGTCCTGATCACCGGCGGCACCGGTGCGGTCGCCGGGCATATCGCACGGTGGCTGGCCGCGGCCGGCGCCGAGCACCTGCTGTTGACCAGCCGACGCGGCGCCGATGCGCCGGGCGCCCGAGAACTGGCCGCCGAGCTGGCCGAATCGGGTACGGACGTCACGTTCGCCGCATGCGATGTGGCCGACCGGGACGCGGTGGCCCGCGTCCTCGCCGCGGTGCCCGCGGACCGCCCGCTCAGCGCCGTGCTGCACACCGCCGGTATCGGAACCCCGGGCGAATTGGCGACATTGGGTGTGGCCGAACTATCCGAGGTGTTCTCGGCCAAAGTCCGCGGCGCGGACAATCTCGACGCGCTATTGGCCGAGACCGACCTGGACGCCTTCGTGCTCTTCTCTTCCGGCGCCGGCGTATGGGGTGGTGTGCGGCAGGGCGCCTATGCCGCGGCGAACGCGCACCTGGACGCGTTGGCCGAACGCAGGCGGGCGCGCGGGTTGCGGGCCACCTCGATCGCGTGGGGTCTCTGGGCGAGCGACAGCGGCCTCGCGGCGGCGGACGGCATCGACGAACTCCGCCGGATCGGCCTGCGCCCTATGGATGCGCAACTGGCCGCGGGCGCACTGGCCCGCGCGGTGCGTTTGGACGAAACCGCGCTCGTCGTGGCCGATGTCGACTGGCCGCGCTTCGCCGCCGGGTTCAACGCCGGCCGCCGTCGTCCGCTGCTCGACAGGCTGCCGGGTGTGCGAGAAGCGTTGAACGAGGCGGGAAGTCGTGATGCCGACGGATCCGCGTTGCGCGCGCTGCTCGAGCGGACGGCGGTATCGGGCCGTCGTCGCGTGGTACTCGAGCTGATCCGCAGGCATACGGCCGCGGTACTCGGCCACGAGGGCGCGGCGACGATCGCGCCGGACCGTGCGTTCCGGGATGTCGGCTTCGATTCGCTGATGGCGGTGGATATGCGCAACCGGCTCGGCGCCGAGACCGGGCTCGCGCTGCCCGCCACCGTCGTCTTCGACTACCCGACCCCGCAGGCGCTGGCCGACCATCTGCTGGCCGAGACGCGGCTCATCGAGCCGGACGGGCGGCAGACGCCGGTCGAGGTGGCGGTCGGCGCCGACGAACCGATCGCGATCGTCGCGATGAGCTGCCGCTTCCCGGGCGGGGTCGGCGGGCCGGAACAGTTGTGGGATCTCATCGCGTCCGGGACCGACGCGATCGGCGAATTTCCCGACGACCGTGGCTGGGACGTCGAGTCGTTGTACGACCCGCGGCCGGGCAAGCCGGGCAAGACGTACACCCGCGCCGGCGGCTTCCTGCGCGGCGCGGCGGAGTTCGACGCCGAACTCTTCGGTATCTCACCCCGGGAGGCACTGGCCATGGACCCGCAGCAGCGGCAGCTGCTCGAGGTCGCGTGGGAGCTGTTCGAGCGCGCCGGGATCAATCCGGAATCGTTGCGGGGCAGCAGAACCGGCGTTTTCATCGGTGCGTCGGCGCAGAACTACGGCGGCGATCCGCAGCAGGCCCCCGAGGGCGCGGAGGGCTACTTCCTCACCGGCAACGCCACCGCGGTGATCTCCGGGCGCATCTCCTACACCTTCGGTCTGGAAGGGCCCGCGATAACCGTGGACACTGCGTGCTCGTCCGCGCTGGTGGCGCTGCATCAGGCCGCGCAGACGCTCCGCGGCGGCGAATGCGATCTCGCCGTGGCCGGCGGCGTCGCGGTGCTCGCCACACCGGAAACCTTCCTGGAGTTCAGCCGCCAGCGCGGGCTGGCCGCGGACGGGCGGTGCAAGCCGTTCGCCGACGCGGCCGACGGCACCGGCTGGGGCGAAGGCGTCGGCCTTGTGCTGGTCGAGCGGCTCTCGGACGCGCGCCGCAACGGTCACGAAATCCTTGCGGTGCTGCGTGGTTCGGCGATCAACCAGGATGGCGCCTCCAACGGGTTGACCGCGCCGAACGGACCCTCGCAGCAGCGGGTCATCCGGGCCGCGCTGGCCAATGCCGGACTCGGCCCGGCCGAGGTGGATGCCGTCGAGGCACACGGCACCGGCACCGTGCTCGGCGATCCGATCGAGGCACAGGCCTTGCTCGCGACATACGGTCGGGACCGGCCCGCGGATCGCCCGCTGTGGCTCGGCGCGATCAAGTCGAATATCGGGCACACGCAGTCCGCGGCGGGTATCGCCGGGGTGATCAAGATGGTGCTGGCGCTGCGGCACGCGGAGCTCCCGCAGACCCTGCATCTGGATCGCCCTACCTCGCAAGTGGATTGGTCGGCCGGGCAGGTCCGCCTGCTGACCGAGCGAATGTCGTGGCCCGCGCTGGATCGTCCGCGCCGGGCCGGGGTTTCGGCATTCGGGATCAGCGGCACGAATGCGCATGTGATCTTGGAGCAGGCGCCCGATCCGGAACCGCGAGACTTGCCGACCATTCCCATCGATCGCTCGCCGGTCTGGGTGCTGTCCGCGCACAATTCCGCCGCACTGGCCGAGTCGGCCGGGCGGCTGGCGAAGCAGGTGACCGACGACGACGCGGACCCGTGGCAGGTGGCCCGGTCCCTGGTGTCCGGTCGCGCGTCGCTGCCGCAGCGCGCCGTCGTATTCGGTGACACCCGAGACGAATTGCTCGCCGGACTCCGCACGTTGGCGGGCAACGGCGCCTCCGACGATCTGGTCCGCGGTACCGCGCGACAGGGCGGTACCGCCGTGGTGTTCGGCGGCCAGGGCGGCCAGCGTCTCGGCATGGGCCGCGAAATGTACGGAGCCTTCCCGGTTTTCGCCCGCGCCTTCGACGAGGTATGTGCCGAACTGGACCGGTGGACCGAGCGGCCGGTGGTCGAGGTGATGTGGGGCGAGGACGCGGAACTGTTGAACCGCACCGGTTTTGCCCAGCCCGCGTTGTTCGCGGTGGAGGTGGCCCTGTTCCGGTTGTGGGAGTCCTGGGGCGTGGTGCCCGATGTCATGATCGGGCATTCGGTGGGGGAGATCGCCGCGGCCCACGTGGCGGGGGTGCTGTCGCTGTCCGACGCCGCGGTGCTGGTGACCGCGCGGGCGCGGTTGATGCAGCGACTGCCCGAGGGCGGGGCGATGGCGGCGCTACAGGCCACCGAGGACGAGGTGGTCGCGCTGCTCGCGACGGACGGCGACGATCCGGTGGTCGTCTCGGTGGTGAACGCGCCCGACCAGCTGGTGGTTTCCGGTTCGGTCGATGCGGTGCTGCGGGTGGCCGCCGAACTCGCCGAGCGCGGTCGGCGAACCCGGCTGCTCCAGGTCAGCCACGCCTTCCACTCTCCGAGAATGGATCCGGTCGCGACCGAATTCGCTTCGGCCATCGCGGGATTGACCTACGCCACGCCCGAGATACCGGTGCTGCCCACCGTGGCCGGCGCCACCGCGGCGGATTGGGCGACGCCCGACTACTGGGTGAACCAGGTGCGCGAGCCGGTGCGGTTCGCCGATGCGGTGGCGGCCGCGGCCGAGTCGGGTGTCACCCGCTTCCTGGAGCTCTCGGGTGATGGCGCACTTGTCGGCGCGATGGCGGGCACCCTCGCGGAGCGGGCGGATACGACAACCGTCGTCTGCGCCTTGCGCGCCGGTCATGGTGAATCCCGTACGGCACTCGCCGCCGCCGCGCGGCTGTATTCCTTTGGGGGACCGATTGATTGGACGCGGATCCTGCCTTCCGCGCCGGAATTGCCGCTGCCGACCTATCCCTTCCAACACCGGCGGTACTGGTTGGCCGGTGTGTCGGCCTCGGATGGCGCGGGGCCCGGACAGGAGCCGGTGGACCATCCGCTGCTGCGCACCGCGTTGCGCTCGCCCGCATCCGGCGAGACGGTGTTCACCGGGCGGATCTCGCTGACCAGCCACCCGTGGCTGGCGCAGCACGCCGTGCACGGCACGGTGCTGCTGCCGGGCACCGCATTCGTCGACGCCGTCCTGTACGCGGGAGCCCGGGTCGGCTGCCCCGCGGTGGCGGAGCTGACTATCGAAGCGCCGCTGGTGATTTCCGAATCCCCGGTCACGATGCTGGTCACGGTCGGTGCGCCGGACGAGTCGGGACAGTGCCCCTGCACCGTCCACACCGGAACCGGGGACGACGGCCAGTCGTGGCGACGGCACGCCACCGGCCTGCTCACCGCGTTACCCGCCGAAGCAGCGCGACCGGCGGAAGGATGGCTGCCCGCCGCCGCGGAACCCTTGTCGCTCAACGGATTCTACGATCGGCTGCACGATCTCGGCTTCGACTACGGTCCGCTGTTCACGGGATTGGTGGCCGCATGGCGGTCCGGTCCGGACGTGCTGGCCGAGGTCGAGCTGGCCGAAAACACCGACGAGCGAAGGTCTTTCGGCTTGCACCCGGCGCTGCTGGATGCCGCGTTGCACGCGGCGTCCCTGCTCGACGAGACCGACGAGGTGACCAGGCTGCCGTTCAGCTGGCGGGGCGTCTCGCTGTTCGCGACCGGCGCGACCGCGCTGCGGGTGTGGATTTCGGCGGCGGGCGAGGACACCATCCGGCTCTCGCTCACCGACCGGCAGGGCGTTCCGGTGGCCGAAGTGGACGGTATCCAGTTCAAGCAGGTGCGGGCCGATCACTTCGGTGCGGTCACCGCGAATTCGCTGTTCCAAGTGGAGTGGCGGGAAATTCCCGTCGGCGCGGCCGCGTCGCGTCGGTCGGCCGTGCTCGGCGCCGCGGATCTCGCTGTCGACTGCGATCGGTACGCCGATCTCGCGCAACTGCGGGCCGCGCTGGACGGTGGCGCGCCCGCACCGGAGGTGGTGCTCGCGCCCGCGCCCGCGACCGGCGCGGATCCGGCGGATGTACACGCGGCGGCGCACCGGCTGCTCGGGTTGCTACAGGACTGGCTCGCCGAATCCCGGCTCGCCGAAACCGAATTGGTTGTGCTGACCCGCTCGGCGGTCGCCGTCCGGGACGCCGCCGAACTCACCGATCTCGGCCAGGCCGCGCTGCGCGGCATGGTGCGCTCCGCGCAGGCGGAACATCCGGGCCGGTTCCGGCTGGTGGATCTCGACACCGAGTCGCCGCTCCCGGCCGCGCTGGCCACCACCGAACCGGAAGTTGCGCTGCGACAGGGGAATTCGTTCGTGCCACGGCTCGTCGCCGCACCGGCCGCCGAGCAACCGGTCGAATTCGACCCGTCCGGCGCCGCGCTCATCACCGGCGGCACCGGGGCGCTGGGCGCACACCTGGCCCGGCACCTGGTCACCGAACACGGCGTGCGCCACCTGGTGCTCACCAGCCGCCGCGGTCCCGACGCACCGGGGGCGGACGACCTGGCCGCGGAGCTCACCGAGTTGGGCGCGGCCGTCACCGTTGCGGCCTGCGATGCCGCCGATCCAGTGGCGCTGGCCGAACTGCTGTCCGGCATTCCGGAGCCGCTCACCACCGTGATACACGCCGCGGGCGTCCTGGACGACGGCGTGCTGGAATCTCTCACGCCGGACCGGCTGGACGCGGTGCTGCGACCGAAGGTGGATGCCGCGGCCAATCTGCACCGGCTCACCGAGCGTCTTCCGATGTGTCGCCTCGTGCTGTTCTCTTCGGCGGCAGCGCTTTTCGGCACGCCCGGGCAGGCCAACTACGCGGCGGCCAACGCCTACCTGGACGCGCTGGCCGAATATCGCACGGCGCTCGGCCTGCCGACGACCGCGCTGGCCTGGGGCATGTGGTCCGGCGCCGGTATGGCGGGCGAACTCGGCGGACGCGACCGGGGCCGGCTCGGTACCGGGCTGTCCGCACCGGAGGGTATGGCCCTGTTCGATGCCGCGCTCGGCACCGGTCGGCCGCTGCTCGCGCCGCTGCGCCTCGACCGAACGGCGTTGCGCGCCATAGGTTCTGCGGAACTGCCCGCCATGCTGCGCGACCTCGTACCCGTCGCGGTGGGTCGGTCGACGGCGGATGACGGCACCATGCTGCCCGCCCTGCTGGCCGGGCTGGACGGAACCGAACGCGACAAGGCGCTGCTGAACTTCGTGCGGGAGCAGGTGGCCGTCGTGCTCGGCTACCCGTCGGCGGAGTCGATCGTCGCCGACCGCGGCTTCCTCGAACTCGGGCTGGACTCGCTGACCGCGGTGGAACTGCGCAACCGGCTCGGCCGCCGCAGCGGATTGCGATTGTCCTCGACGGTGGTATTCGACTACCCGAATACGGCCGCGCTGGCCGAATTCATCGGCGCCGAGCTGCCGCGGGACGGGGTGGCCGATGCCGGCTCGGTGCACGCGGAACTGGACCGGTTGGAATCCCTGCTGCGCACCGCGGAACCGGATCCCGGTGACCGGGAAAGCGTGACCGGACGGCTGCGCGCCCTGCTCGCGACCTGGACGGCCGCGGGTGAGCAGGAGCCCGCCGCCCGACCGGACGACTTGGCCGACGCCAGCGCGGACGAATTGTTCGCCCTGCTGGACGACGAGCTCGGCACGGCATGACCCATATTTTCATCGGGCGAGGAGAGTGACTTTCAGTGGCGGACGAGGCGAAGACGCTCGATTACCTCAAGCGGGCGACCGCGGATTTGCGGGAAACCCGGCGTCGGCTGCGCGAAATGGAGGAGCGCGCGGGCGAGCCTATTGCGATTGTGGGTATGGGTTGTCGTTTTCCGGGTGAGGTGTCGTCGCCGGAGGGTTTGTGGGAGTTGGTGGTCGAAGGTCGGGAAGGTATTTCGGATTTTCCGGTTGATCGTGGCTGGGACGTCGAGTCGATATACGACCCGGTGCCGGGAAAGCCGGGGCACAGTTACACGCGACGTGGCGGATTCCTGCATGAGGCGGCCGGTTTCGATGCGGAGTTCTTCCGGGTTTCGCCGCGGGAGGCGTTGGCGATGGATCCGCAGCAGCGGCTCTTGCTGGAGACATCGTGGGAGGTGTTCGAGCGGGCGGGGATTGCTCCGGAGTCGTTGCGGGGCAGTCGAACCGGTGTCTTCGCCGGGGTGATGTACCACGACTATGCTTCGCGGTTGACCGCGGTTCCCGAAGACGTCGAAGGTTATCTGGGCGTCGGCAATTCGGGCAGTGTGATTTCCGGCCGGTTGGCATATACGTTCGGTTTGGCAGGGCCTGCCGTCACGGTGGATACGGCGTGTTCGTCCTCGTTGGTGGCGTTGCATTTGGCCGCGCAATCGCTGCGTGACGGCGAATGCGATTTGGCGTTGGCCGGCGGGGTGACGGTGATGAGTACCCCGGATACGTTCGTCGATTTTTCGCGGCAGCGTGGGTTGGCGGCGGATGGTCGGTGCAAGTCGTTTTCCGATGACGCGGATGGCACGACGTGGTCGGAGGGCGCCGGATTGCTGTTGGTGGAGCGATTGTCGGATGCGCGGCGGCTCGGCCATCCGATTGTCGCCGTGGTGCGGGGTTCGGCCGTCAATCAAGACGGCGCCAGCAGTGGCCTCAGCGCGCCCAATGGTCCTGCACAGCAGCGAGTGATCCGGCAGGCGCTGGCCAACGCGCGGCTCTCGTCCGGCGAAATCGACGCCGTGGAGGGGCACGGGACCGGGACGACGTTGGGTGATCCGATCGAGGCGCAGGCCTTGCTTGCGACTTATGGACGGGAACGAAGCGCCGATCGTCCGTTGTGGTTGGGGTCGTTGAAGTCCAATATCGGGCATGCTCAGGCTGCGGCGGGTGTGGGCGGCATTATCAAGATGGTTCAGGCGATGCGGCACGGGGTGTTGCCGAAGACGCTGAACGTGACTACGCCGTCGTCGCATGTGGACTGGTCGTCGGGTGCGGTGTCGTTGTTGACCGAGGCGCGGGCGTGGCCGGAGACGAATCGTCCACGGCGAGCGGCTGTTTCGTCATTCGGCGTCAGTGGGACGAACGCGCACGTGATCTTGGAGCAGGCTCCCGAACCGGAACCTGTCGAGCCGTTGCCGCTGGAGCGTCCGGTGCCGGTGGTGCTGTCCGCGGGTTCGGACGCCGCGCTCACCGCGCTGGCTGTTCGGCTCCGGGATCGCCTCATCGCCGACCCCGAGATGTCGGTGGCGGATACGGCGCATTCATTGCTGACCAGCCGGACATCGCTGTCCCACCGCAGTGCCGTGGTCGCATTGGAGCGCGACGAATTGCTGTCCGGGTTGGATACTTTGGTCTCGGGCGGTCGTGACGCGCGCGTGGTACGCGGGATCAGCCGTTCTGTTGGCAAGACAGCCTTCTTGTTCACCGGTCAGGGTAGTCAGCGTGTGGGTATGGGTCGGGAGCTGTCCGAGGCGTTTCCGGTTTTCGCCCAGGCCTTCGATGAGGTGTGTGCCGAGTTCGACAAGCACTTGGACCGTCCATTGCGCGAAGTGATCGATTCGGACCTGGAAGCGTTGGGTCGTACGGAGTTTGCGCAGTGTGGGATTTTTGCGGTCGAGGTGGGGTTGTTCGAGTTGTTGGGGTCGTGGGGGATTGCGGCGGATGTGGTGGTTGGGCATTCGATCGGGGAGTTTGCTGCGGCGTATGCGGCTGGTGTGTTGTCGTTGTCGGATGCGGTGGCTTTGGTGGCTGCGCGGGTAGGTTGATGCAGCGGCTTCCTGAGGGTGGGGCGATGGTGGCGATCCAGGCTGCCGAGGCGGAGGTGCTGCCGCTGCTGGAGGCAGGCGTGTCGCTTGCAGCGGTGAATTCTCCTGCGGGGGTGGTGATTTCCGGTGATGAGGAGCCGGTTGGCCGGATCGCGGCGGTGTTCGCCGAGCAAGGTCGCCGGACCAAGGCCCTCGCCGTTAGTCATGCGTTTCATTCGGCGCGGATGGAGCCGATGCTGGAGTCGTTCGCTGAGGTGGCCGGGTCGATGGAGTTCGCTGAGCCACGGATTTCATTCGTGTCCACGGTGACTGGTGACGATTCGGTCGATGTGGCCGGGCCGGGTTATTGGGTGGGGCAGGTTCGGGAGCCGGTGCGGTTCGCCGATGCGGTACGCCGAGCCGAAAGTCTCGGTGTGACAAGGTTTGTCGAGCTCGGTCCGGATGCGGTATTGAGTGCTCTTGCGGCAGATTGTGTTTCGAGTGAGAACGTGATAATGGTTCCGGTGCTGCGGGCCGATCGCGATGAGGCGGTAACGGCGATATCGGCGGCCACGGCATTGTGGGCCGACGGCACCGAACTCGATATGCGGGCATTGGTGCCCACCGCGCGGCGGATCGATTTGCCGACATATCCTTTCCAGCACAACCGTTTCTGGCTCGAGGGTGTTTCCGGCGGCGGTGATCCGGCTGGGCTGGGCCAGTGCCCGGCCGAGCATCCATTGCTGGGTGCGCAGCTGGTGCTGCCGGGCAGCGGCGAGACGGTGTTCACCGGCCGGTTGTCACCGAGCATTCAGTCGTGGCTGGCCCAGCATGCCGTGCACGGCACCGCGGTGCTCCCGGGCACCGCATTCGTCGAACTCGCCCTCCATGCCGGAGGGCGGCTCGGCTGCCCGGCGGTGGGCGAGCTGACGGTGGAGGCGCCGGTGGTGTTGCCGGAGCAGGGCGGTCGGCAACTGCAGATCGTGGTGGGTGTGCCGGAAGAGGACGGCGCCCGGCCTATCGCCTTCTATTCCCGCGAGGAATCCGAAGATGACGAGTGGTTCCGGCACGCCACCGGTCGACTCGATCCGGCGATCCAGCGGCCCGCTGCCGGGCCAACCAGTTGGCCCCCGCAGGGTGCCACCCAACTCCCCACGGACGACCTGTACGCCGAACTCGCGGTCGCCGGTCTGGATTACGGTCCGGTCTTTCGCGGTGTGACGGCCGTATGGCACAGTGGTGCAGAGCTTTTCGCCGAGATCGAACTCGACGAAGGTACGGATGTCGGTGCGTTCGGCGTGCATCCGGCCCTGCTGGACGCCGCACTGCACCCGATGTCGCTGCTCGCCGCCGACGAGCAGATCCGGTTGCCGTTCTCTTGGACGGCGGTGGCCGTGCACACGGCCGGCGTGCGCGCCGCCCGAGTACGGCTGCGCCCGCGCGGCGAAAATGCCTTGGCGGTGGACCTTTTCGATGCGGACGGTGCGCCCGTGGCGTCGGTCGGTGCGCTGGCGGTGCGGCCCGTGGCGGCCGACCAGTTCACCCGCGCCCAGGACACGCTGTACCGGGTGGAGTGGATCCGGTTGCCGAGTATCGATGCGGCGGCGTCGGATGCCGTGGAGTGCACCGGGCTGGATCGGCTGACCGGTGCGGTACCGGCCGCGGTGGGTGTTCGGTGCCCGGCGGGTCCGGTGCGGACGGTCACCGGCCAGGTCTTGGAGTGGGTGCGAGAGTGGTTGGCGCGCAAGGAGTTCGCCGATTCCCGGCTGGTGATGCTGACCGAAGGCGCGGTATCGGTCGATGGTGCGGACGTCGATCCGGCGCAGGCCGCGGTGTGGGGTCTGGTGCGGTCGGCGGAGTCGGAGCATCCCGGCCGGTTCGTGCTGGTCGACGGTGCTGAGGCGGGCGAGTGGCAGCGTTTGATCGGGTTCGGCGAAACGGAGCTCGCCGCGCGTGACGGCATGGTGTGGGTGCCGCGGTTGGCCAGGGTGCGCGCCGTCGCGACCGCCGAGACGGCACCGCTCGACGGCACGGTCGTGATCACGGGTGGCACCGGTGCACTGGGCGCGCACGTGTCCGAACATCTGGTCACCGCGCACGGCGCCCGGCGATTGCTGCTGCTGTCCCGACGCGGTGAACGAGCGCCGGAGGCAAAGGAATTGGCCGCTCGATTGACCGCCCTCGGTGCGGAGGTGCGCCTGGTCGCCTGCGATGTGGCCGACCGGGACGCGCTCGGCCGAGCGATCGCCGGGGAGACCGTGACCACCGTGGTGCATGCGGCCGGTGTGCTGGACGACGGTGTGATCGAGTCGATGTCGCCGGAGCGGCTCGACTCGGTGCTGCGGGCCAAAGCGGTGGCGGCGTGGCACCTGCACGAGCTGTGCCCGCAGGCGGAATTCGTGCTGTTCTCCTCGGCGGCAGGCACTTTGGGCAGTCCGGGACAGGCGAACTATGCGGCGGCCAACGCGTTTCTGGACGGTTTGGCACAGCATCGCCGCGCCCATGGGCTGCCCGCGGTGTCGCTGGCATGGGGATTGTGGGAAACCGAAACCGGTATGGGCGCGGACGGCCACCGGTCCGGTGTGGCCGCGCTGTCCGTCGACGAGGGGCTGCGCCTGCTGGACACGGTGATGAATTCCGGTATGGCCGTGGCACTTCCGGTGAAGTTGGAGCTGCCGGGGCTGCGGTCGAGGTTCGGCGATCAGGTGCCGCCGCTGTTTCGTGGCCTGATTCCGGCATCGTCGCGCCGGACCGCCGCCGGATCCGGTGGTGCGGGTCGGCTGCGCGGACTGATCGCCGCGGCCGACGAGACCGAGGCACTGCGGGTCGTGCTGGACCTGGTGTGCGGGCAGGTCGCCGGAGTGCTGGGGCATGCGGGGGCGGCGGCGGTGGCCGCGGATCGCAGCTTCCAGGAACTCGGATTCGATTCGCTGGCCGCGCTGGAACTGCGCACCGCGCTGCAGACCGGCACCGGGCTGCGGCTGCCCTCGACCCTGGTATTCGACTATCCGACCCCGGTGGACCTGGCTCGGCATTTATTGGCGGAATTGCGGGACACCGCTCGGCCCACGGCGGTGACCACTACGACCGCGGTATCGGACGAGCCTATTGCGATTGTGGGTATGGGTTGTCGTTTTCCGGGTGGTGTGTGGTCGCCGGAGGGTTTGTGGGGTTTGGTTTCGGAGGGGCGGGAAGGTATTTCGGAATTTCCGGATGATCGTGGGTGGGATGTGGAGGGGCTGTTCGATCCGGTGCCGGGTAGGCCGGGGCGGAGTTATACGCGGCATGGCGGGTTCTTGGACCAGGCTGCCGGTTTCGATGCGGAGTTCTTTCGGGTCTCGCCGCGGGAGGCGTTGGCGATGGACCCGCAGCAGCGGTTGTTGCTGGAGGTTTCGTGGGAGACGTTCGAGCGGGCCGGGTTGGATCCAACTTCGTTGCGGGGCAGTCGAACCGGCGTATTCGCCGGGGTGATGTACCACGATTATGCGTCGCGGTTGGGTGCGGTTCCGGAGGATGTGGAGGGTTATTTGGGGGTGGGTAATTCGGGGAGTGTGGTGTCGGGCCGGTTGGCGTATGTCTTCGGGTTGGAGGGGCCGGCGGTGACGGTGGATACGGCGTGTTCGTCGTCGTTGGTGGGGTTGCATTTGGCGGTGCAATCGTTGCGTAGCGGTGAATGTGATTTGGCGTTGGCGGGCGGGGTGACGGTGATGGCGACGCCGGATACGTTCGTGGACTTTTCGCGGCAGCGCGGTTTGGCGGCAGATGGTCGGTGCAAGTCGTTTTCCGACGATGCGGACGGGACTTCATGGGCCGAGGGCGTTGGCATGCTCTTGGTCGAGCGGCTATCGGACGCGCGCGCGAATGGTCATCCGATATTGGCGGTGGTGCGTGGTTCGGCGGTGAATCAGGATGGTGCGTCGAATGGTTTGACCGCGCCGAATGGTCCGTCGCAGCAGCGGGTGATCCGGGCTGCGTTGGCCGCCGCTGGTCTGGCGGCGTCGGAGGTGGATGCGGTCGAAGGGCACGGCACCGGAACGTCTTTGGGTGATCCGATCGAGGCGCAAGCCCTATTGGCCACCTATGGAAAGGACCGGAGTGCCGATCATCCGTTGTGGTTGGGCTCGTTGAAATCCAATATCGGGCATGCTCAGGCTGCGGCGGGTGTCGGCGGCATTATCAAGATGGTGCAGGCGATGCGGTTTGGGGTGTTGCCGAAGACGTTGCATGTGGATTCGCCGTCCTCGCATGTGGATTGGTCGTCGGGCGCGGTGTCGTTGTTGACCGAGGCCCAACCGTGGCCGGAGACGAATCGTCCACGGCGAGCGGCTGTTTCGTCATTCGGGATCAGTGGGACGAACGCACACGTGATCCTGGAGCAGGCTCCCGAACCGGAACCGGCTTCCGAACCGGTACAACCAACCGGCGGTGCCGATCGGGTGTTGCCGTGGCTGGTGTCGGGTCGGTCGGCCGCGGCGGTGGCGGCGCAGGCGGCGCGGTTGCGAGATTGGTTGATGGCCGAACCGGAGATATCGGCAGCGCAGGTGGCATGGTCGTTGGCGACCACGCGGACGGCATTCGGCTGGCGTGCGGCGGTAGTCGGCACCGAAACGCAACTGCGCGAGGGTATCTCGGCGATCGCCGACGGCACGATTCCGACACGTTCGACCGGTTCGGACGGCAAGCTGGCTTTTCTCTTCACCGGTCAGGGCAGTCAGCGTGTGGGTATGGGCCGAGAACTGTCCAAGGCGTTCCCGGTCTTTGCGAGTGCCTTCGATGAGGTGTGTGCCGAATTCGACAAGCATTTGGATCGTCCGTTGCGGGAGGTGATCGATTCCGACCCAGAAGCATTGGGCCGTACCGAGTTTGCGCAGTGTGCGATTTTCGCGGTCGAGGTGGCGTTGTTCGAGTTGCTGCGGTCGTGGGAGATAACGGCGGATGTGGTGATCGGGCATTCGATCGGGGAGTTCGCTGCGGCGTATGTGGCTGGTGTGTTGTCGATGCGGGATGCGGTGGCTTTGGTGGCTGCGCGGGGTCGGTTGATGCAGCGGCTTCCCGAGGGTGGGGCGATGGTGGCGATTCAGGCTGCCGAGGTGGAGGTGGTGCCGTTGCTGGTAGCGGGTGTGTCGCTTGCGGCGGTGAATTCTCCTGCGGGGGTGGTGATTTCCGGTGATGAGGAGCCGGTGAATCGGATCGCGGCAGTGTTCGCGGGGCAAGGTCGTCGGACCAAGTCTCTTGCGGTGAGTCATGCGTTTCATTCGGCGCGGATGGAGCCGATGCTGGAGTCGTTCGCTGAGGTGGCCGGGTCGCTGGAGTTCGCTGAGCCGCGGATTTCGTTCGTGTCCACGGTAACCGGTTCGTCGGCTGAGGTGGCTGATCCTCGCTATTGGGTGGGGCAGGTTCGGGAACCGGTGCGGTTCGCCGATGCGGTACGCGAGGCCGAAAGTCTCGGTGTGACAAGGTTTGTCGAACTCGGCCCGGACTCCGTGCTGACCGCCCTTGCCGCAGAAAGTGTTTCGGATGCGAACGCGGTATCGGTACCGGTGCTGCGGGCCGACCGCGACGAAACTATGACGGCGATTACGGCGGCCACGGCACTCTGGACAGATGGCGTCGACGTCGATATGTCGGCGGTTATCGGCGGCGACCGGTCACAAACCGTGGAACTCCCGACATACGCCTTCCAACACACCCGCTATTGGCTCGAAGGTGTCTCCGCCGGAGGCGATCCCGCCGGGTTCGGTCAGCGCGCGGCGGGGCATCCATTGCTGGGTGCGCAGCTGGTGCTGCCGGGCAGTGGCGAGACGGTGTTCACCGGCCGACTGTCGCTGCGCACCCATTCGTGGCTGGCCGAGCACGCGGTGCACGGCACCGTGCTGCTCCCCGGCACCGCATTCATCGAGCTCGCCCGCCATGCCGGAGCGCAGGTCGGTTGCCCGGTGATCGCCGGACTCACCCTGGAACTGCCGCTGGTGCTCGGTGACGACCCGGTCGACATGCACGTCACCGTGGCGACGCCGGATGCGGACGGGCGGCGGCAGGTGTTGGTGCACAGCAGATCCGACGGCGCGGATGCGGACGAGCCGCAATCGTGGCTGCGGCACGCGAGCGGAGTGCTCGCCCCGGAATCGATCGAACCCGCTCCGGTGCCGTCGTGGCACACCGATACCGCCGAACCGCTCGATCTCGCGGATCTCTACACCGAGCTCGCGGCGACCGGCCTGGAGTACGGGCCGCTGTTCCAGTGCCTGCGCGCGGCATGGCGCGCCGGTTCGGATGTGCTGGCCGAGCTCGCGCTGCCCGAAAATTACGAGGGCGCAACGGGATTCGGTATGCATCCGGCGCTGGTCGACTCGGCGCTGCACGCCATTGCGCTCGGGGGGTTCATGGAGGCCGCGACGGATGCGGTGCGGCTGCCGTTCGCCTGGTCGGATGTTCGCCTGCACGCCGGCGGAGCCACCCGGGCCCGGCTGCGGATCACACCGGCCGGGCCGGATGCGGTGTCCATGAGCCTGTTCGACGACAACGGAAGCCCGCTACTCGAAATCGGCATGCTCGAATTCCGCGCGGTCAGCGCCGACCAACTCGCCCGCGCCGACGGCGGCCACCGGTCGATGTTCGCCCTGGAATGGGTGCCCGTGCCGACCGGACCGGCAGGTCCGACACCCACGTGGGCCGTGGTCGGATCGGACGAATCGGCACTGCTCCCCGCCACGGGCGAACACCATGCCACGCTGTCGGATCTCGCGGAGTCCGGCGTGGTCCCGGAGGTCGTGCTCGTCTCGTGTCAGCCCGAATCCGGTGTGCCGCAAGCCGATTACGTACACCGGGCACTCGAGCTGGTGCGCACCTGGCTGGCCGACGATCGGTTCGCCGACAGCAGGATGGTGCTGGTCACCCAGGGCGCGGTGGCCGTCGAATCGCCCGATCCGGCGCAGGCCGCGGTATGGGGTCTGGTCCGCTCCGCCCAGTCGGAGCATCCGGGCCGCTTCGTCCTGGCCGATATCACCGACACGTCCATGCTGCCAACGGCATTGGCGAGCGACGAACCCGAACTCGCGGTCCGCGACGGTATCGTGTCGGCGCCGCGGTTGACGCGGGCGCGAGTCCGCCCCGCCGGGTCCGGTCTGCGAGCCGAGGGCACGGTACTGGTGACGGGCGCCACCGGCACCTTGGGCGCCGCGGTGGCGCGACATCTGATCACCGCGCACGGTGCACGGTCGCTGGTGCTGGCGAGCCGACGAGGTCCGGACGCGCCGGGCGCCGAACAGTTGCGGACGGAGCTCGCCGAGCTGGGCGCCGAGGTGACGATGGCCGCCTGTGACGTGGCCGATCGAGACGCGCTCGCCGGTCTGCTGGCCGGCCACGAGATCACCGCCGTCGTACACACCGCGGGCGTACTCGACGACTGCACCGTCACGCAGCTGACCGCGCAACGGCTCGACCGCGTGCTCCGGCCCAAGGTCGATGCGGCGCTGAACCTCGACGAGCTCGTCGACGAAGGCACGCAGCTCGTGCTGTTCTCTTCCGCCGCAGGCACATTCGGCAATCCCGGCCAGGCGAACTACGCCGCGGCCAACGCCTTCCTGGACGCCTTCGCGCAGCGCAGGCACGCCGCGGGCCGGCCGACCCTTTCGCTGGCCTGGGGCCTGTGGGAGGCGGGCCTCGGCGCAGAGCTCGACGACCGGGCACAGGCCAGGATGAGCGCATCCGGCGTCCGCGCGCTGTCCGATGCGGACGGTTTGGAGCTGCTCGACCTGGCGCTGTCCGGTGCTGAACCGCTGCTGCTCCCGGTCGGCCTGAATGTCGGCGCCGTGCTCGCCGCGGCCGGGCCGGGCGGAATCCCGCCGCTGCTGCGCGGGCTGGTTCGCGCGCCGATCCCGCATGCGCGGGCCGGGCACGCGGAGTTGCGGCAGCGACTGGCCGAGGCCGGCGACGAGGAACGCGCGGCGATCATGCTCGAATTCGTCCGGGGGCGGGTCGCCGCCGTGCTCGGGCATGCGGCCGCCGCGAATATCGGACCGGAGCAGGCGTTCACCGAGCTCGGGTTCGACTCGCTCGCCGCGGTCGAACTGCGCAACCAGCTCGTCGCCGCCGCCGGAGTGCCGCTGCCGACCACCTTGGTCTTCGACTATCCGAATTCGGCCGCCGTCGCGGACTTCCTGATCGGGGAGTTGGCCACGGAACCGGACGCGGCCGGTGGTGTGCTCGCCGACATGGAGCGGCTGATCGCGCGGCTGTCCGCGAATCGACCGGACGCCGAAACCGCCGGACAACTCCGCAAGCAGCTGCAGCACGCGCTGTCGATATTGGTATCCGACGCGGATGGCGCGGAAAACCTGGGGGAACGCCTGGATTCCGCCTCCGACGAGGAGATGTTCGAGTTCATTGGCAAGGAGCTGGGAATCTCATGACCGAACAGAAAACCGAACGCGGTGCGGGCAACGAAGAAAAGCTCAGATATTTCCTGAAGCAGGTGACCGCCGATCTGCACCGGACCCGGCAGCAATTGCGCGATGTGGAGGCGAAGAGCACCGAGCCGATCGCCATCGTGGCGATGGGCTGTCGCTACCCGGGCGGGGTGCGCTCGCCAGAAGACCTGTGGCAGTTGGTATCCGAGGGCCGAGACGCCATCTCCAGATTCCCGGACGATCGTGACGCCGATCTGTCCGGCCTCTTCGAGGGCGATCTACCGGAAAGCGCCGAATCGCCGCTCGGCGGATTCCTCGACGGCGTAGCCGATTTCGACGCGGGCGCGTTCGGTATCTCGCCGCGTGAGGCGCTGGCGATGGATCCGCAGCAGCGGTTGCTGCTGGAGACGGCGTGGGAGGTGTTCGAGCGGGCAGGGCTGGATCCGACTTCGTTGCGGGGCAGTCGAACCGGCGTCTTCGCCGGGCTGATGTATCACGACTATGTCTCCGGAGCGGACAAGATCCCCGCCGAGATCAGCGGTTACTTGAGCACCGGGACGTCGGGAAGTGTGGCCTCGGGCCGGATTTCGTACGTGTTCGGTTTGGAGGGTCCGGCGGTCACGATCGATACCGCGTGTTCGTCATCGCTGGTGACATTGCATATGGCCGTGCAGGCATTGCGCAACGGGGAATGCGATCTGGCGCTGGCCGGGGGCGTGGCGGTCATGTTCAGCCCGGTCGCATTCGTCGAATTCGCAAGGCAGGGTGGCACTGCGCCCGACGGCCGATGCAAGGCGTTCGCGGCGGCCGCGGACGGTACGACGTGGGCCGAGGGCGTCGGGTTGCTGTTGGTGGAGCGATTGTCGGATGCGCAGCGGCTCGGACATCCGGTGTTGGCGGTGGTGCGTGGTTCGGCGGTGAATCAGGATGGTGCGTCGAATGGTTTGACCGCGCCGAATGGTCCGTCGCAGCAGCGGGTGATCCGGGCGGCGCTAGCCGCGGCCGGTCTTGGTCCGTCGGAAGTCGACGCGGTCGAAGGCCACGGCACCGGAACGTCTTTGGGTGATCCGATCGAGGCGCAAGCGTTGTTGGCCACCTATGGCAGGGAACGAGATCCGAGTCGCCCGTTGTGGTTGGGATCGCTGAAATCCAATATCGGCCACACGCAGGCCGCAGCGGGCGTGGGCGGCATTATCAAAATGGTGCAGGCGATGCGGTTTGGGGTGTTGCCGAAGACGTTGCATGTGGATTCGCCGTCCTCGCATGTGGATTGGTCGTCGGGTGCGGTGTCGTTGTTGACCGAGGCGCGGGCGTGGCCGGAGACGGATCATCCCCGGCGAGTGGGTATTTCGTCGTTCGGGATCAGTGGTACCAATGCGCACGTGATCTTGGAGCAGGCACCTGACCCGGAGCCCGGGTCGGAGCTTGTTCCGGAGCCGGTCGGCGACGGCGGGCTGGTAGTGCGGGCGTCGGTGGTGCCGTGGCCGGTATCGGCGCGTGGCGAGGCGGCATTGCGGGGTCAATTGGCTGCGCTGTCGCAGTGGAGTGCCGAACAGGACGGATTGGATGCGGCCGCGGTGGCGCGGGCATTGCTGCGTCGTGCTGGGTTGGATTCGCGTGCGGTGGCTTTGGTTCCCGTTGATGGTGATTCGGTTGCCGATGGACTGAATTCGGTGTTGGCTGAGCCGGTTTCGGGTTCGGTGGTGTCGGGTCGTGTGGTGTGGGTGTTCGCGGGTCAGGGGAGTCAGTGGACCGGGATGGGTCGTGAGTTGCTCGAGACCTGTCCGGTGTTCGCCGATACCATCGCCGAGTGCGATGAGTTGCTGCGGGAGTGGCGCGGGGTGTCCGTCTCGGAGGCGCTGATCGACGAGGCGTTGTTGGGTCGGGTCGATGTAGTACAGCCGGTGCTGTTCGCGGTGATGGTGGGCCTGGCGCGAACCTGGCAGGCCATCGGTGTGAATCCTGATGTGGTGGTGGGGCATTCGCAGGGCGAGATCGCCGCGGCGCATGTGGCGGGGATGCTCACGCTGCGGGATGCGTTCTGGTTGGTGGTTGCGCGGAGTCGGGTGATCGCCGAGGAGTTGTCGGGCCGTGGTGGCATGGTATCGATCGCGGCGGGGGCGCAGCGTGTGCAGGAGCTGACAGCACGGTGGTCGGATCGGGTGGCGGTGGCGGTGGTCAACGGCCCCGGTGCCACGGTGGTCTCGGGAGATCGGGATGCGTTGGCGGAGTTGGTGATTGCGGCTGAGGCCGAAGGCCTGCGGGCTCGCTGGCTCCCGGTCGACTATGCCTCGCATTCTCCGCAGGTCGATACGATCCGGGACCGGCTACTCACAGATCTTGCCGGGATTACCGCTGGCGAGGGCGAAATCCCGATGTGGTCGACGGTTACCGATGATTGGGTGACCGGTGCGAAGCTGGATGCCGCCTATTGGGTGGACAATCTCCGATCCACCGTGCGCTTCCACGACGCTGTTCACTCTCTGGTGAGCCAGGGTTTCACGCGTTTCATGGAGATCACCCCGCATCCGGTACTGACCACCGCGATCATCGACACCTTCGAGGCCGAGCAAATCGCCGGTGTGGCAATCGAAACCCTCCGTCGCGACCAACCCAGCACCGCTGGCTTCATGCGATCGGCAGCACAGGCATGGACACACGGCCTCCCGGTCCGATGGGACACGCTGATCCCCAAGGTCGAACCGATCCCAGCACACATCCTGCCCACCTACGCCTTCGACCGCCGCCGCTACTGGGTGCAGCGCGGAAATACCGGCGGCGATGTTCGTCAGGTCGGTCAGCAGATGTTGACCCATCCGGTATTGGGTGCCGTAGTGGAAGTGCCCGGCACACTTCCGATTACGGTGTTGACCGGTCAGCTGAACCTGACCAGACAGCCCTGGTGGTCAGACCACACCGTGGCCGGATCGGCAGTGATCCCCGGCACCGGACTGCTCGAATGGGTAATGACCGCGGCCCGGCAGCTGGGATGGAATGTGTTGTCGGAGTTGATGTTACAGCTTCCCGTGATCGTCCCCACCGACGCGCCGTTGGACGTCCGGGTGGTCATCGGCCAGGACCCAGCCGAATCCGCCACGGCCGAGGCCGGTTTGATCGAAGCCGACTCGGCCGTGGTGGCGATACACACCCGCCCCGCCGGTGACGACGGTGATTGGACCACCCATGCCACCGGCACCTTGACCACTGCGACCGACATCACCGGAAACGGCGCGATGGATGGAGTCGACGCTGCATTGGAGTGGCCGCCATCGGGAGCCGAGACGGTGGATGTCGTTGGCTTGTATGACGGTTTCGCCGCTGCGGGTCTGGAATACGGTCCAGTCTTCCAAGGTCTGCGAGCCGCCTGGCGGCACGACGACCAGGTCTGGGTCGAGGTCGGACTACCCGATGGCATCGAGCCCGGCGGGTTCACCGCTCATCCGGCTCTGCTCGATGCGATCCTGCACGGCATAGCCTTCGGCGAATTCACCGCCAACTCCGCGCAACCGCATCTACCATTCGCCTGGAACGGTGTGCGGCTGAACGCGACTCGGACGACCAGCCTGCGTTGCCGAATCAGCCCGGCGGGCGAAAACGCCGTATCCATCACCGCGACAGACGAATACAACCACCCCGTACTCTCGGTCGAGCGGCTCGCGCTCCGCGCGATGGACACCGGGGCGATCACCCGCGGCCAGCTGTTCCGGATCGATTGGACCCCGGTCCGCATCGGACAGCCCGTCGATGACTTCGTTGTGCTCGGCGCAGATCTGTTCGGTCTCGGCGGCCGGTCCATTGACACCATGGAAGATATTGGCGCGCAAGATATTCCGTCCAATGTGCTGGTGTGCTGCGATACCGCCGGCGCGGTGCGTGCCGTGCTCGGCGTGCTGCTCGACCGCCTCCGCGCCTGGCTGTCCGACGACCGGCTCGCCAATTCTCGCCTGGTGCTGGTTTTCCGCGACGAAACCGGCGACGACCCGGTGACCGCCGCAGCCTGCGCCCTACTGCGTTCGGTGCAGGCCGAACATCCGGGCCGATTCCTGGTGCTGACGATCGGCGAGAGCGTGCCCGACAACCTGTCCGCGGCGCTCACCACCGACGAGGAGCAGCTCTGGTTCCGCGACGGCGTCCCGCACGCCGCTCGATTGGCCAGGGTATCCGGCCGGTCCGCCGAGCCGGTCTCGCTGCGCAGCGCCGTGGCGGCCGGTTGGCTGCTCGTCACGGGTGCGTTCGGCGTGGTCGGTGCCGCGACCGCGCGGCATCTGGTAGCCGAGTACGGCGCCCATCGAGTGCTGCTCGTTTCGCGCCGGGGTGCGCGGGCCGAGGGAGCCGATGCTCTGGTGGCCGAGCTCACCGAACTCGGCGCGACGGTGCACGCGGTCGCCTGCGACGTCGCCGATCGTGCCGCATTGTCGGAACTGTTGTCCGAATACCCTGTCGCGGCGGTGGTGCACGCGGCCGCCGCGCTGCGAGACGGCACGGTGGAAACCATCACCGCGGAGCACTTGGACACCACGCTCGCCGCCAAGGTGGATGGCCTGGCGCACCTGGACGAGCTGCTGCCGGGCACGGTGCCGCTGATCGCATTCTCTTCGGCGGCAGGGATTTTCGGTAATCCGGGACAGTCCGCGTATGCCGCCGCGAACGGATTCGTCGACGGCCTGATCCGCACTCGCCGCGCCCGGGGCGGGCAGGGCGTGTCCATCGCATGGGGCTTATGGGCGCAAACCAGCGAGATGACCCGGAACGCGAATGTCGGTGCGCTCGCGGCCTCGGGCATGATCGCGCTGTCCGGCCCGGAGGCCATGGCACTGTTCGACGCCGCACTGGACAGCGGTGTGGACATCCCAGTGGCGATGCGGCTCGACCTCGCCCGCCTGCGCAAGGTGCTCGGCGCCGACCCGGACGCGTCGATTCCGCCGCTGTTGCGCGGGCTGATCCGGCGGCAGACCGCCGCGACCGCGGGCGATCCGGCGGGCGTGCGCGCCCGGCTCGCCGCACTGCCCGCACCGGACCGTGGCAAGGCACTGCTCGACCTGGTCACCACCCAACTCGCCGCGGTGCTCGGGCACGCCGACAACGGTGCGATCGGCCGCGACACGGTGATATTCGAGCTCGGTGTCGATTCGCTGGCCGCATTGGATCTGCGCAACCGGCTGTACCAGGCCACCGGCGTCCGGCTGGGCAGCACGGCGGTATTCGATAATCCGACCGTCGCCGCGCTGGCCGCGCACCTGGGTACGGAGCTGGACCGCGTCATCGGCGGCTCGGCGGACGCGCCCGCCGAGCGCGGATCCTCAGGCACATTCGCCCCGCTGTTCGCCAAGGCCGCCGAGCTCGGCGCGGTGGCCGAACTGGTCGCGTCGATCACCGCCGCCGCGCGCTTCCGGCCGTTGTTCGATATCGCGGCCGCGGCGCGGCAGCGTCCGGAGATCGTCCGTATGGCGCGCGGCGACGAAGGACCGGGCGTGGTCTGTGTGCCAGCCATGCTCGCGATGTCCGGTCCGCGGGATTACGCCCGATTCGCCGCCGCGTTCCGCGACCACCGGAACGTATCGTCGCTGACGCTCCCCGGATTCGAGGCGGACGAGGCCCTGCCGGAAAGCGTTGCCGCGCTGGTCGAGGCCCAGATCGGCCCGTTGCTGGAACTGGCCGCCGGAGAACCGCCGGTGCTGCTGGCGCACTCCTCGGGCGGGCCGGTGGCGAACGAACTCGCAGCGCGCATGGAGCGCGACGGCAACCCGGTGTCTGCGTTGATCCTGTTGGACACCTATCCGATGAACGCCGCCTCGTTCTCCGGTATCGAGGGCAGGCTGGGCGACGCGATGTCCGACGGGGACGGCCGCTTCGGCCTGATCACCGACGCGCGGCTGATGGCGATGACCACCTACTTCAGGCTCTTCGACGATTGGCGGCCGACCGCGATACAGGCGCCGACCCTGCTGGTGCGGGCGAGCGAATCACTGCCGGGCATGGCGGAGCGGGCGAGCTGGCCGCTGCCGCACAGCGTGCTGGACACGCCCGGCGACCACTTCAGCATGCTCGGCAGGCATGCGCACAGCACCGCGGAACTCGTCAGGGACTGGCTCGCCCGCGGCTGAGACGACGGCAGTGCCGGGCGCCGAAAACGGCTGCCCGGCACCGCATCTGGTATCACGCCGCCCCGGCGGCACACCGCGCTTCGATGAGACGTGGTAGTTGGGTACCGGACGCCCTAGGCCTGCGGTCGCAGTGGCGTCGTGACGTCGATATGCGTGACGTCGAACGCCCTGCGCACACAGTCGACCCGGTGGAAAAGCTTGTCCGGCCCCAGAAAATACAGGCTGCGCACATCCTGCTCGGCCAACGCGCCGACCACCTTCGGCCAGTTGATGGGTTGGTCGAAACCGTCCAGCAGCATGGTGTACGCGGCCGCCGTGGTCTCCACCGTCGCGCCGTCCTGGTCGGCGAGCACCGGCAGTCGCGGTGCGGACAGCTCGAAATCGGCCAGCACGGCGCTCATGCGGTGCCGCAGTTCGGTAAAGGATCTGGCGTGTACGGCCGGGCGCATCGTGCCCATCGAATACCCGCCCGCGGCGCGCACCCGGTCCACCAGCCAGGGCAGATCCGGCTCACGCACCGATATGAAATAGAACCCCTCGTCCACGATGGCCGAGAGCTCGGACCACTTCCCGGCCGCCGTCAGCTCGGCGAGCGCCTGCCGCCAGCCGTCCTCGGGAACGCGGACGAAACAATGGGTGACCGCGTCGGTATACGACTTCGCGAAATAATCCTGCTCGGCCCGGGCCAATTCGGCCGTGAGCCGCACCGCTTCCGGAAACGGCAGAATTTCGGCATATGCGGTCAATGCCCGCTGTCCGAAACTCGGCCCGACACATGTCACCGGATCGATACCGGACGTTTCCGAGATCCAGTCGGCGAGCGCGACGCAGGCGACCATGAATGCCACTTGCGCGGCCTCGGAGTGGTCGTCGTCCTCGCTGTACCGGTTCAATACCCGATAGCCGACCACCTCGTCGGCAATGGCGAGTCTGCGCCGAGCCATCGGATCGAGCAGCAGGAATTTCCGGATATCCCGGTAAGGGACAATTCCCTTGCCCGGAAAAATGAATGCGGATTTGCCCGTCATTGTCTTGCCCATCATCGGCGTGGACCCAGCGGTTCACTCCCGACGCTACTTACCGGGCCGGTGCCGTGGATACCCCTACCGTCCCTTATGGTTCCGGCGCACCGTGGCGCTATACAACCCGGCCGCGCGTTCGGCGACCGCGCGCCAGCTGAATTCGGCGTCCAGCCTGGCTCTGGCCGCCTTGGCGTGTTCCTCCGCCAGCGCCGGATCGTCGAGTTCCGCACACACCGCAGCGGACAGTTCGGCGACGCTGCCCGGCCCGAACAGCCGCCCGGTGCGGCCGTCGACGACCACCTCGGCCAGCACACCGGAGCGCGCCGCGACCAGCGGCGTGCCGACCGCGGCCGCCCACAGCGCCGCCGATCCGGCCGGGTCGGGCGATCGGGGCAGCACGATGACGTCCGCGGCGCCGATAGCGGCCCGCAGGTCGGGCAGGTTCAGGTCGCCGACGAAGGTTGTCACCGCCGCGAGACCGCTCCGCCGCACCTGTTCGGACAGTATTCCCCGGTAACTGCCGTCGCCCGCCACCACCAGCCGGGTGCCCGGATGCGCGTTGCGGATCAGCGGCAGTGCCGATAGGAGATCCTGGACGCCGGTCGTCTGCTCCAGCGTGTCGAAGGTGAGCAGCAGCGGGGAATTGTCCGGGTTGTACAGCTGCCGGGCCCATTCGGACGCGACCGGCATCTTGTGCCAGACCCGCACGTCGACGCCGTCGGGGAGGACCTCGATCGCGGCCGGATCCAGCCGATAGGCCGCGGCGATTTCCTGCCGCTCGGCAGACGAGCACGCGATCAGCAGGTCGGCGCGGTGCGCGAGCGCGCGCCGCATCGGGTCGACGGCGCCGAATGATCCGGTGTGCTCGTCTGCCGCGGGCACGCTGACCACCAGCGGGACACCGGCCGCGTCCGCGAGCCGCGCGGCCGCCGGGCCGATCCGCATATCCAGCGCGTGCACCAGATCGGGCAGCCACCGGCCCGTGAAGAAGGCGCCCGCCGGCTGCGCGTCCGGGGCGGCGGAGGCCGCATCGCCCTGCAGCACGGCGACTTCGTGCCCCAGCCTGCGCAACTCCGTTGCCAGCGCGTGCGCGGGCGTGCCATGTCCTTCATCGTCGAGGGTGCATTCCCGGGACAACGTGAGGATACGCATTGCGTTCTCTGCTCCTCGGAATGGAACACATCGTCGGTGATCAAACGGTCTATCGACGGTACTTCGCGATAGCGAGGGGGAACATCGGTCGATGGACTCATCCATGGATGATTATCACGACTCGAGCGGAAAATGAATTTCCCCTACCCGCTACAACCACGGGTTGACAAAGATTTCCCTCCTGATTACAACCACGGGTTGATGACCGGCGGTTGGATGTCCTCCCACCACGTGCGATGCGGCACATTTGCGCTCGTTAGGGGCGGCTAGGGGTTGTCGGTCCGCTTCGCGGCTTCATACGTTTATTCAACGATTTGGGTGTGATCAAATCCCCGGCGGATTGTCGGTCGCGAAGGCCGCCGCCAACGCAGAGAGCGAGTTTATTCGAATGACCGAGAACACGGAATTGTTGACACGCAATCCCCTTGATTCCGAAATCCGGGAGCGGGAGTTCTTGGAGATCGGTCGTCGCGCCGGTCGTTTTCCGGCGGCCAATACCTACGGTCGGTACGGCCATCTCGGCGAAGTCAGCGTGTGGTGTAGCAATGATTATCTCGCGATGGGACAGAACCCGGCCGTACTCGCGGCGATGAAGCATGCGGTCGACGAATTCGGCGCCGGTGCGGGCGGCTCGCGCAATATCGCCGGAACCAACCGCAATCACGTGCTGCTGGAACAGGAACTCGCCGAACTGCACGGCAAGGAAGAGGCGCTGCTGTTCACCTCCGGATACACCGCCAACGACGGTGCGCTCACCGTGCTGGCCGGGCGGCTGGACAACGGCATCGTCTTCTCCGACGAGAAGAACCACGCGTCCATCATCGACGGCCTCCGGCACAGCGGCGCCGAGAAGCGCGTCTTCCGGCACAACGACGCGCGGCACCTGGCCGAGCTGCTCGCCGCGGCGCCGGCCGATCGGCCCAAGCTGATCGTCTTCGAATCCGTCTACTCGATGAACGGCGATGTCGCGCCGCTCGCCGAGCTGGCCGACCTCGCCGATCGGTACAACGCCATCACCTACATCGATGAGGTGCACGCGGTCGGGATGTACGGCCCCGAGGGCGCCGGAATCGCCGCGCGGGAAGGCATCGCCGACCGGTTCACCATGGTGATGGGCACCCTGGCCAAGGGTTTCGGCACGGTGGGCGGCTATGTCGCGGGTCCGTCCGATCTGATCGGTTCGATCCGCACGCACTCGCGGCCGTTCATCTTCACGACGGCGCTGCCGCCGGCGGTCGCCGCGGCGGGTCTGGCCGCCGTGCGGCACCTGCGGTCGTCGGATACCGAGCGCACCGCGCTGGCCGCCAACGCACGGCTGCTGCACGGCCTGCTCACCGAATGCGGTATCCCGTATCTGTCCGATCAGTCGCATATCGTCTCGGTGCTGGTCGGTGACGACGAGAAGTGCCGCAAGCTGTCCCAGATCCTGCTCGAGCAGCACGGCATCTACATCCAGGCGATCAACGCGCCCAGCGTGCGGGTCGGCGAGGAGATCCTGCGCATCGCACCGTCGGCGGTGCACATGTCGAACGATGTGCGGAAGATGGTCGAGGCGCTAGACCAGGCGTGGCGGGATCTGGACCTGACCCGGCTGCACGACTAGGCCGTCACCATGTTCATTTCGGTCGCTGCCATACTCGCCGATTCGGCCGCCCGGCGCCCCGATCACCCCGCGGTGATCTTCGAGGGCGCCCGGGTCACCTACGGTGAGCTCTGGGACCAGGCGCGCCGGTATGCCGCGGCGTTGCGGGACCGCGGTATCCAACCGGGTGACCGGGTCGCGTTGCTGCTGCCGAATTCGCCGCGGTTCCCGATGATCTACTTCGGGGCGTTGGCCGCCGGGGCGGTGCTGGTACCGGTGCACGGGCTGTCCAGCGGCGACGATATCGAGTACGTGCTCCGCGACGCGGCGGTCCGACTCCTGATCTGCGATGCGGCGATGCTCGACGCCGGGTCGACAGGCGCGCGGCTCGCCGGGGTCGAGCTGTTGACCACGGGCGAATCCGCGGACACCGGCCACCCGCGGCTGGACGTACTCGCCCGCGACGCGCGACCCATACCGGACTACCTACCGCGCCGCCCGGACGATCTGGCGCTCGTGCTGTACACCTCGGGCACCACCGGGCGGCCGAAGGGCGCGATGATCACCCAGCTCAATGTGGTGATGAACGTCAGCACCACCATGCTCGCGCCATTCGATTTCGACGAGGACGATGTGCTGCTCGGCTGCCTGCCGCTGTTCCACACGTTCGGCCAGATCTGCGGCATGAACACCTGTTTCCGGGCCGGCGCGACCATGGTGCTGATGCCGAAATTCGAGGCGGGGCCCGCGTTGGAGCTCATGGTCACCGAGCGGTGCACGGTCTTCATGGGCGTGCCGACGATGTACTACACCCTGCTCGAGGCGGTGACGACCGGTGTGCCGGTGCCCCGGCTCGACCGCGCCTTCTCCGGCGGCGCCGCACTTCCGGTGGCCGTATTGGACGCGTTCCAGCAAACCTTCGGCTGTCCCGTCTATGAGGGTTACGGCCTCACCGAGGCATCGCCGGTGGTCGCGTACAACCAGCGGTCCTGGCCGGTGAAACCCGGTACCGTCGGTCGGCCGATCTGGGGTGTGCAGGTGGAAATCGCCGAGGCCGAGGTGGCCGACCGGATCGAGCTGGTGCCGGCCGGGGTGGTGGGCGAGATCGTGATCCGCGGTCACAACATCATGGCCGGTTATCTGAATCGTCCGTCCGCGACCGCCGAGGTGCTGGTCGACGGTTGGTTCCGCTCGGGTGACCTCGGCGTCAAGGATGCCGACGGTTATCTGTCGATCGTCGATCGCAAGAAGGACATGCTGGTGCGCGGCGGATACAACGTCTATCCGCGCGAGGTCGAAGAGGTGCTGGTCCGCCATCCCGCGGTGGGGCAGGTCGCGGTGATCGGCGTCCCCGACGACCGGCTCGGCGAGGAGGTCTGCGCCGTGGTGTGCTGCGCGCGCGGCCGGCTGCCTGATGAGGAACTGGCCGAGCAGATCGTGTCGTGGAGCCGGGCCCGGCTGGCCGGTCACAAATATCCGCGCCTGGTGAAATTCGTCGACGCTTTTCCGATGGGCCCGAGCGGGAAGGTGCTCAAACGTGAACTCGTCAACCTTTTCGCTCGACCCGTCCACTCGAGGTGAGCATAATGTCTCGCGCGCGATGTAATTCTATCCGGAATTTTCATCGTTTACCGTCGCGTAAATCGAGAATTATGGGACAATACTGTGAGAGCGCGGAATATGGCGCGATGTCACAGAAGGGGTGGGAGACTATGCAACCCACAAAAGTCATGTTGGTAGGCGGACCTGCGAAATTCCCCGACCGGGAGCGAATCCGAGAGGTCGAAGATCCGACGGACAAGATCAAAGTCCAGTTCGGCGGTGGGTACGAGCATTTCGTGAACAGTGGCGAATTCGCCGCGCACGAAATCGGTTCATTACCCGTGTTCAAATGGTGTGGCCGTACCAAGTTCGCGGAGTAGGTGGTGTGATGGAGCCGGATAATGCGGGATGAGCCGACCGTTGATTCGTGGGTGCGCCGGTATCATCCGGCGCCCGCCGCCGAGGTGCGGCTCGCCTGTCTGCCGCATGCCGGTGGCTCGGCGAGTTTCTATTTCCCGATGTCCAAGGCATTGGGGCCGGCGGTCGAGGTGTTGGCGGTGCAATATCCGGGTCGCCAGGATCGGCGGAAAGAAGCCTGCATCGAAGACATAGCCGAATTGGCCGATCTCGTCGCCGAACGGTTACGGCCGTGGGCGGCGGACCGGCCGCTGGCGATATTCGGGCACAGCATGGGGGCGACGCTGGGCTTCGAGATCGCGCAGCGATTCCAGCACGCGGGCGCGCCGCCGCCGATGCTGTTCGTTTCCGGGCGGCGGGCGCCGTCGCGGCACCGGGCGGAGACCGTCCACCTGCGCGACGACGACGGCCTGCTGGCCGAGATCCGCGCGCTCAGCGGCACCGACCGGCAACTGCTCGACGACGACGAACTGCTGCGCGCCATGCTGCCCGCCATCCGCGCCGACTACCGGGCCATCGAGCGGTATCGCTACCAACCGCGGCCGCCGCTGTCCGTCCCGATTCACGCGCTGGTCGGTACCAGCGATCCCCGGGTCGATATCGAAGATGCCCGTGCCTGGCGGGAACACACCACGGGCGAATTCGACCTGCACACCTTTCCAGGTGGCCACTTCTATCTGAACGGGGCGGCGGCGCAGGTCATCGACTTGGTGGCCGCCGAGCTGTCCACACTTTCCCGCACCGCGCGACCCTGCTGATCATCCAGAAAAGGCTGTCCATGAGCATCTCGGAACCGCGGGCGGATGACGCGCGCAACCACCGACTCGTACTCGCGGTGCTGCCGGGACTCATGGCCGGGATATTCCTGTCCGCGCTGGACGTGACCGTGATGAGCACCTCGCTCAAGACGATCGCCGACGGCCTGGGCGGACTCGACCTGCTGGCCTGGGCGACCACCGCCTTCCTGGTCACCGAAACCGTATCGGGGCCGATCTACGGCAGGCTCGCCGATATCTACGGCCGCAAACCGCTCTACCTGATCGCGATCGTCCTATTCCTGGTCGGCTCGCTGACCTGCGCTTTCGCTCAGTCGATGTATCAGCTCGCGGCCTTCAGGGCGATCCAGGGCCTCGGCGCGGGCGGACTGGTCACCCTGCCGTACACGATCAGCGCGGACATCATGGCGCCGCGGGATCGCGCGCGGTACCAGGGCTATTTCCTGGCGGTGTGGGTATCGGCGAGCGTGCTCGGCCCGGCCGTCGGCGGTCTGTTCGCCGGGGCCTCCAGCTTTCTGGGCATCGCGGGCTGGCGCTGGATCTTCCTGGTCAACCTGCCGATCGGACTCGTCGCGCTGGCCGTGATCGTCAAGGCGCTCAACGTAAAGCACTACCGTCAGACCACCAAGGTCGACTACTGGGGTGGCGTGACGATCCTGGTCGCCGTCGCGCCGATACTGATGTTGTTCGAGAGCGGACGCGATTGGGGTTGGGGCTCACCGCTTTTCGTGGCCTGCCTGGTGATCGGTCTGCTCGGATTGTCGGTATTCCTCGTGGTGCAGCGGCGGGCCGGTGATGCGGCGCTGATCCCGCTGCGCCTGTTCCGGGTGCAGACCTATCGGATGTCGGTCCTGATCGCCGCGACGGTCGGCGTCGGCATGTTCGGCGCGATATCCCTTGTGCCGCTTTATCTTCAGCTGGTGCGCGGGGCCAGGCCGATCCTGTCCGGCCTGATCATGCTGCCGATGATGCTGGGCGTCATAATCGCCACGATCGCCTCCGGGGCGATCATCTCGCGCCGCGGGCGCTACAAGATGCTGCCGGTGGTCGGCGCCGCGGTCACCACGGTCGGCATGGTCGGCTTCGGTTTCGTCGGCGTCGACACGCCGATGTGGGTGCCGGTTCTGCTCGTCGTGCTGTTCGGCATCGGCGTCGGCAGCTGTACCCAGGCGATCACCATGGCCGCGCAGAACGCCGTGCCCGCCCGGGACACCAGTGCGGCCACCGCCTCACTGACCTTCATCAGGCAGATGGCCAGCGCCCTCGGTGTGGCGCTGTTCCTGTCGCTGATGTTCGGGACATTGCGCGGCAGTATCGCGTCCGCACTGCGGCGGGCCACCACCGAACAGGACTTCGCCGCCGCGACACACGATCCGGCGGTGGCCGAGATGCCGCGCAACGCACCGCTTTTCGACTTCCTGAACGGCGCGCAGCGGATCCCGTCGGATTCGTCGTTCCTCGACACCATGGATCAGGCGCTGGCCAGGCCGTTCCGCGAGGGCTTCGCCTCGTCCATCAATCTGGTATTCCTGCTCGGCGCGGGCGTCATGGTGCTGACCTGTGCGCTGGCACTGCGCATGAAAGAGGTCCCGCTGCGGGACCGGAGCGTGTCGCAGCTGCTCGCCGAGGAGGCCGAAGAGGCCGGGGACGCGGAGCGAGCCTGAGCCCGCCGGCCCGGCCGGATCAGCCGCGCGGCTCGAACGGGCATTTCCAGTCCTGTTCGGTGAACCGACCCGAGAAATGCCGTGCGGGTTGCGTGTACTCGTAGGTGGTGAAGCTCGGGTTGACCGAACCGTTGTTGGTCACTTCCCGGCCCCGGATCTTCTCCTGCATACGGTCGAATGTTTCGCCCATCAGGACGAACTGAACATTCGAATTGAACGCGGCCGCGATTCTGGTGAAACGCCTGCTGGCCCGCGACGAACCCGGATGCAGGCCGACGACGAAAAATGCGTGCCCGGCCGTCGGGAATCCGAAGGTGGCCTCGGCGGGATCGCTGGAGAATCGCGTGTCCGGGGTGTGTTCCTGGATATCGATATCGTGGACGAGCTGCAGATGCTGCCATAGCAGTCGCTCGAACTCCGGTTCGTCCAGCAGACCGGGTGCGTCGAAGGTCGCCACGAATGTCTTGAAGCTCTTGTCGGACAGCGTGCCGGGCAGCCCGCGCGCGTATTCTGCGAGATCGCGGTGGTGTTCCCGGGCCGATTCCGCGTCGCCGAGTTCCCGATAATGCCCGTGCGTTATCGTGTCGCGCTTGAGCGCCGCTCGTGCGCCGAGACAGCTGAACGGCTTACTTTGAATGAACTCGTCCAGTTCGGCACGGGCCTGGGCTTTGGTCGCAGATTCCATGCTGCTGCCTTCCGGTATTTCGCGAATTGCGGACGAGTCGATTTCGATTTTTCGGTGGTGCGGGGAGTGCTTCAACCCCTACTGGCCCCAAGGAATGGAAATGGCCGGGCGCGACACGACAAAACCCGGCGACCCCATGGCCGCCGGGTTGTCTGTCTACTACCGGGCCGGTGCTACTGCTCGCGAGCCAGGGCGCGATAGCTGCGGTTCCACAACCATTCGACCGGACCGCGCTCGAACCGGCGCAGCCAGAAGTGCGCGGAGGTGGCGATTATCAGCGCGACCAGCAGGAAGATGCCGACCGTGAACGGCACGCGGGCATCGTCCGATACGTCCTTGGCGAGGCCGAGTCCCCAGCCGTAGCACAGGAACGATGCGATCAGGTTCTGTAGGATGTAGCAGCTCAACGCGGTCCGCCCGATCTCGGTGAGCCTGCGGCCGGCGAACCCGAGCCGGGGACGCCGCACATAGAACTCCGCTACCAGCGCGAGGATGCCGAACGAGACGAATGCCGCGGTGCCGTAGCGGCAGAAGACGAACATATCGCCGCTGCCGAGTATGCCGATGAGCAGGTCGATCGGTGTGGCGATGCCGAAACCGATGATCATCAGCCGCTTACGCAGCCGTGCGCCCTCGGGCAGGAAGACGCCCGCACGGTACAGCAGCGCGCCGGTCAGGAACAGCGCGAGCGACATCGCGGAGATGAATATCGGTTCGAACCGGAACGAATCGATGTGCTGCACCCGGAATACGACGAGATCCCAGAACGAACCGGTCGCATAGGGATTCGGATCCAGCGGCTTGTGGCCCCCGGAGTCCAGGTTGAGGGCGAAGATCATCCCGAGCGCCATCACGGTCAGCAGCGCGAAGTGGACGGCCGCCGCGGTGATCAGCCAACGCCGTTGTGCGCGTTCACTCGTCGCGAGGATGAAGGAGACGATCAGGCCGGTCACCGCATAGCCCATCAGCACGTCGTATTCGGCGACGAACAGGAAGTTGAGCAGGCCGTCGAGGAGCAGCAGGATGGCGCGCCACGGGTAGCTCCCGGGCCAGCGCCGTCCGGCACGCTGTGCGGAGCGCTGCTGGATGGCCAGCCCGATGCCGAACATGATGGTGAGCAGGCCGAGGTATTTGCCCTGCACGGATTGCTGCAGCACCCGCTCGAGCCACAGCCAGCCGTGTGCGGGCTGCTGCAGCTCGTGGATGTAGCCCAGCATCCCTTCTCGATGGGTGACGATCCAGATGTTGGTGCCGAGGGTGCCGAGAATCGCGATGCCGCGCAGCACGTCGAGCGCCACCACCCGTCGCGCGGTCGGCCGGGTCGGTTGGTTGTCGGTGGTGTTCGGTCCCGCAGTGGCGATCGAATCGGTCATGCACCCGACTATCCCGACGTCGGTCGCGGGGCCGTATCCTTCGGAAGTACTACTCCTGGTTTGACATTCCATCCGCTGCCGTCCATCCACCCGTTCCAGAACCTGGACCGGACGCGTCCGGGATACCGAACCCAAATGCCAAGGGGCCCTGGACAATACGAGACGTTTTCGGCGCACGCGGATCGGAGGTGGCTGCTACTATCGGTACCGACCGACCAGTTCGACCGAATGTCGAGACCAGTGTTGTTCTCGCGCTGACGTAGTTTCACGGTTCGGCGAGCCGGGGGCAAATCGGCTCGATATGGGGGCATTTTGCATTGGACGGGTTAAGGGAGGCATCGCCGAGAAAGCTTTTCGCACAGAAATTCACTGAGCTGTTCTCGGCGGCGGGCGATCCTTCGATGAGGCGCGTGGCCATAATGGCCAATGCGCTGGTAGAGCAAACCAGCAATAAACAGAACAACAAGGGCCGGGCGATCACGCTGTCGTCGCAGCGGATCAGCGACTGGGCGGCAGGCCGGAACGTGCCCGCTCGATTCGAATCGCTCGCACCGGTGCTGGCCACATTGATCAATATGGCCAGAAGGCAGGGGTACACGGCGGAACAGTCGCTGCTCGATATGCGGCAGTGGCGCGACCTGTGGCTCGATTCGAATGCGGTGGCCCCGAAGCCGGTCAAGAACAGTGTGGCCACACCGTATCTGGGTCTGCAATCGTATCGGCGCGAGGATGCCGAATTGTATTTCGGCCGCAAACGTGCGACGGAGGCGTTGCTCGGGCTGGTGGCGGAAATCGTCCTCGGTGCGGACCGCTCCGGGCTCATCGTGCTGGTGGGTGCGTCGGGTGCGGGAAAATCATCGCTATTGGCGGCGGGTCTGATCCCGGCCATCGCCGAATCCGCGAACGAATGGGCGATAGCGACCATGCGGCCGGGCGGAAAACCGTTGGCCGCGTTGCGAACGGCGCTCGGCCGCGACGACGAATCGGCCCCACCGGTGTGCGAGGATTCGGCCTCGGCGGAATTGGACGAATGGGCGCCGGATCGGCAGCGACTGCTGATCGTGGATCAGTTCGAAGAGCTTTTCACCGCATGCGACGACGACGATGAGCGCGACGCCTTTCTCGCCGCCCTCGAACGCGCCGTGGTCCGACGGCCGGACCACGCATCCATCGCGATCATCGCGGTCCGGGCCGATTTCTATGCGCGCTGCCTCGACTACCCGATGCTGGCGGGCGCGCTGAACCGGCACAGCTATGTGCTCGATTCGATGCGACTGGACGAGCTGCGCGATGCGATCGCCGGCCCGGCGGAACTGGCCGGGCTGGTACTCGAACCCGGTCTGCAGGAATTGGTGATCACCGAGCTCTGCGGAATCGGCGCACATCGGTCCGGCACGGTCGCAGGCGCGGGCACATTACCGCTGTTATCGCATGTCATGGAGGCGGTTTGGCAGAAGCGCGAGGGCAAGCGGCTGACCGTGGACGGATATCGCCGCTCCGGCGGTGTGATGGGCTCGGTGGCGACGACGGCCGAAAATGCCTGGGATATCTTGACCGAATCGCAGCAGGGAATCGCCAAACAAATCCTGCTGAGCCTGGTGACGATCGGGCGCAGTTCCCGCGATACCCGGCGGATCGTCGCCCGCGCGGAATTGTTGAATTCCGTCGAAAATGTCGCCGTGGCGGAGGCCGTCCTGGAAACGCTGACCGGAGCGCGGTTGATCACCATCGACGGCGATTCGGTGTGCCTGGCCCATGAGATCGTATTGGACGCCTGGCCGCGGCTGCGGCAGTGGATCGACGAGGACCGGGCCGGATATCTGGTCCGGCGGCAGCTGGAAACCGATGCGGCGCAGTGGGTCGCGACAAATCACGACGAGTCGTTGCTCTACCGTGGCGTCCGGCTCGAATCGGCGCAGGAGCATTCCGACTGCCTGGTGTCCGACACCGGCAAGAAGTTCCTGCGGGCATCCCGCGCGGAGCGGGTCAAAGCGGAGCGCCGGGCGAGGGTCACCAAATCGCTGATGGCGATACTCGGAGTTTTCCTGCTGGTGGTGACCGTAGGTTTCTTCGACAGGAGCCGGACCGCGGAAATTCAGCGCGCCGAGGCCATTTTCCAGGAGGTGCTGGCCAAGGCGGACAGTCTGCAGGATGTCGATCCGTCGCTGTCGGCTCAGCTGAATCTGGTCGCGTACCGGCTCCGACCCGGCGATCCGGACGTCACGGCGCGGCTGCTGAGCACGCAAACCGCGGCCCTCGCGACCCCCCTCCGCGGCCCCGACAGTCCGGTTCTGAATACCGCGTTCTCCTCGCGCGGACTGCTGGCGGCGGCCTATGGAAATGGCACCGTCCATCTGTGGAATACCCGGGATCCACGAAATCCCGCACCGACTTGCGGTCCCATCACCGGAATTCGAGGTTTCGCATCCGCGGCGCAATTCAGCCCGGACGGCAGGATACTCGCCATCGGCGGGGAGGATCACCTGGTCCGGTTGTGGAATGTGGACGATCCGACGCGGCCGCAATTATTGGCCGACCCGATGTCCGGCGGCAACGGCGCGATATATAACGTGGTTTTCAGCCCGGACGGTCGTACGCTCGCGGCCGCCAACGACGACCACACGGTGGCGCTGTGGAATATCGCCGATCCGGCCCGTCCGGCCCTGGTGCACCGGATCTCCAAACAAGACGGCTCGGTCCGATCGGTGGCCTTCAGCCCGGACGGCCGGGTGTTGGCGACCGCCAGCGACGATCGGACGGTGCAATTGTGGAATGTCACCGATCCGGCCGATCCGGTGCCGACAGGTCCGCCACTCGGTGGATTCACCGCGATACCGCACTCCGTCGCCTTCAGCGCGGACGGCCGAAAACTGGCGGCGGGTAGCGATGACGGGGTCGTGGCGATATGGGATATGACCGATCCCGCGGCGCCCCGTCCGAACCTGGCGCCATTGGTGGCGCACAATGGGAAAATATGGTCATTGGCCTTCGGCCCGGGCGGGAAAACCCTGGTTACCGCTGGCACCGACGGCACCGCGAAATTGTGGAATGTCGCGGATGCGCGTGTCCAAATAATAGGAAGCCCCTTGGCGGGCCGGCGGGGCGGCGTCTTCGCCGTCGCGATCAGTCCGGATCAGCGGACGGTCGCCACCGGTAGTCAGGACGGGGTTGTCCGTTTGTGGTCGTTGCCCGGAGCTCCGTTCAGTCCGGCCGGTGCGGTCGACACCTCGACATTCGATCCGCAGACCAAGGTTCTGGTCACCACATCGGGTAAGGGAAAGGTGCAGACCTGGGATATCCACGACCCACACGCGACGCGCCGGCTGGGCGAATTTCACACGGGCACCCGAATAATAGACAGCGCAGTCGATCCGCGCGGTCGGATGTTCGTCGTCCTCAACCAGAGCCCGTTCGAATTCCGGTTGTACGATATATCCGATCCGACGAAGCTACAGTTGATCAGCACGATTCCGCTGTTCAGTCATTTCGATTCCAAGGCGGTATTCAGTCCGAAATCGCCGCTGCTGGTCACCAGCCACGACGAGCATTCGATCCAAGTCTGGAATATCGCCGATCCCAGGGCCCCAGTACCGGTGGGAGCTCCCCGCCAGGTGTCGTCGGGCTGGATCACCAGTATGCGATTCTGTCCCGACGGCAGGATGCTCTACACCGCGGACAGCATCGGTGCGGTGAAGATGTGGGATATGTCGGAGCCCGGCCGACCCCGCCAAATAGGCGACACCCTGCAGGCAGGCACCGGTTCGATCGAAAGCCTCGCGCTGAGCCCCGATGGGCAGACATTGATCTCCGCGGGCGCGGACAAAACCGCCCGGATATGGGATGTCAGCCAACATGCCGAGCCGGTCGCCGTCGGCGATCAGCTCACCGGATACAACTCCGCAATCGACTCACTCGATTTCAGCCCCGACGGGAAGCGGCTGGCATCGGGCTCCTTCGACGGGGAGGTCCGATTGTGGGACTTTTCCGATCGCACACATCCGTCGGCGATTGTGCTGTCGGGTGTCCGATCGATCGGACCGAGAAGGCAGGTGGAATTCGACTCGACGGGTGACTATTTGGCGGTCAGCGGCTATGACGAGGGTCTACTCGTCTGGGACCTGGAGGTCGACCACGAGATCCAACGGATCTGCTCCGTCACTCGAATGGTGCTCGACACGAGCACCTGGGAGCAGACCCTGCCCGGATTGCCCTACCAACCGCCGTGCCACTGAGTCGAACCGCCGCGCGTAAGTGTTCTGTTACCTACTCCGATTCCCGTATCCGAGTGGGGAAGGCGGCAAGGGCGGCGGCTGTCCGGTTGGGCACCGCGAGTTTTGCGCGGATGTGGTCCAGGTGCTTATCGACGGTACGGCGGGAAATGTCGAGCCGTCGAGCGATCGTCATGTTGGTGCAGCCATCGGCCACGAGTTCCAGCACCTGATGCTCGCGAGGGGTGAGGCCGAGGCGAGCCCGACTGTGCGAGTTGTCCGGGACAGCCTCGAGTTTTGCCCGCAGGTCGGCCGCGCGGTGCACGTGCACTAGTTGGCCGCGGGCGAGATCGGCCAGCACGCGGTCGGTGTCGGAGAAGTCCGAGCCGCATCGGTTCGCGGCTATCCCGACAACGATTCCGTCGCCGAAATCGGTACTGAAAGCCAACTGGTAGTGCAAACCGAGCCTGCAGAAGAACTCGGTGTAAAGCGGGTTGCGGGCGAGTTCGGCGGAGCGGATGACATCGCTGAAGCGAATTGCCGTGGTGTCACCGGTGGCGCGAATGTGGTTGATGATCGGATGGGTCGGTAAGAGGGCTTCGAATATCTCCTGCTCTACCGGTCCCATCACATCATCCGGCTGGATCAGGATCGTGTTCGGACCGCCGGTGACGATCTTGTTGTAACTGAGTACGTCGCAAGGCAGCAACGCCCGCATCGCTTCGAGGACGAGAACGTGCAGCTCATCGAGCTCGGAGTCTGGACGAGTGATCTGCTCCAGTGTGGTCGTGAACAACGCGAAGCGACGCAGATCTGAATCGGATAAATACCCCACGAACAAGTATTCGCGCGGGGTTGCGGTGAACGTATCGGAATACGCATTTTTGCCGATAGCGACCGTGTCCTGACTCATGGTGTGCTCGAACCTGGACGCGATGACCCACGGCAGGCGTGGTCAGGCGACATAGGTCGCCGGCGTTTCTTCACCGGGGGTTTCGATGACAGATTGGCAGCAGACCTGTCCCAGATTGACGCGTGCGCTGGCGCCCGAGTACCGCCATCTCCCTCGCACGCAAGCCGAAGCGGTGGTGCGCGGTCGATTCGGTCCCGAGGTCGAACTCGAGGATGTCGAAGGTTTTTGGACGATGTCGGCGGCGCGCTCAGTAGTGCGGCGAAGGCTGTCGCACCGGTCGTGGCGAAAGCGGCGGGCGGCGCTGTTTCCGGCGCGGCGGCGGGCGCGTCGCTGGGCCCGTGGGGCATGTTGGGCGGTGCACTACTCGGTGGCGCGACGAGCGCGCTCTCCGGAGGGGCGGCCCCGGCGTCGGCCGCGCCCGTGAGCGCACGACCTCGCCCGGCGCGGCGGAGGCGGGCGCCTCGGCCTACCGATGCGTCGCTGCCGGCATTGATTCAATTGCTGGGCGCCCTCGGCAGTCCGACGACACAGCAGGCGCTGGGGTCGATGCTGCTCGGCAACATCGGTTCGCCGACGCTGCCCACCGCGGCCGGGACCTCGGTGCCGGTCGCGGCGATCACGAATCTGTTGAGTTTGCTGGCGAATAGGGCATCGGTCGAATCCGAGACGATCGCTCCCTATGAAGGCGAGGATTACGTCGGTGCAGCGTTCGACCGCGCCAGCCCGGAAGTGCGCGCCGAACTCCTGTACGCCCAACTGCTTCCGGTCGAGGTGAACGGCTCGTACACCGACGACGTCGACGAGTCGTGGCTCGATGAGGTCTACGACGAGGCGGAGGCCGCGTTCTACGCCGACCCGCCGTTCGAAAGTTACTGATTACCAGATCCGTTCAACATTCTTCCGGAGTTCTCGTGACAATAGATCAGGACGAGTTGCAGCGAATCCTGTTGGCACGGTTGTCGGGTGACGCCGATGCCGGAGCCGGGCTGAATTTGCCGGAGCTGGTGCAGCAGGCTGTCGGTGACGATCCGGTTGCCGCGCAAGTCATCTCGGCGTTGCGGCAACGCCAGGCCATGGAGCAGGCGCAGCTGTCCGAACCGCAGGTTGTCGAGCAGTCGGACCCCGTGGTCGCCGATGTACTGGAGCGCCTGTACGACGAGGTCGAGGTGTTGCGGCGACGCAACCGTGCCCTCGCGGACGCGCTCGGCGCGTGCCCACGGTGCTGGGGTGACGCGGCCGACTGCCCGCGGTGCCGCGGCCGGGGCAGGCCCGGCGGGAGGTTCCCGGACCCGACGCTGTTCGCGGAATTCATCGAACCCGCTGTGCGACGGCGATTTCCACGTGCCATCTCGGATCGACCGCGGATCGACACGACCACAGCCCAATCCTCGCCGAAACCATTTGCGCAGCAATAGAACCCAGAGAAATTGCACTGAAAGGACCGCACGCCATGTCGGTTGATGAAGCCATCGACTACGAATACGACTACGAATACGACGAGGGGATGGACGAATCGGACGAGGCGTCCGATGAGGCGTGGCAGCCACGCCGCATAAGCCTGCCGCGCGCCACATTGCCACCGCCACGTCCGACCAGCAGGCCGGTGACCCAGGCGCAATTCCAGATGGCGGTTCAGCGACTGGATGGCTATATCAATCGCAACGGCGCGGCGATCAAGCGGGTCAACGCCAGCGTGACCACGCTCGGACGGGATGTGAAACGCCAAGGCGGCCAACTGAAGACGATCCGACAGGACCTGTCCACCGCCCGCGACGCGATCATCCTGCTGCCGCTGCTCACCAACGCGTTCAAAGGCACCAATTCGACCCTCGGTGCGCTGCTCCCGATCCTGTTGCTCGGCGGATTCGGCAGCAGCGGCGGTCAAAGCGGCAGCGGCGGTGGACTGCTCGGCTCGAGTGACAGCACCACCATGATGATCATGGTGCTGGCTTTGTCCGGTGCGCTGGGGAGACAGCAGTGACGTTCAACGTGTTGGGGTTTGTCCTCGCCACCGCACTTACCCGCGATATGAAGGACCGAGATCAAGCCAGCCAGCTCGAACTGCTGGGCGGCCTGATGGGAAGCAGCCCCCTTGGCCTGGTCCTCATCGCCACGGTTGCCGGACAACAGTCGCAGCCGAGCACAGCCGTCGTGGCGGCACCCGAGTCGCCCCCACCGACTTCGACGCCACCGGAGTCGCCGAAATCCGCACCGGAACCACCCGTGCCGAAGGGCGGCGGGCGCGGCGGCCGCGGTACCACGCCGACGCCGAGCTGACGGTTGTGCCATGGATCCGGCCCTCCGGCAGCTGATCGAGTTCGGCGGCCCGGATGACGAGGTGTCGGTGCTGGTGCGGCTCGGCGGCGGGGCGGCGCTACCCGAGGCGGTCCGGGTGGTCTCACGTTTCGGGCCGATCGCGACGGTCCGACTGCCCCGCATTGCCGTCGCGGAGCTGCGTGCACACCCAGATGTGTTGAGCGTCAAGGCACCTCGCTTGTATCGGCCCGATGTTTTCACCGATTCGGCCGGGATCGCCGATCTCGCGGTGCTCGACACCGACGGCCGGCGACCGTCGGATCCGGTCGTGTCCGGTCGCGGTGTGGTCGTCGGGGTGGTCGACTGGGGGCTGGACTTCACCCACCCGGCCTTCCGCACCTCGGATGGCCGTACCCGCCTGCTGGCCCTCTGGAACCAGCAGCCCGGGCCCGACCCGAGTGCGCCGAACCGGTTCGGCTACGGGCGAATTCACACCGCCGCCGAGATCGACGCCGCCCTCACCAGCCCGGATCCCGTCGCCACCCTCGGATATGACCCCGCGCTGTCGGATCTGGGGATCGGGGCACACGGCACCGCGACGACCTCCATTGCCGCGGGATCGCCGTGCGGCGGGATCTCCGGGGTCGCCCCGACCGCGGCGCTCGTCTTCGTCCACCTGTCGACCTGGGGTCCGGACGGCCCACAGGATCTGGGCGATTCCGTCGCGCTGGTGGAGGCCATCGACTTCATCCAGCGCGTCGCGGGTGAGCGGCCGTGGGTGATCAATCTGAGCATGGGTCGCCATGGCGGCCCGCACGACGGCAGCACACTGGTCGAGCAGGCCCTCGACGCCGCGGTGCTCGCAGGGCCCGGCCGCATGGTCGTGCAATCGTGCGGCAACTACTTTCAGACGTCCACCCATGTCGAAGGGCAGCTGCTGGCCGGTTCGGAAGCACGAATTCCGTTGTGCACCAACGCATCTTCGGTGGCACACGAGGTGGACCTCTGGTATTCGGGCCTGGACCGGATCACGGTGGGCCTGTGTGCCCCGCAGGATGAACCCCGCATATTCACTCGCCCCGGTGACAGCGACACGCTGACGATCGACGGTGCGGACATGGCGCGGATCGCGCATCGCACCGGCGATCCGAACAATGCCCGCAACGAGGTGCTGATCCGCCTCGAGCCAGATGCACCGGACGGGGTCTGGCACATCGTGCTACGCGGGATCGATGTGGTCGACGGTCGTTACCACGCCTGGGCCGAACGCGAGCCGATCCGACGCGATCAGCTGCACTTCCCCGTCGATATCGCAGCCGTGACGACCACCACCGGATCGATCTGCAACGGCCTGCGCACCCTCACCGTCGGCGCCTACGACCAGCACAGCCCCGGTTGGCCCGCAACCGATTTCAGCAGCAGCGGTCCGACGGTCGACGGTCGCCACAAACCCGATCTGCTGGCCCCCGGACGTGACGTGCTGGTCGCCCGCAGCCGTTCGAGTAGCGAAATTCCCGGTGAGCCAGCACTTTTCACCCGCATGAGCGGAACAAGCATGGCCGCGCCCCATGTCACCGGGGCTGTCGCCTGTCTCCTCGAGCAATTCGGCGGGAGCGCTCCGGCCGGGCAACTGCGCCGCCACCTACTCACGAGCTGCCGTCCCTACGGGGCGGACGACACCTTGCGCGCGGGCAACGGCTACCTCGACCTCGCCACGGCCCTCACCGATTCCGACCTCGTCCAGTCGCCTACTGCGGAGAAACCCATGGAAGAACTCGACGCCCTCGATCCGTCCGTCGCCTCGGACGCTGCCCCCGCACCCCCGCCGGATACTTCAGCCGTCGCCGAGCCCGTGGCATCGCCGCCGGACACCCCAGCGGGCGCCGAGCCCGAACCAGCCAAATCCGTTGCCGGACCGACGCCGCCGCCGGATGAACCGATCGCGGAACCACCGTTGCCGCCGCCTCGTCGAAGGTGGCCATCCGGTCCACCCGACGGTGGAGGATCGCGCGCCACCGCTCAGCCGGCACGGCTCCCGAATCCCGATGCGGTGCTCCGTGCCCTGAAGACCACACCCCAGGAGTTGTTCAATGCGTTCGTACTGAAGCTCGATCCCTTCACCGCCATCGAGTTGAACCGATACCTGGAATGTGTCGCCGACTCACGACGGCGGATCACCACGCTGCGCCCGGGTGATCTGCTGATTCGCGGCCACGCCGGCGAGCGCAGTGCCTCGCTGTCCGTGCTGGTGAACGGTCGTCCCGTTTCCGCCGGCGCGGCTTACGCGCTCGGATGGCAGTTGGAGGGTCGTCTGCCCGGGCATTACGCCTGGGTCGTCGAGGGCGGCCACCGTCCTCACCGACGGAATGAGCACTGGGCCAGGCGCATCAGCGATCAGCGCGGGTACGGCCTTGCGGGACAGGCGGTCCTGCGCATGCGCAACATCCGGCTCGAGTCGGGCGGAACGCGCGGACGCCGGACAGCGGGCTTCGGGTCGCGCGGCACAGGCGAGGACGCATGGGCCACCGTCGAAGAGTTCGAGACCGAATTCGTCGAGGACTTCGAGGATTTCGGAACCGAGTCCGCCGAGGACTTCGAGGAGTACGAGGAATTCGCGGAACTCGAACCCGACTGGGAAGCGAGTACGAGCAATCCGCCGGCCGACCGGGACAGTGGCCCACTCAGCGATAACGAATGGGGACTGGTCCGGACATGGCAAAGCCTGGGACGCGTCGGAATCGATCCGCTCACGGCCGATCCCGGACACAATGCGCTGCTGATAGCCGGTGCGATTTTCTGTGCCAGGTCGATGAGCCGGCGAGTCGAAGCCAAGGACGAGGACCCACTGCTGTGCATCGACGGCGAGGTCACCCGAGCCGATCCCCGAGTGCGTCAACTCGCTGTGCAGGTGGGTGCGCGCGGTGAGATCGTCAATTGGGCGGCGGCCACCGTGGAGCAGCGGATCCTCCGGGTCATGACACTTCTGGTGGATGTGCACGGGTTCAGCCCGGAAGGCGCCGCGGGTGTCGTCGGCAATCTCACGGCGGAGTCCGGTGTGATTCCGAACAGGGTCGAACGCAGCAAGCCCAACTCTCCGATGACCGCGCCCGACAGATCGGGGAAGGTGCGGGAATTCACCGCCGAACAAGTCATGAACCGCTCTGCGACGCAAGGCCCTCGGGCCCCCGGTATCGGGCTGGCGCAGTGGACCTCGAAATCACGACGCAGCGGGCTGTTCCAATTCCAGAATCGAGGCGCCGACATACTCTTCGATATGACCGCGCAGGTGGCATACCTCGTCCACGAATTGCGGACCAGCTACGCCAAGATATTCGATCAAGTGGCGCGTGCCTCCTCGGCGGACACTGCTTCCGACGTGATTCTCCGCCGCTTCGAGGTACCCCGATCGATGCTCACCCCGGAGGGCAAACTCCGGCCGATCACGGACCCGGCCGCGCAGAAGGTCTTGGCAGCCCGCAGGAGGCTCGCGGGTCAAGCACTACGCATCTTCAACACCGCACGAAGCCCCGCTGGACGATGACGACTGTGGGTGACTTACCTGTCGGGTTCCACGAATTCGGGAGAGTCATATGGAAATTGGATTCAGCATGATCCTCACCGACGAGAGTGAAGGGTGAGGAGTTGGCGCGCCAAGGAATCACCGCTGGTCAGTCGCGTTCGGGGCCGAGGTCGATGCCGCGTGAGGCCAGCCAGGGGATGGGATCGATTTTGTCGGAACCGTACTTCCAGACCTCGAAATGGACGTGGGTTCCGGTGGAGAATCCGCGGTTGCCCATTGTGGCGATCTGATCACCAGCCGTCACCCGCTGCCCGGCCTCCACCGTGATGGCGTCGACGTGACCGTATACGGTGACGGTTCCGTCATCGTGGCCCACCCGCACCCACAGTCCGAACCCGTTCGCCGGGCCGGCCTCAAGTACTACTCCGTCGGCCACTGCACGGATCGGCGAGCCGAAAGCGCCCGCGACGTCGACGCCCGGGTGCATCGCTCCCCAGCGTTGGCCGAATCCGGAGGTGAGCGTGCCCTCGGCGAACTTGGCCCACAGTGGAGGGAGCTTCGCCGAGGAGGCCGCGGCGAGATCCGCCGCGAACTGCTCGCCGTTACGCAGGATGCCATCGAATTGGGTGAGATCGGTTGCCGCGCCGACATTCAGAACCTGCGGAGATGTCGCGTCGGACAGGGATGTGTCGGTCGCGATAGGGGTCTGTGCCGCGATCGCATCGGCCGGACCGCCCTGACGATCGACGGCGCGCGAATGATAGGCCGACGTCGCGATCCCTGTCTGCCCCGCGGCAACGGCAGCGCCTGCCGCCACCGCGACAACCGCGGTGCGGCCTTTGAGCGCGCCCGGCGGCGGAGGTAGCCGGTGTTTACCCGGACGCCGGTCCTTTCGCGTGGCGCGACTCGCCGCCGCGGCACCGGGCTCGGCCGTTTTCAACCCTGCCCACGAATCCGATGAGTCATCGAGTCGGGTGCCGTCAGCGCCGCTGCCGAAGGGCGCATCGAAGGTAATCCAGAGGTTGTAGTTGATCTCGGAGCCGACGAGCGCCGACGCGGACAAGCCGGTATCGACGGGTTCGTGGCCATCGGTGCCCACGTGCCATGGATCGACAGCGGCCCGGCCCGGCCGCCCCTGATCGGATTCAGGAACCGACTGGGCACACGTCCATCGAGATCGGAGTTCGCGCCCGATCAGCACTTCGGCAATGACGACTACCACCAAACCGCTCGTTGCGGCTATCAGCAACCGTCGTACCGGCCATTCCGTGATCATCACCGTAGATGCACCCGCTTCCATAGCAGAGGCAAACCAATGACTTCCGGAAAACAAATAAATTGGCCGAGATGGCGGCCAGTATTGTGGGTGTAGGCGCGAAATTGTCCGGCTTGGCTGCCGGATAGCGCAACTCATTTGGCGTGTAGCCAATTTTCAGTTGATTGTGCCCGGTGCCGGAATCCTTACTCGCCGTCTCCGTAGCCGTGCACAGGCTGGTCACCTGTCATCCTTCACCAGCGTGGACCGGTGTCCAATGGCGCCTGCACTTCCACAAACAAACAAGCTGCAAAATATTAACTGAGACTAGTATGACTTCGGTAGGAATCGGCCGAATTGCCGACTTCCGCGTGTTGGTGGGTTGACGCTTGCCGGGTGTTTTACGGTACTTCGGGTTCAAAGAGAAACTATGCGTCGATCCCCTCGCGAAACCCGGCCTCGCCGTGGTCACTTCGTGGTTCCGGTGGCCTATTCCGCGCGGTCGGCCTGTGGTCGGAGACCGCGGTGATGCGGTTGGGCAGCGGCGTTTGGGCGGAGGCCAATTCGTAGCCCATACCGAATCGGACCGGCCCGCCCAGGATCGGATCGTGGCCGTCGGATTGCTCGCCCTCGCTGTGATTCAGGGACGCCTCGAAAGCCTCGCGCACACCGGTGAACCGCTCGTCACAGAACCCGTTGGGCGCCAACTTCTTTCGCATCTCGCCTCGACTCTCTGGGGTCGAGCAGCCGCGGGAAGCTGCGAGTGAACCGCCTACGGCTGCTCGGCATCAGTCCGGCTCGGCCACTGCGGCGGTCGTGATGCCTTGGCCGAGCACGGGTTTGGGTGCTGTCAGTCGAACAGGTCGGGTTGTTCACGGGTGATCTGCTGGTACAGCGGCTGGAATTGGAGCCATCCGGCGAGGTTGCTGCCGACCTGGCGGTGGGCCAGTGCCGCGTTGTCGGGGTCGATGGGTATCGGCTGTCCGGCGGCGGTGGCCAGGAGTTGGACCTGGCAGGAGCGCTCCATGGTGATGTACCACCACGCGGCGGCGTCGACGGTGTCGCCGACGGTGAGCAGTCCGTGGTTGCGCAGGATCACCGCCTTGTAGTCGCCGAGGGCGACGCCGATGCGTTTGCCCTCCTCCAGGTCGGTGACCACGCCCGCGTAGTCCTCGAACAATCCGTGGTCCTGGTAGAAGGCGCAGGCGTCCTGGGTGAGCGGCTCCAGCTTTCGGCCGAGGGTCGACAGTGCCCGCCCGTAGATGGAGTGGCTGTGGCAGGCGGCGACGATGTCCGGGCGGGCCTGGTGGACCTGGGAGTGGATGGCGAAGGCGGCTTCGTTGACCGTGCGCGCGCCCTCGACCACGTCGCCGTTGTGGTTGACCAGGATCAGGTCGCTGACCCGAATGTGCTTGAACGACAGGCCGAACGGGTTGACCCAGAAGTGATCGGTCAGTTCCGGGTCGCGGGCGGTGATGTGTCCCGCCACGCCTTCCTCGAACCCGAATTTGCCGAATAGCCGGAACGCGGCGGCCAGCCGTTCTTTACGGTGCCGACGTTCTTCCGCCACGGTGTCGAATGAAGGCGGCATCGGCGTGCCCTCGAGAGTTCTCGCGAAGAATGCCATGTCGTCCGTCATCGGAACCTCCTTATGTCGCAACCATTTTCATTGTCCTTGTTCAACTACATCACCCACAGCCTGTCTCTATCTAGGCTGATGGCGGACAGTAATGACTCTCTGGATTGTCTTAAACCGACAACGACGATTCGGTGGCTCCCCTGCGTCACGGGTCAATCGGTGGCGATGAAGACGTTCTTGGTTTCGGTGAACGCGAGTGCGGCGTCTGGACCGAGTTCGCGGCCGAGGCCGGACTGTTTGGATCCACCGAACGGGGTCGAATACCGTGTCGAGAGATGCGAATTCACCGATAGATTGCCCGCCTCGACGGCGCGGGATACCCGCAATGCCCGGCCGAGGTCGCGGGTCCAGACGGACCCGGCCAGTCCGAATTCGGTGTCGTTGGTGAGGTGAATGGCCTCGGCCTCGTCGTCGAACGGCAGCACCGCGGCAACGGGTCCGAAGATCTCCTCGGTGAATACCCGTTCGGTGGGGCCGGAAGGCAGGACAACCGTTGGCGGATACCAGAATCCGGGTCCGTCGGGCCGTTCGCCGGTGAATGCCACCGCGGCCGGATCGACGAATCCGGCGACTCGCTCGCGATGCGCGGCCGAGATCAGCGGGCCCGCCTCGGTGGTTTCGTCCAATGGATCACCGACCCGGAAGCGCCGCACCGCTGGCTCGAGCAATTCCAGGAATCGATCGAAGACGCTGCGCTGCACCAGAATTCGCGAGCGTGCGCAGCAGTCCTGGCCCGAGTTCATGAAGACGCCGTATGGTGCGGCCGCGGCCGCACGCTCCAGATCCGCATCGGCGAAGACGATATTGGGGCTCTTGCCGCCCAATTCGAGGGTGACTCGTTTGACCTGTTCGGCGCAGCCCGCCATGATCCGCTTGCCGACCCCGGTGGAGCCGGTGAACACGACCTTGCGCACGGCGGGATGGGTGACGAAGCGTTGCCCCACTACCGGGCCTTCGCCGGGCAGGACCTGGAAAACACCCTCGGGCAGGCCCGCCTGCCGGGCGAGCTCGCCCAGGCGAAGTGCGGTAAGCGGGGTCAGCTCAGCTGGTTTCAGCACCACGGTGTTGCCTGCGGCGAGTGCGGGCGCGAACCCCCAGGCCGCGATGGGCATCGGAAAGTTCCACGCCGCGATCACACCGACCACGCCCAAGGGTTCGTGGAAGGTGATGTCGATGCCGCCGTCAACCGGAATCTGTTGGCCCAGTAGGCGTTCGGGCATTCCGGCGGCGTACTGGAGCACGTCGCGGACATTGGCCGCCTCCAAGCGCGCGACGGTGATGGGGTGGCCCGCGTTGGCGACCTCCAGCTCGGCCAAATGGTCCAGGTCGGCGTCGACGGCCTCGGCGAAGCGCCGCAGCAATCGGGCTCGATCGCCCGGTGCGATTGTCCGCCAGCCTGCCCACGCCCGGTGGGCGCGTTCGATAGCGGCGTCGGTGGCGGCAAGATCGGCCATCTCGACCGTCGTGATCACCTGTTCGGTTGCCGGGTTGATCACCTGGGTGGTTGTCATATGTTTCCTATCGATAGTGCTTGTGCCGTCCAGCGGGCCGAGCCGTCAGGAGACGGTGATCCGCCCGGTCAGGTGGTCGACGGTGATGTGGGTGTGCAGTCGTATGCCGGTGGCCAGGATCGAGTCGTCGGCGTAGAAGGCGGGGTTGTGGTTGACGGCCATGCCCCGCCCACCGGGGAGGGGCTCGGGCCAACCGTCGACCAGGTGGGTGTCCTGCGCGCCGAGAAATACGTACAGACCGCCGTAGGCGTCGACGAAATAGGACACGTCGTCATAGCCGAGGGTGGGGGTGATCTCGACGAGCCTGTCGGCTCCGACGACCCTGCCGAGAGTGGGTAGCGCCGCATCGACCCATCGCGGCTGGTTGTGCACCGGTGGAACCGGTTGCCGGAAGGTGGTTTTCGCGGTGCAGCCGTAGGCGCGTGCGATGTGGTCGGCGGTGCGGGTGACCAGCTGCTCGGCCTGGTCCATGGTCGTCCGGGAGAGGCTGCGGATAGTGCCCCACAGGGTGACCGTCTCGCCGATGATGTTGAACCGGCCCACGTCTTCGATGTGTCCGATGGAGATGGTGACCGGAGCGAAGGCGTCCAGCTGCCGGTAGAGCTGGCCCATCGCCGAGATGATGTCCGCGGCCGCGGGCATCGGATCGATGCCCCGCCAGGGTGTGGAGCCGTGCACCTGTTTACCGGACACCGTGATCTCGACCATGCACGAGGCGGCGAACTGGTTCCCGGCCCGAAACCCCACGTGCCCAAGGGGATACGGTGACACGTGGTGGCCGTAGACCATCGTCGGGGCCGGGTCGGCGAGCGCGTTCTCGGCCAGCATTCGCGCCGCGCCACCGCGTTCTCCTGCCGGTGCACCTTCCTCGGCAGGCTGGAATACGAACAACACCGTGCCCGAAAGTCGTTCTCGCACTCGGGATAGGACGCTAGCGGCGCCCATCAGCATCGCGGTGTGGCAGTCGTGCCCGCAGGCGTGTGCCACCGGGAACGGTCCGCCCGGATAGTCGGCGTCGATCACGGTCGAGGCGAAGGGCACGCCGGAGTTCTCCTTCACCGGCAGCGCGTCGATATCGGCTCGCAGCGCCATCACCCGGTCGCCCCGCGTCCCACCGCGCAGCACACCCACCACGCCGTGTCCGGCGATCCCGGTCCGAACCTCGTTCAGCCCCAAGGTGTTCAGGTGGTCGGCGATGAACGCCGCCGTGTTGCGCTCGCGGTTCGACAGCTCCGGGTATTGATGCAGGTGTTGCCGCCAGGCGAGCACTTGCGGCTCGATCTGCCCGGTCAACCGATCCAAGTCCTCGTACAGGCTGTCGGTCATGACTTCCTCGATCTTTCTGCGAGACCGTCGTTTACACCGCTGGGGCTCGGCGACGCGATAGCGGTGGGGTTCAACGGGTGTGGGCGGTCAGGAACTGGTCGAGGACCCCATTGCTGATCTGGCCGGGCCAACTGCCGAGGTGAAGGTTGTAGGCGTGTTCGGCGTAGGGCAGCAGGACCGTGTGGTGGGGTACGCCGACGGCGGTGAGCCGTTCGTCGAGCGCGGTGGCCTGGCCGTGGGGCACAACGTGATCGCTGGCGCCTTGTAGTTGCAGGGTGGGGGGCAGGCCGGGTCGCACATAGGTGAGCGGGGAGGTCGCGAGGTATGCCTGAGGTGTTGCGGCCGGGGCGCCACCGAACACGGCGGACTCTGTCGGGCCGGCGACGGACGGCATGCCGCTGTCGACCATCAAGCGGCCGGTGTCGGTCGGACCGTAGAACGAAATCACCGCGCGCACAGGATGTTCCGCGACCTGGCACGACGGCGGGAACTTCCCGGTGCCGACGGTATAGGCGGCCAGCAGCGACAGGTTCGCCCCGGCGGAGAGCCCGGCGACGGTGATGTTGTTCGGGTCGATGGCGTAGCGGTCGGCGTGTTGGGCGACCCAGCCGATCGCGCACTTCACATCGGAGGTCTGCTTGATCCACAGCGGTGACGGCGACAACCGGTATTCGATGTCGAACACCGTGTATCCGCGGTCGACGAACCACTGGATCTGCTCCGGAGCCTGATTGCGTCCCCCATGCATCCAGGAGCCGCCGTGCACGAACACCAGCGCGGGCGCACCTGGCGCGGGTTTGTCGGGCTTGCGCACGTCCAGGCGCAGCGGTTGATCGTCCACTGTGGCATACACCTCGGTGGCCGTCGGCGGCTTCGTCGCGGGACCGGAGCCGAAGTAGGCCGACAGCGATAACGGGACCTGGTTGGCGGCGGCCACCTGCGCAGCGCTGACCCACGGCACGACCGCACCGGCCAACGCCAGGACGCTGATCAGCGCCACACCCGCGGTCGTCCTGCGCCACCGCATCCGCCGCACGAGCAGTGCCAGCACCACTCCGATGAGCGCGGGGATCACCAAATACAGCGAGAACGAGGTGACCAGCACCGACAACACCCAGGTCATGTGGTTGGGCAGGGTGGGCGATACCACGACCGCCACCGCGAGCACGACGATCACGGCCCATATCCCGGTCACACCGGCCAGCAGTCGGCGGCCCCAGCGGCCGCGCGGCCACCGATTCCGACCCTCGGCAGGTGACATGTCCGGCGTGCCTGTGACGTCCCGATCGGTCGCTGATTCGGTTGGCTTCATCGGGTTCTCCTCAATAGACGACATGTGTCGTTTAACGACAGCTGTAGAATAGCCAACACCTGTCGTTGAATGTGAAGGGCGGAGATCGATGTCACTGGACCGGCGCATCGTGCGCACCCGTCGGCTGCTGGCCGAGGCGATCCTGGATCTGGCGCAGGAGAAGGACCTCGACGCCATCTCGATCACCGACATCACCGAGCGCGCCGAGGTCAGTCGGGTGACCTTCTACGACCACTACCGAGACCGCGACGATCTGCTGATCGCCGCGCTCGGCGACACCCTGGACGAGATCACCGGAGCCGCTCGGGCCGCGATCGGCGTCGCCCATACCACCGACGAGCCGCCCGAAGCCGTGCGAATGCTGTTCCGGCACATCCACTCCCGGATCGAGTTGTATCGGCGGATGCTCGGCCCACAGGGCAGCGCCCGCTTCGCCGACGTCCTGCGCGGCCGCCTCACCGAAGCCCTCCACGACACCATCGCCAAGCCCGGCGCCCTCGCCGAGGTGCCGCACCGGATATTCGCCGACTATGTCGCCGGTGCCCTGATCGGCGTCGTTCACGGCTATATCCACACCGAGCCGACGCCCGACCCCGACGACACCGCCCGTGCCATCTGGGTCATCTATCGGAACTCCTGGTCCAGCGATCCGGCCAACTCGTCACCCGGACCTCGGTGAAATGTCTCCTCCGGCGCGGGGACGGCCGCGCGGAACGCCCGCGCGGTCTGTGGAACGCAGACCGCGGCGATGACGGTCATCAACGCGGCAATCACCAGCGCTTCGAATGCCGTTGTGTAGGAGGCGCGGTCGATGATCACTCCGAACACGGCCGGGGCGACTACGCCGGCCAATTGGCCACCGAACAGGATCACGGCCGATGCTGATCCGATGAGTGTGCTCGGGAGTGCGCGCAGCACGACCGAGAACGCGGGCATGTAACACAGCCCGGCCACTGCGGTGAGCGCCGCCGCGACCACCCCGAATACGACGGTGGACCCGGTACGCGGCAGGACGAACAGCAGTGCCGCGACGACCGTCATCGCGGGCACCACGATCAGTCGCGGCCGACCACCCAGCCGATCCGAGAGCCGGGCGCCGACGACCACGCCGACCGCTCCGAGTGCCGTCGACGGGAGCACGGTCAACGCGATCCGGCTCAGCGTCAGGCCGCGCTCCTCGCTGAGGTAGGTCGGGATCCATGCGCTGAGGCCCCACATCAGCGCGTTGAAGCCGAAGTACATCAGGGCGAAGCCGATGAGCGCGGGGGAGCGTCGGATCGATCGCGCCGCTCGGTGGTCGGACGGCCGTTGTGCGGCGCCGATATCGTTGTGGGGCAATGGTTGCGGCATCCATCGGCGCCAGGCCAGCGTCATCAGCAGCCCTAGCGTCGAGATGACCGCGAACATGGCCCGCCACCCCCAGGCCGGCAGCACGGTCCCGGCGATCACCGCCGCGAGCAGCATGCCGACGGCGTTGGCGGAGTTGATCCAGCCGCTGGCGGAGGTTCGTTGTTCGGGCACGCTGCGCTCGGCTATCGCCTTGTAGGCGGCGGCGGGGAATACGCCCTGCACCAGACCGAACAGGAAGCGCATCGCGAGCAGCGCGGAGAACGACCATGCCAGTGCGGTCAGGCCGGTGAAGATCGACCATCCGATCAGTCCGATCGTGCCCATCGTCAGCGCGCCGTACCGGTCGGCGAGCAGTCCGCCCGGCAACTGCATCGCCGCGTAGGCCAGGAAGAACATCGAGACAACCAAACCCTGCTGGGCGTGGTTCAGCCGGAGATCATGTCCGATCGGCGCGAGCGCGTAATTGATCACGATCCGGTCGACGTAATCGACGGTCCACGCCGCGAACAGTAGTAAAACGGCGATTCGAGTGGTGCGCAACATCTTTCAGGTCCCCTCGCGGAACAACTGCTCCCGATCGATGGCACGTTTGAGAATCTTCCCGGTGGCGCCCTTGGGGAGTTCGTCGACGAAGGCGAAACGGTGCGGCACCTTGTAGGCGGACAATTGCTGTTTCGCCCACGCCCGCAACGCTTCTGGATCGAGGTGTACCCCCGGTGCGGTGGCGACAACGGCGGCCACCTCCTCGCCGTAGTGGTCGTGCGGCACCCCGATGACCGCCACCTCGACGATGTCGGGATGCCGGTAGAGCACCTCCTCGACTTCCGTCGGGTACACGTTGTATCCGCCGCGGATGATGAGATCCTTTGCGCGGCCGACGATGTGGAGATGTCCGTCGACATCGAGCCGACCCAGATCCCCGGTCCGCAACCAGCCGTCGGCCAGGATGTCGGCGGTGGCTTCGGGGCGATTCCAATAGCCCTTCATGACGGTGGGCCCGCTCAGAAAGACCTCACCGACCGCCTCGGCCGGGAGCGCCGCGCCGTCCGGGTCGCGAATCTCTACCGCTGTCCCCGGCAGCGCCGGGCCGACCGATCCCACCCGCTGCTCGTCATCGGGCCGGTTGAATGTGGCCACGGAGGCCGATTCGGTGAGTCCGTAACCTTCGATGATGGTGCAGCCGAAGCGTTTCGAGAAAGCGTGGATCACCTCACCGGGCAAGGCGGCACCGCCCGACAATGCCAGTCTCAGGCTGGCGAATTCGTTGCGTCCGTAGCCATCAGTGTTGTGCAGCAAGGCATTCCACATCGTCGGTACGCCGGCGACGACGGTGAGCCGGTGCGCGCGGATCATATCGACGAGTGCGCGCGGATCGAACGGCGACAACACCGACAGCGAGCAGCCCGCATGCAGGACGGGCAGCAGGCACGCGGTCTGACCGAATACATGGAACAGCGGTAACCCGGTGCCGAATCGCTGCTCGGGAGTGAGCTCGAACAAATCCGCGAAAACTCGCGCCGACTCGAGCAGGTTGCCGACAGTGAGCTCGACGCCTTTGGGTTTGCCGGTGGTGCCGGAGGTATAGAGCAGTACCGCCGTGTCGGTGCTGTGTCGCGATACAGGTTCGATCATCGGCCGCTCGGCATCCGTGCCCGGTGTGAGGACACGGACGGGAAGGCTCCGCTCGGCGGCGGCGCGTTGGGCCGCGTCCTGCGCGTCGTGCCAGGCGACGACCATCCGGGCGCCGGAATCATCGAGCACGTAACCGATTTCGGGTGCGGTCGCCATCGTGTTCACCGTGATGGCGATCGCGCCGATGAGCTGGACACCCAGATATGCGACAACGAATTCGGGAACCGTCGGCGCCACCAGCAGCACCCGATCACCGACGCCGACCGCCGCATCACGCAGCATGCCGCCGTACGCGGCACTGCGGCGAGCCAGCTCACCATAGGTGATGCACTCGGACGCGGTACGCACGGCGATACCGTCGGGACGGCTCGCGGCATGTTGCCGGAACCGATCAGCGACATTGGGCATGTTTTCCCTCCGGAAGACAAGTGACGACAGTTCGTTCACACCGGCTGCGGGGTCGGGCGGTCCCCTCCGACGCCCGCACATGATCCGGATTCGGTGTCAGCAGCGGAGTCGTCGTCTTCGCGGAAATCCGATCCGCAACGGGCGCCCGGTGCCCGACTGTGCCGTTCGACACGATGCCGGTGTGGGTAGGCGCGGAACTGTCGGTTTCCGACATCGAAACTCCTTGTCCACCAGCTGTTTCAGCGATGAGCAACTGAAACACGTGCGACGGGCGCTCATCTAGGCTGCTTCGGGACAGCGGTGATGCCGTTGGTTGTCCGAAATCGACAGTGGCTGACGGGAGTGACCATGGAAGAGCCGGACATCGACCGCGCCCGGATCCGACTGATCGAACGCACCCGCGACCCGGCCGTGGCCCATGTCATCGTCCAGGCCGTGGTGCGGGCCTCTCGTGCGTCCTCGGCGGCGGTGGCCGCGCTGCCGGAGGATGAAGTTCGCAGGCACGCCGAGGTTTTGGTGGACGGTATCGTCACCGCCGACAGCGCGCCGAGCGGGCAGGTCCTGGCCGCGGCCGAGCGCCTGGGCTCGGAGCGTGCCCGGCAGGGCGTGCCGGTGGAGGCACTGCTCGACGGGGTGCAGGCCGGGCGCTCGTCGCTGATCGAGATGATCATCGACCAGGGGCAGCAGCTGGCGGTACCCCTGCAGGCGGTGCTCGATACCGTCGTGCACCTCGACCGGATCAGCACCGAGGTATTGCATCGCACCGTGCACGCCCACCGCGAGACCGAGCTGGGTATGGCGCGCACCCGAACCGACCGCGAAACGCAAACGCTACGACAGCTTTTGCACGGCGAGCAGACCACCTCATGCGCACCCCTCACCGCGTCGGCGGTCTACCACTGCGTGGTCAGCGACATCAGCGATCCGACCCTCGCTCAGCAGCTGACTACCGCGCTGACCGCAACCGGTCCGGGTCTGTGCGGGCTGGTCGACGGGCGGCTGGCCGCACTGGTGGCCCGGCTACCAGCGCTCGACCATAACCGGCCACTGCTCGTCGCCACTCCCGCGGCCAGGCCCGCAGAGGTGGCCGCGCTCTACCCGCTTGCCCGCCGGGCATTGCAGGCGGGCCATGCGGCGGGGCTGGCCGGACTGCACCGGCTCACCGATCTCGCCCTACTCACCGCGACCCACGCCGAACCGGAATTGGGCGCGATCCTCGCCGCGCACCTACTCGGCAATCTCGACCCCGGCGACTCCTTCCATCGCGATCTCGCCGAGACCGCACGGGCCTACCTCGACCACCGCGGCCGGATCGAACCCGCCGCCGCCGCGCTTCACATCCACACCAACACCGTCAAATACCGGCTTCGGAGGTTCACCGAACTCACCGGCCACGCCCTGACCGGAGCCGACCACGCCACCGTCGCCGACACCACCCGGCAATGGTGGGCGCTCCAACACTGGCTCACCCAGTCCTGAAACGGGCGGGCCGCATGGTCACCGTTATCTGCCCAGGACGATACATCTTCCAAAGATGCTTTCCCGGAAGATTGATGCAGAATGTGAGCGTGGGCAAAGAACTCGAGGTCGATGACGCCGTCACGCTGTGGGGTCTGCTGCTGGAGGTGCAAGCCGAGCTGCAACGCCGGCTCGACGGCAATATCACCAAGGTGACCGGACTGTCGGGAATCTGGTTCGAGGTCCTGCTGCGGCTCGCCCGCTCGCCCGAGCAGCAGTTGCGGCCGACCGAACTGGCAAGCATGACCTCGTTCAGCTCCGGCGGCACCACCAAGCTGGTCGACCGCATCGAGCGGGCGGGACTCGTCGAACGCCGCCCCGATCCCTCCGATCGCCGCGCGACCCTGATCGCGATCACCGATGCCGGCCTCGCGGCCCTGCGAAAGGGGCTCGCGGTGCATGTCCCAGACCTGCACCGCTACCTTGTCGACAATCTCACGGCCAACCAGGCCCGCGACCTGGAGCGCACCCTGCGCGGTCTGCGAACCGCGCTCGCCGATCAACCCTGAGAACCGGGCGTTTCGACGCGCGAAGTCCTTCGCCGTTTCGGTCTCGGGAGCGATGCGGATCACAGTATCTTTCAATGCAGCTTTCTTGTAAGAATCTCTCTCGGAAGCTAATTTGATTCGTGTTGTTCCCGACCTGTCATGACGACGTAGGGAGGATGCAATGCGGATCGCGAACCTGCACCGGCGACTGGTTCTCCTCGTCGAAGGCGGGGCAGTGGATGTCCAGCACGCCAGCATGGGCCGCTTCAGCGCGGATCCCCAGGCCGTCTATGAGGACTGGGCGGCCTTCCGGGAGTGGGCCGCCTCGGCCGAACTTCCCAAGGGAACTCCGTTTCCGGCAACCGCATTGGGTGCACCGGTGCCCACGCCGCGGCAGGTCTTCGCCGTCGGCCTGAACTACCGAGACCACGCGGCGGAATCGGGACTGCCCGTCCCCGAGGGACTGCCCCCGGTGTTCACCAAATTCGTCACGAGCATCACCGGCCCGGTGACCGATGTCGTGCTGCCCTCGGGTGGTCACACCGACTGGGAGACGGAACTGGTCGTGGTCATCGGCGCCCGCTGCCGCAATGTCACCGAGACCGAAGCCTGGGACCACATCGCCGGAGTGATGGTGGGACAAGACATCTCCGAGCGAATCTCGCAACTCGCCGGTCCGGTACCACAATTCAGCCTCGGCAAATCCCTGCCCGGTTTCACGCCCACCGGGCCGTGGCTGGTTACCCCCGACGAATTCGACAACCCGGGAGACCTCGGGATCTGGGCCATCCTCAACGGTGAACGGGTCCAGCAGGCCCGCACGAGCGACATGATCTTCTCCGTGCCGACACTGATCGCTCGGCTCTCGGCGCGGCTGCCTCTGTTACCCGGAGATCTGTTGTTCACCGGCACACCGGCCGGCGTCGGACTCGGCCGCGAACCGCAGCGCTGGCTGGCCCCCGGAGACGAACTCGTCAGCCACATCGAGGGCATCGGAGAGCTGTACCAGCACTTCGTTTCCTGCTGAATCCACTCGACGAGGAGGCGCCATGGCATTACATCAGCTGAGCTCCGTCACCATCGGGGTTCCCAATATCACCGAAACCGCCGACTATTACACCGATTTCGGTTTGACGCCCGCGGCGGGCGGCTGGTTCCACACCCGCGACGGCGGCCGCCAACTGCGGCTGATCCCGGCGCCCCGGCGGCGGCTGGTGGAACTGCGCGTCGGCGTCGATTCCGCCGACGACCTGCATTCGGAGGCGGCCCGCCTGGCCCGCCTCGCCGTGCCGTGTCACCTCGACGCCGCGACCCTCACCGCCGTCGAGCCGGTCACGGGAACGCGGGCGGTTCTGGAAGTTCTACCCCGGCTGGACCAACGACCCGTCCCGCCCACTCCCTACAACGGGCCGGGTCGGCTGGAGCGAGTCGGTACCCGCGCCCCCGGTGTGTTGCGCTCGAGCCCGGTCCGGCCTCGCAAACTCGGCCACGCCGTCCTCGGCACCCCCGACCTCGACACCACCATCGGCTTCTTCCGCGACGGTCTCGGCTTCCTGACCAGTGATCTGATCAAGGACGCCGGCGCGTTCCTGCGCTGCTCCACCGACCACCACAACCTGCTCGTCCAAGCCGCACCGGTCGCATTCCTCCACCACACGTCCTGGCAGGTCGACGACGTCGACGAGGTAGGTCGCGGCGCCACCGCCATGCTGGCCGAGCACCCCGAACGGCACATCTGGGGGCTCGGACGCCACCTCATCGGATCCAACTTCTTCTGGTACCTGCGAGACCCCGCGGGCAATTTCACCGAGTACTACTCCGACATGGACAGCATCATCGACGACCAACTCTGGACACCCGACACCTTCGACGCGGCCACCAGCATGTACGCCTGGGGTCCGCCGCCCCCGCCCTCCTGGATCGCGCCCGAGGACCTGGCCGCCCTCATGACCGGCGCCCACCAGAGTTGACGAAAGGGGTAGCTATGACCATGCCGCGTCCCGCGATTCCGGTTGTGGTGCACCGCCCGTCGGTCGTGCTACCCGATCACGTCGTCAAGCAAGAGGAGATCATCTCCATCCTGAGCGAGCACTTCGCCGGAGTCCCGGATCTGGACCGCGGTGTGGACCTGATGCGCCACTCCGGTGTCCGGACGCGCCATTTCGTGGTGCCGCTCGAGCGACTGCTGGCCGAACCCTTCGGCGCCCGTAACGCCCGCTACGCGGTCGAGGCGGTCCGGCTGGGCGCCGAGGCTGCCCGCCAGGCGCTGGCCGCCGCCGAGATCACCGCCCAGGAGATCGATTACCTGATCGTGGTATCCAGCACCGGGTATATGCTGCCCGGCCCCGACGCATATATCGCCCAGGAACTTGGATGCCGCCCGGACGTGCGACGCCTCCCGATCCAGCAACTCGGATGCGCGGCCGGAGCCGCCGCCCTGGCCGAAGCCTTCCATTTCCTACAGGCCCACCCAGACGCCACGGTCCTCACCGTCGCCGTCGAGCTCAGCTCGCTGAACTGTCAACCCGCCCACCACTCGCTGAGCGACTTCATCTCCAACGGGATCTTCGGCGACGCCGCCGCGGCCACCGTGGTCCGCGGCCGCGCCCCGGCCACTCCGGGATTCCAGATCGTGGACAGTCGGCAATGGCTGCTGCCCGGGACGCAGGAGGTGATCGCCGGACAAACCTCCGAGAACGGCCTGCACTTCCGGACCGACCCCCGTGTCCGCCGCACCGCCACACAGGCCATCCCCCACCTGCGAGCCTTTCTCCATGAGCACGGCATATCCGGTGATCAACTGGGATTCTGTATCTCCCACACCGGCGGGCCCCGCATCATGGATACCGTCGAACACGGACTCGGACTGATACCCGGCACCCTCGAGCCCAGCCGGGACAGCATGCGCGAGATCGGCAATACCGCCAGCGTCAGCGTCTTCGACGTACTCCGCCGACATCACGACATCTACCGTCCGGTCCGGCACGCTCCCGGCCTCATGGTCGCCTTCGGCCCCGGGTTCACCACCGAGGCTCTGCTCGGGCGCTGGTGGAACACCCACGACGATCGACGATCACCCGAGAGGAGGCGTCGATGACCGACCGCCCGTTCGATCTCGCCACCTGGGAAAGCCGGATCGAAAGCTTCGTATCCGACCTCAACGCCCACCGGGGACGGTCGGCGCCCGCGCCTCTTTTCACCGAGGGTCCGTATTCGTTTCCGCTGGTTCGCACTCGGGTGACGGAGGAGCTTATCCGACAGTTCGCCCGGGCCGATGGGGATATGAACCCCCTATGGAGCGACCCGCGGTATGCCGCGGCATCTCCGTGGGGTTCGGTGATCGCACCTCCGGTCTTCGAAGCGTGCTTCGGGGAATCGCCCTCGAAACCGAAGCCGCCACAGGTTCCCGGGTGGAATGCCATGCAGGCCGGGGCCTTTCGCCGCTACTTCGAGCCATTCCGGCCGGGCGACACGTTGACCGCCGAAGACACCTGGCACGGCATCGAGGAGAAGACGCGGCCCGGAAAATCGTACCGTCTGTTCGTACAGACTTCTGAACGCTCCTACCGCAACCAACACGGCCGCACCGTCTGCACGGTGACAGGTCGGCAAGTCGCCACCGCGGCGCGTCCCGATCCCGCGGCCGCCGCGACAGGTGGCCCCGATTTCTCCGGCCGCCGACGGCGCAAGTACACATCGGACGAACTCGACGCCATCCGCCGCGACTACGAACGTGAGCTTTCCGGCGAAGCCCGCAGGGGAGCGCACCCCCGATACTGGGAAGACGTCGACATCGGCGAGTCCATCCCCGCCATCCTGAAAGGACCCTACGACGTATCGGACGCCGCCGCGTTCGCCGGCGCATTGGGTCTGTGCTCGGGATTCGCCGCAAAATGGCAGGAGATCGCACCCGATCTCGGCCGCCGCCCCGGCGACCCCGACACCGGACATCCCCACCATCCCATCGACTGGCACCTCCAGGACACCATCGCCCAACAGTCGGGCATGCCGTACGCGCTGGCCTTCGGCACGCACATGGAAATGATGCTGCTGCATCCGGTGACCAACTGGATGTCCGACTTCGGATTCGTTGTGCAAGCCGACACCCAGTTGCGTTCGCCCCTGCTGCTCGGCGAGGTCAGCCGAACGACGGCCCAGGTAACGAACAAGCTCACCGACAACGAGCACCGCGTCGTGGACCTCGAGGTGGTTTCCCGGACACTGGACGGCACCACCTACGCGCACGCGACGGTCAGAGTCGCCCTGCCCAGCCGCTTCGTGGCCTGACAACCGGATGTCGGCTCGGGCCGACGCCCTAGATCACCACTCGGGACGAGAAAGGTGGTTCGACGATGAGAAGTTTGATCGCCAAGGTCGTCGCGGGTTTCGTTGTGCCTGCGGCTCTCGCCGTGACATCGGCTCCGGCGCTGGCAACGCCCGCGGTGGGAGTCACGGGAAACAGCTTGGCGCGCACCACGATTGGTGGCTGGGATTACGTCTTGCGCGAGATCACTCTCGCGCCGGGCGGTTCGACCGGCTGGCACTTCCACGACGCCACGATCTACGGCGTGGTACGCGACGGCACGCTGACCCATTACAACTCCAGCTGCGCCGTAGATGGAATCTATTCGCCCGGTTCGATCGTCGTGGAGGCCGGCGGGCCCGGCTACGTCCACCTCGGTCGCAACCTGGGCAGTGAGCCACTGGTGTTGGAAGTCCTCTATGTGCTGCCCGCCGGTAGCCCGCTGGCCGAGGATGCGCCGAATCCGGGCTGTGCCTTCGAATGAGTAGCTGCTGCCCGGCCTTGTGCTGGGATGTCGTGTCTATGAAAGGCTCAGGACCGCGGCTCGACGATCTCAACCAGCCAGGTGGTGCCGAAGCTGTCCATGCACGCTCCCTTTTCGTTGCCCCAATCCTGTTTTGCCAGGGGATCCAACACGGTGCCGCCGTCGGACAGCTGTTTCCAATAGCCGCGTATGTCCGCGTCGGATCCACTCATGAACAGCGCGATTTTGGTGGAAGACGCTTGCGGAATCTCGGGTGGGGCATCGGCGCCCATGAACGTGAACCCGATATCGGTGGCGAGGACGCTATGGACGATCTTGTCGGCGCCGTCTGGGTGCTGGCGGCCGAGCTCACCGTAGGTGGTCAGGGTCAAGGTGCCACCGAAGACACTCCGATAGAACTCCATCGCCTCCCGCGCGTTGCCCCAGAAAATAACGTAGGGATTGAACTTTGTCGTCATGTTGTTCCCCTCGTGGTCGGCCACGGTCACACGTAGCAGTTGGTTTCCCAGGTGACGCCGTAACGGTCACGGACCATGCCGTAAATCTGATTGGGGTCCCAGACCACTTTGTCCAGTGCCGTGACGACGGTGCCGCCGTCGGCGAGTTTGTCGAACGCGGCCTTCTGCTCCTTGGGATCGTCGTAGTTGAGACCGACATGGATGGTGTCGCCTGGCCGGTCCCATTCTTGGCGTTCGGCCACGCTCATGGCGGTGCCGTCTTTGAACTGCAGCTTGGAATAGGCCAGTCCGCGAAGGTGCTCACCACCGGGGGCCTGGTTATACGGGAACCTGCGTTCGACGATCTCTTCCAAGTCGAACACATCGGTGTAGAAGGCCAGTGCCTCCTCAGAGCTTTCGATGTACAGCAGCGGCATGAACCGCGGATAGGTTTCGGTAGGCATGACGCTCGATCCCTTCTGTGCGACAACGAGGCAGCGTGAAGGCGAAACGAAGCCCTTCCACGCGATCACGCTAGGACGCCAATAGGACACTGAATGTCCCATAGGTCCACGCCGAGACGGGATGAAACGGAAGAACGTGTATTGCTGAGCATTTGCCAAATGAGCTTAACAGCGGGCCGGACGATCGGGACAGAAGTTCGGTCATCGGTCGAGATCCTTTCCCGCAAGGTCCTTTCAGGGTGAACAGCATGGGTCGTGACGGTCATGGCAACTCCCGTGGATCAGATGCCGGGCGGTGCGAGTGCTGGTGTGCAGGGAATTCTGTAGTGGCCCACCGGGTCCAGGGCACTGAGGGCGAGGCCCGCGACGGTGGGATCGACGCCGAGCGACAGGTGTCCGGACAGGTCCACCGGGCAGATGTCCTGCAAGACGATGTTGGTGGCGTTCGGTGCGCCGCGGATGCCGCTGGTGTACGGCTGCACCTGCATGTCGGTGGTGGTGACGATATTGGTGTACCCGACGTTCGGGGTGTAGACGCCGCTGTCCCGCAGTTGCCGGACGAATTCGGAGCCGCTCAGCAATTCGGTGCATGCGGCGCATGCCGGATCGAGTACCTGGTATGTCGCACCGAGCGCGCCCATAGCGGTGAGCTGTGCCCGCAGCGGGTCGGCGACTGCCGTGCCGTTCCACAGCGGTGCCATAGCGACCACGCGGTGTACGGCGTCGGCGCCGCCGCGGAATTGAATGTATCCGGCGGTGACGACCGTTCCCTCGGACCAGCTGAGGATGTCGACCGATACGGATCCGGTTGTCTGCCGGACGTTTTCGATGAATTCACGCAGTTCATCGATCGACCGGTCGATTGGTGCCCGTCCGCCGACTCCGGCGAGTTTGCCGGTGTCGCCGGGATATACGCCGTAGGTCAGGGTGAAGACGCAGTATCCCTCGTTCGCCAGTAGCGGCGCGAACATCGGCCAACTGTTGGCCGCATTGCCGAACAGGCCGTGTACCAACACGATTGGTCGCGGGTGTGGGTCGTGTGGGATGCAGGACCACTCGTTGGCTCCCGGCGGGGTGTAGGGCGGGATGGCAGTAAGGGTGGCCGATACGATCGCCGCGACCGAGTACGGCACCGGCAGCGGGTCCGACACGGCGGTGCCGGGTCTGGCGAGTACCGCGGCGAGCGCGAGGAGGGAGGCCGCGGCGCACTCACCGAGGCTGGTCAGCCCGCAACGGAACGTGTTCATTGGGTGAACTCCTTTCCGGTCAGGTGGGCGGGTGAGAGGATCTCGTCGAGCCGGGAGGGGTTGAGCAGGCCGCGTTCGAGGACGAGTTCGACTACGCCGCAGCCCTTTTGGAGGGCTTGGTAGGCGATCTCGGTGGCGTTGGTGTAGCCGATGTGCGGAGTGAGGCCGGTGGCGATGCCGACGGAATCGGCGACGAGTTCGGCGAGACGGGCGATATTGGCGGTGATGCCGGGGACGCAATGGGTGGTGAGGGCGCGCACGCCCGCGGTGAGGTGATCGATGCCGTCGAACAGGGCGCGGGCGATGATGGGTTCGAAGGCGTTGAGCTGGAGTTGGCCGGCTTCGGCGGCCATGGTCACGGTCAGATCGTGACCGATGACCTCGAAGGCGATCTGGTTGACGACCTCCGGGATGACGGGGTTGATCTTTCCCGGCATGATGCTCGACCCGGCTTGCCTTGCGGGAAGGGTGATTTCACCGAATCCGGCGCGTGGTCCCGAGGACAGCAGGCGCAGGTCGTTGCAGAGCTTGGAGAGTTTGACGGCGACCCGCTTGAGTACTCCCGAAAGTTGCACGAAGACACCGGCATCCTGCGTTGCCTCGATGAGATCCGGTGCGCTGATGAGGGTTTCGATGCCGGTGAGCGTGCGCAGTTCGGCGACCGCGCGCTGCCGGTAGCCGGGATGGGCGTTGAGCGCGGTGCCGATGGCGGTGCCGCCGAGGTTGAGCTCGTGCAGCAGCAGCCGGGCCTCGTCGAGCCGCGCCTCGTCCTCGGCGATGGTGACGGCGTATGCGGCGAATTCCTGCCCGAGGGTGATCGGGACCGCGTCCTGGAGCTGTGTGCGGCCGATGGTGAGCAGATCGTTGAACTCGATCGCCTTGTGTGCGAATTCCGTTCGTAGCGAGGCTATTTCGATGCGAAGGTCGGTGATGGCACCGTCGAGGGCGAGTTTCACCGCGGTGGGGTAGACGTCGTTGGTGCTCTGCCCGAGGTTGACGTGGTCGAGCGGATGCACGATCTCGTAGTCGCCTTTGGCTCTGCCGAGGTATTCCAGTGCCTGGTTGGCGATCACCTCGTTGGCGTTCATATTGGTCGAGGTGCCCGCGCCGCCCTGGATGGAGTCGACGACGAATTGGTCGTGTCGTTCGCCGTCGCGGATGTCGCGGCAGGCGCGGATGATCGCCTCGGCGATGGCGCCGTCGAGGACCCCGAGATCGCGATTGGCGGTGGCGGCCGCCTGTTTGACCGTCGCGAGCGCGGTGATGAGTCGGGGATACGCCGAGATGGGTACGCCGCTGATCCGGAAGTTGGTCAGCGCTCGGGCGGTGTGTGCGCCGTAGTAGGCCGCGGTGGGGACGGTGACATCGCCGAGGAGGTCGTGCTCGATCCGAAATGCGTTCGACAAGTGCGGAATCGGCTGTGTCATCAGCGTTCCTTTCGTCGAGTCGGTGAGGCTATGGGTGGCTGTTGGTGATGGCCGGTAGCGCGCCGGACCGGGCAGTGCGGAGGGTGCGGCGCAGGTCGTAGTCGCGTGGATCCGGCACCGCGTCCAGGCGCCTGCGGTGTTCGGCCGGTGTGAACGGCCACAGCTCGGGTAGTCCGTCGGGGCCGAGGTACCAGCTGGAACATCCTGTCGCCCACACGGTTCGGGGGAGGGCGGCGCGGAGGTCGGCGTTGTAGGCGGCGGTGGCGCGATAGGTGGGCGCGACGGTATCGAACCGCTCGTCGCGCCACCGTTCGATCCAGCCGAGGATGTGCCTGGCCTGGGTTTCGGCGACGGCCATCAGGGAGTAGTTGCCGATCGGGCTGTGCGGTCCCAGCAGCATGAAGAAGTTCGGGAATCCGGGTAGCGCGACGGTCAGATGCGCCTTCGGTCCGTTGCGCCAAGCGGTTTCGAGTGTGCGGCCTTTGGCGCCGATGAGTCGCATCGGACGCAGGTAGGCGTGTGCGTCGAAGCCGGTGGCCAGCACGATCGCGTCGACCTCGTGCAGCGTGCCGTCGGTGGTGACGACGCCGCGCAAGGTGACGTAATCGATGCCGGTATCGATCACGGATACATTGGGGCGCTGGATAATTCGATGAAAACGATCGGAGAAGATCAGTCTGCGGCACATTGGCCGATGATCGGGGGTGAGCGTGCGGCGCAGCCTCGTGTCGCGAATCCTGCGCAGATCGGCGCGCACGGCGGTGTCCAGCAGCGTTCGACGCCAACCTGGCTCGATTACCGCGCGGGCGAAGAATCCGAGCACCCCTGCACCGGCGCGGTAGCCGAGGCGGCCGAGCGCGGGCCAACGCCGGTGCGCGGCTGTGACCAAGCGTGGGAAGCGCGGATTCGGCAGTGTGAGAACCCAATTGGCGCTGCGCTGGAATAGGGTTAGGTGGTCTGCGGTATCGGCCAGGCCGCACATGATCTGTACTCCGCTTGATCCGGTGCCGATCACCGCGACCCGCTTGCCCGCCAGATCCGCCGACGGATCCCAGTCGGCCGAATGTAGGACGGGTCCGTCGAAAGTGGTGAGTCCGGTGATATTCGGTAGACGCGGCACGCGAAGCACACCGGTCGCGGCGATGAGGAAATCGAAGTGCGCGATCGCCCCACCGGCGGTGTGCACCTGCCAGCGATCGCCGGTGAAGCGCGCTTCGATGATCTCGGTGCCGAACCGGATGTGCGGCCGCAATTCGAAGCGGTCGGTGATCCGACGCAGATAGTCCTGGATCTCGGCACCGGTCGAAAAGAGTTGTGTCCAATCGCTTTTCGGGGCGAAGCTGTATTGATAGAAGTGCGACGGTATGTCACAGGTGAGGCCGGGGTAGACGTTGTCGCGCCAGGTGCCGCCGACCTCGTTGGCCTTCTCGTAGATGGTGATGTCACGGATTCCGGCCTGCCGCAGGGTGATCGCCATGCACAGGCCCGACATGCCCGCGCCGATGACGGCCACCGATGGCTGGCGGCGGGTGATATTCGAGGTGACGCGGTCGAGCAAGGTGATCAGCATGTCGTTGCTGTGCATGACGACCTCCTGCGGAGTGCCGGAACGGGGTTATCAGACGGCCGGTGCGGCCTCTGGGGCCGGGCGCAGTGCCCTGGGCAGTGCGAACAGCAGCACGAACGCGATGACGAATCCGGCTGCGACATACCACAGCGAGTAGCCGAACGCGGTGGGCATGCTGTCACCCGCGTCGAGGCGGCCGAAGAACACCAGCGAGGAGATGCCGATGCCGAGGGCTTGACCGAGTTGGGTGAGGGTGTTGAAGAGCCCGGATGCCGATCCGGCGTGCTCGTGCGGGACGGTGGACAGGGTGAGATCGGCAAGCGGTGCGATGATCAACCCGAATCCCAGACCGAGCAGGCACGCGGGAATCATGGTCTGCGCCACCGTCATTTCGGCGCCGTCGTGCGTGACGAGCACGTGGTACAGCACCGCGCCGCACGCGGCGATGAGCCCGCCGAACTGGAGTACGGTGCGCCCGAAGCGCGGGACGAGCACCTGGGTCGACACCGCGGCACCGGCCATCAACGCGATCGAGAGCGGGATGCCCGCGAGTCCGGTCTTGATCGGCGACCAGCCGAGCCCGATCTGCATGTAGAGGATCCAGGCGAGGAAGAACACCCCGGAGCCGAGCCCGAAGCACAGCTGCACGGCCAACCCGGCGGAGAATGTCCGCGCACGGAACAGTGTCAGCGGCACCAGCGGCTGACCGCCGCGGCGCGCGAGCCGCCACTCGTAGGCCAGGAACAGTGCGAGCACCGGCACCGAGCCGATCAGCATCGCGATCGACCATGCGGGCCAATCCAATTCGCGTCCCTGGGTGAGCGGCAACATCAGCATGAACAAACCGGTGGTGACCAGCGCGACGCCCGGCAGGTCCAGCTTCGTCGCGTGCTCGGACTTCGACTCGCGCACCACGAGCGCACCCGCGATCAGCCCGAGGATGCCCAATGGGAGATTCACCAAAAAGATCGGCCGCCAATGCAAATCGAACAGATTCGATTCGACCAGGGTCGCGCCGATCAGCGGCCCGGCGACGGTGCCGAGGCCGAGCACCGAGCCGTAGATACCGAATACCTTGGCGCGTTCCTCCTCGGCGAAGGTGACGTGCGCGATCGAAAGTACTTGTGGCACCATCATTGCCGCGCTCGCGCCCTGCAGCACCCGGCCGACGAGCAGCATCTCGGGTCCGCTGGCAATGCCGCAGATGAGTGAGGTCAGGGTGAACGCCGCGACACCGAACAGGAAGACCCGCTTGCGGCCGAACATGTCGCCCAGCCTGCCGCCGGTGATCAGTCCGAGCGCGAATGCCAGCGCGTAGCCGCCGGTGATCCACTGCACCTGCGCCGAGGTGGCGCCGATATCGCGGACCAGATTCGGGATGGCGATGTGCACCACGGTCACATCCACCGCGTCCATGAAAGCCGCCGCCAAGAGGACGACCAGAGCCAACCACCGCCGGGGGTCGGCCTTCGCACGTTCTCGGGTGATGTCTGCGATAGTCATGCGGAGAAGCTATGAGCCCATTAGGTCACTCGAGATCCTATTAGCCGGATGGTTGCCGTGTGATCTGGGGCACAAATCCTCTACGGCCTGCTATGGCGATGTTCGCACCGCGTAGTGCAGCACCGCGGCGACTTCCGCCCGGTCGGGCGAGGTTTGCGCGGCCATGCCGTGCAGGATCAAACCGGTCATCGCGGTGATTGCCGCCCGCGCCGCGACGGGCTCCAGATGTGGCGCCAATGCGGACATCGACAGCTCGGTGAACCGATCCGCCACGGGGCGTAGGCCCGGTCGCCGAGCCGCCGCGACGTACAGCTCGAATTCGAAGGTCTGCTGCTCGCGCTGCTCCCCGAAGCACCGCATGACCGCGTCGACCAGCGATTCCACCACCTGATACGGCGTATCCGCACCGTGTTCGGCCGCCCAATCGTCGAGGTAGGCGGCGTAGCGGTCGACCATCCGTTCCACCGCCGCGCCGATCAGATCGTCGCGATCCGCGAAGTAATAGGTCGTCGAGCCCAGCGGAACACCCGCCTCTTCCGCGGCCGCGCGGTGGGTCAAACCCTCCACGCCCCGCTTGGCGAGCACGCGCTCGGCGGCTTCCGCGATGACCTCCCGGCGTGGTTTGTCGGCGTGGCGGCGGCGGGCTACTGGCGGCATGCGGTCCTTCATCGTGCTCGGCATCCAGATGTGTACTGATGTACAGCGCAAGCGTACATTGACCACCAGGCAACTCTTTGGCAACGCTCGCGATCCGAGGAGGAACAGGTGGACACCGCCGCGCCCTGCGTCGCCGTCGTCGATATGACCGACACGATCGCCTTCTATCGCAGGCTCGGCTTCGCCGTGCTGCCCACCGCCGACGGTCCGATCGCGTTGGTGTTCGACGGTGCGGTGATGTTGACACTGGTCAGAGGGGGCGCCGCAGGTGGCCGGATCCCCGCCGCGGTCAGGCGGATCAGGCTGTTCGGGTGGGTGCGGATCGCGGTGGACGATTATCAGGGGACTGTGCGTCGGATGCGGCCGTTCGTAACGCGGATCGAACAGGGGTCCGCTGGTTCACCGATGTTCTGCTTTCGCGATCCCAACGGGTACCGGATCGGCATCAGCCCGAAAATGCCTGCGGCCCAACGGAAAATCAACCGTATCGCCATGAAAACTGTTCATAACAACCGCAATTGGTGAGCAGGGTCCGGCTGTCTGCCGCTGCGTTCGTCGATGTAGTCCTGCCAGACTGGCAGTCCGTGCCCGCGAGCACGGGCGAGGACATGCCCGGTGACGCGCTCGACATAGTCGTCGGGCATGGCGCGACGACGCCCGTAACTATCGGTCAGTTGTCGCGCGAGCCGAGGCGGCAGTCCCGCGGCGGCCTGGTCGAGGAACCACGGCCGCAGCGCCGCTTTGATCCGCATGACATCCGGAAACACCACCGCCGCACCGGCTTCCACGCAGGCATCGACGAGCGCGTCCAGTGCCGCGGGGTGGTCGCCCGCGTGCGGGATGATCGGCGCGATCAGCACTCCAGCGGGAACACCGGCAGCCCGCAGGGCCCGGATCACATTCAACCGCGCCTTCGGCGGCGCGGCGGCGGGCTCGAAGGCGCGCCGGACCCGGTCATCGAGCGACCCCAGCGAGACCATCACCAGTACGTGCGCGCGCTCGGCCGCCTGGGCGAATAATTCGATATCGCGCAGCAGCAGCGCGCTTTTCGTCGTCGTGGTGAAGTTGACCCGATGGTCGGCGAGCGCCCGCCAGATACCGGGCATGAGCCGATATCTGGCCTCGGCCCGCTGATAGCAATCGGTGGAGGTGCCGACCATCACCCAATCCCCGCGCGCCCGCCCGCGCCGCAGCTCCGCGCGCAGCACCTCCGCGGCATTGATTTTCACCACGATCTGACGGCTGAAATCCTCGCCGATCCCGAATCCCAGGTGTTTGTGCCCGGTCCGCGCGAAGCAATACGTGCACGCGTGCGCGCAGCCGCGATAGGGATTCAAAGTCCATGCCGTGCCTCCGGCCGCCGCGCCGGGCAGCCGGTTGAGCAGCGTCTTGGCACACACCTCGTGAAAGGTCATGCCGCCGAACGGTGCGACCTCGTGCTCCTCGGATTCGATATCGAACAGGTGGGCCATACCGCCGATCGTCGCGCCCCAATAGGACATTCACGGTCCGCCTGCGCCGCGGATTCGAATTCCCGATCCGTACACAATATTCGGCGCCGTGTTCCGGGGAACCCGGCGCCGAATGCCGCACGGTCACATACCTGGGGCGGAGAAGATCTCGAAGCGGTTGCCGTTGGGGTCGATGACGCGGCTGTAGAGCAGGCCGTCGGGGCAGCCGGCGGGGCCGAATTCGACGACGCCGCCGAGTGTTTCGGCAACCTCGCTGAGGGTTGGTACATCGCCGACCAGGTAAGCGGGAATGAGGTATTCCGGGCCGTCGGGTTGCAGGTCGTACATGCCGCCGGTCGGCCACTGCGGACCGGTGAAGATGTTGTAGTACTGCGCGCCCGCGTTCTCGTCGAATTCGAAGCGCCACCCGAAAGCCTCGGTGTAGAAGGCTGCGACGGACTTCGGCTCGGTGGTACCGAGTTCGAACCACGCCAGCGAACCGTGCCGCGGCGGGAATTCGGGCGCGGATTGCGGGCCGGAGGCCAGGGTGAAGGCGTTGCCACGCGGGTCGGCCAGAAGTGCGGAGCGCTCGGTTACCGGTCCGGCCAACGACGCACCGAGCGCGACCAGCTTCGCGACATCGGCGGCGATGTCGGCGGAGGAGATGGCAACCCGGAGATGGTCGCCGCCGGAATCGGTTTCGACGAGCGTGCCCATCGGTGACGCGGCTCCCGGCGCGAGAATGCGCACGTCGGTGCCGCCGGGGCCGGATTCGAAGGTCCAGCCGAGCAGCTGCCCGTAGAACTTCTCCAGCACCGTCGGATCGGGGGTCAGGAACTCGAACCAGCTGACCTGACCGGTTGATGTTGCGTCCATCGCGATACCTCCTCGGTGAGCCTGCTTCGTGTCTTCGGTGTCGGTAATAGCTGATGGACATCAAAGTAAGAAATCAATAGGTCCTTGACGGTCCTATTGGATGGCCGGGGAATGTGATGTGCGTCATTCGGCAATTGATCGGCAACCAGGTCGTTGGCGGACCTATTGCCGAAGTAATTTCACAGCCGGAGATCATTGCCGACCCGTGCGTGCGGGCCCGAACTTGTTGCGGAACAACGGAAATGGCAGGAGAGGCACCATGTGCAGTGACAGCATCGTGCGCCCGCTGGCGCCGACCGAGGCGGCCTTCGTCCAGATGGGCGGTTTCACCGGGTATTCGCTGATCGTCGATGGGCCGCTGGATCAGGGGTGTTTGCGGCTCGCGTTCCAACTACTGCGACGGTCGATTCCGATATTGGCCACCAGGCTGCGATCCGAGGGCGACGAATACCTCCTGGTCGCGTCCGGCGACGCGGCCGAGATCACCACCGTGCGCGGGGACATCGACCAACCATTGGCCGGCTCGGAAATGGATCCCGCCCGCGCATTGGCCGGACTGCATCTGGTCCGCGATGGCGACCGAACATCGGTCACCCTGCTGACCCATCACGGTATTGCCGACGCACACCACTCGCTGGCGATCTTCGACGAGCTGTGGTCGCTCTATACGGATCTGTACGAATCGACGCGTGTCGGACTCGAAAACCACTGTTACCCGGAGTCTTTGGAGCAGGTGCTGACCGATCGCGGGTTCCCGGCGGCGGGCGGAGGTGCGTCGGTGCGGTCTACCGGGACCGTTCTCCCGATCTCGGACAAGCCCGCGATCTTCGCCCACCACCGCTTCGAATCCGATGCGACGGACCGGATGCTCGCGTATGTCCGACAGCACGGGCTGACCGTCAACGGCCTGATATCCGCGGCCATTCTGCGCGCCGAATCCACCCGGCGCGGTGTCGCGGTCTCCGAGATCGTCTACCTGTACGCGGCCGACCTGCGCCACCGACTGGTCCCACCGGTTGCCGTGCTCGGTGGCACGACAATGCTGGGAACCGTTCTCTTCCAAGCACGTTCGGATCGAGCTGACCTCGCAGACCTCGCCCGCGACATCACTGACCGTGGCACCGCCGATCTGTCCGACGGGACCGTGCAGCGCCGGGCCCGTATCCCGGGGCTTCCACCGGAACTGGAGCAGACCAGCTACCCGATCGTGAATTCCTCGAACTGGGGCCGTATCCCGGAGTTCCGGCTGCCGGTCGAGCTGGTGGCGCTGGAGTTCCGTCCGGCCGCCTTCTGCCCACCGGTGCGGATGCCGGTGCCACCCTTCTACGTCATCACCGGCTTCGCCGGACGCCTCGGCATCCATATCGGTGCCAACGACCCCGTCGAACTGCTGTTCGCACAACAGAAGCTGGCCGCGGTGGCCGCCGAGCTGGGCGGCATCACCGGCACCTGACTCGGTCACTCCGCGAGGTCATATCCGAGATCACGCCGAAGATAGTCGGCGGTATGCGAATTCGCCGCCGCGAGCAACTCGACCGGCGTGCCTTGGAAGACGACACGGCCGCCGTGCCGACCGCCGTCCGGGCCGAGATCGATGATGTGGTCGGCGTGTTCGATGACATCGAGATCGTGTTCGATGACGAGCACGGTATTGCCCGCGTCGACGATCCGGTCGAGTAGCTTCAGCAAGGTGTCGATATCGGACATGTGCAGTCCGGTGGTCGGTTCGTCCAGGATGTAGATGCCACCGGACTTTTCGAGCTCACCGGCGAGTTTCAACCGTTGGCGTTCCCCGCCGGACAATGTCGAAAGCGGCTGTCCCAGTGTGAGATAGCCGAGGCCGACCGCCACCAGGGTGCTGATGCGCTGGCGCACGGTCGATTCGGTGAAGAACCGCGCCGCTTCCTCGGCCGTGAGGCCGAGCACCTGCACGATATTCTTGCCGCGCAAGGTGTATTCCAGCACGTCGGGGTCGTAACGGGTACCCCGGCAGCGTTCGCAGCGGGTGGTGACCGGGTCCATGAACGCCATATCGGCGGTGACCTCGCCGCGGCCGCCGCAGGTTCGGCAGGCGCCCGTGCTGTTGAAGCTGAACCGGCCCGCGTCGACGGAGTTGGCCTGTGCGAACGCTTTTCGGATACCGTCCATCACCCCGAGGTGACTGGCCGGGGTCGAGCGCGGCGACGAGCCGAGACCGCCCTGGTCGACCACGACGGCTTCCGGATGCTCGGCGGCGAACACCTCCGACACCAGCGTGGATTTACCGGAGCCCGCGACGCCGGTGAACACCGTCAGCACACCGGTGGGGATATCGACGGCAATATCGCGAAGGTTGTGCAGGTCGGCTCCCTCGACCCGCAAATATCCGGTGGGGGTGCGGAATTCGGTCTTCATGGGGCGTTCGCGGCGCAGCGCCCGGCCGGTCGCCGTATCGGCCCCGCACAAGCCGCGGTAATCGCCTTCGTAGACGATCAGGCCACCGTGCCGACCGGCCGCCGGGCCCATATCGATGACATGGTCGGCGATGGCGATCACGTCGCGGTCGTGCTCGACGACGAGCACCGTATTGCCGTTATCGCGTAATTCCCGCAACAGCTTGTTCATTCGACCCACGTCGCGGGGATGCAGCCCGACGCTGGGCTCGTCGAAGATGTAGGTCATCCCAGTCAGTGCGGAGCCGAGGAAGCGGACCATCTTCAAGCGCTGGGCCTCACCGCCGGACAGGGTCGGCGTCTCCCGGCCGAGTGTCAGATAGCCCAAACCGATATCGGCCAGCCGGCGCAATCCGGTGATGGCCTGCTCGGCCAGCGGCGTGCCGAGTGGATGATCGATCTTGCCGAGAATCTCGATGAGCTCGGCGACCTCCATGGCCGAGTAGTCCGCGATGGTGTACCCGTCGATCTCGGTGCGCAACGCCGCCTGATTCAGCCGCGCACCCCGGCACAGTGGGCACAATCCCTGGGTTGTGAACTGCTCCACCGCTTTTCGCGTCCGCTCCGATAAGGTCGAAAGGTCCCGGTTGAGATAGAGCCGGTTGAACTTGTCCACCAGCCCCTCGTAGGTGGTGCTCGCGCCGCCCTTGGTGCGGATTTTGATCTCGGTGTCGGAACCGTCGATCAGGTGTCGCCATTCGGCTTCCGTATACCGTTCCAGCGGCTTGTCCAGGTCGAACAGCCCCGATTGGGCGAACATGTGCCACTGCACCATTCCTACGGCGAACAGCGGAAACCGAAGCGCCCCTTGATTAAGCGATAACGACTTGTCGATCATCGCGTCGAGGTCGACGGTGGTGGCCCGGCCGAGTCCGGCGCACCGCGGGCATGCGCCCTCCGGGGTATTGAACGAGTACATGGTGGCCATGCCCGCGGACGGTTTCCCGGCGCGGGAGAACAGCACCCTGATGATCGAGTAGATGTCGGTGACCGTTCCGACGGTCGAGCGGGCGTTGCCGCCGATCGGCGTCTGGTCGACCACCACCGCTGTGCTCAGGCCCGCGATCCGGTCGGCATCCGGTTTCTCATAGCGTGGCAACCGATTTCGCACGAAGGTGGTGAAGGTCTCGTTGAGCTGCCGCTGGGATTCGACCGCGATGGTGGCGAATACCAGCGACGATTTCCCCGACCCCGAGACGCCGGTGAAGACGGTGATCGTATTCTTCGGAATCCGCACCGACACGTTCCGTAGATTGTGTTCGCGCGCGCCCTCCAGCACGATCCACTGCGCGGGATGAGCGACCTGCGAGCGCTCGGCCATGCGAAATCCTTCCGGTCCGAGTCGACGCCACGGTGACGTCCGACCCGCGACGCTAGAGCGCCAATAGGTCGGTTAACGACCTAATACCGCTCTAGCGTGACGGCAGCCACTTGGTAGCCGAACAAGGAACGAGCACATGACAGTTCGCACGAATCCCATCGACGCCACGGCCACCGGCGTGCGACCGGGCGAGGACATCCGATACGCGTTCACCATCCCGAACTTCGGCGATTTCGCCGAACCCCGGGTCTTCGCCCGCTGCGCGCAGGCGGTCGAGGCGGCGGGCTGGGACGGGCTGCTGACCTGGGACGCGCTCGTCGGCGAGAAATGGCGGCACTCCCGCATCGCCGACCCGTGGATCCTGCTCGCCGCGGCCGGGATGGTCACCACCCGCATCCGGTTCGGCACCGCGGTCACCCCGCTGCCGCGCCGCCGAATCCACAAGCTGGCCAAGGAGATAACCACTCTCGACCATCTGACCGAGGGCCGGATGATCCTGGGGGTCGGCTCCGGCGATCCGATCCCCGACGAATACGGCGCGTTCGGCGAACCCACCTCGCGGGCCACGCTCGCCGCGATCCTCGACGAAAGCCTCGATGCCCTCGACCTGATCGTCACCGGCAAACCGGTCACCTACCACGGTCGCCACATCACCATCGACGACATCGACTTCCCCTACACCCCGATCCAGCGGCCCCGGATCCCGATCTGGGTCGGCGGCGACTGGAAGAACCCGCACGTCATGGCCCGCATCGCACGCTGCGACGGCGCCCTCCCCGCACCGGGCTTCCGGCTCCCCGCCCCGCGCACCGTCCGCACCTGGCGCCACCGGATCGATGAAATCCGGAGCGCGACAACACAATCCGTCCCAATAGATCTGGTGCTCGGCGGCCCGACCGACCTGGACCGAGCCGCGGATATCGTCGGCCCGCTGGCCGAGGCCGGAGTGACCTGGTGGAACGAGGCCATGCCCTACAACTCGACCCTGGAGAACGCCGACGCCACGCTGCGTCGCATCGAACAGGGGCCACCGCGGCCGTAGCCGGGCCGTCGGGCGCGGTCACCGCGGCCGTCAACGCGCGGCAGGCCGCGATCGGACGCGGATCCGGAGGGCATGCGGCCGGAGCATGCCGACCCGGGCGGGCCGGACATGCTGGCCCGCAAGGGGTTCCAGCTGCCAGCGACGGATCATGGTGGCCAGGGCGAGGGTCGTTTCGGCGACCGCGAACCCGTCGCCGATACATTTGCGGCGTCCGGTGCCGAAGGGGATGGAAGCGTTGCGGGGGATGCCCGCGGCTCGCTCGGGTAGCCACCGGTCGGGGTCGAATCGGTCGGGGTGTTCGTAGAGATCGGGACGGTGGTGCAGGAGATAGGCGCTGTAGGCGACGGTGCTGCCCGCAGGGATGACATTCGAGCCGAGTTCGGTGTCCGCGGTCACCGTGCGGGTGAGGAACCACAGCGGCGGGTACATCCGTAGCGTCTCGGTGATGATTCGGCCGGTCAACTCGAGCCTGTCGAGATCCTCGGCGGTAACAGCGAATTCGGCAGGGAGCGTATCGACCTCGGCGTGTAGCCGGGCTTGTATGCCGGGATCGGTGGACACCAGGTGCGCGGCCCAGGCCAGCACGTCGGCGGTGGTCTCGGTGCCCGCCAGGAAGAACGAGACCACCTGGTCGAAGATCTCGGTATCGGTCAGCGGCCGCCCGGTGGGATGGCGGGCGGCCAGCAGCGTCGAGATCAGGTCGTCGCGGTCGTCGGCGTTGCTGCGGCGATCGTCGACGATCGCGGTTACCGTGTCGCGCAGGCATTTCCGGGCACGGTCGTAGCGGCGTTTTCCCGGTGTCGGCAGCCGGTCCAACACCCGAGGCATCAGCATGCGACGGGTTACGGCATTGGTGATGACCTGGAGATCGTCATGGGCCGCGCGGGAAACGGATTCCGGCAGTGAACTCGAAAGAAGCGTGGCCACAAGGGTTTTCGAGGTGATCAGGGATGTCTCCGCCAGCACGTCGAGCACCTGGCTGTCCCGCCAACCCCGGGTGACGGCATCGATCTGCTCGGCCATGAGCGGCACATACTCACGAACCTTCGCGGGCGTGAACACGGGCTGCAACATCAGCCGCTGCCAGCGGTGCTCACTGTGTGGACAATTGCCAAGCCCCTCACCGACGATCTCACGCACCCGGTCGAACAGGACGCCACCGCGGTCGAAGGTGGCATCGTCGCGCAGCACCGTGTTGGTGAGCGCCGGATCGCAGACGAAATCGACTCGACTCGGTCCGAGCCGCATCCGCACCACATCGCCGTAACGGGGTAGTTCGGAAACGAATCGCAATGGGGCACTCAGGAATTGACGTGCGTGACCGATGATCGGAAGAGCTCCGGGCGCCTGGGGGATCGTGGCACGAGCATTGTCCACCACCCGCACTCCTCTCGAATAGGCCGATACGTGACTTTCAGTCTCGATTCGAAGATCTGGCCGGATTTCCTACGGTTGAAGCGCTATTCGGATCGCTCGGCGCGAACTCTCCGCACCGAGCTTGTCAACAAGAAAACCAGAACTATAGTAACGGTTGTTCACGAGTGAGCGGTGGAACGACAATCGCCGAAAATTGTATTCAGCTATTCGGATCGCCATACCCCGGATAGCGCGGGTGGTTTTACCAGCTCTCGACGGGGTCCGGTCCGGGTGGGTCCGGACCCAGTCACCCCTCGCTCAGTTCGGCGCCGGTTGGTTCTGATTGACGCCGATGACGTACCCGTCGAGGTCGCGGAAATAGAACATGGTTTGGCCGTTGTTCGGTTCCTTGGTAATGGGTTTCACGATTTCGGCGTGTTTGGAAATGTGGGCGAAGGTTGCCTCGAGATCGTCGACGCCGAGGTAATACATGCCCGCGCAGCCGATGGGCGTGTCGGCGAGAACCGGCAGCCAGGTCTTCAGGTCATCGTTGAGGTAGATCATCGCGCAGAACTGGCCGTCGTAGAACATCATGTGAATGTCGTCACCGGGATGCGATGTGCTGGAATCGAATTCGAATCCGAGAGTCTTGTAGAAATCCAGGCTGGCCGAGGTGTCCTTTACGCTGAGGCAAGGTGCGAACGTCATTGTCGTGCTCCTTCCAAATGGTGAAAGTGGTTGAGTCAGACGATCTTCACGCCGAAGGTGCGCCCGAGGGCCAGTCCGACGGCGGCGTGGAAGTGCGCGTACATTTCCAATCCTCGTGCGGTGACCAGCGAGCCGAGATCGAGGATGTTCGTCCAGCCGTACTCTCGAAGTATCTGGATGGCAACGTCTTTCGCGTCATCATGATCGCCTGCGACGAACATGGTGTGGTCCCCGCCGCCGACCGATTTCGGGTCGACGACGGTCTCCTGCTCCTGGGTGACGAAGCTTTTCACGACCCGGGTGTCGGGAAGAGCGCGCTGGATCTGTTCGGCGAGGCTGTCGCTGTCGGCCGGATCCAGCAGCGGCATGAATCCCCAAGGGGTGGGCCATTTGTGGGCCGAATCGTGGTCATAGACGTAGGGGACCGCGTAGTCGATGAGCGTTTTCCCGCTCAGATTCTCGCGGATCGCACCGAGGGTGGCAACGGCGTGCCCGCCCGCGATACCGCTGATCACCACATCGGCCGCCGCGGCGGCGGCCCCGAAGGTGTCGAGGGTGGCGCCTGGGTGTTCGGCGGCCCAGTCCCGGTACGGCGGGTTGCCCATCTGGTCCGGCTCGGTATTTCCGAGGGTTGCTTCGGGGTTGCGGGTACCGACGTACACATCGTGTCCGAGTTCGAGGAGTTTGGCGGTGTGGCAGCGGGCGCCGCCGCCGGTGCCGAGTACGGCGATCTTCATGAGTGATCCCTTCTACTTGTTCCAGGTGATGGGTGGGGTGTGAATGCCGGGTTGCATGAGCAGGTAGTCGCGCACATTGGTGGCCGAGCCGTCGGCGGTGTGCTCCTGCAGGCTGACGCCGGCGAGGGTGAGCTCGGAGCCATCGATGCCGTAGCTGGTGACCCAGTATTCGACCGCGGAGCTGTTGTCGCGGGTATAGGGCGTGCCGAAGCGCACCTCGTAGCGTTCGACGGTGGGGAAGATGCGGGCCAGATTCGCCACCCGTGCGTCACGGCCTTTCACCACGTCCTGGAAGGGGTGTTGGCCGACGCAGTCTGGTGCATAGCGCTGGCCCATTCGTGCGAGATCCATTGCACCCCACGCTTGTTCATACTGCCGTGCCCAGCGTGCCGCGACGTCGACGATATTCATGCCTGTTCCTTTCGGATCTGTTGTTTGGGGCTGACGCCGATGACGTAGCCGTCCGGATCGCGGAAGTAGAACGCCGGTGGTCCTCCGGCGGCGGTGCGCGCGACGTCTTTGACTACCTCGACGTGCGGCCGCCAGTTCTCGACGGTGCGCTCGAAGTCGTCGACGCCGAGGTAGAGGATTCCGAACATGCCCACCGGTGCGTCCTGATGCGGTTTCAGCCAGCCGCGGAGCGCCTTTTCCGGCGTCAGCATCAGCGCGAAGTCGCCGTCGTAGAGCAACACCCTCGGTCCGCCCGTCGCGGGCAGAGCAGTGAATCCGAGCCGAGTGTAGAAGGCGATCGTGGCCCGCATGTCGGTCACGCCGATATTGGGTGCGATGGCGTTCAAGGAGCCTCCTTTCGAACCTGTCTTCGAGTTGCAGGTCGGTAGCTGAATTGAATGTACACATGTACTGTACTGATGTACAGACCGATTTTCGTCGAGACAAGGGAGACGGGTGTCACATATCGAGGAAGGCGGCCGAGCCGCGCGGCACGGCGTTCGCCGCCGGGACCACATCGCCGCCGCGGCTATGACGGTGATCGCCGAGCGCGGTATCGAGGGACTTACCCATCGCGCCGCCGCCGAGGCGGCAGGTGTACCGCTCGGTTCGACCACCTACTACTTCGCCGATCGCGACGATCTCATCGGCGCCGCACTGGAATTGGCCGTGCAACGCTACGCCGACTACTTGGCCGACTGGGCCGCCGAACACGGTGACGCCACGCCGGGGCAGGTGTGCGCGGCGCTCACCGACGCGGTCCTGCGCTGCTTCGGTGACCATCGGGAACGCGAACTGCTCGAATTCGAGCTCTACGCGGCGGCCGCGCGGCGACCGGCGCTGCGCCCGCATTCGGATCGGTTCGTCGAGCTGTCGACGACGGCACTGGGCCGGTACTTCGACCCGGTCACCGCGGCCGCCGGGATGCACGCGATGACGGGGCTGATCCTCAACGGCTTGGCCCAAGGCGGCCCGCCTGACCGGGCCGCGGTCGCGGCCGTGCTGCGCCATGTGCTCCGGGTGGACGAGGAAACGATCGCGTGACCGGGATGCCGATCTCCGATGCGCACCGCCGGGCGTTGCTGACGACCCGGCACCTGCCTGCACCGGACGCACGGAATATCTCGACCGATGCGGTGGTCGATCGCGTACTCGCCTTGCACGCCACCGATCCCGCGACCGTATATCTTTCCGCCGCAGCACGATTGGCGGAGCCATCGCATCAGGAGATCGAACGGTCGCTGTACGACCGGTCCCGATTGCTGCGCATGACCGCCATGCGCGGCACACTTTTCGTCGTGTCGGCGGCGCTGGCGCCAACGCTGTTCGCCGCGATCAGCCGCGTACACGGCGCGGCCAGGGCGGCGGGCCTGGCGCGGTTCCTCGATGACGATCACGGCATGCTCGCCGGAATCCTCGAGGAGGTGCTCACGGTGCTGCGGGTGCGCGGCACCGTGACCACTCGCGAGCTCGCTGCTGAAATCCCTTTGTTGCAGCGGCAATTCGTGGTGTCGGCGGGTAAGCCGTACGAGTCGAGGCGCAGTCTCGCGGCCGAGGTGCTGTTCGCGATGGCCGCGGACGGCCGGGTCGTGCGCGCCGAACGGCGCGGCGGCTGGACCAGCAACCAGCATGCCTGGACCGCCGGACCGGAGTTGCCCGACATCGCAGTCGACGAGGCCAGAGTGGAATTGGCCCGGCAGTGGTTGTCGATTTTCGGTCCCGGTACGGTCGCGGATCTGAAGTGGTGGACCGGATGGACGGTCACCGAAACCCGAAAAGCGTTGCGAGACACCGAGACTATCGAGGTTCTTTTCGATGACGGCCAACATGGGCACGGGTTGCCGAGCCACCTGGAGTCGATCGACGAGCCTGATCCGTCGGCGGCCATGCTGCCCGCGCTGGATCCGACGCCGATGGGGTGGCGGCACCGCGATTTCTACTTGGATCCGGCACACGTTCCTGCCCTGTTCGATCGCATGGGCAATATCGGCCCGACCATCTGGTGGAACGGTCGTATCGTCGGCGGTTGGGCGCAAAGGGCCGACGGTACATTGGCCACGCACCTGCTCGATGATCCCGGCCGTGCCGCCCGTCGAGCCATCGAGGTCGAAATCGACCGCATCGCAACCTATCTCGATGGCCGTCGATTCACGCCCGCCTATCGCACGCCGTTGGAACGCGAACTCGCCGGATCGTGATCGTGGTGCGGTCCCCATCACCGCACCACGATCACCCCTACCCGGCGCCGCTGCCGGTGGGTTCGTCGGCGGGAGCGCGTGCGCCTCAGCTCGCTGCCATGGCTCCCGCGGGTTCGTGGTGAATCACATTCCGGGGTTGGAGAACAGCTCGAAACGGTTGCCGCTCGGATCGACCAGGCGGGCGTAGACGAGGCCGTCGGGATTGGTATCGGGGCCGAATTCGATTACCCCGCCGAGCTTCTCGGCTGCCTCGCTCAGCTCCGCGACATCGCCGACGAGGAAGGACGGTACGAGATATTCGGGTCCATCGGGGCGCAGGTCGTACATGCCGCCGGACGGCCACTGGTTGCCGGTGAAGATGTTGTAGTACTGCTTACCGCCCGCATCCTTGTCGAATTCGAAGCGCCAGCCGAACGCTTCGGTGTAGAAGCGCTCCGTGGCGTCGGGGTCGGTGGAACCGATTTCGAACCATGCCATCGATCCGCGCAGTGGTTTGGACGCGGACTCCGCGATGGCCTGCTCACCGGTCTGCATTCGTTCCTCGAATCGCTCGCTGGTCGACCGGGAGAACAGCGAGAAGGGGTTGCCGCGCGGATCGGTGAGCACGGCGAACCAGGTGACATCGGCGACCTGGGTGGCGGGCACGATGACCGACGCGCCCAGCTTCGTCAAGCGGTCCACGTCGGCGGCGACATCCGCGGACAGGATCGAGACGTTGATCTGTTCGATGGCAGAAGCGGTTTCGTGGATCGCCCCCATCGGGAACGGTGCCCCCGGCGCGATGATCCGGATGTAGCGGCGGCCGTCGATGGACGAATCCGGATCGAGTTCGTATGTCCAGCCGAGCAATTCGGAATAGAACTTTTGAATCGGCTCGGCATCGCGGGTGCCGAACTCGAACCAGACGACCTGGCCCGGTGACAGTGCGTACATCGGTATACCTCCTGTATTCGATTGCCGCGTCCGGATTTCGGTGCGGCTCAACGGGAATTGACGATGGCGTCGATGCCCAAGGTCACCGCGAGGGTGTCCAGAACGCTGGCGGGAGCGATCCGATTGACGACCTCGCCGCGCAGGCAGGCCAGGACGTGATCGATCATCGCCGTATACGGGTCGGCTGCAGGCAGTTCGGTGCGGTGCTCGCCATCAGCTGTGTATGTGGTTACGGCGGCTGACGGTTTACCGTCGAATCCCTGCGTGAAAGTGGCCTCCAGCACACCGTTTTCGAATGTCGCCCGATAACCGCCGCGCGACCCGTACGGCATCGGCATCAGTGATGAAGCCGAGCAGCGGGCGATCGCATCCGGGTAGTCCAGGATCGCCTCGACCACGCCGGTGTCGGGACCACCCGCAGCCGCGATGGCCTCGAGACCGTCTGGAGCGCCGAGGGTTTGGACGATGATGTCGAGATCTCCGTGCATCATCTCGATCGGAATGGCATGCACGCCGATGCTGACGCCCGGCCAAAGCAGCGCTGTCGCCTGCTCGACCACCAGTTGCCGCAATCGGCCATAGGTTTTGCTGGCGGCCGCGTCGAAGAGCAGTTGATTGGCGGGCAGGAAACGGTCATACATGTCGACGAACACCTGCCGGTCACTCACCGCCGCGGCCGCGGCCACCTCGCGCGCTTCGGTCAGATCGGCGGCCAGCGGCAACTCGGTGAGCACATGCTTGCCCGCGGCGAGGGCGCGCAGCACCATTTCGGCGTGCAGCCGGGTCGGCAGGCAGATATCGACGAGTTCTATTGCCGGATCGGTGAATACCGAGTTCAGGTCGGTGGTGGTCGTGAAGCCGAAACGGTCGGCCACTTCGCCCAGCACGTCCGCGCGGCGACCGAATACCGTCACCTCGACGTCGTCGCGCGCGGCGTAGACGGCGGCGTGTGCCTGTCCGAAACCGGTTCCGAGCAAAGCTATCTTCATGAAAATCCCGTTCGCAGAGTTGGATTCGTTGTCACATGCGTATTTCCGCGGCCAGCCAGTCGATGGGCTCGCTCCGGTGGCGGAGGAACAGGTCTTCGAGCAGATAGGCACCGGCCAATGCGCGCCAACGCCCGTAGCGGCGCGTCATATCGGTCAGAATGTCTTTGGCCGCAACGTCTTCGGTGTCGTAGAGCAGCCGCGAATACAGTTTCGTCTCCCACGGCGGCACGACATCGAATGCGTCGTAATGGTGGAAGGTCTGAAACAACAGATAACCCACCGACGCCGGGCCGACACCGTAGAGCTTCAGCAGCTTCGCTCGCGCCTGCTGTCGATCCATCGCCCGGATCCCGTCCTCGTCGAAATCGTCATCGAGGATCGAATGCGCGATCCGGACAAGGGATTTGGCGCGATACCCGAGCTTCAGCGCCCGCAACGGCTGCTCACCCGCCGCGGCGATCGCCTTCGGCTCCCAGAACGCGGCCAAGGTCTTGCCGTCGAACTCGACCGTGCTGCCGTAGGCATCGAACACCGACCGCACCATCGTGGCGGTGCGGCCCGCCGTCGCCATCTGCAACAGCGCCAGCACACTCACCCACTCGTAGAGCGAGAACGCGGTCCCGATCCGCATGCCGCCGAGCCGCTCGATCGGCCCGGCCAGCGCAGCGTCGTCGGCGAAATGGTGGCAGAACCACGACAGATCGGTGTCCAGGTCGTAGCGCCACCGCAATTCCCGTGCCACCGACTCGACCAGCGGTGGGGGCAGTGAGCGATCGGCGAACAGCGTGCCGACTACCTCCGGAGCATCACGAGTACCGTTGTCGTCCAATCGGATTCCGAGTATCTGCCCGTTCCATCGCATGGTCTGCCAATGTGTGCCCGGCTCGTCCGCCGTGGTCGGATCGGGCAAGGTCGACGGTTTGGCGGTGGTGGTGGCGAAGTCGAATGGTGCGGGCGGCCGCAGGGTGAAGGTCGCCCGCACCGTGAGTGACAGTGGGTTCACTGCTGGCCGGTGTACGCGTTGGATTCCCAGGCGCGGCCCGCGATTTCGGTGCGACCGAATATGTCGCCGTAGAATGCGATCGCTTCGAGCGAGTCTCTCACGTACAGCATCGGGGTGAACAGCTGCAGCACCGCCATGGTTTCACTCCTTTGTGCGCCGGTTTGTCGACCAGACACACGGTAGGAGTCCAATAGGTCATCGAAAGTCCTATTTGTCCCGGACGTGTGATCCGCCACGCCGTAGGATCAATAGGTCAATAGATGTCCTGTATGAGGTTCAGGATTGAACCATGCGAGATCCGTCCGGCCGACTCCTGCAACTGCTGTCGCTGCTGCAGTCCCCACGCGAGTGGACCGGCGTGGAGCTGGCCGACCGGCTGGGCGTCACGCCGCGCACCATCCGCCGCGATGTCGAACGGCTCCGTGACCTCGGCTACCCGGTCCACGCCACCCAGGGCAATATCGGTGGCTATCGGCTCGCGGCGGGCACCGCCATGCCACCGCTCGTCCTCGACGACGAGGAAGCCATCGCGATCGCCATCGGCCTGCGCACCGGCGCCAACGCCGCGGTCACCGGCATCGGGGACGCCTCCCTGCGCGCCATCGCCAAACTCGAACAGGTCCTGCCGAGCCGCCTGCGCCGCCGCCTCGCCGACCTGTCCCGCGCCGATGTCCTGCCCGCCGCCGACAGCCCGGCCATCGACCCCGAAGTCCTGTCCGCGCTCGCCGCCTCCTGCGCCGCCAACGAAAAAATCCGCTTCACCTACACCAAATCCGGCGACGACATCACCAAACGCCACGCCGAACCGCACCAGCTCGTCGCCGCCGGCCGCCGCTGGTACCTCATCGCCTACGACCTCGACCGCGCCGACTGGCGCACCTTCCGCCTCGACCGCGTCAGCACCATCCACCGCACCGCCGTCCGTGTTCCACCCCGCGAACTTCCCGACGGAATGGACGCCGCCACCTGGCTCACCCGCTCCCTGCAACGCACCGGCACCGTCAGCGCCCGCGTCCTCATCCACGAGCCGATCGAACATGCCACCAACCGAATCGCCGCCCGCGCAGGCGTTCTCGAACCCGCCGACGAAAACACCTGCGTCCTGACGACATACCCGGACGCCCCGCAATACGTCGCCTACAACATCGCCACCCTCCCGACGCCCTACACCCTGCTCGACTCCCCAGAACTAATCCCGCTCCTGCACACCATCGCCGAACGTGCCTTGGCGGCAACGACGAAATAGGGTCTGTCGCCGATCCGAACAGCCGGATCCACCTAATCGGTCACTCCGCCGAATTCGCTGTCCACCACCACCTTTCGCTACATGCTCAGGAAGGCTCGCATTCCCTCGACCGGTCCGTTCCCGAGCTCGCGAGCGAGCAGGGCCGCGGTCAGGCCGCCCGCGAAGGTGAAGGCCTAGGTGGTCAATTGCGTTTTGCCGTCCGGGAAGTAGTGGTGACCGACCGCTCGGTACAGCTTCGTATTGTCCGTCGTGACACCGACGCACTCGACGCTGAGCGCGTCGAAACGACACTGGGACCAGCGCTGGTGACTACGCCGGAACAGACCGTGCTCGATCTTGCCCGGCGCCCGGAGTTGGGCAATGCCGAGGTGGAGATTCGTTCGGCCATCGAGACGCTCTACCGCCGTAGTGATTCGTCGAGACTCGCACAGCTCGCTGTGGATCAGCGTTCGGGTGCGGCGCTTCGGCGTGCGAAAAGTTGGGTGGGGCGTGAATATCGACGAACGTGACAGTGTCGCAGTTCAATTCGGAGTTGCGCTGGAGCAGGTCGGGCGCGACCACCTGATCTCCCATCTGTTACTGGTGACATCGTCGTCGTCACCGCCGAGGGCGTAGCCGACGCCGATTCCGACGGCGGTCACGAGGGATGCGCTGGCGACGCCGATGCTGGTGGGTCCGTTCAACGGAACGGCGATTGCCGGATATCGCTCCTGGAACGAGCCTTGAGTAGCGCTGACCTCGCTTTGCGACGAGGAGGGAGCACCACCTGTTCGAAAGGTGCGATCATGAATTCGGTAATCGACACGATGGCGTGGCGCAAGAGCGCCGACGCGTCGAACTTCGCACTCGCATCGGCCGCCGATGTCCACAAAATACTGTCGGCGTGCGCGGGGCCAACGGCAGCCGGTCCACGAATTACCGGACTGAAATACCGACCGGGCACCATTTCTGGAAATCGAGTATTCGACTACTCGGGCGCTGGTTTCATCGCGATTCTATTGTTCGATCTCGAACGGCTGTCGAAATAGCGTATAAGGCCGCAGATTGGGGATGTTGTCTTGAGCCTGACGATTACGGATAAGACGTCATTCGTCGACGTGATTCGCCACCATGCCGAGAACACTCCTGAGCAAAGGTCATTGACTTTTGTCAGCGGGGCTTCGGAATTCGATGTGCACTGGACATACGGTCAGCTGGATCGCCGAGCGAGGGCGATCGCCTCGGCGTTGCAGGATCAGTGTCTGCCGGGTGATCGGGTGCTGCTGTTGTACCCACCGTCCCTGGAGTACGTCGCGGCTTTTCTGGGCTGCCAGTACGCCGGTGTCACCGCGGTACCCGCCTATCCTCCGGAGGTGGGGCGATCTCCTCGGTCGCTGTCCCGCCTGCTGGGGATCGTCGAGGATGCGCAGATATCCCTGGTACTCACCACCAGCGAGGCGCACGCCGTCGCGGACACGTTGCTGCCTCGGGGCAATCGGTCGCAGTTACGTTGGTGCGCAACCGATATCGTGCCGGACAGTGCGGCCGCGGACTGGCGTCCGCTGCGGTCGACATCGGATGACCTCGCATTCCTGCAGTACACGTCGGGCAGCACCCGTGCCCCGCGCGGTGTCCGAGTGACCCAGCGCAATCTGGTGGCCAATAGCGAGCTCATTCGGCACGCCATGCGACACGACCGGAACTGCCACGTGGTGACCTGGTTACCGCCCTATCACGATATGGGGTTGATCGGTGGCATTCTGCAACCCCTCCATCTCGGAATGACCTGCGAGCTGATGTCGCCGCTGACTTTCCTGCACTTCCCGTCGATCTGGCTCGAGCGAATTTCCGGCAGGATGCGCGTCAGCGCGGGAGGCCCGAACTTCGCCTATGACCTCTGTGTACGCAAGATCGAGCCACACGATCGAGAGCGGCTCGACCTGTCCGGTTGGGACGTCGCCTTCTGCGGTGCCGAACCGGTGCGCGCGCAGACTCTGCGGAGCTTCGCCGCGGCGTTCGCGGTCGCGGGATTCCGCAGTCGGAGTCTGTTTCCGTGCTATGGCATGGCCGAGTGCACCCTGATGGTGTCCGGGGGGCAGCGCCCGGACGGGCCGAGCGAAATACGTGTCGATGCCGACGTCCTGGAGCAGGGCCGAATCAGCCTGCGCGAGGGCGCGGGCACCCGCGTGCTGGTCGGCAATGGGCCGGTGGTGCCCGATCATGATGTGCGAGTAGTGAATCCGCACACGGGACGGCCGTGTCGATCCGATGAGGTCGGTGAGATCTGGGTCGGCGGTCCCTGCGTCGCCGATGGATACTGGGCCGAACCGGAGCACGGCCCGCAGACTTTCGGCGCGATCCTGCCCCACCGTCCCGAAATGCGCTTCCTGCGTACGGGAGACCTGGGATTCCTGCGCGACGGCGAGCTGTTCGTCACCGGTCGGCGCAGTGAGCTGATCATCATCGACGGACGCAATTTCTATCCGCACGATATCGAGCAGACCGTCGCGGCCTGCCATCCCGCCCTGCGGCCCGGCGGCACCGCGGCCTTCACGGTCGACCGGGACGATCGACCGGAACTCGTTGTGCTGCAGGAGCTGCGGCGCGCCCACGAGGTCGCGGACCCCGATGATGTGCTCGCCGTGATCCGGTCCGCGGTCGGCGCCGAGCATGGTGTCATGCCGGCGGTCGTGGCGCTCGTCGAACCGGGGGCCGTGCCCAAGACATCGAGCGGCAAGGTGCAGCGCATGCTGTGCCGGGCGGATTTCGGGCACGGCCGTCTCGCGGTCGTCGCGCAGTGGCGGCTGGCCGATCAGCCGACGCGGCTGCGGACACCGCCTCGCGGTCCCGCCTGGCAACGGCACGACGAGCTGGTGCGCTATCTGACCGACCGGATCAACACCGTACTGCGGCTCGAGCACGGATCGGTCCTCGGAGCCAAGACCGGGTTCCTCGAACTCGGTATCGATTCTGTTGCGGCAGTGGAGATCCGCAACCGCGTACAGGCCGAGCTGGGCGTCCCGCTGCCGGTCGGCCTGCTGTTCGATCATCCGACCATCGACGCTCTCGCCGGCTATCTGCATGGCGTACTGGCACTTTCGGAAAGGACGCCGCGATGATCGACCGTCGCGAGGAGAAGATCGCCATTATCGGAATGGGGTGCCGTTTTCCCGGGGCGGGACGGGGACCCACCGAATTCTGGTCCCTGCTGTCCGAGGGCCGGGATGCGGTGCGGCCCTTTCCACCGGATCGGCTCGGGCAGTTCTACCACCCCGATCCCGACCGGCCCGGGCGCACGCACGCAAGTGCCGGTTCATTTCTCGACGGTGTCGAGGATTTCGACGCCGACTTCTTCGGCATCGCGCCACGGGAAGCCAGATGTATCGACCCGATGTTCCGGATACTGCTGGAAACCACCTGGGAGGCCCTGGAGGATGCCGGGCAGCCCGCGGACCAGCTGGCCGGGAGCAATACCGGTGTGTTCGTGGGTGTTTCGAGCACCGACTTCCTCAATCTGCAGATCTGGGCCGGGGCGCCGGAGATGATCGAGACCTATACCGGCCCCGGGACGTTGCACGGCATGGCATCCGGTCGGCTGGCACACGCCCTGGATCTGCAGGGCCCGGCGCTGAGCCTGGATACCGCGTGTTCCTCGTCCCTGGTCGCGCTGCACCTGGCCGCGGATAGTCTGCGCCGCGGGGAATGCGGGATGGCACTGGTCGGCGGGGTGAGCCTGTTGCTGTCGCCCGATATCTGGATCAACCTCTCACTCGCCAAAATGATCGCGGCGGATGGACGTTGCAAGACCTTCGATGCCCGCGCCGACGGATACGGCCGCGGTGAGGGCTGCGGGGTGCTGGTGCTGAAGCGGCTGCGTGAGGTGTCCGAGGGAGAACGAGTGCTGGCCGTGCTTCGCGGGTCGGCGGTCAAGCACGACGGTCGCAGCGCCTCCATCATCGCACCCAACGGGGTGGCGCAGCGGGCGGTGATCCGCGAGGCGCTGGCCAGTGCCGGGGTGACACCGGAAGAGGTCGGCTATATCGAAGCCCACGGGACCGGAACGCCACTCGGCGACGCGATCGAACTGGACGCGCTCGGTGATGTCTTCGGGCCGATGACAGCGAACGGCCATGAGCTGTTGGTCGGGTCGGTCAAGACCAATATCGGGCATCTGGAGGCCGCGGCCGGGATGGCGGGTCTGGTCAAGACAATCCTGTGCTTCGAAAACGGCGTCATCGCACCGCATCTGAACCTGAAGGAACTCAACTCTCGAATCCGGTTGCACGGCTCTCGGATTCGCATACCCACGGCACCGGAATCCTGGCCGTCGGAGGGTCCGCGGATCGCCGGGGTGAGCTCTTTCGGCTTGTCCGGCACCAATGCCCACGTGGTGCTCGAGGCGCCCGCAGTCGACCGGGACTCGACGCCGACCTCGGACCGGCCCGTGGTGATCACCGTATCGGCCCGCACCGACACCGGTCTGCGGAGACTGGCGCAGGACTACCGCCGGACACTGGATACCGATCGAATCGCGTTGCCGGACATGGCCATGACGGTCAACGCCGGTCGCACCCATTTCGCGCACCGGGGCGCCGTGGTAGCGGGGGACCCGGCCGAAGCCGCGCGCCGGCTCGCCGAGTTGAGCGGGACCGCCACCGACGACGCCCGTCCCGCCCGGATCGCGTTTCTGTACTCCGGGCAGGGGTCGCAGCGCGCCGGGATGGGGCGGGAGCTGTACCACGCCGAGCCGATATTCCGTGCGGCCCTGGACCGTTGCGCCGAGGCCCTGCGCGAGCATCTCGACGTCCCGCTACTCGAGCTGCTGTTCGGGTCCGGCGAGCTGCTCGACCGCACCGAGTACGCCCAACCGGCGCTGTTCGCCTTCGAATACGCGAGCACCGCCCTGTGGCAGTCGATGGGGGTGCGACCGGATGCCGTGATCGGGCACAGTGTCGGCGCCTATGCGGCGGCGTGCGCGGCCGGTGTCTTCGATCTGGATACCGCCGCCGGTTTGGTGGCGGTCCGCGGGCGGCTCATGCAGCACACCGCACCGGGTGCCATGTACGCGGTGGTCGCCGGGGTGGACGAGGTACGCAAGGCGATCGGTGATCGTGAGGTCGCGGTGGCCGCGGTCAACGGTCCGGCCGCGGTCACCATCTCCGGTGCGGAACCGGCTGTCGGTGAGGTGATTTCGCGATTGTCCGCCGCCGGGGTATCGACCCGCCGGCTCCCGGTCGGCCGGGCGTTCCACTCCGCGCTGATGGATCCGGTACTCGCGGAATTCGAACAGCAGGTGGCGCGGGCCGTGACTCGTGCGCCGCACACCGCCTTCGTCTCGGATCTGACCGGCAAGTTCGCCGACGTCGAGTTGAGCGAACCGGCGTACTGGCGTCGGCATGTCCGCGAAACGGTGCGGTTCGCCGCCGGAACACAGACGCTCGTCGACGCGGGTTGCACGCTCATGGTCGAGATCGGGCCCGGCGGCGTCCTGGCCGGATTGGTGCACCGCGGTGTCGAGCAGGCGCAGGTGCACGCACTGCCCGCCATGGTCGGCACCGGCTCGGAGCCGCAACGGGTGCAGCGGGCACTGGCCACGCTGTACACCTTCGGTGCGCAAATCGATTGGGCGCAGTATCACCGCGACCGGCCCGGCCGGATACGTCGCGTGCCGACCTATCCCTTCGAGAGCGTCACCCATCCCAACAAGTTCGTCGAACGCGGTCGGCAAACCTTGGCACGGCTGGCCCGGAGCGAGACGCCGGGGTCGCCCTCCGGACCAACGGTTCCCTATGCCGGAACACCCGTGTGGTTACCTTCCGGCGCAGCGGTTTTCGAGCAGGTACTGGGCGAGAGCCAGCCATCGGATCTCGGTGATCATCGGCTGTTCGGTCGCGTTGTCGTGCCGGGTGCGTATTGGTTGACCGCCGCGGCGGGCTCGATCTGGCATCTGGCGAACAGCACCGCGGATCTGGAGCTGTCCGACGTCGCCTTCACTCGCCCGCTCGTACTCGCGGGCGACCAGCAGCACCTGGCGCAATGCCATCTGACGCCGACCGAGCCGGGCTCCTGGGATGTCGAGGTGCACAGCGCGCCCGCCGAGGGGGGACGGCCGCAGCACTGGAGCATTCACGCCAGGTTCAGGGCCGGGCTGTGCTCATCGGTCGCCTACGAGCCGCCCGACCCGGTGCGCCCCGGCGACGCGATGGACGGGGCGGATTTCTATGCCGAAGCGGACCGGCGGGGTCTGCGGCTGGGCCCGACCTTCCAGTGGATCCGCTGGGTGCGACCGGATTCGGGGTCCACCCGGTTCATGCTGGGCAGGCCCGATGGCGTGGCGGCCGACGTGGTCGCGGTCCCCGGTTTCGTGGACGCGTGTTTCCAAGCGATGGCCGGTGCCCTGCCCGACACCGTGATTCACGAGCTGACCAGCCAGGGCAACCTGCTGGTCCCCCTGGCCGTCCGGCGGGTGGTGCTCGCGCGGCGGCCGGTGACGGCGGCATGGGGCGAAATCGAGGTCCTGGAGGTCTCACATCGGGGGATGGCAGGGCGGCGCAGTTGCCAGGTGCTGGCCGATATCCGGGTGCACGATGAGCGCGGTCGCCCGGTGCTGGTGTTCGAGGGCGTGCGGCTGACCACGATGGAGCCCGAGCAGGTGGGGCTCACCGGACCACATGCGGTGCGCCGCTACGACATTCAGTGGCAGCCTGCCTCGACCCCGCAGCCGGGGCCCGGCGCGGAACGGATCGGTTCGTGGCTGGTGTGGTCGCCTCGCGGTGACCTCGGCGCTCAGATCCTGGCGATACTGGCCGAACGCGGCGAGCCGTGCGCGGTCATCGCCGCCGTCGACGCGGGCTGGGAACTGCGCCACCCGGACGGCCGGCGGCAACCGCTCGATATCACCGATCCCGATCACTGGCGCAGCCTCGCCGCGGCGCCGTGGCGCGGGGTACTGTATCTGCCCGCGCTGGACCTGATTCCGCTCGAATCCGCCGCCGCGGAGCCCGCGGAGACAGCGAATTCGCTTGTCCGCGACCTTATTCCGATGCTCAACGGCTGGGCAACCGCCGCCGATGGGCCGGTGTGGCTGATCACCAGGGGCGCGCAGCGAATAACGCGGGAACCGATCGATCCCCGCCAAACCATCTTGTGGGGTTTGGGGCGGACGCTGGCCGGGGAAAGTCCGACGACCTTCGGCGGTCTGGTGGACCTCGATCCCGACGGCTCGGTGACCGGCGAGGCCGAGGCCCTGGTCGATCTGCTGATCAGTTCGGAAAATGGTGTGCAACAGGCACATCGGGCCCAGTCGTGGTTCACGCCGCGGCTGGCCGAGCTGGATCGGACGTATTCGGAAGCAGCGGTGCGGATCCGGCCGGCCGCCAGTTACCTGATCACCGGCGGGCTCGGCGGAGTCGGCCTCGCCATCGCGCGGTGGTTGATCGCGCAGGGCGCGAGGACGATCCTGCTCAACGGCCGCTCCGAACTCGCCGACCAGGGGCGCTCGACGATCGCGGCACTGGCCGCCGGGCCCGCCGAGGTCCATTACGTGCGAGGCGATGTCGCCGACCCGCACCAGGCCGACGAGGTCATCGAGCGGATCCGGCGGGAATTCCCGCCGCTGCGCGGTCTGGTGCATGCCGCGGGCGTGCTGAATGATGTTCTGCTGCACCAGCAAACCTGGCCCCGGGTGGCCACGGTACTGGCCCCGAAGGTCGACGGTGGCTGGCACCTGCACCGCGCGACGGCGGCATCGGACCTGGACTTCTTCGTCCTGTGCTCCTCGGTCGCCGGTGTGCTCGGCTCCCCAGGTCAGTCCGGATATGCCGCGGCCAACACATTTCTCGATGGGTTGGCGCAGTACCGCCGGGGCAGCGGGCTGCCCGCGGTGAGCGTCGCCTGGGGGCCGTGGGCGGGTGCCGGGATGGTCGCCGACTCGCATGTGGCGGATCGGCTCACCGCGGTGGGTCTGCGGCCGATGGAACCGCAGGCTGCCCTGGCGGCCCTGAGTCGTGCCCTCGCGGACGACAGTGCGGTGGTGGCCGTCCTCGATGCGGATTGGCAACGCTGGCAACGCATCGCGGGTGGACGCATCGGGGCCGGATTGCTCGGCGATCTGCTCGGCGCCTCGTCCCCAACGGCCGGTCCGGATGACTCGGTCGGGAGCGGGGACACCGGCGCGATCGACCTCGCGGATCTGCTCGACGCGGATCCCGCGGAGCGGGTCGAGCGAATCAGCACCGAACTTCGGGCCAGGTTGGCACAGACCCTCGACACCGAACCGGAGCGGGTCGCGCTGAATACCCCGCTCACCGCGCTGGGTTTGGACTCGCTGATGGGTCTGGAGCTGAAAAACCGCATCGAATCGGCCTTTTCGATGCGCGTGCCGACCGCGCTCATTCTGCAGGGACCGACCCTGCGCGAGTTGGCCGAGTACGTGACCGACCAGTTGCAGAACCCGGCGGCGGTGTCGCCGGACAACCTCGCCCCCGAGGCGCTGCTGGACCGGCTCGATGAGCTGTCGGAAACGGAACTGGACACACTCCTGGCCGAATACGCCGAAGACGCCGATATCGAGGGGCTGGCATGACGAATTCCCGAGTCGCCGAATCCGATCCGGTTCGGCATCTCTCATCGACCGAGAAGCGGCGACTGCTGGCCACGCTCCTGCGTGACCGGGCGCAGCGCCGCACGCCCCGATGGCCGCTGTCCTATGGGCAACGCGCCCTGTGGTTCCTGCATCAACTCGCGCCCGACGCCACCGCGTACAACCTCGGTGAGGCGCTGGTCCTGCACGGGCCGCTGGATCGGGTCGCGTTGCGCCGTGCGGTGGCCGGGCTCGCGCAGCGCCATCGCGTGCTCTGCTCCCGCATCGTCACCGACGACCACGCAGAGCCGCACCAGGAGGAGATCGCGGCCGAGACACTGCGGATATCGGAGACCGATGCCACCGGATGGGGCGAACGGGAGCTCACGGCACACCTTGCCGCCGAGGTCGACCGCCCCTTCGATCTGGCCACCGGTCCGCTCATTCGGCTCGGCATCTATCGCACCGCCCCGGATGAACACGTCGCGCTGCTGGTGGTGCATCACATCGTCGGCGAGTTCTGGACGCTGGTTTTGCTGGTGAACGATCTGGCCGCGCTATACCGGGCCGAAATCGCCGGAACCGAACCGGTTCTCGCGCCGATGACCCGGCACTACGCGGAGTTCACGAGATGGCAGTCCCGAATGCTGGCCGGTCCGGAGGGACAGCGACTGTGGGAGCACTGGCGGGACAAGCTCACCGGTCCGCTTCCCGTACTCCAGCTGCCGACCGATCGGCCGCGGCCGCAGAGCAAGTCGTTCCGTGGGGCGCTGCACGGATTCCGGATCGAGGCGCGGACCGCGGACCGGGTGCGCGAATTCGCCCGCGCCACCGGCGCCACCACCTATCAGACGCTGCTCACCGTCTTCGCCGTCTTCCTGCACCGGCACAGCAACCAGCACGATCTGCTGATCGGCACACCGATGACCGGTCGGACGGAAGCCGAATGGGCCCCGGTGGCAGGCTATTTCGATAACGCGCTGCCGCTGCGGGTGCGGCTGAATCCGGCGACGACTTTCGCCGATCTGGTGCGGCAGGTGCGTTCGACCTCCGTGGATGCCCTGGTCCACCAGGCGCTGCCGTTCCCAATGCTGGTGGAGCGGTTGCGGATTCCGCGGGATCTGGGCCGCTCGCCCCTGTTCGATGTGATGTTCGTGCTGCGTCAGGCACGCTCGCGCGAGATGAGCGGCCTGACCGCGATGGGGATGGGCGGCGCGGGCGGCGAGATCGCACTGACCCCCGAATTGACCGCCACCTCACTGGAACTGCCGCGCACCGTCGCCCAGTTCGATCTCACCCTGTCACTGGCCGAATCCGCCGACGGCATGCACGGAAGCTGGGAGTACAGCACCGATCTCTTCGATCGGTCGACGGTGCGGCGTTTCACCGATCGCTTCACGGTCCTGCTGGACGAACTGCTCGAGGCCCCCGAACGCCCGATCGGCGCGGTACCGATATTGCCGACCGCGGAGTACCGGCGTGTTGTCGAGGATTGGAACGACACCGCCGGACCGCTGCCGACCGATATCGCATTGCACGACGGATTCCGGGCCATGGCTGCCGCGCGACCGCAGGCCGAGGCGATCATCGATGATCGAATCCGGCTCAGCTACGCGGAATTGGATGAGTTCTCCGACACCGTGGCCGCCTGGTTGCAGCGTGCGCAGGCTCGTCCCGGTCAACTGGTGGCGATCTGCATGCGCAAGGGCTGGGAGCAGATCGCGGCCGCACTCGGTGTCTGCAAATCCGGTGCGGCCTATCTGCCGGTGGATGCCGAGCTACCCGCCCGGCGGATCGCGGAGCTGCTCCGGCTGGGTGGCGTCGACCATGTGCTGGTGCAGCCGGGGACGCGGGCGGTGATACCGGCGGAATTCTCCGGGCACGTCTTCGATATCGACGTCCCCACCCTGCGTGCGACCGCGGCGACACCCCGGGTGTTGCCCGCCGACCCGCACCGGCTCGCCTACGTGATCTTCACCTCCGGCTCGACCGGCACACCCAAAGGGGTGATCATCGATCATCTCGGCGCGACCAACACCATTCGAGATATGAACTCGCGCTTCGCCGTTGACGAGAACGACCGGGTGCTCGCCCTGTCCTCGCTCAGCTTCGACCTGTCCGTCTACGACATCTTCGGTGTACTCGCCGCGGGTGGTGCCATCGTCGTGCCGCGGGCAACCGGGCGCAAAGATCCCGCGCACTGGCTGGAATTGACTGTGCGGGAACGGGTGACGATGTGGAATTCGGTCCCCGCGCTGGCGGGGCTGGTTGCCGAAGAGGCCGAACACACCAGCCGTGATGCGCTGGGCTTACCCGCCCCCGGTCGGCTCCGCCTCCCTACCATCCCCCTGGGTTCGGTGCGAATCTGCCTGATGAGTGGTGACTGGATACCACTGAGCCTGCCCGACCGACTCCGGGCACTGAATCCGTCCATGCAGGTGATCAGTCTCGGTGGCGCCACCGAGGCGTCGATCTGGTCGATCTGCTATCCCGTGCACCTGGTCGACCCGCAGTGGACCTCCATCCCGTACGGGCGCCCGATGACCAACCAGCGGTTCCACATTCTGAACGAGGCCGGTTACCCCTGTCCGCCGGGCGTCACGGGCGAACTCCACATCGGCGGAGTCGGTGTGGCGCTGGGCTATTGGCGGGACACCGAGCGCACCGAGGAACGGTTCATCACCCATCCGGAATTCGGACGCCTATACCGCACCGGGGACCTCGGACGGTATCACCCAGACGGGCTCATCGAATTTCTCGGCCGATCCGACCAGCAGGTCAAGATCGGCGGGTACCGGATCGAACTCGGTGAGATCGAGGCCGTGCTGCGTGAGCACGGTGCCATCCGCGACGCCGTGGTGCTGGCCATCGGCGGACACCTCGTCGGCTACATTGTCGTCGATACCGAGGGGCACGCCGGCACCGAGGTGGCCGAGCTCGCCGACCGGCACTGCCGGGCGGTCCTTCCCGCATACATGGTGCCCCCGGAAATCATTGCGGTGGAACGGTTCCCGCTCAGCAGCAACGGGAAGGTCGACCGTAACGCACTTGCCGCGATGGCCGCGGGCCATGGCGGCGCCGACGCGGCGGGCCCCACCGACGAGCGTCAGACGCTCCTGTGCGGTCTGCTCGCGGAACTCCTCGACCGACCGGATATCGGTATCGGAGCGGACTTCTTCGCCCTCGGCGGTGACTCGGTGCTGGCCATCAGGCTCAGCGCGGCAGCACGCCGAGCCGGGCTGCTGCTCACGCCGGAGCAGATCTTCGCCCATCGCACGGTGCTCGGGATGGCCTCGGTGAGCACGCCGGCCGAACCCGATCCCGGTGCACACTGGGACGCCGAAACAGCGCGGTCCCAACAATTCTCACCCATGCAGCAAACCATGCTGATGCACTGCGTCACCCAGGAGTCACCGCAGCTGTACTGCGAACAGATTCGCCTGCGGCTGAGCGGCCCCGTGCAGGTCGACGCGCTGCGCACCGCCTGGCAACACGTGCTGGACCGGCACGAGACGCTGCGAATGCGCTTCGGCTTCGATTCGCTCGGCCGACCCGTCCAGCAGGTCGGCGCGGCGGACGATGTCACGATCGCCGTCGTCGATCTGCGCGAACTCGACCCGGATGAGGGCGAGCGGCAGTTGACACAGTTGTTGGAAAACGATCGGGAACAAGGTTTTCCGGATCTCGCGGGCCCCTTGCTGATGCGCTGGACCCTCGTGCAGCGCTGCGCCGAGCACTTCGAGCTGATATGGACCCACCATCACCTCCTACTCGATGGCTGGAGCCTCGGGACCGTACTGCGCGAAGTGATGTCGTGCTACCGCGCGGTATTTCACGGTCGACCACCCACACTCGTTGAGCCACCGCGGTATTCGGCTCTCTTGGCACGGCATGCGGCGATGTGCGCCGAACGGGCCGCCGCGCAGGAGCTGTTCTGGCGCACGGAGTTGGCCGGTCTCACCGCACCCACCAGGGCGCTGCCTCCGGATAAGCCATTGCAGGACAGCGCACTTCGACACGGCACTCGAGAGTTGCGGTTCACCGCGGACGAGACGGCCGCGGTGCGTCGAGGTGCGATCGCTCTCGGTGTCACGGTCAACACGATCTTCCAGGCAGCCTGGGCGCTGCTCCTGGCACGGTGGACCGGTGAATCCGATGTCGTGTTCGGCGTGACGATCACCGGACGGTCCGCGGAGCTGGACGGTATGGAGTCCGCGGTCGGGTTGTTCATCAATACGCTGCCGCTACGGGTTCCGGTCGATCCGGCGGTGCTGGTTGCTACCTGGCTGCGAAGCATCCAGGATCGTCAGCTTCGGATCAGCGCCAACGACGGCCTGACCCTGGCCCAGGTGGAGAGGTGCAGCGGGTTGGTTCGGTCCGTCGGCGAGATGACATTGTTCGACACCATTCTGGTCTTCGAGAACTACCCGGCAGCACACGATCTGGACGCCGAGGGGACGGGTCTGTCCATCACCGACGTCCAGTTCGACGAGGCGACCGGAACACCACTGATGCTGTACGTGATTCCGGAGACCGAGATGGTGCTGCGTGCCACCTTCGCCGCCGCTCTCGACGAGCAGCATGTGCACGGCATACTCGCCCAAGTACGAACCGCTGTGCTGGAATTGCTCCGCGGCCCCGATCGCCGGATCGATCGGATACCATCGCTGCCCGCGTCCGAACGCGACCGTGCCGTACTGAACGGCGGCCCGTTGTCCGTACCCGCGCGACCCGTGGTCGATCTGATCCTCGAATGCGCTCGGCGGCAGCCCACCGCCATCGCTGTCGAACACGGAACGCGGCAGCTGACCTACCAGGAACTCGAGTTGGCCGCACAACAATTGGCCTGCAACGTGATCCGACATGGCGTGCGCCCTGACCAGCTTGTCGCAGTGCTGTTGCCGAACGGCATCGAAGCGGTGGTGGCGATAGTCGGAGTACTGCTGGCGGGTGCGGGGTACCTGCCGATGGATCCCGTGGGGCCACGGTCCCGGATGGAGGCCATCCTGGCCGACGCCGAGCCCAGCGTGATCATCACCTCATCGCAGTACGTCGACCTGGTCGAAAACCGCCGCGAGGACGTGATATTGATCGATCACGCGATGTCCGTCGACTGCGCGGCGTCGGTCGGCTCGGACTTCGTGAGCGCGTTCCGGCCTGTCTCATCAGCAGGGACCGATGATGCGGCCTACGCCATCTACACTTCCGGCTCCACCGGTCGCCCCAACGGAGTGCTGATCACTCGAGGTGCCCTGGCGAGTTTCGTCGCGGGGGCGCGGGACAGCTACCGGTTGACGCCCGATGACCGGGTATTGCAGTTCGCCCCATTGCATTTCGACGCCAGCGTCGAGGAGATCTTCCTGACCCTGGTGACCGGCGCCACCCTCGTCGTGCGCACCGCGCAGATGCTGCAATCCATACCGCACTTCGTCGACGCCTGTGCGCGGCAACGCATCGGTGTGCTAGACCTGCCGACAGCGTTCTGGCACGAACTCACCCACGCCTTGGCGACGGGCCTTGCGGTCTTGCCTGACAGTGTGCGCATGGTGATCATCGGTGGCGAAGGGGCGCTGCCCGAGCGAGTCGTCCAGTGGAACAACATGACCGGTGGTTCGGTGCGACTGCTCAACACCTACGGGCCGACCGAAGCCACCGTGGTAGCCACCGCGGCCGATCTGAATGTCGCAGGTATCCGCGGACCCGGAGATACGGTGCCGATAGGTGTGCCACTTCCCGGAGTGCGCGCGGCGGTGCTCGATCAGCACGGACAGCCGGCCGCCCCGAACGCTGTCGGTGAGTTGTATCTGATCGGCGCCGGACTGGCCAGGGAATACGTGCGACAACCCGAGCTGACCTCCGAACGGTTCGCTCCCCTGACACAATTGGCGGGACGGCCGCGCGCATACCGCACCGGCGATCTGGTCCGTCGCGGCGAGGACGGCCGGCTCGTCTTCGTCGGCCGGATCGACGAACAGTTCAAAATCAGTGGCCACCGGGTGGATCCGGCCGAGATCGAGACACTGCTGCTCGGCCATCCCGGCGTGGCCGAGGCCGCGGTGGTCGGACGTGTCCTGGCCGACGGCGCGAAACACCTGTCCGCCCATATCGTACCCGCAGCGTCGGCGGTCTGTCCGTCCTCGGCACAACTTCGAAGGTATCTGGGCTCGGTCTTGCCCGCCGCCTCGATTCCGGGCTCGGTGGTCATGCTGGAGTGGCTGCCGCGGACGGCTTCAGGGAAGGTGGACCGGGGTGCCCTGCGGAATTCCCCGCTGGTCACCGAAGCGACGCAGTCGAGCGGTGCCGCACCGACAACGGAATTGGAACGCGCGGTGCTGACCGTATGGGAACAAGTACTCGGCGTTCGGATCTCGTCGACGACGGAGGATTTCTTCCAGCTCGGGGGGCAATCGTTGCAGACCATTCAGGCAGTGAACCGGATCGGTGCGGCGCTGGGCCGCGATGTTCCGGTCGCATTGCTGTTCCGCCACCCCACGGTGGCCGGACTCGCGGCGGCCCTCGACTGCGAGCCCGGAGCCGCGCCTCGGCGCATCACCGGCCTACCTCCCGCGGCGCTGGCCGATGCGATCCTGACCGACGATGTGGTGTCATCAGCATCGGCCCCGGTCCTCCCGTCTCCGTTGCGGCGCGTACTCCTCACCGGCGCAACAGGTTTCGTCGGCGCGCACCTGCTCACCGCACTGCTGGCGCAGACCGACGCGCAGGTGGTCTGTTTGGTCCGGGCCGACGATGCGGCACAGGGCCTGGCGAGGATCCAGCGGGCACTGGCCGGGCAGCGATTGTCCGATGATGCGCTGAACGACCGCGTGGTCGTGCTGCCCGCCGACCTCACCATGCCGCGCTTGGGATTGGACGACCAGCAGTTCACCGAGCTGTCCGTGAGCTGCGATGCGATCTACCACAACGCCGCGGTGGTCGACATCGGGCGCACCTATTCGAGTTTGCGGGCGGCGAATGTGGTTGCGACACGCGAGATCCTGCGCCTGGCCGCCGCACATCGGTCGATTCCGGTGCATTATGTCTCGACACTGTCCGTCGCGGCCCCGGCACGGATCCGCCCCGACGTGGCCGAGGAGTTCCTCCCTGCCCACGAAGACCTGTGGGATGGCTATCCGCAAACCAAATGGGTATCCGAGCGGCTGCTCCAGCAGGCCGCCGAACGCGGGCTGCCGGTGGCCGTCTACCGGCTCGGGCGCGTAACCGGCGCCACCGGCACCGGCATCATCAATACCAAGGATCTGCTGTGGCGAATGCTCTTGGCCAGCATACGAACCGGGACCGTCCCCGATCTCGACGCCTCCGAGGTCTGGACACCGGTGGACTTCGTCGGCCCGGCGATCGTCCGGCTTTCACTCGCCGAACAGCCGGATGGTCGAGTATTCAATCTGGCCCCCGTGCCCGCGGTGAACCTGGCCGACATCTTCTCCGGGGTCCGCGAATACGGTTTCCCGCTCACCACGCGGCCGATCACCCAATGGCGTGACACACTGGCCGCCGACCCCACGACCGATCACACCGTGCTGGCCTTCCTCGACCTCCGATCCGACGATGCCGACCGAGCACTGTCCTTCGAGAGTCTCGGTACGGTGCACAATGCCAATGTCGTCCGGGGCCTGGCCGCCAGCACGCTGCGCTGTACCCCGATCGATCGCGAATTGCTGCACCGATACCTGGACCACTGCATCGACACCGGACTCCTACCACCGCCCTGAGCCTTGGCCGGGTTCTCTCCGAATGAGGCTGGTGCAGTGGCTTTTTCGTCCTCGGTTCCCTCGGCGAGATTCGAACAGCATCCACAACCTCGTCTACCCGTCGTGAACCGCAAATTTCAGCCGACATCGAAGTGGCGCGGTGTATCCGCCGCCGATCCGGCAGCGGCTCCGGAGAAACCGGACTTGCAGGCAGCGCCGAGCCGAGACGCGCGATGTAGGCGAGCGCCGAGCGGTCCGGAAACTGGGTTACAGACAGCCTTGTTTCCGGCCCGAGTCGCGGGTTCGCTTCTTCGGCGGGGCGCTATATGCATGGGAACAGTACCGACCAGCATCTTCTTGCTGGCCGACTGGTCATCGAAGCCGTTTTCACCCTGGGTAGCGGCAAGCGCTAGGAGGTCATCAGCATTGCCACTTCCTAGTGGCGCCAGGCGATCAGTGAGTTGATGACCGGCCGGATCCAGCGCCACAGGTAGCAATGGGACGAACTGGCCGGCTTGTTCCACGAGGACGCAACGCCGACGACCTTGCGGTTCCACCACCAGCAACAGTCCTGCAGAGGACCTGCACCCATCGGCGATCGGGTCCGCTACCTCGTTCGACCGCGCCTGTCTCCGAACAAATATCTACCTCGAGGGTCCACCGAATGGTGGACTCGGCATTCCATCGGTCGAGGCTGTCGGCGACACCGGCGCGACAACGAACATTCATGGCATGCGTGATCGCCCGATTGGTTTGGCTCGCTGGAGCATTCGTCACCCATGGCTGGCAATCGCGGGCTGGCTGCTGTTCGTGGTGCTGTGTATCGGTATCGGTACCGGAGTGGGCGGAAAGGCCGCGGGCACCGAGGATTTCCGGATTGGCGAGGCAGGCCGTGGCGAGGCGATGGCGGCCCGGGGTGGACTGCAGCAGCGGCCGGTGGAGCGGGTACTCATCACCGCGGGTCCCCCCGGTGACCGGCTGGATCCGGCCGCTGCCGATGCCGCAGCGCGCGAGATCGGCGACCGGATGCGGAGGCTGTCCGAGGTCGAATTCGTTGCCGCACCGGTGTATTCGGCCGACGGTGGGGCGGTCCGGGTCGACATCACCATGACCGGCGCCGAGCTCGATGGCAAGAAGCAGGTCCTGCCGCTGCGCGCCGAAACCGCGCAAGTGCAAGCCGCCCATCCGAATCTGCGGATCGAGCAGACCGGTGGTCCCTCGATCAGCCGCGAGGTCGACGAACTACGCGACCGAGACTTGTCGCGTACCGAAATGATCGCGCTGCCGATCACCCTGATCACCTTGCTGGTGGTCTTCCGCTCCGTCGCGATGGCGCTGGTGCCGCTGCTGCTGGCGATTTCCGCGATCGTGGCAGCCATCGGACTGTCGATGCCGGCCTCACACCTGGTCCCCGACAATGGCGTCGGCGTCAACATCATCTTGTTGATCGGCATGGCGGTCGGCGTCGACTACACCCTGTTCTATCTGAAGCGGGAACGCGAAGAGCGGGCACACGCGCGCGGCGCACTCGACACGCAGGCCATGGTGAGCCTGGCCGCCGCCACCTCCGGCCGGGCCGTCGTGGTCTCCGGGCTCGCGGTCGCCATCTCCAGCGCGACAATGTATCTCGCCGACGATGTCATCTTCTCCTCGATCGCCACCGCCGCGATCCTCGTCACCATAGTTGCCGTACTCGGCTCGCTGACCGCCCTGCCCGCGTTGCTCACCGTGCTCGGCAGACGGGCCGACCGCCGCGACGCGATCGTGGCGCGGCACAACGCAACCGATCGGCGCAAGGCCGGGCCGGGCCGGATTACTGCGGAACTGTTGCGGCCAGCCGCGAAACACCCCGCGATCACTCTCGCCGTCGCGATCCTCGCCATGCTTGCCGCCGCGACCCCGCTGCTCGGGCTCGACTTGACCGATATGGGCAAGGAGACCCACCCGCGCACCATCGCGGCCATGCGGACCTTCGACCGACTGAATCAGGCCTTCCCGGAACTGAAGTCGATGCACCAGGTAGTCGTGGTCGCCGAACCCGGTCGCGCGGACGAAGTAGCCGCCGCTCTGGGCGAACTCGCCCGGCGCGCACATACGGATCCGGCGCTGGCGGGCACAGCAACGCTGCGCACCTCACCCGACCGCCGGGTCAGCCTGCTGGAACTGGCGGTGCCCCACTATGTGAGCGACACAGCGGCTCGCGCGTCCCTCGGCCGGCTCCGCGGCGAATATCTGCCTGCCACCATCGGCGTGCTACCCGGCGTCGAATCCGCGGTAACCGGTGACGTGGCCCGGTACGCCGACTATCCCGAACATCAGAAACATCAGCTGCCGTTGATCATCGGTGCGCTATTGCTGGTGACGTTCCTATTGACAGTGTTGGCCTTCCGGTCCGTCGTCCTCGGCCTCGTCGGCGTGCTGCTCAACCTGCTCTCGGCGAGTTCCGCGCTCGGCTTGCTGACGCTGACCTTCCAACACTCTTGGGCGGAGCGTCTGCTCGACTTTCATTCGACCGGCACAATCGGTTCCCGGGTACCGCTGCTGCTGTTGGTGATCCTGTTCGGGCTATCGATGGATTACCAGGTGTTCGTGATCAGCCGGATCAGGGAAGCCGCGCGGCGCGGCGTGCCCACCCGGCGGGCCGTGCTCGACGGCATCGGCGGTTCGGCGAGCGTGGTCAGCAGCGCCGCCTTCGTGATGATGACGGTCTTCGCCGCCTTCATTCCGCTGCACATCTTGGAGATGAAGCAGATGGGCTTCGCCCTCGCGGTTGCCGTCCTGCTCGACGCGTTCGTCATCCGGGTCCTGATCCTGCCCGCGCTCCTGCTGGTGCTCGGCGACCGCACCTGGTGGCCGTCGCGCACACCACATCTCGCCGCCGTCGACCGCACGCTGGAAACCGTAGGCTGAGCGGAATGAAGCAACGGCCGCAGCCCGACGACCGATTCCGGCTACAGGTACTCCATCGGTGGTACACCGCTCTGTGGGTGCTGTTCGGTCTGATCCCACCGGTGCTCGCCGTGCTGCATCGAGGCCCCGCAACCAAATACGTGACGATGGCGCTGGTGATCGTGCTCGTGGTCGGCTGGGCGATGGCGACCTCGCGCGATCCGGTGCTGCGTCCTGCCGTCTTCCTCGGTCTGCTCGTTCTGGTGCTCGGCGCGATGTCCTATCTGCTGAAAGGTGGCGCCGCGTTGTTCATTGTGTCGTTGCCGCAATTCTGGATCTACGCGTCGAATACGCGGCGCGCGGTCACTTTCACCAGTGCCGCCGCGGCGGCCAGTCTCACCGGTGCCCTCATCCGGCAGGAGTTCTTCACCGGCAATGTCGCTTTCATCGTGCTCGGCTATGCGGGCGGCACCCTGATCGGACTGTGGCTGCACCGAGTTCTCCGGCACGGTGACGAGCAGGCCCGCCGACTGGGTGCGGAGTTGGCACACACCCAGGCCCAGCTGGCCGAGGCGAACCAGCGTCAGGGCGCCGCGGACGAACGCGAGCGGATCGCCCGCGAAATCCACGACACCCTGGCGCAGGGTTTCGCCTCCATTATCGTGCTGGCACAAGCGGCACGAAGTGGTCTCGGCGCCGACCAGGACACGGCCGCCAAACATCTGCTCTCGATCGAGCGCACGGCGCGCGAAAACCTCACCGAGGCACGCATTCTCGTCAGCGCCGACCCGCACAGCGGTGTTGCTTCGATAGCACTCGCGGATATCCTGCGCCGCACCCTCGACCGATTCAGCGAGGACACCGGGCTCGACGTCACTGCCGAACTACCGGACCTGAACTGCGATCAGCCGATACGGATTGCCCTGCTGCGTTGCACCCAGGAGTCATTGGCCAACATCCGCAAACACGCCACCGCTAAGACGGTCGGCGTAGTCCTCGCCCGGCACCCGAACGGTATCGAACTCGAAATCACCGATGACGGCCGCGGTTTCGCGCCCGCCGATGCCCGAGGGTTCGGCCTTGACGGCATGCGCAAGCGCATCGCCGAACTCGGTGGCGAACTCACCGTGACCAGTTCTCTCGGCGACGGCACTCGTGTGCTGGCCACCGTTCCCTCGAATTGTCCGGTGTGACATGACCGAAAATCCACTCCGTGTCGTCATCGCCGACGATCATGCGATGTTGCGTGCGGGCGTCGTCGCACTACTCGCCGCAGCGCCGACCATCGAGATCGTCGGTGAGGCGGACAATGGCCGCGCCGCAATCGAACTCGTCGAGCACCTCACTCCCGACGTGGCACTGCTCGATCTGCGGATGCCCGTTCTCGACGGCGTGGCCGCCACCACCGAGATCGTCGCTCGGACCACAACCCGGGTACTGATCCTCACCACCTTCGACACCGATTCCGAGATCGAGCGCGCGGTAGAAGCCGGAGCCATCGGCTACCTGCTCAAAGACACCTCACGCGATCACCTCGTCCAAGCCATCCACGCCGCCGCCCGTGGCGAGACCGTGCTCGCGCCACGGGTCGCCGAAAAACTGGTTGCCCGCATGCGCAGGCCAACCCAGATTGCGCTGACAGTACGCGAGAAAGACGTGCTCACGGCGGTATCCGACGGCCTGTCCAACGCCGAGATCGGCAAACGGCTCGTCATCGCGGAAGCCACGGTGAAGACCCACCTCCTACGAGTGTTCGCCAAGCTGGACGTCAGCGACCGAACCCACGCCGTCGTCGTCGCCCTCGACCGCGGCCTGTTGACACGCGAGGCGCGATGGACCGATTCCTGAGCGGCACTCACCCCGCCACGGTGCGCGAGAGCGGCCCATTCACTCGCCGCGACACGACCAACCGTCCGTGAAAGGAGCTACTCCCATCGGCAATCACGCCTCGGATCCTGCAAATCCCACCACCCGCCACAAACTCCTGCTGGATGGGAACAGGGGCGGTAGGCATGGCGAGATCGACTGCGGCGCAAGATATCCGGGATGGCGATTACCGTCATTCGTCACGTGCTCGGGGGCCCGTTACTCAGCTGCCGACTCGGGATCCTGTGCACTGAGCGCGCATCGAGCCTTGCCGTCTCGGGTCCATGCCGGGGCTACGCGGTGCAGGCCGCCGCGATGGAGACGCTGTTCTCGTACAGGTGGTGGCGGGTGATGCGGCCCTCCTCAACGGTCAGGCGCAATGCGAAGGGCCCCTCGAACGATTTGCCGGTGGCGCGCACCGTGCCCGAGAGGTGTCCGAACAGAACGGCTTCTGTGCCATCGACCAGGAAAGTGTCGATACTGGCCCGGGCGTCCTCCGGAACGATGTAGGCCATCAGCTCCTCGAACTGTGCCGCGCATTCGGCGGCGGTTCGGCGCGGCTTGATCCAGGGAACAACGGGGTTCTCGGCGAGCAGCCAGTCGACCTCGTCGGCAAACAAGGCGGTGAGGGTCTCGGTGTCGGCGTTGGCGCGAGCGGCGAGAAAGGCATTGACGGTGGTTCGGGTGGCGTCTGTTGTGGTGGTGCCGATCATGTGGCCTTCTTTCGGATGTGCGGCAGGATCGAAGCGATCAGCTGTGACCGAGCACGCCGTGCGGCCGGTATACCGCGTCCAACGCAGCCTCCTCCTTCTCGCTCAGCTGTAACTCCAGCGCCGCGATCGCGTCGTTCAGGTGTTTCATCTTGGTGGCGCCGACGATCGGCGCGGTCACTCCAGGTCTGCCGAGCAGCCAGGCCAGCGCGATCTGCGCCGGGGGCAGGTCGCGTTCGGCGGCGATCGCGACCACCGCGTCGACCACGTCGAAGTCGTCGTCGGTGTACATGGCGGCGGCGATGTGGTCGGATTCCGAGCGCGCGGTGGTCTGCACACCGCCGCGCTGCCGGGAGCCGGTGAGCAGCCCGCGAGCCAGCGGGCTCCACGGAATGATGCCGACACCCTGATCGCGGCACAGCGGGATCATCTCCCGTTCCTCTTCCCGGTAGACGAGGTTGTAGTGATTCTGCATCGATACGAACTTCGTCCAGCCGTGCCTTTCGGCGGCACGCTGCGCCTTGGCGAACTGCCAGGCGAACATGCTGGATGCGCCGATGTATCTCGCTTTCCCGGCGGCGACAACATCATTCAGCGCGTGCATGGTCTCCTCGATCGGAGTCTCGTCGTCCCAGCGGTGAATCTGGTACAGGTCGACGTGATCGACGCCGAGCCGGTCGAGCGAGGCATCGATGGAGGCCAAGATGTGCTTGCGGGACAAGCCTTTATCGTTCGGGCCGGAGCCCATCGGGAAGTAGACCTTGGTCGCGAGCACGTAGTCGTCGCGGCGGCGGAATAGTTTTGCCAGCAGCCGCCCGGTGACCTGCTCGCTGACCCCCTCGGAGTACACATTCGCGGTATCGAAGAAGGTCACCCCCGACTCGACCGCCTGCCGCACAATGGGTTCCGCGACATCCTCACTCAGCACCCATGCCCACGAGTCGGGATCGCCGTAGCTCATCATGCCGAGACAGAGCCGGGATACGGTGAGGCCGGAGCCGCCCAACCGGATGTATTCCATTATTTCTCCTTAGGTTTCGGGTACCTGCCGATGGACCGCGACTCCTGCGGCGATCAGCGCGATACCGATCAGTTCCCCGATAGTGGGGATCTGGGCGAGCACCACGATCCCGATCACCGTCGCGACCGCGGGCAGCATGCTGAGCATCAGCGCGAAAGTCTCGCGGCGTAATCGAGCCATGGCGAGTTGGTCGGTCACATAGGGGATGACCGAGGAGCAGATGCCGACACCGATCCCTGCCAACAGCAGGTCTGGTCTGGTGCATGCCGGTGCGGCAGCAGCGAGGCAGAACGGGGTCGCGACCACCGCCGCGGTCAGCATCGCGACGCCGAGTTGGTCGATTCCGGAAAGTCCTGCACCGGTGTTGGCGATCCGGTGACCGAGAACCACGTAGAGCATGAACAGGCCGCAGTTGACGAAGGCGAAGGCGAATCCCAACGGCTCACCGGCGGAACGGAGTTCGGTCAGCATGAGCACCCCGCCGACGGCGAGCGCGAGGGCGATCCCATTGCGGGGGCTACGCACTCCGATCGCGGCGAGCACGATCGTGCCGAGGAATTCGATGCCGCCGACGGTCGTCAGCGGCAGCCGCGCGATGGCCAGGTAGAACGTCGTGTTCATGGCCGCGAGCACCACACCGAGTGCGAGTAGCACCCGCCGCTGCTCCGGTGTGCAGCGCCGGATCAGCCGCCACGGCCTGCGCCACATCGCGAACACCACTGCGGCGCAGGCAATTCGCAACCAGGCTACGCCGAGCGCGTCCAGGCGGGCGAAGCGCAGAACAGCCATGGCCGGGCCGAGGTAGTGGAAGATCGCGCTGATGCCGAAGTACGCCGGTGGCGGCATTCGCGGCGCCGTCCGCCTCGCCGCGGTCCCGGGCGGTGTTGTCATGCGGAGTATCTTCCTAAGCAACACCCTGCGTTGGAATGGCGCTATCCAGGAAGTTGGTGTGATTTGCCTGGAAAATCAAGGCAGAATGGCCAAGATTCCTTCACTGAGCAATCGCGACTGCTTGACGAGGTGAACGTGCGATTGCTGAGCGAACTGCACGACGATCCGCGGCTGTCCATGTCCGAACTGGCCCGCCGCGTCGGCATGTCGGCACCCGCGGTCACCGAGCGGGTGCAGCGGCTGGAACGACTCGGTGTGATCACCGGCTTCCGAATGGAGGTCGATCCCGCCGCCCTCGGCATGCCGGTAACCGCACTGGTTCGCATTCGCCCCGGTCCGGGTCAGCTCCCCAAAATCATTGCGACAGCGCAGAATACACCGCAGGTGGTCGAATGCTTCCGCATCACCGGCGAGGACTGCTTCCTACTCAAACTGCACGCACCGTCGATCGGCCAGCTGGAACAGGTGCTCGACGGATTCCTCATGTTCGGACAGACGACCACCTCGATCGTCGTCTCTGAGCCGGTCCCGCGGCGGCCCTTACCTATCCCTGTCGCGGAGAAGCGGTAGCGCATCGTTGCCGACGACTGCGCAGTCGGCGTATCACCTTGTGCCAGAGCGGTTCAGAGCCCGCGGCGGGCCGATTCTCCCGCGTGAGCCAGGGTTCCGGTCTCGTCGCTGACGAGACCGCCGAGCGTCGCGAAGAATGCCGCGATTCCGGGGAGATTCGGTCCCTTGGCACGGGATGCCGCGAAGTCCTCGGCCGAGCGCCATTCGACGACATCGAGCCACTCGTCGTTCGGCAGCCGGATGAGGCGGGCGCCGAGGAAGCCGGTGCGGTCGGATTCGAAGTCGGCCACCATCGCCGGCCGTGCCGCCAGCATGGCGCTCACCTGCTCGGGTGCCACCGTGAATCGGGTGAGCTCAACGGTCGTTTCCACTTGCGCCTCCTGAAATCTCTTGGTGTCCAAGCAGTTTGCCGTGGACATCGCGTAGTCACGCTAATATAGTCGAACTCGACTAGACGAATTCGACTAAGGAGGCCGATGTCACAGCGCTCGCTGCGGACCCCCGTCACCATCGCCGTGCTCGGATTGCTCGCCGAACAACCGCGGCACGTCTATGACATGCGTGCGGTCATGCGCGAACGCGGACACGACCAGGTGCTGCGGCTGAAGAACGCGTCGATGTACGACGCGCTGCCCCGATTGCTGAACGAACGACTGATCGAACCGGTCGAGACCACCCGCGCGGGCAATCGCCCGGAGCGGACCGTGTACCGGATCACGCCCGCCGGTCTGTCCCGCCTGACCGAATGGCTGCGCGACATGCTGAGCGACCCGGCGCACGATCACGTCGCGTTCACGACCGCACTGCTGTTCATGTTCGCGCTATCTGACACAGAGGTCATCGACCTGGTGACCGAACGGGCGGCGCGGATCAACACCCGAATCACCGAATTGGATTCGGCGATAGCCGAATTCGGGGAAGTGCCGGCCATCTTTCTCACCGATCAGTCCTACGGCCAAGCCCTGCGCCGCGCCGAACGCGACTGGCTGCTCGGCTTCGCCGACGACCTCCGACACCACCGCCTCACCTGGCCGAAGGGACCCTCCCATGTCCATTGACGACATCAACCGCCGCCTCGCCCGCACCATCAATTTTCCGGCCGACTTCGGCGCCGACATCGAAAAGGGTTGGACCGTACCGCTCGGCGAGCAGGAACTCGATCTCGTCGAAGCAGCGGGTTTCAGTGCCGTCCGGATCGGACTGTGCTGGGCCGCGCACACCGGGCCCGCACCGGATCACGAAATCGACCCGGTAATGCTCGCCGGGGTGGCAGAAGTGACGGACCTGGCAGTCGAGCGCGGGTTGGCCGTGGTGCTCACCAACTTCCTCGATCCGGAGCTGATCGCCGAACCCCCACGCCACCTGGATCGCCTACTACACATCACCAGGCAGGTGGCCACACGCTTCGCGGATCGGCCCGATTCCGTTGCGCTGGAACCATTTGCCGAACCCAGGGGTGCGCTCGACCCGCTGTGGAACGACTACCTGAACCACATACTCACCGAGTTGCGCGAAGTGGATGCGGCCCGCGCCGTCGTCATCGGACCCGCGGCATACAACAATCTGCGCACCCTGCCCGACCTCGTACTGCCCGAGCACGACCGGAATCTCATCGTCACCGTGCATCAGTACTGGCCCATCACCTTCACCATGCAGGGCGAACAGTGGCTCGGCGCGGACACCCCCTTCGGCGATCCGCTGTCCTGGTTGGGCACCACCTGGGACGGCACCGACCGGCAACGCGAGGAACTGGCCGCGGGTTTCGACGCCGTCGCCGCCTGGGCCGCCGCAGCCGAGCGCCCGATATTCGTCGGCGAGTTCGGCGCAACGCACTATGCCGACCTTCGATCGCGGGTGAGCTGGACCAGCTATAACCGCCAGCTCGCCGAGGAGCACGGATTTTCTTGGGGCGCTTGGTCATTCGGCCCGACCTATGCCCTGTTCGACCAGGTCTCGGGCGAGTGGAACAAACCGCTGCTGCGGGCACTGATCGACCTGCCACACTGACCAACGATCGCGGGCAGCGACTGGCATACCGACGGATTCGGTTGCCACACAACCTAGTTTGAAGATACGTCTCAGGAAGGCACAAATGAGCAGGGAACAACGGGCGAAGATCGATGCGCTGCTGCGGCAGCCGCAACCCATCGAGCCCGAACTCGGATCGGCTGCGGAGATGCGCGCGGGATTCCGGGCATTCATGGCCCAGATGAACGTGCCGACCGAGATACGCACCCGAACAACGACACTCGGCGACCGGCCCGCGGTGCTCGTGGAACCGACGGGCACCACGCGAGCCGGGACGATCCTCTACTTCCATGGCGGCAGCTGGATTTTCGGTTCACCTGACACCGCCATGTCGCTCACCGCGAACCTGGTGACCCGCAGCGGATTCCGCGCCTTCTCGCTGGACTACCGGCTCGCGCCCGAGCACCCGTATCCGGCCGCGATCGAAGACTGCCTCAGCGCCTACCGAGCCCTGCTCGACGGCGGCACACCCCCCTCGGCCATTGCCTTCGCCGGTGACTCCGCCGGTGGCGGCTTGACTGTCACCACCTGCCTCGCGGCCCGCGACGCCGGCCTGCCGCTGCCCGCCGCGATCGTGGCGTTCTCTCCCGGGCTCGACATGACCCATACAGGCGAAAGTATGGAGACCAAAGCGGATAGCGACCCGTTGTTCACCCTCGAAAGCCTAGAACTCACCGGTGCCATGTACCTCGCTGGACAGGATCCCCACCAGCCTCTGCTCAGCCCGGCAATCCTGGCCGACCTGAGCGGCTTCCCCCCGATACTCCTCCAGGCGGGCACCAACGAAATGCTCCTCGACGACTCCACCCGCCTGGCCGCCCGCGCACGAGCCGCCGGCGTGGACGTCATCCTCGACATCATCGCCGACGTACCCCACGTCTTCCAGGCATTTACCGGCGTGCTCGACGAAGCCGACGAGGCCCTGGACCGCGCGGCGTACTTCCTCGGCCAACGCATATCGGGCGCGGCGCGATCCGACTGTGCCCTCGGCGGGGCTCTATATGCAGGGGAACAGTGTTGACCTGCCGTTTCTTGGCGGCCAACTGATCGTAGAAGCGGATTTTGCGTTGTAGTCGGTGAGGGGCCAAACGCGTTGGGGGAGTGGACGAGTGGAGCGAGGGATTCCTTGACGTCAGGTCCGGGTACCCCTCTTGACTGACGTACCAACACATCCTCGAGAAAGGAGACAGTAACGGTGACGGGGTACGACGTGATCATCATCGGTGCCGGTTCGGCGGGCGGAGTGCTGGCCGATCGACTCTCCGAGAAGCTGGACCGCTCGGTGCTGCTGTTGGAGGCGGGCCCGGATTTCGGCTCGACAGCGAGCGAGCTGCCCATCGAGCTCACCGACATCACCGATCTCACCGAAACTCCTTACGACTGGGGGTATCTCAGCGAACCCGACTTGTGCGACAGGCGCATCCCGCTCGCCGCGGGGCGGGTGGTGGGCGGTAGTTCGGCGACGAACAACGCGATGGCGTTGCGCGGCCGCCCCTCCGACTACGACTCGTGGGCCGAATTCGGCAATCCCGGTTTCGGTTTCGCCGACGTGCTGCCGTATTTCCGTGCGGTGGAACGCGATCTGGACTTCGCCGACGAGTGGCACGGCGGCAGCGGCGCGGTGACGATCACCCGCCCCGGCCGGGACGAGTGGACGCCGGTCCAGCGCGCCTTCGCCGACGCCTGCGTGGCCGCCGGATACACCGCGATCGACGACCACAACGCCCCGCACGCGCAGGGCATCGGGCCGATTCCGTTCAACCAGCTCGACGGCGTCCGCCAATCCACCGCGCTGACCTATCTCGCGGCCGCGCGCACGCGACCCAATCTCACCGTCCGCGGCGGTGTCCGGGTGGAGCGAATCCTGCTGGACGGCACCCGCGCCACCGGCGTGCTATTGGCCGAACCCGAAGAGACCCTGTACGCGGACCGGGTCGTACTGGCCGCTGGTGCGTACGGATCGCCGCTGCTGTTGTTGCGCTCGGGCATCGGTCCCGCCGCCGAGCTCGGCGAGTCCGGAATCGAGACGGCCGTCGACCTGCCCGGCGTCGGGCGCAATCTGCAGGATCATCCGCTGCTGCGGTTGCCCTTCACGACCACCCTGGCCGATGCGACGCCGCCCCTGCAGAACCTGCTCACCTGCGCGGTGCACGATCGGGATCCGGAACTGCAGGTCTTTCCCGCGGGACCGGCGACCCTGGAGGGAAAGTCGTTGTGTCACATGGTGATCGGGTTGATCGCCCCGAGTTCCCGCGGCGCGGTGCGGCTGCGGGCGGGCGGGCCCGCCATCACGCCCGGCCTACTGGATCATCCCGACGACCTGGCCCGCATGGTGACCGGTGTGCGGCTCGCGCGCGAGATCGCGGCAACCGAGCCGCTGGCGCGGATGCTGACCCCCTGTGCGACGGACGGCGACCTCGAGACCATGGTGCGCGCGGAGACCGCCTCCTACCAGCACCCGGTCGGCACCTGCCGGATGGGCCCGGACGACGACCCGTCCGCCGTGACCGACACTCGCGGCGCGGTGCGCGGGATCGACGGGCTACACGTGGTGGACGCGTCGACCATGCCGGCCATTCCGCGGGCCAACACTAATCTCACGACGCTCATGCTGGCCGAAAAGTTCGCCGCCACATTGGCATACGCAACATCCTCCGGCTGACTACCACAAAATACGCCGCCTGAGCGGCGCGTATGCCAACCGGCTCGTTCCCTCGGCGAGATTCGAACTCGCAACAACCGCATCCTGAGTACGGCGCCTCTGCCAATTGGGCTACGAGGGATGGTGTTTCGATACTTTCGTGTCGAAACATCGGTGGCGGCAATGTATTGCCTTTTGTTCGCTATTCGGTTTTTTCGCGCGGACGGAGGGACTCGAACCCCCAACTCGCAACTTTGGAGATTGCCGCTCTACCGGTTGAACTACGTCCGCAGGGTATGAAAAAGGGGCCACTCCTTGGCATTCCGCCGCCGGAGTGACCCCATCAGGTCTGCTCGTGATCGAGAACCTAAGGGCCGCTCCGGATGCGGGCGGATTGCCCGACTAGCAGCGCGGAAGCCGACTGGACGTGCGGGTACCAGGCACCATCTAGCGACCGGGGTCGCTGCTGGATCGTGCTGGTCATGATGCTCGCCTTTCGGGGGTTGTCGGACCGGTTGGTTGCCTGGATATAGACGGTAACATCCGGATCTCGTTGTGCGAAACAGATTTATCGGTGTTGTCTGGATATGTCCGCGTTCAGCGCCGTCAAAGTTTGCTGGCCTGCAATGTATAGCTCAGCGGAAGACGTTCCGGCCGGTCGGTGAGATACCATTCGCCATCGGCGGTTCGCGCCATTTGTCCGGGTATTGCGTCATGTGGGACGCTGCGGTGTTCGGTGAGTCCGGTGACGGTCATTCCGGCGGACAGTACCGCGCCGACGATTTCGCCGAGCCCGTGATTCCACTGGTGTGTGGTGCTCGGGGCGAGTTCGGTGTCGGTCTCGACGTAGGTGCCGCCCTCGGTGAACACCATCGGTTCCGGCGTTTCGAAGTACGGATAGCCGAGAACCAGCCCGTCGGTACGGGTTTCGTCGATCGCCCAAAGGACCGGATGCCCTTCTCGGATGAACAGCCTGCCGCCCGGGCGCAGCAGTCCCGCCACGGTTCGGGCCCAGCGTTCGATGCTCGGCAGCCAGCACAGCGCGCCGATACCGGTGTAGACGAGGTCGAATTGTGCCGAGCCGAGCACGGATTCGGCATCGTAGACATTCGCCTCGACGAAATCGACTGCGCTCCCGGTCTTTTCGGCGAGCAGCCGGGCCTGCTCCAGCGAGGACGGCGAGAAGTCCAGTCCGGTCATGGTGGCGCCGAGGCGGGCCAGTGAGATCGTGTCGGTGCCGATGTGGCACTGCAGGTGCACGCCGCGCAGGCCGCGAATATCGCCGAGCAGCGGTTCGTCGAATCGGACGACTCCGCTGCGGAATTCCGGATCGTCGAGGAAGCGCTCGACGGCGTAATCGCGCGACGCCGCGTGCGCGGGGGCGCGCCCATCCCAGTTGGACTTGTTGAGTGGGAGATAGTCGTCGGTCACGCCGGCCACTCTGGCACGGGGTGCGGGCGTCGCGCATGTGAAATTATGGTCGGCAACCATCCCGCAAGCGGCCAGGAACGGACAAATCGGGCATGATTGCCGGTATGCAGGTGACCGCACTCGAATGGACGATCACCATCGTGGTGATCCTCGGACTGTTCGTCTTCGACTTCTTCGCCCACGTCCGCACCCCGCACGAGCCGACATTCCGGGAATCGGCGATGTGGTCGGCGGTGTACATCGGACTCGCGCTCTGCTTCGGCGGCGTCGTCGCGTGGAAATGGGGCGCCACCTTCGCGGGGGAGTACTACGCGGGCTTCGTCACCGAGAAGGCGCTCTCGGTGGACAACCTGTTCGTCTTCCTGATCATCATGTCCACCTTCGCCGTTCCGCGGATCTACCAGCAGAAGGCGCTGCTGATCGGCATCGTGGTCGCCCTGGTGATGCGCGGGATATTCATCGCCGTCGGCGCGGCCGCGATCAGTGCGTTCAGTTGGGTGTTCTACCTTTTCGGGCTGTTCCTGATCTACACGGCGGTGAAACTGCTCCGGGAGAGCGGACACGAGGTCGAGCAGGAGGAGAAGCGGGACAGCCGCGTCGTCGCGTTGGCCAAGCGGATACTGCCCACCAGCGAGAGTTATGACGGCGACCGGCTGATCACCCGCGTCGACGGCCGCCGCGCGGTGACGCCACTGTTGCTCGCCCTCCTGGCGATCGGCTTCGCCGACCTGCTGTTCGCGCTCGACTCGATCCCGGCGATCTACGGCCTCACCCAACAGCCGTACCTGGTGTTCACCGCGAACGCGTTCGCGCTCATGGGATTGCGGCAGCTGTACTTCCTGATCGGCGGGCTGCTGGAACGGCTGGTGTACCTGTCCTACGGGCTGTCGGCGATCCTGGCCTTCATCGGTGTGAAGCTGGTACTGCATGCGCTGCACGAGAATTCGCTGCCGTTCGTGAACGGCGGTGCGCCGGTTCGGGTTCCGGAGATCGGTACGGCGGTCTCGCTCGGCGTCATCCTCGGCGTGCTCGTCGTCGCGACGGTGGCCAGTTTGTTGAAGACCCGCGAACGGGCTCAGTAGACCCGGTTGAAGCCGGGCGCCATATCGAAGCCGCGGCCGTTGGCGTCGTTGTGGCAGCTGACGCCGATGTGTTCGGCGCGGCAGGTGAATCCGTGCACGCTCAGGCTGGATCCGGCGGGCAGAACCGGCCCACCGCCTCGATCCGCGCCGTCCTCGGCCGGCGGGCCGACGAACAACCCTCGGTTAACGCAAAGATAGCTGGCCGATTCGCCGACGGCCAGCGCCGCCGCGACCGGATCGCTGGCCCAGCAGGCGGTCATCTCGGGCGGCGCCGGCGTCGCGCCCTGACAGCCCGCCGAATGCCGGGACTGGTCGACGGCCTCATCGAGGATGGCGCAGAAGATCTCACCGCTGTGGAAGAAGTAGCCGCCGGAGTTCTTGTAGTGCGCGGGATCGACCGGACCAGGGCCGGTCGGCGCGGTCGCCGCGGGGTAGCCCGTCGCGGCGGGGCGATCCGCCGAACGACCGGAGCATCCGGTCAACAGCAGGCCCACGGCCGCCGCCGACGCGAGAATCGCTGCGGATCTGCGCACAGCGCCGAGTCTGCTCGCTGACGCGCGCGGGCGGCGGCAACCGGGTCCGGTGTGTCGCTAAATGTTTGCTGACGACTTGTCAGGCGCCGGTCCAGCCGATTGTCGGAACCCACTCGACCACCTGAACGTCATCGATCACGTTCGCCTTGGCGAACGGATCCTCGGCGAGCAGCGCGCGCAGCGCCGCCTCGTCCTCGGCCCGGAAGATCAGCAGGGCGCCCGAACCATCCGGGTACGGGCCGCTGGTCAGCAGGCTGCCCGGCTCGACCAGACCGGCGAGCCAGGCCCGATGCTCGGGGCGATGGGCGTCCCGGCCCGGAATCGTCGCGTCGGAGTAGACGTAGTGCACGGCGAAAATCGGCATGGCGGATCGCTTTCGGTCAGAGGTTCAGCAGCATTCGAGTATTGCCGAGGGTGTTCGGCTTCACGTAGCTCAGGTCGAGGAATTCCGCGACACCGGTGTCGTAGGACCGGCACATCTCCGCGTACACCTCGGCGGTCACCGGGGTGCCCTCGATCTCGACGAAGCCGTGCCCGCCGAAGAAATCCACCTCGAAGGTCAGCACGAAGACCCGTTTCAGCTCCAATTCCCTGGCCACCGCGACGAGTTGGCGCACGATCAGCTTGCCGACGCCCTTGCCCTTGACATCCGGATGCACGGCCACCGTGCGCACCTCGCCGAGATCGGCCCACAGCACGTGCAGCGCGCCGCAGCCCACCACCCGGCCGTCCACCTCGGCCACCCAGAACTCCTGCACCGCCTCGTACAGCGTGACCAGGTTCTTCTCCAGCAGGATCCGGCCGGCGTACACGTCGATGAGTCGCTTGATCTCGGGGACGTCCGAGGTTCGCGCGCGTCGTACCACCGGAGCCGAACTGGGTTGCGCCGGATGGGTGTCGCGTGTCGAACCGCCTAACGGTCCCCTATTGGTCATGCGAGCACATTAGTCGGCGCGGCGGCCGCGCTCACCAGGCGGACCTGCGGTCGCGCGCGGGTCCGCCGGCGACTCCCGCCAGGCGAGTGCCCCACACCGGAGCTCGGCCCGGCGCGGGCTGCGAACAGGTCCGCCTATTACGCTGATCGTGTGCCGCACATCCAGTCGTTCCGCTCACCGCATCGCGCCGGGCAGCGCGACTGGATTCAGGGGCGGACATGAATCCGATCGTTACCGGACTGCATGCCAGCGAGGGGGAGGGATGAGCGTGCAGCCGGAGGAGATCGATCGGCCGTGGACCGAAACCGCTTCCGCGCATTCGGCATTCGTACCGACCGCACAGCCGGAGCCGACGGTCCCGCTGCTGAATATCGCCAATGTGCTGACGATGCTGCGCATCGCGATCGTGCCGCTGTTCGTGCTCGCGCTGTTCGCGGGCGGCGGGCATCAGACCGGTTGGCGGATCGCCGCGGCCGCGCTGTTCGGGCTGGCCGCCATCACCGACCGCTTCGACGGGCAATTGGCGCGCAAGTACGGCCTGGTCACCGATTTCGGCAAACTCGCCGATCCGATCGCGGACAAGGCGCTGATCGGCGCCGCGCTGATCGGGCTCTCCATGCTCGGCGATGTCGCCTGGTGGATCACCCTGGTGATCTGCGGCAGGGAGATCGGCATCACCCTGCTGCGCCTCGCCGTCGTGCGGCGCGGAGTGATTCCGGCCGGGCGCGGCGGCAAGCTCAAAACGCTGGTGCAGTCGCTGGCCATCGCGGTGCTCCTGTTGCCGTTGACGGGCGGATTCGCAACGGCCGGAACGGTTTTGATGTACGTTGCGGTGGTGCTCACCGTGCTCACCGGCCTCGACTACATCGGCCAGGCGGTGCGGGTCTGGCTGGCCGGACCACGGCGGCGCCGGATATGACCGATCCGCTCACCGCCGCCGCGCCCGCCGCCGAACTGGTGCGCGCGCTGGCCGCGGCCCGGCAGACGGTGGCCACCGCCGAATCGCTCACCGCGGGGCTGGTTTCGGCGACCATCGCGGGCGTGCCCGGCGCCAGCGCGGTGCTGCGCGGCGGACTTGTGGTGTACGCCACGGATCTCAAACACAGTCTGGCCGGTGTCGGCGACGAAGTGCTCCGGACGGAGGGTCCGGTGGCGGCGAGCACCGCCGAGCAGCTCGCGGTCGGCGCGCGAACTCGGTGCGCCGCGGACTGGGGTGTCGCGCTGACCGGTGTCGCCGGGCCGGATCCACAGGGCGGTCATCCGCCGGGCACGGTCTACCTCGGTCTCGCCGGTCCCGGCCACAGCGAGGTCATGCGGTTGAAACTGGCGGGGGACCGGTGGACGATCAGAATCGGCGCGACGAATTCCGCGGTACGGGAATTGCTGCGTTGCGTGCGGGATATGCGATAGGTGCGTCGGCTCGTCCGGGAACCATCCGGCCCGCGCCCGACGTTGTGCCAGAAAGGACGGCGTGCACGGTGTTGGCAGACACCGCGCGGGCCCGGTGAGTGGGAGCGAAGGAGAACGAGATGACGCTGCTGCGAGAGGCGATCGGGGACAGTCTGCGGCGTGCTCGTCTCGCCCAGAGCCGGACGCTGCGCGAGGTCTCGACCTCGGCGCGGGTCAGCCTCGGTTATCTGTCGGAGGTGGAGCGGGGTCGCAAGGAGGCATCCAGCGAACTGCTCGCCGCGATCTGCGAGGCGTTGGACGTGCCGCTGTCGCGGGTGCTCTGGGATGTGAGCACCATCATGGCGGGCGCCGACGGACTGCCGGTCCAGGACGAGCGTGCGGCCGCCGCACTGCCGGAATCCGCCGAGGCGAGCGAGTCCGAGGCGGCCGCGGTGGAGTCGGCCGATGCCGCTGCGGCCCCGGCCACGGCGACCATGTCGGTGGCGGACGCGGCCCCGCTGCCGCGCATCGCCGGTGACACCAGGATCGTCATCCCGGCGCCGAGGAACGACATGCTGGTTCTGGTCAGAAACAACTGAGGTCGCCGGAGCGGTGGCGGCCCGGGCCAACGCTGCGGACCGCCACCGAAAACGGCTAGATTCTCACTAGGCGTCTGTTGGGCCGGGTTCGCCCGGACCGGGTGCCACATGGTGGAGGATAGGCACATATGCGGGTGCGTGACGGTCGCGCACCCCGGCCGCGAACGCGGCACAGCAGATGGAGGCGGGATCAATCGATGGCTAATCCGTTCGTCAAGGCCTGGAAATACCTGATGGCCCTCTTCGATTCGAAGATCGAGGAGCACGCGGATCCGAAGGTTCAGATTCAGCAGGCTATCGAAGAAGCCCAGCGCCAGCATCAGGCCCTGTCGCAGCAGGCCGCTTCGGTCATCGGTAACCAGCGTCAGCTGGAGATGAAGCTGAACCGGCAGCTCGACGAGGTCGAGAAGCTGAATGCCAATGCGCGCCAGGCGGTCATGCTCGCCGATCAGGCCGCCGCGGCCAACGACACCGAGAAGGCGATCCAGTACACCAATGCCGCCGAGGCCTTCGCGGCGCAGCTGGTCACCGCCGAGCAGGCGGTCGAGGACCTGAAGGTGCTGCACGACCAGTCGCTACAGGCGGCCGCGCAGGCGAAGAAGGCGGTCGAGCAGAACGCCATGCTGTTGCAGCAGAAGGTGGCCGAGCGCACCAAGCTGCTCAGCCAGCTGGAGCAGGCCAAGATGCAGGAGCAGGTTTCCGCGTCGCTGCAGCAGATGGATTCCACGCTGTCGGCGCCCGGTACCACGCCGAGCCTGGACGCGGTGCGGGAGAAGATTGAGCGTCGGTACGCGAATGCGCTCGGCGCCGCGGAACTCGCGCAGAACACGGTGCAGGGTCGCATGCTCGAGGTGCAGCAGGCCAGCATTCAGATGGCCGGGCACAACAAGCTGGAGCAGATCCGCGCCTCCATGCGCGGCGACGCGCTGCCCGCGGGCGGCGGGCAGCCTTCGATCAACCCGGCGCAGGCGAACCCGGCCGGCGCGCCGCAACTGAACAAGGGTCAGGCCGCCCAGCAGTAGCGATTCGCGTTCGGCGTGATTTTGTCGGTGGTGGCTGGTTCACTGGACGGCATTACTTCGCGGACCCCGGCGGGCCGGCCGTCGGCCACGCCGGGTTCCGGGACGTCCGAGCCACGCGCTACCGGTGGGAGATGAAGGCATGACCGACAGGCAGTCGCGGGGCCGTCGCAAGGGGTCGGCGCTCGTGCGCGCACAGGCCGCGCTCGCCCAGCAGCCGGGCACCCTGCCCGAAAGTCTGTTGGAAATGGGCGAACACGCCCTCGTCGCGGTGCGCAAGTGGGCCGATCCGCGGGAGCGCGAACTGCGCAGGCGGCGGCGGGCCCGCCGCCGCAGCTTCCAACTCGGCACCGCCTCCGGCATCACCACCGTGGGAACCGTTGGGCTGATGATCGTTTCGGCCCCGGCCTGGGCGGTGGTCGTGGTCGGCGGCGGCGCGGTCGCGCTGGTCACCGGCACCGCGCTGAGCGCCCGCCGCTATCTGCAGTTACGCAGTTCGCCCCTGCCGCAGGCCGCGTTCATACCGCGCAAACGGCCGCCGCTGCGTTCGATGGCGCGCGGTTCGATCGATCGGCTGTTGCGCGCGGAGCGGGCGCTGCATGGGTTGAGCACCCAGATCGCGCGGTCGCGTCGCCTGCCCGTCGAGGAACTCACCGAGATGGTGGAGACCGCCGCCTCCGGCGCCAACGCCCTGCACGCGCTGGCCGCCGATATCGCCGCGATGGAACAGGCGCTCGGCATGGTCGGCCGCACCAACGCCGACGCGGCCGCCGCCCTCACCGGCAACGTCCGGCTCACGGTCACCCGCCTGGACGCTGGCGTCACCGAATACGAGCAGGTGGTCGCCGCCGCGAGCCGGATCCTCGCCGTCCCCGAAAGCGCCGTCCTGGCACATCAATTCGACGGAATCGTCGCCGAACTCCGTCACGCCGCGGACCGCCTGGACGGCTGGGCCCAAGCCCTCACCGAGGTCGCAGACCGCCCTGTGCACGCCCAGATCCCGTTGCGGGAGCATTAGTTCCGGGGGATGTCGCGCATTCCGCACTGCGGGACATCGTTGTTCACGTCGGTGGTTCAGGTGGCCGAAATTGGCCGGAGTACGCTAGTCGGTCGATGCCGAGGCCGCTGATGAGCAGCCGTTCCTTTCGGTTTCCGAGTAGCTTGCGGGTCCAGTCGACGAACCCTCCGTCGCCGACTTCGTGCCTGCGGTTCGCGGCCACGACCGCCACTCTGAAGCAGAACCCGTGGTAGTAGCCTCGCCCGGTGGTGCGATGTGGGTCATCGATCACCACGATCCCCGGGCGAGGAGACAATTCCGCGGCGATTGTTTCGGCCACGGCGGCGAACTGCTCCTCCAGACAGGTAAGCCCGATTTCGACATGAGCATTCTCGATGCCACCGACCGCATCCACCATGAAACGCAAATGCTCGAGTGCGTGGTGTCGTTCGAATGCCGAATTGCCGATATCGCGGCCTGCGGAGACGACGCCCGCCAGGGTGAAGTGCGCGAAACTCGCCTGCCCAGCAACCGGTTGGGCCCGCACGACCCGTTGGATCGCCGCCAGCCGGACCACATCGGCCGACCGGGCGTCCTTCGACAGCAGATGCGCTCGTCTGACCGCCGCTTCGAGCGCGAGCGCATTGGTCGGGTCGGCAGCGACCTCGGTGCCTCGGATAGCCGAGATCACTTTGTTCTGATCGACGGTCGCCGGTACGGAATTGGTGCCCAGCGGTGCGACAGGCGACAACGTCAAAAGCTCGAATTCGCTTGGCAGCGCCGACAAGACGCGATGTTCGGTATCCCGTAGCAACGGAAACGGAGTATCGGCTGGGGAGACGAACCGATCCGCACGGTAGCGGCGCAGCAATTCCGGCGCGGTCTGCTTGCGTGCACGTCGCCGCATGACCTCCAGCAGCAGCGTTGTCAGATCGGCCCCGGCCAGATTCACCAGCGAATCCAATGTGGCCCGGCCGCCGACCTGGGTCAGCACTCGCCGCAATGCCGCCGAGCTTGCGGCGCCGCCTTGCTCCACACCATCGGACATCGCTCGATTGTCCCCGGGCTCACCGGCATCGGCGACCGAATTCCGATCCGTCGGTTCAACCAGTGACTCGAATGCCTTATCGGCAAACGTGTTTCGACGGCGTGCGGCGGAGAATCGGATCGCGGCGGTCGATGGGCCGGCTATACCAACTCGACCTCGTCGAATCCGACCGTCAGCCGGTGTCGCCGCTCCCGCAGGACGTTTCCCTCGCGGTGGACGGTGCCCTCGGCGAAGTCGATGCGCAGCTTGGCATTACGGATGTCGACCTCCCGTACCACCGCGCAGATACCGTTGAACGGCCCGTCCGGGAAGTAGACGACATCGCCTGGTCCGTACTCCGTGAACTCCACGCCGCCACAGTAATTCATCTTCCGATGGGTTGGCGGGTGCCGCTCGCTCGCGCGGCCATGGATGATCGATTACGTCACAATCTATCCGAAGGGGAGTGGACGTAATGACCGAAGATCTGTTCAAGCCGAACGTCCGGTATACCCCACGCCTGCGAGCGATTCTGCTGGCCGCCGAGACCGAGGCCGCGAACCGCGGCTGCGACTTCGTCGGTGTAGAGCACGTGCAGTTGGCGATCCTCGGCGACCCGTGGGCCATCCCGACCCAGGTGATCGCCCGAGAAAAGGGCCGGGTCGACAAGATCGCCGCGGATCTGCGCGGAGTCCTGGATTCCGATGGGTACAAGGGCATCAAGCCTCCCCCAGAGAGTTGACCCGGCCACCGGCCGCGGTAACACTCGCCGTTCAACACGGATGAACGTTCGCAATCCGATTGCGGCGGCGATCGATTGGGCTGGGCGTTAGTCTCGGGCGTGCGAACATTCGTGTGGCAGGGGATCGACGAGCCGCGGATGGAGATCGTTCAGGTGGAAAGCCTGGATCGTGCCCGCGGAACACAGATCGGGTTGGTGTATGAACTGCGGTGGGAGCTCGCCGGTTCGGAACTGACCGTCGACATCGGTGACGGGCCGGTGCGGCATCGGCTCGATGGGGCCGACTTCTTCGATCTACAGCATTCGGCGTTCTTCAACTCGCTGCCCGTGATACGCGACGGACTGCTGTCGGACGTCGTGGCGCGGGACTACACCATGCGTTACGTCTCCGTCCCAGATCTGACATCCTGTCTCAACGCGCAGCGCTACGCTCCGCGCGGCAACGGCGTAGTCGGCTACGTTTCGGGTGACTACCGCGCCGAGATCGAATTCGACCGGGACGGTTTCGTCACCACTTATCAGGACTATTTGCGGCGGCTGCATCCGTGATCGAGGAACGGTTCGGGACCGCTCCCTGGCGAATCGGGGAACCTGACTGCGCGGGTACGGGAAACGTGCCTGGCCAACAGGTTCACGATAGGAGGGTTCTGATGAATATTCGATCCAAGGCGGTGTTGACAGGTTTATCGGTGTTCGGTCTTGTCTGCGGTGGGGCGGCCATGGGGCTGTCGACGGCCGCGGCATCGACGCAAGCGGTGACGATGCGGGCGGCGTATTTTCTGGGCCCCGCCGACGACGATGATTTCCCGGAGTGCACGCACATCGGACAACTGGCCGATGTTCAAGGGAGAACATGGTATTGCGACATCAATCCGCTCACCCGGGAAGTGATCTGGCGGTTGAAGACGGACTAGCCGTTCCGGAGGCGTTGTGCGGCAGTGATACTCGCCTCTTGCCCGTGATCGGGTCGGAATTGGAGTGTGTGGCGTAACCGATGCCCACCAGAGGGGGATGGGCATCGGGTTTTCGCCGGACGCCGGGATCCGCCTCGAATTCCTTTGGCGGATTTCCTTTCTGACCGCTGAGTTCGGGCATAGGGTGGGCACTGTCGAGTTCGCGTCGGACGGAGGGCGGGTGCGCGTCGGTCAGCTGATCACCGATCGCTATCGGCTCAGTGAGCAGCTCGGCTCCGGTGCGCACGGCGTCGTCTGGTGTGCGGTCGACGAGCAACTGGACCGTGTTGTCGCTCTCAAGCACGCCTTGGTGTCCGACAGCTCCGACGGTGGCGAGCTGATAGGCCGCCTCGAGCGCGAGGCCAAACTGCTCGCGCAGCTGAATCATCCGAATATCGTCACCGTATTCGATCTCGTCCGCGCCGATGGCCAGTGGTGGCTGGTCATGGAATATGTTCCCGGGCACAGCCTTCGGGAACTCGGCCCGCTACCGCTGCGCCGGGTGGCCACCATCGGTGTGCAACTCGCGCACGCCTTGGCGGCGGTGCACGCGGCGGGCATCCTGCACCGCGACATCAAGCCGAGCAACGTTCTGGTCACCGATGACGATCATGCCAAACTCGGCGATTTCGGGGTTTCTCGCGCCGTGTACGCCGACGCGACGCTCACCCGCACCGGCGCGTTCACCGGAACACCCGGATATATGGCCCCGGAGGTCGCCTACGGGGCCGATCCGGGACCGGCGTCGGACGTATTCTCTTTGGGCGCAACGCTGTTCGCGGCGATAGAGGGGAATTCGCCGTTCGGTGATTCCGATAACCCGATGGTGCTGATGCGGCGGACCGCGCAGCGCGATATCTCCGCGCCCAGCCGTGCCGGCGCACTGACACCGGTCCTGTCGGCCATGTTGCGGACCAATCCGGACCGGCGGCCGACGGCCGACCAAGCACGAACCCGGCTCGCCGAGGCCGCCGCGCATCCTTCGTTGCTAACCCAGCCGCGGAATATCCGGCATTCGAAAACCATCATGCTCGCCGTCGCCGGGGTTTTCTGCGCTGTGGCCGTCGCGGTCTGGATCGTGCTCGCAGGATCGCAGCACGCAACCATCAGGAAACCGACGACGGTGATGGGCGACCCGCGCACCGCCGACCCCTGCATGCTGGCCGACCCCACGATATTCGACCGGTTCGGCGGTCACGTCGAAAAGGACGCGGACGGAGGCAATTTCAACCGCTGCGACCTGATTCTCACCTTGCCGGGCGGCGGCAAGGTCGATACCCGGATCGAGTTGCAGAATCCATCGCCGCAACCCCCGTCGGGGCGGGTCGAGACGGTCGGCGAGATCGGTGTGCTGCGGTTGCCCGCGCAAGACAACAAGTGCGAGCGGACCGTACTGCTGCCCGATCGATACGAAATCGCCGTTGGCGCCGTCAGGGCGCGTGCCGGGCCGATGGATCTGTGTGCGATCGCGGATGCGGCGACCGCGACCGTCGTGGATGTGGCCTCGCGCGGTGCACTGCCGCGACGGACCGCCCTGCCGCCCGCCGAATCGCTGTTCCATACCGATGCCTGCGCGCTGCTCGACTCGGAGTCGTTGTCGCTGTATCCGGGCGTGGAGGCCAGGCGCCCGCAGATCGGATTCGGCAACTGGGAATGCCGGTGGACCAGCAGCACCACCCCTGGCTCACTGCTGGTGCGATTCGATCGAAACGACCAGGTGAATACCAGTAATGGACAACCCGAACCGCTCGCCGGACATGAGGCGTATGTCGCGCCCGACGGCTACGGCGACAGCACCTGTCAGGTCACCGTCGTGCACCGCACCTACACCACCGGTAATTCGGCCGAGGCATACGAGCTCGCGCTCGTGGTGATCACCGGTCCGCAGCCGCCCGAGCGGCGCTGCCAGGTCGCCACCGCGATCGCGACCGCTGTCGCGGCGAAACTGCCCGCCCATTAGGCGCATTCGCTCCGGCCGTGCGCGGTCTGTGGACGGAGCGCCAATTGGGGACCGGTCCCGAATCACCCGGAATATCATCGGGTTTCGAACCCGTGAGGAGGCCGATATGAGCGAGTTTCGGCAACTGGCCGGGAACGACAGCGGTTTGGCATTCGGCGTGCCGGACTCGGCTCCCCACACGATCTACGTGCTTGCGCTCACCGGCGGAGTCGCCACCGGGCCCGCGCCGGGACGACGAATTCGGTTCGGGCGCAATCGACCCGAGGTCGACGTATGCGTCGGCGGCGACGACCGCAAGATCAGCCGCTGCCAGGGGCTGCTGACCCATCACGAGAATCGTTGGTGGGTCCGCAATCTCGGACGCCAACCGCTTCGGCTACCCGGCTCCCGCATGCTGTTCGGCGGCGAGGACCCGCTGCCCCTGGACACCGGCTACACCCCGATGTTCATTCGCGGGTCCGGCCGCCGCGAACATCTCCTCGAACTGTATGTGACCGGCGCCGATACGTCCCGGACCGGTGTCGGCCCCGCCGACCCCACCGATCCACCGCGAACGTGGCGGTTCTCCGATACCGAGCGCCTGGTGCTCATCGTTCTCGCCCAGCGGTACCTGCTGCAGGAGGCCTATCCGCAGCCGATGGCGTGGAGCCAGGCGGCCATTCACCTCGACGATCTACAACCCGACGCCGGATGGACCGCCAAACGTGTCGAGCACGTTGTCGAGAAGGTCCGGGCCCGCCTGTCCGCGAAGGGCGTCGCGGGCCTGACTCGCGAAGAGGTAGGTGAACCGGTCGGCAATACCTTGAACCACAACCTGATTCGCGAACTCATCGACAGCACCACCCTGATACCACCGGATCTACGGCTGCTCGAATTTCGCGACGAATGACGGTCCGGGACCGGTCCCGGACCGTGTGTGGTTTGTTGTCCGGGTAACGGACCGCGTCGATCGTGGGGGTACCGCCGTGTTGAAAGAATCCCTTCCGTCGTTCTTCCTGGTGATGCCGGATTGTGCGCTGCCACAACGGGTTACGGCCAGGATCGGTGGAATACCGATCCTGGTGAGGCATCCCTCCGGTCGACCGTGGATTGTCGGGACGGTGCCACGGGACCAAGTGACGGTTCATGCCGAGGGACGGCGTCGCCTGGCCCTGCTGGGAGCTACCACGGCGACACCCGAAGACCTCCGCCGGTTATGTGAAAGTTCGCGCGGCATACCGGATTTCGAGAAAGTGTCGAACCGCTTCGCGGGCGCCTACCACGTGGTCGGCTCGTTCGAGGGTCGCGTTTACGCTCAGGGCTCGGCCAGCGGGGTGCACCGCGTGTACCACGCCGCCGTGTGCGGAGTCCGCGTGCTGAGCGATCGGATGGATATGCTCGCCGAACTCGCGGGTTTGCCGCCGAACGACACCGCGGTGGCGATGCGGCTGGTGCGCGGCCTTCCGTATCCGCTTTCGGAAGTCCCGTTGTGGTCCGGGATCACCGCGGTCGCCGCCGACGACTGCCTTGTGGTGGAGACCGACGGCCACGGGTGGGCGACCAAGACCTGGTGGCGGCGTCCGGATCCGGTGTTGTCCCGCGCCGAGGGGGCGGCGCGATTGCGGTCCGCCCTCGCGGACGCGACAGCGGCCCGAGCCGTGGGCGGACTCATCACCTGCGATCTCTCCGGTGGGCTGGACTCGACCCCGCTGTGCTACTTCGCTGCCCGGAGCCCGTCCGGAGTCATCGCGAAAACCAGCTACAACGACGATCCCGGCGGTCGGCAGGACCTCCTGTGGGCACGTAAAGCGTTGGCGGTCATGCCGGGTGTGCGTGAGCATGTCGTCGAGTCGACGAACGACATGCCGGACTTCTACGGTGGATTGCTCGATATCCTCGATCGTGTCGATGAGCCGACGCAGAGCCTGTTGTGCGCACCGCGCATCGAACATCAGCTCCGATACGACAGCGCGCGTGGCGTGGCAGTTCATCTCAACGGGCTCGGCGGAGACCAATTGTTCTGCGGCTCATCGAGCTGGGAGCATTCCCTCTTCCGCCGCAAACCGCTGTCCGCTTGGCAGCGCGCGCGTGCCGTGCAGCTCGCCGAGGGACATTCACCACTGGCCACGCTGCGCGCACTGTGCGACCGAAGCGGTTACGCGGCATGGTTGTCCAGAAGTATCGAGGATGCGCTCGACGGGCGGGCACCCGGACTTTGCGGCTGGTCCCTGACGCCCCGATTCCCCTCTTGGCTGTCGGCCGCCGCCAAGGACGCGTTGCGCGAGGCGATGCTGCGCGCCGTGCGTGACGCGGACCCCCTCGGAGTGAATCGGGCTGAGCACCATGAACTTTCCGAGATACGGGACGCGGCAAGGGTAGTTCGGGGGAGCGCCCAGTTGGGTGCGCGGTTCGGGGTGAGCCATCAGGCGCCGCTGCTGGACGATCGGGTCGTGGAAGCCTGTCTGTCGGTGCGGCGGGAAGAGCGGGTGACCCCGGTCGAATGGAAGCCGCTCATGAAAGAGGCCATGCGTGGTCTGCTACCGGACGAATTCCTCCGGAGAGTCACCAAAACGGATGGAACCGGACAGGTGATGCGGGGGTTCAACGCTCACCGGCACGATATATCGACCTTGTGCGAAAGCTCCGGCCTCAGCGAATCAGGTCTGATCGATATGGCCGCGTTCACGGCGGCAGTGAACCCGAAGGGAATGGAACTGCCGGATACATTGATGAACGAGTTCACGAACCTCGCGCTGTTCATCAGAAATCGGGATCAGTTCAGGGTTTTCGGGACGGTGAACAGTTTCCGATAGTAGCGACTGTCCACCGGCTCGCCGACGATCTCGCCGTCGGCCTCGATCCAGGCGTGCGCTCTGAAAGGCGGGGCGGCGACGACACCAATGCACAGCGTCGGCCGGACACCCCGCGCCCGGCACACCAGCAAGACGGCGATCGACCGGGGCAGGCAGGCGTTATGGGCACGGCAACGCGGACTGAACGTCAGAATCTGATTACGGGCGAGCGCAGCCTGTTCGTAGCTTGCCGGCGGTGCCGTCGCGACAACCCTACCGAGCAGGGCGCGAAGGCGATTCGGTGACTGTTTACTCAGGATCCTGGCCGAAGTCAGTGCGAGCGCCATGATGATCTTGCCGCCGAATCCCGTGTACGCGGGGGCTTCTGGCAGGACATAACTCATGACAGGAGTCCCCGCTCGCGCAATTGGTCGATCGCGCCGCGAACATCGGCCATGGCGGTCCGCTCGTCGATATCGAACCTACTGACGATCCGCCGCGCCGCCTCCTCGGCGTCGCCGCCGCCTTCGAGGACGTCCAGTAGCAATGCCGCCGTCGGATTGGCGTGCCAGTAAAGACTTTTCGCCTCGTCCAGCATGACCCGCCCGTACTCGGTATCGACGTAGGAAATGCTCTTCTTCAATGCGCCACTGCTCACGAACGCCTCCGAAGGTGTTGAAGTACAGCGCACTCCGGATTCCCCGCATGGAGAACCCGGAGTGTTCGCAATCGTGTTCACAGGTAGCTGATCGACGAAGTCCCTCAGCTGTTCGGAGGATAGGAAATCACGTACGGGTACTGAACTTCGGCGAGGTTACCCCAGGTGTTCATCGCCGTTTCGGTGTTGAAATCCCCGAGTTCGACAATGGCCGGGGCCTCGTATGTCTGCTTGGCCTGGACTGTTTCGCCATTCATTTTTACCTCCCGATCAACGTGGGTACGTACTCGTCATCGTCCCGCGTCGGTTCGGGAGGGGTCCCCGCTATATCCAGTTGGTCTGGAGTCCTTCGACATTCGCGTCGGCGCGACCCGAACCCGTTGCGGCGGACGGCTGTAGGCGGGCGGCCAGGAGGCCTTGGAAATGCGGGCACGTCATGATGTCCTCGTGCGGGCACGGGCCGCCTTCGATCATGTCGAGTGCGGCTTGGGCGCGGGCGATTCGGGCCAGCAGCTTCTCGCGGTGGCGGGTGATGAGTTCATCGCGGGCCCGCGAAGATTCGGCGGCCAGCATCGTGCGGATATCCGCGAGCCCGAAGCCCGCCTCCTTCGAGATCAGGATCGCCGCTATCCGGTGCAGGTCCGCGTCGGTGTAGCGGCGGCGGTCACCTGCGCGGGCGGGTGACAGCAGTCCTTGTGACTCCCAATGGCGCAGCACGTGTGTCGGCAACCCGAACCGAGCCGCCACCTCGCCGATTGACTTCATGTCGACATTAAGTCGCAGAATTTCGGCCATGTCCACGTTGCTCACTCTGCTCGATGCGCTCGACGATCTACCGCAGGCCCGTAAGCTGCGAGAACGCACCTATGAAGCCCTTGGCGAAATCGTTGTCGACGTCGGCTGCGGTAGCGGACGCGCCGTCGGCGAGCTGGCCGCCCGAGGGGCGCGCGCCATCGGCGTCGACCTGGATCCGGAAATGCTCGAGATCGCCGTAGCACGTTGGCCCGCAAGCGAATTCCACCTCGCCGATGCCACCGCGCTGCCGCTCGACGACGGCTCGGTCACCGGCTATCGCGCCGACAAGGTGCTGCACGCCATCGCCGAGCCCGAACGGGCCGTCATCGAGGCCCGCCGGGTGCTGGCCAGAAACGGCCGCGCGGTGCTCGTCGGCCAGGACTGGGATACCTTCGTGATCGACTCCGACGATCCCGAACTCACCCGCGCACTCGTGCACGCTCGCGCGGACCGCCTGCCGAACCCGCGTATCGCCCGCAGATACCGAAACCTGCTGCTGGACAACGGATTCACCGATGTCACCGTCGAGGTGCACACGATCGTGTGGACCGACACCACCGGCCTGCCGACGCTTGCCAATATCGGCGGCGAAGGCCCCTGGCTCGACGAACAAGCCGCAAGGGCTCGTAATGACCGGCTGTTTCTAGCCATCCCGATGTTCGTCGCCTCCGGCACCCGCGCCGACTGAATATCGGCCACGTCGAGTCGAATTCCACCTTAGGACAATCGAATTCATAGTCGGTCCGTGAATCACACCGGCGTTCAGCCGAAGTCGCGGCGGCTCAGTCCGATCAGACCCGCGGTCACCAGCAGCGCGGTGCAGGCCAGCGGCACCAGCAACGGCAGTGGCCGCCACGCCGCGCCCGAGGCGATGTCGGGGATGTAGTGGAATGGCTCGAAAACCGTTCCGTGCCAGAGGCCGTACAGCGGTCCGACGATGCGGCCGAGTACGACGACGGCGATCCAGGTGATCCAGCCGATGGGCACGCACGACCGCGGCGCGAGACCGTAGGCGCAGGCGCAGATCGCGCCGACCAGGAGCGCGGCGGGGACGGCGGCCAGCGATTCACCGGCGATATCCGGCAGTTCCGTGCGCGGCTCGCCCACCACGGCGGCGAAGATCGCGCCGAACACGAACCCGGAGACCGTGAGCAGCCCCGCGGTTCCCGCCGCAGTGACGGCGAGATGGCCTGCGGCCCAACGGAGCCGGGTCATCGGAGTGCCCTGGAGTAGTTCCGCGGTGCCCGCGGTCTCGGCGCGCCGCATGTGCTGCACCATCAGCACCGGGTAGAGCGCGACGACGTAGCCGAAGATGAGCACGATAGGCGTCGGCGCGGCTCGCAGCACGGAAGTCGACGAGGCGCCGAACGCGTCCAGCAGCCGGGTGATCGCGGGAGATGGTGCGTTCGCCAACTGATTCGCGAGGGTGCTCGCCGCGCCCGCGCCCGCCGCGAAGATCGTCATGCCGACCGCCCACCGCGCGAGCGAGCCGCGATGCAGCCGCCACGACAGGCTGATGGGGCCGCGGAGTGCGGGAGCCCGTGCGGGGCCACGGCTTTCGGGGACGAGACCCGCGCCGAGATCGCGTCGTCCGGCGAGACGATAGGCGAGAGCGGCCAGCGCGACGGCCGCGGCCAACGACAGTGTCAGCGCCCACCACCGGTCGGCGCGATACGGGTCGACCAGATGACTCCAGCCGATGGGGGATACGTATTTCAGCCACAGCCGGCCGGTGGCGTCACCGGCGTAGCGCAGGCCATAGGCGAGTCCGAGCGCCGAAAGCGCGATAGCCCTTGCGGTATGGGCGGTTTGCGCCAGCTGGGCGGCGACGGCTCCGAGTGCGCCGAAGACCAACCCGGCCGCCGCGATCGCCGCGCCATATGCGAGCGAACCGATGGCCGGCATGCCGCGGGCGACCAGAACGAGGGTGGTCGCCGTACCGGCGAGCAGCGCGACACCATCCGAAACCAGCAGTGCCGCGGTCAATATCGCGAAGCGTCCGATCGGGCCGGAGCGCAGCAGCTCGGCCTGGCCGGAATCCTCGGCGGCTCGGGTGTTCCGGATGACGGTGGTCGCCGCGGCCAAACCGCTTGCCAAATAAAGGAATCCACCGCTGCGCCAGGCGGCGAGCATGGGCAGATCCGGTTCGACGGTGCCGCCGCCGAGCGCGCGGAAGAATGCGTTGTGGTTGATCATCGTGGTGTAGGTGAGTTTCAGCTCCGCCGTGCCCATATTCCGGTTGATATAGCCGATCATCACCAGAGCGCCGCCTGCGATGAGCAGGATCCACCAGGGCGCGATCCGGCCTTCTCGGCGCAGCGCCACCCGCAACAGGATCGGTGTTCCGGCGTTCATCAGCGCACCGCATGCGACGAGTAGTACCGCAGGAACAGCTCTTCCAACGTCGGTGGCCTGCTCACCAGGCTGCGGACGCCGATCGCGGCGAGCGTGCGCAATACCGGATCGAGCAGTTCGGTGTCGACCTCGAAGCAGACCCGATCGCCGACTGCGCGCAGTTCGTGCACTCCCGGTAGCTCAGCGAGTTCGCTTGCGGGGCCGGTCAATTCGGCCTCGATAGCGGTGCGCGAGAGGTGTCGCAGCTCGGCGAGTGTTCCGGTGTCGACGGTGCGGCCGTCGCGGATGAGCGTCAGCCGATCGCACAGCGCCTCCACCTCGGCCAGGATGTGGCTGGACAGCAGCACGGTGCGGCCGTGTGCCCGCTCCTCGTTGACGGTTTCGCGGAATGCCGACTCCATCAAGGGATCCAGGCCGGAGGTCGGTTCGTCGAGGATCAGCAGTTCGACATCGGCGGCCAGCGCCGCGATCAACGCGACCTTCTGTCGGTTGCCCTTCGAATAGGCGCGGGTCCTGGTGCGCGGATCGAGGTCGAAACGTTCGATGAGTTGTTGTCGCCGAACGAGATTCGCGCCGCCGCGCAGTTGCAGCAGCAGATCTATCATCTCGCCGCCGGACAGCGATGGCGGCAGCGCGACATCGCCCGGGACGTACGCGAGCCTGCGGTGCAGGGCGGTGGCGTCACGCCACGGATCGCCGCCGAGCAGCCGCGCCTCGCCCCCGTCCGCACGGAGCAGTCCGAGCAGGATCCGCAGGGTGGTGCTCTTGCCCGCGCCGTTCGGGCCGAGGAAGCCGTGCACCTCGCCGGTGCGGACTCGCAGGTCGAGTCCGTCGAGGGCGCGGGTGTGGCCGAATGTCTTGACCAAACCGCTGACCGAAATCGCGTCAGTCATGGTGACCTTCTCGAATTATGTTGTGAATTCAGATCTTTGGTAAACGGTCGCGAATGGCGGCCGCTTCTTCGACGCTGAGGTAGGGGTGCGAGTAGAGATCGAGCAGTACCCGCGCGAGCAGATCGCTGCCCTCGCGGCTGGTGAGGTCGATGCCGAGTGTGCGCTGCACGTGGTCGCGCAGCACGGTGACCGACAGCGCCATGGCCGCGCCCACCGCCGCGCGTGCGGTGGCGGGCACCTCGGGTGCGTCCGTGCGCTTCTTGTCGAGTTCGATGAGCCAGTGCTCGGCGAGTTCGACGAGTTTGTCGTAGAACGGCGCGGCCCGTCCTTCGACGAGTGCCCGCGCCAGGTAGCGCTGGTAGGGCCCGAAGGCCGCCGTGCCGACCGCGACGTAGTTGACCTCGCCCAGTGCCGGGTCGGCGCCGACCTGATCATTGATCTGCTCCAGTGACCTGGCCAGGTACGCGTCGCACGCGTCGCGCAACGCCTCCTTGGAGCCGAAGTGGTGCCGAATCAAACCCGATGAGACGCCTGCGGTTTCGGCGATGCCCCGGATGGTCGCCGCGTCGAAGCCGTACTCGCCGAAGTGATGGAATGCCGCGTCCCGGATGCGGGCGCGCGCGGTGAGGTCCTCGGGGGCCGTGGGTGGTGCCATCTTGTCGCCTATCCGTGTGTGTACCTGGCTACACGCACGGTTACTTTACTACACGCGTGTGTAGTACGCCATGGTCTTCGCGGTTGCGCGGCGGTCCGTTCCCCAGTTGTCTTTCGGCCCAGAACATTTCGATTCCGCGGCCGGTTCGGGAGACACTCTTTGTCTCGGACGACCAAAGGGAATCTCGTGAAGATATCGCGGCGAATGTTCATCGTGCCGGTATTGGTGGTGCTGTCGCTCTGCTCGAGCTTCATCGCCGGTGCCGAGGCCGCACCGGCTTCGATCGGTGCGCTGCATGTCGAGGGGAATGCGCTGATCGATGAATTCGGGCGAACGGTGCTGTTGCACGGCGTGAACAACGTGCACAAGGAGGCGCCGTTCGTGCGGCTCGGCGACGGATTCACCGTCGGCGAAAAGGATGCGGAGTTGTTGGCGCGGCACGGTTTCAACACCGTGCGGCTCGGCGTCGGCTTCGAGGCGTTGATGCCGACGCGCGGCGTTGTCGACGGCGAATTCCTGGACCGGGTCGCGGCGGTGGTCGATATGCTGGCCGCGCACGGCATCTACACCCTGCTCGACGATCATCAGGACGGTTTGTCGAAGATCTGGGGCGGCAACGGATTTCCGGAATGGGCGATCGAGGCGCGCCCGGATCCGTGGGAGCCGAATCCCGGATTCCCGCTGTATTACCTGATGCCGAGCATGAACAGCGGCTGGGACGAGGTGTGGAACAACACGCACGGGGTGTTGGATTATCTCGGCACCGCGCTGGGCGCTCTGGCCGCCAAGATGAACGGCCACCCAGGGGTGCTCGGCATCGAGCTGATGAACGAGCCGTGGCCCGGTTCGGCATTCACGGCATGCTTTCCCGACGGCTGCCCGGATTTCGACGCCAAATATCAGGCGGCGATGCAGCGGCTCACCGATGCGGCACGCACATCCAACGCGACGATCCCGCTGTTCTGGGAGCCGAATGTGACCTGGAACGAGACGATGCCCACCAACCTCGGCAAGAATCCGCCCATCACCGCGCCGAATATCGTCTTCGCACCGCACGACTACTGCATCCCGAGTCAGCTCGCCATCTATCTCGGGCTACCCGAGGAGTTGCGCGGGCTGTGCTCGGTCCAGCAAGACAAAACCTGGTCGAATATCGACTCCTTCACCCAGCGCACCGGAATCCCAACGCTGGTCACCGAATTCGGCGACGGTGACGTAACCGTCCTGCACAACACGCTCACCCACGCCGACGAACACTTCATCGGCTGGCAGTACTGGCACTATCAGTCGATCTTCGGCCCCGGCGGCGATAAACCAGACCCGTTCTCCGGCGACCTCGGCGCCCAGCTGATTCGCACGTACCCACAGGCGACCGCAGGCACCCCGCATCAAATGTCCTACGACCCGTCCAACGGAACCTTCACGTACACCTACGCCCCGCGCCCATCCACCAAACCAACCGAAATCTACATCTCCGACCTGGCTTACCCGAACGGATACGAAATAAGGGCCGACCACGGAACCGTCACATCCCCGCCAGGTGCGCGCACAGCCACAATCGAGGCCAGCGGTCCCGACCCCGTAACCGTCCACATCAACCGCCCCGGTTCATCCACTCCGTAATCGTCTGGCAGACAGTCGAATCCGGATACCACTGTGTCGGTGCGGTTGACGCGGGGGCCGGGTAATCACTTCGCCGGGGAGATCGGTGGGATCGCGGTTTTCGATGACGCGTTGACGGGGCAGGGTGTGTGGTCTTGCGCGCGGGTGAGGGTCGTTGGGTCAGCGGCGGGTGCGGAAGGTGCGGGTGAGTTGGTCGCGGTCGGTGGTGATTTGGGCGCGGCGGGTGGACATGGCTTCGGCGGGGTCGCGGTCGGTGAGGATGGCGTGGGTCAGGGCGGCGGCGTCTTCGATGGCCTCGCGGGCGCCTCTCGCCGCGGCGGGAGTTATCGCGTGATCGGCGTCGCCGCAGAGGATTACGGGGAGTTGCGGGGGTCGGGCGTCGGCGAAGGGGACGTTGCGGGTGTTGGAGATGTGGACGGTCGAGGTGTTCGCCAGGATGATTTCGATGAGGTCGGCGGCGGATGGTGCGGTGGCCAGTACGGTGCTCGACAATTCGGCCGTCGGGTGGAAGCCGATGTCCTGCTGCGGAATCGGATCCTGGGTCAGGCGGGCGAACCAGAAGACGCCGGTGTCGTTCCACAGGTGGCCGAATGTGCTGCGCGGCATGGGCGTATCGGCGAGGACGCCGTCGAAGTGCAGCACGCCGGGCTCGGTGGGCAGGGGGACCGGATGGTCGCTGATCCCGTACATGACGGTCTGGCCCGCGAATACGGGTACGCGATCGGGTTCGATGTGGGCGCGGACGAGGGAATCGATTCCGTCCGCGGCGATTACCAGTTCGTCGGTGCCGAGAGCTCGGCCATCGCTGTAAATAGTGCCTGTGGCACTGTCTATTTCGGTGACGGTATATCCATGATGAATGGAAATCCCTGCGGTATCGGCGAATTCGGTGAGCAGCCGCATCAGGTCGGGCCGGGTGAACAGGCGGTGGCCGCGATTGGGCGCGATCTGCCGGGATTCGGGTAAATAGTGATAGTGCACGCCTGAGATCGGGTGCGCCGCTTCGTCGAGTCGTGCGGAGGCGATGCCGAGTTCGAGTAGCGTGTCCTGTGCGACCTGGTCGAGGGTGACGAAAGCGCCTGTACCCGTTCGGCTTTGGCGTTCGTACACGGTGACCGGGTGACCGTTGCGGGCGAGCGCGCCCGCGAGAGTGGTGCCCGCGATTCCGCCGCCGATGACGGTGACCATTCGCTACTCCCCAGGGTTGGCGATAGTCGCGAGGCTATCGGATCGGGACAACACCGGGAACCGGTACTGGTGTGATCGCAACCACATTCCACTGGTGTCACGGTCCGTGCTCGGGTGGTGTCTTGGAGGTATGCGGCCGATCCGGTCGGGGGTGGAGGAAGCTCTCGGACGGATCAGGCCGACGCAACACCGGAACCGATGAATGGAGCATCGTCATGAAGGCATTGATCGTGTGCGTCTCCGTGTCGCACGGCAACACACGGAAGATCGCCGACGTTATGGGGCAGGTGCTGCAGGCCCGCGTCGTCGAACCCGAGCAGGTCGATATCGCCGAACTCGCCGACTACGACCTCATCGGATTCGGTTCCGGCATCTTCTTCCAGGCATTCCATCCGCGGCTGCGCCAGTTCGTCCGTTCGCTTCCCGAGGCCGAGCGCGGCCGGGCGTTCGTCTTCAGCACCAGCGGGTTCCCGCCGGTGTTCCGTCCATTCGTGCGCCTGGTCGAGCGGAAGGGCTTCGAGGTGGCCGACACGTTCTCCTGCCGCGCACTCGACACCATGCCGCCGTTCAAACTCGTCGGCGGCGTCAACAAGGACCGGCCGAACGCCGAGGACCTGGCGGCCGCGCACGCATTCGCCGAGGGGTTGCGCTCCCGAGCCGAAACCGCGACCCGGGCGCGCTGAACCGCTGAACGAGCCGATATGCAGGTGCTGCCGCCGCGTCAGGTCGCCGTGCTCATCCTGCGTGACGTACTCGAATTTCCGGCGGCGCAGGTCGCCGAGCCCATCGATTGTTTGCGGGAACCCCTGTCACCCAGTCGATTTCCCCAGTGCAGGGGTGGGTGTTCGGGTGGTACATCTAGGCGCGTCGTGCTTGATCGGGTGAAAGTCCTGTGAGGTTCCTGTGTGGAGAGTCGCGCGTCTGGTTCTTGGTTTGTTGTTGGCGATGGCGGGCACTTTGGTTGCCGTGCCTACGGCCGGCGCCGATTCGGCGGGCCAACTCACCGATCTCACCGGTGTTGTCGTCGACGGTTCGATGACGACGTTGTCCGCGGGTTCGGCCGCCGTGCGGGTGAGTTTTCCGAATTCCCGTGCGGTACGGGTGCATTTGGCTCCGGACGGGCAGTTCACCGATCCGGCGGGCGACAAGATCGTGCTGCCGACCGGGACCGCGCCCGCGGTTCCGAATAGGGTTGACAGGGGCGACTATTGGGCATTGTCGACCGACAAGTTGACCTTGCGCGCCTACAAACACCCGCTGCGTTTCGCGCTGTACGACGCCGCCGACACCCGGCAGATCTGGGCCGAGACGGCCCCGCTTTCCTGGACCCAGGACAGCGCCACTCAGAGTCTCGGTCGCGGCGAGCAGGAGCAGTTCTTCGGCGGCGGCGAACAGAACGGCCGATTCAGCCACGGCGACCAGACCATCAAGATCTTCGCCGACGACAACTGGAACGACGGCGGCGCACCGAATTCGCAGCCGTTCTACCTGTCCAGCAACGGATATGGCGTGCTGCGCAACACCTTCGCGCCCGGCGAATACGCCTTCGCGGATCCGGTGCGCACCACCCACAAGGAGCGCCGCTTCGACGCGATCTACGTCGTCGGCGACCACCCCGAGCAGGTGATCTCCGCCTACACCGCGCTGGTCGGCCGCCCGTTCCTGCCGCCGATCTACGGATTGGAGATGGGCGATTCCGACTGCTACCTGCACAATGCCAACCGCGGTGAACGCCACACGATGGATGCGGTGAAAATCGCGGACGGTTATGTGCAGAACCAGATTCCCAACGGCTGGATGCTCGTCAACGACGGATATGGTTGCGGCTACGAGAATTTGCGGCAGGTCGGCGAGGGTCTGCGCAACGACGGCATGCAGCTGGGCCTGTGGACCGAGAACGGACTGCCGCATCAGGACGAGGAGGTCAAGGCCGGGGTGCGGGTGCGCAAACTGGATGTGGCCTGGGTCGGTCCCGGCTATCAGTTCGCCCTCGACGGCTGTGATACCGCCCATCGCGGTATCGAAGACAACAGCGACGCACGCGGATTCGTCTGGACACCGGTGAGTTGGGCCGGGGCGCAACGGTGTGCGGTGTTGTGGAGCGGTGATCAGTCCGGCTCCTACGACTACATCCGCTGGCAGATCCCGACCTACGCCGGTTCGGCGATGTCCGGAATCGCCTACAACACCGGCGATGTCGACGGGATCTTCGGCGGCAGCCCGCAGACCTACACCAGGGACTTGCAATGGAAGGCCTTCCTGCCGACCATCATGTCGATGGACGGCTGGGCGCCCGCCGACAAACAACCGTGGCGCTACGGCGAACCGTACACCTCGATCAACCGAAAGTATTTGCAGCTCAAGGAAAGGCTGCTGCCATACAGCTACAGTTACGCCGTCGAGGCGAACCGGACCGGCGTCGGCCAGATCCGGCCGCTCGCGCTGGCGTATCCGGACGATCCCGCGACCTGGGGTGATCAGGCGCGCTACGAATTCCTCTGCGGCAAGGACTTTCTCGTCGCGCCGGTGTACAGCGATACCGAGGTGCGGGACGGGATCTACCTACCCGAGGGCACCTGGATCGACTACTGGACGGGTCGCACCTGGACGGGCCCGACCACGGTCGACGGCTACTCCGCTCCGCTGGACACCCTGCCGCTGTTCGTCCGCGCCGGGGCGGTGGTGCCGATGTGGCCCGACGGCACCCGATCGTGGCGGACCCGGGACACCGGCGTACTCGACCTGGACGTCTATCCGCAGGCCGAAGGCGCCTTCACGCTCACCGAGGACGACGGGGTGACCCGCGCCTATCAGCAGGGACAGCAGGCCACCCAGGACTTCACCGTGCGAACGCCCGACTCCGGGGTGGAGGTGACGATCGGCGCGAATGTCGGTTCGTATCAGGGGAAACCGGCCGCACGGCGTTATGAGCTCGCGGTGCACACCGGCTCCGCCCCGGATGCGGTGCGCACCGACGCGGGCGCGTTGACCCAGCGGGCCAGCAAGGCCGATCTCGACAGCGCTCCCAACGGCTGGTGGTATGACGAAAACGACCGCGGCGGAATCGTTTACGTCAAAACCGACCCGGTGGATGCGGCCGCGAGTGCGACGGTGTGGCTGACCGGCGGATCGGACAGCGGTTTCAGGACAGGGTCGGCGCGAAGGTGATCGGCTTCGCCTCGGTCTGATGCAGGTCGAAGACGATGATCCGGTTCTCGCCCTCGCGCAGCCATGGGCCGGGGCAGAACAGCCGCCGCTGCGGGCCGATGGTCCAGTAGCGGCCCAGATTCCGGTCGTTGACGTAGACGAAACCCTTTGTCCAGCCCGACATGTCGAGGTAGGTGTCGGCGACGGTGGTCAGCGTGACGGTGGCCGCGAAGAACAATCCGGGCCTGCCCGGATCGGACACCGTCGGCGTGAGGCCCGCGATGTAGGGCTCGTCCATCGGCAGCAGGAAGACCTGCCAGCCGGTGAGCGGCCCGGCGTTGCGCAGCGAAACGGTTTCCAGAATGCCCTTCCTGTCGACCATCGCATGCCCGAAGTTGGTGCGCCCCATGCCTTCTACCAGAATGTCGAGCACCGGTTCGGAGCCGGTCGATCCGGGGTCGCGCAGCGTGAGCGGCTCGTTGTTGTTGGTGACGTTCAGGCCGATGGAGAGTTCGTCGGGGATCCGGGCGCGGGAGAAGCCGCCCGCATATCTGCCGTTCAGGAATACCGTCGCGTAGTCGTGCACCCACCTGATATCGAGCGTCGCGCCGGTATAGCCGGTCAACGGTTTGCGGTAGAGCGCGAAACCGAAGTTCTGGCCGTACATTTCGAACGGCCGCGGATCGTCGGTCTGGTCGGCGGGGAGGGCGGCGGGCAGGTTGTCCCAGACCGAGGCGTACGGCTCCGGGGTGAATGTTTCGGCCGGGAGCGTCGGAATCGGTTCGGGGATATCGGGCAGCGGGGTGGTGAGATGGCTGCCGATGATGTTCCGATAGGTGCGATAGCGGTCGGTGGCCACTCCTTGTTCGGTGATGGGCGCGCAATAGTCGTAGCTGGTGATGTCGGGCTGGTAGTTGCCGGATGAATTGTCGGCGTTGGCGCCGGCGAAGAAGCCGAAGCTGGTGCCGCCGTGGATCACATAGATATTGAAGGACAGGCCCTGCTCCATGAAGGCCTTCAGGTCGGCCGAGATATCGCTGTCGGCGCCCTGGAAGGTGGCATCGCCCCAGTGGGTGAGCCAGCCGGGATACACCTCACCGGCCATCGCGGGTACCGCCGGAAAAGCCTTGCGCGCCTCGGCGATAGCCGACGCGTTCCCGCCGCTCAGCGCGATCGCGCCGCCAGAGACATTGCTGTGGTTGGATCGCACCTGATCGAGGCCGTCCTCGGTGTAGAACGGCCCGTCGATGCCGCCGTCCACCCAGAGTTGCCTTATTTCCGCCGGATATCCGGGATCGTTCCCGTACGACCCGTACTCGTTCTCGATCTGGATCATCAGGATCGGTCCGCCATTGCCGATCATCAGCGGCCGCACCCGGGGGATGAGTTGATCGAAATAGCGGCGTACCGCGGCCAGGTAATGCGGATCGTCCGCCGATTTCACCCGTAGCTTGATATCCGCATTGCGCAGCAGATACGAGGGAATGCCGCCCAGATCCCACTCGCCGCAGACATACGGCCCCGGCCGGAGCAGCACCCACATGTCCTCTTGCTGGCACAGCTTGATGAAGCCCTCGAAATCCCTTCTGTCCGTGGTGAAGTCGAAGACGCCCTCTTGCTCCTCGAGATAGTTCCACATGATGTAGAGCGCGATCGTATTCATTCCCATGGCCTTGGCCATCCGAATTCGATGCCGCCAGTACTCCACCGGAATGCGGGCCGGATGCATTTCGCCGCTGCGTATCTGAAAGGGCTTGCCGTCCAGCAGGAATGCGCTCCCATCCGCCGCGAACCCGAACGAGTGTCCCGCCGCCCGCGCGGGGATGGTTCCGGTGACGGCCATGGCGGCGAGCGGGCTCAGCGCGCTGATCCCAAGAAAACGGCGTCTATTCACCTATTGGATGATGACACCGATGCGCCATTCCCGTATTCCCCAGTGGGTTGGGGAATTGCCGAAAAGAATTCGGTTACAAGGAAATTGGTGATGTCAGGACAACCACCTTCGAATGAATCCGGAGTTCTTCCGCCGTCGGGTGCGGACCGGATCGAGCCAGCCGGGCAACGGTTCTCGCGCGGCGAGCCAGGCCGGTGGTGCGCCGGTGTTGGCGGCGACGATTCCGCCGACGATGGCGCTGGTCGTGTCGATATCACCGCCCGCGGCGATGCAGGTGGCGACGGCCGTCGGGTAGTCGCCCAGATGCGTTGCCGCTACCCACAGCGTGAACGGCACCGTGTTCTGCGCGGTTACCCGGGATCCGTTGCCGAGTTCGGCCGCGGCCTCCTCGAATGACGAGCCGAGCAGGGCGCGGGCGCGGCGGATCAGTCGGCTCGTCTCGCCGTCGTCGAGCCGGTCGAGGATGGCGGTGATGAATTCCGCTGGGGCGGGCCGAATCCCGCTCATGCGAGCATGGGCGGCCTGACCGGCCGCGAGTGCGACCGCGACCGCGCCGGCGACGCCTTCGGGATGCATATGCGTCACCTGCGCCGATCGGATCGCCTCGGCGGCAATCTTTTTCGGGTCGCCGGCGAAGTAGGCGCCCAGCGGTGCCACTCGCATGGCCGCACCGTTGCCGCAGGAACCCTGATGATCGAATGCGGCTCCGGCCGCCGTTCGCCAGTGCCCACCATCCCGGATGCGCCGCAAGGTGTCGGCCGCCAGGAAGCCGTAGTCGCGGCTGCGGTCGAACCGTTTCGCGAAGGCGCCGGCCAGCCGGTCCTGATCGATCCCGCCGTGGCCGAGGAGTTCGGCGACCACGCTGCAGGCCATTTCGGTGTCGTCGGTCCACCGCCACGGCCCGCCCGGCAGGTCACCGGCCCGAAGATCCGGAATCGACCGCCGCATGATCGGAAACTCCGCGCCGAGCGCATCCCCCACGGACAGCCCATCCAGTGAGTCGAACATCAAATCGACATGCATCACGACCGATGGTATCCGGAACGCCGGATCGTGGTGTTCAGCTGTAGGCATCGAAGCCGAGGCGTCCATCGCCTGAACGACGCTGTCCGGCACCGGCGTTCAGACGGCGAAGAAGCGTTCCATCATCGGCACATCGGAAATGTGGGTGTCGATCGTGGTGATGCGGCCGTCCCGGCAGGTGAAGACGATGGCGAGCCACTCGTCGAGTTCGGCGTCGGCGCGGCGGGCCGTGTTGTGCACCGTGACCGCGATGCTGCGGTAGCCCAGGTGCAGATGTTGCGGTTCGATCGTCACATTGGCCGAGGTGATGGTCCGCGCCCGGTCGAGCACCGCGGTCGGGCCGTGGGCCTCGCCGGAGATCGGGCCGGTGCCCGGCAGCGTCCACACCACGTCCTCGTTCAGTGTTGCCCGCGCGGCGGGCCAATCCTTCGCGCCGACCGCGCGGAGGAATTCCTGCACTACGGCGGCATCGGGCGAAACGGTCACGGGTCAACTCTCCAGTTCGATAGTTCGAGTTTGCGGAACTATCGAACTGTAACTGTTCGTGGGTTCGAATACAATCGAACAGTGCCACCACTCCCACACCCCGGCCGCGCGCAGTTGCAACTGGCGGATGTCCTTGCGGCCCTGGGGCATCCGCTGCGATTGCGGATCGTTCGAGCACTGGCCACGGGGGAGGAGCGCAGCTGCGGAACAGTACTGCCGGACGGTGCGAGCGTGCCGAAATCCAGCGCCAGCCACCATTGGCGAATACTGCGCGAGGGCGGTGTCGTGCGCCAGCGCCGAGACGGCCGCTACCTGATGGTGTCGCTGCGTCGCGACGATCTGGCGGCGCGATTTCCCGGGTTGTTGGACGTTGTTGTCGCGGCTGATACTTCGGAGGCGACCGCGGCGGATGATCAGTTGCCGCCGACGCCGACCGGGAAGACGTAGGGACGTGCGTGTGTCGAGCCGAAGAGATCGACGACCTTACGGCCGGGCCAAGGCCACGGGAAGCTGACGGTTGTCGAGGTATTCGGCGGCGTCACCAGCAGACGGGCCGGGTCGATGGTCAACGACGTGGCGTTGGCGTCGGGATGCTCGGGGTCGTAGACGCCGAGTCCGCCGGAGGTCTTCGCCGAGACGGTCTGGCCCGCTGAAACCGTCACGGGTACCGGCGGTTTGAACTGTTCGCGGTCGAAATCGTTCGTCTGCCCCGCCGTGTCCACCAAGGCCACGCCCGGAAATCCGTTGAGCGTGCATGCGCGACCGGAAACGTTGGTGAAGTCGATTTCGGCGACGACCACGCTCGGCACGGGCTGTTTCGCATCCCAACCGGGAATACCGACCTTCAAATCCGAAGCCGCGCACTGGATATCGCTTTTCGACTGCTGTCGCGTATCGACGCCGGAGGGTAGTGCGACGGATCCGGCGGTGGTCGTGGCTGGGGCCGCCTTGTCGGTCGATCCCGAACATCCCGCCAGAGCCAGCACGGCGGACCCGATCACCGCTGCCCACATGGGATGTCGCATATCCATCTCCCGCATCGTCATGAGATGGATGCTTGCCCACCTCCTCTGCCGGGGGACAGTAGGGGCGAGGTGCTGCCGCGTCAACCAGACGCGCACTCGCTGGACTCGGACCGAGTCATACGGTCGGCCGCGGATCCGAGCGTTCCGAGGAACGCCTGAATCGCCACATCGAGTGCCGCCAACGGCGGCGAACGATCTATCCGTCCTCGATATCGGAGATGAGTTTGGTGGACAGATCGCTCTGTACCGCCAGCCGCGTGTGCCCGGCATCCGGTCCGGTGCCCCAGGTCAAGGTGACGGTTGTGAACAGATGCCCCGCACCGGAGTCGTGGTAGTTGGCCTCCCAACGGGTCGGGACGTCCTGCGCCCGCAGTACGCCGTCGGCATGATTGGCCTCTTCCCATGCGGCGAGGCGTTGGCGCAGATCCTCGGTCAGGTAGTGAGCGCGCAGCTCATTTCCCAAGTCGTCGGTGCCGTCGTCGACCGCATCGATATAGGCCGCATAGAAATCGGCGACCCGATCCACCGCGGAATCGGGGCTGCCCGCACGAATAGCACTGCCCTGCGTCGTCTTCGACTGGATTTCTGACATCAAAGCCCCCTTCGAATCTCAGCGCGTTGATCGGCTTCGATGCCTTGGTCAGCAAGCGCGACCGCGCCGTGTCTGTCCTGCCGTTCGTGGACAAACGCCTGTTCCGCGTGCGGCACAAGCTGCGGGCGACGAATCTGAGCTGGCTCGCCACGACCGAGCTGGCGGAGGTCACCGGATCTGCCGCGGCCTGGCTCGGTGGCGCCACCGCGCGGGAGCTGGCCGCCGCGTGGCCGTTCGCCGACTTCGTCGACATTGCCGACGCGTACGACAGTGGCGACCGGATCGAGTTCCAGTGGCAGATATACCGCGCATACGAGCAGGACGGCCTGGGTGAGTTCGTCGAGGCCGCGTCGAATGTCCTTGATCTGGAGCGCACTCCAGGTCATAGCGTGTAGTGCACGCCGTTCATATCCTCGACAGGAGTAACGCCATGGAGTACACCCGTCTCGGCGCCTCGGGTTTGCGGGTGAGCCGAATCGCCCTGGGCTGCATGAGTTTCGGTGTCCCGACCGAGCGCGCCCCCTGGGCGCTGGACGAAGAGCACGCCGAACCGTTCTTCCGGCAGGCCGTCGAGCTCGGTATCACGTTCTGGGACACCGCAAATCGGTACGGCAACGGCACCTCCGAACAGATCGTCGGACGTGCCCTGCGCAAATACACCCGTCGCGACGACATCGTGCTGGCGACCAAACTGGGCCTGCCGATGCATGCGGGACCGGGCGGTTCCGGCCTGTCCCGCAAGGCGATCTTCGAACAGATCGACGCCTCCCTGACCCGCCTCGGCACCGACTACGTCGATCTCTACCAGATTCATCGCTTCGACCCATATACCCCGGTCGAGGAGACGATGGCGGCGCTACATGATGTGGTGACAGCGGGCAAGGCCCGCTACCTCGGCGCATCCTCGATGTGGGCCTGGCAGTTCGCCACGATGCAGCATGCCGCGCAGGACGGTGGCTGGACGCGGTTCGTGTCCATGCAGGACCAGTACAGCGTGCTGCACCGCGAGGAGGAGCGCGAAATGTTCGGCCTCCTAAGCGAATTGGGTGTGGGCAGCATTCCGTGGAGCCCGCTCGCCGGTGGCCGCGCCACCAAACCGTGGGGCGACCGTTCGACCCGGCGCGCCGAAGCCAATCGCGATGTCGACTTCGACGGCCGCCCACTGATTTTCGATACCGACAAGGCGATCGTCGACGCGATCGAGCGAATTGCCCAGCAGCGCGGGATATCCATGGCTCAGGTCGCTCTGGCGTGGGTGCTGAAGAACCCGGTCGTCGATGCCCCGATCGTCGGCGCCACCAAGCCGCACCACCTCGCCGAGGCCGTCGCGGCGCTCGACATCCACCTCACCGACACCGAGATCCGCTCCCTGGAAGAGCCCTACGTCACCCGCACACCGACCTATTTCGGATAGCTCGATTGCCTTGTGCGGCAACAATACTGGGCACTCGACTGTCGGGAGGGGATCGACACCACCGAGGCGCGGGCGACGATGTCGTCCCCAAGGCCTAGACGAGAACCGCGTGTCCTGACATACCACGCAGGACGGCCGCAACGTTCTCGGCGCGGCGTCGGGGATCGCGGTCTGTGCTGGCCCAGGCGATCCGTGCGTCGGGCCGGATCAGCACGCTGGTGATGTCGTGCCACGGCTCGGCGGCGGTCTCCCGGTCGACGGTGGCGGAATGACATGCGAGGTCGTCGGAGTGGGTGAGTGAGGTGTGCTCGCCGTCGAGGTCCAGCAGCACTGTCCTGCCGTCGTGGAGCAATGCGTGGGGAGCCGGTCCCGTAGGCGTGTCCGAGCGCAGTGCGAGTCCGGCGAGCCGTGTCCCCGCGAGGGGGTGCGCAGGACTGCCGTCGGCTTCGGCGGCGACGGCGTAGCGGGGGTCATCGAAACCGGCCACTCGCCGGGCCCACAAAAGGTTTGTTTCCGGTTGCGCCAAAGCTGCGGAGAAGGCGTCGCGCAGAGCGAGCTCCTCCGGGGTTTCGGCGCAGAACAGTGCGACTTGGGCTCGGGTGTTCTCCATGACCGCCGCCGCGGCCGGGCGCCGTTCGCTGTCGTAACTGTCGAGAAGGCGCGCCGAGGCACGTCCCCGAACCGTCGCCGCCAGCTTCCAGCCGAGATCGGTGGCGTCCTGGATACCGAGATTCATGCCTTGCCCTCCGGCGGGGAAAAACATATGGGCGGCATCTCCGGCGAGCAGAACCCGTCCCGAGCGGTAGGCGGTGGCCTGCCGAGTGGCGTTTCCGTACCGGGACAGCCACTGGGGCGAATGCATGCCGAGATCATCGCCGACCACTGCGCGGGTGTACTCCCGCGCCTCCTCCAGCGTCAAAGGTGCGCCGGTGCCGTGGCGCATGGTCGCCGTGGAGATACCCGCGAGGCGGTACAGACCGTTCCCCATCGGAGCCGTGATCACGACGCCGGCGCTATTGCGCGCCATGAGCGGCTCCTCGGGCCGATCCTCGAGAACGACATCGGCCAGCCAGCCGGTCAGTGTGGTGTCCGAACCCGGAAAGCCGATACCGACCGCATCGCGGACGGCACTGCGAGTGCCGTCGCACCCCACCACCCAACCGGTGCGCAGTGTGACGTGCCGACCTTCGGAACGGACGATGAGTTCGACGCCTTCGTCGTCCTGAGTCAGCGAGATCAACTCCTGTCCGCGCCGCACCTCGGCCCCCATCGACGTGGCGCGCTCTTCCAGCAATTGCTCGGTGACGAATTGGCTCAGTGCCAGCGAGAACGGATGGAGAGCCCCGACGCGGCGGAAGTCGAGCCGCGTGCCCGCGGCACCGAAATGCCCGGTGGGAACCGGCATCCCCCGCTCGATGAAGCGCTCGGCGACACCGCGGGTGGCGAAGGTGTCCAATGTGCCTGCCTGCATGCCGACGGCACGCGAGCGCGGATCGCGCACCGTGGCCTTCTCCAAAACGAGCACCGACACACCGCGCAGTCGCAGTTCGGCGGTGAGCCAGAGCCCGACCGGTCCGGCTCCGACCACGACCACATCGGCGACCGCCTGGGCTGTGCTGCCTGTGTCATTCCTCATCGCACATCTCTCTTGTCCAGTGGGTAGGGCGTCGTTGCTGTCATCGAGCACTGCCGAGCCCCCGATCCTCGGCTCCGCCGGAGAGCATGGTGGTGGTTTCGATGATCTGCTGGAAGCGGCCGTCGGCGGCGAGTTCGGCGAATACCAGTACCTCGAAGGCGACCTCGCTGCCATCGACTTTGCGGGCGTGGACGGTGTGCCGGTCGGCGTAGCGGTCGCCGCAGATCAGTTCGTCGTGCACCTCGACGCGTCCGTCGGCGATCACGTCCCGCAGGTGGGTGATGTGCTCGACGAATTCGGCGTTGTCGCTCCAGACGCCGTCGGTGCGCTGGCGGTAGTCGGTGGTGAAGTGCCGTGCGAAGGCGGTGTCGACGGAGATCTGCCGGTCGAACAGCAGGTCGGTGAGCGCGGTGGCGATGTTGGTCATGATGTTGTCTCCTCCGAGTATTTGCGTGCATCGTGCACGCAGTCGACCGTACCTCATATGCGTGCACGATGCACGCTATTGTTGGGGGCATGACGGAACAGGGGATTGGCGCGCAGGTCGCCGAGGCGATCGCCGAATTGCTGCGCAGGCGAACCCGGGAGGGTATCTACGCCGAAATCACCGAGGGTCTGGATCCCGCGGTGGACACCGCGACCTATCCGGTGCTCAGCGGGCTGGCCCGCTGGGGTCCGCGCAGCGCGGCCGCGCTCGCCGCCGAGATCGGATTGGATCGATCGGTGACCAGTCGCCATGCGACCCGCCTGAAACGGGCCGGATTGGTTTGGGGCGCACCGGATCCCGGCGATGCCCGGGCGACACTGCTCGGCCTGACCGATCGCGGTGAGCAGGTGGTCGAGGTAATGCGCGGCCGCCTCGCCGGCCGCCTCGACCGGCACCTGGCCGCGTGGCCCGACGACCAGGCCCGCGCGTTCGCGGCCGCGCTGACCCGATTCGTCCGCGAGGAACCCTTCGGCTGAATCCGGTTCGTCCGCTGCGAGATTCGCAGTCCGCCCGCGCGCCATCCGGATCGTGCTGGGCTTGAATACCCGGCATCGTCTGATACTCGAGTTCGAGGTGGGGCAGTACTGCGGTCCAATGTGGTTGCGGGCCTTGGGTTCCTACCGTCTGATCATGCGTTTACAAGTTTTTGCCGTCCCGGTCTGCGCGGCGGCGGTGCTGATGTCCGCCTGCACGGCGAGCCCGGTCGAGCCCTCCGCGATACCGTCAGCGGCCGTCGACAGGGTGCGCGGCGATCTCGACGCGTTGATCCGCTCCGGTGCGGTCGGGGCGGTGGCCACGCTCACCGAAAACGGCGTGAACACCGTCGTGGCCTCCGGTGTCGCCGATATCGCCGCAAGGTCGCCGATCCCGACCGATATTCCCGAACATGTCAGGGCCGGCAGCATAACCAAGACGTTCACCGCTGCCATCGCGCTGCAACTGGTGGCCGAACGCCGGATCGACCTCGACCGGTCGATCGACACCTATCTGCCCGGCCTGCTCATCGGCGACGGTGTCGATGGGCGCGCGATCACTGTCCGCCAGATCCTGGGGCATCGAAGTGGGCTGCCCACAGCGACCGAATCCCCGGAGACCGACGAGTACGACGCGGCACGGGACGGCCGCACCTTCAACCCCGGCCAGGAGATCGCCCTGGCCTTGCGGCATCCCGCACAGTTCGTCCCCGGCACCCGATTCCAATACACCAATACCAACTACATCGTCGCCGGCATGCTGATCGAGGCGGTGACCGGACACCGCTACACCGATGAACTGCGCGACCGCATTCTCACTCCGCTGGGTCTATCCGGCACCTATCTACCGGCCACCGGCGAAACCGGTCTGCGCGACCCGCATCCGACCGGCTACGCCACCATCAACGGCACCGTCACCGATGTGACGCGCATCGAGCCGTCGCAGCCGTGGACGTCGGGCGCGCTGGTCAGCACCGGCGCCGACCTGAACCGCTTCTACACCGCACTGCTGGCCGGGCAGGTGGTACCGCAGGCCCAACTACAACAGATGCTGAACGGGGTCGACATGGGCAACGGTGACGGCATGTCCTACGGTCTCGGCCTCGGATACACCCAACTACCTTGCGGCACAAAGGTTGTCGGCCATGTAGGTGGCGTCCGAGGATTCTCCGCCATCTCCTTCGCCGCCACGGCCGGGCGCGCGGTCACCTTCTCCTACACCGGCACACCCACCACCCAGGACATCCCCGGTTTGCTCACCCACGCACTATGTGGGTGAGCAGCCGTGCACTCGGTACCCTTGGTCGTGCGCATCGAGTCAGTGTGCATCGCGCCCGATGGTGGTCACGCCGTTGTGGATCGGACGCAGGTCGGCGGCGAATACGTTCGCGAACCAGCGGAAGAGCTGCCGTGAGACCGGCGGAAGTGTGTCGCGGTCACGCCGGTCGAGCACGGCCGGGGACTCGAGGCGGTATCGCTTTCCGGATCTGATGAGCTCGCCGCCGCCCGCGGCGGCGATATTCCGCAGCCAATCGGTCCGCGCGCCGTAGAGCACGGCGATCAGCACCCGGCCGTCGGCGACTCGAGCCAATACCGGTGTGCGGTAGGACTTTCCGGACTTGCGGCCGCGATGCACCACAACCGCCCAGGGCGGAAGGGATCCCGCCCAACGGCCCACGAGCCGATTGGTGACTTGCCGATTGAACCGGGCCACCCGCCGCGCGCGGGAGGGGCCGACCTGATCAGCCACGACCGCAAGGGCTTTCACGGCGATGCGCGACAGCGGGTCCGCGAGCCGGAGACAGTCGTCGTGCCGCACGAGTACGGAGGCGAGATATATCAGCGTCATCGGATGCCGGAGGCGCAGTTTGCCGGATTCCGCCAGTAGCGCCAATTCGTGGAGGTAGCAACCGAAACTGTCCACCGGGGCATGCCTACTGCGCAGGATCGCCGGCTCGTTGAACGGGTTCTGATAGGTGTGAATCTGCCCCGGTTCCACCGTGAACCGATCGCCCGCCGCGAGCTCGTGCCACTTGCCGTCCGCGAACAGTTCCAGCCGCCCGGACACGATCTCGATGTCGTCGACCTGATTTGGATGAAAATGCTTCGGTGGCCGCAGCCCACGGCTGGGAATCCGAAGTTCCATCATGAGTTGATCGGGTTCGGTGTCCGTGGCGAGTACCCGTAAGGCCGTGCCATCGGGCAGCTCGAATCCGACGTTGTCAGTGGACATTTCGCGCCTTTCAGTTCATCTCGAGCCGGAATCCCGAAGTGACGCATCGCCTTCGCTGATTCCGAAGCGTGTGTGGACCCAGCGCAGGGGCGCGGGAGCCCATCGGTTGGCTCGACCCGCCAAGCGCATGAACGCCGGAACGAGCAGCATGCGAATCACGGTCGCGTCCATCAGGACCGCCAGCGTCAATCCGACGCCCAGCATCCGCATGATCGCGACCTGGGCGGTGGCGAAGCCGGTGAAGACGATCGCCATCAGCACGGCAGCGGCCGTCACCACATAACCGGTCCGGGCCAGGCCGCGCGCGACCGCGGCATCATTGCTCGCCCGGTCGTTCGGCGCCCCGGACCACTCCTCGCATATCCGGGCCAGGAGGAAGACCTCGTAGTCCATGGACAGCCCGAATGCCACGCAGAACATCAGGACCGGAACGTTGGCGACGAGCCCGCCCGTCGCAGTGGTGCCCAGGCCGCCGAGGTTGCCGTCCTGGAAGATCCAGACCAGCGCGCCGAAGGTGGCCGAGAGCGAAAGCACGTTCATGACAAGGGCTTTCAACGGCAGCAGCACGCTCCCGGTCAGCAGGAACAGGAGCACGCAGGTGGTGAGCGCGATCAAGCCGAGTACGACGGGAAGCAGCCGGAAAATACCGTCGATATTGTCCTTGTTCTCCTGTGTGAGCCCGGTGAACAGCACACGGGCACCGGTGGGTTGGGGAACGGCATGCAGCGCGGTCAACTGATCGTCGGCCTGCCGTGAGAAGGGTTCGACGTCGGACAGCACCGTCAGATATTCGACACCGGGCCGTGCCGCGTCCGCATTTCCGGGACCTACCGGGTGCCCTCCGGAATAGGTCCCGGCAGGACCGATGACACCGGTGACACCGGATACGGCCGATAACGCCGGACCGTAGTCCGCCGTACCGGCATGCTCGACGACGACGGTGATCGATGCCGAAATATTCTGCGCGAAGTTATTCCGGATATCGTCGGCAACCTGCCGGGTCGAGGTGGTAGCGGGTAACACGCGGTCGTCCGGATAGCTCAAATGCACACCCAGGAATGGCATGCCGAGCGTGAGCAGCAATGCCACACAGGCGATTCCGACCACAACGGCCCGGCGTTGGACGAATTGCGTCGTCCGGTACCACACCGAATGTTCGAGCTCGGTATTGCGGGTCCGCAGCCACGGCAGCGGATTGAAGCTGTCGATGCGAGCGCCGAGCAGCACGAGCATCGCGGGGGCGACTGCGATCGCGGCGACCGCCGCCGAGACCACGACCGCGAGTCCGGCATAGGCGAAGGAGCGCAGAAAGTACATCGGAAATATCGCCAGAATGGATAGCGAGAGCGCGACGACAATCGCCGAGAACAGTACCGTCCGGCCCGCGGTAGTCACCGCCCGCTCGACCGCGTCCGGCCGCGCTCGACCGGATGCCACCTCTTCCCGATATCGATTGATCAGCAGCAGCGTGTAATCGATGGCGAGCGCGAGGCCGAGTGCGGTAGCGAGGTTGAGCGCGAAAACCGAAACGTCGGTCACGGTCGCGATGACCCGCAGCCACGCGGCGGTGCCGACAATCGCGGACAGACCGATCGCCACCGGCACCGCGGCCGCGATCAAGCCGCGGAATACCCAAACCAGAACCAGCAGGCTGATCGCGACGGCAATGCCCTCCGCCACAACGAGATCCTGTTTGGCCAGCGCATCGGCCTGTTGATAACCCAGCGGCTGTCCGCCCGCCGCGATATCGATACCGTTGCGGGTGCCGCTGAAACGATCGGCGATCACCTGGGCCCGGGTTTCGACCTCCTTATCCGATCCGGTGATCGATGCCGCGATAAGCCCCGAGCTGTGGTCGCGGCTCTGCAGCGCGTTCGCCATTCCCGGATCGGACCACAGTGAAAGCACCGGTCGCTGGACGAAACCGAAACCGCTCAAACCGTCGAGTATTTCGGTCGCGGCCGCGCGGGCGGCCGGATCGACCGCGACGTCGGCGCCCTGGATCGAGTGCAGTCGGATGATGACCAATTGCCCGCCGCGATCGAATCCGTGCAGCAGTACCCGCTGCGCGCGGGCGGATTCCGAGTTCGGATCCTGATAACCGCCCGCCGCAAGCACGGAATTGACCGGTGCGGCGACAACCGCCGCGAGCACGAACAGCACGGCGGCCGCCCCGAGAAACCACTTGGGGAACCGCACAATCCACTTGGCCAATCCACCGAGCATGGTCCAGGACTCCTCTCGCGTTCAGCCGAATCGTCTGTTCACCGATCGTGTCGCCGCTGCCGCAGGCGTCGGCGCCGCTCGATATCGGCGAGCAGCGAGATCACCTTCTGCGCCGGTGGCGCGATCGCCATCGTGTGCCGGAAGCGATCGAACAACTCCGCCATTTCGAGCACCGCCGCGAAATTGCGTGGCACGGGTCGGCCGGCGACTTTCACGAGCTTCCCAGCCTTCATCATCGCGAGACCCTCGCGGAAGAATGCATCCATATTGGATGCCGGCTCGAATTCGACGTGCAGGTGCGCGATCCCGCTCCCGGTGTTCACATACGAATGACTCGCGCCGGCCGGTATCGTGATCCGGTCGCCCGGACCGGTTTTCCGTTTCTCGCCGCGGCGGCGGAAGGTGACCTCGCCGTCGAGTATTTCGAATCGCTCCTCCTGGCCGGGATGCCGGTGTGCGATGGGCGCGCCGCCGCCGGGATCCGCCCATATCTCCATATGCAACACGTCGCCGTGTTTCGTCAGGCGGACGCGGTAGCCGAAGATCGAATCCTCCAGTATTTCCGACTCGTCCGGGACGATGCTCACAATGTTGCCTTTCGATCGCTGCCGCGGGTGATCCGTTCGATTGCCGCTCCGGCCCGGCGCCGCAGTCTCGCTCCGTGGCGCAGGGCCTCGCCGGAAACGAGTCCGATGGCCCGCGACGCGGGATGCGCGGTGAGCGGGACGACGGTCGGCCGGGCGTAGATATCGGCCCGGCCGTCCGAATCGTCAACCAGCGCACCGAGTTCCGCCGCGAGATAGTCGCCGACCGCTCGAATGGTCACCGGGCTGTGTAGATTCGCGCTGTACACCAGGATGAGAATCAGCCGCCCCTCGACCGTCGCGCCGAATACGTCGAGCACCGTTTCCCGATGGCCGCGCGGGCTGACCAGCACGCCGGGGGATTCCTGGAACGGCCAGACGGCGTCGGCGAGGTATTCGTTCGCCTGCCCCCAGTAGTTGAATCGGACCTGTGCCGCTGGGGCAGCGGTAAGTGCCTCGCGCACAACGGGATCCGTGCTCAGATACCGCAGCATGCCGTACCCGGCGCCCTGTCGTGGATAGCGTCGGACCTGCTCCGCCACCGACCGCAGCGCCTCCCGCCGATCCTGCGCCGCGGCGAACCGCAGATGCATCGGGGTGACCGTGGAGCACCGCCCGATCGTGCGCGAGATGTCGACACCGGCGATGTCCTGGGCCCGGCCGTGGCCCTCGACCTCGACCAGCAGCGAGCTCGCGCCGGTCCAGCGGGTCACAGCCCGGCCCACCGCGGTCAACAGCACGTCGGTGACGTCGATCCCGAGCTGCACCGGCAAGGTCTGGGTGACCGCCTCGGTCAGTTCCGGGCCGAAGATGAAGGCGAGCTGGCGTGCGGAGGCCTGATCGTTGGGTCCGTGTTCGAAATCGCGGGGCAGCGACGCGCCCTCGGCCCGCTCCGGGTCGGTCCAGAGCGGGAGTTCGGCGCGCAGGTCCTCGGCCTGTGCGCGTTCGCGCAACCGCATCGCATAGGTCTGCAATGACGTTGTCTTGGGTGGTAATTCGACCTCCTCGCCGTCGCGCAGCTGCGCGTACGCCGAGCGGAGATCCTCGAAGAAGATCCGGGACGAGTAGTAGTCCATGACGGCCCAGTGGGTGGCGAGGTGCAGCCGACCCGCGCGGCCGGGTCCGAGGTCGAAGTAGGTGAGTTTGACCATCGGCGCCCTCGATAGCCGGAAGCTTCCCTGTATCGCCGTGCACATCGTTTCCATGGCGGCCCGGAGCCTGCGTCCGTGCAACGCCGAGAGATCGACCACCGAGAACGGTGGGTCCTCGGCCGCCGCCGCATCGGCGATCGTTGCGCGCCAACCATTTTCGTCCCGGTGCAGAGCCACTCGGAGGGCGTCGTGGTGGAGCAGGACATGGTACAGAGCCTGTTCCAGCATAGCCGGATCCAGTGGTTCGGGGACCGAGATCAAAGGCCAGAAGCCGTTCCAGTGCTGTGCATCGGCGAAATCGTGTTCCAGGAACCACAATTGGCTCGGCGTGAGCTCGACGTCGCCGACGCTCAGCGCCTGATCGGCCGTGCCGCCCGCGTCGGGAGTCGCGGTCGCCGCCAGTTCCGCGAGGGTTCCGCGGCGGAATATGATCGCGGGGTCGATCCGGTAGCCCGCCGCCCGCGCCTTCGCGACCACCCGCATGGCCAGCAGCGAATCGCCGCCCAACTGGAACAGGTCGTCGTCGCGGCCGACCGCCGAGACCGCGAGGACCTCCCGCCAGATCCGGATCAGCAGGTTCTCCACCTCATGCCGTCCGGCCGCCGGAATGCTCGTCGCCGCCGGTTCGGCTTCGGCGCGGCGCAGCCTGCCACGATCGATCTTCCCGTTGGGGGACAGCGGCATACTGTCGAGCAGTACGTAGTGCGCGGGCACCATGTAGTCCGGGAGGCGCGCGCCGAGGTACTCGTGGAGCCTGTCCGGATCCACCCCGTCCCGATCGGCGACGCAGTACGCGACCAACTGCCGGGCGCCGCGCCGATCGCCCTCGACGGTGACCGCCGCCGCTCCGATGTCCGGGTGCCGCAACAGATTCGCCTCGATCTCGCCGAGTTCGACGCGGAAGCCGCGGATCTTGATCTGAGTATCGACCCGACCGAGGAATTCGATATTCCCGTCCGGCAGGTACCTGCCGCGATCTCCGGTGCGGTACAACCGTTCGCCGGTTCGCGGATGTATAAGGAACCGTTCGCCGGTCCGCTGCGGATCCCGCCAATATCCGTGTGCCAGGCCGATACCGCCGATGTACAGATCGCCGGGAACCCATTCCGGGCGCGGCTCGAGATCCTCGTCCAGAATGTGCAGGGTCTGATTCGCCATCGGCATTCCGTACGGGATGCTCGGCCATGTCGGATCGACGGTGCCGATCGGGTACAGCACCGACCAGATCGATGCCTCGGTCGCACCGCCCATACCGGCGATCTCGATGTCCGGCACCACCTTTCGCGCCCTGGCTGGAAGCTCGACCGGGATCCAGTCACCGCTCAACATCGCCAGGCGCAGCGATCGGCCGAGTGCGTCGGGACGTTCGGCGGCATAGTCCATCAGCAGGTCGAACAGCGCGGGGACCGAATTCCAGATCGAGATCCCATGGGCCCGAATCGCTTCAGCCCATCGCGTCGGATCGCGGAGAGCCGCCGGCTCCGGCAGCACGAGGGCGGCGCCCGCCGCGAGGGTGGCGAAGATATCGAATACCGATAGATCGAAGCTCAGCGACGACAATCCGAAGACCCTGTCGTCAGCGGTGATTCGGAAGCGGGCCAGGCAGTCGGCAATGGTGTTGACCACCGCGCGGTGCTGGATCGTCACGCCTTTCGGTTCTCCGGTGGAGCCGGAGGTGAAGATCACGTACGCCACGTCCTCCGGTCCCGCGACCTCCTCGATGGGGGAGTCGTCGACGTTTTCCCATGCGGAATCGTCGTCCACGACGAGGCGACGGATGTCATCCGGCCACGCGATGGACGCGTCGTCCGCGGTTCGGGTCAGCGCGAGCGCGATCTCGCCCAGCTCCAGCAGCCGGTCCACGCGCTGCCGCGGCAGGCTCGCATCGATCGGCAAATACGCTGCGCCCGAACGCAAGACGCCGAGTGTGGCCACCACCTGCTGCCACCCCTTCGTCATAACGACGGCCACCAGCATGCCGGGCCGCGCGCCGAGATTACGCAGCCGCCCGGCGATTTGGTTCGCGCGGCGGTCGAGCTCGCCGTAGGACACCGTCGAATCGGCCGCGATGACGGCGGGCGCATCCGGCCGGTCCGCCGCCACGGCGGCGATCGCCGAGTGGAGCAGGTGGTCCGGAATCGGAGCCGCGGTGTCGTTCACCCGCTCGCGCAGTTCGAATTGGCTTGCGGCGAACGAGGTTCGTGGCAGCCGGTCGGCACCGTCGGCGATCGCCGTCAGCAAATCCCGGTAGGCGGCGAACATTTCGTCCAGCACGCCGTCTGGGAACAGCTCGTCCGGGGTCTCCCACGCGAGCAGCAGCCCGTCGCCGATATCGATGGCGGCGTGATCGAGGTACACCTGTGGCGTCTGGCTGGCGGAGAACACCAGGCTGTCCCAGCCGCGCCGGATCATCTCCATATCGCGTTCGCCGAGTGGGATATCCATGAAACTGGTGAATACGACCGGCATCGCGACCGGCGCACCGGCGGCCCTGGCGAGGTCCCGCTGGACGGCGACGCCTGGATACCTGCTGTGGTCCAGATCGTGGGTGAGCTGGCGATGCAGCCGCCGCGCCTTCTCGGCAACGGTGTCCGTGCCGCAAGAGTCGACCTCCAGCAGTAGCGTGGAGGTGAAGTCTCCGACCAGTTCGGCGACATCCGGATGTAGCGGAAGGCGTTCGCCGAGCGTCAGATTCAGCGTGAAGTGCTGGTTTTCGCTCCAGGTGCCGAGTATTTCGGCGTATGCCGTGCACACCAGGGCGGATGGGGTGACGCCGAACTGCTGCGCTCGGTCCCGGAACCGTTGCCAGGCAGCGTGATCCAGCGACATCTCCCGCCGCCGATAACGCAGACCGGCGTGCGTGGACTGCCGGGAAACCGGAAGATCGGGCGCCTGCGGCAACGACCCGAGCCGGTTCTGCCAGTACTGCCGGGCCGTGGCATAGGCCTCCGAATGCTCGAACCGCGACCGGGCCAGCACATAGTCACGGAACGAAATCCCCGGTGCGGAAGCGAAATTCGACGCGTCCAGATACGCGCGGACGCCGTCGCGCAGCAGGAGGAAGATGCTGTATCCATCGGCGATCAGCAGGTCTATCCCGATATGAACCCGGGAGGCGCCGGATGCGAGCCGGTGACAGCGGATATCGAACAGCGGCCACCGATCCGTCGGCAGGACCTGATGCGACATCTCCGCTCGAACCGCCGCGAGGAAGTCGTCCGCCTCCGCACCGTCCATGGCCGAAAGGTCCGAGGCGTTGAGCACATAGGGTTCGGTCTGTTCGAGAATGCGCTGGGTTCCGTCCGGCAGCACGATCGCCCGGAGCATGTCGTGGCGCGCGATGGTGCGCCGGATCGCTTCCTGTAGCCGGTCCGGATCCAGTTGCGGGATATCGAATTCGGCGTAGAAATACGTCGCAACGCCGCCGAGGTCGTAGGACTGTCCGCGGCCGATCAGATAGGCCTGCTGGATCTCGGTCAGTGGGAAGGGTTCGTGCCTGCTGTCCGGATCGGGCCGAACCTGCTCGATCGCCCCGGCCTGTTCGCCTGACCCGGTCCGGCGGGCCAGGTATTCGGAGAAGCCCTCGATGGTGAGATCACCGAGCACCGAACTCATTTCGATGGCGACACCGCATTCGGCGGCGAGTCGATTGCGGAGCTCGAGCGCCGTGAGTGAGGTGAAACCGAGTTCCTTGAGGGTGAGCTGGTCGTCCACCGACGCGCTCGAATGATGTCCGAGCACCACTGCGGCCTGTGCCTTGACGAGTTCTGCCGCGCTCTGCGGTGTCAGCGCGGCCATTCGTTCATTGGCCGGTATGAGCGTGTCCAGCTCGGCCGTCGCGGATTCGTTCCCCGCATCTTGCGGTGCGGGGAGCCAGAACCGTTGCCGCTGAAAGGCATACGTCGGCAACGTGACGAGTTCGCCGGCGGTGGAACGCCAATCGACGTCAACGCCGTGCACATGGGCTGCCGCCAGCGACCGCGCGAACCGATCGAGCCCGCCCTCGCCGCGGCGCAGGCTGGCGACGACAGCGTAGCGGGTGGGATCGTCATCGATGGTCTGCTGCACCGAGGACGACAGCACCGGATGCGGGCTCACCTCGACGAAGGTGCGAAATTCGCGCTGCACCATGGACCGGACCGCAGGTTCGAAGTGGACCGCGTGCCTGGCGTTGCGGTACCAATACTCGGCGTCGAGCTCGGCGCCGTCGATCGGGCCGCCCGCCGTGGCCGAATAGAACTGGATCGGGCAGGACTGCGGTTCGATGCCTGCGATGCCCGCGATCAGTTGTCCCCGCACCGGCTCGACCGCGGGTGAATGCCCGGCGCCGCCGAGCCCGAGCAGGCGGGTGCGGGCCCCGGCGTCCGCACAGTCCTGCACCAATTGCTCGAGCAGGTCCATCGCTCCGGTCACCACGACCGCGGCCGGTCCGTTGACCGCGGCGATCCAGATGCCGTCGCCCAATTCAGCGATCCGCCTGGTGATTTCGGCCAATGGCAACGCGATCGATGCCATCCCGCCGACACCGGCCACCGTCGCGAGCACCCTGCTGCGCACGGCCACCACACGCGCGGCGTCCGGCAGCGTCAACGCGCCCGCCACGTGCGCGGCCGCGATCTCGCCCTGTGAGTGGCCGACCACCGCGCTGGGCGTCACACCGAACGACCGCCACAGCTCGGCCAGCGCCACCATCGTCGCGAAGAGCACCGGTTGGACAACCTCGATGCGTTCGAGTGCGGGAGCGCCCGCGGCCCCGCGCAGCACATCCTCGACCCGGAAGTCGAGCAGGCCGGCGAACGCCGCATCGCACTGGGCGACCTTGTCGCCGAAAACCGGTGCGATGTCGAGGAGTTCAACCGCCATACCCGGCCACTGCGAACCCTGTCCGGGGAATACGAAGGCCACTTCGCCAGGGCTGACGCGGCCCTGCACGACATCGGCCGACGGTTCCCCCAGCGCGAGTGCGCGCAGCTCGGCGACCAGCCGATGCCGATCGGGGCCGAACACTGCCGCACGGTAGTCGAGGCGCGCCCGGCCCGTTGCCAAGGTTCGGGCGATCTCGTCTTCCGTGGGCTCCGGGTTCTCCTCCACCCACGTCGCCAACCGGTCGGCCTGAGCACGCAGTGCCGCACGGCTTTTCGCCGAGAGCAGCCACGGGATCGCGGCGGTCCTCCCCGTCGCGGGGCGCGGCGGCGTCGACGGTGGCTCCTCGAGGATGACGTGCGCATTGGTGCCGCTGACGCCGAACGAGGACACGCCCGCCCGGCGCGGCCGGTGGTTGCGCGGCCACGGTCGCGAGTCGTCCAGCAGGGCAAGCGTTCCCGATGTCCAATCCACGTGCGGCGTCGGTCGATCGATGTGCAGGGATTTCGGCAGCCGGTCGTGCCGCATCGCCAGCACCATCTTCAGCACGCCCGCGATGCCCGCAGCCGCCTGGGTGTGGCCGATATTCGATTTGATCGATCCGACCAGCAGCGGGCCCGCGGTGCGATTGCGACCATAGGTGGCGAGCAGCGCCTGTGCCTCGATCGGATCGCCGAGCGTGGTTCCGGTGCCGTGGGCCTCCACCACGTCGACCTCGTCCGGATGAATACCCGCGCTCGTCAGCGCCTGCCCGATCACCTTCTGCTGGGCCACACCCCGGGGCGCCGACAGTCCGTTGGACGCACCGTCCTGATTCACCGCGGATCCCCGGACCACGGCGAGTACGCGGTGTCCGGCCCGCTGAGCGTCCGAGAGTCGTTCGACCAGAATCAATCCCGCGCCCTCGGCCCATCCGACACCATCGGCGGCTGCGGCGAAGGCCTTGCAGCGCCCGTCGGGCGAAAGACCACGCTGCCGCGAGATCTCGATGAACGCCGTCGGCGTGGTCAGGACCGAAACGCCACCGACGAATGCGGCCCGGCACTCGCCGTCGCGCAGCGCTTGCCGTGCCAGATGCAGGGCGACCAGCGACGAGGAACAGGCGGTATCGATCGTGATCGCAGGGCCCTCCAGGCCGAAGGTGTAGGCAACCCGACCCGAAACAATGCTGCCGAGCCCGCCAGGAATTCGGTGCCCTTCTACCAGCGCCGCATGCGAATTCCACAGAGTACCGGCATGTTCGAGCGCGCTGATGCCGACGTATACGCCGGTGCTGCTGCCGCGCAGCGAGTTCGGGTCGATGCCCGCGTTTTCACATGTCTCCCAGGCTAATTCCAGCAACAGCCGCTGTTGGGGATCGGTGGCGAGGGCCTCCCGCGGGCTCATTTCGAAGAATGCCGCGTCGAAATCGGCGACTTGGTGCAGGAATCCACCTTGTCGGGTGTAGGAGGTTCGCGGGTGGTCCGGATCGTCATCGAAGAGGCTGGTCAGATCCCAGCCCCGGTCGGTGGGGAATTCCGAGATCGCGTCGCCGCCCGCGTTCAACAGCTGCCACAGTTGTTCGGGCGAGCTCACGCCGCCGGGGAAGCGACAGGCCATGCCGACGATGGCAATCGGCTCCTCGAGCGTGTTGGCCTGTGCGTGATCGGTTCGGGGCGAGGCGAATTCGTCCTCGGTCAGCTGCCGAGCCAGTTCGGCGACCGTCGGGTAATCCCAGATCAGAGCCGGTGCAACGGGTTTCGCGAGCCAATCCGACAGCGCGTTCGCCAGCTCGACGACCTCGACGGAGCTGATGCCGAGCGCGGTCAACGGAGTGTGCACATCCACTTCCGCGGGCTGTTTGCCGAGCCGCTCGGCCAGTTCGGTGATCAGCCAGTCCTGAATGTCGGACCGGTCGGGCTGTTCGGTCGGTAGATCGGTGGTGTCGGATGTGTGCGCAGTCATCGAGGCCCTCCCATAACTATGCGGCACGCGAAATCCGTCGGCGGTACGGACGAATGTTGTTGATTCAGCGGGGATCTGCGCTCGCTACGGTGAGCGAGCGCCGCAATTTGCCGGACGAGGTCTTGGGCACCGATCCGGGTGCGACGATTCGCACCTCCAGCGGGCGCACCCCGACCTCGTCGAATACGGCCTGCACGATCTGGCGTTCGATGCGCGCCGCATCGTCGGCGGCGCCGTGCCGCTCCGTCTCGGCCGTCACGATGAAACTTTCCCGGACGCCGAAGGTGTCTGTCCGGGCCGCGACCACATTTCCGGGCCGGACGCCCGCCACGGTCGCCGCGGCACGTTCGATATCGGTCGGATAGATATTCCGGCCCTCGATGATGATGACGTCCTTCATCCGGCCGCAGACCACGACCGCGCCGTCTTCGGTGAAATAGCCGATATCGCCGGTGTCGAGCCAGCCGTCGGCGGTGCGTGCGGTGACGGTGCCGCGCTCCGTCACATATTCCTCGGCCACGGATGGGCCGCTGACCTGGATGACGCCGACGGATCTGGCCGGCAGTGCGCGGCCCTGCGCGTCGACCACGCGCCCGGTCATTCCGCCGATCAGGCTGCCCAGCGTGACGAGTCGGCGAAGATTGCCGGTCGAGGCCGGAAGCGCGCGGTGCTCGGCGGCCAGCACGTCCGCGTCGACCGTGTCGACCACGACTCCGGTCGGGGAGTCGGGCGCGCTGGTGGCCAAGGTGGTTTCGGCCATCCCGTAGCAGGGCGTGAGCGCCGACGGCGACAATCCGAAGCGCCCGCCGGCCTCGGCGAAGGCGGCCATGGTGTCCGCGTCGACCGGCTCCGCGCCGTTCCACATGCTGCGCATGCTGCGCAGATCGAGCGCATCCTCGGGTAGTCGGACGAGTTGTCGCGCGAGGATCGCATAGGCGAAATTCGGTGCGGCGGTGATCGTGCCGCGGTAGGTGTCGATGAGCCGGGCCCAGAGCGTCGGATCGCGGAGAAAGTCCATGGGGGTGACGTTCACCGTCTCCAGTCCCAATTGCATTGGCATGGTGAGGAATCCGATCATGCCCATATCGTGAAAGAGGGGCAACCAGCTGATCAGCACGTCGCGGTCGGTCGCGAGCTCGAATCGATCCGCAATGGCGGCATTATTGTGGAAGAGATTCGAATGAGTTATCCGAACTGCTTTCGGAAATCCGGTGGAACCTGATGTCAACTGCTGCAGCGCAATATCGTGTTCCGCCGCGGCGACGGGTTCGATTTCCGCACCGGCGGCCAGCTCGGAAATGGTGATGGCGGTCGCGCCGGAGCTGGTGACGACCGGGATCGCCCATTCGAAGGGTGCTCCGATGACGACCACCTTTGCGGAGATCATGTCGGCGATTCGGCGGGTATTCGCACCCCACTGCGTCCGATCGGTCCGCGGAGTCGGTTGATGCAGCATCGTCACCGCAGCGCCGCGGATCCACACGGCCTGCGTCGCCGGTGCCACGTCCGCTGGAAGTCCGGCGAGTATGCCGACCGAATCGCCCGGACCGACGCCGTAGCGCGCGAGTGTTCCGGCCATACGCCGGGCGAGCCGGTGAATATCGTTCCAGGACCGGCGCATTGGCGCGTCCGGTTCACCCGTGACCATGCCGCGACTCGTGGAATCGGCTCTGGCATAAAGCAACTCGGTAAATCTGCTCAATTCGTCCCCCTCTTGGTGAGATCGGCCTGATGCGGCCGGAGTGCTCGATCACACGATGTGCACGCTGTCGCAGAAGCGTTCGGCGATCTCGCCCTCCAATTTCACGGTGAATTCCCGCCAGTCGCGGCGGCGGGTGGACCACACGATGAAATCGTCGGCCCGGGTGGTGATGCGGGCCGGTGCCATCGCGGAATCGTCGCGGATCACCTCGGCGATCCGGCCGGGGCGCGGCTGCACGCGCCATACCGCGCCCTCCGGACCGGTCAGCTCCAGCACCACCGGATCCTTCAACCACAAGAGTTTCTCGCGGCACATCTGCGGTAAGCCCAGCCGGATCCATTCGAGGATGGTTTCCACCGCACCGGCGGGCGGTTCGGGAACCCGCCGGTCGACGGGGCCGACCGGAGTGAGGATGTCGTACCGCATATGCAGGTAGACGTCGAATACCGTGGAATTCGCCAGCATTCCGATCGGATATCGCCCGATGCCGGGCAGCGGCACTGGAATATCACGCAATACCGGAAGCTGCAGAAATCCGACCGCCTTGACGAACCGTCCGGTCCAGAGCTCGAATTCCCGCAGAATTTCCGCCGATGAACGTCCGCGCCGTGCCGCGACCATCTTTTCGTTGATTTCGTCGCCGGTCTTGCCCTTGGCCAGTTGCCATGGCACCAGTCCACCGTGTGCGATCGACGCCAGGTGGGCGATGACGTCCTGTACCGTCCACCCCGCGCAATCGCTGGGCGCCGACCACTCCTCGGGCGACAGCTGCTTACACAGCGCGAGCAGGTTGTCTCGCTCCGCCCGGACGATTTCCATCTTCGGAGTGTTCGGCATCGATCCTGCCCTTTCGTATCTACAATTGATTCGACGTCAGTTCCTGCGAAATCGATTGATGGCGGCGGCGTGCTTCGCCCGGGTTTCCGGATCGGTCACCCCGAGACCCTCCTGCGGCGCCAGGCACAGTACACCGACCTTTCCGCAGTGCCGATTGCGGTGCACCTCGTATGCGGCGGCGCCGGTCTCCGGCAGCTGATAAACGGCCGACAATACCGGATGAATTCTGCCCAGCGCGATGAGCCGATTCGCCTCCCAGGCCTCGCGGTAATTGGCGAAATGGGTTCCGATGATCCGTTTCAACGACATCCAGAGATAGCGGTTGTCGTAGTACATATCGTAACCGGTTGTAGCCGCGCAGGTGACGATGGTTCCGCCGTGCCGGGCCGCGAATACGCTGGCGCCGATGGTCTCGCGCCCCGGATGTTCGAAGACGATATCCGGATCGTGCCCACCGGTCAGTTCTCGGATCCGATTGCGCAGCCGCTTCCACTCCTTCGGATTCGGTTCGCCGTTGTGCCAGAATTGATATCCTTCGGCGGATCGATCGATGACGAGTTCGGCGCCCATGCTGCGCACGATATCCGCCTTTTCGGGACTGGACACCATGCATACCGGAATCGCACCGCCGTGCACCGCCAGCTGCGTCGCGTAGGCGCCCAGCCCACCCGCAGCGCCCCAGATCAGCACGGTGTCGCCCTGTTTCATCGCCGCTCCGTTGTGCGAGACCAATTGCCGATAGGCGGTGGAATTACACAGGGTTGAGCAGGCGGCTTCCTCCCACGTCAGGTGCGCGGGTTTGGGCATCAACTGGGTGGCATTGACGACCGACAATTCCGCCAGGCCGCCGTAATTCGTTTCGAATCCCCAGGCCCGGCCGGTCGGATCCATCATCGTGTCGTCGTGCCCATCCGGCAGGTCGAACGTGGTGACCTGCGCTGTCGCGACCACGTGGTCGCCGGGACGCCAGTGCTGCACTCCAGGGCCGACCCGGAGCACGACGCCCGCCAGATCCGACCCGAGTACCTGATAGGGCAGATCGTGTTTCGCGTATTGCGGGGCCATGCGGGCGAACCGCTTGACGAAGGCGATGGACGGCGCAGGCTCGAAAATCGCGGACCATACGGTGTTGTAATTTATCGCGCTGGCCAGCGAGGCAACCAGCACCTCGCCAGGACCGGGCTCCGGCGTCGGGACCTCTTGTATGTGCAAAGATTTTCTCGGATCTTTGCTCGCGGTATCCAGACCGTCGAACATATTGACTTCGTCGGCTCGGACGACAACTCCCCGAAAATGGTCGGGAATGGAAATATTTGCGAAGTCTTCGGGTGCCGCGTCTGCTGCGGTGACGATTTCGACTATGTGCTTCATAGCCCCCCTTTACTGAACTGCCGAATTACACTCGGGAATCTTCATGCGGGAGTTATCGGAACGCACGGAAAGGAGGGTCGATATCAATCATGGAGTAGACCGGACATGTCCGCGATGCGATGCGCCCTGTACTATGGTTCAGCTTTTCTGGGCAATCCACTGACAATGATTATCGATCCCCACTCCGCATGTTTCCATCTGGTTTGATCTTCCCCGAGTAATTGCAGTCTAAGTCGTTCGATGTGAGATGTCCAGCGCCGATCGATCGGTGTCAACTATATCGTCCACGATGATTTTAACTTTTACCCGATCGATGATAATGGTGTATTTCAGAGTGAATGTTTCAGGTAGCTGAAATAATGCTCGATGTGCATCTGTGAGGCCCGAAGGTTTCGCCGAGCTGGATCCGGCCCGACGGCATCCGGCCCGATGTCGTCCGGGACGATTCGGTCGATACTTTGTACGCTCCCATCGGAGTGGGATCGTCCGAATTCGATCTCGACCCTTTGTCCCGCGGTAACGACACCATCGGAACAAAGTTGGGATTTTCGCTGGTCTCGGGGTAGCTCCGAGCCCCTGACCAGGGCGTTGTCCCCACCTCAGGGACAACCCTGATTTGTTCCCGAAGGGGTGTGTGGAAGGCTCATTTCGGCTGAAATCGACACTGGCTCAACGTGTTCCGCGGATCTGCGAAGTCCCGGTGAGGCCCGGTGTGTCCTGGGGATTCCCGGCGGTTTCGGATCAAAATGACACGCAAAGTTGGAGTGGAGTTCCCGCGCTGTCCCGTCCCAGTTCGACGAAATCATGGTAGATTTCGTTGCTCGGCTCGGTGTCGAAAGTGCTCTTCGTGACGTTCGTAAGAAGATCGTTTCCTGTCGGGATCCTCCGGCAGATGGGCTTGCGTGGGCGTGTCGAAACAGCGACACGCCGAGCCATTTGATCGGACAGCAATCTGGTGGCAATCAAACTGCACGGTAGATGAGCGCCAGCAGACAAGTACGTCATCCATCTGACCGATTCAGGAAGGGGTCTGGTCGGCCACGATTGTTCAGGCGCCGTTCTGCAGTGGGGGAGTGTCGGGATTACCGCGCCGGCAGCAATTCGGTGCCGTTGGCTTTCGCGCCGGGACCGACCGGATCGGACGCGGCGTTGGCATTCCCCGCCAGTGGTGGTCGCGTCGGGCGGCGGGATCCGCCGCGCGGTCTAGGCTCGCTCGCAGCGCGGCGGTCGAACTCGGACGTGAAAGAGCCGGTGATGTGTGAACAGTCATGCGGACTCGGCTGGCCACAGCCGCGGCAACGCCGGATAACTCCCAGGGCCGCCTGGTTGCGGTACGTCCTGCCGGGCACGACGCAGATCTGGTGGATCGGCACCGTGCATCCGCGGCTGCTCGCGGCGCTGTTCGCGCTGGAAGGTCCGGCGGAGTACGGCCAGTGGGCGCTTGCCGAACTGCGGCACGGCGATATCGAACTCGTTGTGCTGCGGGCGAGTTGGCATGCCGGGCACTACTACCACTGGTCGGCGCATGCGCTGTGGGGGCGGATCAGGAAGGGGCGCGCATTTCTCGACGCGGTCGCGGCGGGGCCGTCGGACGCGCACTGGAATCCGCGGGAGCGGTTGCTGCTGCGGGCGGTCGACGACCTGCACGACCACCACGTGATCGCGCCGCCGACCCGGCGCTGGTTGCGCCGGGTCGGCGTCACGGATCGTCAGCTCATCGAAATCTGTTTCATCACTGGGCATTACCGGTTGCTTGGGCTGCTGGAGGAGAGCGCGGGGATGCCGCACGAGCCGCTCATCGGCCTGCCTGACCGGAATATCCTCCCCGCACCACGGCGTTCCCGCGCCGGGAAGGCCGTGCCGATTTCCGGGCTGAATGCCGCGAACCCATGGCTGCCGGGCGCGGACGCGGCGCTGGGCGGGCATCCGGCGCTGCGAGTTGGACTGCGCTGGTTCGGCAGGGCCATGTCCGGAATTGCCACCATTCCCGCGGCCGAGGTGGGCGCGGCCATGACTCGGCAAGAGCCGCAGGCGAATTCGATACTCGACCGGGCGGTGCGCGAACTCGACCGGGAGTTCATCATTGCGGACGACACCTGGTTGGAATTGCGCCGGACCTACAGTGAGCGGCAGTTGCTGGAATTGTGTGTCCTGGTCGGCCATTTCCGCACATTGGAGATGATCGTGAACACCGTCGGGGCGTGAAAGCCCTTGCCGGACAGGCCGCTGAGGTCAGGAGGGCGATCCGGGCCGAGGGCAGGTTGGCGCGGATGAAGTCGGCGAGGGCGGCGGCGATCGGTTCGGGCGCGCGGATGTGCGCCCGCCGCGACATCAAAGTGCGGATAACCCGGGAACCAGCCCGCGTAACGATCCAGCGCCCGCGGTCGCGCCGGGCAGCAGTGTGATCACGGTGTCCGCAAGTGCGGGATCGTCCGGGCCGTCGGCGCATCGGATGCGCAAGTGGCGCAGGTAATCACACCCCCTTGCCCGCGTGCGTGTCCCGGCTGAACCGGATCGGCGGGGCCTGCGTCGCGCCGGGTGCGACCGGGATGAAGCTCATCGCCCGCTCGGCCATGGCGGTGATGGTGAGGCTCGGGTTGACGCCGACGTTGGCCGGTACCGCCGCGCCGTCGCACACCAGCAGGTTGCGGTAGCCGAAGACCTCATGGCGGGCGTTCACCACGCCGCGGTCCTCGGACTCGCCGATGACGGCGCCGCCCAACAGGTGCGCAGTGGTCGGAATCGACAGCAGCGCTTCCGGTATGGCGGCCTGCACCACTCCGCCGATCTTCTCGGCAATCCACTCGGCGGCAGCATATGCGGCCGGGATATGGCGGGGGATAGGGTGTTCCGGGTCCTGTTCGGTGGTAAGCACCGGATATCCGGTCGGTAGCCGGAACCGGACCCGCAGCGCGAGTGAGTCTTCCACGGATCGCATGGTGGTGAGCAGCATCGAGCGCCGGGACGCGTGCCGGATCCGGCTGGCCCTGGCAAACCGGGTTGGATGGCGAATTATGTTGGCGGCGAATAGGAATGGGCGTGTGAGCCGAGTGCCACGCGGCATCGCCAGTGTGGTCAGCAGCGACATGGCGTCACCCCCGGAACCGTAGGTGACCGGTTGGATATGGGTGTCGGGCACCGGATACGCACCGGAGGTCAGCGCGAGACCGCGAGCGAAATCGTTGGTGTCGTCCGGCGCGGTAATCGCGATGATCGATTCGCTGTTGGTGCGCACCAGTTGCCCGATCCGATCGGACAGCCCCGGTAGTGCGCCGGACAGCTTGCAGCGCAGCAATAATCGGTTGGTGCCGAGCGCGCCCGCGGCTATGACGACGCCGCGTGCGGTGTGCCTGCGTCGCTTGCGTCGCAGCCAGCGACCGGTGCGCTCCGTGGTCACCGTGTAACCATCGGCGCCGTCGGCGGATCCGCGCGGCCGGATGTCGATCACCGTGCGTTCCGCCATGATTCGCGTCCCGCGGCGTTCGGCGAACCACAGGTAGTTCTTGACGAGGGTGTTCTTCGCGTTGTGCCGGCAGCCGAGCAGGCAGCCGCCGCACCGGATACACCCGGTGCGCTCCGGGCCGGCTCCGGCGAAGTACGGATCGGGCACGGTTTCGCCGGGCCTGCCGAGGAACACCCCGACTCGACTGCGGGCGTAGGTATCTGCGAATCCGTGCTCGTAAGCGTATTCGTGCAGCAGCGAATCCGCCTCGCCGTCCTCGTCGTAGGTGGTCACGCCTAGCATGCGTTCGGCGATCTCGTAGTGCGGAGCGAGTTCGCCGTCCCAGTCGGCGAGGTGCGCCCACTGCGGATTCGTCGCGAACCGCGGGCGGCTGCGATAGAGGGTGTTGGCGTAGGTGAGCGAGCCGCCGCCGACCCCGGCGCCGGTCACCACGAAAACGTCCTTGAACAGTGTCGGCCGGAAGATGCCGTGCAGGCCGAGCGCGGGCAGGAAGTAGTATCGCCGCAGCTGTCCGGCGCGTTCGGCGAAATCGGTGTCGGCGAAGCGGCGTCCGGCCTCCAGCACGCCGACCCGGTAGCACTTTTCGGCGAGCCGTAGCGCCGCCACGCTGCCGCCGAAACCGGAACCGACGACCAACCAGTCGAAGTCGAAAGCGTCTGTCATTGTTGGTCCCTGGATGTCGTTGCGCCGCAATTGGAGTCAAGATACGGGCAGCGCCGGCGATGACTCTGCGTGTTGCGGCGGACCGGCTCCTGGTGCGCACCTCGTGGCAGGAAAGGTCAACCATGACCAGGTATCCGATACCGCTGGTGCCGGTATTTTCGTCATTGTGCCCATATCCGGCCGCCGTGATTGGTATAGGTGACTGAGACACTCGCCGTTTCGCGCGGGGTCGATCGTTGGAAGTCGATGGGGACTGGGTGCGCCATGTTCGATTGGGATCTGCTGCGGAACACCTCCAGCGTGCACGTACTGATGCTGATGGCTCGGGAGCGGGGTATGCCCGCCGCGGCCTGTCTGGCGGGCACCGGGCTGACACCCGAATCCGTGATCGATCCCAGCGCCGAGGCCACCGCACGGGCGGAACTGGCCGTGGTCCGGAACCTGCTCGCGCGCTTCGGCACCGAACCGGGCCTCGGCGTCGCGGCGGGCGGCCGCTACCACATTTCGATGTACGGGCCGTGGGGGCTGGCGCTGCTGAGCAGCAGCACCCTGCGCGACGCCATCGATGTGGCACTGCGGTACATCGAGCTCGCGTTCGCATTCGGCCAGTTGACCTTCGAAGAATCCGGTGGCGAGGCGCGGCTGCTGCTCGACGATTACGAGGTGCCCGCGGATGTTCGGCCCTTCCTGACCGAGCGGGTGCTGACCGGAATCCAGACGATCGGCCGGGAGCTGTTCGCCGTCGGCGTGCCTGCCCGTCGTGTCCGGTTCCGGCACCGGGCGCCCGCGGACACCGGCAGGCATCGCGAAATGTTCGGCGTCGAACCGGAATTCGACGCGCCCGTGAACGAGATAGCGTTCGACAGTGCCTATTTGGCTGTCCCGCTGCCCCAAGCCAACGAATGGGCTCGACACACCTGTGCGCAGATGTGCCGAGAGCTGTTGCGGGACAGGCGGTCCCGAGCCGGAATCGCGGGTGCGGTGCGTGCCATGCTGGTCCGGGATCCGGGGGATATCCCGGATCAGGCCGCGGTCGCCGCGGAACTGTTCATGAGTCCGCGCACGCTGTCGCGGCGGCTCGCCGAGGAGGGCACCTCGTTCCGCGCACTGCTCGACGAGGTGCGGCAAACGCTGGCCGAGGCGTTGCTCGCCCGTACCGGGATGACCACCGAGCAGGTGGCCGCTCGGTTAGGTTATGCGGAGGCCGCCTCGTTCATTCGCGCTTTCCGGCGTTGGAATGGTTGTCCGCCACAGGAATTCCGCAGCCACGGCGCTCGGACCGCGGTTCCGGAATTCGCCTGACCCAGCGCATCACGTCCTCGAGGTCGCGACACGGACCGGAGGCGAAGCAGTGCGGGGTGTTGTAGGGCACCACCAGATCCGCCGCCGTGCCGTCGCTGGCGCCCTGACCCGCCTCGTCGTCGAGCCCGGCCCCAGCAGCATCGCGGGCCACCGGTCCCGCCCTGGCGGATCGGGGGTGACTCGCAGTCGATCACAGCTGTGACCGCGCGCCAGGCGCGGTCCGAAAGCGATAGTGCTTCAGCGGGAAATGTCGTGCCCGCCACCACATTTCGGGGCCGGACGCGGGGCGCAGCATCGGTGCGTCGCCGTGTCGGTCGAAATAGTAGCTGTTGGCGGCGGCGCAGTTGGCGGCCAGGAACACGGTATTGCGTTGGCGGCGAAGAATATCGGCGAAGTAGGCGTCGTGCGGCCCCTGGCGAATCTCGACGTAGGTGGCGCTCCGCCGGTCGGCTTCGCGCAGCAGTCGCAGGATGTGCGCCGTCGATGCCTCGATCATCGCGAAATACGACGGTCCGGTCAGCGAATACGGTGCGAGGATCGCGAACAGGTTGGGAAACCGCGGCACCGTCACGCCCTCGTACGCCTGGTAGCGGTGCTCATGCCAGAACCGTCCCAGTTCGACGCCGCCCGTGCCGTATATCGGGAACGGTGGCGTGTTGCCGAGCTCGAATACCTTGAATCCCGTCGCGAGAATCAGCGTGTCGATCGGGTGGAGCATTCCGTCGCGAGTACGGATGCCGTGCTCGACGATCCGTTCGATGGGCTCGGTCACCAGATCGACGTCCGGCCGGGTGAACGCGCGCAGATACTGGTTGGAGAACGTCGGCCGCTTACACAGGAAGTCGTAGGCGGGCGTCAGCCGCCGGCGCAATGCCGGATCGGGCACCTGCACGTGCAGGTGCATCCGGCACAGCGCCTCGATCGTCTTGCGCAGCAATGGGAATTGCCGTTCGTAGGTTGCTCCGACAACCATGACCATCTCGGTGAGCGCGCCGGTCGTCAGCCGGACGGTCGACTGGGTCGCGGGCAGTCGCTCGAACAGTTGCCGCAGCGGGATCGGAATCGGCGCGTCGAATTTGGGCACCACCCAGATCGGGGTGCGCTGGAACACCTCTAGATGCGCGACCCGATCGGCGATGGCCGGAACCAGTTGCACCGCGGTCGCACCCGTACCGATCACGCCGACCCGTCTGCCGGTCAGGTCGTAATCGTGGTCCCAGCGCGCGGTATGCATCGTCTTGCCCGCGAACGTCGCCAGCTCGGGAATGTCCGGTGGTTTGGGCTGGGTGAGCCCGCCGACCGCGGTGATGACGAACCGGGCGCGCCCGACACGGCCATCGGCGATGCGGAACCGCCACCTATGTGCCTGCTCGTCGAAACGCAATTCGGTGATCTCGGCGCCGAATACGATGCGGTCCCGCAAACCGTATTCGGAGGCGAGCCGATCGGCGTATGCCTTGAGCTCCCCGCCCGGTGCGTAGACGCGTGACCAGCGCGGGTTCGGCGCCCAGGAGAACGAGTAGTTGAACGACGTGATGTCGACGGCGACACCGGGATAGGTATTGTCCCGCCAGGTGCCGCCGATATCGTCGGTGCGCTCGGCGATCCGGAAGTGGTAACCGGCCTCGGCCAGCTTTACGCCGACGCCGAGGCCGGAAAAGCCCGCGCCCACAACAAGAATGGGCGTGTCGATGGCGACCTGCGTCACGCGCCCGCCTCCTCGGTGGCTCCGGATTCTTCGGAAAGGCTCGCAGCCCTGCGGAATTCGTAATCCGACAAACGGAAGGTGCGACTGTCCCACCAGGATTCGACCGCGGAGGACGGCCGCAGGATCGGTGCGTCGCCGTGCTTGTCGAAGTAGTAGCTGTTCGCCGCCGCGCAGTTGTTGTTGTAGAACACGGTATTCGGCTGCCGACGCTGGACGTACTCGAAATACCGCCGATGGGCTTCCGGTCGGATCTCGACACGGGTCGCGCCGCGGTCGCGGGCGTGCGCGACGCAGCGCATCGCGTGCCGGGACTGATTCTCGATCAGCTGGAAGTAGGACCCGCCGGTGAACGCGTACGGTCCGGCGATGAGGAAAAGGTTCGGGTAACCGGGGACCGAGGCGCCCTGGTACGCCTGGTAGCGATGCTCGTCCCACCATTCACCGAGCTCGCCTCCGCCACTGCCGAATACCGGGAAAGGTGGCGCATTGCCGTATTCGAATACCTTGAATCCCGTTGCCAGAATGAGCGTGTCGATCTCGCGGTGCACGCCGTCACGAGTGCGGACGCCGGTCTCGGTGATCCGTTCGATCGGTTCGGTCACCAGCTCGACGTGGTCTCTGGTGAAGGTGCGGAAGTAGTGGTTGGAGAACGTCGGCCGCTTACAGCCGAATCCGTAGTGCGGCGTGAGCTTTTCGCGCAGCCGCCCATCCGGCACCTGGTAGCGCAGATTGGCCGCACACACCTGTTCGATGGCCCGCACCAGCAGCGGAACCTGCTTGTTGTGCACGATACCGACGGTCATCACGGTCTCGGTGAGCGCGGTGGTGAGCGCGCGAAACGATTGTTGCGCACCGGGAATCCGGCGAAACACCGCGCGCACGGGCGCCGGGATCGGCACATCGGGCTTGGGTCCCACCCAGATCGGCGTGCGCTGGAATATGGCCAAGGACGCGACTCGGTCGGCGATGGCCGGAACCAGCTGTACCGCAGTCGCTCCGGTGCCGATGACCGCGACCCGGGCACCGGTGAGGTCGTGGCGGTGATCCCAGCGCACCGTGTGCAGGGACTTGCCCGCGAAGTCGCCGATGCCCGGTATGTCGGGCATTTTGGGTTGGGTCAGAATGCCAACGGCCGCAATGAGGTAGCGTGCCGTCAGCACAGTCTGGTCGGCGAGCGTGAGCCGCCAGAGGTGGTTGGTTTCGTCGAATGCCGCGGCGGTGACCAAGGTGTGCAACCGGATTTTGTCGCGCAGGTGATATTTGCGCACGCAGTGATCGGCATATTCCTTCAGCTCGCGACCGGGCGCGTAGACCCGTGACCAGTTCGGATTCGGCTCGTACGAGAACGAATAGGTGAACGAGGAAACGTCGACGGCGACACCCGGATAGATGTTGTCACGCCAGGTTCCGCCGATGTCGTCGGCCTGCTCCAGCAGCACCAGATCGTCGAACCCGGCTTTCCGGAGTTCGATCGCGGCGCCGATCCCGCCGAAACCCGCGCCAACGATGACGATCTCGTGATCGGGCAGTGCGGGCTGGTCCGAATCACCGTGCCGGACAGGCTTGTCAGCGGATTCCGTACCCCAGCATCCGGCGATGAACTCGCTGATCGTCGGCGCGAGCCTGCTCGGGTCGCGGCGCAGCTCGATGATCGATCGGCTGCGCAGAAAGTGTCCGTCCGGCAGCGTCCGTGCGAGCCCGCGCGCGTCGGTGCTGGGGTGGATGGGGTCGAACCGATGGCCGATCACCAGTGTTCTGGTGCGGATCGAATGCCGAGCCGTGCGTGGGAGGAACACTCCGCCGCGGATGATGCCCTGCGCGGCCTCGACCATCCGGCGCGAATCCGGCACGAGCCAAGACAAACCGAGATCCACCAGACCGCCACGGGCACGCGGGAGGCCACCGGCCGCGCGTCTGACCGGCCGCAGCAGTGGTGCGCCGTAGCGCCCCAGCAGCATCGCCGGGGCGGCCACCGCCGCACAGGCGGGAAGAGCCCGTTCCAGCACCGGTGCTTCGACGATGAGCCCGCACAACCGATGCGGGGCGTACGCGGCGGTGGCCAGCGCGATATTCGCGCCCGCCGAGGTACCGAACAAGACGGTCTGCCGCAGTCCGAGTTCGTCCAGTAGGGCGACGACCTGTTCGGCGTACCTCGGCATCGAATAGTGGCGGTGGCCGACCGGGTGATCGGACGCGCCGAAACCCAAAGGCTCCAAGCAGATTACCCGCAGTCCGGCATCGGCGAGGGCGTCGGCGAGCCGGTCGTGCATGCGCCGCGGCAGGAACAGGCCGGGCAGTAGCACGACGGTACGATCACCGCTGCCGCGGACGTCGTATACGAGCCGGTGCCCGTTCACGGAAAAACTCAGGGCCACAGGTTGCATCAGTCCGTGACCTCGGCGACCAAGACGGGGACTATCCTGCTGTAACGACTTGCGGGGCTGGGCAATTCGGTAGCACCCGCGGCATCGACAACTTTCGGATCGAGCAGCTTGTGCCGACGCCCCCGGAAGGTGGCCGCACCGCCCCGCGCCGCCAACAGATTTCGCACCCAGTCGGCCTTCGCGCCGTAGAACAGCGGCACGATCAGCAGATCGTCGCGGTGGATACCGCGAACCGGAGTGGTGTACGACCGGCCCGATCGACGACCGATATGGTGAATCACCGTGTACAGCGGAACTTTTCCGGCGAACACGCCCGAGATCCGATTGGTGACCATCCGATTGAATCGGGGCAACCACCGTGGTGTGATGCCGTCACCGCTGTCGACGTCGCGCAGCCAGCGCAACGGCCCGCGCCGCCACATGCCCGGTTCCGGCTCTATCCCGTGGCTGATCAGCAGCATCGCGAGCATTTCGTAGTGGCCGACGAGCATGCACAGATCGACCAGCTGGGCGGTGGTGAGGTGTTGCGCCAGTCCGGTCCGGGTCTGGTCGGAAATTCTTCTCTCGGAATGTAATTCGTCGACCGCGCGCAACAGTAGCCGCTGCCGGGCCGTCCAGCCGGTCGCTTCGGGGCCGACGGAGACCCGCCGCACCGTCGCCAGCGACAACCCGCTGAACCGCGCGGCATACACATGGTGATGCCACTCGTACCGCGCGCCGGCATTCCAGGCCGTGCGCAGCGTCGCAAGCTCACAGTCGACCCGGGGAAGCGCGCTGAACAGCACCAATCGGATCCCCAACGGCAGATAGCAGAAGAACAGCAACCCGCTGCGCCCCATCAACTCGACCACCTTGATCCGGCCCCCGCCGCCGAGGATCCCGCCGAGCTCGGCGACGAGCCAGGTCGGCACGTTGGTGTGGCGCGGATCGCCGAGACCGTCCGCGCGCTCGACCGCGGCGGCACGCCAGTGGGGTGCGGCGTCGGTCCCCGCTGCGACATCGGATTTCAGCTGCACGACGATGTCCTTTCGGTGACCGAGACAACACGGTCTCGCCGCGCCGATCCCGCTGTCCGGGGGGAAGCGGCGAATGCACCGGGCCGTTGCCCGATAACGTGAGCGTAGGAACCCGGCCGCCGCGCCGAACATGACCCGTTTCGCCAGCTGATTGACCAATCGCGCCAGGCGTCCGACCGGTGTCGTAACCATTCTTCGTGGCTGATCGGAAAGGGCGCTCGCCGGGAATGGCGGTCAATTCAGTAGCGGCGGAATAGGTCCGGGAAGGCATGGCTGTGGTGGCAGTTGGGCGAAGACAGCGCTGAGTGCGTCGCGGAGCGGGGTGAACAGTATCTGTTCCGGGGCCATCGCATCGGGCACGTTCATGCAATAGCTCGGGCCTGCCGAGCCGTGCGGCGCGATTTCGGCGGCCACGGACCGGGATAGATCCGGATCGGGAACCGTGACCCGAGCGCAGGCGCCGCCGTCGTGTTGGATGAAGCAGTCGAACCAGTCCAGCGCGTAGTGGGTGGACAGTCTGCGCGCGGGCAGCGTGTGCGGAACCATGGTGAGGCTGGAGGTGTCGCCGTGACTGCCGCCCTTGATGGTCAGCCATTGCAGCGCGGCATGTCCGGTGCCGGTGACGTGGATCTGGTCGTACCAGGCTTTGGTACCGAGCGGCCCGTCGGTAGGGTCGAGGATCGGGTTGGTCGGCCACAGACTGCCCGCGAGTAGTCCCGGCCAGTCCTGGTCGGCGGTCTGTACCTGGGTGGGGATGTCGCCGTTGGTTGGTTCGAAGCCGGAAAGACCCACTGCCGCAGCGGGTTTCGGCAAGGGCCTGCCGTCGGCGCCGTGGCCTTGTCCGATCCACCACAGGTAGTTGGTGACGGCGATCGAGCTCATGGACTGGCCCCAGATGCCGATTCGATCGATATCGATGCGGTCCAGCAGCGGGTTGCGGATATTGTCGCCCGCCGGTGCGTATGCGGGGTTGTGTCGCGGGCTGAGCCGGGGGAAGTTGATGCCGCGCCACACGTCGGTGGCATTGGCGAGTTCATTGTTCAGGTCGACGACGGGGATGATGTCGTCGTCGACCACCCAGCGCATCACATCTTGGAGATCGCGACACGAGCCGGCGACGCCGCCGCAATGCGGGATGTCGTAGGGCAAGGGCAGATCCACCGCGGTTCCCTCGCTGGTGCCCTGACCGACCGGGTCGTAGGTGATGCCGATGTAGCCGCGGGCGACCGCCGCCATGGTGTAGCCGTAGGTGGTCGACTGCACCACAGTGCCGCTGCTGGGAAATACGGTCACCGGGAACTTCCGGTCGCCGGGCCGCAGCGCGTCCTGGGGCAGCCACATGGTGCCCGACAACCGGAAGCCGCGCGAGTCGACGACCGAAAACTTCTGTGCCACACCATATGCGAAATCCGCGCCGGGGGTGTCGCCGGGAGCGCAGCCGCCGTCGGTGGTTCGGAAGGTGATCGTGGAATCCTCGGTGAAGCACGGGAAACGGAACCGGGCGGTGAGTCCGTCGTGCGGTGCGTCGTTGTCCAGTACGGCATCGGCCACCTCGCCGTAGACACCGTCGTTGTTCCAGTCCGGCAACAGGTCTGGATTCGGCGGAATCAAGGACGCGCCACCGATGGTCGGCACCACGCGGATCGTGGTGTCGACCATCTGCTGGACCGTCTGCCGCATTCGCTGCGGACCGTCCAGGCCCTGATACTGTGCCGGGTCGAGCAGTTGTTGGAAATTCTGCCCGGCGCGGCTGGGCAGGCTGGTGTAGAAATCGGTCCAGAATTGCGCCAGCCGTGGGTCGTTCAGGTCGCGCAGGGTGCCCGCGAAGACGCTGAAGAAGTTGAGCACCGCGTACATCGGATCGAGTTCGGTGGCCGAGGTCGGTGGTTCGGCGGCGGCCGGGACGGTGGTACCGGTCGACAGCAGAATTCCACTGGCGCACAGGGCAATCAACGCTCGTCCGAGGCGCAGTACAGGGGTCATCGGTGATCACCGTCGCTGTGGTCGAGCAAGCTGGCGACGAAAATCTAGGCGCGACGCCTACGATCTGGGTCGGTATGCGCACAGTCCGGCGTGAAATGTCGAGTCCGTGGCCGGTCGTGCTCGAGGTGTAGGCCGTCGGGAGCTTCGGTATCGCATCGAGTTCGGCTTGGACTGCGGCCTTCGGCAGACGACGAGCATCCAGTGCTGGGCTCGACGGCTGACGAGCTGCGCAGCACGCCGCGGCCGGGTCGCCGAGATGCTCGGCCAGGTAGGCACGCATGTCGTCACCGGGCACCGTTGGCCGCAGCTCGCCGCACGTCGAGTATGTTGCGGCAATGATGGTGTGGCCGTGAGCTTTCCATGCCGCGGGGCGCACGGTAGGGTGCGCGATAACATGTTCTAGTTGAACCGCTGACAGGTTGGGGGCGCGATGAGGCGCTGGCGGATGTTTGCTGTACTGGCCGCGACGATGGTGATGGCGGTGATGTCCGGGGCCGGTGCAGGCCCGGTGTACGCGCAATTGCCGGTCGTCTACAACTTCTTCGCAGGCGTCCCCGGCGAGCTGACCGACCCCGGTGGTTCGCTGCCCGGCAGCAACGACTGGAGCTGTCGACCGTCCCCCGCGCATCCGGATCCGGTGGTACTGGTACACGGGACCGCCGGCGGCAGGCAAACCAACTGGGGCACCTACGTCCCCCTGCTCGCGAACGAGGGGTACTGCGTGTTCGCACTGACCTACGGTGCATACCCGCTGCCGTGGCCGGTATCGGCGATCGGCGGTCTGCGGCCGATCGAGGACAGCGCCGCGGAATTGAGCGCTTTCGTGGACCGGGTGCTCGCCGCCACCGGCGCCCGCAAGGTCGACATCGTCGGTCACTCCCAGGGCACGCTGATGCCCAACTATTACGCCAAGCGACTCGGCGGGGCAGCCAAGATCGACAAATACATCTCCCTCGCGCCGACGTGGCAGGGCACCAACGGATTCGGTGTCGCCGACATCCACGACTTCGCGTGGAGGCTGGGCGCCGGACCGGCGATCGACGCACTGAGCGGTGTCTCGTGCGCGGCCTGCTTCCAGTTCGCACGCGGTTCGGCGTTCCTGCGTGACCTCAACAGCGACGGCGTGTATGCCCCCGGTATCGCCTATACCAACATCATGACCCGCGCCGACGAGGGCGTCGTCCCCTATACGTCGGGCTACGTGCTGGCACCGAACGCGACGAACATCGTCGTGCAAGACGGATGCCCCCAGGACTACTCCGAGCACCTGGCGATCGCGGGCAGCCCGCGGGCGGCAGGGTTCGTCATGAACGCGCTCGATCCGGCGCACCCGCGCCCGGTGCCCTGCCAGTTCATCCCACCCTTCACCGGGTGACCCCTTGAAGACCATCAAGCGAACCATGTACGTAGCCGAGTTCGTCGAACTATCCCGTTGCGGGTGCTGTTCCGGTTCTCCCGGTTGGCGCTGCTGGCCCGTTGCCACGACGGGCGCTGGTGGGAATTCGATGAGTGTCGTCCACGCTGCGACCCGCGAATCCCGTTGAGCGGCATGGAATTTCACGCCAACTACGGGTGTTCATCTGGCCGGCTCGGGCAGCATTGGCTGCCACGAAATGGCACCTGGCACCGCCTTCGAAGCCGGTGCTCTGCGGTGGACGTCGGTCAGCCGGGAACGCATCGGCAGTCCGACTCGCTTCGACCGCTGGGTCGACACCCTCGACGACCCGACCCGGATCTTCGGTGCCCCGGTCGATGCGACCGCGCAGGCCGCGGCGTTCCGGGCCTGGGCGACCGATCCGGGCAACCCCCGTTTGCCGCCGAGTGCGGACCGCCGGGAATTCCGTCGGCGCACCCGTATTCTCACGTGCGCAGGCCGATCAGTTCACCGTCTGATCGCCGTCGGGCAAATCCCGTACCGTCACCGGGACGCGCCCCCGCAGACCGAGCCCGGCGGCCACTGCGCGGGCGATGCCGTCGGGGTCGGGCCGCTCCGGGATCGGTACAGGTTCACCGTCGCCGTAGCTTTCGATGGCCCTGGTGAAGTACGAGGGATGCCAGGCGCCGACGGCTCCCCGCACCTCGACGGCGATGATCGGCCGGGTTCCCGCCTGCCGCGCGGCAGCGGCCAGGATCGCGTCGGACCGCAGCTCACCGGGCACCTGGAAGAGGCTGGCGTGCGCACCGACCTTGGCTCCGCTGCCCAGACTCAGGGTGACGGTCAGGCAGCTGGTGACTGAGGGGTAGAAGATCTGCTGGCCCGGCGCGGCCTCGGCGACCTGCCCCTCGGTGATCCGGACCGGGCCGGTCGCGGTGCGGGGCGCGGCGAAGGCGGTCGGTACGGGCTGCGTCGCGAGTGCGACGGCGGCGAGGAGCAGCCCGCGGCGGGTAGGCCGGACGGAATTGGACGTATGGGAGTCGGACACGGCGTTCCTTGGCGGTGGGCTGGGTGGTGATCTTGTCGTGCCCCAGCTTCCACCGTGCGCGGCTCTCGCGTCACGGCCGGTCTGTCAGGCGAAGCAAGCCGAGTGAACCGTCGGGTTTGGGGCCCAGTCCATGTCGTCGTCCTCGGCGCTCGTCAGGGGGTGCTTGACCGGCAGGGCGGTGGTGTAGATCTGCTGCCAGTCGACCGGTAGTTGTGCGGCCAGGTGGGCGCGGATCTGTTCGAACGTGCCCGATGGTATGGGTTTCATTCTGGCGATTTCGGAGCTGCCGGGTCGATGGCAGTGGCGGTTCGCCGGTGATCACGGCGGCGTTTTGTCGCTGTCTCTGCGGGGAACCACCGCCACCCGGGCGCGACCTATAACAGCAGACAGCTACGCGCACAGGAGAACGCCGTGGTCGAGCCGGCCGAACGCGAACGGTCAGGAGGCGATTTGTGCCGAAGGCAGGTTGGTGCGGACGAAGTCGGCGAGGGCGGCGGCGATCGGTTCGGGACCGCCGTCGGCGCGCGGATGAGCGCCCGCGGCGACGTCGCAGTGCAGATAGCCGGGAAACCATAGGGCGTCGTCCGGATAGACACCCCAGCGGGCGAGGAGCTGGGTGAAGCTGGAGCCGCCCATGAGGCTGACGGAAGGCAAATGGGCCGAGCCGGATTCGTGGCGGATCGGGGTCAGCGAGCCGGTGCGGCAGCCGCCGAGCACGGCTGCCGCGTCGATGCTCTGGCGCAGCGGGAAGTAGTCCTCGAAGACGTTGAGCCTGCCGCCCGCGAGGATTCTGGCGAGTTCGGCGATGCTGACCACTTCGCCGGTCACACATGCGGGTGTGCCGCCGCGGCTGAGCTGGGTCGGCGCGTCGGGTGCGCAGCAGCGGTCGTGATCGCGCCAGTGGTACAGCTCGTCGAAAGACGTTGGACTGAACCGTGGTTGGGTTCCGAGCACGGCCCGATACAGTGACCGCAGGCCGGGTAGGGTACCGGCCTCGAACGGGAGCGGGAAACTGCGCGGGGCCACCGCGGCGCTGTCGAGGGTGCCGCAGCTCATCGAGAGTACGGCGCAATTGATCGAGGTGTGTGCACCGCCGAGGAGACCGAGCAGCGCCAGGTTCGTCAACCGCAGTTTGCGGTAATTCGGTGTGCCGGTGAGATATTCGCGCCACGTTCGGGCGGTGGAGCCGCGCAGGACGCGTGCGGCGGTGCCATGGTCGGGCAGCAGGCGCAGGATATCGGATTCCGCATCGGGCGCGAGCGTCGCGGCGGTGGCGACGGCCGCGATGAGCGCGAACGCCTCCGGGTTGCCCCATCCGCCGTTCATGACGGCTGTGCTACAGGGAATCAGTCCGCGCCGCATGGCGATCGGCGCCCGCTCGAACTGTCGTGTCGCCACTGCGAGCGGCCGACCTGCTCGGGTGCGCCCGCGCAGCCGGAGCGGGTCGAGGTGGGTGACGGTGTCGAGCGCGACCAGTCCGGCGATCTGTTCGTGTCCGGGGCGGCCGCCGAAATCCCAAGCGGCATAGGCGCCCGCCTGGATGCCGCCGAGTGAATGTCCGCCGAGGAAGAGCGATCTCGCCCGGGCATCCGGGTCCGCGATCTCGCGGCACAGCACCTCGTGCAGGTCGGCGACGGTGCGGGCCATTCCGAATCCGGCCAGGAAACCGAGTTCGCGATCGGTGCGGAAACCGTCGAAGGTCCGCCCGCCGACCTTCGCGCCGCGGTAGTAGTAGTCGAAGGCAAGGTGATAATCACCCTCGGCCATGGCGATTTCGATCCCCGAATGATCCTCGACGCCGTTGGCGCGACGGTCGATCACCCACACCTCGGCGATAACGCCCGCGGCTTGAAGATTGCGAACAGTGTTGCAGCCCAACGGTTGTAGTGATCGCGCACCCGCGATCGCGCCGGGCAGCAGGGTGAGCACGGTGTCGGCGCGCGCGGGATCGTCCGGGCCGTCGGCGCATCGGATGCGCAAGTGCCGCAGGTAATCACAGTCGCGTGGATGGGCGGGTGCGCCGCTCGGCAGCGGGATACGGTGGGTCACCGTGCTGAGCCGGACCCCATCGGTGGTCTCCAGTACCTCCTCGGTACGCATCACAACCTCCTGGCCCGTGCGCCCCACCGTCCCGGATATCCTTGCGCAGCAATTGGATTAAAAATACAGTCGGATTCGGTCACTACTTTGTGCGTCGCCGGGGACGGCCGGAACTGCACAGCTTGTGGCCGGAAGGATCAAGAATCATCGGTAACCGATACCGTGCGCGTTTCGGCGAGAACCCGGTCTCGGAGAGCGGCGGGCGAACCGGTGCCATGTGCGATCGGTCGTGGTACTCGTGCCCGCTGTCCGCGATTGTCAATGAACTGACTGGCGGCGCGATCCCGGTGCGCGCCGTTCGCCGATTGAATTACGGCATGGTCCGAATCGGTCTGCGGGCCGGTTCATCTCGGCGGAGTTGGAGGTCGGGTGCGTATCGTATGCCGAATTCGTGGCCTGATGGCGCTGCCCGCGGCGGTATTGCTCGCCGCAGCTGCCGGTCTGTCGCCGACCGTGGCCGAGCCTTACCCGGTACCGCAGCCGCCGGACCCGTCCTATGTGTTCACCGAGATCGGCGAGGTTTTCAGCGGCACTGTCCTCGACGCATTGACGCCTGGGCAGCTCGAATACTTCGTGAAGGCCGGAATACTCACCAACGCAGGGCATTTGGCGCGGCCGTTCGTCGAGTTGACCGAACCGCAGACCTGGCGGACGCCGCAGGGAGCCGCGCCCGCGCTGGCGGCGGCGCAGAAACTGTGGGACGCGCTGACGCACACACCGCCTTTCGACCTGGGGTTCCCGCCGCATCCGGCCTACGCCCCGGATTGGAATCAGAACGGACGGTTCGGAATCGCCGATATCGATGACGCGATGCACGACGACGACTACGACGATCCGCAATATGCCACCGCGCGCTTCCGGTTGCCGTGCAACAACTCCGACGGCAGTGTCTGGTACGAGACCACCGAAGGCGCGTGTGCATCGAGCGATTCCGGCGCGGTATTCAGACTGGGTACGGTGCGCAAGTTCCGGATGGTCGACGCGCGCGGCATCTCGCTCGCGGGCAAGGCGTACTTTCCCGACGGTGTCGATCCGGATCGACCTGGTCCGGAAAAGTATCCGGTGACAGTGGGTTTCCCGGGTGCGGGGGAGACGCAGAACGATGTCGCGATGTACGCGCAGGGGGCCGCGCGCAACGGTTTCATCAGCTTCACCTTCGGCCAGGCGGGTCAGCCTGCCAGCGACGGCAACGCGCTGGATCTGCTGACGCCGCTGCTCGCGGTGGAGAAGTGTTTCGCACCGGGTTCCTGCCTGGACGCCCAGGACGTGGTGCGCTGGGTCGCCGGACAGGACATCGTGCCGATCAGCGATCTGAACAACGAGATCGGAAATGTTGTGCGGCTGCAGAATCCACGGCTGGTACGAATCAACCCCGCCTACGTGCCCGCGGGCCAGAACATGCGCGATCCGTGGCTGGACCTGCTGGACCTCGACCACATCAACCTGTGGGGCCAGTCGATCGGCTCGGTCGGCATGTCCTCGTACCTGAACTGGCAGGACAAGGGCCATGGTTATGACGGAAGGCCGCTACCCAGGGTCGATTCCTATGTCGGCATGTCCGGGTTCACCCAGTTCCCGTCGTCGGCGGCGGTGCAGTTGCAGACCGCGGATTTCGATCTACCCGGATTCCACGCCTACGGGTTCTTCCCACCGAATCCATTCTTCCAGCCGACCGACGGGCCGATCGGCACCAAGGATCTGTACGACCTGATCCGGCGTGATCCGCGCAGCACCAACCCGGTCATGTTCATCGACTACGAGGGCGGCAGCCACGGCGACTCGATCAACTGGCTCGGTGTGCCACGCAATGTGAAATCGCCTGCGCTGTCGGTCCATTACGCGATGGCGTGGTTCAACTGTCATGGCCGCGCCGACCGCGACCAGACCGCCTGCGATGAGTTGAGCCAACCGTTCGACGGGCTGTCGCGGGCCGTGGCCACCGAATACGCGCCGCAGGGCAACGCAGGGCCGAGCCGGTGCGTGACCATTCCCGATCGCGCCACCCTCGAACAGGTGCTGCGGCCGCAGATCTTCCTGCAGAACACCACCGGCGCGGCCTGGTACGACTGCGTGCCGCGGAGTTGAGATCCGAGACCGACCGAATAGATCCGGGAGACAATGGATGTCGATAAACAGGCGGCTGTGCGCGTTGGCTGCGGTGAGTGCGCTGCTGCTGGCCGGATCGGCTACGGCGACGCCGGACACGGGCTCGAGCGGTACCGGGTCGTCCGGACCGGATCCGGTGTTCGAGGATTCGGTCGAGTACTACGCGGGCGGGCTCGGTCCGGCCTACGCCTCACAGACGCTGGCGGTCGGCGACTTCTTCGGTGACGGCAACCAGTCCGTTGCCGCGACCGGATATGCGGGCGGCGTCGCGATTCTGCGCGGCGACGGTCACGGGCGGCTGCGCCGCACCCAGTTCATCCCCACCGAGGTGGGTGCGAATTCGGTTGTGGCAGGCGATCTCCGGGGCACCGGAAAGCTGGATCTGGTGGTGAGCAACCAGTTCAGCATCACGGTGCTGGTCAACGACGGCCAGGGCGATTTCACCGTCGACCGCGCCTATTCCCGCGATCCGAATCCGGATGTCACCTACCGTACCGGTGGACTGCCGGTCGGGGTGCAACTCGCGGATTTCGACCATTCGGGACATCTGGATATCGCGTTCAACAACCTGGTCCCGGTACCGGGCGCGATCGCGATCATGCGCAACGATGGCACCGGCCACTTCGCCGAGCCGCGATGGCTGGCCGCCGGGCTGGTCCGTTCCACTGTCCTGGTCGCCGACCTCGATCACGACGGCTACGCCGACATCATCACCGGCGATCTGCCGACAACCGGCTTCTGGGTGCTGCTCAACGACCGACACGGCGGCTTCCTGCCGCCGCGGTGGAACGTGCTGCCGCTGCCCGACGAGGATCTGAAAGTCGCCGATATGGACGGCGACGGCAATCTCGACGTGATCTCGGCGAATGTCGCGGCGTTCAGCTTCGCGGTGATGTACGGCGACGGACAGGGCAACTTCGGCTCGCCCCAGCTGACCATCGGCCCGGTCGGTCCCTGTGCGGTCGCGGTCGGCGATTTCACCGGCAGCGGCCGGATGGATGTCGCCGCACTGCAATACCTGCCGTCCACCGCGATGATCTTCCGTAACAACGGCGACCGCACCTTCGGTTTCGTCGAACAGCACACGGTCGGGCTCGGGCCGCAGGGCACGGAGGCGGCGCGGCTGGACAACGACCGGCACGACGATCTGATCTCGATGAGCATGCTGTCGGAATCCGTTGCGGTACTGCGCAATCGGCTTCCACTCGAAACGGAAGGGCAACAGGATCGGTGAGCTTTCCCAACGTACTCGCGGTGGCCTGCGGCTGCGCATTACCGGCCCGGTGACTTCGCGGAATGCTGGGTGTTCGTCGCATGGATCGCCTCGGCCATGGCCATCGCCACGGCGCTGAGCTCCGTTTCGGTGAGCCGGTTGCGCCGGAAACCGAGCCGCTGCCGTATCTCGGTCGCGGTAGCGGAGACCATTGGCGTTACGCGCCGTGCTCCAAGGGTGGGCACATCGTTCGGTGTCATTGGATACGACCCTTCTTCGGTTGTGCGACTCGATAATTCGGATGTCGGGCGGGACGGATACCCGGCTGGGGCGTCGGTCACGACGCCGGTCAGCTGATGCTGACGCTGTTGACGGGCAGCACACCTTGGCGGGCGGCGACAGCGGTGGCTGCCGTGGACTTTTTCGATATCGACATGCTGACGTGCCTTTCTCGAATGTCCGACTCGATGGCGATAGGGCTTTCCGTTGGCCGAATTCGGGGCGATCACAAGGTTAATTCAGCAAACCATCGGTTATCTCTGTGACCGGGACCACCGTTCCGGCCGATCTCCGTATCTGGGCGGACTTCCCGGGCTCGCTGGCCGAACCTGCAAATCTCTTGGCAGACCGGGTAAATCGTCTGTCCCGGGGGTTTCCGGCGAAGCGGGCGGCTAGCCGCTCGACACCTTCCTGCGCCACGGCCTGAATCGCGCAGGTCAACTGATGACGGCGGCGATCGGTATCCGAGATGCCGTGCGGGCCAATCGAGTCGACAACCCTTGCCATAAATTTGCTGTGGTGTAAAACATGGGGATTTACTAGGAATCTCTGAAGTTGCTGAAGATATTGTGAGCAGATGTCCCAGCATCTGGAGGAGACTGATCGCCGGATTGTGACTGCCCTGGTTGCGGATCCGCGTGTGTCGTGGCGGGAGTTGGCGCAGCGTCTCGATCTGTCGGAGCGCACCGTGGTACGCCGTGCGGTGCCGCTGTATGAGAAGGGGATTGTGCGTGCGTCGGCGATGCGTAATCTGGCTTGTTTTCCGCAGCTGCGGGTGATCACGTTGCGGCTCAAGTGCGCTCGTGAGCGGGTCGGTGCGCTCGCGGAAGCTCTTGCGCGCAGGCCGGATACTCGTGCGGTTGATGTGATCAGTGGTGGCGGTGAGATCTTCGCGCTGCTGTATCTGGACAACGCGCAGGAGCGAGATGCGTTGCTGTTACGGGATATTCCGGCGACGGCGGCGGTGATCACGTGGGAGGCGCAACGGGTGATGCGGGTGTTTCCCTCCGTCGACCCCGCGCACCCGCCGCTGCCGGGGGAGTTGAATCTGGGTTTCGGTATGCCCGAACCGGAGCGTCCGGTGAAGCTGCTCGATGTCGATGAGGCGATCATTGAGGCCCTGTCGCGCAATGGCCGGGCCAGTTACACCGAGCTGGCCGGGGCGGCCGGGGTGACCGCGCACACCGCCCGTCGACGGCTGGTGACGCTGTTGGATGAACATGTCGTGCGCCCGGTCACCATCTTCGATCTGTCTCTGGTCGGCTTGGAATCGCAATCGTTGCTGTGGTTGTCGGTGCGTCCCGGTGCGCTCGACACGATCGGTCGCCGGTTGGCGGTGCATCCGGACGTCTTTTGTGCGGCGGCGATCACCGGGCCCGCGAATCTGCTGCTCGCCGTCGCCAAGCCCACCTTCGGCGACATCTACGCCTTCGTCACCGATACGGTTGGTGTGATCCCGGAGGTGACGAACGTGGAGACCTCGGCGATTCTCGCCACCATCAAGCGACCGGGGCATCTACGGCCGACCCCGTGGGCTCGAGCGCGCGGCGCTCGCCGACCGACGGTAGGGGTCCATAAGTGACGGGAGCCCGACGGGCCCGGTCGGGCGAGATCGAAATCGCTGCCGAAGCTTCCGGCAACCTTAGAAGAGCGCATAATTCTTAGAGTTTGCTATGTATTGAATATTGTCCAGCCGGGACGGCGAAAAATGCTAATGAATAGGCGAAATAGGCAAGGGTCTGCATTGGCTGGATCAAGTGTGATTCACTGCACGAGTATCGATACTGTGCATTCTCCTGTTTTGCGCGGAGAATGAGGTTGTGTAGTTGTCGCCTCGCGGTTTCATGGGGTGGTGCTGAGGTGGCCTACAGGCGAGACGATGTGGTCGATCCCTGTTTTGTATGCCGACTGATGCGGCAGATCATATGACGCGCATTCGTGTCGATAATTCGGTTCCCGGTACGGCCGGAAATCGCGACAGAAGGTGGTGGAGATGGTTCGTCTGATCGATACGCTGACGGTGGAGCGGGTAGATGCCGCTATGTTCCGGCGTCGTGGAAATCCGGGTACCGAGATGGCCAGGACGTTCGGCGGTGAGTTGGCCGCGCAGGCCGTTGCGGCGGCCGTACAATGTGTGCCGGACGGTTTCGCGTTGCATTCGATTCACAACTATTTCGTGCGGCGCGGTAACCCGGAGGCGGATATCGAATTCGATGTCGTCACCGTTCGGGACAGTCGGTCGTTCGCGCTACGTCGGGTAGTCGGCCGGCAGGAGGGGTTGGAAACGATCGCGCTGGACGCCTCGTTTCATACCGGTGCGCGTGGTGTCGAACACACTCTCCCCTGCCCACCGGCGCCCCGTCCGGAGCGCTTGGCCGATTATCAACCCGGTGACCCGGGTTACGAGTGGTTCGCGGCGATAGATTTCGACCCGTGCTGGTCGGTGCGCCGCGTTCCCGACACGTTTCTGGGCGCCGATCAGCCGCGCCAGCAGATGTGGATCCGCTACGGCGCGCCGATGCCGGAGGATCCGACGCTGCATGTTTGCGCATTGACATATGCCGCGGATATCACCATGCTCGGCGCGGCGATGGCGCTGTATTGGGGCACCCCGGTGCAAACCGTCGCGCTGGACTTCGGGATCCGGTTCCTGCGCCCGTGCAGGGTGGACGAATGGCTGCTGTTCGACCAGGTTTCGCCGTCGGCGGCGGATGGTCGGGCATTCGTCGAGGGCAAAGTGTACGACCGCGGCGGCAGGCTGGTCGCCAGCGTCTCCCAGGAGCGGATGCTACGACTGGCCGACGCCGCGTAGGACTCGAACCGGGCTCAGCCGCACGAACGGTGCGGCTGAGTCATCGAATGCGACAGCAGGAAATTCATCATGTCGTCGCGCATCTGATCGCCCCATGGTTGCTGCACCAGCAGCGCGCCGATCTGATGCTCGGACAGGGTCAGCGTCCAGAACTGGGCCATTTCACAACCCGCCGGGCTCTGGTAGTGCTCGACGACGGTCGGAATGGGGATCCCCTGCGGTGGGCCGATCAGTTGGGTCGAGGTCGGTTGCGGCGGAACCGATCCCGGGTCGGCCAGGTTGTCGGCTTGCAGCCATTGGGACAGATTCACCCGGCCGACCGGATAGATGCTCGCCTCGTCGAACAGGTTCTGCATGAAGAAACCGGGTACCGCCCGTGCACGCGGGCCCATCTCGCTGACGATCGCCTCGCCGTCGCCGGTGAGTCGGTAGGGGGTGGCCGCCATCGGTGCCATGGCCGCGTATAGATCGGGATAGGCGGCGGCCATCACGGTCGTCATGGCCCCGCCCGCGGAATATCCGCCGATATAGACGCGGGCTTTATCGAGTTTGAATTCGTCGATGAGCGAGGTGGTTATTCCGGCGATGATCGATGGTTCGCCCCGATCACGCTGATTGTCGTCCGGGTTCCAGGGATTCCAGCACCATCCTGGATTCGCGGCTTGATCCTGTAGTGGATACGCGAGGACGAAACCCATCCGATCCGACTGCGGAATCAATGGCAGCACTGCGGGGCGATTCTCTTCGACGGGGTCGATACAGCCGGGCAAGAAGATCATGAGTGGTTTGTGGGCGACATCGCCGGGCGGCAGGTGCAGATAATAGTGCCGAGTGCCCGCCGGATTGGTATAGACGCGTTCGACATACGCGTCCGCATTCGCCCGCGGCGCGGTCGATCCCACCATTGCGGAGGCGAATACGGTAGCGGCGAGGCCGAGGACGATTCGATGGCCGGTGGCGCGCACGAAACATCTCCTTACGATCGGGGCCGAGGCGGGATGTCGCTGGCTGATCACCTCACTGTGCAGCAGTATTGCCCGCGTATTGCTCGGTGTCGAGCACATCCGCGGAATCGCCGACGAGTTTTCGCAGCAGCGGTCCGTATTCGGGGTGCGTGAGGGCGGCCGCGACCTGCGCGACGAGGTAGTCGGCGGGGTTGCCGGTGTCATACCACGCACCCCGGATGACCTGACCGTAGACGGCGTGGTGTGCCGCGTAGGCGTTGATGGCGTGGGTCAGGTAGATCTCGCCGGTGCGGTGGGTGTGCCACTGCTCGGTCTGCACCCGCAATTCGTCGATGATCCCGGGGGTGAGGACATAGCCGCCGATCGCGGCGTACGCCGACGGCGCCAACTGCGGCTCGGGCTTCTCGATCAGACCGTCTATCCGCAACAGGCCGTCGCCCAGGTCCTCGCGCACCATCGGGACGCCGTAGCGCCGGGAGTCGAGGGGATGCATCGGCATGAGGGCGAGCACTGGGCAGCCGGTCGCTTCATAGGCGGCGATCAATTGCTGCGCCCGCGGCACCTCGGCGACGAACACGTCGTCGGGCCACAGCACCAGCACCGGTTCGTCGCCGATGTCTTGGGCGGCGTTCAACACCGGTGTGCCGTTGCCGTACGGCCCGTGCTGGTAGAGATAGGTGATGTGACCGCGGCGAGACAGGTCCGCGGTCTGTTCCACCAGGTCGGCCAGCTCGTATTTGCGATCGGTCCGCAGCTGTTCCACCAAGGCGTCGTTGGGCCGGAAGTGCTCTTGTATCAACGACTTTCCGCCGGAGACAACGATGGTGATATCGGTGATGCCGGAGTCGATCAGCTCCCGGACGGTGTGTTCGATGACCGGTTTGTCACCCACCGGCAGCATTTCCTTGGGGATCGCCTTGGTCAACGGCAGCAGCCGCGAACCGACACCGGCGGCGGGGATGACGGCCTTGCGGATTACAGTGGACATGATCACCTCGCTGATTTGATGGGCTCGGCGGATACGGGAGCGCCGGAGACCGCGAATTCTGTTGCACCGCGCTCGATTCGATCGAAATGCGGCAGCATGACGAGAGCCAGCACCGCGCCCGCCGCCGCGATGGCGGCGGCGGTGTACGCGCCGACGTGCAGACCGTGGATGAAGGCGAGCTGGGCAGTGTGCGTCGCGGGCGCGCCGACGGCCTGTGCCAGCGCCGCGGTCGCCGAGGTCTGACCGTGTTCGATAACCGCTTGCGGGACACCGAGTTTCGACCAGGCGCGACCGAGATCGGCACGGAAGGTCCAGCTCAGCAGCGAACCGAGGACCGCGACGCCGAGTGCGGCGCCGAGCTCACGGGTGGTGTCGTTGACCGAAGAAGCCACCCCCGCGCGTTCCGGGGGCACCGTGTTCAGCAATGCGTCCGTCGCCGGACCGGTGGTGAACGCCAGCCCGACGGCCATCAAACAGATGGCGAGCAGGATCGGACCGTCGTACGGTGTATCGAGCTCGATTCGAGTGGCTACCAGAAATCCCGCGCTCATCGACGAAAGTCCGGCGACCACAACATATTTCGTACCGATGCGGCGGGTGAGCGCAAGGGCGAGCGGCGCCATTGCCGCGACGACGAGCGCGTACGGCACGATGGCGAGCCCCGCCTGTAACGGGCTGTAGCCGCGGATGGTCTGGAAATAGAAGGTGATCATGAAGCTGAAACCGACCAGACCGAAGAACGCGGTCGTGATGGACCAGCTCGCGACGGTGAAACGTGGATTGGCGAACAGCCGGACATCCAAGAGCGGGAACCGGTTTCGCCGCTCCCGATAGTAGAAGCCGATCAGCACGATGCTCGCGGCGAGGAAGGCCGCCACGACCAGGGGATCGGACCAGCCGCGCTGCGGTCCGCTGATGATCGCCCACAGCAGCAGTGCGATCCCGGTTATCGCCGCACCCGCGCCGACCAGATCGAGCGGTGTCCGGGTAGCGCTGCGCGACTCGGGCACCGCGAAAACCGTTGCGGCCAAGGTGATCGCGACGAGCGGGAGATTGACCAGAAATACCGAGCCCCACCAGAAATGAGCGAGGAGCAGACCACCGATCAGCGGACCGGAGGCGACCGCTATCCCGGATATCGCCGACCACAGCCCGACGGCGAACGCCTTCTCCGAGCGGTCGGTGAACACCGAGGCGATGATGGCCAAGGTGGCGGGGTAGATCAGCGCGGCCGCGACACCCATCGCCGCACGCGCGGCCACCAGCCCGTCGAAACCGTGGGCGGCGGCGGCCCCGGCCGACGCCGCCGCGAACAGCAGCAGGCCGATGATCAGCATGCGGCGGCGGCCGTACCGGTCCGCGAGATAGCCGCCGACCAGTAGGAGTCCGGCCAGGCACATGATGTAGGCGTCGACCACCCACTGCAGTGTCGCGGTGGTGGTGCCGAGTTGCGCGCTCATGGCGGGCAGTCCGACATTGACAATGTTGTTGGCAACCCCGATGAGCAGTGCGGCGAGGCAGACTGCCCCGAGGATCCACCATCGGCGCCGACTTTGTTGGCCGATCATCGCGGCCTCCCCTCTCTGTTCGCCGAACATGCCGAATCGGCCACGGCGGGCCGCGGATTCGGCACTCGATGCTCGAATAGTGCTGTGTATCAACACATTGGATGAAGAGCGATTCGGCTGCTTACCCTTACGCGACGTTTCGATCCGGGACGGATCGTGATTCGGGCTCCGGTTGCCGATGCGTGCGCAGCCGTCCGGCGAAGTGGTATTCGAGCAGATCCGCGCCCCGGGTCGGTCCGCCCGCGGCCGCGAATCCGGCCGCTACCCGTCGCGCTCCCGGCGCGCACCGCTGCGCTCGCTCTATACCGGCACGTAACCCCGTGACGGTGAGCTTCTTCTTCGGCACCCAGACGCCCGCCTTGTTGGTGACCACTCGGCGGGCGACCTCGCGCTGGTCCCGCCCGAACGGCACGACACATACGGGAACGCCTGCGGCCAAAGCCTTTTGGGTGATGCCCATACCGCCGTGGGATACCACTACGGCCGTGCGGTCCAGCAGCAGGTGGTGCGGCAGGAACGCCTCGACGCGGGCGTTTGCCGGTACCGAGAACGAGGACGGATCCACCGCGCCCGCGGTCACCACCGTGTACATCCCGCTGTCGGAGAGCGCGTCCATGGCAATCTGTGCCAGGGCGCCGTCGTCCTGGAATTCGGTGGAGCAGGTGACGATGGCCAGCGGCCGATCGATTTCGTCGAGCCAAGCCGGCCTGGTCGCGGGTGGCGCCCAGAGACCCGGGCCGATTTGCTGGACTTCAGTGGGCCAGTCGTCGCGCGGGTCGTCGAAGGGCTGCGCGGTGAAGTTCAGCATCAGCGGAGGTTGCGCCAGATAGTCGAAGGTGTGCCGCAGCGGTGGCAGCCGGTGGTCGAGTCGTGCGGCATTGATCTGGGGGAGCACCTCGTCCCACAACCGATCCATCTTCGTCTGCACGACCGCGTCGCGGATCCGGCCGAGCGGGCCGCGCATCGGCGTCAACCCCGGCCCGAACGGCGGAACGCACCGCGACGGTATCGGCAGCAGCATGGGTGACCACGACGCCCACGGCAAACCGCTTGCGGCCGCGTAAATTTGGGCGCCGATCGATGTCATGTCGACGATCAGCGCGTCGGGTCGTACCGCATCGACCGCCGCCTCGATGGCCGTGATTTCGTCCGGGATGTGGCGCACCAGGGCGTGCATGGCGGCGCTGAGCGCGGCCTGCGGGGACGATTGCGCGCCGTCGTCGAGATCGTCCCGGGTCAGCGACTCGGGCAGTTCCCGGACGGTGATGCCGAGTGGGTTCAGGACATTTTGACTGCCGGGGAGGGTTTCCGCGGTGATCCGGTGCCCCCGAGCCGACAATTCACCCAGTACGGGAACTAGTGGATAAAGGTGACCCTTGGATGGTCTCGTGAAGACGAGTATTTGGCTCATATCGACTTAGGCTAATCGCCAGCTATCTAAATGGCTTGTGATGTAATCCATTTCACTGAAAACCTGGGAGAATTCTTGGATGTCGAATAGAATTTCTCAGTTGTATTTCTTTCGGTTTATTGATCGTCGTTCGTCGGATATGGAGCGGTAAACCGTACCGAAGGTATGTTTCGATGCGGGATTGCCTGACGCGGGAATTGCCTAACTCGGCCAGCTCCGAACTTGCGGCCCGGGTCCGGTTTCGAGTGCGTCGGATCGAGGCCTGATCGATGGTGTGGTGGGCTCATTCCGGCAAATGCGCGATGTTAGGTTGTCACCATGCCGCAACTCCACGTGGTCCGAAGGGCTGTGCTCGGCGTCGCCATCGCGGCAGTAATGGTATTTCTGCCGAACGGTTACGGAGTCGCGGATCCGCAGACCACGACCGCGGCCACGCCGATCCGCGGGGCCGGGAAGTGGTTCACCGACAGTTCCGGTCGTGTGGTCGTATTCCACGGCGAGAACGTGGCGAACAAAAGGCCGCCCTATCTGCCATCGGCCACCGGATTCGGCGCACCCGACGCCCAGCTGCTCGCCGACGAGGGCTTCAACGCGGTACGGATGCCCATCATGTGGGAGGCCGTCGAACCCCAGCCCGGCCGCTACGACGACGGATACCTCGCCGACATCGCGAGCACCGTCGGTGTGCTGCACGACCACGGCATCGGTGTCGAAATCGAGTTTCACCAAGACCTGTGGTCGAGTGCGATCGGCGGTGAGGGCGCACCGCCCTGGGCGACGCTGACCAACGGCGCACCCGATACGTCCCACGACCTGGTGGCGGCCAACCTGGGCAATCCCGCGTTCTGGAACGCGACCGAGAACTTCTTCGCCAACGCCCCCGGTCCGGACGGCATCGGCATTCAGACCCGCTTTCTGCGGATGTGGCAGCATGTAGCGGCGTATTTCAAGGGCAAGCCGGGCGTTGTCGGCTACGGCCCGCTCAACCAGCCGCCCGCGGGTCCGGCCTTCCTGCCCTGTCTGGCGAATGTGTGTCCGCCGCCGATCATGGATTCGCTGCGCGCCTTCAACCGCAATGTCAGCGACGCGATCCGGTCCACCGACCCGGATACTCCGATCTGGTTGTCCGGCATCATCACCACGAACTACGGCACCACCGCGGATCTCGGCGCGCCCCCGGTCGGGAACACCGTGTACGGATTCAATGTGTACTGCGTGGTCCAGGCGCTGCAGGGCGGCGGAAGCGGTGGCTGCGATCCGCAGTGGAAATCGGATGTCAACCAGGCCGAGGTCTACTCCGGTGCGGTCGGTATCCCGCCGGTGGTCACCGAATTCGGCGCCACCGGCGATCGGGGCGCGCTGGTGGGCAACCTCGATTTGTTCGATCAGGGCCGACTCGGCTGGTTCAACTGGACCTATCTCGGCGGCGATCCGGCTACCGTCGCGAAGAATCCGGACGACCAGGCGATCGTGGTGGACGCGCACCTGCCGCGCACGCCGGGCAACGTGCGCGAATCGAATCTGGACGCGCTGGTGCGGCCGTATCCGAAGCTGACCTCCGGCACCCCGATCGAGTGGAACTACAACGTCGCCACGCAGGAGTTCACCTACCGGTGGGATACCGGGCGAGCCGACGGCGGCGGACGATTCCCCGACGGCGCGATCACCGTCATCAGCGCCCCGCACCGTCCGTATCCGGGTGGATATCACGTGCGGATCGCCGGTGGACGTCAGGTATCGGGACAGAACGCCGCGGACCTACGGATTGCCGCATGCCCCGGTGCCGGTCAGGTGTCGGTGACGATCATGGCGGGCGGTGGACCGGACCAATCGGGCTGTTGAATTCTGCGGCGGAATTATTGGTCGGTCGAATTTGCGTATTCGGACAGATTATTGCCTGGAATGGACAGTTAACTGACAGGTTGTTGTCTGGGCTGGACAGTTAACTGCCAGTATAATTTATCTCACCCAATTTTCTCAGCCGTATGTCAGCTGTCCATGTTGAACTGGTCTGACGATCAAATTCCGCAGACGGTTTCGCGCGGATTGCCGATCGTCGAGATCCAGCGATCGATGTCGCTGGTCCCGGGAACGCTACGGCACACGGGGAAAGGGCTGCGATGACAGGTACGACGGCAGAGCGTCTGGCCGAATTGACCAAGCTCCTCGAACTCGCGCACGAGCCGGCCGGTGAGGCGGGACTGAGCAAGCGCCGGGCTAAGGGAATTACCAGCGTCCGCGACCGCATCGACATGCTGCTGGACCGCGGATCGTTCGTCGAAATCGGCGCGCTCGTGCGGCAGCCGGGAAATCCGGACGCGCTATACGGCGACGGCGTCGTCACCGGGCACGGGAGGATCGATGGCAGACCGGTGGTGGTCGTCGCGCACGATCAGACCGTGCACGGTGGCACCGTCGGTGAGATGTTCGGCCGAAAGGTGGTGCGGGTCTTGGAGTTCGCGCTCCGCGTCGGCTGTCCGGTGGTGTGGATCAACGACTCCGGCGGCGCCCGCATCCAGGAGTCCGTGACTTCGCTGTCGTGGTACGCCCAGATCGCGAAGGCGCAGATACCGCTGTCCGGTGTGGTGCCGCGGGTGTCGGTGATGCTCGGCAAATGCGCCGCGGGCGCGGTGTACGCGCCGATCAACACCGACGTGCTGGTCGCCACGGAGCAGTCCTATATGTTCGTCACCGGTCCGGACGTGATCCGTGAGGCCACCGGCGAAGAGGTGAGCATCGACGAGCTGGGCGGCGCATACAACCAGGCCCAGTACGGCAATCTCCATCACGTGGCCGTGGACGAGCAGGCCGCGTTCCAGTGGGTCCGCGACTACCTTTCCTATATGCCGTCCAGTTGCACGGAGCACGCGCCTCTGGTCAACCCGGGGCTGGAACCGGAAATCACCGAATCCGACCGTGAGCTCGATCGCATCATCCCCGACGGGGACAACACGGTTTACGACATGTACGACGTGCTGCTGCGCCTCTTCGACGACGGCGAATTCCATGAGATCGGCGCGCAGCGAGCACGCAACATCATCACCGGCTTCACCCGGATCAATGGGCGGCCCGTCGGCGTGGTCGCGAACCAGCCGCTGGTCCTGTCCGGTGCGATCGACGCTCGTGCCTCGGACAAAGCCGCTCACTTCATTCAGGTGTGCGACGCGTTCGGGCTGCCGTTGGTCTTCGTTGTCGACACGCCCGGAGTGCTGCCGGGAGTCGAGGAGGAGAAGATCGGCGTGATCAAGCGGGGTGGGCGGTTCTTCTTCGCCTTGATGTCGGCCACCGTGCCGATCGCGACCGTCGTGATCCGGAAGGCGTACGGCGGCGCGTACGCGGTGATGGGGTGCAAACAACTCGGCGCCGACATCAACCTGGCCTGGCCGACGGCACGCATCGCGGTCATGGGCGCGGAGAGCGCGGTCGCCATCATCGGCCGTAAACAACTCGCGGCGGCGGGCGAGAACGCCCCCGCGGTGCGGCAGGAGATGATCGACGTCTACAACCGGACCGTCGCCACCCCGTGGGTCGCCGCCGAACGCGGCTACATCGATGCCGTCATCGAGCCGTCGCAGACTCGACTAGAGCTTCGTAGGGCACTTGATCTGTTGCGGGACAAGACATTTGCGCCGAGCCCGCGCAAACGGTTCATTCAGCCGCTGTGAGCCCGGACCGTCCGATGCGAACGGCGGTTGAGCGAGGTGCCGTTGCCGGTCCGGCGCCTATGCGCCGGCCACTGCTCGGACACCTGATCGACCTCGCTGTTGGACCGGTTCCGGCAGCCGCTGAAGCGTCCATCGAAGGTTGCCTCGGCGGGAGCCGCGGCACTTGCGGTCGAGACGTTTTCGCGCGTGGCGGTATTTGTTCGTCCGGGGTACGGAAGGCAGGATTGTTTTGATGTTCGACTGGGATTTGGTGCGGAACACCTCCAGCGTGCATGTCATGGCGCAGCTGGCGGCCGAACGCGGCATGAGCGCCACCGAGCTGTTCGCCGGGACGAGCCTGACACCCGAGCTGGTGCGTGACGGTGACGCGGTGGTGACGGCGCGGCAAGAAGTGGCGGTCATCCGGAACCTGCTCCGCCGATTCGGCGACGAGCCAGGCCTCGGCGCCGAGGCCGGACGGCGATATCACATCGCGCTGTACGGGCCGTGGGGGCTGGCGCTGCTGTCCAGCGGGACTGTGCGCCAGGTGATCGAGGTGGCGCTGGGATATCTGGATTTGGCGTTCGTATTCGGGCACCTGCGTTTCGAAGAAGGGCCGCAGCAGAGCAAGCTTGTATTCGACGGCGCCGAGGTGCCGCTGGATGTCCGGCCGTTTCTGGCCGAACGAATCACATCCGGCATCCAGACCATCGGTCGTGAGTTGTTCGCCGCAGGTGTGCCCGCTGAACGGGTGACGTATCGGCATTCCGCGCCCGCAGAGGTCGTCCGCTATCGCGAAATTTTCGGTGTCGAACCGGATTTCGATGCCGACGAGGATGCTATCGCCTTCGCCAGCGCCTATCTGGACTTCCCGTTGCCGCAAGCCGACGAATGGACCCGCACTACATGCGAGCAGCTCTGCCACGACATGCTCGAACGTCGCCGAGCCCGGCAGGGGACAGCGGGCGCGGTGCGAGATGTGTTGGCGCGCAACCCCGCAGCACTACCCGATCAGGCGGCCGTTGCCGCCGAACTGTTCATCAGTCCACGTACGCTGGCTCGCAGGCTCAGCGAGGAAGGTACGTCCTTCCGTGCACTCGTCGACGAGGTGCGGCAGCTGTTGGCCGAGGAATTGCTCGCTCATACCGATATGACCAGCGAGCAGGTCGCGCTGCGGTTGGGTTACGCGGACGGGGCATCGTTCATTCGCGCCTTTCGCCGCTGGAATGGTTGTCCACCCCAGGAGTTCCGGCAGCACCGACCGTCGGTGCCCGTGGCCATGGCCCGACGATAGCCGGCGAGCCGTACTGTTCGCGGCAACCGCCGTGTGCGTGCCGATCTATCCCCTGTTCGGTGGCATGCACTTCGGTCGCTGTCATCGGCTATTTCCCTTATGCCGGACGCTATCGGGCGTCGGCACGCTTGCGACCGCGTTGTGCGTGAAGGATCCTGCCTCTTTCCGCGTCAACGATGTGGTCCACGGGTGTTCGGTCAGTTGGTCGATGCTGCGGCGTATGTCTTCGAGCAGCAGATCGGCCATGTCGAAGCTGAACCCGTGGCGGATCACCGCACGCATGATGACCTCGTCTTGACGATCGGCGGGCAGCGGGTAGGCGGCGATCAGCCAGCCACGGGCGCGGAGACGGTCCGAAAGATCGTAGAGATTGAACGGCTGGATGCCGCGCAGCCGCCACGAGATCGCGGTGATGCCTCGCATGGGATCACCTGAGTGGATCATTTCGAAGGGTCCGATGTCCGCGATGCCTCGGGCCAAATGTCGGCAGACCTCGTAGATCGCCGTCTGTAGCCGGGTGTAGCCCTCGCGGCCCAGCCGGATCAGCTCGTAGTACTGGGTGATGGCCGGTCCGCCAGGGCGGGAGAAGTTCAGGTTGAAGGTGGCCATGTTGCCACCCAGATAGTCGACGTTGAAGATCAACTCTTCCGGCAAATCCTCGGCTTCGCGCCAGATCGCCCAGCCCGAGCCGAGCGGCGCCAGCCCATTCTTGTGCCCGGACGAATTGATCGATTTCACTCGTGGCAGCCGGAAGTCCCAGATCACGCTCGGTGCCACGAACGGTGCCAGGAACCCGCCACCGGCGGCGTCGACGTGGATCGGGATGTCCAAGCCGCGATCCCGTTCGAGCCGGTCCAGCGCCTGGCTGATCTCCTCGACGTTCTCGTAGAGTCCGGTGAAGGTGACACCGAACGTGGACACCACCATGATCGTGTTCTCGTCACAGTGCGCCGCGGCGTCCGCGCCGGTCATGTGGTATTTGCCGGCACGCAGCGGGATCTGGCGCAGCTCCACGTCGAAGTAGCGGGCGAACTTCTCCCAGCAGACCTGGACGGGCCCGCACACGATGTTCGGCCTACCGGCCTGCTTCCCCGATTGGTGCATGCGTTTGCGCCAGCGGAACTTGGCCGCCAGACCGCCGAGCATCGCCGCCTCGCTGGAACCGATCGTCGATGTGCCTCGGGTCGTCGACGGATCCGGCGCGTGCCACAGGTCGGCCAGCATGTGCACGCAGCGCTGTTCCAGTTCCGCCGTCTGCGGGTACTCGTCCTTGTCGACGATGTTCTTATCGAGAGTCTCGGACATCAATCGACGCGCGAATTCGTCCACCCATGTGGTACAGAATGTGGCCAGATTCATCCGCGATACGCCATCGAGCATCAATTCATCATGGACGAGCTGATAGGCGGCCTCCGGGCGCATTTCGTGCTCCGGGCACCCGACCTTCGGCGCGTCGTGCCGTAGCTCATTCGAAGCGAATACATCATCGATCATTCGAGTGTCGGTCATAAGAATTCCTCCGCTATAGGTTGATTCATACCACATCGAGCTTTACTCGGCTGGACGGCAACAGCCTCAGGAAGTTGTCTCGGCCAACTTTTTTGGCGGTCTCGGGGCGCAGGCTGTCCAGGATGAGGTAATAGCGTGTCATCGTCGGCACGTACTGGGATGTGTCCGACACGGTATCCGAACCGATCATGAAGCGGTCGGGGAAATCCTCGATAAGCCTCAGCCATTCCTCATTCGGCCGACCGTGCCGAACCAATTGGATGTCATATACCACCCAAGACAGATCGAGATGAAGTTGCGGAAACTCCCCGAGCAACTCTCGCACCACATCCGGGAGCCGGGAGACCGTGAGACGCCGACTGACCCCGGCATGACACCAGATGAACGTGGTGTGCGGATGCGGTTCCAGGGCCCGACGAAGCTCGCCGAGGTAGATCACGCCCTCGTGATGCCAGACGGAAGTGATGTCGTGGTGGACCGAGACGGGCATGCCATGCTCCGCGGCGAAGTCGTATACCGGATGTAGAGCGATATGGTCCGCGCGCCCCGGCTCCCCGTACTTCAGCGCGGTGAGGTCGTCGTGTCGTGCGAACACCTCGCCGATACCCTGCCAGAATCCCGGATAAAGCTGGATCATTCGCTTTATGTGGTCGACCGCGTTACGGTCCGTTGCGTCGAAACCGCAGATGAAGGGGTGGAAGCGCTTCTGCTGCTCTTCATCTACCGAGGTGAGACGCTCGTGCACGAGCACATCGGTCACGGAATACGGATAAACCCGCGAATCATCGTCGAGATAGTACGAAGGCTCCACCGGGTCCCACTCCGACCATTTCTTGCAGAGACCCATCCCATTGACCATAATATTTTCGACCCCGGCCTCATCCATTACCTCGATGAGTCGTTCCGGACCGTCGTCAGCCTGAATGAAGTTGAGCAAATGAAAATGCGCATCGCTGAGCTTGTATCGGGGTTCACTCGCCGGATTCACAGTCATTCTCACACTCCATCTACAAGTAGTCGGGTTCAAGAAGACACAGCGAACTATCGCCTTCCGGTCTACCTCCCCGAACCCGAACGAGCAGCCGCAGATCCCAGCTCTGCCGGAAATACGACATCCGACCGCGCACCGAGCACGATGTAGGACAGATCCACCGCATAGTTCTCAGGTCATGCCGGCATGCGAGACACGCTCCCGGTGTTCGAAAAGAACTGCGACGTCGGCAAGGCCGATGCGACGACAATCCCGCGCCCGATACCCAGCGGCTTCTTCGGCGGCCCCTCGTCGCCACGGTGGCCTCGGCGGTGGCGCAGCGGCTATCTCTGAGCAGTCCGACCGCCGGGGGGTGACGCACTACGGACGTTCGTCGTCATCGTGACCGATGTCACGGTCGCTGCCGGACCCTTTGCGGGCAGGCTCTCGATGAAGTGGGTGACTTCGTCGACGAAGCGGGTGGGAGCCTCGAGGAACGGCGCGTGTGTGGTGTGCTCCCAGAGGGACAGGCGCGCATCGGAAATCGCCTTGCCGGCGATATAGCGGGCCGTATCCGCCGAAACCGCCGCGTCGTCGAGACCGTGGATGACCAGCGCGGGTACGTCAAGTGCGCGCAGCGTGGCGTCGTTGTCGCGGGGAGGTCGAGTCAGCAGTGCTTCGCGAACGCGCGGTGGGGTGACCAGGTTCAAGCCGACGAGGCGTTGCAGGTCGGGCCCGGGCACGTCGCCGTAGAAACCGGCCTCGGCAGCCTCGAGATAGGCGCGGATTTGGTGCACGCCGCCCTCGTCGAAAATGGCGGGCGCCGCGGCGAGCATTGCCGGACCGAGCTGTGCCCCTTGGATATCATGCCCAGGGGTGCCGGTGACGGCATCGACATACACTACTCCGTCCGCCACGCCGGTTCCTCGCTCTGCCAGATAATCTGTGAGCACGAATCCGCCGTAGGACCATCCCAGCAGCACCGCACCGGACGCGATGTTCTCCGCCGCCAGTACGGACGCGACATCGCCCGCCCAGTTGGCCGGATTGTCGTAGCCGGACACCGGCTTACCCGAGTAGCCGTGCCCGCGCAGATCCGGCGTCACCACGCGGTATCGCTGCGCGAACCGGTCGATCACCGAGCCCCAGGCGGCCATACTCGCTGCCAGGCCGTGCAGCATTACCAGCGCCCGGCCGTCGGTGGGGCCGGCGACCTGGTATGCGATCTCGGTCCCGTCTGTGCTGCGGACACTGTGCAGGGTTGCGGTCACGATCGGGTTTCTTTCGTCAATGCATGCCTCCGTCGCAGAGTCGATTCGCCTGTACCTGTGTGCAATTCGGCGATGCGTTCTTCGAGATCAGATACTCGCGGGACTCGGATGCTGACGCATCTCCATTCGACAATTAACGCCCGCACAGATGCGAACCATCTCGATCAGCGCGAGCAAAAGACAACAATCCCCGCAGAACAATGTAAGTACGCCACATCACCCCGGGCGAATCGCCGAGACTCGGCCAATCGGCGTGTGCTCGCACCACGGTCCGATACATCCGGTTCGCATTGACGATGTGCCGGAGGATCGGAGTGCGGCGCCATCGAGATAAGGGCCGCGGTAGACGACCGATACCCAGCGGCTTCTTCGGCGGCCTCGTCGGCACGGTGGCCTCGGCGGTGGCGCAGCGGCTACCGAACGGTCCCCGGCGCCGCCGGTTTCCTGGGCGAGTCTGGCTGCTGGTGTCCGGGCGGCTCGGCCTGTCCGCGGGGATGGTGCTAACGCCAGGTCGAGGCGACCGAGTGCTGCTGGCGAACTTCTTATTGGGGAGTGACGTTCTCGGCCTGCGGACCCTTGGGCCCTTGGGCGACGTCGAAGGTGACCTGTTGGCCTTCCTCCAGTGAGCGGAAGCCGGCCGACTGGACGGCGGAGTAGTGCACGAAGACGTCGGGGCCACCGCCATCCTGGGCGATGAAGCCGAATCCCTTCTCGGCGTTGAACCACTTCACGGTTCCGGTGGCCATGCTGCTCTCCTCGGTTGTCTACGTTCGGACGAGTCTGCCCTGGCTCGGTTGGTGCGTGATCCCGGCCGACGGTGGAACCGACGGTGTCATTGTCACCGATTCGGCCAGCGCGCAGAGATGAAATGGCTTGTGCCATCCATGTCCGCAGGAACTTCAAGGGCGTGGCGCCCACGACCACCGCGCCGTTGCGGTAGTCGGTACCTCCCGATACAAGGCGCGAGGTGCACGCTCCGCTATCGCCACGCGGTCAACCGGTTCCACCACCGGACATGGCACAGCAGCCCGCCACCCTGAACCCTGCGGTTTTCGACCACATCGACCACGACGGCCGGGCGCCGAGGCAGAAGCGGAACTGCCAACCGAGCGGGTTGCCTCGACGGACAAGCCCTCTCGGCCGGGCAGTTCCGCTGCCACCCGTCCTCGGCCCACCGGGCCTTATTCGATGTCGGTTGAGGCGCCGAGGACGGCTTTGAGGCCGGCGTCAGTAGCGACCTGGCCGGAGAACAAATCGGCGCTGATGCTGGTGCTGGTGTCGACGGTGGTGCTGGTGTCGGCGGTCTGCGCGGTAGCGACCGGGCTGATGACTGCCAGAGCGCCGGCGGTGAGCATGGTAGCTGCGGCCACCTTGAACAATGCGGACATGATGAATTCCTTACCGATGGGGCTGGTGCTGGGTGCGCGATAGCCCTGTGTCTTAGTGTCGTAGCTCACACTTGATGTGTTACCGGAATTTTGCCCGCGATCCCACCCTGCCACCGAATAACGCCCGAGCAGGGTGAAAGCACACCGAACTGGTGATAGCCACAATGACCACGACACGCCCCGATCACCCGCAGCGCAGCGTGCTACACCCGGCGCTTTCCGCTTCAGCAACATTCGATCTCAATCCGAGTGTGTGCAGCGCCGGAACCACTCCTGCAATGGCCCGATCACCACAACGCCGAGGCCGCGGCGACGCGCACGCGTACCAACCCCGGCATCGCCGCGCTCTACCACGCGCTTGTCACGATTGGAGAACAACTCAGAAGCGACGAGGCCGCCATCACCCTGCTTCCTCCACAAGCCGCACCCGCCCGGCCTGGACTGCTCGCAGCTGATCGGTCAACACATCACCATCGACACCAGCGCCCTGGCACACCTCCGCGACCAGATCCCCGGCTACCCCTGGCAGACCAGCCGCCACAAACCCACCGCGAACTCGTTGTGGGAACTGCTCTCCGAAACCACCGGCGAGGACTGCGCCGACACACACCCGACCGCACGGGCGAGCACGTGGCACCGTTCTGGGGCGGCAGCGCGACCTGGCATACGCCCATCAGCGGCGAAGCCAGCTTCGACCACTGACATCGCGATGGCAAGTCTCAGCCGGGATTCGGGAGATCGGGTAGTTCAGACAAGCGCCAGGATCAGCACAGCAGTCCCTGGCCGGTTTCGCACCGAATAGTTTCCATATGGGTGTGAGTCGGGTACACCGCATTCCGGTCATTCGAGATGGCCTGGCGGCGGTCGCCGGAAGATCAACGGGCCGAACACCATCCGGCCGCCGCCGGTGATGAACGTCGGCATGGGGCGCGGTGCTGGTGTTTATCCGGCCCGTTTCCCCATGCCGCGCTCCCGAACCGGACAGGCCAGCTCTTATAAGTGAGCGGTCCGAAGTCCGCCGCCCGGATGCCTTCCCTGGCCCGCGCCCGGAAGGCGGACCGGCCACGATTCCGGTCGTAACGATGCGACCGATGTGATGAGATTCCGTGCACCAGTGGCGATTCCGCCGTCGATATAGATCTCACCCAGCTCGACGAGGTCCGCCTCGACGCGGCCGCGGGTACCGAATCGTTCGTCGCCGCCGCCGGAGATGAAAACGCCGGATCCGCGCGCGGGCCGATCCGCACGCCCGATCGACAGACCGCGAATCCTGGTGGTGAGCAATGACTCCGGACCCTGCTGCTGATTCCAGATCGTGAACGCGCCCTGCCGCGTCCGCACGCCGTAACTGGCCGGACACTCGGTCCGGCCCCGCACATCCGCGAATTCGACGTCCACGCACGAACATTCGATGTGTCCCAGACCACGGTAGTCGCGGCGAACAAGGTCGTCGGCTGGCACCATGTACCGACATATCGACCGGGTCGGGGCGTGGGCAGGATCGGGAGCGGCTGGCCGGAAACATCGGCCGAAACCGATCGGGCAAGCCCGTCAACAAGGAGGAAGATCGAGGTTGGAGTAGGTTAGCGGCCCAAACCCGTTCATCCAGCTACCGAGATCGATGCCAGCGGGGGTGAGTGCGTGCCGATGAAGCCAGCGTGCGAGTACGGAGCCGATCGCGTCGGGCTGGTATTCGGGGGCATGATGGCCCGCGGGGCCGATCGACTCGACTTCCACATTGGCGAAGTACGCTCGCGCCCAACCGATTACTTTGGGTGAGCCCAGGTCGGTCGCGCTGTTCATGCCGGCCAGCACGAGCTTGGGTACCTCGGGGGTTCGGTCCATCCAGTAGTCGTAATCGAATACGCGCTGGACGACGTCTGCGGGTTCGCCGTCCAACGGGTATTCGCGGGCCCATGCGAGCATCGGCCTGCGCGATTCCGGCGTTGGGTAGGGTGCCCGATAGATCTCGAGGTCGGCTGCCGAAAGTCCGGGGACTGCCGCGAGATCGGACTCGATGAACATGTTGTCCGCCAACACCATTCGCTCGCCCTCCGGTCCGCGCAGCCGCCCGAAGATCCGGGCCATCGGCGCTGAGAGGTCGTCACTGTGCATCGGCCGCAGGAAGGTCTCGACCAGCGCGACTCCCCGAACCCGGCCGGGATGGCGTGCGGCCCAGTCCATTCCGAGTGCACCGCCCCAGTCGTGGCCGACGATCACCGCTCGGTCGATGCCGAGCCCTTCGAACCAGGCGTCCAGGTACCGGGCGTGGTCGGCGAAGCGATACTCGATGTCGGGCTTACCGGAGGCGCCCATACCGATCAGGTCGGGCGCGAGGCAGCGAGTGTGATCGGCGATATACGGGATCACGTTCCGCCAGAGATACGACGAGGTGGGATTTCCGTGCAGGAACACCACCGGTGTATCACCGAACCCGGTATCGGTGTAATGCATAAACGAGTCGAGAACAGCGACGGCTGCCATTGTGGCCTTTCTGTCTGCCAGTGTTGTCTCAGCCGCTGTAACTCCAGGAACAATTGTCGGTCTCCGTGGAGTTGCGGTGATTTCCCCCACCTTTTCGAGGATGGTCGTTTTTCTCGCAACCCAAGGCAATCGCAACGGACGCGAACATCGACCAGATCTCCTCTCAGCGGATGTCGAGCGATATCACCCTCTGACATTCATGGCAATTTATTAGCAAATATTTTAAATATAGGGCTCACCCTGCCGATTTGTCGACGATGCAGTCCAGCATGACCGAATAGTGGACAGGGCCTTCAGGGGGTGCGGCGAATGGACGCCAGTCGGGTATCGCGTTGTGCAGAAAGGCGACAAGAGGTCGCTACCTGCCGAGGGGTGGGGGTGGCCGCACGTCCGCGGCCGTTGAGGGTAAATGTGGCACTCTTGTTGGCGCACAATCGGCAGCCGTCGCTCGGTGAATGTCTTGAATACTTTGTCGACGGTTTGGAAATTCTTGGCAAACATCCTGGCGCGCTATTCGGATCGGCGTCATCCATACGGTTTCCGCAACGTGAAAGGTGGCTGACATGTCCGTTCGCCGGAAGGCCGTCGCCGCGCTTGCCAAGGCCGCCGTCGTGACCGCGCCGTCTTTCGCTCCGGCACCGTCTCGGCGGCGCCGATCTCCGGTAGCTGTGGGGCAAGATCAACTGGACCTCGGTCAACGGCCCGATCGAGCCCTGCATCACCTGGGACAATGGGCAGACCAGTGGCCTGCGGGGACCGTGGAACGCGCAGATCGGCGCACCCGTCTACACGATCCTGGACATCGGCAGCGGCGTGGTCAGGAAAATATTGCGCTATGGCGCTGCAGGGCCTGGGATGACCCCGACGTTGCGACAATCGTGAATCTGGCATAAAACTTAGGTTTTGCTAGCCTAACCTTCATGGCTAGGTGCACCAAGTACGTCAAGCCCGAGGAGCGGCAGATTCTGACCGCCGAGGTGGTGGCGAGTAAACGGATCAGCCCGAATTTCGTTCGTGTCACGCTCGGTGGCACCGGTCTGGCCTGCTTCACTCCGATGGGGTTCGATCAATGGTTCCGGCTGTTCCTGCCGGGTAGGCACGGCCTGCGGTTGCCGTCCTCGGCGGTCGGCGATCTCTGGTGGGCGCAGTGCCGGATGATGAGCGAGGAGCAGCGGCCGGTGGTGCGCAACTACACCGTGCGCGAGCACCGGCCCGCCGGTGCGGGGCAATTCGGCGAGACAGCCGAGATCGATATCGACTTCGCCATGCACGGTGAGCACACCCCGGCCTGCGGCTGGGCGAGCGGCGCTACCCCGGGCGCGCCGGTAGGGCTGCTCGATGAGGGCATCATGTACCAAGTGCCGCAACATTGTTCGTGGTCGCTGCTGGCCGGTGACGAGAGTGCGCTGGCGGCTATCGCCGGTGCGCTGCGATCGGCGCCGCGGGATCAGCACGGGGCGGCATACATCGAGATCGCGCACCCCGATGACAGTCAAGATCTGGGCGAACCCGAAGGCGTGCAGGTGAATTGGCTGGTGCGCGACGATCCGCACGCACCGGTGGGCAGCATGGCCCTCGACGTGGTGCGTGCGGCGGATCTCCCCTCGCAGGGTGTCTACGGCTTCGTGGCGGGCGAGCAGAAACTCGCCGGCGGCGTTCGCCGCCATCTCGTCGCCGATCGCGGAATCCCCAAGGCGGATGTGACCTTCACCGGCTACTGGCGCTTCGGCCGCTCGGTGGACTGACCTCCCGCGGCGGGCGTGCGGCCCGTTCCGAATCGACCGGAACGGGCCGCGAATCAGCCTGGGACATAGACGATCCCGCCATCGGAGCGGTGGATCAGAGCACCCAGCGCGGGGCGGGTGGGTGGCCGAGGAATTCGGGCATGGCGAATTCCCAGCCGTAGGAGCCCGCGTTCGGGAAGACCACGATGTCGCCGATGCGGATTCGGTCGACCGTGATGTCCCTGGCCAAAGTGTCCTCGGGCGTGCACAACTCGCCGACCACGGTCACGGGCGTGTCGATCAGCTCACGGCGCGGCCAGCGATGTGTCCACGGTTCGATCGGGACGACCGTGAAGTTGTGCACGATGTCCCATGAGGTGGGCAGCTGAAAATGGTTGATACCGCCGCGCAATACAGCGAACCAGGTGCCGTAGGCATGTTTGATGTCGACGACTTCGGCTGCGTAGTAACCACATTCGGTCACCGGCCAGCGGCCGGGTTCGAAAAGCACCCGGACGCCGTCCGGTGGTCGGATGCCGCTGAGCTCGTCGCCGAAGCGATCCAGATCGAATGGCTGTTCGTCACCGAAGGCGACGCCGATGCCGCCACCGGTGTCGACCAGTCGCAGCTCGATGCCGTGCACGGCGGCGGTACGGGTGCTGTAGTCCAGACACCAGCGGACGTAGGCCGCGTGCGCGGCAGCGTCGAGATTGTTGCAGACGGCGTGGATGTGGAAGCCGACCACCTGCACGCTCGGCAGTGTCGCCGCTACCGAAAGTACCTCGGGCACATCGGATTCGGGTGTTCCGAACACGGTGGCCGCGCCGCCCATGGTCAGCGAGCCGGTCACCGGTACCCGGTCGGGGTTGACGCGCAGCGCCACCGGCATCCGCACCCCGGCCTGGACCGCCGCCTCGTCGAGCCGGTACAGCTCCGCGACGCTTTCCACGTTGACCGCCTCGGCGCCCGCGGCCACCAGCGCGGACAGCACCGGGGCGGTTTTCGCGGGACCCGCCGCGACCAGTCGGGCGGTGCGGCCCGCGGCGGTCGCGGCCTTGCCCGCCAGCTCGATCTCGCGGACCGAAGCCACCTCGAACCCGTCGACCTCCGCGGCGAGTGCGGTGAGCATCGGCTCGAAGGAGTTGGCCTTGACCGCGTAGAAGATCTCCGCCCAGTCCGGCAGGCAGGCGCGCAGGCGCCGAGCGCGTTCGGCCGCGCGTTCGGTGTCGTAAAGATAGGCGTTGACGGGACGGTCGGCGGCGCACAGGCGTTCGACGACCGCGGCGGCCAGGGTGGTCGCGGGCAGCGCGCGCAGCGGCGCGGCCGAGCGGGGCAGTTCGATAGTCATCAGCGGATCGGTCCTCGCATCGGATCGACGGCCGCGGCACGCGCGATGTCGTCGAGGACCAGGTTCGCGCCCTGCACACCGATGCCGAGCATCCACACCTCGTCGGACACCGGGAACACCCGATGCGTGCGGACGGCATTCAGGGTGTGCCAGAGCGGGCTCGCGGTGAACGATTGCTGCTGGGACTTGGCCGGATCTCCGTAGGACATCGTGAACACGTAGTCGGCATCGGCCTTGTCGGCCAATTCGGGACCCACGTCGAGGGAGAAGTCGTCCACGTCTTCGGCGGGTGGGCGGCGGACGCCGAGATCGGAGAGCACGACTCCGCTGAAGGTCTTCTTCTGATACAGCCGGGTAGGTCCGTCGATGAACCGGACGACCGAAACCGTCGGCGGCACACCGCCGTTCGCCGCGGCGAACGCCGAACCGAGGCCGGTAGCCCTGCGCTGATAAGTGGCCAGGAGCGCATCGGCCTCGCTGTCCTTGCCGAGCGCCTTGGCGTACAGCCGGAAATTGTCCTTCCACGAATAGCCGGGTGTTTCGGCGAATACCGTCGGCGCGATCCGCGCCAGCTGCGGGTAGATCTGCTCGTGCCGGGTCTTCGACGACAGGATCAAGTCCGGTTTCAGTGTCGCGATCTTCTCCAGGCTCGGTTCGTCCATCGACCCGACGCGTTCGGTGCCCTGCAGTTCCGCCCGTAGATATCCGGGCAGATCGAGTGTGCCCGGATCGACGACGGCGGCGCCCACCGGCCGCACACCGAGTGCGGTCACGGCGTCGAGTTCCGGGGTGTCCAGCACGACGACCCGTGCCGGATGGGCCGGGACGACGGTCCGGCCCATCGCATGCTCGACGGTGACCGAGGGTCCTGACGGATTCTGTTGCGCCTCAGCGCATCCGGTGAGAAGTCCGGCAGTGAGCACACCGGCCAGCGCCAACCCGAATCGGCGGCGTCCTAAGCGCAACCGCGCCATGGTTATTCCTTTCCTCGTGCACCGCGCGGACGCGGCACGACCATCGGGGTGCCGGTGAACGGATCGGGAATGATCTCGCACGGCACGTCGAATACCTGTTCCACCAGTTCGGCCGTCATGATCCGCGCCGGTTCGCCCGCGGCGACGAGTCGGCCATCGGCGAGTACGACCAGGTGGGTGGCGTAGCGGCAGGCCTGATCGAGGTCGTGCAGTACGGCGACGACGGTGCGGCCCGCGTCTCGATGCAGGTGTGCGAGCAGGTCCAGCACGTCGAGTTGGTGTCGCAGATCCAGGTAGGTGGTTGGCTCGTCGAGCAGCAGCAGCGGTGTCTGCTGGGCCAGAGCAAGGGCGATCCAGGCTCGCTGGCGCTGGCCGCCGGACAGCTCGTCGACCGGACGGCCGCGCAGCTCGAGCAGTCCGGTGCTGGTGAGCGCCGCCTCGACCGCCGCACGGTCGGCGGTGTCGGCGGCACGCAGCAGCCGGCGATGCGGGTAGCGACCCCGCCATACCAGATCCTCGACGGTGATGGCCTCCGGCGCGATCGGTGATTGCGGCAGCAGTCCGATGCGTCGCGCCACCGTCCGGGTCGGTAATCGATGGATCGGTTGTCCGTCGAGATAGGCCGCGCCGCGCCGCGGCATCAGCAGCCGGGCCAGGCCGCGCAGCAGTGTGGATTTCCCGCAGCCGTTGGGGCCGATGATGGCGGTGAATCCACCATCGGGCAGCGCGGCGTTCAGTTCGCGCACCACCTCGCGGCCGTCGTAAGCGAGCGTGAGTCCATCGGTACGCAGTGCGCGGTTCGGATCGTCTCGGACATTTGTCATTTCGCACCCCTTCGACGCGGTGACCGCAAGAGCAGCCAGAGAAATATCGGTGCGCCGACGGTGGCGGTGATCGCGCCGACCGGCAGCACGACCGCGAACGCGTGCTGGGCCGCGATATCGGCGGCGAGTACGACCAGTGCCCCGAGCCCGGCGCTGAGGAGCAGCGTGTGCACCCCGAGCGGTCCGGCGAGGCGACGTGCTGCCTGCGGCACGGCCAGCGCGACGAAGGAGACGGGGCCGCCGATCGCCACGGCGACGGCGGCGAGGGCCACCGCGACCGCCGTCACCGCCAACCGGGTGCGACGCACCGAAAGCCCCAGCCCGGTGGCCAGATCGACACCCAACTGCAGCACCGCCAGCCGCCGGGTCAGCAGCAGCGCGACCGGTGTCAGCACGGCGAGGACGGCAAGTCCGATCCCGGCCTGCGGCCAAGCGCTGGCGTAGAGTGTGCCCACCGTCCAGCGCACCGTCTGCTGGGCCACCTCGACGGGGAAGCGGACGACGAGAAACAGTGTGGCGGCGGCGAATACGGCGTGCAATCCGATACCGACGAGCACCGTCGTCTCCTCGGCCAGCCCGCGCCGGTGGGTGAGCAGGACGAGCGCACCGGCGGCGAGCAGGGCGCCGGCGAAGGCGGCGGGCGGCAGTGCGACGGCGGGCAGCCCGGCCACGGTGGCGAGCACCAGGCACAGCGCCGCGGCATCGGTGACGCCGAGGACATCGGGTGCGGCGAGCGGATTGCGCAGCAGCGCTTGCAGTAGCGCACCGGACAGGGCCAGCGCCGCGCCCACCACCAAGGCGGCGAGCACCCGAGGTGCCCGCCACTGCTGCACCACCAGCACATCGCCGGGCGCACCCCGCCCGAGCGCCGCGGCGGCGGCGTCGGGCACCGGGATCGGGATATCGCCAAGCGTCAACGCCCAGATCGCGACCAGCGGCAGCGCGATGCACACTGCGACCGCGGCATAGCGACGCAGGACGCGTGGTCGGCGTACCGCGTTGCCCTGAGTACTCACCGGACGACGGCGCAAGGCGGTTATCCGGCTTATCGGGGCGTCCGATGTATGGGGAGCGTCCGATGTGCGGGGTGCGGCGGCGGGATCGTCGTGTGGTGCGGTCACGCCGTTCGGCCCGCCCGCGCCCGGATCGCCAGTCCGATCAGTACCGGCGCCCCCATCAGCGCGGTCACGATACCGGCCTCGATCTCCATGGGGCGCAATAGAATCCGCCCGACGATATCGGCGCCCAGCAGCAATACCGGCCCGGCCAGCGCACATCCGGCCAGCAGTATTCGATGGTCGCGGCCGAGGAGCAGCCGCATCAGATGGGGCACGGCGAGGCCGACGAAGGCGATGGGGCCCGCTCCGGCGACCGCGCCACCGGCCAGTAGCGCCACCGCGATTCCGCCGATCACCCGGACCGGGACCGGCCGTGCTCCGAGTGCGGTGGCGGCGTCGTCGCCGAGGGCGAGCAGGTTGAGCGGGCGCGCCAGCGCGATGGCCAGCACCAGCCCGGCGACGATGAACGGCGCCACGGCCAGCGATACCGTCATCGGCCGCCCGGCCAGTGAACCGGTCAGCCAGAACCGGGCCTCGTCGGCGGTGCGCTTGTCGAGCGACATCAGGGTGTAGCTCCACGACGACAACATCACCGACAACGCCGCACCGATCAGCGCGAGCCGGATCGGCGTGACCGCGCCGCGGCCCGCGTACCCGGCGTAGACCACAGCCGACGCGACCCCGGCGCCGAGCAGTGCGCTTCCGGCGGTGCCGAGCGGCGTGCCGACTCCCGCGACGTAGATCGCGAGCACCACCGCGAACGCCGCCCCCGAACTCACGCCCAGCACACCGGGTTCGGCCAGCGGATTGCGAGTCAGTCCCTGCAGCAGGGCCCCGGCGACCGCCAGACCGGCTCCGGCCAGCACCCCGAGCGCGGTGCGCGGCAGTCGGATATCGCGGATCACGAGACCCTCCCGCGAGCCGTCGCCGCGGACCAACGCCTCGAGCGCCGCTGCGGGATCGATCGCGCGTGCCCCGATCAACAGACTGAGCAATACCGCGACACCGAGGCAGGCCACGAGTGCGGTGAGCACCGCCACGGTGCGGTACGGCATGCGCGACATCGATGAAAGACCTTCCTGCACAGGACATCCCAGCGGTTGCTGAGGGGTCACGGGGTCGAGAGGATAGCGGTAGTTCCGGTTGGAACCAACTTGGTGAAGCTGGAATTCACCTTGTTGCGAACGCTCGTGTCATGCGCTAGCTTCGCCACCGAAGTTAGGCTAACCTAATCCGAAATGCCGGAAAGGTCCATTTTGTCTGTTTCGACAGTGCAACCATTTACCACATCGCCGGAGATGGCGGAAATTCTCGATCGGCAGGACCGCAGAGAGTCGTCGGCGCGCACCTATGCTCGATCGTTCCCAGTGGTCCCCGTGCGTGCCAAGGGAATTCACATCGAAGGCGCGGACGGCCGCCACTATCTGGACTGTCTGTCCGGGGCGGGTACGCTCGCGCTCGGGCACAACCATCCGGTGGTCGTGCAAGCTCTGCGCCGCATCCTGGATTCCGGTGCGCCCCTGCACATTCTGGACCTGGCGACAGCCGAGAAGGACGACTTCACCACCGCGCTCTACGACGTCCTCCCTGGGGATTTCGCCCGCGACGCCCGGGTCCATTTCTGCGGCCCGTCCGGTGCCGACGCCGTCGAGGCCGCGCTCAAGCTGGCCCGGACGGTGACCGGCAGGCGCACCGTGCTCACCTTCACCGGCGGTTACCACGGGATGACCGCGGGCGCCCTCGCCGTGACCGGGAACGTCGCGCCGAAGGAGCGCGTGGCCGGGATCGCCAGCGATGTCGTGCGCCTGCCCTATCCCGACCCGTACCGCTGCCCGTTCGGCGTCGGTGGGGCCGAATCCGCCCGGATCTCAGCCGAATACATCGAGCGGCTGCTGGGCGATCCGGCGGGCGGCGTCGTCTCGCCTGCGGCGATGATCCTCGAGGTGGTGCAGGGCGAGGGCGGGGTCGTCGTCGCCGATTCGGAGTGGTTGCGCCGGATTCGCCGCATCACCGACGACCACGGCATTCTGCTCATCGCCGACGAGGTGCAGACCGGCGTCGGCCGAACCGGCACGTATTGGGCGGTCCAGCACAGCGGCGTCGTCCCGGACATGATGGTGCTGTCGAAGGCGATCGGCGGCAGTCAGCCGCTGGCGGTGCTGGCCTATCGGGGGCACTACGACGGCTGGGCGCCGGGTGCGCATATCGGCACCTTCCGCGGCAACACCCTCGCGATGGCCGCGGGCGCCGCGACCCTGCGGTTCGTCGCGGCGGAGGGCCTCGACCGCCGGGCCGCGGTGCTCGGCGCGCGCATGCTGGACCGGTTTCGTGCGCTGGCAACCGAATTCGCGTGCATCGGCGACGTCCGGGGGCGCGGGCTGATGATCGGTCTCGAATTCGTCGATCCGGACGGCGCCGCCGACGCCTGCGGCGCGCGCCCCGCCGCCTCCGCACTCGCCGCGGCCGTGCGCGCGGAATGCCTGGCGCGCGGCGTCATCGTGGAGCTCGGCGGCCGCCACGACGCGGTGCTGCGATTGCTGCCGCCACTGACTGTCAGCGAGGCTGAACTCGACACCGTCTTCGAGCGGACAGCCGAGGCCGTCGCCGCCGCCGACCGCCGCTACCGGCCGATCGCCGACGAACGCGGGGTGCGGCGTGGATAACCAGGCGGCGATCCTCGAAGGTCGGCGAACAGGTCTCGCGCGGTCGGCCGTGCGGTTGACCGGTGGAGTATCGGATACGGCCCGGCTGCGTCAGCTGCTCGAGGCGGCGCTTACGGCGCTCGACGAGTCAGCGGTCCTGCGCGCGGGACCGCTGCCCGCAGGCGGCCCGGACGCGGTGGCACGGCGAATCCGAACGGCCGTGGATGATCTCGTCCCCGCCGAGGGCATCGGTGAGATCGCGGCACTGACCCGGTTCGCGCGGGTGATGGCTGCCGAATCGGTGGATCCCACCGACCCTGCCTGCCAGGCGCATCTGCACTGCCCGCCCTTGGCTGTCGCGGTGGCCGCGGACGCGGTGGCCTCAGTGCTGAATCCCTCCCTCGATTCGTGGGATCAGGCGCCCGCGGCGACCGTGCTGGAATCGCGGCTGGTCGCCGAGCTGGCCGGACTGGTCGGCTATGACCCGAACACCGCCGGTGGCGTATTCACCTCCGGCGGAACGGAATCGAATTTGATGGGCCTGCTGCTGGCCAGGGAGGCGGTGCTGGCCGAGCGATTCGGCGTTGATACCGTGCGCGACGGTCTGCCCGCGGTGGTGCTCGGACGCATGCGCGTGTATACGTCGGCGGCGGCGCACTTTTCGATGCAGCGGTCGGTCGCCCTGCTGGGTCTCGGTGAGTCGGCGGTAGTCGCGATACCGGTCGATCACCGGCAGCGGATGGACCTGTCGGTGTTGCGGCGGGAGCTGGGCCGCGGCGACACCGTCCCGCTGGTCATCGCCGCGACGGCGGGCACCACCGATTTCGGCTCGATCGATCCGCTGCCGGAACTCGCCGAACTGGCCCGGCAGCACCGAACCCGGTTGCACGTCGATGCCGCCTATGGCGGCGGTGCGCTGTTCTCCACGCGCCTGGCCGGCCTGCTCGATGGCATCGCCCGCGCCGATTCGATCGCCCTCGACTTCCACAAGTTCGGCTGGCAGCCGATCGCCGCGGGCCTCTTCCTGGCCGGGCGATCCGCCGATCTGGCTCCGCTGGCCCGCCAGGTCGCATACCTCAATCCGGCCGACGACGAGGACGCCGGATACACGAGCCTGCTGCATCGCTCGCTGCGTACCTCCCGCCGCCCCGACATGCTCAAGGTGGCTGTCACGCTCTCGGCGCTGGGCCGCAACGGAATCGGGGAGCTCGTCGATGCCTGCCACGAGCTGGCCCGCTACGCCGCCGACCGCATCGACGCACACGACCGGCTCGAGCTGACCGCTTCGCCGGTGCTCTCGACGGTGGTCTTCCGATACCGCGGACCGCGGTACCCCGACGCCGCGGCCATCGACGCGATCAACGCGGCCCTGCGACGCGAACTGCTCGCCACGGGAACGGCGATCATCGGACGCACCGACCTCGGCGCCGAATCCGGCGGTGTGCGACTGAAATTCACGCTGCTCAATCCGCACACCACGCGAGCCGACGTCGACACCCTCATCGCCGCGGTCGTCGCCGCAGGCGACCGGGAGGCGGGCCGGTGAGCGAGCGCAGCGAGCGACCAATAGACACAGCCGAGCCGCTCGGTCATGCCGGAGCTGAGCGCCTGCGAGGCGGAGGTATGAGCGAGCGCAGCGGGCGATCAAAAGGCGCAGCCGAGCCGCTCGGTCATGCCGGAGTCGAGCGAACAATCGGGCCGGCGGGGCATTGCCCGGTGATACCGGAGCCGCGCGCAAGCGGGGAGCAGACAGGTGAGCGAACCGATGGCTCGGGGCGCGTCGCGCACGGTGGAGCCGTCGGTGACCGGACCATCGACCGCGAAACCGCGGCCGATCCGCTCGACGATCCCGATCCGGTCCGCGCCGCCGATGCCGCGGCGACCGAGGCGCTACTTCGTTGCTACGTCCGGGAATTCGGGGTCGCCGTGCCGTCGGCGGGCCGGCTCGAACTGGAGCTGGCTGCGACCGGGTTGCGGCTGTGTGTTCCGGTGCTGTACCGGTCGGCCACCGGTTGGCATCGGTTCGGGGTGGTCCGGCTCGCCGACGGGCAGCGCGCCGATGTCGCGCTGGTCGCGGCGGCGGTGATCCGGGAAGCCACTCGGCGGCTGGGCGGTGCGCCGCACACCGGTGCGGCGGCGGTTGCGCGCGTGCTGGATTCGGCGCAGCGGATCGCCGCCCACCTGTCCGAGCGCCGGGCGCGGCCCGGCGCATCGGCCGGGCAGCCGGAGTTCCTCACCGTGGAACAGGCTCTGCTGCTGGGGCATCCGTTCCATCCGGTCGCCAAGAGCAGGCCGGAGGCGTCGCAGGCCGAGCTGGCCGCGTACTCACCCGAACTGCGCGGCTCGTTCGCGCTGCACTGGTTCGCCGCGCACGCCGATCTCGTGATCGGCGACAGCGCCACTTCGGAGCCGGTGTGGCAGACGGTGCGGCGGTTGTTCGGGGCAGGGGAGGTGCCCGCGAATTTCGTTCCGGTTCCGGCACATCCGTGGCAGGCGCGGCAGCTGCTCGGCACCCCGGCCGTCGGGCGCCTGCTCGACAGCGGCATGCTGTGCGACCTGGGACCGGTAGGGGCGCACTGGTATCCGACCTCGTCGGTGCGCACGGTGTATCGGGACGGGGCCGTAGCCATGCTCAAACTCTCGCTGGGCATGCGCATCACCAATTCCCGCCGCAATAACAAGCGTGACGAACTCGCCCTCGGCGTGACCGCGGCCCGGCTCTTGGATGCCGGGTTGAGCGCGGATCTGCGCCGGGCACATCCGGATTTCCACATCCTGCGGGATCCGGCGTGGATCTCCGTCGACGTACCGGGCGTGCCGGGGGAGAGCGGTTTCGAGATCGCGGTGCGCGACAACCCTTCCGGCCGATTCGGCCGCGCGGTCTGTATTGCCGGACTCGTCGCCGAACAGCCGGGCATCGGCGCGGCGCGGCTCGCCGACATCATCGGCGCGTTGGCCGCCCGCGGCGGAAAGACGGTGGCGCAGGCCAGTATCGAATGGTTCGGCCGCTACCTGGATGTCGTGGCGACCCCGCTGTTGTGGCTGTATGCCCGGCACGGGCTGGCGCTGGAGGCCCACCATCAGAACACGCTGGTCGAACTCGACACCGATGGCTGGCCAGTCGGCGGATGGTATCGCGACAGCCAGGGCTATTATGTGGCCGCGTCGCACGCCGACCGGACCGCGGCAATCCTGCCCGGATTCGACTGCGCGCCTATCGTTTTCGATGATGCCCTGGTCGACGAGCGGATCACCTACTACTTGCTGGTGAACAATTTGCTCGGCCTGATCGGAGCCTTCGGCGCGCTGCGGCTGGCCGACGAGCGCGCCCTACTGGCGCGGCTGCGCGAAACCCTCACTGCGGCAACCGGTCCCGCAGTGGTCGAGTCATGGCTCGACGCCCCGGAACTGCCGTGCAAAGCCAACTTTCTGACCAGTGTCGACGGCCGCGACGAACTCGACGGCCCGGTCCACAACCAGTCGATCTATCTGCGAATCCCGAACCCGGTCGCGGATATTCGCGGATGAAAGGCGAATCACCCGAGATGACCTCCGCAGTACCCGACGACGTCTACGACCTGGTCGGCGTCGGCATCGGTCCGTTCAACCTGGCGCTGGCCGCACTCGCCGAGCCCACCGGGCTGCGCACGTTGTTCCTCGACGGCAGACCGCGATTCGCGTGGCACGAGGGCATGTTGATCGACGGTACGACGCTCCAGGTGCCCTTTCTCGCCGACCTGGTCACGCTGGCCGATCCGACCAGTCGCTGGTCGTTCCTCAACTACCTGCGCACCCGGGACCGGTTGTTCCCGTTCGTCTTCGCCGAGCGCTGGCATGTGCCGCGCACCGAGTACGACGACTACTGCCGCTGGGTCGCCGAATCCCTCCCGTCGTGCCGGTTCGACGCTCGGGTGACCTCGTGCGAGTGGGACGGTGCGCGGCGGGTGTTCGTGGTCGAGCATGCGGGCGGCCGGGTACTGGCCCGCAATGTGGTGCTCGGGGTCGGTACCGAACCGGTGATTCCGGCTCCGTTCGCGGATCTGGTGGGGGAGCGGGTATTTCACACGGCCGAGTACCGGATGCGACGCGAAAGTCTCTGTGGAGCAACGGATGTGACGGTGATCGGGTCGGGACAGTCGGGCGGTGAGGTATTCCTCGATCTGTTGCGGGCACAACGGGATACCGGATGGCGACTGCGCTGGCTGACCCGGACCCCGGCGTTCGCGCCGATGGAGTACTCCAAGCTGGGGCTGGAACACTTCACCCCGGACTACATCCACTACTTCCGCGGTCTGCCGGATGCGGTGCGCGAGCGGCTGATTCCCCAGCAGTGGCAGTTGTACAAGGGAATGAGCGCGCAGACCATCGCCGACATCTACGACGAGTTGTACGACCGGCGGATCGGCGGCGGGTGGGCGGATGCCATGATGTGCCCGGGTATGGAGGTCACCGCGGCCGCGCGCACGGCTGACGGATATGCGCTGAGCTGCAAGCACATTCAGCTCGGGGAGACATTCGAGGTGGTCACCGACCGGGTGCTGCTGGCCGCCGGGTATGCACCGCGCCGCCCGGATTTCCTCGAACCGCTTGCGGCGCTGGTGGATTGGGACGCTCAGGGCCGCTACCGCATCGATGGCGACTATCGGGTGACGACCGATCCGAGTGTGACCGGGGGGTTGTACGCGCAGAACTCGGATATGCACACGCACGGGGTGGGCGCGCCCGATCTGACGCTGGGGGCGTGGCGGGCCGCGACCATTCTCAACTCGGTGGCGGGGCGTCCGGTCGCACCGGTGCCCGCCACGACCGCGTTCACCACCTTCGGGCCGCCGCGGGCCGGTGCTCACCCGTCCGGTGGATTCGGTCGGCTGCCGTCCCCGAGTGCCCGGCCCGATTCGGCGCGGTGATGGCCGCACCGGAAGTGGTTGCGCCGCCGGACGATACGCGGGCGGCGGGACGGCGGGTGCTGATCGGTGTGGTCGGCCTGCACTTGATCGGCGAAACCGCGCTGACACCGTTTTATCCGGAGCTGTTTCGCGCCCTGTTCGCCACCGACGACCTCGCCGCCACCGGCACGTATCTGTGGGTCTGCCGCGTGATCGGCTTCGCGGCGCTGCCCCTGTGGGGACTGGCGGCCCGGCGCTGGCCGCTGCACCGGCTGGTGTTCGCCGGATTGTGCGCCTCGGCGATATTCGACGCGGCACTCGGCCTCGCACCGAATCTTGCGACCTTCACCGCCGTCTCGGCGGCGGTGGTCGCGACCAACAGTGCGCTGCTGCTCGCCTATCCGGCGCTGATCTCTACCTATGACGGCGGCGACCGAATCCGTGGTGTGCGTGCGTATGTCGCGGTATTCCACGCCGCGATGGTCGCCTCGACCCTGGTCGGTGCGGCGGTCCTGGCGCTACCGGATCCCCGGTGGGGGATCTCGGCCTTCGCGCTACTGGACGGTGCGCTGGCGCTGCTGTGCTACCGGCTGCTCACCCGGACGGGTGCGGTGCGCACCGACGCCGAGCAGGCACCGGTCCGGCGGAGCGCAACGTTGGGCGCGGTCGTGACTGTGGCCGCGCTCGCGGTGGTCTTCGAGATCGCCGGGAGCATGATCCGCCCGTTCTTCGTCGACTACGCGGTAACCCTCGGCGCCACGACGGCCATTGCGGCCCTGCTGTTCCTGCTCCCGCATGCCGCGGCGCTGGCCGCCATGCCCTGGACCCGGCGCGCCCATCGGGTGCTCGGCGGCCGGCTGCTGCCCGCCACCTTCGTGACCGCCGCGGTCGGTCTGGCCGTGCAGGCGCTGGCCACCGAGCCGATCACGCTGACGGTAGGCCGGTTGATCTTCGGCGTCGGGCTCGGGCTCGGCCAGGTCGCGCTGGATCTGCGGATGTTCTCGGCCACCGGCACGGCGGGGCCGGTATACACGGTGGTCGAAACCGCCCGGGTCGGCGCGCTGTTCGTTGCTCCTATAGCGGCCGCCACAGCCGCCTCCCATCGGCTCGGCCTGCCGATCGCCGTGGCGTGCGTGCTGTATCTCGCTGCCGCACTTGTTGTTCCGTGCCTCGGCGGGCGGCCACCCGGCCGCGCCGCCGAGTTCGATACCGATCGAAAGATACCCAGTGCTTCCTGAAATCTCACTGCCCTCCGACGCGCTCGCCGAACGGCCGCTGCCGCACGAACCATCCATGGAATACCCGAATCTCGCTCCCGCCCTGTGGCGGCGTGCCGGGCGCGCGCTTGTGGTCAAGATGCTCGCCGAACTGGCCTACGAACAGGTCGTCGCCCCGGTCTCCGACGACGCGGGGTACCGGCTGTGCCTCCCCGGCGGCGCGGTGTACCGATTCCGCGCCCGGCGCGGCTGCTTCGGTAGCTGGCGCATCGAATCCGGTTCGGTATCACGTGAATTCGGGGGCGATACCGTCACGGCCGACGATCCACAGCAGCTGTTGCTGGATCTGCGCGAAATCCTCGGGCTCGACGGCGCCGTCCTGTGCGAGGCGGTCGGCGAACTCATCGCCACCCAGGCCGCCGACTCCCGGCTGCTGCGCGATGTGCTGCCGGTCGCCGAGTTGGCGGAGCTGCCCTATGAGGAGTTGGAGGCATACCAGACGGGACATCCGTGCCTGATCCTCAACAAGGGACGGCTGGGTTTCTCGGCCGCCGATATCGCCCACTACACACCGGAATCCGGCCGTTCGCTGCGATTGCGCTGGATAGCCGTGCATCCAGAGCTGGCCACCTACGCCGATGTCGGGGGGCTGACCATGCGGCGGCTGCTGGAGGAGGAGTTGGGCGTCGAGCAGATCGCCCGGTTCCGCGCCGTGCTGACCGCACGCCTGGCCGAGGTCGCGGACCGGACCGACCCGGGCGACTACGTGTGGCTGCCGGTGCATCCCTGGCACTGGGACGAGGTGGTCCAGACCCTGTTCGCGCCGTACCTGGCCGACCGGCGGATCATCGCGCTCGGCGAGGCCGAAGATCGGTTGCGGCCGCTGCAATCGATCCGCACGCTCACCAATGTCGATCAGCCGAGGCGGCGAAATACCAAGCTGGCCTTGCTTATTCGCAACACGCTGGTTTGGCGCGGCATCGCCGCGGAGCCGACCCGAGCCGCCCCGGTGATCACTGCCTGGGTGCAGCGCATCCGGGCCGCCGACCCCTTCTTGCACGCGGAGAGCGGGATCATCCTGCTCGGTGAGGTGGCCTCGGTCGCGGTGGCACACCCGATGTTCGGCCAGGTGCCCGGCGCGCCTTATCGGTACCACGAGCTACTCGGTGCGGTGTGGCGGGAACCGGTCTCGTGGTATCTCGAACCGGGACAGCGCGCCCGCACGATGGCCGCTCTGTTGTACGAGGATCCACACGGTGGCGCGTTGGTCGCGGAACTCGTCCGGCGTTCGGGCCTGTCGGCGACCGCTTGGCTGGACCGTTTCTTGCACGCCCTGCTGCCAGGTCTGCTGCACTACCTGTGCCGATACGGGATCGCATTCTGCCCGCACGGCGAGAACACCGTGATCGTGTACGACGACAACGAGATTCCGGTGCGGGTGGCGGTGAAGGATTTCGCCGAGGACATCAACCTGCTCACCGAGGACCTGCCCGAATACGCGGATCTGCCGCCTGCTGCCGATGCGGTGCTGCATCGGTGGGCGGCCCCGGATCTGCTGCACTCGATCCAGAGCGCGATCTTCACCGGCCACTTCCGCTACCTCGCCGATATCACCGACCGCCACCTCGGCGTACCGGAGGCACGGTTCTGGGATCTGGTGCGCACGGAGGTCCTCGCCTACCAGCGGCGTTTTCCGGAACTGGCCGATCGGTTCGCGCTGTTCGATCTGTTCACCCCGACCTTCGAGCGGATCGCGCTCAACCGGGAACAGTTGCGCGCCTTCGGCGATCACGACCGGCCCGAGCGCGACGGCGAATTCGACCTCAGCCACGGCGTAGTCGACAACCCGCTGCATCAGCGAGCATGAGGGGCACGGCGATGTCGGTTCAGATACCTCGATACAGCATCGATCAGCTGCGCCGCGACATCATCGCGGGCAGCGTGGAGGAGGTTGTGCTCGCGCTGCCGGTGCTGCACGGCGATCCGAAGGGACAGCGGATCGCCGCCGATCACTTCCTGACCGAGGTGATCGACAACGGTCTCGGCGCCTGCGTGTATCTGCTCGCCGCCGATATCGATATGCGGACCGGCCCCGGCTACGCGATCGACGTGGCCGGTGCGGGTTTCGGCGATTTCGTGTTACGGCCGGATCTCGCCACGGTGCGGCGGCTGCCCTGGGACGACGCCACCGCCTATGTGCTGGCCGATGCCACCTGGCGTGACGGCACCGTGGTGCCGGTCGCGCCGCGCCGGATCCTGCGCGATCAACTCGACCGGCTGGCCGGAATGGGCCTGCGGGCCTTCGCAGGTACCGAACTGGAGTTCTTGGTCTTCCGGGACTCCTACCAAGATGCCCACGATCACGGCTACCGGGAGCTACGCCCGGCGACCCGCTACAACGCCGACTACGCGCTGACCGGGCTCGATGGCGTGACTCCGCTGGTTCGCGACATCACCCGCGCCATGACCGCCGCGGGGATGCGGGTGGAGACCGCGCGCGCGGAATGCCATCCCGGTCAGTACGAGATCGTCTTCCGCTACGACGACCCGCTCACCACCTGCGATAATCACGTGCTCTACAAGGTCGGCGCCAAGCAACTCGCCGCGCAGCGCGGGGCGGCACTCACGTTCATGGCGAAATACGATGCCGGCGAAGGCAATTCCTGCCACGTGCATCTGAGCCTGCGCGCCGAGGACGGCGCCGCGGTGTTCGCCGATCCGGACCGGGACGGCGGAATGTCGCGGCTGATGGACCATTTCGTCGCCGGACAGCTGGCCTGCATGGCCGACCTCATGCTGCTGTTCGCTCCGAACGTGAACTCCTACAAGCGATTACAACCGGGATCGTTCGCGCCGGTGACGTGTTCGTGGGGGCGTGACGACCGCACCGCCCCGGTCCGCGTCCTCGGCGCGGGCCACAGCCTGCGCCTCGAGCACCGGGTGCCCGGAGGCGATGCCAATCCTTATCTGGCGGTCGCGGCAATGATCGCCGCTGGACTGTACGGCATCGAACACGAACTCGAATTGCCGCCGCCGTCCGAGGGCGGCGAGCGGTTACCGTCCACGCTGCGCGCGGCGCTCGACCGGTGGGAGTCGAGTCCGGTGGCGCACACGCTGTTCGGCGACGACATCGTCGCCCACTACGCGAATTCCGCTCGCCTGGAACTGGCCACCTTCGACGCGGCGGTTACCGATTGGGAACGCGTCCGCGGTTTCGAGCGGAACTGACAACTCGCCCCACACAATTCGCGCCGGTCATGCGGCCGTAGTCGGCGATGTCCGGGACCACGGTCACGACCGGGAACGCCGTCGCGGATTCGAGCGGAACCAGCTTCGCGGGCCCGTCCGATCCGGTCCCGCCGGTGACAGCTTCGGCAGGGCATCTCAGCGGCAACGGCCGCTGGGGCCGGTCGATCAGTGGGCGTATCCGAGCGCCCCTGCACCCCCGATAAGGAGAAGGAATAGATGAGGAACAGGACCGCAGCAATCCTGTGTGCGTCGGTGATGTGCACGGTGACCGTCGCGGCGGCCGGTGCCAATGCCGCACCGTCGCGTGATGCGGGACCGGTCGGCGTGGTCGATAACAAGCTGAGGACGGACGTCATCGGCTACCGGGCGAGGATCGAAGGAAAGTCGGTTGCGCTGACAACCGACTCGGGTTCGCTGTCCGTGGTCGATGACACGCTGCGGGTCACCACATCGGACGGCCGGCTGGTCGCCACCTTTCCGATGTCCTATCAGCGGGATGGCCTGAAATACCCCATCGCGGCCGAAATCAACGGCGGCACAGCGTTGTTGACGCCCAGCACGGACCGGGCCGGCGCGACACCGGGGGAGCACCGCCCGGTTGCCTTGCGTGACATTGCCATTGATCCGCAGTCGGACAAGTTCAATGACGCGGTCTCGAACTTCAGCACCCAATCGGGACTCGGCGTCTCGATCGGCGCGCTGTTGGGCACGGTCGTCGGGGCAACGGTGGGTTGTCTCGGCGGCGGGCTCTTCGGTGGCGCGGCGTTGGCGGGTCTCACGATCGGGACATTAGCGGTTCCTGGCTTTCTGGGCGGATGCCTTGTCACCGCTGCCGCACTGGGAGCGATCGGCGCCGTTGTCGGCACGGTAGTGGTCGGCGGGCCGGTCGCAGTGGCATCAGCACTGCTGTTCGCCGACGCACTGGGCAAGCAGGCCGGCTGACTCGGAATCCCCAGCGTCGACTCCGGTCCCTACCAGGATCGGAGTCGCGTTGCGGCCTTCCGGCCACCAAGGCATCAGCCCTACCATTTCCGCAGTGGCCGCGCCGGACGTTTCTCGTTGTCATGACTTCCGGCTTCGTTTCCGGTGTCCGTAACCACCTCGATTTCGCCTCACAAGAAAACCTGTAGCACCCGGACCTGCGCGGTACTGGGCGTTTGCGTAGACGCATCTGAGAGTTCTGACATGGTGCGTCGCAACCTTCCGGGTTCCAGCCGGTCGGGTCGGCCTTCGAAGCTTTGCCACGGTCGAGTAGGTCACTGATTTCGGCGGTGATAAACGTCACCCTGCGTGCGCAGAAAAGCTGACATTCTCGCCCTCGTTATGGGAATTTGTCGGACAGGGTCCATAGTGTGTAAATGCCACGATGCGCGAACTGTCTAATTGCTGACGTTGCGACGATAGGAGGCGATTCCGTAGCGGCGGAGAACGCGGGTGAATTCGACAGAAAGGCGACAGAATTTTGGAGAAATCGCGCGAATGGACGCCAATCCGCTGCTACTTTTTGCCATGTTGCAGTCGAATCAGTCGGCGGCATAACCGTGGAAGAGCATGCCGAGTGGATGCAGAGTGTGGCTTACCGTATTCGGCGCGCATACTGTCCTGGTGCCATCCCCGTCCTGCTACGGAACGCGCGGTGAAAGCTGGCAGGATCGGAGTAGCCAAGTCGCTGCCCGACGTCCTTGACGGTGACACCGGTGCGCAGTAATTCCTCCGCCAGCTCCATGCGGAAGTCGGCGAGTACGCCGCGAAAGCTCGTTCCCTCCTCGGTGAGCCTGCGACGCAGCGTGCGGGTGCCCATGTTCAGTTGTGCGGCGACGTCATCCATGGACGGAAGGCGATCGGGCGTGCGCAGCAGCAGGATTCGGATGCGATTCAGTAGCGGAGAGCCGGGATTGCGGCGGTCGAGAAGCTGTCTGCACCGCTCCTCGTACCGGCGCGCGATACGTTCGTTGGCGCGCGGGAGCGGTGAAGCCAGCAGGCCGGGATCCAATACCGCGTAGGTGCGTGCCACCTCGAATTCGGTTGGCACGCCGAATGTCTCCTGATAACGCTGGACGCATCGCGGAGCCGGGTAGGCGAAATCCCAGCGCAGTGGTTCGGCGCCGGGCAGCATTTCCTGAAACAGGGTGAACGCGGCGGCCGTATCGCGCTCGACGAAGAGCGTACGGACATCCGCGGGAATCGCGGCCGGATCGAAACAGAATCGGGCCTCGACCGCATCCTCTTCCAGTGTCATCCGGCAGAAGGCACTGGTCAACGCCAGATAACGCAAGCCGACCCGAATGGCATCGCGGACCGTCGGACTGCTGATAAGCGCGAAACCCCATACGCCATACGAATTGATGTGATGGCGAGTGCCTGCGATGAGGCCGAGGCCCGGTTCGCCCGCTGCCGCAACAAGATTGCGGCCGGCCGAGAACTCCTGCCATGGCTCGATGTCGACGGTCGTATCGCGCAGATCCCACTCGGTCAAACCGGTACCACGCAGGATTCGTTCGGTGGGCACGCCGCGTTCGGCGCCGACCTCGACCAGGATCGCCGTACCATTGCCGGAGCGGTGCTGCGGTAGCTGCGCGAGGGGTGCTGGGATTTCAGTAGACATTTCCGGAGCGGATTGTTCTGTGCGACAGTGGATTTGTCAATTGGCCGTATCGGACACGGATGTGGCACTTCCGGCCATCGTAGTCGCTGAGCAGGTCGGATCTTTCTCCGGGAAACGCTCGGGAAATGGCGGTGCTTACGAAAAGTGGTGTACTGCACGCGATCATGTTTCACTGTCCGCACCAGTAGTGGGCATTTCGCCACCGAGTTCGTCGTACTCCGATGAGAATGTGAAGATGCGCGGATCCATGTGCAAACCCTTCGCAGTCGCCGCTGTGGTCGCACCGGTGCCTGCGGGTTGAGTGGGCGGCGACTTCTCCTGGAGAGCCGCCAACGGTGGTGTACCTCTACTGAGCGCCTGTCGACCGGATAATCGACAGGCGCTCGGACGTTTTCGACAAGGCCGCGACCGGGCCGAGTCCGAACCACACTATGTGGTCGCTCCTTATACCACTATCCGTTCGGCGCGACCGATATCCACCGGACGCGGCGTGGTGGTGTGACTTTATAGATATTGCTATAGAGCAGATTTGTGGCAGATCGTGGTAAGTGGGGATGCCGGTAGATAACTGGGCCCATCGATCAGGAACCCTTGAATGGACACGATATTCGATAGCGTGCTGTGGGATTATCCGCCGGGACCGTCGGCTCCCCGGGTCGAGTTCGGCGGCCTACGCATGGTGTCGATGAGCGCAGGCCACGGCACGTCCGCGTCGCTGGAACCGGCCGAGTGGGTGCATAGCGGCGTCGAGTGCTGGTACCGCGTGCGAATTCCGTTGCGCGAGTCCGCGAGAGTTGCCGAGCCCCGCTGTGCGGCGATCGTCAGCTCGGTGCCGCGCGTCGGCTTACCGGTCTCGATGTGCTGGGACCCCGGGGAGGATGTGGTGATCGTCCGCTTCGCGCCGGAGCTGATGCGGAGTTATCTCCTGAGCAGGTTCGGCAGAATCCCGGCCGAACCGCTGTTGTTCTACCTCGAAGTCCTGATCGAGCACAGCGGGACGGAGTCGTGGCCGACGCTGGTTCGTCTGGTGATGACCACCCGAGCTGAGCGCCCGGAGTCCGGCACCGGGGGAGCGGAACGGTTGCTGACGGCTCATCTGATGCTCAGTCCGCCGCGCGATCGTCCGGCCGAACCGTCGAGACGGTCGATCACGATGGCGCCGAGGAGCATTCGGCGCGCCGCCGAACTCATCGAGAAGCACTCCGCCGAACCACTGACCATCGCGGACATCGCGGAGGCGGTCGGCGTCGGAACGCGGACAATTCAGGCCGGATTTCGCCGGTATCTGCACACCACGCCCATCGCGTACCTCCGCGAAATACGATTGCGGCGGGCACATTCCGTGCTGCTGGCCGCCGACGACCGCGTCACAACGGTTTCCGAGATCGCCACCGAGTGCGGCTTCGCTCATCTCGGCCGGTTCGCTACGCTGTATCGGCGGCGATACGGTGAGCCGCCATCCGCGACGTTGCGCCGCTGAAATCGGATACTGTTGTGCGCCATAGGAAGTCGGCGCATCAAGATCGTCTTCCGAACTGGGTGCGCATGCCGGATCCTGCGGTAGCCGCTCACTTACTCCTACGACGGCATTCGGGCCCGGATACCGCACAAACACGCGAGCGCGGTATCGGCAATCGCGTCGATGGCAACCCGATCGCTCAGGAGCGAATAGTGATTCGCTGATGTCCACCGCACCTGGACGTTGTCGCCGAGTCGCTCCCACCCGAGTGCGTCGCGGGTGCCGAAAAGGCCCCGATCGGGTCGCACTACGGTGATCGGACCCGATGTCGGTCGCGGCTGCCACATTCGACTCATGCGCACGTGGCGAAGCACATTGTCGACATAGGCGTGGAAGAGCTTCCGCAACCCCGGCAGCGTGGTTTCCGGTGGCAGCGCCTCGGCCGCCAACGCGGCGTCCAGTACGATCCGGAGTCCCGATTCACCGTCGGCGCGGACGAACAGCTGCGCGGGCAGGTCGAGCGCGCGACCGCTTCTCGCGCCCAGGTAGGACGCGAACCACGGCAGGATCAGCGCGAACGGCAATCGATCGCCGGCTGGCAGGTACGGCGGAACCGGTGCCACGCTGTCGAGCAGCAGCAGCCCGCGAGGTCGTTCACCGATCGGCAGGGCGGTGTACAACGCGTAAGCGATCACGCCGCCGAACGACCAGCCGGAAAGCAACCACATCGGCGCCGCGAACAGACCGCGGTTCGCCAGGGCCGCGCGGATCCGCTCGGCCACTTCGTCGACCGTGAGCGGGCATGGCCGCCCGGTGAGGGTGGCCATGCGGTGTTCCGGAATTCCGTCCAGATCCACCACGGTCAAGCTGATCCGGGGCGCCAGTTTTTGTGCGAGTCGCCGAAAGGAATTCGCCGGAAATCCGCCGGGCTGCACCAGCATCATCGGCGCTGTTGTCGGCGCTGGATGTCGACTTGTCGTGCGTGACGCGAAATCGCTTGTCAGCGGCAGGAGCAGATCGGTGGGCAGGTTCACCGTGCCTCCCGATCGCCGGCGAGGTACCGAGCCGGCTGGTCGATGGCGGCGGAGCCGAATTGATCGAACGGCTTGTCTGCGTCGATTTCCGACGGGTGCAGGTCCAATTGACGGGCAATCTCGTGGGTCGGCCGATCTCGTACTCGCGCCGTGGTGAGAGATGCTGCGTCGACGGCATCGCTTACGTCGAGTGCATTACTCATGGAGGCTCACCCCAATCGATATCTCGGGGCAAATCGAAACGGGACTTCCGGACCTGCACGATTTGCCGAACGCTGAGCCTCGGAGGGTGAAACCCGCGACAATATCGAGAATCGTCGAATGTAGGAGACGTGTAACTCACGCTATACCCGGGCAACTGCACAGGCAACGAATAAAGAGGCCGGAAATGTCCGAATAGCGGCCCGTAGTAAAGACATCGTGCTTACCGGATTCGATGGCCGATAGCGGAATGCGGACATGGAATGGGCGGTATGTGCGCAAAGAGCGGACATTCGATCGAGCCCGGCGAGCCGAAGACGGACATCGCACGGGCGGCCGACCGTATTGTCGCCCATCCGAAGGTCGGATAGATGACCTTCGTCACATCGGTGGCCGCCGACTTTCAAGCGGATTTCGGCAAACGCGCCCGCGATGTCCGCCGAGATGGGGCGGTCGAACGTGGCCGAGCCGACGGTGCGGCGGGCGTCGTGGTGAGCAGGGCGGTGATGGGGACCGCGAGGCCGAGCAGGCCGAGGACGAACACCGGGAAGAGGAACGAGAAGACGGCCATGCCGACGGGTGCCGGGAGCGCCGGATCGACTTCGACGCGGACGGCGGCCATACCGGTGTAATGCATGCCGACCACGGCGACACCCATGACGGCACCGCCGATCAAGCGCAGCGGCGTCGATTCGAGAATGAGGGTGAACAGCAGCGCGGCTGTCGCGGCGACGACGGCGATCAGCACAGAGAGGGCGACGAGCCGGGTGTCGTAGTGGATCCGCCCCTGGAATCGGATGGCCCGCATCCCGGTGTAGTGCATGAGGTTGACGGCCAGCCCGGTGATGAGGCCGCCGATGAGCAGTCGGCCTGCTCGCACCGTCGGGCCGAGTACGAGCAGCCCGATGAATACCGCGGAGATCGACAGTGCGGCCGAGCCGGCCGTCCACCAGAGGTCGTAGCGCAGCGCTACGCCCGGAACGGTGAAACCGAGCATCGCGATGAAGTGCATGAGCCAGATGCCCACCCCGCCGATCGAGATGGCGGCGATCAGCAGCCAACGGGTTCGGTGGGGGCCATCGCCCGCGGCGACCGCGCGGCGGGTGCAGGCGAGACCGGTGAAGGACCCGGCTACCGAGACCACATATGCCAGCAGCAGTAACCATCTGCCCATCGCGAAGTGGTGTATGTCGTGGTGCATCGGCGGACTCCTGTCACATCGGGTCAGTGGCGAGGCGGTTCAGTGCGTGTTGGGTAAGAGTGATGAGGGCGCGCTTGACGGATTCGCGGTCGCGCGCGTCGATTCGCAGAATCGGCACCTGGTTCGACACGGTGAGCGCCTCCCGGATGTCGCCGATGTCGACCTCGGGCGAGTCGGGGAAGACGTTCTCCGCGATGATGAACGGAAGTTCACGCATCTCGAAATAGTCGATGGCGGCGAAGCTTTCGTCGATTCGCCGCAGATCGACGAGTACGACGGCGCCGATCGCGCCGCGGATGATGTCGTCCCACATGAACCAGAAGCGGTGCTGGCCGGGCGTGCCGAACAGGTAGAGGGTGAGCTCGTCGGACATGGTGATCCGACCGAAATCCATGGCCACCGTGGTGGATTCCTTGCCCGGAAGTCCGGCGAGCGAATCGATTCCGGCGCTGGCCTCGGTGACCAGCGCCTCGGTGCGGACCGGCACGATTTCGGAGATGGCCCCGACGAAGGTGGTTTTGCCGGTGCCGAATCCGCCGGCCACGGCGATCTTGGTCGATCGGGCCGGGCCGGTGGGTCGCGGCCGGTCAGAGTGCGCGAAGACCACCGAGCGTCCTTTCCAACAGAGCGCGACGCTCGAACAGCGTGGCGTCGGCGGCCAGGGTGTCGTGTCGGCGCAGGATTCCGGCGAGGATCAGATCGGCGATGAGCACCCGGGTGACCCCGATGGGCAGCCCGATCGCGGTGGCGATCTCGGCGACCGACAGCGGGGTGTCGCACAGGTCGGCGATCGTGCCGGGCAATCCGCTCGTCGGACCGGCGGCGATGGTTTCGATCAGCGCCTCGAGCGGAAGGTCCACGGCCGCTTCGGTTCTGCCGCCGGTGACGGCATAGGGCCGCGCCAGGCGCGGTTCGTCGGGCGGGTGAGTCGATTCGTCGGTCACGGTCATCCACCGGCCGAGCGGGATCGTTCGGTCACCTGGAGCGCGGTACCGACGCTGTCGACCAGCAACGCCATGTCGTAGCCGACTTGGCCGATATCGCTGCCACCGGTGGTGAGCGTGGCGAGGAAGGCGCCGCTGCCCGCGCTCATCAGCAGGAGATAGCCGTACTGCATCTCGATGATCGATTGCTGCACGACACCACCGCCGAACAGGTTCGATACGCCGGTGGCGAGACTTGCCAGCCCTGCCGTGACGGCGGCGAGCCGGTCTGCCTGTTCGGTCGGCAGGTCCGCGCTCGCCGCGGTGATCAGTCCGTCGGCCGATACGACGGCGGCGTGCCGGACCGAGGGCACCTCGGCGACGAATTTGGTCAGCAGCCAGTCGAGGTCACGCACGGTGCTGTTCATCGGGTCTCCCTAGGGTCATCGGTAGTGGCCCCGGTCTGCTCGCGGGCTCGCTCGATACCGGATCGCAGCCCGGTGAGTCCGGCGCGAATCCGTTCGGGATCGCGGGTGGATGGCGCATCATCGGCGGCCGCGGAACCGGGGATCAGGCGGGCGCCGGGCTGGCGGATCGGCAGTCCGGCCGCGGTCGTCCGTTCGACCGGGTGGGATGCGGCCTGGCGCGCCGCATCCCACCCGGCGTCGGCGCTGGCCGATGACCACCGCGTGCTGCGGACTTCCGGCGGGACGTTCGGGTCGGCCAGCCATTCGGAGACGAGCCGCTGGTAGATCGGCGTCGGCTCGTTGTCGGAATCCTGTTGCGGCGCAACGGTATCCGATAGCCGGGCGGTAAAGAAGGCCGTGGTAGCGGCTGCGCGGGGCCGCGGTTCGCGGTGGTGGCGTGGTGGCGGTGGTTCCGTGGAATTCGTCGGAACGGCCTCGGGCGAGCTGACCGGGAATCCGTTCGCCCCGGGGCGCCTTTTGGGCAGGCGGGCGCCTGGGTGCCGGGCTGCGGTCGCCGGGCCGGGCGGGTCCGCCACTCGGGCCGAAGCCGTGGCCGCGATGGCGACCGGTGACGGAGCAGGCTGTGGTGTCCGCCGGGAGACGATCGCGGCGCCGATCTCCGGACCGGGTCGCGGAGCCGATTCGACCAGCGCCGCCGCGGGCACATGCACCCCGACGGTAATGCCGGTGCGATCGCCGACGCCACGGGTCGGCCGCAGTCGAACCGCGATATCGTGCCGGTGCGCCAGCCGCCCGACAACGAACAGGCCCATTCGCCGCGCGGTATCGGCGCTGATCGAACCGCCGGTCACCAGATCCCGGTTGATCTCGGCGATCTCGTCCGGCGCCATGCCGAGCCCGGCGTCGGCGATGTCGATGAGCACACCGCCATCGATCGCCGATGCGAGGGTCAGCCGTACCGGGCTGTCCGGTGGGGAGAAGCGCAGCGCGTTATCGAGTAGCTCGGCGAGGATGTGCGCGAGATCCGGCGCGATGGCACCGGCGACGGTGACGTCGAGTTCCCCGTTCGGCGCGACCCTTCGATACTCCTCGACCTCCGATATCGCGGCCTGGATCACCTCGGTCATGGTCACCGGGCCGGTCCGGTTGCGTCGCGCCGTGGTTCCGGCGAGCACCAGCAGGTTGTTGCCGTTTCGGCGCATGCGAGTCACCAGATGGTCCAGTCGGAACAGGCTGCGTAGCCGGGCCGGGTTCTCCTCGTCCCGCTCCAGTGCCTCGATCAAGCCCAGTTGCTGATCGATCAGCGCTTTGTTGCGGCGTGACAGCGTTTCGAACATATCGTTGACCTGGCGCCGGATCGTGGCCTGCTCGCCGGCCAGTTTGATGGCCTGGCGGTGCAGGTCGTCGATGGCTTCGCCGAGCTCGCCGAGCTCCTCGCCGGTGTTATGGGCAAGGCGTACCGGTGCGGGGAGCCGCGTATCCGGGTCCGCGGCCCGGATACGCGCGATCATCTTGGGCAGATCGTGGCGCGCCGCACGCAGCGCGCCGTCGCGCAGACGGCGGATCGGGATCACCAGCGATTGCGCGATCAGCAGGGCAACCGTGAGCGCGCCGAGCAGTGCCGCGATGACGATGGCGGTGTCGCGCAGTGCCGAGGTGCTGGACTCGGTGGCTCGATCAGTGATCCCTTGCCGCAGCGCCGCGGTGGCATCGGCCATGATCTGGCGGTAGCTCGCCTCGCCCGCGGTGAAGGTATCGGCGAGTGTGTCGATATCGGCGCCGTTGGACAGCGCGTCCAGCCGTGCCCGGTTGGCCCGCAGTGTCGTGTCGATCGGGCTCGAAGCGGGTTCCCCTGTGGCGAGTTCGCCGAGTGCGGTGGCTTCGACGCCGGCCGAGAAGACGAGCCGGGTTTGTGAATGCGGGCCACGGTCGGTGCCGGCCGAGAGGATTCGCTGACTCGCGAAGGCGCGGCGCGCGTCCCATGCGTCGACGAATCGGTCACTCAACCGGCTCAGATATTCCGATCCCGCTGTCGGTACGGCATCGGCTACCCCGCGCTGGAGTGTGGCGTTGATGGTGTCCACTCGATCGGCGATGTCGGCGGTGTGCGCGTCCGAGCTGAGTCGATCGGTGAGCATCCGGGCCGAGGCGATCGCATCGCCGAGCGGACCGGTGGCGCGGCCGAGATCGGCGATCTGATCGGCGAGCCGGTGCGCGGCATCGTCCACCCCTCGAGCGGATGCCGCCGGGTCGGTCCCGGCGATTCGGGTGGCGCCCAAGGCGTCGACCGCCGCGCCGAGGTCCACCGCCGCGGGCAGCACGCCGACATGGTCGGCGGTCGAGGTGAACCGCGCCGCGTCGGCCAATTGGGTCTGCACTCTGGCGGCCGCCAGCGTCGCCGCGACCAGCACCGGCAGTGCGAGCGCGGCGGCGATCTTCGTGCGCACCGGCCAGTGGGATAGCGACCACGCCCGGCGCCGTGTTGGTGCTGTATTCCTTCGCTTCGGCACGTTTACGTGGCCTCCTCGGGAATCCGTCATCATCCGGCGGCCACGTCTTCGAGTTCGAAAATCACGAGCTGTGTACCTGTTGCGATGTTCGTCAGCGTCTCGTCGAACGTGTGAGGCATCGGGATCACTTTATTGCGGCGAGTTCGCTACTGCATGGATTGATTTGATTGTGGCAGAAGTAGCGCAATGCGGAAGTGGTGAAACAGGCCGGTGAGTGCTATATCACAAGAGCTCGGATCCATGCTTATTCGATGGGTAAACGCTCGATTTTTCCGGATAGGCAAGCATCTGGCCAAGTGCGGCTGCGTATTTTGGATAAGTGCGGCGGCGAACGGATGGTTAAGATGATAGCTATTAAGTAGCTACGATTGTAATCGACCTTATTTTCGAGGTTTATATCACATAGATTATGGCCGATTTACCGAGTTGGGTATGTCGCCGAAAACGATCAGGCGCCGCTTTGTGCGATATCGGCTCGGGAACCCGAGTAGGCGGTCTTGTCGAGGAACGACTGCCGTCGCCTTGCGAAGTCGTACCGGTCGTCGAACACGCACTGCGCCATGGTGGCGAGCTCCTGAATCTCGTACGCATCCAGCGGTACTCGCGCGAAGTCCCGGCTCAGGCGGACACGCTTACGCCGCATGGTCGTATCCCACCGGCCGGGTTCCGCGTACTCGCGAGCGAACTCGGCGAGCCAGCCGTCGAAACCGGCTGCCGGGCCGATCTGATCGATGAGGCCGATCTCGTGCGCCGCCATCGCATCGATCGGTTCGCAGGCGATCAGCAACCGCCGCGCCGTCGCCGCGCCGACCCGTCGGGGCAACGTATAGGTGTGCAGCTCCGACCCTGTCAAACCCATTGTGGCGTAATGCGGGTCGAACACCGCACGATCGATGGCGACGACAACATCGGCCCCTAGCGGGAGCATCACCCCACCGGCGCCCGCCGACCCGGAGAATGCCCCGATTGTCAGCTGGGATCGACACATCAGGATCTCCCGGCACACCGTGTTGATGGCGCGAAGATTGCGCCAGGCCTCCCACGCCGGTCGCTTGTCGAGTTCGATCGCGCCGAGATGTAGGCCATTCGAGAACGGGGAGCCGGTCTGTCCGCGAAGTACCAGGACGCGGGTGTGCTGCCGGGCCGCGGCGCGGATGGCGGCGGCCAGCCTGTGGCACAGGCCGGTTGTCATCGCGCCGTTGTATGCCGTGAAGGTGATCGTGCCGACGGGCCCGTCTCGGTGGTAGGTGACATCGGGGCAGGACGAGTCCTGTAGCGCGGCACGGACGGGGACCGTGCTCAGCGGAATGCCCGCACGCGCCAGCGCTGCCGTCGCGGGCGCCTTATCTGAGAACCCATTCTCGAGCTCGACCCGTATGTGCCCGATCCAGATGCTTTCACCTGCGCCGCAAGCAATTTCGACCGCATGGTGGCGGCGGCCGAGCAACTGGCCCGGTTCGGCGCCGGACAAGCCGGCGCGGCCGGGGTGCGCGTCGAACAAGTACGCGGCGCGATCGGCGATCACCGACAGCACGCCGGGTGAACCGTCGGCCGCGCGAATTCGCCGCAGGATCGTCTCCGCTCCGTCCCACCAGGTGAAGGCGCGGTCCCGTTGGCGCATCAACGGTCGTGCGGTAGCGTGTGCCACCGGTCGATACGCGACAGCCTGGTCGATCGGCCGGAACGCCGGATCGCCCACTTTGCCGGCGGTTTCCAGGGCGCACTCCACCGCCGCGTCCGCGACGACGGAGTTGTATATATCCGATTTCCGTGCTTCGGGCAGGGTGAACGTCCGCCAGGCCCAGATCGGACCCGCATCCAACTCGGCCACCGCGCCGAGCGCGGTAACACCCCCGATCGATTCCGCACGACTGATGGCCCAATCCAAGCTCGAGCCACCACGGTCGCCCACTGGACCCGGATGGATCACCACGGTCGGAATTCTGTCGTAGATCGCTTGTGGAATGCGCTTGGTCAGATACGGGCACAGGATCAGATCCGGCACCGACTCTCGAACGGCGGCGTGCATGTCCGTGCCGTCGTTCACGACGGCGGTTCGCACCGAATGGCCCGCGCGCCGCAAAGCCAGGGCTATTCGCTTTGTCAGGCCGTTCTCGGCGTCGCTGAGAAGCAGGATATTTTGGTGCATAGCGACCTCTCCGCCGGCGATTCGCCGAAATAAGTTGCGAATGAGATGGCGGCCGTCGCCTGATTGCCCCGGACTTGATCCGGGGAATGGGGGCCTCGGTGGCCGAGAGTAGCCGCACCAAGGGTTCGTGTCAGGTTCTGCCGCTATCGACCGAGCGATAGCTGAATGATTGCTAGCGATCTGCTCGACGACCTCCGCGGCAGCACCGAAGTCGAGGTTGGACCTGCCTCGTTCGTGGGCAGCCGCAGACAGGCGCGCGTTCGGGAGCATGGTGCCCGCTACGGGTACTGGCGGGCTGGAAGTGTGCGGACGTCCGGCCTCGGGTACGCCCTTGGTGGCGTGGAGCGGCTGTGTTCCGATGCGAACAGGTAGCGACCCGCGCTGGCCCGATCCGGCCGTTCCATGCATTATTCAAGTGCATTGAGTTGTGGCTCAACATTCTTGGTATGCGATATTTCGAAGAGGTGGCCGACCCGGTCAAAGAATGGTAGATGCGGTCACCGGAGGCCATTTGTTAACTTTTGCGTGCTGCCCGGTTAACCGGATTACTCCGAAGCCTTGGCATTGCCACAGCACATTTCAGTCGGCTCATTCTCGAAGGTGAGCTGGGCAACAGTGATTTATGAAGTATGTCCGATTGACGCGAGAACTATCACGGCCTACGCTACCGGGGTAACGGCCGAGGTGGACTTCACAAACTCGGCAACCATGTCATACCGGATCATAGCGCAGCGCGGGCCCCGCTCGAACTGTGCAATCGATTATGCCCAGTGTAGGTGATTAATTCGCAACAGCTCATTTGTTTTGTCAGCACACACGAGGACATCGACAGCGAGGTCATTTCTATGTTTACACCGACGAAAGCTCCTGGCAGCGGCGGCGGTTCCGAATCGCGCCGCGCCGGCGTCGTGGGTGTGGGGTCGACCATCGGTACGGCGAATACCGTCGCCGCATCGGTAACCGCCGATGCCCGACCGGCGGCGCGTTCCCTGGCCACCTCGCTTCGGCTCGATCCGCACGGTCATATCCGTTCCGGCTCCATCAACGAATTCGGCTCCGAGCCGGGTCGATACCCGAGCCCGTTGCCGCTAGGTCCGTCCAAGCCGTCACTGTCGGACCCGATCGGGCTCTTGGATCGGCTCGCGATGCACCGGACCCGTGCGGCCTCCGGTTCGGCAACAATTCCCACCGGCCTGGACCAGGCTCCGGCCGGTGCTCCGATTGTGAGGGGCTACCGATGGAATGTGCTCCGGTGAGGTCGAGTGCTGTCACCTTTCGGCAGTTCGAATACTTTGTCGGCGTCGTGCAGTTGGGCTCGATGTCCGCTGCCGCCAGGAAATTCGGCGTCAGCCCGTCCGCGATGTCACAGCAGATGGGTGTGCTCGAGGATTCGCTCGGCCACAAGCTGTTCGGTGCGGGGGCGCGACGATCGGGTTTGACAAAGTTCGGCAGAGAATTCTACAAGCACGCCTCGAACATTCTCGATTCGGTGGATCAGGCGATTTCCATCGGGGAGCAGTTTCCCGACGGCATGATCACCGTCGGCACGACTCCGACCCTTGCCAACAAAATGTTGCCGTCGCTGATCCAGCGAATGCCACATCGGCGAGGGGTGAACGCTATCGAGATCCGGTCGTTCTGCGATATGCGGGCATTGAGCAGCGCGCTGGACAGCGGCGCTGTCGATCTGGCGCTCGGTCCGCTCCGTCGTTCGTCGGCGAAGTTCGTCCACGTCATCGGTGACGAGGAGCTGGTCGTGGCGTGCCCGCCGAACCAGGAGGGTCGCCTGCGTGGATCCTGGGACCGACTCGCCGAGATGCCGTGGATCAGATGCGCGCCCAGCTCCGATATCACCGACCTCGTCGATCGTGAGGCACGCCGGGCGGGTGTGCGGATCCGCTACGCGGTCACCGCGCCGGACGTGACCGCGGCACTGAACCTGGTGGCGCACCGAGTCGGCGTCGCCCTGGTCCCGCTGATGTCACTCAGCGAATCGTCGCGAGCCGTCACCGCCATTCGATTGGAATCCCCGCTCCAGCGCAGCATCCTGGCGCACGCCACGGAAATGACGCCGACGGTCGAAGAACTGATGCGCATCCTCACCGAAGCCGTCCTGCCCAGACCAGTCGAACCCACCCGCCTGTGCGCGGTCTGAAAGGAAAAGGCTTTCGTATGAGACTCCGAGCGTGCAGGCGAGTCGCGGCCGCCGCCTTGGCAACCGTTGCCGTCGCGACATCGTTGACGATCGACGATGCCGTGGCGACCGCTGATCCGATCATCACAACCCGGCAACTGCTCGGGTCACCGATCACCGCCGACGGTTCGAAGATCGTCGAGGGTGTCATCCGCAGCGGCAACAGCCTCGGCCTGCTGATCTATTCCGCCGCGATGGACAAGCAGATCACCGTCGAGGTCCAGCGCCCAGCGGATGCCTCGGTTCCGCGCCCAACGCTGTACTTGCTCAACGGCGCAGGCGGCGGCACGGATCTGGCGACGTGGCGACGCAATACCGATGTCGGTGAGTTCCTCGCGGATAAGAATGTCAACGTGGTCCAGCCGGTGGGTGGCGCCTGGAGCTACTACACCGACTGGCTCCGGGATGACCCGAAATTGGGTCGCAACAGGTGGAAAACCTTCTTCCTCGAGGAACTGCCGCCACTGATCGATGCCGCCTTGGGCACCAACGGAGTCAACGCCATCGCCGGTCTATCCATGGCAGGCACCTCTGTGCTCGCATTGGCGGAAGCTCGACCGGGCCTCTACCGGAGCGTGGCGTCTTACAGCGGTTGCGCACAAACCAGCGATCCGTTGGGAAAGCGAGCAGTGCGGATGGCGGTCGATATCTGGGGCGGCGGAAATTCCGCCAACATGTGGGGCGCCGATGACAACCCGCTGTGGTCCGAAAACGACCCTTATCTGCACGCGGACAAGCTGCGCGGCGTGAATCTGTTCATCTCGTCCGGCACCGGCATCCCCGGACCCTACGATCGGATCGACGATCCGCACCTGATCACGCCCGGGCCCGCTGCGCTGCTGACTCAAATACTGCTCGGCGGCGTCATCGAGGCGAGCACCAATATGTGCACGCACAACCTGCAAAACCGATTGAACCAACTCGGAATACCCGCGACCTACGACTTCACGCCGACCGGAACACATTCGTGGGGCTATTGGCAGGATGCCTTCAAGAAATCCTGGCCGGTGCTGGCCGATGGCCTCGACATCCACCGAGGTTGAGGCAGTGAGTCATTCCGGGTAGCGGATCGGCCGGTGGCCCGAGCCGGCGACACGCCGGAAGTGGTTGGGGTGCAATGAGAAAGCGCGGAACCCTGGGTCGGGAGGTGGTCCTGATCATCCTGTGCCGGTCGATCCGGAATCGTCACTCGACACTTGACGTGGCGGGAGCGGGGTGGTCAGTGCTGGCTGACAGGGACGTCGAGGGGCTCACAACGACCGGGCAACCGTCGGCGCGAAAACCCTGGCTCTGTCGCCGGAGATCATTTGCCACTGTGCGGCGGGTAGGAAGAATTTGGTACTTCCGCACATGGCGTTCATAACCGAAGTCGCGGTACCGTCACGGAGTGATGGATGGACGGACGGATGGAGATTATGGACGCCTCTGGCAATTATCGCATCGGATCGATATCTGCACTGGCGGAGCTTCGGCGTGCTCCGGGGATATTCGGGGATGCCGTAACTCGGGGTAATGCTTCAGGTGTGCCGACCTCGAGTTCGGCACTAAATGCGTTGTGTGCGACGGATATGAGTCTGTAGGACCGGCGACCGCATCCGACAGCTGTCGGCTGGATAAGAACCTCATCCATCTCATCCGAGATCGTTGTCGCAGTTCATGTAATCGGAACGGGCAGGGCATGCGGTCGACCCCGGTCAGGTCGATGCAGAACGGTTTTCGACTGTAACCTCCCACGCAATGTAATTGCCGCCGGATACGAAGTTTCGGGGGCGAACGGCCGTTATGCGACGGGATTTTCCTGGACGAAGTGCAGCTGAACCGGACTGATCTATTCACTCAGGATATCTCTGCATCATGTTCACCGAGGCATATCTTCGGTGCTGTAGTACAGCAGGCCCAAGGTCCATGAATTCATCAACCGCATGTGGCCGCACTCGATTACTAGGCGATTTATGCCAACCATGAAGCAATGTCCCTTGAATCCTTCTGCAGAAAAGCGATCAGAATAATGCGACACACTGAACACACAGTCACCGTCGACGCTCCGCTCGAGGTCGTTTGGGAGATACTCGTGGATGTCGAGGGATACGCCCGGATCTTTCCGCCCACCCGGGCCGTGGAGATTCTGGAGGAGTCACCGAAGCACCAGATCGCCCGGCTGACCGTCGACGTCAACGGGGAGGTCCAATCGTGGGTCTCCAGGCGTGATATCGATGTCACTCGCCGGATAATTTCCTACCGGCAGCTGGAGAACGCACCGCTGATGGGATACATGGGTGGCGACTGGCGAGCCCTGTCGATCGACGAGTCGCGCACCCAGCTCGTCCTCACCCATGATTTCGAGCCGCGGGAACCGATCGATGGCAAGGTCGATGGCCGCTTCACCTACGAAGAAGTCGACGAGCTGTTGCAGACTGCTGTCGAACGCAACAGTGCGGCGGACCTCGGTGCGGTGAAGGAATTCGCCGAGAAACGAGTAGCCGTGAAAACGACTGCTCGGTGACGCGATTCATCGATCTCACCGTGGTGTGTTTCCCGATTTCGATTGTCGGCGCCGGCTAGTCCCGGGTCGTCGGTCTGGTCGACGGCGCGGAGTGAGTATTCAATGGAGGAGGAGGGAATGGATCGTCGCGTTGTTATCACCGGCATCGGCATACGGGCCCCCGGTGGTTCGGGTAAGAAGCTCTTCTGGGACTTGCTTTCCGCTGGGCGCACCGCGACCGGACCGGTCACGTTCTTCGACGCGAGTCGGTTCCGTTCGCGAATCGCCGCGGAATGTGAATTCGACCCGCTCGGCGAAGGATTGACCCCACGAGAGATTCGCCGCATGGACCGGTCGGCCCAATTTGCCGTCGTCTGCGCGAGAGAAGCCCTGACCGACAGCGGAGTGGAACCGGATCGGCTGGACCCGTATCGGGTCGGGGTGAGCATCGGCAGTGCCGTGGCCGCGGCGACGAGTCTGGAGAACGAGTATTTGGTGTTGTCGGACAGCGGGAGGGATTGGATGGTTGACGCCGACTATCTTTCGCCGCACATGTTCGACTATTTGACTCCGGGCGCGATAGCAGCCGAAGTTGCCTGGGCGGTGGGTGCGGAGGGTCCGGTGACCATGGTTTCGGATGGGTGCACGTCGGGTCTGGATGCTGTCGGATACGCACGTGATCTCATCCGCGAGGGTACCGCCGACATCATGATGGCCGGTGCGACCGACACTCCGATTTCGCCGATCGTCATGGCCTGCTTCGATGCCATCAGGGCGACGACGCCCCGAAACGAGGAGGCGGAGAGCGCATCCCGCCCGTTCGACCGCTCCCGCAACGGTTTTGTCCTCGCGGAGGGCGCCGCGATATTCGTCGTCGAGGAACTCGAACATGCGCGTCGCCGAGGCGCCCACATCTACGGTGAGATAACCGGATACGCGACTCGCCTGAACGCCTACCACATGACCGGATTGAAGAAAGATGGTCGGGAGCTGGCAGAGGCCATCCGAGTCGCGGTCCAGGAGTCCGAGATCGATTGCTCCGCAGTGGATTACGTTAACGCACACGGTTCCGGAACCAAGCAGAACGATCGTCATGAGACGGCAGCCTTCAAGCGCAGCCTGGGCGAGCACGCCTACCGGGTGCCGATCAGCTCTATCAAGTCTATGGTCGGACACTCGCTGGGCGCGATCGGCTCGATCGAGATCGCCGCGTGCTTGTTGGCGATGGAGAGCAATGTGGTTCCGCCCACTGCGAATCTGCACGAGAAGGATCCGGAGTGCGATCTCGATTACGTGCCGTTGGTCGCGCGTGAACAGAAGGTGGACACGGTTCTCACCGTAGGCAGCGGCTTCGGCGGATTTCAGAGCGCAATGGTATTACGTAAGGTCGCCGCATGAGATCCCCGGTCGTCGTGACCGGAGTCGGAGTCGTCGCGCCGAATGGTCTCGGCAGCAAGGATTTTTGGGCCTCGACGCTCGGGAAAAGAAGCGGGATCGGCAGGTTGACCCGGTTCGACCCGTCGCCATATCCTGCTCAGCTCGCCGGGCAGGTGCTCGACTTCGACGCGGAAGAATTCATGCCACAGCGCCTGCTCGCGCAGACGGACATCTCGACTCGATTCGCGCTGGCGGCCGCGACGATGGCGTTGGCAGACGCAGGAGTCGATCCCGCCACGCTGCGCGACTACGACATGGGCGTCATCACCTCCAACGCCACCGGTGGCTTCGAGTTCACTCATCGGGAGTTCAAGAAGTTGTGGACCGAAGGTCCGCGGTCGGTCAGCGTCTACGAGTCGTTCGCGTGGTTCTATGCGGTCAATACCGGCCAGATCTCGATCCGGCATGGGCTGCGCGGGCCGGGCGCCGTCCTGGTCGGGGAGCAGGCGGGTGGACTCGATGCGTTGGGGCACGCGCGCCGCGCTGCCCGGCGCGGCACACCACTGGTGGTCACCGGCGGGGTGGATTCCTCGCTCGATCCTTGGGGCTGGGTTTCCCACATTGCCAGTGGACGACTGAGCCACGCCGATGACCCACTGGATGCCTACCTGCCCTTCGACCGGGATGCGCGGGGATACGTGCCAGGTGAAGGCGGTGCGATCCTGGTCATGGAGCGGGCCGACTCGGCACACGCACGCGGAGTCCGCGGCTACGGCGAGATCGCGGGCTACGCCGCGACATTCGATCCGAAACCAGGGTCGGGACGAGTACCAGGATTGGGGCGAGCAGCCGAACTTGCCTTGGCCGACGCCGGAGTCCGCCCACAGGAAGTCGACGTCGTCTTCGCGGACGCGGCGGGCGTGCCGGAACTGGACAGGGACGAGGCCGAGGCGATAGGTGCGCTGTTCGGATCAGCGGGAGTGCCGGTGACAACACCGAAAGCGCTGACCGGTCGGCTCTACGCGGGCGGCGGACCGCTCGACGTCGTCGCGGCACTGCTGGCCGTGCGGGACAACGTTATTCCCGCGATCGCGGGCACCACGAAAGTACCGGATACCTACCCGGTCGATGTGGTACTAGGGCAACCCCTGGCCCGACCGGTGGCGTGTGCGCTGGTGCTGGCCAGAGGGAAACGGGGATTCAATTCGGCACTTGTCATCCGCGCTCTTGCGGACAGGCGGTAGGCAGGAGAACAACTGAAATGAGTACGGTCACCGGCGAGGACCTGTTCCAAATCCTGATCGCGAGCGCTGGAAATCCCGAGATCGACGTTCACGAGAATGATTTCGTAGATTATCAGTTCGAAGATCTGGGCTACGACTCCCTCGCGCTGATCGAGGCGGCAGCTCGCGTCGAGCAGCGGTACAACGTAGCGCTACCCGAAGAAAAACTGATCGAAATGACCACCCCACGGCAACTGCTCGAATTCGTCAACGCCGCGATCGCCGATAACTGAGGTGGCAGTGCGCTGGCGGTCGAGGTCATGTGTTAGACCGTGTCTCGCGTCGCGACTACTGGCCATTCCTGCTCGAGATATGCTCACCGGCATTTTATTTCCGCTGTAATTGGCTACTCGGCCATGTCCGGCGGATTCTGTTGCGCGGCCAGAGTTTCCAGAGCCCGAGCCGCGAAGATCGTGGTCCGATCCGTATCTACCGAAATCCGGTGCTATTCGTGCCTGTTTATATCGATTCGAAAGGGGTTGGGCAGAAATTGTGCAACAGGTTTCGGTTGCCCGGGGTGTTTCTCCTTCTATTCGTGATCAAGAGTTTCGAATGTGACCCTGCGAGTTCGTCAACCGTTCATCCGCCCGCAAAGTGAGGACAAATTTTTCGATGGCCATGACTGTTGAGCAGCTGCGAGATAAATTACGCGAGGGTGATGGCAAGACCGTCAGTATCACCGGTGCGGAGTTGGGGTTGCCGAACGCGTCGACGGTGTTCGATGCGCACCTTCCCGACAGCACGCTGATCATCACGAATGCGCGTTCCGATGTGGCTGGTTTGACCGTCTCCGGGACGACAACGCTGGGCGGCTCGTCGATGCTGGCGGTCGATGCGAAATTCATCGCGTCGGGGCAGGCGCTGGCCTCGTTCGCCGTGGAGATCGCGTTGGCTGACTGGCATGTGCGGACGCGGACCGTCGACGCCGACTACGGTGAGCTGGCCGAGGATGGATTCCATACGCCGCGCGTGGTTCTGGACGATGTGGGCGCGGCATTGGTATACAGCGCGGGCGAGACGGCGGCGGATGGTGTGTCGAGTGGGTCGGCACCGCCGATCGACCTTCGTACACAGTTGGGCGACGATATCAGTCAGGCCATCGACGGTGTTGTCGATGAGGCCGACCTGCTGCTGAGCGATGTCGCGGAAGCCCTGGGTTTCCCGTCGATCAAGGACGCGGTCGGCTACGCGACGAAGCATGTCTGGTACAAGCATTACCGTTCGGCGGGCAAGCCCTATGTGGTGTCCGGCGATGTGGATCTCACCGACGTTCCCGTCGTGGACAAGGTGCGTTGGGTGCTGGCCTCCTCGAAGGAGACGGGCGGCAAGCGCACCTACTTCGGGGTCGTCGAGGTGCTGTTCAACTTCGACACCAGCGCCGTTCCGGTGCTGTCGGGCTTGATTCCCGCCGAGAACATGATGGTGGGCAAGGGTATTACGCTGATGTTCACCACCAAATCGTTGTCGATGGACGACGTGGTGCCGTGGAATACCCGGCTGCGGGAGGCCGGGCACGATGTTCCGGTCTTTCCGGCGGATGGCCTGAAAAAGGGGGTCAGTCTCGGCTTCGATTACCAACTCGGTGGTCAGGATCTGCCGATGTTGGTGACATGGCTGGCAGGCAAGTCCAAGGGCAGCTGGTCGCCCCCGGACGAACAGGTGTCCACCTCGATTGCCCACGGCGACGGTGTCGTCGAGAAGGCGGCGTCGACCTCGGGCAGCGGCCCGATCCGGCTGAAGTACATCGAGCCCGGTTTCGAAGACGGCAAGCCGTTGATCAAGGTCAGCCTCCAGGCCAACGTCAAGGGCCTGGTGGTCGACATCAAGTTCCATATCGGAGTGCCCATCGGGGCGCATCAGAAATTCAGTTTCGCGATGGGCGGGATCGGCTTCGAACTGGATCGCGGCCCGATCGAGCTGATCGGCGCGGCGATCTACGAGGAGCCAACCGATGAGTATGTTTTCCGGCTGGAGGGGCTGGGCATGCTCACCACTCCGGCTGTCGCGGTCGGTATCGCGGGCGGATATGCCCAATTGACGAACGGTCTACCGTCGGTCTTCCTATTCGGCAGTGTGGGAGCTGCCGACAAGGAGGGCGGATTCGGACCTCCGCCGTTCCGGGTCAAGGGAGCGTATCTGGGCGGTGGCTACAACAGCGCGGTCCGGGTGCCGGAGGTCGCCGAGGTCTATAAGTTCCCGCTGGTCGCCGGCTTGGATAATCCGGATGTGGTAGGGGGCCAGGGGACCGGTCCGCTGCATGTGCTCGAGGTACTGGCCGCAGGCGACCACGCCTGGGTCAAACCCGCATCGGGGGAGAACTGGCTGGCGATCGGTCTGCGATTCACCACGTTCGAGATGTTCGAGACCACCGCTCTGGCCTTGGTCGAGTTCGGTAATGATCTGGTGATCGCGCTGCTGGGCCTCACTACGGCGGAGTTCCCGCAGGACCGTCCCGACGGCGAGGCGCCATGGGCGAAGGTGCAGGTGGCGACCGAAGCCCTGTACCGGCAATCTGAGGGACTGCTGGCACTGACTGCCCAGCTGACACCGAACTCCTACCTGATGGCCCCTGCCTGTGCGCTGACCGGCGGGCTGGCCGCCAATGTGTGGGTCGGCGGGCCGCACCAGGGTGAGTTCGTGATCAGCCTCGGCGGCTATCACCCCGCGTTCACCGTGCCCGACCACTATCCGGTCGTGCCGCGCGTCGGCTACACCTGGGGCATCAGCAACGAGGTGAATATGCGCGGCGAGGCGTACTTCGCGCTGACGCCGCATGCGGCCATGGCCGGTGGCGCGCTGGCGCTGACCTTCCACGACGGTGCGCTCAAGGCGTGGCTCACCGCGCATCTGGATGCGCTGGTGGAGTGGGATCCGTTCTGGTTCCTTGTCGATATCGGCGTCTCGATCGGCGTGTCGTTGACGATCGACGTATGGTTCGTGCACGCGACGCTGAGCGCGGAGCTGGGGGTGGATCTGGATCTGTGGGGTCCACCGGTTGGCGGGCAGGCGACGGTGCATCTGTGGTTCGTCTCGTTCACCATCGGCTTCGGTGCCGACAAGCCCGGTGATCGACCGTCCGTATCGTGGGACCAGTTCCGCACCCAGCTTCCCCGAGTACGGAGATCAACCAGATTCGCCCGGTCAAGGGTTTGGAGCCGGAGCAGGAGAGCACCGATCTGGTGCGGGACACCCAAGGACCCGCTCCATGGGTTGTATCCACCCACGGATTCAGCTTCACCACCGCGACCGCGTTCCCCGCCTCCCATGTTGTGTTCGGCGATCGCACGGTGGCCACCCGCGACGACGGTGTGAACATCCGTCCGATGGCGAAGACCGGACTCACCTCCACCCAGACGGTGACCGTCACCCGCGGCGGCGCGAGCGTCGATGTGAGCGGATGGAGCGCCGAAGCAGTGGCAGGCAACGTTCCCGAGTCGTTGTGGGGCGACGGCAGCGGGCCGAGCCTGTCCGGTACCGGGTTGGTCGATGATCGGCTGACCGGACTGAAGATCACCGTGCCCGCACCGCACCTGGCCGATTCGCTCGACGTCGCCGCAGGCGTGCTCGACCTCGATCCGATCACACCCGATGGCGCTGTTCCCCTGTCGGCATCGGCCTCCCCGGCGGGGCCGGTACCGCGGACCGATACGGGCTCGGTCGCCACGATCGCCTCGGGTATCGCCACCGACCAGACCACTCGTGCCCGCAACGATCTCTACACGGTACTGGCCACCGTCGATCTGGCCCCCAGCAGCAACGACTCGATGACCGGTTACGCCGGCCTGGTCACCCACGACCTCGCCGCGGCGCCGCTGGTCGCCACCTCGGGAGCATGACCATGACGAAAGTTCTCCGGCAGTCCAGCGCGACGGCCTTCCAATTCCACGACAGCCTGATCCCGCAACTAGAGGCGGGCACCTATGAGATCAGTGTCCGCCAACAGGTGGACGGTATCGATACCGGCGGGTTCTTCGACACCCCCACGGCACGCACCCTCAGCGTGCGTGCCCCGCAATTCACCCTGGCGGCGGACGCGGTGCACGGAGCCTATCCGCCCCCCGGCGCCGCGGGACCGTTCGACCAACTGCTGCCGCACCTCACGCTGGCCCGTGCGCCACTGCCCTGGGAACGCGAACTCGGTACCGGCGACAAGGGCGTGCCCTGGGTAGCGGTGCTGGTGTTCGCCGCCGGTGAACTCCCCGGCGATCCCGAAGCCGCCGGTGTGACCAGGTCCGCCACCGTCGCAGACCTGCTCACCAAGTCCGACTCTGTGGTTGTCCCCGACATCGATCCCGCCACCGTGCCCGCTGACGTCCGCGCGCAGGTGTGCCGGAGCATCGATGTGCCTGCTGACGTGTTCACCAAGGTCGTTCCGCGTCTGTCCGAACTGCACTGGCTAGCGCACGTCCGCAAGGGCGAGGAGACACAACCGTCGGTGCAGGCCACCCGATCGGGCGGGCGCGCCGGTCACCTGGCGGCCGCCGATCCCACCGATGATCCGGAACTGCACGCGGTTGTCGTCGGCAACCGGTTCCCCAGCGTGGGCGGCGGACAGTATGTCGCTCACCTGGTGTCGCTGGAGGGATTCCGCGCCTACGTGGCAGGCGACACCACCCCGGACAAACCGCTGCGGATGGTGTCGCTGTACAACTGGTCGTTCCAGTCGCTGCCGGATGGGGGAGCGCATTTCGGCACGCTGGTCCGCGGGTTGGCTGCGCCGGGCGTCACCGATCCGGCGAACCTGTCGCTGCGGATTCCCCCGGCGGCGACCACCGGCCCGGTTCGTGACCGTTTGTCCAGCGGTTATGTGCCATTGAACTACCGGGTGTCCTCCGGTGAACAGACCCTGAGCTGGTATCGCGGCCCGCTGTGCCCGGTACCGCCGCAGCCGCTGCCCGGCGCGGTGGAGCACGGCACCACCGCCGACGCCCGCCTGATCTACCTGCCCGAGCAGGGTGTGTTCGATTCCAGCTACGCGGCGGCGTGGACCCTGGGCCGGACTCTGGCGCTCGCGGACAGTGGTTTCGCCCCCGCGCTGATGCAGTGGCGCCGGAGCGTCGGTCGGCTCACCGCCCGACTGACGGACACCCGTCGGGGGCGCGCAGGGCGATCCCGCGCCTGGCACACCACCGACCCGCATGTCGCGCTGCATCCGAAAGCCGCGAGCCGCCGCTTCGACCACCTGGTCTCCGGCGGTCTAGGTGCCCGCCTCACCGGCGCACTGAACGCTCCGCGGCGTGTCGACGGACGCGCGGCAGCCGGGGTCGCGGCCCCCGACACGCGCACGCCGGTCGGTGTGCTGCGCGCGCACCTCGCCGATCCGGCGGTGCGGACAGCGCTGCGGCAGGCCACCGCAGCCGAGGCCGCGCCGGTGCGGGCATGGTTGGGCCGGTTGGCGATGCTCTACCCGGTCCCGTTCGACCATCTCGTGCCGCACGGGCGGCTGCTGCCGTCGGAAAGCCTGCGATTCTTCTACGTCGACCGGGCGTGGCAGACGGCCCTGATCGACGGCGCGCTGAGCATCGGCGTCGCCACCAGCCTCGATGCCGACCTGACCACATTGCTGCACGACGTGCTCGACGACATCCCCGCATCGATGTCCGGTTTCCTCGTGCGGTCGCAGTTGGTCGCGGCCTGGCCGGCGCTGCGGATGACGGTCACCGCGGGCGGAGGGCCGACGACCGCGTTGCGGGCCGACGCGTTGGCCGGCGATGTTCTGATGTTCCTCTTCGAGGGCATCATCGATGAACTGGTGCTCACCGAGCCGCCGCAGGGCATGCATCTCGGTTACGAGGACGGTGAGATCATCCAGGGCCGCGACCTCACCGGTGCGCCCGGCACACCGTTGCCCGGGGTGACCCTGTCCGATGTCACGAAGTATTTCCGGTCGGCCGATACCCGCGTCCTGGACACCGGCGCGCTGGTCGGTGCGCTCAGCGAGACCTTGTCCGGACATCTGCCCACCGACGGGATCACCGCGGCCGGGCTGGCCATCCAGCTGGTCAAGGCCACCCAGCAGATCACCTTCCGCCGCTCCTAAGGACACCGCTCCATGAACTCTCTGATCGTTCCCATGGAACTCGAGGTGCTGGTCGTCAACGACCGTGTCCGCGAGACCGTCCCATTCCAGCGCTGGCGCGCGAACTTCCGGTCGCTCGACGACAACCTCAGCCCCGAACCCGAACCCTTCACCAACAACGAGGACATGACCGACCCCGCAGCGGACGGCGTGTACCTGCAGTGGCAGCTCCCGCACGCTTTGCGGCGCGGGCAGCACGACCCGGCCAGTGGGAAAACAACCTTCCCCCTGGTCCCGAACCGGTGGCTGGTACTGCGCTACTCCGGCCCCCAGAACAGCAGAACCGCCACCGCCTGGGTCGTGGAAAGCGACTTCGTCACCGACGACTCTCAGGAAGGCACCTCCGCATTCCTGAACCCGTACAAGCAAAGCCGCTCCAGCGTCCACATCGGCCGGAAAGTCCCCGCCGCCTCGTGGAGTGAAGGCGCGCCCCGCGATCTATTCCTTACCGCCGCCGGCGCCGGATTGCTCACTTTCACCGCCTACCAGCCCTACAACGAGAACGTCTTCTCCCTGCACGACCCACTCGACGATGTGGCCGATTCCGACACGCTCAGTTACCAGGTGATCGGCTGGTACTCCGCGACCGGCGCCGACCCGCTCGCCGACGGCGCCGACCCGGCCACGCTCGGCTGGGTTCCGGTCGCATCAGGACAGGGCTCGCCAACCCGGTCACTGTATGCGGGCACCGCGCTCGGCGTCGCCTGGGATCGCGCCGGCGCCGTCCCTGACTCCGACCGCCCCACCTCGGACACGGGCATCGAGGTGGCCGTCGGCAACAGTTCCATCGACGCCCTGACCGCTCTCATCGAAATGAAAACCGGTGACACCGAGGCCGCGAGCCTGCTCGACGCCATCCAATACGGCCTGCTCGACACCGGGCAGGACGGTGCGGAGGCTATTGATCAGGCCGTCCACCGGGCTTGGTTCGGCCCCTCCAACGGCGGATACACCTGGGAGATCACCGCCACCACCCAGACCGCCGCGCAGACCCCGGCACCCGTTCCGGACTGGCTGACCACCCTGATCACCGACCAAGCCGCGCACGACGACCTGGTCCGCCAATTGGCGGATATGCGGTGGCGACTGTACTGCCTGTGGTGGATCGACCAGCGCGACGACATTCCCGAGGATCTACTCGACCCCGACGACTTCGACACCCAACTCGACCCTGACACCGACGGCACCCTCGCTCAGCGGATCCGCCAGCTCGTCGCCGATCTCGTCGCCCGCCGCGATACCCGCGGCCAGCACCCCCACCGGATCCCGTGGGGCGCGACCCCGGACGAGCTGGCCACCGCCGCGGCCGGTTACGCCGCCGACCACGGCCTGCCAGCCGGGCTGGCACTGCGCCGGGTACCGCTGCCGGAGTTCTACCAGGCCAACGACCCGGTCGTGCTGCTCAACGGCGTGAAAACCCCACCGGCGCCGGACCTTTCCGCTCCACTGCCGTGCCGCGGGAACAACGACCTGGTCAGCGGAATCGACCTGGGGCACGGCATCGTCGCACCCCCGGACTCCGTACCCCGCCCCCCGCAGAATGCCCTTCCGAACGGCTTCGATGGGAACGGGCTGTTCAACGAGTTCTGGCTCCTGGACCAAGCCCAGCTCGCCGGGACCCTCGCGGGCGCGACCGCCGACCCGGCCGCCAAGGTGATCGGCACGCTACCGGCCTACGGCGCGGTCGCATGGCGGCAGCCGTGGTCACCGCTGTACCTGATCTACCAGCTGCGCTACTACCCGATCCCGTACCAGAGCGACGGTCAGCGACACTGGGATTTCGACGGCGCCTACTACGACTGGAACGGCACCGGCGCCCCCGACGACTACGAGGTCTACACCGGGCGCATCTACCTCACCCCGCACGCCACCTTCAACCTGGCCTCAAGGCTGCGCCACTACATCGACACCCACCCCGACGCCGACCCCGCCACCCGCACCGAACTCACCACGCTCGCCGACCAGATCGCCACCTGGGATCTGCTCAGCCAGGCCCTCGACGGGCTCGACCAGCGCATCGCCCGCCGCGACCCCGCACCCAACGTCAATCCCGCCAGCATCCAACCCGACCAGAAAACCGTGGTCGACCTGATCGGCGGAAAATTCCAACATGTCCCGATCCTCGGGACCACACCCAAGCGCAGCTGGCCGAAATCAACCTTCCCCCAAGTCCGCGCGGGACAGTTCAGCTTCATCGAACTCGCGGTGGTGGACCGTTTCGGGCAGGCGATCAACCCGATCAACTCCGACAACTACGTCCAGCGCGAACTCGTCCTGCCCGAGGACCTGCGGCCGAAGATCACGGTAGAAGACCTGGAACCGAAGCGATTCGTCGAGCTCCCCCGCGTCTGCACCAGCCGGCCCGCTTGCGCTTCGACTACCTCGACGCCCGCGACGACAGCACAGTGGTCGATCTCGGCACCGGTGCCGATCCGGTCTGCGCTTGGCTGCTGCCCGACCACCTCGACAACAGCCTGGCCTGCTACGGCCCGACCGGCGCCGCGCTGGGTGAACTGCGCCTGACGGTCGACACGTCCGGCCAGCCGACACCGACCTGGGATCCAGCGCCGAACTCCGCCTACCCCACCCTCGACAGCCTGCGCGGCGACCTGCCCCACCTGGCCGACGTTCTCACCGGGCTCGTGGCCGCCGGCGCGGACGCCTTCACCGGCACCCTCACCGCCATCGACGAGACACTGTGGACCGTCAACCCCCTCGGCAACTGGGACGACACCACCATGACCGTCCTGGCCGGCCGCCCCTTGGCCCTGGTCCGCGCACGGCTCGAACTCGAACTGGACGGCCCGCCGACCTTCGACCCGAGCTGGGAACACTGGCAGTACGAACTCGACCCGACCCTGACCCCGCCCACCCCGGACTTCCTCGACTATCCGTGGCAGGTCCGGCTCGGCGCGCTTGAGCAGCTCTCCGACGGGCTGATCGGCTACTTCTTCGGCACGGATTACACCACGATGCACACGGTGCACCGGCCCGCGCAGGCGCCGGACTACCTCACCCCGATCGGCTCCGGCTTCCCCTTATCCCTGCGCGGTGGCCCCGCGGCCGTCACCATGATCATCGACCCGAGGGCCGCGGTGCACGCCGTCACCGACATCCTGCCCGCCACACCGCTGCGGCTACCCGCCGAACAGGTGGACGGCGCCATGCGCGCCCTCCAGGTGTCCTTCCGGGTCGGGCCGCTGCTCGCCAGCGACGGCGTACGCACCGGCCCCGACCGCAAACCGGCATCGGGCCTGGTCGTGCCGCGTCCTGGAACCCGAACGGGCACCTGGGATCTGGCCGAGCCGACAACCGACGGCTGGATCAGCACCCCGCTGATTGCCGCGGACACCACCGCCACCATCCCCACCACACCCCCCGCCCTGCACACCGGCCGACTGCGCCGTACGGCATCCACCAACCCCGACAAAGCCTGAAGGGAACGCCGATGTTCATCCGAACACTCGACAAAACCATCTGTCTGCTCGACTACGCCGTAGTCACCAACCCGGCCCCCCTGCAAGTCAATCTCGCCCCGAACGACTATGTGATCACCAATGTGGGCAGCGGCAAGGCACTGAATGTGACCGGCGGTAGCAAGGATGACGGCGCGAACGTCGAACAGCGGACGCCCAACGGAACCGACGCCCAGCGGTGGGCACTGCGCCCGACCGGGCAGGCCGACACCTATTTCCTGGTCAACGTCGGCAGTGGTAAGGCGCTGGACGTGACCCGCGCCAGCAAGGATGACGGCGCGAACGTCGAACAGTGGACGTTCTACGGGAATGACAACCAGAAGTGGCAGATGGTCCAGGCCACGGACGGGCAGAGCTTCACCCTCATCAACGTCGGCAGTGGTAAGGCGCTGGATGTGACCCGCGCCAGCAAGGATGACGGCGCCAACGTCGAGCAATATACGCCCAACGGGGGCGACAACCAACGCTGGAAATTCTCCGCCCCGAAAACGACCCCCGAGCTGTCCACCGTCACCATCCTGGTGTCCAACCCCGACCCGACCACGCCGGTCACCGTCTCCGAACTCCGATTCACCCTGCCGGTCGGCAAAGCCGCCGCCGATCTCACCGACCACTTCGACGAGGTCACCTACAGCGTCGCCCCCAGCGCCGACTGGGCACTCACCAAAGACTCCAGCAGCGGCGCGATCATCGCCACTCCCGCCGGAGACCACGACGTCACCATCACCGACACCGGCTACGCATTCACCCTCACACTCGCGGTCAACACCACCGTCGGCGTCGCCGAACTCGACATCAGCGAGAAAACAGACGCAAACCGAAAGCCCGCGAAAACCACCATCCTCATAGGCAAAGCCCCATACCGGTTCACCTTCGGCGACTTCATCCCCACCAACCTCGAAGCCGAAACCCCCTACACCACCATCAGCAACGGCGGCAACGTCACCCTCACCTGGCGCGGCTCCCAAGGCGTCGGCTACAGCCTGCTCTACGACGACAACCCCCCAGTCGACGTCACAAACCTACGCAGCTGGACCTCTCCGGCGCTGAACCACGACACCACGTTCTACCTCCGAGCATCGCTCACCACCGGCGGACACGCCGTCAACCACTACCTCACCCAAACCGTCCCCGTCAGCAAACCCGACCTCGAACTCGGAAACCTCATAGTTCGCGGCACATTGGATGTCGACGGTAACTCACACTTCTCCGGCCTGGACAACAATTTCAACTGGGACGTGAGGACGAATACCGTCGGCGGTGATGTGACAATTACTACAGGAGCGCTCAAGTTCGGCGACTGGAAAATATTCAAGAACAAATGGGACAGCCTGAAGATCCAGTACGGCGGTACCGATATTTTCGATGCCGAGGCTGTCACCAAGAAGTTCACCGTATACGGAGATCTCGCAGCCGAAAAAAATATCACCACCGGCGGGCAGTTGCAGTTCGACGACTGGCAACTGTTCAAGGACCCGTCATCGAAGCACTTCAGGATAGTGCGCGAGGGTACCGGGGATACCAAGGATATGAACGTGGTCGATATCAATCACACGGATGGCTGGTTCACCGTATACGGAGTATTCGAAGCTGAACAGGATATCGTCGCTCAGCGCGAGCTTCAGTTCGGCGAATGGTGCCTGTTCAAGGACTCGTCATCGCAGCACTTCAGGATAGTGCACAAGGGTACCAAGGATATGAACGTGGTCGATATCAGTCACACGGATGGCTGGTTCACCGTATACGGAGTCCTTGGGCTCGAAAAGGAACTGAAGTTCGGTAACTGGAAAATATTCAAGAACAAATGGGATAATCTGAAGATTCAGTACAATGATACGGATATTTTCGATGCCGAGCACGATACCAAAAACTTCACCACATATGGAGATATTGGATACGAGAATAAGTTCCTTCTTGAGACTTCGGATTATCCATCAATTACCTTTCTCGGATATCGCAGGTAACCGAGTTTATCGTGACCGACGGTACGCCTCCCGATGCGGTGACAACTGGGAGCCCGTAGGACCGTACTTCCGGGTTCCGCGGTCCGGTGAAATATTGTCCGGAGGGAACGGCGCGCCTCGAGTAGCGGTTAGTTATTGATTTGGACAAGCCGAAGGTCTTCGTGATCAAATTTGTGGGAGACGTCTACGGAAACTCCTTCAATGATAATTGATCAGACGCGACCCTGCCCTCAATGAACCCCTCGCTGAAGCCGGTCGACCCAACTGTGCCCAAGTAGATAAGGGGTAGGAGAAACTGTCACAACATAATCTGACAGTACGCCGCCCGATGCAGTGACAACAGGGAGCCCGGAGGACTATATTCAGGGCTCCCTGTTCCGGCGAAACGCTGTGCACTGCAACGCCGATGCGGTCCATCCCAGGACGTACGGATCCGCGGTAATCACGTCCCGGGCGCCTCGGCCTTCGGTGTATTTGCATGTTCGACCGAGAACGGTGGCCCTTGGGCTCAGGCATGGAATCCCCTGACTGCAAACGATGGCCCTCGGCAGGCTGTCCCTCCGATCGGCGTCCTCCGACCGCGGCCGTATTTAGTTGTCCGGCAAACCGCCGTCGCCAGCGGTTCACAGACGGTTCGCTGTCGCCGTCCGAAGTCGCCCTCGGCGATTTCCGAAGTCCTTTCAGCGACGGCATTGTTTCGAGGCGCGAACGTTTACGGTGGCTGGTAGCGAGGCCATAAGTTTGTGCAGAGCGCCCAAACTTCGGAGTCGCCGCCCTTGTTTTGCGGCACGTCAGGAATGACGTCCACGGTCGGCTGCTGGAACGCCGTAACGGTGGTCAAGTTCTAGCGTGGATGCAACGCCAATCTAACGCGGATGAAACATTTCCTATCCTCTGGATCAAATTTTGACAAATGGACATTTCGGACATACTCTCATGTTGTTCGAGCTCGCATTGCGAAGTTTCGCCCGATTCGACGATCGCACTTGTGACACCGGCGTCCGATTCGATTATTCCGATAAGGCGCATCAGGAACGGCGACGCACACGAGAACGAACACATTCGGCAATGCCGCGCTGCCGGGATTCGAGAAGGCGATCCGGTATGAACCTCACCGATTTCTTCGATGCCTGGTTGATGCAACCGAAACGACCTGACGATCACCACGTGTTCCCTGGAAGTCTCGGTCGGTAAACGACTGGTGCCATCCTGCCGCAGCAAGAGGAACCGCGGTGCTGCCGAATTCTTTCTCAATTCCTGTCCATCTGTTATGCGAAGTCTGTGACTTCGCCTGTGCTATCGAAGGAGGTCGGGAATGTCGGTTCGCAGAACGACGTTCATCGCATGCCTTGCCCTGCTGTTCGCGGCGGGTGTCGTCGCTCCGGTCACGGCCGTCGCGCAGCCGCCTGCCGCACTGGTCGATACCGACGGCGACGGGCTGCCCGACGAATGGGAGACGCGCGGTTACGACGCCGACGGTGACGGCGGGATCGATATCGACCTGCCTGCGATGGGTGCGAATCCGAACCGCAAGGACATCTTCGTCGAGATGGACTATATGACCGGCCGGTTGCCCTCGACCGCGGTTCTCGATCGCATCGTCGCTGTATTCGCCGACGCACCGGTAACCAACCCGGACGGAAGCACGGGAATCACCCTGCATCTGGATGCGGGGGACGAGAGAGGCGACCGGTACCGACTGGGCGGCGGGAATCTTGTCCCCGACGACAACAATCTGTCACCGGTGGACACCGAGGTCGGCGAGATCAAACAGGCGAATTTCAACGGCAATCGCGCCCAGGTTTTCCACTACATGATCTGGGCGGACCGCTACAACGGCAGGTGCAGCAGCGGAATATCGCTGGGCATACCCGCGGACACCTTCATCGTCACGATGGGTCCGTCGTGCGGGTGGCGGGTCAACGACGATATGCAGGTCGGCACGTTCGTTCACGAATTGGGTCACAACCTCGGGCTGACACACGGCGGTGGCGACCACACCCACTTCAAACCGAATTTCCTGAGCGTGATGAACTATTTCTTCCAAATGCGAGGAGTGCCCCGGCAGGACGATAGCCCGTACTTCGGGTACTCCAACGTTAATCTGCCGACGCTGGACGAAGGCGCGTTGGACGAGATGACCGGCCTCGGTGAGGGTGCGGCGGGCTGGGGTACCTCCTACACCTGTCCGGTCCGGAATGGGCGCCTGACCTGGGTCACCCAGGTACCGGCGAACGAGCCGATCGATTGGAACTGTGACGGTGAATTCGCACGCACGCCCGTGCGGGCGGATATCAATCGATACAGGAACCCGGACCGGACGGCCGGCGAACCGGAGGAAATCGGTAGTCTGTCGGCCAGCTCCGACTGGGATCGGTTGGTCTACGACGGTGGGTCCATCGGACTCGGTTCGTCCCGAGTAGACCAATCCGCCGGGCTGGACGAGATGACCAAGGAACAATACGACGAGCTGATGGCGAGCTTCGTCGAGAAGTAGATATCGGCGCGGTGCTCTCGGCTGCCCATCCAGCCGGGAGCACCGCTTTTGTGGGCGAACGGCGGGACAGAATCGTTGCTGGCTCAACTCATCGGGGAAGATCTTCGGCGTATTCGCGGGTGTTTCTGCGCAGATTTCTGTTGCTGTACGTATGCTGTGCGTCGTTCATTGTGGGCTCCAGAGCGGATACAGATGGTGATTCGGCATAACCGTGCCGCCGGACATCGGTACGACATGAATGGAAAGCCGGGTGATTCCGACGACCACCACCATCGCATCGATCGGCCGCGTCGATGTTTGCCTGGAGCGCGCCCTACGGCGTTCGGGGTTGCTGCGCTGTTGGGCCTGTCGCACCGTGGCCGCCGGTGCGGCGGTGGCGGTGCTGCTGGTGTCGGGGATGTGGGTCGCCGCGCCTGCTTCGGCGGGTGGGGTTCCTGGATTGGGGCCGGGTTTTCTGTGGGGTGTGGCGGAGTCGGGGTTTCAGTCCGAAGGTCATGTGCGCGACAGCAATTGGCGGCGTTATATCGACGCCCACCCCGAGATGGACCGGTACGGCGACTCGGTCGATTTCTTTGATCGGTACGGCGCCGATATCGACCTGGCGGCCGCGCTCGGGGCCAAGGTTTATCGGATCGGTGTCGAATGGTCCCGGCTGCAGCCCAACAACAGCGGGGAGTGGGACGAAGCCGGATTCCGGTTCTACGACGGGGTGATCGCCAAGATCGCCGCGTCGGGCATGCGGCCGATGATCACGCTCGATCACTGGGTGTATCCGGGATGGGCATACGACCGAGGTGGGTGGGCCGACCCAGCCATGGTGGGGAACTGGCTGGCCGATATGCGTAAGGTCGTCGATCGTTACGCGTCGCGAAACCCGTTGTGGGTCACCATCAACGAACCGGTCGCCTACATCACGATGGAGGCCCGCTACCGTGGCACCGACGCGGCGGTGATGCTGGACCGGGTCGCCGAGGCACACAACCAAATCTATGACTACATTCACCAAGTGCGCCCCGACGCGTGGGTGACCAGCAATTTCGGCTACGTCGCCGGTAACGACGATCAGGTCAACGGCCCGACCCTGGCCAGGATCGGCGCGAAACTCGACTACATCGGTATCGACTACTACTTCGGATTCGAACCATGGAAGGCGATCGCGCTGCCCGCCATCCTGTTGTCGGGATCGGCGGGCGGATCATCCCAGATATGGGACCTGCCGCTGCACACCGAGGGCATTTACTATGCGCTGCAACGGTATTCGCGCCTGTTCCCCGGCAAGCCGCTCTACATCGTCGAAAACGGCATGCCCACCGATAACGGCCTGCCCCGCCCGGACGGCTACACCCGCGCCGACCACCTGCGTGACATCGTCTACTGGATCCAGCGCGCCACCGCCGACGGGATGAACGTCATCGGCTACAACTACTGGAGCATCACCGACAACTATGAATGGGGCAGCTACCGCCCGCGTTTCGGTCTCTATACCGTCGACGTGCCCACCGATTCCGCACTGACCCGCCGCGCCACCGACGCCGTCGCCGCCTACAGCGGCATCATCGCCGGCAACGGCGTCCCCGCCGACTATCGTCCGACCCGCGGCCCCGCCCTCTGCATCCTCGTCGACCCACCCGCCAGCTGCCTCACCCCGGCCACCGTCCCGTAGTCGTTGATTCCGGTCCAGAGCACGTTCGCTCATTTCCGGCACTTCGTGCCGGAAATGAGCGAACGTCTGAGGTCAGGCGATCAGCGCATGCCGAAGACCTGTGTCCACAACGGGCCCTGGCCGGATCTGCCGTTGTCCAAGGCGCCGACTCCGATCGTTTGATAGGAGCAGTTGAGGATGTTCGCCCGGTGGCCGCTACTCGTCATCCAGCCGCGCATGGTGTCCTCGGGCGAGCGGTAGCCCTGGGCGATGTTCTCCCCGACACCACCGGTGTATCCCTGCGCCTTTGCCCGATCACCGGGGCCGCGGCCGTCGGGACTGTTGTGGGAGAAGAAGCGCCGGTCCCGCATGTCCTTGTTGTGCAGGCGTGCGGCGCGGGTCAGTCGCTCGTCTATGCGCAGCGGTTTACAGCCGGCTTTGGCGCGTTCGGCGTTGGTGATTTCGAATACCTTTTGCTCCCAAGCGGTTTGGCCATCGGCCGGATTCGGGTTCGGCCTCGGGGCCGGGTTCGGTGCTGGGGCCGGGCCGGGGGCGGGCGTGGGCTGGACCGGTGTCGTCGGAGCGGTCGGCCCGCGATCCCCCGCGGGGCATTCGGGTGCCACCGGGTTATTGGTTCCGGTGTGGATGAAGCCGTCGCTGGCCCATCGCCCGGTGTCGAGCTTGTTCCATACGGTTGTCGGACCCCAGATGCCGTTGACCTGGCCGCCGCGTGTCGTGCACACGATCGTCACGCGTTCACCGTCGGGTAACTGGCCGACCTTTGGGCTATCCAGACTCGGCTCGGTCCGCAGGTTGACCCCCCTGCGAACGGTCCCCGAGGCGGGCCCTGCCGGTTTGTTCGGCTCGGCGCTGGTCGAGGGGCTCGGCTGGGGATCGGGCTTCGCAGGACCTGTCCCAGGGCATTCGGGTGCCACCGGGTTATTGGTTCCAGTGTGGATGAAGCCGTCGCTGGCCCATCGCCCGGTATCGAGCTTGTCCCACACGGTTGTCGGACCCCAGATGCCGTTGACCTGGCCGCCGCGCGTGGTGCACACGATCGTCACGCGTTCACCGTCGGGTAACTGGCCGACCTTTGGGCTATCCAGACTCGGCTCGGTCCGCAGGTTGACCCCCCGGCGAACGGTCCCCGAGCCCGGCCCTACCGGTTTGTTCGGCTCGGCGCTGGCCGGGGGGCTCGGCGTCCCGGGTTTCGGTTCAGGCCCCGGGTTTCCGCCACCGCCGTAGTTGACGAGCATGCCACCGCGGTCGACACGCTTACCATTGCGCTCGGCGTATCCGCCGTAAGCGCCGGGTCCTTCACGGAAAGTCCAGCCACCAATGGTCATGCCGTTGACCGGCACCGCTTTGTTACCCTGCCAGAAGGCCAGGTGCACGTGGTTTCCCACGGCGCTGCCGCGACAGGGCAACTGTGTGCCCGTCTTGCCGAGGTAGGTGCCCGCAGCGACCTCGGTGCCCGGTGGAACCCTGATCAGGTCGGTCATGTGGTAGTACGTCGTCTTGTAGCCATTGGGGTGACTGATTTGGACCAGGCCACCATTGCAGCCGTAGGTGACGCGCCCCGGGGCCGCAGCCAGCACCCGTTCGTCGCCACCGTTGAAATCGATCGAATTGAACGGCCTGCTACTGCCTTCGTTACCGTGCGGCCCGCCGACCATCCGCCAGGCGGCCCCTTCCTTCCACGGCAACGAGAACCCACCGCTACCCGAGCGGGGCTCTCCGGCGGCCCCTCCCGAGAACGTCTCCTTCTCCCCCCGGCTCAAGAACGATTCCGGCGCCTGCCGGATCAAACCGGCGAACTCCGGCGAGCCCTCCAGCGCGACCTTCCAACTCCGGTCACCCAATTCGGCGACGTACAGCCTGGGTTCCGGATCATTCTGTTCGTCCCCCGGGATGGTCGCGCTACCGAACACCCAGTCGCCGTTGCGTCGCATGCGATCGATGATGGGGGTCTTCTTCTTATCGGCGCCGATCTTGTCCGACAATGTCGCCTCGATCGCGGCATCGAGGCCATCGGGCGTCGGTTCGGCGGCGGCCTGCGGGCTCGCCACCGCCGAACCGACGACGATTACGACGCCGAGCACCGCGGCCATGGCCCGGGATCGACGTCTACGGACAGCTGAAACGCTGAATCTCATTATCAACTTTCTTCGTCGAGTTGAATCGCGAATTCGGTGGTGTCCGGACACATCGCGCGCTCCCGGCAACGAATCTGTCCAGACCGCGCGGACATCTTTGTTCGGTGCGAACAATAGAGACCCGACCAAGCTGCGACAAAGCGGTTCCAGTGCTCTTCAAGCACAGTGAAGTCCGATTCAACGACAACCGGAATAAAATCCGCTGTTAACCGCGGCGTTCAATTACCGTAAACGCAACCATTCCGACGACGACTACAAACTCACCGCCTGATCACAAGTCCTGAGAACGAGCTACACGCAGCACAGCCGGTCCGAAATCCGACTTCGCTATCACATACACAACCTTGAACATCAAGGGGAAACGCCCCGGACGTCCGGCCGACCGATCGGATCAAGGAGCATCTGACCGACGGGGATCTCGATGCCGCTCGACGGGAATTGAACGGCGAGGTCGTTGCGGCAAAGCCTGACGGCAGATAAACAATAGATTTAGCTGGCCGGGCCTATCGGAGGGAGAACGTCCCGAGCTACGGCTTAATCGCTTGGGATTCGTCGGCTCAATGCTCTCAACGACTGCGAATTGTGCTGGATTCCGATAGGACCCGATCCCGTGGAGATGGGATACATCTCCGCGGGCGATAACTGGCCGACGAAAACACCGTGCGCCGTGGCATACCGTTGGCATTTGTCGGTCCGTGGAGCACGCACGGGTGAATCCCCGCTCCTCCGCGATAGCGACGAACTGTCGCAAATGACGGGATCTCATGGAGTATTGCCGCCCACTCAATTTGTCGCGTGTGCGGGCTAGATGGTCTCGGCGCGGTGGTGTTCGAGCGCGGTTTTTTTGTTGCTGGGATGGCGGAGGGCGGTACTACCGACGGCGGCGAATGCCATGAAGATCGCGGGGATGGACATGGCGGTGCTGAGGTCGTGGTTGTTGGCGATGAAGCCGATCAGGACTGGGCCGGTGAAGAATCCCAGGTAGCCGAGGATCGAGATGTTGGCGATGGCCTGGGCCGTTGGCATTCCGGGCACGGTGGCGGTGGCGGAGAAGATCAGCGGCAGGCTGAACGAGATGCCGAGTCCGAACAGGGCGAAACCGATGAGTGCGGGGGTTGTGCCGCCGATGAGTAGTGTGGCCGTCATTCCGATGGTGGCGGTGAGTGTGGCGGCCAGATATGGCCTGGCCGGACCCAATGCGGCGATCAGCCGGTCGCCGAGAAGTCGGCCGACGAACATCGATCCGGCGAAGACCGCGAATCCCAGTGCCGCGACGGTGGTTGTGGCACCGGTGGCGTCGTGGATGTAGACGGCGGTCCAGTCGTTGGCGGCGCCTTCGGCCAGTGCCACGCAGAAGGCCAGTAACCCGAGCACGATCAATCGGGTCGGCCATCGTCGTGGCCGTTGTCCGGCCTGCGGATGGGGTGCGGTATCGGAAAGACGGTCAACAGCTGACGGCAGCAATCGGCGAGTACCGGCGGCGGCCGCTACTACCACGACGACCGTGATACCGGCGAGGTGGCCACCGAGGGACGTCTGCGTTCGCTCGGCGGCCGCGCCGGCCAAGGCTCCGATGATCATTCCCAGGCTGTGGCAGGCATGGATTCCCGAGAGCAGAGGCTGCGCGCTCGCCGTTTCGACTGCGATCCCGTGCGCATTCATCGCGACGTCAACGATGCTGTTGGCGACCGCAAAGATGCCGACGGCCGCGGTCAGTGCCACCAGACTGTTCGCCAGCACCAGACCGCATAGCGAGAGCGCGAATAACGGCATCGCCGCTCGCAGCGTGGCTCGGCTGCCGAATCGCAGGCTGATGATTTTGCCGAATTGCAGACCGAGCACCGCACCGAGGCTCAGCCCGGCGAAGGCGATGGCCATGCCCGCGTCGTCGAGATCGAGCCGGGCCTTGATAGTCGGCGCGCGTGCCAACCATGTCGCGGAGAGCAGTCCGGTCAGAAAGAACATCAGCCGGACCGACGATAGCGCGGCACGCCGATCGCCGATCTGTTGCTCTGTGGTCGGTATCGGCATCGGCGATGCTCCTTTTCGGCTTCCAGTTGGTCGGCGCGTTATGTGCAGACCGGCCTGACGGTTACTGGCTGCTGGGTGCATGGCCTGGCCACCATTCGGCCGCTTTTTGCGGTATCACGCCGAACACTCGAACGGCCAGGCGCGCTGTGCGGAGTACTTCGGTCGGGCTGTCCGCGCGGCGCCCGAGAGGGGCAGCGCGATGTCTTCTCCGAGTAGACCTACCTAGCGTGTGCGACCTCCGGCGCCATGAACGCTATCCGAGCTCTATCACTGGGCCTATGTGCCAACCGCACGAATTTACTTGGGGCGGAGCACAATTCGATGTCGGAAATGCCCCGGACGGCAACGATACCTACCGAAGGCCCTGGCGAGCGGGCCGCCGTACTTCCGGATCCGATAGCGTCGCCGGTCACGACGACTACCGATCGTGACGAAAGCGTGGTGACCGTGACCGGGCTAGCGGCGGGTGTCATCTCGGATCTGAAGCGGGCCACCCGCAGTGGTTCGTCTTGCTGCGAAGACCTGTCCTGTCGCGGTCGAGATCGCCGGTAGGACAGCGGTATTGACGCCGGGCACAGATTCGGGACCGCGACACCGGGTCAGTTCGCACCGGTTGTGTTGCGTGGGATCGGTCTGGATGTCCGGTCGGAGGCGTTCGACAGGGCGGTGTCGAATTTCAGTACCCAGTCCGGGCTCGGCACGGCCATCGGGACGAGCGCACCGGTGAGGGAGGCCGGCGGCGGAAGATCTGCCGCCAGCGTTCCGGTGGAAACTGTTGGTGGCCAACACTATTGCGAGGCCATAGTGACGCATGAAGCCGGGGCGGGCACAACGCCCGCCCCGGACCGAAGATCAGTTGGCAGTGGCGAAGACCGGGTAGTGATCGGAATAGTCGGTGTAGCTGTATTCCTTGCCCCAGGAGGAGACGGTCCACTTCGGCGAGTGAATCATGCGGGTCTCGTTATTCCAACGGGCCGGTCCGGCATGGCCGTTCAGTAACAGGACGTGGTCGAGCTGTTGGCGGGGATGTCCCTTGTCGCGATCCATACTGATGGAGTTGGTCTGCGGATCGAACGAAAATGGGTGACCAGTCGTGGATTCGGGTGTACGGGCGTTCAGTCGGCGCAGCGCGTCAGTGTATTCCGGGGCAGACCGGTCGATATTCAGATCTCCGGCGAAGACCACGGTCTCGTCGGCGGGGATCGCCTTGGCCTTCAGGAACGTGACCACCTCGTCGAGCTGTTTGGCCCGGATCGGCGCCTCGGGAACGGTGCAACGAGTCGCATCCGCCTGCATATGGGTGCCGAGCACATGCACCGGACCGTTCGGCGACATCGTCTTCACATAGACGAAGCCTTTGTTGGCTTGGTTATCCCAGCCACAGGCGTCCTTATAGACGTACTGGATCTTCTCGGCAATCGGCCAGCGACTGACCACCGCCACGCCGCCGTCCTCCGGGACGGTGTTGGAGTACGAGCCTTGTGTGGAGTCCCAGCCGCTGCGGGACCGCCCCATGACCGGGGTCTGATGTGGGTAGGCGTCGGACAGGTTGGCCAGCAGGCGTTCCGAGGTCTCGTTGTCGAACATCTCCTGCAGCACAACGACATCTTGACCCGCGAGAACCCCGTCCGCCTTGATCAGGTCGGCACGGGCCTGCTGCCCCCAATTCGGATAAGCGTTGCGGGAGAACAGGAAAACGTTGTAGGTGGCGATCTTCAGATCGGCTGGGGCCGCCGACGCGATCGGGGTGGACGACATCCCGACCAGGGCGAGCGCGAGTGATGTGAGCATGGTTCGCAGGTGCATGGGACACAGATCTACCGGGCCATGCGAACGATCCGGGGTGGGAGAGTGTCGCATCGATGAACGGTACATGACACGACAACTATCAGTGCTGATAGCGAACCTCGAGAAAATTTCGGACAAAACGCCCACTCGCTTCGGCTCACCGCCATGTTTTCGCCGCTGCTGGTGAGTCGACCAGAACAGCGTCGGCGCCAAGGCTTTTCACGGCGTCGTAGTCGGATTTGCTGTTGATCCCGATGACCATGAGCTTCGGTGTGGCGCCGGATCGCAGGCAGTCGACCGACTCCCGATCCCACAGCGCGGCCTCGGTATCGGTACCGGCGCTACCGAGGGTCACCTTTTCGGAGACCGTGACCTTCAGACGCTTCTCCAGCGCCACCCACACTCCGGGCGCGACTGCCGGAACGCCGCACACATGCCCGAGCGCGACATCGAGCAGCCGCTTTCTGGTCTGCTCCCTGCTCTCTGCGACATGTAAACCTTGCGCGGTCGCGGCGTCGGTAACCTCGGCGGAGGTCGAGTAGATCGTCACCCGATCGAGGTTGCCGGTATCACGCAGTGTGGCCGCGGTAGCCGACACCACCGGCCCGGCCGGTAACTGCTTGAGGTCCAGGAAGATCGGCACCGAACCCGGTATCACCGCCAGCGCCTCGCGCAGAGTCGGTATCGGTGTGGGACGGTCGCGGTAGGGGTGCCCACCGGACGCATCAGCGAAGTTGTACCCAGCGTTGAGCCGGGTGAGCTCCTCGGCTGTCTTCGCGGCCACCGGACCAGAACCATCGGTCTGCGCGCTGAGATCTTGCGGTCGATAGAGCACCGCCTGCCCATCGCTGCTGGCCTGAATCGTGAGCCACAGCGCGTCCGCGTGATTGCTCAGCGCCGTCTCGATGGCGGCCACCGTGTTTTCCGGCATGTCGGCAGTGCCGCCCCGATGAGCCACGATCAACGGTTTCCCATCATTTGCCGGAGGTGCGGCAGTCTCGCCGCAACCACCCACGTAGGCGGCCGACACGAGCACGGTCGCTGCAATGGCACTGGCCCACAACGTTTTTCGCATTCACTCTCCCCATAGTTATGTTCGCGTCCAACAACGCCGTCGGAACGCCATCAGTATGCCGACTCGAACGAACCTCGGCGAATTTCCGATCCGACATCAGCGCGACCTGGTCGGCAAACCGGAAGCCGAACCTATAGGTCCACTAACTCAGTGTGGGTGACGCGGCGGTTCGACGAGGGCGTCGGCTCTGGCGCGCGGGGGCGTGCAGGTGCGCGGCCATTCCCCGGGCAAGCGGGCCGGGCGTTCCGCGATGTCATCCATCGAAGCGGATGCGCTGAAGGTGGTGTGGGCGTTGGATTTTCAGTTCGATTTCACCGTCGACGGGCGGGCGGTGAAGATCGCGTCGAGCACCGCCGACCGCATCGTCGCGGGGCTCGAGAAGGTGTGCACCGCGCATTGAATACCTAATCCGAACCCGATCGGGCCGACACGTCACCCCCGGAGAAGGTGGAGGTTAACTGATAGTTAAAGGTTGCGGTTGCGTCTCGCATTTTGCTCGGGCCTACGTAAGTATCTGTGGCGTCGACGTCCGGTCGACTTCTCGGATCCTGAGCAAGGCGAGAATTCAGTGTGACAGAAAGTGTGCCATGAATATTGCGATCGGAATTCTGAACATCATCAACTCGTCTCTCGGGCTACTGAATACGTCGCTGGGTCTGCTCAGTAGTGGATCGGCAGCGCTCAGCAGTGGATCGGCTCTGATCAGCTGATCGAGCGTTATCGCCGAGCACGGCCCGCCCGAATGTTTCGGGCGGGCCGTCGTGTATCCGAATGTCCTGCTTGACGGCCGTTTTTCGGATCGGGCGGCAGGCCCATCACCGTCGATCCGATGCCTGGATGGGGCGGGATCGACGCAGGCGGTCCACTGATCCGGCTAGGTTGAGCGGCTGGCGCAGTTGCTCCCATGTGAAATTAATTAATTACTTGTAAATTCCTTGAGAACAAACGGGTTGACGCGATGTGGCGACGGGCTCGGCAGTCCGTTGAATTTAAGGGTGATCTGCGCGTATGCGAAAATTGCATACCTGTGTGGTTCGAATCACTCCTGAAAGAGTTGCTAGGCGATTTCTAGGCGCATACATTTCCTCCATGCAAGCGGGTTCGAATAGTGTTCAAGCAATGAGTGCTGAGCGGCAAGATAGTCTCACTTCATCCGATTTTTCCGAATTGGAATTCACTGCGTTGATTCACGAGCAAATTGGTATCGCGATCGCTGCCGATGACCTGTCCCGAGACCTCGACCAGGTCGCCGGGTGGGATTCGCTGCACCTGATCACGCTGCTCGGCGCGTTGGAGCAGCGGGTAGGGCGATCGCTGCCGCTGCCCGATTTCCTGGAGGCCCGCACCCTGCGTGACATCTACGACACGCTGGGCGTCGCGCCCGCTACCGCGCCGTCCCCGGGCGCGGTGCTGTCCGGATTCCGCGCCGGTTCGCGCAGGTCGATATCAGTCGCGATTACCGGGCACGGCACCCTCGACGCGCTGGGTGCCGCACTGACCGCGGAGCTCACCCGCCATGGCTTCCGGCCGGCGATCCGGATGGCCGAATTCGGCTCCTATGTCTTCGAACTCGGCGATCCGGCAGGCCCGCTGTATACCCAGCCCACCGACCTCACCATCTGCGTCCTCGACCACGCCGTCGTCCTCGACGAGGTGGGTGCGCCGTTCACGGTCGACGACGTGCAGCGGGTATGCGCCGAGAAGCTGGCACTACTGCGGGCACTGGTCGCCCAGTTCGAATCGGGCAACTCCGGGTGGCTCGTCCTCAACACGATGGCGCTGCCGCGTTCCGTCAGCGCCCAGATCCTGGACTACCGCAACCGATCTCGGCTCGGTGCCGTCTGGCGGGCGTTCAACACCGAATTGCTCGGGCTGTCCTCGGATGCGGTCGTCGTGCTCGATATCGAGCCACTGTTGACCACGGCTGTCCCGCTTGTCGACGCCCGGATGGACACCTACATCAGCGCGCATCTCTCGCAGCCATTGCTCGCGGACTACGCGCGCGAGCTCGCCCATCTGATCCGGGCGCGAAATGGCATGGCCAAGAAGGTGCTTGCGGTCGACCTGGATCAGACGCTGTGGGGCGGGATCCTCGGCGACGACGGGATCGACGGGATCGACATCGGGCACACCGGGCGAGGCGAGGCATTCCGGCGCTTCCAAAGCCTCATCGCGCAGCTTCGATCGCAAGGCGTGCTGGTCGCCGCGGTCAGCAAGAACGACCGCGAGCGCGTACTCGAGGTGCTTCGCGAGCATCCGGACATGGTGTTGCGCGCGGACGACTTCGTTCAGGTCCTCGCCGATTGGGGCCCGAAATCCGCGCACGTGAAGGCGTTGGCCGAGAGTCTGAACCTCGGCATGGACAGTGTGGTTTTCGTCGACGACAGCGTCCACGAATGCGCGCAGGTGGCTGCGGCACTTCCGGAGGTGACGGTGGTTCATCTCGCGGGCGATCCGGCCGATCACGGTGCGGCATTGCTGGCCCACGACTGGTTCACGGTGCCCGCGCTGACCGAGGAGGACGGTGCGCGTACGCGGCTCTACCGCGAGGAAGCCGCCAGGTCCGAATTCTGTTCGAATGCCGACACTTTGTCGGATTTCCTTGCCGGACTGCAACTTTCGGTCAAGGTGACATCGGTGGGGGAGAGTGATGTGGCCCGGGTGTCGCAGCTGACGTTGCGGACGAATCAGTTCAACCTCACTACCGTGCGACTCTCGCCCGACGAGGTGGCCGAGTACACCCGAGACCCCGATTCGCGCGCACTCGCGATCTCGGCGCGGGATCGGTTCGGCAGCAACGGCATTGTGGGCGCGATCTTCCTACGCACCGAGGCCGATGTCCTCGTCATCGATAACTTCCTGCTCAGCTGCCGAGTATTCGGACGCGGGATCGAGCAGGCGGCGATGCACGCGATCCTCGCCGAGGCCGGGCGCCGGGGTATTCGGTCGGTCACCGGCGCCTTCCGGCCGACGGACAAGAACAAGCGCTGCGAGAGCTTCTATCCCGACCACGGCTTCACCGTCCTGTCGACGCGTCCGGACGGCATCGAATACGGGCACGAACTGCGCGAGCAGGTGCCGATCCCCGAGCACGTGTCGCTGGAGGTGACCGATGGCGGAGTCGTACCTCGTTCGCGATCACTACCGGCGTGACCTCGTAGCCCGGTAGACGTTTTATTTGGAAGGTTCGTTCATGCAAGACGATACGGTGACCCGCCCCGGGCGACCGACATTCGAGGACATCCAGGACTGGCTCGTCGGCGCCTTCGCCGTGCGACTCGAGCGGGCCCCGGGGGAAATCGATGTCGACATGCCCTTCGCGGAGTTCGGCCTCGACTCCGCGGAGGCGCTGGTGCTCGCGGGCGAATTGGAGGAATGGCTCGGCTCCGAGCTCGACGTCGCGTCGATGTGGTACTTCCCGACCATCGCCGGATTGGCCGACTACCTCGCAGAAGACGAGGGCGAGACATGAACCGGCAGCTCAGCCTCCATCCGCCGCTCGTGCGGAACTTCGCGCCCGACCGTGCGCCGGGATCGGTGGGCGTGCCGATGGTGCAGCTGCATCCCGGCGGCTTCTCGGCCGATGTCTATCAGCCCTTGGCCGAGAAGCTCGAGCCCGTCTTCGACCTACACGTCGTGGATATGGACGGTGTGCGCGAGTATTTCGAGGCCCCATTCACCACCGGCCACCCCGATATCGCGTTCGACGCGCTGGTGGCGCGGATTCGAGACGGTATGGCCGAGCACGGGCTGCTGCCCGGCACGAACGACTGGCTGCTGTCGGGCTGGTCGTTCGGCGGCGTGGTCGGCTACGCGATAGCGCAGCAGCTGCCGGAGCACCAGCGCCCGCGCGGGCTGCTGTTGCTGGATTGCATCGCGCCGATCCCGTTGGAGCACATCACGGACGAGGACTTCACCGAGGCGCTGTACATGCCATGGTTCGCCTCGTATCTGGGCGCAAAGCGCAACCGCCCCTTGAATATTCCGCACGCCGAGTTCGCGAACCGCGACGACGACAGCGCATTGGCGGTCCTGCTCGAGCATGCGGTGGCGGCAGGCGCACTGGCGCCCGCCACCTCGGTCGCCGGGCTGCGCAAGCTGTGGCGCACCTACTTCAACGCGATCCTGCGGCAGATCCGGCTCACCCGGACCTATCGCCCGGACCGCTCGACTGTTCCGCTGTGGTTGCTGCGAGCCGGCACGGCATTACCGGGCATGCCTGATTCGCTCGGCTGGGAGTTGTATGCCGACGAGGTGCCAACGCGCTTCTGCGATGCCGACCACTATTCCCTGATCCTCGGTCCCGACAACATCGGCGCGATCGCCGAATCCGCCACGGAGGCCTACCAATCCGATAAGGGCGTTCGCGCCCACTAGCGATAGTTCGAGGGAAACAGATGTCACAAGAGCAGCATTCGCTGGGTCGGCCGCTGTCCGAAACGCCGATCGCGATCGTCGGCCTCGGCGCCTTGTTCCCGCAGTCGCGGGATCTGTCCGAGTTCTGGTCCAACGTTGTCGAGGCGCGCGACTGCATCGAGGATGTTCCCGAGGATCACTGGCGGATCGCGGACTTCTACGACCCGGATCCGTCCGTGCCGGACAAAACCTATTGCAAGCGAGGCGGATTCCTGCCGAAGGTGGATTTCGATCCGATGGAGTTCGGTATCCCACCGAACACCATCGGTGTCACCGACGTGGTGCAGCTGCTGAGCCTGGTGGTCGCCAAACAGACGCTGGCGGACGCGGGTGCGCCCGATTCCGCCTGGTACGACCCGTCCAGGACCGGTGTCGCACTCGGCGTCACCGGGGCCACTTCGATCACCTTCTCACTGGGCGGGCGGTTGGCGACTCCGGAGTTGAAGAAGGCGGCGCGCGCGTGCGGACTGACCGATCGGGATGCCGAGGAGATCGCGGCGAAGTATGTGTCGAATTTCGCGCCGTGGGAAGAGAATTCGTTCCCCGGCATGCTCGGCAATGTGGTCGCGGGCCGCATCGCCAACCGATTCGACTTCGGCGGGGTCAACTGCACGCTCGACGCGGCCTGTGCCAGCTCGCTGGCCGCGGTCCGGCTGGCGGTGGACGAATTGGTTTCCGGCCGAGCCGATCTCATGCTGACCGGCGGATGCGACGCGCAGAACACGATTCTCATGTACATGTGCTTCTCGAAGACGCCCGCGCTGTCGAAGTCCGGGCGGATCCGGCCCTTCGACGACGAGGCGGACGGCACGCTGGTCGGTGAGGGCATCGGCATGCTCGCGTTCAAACGCCTCGCCGACGCCGAACGCGACGGCAACCGGATCTACGCGACGCTGCGCGGTATCGGCAGTTCGAGCGACGGCAAATTCAAGAGTATCTACGCTCCCCGGCGCGACGGGCAGCTCGTCGCGCTGCGGCGGGCCTACGCCGACGCCGGTTTCGGTCCCGAACAAGTCGGCTTGGTCGAATGTCACGGCACCGGTACGGCCGTGGGTGATGCGACCGAATTCGCCGCGCTCGCCGAAATGTATCGCGAAGGAGCCGATCCGAATCGCCTTGTCTCGGTCGGCAGCGTCAAATCCCAGATCGGGCACACCAAGGCCGCCGCGGGCGCGGCAGGCATGATCAAACTGGCGCTGGCGCTGCATCACAAGGTGTTGCCGCCCACCATCAATGTCGACACCCCGGCCGAGCATTTCGCGGGCTCGCCGTTCCAGGTCAACTCCGAGGCGCGGCCGTGGATCACCGATCCGGCCAGGCCGCTGCGCCGGGCCGGGGTGTCGTCGTTCGGCTTCGGCGGCACCAACTTTCATTGCGTGCTTCAGGAGTACGACCCGATCGCCGCGGATGTTCCGGTGTCACACCGGATTTCGACGGTGCACAGCTGGCACGCACCCGATGTCGCCGCGTTGATCGGGCTCCTCGAAAGCGGCGACTCCGGCTCCGCCGGTCCGGTGCCCGCGCACCATGCCAGGCTCGCGATCGTGGCGGACAGCGAGGAGGAGCTGGCCGCGCTGCGCGCCGCGGCGGTCGAGCGGCTGGGCTCGCTCGGCACCGACACCGAGTTCGAGATCGACAAAGCGGTTTTCTTCCGAGCATCCGCGCTGCTCGGTCCGGACCGGTCGGTCAAAGTGGCCGCACTGTTCGCGGGCCAGGGCAGCCAATACCCGGGCATGGGTGCGCGGGCGGTGCTGTCACTGCCGCCGTTGCGTCGCGAGTTCGACACGGCGGCAGCCGAATTCACCGCGACCCAGCCGCTGGGCGAGATCGTGTTCCCGGCCGTGGCATTCGACGAGCAGGGCAGGCTCGCGCAGCAGGCCGCGTTGCGGCGCACCGATTACGCGCAGCCCGCGATCGGCGCTCTCACCGCGGGACAGTACGCCTTCCTGTCCGAACTCGGCTTCCGGCCCGACGGCGCGCTCGGTCACAGCTTCGGCGAACTATCCGCACTGTTTGCCGCGGGCAGCGTCTCGGCCGCTGAATTCCGCGAGCTGGCCAGGGCCCGCGGCGCGGCGATGGCGTCCAGGCCCGCGGACGCGACCGATCCGGGCGCCATGCTGGCACTGCAGTGCGGACAGCAACGCGCCGAGGAGTTGCTCGCCGGCGCGTCGGATGTGTTCGTGTGCAACATCAACGCGCCCGATCAGGTGGTGGTCGGCGGCGGTACGGCGGCGATCGCGGCGTTCGCGAGCAGCTGTGCGGACGCGGAGGTGCGGTGCCGGGAAGTCTCGGTGGCCGCGGCCTTCCACACACCGTATGTCGCGCACGCGGTCGACAGTTTCCGGGAAGCGGTATCCCGGATCCAGATCCGGGAGCCCGAGTTCCCGGTGTACCCGAACCTCGCCGATGCCGCGTACGGCGCCGACCCGCAAGCCAACCGGAATACGCTCGTCGGCCAGCTGGCCGGGGCCGTGCGATTCGCCCCGCAGGTCGAGCGGATGTACGCCGACGGCTTCCGAGTATTCGTCGAATTCGGTCCCGGCGTAGTGCTTTCCGGGCTGACCCGGCGAATCCTGAAGGAGCATCCGGACGTAGTGGTGCTCGCCGCCGACGGTGGACCACGCGGCGACTCCGACCGGGCGATCAAGCGCCTGGCCGCGCGGCTACTCGTACTCGGCGCTCCGCTCCAAGGCATCAACCGCTATGCCGCGCCGCGAGTCTCCGCCGCCGCGGGCAGGGGCATGCGGATTCCGATGAACGGCGCGAATTATGTTCCGCCCGAACGCAAACGGGCATACGAGCAGATCATGAACGACGGCTACCGGATCGCCGCCGACCCGCCGCCCGCGGGTCCGGTTACCGGCAACGGCTACCTCACCAATGGCCACTCGACCAATACCAATGGCCACTCGACCAATGGCCACTCGCACGACAACGGCCAGCGCACCATCGACGGCCACCCCCACGGCAACGGTCATCAGCACCATCCCGCGCCCGCGACCACCCCGACACCGTCGGAGACGCCTCGGCCGGTATCTCGACCCCAGAACGGAGTTCTCATGACCACCATGGCTTCCCACGCCGCAGACCAAGGCGCACCGGTGCCCGTGAGCTCCGCGTCGCCCGCTCCCGCCGCGTCGCCCGCTCCCGCCGGGTCGGCGATCCACGGTGTGCTCGGCGAACATCTCGCGATGCATCGAGACTTCCTCGACGCGCAGTTGCGGGTCGGTGAACGGCTCAGCTCGCTGCTGTGCACCGAGGTGGACAGTGGTACGCCCCGCGGCGATGTGCTCAACAGCATCACCGCCGTCTCCGGACACAGCGTCGCGCTCGGCAAGGCCCACGCCCATGCCAGCGATGTCCTGCGCGCGTTGGCAGGTGTGGCCCCGCACACCGAATCGGTTGTGGGAGGCGGGTTCCCGGAGGCACAAGCGCCGCAACCGACAACACCGATCGCCGCGTCTCCGGCCGCCTTGACTGCCGCGGCACCGGCGCCTGCCGCCCCCGTAGGTGCTCCCGCCGCTGCGGCGCCTGTCACACCGGTGGCCGCTCCCGCTGCTTCGCCGACCGCCACCCCGCCTGGTCCTGCTGCTTCGGCGACGATCGCCCCGCCTGGTCCTGCTGCTTCGGCGACGATCGCCCCGCCTGGTCCTGCTGCTTCGGCGACCATGGTCTCGCCCGGTCCTGCGGCTTCGGCGCCTGCCGTCCCGGCGACTGCTCCGGTGCCCGCGGGTCCTTCCGCTCCGATCCCTGTCCCAGCGCCGGAACAGATCTCGACACCCCCGGCGAGTTCGGCGGCGCCTGCTCCCGCCTCGGCGCCCACCGCCGCACCCGCGAGCCCCGGCGATGTCGCCGCGGCCAGGCAGCTCCTTTTCCAGGTCGTCGCGGAGAAGACCGGCTATCCGGCCGAAATGCTCGAGCCGACGATGGAGATGGAAGCCGATCTCGGCATCGACTCGATCAAGAACGTGGAGATCATGGGCGCGCTGCGCGACCAGTTCCCCGATATCGCCCAGGCTCCGCCCGAATCGGTGACGGAGTTGCGCACGCTCGACGATATCGCCGGATTCCTCGCCAGCGCGGGCGCCGGGGCGAGCGCGCCCGCTGCGCAGGAGGGGGAGGTGACGGCCCCAAAAGCCTGATCGGGCGGTCGTTCGCGTGCCTCGGCGAACTGCCATTTCCCGACTGGCGAGAGGGGCTCTTCCCGGATCGGCCATCGGCGCTGCTCGCGGGCGAAAATTCCACGCTGGCCGACGAATTCGCCGCCGCACTGCGCGTCGCCGGATGGACCGTGCACCGCGACGGCGACGCGATGGACCGGTTCGACCTCGTCGCCTGGTTCGCGCCGACCGCTCCGGCCGACGAGCCCGCGGCCGCGTTGACCGAGGCGCTGCTGCTCGCTCGCGCGGCCAAGTCCACGCTCGAACGGTCCGCGGCGGGCGGCGGGCGGGCCGCGTTTCTCGTGGTCACCAGGCTCGACGGCGCGTTCGGAATGTCGAATACCACCGACGACGCGGCCGCGATGGTCGGCGGTATCGGCGGCTTGGTGAAGGTACTCGCCGTGGAGGCGCCGGGCCTGTTCTGCCGCCAGGTCGATTTCGCGGGCGCGCTCGCCGACCGAGCCGCCGCGAATCTCCTTGTCGCCGAATTGAATGACGCGCGAATCGAGCCGCGGCAGGTCGGCTACCGCGATGCGGAGAGTCGGCGCGGCCTCGAATTCGTGGAAACGGCCGGTGATCCGCTGACGGCCGCGGGCCCGGTCGCCGAGCCGACCGCGGCCGACCTGTTCGTGGTCACCGGCGGCGCGCGCGGTGTCACCGCCGCCTGCGCCGTGGAACTCGCGGCCCGATTCCACAGCGGGTTGCTGCTACTGGGCCGGACCGAGCTGACCGACGAACCGGAATGGGCGCGTGGTGTGCCCGCCGAGGCATTGATGGCGACGATCGCCAGACAGCGCAAGGCCGCCGGACTCGAGACGAATCCGCGTGCGGTGCAGCGTGTTCGAGCCGATCTGCTGGCCCAGCGTGAGATCCGCGAGACTCTCGCGGCGGTGCGCGCGCACGGTGCGCCGGTCGAGTATCTCGTGGTCGATGTCACCGACGCGGTCGCACTGTCCGCGGCGCTGGCGCCCTACCGCGACCGCGTCACCGGTATCGTCCACGGTGCCGGGGTGTTGGCCGATCAGCTGATCGATGAACTGTCCGCCGAGGCGATCGCCCGGGTGTTCGGCCCGAAAATCGTTGGCTGGCAGGCACTCCTGGACGCCGTCGACACCACTCGATTGCGGCACGCGATTCTCTTCGGCTCGGTCGCGGGCGTTTTCGGAAATCCAGGGCAGGCCACCTACGCGGTGGCCAACGAGGCCCTCAACCGTCTCGGTTGCGCACTGCGGCAACGCAATCCCGCGACGGCCGTGACGACGATCAACTGGGGAGCCTGGGCAGGCGGTATGGTCGGCCCGGAACTCGAGCGGATGTTCCGCGAGCGCGGGGTGGCCCTCATTCCGCTCGCCGACGGTGCGCGGATGTTCGCCGAGCAACTGACCGAGGCCCGGTCCCGGGACCTGGTGTGTGTGATCGGGCCGTCGACGCCGCTGTCCGGTCCGCCACCCACCGTGCCCGCACCGGATCGACCGGTGTGTCTGCACCGGTCGCTCGGCGCGGTGGCGTCCAGCCGTGCGCTGGCCGATCACGCCATCGACGGCGTCCCGGTACTGCCCGCGACCGCGGCCCTCGGTGCGATCCTCAACGTGGTCACCCAGGTCGATCCGCGGTCCGAGCCTCGTTCGGCGGCCGGTTTCAAAGTACTCAAGGGAGTCGTCTTCGACACCCCTCCCGGGCCACTCCAATTCACCGTGAGCGTAGGCGATTCCGACGGCGAGGCGTCGGTTCTGGTCACCGACGAGGCAGACAGGCCGCGATACCGGGCGACGACGGCGCGGCTGGTGGGCAGCGTCGAGCGGCGGATCGGCCTGCCGGACCTGGACGGGGGACAGGCCGTCGACTGGTACGCCGACGGCACGCTGTTCCACGGGCCGTCGCTGCGCGGCCTGCGCGGTCTGCTCGCCGACGGCGAGGAGATGGTGTTCCGGGCTCAACTGCCCGCGGCGAACTTCGCGGCGGGCGCCTACGGCACGGACCGGTACCACCCGTTGCTCGCCGACGTGCTGTTGCAGGCCGTCGAGGTGTACATCCGGCGCCACCTCGGTCAGCCTTGTCTGCCCGCCGGTATCGGCGCGGCCGAACTCTACGGGCCGCTGCCCGATGACCTGCCGTTCTACATCGTGGTGGGCGAACTCAGCGGCGCCGCGCCGCAGGTCGGCTGCACCGTCGCCGCCTACGACCGGGACGGGCACCTGCTGCTGCGGTTCCGCGATATGGAGTTGGTGTGTGCCCCGGCATTGGCCGAGAAATTCGCCGCGAGCGCAAGGAGGCACGCCGATGCCTGAATCGAACGAGCAGCCTGAATCGAACGAGCAGCCTGAATCGAACGAGCAACGAATCCGTATCGCGGGCATCGGATTTCGGCGATTCGAACAGGACACCCGGCGATCGTCGGGGCCCGACCGGACGGATCCCGGCGTGCACCGGGATGACGAAATGGTGGTGACGCTCGGCTCGGCCGTCGACGAGGCGCTCGCCGACGCGGGGATCGGCCGCATCGATACCGGGGCGGGTGCCACCGCGCCCGGTGTCGCGGTGGTGCTGGTCGGTGTGGATCGCGACGCCGCCCGCCGTCTTGCCGCCAGCTCTGGTTTCGCGGGCCCCGCCGAGGTCTTCCCGGCGGGTGCCGCCGCGCTGTTTCGCGCCCGAGTTCTGTTGTCCGACAACGCTGTCGAGGCGGTCGTGGTCGGTGAGCGGGGGCCATGGGAGGCAGTGGCGATGGTGCTGACGCCGGTCCGTTCCGGCGCCGCCGACCTGCGGTACGCCACCCTCGACGTCCTCGTGGACGGAAAGGATGCGGCACGCGCGGCACTGGCGCGGGCGGGTATTAATCCGGAACAGGTGGGGTATCTGGAGGTCGCCGATCTGGACGCCGCGGGGCTCGCCTCGATAGCGCCCATCGACACCTATCGCGGGCGAACGCGGACCACGGTGATCGGCGGGGCGACGCGAACCGTGCTCGGTGCGCTCGCGGGCGCGGCGCGCTGCCTCTACCACGCGGAATTTCCCGCTACCCCGCAAGGGTTTTCGCTCGACCAGGACGTCGTCGCCGAGAGCACGCTGTGCCGGATCGAGGACGCGCAGCCCTGGCTGCCGAACAGCGAGCCCCGGCGTTACGCGGCGGTGCACGCCGTCGGTGCGGCAGGGACGGTGCACGCCGTCTTGTCGGGGAGGGGTGCCCGGGGATACGACACGCCCCTCGCCTGGGTCGCGGGCGGTGGTCCGTTGCTGCTGCGCCTATCCGCCTACACCGGTGCGGATCTGGCCGAGGCGGCGCGGGATTGCCTGGCGGAGTTGGCGATCGGCGCCGACCCCGTCGAGATGTGCGCGGCCCGAGCCGCATCCGGCGGTGTCGGTCGTTTTGCCGCGGTCCTCGTCGGCTCCGATGGCGGGCGGTTGCGCAAGGAATTGCAGGCCGCGGCGCGCGATCTGCCCGAAGTGATTGCCGCGCAGGGGGAATGGGCCACACCGTCGGGAAGTTACTGCACCGGTAGGCCGTTGGGGCCCGGCGGCGGGGTCGCCTTCGTCTATCCCGGCGTGTTCTCGACCTACCCCGGCATGGGACGAGATCTGTTCCGGCTCTTCCCCGGTCTGTGGACCGTACTGGACAGCGGCGAGTTCACGATGCCGCTGCGCCAGGAGTTCCTGTATCCGCGTTCGGTCGCGGGCCTGGACCGTCGCGGGCTCATGCGGCACGAGGCGACGATCCTGCAGGACATGCCCGGCCTGCTGACGACCGGCGTCACCTTCGGTCTGCTGCACACCCGGCTGCTGCGTGACATCCTCGAGGTTCCCGTGCACGGGGGATTCGGCTACAGCCTCGGTCAGAGCAGCATGCTCTTCGCCCTCGGGGTCTGGGACTATCGCCATCACGACGAGTCCGCGCTGGACCGGGCGGGCCTGTTCACCCGGCGCGTGGCGGGCCGCAAAGACGTTGTCCGGCAAGCTTGGCAGCTGCCCGACGATATCGATGACGCCGCGGTGTGGACGACGCTCGTGGTGCTCGCCGACGCCGCGGCGGTGCGCGCCGCGGTCGAGGAATTCGATCGCGTCTACCTCACCCAGGTCAATGCCCCGCGGGAGGTGGTGATCGCGGGCGATCCCGCACAGTGCCGCGCACTGGCCGATCGGCTCGGTTGCCCGTCGGCGAAGGGACCGACCGCCGTGGCGATGCACTGCGCCATGGTCGATTCCGAGTTCGCGGATATGGTCGAGCTGAATATGCACCCGATCCTCGACCAGGCGTCGGATCTGGTGCTGCTGACCACCTTCGACTACGACCGGGTCGACGCGAGCGACCAGCGCAGGCTGGCCGAGCACACCGCCGAGGCGCTGCGCCGACCGGTCGATTTCCCCCGGTTGGTCCGCGCCGCCCACGACCGCGGTCTCCGGTATTTCATCGACATCGGACCCGGAGCATCCTGCACCCGATGGATCGATGACTCGCTCGCCGACGCCGACCATCTCGCGGTGGCCATCGATCGGCGCGGTATGCCACTCGGCACCGCGCTGGCCCACGCGCTGGCGCGGCTGGCCAGCCATGGGCTGCCGCTGGATCTGGGGCGGCTGTTCGATTCGGGAGCGGGAGTGGAACCGATGCACATCACCATTCGATCCGGGGGCGCGCCGCAGCCCGGCGCCGACGAGGTCATCACCTTCGACGGTGAACCGTTCCGGTACCCGGTCGCGATCCCGACTCCGGAGGGAATCGCCCAGTTGAATGCGATCTCCCTGTCGCCCCAAGGAATTTCCCCGTCGCCCCGGCGAAAGCCGGGATCCGTGACCGCCCTGGAACGATCGAACTCAGCGGATCGGACCACTGGACAGCTGGATTCCGGCGTGCGCCGCGATGATGGGATGGCCGGGCTGGATTCCGGCGTGCGCCGCGATGACGGGATGGCCGGGCTGGATTCCGGCGTGCGCCGCAATTACGGGATGGCCGGGCTGGATTCCGGCGTGCGCCGCAATTACGGGATGGTCGCGCCGGATCCGAGCGTGCACGGGAATGCCGGATCGGTAACGAATTCCGTTGTGAACGAAGCGATCACGAATATCGCAGCGGCAACCGCACAAGCCCATCGGGCCCTGGTGTTAGCGCATTCGCAGATTCAGGAACGGGCGCTGATCGAGCTCGAAACCGCCAGGGGCACAGAGCAACTCGAGCAGACGCCGCAACCCCGACGGCCCTACCTGCGGCGGGGCTGGTCGAAGCCGTGGTTCAAGCCGCTGGCCAGGACCGGCCGAACCGCGCTGTCCGCCGAAGATATCGACCTGCTCGCGGACGGACACCTGGGTGCGGTGTTCGGCGCCGAATGGGATCAACGCGCCGATGGCTGCAACCCGGACATCCGGCTGGCGTACGGCGGGCCGCGCATGCTCGACGAGGTCACGATGATCGATCGCCTCGGCGGGCCGTCGGGCCTCGGTGCGCTCACCGCGGGGTCCGGTACCGCGGCCCCGCCGGACGGTCCGATTCTCGTGGGCGCGATCCAACTGTTGCAGGTCTACGCCATGTATTTGGGCCTGCACCTGGTGTTCTCGGATGCGCGATTCCAGCAGCCCGTCGGGTGGAACCACCATGTGAGCAAGCACGGCCAGCTCACGCCGGATATCGGCGGTATCCGATACCACGCGGAGATCGTCGACCTCACGCTGCTGCCCCGGCCCACCGTTGTCGCCGATGTGACGGTCCGCGCCGGTGACCACCTGCTCCTCATGATTCGCGATCTGGCGCTGGAAGTTCGGGAGAAGCCGGGCACCCCGATCGGTCCCGGCCCCGGCGGTAGCATGCCGTTCCTGGGTCGCCGCAACCATCGCGGCGAAGTTTCGATCGGCACCGAACTGAATATCGCGCACGCGGGCACCGGCGATCTGGCGATCGCACTGGGACCGGAGTTCGCCATCTACCAAGGGCGCCAGGCTCCGCATATCCCCATCGGCGACTACCAGTTCGTGGACCGGATCCAGCGGCTGAAGGGCACCCGCGGCGAACTGGTCCCCGGTGCGGAGATGGCCACCGAATACGACTCGGCACCGGAATCCTGGTATTACCAGGACAATTCATTTCCGGGAATGCCGAACTGCGTGTACCTGGAGACCTCGCTGCAGGCCGCGATCCTGCTCGGCTATCACATCGGCGCCACGCTGAGCGTCCCCGACACCGATTTCGCCATCCGCAACCTCGACGGCACCGCCACGGTATTGCGGCCGGTCGACTTGTGCGGCAAGACAATCCGGCACGAATCGGTGCTGCTGATGCATCAGGCGATACCCGGTGCGATCCTGGAGCGGTTCGCTTACCGGCTCTATGCCGATGGGGAGCCCTTCTACGAGGGTGAGTCGCTGTTCGGATTCTTCACCGAACAGGCGCTGTCGCAGCAGCTGGGACTCGACGCCGGTCGCTACCGGCCGCCGTGGTTGGCCGAGCGTGACGGCGGGCTGGAAGCCGTTGCCTCGCTGCCGGTTTCGGCCGACGACCGGTGGTTCCGACCGCAACCCGGCACCGGGCTGCGGCTGGCCGACGGACACCTGCGGTTGATCGACGAGGCGAAGGTGGTGCCCGGCGGCGGCCAATTCGGTCAGGGTTACGTCTGGGCGGCCCGCACCATCGATCCGGATGACTGGTACTTCTCCTGTCATTTCCCCGGTGACCCGGTGATGCCCGGTTCGCTCGGCGTGGAAGCCGTTGTCCAGGCCTTACAGCTGTATGTGATCGAGAGCGGACTCGCCGACGGTATCGGGCCGGTGACCTTCGAAATGCCGGTGGGCGTCCCGACCGGCTGGCGCTACCGCGGACAGATCCTGCGCCACGACCAGGAGATGACGCTCGACGCGAGCATCAAGGAGGTTCGCCGCGAACCCGGGCGGATCGTCGTGATCGCCGATGCCAGCGTGTGGAAGCCCGGGCTGCGCATCTACCAGCTGACCGACATCGCCGTCGAGGTCCGAACCCTAGGAGACCCGCAATGACCGCCGACGCGCCGCCCCATCCCCGCCCGCCCGCTCCGGACCTGGCCGAGGCCTACGACGCGTTGGCCCTGCTCGACGCACCGTGCTACGCCGTGGCCCGTTCCGATTCCATCCTTCTCACCAATGACGAGCCGACCGACAGCGCCACCGTCTTGGCCGCGGTGCCGCCGCTGCCGCCGGAGCGGCTGGGCGCCAGCGGTTTTCGCACCGCGTATGGGGTGCGCTACGCGTATATGTCCGGCGCGATGGCCGGTGGCATCGCCTCGGCCGATTTGGTGATCGCGCTGGCACGCGCGGGCCTGTTGGCATCGTTCGGCGCCGCGGGCCTGACCACGGACCGAGTCGATACGGCGTTGCGCCGCTTCCGGGCCGAGATACCGGACCTGCCCTACTGTGCGAACCTGATTCACAGCCCCAGCGAATCCGCGATGGAGCGGGCCGCAGTCGAACTGTTTCTGCGATACGGCGTCACCTGTGTCGAGGCATCCGCGTTCATGAGCCTGACCCCGACGATCGTCCGATACCGAGTGGCGGGGCTTTCCCGTGACGGCGACGGCAGGGTACGTATCGGCAACCGGGTCATCGCCAAGGTGTCGCGGGCCGAGGTGGCCGAACCGTTCCTGCGGCCCGCGCCGCCCTCGATGGTGGCCGATCTGCTTGCGCGGCAGCTGATCTCGCCGGAGCAAGCCGAACTCGCCCGCTCGGTGCCGATGGCCGACGACCTCACCGTCGAGGCCGATTCCGGTGGGCACACCGACCGCAGGCCACTGGCGGTGGCGCTGCCGGAACTCATCGCACTGCGCGACTGCATCCAGCGTGAGCTGCGCTATCGACAGCCGGTCCGGGTCGGCGCGGCGGGCGGTATCGGCACTCCCCGCGCGGCGGCGGCCGCGTTCGCATGCGGCGCGGAGTACGTGGTGACCGGATCGATCAATCAGTCCTGTGTCGAAGCGGGGACATCCGAGGCGACCCGGGGCCTGCTGGTCGCCGCGAAGGTCAGCGACTGCGAGATGGCGCCGTCGGCGGATATGTTCGAGATGGGTGTCACCGTACAGGTGCTCAAGCGCGGCACGCTGTTTCCGATGCGAGCCAAGCTGCTGTATCAGCTGTACCAGAACTACGACGGCGTCGACGCGTTGCCGCCCGCCGAACGCGATCGAGTGGAACGCCAGATCCTGCGCCGTCCGATCGAGGCGGTCTGGTCCGAGGTCGTGGACTACTTCCAGGCGCGTGATCCGGCGCAGTTGGACAACGCCGCGGCCAGCGAAAAGCGCAAGATGGCGTTGATCTTCCGGTGGTACCTAGGCCAGTCGTCACGGTGGGCGAGCATCGGCGATCCCGGCCGGGTGCACGACTACCAGGTGTGGTGCGGTCCGGCGATGGGCGCGTTCAACGAGTGGGCGCAGGGGACCTATCTGGCCACCGACCGCCGGGTCGCCGACGTGGCCGTGCAGCTGATGCGCGGAGCGGCGTTCAGCTCCCGCGTCCACCAACTGCGGTTGCTCGGCGTCGGTCTGCCCGCCGGGCTCACCGAATATCGCCCGCTCGCGCCCGTCGGCACGGAGGTCGGGTAATGGCAAGCGGCACAACGGCATCGGCGCGCCGCCGGGTCTGGTTCACCATCGTGGCCTGCGCCATTCCCGCCTTCATGGGCGGACTGGACAATCTGGTCGTCAGCAATGCGCTGGTGGCGATTTCGCGGGACCTGCACGAGTCGGAAACCGAACTGCAATGGGTGGTGAACGGCTACACGCTGGCGTTCGCCGGTCTCATGCTGACCTGCGCGGGGCTCGGGGATCGATTCGGCAGGCGGCTGGTGTTCGTGTCCGGAGTGCTGATATTCATGACCGGGTCGGCGATATCCGGGCTGTCCGAGTCGCTCGCTGTGCTGCTCGTCGGCCGCGTCACTCAGGGAGTGGGCGCCGCGGCTGTTCTGCCACTGTCGTTGACGCTGCTGGCGGCGGCCGTTCCGGCGGCCAAACGCGGTGCCGCCGTTGGATTGTGGGGCGGCATCAGCGGATTGGGCATCGCACTCGGTCCCGTCGTCGGCGGTGCGATCACCCAGGGGCTGGCATGGGAGTGGATTTTCTGGATCAACCTCCCGATCGGCGTGCTGGCAGTGGTGCTGATCCTGCGGACGATCGAGGAGAGCCGAGGGCCGGACGCCGATATTGATCTGCCCGGGGCCCTGCTCGGCAGTGCCGCGGTGACGGTCGCGGTCTGGGCCATCGTGAAGGGGCCGGATTATGGGTGGACTTCGGCACGTATCGCGGGCGGCTTCGTGATCGCCGCGGTTCTGCTGCTGTTGTTTCTGTGGTGGGAGCGGCGGGCCGCGAGTCCGCTGCTACCGCTGCGGTTCTATCGTTCTCGCGGTTTCGTGTTCAGCAATATCGTGTCGGTGGCCCTGTACTTCGGGCTGTTCGGATCGATCTTCCTGATGGCGCAGTATCTGCAGCGGGTGATGGGGTACAACGCCTTTCAGGCCGGTCTGCGGACCCTGCCGTGGTCATTGGGGCCGATGCTGATCGCGCCGCCATCGGGGCTGCTGACCGACCGAATCGGTGGCGGCAGGTTGATGGCGCTCGGCATGGCCGTGGACGCCGTTGCCCTCGGGTGGCTGGCGTGCCTCGCGCACCCCGGCACGCCGTATCCGGATTTGGTGCCGCCGATGCTGATCGGCGGCCTCGGCATGGGAATGGTTTGGGCGCCGGTCACTTCCGTGGTGCTCGGGTCGGTCGGCCCGCAGGACCATGCCAAGGCGGCCGGCACCAACAGCACGTTGCGCGAGGTCGGTGGCGCACTCGGCGTCGCGGTCTGCACCTCGGTCTTCACCCATTACTTTCACCGCACACCGCTGCACTCGTTCGCCGATATCCCCGTGGCCTTCAGCAACGGCCTGCGTGCGGCGCTGTGGCTCAGCACCGCGGTGGTGCTCGCGGCCGTATTCGCCGCGCTCGCCATCCCGCGTCCCCGCCTGCGCGGGAGATCGACCGTGCCGCAACCGGATTCGGCGCAGTCGCCGGAATTCACACCGAGCAACGAAGATGAGGAGAGCAAAGTTGGTCGCAACACCGGGTAAGGCCATTCGGTACTTGGCGCCGAGCGAAGCGATGTTCGTCGAAATGGGGACGGTAGTCGGATATTCGGTGCGGGCTCGCGGCGAGCTGGACGAGGCCGCACTGTCCGACGCTTTCGATGTGCTGCGCCACCGGTATCCGGCGCTGCGCGGGCAACTCGGCACGCTCGACGGTGAGCTGGTGTTCATGACCTACGCTGGGCATCTCCCCGAGATCAGCGTGATCACCGGCGATCTCGACGCACCATTGGGCGGCTTCGACGCGGGATCCAATGACGCCATGTCCGCCCTGCACGTGGTCCGTGCGGGGGATGCGGCGAGCGTGACCCTGTGGATTCCGCACTGCCTGGCCGACGCCGGCCACGGGCTCGCGCTCAGCGCCGAACTATGGTCGCTCTACACCGACCGGATGGTCGGCGACGTGCCCACGTCGATCCCCGGCGAGCACCCCGCATCGCTGGAGGCGCTGCTCGCCGACCGCGGCATCAGCAAGCCCGGCGACGAATCCGCTCGATGGTCGGCGCCGGCGGTAGGCGAGCCGGATCCGTTGGACACCAGCGGTTTGCCGTTCTATGCGACGACCAACATCCGTTTGCGGTTGAGCGCGCATGACACCGCGGCCCTACGTCTGGCCGCGCGGCGCGACGGTGTGACCGTGCACGGTCTGGTATCCGCGGCCATCCTGCGGGCCCAATCCGATATCGATGACGCGGCCCTCGCCGACATCCCCTACGTGAGCGCGGTCGACCTGCGCGGCCGGATCACCCCGCCGGTGCCGCCCGCCGCCGCGACCAACATGCTGGGTTACGTGCCCTACAAGGCCGACGTCGAGTCGACTCGGCTCATCGACCTCGCGCGTTCGGTCAACGATCGGCTACTCGCTCAGCTCGGCGACGGCAGTGTCCTGCTCGGGGCTCTCTACATCCCGGACCTCGCCAAACATGGTTCCGGATCCGGTCCGAAAGGCGTACTCGGCACGAATCTCGGTGCCGTGCCGGCGCTTCGGACACCGCCGGGGCTGGAGATCGAGGATTTCCGGGCGTCGCACTACCGAAAACCATTGAGCGGCAAGCTGCATGAGCGCGGTCTGATGGGCATGACGACCTACCTGGCCCGCAGCTACGCCGGCTGGCTGAGCATAGATCTGATGACTTACGAGCCGAGCCCTCAGGACATCGCCGTCGGGGACCGCAAGATCGCGGCCATCGAAAACCACCTGTTGTCGCTGCGGTGAGCTACGGCGTTTCCGTTTCGTCTCGAATCGGTTGACCGACAAGTGAAGGTGAGTGATCTCCATGACCGTGACCGCCGCACCGGTGCGTTTCGACCGTGACCTGGCGGATATGTTCCGGCAGGCGAGCGCCGACCAGAACCCCCTGCACATCGACGAACAATACGCCCGCGGAACAGCATTCGGGGAACCGGTCGTCTACGGTGTACTCGGCGCACTGGTCGCCCTGAGCGGGCTGGATCCACAGCCGGCGCGGCGGCTCACATCGGTCTCCGTGCGATTTCCCGCACCAATTCTGTTCGATCGCGACTACCAGCGCGACGTCGTCGAGGACAGCTGGGGTCGTGCGGTGGTCCGATTGACCGACGGCCCGCAGACCCTGCTGCAGGTGACCGCCACCTTCGGCGCCGGGTCCGCCGAGGACGTGGTCCACGGTGGCGCCGATGTGCCGGTGCGGACCGAGGCTCGACGCACCGATTTCGCGGACTTTGCCGCGGGACAACAGATTCCGGTGGCTTACGCGCCCCGCTGGGCCGTGCTGGCCAAGTTGCTGGACGAGCTCGCGCTCCCCGCCCGCGGGGTCGGCCTCGCCGAAGCCGCAACCCTGACGGGGCTGAGCTACCTGGCCGGAATGGAAGCTCCGGGCTCGGCCTCGCTACTGGCGCAGGTCGAGGCGACGTTCGAACCCGGTGCGGTGACGAGTTTCCGGGTCGAGGCCAGGGTCCGCGCGGTGCATGAGCAGCTGCGGATGCTCGAACTGGACGGCACGGTCACCGGTGCCGGAATTGTCGCCACCACCACGGTGAAAGTGTTCCACCGACCGGACGCGAGCACGCCGGACCCGAGGCGACTGTCCGACGCGCTGCCCGGCGATCGGCCGCTCGCGGGGCGCGCCGCGCTCGTGATCGGCGCCAGCCGCGGCTTGGGCGCGGCGATCACCCAAGCCCTGGCGTTGAGCGGAGCCGACGTCTACGCGGGATATCAGCACAGCCACGACGAGATCCGGGCCCTGGTGGCAGCTCTCGGACCCGACGGCGAACTGGTCCACCCGATATCCGGTGACGCCGCGGATCCCCGGTGGTGCGCTGCGGCTGTGGACCAAATCAACGCTGGCGGAAGGACTTTGGACCATCTGGTACTCAACGCCTGCCCGGTACCGTCGAAAATGGCACTCGCCCCTGGTTCGACGCATCGCACGGTGGAGTTCGTCTCGCGTGCGTTGGCGCTGGTGCATGCGCCGCTCGCCGCCTGCGCCGCCGATATTACCCGGTCGGGAGGGTCCGTCCTGACCATCTCGACCGCGTGGGTGACCGAGCCCAAGCGGGGTTGGTCCGGTTATGTCGTCGCGAAAAAGGCGGTGGAAGGGCTGATCACCGCGGCGGCGGAAGAATACCCGGGCATCCGGTGGCTGCTCGCCCGCCCGGATCGGTTGCGCACCGCGTTCAACGCCACGCCGATGGCCGCGGGGCTCGGTGCGCCGGTGGAGCCGGTCGCCGCGGCGCTTGTCGCCGCTCTCGGTACGGGACAGCAGGCGGGCACGATCCGAGTGGTCGGCTCATGACGGCGATCCGGTTCCTGACACCGACCGAGGAAATGTTCTTCGATATGGGAGCCTTCATCGGGTACACGGTATGCGTGCGCGGCAGCTTGGATGAGCAGCGGCTGTCCGACGCGTTCGCGGTGCTGCGAGATCGGTATCCCGCGCTGCGCGCGCGATTGGGATTGGTCGACGGGCGACTCGTGTATGCGGCCGCCGACGGCCCCTTACCGGGGATCAGCGTGCGCGAGGGTGACGTGGACACCCCCTTGGCCGGTTTCGACCCGGATCCAGGACGCATCCTCTCCGACCTGCGTGTGGTCGGCGACGGCATTCGGGCATGCGTTGCGCTGCTGGTCCATCACACCGTCGCCGACGCACGCCACGGGCTCGCGCTCCTGGCCCAGCTGTGGTCGCTGTACACCGACCGGATGCGTGGCGAACCCCCTCGATCCGCATATCCCGAATCGCTGGAGCGCGTGCTCGCCGACCGCGGCGTCCGCAGGACCGACCGCGACGACAACCGGCTGTTCACACCGCCGAGTGGGGAACCGACACCCTTGACCGACGGCGGCGCGCGAGGTCACGTGGCCGCGCGGGCGCGCTGCCTGCTGAGCGCGGACGCGACGACAACCCTCCGCGATATCGGACGCGACCGCGGCGTGACTGTCCACGGGCTGGTGTCCGCGGCGATCATGCGGGCCCACGCGGACGTCGAAAACGTTGCGCTGCCGGAAATCTCGTATGTCAGCGCGGTCGACCTGCGCACCCGTATCACCCCGGCGGTCGCACCGACCGCCGCCACCGACCTGTTGGGGTACTCGCCCTTCCACGCCGAGACCGATACGACCGACCTCGTCGACCTCGCACGCGGGGTCAACGAGCAACTGAGTGCTCAACTCGACAGCGGCAGCATCCAGATCGGGGCGCTCTACACCCCGGATCTCGCCAAGATCGCTCCGGAGCCCGCTTCCCGCCCGAAGACGGGTCTGATGGGCACGAACTGGGGCGTGGTGCCACCGTTGCCGAGCCCGGACGGGCTCCTCATCGAGGACTTTCGTCCCGCAAGCTACCGGAACCCGCCGAGTGGCGTGTTGAGCACCGACGGTGTGCACGGCAGACAATCGCACTTCATCAGCACCTTTGCCGGGCGACTCGGTATCGAATTGATGTCCTACGACGCGAGCCCCGGCGAGCTCGCCACCGCCGAGCACAAGATCGCGGCCGTCGAACGCCACCTCATGTCCCTGCTGTAACGCGATCGGCCTGCGCGTATATACGGGGCCGGGACGGTTGCCGAACTCGCCCGTTCGGCGTAACCGCGCGGACCGCTGCAGCCAGACCGATTAATGCGTGCTCGCGGTCACTGCCTGCCCGTTACTGCCGCGCGACTGCGGCCACGGCGTCGGGCACCGCAACCCGCTGCGCTTGACCGAGGCCAGAATCTCGGATGTTTCCACCGTCATGACCTCGGGGATCGCCCCGACCGTCCGGGTGACGAACTCGTACATCTCGTCGTGTCCGGGCGCGGCGACGGCCACCACCAGATTGGTCGGCCCACTGACGGCGGAGGCGGCGAACACCATCGGATGCACACCCAGCCTGCGACCGACCGCCTCCAATGCACCCGGTTGCACCGTAAGCCACAGCAGCGCTTGGCATTTCAGTCCGATCAGGGCGAGGTCGACCACCGTCATCGGGCGGATCACGTATTCCCGCAGCAGCGTATCCAGTCGGCGCCGCGCGGTATGCGCGGTGACACCGGCCGCCGCGGCGAGCTCGGTATAGCTGGCGCGGCCGTTGCGGATCAGCGCCTGGATCAGCGCTTCGTCGACCTCGAGTAGGTTGGGTGGCCGCGCGGGTCCGGGCGTGCTTTGTCCCAGATTCAGCTCCGTGGCAGCGGGCGGGTGTTCCGGGTCCGAAGTAGGAAATATCCGCTGCACGCGCTGCGCCGTCCACGAGGTCACCGCGGCTGTCGCGGGAAGGTCCCGCAGCAGCAACGCGTCCCGCTCCTGCGGACCGTCCAACTGCACCAGCGCACTGATCTCGTTACCGCCATCGAGCACAACCACACTGATGGTGTCCGGCCTGCGGGCCAGGGCATCGCCGATCGCGCTGATCCGTTCCCGCACGCATTTGAGCCGCAGGGTCAGCACGAGCATCTCCGGAAAACAACACGGATTTCGCACGGCCGAGGCATGCAGGACGCCGTTCTCATACAGCGGGATGGCTCGGCGCACCACGGTGCGCTCGGACAGTTCCAGCCGCTGCGCCAACTCACGCCAGGACGCGCGCGGATCGGAAATCAGTGCGGTCACGATCCGCCGATCGGTCTCCTCCAGTTCCCGAGGCACGCCACTGACGATAACAATGGCGAACAAAGAAAATGCACGATATCGACCATGTTTTCCACCACAGCAACCTGTCGGACGCACAACGCACGCGCTTGCACGCCGAGACGACGCCGTCAGGTACCCAGGGGCCCGTGCGTTCCGCTTCGGACGCATCGCTCGAGCATCGAGGAGCACACCGACGACGGTGTGCGCGGGCGAGGCATGCCCGCCCAGCCATCTGCATATCGGCCAGATCTGAGTACATCGAACGTGGTAGGGGTCCGCGACCTGGCCTGTTCAAGCGCGGAACCCGGCGTAGACGCCGCGTGCCGGTCCATCGCATCGAGTAGTTGTCCAAGCCCGCTTGGGGCGGAGCCGACCTTCGGCAATCGGCAGGACTATCAGCTGACGTGTATGCCGTTGATAGGCAAGCTGATATTGCGACCCGCGGCGGTGAGGCAGTGACCGACCTGGGATCGACCGTCGACGGGACCTTGGTCGATGAGCAGTTGCTTGCCGGTGCCGGGGCCGCGGGTGATGACGACCGTGTTCGTTTGGGGCGCGCCCGCGCCGCCGGGCACCCGCCACGGACCGACAACCGTGCTGATCTCGCCGTTGGCCCAGGTGAACGTGCCGTCGACCCGGCCAGCGACGTCGAGGCAGTTGCCCGCGCCGGTGAAGTCGCCGCGGACGGTCGCAGTGGCCGACGGTGTGTTCCGGCAGCCGACGAGGTTGCCGGTGACCGTCGCGTCGATCGGGCTGTTTGCCAGCCGCACCGGGCTCGCGGTGAAATTGATGGTGCCACCGGAACATTCGGCACCGGTACGTACCGTTCGGGCCGGGACCGGGTCCGCGGTGCTGACCGGCGGGGGCTCGGCGGCCGCGGATGTCTCGGCCGGTGCGGCCACTGCCGGTGACGGTGCGGGGAGCGCTCTGGTCCGGGTGGACGGTAGGCGAGTCCGGAACGATTCGTCGGAATCGTCGCTCGAATATACGGTCGTACCCTTCGCGTGCCGTTCGATATCCGAGACCCAGCCACCTACGGCGCCGGAGACGCCGACCACGACCACGATCATCGCCGCTGCCAGCCATCCGGTGGGGAGCGGGTTTCGTGGTAGATAGCGATAATCCACGAGTTTCCTTCGCAGGTCGGAATGAGTATCGGACGGCGGGGGAGCGACCACGGCGGCGCCGGGTGAATACCGGCGCCACCGTGCTGAGATGTCAGCTGAAGCGCAGGTTGCTGACGCCGACGTTCAGGTAGCGCACCGAGTTGATGGCGCACGGGCCGGTCTGGGACAGGCCGTCCACCGCGGCCTGGTCGACAACCAACTGACCACCGGCACCAGGTCCGTCGACGATGGCCAGGGTGTTGATCATGGGCGCGCCGAGTCCGCCGGGCACCCGCCACGGACCGACCAGCGTGCTGACCTCACCGTTGGCCCAGTTGAACTTGGCGTTCACCTGGCCTGCGACGTCGAGGCAGTTCCCGGAGCCGGTGAACTGCCCGACGAAGGTGCCGCCGCCCGCGGGCGTGCCCTGGCAACCGCCGAAGTTGCCGACGAATGTCGCGCCGATCGGGCCCTGAACCAAACCGATGGGGTTGGTGGAGAAATTAACCGCGCCACCCGAGCAGGAACCCTGAAGCGGGGTCGCCGTCGCGGTTCCGCCGAGGCACAGCGGAGCGAACAGTGCGGCGGCTGTCAACGTAGCTGCGGCGACTCGTCGTGCGGACAACATCTATGAACACCTGTCTTTCGTGGATGGTGAGAGTGTGGAACTGACGCGCTTATTCATTCCTGTGATCGCGGCCCCGGTCTTCTCGCCTGTCGAATTCGATAACCGGAATCCCGACTCCGTTGTGGCGAACCATTTTGCTGAGCCGAAATGATCAACAGAAATTCGGCGACAAACGCGGGTGCATGTGAACTTCGAGGCGAAGTGTAGGGTCGGTAGTCGATCCGGGCCAGGAGCATGAGCTCTTCTTCAATATGGTGTAAGGCCCGGTCATCCATCCACCCGCCTCGGAATCGGAGCGCTACCGTCGCGAGTGTTCTGTTCGTATCCAGCGATACCGGCCTATTTCGTCAGCGCAGTTCAGCGGGCTCGATGTCCGCCGGGGCCAGGAAATCCGCTGTGACACCGTCCTCGATGTCACAGCAGATCAGGGACATTCCAATTCCAGCCAACCGTCGATGCCTCGGTCGGCGAGTTCGGCGACAAGCAGCAATCAGCGGAAACCCCAGCCACTGAGCTTATTCACCGGCCGGTTGGTAGAAGTGCAGCCAGACCACGCCTGAGATTTTTTGTTCGAAGGTGTGCATGGGTCGTCGGTGGTCCCGGCTGTACACCGGTGATCGCCGGGCGGTGGCCATGCAAGTTACGTAACGACCGGCAGGTATGTGACGAAAAACATGTCACAGGTTCGTTATGCCGGTCACAAAGAGATTGGTCGACGCCGGACCTCCGTCCTGAGGAGGACGTCATGTTCAGCAGTATTCGCAAATCCGCAGGCGTGCTGGCCATCGCCGCAACGCTGGCGGTTCCCGGGGTGCTCGCCGGTACCACCAATGCTCAAACGGTGGTGGATGTGGCATGCACGGGAGGCTCCTTCAGGCTGTTGGTGCATCCCGATCAGACTGTCGACGGCACAGGCACCTTGACCGGCTGCTCCTCACCGACGGACCCGGCTATCACCTCGGCCACCGTCAGCATCAGCGGCTCCGCCACCATTGACACCGGCGTGGAGATCGTCACGCAAACCACGGACACGATCACCTTCAACACCGGGGCGGTGGCCACGGTGAACGAAACTCGCACCATCACCGGCGCCTCGACGGTGGTCGAGTCCGGTACAGGCGCTGGGATCGACCCCTCGGGCGAGACCGAAGCGGGCACAGGCACACGGTCGCTGCAAGGCGCGAACACCAAGGTCACCGCGATCCTCAACCTGGCGATCGTCCTCGCTGTGGTGTTATAGGGGCACCGTGTGAATGCGGTACGGCGGCGCGACGGGTGGCGCGTCGCCGTCTACCGCTGGTGTCCTCGTCTCGCAACGACGCTGGTTGGCCGTCAGCGCGACCTCGGTGACTGTTGTCGTCGCCTCGATGATTCGGTGCGGTGACGGCGTACCGGATCCGCACTCCCGCCCGGCGCGCATGCCACGGCCAATTCGTCGTCGCCGATGGTTCGCGTGAACTTCGCCGACGACTGGAGCGGGCCCAGCGCCACATCCCACGCCGAATCCGACTGCATGGCCAGTGCCATCAGCGATGGTGTCGCGACTCCGGAAATTACCGCTGGCCATGGGCCGCGAAGTGCGAATCTCGTTCCGCGGAGCAGGGACTGCGCGCCGCGTACAGTGCGGCCCCGACGGCGCCGCACTGTCCGGGATCGGCCGACCGCACCACCTGTGGGCCGAGCTCCGAGAGCACATACATCGCTTCGGGTCCCCGGCAGGCCCCGCCCACCACCAGAATTCGGCCGATCTCCGACATCGGCATACCCGCTTGCCAGACCGTCTCCCGAACGAGGCTCATGGAGTCGCGAATATGTGCGCTCCGCACCTTCACCACGTCCACGACCTCCGAATGCGGCTGGTCGAAGCCTGTTGCCGATATCGTCGCGGCCTGCCGCGCGATCAGCGCGCTGAGTGGTCTGCCGCCGAATTCGTATGAGCGCGTGGATGTTCCGGCGATCTCATAGCAGCCGCAGTCCGGATCGGCGCGGACAACGGTGATGTCGAGGCTGTTCGCACCGAGGTCGTAGACCAGGATGGGACGGCTGTCCGAGTGACCGTGCTCGTGCCGGAGCCACTCCACGGCGGCGATCGGTTCCGGCACCATCCGCACCCGCCGCCCGCCCGCCGAATCGTGCGCTTGCCGCAGCAGAGCCACCTGTTTGTTCGAATAGCATGCCGGATAGGTCGAGACGACGGCCGCGCCGGTCGGCGCCGACGTCAGCCGATTACGGACGACTGCCGCGATCAGCTTCGGCGGTGACCACAGCTGTCCATCGACCGATATCGCTTCGGAATCGTTCGCAAGATCGGCGAAATCGGTGATGGTCGAACCGGATTCGCTCGGTGCACGCACGCGGCCATTATCTTCGGGATCGAGGTGGACGCCGGTGCGTGCGGTGCGCACCGATAGTCCGGCATCGCGGGTCGCCACCGCGAATACGGTGTTCACCGTGCCGATGGTCAACCCGATCCCGACAGTGTCGCGGCGCTGTCCCGAGTCTGCCGTTCTGTTCCACACGTTCGCCATGCCAAAATGTCCCCGCAATATCCGAATAGGAGAGGGCATCAGATCTCGAACAGTCCTGCCGCGCTCAATTTCTTGCGCAATTCGAGGTCGGTGAGCAGCTTGACGAATCGCTCGACATGCGGTGACATATCTTTCGTGTGTAAGGCCAGCTTCCTGGTGATCGTGGGCGTCGGGCTGATATAGGACAGTTGCGGCGAGCAGCCGAGCAGCGCCATCCGTGGCACCACCGCCACTCCGATGCCGTGCTCGACCAGGCTCAATACCGTCGCGACGTCCGGCGCCAGCACCGCATACCTGATTTCGACACCCGCCCGGCCCGATTCCTGGGCCAGAATTCCCGCGATCTCCGAGCTCGTTCCGTAGCCGATCCAGGGGAGTCGGGCCAGCTGCTGCCAGGAACCGTCGAGACGATTCCGTAGATCGGACCGGCACGCGACGACGAGTTCCTCGAAGCCGAAGACGTGTGCCTGGCCCGGCGTCTTATCCAAGGGACCCAGCGCAACGTCGATGCTGCCGTGGCCGAGCGCCGAGGACAACTGGTACCCGTTGGCGAACGTCCGCACATCGATGGTCCCGAAATTCCGGGTGTGCCGCATCCTGCCGATGATCGGCGGCATGAGCTTACGGGCGATCGTCGGCGAGGTTCCGATGGTCAGCACGCTTTCGTTGAAGGTTTGCCCCATGACCATCGCCCCGTGTGCGGAATCGACGACATTCGATGCCTGGGTGAAGAATTCTCTGCCGAATTTGGTCAGGCTCGACCGCCGCGAATCGGGGCTGAACAATTTGTGACCCAGCGAGTTCTCCAGCGCGCCGATCGAATGCGACATCGCGGAGGGGGTCACCCCGAATCTTTTGGCGGCGGCGGACATCGAACCGAGGCGGACCGCGCTCACAAAATAGTCGAACTGTCGCAGCGTAATAGCGCTGGAGGCCAAGAGAGCTTGTTCAGGCATCGAAGTCTTTCGGTATCGAGCGGATAGCTGAAGATCGGCAGGTACCGAGGATGTGACGGTGTATAGCAGATTTGTGAACACCACCTCGACTGGTAGACGGATCATATGCGCCGAAAACCCGGGGCGTCAACGAAATGTTAACGTCTGCGGCCTGTTAGCTGAGTCACCTTTACGGGTCAATCAAATGAAATACCCTGGTTACGAAACAACGCGTGGAATCATGTCTCGGAAAACTTCCGCAGGTACTGAAATGAACGACTGCGGACGGCCATCTCAACAGTTCGGCGGCGATGGCCGGATCCGCCTTTTTCTGGCCGAAATTATCACTTACGGCGCGGACGTTGAGACGAATCTCAATTATCTTGAAAGCGTAATGGACCGGCTGGTAGGTAACCGATCGGCCACCTACTCTGTCGCTGCGAAGCAAAGGGATGCCGCGGCGGCCACCGAAATCCGAGGGCCGGGAACGAGAGGGACATTGGTGATCTGGGATTACGCATTGCGTTCGAGAAGCCGTCGAAGGGCACGCGCCGCGCACCGGACCGGAGGATTTCTCCTCACCGTGCTCGCCGTCGGATCCATGCTCACCGCGGCCGTTTCGGCGGCGGATGCGGCACCGCGCCGGTGTGAGACGGACGCCTGGGAATCGATCTCGTCGACCATCCCGGAGGCGCGGCTCACCGATCAGATGAAGCAGCGAATCAGAAAGGGCCCCGATATCCCGGCGCCGTGGGATCTCAGCTCATCGGACGGATTGGTGCTGTGGGCGATGTGGCCCAGGCCCAGCGACACTTTCCTACTGCCCGCGGAAATCCGTGATACCGCGCTACCGATGATGCGATGGGGGTTCACCACCAGATATTCGTATACGCCGGTGGGTCCGTACAACGAGATCGACACCATGATCCAATACGGCCGTATTTCGAAACCCGGTATCTACATGCATACACCGTTCATACCGGTGGACAGTCCGGATACCGCCAAGAACGGGCGCAACAACTGGGGATTTCCGAAAACGCTCGCCGACTTCACCGGTAGCCCGCGTCTCGGCGAGACACTCACCGCGAGCGGTCCGGGATGGTCGGTCTCGGTATCCTCCAAACCATTGCCCGGAAATATCAGCATGACACTGCCAGAATTCGTCGAGTACATTCGGATGCCGCAGCAGATCTCTTTCGAACAGCCGTCACCGGCCTGTGGGCTCAAGACCTTACGCAGTCTGCGACTCGGTGGCATGTCCGCCTCGGTTCGGCTCGCCGTCGTCACGGTGAAAACAGAGGGCAGCGATGAACTACGGGCACTCCTGCCGAGCGGCATCTATCCCGCCGGTTATTTCGCCTTCGAGAAACTCGGGTTCGATCAGCCGGGCATGAATTGAAGCGTTCAGCATCCCCAGACGCGGCACCCGAAGTAGATCAGTTGATGGAGAATTTCATGATTTCGTCACGTCGAGCCGCGCTGCGGACCGGTCGGAAATTATTGCATATCGCACTCACCGCAGGCGTAATGCTGCTGCCGGTCATCCTCGACCAGCAGAATGCCGCGGCGGAACCCGGAGTCGTCACCGAATGGACGACAGTTCCGTCGTCCATTCCGGAGGCCCGGCTGACCGACAGCATGATCGCACGGGCCCCGCGCGAATCGAATACCGCGCCATGGCGGGTGCGTGCCGACGGGTTCGTCGTCTGGTTCTCCGGGGCCGATCCGAAGGACCGTAACCTACTCACCCCCGCACTCGACTACGACGCGACGTTGCTGGGCAAGGTTTCCTGGTTCGCGCATTATCAGTCGGACCTGGGTCCGTATAACGAGCTCGCCGGGGTACTCAACTACGGCCGTACCGGCGGTGCACATATGACGATCCCCTTCCTCCCGGTGGACAGCGGCGTCAGCATGCGGTCGGCGCGTGAGCGGTGGGCTATGCCGAAAACCCTCGCGGAATTCTCCGGCGGCGTGCCCGCACCCGGCAAAACGATATCCGCGCGCGGTGCGGGCTGGGAGGTGAGTATCACCTCGAAACTGCGCGGCACGCGGATCCCGGTGATCCAGCTCGCCGGTCTGGTGCAGGCGCCCGGATTCTTGTCCATCGAACAGCAATTGGCCGATGGCCGGGTCGTCCAGAGCCGCCGCGTCGGTATCGACGGTTATGCGCCCGCGGTGGAACTGCTCGAGGTCGAGGTGTCGACCAAGGGCAGTGATCAACTGCGGCAGCTGATTCCGAGCGGAAAATTCCTGGGCGCCTATGTGCCCGCGGCGAATTTCGACCTGCTCAGCGGCGATTTTCGATAACAGGAAGGGATGATCGGCGGTGGACAGGTCGCTATTGACCCGGCGCGCGCTGCTGCGGGGCGCGACGACATTCGGGGCCGCGGCGGGTGCGGCGATGCTGGCACGCACGCGGGCACGAGCGGATAACCCGTCCCATCGGACGGCGATCGTCATCGGCAGCGGATTCGGTGGGGCGATCGCGGCTTACCGGTTGGCCGCGGCGGGTGTTGATGTGCTCACCCTCGAGCGCGGCCGTGCCTACTGCCAGAGCGATGAGGCGATGGTTTTCGACTCCGCCCTGGATTACCGGGATCCGCGCTGGCTGTGGGATCCGAATCCGGCCAAGGTCACCGGGCTGGGCGAACCGTATGTGGCCGAGTCGGTCGGCATCGGTGTCGCGGCCTGTGTCGGCGGCGGATCCACGCTGTACGCCGGTGCCACGGTGCCGCCGGCGCGGCGTTATTTCGACAAGGTCTTCCCGACCGGCCTCGGCTACGACGAGTTGGCATCGGTCTACTGGCCGCGGGTCGTGGAACGGTTGGGCGCGCGGCCTGTACCGGACGATGTGCGCGCCGGCGCCGCCTTCGCGCACGTCCGCCTCGCCGACGAACAGCTGGCCGCGGCGGGTATGCCTACCGAGCCGGTGCTGTCCACCTACAACTGGGACAAATTCCGTGCCGTCGTCGATCGGACCGGCGGCGCGCCGACCGAGTCCGGTCCGTCGTGCTCGTGGCAGCGCGACGGCGTCAAGAATTCGGTGACCGGCAACTATCTGCGCTGGGCCGCGCAATCACCGAAATGGAATCTGCTCGAGCTGCGCGATGTGCGGCACATCGCCTACGAGAACGGGAAATTCACCGTCGACGTCGCGGTGCTCGACGGCGCCGACCGCTCGGAAACCTATACCTGCGACCATCTGTTCCTGGGAGCGGGAACGCTCGGAACCGCCCGGCTGCTGCTGCGATCCCGCAAACGCGGCGGGCTGCCCGATCTCAACGAGCATGTCGGCACGCTGGTCGGCGATAACGGCGATCAGGTGACCTGCCGGACCGTGGATGCGAAACTCCCGGGCAGGCCGGCATCGGCGATCATCACCTCGGCGTTCGTCGATGACGATCCGAACTATCTGCCGGTACGGGTGGAAACCATGAGCATTCCCGGGCCGGTCGGCGCGGCGCCGCTGCTCGCGCAATTGACGACCACCGCCGACTGGGAACATCGCACGTCCTGGACCTGGCGCGGAGACGAGCCGATGCTCACGCTGCCCGCGGATAGTTGGCGGGATTCGCTGCGGGCCGCCAACCGGATACACGAGCGTATTATCGAACGCCACGGCGGATCATCGAAACTGTTGTCTCCCAATGGGTTTCCCTTCGTGCCCGGGCTCTCGTTCACAGTTCATCCGCTGGGTGGGGTGCCGATCGGCGCGGCGACCGATCTCGACGGGCGGGTGATCGGCTACCGGAATCTCTACGTGGTCGACGGCTCGTTGATTCCAGGAAATTGCGCGGGCGCGAATCCCTCACTCACCATCGCGGGGCTCGCCGAGCGCGTTATGGATCGCGTACTCGGCGATATCGCGAAATAAGTGGTCGCGCGGTTCGGATGCTGATCGCCGGGCTCGAGGCCGCCGTGGCGGACGGCCCCCGGCGTTCGACCCCGCACGTGGCCAGTCAAGATTTGGAAAGCAGGTCACTCCCGCCGGATTCACTGGAGTGACCCGCGTACTGGTATCACCGAGCAGTCGGCCGATCCGCGGTATGCGCTTCGGCTGCCGCGATGGCCGCTATCCGGTCGAAGATTATCGTGATTCGTCGCCAGCCCTCAGTCATCGTGGCCCGCAGATCCTCCAATTCCAGCGGCGAGGCGTCGGTAAGCAGTTCGATACCCATTTCGACGTGATCGGCATCGTGTTCGCCATGCTCACGGAAGTGCGGCATATCGGCGAAGGCCGGAGCCGCATTCTGATGGAAGATCTCACCGGCGGTCTCCAGCACGATGTGCATGAGCATCGACTTTGTCACATCGCTACCATGGAGCATCTGGAAATCGAACCATGCCATTGCTGAAGTGAGCTGCTCATCGGATATCGGTTTTTCGTCGGCGCCGCGTTGCTTGCGGAGGTTGGCGTTATGACCGAGCTCTTCATCGAGATGTTCCAGAGCAACCGTCTTGTGCCGCGGGTCGCGAGTTCGGGCTACCCGCAGATGAAGCAGATCCTGGAATACGTCCGACCAGATTTGAAGGCCGTCGAGTACCCGTTCGCGAACCTCGGTCTGCCGAATGTAGGAGCTGTCGATCAGCTTTGACAGCTCGTTGGTTCGGAAAACATCGGCATGTTTCTTGTTATCGGTCAGCAGTACACCCACCGTCTGCTTCGAACCAGGCTGGTCGGCTGCGAAAGAACCATTGTCGTCGGTAATTTCAGGGGTGCGCGCTCGCATATTATACTTCTCCTCATTAGTGGACATCTCGCCCTTGACTTGGTCGACGGCCGGGCACGAGGATCGCCCTTCGACGCAAACTCGTCAGCATCCCCGCCGGAATGGCCCGCCCGCAACGGCTCACCTTGCGGCACAACACGATCGGCTACACCCCACCCACTGCCACCGCCCCGCCCGACAACGGCCCGATCCGAAATGACGTGGAAAAGCTTGGCAGACCAGCGACTATCTCACTTCCTCAAATCTTCGGTGCCATGAAAACCTAACCGAAGATGTCCGCGGACCGCCATGTGCTGATAGCACAAATTCGTCCGCGACCGCGCACAATATCGGCCCGGCTGCAACTACACAGGCCACCAAAATTCGCCTGTACCAACATCTTCAGCTCACGGGTGCCGCCGAGATTCCAGGCGCCCAGTGAACAAGGGGGCGAAAGCCCGTTACTACTTGCGTGATTGAGGGGAGATGAAGTAGCAACGGGCCTCCTGATGCCATTGGTCGTGATGGATCAACCCATGACACGTCAATTTTAACTCCGCGCCACCGTAAGCAGTGCAAACCGGTTCGGCATTTCAACTCGCCCTGCACCCGAACCGCCCCACACGCAGGGCAAAAGCCCAACCCCAACCTCTCCCGGGTTGAGACAGACTTCAATCCCGGCCAGCCAGCAGCTCGGTGCATCGGTCTAGACCATTTAAGCCTGCGGTCACCCGGCGGTCGCCCGATGGCAACTCTCGCTGTGGACCCTCGTCGGTGGTGTTTCGAGTCCCGATGGGATCGGCGATTCCGGTGTGAGAGGGTGCGAATGCGGTTCGAACGGAGAAGGTTCCTCACAGGTGCGGCGGCAGCTGCCGCAGCGGTCACGCTGCCTGCGGCACTGCGCACGCCGCTGGCGATGGCAGCGGATTCGGAGTCGATCAGTTTCAACGTGATCAGCGACATACAAGGCGATTTGGGCGATCTGCGGCGCGCCCTGGCGGATATGCGGGTCGTCAATCCGGACAGCGCAGGGCTTGCCATCGCCGGTGACATCACCCCGCGCGGCTTCGATTCCGAATATGCTGCGGTATCAAAGGTTTTCGGGAGCAATGAGCATGCGAAGACAATCGCGTGGGCGATCGGCAACCACGAGTTCTATGTCCCGAAGTGGAAGGATGAGCGCACCCTCGCACAGGCGACGTGGCCGAATGGGGTCGTCGAGGATTCGTTGTTCAAGAGCTTCTACAACTTCGCGGGCCGCAACACCATCTACTCCGAAACGATCTTCGGCGGAATCCCGGTGCTGGCCATCGGCACCGAGCGCTATCAGCACTACTACGACCAGAATCTCTGGGACGAGGTGTGGATCAGCGAGACTCAGTTCACCTGGCTGGCGGAGCGGCTGCGGTACTGGTCCGATCAACGAAAACCGGTCATGGTCATCAGCCATCACCCGCTACCTGATTCGGTATCCGGTTCGAACACCAAGCGCTACAACAAGGATTACACCCAGATCGACCGACTGCTCGGCATTCTCGGCCGGTATCCGGATGTCTTCTTTTTCAGCGGGCATACCCACTGGGACCTCGGACTGCCGGATTGGATCGCTACCAAAGTCGTGCCGGGCACCGGTAATGCCAAGGGCTTCACCACCATCAACACCGGCTGCATTCAGACCGGCTACACCACCGACGGCCGCGGTGATGAGAAGGAGATTGGCGGACAGGTCAACCAGGGCTTGCAGGTCGAGGTAACCGGTGCCGAGGTGACCATCAAAGCGCGTGACTTCGCCGCGCGAAAGTGGTTGCAGACCAAGACGATTCCGCTGCAGAACGGTAGGTGACGCCGGTACGTGGTCGAGGGAACACCGCGCCCGCCGCCGACGGTGACCGCCGCTATCAGCAAGGCATCGAAAGCTCTTCCACGACAACGGTATTGCCGCCGAATCGTTTCGCCCGATACATGGCCGCATCCGCGCGCCGCAGCAGATGCGCCGGGTTGGGCGGGGGATATCCGGGCGCCGCGCTGTCGACTACCGCCACCCCGATGCTGGCGGTGACCCGTATTACCGGTTCGGCCGGCTCGGCGATGGCGCATCGGAGCCGCTCGGCCTCGGTGCGGGCGGATACTGCGGTCATTCTGGTGACGACGACGAATTCCTCGCCGCCGGTGCGGGCGACCACCGCGTCCTTACCCGCTGTCGACCGTAATCGCAGCGCGGTTCGCACCAGCACGGCGTCACCGATCTGATGGCCGAAGGTGTCGTTGACGACCTTGAACCGGTCGAGGTCGACGGAGATGATGCTGAGCGTGCTTCGGCCATCGCAGAATACCGACAGTTGGTATTCGAGGCCGCGCCGATTCAGCAGTCCGGTCAGCGGATCGCAGACCGACTCCGTGCGCAGCAGCCAATAGAGGAATTGCAGGGCGGGCAGCGCGGCGACCACCGCCGCCACCATCATGAGGACGATGGCTACCGCGGCCAGGGCATCGCCGCCGCCGGTAATGATGCGCATCGACAGGACGACAACCGACAACAGCGACCAGCATGCATGTGCCGCAAGGATTTTGGCGCTGTGGAAGAACGCGAGATAGCCGCCGGTGACCACCAGCAGGATCAGTCCGGCCGCGCCGTAGACGCGATTCACGCTTTGCAGACATGACGTCGTGATGAGGAAGTCGGCCAGACCGAACCATATGAGCGATTCCGCCGCACTGGGCCAGGGCAGGAACCACCAGCGCAGCGTCCACAACGCGGTCACGGCGATGACGCTCCACAGGAATACGCGGCCGAACTGGCTCTGCGGGCCGTACGGCGACAGTGCCGACAACGTCGCGATGACGCCCATGACCGCGCCGGTGACGGCGAGCACCCGTTTCCAGTCCAGTACCGAACGGGTTTCGAGACTGTGCAACAACCACTGGTAGTCCGTGTGATCCCGCCACCACTTTTTCAGTAATGCGTTGCTGTAGTCCATGGGCACCACCTACCGCCGATGAAAGAGACTCGGCAACACTCTGTAATCCTCTGGTGAGATTGCTGTACGGCAATGGATTTGATGGATGTCTGCTCGCTCGAATATTTGACCAACCACACGGTCGAGTCGGATCGATCCAACAAACTCTATGCGGACGCACCGCACGTCGCTATCCGATGGGCGTGACCGATATCCACCGGGCGCAGCATCGCACGTGACCGGATGCAAATAGTGGCCCAGCTCACAGGAAAGTGGAAGCGAATCGCTATTAGTCTTTCGTTCAACTGGAAGGACGGCCGACCGAACCCACCGGGATCGAAATCCAGAAAGATTCAGCGACCATGTCTGTTTCGAAGAAGGCCGCGGCTGTGGCCGTTGTGATCGCCGCTCCAGCGGATGTAGTCGATCCCATCCGATCGCCGGATGGCCGAACTCGGCCGACCGGACCACGCAATGCCGGGTGATCGGCCGATGACACTGCTGCGGGCCTGGTGGCGCGACTCGGTGAATTACCACTGGCTGGTGCGTACCCTCGAACACCGCGCGGCCCTCGGCCTGATCAGGGCCGTGATCGCTACGGGATGTGCCGTAATGGGGGTGATATCCCTGCTGACCCTGCTGTCCTCGGTTGGTCCGGACAGCCTCGGCGGCCGGGTGATTTTCGGGTTCATCGTCGGATTCGACGCGCTGGGCGCGGTGCGATGGTGGCTGCGACCGTGGCCGAACGTCACCGAATCGCTGACCATCTTTCTCAGCGGGGATGTCCTGACAACGCTCGCCTGCCTGGTGATCGGCGATCGCGTCTACGGTGCGACCACATCTCTGCTGCTGGTCGTCATCGGCGGCTATCTGACGTTCTTCCACAGCCCGCGGGTCCTCGCCCTGCATGTCGGTTGGTCCCTGCTGTCGGCGTTGGTGCTCACCGCGCGCATGCTGGCCCAGGATCCCCGCCACGGCCTCGCCATGGCGGTAGCGATTGTGTTGATCATGATGGCCACGAATGTGGTCGTCCTGCCGGCGCTGCAATTCCTCTACTGGCTGTTGCGTGTGGAGACCTTCTCGGATCCGCTGACCAATCTGCTCAACCGGCGCGGACTCGACTATTACCTGTCGAACTCGCTTCTCTCGCGCGGCGATCACGGACTCTGCCTCATGATCGTCGATCTCGATCGATTCAAAGCGGTCAACGACACCTTCGGACACCACGCCGGCGACCAGGTGCTCATCCAGATCGCCGATCAGCTCCGTGCCGCGGTCGTACCGGGCAGCATCGTCGCCAGGACCGGTGGCGAAGAATTCGTGATCGTGAGCCCCTTGATCGGCGCGGATGCGATCGCCGCCGCCGAGCAACTGCGCCTCGCGGTCGCGGCGACGCCGCACCTGCCCATTCCGGTAACCGCCAGCGTCGGGGTCGTGCAATGCGGTGGCGACCCGGCCCACCGCAGCCCCGAATACCTACTCAGGCACGCCGACAGCGCGATGTACACCGCCAAACGACACGGCCGCAACAGAATCGCGGTGGTGGACCACGCGCAATAGCGGAACAGACCGGCCTCGGCGCTGAACATGAGGTCAGCGAAGCAGCCAGTGTGCGCCACCACTCGCATGGTCGGTGATCGGTCGCCGGGCCAGTGGATTTTGTCGGGTCTTAAGTCCGATTGAGGGTGGGTAGTTTGGTGGCTTTTGTCGCGTTGGCCACCTCTGCGCAGTCGGCGGTAGTCGTGCCGGCGACTTGATTGGTGACGTTTTGCTTGCACGCCGCGGTGAGGGTGGACGACAAGGTCGCGTAATCCGCATCGGACGGAAGGAGGGTCTGAACGGTCCAGTACAGGCCGGCGACTTTTTCTATGCCGATACCTGTGACGGTTTGACCGTTCAAGCTTCCGCCGTCGGTGATGAGTTGGGCGGTTTTGTTTCCGACGCCGCTGTTGATATGGACGAATGCGCTCTGAGACGGGCCGGTGTACCAGTAGGTGGCTTTGTAGGTGTCGGGGTTTCTGCGCGCGGTGGGATCTTTCATATCGCGGATCACGCCCAGGGCGCTGCCGTCACCGATCTTCCAGCGGCCTTCCGAGTCGGCCTTGCCCATCGTGATATTGATGAGTTCTCCGAAGAGGTCGGACATGGACTCGTTGATGGCGCCGGATTCGTCGCGGTAGATGAGTCCGCTGGTGTGCTGTGTCACGCCGTGGGTGAGTTCGTGGCCGGTGATGTCTTGGGTGGCCAGACCCGCACCGTAGGCCATGTGATCGCCGGTCCAGAAAGCGTTACGGTACGGGCAGGGTTCCCATTCCTGCTGTTTCTGTTCTCGCTCCTCGGACGTGCAGATTCGGACCGTGGCACGCAGGGCCTTACCGTGTCCGTCGCCGGTGTCGTAACCGATGAAATCGGAGAGATCGGCCAGCGGAGTGTATTTGTTGTAGAACGCGTCCGCGTCTCCCAGGTAGGTGTAGATATTGTCGACATCAGCAACCGAGACGGGGGGCTTACCTTCGGTTCTGTCTGGAGTGAAGGTGGACGAGCCGCCACATTGCGTGGTCTCCGAGTCGTCGTCATCGGTGTCGATATCTGCCGAATCCGCGTCGCACACCACCCTGTTGAGGTGTTGTTTGTCGCTCCAGGAATCGAGCACACGGCCGGTGTCGGTGGCATCGACGAAGACGGTCCACTTCGCGGAGCCGGCGACGTCGATCCGGTAGGCCGGGACCGCCTGACTGTCGGCATCGGTTACGGCCGCAAGCTTGGGGTCGTACCAGTTCGCCCGTTGCTCGACGACAGACAGCTTGTCCGCCGGTACGTGGGATTGATCGGCCACGGCCCGCACGGCTGTCCGAAACACCTCCGCAGGCGGTGTCGACGGGTTCTGCGGATACGCGCCCCGGAACTTCTGAGTCAGTGCTCCGGTCGCCGAGAGGAGCGATCCGTCCGCCGAGAGCGACTGCGCCACCGAAGCCCCGAAGACCGGTACGGAATCAATCTCCTGGCGCAGCCGCACGGTTGAGCCCGATCCGACCGGAAACACCGCGTCGACGACCAGACTGCCCACGGACTTCGCGCCGAAGACTTCTCCGACACCCTCCGCGTGCGCTACCGCAGCGGCGCCCGGATTCCCGCCACCCGAGGAGGCGGGCACCGGCTTTTCGGGGACAACCTGGGTGACAACACCCTGCGAGTCTTTCTCCACCACTTTCGGGACGGTCTGAAGGCCCGAACCACCCGGGGCCGGACCAGGATCACCGGCAGCCACACCAAACGACAACAAAGCACCACACAAAACAGTCGTCGCGAACGACAGACCACGGACGGCCTCACATGAATTAGACAAGAAATCTCCTGAGTTTATTGCAGGTGGACTTACCTGGCCTGGTCGGCGACGTCGAGGCAATTACCCGGAGCCGGTGAATCGCGCCAGGCGCGGTGCCGGTGTCGTGGTATTTCCCGCCGATAGCCGGGAATCGGCGCATTTCCGCCGCCGTCGCGCGATCCGATGTCCGGCTCTCTCGACTTGCGTCGACCCGGACAAGGCGGACGTGCTCCACTTTCGCCGGTTGTTGCCATCCAGACAGTGCTTCGAATATCGGTTCGATCGAACGATGGAAGGAAGGCCGGGATGTTTCCGACGGATATACGTTTCGCTCGCCTTCGGCGCGCCGCTGTCCTCACGATCCTGGCGAGTACCGCGATCGCGGCGGCGAGTCCGCCGGCGCATGCCGAGTCCGCGCCGAAGGACGTGGCACTGGCCCTCTCGGTCATGAACGGTCGCTGCTTCCAAAGCGCCGGTATCCCGAGCGATGCGATTCCGATGGGTGACGGACTGACCGCGGTGCCCGCCGGCGCGCACGTCGACCTGGTCGTCGCGTTCGGCTACACGCCGGCCAGCGGGGCCGTTTTCACGATGCCGACCCATGGGGTATCGGCCGACCTGGCGACGAATATGGCGTGGTACCTGCAGGTCGACAAGATTGACCTCGGGGTGCTGCAAGAGGGCGAATACCCCTATCAATTGGCCATCGCGGGAGGCACCGGAAGCTCGGGCCTCGGCTGCACCGGCACGATCGCCGCGGTTTAGCACGCGTCGCCTCCGGTCCGGGCCGGGATCGGAGGCGCGCTGCCGGTAGCAATGACAGCGGTCCGGCTACTGCCGATCAATCGCGGCGCCCCGCCCGAGACGGGGCGGAGCGCCGACGAATCACGGAAGCCGGATCACTCAGCGCACGGCCGCGCTGCCGGACCCCAGGATCTTCGCGAGTCCTTCGGCGAGGCCGCTCACGCCCGACGCCATACTGCTGGAGCCCGACGCTATTCCGCTCGAGCCGGTCGAGTTCCTGTCATAACGATCGTAGGCGTAGCCGCGGTCGTAGCTCGGGGATAGGTGCGCCGGAAGGGCAGGGGCGGCGGAGGCGACGGCTGTGCCCGAGAAGACAACGGCACCGGCGGCAACGACCGCGAGTCCGAGCGTGCGAGTCCACTTCATTCTTGTTTCCTTTGCAGCGAATCGATGGAAATTTCGGCGGGCGAGTCAGGGATATGGCGATATGTTGCGGATGAGACACCGTCTCGGAGACACCGATTTCCCGGACCGTCGGCGAGATCGCCTGGTGCACACCCGGACCGGACAACCCTGGCCGGCCCGAGTGTCATAAAACGCTAACCGACGGTGGCCGCGGACTACTATGTGCTGACATCACAAATTCATCCGAGCACGCGCACAATTCGTGGCAGTTCGAAATGTTGAATCGGCGGCGTAGCGCTCCCTCCAGATCACACCGAAATGCCGTTTGCGCAGCCGATACGCGACCCTCATGAACGCGAAGCGGTCGACGTAGCAGAAGGTGCGCTTGGGCGCCCGTGCTTGAAATAGTTCCGACGGCGCAAGCTCATCGGTGCGAGTACCGCCTCGACCTCACCGTGTAGCGCTTCGGCTTGGGCGTGTGTCATTGACCTGGCGGCGGCTGGTTTGGCTCTGGAGAAGGCCGATGACCTTGGTCGACACTCCGCTTGAAGGTGCCGACCACCGCGTCGGCTGCGTCGGCGCAGCCTCGAGCGCGCGCACGGCCTACCGGTCCATGACTGTTCGCGTGTCTGCGCACAGGGCCGAACGATGCACGTCGGCGCCCTGAGGACACCCCAAAGGCGACCCGACGATCGTGGACTGAGCCCCCTCATCGCAGTGTGACACCTGTCTCGACGCTGCCCACTAGCCCGAATCTATTTCGATACGCTACCGTTGCGTAGCGGTATTGATTTCAGTGTCGAGACCACGCCGTCGCGTAGCGGTATTGGTGTCAGCGTCGAGACCACGCCGTCGCGAATCCCACCAACCATGTGACCGACCAAGATCGAGGTGTCCAATGTATGATTCAGCGGCCTTCGCCAAGGCACGGAAACAAAAGATAGCGACACTGTTTGCGGAAGACCCGCAATTCGCCAGCGCGACGCCCAAAGCAGAAGCATTTCTCGCCGCACAGCAGCCCGGAATCCCCCTGGCTGAATGCCAGCGAATCATCTTCGATACTTATCGAGATCGGCCCGCCTTCGCGGAACGCGCCAAAGTGTTTACCACCGACGCGGGGGGCCGCACCATTCTGGCCCTCGAGCCGAGGTTCGACACACTCAGCTACGCAGAGGTGTGGAAAGCGGTCGAGGCTGTCGCTGCCGAACTCTATTCCCACCCGCGGCATCCCGTGCGGGCCGGGGATTTCGTTTCCACCATCGGGTTCACCAGCGCACAACACGCGACATTGTTCTTGGCACTCAACTACCTCGGTCTGGTAGCGGTTCCCTTGCAGACGAGCGCCACTCCCACCGATCTCTCGAAGATCACCGACGAGACGGAACCGAAAATCTTGGCAGTCAGCCCGGCACGACTGACCTATGCGGTCGAACTCGCGGAGGTGACTCGATCGATCAAGCGAATCGTCGTATTCGACTACCACCACGAGGTCGATGAGCATCGCGAACTGTTCGAATCAGCCACCCAGCGACTGCGGGCCATCCGCCCCGACACGACGATCGACTCGCTCGCCGAGGTCATTGCCCGCGGGAAGACGCTGGCGCCGGCTCCGCTGGACACGGATACGACTGGCGATGCCCCGTCGTTGCTGATTTACACCTCGGGTAGCACCGGCGCACCAAAAGGCGCCGTGCACACCAAGCGATTGGTCCGCGACGCGTGGACCGGACGGTGGCAGCCCGACCACGAAACTCCGGTATTCTCGATGAACTTCACGCCCTTGAGCCACCTGCTCGGTGTCGCGACGCTGGCCGCCGGCCTGGTGCGCGGTGGCATCTCGTACTTCACCGCGAAGAGCGATCTGTCCACGCTCTTCGAGGATACGGCGCTAGCACGGCCCACCGAACTGTTTCTCGTGCCACGGATCTGCGAAATGCTCTTCCAGCACTATCAGAGCGAACGGTCTCGCGTCGCGAACCCGACTGCCGAGACAGACGAAGACATCAGAGCCCACATCCGAAACAATGTCCTGGGCGGTCGGATGGTTTCGTTGGTCTGCGGCTCGGCGCCATTGTCGCGCGAACTGCACGAATTCATGGAATCATGCCTCCAGCTGCACTTGACGATTTCCCTGGGTTCCACCGAAGCCGGTTCGATTCTGGTCGACAACTCGGTCCAACGACCACCAGTTGTCGAATACAAACTCGTCGACGTTCCGGAGCTCGGCTACTTCGTCACCGATCAGCCCCACCCCCGCGGCGAGCTACTGGTCAAGACCGAGACCATCATCCCCGGCTACTACAAGCGGCCAGAAATCTGGGAAAACGCGATCACCAGCGACGGCTTCTACCGGACCGGCGATGTCATGGCCGAAATCGCGCCGGACGAACTGGTATTCGTCGATCGTCGCAACAATGTCTTGAAGTTGTCGCAAGGTGAATTCGTGACGGTCTCCAAATTGGACGCGCTATTTGTCAAGAGCCCTCTCGTGCGCCAGGTCTACGTCTACGGGAACGGCGAGCGTTCGTTCTTGCTCGCGGTCGTCGTTCCCACCGCTGAGGCACTTGCCGGGACGCCGAAGCCGTCCGAACTGAAAGCGCGGATCGCGGCATCGATTCAGCAGGTCGCCAACGAGGCGGGACTCGAATCCTACGAGATCCCGCGGGACTTCATTGTCGAAACCGACCCGTTCAGCACGGAGAACGGGTTGCTCACCGACTCTCGAAAGCTCAACCGACCCAAGTTGAAGGCCAGATTCGGCGATCAACTCGAGGCGCTCTACGGCGAAATGGCGGACAACCAGGCCAGCCAATTGGCATTCCTGCGCACCCATGGAGCCGATCAGTCCGCTCTGCAAACAGTCCGCCAGGCCGCGGAGGCCGTGTTGGGGACAACGTTGGACGCCGCGATCCAGCGGATACCCTTCACCGATTTGGGGGGTGACTCCTTATCCGCCCTGACCTTCGCGAACCTGCTCAGTGAGATCTTCGGCATCGAGCTACCGGTGGCGGTAATCCTCAACCCGGCCAACGATCTCGAGCAGATCGCCACGCATATCGAATCCGAACTCGCACACGGGTCGACCCGGCCCACTTTCACCAAGATCCACGGCGCCGAGGCCACCGAGGTCCGTGCCCGCGACATCACCCTGGCGAAGTTCATCGACGCCGCGACGATCGCCGCCGCCAAGAAACTGCCTCCCGTCAGCCACGATCCCGCTCGGGTGGTACTGCTCACCGGCGCAAACGGGTACCTCGGCCGCCTGATGCTTCTCGAACTGCTGGAACGTGTTGCCCCGCGCCAGGGCAAGGTGATCACCATCATCCGCGGCAGCGACCGAGCAGCCGCCCAGCAGCGGCTGGAACGGGTGTTCGATACGGGCGATCCGGAACAGCTGGCCCGGTTCCGGGAACTGGCGACCGATCACCTGGAGGTGCTGGTCGGTGACGTCGGCGAACCCAACCTCGGACTATCCGAGGACACCTTTGCCGACCTGGCGCGACGAGTCGACCTCATCCACCATGTCGCCGCCTTCGTGAACCACGTGATGCCGTACAAGGAGCTCTTCGGCCCGAACGTGCTCGGCACTGCCGAGATAGTGCGCCTGGCCATCACCGGCCGGATGAAGCCGGTCAGCTTCGTCTCCACGGTCGGGGTGGGGGCGGACTCGGAAATCCCCATCGACGAGGAAGTGGACCTGCGCACGGTAAATCCGGTGCGCTCGCTCACCTCCGGTTATGCCAGCGGATATGCCGTCAGTAAATGGGCGTCGGAAGTGCTCCTGCTCGAGGCGCACGACGAGGTAGGACTGCCCGTGTCGGTGTTCCGCTCGGATATGATCCTGGCCCACAGCCGATACCAGGGTCAGCTGAACGTGCCGGACAATCTCACCCGACTACTGTTCAGCCTCATAGCGACTGGAATCGCGCCGGGATCGTTCTATCAACTGAACTACACCGGTGTCCGGCCACGCGCCCACTACAGCGGGCTTCCGGGCGATTTCACGGCCGAAGCGATCGCGACGATCGGCGAGGAAAACCATAGCGGCCACCACACGTACAACTGCCGCAACGCACATGACGACGGGATCTCCCTGGACACCTTCGTCGATTGGCTCGTCGATGCCGGCTGCTCGATTCGCCGAATCGACAGCTACCGGGATTGGTTCGCACGCTTCGAAACCGCGCTCAATGCCTTACCGGAAAAGCAACGGCAGCAATCGATTCAGCCGCTGCTGCACGCATACGAACAACCACCGACCAGCTTCGGTGCGGATATGACCGCAGATCGTTTCCGGGACGCCGTCCGCGCGGCGAAGATCGGTCCGGACGGCGATCTTCCGCACCTCGGCGCCGAGCTGATCGGCAAGTACGTGTCCGACCTGCGTCACCTGAAAATGATTTAAGTATCCGAAGGGTACTGCCCCGGTGCGTCTGGGGCAGTACCCTTTTCGACCCACGATCGGACCTTACCGGTCGAGTTTGGAGAGACCAATCAACAACCACGTGCAGCGCCGGGGTAGACCGCGAAGTGAAGAAGCGGACCGCGCCATCCGCACCGCCACGCTGCGTATCATCGCTGATCTGGGCATAGGTGCGTTGTCGATCGAACGGGTGGCTGCCGAGGCCCGTGTCGCAAAGACCACGATCTATCGGCGATGGAACTGCAAAGAAGATCTCATCGTCGATGCCATCGCATCCGTCGACCTACCCTTACCCGAACTGCCCGGCACATCCATCCGGGAAGATTTGATCATCGTCGCCGAGAACCTGCGCTGGCGTCATCTCGAATCGGCACAGGGACCGCTGCTTGCCGCTTTGGCCAATGAGAGTCTGCGTCATCCATCATTGCGGGAGCGGTACGCCGAGATTATTGTCAAACCTCGCGAGGCCCAGGTGCTGGAAGTGTTGAAACGCGGCATCGAAATCGGTGAGCTCAGGCCGGACCTCGATCTCGAACTTGCCACAATCACGATCTTTGCCCCAATCATGCAGATCGTCCGCTTCTATCCTCACCTCAGAAGCCCGGAAACGGTCGAACGCAGCGTCGATATGCTGCTGCGGGGCATGATATCAGTGCATAGTAGGAGGACGGAGGCTTACGAATAAGCCTCGAAGAACAAGCGATTATCGCCCGCACAGGTGGCGGTCATCTGTAATACGTTGTTGCCGGGCGGAAGCGAATTCGATCTACTGGTTTCGGATGCTGCAATGGGATTCATCGTGACCGGCCGCAACGGGCGGCGATCCGGCCCTGCTGCTGGTCGCAGGTAGTGATGACGTCGTCCTACTCGTGATCGGCGCCTCGGACCAGTCGGCAACTTGCGGTAGCAGCGGTGCGTTCGCACCCGGATCGATTCGGTAGACGAGATCGGGAAGGTAGGGCACGGCATGGTGACGACGGCAGACGTTTTGGTTCGCGACCTGATCGCGCATGGGGTTTCGCGGATTTATGGGATTGTCGGGGACAGTCTGAATCCGATTGTGGATGCGGTCCGGCGTACGGACGGTATCGAGTGGGTCCATGTCAGGCACGAGGAGGCGGCCGCGTTCGCGGCGGCCGCCGAAGCGCAGCTGACCGGACAGCTGGCGGTGTGTGCCGGCAGTTGCGGGCCGGGCAACCTGCACCTGATCAATGGGCTGTTCGATGCACATCGCTCGGGTGCGCCGGTACTGGCTATCGCCTCGCATATCCCGCTGGCCCAGATCGGTACCCGGTACTTCCAGGAAACGCATCCGCAGCAGCTGTTCGCCGAATGCAGCCACTACAGTGAGATGGTTTCCACGCCGGAGCAGTTGCCGCGGCTGCTGCGTATCGCGATGCAGACCGCCCTGGGCGCGGGCGGTGTTTCGGTGCTGACCATCCCCGGTGATGTCAGCGGGCGGCGGGCTCCGTCGAATGCGGTGGGGCACAGCGCATGTGCCGTTCGCTCCCCGCTCGTGCCCGCGCCGGCGCAGATCGAGGAACTGGCCCGGGTACTCGACAACGCGGACAAGGTGATGCTGTTCTGCGGTGGCGGCGTGGCGGACGCGCACGATGAGACAATAGCCCTGGCGGACGCGCTGGCTGCTCCGGTCGGCCACAGTTTGCGCGGCAAACAGTGGATCCAGTACGACAATCCGTTCGACGTCGGCATGAGCGGACTGCTCGGCTACGGTGCCTGCTACGAGGCCATGCACGAGGCGGACTGCGTGGTCCTGCTCGGCACCGACTTCCCCTACGACGATTTCCTGCCGCAACGGCGCACGGTCCAGATCGACCGGGACCTCACCCGATTCGCCAGGCGCACACCGCTGGATCTCGCGGTGCACGGGGACGTGAAAGCGACCGTCGCGCAGTTGCTTCCACTGTTGCGGCCGCGCACGGACCGTTCGTTCCTGCATCGCATGCTGCATGAGCACGCCAGGCGGTTGGAGAAGGTCGTCGGTGCGTATACCGGCAAGATCGCCGACCGCACGCCCATCCATCCCGAATACGCGGCGGCTGTCCTCGATGAGGAGGCGGCAGGCGATGCGGTGTTCACGGTTGACACCGGAATGGGAAACGTATGGGCGGCAAGGTATCTCACGCCGAACGGGCAACGCAGGGTAATCGGCTCGTTCTGGCACGGCAGCATGGCCAACGCGCTGCCGCACGCGATCGGCGCGCAGCTGGCATACCCGGGCCGTCAGGTGATCTCCCTGTCCGGGGACGGGGGGCTGAGCATGCTGCTCGGGGAACTGTTGACCTTGAAGACCTACGACCTTCCGGTGAAGGTGGTGGTGTTCAACAACGCCAGCCTCGGCATGGTCAAGCTGGAGATGATGGTCGAAGGTTATCCGGATTACGGAACCGACCATCCCGCAGTGGATTTCAGTGCCATCGCCACCGCATGCGGTATCCCGTCCGTTCGGATCGATCATCCCGGCGATCTTGCCAAGGGGCTGCGGACGGTGCTGGAAACTCCCGGCCCCGCCCTGCTCGAAGTAGTGACCGACCCGAACGCGCTGTCGATTCCACCGCGGATTACCGGTGAGATGCTGCGTGGTTTCGCACTGAGCAGCGGCCGCACGGTCCTCGACGGCGGCGTCGGCAAGATGATCGACATGGCTCGCAGCAATCTGCGCAACATTCCACGTCCCTGATTCGCCACTCGCGAAGAAGATTCCAAGCCCGCATTTCCGGATTGTCTCGTCTATACGTCGGAACGAGATTCCGGTGGCGCACATCGCGGTAACCAGGACGCTCGCTTGTCACATTCTTTCGTTTCCGCGTTTCGCGCGAAATAGTCGCTGGAAGACATTGGTTTCCACAGTCGTACGAGAATTACCGCCATAACAAACGATTGGAGCCGTGTAGCCATGCCTCTGTATCCGCAAGACCGTGATACGGGATTCGACATCACCCGGCTGAACCATCTTCACCTCGACGTCACAGATCTGGCCGAGAGCAGACGGTTCTACGAGGAATTCGTGGGACTCGTGGTGACCGAGGCCACCGACGACGCCGTATACCTGCGGGGTATCGAGGAGATCCAGCATCACAGCCTGGTACTGCACCGGGCGGCCGACGCGGCGGTCGGGCGCACAGGTTTCCGGGTGGCCGCCCCCGAGGACCTGGATCGGCTGGCCGAGCATTTCCGTGCACGAGACCTGCCGACGCGGTTCGTAGACCTTCCGGCCCAGGGCCGCACCTTACAGGTGAGCGACCCGCAGGGCGTTCCCGTCGAATTCATCGCCGCGATGCCGGTGGTCGGAACGCGACGAGAGGTGCTCGACTACACGCGCAAGGTCGGTGCCGCGCCGCCACGATTCGACCATCTGCAGATCAGGGTTCCCGACGCCGACAGCGCGGTCGAATTCTGGGCGGGGCTCGGGTTCCATACAAGTGAGGCCGCCACTGCGACGGGCGACGCGGACGAGCCGCTGCAAGTCGCGTTCCTGGAACGCAAAGGCAACGCGAACGACATCGTCTTCAGCCAGGGCCCAGGACCGAAGCTGCACCATTTCGCGTTCGTCGTGCACGACGCACCGGTCACGATGCTGCACCTGCTGGACACCGCCCACACGCACGGTTTCAAGACGAACGTCGAATACGGGCCCAACCGCCACAGCATCGGCACCGAAACAACCATGAATTTGCGCGACCCGGACGGGCACCGAGTCGAACTGCTCAGCCATCCCTACTTCGTCGACGCCGACGAACCGACTCTGTTGTGGTCGTTCGCGGATCCGCTCGCGGCGGTCAGTCTGTGGGGGGCGGAGCCGGAGCTGTCCTGGTTCACCGAGACCTCACCGATGCGCGGGGTCCGGGCACGGGAACCCGAGACGCCGACGCCGATGCCGGGCGCTCCGGTCCAAAGGGTCAGTCATGCGGGATGAAAGAGTCGTCATGAATCTCAACGGGAAAACGGTGCGATAGATGAGCGTGCGCACCGCCCGGGCATTGCACTATTCATGGAGCGTTCGAAAAGGGGAGTGAAAATGCGCTTCGCCAATGTCAACGACCGCTTCTGCGTGCTCGCCGCCGACGGGCGAGCCATCGACCTCGCGCGCGCGAGTGGCGGCAGAATTCCCGCCGAGCCACTGGCGGCTTACCAGCAGTGGGACGACGTGCGTGACGTGGCGGGCACAGTTCTGTTTCGAGCGGACATGTCGATGACGTTTGGCGAATCCGACCTTCGCAATCCCGCACCCGGGGCGCGACAGGTGTTCGCGGTGGGATTGAACTACCGCGACCATTCCGAAGAAGTCGGTCTGCCGGTCCCCACCGAACTTTCGGTGTTCACCAAGTTCCCGACCTGCTTCACCGATCCGTACGCCGACGTGGCGTTGCCCGCAGGGCACGTCGACTGGGAGGTGGAATTGGTGATCGTCATCGGCCGGCGCGCGCACCGTATCGGCACCGAACGGGCCTGGGATCATGTCGCGGGTTTGACCGTCGGTCAGGACATCTCCGAACGAATTATCCAAATGACTGGTGCACCACCGCAATTCAGCCTCGGCAAATCCTATCCGGGGTTCGGCCCCATGGGACCGGTGCTGGTGACGCCGGACGAGTTCGCCGACCCGGGCGATCTGGAGATCGGCTGCGCGGTCAACGGCGAAACCGCGCAGTGTTCGCGCACTTCGCAGCTGGTGTTCCCGGTGCCGGAAATCATTGCCCGCCTCAGCGCCGTCACGCCGCTGTTGCCGGGCGACGTCATCTTCACCGGCACCCCGCCCGGCACAGGTATAGGGCAGACACCACCGCGCTACCTCGCCCCTGGTGACACGCTCACCAGCTACATCACCGGCATCGGCGAAATCAGGCAGAAGTTCTACGCCGCCGAGTAGCGCGGATCAACCCCGCCCGGATTCCGGACACTTCGAAAGGAGTCGAAGATCATGGATCTAGGTATCGCCGGACGATGGGCGACCGTCTGCGCCGCCACCGAAGGACTCGGCTTGGCCTGCGCGCGCGCCCTCGCGGGCGAGGGTGTGAATATCGTGCTCAATGGGCGCGATTCGGCGAAGGCGGAGCGGCGTGCGGCGGGAATCCGCGACGAATTCGGTGTGCGGGTGCTGCCGGTCGGTGCGGATATCACCACCACGGATGGTCGCGCGAAATTGCTTGCCGCCCAAGCTGATCCCGACATTCTGGTGACGAACAATCGTGGTCCGCAGCCGGGCGGCCTGGCCGAACTCGGCGACGATGATTTCGCGACCGCGCTGGATTTGCACTATTGGACGCCGTTGCGGCTGGTTCGCGCCGTCCTGCCGGGCATGCGTTCCCGGAAATTCGGCCGCATCGTCAATATCACCTCGGCCATGGTGACCACTCCGTCACCGCTAATGCTCGCATCGGCCGGGGCGCGGGCGGGGGAGACCGCGATCATGAAAGGTATTGCGCTGGAGGCGGTTGCCGACAACGTCACCGTCAACAATGTTTTGCCCGAGCGCATCGACAGCGGGCGCCAGATCCAGCTGGCGCACCTCGAGGCCGAGCGCGCGGGCATCGACTTCGAGGAAGCTCGCCGAGCGCAGGCCGAATCGATTCGGGCCCGGCGACTGGGCCGTCCCGAGGAAGTCGGGTCCGCGGTGGCTTATCTGTGCAGTGTGCAGGCCGGCTACATCAGCGGAATCAACCTGCATCTGGACGGCGGCAGCTATCCGGCCCTCATTTGACGGCGAAGGGGTGTTCGACCATGCGGTCGCATCGAGAAAACCGGCATCCGGCAAGCGATGGCACGCGGGCTGCGATGCCCGCGCGCCGACTGACCTTGACCATCGACAACGGACCGCGACCCGGACGCACCGAGTGGTTGGTGGATCTGCTCGGGCAAAGGGGGCTGCGCGCAACGTTTTTCATGGTCGGCGCGCACCTGGCCACCCCGGAACAGCAGCGTGCCGCCGAGGCGGTGCGGGCAGCCGGGCACCGCGTGGGCAACCACACGATGCACCACGGCGCACCGCTGGGAGAGGTGGACGCCGCGGCGGCGATCGCCGAGATCGCCGACGCCCAGACGGCATTGGGTGATTTGGCAGGACCCGAGAAACTGTTCCGCCCCAATGGTCGCGGCCGACTGGGGCCGCATCTGCTGAACCGGGCCGCTGTCAATTATCTGGCCGCCCACGAGTACACGATCGTGACCTGGAACGCCGTGCCGCAGGACTGGCTGCAGCCGGCCGACGGCTGGCTGCGGCGGGCCCGTGCGCTGGTCGACAGCCAGGACTGGACCGTTCTCGTGCTGCACGACGTGTACGACGGCATCCAACACCTACCGAAATTTCTCGACGAGATACAAGACGCGGGCATCGAATTGACCGATGAACTACCCGACAGTGTGGTGCCGATGAAACAAGGGCGCAGCCGCCCCTGGCTGGACCAACTGGTCACGATGTGACGTGCCACCGCGTCACGAATGGACAGGTCGGCGGTCGGTGTGGACGCGGCTGTTTCGTAGTCCGCTACCGCTATCGTGATCACGTGCCCCTGGAACTGGAGGAGACGGATCGGCGGATCGCGGTGGCGCTCCTGTCCGATCCACGCGCGTCCTGGCGGGAGCTGGCACAGCGGCTGAACCTATCCGAACGGACCGTAGTGCGCCGGGCCATCCCGCTGTACGAAAAGGGTGTCCTCCGCGCCTCGGCTATGCGCAATCTGTCCGTTTTTCCGCAGATGGTGCCCATCACCCTGCGGCTCAGATGCACAAGGGAACGGATCGGCACGATCTGTGATGCCCTGGCGAGCAGACCCGACACCATCGGCATGGATGTGCTCAGCGGTGGCAGCGAGATCAGCGCGCTGGTGTTCCTGGACGGCCCGCAGGAACGGGATGCGTTGCTGTTGCGGGATCTTCCCGCGACACCCGCGGTGCTTTCGTGGACCGCGGAACGGGTGCTGCGGGTGTTTCCCGCGTCGGATCCGGCGCACCGGCCCGCTCCCGATGAGCTGATCCTGGGAGTCGGCATGCTCGAGTCCGAGCGGCCACCGAAACTGCTCGAGGTCGACAAGGCGCTGATTCAGGCCCTGATTCGGAACGGCCGCGCCAGCTATACCGAGCTGGGTGCGGCAGCGGGTATCACCGCGCATACGGCGCGGCGTCGGCTGGAGATACTGTTCCGGGAACATGTGGTTCGCCCGGTGACGGTGGTCGACGTCGCCTTGCTCGGGCTGAAATCCCAAGCGCTGCTCTGGCTTACCGTGCAGCCAGGTGCGCTGGAGGAGATAGGTCGTCGGTTGGCGCTGCATCCGATGGTGTTCTACGCGGGTGCGGTCAGCGGGCCGACCAACCTGCATCTTGCCGTCGCCGCGCGCGACGACAACGAGATATATCAGTTCGTCACCGGAACCGTCGGCGCGATTCCCGAGGTGACGATGGTGGAGACGTCGGCGATTCTGGCCACCATCAAGCGGTCCGGGCTGCGGTTCCGCCCGCCCTGGCCCCAGTCGCGCGGTGGCAGTGGGCAGGCATCGGCCGTCAGCGCACAGTGACCGGGCATCCACGAAGGTGATCGTCGTCAGGTGGTCTGCTCGCGCAGTGGCGCCAGCGCGGCACCGACTCGGACCAGTTCATCGAACATGGCCTTGGCGGCGTTGGTCATGATCGCATTCGGGTTGACCTCGCCCTCGTCGCCGAGGAATTGCTCTACGAAGGGAATCGACACCGCTTCGTAGACCGGAGCCATCTTCAACATGGTCACCACCTGCTTGATCATCTGCGCGGCGCGCGTACCCGCCGAGACACCGCCGTAGCTGACCAGACCGACGGGCTTGTACTCCCACTCCGTGTGCAGGTAGTCGATGGCGTTCTTCAGCTCGGCGTTATAGCCAGCGTTGTACTCCGGCATCACGAAAACGAAAGCATTGGCTTCCTCGATCTTCGCACTCCACTTCTTGGTGTGCGGATGCGTGTATCGACGCAGTCTGGGGTGATTGGGTTCGTCCATGAATGGCAGATTCACCACGGCAAGATCGACCAGCTCGACCTCGTCCCAGCCACCGTGACCGACGGCTTCGGCTTCGATCCACTGCCCAATAGGCAGTCCGATGCGCCCGGGACGAGTGCTGGCGATGATGATCTCGAGTTTGTTCATGATCTCCTCGCTAGGCCGAAATCGGCGGGCTTGCTCGCCGATCACAATGACGGTGGCGTTTTATCACCGCCATGTTGTCGGAATTCGTGTACAGCCGGCCGGTGCAGCTCGATGGCGATTCTTTTGCGGTTCTCGGTGGCGGTACATGCTTCTGCCACAATTGTGCGCGCGTATCTGTGATTTATTGCCATGGGGTGTCCAACCGGCAGGGAATGCGCCATTTCTTGTCCCGTAGTGACAAATATGCGCCAGAGGCAGGCCACCGCGATGCGCGGTCGTACTACTCGCCGGTGCCGAAATCGACGGAGCGTGAACTCGGAAGCATTCCTTTTACAGATGAGAACCATCTGTAGTCCGTGCGGGTGATCGACCTCTCACTTCGGCGACAATATGCCGGCGAGGTGGTCGTAGGCGACATGGCTATGCAGTCGCACACCGGTGACCAGCGTGTCGTCGTCGGCATAGAAGTGCGGGTTGTGGTTCATCGCGAGGCCGCGACCGCCCGGAATCGGTGTCGGCATACCGTGCGGCGCCAATTGCGTATCCTGTACGCCCAGCAGGACATAGAGTCCGCCGTACTTGTTGACGAATTCCGAGACGTCGTCGCAGGCGAGGGTCGGAACGGACTGCACCACCTTCTCGTCCCCGGCGACGCGCCGGAACGTCGGCAGTGCGGCCTCGATCCACTTCTCGGTGTTGTGCACGGCGGGTACATGTTGCAGGAAATCGGCTGTCGCCGTGGCGTTGTAGGCCAGCGCCGTATGTTCGACAAGCGTGTCGAGGCGTTTCTGTACCTCGGTCATATCGGATTCGACGGCACAGCGGATGGTTCCCAAGAGTGTGACTGTTTGTCCGATTATGTTGAACCGTCCCACATCCTCGATATGCCCGATCGAGACGGTGATCGGATCGTAGGCGTCCAGCTCCCGGTACAGCTGCCCGATGCCGGTGACGATCGCCGCCGCCGCCGGCATCGGATCGATGCCCATCCACGGTGTGGATCCATGCACCTGCTGCCCGGTAACGGTGATCTTCACCAGACAAGAGGAGCTGAACAGGTTGCCGGCCCAATATCCGATGTCGCCCTTGGGATATGGCCAGACATGCAGCCCGAACGCCATGGTCGGTGCCGGGTTGTCGAATGCACCTTGTGCGAGCATCTCACGGGCGCCGCCCTTTTCGTCGACGGGCGGCCCCTCCTCCGCCGGCTGGAAAACGAAAAGCACGGTGCCGGGCAGTTGTTCGCGCACCGCGGCCAGCACGCTCGCGGCGCCCATCAGCATCGAGATGTGACAGTCGTGCCCGCAGGCATGCGAGACCGGGAATGGCCCGCCCGGATAGTCCTTGTCGACGACGTGTGCGGCGAAGTCGACCCCGGACAGGTCGGGCACCGGCAGCGCGTCGATATCGGCACGCAGCGCGATCACCGCACCGGACCCGCCGCCGTCCGCTCCGCCGCGCAGCACCCCGACGACGCCGTGCCCGGCGATCCCGGTGCGCACCTCGTCCAGCTTCAGTGAGCGCAGATGGTCGGCGATGAGCTCGGCGGTATTGGATTCCCGATTGGGCAGCTCGGGATGCTGGTGCAGGTGGTGTCGCCAGCGCACAACCTGCGCGGCGATCGCGTTCGCGTGCCGGTCCAGCTCGTCATAGATCGTGCTCATCGAGATCTCCGTTCATTGGCAGGTGCTGCCTGGTCGGTACTCGTTGATCAACACATCCATCATGCCTCGCGAGTGCGGGGTGGGCTCGCCGCGGGCCGCAACAACGATATCCACGATAACCGGAGCAGGGGATGCCGCGTTCTGTGCGCTTCGACCGATCATTCCGGCAAAGCATGTGCGGCCGGTACGAATTACGCCCTCAACGGTTGAATTGAATTGCGCACAATGTATAAAGTCCGAGCAAGGGGTGTGGGGAAATGGAAATTCAACGCAGGCCGGTCGATATCGGCGTGATGTGCGGTTGATGAACGAGAGCAGGGAATGGTGATGAGGCGATGAAGTCCGAGGGTGGCGAACCGGTGCGGCTGACTGCCCGCCTCGAAGTCAGCCGGATTTCGACCGAGGAATTGCTGGGGTTGGGCAAGGGTTCCGTCATCGGTCTCGACACGCTGGCGGGTGAGTCTGTCGACCTGCTGGTGAACGAGCAACTCGTCGCTCAGGGCGCGGTCGTCGCGGTGGGGGACGGACATGGCGTCCGCATCGGCAATATCGTGGCGACGGAGGATCGACGTGCGGCGGCAAGTGCTTTCCTGGATCGCCACCGCGGCCATCTTCGGGCCTTGTTCGACATACTGAACGTGCCCTGGCACGATGACGTCGCACAGTTGGCGGCCACCACGGCCAGACACTGGCTGGGCCCGGAGCATGGTCGGATACCCGCCGACTACACGCCAGCGCAGCGAACCCGGGCGCTGGCCCTGGTGGACGCGATGGGACTGCTGAGCGAGACGCTGCCCGTCGCGGGCGCCACATTCGACGAAACAGAGATCGTCGCGGGCACCTGGAAGGCCAACGACGGCCGACTGCACCTCGTGCGCAGGCTCCGGCGCGAGCGTGATTGCGTGCTCGGCCCGATCAAGGTCTGGTGCGGTCAACGGCTGCGGGAGGCTCGGGACGGCACCGTCGACGACATCGTCGACCGCCTTGTCGCTCGCGACCCGAAGCTCCTGGAGCACCCGTGGGTGCGCGCCGAACTCGCCCGCGACCCTGTGGATCCCGATCCGTGGGGTCGCCCGTTCGCCACCGAGTACGAGATCGTCATCGCCAATGCCATGGCCGTCTTCGGCGGCGAATTGACCTTCGCCGCCACTTGCCCGGCCACCGGTCCCGCCACCGTCGCGGGCGTACCGCGCCGAACCGTACTCTGGCAGCGATTCGGTACCCCCGACGGCATGGATTTGTTCGTCCTCAACGCCGCCGCCCGGCACCGCCCGCAGGGACCGGCCCGGCCCACCACGGCCAGCTGTGCAGAGGAGTGGTTGCGGCACCTGCCGCCCGCTATCGGCGCACAGGTCCTGGTCGTCGCCGGGAACCCGCACACCGAGCGGACTGTCGGGGACGTCGCGCGGGTGGTCCGTACCGCGCGGCGCGGCGATCTGACCATTCACTCGGCCGGGACCCCCGCACTGGAGCAACCCCGGCGCTTGGAGCTGTGCCTTGGCGAGATCCATCGCCTCCTGCACAACCACGTCGGGGAATGACAAGCGCTGCCACCGTCCGCCGAGTACTCGCCCGGCGCCGCTGTCTTCACCGGTGCCTGACCGGGTGGTACGGGTCGACCCGCTTTGCCGAAATCGGCGGAGCGCATTGTGGATTCATTCCCGGTACAGATGGGGGCCATCTGTAGTCCGTGCGTGCGCGTAGGCGGCGTATTCGCTTTACTGGCCGTTGTACAGAGCCGAATGTGAATTGGCTTGTCGGGCAGAGGAGGCGGTCGTGGCCGACACGGCCCGCGCCGACCGGCCGCCGCGATCACCGGCCAGGCGGGCCGAGTCGGTGGCCGCGGTGGATGTGTCGCGGAGCGCAATATGGTGATGGATGGTCGGTGTCTTCGGGACGGACGACTCAAACTTCGTCACCTGCTATTGCTCGACGCCCTGGCGCGGCACGGGAGTTTGGTCGGCGCGGCGGCCGAGCTGCATATCACTCAGCCGGTTGCCACGCGCAATCTGCGCGAGTTGGAGTCGATTCTCGGTGTCGAGCTGTATGAGCGTGGGCCGCGCGGGGTTACGCCGACCATTTTCGGCGATGCCGCTGCCGCACACGCGCGTGCGGTCATTACGCGGCTATTGCAGGCCGGACGTTACATCGCCGAGTTGGCGGACGGGGCGCGTGGCACGGTGGTCGTCGGAACCGATACGTCCGGGTCGAATCTGTTGCTCTCGCGAGCAATTGCCCGATCGAAGGCGCGGTATCCGTTGGTGACGGTGGTGGTGCGCACCGCGCCGCCGGAAGCGGTGCCGGCGGATCTGGAGTCGGGGCGTGTCGATCTCGTGGTCGGTAGGCTTTCTGCGGCGGCCGAGCCAACGATTATTACCGAGGTCCTCTGCACGGATTTCGTCGAACTGGTTGTGCGAGCGGATCATCCGATGGTCGGAGTGGGCAATCCGACGCTGCGGGATCTGGCGGAATACACCTGGATCCTGCCCGCTACGGAAGTGGATTCGCGGGGCGAATACGAAGAGGTCTTCGCCCGATCCGCGATGCCGTTGCCCGAGCGCCGGATCGAAACCTCTTCGTTCGCCGTGGCACTGCAGCTGTTGCTGGAGACCGACATGATCGCGGTGCTGCCACGAAGTCTCACCGCAACCGGTGACCTACGCGTGGCGGTACTGCCGGCATGGTCGGATGCTCCGGAAATCACGGTAGGGATGAGCCGGCTGGTCGATCGGCCGATGAAGCCACCGACACGGGCGCTGATCGAAGACCTCCGCGGCGTCGCCGCCGAAATGCGCCGCGGGTGAGCCGCGCCAGGTCGGCTCCGCCGCGGCACATCCGGCGAGTCCTCCGGCGGGGTTCGGCGAAGCGGGTGGAAGAAGCTGCCTATTCAGGCCGCGGCGACGCAACCATATTCTGTTGCGTCGCACCGGCTTCGGCCGCCCAGGTACCGAGAGTGAGATCACGGGTAGCCGAGTACCCTCAGCCTCGCGATCTCACCTGGCGTGCCCGTTATTCGCCTCGGGGGGCTTACCTGTAGACGATTGCCGTACGTTCCCCCGAGTAGCCGCTTTTTGCCCGAATACGGAGAGTAGCCTTTTGGAACTCGCCCCACGCTGTATTGTTCAGCGGGATTTCCCATTCTCCATAGACCGGGTTCGCTTCACCGATGTAATCGAAGGCAAAGCCCGAAGACATTTCCAGGACCACAGTCGCGGTGTCCGGGAGCGATGTGGTTCCGCGAGCGACGATGTTATAACCAGGCAAACGGTCTCCGTCGTATGGCGAAGAGAAGGTAAATGTGGCCGGCGGCAGAGGCGAAGGAGAAGGAGTAGACGCAACTCGGACGGTGACCTGGCCTTCGCCGGGGTAGCCGCTCTTTGCTCGAATACGGAGCGTGTGCTCGCCGGGCGGCCATGCCGAAGTGTCCATCTTTATTTCCCAATTTCCGTCGGCCGACGGGTTCGCTTCACCGACGTATTCGCCGTCCCTGGTCAGGACCAGGGTATAGATGTCCGGGAGCGATGTGGTTCCGTTAGCGAATTGGTCAGCATCAGGAGATAGAGTAAATCCGTCCCTGGGATATTCGAAGATCAGCGTGGCCGGTGGAGCAGACTGCAACCATCTCTGGGCAGAAGACCCGTTCTTTGACCACTGATGGATCCACGCGGTCTCTTCATGACTGCCTTTATTTACATCGAGGTATTTGCCGCTGTTCGAGTTGCGGTAGAAATAAGCCTGGTAAATGTCAATGTATTCGGAGTACCACACCTGATTGGCGCCGCCGTTGTACCGCCAATGGTATACCAGATCCCCGTCCTCGGTTCCCCCGCGATCCACATCCAAGACGTCTCCGGCAGCCACATTCCATATGATCCCGTCATGATCGTGGACCCACAGCTGCGCAGGATTGTTGGGGTCGTAGCGGCGCTGCCTGACCAGGACGGAATCGTCCTCCAGCAGCGCTTCCAGAGCCAGATTGCTGCCCTGGTTGATGAGATTTATCGGTTCCCCGGGCAGTTGCTGGAGCTGGAGGTGGACGATGGCATAGCCTTCACCGTTGCCGCGGCCGTCCAGATGGACCTCCAACTGCCGGCCGCCGCCGGAGCTTCGCAGGATATCGGGGGTGATCGCGACCACCGAGGTGCCGACATGATCGTCGGCCGCCCAGGCCGTCAACGCATTGATGATCGCGGCGATCGCCGCGCCGAGAGCGGCGGCGACCGCCGTGCCGATGAGGGTGCCGAGCAGGAAGGCGGCGACACCGGCACCGCCCTCGAGGGCTGCGGCCTCTGCGACATCGGACAGGAACTGTAGCCAGGTGGAGGGGTCGATGAGGTTCTCCACGATGGCATTTGCCAAGGCATGCAGCGAATTGTCGTATTGCATGTATTGCTCGTCGTTGTCTTGTTCCCAGCAGTCGACGGTGCACACCAGGCCGGTAGCACCCGCCGAGCCGACCCACAGCACGTTCTGCCGGAAATCCCGGTTCACGCCGTCGTCGATGTCCGCCATCACCTCGGACTTGTATGACGTGGTCCGCTTGGTGTTGGTGGTGGCGAACCCGAAGTACCACTCGTCGGTCGGGGTGCCGTGATCGTCGTGGGACTGGGCGACGGCGTGCATGCTCGTGGCGCGCACCTGCCAGACGGTGTCATCGGAGGTGAGTCGGCCACTGGACTCGGGTGCGGGGGCCGAGTCCGCGGTCGACGCGAGGATATTCAGGCTCCAGCCCGCGGCCTTCGCCGCGCGAGCGAATTCGTCATCGGGCGGCGCGGGTACGGTGGCCTCGCCCGCGCGCGCCGTGGTCGCGTCGGTGACCCGCACGGACGGCATCGCGAGAATCTCGGCGACCATTTTCGGGGCATCACGGCGGAAATCGGCATCGGTATAACCCTGTTCGGTGCTCAGGTGAGCCACCGCCTGCGGGAACACCGCCCGGCGCGCCTCGGTCGCAGCACCGGCATGGACCGCGCCCAGCTCAGCGAGCTGATCATCGCTGAACCCCAACCGCCGCAACGGATCCACCAGCCGCCGCTCGAAATCGGTCAGCGTCTTGCCCTCGCCCAGGCGGGCAAACGCGTTGAACGCCACGCCCACAAGGTGGTGGCGTGGCCGGTTGGCCGCCACCCGAGCCACCCGCGCATGCGTCGCGTCCGACTGCTCACCGGACAGCACAGTACGCAAATTGCCCACAATCCTCGCGTGATGCTCCGGACGAGGAACCTTCATTATTATTGCCCTCCAAGACATACAGAATGACAGCGCGGCACCGCACACCTGCAGCTGGCGGCCCGCGTTGTCATAGGATCGACATTCGAATACCTCGCCCGCCATCAGGGGTCAGGGTGAGGTGAACCAACCGTAATCGAAAACCATCCCCACAAATCCCCTTAATTGGGTATATCAATTGCGGTTCGGCTCCGATCCTCGGTGCATACGATGCTATCCAAAGGAAGCTGTAGACCGCTATGTGCGTACAACACAAAATTTTCGGAAACCGCGCACAAACCACGACACCAACCGGATCTGAATAAGGCCCGGTCGCGGCGTCGACCGGCTCGACGCCGCGACCTGACGGCCGCACCATAGCTCTCAGCCGTCGCCGCGATTACGGCGAGTCGAACATCCATTGCTGCGAGGCGGTGCCGTCGACAAAATTGATAACGAGGTTGTTACCGGGGGTCTGGACATCGCCTTTTGCGCCCGAGAGGCAGAGTTCGTCCTCGCCCAGGAAACTCAGCAGCTGGTGCTCGTCATTGTATTTCCAGCGCTGGCGGTCGGCTGCCGGTTCGCGCTTTGCGGCTTGAACGATGCGTCCCTTTCCGATGGTGATACTGCCTGACTTGTCCATCGTTATTTCCAGGGAAAGTCCACTCTTCTTGTTGACGATAAGCCCCTCGGTAAATTTCCACAACTGGTTGTCGTTATCATGGTCTCGCTTGTCCCAAAGAATGACTGCGGCCCCCTCTTGGGTGCTGCCGCCCTCGATGTCCAATACCTTGCCGCTGGCCATATTTCGGATGAAGTGATAATCTCCGGCGGCTGAGACGCGTTCTTGTCCGGCCGCATGTCCGGTCGTAATAGTCAGCAGGGTGGCTATCGTCAATATAGCCGAGACCAAGGCCTTGATGACGGATTTCATACCTGTCCTTCGATCTGTATTCGTGCCTGTTTTCGAAATTCGGCGATGAGCGCGGCATTGCATTTCGATCTGCTTTTCGAGCGGAATCATACGATAGGCGTTATGCTCAGGGCGCCGCAAGGTCACGGCAACAAGTTCGTATGCGAAGTACATATTTTAGAGGTCGCCTTGTATCGGCAGCACATGTGGGCAAAGGGTCTATGCTGAGCTTATTTCGTCCGATTCGGATACCGAAGTTATCGGCATAGCGGATTTTGAATCACGGACGGAAGTCGCTGCCTGTTCGAGAAACTGCCAAAGGATGATGCCGGGTGACCGGACGGGGCTCGACAACCCGGAACCCCGGACATCACGATCGTGCAGACGCGGGTCGGCACGTCGACAGTCGACGGTTCGGCGCCGATTCCGCTGAGCGGGCCGAATCCGGTGCGGCGACCGCGCCGATCCTGGTCACCCGCCATCGGCGGCGCCGAGGCCGTCTCGTCCGGACAAGTCGTGCACCGGTCCGAGATCTGTTCCAGGCGCTATGCGCTGATCGCATGTTCCGATTGGCGTTGGTTTTCGCCTATGGCGCGTGAGAATGGGCCGCTGACAACACTTTTGGGTCAAGGTAGCGGCGATAGTTCGATATTCCTACTGGGCATAGCTGTTGGCGCCCTGTGCTACGAGACCGGATGATGTCGCGGTATTTGTGCCCCCACGCACAAATATCGCCGCTACCTATGACATGTCACTCACCAATGCCTAAGGTTGTCCTTCCAACCGGAAGGACAACACAGGGCGGGCTCGGCGACGTGTTCGCGTCTGGGACGAAAGGCTATGTGGCACAGGGTGGTATCGACGATATGAGCGGCCGTCGAGCAATCACCAGTCACACGAGAACGAACGCCCACAATCGCACGCCCCGACCCGAGCCGTTCGACCTCGGAACGATCACACAGGGATTGGCAAATCGCCCGAACGCCGCTGGTGGCCATGGCTTTTCGCAAAGGATGACAACTGTCGCATGAAAACCGCCCTCGAAACCTCTGTTGTCAAGGTGATGTCCGATATGCGAAAGTCGCAGTGTGCCAACAACATCGAATGTGCTAAGGTTCAGCAATCAGGCGGGCAACGACCGATACGAGGTGTTGCAGACAGCCCGCCGTTCCTGAGCTCCGAGCCTCGGCCGTTCCGGTCCGGGAACGTTTCGACGCGCCGACTTCCGGCTATGTCGACCTGAATCCGAGGAAAGGCCAATGGCAGCCGCTATAGCGCCGTGAATATTTGTCACTCGCTTGTCAGGCGCGGAGATCGGCAAACGGTTCCGATAGCACCGATCGTGCGGCACCGGCGTGGCGTTCGATACGGCGCCGAGCGAAACAACGCGGCCACTGGTGAACGAGGAAATCGGTTCGAATGACGTTCGGCCGATCCGCCATTCTGATCCCCGGGCGAGCCCGGGCGACCGATTGCTTCCGGGAGATTGCATGATGAATACATTGACGGGTGAGATAGCCCGTGTGCTCTTGCCGGCCCGCGAGGCTTTCATCGACGACGTGATGGTCAGCATCGAACAGACGATCGGCGCCCTCGGTTTGACCAGCGATCTGGCGGATCTGTTGCGCGCCAGCACAACCGAAAACGTGATCATGGTGATGCAGGTACTCGCCAACGGCGTCGACCCCGCCTCGGTCGACGCTCCCGCATCCGCGCTCGTCTATGCCCGGCGACTGGCTCGTGAAGGTGTTCCGCTTACGGCGCTCCTGCGCGCGTACGGTCTGGGTCAGTCCAAACTGCTGGCCGCGGCGATCGGCGAGGTGTGGCGGATCGGTATGCCCGATGCGGCGGTGATCTCCGCCAGGTTGGCGGAATTCGCCGCCCTGTACATCGATCGAGTCTGTACCCAGGTAGGCGAGGCCTACGAGCGGGAACGCGAACACTGGGATAACAGCCAGCACACGACCTCGCAGCGATGGATCGAGCGACTACTGCACGACGCAGATCCCGACCTGCACGCAGCGGAGCAGGCACTCGGATATCCGCTGGATTCGATTCACCTGGCCGTCGAGGCATGGGTATGCCCGACGACCACGCCCGCGGTGGCGTCGCGAGCACTCGAACGCACGGTTCCACTGTTGCGGCACCTGTTGGGGGTAACCCGAGACCCGCTGCTGTTACCCAGCGGATACCGGGAATTGCGGGTGTGGGTTCCGCTTTCGGCGGCCGACGCACCCGATATCGAACAACTGCGGAAGGCGTGGGTGCACGAAGGCGTGCCGGTGCGCCTCGCTCTCGGCGGCCCGTATGCCGGAGCCGCCGGCTTCCGTCGCACGACCGCTAAAGCGGCGCGGACCAAGAAAGTGGCGGTCTCCGCCGGAAAGGCGGCACCGTCCGTACTGTCGTTCATGGAGGTCGCACCGGTCGCCCTACTACTCGACGAACCCGAAGAACTCGCCGACTTCACCGCACGCACCCTGGGACCGCTGGCCCGCGACGACGCCCGAATGGAGATATTCCGGGAAACTCTGCGAGTCTTCCTGGCCGAGGACCGCAGCTATGCCAATACCGCGAAAAAGCTGATGGTGCACCGCAATACGGTACAATACCGAATCCAGCAGATCACCGGCAAGTTCGGGCTGACCCTCACCGGCGACACCCTCGATCTGCGGCTCGCATTGACGATATGCCGGTGGTACCGGGATCGAGTGCTCTGGTAACGCGTGAACCGAGGCCGTCCGGCACGGCCCAGCCGTCCGAAGCGGGGCTGTGGTGGGAGCCGGACGGCCGCGGCACTTCCTGAACCGGTCCGGCCCTGCGTCGCATGATTATCGCCGGTCCAGATGAGGGTCATCTGTTTTTCGTGTCCTCGGGTTCATGCCCGACGTTGCTGACCTGCCGATGCGTCCACCGGTGATGCTGGCGAAGCCTCAACTGGCGTGAATCCGTCAACCCCTGCCGCGTGGAGATGAGCGCTATCTGTTCTTCATGCATGCAAAAAAGGTGAAAACCGGTTTCAATGCAATTGAGTGGGATGCCATGGCAACGAATGGGATCTTTCCGCCGAAATCGGATAATTCGCAGCCGAAATGTGAGGGGTGGTTATGAACAAGATCGATAACGCGGTGCTGGTGGATTCCGCCGCCGGTCTGCTCAGCGCGGTCGCGTCGCCCGACACCCGGACGATCACCGTGGCCACCACGATCGAAGGTTTGCCGACCGTCGTCTTGCGGCCGGGTGCGCAGTTGGTCGGGCGGGGTGACGCGGTCCTGCGGTTCGCCGCCGGAGCCGACGGTATTCGCCTGAGCCGCGACAACGCGGTGGATGGACTGCGCATCGAAGTGGACCCCGACCGGCGCGCGATCTACAACGACACCGCGGTCGCCGATCTGGGCCGCCTGGAACTCGCCGACCTTGTCGTAGTCGGCCAGATCCAAATCCTCGCCAATACCATGGTCCGGGCGGGGCACATCGAATGTTCTTGCGTGGACGTCGAATTCGCGGATGTGCGGGGCCGGACCGAGTGTCCGACCAGTTACGGCGTGCGGACGCGGCAGGGCGCGTTCACGATCTGGAATCAGCAGCAGGGTCCGGAGTCATTGCTCACCACCAGGATTCGCGGTCTGTCGATCGGGCGTGCGGATCGGCCCGTGCGCGGATCCGGCGTTTTCATCTCCGGCGGCGGCGATGAACGATTCGGTTCCCGCGGCCGCGTCGAGGCGGACCTCGTCGAGCTGGGTGAGATCTACATCGACGGCGGAATCGCCACTGGGGTACAGGATCTCATTACGTCGGGAGTCTTTTTCGGTTACGGAGCGCATATCGAGTACGCCATCGACGCCGGGTCGGTGACGACATTCGGTGTCAACGACATGATCCTCGACGCGTGGGGTGTCGTAGACCGCTGGGATGTGCGCGGGCCGCTGCTGTCCACCGGCTCGAGTGGTAACGGCATCATCAACTTCGGTCATATCGAGCACATTTCACTGACCGCGCCGATCGAGACCCACGGCTACGGCGCCCGCGCCTTCAACATCTATTCCGGGTCCGTCGGCACCATCGAATTCCAGGATGTGACCACGCACGGCGACGGTGCTCCCGCCATCCAACTGAGCAGGCCGCTGGGCAAGCTGGTCGTCAATGGGAGCATTCGCACCCACGGCAGCTCCGGCGAATCCCTGGTGAAGGGCGTGCTGACGGAGTTGGCGGCCAACGCCATCAACGTCGAACCCGGCGGCAGCATCGCCGAGATCCTGGTAACCGGTGACATCTCCAGCGACGGTGATGGAATCAGCACCGTCAAGATCGACGACGGCGAGGTCTGGAAATTGGCTGTCGGCGGCGCCATCTCGGCCCTCGGCGAGGAGTCGGTGGCTCTCGAAGTGCATGCCTCGGGTGTACCGATGCGCGACCTCGTCATCACCGCGCCCAACGGAATCGGCGTGCTGATGAACCGAGCGAGTTTCGTCTCCATGAACAATGTCTCGATCACCGGCCGTGATGGGGACCTCGTCGCGGATGGCGGCATTTCGGTCATCCATTCCAGCACCACCGATGAATCGAGTATCGGCGGCGTCGACGGCAACCGCTTCGAGCTGACCATCCGCGCCGGCCGAGTGATCGCTCACACCGTCTGAGTCCGAGCCTTCCGGAGGAGAGTCATGTCCGCGTTCACCGAGTTCTATATCAATGGTCAGTGGCGCGATACAACGTACGACGGCCAGGTTTTCGAAACCCTGAATCCGGCGACGGCGAAGCCGATCGCGGATGTGCCGCAAGCCGGTGTGCCCGAGGTCGACGAAGCGGTGGAAGCGGCGTCGACGGCCTTCCGGAAAGGATGGGCCTCGCCGTCCGAGCGCGGGGTATTGCTGTGGCGGCTGGCCGATCTGGTCGAGGCGAACGCGCAGGAGCTGGCCGAGTTGGAGAGCCTGGATCAAGGCAACCGCATCACCGACGTACGAAACTTCCAGATTTCCAGCGTGATCGCGAACCTGCGCTACTTCGCCGGATACGCCACCAAGGTCGACGGCACCACCAGCCCGGTGTCCGTGCCGGGCCGGATCTTCCGCACGAAGCGCGAACCGATCGGCGTCTGCGGGCTGATGCCCGCGTGGAACGCGCCGACGATGGAATTGTGCTGGAAGTTGGCTCCCGCGTTGGCATGTGGCAATACGGTCGTGGTGCGAGCTCCGAGGGAGGCGCCGCTGAGCATCCTGCGTTTCGCTCAGTTCGTCGAAAAGGCTGGTTTCCCAGCGGGAGTCGTCAACATTCTCACCGGCGGTGCGGAAACCGGCGACCGGCTCGCCGGGCACCCCGACGTTCGGAAGATCAGCTTCACCGGTTCGACGCGGGTCGGTAAACACCTACTCGGGCTCGCCGCAAGCAATCTCAAGCGGGTCACCCTCGAACTCGGCGGGAAGGATCCGGTGATCATCGCCGCCGACGCCGATATAGACGCCGCGGTCGCGGGGCAGCTCGTCGGTGGTTATTACAACGCGGGCCAGCACTGCTCGGCATTCAGCCGAACCTATGTTCACACAACGGTTCTCGACGAATTCCGGACAAAACTCACCGCGGCCGCCGAGGCATTGCGGATCGGCCCCGGCACCGCCGCCGATACGGATATGGGACCGCTCATCTCCGAACGCGCGGTCGAGCGCACCGCGGGCTATGTCGAACGAGGCATCGCAGCGGGAGCCACGCTGGTCACCGGCGGTTACCGCGTCGACGGTGACGGCTTCTTCTACGCCCCGACCATTCTGGCCGATATCGACGATACGAATATCGTTGCCCGCGAAGAGATTTTCGGACCCGTCGTGAACCTGCTCACCTTCACAGACGAGGACGAGGTGATCGCTCGCGCCAACAACAGCGAAATGGGGCTGGCGGCCTCGGTGTGGTCCCGTGATATCGGCTTCGCCAACCGCGTCGCCGAGAAACTCGAAGCCGGTACGGTTTGGGTCAACTCGGGACCATTTCTCGACGCCATGACGCCCTGGGGCGGGGTAAAACAATCCGGCTGGGGCCACGAAATGGGTCACGACGCCATCCAGCACTACTCCGAGATCAAGAGCATCACTACGGCAATCGCCTAACGCATCCCGACCGATCATATTTCACAAAGCAGCGTACTTGCTTCCGATACGACCGTCAGCGCCTCGGTCCGGTAGGCGCAGCTGCCGCCCGTGGCGATGTGCCGGACCGGTGACCAGCTCGGCGCGCACGGTATATGAACCCAGCTTCACGGAGATTGCCGTATCGTTGCCGTATGTTGTCTGGGGCAGTACATTCCGTGTTATTCGTGGTTCTGCCACCGGGAATATCGAATCGAAGGACGGATGCGCGTGCGCGAAGTGCTGTCGAAGCTGGTGTTCACTATCGTCGCGGCGGTCGTGTGTCTGTCGCTGGGTGTCGCTCCGGCGGCAGCCGAGCCGATGATTTTGCCACCGCCCGCAACGCCGCCACCATTGCCTGAGACGGACCCGTTCTACTCTCCGGCACCCGAATTGTTCGTCGATCTCCAGCCGGGGCAGATCATTGCGGCACGCGGGGTGCAGATCGCGGAGTCGTCGGCCATTCCGATCGACGCGGACGCTTGGCAACTGTCTTTCCGCTCCACCAATACCCGTGACGAGCCCATCGCGGCCGTGACCACGGTGATCAAGCCACGCGGGTTCCAGCCCGATCGTCCACTATTGGCCTTCCAAGTCGCGGAGGATTCGCTGGGGCGGTGGTGCGCACCGAGTTACCAGCTGCAGCTCAGTTCGGTTCCGGGATTTGTCAACGGCTCGATGGTGATACCGATCGATACCCTCTTCGGCTACCAGAGCCTGAATCGCGGTTGGGCGTTGAACATTCCCGACTATCAAGGGCTGCAGGAGGCGTTCGGCGCAGGTCCGCTGAATGGCCGGATCACGCTGGACAGCATCCGCGCGGCCGAGAACTTCGCGCCGATGCAGTTGCCCGGCTCCGCCACCCGGGTAGGGATCGCCGGGTACTCCGGCGGCTCCATCCCAACCGGGTTCGCCGCCGAACTCCACCGCGGCTATGCGCCGGAACTCCGTGTGGTCGGCGTCGCCGAAGGTGGTGTCCTCGCGAATATCGGGACCGTGCTGCGGTTCGACAACGGCCAGTTGGGCGCGGGAATGATCTTCGCCGGAGTCCTGGGAGCCGCACGTGAGTACCCGTCGCTGGCCCGGTATATCGACCAGCACATAAACCCCTTCGGAAAACAGTTGGCGCAAGCCAAGAGCGGGTTGTGCCTGTCCTATCAGAACTACACCGTCCCGTTCCTGAACTACGTCGGCCTGTTCGATGACAATCCGTTCGAGAACCCGGATGCCGTGCAGGTCATCAACGCGCTGGCGATGGGCGCGGCGGTGCCGGACATGCCGATGTACATCTACCACGCGAACCCGGACTGGCTGATGCCGGTCGGCATGGTCAACGCCCTGGTCGACACCTACTGCCGCGCACCGGAATCCAGCATCGACTACACCCGCTACCACATCGCCGAACACATGACCGGAGGCGTGCGCGGCCCCGGCCCCGCCATCGATTGGCTGGCCGACCGTTTCGCCGGAATACCCGCCGCCCCCGGCTGCCGCATCCACGACGTCGCATAAGCCCCGGATGTTCCTCCGCCGACCACGGGCCACGTCGACATGGGATCGAGCGAACTCAGAACATGCCGCTGCTGAGCGCCATGACGCTTACCTCGATCAGATGTGGCCCGGGTTCGGCGAAGGCATTGCGCAGCGCTTTGCTCAACGCGTCGGCGTTATCGACACGGTCGGCGCGCACGCCGTATCCGCGGGAGATCGAGACGAAATCCAGATCGCGCAGCTTCATATCGGGTAGTTGTGCGCCGAGCATTGCGCCGTAATCCTCGAGCACCTGGTAGGTGCCGTTGCGCAGCACGATGAAGGTGCAGTCCAATTCTCGCTGCGCGGCCGTCCACAGGGCCGCGATCGTGTAGTTGATCGCACCGTCGCCGAGGAGTGCGATCGTGTGCCGATACGGCCGGGCCAAGCTGACCCCGATAGCGGCGGGCAATCCGAACCCGACGGTGCCCGCTCCCGGGGCGAAGTAACTCGAGGGCTCATTGATCGGCACCCGGTTCCACCAACCCATCGTCGAGGGAGCATCCCAGACGAATTGCGCTCCCTCTGGCCGAACCTCGGCCAAGATGTCCCACACCTGCTGTTCGGTCAGCCGACCGCCATGGGCAACCGCCGCCTCGTCGGATCGCGGGGCGGGCAGGGGCTTGGTCGACACCGCGACCAGTTCGACGAGATCGGCGAGCGCGGCCGCGGGATCACCCACGATGGACAGCCCCAGCGGCGCGCGTGCGGCCTGGTCGGGATCCGCGGTGAGGTGAATCAGATCGGTGCCTGCCGCCAGATACGGCCCTTCGTCCCAGCCGTGGTACGGCAGCAGCGCACCGCCGATCCAGGCGATGAAGTCATAGCCCCGCAGTTGATCGCGAACCTGCTCGACGGTCGCGCCGAGCGCGCCGCGAAAGCAGGGATGGCCGGTGGGGAACGGCATTCGCGAGTATTCGCCGCTACCGAGAAACACCTCGATCGACAACTTCTCCGCGAGCGTGATCGCCGCGTGCCACCCCCCGTATTTGTCGACATCCGGACCCAGCACAAGTAGTGGATTGCGCGCCGACTGGAGCCGTCGCGCGAGTTCTTCCAGATCGGTCCGCGCGGCGTGTGGGTTCCCGGAGATACGGCGGCCGATCGAATAGGCCGCGGTCGCGGCGTCGGCTTCGCGGCGCCAGTCGTCGAGCGGGATGGACACGCACACCGGGCCGGTCGGTGCGGTGAGTGCGCACGCGGCGGCGCGGGCCAGCACGGCGGGCACCGACTCCGCGCTCGGCGCCTCGAAACTCCACTTCACCAACGGCTTCGGGAGCGTGACCGCCTCACGGTTGGTGAGCATCGCCTCCAGCGTCAACATCGGCCGGAATTGCTGACCGGCGATGATGATCAGCGGTGCGCCGTTCGCGTAGGCGTTGGTGAGCGCGCCCATCCCGGTGCCGAGACCGGCGGCCGCGTGCAGCGTCACCACCACCGGCGTATTCGAAGCCTGCGCATAGCCATCCGCGATCGAGATGACCGCGCCCTCCTGCAGGGCCAGCACGAAGGTGAAGTCTTCCGGCATGCGGTCCAGAAAGGTCAGCTCATTCGATCCGGGATTACCGACAATCGTGGTCGCTCCGAAGGCCCGCAACACATCGTAGGAAACCTCGCGAACTGTGGTCATAGCTCTACTCCTGTCCGATACCGAAGAGTGACGTCGCGTTACCGTGTGCGATCTTTCGACGATCGATCTCGCTGATCGGCGCCGATTCGATCCAGTCGGTGCCCAATTGCGTGTCGGCGTAGGGGTAGTCGACCGCGAACATGATGTGGTCGGCTCCTACCGTCCCGATTGCCGCGTCCAGCGCCTGGCTGGAGAAATTGCCGCTGGTGGTGAGCCAGATGTTGTCCGCGAAGTAGTCCGGAAGGGTCTTCTCGATCTTCTTGTCGAAAGGGTTCTTGTCGAAGTTGTACTGCGTTCGCCACAGTTGAGCGGGCAGGCCTTCGCCCAGGTGCCCGACGATCAACTTGATCCCGGGGTGGCGATCGAACAGTCCGCTGAAGATCAGGCGAAGCACGTGGGTGCTGGTTTCGAGACCGAATCCCCACGTGGCTCCGAATAGCTCGGGATGCCCGTGAATCGCGCCCCGCTGCCAGCTCGGCAATGCCGGGCGCGGATGGAGATACAGCGGCACGTCCAGCTCGACCAGCGCCGACCAGAAATCATCGAATTGGGGTTCGTCCAGATATGCGGCGGATTCCGCGTCGACGTTGGTATATCCGTTGACGAGAACGCCTTTGAAGCCGAGTTCGCCGACACACCGACGCAATTCCGCGATCGCGGCGGTCGGATCCTGCAGTGCCACGGCGGCGAATCCGGAGTACCGGTCCGGGTGACGGGCGATCGTCTCGGCGAGGAAGTCGTTCTGCCGCTTCGCCTCGTCGCGTGCCCGCCTCGGGTCGATGATCGACTGAATCCCCGGTGCGGTGAAGGAGAGGATGGCATGGCTGATACCGCCGCGATCCATTTCGCCGAGCCGAATCTCGTCGAATTCGCCGAGCCGCTCCAGTACCGGCCGATAGAACGCCGGCGTGAGGCCCGCCCGATCGGAAAACTGTTGCAGCAGTTCCGGATCGGACAGCAGCGGACGCACATCGCGCGGATTGTGAAATGCTTCCTCGATGGCGATCTTCGCGAGTGTCATGCCGGGCACCATGCCATCGGATCGTTTGCGCTCCGAGCTCTGTTCGCGGGGCTCATTGCGGCGTGACTCCGTAGTAGAGGGCGGTCACATCGTCGTCACCGTGCCCGGCTTGCACGGCCGTCTCCAGATGGGTCAGCGTCGCACGGATACCGGCCAGATCCACCTCCTTTCCGGCCACCTCGAGCATTAGTTCGGCATCTTTGACCGCGTGATGGGCCGCCAGGTTGGGTGAAAACCGGCGGCCGATTATTCCTTCGCCCGCGAAATGAGCCAATGGCACGTCCATTTCGCTGCCCGCGATGGCGTCCAGGAAGAGTTTCGGGTCCAGGTCCGAAGTCTCTGCGAGTGCGACACTTTCGGCGGTCGCATTGACGAGGGCCAGCATCCACGCGTTGACGACGAGCTTCAGCTTGCTGCCCGCCCCGGCCGCACCGATCCACATGATGCGCCCACCGACACTCTCGAGAATCGGACGGACCCGATCGCGCAGCCGGTCCTCGCCCGATCCGAGCACGATCAGCGTGCCTTGTTCCGCGGCCGGTTTCGTCCCCAACAGGGGTGCGTCCACGAACCCGACACCGGATTGCTCGGCCAACGCGGCGAGCCGATTGGTCCATTCCGGTCCGACCGTGCCCATTTGCAGCCACACGGCGCCAACCGGGAGTTCGGCCACAACCGGTTCCAGCACCGCGTGTGTCACGGGGCCGTCCGGCAATATGGTCACGACAAAATCCGCTCCGGTCACCATCCGGCTCGCCGAGTCCATTACCTCGATCCCGTGCGCGGCAAGGGATTCGGCCTCCGCGGCGCCGCGTTTCAACCCCCGCACGGTCATCCCCGCGCGTACCAGGTTCGCCGCCATCGGTAACCCCATGATCCCGGTGCCGAATACGGCAACCGTCGGCTGTCGTTTCATGGCTGCTCCCTCCGATCGAATGTCGTCCTATTTCTGTTCGTAGGTGCCGATGAGGACGGCGCGGGCGACGGCATGGGCGTAGAGGTTGCCGCCGAGGACAGCCGGGGTGGTGTCCTTGTCGATGTCGAGCCGTTCGACATCGACGGCGTGTACCGCGACGACATAGCGGTGCGGTCCGCTGCCCGGCGGCGGCGTAGCGCCGATGTAACCGGGAAATCCGGCGTCGTTGCGCAAGGTCACCGCACCGGCCGGCAGCGCACCGCCCGCGCTGCCCGCACCGGAGGACAGCGCGGTGGTGGTCACCGGCAGGTTCGCTACCGCCCAGTGCCAGAAGCCGGACAGGGTCGGGGCATCCGGGTCATACATCGTTACGGCGAAACTCTTGGTTTCCGAAGGGAATCCGGACCACGACAACTGGGGTGAAATATCCTTGCCGGTGGCGCCGTAGGCGGTGCCCAGCTGATCGTTGCGCAGTGGTTCGCCCTCGGTGATATCGGTGGAAGTGAGCCGGAATGCCGGTAGCGCGGGTAGCGCGTCGTAGGGATTGGCAGGCATGGTTTCGTCCTTTCTATGGGCGGGTTACAGATAGACCGGCGGCGATGGCTTCGGCCATCGCGATCACCGTGGGGTTGGTGTTGATGAGCGGCACCGTCGGCATGATCGCCGCGTCGGCGACTACCAATCGGTCGAGGCCGAAGACGCGGCCGGTGTTGTCGGTGACCGCGTCGGGATCGTTCTCGGTGCCCATCGGCGCGGTCGAGGTGCCGTGCTGGTAGGTCGAACTCTCGCGCAGAATCGCGCCTTCGAGCTCCGCATCGGTGGTGGCCCTGGCCGAATCGCTCAGTGGTGCGGTGATGTACTCGGCCAACGGCGCCGTCGCCACCAGTTCATGCGCTACGCGCACCGCTTCGATCATGCGGGCCAGATCCTCCGGGTCCGAGAGGATGCGCACGTCCAATTCGGGCGCCGCGGCCGGGTCGCGGCTGGTGAGCCGGAATCGTCCGCGGCTGCGCGCGGAGAGCAGGGCCACCGCGATCGTTATCCCGGTGCCGGTCGGGCTTTCCGGGATGAGGAAATGCTCGGGCAGGATCGCGTAGTCCGTCTCGCCGCTCTCCGCCCGCGACGTGTGATACCACAGTTGCGCCGCGGCCAGCGGATGCTCGTTCGGCGCGACTTTGTCCGCGGGTGCGGCATAACCGGACAGCAGGAACGGATGTTCCTGCAGGTTGAGACCCACCGGCGCGATCTGCACCGGCCGGATGCCGTGCCGGGACAGTTCGTCTTCGGGGCCGATGCCCGACCGCAACAGGATCGCGGCGCTGCCGTACACCCCGGCCGACAGCACGATCTGTGCCCCCTCGAACCGTGCACCGCCCGCTGCTGTCACCGCGACCGCGCGGGTGCCCGCGAACTCGACCCTGTCGACCAGCACGCCGGTGCGGATGGTCAGATTGGGCCGGGACCGCACCCGATGATCGAGATGTGTCATGCCGGTATTCATCCGGACGCCGTTGACGATGTTCATCGTCAACGGGCCGACTCCGGCGTTCTTCTCCGAGTTGAAATCGACGACCTCGGGAAATCCCATGGCCCTGGCGGCGGCGACGAACGCGCGCTGGGCGGGCGTGAGGGCCTCGTGGCTCATCTGGTGCACAACGAAATCGCCATGGCGGCCATGGATTTCGTCATCACCGAAGGTGGTCCGCTCACTGCGCCGGTACCAGTGGCTCATCTGCTCGTAGGACCAGCCGGTCAGGCCACGCGCGGCCCATTGGTCGAAGGTCCAGCGCGGGGCACGAATCGCGACAGCGGCGTTCACTGCCGAACTCCCGCCGAGCACCTTGCCGCGGGGCAGCGGAAAGGAGGGTGTGATCCCGTGCGGGACACTGTGATAGTCCCAGTCGTAACGGGGATCTCCGGCAATGATGTTGGCGTTGTAGAGCGTTTCGGGATACTCCTGCGGATCGGGAGCGGGCCCGTATTCGAGCAGCAGCACCTCTCGTGCCGGATCCTCGCTGAGCCGGGCCGCGAGCACCGCTCCGGCGGATCCGCCACCGACTATCACCACATCGTATTCCGGCACGACCGAACCTCCGTCAGTCGATCAGCGCGTGAATTGCCAAGTGTTCGAGTTCATCGCAGGCCCTCGATGAACTCGGTGATCTCGGTTGTGAAGCGTCCGGGATCTTCGAGGAAGGGGGCATGTGCGGTGTTCTCCCATAGGGACACCCGCGCATGCGGGATCGCCTCGCCGAGGTGGCGGGCTGTATCCGGTAAGACAATCGTGTCATCGAGACCGTGGATGATCAGTGTGGGGACGGTGAGCGCACGCAGCGTTGTCTCGTTGTCGCGCGGTGGTCGGGTCATCAGCGCTTTGCGCACGCGCGGCGGGGTCATCAGGCTCGTGCCGATGAGACGTTGCACATCGGGTCCGGACGCGGCGCCGTAGATCCCGGCCTCGGCCACGCGGCTGTAGGCGTGAATTGCCCGCATGCCGTCCTCGTCGAAGACGGCGGGGATGACGTCGCGCATGGCGTCGCGCATGGCCGGGCCGATTTGGCCGCCGAGGACACCGGGGCCGAGGCCGGTGATCGCGTCGACGTACACCACGCCGTCCGCCACGCCGCTGCCACTCTCGGCCAGATAGTCGGTGAGGGCGAACCCGCCGTAGGACCATCCGAGCAGCACCGCACCGGAGGTGATGTGCTCCGCCGCCAGCACCGCGGCCACATCGCCCGCCCAATTAGCTGGATCGTCGTAGCCGGATTCCGGCTTGCCGGAATAGCCGTGCCCGCGCAGATCCGGAGTAACGACCCGGTATCGCTGCGCGAATGTCTCGATCACGGAGCCCCAAACGATCAAACTCTCTGCCAAGCCGTGCAGCATCACCAATGGTCGCGCGTCGGTGGGGCCGATCACCCGGTACGCGATTACCGTGCCGTCCACACTGCGGACGCTGTGCAGCGACGATGTCATTGTGGCCGTACCCATACCGTGCACCCTTCGTCGATGTCGGATCCCGCCGTGCCTTACGTCTAAATGACGGCCACCGTCTTGCCGCGGGCGCCCGCGGGATCGGCGAGGACCGCGGGTACTTGCTCGAGTTTCACTTCACGGCCGACCGCTGGGGTGATGTCGCCGTCGGCGACTTCGCGAACCAGCCGGGCGAGAACATCTGCGCCGCCGGAAGACTCGAAGTTGCCGCCGTCGAGGCCACGCGCGGCCATATCTGATTCGTCGGCGGACCAGATCGAGCTCCAGGCCGCCCCGCCGCGGCGTACCACCGGCAGCAGGTCGTGGAAGTGGCCTTGGTCGCCGACCAGGTCGATCAGCACCTCGACGCCGTCCGGATGTGCCGCTCGCACCTGATCGAGTACGGGGGATTCGGTGTAGTCCAACACTTCGGCGGCGCCGAGTGATCGCATCCGGTCGGCGTCGGCGCCGCGGGCGGTGGCGATGACGTGGGCGCCGTGTCCGGCGGCGAGCTGAACCAGGTAGGAGCCGACGCCGCCGGCCGCGCCGTTTATCAGAACAGTTGTGCCGTCGTGCGATCCGATCAGGGCGTCGAGGTCTTCGGCGGTGATGCCGGCCACCGGCAGCGCTGCCGCTTCGACGCTGGACATGTTGTCGGGGATCGTGGTCACGATCGCGTCCTCGGGGAGCACGGCGTATTCGGCGAAGGTGCCCCGTCCCAGCGGTGGTGCGAAGAACTTGCCGACGACCCGGTCGCCGACGTGGAATCGGGTCACCTCGGGGCCGACCTCGGTGACCACGCCGGCCCCGTCGGTGCCGAGAATGAGCGGAAACTGGTGTGGCACGTGATCTTTGAGGAATCCGTTGGCGATATTGTTGTCGAACGGGTTGATGCCGGCCGCTTCGATGCGGACCAGCAGCTCCGTCGGCCCGGGGTGCGGCCGGTCGACCTCGGTGACGGTCGGTGCGGCTCCGAAAGAATCCACGGTGACTGCACGCATGTCGTACTCCTTCCGTAGGACGCCGGTCGTTGCCCGGCGTCAGAATTGAACGGGTTCGCCTTCGGGAGCGAAGGGTTCGTTGATGGAATTGCGAATGGCCTGCTCGCCGATCTTCGAGATCAGGTATTCCCGGGATTCGGCCGCCAGCGCGACCGCCCGTTCCAAGCGCCGATCCGAGGGCGAGCCGCGGTATTTCACGGTTCGTCCGTCGACCAGGACCGTATCCACGTCGTGGCGGGTGCCTTGGAAAACCAGGTGTGCGGCGGCGTTGAACCGCGGCGAAAGCGCCCGGTCGTCGATCCGCACGGTGCTGATGTCGGCGCGCTTGCCAGCGGTGAGCGAGCCGATCCGATCCGACATTCCCAGTGCCCTCGCCGCACCGGCAGTGGCATAGCCGAGCACATCGGAGTGCCGGAGTACGTTGTAGGGCTGTAGGTGGCCCGCGCGATGCGCCCGCTGATGGTCGTAGGCGCTGTTGGCGGCCAACGTGATTCGCATCAACTCGAACATGTCGAGGCGGTATCGCACGTCGACGTCGGTGCCCATGCTGATCGAGATGCCGTGGGAGCGAACGGGATCCAGTGTCGGATAACCCTGTCCGGAGTTCATATTGCTGAGGGAGTTCATGATGATGTTGCCGCCGCTGTCGGCGACGAGCCCGAAGAACTCATCCGGCACCGCGACCATGTGGATATAGCTCGTACCGGGCCACAGCAGGTTGTGATCGGCGAGCTTGCGGATCCAGTGCTGGTTGTCCCAGCCGAACAGCCCGCCGTGGGTCGTCACCGGGATCCCGTGCTCTCGTGCGAAGTGCCAAGCCGCCTGCTCCGGGAACGCCGGGTCGCGGGTGGAGTCGATGCCCAGGCCCATGCTCACCCGACCGTCGGGGTCGCCGAGCCGAGCCCACATTTTTTCGACATGCGTTGTGGTCGCCCAGCTTTGGGCCGGTCCGTACACGTTCGAATAGAGGAATCTGGCCCGGATCCCGGAATCCTCCAAGGCCTGGGCCGCCGCCTCGGCGTGGTCGGGGGTGAAGGATGCGTCGGCCCAATCGGACAGGCCGGTGATCCCGGCGTCCAGCGACTCGGTGGCCGCGAGGAAATTCGCGGCGTACACATCCTCTGGCCGGAAATGCTGGCCGAACAGGCCGACCGCCTGGTTGAAGTAGTCCAGCAAACTCCAGTCACCGCCCACGCCGCGCAGCACGGTCTCCCAGGTATGGCGGTGCATATCCACCAGACCGGGCAGTACGATCTGGCCCGTGGTGTCGACCACGAGTGCGTCTGGTGGCGTGGGGATTTCGGGTGCGACCGCCTCGATTCGGTTGCCGCGCACCAGCACATCACCGGTCGGGAGCTCGCCGACGGCGGGATCCAGGGTCACCACCGCACCGCCGCGCAGCAGGATTGGACGGGCGTCGTCCGCGGCGGCCACAAGGGCTGCGGCGTCGGGCTGGTCCCGGCGGGCGGATTCGGTGACGGCGGCACTGGTTCGAGCGGACATCGGCATCCTTCGCTCAGGGGTGGACAAGGACTTTGACCTGGCTGGCGATGCCACCATCGAGAAGCATGTGGAATCCGTCGGTCACGGCGTTGTCGAGGGCGATCCGCTCGGTGATCATCTGGGTCGCATCCAGCCGTCCGTCGGCCATCGCGGCGATGACGTCGCGGTAGATTCCCGCGCCGTAGGCGTTGCTCGCGGTGTAGGACGTCTCACCCAACAGCATCGGCATCGGATCGATCTCCACCGGGTGCTCCCACAGCGCCAAGTTGACGGCCCGGCCGCGCTTGCGTATAGCGGCCAACGCGGTGTCCAGCGTGGATTTGCTGCCCGCGGTGTCGAAGGAGACGTGCACGCCGAGTCCGTCGGTCTGCTCGCGGACCCGGGCGGCGACATCCTCGGTCCGTGGATCCAGGACCAGGTCCGCGCCGAACGCGACCGCACGCTCGCCGCGAGTTCCGGCGGGCTGGCTTATCGCGACGAACCTGGCACCGGCCGCGCGCAGGCACAGCAGCAGCGCCAACCCGACCGGGCCCGCCCCGATGACCAATGCCGTATCGCCCGCTCGGATGCCGGAACGGCGCACCGCCGACCACGCGACCGATAACGGCTCGACCAAGGCTCCCAGATCGGTTCCCATCGTCGTGGGCAGTTGATGGGCCATATGTGCCGGGAGCACCACATATTCGGAGAATCCGCCGCCCCAGCCATCCAGGCCGACGAAACCCATCTTGTCGCACAAGTTGTAGTCGCCTCGGCGGCACCACACGCAGGTGCCGTCGTAGAGGATGGGCTCCACCGCCACCGAGTCCCCCGGGCCGAAACCGGCCACGTCCGTGGCGACCTCGGTGATCCGGCCCGCGAACTCGTGGCCGAGTATCCGGCCGACCTCCCCGGTGATCGGATGGGGTTTGCCGGTCATCGAGCTGCCGACCGGGCCACGGCCGTAGATGTGCAAGTCCGAACCGCAGATACCGGCCCATTCGACCTTGATCTTCACCGTGCCCGGCCGCAGCTCGGGCTCGGGGACATCGTCCAGCCGCAAATCCTTCGGGCCATGTAGAACCAGTGCCCGCACCGTCGTCTCCTTGCCTCGTATCCTGTTGCACTGATGAGGACTAGCCGGGTTCAGCTGCCGACGCGGCGGAAACAGAATGTCGCGTGACTTCCTGCACGCCATCCAATATCGGAACTTCGTGCGGAGCGCGCCAGCACAGAAAAGCGATGACGATCATCTGGAATTCGAATCCAGCCGTGCCCCGGCAATTGTGTCGTCGTCATCATGCGCCTCCACATGGTTCCGGCCATGCAATTTATTTGAATGACACGTCATCTAACGTGGGTACTCGCTTCGGTATTCCGCCGTGCCCGGCGACCATCGCCTCACTCGTGACGACGGCACTCGATGCCGGGATCAGCACGAGGGCGTGAGCTACCTCGGTGCGGGTCCCTGCCAATCCGGGCTGGTCCGGCAGCGACCAGGACACCGGTCGCGATGGCGACCACCGTCAACAGGGCGTCACCCCCGGCGGTCAGGCTGCTCAGCTGATGAGTGATGCCGGTCTCGATCACCTCGGACAGGCCGAGCCGTCCGGGCACCAGCAGCCAGAACGCGGCCAGGAAACCGGCGGCGGCGGGGGGACCCTTCGGCAGCCGCTGCGCCACCATCGAGGCCACCGTGGCGACAAGGCCGCCGAAGAAGCCGCTGAGCAGCGGGTCGAACAGTATGCCCCCCGCGACCATTGCGCCGTATGCCGAATAGCAGATGGCGGTCATATGCGGTAGGACGCGGATCGGGGCCGACATCACCAGCGCCATACCGACGGCGAAGACCGCCGGTGCGGCCCACGGACCCCAGGTGAGATGGGGGTAGGTGGCGATGGTGGAAGCCGGTGGCAAAAGTTGGGTGGCGGCCAGCGCGCCGAAGGCGAGCAGCATTATGCGATTGCCCGCGTCCAGCAGCCGCGCCGCGCCGGAGATGGTGTCGCCCCAGGAAAGGTCGAGCGCTCCGGTGGTCAGTTTCGCGGCGGGCAGCAGCCACGCCAACGGTGGCACCAATGCCATGATGGGCGTCTCACCCAACCACGGTCCCGCGATGCGATTGGCGACAAGCGTGACCAGGAAGGCGGCCACCACCGGGAATGTCGCCGCGAATCGGGGAGTCCGCTGGATCATCAGGCTCCCCGCGCCGACGAGCGCGGACAGGACAGCGTACGCGCCGAGCGCGGGCACCGTCGGCGTGATGATCAAGCCGAGGCCGACCCCGAGCAAGGCGTGCCCGAAGATCGTGGTGCCGACGCCGTAGCGGGACGGTGCCCGCAAGATCTTGTGCAGCCGTCGCAGACAGTCCGCGGCCGTGCACCGTCCGGCCGCTGCGACGTCGAACAGTTCGTGCAGTGCGGCGTTCTGATCCAGGTTGAGGGTATGGCCTTCCGCCCGCCGGAATGCGGTGGCGTAGCCGGGGCTGCCGACGAACACTCCAGTGGGCAGCACGAAGAGCCGGACGTCGTCGATGCCGTAGGCGATCGCGAGGCGGTACAGCCGTTCGGTGATCCGGAGCGTCGGCGCTCCCGAATCGCACAGCGCGATACCGGCCTGCTGCAACAGTTCGATTGTGGCGCCCGGTGATTCGGGTGCGGGCGGCATGCCGGTGTGTGCGGGTCGGATGACCCACGCCGGAGTTCGACCGATACCCATCTCGTTACTTGGTTTCGACGACTCGGTTTCCGGATTGGACAACGGAATGCAAATACTTCTCGGGCGCGGCGAGTGCCGCGATATCGTCGAGCGGATCGGCCGCGAGCAATATCAGATCGGCGGTGGCGCCGACGCTGATCTCGCCCAGCCGACCCTCCTGTCGCAACAACCGGGCGGCGTTCAGAGTTGCCGCGCGAACCACCTCGATGGGGCTCTGCACCTCGGCGCGGATAGCGAACTCACGGGTTTGGTGCCGCTGCATACCGCCCAATAGGTCGGTGCCGAAGGCGATGTTGACGCCCGCGCGTGCGGCGAGCTCGAGCGATTCCGCACCGGCGGACAGCACGCGGTCGACCTTCTTCCAGCTGGTCTCGGACAATCCGAACTCGCGCCCCTCTCGCTGCAGCGACCAGTAAGTGACCAAGGTGGGGACGAGAAATGCGTTGTGCTCGAGGAACAATGGGATGTTGGTTTCGTCGAGAAGGTCGCCGTGCTCGATTGATCGCACACCGTGTTCGAGGGCGCGGGTGACCTCGGCGGCCGTATAGACGTGAGCCGCGACGTAACGGCCCGCGGCCGTTGCCTCCGCGACGACGGCGTCGATCTCCTCGACCGAGAATTGGGTCGATTCGATCCGGTCGGTCGGTGATGCGACGCCGCCGGAGCCCATCATCTTGATGTGGTGCGCGCCCTTGCGTAGTTCGTCTCGGGCCGCCTTCCTGGCTTCGTCCGGTCCGTCGACGACCCGGCCGATTCCGCAACACGGCCGTGGTTGTTCGCGGTCGTCACCCCTCGGGCGGAAGTCGCCGTGTCCGCCGGTTTGGCTGAGGGCCGGACCACCGTAGAACAGGCGCGGGGCCCGGATGAGCCCGACGGCCTGAGCTTGGGCCAGGCCGTAGTCGGCGCCACCGCAGTCGCGGACGGTGGTGAAGCCGCGGTCCAGCATCTGGCCCATGAGGGCTGTGGCCTGCGCCCCGGTGAGAAAGGGGCTCTGCGTTTCCGGATCGCCGAGGTTTGCCGTGCCCGCGATGACATGGACGTGGCAGTCGATCAAGCCGGGAAGGGCGAACTTACCCCGCGCGTCCAGGATGTCGCAGTCGGGATCGGACGACGACAATTTCGGCCCGAGTTCGGTAATCGTCCCGTCGACCGCCAGAATGTCGCATTCGGTGTATTCGCCGGCGCGAACATCGAGGACGGAAGCATTCTTGATGAGTAGCGTTTTCGAGCTGTTCATACTGTTCGGTCTCCCTCATATTGATTGTGGGCGGGAACGAGCATGTGTACTGTCGAATTGATGAGATCGGCTACCGTGTTCTGCTCAACCCAGAGTTCGCGGACAATAGTGGCGAGTGTGTCGGGGGTATATGCGCCTTCCGGCGTGAGCAGATCGATCAGGCCGACGGTGGTGCTGTCGCGGCGGATCGGCAGGTTTATCACCGCGGAAAATCCGAGCGACTCGATGAGTTCATAGTCGGAGAACAGCTTCCGCATCGCGCCGCGATCCGCACCGAGGAAGAGTGCGCCGCGAATGATGCATTGCGCCAGCCAACCTTCGGAGACCTCGACCGGCTTCTGCGCGCCGACGGGAAATTCGTTCGGGTGAGTGGTGTAGACCCTGAGTAGGGACTTTTGCTGGGGTATCCAGGCGAGGATCGTCATCAGGGGTGCGGGAGCGACCTGCTCGATCAGTGTTCTCAGCTCCGAAAATGAGTGCATCGCAATTCTCCAATGGTCTGGGTGTATCGCATCCGAGAGATTTCGAGCTGTTCATCTGTTCGGTCTTCCTACGAATTCCGGGTTGTCAGACATAAGGCAGCATTGTTGGTTCACACGGGATGGATGCGACGGTGCCGGGGGCGAAGGTGTTCAGGATGATTGCCCCGACGGTTCGGTCCTCGGACAGTCCGTTGTGTCCGGCCAGGTCGATCGGGCACAGGTCCTGGAGCACGATGTTCGTCGCGTTGGGTGCGAGCCGTACGCCGCTGGTGTAGGGGATGACCTCATGGTCGGCGCGGGTGACGATATTGGTGTAGCGCACGCGGTCGGAGTAGACGCCGCTGGCTTGCAACCGGTTGATGAAATCGGAGCCGGTCAGCATGTCAGTGCAGGCCGCGCAGGTCGGCTGGAACGCGGCATAGGTGGCGTCGTATGTGCCGAGCGCGCGCAGCGAGGACACGATCGGCTCGGCGACGGCGGTGCCCTGCCAGATCGGTGCCAGGCTGACCACCTGTTCCACCGCGTCGGCGCCGCCGTGGAATTGGAGGTACGCGGCACCGACCAGGGTGCCTTCCGACCAGGTGACCATGTCGACCGTTCGCGAGCCGGTCGCGGCGCGCACGCGGTCGACGAATTCCCGCAATTGGGCAGCGGATTGGTCGATCGGAATGAAGCCACCCATCCCGGCCTGCGGGCCCTGCGCGTCCGGTGCGACACCGTAGGTGATCGCGAACACGCAGTAGCCTTCGTTATGCAGCAGCGGTGAATAACTCTGCCAACTGTCCGCACCATTGCCGGTGATGCCGTGTACCAGAACCACCGGCCGTGGATGGGCGGGGCCCGGCACGCAGTTCCAGTCGTTACCACCCGGTGGGTCGAACGGTGCGGTGGCGGTGGCCGCCGATGCGACGAACGCGGTCAAGGAATACGGTACCGGTAACGGATCCGCCGCGGCCCGCCCCGGAACGATCGACAGTGCCGCCGCCAGGACAATTAGGATTCGACGCACCATTCGCTCCTTTATTGATCCGTTGATAAGTCCATATCTCGCGTGGCGATTTCGTCATTCCGACGTGGGACATACGCTGAATCCGGCGGGGGCGGGCGGCTCGGTTCGTCGCCGCATCCGATTCAGTCCGTGGGCAATACGGCGGCGACCTCCTGCTTGGCGTGCAGCGAGTTGTACATCTGAACGCCGGCGACGATACCGACCGGAATGCCCAGTGCCGCACCGCCGATGATGGCGCCGACACCGCCGAAATCGACCGCGCCCATGATGCAGGCGCCCAAAACCCCGGGCAGCACCAGCGGCGGCATGAGGGCCGTGGCGAACAGTCCGACGGCACCGCCGAGCACACAGCCCGCGCCGAGCCCGATCACGCCGCCGACCATGGCGCCGACGCCGGTGGCCAAACCGAATTCGGTGGCCGCGATCCCGAGCGCGTTGTTGAAATCGTTCATCCGGTCCGCGGGCGAGGGCGGCGGCGGGACGTCCGGCGGTGTCGGATCATCGACCGGCCGAACACCGGGCAACGCTCCGTCGGAGCGGGTCGGTTGATCGGCCGGGATCCACGGCGGTCCGACGGACGCTTCATGACCGGAGTTATCTCGCGCGGTGACCGTGGTGCCGTCGACACGCACGCTGCCGATCGGAGTGTCGATCTCCGAGGTATGGGTGTTCTGGTCGGCGTGGAAGCCGATGCCGGGTATGGGCGGCGGTGCGGGCATAGGCGGTGTGGACGGTTGGTTCGGTTCCACAGCCGCGGCAGGTGGCGCGGCGAAGCCGGTACCCGCGATGAATTGCCCGGTGGCGCCGGTGATCTGGTACTGGTTGGTGCCGCGGGTTGTCAGTGCGCCGAGCGGAGTGCTGATCCGCACCGAATCGTCGGCCACGCTGCTCGAGTAGTTCAGCAGCCCGGGCAGGATATCGAGCCGGATCCCGGTGTTGTCCATGGCAGGTGGTTGCGGTGGGGCGGCATTCGCCGTCGCCGCGTCGAGGACCGCGGTGCAGACGGCCGCGGCCGCTAGAGTGCCGATTAGCGTCGCACGCATAGAAACCTCCCCGCTGTCCGGTAGCTGCTGGGCGGCGACGGCGACGCGAGCAGTATTGGGCAACTTCCTGGTTAATAGAATTGCCAGGGTAGGAAGCACTGCCCATCGCCACAAATATCACGGGTGGACTCGGCAGATAGCTGACATATTTCCGCGGTATCGCCCCGAATTCGCGCCAAATCCGTGGCCATTTTGCGCCGCTCCCGAAGCCTCGTCGGCGCTCCGGCCGCCCTGGGGCCGAATGAGTGCTCGGACGAAGCCGACGCCGAAGGAAGTTACGCCCCGGTATTCGCGCGCACCACCGGGACCACCTCTTCGGCGAACCGCGCCGCCGCCGTCATCGGATCTCCTTCGACCGGCCAGAAGATGAAACCGTCGATGCGGTATTGATGTACGAGCATGGTCAGGTCATCGATCCAGCGCTGCGGCGGGCCGTTGAGGAAACCGCGGTCCACGCCGTCGCGGGTGATGGTGCCGCTGACGTTGTAGAGGCGCCGCACGGAGAGCGGGTCGCGGCCTGCGGCGGCCGCGGCGTCGTCGATTCGTTCACCCGCCTGGCGGAGGTAGTCGAGCTCGGCCCAGCCGCTGGACGGCAGCCAACCGTCGGCCGCGCGCCCGGTCAGCTCCAGCATTCGAGGTCCCTTGGCGCCCAACCAGATTCCGGGATCGCCGGTCGGGGCCGGGCCGCCGTGCGCGCCATTGAGCGTGTGGAAGGTTCCGGGTACGCGCAAACCCCGTTCGCCGCTCCACATCGCCCGGATCACCGCGATCGCCTCCGACAGCGCGCGTACGGCGTCACCGCCGCTCAATCGCTGCCCGCCCATCGCGGCGATGGCATCCCAGAACGCCCCGGCGCCGAGTCCGAGATCTATCCGGCCACCGGTCATGATGTCCAGGGAGGCAACCGATTTCGCCAACACCGCGGGATTGCGCAACGGCAGGTTCGCGACATCGGGGAAGAAGGTGAGCCGCGAGGTCCGCACCGCCAAACCCGTGATCAGCGTCCAGGTGTCGAGGTAGCGACGCTGGTACGGATGGTCCTGGATCCCGATCAGATCCAATCCCGCGGTGTCGGCGTAGGCGGCGATCTCGGTGAGCTGCCGGTAATTATCGGCCTCCGGAATCAGGAAAAGGCCGAATTCGACTGTGCGAGTAGGCATCTCTTGCCTCCTGGGTCCGGCGCGGCATTATTCGCCGGGGATCGGTCCGAATGCTCCCCGCGAATAGTCGACGAGTGTCTGCTGGATCTGGGCTGGAGTATTCATGACGAACGGGCCATAGGCGGCGACCGGCTCGCCGAGGGGTGTGCCGGTCCAGAGCAGGAAGTGCAGCGGTTCGTGGCCGTCCGCGGTCACTTCGAGGGCTGTCTCGGCGGCATCCGCGGCCAAGTGCACCGTCTGCCCGGCGTGCGCGGGAGTCCGATCGCTGCCGAACAGGCCGCTCCCGGCCAGCACATATGCGAAGCCACGCTGCCCGGCCGGAATCTCTTGGCGCAGTGCGTGACCGGGCTGCACGGTCACATCGACAAAGGTGATCGGCACGTGATTGCGGGCCGGGCCGGTGACATCCCCGGAACGCCCGGAGAACACCCGTACCCGCGCACCGTCCTCGGTACGCACCGGCATCTCGCCACCGCGCAGATCCTGGTATGCCGGTTCGGTGAATTTGTCGGCGGCGGGCAGGTTGATCCACAGCTGCAAGGTGTGGACGAACTCGCGGTTGTGTGCGAGTTCGGCGTGCACCACTCCGCTGCCCGCCGTCATCCACTGCGCGTCACCTACTCGGAGTACGCCGTGGCCACCGCGGTTGTCCCGGTGCTCGAGTTCCCCCTCGACCACATAGGTGATGGTCTCGAACCCGCGGTGCGGATGCCAGTCGAAACCGTTGCGGCCGAACCAATCCTCGGCCATCAGCAGGAAAGGATCGGTGTCGGCCCAGTTTCCCGGAGCGAGAATCTGAGCCGAACGATCCACCTGACTAGTGGCTCCTCGCTCGACTCGATCGCGAACCGCGCTGACCGCGTGCCCTGGCAGTTGTGTCGTCGTCATCGTGCGCCTCCACATGTTTCCGGCCATGCAATCTATTTGAATGACACGTCATCTAACGCAGACACTCGCTTTGGTATTCCGCCGTGCCCGGCGACCATCGGCTCACTCGTGACGACAGTATTCGATGCCGGGATCAGCGGCATATCGTCGATGCGAACCGGATACATCGGACCGCGGGCCGATTGGCCGAGTCTCTACGATTCACCCGGGGTGATGTGGCGTACTTAAGTCGTTCTACGACGATTGCTGTCGTTTTGCTCGCACTGATACAGATCGTTCCCATCTGTGCGGGCGATAATCGCCGAATGGAGATGCGTCAGCTACGACATTTCGTCGCTCTCGCTGAGGAGGGTGGATTCACCCGGGCGGCCGAGCGCGAATTCATTGTGCAGTCCGGACTCTCGTCATCGATTCGTGCGTTGGAGAAGGACGTCGGCGTCGAGCTGTATGTCCGTGGCACTCATCCGGTGCGGCTGACCGCCGAAGGTGTGGCGCTGCTGCCCGCCGCCCGGCGCGCGCTCGCGGCCGCGGCCGCCACCTATGATGCGATCCAAGCCGTCCGCGGGTTGCTCGTCGGGCAGCTTCGGGTCGGGGCTTACACGTCGACGCGGCATCTGCTGCCGTTCACCGACTGGCTGGCCGAGTTCGGCAGGGATCATCCCGATCTGGATATCCAAGTCCAGAAGCTGCCCTCGCTGCGCATGCATCGGATGGTCGCCGACGGCGAGCTGGACTGTGCGCTCGTCACCCCGACGCCCGACTACCCCGACGATCTGGAGCTGATGCCCCTGGCCAGCGAGCCGTACGTGCTGATCTGCTCGCTCGATCATCCGCTGGCCCAGGTCGAGCAGGTGGCCCTGGATGGGCTGAACGGCGAACGTTTCGTAGAGACCCAGCCGCAGTGGGCGAGCCGTGTGATGACGGATATGGCATTCGCGGGCAACGGACTCACTCGCCGGATCGTGTGCGAGGTCGGCGAGTGGGCAATGGTTGCGGACCTGGTCGCGGCCGGGCTCGGTATCGCCTTCGTGCCCTGCGGGGTAGCGGCCGACTCGTCGCTGCCGGTACACGCGCTGAAGGTCACCGGGTTCGATTTCGATTTCCGCCGCCGCATCGATCTCGCCCTGCCGCGCGGCTCGGCCGCGAGCCCCGCTGCCCGCCGATTCGCTGAACATGTCCAGCGGAATGTCCAGACGACACTGGGGGACTGGTTGTCGGCCAGTTGATCTGTCCGAATATGACCATTCGTAAACCGATGTGCGGGCGGTTGGTGTCCCGGCCTCCGCATTCACTGTGGGCGGCACGCTCGGCGGAACCTAGCCGGGAGATGACGAAAACGCGGGCACGGCAACAGCTTTCGAGCGATCGGGTTTCACAACCACGATCATCATCGTAGCGCTGCCGTGCCCGCCCGAGCGACACGCCGGAACCGCAGGTCAAACCGTCAACCGGCGACTTCGACGGCCCCGTGCGTCGACTGGACTACGAGAAGATATCGAACTGTTTACGTTCGCTTGTCTGCGTGCCGCCGCCGAGCTGTAGCCAGTTGCCCAGGCGCAGTTCCAGCTTATCTCCGGGGGCTAGTTTCCCGGACACCTCGATCCGGCCGCTGCCACTGTTGCAGTCGACTTCCGAAGAATGCTTCCACGACTCACTTGTGCCGCCGTATTCCAGCCACACCGTTTGGCGGGCCGTATTCCAGCATTTGGCGGACAGCTCGCCGGCGACGGTGTACGCACCGCTGCCGTCCCATGTCAATTCGCCATTGAATTTCAGTACGTTACCGTCACGGTTGACCGAGAACCCCACACTGGTCTTACTGCGCCCGCTCGGCGAGATATCGAACTTCTGACCGGCGGTGTACTGTGTACCGCCCTCGGTCATCGCACTGCCTAGGCGCAGTTCCAGCTTCTCGTTGGGTGCCAGTTTCCCGGACACGACGATATTTTTTTCCTCGCCGCGGCACCCGATTTCTTCGGACTTCTTCCATGATTCGGTCTCGCCGCCGTATTCCAGCCGCAGGGTGGTGTGATCACGGTTGTCGCAGAGCAAGTGTCCATCGACCGAGTATCCGCCGTTGTCGTCCCATTTCAATTTCCCCTCGAAGAATGCGTAATCGCCGAGGTCCGCCGAGTCGAATTGAATATGCACCTCGGACTGTCCGGCCGCATGCGCGACGGAAGTCGAAATGGATGATAAGGCCAGCGTCGCCAAAGCGGTGGCGACAGCAGCGCCTACACGTTTCATAGCTGTGAATCCTCTCCATACAGAGTGTTTCGTCTAACGCCGTTGTTCGGTCGAAGAAAATGCATCGCCGATAGAATAAGCGGCTCTGAACCTCGGTGGTTTAATACGCTAACCGAAGGCCACGCAGGCGGCTATGTGCTGATAACACAAATCTATCCGAGTCCGCGCACAAATCGGACGGTTATCGCTCGAAGCTGCTTCACCGCGCTCTCCGACCGGCGGGAGTTCGTCGAATTGGTTCCCGGGTAAGGCCCGCAGATCAGCGCGCCGCCACGAGTGTGCGACCAGGACGTGGAGCTGCCCGCAGGCAGTGCAGTCCGCCGAAAGCTGAGCGGTAACGGGTGGAGTGATGCGACTACGGAGTCTCGTCAGCAGGGATGATCTGCCGGTGGCGGGTGGACGGGTAGTGGCGATTGTGACCTGTGCCGTTCCTCGCCCGATCGGTGATATGAATCACCTGAGGGATCGAACGCCGAAGCCGGTAAATCGCAATTTCTCGACTATCTCCCGCTCAGATGGTAGCCATCTGAATCCCGCGTGTACAAACCGTTAGCGAACAGTATTAAATTGCATTGAGGCCGCAACGGATCCGGTCGCCGCCATAGTCACCGCATTGAATGTGGTGATAGCCCGGATCCGCGGAGGGATTGTCGCCACCGCCGAGCCCGACCCGGTCACCCAGGACATTCTGAATACCGTCGCGGCCGACCTGGAAAAGCAATCCTGGATGTGGCAGGCCCGGAACGGGCCCTGACCTTCACCTCGGTAGCCACTCGTCACTACATTCACGGGCGACGTCGGTCCGTGCTTGGTGGGTGTTGATACCGGTTTCAGTGTCCGGTCACCCGGGCGCAGGTCGCATGAAAGCAGCGAGATAGGGGAATCATGGTGAAGATTAATGTACTCGACTCGTTCATCAGCTATCTCGACATCGGTTCGGGGGACGTCCCGGTGGTGTTCCTGCACGGGAATCCGACGTCTTCGTATCTGTGGCGGTATGTGATACCACACGTTTTCGGTCAGGCCCGCTGCCTGGCGCCGGACCTGATCGGGATGGGCAGTTCGGGCAAGCCCGACATCGACTACCGGTTCGCCGATCACGCCCGCTACCTGGATACCTGGATCGAGGAACTCGGGCTGGAACAGGTGGTGTTCGTCGGCCATGAGTGGGGCGGTGCGCTCGGGATGGATTGGGCCGCAGCACATCCCGGCCGCGTGCGTGGAGTCGCCCTGGTCGAGACATTCCTGCGGCCGCTGCGCTCGGACGACCTGCGACCGGCGTCGATCGGGGTACTCGGGCGGCTGCGCTCGCCCGAGGGGGAGCGAATGGTGTTACAGGACAACATCTTTCTCCAAAAGGATCTCCCGTCGGTTCCTGGTCTGTCGAATACCGACCTCGCCGTCTACCGGGCTCCATACCCCACCCCCACCTCCCGGATGCCGATGCTGGCATGGGCGCGCGAATACCCCTTCGACGGCGAACCCGCCGATGTGGTCCGCCGAGTCACCGAATACGACCACTGGATGGCACGGACGCCCGAGGTGCCGAAGCTGGTGATGGCGGGGGAGGACAGCGCCACCGACCTGGACTCGCCCGAGCTGATCGCTTGGGCCGAGGAGAATTTCGCCGGCGTCGAGGTCGAGACGATCGGACCGGCCGGACGCTGTGCGCCGGAATACCAACCCGACGCCATCGGCGCCGCTGTGGCGGACTGGATTCGCCGGCACACGCTGACCAAGCCGGCACCCAGCCAGTTGGTATGAATCGCAGTCGACAGGGCCGTACCCGTCTCGCCGAACAGCGTCAGGCTGGCCCCGGCGCCCCGCCCGTTGATTTCTTACGGGCGGGGTATCCGTATGCGCGAGCGGTATGGATTATCGATTGAAATGGAAGCCCCATACCTTTTGTGGTTTGGGTCGTGTCCATGAGGGAATTTGGGGGCTTCTCCCAATGTTCCATGTGTTCTGCCGCGAGGTATTCCACAGGTGCTGTCGGTTCGAGTTGTTTTGCCAGGGTGGGTTCCATGCCCGCGGTGGCTGGTTCCAGGTGTTTTGTGGCCGCGGCTGGTTCCACCTGTTTTGCGGCCGCGGCTGGTTCCAGGTGTTTTGTGGTCGTGGCTGGTTCCACGTGTTTTGCGGCCGCGTCTGGTTCCACGTGTTCTCTTCGGGTGGGGTCCATTTGTTCTGCCGCGGCGTATCCGTTTTCGGATTATTAGGCGCTGTGTGTATATCTGTCGGCCGGGTCGAGGTGGTCGTTTCCGCTGGTCTGGTTCGGTCGTTCGATACTGTCGGGTTTGTAGACGGGTTCGTCGGCTTTCCCCGGGTGTACGTGCTGTTGAGCTGGTTGATCTCGTTCCGGCTCAGCTGGGTCGGGCCGTTGTTGCACCTGTTGACCCGACCGTACATAATGCTGCACGGGTCGTTATTGTGAGCCAGGTTGAGAGCGTGGAGGAGTTCGTGTGAAGCGATTTCGGTTCTGTCATGAGCATTCCAGTTGAGGTACTTGGGATCGAGTTTGACATACGGACCCGAACCATCGAGCCCTCCCCAACCGGCCGTCGCCCCGGAGAATCTTTCGTGACTGATGTTGATGGCGCCCCTGCTCGTGCCGGGCTTCAACACGACGTTAAGGCCTGGTGTCGAGTTCAAGTGCTGGACCGCAGTCTCGATGTTGGGATCGTTGACCCTGTTGTTGTAATGAACGATCGCCCGACCCTGCTCGTCGTAACCCTGGATCGCCACTTTCCAGTTTCCCAGAGTCGGAGCTTGGGCCGATGCGGTAGCGGCATTTGTCAGGCTGAGCGCGCCGGGCGCAAGCAATGCGGTGGCGAGAAGGGCGGCGCTTATCCGGGGTCCGGGCTGTTTCACCGCATGTGATAGACCGCCTGACCGCGCCTTCGTAAGTCGATGTTTTCCGCGATAGTTGCGCCGTTTGGCGGTACTCGACATGAAACAGAACCTCCATCTGCAATATAAGTGAATCGGACTGGCGAGCTCGACTGGCGATAGATATCGGAACAGCGATATCAGTTGGTGTTGTGAACACAAGTACCACGCCCATGACTCGACGCCGTCGACCATAGGGCAACATTCTTACCGAGCGAAATTATGTGAAGTAGATCTTCATGATGTTCCGGCCATGCTTCTCATGGGGTAATTCAGAAGTTCTGAGCAGCGCTGGCTGCTGAGGGTTATTGCTGGTGAGGGTGTAGATACGATCGTCATCTTTCCCGGCTACCGCTTGGGCATTGATGCTTGAAAGAGCAACGGCTTCACCGTGTCTCGATGCCGAGTGTCGATGATCGGGCGCCCGATCGGGGCCGATGGTGGACCGCCGACCGAGTCGCCGGAGGAGCCCGTGGCGGAGCAGGCGCCTTCCGACGGGCTTACCCGGCGGTCGTTGAATCGGGTCTCACCGCGCTTGAGGAACGCTTGGAATCGCTTGTCACGGCTCGGGTGGGTTCATATTCTTCGGATCGAAACAAATCGTCCGCCACGCGGCTCGGACGAATTCGAGGTCGGGAGCGCGTTGTGCGTCCAGAAAATCACCGACGTCGTGATTCGCTCTCGATGAAGAAAGTTGACCATGAGATTCAGCGTTTCAGCTGTCCACAGGCGTCGATCCCGGGTCACCGCCGGGTACTCGGCGTCGTGATCGTCGTCGGCTGGGCGGTGGCGAGCCCACAGGCTGTCGCCGAACCGACGCCCGATGTCCTCTTCCTCGATGCGGGCAGCAACAACCCGGTTGCCCCGGCGTGCGCCACGATCGACCGGGGGACCGGCTCGCTGAATCGCAACTGAAGATCCGCCGAGGGCGGTGCGCACCGAGTGATGTTCTGCCACAAATCGATCCGACGATCGGCGAAGGAAGTAACCAATGGGAAAGCACACTGCACGACGGAATCCCATCCCTACAGCGCGTATTGCCTTGGCGTCGGCCGCCGCGCTGATCTACGCGGCGATCGCCGAGCACGGGACCGCGCAGCCGGAGCGGTCCGGCGACGCCGTGGCGCTCACCGCGGACTGGAAGGTCTACCGGAGCCCGGCCCCGCATGGCGGCGGCGGACCGGCGCCGAGCGCCAGACCGGGAATATCGAACAAGCCTGGGGCACCGCACTTTTCGGCTCCGCCGAGAACGGAGATCCCGTCGCCGAGATCCGCGCCTGCCACCCGTCCACAGACTCGGACGGAGTCGCTGTGGACGGAACCCACGGGTCGGAGCCCGCTCGAGCTCGAGTCGGCGCCGAGTCGGACAAGCAGTCCAGGTGCCTCGGGCGCAGCCGGTACAGCCCCGAAGTCCAGCTCGAGCACCGGTAGCGCCGAACAGGTTGGCCCGCTCGCCGGGACACTATCGAGCAGCGGCAGCGCGGTACTCGGCGCGGGTCTCGGCGTGGTCGGACCGTTGGCCGAGGCGTTGGGTACCGGCAGTTCGGCGCTCGGCACCGGCAGCGCGGCGGTGGCCCCAACGGCCGCGGAACTGCTCGGCACCGGCAGCGCGGCGCTCGGCACCGGCAGCGCCGGGATCGGCGGCACCGGCAGCGCGGCTACCGGCGGACTCGGTCTTCCGCTGGCCGTGCTCGGGGCGGTTGCCGGGGCGCTCGGCACCGGCAGCGCCGCGGTCGCCGGACCGGCGGGTACCGTGATCGGCGCGGCGGCACAGGCGCTCGGCACCGGCAGCGCGGCAGTGGCCCCGGTGGTCGGTGGGCTGGCGTCGGGTTCGGCGGAGCGGCTCGCGTACGGCCCGTCGACCACGGACTCGACGGACTCTACGGACTCGACTTTCGCACCCAGTGACGAGACGACCGAAACTCCGCTCGAGCTCAGCGATAACGGTTCGATGGGCTGAGTTGTCGATCGTCATCTGGTCGAGTCGCGTGTGCGCCACCGATCGAGATCACCGGATCTGTCGCCGGTACCGATGACAGCCACTGTTTTGCCGCGCTGGCCGCCGGTTGCGGTGAGGACGGCGGGTAGTTCGTCGAGGTGGACGGTGCGTTCGATCGGCACATGGATTCTGCGGTGGGCCACGGCCTGTACCAGTTGGGCCAGATCCTCGCTGCGTGGCAGATGCTGAAAGTTTCCGCCACCGAGACCGCGGACGACGAGCTCCGCGCTCTCGGCGTCGCCGACCGTACTGAATGCGATGCCTCCGGGGCGGACCAGCGCGAGCAGTTCCTGGAATTCGTCTGGATTGCTCACCAGGTCGATCAGCGCGTCGACACCGTCGGGGTGACGAGTTCGTACCTGGTCGGGCACCGAGGTTTGCGTGTAATCGATGACCTCGACCGCGCCGAGTAGTCGCAGACGACGTTCGTCGTCCTGGTGCCCGGTTGCGATGACGTAGGCGCCGTGGCTGTTCGCGAACTGGACGAAGAAGGAGCCGACACCGCCGGCCGCGCCGATCACGAGGATCCGACGGTCGAGATGCGGTCCGATCGCTGTGTCCAGCGCGCGGGCTGTCAGTCCGGCGACCGGAAGGGCGGCCGCCTCCACCATCGAGAACCGATCGGGTAGCCGGGTGAGGACCGTATCCTGTGCGATCACCGCGTACTCGGCGAAGGAACCCCGCCCGATCGGCGGGCCGGAGAATCTGCCGGTGATCCGCTCGCCGACGTGGAAGCGGGTGACCGCAGGGCCGATCGCGGTCACTGTCCCGGCCCCGTCGGCGCCGAGAACGAGCGGAAATCGGTGTAGTGCTTTGCCTTTCAGGAACCCGTCGGCGATCTTGCGGTCGGCGGGATTGATACTCGCTGATTGGATGCGCACCAGCAGTTCGCCCGGACCGGGTTGGGGCACAGGTATTTCGGTAAGTTCCGGTGGCGCACCGAAGGCGGCGACGGTGACCGCCCGCATACGGGTCATCGGCAGACCCGCAGGCTGGCACCGCCCCGCACCCCTCCGTCGGCCACCGCGATCGCATCGAAATGGAATTGCGCGAACATCGAGACTCCTTCCCAGATCTCTGTATCTCCGATCCGTTCGACTACCCAAGCTAAATCTCGGCAAGGTCGAAGAGGGCCTGCTGAAGCCGGATCATGACAGATATTCGACTGGTCGCATCGATAGTCGGACAACTGTGCCATCGCTATCGCCGATCCGGGTGTGGCGGATATGGCTTGCGCGTTTCGGCTTGTGGCCCACGACGTGACTACCTACTGTTCGGTAACTCGAGTTCGAATATCCGAGGGGACTCCATGCGCGTCTCGAACCCAACACGTCGGCGTAGACGACTCTGGCGCAGCGCGCCAATGGCCATGGCCGCTACCTTGCTGACCGGGGTATTCACCTGCGAGGTCGGCCAGGCCGCCGGGGAACCCGGACTTCAGCAGGTCATGCTGGTCGGCAACAACTGGGAGGGCACCGCCGACGTCATCGAGTCCACCGGGGACTTCGCCAAGATCGGGCGCATCAACCTTGTCCCCGACAAGGACGAGCGGCTGCGTGAGATCTACACCAACCCGGTGCGGCTCGTGTACTTTCTCGGCATCCGCGAAACGGTCGGCGAAGGCCATGACCAGTATGTCGATGACATGTACACCACCCCGGACGGCTCGGCCATTGTCGTCTCACGACCGAGTTTCGCTGACGTCGCTTCCATTGATACCGCCACCGGCACGCTGAAGTGGCGCTTCGAAGTATCGGGCCAGCGCTCCGACCACATGGCCGTCTCCCCTGACGGGACCCGTGTCGCGGTATCGGCCTCGACCAGCAACACCGTCCACGTGCTCGATATCGATACCGGAAAGGAGTTGGGTAAGTTCGCCACCGGCGACAAGCCGCACGAGAACGTCTTCACCAGGGACGGCAAAATCTGGAATATGGCCATCGGTAATGTGAACACCGGTCTCGATGCCCCAGCAATGGACTGGACCAAGGGTGATCGCAAGATCACCATCGCCGATGCGAACACCTTCAAGCAGGTCAAGGTGATCGACATGCGTCCGCGACTGGACACCTTCGGGCGCAAGGACCTCTCGAATGCGGTGCGTCCGGTGGCCTTCAGCCCCGATGAGTCCAAGTTCTACTTCCAGGTGTCGTTCTTCAACGGCTTCCTCGAGTACGACGTGGCCGCCGACAAGATCCTGCGCGTCAAGGAGCTACCGAAGAATCCCAACACCAGCGACGACCGCACCACATTTGTCAACGACTCGCGTCACCACGGCCTGTCGATCAACCCGGAGGGCACCAAGCTGTGCGTCGCCGGAACGATGGACAACTACGCCACCGTCGTCGACACCGCCACCCTCGAGGAGGGTCCGTTGGTGACCGCGGCCAAGCCCTACTGGGCGACAGTCAGCGGTGACGGTAAGGCGTGCCTGATCTCCGAAAGCGCCGCAAACCAGGTCACCGCCATCGATTTCGCCACCGGGCAGAAGATCACCTCGACCCCGGTGGGTGCCCATCCACAGCGAGTCCGGGTGGGCAACCTGTCCGCGGACTGGAAATCGCCCGCCGCGTAAGCCTTGGCGACCGACTTCCCCATCTCGTCAACGCCGATGACGACCGTACCCCGCTGGACCGCCGACGCAGCCCTCTCCATGAAAACGGCACCGGTACCTGGGTACGAATAACCTGACCACCGTAGCTGAGTTGGTGCCGCACCTGTCGGGCAACCTGCCGCGACATCGATCCGTTTCGCACAGCGCGCTCGTGGGGTTGTGCACCAGGGCGATTCGAATCACATCGGGGTGCGGCCAAGCCCGGTGGTGCGCGATCGGGGCCGAGGAAGCCTCGAACGCCGCGGTCGGGCGGAAGTGCGCACGAGACTGCGCTCGGCCGTATCTCGGCCGAGCGCAGTGTGTTTCGGGACGCGGAATCAGCGCCGGTACGTCAGTGGTCGGACGATCTGGCCAGCCCATCGGGCTGCGTATCCGCCTTGGTCGGGCCCTCCGGAGACTGGGCGGGCAGGCCACCGTCGGCCCCGACCGGGCGTCCGACCATGGATACCCCGTCGAGTCCGGTGGCAGGGGGCGCGCCGAGCAAATCGAGGGCGGTCGGGGTGATGTCGACGAACGAGTAAGCACCCGCGGTGGTGGCGCCCGCGCGGAAGTCGGGGCCTCGCGCGATCAGGAAACTCGCTGTCTCCCAAGGTGTTTGGCCGCCATGTCCACCCCACGGTACGTGGCCGTGATCGGTGGTGACCAGAATGGTCCAGCGCTCCTTGGGGTTGGCCGCGGCACGCTTGTCCACTGCGGCGACGATGCGGCCGACCTCGGTGTCGACCCGCTTGATCGCGTTCCGGTACTCGGACGACCAGGTGCCGTGCGCATGTCCGGCCTCGTCGACCTGGTCGAGGTGGGTGAACAGGAAGTCGGTGCCCTGATCGATCTGTTCGATGGCGCCGTCGGCGGTTGCGGTGTCGGTCTTGGATTCGTCGGCGTCGCCCGGGACGGCGGGGGTGGTGCGGACGATGTCGGCGTGCGGGTTGCCGCTGCCTGCGATGGTTTCGATCTTGCCCCAGGTGGCGATCGATGCGGTTTTCAGATTGGGATCGGCCTTTTCGAGCCGGGTGAATACGGTCGGCCACTTGGCGAACGGTTTGGCGTCGAAATCGTTGTTCGTGATGCCGTGTTTGGTGTCCCATACTCCGGTGAGCGTGGTGGCCCACGATGGACCGGAAATCGTGATGTGTGGCGAGATCGAGTACCGCGACAGGGTGCCCTGCTCGCTGAGCTTCAGCAGATTGGGCGCGCCGACCTTTTCGACCTTGTCGTACATTGTGCCGTCGAGGCCGATGACGACGAGCTTGTTCGTCGCGGCGTCGGCGTGCGCGGTGGGTCCGGACACTGTGGCGGCGGTGAGGGCGATGAGTGAAGCAGCCACGGAGACAAAGGTTTTCGATAGCGACTTGCTCATGGGGTCCATGGTCTAGACCATGCAGGCGGATGGTGCCGGGCGTCCAGGCATGCGCGCTACTGTTCATAGAGATTTCAGCGGTCTGGACCAATTGGTTGCGGCGGCGCTATCCGGCCGCCGGCGATTCGTAACCGAGGTGATCGAGATCGGGCAAGGGCGTTGATACTTGCGGCCAGTGCCGGGAGGGTGCGCGTTTCTCGACGCGAGCGCGGCGGGCCCGTCGGCTCCTCGTCGTGCCTCACCCTCGCAGTGACATCGACCTGCTTTGCTACAAGAAACTGCCGAAATCAACGACATGCGGCGCATCGGCCCCACCAAGAGCCTGTGCGGTGCGCACAAAGGCGGAAGAAATATCTATCTTCTTGACACATGGCGTCCGACGTGAGCTGGAATTATTGTGCATCAAGACCAACGCATCGTCACCATATTTGAAGGTGCCATTCATGTCCACAGCGGTCAAGAAACTTCTTCGAACCATACTGATCTCCGTCGCATTTGCCATCGGCATCATCAAACCAAGCGTCGCACAGGCCATCGTGGCCGGTGGCATGGCCGCGATCGACAGAACGTGGCCGGAAGTGCCGGGCGGATTCGACGATATGACATTTTCGATCACCGTCACACGAGAACCGGGATCGAACGGTAAAACATACTGGGCACACCAGTGGGGGTACACCGGCACCACCGATGGAGGATATATCGGCCTGCAGAGCAGAGACGGGAACGATAAGGCCCTGAATTTCTCGATCTGGGGAGCCACTAGCTGGCGCGACTCCGCAGGGGCCACATGCAACCTTTTCGGGCACGAGGGCAGCGGGGTGCAATGCTGGATAAACTACGCCTGGCAGCAAGGGGTAACCTATCAGATCACCCTGGCCAAATCGGGTACCGACGGCTGGACTGCGTCGATAACCAACACTCGAACCAGAGAGAACTCAACCGTCGCGACGATTGTGGTGCCGCCGAGTTACGGCGGACTCGCCGGACTGTCCGAGTGGGTGGAAAACTTCGCCCAGGGCGCTCAGCAACCGCCGTCCTGCTCCGCGGTTCCGGCCGCGACCGCCGTGTACGGCACGCCAACGGCCAACGGCGGCAAAGTGACACCGACCAGCAGCAACTCCTACACCTATGGAAATTGCGCCTGGATCGCCAAAACCTCCTGCACGACCGAGCAAGTGTGCACATTGAGCGTGAACCCGGACCAGCCGCCCCGGCGACTGACACCACGCAAATAGGCTGGCAATTGCTCGGCCGGTTCCTGCCGATAATAGGTCACCGCGCCAATCCTCACGCCCACGCGAGTTCGCGCGGCATCGAGCCGATAAGGAGCCTGCCCTAACAGAATCGGGCCGCGCTCGGCGCTGGAGACAAACGCACCGAAGCTTACAGGAAGAAGCAGTTAGTTTGTGCCGCCCGCACATAGACGTCCGCGGTCACACGTTGATACGTTTTGCGTCACCGAGGGTCGGTCCCACCCGAAAAAATGAGTGGCAGCCCATGTCACATTCACACGCAACTGTTCGATGGTCGGGCAGTGAACTCGGGTCGAGCGAAATTCTGGATTCGGGAATTTGTTCACGGATATGGAGATGTGAGAGTGATTGATCGTGCCGTGCGTAGCATATTCGACTGCGGTTATGCTCGGGTTACGTTATCGGATGTTCAGGCGCAGTTATTGCACGGGGCACTGTCGAAGTGTCGGGAGTTCTTCGCGATGCCGATCGAGAACAAGATGCGCCATGCCAGCGGAGACTTCAATTTCGGCTACCGGCCCATGGGCCGCGAGTATTCGAGCACAGTCGATCGTCCAGATCTCAACGACTGCTTTACGCTGTGGTCCGACAGGACCGATCTCATCACGCACTCGGAAGAGATCGAATCGCTGACCACAGCGATGCTCCGCTGGCGTGACTGTGCCGCCGAAGTGGTGGGCGACGTCGGAGCAGCCATCGCCCACCAGTTCTCTGGTGCTCTACCACCGTTCCGTGCCGCATCACACCTACAGGTGAATCACTACCGTGCCACGAAATTCGATCGAGATCTCCTCCAGGATTGTCACGAAGACGGCAATTTAATGACCGTTATCCACGCTGATGCGCCCGGTTTAGAGTTATTGGTCGACGGCCGCCCAGTTCCTGCCGAAACATGCCGTGACGAAATAATCCTCATGCCGGGGTCTGTTCTTCAGGATCTCACCGGTGGGCGCATCGCTCCGCTGGATCATTGTGTCCGTAATCTGCAACAAGGCGAGCGGACATCGATGATGTACTTCGTCAACCCGGAACTCAACGACCCTGTATTCCCGTGGGTCTACCACGAAAGCATGCCTGCGCCGGATCTGCGCGATAGAATCCGAGGAAACCCGTCGGCGTACGGCCTTCCTGACGTTCCGGTCCTCTGAAGTCTGGTTAGGTCTGAATGTCGGAAGATCTGCCGAAAGCACATGCCGCGGCCTGGGCGCTGGAACCGGATCTCGAAATCGTCGGCGATGACGTAGAAGTCGCTACTCCGTTTCTAGTTCTCGATCACGACAAGGTTGTCAAGACCGTCGCCGAGTTCACTACCGCGTTTCCTGGGGTGGACATTCATTATGCGGTCAAATGCAATCCCGCAATAGAACTGGTCCGTGAGTTACACAGAGTGGGCTGCGGCTTCGAGATCGCATCGATCTCGGAATTAGCTTTACTGGAATCCGCGGGGTGGCACCGGGTGATGTGTTGTTCAGCAACCCGGTGCGGCCACGATCTCACATCGCAGAAGCCCATCGTCGCGGCGTATGGCGATTCTGCACTGATTCGAGATCCGAGCTGGTCAAGCTGTCGGCTGCCGCGCCCGGTGCCGCCGTATACGTACGTTTGGCCACCAGGTCGGCCGCCAGCCTCGTGCCGAGCGAGGGCAAATTTGGTGTTGATCCATCCGTAGCCGCCGACCTGCTGGAGCGTGCCCACTCGCTCGGCCTTTCTCCGTACGGGATTTCGTTTCATGTCGGCTCGCAAATGACCGACCCACACGCATGGGATCAGCCCATATCGGATGCCATACATATCGCAAAGCAGTTGGCTGACAAGGGCATAAGGCTCGAGATGCTGGACATCGGCGGCGGTTTCCCCGCTCGCTACGGGTCTGATGTTCCCTCACTGACGGAGTTCGGTACTCACATCGCATGCTTGCTGGAAAATTTGCCGTATCCGATGAGCGTCGTCGCCGAGCCCGGCCGATCTCTCGTCGCGGAAGCCGGTGTTCTCGTGTGCAAGGTCATCCAAGTGGTGCGCCGGGCGGAAACCTGGTGGGTGCACACCGACCTAGGGGTTTTCAACGGAATGATGGAGGTGCTGGAATCGAACGGTCAGCTTCGGTACCCAATCACTTCATCATCCTCCGGGCACATGCGCACTTACCATGTCACCGGCCCTACCTGCGATAGCCAGGACACATTTGCGTTCGATGTGAATCTACCGGCCTCGCTCAGCGAGGGTGACCTCTTATTCATTCACTCCGCAGGAGCGTACACCACCGCATATTCAACTCGATTCAATGGATTCGACGAACCTACGACTGTACATCATTACTCACGCTAGACCCGTTTATCAGTGCGCTGCCGCTGGACATTCTTTTTCTTGCTCGGTCTCGGTAAGCATCGTGTGCCGCGAGCGGTGGCCATCCGGGCGTTTCTGGCGGAGGATGTTCGCTGCACCCGCCAGCGAACGCCAACTGTGCCGCTCTGGTCGGCCACCTATCCGAAAGTAGCATTTGGATTGCAATGTCCGTCGATAAGGCTAACGCTCACACCGAGCCGGTACTATTCCGAACGAACTGGTGGTGGCGATGGGCATTGGGTGCAGGATTTTCGCGAATAACCGAGCCGATGGCTACGCTGGCTTTGGTCGACCTCGGAACGTTCATTAGCGGATATTCTTATGGCGCTTTTCTCGTCAGCGTATATACCTTTTCGGGAGCGCTCACCGCAACGATCGGCGGAAGAATCCTGGATAATGCACGTCGTCAACGGTGTGCCGTCGGAGTGGTGACAGTATTATCTTTTCTATTGCATACCGCTCTCGCCTGCTCCGGGAATTTCCACATATCGCTCGTGGTCGTCACCATCGCCACGGCCGTCAGTGCCGCACTACCGGCTGGGCTGCATGGTCTGGCTCGCACAGTGCTGGTGCATTATGCGGATGCACGAGTGATCGACAGAGCATTCTCATGGGACTCGGTCATCACGGAATCGGCGTGGCTACTCGGATCGGCCGTCATCGTAGTATTGAGCCTGCTCCACAGCCCGTCGATCGGTGTTCTGGCCATGGCGATAACTTTTCTGGGCGTATATTTTTTCCTTGGGCCACTGGTGCCGCGAGATGGAAGACCGAAGTTCTCGACAGAGAGTATCGCCCGTCAGGGCTCGCTATGGTCCCATCGGGCGGCGTGGCCCAGCCTTGCAGACTCGATCGCGGTCGGTATGGTCGTCACCGGGATCGTTTCGGTCTTGCCGATCTTGCTTATACGTTCGGATGCGTCAGAGTCGTGGTCCGGCGTCCTTGTCGGCGTTCTGGCAGGTGCTGGCATTGTCGGAACTCTGTGCTACGAGAGGATTGCCAAACGAATCAGAGTTCATATCACTATCCAATCGTTCATCACACTGATCCTCATGGATGCCTGTGTTGTTTCGCTGGCTTTCTCGTGGACCTCCGCGCGATCGCCGCGTGGATAGGCGTCGCCGGTTTTTTCGTAACTGCACTGGACACGCAGCGTTTGATCAGTCTCGATGCATCTGTATCTGAATCACTACATACGCGCGGGTTTTCTGCGCAACATGCTCTGTTCGGACTCGGAGCAGCGATAAGCGCGGGGATACTCGCGGCCGTCGATGACATACATTGGGCATTGATCCTGATCGCTGCGGGCAGTGCCGCAATTTCCGCGATCGCAAATCTTTCTACCCGCAAGTCCATTGTATCGCGCGTATCTCTATTGACATGAAACGGATCGGTTGCGGTTCTTGATGTTTCGGGGGTGAGTGATGATCTCGGGATGGACATGCGCAGGCTCTCCCCGGACAGCAGGAAGCGTTGCGGATGCGGGTGATGGGTGCGTTGCAGGACGGTGTGACGTCCGCGGAGGTACAGGCATCAGCGATCAGACGATCTATGTCTGGCGTAAGCAGGATTTGATCGACTCGGGCCAGCTACAAGGCGCGACTCGCACCGAGCAGGTCGAGTTGTCGGCAGCGAAGCGGCGGATCCGAGAATTCGAGCAGGAGTAGCGATCCTGAAACGAGCGCGTGAGCTGCTGAAAGAGCCGGGGGGAGCAAAAGGTGATACGCGGCCATAGCCACGATGGCAGCCGAGGGTTTACCGGTGCAGGCCGCGTGCCGGCTCCTCGGTGTTGCTGAATCCGGGCTATTACCTGGGGCGATCGCGACCGCCGTCGCAGCGGTCGATCCGCCATGCCTGGCTGGTCGATCAGATCCGTGCCGTGCATGCCGCCTCGTGGGGCACTTACGGCGCGCATCGGGTGCACACGGTGGGCTGTTTCCTGTTGATCGACCCGGCTGAGGGCAATGCCACCGTCGCTGCGGGTCTGATCCGGTGATCGCTCCACGAAACTTCGGCGCGCCGCGCAGTGAACGGCAAGCGAATGATGTGGAGGTTGCCCGCGACGACACCGATGAGCGGCAGGTGTGAAAGCTGAAGGCCCTCGGTAGATATCTCTCGCTTGATCTGCCAAGAGATTTGCAGGTTCGGCCATCGGATGCGCAAAGCCCGCCCAAGCGTGGAGACCGTCCGCATCAGTGTTTTGGATTACAGAGATAACCGTTGATTTGCTGAGTTAGCCTTGCGATTGCGCAAGGCAAGTCCCTGCCGAATCGGATATCCGAGAGGTGCGTCAGCATGTCGATCCTGAAGAAGACTGCGATAGCCGCCCTGTGGCTGCCGTCGACGCCGTCCCGTTCGTCGCCACCCAGACCGCGTCCGTCATGAATCTATGACAGCCGCTCGGTGAGGTCTCAGCGGCCGTATGGCCGGACTTTCGTCCGCGCCCGATGGCCGGACTCTCTAGCCGCTGTTGTCATTTCGGCTCGGCGCGTTGAGCGCGGAGATCTGGCTCAGCGAGCGTTTGTACCACTACCGTTCTACGCGGGCTTGCGAAGTGCCAGCGAAACCGTGCCCGCGGTCAGACATTGTAATCGCCAGACCAAACGAAAGGGTAAGGTGCACAATGAAGATCAGCAAATCCATGATTGCGGCGGGGTCGGCTTGCGCGATGGCCGCCGGTATCGTCATGATCAGCGCGCCCGCTCACGCCGATCAATTCACGTCGTGCAATGGTGGAACCCTGAAATTCAACACCAGTCCCATCGGCCCGGCCAGTGCTCCGGTGAACGGTACTCTGAATGCGACGTTCACGGGCTGTTCCGGCGATACCGGCGGGGCGGGTACGGCAGCGGGAACCTTCAACGGCCAGGCCGCCTGCGGCGGTGCGGGCGTTCTGGTGGACGCCGATCTGAATTGGGCCAACGGAAAGCGCACGCATGTATCCGGTCCGTGGCACATGCAAAACCTCACGTTTTCAAACTCGGAGACGAACACCCTGCCAGTGACGGGCGGCGACGGTAGCGGAACACTTGCGGTCACCGTTGGCCAGATTTCCAACGTCGGCCAAACCGTCCCGGATTGCCTTGCCGGGCAGGCGCGTTCGTTCGAGATGCCGATCACGAATCTGGTTGTCGGCTGATTCGGGATTCGGGCCGCTGAGTTCGTGGCCACCGTCCGCGTTACGTCGGGCGGTGGCCACCACTACCCGATATCCCGGTCGATTGTTCATTGGGGTCTGTTCCAAGGCGCGCTCGACGCTGCGATGAACACCCAGGCCGTGACGGTCGAGCAAGCGGTTTCGGGGATCGAGTCGCGATACCCTTTTACCGGGTGCCCGCACCGCACATCGGTAACTAGACCGAGCCGACCGGCAGTGTTGACCCACATATCAGCGCTGCATCGGTGGCTTCGAGTTGCTGGGACGGTGGAAGGCGGCGGTGCCGCAGGCGGCGAGTGCCATGAAGATCGCCGGGATGGCCATGGCGGTGGCGAGGCCGTAGTGGTTGGCGATGAAGCCGATGAGGACTGGGCCGGTGAAGAATCCGAGGTAGCCGACGATCGAGATATTGGCGATGGCCTGGGCGGTGGGTATTCCGGTCACGGTTGCGGTGGCGGAGAAGATCAGCGGCAGTGTGAAGGAAATGCCGAGCCCGAACAGCGCGATACCGACGAGTGCCGGGGTTGTGCCGCCGACAAGCAGTGCGGTGGTCATTGCGGTGGCGGCGGTGAGTGTGGCGGCCAGGTATGGGCGAGCCGAACCTAACACGGTGACCAGCCGGTCGCCGAGGAGGCGGCCGATGAACATCGCTGCGGCGAAAACCGCGAATCCCAGTGCAGCGACGGTGGTTGTGGCGCCGGTGGCGTCGTGGATGTAGACGGCGGTCCAGTCGTTGGCGGCGCCCTCGGCCAGTGCGACACAAAAAGCCAGTGAACCGAGCACGATCAACCGGGTCGGCCAGCGCCGCCAACGTTGTGTGGCTTGCGGATCGGGTGCGATATCGGAGAGGCGATCGACAGTCGACGGCAGCAGTCTGCGGGTACCTATGGCGGCTGCCGCGGCAACGGCAACCGAAACTCCGGCGAGGTGACCACCGAGGGACAGCTGTATCCGTTCGGCGGCCGCACCAGCCGAAGCGCCGGTGATCATTCCGAGGCTGTGGCAGGCGTGGATCCCCGACAGCAGCGGTTGTGCACTCGTTTTTTCGACTGCGATCCCGTGCGCGTTCATGGCGATGTCCACGACACTGTTGGCGACTGCGAAGATAGCGACGGTCACGGTCAGCACCGTCAGATTGTTCGCCGCCGACAGCCCGTACAGTGCGAGCGCGAACAATGGCATCGTCGCCCGCAGGGTGGCTCGGCTACCGAAGCGCAGGGTGATGATTTTGCCGAGTTGCAGGCCGAGCACCGCGCCGAGGTTCAGCCCGGCGAAGGCAACGGCCAAACCCGCATCGTCGAGATCGAGCTTCGCCTTGATAGTTGGGGTACGTGCCGCCCACGTCGCGAAGAGCAGGCCGGTCAGAAAGAACATCAGCCGGACCGACCACAGAGCGGCACGCCAACCGCCGATCTGCTGCCCTGCGGTCGGTATCGACATCAACGAACTCCTAAGTTAGTTCCGGTTGGCCGGATGCATTACCCGAGTCATGCCTTGGCAGTTACTGGTTGCTGGGCGAATAGCCTGGCCACCATTTGGCCGCTGTCTCCGCGGTCGCGCCGAATGCTCGTGCGGCCAGCTCGTGGGCATCGGTGTCAGTGAGGCCGGTGCCGTTCAGCGTCGGACGCGCGGTGCGGAGTACGTCGGTCAGGCTGTCCTCGGCGGCCGACAAGGTCAGTGCGATGTCTTCGGCGGAGGTAGCCGCTGAAATCATGTGGACTCCGCCGTATTCCATGAGCACTCCACGGCGCAGCAGTCCCGCGTAGAAGCTTTCGCCGATTTCGTTGTCGCCGAACAGCACCCGGAACATCGACGGCCAGGAGAACGCGATCGCGGGGACCGACGTGCGCTCGAACAGGTCGTTCAGTCCCGAGATCAGAGCGCGGCCGACATCGTGCATCCTGCCGATCGGATCCTCGGTGCGGAACGCGTTCAATGAAGCCGCCGCCGCGGCGAACGGTGTCACCTCCCGCTGATAGGTGTAGCCGAGATAGGCGGGCTCGGCACCGTCGAATACTTCCGCCCGACCAACGACAGCCGATAGCGCCATGCCGTTCGCGAGCCCCTTGCTCAGGGTGATCAGGTCCGGCTGAATATCAGCGGCGACCGCGTATCCGCCCAGTTGATACCGGAAACCGGTCATCACCTCATCCAGGATGAGCAAACACCCGTGGCCGCGGACCAGTTGTGCCAGTTCTACGTGGTAGGCGTGGGGGAAGAAGTTGACCTCGGGGGTGATGAAAACACCTGCGACCTCGTTCCAGCGCTCGGCGAGCAGATCAGCGAGTCGTTGCAGGTCGTATCCGAAGTCGATGGTCTCCGGGTCACGGTTGGGCAGACCACCGAACGTCGATTGCAGGTGCCAGTCGTGCCACCCGTGAAAACCGCTCGTCAACAGCAGACTACGGCCGGTGTGTACCCGGCAGATGCGCGCCGCTGCCGTGGTCGCGCAGGAGCCGGTGCGAAAGAAGCGGACTCGATCGGCGAACGGGAAAAGCGGCAGCAACTGTTCGGCGGTTTGGATCCGCGCCGCGGAGAGTGTGGATGGGACGATTCCTCCGGTACGCAGCGCGCCGATCGCGGCTTCGATGACCGCCGGATGTCCGACACCCAGTGGCGCCGCTCCGCTGCAGGAGGTGTAGTCGATATAGCGTTTCCCATCGGCGTCCCAGATGTGACAGCCCTCGGCGCGGTCGGCGACGACGGGGAATCGCTTCTCCAAATCCCAACGCGGACTGGTAGTCACCGCGTTGGCCCGGTCCAGCAGTGCAGACATTGTCGACATGTCGAACTCCCTCAGTGTGTTGACGCCAGCAAGTCGGTCGATTCGATGGATGGGGTGGTCTGCGGCCGGTGACGCCCGGTCAGCTCGCGCGCGATCCGCAGGGCGTTCGCTTGGATGGTCAGGACCGGATTGACACCACCTGCGAACGGAAAGGTGCTCGCGTCGACGATGTGGACGTTGTCGATGTCGTGCAGTCGGCCGTCCCGATTTGTGACCGACTCGCCGGGGTCCTTGCCCGCCCGGCAGGTACCGTGCAGATGTCGACTGCCGCGATGGAACTCGGTGGGCTCGAAGCGAATTCGATCAGCACCTGCCGCGCGCAGAATGTCTGCCGCGCGTTCCGCCAAGAATCGCATCCGCGCGGCATCGCGTGGATGAGTTCGGTAGTCGAGCATCACCCCGGGCACCCCGAACTCGTCACAGACCTTCGCCAACCGGACACGGTTGCGCTCCATCGGATGATCACCCGCCAGCACGTGCAGACGTAACGTGTTCGCGTCCGCGCTGATCACCGGATTGGCTTGATAAATCGTGCCGCCGAGCAATCCGGGCACATCCGAATGCAGGTAGTAGTCGGTGAACGCGACAGTGGAATGCGGTCCACCGGAGGGGTTTTCGTTAGCATCGCGTACCCGGCCGCTGAGATAGCAGCTGAACTTGAGCGACAGACCCGCACCGAGCAATCCGGAGCTGTTGCCGATTCCGTTCGGAGCCCATCGCGTCGTCGACGCCAACAGCAACCGTGCCGTCTGAACAGCGTTGGCCGCCAACAGAAAAGCTTCCGCACGCGTTGTGTTCCGCTGCGCTGATGCGGTGTCTATCCACTCGACTGCATCCACCCGATGCACCCGCCCGCCGAGCAAACGAACTGCCCGCGCCCCGGTACGAATCGTCATCGGAACTCGCGTCGGATTCAGGATCGTCTGTACCGCATCACCTTTCGCTCCGGTCGGGCAGGACCGTTCGGTGCAACCGCTGCATCCCACGCAGGCCGGACGTCCGCTGGCGGGCAGCGAATTGATGGCCAACGGAGTTGCGAACGGCGATAACCCCATTCGCTGACCAGCCTCCGCGATCAACCGGCCACGGCGATCGTAATCATGTGGTGGCAACGCGGTTGACGCCGATGGAGGCTGCCAGGGATCACCATCGGCGGATCGGGCTACTCCGAGCCGATGCTCGATCTCGTCGTAGTAGCCACGCAGCACCTGGTAATCGAGCGGCCAACTCGCCGGGAGCGCATCGGCGGCGAGAAATGGATCCACCGCGAAATCCAGCTCCCGATACCGAAACGCGATACCGGCGAAGAACATCGTCCCGCCACCGAGCCCGCGGGCCGTCCAAGGATTGGCAGTTCGCGACGGATCCCCTGGTGCCAGCGCCATTTGCCACCCCGACTCCGCGGTGCGCAAATCACTTCCCGGCGCGACACGTTCGCCTTCCTCCAGGACCAACACCGAGTAACCGGCCAGCGCAAGCTCCGTCGCGGCGACGAGCCCGCTGGCCCCACCACCGATTACACAATAGTCGTAATGATCTCTGACATCGGAACCCATAGTTCCCCCTTCGTTCGCGCCTACCGGATGAGCGCGAAACTGATTGCAACACAGTCGATTACAGCCTGACCGAGGACTCGGCTCCGTATATAGCGCAGTCGTTACGATAGTCAATTCTGTTCTGAATGGAAGTAAATGGAGATTAAATAGCAAGTTATCTCAAGGTAATTTGAGATCGCTGATCGATAGCCGCCATGAGATTAGATGGCGATAGACACGGACTTTCAAGGACCCGATGTCCGAGCCTGTTGCGGAATTCGGCGATATGGGGACCGTGTGACAGAACTTTGCCGCGGGGATACCCGTCGAACCATCGAGCAGTGTGACGTCGGCCACGATCGATGTTGGTCGCGGTACTGAGCAAGAGAACCCAAGGACCGGTACGTGCCACACGCCCGATGGTGACAACCATCCTCCACATTCGAGTCGGCCAAGCGTGCGGAGGGAGCGTCTCCTGCGGGCGCCGACGAACTGATCGCCATTGTCAGTAGAGGATGTGTTGTTTGTCGAAGCGGCCGTCGCAGATCGACGCAAGTAAGAAGGTGGCTGCGTGTCGACGGCAGACCGTGGCCTCGCTGCCGCCGCGCAGGAATCCGTAGCGGTCGCCGCCATAGATGGCCTGCTTGCTCTGGGATAATCCAGAGCTCACGAGGCCGCATGTGGGACCGGCCCAGCTCGTTTCAAGTCCCGGCTTACGTTATCTGGCGCTGGCTGGTTCACTCTGAACCGTGTCGGATTTTGCAGACCCTATGAGCTGGACGCCATCTGCCGCCGGGGCATCGCTGTGGGTTCTCGCCGCGGACAGTGCGAGCTACTTGTCGAACAACGGAGTCCGTAAGGGTGAGTTCTTGATTCGCGCCAATCTGATCATGGAGGTGGCGGGCAGGCGTCACCTGTACGAAGCTGGGCCTCGGTGTGAAGTGACGGCGCAGATCGCCGGGGAGAAGTACGACCGAACCTTGGTCGTTATGGACGAAGTCGAGACCGCAGCTGGTGTGCGCGATTCCCTGGCGGCCGAGAAATGCGTCAAGGCAATGGCACGTGATCTCGTTGCCGCGATCGTCAGCTATGGAGACGTTGGTGGCGTTCTGGCCCTGTCGTCAACTGGAACTGTCACCTACGAGCCCCCATCGGCTGACTGAAGATGAGGGTGCAACATGATCCGGCGTTTTCGGCGGCAACGTCCTTCAGGTCCTGGGTACCCAGTTCGATGACGTTTGTTCAGTAGCGATGGGAGCGCGCGAGATCGCTGCCGCGAGGTTCCTCCGCGAGTCCGACAGGTCACCGACGGAATACGTTGTCCGGGGCGAACTCTAGGTCGAGGACGCCCTTGCGGAACGCGGTCCACTCGGTTTCGTTGAAGGTGAGCGACACGTTGCTGTCGTTATCGGAGACATGCCAATGCTCTTCTCGTACAACAACACTCACACGGCCGTTGCTGTTGGCCAGTTTGTCGGCGGCAACCTCGTCCTGCCATGCGTTCCACTCGGTGGGGGTGAACAGAATAGCGGGACTGTTTGCGATCTTGCTGTGCGTGACTTCGACCAGCTCGGTCGCCGTGCCCGAAGCGTCGCTGATGAAATCAACTGCAACGCAACCGCTTCCGTGATCACTGTAGGTGCTCGTTCGGCGGCCGGCGCGCTTCGGGGTTGGCACTGCTCACTCCAGGTGGGTCGGTTATGCGATGATGCGCGCTCGGATCGCCGCCGCAGTAGCGTTAGGATCGAGCGCGCATGCTCGTAGTTTGTCCAGAACCCGAGTGTACCCAGCGACTTCATCGGGATCTTGGACGTACACCGCGCCGTGCAGCATCTCGATGTAGGCGATCGAACTGGCCTCGCTGAATTGCAAGACAACGAATCTCCCGGCCACTGCGTCGTGTCGCCCGATGCTGGTCGGCAGAAGGCGCAGCGATACGTTCTCCAGCATGCTCAAGTCGAGTAGATGCCTGTACTGGTCATTCATTACGTCTTGGCCACCGAATGGTCGGTCGAGTGCCGCTTCCTCCAGGAAGACCTCGAGCACCAGTCGTTCGTCATCCTCGGTGATCCTGCGTTGCCGCCCCTGCCGCAACGCGGCGACTCGTTCGTAATGGTCCGGACGAACCCGCATGTCACCTTCGGTAGCCGCGAAGCTGTAGTCGGCGGTCTGCACGAGCGCGGGCAAAACCTGTGGCGCGTAGACGTGTTCGTGTGTCGCAAGCCCTTCGAGGCCGACGAAGGTCTTGAGCCAGTCCGGAACGACGTCCGTCCATGGTGCCCACCAGGTTGCGCCGACAGCTGACCCAGCGAGTGCGCATAGACGATCGACATCGGCTCGCCCAGCGCCGTAGTAGGTCAGCAGCTGCTCGACCTCGTCGGGGCGTTGCTGATTGCGGCCGTTCTCCATGTTGTGGATCTTGGCCTGTGAGCACCCGAGTTCCTTCGCGGCTTCGCTGATAGTTCTGCCTGCGCGCTTGCGATATGCGGCAAGCTCGACGCCAACCAGGTACGCAACGGCGTCTGGGTCTTCCCGACTGGCCACGTGGCTCCTCCTCGTTGTCTCGTCGAACAGTTTTGCATCGGCCGGGGCAGATCTTGTCGTATCCGATAGACAGGGGGTGTTAGCAGCCATAGTCCGTCTTGATGACACGCCACGTAAAGGTTCATGTATTGATTCAGGTGAAAATTCATGTGAAAATGGCCACAGTGGCCATGCCGGATCTATCGGTTGGCCGATTTCAAATACGGGCGGTAGGGCGCCGAACAGCACGCCGGCGCTCGGGCCGTGATTGTGCCGGTCCGGTCGGCTCGGCGTGACCAAGGTGGATGTCGATGATTGCTGAGATCGGCGAAAACTCCATTTCAGATGCTGCTCACGGCGCGGGCCCGGCTCGTCGGGCGTCCGCATGGGGTTGTCGATTGCGCGCGTACCGCAAAGACGTGCTGAAGCTGAACCAGCAGGAGTTCGCCGCCGCGCTGAACACCAAGGGCGCCGAGTTGGGCCTCAAACTTTCCTGCGAGCAGCAGCATGTGTCCCGCTGGGAATGTGGTGCGGTCCAGCAGCCTGGCCCCGACTACGCGGTCGCCCTTCGCGAACTCGGTGCGCCTACCCCGGAAGCTATGGCCGCGGAGCAAGATGCCGAATTCGATGGTGACTGCGTACCGAACCATTTGATGCCCGATGTGCTGGCTGTGGTGGAGGCTGATCGTCGAAGGTTCCTCGCCGCAATCGCCGCTGCGGTGACAGTAGGTCTGACAGTGGAATTGGTGCCCTGGCTTCCCAAAGGCTCTGTGCACGTGCCGGTTCCAGGCAAAGTCGGAATGGCGGACGTCGAATTCGTTCGGCGAGTCACCGCGAGCCTCCGAGGCCTCGATCAGCGACACGGTGGTCTGTCCGTTGTCGATTCCGCGTTGGGCCTGCTGAATTGGAGTCGAGGTCTGCTGGGGCATTGTGAGGAGGAGACGACTGCTGTATCGATGTCGGTAGCGTTGGCCGATCTTGCACGCCTGGCTGGCTGGGCTTATCACGACATCGGCGAGCACGGCCTCGCTCGGAGCTACCTCACCCTTGCGCTGTCGTACGCACGAAGCGTGGGCGCAGACAGCCTCACCGCATCGATCTTGTACGTACTGGGGCGGATGAGTCTGGCCGAGCGTCGGCCACGTGAGGCGTTGCGGATGTTCCAGCTCGGTCAGATATCCGCGCAGGACGCATCGAATGCCGGTGAGTCTGCGCGGCTGCACACCAACGTGGCGTGGGCGCACGCGATGATGGGGAATCGGCGGCAGATGCATGATTCGTTGGCCAGGGCTGAGCACGAGATCAGCCAAGTCGGTGCGACGGATATGGATCCATGGAACGCAGTCTTCTTCACTACCGGTGAACAGGCCGGCCTCATGTCAGTCATCTTCAACGAGCTGGCGCTGGCGTCCGATGATCCAAAAATCGCGCAGCAGTACACGATTCACGCCTTGCAGCGAGCTACGGATTCGCTCGGGTCGTCGGCCGATGACCGACCGATCCGCAGTCTGGCATTCGATCACACCACTTCGGCGGCTTGCCTATTCCGGCTTGGCGACATCGGCTCTGCCGTCGCCTCCGCCGATATGGCGCTCGCCCTTACCGGTGAGGTGCTCAGCGCTCGTGTCGTGGATCGGCTGCGAACGATGAGCGTTGGGGCACAAGCTTTTCGGAAGCGCGCCGATGTGCGGGAAATCTGTTACCAGGTCAACCAGCTCGCATTGCCCGCACCGAGGACATTGACGAATTAAGGGCGGTGGGGCGGCTCGCGGGCGAACTAACATAGCGACGTGGCGACCGAACTCTCGCCGCGCCGTGCTGCGGAATTGCATGCGGCGGTGGTGGATGCCTGTGCGCAGATGAATTTGGCCGCGGACGGGGCAGAGCTGATCAAGTACACCGTCAACGCCGTCTATCGACTGGCGGCGCCCGTCATCGTGCGAGTTGGGTCGGGAGATGTCGGACAGGCCCGCGGTCAGCGATTGGTCGAGGTTGCGCGATGGTTGGCAGACCGCAACGCACCGATAGCGCAACTAGTTGAAGGTGATCAGCCGGTTCATGTCGGCGAGCGATACACGGTGACGTTCTGGCACGAGCTTCCGGTGAAAGAAGATTGGACTGCGCAGGATCTGGTTAGCCCGCTGCGAGCGCTCCATCACCTCGTTCCTGATGAGTCGGTACCTGCATGGGATCCGTTCGAAACGGCTCGGCGTCGGCTGGCCGGCGCCGATCCATCCATTCCATCCGGTGATCTTGCGTGGCTTCGTGACCAGTGGCTCGCGACCGAGCAGGACTACCTGGCGTCAAAGCGTGCGATGCCGATGGGGGTCATTCACGGCGACCCGCACATCGGAAATCTGCTGCTAGACGGAGGTGGGCGGGTCGTGCTGTGCGACCTCGATGAAACTGGAATCGGCCCGCTCGCATGGGATTTGGTTCCGCAAGCAGTTGGGGCGGCGCGATTCAACCGCGCCAGCTTCTATAGCCAGTTCGTCGACGCCTACGGTTCCGATGTCCGCGATGAGCCGTATTGGCCGGTGCTCGCTCGTATCCGCGAACTGATCATGGTCACCAGCGTCCTACCGGATTTGGGTCACCGCCCAGACGTGGCTGCTCAGCATGCTCACCGACTGGCGACACTCCGGTCGGGGCGCACGGCGGCACTGTGGCAGCGGTATCAGTAGCGGCCCAACGCTTTACAGCTGGTGTGCTGTATTTGGTTGCCGCACATGCCGTATTCGCCGGTCGAGCCCATGTTGTATCCGACGTAAATTCGTGCCGTTGAGATCCCTCCTGTATCGGCGCTTGACTCGGTACATGCTTGCAGGTCACAGGCAGTGCGCTGAGGTGTAGGCGGATTGTTGTGTGGCTCTGCGGTTGTCATTGTCGACGCGACGCCAACGGTCTGTATTCGCATATGGTCGTCGGCTCGGGTCGACAGCGCTGCGGTGATGGAACCGTGGTGGTCCGAACGGCCGACTCCTCGGATAGCCGAGGCCAGCAGGGGTGATAGCGATGCAGCTAGTGCCAGGTGCCGACAGGATGCTCTCGGCGTGGTGGGTCGGGGGAAATTACTTCACATTGCCGTGGCTGCCCGGAAGGACGGTCTCGACCGAGGTGGCATCGGCAGCTGTACAAGCCGCGATGATTCTGCGCGGTGCGCCGAACCTTGCTGAATCTTGCTGGTCGGAAGTGAGGAATGGGGCTGAGCTGCTTGGCCTTACGCCTCAGCAATTGGCCAGGCAGTTGGCTGTGGACTGTGATATTCCGGTCCCGCCCCGTACCCGTGGCTACTGGGTTCCGCTGGGGTGATCGGCATGTTGCCGGATGCGTATTCCCTCCTTGCGGGTTCGCCGATGATGGCTGCAGACTCATCCGAACCGAAGACGTCGTTGACCGGTATACTGCCACGGGCGAATGTGTTGCTCGCTGCTCTCCATCGGTCGTGGGAAGTTGAAACGGATCCTGAATTAGCGCGGTGGGCGTACCGGCTCGGTGTGCTCTACGCGCGGCTCGGCGACGGCCCTCTCCCTGCTGATATCCGTCAGCGGGCAAGCAAGATCATCGATGAGGTGAACGACTGGATCGCGCGCACCATGCCGCGCGCCGTAGGTGGGGCGACGATGGCGCCGGTCTCGATGGGGGAGTTGGTGGCGTGGATCGCCCGGGCAGCGAAATGCTCTGAGCAGCTACCGGTTTCAGAAATACATCCGCTGTGGCGTCGGCTGGCTGAGCTGGTCCAGGCGTACAACGACCTCGTACGCGGTTTGGAAGCGGGCACCTGCGATTTGCCGACATACCTTCCAGAAACCGATTGGAGTTGAGTCATGTTTGCGGATTGTGGACGAAATAGTGGTTTCATGCAGTCATATGTGCAGGTCATCGGTGCCTTATTTGTGAATGCCGAGCGGATCGACTTAATAAATGAGTCCACTCATCCCGATCTTGCGGCAGGGCTTGTTGATACGCCCAGGCGACACCGTCGAGAGTGTGATGCTAATGGATGACTCGCGGATATCCGATACAACCCGATCCCGGTGTGCATACTATCGAAATGTATGCGGCATTCCTGCTGGCATAGATCCTGAGTTTGACCGAATTATTGTTCGCGCAGGTGTCATAGGCGCAATAACCATGTCAGCCGAATTGGGTGCATGTGTGCAGGATGCTATGCGATACAATCGCTGCACACTGGGGTCGATTATCTCGCATTCTAAATCTTGTCGCTGGACATTCCTGGTTCGTTCCGACATCTCGGCTGAAGACATCGGTTTGTTCGCAGAGACGTTCCGTAAAGTGGGACAGAGCCTTTAGATACAGTCCCGAGGGCAGACGGTGCGGGGGCTCGTCGTCTTGGAGGTCGGTTCGCCGGCCAGCGGGTCATTCGTCCAAGTGGACGATCGCGACGATGTATCTCGGGCATGAGGCGGCGTGGCTGATCCAAATGTGACGCCAGCACGGCGAGTAGCCGCTGAGCCGGGCGGTCGCTGGTGCGAGATGCGGTGCGGCGCAGAACATTCGCTCATCGACGTAAGACATTCCGTGTTATGCGGTTCGGGCAGCAGTCCTATACTGGCTACAGCCCACCCGAGTGAGCTGTAGCCGCATGGCGGGCGTTCGCCGGAGCCCGCCAAGTGCTGTCATTGTTCGTGAACACCACTTTCTCGCGACCGATGGTGCCGTCGAGATTCGTGAACAACTTCAGGCACCCCACCGACAGGAGCGTCATCAGTTCCGGCGCATGGCGCGCTGGACTTGCTCGCGTTCGGTGGTGATTTGTTTGCGTCGTTGTGCCATTGCGGCTGAAGGTGATTCGCCTGTTGCCAGGGCTTGGTAGACGGCGAGTACGTCTTCGAGGGCATCGCGGGCGCCGACTCCGGCAGCGGGGGTGATGGCGTGGTCGGCGTCTCCGATGAGGAGTGCGGGTGTGGTGGGTTCGGCTGCATTGTCGAGGGGGACGTTGCGTGCATTGCTGACGTGCACGACGTCGGTGTTTTCGATAAACGCTTGGGCCAGTTCCTGATTGGATGGTGTCGTTTCGAGTACGGCGTCGGCCCATTCGTCGACTGGTCGCAGGCCGAGGTCATCGCCGTCGGTCAGGGGTTCGCGGGCGATGCGGAGGAACCAGAGTGCGTTGTCGTCGCCGGGGCGCCAGATGTGTCCGAGGGTGCTGAATGAGCTGTTGTCGGGGGCGGTTTCGGCGAAGAAGTGCAGTACGGCGGGGTCGGTGGGGAGGTCCAGGGGTGCGGTGGTCATCCCGTAGAGCACGACGTCACCGGCGTACACCGGTACGCGGTCTGGCTCCAGACGGGTCCGCACGACGGAGTCGATTCCGTCGGCACCGATGATCAGATCGTCGACGGTGATGGCCTGATCGCCCTGATGAAGGATGCAGCCGGATCCGTTGCGGGATACATCGGTGATGGGGTGGCCGTAGTGCAGTTCGGCGCCGGAGGTGTCAACGAAGTCGGTCAGGATCTTCATCAGCGCGCGGCGCATCCAAAAGCGATGCCCAGCGCTAGGCCGTCCACCGCTGAACCCGGCGCTGTTCCGGTACTGAAGCTCCACCAGCGGACACGACGCTTCGTGCAGCTCGGCTTCGGATACGCCGAGGGTGGTGAGTGCATTGTGGCCGCGGCCGTCGATGAACAGGAAAGCGCCAGCGCCGGGCCCGGCAGGCTGTTGCTCGTAGAGGGTGACCTGCTCGCCGTGCCGTGCGAGGGCTCCGGCGAGAACCGAGCCTGCGATTCCGCCGCCGACGATGGTCACCATGCGGAAGTCTCCTTGCCTTGTCGGGAGTAGCTGCGGGCCAACGAGATCAGTTGGTCTCGGCCGTATGCGCCGGAGTCGGTGAGGATCGGTACTGCCTGGACCTGGTTGGAGGGTTGATGGAGGGCGCCGATGCCCCGTAGTTGTTGTAGCGCTGCCGCCACGGAACGGGGGTTTTGGTATTCCTCGGGGTTCAGTTCGGCGGCCAGGCGCGGGCTGAGCGTGATCAGTCGGTCGCGGCACTCGATGAGCGCGGTCATGCGTGCGGCGTGCGGTTTCAACAGCAGGGGAGTCCAGCCTGTCCGGGGGAAAGACAATTCGGGAGCGACGGTGCTGAGATCATCGCGAAGCTTGCGCATGTCTCGGGTGTCTCGCCATGCATCGCGAATCTCACGTAGTTGTCGGGCGCGATGGGCGATGGCCACGGCGGCCCAGCTGATCACCACCAGTACGCAGCCGCCGTTGAAGCCGACGTAGATGAACGTCTTCAGCGGTTCACCCACGGTGCCCGGCGGGCCTACCGTCGCTAGCGAGTCGGGGGTATTGCGGCCGTTCCAATAGCTGATGGGGGTGACGATGCCGACTGCGGCCAGCAGCCAAAGGCCGGCTGCCGCCATGCCGAGCGCAACGCGCAACGCGCCGAAGGCACGGCGGGCAGACCGAGCTGCGAGCAGGCCGCCGACGGCTGTCGCTACTGGGAAGAACAATGTGCTGGCGAAGTACCAGCGCAGAGTGTCGGAGTGCTGGAAATCCCACAGTTCGCGACCGGGTGCGACCTGGAAGGACAGCCCGAGAGCAATTCCGCATGAGATGAAGCCGATACTGGCCACGAGAAGGACGAGATTGCGTGCTTGCCGGGTATCGGCGGCAACTGCGTAATAGGCACACAGCGCCACCAGCATGATCGCCAAGCAGATCACCTGCAGCGACAGCATGATGTACACGCGCCCGGTGCCTGCTCTGGACTGAGCATGCGCGATGGCCTCGAAGATCAGGCTGCCGCATGAGCCCAGGATGGCCACCGTAATGATCAAGGACGCGGTGGTGGGGCGGCGGCGTGTCATCTGCCAGCAACGCCAGAGCGCGATGATCGCAACGACGGCTATCCGCAGCGGCAGATTGGTTGGAGAGTCGTAATTCATTGTGGGCGAACCCCTTTCACCACGCGAGTCGGTCTTGAAGAGTTCGGGAGAGGCGTTCGGCGGCCGGATCGGGCTGGACTGGCAACTGGGCCCCGGCATGTAGATCGATCCAGGTACTGATCAGCCGGGCGACGAACTCCGCATCTCGTTCAGCCAGATTCGAGTAATCGCCGGTGCGGTGAGTACCGGCGACGATGGAGTCTCCGAGATCGAGAGTGCCGAGGATGATGTGGGCGACCTCGTGCATCAACAGGTGCAGTTGGTGTTCGTGGCTGGTGGCCGCCTGGACGAATATGTGGAACTCCCCATGCTCGGGGTCCACGATGACGAAGCTGAAGAATCCTGGTACAGGGAATGAATACAACCTGATGTGGATTGGTGCATCGAGTCGCCGAGACAACGCGTCGACGATTGCCTCGTGTCCATCAGCGGCATCGACGCCGAGATTGCGGAGTAAGTGGGCGACCTTATGGCGCAGCCAGAAGTACCTGGCCGGTAATCCGGCCGGGGGTGGCACGATCAGCGGCGCATACAGGGTCAGCCTCCCGTTTGGTTTGTCCCCCGGTGCTTCTCGACAATTGCCAGCAGATCCATGAAAGTTCGGACATCTTCGTCCGACAGTTCGGATAGACGGCGCGCCGCAAGCCGAATCGTCGGGTTCGCCTCAAGAAGGCGAGCGAATTCCTCGCGCCCTGGCGGGGTTGGCGCAGGCGCGTCGACCGGAGTCGGTTCGCCGCCGTAGAAGGTGGCGGAGGCGCTCCCGGGCGTCCAGCGCAGGACGGGGTCGTACTTGCCGAGTGTGGTTGGCGTCGGCGTGTGCGGCGAAGTGCCATTCTCTATGTGATTCTGCGTCATCACGCTGGGGCCGCCCGCGGCCTTGACGTCACGTTGCGTCATGCCAAGGGCTAGCCGACGAGATCTGACGATTCTGCCGAACCGTTCAGCGGCACCCTCCATGAGCAAGATTGTATCTCTCCTGTGGTCGAATCCAAGGTTTTGCCCAAGAAAAGATCAGTTTTGTGGTTTTTCTGTTGTTTGTTTATTGCAGACCATCGGGTCTGGATCTACTGTGAGCTATGCCACAGCAAACGTGAGGAGTGGTGCTCGGCAAGGAGGTGGTGCCATGGGCGACAACGTCAAACGCTCGTCGGGGCGTACGCCGGTTCAGAGTTGCCGGGGTTCCAGCTGCGGTCGGGTAAGCGACGACCCTGTCCTGAAACAGTTGGGCGAGCTCGAGGCTCGAATACGCCTGGTTATGGCCGTTCGTCGTCGTCAGCTTGCCGACGAACGAGCTGCTTCTCGATTCGATCGAGGCGGCGGTTGATCGCGGCTATGGCCTCGGCGAGTTGGCCGATGTCTTCGGTTTTGGCGAGTTTGCGTCGCATGCGCCCGAGTTCGCCGATGGTTTTGTCATCGGCGTCCGGGTCGGGGGGTGCTTCACCGTTCAGGATCCGTTCTAGCCGGTCGCGGGGCCAGCCGAGGGCTTCCGACGCGGTCGCCAGCGTCGGTCGGGTCGCCTTGCGGGGCGGTTCGTCCTCGAGGAGGTTGCGGATCGTCATCGGCGCCAGGCGGGACTTGTGGATGAACTCCGCCTGGGTCATGTCCAGCTCGGCCATTCGGTTTCGAACGGCGGCGGCGACAGCTGGCCAGTCCTTGCTCACTAGGACCCTCTCGGTCGGCGATGTGAGTCAAGGTTAGCGCCTGTTTCGCAGCTGAGGCGAGATTGCGAATTGGTGTTCGCCACCCGCATTCTTGACAGCTCTAATTTAAGCGCTAATCTCAGAACTAATTGACTCAAAGGCTTCGGCAAGGAGGGCTCATGGACACCGATCGAACAACCCGTGGTCGACGGCGTGATGCGAGCAGCGGACGGCTTGTTGTCGCTGGATGTGTCGCGGTTCTGACCGCAGGCGCTGTCGCGGCCGTCCCTGGAACGGTGGCTTCGGCGGGAGCCGATTGTCCGGCCTTGTACGCCCTCGGAGTGCAGGGCACAGGGGAGTCCTCGCCGGATGCGGCACCGACAACCGATACGGGGATGTTGTCGACGGTGTTCCGTCCGTTGCTGGCGAATGCCGGGGATATTGTTGCGCGGGAATACATTCCGTACGAGGCGAGCTTCGGCGGCGCGACGTCGGGTGGTTCGGCGCCCTATGCGCAGTCGGTAGCCGGTGGGCTGGATCGGCTGCGGGACAGGGCTCGTGAGATCACACAGCGGTGTTCGTCGACGCGGCTCGCGCTGGTGGGCTATTCCCAAGGCGCGAACGTCGTTTCGATGTTCGCCCAGGACATCGGCTCCGGTGGTACCGGCGTTCCGGCGGATCGGGTCGCCGCAGTGGCGTTGTTCGCAGATCCAACGAGAAATCCTGGGGCATCGGTGTTTCCAGGTGCGCCGGACAAGCAGCGGCCCGACCCGGCGCCCGGTACATCCGGCGGTGCCGTGGCTGCGATTCCGGTAGTGACCCAATCGCCCGTCGCGGGCGGTGGAATCGGGCCGCAGCGTGACCTTGCCGCCAACTTCGGCTCGCTGACCGGTCGGGTAGCGACGTTTTGCGTTCCGGCGGACCTGGCGTGCGATGCGCCGGACAACGCGCCGGTTCTGCGGGCGGTAGCGAATATCGCTGGCCAGTCGGAACTTTCCGGAGGAGATCCGGTGGCGTCGCTGTCCTCGATCGCGCAGGCGCTGGCATTCACCGCGATCAAGACGGCGACCGCGGTGGTGAACGAAGATATTCAAGGGCAGTCGCTCTCGGAGCTGTCGATCACCCCGAAGAAGTCGCTGTCTCGCAGGATCGCTGAAGCTTCCGATCCACGCACACCGGTCGATGTGAATGCCGCTGTTCGGGCGTTGATGAAGGTCGGGACGATTGGGCTCAACGCGGTGGTGACCGTCGCTCGCACGATGCTGACGCCGTCGAATATCGCCGAGTTGACGGCCGTGGGGCTCAGTGATCCTGCTGTCGCACTCGCGCTGTTCGGGCAGAAACTGGCCGGAGCCGTAGTACAGCTGGTCCCGCCTGCGACATCGAATCGGTTGGTACAGCAGGCATTTCAGGTAGTGACGGACAACGTCACCGACAACTCGGATCTGCTGAATACCGCAACGTGGGTTCGCTACTGGGACACGATTCAGCGCCATACCGCATACGGTTCGACACCGGTCGCGGCGAACGGTGAAACCGCGGTTCAGTACGTGGCCGACTGGTTCGCCGCCGCGGCGAAAGACATCGCCGGTGCTGGACAGGCGGTAGGGAAATGAACACGTCATTTCGAGTCGGCATGGCTTGGTCCGATACCCGGATTTCTGTCGATCGGGATTCGGAACCGAAGGGAAGCAACGTAGTTCGCCGTAATGGCGTCGATTGTCGTTCTGCCGCAGTGCAACTGGAGCTGGTCCGATGCTGACCTGGATTGATAATCGTCACCGTACGCCGGCGATTGCGGGAGTTGTCGCACCTCCGGCTCATCGGAGAGCGCCGATCTGGGCGGGCCCGGTTCCAGTAGGGGAGTGTCAGCCGCTGGCGTGGTTGCTGGGTGCGCACGGCGGCGCCGGAGTGAGCTGTCTCGAGCGGTGTCTACCGCACACGGTTGACTGCGGCGGGCGCTGGCCTGCGGTGATCGGTATGGAATCGCGGTTCGTCGTTGTCGTGGCTCGGGAGACGATCGTGGGCATCACCGCGGCACACGATCTGCTCCGGCAACACGCCTGCGGTCTTGCTGGTCCGTCCACTGTCCTTGGATTGGTGACGGTGGCTGCTCGGCCGGGTCGGCTGCAGTCCGACATTCGCCGCTATCGCAGCGTTGTGGCCGGGTTGGTCGAGCATTCGTGGCGGGTGAACTGGCACAACGAATGGCTCGTCACGCCGATCAAGGATCTCCCCGAGTGGAATCCGGATTCGTCCACACGCCAGCGGAGCTCCCATACAGAGGCATTCATCCCCGGTGATGTCGTTCGGCTGGGAACCGAGCTCGATGCGGCCGTCCGTGATGCGGTCGCTGCATCCGGTGCCTGCGCTGATCCGGAGGGAGGGTTCGACATTGCCTCCTAAAGCGCGAGTTATGCGAAATCCGACCGTCCCGGCGGTAGGCGGGTGTCCAACCGCCGCGGGCTTGAACGTGGAGGTTCAGAGATGAATAACGTTTCTAGCGCGCCTAAAGGTCCTCGGCACGTCGCGGTGCCCATGATCGGTGCCGCTACATCGAAAAGCCAACGAGGACAGCGCTTCCGCAATCCAGTCACAGTCGGATTGCCACATCGTCGGCCTTGTTTGTGGGTGACATCGTGAACGCCGGGCCGCTCTTGGCCGACATGGTCGGCTACTGGCACACGCAGATCACCCAGATTTCGCCGGAGGCTCCGCCGGGATCGAACGGTCTGCTGAAGTTGATGCGGTGGCTGATGTGGGTGGTTCTGCTCGCAGGAATCGCCGGAATCATTTATGGCGGTGGGCGTTTCGCGTGGGAGCGCTGGAACGGCGGCGCGCTGGAGTCCCCGAAGATCGTAATCGGCGCTTTGGTTGGTGGTGTCATCGCCACGTCGGCGGCGGCGATCATGAACGCGGTGGTGACGGTTTCATGAATATCCTTGCTGATCAACCGATTAACGCATACAAGCACCTCCCGTCCGACGTCATCGAACCATTCACCACACTGCTGAGTTGGTTGCTTTGGGTGGCACTCGTCGCCTGCCTCGGATGGCTGCTGGTGGCGGCCGGGCGGATGTGGATCATGCGCCACGAAGGCCAGGCCACCTCGTCCGAAGGGCCGCACGGGGTCGTGATGAGCCTGCTCGGCGCGATCGTCGCCACCAGTTCCACCGCGATTGCCCTCGCGATCCTGTCGTAACCACGTGGCTACGGGAACGGAGGTTTCCGGATGAATACCAAAGGTAGACAGCGCAATTCAGTAACGCCATGTCGGTGGAGCCTGGCGGGTCGCGAAATCGCAGTGGCGTCGCTGGTGCTGACCGCCCTCCTGGTAAATAGCTGCGGACACCAGGCCGAAAATCACTCCGAATCGCAGGCTGATTTGCTTGCGCCGCCGACGAATCTGCGGTGGGTGCCGTATCAGGGCATCGCGTTGCCACATGCGGATCAAGGTCCTTTCCACGAAGAAAGCGGTGCAGCAACAGGATTCGCGCACTCGCCACAAGGAGCTGCGCTTGCGGCCATCACCCACACGGTGCGGTTGTCGGTTGCGCCGGACGGCCAGTGGCCGCATGTCATCGATGGCGAAATCGAGCCTGGACCGGCTGTCGATGCATGGGCGGTCAACCGAGTACTGCTATCGATCAGTGGAACCGCGTCACCGAAGTCGGCCCCAAGGCTCATCGGCTATCGCATTGCCAGGTATCAACCTGGAGAGGCCGCGGTTACGGTCTTCACCGAATATCCGGACGCTTCGCGCACTGCGAATGCGGCAGTCGTCGTGTGGGACGGCAATGACTGGCGCCTGCGGCTTCCTTCGCCGCAGGCGACGACGGATCCAGTTACTGAAATCGCCGAGTTACCCGCGGGCGCTGTCGCATTGGCGGCACCGCGATGAAGGCGGCCGACGGAGGTGCCGATCGCCGGAACCGATGGACGTCGCCATCCACCATCGCGGCGGCGATCTTCGTAATGCTGATTCTGCTCGGCGGACTATTCGCGGCCGTTGCCCGGCACGGATCTCGTGGCGCGACGGGCTCCGTCACTGTCGCACCAACTCCGTCGTTGAGAGCACCTACTACGGGATTCGGGCCACCGCAGCTCGATATGCTCGGCCGCCGCGTTGATGTGCCGAACAATACTGCGGGACAGCCACTTCCGCAGTACCCGGCACTTCAGCGCACACCGGCCGCTCCGGATTGGCTGACCGGAGCACCCTACGGTGTCCGTGATCCGGGCGGTTGGCAGCGCGTGTTCGGAGCATCCGTACCGTTTTCGACCTCCGACGGTCCGGCGCGCGTCGACGACGGCCTCGTCGTCGGCTATACCCACACGCCACAGGGCGCCGTGCTTGCCGCTGCTCAGATCTACTACCGGTCTGTCGCGCACCCCAGCGATCGCGCGTTATACGTGCGTCAGATGATGTTGACCGAGTCTCAGAAGACCGAAATCGACAGGGATAGCTCTCATCTGCCGCAGCTGTGGCCCGAAGCTGTCACCCGATATCTCGTCGCCTCCGATGCGTTCCGAATTCCCAGTTACAGCGCCGATTTCGCGGTCGTGGAACTCGCTACGCCTGCCAACATTGTCGGTGCTCGGACATGGCGGGTGATCCGGTTGGCGGTGACGTGGGTCGACTCGGACTGGCGGCTGACGGTACCAGCGGCCGGATCGGTATCCCAGACGCTGACCTCGCTCGAGGGGTGGACGCCATGGTGAAACGCGTAATCGTCGCACTGGCAGCCTGTTTCGCACTGACATTGGCTGTGCCGAATACCGCACTCGCGCAGCCGGATTCAGGCGGCAACACATATGGGTTCGACGCAACGTGTGATCAGCTGCACGACATGCTGTCGAAGATTCCTCTCGGAATCGGATCAGCACTCGGTGATTCGGCGTCTGCGCTGTGCAAGGGCGGCAACGCCGCGAGCCATCCGCAGGACGTGCCGGGTGCCATCGCGGACAAGGCATGGGATTCGGCCTTCGGCAAAGTCGTGGATTCCCTGCTGGAAGGACTAGGCCAAGCGCTCACCTTGTCACTGGTTTGGTGGACCAAACTGCCCAACGAGCAACTCGCCGACAGCGGATTGTTCACAAAGGTCTCCGACTACACCTATGAGATTCAGCTGATACTCCTGATCGCTTCGACGATCGTGACCGGTATCAGGCTGGCGGAGGCCCGCCGCGGTGCGACGCTCGACCAAGCGGCCGAAGGATTCCGACTATATGCGCGAGTTGTGTTGTCGTCATGGATGTTCGGAGCGATCATTGTCGTCGGCACCCGCGGAGGCGACCGGCTATCGACCTGGTTGATAGACGACGCAACCGGAGGCAACGCCAAGGGCATCGCCGAGCTGATGGTGAAAACCAATGAATTGCAAGCTTTTTCGCCAGGGCTGATATTGGTCGTAGCTGTCGTCGGGCTGCTCGGCGCCTTGGCGCAGTGTGTGCTCGCGGTGATTCGACAGGGCCTATTGATCGTTGCCGTCGGATTCGTGCCGGTGGCGGCGGCAGCTTCAGGGCTGAAGATCGGGATGCAGTCGTATCAGAAGCTGATCGGCTGGGTGATCGCCTTCCTGCTGTGGAAGCCGGTCGCCGCTGTCGTCTACATGATCGCGTTCACAACCGCTGGATCGATCGGCGCTGAGTCTGCATCAGATACACCGAATTCGGAACAGGCACAACGCATCCTGGTCGGTGTCGTGTTGTTGTGCAGTGTCTCGTTCGTCCTTCCTGCGTTGATGCGGCTGGTCGTACCGGCTGTTTCCACAATTGGTGCCGGTGGTTCCGGACTCGGTGCTGCTGGAGTGGCTGCGTTGGCCGTTGCCGCAGCGGCTACTGGCGGGAAGGCGTTGGGGGCCAAAGGAGCAGCCGCGCCCGGTGCCGCCGGATTTGTATCGGGCGGGGGCGGCCCTCGCCCGTCGGGTTCGGCAGGTGGCGGTAGAGTTCCGCCGCCCAACTCGCCGCCGCCTCGCCCGGCCCAAGGCGGGGGCACGGCTACTGGCGGAGCAGTACCTGCCGGTGCGGGTGGGCGCACTTCCTCACGGCGATCGTCCACGGCGGTTGCTACAACCGGCACCCTGGCGCGGAGTGCGGATCGTGCCGCTGGGCGATTGACCGGTGACAGTCCGAGCCAGGCTCGGCCATCGGGGGTGATTCGCCGATGACTACGCATGTGTACGAGACCGCCTCGACCTACGAGCGTCGCTCCTACGGATTGTGGCAGCGCCCTCGCTCAGCGGGATTGTTCGGATTGCGTTGGGGAGAAACGGTTCTCGGATTCGTGGTCGTAATCGCCGCGCTGCTGGCGTGTGTGATTGTGGGTGTTCGCGTCGGTCTTGTCGTTGCAGGCGCGGGAGCGGTCGCTTTAGTGCCGCTCGTCTGGCGCCACGGTGGCCGATCCGGATACGAGACCGGCTGGATTCGACTCCGATGGATGCTGGCCCGGCGGCACGGCGAGCACATCTACCGCGGCGGGCGGTTCTCCCGCATCCCTGGTGGCACGACCCAGCTACCCGGGCTGCTCGCTGGGGCTCGTTGCTATGAGGGGATCGATTCCGGCGGATACCGCTTCGCGATGATCCACCTGCCGAAGTTCGCCCAATACACTGTGGTGCTTCGGGTTTGGCCACAAGGCCACGAGGCCGTCGATCAACCGCTCATCGATCAGTGGGTCGCCGCATGGGGAACGTTCCTCGCCTCGCTCGGCCAGACCAGCGATATCGCGGCAGTCACCACGCTGATCGATACGATTCCGGAAACCGGGAACCGGCTGCTGGCCGAAATCGACGCCATCACCCGCTCGGGTGCTCCAGCGATCGCGAAGGCGGTGATGGCCGAACTCGCGGAGGAACTCCCGACAGACGGAGTCCAGCTATCCGGCCGATGCGCGATCACCTTCACCGCCGCCACGGCGGAACGGCGCAAGAACCCCGCCGAACAGGCCGTCGAGATCGCTCGCCGACTGCCGGGCATCTGCGCCGCGCTGGCCGATGCCGGAGTCCGGGCACGACCGATGAACGCCGGAGAGGTGATCGCGGTCGTTCGACGCAGCTACGACCCGGCCGCGCAAGCGGATCTGGAAGTAGCGGCAGCCGACCCGGAGGGCCACGGCCTGGATTGGTCTGACACCGGCCCGGTTTCGCACGAGGAGAGGTGGGACCACTACATCCACGACGGCGGCCGGTCGGTGACATGGGAGATGGACGCCGCGCCGGAGGGAACTGTCGACGAGCATGTGTTGCAACGGCTTTTGGCTCCGAACCCGCAGACTCCGCGTAAGCGCGTCGCGCTCGTGTTCCGTCCGCACACCGCCGCGGACGCTGCCGAGATCGTCGATGACGATTACAAGAACGCCCTCGTCGCACAGCAATCCGAACGCGGTGTCGTCTCGGCGGCGGCGGTGTTGCGCGTGGAGGCTACCCAGCACACCCGCGAGGAGCAGGCGCGCGGGCACGGTCTAGCTCGCTTCGGTGCGCTGATCACGGTCACCGAACCGCTCGACGGTGACCTGCCGGGAATCGAAGCAATCGTTCGAGATCTGTCGACGCAGGCCCGATTGAAGATTCGGCGCTGCTACCGCTACCAAGCCGCCGCGTTCGCGGCCTCGCTCGGGTGCGGAGTGATTCTGCCTGAACATGCCACCGTACCGAAGGCATTGGGGTGATCGCGATGACCAAACCTATTGTCTACCAGGCGGCAATGAATGTTCCGCCGGTCATCATGCTGGCCCGCGTGGTCGCCATTGTCACCACCATCGGGATCGGTGTCGCGGGCTTCGTGCTGTCATTCGCGGCCTTATGGGATCTCGCGATCAAGGCCGGACAACCGCCTCGGCTGGCGTGGCTGTGGCCCGTCATCATCGACGGGACGATTGTGCAGTCCACCGTGGCGATCGTGGCATTGGCACCGTACCTGGATACCGGACGGCACCGGAGGTTCTTCTGGACGGTACTGACCGGAGCCGCTTCTATTAGCATTTCCGGCAACGGTTTTCACGCATGGATCAACGCGGGGCCGCTGCCAGCGCTCGTCGCGGCCGCAATCGCTGCCGTCGCGCCGGTCAGCCTCCTGGCCGCGACCCATGGGCTGGCCATTCTTGCTCGGACCAGCGCCCACTCTGAGGCTCACAATTACGGGTCGATCGACGAGCGAATCTCGAATTCTGTTGCCCTGCAGCATCGGAACGAGTCTTTCCTGACTCGCCACTGGGCCGACTCAACTGAATCCGAACAGACTGTATCGCAAGGAGTTTCGGAGGAACGCTGGTGGGAGGTCGCCGAGCAGGTCTGTGCGGCCGACCCGACCGGTCAGCGAGACCCGCAGGTTGTCGCGCGAATTCTGCACCTGAAATACGAAGCAGGCTGGTCGCATCGGCGGATCGGTCGAGATGTCGACACGCACCACTCGACTGTAGGGCGGATTCTCGACGCGGCGGACAAGGCGCGTCGCCCATCGGAAGCGGTGTCGTCATGAACCGCGACTGGATGGTCAAGGCCGCATGCCGCGGTGTATACGACCCGTTCTTCGACGATGACCTGAGTGCGGATGCGAAAGAATGGTGCGCGACCTGTCCGGTATGGCGAGAGTGCTTGGGAAACGCTCTGGTCAGCGGCGAAGACCACGGCGTCTGGGGCGGATTTACCGCCGCCGAACGTCGAGCGTTGCGGAAATGCCTTCGTCTGACGGCAGGGCGAGGTCGTGGCGCGGCAGCACGCCGTGCGCTTATTGCGCAGTTGGCATCCGCACAGAGCCCGAGGGCCGCTGCGGAGGACTTCAAGCGGGAGGCGAGTCGGAGGGCAGCATCATGAAGTTGCTCGACGACGCCACCCGTATGCAGCTCCAGCAAACTCGACGCGCTCGTACTGGGCTGCGGGCTTGGTGGGCGGGACAGCGCCTTCGAGCTGACGACAATCGTCGCCGGTGTGCCGAAACACGTTCGGCTGCGACGCAACTGGAAAGGTTCGACCGCCTGGTCGCTCGACCGAGCGACCGCGGTTATCTCGGATACGGCGGCGGCCGGTGTGCAGTAGTGGCGCGGCCGGTCGAATACCGAGCGTCGACCGCTCAGGTAGCGGGGCTATGGCCGTGGTCGGTCGGCGCCGGTGCACCTTTGATCGGCACTCCATTGGGTTCGCACCTCCACACCGGCGCCCCGGTGTGTTTCGACCCGATGAACTGGTTCATGCGCGGCAGCTTCATCACCGCACCCAGTCTGTTCGTATTGGGCCTCAATGGTTTTGGTAAGTCCTCGCTTGTTCGGCGGATTGTTCTGGGTGGTGTTGTTCAAGGGATCACGCCACTGATCCTTGCCGACGTGAAGCCTGACTACCGTCGGCTGGTCGAGGTGGTCGGCGGTCAAGTGATCGATCTCGGCTACGGGCATGGACACCTCAACCCGCTGGCCGCTGGTGCCCTCGGTCGAGTCACGGATGTCCTCAGCGGCAATCCCGAAGTGGCGCAACAAGTTGCCACCGAACTCCGGGCTCGGCAGGTCACAGTGATAGCCGGACTTATCGAGCTCATCCGCGGCGCACGAGTCGCTGATTTCGAAGAGACGCTAATCGCAACCGCCCTCCGAATCCTCTACGGACCAGGCGGATTCACACCTGACCAGCCGCCGCTGCTGTCGGACTTGCTGGAAGTCGTCATTGGTGGGGGAGAGGAGCTGCTGCTCGACGCCGGTGCCGATGATGTGCTCGAATACCGCTCTGCCATAAAGGGTTTGCGTCGTTCTCTTCGCGCCCTCACGCAGGGGCCATTCGGGGCGATATTCAACGGCCACACAACCACCGATATCGATACCGACGCAACCGCTGTCTGCGTCGACGTCTCTCACATTCCTTCCGGAGACAAGAAGCTCAAGGCCGCCGTGATGCTCGCCTGCTGGGCCGACGGCTTCGCCTCGGTGGAGGCCGCCCACGTCCTTGCCGACACCGGACACGGGCCGCAACGTTACTTCCAGGTCGTGATGGACGAGTTGTGGCAGGTCTTGGGCCTCGGGGACTTCATGGTCGATCGAGTCGACGAACTCACCCGGCTGCAACGCGGCATCGGCACGGCGCTGATCATGATCAGCCACACCATCAAAGACCTACAGTCGCTGCACAATCCAGCTGCGGTCGCGAAGGCACTCGGGTTCCTCGAACGCGCTCGCGCCAAGATGTTCGGTGCGCTGCCCGCCGAAGAGCTGGCGCGCCTGGATTCCATCGCTCCGTTCACCAGCAGCGAGCGAGAAATGGTTACCAGTTGGTCGGCGCCGCAAGCGCTTACCGGAGAAGCGCTTCAGCCCGGCCAGCCGCGGCCGTGCCCACCCGGCACCGGCAAATTCCTGCTCAAGGTCGGTGAGGACCGTCGCCCCGGCATCCCATTCCAGATGCACCTGTGCCACACCGAGATCGAGGCCGGGATTCACGACACGAACAGTCGCTTCAGTCAATTCGGGACCGGCGTCGCATGAGTACCAGCATGGTGGCAACCGCTGGACTCGGCTCGACGGCCGGGATGGTGCTGCTCGTCGCGCTGGTGATCGCACCTAGCAGCGACTCTGGTTGCGCGCCTGGAGCCGAGATGATTGGGCATGCCGAAGCTGCCGTATCGCTGCCGGCGCCGTCGGCGAATCGGACGCATCCTTTGGGCGGCTCGTTCACCGTCTCCGACGTCTTCGGCGCCCGCGGTGGCGCACACAAGGGCGTCGATTTCGCAGCTCCGGCCGGCACTCCCATTCTCGCTGCGGCGGCGGGCCGAGTAGTCGCCGCGGGACCTGCATCCGGATTCGGGAATTGGATCGTCGTCGACTCCGTCGATGAACAAGGCCGACGGTTCTCCACGGTGTACGGGCACATGTTCGACGACGGGGTGCATGTCCGGGTCGGCGATCAGGTTACAGCTGGTCAGCACATTGCGGACGTGGGCTCAGCTGGTGAATCGACCGGACCGCATCTGCATTTCGAGGTCGTTCCCGGTGGCCGGTTGGAGGGCGGTAGTCCCATCGACCCGATACCCTGGCTGGCGGGGGTTGTCACCCCTGGCATTTCGCGAGATCAACTGTGCACGAATGGGTTTGGTACACCCGGTGCCAGCCTGGCCCCAGGAAAGGTGCCTCCGGAACTCGAGCAGTGGTTCCGTCGTGGCGGATCGCTCTGTCCACAGATCAGCGCGTCGCTGCTCGCCGCACAAGTCCAACAAGAGAGCGGTTTCGTCCGCGACCTGACTTCTCCCGCCGGGGCTCAAGGGCTCGCGCAATTCCTGCCCGGCACCGCGAAAGCCATCGATCCGCTCGACGGGCAACCGTTCGTGATTGACGCTGACGGCAACGGTGCCACATCGGTGTGGGACGACGGCGACGCTATCGTTGGGCAGGCACGTTATATGTGCTACCTCGCCTCGCAAGCCGAGCAGTGGAATGCGTCCGGTCGTGTTCACGGCGACGTCCCGGCCCTCGCGCTCGCTGCCTACAACGCTGGCGCCGACAAAGTGCTTGCCTACGAGGGAATCCCGCCCTACGCAGAGACACAGGCGTACGTCAGCCGCATACTCGCCACCGAGCCGAATTTCCGAATACCGGGCGGCTCAGGCGAATTCGTGCCTGATGGTCGCACTGATGTCGGTCTACAGATCGTCGCAGCAGCGCGTCAATGGATCGGCACGCCATACGTCTGGGGCGGCGGCGGACCGGGCGGGCCAAGCAACGGCGGCTTCGATTGCTCTGGATTCACCTCTGCGGCCGTATTCGCGGCGACCGGTCGTACCCTGCCCCGCACATCGGAGCAGCAGTGGGAAGTCGGTGCCGAGGTTCCCCTCGATCACGCCCGTCCGGGCGATCTGCTGTTCAGCAACTTCGGGCCCGCGGGCCCAGGACACGTTGCGATCGCCGCCGGAAGCGGACAGGAGATCGAAGCGCCGCAGCCTGGCGAGTACGTCAAGGAAGGCCCGGTTTCGTCCGGTGCGCGAGCGAGGCGCATCACCTGAGCCGCGAGAAGCAAACAGCCACAAATCCTTTCAGAGAGTGAGGTCATTATGAACGCCACTTACAAGAGCACCACCGAATACCGGGTGCTCGGCCGCCACATCCTTCGCGACGACGGCGGGCAGTAATCATGAACACGAGAAATGTCTCCGCAGAGTCGCTACCGACGCCCTACCATGCTGCCTATCGCGAACACGATGAGCAGTACCCCACCCGAGCGTGGTTCGACTGCGAGCGCAGCGCGCGGCTGTGGTTAATGGATAAGGTACGCAATGGATCCGGGCAGATCGACGCTTCGCTGAGCGCGTTCGACCCTCATTCCGGCCGAATGCGGGTGCTGTATCGCGAGACGGACGCTGCACGGTCGATCGTCCGCAATGACCTACACCTACTCGCCGTGGCGGTCGACACCGAGCCGCAATTCACAGGCAGTGTGATGGCTGACGCCGCTGCCCTGAAGCAACTTTGTCTGGACTACGCCTGGGCTCGCGCATTCGCGGTAGACCCGAGCTGCGGTTTCGCATTCGAGGCGTGGGTGCGGACCGGCCAACTTCGCGTCGCCATCGCCGAGTTCGGCAACCATGCTGCGATCAGTCGGCACATTGATGTTCTGGACCATCTGACCACCATTGACGATCGGATCGGCCGGATGCGCGACGGTTCTGGTAGTGGCGATCCACGCGATACTGCCGCCGCTGCTGAGCGCGTGCTGAACGTGCTGAAGTGCGAGGGCTACTTCGCGGTATTGAATCCCATTGCAGAAGTAGATGATTCGGCAACATCCGGCGAAGGACAGGCGACTGACCGAGCTCGCGGGCATGACGACATCGACTTGGCGTTCCGCTACCGCAGACAGCTCAGTGAGCTACTGGACACCGGCGTATCGGTAATAGTGCCTACGCGTGATGGCCAGCTGGTGGAAGTTGCAGGTGGCCAAAACGGTTGGCGCGCCGCCGCAGTCGCTCGCGACCCGGTGACCGGTGAGCGGATCTATCTGGGTGATCTCGCTGCGGCGGAAAGGCTCTCCGGCCTGACCGATGCTCTCGAATCAGGCCCTGCACTGACCAAGCTGGGCGTCGAGGTGGACACCTACCCGCCGATCCAACTGTCCAGTGACGCCATCGGCACGCTGTCCGACTACGAAAGCTCTGTCGATCTCACCCGGGCCTTGGTGCGGGTGACGGCTACCCGCCAGAAGTGGATCAGCGACAGCGCGGAGCAGCCGCTCGCATTGGATGCCGATCAGCGTGAGGCCATCGAAGCGCTCGACCAGGCTGCCGCCGAGCTCCGTAGTTATGGGCCACGTGGCCCTGCGCTGGATCCGATCGCAGAGTATCTCGTCGAGCAGATGGCGGCCAAGTTTACAGCGGCACTCGAATTGGGCATCGGACCCGTCGATATCGCGCACGCGACTCCCGCGTTCTCCGAGGACGGGCCGTTCCGGCTAGATATACGGCATTCCAATGCTGGCTTCACCGATCATCAGCCGCTCGATACGGCATTGCTGCATGGACTGACCACCAAGTACGCCTGGCGCCTCATCGAATTGGCCGAAACCGGATCGTTCGAGGTCATCGAGGAATTCGACGCCGAGCTAAATGCCATACGCGAGCAGATCCTTTCCATGTTGACGGCACCTAATCTGGTCGGTGAGGACGCATGGGTCGCGCAGCAGATTGCAAAGGTCGTGCCCCGCGGTGACCTTGCGCGCGCACATTGGGAGCGGATGCTGACCGAGCTCGGCACCGAGGTGCCGCCAGTCGATGACGTGGGCGAGCAACTGGCGCTGGCGGCGGTCGAACTGACGATCCACGCATCTCGTCAGGGACTACATGCCCACGACTACCCAGATGAAAGAGCCGATATCGACGCGCTGACAGATCGCTATCGGGCGTTGCGGGCCGAAGCGGCCACCGAAGGCCTTGAGGCCGCGGCGATCGAATCCATTGTGCGGTGCGCTTACTGGACTGCAACGGTCGAAATTAATTCCGAGGAACCGGATTTCGCTCCGCCTGGTCATGCTGTGGCGTTCGCTCAGGCGGTGGCTCCCGATCTGCCGGAGCTGTTACAGGTTCCGCTCACGGCCCGGTTCGCCGATAAACAGAGTGCGCATGCATGGTTGATGACGTTGGCTGAGCAGCACAACGGTCCCTACGAAGCTCGCTTGCGTACCGTTTCCCGCTTGGGCGACGGCGACCTGCAAGAAATTATTGATGGACGCACGCCGGACCATTACATCCGCTATCTGAACCAGCCCGCTGAGAATCGCGGGGCCCTGAAGTTCCTGCCGAGCGTAATCTCCTTGGAGACAGCGGTTTTGGCTCCGGCCGTCGCCGACTACGTCGAGGTCGTGGAGAGCGCCATCGACCGCGCGGAAGGCTCGGTTCTGCGCGTGGGAGATCCTGATCTCGCCGAGACAGAAGACACTTTGCTGGCATTGCGCACAGAACTAGCTCGTGTCCTCGGCGACGCCTCCGGTATCCGTAATGAGATCAGCATTCGGGTCGACCGGCTGATGAACGAATCGAGCTGGGCGCAAACACATTTCGATGAGTTCGCCAAGGTCATCGGCGAAATCGACTTAACGGCGGAGCAGGCCGAAAGGTTGGCTGAAGTAGAGGCCGTGTGCCATGCCGCCGCCAGCACCGTGACGCGGCGCAGCCTCGCCGAGGCACCGAGGAGGATCCAACAGCGTTACTGGCAGGCCGAACAGGCGGCCCTCGCGGCTGGTGTTCGGCCCCACCACATCGAAGCCATCAAGCGCCGAGGATTCGCCGAACCGGTCCCTGATTCTGTCGTTCTCGACGTGGAAAATGCCGCAGCAGAACTGGCTCTGCTGTGCAATCGGCCCTGGGATATGGAATTTGCCGATACCCGTCAGCCCGAGCGAATCGTCACGATCGGATGGGCTGCTGGCGGGTGGGCGGCCTTCGACGGCATTCGTGACGATGAGGGCTATCAGATCGTCGGAACGACAACGCGCTACCGGCGTGCCGGTGACCTGATGGGCGATCTGTCGCGGGGTGTCCTCTCGGAGGAGGCGAGCGGGATACGCCGCTGGCCCCCGGTTCCGGTGCCGAACCGAATCCGCGACCATCTCAACTACTTCGACGAACGCATTGCCCGACTGGCGAGATTGGCTCCAGATGTCCTGCCGACAGACGGCCGCCGTGCAGAAACCTGCGAGACGTCGACCGATCCGGCTGAGGTGGCACAGGCGCGATTCGAAGCCGCGCGAAATGCTGGTGAACGCGTGCGGTTCACCGATCCAGCGGATAGCGATCGTGTACTCGAAGTCGTCTTGCACCACGGTGAATGGGCGGTTTACGAGTATCGGCGCAACGCCACTGTCCCTGGTGGTGAGCGCCGAGTCGGCTCGGTAGCCGAAGGCCATGCAGCGCGTGTGGCCGAATTGCTCAGCGACCTGGAGATCGGAGCGCCATACAGTGCTGAATTCGGCCGCAGCGGTGAGCATCTGGACCCGATCGAGGTGCCCGAATACGCACGTGCACGGCTTGGAGCTATCCAGGACGAACTCGACACATTGAGCCGTGCGGCCCGCGACGCCGCGGCCACTCCGGACCGGGACGGTGCCCTGCCATATCGGGCCCGCATCGCTGAACTCGATGAACGAGGCGACGTAACCGTCGAACGTGTCGAAGCATTCCTCTGCGATCGTGATGCCCGTAAGTGGTTGCGCGACAACATCGACGAGACGTCAACCGTGATCATCTGCGCAGAGGTGAACCGTGCTAATCCGATCGGCAACGCCGACCTGCCGCTGTCAGATATAAAAGGAAGTGGGCAGGAGGTAGCCCAGCGACTGGACTTGTTGAATGAAGCTCTGGACGTTCGGATGGGTGAGAACCACAGTCTCACAGCCCTATTCACGGATTACGAGTCCACCGCGGTCCGACTGGCCGACGATCGACTGGCCGGATTGCGACTCTATCTCCTTATCCACTTGGATGACCTGCGCCAGCAGATCCGAGAAGCGGTGGACACCAGCAGGTTCGGGGCGGCGGCCGACGAGCAGCGCAAGCGAACATTCCAAATCGAATCCGATCTTGCGGTGACCGATTGGGAGCAGCTGAGTTCCGCCCGAACACATCGCGAGCGGAATCAGGCGCTCACCGCGATATACGACACCGCTCGCGAATTCGCCCGGTTGGAAGCACCGGGACTGCTCGAACACCTACGGGATCTCGAGGACACCGCTCGGGTACTCGGCGTGAGCGAGAACGTCATCGAGACTGCGGCGAACCGGGGCATCGATGCCGGCCGGACTGCCGCACGAGGATCGCTGCGCCAACCGGAATCGGCCAGTTCGGTTGCCGATGGACTGACTTACAACTCCGACTTATTCGAATCTGATGGGGATGGCGCCGTCAAGCCGATCGCGGACAGACTGCGGGCAGAGGCGACGTTGGCCGTTGTCCCTTCAGCGGTGCTCGAACATGAGTACTGGACCGCACTGCTGGACATCTTCACCGTCCACTTCTATGACCCTCAGGAGCCACAGATACTCGTCACAGTCGGCCGTGATTACGGCAAATGGGCTGTGACACAACGCGGTCGGGTATCCGAAACCGGGCTACGAGTATCGGAGGAGCTGCACTTCGACCGAGCTGTCTCCGACGTCCGTGACGTCTGCGAACATCTGACCGCACCGACGGCACACGGACATGACTGCCGAGCCGTCGAAATACCCGACTGGGTCCGCAGCGAACTATCCGAGTATCAGGCCCAGCTCGATCACCTTAAGGCGCTCCAGGCTGCCACGGTGGACAGAGACTTCACCATGAGCCATGCCGACCTGACGAGTCGGCCAGCGGGGCAAGTTCTGCCAGTGCTCGCGCCGATCCTGGGGATCTGCGAGCAGTACGTCGACGACCCAGAAGAGATCGTGATAAGGGAGGACGGCGGACGGCACGGCAGCCAGCATGTACTCGCCGTCGCCGAACAACGCGATAGGGAGGCGATTGTCCGGTCTTTACGCTGGCACGGCTACGAATCGCCGGACATCCTGCCCCCGGCGATCTACGTAACCGGTTGGAATTCAGCACAACTCGATGCCCGACACGATGCTCTGATCCGTGGTGCCGAGTCACTCGAACGACAGCACTTCCAATTCGCGGAAGAAACCGTGGAGCGTTATATACGCACGCGTAGCCGGGGTTTCGTAGAAGCGACTGCCGCCGAATCGGCCGTTCACCAGGCGCATGCCGCGCGGGAACGTCGCAACGTCGACTATCGGTGGTGGTACGGCGATCTGCGGCGCAGCCGCGTTGATCTCGACATAGCAACCACTGGTGCGGATCCACGCGTCCGGGAACTGCTGATGGCGATCGACGACACTCAACATGGTCTGGACGCCCTGAGCGCGCGAGCGGCTTTCACTCAGACCGGGATGACTGCAATCGAGACGTATCGAGAGTTGGCGGCGAACCGATCTGCGGCCGTGGATGCGGTGCGGGTGGCCGCGAAGCAGGCCGCGCATGAAACATACTGTCGCGCAATATCTTCTGAGCCCGCAGTTCGACCTGCTGTACATGGTGGGGCAGCTGAAAGCGGAAGATCTCCGAACCCGGAGGTTGGACGGAGCGGCCCCTTGCCGGCTTCGGCGGAGGCGACAGGACCGCCGAATTCCCTGATACAGATGACCGAACCATCGGGCGGTGTGAGCCTCCGAGCCGACTGGATAGCCACGTCCAACGAAGCATCCAAGGATGCCGACCCCGGTTGCGACACCGGCCCAAGCCTGTAGGAGGTGACCGCGATGTCGGGCGAAGTCGACGATGCTGTTCGCGAGAGCGGAACCGCCGCGTCCAAACTGCTTCAGGCGTTGACGGCGCTCGCGCAGCTCCACCAGGTCGCGGTCGAAGCGGCCGTTCGTGCAGCCGACCGAGCCGAACAGGGCCGGGAACGGCAAGCACGACAACTGGAGTTTCGCGAGCGAGCGCAGGATCGAAAACAACAGCGGCGGTTGGAGGCTCTGCGCCTACGCCGGGAATTACAAAAGCATCAGGATGTGCTTGAGGTGCCGCAACTGCGTCAGCAGCTGGCGCAGTTGGAGCGGCGCGCTGGCGAGGCTCGGATGGCCGCGTACGACGCGGTCCGCAGGCTCGAACCCGCCGCTCACGCTGAATGGACCGGCTACCTCAGCGATGCGGGCATCGACACATCGCCTTACGAGGAGGCGGCGGTCGGTAAGGATGATCCGGCTGGCACGGAGCCATCCACCTCCCGTTCAAGCGAACGTACTGAGACCAGCAACGAGTTCGAGGGGCAGGTGCTCGTCGAGCCGGAACAGTATCAAAACGTGAGCGTCAGCAACGAGAACACCGGCGCCGCAACGTATCTCGACGTCGATGTCACAGAGGATCTTGTGACGGCAGCATTCCCCGACGGAGGGGAGCTGACACCCGATGCCCTGTCTGGTGCACGCTTCGACGAACCAAGCGAGGTCGCCGAAGATCTCAGCGAAACTGCCGCGTACGTCGATCCCACACTCAACGAGTGGTGCGGGGATGACTGAAATCCGTCGGCGCCGCCCGGGCGGACAGACCGGAACCTCGTTGGGTGCAGATGCATTCGCGTGGGCAGCTTTGATTTGCGCCGCAATGATTTTGGCGAGCTGGGCAGCGTTGGCAATTGGTCAGTGGGCAGCCGGTTTACCCATTACGGTGAATCCCGTCCATCGAGCGCTATCCGGCGATCCAGTCGAGTGGCCGCGCGAGTCGACCATGGTCCTGCTCGCACTCGCCGCTGTTCTCGCAGCGGTGGGTTCTGCAGCAGCCTGGCGAAAGTGGAGCAGCCGGACGGGCTGCGGTGTCGACATCGCCGCGCGGACAATGCAATCCCCGCGAGAACTGATCGGCGTCGACAAAACCAGCGGACCGGAGGTGCACGATGGCAGTAACCGCGGAATGTTGTTGGGGTACACCATATCTGGACACAGACCGGTCTACCTCGTCTGGGAGATGGTCTGCACGGTAATCGCCGGAACCCGAACCGGAAAATCCGCCGCCTACGCGATCCGCGCAATCCTCGACGCACCAGGACCATGCATCGCAACAAGCAACAAAGCCGATGTCTGGGCGCACACCGACCTACCGCGCCGCAGCAACGGCGCTCGAACCTGGCTCGCAGACCCCCAGGGCGTCACCGGCGCCGAACGAATCGAATTCTGGTGGAACCCTCTGGCCCACGTCTCGCAACTCCGACACGCTCGCCGACTGGCATCCTTCTTCGTCGCGGCATCCACTCCTATCGACTCGCGAGTCGACAGTTACTTCGACGGCGGCGCCAAAGAACTCCTCGCCCTATACATGCTGGCCAGCGCGATCGCTGGCGGCGACTTGGTCCACGTTCTGGAGTGGCTCGGCAACCCTCTCGATGAGACGGCGGACCGAATACTGCAGTCCGCAGGCAAACTTCGTGCCGCAGCCCGGATCGGCGAGGCACGCGACCTCCATCCCCGCCAGCGCGATGGACTCCTGGATATGGCGCGACGGTTCCTGGACGTGCTGTCCGACGACGACTACGCCCGCATGGCGCTGCCGCCTCGTCGACGCCGCTTCGTACTCACTGGCGGGCGTGACATCCGCACGGAGCCAGGAACATACATACACAATCTGCCGGTGTTCGACCCTGTCCAGTTCGTCACCAGCCGCGACACCCTCTACGCACTCTCGATGGAGGGCGCCGACTCCGCAGCCGCCCTGACGACGGCACTGGTCGGCCAAGTCCTCGACGCAGCAGTCGCCGAATCAACAAAACACGGTGGCCGCCTTCTGATTCCGCTCATTGCCGTACTCGATGAAGTCGCGAACATCTGCAAACTTCCCGAATTACCCTCTCAATACAGCCATTTCGGCGGCCGAGGGATCATCCCCCTGACCTTCCTCCAGTCGCGCAAGCAGGGCGAACGTGTATGGGGGCCAGGACCAATGGCAGAGATGCTCGACCAGAGCGTGCAGATATACGGCGGCAACGTCGCCGACACCGAATACTTGGGAGACCTCTCGAAACTTATTGGCGGCCACGATGTTTCCACCCTCACCGAATCGATCGCCGCCGGACCACGCGGCCGAAGCCGCTCACTGAGCTGGCGCACCGAAGAGATCCTCACCGTCGACGACCTCGCCGCCCTACCGAAACAACGAGCGATCATCCGCTTCCCCCACCACAAGCCAATCCTCGTCAACAAGATCTGGTGGTGGGATTCCGAGCACCGCGCGGCGATCAACGACAGTCTCATCTCGCACGGGATCGAGCCGTTCGGTGCAAAACGACCGGCACTCAAGGGAATTGACCCGGTGGAACAGTCCGAGTACCGATCCGCGCCTGACTGGAGGGAGGCACCGGAATGACCGGCCAGCCCCAACCGCGGTACCCGAACGTAGTGGACTGGGTCGAGTCCTGGTTCGCACCCGCAATCAACCGCCGCCTCTGGGGCAAACCGGGACAACCAGGCAAGCGCTGGTGCCCCCGCTGGTGGGCTCACCCAGAAGTCGTTCTCCGGCTCAATGCCCTCTGGCGGTCCTGGGAAGCGGCCGTCGCAGCCGGCGCCACCGACGCCAACGCGATGAGCCACTGGTGGCTCAACCACTGCGAACCGCATCTTCGCGTCGTCCTCGACAGCGAGCATGGTCCGATGGCGCTGTGCAGCCAGGAACAACACGTCGATCGCGGCGGGCTCGACGTCGAGCCTGTTCCGGCGGGCTGGTGGGACCGATCGGCCGTCAACAGAAGAACGAATCGGCCGGCCGCAGGGCGGTAGCAGATGACTAGGCAGGGCGCATACGCTGCGAATATGTACTCCGACCAAGCCGCCGAGGACGGCCTGTCCTGGCTGCCGCACCGCATGCTGCGGCGTGCGACCTCGATACTTCGCCGCCGTGCGCATAATACGAGCAGCGAAGGCCCGTTGAATGAGTTGGCCGGGGGAACCGACTGGGCTGCAGCACAAACCGCACATCTGCGCGCCGACGCGTCCTTGTTGTACACCCAACTGGCGAAGGGCACCACGCTAACTCCTAGAGATGCAGCACCATTCAACCTCGGGCCGAGTGAGCAGATCGACGTACGTGTCGTTCTGGGCGTCGCGCATTCCTATATCGCCGGAGACGATTGGGAAGGCCACTGCTCGGCTGACATCGCATGTACCGATCAGCGCCTACTTCTCCGAAGCTGTGCCGATGGGCATGTCGTCGATTTCTACTGGGATCTCGTCGACCGGCTCGAAATCGACTTGGACGGCAACACCGTAGTTATCGGATTCGACATCGAAGAGCCGATCCTCCTCTATGGACCGGCAGCGCCGATCCTGGCGGTCTACGCGGTGTGGCGACTCCGGTCACTCGACGACTTTCTGAATGACCCAGATCTATCACTTCTGCGGTAGTGCAGGGTCCGGTCGCAGATACATTGATATGAGAGATGTAACAGCGTACTGTCGGCGCATGGCAATCTTCAGGGCCGCAATGTCGCGGTCGTTCGGCTGCATCGGGTGCGGGGGGTCGCGATGAAGGAGTTGGTGCACGGCGACACCCCGGTTCCGGATCCCGGCCCATTGCATCCGGCCACGTGGAACACATGCTGCGGGTCGTCTTCGGCGACCACGGCCTCACCGGCCGCGCGAAAGAGGAATGGCTGTTCGAGCGGCTGGCCCTCTACGCCGGCATGGAGCACTTCACCGCGATCGTCGGGCAGTGGTTTCTCGATTCGGAGGGCCTCGAACAGTCGGGAATACACCCAATGATGCTGGATCTGCTGCGCTGGCACGGCGCCGAAGAGGTCGAGCACCGCAATGTGCTCTTCGACGTCTTCGAGCACGTCGACGGCGGCTACCTCCGCCGACTGCGGACCGTTCTGCTGGGCAGCATCGGCCTGCTGGGGACCTTCCTCCTCGTCCTCGACCGGCCTCTACCGGCAGGACCCGACCCGGCGCTGGTGGAAACCGTGGCCGGTGCAACTCGTCGGTGCCATGCGAAAGGGCCTGGTCCCCGACTGGAAGTTCTTCGTGACCGAGGTCCCGCCCTACCTGAAGCGCAACTTCCACCCCTCGTCCATGGGCCCGCTGGATAAGGCGCTGCAATACCTGGCGACCTCACCGGCGGCACGCGCGGCCGAACACTGAGCGATCTGTTTCGAGACCACCTCTCCCGCACCACATTTCGGGATCGTCCTGCTCGAATGCCAACGAAAAGCCCGGCACTGCAATATCGACAGCGACCAGTGGCAGGCGCATCCCGGATCGGTCGGCCACGCCGTGCGCGGATATCTCGACGTGGACGGATGCCTGTACCTCACCGACTATAAGCCCTGCATCCGGCTGTCGCCGAGGCCGCGGTGATCGCTGTCCCAGACGCCGAAATAGGCGAGCAGGTCAAGACGGTGATCCAGCTGGAACCACGGCACAGCGGGTCTCCGGAAATGGCGGCCGGGTTGATCTGTTACGTCCGCGATCGGGTCGCCTACTACAAGGCGCCGAAGTCGGTCGACTTCGTGGACGATCTGCGCGCTACGCGTCGCACTGATTCGAGGATATCGATGTATCTCACCCAATCCCTGCACCGCGGCGTCCAGCAGCGGCCCGACGCGCTGTTCACGATCTTCGGCAACCACCGTGCTGCTGGTCGACGACGCCTTCGCCGCGGCCGTCGAACCCATCCGCGCGGCCTACCCCGAGCTGACGACCGTCGTCTTCATCGGTGACGGCACGGTCCCCGACGGGATGCTCGGCTACGAAGAACTCCTCGCCGGCGCCGAACCGATCGAGGACACGCGCACCGGTGGTGACACGCTCTTCGGCGTCTTCTATACCGGCGGTACGACCGGACACCCCAAGGGCGTCATGCTCAGCCACACGAACGTGCTGGCCTCCGCCTTCGGTGCGTTCGGTGCCGGGGTGCTGGTCACGCCGCACGGGCGGCTTTTGCACGCGGCCCCCATGTTCCACGTCGCCGACTTCGCGCTGTGGTCCGCCGGAAACCTCGCCGAGACAACGCATGTCATCATTCCAGCGTTCACGCCCAGCGCGGTCCTCGACGCGATCCAGGCATTCGGCGTGACCGACACCATCCTGGTGCCGACCATGATCCAGATGCTCATCGATCACCCGGAACTCGACGGCTACGACACCTCCAGCCTCCGCAAACTCGCGTACGGCGCCTCGCCGATCACCGAATCGGTACTTGTCCGAGCGCGCAAGGCCCTGCCCACCGCCCGCTTCACCCAGGCCTACGGCATGATCGAGCTCTCGCCGACCGCCACCCTGCTGACCCCCGACGATCACGAGCGCCCGGAACTACTGCGGTCGGCAGGCCGGGCCGCCGCCCATACCGAGATCCGCATCGTCGACGCGCAAGACCGTGAGCTGCCGCGCGGCGAGATCGGACAGATCATCGTGCGCGGCGACAATGCCATGCTTGGATACTGGGCCCGCGCAACCGAATCCGCCGAAGCGCTCGCCGGCGGCTGGATGCACACCGGCGATGCCGGTCGCATGGACGCCGAAGGCTACGTCTTCGTCGTCGACAGGATCAAGGACATGATCATCACCGGTGGTGAGAACGTGTACTGCGTCGAGGTCGAGAACGCCCTCGCCGCGCACCCGGCCGTGGCGGCCGTCGCCGTGATCGGAATGTCCGACGAACAGTGGGGTGAACGGGTGCATGCCGTCGTGGTCACGCGGCCCGGACAGCAGATCTCCGAGGAGGCGTTGCGGACCCACTGTCGAACCCTGATTGCCGGGTACAAGGTGCCGCGTACGATCGGATTCGTTGCTGCGCTTCCGGTATCGGGGGCGGGAAAGGTGCTCAAGCGGCAACTGCGCGAGCGGGTGTGACCGTATGTGCCAAGCTTTACGGCGGAACATTTGTGTCAATGCGATGTTCGAAGTGTGCTCTAGTGGCACTAGAACCCCTGAATAAGGGTTCTAGACCCGTGAAATGGTGCGCCATCAGGGAATGGGGCACGTTTTCAGTACCGCTGGACACTGAGAAAGTGTCCATGTGAGGGAGGCTAGCCCTCAGCGCTTGGCCTCGTCAAACACCGCGCCCGACCCTACGACGAGGGCATAGACGAGGAGGAGCGAGCAAGGCGGCATCGCCTGCAGGAGCAGCAGCTTGCGGATTACCACCGCCGGGTCGGTGAGGCGGCCACCGCGATTGCCGAGCGGATGAATGGGAACCCGCTGGCACGATATGGCTACCTGTTCGGCAACGCCGTCGAGGCTGGGGAGATGTCTCCTGTTGAGGGCCCCCACCGGCGCGCCCTGCTTCGCGGAGTTTATGAGCCCGAAGGTGGATGGGCACGGTGAGCATGGCCCGTACATTGTGGGCCTCGCGGTAGCGCGCGACTACGCTGCGAGCGGGTGTGGGATTCCCGTCATTGCGGAGATAGTGCCTGGGCGACCTCTTGGATGCTGGCGCGGATGTAGGTGGCTGTTTGTCCGGTACGGCTGTCTGGCTCGGTATGTCCGGCGTAGGCGCGGGCGACGGCGTAGCCGAGTTGCGCTCCACCCAGGATATGAGCCGGGTCGCCTTTGTGATTTCGGAAACGTTATCTTTCGGCGCCCTGGGTATGCGCTTACGCGTCGGATAACGTTTTCTGGTTGATCGCTGTCATCGCTCGGGAACGGTGGGGGTGGTGTCGATGTGCAGGACTTTGATCGAGGACAACGATTCGATGCGATGATCGTAGGGTGCAAATGGCCCGCCTTCGCGACCGGCGATGGCGATGGCTCGCATACCGGCGGCTTTGGCCGCGTGCAGTCCTGCGGGCGCATCTTCTATCACGACGCAGTCTCGGGGTTCGACGCCGAGTCTCGACGCTGCGGTCAGGTAACCTTCCGGCGCCGGTTTTCCCGTGCTGACGTCGTCGGCGGTGATCAGGACATCAGGGATCGGGAGTCGTGTGTGGGTCAGCCTGGTGACGGCGACGGGGTAGTGGCCGGAAGTGACCACAGCCCAAACGGATTCGGGGAGTTGGCGAATCAGATGCTCCGCTCCAGGGCAGGCAGTGAGCCTGTCGGTATTGCTGATGTCCTGCTCGAGCAGGCGCTGCGCTTCGGCTCGGGCATCGAGGAAGGGCGCGACCTCCGCGACGAGTTCGGCGAGGGTGCGGCCAGGGCACACTGCGATCACATGATCAGCGTCGAGGCCATGTTCGCCGGCCCAGCCACGAAGATTCTGTTCGATGACGGCTGCGGAGTCGACCAGCACGCCGTCCATGTCGAACAAGACAGCAGCGCAGGTGAGTGTGGTGTGGTCGGGGAGTCCGAGCTGGATCAGCGTCATCAGGACGCGCTCCCGGTCTCGTGTTCGGCATCGATGCGGCCGTCGGCACGGTTCTGGTCATCGGCCAGCCTGATCACATCGTCGAGCTCTGGGGTCGAGACCTCGACCAGGGTGATGTCGGTGTCCGCCTCGATCCGGTGCACCGTACCTGGTCGCACGTGGACGATTTCACCGACGACGAGCGGGCGTTGCAGCAACGGCTCATCCGGAGATGGCGCATAGTAGAGAGTCCCCGAACCGCGCAGGATAAGATTCGCCTCTTCTTTGCGCCGATGATATTGCAGGCTGGTCCGGTGACCCGCCGTCAAGTGAATCACCTTGAATCCGAACGGCGCCCCTTCGGTGACGAGCCAACGCTCCTCACCCCAATGCTTGGCCACCGTCTTGGTCAGTGCAACGTGCGTGATGACAGGTTGAGCCACCCCGGTGAGTCCGGAGACTTCATCTCTTGGGAAGGATGGAGTCGTGTCGAGGAGGAAGTACCCGGACGAGCTGCGTGAGCGGGCCGTGCGGATGTTTGGTGAGATCCGTGATCAGCATGGGTCGGAGTGGGCGGCGATGCGGGCGGTCGCCGAGTTGTTGGGTGTGGGTCATCCGGAGACGGTTCGTGGGTGGGTGCGTCAAAGTGAGGTCGATACCGGTGCTCGCTCGGGGGTGACGACCGGGGAGTCCGAGGAGCTGAAACGGCTGCGGCGTGAGAACGCAGAACTCAAGCGCGCCAACGCAATTCTGAAAGCGGCGTCGGCTTTCTTCGCGGCCGAGATAGACCGGCCACAACGCTGATAATCCGGTTCATCACCGAACACCAGGGCCGCCGTGATGCCGACGGCCTGCGGTGGGGCATCGAGTCTATCTGCGCCGGGCTCACAGAGCTCGGCGTGAAAGTCGCCCCGTCGACCTATTACGAACACCGCCGTCGCACCGTCACCAAGCAGCAGCTGCGTGACGAGGAACTGGCCGTGGAGATAAGGCGTGTGCACCGCGAGAATTTCGGCGTGTATGGCGCGAGAAAGGTGTGGCTGCAATTGAACCGGGAAGACATCCCGGTGGCGCGCTGCACGGTGGAGCGGCTCATGCGCCGGCTCGGGTTACGAGGCGCGATGCGCGGCAAGGTCAAACGCACCACGATCCCGGACCCGAACGCGCAGCGGCCGGCGGATCTAGTGCAGCGTAAGTTCGCTCCGGCGGCGCCGAACCGGCTATGGGTTGCCGACATCACCTATGTGTCGACGTGGTCGGGGTGGGTGTATGTGGCATTCGTCGTGGACGCCTATGCGCGGCGCGTTATCGGCTGGCGCACATCCACGTCGATGACCGCCGCGTTGGTGCTCGACGCGATCGAGCATGCCATCTGGACTCGTGAACGCGAGGGCTGGAACGTGAAAGATGTTGTGCACCATAATGATCGAGGATCGCAATACACGTCGGTGAAATTCACCGAACGGCTTGCCGAAGCCGGGATCCAGCCCAGCGTAGGAGCGGTGGGATCGAGCTTCGACAACGCACTCGCCGAAACGATCAACGGCCTCTATAAAACCGAGTTGATCAAACCGCGGGCACCGTGGCGCACCGTGGATCACGTCGAGTTGGCCACCGCTGAATGGGTGGACTGGTTCAACCACCGGCGCCTCTACCAGCACTGCGGGGACATGCCACCCGCCCAGATGGAGACCGCCTACTACGCTCAGAACCCAGCCCAGCAACCTGCTGAGCTGTCACACCAGTAAGTCTCCGGACTCACCGGGGGGATTCAAGATCGTGACAGAACGGCCGTGCCTATGCGCGACGAGTTGATAACCGAAGGCCCCTTGTGCGGGGCCGTCCAAGGGGATTCGGCAATCATGTGCGCTTCGCACAAATTATATATCAACTGTTGTCTCTCGCTGCGCGCCATGCCTAAAGTTCCATCTGAAGTAAGTGTTTGACGACCTGCCAGTCGATGAGCGTGGATGATAGTGTTTGCGCGGCATCGTATTTGGTGTCATGGAGGATTTTGAGTTATGAAACGTGTCAGCGCTTCTGTCATCACTGCTTTGGCCACGATGACGTGCCTATTCGGTATTCCCACCGCCGTCGCGCATGCGGATTCGCAGACCAAGGTGGAATTTTCCGTCAGTGGCCGGGGTATGAAGTTCTTCACGGGTCAATTGAAATGGGATGGCAACGGCGGATACTCCGTTGATGGAAATCTCTTGTGTTACTCGCCTCAACGTAATGCCACCCTGTGGATGGAACACGGCGGCGAGACCGAGTCGTGGAAGAAGTCCAACGAAATAGAGTGCAACGGCGAAGAATCTCATATCGAGATGTCTGGGAAAATCGCGCCCAACGAGAAGCTGGAACTGCGTCTGGGCACTACAGAAGGCTATACGCACTACAGCGACAAGCAGACGTTCGATATATCGCCGAGCGGGCACAGGAAAACCCGCGTGACGTTCAACGTCACCCGTGACGAGGATTCTATACTGGGGTTCGATGGCGAATTGACGTGGGACGGCAAGGGTGCGTACACCGTAGCCGGTGAGCTGTCCGCCGACGGCTGGCACTCCGACCGCAACACCGTCCGCAACACCGTGTGGCTGGAGTACGGCGGCACGAGCGAGTCGTGGAAGCAGTCCTCGGAAATCGAGTGCAACTCCGACAACCCGCGTAGCAAGGGTCGGATCGAGGTGTCCGGGCAACTGGCACCCGGCGAGAAGCTGGAATTACGCCTGGCCAACTGGAAAGTGACGTCGCTCTTCAACATCGGCAGTACGGAAAGGAGCGAAATACAGCTGTTCGATATCTCCTCATAGTCCGATCGGCCGAGTGGAGCGCCCCGGCCTACCGTCAGCCCGGGGCGCTTCGCGGTAATCCGAAGGCCAGCGAACCCTTTTCCGGACATACCTTTCGTGATCGGGTGCCCGTACCGGAATTCGTGTGGAGCATCCCATTCGCTACAAAGGTTCCGGCAAAGTCGTGTTTCAGCGGGTGACCATAAGTTCGACGGGCCCTGTTGAAGTCGCGCGGGCGTGATATCGCAGGGCGGCGGGGACTACTGCACCACCCGCCCACCGGACCTTCACCGTTCGGGCCCGGATGGTGTCCCGAGCCAGTAGTTCTCACCTTCCGTCAGGTTCGCACGCTGGGAGCGGTTCCCGGAATATGTTCCGCGCACGGGTGTTTCATCGCAGATTTCGGGTTTACCAGGCGAATTACCTGATGTAGCAGTGACAGTGGGAGTCGGGCACTGCCGCAGGGCTCTCCAACCCGCGATTGTGTCGGGGTGCTCTTCTACGCTCAGGTCCGGCAGGCCGGTCCGATTCCAGCCTGCGTCGACAATCGGGAGGGACGGGCGATGAGCGACATTCGCAGGCAGGTCATGGAATTGTTCTGCACCGCAGCCGAATTGGGCGGTCACGCCGCGCAGGTGACCGCCGAGGGTGAGGTGACGGTGACCGGCCCGACCGGGGCCACGGTCTACTACCTGGAGAACTTGGTACGCGAAATCGCCGCCGCGCCACCGCGGGACTGGGCGGCACTGGTCGCCGACCACCTCGGCACCGGGCTGAGCCACGACGAGGTCGCCGATACCGAACCGCTGGAGGCGATGGAGTTCGCCGAGGTGCGGACACTGGTGCGCACCCGGCTGTATCCCGACAGCACTCATGATCAAGTCGCGTGCGTGTGCCGACAGCTTGCTCCTGGACTGACCCAGCGTGTGGTGCTCGACGGTGTGCACACCATCTCGCCGGTGACCTATCAGCTGCTGGCGAGCTGGGACATCGATGAACGCGATCTGTTCGCGCTCGGTGAGCGGAACACGCGTACCGATGGGCCGCTGCAGGTCGAGCTGGCCGACTTCCCTGAGGATGCCCCGCCCTGGTTTCTGCTCCAAGGCAACGACTACACCAGCGCGCATGCGCTGTGGCTCGGCGACTATCCCGATGTCATCGGCCGTGCCGGTGCGCTATTCGCCGTTCCCGCCGAACTCAGCATTTACGCCGCCCCGATCGACGATATCGACGTGCTCGAGGCAGGGCAGATCCTCGCCTCGCTGGCGACGCACCACTTCGCGAACGATCCGTGGCCGACCAGTCCGCACCTGTACCGGTGGAATGACGGCCATATCGAGCTGGCTGTCCACGTCCAACCAGCCAACGAATCTTTCGAACTGCAACCCACCGACGAGTTCCTGACGCTGCTGAACCAGCTCGCCAGATAGAACCCCAGCAGCGGGATTCCCCGACAAGAGTGTCCCTGAGTCAACGGCGTATGGCCCCCAGATGCTCAGTTCCGTGGTCACTTCCATGCCGTCGCGTCGGTGCCCCAGGCTGGATTCGTCGGTCTCCTGCGGCGTGCAGTGGGACGAGCGCCGATTGTCGGGGCACAAACGTAAGCTCATTGGAACGCGATGGGGAAGGAACGAACTGAATGCTTCCGGGGAGGCCGATGGACAATCGGCAGGATCAGATCGAGCAGCAGCTTCCCGTCGGACAACACAACGAAATGATTGTTCCACCAGCCGACAAGGTCGAGGGTGTTGTGATGAATCATTAACGTGGATCGGCAGCATTTAGATGCTAGCTGAATCTGTTGACCATAAATCAGTCAGATGGCTTAGGCTGATGGCAAATGGTGTCTCGAGGCAACACTCACTCGTTTGGGTGAAGGAACTGGCTGGTGTCGCCGTCCCAGTGGGCTCCGCCCGGACTGCTTGTGCACGGCGCAGGGGGTGTCCGTGCGGAGCCTTCATGCGGTGTCGCCGAGAGTGGGTGACGACACGGACACGATACCGTCGACAGGGTGACGTGCTATACGGCGTGTCGAGCATGGGTGGCACCCCTACCCTCTACAAGGGCAATTCCTAGTCCTCGTCCTCGGCCTCCGGTGCAACCTTCAGGTCGAAGGTATCCGGCTTATGCCGGAGATTGGTGGAGGTGACTTTGATATCGGCGGGTTTGCCTTCCGCGTCACAGGTCACGCTGTCGACAGTGTATTTCGATGTGAACGAGTCGGTGACGACAGAAACAGCGATTTTAACCCCGGTGGCGGTGAAATTCTGTAACACCCCGTTGGCGTTTACCTGGAATTTGCCGTGCCCTTTAAATCGTACGCTATCCTCGCTATCCGACTGCTGGACTTGGACGCCACTACTCGTGAAGTCGAGTTTCAGTAGGAGAGTGAGATTCCCGGCGGTGGCTTGGCCCTGCCAGATGCCGTAGTAGGCGCTGGCGTCGAGGTTCTTGCACGCGGGAGCGGCATTACCGACCGCTGGCGACGCACCCGCCAGCACACCACCCGTCAGCGCCACACAAACAGCAAGCTTCTTGATCTGGTCAGTCGATCCCATGTGAGCCCTTCCATGGACAGGGGTTTATCTCTCCGAGCGGGTATTCGTCGCCAACGACCATGCAGATTGCAACCCGAATCGTATGCTGCACCGTGAGAGCCAACGGGGCAGACGGTAAGACAACATGTCGGGCCGGGGTTGTTCTACTTGCGTGGGCGCAGAGGGTGGCTGCGGTGCGGGTCAGCAGTCCCCAGAAGGTGCGGGCGCGGTGGTGGGCCAGCCCGAGGTTTCGGTGATTTCGCCGTTGGTGGTCTCGATCCTGTTGCGCAGCACCGCGATCGCGTGCAGCCGGGCTGGCGGTTGGGTATGGCGTTGGGTGTGCGGCTCGGGGCCAGCACGATCCGGGTGCCGCGTTCGGCCTGGCTGGCGGTGAAGGCGCGGCCGGTGAACCCGCGGTCGCACAGCAGCCGGACTGGGTGCCAGTCGCCATCGAGCAGGTCGGCCGCGACAACGCGTTCGTCCACGGCGGCGAGGGTGGTCTCCCACGCCCGCACGATCCGGCTGCCCAGATCGGTGCGCAGGCCGAGCCGGAACCCGTAGAACCATTCGGCGTGGGCGGCGTCGCGGCCGAACCCGGCCGTCAGATCGGCTGGCCCGCACCAGCTTCGCCGACCACGCCCGGGCCGGAACTATCGTTGCAGCCCAACTCAACTCGGTTGACGGTCAGGTTGATCAGCTCGCCAATACCATTCGGCAAACCCTATTCTTCGCATCGACTCCCCGGCCGCACACAAAGCGCGCGACGGACGACTCGGCCGTACCCATCGATGTTCCGCGAAAGGATAGATTCGTATGCGCCTCGGCAGAATTCCGCGCGCCATGGGGCTGATACTGCCTCTGCTGCTCGGCATCGGCATCGCCGCCGTGCCCGCGGGCGCCACCGGCGCCGATCGTTACCTCGACCTGCCCATGGTGAATCGGGACGGCTCCGTCGGCCCCGGTGGTATCAACCCCGAATTGCCTTACGACCAAGCCGAACTCGGCCGCCTGTTGCACGACGTGCGCGACGCCGGGGTACCGCCGGCCCGCTACTCGGCTCTGCTGCTGCAGTACTGGCTTGCCGATGCCACCGAACAGGCCGGGGTACAGCTGCAGAGCTGGAACCCGCGCGCCGGCATGAATGCCAACAAACAGAATATGATCAGCACCTACCGCTACTACGAGCAGCTGCAGCTGGCCCACCGCGAATTGCAGTGGGCGGGTATGGCGGGCCAAGCGGGCGCCGCACTGGCCGGCGCCATGTTCGACAGCCAGCTCGGGATCGATATCGGCACCGCGCTGTACGACACCATGCCTGCGGTGGCCGATGGGGCGCAGGCGGTATACGGCGCGGTGGAGCGGGCCGCGGGCCCGGCGGCGCTGCCGCTGCTGCCACGGGGATTGGCCGCGCTAGTCGACGGTGGCCGCACGATCAAGCTCGACGACATCCGATACATGATCACCGAGGTGTTGGTGATGTGGCGCAACATCTTCGCCGACCTGGCGCCGATGCACCTGGCCTATCTCACCGGCGGGTTGCCCGCCGTCGCGGAGATGCGGGCCGCGGGCCTGTTCGGCGACACAATCATGAACGCCTGGGCAGATATCGCGTCCGGCGAACCGGCCCGAATCGAGGCGGGCAATGCCGCGCTCATGCGCCGGGAACAATCCGAAGTGGTTGGCGCGCACTGGGATCGGGTTCGCACCTACAAGGGCAATGTCGGTGAAGCGTTCACCTATTTGATGGCCGTGATCGGCGCACCGACTCTGGCGGGTGTCATCGCCCCGCGCGAATTCCATCCGGTGTCCCTACCGTTCACCGCCGCGGACGGCCGGGCGATGAAACTCACGCTCCCGCTACCAGATTGGAACTGGTCGGTCCTCGACGACCGCTGGTCCTACATCTCCACCGAACTGCTGGCCAAGTATCCGCGCCAGGTCCGCGACGACTGGCCCGCGGTGGTCGCGGAGAGCAGCAAACCGTTCGAAGCCCAGGTGACCGAGCACCGCCCTCTCTTCGCGATCCCGCAGCTGTTGGCCTCAGCCGCACGAGGAGTCGAAGTCGTTCCGGCGCAGTCGAACTGACAATTCAAAAAGCGCCGTGAGTTCCCGCCGAAACAGCTTCGATCCGCGGCTACCTGACCGATCTGCTGTACAGGACTTGCGGACGAGTCGCCCGCTCATGCCCCGGCTCGTCGGTGCTGTGTTCGGTCACTTGCGGGGCAGCGTGCTGTCCAGGCCGCCTACTTCGGTGATCTTCCATCCCGCATTGCGGTCGACGGTCACGGCGTAGGTCACCGTTGTCAGGCCGCCTTGGGGATTCTGGGCGCTGGTGGAGTTGACATTGAGGAAGGCGCTGATCTGGTAGACGCCGCCATGCTCGGAGGTTACGGCGGAGATGATGGGGTGGCCTTCGACGTCCATTGCAGTGGGAGCAGGATTTGTTCCAATTGCGGGCCGGTGGCGTCGAATTTGGCGGCCAGCGAGTCGGCGGTGTTGGCCTTCAGCTTGCCGAACCTCATTGCCGTGGATCGGATTCGAACCGATATCTCCTACAGTTCTATTTCATTTCACCTTGTGCACCGTGGCGGATAAATTTGTGCGCTCGACACATGGTGGTCGATAGCTCGGGCGGGATAACCTGCACGTGGATCCGCTCGACAGTCCCCGCATCGCTGGGCCACGTTGGATGGCTCCGTCAGAGATAATCGAAGAAAGGGTAGAACGAATGGTCATACGATTCATGAATCGCCTAGCAATGATTGCCGCAGCCGCCGCTGCGACGATTGTGACGACCATGGGACCCGGCACCGCAGCGCCCGACACGACAATACCATTCCCGCGTGATCGGGAAGCGATACTTTTTTTCAAAATTGAGAATATCCACAACCCGGGCGAGGAGGGCGATCCCGAGCCTTACCTGCTCGATAAAGAATTCAGGAGTGCCGAAGCTCATCCGTTCCGTTACCACCCGTGGTGCCAGGACCTGAATGGCTACTTTCCGAACTGCGTCGTACCGGAATCTCCGAGCACCGCGACGTCGATGACGGTTGCCGTTCCTGTGCAATATCTCTATGAACATCAACAAATGGAATTCGAGATAATGGAGGCCGACGACTCCAACGGTGACGATTTCCTCGGGACAATAACCTGGGACATGTTGATATACGATGGCACCTTCGCTATCAAGGGTGAGGACGGTCACTGTACAGTCACTATCTGGCAAGGGTCCTCGACAGGGCATGCGGGAGTGTGAGATTCAGCCTGATTCTTCAACCCGGATCCACGGTCGTGAATTCAGTGTCTGCGCGCCGCAGGCGCGCAGACCACGGGGTTATGGGTAGCCGGTAGCTGCTGGCCTGCCCGGCCTTTCCACTGTTATTCCTGTAGAGCCTGCTTTCGGGGATGGTGTATTCCGAATCGCGACGTGCTCTTCTGCGCCGCGACCGGACGATCACACGCAGTACGTGCCCGGCTTGAGCTTGATCCCCACCACTGATCCTCTTTCCGACCGTGTTCCGAGCTTGCGGAAGCACCCCGGAACACTTCTAACTGGAAAAGAATGATACGGGCATATAAGACGAAGCGTGCGTTTTGCGCAGCCGAGCCGCGGCGACCGAACTATCCCCGGGCGAAGCGGTGAACAATCCGAGCCACGCGGGCGGAACGTGGCAGTCCATTGGTTCCGGGCCTGACTTGGCTCACGTTCTGTAGCGTTGTTTGTTTGTAAGCTCCTGATCTGCTGGTTTGCGGTTTATGGGGTCGAAATTTGCGCACTAATCGAGGCTTCATAGCTGTCGAAGGGCAGATTGCGCAGCCCGGTGTCCTTGCCGCGCGGATCCGGTCCTCGTAGCGGGCGCGGCGGCGGTGCCGTAATTCCAGGTCGGGGAGCTGACCGTGGCCGGTGTTGGTGACGAACGCGGTCAACCGCAGCCCGTCGACGTCGGTGAACCGCAACTGCGCGCCAGGATGGGGCCTTTCTTCCCTGACGATCAGTCGCATTCCCTCGGGCCAGCCGCAAAGGTCTGCCATATCGGTGATTTCGGCGACCCAGGCGCCCTCGCGCACCTGGCCTTCGGCGTCGTAAGCCGGGGTCCACACGTGTTTCGGGACGGCATTGACCGCCTCGACCAAGGCTTCGGTGAGGGTGAACCCGAGCGAATATTGCAGCCGCCGTGCGGCGCAGTAGGCCACGAACTCGTGCGTGCCGCCGCCGGCGTCGGTGCGGACCAGCGCTTTCCGCCCGACACGGTAACCCGGCTGCCACGGTAGCTGCGCCAACGCCGCGGCCAGGACCTGTTTGTGGTCGGCGGCGGTGTTGGAGCCAGGCGTTGCCGGGCCGCAGGTCCACCACGAGGGGTTCACCGGTGCCCGGCCGCTCGCGGTCAGCTTGGTATGAATGCAGCGTCTCGCGATTCCGCCGCCAGGAACATCGTCTGGTCCGCCGGGCGTTCGGTTCGATGTGATCATGGGTTGGTGACCGAATTGCCAAGCGGCGCTTTTGTCGAGGTGAGTTCAACGCCGGAGTGTTCGGTGCGTGACGCATTCGAACAGTGGGAACATTTGCTGAGCAACACGCTGGTTCCGGTATCGGTGGCGCCTGTGGGGGGCGACAGCTTCTTCGGCCGGGCAAGGTTCACCGCGTTCGACCAGCTGGCGGTGTCGAGCTTCCGCAGCTCTGGCCTATTCGTCCGCCGCAGCGCGCGGCAGGTGGCGCAATCGGAGGGGGAATTCCTGAGCGTCATGCTGGTGTCGCAGGGGCGCGCGCTCATCGAGCATGGCGGCCGTAGCGTGGAGGGGAGGCCGGGCACCATGGTTCTGTTCTCGACAGGTATGCCGTACGCGATGCAACTTGCGGTCCCCGCCACGGCAATGGTCGTTGTCCAGGTCCCGATGGCTGTCGCACTCGAATCCTCTGGACTGACACCGGACCGGTTGTCAGCCGTCATCGATGTGCCGCTGCGTGGTGCGGCAGGTGTCGTCGCGCAGTATCTCAGAGGGCTTTGTCGCCTGTCCGGAGACGACGTGCAGAGGGCGACAGTGCTGGGTGCGCCGAGTATCGATTTGCTCTCCGGCGTGGTGTCGCTGGCGGTCGATGCGGAGCCCAGCGACGAGTCGGCGCGGGAGTTGGCAAAACAGCAGGTGGAGCATTTCATTCGGACCAACTACGCCGATCCAGCGCTGACCGTCGATGACATTGCGCGAGCGTGTCACCTGTCGCGGCGTAGTTTGTTTCGTCTTTTCCGCCATACCGACGATCGTGCCGCGATGATGCTGCGCCGGGTACGTGTCGAACGGGCACGAGAACTTCTCTCGGCCAAGCCCTTCCAACCGATCGCGGCGATTGGATATGCCTGCGGCTTCCGCACCGAACGACAGTTCTATCGGGTGTTTCGGCAGGAAACGGGTCAAACCCCCGGTGAGTACCGCGCATCACGACAAGGACGTCAGTAACAAAGGGCGGACTGGTCGCGCCGATGCGGCGGGCTTCATGATTCGGCTGTCTTTCCGGGATCGGACTTCACTCCGAGCGAGCGACAGCACATCAAGCTGGGCTGGCAGCCAGGCTGCTATGAAGAGCATCGCGTGGTCGGAGGGGTTCCATCACGTCGGGCAGCTCAACCGACATCGAGTGCCAACGTCATGACCTCCGGTGCCTCGTGGCGACTGACGGATGTTCCGAACGTCGTGATGCGGGCTAGTGTTGCCTCAGCGCAAGAGCCCACCCAACCAGGCTTGCGAGGTAAGGACGCAAAACGTGTTCGGGGAGGGCATTAGTAGAACCATCTCTGGAAACGACAAGAAGAATCTATTTTGAGCAGTTCCGCGCGAGTCGATAAGAATATCTTTCGATAGCAGTTCTAACCGGTAGAGAGTTCAAGGCATCAGAGATGCTCGTAAATCGAGACAAGTTTTCCTGACGTCCGAGTCTTCGTTCGATGCCTCATCATCGTGAATGTTGTATGGATGGATTCGAAATATGGATGGCGTGTAAGCAGTCAGCTTACCTGGAAGTCGGTCAACGGTTAATTCGGAAACGGTGCACGATTTGCAAGGACCTGGGATGACGACGGGCTCGCCCATCGCGTAGCGACCTTCGGTTGACTGCACATTTACGAACCAAAATTATGCGTGTACGACTAAAGGTGGGGAATTGAAAATGAATTTGGTTGATTTGAACCTTCCGTCTCGGCTGGGAGTTGGGCCGATGTCTGCCAACTGCGTGGATGCGGTGATCGAGATCGCCAAGCGTGACCGGCAACGCATTATGCTGATCCCGAGCCGCCGTCAGGTGGAAACGAATGTTCTCGGTGGGGGCTACGTCGAAGGTTGGACGGCCGCAGACCTCGTGGATTATGTGCGCGAGCGAGACCAGGACCGTCTGGTTCTGGTCTGCCGAGATCACGGCGGCCCTTGGCAGCATCCGCAGGAAAAGGGGTTCGGTGAGGATGCGGCAATGGACAGTTGTCTCGCGTCGTTTCGGGAGGACGTGGCAAGCGGTTTCGATCTGTTGCATATCGATACGTGTATGGAGGCCGATGGATTGGCGAACACCGCCGATGCGGTCGACCGTCTGATCGAGTTGTACGCGCAGACCTACGCTCATGCTCGTGGGCTCGATCGGGAGATCATGTTCGAGATCGGTTTCGAGGACCAGAGCGTCGATACCAACGATCCGCGGGAATTCCGGGCGCAGATCGCCGAAGTGTCGCGCCGTCTGCACGCGGCGGGATTGCCGCGTCCGACATTCATCGTCGCGCAGACCGCGACCAAGGTGAAGGAAACCGAGAACTGTGGGGCGCTTGTGGTGGCTCCGGCCGCCGTTGGCCACACGATCCGGGAACTGGCCCAGATCTGCCATGAGTTCGGCTCGGCGTTGAAGTCCCACAACGGTGACTATCTGCCGGGCAGCGCGCTGCGCGAGCTGGCCATCAACGGGGTGTCCGCACTGAATGTCGCCCCCGAATTCGGAGTGGTGGAGACCCGCACGCTATTGGCGCTGATGGCGGAAGCCGGGCTGTCGCAGCAACGCGAGGACTTCCTGACGCTGGCCTACGAGTCTGGATTGTGGCGTAAGTGGATGAAGACCGATACCACCGCCACCGACGCTGACCGAGCGGTCATCGCCGGTCACTACGTGTTCGGGACCGAAGAGTTCGGCGAAATCAAAAAACGGGTCGAGTACGCATTCGGACCTGACAGCGGTTATGTCGACGACCAACTACGCCGGGCGATCGCCGAGTCGATTCAGCACTATCTGTGCCACTTCCAGGCCCCCGTCCCCGTCGGCTGAACCGGAGTACCTGATGACCATTCCCGCGTACCTGATCGACCTGCTGCAGAACACGAGTGCTCCCGCGAACTCCTACCCCGCCCAACCCTCCATCACGCACGTTGCACTGACCAAGACGGTGGCCAAGCATTGGGGTGAGGAGCGTTGGCTCGTCACCGAAGGGGCGCCGTTCGGATTCAAGGTGATTCACTTGACGGCGGGTCACCGGACCAGCCTGCAATATCATCGGCGCAAAGAAGAGGCGAATCTTATCCTGCGCGGTTCGGGGACTCTCTACTATGCGCCATCTCCGGATGAGCCGTTGCTGCAACGCCCGCTCGTCGTCGGTGAAATCGTCCACGTGCGACCAGGTACGGTGCACCGGATCGAGGCGGACACCGACATCACCCTGGTCGAGGTCTCGACCCCAGAGCTCGACGATGTGATCAGGCTGGCCGATGACCAGAACCGTGCCGACGGCCGCATCGATGCCGAACACGAGACCGGGAGCGCGTCCTGATGACGCTGATCCAGCTCGGACTCCCCGACCACACCACACTCACCTGCGCTGCTGTCTTGTTCGACATGGACGGCGTGCTGGTCGACTCCGCAGCCGTCATCGAACAGAATCTTCGTGGCTGGGCCGGCGAACATGGCCTCGACGCTGATCATGTGATCGCAGTGTGCCCTGGCCGCACCCTCGCCGAACTCGTCGCGGAGGTCGCGCCCTTCCTCGATGCCCGAGCCGAAGCGCAGCGCCTGCTCGAGCAGGACATCAGCAATACCGACAGGCTCACTGCCTGCCCTGGAGCGGAGCATCTGATTCGCCAACTCCCCGAATCCGTTTGGGCTGTGGTCACTTCCGGCCACTACCCCGTCGCCGTCACCAGGCTGACCCACACACGACTCCCGATCCCTGATGTCCTGATCACCGCCGACGACGTCAGCACGGGAAAACCGGCGCCGGAAGGTTACCTGACCGCAGCGTCGAGACTCGGCGTCGAACCCCGAGACTGCGTCGTGATAGAAGATGCGCCCGCAGGACTGCACGCGGCCAAAGCCGCCGGTATGCGAGCCATCGCCATCGCCGGTCGCGAAGGCGGGCCATTTGCACCCTACGATCATCGCATCGAATCGTTGTCCTCGATCAAAGTCCTGCACATCGACACCACCCCCACCGTTCCCGAGCGATGACAGCGATCAACCAGAAATATTATTCGACGAAAGCCCATACAACGGGCGACGAAAGATAACGTTTCCGAAATCAAAAAGGCGACCTGGCTCATATCCAGGGGCGAATGAGCCGAGGTTCGAATGGTTTATCGGCTTGCGCGCCAGACATCTCACGAAGGTTCTGAACGAGCTGCCGCTGCAGTAAAGCAGCGGGCGCGGTCCTCGGCGTGGAATAGCTGATTGGCAGGCGGTGAAACATTTGGCCGAGGAAACCTGTCGGTAGAGGTGTCGTTGAGCCGGGTGGTTCCGTTCGCCATCGGCGGAGGACATCGACGTGTCCGCCTGCGACCAATGAGGTTCGCAGCGACGCCAACGCTCACAGACTGCCCCAGGAATAACACCGTCGCCGCCACTCGAGCGTGGAGTCCCTATCCCTACAAACGATTAGGAATCCTGCGGTGCCACTTGCCCTCATCGCCTTGATGATCAGTGCATTCGCCCTCGGCAGCACCGAATTCGTGCTGAACGGACTGCTTCCGGAGGTCTCCCGCGACCTCGATGTCTCTATTTCCACTGCGGGCCTGCTCATCTCCGGATACGCCCTCGGCGTGGTAGCGGGCGCGTTGCTCCTGACTGCGGCCACCACCCGGATGCGCCGCAAGACCGTGCTGCTGGGATTGCTGGCACTGTTCGTGATCGGCAACACCCTCTGCGCCCTCGCCCCGGGATACGGCCTACTCATGACCGGACGCATCATGTCCGCACTCACGCACGGCGCGTACTTCGGTGTCGCGACCGTGGTGGTCGCCGGGCTGGTCTCACCCGATCGCCGGGCCGGTGCGATCGCCGCGATGTTCACCGGCCTGACCCTGGCCAATGTGCTCGGCGTCCCGGCCGGGACCGTCATCGGCCAGCATCTGGGCTGGCGCACGGTCTTCTGGGGCGTGGCCCTGCTCGGCCTGATCGGGCTGATGGGGATCGCGACACTCGTGCCGAGTGCACCCGCCGATCCCGATGCCGGACTATGGCGTGAGCTCACGGCTTTCCGTCGGCCGCAGGTGTGGCTGGCGCTGGCCATGACCGCGGCCGGGATCAGCGGGCAGATCATTTCGTTCACCTACATCGCTCCGATGATGACCACCATCGCCGGGTTCGCGGAGTCGTCCATGGCCTGGCTGCTGGTGCTGTACGGAGCCGGACTGGTCGTGGGCAATCTGATCGGCGGCCGGGTCGCCGACAGATGGCCGCGGTCGGCATTGCTCGGCAGCCTGACCCTGCTGGTCGCGGTGCTCCTGGTATTCGCCGCGACGGTGCACGCCCCGATTCCCGCCGCCATGACGCTGGCGCTGCTCGGTGCGGCCGGATTCGGGCTCGTTCCGATCATGCAGAGCTGGATGCTCCGGCAGGCCGACGGAGCCCCGACCCTGGCGGCGGCAGCGAATATCGCGGCGTTCAATGCCGGTGCGGCACTTGCCGCGTGGCTCGGCGGCCGGGTGATCGACAACGGACTCGGCTATCCCGCCCTGAACTGGGTCGGTGCACTACTGAGTGCAGTGGGGCTGGTTCTCGCCGCAGTTGCCGTCCCCTCCGGGCGGACCGCACGCATATTGCCGCGACCATTGGAATCGTCCGGTGGCAGCGGGACCGTGCCCGCCGATTCTGCCGTCAGTTGAAGCTATGACCGCTGCAAGCAATATGCGCCGAGACCGGAATGAGCGTGCCGCCCACCTACACGTGTGGTGCTGCCGCGTTCACGCTCGTGCCGGCCAACTGATCTGCTATGGCCTCGACGGGCGGCGGAAGCCGTCGCCGTGTGAGAGAGGTACTGAATGTCAGCGCCGTCCGATCCGGAGGCAACGTTGTCGGAATCGGGTGGGCGACGCAGTGCCGCGACCATGCGCGATGTCGCGGCACTGGCTGGGGTGAGCATCAAGACCGTATCGCGGGTGGTGCGCGGCGAGCGCGGCGTCTCACCCACGCTGGCACGTCAGGTCAGCGAGGCGGTCACGATGCTCGACTACCGGCACAACCTGACGGCCAGCACCCTGCGGGGGCGTGGCCAGAGGACCGCCGCCATCGGGCTGGTGTTGATGGATGTCGCCAATCCCTTCGCCAGTGTGCTGCATCGGGCCGTGGAGGACTATGCGCACCGACGCGGCACCCTGGTGTTCCCTGTGAGCAGCGACGACGATCCGAATCGGCAGCTGCAGGTCCTCAACGCGCTGCTGTCGCGGCGGGTCGACGGACTGATCGTGATGCCCGTCGGCAACGAGCACGCGCTGCTGCTGCACGAGCGGCGGCGCGGCACCCCGGTGGAATGCGATTCGCGCGATGATCGCAACGGGGATGGTGCCGCATGATTTCCAATACGCCAGAATTGCGCTGATGCCGGTGAACGATGTGGCCCGGGGATTGGTGACGATCGCGGCGGAACCGGGCACGCTCGGCGGAAACTACAACCTGCTGTCCACCCGATACTGCTCAAGGATCTGTTCAACCTTCTGGAGTCCCGCGGCTTCTCCTTCCGCTCTGTGCCGACCGCAGAATTCATCGACGAATTGAATCGCTTATCGTCCGACCTCATGCGGCAGGGTGACGATTCATTGGGCATAGCCATGCACACCAAGAGTTTGCTCTTACATGGTGTATCCGACGACGGGAACAGCTGGGACCGCTATCTCGATTCTCAGTCGCGGGCGGTGCTCACTGGTGCCTGTGTTGAATCCAGGGTGATCGGATCGGAGATTCTAGGCAGGTATGTCGACTATTTCGTGGGCATCGGATTCTTCGGAAAATGAGTTGCCGCTGCCGCATTCGGCCGATGCGCCGGGCGCGGGATCGATTCCGAGTCGTGGTGGTGCCAGCACCACCACGACTCGGGGAGGTCGCCCGATCGTGCAGGTGCGCGCCGTGACCTTACTGTCGGTGATCATGAACTTTGGTACCCATTCGGATTCCGTTCTCCTCGGCAGCGCACCCCAGAGTCGAGTCGCGCGGAAACGGATCCGGGCGATAGTTGGTGTCGTACTTTCCTGCGCAGCGGTACTGGCCGGCTGTGTGGCTTGCGGTAGCGAGAAAACCGAAGGGGGACTGGCCGAGTACTACGACCAACGCCTCGCGTGGGGTTCGTGTTCGGGATTCGCCGAGGGTGACAAGCTGGAGCCTGAGGTCGAGTGTGCCCGGGTGCTCGTGCCGATCGACTATGCGAAGCCGGCGGGCGATACGGCACGGATCGCGGTCTCGCGGCTGCGGGCCCGGGGTGACCGGATCGGCTCGATTCTGGTCAATCCCGGCGGGCCGGGCGGGCTCGGGCTGCTCCAGGCATCCCTCGGCAAGACGGCGCTCGGCGATCGATTCGACGTTATCGGGTTCGACGTCCGCGGCTCTGGTGCGTCGACGCCGAAGGTCCAATGCCTGACATCATCGGAAAACGCGATGCGCCCGGACGACTACCAAACCGATTGGTCTCCGACCGGAGTCGCTGCGGCGGAGCGAAAGAGTCGTGACTACGTGGCCAAATGCGTCGAGCGATCGGGGCGCGAACTGCTCGGCCAGGTCGGCACGCGCGAGGTCGCGAGGGATTTGGACGTCATTCGCGCGGTATTGGGCGATGACAAGCTGACCTACCTCGGGTATTCGTACGGCAGCAGGCTCGGATCTGCTTATGCCGAGGCTTTTCCGAGCAGGGTTCGCGCCATGGTTTTCGACAGCGGCACACCGTTGGACGGGCCAGTGGTCGATCAGGTGTCGTTCTCCGCGAGCCTGCAGCAGGCATTCGACGTCTATGCGAGTGATTGCGCCAAGAGTCCCGATTGCCCCGTTGGCACTGATCCAAGCCGCGCAGTGGCGGCCTTCCGTGAATTGGTGAATCCGCTTATCGCCCAACCTTTTCCGGCCGGACAGCGGGTACTGACCTACAATGACGCGATCACCGCCATCGTCGCCGAACTCTACAGCCCGTCAGGGTGGTCGACTATCTTGAGCGGGCTTCGCGAACTGCGATCAGGTCGCGGGGACATCCTGCGCGGGGCCACCGAGAATGTCGACGGATTTCTCGACACCACCTTGCAGAACGCCGTCTTGTGTATGGACGGTCCGCGTATCACCGACCGCGCCGGGGCGGCGGATCTGCAGCGAAGGATATTCGCCGCCGCGCCGTTCCTCGACGATGGCGGATTCGCCGGGCAGGCCCCGATCGACAAGTGTGCTTTCTGGCCCGTGCCGCCGACCAGCACACCGCACACCTTTTCGACCGACGGTGTGCCGCCGATCGTCGTCGTCGCCGCCACCGGCGATCCGGCCTCCGCGTACGACGGAAATCGGAAACTCGCTCGCCAGCTTGGCGGCCCGCTCGTCACCTATCAGGGCAAACAGCACGGTGTCTTCCTGATCAGCGGGTCGGCCTGCGTCGACGCACCCGTCCTGCGCTATCTCACCGAATTGGCGGTGCCCGCCGACGGGCTCGACTGTGGACCGGCGGGTCCCTGATCTCAGTGCACGCTTCCGATCTGATTACTCCAATTAAGGTGGCGGTCACGAAAGCTGCCACAGCGGCTATCGTTCCGGCCGGTTGGGGCGGGCGAGGGAGTCGATGCCGTCGGTGGCGGTCGAGTCGAGCAGAATGGTGTAAGGCGACGGCCAGCCGTCCCGACGGCTGGTCGCGGAATCACAACCCTACGTCTGGACCGTCGGATTGGCCTGTGTAGCAGCCCATTTCAGCGTCACCTGTTTGGCGACAGGCGTTGCGGTTCAGTACGGCAGTGTGATGGTCGCTGAGTTCGGTCGAGCGCAGAAGATCAGCTGTTGATTGAGGAACGGGTGGACTGGAAGTGTGCGGCTCTGACTGTGACGCTGATGGCGAGGTGATGGCTTCGTTCTCGGTGAGCGGCGACCGGTAGTGATCATCGAGTAGGGGCACGGGTTCCAACTCGTCGATGAAGTGTCCGGCGTTGAAATGGTCGGTCAGGTCTTTGCCGTCGCGGGCTTGGACGATACGGATCTCGTCCACAAGTCCTTGCAGGGTCTCGGCGACATCGGCAGCGTGCCGATAGCCGGGTGCGTCTCGGTCGGCGACGATCCAGACGCGGTGGGCTCCACGGAGCCATTCGGCGTGGTCGGGTTGCCAGTTGAGTGCACCTCCGGCGTTGGTGGTGGCGGTCAGGCCGACGCGGTTGGCTGTGAGGACGTCTTCCTCGCCTTCGCAGATGTAGATGTCCTCGCCATGGCGCACAGCGTCGGCAATGGCAGGTAGTCGGAACGGGACGTGCGCGAAACCGCCTTTCTGCCAGCCAGTTTCGGTCATACGCTCTTGCCAGAAGCTCTTTTCGCGACCATGTTTGTGTGGTGTGTGGACGCGGGTGACCTTGCCCTCGGGGCGTCCGTCCGGCCACTCGTAGATGTAAGTCGCTACTGGTGAGGAGGGGCCCGACACCCGACCGAGGTCGGGCTTGTGCCTGGTGAGCGGCAGCCCGGCCGCGAAGAGGGCTCTGTCGATCAATGAAGGTGTCAGAGCCGGACGGCGCGAAGTTCTTGTCCGATGGGGGTTTTCGTGCTCCGGCGGGCGGTCGAAGAGATCCCGGACATGTAGGTCGAGCCGTTCGAGCACAGCCTCGTCGGAGCAGCCAGCAAAACAGCGGATGACGGTTTTCTGCTTCTGCTGGTTGTAGGTGACGCCGAGCGACGGGGTGTGGTGGCGGCCGTCGGCTTCGTGGACTGGGCAGAGATACCGAACCCAGTCGCCGGTGGTCTTGCCGGGGCCGGAGACGCGATTGAGGGCTTCGGTGATTTTGTCCCACGAACGGTTGATGTCCATTTTTGGGTCTTCCTCTCGTTTTTCAGAATGCCGCCGCGCAGGCGTAGTCCGCGGGCCGGACGGGCGTGAGGGAGTGCCGGTGGGCTGCCCCCTGGCAGCGGAACCGGCTTGAGGAGGTCGCGATGGCGGAGCGTCGGCGGGGATGGCTGCGTCGGTCGGTCCCGACGGATCCAGTGGACCGCGCGAAGGGTTGGAGGCTGTTGGTGGGAAGCCGGTTTCGGGAATATCGGGTGCGATGCGCCACCACAGCGCAGCAGCTGGTTCTTGTGATGGCAGCGGTCTTTCGGCTGCGGCAGTGATGAGTTGGTCCTCGATGTCGATGCCGGTTTCGTCAGCGACATGGAGATGGTTGGCGAGCACCGGCCAGTACGGATCGTCGGGAAGGCGTGGATCGATCCGGCGCGCCAGCGGCGCCCATTGGTTGACCGGCGCGGTGAGATCACCCAGCAGTGCGGCCACCCGATCGTCGAGTTCCTGTTGATATCGGCGTGGAGCGACTGCGAATTCGGTTGGGCCTGTGAGACGTTCGTCGGTGTCGGGAATGCGGCGGGCGGAGCGCCAGACCGTGAGATCGGTCAGGAGGTCGCGGTCGGCGGCGATGGGACATGCCCACTGAGCGGCTGATGGGGCTCTGGCAACGTTGTTGCGGACCTGGCTGGCCAGGTCGGTGACGAAGCGTCGCAAGGCTATGAGATACGGCCCCCACTCGGAATGTTCGGTGAGTGGGTTAGGCAACGTGGGCAGCCAGGGGAGTGGCCGATCACCGTCGGCGTGGTGGTGTCCGGTGGGATCCAGCCGCCAATCCAGTACGGCGGCAGGGTCGTTGGCCGTATCGAGTTCGCGCTGATCGGCTGCCTGCTGGAGTGCGGTCAGCGGATCGTTGCCCTCGATGTGCAGGATGGCGAGGTGACGCCGCAGGACAGACCATGCCGGAGCATCGGCCAGTCCGGGGTGGATGCGATCGGCGCCGGTATCGATGGCAGCGAGCACGTCGGGCCCGGCGAGATGTTCTGCGGCGCGGCCGATTGCGTCGTGGTAGGCCTCAGCGGCGACACCGAGCCGGAGCATCGGATCTGCGAGTTCACGGCCCACAGTGGTGGCGGACTTGTCGATTCCTTCGTTCGCGAGGATGCGCTGCCAGTGGTCGGCGATGGTGTCGGGATGCGTTGCGCGATCGGTGACGACGGAGTTCTCGTCGCCCGGCAATGCTGTGGCTTGATATAGGTGGTTGGCGAGGCTGCCGCGGCTGAGCATGACGTAGAGCTGTGCTCGGGTGAGGGTGTCGATGCCGACGGCGTGGCAGGTGTGGACTGTAATCCCTTGGGCCGCATCGGCTGTGGTGGCGTAGCCGAGGGTGACGTCGGCGCGGACGTAATCCGCGGGCAGGTGGATGTGCCGTTTGGTGCCGATGTGGGTGACGTCGAGGCTGCCGTCGTCGCGGACATGCTGGATGATCCAGCGGTAGCCGTTACGGACATGATCGGTGGCTGTGAAGGCGAGTCGGCGTTCGTTTCGACGAGTGCAAATGATGTCGCCCGCGGCTGCTTCGAGTCCGTCGGAGCAGACGACGGTGTTGCCGAGTGCGGTCTCCGAGGCGAGTTCGGCTAGTCGATCGGCGTGTGCGCGGGCGTTGAGGGCGTCGACGATGTTGTTTATCGGGGCGAGCATCACCGAGTCGAGACCGGCGGCGGTGTCGGCTCGCCACGCTTGGTAGGCGTTCTCCTCCATTGCGGCCAGGTCGCCGACATGGATGCGTCGGTTGTCGAGGTAGAAGCCGAGGCTCGCCGGATCTCCGGAGCGGACAGCGAGTGACGCAGGACCTTCGGAGGGGTTGGAGAACCGAACGATTCGGTTCAGGCTGAGCGCGTTGGTGGCGTGCGCGAGATCTCGGACGATCCCACCTGCGGCAACCGATGCGAGTTGATGGTCGTCGCCTATCATCGCGATCTTCGCGCCGCGCGAGAGCAGCCACGAAACAGCTTGGTCGAGCAGGAGTGTGCCGGTCTTGGCGGCTTCGTCGATGATGACCAAAGTGCTGGCGTCGACCGTGTCCACCCAGTCAGGACGTCGAAAGCCGTTGGGATTCGGGCGAAGTGCGGTAACCAGTGCGTCGATGGTGGTCGTCGTGGTTTCGATGTCCTCGCGTAGTACACCGGCCGCTTGTCCGGTGGGCGCCAGGCCGAGGACTGTGCCGCCGTCGAGTTGCCAAGCGCGGGTGAGGACTCGCATTGCGGTGGTCTTGCCCGTACCGGCGGGGGCGAGTGCGAGGGTGATTCGACGAGGGCCGGTCGCCATTTCCCGGACGAGAGCCTGCTGACCAGGGTTCAGCCCGCGCCCGCGGTTGTTGGCCTCGTATTCGAGGAGCGCTATCGCCACCGATGAGGAGTCGGTGGTTCTGGCATCGACGAGCTCGGCGGCGGCCAGCAGCCGACGTTCGGCGGCGAGGACGGCGGTTGAGGTATAGAGCCGGGTTCCGGGCTTTTCGTAGATTGAGGAACCATCGAGTCGCTGGACTGGCTCGGGACCGGCTCGTGAGACCGGATCGGTCCGCCCGAGTGGCATGGCGCGCAGCGGATGTAGCGCGGCGGTGACGAGCCTCTCGACGACGGAGTCGAGCGCGGATTGGCTCACCCGCGCCGCGCGAGTCTGCCGCTGGGCTTCGGCCACGATGTGATGGCGCTGCCAGGTGGCGCGGGTGGCGGCGACCGTGGTGAGGATCCGATCCGCTGTTGCGCCAACCCACGCCACGCTGTCGAAGTTCGGTGCGGGCGGAACGTCGGGATGCGTTGCGGCTGTGATCATCTCGGCGATCCCGGCCGGGCCGCCGAGAACGGCTTCGGCGTCGGAGCGCCATGCGGCGCGTTGGTCGTGTTCTGTGCGTGGCTCGTGTTTGGCTTGGCGGGTCTCCAGGTTCGCCTGCTGGTTTAGCTTGAGGGCTTCAACAGGAGTTGGTTCGCGGCCGTGGAGGCGTTGGAATCCGCGTGCGAGCTGGCCACGACGGTTGTCGATGAGTTTGTCCCTGGAGGACCAGAATTCGCATAGTCGCCGGTTGACGCCGATCACTTCCCGGATGGGTCGTTTGCCTTCGCGAGCGGGTTCCGCTTCCGCGTATTCGAGTCCGGCGAGTTCACGTGACCAGGCTTCGAGGAGGGTGTTGTAGGTTTCCGAGGCGGCGACCACCCAGCGGTGGATCGGGCATCCATCCAGCGCGCGCCAGCGACCGTCGAGCGTTCGGACCTTGGCAGACAGCACCGCGTGGGTGTGGAGGTCCGGATCGCCGGCGCGAGAGTCTCGGTGCTCGAAGCACGTGGCGATAGTCCCGATGACGTCGAGAGTCGCGATGCCGTTGCGGCCGATGCTGGTGTACGTCGCCTCGCGTTCGAGCATGGCGAGGGCGCCCGTCACGGCAAGCCGATGTGCTTGCTCTAGTTGACGTTTCAGCTCGACGGGAGCCACGGCCCACAATGTCGAGAATGATTTGACTGGGCTGAAACAGAAGTCGTAGCCCGCGACCGCGGTCGTCTTCGCTCGCGAGTTTTCGGCTACCCAGGAGGACAATTCCGTACCGTTCAGCGGTGCCCGGCCGAAGGAGATAGTGAACATCTCGAGCGCGAGCTCGGTGCGCATCCGGGCCCGCTCGCTCGGTGGAATCGCGGTGTTCCACGAGTGGCCCCGAGCGAGGTTGAACTCGCTGAAACGCTTTGCCAGCTCGATGCGGAATTCGCTTGCGGCTGTGTAGATCTTGAACGGCATCCCGAGGCGGCTTGCGTGCTCCGCTGCTCGCTTCGCGTCCTTCGCCTTGGCACCTGCGGCGATCTCGCGCTCGATGGCTTGCGCCTCGATTGCTGATGCGTTCGGATGCCGTCCCTCTCCGAACAGAGCCCGCATCTGTTGTTCGGTCACTATGGATCCGGCCGGTAGGTCCACCGCGGGGAGTCCGGAGCCTGCCCAAAAGCCGGGGTGTTCACCGCGGGCGGAGTAGTAGGAGGCGAGTGAAGATCGTCCCAAGTCGGTCGCATCCATCGCCGCGACCTGCTTGGTGAGATAGGTGTACCCGTCACCAGCGGTGATCTTGTGCATGGTCGCGGTCATAGCTCAGTGTATCTAATATGAGAGCTAGTTATAGATCTTCAATCCTGAATCCAAGAGGTCTGTGGGGATGGAGGCGAGGGGGCGGGTGGAGGAGTGAGCAGCGGGATAGGGGGGCGAAAGAGGGCGACGGGGGGAAGGCGGGAAGAGGGTGGGAAGGAAGGTACGGAGGTGGCGAGACGTGGAGGATCGGCAATATAAACGCGCCAGCGCAATTCGCACGCGAAGTGAGCGCAGGGCGGCGGCCCGCGCGGAGCTGGCGGCCTCGCGGGAACGGGAGTGGATATCGCGCGAATTCGCGGCGGCCCGGAAGTGCATCGAAGCGGAGACGGCTGCACGAGACAGGTTGGCGCGGTGCATAAGTCGCCTTCGCGCGCGTGGTGTGCCAGTGGATGTGATTGGCGACCGGCTCGGAATACCGGCGCGACGGGTGGCGCACTTGGCGAAGTCCGAGCGCCATCGCATGGCGAACAACAGAGTTGAAGCGAACGAATAGTGCGGCCTTCGACACTGGTGGTGTACGTCGAACCTGGAACCATGACCGGACTGGCTTGGTATCGGCGCACCGGTTGGCTCGACCGGACGGGGTGCCGGACATGGTCGAAACCGCCTCGCGCCGTTCGCGCGCCAAGGTGCGCCACAATGTGGCGCACCTTGGCGGATACCCGGATCAGTCGGCGGAGAGCGGCTCGTTCGCGGCGGCCGTCAGCACTTCCTCGGCCGTGCGGTCGCCGGTGATGACTTCCTCGATCTCTGAGAGCGGATACCCGATATCGCGCAGATACCGGAGGTACTCCGGCACGCCACGCCGATGCGTGCCGCGCCATGCATCCGGTCCGGTCCGTTCCTCCAGCGCGCCGAGCACCAGACCGAGCACGATCACTTGTGCGCGTTGTTCGGACGCGCCGACGAGGAGTTGCTGCACGCTATCGCGGAATCCGGCGGCATTGATGCCAAGTAGGTCGGCCGCGCCGTCCGGAGCATGGAAGTCCGACAACAGCGAATTATCGAGAGCGATCATGTTCGCGGTGAATGCGGCGGCACTTTTCGGCGGGGTTCGTCGCGCGAGTTGTTGACGCACCCACTCCCGACGCGTGTCGGTCGCGGCACGGCCAAATGTGTTGAGCACGCGGACGTTCCGGCGCTGGGCTGCTTTCTCGGCCTCCTGCTGGGCGGCTACGTGGCTCTCGTTTTCATCGTGATCCGCTGGCTCATTGGCATGGTGCTGGCGGCGGTCGACCACCCCGGCGGCGTCCAGATCGACGCAGTAGAAGGCAGGAGTCCATGCGGGCTGTAGTTCAACCGTATCCGCGTGCCGCATCCCTCCATCGGGCTCGGCGGACGGATCGCCTTCGGTGTCCCAGTCGACGGTGTCGGGGTCGATCTCCTCGCCGGTAGCGGTGACGATGCAACTACCGTTCTCCTCATACACCATGTACACCGCCCAAGCAGCCGGGTTGGCGGACACCATCTCCAACGTGACCTCGCCGCCGTCCGGCCTCCGTAGCCAGGTGAGCCGAACAGGGTCGGCCGCGTAGGGGTCGGGTTCCTCCGCGAGGATCGGGTGGCCCAACTCTGTGTATGAAGCGGCGGCTTCCTCGGCACGGCGACGCTGCTCCTGCTCCCTGCGTACTTGAGCGGCAACGTGATCGAACCTGCCCGACTCGGCGGCTGTCAGGAGACGAGCCACAACATCCGGCGAGTCTTCGAACTCGGCCAATACCTCACCCTGCGCCAGCGTCAGCGCACCGGAATCCACAGCGGCACGGGCTGATTCGGCCTTGGCGACGATACCTGCGGCGCGGACTTCCGCCCGCTTGATGTGGACTTTCTTCGAGACCGCAGTAGCCGACAAGCCGAGGTCGAGCATCTGTGCGAGTGCGGTAACTCGTTCTGCGCCAGTCAGATTCGCTCGGTGCTCGTTGCTGACCAACTGATGGGTGATTCTATCCAGTGCTCGCGCCTTATCGTCGGTCTCGACGGTAGGCCGAACATACACGGGAATCACCGCCAATCCGGCTTGCCGGGCGGCAAGCACGCGGCGCTGGCCATCTTGGACGGCGACCGTGCCATCTGCCCGCCGGACGGCCGTCACGGGCTGAAGGACGCCATCGGCGACGCTTGCGACGAATTCGGCGTCCAGGCTCACGTGGGACCGTACGTTTTCGTCGATAACGACGGTATGAGGGTCCAAGTGCTCGAGCACACCGGCGGACGGTTCGACCGTGGGGGAATCCTTGCTTGTCATCGTTGCCTCTCAGATATGGTTCAGAGCGGCACCGGGCAGGTACCAGCTGCCCGGTGCCCCTGCAGGTGGGTTGAGATCATGGCCTTCGATCAGACGGTCTGCAGCAGGTGAAATGCGTTGAGCTTCAGGTCTCGAACGGTGTCGGACGTGAGGGTTCGCAAGGCTCGGGCGTCGGCCGGATTGCCGACGCCCTTGCGGACCTCCATGAAGTGGTCGGCGTACTCGGTGACGGCGTTGTAGGTGGCCCACTTCGTACTACCGAGAGGAGTCACCGTGGGAGACATGACGAAGAGGCGCGTGATGTTGTTCGCGTGAATGCGGCGGTTCTCAGCGGTCCGCTCCGTTTCGGCCTTTTCGACTGCCATGAGCTGGTCGGCGAAGGCGTGCACCTCGGTAGCCGTCATGTCCTGGGCGTAGAGCCGTGCGGCTTCCCGCTCGAACTCCTCGACGTAGGCGAATGTCAAACCCAACGCTTCTCGGGCTTCCGCAATCGAATTCGTCGCCCCGGCGGTGTGCCGAATCGAGAACGACGCCTTTGCGTGTTGCAGGGCGGCGGTCTGGGTGTTGGCGCACACGATACGAATCGGTGTGATCAGGAGCCGAAACGCTGATGTCCCGTCGTGCGAATTCAGTGCGGCCAAATAGAACTCGGTCGTGTCGCGAGATCCGTCTACAGCTTGGAAGTTCATTGTCATCGGCAGTTTCATCGTGACGAACGTTTCTCGGCCGCCGTAGAGAGCTCCGGCGGTCTCGAAATGGGCCCCGGACTCATCGACCAACGCATCGAGCAATTCGCAACTGGCTTCGTTCTGCACAGGCTGATATCCGGCACCGACCACACCGAGACAATCGAGTCCACCCGTGATCGGATTGTTTCTCACGGTGGCGAATTTGCCGACGACCGGGATTGGGTAAGGAACTGTCTGGCCGCTGGCATCCGGCAGTGGTTGCGCCGGAATCTGCAGCGGCATCTTGCGCACGTTCCACCCGGCGAGATGGGCCTCGCGTAGCGCTTCCGCTGCTGTCATCGCGTGGCCTACCTGCTGGCCGAGTTGGTGCCATGCGTCTGTTCGTGAATCTGCAAATGCGGCAATGCCATTCGTGACGTCGAGGTTGTGGGGCATGGTCTGAACTCCTCTCAAAACTTGGTTTGCCTTACACGAACTATTTTACTCGTATTAGCTCTAATATCAACGGGGTACCTGATGTAAATATCCAGGTAGATGGACTGATAGGGCTTTGGACGCCTTGGCATCTAGGCCGATCACCGGAGGCGGTGACACGTGTACGGCCGTACGATGTTTGTGTGAGTGGAACTACGTTTCTGGACGTGGCTGCCGTCGCACAGCGGTTCGGGTGGACGGAAGACTCGACTCGCACCCTTCACCAGCGTGCCGAGCGGCGCCGTCGTGAGGGATCACCCCGTCCGGGTGATCTACCACCGCCTGACAATCGATTCGGGCGTTCACCGGTCTGGCTCGTCGAGACAATCGAGAAGTTCGAGGCGAACCGTCCTGGCCGCGGTGCCGGTGGTGGTCGGCCGCGCAGGCCTTAAGCATCCCGGCTTGGTCAGCCTTCTCCCCTCGAACTGCAACTATTTTCCGAGCGCCTGCTAGGCGACGGTCGATGGTTGCAGCGGAAGCTGAAATCGGCCCTGCCGCAGCTGGCGCTGCAGTGGCAGGGCTCCCGATTTGGTGCAACGCCGCCCGCCTTGGTGATATATTAGAGCTAATATTAGTCTATACTCGATCTTGAGCACTTGGGGTGCACATCGCCCGGCGCGTTCACGTGCTGGCATCCGTGCAGGTAAGTGGGCGGAAGCAATGCAATCGGAGCTGGTCATGATCAATGACGATCCTTGGCTGACGCGGGAGAGCGCGGCGAAGTATTTGGGGTTGGAGAAGAAGACCTTGGCGAACTGGGCATGTAGCGGTGTGGGGCCGAGGTTTGCTCGGGTCGGTGGCAGGCCACGGTATCGGCTGTCGGATCTGGAGGCATGGGTGGAAGCCCGTTATGTCAGCTGAGGGCGGCTGGTTCGCGTCGTTGAGGTTCACAGCTCGGCGTCCGCTGACGGTTGGTCACCGTACAGCGACCATATAGCTAACTATCGCGCCCTTGCGACTGTTATGTCACCTCAAGGAGATTCGCCATGTCCATCGCGGCGCTTGGTTAACGCACCGCTTGCCGCGTGCCGAGAGCTAGCGGAAGGGGTGAGTCAGTGCCGCAGATCAGGATGGAGCCTGGTGCGCGTCCGTCGAAAGACAAGCTCAGCCCTACCAAAGGATCTGACGGCATATGGCGTTTGGACCGAGTCCGGCATCGCGCCTTCAGCGGCCGGTACGTCCGCTCCAGCGGCTCGGGCGCGACCCGAAAGGAATGCCTCGAAGACTGGGAGGCCAACTTCGAGGCGAATCGCAGGAAGGGCAGTGTTCGCACGAAGCCGCGGCGGCGCCAGTTCGAACTGACCGACAAGATGAGCGTCGTTTTCGCCTACTACGCGGAGCATGAGCGGAGAAGGGTCGTTGCTGGCAAGATAACGCAACAGACGTGCGACTCCTACCTGCGGGCGATTTTCAAGGCGGATGGACCGCGGGCTGATCCCAACGCCATCAAACTTGATGAGGAGTTGGGGGACCTCACGATTGGCGAAGTCGGCAAGCCGGCATTCCTGGCCGACTACCTGGATGACGTTGCGGAGTGCTATCCAGGGGTTGCCGTCACCCACTACGTGATCCTGCGTGGAGTGTTCCAAATCCTCACGCTTGCAGGGTTATTCGACTACAGCCCGATGACTCCGGTGCCGAAACCCCCGGCAGGCAAGGGAAACCAGCGGGCACTCACCGCAAATGAACGTGCGGAGTTCTTCGACCTCATCCCGAAACGGCTGAAGCGCGCGAAGTACTTCCGACCCTTATGCCTGACGCTGCTGGGCACCGGCATCCGGCCTGGTGAGGGCTTCGGTCTTATCTGGCGCGACATTGAAGGACTCGACGATGAGACCGTCGAGAACGCGGTCATTCACGTGTATGCGACGGTCATCAAGCCGAAGGGTCGAGGTAAGGCATTCAGGCAGCTGAGGCGAAAGCGCGGACCCGGGTACTACGTGACCGCGCCGAAGTGGCTGACCGATGAGCTAAGAGCCTGGAAGCGCGTTACCGAACCCAAGTCCGACGATCTACCGGTGTTCCTGTCCTCAAATGGCAACATGGTTGCGCCGGGCACTGCGGAAAGCGCGCTCAGTGCCGTACGGGCGGACACCTCACTCGAATGGGTGACGCTCGGCAACTTCCGAGACACCGTTGCTACTCACATCACCGGTAAGACGGCCGATCCAGCACGCGCGAGTGCACAGTTGGGGCACTCGGAGGGGAGTAGCGTCGCGAAGCGTCACTACATCGACCCGGACGGATACATCCGACAGGCAGTGGACAACGCGGACGTCCTCGAAGACCTCGCACCAGCGAAAGTTGGAACAAAGTTGGAATTTTCGCTGGTTTCCGCGTAGGTCCGAGCCCCTGACGAGGGCGTCGTCCCCACCTCAGGGACAACCCTGATTTCCACCCGGATATCGGCTCTCACCTGGTGATTTCTCGGCTTAGGCCTGCCAGCATGGAGTAGTCGGATCGCCACGGCGGCGGTTGTCGGAGCAAGCCTTCGGAGGCACGAAATGTTGTGGAAGATCATCGGTATCGTCGCGGTCGTCTGGATCGCGCTGGCCATTCTGGGTGCGCTGATCAAGGGACTGTTCCCGATTCTGGTGATCAGCGCCATCGTCTTCGGGCTGTACCTGCTGTACAAGGCGGTGTCGGGCTCGAACAACAACACGATCAGCAAGCTTTAGCGCCGGGTGGCGGGTGCCGGGAATCATCCGCCGTCGGTGTGCGTATGAGGCCGCGCGCTCGCTCTGCCCGCGAGCGCGCGGCCTTCCTCGTATTGGGTTGAATATCGTTCCGTGGAACAGATTCCGGAGGACTGGGAGCGCGCGCTGGTCATCGTCGCGCATCCCGATGACATCGAATACGGTCCGGCGGCCGCGGTGGCGCGCTGGACCGGGCAGGGCAAGGATGTCCGCTATGTGCTGGTGACCAGCGGTGAGGCGGGTATCGCCGGACTGCCGCCCGCCGAATCGGGTCCGCTGCGTGAGGCGGAGGAGATCGCGTCGGCCAAGGCGGTCGGCGTGGACAAGGTGGAGTTCCTCGGCTATCCCGATGGCCGGGTGCAGGAAAGTTTGGAGCTGCGGCGCGATCTGGCGCGGGCGATCCGGCGGCATCGGCCGGAACTGGTGGTGCTGGCCAACTTCGGCGATACCTGGCGGCAGGGTTACGCGAACAGCGCCGATCATCGCGCTGTCGGCCGGGCCGGGCTCGACGCCATTTCGGATGCGGGCAACGAGTGGATCTTCCCGGAGCTCGCGGATCTCGCGCCGTGGTCGGTGCGCTGGGCGGCGGTGGCCAGCCCGACGGTGACGCATGCGGTGGATGTCACCGAAACCGTCGGCAAGGCAATCGAATCGCTGTCCGAGCATCGCCGCTACCTCGAGGTGCTGAGCCCGGAACCGGTCGCGGATCAGGTGCGCGCCATCGTCGATCGATCGACCGCCCCGATCGATGGTTTCCCGGCCGAGCGCGCCGTCGGCTTCGAGCTGTATTACTTCGCGGGCTGAATCGCCTGCGCCGCAACGCGTTCGACGACCGGGCGCCACGATTCCAGCGGCGTGACGGCCAGTCCGACCGCCTTGCCCGCGTCGTCGGCGCGGCGCAGGGCGACGGCGGCCGCGAAATCCGGGTCGGCGCGGAACTTTTCGGCCTCGACCGGATCCATCGGGCCGCCCTGTGCGATCAGTGTGCGCCGGCTGGACGGGGAGAGGGTGTGCGCGATGTCGGTGGCGGCGAGGTATCGCTTTGCGACGACGTGCAATTCGACAAGTCGCGCCACCCGTGCGCCGAGCAGCGCGTGCACGGCCGCGGCGCCGTTGCGGCCGTGTCCCGCATCGTCGCCCGGCGCCAGCTTGTGCCCGATATCGTGGACCAACCCGGCGACCTGAAGCTCCGCATCGTCGGGATGCCATTGCCGCAGCAGTTCGGCGCATTGCAGATCGTGGTCGAGGATGTCGACGGGGTCGCCGCTGCGGTCGGGCATATCCCAGGTGTCGGCGCAGTCGGCCAGCAGGGCGAACAATTCGTCGATGGTGGATATCCGCATCGGTACTCCCAGCTCGGCATGCATTGGTCTAGACCGTAGACGGTGTAGGTGAAATGCGGGTGAAGTCTCGGCGTAGCGGTCCGATCGTGCCGACAACGGGTGTGGCACGCTAAGCGGATGCGAGTAGCCGTCGTCGCGGGTCCCGATCCCGGGCACGCCTTCCCCGCGATCGCGCTGTGCCTGCGCTTCCTGGCCGCGGGCGACGAACCGGTGCTGTTCACCGGTCCGCGCTGGTTCGCTCAGGCCAAGGCGGCGGGCATCGCGGTGCGCAGGCTGAAGGGTTTGGCGCCGCGCCCGAACGAGGACGACGCCGACGCGGGCCGACGCATTCACGAACGGGCGGCGCATATTTCGACCGAGATCCTGCCCGATCTCGGCGCCATGCTGCCGGAACTCGTGGTCTCCGATGTGCTGACCGCGGGCGGTGGCATGGCCGCCGAACGGCTCGGCGTGCCGTGGGTCGAACTGTCCCCGCATCCGCTGTACCTGCCGTCGAAGGCGTTGCCGCCCATCGGAAGTGGGCTTGCGGCGGGTGTCGGTGTGCGCGGTCGGCTGCGCGACCGGCTGCTGCGCGCGCTCAGCGCCCGCGCGGTGCGCCGCGGTGAACAGCAGCGCGCGCAGGCGCGTCGCGGAATCGGCCTGCCGGCAACGGATCCCGGCCCGGCCGCCCGACTGGTGGCCACCTTGCCCGCGCTGGAGGTCCCGCGCCCGGATTGGCCGGAGCGCGCGCACGTGATCGGCCCGCTGTTCTGGGAGCCGACCGAGGCCGTCCTGCCCGCGCCGCCGGGCGACGGTCCGCTGGTGATGGTGGCCCCGTCCACGGCGCACACGGGTGTCGCGGGCATGGTCGAGACGGTGCTGCGGGCACTGGCCGGAACCGGTGTGCGAGTGGCCGTTTCCACGCTCGACACGCCACCCACCGACCTACCGTCCTGGGCCACAGCGGGTTTGGGACGGCAGGACGAACTGCTCCGGCAGGCCGCCGTGGTGATCGGCGGCGGTGGGCACGGTCTGCTCGCCAAATCGCTGTCGGCCGGTGTGCCGATCGTCACCGTTCCGGGCGGCGGCGATCAGTGGGAGTTGGCCAACCGCGCTGTGCGACAAGGTAGTTCGCTACTCGTTCGGCCGTTGACCACCGAAGCGCTGCGTGCCGCCGTCGAGCGCGTGCTCGCGGAACCCGGCTTCACGACCGCCGCGCGCCGGGCCGCGGCGGGCGCTACGGACGTCGCCGACCCGATCCGGATCTGTCATGAGGTGCTCGACACCGTACGCATGCCGTAGGAAGTCCCATCCGGCGGCCCAGCTCGCCGCCTGGCCGCTTTGTCGTCGCCGATACAACCCCGATATCGGCCCCTTCTCCGCCTGATGAGGGCTCCTTCTCCGCCTGATGAGGATTGGCGAGGGGTCCATCGGGGCCGACTCGTCAACCTGCCAGGCGACGAACTGGACCGCGGATGCGTCCGGCCGGACTTCGAACACAGGCCTGTATCTTGGGCACGGTGCGGTTGACGGAATTCCAGGAGCTGTTGCATACCGAATTCGGTGTGGCCCGCGGCGACGCGCTGCTGGCCGACCACGTGATCCCCGCGCTCGGCGGGCGGACGGGATCGGCCGCCATCGAGGCCGGGGTCGATCCGCGCGAGGTCTGGCGGGCGTTGTGCTCGGAATTCGACGTACCGCGAAATCGCTGGTAGTCGAGGGATTTCGCGGATGGATACCACCGGGCTGCCGCGGGCGGTGGCCGAGGTGCTCGGCGCGGCGCCGACAGTTTCCACCGCGCATGAGGGTATGAGCGGCGGGGTCGTCCTCGTCGACGGGCGGTACTGGGTCAAGCGCGGTCCGCATGCTATCGATGAGCATGCCCGGTTGCACTGGCTGGCTGGGCAGGGGATCGCGCTGCCCGAGGTGGTGGTCTTCGAGCGGGACGTATTGGTGCTCGCCGATGCCGGGGCGCCGAGCCTGGCGCGGCATCCGGCTCCCGGCGCGCTGCTGGGAGAGACGCTGCGCGGGCTGCACCGGTTGCCGATCGAGACCTGCCCGTTCGACGGGCGGCTGGATACCGTGCTGGCGCGGGCGGCCGAGCGAGTGGCGGCCGGATCGGTGGATCCCGCGGACTACGACTTCGACCACCATGGCCTCGCACCCGAACAGATTCTGGCGCGGTTGCGCGACGAGCGCCCGGCGGAACGGGAACTCGTTGTCGCGCACGGTGATTACACGCCATCGAATGTGCTCCTCGGCGGCATTGTGATCGACGTCGGCACGCTCGGCGTCGCCGATCGCTACCGTGATCTGGCGCTGGCCGTGCGAGACCTGCGCGACGATTTCGGTGCGGGCGAGGTCGAAAGGTTCTTCGCGGCATACGGTTTGGCCGAGCCGGACGAGCGGCGGCTGGAGTACTACCGGTTGCTCGACGAATTGTTCTGAGCCTCCGGCTTTTTGGCGTAGTGCCTGGCCGCCTTGGTGCGGTTGCCGCAGGTCGCCATCGAATGCCAGCGCCGGGTGCCGTTCTTCGAGGTGTCGTAGAAGAACAGGACGCACTCGGGGTGGGCGCACTGGCGGATGCGGCCCGGCGCGGTGGCGAGCAGCTGTAGCAGGCTGTCGGCGGCGAGCCAGGCCGGTACCCAAGCGGGATCCGGGATGTCGGGGATGTCGGCGGGGCCCGAGTCGGTGAGGGTGCGCCTGATCCGGCCGCGTTCGAGGATTTCGTTGAGCGCGGTGTGGTTCGCGTGCCGCACCGTGTCGTAGATGGCGGTGCGTGCGGCCAGCACCGCGTCCAGGGTGCGCGCGTCCGCGGTGGCCTGGCCGTCGAGTCCGGTGGAGCGCAGCCAGATGGTGAGGCCGTCGACGCCGGTGAGCAGGTCCTGCGGGCCGTCACCGATCCACCGTGTGTTCAACAGGTCCAGTGCCAGCGGTTCGCCGAGATGTGGGCGTGGATCGCGCATGACTGAGGGTATCGACCTCCTCCGATCGGCCGGATGACTAACCAGCTATTCCTGAATTACCGGTTGACGCGGCTGTGGGCACCCGGCTAGCGTACTAACCACTAAAACAATATTAACGGTTAGTCCCTGGGAGGGTTCATGACCACCGCGCAACTCACCACCGGACATGTCGGGCTCAATGTGTCCGACCTCGAGCGATCGATCGAGTTCTACCGGCGGGCATTGGGTTTCGAACAACTGCGGGCGGGCGGTGAAGCCGGACGCCGCTTCGCGTTCCTCGGCTTCGGCGGCGCGCCGATGCTGACGCTATGGCAGCAGAGCACCGGCGGGTTCGCTACGGAAACGCCTGGCCTGCACCATCTTTCGTTCCAGGTCGAGTCCATGGACCAGGTGCGCGAGATCGAGTCGGCGCTGCGTGAGCTGTCGGTGCGGTTCGCCTACGACGGTGTGGTCGCGCACAGCGAGGGTGCGGCGTCGGGCGGCATCTTCTTCGTCGACCCGGACGGCATCCGGCTGGAGGTGTACGCGCCCGCCGGCGCCGAGGCCGCGCCCGCGCCGAGCGGCGACGCGCCGACATGCGGATTTTTCTGAGCCGCCGCTTTGTTGTTTCGAGAGCATGCCGAATGCCCGGCCCGACAAGAGGTTTGCCATGTCACCCTTCCACCCTGGTGAACTCGCGGTCCAGCGGCGCATGGGCCAGGCTGATACGGCGACGCGGGTCGGCCGGATCATCTCGGCCGAAATCCCGCCCGTCGCCGCGCTTTTCCTGGCGGAGCAGCGGTTGGTCGTGCTCGCCGCCGCCGATGCGGACGGCCGGATGTGGGCGAGTCAGCTCACCGGCGCGCCCGGTTTCGTGCGCGCCGTCGACACCGGGACGATCGGTATCGCGGCCCGGCCCGTGCCGGGAGATCCCTTGCGGGCGGCCCTTACTCGGCCGGCTCACGTCGGAATGATCGCGCTGCAACCGCAGCGGCGCAGGCGAATGCGGGCCAACGGCACCGCCGAACCCGCGGACTATGGGCTGCGCATCGTCACCGATCAGGTGTACTCGAACTGCCCGAAATACATATCGATCCGGGATATCGAATCCCGGCTGCCCGTCGCCCAGCCGCCGAGTTCGGTGCGCGGCACCGAACTCGACGCTCGCCAGCGGGATGCGATCGGCGCCGCCGACACCTTCTTCGTGGCCACCGCCGACGCGGAAGGCAATGCCGACGCCTCGCACCGCGGCGGGAATCCCGGCTTCCTACAGGTGCTTTCGCCGACCCGGCTGCGCTGGCCGGACTACCGGGGCAACTCGATGTTCATGACGTTGGGCAATATCGCCGACGATCCGCGCTGCGGACTGCTGATCCCGGACTGGTCCGGCGGCGCGCTACAGCTCACCGGAACCGCCGAACTGGTTTGGGATCCGGACACTTTCACGGCGGGCGCGCAGTGCTCGATCGACTTCACGATCAGCGAGGTGGTGGAGTTGCGCGACGCCTATCCGCTGCGCTGGACCCGGCCGGAACTGTCACCGGTCAATCCTTGAAAGGAAATCATGCGACCCCCATTCGACCTCGAATCGGCCAAGGCGAAGGTCCGTGCCGCCGAAAACGCCTGGAACACCCGCGATCCCGAGCGGGTCGCGGACGCGTACACCGCGGATTCGGTGTGGCGCAACCGCGACGAGTTCTTCACCGGCCGTGCCGCGATCGTCGAATTCCTGACCAGGAAGTGGGCCAAGGAGAACGGTTACGCGCTGCGTAAGGATCTGTGGGCGTTCGAGGGCAACCGGATCGCAGTGCGATTCCAATACGAATGGCATGACGAGTCCGGGCGGTGGTGGCGCAGCTACGGCAACGAACAGTGGGAATTCGCACCGGACGGCCTGATGTCGCGCCGCGAGGCCAGCATCAACGATGTGCCGATCGCCGAGGCCGATCGGCGGATCTTCGGATCGCGCGGCCCGGACGAGGCGGATGCGGTACTGCCGCAGCAGTAATCGCTTGGCGCGCAACGGCGATGGCACCATTGCGGGGTGGTGCCATCGCCGGATCCGGCTCAGCCGACGAGGACTTCGTCCGGCGCGGTATCCATTTCCGGTGCGGGTTTCCGGGAGAACAGCCCGAATGCGATGAGCCCCAGCGCAATACCCACCGCGGCGGCCACCGCGACCGCCCAGTCGAGCCCGGCCGCGAAGTCGGAGCGCACCGTCGGGTGCTCCGCACCGGCGACCTCGCGGAACACCGTCCCGAGCACCGCGACACCGAGCGCGAGCCCGAGCTGGCGTGCGGTGTTCACCGCGCCCGCCGCCATACCGCTCTGCTGCGGCGCCACCGCGGCCATGCCGACCGCCACCAGCGACGGCGCGATGACGCCGATCCCGATCCCGGTCACCACATAACCGAGAATCAGTGCGGTCCAGGATGATTCGCCGTCGATAACGGTCAACAGGCCGGTTCCCGCGCTCGTCACGACCAACCCGCCGCCGATCGTCCACTTCGGGCCGACATCGTGCAGCAACCTGCCGAATACGCCGGACACCAGGAACGATGTCGCGGCCATCGGAAGCATCGACAGCCCGGCATGCAGCGCGCTGAGCCGCAGCGGCTGCTGCAACCAGAGCGATACCAGCGGACTGCACGCGAAGGCGGCGAAGTTCATGCCCGCCGCGGCGAGCAGGGTGGCCGTGAACTCCCGATTGCGCAGCAGCGAAAGCGGGAACATCGGTGTGGCGGAACGGGATTCGACGATCACGAACAGCACGATGGCGGCCGCGCCGATGCCCAACCCGGCGAGTGCGATGCCGTCGGCCCAGCCGTGTTCACCGCCGCGGATGATGCCGAAGGTCACCGCGGTGGCGAATACCGCGAAGGTGAGCATGCCCGCCAGGTCCACCGGCCGGTCCCGCCGTCGGGCGGACGGCCGGAAAACGATGGCGGACAAGGCGATCGCCACGGCCGCGATCGGCAGGTTCACGAAGAAGATCCAGCGCCACGAGAGCGCGTCGATGAGTACGCCGCCGAGCACGACGCCGACGCCGGCGGCCGCACCCGACACCGCACCCCACGCGCCGAACGCGACGCCGCGGTCGCGCCCGGTGTACGTCGCGTGCAGCAGCGACAGTGTCGTCGCGAACATCGCCGCACCGCCGATACCCTGAAGTGCCCGCGCGGCAACGAGAATCGCCGCGGAGTCGGCGACGCCACAGGCGAGCGAGGCGAGCGCGAATACGGCGAGCCCCGTCAAATAGACGTGTTTGGCGCCGAATCTATCGGCGAGCGAACCGAATACGAGCAGCAGCGCCGCGAGGGCCAGTGCGTATCCGTCGACCACCCAGGCCAGTCCGGACAGGCCGGTGCCGAGATCGGTGGCGATATCGGGCAGCGCGACGTTCACGATCGTGACGTCGATGAGCAGCATCAGCGTGCCGAGACACGCGGCGAACAGCGGCAGCCATTTCCGCACGGTGGCCTCCAAGATCGAGTGAAGAATATCGACGCCAAGCGTGCGGCATGCTTGAATATCCACCTAGCCATCCGTCGATCGGTATTGGATTCCGCCTAATATGCCCGAGACTCAGTCCGAATCCTCCGTATTGGATCTACTTGATCAACAGATCGTGCACGCCCTGGTGACCGACCCGCGCATCGCCTTCGCCCGGCTCGGATCGATCCTGGGCGTCTCCGAACAGACCGTCGCCCGGCGCTATCGGTCGTTGCGGCAGCGCGGCATGCTGCACATCTGCGGCATGGTCAACGCGGTGCCGCTCGGCAGCACCCGGTGGTTGCTGCGCCTGCAATCCACCCCGGACAAGGCGCTGCGGCTGGCCGAGGCGCTGGCGCGGCTGCCCGATGTGAGCTGGGTTTCGCTGCTGTCCACCGGTTCCGAGGTGACGTGTGTGATCCGGCCGCGCACCATCGAACAGCGAGACCGGTTGCTGCTCAACACACTTCCCAAGGCCAGCCAGGTGACCGGGCTGCGGGCGTACGAGATGATGCACCGGTTCGAGATGGACGAGGAATGGCCGCGCTTCGGGCATCTGCTCACCCCGGATCAGTTGCGGGCGTTGGGACCTCGGCGCGCGCCCCGCGACGACACCGGCCCCGACGCGCCGGTCGAACTGTCGGCGAGCGACGAGGTGATGCTCGCCGCGCTGGCCCGCGACGGCCGTGCCCCCTACGCCCAGCTGGCCGCCGAAACCGGTTGGAGCCCAACCAGGGTCGCGCGTCGCATGGCCGAATTGCAGAAGGCCGGGGTGCTGTACTTCGATATCGATTTCGCCGCCGAGCGCATGGGATACACGGTGCGGGCGACGATCTGGCTGCACGTGCGCCCAGCCCTGCTCGACGCGGTGGGCCGGGCCGTCACGACCCATCCGGAGGTGGCGTTCGTCGCGGCGACCACCGGTCCATCCAATCTGACGGCGTCGATCATCTGCCGGGACACCGCGCACCTGTACCGGTACGTCACCGAGCGGCTCGGCCCGCTCGACGGCATTGCCGACGTCGAGGTCACCCCTACCTTGCGGCTGCTGAAACAGCAGCAGGCGCTCATGCGCACCGATCGCATCGCGCTCGTTCCGCAGTGAGTGGGGCGCGGATAGCGCTCGCGAGCCGCATACTGCGGGCGGGGATTGTCCGCCGACAGATGCGCGTCAGGGCTGGATGTTCTCCAAGTCGTCGAGCAGGCTCGGATGCTCGGGCCGCCAGCCGAAGGTCTCCCGGGTAAGGGCGCTCGAGGAGGGCTGGTCGGTGGTGAAGATCGGGCCGAGCGGGCCGAACATCTCTTGCGGCACGGATTCCACCGGGAGCCCGAGTCTGCGACCGATGACCGCGGCGATATCCCGTACGGCGTCGCCCTCGTCGGCCACGGCATGCCACGCTGTCCCGGCCTGCGCCTTCTCCAGCACCAGCCGGAAGAGCACCGCCGCGTCGAGCGCGTGTACGGCCGGCCAACGCTGTGTGCCGTCGCCCGGATATCCGGCCACGCCGTTGCGGCGCGCGGCGTCGGTCAGCACGCCGGCGAATCCGCCCTTGCCCTCGTTGTGCACGGTGCGCGGCATGCGGACCGCCGCGCTCCGGACGCCCTGCGTGGCCAACTCGAGCACTGCCGTGACAGAGCGGCTGCGGCCCCCGACAAGTCCGTCGGTCGATAGCGGATCGGCCTCGGTGGAGACGCGACCCGGCACCGGCGGCGTGCCCGAGACCGTGACGAACGGGCGGTCGCTGCCGACGAGTTCCGCGCCGATGGCCGCCAGCGCGGCGCTCTCCTCGGCGATCGCCGCCGCGACGGCGGCCTGGGAGCTGAAGCCTTCGTGACGGAAGGCCAGGTGGATCACCCCGTCGGCCTTGGCGGCGGCCGCGCGGAGGGCGGGCAGATCGGCGAGGTCGCCGCGGACGGGTTCGGCGCCCGCGATCCGGAGTGCCGCCGCGGACGAGTCGGTGCGAGCGAGCGCGAGGACGGTGTGGCCGTTGCCGAGCAGTTCGGCGACGACGGCCGAGCCGATCAGGCCGGTGCCGCCGGTGATGAAGACGTGCATAGTCTCTCCTCGGAGGTGATGGGACTCTTGTCTCATCACCTTAGCAAAGTGATGAGACAAGAGTCCCATCATTTACGATGATCGCATGGCGCGGTGGGAACCTGGAGCACGCGAGCGGCTCGTATTGGCTGCGGTGGACCTGTTCACCGAACAGGGATACGACGCAACGACTGTCACGCAGATCGCCGAACGCGCCGGGGTCACCAAGAGCACCTTCTTCCGATACTTCCCCGACAAGCGCGACCTGTTGATGGCCGGGCAGCAGACGCTGAGTCGGTTGCTGACCGAGGGGATCGCCGCAGCGCCCGAAGGGGCCACCCCCCTCGAAGCGGTCGCGGCCGGCCTGGAGCGCGCGGCGGGCGCGATGGGTCCGATGAACCGCGAACTCGCTCCCCGTCTGCGGGCCGCGATCGCCGCCAACGTCGAACTCCAGGAGCGCGACGCACTCAAGAGCGTCGGTCTCGCGGCGGCGATAGCCGACGCCCTCGTCGCCCGAGGCGTGTCGGAACCCGCCGCGCAGCTCGTCGGTGAGCTGGGTGTCCTCGCGTTCAAACGGGGCTACGCCCAGTGGATGGAAGCCCATCACGATGCCGCGCTGGCGCCCTATGTCCTCGCGGCATTGGCTGAGCTGCGAGCGGCCGGTCAGTCCCTCGCCTGAGCGAATTCCGGTAGTCGATCTTGTTGAACCCGAGCGGTTTCGTCGGGCATCGGCGGTCGGTAGCGCGGCGATTGCCGGGTGTCGCGAACTCGTTTGCGTGTCGCCGGGCGCGTCGCTTGACTCGAACACCTGTTCGTCTAGGCTGGTCGCCGGAACTTGTCGGTGCCGCCCTCTAGTGTGAGCGCCAACCACAACGAGAGACTTACCCGTCGAAAAGGGGATCAGCACATGGCACCACAGGCGTACGACCGCGACAAGGCGCTCGAACTCGCACTGGCGCAGGTGGAGAAGAGCTTCGGCAAGGGCGCCGTGATGCGACTCGGCGAGGAGGCCCGCCAGCCCATCTCGGTCATCCCGACCGGTTCCATCGCGCTGGACGTCGCGCTCGGCATCGGCGGCCTGCCGCGCGGCCGCATCGTGGAGATCTACGGCCCGGAATCCTCGGGTAAGACCACCGTCGCGCTGCACGCGGTGGCCAATGCGCAGGCCGCGGGCGGTGTCGCCGCCTTCATCGACGCCGAGCACGCGCTCGATCCCGACTATGCCCGCAAGCTCGGCGTCGATACCGACGCACTGCTCGTCTCCCAGCCCGACACCGGTGAGCAGGCCCTGGAAATCGCCGATATGCTGGTCCGCTCCGGCGCGATCGACATCATCGTCATCGACTCGGTGGCCGCGCTGGTACCGCGCGCCGAAATCGAGGGCGAGATGGGCGACAGCCACGTCGGTCTGCAGGCCCGCCTGATGAGCCAGGCGTTGCGCAAGATGACCAGCGCGCTCAACAACTCCGGCACCACCGCCATCTTCATCAACCAGCTGCGCGAGAAGATCGGCGTGATGTTCGGTTCGCCGGAGACCACCACCGGTGGTAAGGCGCTGAAGTTCTACGCCTCGGTGCGCCTCGACGTGCGCCGCATCGAAACCCTCAAGGACGGCAGCGACGCGGTCGGCAACCGCACCCGGGTCAAGGTCGTCAAGAACAAGGTGTCGCCGCCGTTCAAGCAGGCCGAGTTCGACATCCTGTACGGGCAGGGCATCTCCAAGGAGGGCTCGATCATCGATATGGGTGTCGAGCAGGGCTTCATCCGCAAGTCCGGCTCCTGGTACACCTACGAGGGCGACCAGCTGGGTCAGGGCAAGGAGAACGCCCGAAAGTTCCTGCTGGAGAACACCGACGTCCGCGACGAGATCGAGAAGAAGATCAAGGAGAAGCTCGGCATCGGCGCCGATGTGACCGCATCCGACGCCGCCGAGGTCCCCGCCGATTTCTGACCCGATGCACAGTCGGCGTTCCACCGATCCGCGTCCCGCCGTCGAGCGGTCCGACGAGATCGGGCGGATGCGACGCCGGCTAGATGAAATCCTTTCCGCCGCGGGCCGTCCCGATGACCTCGGAAAACGGCCGGGTGGGCGGGAACCGGAACGAGTCCGGTCGGCCGAAGGTGGTTTGGCCGAACCGGGCATCATGGGAACTCGGTCGAGCGCATCCGATCCGCAGCGGGCGCGCTCGACCGGTTCCCGACGAGGTCGCCGAAACGAGGCGCGCAACCCTGACTCCCCGTCGGCCGATTCCGAACCTTCCGACGGTCGATGGGTGGATCCGGTGGCGGCCGGATCCGGAGGCGGGACGGTCGAGCAGGCAAAGGAGGCGTGCCTGCGCCTGCTCGCCGTCCGCGCCCGCAGCCGCGCCGAACTCGCACAACGCTTGAGCGCCAAGGGATTCCAACCCGAGGTGATAGAGGCGGCACTCGACCGGATGGCCGAGGTCGGACTCGTCGACGACGCCGCCTTCGCCGAACAGTGGGTGCATTCCCGGCACACCTTCTCCGGCAAGGGCAAACAGGCGCTGGCCCGCGAACTCCGCATCAAGGGCGTCGCCCCCGCCGACGCCGACGCGGCCCTCGCCGCCATCACCACCGACGACGAATCCGCCCGCGCCACCGAACTGGTCCGCCGCAAACTCCGCACCCTGCCCCGCGACCTCGACCGTGACAAAACCATCCGCCGCCTCGTCGGCATGCTCGCCCGCCGCGGCTTCGGCCAGTCGTTGGCGTACACGATCGTGAAGGCCGAACTCGCCCAAACCGATTGCGATATGCCCGAACTCGGCCCTGACCTGGACTGATCGAACTGTGTGCCCTATGGTCCGGAGCAGATCGCGGTTTCGAGTGCGCGGATTCCGGCGGGGTAGTGCGCTTTGTCGACATAGTCCTGGTTGAAGGTGATAGTCACCGCGCGCCCGGTGGCCGGGGCGATGCCATCGAAGGTCAGGAAGCCGGATGTGCCGCCGGTGTGTCCCCAGACCTCTCGGCCGCAGGACGTCGACATCCGCATAAGGCCGAGTCCGTATGCCATGGCGCCTTTTTCATCGATGGTTCTCACCTTTCGCATTTCCGCCAATTGCGCGGGTGGCAGCAGCTTTCCGTTCAACAGTGCGGTGAAGAACCGGTTGAGGTCGGCACCGGTTCCGACGATGGCTCCCGCCGCGCCGGCCAACGACATATTCTGGCTCGTGTAGTCGACACGTTGGCCACCGATCTCGGTATAGCCGATCGGATGCGGACCGCGGATATCGGTTTCGGTGGGATCCGGATAGTAGGTGTCGTGCAGACCCAGCGGTTCGAGGATGCGTCGGGTGATCTCCGCGCCGACCGAAGCGCCGGTTATCTTTTCGATCACCATCCCCGCGAGGGCGTAATTGGTATTCGAATACGCCCACTGCGTGCCGGGTTCGAAATCGGCGGGCGCGGTGAGCGCGTCGCGGACCACCTCCGTGATATCCGCGGTCGACCATCGTGCATGCTCACTCAATATCTCGACCTGCCCTGGCTTGGGTTTTTCGCCGAACTCCGCCGCGTACTCCGGCAATCCACTGGTGTGCTGTAACAGGTTTCGGATGCTGATGCGATTGCCATCGATGCCCGGCCCGTGCACCACTCCCGGTAGATACCGTTCCACCGGTGCATCCAGATCAACCTTGCCCTCGGCCACCAGCTGCAACAGCACTGTCGCAACGAAAGTCTTGGTATTGCTGCCGATCCGGACTCTGGCATCGTCGGCGAATGGCCTGTGCGTCGCCAGATCACCGGTGCCCGCGTGGACGGTCCAGGTGCGATCCTTGTCGCCGATCACCGCTTGCGCACCCGGAAAACCAAGCCGCACAGCATCGTTCAGTGCGGTCGCGACCTGCCCTCGACCCACTTCCGTCGCGTCGGCCGAATCGGCCACGCCGCAAGATGTTGCCGCCACAGCTGCGACCCCTACCACCGCAAGTTTCATCCTCACGGCACCAAGTTATGGAACACGACCTGCGATGAGCAGCCCGCTGGCACCCCAGCCACCGTTATGGGTAGTACTACCGACGACCTGGGGCAGGCCGGATTTCCTGGCATTCAGTGGTCATGTTGCGGCTATTTCGCCTGCAGCAGATCGAGGCGGCGGGGATACAGGCAGAAGGCGCCGCGGTGGGGGATGCGGATGGTGCCGCGGCGGCCGGTGCAGGTCCAATCCAGTTCGAGGCGCCAGTCGGTCTCGTATTCGGTGGCGTGCGGCTCGAATACGAGGATTTCCGGATCGTCCGGCCGGATCTCGAGGGGGAAATCGATATCCCGCGCGGTGATCCGGGGAACTGCCGGATCCAGGTCGACGATGAACGGGCGCATCGGCAACATCGACAGGATGCTGGCGGTCGCCAATGGTGGCCGCGCATCACGGCGCGTGAGTACGACAGCGCGCCCGCGCCGCAGTACGACGGCTTGTTCGCTCAATGTCTCCAGCAGCACCCTGATGGCGTGGCTACCGCTCACCGGAATCGAGACACCCTTGCCGAAGGGCTCGCAGCGCACCTCGAAGGTGCTGTGGAACTCGACGGTCGTCCCGACCGGTTCGTCGACGAGCGCGGACGAGCGGCGCATGCCGATATCGCCGCGGACCTGCGGCGTCCGAGCCGCCGTACGGTCGGATTCGCCGCGCACGGATGTGTCGGGTGTCCGGCGTCGCCACCAAGGCCATCGACCAGGCCGACTCGTGGCCACCGACCCTCCCACCGCTCGCTGAACCATCAAGTATCCACAGCGAACTCGGTCGCCGCACAGGTTCTCCGGCATGTCACGGCCGTGTCGTCGACGCACTCCGTGCTCGGTCGCGCGGACGGCCGACGATCCGGTCGGATCGTCGGCCGTCCGCGAGCCGGTTCGGAAGACTGTGGCGCCCGGCCGATCTGATGCGGGAAGGCCAGATTGTCCTCATCCGGCCGGTTCGGCGAGGGAGCTCGCGATCGCCCGCTTCAGCCGCGGGTCGAACAGTGCGCTGGCATGTCCGCGGCCCGGAAGTAGGACCAGTCGGGCGCCGGGGATACCGGATGCGGTGGCACGCAAAAGATTCGGCGGAATCAAACGATCACGGCCGCCGCCGGCGACGAGCGTTGGTGCGGTGATCTCGCCGAGCCGCCCGGTGACGTCCCAGGACCGCACCGCGGCGACCAGCGCCGCTTCGCCGGGCACCCGCGGTCGCCCCGGAAGCATTGCGAACGCGGCGAACAGCAGCAGTCGCAGCGGACCATGCGCGATGAGGCGGCTGCCGATCCAGGCGCTGGACCGGCCGGGGCGATCCGGTTCCAGCATCCGCGACAGTTCGCGCAGGCCGCGCTCATCGATGCGGCTCGCGGTGACGCAGAGCGCGATGCGCCGCACGGTACGCGGATGATCAAGCGCCAATTGGAGAGCGGTGGCGCCGCCGCCCGAGACGGCCATGATGTCCACCGGCTGCCCGAACCGATCGCCCAACGCGGTCGCGTGCCAACCGGCGAGATCGGCGATGGTCATGCCTGCGGGCGGGTGCGTCGGACGGTGGATCAGGTGAACGGTGCGCCCGAGCCCGGTGGCGAGCGCGGCGTTGGACCAGGCCGCCATCCGCGGCACACGCACCGATAGGTCGGCGCCTTGCCCCAGGCCCGGCAGGACTACCAGCGGCGGTCCCGCGCCTACGGCGATCACCGACAGACCGTTGTTCAACCGCTCACCGCGCATCGGATCCCATTTCATATCACCGTCTCGATGTCGCTCCCAATGTATTCGGGGTTACCCCGGCAAACCGGACGTGGACGGCGTCGCCGTGGAGGTCGACGCCGAGAACCGGTTGCTTGCGGTCAGCGTCCCCAACTGCGCCGCGTGCTCGCGGCGTACGAGGCGGCGCTACAGGACAAGGAACCGAAGGTGGCGCACGCGATGCGCGACCTGACCGCCGACCCCCGAGTCCAATCGGTGCGAATGTTCGCCGACGCCAACATATCCCAACCGCCCGCCGAGGACGACCTGGACATCTCGGTATGGGTCGGAAGCGCGGCCGTCGAACGGGTCTGGTGAATCGAAGGTGATGCGGCTCTCCAGCGCATTCGAGCTACGCCGTCGGCGCGCTGGACACTCCGGAACAGAGACGGGCCTTGTGCCGATCGGGTCGCTCTCCGGACATACAGAGATACGCGACGACCCCGGTTCGAACGACGGCGTGCACCGGATATCTGCGAATCCGTAGGTCACGCAACCGGTTCCGTAGCTGGTACGGAACCGGGCCGTTCGAACCGGGGTCGGCGGCTAGGCCTTCGCCCCTGCGAGGTCGACGCCGGGGGCGGCGTCGGTGAGGACGGAGTCGGCCGCGATGACCGTGCCGCCGCGGGTTCTGCGACGGGCCCGCAACCACTTCTCCAGTTTGGTCGCCACCAGGGTCAGCGCGCTGTTCAACGTGATCATGATGATAGCGATGACGATCAGCGACGGAATCGTATTCTGCTGGGCCGCACCGAGTTGCTGGCCGGAGCGGACGACCTCGGTGTAGGTGATCTGGTAACCGAGGGCCGAATCCTTCAGCGCGACAACCATTTGCGAGACCAGCGCGGGCAGCATCGAGGTAATGGCCTGCGGCAGCAGGATGAGTCGCATCAGCTGGCCCTTGCGCAGGCCGAGCGCGACCGCCGCCTCGGTCTGGCCCTTCGGCAGCGACCGGATGCCCGCTCGCACGATCTCGGCCATGACCGACCCGTTGTAGATGGTCAGCGCGATGACGACCGCGGCGAGCGCCAGATCCTCCGGCTGGAAGGTGGCGTTCTTCGAGAAGGAGGCGAACAGGAAGATCATCAGGATCAGCACCGGAATCGCCCGTGCCACTTCGACGATCGCGCCCGCGATCCAGCGCACCGCCCGATGGTCGGACAACCGCAGCACACCGAAGATCATGCCGAGCACCAGCGCGAACACGATGGCCAGCAGCGCGGCGACGATCGTGCCCTTCAGGCCGGGCAGCAGGTATGTGGTCCAGATGTCGGCCTCGAGGAACGGCTTCCACTTATCCGCGTCGAACTGGCCCTTCGCCGCGAAGCCGCGGTAGAACACCCAGCCGACGCCGAGGAGGACGACCACGACGAGCACGGAGTAGATCTGGTTGCGGACGCGCGCGCGGGGACCCGGCGCATCGAACAGAACTGATGCGCCGCCGCTCATCGCGCCACCTCGAATCGTTTGGCGAGCCAGCCGAACAGGATTCCGGTCGGCAGGGTCAGGATGATGAAGCCGAGCGCGAAGATGGCGCCGATGGCCAGCAGCGCCGCCTCGTTCTCGTTCATCTTCGCCATCAGGAAGGCGGCCTCGGCGACGCCGATGGCGGAGGCGATGGTGGTGTTCTTGGTAAGTGCGATCAACACGCTGCCCAGCGGTGCGATGACCGCGCGAAATGCCTGGGGCAGCACGATGAGCCGGAGGTTCTGCGAGAACGAGAGCCCGAGCGAGCGACCCGCCTCGGACTGGCCCATCGGCACCGTGTTGATGCCCGCGCGCAGCGACTCACAGACGAATGCGCCCGTGTAGATGCTGAAGCCGACGACGGCGTAACGGAAGTTGTTGGTGGCCAACGAATCTCCGCCGAGCTTCCAGCCCATCGTCGCGTAGAGACCCAGCGACATGAACACGATGATCAGCGTCAGCGGGGTGTTGCGGAAGATGGTCACGTAGGCCGTGCCCAGCCAGCGGGCAACAGGTACGGGCGACACACGCAGCGCGGCGACAATGGTGCCGAGTATCAGCGCACCGACCGCGGATAGCACGGTCAGTTGAATGGTCACCCAGAAGGCATCCAGGATTTGCTTGTGGTACCTGGAGATCAGGTCGAACACGGCGGACGCGTCCCTCCGATCGCGAGTCGAGCTGCCGGGAAAGCAATGAAGGCTGTGGCGGGTGATCCGACCCGGCAGACCCGGATCACCCGCTCGGCGAACCGCCGCGGCGGTATGCCGTCGATCAGTAGCGGTCGACCTTCGGCGGGGTCGGCGCCTGGTAACCGGAGACGCCGACGGTGTCGTCGAACGCCTTCTTCCACGAACCGTCCGCGATGATCGCCTCGATGGCGTCGTTGACCTTGTTCCGGAACTCCTTATCGCCCTTCTTCAGGCCGATGCCGTAGTTCTCCGTGGTGAACGGCTTGCCGACGACCTTGTACGAACCGGCGCTCTGTGCGGCGTAGCCGGCCAGGATGATGTCATCGGTGGTGATCGCGTCGTAGGAACCCGCCTTCAGGCCCTCGAGGCACAGCGAGTACGTGTCCGGCGCCTGCAGCTGGGTGTCGGGGAAGTTCTTCTCGATGTTCTGGGCCGGGGTGGAGCCCTTCACCGAGCAGACCTTCTTGCCCTTCAGATCCTCCGGGCCGTTGATCGAGGTGTTGTCCTTGCGGACCAGCAGCGACTGACCCGCGACGTAGTACGGGCCCGCGAAATCGACCTTCTGCTTGCGGCTGTCGCTGATCGAGTAGGTGGCCACGATGTAGTCGACCTGGCCGTTCTCGATGAGCGTCTCGCGCTGCGGGGACGGCGACTCCTTGAAGGTGATGCCCTCCGGCTTCACACCAAGCTTGCCCGCCACCAGTTTGGCGATCTCGACGTCGAAGCCGCTGTAGGAGCCGTCCTTGTTGCGCAGGCCCAGGCCCGGCTGGTCGAACTTGATGCCGATGGTGAGTTTGCCGTCCTTGGCGTGGTCGAGCGCGGATTTGTTCGAGCTCCCGCCGCAGCCCGCGGTGGTGGCGGCTGCGACAGCCAGGGCGGTGACCCCGATACCCAGCCGAAGCGCACGGTTGATCCTCATCGAGTTTTCTCTCCCTCTCGTGGATTATTAAGGCGAGCTACAGCTCGGTAACACAGCTGAGCTCAGTGGCTCAATATCTTGCCGAGGAAGTCCTTGGCACGATCGGATTTCGGGGCGGTGAAGAAGGTTTCCGGGTGGGTGTCCTCGACGATCTGGCCGTCGGCCATGAAGAGCACCCGGTTGCCCGCGCGGCGCGCGAAGCCCATCTCGTGGGTGACCACGAGCATGGTCATACCCTCCTTGGCCAGGGAGACCATGACCTCGAGCACCTCGTTGACCATCTCCGGGTCCAGCGCCGAGGTGGGCTCGTCGAACAGCATCACCTTCGGGTTCATCGCCAGCGCGCGGGCGATGGCGACACGCTGCTGCTGACCACCGGACAGCTGGGCCGGATATTTTTCCGCCTGGTTGGCGATGCCGACGCGGTCGAGCAGTTCCATCGCCCGCTTGCGCGCGTCCTCCTTCTTCGTCTTGCGCACCTTCATCGGCGCCAGCATGACGTTCTCGACGATGGCCTTGTGCGCGAAGAGGTTGAACGACTGGAACACCATGCCGACGTCGGCGCGCAGCGCGGCGAGGGCCCGGCCCTCCTCCGGCAGCGGAACGCCGTCGATGGTGATCTCACCGGAATTGATCGGCTCGAGTCGGTTGATGGTGCGGCACAGCGTCGACTTCCCGGAACCCGATGGGCCGAGGACGATCACCACCTGTCCCTTGGGGACCTCGAGGTTGATGTCACGCAGTACATGCAGGTCGCCGAAGTGTTTGTCCACATTGCGCATCGAAATCATCGGCGCGCTCGTGGCGGCGCTTGCGTCCCCGGTGGTGGCGATCCCGGTCTTGGCGGGCGCGGCGGCGTCGTCGGTCATGGTCCAAGACCTTAAGGGGTAAAACCGGTTTTGCCCGAGTTTCGACGACACACCTGGGTCACAGAGGACGTCAACAGTCGATCACATCCATCATTGATTCGTCACCGAACGCGGTGAACGTCACATGCCCGTAACCTGCCGTACTAGTTGATATGCGGGTTGGACCTGGGCTTATGTGCGATCCCGGCGGGACGCGGCCGGTGCGCGGGAGCGATCGATCACATCCGCGGATCGTCCCGTAGCCCAAAGTTTTGGCGGCACGCCGCGATCTTCCCACTCGCGGGCGGCCGATGCGGCGCAATGGCGCGGGACGCACCCCCGTACTCTGTACGGGTGGTGGATTCGAGCGGAACCGCGGTGGCGCGGACACGCAGTTACGAGGTCCGCACCTTCGGTTGCCAGATGAACGTGCACGATTCCGAGCGCTTGTCCGGCTTGCTCGAGGATGCGGGCTATGTGAAGGCCGCGCCGGGCGCGACGGCCGACCTGGTCGTCTTCAACACCTGTGCGGTGCGCGAGAACGCCGACAACAAGTTGTACGGCACCCTCGGCCACCTCGCGCCGGTGAAGGCCGGGCGCCCCGGTATGCAGATCGCGGTCGGCGGTTGCCTGGCGCAGAAGGATCGCGACACCGTGGTGCGCAAGGCGCCGTGGGTGGATGTGGTGTTCGGCACGCACAACATCGGCTCGCTGCCGGTGCTGCTGGAACGTGCGCGGCACAATGCCGAGGCGCAGGTGGAGATCCTGGAATCGCTGGAGGCGTTCCCGTCGACGCTGCCCGCCAAGCGGGAGTCCGCGTACGCGGGCTGGGTGTCGATTTCGGTGGGCTGCAACAACACCTGCACCTTCTGCATCGTGCCGTCGCTGCGCGGCAAGGAGGTCGATCGCAGGCCGGGTGACATCCTCGCCGAGGTGCAAGCGCTGGTCGACCAGGGCGTCATCGAGGTGACGCTGCTCGGGCAGAACGTGAACTCCTACGGGGTGTCCTTCGCCGATCCCACCGAGGAACGCGACCGCGGCGCCTTCGCGAAGCTGTTGCGCGCCTGCGGGAATATCGACGGGCTGGAGCGGGTCCGGTTCACCTCGCCGCATCCGGCCGAATTCACCGACGACGTCATCGAGGCGATGGCGCAGACCCCGAACATCTGCCCGCAGCTGCATATGCCGCTGCAGTCCGGATCCGATCGGGTGCTCAAGGCGATGCGCCGCTCGTACCGTAGGTCGCGGTATCTGGGCATTATCGAAAAGGTAAGGGCCGCAATGCCGCACGCGGCCATCACCACCGACATCATCGTCGGGTTCCCGGGCGAGACCGAGGCCGATTTCCAGGAGACCCTGGACGTGGTCCGGCAGGCGCGGTTCACCAGCGCGTACACCTTCCAGTACTCCAAGCGGCCCGGCACCCCCGCCGCCGAAATGCCCGACCAGCTGCCCAAAGAGGTGGTGCAGGAGCGGTACGACCGGCTGATCGCGCTGCAGGAGGAGATCTCGCTCGACGCCAATCGCGCGCTGATCGGCAGCGAGGTGGAACTGCTTGTCGCCGAGGGCGCGGGCAAGAAGAACGCGGCCACCGCGCGGATGAGCGGCCGGGCGCGCGACGGCAGGCTGGTGCACTTCCGGCCCGGCGGCACCGCCGAGCCGATCCGGCCCGGCGATGTGATCACCGTCGACATCACCGATGCCGCACCGCATCACCTGATCGCGGATTCGGTCGTCAAAACGCACCGGCGCACCAGGGCCGGTGACGCGCACGAGGCCGGTGTCACGCCGAAGACCGCGCCGATCGGCGTCGGGCTCGGGCTGCCGCGCATCGGCGCGCCCGCTCCGGAACCGGCCGCCGCGGGCTGCTCGACGGGTTGCGACGTCTGATCATGGTTCGGGCCGGGTTCCGTTGTGCGCCACGGACTTCGGGTCGGCCGATCGGACCGGTGACCGAGCGGACTACGCTGGCCGGGGATCCGCCCGGTAGGCGGAAATGGTCGAGCCGCCGTGCGGGAATCGCACGACACAGGAGGTGACGTGATGACCGACGGTACGAATCCGACACCCGACGATCGCGCGGCAGATCCGGAACCCGATCCGACGGCCGGTGCTACTACTGGTCGTAGTGGGTCGGGTGCGGCGGCGGATAGCGCGGATGGCACAGTGGCTGATAACGAACCAGCCGAACGAAACGAGGGCTCCGTGAACTCGGTCGAGCACAGCAACGACTTCGAGAGCTTCCGCCAGGAGATCGACGATGTCGAGCGCCGCATCGCCGGTGAGATCGATCCCGGCGCGCGCGCCATGGTGGTGGCGGGCGCGGTGTTCGTGCTGCTGATCTCGCTGGTGTTGCCGCACGCGGGTGCCGCACGCGGCTTCGATGTGCTGCTCAATACCGATGCGTCGCACGCCGAGCACATCGGGTTGCCGTCGAAGGTCTTCGTCTGGTTCACCACGATCTTCGCGATCGGTTTCTCGCTGCTGGCGCTGATGACCCGGCGCTGGGTGCTGGCCTGGATCGCGGTCGCGGGGTCGTCGATCGCGAGCGTATTCGGCGTGCTGTCCATTTGGCATCGGCAGACGCCGGGTATCAACAACTATCACGGCGCCGGGCCGGGTATCGGTCTGATCCTGGGGGCCATCGCCGTCATCGTGCTGACCTTCCACTGGGTCCGCGTGGTGTGGAGCCGCACGATGCTGCAGCTGGAGGCGGAGGAGCAGCGCAGAATCGCGGCGGCGCAGGCCGAGGAGCGGGACCGCCGCCGACTCTCCGGCGAGTGAACTTCAGCGCGGTCGGGGCTGGACCCGGCGCAATCGGTGCCGCAACTTTCCGGCCGCGTCGAAGACCGCCGAGCCGATCCGAGCCGGAATGTACGGGCTGAACGGGACGTAGGGGACCGCCTCGAATCGCGGGTTCTCGTGCTGCGCAACCCAATTGCGAGCCGCCGCGACGCGCGCCCGGCCCATGAGGTGGTTCCACACCGGCCTGCGCTGCTTGGCCCAGGGCTCGAAGACGGCGGCGGCGAGATGACCGGGCGTCGGGTGGGCGCGGCGCAGGTACGCACCGAGTCGTGAGCCGAGCCGCTCGGCATCCTCGATCGCCAGGCTGGCGCCCATCCCGATGGTCGGTAGGAAGGCGTGGCAGGAGTCGCCGAGCAGCACGAGATTGCGGTCCTCGACGTACGGGTGCGGCAGCGGGTTGCTGTCGCGCATCGGCCACAGGTAGATCCGCGGGTTGTCCCAGTCGTCGATCAGTTCCAGCGACCGTGTCAGCAGCCCACCGTGGATCGGCGTGTTCTCGGCGAGCGTCCGGGCGAGCGCGTACTTGGTCGCCGCGGGGATCGCGGTCCACGGTGTGTCCGGTGCGAGTCCGTGCTCATCGAACAGCCGGGCCCTGGTCGGATGGTCGAAGCCGAGCGCGATGGCCAGCCGGTGCCTGCCGAGCGGAAAGAACGCGTTGGTGGCGAATCTGCCCTTGGTGAATTGGACGGTGCCGCCGTTGGCTATCGCCGGAAAGGTCACCGGTGTGCGCGGATCGGATGGATAGCCCTCGGCGAGCGATTCAGCGCGTGGCAGGCCCTGGGCTGAATGCCGTATTCGACACCGGGATAGTCCGTCATGCCGCGGTTGCGGTCGAGGATCGTGAGCTGGGTATCGGTCGATTCGGTGGTCTTCTCCAGGGCGAGTGCGACTGTCAGGCCGGTCGGGCTCTGGCACAGGCCGAGTGTGATCTCCTCGCGCCACGTCCCGCCCAGCCAGAGCGCCAACAGATCGTCGGCGGCTCGCTCGACGTCATCGGTTCGGATGATCCCGAGCTCGGCGGCCCGTCCGACGAGGCGAATCACCACGGTTCGGCCACGCTGCGGCCCCGCGGCGAAGAACCGGCGGACCAGGTCGCTGCCCCGGTACGGCTCGAACGCGAAAATCCGGTCGAAGGCCAGGATGTCGGGGCTCACCAGCAGTGCGATCAGCGCCTCGCCGCATCGCGTGAGCTGGGCGACCGGATCGGGCAGGTCGTCGGTGCCGAGCACGGCATGTTCGAGCCTGCTCGCCTCACCCTCGACGATGGCCTCCAGCAAGGACACCTTGTCGCCGAAATGGCCGAACACCGTCCGCTTGGAAACTCCGGCGCCCGCGGCGACGGCATCCATGGTCGCGCGCTCGAAACCCTTGTCGAGGAATTCGGCTCGCGCCGCGGCCAGGATCGCGTCGCGCTTGGCGAGATCGACCGGCCGGCCCGGACCTCGATGCGTCGACATGCGCGTGGGTCAGCGGTTGCTGACGGCCCCCTCCGCCGCCTCCGCCCATTCACGCCACTGCTTGGCCTGCTCGAGCGCCTTCTCCGCATCCCGCTTGTTGCCCGCCGCTTGGGCTTTCGCGGCCTGCTCCTCGAATTGCGCCACCCGCTCGCGGAATTGGGCCGCGCGGGCCACCGCCTCCGGATCGGTGCGCCGCCACTGCGCGTCGACCGCGTCGCGGACCCGCTTCTCGATGCCGCGCAGCTTGCTCTCGAGTTCCTGCATGCGCTCGCGCGGCACCTTGCCGATCGCGTCCCACCGGTCCTGCAGCTCGCGCAGCTGGGCGCGGGCGGTGTCCAGATCGGCGGACGGGTCGATGTTCTCGTACGCGCGCAGCAGTTCTTCCTTGGCCGTCGCGTTGTGCTCGAATTCGGCGTCGCGTTCGGATACCGCGGCGTTGCGCGCCGCGAAGAACACGTCCTGCGCGCTCTTGAACCGTCGCCACAGCGCCTCGTCGGCCTCGCGCGGGGCCCGGCCCGCCGCCTTCCACTCCGCGAGCAGATCGCGGAAGACGCCCGCGGTGCCGACCCAGTCGGTGGAGCCGGACAGCTCCTCCGCGCGGGCGCACAGCTCCTCCTTGCGCGTCTTCGCGGCCGCACGCTCCCGGTCCAGCTCGGCGAAATGCGCACCGCGCCTGCGGTTGAACGCCTCACGGGCCTTGGAGTACCGCTTCCACAGCGCATCGTCCACCTTGCGGTCGACGCCGCGAATGGATTTCCACTCGTCCAGGATTTCGCGCAGCCGATCGCCCGCGGCCTTCCACTGGGTGGATTCGGCGGCGATCTTCTCCGCCTCGGCGGCCAGCGCCTCCTTGCGCTCGGTGTGCTCGTGGCGGGTCCGCTCCTTCTCCTCCTTGGCGTGCGCGGCCGCCTCCTCGGAGTGTTCGGCTATCGCGGCCAGCCGCTGGGCCAGCCCGTCGATATCGCCGATGACGGCGGCGGTCGGCAGGGATTCGGCGAGTTGGGTGGCGGCGGCCCTGGTCTTACGGGCATCGGCGCCCGCGGCCAGCCGCGCCTCCAGCAGGGCGACCTCGGTGGCCAGATCGTCGAAGCGGCGGCCGAAATGCGCGAGACCCTCGGCGGCGTCACCAGCCTGCCAGGAACCGACAACGCGTTCGCCATCGGCCGTTTTCACCCACGCGGTACCGTCCTCGTCGACCCGGCCCCACAGGCTCGGATCGCTGACGGTCGGGACGACCACCGGATGTGGATGTGGCTGCGCCGGGCCCGGCGTCGGTTTCGCCGCATGCGGTTTGGGCGGGCGGGGTGTCGAGCCACCGGGCTTCGGCGCGCCGGACGGTCGCGGTGCCGTGCCGGGGGTGGCCTTCGCGGTTCCGTTGCTGTCGGTCATAGCTCCTCGTCCCTGCCGCGCGTCACGGCTGCCTGGTTACGCCCTAGCTCATCCCATTGAACCCGGTTTGAGCCCTACAAACCATCGATCGGCGCCCTCCCAGAGCGGATACTTACACAACTCGACCCGCGATGACCTGGGATGTAGCACTTCGAACACTATCAATGTCGGCCGAGTTTGCGGCATAGACACTCGAACCCCGCAGGTCCGGGCGGTATGCGCGGCGGGCCGGGTGCGCGGCGTGCGACCGCGGTGGGCCGGATGCCCGGGTACCAGTGGCGCGTATCACCGTCGTGGCAAACGACTACGGTTACGGCGTGTTCTCCGTTGCCGCCCTGGTCCCGTCGCCGCCGATACTGGTACCCGAACTCTGCGGTGCGGCCCCCGAGACGGACGGTCCGGCCCGGCTGCGCGCCGCCGCGCTCACCGCGGCGCAGGCGCTCGCCGGGCTGCGCGAGTGGACGGCGATCGGCGTCGGCGCGGCCGATCAGGTGCTCGGACCGGATGCGCTCGGCACGTTTCGCGGCTTCGGCGCGGATGTGCGGGCCGGGCTTTCGGCTCGGGCCCTCGGCGCGACGCCGGATCCGGAGCTACCGCTGCCAGCGTTGATAGCGGGGTGGTTGCGCGGTGTTGTCGCGCCTGATGCGACGGTGACGGTGCGGATCATCGCCGCCGATACCGAGGCCGCGCGCTGCGCGTCGATCGGTAGCGCGCTGCGTGCCGAACTCGATCGCGCGCCCGAGCCGTCGGGAGTGCTCGTACTCGGCGACGGCGCGGCGACCCTGTCGTTGAAGGCGCCCGGCTATCTGGACGAACGAGCGGCCGCGGCGCAGGCGGCGCTCGACCGGGCCTTGGCCATCGGCGATCTCGGTGCGCTCGCCACGCTCGATCCCACTCTCTGCGACGAATTGATGCTGTCCGGCCGGGCCGCGTACCAGGTGCTGGCGGGACTGTTCGCCGCCGACGCGCGCCCGCCCGCGATCGAAACCCTTTACCAGGACGCGCCTTTCGGCGTCGGCTACGACGTCGCGGTCTGGCGTCCCGATGCGGAAGGTGGCGCGGTATGACGAATCCTGTTCCCGCGCAACGATCATCCGCGATCCGGCCGGTCGCCGTCGTCGGGCCCACCGCGACCGGCAAATCGGAGCTCGGGCTCGCGCTGGCCGAACGGCTCGACGGCGAGATCGTGAATATCGATGCGATGCAGCTGTATCGCGGGATGGACGTCGGCACCGCGAAACTCACGGTGGCCGAACGCCGCGGCATTCCGCACCACCAGCTCGACGTGCTCGAGGTGACCGAAACCGCCAGCGTCGCCGCGTATCAGGCGGCCGCCGCCGCGGACGTCACCGGCATCATGGCCCGCGGGCGCACGCCGGTCATCGTCGGTGGTTCGATGATGTATGTGCAAGCGCTGCTGGATGATTGGGAGTTCCCGGCGACCGATCCGCAGGTGCGCGCGCGGTGGGAGGCGGTGCTGGCCGACGGCGGCGTCGCCGCGGTGCACGAGGCGCTGCGCGCCGCGGATCCGGTTGCCGCGGCCACGATTCTGCCCACCGACGGCCGCCGGATGGTGCGCGCGCTGGAGGTGGTCGAGATCACCGGTAAGCCGTTCGCCGCGTCTGCTCCGGCGATCGGCGAACCACGGTGGGGGACAAGGATTATCGGCGTCGACCGGGATACCTCGGAGCTGGACGCCAGGATCGGGCTGCGCACCGCCGCCATGTTCGACGGCGGATTGGTCGACGAGGTGCGCGGGTTGCTTGCGCACGGCCTGCGCGACGGGCAGACCGCGCGGCGCGCCATCGGCTACGCACAAGTCCTGGCCTACCTGGACAACGAATACGACCTGAGTCATGCGCAGGAACGCACCCTGATCGGCACCCGGCGCTATGTCCGGCGGCAGCGCTCGTGGTTCCGCCGGGATCCGCGGGTGCGCTGGGTGGACGGCGCCGACCCTCGGCTGGTGGACGCGGCGCTGCAAATGCTCGACGAGATGGAACGGACCCCACAGTGACCAGACGTGTCAGTACTCGCAACGCATCGGTCCAGGTGTGGCAGGCCTATCTGAACAATCGCGGTAAACGCCACCGCGACGGCCGCTTCCTGGTGCAGGGCGTGCGTCCGATCAACCAGGCGGTCGCCAACGGCTGGCCGCTGGAGACGCTGCTGTACCGGCTCGGTGCGCCCGATCTATCCGGCTGGGCCCGCGAACTGCTCGACACCAGCGGCGTTCCCGCCGTCGGCCTGGTGCCCGAGTTGATGGCCGAACTCGGCGAAAAGGCAACGGGCACACCGGAATTGGTGGCAGTCGCAATGACGCGGGATCCGGCGCTGGAGACCTTCGAACCGGGGGAGCCCGGTGAAGACGCGCCTGTTGTCGTCGTATTCGACCGGCCCAATTCGCCGGGCAACCTCGGCACCCTGATCCGGTCCGCCGACGCGTTCGGGGCCTGCGGGGTGATCGTCACCGGGCACGGCGCGGACCAGTACGACCCGCAGGCGGTGCGCGCCTCGACCGGATCGCTGTTCGCGGTGCCGGTGCTGCGGGCCGCGGGTCCGGCGCAGGTGCTCGAATTCCGGGATCGCCAGGTCGCGCGCGGCATCTCGACGCGCATCGTCGGAACCGACGAAAAGGGTGCGCGGGCGATCTACGACCATGACCTCACCGAGGCGACCATCCTGGTCATCGGCAACGAGACCAGCGGAATGAGCGCGGCCTGGCTGCAGGCCTGCGACGATACGGTGCACATCCCGATGGGCGGCACCGCGAGCTCACTGGGCGCGCCGTCCGCGGCCGCCGCCGCGCTCTACGAAATTTCCCGGCAGCGCCGGACGTTTGCCAGATGAACCCGGGCGCGGCGCGGGCGCGAATCGACTGGGAGGATGCAGGCGTGCTGGATATCGAGTTCACCAAAGGCCATGGCACCCAGAACGACTTCGTGGTGCTGCCCGACGAGGACCTGCGGCTGGAGCTGACGCCGGAGCGGGTCGCCGCGCTGTGCGACCGGCAGCGCGGGCTCGGCGCCGACGGTGTGCTGCGGGTGGCGCGCGCCGGTGCGTTGCTGGAAGCCGGTGTGCTGGACGCGATCCCGGCCGGTATCGGCGCGGACGACTGGTTCATGGATTACCGCAACGCGGACGGTTCGATCGCGGAGATGTGCGGTAACGGGGTCCGGGTGTTCGCGCACTATTTGGCCGCTACCGGGCGCGAATCCCGGGACGAATACGTGGTCGGCAGCCGCGGGGGCGCGCGTCCGGTCACCGTGCACGCGAGCGACGCGGTGAACGGCGAGGTCACCGTCGGGATGGGTCGGGTCGGCGAGCTCGGCAAATCCACCGCCACCATCGGGGGCTGGGGATACCCGGGCATCGGGATCGATGTCGGCAATCCGCATCTGGCTTGCGTCGATCCGGGAATGTCCGCCGAAGGACTGGCCAAACTGGATCTGACCGTCGCGCCCGGATTCGATCCGGATCTGTTTCCCAACGGGGTGAACGTCGAAATCCTCACCGCGCTCGACGCGGATGGCGGCGTCGATATGCGGGTGTACGAGCGCGGCGTCGGCGAAACGCGTTCCTGTGGGACGGGGACGGTCGCCGCGGCCGCGGCGGCGCTGGCGCACGAGGGATTCCGGATCGGCGAGGACACCGGGGAGGTCACCGTTCGCGTGCCGGGCGGTCGGCTGCGGGTGCGGCTCGCGAACGGGGAGGCGTGGATGCGCGGCCCGTCGGTGCTGGTCGCCAGCGGTCGCATCGCCTCGGCCTGGTGGTCCGCGCAGTAGAGGTATGCGCGGGCAATTGCGTTTTCGCGCGTTTCGGGATTGCTGAGCTGTCGCTTGGCGGCCCACGTACCGGTCGCTCGCGGCGAGGTCTGTCCCATCCGGCGCCTCCACGTCCCGACTTCGAGGACAGGAACCGGCGGCGGCCGGTCGTTCGTTGTGCTGATGCGAGCAGGCCGTTGCCGGATGACGGTCGCCGCGCCGGGGCGGATATCCGGATGCGACGAATGGCTGCCGCGTGGCAGCATTGAGGATGTATGAGGAAATCAGAGACGTATGACATTACTTCGGCGGACGCGAGCGAAATCGACGTGACCGCCGATGACGCCGTGTTCGACGACGCCACCGATGTGGTGGCGGAGCATAAGGCGCGAATGGCCCGCAACGGCTGGAGCGCCGAGCCCACCGCGGGCGAGTTGCAGCTCGAGGAGCGCACGTCGCTGCGTCGAGTCGCGGGGCTGTCCACCGAACTCGCCGACGTCACCGAGGTCGAGTACCGGCAGCTGCGTCTGGAACGCGTTGTGCTGGTTGGTGTTTGGACCACGGGCACGGCCGCCCAGGCGGATGCGAGCATGACCGAGCTCGCGCTGCTCGCCGAGACCGCCGGTTCGCAGGTGTTGGAGGGTTTGATCCAGCGCAGGGATAAGCCGGACCCGGCCACCTATATCGGTTCCGGCAAGGCCGATGAGCTGCGGGCGGTGGTGCTGGAAACCGGTGCCGACACCGTCATCTGCGACGGTGAGCTGACCCCGGCGCAGTTGACCGCGCTGGAAAAGGTGGTCAAGGTCAAGGTGATCGACCGGACCGCGCTGATCCTGGACATCTTCGCCCAGCACGCCACCTCCCGCGAGGGCAAGGCGCAGGTCGCGCTGGCACAGATGGAGTACATGCTGCCGCGGCTGCGCGGTTGGGGTGAGTCCATGTCCCGGCAGGCCGGTGGCCGCGCGGGCAGCAACGGCGGTGTCGGTCTGCGTGGTCCCGGTGAGACCAAGATCGAAACCGATCGTCGGCGCATTCGCGAGCGAATGGCCAAGCTGCGCCGCGAGATCCGGGAGATGAAGACCGCGCGCGACACGATGCGTTCGCGCCGCAACTCCAGCGGCATCCCTTCAGTGGCCATCGTCGGCTACACCAATGCGGGCAAATCGAGCCTGATGAACGCGCTCACCGGATCCGGTGTGCTGGTGCAGGACGCGCTGTTCGCCACCCTGGACCCGACCACCCGTCGGGCCGCGCTGGACGACGGCCGCGAGGTGGTGTTCACCGACACCGTCGGATTCGTGCGGCACCTGCCCACCCAGCTGGTCGAGGCGTTCCGCTCCACCCTGGAGGAGGTGACCGGCGCCGACCTGCTGCTGCACGTGGTCGACGGATCCGATCCGCTGCCCGCCGAACAGATCAAGGCGGTCCGCGAGGTCATCACCGACGTCATCAAGCAGTCGAAGCTGCCGGCTCCGCCGGAACTGTTGGTGGTCAACAAGATCGACGCGATCGCCCCGATGGAGCTGACCAGGTTGCAGGCCCAGCTTCCGGACGCCGCCTTCGTTTCCGCGCACACCGGCGCGGGCATCGATGCCCTGCGCGCCCGGCTCGGCGACCTGCTCGGCGGACTCGACGTGGAGATCAGCGTGCTGCTCCCGTACAGCCGCGGCGACCTGCTCGCCCGCATCCACGCCGACGGGCGCATCGTGAGCTCGACGCATGAGGAAGGCGGTGCCCGGGTGCACGCGCGGGTGCCGCATGCGCTGGCGGCGGCGCTTGCCGAGTACGCGCACGCGGGTGGCGCTGCGGCACAAGCGTGAATCCGTTGGCGTGATCGGTACGTTCGGCGTGATCGGTACGTTCGGTTGCGCCGCTACGACGATGGGATCGCCTGAGATTGCGGCTGAGGTACGCCGGTAGGTGGCGTTCCGGGCTCCGCTTGAATGGGGAGGTGTCGGTGCGGCGAGTGGGTGGCCGCGCCGCTACGACGACGGAATCGCCCGAGGTGAGCGCGGGGTTGCGTTGGTCGGTGGCGTTGCGGGCTCCGCTTCGGTGGGGAGGTGTCGGTGCGTCGAGAGCGTGGCCGCGCCGCTACGACGACGGAATCGCCCGAGGTGGGTGCGGGGTTGCGTTGCGAGCGGTGCGGCGGTTACGCACCACGGATGGCGTTGTTCCCGCGTAGGTTTCAGCTTTTCGCGCTTGTAATCGTCAGCATGGGAAAGCTGAATGTTTGCGCAGGAGAACATGGTGTGAGTCGCGCAAGGTAGTTGTTGTCTAACTCGGAGCGACAATTCAGGCTCGCATCCGTTGTTGTCGCTCAGAGTTAGACAACAACCACAACCCGACCCAGACCGCTGGCGACTTCGTGGCTATCTTTGTGTGCGTAGGTGATCGGTCCCGAACCCCGTCCACCAACCGGACACCCCGTATACCGAATGTTCGGTTCGAAGACGGGGGGCGGCGGCACCGGGACACGTCGTGACACGCCGACGATGGCAGCTCGTGTCGTCCGACACGCCGTAGCGTCATCCGTGGTGCGAAACCGCCACCGCCGCCTGCCGACGCAACCCCGCACCCACCTCGGGCGATTCCGTCGTCGTTGCAGCGCAACCACACACCCGACGTACCGATTCCTCCCGCCCGTGGTGCGAAACCGTCACCGCCGCATGCCAACGCAACCTCGCACCCACCTCGGGCGATTCCGTCGTCGTAGCAGCGCAACCACAAACCTGACGTACCGATTTCTCCCCGCCGGTGCCGACGTACCCGATCCCCACGCGGACCCAGAAACGCTCAGTGTGATTCGAACCACCTCGCCGGACGCGAAGCCCGTGCTTGCTCCCCCGCACACCGGAATGTCACCGGCATTTAACGTGTTCCAGCTCACATGCGATGCGGCGCAGTCGATTTCGTTACGCTATCGTCGGATCGACAGCAGGAGGGTGTCATGTCGCACGATCACTCCGTGGCCGATCCGCGGCCCGGCCATGCCGAACCATCGCTGAGTGATGGTGCGCCGCTTTCGGTTTCGCTCACCGACGGTGATATCCGGTTCATCGAAACCCTGCTGGCGCCGCTGCGCGCGTGGACGAGTCCGCGGTTCTACGGAATCGAGAACATTCCGGTCGAGGGTCCGGCGCTGCTGGTCGGAAATCACAATCTGATGGGCGGCATCGACGCACCCCTGCTCTGGCCGGAGGTATTGCGCAGGCGCGGCAGGCTGATTCGCGGGCTCGCGGAGAACGTGCTGATCGCGACACCAGGTGTGCGGCACCTGCTGCACCGCTTCGGTTCGGTGCGCGGTAATCGCCGCAACTGCATGGCGCTGCTGCGGCAGGGCGAGGCGGTGCTGGTCTTCCCCGGCGGCGGCCGGGAGGCGGTGCGGCGCAAGAACGAGAAGTACGCGCTCAAGTGGGAGGGGCGAACGGGCTTCGCGCACATGGCGATCGAGGCGGGTGCGCCGATCGTGCCGGTCGCCATGATCGGCGTCGACGACGCGTACGACATCGTGGTCGACGGCGATCACCCGGTGCTGCGGCCGCTGCGCTGGACCGTCGAGGCGATGGGGCTGCGGCGTGAACTCACCCCGCCGCTCATCCGCGGGCTCGGCCCGACCCTCATCCCGCGCCCGGAACGCTTCTATTTCTCCTTCGGCGCGCCGATCGATCCGGCGCCGTGGCGCGACGCCGACGATATGCACAAGGCCGCAACGGAATTGCGCGATGTGGTGCGCAAGGAGTTGGAGGAGGAGCTGCGTTTCCTATTCGCCGAGCGCGAGCGGGATGCGGGGCGCACGCTGGCGGGCCGTCTGCGCGAGTTGCTGCCGCGCTGAGCGGATTCGGCGCTCTACTCACTCGCTGAGCACGGATCTGGCGCTCTACTCACTCATTACCGCATGCAGTCCGTCGGCCGGGGCGAGGAGCACTCCACGCCGAGCATGCGTGCAGCTGTCCATCGCTGGCGCGCAACGGATCCGGTGCCCGGTATCAACAAGTGGAAGGCGTCCGTCACCGAGGAATTGCCGCCGCTGATCGATGTCGCGGCCCGGCAGCGATAGGCGCAATCCCGTCACGGGTAGTCCGTGTAACCGAGACGCCGATGAGGTCGTCCAACTCCGAGTGACATCCTTCAGATCGAAAGAGCTTGTCGCTCAGAGCTGGACATCACGCACTACTCCAGATCGGTTGCCGCTGCGGCGATGCCGGAGTCGGGCTCAGTCCTTCGCGTCGAGCACCTCCCGCAGCCGGTGCGCGAAAGCTTCGGGCTGGCCTGGGTATCCGTGGTCGCCGCCGAGGAAACCACCGTGGTGACTCGGGAAAACGGTCACCTGTTGGCCGAGCAGTTCGGCGGTCGCGACGGCGGTGCGGCCGGTGACGACGTTCGCGGACTCCTCACCGACCGCTATCACCACCCGGGTCGGCGCGGCGGCCAAGGCGGCCGGATCGGGCCGGTACGCGGTGACCGCGGCGGACGTGCCGGACAACAACGGGTCGTCGCGCGATCCGTCGTCCTCGGTCGGCATGCCGAACTGGGCGGGATCGGGCAGCGGCTGTTCGAAATATGCCTCGGTGAATTCGCCCTGCCACATGGTCATCGCGATGAACGCGGCCATACCCGCGCCGGAACCCTTTGCCGCGTAAGCCTCGCCGACGGCGTTCGAGGCGCGTTCGGCCGCGGCGGCGTCGGGCAGTACGCCGAAGATCGGCGGTTCGTGCGCGACAAGCGTTGTCACATCGCCGGGATGGGCCGCGACGAGTGCGAGTGAGGTGACCGCGCCACCGCTGCTCGCGAACATCTCGACCGGTCCGGCGCCGAGCGCCTCGATGATGGCGTGCACATCCTCGGCCTGCACGGTGGGCGTGTTGTCCGTCCGGCCGTCGCTGCGGGTACTGCGGCCGAGGCCGCGCGGATCGTAGGTGATCACGGTGCGATCGGGAAGGTACGAGATAAGGGCGGCGAAACCGTCCGCGCACATGGGTTGGCCGATCATGAACAGCGGCGGGCGGCCGTCGGCGGTGGGGAGCGGGCCGTGGATGTCGTAGACGAGTTCGGCCTCTGCGGTCCGGAGGGTGTGCGTTGTGGTCATATTCGTATCGACGATCTCCGTCTCGAAAATTCATCGGTCATCGGCGGTTTGCCCGGTTCGATGCGGAAGCCCAGATCATGCGAGCCGCGCGGCCATGGCGATCCCGCTTGTGTCCGAACGGCTTTCGGGCAACCTGAACGGTCACTTAATATTAGCTGGCAAATTCTCAGTTACATCTGGCTACCGTGGCTTGCGTGCGAGTGCGGCGAAAGATAGCGGCAGTATCCGGTGCGATAACGGTCCTCATGACCGGTGCGGCGGCGACGGGTGGCGCGGCGAGCGCTGCCGCCCCGGGCGATCCGGTTATTGCCTCTGGTGCGCCGCTCGCCGATTCGCGATCCGCCGACGGGTCACGCATCGCCGACTTCACCGTCGTCAACGATCGAACCGTCCGACTACAGGTGTATTCGGCGGCGATGAATAAGAACGTGCGGGTCGACGTGCAACGCCCCGCCGATGCCTCGGCGCCGCGTCCCGCGCTGTATCTGCTGTCCGGCGCCGGCGGCGGGGAGGATTCGGCGACCTGGCAGAAGCAGACCTCGGTATTGCAATTCCTGGCGGGCAAGGACGTCAACGTCGTGCAGCCGGTGGGTGGGGCGTGGAGCTACTACACCGACTGGCGCGCAACGGATCCGGTGCTCGGCGTCAACAAATGGAAGACGTTCTTCACCGAGGAATTGCCGCCGCTGATCGATGGCGCCTTCGGCACCGATGGGCGCAATGCCATCGCGGGGCTGTCCATGGCGGGCACCTCGGTGCTGCAACTGCCCATCGCCAAACCCGGACTGTTCAAGGCGGCCGCCGCCTACAGCGGCTGCGCGCAGATCAGCGATCCGGTCGGCTACAACTTCGTCAATGCCGTGGTCGCCACCGGCGGCGGCAACTCCGTGAATATGTATGGGCCGCAAGGGGATCCGATGTGGGCGGCGAACGATCCCTATGTGCACGCCGACCAGCTGCGCGGTGTCGACCTGTTCATCTCCAACGGCACCGGGCTGCCGGGCCAGTACGACACGTTGAACGGGAAATACGCGCTGCCCGGCCCCGGCGGGCTGGTCAATCAGCTGGCCGTGGGTGGTGTCCTCGAATACGCGGCCGACTACTGCGCGCACAACATGCAGACCAAGCTGAACCAGCTCGGCATTGCGGCCACCTACGATTTCCAGCCCACCGGCACCCACTCGTGGGGTTACTGGCAGGACGCTCTGGTGGCCTCGTGGCCGGTGCTGGCCCGCGGGCTGGGACTGTAGGTTACCGAACGGTCACCTGAGCCGAGAATCTCGATCGGGTCACACACCCCACGCCGCCGGTCCAGGTGAGACAATGAATCGCCGACCAGAAGTGAACTGTCATTCTCATTCCGGGTACCGTATGTGGCAACGACGGGTCGGTGGGTACCGGCCACGGTTGGCACTAGGAGGTAGGCGTGGAGCGCACCCTGTTCGAACCCGAGCATCTGCTGTTCCGGGAATCGTTCCGCAAGTTTCTCGATCAGCATGTCGCGCCCAATCACGCGCAGTGGGAGGAGCAGGGCATCGTCGACCGTGACGTCTGGCTGGAGGCAGGTAAACAAGGGTTCCTCGGCATGGCCGTTCCGGAGGAGTTCGGCGGCGGCGGTGTCGAGGACTTCCGCTACAACGCGATCGTCGCCGAGGAGTCGGTGCGCGGCCAATACTCCGGGCTCGGTTTCGCGCTGCACAACGATGTCATCGCGCCGTACCTGCTCGGACTGTGCAATGAGGAACAGAAGCAGCGTTGGCTGCCCGGTTTCTGCTCCGGCGAGATCATCACCGCGATCGCGATGACCGAACCCGGCACCGGCTCGGATCTGCAGGGCATCAAGACCCGCGCGGTCAAGGACGGCGACGACTGGATCCTCAACGGCGCCAAGACCTTCATCACCAACGGCATCAACTCCGACATCGTTATCGTTGTCGCGCAAACCGATCCGGAAAAGGGCGCGATGGGCTTCAGCCTGCTCGTCGTCGAGCGCGGGATGCCCGGCTTCGAACGCGGCCGCAACCTCGACAAACTCGGGCTGAAGGCGCAGGACACCGCCGAGCTCAGCTTCACCGACGTCCGGGTGCCCGGTAAGAACCTGCTCGGCACCGAGGGCATGGGCTTCGTCCACCTGATGAACAACCTTCCGCAGGAACGGCTTTCGATCGCCGTCATGGCCGCCGCCGCCATGGAGGCCTGCCTCGACATGACCGTCCAATACGTGCGCGACCGCAAAGCCTTCGGCAAACCCATTGGCGCACTGCAGAACACGCGTTTCGTGCTGGCCGAACTCGCCACCAAGACCACCGCGGTGCGCGTGCTCGTCGACCGCTTCATCGAGGACCTCAACGCGGGCAAACTGTCCGTCGAAGACGCCGCCATGGCCAAATGGTGGAGCACCGAGGAACAACTCGACCTCATCGACCGCTGCCTACAACTGCACGGCGGCTACGGATACATGAAGGAATACCCGATCGCCAAGGCCTACATGGACGCCCGCGTCCAAACCATCTACGGCGGCACCACCGAAATCATGAAGGAGATCATCGGTCGTTCACTGAAACTGTCCTGATAGGAGGCGGTTTCCGGGATGCGGCCGTTGTCGCGTCCGCATCCCGTGGATCCGAAATCGGGCCGGTTCGTGGGGTCCGAGAAGGACTTCCGGCGCGGACCGGTGTCCGGGCCGATGGATATCAGCTCGGGCTGGTCAGCGGCAGCCACAAATAGTCCCACCGGCGCGGCGGGTATTTCGGTGTTACCGCAACCACTTTGCGTTCCTCGAACTGCATCGTGTCCGGGTTTCGCAAAATCAATGTCTGGTCGTTGATTTCGGCGTCGGTGGCTCGGACCTTGCTCCATCGCTGATAGTTCTTCGAACCTTGCAGCACCGAGTCGATCTCCTTGATCCGCTCCCACGAAATACGGCCGGGCGCAACGGTTCTGAATGCATCGACCATGACACCGCCCCGATGATCGTGGTTTCGGCACACTTCTTCGGCCATCGGATGGGTCGCGATGTATTCGAGCAGGTTCGGGCGTCTGTGCTGATCAGGAGTGGGACGGCGCAGTCCCGGCCACACCCGCCACCACGCCTCGTTCGCGTAGTACAGGTCGAATGCGGCGTCGTGTAGCGCCATCGGGTCGAGTACTCGATCCACCTGTAGTTTCTCGTCGGGGGTTACCTCGGTCGGCAAGGCCCAACGAAGATCCGACAGTATCGGGTTGACCAAATCCACGGCCTTCGGCCAACGCCACATCTCGCCCAAAGTCCCTTTGAGCCAGGCGAGCAATGTCTGGTCCGACGGCTTATGCGTTTTGCCTTTCTGCTCCCACAAGTACAGCAGGTGTTTGGACACCTTGGCCCGAGCGGCCAACGTCTCCCGCGAAAGTCCCTCGGCCTCACGCTGATAGCGCATCCAGAACGCCAGATCGGGTACCCGGCTCGATTCGTCATCGGGTTTCTGTATCACCGTGGCCCGCTTATGCGTCGACGAAGAGGTGGCGCGACAACTCGGTGCCGGGGGTGACGCTGTACCGGTCGAAATCGGTGACACCGTGCGCGGTGAGCACCGGCTCGTCGAGCAGACATTGACCGGTCAATTCGGGGCTGGTCAGGATCATCATCGCGGCGTCGGTGCAGATATCGGTGGTCCGTGAGGTCGCCGTCATTTCCGAGCCGCCGACGACGTTGCGTACCGCTGCCGTATCGATGGTCGTCCGCGGCCACAACGAATTGACCGAGATTCCGTAATCGCGGAGGTCGGCGGCCATCCCGATCGTCGCCAACGAGGCGGCGTATTTGCTGATCGCATACCCCAAGGACGGGGCGATCCAATCCGGATTCACATTGATCGGCGGCGAAAAGTTCAGGATGTGCGGATTACGCCCCGCCTGCGCCGACACCATCAGAGCGGGCAGACACAGCGTCGACATCAACACCACGCCACGGGAATTGATGTCGGCCATGTAGTCGTATTCCAGCATCCGCATCCGACGGGCGGGGGCCTGGTAGAGGACGGCGGCGGCGTTCACCAGGATGTCGATACCGCCGAACCGGTCGACGGCTTGTTCCACCACCGCGGTCATCTCTTTGTCGTCGCGCACATCGCCGACCAGCGGTAGCACGCCCTGGACGTAACTCGCGAACGCGGCCTGCACCTGCGCGGCCGCCGTATGAATTGTGCCGGGAACCTTCGGATGCGGTTGATCGGTCCGCGCCACCAGCACCACATTCGCGCCCTCCGCGCCACACCGCACCGCGATCGCCCTACCGATTCCGCGGCTCGCGCCGGTGACGAGCACGGTTTTACCTGCCAGCAGCTGACTCGGTCCATTCAAACGCACAACACGCCCCAATCACACCCGGTGTCAACGATCTCTGATCGCAGACTATCGGCTGCGTCGGCACCCGGCCCCCGCCTCGGGTCTTAAAGATATTAAGACCCAACACAATTGACTTCCCAACAAACGAAAAACCATGCTGGGCAGCGGGGTCGGGCCGATGGTTCGTCGGCCGATCAGGAGGAGGGGACCGACGAACCACGCCCAGGGTTCAGCGCCACCGACCGCGCGCCGGTCGGGAAGACAGCGCGCCCGTACGGTTCACTCGGGCTCGACGTGCGGCGAAAGTTGTTCTCGCTCTTTCTCGGTTGTTGTCGCATATCGGTTTCGTGTGGCTCCGGCTGCGCTTCCGGGCGATCCGCCTGAAAAGCCGCTAGGGGTGTCCTTCGTCCGTTATTTCAATTCGGACAAATCGAGGCCGAGCATGGCCAGCAGTTGCACGCACTCGGCAGCGTCGCGCGCGTGGACAGCGGTCGTCCTCGCGGCCAGCGCGTTCCGTTCGAGATGGGCCGCCTTCTCAGCGGCACGAACATCCGCGAACGGTATTGCCGGATCGATGAAACAGCTGGTTCGGACCGATGCCATGAAGACTCCTCGCGGGTAGCCCCGACCGAACGCCTGGTGCCTGCGATCGAGGGCCGATACTCGATCACGACCCGCTGCACCTGCGTGACGGCCGAAGATCGTGTTCGATTGATGCCGACGTTACCCGCTCGGCCGCCGCGGTACTCGGCTACCCGTTACCGGCCGCGCGGTAGTCCCTCCTGTACGGCAGTGGGCAATCGCCCTTGCACTGACAGATTGCCACCTCGAACATCGTGTAATCGGTGCGGGTCCAGCCCTGGGGCGCAACGGGTTTCATGGGCGTCGGGCGTTGGGGAAGCCGGTCCAGCGGAGTGCGGCGGGGAGGTGGGTCATGTCGTTGTACATGACCAGGGTTGGGGGGAGGTGGGGGCGGTATTCGATGATGGTGAGTGCGGTGTTGGCGCTTTCGAGGCCGAGCCAGCGGGATGGGGGTGCGTCGAGGGCGTGGCGGATCAGCCAGGCGATCGGGTAGGCGTGGGTGATAAGGATTTCGTGGATATCGTTGGGGGAGTTGGGGACTGATGCGAAGCGGGCGATGAGGGACTCGGCGAGCCGTCGGCCGGAAGCGGCTTCGGCCTCGTCGTAGCCGTCGAAGAATCCTCGCCAGGAGGGCGGAGTTTCGGCGGCGGTGGGGACGTAGGGGATGTGGTCGACCAGTTCGGCCGCTTCGGCGACGGGCACATTCGGTAGGTGGCGGGCCAGCTCATGTGCGGTGGCGGCGGCGCGGGGTAGCGGCGAGTGCCACACGGCGTCGGCGGGGATTTCGGCGAGGCGTCTGCCGAGCAGGCCCGCCTGGCGGTGGCCCTGTTCGGTGAGTTGACCGAAGGCGTCGGCCGCGCCGTGGCGTGCGAGATAGAGATGTCGAATTGCCATGGGGGAGTTCGCCTATCGGGGTTCGGTCGCCGCGCCGCGGGAGATCCCGAGCGTGGAGAGCAGGTCTTCGTGCAACTGCATCCAGACGACGTGGCAGGAATCGATGCCGATACCGGCGACCCATCGTTCGTCACCGGCGCGGGCTCGTTCCAGGGCCGCACCGAAACGCCGGTCGTAGCCGGCGAATCGGGCCAATTCACCGGAAAGCTTGGCGATGAGTTGTTTCGAATAGTCTGCGACCGCCGACAATTCGTCCAAGACATGGGCGTCCCAGTCCGGATCCGAGTGGTCGTTGGCCGCGAGCCTGCCGCCCGCGCCCGGGCGCAGCTGCCAGTCGGTGCAGGCCCGCAGCAGCCGGGCATTGGGTGCGTCGAATTCCCGGTGGGCCGCCTCCAGCCTGGTGCGGGCTCCCGCCTTGTCCAGTTCCTCGACGAGCCGCCGGGTGTCCTCGGCGCGGCCGCGGTCGGTGAGGGCCCACCCGCCGGTGCCCGCGAATTCGGCACGCGTCACCCAGCCGTACGCCTGATAGTCGCCCAGCAGTTCGGATACCTCGTCCGGGTCGAGGCCCGTGTGCTCGGCGATGGTGGCGTCGTCGGCCATGCCGATCAGCCGCACGGCGTGCAGGACCAATAACTCCGGCGATGAGGTGGTGCGCGTCATGGGATCGACAATTCAGGCGAATTCCCCTCGCGTCAACGCGGTTTCGCGCCCAGCGTAGGGAAGGGCGGATGCTTGTGGGCATGGTGGTCAGCAACGATGCCGCGACATTGATCGACCTGGCGGACGCCGCCGATGCCGCCGTCTCCGGTGGTAAGGCCGCCCCGCTGGCCCGGCTGCTGCGGTCCGGGTGGCCGGTGCCGCCAGGGTTCGTGGTCCCGGTCCGCGCGTATGCGGACGCGGTCGCCAGGCTCGACCCACACCGCGATCCCGATGCGGCGCGTGCGTTGATCGAGCGGGCCGAACTCCCGTCCACACTGGTCGCCGAGATCTCTCGCGAGTTGGTCCGGATCGGCGGCCCGTCCGGTTATGTCGCGGTGCGGTCCTCGGCGACCAGCGAGGACGGGGCCGACGCCGCGGCGGGGCAGCACGACACCTTCCTCGGCGTCCGCGGCGCGGACGCGGTCGCCGACGCGGTGCGTCGCTGCTGGGCCTCGCTGTGGTCCGAGCGGGCCGTCGAATATCGGCGCGCGCGTGCCACAGACATCGAACCGCCCGCGACCGCGGTGCTGGTGCAGCGGCTGATCGATGCCGAGGTCGCCGGTGTGATGTTCACCGGGACCGACATTCGGATCGAGGCGTCACCGGGGCTGGGCACGAATGTGGTCGGGGGCGAGGTCACCCCGGACTCGTGGCTGGTGTCCGGCGGAGCCATTGTCGACCGGCGGCTCGGAGCCAAAGACCGGCGGACCGACCGACTGCACGGGCAGGTAGTCACCCGCGCGATACCGGACTCCGGCCGCTTCTGCCTCACCGACGAGATGGTGTCGCGCCTCGCGCGATTGGGCCGCGAGATCGAGGAATTATTCGGCGGGACAAGGGATATCGAGTGGGCGATCGCCGACGACCGGATATGGCTGCTACAGGCCCGGCCCGTCACCGCCGCCCTCCCACCCGCGCGCTCGGTCGGAGCCGGATCGCTGACCGGCACACCAGGAAGCGTCGGACAGGCCGCCGGACCGGTGCGCGTGGTGCGGGGTCCGAGCGATTTCGTCGAGGTGCGCCCCGGTGACGTACTCGTCTGCCGCACAACCGAACCGGCGTGGACGCCGCTGTTCGGTATCGTCGCCGCGGTGGTCACCGAGATCGGCGGTCTGCTCTCGCACGCCGCGATCGTCGCGCGTGAACAAGGCATACCCGCCGTGCTCGCCGTACCGGACGCGACAACGGTGCTGCCCGAGGGCGCGATGGTGCACGTGGACGGCGATACCGGCCGCGTCACGCTGACGGACGAGCGGTGATCGGGGGCACAACGGCAAGCAACGGTGCCAAGCAGCGCAAGGTTCGAGGTCGCACCGATCTGTAGGTCGAGTATCCGTGCGCCGCAACGGAACCGGCGACTTCACGAACTGGGAAGGTGCACAACGACATGGCTGACGCGGCTCGGCGGCGACGAATGTGGGTCCGGATAAGACGCCGACACGGCCCGCGCAGTCTACGGGCTCCGGCCTGGCAGGATGGGCGGATGCCGATCGTCGACCTATTCACGCTGGCCGAGCGCCTGGCCGGGTTACCGCCCTCGTGCGGGCCGGTGCGGGTGGTGGCGGTGGATGGGCCGAGTGGGGCGGGGAAGTCCACGTTCGCGCGGCGGCTGGGGGCCGTGCTGGCGGCGCCGGTGGTCGGGTCGGACCAGTTCCGGGTGCCGTGGGAGAGCGAGAGCCCGCTGGTGTGGTGGGAACCGTTCGCCGAACAGGTGCTGACGCCGTTGGCGGCGGGGCGGGCCGGTGGATTCCGGCCGTTCAGTTGGCGGCGCGGCGGTTACGGGGAGTGGTTGGAGATTCCGGTGACGCCGGTGCTGATCGTCGAGGGAGTCGGTGCGGCGTGGCGGGAATCACCTGCGGCGTACCGAATTTGGCTGGATGCGCCGCGAAAGTTGCGGCGCGCGCGGGTGATCGGGCGCGACGGTGGTGAGCTCGGTCCGCGGTGGGATCGCTGGAGTGACCGGGAGACAGCGCATTTCGCCGCCGACCGCACCGAGGAACGAGCCGATCTGCGCATCGATGGGGTATCCGGCGAACGTCTTGCCTGAACCTGCCGAATTATCCGGGCCGCATTGAACTCTCGGTACATGTGGATGCCGGGATGTCGATTTCCTGCGGCCGCGCAATGGGTTCCGGATTCAACCCCGCTGAACGCATCGAGATCGCGTGGGAGCCGACTTCGCGCGAAGTCGCGGCGAAATCCCGGTTTTCGCTGGGTGCCGCGCTTTCGAGGAAATAAACATCGTCTCCGGCGATGTCGGATGATCCGTTCATTTTCTTGACACTCGACTTGGAGGGGCCGATAGTGGAGCCGTACGCCAGACCGGACGACCAGGATCGCGCAGCTCATCGCCTCCGTCGGCCGACTACCCGGCGCGCTGTCGCCCCGCTTCCGGGGCGCGTACGGCCACCGGATGGATGCGTCAGTTGACCGAGGCGGCCGGAGCAGCGGGCGCCGACCGCATCCGTCGTTGAAATCAAGTGGCCGACAAGGGTTTCGCACCTCAGGATCCGGTTCATCCGGTTACCGGGGAGGAGTACGTCCTAACCGGAAATCAGACAGCCGAGAACGACCGATCTCACGGGAGGCGCGAGTGTTCACGTTTTCTTCGTCGGGCCGCGATCGAGGCCGTCCCACGGGCGGAGGTGACCGCGCAGGCGCACTCGCTCGACCAGCGCAGGCACCGCGGGAGTCGCCATCCGAGGCACGGGCCGTCGCCGCCCCCAGAGGCGCATGGATCGCGGCCGCCATGGCGGTGGCCGCGGTCGGTTGGGGCGCAAACCAATTCGCGCCGCTACTACTGATGTACCGCTCGGACCTGCCCGCCTCGTCGGCGACGGTACAGGCCACCTACGGTCTGTACGCGATCGGGCTGATACCGGGTCTACTGGTCGCGGGGCCGCTGTCCGACCGATTCGGGCGTAAGCGAATCCTGTTGCCCTGCTTGATTATTTCCTTCATCGGATCGTCGGTGCTGATGGCCGCTGCCGCGGGCACGGCCTGGCTGTTCATCGGGCGCCTGATCGCGGGCGTCGCCAGCGGGACGGCGTTCAGCGCGGGCACCGCGTGGATCAAGGAGCTCTCGCGCGACGATCCGGCCGCCGGTGCGCGCCGCGCCACGATAGCGATGACCGTCGGATTCGCCGTCGGGCCGCTCGTCGCCGGGTTGATCGCCCGCTGGGCGCCGTCGCCGATGCTCACCTCGTACATACCGCACCTGGTGATCACCTTGATCGCCATCGTGCTGGTGGTGCTGACGCCGACGGATCCAGCGAGCGATCCGTCGGCGCGGGTCGTCGCGCCGCTCGAGCTGAGCGGTGCGCGCCGGTCGCGCTTCCTCGCGATCGTTGTGCCGTTGGCGCCGTGGGTATTCGGCTCATCCTCGATCGCACTGGCCTATCTACCCGAACAGACCCGTTCCGGCCTCGGCGACAACGCGCTGACCTTCGGCGCGATATCGACCTGCCTGACGATGATGGCGGGTATCGCGATCCAGCCGTTGGCCAAGCGGGTCGATGTGTCCCGGCTGGCCGCGGTGTCGCTCGGCATCGTCACGGCGGGTCTTGTCGTCGCGGCGGTGGCGACCGCGTTCGGCAACAGCGCGGTGCTCATCTTCCTGAGCACCCTGGTGCTCGGTGCGGGCTATGGCTGCTGCCTGGTCTGCGGGCTGGGCGAGGTGCACCGCATCGCGGCGCCGACGAACCTGGGGCGGGTCACCGCCGTCTTCCAGGCCGTCGCGTACACGGGCTTCGCCGCGCCGTATCTGCTCGCCCTCCTGGAACGGGCGGTCGGCGTGCCGGTCCTCATGGCGGCCACCGCGGTGCTCTGCGTCGGCACCCTGATCTGGATCGTCAACGTCGGCAATCGAATGGAGGTGATTCCGGCTCCGGATCGAGCCGATGCGAGAACCGACAATTGATCGACCGAACAGAATTACGGCTCAACGGGATTGATGATTTTGTCTGTCATTGTTAGCGAACGAAAGAGAACTGCCCGAGCAACGATATTGGATAGAATTCAGGGCACCCACCCGGAACTGGAGTTGTGGTGGGATTCCCCACTGACCGAATACGAACTGTGGCGCCGCGACTACCTGGGCGCGGCGTCCGGTCCGAGCGAGCGGGCCGACCGTAGGAACGCGCTAGACCGATTTTTCGATCCGAAGACGGGCAACGGCCTATTGCGCGGCGTGACGACCAACCCGTCACTGGTCGCCAACAGTGTGCTGGCGCATCCGGCGCATTGGCGGGACCGTATCTGCCGATTCGTGCACGAGACCGGCGCCATCGACCCCGAAGAGGTGCTGCGTATGGTGCAGCGCGCGGTGGTCGAGGAGACCGCGGAAATCCTGCACCCGCTGTGGCGGCGCAGCGGCGGGAAATACGGCTGGGTCAGCGCTCAGACCGACCCTCGGCATACGCTCGACGCCGATGCGATGATCGAGCACGCGAGATACCTCGCGGATATCTCCCCGAACGTCATGGTGAAGATTCCGGGGAGTAAGGCGGGCTACGAGGCGATGAGTCATCTTGTCGCACAAGGTATTTCGATCAACAACACGCTCGCGTATACCGTGCCGCAATTCACCAGGCTCGCCGAAATCGTCCGGCGGACCAGGGGCGGTGGCACCGACGATCAGCCGTGGCGTGCCGTCATCACACATATGATCGGCCGCTACGGTGCACCCGGCGCACTCGGGGAACAGGCGAAGCGGCGCGGACTCCCGCTCGATCTCGCCGATATCCGCTGGGCCGAGGTGGCGATCGTCAAGAATATCCAGAACACCATCAGGCCGTTCGGGCCCGAGGTGAAGATGCTGCTGTCGAGCCTGCAGGTGGATATCGATCCGGAAACCGGGCGCGCCCTGTGCCCGCACATCACCGAGACGTGCGGTTGCGGCATCGTGTACACGCTGAAACCGGATGTGCTGAAGAGCCTGGTGAATACCGAATACCAGCGCATGGACTTCCCCGAGAACGCCATGTCCGAACCGATTCCGTCCGATGTGTTCAACCGGTTGATGAAACTGCCGTACTTCCGGACCGCGGTGGATCCGGACGGATTGGACGAAAAGGAGTTCGAAACCCACCCGTCGTTCGTCGACACCTATGCGGAGATCCTGCAGAACCATTCCCGGCTGAAGGATTTCGTCGAACATATCGTCGAGAACTCGCACTGCGGCGCGATCTGAAGGGTGGGCAACAGTGGATTCGAATATCCTCGTCGTCGGCACCGGCGACCTCTCGTTCAAGGTCGTTTGCCAACTGGCACAGCGGTATCCGGATATCCGGTTGACGCTGGCGGGTCGCGATGACGACCGCACCATACGGTTGGCGAACCTGATTCGCTTCACCGCCGACAATCTCGGACAGCCGGTCGATATCGCGACCCGGGTGCTGAATCTGGGCGATATCGATCGCACGGCCGAAACGATCGACGCCGTCGAGCCGGACATCGTTTTCATGGGCGCCTCGCTGCAATCGTGGCGGCGGCTCACCGAGCTGCCCAAACATCTCTACGAAGAACTCGATCAGGCCCAGTTCGGGCCGTGGCTGCCCATGCATTTGAGTTTGAACGTCAAGCTCATGCAGGCCGTCCGGGCGAGCGGCCGGTCGCCGGTGACCGTCAATGCCGCATTCCCGGACGCCGTCGGACCGGTGCTGCGCACCCAGGGGCTCGCGCCGTCCATCGGAATCGGCAATGTCGCGAATATCATTCCCGCGCTCACCAGGGCGGTGGCCGCGGAACTCGGCGAAAGTCCGGAGCGCATCGAATTGCGCCTGGTGGCCCAACACTATTTCAGCCACTATGTGCCGCGTTTCGGGACTGCCGGGGACAGCGCCTACGCGCTGTCGGTCGATTACGCCGACGCCCCGGCGCCGGAACAGCCGGACGATTCGCGAGTATTCGCGCATCTCACCGATGACCTGCGCCGAAAAGGCGGTCTCGACGGTCAGATGCTCACCGCGTCGTCCGCCGTGGCGGTGCTGTCCGAATTGCTGACCCGATCAGGACGTCTGGTGCACGCACCCGCGCCGTTCGGGCTGCCCGGCGGCTACCCGGTCCGGATAACCGATGCCGGAGTCGAGCTCGACCTGCCGACGGATCTGACCCTCGACCAGGCCGTCGCCATCAACGAAAAATGCCAGCAGGCCGACGGAATCGATGGCATCGATGCCGACGGCACGGTGGCGTTCACCGCGGAAACCATGCGGATCATGCACGCGATGCTCGGCTACGAATGCAAATCAATGGCACTGCCCGAGGTCGACGCGGTCGCCGACGAATTGGGGCGCAGCTACCGGGCATTCGCCGCGAGCAATTCCTAGACTTTTCACAGAAAGGGTTCCAGGGGATACCCATGCCCGTTTACACCTCGAACGAACCGTATCCGATCGGCAGCGACAGCCGTATCGTCGGCGACGATACGCGCGGCTCGGATATATCGCCTGCGAAGGATTTCGCCACGCATGCGATCGCGGGCGCCGCCGGTAATTCCGGATATCGAAGATCATATTCGACCTATCTGCCCGACTATTTCCCATTGCTCGGCACGCGCCGCCGGTTCATGGTGCGGCACCTGATCAAGATGGTCCGGGTCGATTCCGGCCACGACGGCTACTACCTGCGGGAACCGCTGCCCCGCGAGGAACGCGAGCCGATCGGGATCGGTCGCTCCGGAACCTCGTACCAGAGCACGCCCGAGGCGGCGTTCGGCGCGGTCGCCGAGCGCACCGGATTCTCCCGCGTCGCGGTATCGCTTCCGGTGCCCGCCGATATCACCCGCCATGTCGCGGAATTGGAGCAATTCATCTCCTATCGCATGTTCGTCCGCATGTGGACGCGGGAGAACGAATTGCTGCTCTACGGTGACGCCGACGCGGGACTGCCGGGGTTGCTCACCACCGACGGGTTGCGCGAGGCGCGCACCGCCGATCTCGTCAGCGGATTGTTCGCCACCGCAGCGACGGTGGAGGAGACCGGCGGATCCTGCGACGGAATCGTGTTGCATACCGAAACCTATTGGCAGGCAAGCGAATCCAATTATCTCGACCGGCTGCGAGACGCCGGGGTCACCGTGTCGCGCACCAGGATGATTCCCCGGGACCAGGCACTGCTAGGTGATTTCCGCGCCGGGGCGACCATTTACGATCCGGGGGATTCGGCGATATCCCTTTCCGCGGCCGATCCGGCGGGGCGGAGCCGGGACCTGACCGTGGTGAGCCGAGTCGGCCTGGCCGTCCACGTGCCGCAGCATTTTGTGCTGCTGAAGCAAGAGGACTGATGATGGCCGCGGTTCTCTATATCACCGGAATGATGCGCTGCGGCAGCACTTTCCTCGGCAATATTCTGCACGAATTGCCCGGGGTGACCCACCTCGGGGAACGATATTTCCTCTACAAGAACGCGCTCGCCGGCGACGGCACCAACAACCTGTGCGGCTGCGGTGCGCCGCTGACCGAATGCGATATCTGGAAATCGCTGCTGGCGCGCCGGGGCGCGGACGCGGAGGACATCTGGCGATACCAGCAATCCCACCATCGGACGCGGCATACGCCGCAACGGTTGCTGCGGCCACGGCCCAGGAATATCGCCACCGACGCGGCCGTCGAGGTCTACGAGCACGCCGGTGCCGGTCGAAGACTGCTGATCGACAGTTCGAAGGCGCCCGGGGAAGTACCCGACCTGGCCCGTCGCGAGGACGTCGACCTGTATCTGCTGCACCTGGTGCGCGATCCGCGTGCCGCGGTGGCGTCCTACTCGAATCCGAAATCCTATTTGGAGCCGATGCCGTGGTGGCGCACCGTCGCCTATTGGACGGCGTTCAACGCGGCGTCGGAATTGCTGCGTGCGGCCGTTCCGCGCGATCGGTTCCTGCAGTTCAAATACGAATGGTTCACGGCACAACCGAGGGATGCGCTGCGGACCGTGCTCGACTTCGTCGGCGCCGAAGCCGATGTCGCGGGCCTGGTTTCGGAATCCGGGACGGTCCGGATGAGTGGGAATCACACGGTGACCGGCAATCCGGATCGCCTGCGCACCGGCGAGGTGCCCATCCGCGACGGCGAACGCTGGCGAACCATGGACCGCCGAACCCGGCTGGCCACGGAGCTGTCCGCGCAACCGGTCATGACACGATACGGATATTGGGCAAAAATATGATTTCGGACGCAACCGTATACGACGTTTCGCACCTTTCGGCACTGGAATCGGAATCGGTGCATATCCTCCGCGAGGTCGCCGCCACCTTCGAACGGCCCGCGCTGATGTTCTCCGGCGGCAAGGATTCCGCTGTTGTGCTGCATCTGGCGCGGAAGGCGTTCTGGCCGGCGTCGCCGCCTTTCCCGCTGCTGCACGTGGATACCGGGCACAATTTCGACGAGGTGCTCGAATTCCGGGACCGGGCGTGTGCCGACGTGCGCCTGGTCGTCGCGCGAGTGCAGGACGATATCGATGCGGGCCGGGTCGTCGAGGACACCGGAATCGGCGCGTCGCGCAACAGATTACAGAGCACGACACTGCTGCGCGCCATTCAGGAGAACCGCTTCGACGCGGTATTCGGCGGCGCCCGCCGCGACGAGGAGAAGGCGCGCGCGAAGGAGCGCGTATTCAGCCTGCGCGACGAATTCGGCGCCTGGAATCCACGAGATCAGCGGCCCGAGGTGTGGAATCTGTACAACGGGAGGCATACGAGGGGTGAGCATGTCCGGGTCTTCCCGCTGAGCAATTGGACCGAGCTGGACATCTGGCAGTACATCGAATCCGAGGGCATCGAACTGCCGAGTATCTATTTCGCCCATCGGCGCGAGGTGGTCGAGCGGGACGGCATGCTGCTGGCCCGCACCCCCTTCCTGCCGATGCGGCCGGGGGAACTCGGATATCCGGAGACGGTGCGTTTCCGGACCGTCGGCGACGCCACCTGCACCGGCTGCGTGCCGAGCGAGGCGGCGACGGTGGCCGAGGTGATCGCGGAGATCGCCGCAACCCGATTGACCGAGCGCGGCGCGACCCGTGCCGACGATCGAATCTCCGAATCGGGGATGGAGGACCGGAAAAAGGAAGGTTATTTCTGATGCTTGACCCCGCGAAACCACGGAAGGAGCTGTTGCGGCTGGCCACCGCGGGCAGTGTCGACGACGGAAAATCGACGCTGATCGGGCGATTGCTGTACGACTCCAAATCGATATTCGAGGATCAGCTCGAATCGGTCGAACGGGCGAGCCGTGAACTCGGCGCGGCCGAGCCGAATCTGGCGTTGCTCACCGATGGGTTGCGGGCCGAGCGCGAACAGGGCATCACGATCGATGTCGCGTACCGGTATTTCGCGACGCCGCGCCGCAAATTCATCATCGCCGACACCCCCGGGCACGTGCAGTACACCAGGAATATGGTGACCGGCGCCTCGCGCGCGGATCTCGCGCTGATTCTGCTCGATGCCCGCAAGGGCGTGCTCGAACAGACCCGCAGGCATGCGTTCCTGGCCACGCTGCTCGGTGTTCCGCACCTGGTGCTGTGCGTCAACAAAATGGATCTGGTGGACTGGTCGCGGGAACGCTTCGCCGAAATCCGGGACGAATTCGGTTCTTTCGCGAGCAAACTCGACGTGCACGATCTGACCTTCGTGCCGGTTTCGGCGCTCTCCGGTGACAATATCGTCGAGCGGTCCGAGAATATGCCCTGGTATCGGGGCGCCTCCCTGCTGCGCCACTTGGAGGACGTGCACATAGCCTCGGACCGGAACCTGGTCGACGCGCGGCTGCCGGTGCAGTACGTGATCCGGCCGCGGCACGGCGAGGGGACCGATCACCGCGGCTACGCGGGGACCGTCGCGGGCGGTACCTTCCGGCCCGGTGACGAGGTGGTCGCGTTGCCCGGCGGGCGTACGACTCGGATCGAGCAGATCTGGGGGCCCGGCGGCGCGAAGGCGACCGAGGCGTTCGCGCCGATGGCGGTGAGTGTGTCGCTGGCCGACGATATCGATCTGGCCCGCGGCGACATGCTGGCCCGGCCGAACAACCGCCCCACCGTCGGACGCGAATTAGACGCCACCGTCTGCTGGTTCGACGATGCGACGGAGCTGCGCCGCGACAGCACATATGTCATCCTGCACGGCAGCCGCGACGCGCGGGTGGCGGTGACCGGGGTGAACTACCGCATGAATGTCGAGACGCTGCACCGGGATGAGGACGCGGAATCGTTGCGGCTCAACGATATCGGCAGATTGACGCTGCGCGCCCAGAGCCCGCTGGCCTTCGACCCGTACCGCCGCAACCGGGATACCGGCAGCTTCATCCTGATCGATCCCGCGACGAACCGGACGGTGGCCGCGGGCACCATCAACGGCGCGGTCACCGAATCGAAAAACGTTGTCTGGCATGAGCATGCCGCCACCGAGCGGGTCCACGAGGGTGCGACGATCTGGCTGACGGGGCTGTCCGGATCCGGAAAGTCCTGTCTCGGTGTGGAATTGGAGCGGCTGCTCACCGAGCGCGGTCGCCCCGCCTACCTGCTGGACGGCGACAATCTGCGCCACGGGTTGAATTCCGATCTCGGATTCTCCGCGCGGGACCGGCGGGAGAACATCCGCAGGGTCGCCGAGGTCGCCGCGCTGCTCGCCGATTCGGGAAGCGTCGCGATCGCCACGCTGATCAGCCCGTTCGCCGAAGAACGCAAGCGGGCCAGGGAAATTCACCGCGCACGCGGGCTGAAGTTCTACGAGGTGTTCGTCGACACGCCCCTCGAGGAGTGCGAACTGCGCGACCCCAAGGGACTGTACCGCCGGGCCAGGTCGGGGGAGATCCCGGATTTCACCGGCATCAGCTCGCCGTACGAGCGGCCCACCGCACCGGATGTCACGGTATCGCCCTCGGACGGTATGCCGCCCGAGGTGGCCGAATCCATTCGTCGCGATCTGGGACTCTAGGGGCGGCATTCGCCACCGTATCGGCATGGATGCGTCACTCGGTGGTCGTTTCGGCGTAAACACGGCGCACTTTCATCGACGGGCCCGTCCGCGATCCGGACCGGGCTCGTCGAATCGAAGGAGAAGTAGATGCCGCTCGCCGGATACAAATCCGCGAGAGTTCTGGCCGCCTGCGCCGCCGCCACGCTGGCGGGATTGCTGCCGCAGGTTCCCGCACCGGCCGTTCCGGCAACCCCGGGGCTGAAAGTGTTGACCTACAACGTATTTCTGATGAGCAAATCCCTGTACCCGAATTGGGGGCAGGACCATCGGGCGAAGGCGATCGTCGCCGCCGATTTCTTTCGCGGCAACGACGTCGTCGTGTTACAGGAGGCATTCGACAACGGCGTCTCCGCCGCGATGAAAGCCGATGCGGCACAGCACTATGCACATCAGACGCCGGTGGTCGGCCGCAGTCGGGACGGCTGGGACGCGACGGGCGGCAAGTACTCCGATTTCACCGCCGAGGACGGCGGAGTGACGGTAATGAGCAAGTGGCCGATCATCCGGAAGGAACAGGTGCTGTTCCAGAACGGCTGCGGTGCGGATTGGACGGCGAACAAGGGTTTCGCCTATGTGGTGCTGGACGTGAACGGGACCAGGGCGCATGTGGTCGGGACGCATACCCAGTCGACGGACAGCATGTGCCGTGCGGGGGAGGCCGTCTCGGATCGGGCGAAACAGTTCCGTCAGATCGGAGAGTTCTTGGATGCCAAGAAGATTCCGGTCACCGAGCAGGTTCTGGTAGCGGGCGACCTGAACGTCGACTCGCACGGCGCCGAGTACGCGACGATGCTGGAGAATGCCGGATTGGCGCCCGCCGACGCGCGCACCGGCCATCCGTACTCCTTCGATACGAAGGAGAATTCGATTGCCGCGTACCGTTATCCGAACGACGGCCGCGAGGATCTGGACTATGTGCTGCACCGAAAGGGGCACGCGCGGCCCGCGAGGTGGCGCAACACCGTGATCAAGGAGCAGACCGCTCCATGGACCGTCACCCGCTGGGGTAAGGACTACACGTACACGAACCTGTCGGATCATTATCCCGTTGTCGCGGAACCCAACTGACGGTCGGCTCTGATCGTGCGCGCACCCCGGATCTCCGGCCGGGGTGCGCGGCGATCACGGCTGAGCCCTGCGCCAGGGTTGCAGGGATCGGTAGAAGTGTTCGTAGGCGGCGGTAATCGGATCGGTCCAGGCGATCAGGCGTTGCCAGAGCGCGGTGAGCCGGGGCGGGAAACGGTAGTGATCGATCTCCGGGTTCATGTGGTTCCTCTTGTTCGGCGGTGGATTTCGCCGGGGGACCGACGTCGTGCCGCAAATATCGTCGGTGGGCCCTTCAGGGTGATACCCGGCGTGCGACCGATAACACCGCGGAGATCGGGGGCGCTGCTGACCGGCTCGGAGGCCCCAAACCATTTCGGGGCTTGCCGAATTCGGATCCTCGTGCCCAACTGATAAGTCGCCTTATCAGGCGAGTATCCCGTTGTCGCAACGTATTCGAGCCGAATTGTAGTTGTCGTCACATACCGATGTGTCACGCCGGACAGCCGGTTAGATTTCGATCGGGCCGGGTTTCGTTGAGTTGAGGTTTGATGAGGCGTAAGAGGGTACGGGTCGTACATTTCGCCGGGTCGGTGGCGGTGCTCGCCGCGGTGGTCATGGGGACCGTCGCGGTCCCGGCGGCGACCGCGCAACCCGATGGGGTAGGTGCGTTCGCCGGGGTCGTATCCGACGGTTGGGGCGGCGTCGTCGGCGCCCGCTCCATTCGGTACACCACCGAAAGTCCCACCGGCGCAACGACCATCGCCACCGGAATCGTGGCGGTGCCGAGTGGACAGCCCCCCGCGGGCGGTTGGCCGATCGTGGCGTGGGAGCACGGCAGCCGCGGCCTCGCCAATCAGTGCGGGCTCACCAGCCTCCCCGGTCCGGACGCCGATATCGTGCGGCGATTCGTCGACACCGGCTACGCGGTGGTGGCTCCCGACTTCCTCGGTTTGGGTCCGGGCACCCAAGCGCCGCATCCGTATCAGCATTCCCGCACCGAGGCGACCGCGACGGTGGATCTCGTGCGCGCCGCCCGCGATGCCGATCCGCGGCTGTCCAAAGCTTGGGCGGTCACCGGTGTTTCGCAGGGCGGCCACGCCGCGCTCAACACCGGGAATATCGCCTCGAGTTATGCGCCGGAGCTGGATTTCCGCGGCACCGTCGCGATGGCGCCCGCCTCGAATATCGAGACCATTCTGCCGCTGATCGGCCCGCAGATGCCCGCGCTGCCCGGCACCGGCGAGGCGGTCGGTGTGCTCGCCGCCGTGCTGGCCGGAATGCGCTCCGGCGCACCGGATTTCGATCTAGGACCGTACCTGACCCCGGCGGGCGCCGACCTGCTCGACCGGCTGAGCACGTCGTGTGTGCTCGACTTCGGTGGGCAGGTGGGTTCGACATCGTTCGGATCCCTGCTGGCACAACCGCTCTCGTCCGGACCGTTCCCGGATCGGCTGCGGCGCTACACCGCAGTACCCACCACGGGGTACCGGCAGCCGATCCTGCTGGCGCACGGCATCGCCGACGTCTCGGTCCCGCTGCCCGCGACGCTCGCACTGGCGGCCGGATTCCGGGCCGGCGGTGTCGATTTCGACCTGCGGACCTACGATGCCGACCACCAAACCATCGTCGATGTCGCCTGGCCGGATACTCGCGCCTTCCTCGGCCGTATCCTGCCGCCGCGCTGAACCTTCCGAGCGCTACGGCACCGGGATCGCGGTTGTGGTCACGGCCGGGCTTATCAGCAGGGTTCGCAGGATTTCGTCGCGGGCGGAAACGGTGCGCACGCGCATGGCGGCCCTGGCTTCGATCGGATTGCCTTGGCGGACAGCCTCGGTCACCGCGATCCGCTGCCGTGTTCGTTCGGGCGGCAGGGTCGGCGTCAGCCGGGCGACCAGTCGTGCGACCCGTTCGATCTCGTCGAGCACGGTGACGACCGCCATCGCCAGCCGGTCGTTTCCGGAACCGTTCGCGATGATCGCCTCGTACTCGTAGTTGGCGCGCAGCCGGTCCTCGAAACCGGTTTCGCCCGTGTACTTTTCATCGTCGTCGATGGACAGCTCGTCGAGTCGGCGGGCCGATTCGGCGTCGAGCCGACGTGTCGCGCACAGTCCGGCGGCTTCGGTCTGGAGCAGGGTTCGCATATCGCACAGGTTTGCGACATCCGCGAGGGTGATCGCGGAAACGACGTATCCGGAGCGGGGCAGCGGTGCGACGAGGCCGTCGCGGTGCAGTCTGGCGAGCGCCTCGCGGACAGGTGTTTTACTGAGCCCGAGCGTTCGGGCCACTTCGTGCTCGGTGAATCTCGCGCCGGGCGGCCGGTCCAGTTCGATGATCGAGCGTTTCACCGTGCGGTACGCCCGTTCCATCATGGTGCCCGGCTCGGGGTGCCGGAGCAGCAGATCAGGTTGGTATCGCACCGGAACTCCAGGCGTCGGCGGTGACGATATCCACGCCGCGGGCGGGAAATACCTTGTCGACGAAGAATTCGTGCACCTGCGGGTCCGGATCCGCGCAGGCATCGCGCACCACCGTGACGCGATAGTCGCGGTCGAGCGCGTCGTAGACGGTGGCGGCGACCATCGCACTGGTGGCCACCCCGGCCACCACCACCGACGTCACCCCCTGTGCGCGCAGGATCAGGTCCAGATCTGTTCCGGTGAACGCGCTGGCCCGATGTTTGACGACCACCGCGTCGTCCTCGGTGGCGCCGAGGCCGGGATCGAGTTCGGTGCCGGGCGAACCCTGGCGGTATTCGGGTAGGGCATGCAGCGCGGCGATCAGCGAGTTGGCGGGTGCGACATCGAAGCCGTTGTCGCGCAATTCAATTCGCACGAAGAGGATAATCGTGCCGGTTTCGCGCGCCCGGGATACCAGCGCGGCGACCGTCGGAACCAGGTCTCGCGCGAACGCATGGGCGCCGGTGATGCCCACTTGGAAATCGCCGACGATAAGCGCGGTCGTCATCTCAATACCTCATTTCCTCGAACGCTGAGATACTAACAAGCGAATCTGATATCTCAGCATCGGCCGAGCTCACCGATGCGGTTCGGCGTGGACATGCGCGCGCACCCCGTGCACGCCGAACAGGATGAGAAGTTCGACCGCGCCGCCGTCGGCGCTGCCGAGCCAGTGCGGCACCGACGTGTCGAATTCGGCCGCCTCACCGGGCGGCAACGTCATATCGCGCTCGCCGAGCACCAGCCGCAGACGGCCGTCGAGTACATACAGCCATTCGAAGCCCTCGTGCGTCTGCGGTGTCGGTTCGAGCGGTTCCGGCCGGGCGGGAATGATCATTTTGAACGCGTGCACCCCGCCCGGTCTGCGGGAAAGCGGTACGTAGGTCATCCCGGACCGGTAGATCGGCTTCAGATGGATCCGGGGATCGCCGGTGCGCGGCGCGCCGACGAGATCGTCCAGCGGAACGCCGTATACCCGCGCCAGCGGCAGCAGCAGTTCCAGCGTCGCCCGCCGCTGCCCGCTTTCCAGCCGGGACAGCGTGCTCTCCGAAATCCCGGTCGTCGCAACGAGTTCGGCGAGGGTGAAGCCTCGTTCGCGGCGCAGCGCGCGCAGCCTCGGGCCTACGCCGTGGAGTACGTCTTCGGTATCGCGGTCCATCGGCTCATCTTGCCGGAACAGCAAGTTTGCGTGCCAGATCGCGGTGGGTTCGGTGAGACTGGGCGCGTCCCGATAGGAGGAGTCCACCATGCCACGTCGCCGCCGCGGAGCTGTTGCGCTTTCTCGAGTGACCGCGGTCGTGTCTCCGGCCTGGACGGACAATTTCGGACCCCGCGAAGGCTTTTCGACCGGATCCGGCCCGAAATTGTCCGCTCAGGCCGACTCGTGGCTCGGCTATACCGTCGGCCGCGCCATGCCCGACGATCTGAGCGCATGGGTCCTGCGCGACCTGACCGGAAAGCACACCTACACAAGGCATCTCGTCCGCGGCATGGTCCCGTTCCTGCCGCTGTTCACAGCCTTCCTGCTATTCCCCGGCCCATTCTGGATCCGCGCCGCCATGACCCTGCTGGCACTGATCCTCGCCCTGTTCTACTGCGCCGCCTACATGGCCCCGAACCGCACCCACCGCCTCACACAACACGGCTACCCCGCCGACCTGGACGCTCCGGGCGTCCTACACGCCACCGCCCACGAACGCGCCCGCTACAACGTCAACCACCCCCGCCCCGAAGGGTAATCGGCCGGTAGCCGAATAGTACTGGCGCAGAGTTGTATTCGTGCTGACGCTATTTCCCGGCCTCTGAAGCGTCCGTACGACCCGGGGTGACGGGAGGTCGGGAACCTCCGTCACGCATGGTCGGCAAGACTGCGGTCCAGCGCCTGGATGAGCCAGTAATGTGCTGCTCCGACTGTCCCCCGTGATCCGTTGATCTCCCAGGTGAGCTGTGAGTAGCGGCGCATGCGCGGGTCGATCTCTGCGGAAAAGTCGTGTAGCGCGAGCCGAAACGTCGCGGTATCGCGTTCGCCACGCGCGGTTGCGTGGGCAGCGACGAATTGATCGAGTTCTGGTCCTGGGCGCGGGATTTCGGCTTTGAGGACAAGGGGGATGGTGCGGGAGTAGGCTTCAGTGATTTCAGGGAGCAGCGCGGGGTTGATGCCGACTTCGCTGCCGTTGGACAGCCAGATCTGACGCGACACCGCCAGCCTGAGTCCTGGGTCCTGTGTGAGAGTGGCGAGTTCGGCGTAGGCGAGTGCTTGGCTCGGGGTCGGGTATGACGGCGGTTGAGGAATGTTCATCGCGATGAATTCGTCGAACGCGGCGGGTCGCATGGCGGTGAGTACCGTTCGCCAGAAGTTGACGAGCATGTTGTGCGCGGCGCGGCCGTGCTGCACTGCTGCCAGCAATTCCAGCTTGGTGGCTACGGTGACCGGCTCCGCGTTCTCGATTGCTGAAAGCCCGGCGCGCTGCCAGGCCATCGTGCTCAGTGCGATGTCTACCTCGCGGCGTTGGGCCGCAGCCACCTCCGCGATCGAGACGGAACCGTCGAGGACCTCCTTGATTCTGTCCAGGCTCAGGCCGAAGGCTCTCAACCGGCGGATGAGCGCCACACGCTCTGTCGCATCTGGGGTGAACACGCGGTGCCCACCTGGAGTTCGCCGATATTCGAGGATTCCGCTGTCGCAATAGAAACGGAGGTTTCGCACGGATATCCCGGTGGTGCGCGCCAAGGTTCCTATGCTGACGAGGTTTTCGCCGCGCGTGAGGTCAGTCACAGCTCCTTGAACCTCCAGTCGAGTGGAGGTTCTAGCGTAGTGGTCGACGTCACCGGAGGTGGTCGAAGCCAGATGGCCGGTCGGTGTCAATTGTCCGGTCACAGTCGAGAAAAGAGGGGGCCGCGGATGAGTAATCGAATTGCGGGTGCGGACGCCGGTGGCGGGGAGATCAGCCGGAGCCGTGGCGGCATGATGCCGGATTCGCGGTGGTTTCGGCTGGTCATGAACGCGTATCCGCAGTTCTTGTTCTCCAGCGTGCGTGTGCAGCGCATCGCCACGGATTGGACCTCGGTCGAGGTCTCTCACCGGGTTCGGCCGTGGAATCGAAACGCGAACCGAGCGGCCTTCGGCGGGACCCTGTTTTCGATGACCGACCCGTTCTACGGGATCATGGCGCTCGGTCAGCTCGGCCCCGGCTACCGAGTCTGGAACACCTGCGCGAGCATCGAATTCGTCGCTCCTGGCCGCGGAACCGTCAGCGCGACCATGGAACTCGACCCGGATGTGGTCGCGGAGATCCGGGATAGGACCGCGAACGGGGCCAAGTCGATCACCGCACACGTCACCGAGATTCGCGATGGCGACGGCGCGATTGTCGCGAAAGCGAGCCAGGACCTCTACGTCCGCCGCCTCCACTAGCTGCAACGTCCACTCGCGCGGGGCATCGATCAGACCGCACCTGGTGGTGGTCCGGCCGAAGCCGGATTGCAGGCCCACCACATACTTTCGAAAGGATTTCCGCATGGCCAAGCGCCTCACCCAGCTGCAGCTGCTCACTGAGCTGGAACCGGTCGCCGCACACAACCTCAACCGGCACCTGTCGCTGGCCAAGGAGTGGCACCCGCACGATTACGTCCCGTGGGACGGCGGACGCAACTTTGCCGCCATGGGTGGAATCGACTGGGACCGAGAGCAATCCAGGCTCTCCGATGTGGCCAAGGCCGCGATGATCACGAACCTGCTCACCGAGGACAATCTCCCGTCCTATCACCGGGTGATCGCCGAGCATTTCTCCCGAGATGGTGCGTGGGGCACCTGGGTGGGGCGCTGGACCGCCGAGGAGAACCGGCACGGGATCGTGATGCGCGACTACCTCGTCGTCACTCGAGGTGTGGACCCGGTCGAACTCGAACGTGCGCGTATGGCGGCAATGACAAAGGGCTTCGACCCGATGTCTGCTGTGGGGCAGGCCGATATCGATTCGGATGAGCTGGCCGATGCGGGATTCCTGCATGCCATCGCTTATGTGACATTCCAGGAGCTCGCCACCCGGCTCAGCCACCGCAATACCGGGACGGTGTGCGACGACCCGATCGCCGACCGCATGCTGCAACGCATCGCCGCCGACGAGAACCTGCACATGATCTTCTACCGCAACATGTGCGCCGCCGCGCTGGATCTGGCACCCGATCAAGCCCTCGAAGCCATTTCGATGATGCTGAGGAATTTTCAAATGCCCGGCACCGAGAACCCCAACTTCCGCCGCTATGGGGCACTGATGGCCACACATGGTATCTACGACAGGCGCCAGCACCTCGAGGTTGTCGTCATGCCAGTGCTGCGTACCTGGAAGGTCTTCGAGCGCAACGATTTCACCGCACATGGCGAACGGACCCGCGAAGAGCTCGCCGGATACCTGGCAGGATACGAGAAAGAAATTCTCCGGTTCGAGGAGCGGCGTGAACGAATCGCCGCTCGCAAGGCGAGCAAACAAAAGACGCCGGCACCGTCGTCCTGACATCGGCATGGGCAGTCCTCGCGCGGACATCGGTCGCGCCCTCTGGACTCGGTATTCGTCTCGTAGCACCGAGTGTCGAATGCCGAATCAGATGAAATTCCGTCACTTTCACCGCCCGGTGTTCTGGACGATCCAGTCGACCATGGCTTGGCTGCCGATTTCGGGTTTGCCGTCGTTCTGTTTTTCGGCGGCGGCCACGACGTCGAAGTGGTGGCGGCCCGGGGCGTAGACGGTGTTTTCCGGGACCAGGGGGCCGGGGACCGGGAACAGGGCGGTGAGCGGGTTGAGGGCGTGGATGCCGTCGTTGATCTCACCGATCGAGCCGAGGGTGGTCAGCATCGGCCGGTGGTAGACGTCCTCGCGGTGCGGTGCGGCGGCGTATTCCCACCATTTCATGTTGGCCATGAACAGGTTTCCAGGCCCGTCGACGTAGGGCAGGTAGATCTCGATGTAGTTGCTCGGCCCCTCGAACCAGGTGCGGGCGAAATCGTGTAGGTCGACCACCTGAGCGGATTTCGCGGCGTATGGCGCGCCATCGGCCACCGGCGCCGGATCCTCGTCGTAACTGCGCCAGGTGCAAAGGATATTCGGATCGACGGGTGCGACTCGTCTTGCGCCGGGCGCGATTTCGTGCGAGATCAGGTCGCCGATATCGGGGAACTGCGCGAACAGCGGGATCTTTCGCAGCTCATCGAGGAACGGCAGATGCAGGTCGGCGAGCTGGTTGGGCACCGGGAAGTCTTTGTCGGCGACCGGGCAGTCGCCGTAGGAGCCCATGCTGTTGCTGAGGATCGAAACCGGCGAGCCCTGGCTGCCGAGCACCGCGCCGAACAGTGCCGCGTTGGTGTAGCGGAAGCTCCAGACGTCCGGCGTGTTGGTGATCGCCTGCTGGTAGGTGCGGGACAGGAAGAGCCGTAGCGTGGCCTCGGTATTGAGGGTGTGCGGCAGGATCCGCAGCAGGTCGGTTTCTTGGTCCGGTTCGAAATACGCTGCCATGGCGATGATTTCGATGAGGTAATAGGTCTCGGGCGTCAGTACGACGCTCGAATCGAGATAGGGATACAGCGAGGAAAGGCCGCCGACAACGCCGGGGATGCCGCGGTTGTAGGTGTAGGCGAGCCCGGCGACCATATCGACCAGGCTGCCCAAGACGGGCATGTTGCCTGCTCCGGCGGGGTCGGGGGTGACCAGGGAATCGTCGGCGAAGAATCCCGCGCATTGCGCGTAGCCGGGTCCGTCGTGGGGCACGCTGGCCCGGTCGAGGTCGAAATCCCATGCGCTGTACAGGCCCGCGATCAAGCCACCGTAGGAGTGCCCGCCGCAGAACACCTTTCGCCCGCGTGCCGCCGCATCCGGAATCGCCTCGGCCATGATCTGGTGCCAGTCGCGATTGTCCTGCTCTTGGCGCATATCGCGCAGCCATGACGCACTGCCGTGCGGCGAACCCGGAACGTTCCACCAATCGAGGGTGCCCCCGTATCGGCGGCCGTCGACGGTAGCTCCGTGGAAGTAGTAGTCCACCGCGACGTGGTAATCGTGCGCCGCCGTCGCCGCATCGATTCCGGTGCGGTCGACCAGGCAGGTCGGGCGGCGTTCGACGGCCCAGAATTCGACGTGTTTACCTTGTGCCGCAGCCTTTTTCACGACCTGACGGGCCTTGATGTCATAGGTGCTCGCACCGCCCTGGAATCCGGCCTGCGCGCTCACGACGGCATCGGCGTCGGCCGAATCCCGCGGGCCGTTCTTGTCCCGGTAACGCATGTAGTGGATCCAGTCGCATTCGGGCGGATGCGCGTCGAATCCGGTGGTGAGCGGCGAATACAAACTCACCCAAGAGATTTCGACCGCCGGATCCGGATTCAGCGAATCCACGACTTGCTCGGTGCGAGTGTTGTACGCGGGGTCGCCGTGTGCGAGCGGCGCGGTTGCCAGCGTGGCGAAGGTCGCGGTGATCAGCACGCCGCCGATGCTGCCGGTCGTACGCGCCGCGCGCCGCAACCGCCGGGACACCGCGGTCGGCGGCCGGGTCGAGCGGGCAACGATGCGACGCTGTACCTGGTTTGACATGATCCGGCCCCTTTGCCGACGACCGCGACGAACAGCGCTTCGATCCACTCTCGGCCCTGACCGTCCGATAATTGAAAATTTAGATTACCGAAAAATAGGCTCGCGCTCACAGTCTGTCAACGGTTTGCCTTGAAATAGCCGCTCAGTAGGTTCTCGGCGAGTCGCAGCACGGCATCATTCCGGCCTGACGGCGAGTAGCGACTCGACGGCCTGCCGCATCGGCGTTCAACGGTCCTGTCGGATCGCGCTGATGGCCCGTACCTCATCGATGAGGTGAACTTTCCGTGCGCAGCCCCAGGACCCGGCCGAACCCGGCTTCGTCAACGTGCCGACCGGGCAGGTAGGGCGATTCTATCGAGACCCAGCAGCACGGCCCGCGAATATCCTTACGCCGGAGCGTAATTCGGGTCAGGCTGGCAGGTGATGTCGGTGTCCGGCAGCACACCCTCGGCGAAGTAGTGGTTGACCGCGGCGATGAGGCAGGGGCTGAGGACGGGGCGGAAGGTGCCGTGAATTCGGGTGTCGGACAGTGTGATCAGGCGGGAGGCGGTCAGATCGCGGTGCAGCGCAAGACCTTCGGCGTAGGCGGTGCGGGTGTCGCGCTCGGCCTGCAGCATGAGGACGGGGACCGCGTTGTGGACCTCGGTGGGCGGTTCGACGGGGTCGGGCCAGTATGCGCAGGCGGTGATGTTGTTGGCGAACGCGCCGAAGACCGGCTCGGTGGCCCTGGTGCGTTCGATATTCGCGTAGTACCAGGCGGGATCGCGTGGCGCGGCCCGGTCGCCGCACAGCACCGCGGCCATACCCGCGGTCTCCAGCGGGACGGCGGCGGTGATCTTGGCCTTCAACTGGTCCATATCGATGGGCAGGCCGGAGACGCCGTCGGAGATCAACCGCACCACGGCGGCGAGGTCGGGATTCGCCCTCGGGTTCGTCAACAGCGCGAGCACCATCAGCGGGACGGTGTGTTCGTCGATGAGGTACCCGCTGCCGATCACCGGATGTGCCGCGGCGCGGTGGATCATCTCCTCGACGAAGGCGCGTACCGCGGATGCGGTTGTGCCGAAATGATATTCGTCGTCGTGGCGGGCGGCCCAGCCCGCCCAGTCGTCCAGGCCCGCCTCGTTGATCGGACCCATGTCCTGGAACATTCCGATCCAGTACCGGTCCGGATCGACATTGCTGTCGAGCACGATCCGCCCCGCGTGGTCCGGGAAGAGTTGGGTGTACACCGAGCCGAGATAGGTTCCGTAGGAGGCACCGAAATAGTTGAGTTTCGCGTCGCCGAAGGCGCTGCGGACGATATCCATATCGCGGGCGGTATTGCGGGTGGTGATGTATCGCGCCTTCTCCGGATCCGGTGCGACACAGGCGGCGGCCAGCGCGGCGGCGAGCGCGGTGTCGCGCGCGTAACCGAAGATGTCGAATCCGGCCGAGAACATCATGGTCGGCAGCGGCAGCGCGCAGTTCATCTTGTCGGAGCGGCCGATTCCGCGCGGATCCATGCCGATCAGATCGTATTGCGCGCGCACATCGGGTGACAGCGTCTGCCCGACGTTGAGCATCATCTTCAGCCCGGGACCGCCGGGGCCGCCCGGATTCGACAGCAGGAAACCGCGCCGCCGCGCCGGATCGGTAGCCGGTATCCGCGACAGCGCGACGGATATGGTGCGGTCCTGCGGGCGGCCGTAGTCGAGCGGCACCGTGACGCTCGCACAGTCGGCGTGTGCGGCGTCGAGATCCGGGTCGCCACAAGGTTTCCAGTCCAGGCTCTGGTGGTAGAACCGGGCCGGGCTCGCGTCCTCGGGTGCGGCCATGGCCGGGCATTCGCTCGCGAGGCCCACGAGCACCGCGATCCCCACTGTCAGCCGTCGAGCCCACCGTGCAGGCATCGTCTCTCCCGTCCGAACCCGTCCAGTCGCCGCACAGGCTACCGGCTCGCGAATCCGGGCCGCGGCCGGGGTTCGCGGCGATGACCAAAGAATTTGGGGCACAGAGAGTTTGGTCCCGGCCCCCGGTAACATCCGGCAAACCGGACCGGATATTTCATATGTCTTCCGAGTCCATGGGTCGATAGTCCGGCAGATCCGCTGGGGCGGAAGACAATCCACGTTCATCGCAGGTGTAACTCCGACGGGGGAACCATGAGAAGCAAGTCAATGGCGGCAGTCGTACTGGCCGCGGTCACCGCGATCGGCCTCGCCGGATGCGGTTCCGCGACCAGCTCGCAGAGCGCGCCGACGACCAAGCCGGGCAATGTCACCACCCAACCGAATCCATCAGCGTCGCAACCGAATACGGTCGCGCCGACGAACGGCCGACCGGCGCCGGGTGCGACGGTGGTCGACGACAACGGGCCGACCCCGGGCGCGACGACGGTCCGCGACGATCAGCCCGCGCCGCCCGTGACGACGGTCAAGAACGACGATCCCGCGCCGCCCGTGACCTCCGTCAAGAACGATCCGGCCGGACCGTACGGCAGCGGGCACGGCCTGTGTTTCGATCTGAACTCCAAGCTCGCGGCCGATGCGATAGCCGGCCTCGCTCGGCCCGCGGTCGGCAGCTGGCAGAACCCCTTCGCGAGCAATGATCCGATCTCCGCTGGCTGTGACGGCGTACTGTCCTGGATGACGGTGGAATCGGGCAATATTCACCCGTACGTCCATGTGCTGTTCTTCACCGGCGGCACCTATCTCGGCACCGCGACCCTGAAGCCGTACGGCTACACCCAGGTGCTCGGCAAGACCCGGAATACCGTTACGGTGCAATACAAGTGGGCGGAGAAGTTTGATGCGCTGTGCTGCCCCACCGGCGGTCCGACCGAAGTGACGTTCACCCTGAAGGGCCGGTCGGTCAGCCCCAAGGGTGAGTTCCCGCCGGACAACTGAACGGTGCTCAGGAGACATTCCTCGGCGCGGAAACGCGCATAGCCGTGGAATTGCCGGTGGTCGCGACCCGCGGCGCGACATATCTTGCCGGACAAGGGATGCCGTACCGCGGGGCCCGTTCGGCTACCGGCCGGTTGCCGACGGGCGGTCGACGATTGTTGCCGACATGCCGGTCCGCTGGCCACCCCCGCGCGGATGCGGTGATAGCTTTCCGGCATGTCTGCTGGTGACACCCTGGTCGATACTGGTCGGTTCGTGGCTGCGGAGCCGTTGCTGGGACGTGGCGTTCGACTACACGACACCTACATCGTCGGCCGCGAGAAGATCCGCGAATACGCGCGCGCCGTACAGGACTTCCATCCGGTGCACTGGGATGAGACGGCCGCGCGACATGTCGGCTACGCCGATGTGGTGGCCCCGCTGACCTTCCTGTCCCTGATCGGGATCCAGACCTTCGAAATGCTGCTCGCCGAGGTTCTGGTCGACTACGACCCGAGCGGCATCATCCAGACCGATCAGATCCTGACCTACCACCGGCCGGTCACCGTAGGCGACCGGCTGATGTCGGACAGTCACGTGCATTCGCTGCGCCACGCGGCGGGCGGCGACCTGATCACCACCAAGAACACCGTTTTCGATCATCTCGGACGGCCCGTGCTCACCGGCTTCACCGGTGTGATGGCCCGCTCGCCGCAGGCATCGGCGCCCGCCGACTCCGGTTTCGTGGACGCGCTGAAAACCGTGCTGCGCTACGACATTCGCAACCGCGTCACCCCGCCGCGCGGCCCGGCCGACGAGCTGGCCGCCCCGGAGATGTCCGGCTACGCCCAGCGCACCGGTCTGCCCGCGTACGCGGTGTCCGCCGGTATGGAACTGCCGCCGCGCACCATCGAACTCACCCTCGGCGATCTGGTGAATTACGCTGGGGTGTCCGGTGATTCGAATCCGATCCACTGGAGCGTGGAAACCGCGCGGCTCGCCGGGTTGGATAAGGGCGTCGTCGCGCACGGCATGCTGCTGATGGGCGCGGGCGCCGGATTCGTCACCTCATGGCTCGGCGACCCCGGCGCCGTCCGCGATTACAGCGTGCGCATGACGAGCCCGGTATATGTGCGACACGACAGGCCGGGCATCGTCGAATTCGCCGGTAGGGTCAAATCTGTCGATACCATCGACCGCACGGCGGTCATCGCCATCACCGCCACCCACGACGGTAAGAAGATATTCGGCCGCGCGATCGCGACAGTGCAACTCTCCTGAGTCGCCGCTATTCATTGTGTCTGCTGTCGAGCAACCAACTGGTGTACCGAGATCGATCGCTGCCCTGATCGTCCGATCCAGCCGATGGGAGATGTTCCGATGAGCCGATACGCGCCCTTCTACGCGGACGTGCAGTCCCACTATGACCTGTCGGACGATTTCTTCGCGCTATTCCTGGATCCGAGCCGGACATACAGCTGCGCGTATTTCGAAAAAGACGACTACACACTGGAACAGGCGCAGTTGGCGAAGGTGGATCTGGCCCTCGGCAAGCTCGGCCTGCGTCCCGGCATGACGCTGCTCGATATCGGCTGCGGTTGGGGTTCGACCATGCTGCGCGCCCTCGACCACTACGGTGTCGACGTCATCGGGTTGACGCTTAGTGAGCATCAGCATGCCCATATCCGGTCGCTGCTGGCGGCGCATCCGAAGCGTGCGCACGCCGAGGTGCGTCTGCAGGGCTGGGAGGAATTCGACGGCAAGGTCGACCGGATCGTGAGTATCGGCGCGTTCGAGCATTTCCGGCACGAGCGGCACGCCGACTTCTTCGATTTCGCCTATCGGGCGCTGCCGGACGATGGCCGAATGCTGTTGCACACCATCGTCATCCACGGCTTGGACTATATGCACGAACGTGGCCTCAAATATGATCGCGACGATATCGCCTTCATGCGCTTCATCCGCGGTGTCATCTTCCCGGGCGGTCAGCTGCCGTTCGCGACCGGCAGCGAAAAGCTGCCCGGCGTCAAGGAATTCGCGGAGCGCGCCGGATTCACGGTCGAGTTCATGCAGCCGCTGCAATTGCACTACGCCAGGACGCTCGATTGCTGGGCGGCTTCCCTGGAAGCGCACCGCGACGAGGCGATCGCGCTGTGCGGGCGGGAAACCTATGACACCTATATGCACTATCTGACCGGATGTGCCCACCATTTCCGTGCCGGGCATCTGGATGTGGTGCAGTTCACCTGCGTCGAGTAGCGAATCGTGGTTCGGCTCAATTGGATTCGGCGGCCAGGCGCAGGCCGAACGCGATGAGCACGGTCGCGCTGAGCCGATCCAGCCAGCGCCGAACCCGGTCCCGCAGCAGGTAGGTGCGCAGCTTCGCGGCCATGGACAGCAGCGTGCTCATCCAGATCAACCCGATGCCGACGTGGATCGCGACGAGCGCCGCACCCCACGCGATGGCGCCCGCGGGCAGGAACTGCGGCAGCAGGCTCATATAGAACACGCCGACCTTGGGATTCAGCAGGTTGGTGGTGAGCCCGGCCCGCAGCGCGGCCGACGGACGCGCCACTGGGACCTCCGGTGCGTCCTCGGGGGATCGGTTGCGGCGCATGCTCTTCCACAGCGCGGACGCACCGAGCCAGCACAGGTAGCAGGCGCCTGCCACCCGCACCGCGTCGTAGGCGAGCTGCGAGGCCCGCAACACCGCGGTCAACCCGGCTACGCTCGCGGTGCCCCACACCGCGCAACCGAGGCTGATACCGATCAGCGAAAGGAATCCCGCCCGCCAACCACCCATGACGGCGTAGCGCAGCATCAGCATGGTGTCGAGTCCTGGTGTCAACACCGCCAACAGGGCGACTACCACGAAACCGAGCAGCATTCCACTGGACATCGCCGCATTCCAGCACATTCGGGCGGCGCGTGCCACCGCTGATTCCTGGGTCTGGGCGGAATACTGTGTGGCGGCGCACTGTTGGCCAGCGTGTATCGACGTTGAGGAGTGTTCGACGATGCCGAGTCCGGAAATGCAAGCGGTGATCGAGGCCTTTCGAGAGCGCAGGAAGGTCCGAGCCGGACAGGCGCCGCCACCGCTGTCGCAGGTGCGGGCGGCATTCGCGCCCGCGCTGCGGCGCCACCCGATTCCGGACGACGTGCGGGTCACCGCGGTGAACGCCGGAGGCGTTGCCGCACACTGGCTTTCGGCACCGGGTGCGGATTCCGATCGGGTGCTGATGTTCGTGCACGGCGGCGGCTACTCGATCGGATCGCTCGGCAGCCACGGCGAATTGGCGGCGCGGCTGGGCCGCGCGGCCGGTATGCGGGTGCTGTTCCCGGAATACCGGCTGGCGCCGGAACATCCGTTCCCGGCAGCGCCCGAGGACATTTTCGCCGTCTGGCGCTGGCTGCGCACCGATGCGGGTGTTGCGGCGAAAAACATCGTGCTGGCCGGTGATTCGGCCGGCGGCGGGTTGATCGCCGGACTGCTGCTGCGGCTGCGCGACGCGGGCGCGGAGCTACCCGCCGCCGCGGCGCTGCTCTCGCCCGTGCTCGACCTCACCGTCTCGGGCGCATCGGTCGTCGAACGCGTCGACGACGACCCCGTTTTCACCCCGAATATGCTGCGCGGCATCGCCACGGTCTATCTGGCCGGAGCCAATCCGCATGTGCCGCTTGCCTCGCCGCTGTTCGCGGACCTGTCCGGGCTGCCACCGCTGCTGATTCAGGTGGGCGGCGCCGAACTGCTGCTCAGCGATGCGGAACGGTTCGCCGCGGCGGCCGCCGCCGCGGGCGTGGACGTCACGTTGGAGGTCGGCGCCGGGCTACCGCACGTCTACCAGACTGCGCTCGGCACACCGGAGGCCGCCGCGGCGACCGAGCAGCTCGCCGAATTCATCGCCGCGCGTATCCCCGTGTCGCATTAGCGATTTCGGTCAGAGCTATCGAATAGCCTTGTGCCGCAGCATGATCATTCCGCGCCCATGCAGCCGCAGCGCTCCGCCCGCGCCCGATAGCGCGCCGGGGTGACGCCCGCGAGTTCGTGAAAATCGCGGTGCAGGTGCGCCTGGTCGCTGTAACCGGATTCGGCCGCGACCTCACCCCAGTGCACCCGCTGCGGGCCGTTGATCCGCCGCAGCAACGACTGGAACCGGATGAGCCGCGCCATCGTTTTCGGTGTCGTGCCGAGGTGCTGTTTGAACCGGCGGATCAGATGGTTGTGGCTCCAGCCGATCGCGGCGGCGATATCGGCGATCGGCATCCGGCCCGCGGTATCCAGGATGAGCCGCCAGGCCTGAACGATCTGCGGCGTCGGCAGCACCGCGTGACTCAGCCGCGTCACCAGGAAGTCGTTGAGCACCGCGCCGCGTTCGGCATTGTTCGCGGCCGCGCCGATCCGCTCGCCGAGCCTGCGGCCGAAGCCGCCGGACAGATCGGTGAGCGAGACCGTCTCGGTCTCGAATTCGCCTGCGGCCGGGCCGAACAGCCGATAGGCCGCGAGCGGCGTCAGACAGGCGGCGGTGGAAACCGGCGGCGCGGTGACCAGATACGGTCGCGTCTCCCGTTTGACGAAACCGGTGAGCCTGCCGTCGACGGGTTCGTGCAGCACGGTGAGCAGCACCGTCGGATGGGCGGGCACCCGCCAGGAGGCGAAACAACGGTGCTGGCGGCCGTGCCGGTAGTCCCCGACCACCAGGCCGCGCAGCGCGGCGTGCGGCACGGTGTGTTCGGTGTAGCCGCGGCAGGAGAAGTCGGCGGGCGCCAGTCCGAGCACATCCGGCTCGAGAGCCGACAGCATGGCACCACCTCGCTCGTCGATCACGGTTCAGCCACGTATTTTAGCTGGACGAAGTGGCGGCGCGGTTGCGGCGAGCGCGGCTACTGTGGTCGATAGCCGTTCGCCGTGGGGAGGGCACCATGGCCGAGCCGCACCGGCCCACCGAGTATTCGCGCAGACCAGCCGCGCCTCGGTCGCGCGCGTACGGCGGAATCGACGGGTTCGCCGTCGCCGCACTGATCTTCGGGTTGCTCGGTGGCTGCCTGCTGGCGGTTCCGTTCGCGATCGTCGCGCTGGCCCGACTCGGTGCCAGGGGTGGGCGCGGGCGTCTGCTCGCGATCGGCGGGCTGGTCGCCTCGGCGGTTTGGGCGGTGCTCGTCGCCGTCGCGATCGCCGCCGGCTGGCTGCGCGGGCCGATCGCGGGTCGGCCCGTCGCCGCCCCGCTGCCGAGTTCGGTGCACGGAAATGCGATCGCCAGCAACGATCTTCGCGTCGGCGACTGCGTCGACGGTGTGCATATCGGACATATCGACACGGTGACGGTGCTGTCCTGCACCGCCCCGCACGACGCCGAGGTGATCGGTGACCCGGAACTGCCCGACGCGCCCTGGCCCGGCGCCGACGTGGTGGCCGAGCAGGCCCATCAGGTCTGCCGCGCCGAACTCGACGACATCCTGCGCACCAGCCCGCGCGTCGCCGGATATTCGCTGATCACGCTGTCACCGGACAGCGAAATCGGCTGGCTGCAGAGCAGGCGCATCGTCTGCGCGGTACACGACCCGGCCGGTGGCAAGCTCACCGGCCCGCTGCCACGCTGAACGCACCGGCGGCGGTCGTCGGGGAGTTGGTCACTCCTTCGAGTAGTCCGTGCTCAGCCACCGCTCCGGGCGCATCCGGATGATGATCGAATTGGCGCCGAGATTCTTCTCGACGAAATCCGCGCCCTCTTGCTCGCCGAAGTAGCGGATCGCGATCGGCCGCACCGTATCGGCGGTGGCCGGTTCGGTGCCGGTGACGGAGCCCTCCGCGGTGACGTAGCGGTACGGCGGCTGTTCCACCTGGGCGGTGATCGAGAAGCGGCCCGCCGCGCTGATCAGCTTCTCCTTCACCGACCCGATTTCGGTCCAGATGGCGACCTCGCCACCCGGTTCGTACGCGTACCAGATCGGCACCGAAAGCGGCGCCCGGTCCGGTCGCTCGACGGCGATCACGCCTACATGGAGGTCTGCCAGGAACGCCTCGCGCTCCGCCTTGGTCATCTTGGCCATCGAACGGTCCTCTCGGCTCGGCGATAGGTCACACGGTTACCAACCATACGGTTCGCCGGGTTATTTCCGGTGGATCGACGCCGCGCGAACGCTGGTGCACGATGGAAATCGCTGTCCAGCAGTCGATTTCGCATAATCCTGGGATGTTTATCCGTATTGTCGGGGAATGACGGATTTCGTACCCGATTTCGAACTCTCCGGACGATTGGAGCAGCACGCCTTCTCCAGCGCGCTGCTGCGCGGCAACCCGCTCGGTGATCCGCACGAGCGCCCGCTGTGGGTGTATCTGCCGCCCGGCTACGACGCCCGGGAAACCGAGCGCTACCCGGTGGTCTATGTCATTCAGGGCTATTCCGGTCGACTGCCGATGTGGGGATATCGGCATCCCTTCAAGAGCCCCTTCGTGGAACTGGTCGACCGGATGTTCGCCGCCGAGGAGGCGCCGCAGGCGATCGTCGTCTACGTCGACGCGTGGACCAAATACGGTGGCAGCCAATTCGTGGATTCACCGGGTACCGGGCGCTACCACTCCTATCTGTGCGAGGAGATCGTGCCGTGGGTCGACCGCAATTATCGAACGATCGCGGATCGCGAATACCGTGCGATCCAGGGCAAATCCAGTGGCGGATTCGGCGCGATGATCACCCCGATGCTGCGCCCCGACCTGTTCGCGAATTTTGCCACGCACGCCGGCGACGCTCTCTACGAGTACTCGTACATCATGGAATTCGGGAAGGGTGTCCGGCGGCTGCGCGAGTACGACGGCGATATCTGGGCATTCTGGCGTGATTTCAGCGAGCGCATGGCCCGCGGCGGTCCGCTGAAGGACACCGACAGCCTGCTCGCCATGCTGCTCGGTCTCTCCGCTTGTTATTCCGCGGGTGAGGACGGTGTGCCGGAACTTCCGTTCGATCCGGTCACCGGTGTTCTCCGGGAGATCCCCTGGCAGCGTTGGCTCGACTGGGATCCCGTGCGCATGGTGCCGAAATACGCCGAGGCGATGCGCTCCATGCGCGCGATCTGGATCGACGGCGGCACCCGCGACGAGTGGTTCCTCGATATCGGCGCGCAGGCCTTCCGAGATGCCCTGCGCGCCAACGGCGTCGCCGACGACATCATCCACTTCGAACACTTCGACGACGGCCATGCGGGCATCGACTACCGCTACGCTCCCGCCCTCGGCTGGCTGACCCGGCGCATGCCCACGAAACCCCCTGCGGCTGGCTGATTCTCGTGCGGTTGGACCCGGTCGGTGCGGATAGTTCCGTACCGACTTCGGGAACGAATCAGTTGGGTGCCACCGTGAGGTCGTATACGGCGATATTGCCGATGTGGGTCGGCGTGTAGTGCGCGCTCACCCAGTCCGCGATGTCCTTGTGCCCCACCGGACGCCACCAACCCTGGTCGGCGGGCGGTTGTGCGTTCGGGCTAGGCCGGCCCGCGGTCGGCACCCGCCAGGAATCCGGGAGCTTGACCTCCTGGGCGAGGTAATAGGTGACCTGGTGGTCGCGGACCATGCGCTGGAATTGGTCCAGTGTCGGCACCGGGTCGTCGGAGGTGAAGCCGCCGATGGCGATGACCGGTGTGCGGCTGGCCAGCTCGAGACCCGCCGCGGTGGACGAACGATCCACCGCCGCGGACCATTTCGTCGACGTGTCGCGCAACAGGTCCACCAGCTTCGGATCGTAACCGCCGTCGCCCATGAATATGCTCATCTGCCTGCGCATTTCGGCGGCCGGACCGGAGTCCGCCCGATGCCGGGCCGGGCCGACCGACGGGCTGCCGCCGGTGTGCGGCTGCGGCAGGGTCGCCACCGCGTACGCCGTCGAACCGGCCAATGCCGCAAGGATTCCCGCCACCGCGAGCACCGTCACCGCCCTGGCCCGCAACCGCGCGGCCGCGGGCAGCGAGACGAGTACCAGCCCGGCGGCGGCGAGCGCCGCGACGACGAGGATGGTCCAGCGCAGCCACGGCAGCCAATCCGCATTGCGTTGCAGCACAACGAATCCCCATATGCCGCCGGTGAGAATCAGTGCCGCCGAACCGATCCGGCCGAAGTTATCGGCGCGCCGCCGCCACAGCTCGTGCACCCCGATCGCGAACATGCCCGCGATGGCCGGTGCGACGGCGAGCGTGTAGTAGGCGTGCATCCCGCCCTTCATCTCGGTGAAGGCGACCCCGTCGATAAGCAGCCACAACCCGAAAACCAGTGCGGCGCCGCGCAATACATCGGTGCGCGGGGCCCGCCGGCGCAGCGCGAGCACCAGCGCGAAGGCCAGCAGCGCCGCGGGCAGCAGCCACGAGATCTCGAAGCCGATCTCACCGGTGAAGAGTTTGTCCGGTCCCGTACCACCGCCGAAGGCGCCGAAACCGCCTCGGCCGCCCGGAAAATGCGGCATCTCGTAGCCCTCGGGCAACGCCATCCGGTTACCGCCGCCGCGGTGGTTCTGGCCGAGATAGCGGGCGAAACCGTTGTAGCCCAAGACGAGATCCATGAAGGTGTTGTCGGTGGATCCGGCCAGATACGGGCGCGACGAGGCGGGCCACAGCATCGTCAGCAGCACATACCAACCCGACGACACCATCAGCGCGGCAGCGGCGGCGAGCAAGTGCCCCAACCGATTACGCAGCGACGTCGGCGCCACGATCAGGTACGCCAGCGCCACCGCGGGCAGCACCATCAGGCCCTCCAGCATCTTGGCCAGGAAGGCGAAGCCGAGCGCGACACCGGCCAGCATCAGCCAGCGCAGGCTCGCCCGGGGTAGCGCCCGGATGGTGCAGTAGGCGCCTGCGGTCATCAGCAGCACCATCACCGCATCCGGATTGTTGAACCGGAACATCATGGCCACCACCGGCGTGAGCGCCAGTACGGCGCCGGCCAGCAGTCCGGCGCCGCGGCTCAGGGTGACCCGGGCGACCGCGCCGTACATCAGCGCCACCGCGGCCACCGCCATCAACGCCTGCGGCGCGAGCATGCCGGCACTGCCGAACCCGAACAGCTGCCCGGACAGACCCATCACCCACTGCGATACCGGCGGCTTGTCGACGGTGATGAAATTGCCGGGATCCAGCGAGCCGAACAGCAGCGCCTTCCAGTTCAGCGAGCCCGACCAGGCGGACGCGGCGTAGAAGCCGTTCCCCATTCCGTTGACGGTGATATTCCACAGGTAGGCCGCCGCGGTGCCGAGCAGCAGCGCGGCCAGACCGAGACGTTCCCAGCGGCGTGCGGGCGGCAGGGTGGCCGCGGCCCTCCCGGCCGCGTCGGGCGCGGGCGGACCGGGGGTCTGCGTTTCGTCGTTCGAGGCGGCATCGGTCGCATCGGGCACGGCGCTGGTTGCGGTCACTCGCGACAGTGTGGCAACCCGAGGGGTGAAGTCGCTGGATGTTTCCTGTCAATCCGCTGTGAGCAGGGCGGATCGGGAACCCGAAAACGGACGGCCGCACGGAACTCCGTGCGGCCGTTCATCTTTCGCCGTTCAGATCTTGCGGATGACCGTGACGACCTTGCCGAGAATCCGGGCGTCGTTACCCGGGATGGGTTCGAACAGCGGGTTGTGCGGCATCAGCCAGACGTCCTTGCCGGTGCGCTTGAACGTCTTGACCGTCGCCTCGCCATCGATCATGGCCGCGACGATCTCACCGTTGTCGGCCACGTTCTGCTGACGCACCACCACCCAGTCGCCGTCGCAGATCGCCGCGTCGACCATCGACTGGCCGACGACCTTCAGCAGGAACAGCGAACCGTCGCCGACCAGCTCACGCGGCAGTGGGAAGACATCCTCCACCGCCTGCTCGGCCAGGATCGGCCCACCGGCGGCGATGCGGCCGAGCACCGGGACGAAGGTCGGCACCGGGCGGTTCGGATCGGCGGCGTCGGCCTCCTCGATACTCGCGCCGACCGTCTGCAGGCTGGTGACCGCGCGGACCGCCTCGTCGAGCCCGCGGACGTCCACCGCGCGCGGCCGGTTCGGGTCGCGGCGCAGATAGCCCTTGCGCTCCAGTGCCCGTAGCTGATGCGCCACCGAGGAGGTGGAGGTCAACCCGACGGCATCGCCGATCTCCCGGATGCTCGGCGGGTACCCACGCTCGCTGACCGAGGTCCGGATGACCTCCAGCACCTTGCGCTGACGCACGGTGAGCTCCGCTCCGGTCCCCGACGGGTCGGCGCCGACGTCGCTCTCATCACCCGTGTCGTCTGTGTGGCTCACCGCAACCGCCCTTCCTATGTTCGATTCGCGGCATGCGCGGGCCCGCGTGCGCCCGCCGGAGCTCATGCCGCAGTCGTGTTTTTCGTCTCTCGAATCTAGTCCGGTCACGGCGATGTTTCAAACATCTGTTCGAGGTATGTCGGGCGTTTCTGCTGACTTTGTCGGTGCCGCGTGGTAGAAATCGAACACAGTTTTCTTCGAACACGTGATCGAACGACATCTCCACTCATATCCCACGGCCGCAACCGGAGGTCTGTCCGATGAGCACTGCGATCAGCGAAATCGCCACCGCCCCCGTCGTCGAGGACGACCTGGGCTTCGACACCGTCCCGCGGGTTCGCACCGTCCATCCGCCGGTGCTGCGGGCCCGCACCGCCGCGGCGCTATACCGCCCCGCAGTGGACCGCCGTCCGCGTGGCGCGCGCCCGCGCGCCGCGGTTGTCGCCTACGACGCTCGCCCGCTGACTCCGCGGCAGTCGCGCAGCGTGTATCCGATGCAGCGGGTCGAGGAGGCGAAGGTCGGCTTCGCGGCGCTGGCGGTGTCGGCGCTGCTCAGCGCGCTGGTGGTGACGGCGCTGATCGGGTTGGGGCATTGGCGCGCGGGCACTTTCGACCACGGCACGCCCGCGCCGGCGCCGATGATCGTCGACGGTTCGGCACCCCAGGACGGCGTCGCGCCGCGCTAGAACCCGGTGCGGCGAGGATGGGCACGATTGGGGTCCAAGGGGATTCGGGGCCGAACAAGGTGACCGAATTTGTTGATCGGCGACAAGAACGTGTTGCTACTGTGCGGAAAACCTGTGATCAGGGCAACACGTTGGCTTCGGCTTCCGGCGTCCACCGGAATTCGCGAACGGGGTTGCCGCGCAACGATGTCGGGACCGAACCCCATGATCAACCTCGCCACCGCCGCACGCTCGATCATTCGAGTAATCGGCGTGCTCACCTGCCTGCTACTGGGATTCGGCGCCGCACCCGTCGTCGCCGCGGCGCCCGGCTATGCGGAATACCTGGATCTGCCATCGCTCAACGGCGCGGGCGAACGTGGCGGCGGACTGAATCCGGCGCTGCCCCTCGACGAATCGGCCCTGCGCGCGGCACTGGACGCGGCGCGGGCCGACGGCATCGATCCGAAACGCTATGCCACCCTGCTGCATCAGTACTGGATGGTGGTCGCCACCGATAACGCGGGTATCGACATCACCGGATGGGATCCCACCCGCGGGGTTCGCGCGAACGAGGCCACCTTCAACCAGGTCTACGTCAACTACCTGCGGCTGGCCACCCGGCACCCGGACTTCTGGTGGGCGGGCCTGGCCGGGCTCGCCGGCGGTTCGTTCGCCTCGGGTTTCTTCGATATGCGCGATGTCGGCGTGCTGATCGACCTGACCGGCATCCACCAGCTCGGTGACGCGGTGGCCGATCTGTTGCGCGGCACCCCACCGGAACTGACGGCGCTGCTGCCCGACGACGTCCGGTTGCTCGCCACCGAAGGCTCCCGCCTGACCGGCGCCGATCTCAGCTGGTACCAGACCAGGCTGATGATCATGCAGCGGCACATCTTCACCGACCTGGTGCCGATGCACGAGGCGTACGCGGCCGATGGCATGCGAGCCATCGACGAGCTGTTCGCCGCCGGTGTGATCGACGAGAGTCTGCACACCGCATGGCAATCCATCGCATCCGGCACCCAGGCCGGTTACGTGGACGCGCTGATCAGGATGACCGACCGGGAGCAGAACCACGTGATCGCCGACCAGTGGGACGCCACCTCGGCGGGCCGCGCGCCGATCAGCCGTGCGCTCACCTACGTGAGCACGCTGGCCGGTAAGGCCGCGGTGCCGGGAGTTCGCGCGCCGGGAGTGTTCGCGCCGATCACCGTGCGCGCCGAGGTCGGCGGTCGCACCGTGGCGCTGCGGGCGCCGCTACCCGGCTTCAACTGGGCCGATCGCGACACGCGGTGGACGTACATCATGGGTGACCTGGTGCCGCGCCACATCGATATGGAATCGAACACGCCGTTCGCGGCGACCGTGCTCGGGGAGCCGTTCTGGAACAAATTGGCCAACGGCAGGCTCGTCGCGCGGCTGCCCGACCTGATCTGTGATCTCACCAGTGAGTGGTCGCTGACCGAATGAATCGATAGTCCGGGTATCCTCGAAGTGCTATGAAGGTATACCGCATGTCAACAGAGGTATACCTGCTACCGGGTTCAGGCCCCTGTACATGAGCTCGCCGGACCGACCGGTCGCGAGCGCGCGCATCGACGAAGGATCTCTCGGATGCATTGCCCGTACTGCCGTCACCCCGACTCCCGGGTGGTCGACTCGCGCGAGACCGAGGAAGGCACGGCCATCCGCAGGCGACGCTCCTGCCCGCAGTGTGGGCGGCGCTTCACCACGGTCGAGACCGCGATCCTCTCCGTGGTCAAGCGCAGTGGTGTCACCGAACCGTTCAGCCGCGAGAAGGTCATTCGCGGCGTGCGCCGCGCCTGCCAGGGGCGCGAGGTCGACGACGACGCGCTGAACCTGCTGGCCCAGCAGGTGGAGGATGCGGTGCGGGCCAAGGGTTCGCCGGAGGTGCCGAGCCACGAGGTCGGTTTGGCGATCCTCGGGCCGCTGCGCGATCTGGACGAGGTGGCCTATCTGCGCTTCGCCTCGGTCTACCGATCCTTCAGCTCGGCCGAGGATTTCGAACGTGAGATCCAGGAGATGCGCCAAGCCCGCGCCGCCGCGACCGCCGCCGCCAAGTAGGCGTACCTCCGCATTCGCTCCGGCCGTGCGCGGGCTGAGGACGGGCTTCGCCCGACAGCGTCCATTGGGCGGTCAGCGGACGGCGGCGATCGCCCGCTCGATTCGCTTGGCCGACACCGGATATGGCGTGCCGAGCCGCTGCGCGAACAGGCTCACCCGGAATTCCTCGATCATCCACCAGATCTCGCCGATCGCGGGCGAATTCCGGCGCGGCTCCGGCAGATTCGCGACCAGCCGGTCGTAGGCGGCCAGTACCCGGTCGAGTTCGGCCATGCCCTGCCGGTCGCGCACCGCCGAACCGGGCAGCGACTCCAGCCGGATCAGCGCGGCCTGCAGGTAGCGGGGCAGCTCGCGCAGGCGTGCGGTACCCCATTCGGAGATGAAACCGGGGAACACCAGATCCGCCAGCTGGTGGCGCACGTCATCGGCTATGTCCTGTTCGGCGGTCCGCGTCAGCGCACTCGAAACCTGGTGTGCCGCGGCCAGTACCGGCACCGCGAGGCGCACGATGGCGGCCACGGCCGAGGTGAGTTCGGGGCGGATCCGCGCGACCAGCGCGTCGAACCGCTCCGGATCGCGCACCGGCCCGCCCGCCGCGGCGATCAGCTCGTCGGCCGCCGCGGCCCGGCAGTCCTCGACCAGCGCGTCCAGCGAACCGTACGGATTCTGGCTCAGCGCAAGGCGATCCGTCGGCGGCAGACCGGCGGTGACCGTGCGCGCCGAGGTGGGAATCGCGTGCAGCACCAGGGCCCTGGTGCCCGCGCGCATCGCATTCGCCTGTGCCGCAGGCGAACTCAGCACTCGTACGGCCACGCCGTCGCCCTCCGGCACCAGCGCCGGATAGCCGGTGACGGTCTGGCCGCCCGCCTCGCGGCGGACCGTCTCGTCGAGGCGGCCGAGGGATTCGGTGGTCCACACGGTGGCGGGCGCCCGTTCGGCGCCGGCGGTCGCCCGCGCGACCGAGGCGGAAACCTGCTCGGCCAGCTGGGTTTTGAGCTGCGCGAGGCTCTTGCCCCGGGCGACGACGGCGCCCGAGGCGTCGGAGGCGGCGAAGGTCATCCGCAGATGGTCCGGCAGTGCGGCGGGGTCCAGATCGTTCGCCGTGATGGTCACCGAGCCCAGCCGGGACAGCTCCCGCGCCAGGCCGGTGCGCAGCGGCTCGGCACGCGGGGTGAGCGCGGCCAGCGCCGCGGCAGCGAAGTCGGGCGCGGGAACCACGCTGCGGCGCAGCGTCTTCGGCAAGGTTTTGATCAGCGCCGCGGCGAGCTCCTCGCGCATACCCGGCACCAGCCAGTCGAAGCCGACCGCCCGCACGTGTGCCAGCTGCGCTATCGGAATGTGCACGGTCACACCGTCGTCGGCATTGCCGGGCTCGAACTGGTAGGTGAGCGGGAAGCTGAGCTCACCCTGCCGCCAGGCGTCGGGGAAGTCCGCCGGATCCAGCGTCGCCGCGCCCTCGTTCACCACCGTATCGGTCGAGAAGTCCAGCAGCGCGGGATCTTTGCGTCGCGCGGTGCGCCACCAGCTGTCGAAGTGCCGCACCGAGACGATCTCGGCCGGAAGCCGCCGGTCGTAGAACTCGAACAGCACCTCGTCGTCGACCAGGATGTCGCGGCGGCGGGCGCGATGCTCCAGATCCGCGACATCGTCCAGCAATTCGCGATTGCGGTGGAAGAACTCGTGTCTGGTCTGCCATTCGCCCTGCACCAGCGCATGCCGGATGAACAGTTCACGGGACAGTTCCGCATCGATGCGGCCGTAATCCACCGGCCTGCCGGTCACCAACGGCACGCCGTAGAGGGTCACCCGCTCGTAGGCGCGGGCCGCGCCGCGCTTGGCCGACCAATGCGGTTCGGAATAGGTGCGTTTGACGAGATCGCCCGCGAGCCGCTCGGCCCACTCCGGTTCGACCCTGGCCGCCATCCGGCCCCACAGCCGCGAGGTCTCCACCAGTTCGGCGGCCATCACCCAGCGCGGGGGTTTCTTGGCCAGCGCCGAACCCGGGAAGATCATGAACTTGGCGTTGCGCGCGCCGAGGAACTCCCTGGACTCGGCCTCACGGACGCCGATATGCGACAGCATGCCGGATAGCAGCGCCTGATGGATGGACGTCGCATCCCAGGGCAGGTCGGCCGAATCGACTGTGCCGCCGTCGGATTCGCGGTTGTCGGCGCGGGACGGCCGACGGCCCCGCCCGGCGCGGTCCGGCGTTTTCGCCGATCGGCCCGCGGAATCCTTTGACCGGCGGTCGGTTTCGTCGTCCGGACCCTGGATCGACCAGCCGAGGCCCCTGGTGATGGTGCGCAGCTGGCCGTGCAGGTCCTGCCATTCGCGGATGCGCAGGTAGTGCAGGAACTCGTCCCGGCACATGCGCCGGAATTGATTGGACGACAGCGATTTCCGCTGTTCGGTCAGATAGTCCCACAGCCGCAGGTAGGCCAGGAAATCGGAATTCTCGACGGTGAATCGGGCGTGTTTGGCGTCGGCGGCCTGCTGGAATTCCGCCGGACGTTCCCGCACGTCCTGAATGGATAGCGCGGCCACGATGATCAGCACCTCGGCCAGGCAGCCCGCGCGGTTCGCCTCGACCAGCATTCGCGCCATCCGCGGATCCACCGGCAGCTGCGCCATTTCCCGGCCGATCGGTGTCAGCGTCAGCCCGCCTGCCGCATCATCGGTTCGCGGCTCGGGCTCCGAATCGGTTGCCGCGGCGCGTTTTCCGGAGCCCTGCCGGGCCAGCGCGCCCAATTCCTCCAGCAGCGCGATGCCGTCCCGGATCGCTCGCCGATCCGGCGCCTCGACGAACGGGAAACCCTCGATATCGCCGAGCCCGAGCGCGGTCATCTGGAGGATGACGGCGGCGAGGTTGGTGCGCAGGATCTCCGGTTCGGTGAAGGCGGGCCTGGCCTCGAAATCGTCCTCGGCGTAGAGGCGGATCGCGATACCGTCGGCGACGCGCCCGCAGCGGCCCGAGCGCTGCCGGGCCGAGGCCTGCGAGATCGGCTCGATCGGCAGCCGCTGCACCTTGGTGCGCATCGAATAGCGTGATATGCGGGCGGTACCGGGATCGATGACGTATCGGATGCCGGGAACGGTGAGCGAGGTCTCGGCGACGTTGGTGGCCAGCACCACGCGACGTCCGGTGTGCGACTGGAACACTCGGTGCTGTTCGGCGGCCGAGAGCCGGGCATAGAGCGGCAGGATCTCGGTGCGCGGCAGCTTCAGATCGCGCAAAGCGTCCGCGGTGTCCCGGATTTCGCGTTCGCCGGAGAGGAACACCAGCACATCGCCGTCGCCCTCGGCGAACAGTTCGGCCACCGCGTCACCGATGGCGTCGGTCGGATCGCGGTCGACGACGCGGGTGTCCTCGTCGTCCGGATCGTCGGTGGCGGGTAGTTCCAACGACAGTGGGCGGTAACGGATTTCGACCGGATATGACCGCCCCGATACCTCGACGATGGGCGCGGGCGTACCGTCCTCGGCGGCGAAATGCCTGGCGAACAGCTCGGGATCGATGGTCGCCGAGGTGATGATCACCTTGAGATCCGGCCTGCGCGGCAACAACTGTTTGAGGTAGCCGAGCAGGAAGTCGATATTCAGGCTGCGCTCGTGCGCCTCGTCGATGATGATCGTGTCGTAGCGGCGCAGCAGCCGGTCGCGCTGAATCTCGGCGAGCAGGATGCCGTCGGTCATCAGCTTGATCAGCGTGTGCTCGGAGGCCTGATCGGTGAAGCGGACGGTGTAGCCGACGATATCGCCGAGTTCGGTGCCCAACTCCTCGGCGATGCGTTCGGCGACGGTGCGGGCGGCCAGCCTGCGCGGCTGGGTGTGGCCGATGGTGCCGCGGATGCCGCGCCCGAGTTCGAGACAGATCTTCGGGATCTGGGTGGTCTTGCCGGAGCCGGTCTCGCCCGCGACGATCACCACCTGGTGTTCGCTGATGGCCGCGGCGATATCGTCCCGGCGCGCCGAGACGGGTAGCTGTTCCGGATAACGGATTTCGGGTACCGCTGCTCGGCGGGCCTCGATCCGCTGCTCGGCGGCCGCGATCTCCGCCGCGATACCGGTGAGGTCGCCGCCGCGGGCGCGGTCCAGGCGTCGGCGCAACCGGTGTTCGTCGCGCAGGGATACGGCGGCCAGGCGGGTACGAAGCTCGCGGAGACTCGCGTCGGCTGTCCTGGTCATTGCGTCAACCAGCCTAATAGGCGCTGTCGGCGAAGCCGCCCGCAGCCCGCGCATGGCCGGAGCGAATGCGTCAGGCGCGTGGCCTGGATCACTCGCTCGAAGCGGCTTTCCTGGATTGTTCGGCGGCCGCGATGATTTCCGGCATCGTCCAGCTCAGCGTCCCCGAACGGAGTTCGGCGGCAATCGATTCCGTCCACGCCAATTCGGCCCGGACCATCGCGGCCCGGTATTCGTCCTCGATCATGGAGATGCGCGGCAGGCCGTAATCGGGTTGTGCCGCCAGCCGATCGAGTTCCGCGGTGAGCGCGGCCGCGCGAGTTTCCAGCAGCGGCAGCAGATCCGTGGGGGTGCGCAGCATCGCGACGCTGAGCGCGGCGGGGAATTCCGGGTATTCGCGACCGGGTTCGGCCAGCATCGAATCCAGCCATCCGTACAGCGCGGTCTGTCCGTCCTCGGTCAGACGGTAGGCGGCTCTCTCCGGCTTACCCGGGGCGCGCTGGTGCTCGTGATGGGTGATGAGTCCGGCCCGTTCCAGCCGGTCGATGGTCTGGTAGACGCTCGCACTGCGCGCGACGTTCACCACCGTGTCCTTGCCGCGCTGCCTGATCAGCTGCTGCATCAGATACGGGTGCATCGGCGCCTCGGCCAGCAATGCCAACACCAGCAGCGCCAGCGGTGAGCGCTGATCGGCGCGACGGGCCATCGTCTCGGCCTCCTATCTCGGAAAGTTAGACACCATTTTATAGCTATCCATGTTATGGTTAATGCATGCGACACGCACTGATCATCGGGGCGGGAATCGCCGGGCCCGCGGCCGCACTGGCCTTGCGGCGGGCCGGGATTCGGTCCACCGTCTACGAATCTCATTCCACGAGCGCGGAATCCGTCGGCGGCTTCCTCACGGTCGCGGTCAACGGCCGCAACGCCCTGCGCGCACTGGATTGCGCCGACTGCCTGCGCGAAGGCTTCCCCACCCCGCGCATGTCCATCTACAGCGGCACCGGAAAACGCCTGGCCGCCTTCGACTATGGGCCCACGCTCGCGGACGGTGACAGCTGCCGGACGATGAATCGCACGGACCTGTACGCGGCATTGCGGGCGACGGCACTGGCCCGCGATATCGAGATCGTGCACGGCAAGCGGCTCGTCGAGGTTGAGCCGAGGCGGGCCGGGGTGCGCGCCGTATTCGCCGACGGCTCGGCCGCCGACGGTGACCTGCTCATCGGTGCGGACGGATTGCGTTCGCGCACAAGGATGCTCATCGATCCCGCCGCCCCGCCCGCCCGATACACCGGACTGCTCAACACCGGCGGTTACGCGCACGGCGCGAAAGTCGATGCGCCGGTTGGCGAAATGACCTTCGTCTTCGGCCGCCGGGCCTTCTTCGGATACGTCCGGCATCCGGACGACGCGGTCTGGTGGTTCACCAATTTCGGCGCGGCCGCCGAACCGCGGCCCGACGAGTTGGCGGCCATGGATGTCCGCGCCCGCCTGAACGACCTTTTCGCCGGGGACAATTCGCCCGCGCTCGACCTCATCGCGCATACCGAACAGTTGATCGCGCCGTTCGGCACCTACGACTTCCCCTCGGTGCCCACCTGGTATCGCGACGGGATGATCATCATCGGCGATGCCGCGCACGCGGCGTCACCGGCATCGGGGCAGGGTGCGTCGATGGCGCTGGAGGACGCGGTGGTGCTGGGCAAGGCGTTGCGCGACGAAGCCTCTGTCGAATCCGCGTTCGCGAGCTATGAGCGGCAGCGCCGCGCGCGGGTCGAACACGTTGTGGCATGGGGAAAGAAGCGGGGGGACCGGAAGGCCCCCGGCTACCTGGGCAGGCTGCTGCGCGATCACGTGATCTTCCCGCTGTTCGTTGCGCGCGGGGCGGGCGCGACCGATCCCAATGCGTGGATGTACGAATTCCCCGCCGAATGGGATGCCGACCCCGTCCGGGAAGCGCAGCTGTAGCAATCCGTAGGCAACCGCTGTCGGGCACGGATGGTGACCTGTGCAACAATCGCCCGGTGCACGCCGTCGAGGTGTCCCCGTGGTGGGTTCGGGTGTTGCGGGTCGGTTTCGCCGCACTCGGTGTCGCGGCCCTGATCGCGGGTCCGATCTATGAATCGAGGTCACCCGGCTATTCGATGGCCAACCATTTCAGCTATTTCACCATCCAGTCCAATGCTTTGGCGGCGCTGGTGCTGCTGGTCGGCGGGCTCGTCGACCCGGGCGGCAGGCGCTGGCAGGTGCTGCGCTGCGCGGCGACGATGTATCTGGTGATCACCGGCATCGTGTACGCGGTGCTGCTCGCGCATCTCGGGATCGGCGACGAACCGCCGTGGATCAACGATGTGCTGCACCGGGTGCAGCCGGTGGTCATGGTGGTCGACTGGGTGTTGGTCCCGGCCGGACTCGCCGTCACCGGATGGCTCGTCGCCGGATTGCTGGTCTATCCCGTGCTGTACGGCATCTATACGCTGGGCCGCGGGCCGATTGTGGACTGGTATCCATATCCGTTCATTGATCCGCGCAACCAGGGCTATGTGTCGATGGCCATCGGTCTCGTCGAGCTCGTCATCGGATTCGCCCTGCTCGCGGTCGCGATCGTGGCGCTCGGACAGCTCTGCGGGCGCTGGCGCGGTTCGACCTACGACCATGTTCTGCGGTAAGGGTGGTGTCATGACTTCGCTTTGGCATGGGTTCGCCGATATGGGCGCCGTCGAGCGCGACGGCGCGTTCGTGGTGGCGCGCGGCGACGGCGCGTACGTCTACGACGCGGCGGGCACCCGGTATCTGGACGCCACCGCCGGGCTGTGGTTCACCAACGTCGGGCACGGCCGCGGCGAGATCGCCGACGCGGTCGCCGCGCAGCTGCGCCAGGTCGCGCACTACTCCAATTTCGGCGACCTCACCTCCCCGGTCACCCAGGCGCTCGCGGAGCGGCTGAGCGCCATCGCGCCGGTGCCGGGCAGCAAGATCTTCTTCACCTCCGGCGGTTCGGATTCGGTGGACACCGCGGCCAAGCTGGCCCGCAGGTACTGGCACGAGCTGGGCCGCCCGGACAAGTCGATCGTGGTCGGCAGGCGCCTGGCCTATCACGGAATGCACGTCGCCGGAACGGCTTTGGCGGGTATCCCGGTGAACCGGGAGGGTTACGGCGAGTTGATGGCCGATGCCCGCACGGTGGAGTGGGACGATCCGAAGGCGCTGCTCGCGCTGATCGAGGAGCTCGGCGCCGAGCGCATCGCCGCCTTCTTCTGCGAGCCGGTGATCGGTGCGGGCGGCATCCTGCTGCCGCCGGAGGGTTACCTGACCGAGGTGCGGCGCATCTGCTGGGACAACGACATCCTGTTCGTCGCCGACGAGGTGGTCACCGGCTTCGGCCGGATCGGCGGATCCTGGTTCGCCTCTTCGCGTTTCGGGCTCGAACCCGACCTGATGACCACCGCGAAGGGCCTCACCTCCGGCTATGTCCCGATGGGCGCGGTGTTCGTCGCGCCCCGGATCGCCGAACCGTTCTTCGCCGGTGGCGTCTGGTGGCGGCACGGCTACACCTACGGCGGCCACGCGGGCGCCGCCGCGGCCGCCATGGCCAACCTGGACATCATCGAGCGCGAGGGTCTGCTGGAGGAGGCGAAGCGGCTGGAGTCGACCCTGCACGACCGGCTGGCACCGCTGGCCGAACATCCGCGCGTCGCCGAGATCCGCAGCGGTATCGGCGCCGTCGCCGCGGTGCAGCTGGCCGATCCGTCCGAGGGTCTGCCCCTGGTGAAAACCCTTCGCCAGCACGGTGTTTCGGGCCGCGCCGCCGGGCAGGGCGCCATGCAGATCTCGCCGTCGTTCGTGATGACCGACGAGCAGGTCGGCGAGCTGGCCGACGCCTTCGCCCGCGCGCTCGGCTGAAAGCTGTTGGGCCGAGCCCGACTTCAGCACTCGCCGAATAGGCGCTGTCGGCGGAGCCCGTCCTCGACCTGCGCCGGGCCGAGCTCCTGCGTGAGGCCTACAGGGCCAGCGTCATGAAAACGCTGTTCGGGTCGAGGATGTAGTCGGCGAACGGCGGGCATTCGGCGAAGCCGTTGCGGGTGTACAGGCGGCGGGCCGGTGCGAAGTAGGGCTGGGTTCCGGTTTCCAGGCTGAGCCGGGTGTAGCCGCGTTCGCGTGCCTGGGCGATCAAGTGGCGCAACAGGTTCGAGGCGACGCCGCGGCCACGGGCAGCGGTCGCGGTGCGCATCGACTTGAGTTCGCCGTGCGTCGGGTCGAGTTCCTTCAGCGCGCCGCAGCCGACCAGTTCGCCGCTGTCCCAAGCACTCCAGAAGGTGATCTCGGGTTTGCGCAGCGCGTCCAGGTCCAGGGCGTGCACGCTCTCGGCGGGGGAGGTGGCGTACATATCGTCCAGGTGCTGGGCCAGCAGCGCCGCGATCGCCGGACCGGACAGATCGTCGACGACGATCCGCAGCGCGGACTGGTCGGTATTGTTCGACATCGGGCCATCATGACTCGCACCGGCTCGACGCAAGCGTCTGGGACGGCTTAATCTGAAAGCAGCCGCCCGGCGCACAACGGCCTTGGTATCCGGCCCCGATCAAGGTGGACGACGATGTCTGAGTTCGGCAGATCCGCGCACCGCGCTTCCGTGTCACCGTCGCGGGCAGGGCAGCCATGAAACTCACCGAGGTCGGCGCGCTGGCGACGGGGGTCGCGCGGCGGGCCGCGGACGAAACCTATTACGCCACATTGGCGGTGCGCGCCGGGCTGGCCGGACCGGAGCGCCCGGACCGCCTCGCCCGGATGGCCGCCGCGGTGCTGCGCTCCGGACTGCTCGGCGGCCTGGTGACGGTCGCCGCGCTGCGCTACCGCGACCGAGCCGCCATCCTCGACGAGCGCGGCCGCGTCAGCTTCCACGAATTGGATACGCGCAGCACGGCTTTGGCGAACGCGTGGCGGGCGCGCGGCCTGCGCGACGGCGACGGTGTCGCGATCCTGACGCGCAACCATCGCGGATTCCACTACGCCGTCTTCGCCGCGGCCAAGTGCGGCGCCAGGATCGTGCTGCTCAATACCGATTTCGCCGGGCCGCAGCTGGCCGAGGTGATCGACCGCGAGGGCGTGGACCTGCTGGTCTACGATCACGAATTCGGCCGCGTCGTAGGCGATCTGGTGCCCAAGCGCGGACGGTACCGGGCCTGGGCGGATCGGCCCGGCGCGGACACGCTGGACAACCTGATCGCGAGCGGCGCGCGCACGCCGCCGCGCCGCCCGGCCACCCAGGCCCGCATCGTCCTGCTCACCAGCGGCACCACCGGCACTCCCAAGGGTGCGCCGCGCGGCGAGCCGAATTCCCTCGCACCGCTCGGCGCGATCCTCGGCAAGGTGCCGTTCCGGGCCCGCGAGATCACCGAATGCCCTGCGCCGCTGTATCACACGCTCGGATTCGCGCACGCGATCATGGCCGTCGGCTTCGGGTCGACGCTGGTGATCCGCCGCCGCTTCGACCCGCAGGCGGTACTGGACAGCCTGGACCGGCACCGGGCCACCGCGCTGATCGCGGTGCCGGTGATGCAACGCCGGATGGTGGAGCTGGGCCCGCAAGCCCGTGCCGGACACGATCTTTCGCACCTGCGCATCATCTTCGTCGCCGGCTCGCAGCTGGGTGCCGAGCTGTGCCTGCGGGTGACCGAGGCGTTCGGCCCGGTGGTCTACAACGTGTACGGCTCGACCGAGGTCGCGTACGCGACGATCGCGACGCCGGACGAATTGGCCGCCGCGCCAGGCTGTGTCGGCACGCCCGCGCCGGGCGCGACGGTGAAGATCTTCGACGACAACGATATCGAGGTGCCGCCGGGCGGGACCGGACGCATCTTCGTCGGAAACGGCTATCAGTTCGAGGGTTACACCGGCGGCGGCGACAAGCCGAGGATCGGCCGCCTGATGGCCACCGGCGATGTCGGCCATTTCGACGGGGCGGGACGGCTTTTCATCGACGGCAGAGACGACGACATGATCGTCTCCGGCGGTGAGAACGTCTTTCCCGGCGAGGTGGAGGAACTGCTCGCCGCGCATCCGGCGATCGCCGAGGTGTGCGCCTTCGGCGTCGATGACGCGCAGTACGGGCAGCGGCTGCGCACCGTCGTCGTTGTCCGGGAAGGGTTTTCACTCACCGAAGCCGAGGTCCGCGACTATGTGAAGGCACGGCTGGCCCGCTTCAAGGTGCCCCGTGACGTGCTCTTCGCCGACGAACTGCCGCGCAACCCGACCGGCAAGGTGCTCAAGCGGGTGCTGCGCGACGGGTGATCGGGCCTGCCCGGTCGGCGCCGGGCTCACGTGGCGCGGGACGTGAGCCCGACGCGGACCGTGCGGCCCGATCGGTGCTACCCGTTGTGGCACAACCCGTTCCGGCTCAACGCACGCCGGATGGTACCGGATCGCGGCCCAGTAGCCGCAGCAGCGCCTCGCGGAAGGTGGCCGGGCGGAACCGGCGCGCCCGCGGCACGGTGATCAATCCGCCCAATCCCCGTGCCACACAGGCGACAACGGTGTCGGCGACGGCCTCGGCATCGGCGATCGACCCCGCGGCGACCGTACTCACCGTGACCCCGTGCGCGGCGAATTCCTGATCCAGCGCCGCACCCAATCCGACGACCCCGTGCTTGGTCGCGCTGTACACCGCGACGCCCAAAGCGGCGGGAACACCGCCCGCGGTGCCGATATTCACGATCTGGCCGTACCCCTGTCGCACGAAACGCTCTGCGGCGAGCCGGGTTCCGGTGATCACCGCGCGCAGGTTGACATCGATCTGCCGATCGGTCTCGGTCTCCGATTCGGCGAGGAACGGCCCGGCCGGCATGACGTCGGCCGCGTTCACCAGCACGTCCAGCCCGCCGAGTTTGCGTTCGGCACAGGCGAGGAAGCTCGCGAACCGGACGCTGTCGGTGACATCGAGGAGCAACCCGACGGCGGTGCCGCCGTGGATCCGGGTGAGCTGATCGGCGATGGCGCGCACCGCGCCCGCGTCGGCATCGCCGATCGCGATATCGGCGCCCTCGGCGAGGAACGCCAGCGCGGTTTCCCGTCCGACACCGTGCGCGCCACCGGTAATCGCGATGCGTTTGCCGGCAAGTGTCTTTCTGGACATATGTTTTCGCCTGCCTCCTGTCTACTAAGACGCTAGGCGGTCGCCCTCGGCCGCTTCCATGCGATATCGGGCCAGGCTGTTGCGCATACCGGCCACCCTGGCAACCGTCCGGGCATCGAAAGCGGCGGTGCGGATGTCCTTGCGATGTCCGGCCAAAATCTTGCAGATTTCGGCCACCGGCGGGAAACCATGAACACGTGGCCGCATGGGAATGGCGTCGCTCGGTGACCAATGCCGCGATCTTGGTCGAGGTGGCCGAAGATCACGGACTGTCCCGCGCCGACAGCCTGCGCGATACCGGGATAGATCCGGTGCTGTTGAAGACGCCTGGTGCGGAGATCGTTGCGGCCCAAGAGCTTTCGTTGGTTCGCAATATCGTCGACGCCTTCGGCGACGAATACGGGCTCGGCATCGAGGCCGGTTCGCGCACCCGCATCACCACACACGGCATCTTCGCCCTCGCGGTGCTGAGCAGCCCGACCAAACGCGCGGCCTTCGAGGTGGCGATGCGCTACTTCAGCCTGATGACCTCGTTCGCGCGCGCCTGGCACGACTTCGTCGGCGACGAGGTGCACCTCTTCGTCGACGACAGCGATATTCCGGAGGATATTCGCGGATTCCTCTGCGAGCGGGATGTCGCTGCGCTGCTGATGAATTGGTTCCTGGTCTTCGGCAGTCCGCCGCCGGCCAAGCGCGGCGAGATCTCCGGCGGGCTGCGGGCCCGGCTGCTGCCGATCCTGGAGGATTTCGGAATCGAGAGCGTCGACGGCACCGGCCCGCACCTCGCGGTTTTCGACGCCACCGAAATCGACGAGCCGATGCCGAACGCAAGCCCGCTGAACGCCGCGCTGTTCGACGAGCAGTGCGCCGAACTGCTCGACCGGCGCGGGATGCGGCAGGGCGTCTCCGGAGCGGTGCGCCAGGTGCTGATGCACCGCATGAACGGCCGCATCAGCCAGGAGGATGTCGCCGCAACCCTGCACATGAGCCTGCGCACCATGCGACGCAAGCTCGCCGACGAGGGGACCTCCTATCGGCAGTTGTGCGTCGAGACCTTCGGCAACCTCGCCGAGGAACTGCTCGCCACCGGGCTCACCGTCGAGGATGTCGCCTATCGCATGGGATATTCCGGCGCGCCGAGCTTCTCCAACGCCTTCAAACAGTGGCGGGGGATGTCACCGGGGCGGTTCGCCCGCGCTGCCGCTGCCCGCGCCGTGCGCTGAATTCGGCCGCGACGATGCCGGGACTGTCGGTGCGGGATGCGAGCATGTAGGGACGGCGCGGTGACGAAAGGCGGTGCGGTGTGGCGGACTTCGTTCAGCACTACGGTGTGCTGCGCTGGTCGGTGGTCGCGGCCTTCCTGGCCGCGGCCGCGATAGTGGTCGCGCGGCTGGTGCGGCCCGCGGTCCCGGCGGGCGCGGCCGCGGCCGTGAATTCCGTTCCGGCGCACCAGGAATCCGATGCGGCCCATCTGCTGATGTGCCTGGTGATGCTCACCATGCTGATCTTCCCCGCGAGCGCGCACGCCATCGACGGCGTGCTGATCGCGATGACCGTCGTCTTCGGAATCCTGCTGGTGAGCCGGATTGCCGAGTGGCACAGCGCGGGTCGCGCGGATCCGGTCGATCGCATTCTCGCCATCGGGTATCACGTCGGCGCGGCGGCGGCCATGCTGTACGCGATGTCCGGGCACGGGCGGGGCGGCCCGGCACCGGCGCCCGCGCTCGGATTGGCGCTGGTTTTCGTGGCCGATGCCGTGGCCGTCCTCGCCGCGGCGCGCACCGGTCGGCACTGGCCCGGCCATCCCATTTCCGGATCGCCGGGCCGCTGGTCGCAGGTGCCGCATCTGGTGATGGACGCCGGGACCGCCTACATGCTGGTCGCCGCGGCCGTCGGCTGACTCACTGGCGCCAGAAGCCGATATCGCTCCAGGAGACCGTGATCGGGCCGGAACCGCTGCTGGTCTGGTACGCGCCGAACTTGTCGTAGAACTCGCCGCCGGGGGCGTTGTCGTCCTCGTAGCCGAGAGCGCCGTTGATGTACACGCGCAGAACGTGTTTCGCGGTGTCGTGCACCGTATTCACCTGCACCGGCGTGCCGTCGGTCGCGGTGCCCGCCGGTGCGATGGTCGCCCCGCCCTCCACGTTGTAGAGCCTGCGGTCGCGGTCGACGGCGAGCATGAAGTACGGGCCGTCGTCGCCGTTGAAGGTCTGTTTCAGCGAAATCCGTTCGCCGTCCATGCTTTTGATGGTGAACGTGCCCGCGAACTGGCGGATGCCGGTCGAATAGTTCTTGCCGTCGCCCGCGTAGTCGTGATAGCGCCGCTCGGCTCGTTCGGCGCCGTTCTTACATGCGCCGCCGCCGCTGTCGCCCGGACTCGACGGCAGCGTGAACGTCAGTCCGTCGACGCTGCCGCCCGCGCATTGCTGAACGTCGAAGCCGGGTGAGTCCGGTGTCCAGTTTCCCGGCTCCACCGGATCGGCCGATGCGTTCGGCGCCGACAGGAGCGCGGCGAGAAACGCGCATACCAAAAGAAACATCTTCTTCACGAGAGTGACCTTTCGCTGCCGAGCACCGGTGCCGCTGCCGGGAATCCGGTTCACGACTACGTCTCGCCGCTCGGCTCGGTCGCGGGCGAAGCCGCTGCGTCGATGCTCCGCTCGCGCACAAGTGGGCAGATGACCAAAGGGTAGGTGCGGATGCACCGCCCGATGCGGCGTTCCGGGATGCCGAAGCGGTATCGCCCGATGCCGTGTCGGTCGGGGTTGGGGGGGAAACACCGGGTTGTGACACGCCGGTCGATAGGGGATGGGTCCTCGTCAATGGGCGTACCTCCCCGTTGGCTTCGGTCGTGCGCGCGGCGGTGCCGCTAGGGAATTCCGGACGAATCGGGTGGTAGGACCAATCCGGCCGGGGTCGGCCGCCGAACACCCCGTATGCGGGCATGGAATCGGCGATGAGAATCGAGCGAGGGCTCGTGGTGGAACGGATCGCGGTGCCCGCGCCGGGTGACGCCGGTGCGGGCGGGCGGTTGCGGATGTTGCCGGCCGAGGCGGGCTCGGGCGAGCTCGATCGGCCGACAAGCCCGCCGGTGTTCGAGCCGGCGGTGCGGATACTGCGCGATCGGGCGATGGCCGAAGAGGTGACGCAGGAGGTGTATCTGCGGGTGTGGTCGGCGGCGGAGCGGTATGAGAAGCAATGGTGTGGTGGCCCGATCGGCCTGGTCGGGGAGTGTGCGGATGCTTGACGGTGTTCGATCCGAATCGGATCTGCTCGAGCTGGCGTATCCCTACGCGCTCGACGCGGTCGCCGATATCGAGCGGCGACATATCGAATCCCGGCTCGACGCGGCCGATCCCGAGATCCGGCAGGCGTTCGGCGATACAGTGCGCACGTTGCACGAGGTGCTCGCGCGGCTGGCGGTGCTCGACGAGCTGACCCCGCCCGCCCGGCTGGAGGCGCGCATCCTGGCGATGCTCGACGATCCGGCGGGCGGTTCGCGGACCCGGCGGCCCGGGCCGCCGGAGTGGCGGCGGCGCTTGGGCGCGGTGGCCCCGATAGCGGCCGCGGTGCTGCTGGTGCTCGGCGGCGGTATGGTCGCCGACCGGTTCGCCGGGCCGGATCCCGGCGCCGAGCAGCCGCGGCAGATCACCGATATGCACAGCTTGCGGGTGCTGGGCGGCGGCACGATGACGGTCGACGTCATCCGGCCGGGGCTGGCCGCGGTGATGTTCGACGGGGTCGCGCCGCCGCCGGACGGGCATATTCACCAGCTGTGGCTGGTCTCCGCGGGCGGGCGGCCGCGTTCGATCGGGATGCCCGCCGAATTGCCTTCGACGGCAAGGCCATTCGTGACGAAATTCAAGGCGGGTGACACCATTGCCGTCACGGTGGAGCCCGCGGGCGGTTCGCAACTACCTACCACGTCACCGCTCGCGGGATTTGCCCTACCGTAGCTACACCTCGACGGGAGCGTCGGCGACCACCCGGCCGCCCAGCCGGACCCAGCCGTCGGAATCCCATTCAGTGAACAGCTGCGAACCCGTGCCCTGGGTGATCCGCACCCCGCGCTGCAACAGCGCGGTGAGCGCGACGGCGGCGGCGCCGGTCGCCTCGTCCTCGGCAACTCCCATGTCGGGGGCGAACATTCGCGATCGCAGCTCGCCGCGCGCCTCGTCGATCCAGGCCCAGGCGTAGTGATGGCCCTCGGTGTAATCGTCCGGTGACAGCGCGAGCACGTCGGCTGGATCCGCCAGCTGCGCGAAGGTGAACTTCGGCGCCCAGGAGCCGCGTGCCCTGACCCAGACGAGCCCGTCGGCGAATTCGACGGCGACCGGCCCGGCGGGTACGTCCAGCGTATGCACCACCTGGCCGCGATCGGCCAGCCACCACGCCGTGCCGACGGTCGGATGTCCGGCGAACGGCAGCTCGACGGCCGGTGTGTAGATACGCACCCGCGCGATGCCGTCGACCGGATCCTGTACGAACACCGTCTCGCTGTACCCGAGCTGTTTCGCCAGGTCCTGCCGCGTGTCCTCGGCGAAATCCCCGGCCCGGGCCACCCCGAGCGCATTTCCGAATTGCCCGGCCGCGTCGGTGAATACGCGTACCACTTCGACCTGTGTGCCCATGATCGAGAAGCTTACCCGCGCTGACCGGCCCGAATGGTCGCACGAAGCAGTCCGGTAGCCAAGTAGTGGACTGCTTCGCCAAGCTCAGACGACCAGGACCCGGCGCCCGCGCGTGTGACCGGCCTGGCTGTCGATATGCGCTGCCGCGGCCTCGGCGAGCGGATACGACTTCTCGACCGGGATGCGGAGTTTCCCCCGCGCGATGAGGCGTGCGGCTTCGGTGACGGCTTCCTGCCAGTCCCCGGACTTGCCGGAGTATCGCACCCCGAAATCCGGCGCACCGAGATCGGCGATGGAGATCACCTTCCTCGGGTCCCCGGTCAACTCGACGAGCTCGCGAATCACGCCCGAACCGGCCAGATCCAGCGCCGCGTCGATCCGGCCGAGCCGCCGCACCCGCTCGACCCAGCCGTCGCCGTAGGTCGTGGCGAGGGCGCCGAGGCCGCGCAGATAATCCTGGTTCGCGGCGCCCGCGGTGCCGATCACCGCTATGCCGCGGTCGCGGGCGATTTGCAGCACCGCCGATCCGACCCCGCCGGACGCGCCGCTGACCAGCAGCGTCTGCCCCGACCGCACACCGACCTGGCCGATGATGCGCAGCGCGGTCTGCACGACGGAGGGGTAACCGGCGGCCTCTTCGAACGTCAGACCATCGGGTATCGGGGCCCAGGCCGACAGCACGGCGAATTCGGCGTAGGTGTTCGCGCCGTAGCCGAATACCTGGTCGCCGAGTCGAACCCCTTCGACATCAGCGCCGATCTCGTCCACCACTCCGGCGGCGTCATGCCCGACCCCGGCGGGCAGCTCGACCGGTCGGATCCCTTGGAGCTGTCCTGTGCGGATCCGCCAGTCGACGGGGTTGACACCCGCCGCCCGCACCGCGATCCGTATTCGGCCGCGCCCCGCATGTGGTTCCTCGGCGTCCAGGAGCCGCAATACGTCCGGCCCGCCGAACTCGGCGAAGCTCACTTTCTTCATATCTCGGCCTCTCCAGGTTCACGGTCGTGGGGCGGTGGTGTGCATCCAGTGGCTGAACGCCGCGTAGCGTTGCGCGGATTCCGCTGGGCCGTCGGCATTTTCGACCTCGTCGGCCCATTCGCGCACCCGCTCGAAGCGCGGTATGCGCAGTTGTTCGTAGGCGCCGAGGGCCGCGCGCAGGGTCGGCGCGGTGTCCAGTGCGTCGCGGAGCACGCCGACGTCCTCGATGCCGAGGGTGCCGCCCGCAGCGATATGCGGCGAAATGCCATGTGCGGCATCGCCGATCAGCGCGACGCGATGGCTCGTCCAGCGGGGTAGCGCGGGCACGACCATGATCTGGTTCTCCAGGATGTCCGCTTCGGGGGTGGCGGCGATCATGCGCAGCAGCTCCTCGTGCCAACCGCTTTCGGCGAGGTTGCGGGCGCGCTCGAGCGCACGGTCCCGCTTGCTGCCGGTGCGCGTCCCCGCCTCGAATTGGTTGACGAACCACATGGTTTCGTGTGCGGTGATGCGGGAGTACCCGCCGCGGGTGCGTTTTCGCCCGATGGTGAGCACGGTGCCTTCGGGTCGCTCGTCGCCCGCCGGGACGATGGCGCGCCAAGCGATATTGCCCGCATGCGGTCGGGCCTCGGTGCCGGGCAATAGCTGGGCGCGCACCCGGGAGTGGACGCCGTCGGCGCCGACGAGCAGGTCCGCGCGCACGTCGTCCCCGTTGCCGAGGTGGACGACGATCTCGTCGTCGGTCTCGGTGTAGCCGATCAACCGCGCGCCGAGGGTGATCCGGTCCCGGCCGACGGCATCGGCGAGCGCGGCGTTGAGTTCCGCGCGGGGGACGAGCAGGTATCGGTAGGCGAGGTCGTCGTAGTCCGCGGATCGCAGCGCGCGGCCGGTGGGATCGAAGAACCAGGCATCGACCTCGCGCCCCATAGCCCGGACCTCGGCGCCGATCCCGAACCGGTCGAATTCGCGAAGTGCGTTGGGCCACAGGCCGATACCCGCCCCGGCGACCCGGATCTCCGGGGCCTGTTCGAGGACCGTGACCTGATGTCCGCTCCGGCGCAGCGACGCCGCGGCGGTAAGCCCGACCAGGCCCCCTCCGGCTATGGCGGCGCGTATCACTCTCGTCATGCCATCGACGTTAACACTAACGGTTAGTGTTTTGTAACTGGTGCGCTTTTGAACCTGGTAGGGTAAAAGGGTGACTGCGCCGACCGGTCGGCGGGAGCGTAAGAAGGCCGCGACCCGCCAGAAGATTGCCGACACCGCCCTGCGGTTGTTCCTGGAACGCGGCTACGAGGCAGTGGGCATCCGTGATGTCGCGGCCACGGCCGATGTCGCCGTCACCACGCTGTTCTCCCATTTCGTCTCGAAAGAGGCCCTGGTTTTCGAGCAGGACCAAGATTTCGAGCAACGCCTGACGCTGGCGGTCACCGCTCGGCCGTCCTCCGAGCCGCTCATCCCCGCGCTGTGCCGGGAGATGCACGCCATAGTGCGACATTGTGCGGGTGAGGGCGCCGCCCCGATCCGGCGGATGATCGACGCGTCACCCGCCCTGCGCGAATACGAGGAATCCATGCGGCTGCGCCATGCCGAATCGCTGGCGGCGGCCATCGCCACCGACCTCGGCCTGCCGCACGCCACGACGGCCTGCCGGACCATCGCCCGATTCGTGATCGACGCCTTTTCGCTGGCCCGCCAGAGCACCGCCCCTCCAGCGGCAGTGGATGAGATCTTCCGAATGATCGAGGCGGCTTGGCAGGTCGCCAACCCCGGTCGACCCGCCTGAGTTCCGGCTGCAACGAGCCGCCTCGGCTGTGTTGCGGCGCAAGGGAATTCGGCCGTATCCGGCGAAAATCGTTGGGTAGGAGCCTGAACCGGCGCCCGGACGTCTATTGGTCCGGGTGATCCGGTGGCCGTGGATATTTCACACTTCGAGATCTTCCTCGATGCCCTTGAGGCGGTGGCGGGCCAGGGCGAGGTTGGCGCGGCCTCGGTCGAGGGCGAGGTAGAGGAACAGGCCCTTGGATTTGCGGCCGGTCATCGGACGGATCAGGTGGTATTGGCCGGTCAGGGAGATCAGGATGTCCTCGATCTCCTCGTTGAGGCCCAATTGATCGATGGTGCGCAGCTTGGCGCGCACCACTTCGGTATTGCCCGCGGCGGCCACTTGCAGGTCAAGGGTTTTGGAGCTGCCGAGCATGCCGAGCGCCATACCGCTGTTGTAGTCGACGACCGCCGCGCCCAGGGCACCGTCTATCACCATCATGTCTTTCAGCGCCAAATCCATATTGGACATATTCATTCCTCTCGATCTTTTTTCACTGCTTGGTCTTTGGTGAGTCCGTTGCCGCCGGACGTCAGATGTTCGGCGATGGCGCGCACCGCGGGCCGCGCCTCCAGATGCAGCCGGCCGACGTTCACATCGGGCTCCGCGAGCACGGTCAACGCGGTCCAACCCGCCGCGTAGATCACCACATTGCCCCCGGTGCCGCGGACGACGACCTCGTGCAGGCCGCCGCCGTGCGCGGCATTGGCCAGTCGATGCGAGAGCGAAAGCTGCGAGGCGGATATCGCGGCCATGGTGTTGGGTTCGATATCGTGCGGCAGATCGTGGGCGACGAGCAGCCCGTCGCTGGAGGCCACGAGCGCGCCGGTCAGCCGCGGTACGCGCTCGCGTAGCGCCTGCAACTCCGCGAGCACCGCCGCGTTCGGTTCGGGTCCGGACATGGCCACCTTCGTCAACCTTCCCATCAGTTCGCCGAATTTCCTTCGCACGATCAGGCGAGCCCCTCCAGTGCCGCCCGCAGGCGGATCAGTGTGTTGTGGTCGACCGGCGCCCACCGGTCCGGCATGGGATCCGGCGCGGCATGGCGGGCGCGGCGGCGCGGCAGCGTTTCGGTCTCGGGGCGGGCGGGTGTCGCCGGTTCGGTGATCGCGGCGGGCAGCGGCGGTTCGATCAGTCCGGCGGCGGTCAGCGCGCGCACCGCGAGCAGGCATCCGTAGGTGGTGCGGCCGAGTTCGCGGGCCAGGGCGGCGATAGTGCGCCGGGCGTCCGCCGCGGCGAGCACCTCGACCTGGCCGCCGGTCAATACCAGGCGCCGGCGCCGGATCCGGTGGACCGGTACGACGGGTGCGCGATCGATCAGGTCCACCGGCCACGGCCCCGCAGCCGGATCGCCGCGCCGCGCGCATTCGCGTACCAGCGCGCGCGGCGGAATATGGCAGGCCGCGGCGAGCCAGTGCGGCGGCGTCGGCTGGAATTCGGGCGCCGACGGCGTGGCGAGCAATAGATACGCCGCGTCGAAAACCGAAAGCAGCGCAAGGCTTTCCAACCGAGGCACGCCGGTCAACTCATGGGGCGAGCCGGTTCTGGCCCGGAGCAGATCGGCCGCGGACGCCACCCCCGCCGCGACGGCGAGCCGTTCCAGTCCCGGGGTGCGGCGGCAGTCGGCCGCCGCCACCATGCCGGATACCAGATGAAATGCGCCGTCGCCCGCCCGGAGAATTCCGGTGCACCGCTCCATTTCCAGCCGCTGCAGCTCCGCCGCGAGTTTGCTCAAGGACGATCCTCGGCAAATTCCGCGAGAATTCCGCGTATCCGGAAACGCGCCATCGCCAGATTTCCGGTTTCGTCGTCGAACAGGACATGTACGAAAAGCCGGCCGTCGAAGTCGCCGTGCACCAGATTCAGTAGGTGATATCCGCGGGCCGCGCAGACGATGATCTCCGCGACATCGTCGTCCGGATTGCCGGTCGCCAGCGCGGGGCAGCCGAGCACGGCCCGCACCACATCCGTTGTGGTAGCGGCGTCTTCGTGCTGATCAACCAGTCCGTGCCGGCCCGAAGCGGCGATCGCGAGACCGCTCAGGCCGTCCACCAGGGTCACGCTGCGTGCACCGGGAATGTCCATGATGCGCTGCATGCAGCCATCGATACCGATCACCGTGTCACCAATTGTTATAAGTGCAAAGTTTTAACGCACCCAGACGCTACACACGATTGCCGAGTGGTGTCCAGCAAATGCGAGTCGAATTCCCGCCGATGCGCTATTTCCAGTGCAAACGAGATAAGAATACCCCGCAGTATTCAATACCATTCGGTATTCAATACTTTCCGGTTCCGGCATTCGGGTGCAGAATCGCACTGATGTGCGCGCCGGATGCGGGAGGTGGCCGGGTGGACCGGTACGAGGTCAGGAAGTTCCACAGCTGCGAGTTCTGCGGCACCGAGGAGGTCGTGCTCGGCGGCCCTTTCCGCACCCGCGCCGCGGCCGAGGCGGCCGCCGAGGCCGACGCGCACCGCACCCTGACCTGGACCTGGTTCCGTGCGGCAGGGGAGTGGCCGCTGTGGTCGGACCCGGAGGACGGCACCTGGACCTACCACATCTACGGCCCCGCCGTGCCGAACGGCGAAGCGGCGCAGTGAAGTTCACCTCGCGGTGACGAAACCCTTCGCGACCAGCCAGTCTCGGGCGACGTCGGCGGGTTCGCGACCGTCGACGTCGACCTGCCGGTTGAGTTCGGTGGCGGTTTCGTTGGTGAGCAGCGCGGAGATCGGGGCCATGATGGCGGCGATGCGTGGGTGCGCGTCCGCGACCGCCTTCCGGATCACCAGCGCCGCATTGTATTTCGGGAAGAAGCCGCGATCGTCGCGCAGCGGTTGCAGATCGAGGGCGCCGATGCGGCCGTCGGTGGTCGCCACCGAGCCGAACCGGCACTGGTTCGCATCGGCCACCGCCTGGTAGACGATCGGGTCCAGCACGATCTGCTTGCGCACCTTGCCGGGGTCGATGCCGTACCTCTTCGCCATTCCGGGGAATCCGTCTTGGCGCACATTGAATTCCGTGCCGACGCAGGTGGTCGCCGCCGCGGGATCGGTGTCGATCAACCTGGCGTAGTCCGACAGCGTCGTGACACCGGTCTCGGCCGCGACCCGCTTGCTGGTGGCGATCGCGTAGGTGTTGTTCATCGGCGCGACATCCGCCCAGACAATGCCGTGTCGCGTGCGGTCGGCGTCGCGGACGGCCTCGAACTGCTGGGTCTCGTCCTGGATCGGCGACTCGTTGCCCAGATAGTTCATCCATCCGGTGCCGGTGTAGTCGTAGGCGATATCCACCTGGCCGTGTAATTCCGCGTCGCGCAGGCTGTTCGAGCCCTCGATATTGGTCAGGTCGCGGATGTTCGCGCCCGCGGCCGACAGCGCGAATTCGATCAAATAGCCGAGGATGTTCTGCTCGGTGAAATCCTTCGAGCCGACGGTGATCGGCACGCCCGCCAGATCCGGATCCGGCCGGATACTGCCCGGACCCACCTGCAGCGGCATCGCGCCGCCGGACTGCAGGCCGCAGCCCGCGAGCAGCAGAACCGCTGTGGCGCAGGCGATCGCGCGCAGCAGCCGGGCCGGTGCGCGCCTCATCGCAGCCCCTTCGGTCCGATGAACCGCTCGGCCAGCGCGCCGAGCCAGTCGACGAGCAGGGCCAGCGCGACGGCGAGCACCGCGCCGAGTACCAGCGTGACATTGTCGCGCAGCTTGTAGCCGGTATCGATGAGTATGCCCAGACCGCCCGCGCTCACCAGGAACGAAAGCGTGGCCGTGCCGACCGCGAGCACCAGCGAGGTGCGCAACCCGGCCAGGATGTAGGGCACCGCGAGCGGAAATTCGATGCGGCGCAACACCGTCGCGGCCGACATACCCTGCCCCCGGCCCGCGTCGATCAGCGCCCGGTCCACCTGCTGATAGCCGAGGATGGTGTTGCGCAGCACCGGAAGCAGCGCGTAGAACGCGATCGGCGCGACGCCGACCCAGAAGCCGGTCGTGCGGGTGGCCAGATAAGTGAGCACGATGAGACCGATCGCCGGGGCGGCCGCGCCGAGATTGGCGATCGCCACGAAAAACGGTGCGAGACGGCGAAATCGGGCCCGGGTCAGCAGCGTGCCGAGCGGCACCGCGACCGCGAGCACGATCGCCGCGACGGTCGCGCTGATCACCACGTGCTGCCAGGTCGTCGTCGCGATATTGCGGATGTTGACGCTGGCCCGCTGGGTGGCGGTGAGGTCGCGGTCGAAGGCCCAGCCGAGCACGCCCGCGGTGAGCACGACGACCACCGCGGGCTGGGCGAACATCCGCAGCCGCTCCGCGCGCCGGGAATCGGTTGCGGAGGTGGCGATTTGAGCCATCATGGCACGTCCTCGCCAGCGCTCGATGGTGCTGTGCCCACGATTCCCTCACTGTGCTCGGTCACGGTGGCCCCGGCGCCCCGCAGCGCCGACAGCTCACCGACCAGCGTGTCGATGGTGACGATGCCCGCGTACTCGCCGTGGCCGCCGGTGACGACGGCGGTCGCGCACTGTTGGGTCAGCAGCGCGGCGAGCGCGTCCTGCAGCGTCGACCGCAGCGAAAGCGGTTCGCCGATAGGCGATCCCACATCGCGCAGCGAGCTCACGCCGTCGAGGTGTTGGGCGGAGACCCAGCGCAGCGGTCGCCGCTGTCCGTCGAGGACGAGGCCCCACGGCCAATCGGCCGCGGCGAGTTCGGCGCGCAGCGGCTCGACCGGATCGTCCTGCGTCGCAACCGGACACCGGCCGAGTTCGACATCGCGCACCCGGATCAGCGTGAGCTGTTTGAGCGAGGCGTCCGCCCCGGCGAATCCGGCCACCGTCTCGTCGGCGGGCGCGGCCAGGATCGCCGCGGGTGTGTCGTACTGCAGAATGCGGGATCGGTTGCCCAGCACCGCGATCCGGTCGCCGAGTTTCACCGCCTCGGTGAAGTCGTGTGTGACGAAGACGATCGTCTTGCCCAATTCCGCCTGCAGCCGCAGCAATTCGTCCTGCAGCAGCCCGCGGGTGATCGGATCCACCGCGCCGAACGGCTCATCCATCAGCAGCACCGGCGGATCCGCGGCGAGCGCGCGGGCCACCCCGACCCGCTGCTGCTGCCCGCCCGACAGCTGGCGCGGATAGCGGCCGCGGAACGTATCCGGTTGCAGGCCGACCAATTCCAGCATCTCATCGACCCGGTCGCGGATCCGTTGCCGCGGCCAGCCCAGCAGTTCGGGCACCGTCGCGACGTTCTTCGCGACGGTCATATGCGGGAAGAGCCCGGCCTGCTGAATGGAATAGCCGATGCCGCGGCGCAATTCGTTCGGGTTCAGCGAGATGACGTCGCGGCCGCCGACCGTGATGCCGCCCGAGGTCGGCTCGATCAGCCGGTTGATCATCCGCATGGTGGTGGTCTTGCCGCAGCCGGACGGGCCGACCAGCACTACGATCTCGCCGGCCGGGATCCGCATCGAGACCGATTCGACCGCTGGATCGCGTTGTCCCGGATAGTGTTTGGTGACGGCGTCGAGCACGATCTCGACCCCGGACGTGACGGCGTCAGTCACGGATCCCCCTCGCGGTGGTGAAATGCCCGACGAGCACGTAGATCCCGTCGAGGAGCAGTGCCAGCAGCACCACCAGTACGGTGCCCGCCAGCGCCTGCGGTACCGCGTTCGGGCTGCCGAGCCGGGACAGTCCGGAGAAGATGAGATTGCCGAGGCCGGGCCCCTTGGCGTATGCGGCGATCGCGAGAATCCCCATGATCATCTGAGTGCTGATCCGCATGCCGGTGAGAATCGACGGCCAGGCCAGCGGCAGCTCGATCCGGGCGAGCACCCGCAGCCGGTTCATGCCGACGCCGCGGGCCGCGTCGACGACGGCCGGATCCACCGCCGCGAGCCCGACCAGCGTATTGCGCAGAATCGGCAGCAGGGCGTATATCACCAGCGCGGTGACGGTCGGCGCGACGCCGAGGCCGAGCACCGGTATCAGCAGGCCGAGCAGTGCGAACGACGGGACGGTGAGGATGGCGCTGGCCGCCGCCGTCGCCAGCGCCGACCCGAGCGGGCTGCGGTAGACCAGCACGCCGAGCAGCACCGCGACGATGGTGGCCACCAGCACCGATTGCACGACCGCGGAGACGTGCAGGTAGGAGTCGATGAGCAGCTGATGCCGCCGGTTGACGATGAACTTCCACAACGTGTCCAGGGTCGTAACCTCCCCGTCGCTCAATGCCTTTCGGAGACTAGCGCGAGCGACGGCGCCTCCGGTGCGAAACCGGGTGGTCCGATAAATGACTTGTGCCTATCTTCATCAGGTCATAACCTAATGATCGTAGGAAGGAGGGTGGATGTCACCCAGGGCAGGTCTGACACCGGAACGCATCGTGCGCACCGCGGCCGAACTCGCCGACGAGATCGGCTTCGAGAAGCTCACGCTGTCGGCGGTCGCGCGCAAATTCGGGGTGAAGGATCCGAGCCTGTATGTGCACGTGCGGAATCTGCACGATCTGCGGATGCGGGTGGCGCTGCTCGCCGGCACGGAACTGAACGACCGGATCGGCGTCGCCATCGCCGGGCGGTCCGGCAAGGATGCGATGGTCGCCTTCGCCGACGCCTACCGGGCCTATGCGCTCGAGCATCCGGGCCGGTACGCCGCGACGCAGATCCGGATGGATCCCGCCGAGATCGCCGATGAACCCGCGCTGCGGCGCAGCGTCGACCTCACCGCGTCGATGCTGCGCGGCTACGAACTCGCCGAGGACGATGCCCTCGACGCGGCGCGCCTGCTGCGCAGCGCCTTTCACGGCTTCGCGACCCTGGAGGCGCAGGGCGGCTTCGCCCACTCCCGGCCTACCGACATCAGCTGGCGGCACATGCTCGACGCGTTACATCTGACGCTGTCGCGGTGGCCGTCGGCATCCGATCAGACATCAGCCGCGAAAGAATCTTCATGAAACCCGTTACCGAACAAGATATTCGAGCGTCCTTCGTCAACTGCTCCAAGGGCGACGCCAAGCGGCTGCCCATCCCACGTGACCTCGCCGAAAAGCCTTGGGAAGACCTGGATTTCCTCGGCTGGACCGACCAATCCATGCCGGGTCGCTCCTATCTCGTCGTCCCGCAGGCGGATCGGCTGCTCGGCGTCGCGATGCGCTACGAGACCGGCGGCTCCGGCCGCACCCAGATGTGCGCCATCTGCCTGACCACGCACACCGCGCACGGCGTCTCGCTGATGACCGCGGCCAAGGTCGGCGAATCCGGGCGGCTCGGCAACTCCGTCGGCACCTACATGTGCACGGATCTGGCGTGTTCGCTGTACGCGCGCAACAAGAAACGCCCCGCGCTCGGCGCGCGGTACCGCGAAGACCTCACACCCGATGAGAAGGCCGAACGCGTGCGCACCAACCTCGATGGGTTCCTTACCCGGCTCTACAGCTGAGCCAGCTCCTCGCGCACGATCGCGGCCATCGCCTGTGGTAGCCAATCCACCACCGCCCGAGCGTATTCCGGGTCGTGGCGGATTCTGATACGGAACAGGGCGTCGGTCTGTCCGCTCAGCGCGCCGTTGCCGAGTAGCCAGAACGCCCGGCGCGGGCGGAGTTCGACGACCTTCGCCAATGCCTCGTCGACGTGCTCGTCACCCGCGAGGTGGGTCAGTTCGGCATCGCCTTCGTGGGTGTCGAGCTCGAGGAGCATCGTCGCGATTCCCTTGCGTGCCTCGGGATCTCGGGTCCGTCGGTAGAGGGTGCCCAGGATGGGCGGGACGTCCAGGCCGAGGTTCACCCCGAGGCTGTACCGGATCCGCGGGTCGCCATCGATGATTCGTGGCGCGATCCGGTCGACCAGCGCATGCGCCAGATCGATGTCGCGGACGGTCGTCAGCAGTCGTGCGGCCGCCAACTCGTCCGATACCGCCCAGCCTGTCAGCTCGATATCGGCGGCGACCCAATCCTGTTCCGTCGGAACGAGATACGAGGCGGCCAGCCGGGCGTGCGCGCTGCGGGTCCGGATCGCCGCCAAGCGGGTTCGCGCCTCGGCGTACTCGTCGTCGGTGGCCGCGGCGAGAAGTTCCCGCAGCTCGCGGATATGTGGGTCGAGGAGTTCGGTGGTGCCGAATATCGGCAGTGGAATCGGTGCTTCCTGATCGAGCGTGCCTACCTTCGCTTTTCGATGGTCTGTCAAGGTCAGTTCCGACAGCAGCGCCATGGTTTGAGCGGCGTATGGCAAGCCGTGGTTGGCGGCCAAGTAGTGGGCCAGACTCGGGGACGTTGTCACCTGTGCCAGGAAAAGCCCTGCCGCGGCGGCGGACTCGGGCCGTGCCGAGTCGGGATCGCGCAGGTAGGAGTCGGCGAGTTCGTAGAGTGTCGTGTCGTCGTCAGGGAACAGTTGCCGCAAGCAGTCGAGCCGTTCGGGCAAATCCCCGAGCCATTCGGTGATTTCCGCGACCAGTTCGGCGAGCACGGGGCGCTCCACCGCGGGGCCGTGACCGCGAATCGGTGTGGCCAACTTCCACCATCCAGCGGGAACCGTTTCCGCCTCCGGCTCGCCCTGCAGATCATCGATGCTCATGGATTCCCCTCCCGTTGTCGGCGGCACCCCAAACCGCTCGACCGCGACAATAGTCCATGGATCCGGCGACCGGCCGAACAGCACACTGCCCCCGTCCGAAACGGACGGGGGCAGTGTGGTTTTCGTGAAGGTGCCGGATCAGACGGCGGCCCCGGCCAGCGCCTCGGTGGACTGCACCGCCTGGCCGACACCGGCGACGATGGCGGCCACCCGCAGCGCCTCGAAGATCACCTCGCGCGAGACGCCCGCCTCGCGCAGGGTGTGCTCGTGCGCCTCGAGGCAGTGCTGGCAGCCGTTGATCGAGGAGACCGCGAACGACCACAGCTCGAAATCGGCCTTGTCGGTACCCGGGTTGCCGATGATATTCATCCGCAGCCCGGCGCGCAGGTCGTCGTAGCGTCCACCGAGAAATGCCTTGCCCCGGTAGAACACATTGTTCATCCCCATGATCGAGGCGGCGCCGAGCGCGGCGTTGTACGCCTCCGCGGACAGGGTGTCCGCGGCCTCCTCGGCGATTTCGCGCAGCGTGGTCGCCGACCGGGTCGCGGCCGCCGACGCGAGCAGCGTGCCCCACAGCTGCTGCTCGTTCAGCACGGTGGTGCGTGCGATGGAGGACAGGTTGAGCTTGAGGTCCTTGGCGTACTCGGGCAGGGAGTTCTTCAGGTTCTCAATGCTCATGCTCGGCGTTTCCTCATCTCTGACTTGCTATTTCGGTTGGTGGATCGATCAGACGCTGGCGGCGAGCAGCTCGCCCGCGTTGATGGTGGGGTCGCCCTTCTTCCAGTTGCAGGCGCACAGCTCGTCGGACTGCAGCGCGTCGAGCACCCGCAGCACCTCGTCGACGTTGCGGCCCACCGAACCGGCGGTGACCGAGACGAACTGGATCTCGTTGTTCGGGTCGACGATGAAGGTGGCCCGGTCGGCGACGCCGTCGGAGTTCAAAACACCGGTGGCGGTGGCCAGTTCGCGCTTCAGATCCGAAACCATCGGGAAGGGGAGGGTTTTCAGATTCTCGTGCTGGGCGCGCCACTGGAAGTGCACGAATTCGTTGTCCACCGAGACGCCGAGCACCTGCGCGTCGCGGTCTTCGAATTCGTCGTTGAGCTTGCCGAACGCGGCGATCTCGGTCGGGCAGACGAAGGTGAAGTCCTTCGGCCAGAAGAAGACGATTCGCCACTTGCCCGCGTGATCGTCGCTGGTGACGGTGGTGAAGTAGTCGTCGGGCTGCTGAGCGTCGACCTTGGACAGGTCACCGCCGATCACCGCGGTGAGGTTGTAAGCCGGGAATTGGTCGCCGATGGTCAGCAGGGCCATGCGCATCTCCTCGTGGGTTGGTTTGCTAGCACTGTGCGGTAAAGCTCCCCATCGATCTTCGCCGAAGGGGTCACGAAAGGTAAAGGTGATCAGTCGCACTACACTGATAGGCGTGACTGATCAGACTTATCAGCCGACACTCTCACAGCTGCGTGCGTTCGTCGCGATCGCCGAATATCGCCACTTCGGCACGGCCGCCGCCCGCCTCAATGTGAGCCAACCCACGTTATCGCAGGCGCTCGCCGCCCTGGAGAACGGGTTGGGGCTGCAGCTGATCGAGCGCAGCACGCGCCGCGTTCTGGTCACTGCGGCGGGTAAACGACTGCTGCCGCAGGCGATGGCGACGCTGGAGGCGGCCGATCGATTCGTCGCGACGGCCACCGGCGACGGGCTCAGCGGCGCCCTGCGCATGGGCATCATCCCGACGGTAGCCCCGTATGTGCTGCCGACCCTGCTGCCCGAATTGCGGGCCAAGGTGCCCGCCCTCGTGCCGCAGGTGATCGAGGACCAGACCGCGCGGCTGCTCGACGGTCTGCGCACCGGCGTGCTGGACGTCGCGCTGCTCGCGCTACCGACCGAAACGCCCGGTATCGTCGAAATCCCGCTGTACACAGAGGAATTCGTGCTGGTGACGCCGCGCGGGCACGAATTGGCCGGTCGCACCGACCTGGTGCCGGGCGTGCTCGACGCGCAGCCGCTGCTGCTGCTCGACGAGGGACACTGCCTGCGCGATCAGACCTTGGACCTGTGCCGCTCCGCCGACGCGCATCCGGCCGCGGTCGGCGACACCCGCGCCGCATCGCTGGCCACCGTTGTGCAGTGCGTCGCGGGCGGTTTGGGCGTCACGCTAATCCCGGAGATGGCGGTGGCCGCCGAAACCGCCCGCGGCACACTGGATACCGCCCACTTCGCCGGTCCCGCCCCCGGCCGCACCCTCGGCCTCGCCTTCCGTGCCTCCACCGCGCGCAAGGAGGACTATCAGAAATTGGCCGAGATCATTCGCGATCAGCGGTCGGCGGGCCCGGCATGAGATTCGAACGTGAACTCGGCGTGGCGGATTCGCTGTTCGCCTACGGCACCCTGCAATTCCCGCAGGTCCTGATCCACCTGCTCGAACGCTGCCCGGCGCTGGAGCCCGTTGCCGTATCCGGTTGGCGCGCGGCCGCATTGCCCGGTCGCGTCTACCCGGGCCTGGTCCCCGCAACGGATTCGGTGACCCCCGGTGTCCTGCTGACCGGCCTGACCGCCGCCGAATGGCGGATACTCGATGCCTTCGAAGACGACGAATACGATCTGCGGACGGTCGAGGTGCATCCGGGCGGGCGTACCGCGATGACCTACGTCTGGACCGCTCCGGTCTCCGAGCAGACCTGGTATTCGGAAGAATTCGCCGCGGCCCACCTCGCCGCGTTCGTAACCCGCTGCGCCCGAAGCAAATACCGCTGACCTGCCGTGTCCGAGTCGGCACTGTCGTTGCTCGGCGCGCAACTCGGCAATCCGGACGGCGCACTGCGCGATCAGGCGGTGCGGGCCTGGTCCTGCTCGGCACTCGCGAGGCCCGGCGGATGCTCTGGCGAGCGCGTGCCAACGGCATCATCGAGTAGGCCGGTGCACGCGCTGCGTGAAAACGGCCGTGGTGGCTGTGCACGCGGGAACCGGCGGGGCAGAATCGGTTCCGCGATATCAGCGGAGAGGAGCGGTGGAATCATGAATCATGTTGTCGGACAATGGCTGCGGCAGCTCGCCGACCGGCTCGACCACGACGGCGCGCCGAAGAGCCTCGGCTGGACCTTCACCATCGAACCCGCGGGGCCGACACTACATCTCGACGGTCGCCGCGGCTGCCCACTACTCATACCCGACAATGCCTCGTACGGGCGCGCGCATCGGGATGCGCTACGCGGATCCGGAAGGGCCGCAACATTATCGAGTGGTGCGAACTCGGTGCGCCGGAGCACGACGCACCGGAACCGATACGGCGGCCCGCATCTGAGCTGATAAGCCGCTCGACATCACCGGTTGTATGGCTGCTCTTGCACCCAGCTGAAGCCGCGCTCCAGCAGCGGGAAGGACTTCGGGTCGAGCTTGGTGAACGAGGTGTGGATGCGGTGCCCGGCGTAGTCGGCGGCATCGATGATCATGCGGCCGGGCCCCGGCCACCAGTAACTGAGGCGGACGCGCACCGGCGTTTCTTCGAAGGTGCCCAATGTGATGCGATGATTCAAATCGATGAAGTGGCGCTTCGGGTCGATGGTGCCGCCGTACATCTCGAAGGAGTCGTCCATGTGCTGGATGGTGAGCACCACCGGATCGGAGACGTGGAAGGGACGATCGAAAACGACTCGGCGCCAGCGCAATTCGTCGGTGAGCAGTGGGTCGCGGGCATAACCCTCCGATGAGAAGCCATCCACCTGGTAGATGCCGTACAGCTCCGGGGTCGGGTGCGCCCATTGCCGCCAGTTCTGCACGCCGGTCAGCGTGAGCAGGAGCAGACCCACCACCACCTGCGCCACCAGTGCGATCCGTTCGGCTCGCACGGAGCCGAACAGCGGAACCCGCCGGAGCGCGGGCGCGGCGCGATCGGAGAACAGCACCACCAGCAACCGGCGGGCATGGGGTGCGAGCAGAAACAGGCTCATCAGCAGGAACTGCGACGATACGGTCTTCAAGCGGATGTCGTAGGTCAGGTTCAGCAGCAGCACCTGGGTCATGTCCACCGCGCACAGCAGGGCGCCGGCCGCGGCAGCGCGCGGCACCATCAACAGCACACCGGCCAGCAACTCCGCAACACCCAGCGCGATCTCATACGGCTGCGACACGCTGACCTGCGCCCACAACACGCCTTCCGGACTGAAATTGCCGTAGGGCTCCACCAGTCGATTCAGCACGAAGGGCATTTGCGTCGGAATCGCCTTCGCCATCCCGAAATAGCACATCGCGATCGCGAGGACGAACCGCAGATACAGCTGAGCCCAGGCGAACAGCCGCGTGAACCCGGGCCGATGACGATCCAGCACCGACCACACCACCGTCGCCACCGCGGCGATCACCACCAGAAGAAACAGTGCGGTCCACTGGAATGCGCTGTCACTGCCCACCTGTGTGCTGGTCACCCGCAGACCCAGCACATGGGTGGCCGTCCACTCGATCGGCGGCCGAGCGAGGTGTAAGACATTCAGCACCGAGCTCCAGCCCGCATCGATTCCCAAGCCCGCCAACAGAATCGGCGCCAGACCGAGAAGACCCGCGAGTCCGAACAGCCCGAAATAGCAGACACCGAACCGGAATCCGATCCGAGTCGGCAAGCGCCATTGTCCCGCAGCGGATTCCGCCGCCCCCGCCACCGATACCGGCTCGACCGGGTCGAGCACATCCACATCCGTCACCGGATCTCCTACTCCGAGCACGCCGTGCGCGGACGATAGCCGCGGAAACTTAACGGGGACCGAATGATTCGCTTAAGAAATCCGGTCGCGTACCACGCGTCCTCATGGCGGGTCCTGGTCCGGCGCCTCGCCCGTCGGCGGACCGAGATTCTTGGCGATCAGCATCGGTCTGCTCGTTTGTGGCGGCACCTGGTTGGGCGCCTTGCCTGGCCAGGCGGCCTCAGCTCCTGGCGATCAACATCGGTCCGCTCGTTGCGGCGGCAATCGCGGCTGGTGACACGGTGTGGTTCCGGATCTTCCTGTGCCGGTGGGCGGCGCTATTCGAGGTCGGCCGGGTCCTTCGCGATCGAGTCGGTGAGCCGTCGGGCCTGGGTGCGGTGGTGTGCGGCCGCATCGTGATCGCCTCGGGCGGTGGCGATTTCGGACAGATAGTGTGCGACGGGTTCCAGTGTGACGAGACCGGTTGTCGCGCCGGCCAGCTCGGCGGACGCGGGTAGGAGTGCGGTGTAGGCGCGTTCGAGGACGGTGTGTTCGCCGAGGGTCAGGGCCGCGCGGGTTATGAGGGCGTAGCGGAGTTCGGTGAGTAGGTCACCTGGGGGTTCGGGCAAGGCGCGCAGCGCTTTTCGGGCGTTGTCGGGGTCTGCGTTCTCGAGTAGGAGCAGCGGCTCGACCCAGGGTGCGTGCGTGCCGAAGTCGGTTTGGTCGAGCGCTATCGGAAGTCCGTGCCGCAGGCGTACACAGGTGAGGGCCAGCGGGAGCAGGCCCGCCTCGAGTCCGGGCATCGCCGCGCCGGGTAGGCGGGCCGCCGCGGTGCGATACGCGGCTTCCGCTGCGGCGGCACCTTTCGAAAGTGATTGCCGGAGTGCGGAATACCACTCCGTGAAGACGGCGACGAGCGGCAGATCGTAGCGTTCGCCGAGCGTGGCGGCGGCAGCGGCGTGCCGTGCGGCGGCGGCGAAATCGGCGAGCGCGCATCGCGATTGCACGGCGATGAGATGTCCGAGCACCTCGAAGCTCACCAGCTCGTTCGCGCGGGCGAGATCGATCAGGCCGGTCGCGATCTCGGCGCGTTCGGTGGCCAGGCCGGTGCGGTGGAAGGTCTGCATGAACCGGCCGTTGCGGGCGAAGGCCAGCAGGCGCGGGTCGCCGAGCCGTGCGGCGATTCGCTCCGCCTCGTCGGCGGCGGCCCGGCCGCGAGCGCCGTCGGTCGCGCGCACCTCGAGCGCCACCGTGGTGAGCAGCCTGGCCCGCAGTTCGGTATCGCCCGCCGGTAAGGCGGCCAGCGTTTCGTCCGCGACCCGCACGATGCGCCGGGCCAGCGCCTCGTCGTCGTTGGTCGTCCACAGCGCCGGGATATCGAATGCGGTGAGCACCCGCGCGGTCAGCTTCGGGTGGTCGAGCGGCTCGACCGCCGAAAGCGCTTGGGCGCGTAGCTCTCTGGCCGCTCGCAGGTCGCCGGTGATCGCGACCGCGCGCACCAGCCCCATCATCGCGTCCAGACGTTCGGGAGTGTCGTCGCCCGCACCTCGCGCGGATTCCGGCTGCGCGCTGTCGTATGCCCGCAACGTCATCCGCCACAGCCGCACGGCATCGTGCGGTGCGAACATCTGCTCGGCATCGAGCGCCGCCGTACGCGCGTAACCCGCGGCCCGCCAGGCGGCGACGCGGGTGCCCGCGCACAGCAGATGATGTGCGAGCACGGCCGGATCAGCGTTGCCGGACCGCTCGAGTAGATCGGCGGCGCGCTCGTGCCAGACCGCGCGGCGCGGCCCCGAGATGTCCTCGTACAGTACATCCCGCACCACATCGTGCTCGAAAGATATTCGAGCCGAAGATGTTTCGTGCAGAAATCCGGTGCGCAACCCCGCTTCGAGCCCATCGAGCGCCAGTGCGGCGTCGCCGGTGAGCGCGGCGAGCAGTTCTCGATCGATATCGCCGCCGAGTACTGCCGCCCGACGCAGCACCGTCCGGTGCCGGTCGTCCAGGCGAGACAACCTGTGCCGCACCACATCCCGCACACCGGCGGGCACCGCCGCGAGGTTTCCCTCGTCCAGGAACAACCGGGCGAGCTCCCGGATGAAGAACGGATTCCCATTGCTGCGCACCTGAATTCGCCGCACCACCGGAAGCGGCGGTCGGCCGCCGAGTACAGCGCCGATGAGCTCAGCGGTATCCGCCTCGGCGAGCCCGCCGAGATAGACGCGCGTCGGCTCGACCCGGGCGAGCCGGGACAGGGCCGCCGTGAGTCCGGTATCGATATCGCTTGTCCGGTAGGTCGCGACGAACAGCAGCGGCGCGTGCACCGCGGCGGCGGCGAGCGCGGTCAACAATTCGAGGGTGTCCGGCCCGGCCTGGTGCAGGTCGTCGAACACCACCAGCAGAGGAGTCCGCCGCGCGATCGATGACAATTGCTCTGCCGCCGACCGATGCAGCTGGAACCGGCGCACCGCGGCATCGACATCCCCGCCGAGCGCGCCCGGCTCGATCCGATACCCGGCCGCCGCGAGATCGGCGACGATCCGAGTCCACGACCAATCCGGCGGAACACCGTCCCCCGCCGGACTCGGCCCCCACGCCACCGTCCACCCACGCCGCGCCAACTCAACCGAAAACGCCTCGGCAAGAGCGGTTTTCCCGACACCCTCACCACCCGCCACCAGCACCAGCCCGCTCCGAGACCCGCCCGCACACACCTCGGCCGCCGCGAGCATCCGCGCCACTTCGTTCGCCCGTCCCACGAAAACCCGCTCGGACACAACGGATTCGGATATTCGTAGAGCGTCGGCGTTCGATAGCACATCGCCGCCGGTTGGCGAGGTCGCGCTGCCGCCCGGCAGGGTAGCGCCGCCGACGGGCGGGGTAGTGCTGCTGACTGGCGGAGTGGTGCTGCCGCCCGGCGGGGTAGCGCTGCTGACCGGCGGGGTAGTGCTGTTGACCGGCGGGGTAGTGCTGCCGCCCGGCGGAGTGGTGCTGCTGCCGGGTGGGGTAGTGCTGTTGACCGGCGGGGTAGCGCCGCCGACGGGTGAGGTCGCGTCGCTGATGGGTGAGGTCGCGTTGCTGGTCGGCGTGGTCGCGCTGCTGACGGGCGGGGTTGTGCTGCTGACGGGCGGGGTAGTGCCGCCGACGGGTGAGGTCGCGTTGCTGACCGGCGTGGTCGCGCCGCGGACGGGCGGGGCAGTGCCGCCGACGGGTGAGGTCGCGTCGCTGGCCGGCGTGGTCGCGCCGCGGACGGGCGGGGCAGTGCCGCCGACGGGTGAGGTCGCGTCGCTGGCCGGCGAGGTTGCGCTGCCGACGGGTGAGGTAGGGGTGCTGGCGGCTGAGGCAGCGTCGCCGACCGGCACGGTGCTCGTCCGCGGCACGATGCTGCTCGGCGGTACCGGGTGCGGGGCTGGTTCGGTTGCACTGGCCGCTGCGGAGGGTTCGCGCGCACGCCTTGCTCCGGTCGCCGGTCGCGCGGCGTCGACCGGTGGCGTGGCGTTGTTCCCCGGTGAAGGACCCGAAGCCGACGGTGCGCTGTCGCTTGCGGCTGCGGTCGCGTCGGCAGGTCGGGTGGTTCCACTTGCCGGTGTGGCGGGCGCGACCGGAGGAGCCGTCGGGCCGACCACCGGTGTGGCGGGCGCGTCCAGGCGCGCCGACTGCGCGAGGATATCCGCTTCTACCGCACGGAGTTCCGGCCCGGGATCGACACCGAGTTCGGTGCGCAGCCGATGGCGCACCGTGCGCAGCGCGGCGAGGGCGTCGGCTTGGCGCCCGGCGCGGTAGAGCGCCAACGCGAACAATTGCCAAGCGTGCTCCCGCAGCGGCAGCTTCTGGAGATGCGCCTCCAGCGCGATCACCGCGTCGGCCGCCCGGCCGGTGCGCAGCATGGCCTCGGCCCGCTGCTCGACGGCGCGCAGGCGCAGCTCGGTCAGGCGCGCGATTTCGCCGCGCGCCCAACCGGTTTCGGTGAACTCCGCATAGGGCGGTCCCTGCCACAGCGTTAGCGCCGCATCCGTCTCGCGCAGCGCTGCGGCACCGTCACCGGCGGCGAGGAATCGACCGGCCCGATCGATGTGCGCCTCGAAACGCAGCGCGTCGACCTGATCGGGCTCGACGCGCAATGCGTATCCCGGTGCGATGGTGACCAATACAGTCGCGGGTTGTCTGGGTCGTCGATCCGGCTCCAGCACCTTGCGCAGTGCGGCGACGAATGTTTGCAGCGCGCCGACCGCGTCGTCGGGTGGTCGCTCCCATAGATCGTCGATCAACCGGGCGACCGGAACAACCCGCCCCCGCGCGACCAGCAGCCGGGCCAGCACCGCCCGATGCCGCGGCCCCTTGAGCGCAAGCCGCCCGCGCTCGTCCTGCGCCCACACCGGACCGAGGACGCCGAAGCTCAGCCCCATGGTCGCGCGAATTGGCTCATGATCAGCGATATTACCGAGCCCGCCGCGCAATCCGATCGGCTCGTCACTTGCCCGACTGCCTGGATCGCGCCCGGCTCATCGAGGTTGTGCCCGGCCGGTCATATCGCGTGGGCCGGCGCTCAGTCGCCGCTGACTCGTTGCTGAGTGCGTCCCGGCAGGCTCGCCGATACCGCGGCCACCCGGCCGCGAGATCTCGAGAGGAAGTTCCATGTCACCGCGTATCACCGGCTTCGACTATCAGCGCGTCACCGTCGCCGAGGGGGTCGCGCTCAATGTGGCGGTCGGTGGATCGGGCAGCCCGGTTGTGCTGTTGCACGGTTTTCCGCAGACCCATCTGATGTGGCGGCACGTCGCGGCCGATCTCGCCGCCGACCACACCGTCATCTGCCCGGATCTGCGCGGTTACGGGGCCAGCGACAAACCGGCCGACAACGCGGGCGACGCCTACGCCAAGCGGGTGATGGCGGCCGATATCGTCGCGCTGGCAAAGGCTTTCGGGCACGACCGGTTCGCGCTCGCCGGACACGACCGCGGCGCCCTCGTCGCGGTCCGGGCCGCACTTGATCATCCGACCGCGATCACCCATCTGGCCATGCTGGACACCTTCCCGACCATCGACATGTGGGATGTCATGCACGGCGTCACCGCCGCGGTCGGATTCCACCTCTACCTGATGGCGCAACCGCCCGGCCTGCCCGAACAGCTGATCGCCGCGAGCCCCGACGCCTTCTTCGGCCACTTCCTCGACATCTGGGCCGGGGACGCGACGGCCATCCCCGCCGGTATCCGCGCCGCCTACCTGTCCGCCTCCCGCGCGGCGGTCACCTCGATCGTTGCCGACTTCCGTGCCTCCGCCGGTATCGATATCGACCACGACCGCGCCGATCGGGAGGCGGGCCGCACGCTGCCGATGCCGGTCACGGTCCTACAACAGGATTGGGGCCAGGCCCTCGGCTTCGACGCCGAATCCATTTGGCGCACATGGTCTCCCGAGGTCGATCACCACATCGTCGGCTGCGGTCATTTCATGGCCGAGGAGGCCCCGGCCGAGGTGACGGCAGCCCTGCGCCACCTAACCGCGAGGTAGCGGACACCTAGGTGGCTCAGTCGGATTCGAGCGCCCGCCGTCCGGTCAGCGGGCCCCATACCGCGATCAGTGCGGTCATCGCCGTAAGTGCCGCGGTGATGACCGCGAATACCGGACCGGAGCCGTGGTTGTCCAGGAGCGGCAGCAGGACGAACGGCAGTACTGCCGTACTCACCTTCGACATCGAATACGTTGCGCCGGAGGCGGTTCCGCGCACCGCGGTGGGGAACGACTCGGGCAGGTAGGCGTGGATGGCGTCGGAGAACACATTGCTGGCCAGGGTGAAGCCGCCGCCCGCGACGAGGATGAGCGGGACGCTGGTCGCGTAGCCGAACAGCAGGCCGAACACCGCCATGAGCATGGCCGTCGCCATCACCAGATATTTGCGTTCCACCCGCTCCATCAGCGGTACCGCGATGAGGGAGCCGAGCGGATATCCGAGATAGGTCACGGCCAGATAGCTCAGCGAGGTGACGATCGCGAAACCCTTGGCCTGCAAGACCAGAACGGCCAGCGTCCCGAAACCGTAGTAGCCGAACACCTGCAGGATCATCACCGCCGAGAACAGCGCGGTGCGCCCGCGATAGGGCGGGCGCACGATGGCGGCGAACGGCGCGGTGGCCCTGCGCTCGGCGCGCCGGGCCAGCCAGTGCGGCGATTCCGGCATCCCCCTGCGCGCGAACACCACGACGGCCGCGCCGAGACCGCCGATGACGAACAGCCAGCGCCAGCCGTCGAAACCCAAGGGGTGCAACGGGACAAGCCACCGGGCGAGGAAGCCGACGGCGGGCACGGCGCAGAAGCCGATGGTGTAGGCGACGGCGATCATCCGGCCGCGCACCTGTGGCGGCATCACCTCCGAGAGGTAGGTGTCGGATACGGTCATCTCGGCGCCGATGCCGAGTCCGGCGAGGAATCGGGTGACCATCAGCACATGCACGGTCGGGCTGAACGCGCCGAGCAGGGTGAAACCCGAATACAGCGCGATATTGACCATGAACATCCGGCGCCGCCCGAAGACGTCGGACAGGCGCCCGATGGTGAGCGCGCCGAGGAACTGTCCGGCGAAGGCGGAGGCCAGGATGCCGCTCAGCTGGAACGACGACAGATGCAGCTCCTGCTTCAGCACACCCGTGATGGTGCCGGCCAGGAACAGCTCGTAGAGATCGAAGAACAGACCGAAGCCGACCAGCACGACGAGCTTGCGATGGATCGGGCGTATCGGCAGTTCGTCGAGCCGCAGCCCTTTGCTGCCGTGATCCACTGAGGTAGCCATCGGGTCATGCTGGATGATCGGGTGATCCGATAACAAGCCCCCGCGCTGGATTTGATCTGGACTTAAGATTTGGATTCCAAGACGACCGGTCGTATATTCAAGGCATGGCACGGCCCCGGCGCAGCGACGACACTCGGCAACTCCTGGTGGAGGAGGGCGCCGCCGGATTCCTGGCGAACGGCTATCACGGCACCGGGATCAAGCAGGTACTCGACAAGGTCGGGGTGCCGAAGGGGTCGTTCTACAACTACTTCGACAGCAAGGAGACCTTCGGCCAGGCCGTGATCGAGTACCACTCGGACTGTGTGCAGCGAAACCTGGCCGCCGCCTTCGGAAATGTGTCCGATCCGCTGACCGGTCTGCGTGCGTTCTTCGGCAGGTTGATGGACGAGTTCGTCGAATCCGATTACACCGGCGGCTGTTTGATCGCGAACCTCGGTGGCGAACTGGAGGGCAGTGACGTGCTGCGGGAATCGCTGTCCGCCGCGTGGGCCCGCTGGCGCGACGGTATCGCGGGCGCGCTGCGGGATGCGCAGGGGCGGGGCATGATTCGCGACGATATCGACGCGGCCGAGTTGGCCGATCTGCTGCTGCACTCGTGGGAGGGCGCGGTGATCAGGATGAAGGTCGACCGCACCCTGGACCCGCTGCACCGATGCCTGAATCGCCTGCTGGACGACTACTTCCGCCCCTGATCCGGCGAGCTCGGTGATCTGGGGCAGTTCTGCCCATTCCAAGACGACCGGTCGTATCGACCGGGTCAACAGAGAGGAAAACCCATGACAGCGCAGACGGTCATCGTCACCGGCTCGTCCAGCGGTATCGGGCGCGATATCGCGCGAGCCTTCGTCGAGCGCGGCGACAATGTCGTGCTCAACGGCCGCGATCCGGAGAAACTCGCGGATGTCGCCGCCGAACTCGATGCGCCGGAACGGGTTTCCACCGTCGCGGGCGATATCGGCACGCGGGCAACGGGTTCCGCGCTGGTCGCGGCCGCCGTCGACCGGTTCGGCCGGGTGGACGTGCTGGTGAACAACGCCGGAATCTTCGGCGTCACACCGTTTCTCGACGTCACCGAGGAGGAGCTGGACCGCTACCTGAACGGCAACCTCAAGGGCACCTACTTCACCACCCAGGCCGTGGTGCGGCAGTTGCGCGCGCAGGGTGGCGGCGGCAGCATCGTCAATATCGGCACCGTGCTGATCGATCACGCCCAGTCCGGGCTGCCCGCCTCCGCCGCGCTGGTGAGCAAGGGCGGCGTGCACGCGCTCACGGTGAGCCTGGCCGCCGAGCTCGCCGCCGACGGCATCCGGGTGAATGCCGTCGCGCCAGGCGTCATCCGGACTCCGCTGTTCGGCGACGGCGACGAAAAGGCAGCGGGCGGACTGGCTTTGCTGAACCGGGTCGGCGAGGTTTCCGAAACCAGCTCCGCCGTCCTGTATCTCGCCGACGCCACCTTCGTCACCGGCCACATCCTCCCGGTCGACGGCGGCTACGTTTCGGGACGCGCCGCCTGATGCCGTTCAGAGCCGGCCCGCCTCCTTCAACACCCGGCGCGCCTGCGCGAACAGCATTCGCACGCCACGGCGCTCCTTGAAAATATCCTCGATCATCACGACATTGCGGCCCTGGAACAGTTCGAGGGCCGCGGCCGCGAGGCGAAGGTGCCGTCCAGCGCGGTCATCATGGATAGCAGACGTAGTTCGGCCGCGCCCGGCGGGCGGTCGCCGCGGCCCGTCAGCAATTCGGAGATGCCGGGGGCGCCGCGGGACCGAACCGTGGCGACCCGGCCGTCGACGAGGTGGAAGACACCGCCGGGGTCGCCGGTCACCGCCAGCGCGCCGGTCCGGCCCGCGGCGGCGCGGATGAGTTCGTGTGCCACCGCCCCTGTCGCCCTGAATCCGAACGGCGGTAATTGTCCGGAATCGATGAAATGGCCCGGTGTCATGATTCGCTCCGCTCCTGCGGCGATTTCGGGAAAGTCGTTGAAGGCAGGCGCAGTTCGAAGTTGCCCGACGGCAATCTTCGCAGCAGACCGGTTTTAGAGCAACTAATTCCGAATAATTAGTCGAGATTTGCTGGGCGGCCGAAAGGTCTTGTCCAGCAATATGTTCGCGACATGCCGTGATGCCTTGACCGGGCCGGTCCGTGCCCGGTCAAGTCCGGTTCACGTCGCGAAAATCCGCCATCGCTTGCCGAAATGGTGCAGGCGTATCGAAATCGCCGAGAAAACCGACCTCTCGGAAATTGCCGGATATGGAAATCGTTGCGGAAAAGAGACGTAATGCGGCGACTCTCGAAAATTGCTGCGGATACGTGTGATTCGGTCACGCACGTGCTCTCCGGCCGCCGGGCTCGGTACCGATGGTGAAAAATACTGGCCAGCAGGGGATATTTCGGGGGAACTCGAATGCCATCGGGCAACCGGGAGTCGGCAAGCGGGCCGCAAGATGGTTGTAAGGCGGCGGCCCTACCTTCCGAGTGACGAAGACGCGTTGCGGTCCACGCCGGTTCGGCGATCTTCCCATATCGGTACCCGGTTCAAGCTCGACGGAGGGGAGCTCGGCCAATGCCAACGCCGTTGGAAATATCCACTCATTTCTTTTTGCAGATCGCGGTCATCCTGGTGACCTTCCGGCTGCTGTGGCCGGTGTTCCGGCGGCTGGGGCAGGTGCAGGTCGTCGCGGTGATGGTCGCCGGATTCCTGCTCGGTCCATCGGTACTCGGCTGGCTGTGGCCGCGCGCGCAAACCTGGCTGTTCCCGACGACTCTGAAGGTCGGCGGAACCAGCGTCGTACATCCGAACCTCACTGTGATCTATGTGGTGGGCGAGGTCGGGCTGGTGCTGTACATGTTCCTGGTCGGCGCTTCGCTGAAACTCGACATCCTCGGCAGGCATCTGCGTTTCGCGGTGGCGCGGTCGGCGACCGGTGTGCTCGTTCCGATGCTGCTCGGTGCGGTGGTCGGTTGGTGGATGGTCGGCCAGGGCCGGTACTTCACCGGTATGGTCGCGAATTGGCAAGGGGCGCTTTTCATCGCGGCCGCGGTGGCGGTGACCGCGTTCCCGATCCTGGCCTGGATCATCTACGACTCGGGCCTGCTGAACACCCGCCTCGGCACCATGTCGCTGGCATCGGCCGCCTTCGACGACGCCTGCGCCTGGGTGCTGCTCGCCGTCGTGGTGGCCAGCACCAAATCCAGCCCGGCCGGGGTGGCCCTCGCCGCGGGCGGTGGCCTGGCGTATGTGCTGTTCATGTTGACGATCGGGCGGCGCTGGCTGGCGAAGCTGCCGAATTGGCAGCCGCGGCGCGGCGATTCCGAGCGGACCGGCGGGCTGCCGGTCGGCCAGGTGACTGTCGTGCTGTTGGTGGTGCTCGCGGCCGCATGCTTCACCGATTTCGTCGGAATCCATTCCGTGCTCGGCGCTTTCGTCGCGGGCGTGGCGATGCCGCGCGGCGAACTGCTCGACAAGATCAAGAGCCGGTTCGAGCCGCTGGTGAGCTACCTGCTGCTGCCCGCCTTCTTCATCTACACCGGGCTCAACACCGAACTCGGCCTGATCTTCCGGCCCGCCGTGCTGCTGATGACCGGTGTGGTGCTGATCGTCTCGTTCGCCAGCAAATTCGGCGCGGTCGCGGCGGTCGCCCGCAAACAGGGGATGGGTTGGCGCGAGGCGGGCGCGATGGGCGCGCTGGCCAACGCGCGCGGAATGATGGAGTTGGTGCTGCTCAACGTCGGGCTCACCGCGGGGCTGATCACGCCGGAGACCTACACCATTCTGGCGTTGATGACCACGGTGACCACCTTCATCGCGACGCCGTTGCAGCGCATGTTCGAGCGCAGCGCGTGGAAGAACGGCATGGTGTTCGGACCGAACGGGGAGGAGCCGAAGGCGGCGGAGCCCCCGGTGGCCCACGTCGAACAAGCGATATGAATACAGCGAAACGCACCGCCTCCCAACGGTTTCCCGTTGCGAAACGGTGCGTTTCGGTCGAATTCCCTAAACCCGCAGCGCGTGCGGCTCGATCGCGCCGCGCACCAGGGCGCGGTCGTCGATAGTCTCGGGACGGTAGGGCAGGGTGGCCAGGCGATCGGTCATGCTGGTCACCGGGTCGTCGATTTTCTCGTTGAGCCCGAACAGGAATGTCCACTCGTGCTCATCGCTGCCGTACTGGACGACGGTGCCGAACTGCTCATGGAACCGATTCCAGGACCGCTTCAGTGTTTCGTTGCGCCACATGGTCGCGCAACCGGCCTGCGCGCTCAGCACACCGCCGGGCGCGAGCAGGGCTCGACATCGGGACAGGAACTCCGACTCGTAGAGGCGGTTGTGCTGCGCCTCCTCGACCCGCTCATCGGGCAGGTCGATCACGATGACGTCGTACTTCGTGCCCGCCTCGGCCGCCTTGGCCAGGAAATCCCAGCCGTCGGCGTAGTGCACGTGCACCGGGCCCTCACCCTTCACGGCCAGCGCCAGCTCATCGCTGGTGTAGCCGTAGGGCAGATGCTCGGCGCACAGTTCGACCTCCAGCTGATCGATGTCGACGTGATCGACGAGCGTCGCGCCCGCCGCCACCGACATCTGGCTGGCAACGCCCTCACCGGAGCCGATGATGAGCACCTTGTCCAGCTTCTCGGCCAGCACGAAGGCCGGAACCATCATGGCCTCGTGGTAGGTCAGCTGGGAGAACTCGGTCGACTGGCGATCGTCGTCGGAGAAGAGGCTGATGCCCTGCTCCGTCTTCGCGATCACCATGTGCTGGAACGGGGTGTTCGTGTCGACGATCACCTCGTGCAGATCCCAGATGCGGGTCAGCCCCGCGCCCACCGGTTCCTCGATCCGCGCGGAACCATGTCCGCGCTTGATCACCTGCATGCGAACATCCTTGGGGGACAAGGCATCTCGCAGTAGGTCGACGGCCTTCGTCGCGCCGGCACCGATGCTTCCGCAGGTGAAGACGTCGACGAAGATGTCGCCGGACTCCGGATAAGTGTGAATCGAGGCGTGGGACTCCGACAACAGCGCGAGGACGGTCACCCCCTGCGGATCGAACTTCTTGTGTACGACATCGCAGATGGTGACGCCTGCGCCGATCAGAGACTCACGCAACGCCGATTCGAGTCGTTCGAGATCGTCGCACAGGGCTGTGTCGACACCACCGAACTCGGCCAGCACGTGCCAGCCGGTGAATTCCGCCGTCATAGGCAAACTCACTCTCGCTCAGCGCCCGAGACATGAACGGTCAAGGGCGGAAAACCATTGAAGGACACCGACGAATAGCTCGCGGTATAAGCGCCGGTGTCGAGGATCTCGACTCGATCACCAGCTCGCAGCGTGGTCGGTAGAAGGACTTGCGTGCGTTGATACAGTACATCGTCTCCGTCGCAGGTCGGACCGGCCACCACTGCCTCGTCTACCGGATCTCCGTCACGATCGGTGACGAACCGGTAGGCGATGTATTCGTTCTCGGTCTCGGCCATGCCGTTGTAGCGGCCGATATCGAGATAAATCCAGCGCCGCCCGTCGGGCGCGCTGCGCACGCCGACCACCTCGGCGTGGATGGTGCCCGCCGATCCCACGAGCGCACGGCCGGGCTCGACGACGAGTCCGGCGGTCTCGGGCAGGAATTCGGCGGCGGCGTCGGTGACGACCGACGCGATGGCGTCGAGCGACGGTGCCTGCTCGACGTACGAAATGGGAAGGCCCCCACCGATATTCACAGACGTTACCGGAATTTCCTTGTCCGCCAATGCTTTCACGATGTGAGCGGCCTGCTCGATGCCGATTCGCCAGGCGGCCGGATCGGTCTGCTGCGAGCCGACATGGAAGTACGGACCGGCGACCCGCAGGCCGAGATCGTTGGCGCGCACCAATAGTCGGAACGCCTCGGCGGGCGCGCAGCCGAATTTGGTGCCGAACGGGGTGGTCGACTGCGGGGCCGAGGACAGGAAGCGGCACTCGACCTCCGAACCCGGCGCGTGCTCCGCGATGCGCAGCAGGTCGTCCTCGGTGTCGAAGGCGTAGCGGCGCACGCCGAGCGCGAAGGCGCGGGCGATGTCCTTGACCTTCTTGATGGGGTTGCCGTAGCAGAGCCGCTCGGGGGCGACGCCGAGGCCGATGCACTGTTCGATCTCACCGATGCTGGCGACATCGAATTCCGCGCCGTGCGCGTCCAGCAGTTGAATGATCTCCGACACCGGACTTGCCTTGACCGCGAAGCGGATTCGTGCCGCGGGTAGCGCGGCGGCGAGTGCGGAGTAATTCTCACGCACTCGCATCAGGTCGATGACAAGGTACGGCGATTCGGGCATAGTTGATCTTTCGCGTGGGCAGCGGGGGAGAGAGTATCAGCGGCCCCTACCCAGATACGAATCCGTCAAACCTCGGATCCACCGGTGGGGCATCGGGTTGCGCGACCGCTCCGTCGGCAACCCGTGACCTGGATTACCCCAGGTCGCGTCGGGCGGGAAACCTCAGCCCGCGGACACGGTGAAATCGTCGAAGACGATCTCGCCCGCGGCATCGGATTCGGCGAGGTCAACGACGGCGTCGATCGACCAACCATGGTCGCCTGCCGGATCGTCGAGCACCTGCCGCACCCGCCAGAAGCCGGGTCTTCGTTCGAGTTGGAACAGCTGGGGTCCGCGTGCGTCGGGACCGGTCCCGATCTTGTCGTATTCGGCGAAATAAGGCGAGAGTTCGGTGGCCCAATCGGGCCCGGGACTCGATTCGGACAGCTCGTCCCAGCGCTTCCGGGCCGCCAGATCCACCCGGCGGAACATCGCGTTGCGGACCATGACGCGGAAGGCGCGCTCGTTCGCGGTGATCGGGCGCACCGCCTCCGCGCCGAACGCCACCTGCTCGGTGTCGGATTCGGCGCCCGGGTTCGTGAGCTGCTCCCATTCGTCGAGCAGGCTCGAATCCACTTGTCGCACAAGCTCACCCAGCCACTCGGTGACGTCGTCGAGCTCCTCGGTGCGCGCGCTGTCGGGCACCGTGCGACGCAGCGCGCGATACGCGTCGGCCAGATAGCGCAGCACCACACCCTCCGAGCGGGCCAACTCGTAGAACGAGATGAGCTCGGCGAACGTCATCGACCGCTCGATCATGTCGCGCACCACCGATTTCGGCGACGGCATGAACTCCGACACCCACGGATGCCCGGCGCGATAGGTCTCATAGGCCGGCTCGATCAGCTCGGCCAGCGGCTTCGGCCAGGTCACCTCTTCGAGCAGTTCCATCCGCTCGTCGTATTCGATGCCGTCGGCCTTCATCTCCGCGATCGCCGCACCGCGCGCCTTGTGCTGCTGAGCCATCAGCAGCTGACGCGGATCCTCCAGCGTGGATTCGATGAGCGACACCACATCGAGGGTATAGGTCGGCGACTCTTTGTCCAGTAGTTCCAGCGCCGCCAGTGCGAATGGGGAAAGCGGTTGGTCCAGCGCGAAATCGCGCTGCAGGTCGACGGTGAGCCGGGCCCGGCGGCCCTTCGAATCCGGCTCCGGAAGTTGTTGCACCACACCGGCATCGCGCAACGCGCGGTAGAGCCGGATGGCGCGCAGGATATGCCTGCGCTGCGCTGGGCGCGGCTCGTGATTGTCCTCCAGCAGATGCCGCATCGCGTCGAAACAGTTTCCCGGCCTTGCGATCACGTTCAACAGCATGGAATTCGTCACGTTGAACCGCGACACCATCGGCTCCGGCTGCGCGGCGACCAGCCGGTCGAAGGTCTCCTCGCTCCAGGAGACGAAACCCTCGGGCGGCTTGCGGCGCTGGATCTTCCGCTGTTTCTTCGGATCGTCACCGGCCTTGGCCAACAGGCGGGCGTTCTCCACCTCGTGCTCCGGGGCCTGCACCACAACGGTGCCCAGGGTGTCGAAGCCCGCGCGCCCGGCCCGGCCCGCGATCTGATGGAATTCGCGCGCCTTCAGCCTGCGGGTGCGCACGCCGTCGAATTTGGTCAGCCCGGTCAGCAGCACGGTGCGGATCGGCACGTTGATGCCGACGCCGAGGGTGTCGGTGCCGCACACCACCTTGAGCAGACCGTCCTGCGCGAGCCGTTCCACGAGACGGCGATATTTGGGCAGCATGCCCGCGTGATGTACGCCGATCCCATGCCGGATCAGTCGCGACAGCGTCTTGCCGAATCCGGCGGCGAACCGGAAATCGCCGAGCGCCACCGCGATCGCGTCCTTCTCCGCGCGGGAGGCGAAGTTCACGCTCGTCAGCGCCTGCGCCCGCTCCAGCGCCGCCGCCTGTGTGAAATGCACGACGTACACCGGCGCGAGGCTGGTGGTGACCAGATCCTCCAGCGTCTCGGTGATCGGGGTGCGCGCGTAGGAGAAGCTCAGCGGCACCGGACGTTCCGTGCCCGCGACGATCGCGGTCGCGCGGGCGGTGCGCCGCTCGAGATCCTGTTTGAAGAAATCGACCTCGCCGAGGGTGGCCGACATCAGCAGGAACTGGGCCCTCGGCAACTCCAGCAGCGGCACCTGCCAGGCCCAGCCGCGATCCGGATCGGCGTAGAAATGGAATTCGTCCATCACCACCTGGCCGACATCGGCGGCCGCGCCCTCGCGTAACGCCAGATTCGCCAGGATCTCGGCGGTCGCGCAGATGATCGGGGCGTCCGGGTTGACCGCCGCGTCACCGGTGACCATCCCGACCCGTTCCGCGCCGAACACCTCGCAGAGCGCGAAGAACTTCTCGCTGACCAGCGCCTTGATCGGGGCCGTGTAGTAGGTGCGCAGGCCGCGGGTCAGCGCGAACAGGTGCGCGCCCACCGCGACCAGCGATTTACCCGACCCGGTGGGCGTCGCCAGGATGACATTGGACCCCGACGCCAGCTCCAGCAGCGCCTCGTCCTGGGCCGGATAGAGCGGGGTGCCCTGCTCGGCGGCCCACATGCCGAACGCCTCGTACAGCGCGTCGGCATCGGTCCCCGGAATCTCGAGCAGGTCGGTCAAATCCACTCGAATAAGCCTACGGCCTCCACGCCAGCGCATTTACGGCGCGTAGGCCTTCCGTAGCGGGAACCTTAACGACGTTCGTCGGATTCGCCGCCGCCGTAGCCGCCCTGTTCGGCCAGGAACCGCTCGAACTCCGCGCCCAATTCGTCGCCGCTGGGCAGCTCGCCGTCGCCGGCCAGCAGGCTCGACTGGCTCTCCTGCGCGGTGACGAAACTGTCGTATTGGCGTTCCAGGGCGTGCACCACCGTCTCCACCTCGGAATTGCCCGCGATGTGCTCGTTGACCTGCTCACGCACCCGCGCGGCCGCCTCGCCGAGCGCGGCGAGCGGCAATTCCAGGCCCGCGTTGTCGGCGACGTTCTCCAGCAGGGTCTGCGCGGCCTCCGGATACGCCGTCTGCGCCAGATAGTGCGGGACGTGCACCGAGAACCCGACCGATTCGTGCCCGTGCTGGGCCATCCGGAACTCCAGCAGCGACGACGCGCTGCCCGGCACCTGCAGCTCACCCGGCCAGCGCTGATGATCCGAGATCAGATCGCGGTCCGAGGAATGCGCGGTGACGCCGAGCGGGCGGGTGTGCGGAATGGCCATCGGGATGGCGCTCAGGCCGATCGTACGGCGCACCCCCAACTGCTCGGCGAGCAGGCGGACCGCTGTGACGAACTTCTCCCACCGCAGATCCGGTTCCAGACCGGCCAGCAGCAGGAATGGCGTGCCGTCCGTATCGCGCAGCGCCCACAGGTTCAGCTCGGGCTCCGCGTAATCGGAGAAGTGATCGGTCTTGAACGTCATCAGCGGACGCCGCGAGCGGTAGTCCAGCAGCTCGTCGACATCGAACGACGCGACCAGTTCGCTTTCCAGGCTTTCGCGCAGGTGCGTGGTGGCCAGGCGCACGGCGTGCCCGGCATCGGTGAACCCCTCCAGCCCGTGCACCAGCACCGGACCCGAGCCATCGGCGGACGACAGCTGTGGAGCGGGGAACTCCAGTTCGTACATTCGCGACTCGTAGTCCATCGCGTACTCCTTCCTGCGCGGTAACACCGAACCGCACCAGAGCGAGCGGTGCGGTGGTACCACCGTCCATTGTCCCCCATGGCGGCGACGTCCCGCGCATCGCTGGACATCGGCCACCCGTCGAGGCAACAGCCACGACACCACACACATTCCCGCAGCACGTTTTTCCACACCTGGGACCCGACTCGAAATCGCCTCCGGCGGGACTCCGAGACGGCGCCCGACGGCGTGGCATCGCGGGCGGGCCTGGCGAGTTTGGCACAGTGGGGGCGTGACTGTGCCGTTTTCGCGCAGGGGGTACCCGGGGGCCGCGGTGGCGGGCGTCGCGCTGCTCACCGCGGGTGCGGCGCTGCTCGGCGGGTGCGCGTCCGACGTGCCGGGTGATGCGGTCGCCGCGGCGCCCGCGGCGAACCGGCACATCACCGCCCAATTGGGTTCGCTGCTACCCGATCCCGGGCAATTCCCGGCGCGCTATACGACGGTGGTGCTGCCGCCCGAGCAGGCGGCGCAGGCCGCGGCCGACCTCAACGGTGTGGGGCGCGCGGCGGCGGTGCAACCCGCGGAGTGCGCGCCGCCGGACCAGCCGGTCGGCGCCGACCGGACGGCCGTCACGGTCGGCACCGACAACGAGGCCCGCGCGACCATCACCGTCGAGCTGACCAGGACCGATGAACCGCTGTCCGCGTGGCGAAACCAGTTGCGGCAGTGCGGGTCGGTGCGGGTCACCAAGGCGGGCGCCGCGACCACCGTCGCGACCATCCTCGACGCGCCGCCCCCGGTGGACGCCGACGACACCATGGCCTTCCGCCGCACGGTCACCCCCGACGTCGGCGGCGCCGGGCTGACCTCGACCATGCAGACGCTGGCCGGACAGCTCGGTGATGTGCGAATCATCGTGACCTACATGACATTCGGTGCGGGCAAAGTCGATACCAGCACGCTGGATTCGGTATTCACCGCGACCGTCATGAAGGTGCGGAAAGGTTGATCCCGCGCGGACTGTAGCAGTCCGGCCCGACACACCCCGCCGCTCGGCCCGGTCCCGGCCGGAAGTTGTCCACAACCCCGGAATTATCCACAGGGCAACCTGAATCCCCAGGTCAGCTCGATCTGCCGCCCAGGAGGGTCGGCGCACGCTCGACCCATGACGACCCACACGAACCCCATGCCCGCCGGCGACATTCCGGACACCGGCCCGCTACCCGCGCATCCCGTGCGGTGCCGCGGCGGTTCGCTCGGCTCACCCGGCGGCCTATCGAGCGGCGCCCACGTCAGCGGTCCATCGCGCGACCAGGCGCGCGCACCGGTGTGCGCCGAGAGCGCGCCGGACTACCGCGCCGAGAACGGTGCCCGCGCGACGGATACCGAGGCGGACCTCGGCAATCGCACGGGAACAGCGCCTGTCGAACAGTCCGGCGCATCGTCCGTCGTTCGGTTCCCGGCCGCAAGCTCTGCCGGTGCGGTCGAATGTGCGCAGGGCGCATCGTATTTCAGGACCGGCCGGTCGGCGCGGGAGTGGCGCGGCGCGGAATGCGGAGAGCGGCCGCCGCGGTCCCGGCCCCGCGCCGATCCGAACGCGGTGCGGATCGATGAGCCGGGCGATTTGATCGCGGCGGTGCCCGCGCTGGTGGGTTTTCCGCCGGAGCGTTCGCTGGTGGTCGCGGTGTTGTGCCCGACGCCGGTGCCGGGCGGGCCCGAATTGATCGACGCGGTGGCGCGATTCGATGTGGATCAGCGGGACGGCAGGCTGCGGGCCGAGACGGTCGCGCCCTATGTGGTGCGGATCTGTGCCGGGATGGGCGCGGCCAAGGTCATCGCCGTCTTCGTCGACGATCGGGCCCGGGAATCGTCCGGGCGGCGTGGGCGACGCCGGAACCGTTGCGGCGGAGGATATTTCGCGGCGATGGCGGCCGCGCTGCGCCGCGAACTGGCGGCCGACGATATCGGACTCGACGCGGCGTGGGCGGTGCCCGAATGCGAACCGGGACGACGCTGGTGGAGTCTGCTCGGGCCGGAATGCGGTGGGCCGCTACCCGATCCGGCCGCATCGATGGTGGCCATGTCCCATGTGCTCGACGGCAGGCCGCTGCGGCGCTCCCGGGCGGAGCTCACCGGGCTGGTGGCGGCCGATCCGATCCGCACCGCCGAGGTCGCCGCGCACCTGGACGACGCGGTCGCCGACGCGATGGACCGCTACCGGCGAGCGGTGCACCGCGGCGACCCGAACGGATACAGCAGGCAGGCGCTGCACCATGTGCTGTGGCAGATCGCGAATCTCGAATCCGGCGCGGGCCTCGACGCCGCCGAGCTAGCGGAACTCGTTGCGGCGCTGCGGGATCACGCGGTGCGCGACACCATGTTCGCACTCGCGATCGGCGACCACGCCGATGCGGCGGAACAGCTGTGGATCGCGCTGGTCCAGGTGACCACCGGCCCGGACCGCGCGGAGACGGCGGCCCTGCTCGGCTACCACGCGTACACCCGGGGTGACGGCCCGCTGGCCGGTGTCGCACTGCAGGCCGCGCTGGAGGCCGATCCGATGCACCCCATGGCCCGTCTGTTGGAGACCTCGCTGTACATGGGCCTGCGGCCCGAGCACCTGCGCAAACTCGCCCACTGCGGCTTCGAAACCGCCACCGATCTGGGTGTCGACCTCGGTCCGGAGCCGCGATGACAGCCATCGCGGCCCGGCGCGGGTCAGGACTTGGCGGAATGTGCGCGCGGACCGAGCGCGCGCAGGAAATCCCATGCGTCGGAGACGATTTCGTCGAGCTCGGTGTGTTCGGGGCGCCAGCCGAGTTCGGTGACGGCCCGCTCGCTCGACGCGATCAGCACGGCGGGATCGCCGGGCCTGCGTGGGGCCTCGACCGCGGGGATCGGCAGCCCGGTGACCCGCTCGCACGCCGAAATCACCTCGCGCACCGAGAATCCCGTGCCGCTGCCCAGATTGAAGATGCGGTGCGTGCCCGGTGTCGCGGTGTCCAGCGCCAGCAGATGCGCCTGGGCGAGGTCGCGGATGTGGATGTAGTCGCGCACCGCGGTGCCGTCGGCGGTCGGCCAGTCGGTGCCGAAGATCGAGATCGCCTTGCGGTGCCTGGCGGCCACCTGCAGCACCAGCGGGATGAGATGGGTTTCCACGACCCGGTTTTCGCCGAGACCGGCATACGCGCCCGCCACGTTGAAGTAGCGCAGGCTGGTCGCGGCGAGCCCGTGCGCGATCGCGTACGAGGTGATGGCGTGGTCGATGGCGAGCTTCGACGCGCCGTACGGATTCGTCGGCCGCGTCGGCGCGTCCTCGGTGATCGGCACCTGTTCGGGTTCGCCGTACACCGCCGCGGTGGAGGAGAACACCAGGCGGGGCGTGCCCGCGGCGCGCATCGCCTCCAGCAGCGTCAGCGACTTCACCACATTGCCGTGCCAGTACTTCTCCGGCTGCTGCACCGATTCACCGACCAGCGACTGCGCGGCGAAATGCAGGACGCCGTCGAAGGATTCGGCGTGGATCAGCCGCGGCGCGACCTCGGCGATATCGCCATCGACGAAGCGGGCGCCCTCGGGCACCCCGTCGGCATTTCCGGTGGACAGATCGTCGACCACGACGACCTCATGCCCTTGTTCCAGCAACACCTGGGCGCAGACGCCGCCGACGTAACCCGCGCCACCCGTGACAAGAAGTCGCACGCCTCAGACCAACTTCACCTGGACGGCATGGGCCATCTCGTCGGACAGCTCGAAACCCGAGTGACCGGGCACGGTGATGAGCACCGCACCGGGCTTGGTCTCGACGGTCACGCGCGCGTCGGGCACGACGCCCGCCTCACGCAACTGACCGATGACGTCCGGATCGGTCTGGATGTGCTCGGCGAGCCTGCGCACCACCACGGCGTGCACCTGGCCGTGCGGCAGATCCGACAGCCGGACCAGGCTCTCCTCGGCGGTGGTCTGCGGCACGACGCCCAGTTCGTCGAGGCCGGGGATGGGGTTGCCGTACGGGGAGGTGGTGGGGTGGTTCAGCACCTCGACGAGGCGCCGCTCCACATCCTCGCTCATCACGTGCTCCCAGCGGCACGCCTCGGCATGTACGTTCTGCCAATCCAATCCGATGATGTCGACCAGCAGCCGCTCGGCCAGCCGGTGCTTGCGCATCACCGCGACCGCCATGCTGCGGCCCTTCTCGGTGAGCTCGAGATGACGATCACCGGCGACCAGCAGCAAACCGTCGCGCTCCATCCGCGCGACGGTCTGGCTCACCGTCGGACCGCTCTGCTCGAGCCGCTCGGCGATGCGAGCGCGCAGGGGCACCACGCCCTCCTCCTCGAGGTCGTAGATGGTACGGAGGTACATCTCCGTGGTGTCGACCAGATCCTTCACCTTTTACCCCTTCGTCGGGACGAATTCTACCTACGCACGCCGACACCACCGTGTGCCGGACCCGCAGGCATTGCGTCGCGCGCACTCTCATGCGCCGCGCTGCGCACGCCCTGGTTCACACCGCCGCATCCGAATCCGATGCCGTGCCGCGCGAGCCGTCGGCACACGGCAGGCCGCCGTGTTGGTACTGGGCTCTATTTCTACTGCATGGCAACGCCGCGTGGGGCCGGTAGCTTCCCGCTAGCGTTGCGGTATGGCTGTGTCGCGCAGTGCGGGAACGGTGGTGTGGACCGACCACTTTCTCGACTACACCTGGACCCCGGACCACCCGATGAAGCCGGTGCGCCTGAAGTTCACCATGGCGCTGGCCCGAAGTCTGGGATTGCTGGACGGTGTCGAGCCGTTGGCGCCGGATCCGGCCGGCCGCGCCGATCTGCTGCGCATCCACACCGCCGATTACATCGCCGCCGTCGAACACGCCTATCAGCCCGCTGGTTCGCCGCAGTCGCCGCCCTATGGGCTCGGGTCGCCGGACAATCCGGTCTTCCCGCATATGCACCAGGCCGCGTCGGTGATCGTCGGCGGGACGCTGGCGGCGGCGCGCGAGATCGCGGCGGGCCGCACCCGGCGCGCGGTAAGCATCGGCGGCGGCATGCACCACGCCATGCCCGGTCACGCGGCCGGATTCTGCGTCTACAACGATGTGGCGGTGGCGATTTCGTGGCTGCTGGAACACGGCTACGACCGGATCGCCTACGTGGATGTCGACGTGCACCATGGCGATGGCGTGCAGCACGCGTTCTACGCGGATCCGCGGGTGCTGACGGTCTCCATCCATCAGCATCCGGCCACGCTGTGGCCCGGCACCGGTTGGCCCGAGGAGACCGGATGCGATGCCGGCACAGGTACCGCGATCAACCTGCCGGTGCCGCCGGGGACCCGGGATGCCCAGTGGCTGCGGGGATTTCACGCGGTGGTGCCCGGCGCGCTGGCCGCCTTCCGGCCGCAGATCCTGATCAGCCAATGCGGCGTGGACACCCATCGGGAGGATCCGCTGGCGGATCTGGAGCTCACCGTGGACGGGCAGCGCGCGGCCTTCCTGGCGATGCGGGATCTGGCCGATCGCTACGCCGATGGCCGCTGGCTCGCCGTCGGCGGCGGTGGCTACGGCGTGGTCCGGGTGGTGCCCCGGGCCTGGACGCACCTGCTCGCCACCGCGCTGGACCGCGCCATCGATCCGGCCACCGAAATCCCGGGCGACTGGCTGGATCTGGTGCGCCAGGCCGCGCCGCGCACCGAGCCGCCGCGCACCATGGGCGACGGTGGCGATACCGCCTACCGTGCCTGGGATGGTCCCGGCGGCACGGGGGAGACTGGGGACGCGCGCCTCGACCGCGCGCAGCGAGCCATCGATACGGCCATCTTGGCCACCCGCCGGGCCACCTTCGGGTTGCTGGGCCTGGACCCGGAGGACACCCGTGACTGATCAACCGCCCGTACCGGATTCGCCGGACACACCGGCCGTGCCGCCGCCACCGCCGCAGCACTGGTTCGCCGATGTGCTCGCCTCCGACGGCGGCGTCGTTCGGCTGCGCCCGATCACCCCGGACGACGCCGGACGGTTGCAGGAGTTCCATGCCGCGCTGTCCGACCGCACCAGGTATCTGCGCTATTTCGGTCCGTACCCGCGGATTTCGCCGAAGGACCTGTACCGCTCCACCCACGTCGACCATCGTGACCGGGTGGGGCTGGTGCTGGAACTCGGGGAATCGATCGTCGCGGTCGGCCGGTACGAACTGCTCGACCGCACCGGCCCGCGGTCTGCCGAGGTGGCGTTCGTGGTCGCCGACGAGCATCAGGGTCGCGGTCTCGGATCGGTGCTGCTGGAACATCTCGCGGGCGCGGCGGCCGAGAACAAGATCGAGACCTTCGTCGCGGAGGTACTCGCCGAGAATACGGTGATGGTCACCGTATTCCGCGACGCCGGCTATCAGGTGGAGCGCAGCAGGGACGGTTCGGTGCTGCATCTGGAGTTCGCCATCGATCCGACCGAAGCCCTGCTGTCCGTTCGGGATTCGCGCGAGCGGGCCTCCGAGGCGCGCAGCGTCGGCAACCTGCTGCGGCCGGGTTCGGTCGCGGTGATCGGTGCGACGGTCGGCGCGGGCCGGGTCGGCGGCTCGGTGCTGGCCAATCTGCTGTCGGGGGTGTTCCAGGGGCCGGTGTATCCGGTGAACCCGAACCGCAAATCGGTGCGCGGGGTGCGGGCATACGCGACGGTCCGCGACATTCCGGACGAGGTGGACCTCGCGGTGGTCGCGGTGCCGCCGGAGGCGATCGCCTCGGTGCTCGACGACTGTATGGCCAAGGGCGTCAAGGGACTTGTCGTGCTCACCGCGGGATTCAGCGAAACCGGTGTCGGCGGCGCCGCGGCCGAACGCGAATTGGTCGCCGCCGCACGGGGACACGGGATGCGGGTGGTCGGGCCGAGTGCGCTCGGCGTCGCCAACACCGATCCGGCGGTCTCGTTGAACGCGACGTTGGCCTCGGTGCTGCCGGGCCGCGGCCGAATCGGTTTCTTCTGCCAGTCCGGCCCGCTCGGCGCGGCGATCCTGGGTGAGGCCGCCGCCCGCAACCTGGGACTGTCGACCTTCGTATCGGCGGGTAACCGCGCCGACGTCTCCGGCAACGACCTGCTGCAGTACTGGGACACCGCGCCCGATACCGATGTGGTGCTGCTGTACCTGGAGAGTTTCGGTAATCCGCGCAAGTTCTCCCGGATCGCGCGGCGGGTGGCGCGCACCAAACCGATCGTCGCGGTGAGCAGCGGCCGGATGGCGGGTGGCGCGCGGTCCGATATGGACCGCTCGATCGTGCGAGATCTGTTCGCGCAGGCCGGAATCGTGCAGGTCGATTCGATCTCGGAGCTGTTCGACTGTGCCGCGCTGCTGGCTTACCAGCCGCTGCCGTCCGGTTCCCGGCTCGCGGTGATCGGCAACAGCACCGCGCTCGACTGGCTGGCGGTGGACGCGGCCCACGGTGAGGGGCTGGTGGTGGGCGAGCCGGTGAACCTGGGCCCGCAGGCGCGGCCCGGTGACTATTTCGATGCGGTGGCCGAGGCGTTGCGTGCACCCGAAATCGATGCGCTGATAGTGGTTTTCGCGCCGCCGGTGCCGGTTTCGGTGCCCGATTTCGCCGACGCCATTCGCAGCGCGGCCGCGGCCGTGCCCGATGCGGAGAAACCGATTCTCACCACCTTCGTCGCCGAGCAGGGGATGCCGAATCTGCTCGCGGTGCGCGGGCCGGGCGCCGGCGTGATGCGCGGATCCATTCCGTCCTACCCGGATCCGGAGCGTGCCGCCCGAGCGCTGGCCAGGGTGCGCCGCTACGCGGAGTGGCGGAGCCGTCCGGTGTCCCCACACGTCGCGCGGCCCGACGGGATCGACGCGGACCGCGCCCGGCGTTTGGTCAGCGGATGGATGAACGAGTCCGGGGGACGCTGGCTTTCGGATCTCGAGGCCGTCGAGTTGCTGTCCTGCTACGGGATTCGCGTCGTCGAGTTCCGGGAGGTGCGCGACGCGGACGAGGCGGTGGCGGCGGCCGAGGAACTCGGCTATCCGGTGGCGGCGAAGGCGACCGGCGAAATGTGGCGTCGCAGACCGGATCTCACCGGTGTGCGGCTGGATCTGTGGCGCCCGTCCGCGGTCCGTCAGGCATATACCGACCTGGTGGAGATCTGCGGTGATCCGGTGCTGCACGTTCAGAAGATGGCGACCAAGGGCGTCGGCTGTGTGCTGCGCGTCAAGGACGATCCGTCGTTCGGTTCGGTCATCGAATTCGGCCTGTCCGGCATGATCATCGAATTGCTCGGCGACCGCGCCTACCGCGCGCTGCCGCTCACCGGCGACGAGGCCGCGGCCCTCATCGACGCGCCCCGTGCGGCCCCGCTGCTCTCCGGAACCCCGGCCAGCCCGCGGGTCGACAAGGCCGCGCTCGCCGAACTGGCGCAACGCATTTCGGCCCTGTTCGACGATATTCCCGAAATGCGGGAGCTGTCCTTCGATCCGGTGCTGGCCTCGCCGACATCCGCCGAAATCCTCTATGCGCGAGGGCGAATCGGCCCGGAGCCCAGCCGCTTCGACACCGGCCCGCGTCGCCTGGGATAGCCAGCCCCGGATACTCGCCGAGCCCACCGGTCCGCGCGTTTCGAGCACATTGGGTAGGAAAAAACCTACGGTTGACAGGTAGGCTAATACCTACCTATTGTCATCGCCATGACGATTTCGCAGATAGGGAAGATCACCGCCTTCGTCTCCGATCAAGACAGGGCGAAGGAGTTCTACACCGGGGTGCTCGGCATGACCGTGCGCGCCGACAACACATTCGGCGATAACCGGTGGCTCGAGGTCGGCGCAGGTGAAACCGGCACCGGCATCATCCTGCACAAGCCGTTCCCGGGCGCGAGCGCGGGGAACCTCGCGGGCGTGATCGTGAACAGCCCCGATATCGACGCCGTCGTCGAGAAGCTGCGCGCGGCGGGCGCCGATGTCGACGGACCCACCGACGAGCAGTGGGGGCGGCAGGCGTCCTTCTCCGACCCGGACGGCAATTCGTACGTCCTGGTCGCCGATGGGGCACGGTGACAACCCTTTTCGAAGCGCACGGTGTCACCAAGCGGTTCGGTGACACCACCGCGCTCGACAATCTCGACCTGACGGCCGAACCCGGCAGCCTGCTCGCGGTGCTCGGCCGCAACGGTGCGGGCAAGACCACCCTGGTGCGCATGCTCGCCACGCTGACCAACCCCGATGCCGGAACGCTCCGGGTGCTCGGCAACGACACCGTGCGCGACGCGCGCCGGGTGCGCGGGGTCATCGGCTTGGCGGGTCAGCACGCGACGGTCGAACCGCTGTTGACCGGTGCGGAGAACCTGGAGATGACCGGCGTCCTGTTCGGGCTGACCCGTCGCGACGCCCGCACCGCCGCGGCCGAGGTGCTGCGGCGACTCGGGCTGCGGGAGGCCGCCGACCGGCGCGTCGGCACCTACTCCGGCGGTATGCGCCGCCGCCTCGACCTGGGCGCGAGCCTGGTCGGGCGGCCGCGCCTGCTGCTGCTCGACGAACCGACCACCGGCCTGGATCCCGCTGCGCGCCACGGCCTTTGGTCGCTGGTCACCGAATTGGTCACCGGCGGTACCGATGTCGTCCTCACCACGCAATACCTGGAGGAGGCCGATGCGCTCGCCGACCGGATCGTGGTGCTCGACGGCGGCCGCATCCTGGCCGACGGCACCCCGGGTGAGCTGAAGGACGCCCATGCCGCCGATGTCGTGACGATACGCACAAGGCGCGCAACGGATCTCGACACGATCCGGGACACGCTGACCGCCGCCGACCCCAGCGTCGACCGCGAGTCCCGCACCATGACCTGGACCTCGTCGTCCGGTGGCGAGGATGCCGCCCGCTGCTTCGCGGTGCCGGGCGTCACCATCGAGGAGGTCACCGTTCGCAAACCGACGCTGGAGGAGGCCTTTCTGAACCTGACCGCCCCGACCGACCGCCGATTCGAGGTATCAGCATGAAAACCTATTGGGTACACCGATTTTCGCGGCCAGGGGTGCGGCGATGACCGCGGCGTCACTCGACCATCCGGTGGCGCGGCGCGCGAATCCCGTTGCCGCCACCGGGGCCATCGCGCGGCGAGTGCTGCTGATGACGGTGCGCAACCCGCCGGTGATCGTGATGGCGGTGCTGCAGAGCGTGGTGTTCCTGCTGATCTTCCGCTATGTATTCGGCGGCGCCATCGCGGCGGGCGGGCTGCGCTACGTCGACTTCATGGTGCCGGGCATTCTCACCGTCGGAATGGTCTTCTCGGTGATGGGCGTCGGGGCGGCGATGGCGGAGGATCTGCAGCGCGGCGTCATCGACAGATTCCGCTCGCTGCCGATGCCGCGGATCGCCGTACTGCTCGGGCGCGCGCTCGGCGCGCATGCGCTGACCACATTCGTACTCCTGGTAACGGCCGCGATCGCGTTCGCGGTGGGTTTCCGTACGCACCAAGGAGTTACGAGCACCGTGGCGATGCTCGGGCTGTGTCTGCTCACCGCGGTCGCGTTCACCTGGGTGTTCATCGCGATCGGGCTGGCCACCGGCGATGTGCAGTCGGCGCAGGGCCTGGCGTTCCTGGTGTTGCCGCTGTCGTTCGTGTCCAGCGCCTACGTTCCGGTGGACACGATGCCCGGCTGGCTGCGGGTGTTCGCCGAACACCAACCGCTGACGGTGATCATCGAGGCGAACCGGTATCTCACCCAGGGCGCGGCCGGACTGCACGGATTCGGGCACGCCGGCGGCTACTACGTCGTGGCCGCGTTGGCGTGGTGTCTCGGTATTCTCGGGATCGCAATCATCGCCGCCCTGGCACTGTTCCGGCGACGGTGACCTCGACCGAACGAGAGCCCGCATGCCGCAACGCCTGAAAACCAGCAGCACCGACCTGGTGTTCGGCGCGCTGGCCAACCCGACCCGCCGGGAGATCCTGGACCTGCTGCTCGACGGTGAGCAGTCGGTCCAGGACATCGCCGAACGGTTCGATATGGCGCGGCCCAGTGTGTCCGAGCATTTGAAGGTGCTGCGCGATTGCGGGCTGGTCGGTGAGGAGAAGCGCGGCCGTCACCGCTTCTACCGGGTGGAACCGCAACCGCTGCACGACCTGCAGTCCTGGCTCGCGCCGTTCGAAAGATTCTGGCGCAGCAGGATGCGTGCGTTGGGCACGGTGCTCGATACCATGCCCGACGACCCCGCTGACTCGGCCGCGCCGCGGTCACCCGGCGCCGGAGCGTGACCACGGTGCGGCCGGGCGACCGCCGCGTATCCAGACCGAAGGGAGTGTGCCGGTGAACGACGATCCAGCCACGATCGTGCTCGACCAGTTCTATCCGCATCCGCGGCCGAAGGTGTGGCGCGCGATCACCACGCCGGAGCTGATGGGGCAGTGGCTGATGCAGCCGATCGGCTTCGAACCGGTGGTCGGCAATCGTTTCCGGATGAAGGCACGCCCGATGCCCGCGGTGAATTTCTCCGGCGAAGTGCGCTGTGAGGTGCTGGAGGTCGTCGAGCCCGAGCGCCTGCGCGTCACGTGGAGCGATGCCGCCGCGGTGGCGGACTCCGGTTGGGTCATCACCTGGGATCTGCACACGGAGGGCCGCGGCACTCGAATGCTGTTGACACACAGCGGTTTCGACCCCGACGACCCGACCTCCCAGCTGTCCCGCACCATTCTACGCAGTGGCTGGCCCGGCATCGTCCGCCGCCTCGGCGAGGTGTTGGACGCGGGTTCCGTCGGCGAATAGTGAACCGCCCCTGAGCATTCCGGTACCGGGTGCGAAGTGATCCGCGCTGCGGATCGACGGCCTCCGCCTGGTCGGAGGTGCGGATCATGGCGGGCCGATTCGGTTGTCGATCACTGGGCGCTGATGTTGATCATCCAGGTGATCCCGAACCGGTCGACGAGCGAGCCCGCCACATCACCCCAAACCTGCCTTTCCAGCGGAAGGGTGACAGTGCCGCCCTCGGACAGCTTCTGGAAATGGTCGCGAAGTCCGCTGTCGTCACCGCTTATGAAGACTGCGACGTTGTTTCCCGGCCGATATGGCGGTTGGTCTGGCCTGTCCTCGGGAAAGTCCCATGCCATAAGCGTGTAGCCGGCCGGGGTGTCGAGGCGGGAGTGCATGACCTTGTCGGCATTGGGTGCGTCCGGTGAGCCGAAGTCCGCGATGGTTCCCAACTCCAGCTCGCCGCCGAAAACCTGCCGGTAGAACTCCATCGCCTGCCGCGCGTTGCCGTTGAACATGATGCACGGATTGACCTGAGATCCCACTTGGAACCCTCTCTTGTTACGGAACCGCCGGGCTGCCCGGTGGTCGTCGAAACAAAGCTCTCAAACAATCACGACACCTCCTGTCGTGTTTTCGAGAAGACATCCGCGGCGTCGGCCTGCGGCTCGGTCGATGAAAGCTGAACCGCCTGACCAGATTTCGGGTGTCGGACGCGAAAATATCGGCCGGTTCGGGAACTATTGGATTCGGGCAGGCGAATACGCGAGCCCGGCGTGCGGATGCTGGTGCGCGATCGAGGAATCCGCACCGCATCCGACTACGCCGAGGAGCTTCATGGACGCGATCAACGAGACCACCGTCGGCTGGATCGGCACCGGACGGATGGGGGCCGCGATGGTCATGCGGCTCGCCGGCGACGGCCTGCCGGTCACGGTGTGGAACCGCACCCGGGCCAAGGCCGAGCCGCTGGCCGCGCGCGGCTGCACCGTCGCACACGGCATCGCCGAATTGCGTGGGCTCGACCTGGTTTTCACGATGGTGTCCACCCCGGCCGATCTGGAGCAGGTGCTGCTCGGGCCGGACGGGTTGCTGGCCGCGCCGCCGCCGGTGCCGCGGGTGGTCGTCGACTGTTCGACGGTCTCGGTGCAATCCTCGGCCGCGATTCGCGCGGCCTGCGCCGAACGCGGTGTCGCATACCTGGCGGCCCCGGTGAGCGGTAACCCGAAAGTCGTTGCGGCGGGCGAATTGACGATCGCCGTATCCGGACCGCGCGAGGTCTACGAGCGGGTCGCGCCGCTGCTGCGGCGGATCGGCAAGTCCGCGACCTACGTCGGCGAGGGGGATGTGGCGCGTCTGGTGAAGATCTGTCACAACCTGTTTCTGGGCGTGGTCACCCAGTCGCTGGCCGAGGTGACCGTGCTGGCGGAGAAGGGCGGCGTATCGCGCGCGGCGTTCCTGGCGTTCCTGAACGACAGCGTGCTGGGTTCGGCCTTCACCCGCTACAAGACGCCGGCGTTCGTGAACCTGGATTACACACCGACTTTCACGCCGGTGCTGCTGCGCAAGGATTTCGATCTCGGCCTCGGCGCCGCACACGATCTCGACGTGCCGATGCCGGTGGCCGCGGCGACCGCCCAACTCGTGCAGGCGGCCGTTTCCAGCGGACGGGTCGACGAGGATTTCGCGATCCTGCTCGATTTGCAGGCGCGCAGCTCCGGCCTGCGCATCGAATCCGAGAACGTCGCGGTCGACGACGGGCTCGGTACGCCGAAACCCGCGGACACACAGCACGATTGACCGATCACCCGGTGCCGATGGTCTGGGACCGTCAGAAAGTTGTGGTGAGAGAACGCAATTCGGCGATCACGTCTTCGCCGGAGGGCGCGTGCTCGGGGTCCACCAGCCATTGCAGCATCAGCCCGGTTAGCAAGGCGAGGGGTACCGAACCGCCGAGTCCCGCGCGTGCCTCGCGTTGTCCCTGAGCGAGGTATTCGCGGATCTCGGGCGATCTTTCGGCCTGCACGATGGCTTCGAGTTGGGCGACCCACAGGGACCGGTGGGTGGTGAAGGTGTCGATCAGGGCCTGCCAGCTCTGTGCCGGGCCGTCGGCCGGGCCGCGGCGGGCGAGTTCGTCGCCGAGTTCGTCCACTGCGAGCACCAGCGCCTGGGTGAGCAGTGCGTCCCGGGAGCCGAAGTGGTAGCCGATGGCCGCGTGGTTGACCCCGGCGGCCGCGGCGATATCGCGGACCGTCGTGCGTGCCCAGCCGCGTTCGATCAGGCACTGCTTGGCTCCGGTCAACAAGGCTTCGCGGTTTCCCATGTTCAGAAGCATAGCCGCATGCTTATCCACTTGGTTTATCCAAATGGATTGCACAAACGTCTAAATCTCGGCTACAGTTCTGCTCATGACGAAGCCGAAGGTTCTGATCTCGGGTGCGAGCGTGGCCGGACCCGCCCTCGCCTACTTCCTGCATCGCGACGGATACGACGTGACCGTGGTCGAGCGTGCGCCGCTGGTCCGTGACAGCGGGTATGCGGTCGACTTCCGTGATGCGGCGTTCGATGTGCTGGCGGAGATGGGCGTGCTCGACGAGATCCGCGGGCACGAGACCAAGATGCGCGGCACGGCTCTGCTGGACGACAGCGGCACCGAGACCGGGCAGCTACCCGCCGAGGTGTTCGCCGGCGAACTGGAGGTGCCCAAGTACGAGCTGACTCGGATCCTGCACGAGGTCACCGCCGATGACGTGGACTACGTGTTCGGCGACTCGATCACCGCGTTGACGCAGCATGAATCCGGTGTCGCGGTCGAATTCGAGCGCGGCTCGACCGCCGATTTCGACCTGGTGTTCGGCGCGGACGGAGTCCATTCGAACGTCCGGCGGCTGGCGTTCGGTCCACGGACCGACGCGCTGCGACATCTGGGAATGTCCGGTGCCGGATTCAGCACCGCCAACTACCTCGGACTCGATCACCAGGGCCTGTTGCGGCCGGGGCAGGGCACGGCGATCTACCTCTTCAGCGCGGGCGATCCGGATCGGCTCACGGTGAGCCTGTCCTTCGCCACCGCATCCCCTGAGTTGGACCGGCGCTCCCGCGCGGAACAAGAACAGGCGGCGCGGGCGGCGTTCGCCGGACAGAGCTGGGAAGTGCCCCGCCTGCTGGACGCGATGACCGCCGCCGAGGACTTCTACTTCGCCTCGTCCTGCCAGGTCCATCTGGACCGCTGGTCCCACGGCCGGGTCGCGCTGGTCGGCGACGCCGGATACTGCGCCGCACCGACCAGCGGTATGGGCACCTCTCAAGCATTGATAGGCGCACGAACCCTCGCCCGCCAGCTGGCCGCGACCCGCGGCGACCACGAAACCGCCTTCGCCGCCTACGAAACTGAGCTACGCCCCTACGTCGCGGCGAATCAGAAAAAGGGCCACCAGGCGGCGGCGATGTTCGGCGGCACGACCGAATAACCTTGAGGCACAGGGGTTCCATTCCATGCGGTCGAGGTCCGCGGCGGTGCTGCCATGCGGGCCGATGGCCTGGAAGGGGACGTTTGTTTCCGGGCTGATTCAGTTCAGTCGTAGTAGGCCGGCGGCGGTGGCGTTGAAACCGCAGGCTTTTCGGTAGAAGTCGGTCAGGTGTGGTTCGTAATCGACGTGGAGCCAGTCGATTCCGAGTTCGCGGAGATCGTTTGTGAGGGCCGTGACGATCCTGGTTCCGATGCCTTGGTGTTGGTGGTCGGTGGCCACCATGGTGTCGAGGAGGAAGGCGTGGACGCCGCCGTCCCAGACCGCGTGGACGAAGGCGATGAGCCGGTCGTCGGCGAATGCGCCGACCCATGATCTGCTGTGCCGTTCCAATCGCGCTCGCCAGGGGATGAGCTCATAGCCGCCGCCGAAGGTTTCGGCATGTAGCCGTGAGAGCGCTTCGTCGTCGATAGCGCAGCGGGTGCGCAACGTGATGGTCATGCTCCCCAATCGTGAAATATCGGGTGCGACGGTGCGCTGAGTCCCGATGACGAGCAATGCAATTGATCGCTCGCGCCGAAAACGGTTGGCAGCGGGCGGAATCAGGGATAGCACCGCCGACCGGTTCGCGCGAAACCCGGAGGGGGCGGGTACGCGCGGGCACCGGTCGGCGTTGGGAAGGTGACCGTCGGACGGTCACCAAGCTCGACGCCGGGCCCGCCTCGGATCGGCCCGGCGTCGTCGCACGTGCCGGGATTACCGGCACGAGTCGGGAATCAGCTGGCGTATGCGCGAAGCCGGTCGGCCCGCTCGCCCTTGCGCAGCTTGGACATGACCTCGCGCTCGATCTGCCGGACCCGCTCGCGCGAGAGCCCGAACAGTTTGCCGATCTGGTCGAGGGTGCGCGGCTGGCCGTCGTCGAGGCCGAAGCGCAGCCGGATGACCTGTTGTTCCCGCTCGTCGAGGGTGGCGAGCACGGAACGCACGTCGTGGTGCAGCAGTCCGGCGATGACGGCGGATTCGGCCGAGGTGGCCTCGGAATCCTCGATGAAATCGCCGAGCGGGGCCTCTTCGTCGTTGCCGACCGGCATATCCAGGCTCACCGGGTCGCGGCTGTGGTCGAGCAGATCGGAGATCTTGTCGACCGGGATGCCGGACTCGTTGGCCAGTTCCTCGTCGGTGGCCTCGCGGCCGAGCTGCTGATGCAGTTCACGCTTGATCCGCGCGAGCTTGTTCACCTGTTCCACCAGGTGGACGGGCAGGCGGATGGTGCGGCTCTGGTCGGCCATACCGCGGGTGATGGCCTGACGGATCCACCAGGTGGCGTACGTGGAGAACTTGAAACCCTTGGTGTAGTCGAACTTCTCCATGGCCCGGATGAGGCCGAGGTTGCCTTCCTGGATGAGGTCCAGCAGCGGCATGCCGCGGCCGGTGTAGCGCTTGGCGAGCGAGACCACGAGGCGGAGGTTGGCTTCCAGCAGGTGCGATCGCGCGGCCTGGCCCTCGCGGACCAGCAGCGCCAGATCCCGTTTGCGGGTCGCCGACAGCCGTTTGCCGGTTTCCAGCAGGTACTGGGCGTAGAGACCCGCCTCGATGCGCTTGGCCAGCTCGACCTCGTCGGCGGCCGTGAGCAGTGCGGTGCGGCCGATCCCGTTCAGGTACACCCGTACCAGGTCGGCGGCAGGGCTCTGGGCGTCGAGGTCCGATTCGCTGGTGCGCACACGAGTGGTGGCGGGGCTTGTCATGACTTGCCTCCTGTCGGTGGTGTCTCACTCCGAACAACGGACCCGACACGGAGAAAGTTCCCGTTGGCAGCTTCGGTAAACCGCTCTGAACTGCGGTTTTCGTCACTACCGTCTGAGAAGTTCCTGAGAAGTAAGACATGCCGGAACACCGGACCGCCGATGCGTTCGCCGAATGGCGTTTTGTTGCCGAGCCGTTACGCGGGGTGGATCAAACCGTGTCGTACCAGCCCCGTGACGACGCCGAGCGCATCGGCCGCGAATTCGGCCGTCACCTCGGCGGATCCGCTTGCCAGGGCCAGCAATTCGATCAGTTCGTACAACGGCAGTCCGTCCGGCCGCATTCCCGCCAGCAGCGAGATGGTCGATTCGTCCACCTCGTGCTGCCAGCGCGGGCCGTCGCCGCGGTGCAGGCGGGCCACCTCCTGCGCCCAACCCTCCGCGCCCGGTAGGAAGACCCGCTCCAGCGCCGTCGCCCGGTCGACGACGAAACGCGAACGCCACGCCAGGGTTTCGTCATCGGCGACGGCGCGCAGCCACGCGGAGCGCTCGAAATACTTGGTCGCCTCACCGCCCAGCGGGTCGTCGAATCCGTGGGTCAGATCCTCGGCGAGCAGTTCGGTGGGGCCGTCGATGGCGCGCAGATAGACGAAGCCGAAGCCGATCCCCTCGACATCGGCGGCGGTGAAGGCGTCCAGCCACTGTTCGGCACGGGCCTGTGCGGCGGGGTCGCGCGGATCGAGGCCCGCGTCGCGCAGCCAGGTTCCGACGTACAGCGCCGGGTCCGCGACGTCGCGCTGCACCACCCAGGCGTCGACGCCGTACGCGGGCAGCCATGACGAGACCCGGTGCCGCCAGTCCGCGCCGTCCACGTGCACCCAGGCCGCCAGCATTGCGGCGGTGCCGCCCGGCGCGAGCAGGTCCGGCGCGGTGGAGATGACCAGTTCGCTCGCGCCGTCCAGGGCCAGTCCGGAATCGCGATAGGTGTGTTCGACGCGGGCCGGGCCGACCACGAACGGGGGATTGGCCACCACCTGATCGAAGCGCCGGCCCGCGACCGGTTCGAACCAGGAGCCCGCGAGCAGTTCCAGATCGATCTCGTTGAGCGCCGCGGTCGCCTCCGCCAGCCACAGCGCGCGCCGGTTCACATCGGTCCCGGTGACGGATTTCGCATAGGAGGCCGCATGCACCGCCTGCACCCCGCACCCGGTGCCGAGATCGAGAACGGAACCCACCAGCTCGGTCGGGGTGGCGCGCAGCAGGGACAGCGAGGCGTGCCCGACGCCGAGCACATGGTCCTCGGTGAGGGTGCGCCTGCGCATCGAATCGTCCAGATCCGACAGGATCCACCGGGTGCCCGCGCCGAGGTCCAGCGGCCGCAGGTCCAGCGCCGCACGCAGTTCGGCGCCGGATCGGTCCAGCAGTCCGGCCGCGACCGCGCGATCGATATCGACGGGCGCGAGCGCGGCCGCCACGTCCCGCTCCGGCAGCGCGTCGCCCAACAGCAGCAGGCGGATCAGCGTGCCGAGCTCACCGGCCCGCGCGGCCGCGCGCCGCACCGGTACCGGCTCCGAACGGCCAAGTGCCGCATGCACATCCGCGCCGAGCACGGCGAGCAGCGTATCCGCGTCGTAGCCGGTGCGGAGCAATGCGGCCCGCAGATCGGGGCACAGCGTGGTGAGCAGGGTCGTCCGGTCGGTATGCACCCGACAACTCTGCCACCGCTACCACCCAGCATCCGCCCCGCCCCGCCGTCACATGTCGAACGGAAGCAACTGAAACGCCGGACCGTGGTCGAGCGGTTGCACCGTCCGGAAGTGACGCTCGTCCAGCGTGAACATCCGGACGTCCCGAAACGTTCGGCCGGCACGACATTCATGCATTGGATCGATTGTGGCCACGATCAGGTGGTGTGGTCGATTTTCAGCCCGCCCGGTTGAGGTGGGGCATTCGGTCCGGGGCGCGGAAGGTCTTGCGGTAGGCCAGTGGGGCGATGCCGAGGTCGGCGCGCATGTGGTGGCGCAGGGAGGCGGCGGTGCCGATGCCCGCGGATTGCGCGACGGCCTCGACCGGGAGGTCGGTGGTTTCCAGTAGGTGGCGGGCGTGGCGAAGGCGCTGTTGGAGCAGCCAGGTGCCGGGGGCGAGGCCGGTCTCGGCCTTGAAGCGGCGGGTGAAGGTGCGCACGCTCATCCGGGCATGGGCGGCAAGGGTATTCAGGTCGAGGTCGCGTTCCAGGTGATGTAGGGCCCACGCACGGGTCGGCGCGGTGCCGTCCGAACCCGGTTCCGGCACTTGACGTTCGATGAACTGCGACTGGCCGCCCTCGCGCCACGGCGGGACGACGCAGTAGCGCGCCGCGCGATTGGCCACCTCGCTGCCGTGCTCGGCCCGCACGATGTGCAGGCACACGTCGATACCGGCCGCCAAACCCGCTGAGGTGCAGATGTTTCCGTCCTCGACGAAGAGCAGGTCCTCGTCCAGCCGCACCCGGGGATACAGCGCGCGGAAGCGGTCGGCGTATTTCCAGTGCGTCGTCGCGCGGCGGCCGTCGAGCAGTCCCGCGGCCGCGAGGACGAACGCGCCGGTGCAGATCGAGATGATCCTGGCATCGGACCGGATGAGCGCGAGCGCCGCGGTGAGCTCCGGCGGGATGGCGCCGTGATGGAACGGGCCGGGCAGATTGTTGCCCGCGACGATCACGATATCGGCGCGGGCGAGCAGTTCCGGTCCGCATTCGGGAATGACGGTGTAGCCCTGGGTCGTCGGCACCGGGTCGGAGTTCATACCGCAGACGCGCACGTCGTAGAGCGATTCGCCGTCGGCGTCGACCGCGGCGCCGAGCACGGTCGGCGGGATCGCCATATCGAAGCCGACCACCGACGGCAGCGCGAGCACGGCGACCAGATGCTTGCCGGTGCCCGCCATCAGTCGGCACCGTGGACGACGTGCGGGTCGCGCCCGGTCAGGCAGTAGGGCGCGCCCGTCGGATCGGCCATCACCATCCAGTGGGCGCCCTGCTGGACCCGTTGTGCGCCAAGGCTTTCGTGCCAGGCCGCCTGTGCCGCGATATCCGTGCACGCGATATCGATGTGGGCGCTGGACCGCCGGTCCTCACCTATGCGCTGCAACAGGATTCGCAGCGGCTGCGGGCTGCGCGGGGTGAGGCGCAGGAATTCGGGCTCGGTCGCGGGTTCGAGCCGCCAGCCGGTCAGGTCCGCCCAGAACCGCGCCTCGTCGTCGAAGCCGGTGGGGCCGATATCGATACAGACCTGATCGAGTTTGCCGCGGGTGCCGTCCGGCGCGGCGACCGGTGCCGGGATCTCGTGCCCATCGCCGCCACCGTGCATACAGAACGCCAGACCCTGCGGTGAAGTCAGCACCACCAGACCGGGTTCCTCGGCAACGACTTTCGCGCCGAGCCGCTCGGCGTGGTCGGCCGCGGCCCTGGCATCGGCGACGCCGAAATCCAGGTGTACCCCGCCGCGGTCGCCGACGGCCTGCGCCTTGACGTAGGCGTCGCCGGATTCCGGTAGCAGCGTGACGAATTGGTCGTGCGCACCGCGCCGGGGCGAGAGCCGGGTGTGGGTGACGGTGGTCCAGAAGTCGAGCGCCTCGTCGAACCGATCGGCCGGGCGATCGAGAAATGCCCAGAGCCACCGAATCATGCTGCCCTCCCGAAGTTTGTATATGGCTAGATCTTTACGCATTGTGGCATTCAGGCCACTCGATCGGAAGATCCTTTTCCTGCACGCTGCTGAGGTGACTGAATTGCAGAGCAGGGGCGCGTCGGTGCGTAATGCCGTGGAACCACCAATAAGCCCACCCCGCAACAGTTTTCGTATGCCGCATCCGGCGTGGACGGTGGCGGCGGTCGGCTTCGTCGCACTGCTCGGCGCGGCGGGCTTCCGCTCGGTGCCCAGCGTGCTCATGGACCCGCTGCACGAGGAGTTCGGCTGGTCGCACGGCACCATCGGCAGTGCCGTCTCGCTGAATCTCGTGCTGTACGGCCTTATTTCGCCGTTCGCGGCGGCGCTGATGGACCGGTTCGGCATCCGCAAGGTAGTGGCGGGTGCGCTGGTGCTCGTCGCGGCGGGCAGCGGGCTGACGGTGTTCATGACCCAGCCGTGGCATCTGGTGCTGACCTGGGGCCTGCTGGTGGGGGTCGGCGTCGGCTCGATGTCGATGCCGTTCGTGGCCACCATCACCGGGCGCTGGTTCGTCCGGCATCGCGGGCTCGTCACCGGGCTGCTCACGGCCGCGGGGACCACCGGGCAGCTGATCTTCCTGCCGCTGGTCTCGTCGGTGGCGCACGATCACGGTTGGCGGTTGCCATCGCTCATCGTGGCGAGTATCGCGCTGGCCGTCGTGCCGCTCGTACTGCTGTTCATTCGCGACTTCCCCAGTGACGCAGGCGTTTCCGCGTACGGGGCGGAGCCGGGCAGTACGGTCGGCGTCCGCGTCGCCGCCGCGGGCGGTGCGGCCCGGGCGATCACCGTGCTGGCCACCGTGGCGCGCAAACCCGGATTCTGGCTGCTGGCAGGTGGTTTCGCGATCTGCGGCGCCTCGACGAACGGTCTGGTCGGCACCCATTTCGTCAGTGCCGCACACGATCACGGCATGCCGACGACCACCGCCGCCGGATTGCTCGCGACCGTCGGCATCTTCGACATCGCGGGCACCGTATTCTCCGGTTGGCTCACCGATCGCGTCGACCCTCGCTATCTACTGGTCGGCTATTACACACTGCGCGGGCTTTCGCTGCTGATCCTGCCCTCGCTGCTGGCGCCGCACACGGAGCCGAGCATGTGGGTCTTCATCATCTTCTACGGTCTGGACTGGATCGCCACCGTGCCGCCGACGGTGATGCTGTGCCGCGAACTGTTCGGTGACGACGGTCCCGTCGCCTTCGGCTGGGTCTTCGCCTCCCACCAGGTCGGTGCGGCGATCGCCGCGACCGGCACCGGTGTCATCCGCGATATGCAGGGCAGTTACGACCTGGCCTGGTATCTCGCCGGTGCGCTGTGCGGCACGGCCGCGGTGATGTCGATCGTCATCCGGCGTTTGCCGCACGCGCTCGCAGCCTGATCGCGGCTGAACCCATCCGATCGTGCTCGGTCCGCGGGTTCGGGGACGACCCGCGGCTCGGCACGGAATCGCCTGTGGAGGGGATGGGCCGATTCCGCTGTGGCGGAACGAATTCCGTCACAGGATGCCGCACCCCGATCCTGGATTCGCGATCTGCGTGCAGGTCACGACCCGCGGAACGGGGTGCGGCCCGGTCTATTTCGCGCGAACTATCCGTCGATCGCGTTGTGCGGGCGGGATTCCAGCGCGGGGCGCGGCCGATCCCAGCGCGACGGTTCGTCCTTGCGGCGGGGCGGGCGGTCGTTGGCGATCAGCACCGCGATCCACGGCAGCGGGATGGAGACGCCGATGATCAGCAGCGATATCAGCGCGCTGCCCCACACGCTGTACGCGACCGCCGCCAACAGCAGGCACGGGATCCGGAACGCCATGATGATGGTGTAGCGGCGCACCCGCGACCGGTGCTGGTCCTCCAATGACGACTGCGCGTCGGTGATCAGGACCGGACGGTCGTCGTCGCTGCCCGGAAAGTAACCCTTGGAACTGGGCCGCTCGGGCATCGTGACGTCCGGGCGGTCGCCCGCACCGAGATCGTCGGCGCCGGAGGACTCGCCGTGCTGCTGCATATCCCTGAGTCTTCCACTCCCGGCCGATCAGCGCACATACCGTGGTCAGCCCGCCGCGGGGGTGATGGGGCATCATGGATCCGTGAGCACAGACACTCTCGTTCGTCCTGATACGACCACCGACGAGTCGACCGGTGACGACACCCCGAAGTTCTTCCATTACGTCAAGAAGGACAAGATCGCCGAAAGTGCCGTGATGGGCACCATGGTGGTCGCCCTCTGCGGCGAGGTGTTCCCGGTGACACGGTCCCCGAAGCCCGGCTCCCCGGTCTGCCCGGAGTGCAAGAAGGTCTACGAAGGGCTGCGCAAGGGCGAGTGATCCGGCCCCGCCGGTGATCGTTTCCATATGAGGCGGGCGCTGCCTCGTCGGCGCCCGGCATGCCGTGCTGCGCCGAGCCGTCGGCGCGCGGGATTCACTTGCGCAGGCGATGGCCTTCGCCGCCGACCTTTGCCGCCGCGGTGATGTTCGCCGGTTCGATGCGGTTCGCGTCGTTTCGGTCCGCGTCACCCGCCGCGGCGGCGGCATCCACAGCGCCCTTTTCCGGCGAATCCGGTTGTGCCTCATCCGGTTCCGGGTCATCGCCGAGTACCTGCCCGACGATCCAGTCGCGTACCTGCGTCATCCGGGTGGTGCGGGCGGGCCACAGCTCCTGCACGGCGGCATTGAATTCGGCGCCGAGGATGATGGCGAAGCCGAGGAAGAACGTGAACAGCAGGAAGGCGATGGGCGCCGCCAGCGCCCCGTAGCTGACGCCGGTCGCGGTGACCCAGCTCAGATACCGGCGCAGTCCGTCGCTGGCCGCCATGAAGAACACGCCGGCCACCAGCGCGCCGAGGAACAGCCGGTGCCATGGCAGCGAGGTGTGCAGCGCCAGTTTGTACAGGGTGGCGAGCGCGACGATGAGCAGCAGCCCTACGCCGGGATAGTAGAACGCGTCGAGCAGCGCCAAACCCGTTGCGCGCCAAGGTGCGGGCAGTATCCGCCCGATCAGCTGCGGGCCCAGCGCGACCAGCGGCAGGATGAATACGGACGCCACCAGGAAACCGAGATACAGCAGCAGCGCGAAGATCCGCTGCCACACCGGATGCCGGGCGTCCTGTTGATCGTGTGCCTCGACGATCGAATCGACGAAGGTGGCCATCGCCGAGGATCCGGCCCACAGTGACAGCACGAAACCCACCGAGACCACCGCGCCGCGCCCGCGGCCGAGCACATCGTGCACGGTCGGTTCGATCAGGTCGGTGACCACCTGCTGACTGAACAGGTCTCGGCTGAAGTTGACGATCTTGGACTGCACGATATCGACGGTGTCCGGCCCGAACCAGCCGCCCACATAGCCGAGGCTGCCGAGCAGGCCCAGCAGCAGCGGCGCCAGCGAGAGCGTCTGCCAGAAGGCCGCGGCCGCCGACTTCGCGAAAATCGAATCGTCCCAAGCCTTTTTGGCGACCAGCACGATCAGGGTGCGCAGTTGGCGTCCGGTGCGCAGCACCCATGCCTTGATGCGGGGGTCCGCGCCTCGGCCCGGTGCGTCGTGCGGGCGGCGTGCGGGATCCGCGCCATCCGATGGCGGCGGGTCGGCGCCCGGGGGCGGAGGTTCGGCGTTCATGGTGCCTACAGCATCGCGCACCTGGGTGTTCGACACCGCGCCGACCTGGAATCGTGTCGGCGAACACGGGGTGTCGCGCGATGGACGACGGCACAACTGTGTGACGAGTGTCGCGTGCACCGCGTCGGTTTGGCGACACGCCGGTCCCGGCCGCTAGGGTCTTCTGCGTGACTGGGTCGGGTGGCGCCGCTGCGGCGGGAGAGGCAACGCCGAGCGGCGCCGGGTCAACCGGGGGCGGCGCGGCGACCGGCGGGTCGCTACGCGCCTGGCAGCGCCGGGCACTCACCAAATATCTCGCGACCAAGCCCCGCGATTTCCTCGCGGTGGCCACCCCGGGCGCCGGTAAAACGACCTTCGCGCTGCGGGTGGCGGCCGAACTGCTCGCCGACCGCACGGTGGACCAGATCACCGTCGTCGCGCCCACCGAACACCTGAAGCACCAGTGGGCGGAGTCCGCGGCCCGCTCCGGTATCCAACTGGACTCCAAATTCTCCAACGCCACCGGTGGCACCTCCGGCGATTATCACGGCGTCGTCGTCACCTACGCGCAGGTCGCCTCGCATCCGGCGCGGCACCGGGTCCGCACCGAAAGACGCAGGACCCTGGTCATACTCGACGAGATCCACCACGCGGGCGATGCGAAGAGCTGGGGTGAGGCCACCGCCGACGCGTTCGGTGACGCGACCCGCCGCCTGGCGCTGACCGGAACCCCGTTCCGCTCCGACGACAGCCAGATCCCGTTCGTCACCTACGAACCCGGCGAGCACGGTCTGCCGCAGTCGAAGGCAGACCACACCTACGGATATGCCGAGGCGCTGGCCGACGGCGTCGTGCGGCCGGTGGTCTTCCTCGCGTATTCCGGTGAGGCGCACTGGCGCGACAGCGCGGGCGAGGAGTACTCGGCCCGCCTGGGCGAGCCGCTGAACGCCGAACAGACCGCACGCGCCTGGCGCACCGCGCTCGACCCGGCGGGCGACTGGATCTCCGCGGTGCTGCGGGCCGCCGATATCCGGCTGCGCCAGAAGCGCGCCTCCGGCATGCCCGACGCGGGCGGCCTGGTGATCGCCACCGATCAGGACCGCGCCCGCGACTATGCCGAACTGCTGGAACACATTTCGGGTGAGCGACCGGCCCTGGTGCTCTCCGACGATCCGGCGTCCTCGGAGCGGATCGCCGAGTTCAGCAAGAACACCCAGCCGTGGATGGTGGCGGTGCGCATGGTGTCCGAGGGCGTCGACGTGCCGCGTCTCGCGGTCGGCGTCTACGCGACGAGCGCATCCACCCCGCTGTACTTCGCCCAGGCGATCGGGCGTTTCGTGCGTGCCCGCAAACCCGGTGAGACGGCGAGCGTCTTCCTACCGTCGGTGCCCGTGCTGCTGGATCTGGCCGCGCAGCTGGAGGTGCAGCGCGACCACATCATCGGCAAGCCGCACCGCGAGAAGAACGAGCTCGACGACGAACTTCTCATCGATGCGAACAAGCAGAAGGACGAGCCGGGCGAGGAGGAGCGATCCTTCGTCGCACTGGCCGCCGACGCCGAACTGGATCAGGTGATCTACGAGGGATCGTCCTTCGGCACCGCCACTTTCGCGGGCAGCGACGAGGAGGCCGACTACCTCGGCATCCCCGGGCTGCTCGATGCCGATCAGATGCGGCAGCTGCTGCGCGACCGGCAGGCGCGCCAGATCGCCGAGCGCGGTGAGCCGAAATCCGAGGCGTCGCCGCAGGTGGCCACGGCCGCCGAGCGGGTGGCCACCGCCGACCGGCTCGGTGAGCTACGCCGCGAATTGAACAGCCTGGTCGCCATGCATCATCACCGCACCGGTAAGCCGCACGGTGTCATCCACGGTGAGCTGCGGCGCGAATGTGGCGGTCCGCCAACGGCATTGGCCACCGCCGATCAGCTCACCGAGCGGATCGCGGCGCTGCGACGCAAGTAGGTTCCGGCCAGGCGAGCATGGCCTGATCGATGGACCGGTTGAGCTCTTCGGCGGTCGCCCCGTCGCGGGCCTGGATCGAAAGTCCGTACAGCACAGTGGTGTAGAAGACGGCCAGGGCCGCGGTGTCGGTGCCCGCGCGCAGATCGCCTTCCGCCACACCGCGATCAAGGCGTTCGCGCACGCTTTCGGTTGTCGCCCTGCGTTTCTCGGCGAGGAAATCGCGAATGTTCGTATTGCGGGTGGTGTATGTGGAACCCGCCAGCACGACCATGCAGCCGCGCGGCGTATCCGATCGGGTGTACGCGGCGGCATTGTCGCGCAGCATCGCCTCGATGGCGGCGCGGGCGGTGGGTTCCTCGCGCAGCGCGCGCTCGGTATAACTGCCCCCGGTTCGCCGGTAGAGCTCGATCGCCGCCTTGAACAGCGCCTCCTTGCAGCCGAATGCCGCGTACAGGCTGGGGGAGTTGATGCCCATCGCGCCGGTGAGGTCGCCCATCGACGCACCTTCGTAGCCGTGCTCCCAGAACACCTCCATCGCGCGGCGCAGTGCGTCGTCGCGATCGAAGGCCCTCGGGCGTCCGCGTTCGGCCATGGTCGGCTCCATTTCTGTGTCGATCGTTAAATATACCTCTTGACGCCGCGGCCCGGTCTGCGCTTAGGTATTTATGTATTGATCGACACAAAAAATAGAGGAGCTCACGATGACGGATCTGACCGGTAAAGCGGCGCTGGTGACCGGCGGCAGCCGGGGGATCGGGGCGGCCATCGCCCGCGGGCTGGCGGCGGCGGGCGCCGATGTGGCGATCACCTATCAGCACGCCGCCGAGCAGGCGAAATCCGTTGCCGCCGAGGTGGAATCGCTCGGACGGCGGGCCGTCGCGCTACAAGCCGACAGCGCCGACGCCGCGGCCGTCAAGCAAGCCGTCGACGCGGCCGCGGCGGCATTCGGCAGGCTCGACGTGCTGGTCAACAACGCGGGCATCTGGACGGCCAAACCGTTCGAGGAGTTCACCGTCGCCGAGATCGACAACGCGCTCGCCATCCACGCCAAGGCCGCATTCGTCGGTGCGCAGGCGGCGGTCGCGCATATGACCGACGGCGGCCGGATCATCAGCATCGGCACCAACCTGTCCGAGCGCGCGGCCTTCGGCGGACTCGCGCTATACAACCTCAGCAAATCCGCGCTCAACGGATTCACCAAAGCCCTTGCCCGCGAACTGGGTCCGCGTCAAATCACGGTGAACCTGGTGCAGCCCGGCTCGACCGACACCGATATGAACCCGGCCGACGGCGCACACGCCGCGCACCAGGTCGGCCTCACCGCCCTCGGCCGTTTCGGCTCCGTCGACGACATCGCCGCCACCGTCACCTTCCTCGCCGGCCCGACCGGCCGCAGCATCACCGGCGCCACCATCACCGTCGACAGCGGCACCAACGCCTGAAGTCGCGCCGCCCGGCGGTCCGAAACGCCGGGCGGCACACCCGTTCACGGAGCTCGTAAGCAGCTGTCGCACACCACAATTCGCATCATTCCGGCCGATGACATGCCAGCCGGGTCGACGAGACGCGCTTTTCGGTCGGCCCGATCTGCGTGGTCGGCACGACTATCGCGGTGGGTTGATCTTTGCGCCCTCGGCCGGGAGGAGCAGTAGGTTCAGCAGGCCCGCCGATGCGGCCATCAGCAGCGCGGCGTCGAGGTAGTGGCAGGCCATTGCGCCCAGGTAGCTCGGGCCGCCCCAGGCGTTGGCGGTGAAATTCGGGTCCAGGCCGCCGAGGATCTGTTCGCCGATGCGCCAGGGGCTGTAGACCAGGATTGCCATGGGGACGATGCCGACCAGTAGCCGCAGGGCGGCCGTCGGGTGTCGTCGGGTTGCCGCCAGGGTGTGCCGGAGCCGCTGGGCGGCAGGTGATCCGAGTGGTGCGAGTAGCAGACCGGCCGGGCGGGCGGCGCGGCGCGTCACGACAACGACAAGGACCACCGCGAACACGAGCAGCGCGAGGTGCGGCCACCAGGCCGCGGTGCCCGCGACATGCGCTTCCCGATGTGCGGATCGGTTGGCGTAGGAGATGCCGCCCGACACGATGCCTGCGGCGAAGGAAACGACGGCTACCGCGACCAACGGGCCCGACGGGCGTGAACGGGGCGGTCGGACACGGTCGAATCCGGACGAGATGCGCTCGGCGCGTGGAGTTTTCATGCCATCACCCTCCCGTCCGCCGCCCTTCCTCGTCGTCGGCCCGCGGTCGAGAGATGGGCGCCTGTCCTGGTAGGACATCGGGGGCGGCGTCCTACCTCCGGACGACCTCGGAGCTGACCCGCAGGCCGATGCGCGGCCGTGGACGGGACCGCTACGGTCGGCCCATGTCGATCGATTCAGCGCCGGCGCGTCCGTCATCGCCACCGTGGCATCGGCGGCTTGTCACCGGCCACCTGGCGGATTCCGTCGGCCCGGACGCGATCGACGTTGCGATCGCCCTCACCTGTTTCGTGCTGTTCACCGGACCACTGCTGGTCGGCATGACCAGCGGGATCGGATCCACATGGGAGATCGCCGGATTCGGTCTCGCGGCAACCGCCCCGCTGATCGTGCGACGGCGTTGGCCGATGGCCGTGCTCGCGGTGCTGTCTGCCGTGCTGTGTGCGGCGGCGCTGGCCGATGTGCGCTTCACGCCGTGGGTGAGCAATACCGGCCCGGCCGTCGGTATCGCCGTGCTGACCCTCGCCGATCGGCGGCCGCGACGGGAATCCGCGGTCGCGACCGTTATTGCTGTGCTTGCCGTATCTGTTGCCGGAGCGATCGCGTTCAACCTGTATTCGGATCAGGATCAGGATTTCGTGCAGCCATTGATCGCACTGCCCGCGTGGCTGATCGGCGACATGCTCCGGACCCGGCGTGCGTATCGGCACAGCCTTGCCGACCAGGAGCGACAGCGCATCGCGGAGGCCGAACGCCGGATCCGGGCCGAGGAACGGTTGCGGGTATCGCGCGATGTGCACGATCTGATCTCACACACGCTGAGCATGGTGGCCGTCCGATCCGGCGTCGCCCGGTTGCTTGTCGAGGAGAATCCGGGCGAGGCACGCCGGGCACTGAGCGCCATCGAGACCGCCAGCCGGTCCGCGCTGACCCAACTGCGGGCCGTACTGTCGCAGATGCGGGAACCCGGGCAACGCGACGAACCGCTCGAGCCGGGCCTGGCCGAGGTGGCCGGTCTGGTGGACGGGCTGCGGCACGATGGGCTGATGGTGGAGTATCGAGTGCTCGGGACGCCGGCCGACTATCCGGCGCTGTTGCAGACCACGGTGTATCGCATCGTGCAGGAGGCGCTCACCAATGTGATCAAGCACGCGCGCACCGATCGCGCACAGGTAGAAATCCGTCATGCGCCAGCGGAATTGACCGCCTTGATCATCAATGACGGCCCGATCACCGCGGCCGCCGGAATCGATGCCGGCGGTTCGGGTCTCGGCCTGGAGGGTATGCGGGAACGGGTGTCGTTGTTCGGCGGCCGTTTCGAGGCGGGACCGCGCGCGGCGGGCGGATTCGCCGTGACCGCGAGCTTCCCGCTCCATCGGGACCGCCATGTCTGACGCCGCACTCCCGGACCCGATCCGTGTCCTGATCGCCGACGACGAAGCACTGGTGCGCGCGGGTTTCCGGGTTCTGGTCGATTCCGCGCCGGATCTCGTCGTCGTCGGCGAAGCCGGTACCGGCAGTGAGGCGGTCCGGCTGACCCGGCAACTGCGACCCGATGTCGTCCTGATGGATATCCGGATGCCGGTCATGGACGGCCTGGAAGCCATGCGGCACATCGCGGCCGACAGTGCGGAGGGGCCGCACGTGCTCATCGTGACCACCTTCGATCAGGACGAGCATGTCTTCCGGGCGCTGCGCAGCGGGGCGGGCGGCTTCATTCTCAAGGACTCGCCACCCGAGCAACTGCTGCATGCGATCCGCGTGTTGGCCGGCGGCGACGCCCTGCTCGCACCGAGTATCACCCGCCGGATGATCAGCGCGTTCGCCCGCCAGCCCGCCGCACCCGCCGCCCGCTCGAACGCTCTCGCGGCCCTTACCGACCGCGAACGAGAAGTGTTGCGGCACATCGCCGCCGGGCGCTCCAACGCCGAGGTCGGCACCGCACTCCACGTCAGCGTGGCCACCGTCAAGACGCACGTCGGCCGCCTGCTCACCAAACTCGGGGCCCGCGACCGCGCCCAACTCGTCGTCTTCGCCTACGAATCCGGCATGGTGCTGCCCGGTGGCACGGACGGATCCAGCTAGCCGAGAAGCGTTTATGCTGGCCGGGCATGTTCGGCGGCTACACCACACCGCGAGCATCCGGTGCTGCGGCCCGGATGCGTGAGAGGTAGGGCGTCCGTGGCACAACTGGTTTATGGCGTGATCGTGCGGTCGAAGCAGGCGCCGGTCGAGGTGACCCGGATCGAGATCCCGGAACCGGGTCCCCGCGAGGCTGTGGTGCGGATACAGGCGTGTGGGGTGTGCGAGACCGACCTGAACTACCGGGACGGCAAGGTCGGTGACGACTTCCCGTACCTGCTCGGTCATGAAGCCGCCGGTGTGGTGGAGCAGGTCGGTGACGGCGTCGACGAGGTGCGCCGGGGCGAGTTCGTCATCCTGAATTGGCGAGCGGTGTGCGGAACCTGTCGCGCCTGCCGCAAAGGTAAACCGTGGAATTGTCTGTCCCCGTTGACCGCCGCCCAGTCGATGACGCTTCCGGACGGCACCCCGCTCACGCCGGTTCTCGGGGTCGGGGGCCTTGCCGAGAAGACCCTCGTACACGCGGGACAATGCACGAAGATCGATCCGGGGGTCGACCCGGCGGGGGCCGCGCTGCTCGGCTGCGGGATCGCCACCGGGGTCGGCGCTGCCCTGCACACCGGGGCGGTGGAACGGGGCGACAGCGTCGCGGTGTTCGGCTGCGATGGTATCGGTGTCGCGGCGATCGCCGGAGCCCGCCTGGCCGGCGCCGATCCCATCATCGCCGTCGACCGCGTTCAGCGAAATCTGGAGTGGGCGAAGAGTTTCGGTGCGACAGACACCATCGATGCGGATTCCGCGGACGTGCTTTCGCGAATCCGCGCGCTGACCGGCGGTCTCGGCGCGGACGTCGTCATCGACACGACCGCACGAGTCGAGACCTGGAAACAGGCGTTCCGTGCGCGCGGCCCAGCCGGGACGCTCGTCATGCTCGGCTTGCCCGCACCCGGCGAGCAGCTCGACATTCCGCTACACGAGCTACGCGTCCGCGGCGGTTCGATCAAGTCCGCCTGGTACGGCGACACCTTGCCCGCGCGCGACTTCCCAGCCCTGATCGGTTCCTACCGGCAGGGCTTGCTCGACCTGGATGCCTTTGTCACCGAAACGATTTCATTGAGCGAGGTAGAACAAGCGCTGTCGAAGCTGCGCCGACGTGTTGTACTGCGCTCGGTCGTCCGGCCATAGTTCGATGGATTGGCCCTTAGCTCGGGCCATGAGCGCTCTGTCGACACCGCCCATCAGGCGGTGAAGTAACGGCCGGGTGGTGTGCCGACGGTGCGGCGGAAGGCGGCGACGTAGGCGCTGGGGGAGGCGTAGCCGACGCGGGGTGCGATGCGGGCGATCGGCAGGCCCGCGGCGAGCAGGGGGAGTGAGGCGGCGAGGCGGATCTGAGTTCGCCACTGGCCGAACGGGATTCCGGTTTCGGCGACGAAGAGGCGGGCCAGCGTGCGCGGACCGGTGGCGACCGCGGCGGCGAATTCCGACAGGGTGCGCGGATCCGCCGGATCGGCGATCAGGGCGGCGGCGACCTGTTCGGCGCGCGGGTCGGTGGGCGGATGCGCGCCGATCGGGATCACGTCCACCGGCTCGAGCAGATCGAAGATCACCGCCTCGGCGCGGGCGCGGCGGTCGGATGTGGTGCCCGGCGCGCCCAGATGGTCGAACAGTTCGCGCAGCAGCCGGGTGACCCGGATCATCGTCGGCGCGGCGAACGAGACCGGGGTGCGGCCGGGTTCCAGGTAGATGCCGCGCATTTCGGCGCCCTCGGCGGTGCCGGTGCGGTGCGCGGTGCCGCCGGGAATCCACAGCGCCCGCGTCGGCGGCAGCACCCACCGGGATTCCGCCACCTCGACCGCGAGGACTCCTCGTGCGGCCCAGGCGATTTGGTGCTGCGGATGTTCATGAGCGGAAAACCAGTGCCCGGCGGGCAGCACCCCGGCGCCGAACACCATCGCGGTGGCGCCGGGCGGCACCCGATGCACCGGGATCTGGCCGTTTCGCGACACGATTTGTCACCGTAGCTTGTCGCGGCCACCGGTGTCGCGGCCATAGCGTGCGGTCATGGCAATGAACTACTTTCACCGCATCCTCTGCCGCTCCGCGATGTGGGAGCGGGCCAGCGCGACGCGGATCGTCCCGTGGGCGCTGTCCGGTCTCGAACTCGGCGACCAGACTCTGGAGATCGGTCCCGGTTACGGCGCGAACGTGCGCGCCCTCGGCGCGCGCACCGGCTCGCTCACCGGTCTGGAGATCGATCCCGCGCTGGCCGCCCGGCTGCGCACCCGGCACCCGGGCGCCGTCGCCGTCGTCGACGGCGACGGCACCCGAATGCCCTTCCCGCCGAGCGGATTCGACTCCGTCGTCTGCTTCACCATGCTGCATCACGTCCCGACGCCCACCGCGCAGGACGACCTCTTTGCCGAGGCCTTCCGCGTCCTGCGCCCCGGCGGCGTTTTCGCCGGCAGCGACGGGCTCGACAGCCGCATCTTCCGCCTCATCCACCTCGGCGACACCTGCGTACCCGTCCCGCCGGAAACCGCCCCCACCCGCCTCGCCCGAGTGGGTTTCACCGACATCGAAATCGAAACCGGCGAAGGAAGTTTCCGCTTCCGTGCCCGTCGCCCATGACGCGATACCCGTCGATCACCGACGCCGCCTTCGGCTCGGCCGCCGCGATCCGCTCCGATCAGGTCGGTGGATACGGCGTACGGCGCGATTGTGCGGATGTCGCTGTTTCCGAGCATGTTTCGGCTTCCCGCGCTCGCGATATCCAGCGCGGGAAGCCGATCGGAATTGGTCAGCCCAGCGGGACCGCCTCGCCGAAGTACCGGTCCGGGTCGAGGCTGTTGATCGGGACCCACTGCGGCACCTCGACCGTGATGGCCGAATCATCCTGTGCCGCTTCGAAATAGCCCTGGAGTTCGAGGGCCAGTCGGGGGTTCTGGTCGACGCGGCGGGTGATCTCGTAGAGCAGGGCGAGCAGGTGCAGACAGCGCGGATTGCGGGCGGAGCAGGAGCAGTCGGTGCTCGCGATGGCGGGGGCCGGGGAGATATCCGCGTCGCGCAGCATGCGATACATCTCGTCGGTGAGCACCGTGGTGTCCGGGATCAGGGTGGCGATGGTGGTGACGGTGGCGCGGGGCAGCGGCGCGATCTCCAGGTGGGTCACCGACGCCTGGCTGCCGCGATGGATGGTGACCCGCACGATGCGCCCGTCGACTGTCGCGGGCACACCGTTGTTGCGCGCGATGCTGCGGGCTCGGGGCAGCAGCGGATCGGGGCGGTCCTGGCGCAGTGGCTCGGCGAGCCGGAGCCAGTCCTTGCCCCATGCGGTGTAGCCGAAATCGTTGTCCGCCACTAGTTTTCCCGCTTCCGTCGGAGGATCTCGATGAGTTGGGCGTCGTCGAGTCGGGCCAGCGCCGCGATGCCCGCCGTATCGCCGAGGTCGGCCAGCGCGGACTTGCGGTCGTGCATGCCCGCGATATGTTCCTCGACGGTGGTGCTCGAGGTGAGCGTGGTGATGGTGACGGTGCGGGTCTGGCCGATGCGGTGTACCCGATCCGATGCCTGCGCCTCGACTGCCGGATTCCACCAACGGTCGAAGTGGATGACGTCGGCGGCGCGGGTGAGCGTCAAACCGGTGCCCGCCGCCCGCAGGCTGAGCACAAGCACCGGTGGCCCGTCCGGGGATTGGAAGCACCGCACGATCTCGCCCCGCTCGGCCTGGTTCAGCCCGCCGTGGAAGAACGGCGCCCGCACCCCGAACTGTTCGGCGAGGTGCCGGACCAGCAGCTCGCCGGTCTCTCGATATTGGGTGAATATCAGTGTGGGCGAATCGGTTTCGAGATTGGTGGATACGATGTCGGTGCACAGGTCGAGCTTTCCGGAGCGCCCGGCGAGTTCGGTCGTATCCCCGGTGATCAGCCCCGGATGGTTGCAGACCTGTTTGAGCGCGGTGAGCGCGGCGAGTACCCGGCCCTGCCGCTCGATGCCGGAGCCGAAGCCGTCGTCGACGGCGCGGTCGAGCAGTTGATCGTAGAGCTTCTCCTGTTCGGCGGTCAGATCGCAGAGCAGATCGATACCGATCTTCGGCGGCAGCGTGGCCGCGACCTGAAACTTCTTGCGTGCCATCACCACCGGCTCGATCGCGGCGAGCAGCCGCCCGGCCGCGGCCGCCGAGCCCTCGTGGATCGGCCGGGCGAAGCGGCGACGGAACTGTGCGCGGTGCCCGAACAGCCTGGGCGCCACCAGGTTCAGCAGCGCCCACAGCTCTTCGAGGTGGTTCTCGACCGGTGTTCCGGTGAGTGCGATCCGCGCGTCCGTCTGGAGGGCGCGCGCCGCCTTGGACACCTGTGTCCGCGGGTTCTTCAGGGCCTGCGCCTCGTCGAATACGGTTGTGGCCCAATGTCTGCCGCCGAGATCGTCCCCGTGCAGCCGCAGCATCGGATAGCCAGTGACCACCACATCGCCCGCAGCGGCGGCGAGTTCGCCACCGCGCCAGGCGATCACCCGCAGCGTCGGCGCGAACCGAGCCAGCTCGTGACCCCAGTTGCCGACCAGCGAGGTCGGGCAGACCACCAGCTGCGGCCCGTCCGCCGCCCGGCCCACCAGGAATCCGATGGTCTGCAGCGTCTTTCCGAGACCCATCTCGTCGGCGAGCACGGCGCCGCCGTATGCCGCGGTGGTCTCGCGCAACCAGCCGACGCCACGCACCTGGTACGGCCGCAGGTCGGCCCGCAGCGCGGAAGCCAATTCCGATGCCGCCGAACGGGTTTCCCGCAAGATCCGCATCGCCCGCGCGGCCGAGACGATCGCGGTCCCGGTGGCATCGGGTACCGCGTGCGCCGCGATCGGCAGGGCCGCTTCGGATTCCGCCGAATCCGTCAGCAACGCCCGCCAGGCCTGAACCGATCGCGCGGCCCCCACGTCACCGGAGATCGTTTCCCGTGGGGTCGGGAGGGCCTGCGCCGCTGGCGCATCCGCGCTCCTGAGGCGACCGTGGTCGTCGATTATCAAGGCCGCGAAGGTATCCGGGTCGACCAGTGCGCAGTCGACCTCGGCGATCTCGATCGCACCCGCGTCGCCGGTCGGCACGGCCAGCGAGATGGTCGCCGATTCGCCGAGTTCCGGGGCGGGGCCGAGGGCGGTTCCGGTCCATGTCCACAGCGCGAACATGTGCCGGTCGGGCAGGTAGGTGGCTTGTGTCGTTGGCAGAGCGGACCCCTAATATCGACGTATGGTGTACGGAGTATCCTATCAACGTACGCCGTACCGACTTTGTTCCCGAGGGGGCAGCTTGTCCGAATCCGCGGATCCGGCGCGGCAGTTGCTCACGCTGCTGTGGCGGGAATACCTGCCGCCCCGGCGCCGCGGGCGCGGCCCGAAGCAGGCGGTGAGCGTCGACGCGGTGGTCGCCGCCGCGATCGCGCTGGCCGATCGGGACGGCTATGCGAAGGTGTCCATCCGCACGGTCGCCGCCGAACTGGGCCTGCGGCCGATGAGCCTGTACACCTATGTGCCGAGCAAGGAGGCGCTCACCGCCCTGATGGCCGATGCGGTGGCCGAGGCGGACGCGCCGATCCCGCCGGAGCTGCCGGTGCGCGACCGGATGGCGGCCATCGCGCGACAGGTCAGGGCGGAGCTGCTCGCGCATCCCTGGCTGCTGGAGGTTTCGCCGTGGCGGATGGTGCTCGGCCCGGGCCGGATGCGCCGGTACGAGCGACAGCTGGCGGCGCTCGACGGCGCCGGTCTATCCGATCTGGCGATGGACCGGGTGGTCGCGGTGCTCTCGGAGTTCGCGACCGGCAATGCCCGGATGGCGATCGCCGGGTCCCGCGCGACCGCCGAGGTGTCCGATGCCGAGTGGTGGGCCGAGCACGGTCCCACACTCACCGAGCTGATGCCCGCCGACCTCTTTCCGCTCTCGTCCCGCGTCGGCGCCGCGGTCGGGGAGTTCTATCAGGCGCCGGCGGATCCGGCGGGTGCGTTCGAATACGGTCTGGCCCGGCTGCTCGACGGCATCCTCGCCGATACCGGAAGCCGAGCCGTGAACACCGAGCCGTGAAAACCTGGCCGGAAACGCCGACAGCGGGCGACCCGTGTGAGGCCGCCCGCTGTCGCGCGCTGTTCTGTTATCGGATGCTGTTGTAGTAGGACGCGAGGAGTTGGTCAGAGCGCGGGAGCCGACTCCGTGTCGATCACGGCATCGAGCTCACGCAATCGATCCATGTGTTCGTTCGCGTGGTGCTGGCAGAAGAGCAACTCTCCACCCGCGGGCAATACTGCACGCACTCGGGCAGCCGCCCCGCAGCGGTCGCAACGGTCGACCGCGGTCAGTGGGGTGCTTGTCAGGGTTCCTGGCATGACTCCTCCGTCCTGGCTCCCGGCACTCGGGCCGTTTGCCTGGTGTGGGGCCCATGGTCACTCACCATGAGCTCGCTACCGCTACTTCCCAGCAGTGGTATGACTACTCTGTCAGACGTTCGGGACGGGGGCTTTGTTCCCGCTGGCGATTCTTTGTGTTTTCGCTAACACGACCAGGGATTTCGCTACCGGCGAACATCGCTGGTCAGGTAACGGACACCGTAGGATCACCACCTCGAACTACCGATCCAGTTGTCGTACGGGCAGATTACCCGTGCCCTCCGACACCCACACGCGGGTTCAGCATCTTCTCAGCTCGATACCATAACGGCCCCAGCCGGACTGAGACGCGCCGCGGCGGAACCCCTACGGGGTGAGCCGAATCCGGGGCTCCGCATCGGGACAGTGCCGACACGTGGTCGGTTCGCGCCCGTGTCGATCCCGATGCGGGAACGGTCGCGGGCCGATCCGGGCTTTTCGTCGATATCGGCACGTCAGCTGGGTTGGCGTGCGAATCGGCGATCGGCCGATGTGCCTTCCGTCACATATGTATCGGCCGTGCGGGTGTTGGTGTGACTACCCGGGCCCAACGGATCACAAACCGTCCAGTATCCGATTTGTCCGGAATACCCTCAATTCGAGATGTGATGCATCCCACCCTCCACGGTGCGGACCACGACCCGGGGCGCGCCCGTGTGTGGACACCGAACGGGCGCGCCCCGGGTCGTGATCGACGTGTTACCGAATTCGATAGGGGTTCAGCCGGATTCCCGATCGAGTCGCCGGAATCGGATGTGCTCGAACGCGGTTGGTGTGCGCGAGATCCGGCGAGCAACCCGCGCCGTGGTCGGCTACCTTGGGATTCGATGAACGACGAGCGAACCACCCCGATGCCGGACACGCTGGTGCACATCTGTGCCATGGCGGAGTGGCTGTCCGCGCGACAGACAGGCGAATATCGTCCACCGTCGCTGGACGAGGTCGGGTTCATCCACCTGTCCGCGCCGGAACAGGCGCATCTGCCCGCGAATCGGCTCTTCGCCGGACGCGGCGATCTGGTCCTGCTGCGCCTGGACCCGTCCCGGCTCGGCTCGCCGGTCGAATGGGAGCCCGGCGTGCCGACGGATCCCGAATCGATGCTCTTCCCACACCTTTACGGCCCGCTGCCGGTCGACGCGGTGACCGCGGTGGTCGAATACCGGCCGGGTCCGGACGGCGGCTTCGCCCCGCTCGAGCACTGAGCGCGAAAGCCGAACCGGCCGTTCCGGTTTCCGATGCCCGCGTTTCCGGACTATTTGTCCCGAATCTCGCGTGCCACGATCGCCGCCTGAACCCGTGATCGCACACCGAGTTTCGTCAACACCCGGGACACATGCGTCTTCACCGTCGTCTCACCGATGAACAGCCGCTGCGCGATCTGGGCATTGGACAGACCGTCGCCCAGACAGTCCAGCACCTCGCGTTCGCGATCGGTGAGTTCGGTGAGCCCGGCCGGAGCCGGTTCGGCCTGCTCGGCGGGGGCCGTCGCGAATGCGGTGATCACCGCCCGCGTCACCTCCGGGGCCAGCACGCCGTCGCCCGCCGCGACCCGGCGCACCGCGTCGACCAACTCCCGGCCCGACGCCGATTTCAGGATGAATCCCGACGCACCGGCCCGCAGCGTCCGGAAAACGTATTCGTCCAGGTCGAAGGTGGTGAGGATGAGTACGCGGGCCGGTCCCTCCTCGGTGATCCGCTCGGTGGCGCTGATGCCGTCGACGCCGGGCATTCGCACGTCCATCAGCACCACATCGGGGCGCAGCGCCCTGGCCTGCGTCACCGCGATATCGCCGTCGGCGGCCTCGCCGACCACCTCGATATCGTCCTCGGTGTCCAGGATCATCCGCAGCCCGGCTCGGATCGCGCCGTGATCGTCGGCGATCAATACCCGGATCATGCCGTCTCCCTGGCATTTTCATCGGAATCGGCGGTAACCGAAAGCGGCAGTGTCGCGCTCACCCGCCAGACTCCGGAATCCGCCCCGGCCGTGAAGGTTCCGCTCAACGCGGTGGCCCGCTCGCGCATATTCACCAGGCCGTGCCGAGGGCTGTCGCCCGGTCTATCGCGCACCGCGCCAAGGGGATTGCGCACCGTCAGGGTCAAAGTCGAATCCTCCGTCCGGATATCGATGTCCACCGGGCTGCCCGGCGCGTGTTTCATGGCGTTGGTCAACGCCTCCTGAATGATCCGGTACGCGGCCTGATCCACCGCGCGCGGCGGTGCGACGGTGGCCGGATCGCGGTGGATCCGCACGGCGACGCCCGCCGACCGCGCCGCGTCCACCAGGATCGGCAGCTGGTCCAGCCCGCGCGGCGCGGCGATGTCCTCGCCGCCGTCGTCGCTGCGCAGCAGCCCGATCATGGTGCGCATCTCCTGCAGCGCGCCGACGCTGTTGGCGCGGATCGCCCCGAGGATGCCCGCCATCTTCGGATCCACGTCGATGCGGGCCAGCACGCCAAGCGCCGCCTCGGACTGGATGGCTATCGCCGACAGATGCCCGGCGATCACGTCGTGCAGGTCGCGGGCCATCGTCTTGCGCTCGTCGGCGATGGCGGCGCGCCGGTCCAATTCGGCGATCGTGGTCATGGCCTGTAGCCGGGCCCTTTCGGCATCGGCGACCTCCTTGTGCGTGCGCACCGAATTCGCCCACCAGATCGGCGTGCCGACGAAGCTGAACACCGCGATCACCGCCGCCGCGACGGCACGCATATCCTGCGTCAGCACCAGTGTGAGCAGCACCATGGCGCCGGAGAAAATGAACCAGGCCACCGCGACGATCCTGGACGCGCGTGGCCCGGCGTACAGCACGGCCGCGTAGATCAGATCGGCGTAGATGACCCATACCGACACCGTCGGGCCGAGGTAGGTGTCCAGCGCCAACGGGATGAGCCCGCCGAGCATGGCCCACAACGCTTTTCGCCGCCGGAAGAAGGTGGCGACGCAGACCGCGGCCAGAAGGGCGAGCCGCACGGTGAGCGGTATGCCCTCGCCGCGATTGGTCATCGTGGACAGGTGGGCGAGATACAGTGCGGTGCCGCCGAGGAACGTCGCCAGCGCACCAACAGCGTCCCGCGCCGTCTCGGGCAACTCCGACCAATGCCTCACCGCACCATCTCAGCACACCCGGCGCGGCGGGCGGGTCCGCCGAAATGATGAGCGCCCCGAACCGCTGACGTGCGTTTACGCGCCGAATGCCGAACAAAGTAAAGCAACCGTTAGGCGTACCTCCGCCTTCGCTCCGGCCATGCGCGGGCTGCGGACGGCTCCGCCGGCAGCGCCCATTAGGCTGGTTACGTGAACGTCGACGTGACCGCTTTGCCCGGAATTGGTGTGCGGAAGGACTTCCAGGTGCGGTCCGGCCGCCGGATCGGCGTGGTGGACCACCGCGACGGCGCCATCGATCTCATAGTCTCCAAATCCGACGACCCGGATGCCTGCGCCGCACAGATCCAGCTGACCTCCGACGAGGCCGCGGTGCTCGCCAACCTGCTCGGTGCGCCGCAGCTGGTGGCCCAGCTGCGCGAGGACCACCGCGACCTACCCGGGATCACCACCCGCCAGCTACCCATCGCCGAGAGCTCGCCGTATGCGGGACGCACCCTCGGCGAAACCCAGATGCGAACCAGGACAAAGGTATCCATCGTCGCGGTGATGCGCGCCGGGCAGTTGCATCCGTCGCCGGGCCCCGATTTCACCTTCGCCGACGATGATCTGCTCGTGGTGGTCGGCACACCCGACGGACTCGACGCGGCCGCGAAGATCCTGACCCACGGCTGAATCTCGTGCAGGAAACCGCGCTCGCCTTCATAGAGCTCGGAGCGGTCCTCTTCGCCCTCGGAATGATGGGGCGAGTAGCAGGTCGCTTCGGCGTGTCCCCGATTCCGCTCTACCTACTCGGCGGCCTCGCCTTCGGTAAGGGCGGCATCATCGAACTCGACGCCGCCGACCAATTCGCCCATCTCGCGGGCGAAATCGGCGTCGTCCTACTGCTTTTGCTGCTCGGCCTGGAATACACGGCCGCCGAGTTGATGACCGGTCTGCGCCGCTCCTGGGCGGCGGGTCTGGTCGACATCGTCGCCAACGCGACACCGGGAGCGGTGGTCGCGCTGATGCTCGGCTGGGGCCTCAACGGCGCCATCACGATGGCCGGGGTCACCTATATCTCGTCATCCGGGATCGTGGCCAAGGTGCTCAACGATCTCGGGCGGCTCGGTAACCGGGAAACCCCGGTGATCCTGTCGATCCTGGTATTCGAGGATCTGGCGATGGCGGCCTATCTGCCGATCCTCACCACCGTCCTGGCCGGGCTCAGCTTCCTCACCGGGTTGAAGGCGGTGGCCATCGCGCTGGTCACGGTCACCGTGGTGCTCGTGGTGGCGTTGCGGTACGGCCGCTACGTATCCGCGATCGTCGACAGCGCCGACCGCGAGGTGTTCCTGCTCAAGCTGCTCGGCGCGGCGCTGCTGGTGGCCGGCGTCGCCTCCTCGTTGAACGTGTCGGCGGCGGTCGGCGCGTTCCTGCTCGGCATCGCCATCTCCGGTTCGACGGCGCACGAGGCGACGAAACTGCTGGAGCCGCTGCGGGATCTGTTCGCGGCGATCTTCTTCGTCGCCTTCGGTTTCGGCACCGATCCGCGTGCCATACCGCCGGTGCTCGGCTGGGCGGTCGCGCTGGCGATCCTGACCGTGCTGACCAAGACGGCGACCGGATGGTGGGCGGCCAGCAGGCAGGGCATCCGGCGGATGGGCCGGGCCCGCGCGGGCGCCGCGTTGATCGCGCGCGGCGAATTCTCCATCGTCATCGCCGGATTGGCGGTGGCCTCCGGCACCGTCAGCGGTGATCTGGCGGCGCTCGCCTCGGCCTACGTCCTGCTGATGGCGATACTGGGTCCGGTCGCCGCGCGCCTGGTCGAGCCGGTCGTGCAGTTGGCGCAGCGGCGGATACGGCCCACGGTCGATTCCTGACGGGTCGAGCGGCTTCGGCGAGCGGGATAGCCCGGCTCAGCCGGATCCGTTCCTCCCGATGCCGCCCCGCACCGCACCGACGCTGTTCTGATCGAAGTCGTCCGCCGATATCTCGCCGGTCGCGGCCGATGCGCCGTCGCGTGACTGCCTGGCCTCCCGGCGCCGCGCCGCCGCCCGATCGATCCAGTGCCAGAACGTCACCGCCAGCAGCGCGGCGAGGAATCCGATCGCCGCGGCGCTCAGGTGGCCGTAGTTGGTGAAATTCGGTGCGCGCCAGGCGGAGACGACGAGCACGACGAACAGGGTGCCCGCCCAGGCCAGCCGGACCAGCCCGGTGAAGCGGAAGGCGAGCGCGGCGAGCACCGCGGTGAACCCGTAGCTGGTGCCGACATCGGAGGCGTAGCTGATTTTGTGCGGGATCAGGTTCAGCTCGATGGCCCGTGCGATGCCGGTGACGGTGAGCAGCGTCGCGCCGACGTGCCCGGTGGCGAACAGCAGGATCCAGCGGCTGGTGCCGAGCCAGCGTTCGGCGGCGGCCATCACGATGAGAAAGCTGATGATGGTGGTCCACGGGAACCCGCCGTCGGTCCAGAAGGCCGAGGCCACCAGCACCTGAATCGGGTTGTGCCGCATGTTGTAGAGGTTGGTGGACGCGGAGAAGATCAGCCTGCGTTCGATGGCGTCGCCGAGTCCGCGCAGCGTCCACCAGGTGACGAACAGCGTGAACGCGTACGCGGTGCTGGCCGGCGCGGCCGAAAGGTGCGTGCGTATCGCCGGCAGCACCCGGCGCCACAGGGCCGGACGGCGCAGCCATTCCTGCGCGGCCTGCAGCTCCGCACCCAGATCGATGGTCTGGGTCCAGGGAGTCCGAAGCCGTGTCGAAACGGGGGCAACCACTCTGCCAGTGTGCCGTGTTCGCGGCGTCGCGCCACCCTCGACGCGCCTCCGCTGTGTGCCTCGTCACCGACCTGGGACCTCGCCCGTAACGTCGGGTCACGTCCGGGCAACAAACGCCGCGAAGAATTGATCCGATCTTGCTCGCGGATCTAGGAGTTCCATGACCCGGTATGTGCAGCGACTCGGCGGCACCGCATATGTTTTCAACGGACTGGTCGAACTGCTCGCCAAGGCGACCCCGCTGCGCAGCGGTGATCAGCTGGCGGGTTGCGCGGCCGGATCGGATGCCGAGCGGGCGGCCGCGCAGTGGGCGCTCGCCGACCTGCCGCTCACCACATTTCTGCGCGACCCGGTGGTGCCCTACGAAACCGACGAGATCACCCGGCTGATCATCGACAGTCACGATCGTCTTGCCTTCCAACCGATTTCGCATCTGACGGTGGGTGGGCTGCGGGATTGGCTGCTCACCGTCGCCGCGCGGGACGACGCGGCGGCGACGCTGGCGTCGGTCGCGCCCGGACTGACACCGGAGATGGTGGCCGCGGTAAGCAAGATCATGCGCAACCAGGATCTGATCGCGGTGGCCAGGGCGGTCGAGGTGCGGTCCGGTTTCCGGACCACCATCGGCCTGCCCGGCACGCTCGCGACGCGATTACAGCCCAACCATCCCACCGACGATCCGCGCGGTGTCGCCGCGGCCATCCTCGACGGGCTGCTGCTCGGCTGCGGTGACGCGGTGATCGGCATCAATCCGGCCACGGATTCGCCGAGGGCCACCGCCGATCTGCTGCGCCTGCTCGACGAGGTGCGGGTGCGCTTCGACATCCCGACCCAGTCCTGTGTGCTTTCGCATGTCACCACGACCGTCGGGTTGATCGAATCCGGTGCGCCGGTGGATCTGGTGTTCCAATCCGTCGCCGGGACCGAGGGCGCGAATGCCGGTTTCGGCGTGAACCTTTCGCTGTTGCGGGAGGCCGACGCCGCGGGCCGGTCGCTGCGCCGCGGCACCGTCGGCGACAACGTGATGTATCTGGAAACCGGCCAGGGCTCCGCGCTGTCGGCGGGCGCGCATCTGGGCACCGACGACAAGCCGGTCGACCAGCAGACCTTGGAGGCGCGGGCGTACGCCGTCGCGCGGGAGCTGCGGCCGCTGCTGGTGAACACCGTCGTCGGCTTCATCGGCCCGGAATACCTCTACGACGGCAAGCAGATCATCCGGGCCGGGCTGGAGGATCACTTCTGCGGCAAACTGCTCGGCCTGCCGATGGGCGTCGACGTCTGCTACACCAACCACGCCGAGGCCGACCAGGACGATATGGATACCCTGCTCACCCTGCTCGGCGCGGCCGGTGTCGCCTTCGTCATCGCGGTGCCCGGCGCCGACGACGTCATGCTGGGCTACCAGAGCCTCGGTTTCCACGACGCCCTCTACGCCCGCCGCGTGCTGAACCTGCGTCCCGCACCGGAATTCGCCGCGTGGCTGGACCGTCTCGGCATGCTCGACGCGGGTGGGCGGGTGGTGCCGATCGAACCGCACGTCTCGCCGCTACGGGCACTGGCGGGTGCGCGATGAACGCGAAAGTGTCGCTGCGGCCTCGTTTTTCGGACTCGCACGCGGGAGAGGCGATGCCGGAAGCTACGGTGGTTCCGGAAAAGGTTGCGGCACAAGACTTCTGGCGAGAACTTCGGTGGACCACCCAGGCCAGGATCGGGCTCGGCCGCTCCGGTGACGCGGTGCCCACCGCCGGGTTGCTCGAGTTCCGGGCCGCGCACGCGGCCGCGCGGGACGCGGTGCACGCGCCGCTGGACGTGGCCGGGCTGGCCGAACGCGTCGCCGCGCTCGGGCTCGGCAATCCGGCGCATGTGCGCAGCCGCGCCATGGACCGCGCCGAATACCTGCGCAGACCCGATCTCGGCCGATTGCCGGTGGAGCCGGGAACCTTTCCGGGACGCGGACTTTCGGCGGTCGGGCGCAGCCGGGCCGAGGTCGGGTTCGTACTCGCGGACGGATTGTCGCCGCAGGCGCTGGCCGAGCACGGTGTGCCGACACTCGAGGCGTTGATGGGCGAGCTGGGCCGTCGCTACACCCTGGCGACACCGGTTATCGCGACCCAGGCGCGGGTAGCGCTCGGCGATCACATCGGTGCGGCGATGGGCGTCGATACGGTGCTCGTCCTCATCGGGGAACGTCCGGGACTGTCGGTGGCGGCCAGCCTCGGCATCTACCTCACCCACCGTCCGCGGCCCGGCCGCACCGACGCCGAGCGCAACTGTGTCTCGAATATCCATCCACCGGCGGGCCTCGGCTACGTGCACGCCGCGAAAGTGGTGGCGGGCTTGGTATCCGGCGCGCGACGGCTCGGGCGGTCCGGCGTCGATCTGAAGGACACCTCGGATCACGCGGAACTGTCGGCCGGCTATGCGCTGGAAGCCGACGACGCCGTCGCATAAGTTCGCTTGCGGGGCCGTAACCCGGAAGCCGATGTGGCGGCGCGAGTTCGTTGGCCCGAGTGCCATCGCCCGGCTAACGTCGCCTGGTGAGCGATTTTGCCAGCGAGCCAGGTACCGCGCGCCTTCCGCATCGGGCCGGTACATCTCGGCGATGGATTGTCGGCAAGATCGGTGCTGTTGCCGCGTGCGTCGTACTCACCGCCTGCGGCGCGCACGACGGGCGACCCGCTGGATCGCCGACATCGACTGCCGCGCAGCCGGATTCGCCCACCGGTGCGGCGTCCAGCCCGAACCCGGCCGCGGTGACGATCGGCGAGGTACCGGGCAATGCCGATGCCGTCAAGGCGATACAGCCCTGGGCGCGTGATCTCGCGGGCGGCGAAATCGACCGGTTGATCCGCAACTGTTGGACCATCGAACCGGATCTCGCCCGGACGATGTACGCGGACAGGGACGGTATTCTCGCCGCGCTGGCCCGGCGTGGCGTCGACGGGCAGTTCGCGGTGATCTGGCGGGGTCCGGTGGAGACGGTTCACCTGCAGCGCAACGAGATCGCCTCCGGTTACGCGTGCCCGCGGGTGATCCGAGCCGGATCCGATGCGATCTACGGCGAGGCCGATGCGCGTTATGTGGTCCGCCGGTATCTGTCCCGCCTGATCGGTGCACCGGTGAACCCCGACGATGTCGAGGCGAAGTATCGGCTCGTCTGCCTGGATTCACCACTGCTAGGAAAACCCGGAATCCTGCCGGGCATAACCGCTTTCGCGGCCGACCGGATCACCTCACGGTCCGGCCCGCACGCCGAGGTCGCGGTGACCGTTCCGGTGACCGATGCGGCGGGCGCGGCGCAGACGATCACCTTCGCGCTGACCGTGAGCCAGGACGGTTACTGCATCAAGGATCTCGCCGCCTGATCCGGTATTCGATCAGCCGATCGATCTCAGGATTACTTTGGCCCCAATTGTGTCGTCCTGAATTGTATCGTCCTGTGGTGCAGGGCATTTCGCGGCTAACTTCGGTCCATGAACAACATTCGAGCAGCCGGATTCCTCGCGCTGGCGACTTGTGCGCTGCTGACCGCCTGCGGCGACAACCGGACCACAGAATCGTCTCTGCCGCAGCCGGATTCGGCCGCGCAGGGCGCGCCGCAGGCCACCGTGCCGGTCGGTGCGGTGCCCGGCAATCCGGCTGCGGCGCAGGCGATCCAGCCGTGGGCTCGCGATCTCGTCGGCGGTGATTTCGACCGGCTGATCCGCAACTGCTGGACCATCGAACCATCGCACGCCCGGGAGATGTACGGCGACAAGGATGGAATCCTCGCGGCACTGGCGCAACCCGGCCGCGACAAGCAGTTCAAGGTCACTTGGGAAGGCCCGACCAGGACCGTTCACCTCTACCGCGACGAAATCGCCTCTGGTTACGCGTGTCCGTGGGTGAGCGCGGGACCCCTCCGCGAACTGGACTCGATCGACGCCCGCTACGCGCTGCACCGCTACCTCGGTCGTAGGACCGCGTCACCGGTGAACCGGGACGACACCGAGGACAAATACCCGCTCGTCTGCTCCGGTTCACCATTGGCCGACAATCCCGGAAAGGTCACCGGCGCCGACGCATTCGACGAAGGCAAGTCGACCGTGCTGGACGCGGACCACGGTGGTTGGAACATCACGGTTCCGGTCGGCTCCAGGTACCGCCAGGCGCTGACCTTCCGGCTCGCGATCGGCCCGTGGGGATACTGCGTCAGCGATGCCACCTGATACCACCGGATCTACTGCGGCCCAACAGGATTCATGTCTCGCGAGTCACGGCATGCCGCCGCCCGCACGCAGGTCGAGGCGGCGCATGACCCGGTCGACCACATCCGGTGGGACACCGGGCTCCCGCCGGGCCGTCAGCGCCTCGGTGCGTCCGGCCTCGAGTACATCGTTCGTGATGGCGCGCATCCGCTTGGTGAAGCGCAGGGTGCGCTCGGTATTGAGTTTGGCGTTGGAGTCGGCGGCGCCGGGATCGGCTTGGGCGAGCCTGCGTTCGAAGCCGTCGCGCAGGCGTTCGTAGACCTCGTCGGGCAGCCGCTCGGCGGCGGCGATCTCCTTGAGCCGGTCCAGTTCGGCGCCGAGTACGCGATTCCACAAGCGCCGCTCCAGTTCTCGCTCGGCCTCGGTGTCGGCGTGCACACCGGTGATCCGCACCACCGCGGGCAGCGTCGTGCCCTGGACGAGCAGGGTGAACAGCACGACGGCGAAGGCGCAGAAGAGGATTTCGCTGCGGCGCGGAAACGGCGCACCGGCATCGGTGCTGAACGGGACGGCCAGCGCGAGCGCGACGGTGGCCACCCCGCGCATCCCGGCCCACCAGGTGACGACGGTCTCCCGCCAGGTGTAGGGTTCGTCGGCTTCCCTTCTGCGCCAAGCGGTTCGGAAGATGGCCCAGGTGGCGAGCAGCCAGGCCAGCCGCAGCAGCACCACGACCGCGATGACGAGCCCGGCGGAGCCGAGGAAGCGCGGCCAATCCGGTCCGGCGTCGCGCAGCACCGTGCTCAGCTCCAGCCCGATGAGGCCGAATGCGAAACCGGTGACCAGCATTTCGGTGATCTCCCAGAACGAGTCGCCGACCAGCCGGTAATCGCTGTCGCTGAAATCCGTTGCGGCATCGGTCAAATACAGCGCGCACACGAGCACCGAAAGCACCGCGGAGCCGCCGAACGCCTCGGCGATGCCGTACGCGGCGAAGGGCAGCAGCAGCCCGAGCGCCACCTGCCAGGTGGCCTCCGACAGCCGCGCCATGAGCCTGCTTCCGGTCCAGCCGAGTACCAGCCCGACCACGACGGCGACCACCGCCGACACCAGGAAATCCCAGACCGCGCCCGCCACGGAGAATTTCCCGGTGACCACCACCTCGATCGCGATGGTGTAGATGACGATCGCCGTGACGTCGTTGAACAGGCCCTCGCCCTCCAGCACCGAGACCAGCCGTCGCGGCAGGCCGAGTCGGCCGGCGAGCGCGGTGACCGCCACCGGATCGGGCGGGGCGACGAGCGCGCCGAGCGCGACGGCGGCGGCCACCGGAACCGTCGGCACCCCGGCGTGGAAGGCGATCCCGACTCCCGCCGCGGTGGCCAGCACCAGTCCGACGGCGCGCAGCGAGATCGCGCCCCAGTTCTCCGCGAACTGCCGCCACGAGGTGCGCCGCGCCGAGGCGTAGAGCAGCGGCGGCAATACCAAGGGCAGTATCAGTTTCGGCTCGATCCGGATATCCGGTACGGCCGGGATCAGCGCGAGCACACAGCCGAACGCGGTCATCAGCACCGCGGGCGCGAGCCCGGTGCGTTTGCCGAGTGGCTGCGCCAGGATGGTGGCCAGCAGGACGACGAAGAGCAACGCCAACTGATGCACTCCAGCCAGTTTGCTCAGCGTATGCCCGGATGTCGACCGGCCGGTCCGCGTGTCGCCAGGACACAGGGCCTAGACGAGTAAGTCCGAAGTCCTGCGATACGCCGGCAAGCACCTGGCCGAGATGTTTCCGTACCTACCACAGCAATCCGGCTACAACAAGCGACTTCGTGCGGCTCTCGGTCTGGTCAAGCGGGTCATCCGGATGCTGGCCCGCTCCAGCGACTTCTGGCTGGATGATTGCTGGATCGTGGACTCGACCCCGGTACCGTGTGGTACGTCCCGAAACTCGGTGAACGCGAGGTGCTTTCGGCCATGCTCGAGGTCGATGACGCCGTGGCCGCCGAGCGCGAGGGGATCGAACACCTCCTGGATTACGGGTTCGTGAACACGTCCTCGGTGAGGTCCGACTGGATCCACTTCAGGCCGTTGCTGGCGCAATCGGGGTTGGGCGATGTCACCAGCGACACGACGTGCGAGGTATCCGGGGCGGGGACGCCGCTGACGAACTTGGCAGTGACTCCAAGCGGGGCAGGGTTGGCCGGGTTGGTGTTGAGCGTGTAGTCGAACCTGCCGGTCGTGGTACCCCCGCCGCTGGTCAGCCAGGTGACCAAGGCGTTCTTGGCGGTGACGGTCAACACTAGAGCACACGGATTCGGCCCCGGGGCCACATCGACGGTTCCGACGGAGTCTTTGACGGTTCCCGACAGAATATCCGTGTATTTGCCATCGGGTGACGTACAGCTGACGAGGCCGGCGCTGGCCGTCGTCCCGACCCCCAGCTCCCCACCGAACAGTGGGCGATCGAAGTTGACCTGGAACTGAGCCTGGCATTGCATGTCCACCTGTGGAACCTGAGCCGTCACCGAGGCCGGCACGGCGAGGGTCAGGGGCGTGGCGGCGAGCGCCGCGACTGTGAGTTTGCTGAAATACCGCATGGCTGCACCTACTTTCGGTGCGGTATTGATAACTATGCTGCTCTATCGCAGTTATCCGCACTCCATTACAGCCGTAACTAAATCGTTGCTATCAAAACCGTCCGCCGCGCCCACTCCTAGTTCGGACTTACTCGTCTAGTGGCGTGCTCCCGAATTGATCGGCCAACTGCCCGTGGTGGTCGACTCGGTCCAGGATCGGTCGGCGGGCCGCCGCGCCGGGGGAGCGGTGTACCGCCGCGGTCGCGAGGCATACGGCCGGTGCTGTTCGATGTCGTCGTCCGGATGAACGGCGGCGTTGACCGGCACCGGCGCGTCCCGCCACGAGGGTTCGGCGGACGGCTGTTCCGGTTCGGCGGCGCGCCGGGCCGGTTCGGAACGGCGGGAGAACTTCAGCGGCGGCAGATCCATACTGCTCTCGATCTCGGTCAGCCCGACGCTGATCAGCAACAGGATGGTGATCATGCTGAAGGCCACGATGATCGGTGCGAGCACCTCCATCGCGCCGGAGCCGCTCGGCGGCAGGACATGGTCGGCCCGCCGCGCGCTGATCGAGGCCATCCCCGTGTAGTGCATCCCCGTCACCGCGACGCCCATGATCAGCGCCGCGGCCACGGTCGACAGAAAACCCTTGACCCGCAACGTGAACCAGAGCGCGACGGTGGCCGCGACGACCGCGATCAGCACCGAGAGGCCGACGATCGTGCTGTCGTAGTGCAGCATCGCATCAGTCTGCATGGCGTACATGCCGGTGTAGTGCATGCCCGCGACGCCGAGGCCGGTGATGGCGCCACCGGCCAGCAGGCTGACCCAGGTGGGTTCGGGCTTGTTCACCAGGAACAGCCCGATGCCGACGACGATGATCGCGGTGAGCGCGCTCAACAGGGTGAGCGGCACGTTGTACCGGATCTCCGAGCCGCGGATGGTGAAGCCGAGCATCGCGATGAAATGCATGACCCAGATACCGGTTCCGCCGATGGCGATGGCGGCGCCGACGAGCCAGCCGACCCGTCCCTCGTCGGAGCGGGCGCGGGCCGCGCACTGCAGGCCGAGCAGCGATCCGGTGACGGACATCGTGTAAGCGAGCACCGGCGTGAGCCAGCCGTAAGTGAAGTGATATACGTCGAGCACCTAAGCCCCCATTGCCGAACCGGGGTGCGGCGTGAGAAATAAAAACGATTCAGACCATACGTCAGTACGCCGGGGTACGCACCCCAGTCCGCGTGTCGCGCTTGGAGTTTCGCGATGAAGGCCCCGAAATGTAGTGCACCCGGCCAACTTTCGTCGGCCGGGTGCTCAAATGTTGAACCAGTTGCGGCTAATCCAGGTAGTCCCGCAGCACCTGGGACCGGCTCGGATGACGCAGTTTGCTCATCGTCTTCGACTCGATCTGCCGGATGCGTTCGCGGGTGACCCCGTACACCTGGCCGATCTCGTCGAGGGTGCGCGGCTGGCCGTCGGTCAGGCCGAAGCGCAGCCGGACGACGCCTGCCTCGCGCTCGGACAGCGTCTCCAACACCGACTGCAGCTGATCCTGCAGCAGCGTGAAGCTCACCGCGTCCACCGCGACGACCGCCTCGGAGTCCTCGATGAAATCGCCGAGCTGGCTGTCGCCCTCGTCGCCGATGGTCTGATCCAGCGAGATGGGCTCACGCGCGTACTGCTGGATCTCCAGCACCTTCTCCGGCGTGATATCCATTTCCTTGGCCAGCTCCTCCGGGGTGGGCTCGCGGCCCAGATCCTGGAGCAGCTCGCGCTGGATGCGGCCGAGCTTGTTGATGACCTCGACCATGTGCACCGGGATACGAATGGTGCGGGCCTGGTCGGCCATGGCGCGGGTGATGGCCTGCCGGATCCACCAGGTGGCGTACGTGGAGAACTTGTAACCCTTGGTGTAGTCGAACTTCTCCACCGCGCGGATCAGACCCAGGTTGCCCTCCTGGATCAGATCGAGGAACGCCATGCCGCGGCCCGTGTACCGCTTGGCCAGCGAAACCACAAGGCGCAGGTTCGCTTCCAGCAGATGGTTCTTCGCGCGGTTGCCGTCGCGGATGATCCAGTTGAAGTCACGGCGCTGCGCGACGGGCAGCTTGTCGCCGCCCTCGGTGAGCTCGCGCACCTTCTCCGCCGCGTAGAGACCGGCCTCGATCCGCTTGGCGAGTTCGACCTCCTCCTCGGCGTTGAGCAGCGCGACCTTACCGATCTGCTTGAGGTAGGCGCGCACCGAGTCGGCCGAGGCGGTGAGTTCGGCGTCCTTGCGGGCCTGCCGCAGCGCCTCGGATTCCTCTTCGTCCCAGACGAAATCGCCGGAGGCCTTATCCGCGGCCGACGGCTCGTCGGCCTCCTCGGACTCCGCCTCCTCCTCGGCGACCTCCTCGGCGGCGTCGTCGACCAGATCCTCGGCGAGATCGTCCTCGGAGACCTCGAGATCGTCGAGATCCTCGAGATCGAGATTGTCGTCCTCGAGATTCTCGTCGATCCCGGGCTCGCCCTCGGCGGAGGTCGCCTTCTTGGCGGCGGCCTTCTTGGCAGGGGCGGCTTTCTTCGCGGCGGCCTTCTTGGCGGGGGCTGCCTTCTTGGCGGCGGCCTTCTTCGCCGGAGCGGCCTTCTTCGCGGCAGCCTTACGGACCGGCCGTTGTGCGGTTACATCTGCGGAGTCGGCCTCGGCCGAGTCGGCGGTCTGACGGGTATTCGTGGCTACCACGTACGCCCTTTCGTGACGGTCTCGTGCGGCGTCACGCCAGAGTAAAAGTTCCGGCGGAGCGGGTTCTGTCGGGTTTCACCGGCGAAAGCCGGCTGGGGTTTCACCGGCTGACGACTTCGTCCTCAGCCGAGCGGCACTGTGCCTTTTGGTTCACTCGCTTCGCTCGCGAACGGGCCGGGCACGTTCCATTGTAACGATCCAACCAGCCTACCTAGGCACGATGCCCCGTTGTCGCAGTTCGTGGTGGAAACGCGCTGCCCTCTTACGATGCCGGGCCTAGGGGGAGATGCCCTGGTCGATGGCCATCGCGGCGCCGACGATCCCCGCGGTATTCCGCAGGAAGGCCGGGATCACCGGAGTTCGATTGGTGAGCAACGGAATCCACTGGTCGGCGTCGCGGCTGATGCCGCCGCCCGCCACGAACACCTTCGGCCAGAACAGATTCTCGATCCCGATCAGCACGGTGCTCACCGCCTCGGCCCACTGCGCGTAGCTGAGCCCGTCGCGATCCTTCACCGAGGCGGCGGCCCGATGTTCGGTCTCCATGCCGCCCACCTCGAGATGGCCCAGTTCGGAATTGGGTACCAGCGTGCCGTGGTAGAGCAGCGCCGAGCCGATGCCGGTGCCGAAGGTGAGCAGCAGCACCAGGCCGTCGAAATCCTTTGCCGCGCCGTACCGGTCCTCGGCCAGCCCGGCCGCGTCGGCGTCGTTGAGCACGGTGACCTCGCGCCCGTCGAGCGCCTTCGCGAACAGGGTGCGCGCGTCGGTGCCGACCCATCCCTTGTCGATATTCGCCGCGGTCTGCACGATGCCGTCGAGCACCACCGACGGCAGGGTGATGCCGACCGGGCCGTCCCAATCCGCCTGTGCCACTACCTTGGCCACCGTATCGGCCACCGCCTGCGGCGTCGAGGGATGCGGTGTCGCGATCTTGATGCGCTCGTGCAGCAACTCGCCGGTGGCCAAATCGACCGCGGCGCCCTTGACGCCGCTGCCACCGATATCGATCCCGAATGCGTGCCCCCGAGCGGACATGACTAACCCCTCGTTCTCTGTGCTTGGCCGGTGTGGTGCGCGACCGCACCAGGCCACGCGCCCTCGGCGGGTGGTGCCCGACGCGGCGCTGTGTCGTGCACGACAAGAGTAATGCGCAACCCATACCCCATAGGTCACCGGATCTGTGATGCGATGGAGACCGTGCCGCAACCTTCATCGCAAGTTTTCGAACCCTCCGGTACCGACTCCGCCATCCTTCGTGGTGACGAGGCCGAACTGCGCCGCATCGCCGTCGAACTCGCCGAAACCGCCGCCGCGCACGTGCGCGCCCGCCGCCCCGAGGTCTTCGGGCCAGCGGGCGCACGGGCCGACGACGCGGTCCAGGCCAAGGGCCATCCCACCGACCCGGTGACCATCGTCGACAAGGAATCCGAGGAGCTCATCCGGCGGCTGCTCGCCGAGCGCCGCCCCGCCGACGCGATCCTCGGCGAGGAGGGCGGCGGCAGCATCGACGTGACCGATACCGAGGTCGTGCACTGGGTGGTGGACCCGATCGACGGCACGGTCAACTTCCTCTACGGCATCCCCGGCTACGCGGTCTCGGTGGCCGCCATGCGCGGCGGCCGCCCGGTCGCGGGCGCGGTGGTGGACGTCGCGCTCGCGGCCACCTACAGCGCGGCGCTCGGTCAGGGCTCGACCCGGACGGACACGGACGGTTCGGTCGAGGAGCTGCGCTGCAATCCGGTGACATCGCTGTCGATGTCGTTGGTGGCCACCGGCTTCGCCTACTCCACCAAGCGGCGCACCCGGCAGGCCGAACTCATCGGCGACGTGCTGCCGCATATTCGCGATATCCGCCGCTTCGGCGCCGCGGCGCTGGATTTCTGCCACGTCGCGTCCGGCAGGGTGGACGCCTACTTCGAACACGGCCTCAACGCGTGGGATTGGGGCGCGGGCGCGTTGATCGCCGCCGAGGCGGGTGCGCGGCTGTCGGTTCCGCCCGCGACGGCGGGCGGTGTGGACGGGGATCTGGTCGTCGCCGCCGCGCCGGGCATCGCCGAGGAACTCGGCAAGCTGCTGGATCGGATCGGCGCCACCGAGGCGATTCCGGAGTAGATCGGTCTCGTTGGGGCGCAAGCGATTCGGGTTCATAATCGGGCGGATGCCTTGCCGGACAGCTCGATTGCGCTATCCGGCATGAACCACGCTGTCCTGGAATGACATTCGGCCCGCGTCGTGATCGAAATCACGACGCGGGCCGAGAACGATGGAGTCGAGCTACCCGGCGATTCGCCTCAGCAGCGGGCCTGCCTGGCCGCGGCGAGCAGCTTCGAATCGATGGCGGGGGAGCCGCCCGGCGCCGGATTCTTCAGCGACCGCAGCACCTCCTCGGCATCGGCGTTCGGGCGCAGCGATTCGCCGAACACCGAGCCGAGCACCAGATCGACGGTGTCGTCCTGGCGCTGGTCCTCGATGAGCTCCGCACACGGCGCCACCAGCTGGACCGAGGCGGCGGCCGGGCGGCCGTTCACGCCGAACCGGATCTGGCCGGTGCAGTTCAGGTCGCCGTTCACGTAGACCGGATCGTTACCGATTTGCACTCCGGGCGCGCTCGCGAAACCCAGGTCGCCGAGCAGCGAGGCGATATGCGTCGCCTGGCCGCTCTTGTTGTTGGCGTTGAGCACCCGCACCTTCGACTGCAGCAGCGGTGCGGGATCCACATCCTTCAGGCGCGACTGCCCCACCCGCTGACCCAGCGGCGCCGGCTGCGGTGATTTCGTGTCGGTGGCCGGGGACGGCGAGTTGCACGCCATCGCGGTGTGGCTGGTGTCCTGCGTGAGGAACGCCTTGAACCAGACGATCGCGCAGATCAGCGCGAGCACCAGGACGAAGATTAGCCAGGTCTCGGGACGTCTGCGGATGAACGGTCGCCCGCTCGGATCGGTCGCGCTGCCCTCGGTGATCAGTGAAACCACGAGCACACTCTACGAAAATGTCGCCGGTTCCGTTGACGGCGGGCCGATGCGAAACGGGCCGGCGGGCGGATTATGTTGCGGAAGGTCTCGGCGAGCTCCAGCGATGGTGTCGATTACCCCTCAGTTTCGACTCGTGCGGGTTTTGGTTGCGACTTTTGCCGCGCCGTCCGCTATTGTCTGGCGGCCCAGATCGAATCATCGAGATGAATATTGGTGCTCGGTCGCGGGAACAAGAAGGGCATGTCCAGCGTTTACCCAGCGCTATCGGGTGTGGGTCGGCACGATCCGCCCTGATAGGCGAGCGGTGTGCGTGTGATGTGCACCACCGGCGGGGCGGTGCGGGTCCATCGATTCCGAGCAGGAGTCGAGGTTACTCGGACCGGTCCGGGATATACGGAGTAAGGACGAGGGGAAGACGACATGGCAACCGACTATGACGCACCTAGGCGCACGGAAACCGACGATGTGTCGGAAGATTCGCTGGAGGAGCTGAAGGCTCGTCGCAACGAGGCGCAGTCCGCCGTCGTGGATATCGACGAATCCGATACCGCGGAGTCGTTCGAACTTCCCGGCGCGGACCTGTCCGAGGAAGTCCTGACCGTTCGGGTGATCCCGAAACAGGCCGACGAGTTCACCTGTTCCAGCTGCTTCCTCGTGCACCACCGCAGCAGGTTGGCCAGCGATGCCGGTGGCCAGCTGATCTGCATGGATTGCGCGGCCTGAGGACATAGGCGTCGAATCCGATCCGCGGCGCGCGGATCCGGGGCGGATCGATACCGAGGGGGCATCGATCGCACCGTGCGAATAGATCAGCCCGCGTTCGGCAATCCGAGCGCGGCGAGGACCCGGTCCGGCCGACGCGTACTGACCAGCCAGTACGGGGTCGGATCGTCCGGGTCGTCGAGCACGAGCAGAACCATCGGCCCGATCCAGGGCCGATGCTGGACGTACGCGGCGGGGTCGAGCTGGCGGCCCAGCGCCGCGCTCTTCGCGGTGGGAGCCACCACGGCGGCGCGCGCGATGAAGTTCACTGGTAGATGCGCGCGACCGACGCGCAGCTCCGGCGTGCCCGTGGCATCGGGGCCGACCTCGAGCCGGTGCCTGCTCAACCAGATCAGCGCCCACGCGCCGAACGGAATCATCGCTACGACGGGTACCCAGATACCGACTTTGGGGATCCCCATTTGAATTGTGGCCGTGATCAATCCGATGAACGCGAGCGCGGCGGGCCACCAGTAGATGGGCACCCACTGGCGTTCCTGGTACGACTGCTGGCCTTGCTGTTCTTGATCCATCGTCACGTCGCTGCGCTGGTCCGACACGAATCAACACTAAGTCACGACGACCCAGGCCGTACGCGTAGGCTCGACAAACGTGAGCGACCTTCCACCGATTCCGCTTATGCGGCTCGATCCCGGCATCCCGATGCCGACCCGCGCCCACCACGGTGACGCGGGCGTCGACCTGTGCACCACCGAGGACGTCATCCTCGAGCCGGGGGAGCGGGTGCTGGTCGGCACCGGTATCGCCGTCGCGCTGCCGGTGGGCACGGTGGGGCTGATCCACCCCAGATCGGGTCTGGCGGCCAAGGCCGGACTCTCGGTGGTGAACACCCCGGGCACGGTGGACGCCGGATACCGGGGCGAGATAAAGGTATGCCTGATCAATCACGATCCGCGGACGCCGATCGAGCTGCGCCGGGGCGACCGGATCGCGCAGCTGCTGGTGCAGCGGGTGGAGCTGGTCGACTTCGTCGAGGTCGAGCGGCTCGACGAGACCGCAAGGGGAGCAGGCGGTTACGGGTCCAGCGGCGGGCATGCGAGCCTGGCCGCCGCGGGCGATGGGGCGGGCCGGGTGGCCGGCAAGGAGGCATGACGGGAAATGTTCGGTAAGCGAAAGAAGGCGTCGCGCCGCGACGCGGATGAGCACTACGACGAATACGAATCCGGCGAGTACGCCGCGACGGACTACGTCGACGACCCGCCCACCGACGAAAACCCGATCGTCACCGGCGATTTCGGGGACGACGAGCAGGTGGGCCCCTACGACTACGACGATGTCGCCGAACTGCTCGCCGCGGTCGCCGAACAGCGGCTCGATCTGGGTTCGGTGATCCTGCCGGTGCCGCCGGGCGGGCAACTGCAGGTGGAGATGTCCCCGGACGGCACACCGCAGGCGGTGCACCTGGCCACCGAATACGGGCGGATCACCGTCGCCGCCTACGCGGCGCCGAAATCGCCCGGCCAGTGGCGCACGGTCGCGGCGGATCTCGCCGAATCGCTGCGCAACGACGGCGCCAGGGTCGCGGTGGAAACCGGTCCGTGGGGCCGGGAGCTGCTGGCCATCACCGAGGGCGCGGATCTGCGTTTCATCGGCGTCGACGGATACCGCTGGATGGTGCGACTGGTCGCGGCCGGTCCGTCCGGCGCGGCCGACGACGGCACCCCGCTGGTCCAGGCGGCGCGGGCCATCCTGCGCGAGACGGTGGTCCGCCGGGGCACCGATCCGCTGCCCGTCCGCGACCCGCTGCCGGTGGTCCTACCTCAGGAACTCGCCGAACAGTTGGCCGCGGCACATCAGCAGCAGGTGCTCGCCGCCCAAGCACAGTTCGAGGCGCAGCAGCGCGCCGCCCAAACCGGCGCCCAGCCGGTGGTCCCGCGCATGCCCGAGGGCCCGCGCCGCGGTGCGGACGGATCGGCCATGCAGCAGCTCGGGCTGAATTAGCCTGCCGCAGCGGCGGTTCCGGGGCGGAGGTGGTTCCGGGGGCGGAGGCGGTTCCGGGGGCGGAGGCGGTTCCGGGCGGAACTCGAACGGGAACCATCACCCGCCCCGCCGTCGCACCCGTTCGCCTTTGTATCCATAGGTATTTCGTGCCGCACCCCGTCTTCGAACCGAACACACGACGTACGGGGTGTGCACCTTAAAGACTGGGTGCGGCGTCATCATGGTGGCAAAACCGGCACCCCCGGATGCCAACGCACCCCGCGCCCACCTGGGGCGATTCCGTCGTCGTAGCGGCGCAACCACACACCCGAACGTACCGATCACTCCGGCGGCAACACCCCGAAACCCTTTACCCCCAAAGGATTTCGGCGAAGGAAGCGAGACCTCGGTGCCCGAGAACCGCCGGATCGGTTCCCAACTCGTCCAGGGTGATTCGGTGGATCTCCGACCGCGGCACGAGCGCCGCCCATTCCTCGGCGACCCCGAGGGGGTGCACCGGATCGTCGACCGCGGTGACGATCGACACCGGCGTCGACAGTCCACGCAGGAGTTCGGGCTCCGGCCACTTGTACGAGGCCGCCTCCTCCAGCGCCTGCGGCAGGTCGGGCCACTGCGCGCGCCAAGATTGGGTGAGCGCGTCCGCCAGCCAACGGGGACTGCTGGCCCGCATGCGCTCGGTCACCGCGTCCAGACCGTCGGCGCGCAGCTGTTCGGCCGTGACGGCGGCGCTCAGGGCGGCGGGGCAGGCCGCGGTGTCCGGGCCGGTCCAGCCCGGTAGCGCGGCGACGACCCCTATCGTCTGTTCAGGGTGCTCGGCGGCCCATTCGACGGCGATGGCGGCGCCCAGCGAGATTCCGGTCACCAGGACGGGGCCGGTGCGGGCGGCGGCCTCGATGGCGGCGCGGCAGCTGGCAACCACGGCGCGCGGATCCGGTTCGACCGCGACGAGTTCGAATCCCCGTGCGGTGCAGGCCGGTTCGAAGGCGCGCCGGGCGAAGTCGGCGTCCGATCCGGTGCCCGGCAACGCGAGGATTACCGGGGTATGGCCGGGGGTATCCGGGTCAGTATGTGGGGAGACGAACATCGGACCGAGCGTAGCGGGGGTGCCACTGCCCATCTACAGTGGCGGTGTGCGACCAGCGAACTGGTCGTCACTTCGGAACCACGACGGCGTGTGACCCACGCCGTCTGCTCTAGCAGGAGAGCGTGAAATGCCATCCGCAGCCCTAGGTTATTTCCGCCGTCTGGGCCGCAGACTGACCGAGGATATCGATCGGTTGGACGCCGAGGAACTGGCCGAGACGGTCGATGCGTCGGGAGCGTGCCGGGCGTCGGAGTGTCAGCGCGGCGCCGAAGTGACGATGCTGGGTAGGCTGCGCAGTGTCGAGGCGTGTCCCAAGTCGGCGGGTGCGAGCCTGCAGGCGGAATTCTTCGACGGCACCGATGCCATCACCCTGGTGTGGATCGGACGCCGCCGGATTCCCGGAATCGAGCCGGGCCGCCGCATCATGGTCCGTGGCCGGGTCGGCGAACGCGACGGCCGCAAAGTGATCTACAACCCCTACTACGAATTGCGCGGGAACAGCTGACATATGCCATCGAGCGAGGACAACGGCGCGGATCTGCGCGCGACGCAGCATCCCGACTTCCGGACGGCCGACCCGGAGCTCGTTGCGGCGGTGGACGGCACGTTGAGTGAAGCGCTGGACGCGGTTGTCGAGGACGAACCCGACGACGAGGCCGAGCAGACGCTGCTGGAGCAGCTCGGCGGGTTCAGCGGCCTGATCTACTCGACGCTGCCGGTACTCGCATTCGTTCCGGTGAATTCGTTCTGGGGTTTGGCCGCGGCGATCTGGTCGGCGCTCGGCGTCGCCGCGGCGGTGCTGGTGTGGCGGTTGGTGCGGCGCAGCCCGATTCAGCCCGCGATCTCCGGATTCCTCGGCGTCGGTGTGTGCGCGTTCATCGCCTACCGGATGGGGGAGGCCAAGGGCTTCTTCCTGTTCGGCATCTACACCAGCCTGGTGTACGGCGGTGTCTTCCTGATATCGATCCTGGTGCGCTGGCCGTTGGCCGGCGTCATCTGGGGTGTGTTGAACGGCCACGGCAACGCGTGGCGTTCGGACCGGCGGGTGGTTCGGCTCTACGATCTGGCCACGGTCACCTGGGTGGTCGTCTTCGGCGCCCGCTACCTCGTGCAGTCCCAGCTCTACGACACCGATAAGACGGGCTGGCTGGCCGTCGCGCGCATCGGCATGGGCTGGCCGTTGACCGCGGTCGCTCTCGCCGTCACCATCTGGGCGGTCCGCCGGGCCGGCCATCTGCCCGCGAGCACCGCCGCCGCCTGAAATTCTCGGCCGCGAAATCTCCGCTGCGGCAAGGACGAATCCACCAGGGTGCAAGACTCACCCAGGGAGGTGGGGGACTACCCACCCTGGGGTGTCTGGTTGGTGAGCCGGGTTCATATGACGATCGTTTGCGAGGCCAGAAACGCAACGATCGGAAAGGAACTCGGACGTGGCAACCGAGCACTCCCCTGCGGCACTGTCGCAGAAGAACCCCAATCCCGCGCACTCGGAGAGCAAGCGGGTCTCGGCCGAGCTGGACAAGCTGATCGGCCCGGCCGCGGCGGGCGACCGCCGCGCCATCACCGAGATCATCCGGATCGTGCATCCGCTGGTGCGCCGCTATTGCGGTGCCCGCCTCGGCAATACCTCACATCTGCACGTGACCGCCGACGATGTGGTGCAGGAGATCCTGCTCGCCACGGTGAACGCCATCCCGCGCTACCGCGATCAGGGCAAATCGTTCCTGGCGTTCGTGTACGGGATCGCGGCCAACAAGGTGGCCGACGCGTTCCGCCGGGCCCAGCTGCACCCGATGTACCCGACCGCCGACGTGCCGGATGCGGCATCCAGCGCGCCGGGTCCGGAGGAGTGGGCGCTGGCCGACGAACGCCGCATCGCCACAAGGGAATTGATGAAGGTGCTGGCGCCGGCGCACCGCGAGGTGCTGGTGATGCGGATCGTGCTCGGCTGGACCGCGGCGCAGACCGCCGAGGCCATCGGCACCAGCCCCGGCGTCGTCCGGGTGATGCAGCACCGTGCGCTGAACAAGCTGCGCGCGGAGCTCAGGGCCGCGTCGTAACGCTCAAAACGTATCGGGGTGTTATGTTTTGAGCCCTTGACCGGCCAGCGCGGCGCGCAGCTCCTCCTCGGCCTCCTGGGCGGTGACGAACAGCAGCTCGTCCTCGCCCTCGAACGGGTCGTCGGGCTGCGGCACGATCACCCGCCCGCCGCGCAGGATGGTGACGAGTGCGGTGTCGCGCGGCAGGGTGAGCGCGCGAACGGGCTTGCCCGCCAACGCCGTATCGGCGGGCAGCGTCAACTCCACCAGATTCGCCTGGCCCTGCCGCAGCGTCATCAGATGGATCAGATCGCCCACCGAGACGGCCTCTTCGACCAGGGAGGCGAGCAGACGCGGGGTGGAGACGGCGACGTCGACGCCCCAGGAGGCGTCGAAGAGCCATTCGTTGCGCGGATCGTTCACCCTGGCCACCACGCGGCGCACGCCGAATTCGGTTTTGGCCAGCAGGCTGTGCACGACGTTGGCCTTGTCGTCGCCGGTGGCGGCGATGACGACCTCGTAGGTTTCCAGGCCCGCCTCCTCCAGCAGCGCGAGTTCGCAGGCGTCGGCGTGCACCCACACCGCGTCGGGGATGGCTTCGGGTTCGATGTGGTCGAGCTGCCGTTCCAGCAGCATCACCTCGTGTCCGCCGCGCAGCAGTTCCCGCGCGATCGATCGGCCGACTGCGCCGGCTCCGGCGATGGCCACTTTCATATTCAGTCCTCGCTCACGGGTGGCTTGCCCGCCAGCGCGACGGCCTCGCCGACGCTGCCGGAGGTGGCGGCCACGTAGACGGTGTCGTCGGCCTGGACGATGGTCTTGCCGTCCGGCAGCAGGCCCTGGCCGAACCGGATCACGAAGGCCACCCGGGCGCCGATGGCCTGCTCGAGATCCCGGACGGTACGCCCGTACCAGTCCTCGTGCAGGGGCAGCTGGGTGACCGCGACCGTGCCGGTGGGGTCGCGCCAGGTGGTGGTGCTGGTATCGCCGATGAGCGTGCGCAGGAACCGGTCTGTGGTCCACGGCACGGTCGCGATGGTCGGAATGCCGAGGCGCTCGTACACGGCGGCGCGTTTGGCGTCGTAGATGCGGGCAACCACCTTCTCGACGCCGAACATCTCCCGCGCCACCCGCGCGGAGATGATGTTCGAATTGTCGCCGGACGACACCGCGGCGAAGGCGTCGGCGCGTTCGATGCCGGCCCGGGTCAGCACATCCCGGTCGAAGCCGACGCCGGTCACCTGCCCGCCCGGAAAATCCTGGCCGAGGCGCAGGAATGCGGCCGGGTCCTTGTCGATCACGGTGACCTCGTGACCCACCCGGACCAGGGCGCGCGCGAGGGATGAGCCGACGCGGCCGCACCCCATGATCACTACGTACACCGTGGAACCTCGCTCCTGGAACATGGCGTTCGGTCTGGTTGTCTTCCGGCAGCACGGTACCGGTCAACTCTCACCACCGCCCATGTTCCCCTCCCAGGCGCGACGAAACAGGCTGGCCGCGCCCTCGGACCGAACGCCGCTAAGCTACCTCCAGTGTCGAAGTTGACGACCGCCGCCAAGCGCATGCTCCTCGGGCGGCCCTTCCGCAGTGACTCCCTGGGGCACACGCTGCTACCGAAGCGGATCGCGCTGCCGGTGTTCGCCTCGGACGCCATGTCGTCGGTCGCGTACGCGCCGGAAGAGATCTTCCTGGTGCTCTCCGCCGCCGGACTCTCCGCCTACGTCTACGCGCCGTGGGTCGGGCTGGCGGTGGCGTTCGTCATGGCGGTGGTGGTGGCCAGCTACCGGCAGAACGTGCACGCCTACCCGTCCGGCGGCGGCGATTACGAGGTGGCCACCACCAACCTCGGGCCGAACGCCGGGCTGACCGTCGGCAGTGCGCTGCTGGTCGACTATGTGCTCACCGTGGCGGTGTCGATCTCCTCGGCCGCATCGAATATCGGTTCCGCGATCCCGTTCGTCGCCACCCACAAGGTGCTGTTCGCGGTGGTGGCGATCCTGGTGCTGACCGCGATGAACCTGCGCGGCGTCCGCGAATCCGGCACCGCGTTCGCGATTCCCACCTACGCGTTCATCGTCGGCATGTTCATCATGCTCGGCTGGGGGCTGTTCCGGATCTTCGTGCTCGGCGACGAATTACGCGCCGAATCGGCGGGTTTCGGATTGAAGTCCGCGGACGAGAACGTGTACGGGCTGGCCTTCGTCTTCCTGATCGCGCGGGCGTTCTCCTCCGGCTGCGCCGCGCTCACCGGTGTCGAGGCGATCAGCAACGGCGTGCCCGCATTCCGTAAACCCAAGTCGCGCAACGCCGCGACCACCCTGCTGCTGCTCGGCAGCATCGCCGTCACCCTGTTGATGGGCATCATCGTGCTGGCGCGCAAGATCGGAGTCGTCTACGCGCACAACAACTCCGACCTGACCGGCGCGCCCGCGGGCTATGAGCAGAAGACGCTGATCGCGCAGCTCGCCGAGACGGTGTTCCACGGATTCCCGGCCGGATTCTTCTTCATCACCACGGTCACCGCGCTCATCCTGGTACTCGCCGCCAACACCGCGTTCAACGGATTCCCGGTGCTCGGTTCGATTCTCGCGCAGGATCGCTACCTGCCCCGGCAGCTGCACACCCGCGGCGACCGGCTCGCCTTCAGCAACGGGATCCTGTTCCTGTCCGGCGCGGCCATCGCATTCGTCGTGCTGTTCGGGGCCGAGGTGACCAAGCTCATCCAGCTCTACATCGTCGGTGTGTTCGTCTCGTTCGTGCTGAGCCAGACCGGCATGCTGCGGCACTGGACCCGATTGCTGCGCACCGAAACCGATCCCGCGCAGCGGGCGCGGATGATCCGCTCCCGGGTGATCAACGGGGTCGGGCTCACCGCCACCGGCGCGGTGCTCGTCATCGTGCTGGTCACCAAGTTCTTCGCGGGCGCCTACATCGCCATCTTCACCATGGTGACGATCTTCGTCATCATGAAAATGATTCACCGGCACTACGATTCGGTGTCGCGCGAGCTGGACGAGCAGGAATGGGACGGTGTGCTGCCCAGCCGCTCACATGCGATCGTGCTGGTCTCCAAACTGCACCTGCCCACCCGCCGTGCGCTCGCGTACGCCCGCGCCACCCGGCCCGATGCGCTGGAGGCCGTGACGGTCAACGTGGACGACGCCGACACCAGGAAGCTGGTGCGGGAGTGGGAGCGCAGCGATATCACGGTGCCGCTCAAGGTGATCGAATCGCCTTACCGCGAAATCACCAAGCCGGTACTGGAATACGTGAAGCGGGTGCGCAAGGATTCACCGCGCGATGTGGTGACCGTATTCATCCCCGAATACGTGGTCGGGCACTGGTGGGAACAGGTGCTGCACAACCAGAGTGCGCTGCGGCTCAAGGGGCGGCTGCTGTTCGAGCCCGGTGTGATGGTGACCAGCGTGCCGTGGCAGTTGAGTTCGTCGGCCCGAGCCAGGACGCCGCGCGCGGTGAACGCCCCGGGATCGGTGCGGCGCGGATTCGAGGACCGCACATGAGGTCAGGCCCGACCGACTGGTTGGGCGCCGCCTTCGAGGTGCGGGTCGGCCCGCCGGGGCACGGCGGTTTCTGCGTCGCCAGGCACGACGGCCGGGTGGTGTTCGTCCGGCACGCGCTGCCCGGCGAACTGGTGCGGGTGCTGGTGACCGAGGATCGCGGCGGATCCTTCTGCCGCGCCGACGCGATCGAGATCCTGGAGGCCGCCGCCGAACGGGTGCCGGCCACCTGCCCGGTGTCCGGGCCCGGCGGCGCGGGGTGCTGCGATTTCGCCCACGCGACACCCGCGGCGCAACGCGGGCTGAAGGCGGCGGTGGTCGCCGAACAGCTGCGCAGGCTCGCGGGCATCGAGCGAGAAGTGGTGGTGGAGCCGATAACCGGCGCAGGCGATGCCGTCGGCGGCTGGCGCACCAGGGTGCGTCTGGTCGTCGACGATGCGGGCCGGGCGGGCGTGCACCGCTATCGCAGCACCGATATCCTGCCGGATCTGCGCTGCCCACAACCGGTTCCGGGGATGCTGGACGGCATCGCCGACCGAACCTGGACGCCCGGAGCGGATTTGGTGCTCGCCCTCGACGGTGACGGGGTGCGGCACGTCGTCGAGCTCGCGCCCGCGGCGGCGAACTCATCGGAAACTCTTGCGGCGCAACGAAACCGCAACGACCGCCCCGGAAATCAACGGGAGCCGCGCCGAAAGCGTGACCGCCCGGCGTCGGCCGAGCCGCCCGAACATCGCGGGCGCGGGAATGACGGGCTGTCGGGTGCGCCCGGACCCGGTTCGGTCGAGTCTTCGCGACCGGATGACGACGACACCGGAAATGACCGGTGGGCCAACGGATCCCCGTGGGATCTGCCCGGCGCGAGCGGACGGCGAGGGAGAGGCGGCGACGAACGGCGCGGTCGTGGTGACGACCGTTCGTCCGGAGACGGTTCGCGACGGCGTGGTCGCCGTGCGGACGATTCATCAAATCCGGCCGCTGGTGGAAAGCCTTGGCGTGCGGCGGATTCGGTGGGCCGATCCGGTGACGAGCGGCGGCGCAGTGCGGCGGCGCGGCGGGCGGCGACGCATGCGGCGCGGGACGAATGGGTGGTCATCGGCACCGGGCGGGCCGTGGAGTATGTGGCGGGGCGTCGGTGGGAGTTGTCGGCTACCGGGTTCTGGCAGGCGCATCGCGGTGCGGCGCAATGCTATTCGGATGTGGTGGCGGAGTGGTCCGGGCTGCGGCCGGGTGATGTGGCCTGGGATTTGTACAGCGGCGCAGGGGTTTTCGCGGCTCGGATGGCCGAGATCGTCGGGCCCACCGGTGCGGTGCGTGCGGTCGAATCGGCGCGGCCCGCGGTCGCCGACGGCCATGCCGCCCTGCGCGACCTGCCCTGGCTGGATCTGCGGGCGCAGCGGGTGGAGCGCTGGGTGCGCGAACAGTCCGGTGCGACACCGGATGTCGTCGTGCTCGACCCGCCGCGCGCCGGTGCGGGCAAGGATGTGATCGCCGCGGTGACCGACGGCGCACCGCGCCGCATCATTCACATCGGTTGCGATCCGGCATCGTTCGCCCGTGATCTGCACCTCTATCTGACGGCCGGATATCACCTGACCGAACTGCGCGCCTTCGACGCCTTCCCGGCCACCCACCATGTCGAATGCATCGCGCTGCTCGAACGCTGACGCGCTGAGCACCGCCGGCAAGATCAGGTGTAACGAACCCGCCGGTGTCAACCGATTTTATCGGCAACGGCATCAGGCGCGGGTAGAGGGTGGCATGGTCGAATCGGTTGGGCAGTGGGCGTGGCAGGGACGCGCCCGATGGTGGCTTTCGGTGCTGCGTCAGGTGGCCGGTGCCGCCGCGGCGCTGGCGCTCATCGTGGTGCTGCTGCAGTTGCGGGCGCCGCGGCCGACCGACCCGGCCGCGCCGGTGATGCAGTTGCCCGCCGTATCCGCGCCGATGGACGGATCCGTCCGGGGCTGAGCCCGGTAGAGGCCACCCCGCAATCGATGCCGTGCGGTCGCCGTGGCCCGCATGCGATGCTCTTGCGGTGACTTGGTCGATGATTGGTGGGTTCGCGGTAACGGTATTCATCGGTGCGATGGTGCCGGGCCCGACGACCGCGCTGATGATCCGGCGCAGCGCACTCGGTGGCACCCGGGCGGCACTGCCGATCATCGGCGGGATGGAAATCGGGATCCTGTTCTGGGCGTTGGCCTCCGCGCTCGGGGTTTCCGTGCTGGTGGCGGCGAGCGATGTGGCGTTCCTGGTGATCCGGGTGGTCGGGGCGGTGGTGCTGATCGGGCTCGGCGTGCAGGCGTGGCGGGCGATCCGGCGGCCGGTCGCGACGGAGGAGGTCGACGAACAGGCGGTGCGGGCCACCAAGTGGCGGGCGGGATCGATCGGACTGCTGACGAACCTGGCCAATCCGAAATTGGCGGTGTGGGCGTTCGCGTTCTATCCGCAGTTCGTCTCGGCGGGCAGCAATATCCTACTCACCACGGTGCTGCTCGGGTTGCTGCACATGGTGATCGACGCCACCTGGTTCACCCTGCTCGCCACCTTCGTCGGCCGCGCGCGCAACTTCTTCAACCGGACCCGGGTGCGGCAGTGGCTGGAGGGCGTCACCGGAACGATCCTCATCGCGCTCGGCCTGCGGCTCGCGGTGAGCGAGATCTGACCCGCCACACGGTGCTTGAATCAGTTATGACCGTATATGCCGTAGTGCAATTGAAGTTCACCGACCGCGCTCGCTACGACCGCTACGTCGAGCGATTCATGGACGTATTCGGGAAATTCGACGGAACTCTGCTGGCCGCCGACGAGGCGCCGAAGGTGGTCGAGGGCACGTCCGACCGGGAAAAGGTGGTGATCATGTCTTTCCCGGACGAACCGTCTTTCCGGCAATGGGCGGAGTCACCCGAATACCAGGAGATCGTGAAAGACCGCTACGCGGGCGCGGATTCGGTGGCCTTCCTGGTACAGGGTCTCGGCTGACGCGTCGTCAGTCGAGCAGCCAGGTGGCGCGGACCGTCGCGGAGATCTCGCTCTCGCCCAGTTCCACCGGAACCGGCGCCGCGCCGTACCCTTCGGCGAGCGACATCGCCCGCACCTGTGTCTTCGGCGCGAAAACCGGTGCGGACGCGGTATTTTCGGTGATCTCCAGCACCGATCCCAGTGCCCGCCGCGCCCGTTCGGCGTATTGGGCGGCCTTGGCGAGCGCATCGTCCCATGCCGCGTCGCGCGCCTGGGCCAGCAGCCCGGCCTGATCGGCGAAGGTCAAGGTCAGCCCGCCGAGCCGGACATCGTCGCCGCCCGCCTCGACACAGTCGGCGATGACGGCGGCGGGTCCTGGTTCGGCGTCCTCACCGATTTCGCGCAGCACGACGGTCAGATCCGTTGACGCGAGGTAGCCGGTGATCCGGTTGCCCTGGCCCTCGGTCCAGACGGTTTCGGTGTGCACCGATAGTCCGCTCGTCGCGATATCGGCCGAACCGACGCCGTTCTCGCGCAGGGAGCGGGTGACGGCCGCGACCCGCTCACCCGCCTGGCTGTAGGCCGCCGCGACCTTGCTTGCCCGGCATTCGACGGAGATCGTCACCCGCATCAGATCAGGGGTGGCACGCACCGAACCGTGCCCGAACGTGGTGACCGTCGCGCGGTCGGATTCGTGCTTCTTGCCCAAGGTGGCCTCCTACTGTCGTTGCCCTGCCAACGAGCGAACCCGTTCAATAGTCCCCGCCGCGCACCGCGATCGCGCGCACCGCCGCGTCCATCTGCGCGTACGCCCCGGCCGCGAGCCGTTCCAGCAGCGCGAGTTTCAGCTCCGGCGCCCGCTCGGTGAGTCGGTCGAACCGCGCCGGGCGCAATACCGCGACCCGCACCCCGGATTCGGCCCGCGCCTCGTTGACGAACGGGCTGCCGACCAACATCGGAATCTCACCGAACGACATGCCCGCCGACAGTGAAACCAGCCGGTGAGCGCGTCCGTCGGCCCCGGTGAAGCTGATCCGCACCCGGCCCTCCAGGATGAGGTAGAGCCCCGACCGCGCGCTGCCTCGCTCGGCGATGATCTCGCCGCGCGCGATCGTGCGGACCTCGAAATCCTTGGCCAGCCTGGCCCGGTCGCCGGGGTCGAGCGCGGCCAGCGCCGGATGATCCTCCAGCGCGATCGAGGTGCACACCGGATCGTCGGCGGGGCGGTAACGCGCGAGCACGATGTCCTCGCACCATTCGGTGGCGGTGTCGCGGTCGATGAACACCCGCCCACGCGGGTCGGCCGGGTCGAGGCTGGACACCAGGTGTCCGAGCTTTCCGTCCGGGTCGACGATGGCCACCTGGCAGCCGGTCGCGGCGAGTTCGCTCTGCAGTTCGTCGAGCATGCGCACCGCGATCGAGCTCACCTCGCCGACCCGGCGCAGGTCCACCACCAGCGCGACCAGTTCGCCCGCCTGTTCCTCGATGGTCCGCACGGCCCGCTCGGCGCCCGCGAACAGCAGGTCGCCGTGCAGTTCGTAGATCCGCGCCCGATGCCCGTGCTCGGCGAGCACCGCCAGCTCGTCCGGGTCGCGCCGCAGCCGCGACGGAACATCGGCCACCGTGTATTCGGAGCGGATCGCGGCCCGCGCCGCCCGGGTGACGTGCAGGAAGTGCAGTTCGAGCCGCTTCGACAGCTCCCGGCACGCGGTGACCCCCCGCACGCTGTTGCCGTGCGGATCCAGCCGAGGCGAATACACCGCGATGCCGATCTGGCCGGGCAGCACCGCCAGGATGCCGCCGCCGACACCGCTTTTCGCGGGCAGCCCGACGGTGCTCACCCAGTCGCCCGCCGCGTTGTACATGCCGCAGGTGGTCATCACGCTGAGTACGCGTTCGGTGAGCGGGGCCGAGAGGGCGCGCTCCCGGGTGATCGGGTTGACGCCGTTGTTGGCCAGGGTCGCGGCCATCACGGCGAGATCGCGGCAGGTGACATCCACCGAGCACTGGCGGAAGTAGCGGTCCACCGCCTCGTCCGGATCGGAATCGATGATGCCGAACGAGCGCAGCATGTAGCCGATCGCGCGGTTGCGGTATCCGGTGCGCGCCTCGGAGTGGTAGACCGCGTCGTTCATGGTCAGTCCGCGTCCGGCGAAGCGGGAATAGCAGCTCAGGATGCGGTCGAAACGCTCCGCCGCGTCGCGGCCCTTGATCAGCGATGCCGCGGTGATGGCGCCCGCGTTGATCATCGGGTTGCGCGGGCGTTCGGTCACCGGGTCGAGGCTGATCTCGTTGAATGCCTCGCCGGATGGTTCGACATCGATGCGGTCGGCGACGGCGGCCAGGCCGCGGTCGGCCAGCGCCAGCGCGTAGGTGAACGGTTTGGAGATCGACTGAATGGTGAACGCCGTCGCGACATCTCCGGTGCCGTATATCCGGCCGTCCGCGGTGGCGAGGCAGATGCCGAACGAATCCGCTTGCACCGCAGCGAGTTCCGGAATGTAATCGGCCAGCTCGCCGGATCGGTCGGCGCGGCAACCGGCGTACACGTCATCGATGATCCGGCCGACGACACCGGCGGACGGCGGGCGCCGCCCGGCGTCGGGCGACTGCGGAACCACCTCTTCGGGCTCGGCCACCCGCTCACTCTATGCCGTGCGCGTCGCGCGCCGCATAGCGGCATCGCGCCCCGAGTGGCGGTGCAGTGGCAGTGCGAAGCCGCCCGCGCGTAGGGGTTCGCCCGCGTAATGTGTTCGGACACAGCCGCGTAACGTGTGTCGAGAGTTACATTTCCGCGCGATGTCGGCTGGTGGGATCGCGCGGGGCGGCCGGGGCCATCCGACCGCTCCGTAGACTGTTCGGATCAAGATGCGCTATCCGGAGGGAGCGAGTTCAGGTGGGAGTGCTTTCCCGGGTCGATACGCCCGAAGATCTGCGCCGGCTGACCGTGCCGCAAGTGCGCGAGTTGGCGGCGGAGATCCGTGAGTTCCTGGTGGAGAAGGTCGCCGCGACCGGCGGGCACCTCGGCCCGAACCTCGGCGTCGTCGAGCTGACCATCGCGCTGCACCGGATCTTCGACTCACCGGCCGACCCGATCGTCTTCGACACCGGGCATCAGGCCTATGTGCACAAGATCCTCACCGGACGTAAGGACCAGTTCGACGGGCTGCGCACCCGCGGCGGACTGTCCGGCTACCCGAGCCGGTCCGAGAGCGAACACGACTGGGTGGAGTCCTCGCACGCGTCGGCGGCGCTGTCGTATGCCGACGGACTGGCCAAGGCCTTCGGGCTCACCGGTCAGCACGACCGGCACGTCGTCGCGGTGGTCGGCGACGGCGCGCTCACCGGCGGCATGTGCTGGGAGGCGCTGAACAATATCGCCGCCGCCGAGCGCCCGGTGGTGATCGTGGTGAACGATAACGGCCGCTCCTACGCGCCGACCATCGGCGGCCTGGCCGACCGGCTCACCGCGCTGCGCACCCAGCCCGGCTACGAGCATGCGCTCGACGCGGGCAAGAAGTTGCTGAAAAGCATTCCGCGCGTTGGCGAATCGGCCTATTCGATGGTGCACGCGGTGAAGGCCGGGATAAAGGACGCGGTGAGCCCGCAGGAGCTGTTCAGCGATCTCGGGCTCAAGTACGTCGGCCCGGTGGACGGGCACGACGGGGTCGCGCTGGAGGCCGCGCTGCGCCGCGCCAAGGATTTCGGCGGGCCGGTGATCGTGCACGCCGTCACCCAGAAGGGCCACGGATACGCGCACGCGGAGAATCACGTCGCCGATCAGATGCACGCGTGCGATCCGATCGACCCGCTCACCGGGCGGGCGCTCGGCGGGCCGAAGGCGCTGGGTTGGACCAGGGTCTTCTCCGAGGAGCTGATCGCGCACGCCGAGCGGCGCGACGATATCGTCGCGATCACCGCCGCGATGCCGGGCCCGACCGGGCTCGCGGCATTCGGTGAGCGCTTCCCGGACCGGATGTTCGATGTCGGCATCGCCGAACAGCATGCGATGACCTCGGCGGCCGGGCTCGCGCTCGGCGGGCTGCATCCGGTGGTCGCGATCTATTCGACCTTCCTCAACCGCGCCTTCGACCAGTTGCTGATGGATGTCGCGCTGTTGAAGCAGCCGGTGACGGTGGTGCTCGACCGGGCGGGCATCACCGGTCCGGACGGCGCGTCACACAACGGGATGTGGGATCTGTCGGTGCTCGGCATCGTGCCCGGTATCCGGGTCGCCGCGCCGCGCGACGGCGCGACGCTGCGTGAGGAATTGGCCGAGGCATTGGCCGTCAATGATGGCCCAACGGCCATTCGATTCCCGAAAGGCAGTGTGGCCGAGGACCTTTCGGCGGTCGAACGGCTCGACGGAGTGGATGTGCTCCGGCTGTCGGAAAGCGGCCCCGCGCAATCGGTGCACGGCGACGTGCTGATCGTCGCGGTCGGGCCGTTCGCGCACACCGCCGTCGCGGCGGCGGAACTGCTCGGCGCCGAAGGCGTTTCGGTGACCGTCATCGACCCGCGCTGGGTGCTGCCGGTATCGGACACCATCGTCAAACTCGCCGAGAACTACCGGATGGTCGTCACCCTGGAGGACGGCGGCCTGCACGGCGGCATCGGCTCCACCGTCTCCGCACGGCTGCGCGCCGCCGGCCTCGACGTGCCCACCCGGGATCTCGGTGTGCCGCAACAATTCCTGGACCACGCCTCGCGCGGCGAGGTACACGCGGAGCTCGGGCTCACCGCCGAAGGTATCGCCCGCCGCATAGGTGGCTGGCTCGACGCTCGGTAGGGCTTCTGCTGGTTCGGGTCACTGGCGACCCGAACCACGGATCGGTGCAGCCGTCTTCGGTGCGGTGATGCGCAGGTCTCGTACGCGTCACAGTCGGGTAATGCATTAACCGCATGAATAGCTGGACCGAATGCCAAGTGGGACGCTGTCCATACGATGTATTGGGTCAAGGCTCTGCGGGCATTGCGGATGCCCGCTCTCGCGGTCGCGGCGGCGTTGCTGGTGTCCGGTGTTCCGTCTGCCGCCGCCGGATCGAATTCCGACTGGACGATGTGGCAGTTCGATCTGCGTGGGTCGCGCTACAACGCGAACGAGTCGACGTTGACGCCCGCGAATGTCGGTTCGCTGCAACTGAAATGGGCTTTCGCCTTTCCCGGCGCGATCGCGCAGTCCAGCCAACCGGCGGTCGTCGACGGCACCGTCTATTCCGGCGGGCGGGACGGGAAGATGTACGCGCTGGATGCGAAAACCGGTGCGACGAAATGGGTTTTCGATACCGGCACCGCCCTGGAACACATTCCGGACTACGGCCTGCGCGACGGACCTGCCGTGGCGAACGGCCTGGTCTACTTCGGCGACAACGGGGCCAATGTGTGGGCCGTCGACGCCGCGACGGGTGCGCGGCGGTGGATGACGCAGGTGGAGACGCACCCCTTCTCGATCATCACCAGCTCACCGCTGTACTTCGACGGCCACATCTATATCGGCGTGTCCAGTCAGGAGGAGGGCCCGGCGGGCGTCGATCTCTATCCGTGCTGCACCTTCCGCGGCAGCGTCGTGTCGTTGGACGCCGCGACCGGGGCGGTGCAGTGGAAGTACTTCACTTTGCCGCCGCAGCAGGATCTCGGGCCGCTGGCCAGGCCGGAGTTCGTGCCGAGCGGTGCGGCGGTGTGGTCCTCGCCCACCATCGACCCGGACACCAGGACCCTCTACTACACCACCGGCAATCCGTACAGTGGCGAGAATCCGCAGGGCGCCGAGGCGATCGGCGCGGTGGATATCGACACCGGGCAGGCCCGCTGGATACAGCGAATGACGCCGGGCGATACCTGGAACGTCCGCTGTGTGCTGCCGCCATCCGGCGGGAACTGTCCCACCCCCGGACGCGATTTCGACTTCGGCACCCAGCCCAATATCTTCGCGATCAACGGCCGCACCGTCGTCGGTGCGGGCCAGAAGACCGGTATCTACCACCTGCTCGACGCGGCCACCGGGGCGATCATCTGGCAGACCCAGCTGTCGGTGCCCACCTCACCGCTGCCGACGCCGGGCGCCGAGTCGCTGGCCGGAATCCAGTGGGGCGCGAGCTATGACGGCAATCGACTCTATGTGGCGACCTACGGCGCGAATCCCGGCACCCTGTTCGCGCTGAATCCTGTTACGGGACAGCTTATTTGGAGCACGCCGAATCCGGCCAACGGCTGTCTGATCAATCTGCCTCCGGTGCCGATGGATCCGTTCTGTCAGCTGTCGATGCCCAATGCCGTCTCGTCCTCGCCGGGTCTGGTCTACGAGGGCAGTATGGACGGCAAGATGCGGGTGTTCGCCGCCGACACCGGGGCGATCCTGTGGGAATACAACACGGCCGGAGTGCATTTCGACACCGTCAACGGTGTTCCGGGTGTCGGCGGCGGCCTCAACGGCAATGGCGCGGTGGTCGCGAACGGCATGCTGTACACCAATTCCGGTTACGGGCATCCGATCACGACCGGCATGCCGGGCAATATGCTGCTGGCCTTCGGGCTGCCGTAACCGAATCCCACTCAGCCGCAGAGGGGTTCGGTTCACGCCTTGGGCTGTGGCATCAGCGCCTGGGTGAGCCGCGGCACGGCGAGTTCACGCTGCCAGGGGCGGGCGCCGCCGGATTTGAGGAATCCGTCGATGGCGGTCGCGAGATCGTCGGGGGAGTCCGGTATCCGGTCGTAATCGGGCAGGCCGTCCCAGCACAGTCGCCGCACCAGATCCGGTGAGAGCAGGTTCTCCACCGGAATGGACACCTCCGTCGACAACTCACCCATCGCCGCGCGCGCCTTGTTGAGCCGTTTGGCGGCGGCCGGATCGCGGCGCTCCCAGCGGTTCACCGGCGGCGGACCGTCGAATGGCTGGGTCAGCGGCGGCAATTCACCATCCTGCAGGGCGCGCGCCCGATCGACGGCGCCGAGCCAGTCGCGGGAATACCGGCGTTGCCGCGGCCCGCCGAACACCGGCAGCGCCCGCAACTGCGCGACCGAACGCGGCTCCGCGGTCGCCGCCGCGATGATCGCCGCGTCCGGCAGGATTCGCGCGGGCGCCACATCGCGGGCCCGCGCGAGCGCATCTCTGGTGTTCCACAATTCGCGCACGGTGGCCAGCTGTCTGCTGCGGCGCAGCGTATGGATGCCGGAGGTGCGCCGCCACCGGTCGGCCTTCGGCGCCGGCGGCTCGGTGATCCTGATGTGCTCGAATTCCTGTGCGGCCCAATCGGTCTTACCTTGCAGCTCGAGTTCGACCGCCACCGCGTCGCGCAGTTCGAGCAGCAGTTCCACATCGAGCGCGGCGTAGTTCAGCCAGTCGTCGGGCAGCGGCCTGGTGGACCAGTCGGCCGCGCCGTGCCCCTTGCGTAGCGCCCGGCCGAGCAGCCGCTCCACCATGGCAGCCAGCCCCACCCGTTCGAATCCGGCCAGCCTGCCGCCCAATTCGGTGTCGAACAGGCGGGCGGGCCGTAAACCGAGTTCGGCGAGGCCCGGCAGATCCTGATCGGCCGAATGCAGCACCCATTCCAGGCCGTTGATCGCCGCCGCCAGCGGTTCGAGCGCATCGGTGACCGGGATCGGATCGATCAGGAAGGTGCCCGCGCCCTTGCGGCGCAACTGGATCAGATAGGCGCGTGCCGAATAGCGGAAACCCGAGGCGCGTTCGGCGTCGACGGCCAGCGGACCGGAACCCGCCGCCAGTGCCGCGGCGGCCGCGGCGACCTCCGCGGCGGTGTCCAGAACCGGAGGAACACCCTCGGCGGGTACGAGCAACGGCTCGGCTGCGTTCTCTGGTTCTTCTGCTACCGGCATAAGCCTGAACTTTACGTTGCGGTCAGTTGGGCTCGCCGCTGGTATGGGAGTGCGGCCGCAGATCAGTTATCCCGGCGGGCGGCAACCCCGCGGCATAGGCGAGTACTTCACAGAACGCTTCGACATGCGGGCGCATTTCCGTCGTCATCGCCGTCCACGAGGCGCGCAGCTCCAACTGGTGTGCCCGCGGCGGCCCGGCGATATCGCCGTAGCGCACCGAACTGGTCGCGGTGACCGTGCCGCCCAGCGCGGTGAACGGCTCCGACCTCGATTCCAGCGCGTCGACCAGCCAGCTCCACGCCACCTCCGGCAGCAGCGGATCGGTGGCCAGCGCCGCATCGATATCGGCCTGGATGTAGGCCACCAGCCGGAAGGTGCCGTGCCATGCCTCGTCGCCGTCCGGATCGTGCAGCAGGATCAGCCTGCCGAACGCGTCGCCCTCGGAATCGGCGGGCACCACAGCGGTTTCCGGATGTTTGACCTCGGCGCCGACGGCATACGAATACGGTGCGAGGCGTTGCGGCGGCCGAATCGGTGCGAGCTCGATCCGGGGGTGCACGGTTGCGGTGCCCATCGCATCGACCGCGGCGCGAAAGCGTGCCGGCTCCCCGTTGGGTCCCTCGGTCGGTGCGGCGCCGTCGCGGAAGTCGAGCGGTGTCACAGAGGGGACGGTAGACCCTGGGCCCCCGGCGCAGTCGGAGGCGCGCCGCTCAGTGCCGCATAGTGATACAGCCGGATATTGCGGCGACATCGCGGACGCCGCCGGGATACGGCCGCAGGCACGCCGCGCGGGGCGCCGCATACGATGACGGGTGATGAGCACATATACGCGCCGCCGGTTGTCCGATGCCCCGTTCCTGGCCGCCGCCACCGGCGCCACGCCGTCGCGGCGTCCGGTGTGGTTCATGCGAATGGCCGGACGCTCGCTGCCCGAATACCGGGAACTGCGCAAGCGCGTCGGGATGCTGGAATCGTGCTTCGATCCGGAGCTGGTGTGCGAGTTCACCATGCAGCCGGTCCGGCGGCACGGCGTCGACGCCGCGATCCTGTTCTCCGACATCGTCGTTCCGCTCAAGGCCGCCGGAATCGATCTCGATATCGTCCCGGGCGTCGGGCCGGTGATCGCGTCGCCGGTGCGCGATGTCGCCGATGTGCGGGCGCTGCCGCGGCTGCGGCCCGAGGAGGTCGGCGCGGTCGCCGAGGGTGTGCGGCTGCTCACCGCCGCGCTGGGTGACATCCCGCTGATCGGATTCGCCGGTGCGCCGTTCACGCTCGCCTCGTATCTGATCGAGGGCGGGCCGAGCAAGAACCACGAGCGCACCAAGGCGATGATGCACGCCGACCCGCAGACCTGGCATGCGCTGCTCGGCGCGCTCACCGATATCACCATCGTCTTCCTGCGCGCGCAGCTGGCGGCCGGCGTCGACGCGATCCAGCTGTTCGATTCGTGGGCGGGTGCGCTGTCGCTGGCCGACTACCGCAGGTTCGTGCTGCCGCATTCCGAGCGGGTGTTCGCCGAGGTCGCCGACGCCGGCGTGCCGCGGATCCACTTCGGTATCGGCACCGGCGAACTGCTGGGCGCGATGGGGGAGGCGGGCGCGGACGTGGTCGGTGTCGACTGGCGGGTGCCGCTCACCGAGGCGGTGCGCCGGGTCGGGCCGGGAAAAGCGTTGCAGGGCAACCTCGATCCCGCGGTGCTGTTCGCCGGGCCGGAGGTGATCCGGGCCGAGACGCGCCGGATCGTCGGCGAGGCCGACGAGGCGATCACCATGGGCGCGACGGGACATATCTTCAACCTCGGGCACGGGGTGCTGCCGGACACCGATCCCGGTGTGTTGACCGAGCTGGTCGGATATATCCACGAACTGTGAGGTCCGGTTCGCGCGGAAATCGGTGCGACGACAGCCGGACCGGTCGGGCGGACACTTGCGGGACCGGTGGTGGGCCCGGCCGGGGCGAGGGGTTACGGTCGGGACATGAGAATCGCGGTGATCGGCGGTGGCATCAGCGGGCTTGTCGCGGCGTATCGGTTGCGCACCCTGCTGGGAGCCGGGGCCGAGATCCTGGTGATCGAGCGCGGTGATCGGCTCGGCGGCATTCTCTACACCGGCGAATTGGCCGGGGAGCCAATGGATCTCGGTGCCGAGGCGTTCGTCGGGCGCAGGCCGGAGGTGCCGGGGCTGCTCCGGGAGCTGGGTCTGGAACCGCAGCTGGTCGTGCCGTCGGGGGTGCGGCCGTTGATCTGGTCCGGCGGGCAGGCGCATGCGCTGCCGGAGCGGACGCTGATGGGGATTCCGTCCAACGCGGAATCCGTGCGCGGACTGGTCGACGAGGAGACGCTGAAAAAGATCGCCGCCGAATCGCATCGCCCGCTGGAATGGCTGCCCGGATCCGATATCGACGTGCACAGTCTGGTCGCGGAGCGGTTCGGCGCGCAGGTTGTGGAGCGCAGCGTTGATCCGCTGCTCGGCGGCGTGTACGCGGGCAGTTCCCGCACGATCGGCGTGCGGGCCGCGCTACCCGGGCTCGCCGTCGCGCTCGACGGCGGTGCGCCGAGCCTCAGCCACGCGGTGGCCGCCGCCATGCCGCCGCCGTCCACCGCACCCGTCTTCGGCGGCATCCGCGACGGTTACCGCGTGCTGCTGGAGGCGCTCTCGGCGCGGTCGGGAGCGAAATTCCTGACGGCGACGGCGGTTTCGCGGCTCGCCAGAACCGAACACGGCTGGATCGTCGACCCGGTCGGCGCGGTGGACGCGGTGGTGCTCGCCGCCCCCGCGCCGGTGACGGCGCACCTGCTCACCAGCGCCGTACCCACCGCCGCCGCGGCCGCCGCGGAAATTCAGCTGTCCTCGTCGGTGGTCGTCGCGCTCGCCCTGCCGAAGGACACCGCGCTACCGGAGCACTCCGGCATCCTGGTCGCTACCGGAGAACCATTGCGCGCCAAGGCATTCACCCTGTCCAGCCGGAAATGGCCGCATCTGGCCGCCCGCGAAACCGCCCTGGTTCGCGCCTCGTTCGGCAAATTCGGTGACGACAGCCCGCTCGGCTGGTCCGACGCCGATCTCGTCGCGGCCGCCGCCGAGGACCTCGCCACCGTCACCGGCATCCCCATCACCCCGCTATCCGCCGCGGTACAACGCTGGCCGGGCGGTCTCGCCCAATACGCCCCCGGCCACACCGAACGCGTCGCCACCATCGAATCCGCCGTCAACGACTCCGACCGCCTCGCCGTCGCAGGCGCCTACCTCCACGGCGTCGGCGTCCCCGCCTGCGTCGCCTCCGGCACTGCCGCCGCCCACCGCATCGCCGCCATGCTTGGTTGAACCCCAATGGTTTTCGTGGGCCGCGAGCGTCGGGACGGTTCGGTCCATGGGCTGGGAGCGCGTCAAATGTTATCCGGTCCCGGTGTGTAGTCCTCGAACTCCCAATGGCCGTATCGGCCGAGTTTCGTCGCGACCTCCCGCCAGTCCGCACCCGAGCACCTGGTGACCAGTCGCTGGAAAAATCCCTGCAAAGCGGGCCAATCGAAGCTGTCGACGATCACCTGGTGGCGGCCGGTAACCGGTCCTTCGCGCCGTACTCGCTCGTGCAGCCAGCCGGGTGTGCAAACCTCGAACTGGAACGACTCCTCTCCCGAGCCGTCGGCTGGTCCGGCCAGCATTTCGACCAGGAACATGAAATCGCCGTTGTCTTGCGAGAAGGTGGCGGGGTCGATATCGGGCGTCAGCAGGTGGCGGATCGCGGCGTGCACGGTGTCCTCCGGTGGGTCGCAGGCGAGATGTGGCGGCAATGGAGGCCGACAGTGGGAGTATGCGGTCTCGCGGTCGGTCGCCAGCACCCGCACGGCGTTGGGGGACTTCGGCGCGGCGTGACCGATAATCGCTAGCGATTTGCGAAATATGCTGGCCTAGTCGATTTCGGCTCCGGAGAAATAGGGCCGGAAGTCCCTGACTGTTAATTGCTTTCGGCTCCCGGGGAGTTGGCGGTAAGTCCCTCCTTGGCTTGATCATCTTCGAATAGCCTTCTGGTGCAGCAGTTTTGATCATGTGGCCAAATCGGTTACCCGATTGGTCGAGCTCGGGTTGGTCGAATCGCAGCGCGGGCGCACGGGCGGTCTGTTCATCACCGAGGCCGGGCGCTCGATCACCGTGGGCCGCTTGGTCCGCGACCTGGAAGGCGATCGAGAAGTGGTGGCGTGCACCGGGATTCCGCCGTGCCCGCTGGTGGGCGCCTGTCGGTTGCGGCGGGTGCTCGCCGACGCCCGGGACGCGTTCTATCGCGAACTGGACCGGCACACGTTCGTCGAACTCGTCTCGGGTCCCGCGATCGGACTGCTGCATATGCTCGCGGGCCCTTCCGGGAGCGACATCGAGGAAAGAGGAATACCTGTGCACACCGAGATCGTGACCACCGAGCCGGCGCTGGAACCGGAATACGCCGAAACCATCCGCGCCACACTGCCTTTGGTGGCCGCCAACATCGATCGGATCACCCAGGTCTTCTACCGGACCATGTTCGGCAACCATCCCGAGTTGATCCGCGACCTGTTCAACCGCGGCAATCAGGCGCAGGGCGCCCAATCCCGGGCGCTGGCCGCATCGATCGCGACCTTCGCCACGCACCTGGTGGATCCGCAGCAGGCTCGCCCGAACACCATGTTGAGCCGGATCGCCAACAAGCATGCCTCCCTCGGCGTCATCGCCGACCAATATCAGGTGGTGCACGACAATCTCTTCGCCGCGATCGTCGAGGTGCTCGGCGCCGACGTGGTGGACGCATCCGTCGCCGCGGCATGGGACCGGGTGTACTGGCTGATGGCCGACGCGTTGATCGACGAGGAAAAGGGCCTGTACGTCGCGGCCGGTGTGGAACCGGGCGATGTGTACCGCCGGGCGACCGTCGTCGCGCGCGAGGACGAACCGAGCGGTGTCGCGATCTTCACCGTCGAATCCGCCGATCCCGCCACGCCGCTGCCGGATTTCGCTCCGGGACAGTATGTTTCGGTCGGCGTCCGGCTGCCCGACGGTGCCCGGCAACTGCGGCAGTACAGCCTGGTCGACGCGCCGGACGCCGGGCGGTTGTCCTTCGCGGTCAAGCGGATCGATGCGGCGGGCGGGTGCCCGGCCGGTGAGGTGTCCACCTGGTTGCACGAGCGGGTCCGGCCGGGCGATGTCGTCGATGTCACGGTGCCGTTCGGCGACGCGGGTGTCGACCTGGCCGATGACGCGCCGCTGGTGCTGGTGTCCGGCGGTATCGGCGCGACGCCGATGATCGGCATCCTCGAACAACTGGTCGCGCGGCACCCGGTGCGGCGCACGCTGGTGGTGCACGGCGACCGCTCGCCCGATACCCATCCGTTGCGAAATCGCCTACGGCAGTTGATGTCTCGGCTTCCGGAGAGCGAACTCGAGCTCTGGTACCAGGATGCGGTACCCGGCGCTCACACGGGCCTGGTCGATCTGACCGAACTGGAGCTGCCCGCGGACGCCGACATCCACGTGTGCGGCCCGGTCGGATTCCTGCACGAGATGCGCGCCCAACTGCATGCGCTCGGCGTTCCCGACACCCGCATCCATACCGAACAGTTCACACCCACCGACTGGCGGCTGGACGGCTGCCCGCGCTGATTCGGTTCCGGGGCCGAGTGGCAGGATGGGGTGTATGGCCAGACTCGATTACCAGGCGCTCAATTCGACGATTCGCTACCTGATGTTCTCGGTGTTCGAGGTGCAGCCGGGGGTGCTCGGGACGATCGGGAGGCGGCGATCAAGGAGGCGCGGGCCTTCTTCGACGGGCTCGCCGAACGCGGTGTCGTGGTGCGCGGACTGTACGACGTCGCGGGTATGCGCGCCGACGCCGACTTCATGATCTGGTGGCATGCCGAGCAGATCGAGGAACTGCAGGCGGCGTACGCCGACTTCCGGCGCACCACCGAATTGGGGCGGGCGAGCGCGCCGGTGTGGAGTCAGGCCGCGCTGCATCGGCCCGCCGAATTCAACAAGAGCCACATTCCGGCGTTCCTGGCCGGTGAGGAACCGGGCAAGTACATCTGTGTCTACCCGTTCGTCCGCTCCTACGAGTGGTATCTGCTGCCCGACGACGAGCGCCGCAAGATGCTCGCCGACCACGGCAAGGAGGCCCGCGGCTACCCGGATGTCCGCGCCAACACCGTCGCCGCGTTCGCGCTCGGCGACTACGAGTGGATCCTCGCCTTCGAGGCCCCCGAACTGCACCGCATCGTCGACCTCATGCGCGACCTGCGCGCCACCGAGGCCCGCCTGCACGTCCGTGAGGAGGTCCCCTTCTTCACCGGCCCCCGCGTCGAAATCGAAAAACTCGTCGCCGCTCTACCGTAATCCGCTGGTCCAGAGGGGGCCTACTCCGCCGGGTTCAACCGCAGGGCAATGGAATTGATGCAGTAGCGCTTGTCGGTGGGGGTTTGGTAGCCCTCGCCTTCGAAGACGTGGCCGAGGTGGCTGTGGCAGTTGGCGCACAGCACCTCGACGCGGTGCATGCCGAGGGTGTCGTCGGCGCGCAGGATGACCGCATCCGATTTCGCGGGGTCGAAGAAGGAGGGCCAGCCGCAGTGCGAGTCGAATTTCTCGGTGCTGCGGAACAATTCGGCGCCGCAGGCCCGGCAGGTGTAGACGCCCTCGGTTTTGGTGTCGGTGTATTCGCCGGTGAAGGGGCGTTCGGTGGCGGCCTCGCGCAGCACCGCGTACTCCTCCGGATTCAACTTGACCCGCCACTCCTGGGGAGTCAGCTGAATTCGCGGCGCGGGTAGGGATGTGTCGGCGTCGGTCATGATTCCACGCTAACGGGTTTCGCGGCGGGCGCAGACCCGTTGCGCCGATCGTCGTCGACCGATTCCGATCGCATCCACGCCGGGTCGATGCTGCCGGAGCCGAGCCGCCCTTCCCGGCGCGCGTTCAGGTACCGGTCGCCGAGCACACAGAACACCACGATGAGCAGCAGCCCCCACCCGAAGGTGACGCGCAGGTATTCGAGCGCCCGCCCGGTGCTGGGCCAGCGGTACGACAGCCACTGCTCGCCGAACATGAATCCGAAGATCGCCAGCCACGCGGGCCAGTTGCGCAGCACCGAATTGCGCAGCACCACCGTCATCAGGAATGGGAACAGCATCATCGAGTAGTACTGCTGGCCGAGCGAGAGCAGCAGCCACGACGCGATGAGGATGATGCCGGAGCTGGTGCAGATGAAGAACAGCTCGTCTTCCCGGTAGTAGCGGTAGAGCACCCAGAGCGAGATCAGCACGAGCACGGCCATCACGATGCGCATGCCCCAGGTCAACCAGATCGGCAGCCCGTAATATCCGGCATTGCCGACGATCGCGCTGTTGAAGTAGTCGCGTGACTCCAGAATGTATGGCCCCGTGCGTTTCACGAAGTCCATCGGATCCTTGATCAGCGGCCAGGCGATGGCGTTGAGCACCAGCGGCACGCCGATCGCGGTGATGAACACCTGCCACTGGCGGCGCACCAGCGGGATCACCAGCAGGTAGGCGAGCGTCGGTTTCACCGCGATGGTCAAACCCATGACCACACCGGCCCACAGGTCCTTACGCCGCAGCAGCAGGTGGATGAAGATGACCTCGGCCAGCAGCACGCATCCGTTGACATTGCCGAAAACCAGTGTGTTGACCACGGTTTCGGACATGAACATGGCCAGCAGCAGTGCGGGCGCGACCACCGAACGCAGCGTGAACTTGAACAGCCGCAGCAGCAGATACCAGGCGATGATGATCGCGACGGCGTTCAACAGGATGAAACACCAGCGCGATTTCTCCGGGTCGAGAATGGCCAGCGGCGCGATCATCAGCGTCCCGCTCGGCGGGTAGAGGTAGTGCGGGTCTACGGAGTCGAAGTTGTCCGTATAGACGGGGTGGTGGTTGAGAAACGCCAGTGAGGCGTCGTACACCGGTTTGAAGTCGTTGGTGATGTAGCCATTGACAGCCCTGATGATCACCCGATGCACCACGGTCATGATCGCGATGGGCCAGAGGATAAAATTCAGCGCCTCGGCGGTGGTACGAGCGGTGCGAGGCTCGAGCTGTCGAAGGAACACTGGGGCACGGTACACCGAATGCGATCCCGGCGCGTTGCCCGGACCACATTCGGCGTGCCGTCGACCCGGAAAGTCAGGCCGGGCAGGCGGTTCCGTCCTGCGGCAGCTTGGCGTCCTGCATATAGGCCAGGATCGTGGTCTGCGCACAGCCGGAATGGCTGAACACCGGATGCCCGAATCCCTGCCAGGTGATGGTCGCGGTCCGCGCGCCCGCACCGGCGAGCGCGCCGGTGACTGAGCTCTGCGCGCCGTTGCCGACCACCGGGTCGGCCACCGAATCCAATACCAGCACAGGCAGATTCAGCTTCTCCGGCAGCGGCGGCACCGTCGCGATCGGCCAGGCGACGCAGCCGATCATCCCGATCGCCGAGACCCGGCCGAATACCGGATACTTCTTGGCCCAGGTTTCGGCGAGGTCCTTGGCCTGGTTCGGCGTCGGCTGCTGCTGGGTGTCGGTGCAGCCGTTGACGAATTGACCGTCGCTCGCGGTGGCCGCGTTCTCCCGTTGGATCAGCCCGGTGAGCGGGCCGCGGTCGCCGCGCCGGGCGGCGGACAGCGCGTCGGCGAGTTCGGCGGTGCGGTCGGGCTGGTCGGCCCGCGGTTCGCCGAGGTAGCCGGCGATGGTGTCGAGCAGCGCGCTGGCCGAGATATCGCCGAGCGCGCCGGTGCTCGCCTTGCCGACCAGATCGGTGATCGCGCCCTTCGGATCCGCGCCGAGCGAACAGCCGATTCCGGTGCAGCGCTGGATGAATGCGGTGAGCGCCGCCTCCGCGCCCTGTACCTGCTGTTCGACGCGGGTGACGGTATCGGTGTTGACGGCGACGGGCGAGTCGAGGACGAGCCGGGCGAGGTGGTCGCCGTAGCGGCGCGCGTAGCTGAGCGCGACCTTGGCGCCGTTACCGGAGCCGAGCAGCATGATGTGGTCGACCTGCCACTGTTTGCGCAGCTGTTCGAGGTCGTCGGCGGCGTGCGGTGCGTCGAAGGTGCCCTCGTATGGCTGCAGGAAGTCGCGGCAGGCGATGGTGGCGTTCTGGCTGAGCGTGGTCATCGCGACCGCGGGATCTTTTGTGTCCGTATTGAATTGGGCGTTGTCGGCGAGTCCCTTGCGCACCTCGGGCGGCATGCAGTCGATCGGCTGCGAGGTGCCGATACCGCGCCGGTCCACCGCGACGATGGGCCGGGCGGCCAGCAGCGCGTTGCCCTGGCCGACGGCGAGTCCGGCCAGCGTCGCGGTGGATGACCGGTCGACGCCAGAGGTCAGCACCAGCGGCGCGGCGTCGGGCGGGGTCTGTGGGACGCGGGCGCGCAGCGCGCCGGTGCGGAAGGTGCCGAGCACCTGACCCGCCGCATCGATGGGCGTGGAGAATTCGGCGCATTCCAGCACCAGCCCGGCGGGCGCCGCGCCGAGACCGAACGTATTCAGCGTCTGCGCGGTGCAATCGCGCCAGGGGAGATCGGTCTTCGGCACTTCGGCCTGCGGTGGCGGCGCGGCGGCGGCGGTCGTGGTCGGTTTCGCTCCGCCCGCCGCCGGCCGCTCGACGGCAACACCGGGGCGGTCGGAAGGTCCGGCACCGCATCCGGCGAGCAAAATCGAGAGTGTCGCGGCCGACACGACGGCCCGAGTCCAGCGCATGCGCTACAGCCTGCCAGGTTCGGCCCCTCGTTTCATCGACGGCCCGCTTAGGCCCGCCCGTCACCCGACCACCACCCCCCATCGGATCGCTGCGCGATGCTTAGTATCTGCGCCACCTGGTCAGCACCGTGCCGTCGTCGGCGAGCAGGATATGCGCCCGGCGCATCGGCCGCCGGAACTCGTGCGCGGACAGCGCGATTCGCCGCGCCGACCCGCCGACCAGCAGCGGAGCCGTGGTGAGGCAGAGCTCGTCGACGGCGTCGGCGTCGAGCAATTCCCCGAACAGATGCGGCCCGCCCTCGCACAGCACCCGCAGCATCTCGCGCTCGGTGAGCGCACCGAGCAGGGCCTTCGGGGTGATCGCGATATCGCCCGCCTCGACCACCTCCCCGCCCGCGTCGGCGAGTGCCCGCTTGCGCTCGGCCGGCGCGCCCGCGGTGGTGATGATCAGCGGCGGCACAACGGTATCGGTGAAGAGGCGGCTTTCGGGTTCGAGTTGGGCGCTCGCGGTCACCACCGCGATCCGCGGCGGCGTGCCGTGCCGGTCACCGCCGAAACCGCTCGCGTACAGCGCGCGCCTGCGGTCCGGATCGGTGCGCGCGCCGCCGTAGTTCTCGGCGCGCACCGTGCCCGCGCCCACCAGGATGACGTCGGCGAGATCACGCAGCAGCAGGAAGACCGTCTTGTCGGCGGGCGTGCCGAGCCCCTCGGAGAGTTCGCCCGCGGTGGCGGCGCCGTCGACGCTCGATACGAAATTCGCCCGCACCCAAGGGGCTTGGAGCCCGACCGGGTAGGCGTACAACCGGGCGAGTTCCTCCCGGTTCAGCGCTGTGAGCTGGATCGCATTGTGACTACGCTGCATGACACCCGATCTCACCACGTCATTACGCTTCGTACATGCCAGAACGCCTCGTCGACCGCCACCCGGAGGTCCCGGCCGACCAGCTCGTCGCCCAGATGGTGCCGCCGCCCATGTTCGACGAGGTCGCCTTCGCAACCTACATCCCGGATCCGAAGGAGCCGTCGCAGGCCGCGGCGGTGCGCAAGGCGGAGGATTTCGCGGATCAGGTGGCCAAGATCCACCGGGCCGCGGGTAAGAAAAGCCTGTTCGGGAAGAAGAAGCCGGTCAGCGGCGCGGGCCTGTATCTCGACGGCGGCTTCGGCGTCGGCAAAACCCATCTGCTCGCCTCGATCTTCCACAGCTCGCCCGCCCCGAAATCGTTCGGCACCTTCGGTGAGCTCACCAACCTCGTCGGCGCGCTCGGCTTCAACAACGCGGTGGAGCGGCTGTCGGCCAACAGCGTGCTGTGCATCGACGAATTCGAGCTCGACGATCCCGGCGACACCATGCTGGTCTCCCGGCTGCTCACCGAGCTGACGACGCGCGGCGTCTCCGTCGCGGCCACCTCGAATACGCTGCCGGGCCAGTTGGGCGAGGGACGTTTCGCCGCACAGGATTTCATGCGCGAGATCAAGAAGCTCGGTGCGATCTTCGAGGCCGTCCGGGTCGACGGACCCGACTACCGGCACCGCGATCTGCCGCCCGCCCCGCCGCCGACCGCGCCCGAACTGCTGGCCGAGCGGGCCGCCGCGACACCGGGCGCGACCCTCGACGATTTCGACGCCCTGCTGAAACACCTGAGCACCCTGCATCCCTCGAAGTACGGCGCGCTGATCTCCGGGGTGTCGGCAGTATTCGTCGCGGGCGTGCATCCGGTGGTGGATCAGGCCGTCGCGCTGCGGATCGTGGTGCTGGCCGACCGGCTCTACGACGCGAGCATTCCGGTGACCGTATCCGGTGCGAAGCTCGACGAGATCTTCTCCGCGGAAATGCTGGAGGGCGGGTATCGCAAGAAGTACCTGCGCGCCATCTCGCGCCTGCTCGCGCTGTCCCGGTTCGAGGTTTCGGCCGCCTGACGCGGACCGACCGGGGATTGTGAATCCCCACAGTCGCGTGAACGGCGGCCAGGGGTAAGCGGTAGCGTTAGCATCCGGCGGTGCGGGTCCGGAGTGACCGGTATCACACCGAACTTGCTTGCCGCACACGACAACTGATTTGCTCGAACCGGCCCGGATGTCTGTCGAAGCTCGGCGGACCGGACGAAGGGAGTGCCCACCGTGAATCGCGACCGTGCGTTACGCGCCTCGGTGGCCGCCGCCACCGGTTTGGCCCTGGTGTTCGGACCGGTGATCACCGTCGCGTCCGCCGATCCGACGGCCACCGCGGGCACCGCGAACTTCGACCGGTCGCTGATGCTGCAGGGCGTGCAGAACGCCCGCGATGTCGGCGGCTATCGAACCGTCGACGACCGGATCGTCCGCCTCGGCCTGGTCTACCGCACCGGCCAGCTGAACAACGCGACCCCGGCCGATCTGGGCGAGCTCACCAGCCGCAGCGTCCGCTACGTCGACGACCTGCGCACCGTCTTCGAGCGGACGATGGCCCCGACCTCATCCCCGGCGGCGCCACCGCCAACTGGGACGACGTGATCGGTCACGCCTCGCCGGAGGTCATGGCCACCACCCTCACCGGCGGTGTCGGGCTCTACAGCGCGTTCATCACCGCGCCGGGCGCCAACGAGGCGTTCGCGGCCGTGCTGCACGACATCATCAACACGAAAGAGGGTGCGGTGCTCTACCACTGCACCGCGGGCAAGGACCGCACCGGCTGGGCCACCGCCGTCCTGCTGACCATCCTCGGCGTCGACCGCGGCACGGTGACCCAGGACTACCTGCTGTCCAACCAGTACCGCAACGCCAGCCCGCAGGATCCGCTCAACGGCGTCCAATCCCAGTGGCTGGACGCGGCTTTCGATCAGGCCAACGCGACGTACGGCAGCTTCGACAACTATGTGCGCGACGGTCTGAAGCTCACCGACGCCGATATCGCGGCACTCAAGGCGAAGATGCTGGCCTGACCCGAATGGGCGCTGTCGGCGGAGCCGTCCTCGGACCGCGCATGGCCGGAGCGAATGCGGAGGTACGCTTAGGAGCCGTGTTCGGCGTACCAGCGGTCGATCAGCGCGGGCATTTCCTTGCCGATCCAGGCCAGGAATTCGTGCATATCGCGAACCCGGCTGGCGTCCTTGCCATTCGGGTCGCCGAATAGTGCCAGGCCGCGTGCGGTGACGCCGGTGATATCGGTGTACATCGCGCTCTGCTGACGCATCAGCTCCGGCAGGATGCCGGGCCGGATGCTGTAGTAGTCGCGGCGGTCGCCGGGTTTGGAGACCTTGTCGACCCAGCGCATGGTGACGAGAGTCTTCAGCGCATTGGAGATGGACCCCTTGGACGCCTGTAGCGCCTCGGCGATCTGACCGAAGGTCTGCTCCGGCGGGTCCGCCACCAGCAGCCATCCGACGGTGCGCCCGACCATCCTGACCAGGCCCATGCGCTCGAGCACCAGCGCGAATTCCTCGACGAAGGCCAGCGCCTCGGGTGACCGGTCGGTTGCCGGATTGTCGCGCTCGGTCATTCCCGCCCCTCGCCGAGCTCGGTTCCGGCCGGTGCCGCGTCGTCGGTGGGCGCGCTGTCGTCGATCATCGGTCGAGTATCCCTTTCCGCCTTGCGGATATGAAAAAGCGGGGCAGGCCGCACGGAACCTAGACGGCGATATCGCGGCGATCGAAGGCGGCGATCGCTACGCTGACGGCGAGCGCGGTCAGACCGAGTAGCACCAGCACGTGCGCGCTCCATCCGTTGACCAGCGGCGTATTGCCGTTCGCGTAATAGACCGGCGAGAGCCTGCGCAGCCAGCGTGCGCCGTCGATAGTCCCGCCCAGATTATTGGCGAGATAGCTGCCGAGGCCGACGACCGCGCCGATTCCCAGTGTGCTGGAACGGCTTCCGGTCATCGCACCGGCGAGCAGCGTGATCGTTCCGGTGGTCAGGGCGAACAGTCCGAGCCCGATGCTCGCGGCGACGATATTCCCCGCCGCAACGCCCAACCCGCCGGAATTCGCGCCGATCAGCACGCCGAGGGTGAGCACGGCGGTGACGACGCCGACCTGTGCCGCCAGTGCGCCGAATCGCTGTGCCAGTAGATTCACGCGGCTGATCGGCTGTGCCAGTAGCAGATCCAGCGATCCGTTCTCCTCCTGCGTCGCCGATCTCGCGGCGAAGGTCACCGCGAAGATCAGCATCATCACCAGGCCGAACATGGCGTAGATGGTCGATCCGAGATAGCCTGCGCCGCTGGCGAAGTCGCTGAGTCCGAGGGCGTCGTAGAGTTTGTTCTGTTTGACGTTCAGCGAGCCCTGGTCCCGCAGCGTCCGATACGACGGCAGGTACAGCATGGGCACGAGGGCGAATGCGATCGACCAACCGATCAGCCCCCGTCGCTGCTCCCGCAACGTTTGCGTGAATACTGTCCGTGTCATGCGAAGACTCCTGTATGTCAAAGGTTTTCGGTTCATCGGCCATAGAGGCTGAAGAAGATCTGTTCCAGGTCGGGTTCGGTGGAGAGCACGCTGGTCAGGTGGTATTTGGCGGCCGTCTTGAACAGCGCGTCCACCTCGCCTTCGGTGGTGCAGTGCAAGGTATTTCCGATCAGCCGCACATCACGGACGTTCGGCAGGCGAGTGAAGTCGTCGACGAAAACGTCCTCGGCAAAAGCCAATTCGACGCTGCGCGGGGAGCGGCGGCGCAACTCCTCCACGTTCTCGGTGCCGAGCAGTTGCCCCGCGCGCATGATGACGGCGCGGTCGGCCACCTGCTGCACCTCGCTGAGGATGTGCGAGGACATGAAGACGGTCTGCCCGTTTTGCTTCGCCTCGGTCACCAGATCCAGAAATCGTTGTTGCAGTAGGGGATCCAGTCCCGACGTCGGTTCGTCGAGGATCAGTAGCTCGGGCCGGTGCATGAAGGCGGCGATGATGCCGACCTTCTGTTTGTTGCCCTTCGACATGGCGCCGACCTTCTTGGTGAGATCCAGGTCGAGTAGGTCGGCGAGTTCGGTGATGCGTTGTTCCGGCACCGCGTCCGAGCGCTGGGCGGCGAGGAAGCCGAGCAGGTCGCGGGCGGTATTGCGGCCCTCCATGGCCAGTTCGCCCGGCAGGTAGCCGATGCGGCCGCGCAGCTTCGGCCCGCCCGTCCTCGGGTCGGCGCCGAGCACCTCGACCTGTCCGGCGGTGGGCCGGATGAGGTCGAGCAGGATGCGGATGGTGGTGGATTTGCCCGCGCCGTTGGGGCCGAGGAATCCGAAGATTTCGCCCTGTGCGACTTCGAGATTCAGCTCGGTGATGGCGGGATGCCTGCCGTAGCGCTTGGTCAGGCCGGTGGTGCGGATGGCTGTCGTCATCGGATCTCCAGCGTTCAGTTAAGGTCAGTAAGTTCAGTAAATACTGAACTTAGAGAACATGTCAATCGTGACGATGAACTACCATCGGCCCGCATGACGAAGTTCAGAACCTGGGACGGCCTGGAGCTCAACTACCGCGTCTGGGAGGGCTCGGGTACGCCGGTCATCCTGCAGCACGGCGTGGTCGCCGACACCAACGCCAACTGGATGAGCACGGGCGTGGTCGGCGCGCTGCAGGCCGCGGGGCGCACCGTCGTATCCCTGGACGCGCGCGGACACGGCCGCTCCGACAAACCGCACGACGCGGCGAGCTACTCGTGGGCGGCCATGGCCAAGGACGTCAGCGCGCTGTACGACGAGCTGGGGCTGGACAGCGTTGTGCAGGTTGGGTATTCGATGGGCGCGATCATCTCGCTATTGGTCGCGGCCGCCGACGAGCGGGTGACCCGGCTGGCGATCGGCGGCGTCGGCTCCGGCGTCATCGACTGCGGCGGCGTCGACCGCCGCGTCATCGAATTGACCGAACTGCATGCCGCCATGCGCGGCGAGCAGGCGCCGGATCTGGCGGTGATGTTCCGCATCCTCGCCGACGCGGTGCACGCCGACAAGGTCGCCATCGAGGCGGTGGCCACCGGCCTCGACGATCGCCCGATCCGGGATCTATCCGAAATCACCGTTCCCACACTGGTTCTGGCGGGCGACAAGGACCCCTTCGCCGCCGAACCCGAGCGCTTGGCCGCCGCCCTGCCGAACGCGAAACTCGAACTCGTCCCCGGCGATCACCTGCTGGCCGTCACCGCCCCGGCCTTCTCCGCCGCCCTGGTGAACTTCGTCGCGGCGTGATCACCGGCGATGAATTCCTGCGCTAGAACAGCTTTCGCATGATGAAATCGTTCTGCGGCTGATTGCCGACCATGAACGTCTTGGTGCCGACGACGACGAACCCGTGCCTGGCATAGAAGCGCTGGGCGCGGGCGTTCTCCTGATTCACCCCGAGCCACACCCCGGGAAATCCGTCCGCGGCGCAGCGCTCCAGCACCGCGTGCATCAGCGCCGTCGACACCCCGGTGCCGTGATGACCGGGCAGCACATAGATTTTGCTGAGCTCGATCGCCGGGTGCAGATCGACCGCCTTGGCGATCTCCGGGTCGTGCGGATCGGCCGCGTGCAACATGGCATAGCCGACGATGTCGTCGCCGGACACCGCCTTCAATACCGTGCGCGCCGGATCGCTCAGGTATTCGCCGAACCGCTCGTCCGAGAGCGCCTCGGCGATGTACAGCTCGATATCGTCGGCGGTGGCATCGGGCGGGCACGCGAGCGGGAACGTCGCGGCCGCGACGTCACTGAGGGCCTCGGCATCCCACAGCCCGGCCCGGTCGACGGTGACCGGCATGTCGCTCAACTGATTCACCCATCCAGTACAGCATGGTCTGTATCCGGGGCGAGCGGGCTGCCCGCTTCGGAACGCGAATGGAATACCCGCGCGATGAGAATCAGCGACGCCGCGAAAACCAACGGGATCACGAAGCCGACCCGATGTCCGAAGCCCGCGGCGATCGCGCCGACCACACCTCCGCCGAACAGCGTACCCGCGTAATTGAACAGGTTGAGGCGCGCGATGAGCGCGTCGAGTTCCCGTCCGCCGGTGAGCCGCCCCGCCTCGCTGAAGCACAGCGGCGCGATCACCGGCATCCCGAGACCGGCGACGAGGAATCCGGCGATCGCCACCACCGGACCCGGTGCGGCGACCACCACCGCGAGTCCGAGCACGCCGATGGACGCGGCGACGCGCACTACCCGGCGCGGCCCGTAGCGGCGCACCCACCAGTCGCCGGTGAGCCGGGCCAGCAGTGAGGTGCCCTGGTAGGCGGCCAATCCCAGCGCCGCGCCCGCGGAGCTGGCGAGCAGATCGTCCTTCAGGTAGAGCCCGGCCCAGTTGCCCACCGCCAGATCGATCGCGAACACCAGTGCCATCGCGACGCCGAATGCCGCGTAGCCGCGGAAGGCGAGCGAGCCCGCCGCCGAATCCCGTTCCGCCGGAGCGGCTTCCGCCGTATCGGCGCCGAGCAGCCGCGACCCGGCGAGCAGACCGAACAGCAGTACCGCGCCCGCCGCGCCCACCAGTGATTCGCGCGGTGTGACGCCGAGCTTCTCGGAGGCGGACACATACAGCGCGCCGAGGATCGATCCGCTGCTCCACGCCGCGTAGAACGAGGAGAGGATGAAGGTGCCGTATCCGTGCTGGATGAACACCGCCTGCATATTGGTGCTCGCGTCGACGATGCCCACCGCGATGCCGTAGCAGCCGAGGCAGCACATCAGCACTATCACGTTGGGCGAGAACGCGATCGCGCATCCGGTGACGGTGATGAGCAGCAGTCCGATGCGCAACGTCGCGCGGCTCGACAGCCAGGTGGCCAACTGTTCGGCCAGCACGCTGCCCACCCCGGCCAGCACCGAGACCAGCACCACCGCGCCGACGATCAGGCCGTCGGACATGTCGTAGCGGTCCTTCATCTGCGGCAGCTGCGTCAGGATCACCGCGAAGAAGAAGCCCTGTAGGCCGAATGCGACCGAGTTCGCGCCGCGCGCGCCGCGCAGGACCGGTGCCACCGTACTCATGCCCGGAGACTAACGGCAGCAACCACGGCGTGATACCCCGAATCGCTGGAAATCGCCCGATAAGTCGTCGCTATCGCGCGAGGCGCTCCTACCGAGGGTGGTGGCCGGGCCCGGTGGCGCGTGCCACTATCGAAGTGGCGCAACATAACTCGCAGAGGGGCTTTCCGGCATGAAACGTTTGACGCAGGACTTCTTCCATACACCGCACGCCATTTACGACGAGCTACGCGCCGAGGGGCCGGTACACCACGTCATCCTGCCGACGGGTCTGCCCGCCTGGTTGGTCGTCGAATACGACGCCGTGCGGGAGGTATTGCGCAATCCGACGGTCCGCAAGGATCCGTATTCGCCCGAGGGGATCGCCGCGCGGGAGGCGGCGTCCGGGCTCACCGTCTCGGACGCTGTCGTCCGCAAGCTGAACAACCACATGCTCAATGCGGATCCGCCGACGCATACCCGGCTGCGCAAGCTGGTCACCCCGGCCTTCGCGCCGGCCAGGATGGAGGAGCTGGCCCCGCGGATCCGCGCCATCACCGACGAACTGCTGGACCGGATCGCGGGTACCACCGGGACCGTGGATCTGTTGGGGGAGTTCGCTTTTCCATTGCCCGTCACGGTGATCTGTGAACTGCTCGGGCTGCCCGTCGAGGACCGTGACGATTTCCGCGAATGGTCGGCCGCCGTCATCGATTCGCCCGCGGTGCACAAGGACGAGGTGGAGCGCGTCACCGTCACCATGATCGAGTATTTCGAGCGGTTGATCGCGCGCCGCCGCGTCGAAGGCCTCGGCGACGATCTGGTCTCCCAGTTGATCGCCGCCACCGACGACGGCGACCGGCTCAACGACGAGGAATTGATCTCGACGATCTTCCTCATCCTGGTCGCCGGGCACGAGACCACGGTCAACCTGATCGGCAATACCGTGCTCACGCTGCTGTCCGATCCGGCGCGCTACCGCGCCGTGCACGACAATCCGGACGCGGTGCCGCAGCTGATCGAGGAGATGCTGCGCTACAACGGCCCGGTGAACATCGCCACCTGGCGCTACACCACCGAGCCGATCACCTTGGGCGGCACCGAGATTCCTGCAGGCGAACTGGTGCTCGCGGCCCTCGGCTCGGCCAACCACGATGAACACCGCTATGCCGACGCCGCCGAATTCGATCCGGCCCGCGGCGCGGCGAACCACGTCGCCTTCGGCTACGGCATCCACTTCTGTCTCGGCGCCGGGCTGGCCCGGATGGAGGGGCGCATCGCGATAACCCAACTGGTGCAACGTTTCCCGGATATGCGGCTGGCCGCCGACGCGGATCCGCGCTGGCGCGAGAGCACGCTGATCCGCGGCCTGCACGACCTGCGGGTGGAATTGGCGGGAGCGCCCGCGCTGCGCTGAGCGGCGACCCGGGACCACGGTGCGGCGGAATATCCGCCCGTGGTCCCTTTTCGGAACGGCACAGTCGTGCAAGAGTGAGGGTGCCGGTGCAGGGTCGCAGCGGCGCGTCGAGTGGAGGAGAGCAATGACCCCGACGTACCCGCCCGGGCCGGCACTGCCCCCATTCGTGCAGAGCTTCCTGTACCTGAACCGCCGCGCCCGATGGCTGCCCGTACTGCGGCAGCGCTACGGTGACGTCTTCGCGATGCGGGTGCCGCCGTTCAACGACAATGTCGTGGTCTTCCACCGCCCGGAACACGTGAAGGAGATCTTCGCGGGTGACCCGCGCGATATGCACGCGGGCGAGGCGAACAACATCCTGCGCCCGATCATGGGCTCGCATTCGGTGCTGCTCACCGACGAATCCGAACACGCCCGCGCCCGCAAACTGCTGATGCCCGCGTTCAACGGTGCGGCGCTGCGCGGCTACGAGAAACTGGTCGAGCAGATCGCCGAGGCGGAAACGCAACGCTGGCAACCGGATTCGACGCTCGTCACGCTCGACCGGATGAACGCGCTGACGCTGGAGGTGATCATGCGGGTGGTCTTCGGCGTCACCGACCCCGGCACCCGCGCCGCGCTGGCCCCGCGCCTGCACCGCGTGGTCACCATCGGCCCCGTGCAATACGCCGGACTGCAATTCCCGCGCCTGCAGCGGCTGCGGCCGTGGAAAACCTTCCACGACAACCTCGATGCCATCGATGCGCTGCTCTACCGCGAGATCGGGGCCCGCCGCACGGTGCCCGATCTCGCCGAACGCACCGATGTGCTGTCCAGACTGCTGCAGGTGGGCGGCGATGACGAGCGTCCGCTCTCGGATGCCGAACTGCGCGACCAGTTGGTCACGCTGCTGTTGGCGGGGCACGAGACCACCGCGGCGGCACTGTCCTGGGCCCTCTACGAATTGGCGGCGGATCAGCTGATTCAGCGGCGGACCTACGATGCGGTGCGTTCCGGCGACGACAAATTCGTCGAGGCGGTGCTGAAGGAGGCGATGCGGCTGCATCCGGTGATTCCGGGCGCGGTGCGCCGCCTGACCCACGACACCACCGTCGGCGGCTACGCGTTACCCGCGGGCACCACGGTGAGCTGTTCGATCATGCTCGCGCACGGCAGCGACGCGAACTACCCGGATGTCGCGGCATTCCGGCCGTCCCGTTTCCTCGACGGCGAGGTCGGGCCGAATATGTGGCTGCCGTTCGGCGGCGGCGTGCGCCGCTGCATCGGCGCGGGCTTCTCGTTGATGGAGGGCACGGCCGTGCTGCGCACCGTGCTTTCGCGGTTCGCGCTCGCCCGCCCGAGCGGCGCGAAACCCGAACGCGGGCATGTGCGCAACATCACCACGGTGCCGCGCGGCAAGGCCAGGATTGTGATCACCAAGCGAGGGCCGTAGTCTCCTGCCCATGACGAGCGGGAGCCGTATCGCCATCGTCGGTGCGGGATTCGCGGGCTTGGCCTGCGCAAAGGTGTTGGGAGAAGCGGGTTTTGCGGTCGAGGTGTACGACAGGACACCCGATGTCGGCGGTGTGTGGAGCGCGACGCGGCGCTATCCGGGGTTGCGTACGCAGAACAGCAAGTCCACCTACCACTTCCCCGGCTATCCGATGCCCGCGGACTATCCGCGCTATCCCGACGCCGCGCAGATGCAGGCCTACCTGGAAGGGTATGTCCGCCAATTCGGGCTCGGCGACCGGCTGCGGCTGAATACCGGTGTGGTCGCGGCCGATCCGGTGGACAGCGGCTGGCTGCTGGAGATCCGCGACGAGATGGGCATCCGGCGCACCTCCTGCGATCACCTGGTGATCGCCAACGGTGTGTACAGCGAACCGTACGTGCCGGATTTCCGCGGCGCGGAGCTGTATCGCCAGCAGGGCGGGCGAATCTGCCACGCCACGGAATTGGGCGACGACCTGGACGCGGTGCGCGGCCGCAACGTAGTCGTCGTCGGCTACGGGAAGTCGGCCTGCGATATCGCCGAGGCGGTGAGCCACGTCGCGGCCTCGACCACGGTGGTCGCCCGGCGGTTGCTCTGGAAGATGCCGCGCAAGCTGGCGCGCGTCGATTTCGAGACGCTGATCCTGACCCGTATGGGGGAGGGGCACTTCCGCGATCTCGAGCCGAAGGGTTTCGCCCGCTTCCTGCACGGGCCGGGCCGGTCGTTCCGCGAGGCCAATATGGACGTGATCCAGGAAATGGCCATCAAGAACATGCATCTGCGGGAGCTGGGGCTGGTGCCGGAGGGCCGGTTCGAGGAGATCGCCGCCAGTTCCGCCGGACTCACCACCGAGGGCTTCTACGAGCAGGTCGGCATGGGCCGCATCACCGTGTGCCGGGATACCGAGATCGCGGAAATGCTCGCCGCGCCCGAGGGTTTGGCGGTTCGGCTGACCGACGGCGAGGTGGTCCCCGCCGATGTGGTGGTGTGCGCGACCGGATATCAGCAGCGGGTGCCGTTCCTCACCCCGTTCGTGCAGCGTCAGCTCACCGACGACCAGGGCAATTTCCGCCTGTACCGGCACATCCTGCCGGTCGACGTACCGAATCTGACCTTCGCCGGATACAACGCCTCGCTGCTCACCGCCGTCGGCGTCGAGATCGGGGCGCAATGGATCGCGGCCCTGCTCACCGGCCGGCTGTCGCTGCCGCCGGAGGAGGCGCAGCGCGCCGAGATCGATGCCCGGCTGCAATGGATGGCGGACCGCACCGGGGGCAACCACGCACACGGCACCGTCGTCACACCCTTCTCCATCCGCAATATCGACGAGATGCTGGCCGACCTGAATGCCAGGCTGCCGCTGAGAACCCGTATCGCGCAATGGTTCCGGCCGATCCGCCCGGCGAGCTATCGCGGATTGATCGCCAAGCCCGCACCGGTCGCGTTACCGGAGGCGCCGAAGCCGCCCGCGCAGCCGTCCGGCGACCAACCCGTCTACTCGACACGTGAATCGGGCCCGACCGAGGGCTGAACCTCGGGCGGGCCCGGCCGCCGCGTGAAAGATATTTCGAGACAATCGATTTCACCGGCGGTTGTGGCGGGCGGCCTCAGCGGGACGTCAACCACGCGCGGAACTGCGCCGCGTCGAAGATCCGGCCCTGCACTCCCGGATCGGTATCGGATCTGATTGCGACCACCCGGGTTTCGGTCCAGCCGAACCAGGTGTGCGATGGGTAGTGCAGCAGCAGCCGCGTATCGCCCGCCAGCAGTCGCGCCGTCTGCGCCTCCTCATTGCCCTCCGCGACCGCGCGCGGAGTGTACGGGGGAGCGGGATCGAGTTGCAGCGTATCGGTTTCCGCCCGCGACCCGATGCGCACCGGGACCGCGATATAGGCGGGCGCCCCCGCGTCGCGCAGCGCCGTGCGCGGATCGGTGACGAAGCCCGGTGTGGTCGCATAAACCGTCAACGCTCGCTCGACCTGTCGTAAAGGCGCTGTGCCCGAACTACTTTGGGGCGAAAACTGGGCGCGCAGGAAAGAACCCGCGAGTTGTTCGGCCGCGGGCGAGGCGAGCACGCGAGTTATCGCGTCGGCGTCGGGATCCGGAGCCCACGGGGTGTCGGCGTGCGCCTGGTTCGCCGGAACGTGTTGTGCGGCGGCACATCCAGGGATCGCGAGCGCGGCGAAGAGTAGCATCGCCAGCGCGTGCAGGGTCGGCATTCTCATTCCTTCGGCGCGATCCGGTAGTCCTCGCCGAACCAAATCCATTGCGGATTCTTGGTATACGAGGCCAGCGTCTGGGTGACCTGCCGCTGCGAGGTCGGCCACGGGTCGCCGTAGGTGATCGTCCCGGCATCGGCGTCGTAGCCGTAGACCACCTGGGCGTGCCCGCCGCCGGCGGCCCAGGCGATGCCGGTGAGGATCGGGCGGTTGGCCGAGATCTCCTCGACGATCCTGGTCATCGAGAACGGGCTGCCCACCTTCGCGTCGAAGCCGATCTTGCCGAAGGCCTTGGCGATATCCTCCAGCGAGGCATTGTCATTGGGGCACACGTCGTTCGCGTCGGCGCCGTGCACCAGCTTGCAATAGTCGTTCTGGTCGATCCAGTGGCCGAGGTAATTCGCGATCGACGCGCCGTCGGCGGCCCAGCACCACTGATCCCACTCCTGCTCCTGCTGCAAATACGGCAGCACCAGCCAACCGAATACGGCATCGCGCGGCTCCAGCACCCCGGGCAATCCCGGAGTGACCCGCAGGCCGGTGGACCGGCCGGTGAACGTTTTCCCGGCGGGCTGCGGATCGGCGGCCGAAATACCGCGGCCGAACGAGGAAGTCGCCACCATGGTCAGACACAGCAGAATGAAGAGGATCCATCTCGGTCGCACTTTACCGATCCTTTCGAAATGCCGTATCCGGCAGCTGAATTCGCGCGAGTCCGGACTTCGCAAATCCAAGGTAACCGATCGGATCGGCGGGCACATCCGTGAACATATTGAACGCACTTGCCCGAATGCGCTACCGGGCCAATTATATGTCTCATCGCGAACGAGCGTCCGGATGGGGTTCCACCGGTTTCGGCCGGGTTTGTTCCGGATGACTCCGGCGATCGGGCACAGGCCCGGGATTCAGCACTCATTTCAGGAGAACCCATGCGTTACACACGTTATTCATGCGTGCCCGCCGCGGCGGCATTCGTGCTCGGCGTCGGACTCGTCTCCGCCGGATTCGCGGTCGCGGCTCCGAGCCCCTCGGCGCCTTTGCCGCCGCCCGTCCTGCCCACGCACGGCTTCGGCTTCGACGCCAACGCCGCGAAGGCCGCGCAGACCCACGACACCAGCAGTGGTACCGCGCTGCCGGTCCGGGTCGGCTCGCTCACCCCGCCGTCGTCGTATTCACTGCAGCAGTATGCCCTTTCGCCGGGTGACCAGGGTCAGGTCGGATCGTGCGTGACCTGGGCGACCGGCTACACCGGGTACGGCGTGCTGATGAACGAGCAGGGCATCAGCGGTGGCCCGATGGCGCCGATGTTCATCTACGCGCAGATCGCGAAGGGCAACGATCAGGGCACCTACGCCTCGGTCGCGCTGCCGATGGAACAGGAACAGGGTATCGATACGAAATCCGATTACTGGCAGGGCGATTTCGATTACACCACCCAGCCCGATGACAACGAGCGGGCGAATGCCGCGCACTACAAGCTCTCCGGCTCGCGGGATCTGACGGGCGGAGATGTCGTGACGAATATCAAGCAGGCGATTTCGTCCGGCCTGCCGGTTCCGATCGGGTTCGAGGTTCGGCAGAGCTTCATGAACCTGAACCAGAGCAATTACTACTATGACCCGTCACCGGGCGAGTCGGTCGTCGGCGGGCACGAGGTGACGATCGTCGCGTACGACGAGAACGGTGTCACCATCGAGAATTCGTGGGGTGCCGGTTGGGGCAACGGCGGATACTTCACCGCGCCGTGGTCCTTCATCACCGGTGGCGATGTGGACGAGGTCCACTCGATGGGCCGGTTGGTCACCGAGTAATCGGCTGAATGGTTCCCGCCGATGCTCGCATCGGCGGGAACCATCGCGTTTCAATGCATTCCGCTCAATCCGCTGCGTTTCAATGCATTCCGCTCAATCCGCGCGGCGCTCCAACTGTGCCGCGAATCTCCGCCAATCCTCGGCGAACAAATAGGCGAGTTGCACTATCAGGCCCAGGTTATGGGCGGGCAACGCATCCGCCATCGATTCCAAACCGGCATTGGCGGTCGCGTACAAATCCAGTCTGCGCAATAGGGCGCGGCCCGCTTCACTGAATCGCAGCGAGGGATCGGCGCGCAGCCGGTCTATCACGATCCGGGGGTCCTTGATCTGAACGCGCTGGGCTGTGCCGGGCTGGGCGGTCCCGGACGGCCACCGCGCCGTGTCGTCGGATGTTCGCGTGAGCGAATTGCGGTGCTGGCGTGGGGGAATCGGATCGTCACCGCGCCGCAGCCGCTGCCGCACATCGTGCGCGGTGCCCAGCGAGACGCCCGCGACCTTGGCCACCTCGCGCAGCGGGGCGTCGGGTGAGCGGAGGAACAGTTCGCAGGCCAGCCTGCGGCCGTCGGTGGCGCTGGAGGTGTGCGCTCGGCCGTCCCGGCCGATCCGGGTGTTCGGCTGGGAATCCGCGCCAGCCGAACGGCGCAGCGCCCCGATGGTTTTGTGGGACAACCCCGTTGTCGCACCGATCGCCCGATCGGACCACTCCGGGCGTTCCCGGAGTATCCGGGCGGCCGCCGCCTTGCGGTCGGCCAGCGACAGCGGCAGGCCGTGGCTGACGTTCAGTCGCACGGCGAGGATGAACGCCTCGCTGTCGGTGCCGTCGAAGAATTGCGCCGCGATGGTGGCGTCGCCGCGCAGCCGCGCCGCGCCCACCCGGTGCGCCCCGTCGACCACTCGCATGCTCGGCCGGTGTACGAGGATGGGAGGCAGCGGCTCGTCGGTCTCCGCCAGCGCGTGGATGTGGGCGTAGTCCTCCCCGGTCAACCGGGGCGAACCGGCCAGAACCAAAGCGTCCAACCGTATTTCGACGGTCTCGTCGCCATCCGGCATGCGGTGGCACTCGGACATCTTTGTCGTCCGCATGGAGTCCTCCCTGCCGCGGGGGATGTCCCGGCCGCCCACGCCGGCCCGGCGCCGTGCGGTCGAGTCGAAAAGCGTTTGCAAAGAAGGAGGTTACCGGCCCGCTGCGGCCCCGCCATGGTCTGCTCTGGGGAATTCGCGGTGCCGGGCGCGATCCCACCGGCCCTGTACCGATCGCGAAGATGACCGGCGGCATCGCCCGCGAAACATAGGCAAATCAGCCAGTTTTCGCCGGAATCGGCCGTGAACATGTTGCAGCGTAACGGCGTATGGGCAATCCCCGAACGGTTACATCCGGTAAATGTGCCGTAAAGGCGAATTCACAATTGCGACCATCGACCGGCTGATGGTTACGCCGTTTACGGCTCGTCGCCGATCGTCCGGATTCGGGCTCGTCGGCCGCTCTCGGGCGGTCGGTACCTGTGTCATCAAGACCGGGTGGCCTGCGCGGATTATCAGGGGCGGAACTTTGCCGAGTGATCATTCCGATGGCGATAATCCAGGGGTGGACCCGCTGGATATGAATCTGTTGGTGGCGCTGGACGCGCTGCTGGAGACGAACAGCGTGACCGCCGCGGCCGAGCGGCTGGGGACCTCACCGCCCGCGATGAGCCGCACACTGGCGAAACTGCGGCAGGCGCTCGGCGATCCGCTGCTGGTGCGGGCCGGGCGCGGGCTCACCCCCACCCCGCGCGCCGTCGAATTGCGGCATGAGGTCAGGGCGCTGGTGGAACACGGCCGCACCCTGCTCGCTCCGCGCACGCCCGTCGATCCGCTCGCCCTGAAGCGCACCTTCGCCGTCCAAGCCGACGATATGGTGCTCACCGATCTGGCCGCACCGCTGCTCGCCGCCATCGATGCCGAGGCGCCCGGCGTGACGGTGCGCTTTCTGCCGGACGATCGCGACGGCGCCGCCGCCCTGCGCGCCGGGCATATCGATATCGAGGTCGGCGTGCTGGAACATTCCGATCCGGAGATCACCGTGCAGCGGGTGCTCGGTGACCGAATGGTCGGCATAGTATCGGCGCAGCACCGATTCGCCACCGGACGCGTCTCGGTGGCGGCCTACGCCTCCGCGCCCCATCTCGCGATCTCCCGCACCGGCCGCGCGCAGGGTGCGATCGATGAGCGGCTCGCCCTGCACGGTCGCACCCGCCGGGTGGTCGCGACGGTGCCCACGCTGTCCGCGGCCCTGTTCGCGGTCCGGTCGGGCAATCTGGTCTGTCCGGCCCCCGCGGCGCTCACCGCCGCCGCTCTGCCCGCGATGGGCCTGTGCGCCTTCGAGATTCCGCTGCCTGCCCGAGGTGCCGATCGGGATCGCCTGGCATCCGCGCAATTCCGCCGACAGCGCGCACCGGTGGTTCCGGGAGTTGGTGCGCGGCACGCTGAATCGGCCGGCCGAGGTCGCCCGGCCGCTCCGGATCACCCCGCGGACAACGGGTTCCGCGCGGTCGGCGAGCTGATCAGTTCGGGTCGCAGTCGAGGTCGGCGGCTGGGATCGTGCCGTCGCGGAAGTAGGCGTTGGTGGTTTCCAGGACGCAGGTGCTCAGCCCCGTGCGGAACACCATGTGAATCCTGGTGTTCCGCAGGGTGATCAGGCGCGATCGCGTCATCTGCCGATGCAGCGCGACGGCGTTCCGGTACGGTGTGCGGTTATCGCCGGTGGCCTGCAGGATCAGCGCGGGCACCGCATTGCGCACCACCGTCGGCGGTTCCAGCGGCGCGGGCCAGAACGCGCACGGCTGAATATTGTTGGCCAGCGCGCCGAATATCGGCTGGGTGGGCCTGGCTCGCTGGATGGCATCCCAATACCAGGCCGGATCGCGCGGCATCGGCGCGTCGGCGCACCAGATCTGCGCCATGACCGAATACTCGTCCTCCTTCGCGGAAACGATCTGCTGGTGCAATCGTTTCGGCACGTCCGGAGCGCGTCCCTCGGCCGCGTCGGCGAGGGCGCGCATCATCTGCGCGACGGGCTCGTTCAGCCGGGCGTCGCGCAGCATCTCCCACAGCAGATTCGGTATCAGGTGGTCGTCGAAGGCGAACCCCTCCACCACGATCGGCGTCTCGGCCGCGTGCGCGATCAGCGCCTCGACGGTGCCGCGCACCTCGCCCGCCGACGCGCCCAGGTGATACGTCTCGTCGCGGTCGGCGGTCCACGCGGCCCAGTCGTCGAAGCCCGCCTCCACCGCGGGACCCCAATCCTGTTGCAGCCCGAGCCAATAGCGGTCCGGATCGATGACGCTGTCCAGCACGATCCGGTCGGACCGTCCCGGGAACAGCTGGGTGTACACCTCGCCCAGATACGTTCCGTAGGAGAGGCCGTAGTAGCTGAGCCGCGGTTCGGCCAGTGCGCCGCGGATCACATCCATATCCCGCGCCGTATTCCGGGTGGACAGGTGCCGCATCCAGTTCTGGTCGCGCTGTAGACAACTCGCCGCCAGATCGGCTTGCAGCAAGGTCTCGCTGACGAATCCGGCCCGGTCGACACCCGCCGACCGGATCGGGTTGGCCACCGGCCAGCCGCACCGCTGCTGTTTGCCCGAGCGTTCGACCCCGCGCGGATCGAATCCGATGAGGTCGTAGCGGGCCAGCACATCGGGTTCGAGCACATCGCCGATCAGATCGAACGCGTCCATCCCGGAACCGCCGGGCCCGCCGGGATTGCTCAGCAGTATCCCGCGCCGATTCGCCTTGTCCCGCGCCTCGATCCGGGAGATGGCGACGCTGAGCGTCGGTCCGCTCGGATTGCCGTAGTCCAGCGGCACCATGACCTCGGCGCAGCTGGCGCCCTCTTTAGCCAGGCCGTCGTCCTTGCACGCATGCCAGTGCAGGCGCTGCTGGTAGTAGCGCGCCAAGCCGGTGGTGTCGGCCGCGACGCACAGCGCAGCGACCAAGATCAGCGCCGCGCCGCCGCACCATACCGCGGTGCAGCCGAATCTCCCTGTCTTCCAGGCATTTCGCCGAGCTGGGCGGTCGTCCACCAGAACAACGTAGACCAGTCGGAAGTAACTACCAACCCCCCGGTTTGGGAAGGGCCGTGCGGGGTCATCGGTTATCGTGCGCGAGCTCGTGGGCGAGCGGGTCGCGATTATCGGTTACCCAGCGGTGTGCGGCGCGGATCCGTTCCGGAACTCCGGCCGCCCGCAGGTGCGCCAGCGCCGGATCGTCTTCGATGCCGCGCCGGCACCGGTCCTGCCACCAGAGCACTGTGTCGATCAGCTCTCGTGGGTCGATCAGCTCTGCCCGGTTGGCTGCCGCGACGCCGTACGCGTCGCAGATCACCCGCATGCGTTGCGCCACAACGGGTACCCCGGCGTCCGGGCCGGGATCGCCGTACTGCCAACACAAATGCGCGACGTCGTGGATGCGGCGACCCGGCGCCGCCAGATCCCAGTCGATCAGCGCGACGGGTACGGCCGCGCGGTAGATCGTATTCTTCGGCGACAAATCGTTGTGGCACACCACCTCACCGGATCCGGCCAGTGGGTGCCCTGCGGTCAAGTCGTGGAATTCGCGCACCAGCCGCGCGACCGCGGCGAGCGCCGCCGGCGACCGCACCTCTTCGGTGAGTTCCGATCCGGCGAAACCGGGTATGTGGGAGAGGATTTCACGGCCCTGCGGGTCGCTGCCGAGATACCTCGGTGCGTGGGGCCATTCGGCTTCGGCGAAGTACCCGAGCAGTTCGTGCACGAATTCGGCGCGTGGCGGTGGCGGGCGGAACACCCGGTCGCCCGCCACTACGATGCCTCGGTCGTACGCCGTCATTCGCGTCAGCTCTGATCCAGCAGGAATCGCTGGACCGCATCGGTCTGCTCGACGATGGCGTGCCCGACGCCGGGCAATACCCGCACCGTGGCATTCGGTATGAATTCCCGTGCCTGGCGGGCGGTTTCGGCTGAGTCGAGCATCACATCGCGCTCGCCCACGATGATCAGGACGGGCATGGTCAGCCGCCGCAGCGCGGCATCCGGGAGGATCGGCAACCGCTCGGTGCGGGGCCGGTAGTGGGTGAACGTCAGCACCGAGGTGTCGAGCGCGGATTCGTATCGCGGTCCGTCGAGTCCGGTGACGAGCCGGGCGATCCGACGTAAACCGTTGCGCCCCAACAGTCGCAGCGGCAGCGCCTTGACAACCCAGCCCATGGTCTGGCGCCCGATGCCGCTGGGGCACAGCAGCGCCAGCCGATGCACGCGTTCGGGATTGCGGGTCGCGTAGTGGGCCGCCACCAGCCCGCCGAGCGAAATGCCGACGATCGCCATGCCGGTGCAGCCGAGCGCTTCGCGCACCTCGTCCAGCCAGTCCGCCATCGCATCGGAGTCCAGCGGCGGGCGCGTCGGCGCGCTCCGGCCGGGTTCGCCGATGATGTCGATCGCGTAGACGCGGAAATGCGTTGCCCACGAGGCGATATCGCCGCGCCACATCGCCGAGTTCCCGCCGGATCCGTGCAACAGCAGCACCGGCGGCGCCTCCGCCGGGCCGGAGGCGATAACGAAGGTTTCGCCCTGCCGCGTCGGCACCCGCAGGTATTCGGCGGGGACCGGCCACTCGCGCAGCCCTTCCGCATACCGCCGTTGTATCTCGGCCGCACCCGCGTCCGACTTGTAGATAGTGCTCATGAGTCGAGTACCCCCTCCATATATTCCAGCAGCCGCGCCGTATCGGCGAGACCGCCGAGGATGATGACCTTCATCCGGCCACGCTCCTCGTCGTAACCGGTTTGGACGCGTAGCGGCTGGTCGGTGTTGCCGCCGTTGGCCGCGCCCGTCACCAGCAGCGCCAGCCGACTGGCCAGCTCCCGATCGATCGCGTCCACCTCCACGATCGCCGACACCTCGCTGTGCCGTTGCCGCACAACCGTTTCCCGCACCGCGGCCGGAACCGGTCCCCCCGTGAACGCCTCCAGATCCGACTGCGCGATCCGATACTGCTTCCCGATCCGCACCGCCCTGAGCCGTCCATCGCGCACATAGTTCCGCACGGTGCGTACGTGCAGCCCGAGCCGCTCGGCTACCTGGTCGACGGAGTAAAGGGGTTCTGCCATGAAAATACTCTATCACTCCCTATTTATGTGGAAAATAGGGAGTGGTAGGGATAAATAGAGAAGATATGCATCGGGAGTGTGGCCTAGTTGGCCGTGCCCGCCGCGCCGCATCGTCGATGATCCGGCTTCTCCGCCGACCCAGTCGAAGGCGACGGCAACCTGCTCTGGTCCCACCGATGTCGCGGCACTCACACTTGAACGCGTTCAAGTACCGATCTAAGCTCCTAGTTGAACACGTTCAAATCTGCAAGGAGCTGGGACAATGAACTTCATCGTCGTCACATACGCGGTCTACGTAATCGTCAGCTTGGCGGTCACGTTCTGGGTGGCACGCACCCTGCACCGGACCGGGGCGCGGTTTCTGGTGGATGTCATGAATGGCGACACCGACCTCGCCCAAGCCGTGAATCATCTGCTGGTCATCGGGTTCTGGCTGGTCAACGCGGGCTTCGTGGCGCTGGCCCTGCGCATCAGCGGCCCGGTCGGCGATGCGCGCGTCGCGATCGAGGAACTCGCGATGAAGCTCGGTATGGTCCTGCTCGTGCTCGGCGGTATGCACTTCGCGAACCTGATCGCCCTGAACAAGATCCGCCGCGGCAGGCATCAGGAGAAGCAGACCGCCGCCACGATGCCGGTCGACGGGGCCTGGTTAGCCTGAGCCGCATGACCCGCCCTGAGCCCACGACCGCGCGCGGTGAGGAAACTCGCCGGCAGATCATCGATGCCGCCCTTCGACTGTTCGAGCAGAACGGCTATACGAAGACCACCATGCGCGCGATCGCGGGCGAAGCCGGTGTCAGCGTCGGCAACGCCTACTACTACTTCACGTCCAAGGAACACCTGGTTCAGGGTTTCTACCAACACATTCAGACCCTGCATCAACAGCGGGTCGAGCAGACCATCCGCGGCGATTCCCTCGCCACCCGATGGCAGACGATGGAGCTGGCCTTCGTCGACGTCGCCGCCCCCTACCACGAATTCGGCGGCAAGTTCTTCGCCATCGCCGCCGAACCCACCAGCCCGCTCAACCCGTTCAGCGACGAAAGTCGGCCCGCCCGAGAGGCATCCACCGCCATCATCGCCGACCTGGTCATCGGCACCGACGTCAAGGGCGACAAGCGGTTGCTGGCCGAACTGCCGGATCTGCTGTGGTTGGCCCACATGGGGATCGTGCTGTTCTGGGTCCACGACCGCAGCCCCGGCCAGGAACGCACCCGACTGCTGATCCGCCGAACCGCCCCACTCGTCGAACGCGTCGTGGCGCTGTCGAGACTGCGTCCGCTGCGCGCCGTTCTCTACCCGGCCCTGGACCTCATCCAGGACCTCGGCAACTAGATCAGGCGCTGGGGGGTTCGAGACGGGGCGGCGGACCGGACAGGCGATAGTCGCGGCGAGGTTCGCTGGTGTCGCGGGTCGGCAGGGGAGTCGGAGTCGGGTCGACGGCGGGTGGGCCGAAGACATCGGAGCGGCCGATGGACATGCCCGCCGTCTTCTTCAGTTCGTCGAGCATGGCCTGGAGTTTGTCGACGTGGCTGCGGTCCTCGTCGGCGGCGCGGTGCGAGCCGGTGAGGGAGGCGCCGTTCTGTTCGGGTGCGACGAAGTTTTCGTAGGAGCCCTGGCTCTGGCTGTCGTAGTTGCCGGTCAGATTCGTCGACCCGGCGCCGTAGGAGGTGGTGAGTCCCGGCTGCGTGTTCTCGTAGGTGAGACCCTTTGGCGTCGAGCCGTTTTCGTAGCCGACCGGTTCGGACTTGCTCTGGTAGGTGGCCGCCGAGAAACCTGAGCCGGAAAGCCCGGAACCCTGCGCGGGATTCGACAGCGCGGACTCACGAGTTCCGGATTCGCCCGAATTCGATTGTGCCGCAGCGCCCGACAGCCCGGTGAAGCCCGTGGTCGCGCCGTTGGTTTCGGCATACGACTTGGGCGCGGCGAATCCGGTGTTCTCCGACGGCATCTCGACGCTCGGGAAGCCCCCGCTGTTCTCGGCGGTGCGATGCGCGCCGCTTTCGGACACGGTGAATATCTCCGGCCCGGTGGAGATCGGCTCGCGCGGCACCGTGGTGTCCCGCGCCGAACTCTCGCGCAGGCTCGGGAACGGCTGGCGTGTCGCACCCGGTCCGAGCTGCGGTGCGCTGGATTCCCGCGGCGCCAGACCCGGCTCCGGTTGCGAGTCGGTGGAATCCCGGTGCGCCGCACCGGTTTCGCCCGTCGCCGCACCGGATTCCCGCTGGGCCGAACCGGTCGGGTAGGCGTCTCGCGGCGCGTGCGCCGCTGCGGGTATCCGGTCCCGCGCGTTCGGGAACGGCTGACGCGCGTTGGTCCGTGTCGCGGCGCCCGGCTCGCGGACAGCCGGAATGCTCTCCAGCGCGGTGGTCTGCGGTTCGAGCGGCGCGGGGGCGGATTTGCGCGCATCGGCCTGCTCGGCCTTGACCGGCGGCGTGAAGAGATTGCCGCCGCGGGTCGGCACGGTCTCGCCACGCCTGGTGAACGGACCGGTGTCGGCCGCGGGTTGCGGGCCCGCCTCGCCCGGCCCGTCGGACTCGACTCGGTCCAGCCGAGAATCTATGCCCGAAATGTCTTGTCCGGCACGGAATGCCCACGCCTCAAGCTTGGCCAGCCGAGCCTCGACACCGCGGTCGCCGTCCACTCGGCCCGCCACCTCGTCCAGCTTGTCGCTGAACTCGCGCAGCGCCGCCGCAATGCTCGACAACATCGCACCGACCGACTCGGTGCCCTGCTGACCGTGCTCCATCCAGTTCCTCTTCCCCGTATCGCCCGGGCTCGCGCTCGGCCGCCCGATTCTATCCGCGTATCCGGAAACAGGTCGTGCGCGCGACGACCGCTGAACACCCCAGGTATCGGTTCCTCGCCGCCGCACGCTACTCGCCACTTTTCGCGGACCGCACCGGGGTGGCCAATCCTTGCAGACTGTGCAGTCTTACGGGCAAATATCGAGCGATTAGCGCGGACTGCCTGGGGTGTCGGCTGCTGGTCGGTTGACCTGGGCTGCACGTACCATCAATCCGGACCTAGATCACCATTCCGGATACCCATCGGACGACCCGTTGAAAACCGCGACAATCGGTTGTCCGACAACTCGCAGCGAATGCGTGGAATGTTCGAAAAGTCGGCCGCCACCGCCGAATCACGCCCAGATCAAGGTGATTCCACGCGGCAGAACTTTTTCGCCGGGCCGCTCAGGAACGCGTCTCGATCTGCGCACCCCGGCGGCGGACCGCGTCGACGAGCCGGGCGATCTCGCCCGCCATCATCTTCGCGTCCATCGGCTTGGCGACGACCGGATCACCGGATCTGATGTAGTAGCGCCCGTCGTCGACGTAATCCGACCAGAGGAATCCGCGCCCATCCGGCATCGGCCTGGAATCGACTGCGGCGCCGGGGAATACGGTGATCTCGCCGACCGCCGACCGGTCCCGCCCGAACACCCGGTGCAGCTGTTCGGTGACGCTGTACTCGTCGACCCGCCGGACGTAGCGCCGCCGGTCCGCGGCGATCTCGGTGCGGCGGAAGCTGATCGGCGCCCGCTTACCCGCGGGCGCCTTCGGCAGTGCGGCCACCGCGGCCGCGGCCACCTCGTCGGCGCGGCACAGCGTCATCAGCACATCGCCGCCGGTGTCCTCCGTGACTCCGGGCAGTTGCACCAGCGTCGCGCCGATCTCGTCGCGCAGCACCCCGTGGAACCGGAACACCGCGACCAGCCCCGAACCGCCGAAACCCTTTGACTCCACCCGTATTTCCGGTTCCAGCAGCACCGAAAGCGCCCGATCCAGATTCAGCGAGTATCGGCCCAGCAGTGATCTGGTCGCCGATTCCCGTTGCCGCACGAGATCGTTCCAGTCGACCGCGGACCCGGGTCGGTACGCCAGCGGATACGGCAGGCGGTCACGGTCGTATGAGCTCCAGAGGATCTGGAACTCCTGTCCGGTGAACCTCCAGGTGCGCACCGTCAGTCATCCCCGATCACCGGCGAAATATGCGGACTGTCCACGACTTTCGGACTGTCCGGCACGACAGGGACTCCGGCGTCGGCCCGATTCGCGGCCTGCCAATACACCGTCCGCAGCACCCGCCTCGCCTCCTCGACGGCCTCGGATCTGCTGTGGTCGTCCGCCTTCATGACACCCTCCGGCGGCAAAGCCTTGTCCTTCAGGACCGGTACACCGTCGCCGGTGCGCGGCATCAGCGCCCGGGTTCGCAGCAGTCCGGCGCCGAATTCCGCCAATACGGCCGAGATCCGTTCGGCCGCCAGCGTCAGTTGCTGTGACTGATCCACATAATTGGTGATCGCCTCGGTGGCCTGATTCGCCGCCGCACCTTTCCAGCCGTCCGCGATGGTGGCCCTGATCGCGGCGCCGAACGCCGTCGACTTCTCCCGGAAGGCCGCGCTGATGTGCTGCCACTGCTGGGATACCTCCAGCGCCGAACTCGGCCGCATCGCCTCGACCCGCTGAACGAGGTCATCGAGCGTCGCCGTCTCGATCACGTACAGATCCTGGTTCGGATCGGCGATCGACCTTGGGTCACAACCGTTTTCGAGCTCGCGCGCAGCAGGGTCGTCCGGGACGGCGACCCGGTCACGGAGCCACTGGTCTTGTGCCGCAACGATTCTGCGCGCGTACTCCGCCTGGCTCATCGGCCCCCTTCGCGCGGAAGATCGATGCCGTCGAGCCGCAAGGCGGTGCTCCGGTCCGCCTCCCGGTAATTCGCGATCGCCTTGGCGAAGACCTGGCGCATCAGCTCGACCTGATCGATATGTGTATCGAGCGATCTGCGCAGCGCGCTGTCGGGCCCGTCGACCTTGCCCGCGAACTTGGCTTCCAGGATCGGTCCCGATGGCATCGTTCCGAAGCCGGTGAGATGTTCGGCGGATCGGGCCGAGGCGCGAATGCTGTCGAGCTCGTCGAGGTAGGCCGCGCATTCGGCGTCCAGATCTCGGCCGATTTCCGGATCGAGTTGCAGCTCACCGGAATTCGCGAGATCCAACAGTTGCCGCCACCGCGCGGTCGGGTCCATCGTTCAGCGCCCTCCGCCGGGCATCGGTCTGCCGGTCATTCGCGCCCCTAACGTCTCGGTGCTCCGAAATATCTGCGACGAGTCCCGTGAACTGCGCAAACAGTACCTTTGGTGCGCGGGCTCGGCAAGGAGAACCGGTTTCGCCCGCCGTTTCGGCGGAGTCGAGATGTGGCTCCGGACGGTATCGCATTTTCCCGCATACCGTGGTGGTATGCGGACCGAGAGTGCGGAATTCCTGGCGGCGTTGCCGCGCAAGCGCATGGGTTCGGGTGCGCTGTTCGTCGACGAATCGGATCGGATCCTACTGGTCGAGCCGACCTACAAGGACCACTGGGAGTTTCCCGGCGGCGTGGTCGAGGCGGATGAATCGCCCTATGCCACCGCCGTCCGCGAGATCCAGGAGGAGTTGGGGATGGCGGTGACGCTCGGCCCCCTACTGGTGCTGGATTGGATCCCGCCGCGCGGCGACCACAGCGAGGGCGTCATGCTGCTCTTCGACGGGGGAGTGCTGACCGCGCGAACGGCCGCTGCGATCGAACTTCAAGCCGAGGAACTGCGCAGCTGGGCGTGGAGCGATGACGCCGAAATCGCCCAGCGCCTACCGGATTTCATGACCCGCCGGGCCCTGGCCGCGCGCCGGGCCCGCAAGCTCGGCGCAACCGCGTACCTGGAGTACGGATTCCCCGTCGGATAAACCATTGGCAGGCCGAACCGTGCCCGGGATACCGTGTGCCCCATGCTGATCCGGGATTTCACCGAGGCGGACTGGCCGCAGGTCTGGCTGATCGTGCGCCAGGTGGTCCGGGCCGGAGACACCTTCGCGTACGACCCGGCGATGACCGAGCAGCAGGCGCACGATATCTGGGTTGTCCGCCCGCCCGGCGCGACGGTGGTGGCGGTGGCGGGTGATCGTGTGCTCGGGACCGCGAACTCCTACGCCAACCGTCCGGGACCGGGCTCGCACGTGGCCAGTGCGAGCTTCATGGTGGCCGCCGACGCGCGCGGCAACGGTGTCGGCGCCGCGCTCGTCGAATACGTTCTCGCCTGGGCGAAGGAATCCGGTTATGCCGGAATGCAATTCAACGCGGTGGCGGCCAGCAACCGGCGGGCGGTCGAGCTCTACCGCCGGCTCGGTTTCGAGATCATCGGCACCGTGCCGGGCGCTTTCCGGCATCCGGCCGAGGGACGCGTCGGCCTGCACGTCATGTACCGCGAGCTCTGAGCGGTCGACGCATCGCGGACGAGCGAAACCGAACCCGACAAACCCTCCTACGCAGCATATTTGGTCCGATACCATGGATTTGCGGAGGAGGCAGATATGGCAACTGGCCCGGACGGAACCTCGCAACAAGATCAATTCGACAGGCTGGCCGAGCTGCAGGAACGACACAGACGGCTCGACCGCCAGATCGAACAGCTGCAGTCCCGCCCCGACATCGACGATCTCGTCCTGCACCGCCTGAAAAAGGAAAAGCTGCTGGCGAAGGATCAGATCGTCATGCTGCAATCCCAATTGGGCACGCACTGAATCAGGGCGCGAGCACCTCGTCGGCGATCGTGGTGAGCAGGCCGGGATCCAGCCGGGCCAGCACATCCAGCGGCCGGTACCATTCGGCGCCGTTCCAGATCTCGGCGAGCAGGCGAACGATCTTGGGGCGCAGGACAAGTCGATCGGACTCGGCGGCCTGCCGGTATTCGGTCACCAGCACCTGCGCCACCTGAACGAGCGCCTCGGCACGGGCATCCGGCGAATCGGCGAGCGCCGCGCACGCGGTGGCGCGCGTCGTATCGCCGAGCCGCAGCGCGGTTTCCACCAGGTGCAGCGCGACCTGATCCCGGTTGTGAATATCCCGTGCGGAACGCTCGGCCTTTTCGAAACGCTGCCATGCGGCGGCGCTACCGTCGCGTTCGGCTATCGCTGGGACGAGGACGAGGTCGGCGTGAATATTGGCGTGCACGTAGCTGATTCGCGCCGCGAGCGCGGATGCGGCGTCGATATCGCCGGACCGGACCAGGGCCGCGACGATCTCGGTCTGGATCTGCGCTCGACCCGGCACGTCGTCGAACCCGCGCGCGGTGCGATCGGCCCGCTCGATATCGCCTATCCGGGCCAGCGCGATGCCCAGCTCGGTTCTGGTCGTCGGCTGCACATCCTCGGGCAGTTCGGACACCGGCTGTTCCGCCGCGAGTAAGAGTTCGCGCACCTGAGCTCCGGCGCCCGCGGCGGTCAGATGTTCGGCGAAGTCGGCAATGATCGAGATGCGTTGTCCGACATCGTCTATGCGGGCGAGCAGGTCGAGCACACGGTCGATCCGGCCGATCTCGACGAGGACCGTGGCCAAACGCCGCAGCATCGGGCCACTGTGCCGCAGCAGCGCGATGTGGACCGCGACGTCGACGCCAGCTTCCGGCGATAATGCGTCGTCATTGTGCGGAATCCACGCCTGTGCGCGAACCATTTCGATCAGTTGTGCGTCCGATGTATCGAAGTCGGCCCATTCAATGGCGACCCAGCGCTGGTCCAAGTCGTATTCGCCGAGATATTCGGTGAGGTGTGACAGTTCGCTGGCGGCGTCGGTGTCGTGCATTGCCTTCGCCAGTTCCGCGAACGTCCAAATGCGGTATGAACTCGGTCGTATGCGGGCGGCGGATATGCGCGCGAGGTCGAACGCGCCTGCGCTGATCAGCGCCCGTGCGAGCGCACTGAGCATAACGGCCCGCGGCCAAGGGCGGTCGAGACGGTTGGCGAATACCTCCACCTCGTTGGCCAATGCCCTGGCCTCCTGAAGCCGATCCGCCGCCAGGAACGCGGGGATCAGATCGGTCAGTACACCGGCGCGGATCGGGAAGACCTCGATTGTGCGGGCGCACTCCTCGGCGGTATCCAGCGAACCGGTTGCGACAAGGGCAGCAACCACTTCTGGGAAAGGCGGGTGCGGGCTGTCCGTCTCGCCGGGTTCCGGTACGAGGCGGGCGAGTGCGCGTCGTGCTTTGTCGGCATCGCCCGAGTCGACCAGCGCGGAGACGAGCGCGGGTAGGGCAGGACTGTCCAGCCGATCCAGCCGAAACCTCGGCTCGGCCGCACCCGTGACAAATTCGCTCAGTTCAGTGCGTAGTTCACCCGCTTGGTCGAGCTGATCGGCAGCGGCCGCCCGCCGGAGGACGCCCGCCAAACCCTCGATCCGGATGCTCTTGTCCCCGATCGCGCGGGCGACCGCCTCGGCGCGGTGGTACTCACCGATCGATGCCAACGCCTCGGCCGCGAGCACCCGAGCCCGATCCCGGCTCTCGGCCGGGAGGAACCGCTCGGCGAGAAATTCGATCTTCGCGGCGGTGTCCCGTGCGTCCTCCTCCCGCCCGGCGGCCAGCCAGACCGGCACGAATCCGGTCAGCGCGCGCGGCAGATACGGCGGATACGTGACCTCCGCGAGCAATTTCTCGGCATTGTCGCTGTCGCCGACCGATAACAGCGCGCCGATGAGATCGGTGTACAGGCCCTCCCGGGTGACCCCGTCCTGCACCTCCCGGATCAGCGATTCGGCGAGTACGCGGTCGCGCTCGTGCTCGGCGGCGGTGCGCGGTACCGCCACGAGCGCGATATGGGCGCGGGTCCGGTGCAGCTGGTCCGGAATGCTGTTCGCCAGGCTGGCGGCACGATCGTATTCGCCCAGCCGAGCGAAGGCGGCGGGCAGCATGATCGGGATATTCGCGCTGCGCAGCCGGAGCCGGTCGCGCCGCATGGCCAGCCTGCACAGGGTGAGTACATCCGGATCTGGCTGTCGCGCAACGATTTCGGCCGCAGCGGCGATTTCGGTGCGCGCGGTGATATCGCCGCCGGTGAGGTGAAGCATCCGATCGTGGCGGTCGGCGTCCAGCGCCAGCTCGGTCATCCTCGGTACGTCCCCGAGTGCCTTGAGCATCGAAAAGTAGCGCGTCAGTAGATAACTCGGCGTGTGCTCCGGCCAGCCGTCCGCGCGGTAGCGGTCCGCCCATGCGTGGATCTCGCTCCGGTAGCGGTCCAAAAGGGTTTTGCCCAGAGCGTTTTCGGATTCCTGCTGCAATGTCTCGTGGGCCAGCAGGTTGATGTGGTCCGGGACGAACGCGCTCATTCTGGTACGGAAGGTGCGGCCGGTGACGCCGCCGAGTATCTCCTCGAGCCGGAACGGAGGTAGCTGGGTGAGGTCTTCGAGCTCTGGACTGGTGAGACCGCCTGCGGCCGTGACCAATCCGAGTATCCGCCGGGTGTCGTCGGACGTAGCGAGCAGGCGCCGCAATTCCAGCTGCGCGGCGTGGATGATGCCACCGGCCCACGGCGAGCGCTTCAGCGTGAGCCGGGTGCAGGCGCGCAGCGGATGATCGTCCGGAACATCAAGGGGGATGGGCGGATTGGGTCGGCTCGCGACGAGCACCCGCAGTCCGGGGCCGGGATTGCGCGGCAGCAGCGAGGCGATACTCGGTGCGCCCTGGTCCTCGTCGAGACCGTCGACGATCAGCACGATCCGCTTGCCGCTTTCGATCGCGCGCCGCTCCGCCAGATCCAGCAGATGCCTGCGCAACGCGTCCCGGTTGCCGACCGCGCCGGTCACCGTGGTCCGCTCGGCCGGTAACAGCGCCGAAAGCTGTTCCAGCACCGCATCGTCGAAGGCGTGATGATCGGCCTGCGCGGCCAGCCGCGAGGTGATGAAAAAGGCCACCGCGCGCACGTTTTCGGGCGGATGCAGTGCAAACCAGGACAGCAGCGCCGTTTTTCCGGCCCACGGCCCGGCCCGGTACCAGAGATACGGCTCGTCGCCCGCGCAGAACGCCGCCAGGGTCGCCAGTTCCAGGTCGCGGTCGCGTAATTCGTCCGCGGGCGCGATATCGCGGATCTGAGCGAAATAGGCGGTCGTTTCGGTGCCCGGTATCGCAGGTGCCGCACCGCTCCAGCCCGCGTTCACCGCCAGCGCCAGCTCCGCCGCCGTACCGCGTTCCAGCGCCTTGGGTTTCGGCAGGTTCGCCGCGGGTAGCCGGGAGCGCAGTTCGCGGAACAGTGCCGACATGGTGAGATAGCGCTCCGCGCCGGGTATTCCGGAGGCCATGATGTCGAGCAGTACGCCGGTGAACGCCGTCCTTCCCGAACCATCCTGGGCCACTGCGAATTTCGACTTCTCGTCGGTGGCGGTGAGCACAAAGGTCCCGTCGATGTCGGCCGCCTCGCGCAGCACCTCCGGCCCGGCGAGCACGTCGCGCCCGAATGCCCTTCCGCTGTGGCAGCAATCCAGGACGACGATCTTCACCTTAGCCCGCGAAGCCCTGATCTTCGCGCGGACGGCCGGATACGGGACCGTGGTGAAGGCGACGTGCTCGGCGTGTGATCCGCTGTGCGCCAAGTGCAATTCGTTGCCGACCGCGACGCCGTGGCCGACGTAGTAGAACAGCAGCAGATCGGTCGCGGCATCGGCGGCCGCGGTCAACGCCGTCGCGAAGGACACCGGGTCGGGCGGATCCACGATCTCCACCACGTTGGTGAGTCCCGTTGTGTTACGCAGGAATTCGCCGAGATCACGCACGCTGCGGGCGATCGACGAAAAGGAGGGGAAGCCGGAATCCGCGCCGTAGCGGGCCGTTCCGATCAGTACGGCGTACGAGCGATCCGGATCAGGAAGCCTCATCCTGTGTTCCGCGAGCGATATCGATCGCCTTCTGCACCTGGACTTCCTCGACGACCTGTCCGTCGTCGGCCTCGATCTCGGCCGTCGAGCCGTCCGGCCGGGTGAATTTCAGGCGCAGGCGCGGTCTGCGCAGCTGCAACCAGGCCGCGACACAGGTGGACAGCGCCGTCCACAGGGCGGGCGAGTCCAGCACGATCCGGATGATCTCCTCGGCGCCGAGCGTCTGCGGGTGGGCCGCGCCCGGTTCGAGACGTTTGCCCGCCGCCCGCAGCTCGTCGTCCTCGATCAGCGCCTCGAACAGCGAATGCAATTCGGCGATATCGTCGTCGGCGCCGTGCACCGCGACCAACAGCTCCACGATCCGTCCTTCCCCACGGGTGTGCCGCCAGTGTGACATGACAATCGTCACGTCGTACCGATATTGTTTCGTGGCGACACGAGATTGTGTTGCACATGACGCACCGACTACCGCGCGTCGGAGAATTGGCGGTAAAGGTCAATGTCTCGGAACTTATTGTGGTGAAGCTCTCCCGTCGTGCGTGAAAGCGCCTGGTGTGTACCATTCTTCGGCAGGTCACCGGAGGTTTTGCGGCTCCGCCGCACCCGAGCGCGGGGTATAGGGGGCTGGCGAGGCCGGGAAGTCTTATGCACTCTTGATCTATGGCGTGGGTATCCGCGCCTGCGGTGGTATGGGTAGGGGAGTGGTCGTGAGAACGAAGCAGCGGGCGGATCCGGCTTGCGGGCGTCGGGCGATGCTCGCCGAGTTGGGTATTGCGGACGGACAGCGCCGAACGCCGGGCGACCAGTCGGGTTACAGCTGCCGGTGCGCCGAATGCGTTGCGGCGCAATGGGATGTGCGGCGTCTCAAATACTGGTTGGTCGGCAGGCTGCTCGCGTACGGCGCCGAGGCGGCCGAGGTGGACCAGCGCGTCGGCCCGCTCCCGGTGGATATCTACTGGCGAATGGGCGAGCGGCAGTACGCCATCGAGGTGCGCACCGCTCCGCTCGACCGCGGCGCGGCGCAGGAACACACCGCCCGGCTGCGCGCCCAGGGACTCGACGGCGTGCTGTGGCTGTGCCCGCCCGGCTACTGGGTGGATCATCTGCCCGCGCTCGGCCTCGCCGATTTCGCGCCCTCCGGTGTGGATTATCGGGTGGAACGGGGCATAGTCGATGTGGAGTACACCTCGGTGGTCTCGCCGCGCCGGGAGCCGTACGAGCTCCGCGAGTTCATCCAGCAGTGGATGTCCGGCGAAATGGTCTGGGGTTACCGCGATCTGATGACAGGAGGATGGGCCACCGTGACCGACTGGGAGCACCACACGCGAACACAGTCCGCGGTGATCGCCCGCCAGCAGCAGGAGTTGGTGAACCAGCGCACCGCACTGGCGCTGTCCCGGAAATCGGTGCGCGACAAGCAGAAACAGCTCATCAAGCTCACTACGCGGCTGGAGCGGGCGGAGCAGACGGTCGAGGAGCAGGCCGAATCGCTCGATGAGGTGCGGCGCAAACTCGCCGACCACCATCGCGTCGACAACGCGTTGCGCAGCACCATCCGCAGCATGCAGACCACGATCGGGCACTGGCAGCTCGTCACCGTCTGCGCGATGCTGCTGATCGTCACCTTCGTCGCGGGCGCGATGTTCGTGCGCTGAGCGACGTCGGCAATCCCGGTCGCCTTTTGTTCGGCGGCCGGGATCGGCGATCAGAGGCTGAACGCGATGGCGCGCAGGATCAGCACCGCGATGAACACCGCCGTGAACGCCAGGTCGATGGACAGTCCGCCGGCCCGGATCGGCCGCAGCACCCGCCGCACCGGCGCGATTACCGGCTCGGTCCAGGTATGTGTGAATGCCCGCGCCTTGTTGGCCCAGCTGGGGCTGTCGGCCAGCACCGCGACCCAGTCCAGCACTACCCGGGCGAGCAGCAGCAACAGGAACAGCGTCAGTGCGTACCCGAGCAGAGTCCCGATAAGGCTCATGACCAACTCCTTCGTGATGGCCGATCTACCTGTATAAACGCCGCGATGGGCGCCGAGGTGCCCGGTTCGCCCGCTTCTCAGCCGACTATCAGCTCAGTAGCCCGGCGGCCGCTGATATCCGGTCGGAAAGTCCTTGTCCCGCCACGCGAATACACCCCACCGTCCGTTTTCTCGGGTCCACACGGTGGTGTTGGTGCCCGCGCGGTCGCTCCACTCAGTGGATCCGGTGCGTGCGCCCCGCTGTGTCCACCGCCAATCCACCACCGCGACATCGGGTCCGGCGAACCGCAGGGCTTGAATCGAACCGGTCGAGGTCGTATCGGCGAAGCTGGGAAATCCGGGCGGCGGCTGCGGTGCGAACAGCTTCTCATGCAGCGCGCGGATCTCCGGGATGCCGTGCAGCACCATGCCGATCGGATTGTGGAAGTCTGCGTCGGGGTGGAATTCGGCGAGGAATGCGGCCGAATCGCGACTGTCCAAGGCCGCCATCATGCGGTGCATGGCGGCGCGGACCTGCTGTTCGGCGGTGCTTCGCGGTTCCGCACCACTGTCTCGCGACGTACGTCCGAATGCCGCTGCGGCGGCGAGAAATAGTGCGATGGGCATCCGATGGTGACCGCGCATGGTCGTCTCCTGAGAAGTAAAACGGAATTGGAACTCCGGTTCCCTACGCTAGCGATCATGAATGGAATGGGTCAAGTGGAACCGGATCTCCAACTCCGTATTACTTTGATGTGGTGAGCGTGCATGTCATGGGCACGGTGTCGTCGAATGTCAGGCGTCGTAAAGGAGCTTTCGAGTGGACCATCGAGACGGTGCATCCCGCGCGTGGTCGGGGCGGTGGCGTGTTGAGGGAGCCGTGGGCACCATGTGCTTCGCGTACGGGGTCGACGAGCGCGGGGGCCAGGAGTCATGAGCGGTAGCGATGCCAAGACCGGTCGCTCCGACGCCCGCCGCAACCGCGAGCGGATCCTCGTCGCGGCGCGCGCGGCCTTCGCGGCCGATGGTGCGGCGCTGGAGATGCGGCGCATCGCCGAGGATGCGGGTGTCGGCGTCGGAACACTGTTCCGCAACTTCCCGGCCAAGCAAGATCTGGTCGACGCGATGATGGCCGAATGGGCTGTCGAACGTGATGCGGCCCTTGCCCATTCGCTATCGATCGTGGATCCGTGGGCGGCGGTCGTCGATCACGTTCTGCGCTGCGGCGAGGTGATGAGCCGGGAACCTGGCCTGCGCAGATTCTTGACCGACGCGCCGGTGAAAGGCCAAGTATCCCAGGCAGATACGAAATTCAGCGCCAGCCTCGGCGAACTGGTCGGCCGGGCCCAGATAGCCGGAGTGCTGCGAACCGGTGTGACCGCGGCGACCTACTACGGATTGCTCGTCGGTCTGTCCGCCGCGATCACCGCGGGCAGCCCGTGGCGAGTAGCGGCCGACGTAATCGTCGCCGGGTTGCGGCCGGATCAGGCGCTGAGCGTAAATGGACCTCGATCCCAGCGCCATTCGTGACGCAGGGTGAGGGCGATCAGGTCCAGGGCGGTGAGGTCGCGGATCTCGCGCAGCGCGTGCCAGTACACCGGACCGGTCGTGATCAATTCGCCGAGTCGTGACTCCACGGTCGCATCGACCTTGCGGTGCAACAGATCCGGGACGCCGAGCCTGCTGCCGGTCCAGATCGCCCAGCCCCAGCCTTTGTCGTGGGCGTAGGCGCGGGCTGCGGCGGATCTGGCGCGGTTGGTGTGAAATCCGATGTGGCCGAGCGGTTGTACGTCGATCAGCACTACGCGGCCATCGGTCAGGCGGGCCGCGACGGTCGGGTAGGCGACCCGGTCCGCGCCGTCCAGCTGGTAGGTGACGGCGCTCGGCGTCTCCTGGAAGGTCTGCACCGCGTCGCTCGCGGTGAGCAGCCGTAAAAGCCTTGCCTCCAAACCGGAATCGAATGCGACATCCCGGCCGACCTTGTCCAGGTAGAACCGGCCGCGTCCGTCGTCGTCCGCGTCGACGATCCGCGCCGACTCACCGGGCAGCGGAGCCGATGCGCCCGACGGCCAATCGACCTGTGCGAGAGCCGGTTCCAGCTCGCCGGTGGGTGGTGGCGGCTGTAGCTTGGTGAGGCGAGCGTTCGTCTTCTTGCGCCAGGCCAGGATTCGCTGCATGACGAATCCGGCGACTCGCTTGGCATCCTCCGCCGCGTGCCCGGCCAATCGCAGCTTCAGATAAGACAATTCGTGCGCGGCGATATCCGTGTCGGTGGCGTAGGTCTCCATCAGAAGTGTTCGCAGCAGCTGGGAATCGCGTGCGCCCAACGGATATCGCTCGGCGAAGACGCCGCCGCGCCGACCGGTGAGCTGGGCGTGCCGCACCAGCTGGCCGACCGCCTTGGTGTGCACCTGGCGGATGCGGTCCCGGGCCAGGTCGAAGCGCGCACCGATGGTCGCGAGGGTTTCCGGCCGGTCGCCGCGGATGCCGAGCCGCAGCGTCAGGATTTCGGCGTCGCGTGCCCGCCGCTCCGCGTGCTCGGCGATGAGCGCGGCCAACACCTCGTTGACCTCCTCCAGCTCCAGCGACACATCGTCGCGGATATCGTCGAGCTCGGGATCGCCCGCGTCATCCCCGACATCCCGCAACACCGTCACCTCACGACCCCTGCCTCGACTATTCGGCCTGTGCCGCAAGAGCGTATCGCCGTCGGCCGACAAATCGGGCGAAGCGCGGGCGCGGTCAGGTCGCGGGTGTCCGCGCGATCTCGCCGGGTTGTTCGGCCCGCCGCCCGGCCGCCCAGGCGGCGATGATGCCGAGCGCCGCGGCGCTCACCGGCTCCTTGACGGCACGGCGGTATCCGCGCGGACCCGCCGGTTTCGGGTCCGGGCGCAGGATATGGCTGAGATCGCCGGCGATGTGCCCCTCGAACGGACCCTTGACCAGACCCTCGATAACCCGTACGTCGTCCGGCGGCACCTGTAGATCGTTGCCGCCGGTGAGCGCGAGCACCGGGACGTCGATGCGCGCCAGCGCGGGCCTCGGGTCGTAGGCGAGGAATTCGCGGAACCAGCGGGCGTTCAGGCGGACCCCTTGGACCCGGATCACGTCGGCGGTGGAGTTCTTGATTCGTTCAATCCGCTTGCGCTGTGTCGCAAGCGGATTCACGCGCAGGACGCGCAGCGCGGCATTGAGCCACTTCGGCAAGGTGCCGAATATCTTCTCGCCCTGCCAGATAAGCACTTCTTCGCCGCTCCTGGCGCCGCAACTGATCAGCCCGGCGCCGGAAACACTGTGCTCGGCCGCCAATTCGATGGCGTGCAGCGAACCTTCGCTATGTCCGATCGCCAGCAACGGTACGCCCGGCGCGTGGTCGGCGAGCCAGCGCGCGGCGGCCCGCGCGTCGGTGAGCTGCTGCGCCAGCCCGGTCGGCAGATAGTCGCCCGCGCTGGCGCCGACCCCGCGCTTGTCGTAGCGCAGCGACGAAACGCCGACCCCGGCAAGGGCTTCGGCGATCGCGGCGGTGACGTTCAACCGCAGCCTGCGGTGATTGGAATCCCGGTCGATCGGCCCGGAGCCGACGATGAGTACCGCCGCCGCAATGGGATTCGGCACGTCGACGAAGGTTCCGGCGAGCCGGTAGCCCTCGCTGTCGAATGCGATATCCGCCATATCAGTCGCGCCTACCCCAGTGGAACAGCCGGTAGAGGTTCAGGCCGTAGCCCCAGCCGAAGGATTTCGGCGTGAACAGGCGCGGGTCGTCCGGATTCCACCAGCGCGCCTTGATCCGCGCACCGGTGGGACGCCGCCAGTCGTAGGGGATTCCGAGCACCTTGCCCTCGGGTTCGGGAACGCGATCGCTGGTCATCGGGCTCACATCCTTTCGGTTCGGTCCCTCCATTGCTAACAATACCGCGATTATTATCATTGATGATAGCAATCGTGTTACGGTTGTCGATGTGGATGCCGTCGAGCTGTTGTTGCACCCGGTTCGCCTGCGTATCGTGCAGGCCTTCTTGGGGAAATCGTCGCTGACCACGGCCGCGTTGAATACGGAACTCGACGACATTCCGCCCGCGAGCCTTTATCGGCATGTCGCTCGGTTGGTCGACGGCGACGTCCTCGAGGTGGTGTCCGAGCGCCGCGTCCGCGGCACCGTCGAACGCACCTACCGGCTGCGAGTCGAGGCCACCCGGATCACGCCCGCCCGGCTCGCCGCCATGACCGTCGACGAGCACCGCCACGCCTTCATGGCCTATCTGGCCGGTCTCGTCGTCGACTTCGACCGCTACCTGACCCGCGACGATATCGATTTCGTCCGCGACGGCGTCGGCTACCGGATGGCCGGAATGTGGCTCGACGACACCGAATTCGCCGAACTACAAGCCGACCTGGGCCGAATCCTGGCCCCCCGCCTAGCCAACGAACCCACCCCAGGCCGGAAACTCCACACCCTCCGAACAATTCAGCTCCCCGGCGAAAGTCACGCGAAGCCACCAGCCACGGGCGACAGCACCGCCGACCAACCGGACTGATCCCCTTACACCGAACGCCACAGCCCTGGTCCAGAACCCCAACGCCGCAACAGATTCCGCTTGAGATGCGCCGTCCGTATGCGATGTGCCAACCGCCACAAGAGAATCGGCTCAGCTCAAATTAGCGGCACCATTCGCGGCCGGGTGAGACCAGTCCACGACCGCACCTGGGCCCAAACGCACGAAAGGCCCGGCTGAACCGGGCCTTTCGGTGGTGCGCGATACTGGGATTGAACCAGTGACTTACGCTCCTGACTTCTGCATGGGCGACCCTGCGCCTATACTCGATTTAGCTGCTCTGACCTGTGTATTCGTTGAGATGACACTCGCAGACATCTGATGTCAGAAGGGGACATCCAACGGGCAGAGATTGGGCATTTTTAGTGATATTGGGCACGGATTGGGCACGAGTTCGAGGGGTGCGAGATGGCGCGACATGACGGTGAATCCAAGCGCTCGTTCGGGACGCTCCGGACGTTGGCCTCTGGACGGGTGCAAGCTCGGTACACCGGTCCGGACATGCGTCGATACAAGGCACCCAAGACATTTGCCACTGAGGACGAGGCAAAAACATGGCTCCGGGGTGTGCACCGCGCGATCAAGGACGGGTTGTGGACGGCGCCGACGGTGGGTAAGACGCCCAAGGCTGGCCTGACATTGAAGGAGTATTCCGACGACTGGCTGAAGCACCGGCTGGTGCGTGGTCGGCCGCTGAAGCAACGAACTCGGGAGCACTACGAGGACTTGCTGGAGGACCATATTTACCCTGAGCTTGGGCCACTGCCGATTCGGTCGATCACCCGAGACGATATCGAAGCGTGGTACAAGAAGACGCTGGTCGATCATCCAACGTATCGGTCGCACGCCTACTCGCTGCTACGAACCATCCTCGGGACGGCCGAGGATGAGGAACGAATCCCGATGAATCCGGTAAGGATTCGAGGCGCCGGATCCGTCGAACCTGCGCATGAGGCGCCTCCGGCAACACTGGAGGAACTTGCCGTCATCGTCTCGAAAATGCCTGCCCGACTACAGCTTATGGTCGAACTCGCGGCGTGGTGTGCACTCCGATTCGGGGAGCTGACCGAGCTTCGCAGGGAAAACGTCGTCGTCGCCAAGGATCGGATCACGCTGAACATCCGTCTCGGGGCGGTCAGAACGAAGGACGGCAGGAAGGCTGAGACCACGAAATCGCGAGCGGGTGTCCGGCCGGTGACGGTGCCGCCGCATCTGCGCGACGCCGTCAAAGAACATCTCCAGACGCACACAGGGAAGAAGAAAAGCGATCTGCTCTTCCCTGCGAAGCATGGTGGCTACCTGGCGCCGTCGACGTTGTATCGGCACTACTACAAGGGGCGATCAGCAGCTGGCCGACCCGATCTACACTTCCATGATCTCCGTGTCACCGGTGCAACCATGGCGGCCGTGGCCGGCGCAACCCTGAAGGAACTTCAGGCACGTCTCGGCCACAGCACGGTGGCGGCGGCAATGCGTTACCAGCGGGTCGCGCAGGATCGCGATGCCGACCTTGCGAAGAAGCTGTCGGAGTTGGTAGATGTGCGCACAACGGACTAGCTGGGGTAGGGGGCTTTCCGGCACTCGGTCAGCAGCCAAAGCTGAGCTTTAGGGCAAGGTATCGAACAGCACCTTGGGATCGATCTGGGTCAGCAACTCAGCGCGGTCCGTGAGTACGTACCAACCTCGGGATGTGGCTTCGGTGATTGCGTGTGCGGCGGTGATCAGCATATCTGCCTGATCGGAGTGCACGCGCCGTCGTAGGAGCGCACCGAGGTCTGCGGCGGCAGCGCGGTCCAGGACCGAGACCAAAGTGTGCGGGGCATCGAGCAGCACGGCCAGAGCATCGCGATTGCGTTCGGTGGCTTCAGCCGCCGCCAGTACCGCCGCCGGGATTACGACGATTCCGCCATGCTCGACGAATGACCAGTAGATTCCTTGCGGATACGGGTGATTGTGGATCCAGCCGAGTACAGCGGCAGTGTCGAAGACGATTCCGGACACGGCCGCTGGTGAAGTTTCATTCACGCCGCGCCCGACCGCGATCCGGGCTCGGTGGCCCACGCCTGGGCGCTGATGGCGTCGGCCTGTGCTTCGGTCAGCGGTGGCAGACCCTGCAGAGCGCGCCCGCGATTGATGAACTCCAGCGGAGGACGCTTCGGCCCGTTGGTCCCGCCGTGAACGGTCTCGACGGCCCGCAGCGACGCCGCACGATTCATCCCCGCCTGCAGCTGGTTGGTGACGTACTCGCTCACCGACTTGATGCGCCCGTCCTCACGCCACTGCTCTAGGGTCGCGGCCACATCCTCTGGAATGGTGACGGTCACCTTCCGAGTCTTCTTCGCCATACCAAAATCATAGTGGGTATGGCGAGTCAGGATGTGTCAGGTCGCTGCCCAGTTCTGAAGCAGTTGACGCACTTCGGATGTCGACAGACTGGTGCAACCGAACCTGCGGGCACCTTCGGCGAGCTTGACATGAAACGACCTAACGCATGAGTCGAGACAGCTCGGGTCGGATGCGATTGCCTCCGGATATCGCCATGAATCCACCAATAGCGATTTCCAGGTTTCAAGCCCGCGGTACTGGACCAGCAATTCATCGACTGCTACATCCTCGGTGGAGTCGAGCACGTGGAGCCACATCGCAGAAGCTTGCGACTCCATTGCCAGATCAGGCCATGGAGTGCGATGCAGCGAAACCGCAGCCTCCCAGACGGGATCGGCAACTTGCGCAAGCTCCCAGTCCAAGATCCACACGCCATCGTCAGCTACGAGCAAATTGTCCGGATGTAGATCGGCGTGGACTAGAACGAGCCTGCGCGCCGACTGCGCACTGTCCGGCCGCCAGAATGCATCCAGGGGTGGCACGCCAAGATACGCGATTCGGTCGGTGTGGCGCTGCGGCAGCTCAGCGTAGAGGCTGCTCAGGAAGTGAGCCATCCAGTTTTGCCACTCATAGACGCTGCTCAGGGGCGACGCTGGCGCAGGGTGCGACTGCATGGCCTGTACCTGGCTGAGCAGATCCGTCAGCCAGGAGAGCGGGTCGGAGCCGGCCATAGACGGCAATGACCCGCAGAGATATCGCTCGATGAGATACGAGTCGGCCGCATATAGAACCTCCGGAACGTTGACACCTCGATGCCGGGCCGCAATCAGGGCGTCTGATTCAGGCATCATCCGAGGGTCGTACCCGCTGAACACATCGGTTCGGGCGCGGCGAAGCAAGGCGTCACCGACGCTGGTTTGCACACGGTAGTTCTCCATGTAGTGCCCGCGGAAGTCGGGTTCGAGCGCGCGGACACGCTCCATCAGCTCGTGTGCTTCATGATCGGTTAACTGCACTCCAGAAGGGTCGCACTGATCGCCACGAGTCCAGGTTCGTTTGGACGGAATCGGGTGGTGTGACCGCATGGATTAGATCCCAGGTTGCCAGTAGTCGCGGAAACGCGAGGTACCTATCTCGTGGTCGGGCTGGGTGTACTGCATCGTGCAGCCACCTGTAAGTATGTGCGAACTGGCAAGCCAGGGTTTCTGAGCGGGATAACCATTTCTTGTCGTACATGCGCCGCGAATTTATTCGTAAAACTTCCCGCCAAAGCGAACCCTTGTCGCTCCGATCGTGAAGGAATCGGAAACTATCGATATAGTAGGTCGGTGCGCCCTTAGTGTTTAAGCGTTTACATAGGTCGGTTTCTTCGCAAAACATAAAGAATTGCTCGTCGAACCCTTTGACTTTTTTGTACTCCGAATACGGAATCAATAGGAATGCGCCCATTGTCCAATCGACGCGACGGTCGCAGCCGTATCCGTCGGTCGACCGTTGCAACAGTTTCGTATGCTTCGCTTTCCGCCATTCCAACTGCGACGAAGGAAACTCGTCCCATGACCATACTAGATGGCCATCGAATGATTCTTGTCGGACGCTGGCACACCCGAATCCAGGGTAGCGGTCGACGTAACTGAGTAGGTCGGCCACGTCAAAATCGAGAACTGTGTCTGGGTTGAGGATTAGAACCATCTCGATCGGCCGCTCAATGGCTTGAACTGCACTGTTGCAGCCAGACCCGTATCCAACGTTCTCACCGACTACGACCTTGGATACGATCGGGTGTTCTTTGGCTAATTCAACAGTCTGATCTGTTGAATTGCAGTCTCGAACTATAACGTAGGCGTCGCTCGCGTTCCCTATTGTCTGCAAAGAGTCCAGACAGCGTTTCAGGTCATGCTCATTATTGTGTGTAACAATGACGACTCCCAGCATGGCCGTGGGTACTGGCACGATTTTGGATCCTTTTTCTACGGCTGGATTTCGCGGGCGATTTTCCATACGCTGTCGAACCAGAATTGTGACTGCCGCACGAGCTTTGTGGTTGAATCATCGGTATCGGAGCTGTTTACGCCGGTATGGAATAACGTGGAATTCTTGCCCATCAGATCCCACATAACAGTTGGCTCACCATCGAGGACAATCTCATGCTCTTCAATCGGGTAGTAGCCGAAGAACATGTCGACGCCATTGATAATGTACAACTTGAAGAGCGGAACTGCTGGATAGATTCGTGCCTCGGCTGTCGCGGACTGGATGAGGCCGAGGTCTTGTAACTCGCGAACCTCTTCGAGTACGCCGAAGGTATAACGTTCCATCTTGCGGGCCGCCCGTTTGCGGAATGCGGGGCTGTCTGTCATATCCGCGGCACGTGCCGGGAGGGTCCACGGGGTGGCTGGGTCTGGGACGAGGATCCGTACGGTGAGCGAATCCGGCCGGAACCGTCCATCGCGGATCCTATCGAGCGGCTCAGAGATGGCGCCATGCAGCGTCTCGCCACTGAACCCCGCGAAATCGATGGTCACATTCGGCTCGGCGAACGCTCGTTCGAGGTGCGGTCGAAGGCCAACCGGCCGTTCTGTGCGTTCCCGTACGTAGACGCCGCTTCCTTGTCGCGATACCACTAGGCCCTCGTTCCGCAACTCGCGGACGGCTTGCTGAGCGGTGACCTTGGATACGTCATATTGCTCGGCGAGTTCAGGCCCGGATGGAAGCTTCTCGCCTGGCCGGATCTTTCCGGTGAGGATCGCTGCACGCAGGATGTCGGCCATCTGACGGTATGGCGGTCGCGGGTCGTCTCGATCGAGCGTGGTCATTGGTCCAGCGTAAGCCCTAATCCCCCTCTTTGATAAGCAACCTAGACAACCCATTGACTTGCCTATGCAAGTTGCATCACTATGAACATGCATAGGTAACCAAGGCCGCATATGCGGCCCTGGGGGGAGCTGGGGAAAGGAATCTCGATGTCAAAGAGTCACTTGCGCGGGCGCTTGTCTCGGCGCTTGGTCAGTGTCACCCACGCTGCTGAGACGATCGGTGTCAGCACCAGAACGCTGCGTCGTTGGATTGATGACGACAAAGTGCCTGCTTATCGAGTAGGCGAACGCTCCATTCGAGTCGATCTGGACGAAGTCCTGGCGCTTGTGCGACCGCTTCGTGAGCCGTCTGGCGGTGTTGCGTGATGCACGATCATTTGTCGGGAAATGCTATGTCTCCCAAGAAGATCGACCGATCTGACGCCATTTCAATGCTGTGGTCGACGGATGGGCCGCACACCGCCGACAGCATCACTACCGCGGCGAATGGGATCGCGGAGTTGTGGCGGTACCTCGCTCACGCGACATTGCGCACCGATAGCGAAGTCCTCACTGATCCGGCTGATGTCTATCTCGTAGCCGGAACCTTGTCCGCCGCAGCCAACAGCGCGGTCCAGGTACTCCGCCAGCTGCATAGGTGGGCCGAAGAACTCGTGACCATGCCGGGTCTAACCCACGACAGCGATCGAAGCGACAGCGAACTTGCGATGACTGCCGCTGATTTGGCGGCGGGCGCTCTCGAAGAATCTCGCATCGAGATGACGCTGCACGCTAAGGCTCTGAGCACGGCCGCTGCGGCACTTGGCCACCTCTACATCGACAGCGATGGAGGGGAGTAGCCATGCTTCGCGACCTTTTTCTCATTGTCGTAGTCGCTTTCGTCGTTGGCCTCTTCATCGCACCCTCGTTCACGGTCGGTGTGGCCATTGGCGCGATTGTTCTGGTCGTCGGTGCTCGGTGGCTCATCCGATCGGCTATTGGGGGTCTGGGTCGTCGTCCGGGGGTGTGGCGGCGATGAACGGATTTCTGGGTGTTCCGCAGGGACGCAACGATATTCATGCTGACCGTGGTTACAGTCATGCCGCTCTGGATGCGATGGCTGGTCCGGAGTTCTCGGGGACTGGCTCATTGATTTTCAGTACCGGGCAGTTGCTGTTGTTGATGCGGCCGGCGGTCGCTGTGGCGGTGGTTGGTGTGATCTTGCTGGCCGGAATGGCCGGCTGCACCGCGGCGCTGGTCGACTACCAGCACTACACGCCGTCGCCGAACATCTGCCGAGCCGCGGATTCCGGTGTGCCGCCGGAGAAGCCGGGTTCGTGCGTCACCGCAACTCAGGTGGTGGCCCGATGACCGCGCAGGACGGCGGCCGTGTCGAGTTCACGGCGCTGGATGCCGAGTATCGGCGGCTGGTTCAGGTCTCCGGTGTGCTGGGTGATATTTCGGATGCCGCTTTTCATGTCGCGAGTGTCAAGGGCTTTCGGGATGCCAGCTTCGAGGAGGAGCGGTGGGCCTACGGGAGTCGCGTCGCCGAGCAGGCGGGGCAAGAGCGAATTGCGGCATGGGATCGGGTGCTTGTTGCCCGGTACGGGGAAACCCGCGCAGCCGAGATACAGGCGCAGGCCAAGGCGAACGTCGAGCAGCGGCTCGAACAGATTCGACGGGAGCGCCAGGGGGCTCGTGATGTGAGGCGGTCGCGATGAGTGGCCGTTTTCATGATCCGGAGGGCAAACGGTTCGGTATTCCGACGTGGCCGTGGGGTTCGGCTCCGGGCCATTTGCGGACGCGTCGGCAGTTGGCTCGGGATGGTCAGCGGCCGGGTGGGGAGTACGAGGGTCAGGTTCTGCGGGCGCGTGGTGGGTCGCGGGGGCCGTTGAAGGCGTACCTGTTCGACGCGGATTCTGCTGTGCGGAAACGGGTTCCGTCGCCTGCGCAGTTGGAGGCGTTGCGGCTGGCGCGGTGGGAGCGGTCGGTGCGGGCGTGCGAGCGCCGCGGCGTCGAGGCCACCGAGCTGCGGGAGTGCGTCCTTCGGGCACGGGCGGATATCGCGGCGCGGCGCGGCATGGGCCGTCCGGGGCGGGAGCGGAACCGATGAACCGCAAACCGATGACGTCGGCGGTGTCGGCGTTCTACGCCGATCTGGAATTCGCCTACCGCGATCAGATCGTGGCCGGGCTGCGCGGCAGCGGTAAAACCTACCGGGACATCGCTCGCACGTTGGGGTTGACCTCGCGGCAGGTCGAGACGGTACTCGGCGAGGTCGCCGCGCTGCGCGGCCGTGGAGTCAGCCAGTCGGAGATCGGTCGCCGGGTCGGGTTGCCGCGCACGACGGTGCAGGATCTGTTGCGGGACAAGAAGTCAGGTCGTTGGACGCCCCGCAAGACGCAGGCCCTGTTGGGGCTGTCGCAGATGCATGGCATGCAGCTCGACGTGCTGGGCTGGTTTCTGGGAATGGAACGCAACCACGTCCACAGCCTGGTCAAGCAGCTGCATGGCGAGGGTTTGATCTACGAGCCGGATGCGGTGCAGGCCGGCGAGAAGTGGGTGGTTCCGACCCGGGTCACCGCTGCCCGCTATTTGGGGTGGCGGCCCGCGGATTGGCGGCCGCCGATCGCGCTGGCCGAACACTATCGGGCTGTCGCGCAGGCGCGGGTCATGTACGTGGGGGCGGCCCCGGAGTTGTGGGTGTCGGAGCGGGAGCTGCGACACCGGCTCGGTGCCGTCGGTACCGGCAATCGCCGCTCGGCGAAGGCGGTGGAGGTATCCACCGGCCGGGCGCCGCGGTTGGGCCGCGATCACGTCCATGATGGCCGGTTCCTCGGGGTGGTGAAAGGCCGTCACGGCTGGTGGGCCGTGGAGGTGGAGCTGTCGCGCAAGGACCCGGAGTACATGGACATCGCGCTGCGGGGCGCGGTCCGCGCCGCCCGCGACAGCACCGATGAGCCGATGGTCGGGGTGCTGTACCTGTGCCGGTCCGCTGCGGTGCTCGACAACGTCAACGCCGCCTACCAGCGGTTGCCGGAAGCCGAATTCGGTGAGTTGGCACTGGTTTTGGTGATCCGCGACTTCGACCGCGAGTGGAAGAAATTCCTCACCCGCTACGCGCAGCTGCGCGAGGCCCGCAAAGAGCAGAGCGCCAACCGCCGTCGTCATCGGCGCAACCTCACCCGTCTTTCCCAGCAGGAAGCATCATGACCGACCAGAAATGCACGTGGATCATCACTCCCGACGACTGCGACCCGCTGCACACCACCGGACGGCAGCCCCCACCGCCGCCGACGCCGGCGCCGGCGCCGGCTGCTGAGACGGTGCCGCCGTCGATCGACACACACCCGGTCAAACCTCCGATCCACCAGCTCGATTCGGTCAACCTGCCGGTCGACGAGCACACCGGCTTTGCCGCAGCCGGTCATGTGCTGGAGACGGCGACGGTGTGCGGGTTGGTCGTGGTGGCGATGCTGGTGTTGATCGTGGCGGTGGCGGCGCGGTGGCCGCTGGCGCCGCACCGGCTGCGGAACTTCGCGATCGCCTCGCTGCTGCTGCCGGGGTGTTCGGCGCTGGCCGGCGGCTCCTGGTCGACGCCGGCTTCGCTGTTGTGGTCCGGCGCCAGCCGGGTGACCGGCGGGGATTGGGCCGGGGTGCGGATGATGCTCGCACTCGGTGTGCCGTTCGCGGCGTTGACTGCGACCTACGTGTGGGCGCGGTTCGTGCACAAGACCCACACGGTGGGGTTGAAGTCGCTGACCCGCACCGAACGGGTGAAGGAGGCGATGCTGTCGCGCAAGTTCGCCCGCGCCGCCGCCGCGGCGAAGCTGGGCGCGCCTTACAGCATCGGTGATGGAATCGTGTTGGGGCCCTTGGCCGATCGCACCTCGGCGAAACCGGCCGGGCTGTGGGCCGAGCTGACCGCACGGCATCAGCAGTGGATGGTCATCCCGCACAAGCAGGCCAAACGGCATGTGGCGGTGATCGGCGCGACCGGGTCGGGCAAGACCGAGGCGATCAAACGGTACGCGGCGGGCATGCTCGACTACGAGTGGCGGGCCTGGCAGCGCTGGTGCGAGGTGCCCGCGATGCGCGGCAAGCACCGGCGGCCGTTGATCGTGTTGATCTCGTGCAAGGGCGGACGCGACGACCGCGACCTGGGAATCGAGTGGCGCGCCAACCTGATTCGCCAAGGCATCGCGCCACAGCGGATCGCGATGGTGATGCCCGGCGCCGACCAGTTGAGGTTGTTCGAGACGTTGAACGCGCGAGAGCAGCGCGCCGTGCTGGCGGATCTGCTCAACGCGGGGGAGGCCACCACCAGCGAAGGGCAGCATTTCGACGAGATGCGCCGCCGCATCGTGTCCCTGGTCGTCGACGCGCCGGCGGGGCCGCCGCGCTCTCACGAGGAGTTCCTGGATCGGCTGGACGCGGATGTGCTGATCGATCTGTGGGGTGGCGCGCCGGATGTGAAGCGCATGGTCACCGCGATGCAGGAGGAGAAGGTCCCGCAGATCGATGACGTGTTGATCAAGGCACACAACCTGTTCGACCTGCTCACCGACCACAACGGGCGGTTCGTGTTCGACGGCGGCAAGGACCTCGACGAGCTGGACGCGTTGTTCGTCACCGTGCCCGGCCTGGACAAGGACGCGGCCCGCGCGCAGGTCGCGGCGATCCTGCGGATGGTGATGCTGCGCGCCGGACGGACCGCGAAAGACAAGCGCCGCACCGTCACCCTGATCATCGACGAACTCTCGGCACTCACGACCAGCAAGGGCGCGATCGGGCTGATCGATGTATGCGAGCGGGGACGCTCCCAAGGGGTCGCGATGCTGATCGCCGCGCAATCCCAGGAAGGGCTGGCACCGGATGCGTGGTCGCTGAACCGGCTGCTGAAGTCCTGCGCGGGCGGGGTGCTGATCGGCTACAGCGAAAACGCCGGCGATCTGTGCAAACACCTCGGCTCCCGGCGCGCCATGCTGCCCAGCCGCCACCTGATCAAAGGCCAACGCCACGGCGACGAAGGCCAAGTTCAGGTCGGCGAGGCGTGGCTGGTCGACCCGGACATCCTGCGCGACCTGGACACCGGCGAATTCGTCTACGCCCGCGCCCGCCGCGCGCAATGGGGCCGCGTCATCCCCGTCACCACCGCCGATCTGCCCCGGCTGCCCGGCACCGAACCCGGACCGGGCCCTGCCGCCACCGGCATCACCGCCGCCGCTTAAACCCATCCTCTCCGCGAATCCGATTGCGAGGCAACAACTATGCGCGTCTTCCGCGACAACCACGACCACAACGACGACGACCACGACAACGACGGGCGCGAACCGATCGACCCGAGAACCGATGGCGAAATCCTCGCCGACGAGTTCGCCGACTACCTGGCCCTGGCCGCCGAGGTCGCCGATAACCCGCCCCCGCCCGACCCGCTCGACGAGCCGACCACTATCGACCGGCCAAGGCTGCGGCTGGTCACCACCGGCACCGACACCCTCGACGAGACCGACGACGCCGACCCGTGGGCGAAGACCAGCGACCCCGACTACGGGCGCACCGCGCGCCGGCGGCTCGTCCGCGGCGCGGCGGGCGGATCCGCTGTAGTGGTCGGCCTCGGCGCGCTGGCGGGCTGGGGCGAACCGTTCGTTGTAGTCGGCCCGCTCACCGCGTACGGCCTGGGCTGGCTGGCCTACCTGTGGTGGCACGCAGCCCTTCGCCCCACCATCCCCCAGGTTCTCGCCACCGCCGCCACCGGCACCGGCCACGCCATCGCCGCGATCGCCACCACCCTCGTCGCCCTGCTGCGCGCGGTCGTCAGCCGCATCGAAGACGCCCGCGACCGGCACGAAAACCACCGCACCGCAACCACATAACCCACAAAGGAGACCCGAGCATCATGCCCGACAACCGACACGAACCCATCCTGCCGATCCCAGCCGACCTATACCGGCAGACGGGCCGCCTGTACGACCGGATCATCGAGTTCCGCGACGAGCTCAACCGCATCCGCAGCGGCCACTTCGACCTCGCCGATTCCCCGCAGTCGCTCGCGGTCGACGACCTCGGTGAACCGATCCGGCCGATCGATGCCAACAGCGCCGCCCTCGACGCGCTCGACAAGGCCGAGGACCAGCTCGGTCAGGTCGAGCGCGCCGTCGATGAGGCGCGCCGCTTCAGCGGCCGGTTGAAGCTGACCGACCAGGCCGACCAGCAGCGCGAAGGCCGACTGGCCCGGCAGCGTCGGACCGAGCGCACCCGATAGCACTCAAATCCATTAATTCAGAAAGGAATTCACCATCATGACCGACAACGCCGAGGAACCGGTTCGCACCGCGCCAGCCGACCTGCACGAACGGCTGCACCAGGTCCGTGAACGACTGCACGAAGTACAGGGCGAACTCGCCGATATCCAACGCGAGTACCGCGATCTGCGTCGGCATCCGAACGAGTTGGCGGTAGACGGCCCTGGCAAGCCGATCGAGCCGGTCGTCGCCACCGACGCCGTCCTCAGCGGCCTGTCGCGCGCCGACTGCCAGCTGCGCGGCGCCGAGCGGTGGATCACCGCCACTCGCGGCCAGTACGCGACCCGGCTCAAGCTCACCGACCAAGCCACCGAAGACCTCGAACAGCGCCGCACCGCGCCGTCGCCGATCCAACGATCCCGGTAACCCACGAAACCTGTTATCCCGAAAAGGAATTCACCACCATGCCCGAGACCGCCGACGAGCCGATCCGATACTCGCCCGCCGAGTTGCAGGAACGTCTGTATCGCATGTACGACGACCTGTCCACATTCCGGCACGAGCTCACCGCACTGCGACACGACTACGAAGTGCTGGGCGCCCACCCCGATGCCATCGAGATGGCCGACCCTCACAGCACAATCGCTCCGGCCGAAGTCACCGGCCGGACCCTGGATGATCTGAAAACTGCGGACAACCGATTGAAGTACGCCGCCGAGTGGCTGGTGTTCGCCCGCGGCTCGAACTTCGACCGAATCCAGCTCACCACAGCCGCAGCCGTCGAGCTTTCCGACCGTCGCCGCGCCGAGCGGGCGCCGATCCAACGGTCCCGATAACTCCTCTCCGAAATCTGTTATCCCTGAAAGGAATTCGATCGTCATGTCCGAGATGGACGAGATCAGCCGAGACACCTCCGGCGCCCTGCGCCAGATCCTTAACGTCGCCCACGCCTGGATCCAGAATCATCGAGCCACCCACCGTTATGCCGGGGTCAGGCGATTGACCCGCAAGGAGAAACGGGACCTCGCTGAAGCGCTGCGGATCCAGGTCGGTGAGCAGCGTATCGCGCAGGCGTGGTTCACCAAGCGCGTCACCGACTTTCAGACCGAAGCCGCCGCGGTAGCGGCCCGTAGGTCCCGTGCGGCGTATGGGGTGGCCGACGACTCCGAAGACTGGGTTGCCGAGCGGGACCGGTTGACCGGGATCTGCCACGGCATCGAGTCCACCGTGCACAACACCGCGCTTTCACTGGAACAACGGGGCCAGGTTGTGCAAGCGCTGAACGCCATCTCGTCGAACCCCCGCGCTCGCGTCGAGGAGGTCTTTCCCCGGCTGGACACCCCGGAGGCCGCGATGAGTGCCCGCGCCGCAGCGGTGCGTTCGGAGAACTGGCTGGCGAATCAGCGCCGCCGCAATGCCGAGTTGATCGCCGAGGACCGCGCCCGCACCGAGCAAGCCACCGACCCGCAGCAGCTGGCCGCTGAGAACGCCGAATTACGCAGGCGGATCGCGGAATTGGCGCAGCACGGCACACCACCGGCACCCACCGACGCCGCGATCGAGGCACCGTTCACCGCGCATGTCGGTCCGGCGGGGTTGTTCGGGCTCGACGAGCAGGACCTCGCATCCGTCCCGCACGCCGACCGGCCGCGCCGGGGGCGGTTCGCCACCCGCGAGCAAGCCTATGACTGGACGCTGCGCCAGCTCGACAACTACGCCGCCACCGGCGACCGCGACACCACCGACTTCACCGCGGCGATCCGCCGGGCCGGGGACCAGCGGTCCGGTGAGGTCGCCACCGGTCCGCTGGGCATGGTCAGCGACGAGATCACCGACCGACGAGCCGAACACCGACGCCGCGACACCAGCCAGCCAACCGCACCGCACCAAAACCACGGGCAGGCAACCACTTCGGAGTCAACGAGCATCACCGAACAGCAGCGGATCACCGCGATCGAGCGCCGCCTCGCCGACATCTCCACCGACCGCGACCGGCTGGAGAACCGTGTCGGTGTGCTCCAGCGCGGCCTGGACGCCGTCTCCGCCGACCGCGACGATTTCCGCCGCAAACTCGACGCCGCCGAGGCCCACATCGAGGAGCTGAAGACCCGAAACCTGCGCTTGGCCAACGAGATCGAGCAGCTGAGCCGGGTCGAGTCCGAACGCGACCGCTACAAGTGCGAACGCGACGAAGCCGTCCGCAAACTCGTCCAGAACACCCCCGACCACAACCGCTACGGCAACCGCGACCACGTGATCTCCGGGCGCCGCTCGGCCGGGCTCGGCGCCACCCAGCCGACAGACCGCGGCGGCAACGGATACGGCGACGGCACAGACGAGAAACAGCGCAAGCGGTTCGCCGCGCTGATACGCCGCGCCGATGACCGGGCGCTGGCCCAGGCCCGCGGGCTCGAAGACGTCGAGCAGTTGCCCCCGACGCAGCGGCCGGCGCGGCGAGATTTCGACACCGCAGCCGAAGCATACGAATGGGCCAAACATCGGATCAATTCGATGGACCTCGGCGAAACCAATGTGCGCGTCAACATCGTCGACAATCACGCCGAGCCTGGCCACCGCGTGTACATAGCCGACGGCTCTCCTACCGGTGTGCTCGCAGCCATGAACGAGTGGTGCGCCGCCCGCGCCCGGGCCGAAGGCCGTGAACACCATCCCGTCACAACCAATACCGGCAATGGCAATGGTCACCAGCACTCGGCACGCAACGGGCGCGCCGATTCTCACCGTGATCCGCAGAAGTCACGCGAGATGGCCGAGGCGTTCAACGACAAGGAACAACGCGCCTTCCACGAACACCTCAACACCATCGACCCCGACCGCGCCGCGACGCTGACGACTCCCGACCAGATGGCCGGCGAGTTCGCCCGATGGTGGGACAACGGCGGCGACCAAGCCTACCGGCAAGACAAAGCACGCCGAGACGCCGCGCAACCCCCCGACGAGCAGCGGTCCGACCCGATCCGCAACACCGGACGTCCCAGCAGTCAAAGCGATGCCGATTTCCGCCGCAACAACTCAAACAGGCGGCAGCGCAACGGAATCGAAAGGAGCCGTTGAGATGGAACGCGAGCACGAGGAAGCCATGCGCGCCGACTACGAGCAGTACCACCAGCTCGGCCGTGCGATGTACGCGGACGGAGTCACCGACACCGATATCGACCGGCTCGACCAGCAGCGCGGGGAGGTCGCTCGCCGGTGGGAAGCCGGGCCGCATGCCGAGCACTGGGCGTACCTGTCCGACGCGGCCGACGACTGGCAGCGGGCACCGAAGGTCATGGGCCGCATGCTCGACAACATCGACCACAACGACGGATACGGCGTGACCGAGGTCGAATACCGCAGCCAGCAGCAGGCTCGTCAGCTTACCGGTAACGACCGTTCCCGGCCGCGGATCCAGCGAGAGCGGTGAGCTCGATGAACCCACAAGAAAGCAAGCGGTTGCGGGTTCTGGTCACCGGTTCGCGGAGTTGGACCGATATCGGTGAGATCCGGGAAGCGTTGCGGCCCTACCGTTCCCAAGGCGCGACCCTCGTGCACGGCGACGCCCGCGGCGCCGATCGGATCGCCGCCGGGATCTGGCGGGCCTGGGGCGAACGCGACGAACCACACCCCGCCGACTGGGAACGCCACGGCCGCGCCGCCGGTTTCAGCCGCAATCAGGAAATGGTCGACCTCGGCGCGGATGTCTGTTTGGCGTTCATCCGCGACCACTCGGCCGGTGCCAGCCACGCCGCCGGTGTCGCGACGGCCGCCGGTATCCCTGTCCACCGGCACGAACGCACCAGCCATCGTGCGATCGAACGGAGCCGCGTGTGATGACTACCACTGCGGGACAGCAAGGTTCGAACCCGGTGGCGTGCGGCAGCTGCGGCCGGACACGGAAACCGTTGCGGCGTGGCCTGTGCGGTGCCTGCTACGGGCGCACCCGCCACCGGCGCACCGCCTACGGCACCTGGGATCCCGACCGCACCGCGGCCGACCCGGTCCGGGAGCACATCGTTCGCCTCGAACAGGCCGGGCTCAGCCACCGCCGCCTCGCCGCGTTGGCCGGCCTGCACCGGTCGGTGCTCAACACCGTGCTGCACGGACGGACCGGACGCCCGGCGCCGCAACGGATCTCGCACGCCACCGCGGCGAAGATCCTCGCGGTACCGGTGCCGGAGGCGATCACCGCGGTCGCCGCCGCCAACGACACGGTCCCCGTGATCGGCGCGCAGCGGCGTCTTCGGGCTTTGGTGGCGATCGGGTATCCGCAGGCGCATCTGGCCCGTGAACTGGGTTTGCAGCCCGGGAACATGGGGCCTCTGATGCACGGTGACCGGTCGATCACCGTGCGGCGGCACCGCCAGATCGCCGAGGTCTTCGAGCGTCTTCAGATGACGCCCGGCCCGTCCCAGGCGGCCCGGGACTACGCGCACCGCCGACAGTGGGCGTTGCCGTTGCAGTGGGACGAAGACAGCATCGACGACCCGAACGCGCACCGGCACCGGCGGCGACCCAACGCCAACCGAACCACGCCACCAGCCAGGTGGGGTGTCGGCAAACCCGCCCCAACCACAGCGACGGAACCCAGTTACGACCTGGACCGGCTCGCAGTCCCGGTACGGCGACGCGCGATCGTGCGAGGGCGGTGAGCGATGGAACATCAACCGCCGCAAGGGCGTTCGTGGCAGGTCATCACCGCCGCCCTGGACAAGGCGATGGGGCCCGGCCGCGGTAACTCCTCGGGTTGGGTGCGCTACCTGTGCCCGGTCCATGAGGGAGACGGCCGCTACCACAACCCGAGTTTGGGTGTGCGCTACGACGAACGGCAGGCCAAGACGATCGTGCGTTGCTTCGCCGGATGCGACGACCAGGATGTGCTGGCCCGGCTGAATCTGCGAGTGCGCGACATGTTCGACAGGCTCCCCGAACGCCGCACCGACACCCGCCGTCCGGACACCGGCCGCGCCGGCCGCGGCCAGCAGCAGCCGTCGAACTCCTCGAAGGTTGTCGCGCCAGTGGAGAAGGCGATCCTGGCCGCCCGATTCCCGATCCTGTCCAAACCCGACCTCGGGGTGCAGGTCGGGCCGCCGGAAACGGTCGACACCTACGTGTACCGGTGGCCCAACGGGCGGGTCGAGGGCGCGGTAAAGCGAGTACACACCCCGCACGAGCACGGGCACAAGAAATCATTCTGGCAGGCCCGGTGGACCGGAACCGCTTGGGAGAAAGGCGGTTTCGCGCCGATCCCGTGGCAGCTGTCCGACATCCGGGAAGCCCTCGACACCGGACGCGAGATCTACGTCTGCGAGGGCGAGAAGGACGTGCAACGCGCCAACCAGGCCGGGTTGATCGCGACCTGCAACGCGATGGGCGCCGGCAGCTGGACACCCGAGCACGCCCGCTGGCTGCGCGGCGCCGCCCGGGTGATCGTGATCGCCGATCGCGACCGGCCCGGCTATCGGCACGCCGCCAAGGTCGCCGACACCCTCGTCGGCCGCGTCGGCGAGGTCCGGGTGCTGCAAGCCCGCGGCGGCAAAGACCTCTCCGACCACTTCGACGCCGGATACGACCTGTCCGACCTCGAACCCGTCCCCTACCTCGACCGACCCCAACCACCCAGGAACCACCCACCGCCAGCGGGCCGTGACCCGTCTCCCTCGCGGGGCTACACCCGGACCCGCTGAAACCGCAACGGAAGGAACCAGTTTCATGTCCAGCAATACTCTCGGGCGACGTTTCCGCCGCGCCGCACGGCCGCTTTCGGCATTCGGCAAAAACACCGAGATCGGTACGACCGTCACAGGACTGATCACCAAGATCGCTGAAGAGCCGAAGCCGAAGTTCGACGGCGCCCCCGATGAAATCGAACTCGACGACGACGGCCAGCCGGTGACACAAGCCGTCATCACCCTCGGCACATCCGCCGGGCCACGCACCCTGTACGTGTCCTGGCGCATGGAACAAGCCATCGGCATCGCGCTCGAGGACAGCGGCGCCGAGGACTTCGAGATCGGCGCCACCCTGGCGGTCACCTACACCGGACCCGACCTCAGCTACCCCAAGGCACGCCTGTTCACCGCCACCTACACCCCGGCACCCACCGGTGTCGGCGGTTCGGGGAACCGGTGACCGGCTACACCGGTGCACACGCGGTGCGCAGCAACGACGCTGCGCACCGCAGCGCACCAGCCGCCGCACCGACCGGTGCACGCACCCGCGAACAACTCGCGGCGATCCGGTTCTTCTGGGGCGAACTACTTTTGGTCGCCGCGATGTCGATCGCCGGAAATATCGTGCACGCCTGGATCAACGCACCGACCGGAAAGCAGTGGGTCGCCGCGTTCGTCGCCAGCTTCCCACCCGTCGCCCTGCTGGCAGCAACCCACGGCGTCGGCCTGCTTGTCCGTGCCCGCAACAAAGCACGGCTGGCCTACTGGGCCGTTGCCGCCTTGACCGCCACCATCGCCGGTATCGCGTTCCGGCTGTCCTTCGACGCCCTGACGAACCTGGCCATCCAGGTCGGAATGAGCCAACACCTGGCATTCCTGTTCCCGCTCATTGTCGACGGCGCCATCGGGCAAGCCACCATCGCGCTGCTCGTGCTCGCCCGCACCGAACCCGACACCGCCGAACCGGCGGTGCGCACCGAACCGGTACGCACCGTATCGGTGCGCGAGGTCCGCAACGAGACCCGCACCAGCACAGCCGAAATGCTTATCCACCAACGCACACCAGAACTGGAAGGTGCACAACCGGACCCGATCGAAGCCTCTGCGCACCAGCAACGCACCGACCCGGTGCGCGAGATCGACCGGTGGACGGCACTCGCCGAGCAAATATGCAGCGCCGACCCTGCCGGGCGCCGCGACCCCGCCACCGTGGCGACGATCCTGCGCCTGCGCCACGAACAGAAATACACGCACTCCCAGATCGCCGAACAGATCGATACGAGCAAGTCGACGGTGACCCGCACCCTGACCGCCGCCGAAAAGCTCACCACCACAGGAGAAGACCGATGATCCGCCCACCCGAACTCAGCCCTCCGGATGCGGCATTCGGTACACAGACCGCACCCAGCCGGTGTGTCGGGTGCACACCGACCGCGAAACGGCCACGAACCGGGAACCGATCCACTACGAATAGTCGTAGCCGGGAACACATCGTCGGGAGGAGGTGTCATGTCTGACAAGTCGGCGATCGAGTGGACCGAGGCGACATGGAATCCGGTCACCGGCTGCGATCGGGTGTCGGCGGGCTGTGATCACTGCTATGCGATGGCGTTGGCGCGGCGGCTCAAGGCCATGGGCGTGGTGAAGTATCAGAACGACGGTGACCCACGGACCTCGGGACCGGGGTTCGGGGTGACGGTGCATCCGAATTCGCTTGCGGTCCCGGGCCGTTGGCGTGCGCCGCGGATCGTGTTCGTCAATTCCATGTCCGACCTGTTTCACGCCAAGGTGCCGCTCGGGTTCATCCGGGACGTGTTCGAGGTGATGCGTGCGACGCCGCAGCACACCTACCAGGTGCTCACGAAGCGGTCGCTGAGGTTGCAGCGGCTGGCCGACCGGCTGGACTGGCCGGCCAACGTCTGGATGGGTGTCTCGGTCGAAACCGCCGACCAGCTGGTGCGTGTCGATCATCTGCGGCAAGTGCCCGCGGCGGTTAGGTTCCTGTCGTGTGAACCGCTACTCGGGCCGCTCGACGAACTGCGGCTCGATTCGATCGGCTGGGTCATCGTCGGTGGGGAATCCGGCATCGGGTACCGGCCAGTCGAGCCCGGCTGGGTTCGCGGTATCCGGAATACGTGTTTAGCCGCGGACGTGCCGTTCTTTTTCAAGCAATGGGGCGGCCGAACCCCTAAAGCCCTCGGACGAACGTTGGACGGGAAACTGTGGGACGAGATGCCCGCTGTCGCTCCCGTTGTGATCTAAGAAGGTTGGCGAATCCGCACGGCACTGATTGTCTTTCGCCGTGCGGGTTCGCTTGTTTCGACCAGGCGTTTATCGATCAACGAGTCCAGAGCCGGAATGACCTGGCTCTCCTTGAACACGGTCCGATAGAGCGCGAACCTGCGCAGATCGAGTACCGAAACATAGTCGGGCTCCTGCTTTCGTAGCTCTAGCAGCAGTAGCCGCTTGAGCGGTTCTATATTCGGTTCGAGAACGATCGCCAGCGTCTGCTGGCCCGGGTCACGCGGATCCCGATACCCGATCCCCGATACGTCGTCGACCTCCCACATGGCTTCCTTCATCTTCTTCAAGCCTTTCGGGTGATCGGTACCGAAAACCAGGAACAACGACTGGCCACGTCTGTCGACCAGCTCGAAATCCAGCACGTAGCCGAAACCAGCTTTCCTGATCGTGTCGCGGTAGCGTCGTAACAACCAGCCCGCCTTCTGACCTGAGGGCTGCTGGTGCACTGCCCGCCAACCGGTGTCACCGAATACCGCATCACCGTGCGGGTTTTCCTCATTCTCAGCGAATCGTGAAAAGAACTGCGGCTGCATCGTGATCAGCACCTCGCCGCCGCGGTTGCCCGCGATACGGTGAACCAGGTCGAACGGCACCGCGCCGCCCCAGGTATCCAGGACAACCAGCATCGGCCGGCCCCACGCATGGTGCTCGTCGAGCAGCTGCTCGAGAACCGGAACACACGAGCCCTCACGGATCTCCAAATCGATACCGTACGTGCCGATTTCGCCCAATCGCATCCCTGCGGCGTTCTCGAGCTGCTTGGGTAGCAGGTCTGTGCAACGTTTGTCGTGGTCGACGAACAGCAGCCGCATGTTCTTGTTCCAGGTCTCCGGGTTGTCGAAGATCGTCCGCAGCGCGATGACCGGCGAGCCCGGCTCGCCGCCGGTGTAAATGCCGGGACCGGCGAATCCCTCGGCGTAGGTGACGTTCCCATTCCAGCCGTTAGCCATGATCGGAAACCACTTACTGAAGTACTGCCGGTACAAGGCATGTTTGGCGACGGTATGCGGTTCGATCGGCCACGGAACCGGATTCTTGGCACTCATCCGAGCCTCCCCACCGCCACCGGCACCGAGTGCTCCCGGGGCTTGGTCTCGACAACCCTGCCCTTCAAATCGTATCGGCGAGAACACAATTCCCGCCTCGGATCGGCACAACAAACGTCGCGGTACGAAGCCGGGCGACGCCGTCCTGCCGGGACTGTGCCGGGACAATGACGGGACTTTGCCGGGACAATGACGGGATCTCCAAGTCCCGGCACAGTCCCGGCAGGTCCCAGCTCAGACTGCGTCTGAGCTGGGTGTTTGGCGCCGTCTCTTGTCCCGCCCCGGCCGACACTCTCTCTGGCTTCGCTGATCAGAGAGAGTGTCGGCCGGGGCGGGACAAGAGCCAACACCAAACACAAAGAACGAAAGATCAAGCAGGAGAGGGGAAGAGAACCAAAAGAAAGAGAGACCACAACAGAGGACCACAAAAGAGGACCACAAAAGGAGGGGTGCGTGGTTGCGTCGGGTGGGTACGTTACGTCTACTGAAGTGCGAGGGTTGCGTTTCGAGGGGGATGTCGTCGGGGTGCAGCGCAGGGGGATGACCACAACGAAGCGAGGGTCGGGCAGTAGTTCGATGCGTAAGCGTCAACGCGGTTGGTGCGTAGGGATCAGTCGATTCGTATGCATCAAGATTTCTAGCCCTGTCGCGCGGAATCGTTGAGTGGCAGCGTGTTTCGCGGGGTATGATTGGCGCATAGGCGTCAATTCCGTGCTCGGGGTTGAGTGAGTCCTATTCATCAATTTCTTGATTCGTGAGCATCAATTCCTGTGCGTGGCATTCAAGTACGGGCGGAGTTGAGGAGTTGATGCGTAGCCATCAATGATGGGAGACCCCTTTATGAGCACGGTTGCGAGGTCGTTGGTGTCGGCGATCGAGTCGGTATGGACACGGCTGCGCGAACGTCACCCCGATGTTCCGGACATGGTCGTCGCGATGGCGTCCGGACACCTCGGGCGTGGTATCCGGCTCGGGCATTTCGACCCGGACCGATGGGTACAGGGCTCGGAGCCGATGTCGGAGTTGTTCATCGGATTCGAGGGATTCGCTGGCGGTGCCCGCGACGTGCTGGGCATCCTGCTCCACCAAGCCGCCCACGGCGCGGCCCGCACCCGCGGCGTCGCCGACACCAGCCGCGCCGGCGCCTACCACAACGGGAAATTCCGTAACATCGCCCGCGAATTCGGGTTGACCGTCGACCGCAGCGCCAACTGCGGCTGGTCGGAAACCCATGTGCCTGACACCACCGCGATCCAGTACGAGCGGGAGATCACCACCCTCGCCGCGGCGATCGTCGCGCAGCGCCGCGGCGATCACGACCCACTCGACGATGCAGACGACGAGGACGATGGGGGCGACGCCCGCGAGAAGGCACCACGCAACGGCCGGGCACTGGTGTGCACCTGCTCGCCGGCGCGGCGAGTACGTGCCCACAAGAAAACCATCGACGCCGGACCTATCCTGTGCGGGGTCTGCCACCAGCCCTTTGCTCCCCAAACGGATCGAAATTCGTTGACGCATAAGCGACTACCACGCTCCGGGCAGCCCGGCCAACCAGAGCAAGAGGAACACGCCTCATGAAACCGCCGATGGTGTACTACGGGGGAAGACGACGCTCGCGACCCGAATCGCGGACATGCCCCCACCCACGGGCACTACGTGGAACCATTCGCCGGATCGCTGACGGTAGTTGTCGTCGGCCTGGCTCGCTACTCTCCCGATATGAGCCTGACTCAGCCTTGGGCAACTGTGATCGCTGGACTTTTAGCTGTTGCCGCAGCAACCATCGCCTACTGCGGTCTGCTAAAAAACATTGGGGCGCAACGCAAGGCCGAACAACGAGCTCGTTCGATAGAGCAGCTCAATGAGACTGTGGCCGCGATCGAGACCTTGTCCGCCGCCATCACGGTGCTACGGGCGGCAGAGTCGGACAGAGTCAAGGAACGGGCCAACGACAAGGTGTTAGATGCAGTGGAGCGCGTTCACATCGTCACGGCCAAACTTCACCTTCTCGACCTGACGGACGCCGCAGAGGCAACGGGCCAATACGTAACGGCAATTACGGATCAGGTGCTGAAGCACGGTAGCGGATCTGAAGTCACACCGGAGACTGTCAATGAGTCCCGCATCAATGCCCTTACAAGGCTAGCGAGCACACGCCGAAGTATCGAGGACCGTTAGCCGCACTTTAGGGCATTGTCCGGGAGCCAGAAGTCTGTACAGCCGTACCCGAAGCCCTGCGGCTGGCAGTCGTCTGGCTCTCCTGAACTCATTGACGCCTACGCCTCAATCTCATGACTCCGATGCCGACGCTGGCATTGACTCTCGGCCAACAACGATCAGCGAGCACTGCGCCCGGCGCGCGTGCCGACTCGGAGTGTTACGAAACCCGGTGTGCGGCATCAGGGTGCGTAAAGGTGCTCACTCAAGCCTCAACGGGGCGGCCCGGGCGGTACCGCTCGACGGCGTGCCGGATGAGGGCTTGCCAGGAACACGCAGCACCCGCCGCCGAACCCCAATACATGATCGAAATCCGTTGGTACATAAGCATCAACAACGATCCGGACCGCTATTTCTGTCGGAGCCCTGGCCTACCGTGGACGGTAATCGGTTCGGCGTGCAGGGGATAACAGGGGCAATTCATGGCCGGGGATTTCGGCGGCAGCATATGCGAGGCATCGGAAATGACGGCTGCGCTAGATCATTACGGCCGGTTCATCGACATACGGTGGCCGGGGGCGGCCGAGGTCTGGAAAGGGCGCAAAGGACTGCAATGCTTGGTCTGCCGCCGCGGGGTGGAAGCTTACCGATCCCGCCGCGGCAACTTGTTCGTCCGCCACGAGAAGACCGGCCACGACGGCGAATCCCACCCGACCGCAACAGGTTTGGAAACCTACCTGCACAAACGACTCAAATACTGGGTCCGTGACCAGCTCCGCGCCCGCGGAGTCCACGACGCTGAAGTCGAGCAGCACGTCGGCGACCAGATCCCCGACGTCTACGGCCACCGCGACGGCCGCGCCTTCGCCGTCGAGATCCAATACTCCGACCTGGACTATTCCACGGCCCGCGAACGTACCCAGGGCCTGCGCGCCGCCGGCTGCGAGGTGCTGTGGCTGACCCGCAACTGCGACTGGGTGGAGAAACTGCCCGCGCTCGGCGTCAAGCACTTCGATCCGCCCGACTCCGGCTATCGCGCGCACATCGGCTACCTCGCCATGAACGCCGGCAACCGGCTCCGCGTCCAAACCTATGACCTGGACAGGTTTTTCGCGCAATGGATCGACAACGCCGTCGCCTGGGCATACCGCGACCGCAACACCGGAGGATGGGCCACCGTGACCGACTGGGAACAACACACCAAACAACAAGCCGACACCATCGGAGAACAACGCCGCCAACTCGAAGCCGCCGCGGCCCGCGAGCAACAACACGATCAAGACCTCGAGAAAGCCGAAGCCGAGGCGGTGAAGCTGGAACTCGAATGCGAGCAGCACAAACAAGCACATCGAACCGCGCTCGTGGCCATCAAGAACCTCTAGGAGGATGCCGCGGGGCGGGCAGATATCGAGCTGTTCCTTGGCGGCGCCGTCGTTGTGCTGCTGCTCATCTGCATCGCGCTCGGCATGATCATCTGGCTGTCCTGAATTCGTTGACGTCTACGCCTCAATCTCCCGACTCCGATGCCGCCGCTGCCATCGTCTCGCGGCCCAACATGATCGGCGAGTACCGTGTGGCCGGCCAGCGCGCGCCGACTCCGGATGCTCGGCGCTGAAGCGGCACCTGTTATGGCATCACGGTCAATGCCTTGCCCGAACACCATTGCCGTGTTTCGATGCGTCCTCGCTTGTTTCGTGTCGAGACGCTGAACTGCACCAGCCCGAGCCAGGAACCATCGGTGCATCGAGCCCACGCGTACAGCAGACCGGGCACCGACCCGGCGAGGTGCAGGGCGTCGCTGCGTACACGCATGGACACCGCGTCGGCGCGGAACGCGCCGTGGGTCGGGATCGCGACCCCAAGGTTGACCCAGACCGGGCGCGGCGGGTCCACGACGCGGCGGAACGACGCCGACTCCGCCTCACACCAGTATTCGAACACGCTTTCGATCATCGCACGCGGTTTGCTGGCCGCCAACCAGGAGTTGCTGAAGACCGGACCCATCCCGCTGACGGACTCTCATGCCTGTGAGACACGTTGTCGGACATTACATCTCATCGGTGCGCAATAGGCCTCGTTTGATGGGTGCAGGACTGCAATCCGGCAGACTCGCCAACTTCCGTGTGCAGCATCGGCAGTGCCGAAAGTGATCAACTATTGGGCACGCGTTGGGCACAAACGAAATCAGGCCCGGTGAAAACCGGGCCTGACCTGCACCAAAGGTGGTGCGCGATACTGGGATTGAACCAGTGACCTCTTCCGTGTCAGGGAAGCGCTCTCCCGCTGAGCTAATCGCGCGAGGTGGAGACGGGAATCGAACCCGTGTGCACGGCTTTGCAGGCCGTTGCCTCACCACTCGGCCACTCCACCGCGCAAAGGGGGACGGCGTATTAGTGCCAAACCCTACCTCTCGAGCGGATGACGGGATTCGAACCCGCGACCCTCACCTTGGCAAGGTGATGCGCTACCAGCTGCGCTACATCCGCATTTCGCTCCCCGGGGGCTTGGCTGCCCTCCGTGGTGCGAGACAGAACATTAGCCGACGCCCGGTGAAAGGTACAAATCCGCTGGTAGAACGGGGGAAATCCGCAGGGTTGCGAAAGTGACGGCGGTGGCGGGTGTGGCTGCGGGTGTTTGTGGGCCATGCGGGGACGCAGCCGACCCCTGCGCTTCCTGCGCAACCGATGTGATCCAACTTCGACGACCACCGGATACATCCCTACCCGGGTGGCGATTTGGTGAACCGGGGGTAGCCCGTGCTAATGTTCCATCTCGTTCGAAGGGCCCCGCAGCCCAACGAATCGCCCGCTCAACCGGGCGAACTTCAGGTCTCATAGCTCAGCGGGAGAGCGTCCGCCTCACACGCGGAAGGTCGCTGGTTCGATCCCAGCTGGGACCACTCGATCGAAGGCGTGTCTGCTCGGCGGGCACGCCTTCGCCGTTTTTCGATCATCGTCGTGTTTTGTGGGGCCAAGCCCCCACGCCCCCGGCCGGGGGCGTGCCCCCGGACCCCCGACGCGGTGGTCATCTTGTGCGGTGACGTCACCTGTTGAGGGGTTCGGGTTGTGGGGCGTTGGGACCGCCTCTCTAGCGCTCATGTCCTGTGGCTCTGTCCGCGAAGTGTGGTGTCAATTGTTCGCGAATCCTGGTGGCGTGTTGCCGTCATGTTCTCGAATGCCGACGGTGGCTGCGGCCCAAAGGGTTTGGCCGAGTGGTCGATGTGCGAGTTGCTCAGCCCTGTCGAGTTGGTCGGATGGTTAGGTCGCCTATTTCGACGTCGTCGGGTTGGTCGATGGCGAAGGTGATTGCTCGGGCGACCGCGGTGGGGTCGATGCCGAGGTCGGTCATGTTCTGTCTGGCTTGTTCGCGTGCGGCTGGATCGTCGATCGCGTTGTCGATGAGTTCGGTTCGGACGTAGCCGGGGGAGATGGATGTGGTGCGCAGAACTCCGTCGGTGCTTTCTTGGCGCAAGCCCTCCAACAGGGTGCGGACCGCGTTCTTCGTGCCGGCGTAGACCGCTTGTGTGGGAACAATTTTCAGGCCGGAGGTGGAGATGACGGTGACGAGGTGGCCGCTGCCCTGATGGTGGAATACCGGTAGGGCCGCGGCGATTCCGTGCAGGACCCCTTTGAGGTTCACCTCGACCATCGCCGACCAGCCCGCGACGTCCAGATCCGCGACGGGGCCGATCTTGCTGATCCCGGCGTTGCTCACCAAGACGTCCAGTCGTCCGAAGCGTTCGACGGCGAGGGCGACCAGCGACTGGAGGTCGGCGGGATCGGTGACGTCCACCCGTAGGGCGACCGCCGCACCACCGGCGGTCTCGATGTCGGCCACCAGGCGGTCCAGCCGGTCGGTGCGGCGGGCGCCGAGAACGACGGCGGCGCCCAGTGATGCGAGATGACGAGCTGTCGCTTCACCGATTCCGCTGCTGGCGCCGGTGATGGCGACGACCTTGCCGTGGATGGCCATGAGGATCCTCCGTCTAAAGTGGACATATGTCCGATTACCTCGACGACACTAGCGGACACGTGTCCGCTTCTGTCAAGGGCGGCGGCACACGACGTGTGGACGCACAACGCAACCGCGAACGGATCCTGGAGGTAGCGCGCGAACTCGTGCGCGAGCCGGGAGAACTGAAGCTCAACGCCGTGGCGAAAGCCTGCGGTATCGGACAGGGCACGCTGTATCGGCACTTCCCGACCCGCGAGGACCTTCTCGCCGAGGTGTACCGCCGGGAAGTGGACGAGCTGGTCGCCGCGGCTCGGCACCTGTCGGCAACCCATCAGCCCGTGGATGCGTTGGCGGCGTGGTTCGATCGAGTGGCCGCCTACGCCCGGGTTAAACGCGACGTGTTCGCCGCCGTCGAGGCCGCGACATGGCATGACCTCGCCGCCCACAGCCTCGGTCCCATCGGTGCGGCCGTGGAATTGCTGCTGGCCGCAGGCCGTTCGGCAGGCGAAGTCCGCGCCGATGTCGAAGCCCGCGACGTCATCGTGCTCATCAGCTGGCTGTCGCGGCTGGATGACGGCGAAATCGACGCGCGCGGACCGCGATTGCTATCGATCCTCGTCGACGGTCTCCGCACACACCGCCCCTGAGGTCGACCGCCATGAGCGCGGCTATCGGATGACCTGACCGCGTGCGCCAGGGTCTGTGCGAGGCGATGCCGAGAACCACAAGTGCGGCAAGGACATACGTCGAGGGCACTCGTGTGCTTACCGGGTTCGGCGCGTTGTGTGCGGCGCCTCCGTATCCTGACGGCGCGACCTTCGCCATAAAAAGCCTTGTCGCGGCGGGTGTTTCGTCGAGTACCCTTATTGAAAATGTATACCAATAAGGAGTTCGGGTATGGCGATCGATGCCGCACGGCTGGGCGAGGTTCAGGAAACGTTGCTCATTCCGCTCTATGGCAGGGCTGTCGAGACCGGCAAGTCGCGTCCGATTCTGCGCGATCCCAAGGCCGTGGAGATGGTCCGGGCCATCGATTACGACTTCGGCCGATTCGACGGTGGGCGCAGTCTGTTCGGAACCGTGTTGCGCACCAGCATCATCGACGCGTGGGTGCTCGATTTCCTGGAGCGGCACCCCGATGGCACGGTTGTCGAGATCGGGGCCGGGCTGAACACACGGTTCGAGCGGGTCGACAACGGCCGCCTGCACTGGGTCGATCTCGACCTGCCCGATGCCATGGCGCTGCGCTCGGAGTTCTTCGCCGAATCCGATCGGCGGCGCATGCTCGCGGCGTCGGTCTTGGACGACAGCTGGATCGAACCGGTGAAAACCCTTCCGGGGCCGTACTTCTTCATCTCGGAGGGGGTGCTCGTCTATCTGGAGGAGGCTCAGGTCCGGCGCGCTCTCACGCTCATCGCGGAGAACTTCCGCGGCGCGGACCTCGCGATGGATACGACCGGCCGCTGGATGATCGATCATCAGGACAATCACGACGCCCTCGGAAAGGTGTCGGCTCGAATGCGTTGGGCCTGTGACGATCCTGCGGAGGTCGAAGGCTGGGCACCCGGCTGGCGACTGCTGGCATCGGGCGATCTGTCCCGGTTACCGGCCCGTATGCGCGACCGGATGCCATTGCCGCAGCGTATCGGCCTGCGGGCGGCCAGCCTGATATTCCGCCAGCGGTTCGGGCACTACCGGCTCAATCACTATCGGGCGTGAGGTCTTCGTCGACGCCGGTGTGGATTCTCGACTGGTATGCCAGCGGCCGGCCTGTTACCTTGATAGAAATGGTTTTCAGTTTCAAGATCCGATGAGGGTTGCAGGATGGCTGGTTCGGTTTTCGGTAAGCGCGTGATGGTGGCGGCGGTGTGCGCGTCGGCACTGGTAGCGGGGGTGACGGCGTGCAGCACGTCGTCCAACTCGCCGGAGTCCTCGGGCGGCAAGCTCGAGGTGGTGGCGACGATCAACGCCTGGGGCAGCATCGCGGCCCAGTTGGGCGGTGACAAGGTGCACGAGACCAGCATCATCGCCAATCCGGCGACCGATCCACACGATTACGAGCCGTCGCCGGCCGATGCGCGCACGGTGGCGGGTGCGAAGGTGTTCATCGGCAATGGAATCGGCTACGACGCGTGGGCGGACAAGTTGCTGGCGGCCAATCCGGGCAAGGATCGGCTCGAGCTCACCGTCGGCAAACAGCTCGGTGTGCCCGATGACGGGAATCCGCACCAGTGGTACTCGCCCGATGCGGTCGCCAAGATCGTCGACGCGATCACCGCCGACTACAAGAAGGCCGATCCGGCCGACGCCGCGTACTTCGACGATCAGCGCGGCAAATTCGTCGGCACCGCGCTCGCCAAGTACAAGGGTCTGATCTCCGATATCAAGACCAAGTACGCGGGCACCCCGGTCGGCGCGAGCGAGTCGATCTTCTCGCCGCTGTCGGATGCGTTGGGGCTCAACCTCATTACTCCCGCATCGTTCTTGAAGGCGATCAGTGAGGGCACGGATCCTTCGCCCGCCGACAAGGCGGCCATCGATCAGCAGATCGCGACCAAGGCGCTGAAGGTCTACGTCTACAACAGTCAGAACAGCACCCCGGACGTGCAAGCCCAGGTGGACGCGGCCAAGAAGCAGGGTATCGAGGTCTCCACGGTGACCGAGACCCTTGCCCCGGCCGACGCGACCTTCCAGGATTGGCAGTCCGGCCAGTTGCAGGCGTTGGCGGACGCGCTGCACAGGGCGACCGGCAAGTAGATGACCGACATGGAGACGAGGGTCGCGATGAACGAGATCGCGGCCCTCCCGCCCGCCCCGTCTCCCCCCTCCGTGGTCCGTATGCGGGGGGCCGCGGCGGTGGTCGGTGGCAAGCGAATCTGGTCCGAGGTGTCCCTGGAGGTGGAACCCGGGCAGTTCGTCGCCGTACTCGGTCCCAACGGCGCCGGGAAATCCACGCTGCTGAAGGCGATTCTCGGATTGACGCCCACGGTGGCGGGCACGGTCGAGGTGCTGGGCGGCAAGCCGGGCCGCCGCAACGCCGGTATCGGATATCTGCCGCAACGGCGGGCCTTCGACGCGAGCGTGCGCATCCGCGGCATCGACATCGTGCGGCTGGGTCTGGACGGGTCCCGCTGGGGCACGCCGATTCCTTGGCTATCGAAACTGCTTGCGCCGCAACGATTCAGGGCTCAGCAGCGCCGCCTGCGCGAGGTGATCGAAGTGGTCGGCGCGAGTGCGTACGCCCACCGGCCGATCGGTGCGTGCTCCGGCGGCGAGCAGCAGCGACTGCTGATCGCCCAGGCGCTGGTCCGCCACCCGCGCCTGCTGCTGCTCGACGAACCGCTGGACAGCCTCGACGTACCCAGCCAGGCCGGAATCAGCGCCCTGATTCGCGACATCTGCCGCAGCGAAGGGGTGACGGTGCTGATGGTCGCCCATGACGTGAACCCGATCCTGCCCTACCTCGACCGCCTCGTATATGTCGCGCGCGGAACGGTTTTGAGCGGTCCGCCCGAGGAAGTGATCAGCGGCGAGCGGCTCAGCGCGCTGTACGGCATCCCGATCGAGGTATTGCGCGACAGCACAGGCCGTCTGGTCGTGGTCGGTCAACCCGATGTCCCGGCAGGTCACGATCTGTCGAATCCCGTTGCGAGGCAGGAGCGATGAACCCGGTCGCCACCTGGAATGTGGCGCAGGACCTGCAGGGCATGCTGTCCTATCCGTTCATGGTGAACGCGGTGCGCGCGGGCAGTATCGTCGCGGTCGTGGCCGGAGCCGTCGGCTGGGTCATGGTGCTGCGCCGGGAAAGTTTCGCCGGCCACACCATGGCGGTGGTCGGGTTTCCGGGGGCCGCGGCGGCCACCTGGCTCGGATTATCCACCGGCGCGGGGTATTTCGCGGCGTGCGTCGGCGCGGCCCTCGTCATCGCGGCGCTGCCGGGCACGACCCGGTCCCGCGGCGGTGAGCGGTCGGCGGTCATCGGCGTCGTACAGGCCTTCGCGCTGGCGGCCGGGATGCTGTTCGTGAGTCTCTACAAGGGCTTCCTGTCGGGTCTGACGAATCTGCTGTTCGGAACCATCGCCGGTGTCACCGACGCGCAGGTCACCACGCTGCTCATCGCCGCCGTGCCATGCGTGCTGGTGCTCGTACTGCTGGGCAGGCCGCTGCTGTGGGCCTCGATCGATGCGGAAGCGGCTGCCGCGCAAGGGGTTCCGGTGCGGCTTGTCGGGACGGTATTCCTCTTGCTGCTCGGTGTCGCGGCGGCGGGCACCAGTCAGGTCACCGGCAGCCTGCTGGTCTTCGCACTGCTGGTGGCCCCGGCCGCCGCGGCGCACCAGCTCACCGGACATCCGGGCATCGGCATCGCGGCCGCGATCGGGATCGCGCTCGCCGTGACGTGGGCGGGTATGGCCTTCGCGTACTACTCCCCGTATCCGATCGGATTCTGGGTCAGCACTTTCGCTTTCGGCTGCTACCTGCTGTGCGCGGGTGCGCGGCGAATGCTCGATCGGTGGGCGGCGGCCCCATCCATCGGGCGGGGCGCGGAGGTGACGGCATGACCGCTGTCACCACCATGCTGGCGCACCCGTTCATCGATCATGCGCTGATCGCGGGCACCGCTGTAGCTATCCTGTGCGGGCTGGCGGGCTACTTCGTCGTGCAGCGCGGCGAGGTCTTCGCCGGAGACGCACTGGGCCATGTCGCCTACACCGGCGCGATGGTGGCGCTGGCGGCCGGAATCGATCCGCGTGCAGGGCTTTTCGCCGCGACGATGGTCGCGGGACTGATACTCGGGTTCGGTGGTGCGCGCGGCGGCGTCGACGATGTGGCGATCGGCTCGTTCTTCTCCTGGGCACTGGGTCTGGGTGTGCTGTTCCTGACCTACTACACCACCCACCGCAGCGGCGGCAACGGCAATGCGAACGCAAATGTGCTGTTCGGCAGCATCTTCGGGATCAGCGCCTCGACCGCGGTGTCGGCCGCGCTGATCGCGCTCGGGGCTGTCGCGGTGCTGCTGGGGATCGCGCGGCCGCTGCTGTTCGCCACCATCGATCCCGCGGTGGCCCGGGCGGCGGGTGTTCCGGTGCGGCTGCTGGGGGCGGTGTTTCTGGCCCTGGTCGGCGCGACCGTCGCCGAGGCGACCCAATTGGTCGGTGCGGTAGTGGTTCTCGGCCTGCTCGCCGCGCCACCGGCCGCCGCCGCTCGCCTGACCGATCGCCCATGGCCGGCATTCTGGCTATCCGCGCTGCTGGCCACCGCGGCCGTGTGGGCGGGCGTCACGCTCTCCTATGCGATTCCGGCGGCTCCGGCCGGTTTCACCATTACCGCCGTCGCCGCGTCCTGCTACCTCGCCGCACTCCTCTTCGACCGATTCCGACGATACCGAGTTGGAGCCCATGCCGTCCCAGGACACTCGATCCCCTGAACCCAGGCACCGGCGCTCGACGCCGCGGCAGCGCGCATTGCTGGATCTGTTGCGGCGCACCGATCGTTTCCGCAGTGCCCAGCAATTGCACGCCGAATTGCGTGCCACCGTGCGGGTCGGGCTGACCAGCGTCTACCGCATCCTGCATCAGTTCGCCGAGCAGCAGGTGGTCGAGACCCAGCGTGCCGAGGACGGCGAATTGCTCTACCGGCTGAACGACACCACCGGCCACCACCACAACCTACTGTGCCGAATCTGCGGTCGTGCAGAGCAATTCACCCTCGACGCGCTCGAGGACCACACCGAACACGTCGCGCACCGATACCGCTACACCGACCTGAGCCACCAGCTCGACCTCTACGGGACCTGTCCGGATTGTGCTGCGGTGCACCATGATTGATCGGATGCGCAAGGTCTGAACGGTGTGGCGCAACAGATTTCGCCTGGCTAGCAGTGCGCCGCTCCGGTATGCGGACGACCCTCAACGGGCACGTCGTCGGCATTAAGCTGTCGGCCGGTTCGGAACGGCCGCACCGCCCCTCGGGCGGGGCGACCACCGCACCGCAACCTCCCAGGGCGATTCGAGAGATCTGCCGCGACACCCCGATCTATTCGGGTAGTGCGATCGTGGCGGTTGCGCGGGTGAAGACGGGGCGCCCGTCCGCCTGTGCGGTGAGGGTGATTGTCGCGGTGTAGTTGTCGACGGTCCGGACTCGGGCCGTGTAGGTCAACTGAGCGGGCCGTATCTCGCCGAGGTGGACGGGGTTGGCGAACTGAACCGCGTATGTCCCTGCCCAGCAAGGGGTTTCGAGTGCGGACGTGAGATAGGCGGCTCCGATGCCCATCGTGAGCATGCCGTGTGCGGCGACACCGGGCAGGCCCGCGGCGCGGGCGACGGTGTCGTTCCAATGGATGGGGTTGTTGTCCCCGGAGATGCCCGCGTAGTTCACCAGATCACCGCGGGCCAGGCGGACGGTTCGCGACGGGAAGTTTCGGCCCGCGAGCAGGATCGGCGACGGGGGCGCGAACGTGGTCACGTGCGCCGCCGAAAACCGCGGTGCGGGGATCTCGGCCGCGGACGCCGCGGTGACATCGGCTATCGGCGCTGAAATATCCTTCATCGCAACTGCTTCGGCGGCGTGGACGGACTCGGCGGTGGGGCGTTCGAGCAGTGTGGTGTGCACCGTCTGCACCGGTCCGGCATGACGTTCGCTGATGGTGGTGGTCACCACCATCAGGTCGCCGCCATCCGTCGGGTGGACCGAATCCAATGTGACGTCCCAGTACAGCCGGTCACCCGCCAAGGTCGGACGGTGCACACGTATTTCCTGTTCCACGTACAGCAATCGACTCGGCGGGCGCCCGGCGAGGACATCGCGCAGCATCGACCGCTGGGCCAGGGTGCCGGTCGAGGACGCGAAGGTCACCGGCGCGATCAGCGTCGGGTAGCCGAGCGCGCGGGCGGCCCGCTCGTCCCAGTGGGCCGGATGGAAATCCTGTACGGCGCGGGCGAATTGGCGAATGTTCTCGCGCCCGACCTCGTAGTAGTCGCAATCGTGCGGGGCCGAGGTCACGGCGCACCGGAGGCGTCGGTACGGCTTTTGCGGGCCACGAACAACCGCTGACCGTGTGCGGCCAGGGGATGGTCAGCGGGTGGGAGGGTGGGCAGTGGTGTGAGTCCGGCGGTGGCGAGTTCGGCTAGCCATTCGTTCTCGCGCAGGAAGATTCGGTCGGTGCCCGCCCGGACATCGGTCTGTCCCGGCTGTGTCCCGCCCGATCGCGCCGACATGAGGAAGTGCATGGACGCCAGCAGTTGGCAGTGCTCCCGGCAGGATTCGACGAAGATCAGGTAGCCGCCCGGGGTCAGCAGCTGGTGCACCGCGGCAAGCAATTCCCCGCAGTCCTGGGCGTTGTGCAGCACGTTGGCCGCCAGCACGATATCGCAGGGCGGCTGTTCGGGCAGGTCGCGATTGAGGTCGACGATGCCGTAGCGCAGCCACGGGTAGCCGGTGAACCGGTCGCGTGCCGCGGCGAGGAAGAAGGTGGACAGGTCGGTGAAGTGGTAGTCGACCGGAGCGTCGGCCAGTGCCGTCACGATGTCGGCGGTGGTGCCGCCCACCCCGGCCCCGAGCTCCAGAATCCGGACCGGAGTGCGCCCGGTGGCCAGTTCCGTGACGGCCCGCACGACGAATTCCCGTGCGGCGACATTGAGATAGCCGTTGACCGGGTTGGTGCGGTAGGCGGCCTCCGCGGTCAGGAAGTCACCGTCGGGGAAGAGTAGCTCCTGGGCGAGCACCCGGTCGCGCAGCAGCATCGGCAGCTGGTCATCGGCCTGCGCGAAGAATCGGGCGAGCTGCGGGGCGAATCCCAGCTCGGAGCATACGTCGCGCAGATCGCGCCGGACCGGCGCGGGCGGTTCGCGCAGGAGCCCGTAGCCGCCGTCCGGCGTGACCTCGAGGAGGTTTCGGGCGGTCAGCTCGCGCAGCCAGCGGCGCAGCAGCCAGCGATGCCGCGGCGCGACCCGCAGGTGCCCCGCGATCTCGTCTTCGGTGCGAGATATGTTGTCGCGCAGCGCACTTCGCAGCACGCGGGTGATGGCGGCCAGCCCGTGCCGGTCGAGATCGTCGAGCGCCTCGGCGTACTGCCCGGTGGCGGAGACGGAATCGGAAGCCAGCCGTGCGATTTCGGTGACGTCGGTGCTCATCGGGCTGCCTCGGACCGCGCGCCCGGCAGTGGGGGGATGTTGTGATTGCAGCGGAGGATATTGTCCGGGTCGTACTCGGTCTTGATGTGCGTCAGCCGTCGGTAGCCGTCGAGCCCGTAGGCGTTGCGGATCCGTTCCGGGGCGGCGGTGCCGTCGAGGATGCCGATGTATGGCCCACCGGCGGAACAGTTCTGGACGGTTTCGGTGATCCGCGCGATCCAGCGGCGCGCGGGCGTCAGGTCGCATCCCGTCGGGCCGCCGGAGAAGACGACGAGATGGTATGCGGCGTCGTGATAGGCGAATGACGTTGCGCCGGAGGGCATTCGGCGGAGCGCGCCGCCCAATTGATGGATCGAGATCAGGGAATGGCGGGTCGGCATGCGCGCACCGAGGTCGACCAGTCCGTCGATGGTGCGATCGTCGAGCGCGCGCAGCCATTCGGTGCCGGTCGCGGTGGCATGCCCGGTGTGGAATGCCTGCTCGGTATTGCGTTGCAGCTCGGGATAACTCAACGGGCGCAGCAGATCCAATTCCGGCTCGCCGATGCGGCGCAGCCGATCCAGCACCGATCGGGCCTGATCGGCCGGTCCCAGATAGGACGCCGTGATGGCGGCCATGGGCGGACCCTCCGGTGAGGTGGGCGGCCAATGGATCAGGGTGGCGCGCAGGGAGAGTTCGGCCGGAGCGTCGACGGTGAATTCCCGGAAACCGGTCAGCACCGCGCGAGCGTCCGCGTATCTGTACAGCAGCGTGCCCGCGTAGACGCGGCCGATCGGATGCAGTCGCAGGTCGAGCGAGGTGACGATGCCGAAATTGCCGCCGCCGCCGCGCAATGCCCAGAACAGATCGGCATGCTGGTTCGCGTCCGCGGTCACCACGCGACCGTCGGCCGTCACGACCTGCGCCGCAAGCACATTGTCACAGGTGAAGCCGAAAGCTCGTTGCAGCCAGCCACTTCCGCCCGACAGCGCGGTGCCGATCACGCCGACGGTGGAGACGTCGGCTCCGGTGACCGCGAGTCCGTATGCGGCACAGGCCCGGTCGAATTCGACCCAGGTCACGCCGGGGGCTACGGTGGCGCGCCGGGTGACGGGATCGATGGTGATGTTCTTCAGCTCGGACATGTCGAGCATGATCGAGCGCGCGACCTCGGCGTGTTCTGCGACATCGTGCCCACCCGCGTGCACCGAGACGGCCAGACCGCGCTCGCGTGCGAAAAGCATTGCGGCCCTGATGTCCTCGATGTCCGCGCAGCGGACGATCGCGACGGGCCGGTGGTCGACGGCGGCGCTCCAGGTGTGCCGCCCGGCGTCGTAGCCGGGATCACCAGGCAGCGATACCACGCCGCGGCAGCAGGCGCGCAGGTCGTCGACCTGTTGTAGGGAGAGGGTCGTCGTCATGATCGATCGGGCTCCTCGGTGACCACGATGCGGGGCGCGAGGGTGGCGGGCAGCTCCCGGGCGAGGTGATCGGTCAATACCTCGGGTAGCCGCCGCCGCACGAAACGGGTGAAGGGGTCGTTGCAGCCGTCCGCCGTGTTATCGCTGGACAAAGCCGCTTCGGCCGAGTGCTCGGGTGCGCAGACGGCAAGACGGCTGCCGTCGGCCGAGTCGAGTTGCACCGTCCAGCCGACCGGCGCCGCGGTGGCCAGTTGCGCGGGGGTGACCGCGTCGGATTCCGCGCTCGCCAAGAGGGCGTTGGGGATGCCGGTCACCCGAGTGATCCGGTCCGGCAGCGTGCCGAGCCGTTGCTCGACCGTTCCGGCCGATTCCGCCCAGGCGAGCGACCGGTCGGGTGGCGGTGGGGGAGCGTCGACGGTGTAGACGATGTCGTAGCGGTAGCGGGTGAGCTCGGTGACCATTCGAAATGGCTTGGCGTAAACGGTAGTACGCACCGCGCGCCGGTGTGCGTCGGCAATGTGCGCGAAAACCTGTGGTGCGCACAGCAATTCCTCGTCGGTTGCGAGCCGGCGGGTGATGCGCGCCGCCAGGTCGGATTCGGGTAGTCCGGGGTTGCGGGTCGTTTCCAGCCAGCGGGCGAATTCGGGTGCGCTGGCGAGATTTCGGATATCGCCGACGACCACGGTTCCACCCGCGGCGACCAGGTCGAGCGCGTCGCCGACCACGGCGGTCAAATACTCCCGGTTCGGGAAGCACTGGGTGACGCTGTTGAGCACGATGCAATCCGGGTCGGGGTGGTCGGGATCGGCCGTGCGCAATGCGGCGCGCACGGGCGGTGTCGCGAGCTCATGTGCCGCTGCCCGCAGTACCTGTGCGCCGGGAGCGAGCTGCGCCCGAAGTCGCGCGACCACCGGCGCGGCCACGTCGAGCCCGATGTACGCCTGGACGTGCGGTTGGATGCGGTGTGCGAGCAGCCCACTGCCGCAGCCGATTTCGAGGACGATACGTGGTTTGCCACGCAGCGCCAGGCCGACGGCGTGCTCGATCCATTCGAGCATATGCTCCTGCGGAAAGGGCGCGCCGGTGTCGGAGGCCCGCCAACCGGACAGGTCGAGATCGTCGCGGTGGCGGTCGCGGTCGGCGGAGTACACGAACTCGTAGACGTGCTGCCAATGCGCGAGATGTTCGGCAAGCAGCGGTCCCGGCATCGGCCGCACCGCGATCGCCGAGGCGGCCGGTTGCACCGCGACCGTCTTGCGGTCCGGGCTCCACCGCGCGTCGCCGACCCACGGGTGCCCCTTCAACAGCGCTATGACCTCGTCGTTCACCGGTCGTGCACCTGTCCGGCGGGAGCGGTCGGACTGGTTGTCGGAGCCGCCAATTCGGCGGTGCCGAACATCCGGTACGCCCGCTCGGGATCGTTGGCGGCGTGCGCCCGCCCGGCGTGGGCGTCGCGCCAGAAGCGCTGCAGCGCGGTATCGGACCGCAGCGCGCGCCCGCCGGAGTTCTCGAACAGCCGGTCGATGGCGAAGATCGACCGCTCGGTGCCGCGCACCTGATCGCGCCGGGTCCGCGCTCGTTCGAGCATCGGGATGGGTTCGCGTCGGCGCGCGATATCGAGCAGCGCGTTCGTATTCCGGGTCAGCTGCAACCAGGCCGCGTCGATCTCGCTGGCGGCCTGCGCGATTCGCTCCAGTGCCGCCGAATCCTCGGCGAACGGTGTTCCGGTGAAACCGGTTTCCCTGCGCGCGTCGCCCGGCAGCGCGACCCGCACCCGGCCGCGCTGATGGGCCAGATGCGCCTCGTAGCCGCCCTGCGCCATACCGATGATGGCCGCGGTGATCGAATTGGGGTGGATCGCTCCGAACGGAATCCGGTACAGCGCGGCGTCATTGACCGCCTGACCGGGTGTGACGCATTTGGTGACCGCGTCCGAGTTCAGTACCCGATGCTCCGGCACGAACACATCCTCGACGAGGAGGTCGTTGCTGCCGGTGCCCCGGAGGCCGACCGTATGCCACACGTCGTCGATCGTGAAATCGGGCAGCGGCACAAGGAAGGTGGCGGATTCCACGGCGGCTCCGTCGTCGATCACCTTGGCGCCCAGCAGTGCCCACGACGCGTGGTCGCATCCGGAGGCGAAACCCCAACGGCCGCTGAGCCGGTACCCGCCGGGCACTCGAATCGCGGTGCCGGTCAGGGCATAGGACGAGCAGATGTGGGCGTCGGGGTCCGCATCCCACACGTCTGCCTGTGCGCGGGGATCGTACAGCGCCAGGTTCCACTGCGGCACGCCGAGCACCGATGCCACCCAACCGGTGGAGCCACACGCGCTCGCCAGCTGCCGGACGGCGGTGTAGAAGGTGACCGGATCGGCCTCGTGGCCACCGAATCGCCTGGGCCGCAACAGTTTGAAGAAGCCGGTCTCCCGCAATGCCTTGATCGAGGCGACCGGGATGCGGCGCGCGTCCTCGGTCTCCTGAGCCCGGTCGCGCAGCACCGGCAGCAGATCGTCGACGGCGGACAGCACGGACTCGGCGGTGTTGTCGCTCGAGCTTCGTTCGTTGCTTTGGACGGGACGGTCGTATCCGGTCATCGTGTACGCCTTTCTGTGGTGAATCGCAGCAGGCCGGTGTCGGCATCAGCGGAAACGGCACGCAGACCGACGGATTCGGCCTCGGCGGCGAGGCGCTCCGCGTTCGCGGGCCAGACCCGGTGCTCGGTGACGGCCTCCTGTAGCAGCCGGTCCTCGTGATAGGTGCGATAGGTCATGCGCCACACCAGGGATTCCGCGTCCACCGGGTCGGCCCGGCTCCAGCCCTCGTAGTGCAGCGCACCCGCGCGGGCGCGGGTATAGCGGCGCTCGGGCACCGCCAGCACCGCGCCCGGACGCTGAATCTCGACGACGGCATCGCCGCCCGGCGCGAGCGCCGCGGCGATGGTCGACCACACCCGGGGGCGGGCGGCGGGATCGAAATGGCCGATGACTCCCAGCGCGATAACCGCCGCACAGCGTCGCGGCAGCTCGGTATCGAGAAAACCCATGGGCAGCACGGTGATCCGCTCGCGCAGATCCTTGCGGGCGGCCAGCCGTGACAGCAGCACCGCCCGCATGGCGGGTGCGGGCTCGACCGCGACGACCTCGGCGTCGGGCAGCGCGTCGGCGATCATGGTCGTCGACAGACCGGTGCCCGCGCCGATGTCTACCACCGGCCCCGCGACGGTATCCACTTCGCTCAGCAGCGTGGCGAGCACCGGTTCGACCTGTGCCACATAGGGAGTCGCCATCAGGTCGTAGAACTCCGCCGCCGCGGCATAGGCGTCCACGCCGGTCACCTGCTCACTCATGCCTGCGCCTCGCTGGCGCTCGGCTCCGGCATGACTGAGCGACGCTCAGCTGCGCCCATGATTCGTTCGCTGCGCTCACTCATGCGCCCGGCCCCCACCTCGGAACCGGCCAGCGCCCGGGAAACCAGTCGCGCCACGGCATCGACGGCCGGTTCCGTGAGCAGGGCATAGTGATGCGCCGGGACCGAACGGATTTCGAGGCGGCCGCCGGTGTGCGCACCCCAGCCCAGATCCGGAAGGTCAGTGCAATCGTCCACGCCCATCCCGATTCCGGAGTTGCGCGGCGCGGGCAATTCCGCACGCACGATCAGTGTTTCGAGCTCATCGCCGTCGAGGCGGCCGGTGCGGTGGCCGCCGAGCGCCCGCAGGTGCCTGCGGAAGGCGTCCTCGCGCAGCCGCAGTATTCCGGTATCGCCCCGCCCGGCCAGCCCGGCCTCGGTCAGTATCCGGTCGGTCTCGGCGCGCCGCTGGGCCTCGGACAGCGACTCGAATCGCGCTGCGGCGGCGGCCGTTTCGAGGTCGACCTGCAGGAATGCTTCCAGTGAGCTGAGATAGCGTGACCAGAAGGCGAGATCGTCGGTGTCCGCGATGCGGTCGGCGATATTGGCGTCGATCAGGATCAGCACGGCGATCGCGTCACCGGCATCGCGGAGTCGGCGGGCGACCTCGTGCGCGACGATGCCGCCCATCGACCAGCCGCCGAGAACATAAGGCCCCGAGGGCTGATACGACCGAAGCACGGTTTCGTAGAGCCGCGCCAGCTCACCGATGCCCTCCGGTCCGGTCGCGCCGGACAGGGCCGGATCCTGGATGCCGATCACCGGCCGCACGGTGTCCAGCTTGCGCGCCAGATCCAGGTAGCAGAGCACGTCACCGCCGGTGGGGTGGATCAGGAACAGCGGATCCCCGGTGCCATCACGCAAGGTGACGGCGCAGTCCGCGGGCCCCGGCTCATGCCGAGCCGCCGCCGTCGCCGCGAGCGTTGGGTCGGCCAGGAATTCGCGCGGTGTGACGTGCAGTCCGAGTTCGGTACGGAGCCGGTTCAACATTCGGATCGCCAGCACCGAATCACCGCCCACGGTGAAGAAATCGGTCGATCGTGTCACAGTTGTCGCGTCGATTTCCAGCATGCGCGCCCACACCGCGGCGACCGCGCGTTCGGTGTCGGTGGCCGCGGGCCCGCTCACCGGCGGTTCGGTGGCGGCGGGCCGTTCCTCGTCGGCTCGCTCGCGCGGCGGCAATTCCACTGCCGCCGACCAGGATTCGGGATTGTCGATCAGCGCGGTGAGTTCGGCGCCGATGGCGGCGAAGAGGTCGTCGAGTACGCCCGGTGCGAACAATTCGGCGACCGCGTCCAGGTTGACCACCACCGCGTCGTCCCAATCCCATTGGAACACCTGCATATCCAGCGCTACCTGCGGCGTGCGCACCCGCTGATAGAAGTCCCGCAGCTGGATTGCGGCGGGCGTGCCGCCCGGCGGATGCAGTCCGAGCGTGCTGTGGAAGACCACCGGCGCCTGCGGTGCGGTATCGCGACGACGGCGGCCGAGTTCGCGCGCGATCTCCACGCCGGTGACCTGACCGTGGTCGAGCATGCGTGCCGTCGCGTCCTGCATGGTCCTTGCCAGGGTTACGAAATCGGCGTCGGCGGGCAGATCCACCTCGAGCAACACCGTCCCGGCGTACGGGCCGATGGCGTGGTCGAGATCACGGGGCAGATGTAAACGGTTGAGGTACAGCACATTCAGCAGGAACCGGCGATGTCCGGCGAGCCGCGCGAGGGCGATGGCGTAGCAGGTGGCGAAAACCGTTGTGGGGGTGACGCCGTAGGCGGTGCACCGCTCCCGCAGCACCGCCATCCGCTCGCCGGAGACCCACAGCTCGCGACGTTCCAGATCATCCGGGCGGGCCTGCTCGACCGGCATGGTGAAGGGCAGACGCGGCGCGGTGGGCAGCTCGTCGAGCCGGTCCCACCACCAGTCGCGCTGTGCCAGCCACTCCGGGTCGGAGCGCTGCCGGTCGATGGTCGCCACATAGTCGCCGAAATGCGCGGTGAGCGGTGGCAATACGGTGTTGGGATCATCGAGGTGGGTGAACAGTTCGGTGAACATCAGCTGTACCGACCAGCCGTCGGCCACCAGCAGACCGGTGACGATATGCAGGCTGAGTTCCCCGCCCGGCAGCAGCAGCGCCGCCATCCGGAACGGCCATGGATCCATGTCGGGGCCGGTGCGCTGCATTTCGGCGCGGATTTCGGCGCGCATACGCTCGATCTCGCCGATCGATGCCGTCCGCATATCGATCTCGGTGAGCGGCAGCCGGGCCAGGCGCGGATCGTCCGCCCGCAGCACCTGCTGTGTGCCGTCGGGCAGGAAGATCGCCCGCAGCATGGGTTGCCGATTCACCTGCCAGCGCACCGAATCCGCGACGGCGCTCGAATCGGCGCCCGCCAAGCGGAAATCGACGTACATGTGCGCGGAGTCGTAGCTCAGCGCCCAACCGTGCTGCTGACCGACCCAATACGCCTGCTGCAGCGGGGTGAGCGCGAACGGCGCGTCCGGATCGTCTTGCCGCACAAGGTCGATGCTCGCGACCATGCCGCCGGACCGCCGTTCACCGACATAGGCCACCAACTGCGCCAGGGTCTGATCGCCGACCAGGTCGACCACCGGGACCGCGACGCCGAGCCGCCCGCGCACCAGGGTGGCCATCCGCACCGCGAGCACCGAGTCGCCGCCGAGACCGACGAAGGTGGAATCGCCGGTGACACTCGCGGATTCGATGCCGAGGACCTGGGTCCAGATCTCCGTCACGGTCTCGGTCACGTCCGCGCCGCTTCCGGCCAGGTTCGGGCCGTCGCCGGATGTGTCCCAGCTGCCCGCGTCGTCCACGAGACGGCGCAGCCAGGTCACGTACGCGTCGAACGCGGTATCGGCGGCGTCGGCGTCCAGCACGGTTTCCAGCACGTCCCACTGCAGTTGCAGGGCTCCCGCCTGCACGAAGGCCTGGTGGTCCAGCCAGACCTGCGGAGTCTGGCTGACGCCGTGCACGATTCGCCCGGCCCATTCCAGATCGGAAGTGCCGCCGACCAGTTCGCCGACATCCAGGGCGCTGGTGAATACCACCGGAAGTAGTTGCCGCTCACCGGTCTTCGTCGACTTCTCGGCCAACAGGTCCAGGGCCGACCAGCCGCGGTGATCGATGTCTTCGAACAGGCGCCGCTGTGTGCGAGCGGCCCGCTCGGCGAAGGACTCGCCGCCGCGCTCGACCTCGTGCGCCAGCAGAGTGGTGAAATCGCCTATGGCGGACTCGATTCCCGGCAAGGTCACCGGCCGGTCGACCAGGGTCAGCATCAGCGCGAACCGCTCGTCGCCGGACCAGGCGGCCAGCACATCGGCGTAGGCGGTGAGCAGCACCGCGGACGGCGTCACACCGTGCTCGGCGCAGCGGCTGCGGAGGGTGTCCCACTCAGCAGGGGACAGCTGCCCGCCGCGGCGGGCGAACCAGGGGCGGGATTGGGTCCGGATACGCGTCGGCAGCGCGGGCGGTCCGGGGATGGTATCCATCCGTTCCCGCCAATAGTCCACTGCCCGTTGATGTTCGGCTGTGCCCGTGTGGGTGGACAGGTGGGTGAGGTAGTCCGGGAAGCCGGTTCGGATCGGCGGCAGCGCCGCATCCGGGTCGTCATAGTAGGCATGGAGGTCGCGGTCGAGCACAAGGAAGCTGGCCGCATCGCAGATGAGCGCGTCGATGCCGAAGAAAATGCGGGTAGTGGTGTCGTCGATGCACGCCGCGCGAATATCGAAGAGCGGCCATCGATCCGGCCGGTGCACCCGATGCGACAGCTGCCGCCGCAGGTCCGCCAGCGCGCTCTCCCGCTCCGCGGGTGGCAGATCGGTGAGATCGTGCCGCCGGACCCGATATTCGGGCACCCGATCGAGCACGCGATTGCGACCGTCGTCGGTGATCACCGCGCGCAGCATGTCGTGGCGGTCGATGAGCCGGTTCCATGCCAGCTGGTAGCGCGCGAGATCGAGGTCGTGGCAGTCGTATTCGAGGTAGATGTGACATGAGACATCGCTCAGCCCGAAGGCCCCGGAACGGCCGACCCAGTAGGCGTGCTGCACGCGGGTCAACGGGAAGGTCGCCTCGCTTCCGACCACTTTGTGCACCGACTGTTCCTGCACCACAACAGGATTCGGTGAGGTAGCCGTAGGAGCACGGCGAGCGATCAGCTCCGCGAAGGCGGCGACGGTCGAATGCGTGAGCAGCTCACGCAGCCGGATGTCGGCTTGTTCGCGATCGTTGAGCAGATCGAGCATGCGGGTGGCGAGCATCGAATTCCCGCCCAGCGCGAAGAAATCCGCGTCCGGCGTCGACACCGGCAGCCCGAGCAGCTCCGTCCACAGATTCGCGACCAGCTGTTCGCCCATGGTCAGTGTCCCACTCGGGGCCGTGTGCTGCTCTGTTACGGCGAGAGATCCGCGTTGCGGCGCACCGGCTTCGGCCGAGTGCGCCTGCGGTCCGGCTGTCGCGCCGAGCGGTGTCCCGTTGCGGTCCGCATCGAGTGCGTTCGTCGCGATTCCGATGGGTTCTGGGCCGGAATCTGCCGTGGTGGAGAAGGTTTCGGCAGCGAATACCGGGGAGTGACGATCGGGATGCTCGGTCGGGTCGGCCTGCCCTGGCGCGGTTTGCGTGGTCGTCTGGACGGGATCATCGACAGGTGGATCGATCCATAGTCGGCGGCGCTGGAAAGGGTAGTCGGGCAGCCGGACTCGCCGACGCTTCCGATGCAGTGCCTCGGCATCGAAATCGGCTCCCGCGCACCACAGTTGGCCCACGGCGGTGAGCAGCGCGGCACGGTCGGAATCGCCCGCGCTGTTCTCATCGGCTCCGGGCAGGGTGGTGAATGCGGCCGTCAGTCCGGCCGGAGCATTCCGCCGGGCGAGCGAGGCGAGGGTGGCACCGGGACCGATCTGAACCACGATGGTGGGCTCGGCGCCCGCCGCCGCCCGGATCGCGGTACGGAATTGGACAGGCTCGCACAGCTGGCGCACCCAGTGCTCGGCATCGGCGAACCGGATCGCCGCACCGGTGAGCGTGCTGTACAGCGGAAGCCGAGCCGGCGAGAGGGCGGCCCGGGCTGCGGCGTCGCGCAGCGCGTCCACGGCCGCCGCCACGGCGGGGGAGTGCAGTGCGGCGTCGATGCGCAGCCTATTGGTGTGTATCCCGACACCCGTCAACACGAGCGTGAGATCGTCGATTGCCGCGGCCGGACCGGACACGACGCACGAATCGGCGGCGTTGATCGCGGCGATCGCGACCTTCGGATGGTCGGCCAGCACGTCCCGCAGGTCGGTTTCACCCAGCGCCACGGCGAGCATCGCGCCGGGTGCGGTCCGCGCCACCGCGCGGGAGCGGACCGCCACCAGCCGTGCCGCGTCGGCGGCGCCGAGCATCCCCGCCGTCACCGCGGCCGCGTATTCGCCCAGGCTATGACCGAGCACCGCATCCGGCTCGATTCCGAAGCCGCGCAAGGTCGCCGCCGTGGCCAGCGATACCGCGAACAGCGCGGGCTGGCCGTAGCGCACATCGTCGGCCTCGTGCCGCGGCGCGACGCCGGTTACGAGGTCACGAATGTCGTAGTCCAGCACCGGTTTCACGGCGTTCGCGCATTCGTCGATCATCGCGGCGAAGACCGGCTCGTCCCGGTACAGCCCCGCGCCCATGCCCGAATACTGTGCGCCCGCACCGGGAAAGGCGAAGACGATCCCGGGTCGCGGCGACGGTAACTGCCGCAGCGCCACCCGGTCGGGTTCGCCCGAGCGCCCGGTCCACACCGCCGCGGCGCGCCATCCGCTGTCCGTGTGCGCGCCGCCTGCCAGCGTGAAGGCGTAGTCGGCGGGTGAGTCCGGGGCCAGCTGCTCCAGCTGCGCCCGGCAGCTCTGTTCGGACTTGCCGGATACCACGAACAGCTGTGCGCGGTCGTCCGGCTCGCCCCGCTCGGAGCCGATCGGTTCCTCCAGGACGACATGGCAATTGGTGCCGCCGATCCCGAAGGAACTCACCCCCGCGATCCGGGGCCGCTGCCGGTCGGGCCAGTCGCGGGTGTGCCCGGCGACCTCGAAAAGGCCCTGATAGCGGGCCAGGTCCGGATGGACAGGATCGGCGTACAGCGTGGCAGGGATGCGGCGATGTTCCAGCGCGAGCGCGGTTTTGATCAATGCCGCGATGCCCGCGGCCGAATTGGCATGCCCGATATTGCTTTTCACCGAGCCGATGGCAATCGGCTCGGGCTCTGAGCGATCGGCGAAAACCGCTGCCAATGCCGATAATTCGATCTGATCGCCGAGTGCGGTCGCGGTGCCGTGCGCCTCGATGAGGCCGACGTCGTCGGCCCCGACACCCGCGGCGGCGAGTGCCTCGGCGATTACCCGAGCCTGACCGTTGACCGACGGTGCGGTGAAGCCCGCCTTACCCGCCCCGTCATGGTTCACCGCACTGCCGCGCAGCACCGCGTAGATCGGATCGCCGTCGGCGAGCGCCTCGGTCAACCGGCGCAGCACCACCACGCCGACACCCTGGCTGTGCACCATCCCCGACGCGTCCGCGCCGAAGGTCCTGGTGCGGCCGTCGGCGGCGAAGATGGAATCCGGTACATGCAGATAGCCGCGCCCCTGCGGCACGATCAGCGATACACCGCCGGCGAGTGCGGCATCGCATTCCCCCGACAGCAGCGACTGTGCCGCCATATGCACAGCCACCAGGGAGGTGGCGCAGGTGGCCTGCACCGCCACCGCGGGACCGGTGAGATTCAACCGGTAGGCCAGCTGCTGCGGGAAATAGTCGGTGAGCGCGCCGGTTTGGGCCTGCAGCAATCCGATCGGATCATGCGCCGCCGCACGGCGATACGCGGCGAGGTTGGACTCCAGATACTGGCTGTGCGATGCCCCGGTGAATACGCCGACCGCGCCGAGCCCGCCGCCGCCGGAGTGCCCGGCATCGCCGAGGGCGTTCCACGCGCATTCGAGCAGTAGGCGCAGCTGTGGGTCGAACAGCGCCGCGTCCGCGGGGGTGAGCCCGAAGTGGTCGGGGTCGAAGCGATCCTGATCCTCGATGACACCGCCGACCGGCACGTAATTGCGATGCCCGCGCAGGGATTCGGGCACACCGGCCGCGGCCAGTTCCTCGTCGCTGAACCGCTGCAAACCGGTACGGCCGGAGCTGATCAGATCCCAGAACGCGGCCAGATTCGCCGCGCCGGGGAAACGGCAGGCCATGCCGATGATGGCGATACTGTCGGTCATTTCCTCAGTCACGAGACGATCTCCAACTCCGAAATCACGGTGGTCTTTCCCTGTGCCAGCGCCAGCACCGGACACGACTGTTCGACGAGTCGCTGTAGCTCCCGGTAGCGCCCGGGGTCGTCGGGCCCGCTCACCTCGGCCCGCATGCGTATCTGGCCGGGCCGGGTGGCCGCGTCGAACCCGAAGACCGGGCCCATATCCAGCAGGCCCTCGACTTCGATTGCGAGGGAATCGATCTCGACTCCCAGCCGGGCGGCGTGAAAGCGATACGTGACGACCTGGCAGGTGCCGAGCGCCGCGAGGGCGAGTCCGATCGGATCCGGCCCGGTGTCGGTGCCCCCGGCCGCCATCGGCTCGTCGACCCGCACGGTGTGGCCGCCGATGCGGACGTCCACCTGCGTGGGTGTGCCGGTGCGATGTTCCGCGCGGGCGGCGAAGCGCTGGCGCCGATCGTCACGGCGGGACAGGGTCGTGCGGATGCGGTGCACGGTGTCAGTGAGCGACATACGATGTCGGCCTCGCTTTCGAACGATGGCTGCGCCGACGGCGCCCGCGCGCATCGGCGTCGGTGAGATCTATTCCGGCGCGTAAGGATTCGGCGCGGCTTTCGATCCGCGCCGGGTTCCGGTCGCGGGATCGGCCCGCGATCCACATCGCTAGCCGGTGGATCGATCCGAGCCGGAAGATATCCGGAACCGTCAGCGCCGGAGCGAGATCGCGCAGTCGGCGGTGCGCGCGCACCAGGGTCAGCGATGTCGCACCGAGGTCGTAGAAGGCGGTGGTCGTGGCGACTCCGGGGCCGAGCAGTTCGGTGAATACGGCGAGGACCGCGCGCTCGATATCCGCGGCACCTTCGAGCCGTTCCGGCGCTGTTGTGGGCCGCAGCTCGATGAGACTCGTTGCGGAGCCGGGCATTTCGATGGTTTCGAGATCCAGTTCCGGAACGGCCGCGCGCAGTGCGCGTGCCAACTCGCCCGCCTTCGCGAGCGCCGTCGCTCCCTGGGCATCGCCGGGCTCGAATCGCACCGCGACGGTCAGCCCGAAGTCACCGGCCTGTCGCACGGCCTCGGTCAGCCAGCTCGCGTCGACGTGCGGGAGTGTGTCATCGGCGGTCGCGGGCAGTTCGGCGAATGCCGTATCGCCGTTGCGGCGGAAGGGATTCGGCAGATTCGCGACATCGACCTTGCCGTTCGAGGTGAGCGGGATGGCATCGAGCTGAATCCAGTGGCTCGGCACCATGTATCGCGGTAGCCGCGTCGCCGCGTAGGCGGCCAGTTCCCCTTGATCGAGGCGCGGTGACTCTGTGACGAGATAGGCGACCAGACGCGGCCGATCGTCGGGGCCGGGCACGGCGGCCGCCACACAGCGGCGGATACCGGGGAACCGGGTCAGCGCCGCCTCGATCTCGCCGAGCTCGATGCGGTGGCCGCGGATCTTGACCTGGCGATCGGTGCGTCCGAGGAATTCGATCGCACCGTCGACCCGCCATCGACCCAGATCCCCTGTCCGGTAAAGACGTTCGCCGAGTACGGGGTCGTGCACGAATCGGCGCGCGGTCTGTTCCTCGTCGCCGACATAACCTCGAGCCAGCCCGGCCCCGCCGATATGCAACTCGCCCGGCTCGCCGACGGCACACGGACGGCCGTCCTCGTCCAAGATCAGGAAGAACTGGTCGCGCAGGGCCCGCCCGTACGGGATACTCGTCCACTCCGGCGCGATCTGCTCGATCGGATAGCAGATCGACCAGATCGACGCCTCCGTCGCACCGCCCAGACTGATCACCCGGAGCTCGGGGACCAGGGCGCGCAGCCGGTCCGGCAGCGAGATCGGAATCCAGTCGCCCGAAAGCAGCATGATCCGCAGCGACCGCAACAGTGCCGCGGCGGCCGGATCCGCCTCGGCGTATTCGACGAGCATCTCGGCCACCGCGGGAGCGGTGTTCCACACCGTAATACCGTGTGCCGCAATCAGATCGCACCAATGCCCCGGATCACGCTGCCGATCCGCGTCGGGTAGCACCAGCGCGCCACCCGCGCCGAGCACACCGAACAGGTCGTAGACGGACAGGTCGAAACTCAACGCCGACAAGGCGAGTACCCGGTCGCCGGGACCGATATCGAACCGGTCGTTGATGTCGTCGATCGTGGTGCGCGCGGCGCGATGCTCGATAGCGACGCCCTTGGGTTCGCCCGTCGAACCGGAGGTGAAGATGACGTACGCCAATTCGTCCGGTGCGGCGCGTGCCGGTTCGACCGTGTCGCAGGGGGAGTCGTCGATGAGATGTGCGGTCACGCCCTGCGGCAGCCGGGTCACGGACTTCGCGGTAACCAACGCGTGCACGATTCCCGCACGGCGGCAGGCGGATTCGATCCGAGTATCCGGCCAGTCCGGCTCGATGGGCACGAATGTGCCTCCGGCCCAGAGTATTCCGTAGACCGCGACGACCTGCTCCTCGGATTTCGGTGCGACCACCGCCACGCGCTCGCCGGGGCGAACCCCGGCGGCCGCCAGGCGGGCTGCGACGTTGCGGGAGCGAGACAGCAGGTCGGCGTGGGTGATCGTGCCGTTCGTTCCCAACACGGCGGGGGCGTGCGGCCGGTCATCCGCCGCGCGCACCTGCGGGTCCATGATCAGCGGCCCGCCACCGGTCTGCGCGTGCGGCGGCGGTTTCGGCTCGAAACTCGGATCCCAGCCGAGATCGACAGTTGTCCAAGCCTTCTCGTCGGCCGACAGTCGACGCAGCAGGCGCACGTAGGCGGCGAGCATCCCGGCGACGAATTCGGCGGGTAGCACCTCCACCACCGCGTCCCAGGCGATCCGCAGGCCACCTGCCTCGTCCCAAACGATGTGATCGAGCACCACCTGCGGCGTCTGCGACACCCCGAACACCTCCGTGCCGAGCCAGCGCGCGGCCGGATATTCGGCTTGACCGAGCCCGACACCGCTGGTGAATACGACCGGATAGCGTGGCGCGAGATCACCGGCTTGGCTGCGCTGCACCTCGACGCCGCTGTAGGAGCGATGTTCCAGATCGGCCCAGAACCGGGCATTCACCTGGGTGGCGAAGTCGGCGAAACCCCGCCAGGACCGTGGATCGAGCGCGGGTAGTTCCACCAGGGCGGTGGTGCTGAAATCGCCGACGACGCTGTGCTCGGCGGGATCGAGGCGATCGAACAGGGTGGTGTTCAGGCAGAACGGCTCGCTCGCGCCCCAGCGGGTGAGGGTGAGCCCGAACGCGGCCAGCAGCACGGCGGTGGGGGTGAGTCCGTGGGTTGCCGCTCGGGCGGTCAGTGCCGACCATTCGTCGGCCGCCAATTCGGCCGGATGCCGACGGAAGGTCGGACATCGAACCTGTTCGGGCGCAACGATATACGGTAGGCGCGGTCCGGCAGGAAGCCCCGGCGCACGCGTCTGCCAGTAGTCGCGATCGCGCTCGCGGCGTGCCGCCTCGGCAGTGCCGCGCTCGTGCAGGATGCGCAGGAACGATTCCGTCGCAGGCAGATTCGTGGCCGGATCGGTGACCAGCTCGCCCCACTGGCGCATGAGCAGGATCCAGCTCGCCATATCCAGCACGATGATGTCGAATCCCACGAACAGCCGCAGTCCGCCGCCGGGCAGCACGGCCGCGTGGATATCGAACAGCGGCCAGACCGCGGTGTCGCGCACCTGATGTGACTTGTCGCAGCGCAATTCGTCGAGCACTCGTGCGGCGTCGGCGGGCCGGTCGCGCAGATCGGTCACGCCGATCCGGTAACGCCGCCCGGGCGGCTCCACGCGCTGACGGCCGTCGTCGGTGATCGTGGCCCGCAGCATCTCGTGCCGGTCCACGAGCCGATTCCATGCGTCCTCCAGGGCGGCGATCTCCGCCGCCGGGTCCGCTGCGACGAAATGTTCTGGGGCTCGGTCGAATTCGAAGTAGTAGTGGGTGGTCACGCCGCCCAGCGGCATATCCGGGTCCCGGCCGACCCAATAGGACGCCTGAATCGGGGTCAGTTCCGCCTCGACCGGGGTTGCGTCGCCGGTGAATGTCACTGCCGGACCGGCGATTACGGGCACGTTGTCGGCACTTCCCGGTGTGTGCCGCTCGACCTGCGCGATCAGCGAGTCGAGCGTGGCACCGACGAACGATTCCAGCGGTACCCTGACGCCCAACCGCTCGCCCAGTCGCAGATGGAGTCGCACGGCGAGGAACGAGTCCATGCCCAACTCCTGCAGCCGTTGTGCCGTGGGGATTTCCTGTGGATCGATATCGAGCACCGTTGCCACGCACCGTCGCACTTCGTCTGCTGCCGTCACTATCTCCAGCCCTTGCTCAATGAAGCCATCGGGCCTAGATTAATGAAAACGAATGTCATTAGCAACGGCGGCGCGAATATCGCCGCCATGGCTCCGCGTGCGCCGGAGGGGATGAAATATGTTGGTGGAACCTGGATCCCGGGATCCTGCGGGATCCGCGCCGACGGCTGCGGACCTCGACCACTACCGGTTGCTCGGCAGGTCGGGGCTGCGGGTCTCGCCGCTGGCGCTCGGGACCATGACCTTCGGCACCGAATGGGGCTGGGGCGCAGCCAAAGACGAAGCGCGCCGAATCTTCGACGGCTACACCGGCCGCGGTGGCAACTTCATCGACACCGCCAGTGGGTACACCGGCGGCACCGCCGAGGAATGGGTCGGCGAATTCGCCGCTCCCATGCGTGAAAGCCTGGTGCTGGCAACGAAATACAGTGCGCTGCGCCGACTCACCGATCCGAACTCCGGCGGCAACCATCGCAAGAGCATGATCGCCTCGGTCGAGGCCAGTCTGCGCCGCCTGCGCACGGACTACATCGACCTGCTGTATCCGCACCTGTGGGACGGGCTCACGCCGGTCGAGGAGATCATGCGCGGCCTCGACGACCTGGTGCGGGCCGGCAAGGTGCTCTACGTCGGCATTTCGAATACCCCCGCCTGGCAGGTGGCCCGCATGCAGACGATCGCGGAGTTGCGGGGTTGGTCACCGCTGGTGGCCCTGCAAATCGAATACAACTTGATAGAGCGGACCGGTGAGCGCGAACTCGTGCCGATGGCACAGGAATTGGGCTTGGGCGTGGTGGCCTGGTCGCCCCTGGCCGGTGGCGTGCTGACCGGCAAGTACCGGGCCGCCGACCTGGACGCGCCGGACACCTCGGGCGGATCCCGGAAAAGCCTTGCCGCGGCGAATGATTCGCTAACCGAACGGGGACTCGCGCTGGCCGCGCTGGTCGGTGCGACCGCCGAGGAGCTGGGACGCACGCCCGCCCAGGTGGCGCTGGCCTGGGTGCTGCGCAATCCGGCGGTGACCGCGCCCATTCTCGGCGCCCGCACCGTCGCCCAGCTCGACGACAATCTGGCCGCGCTCGGCATCGAATTCGACGACCATCAGCTGCGCCGACTGGATACGGCCTCCGCCGTCGACCCCGGCTTCCCGCACAACTTCCTCGCCCGCCCGCTGGCCCGTCGCACCGTATTCGGCGACCTGCGCATCGCGCGGTAGCCCACCCGACTCGAAATGAGGTAACTCCCGATGCCCGGCATCGCCGACATCTTCACCGACCGCATCCTGAAGAGCCCGCGCGGCCCCATCGCCCGGTTCTGGTGGCGGGATATGAAGGCCCACCACGACATCTTCCGCACGACCCTGCGGGCGCTGGCGCTCACGCCCGAGGACAACCTCGTCGAAATCGGTTGCGGCGGAGGCACCTTCATCCACTGGGCACTGGAATCCGGCTGCCGCGCAACGGCGGTGGACCACAGCGCCGACATGGTGGCGCTCACCGAGCGGAACAACGCCGACGCCGTGCGAACCGGCCGGCTCGAGGTCGTCAACGCAACCGCCGAGGCCCTCCCGCTCCCCGACGCCACCTACACCGCGGCCGCCCTGATGAATGTCCTTTTCTACCTGGACGCCCCGCGCGCCCTGACCGAACTGCACCGCATCCTCGCCCCCGGCGGACGACTCGTCCTGCACACGGTGGCCCCGAACCCGCCCTCGAAAATCGCCCCGCCCCCTGTCGCCCGCCGCATGCATTTGCGCACCGATGACGAACTCCACACACTGCTCACCGACGCCGGATTCACCGATGTGCGAATAACGCGGGTAGACAACACGTTTCAACTCGCCACCGCGCTCCGGCCGCTGCCTGCGGGGGAGTAGGGACGGAACTACGGGATTCAGGCGGTCGACCCGGCGTATCGACATAGGCTTCGACGTATGAGCAGTCGCGGTATGGGTGCCCGGGCGATGGCCTTCCTCGGACGGAAAATAGGTGGGGGACAATTTGATTGGTACAACGGAAGAATCGTCGCCATCACCGGCGCCGGCTCGGGGATAGGCCGCGAACTGTCGTTGGAACTGAGCCGCCGGGGCGCGCACCTGGCGCTGGCGGATATCGACGCCGCGAAGGTCGGTGAGACGAAACAGCTGTGCACGGGATCGGGACGGGTCGAGATCAGCCAGACCGACGTCCACGACCGTGACGCATCGAATGCTTTCGCCGCCGACACGATCGAGCGGTTCGGCAGGTGTGATGTCCTGGTGACCTGTGCCGGCATCTTGCATGTCGGTACTGTCGCGTCGACGCCGGACGCGGATTTCGAGACCGTGATGGGCGTGAATTTCTTGGGCACAGTCCATGTCACCAAGGCGTTTCTGCCGCACCTGCTCGCGACCGGTGAGCCCGCGCGGATCGCGAACCTGTCCTCGGCGCTGGGGTTCGTCGGCAGCGCCGAGCATGCCCCGTACGCGGCAAGCAAATTCGCGATTCGCGCGTTCGGTGAGAGCCTGCGCGCCGAACTGGCCGGGTCGAATGTGGCTGTGAGTGTTGTCTTTCCGGGTGGTATCCGGACTCCGATCTCGCGGGCGGCGCTGGTGGCTCCGGATGTCGACCCGCACAAGGTCATCGCGCGGTTCGAGCGGCGGATCGCGCGCACCGATGCCGATACGGCGGCCCGCGCGATCCTGGCGGGCGTCGAACGCGGTCGAGCCCAAGTCCTGATCGGTGCGGACGCGTGGCTGGCCACACTCGCCGCCCGCATCGCGGGTCCACACCATGATCGGGTTATCAACGCCGTCGCTAAACTACGGTCGAGATAGTTCATCGACGACCGGCGACGTGGGCTTCACCGCATCGCCGTGCCGCCACCCGATGGGTCATTTCCATTGGCGCAGTGTGGCTCTCGATTCGTGGTGGGGCGCCGCTGTGCGATGATTCGTACCGTGCGATCCGGTGACTCTTCGACCTCCGAGGGAAGCTCTCGGCTCGATGTCGTCGGGCTCGTCGCTCGCCCAGAGCTTTTCGAGCGTCTCGGTGCCGCGCGGGTGACCGTGGTGTCGGCTCCGCCCGGCTCCGGGAAGACGGTTTTGTTGCGGTCGTGGATCGCGGGGAAGGATCTGGCGGGCCGCGCCGCGCTGGTGCCGGTGCGGCGGGACGAGCGCGATCCGCAGCGGTTCTGGATCTCGGTCGTGGAGGCGCTGCGGCACACGGCGGTGGGGGCGCAGGTCGTGCGAACCGTATCGGCCGCACCGGAATTGGACGAATGGGCCCTGGTGGAGCGGCTGCTCGATGACCTCGCACAGCTGCCTGAGCAGCTCTGGCTGGTGATCGATGACGTACACGAGTTGAATTCCGCGGTGGTGCTGCACCAGTTGGAGTTGCTGGTGCTGCGGGCGCCGGCGACGCTGCGATTCGTGCTGGCCACCAGGCACGACCTGCGGATCGGTCTGCACCGGCTGCGGGTGGAGGGTGAGCTCACCGAGATCCGTCCCGCCGACCTGCGATTCACCCCGGCGCAGACGCGAGAACTGCTGGAGTTGGCCGGAATTCGGTTGCCCGATGCGGCGCTGGCCGCGCTGCACCGGCGGACCGAGGGCTGGGCGGCAGGGCTGCGCCTGGCCGCGCTGTCGCTGGCCGGGCGCGCGGATGCGGCCCGGTTCGCGGCCGAATTCTCCGGCAGTGAACGTACTGTCGCCGAATACCTGCTGGCCGAGGTGCTCGAGCGGCAGAGCGATCACGTGCGACGGCTGCTGCTGCGCACCTCGCTGCTGGAGCGGGTCAGCGGCGAGCTGGCCGACCTGTTGACCGGCGACAGCGGCAGCGAACGGGTGCTACAGGACCTCGAGCAGGCCAACGCCTTCGTCACCTCGCTCGATGCGGCCCGCTCGTGTTTTCGCTACCACCAGATGTTCGCCGATCTGCTGCGGTTGGAGTTGCGCCGCACCGCGCCCGACGAGGTCGCCGCGCTGCATCGGGTCGCCGCGGCGTGGTTCGCCGAGCACGGCTCTCCGATCGACGCGATTCGGCATGAGCTCGCGGCGCAGGACTGGGGCTCGGCGTCGCGCCTGCTGGCCGATCACTGGCCCAGCCTGCTGATGGACGGCCGAATCGGTACTGTCGCCGAACTACTCGCCGATTTCCCCGCTGCCGTCGTCGCGGGCGATGGCGAGCTGACGATGATGTCGCTCGCCGATGCCCTGCGACAGGCGCCCGTCGAAGCGGAGGAGCAGTACCTGCACCTGGCCGAACGTGCCGCGGCATCGGTGCCGACCGAACGCCGCGCCCACGCCCAACTGATGCTCGGGATCATCCGATTGCTGCTGGCCCGGCATCGCTGGAACCTGGCCGCGGCGACCGAGGAGGCGCGCCAGCTGAAGGCGGCGGCCGAGGAGTCGATGCCCGGCTCCGGCACGGACCTGCGCGCATTGGCCCTGGTCAGCCTGGGCACCACCGAATCGTCGATCGGGCACTTCGAAGCGGCCGTCGAACATCTGCGGCAGGGTGCGGAGCTGGCGCACCGGATCGGGCGGCCGTTCCTCGAATTCACCAGCCTGGCTTACCAGGCGATGACCGCGATGTTCGGCTCGTTTTCGGCGGCGATCGAATTCGGCGAGCGGGCAATGGAATTGGCCGCGCAGCACGGCTGGACCGACGAACCGGCGGCCGGTATCGCCGCCAATGCGCTTGCGACGACGATGGTTTGGCAGGGACGGCTGACGGAGGCGCAGAGCTGGCTGCGGCTCGCCGACCGCACACTGCGCGCGGCGACGCAGCCCGCGACGGGTATGGCGATCCGCAGTGTCCAGGGCATCGCCGAATTCGCGCGTGGCCGCAACGGCGAGGCGGTGGCCGCTCTGCTGGATGCCGAGCGGTTCGCCGCCCGGCTTTCCGAGCCGAACGTCATGGTTACCACCCTGCGGGCCTTCCGAATACTGGCTGTCATGCGCCACAGCGGAACCGAACATGCCGCGGCGATCCTCGAGGGCTTCGACGCGGCCGACCGGGAACGTGCGGAGCTGCGCCTGTCGCTGGCGGCGCTGCGGATCGCCGAGGGTGCGCCGCATGCCGCGCTCACCGCCTTGGCTCCGGTGCTCGACGGTTCGCTCCCGCTGCTCTGGCCGGGTTGGTTGACCCAAGGGTTCCTGCTGGAGGCGATCGCCCGCGCGGCGCTCGGGGAATCGGATGCGGCACAGGTCGCGCTCGAGCGCGCGCTCGACCAGGCCGAACCCGACGGGGTGCTGCTGTGGTTCCTGCTGCACCCCGTTCCCGAATTGCTGGAGCGGCGGGCGCGCGGCCGGACCGGCCACGCCTCGCTGATCCTCGAGATCCAAAATCTGCTCGGCACAGCGGAAGCCGTGCCCGCCGAACCGCGGACACCGTTGGAAGCGTTGAGCGACAGCGAGATTCGGGTGCTGCGTTATCTGCCGACCCAATTGTCCGCGCCGGAGATCGCCCGCGAACTGTCGGTCTCGCCGAATACCGTCAAGACCCACCTGCGCAACCTGTACGGCAAGCTCGGCGTCCATCGCCGCACCGATGCCGTCGGCCGCGCACGCACGCTCGGATTGCTCGCACCTGCTACCCGTCACCGCTGACCGTTCGAATTCCGCAGCGGCGGTGGACCGTTCGCACCCTCACCCGGATCGGGCGATGGACAGCTCATCCCGACGGGACGGACGCTTGCGGCAGCGAGCGCGGGACGGCGTGGTCTCGCGCGTGACAACGCTGGGCACGCCCGTCGGACATTAGGTGGATGGATGACCAATATGCACTGCGGACCTCGGCACTACCGGATTCGCGTACGCGGCCACCTGGGACCGACGATCCGCTCCGCCTTCCCCGCGCTCACCGCGTGCGCGGTCGACGGGGATACCGTGCTGACGGGTGAGCTGACCGACCAGGCCGCGCTGTACGGCGTACTCGCGACATTCGAATCGCTCGGCCTCGAACTCGTCGAAGTCCGCCGATTCGATGAGCGGGAGCCGCCTGCTGAGTGAGATCGCCTGTGCGCCAAGGACGTTGCGGCGCACCGAATTCTGCGCCCGCACCGACGGCCGGATCAGCGAGTGGAGTTGCCCGACCCCGCGTTCTGTTTGTCGAGGTTGTCGTTGAGCCGGATCAGCAGTTGTTCGAGAAGTCGGATCTCCTCGGGAGTGAATCCGGCGACGGCTCGTTCGTTGAGGTCGTCGAGTTGCCGACGGGCCGTGGTGACCCGTTCGGCGGTTTCGGCGGCCAGGGCGATCGTCTGACTGCGCGCATCGCGCGGATTCGGGACCCGGCGAATCAGCCCGTCCCGCTCCATCCGCGTCAAAAGCTGGGCCATGGAGGATTGTTCGATCCCGGTGGCCTCGACCAACTCCTTCTGGGTCGGCTCGGCGCCCGCGCGCAGCAGCGCGAGCACGGGGACCTGGGCATAGCGCATACCGAAGGGTTTGAGGGCGGCATCCCCGTCGCGCGCCAGGGCGCGTGCGGCGCGGTTGATCAGCCGGACCACGCCCGGTATGGGTGCGGTATCCATATTCCTCCTTTACATAGGATCCTATCTATAGTTACATAGGATCCTATGAACAATAACCTAGCCCAAGTCGTCGTCGCGGGCGCGGGGCCGACCGGGCTCATGCTGGCCGCCGAACTGCGGCTCGCCGGCATTGATGTCGTCGTGGTCGAGCAGCGTCAGGCGGGCACGGTCGGCGAATCGCGCGCACCGGGTATCAATGCCCGAAGTATGGAGATCTTCACCCAGCGGGGATTGGCCGGCGAATTCCTCGGCCGCGGCCGGGCGCTGCCCGGGGTGCTGTTCTCCGGCATCCCGATGGCCCCGCACCAACTCGATCCGGACTGGCCCGCCGCGCTGATCCTGCCGCAGCACGAGACCGAACGGATCCTCGCGGCCCGCGCCGCCGAAGCCGGCGCCCGGTTCCTGTGGTCCACCGCCGTGACCGGTCTGCACCAGGACGATACGGGCGTGACGGTATCCCTTGACGGCCATGCGGCACTGCGCGCCGACTATCTGGTCGGTTGCGACGGCGGGCACAGTGCGGTCCGAAAGCTTTGTGTCATACCGTTTCCCGGCGATGAACCGGTCGGGCACTGGCTGGTGGGCGATGTGCACCTCGACTCCCCGCCCGACCGCGCGGGCGTATTCGGCCGCAATGAACGCATCGGCACCTACCAGATCTCCCGGGCCGAATCGGGGTGGTATCGCGTGAGCCTGATGCGCACGACGCCGCCCGCCGATCGCACCGCGCCGGTCACCCTCGACGAATTGCGCGCGGTCATGATCGACGGTCTCGGCACCGATCACGGCCTGCGCGAAGCGCGGTGGCTGTCTCGCTTTTCCGATGGGTTCCGGCAGGCCGCGCACTATCGGCGGGGCCGGGTATTCCTCGCGGGCGATGCCGCCCACATCCATTCGCCGATCGGTGGACAGGGATTGAACCTCGGAATACAGGATGCGGTGAACCTCGGGTGGAAACTGGGCGCGGTACTCGACGGCAGCGCCCCCGACGCACTGCTCGACACCTACCACGAGGAACGTCATCCGATAGCCGCCACCGTGCTTCAGGTGACCAAGGCGCAGACGGGACTGATCAAACCCGGTGCACAGATGGACGCGTTGCGGGCCGTGGTGGCGGATATGCTCGCCGAACCGGCGATCTGCCTGCGGCTGAGCGGGCTGCTCAGCGGGCTGGATGTGCGCTATCCACTCGGCGATGCGCATCCTCTTCTCGGACGGCGCATGCCCAATCTGACCCTCACCACCGATCGGGGTGACACGGACCTGTTCAGCCTGCTGCACCCGGCCCGCCCGCTCCTGATCGACCTCGGCGCCGATGGGTTGCGGGATATGGCGATTCCGTGGGCGAATCGGGTGCACTACATTGCCGCGCGGCTCGCGCCCGCCAGACCGGGCAGCCATTGGCGCGTACCCGTATTCGGCGAAATCCCCGCCGTAGACGCCGCTTTCATCAGACCCGACGGTCATGTCGCCTGGGTCCATCCCGCGACCGAACCCGTCGATCACCACGCGCTGACTGCCGCACTGACCCGATGGCTGGGCCCGGCCGAACTATACGACCGCATCTGAGCGGAACCGGCCAAAGATTCACTGGCGACGTATCTTTCGCCCGAACCGCCATCCGCGCGAGTACGCCGAGCCTGTTCTCGGTGGGGTCGACTTGTCCGTTCAGCCGCTTGCGCCATCAGGGCGAGTGACCGCAACGATGGTCACGAGCGCATCGAGCCCCGCGAAGTCCTTCGGGTTGGTTGTGTACAGCGGCAGCCCATTTCGCGTGGCAGTGGCGGCGATCATGAGGTCGGCCGTCCGACGTCGTGGTTGTCGGCCGATCGCATACACCGAGGCGCAAATGAGTCCGAAGATCCGCGCTGCTTCGCTGTCGTAGGGGAGTGCGTCGCCGAATGTCGCTTCGGCGTGTTGGAGCACGGCGATCCGGCGAGCGCGTTTGATCGGATCGTCGGTAGCGTACGGTCCACGTGACAGTTCGCCCAAAGTGACTGCGGTGATGGCGGATTCGATGGGCAGCTCGGCCGGTTCGAACAACGAGAAGGCAGCGATGATGCCGGTGTCGAGCACGCCCCTGGCGCGGCGGCTCACAGGCCGGTTCCTTCGAGCGGGTCGTCGGAGAGTTCGTCGGTGACGACCGCGTCCAAGTCGTGTCGTAGTTCGGCGTAGTCGAGTGTCGGGGCGTTGGCGAACATTGCCTGGGCTTGGCTGGTGGGCACGAAGCGGTGTCTGCGGATGGGTGTCACTTCGGCCAGCGGCTCACCGTTGATGGTGAGTATGTATTGCTTGCCGTCCCGCAGGCCGCGGGTAACGGCGCCGGAGTCGTTGACGAACTGGCGCACGCTGACCTCGGTGGGCTGTGACATTCCAGAGGCAGTCATAGGTACATTGTACCACGCTGTGGTACGGGCTCGGGACCCAGCCGAGCGCACGGCCGACGATGTCACGTGGTCGAGATGGGTTCGTGCGCGAAGAGAATCGTGCAACCGGTGCCGCTGAAAGTCTGGTGTTGGATCGGGTACGGGTAGTCGACGAAGTCGCCGCGCATCCGGTGGGCGGTTCGGCGGGTTCCGTCCGGGAATACCAGCTCGTCGTCGGCCTCGCCGTCGAGGAACAGGATTCGGTGTGCGGTGCGGTGCGGGTGGCGGGGTGCGGTCGAACACGGCTCGAAGTAGGACAGGCCGATGACGCGCTCGTCGAAGTGCTCGTCGAAGGTGACATCGAGCAGCAGCCGGAACCATTGGCCGGGACCGGATTCCAGCCAACCGTCCGGGCTGAACACATCCGCCGCGGGCGCGCCGAGGCGGTCGCCGGTCAGCACGAGGGCCAGGCATCCGGCGTGGCCGGACAGCACGTCGGCTCCTCCGGCGCAATACGCACCGCGGCGGTAGGTCTGCTCGCGGTCGGCGGCGGTGAATTCGCCGTCCAGCACCAGCAGCCGGTCGTTCGCGGAGCCGGACAGCTCGAACTTCGCGCCGAAACCGAGGCGGAGCAATGTGAACGAGTCGCCGTGGTCGCGGCGCAGCAATTCCTTCGTCCAGACATCGGGCACCGGCTCGCCGTTTCGGGTGGCGGGGGTCCAGTGCGCGGGGCCGAATGTCGCGTTGTGCATTGTCTATTCCTCAGTGTTTCTCGGACCCGTTGCGCAGCTGGGAATCGGCTGCGTAGTGGGCGAGGCCATCGGCCATGCGCCGCATGTATCGCGTCAGATACCAACGCCAGAACCGCCCGGAGAACGGCAGTTTCGGTGCGAACCTGCCGGACCAGGTGATATCGGTGCCGCCCTGTGCGTTCGGTGCGAGCTCGACAATGCCTCGGTAGTACCGGAACGGACCGCTCCTGTTCCGGTAGGCGAACCGCCGGTCGGTGACCAGTTCGTCGATGGTTTCCCGGGAGACGGCGCGGCCGGTGTGGAAGATCCTGGTGTGGCCGACCTCCTGCCGACCCTCGGGATCGCCGCCGCCCTCCGATCGCCACCGTATCGATCGGTGACCACCGGGGCCAGGTGGCCGCGGTGATGAGCGCCAGGAAGACGGCGTGCGGGTTCGCCCGCGAGTGCGCGGTCACTGTATAGCTGTATGTGGACATTGAAACTCATTCCAAGGGGCCGACATCGGGTCAAGAGTCGGTTCTGCCGGTGTGAGTTGTCCATCGCACGATCAGGGTGATCGCCGCGAGCCGGGCCTCTAGAACATGCTCTCGGCCGAGGCGTCGGTGCGGCGATGGACGCCCGGCTCGGCGTACCGGGTTGCGCAGGTGGGTATTCGAGGAGACGTGCGATCCCGGAGGCCTAATTGTGCACTGCGCCAAGTGAAATCGAATCACACCAATGAGGCGATGTCCGCTCACCCCGAGGTGGGGGAGTCTCGATATGAGCTCGCGGCGGTTGTGGAGCGTGCTCACCTTCGAGCGAAGTGGGTTGACATGGATGGCGCTGTGCTGCAAGAGATCTTCGAGGCGTGGAGTGACCGGCTCGGCCTGCTGACCACGCAGGAGTGGGCGGCGCCTACGCGGTTGCCCGGCTGGATGGTGCGGGATCTGGTGGCGCATATCGTGCCGGATGAGCGCGGAGCCGAACTTCTGCGGAGCTCCCGGGTGGAGTCACCGGCCGTGACCAGTGCGGCGCAGATCCTGCGCATCTACAACATGCCGGGCGGGTACGCACGGGCGAATGCCGATATCACCGCGGAAGCGGCGAGGCAGGCGTCCGCGGTCGGTCCGGAAAGGCTCGTCGCGCACTTCACCGACAACGCACCGAAGTTGATCGCGGAGCTTCGCGGCCTCGATCCGAATACCGGTGTGGCCCATCCTATTTCACAGCTAGGCACCGTCAGTTTCGGGGCGTTGACCCAATACTTCCTGGTCGAAGCGACCGTGCACCTGCTCGATCTGCTCGATGCCGTCGGCGGTGACCCGGTCCCGGCGTCGGCGCTGAGCAGAACCGCCGAAATCCTCTCGGCGGTCCCCGATCCGGTCGCGTTCATCGAATCCGCGACCGGGCGATCGAATGCCGCCGTACTACCGGTCATGCGCTGAGGCGTCCAGCGCGCCCGGGGTGTTCAAACCTGTTTCGAACGCCTCATCGAGAAGATCCTGCTGTCCGATGTGTGGCTGTACTGACGCGATATCAGCCGTGGCGGGTCGCACGTTCAGTCTGATCCACGGGGTTAGATCCTGATTCCGGCCCGGGCCGCGGAGCGGCGACCCAGCCGGTACAGCGGCACCACCAGATCCTGGTAGCGCGGGCCGAGCAGCCACGGCAGCGCCGCCCACCCGCGGGCGTCCGCGCCGATCAGCACCCGTGGGCGATTGCGTTGCACGCCACGCAGAATTACGCGCGCGGCGGTCTGCGGCTGTGTCATCGCAACCCGGTCCCAGTTCCGGCGCACCTGCTCTCGATCCACGCCCTCCGGAATGCCGCGTGCGTTGGCGGCGATATTCGCTCCGCGATCCCGATGGCAACCTGATCAACCTCTTCACGCCCGTCACCGCGGCGGCGATCGCCAAGTTCAGTCGCTGACCACTCGCACGGGTCAGCTCGCCTTGTGCATCAGGCGGGCCGTGCGTTCGGCGATCATGGTGGTGGCGGCTTTGGCCTGCGGGCATCACCGAGGCGTCCCCGACGTGCAGTCCTCGAATTCCGTTGACCTGCATGGTGCTCGAGTCGACAACGGCCGCCGGATCGGTACTCATGCGACAGCTCCCGGCGGGTGCCATTCGCTGCCGCCGCACTCTGGGATCCAGGTTTCGAGCGCGGCGTGAATCCGGGGGCGCTGGAGCGGATCGCTCGTATTCTCTGCGAGCAACCGCAGCTACGGTTCGTCGCTGCGACCACCGAACCGTCCAATCTGCTGGTGGCGGTCGCCACCAGCGATCTCGCCGCACTGTACGACTTTCTCACCGGGGCGATCGGAGCGCTCGCGTATATCGGGAGTATCGAGACCACCCCATCCTGCACACCGTGAACGGGCCGCGTCGATCCGGCCGCGGGCGTGAACGATTCACCGCGCCAGGCGAATCCGCCCGCCAGTCTTCGCCGGGTTGGGTTGTCGGCCCGGTAGGCGGATCGACGGCGGTGAACTAGATAGTGATTCACGTCGACCGACTGCTCTGCCGCGGTCAATTGCGCGGGGCGGCAACGTTTTCGATTGACCATTGTCCGGTGGGTTCGGGAAGATGAATTATGGGCAACGGAAATATGTACAGCAGGCGAACGCCGTCGGATCCGCTGCGGCAGTAGGTGTTCGGGTGCACGACGAATCCAATGTCGCGCAGGCGCGCGTCTTCCACGAACTGCTCACCGTGGAGGCGGCGGCATTGCAATCGGCGCTGCGGGCCACCGTGACCAAGCGCGGCATGCCACGTCATGTCACCGAAAGGCGGCGGCTCGAAAGGGATCTTCGCGAGGTGCGGCGCTGTCTGGATCAACTGCGCGGCAGCTTTCCGGAACTCGCCGATGGTCGGCGTGGCCCGGATCTCATCTCGCCAGCCGAGGGTGGCCGATAGTCGAGACGCTGTCATCCGTTGGCGTACAACCGTTTTCGTTCTGGTTGCGGCGGTCCGCGCGATCGGTTCGGCGACCTCCGGCTCGTAGAGCGCTATCCGGAGTTCGTGGGTGTCTCGGCGGGATGGTGGCTCGGAGCGGTGAGGATTCCGTTGAGCAATACCTCGAACATGCAGGTGAGGCGTTCGGTCGGGGTGCCGGTGAACAGGTCGCCGGATACCGCGACCAGGTGCGTATTGGCCGCGATTCCTTCTGTCGCGGATGGTCGCGCATGACAAAGTGGTAGTGCGCGCGAACATGATCGACCTCCTGAGAACGCGGGTCGGCTTGCCGTATTCTGATAGCTGGAAATTTGCCAAAACAACTACTGTCTTTCGGAGACGGGACGATCATGAAGTCCACTGTCAGAATCGGCGGGATCGCCGTGGCATCGCTGGTGTCGCTGTTGTCGACGGCGGGAGTAGCCGATGCCTCACCGACGCAGGCAATGTTCGAACCCGCACCGTTTCAGGGCTCGCAACCCTGGTGTAGAGGTACTGTCGCGGCCACGCTTTCCCGGGAGGAATTTCCTCCCGGCGGGGGACCGCCGCAGGCCAGAATGAATGTTGGGTTCGCCCCGGATTACAGCGTCGCACCGCCTTTCCCCATCTCAATGTTGGCGGGCACGCAATGCACGGTGACGGCGACAGTCACGATGCAGGATCTGCGAACCGGTCGATCACTCACCCAAACCTTGCAAATACCATGGTCGCCGCCCGCCGGCGGCGGATCCGGTGTGGGCCGAGACGTCTACATGCCGGCTGCGGGGGAGGTAGTGGGGAGCGTGAGCACCAATCCCGTGCCGTCCCAACTCACCGTCGTGGTGTAGTACTCCGCGCGGTTGCAGTCTCCGACCGGCCAGTGCGGGAAGGATCATCCTTGGCGAAATCGACGGCGGCACTGTTCAGTTCGGCGAGGCGGGACGACAGGACGTCACCGAGTACTCGGGAGATCTGCCGCACCTGCTCGTGACCGGTGAGCCCGCACGGATCGCGAACCTGTCCGGCACAAGTGTTCAGGGATGAAAGTCAGGCGGTGGCGGGCCTCGGATCAGGCGCTTGGACTGGGCGACTGCGATACTCGGTGTGGTGACACCCGTCCTCGTGGTGACCGGTCCGATCGGTGTAGGAAAGAGTGCCGTTCTGCACGCGGCCGACGCGGTACTGGTCGACGCCGGGATACCCCACGCGACAGTGGTATTGGAGGAAATCGCCCGATGCTGGTCGCCAGGGCTGACCGACCCCGATCGGCGAGCGGTTCATCGGCACCGCAACCTGGCGTCGCTGTGGTCCGGCTACGCCGCCCAGGGTGCCGAGCGGCTCCTGATGGAGATGCTTGTAGAGCATCGCTCGGAAATCTGTTCCATTGCCACCGCGATACCGGATGCTCGGGTCACGGTGGTCCGCTTGCGAGCGCCGCTGGCACTCATCGAGGAGCGGATCCGCCGCCGGGAGTTCAGTCCGGACGACGAGCTGGCCGGAGCACGGTGGTGGTCCCTCCGAATGGACCGGTTGGCCGTGGAGGACTTCCTGGTAGACAACGGTCGGCGCCCGCCGCGCGAAGTCGCCGTGGAGGTCTTGGCCGCTGCCGGCTGGATAGCGACCTCAGCGCTCGATGTCACGGGGCGCGACCGCGCGCGAGGTCACCCGCCACCTGAATGAGTTGTGGGATCGACGGTGTCACCAGCCATTTCGGCGGCTCCGAAGCGCCGGCGCCGGTGGCGGTAGCAGTCGATGGCTCGCTGGAGGTCGTGGCGGGTGAAGTCCGGCCAGTAGGTGTCGATGAAGATCAGCTCGGCGTAGGTGGCTTGCCAGGGTAGGAAATTCGAGGTTCGTTGCTCTGCTCCGGTTCGGAGCAGGATGTCGACATCGGGCAGTTCGGGTACATGTAGGTAGTTGGTGAACTGGGGTTCGGTGACGGTCGTCGGATCGATCCGCCCGGCCAGGGCGTCGGCGGCGAGTCGCGAGGCCGCGGTGGTGATCTCGGCGCGGCCACCGTAGTTGAGGCACAGGGTGAGGGTGAGCCCGGTGTTGTGGGAGGTTTGGGTGACCATCGTGGTCAACGCGCTGATGGTGTCGAGTGGAAGTCCGGCGCGTTGGCCTGCCCAGCGGATCCGCACGTTTTGTTGCTGCCAGATCCGGACGTAATGCAGTAGTTCGCGCGGTATCACGTGCAGGAGGGTGCCGGTTTCCTCGGTTGGCCGCTTCCAGTTCTCGGTGGAGAAGACGTAGACGGTGAGATATCGAAGACCCATTTCCAGAGCTCCCTCGACCACCTCCTTCAATGCCTCCATACCGGCGCGGTGTCCCTCGTTTCGTGGTAGTCGACGTTGTATCGCCCATCTGCCGTTACCGTCCAAGATGATGGCGACATGTGTGGGAAATTCGGCTTGCCGGGCTTGGGCGGATGTCAGGCCGTTGGGCCGGTGCTGCGGCGAGCGCGGCGCATCGACGGAATGAAGAGTCGGGGCCCCGATGGTGCGTGGGCGATCACGGTCGTCCGGGGTCGCTGCCAGGAACAGATCGAGCCGGAAGGGAAACAGCGCCCACGCTACGGTGGCCTGGGCGCGGGCGGGAAGCAGCAGTTTCCACACCTCGCGTGGCCGCAATGTGACCCTGGGCGGGAGACGGGCAGCATTGAGCCGCATATCGATGGTGTCCAGCAGTAGCCGATACAGACCGATATGGCATTCGAGCGTGATGCCCAGAGCGGGATGCAGGATGCGAGGGAGGCCAGGGGACGCATCCAGCCATTGCCGTGCGGTATCGGTCAAGTGTCGGACCAGACAGCACAGTGCGGGTGAGATGTGTCCGTTCAGGAGATCGTCACGGCGTACGCCGAATTGGTCCATCGTCTCGAGGGGCAATCGTATCCGGCCGCGAGCGCCGTCTTCGCCGAGATCGGCCAGGGTATCGGTGAGATGGAAGGCACGAGCCAGATTCAGCCACATGTCGATGGTGCCGTCTCCGTAGCTGAGGGCTACCGAAAGACCCGCGTTCTGCGCGAGCATCGACGCGACCTGCATCACAAACGGTGTGATGACGATTTCGACGTAGTCATACCACTGCTGCCAGGTCGCCAACTCCCGTCCCGTGGCAGCGTCGCGCTGTCCTTCGAACATGTTCGACAGCCAAGCCAGGGGGAGATGCCAGGCCTGGACGGTATGCAGCAGTGCGGCGCGGACCGGATCGTCACTCGTACAACGCTCGAAATCCGCGGCGAACGCCTGGATCCATTCCTCCAGCCCGGGGGAGTTATCGGTGGGGCCGTCGGCATCGGCGAGGTCATCGATGGTGCGCGCGGCACCGTACATGGCCCACAGGGCGATGCGCACCGCGGGCGGGAGCAGTTGGATGACCGCGTACTCGATTTCCCCGGTCCGTCGGGTGGCGTTGCGGCAGATCTCGAAGCCGTGCCGCACAAGCGGATCGGTGACACCCAGACGTCGGTAAGCTCGGGTCCTCATGAATCCCCGGCTTTCGGTCTTGCCGTGCTGGTATCGGTTGTCGCTGTCACCGCGACATCTCCCTTGTCCGCTCGTCGCGGTCGCGGGTGGGGAAGCCACCAGTTCCACCGGCCCAGCACTTGCATCGCGACCGGGACGAGGATGAGCCGGATGAGCGTGACATCGATCAGGATGGCTGCCATGAGCGCGAATCCGGATTGTTTCAGCTCCGGAATGTTCGAGGTGAGCAGCCCGCTCGCGGCGACGACGATGACGGCGGCGGCGAGCACGATCGGCCGGGCGGTGCGTTGCAGGCCGACCGCGACGGCGCCGGTGTTGTCCCCTGTGCGGCGATAGATCTCCTTCATACGCCCGACGAGGAACATTTCGTAATCCAGCGACAGCCCGAACACGATGACGAAGATCACCAGCGGCAGATAGGCCTGGATCATTCCGCTGCTGGTGAACCCGAGAATCGCCGCACCGCCACCCCATTGAAAGACGGCCACGACCAGGCCGTAGGTGGCCGCGAGGGTCAGCAGGTTCAGCACGATGGCCTTCAGCGGCAGCACCAGGCTGCCGAACGCGGCGATCAGTAGGACGAACGAGATGCCCAGCACCACAGCGATAACCGGCAAGGTTTTCGCGGAGATCTCGTCGAGACCGTCGACGAGGATGGCCGCGGTACCGCCGACGAGCGCACTCGTGCCGGGCATCGCGGTGTGCGGCACGATCTCACCGCGGATTCGATGGATCAGATCGAAGGTGCGCGGTGAATCCACCGCGGTGTGCGGGATGGCCAGGATCGCGGTGGCGTCCCGGCCGCCGATGGTGATCACCGAGGTGACGTCGGGGTCGGCTCGAAGCGCCTGCACCAGAGCATCGGCCCGAGCGGATTGGGCATCGGCGGGGCCTCGGACGAGCACGGTGGTCACCCCCGTCGCTCCGCCGAAGGAGTCGTGTTCGAACACCGTCATCCCCTGCCCTGAGAGGGTGCGCGCAAGTGTGGCGCGCTGGATGTCGACGCCGAGCCGCATGTCGAGTGTGGGTGCGGCGCAGGCAATCAGGAACAGCGCCACCCCGATCAGGATCGGCCACGGACGGCGCATGAGTCGCCGTGCCCACCGCGCCCACACCCCTTCATCGGACAGCACCAAGGAGGAGCCACGGCGTCCCGGCACAACCCCGCGCTCCAACAGCGGGGTGCACAACACCAGCAACACGGGCAGCAGCGTGAGGACCGCCACCAGCGCCACCACGATCACACTGGCCATGCCGACGATGAACTCGTCGATGGCGGGAATCCGGATGAGCGCCAGACCCAGCACCGAAGCCACCACCACCAGCCCGGCGAAGTACACGGTCGCACCTGCGGTCGCCACCGCGACTCCGGCGGCATGGATCCGATCGGCCCCCCTGTTCAATTCCTCGCGGTAGCGGTTGACCACCAGCAGCGAGTAATCGATCGAAACCCCGAGCCCGACAACGCTTACCAGCGTCAACAGCAGAATGTCGCAGTGCATCACCCGCCCCAGCAGAGCGAATGCGCCCAGCGTGACCGCGATCGTGGCACCCGCCATGGTCAGCGACACCACGGCCGTTCCCAGCACGCCCAATCCCACCGCCAGCACCACCACCGCAAGCACTGTCGAAACGGCCTCGACTCGGCGGGCTTCGTCCAGCTCCACTCGGCGCAGGTCATGGTAGATCGGTGAACGACCGACCAGGTAGACATGCACCACATCGCCGGCGGTCTGCGCGACAGCCTGTTCGGCGGCGGCACGTTGAGCCGGGAAACGGCGCGCCAGTTCCCACTCGTTACCGACGACGCCGACGACGCCGTACATGTTGTGCGGGTCCCGATAGGGGAACCCGTTCGCGGAGTAGACGGCGTTGGATGTCGGCGCGCCCGGCGATTTCGTGGGGTCGGGCAGGGTCAGCGCCCCGGTCACTCCCGGCTGACGCGCCAATGCCTCCAGGGCGGTCCGCACCGTCTGCCGATACACCGGATCGTCGGCGGTCATCGACTGCGAGCGAAACACCAGCAGAAACTGCTCATTGCCGAGGAACGGCAGACTGCGGGCCACGGCGTCGTTGGTGCGCGCTGATTCCGATCCGTACACGAGCAACGGCGGTGGCCCCATCCTGGCCAACAGGAACGGCAACAGAATCAGGCCGCACAACACGGCGACCGACCACAGCAGCAGCACCTTGCCGTGGTGGCGGGCCGCGGTCACGCCACAGCGATAAAACAGCCCGCGACCGATCCGATCCGGTTCGCCGGCCGGATCGGCTTCCGTCGTTGTCATGCGCCGATGTCACTCGGTTCCGGCCCCGGTCCCGTCGCCGGTGCCGGTCTCGCTGGCGTTGGGCGCCGGGCAGAGGGTGGTCAGGTTCGCCACCGACACCGCGACGTTGCCGCCCACTGCGCCGACGGTGAACGTCGAGCCGCCCGAGTCGACGGTGGCCGAGCCTTGCGAGACCGCGCCCGAGGCGCCGCCTGTCACCAGACTGATCTTGCCGGTTCCCGAGCCCTTACCGCTGGTCCCGTTGTGCAGGTCGAACGTGCCGTCGAACGTTCCGGTGAGAGTGTCCAGCACGGTGTTCTGGCAATTCGTCACGAGGTCGAACTTCACATTGCCCGAGGCGGTGCCGTTGGTGGTGTTGAACCGGGTGTCGCTGCTGGTGCAGGACAGGCCGGTGATTACCACACGTGCGGTACCAGGGTCATCGCCCGTCGACACCGTGCCGGTCCCTTTGCAGTTGCCGGTGACCGGAGTCGCGACCTGGGCGGACGAGGTGGCGGGCAGAGTGCCCCAATACGTCACGCCGGCGAATCCGGACAGCAGCAGCCCGCAGGCCGACCACACGGCGATGGTGCGCCGGCTCGGCGCGCGCCGCGGCTCGGCGGCGCACGTGTCGGCATCTCGGGAATCAGACATTTCAACGCACCTCCAGGGTTATTCGAAAAGTCGGCGGCCGGAATAAATTCTGCGCGGCCGCCTTTCGCATCGCGCCTATTTCCGGTCGATCAGCGCTGCTGATCGCTGGCTATTTCGGAGCTAGAAAATAGCGTACGCTGCCCGTGTTGCCAATGCCTATTGGTCTATTGATCTAATTTTTCTATTTTCAACGATCCTGTCGGTATGTGAATTCGCAATGTCAACCGGGTCTATTTGCGTCGACCGTCCGGTAGGCGGTGCCGTAGCCTGCGACCATTGAATTTGCCTGCGCTCCAAGGGTTTCGGCAGCGTTGGTGCCACAGCGCCATCGAGATCGTATTTATTAATCTTCGTCGAATTCTCGGCGCGCACGCTATCGTATAAGAAATCGCCACCCCGGACCAGCGGATCGTGAACCTCCGGAAAAGGAGCGAGCGTTATGGAAACCGTCCACCCCACTGAATCCGCGCATCCGAATGTCGTTGTCATCGGCGCCGGGATCGGTGGTACCGCCCTCACCCTGCTCCTCGCCCACGCCGGGCTGCGCGTGACCCTGCTGGAGAAAAACAACTACCTCGGCGGTTTCTGCGCCGGCTACGAGAAACAGGGTTTTCAGATCGATTTCAGTACCCACCTGTTCACCCGCGGCCCCAAGGGCCCGCTCGGTGAGGTGCTGCGCCGCACCGGTCACGACGGCGCCATCGATTTCCGCAGCACCCACAACCTTTTCGAACTCTTCTACCGGGCCTCCGACGGCACCGTTCGGTCGATCCCCTACCCCTCCCAGCTACACCGGCTCCCGGTGATGGGGTGGAAGTGCATGCGGGCACTGAATCTCACCCCCACCGACACCGTGCAGGCATGCCGGTTGTTCACAGACATCACTCTGATGAGCCCGGCCAAGGCCGCCACCTGGAACCACCGACCGCTCGACGAGTACATCTCGCAGTTCACCCGGAATCCGCGCAGTAAAGCCCTGCTCTTCTACATCTTCACCCTGGCATTCGTCCTCCCCTCATGGGAGATGTCGGCAGGGGAGGCGATCTATTGCGCGCAGCGGGCACTGCGCGACAGTTCGATCAGCTATCCCGCCGGCGGCGCCAAGGCGATCCCACTCACCTATTGCCGCCTCGCCCGGCAGCTCGGTGCCGAGATTCGCACACGCGCCGAGGTGCAGCGGATCCTGGTCGCCGACAACAAGGTTCACGGTGTTCAGCTCGCCGACGGCTCCCGTGTCGACGCCGACATCGTGGTCTCCACCTCCAGCCTGCGCTCCACCGCACTGCACCTGATCGAACCCGGCGTCCTGCCCAGTGCCTACACCGACGCCGCCGCGAAGAACAAGCAATCGATGAGCGCCGTGGAGGTCAACGTCGCGCTGAAGCGCAGGCTTGTCGACTCGGGCTGCCTGATCGGCGCCATCGGCCCCGGCATAGCTCTGAACACATTCGACGACAACACCGAGCGGGAGCTCGTCAGGGAGCTCGACAACGGCCGGACTCCCGAAATCGTGTTCTACTACGCCCCCGTCCCGACCAACTTCGATCCTTCGCTGGCCCCGCCCGGACACCAGCTGATCACCGCCTGCACCCACACACCGACGACCGACATCGCCTGGCAGAACCCGCCGGCCGAATGGGAAGACGCGCTCCTGCGGACTCTGCGCACGATCATTCCCGGCCTCGATGAGGAGATCCTGTTCGTCGACCGCACCACCAGCAGCTGGTTCGAACACTGGAGCGGCAAAGAATACGGCCCGCTCATCTCGACCGCCCAAACCCCCGAGCAGGTCGGCGCCAAGCGCCCGTCGATCACGACCCCGGTCGACGGCCTGTACATCGCGGGCGACGCGGCGGGTGGACGCGGCGTCGGTACCGAACTCGCCGCAGACAGCGCGATGGAGGCCGCCGAGACGATCATCCACTCGCTCGATCGGGCCCTGCCGAGACAATGGATGACCGACCGGCACGCGCTGCCGCCCCTGCGCAAAACGATCGAACTGGCGCTGCGTCCGACTCCCGTAGTCCACACCTAGGTCGGGAACCCAGGAGATTGCGCCCCTGCGCCACACCGTATCTGGCGCCGCGCTCGATCATCACCACCCGTTTGCCGATTGCCGGTGGCGGCGAACCCCTGCGGAGCTCGCCTTGCGCATCACGTGCGCCGTGCGTTCAGCGATCATGATGGTGGGGGCGTTGGCCCGCGGGAGCGCGGGCATAGCCGAGGCGTCCCCGACGTGCAGCCCTCGAATTCCGTTGACCCGCATGGTGATCGAGTCGGCAATGGCTGCCGGATCAGCTCCCGGCCGGTTCTAGCCGTCGCCGCCGGCGTGGCGCACGCCCAGCCCCTCGAGCCACTCGATGAGGTTGTTGCGCTGGGTGCCGTGGCCGGATGCCGCATCGAGCACTGAGCCGCGGCCGTAGTCGGGGGTGAATGCGAGATCGGCGCCCAACCCGAGGACCAGTTCGGCGGCCCTGCGTTGGCCGCCGGCGCAGGCGTGCCACAGTGCTTGATTCAGCGCCGCCGCGGTCGGCGGGGGATCGGTGTTCGCGAGTTCTTCGAGGCGGTCGAGCAGTCCGAGCGCTGCCGCGTGCCAGAGCTTGTCGACACGAGCGCCGCGGGCGACCAGGAGGCGCGCCACATTCCAGCAGCCGTATCCGATCGCGTTGTCCAACGGCGTCCCGATCGACCCGTCGGCGGCTTCGATATCGGCGCCGTGGTCGATCAGGACGCGGGCCACGGCTGCGTCGTCGCTGCTCGCGGCCCAGTGCAGTGGCGTCTCGCCGGTACCGTCGGCGCCGCGCGGATCGATGTCGGCACCGGCCGCGATCAGCAACTCGGCGATGCGGGGGCCGTTCGGGAAGTATCCGGGCCAATCGGTCGCGACATGCAGGAGGGTGCGGGAGCCGCCTTTGCGGTCGATCAAGCGAGCCGATGCGAGTGCGGGTTGCTCGGTGAGGAGTCGCCGCAGCGCGGCCAAGTCGCCACCGTGGATCGCCGTGGTCAACTCCACGGCGAGCGAGTCACCGTGTGGCAACATCGGGCCTGGCGCATCCGCCGTCGACATCACAAGCAGAACCTACAAGCAACCGCGCACCCCCGCAAAAGTGATACACGTCAGCCCGCTACGTAGGCTCGGCGATCCGGTGTGGCGCACGGCGGTGCCGCGTTTGCGTACAAGGGTCCAACTCCATTGCGCGGCAAGGTAATTGTCGGTCATCTACCCTCGGATGTAATGAGACGTTGGTGAGCGGGTTCGGTAGCATTCAGCCTCGTCGGAGGAGTTGGCGGAATTCCGGTCAGGCATTACCGATCTTGCGAGGGGGACTGGCATATGGGACACGGCCTCGGGGTACGTGTTGCCCGGTTGCGGGCGCTGATCGATCATCCCAATACCGGTGTGTCGGAACGTGCGGCGGCGCAGCGGATGCTCGATCGGATCTTGGCCAAATCCGGCGCCGGGATGCGGGGTGGGGCGGCCGATCAACGGATTTACGGTGCGCGATTCGATCGGGCCGGTCGGCATGCGGATCTGGAGCGCATAGTCGAGATGATCCGTGCGGACATCGTATTCGCGCGAACCTTCTCGGCCCCGGGTGCGCCGACCGAGCTCGCATTGATCAGCCCGCTTCGTGACTGTCCCGAGGAGATTTCCTTTTCAGTCGAAGCGCCGTTCGACGGGCGGATCGTCATCACCATCGAGGGCGTGCCGCAGGCGTGGGGATGGACTCGCGACTCTGGTGTCGACAGTGTCAGCCCGAGGTTGCAGGCCTTGGCCGACGAGCTGGCGGAGATCCTGAACGGATACAACTACGACGGCGCCGACGTGGGCAAGCGGTTCTTCGGCAGCGTTCGAGTCGGTGACGTCACGCTGGTCTGGTAGCCGTTATTCGGACTCACGTTGTCGTGCAGGTGATTTCGCTTGTCGATTCACCGTTGCCGTGCTTACTGTGGCTCTATGGCGTCCATCTTGGTCGAGGATCTTCCCGCTACGGCCTACAACCTATTTCGGCGGCGTGCCCGGTTGACCGGCGTGTCGGTCGTCGAGCAGGTGCGACAAGAATTGATCACGCTGGCCAGGCGGCGCGTCCCCGTCGACAACGTGGTGGACTTCATCGAGCAGAATTCCGCGCGTACCCCGCAGGCGGAGATCGACGAGGACGTAACGGCTTTGATCCGCGTCTACGAGCTGCCTGTCGATGCCTGGAACAGGCTGTGCCTGCGGGCGGCCGTGTCCGGTGTTCCGGTGAGCGACTATGTGCGACACGAGATCATCGTGTTGTCTCGTCAGGTCACGCTCGACGACGTGATGTTGGAGTTCGTCGAAGCGCAGGACGCGGATCCGAGTCTCGACATCGATATCGAAGCGGTTCTCGCTGCGACACGCTACGCGCGCGCTCTCGACTGAACGCAGAGCGGCACCGCAGCGCGAGTCGCGCGGATTCCGTTGGTGGCGGGCGTTTCTGCGGCCGACATCACGGAATTGCCGTGCTCGGGCGGGGTTCGGCACAACCGTAGGTCCGGTAAGCGGTTGTTGCCGTGGGTAACTCGCGATTAATTGGGATGCGCCTCCGATTCCGTTTCGAGAGTATGGGCGACATGGGTTGGAGTTTCACCGGAGATGTCGCGGAGTTCTTGGGCGCGGCCGGCGAATTTCTGCGGTCCCGGCCTGCCGAACACAATGTGGCGTTGACCGTGAGCGCGACCGTTGCCGCGGGCAACGGGCCGGAGCATCCGCTGTTCGGCTGGTTGTCGCGCGGTGACCGGATCGGCGGAGCGATCGTGCATACCCCGCCGTTCGCGCTCGGCCTGTTCGGGCTTGCCGCCGCCGATACCGCGGAGTTGGTCGCGGTGCTGAACGCTGCCGGTCGGGATATCGACCATGTTGTGGGGCCGGTCGATGTCGTGCAGGCCTTCGCCGAGGCCGCACGGCGCGGATCCGAGGTCGTCGATCAGCAGTTGCTCTACCGGTTGGGTGGGCTGGTGGCGCCGCGCCCGACGGCCGGGCGGGCTCGGCTCGCTCAGCAGTCCGATCGGGCGGTGCTGGAGGATTTCACCAAAGTATTCGCGGATGACAACGGCTCGGCGTTCGATCAGATCGGTGAGCGGCTGTCCTACAACGGGATCTGGTTGTGGGAGGTCGATGGGGAGCCGGTGTCGGTCGCTTCGCTCTCGCGCAGTGTTGCCGGGATCGTGCGGGTCGGGTTGGTGGCCACCCCGCCGGAACATCGTGGACACGGCTATGCGGCCGCGGTGACGCACCACGTGTCGCGGGCCGCGTTGGACGCCGGGAACCATGAGGTTCTGCTGTTCACCGACCGGTCGAATCCCACGAGCAACGGTATCTACCAGCGGTTGGGTTACGAGGTCGTCGAAGAACAAATCCGAATGCGGCTGGGCGCAACCCATTAGGGCGGTCCGCCCCCGAGTTCCAGTACACGCTTTCGCATCCTAGGGAGCCGGACACCGAAAGGCCCGACATCGGCCGGGCCGTAACCGTTGGGCGCCAAGCGATCTCACGAGCGTCCGGCCGAAGAGTCGGCGGACTGCTCGGTGCCGGGCAGCCAGTAGCGGGCGCCATCGCGGGTGCGGTCGAGGCGGCCCGTCTCGACCAGGTAGCGCCGCAACGCGACGTGATCGTCGAAGACGGCTGCCAGACGCCGGTTGACCTGTCCCTCGGAGTAGCTGACATTCGGTTCGAACGACGTGCGGGCGATGTGGCTGAGCAGCTTCTCCCGCAACATGCGATTGCGGGCCCGCATCGTCGGCATCGACACCAACCGGCCATCGCGATAAAGACGGTCGATGGCCGGATCGCTACTGCCGCTACCGCCATCGGGCCGGGGCCGAACCGGGACAGCTCCCTTACTCATGCTTCCAATGTCACGCCCCGACGCGCCCGGCGCAAACGAATTTCGGATCGGCCACGCGATGAGGCGGAGGGCGAATCACGCTACGGAACAAGGTGATTCGCCCCCCGAGGGATCAGCCGATCACGCTGGTCCAGGGCTGCATCAGCTCGTCGTAGACGCTCTGGTCGAATTTTCCCTGGCCGACGAGGTCGGACAGGACGGCGGCGGAGGCGGCCTGGCCGACGGCGGTGAGCGTTCCGATCGAGCCGAGCGATTGCATGGCGGCCGCCAGATCGCCGGTTCCGGAGCCGGGGGAGATGGCCTGTCCGGCGACCAGTCCGGCGAGTTGGAGGTTGCGGGAGCGGCCGAACTGTTTGGCGGTGTCGGCGGCGATATGCATCGGTTGCGGATTGTCCGCGGATTGGCCGAGGTTCGACAGCAGGTTGGCCAGCCCGCCGAGTCCGCTTTGACCGGCGGCGCCGGTGAGCGCGCTCATGCCCGCCTCCATCTTCTTGGCGGCCGCCGCGTTGAGCCGTTCGCGTTCGTCGGCGGTCAGTTGGGCCGCGCGTTCGATCAGGGCCACGACGTTCTGCCATTGCGGGCCGTATAGGTACTCCAGATGGAAGACGGCGCCGGGGTCGTGCGAGTTCGTATCCACGTCGACTCCTTGCATCGGTTGTTCGAATGACCGGGCAAATGTCGAATTATCGGAATACCGGCGCGGTGATGAGCGCGCCGATGCGGAGCATCGAGCTCCACCGGTTTACGCCGAGCGTGGTGCGGGCCCGGAAAGGGCCGATGATCTTGATTTTATCGCGGTCGAGCCGTGGGCAGAACAGTGGGCCGCACGCGCACCGACACGCCCGGCAGTTCCACCGCCGCATCGGTTCGGGACGGCAGGCGCAGAACCGAATGATTCGGCGGCGGTCGGCGGGTCGCGCGTCAGCCGAATCACCGAGCCCGGAATAGTCGGGTCCGGGGAACAGCCCCGGAATCGGGTTGGACTGCATCATCATTAGCATGATCGGGTTCGATCGGTGGTAGGGAGTTGGGATGCCGCGTCCGGAACGGCCGTTGGCAGGGGATGGTCCGCAGGTGCGGTTCGCCGCGGAGTTGCGGCGGTTGCGGGTGGCGGCGGGGAGTCCGCCTTACCGTGAATTGGCCAGGCGCGCACACTATTCGGCGGGGAGTCTGTCCGATGCGGCGGGTGGGCGGCAGCTGCCGAGCCTGGCGTTGACGCTGGCCTATGTGCGGGCCTGCGGCGGTGATGTCGCGCAGTGGGAGCGGCGCTGGCACACCGCGGCCGCGGCGATCGCCGCGGCGGAGCACGATACCTCGCCGGAGGCGGCTGCCGCGGAAAACGGCGGTGCCGCACCGTATGTCGGGTTGACGGCATTCCAGCCCGAGGACGCGGACCGTTTCTTCGGACGCCGTGAATTGATAGACGAGCTCGCCGAACAGCTGACCCGCCACCGCTTCGTCGCCGTCTTCGGCGCCTCGGGCGCCGGTAAATCCTCACTGTTGCGGGCGGGCCTGATTCCCCGGCTGCGCGCCGAAGCCGAACCGCCGACGCTGGTGCTGATGACGCCCGGCGCACATCCGTTGGAGGAGTGCGCGATTCAGTTCGCCCGCCCATGCGGTGCCACTCCCGGCCCGCTGCGCGACGAATTGGCCGCCGAGCCGCGCGGATTGCATCGACTGGTCCGGCAGGCGCTGGTCGACCGATCGCCCGCGGCCGAATTGGTGCTGGTGGTCGATCAATTCGAGGAGGTGTTCACCCTCTGCCACGACGCGGGCGAGCGGATCGGATTCATCAATGCGCTGCTCACCGCCGCCGACGCCGACGGCAGCCGGTGCCGGATAGTGATCGGGGTGCGCGCCGACTTCTACGCGCACTGCACCACCATCCCGGAATTGGCGGCCGCGCTGGCCAGGGCGCAGGTGGTGGTCGGTCCGATGACCACCGATCAGCTGCGCCAAGCCATTGTCGGACCGGCGACCGCGGCGGGCATCGCGGTCGAGGGTGCGCTGCTCGCCACGCTGATCGGGCAGGCCACCGGCCAGGCGGGAACGTTGCCGCTGCTGTCGCACGCGCTGCTGGAGACGTGGCGCCGTCGCCGCGGAAATACCTTGACGTTGAACGGATTCCAGGCCACCGGCGGAATAGACGGCGCGCTGACGAAGACCGCGGAGGCATTCTACGGCGGGCTCACCGAACGGCAGCAGTCGGTGACTCGAAACCTGTTGCTGCGCATGACCGCACCGGGTGCGGGCACCGAGGACACCAAGCGCCGCATCACCCGCGCCGAACTCGACGGCGCCGATCCCGATGTCGAGATCGTGCTGGATCGCCTGGCCAAGGCGCGTCTGGTGACCCTGGACGCCGATACCGCCGAGATCGCGCACGAATCCCTGATCCGCGCCTGGCCGCGGCTGCGCGGCTGGCTGGCCGAGGAGCGGGAGGGGTTGCGCATCCACCGGCAGCTGACCGAATCCGCCGCGGCCTGGGCCGAACTCGGCGAGGAACCGCATGCCCTCTATCGCGGCACCCGGTTGGCCGTCGCCGCCGACTGGGCCGCCAATACCGCTATCGAACCGACGCCGCGGGAACGCCGATTCCTCGACAGCAGTCTGGCCGCGCAGGCGGCGCGACGGCGGGCCGCCGCGCGCCGAACCAGACGCCTACGCCAATTGCTCGCACTGCTCACGGTGTTGTTCCTGGTTTCGGCCGGTGCGACCGTATTCGCCGTGCGCGCCGAGCGGACCGTCACCGGGCAACGCAATATCGCGCTCTCGCAAAAGGTTTCGGCCGACGCCGACGACCTGCGCGGCACCGATCCCGCCTTGGCCGCGCAGCTCGGGCTCGCGGCCTACCGGCTCACGCCGACCATCGAGGCCGCGAGCGGGGTGCTGGAGACCTTCGCCGCCCCTTACGCCACCCGGCTGACCGGCCACACCGCGCACGTCGACTACGTGTCCGTCAGCCACGACGGCAAAACCATGGCGAGCACCTCCCAGGACCGCACCACCCGCCTGTGGGATATCGCCGATCCGGACCACCCCACGGCCCTCGCGACGATCACCGCCCACAGCGACACGGTCGGCCGGGCCGCGTTCGCACCGGGGGACCGGATCCTGGCCACCCCCGGCGAGGACGATTCGATTCAGCTCTGGGATCTGGCCGACCGGCGCGCACCGGCGCCGCTGGCTCGGCTGACCGGATACACCGACCTGGTGCACGGCGTCGCGTTCAGCCCCGACGGACATCTGCTGGCCTCGGCGGGCGCCGATCGAACCGTGCGGATCTGGGATGTCACCGATCCCCGTGCTCCGCACCAGCTTTCAGCGCTGACGGGCCACACCGGCGGTATCCGGGCGGTGGCCTTCGCCCCGGACGGCCGCACCGTCGCCACCGCGAGTGAGGATCACACCGCGGGGTTGTGGGACATCACCGATCCCCGGGCGCCCCGGCGGCGGTCCCTACTCGTCGGGCATACCGACCCGGTGATGTCGGTGGCCTTCGCGCCCGACGGTCGCACGGTCGCCACCGCGAGCGTGGATCGCACGGCACGGCTGTGGAATGTCGCCGATCCGGCGGCCCCGCTGGCGACTCTCACCGGTCACACCGATTCGGTCCGATCCGTCGACTTCGCCCCGGACGGCCGCGGCCTCGTCACCGCGAGCCACGACCACACCGCACGCCTGTGGGATATCACCGATCCACGCGCACCGAGCACCCTGTCGATACTCGGCGGACACACCGATTTCGTCACGTCGGCGGCCTTCAGCCCCGACGGGAAACGCCTGGTCACCGCCAGCGCCGATCGCACGGTTCGGCTCTGGCAGCTGCCTGGACCGGTGCTGGCCGGTCACAGCGACTTCGTATTCGGTGTCGCCTACAGCCGGGACGGCCGCACCATGACCACCACCAGCCAGGATCACACCGCCCGGCTCTGGGACACCACCGATCCGCGCCGCCCAATGCCGCTGTCGGTGCTGACCGGTCATACCGACAACGTCTACGGCGCGGCGATCAGCCCCGACGGCCGCCTGCTCGCCACCACCAGCGAGGACAACACCGCCCGGCTCTGGGACATCACCGATCGCGCACACCCGGTGACCGTCGGGGTCGCCACCGGCCACACCAGGAATCCCGATGGCGTCGCCTTCTCGCCCGACGGCCGAATTCTCGCCACCACCAGCGACGATCGCACGGTGCGGCTGTGGGATGTCACCGATCCGCGCAATCCGGTGACCGTCGCCGTGCTCACCGGGCACACCGATGTCGTCTGGTCGGCCGAGTTCAGCCCCGACGGTCATCTGCTCGCCACCACCAGCGATGACAACACCGCACGCCTGTGGGATGTCACCGATCCGCACGATCCGGTGCTCCGCGCGCGCATCACCGATCACACCAACGCCGTCCGGTCGGCGGTATTCAGCCCCGACGGTCATACCCTGGCCACCGCGAGCATCGATCGCACCGCCCGGTTGTGGGATGTCATCGATCCGGCGCATCCGGTGAATCTCGCGGTGCTGAACGGCCACAGCGACGGCCTCTACACCGTGGCGTTCAGCCCGGACGGAAACACCCTCGCCACCGCGGGCGGTGACCATACGGTGCGGCTGTGGGACGTTCGCGACCGACGCGACCCGACCGTTCGGGCCGTCCTGGACGGTCACACCGACCGGATCCATCACCTGCTCTTCGCCCCGGACGGCCATACCCTGGTGAGCACGAGCCGCGACAAAACCTTCCGGCTCTGGGAGACCGATATCGATCGCGCGGCGAAACGCATCTGCCAGATCGCCTATCCGGCCGTCACCCCTGAGGAATGGGGCCGCCACTTCCTCGGCCTGCCCTATCGCCCACCCTGCTGACGTGCAGCGGAAACGGCGCGAGTTGTTCGGAGCATGTCGTTCGGCATCGCGGCGCCGACACCGAACAACTCGGGTCGGATAAACAAGACCCCACGACATCGGCGGTTTTCCGATGTTCGAAGCGAGAACACTGCCGAATCGGGTGGAAACGCCGGGGGTCTCGATCAACTCCGGTCCGGCATGAACCATGGGAGTGGATGTTTCATGGGGAGGGAGATCATGCGCGGCACTCGGTTGTCGACCGAGGATGTCGAGCCGGCGATCCGCCTGGATTACTGGCGGCGGGTGATGCGCGATCATCTGGTCGAGGTGGATCTGCGCGGCCCGCGGGGTGCGGAGGTGCGCGGTCGGATGGTCGTCGGCGATCTCGGAGCGGTGCGGGTGGTGCACATGCTCAATCCGCCGGGCGAATCGGCGCGAACGGAGCGGCTGATTCGCCGGGCGGGCTCCGATCATCTGGTGGTCTATGTCCATCAGGACGGAGACTGCACGGCTCAGCAGGACGATCGAGAGGTCCGGTTGCGACCGGGCGATGTCATGCTCATGGATCTCTCGCGTCCGTATTTCCTACGGCGAAAGGACCCGACTCGGTTCACGCTGGTGCGGATCCCGCGCTCGATGCTGCCGCTGACGCCGGCCGCGGTAGCGCGTTCGACCGTCGTTCCGCTCCCGGGCACCTCGGGTGCCGGGGCGATCGTCGGCTGTCTGGTCGCGCAATTGGCGCGCTCGATGGACGATCCGATGTTGGCAGGCGATGTGCGGTTGTCGACTGCGGTCGTCGATGTCATGGCCGCGGCCCTGGCCGAACGCGCCGATGTCGCCGATGCGGTCGCCGAGCCGGCCCGGCAGACCGCGCTGATGCTGCGGATCCAGGCGTTCATCGAGCAGCATCTCGCGGATCCGGAGCTGGGTCTCGCCGAAATCGCGGCCGCACACCATATTTCGGTTCGGTACCTGCAGAAGCTGTTCACCGAGCACGGTGCGACGGTGAGCGGCTGGATCCGCGCGCGACGGCTGGATCGCTGCCGCCGCGACCTACTCGATCCCGCCCTGTACGGCGAATCGGTGGCCGGTATCGGCTCGCGCTGGGGCTTTTCCCAGCCCGCCCATTTCAACCGGATATTCGCCACCCACTTCGGCACGCCGCCCGGCGAATACCGTAGGAATACCGTCTTGCGGAATCAGGCCGAATTATCGGGGCATTGTCTGGTGCACGAATAATCAACTCGACAGTGCGCGTCCGGTCGATGACAGCGGTGCCGCGGGGCGGAATGCTGGAGTCATGGAAATTCGTGAATCGCCGAGGCGTCGCGAAAGCGGGGGCCTTTCATGACGCTGCTGGAGGAGGTCGCGAAGCTGCTCCAGGAATTGGGGCTCGGCGTCTACGAACCGGTGGGTAATCGAGACGTTTTCCTGTACGCGCTGCCGCCGACGCCGGACGCCGCTCTGGTATTGACCAGGGCGGCCGGCCGGGAATCCGACGCCCACCTGCCGTATGACGAACCCGTGGTGCAGATCGGTGTGCGCGGACCGAAAACCGGTGCGCCCGACTCCGAAGCGCGCGCACAGGCGATCTATGACGCCCTGCATGGACTGGGCGAACGCGCCCTCGCGGGCGGCACCCGGCTGGTGCTGGCCGTCGGTACCGACGGCGGCCCGGTCTATCAAACTCGCGACGGCGACGGCCGCGATCAATGGATCGTGAACATGCGCATGGAACTTTATCGGCCGGGCGGCAATCGTCCGCAGACGTGAATATATACAAAAGAAAGTGGCAATCATGGCAATAGGTAAGATAAACGCCCGCGATTTCATTATCGAGATCGCGAACGACAACAGCGACACTCCCGCGGGTTGGACCACGATCCACGGGCTCACCTCGGCGATCCCCAATCTGGGCGATCATGAGCAGGTCGTGGAAACCACAACATTCGATTCCGCCGGAAATTACGAGCAGGAGATCGTGCAGCGCGGCGCGTCGATCGCGCTCGAAGGGTTCCGGCTCGTCGACCCCGTCACCGGTGTGCCGGATCAGGGCCAGGCCAAGGTGGAGGCGCTCGCCGGCCAGGTCGGCACGCTCGGTCTCTGGAAGGTCCACTTCCGGCACACCGCCGACAAGCAGTGGAAGGTCTGGACGGCCACCTTCTCCGTCGGCGAGCAGGGCGGCGGTACCAACGACAAGGTGCCGTGGAAGGCCACCATCACCCGATCCGGCCCGTCCACCCTGGTCAACGTGACCGGTAGCGCGTCATGACCGGACTGCCGAACAACGAGCCCGCCATCCCCGACGACGAAATCGAGGTCGACTACGACTTCGACGAGGCGTGGCGGGAACGCAAGGCCGCCAGGGTCGCACCGCGCGTGCGCATCCTCGGCAAGGTGTACACCCTCCCGAATTCGTTGCCCGCCAAGCTGATCCTGTTCGCCGTCGCGGCGCGCAAGAACGGCAGGGCGGCCGCCGACGAGGTCGACGCGGAGGAGGCGTTCGACATGCTGTCCGCACTGCTCGGCGAGGCCAACCTGATCGACATCATGCAGCGTGGGCTGGAAATCGATGACCTGCCCGATCTGCTCGACACCTGTCAGCGGGTCTACCGGGACCGTCAGGAGCGCCCGGGGGGAAAGGCGCAGGCCCCCGCTCTGCGGATAGCGGGGGCGACGGGGAGCACGCCATCCGCATGATCCTGCGCCACTGGCGTCTGCTCTACGCGGACTGGCGCCGCGAGTATGGCCGCGACCTGATGGCCGACCTGGACGACGGCCTGTCGTGGTGGGAGTTCACCGCGCTGATCGCCGGACTTTCCGCGGACAGCGTGTGGCGTCAGGTCGCGGCCCGCGAACCGGTCGAACTGACCAGCGAGACCGCCCGTGCGGTCATCGGCAATCTGTAAAGGGGTTCAACCATGGCGCTCACCGTCGGTGAGCTCACCGGCACCATCCATCTGGACACCGGAGCCGTCAGCCAGGGTCTGGCCACGCTCCGCCGGGAGCTGGAACAGACCTTCGGCAAAACGCTCAGCGGCCGGACCGGTCCCGCGCTGCAACAACTTCGGACGCTGCTGGCGTCCGCGGTCCGCGACGCGGTGCTCATCGTCGCCAATGCCGTCACCACCCGGCTGTCGCGGGCGCTGACCCAGCTCACCCAATTGCTGCGCGGCATGACGGGCCCGATCCTGTTCCTGCACAAGCTGTTACGGGCCTTCCTGCTGCCCGCGCTGCTCGCGCTGGCACACGACGGCGCGGGCGGTTTCGTTCGGCTGGCCGGTGCGTCGCGGCTGTCGGCCGGGCTGATCGCGGCGGATATCGGCATCATCGTGTTCAGCCTGGACTGGCTGGCCGACCGGGCGCTCGGCACCGCGAACAGCATGATCGTCGCGTGGGGGCTGGCCGTCGGTCCGGTGCCGGTGGTCGCCGCGGCCTTCGCCGGGCTGGCCATCGCCATCGCGGCGAGCTGGCAGTCCGCCGTCGACGCGACCACCGCCGCCTTCACCGCGATCTGGACGACCATCGACACGATCTGGTCCGCGGTGGTGACGACCGTCCAAACCGGATTGGACACGGTCACTCAAGGGGTCGCCACCGCATGGCAGCTCGTGCTGGACACCACCACCGCGCTCTGGGGCGCGGTCACCGACACGATCCAGACGACCCTGGACACCGTCACACAGAACACCGCGACCGCCTGGCAGCAGGTGCTCGACACCACCGTCGCCCTGTTCACCGCCGTGCTCGCCGCGACCGACGAGAGCTGGACGGCCGTCGTCGACACCGTGCAGGCCGCGACCGATGCGGTCAACGCCGTCGTGGCCGCGGCCTGGCAGCAGGTGCTCGACACGACGGTCGCCCTGCTCACCGATATGTGGGCGGCCGTCGACACGATCTGGACGGCGGTCCTGGCCACCGTGCAGGCGGCGACCGATGCGATCTATGCCGTGGTGGCGGGGACATGGCAACAGATTCTCGATCTCACCACCGGTGTGTTCGCCGCGGTGCTGGCCGTCGCCGATGCGGCCTGGTCGGCGATTTCCGGGACCATCCAAGCCGCAGCCGACGCCGCCTACTCCGCGGTGGCGAGGGCGTGGCAGCAGATCCTGGACGTCACCAATGCCATGTTCGGCCAACTGTCGGCGATCGTGGCCGCCGCCACGGCGGGCATCCTCGCGACGATCCAATCCTGGTTGGACAGTGTGGTCGCGGCGTTTCACGACAAGCTCGCGCCCTTGCCGGGAGATGTCGAAAAGATCTTCAAGGACATGGCTTCGCGGATTGATGCCGTACTCACCGATCTGCTCGGGAAGGTGAACGACAAGGTCGATCAGATCGTGGGCAAACTGCGCTCGCTCTCGGATGTGCTGAGCGACGTCGCGAAGAACGCCGCTCTCGCGGCTTTGGCGGTTGTCGCGTTGGCGTTGGGACTCTTGGGTCTCGGCCTGGCCGCGGAGAGGTTCGGCCCGGCGATCGAGCGGGCCGCCGACGCGATCAAGAAGATCGCCGACGGGGTGAAGGAGGTCATCGACGCGATCTCCGGCCTCGCCGATGTCATCGTCCGGATCATCGACGCGATCACCAAGCTGATCTATGTGCTCGGCAAGGCGTTGAGCGGCCTGGCGTCGGCTTTGGGCATAAACAGCGCCAACAGCTTCGCCCTCGGGGCCGCACTCACCGCACCCCAGGTCCTCCCGTCGCAGCCCATCTTCGGCGGCCTGAATTCCGGCGGGTCCGGATTCCATATCGAGAATTTCTATACCACCCCCACCCAGAGCCCGGCCGATATCGCCGCGGAACTGGACTGGATGGCCAGAGGAGGCGGCTGATGTCGGCCGGGGATCTGATTACGGCGGACGGCCAAATCGAATGGCGGGGAACGCTTCTGGGTTCGGCGAGTCCGTACCGGATGGTGCGGCTGGAAGGCTGGCAGGATCTCGCCGAGGTACGCGGCCAGGATCTGCCGCGGCCCAATCGGCACGGCCTGTTCCAGGGCACGCAGCTCATGGGCAAGCGGGTGATCACACTGACCTACCTGGTGAAGGGTGTTCCACTGGCCGGATTCGGCGCGGTGATCGCCAAACTGCGCGAAATCACCGCGCCCACAGAGCATCCGGTGGAGGAACCGCTCGTCGCCCGGCTCGACAAGCAGTCCTGGCTGGCCAACGCGCGCTGCACCCGCCGCACCATCGATGTGGCCAAGTACTACTCGGTGGGTTACACGACCGGCGCGATCCAGTGGGTGGCCACGGATCCGCGGCTGTATTCGCCTGCCGAGTCGACGGCGCAGACGGGGCTGCCGCAACCCGCGGTCGACGGTCTGGTGTTCCCGCTGCGCTTCCCGCTGGTCTTCGGCACCGGCAAACCCGGCGGAATGCTGTTGGCGCGCAACGACGGTGACGTCGCCGCCTGGCCGGTGCTGGAGATCGTCGGCCCGGTGCGCGGTCCGGTGATCGTGAACCGCGAGACCGGACAGCGGCTGGTCTTCGACGGCGATTTCGCGATCGACGCCGGGCAGCGCCTCGTGATCGATACCGATGCGCGAACCGTGCTGCTCAACGGCGTCAGCCGCAACGACAAATTGCTTACCCGGCAATGGTTTCCGATCCCGGCGCACGGCTCGGTGCGGATCGGTTTCACGGCGAGCGACCACGACCCGGCCGCGCTGCTGACCGTCCGCTGGCGGCACGCCACCATCTGAACCGAAAGGGAGAGTTCATGTCCCAGCACTATTCCTGGGCCGTATCGAGCAGTCCGAACGGACTGATCACCACCGAGGACGCCCGCCTCGCCACCACCGCGCTGCTGCAACCCGGCCCGACCAGCACCAGCAGCGAGACCGGAATACGCGCCGCCGCAGGCGATCCGGGAATCGTCCAGGTGGCTGCCGGGGATACCCGCTCCGTCACCGTGCGACCGTTCCAGATGTTCATGCGTTCGAACCGCGGTGCGGGCAGCTACATCCAGACCTATGACGACCCGACCCCGATCGATGTGCTCAGGGACCCGCCCGTCGGGACGGCGGCCCGGGTCGATCTGATCATCGCGCAGCAGTCGGATACGGCGTATCCCGGCGACACCGGCAACGGTTTCGTGGTGCGCCACGTCCCCGGCGCTTCCGGTACGCCGGGCGATCCGCCGGTAAAGGGATCGACGGATTTCGTTGTGCTCGCGCGCATCAACATCAAGGCCGGTGCCACCGAACTCACCCCGGACATGATCCAGAACAATACCCAGCTCAAGCGGGTGGTCGCGCTCGGCGGCATCGCGCCGGTGCGCACCGCGGACGATCGCCCGCCTGCCGCGCAGACCTATGGCGGGCAGACCGTGTACCGCCAGGATCGCGGTTGGCTGGAGATCAGCGACGGCACGAAATGGCGGGTGCCGAGCATTCCGGTGTGCGCCTCCTTCGTCGATCTCACCACGACGATCAAGGATCCGGCGCTCGGTCAGCTGGTGCTCAGCGCCGACGACGGCATGCTGTACCGGTGGACCGGCGGATCCTGGCTCGGCGTAATCGACTGCGGCACAGGGTCTTCGCCGACGGAACGGCATGAGGCGAGATACGAGACGCACGGGCAGAGTCAGCACATCACGGGCAGCGAGACCAGGATCCGTTTCCCCGACAAGGTGTACGAATCCAATGATGTCGTGCACGACGAGACGTTCGGCACGTTCACGCTCACGCGCGGCGGCCTCTGGCGGATCACGACCAGTCAGCGTCTACTCGCCGCTGGTCCGGGCGGAGACGGCGGTGTCGGTGACGATTTCGACAAGAATCTCTACGAAAGCTACATCGCGATCGTCGACGCATCGAATTACGGCATCCGCTACGCCAATGCCAATCACGATCAACGGCGGAAGGTGCCCGCCGCGCTGAATTGTGTTGCCGAGAACGTCTTTCCGGCGGGAACCCAGCTCAGCGTGATCATGTGGACGTCGGTGCCCTGCGACCAGGACACGAGCTGGCCGAATATCAACAACATCACGTTGACCTGGTTGAGGCCGTGACATGTCGGTGGCCTCGGTTCATACATATCTGATCTGCGATCTGATGACCAATCAGATCCTGGCCGAAGCGCAGTTGACCGGGGTCCGCTATTCCAAGAAGCTTTGCGCCACAGGACAATTGACCGCGTCGCTCAACGTGGGCGCGGCCCGGTCGGACGGTATCGACCCGCACGACCTGACCACGCCGGGCCGCCGGGTGCTCTACGTGCTGCGCGACGACGTCCCGGTCTGGGCGGGGCTGATCTGGACCCGCAGATACGATTCGGCCGCACATCGAATCACCTTGGGCTGCGGGGATTTCTGGTCGTATTTCGACCACCGCAAGGTGCTGCCGAAGCTGTCGCCGGAGAAATACGACTGCCCGCACTACATCGCCCAACTGCAGCCGGTTCAATGGATCGGCGTCGACCAGAACCTGATCGTCCGAAACCTGCTCACGCTGGCGGCCGGACACCCCGGCGGCGATATCGGCATCGCCGTAGCCGAATCCGGGGCGTCCATGTTCCCGCGCAGCGTCACCTATTACGGCTACCAGAACGTCAGCGTCGGCGACGCGCTGCGTCGACTGTCGCAGTTGAAGGATGGGCCGGACCTGATGTTCGATGCCGGTCCCATCGACGGCGGCGGTCGGCCGACGCGGCTGCTGCGTCTCGGTGCGCCCCGGCTCGGCGCGACCACCACGGCACACGTCTGGGAGTACGGCGGCAATATGACCGGCTACACCTGGCCATCGGACGCGACCAGGATGGCGACCCGCACCTTCGCCACCGGAGCCGGGACCGGCCAGCAATTGCTCATCGCCGTCGCCGAAGACGCCGACCGATACCGGTCCGGCTGGCCGCTGTTGGAGACCGAGCACGGGTACACCTCCGTCTCCGGATTCGGCGAACTCCGGTCGTATGCCGCCGCCGATCTACAGGCAGGCCGGCTTCCGGTCGCGCTGCCGACGCTGGCGGTGCACAGCGGACTGCCGCCGCGTCTCTCGGAGGTCCAGGTGGGTGACCAGGCCCGGGTGATCATCCGGGATGCCTTCCACACCAACGGAATCGACGCCGTCATGCGCATCGTCGGCATCGAGGTCGTGGTCGGCGATCACGGTGACGACCAGGTGACGTTCACGATGAATTCGCTGATCGAGGAGGCGATCTGAATGGCGCCGATCAACCAGCCGACGAATCTGGTCGACGAGATCGCCGCGCTGCGCCGGGAGGTGGCCGAACTGCGCAAGCGGTCGGACGCCGGTGCCGTCGCGGTGGCGGTGCAGTTCGTGCGGACGCGCCAACAGGACGCGCCCGTCGTCACAAGTGCCGCCTTCGAAACGGTGTGGATGGCCGACCTGGTCGTCACCCACACCGGCTTGGAAATAACCACCTCGGACGGCTGCGATCCGGGTACGACGGGGGAGGGCCAGATCGTGCTGGAGAGCTCGGGCTCTTCGACCGTGGTCGCCGATTGGTTGTGCAAACCGGGTCCGAATGTGGTGCGGCGCGGTCCTTTTCCGCTTACCGGCGCCAGATCTCGGGTGTCGCTGCGTTATCGGCGAACCGGGGGCACCGGAATCGTCTACGCCGCCGTCCTGGGCGCGGTGCAATATCAAATCTGAAAGGCATTCTCTACCATGCGTATTCGCAAGATCACCGCGGTGCTCGCCGTCGCGGTCGGTGCGGCGGTGATCCCCGCGACGAGTCAGGCCGCGCCGTCACCCACCGTTCCGGGACGCCCCGCCGATCCCGACCCGCCCTGCGGTCTATCCATGGAGACGGATCACCAGGACGGGTTCTACGTCTATTGGAAGACCTGCCCGCCCACCGACAGCGTCACCGTCATCCCGCTGTGGTACCACGGGGCCGAGAACGACTGGTACGCCAATGTCCGGGATGCGGACGGCAAGGATTTCTGCAAGACGATTCCCCAGGGGCAGTGGGACTTCTGGCATGTCACCAAGGCGCTGATGCCGAGGGCGGGCGATATCGATCCCGCCGAACTGACCTTGAACGTCACCACCTGCCTGCCGGTTCCCGGTGCGCGAAAGCACTGACCACCGTGGACACCCTCTTCGCCGATGTCTCGTATTTCCAAGCGCCGGTGGATGATTCGTACCCGTACCGCATCCTGAGCTTCCGTTCCAACGACGGCACCTTCCAGGATCCGAATTTCGCCGCCAACTACGCCTGGGCCACCGGGGCGGCGGATTCGGGACGGCTGGCCTGCTTCATCGTCTATCTATATTGGCGGCCCAACTGGCTCGACACCGCGCGCACCCATCAGGACATGGTGCTCGCGGCGGCGGGTCCGCATCCGCGCATGATCACCATGATCGATGTCGAATCCGGCGGGAATCCCGGCGGCGACCAGTCGGACGGAATCAACAGGGCCTATTGGCATTTGGCGGATTGGCTCGGCGATCGGCGCCGGGTGATCGGCTACGCGAACCGGGGCGATCTGTTCGGCATGTGGGGCGATCGGCCCGAGGGCCTGCGACTCATCGGCGCGGGCTACGGCCACGATCCGCGGCTGCCCGGACAGATCGCCCACCAGTACACCGACGGTTCCGGCTACGGCGGCGGGCTGCCCGAGGGCTGTCCGCCGTTCGGCAATTGCGATATGAACTCCGCCGACGGGCTGTCGCCGGAGGATTTCGCCGCGCTGTGCGGCATCGGCGCGGACGAGCAGGCGAGCTCATCAATCTCTGAAGATGATTGATGAGATGACAAACATGTGTTGGACTCATTGATCCGATGCGGGCGAAACTTCGAAAGCCAAAAGTTTCGCAGCGCAAAGGATTTCCGAAGTGATCGACGCTTCATCTGATCAGGCCGCCACGATCGACATGTGGTTCGACCCGCGTTGCCCGTGGGCGTGGATCGCCACGCAATGGCTGCTCGAGGTCGAGCGGGTGCGGCCCATCGAAACCCGCTTCCACGTGATGAGCCTGTCCGTGCTGAACGACGGCAGGGAACTGCCGGAGAAGTACCGCAGGGGGCAGATCGAGGGCTGGGGATGCGTCCGGGTCTGCATCGCCGCCGAACAGCGGTACGGCGCGGCGGCATTGCGGCCGCTCTACCTGGCCATGGGAACCCGAATTCATCAGCGGCAGGCCGGACTCGGCGGCGATATGATCCGCGCCGCGCTGAGCGACGTCGGCCTGCCCGGCGATCTCGCCGAGGCGGCGGACGTGACCGACTACGACGAGGCGCTGCGCGCGAGCCACCACGCGGGCATGGACCTCGTCGGTGACGCGGTCGGCACTCCCGTCATTCACGTGCCGACGCCCGGCGGCGAACCGATCGCCTTCTTCGGCCCGGTGATCTCGCCCGCGCCGCGCGGTGCGGCCGCGGGCCGGCTGTGGGACGGCGTACTCGCCATCGCGGGCACCGACGGCTTCTTCGAACTCAAGCGCGCCCGGAACCGGGATCCCCAGTTCCACGCGGCGTAACGCGCATTCCAAGAGTCGGAGAGGAAAGATGTCAACCAACACCGAGCATTCGCTCTCGCCGCTGCGGTCATGGCTGGGCGTCGCGGTCATCACCGCAAGCTTGTTCACCTTCGTCACCACCGAGTTGATGCCCGTCGGCCTGCTCACCCCGATGAGCTCGAGCCTCGGCGTCAGCGTCGGCACCACCGGGCTGATCGTCACGCTCTTCGGCATCTCGGCCGGTTTGGGGGTGCCGTTCCTGGTCGGCTGGACCCGGCGGGTCGATCGCCGTGCGCTGCTTGCGCTGCTGCTGGCGATCCTGGCGCTCGGAAATCTGATCATCACCGCGTCGCCGAGCTTTCCGCTCGCCCTGGTCACCCGGTTGATCATGGGTTTCGCGCACGGCATGTTCTGGGCCATCGGCGTGAGCATGGCCATGCGGCTGGTTCCGGAGCGGCACGCGAACCGGGCGGTCGCGATCGCACTGTCGGGTATCTCGATCGGCACCGTTGTCGGAATTCCGCTCGGCACCTTCATCGGCGGCCTGACGAGTTGGCGCACAACGTTTCTCATCTGGAGTGCCCTCGCGGTGGTGGTACTGGTGCTGGTCCTCGTCACGATTCCGTCGCTGCCGTCCGATAACGCGGTATCGGTGCGGGAAGTGTTCGCGCTGCCGATCGGGAACGTGCGGCTGCGGAATGTGATGTTCACCGTAATCCTTTACGTATTCGGGCATTTCGCCGCGTACACCTACGTTCGCCCGTTCCTGGAACGGGCCGATTCCGCCTCGCCCGGATTCATCACCGGTCTGCTGATCGTCTTCGGAATCGGCGGTGCGGCAGGCAATTTCCTCGCCGGGCACGTCGTGAAGACGAATCCGCGAGCCGGATTCATGGTCGCCTGCGCGGGGCTGGCGCTGTCGTTGACGCTCCTGCTCACGATCGGCCACACACCCGCCGGAGCCGTTGTCTGCATGGCCGTTTGGGGTATCGCCTTGGGCGCGGCCAACCTCTGCCAGGTCAACCTGACCCTCGCCGCCGCACCCGACGCCTTCGAAGCCGCGATGTCCATCAACACCCTCGGCTACAACCTGTCGATCGCCTTGGGCGCGCTCGTCGGCGGGCTGTTCGCCGACCATCTCGGCATCAGAAGCGCGATCTGGCTCGGCGTCGCACTCACCGCGGCCGCGGTGGCTCTCACCCTCGCCTTCGGCCGGAATGCGAGTGAGCAGACGAGTCAGGCGGACGATCGAGTCGCGGCCGATGTCTGACGTGACGTCCGAAAATGTTGGTGCGCAAGGCTATTCGTGGGTCGATGAGGTGGCGGGCGTCGATCTGGCCGAGCTTTCACACCTCTACTGCATCGCGCCGCTCGGCGACAAGCCACCGGATCGGCTGCGAAAAGTCTTCGGCAACAGCATGTTCGCCTGCTTCGTCTACTCGGCCGACGACCTCGTAGGGGCCGGGCGAGTGCTGGCCGACGGGTTGGACTGCGCGTATATCGCCGACGTCGCGGTCCATCCCGGCCATCAAGGAAACGGGCTGGGCGCGGGCATCATCACCCGCTTGATCCAGCGCTGCCGAGGACACAAGAAGATCCTCCTCTACGCCAACCCCGGCACCGAGGACTTCTACCGGCGGCTGGGCTTCCTGCCGATGACCACGGCCATGGCCATCTGGCACGACACCGAAATCGCAATCCGCAGCGGACTACTCGATCCGCGGCCGACCGGCTACGACGAAAGGAATCCGACTCGATGAGCACCGCGACATTCCGGCAGAACGTCACCTTCCCGACCGATGACGGCCACGGTTACGGCTACCTGGCCTTACCCGAGAGCGGGCACGGTCCGGGCGTGATCGTCATCCAGGAGTGGTGGGGGCTCACCGATCAGATCGCGGGGGTCGTCGACCGTTTGGCCGCAGCGGGATTCGTCGCGCTCGCGCCGGATCTCTACGGCGGCAGGGTAACCCACAACGCGGCCGACGCACGGAAATGGATGGCGGAACTGCCGCTCGAACGCGGCGTCGCGCGGCTGTCGAGCGCGGTGGACTACCTGCTCGCCTCGGATGCCGTCACCGGTGACGCGCTCGGCGCCGTCGGCTACTGCATGGGCGGCGGATTCGTCGTCGCGCTGGCCGCTGCCGTCGGTGCGAAAATCGCTGCCGCAGTGTCCTATTACGGCGTGTACGCCGGTGACAATCCCGACTTCACCGGTCTGCGCGCCGCGGTGCAGGGCCATTTCGGCGAATACGACACCTCCGTATCGCCGGATGCGGCAAGGCAACTCGCCACCCAGCTGCGCGAGCAGGCCGACAACACGATGGAGCTGCACTTCTATCCGGCCGGTCACGCCTTTGCCAACGAGGAGAACCGCTCGGGCAACTACGACCCGGCCCATGCCGATCTGGCTTGGCGGCGCAGCATCGGCTTCCTCCGGACCGCGCTCGGCTGACCGGCTCGCCGGACCGCCCGGCCGACGTGATCGCCAGCGGGGTGCGATCACGTTGCGGGGCGGTCCGATCCGGCGCGGTTCAACTCGACGAAAGGGATTGCCGGTGACGGCAATACAGACCAACATATCGGTCGGCCTGCGCTCCGAACGCGGACCGATCCTGGCGGCCATCATGCTGGCGAACTCGCTGGTGGCGCTGGATTCGACCATCATCGCCACCGCGGTGCCGACGATCACCACCCAGTTGGGCGGCTTCGCGCAATTCCCTTGGCTTTTCAGCATCTACCTGCTGGCGCAGGCGGTGACCGTGCCGATCTACGGCAAGCTCGCGGATATGCTCGGGCGAAAGCCGGTGATGCTGTTCGGCATCGCGATATTCGCGCTCGGATCGATGCTGTGCGGTTTAGCCACGAATATGGTGGCGCTCATCGGTTTTCGTGCCGTGCAGGGCATCGGCGCGGGCGCGGTGAGCCCCATGTCGATGACCATCGCCGGTGATATCTACACGGTGCGGGAGCGGGCCAAGGTGCAGGCGTACCTGGCGAGCGTATGGGCCGCCTCCTCGGTGCTCGGCCCGCTGCTCGGCGGTGTGCTGTCCGAATACGTCGGCTGGCGTTGGATTTTCCTGGTGAACCTGCCGCTGGCGGCGGTGGCGGCGTGGATGATCGTGCGGCAGTTCACCGAAAGCGCGCCCCGGCAGCGGCACCGGATCGACTATCTCGGCGCCGCGCTGCTGACGGTAGGCGCGGGCGCGCTCATGCTGGCGCTGCTGGAGGGCGGGCAGGCGTGGGCGTGGAATTCGCCGACCGGTATCGCGCTGTGCGTCGGCGGCGCCGCCGTGCTCGCGATATTCGGCTGGGTGGAGCGGCAGGCCGCGAATCCGATTCTGCCGCTGTGGATTTTCACCCGCCGCATCGTCGTCGCGAGCAGTCTGGTGTCGCTGTTGGTCGGCGCGGTGCTGCTCGGGCTCACCTCCTATGTGCCGACCTTCGCCCAGGGCGTGCTGGGCAGCGGGGCGCTGATCGCCGGTCTGACCTCGGGCACGCTCACGCTCGGCTGGCCGCTGTCCGCGTCACAGGCGGGAAAGGTCTACCTGCGCATAGGTTTTCGCCGAACCGCGCTGATCGGCAGCACGCTCGCCGCCCTGGGTGCGGCCGCACTGCTGTTGGTGGGCAAGGGTTCAACGCTGCCCGAGGTTGCGGCGGGCTGCTTCGTCGTCGGCATGGGCATGGGCCTCATGGCGACGCCGACGCTGATCGCCGCGCAGTCCAGCGCCGAATGGTCCGAGCGCGGCGTGGTGACCTCCACCAATATGTTCGCCCGCAACCTCGGTAGCGCGGTGGGCGTCGCGGTATTCGGCGCACTGGTCAACGCCCACCTCCCCGACCCCGACCACCCGGCCCCCACCGCCCTGACCTCGGCGGTACACCTGGTCTTCGTCGGCGTCGCGATCATGACGCTGGTCATGGTCGCCGCCTCGGCCATGCTCCCCGCCCGCGATTCCGGCGTGGCTTCCTAGGCGTACCTCCGCCTTCGCTCCGGCCGTGCGCGGGTCTGCGGACGGCTTCGCCGACAGCGCCCATTCGGCGTACTTCCGTCTTCGCTCCGGCTGTGCGGGTCAGTTGGACGGCGTCGCCGACTGCGCCCATTCGGCGGACCCCGCCTTCGCTGTGGCCATGCGTGGTCCTGAGGATGACTTCGCCGACAGCGCTCATCAGGGCTGGATCCTGGTCAGGAAGTGGGTCAGGGCCGTGTCGATCGCGGCGGTGTGGTCGTGGTCGAGGGCGGTTCGCAGGTCGCGGTCGAGGTCGTGGACGATCTCGACGCAGCGGGCGAGTAGGTCGTGGCCCCGGGGGGTCAGTTCGAGGGTGTATACGCGGCGGTCGGTGGGGTCCTGGATGCGGACGAGTGCGTCCATCGCGACGAGGCGATCGACGAGGGTGACGACGAGGCTCGGAGCAACGCCGAGCGCATCGGCCACCTCGCGCTGTGATCGGGCCGGGCCGGCGTCGACGACGGCCAGCACGCCGACCTGTTTGTGGGTCAGGCCGAGCGCCTCGATTCGGGCGCCGAACGTCTGGGTTATCCGCGTGCCGACCACGCCGAGCCGGAAGCTGAGTGAGCCGAGCAGATCCGCACCGTTGACACGATTCACGACTCAGATAGTATCGCACATAACAATTCAGTGCAGAACGATTCTCGAGTGAATGGTGGGTTCGTGATGACGGTCTGGCTCGCCGCGTTGAATGCGGTCGTCGCGGTGGTCACCGTGGGGTTCGCGGTTGTCGGCGTCGTCGCGCCCGCCGCGCTGGCCCGGTCGGAGGTGGTGGCCTCGACGCGTTATTACGCCGCCATGTACGCCGTCCGCGCGATTCCGGTCGGGGTCGCCGTGCTGGCGCTGGCATTCGTTTCGGCCAGGGATGAAACCTGGATCGCGCTGCTCGCCGTCGCGGGCGCATGTCAGGTCGGGGACGCGCTGATCGGGCTGTATCGGCGGATACCCGGCCAGGTTGCCGGTTCCGTGATCGCGGGTGCGGCGCATCTCGGGTCGATGGTGTATCTGTCGACGGCCCTGAGCTGACCTGGCGCGGCGGGTTTCTAGGGGAAACTCTTTCGGTGACCACCGACAACACCGTGCCGCCCGTGACCAGCCCGTCGATCATCGTGTTGACGTTGGCGCGCCGGGTCGAGGCCGAACTCGGCGCGGCGCTGGCCCCGCTCGATCTGACCGTGGCGCGACTCGGCCTGTTGGGGCATATCAGCGGCGTGCCGGGGGCGTCGTTCAGCGATCTCGCCCGCATGTCGGGGATCACCGTGCAGAGTGTGCACACGGCGGTGAAGGCCCTGGCCCGGGCCGGTTTCGTCCGCGACCGCACGGCCAGGGCGGGTGCGGCGTCGGCGATCGAGCTCACGCCGGCGGGGCGGCGCCTGTTGCGGGCCGCGCAAGACGCGGTGTCGACCGTCGACGAGCGCTTGTTCGGCGCGGACGCCGATCCGATCCAGCGAAAGTTGGGCGCCGCGATTCTCGCCGCCTTCGCCGGCGCGTGATCTGAACCACAACCTTCAGACTGGCTGAAACCTTGGGCGTAGGCTTCAGACAATCTGAAGGTTGAGGGAGTTTCGCAATGCAGCACCTCCTGCTGTCCGTGCACGTCCTCGCGGGCATCGTTTTCATCGGCGGCTCGGCGATCGCGACGAGCCTGTTCACCCGCTACGCCCCGATCGCCGCCGACTCGGCGGAGTCCGCTTCTCCGGAACGCAGCCGCGCGGTAGCCGTCGCACTGCACCGGATCACCGGCGCCTATATCGCTCCGGGTGTGATCGTGCCGATCGCCGGAATCGCGCTCGCCGCCGTACAGCATCGTCTCGGCGAGGTGTGGATCACCGTGGCCATGGCGCTGACCGGGATCGCCGCGGGGTTGCTGGTCATCCTCATCCACCCGATCCAGCGGGAGGTGCTCGACCGGCTCGCCGATGCCCGGCGACTGCGGACATTGAGCATGCTCGCCGGCGTCTACAACCTGCTGTGGGCGGTGGTCGTCGTGCTCATGATCGTACGGCCCGGTGCCCGATAACCATTGTGGCCCAATAAAATTCAAGAAAGGAACAGCACAATGACCTTCCCCAGACGTGCGGCGCTCGGCGCCGGGCTCGCGGTGACCGCCGCCGCGCTCGCCGGAGCGCGGGCGCACGCGCAGCCGGATCCCGGGCTGTCGCTGCCGTCCACCCCGCTCGCCGACAGCAGCCGCAGGCTCATCGACAACACCCTCGAACCGCACCTGCGCAATCACAGCGTGCGCGGATTTCTCTTCGGCCGGGCGGCCGCGGGACAGCAGGGTCCGCTGCCCGGCCGTGATTACGACGAGGAATTGATGTTCCTCATCTGCGCGCTGCACGACGTCGGCCTGTCCGAACAGGCGAACGGCGATCAGCGATTCGAGATCGATGGGGCGGATTTCGCGGCGAAGTTCCTGGAGGACAACGGAATAACCGATTCGCGGGTCGACATCGTTTGGGACAGCATCGCGGCGCACACCTCGGGATTCACCGATTCCCCGGTCTACCGGCGGCGGCGCCCGCCGGAGAGCTGGATCGCGGTGGCGGGCATCGGAATCGATATCGGCGGCAGTCCGGCCGATCTGCCCGCCGGGTACGCCGACCTCGTGCACGCCGCATATCCGCGACTGGGCGGCAGCCGCGCGCTGACCCGCTCCGTCGAACTGCAGGCCGTCGCCAAACCGCAGAAGGCCACCCCGGCCTCACTGGCGAATGTGATTCTGCGGGAACGTCATCCGGAGCTGGCCGGGGGATCGTGGGAGTCGATACTCCAGAGCAACGGCTGGCACGACTGATCCGCCGGTACTGACTCACGTCTCCTACGGCGGTCGCGTCTACAACGGTCGCCCGGCCGAGAGCGTCACGGCTCATCTCGGAGCCACCGTCAGCGGTATCGAGAAGGTGCGGCGCATCGTGTCCAGGGGCGTGCTGTTGGACGTGGCCGCGGCGCGCGGCACCGACCGGCTTGCGGGCGACCACGCCGTCGTTCCCGAAGATCCAACGGCCGCAGAGCAATTCGGCGACGTCCAGGTTCGCTTGTCCGCCACGCCGGAATCCGTTGTCGGAGGGACAGGTTCGCCGGTCGCCCCCGTGGCGGTCCTCTGAAAGCGGCGGCGGTATCGGCACATAGCCCGGTGCGGCGGCGAAGCGAATCGGACGACCGCACAGAATGGTGCTGGCATACCCCACTGTCGATCGATGAAGAAGGTGTCATATGCCAGGAAAGGTGCTGTTGCCGACGACCGAGCGGGCACTGACGCGCCGACTCGCGATGGAGCAGGCGGAGTACCGGGTGCCCTCGCTGATCGCCGCGGTGGTCCGGGACGGCGAGCTGGCCTGGTGGGATGCGCGCGGCCGGGCGGCGGGCTGGGCCGAGCAGGCGCGGCCGACCACCGATACGCAGTACCGAATCGGGTCGATCACCAAATCCTTGGTGGCCACGGTGGTGCTGCGCCTGCGCGACGAGGGCAGGCTGGACCTGTCCGACCCGCTGGACCGGCATGTGCCCGGATCGCCGATGGGGGATCGGACGATCGCCCAACTGCTTTCGCATACGTCCGGTGTGCGCGCGGAATCGCCGGGTGACTGGTGGGAGCGCACCGAGGGCGGCGACTGGGCCGAACTGGCCGCCGGTATGGACGGCGAGGCCGTGCTGCATCGCGCGGGCAGTCGATACCACTACAGCAACGTCGGCTACGCGGCGCTCGGTGAGCTGATCGCCCGACTACGCGGGATGAGCTGGTTCGATGCCGTGCGCGCCGAGGTGCTCGAGCCGCTGGGCATGGGCCGCACCACCCTCGCGCCGGTCGCCCCGCACGCCACCGGTTGGGCGGTGCATCCGTGGGCGGATGTGGTGCTGCCCGAGCCCGCATACGATCACGGCGCGATGGGTGCGGCGGGCCAACTCTGGTCCACTGCCGACGATATGGCCCGCTGGACCGCCTTCTTCGCCGGTGACACCGGTCAGGTGTTGTCCGCGGACACCTGGGCCGAGATGCGTGAGCCCGCGGCCGTCCTCGACGGGGACGAGTGGGTCGACGGCCACGGGCTCGGCGTCCAACTGCGCAGGCACAACGGCCGCAGGCTGCTTGGGCACGGTGGGGCCATGCCCGGTTTCATCGCCATGGTCTGGGCCGATCCGGCCGACCGCACCGGGGTGCTGTTCCTGTCCAACACCACCTACGGCGGTATTCGCGGCCAACTGCATCTGGCCATGCTGGACATCCTGGCCGAGCACGAACCGTCGATACCCGAGGAATGGCTGCCCGCCGAATCGGTCGATCCGGCGCTGCTCGCGCTCACCGGCACCTGGTACTGGGGTTCGGCGTCCATCGCGCTGCATCTGCTGGCCGACGGCCGGTTGGAGTTGAAGGCGCTCGCGCACGGCGGGCGAACCTCCCGGTTCCGTCCCGAAGGTGACGACACCTGGATCGGTCTCGACGGCTACTACGCGGGTGAACGGCTGCGGGTGGTGCGTGGCACGGACGGCGCGGTCGACCACCTCGAGCTGGTCAGCTTCATCTTCACCCGCGAGCCGTACTCACCGGCCGGGCCGATCCCGGGCGGGGTCGACCCGGCCGGTTGGCGCGGTCAGTAGCGGCACATCCATTCGGTGCCGTAGTGCTGAGCGTTCCCGCCCTCGAGATGGACCCACGTACCCTCGCCCGGGACGCCGGGCGAGGTGCACGGGCCGCCTTCGACGGGCGGCGGACCCTGCGGCTGGGCGGGCGGCGCTACAGGCTACGGGAGGACATTCGGGATGATCTGTGGGGCTTGCTCGCCGATCGCCGAACCGAGGAATGATCCGGCGTAGTACCCGGCATAGGTTCCGACCACTCCACCGACCACGCCGCCGCCGACGACACCGATCGGCACCGCCGCCCCGACCGTCGGCACGGCGAGCGCGGTGCCGAGCGCGCCGCCCGCGGCGCCGCCGAGCACGGCTCCGGTGACACCGCCGATCAGCTGGCCCGCCGCCGAACCGATGAAGGTGGCGTTCTCGACCGGGCTCGCGATCGGGGTCGCGCGGGCCACCGGCTGGATCGGTTGGGTCGCAGGCTGTTGGACGGAGTGGGTAATCGCATCATGCCGTGCGGCAATATGTTCGACCGGCTCGGTCGGCACAGTTGGTTGTGCCGCAACGTAATCGACGGCGGGATTCGAAACCGCCGAACCGGGAACGAAGCCGACCGCCGCTGGTGCACTATCGAGGTCGGTGGGTGTCGCGGCCTCCGTCATCGATTCGACCAGCCCTGTGGGCGCGGCCTGCACCGTAGCCGAATCGCATATGGTGACGGCGGCGGGCAATATCACCGCAACCGGTAGTCCACGTAAGAACTTGCCGTGCTTGCGCACCGCGCGATGCCGACCCGCCATGTACCGCCGCCTCTCCGAGAGCTCCACCTGCTGTCACTCGGCTATCGGCAGCCACGTGCCGGGCACAACACAAATGTGACCGGCTTCGCATGATCAGCTCTGTGCTATGGGTTTCCGCATCGGCGCTCGGTGTAACACTGGACTGGTGGCGACCGCACATGATGATCGGGTTCGTGAGCAGTTCCGTTTGCAGGCAACGACTTTCGACAATGCCGGATTCGCTGTCCGCGGTCTGGATTGGATCATCGAGCAATTGGCACCCCGTCGCGATGACATTGCGCTGGATGTCGCCGCGGGTGCTGCGCATCTGGGTCGTGCGCTGGCGCCGCTGGTTTCGCATGTCAGCGCCATCGATCTGACTCCGGAGATGCTGCTCCAGGGTCAGCGGCTGGCCGAAGGGGCCGGTCTGCGGAACATCACCTTCGCGGTGGGTGACGCCACCCGATTGCCGTGGCTGGACCGGCAGTTCGATCTGGTGGTCTGCCGTCTGGCGCTGCACCAGGTCGCCGATCCCGCGGCGATGGTCCGCGAAATGATCCGGGTGACCAGGCCGGACGGCCGGATCGGCATCACCGATATGTACGTCTCGGCCGCGGAGCAGGCGGAAGCGAACAGGCTGGAGCGGTTGCGCGACCCCAGCCACAACCGGACGCTGACTCGCGAGGAGATACTCGCGCTTGTCGATGAGTCAGGGGCCGAGGTGGTTTCGCAGGCCGCTGCGGATTTCGACCTCGACCTCGACGACTGGCTCGAACGTTCGCGGACGCCGGAGGAGGTCCGGGCGCGAATCCGCTCGCGACTCGAACAGGAGCTCGACGGCGGCCCCGCAACAGGATTGGCACCGTCACGCCTGCCGGACGGTCGAATCCGTTTCGTTCACCCGTGGGTCACCGTGACGGCCACCCCGCGCCGCTGACCCGGTGGCCCGGAGCCGGGACTGTGCCGCTGACCCGGTGGCCCGGAGCCGGGACTGTGCCGCTGACCCGGTGGCCCGGAGCCGGGACTGTGCCGCTGACCCGGCGGGTCGAAACCGGCACTGCGCCGCCGGGGCATCGTCGTAGCCAATTCGTTTGCCGCACAGGCGAATTCGAGCCTATCCGGCTCACCCCAGTAGACCGCGCCTCGGATCACACCGGCGTCGGCAGTCCGGACGCCGCGTCGTAGTCGTAGAGCCAGTCGAGCGTTCGGTGGGTGGCGATGCGCCGGAACACGAACGGCATCAGCGCATCCGCGGCCACGCGGGCGATCGGGCCGAGCGCCTTGGATCGTGCGCTGCGCGCGCCGTACCGGACGACGCGGTCGACCCTGTCTCGCCGCGCGTTTTCGTAGCCGCGGAAGGCGGCCTCGACGGAGTCGGATGCGCGCAGATGTCCGGACAGGACCACCGCGTCCTCGATCGCCATCGAAGCGCCCTGTCCCGAGTTGGGCGATGCGCAGTGCGCGGCGTCGCCGATGATCATCATGCGATCCCGGTGCCACACTGGCGCCGGTGGGAGGAGACGGCTGACCCGCGGCCGCAGCGGACCCTCGGTCGCTTCGATGATGGATCGGGCCGGGCCCGCGTCGTCGGCGAACAGCTCCAGCAATCGCCGCTTCCACGCGTCCGATGACAGCGAGCGCAGTTCTTCTCTGGATGGTTCAGGGGTGGTCGGCACATTGGCGAACCACCATGTTCTGCCTCCGGGGCCGCGACCGCAGCCGAAGAAGGCGCGCCGCCCGAAGATCATGGTGATCTCGTTCGATGGGAGATCCATTGCCGCATCGGTGTATCCGCCGCATTCGACCAAGCCCGCGTAGCGCGGGGCGGGTGCATCGGGGTCGATGATGCGCCGTATCCGGGAGTATTCGCCGTCTGCGCCGATCAGTGTGGTCCCGGTGGCCGTGCTGCCATCGTCGAATCGCGTCAGCACACCGTCGGCCCCTGGTTCGGCGTCGACCAACCGTCGGCCGTAGGTGATAGTTGCGCCGAGGTCGCGTGCCCGTTCGGTCAGTGCCTCGATCAGCGGCGTTCGGCTGATGGCCAACCCGGCGAGATCGCCGTATTCCGAACCGGCGAACGGTATTGTGCCGAGCCGTTTTCCGCGTCCGCTCCAGACGCTCATCCTGGAGACCAGGAAGCCGCGTTCGAGCACCGGTTCGATGCAGTCGAGATGTCCGAGCGCCCGCAGGCCGTTGGCGGCGATGGCGAGCGAATTGTCTTCGGCCGTAGGGCGATCGCGCGCCTCGTGCACCTCGGCATCGATACCCGCGCGGCGCAGTCCGATCGCGGTGGTGAGGCCGGCGATGCCCGCGCCGATGATCACGACGTTCCCATTCATTGGCATTCCTTGTCGTTGTTCGAGGCCGCTGACCGCGCGATTGGTCCGCGTGATCGATCGCGTCCCGGAGTATGCTTCCTTGCATGGAGTAAGTATCTGCATTGGAGAAATATCTGCATGGATGCAACTAAAGATTGCCACGACGGCCCGGCGGCGTCAACGGGTGGCGAACGCTCGCTCTCGCGCGCTTTGCCCCCGGGCCTCTCCCGAGAGCAACTGGCACTGCTCCGACAGGGCGAGTCGATCTATCGCCGATACCTGACGGCGCAGGGCGTCATGGGTGTGACCATGCCGCGCACGCTTGGACTGGGGGCCACCGATTTCGCGGCGCTGAACCTGATCTCGCTCGCCGGTTCGATGACCGCGGGTGAATTGGCGATCGAGATCGGCCTGAGCACCGGCGCCACCACCCGCCTGATCGATCGGCTCGAACAAGCCGGATGCGTCAAGCGCGTCCGCGATGGCGTCGATCGCCGAAAAGTGGTCATCGAGCCCAGCGACGAACACGGAATGGATTTCGCCGCCGCTCTCGCGCCGCTGCAACAGAAGATGGGGCGCGTCTTCGCCGACTACGACCCGGCGGAACTCGCGGTCCTGTTCGACTACTTCGCCAAGGCGACGGCGGTACTGCGCGAGGCGTCCAAGGACCTTCAGTCGAACGATATTTCGCAGCAGTAGCCGCCCGGATGCCCGGCTACAGCGCGCGCGATCTCCGCTGCGGCGCGATAACCGCTGTGCACCGCGCCCTCGATCCCCCGGCAGGTCGGGATCCGATTCGGAGCCCGCGAAATGCAGCGGGGCGATGTAGCGGCGAATGGATGGGTCGTGTCCCGGTCTGTAGTGCCCGTAGGAGTCGAGCGTGAAAGGCTCTCGGCTCCAGTGCCTCGACGCGTTCGACGGCCCGCGCATCGTCTCGATCGGCGTTTGTGCGGAGCGCTCAACCGCGCCATTAATTGTGAGGTAGGTCACATTTTAATAGCGGTGATGGCGTCAAATTCTGCAAACCTTTCCGTATGCTTTGCGAAGTCTTTACTATCAGCCCCGGCGCCTCCGCCGCTCGCTTTCGATGCCAGTACATGTTCCACCGGTTACCGGATCGACGATCCGGCGAAGGAGAAATATGTTCGACACCGATTCCGCACCACCGACGTCGCATCCGCTCGCCCGCATCCGCGCGATAGGCCGCGGTGATCTGCCCGCCTCGATCGTGGTATTCCTTGTCGCCCTTCCACTTTCGCTCGGCGTGGCGCTGGCCTCCGGCGCGCCCGTCGCGGCCGGGCTGATCGCCGCCGCGATCGGCGGGGTGGTCGCCGGATTGCTCGGCGGATCCGCGGTGCAGGTCAGCGGCCCGACCGCGAGCCTGACGGTGGTGGTCGCCGGGAGCGTGCAGCAATTCGGCTGGGCGGCAACGTGTTTCATTACAGTGCTGGCGGGCCTGGTGCAGATCGGCTTCGGGTTGAGCCGGATCGCGCGCGGGACGCTGGCCATCGCGCCGGTGGTGGTGCACGCGATGCTGGCCGGGATCGGCGTGCTCATCGCGCTGCAGCAGGTGCACGTTCTGCTCGGCGGCACCTCGCTGAGCAGCGCGGCGGCCAGCCTGAGCCAGCTGCCGCATCAGCTGATGTCGGTGCACGGCGGCGATCTGTGCATCGGGCTGGTGGTGATCGCCATCCTCATCGGATGGAAATTCGTGCCCCGCAGGCTGCGGGCGGTGCCGGGTCCGCTGGTGGCCGTGGTGGTGGCGACGCTGCTCGCGCCGCTGCTGCCGACCCGCGTCGAACATCTGGTACTCGACGGATCGCTGTTGGATGCGGTCGGTCCGCCCGCGCTCCCGTCCGGGAGCTGGCTCGCCGTCGCGCTCACCGTGGTGACGATCGCGCTCATCGCCAGCGTGGAGTCGCTGCTCTCGGCGGTCGCCGTCGACAAACTCGCGCCGGGCCGCCGCACCAACCTGGACCGCGAACTGATCGGGCAGGGCGCGGCGAACGTGACGTCCGGGCTGCTGGGTGGGTTGCCGGTGGCGGCGGTGATCGTGCGCAGCATCACCAATGCCAACGCGGGCGCGCGATCCAGGGCCGCCACCGTCATGCACGGCGTGTGGATCCTACTGTTCGCGATCGCGTTCGCCGGTGCGGTGCAACGGATTCCGAAGGCCGCGCTGGCCGGACTGCTCATCCTGATCGGGGTGCAGCTGATCAAACTGGCGCATATCCGGCTGGCCCGCCGCACCGGCGACCTCTACGTCTACCTGACGACCGTATTCGGCGTCGTATTCCTGAATCTGTTGGCGGGCATGGTGATCGGACTCGTACTCGCCTTCGCGCTGCTGCTGTGGCGGGTGGTGCGGGTGACGATCATCGCCGAACCCGTCGCCAGCGCCCGCCGCTGGGTGGTGACCATCGATGGCACCTGCACCTTCCTCGCGCTGCCCAAGCTGAGCGCCGAACTCGCCAAGGTCCCCGCCGGTGCGGACGTCACTGTAGAGATGACCGTCGACTTCCTCGACCACGCCGCCTGCGAACTGATCACCGACTGGGCGCACGACCGCCAATCAGACGGCACCACAGTCGATTTCGTAGAGATCGGCGCGGCGCGGATGGCGGGTGCGCTATCCGGGCCGCCGCAGCGCGCGCACGCCCGCAAGGTGCTGGACGAGCTGCTCGGGCCGTGGCGGCGCAACGGTAACCGGGTGGATCCGATCGTCGCGGGCATCGCCGCGTACCACCGCGGGCACGCGCATCTCATGCGGCCGCATCTGGACGGGCTGCGCCACCGCCCCGACGCCGATACCTTCTTCCTGACCTGTGCCGATGCCAGGATCGTCCCGAACGTCATCACCAACAGCGGCCCCGGCGATCTGTTCACCGTCCGCAACGTCGGCAATCTGGTGCCGGTGGACGGCACCGACTCCTCGGTGGAGGCCGGGCTCATCTACGCGCTGGAGAAGTTGGACGTGCGCGCCGTCGTGGTCTGCGGGCATTCCAGCTGCGGCGCCATGGACGCGCTGTATCGAGGGGTGCAGGCCGGGCCGGGGTTGGGGGATTGGCTGGCCCATGCGCGGCCGAGCCTGGCGCGGTTCCGGTCGGGTCATCCGGTGGCGGCCGCCGCGGCCGCCGCGGGCTTCCCGGAGGTCGACCAGCTGGCCATGGTGAACGTCGCGCTGCAGCTGGAGACGCTGCACCGGCATCCGGCCGTGCGGCGCGGAATCGAGGACCGCGGGGTCGCGGTATCCGGCCTGTTCTTCGACCTCGCCACCGCAAGGGTGATCGAGGTGACGATCGATGGGATAGCCGACTTCGACGATATGGGTGACCGGGTCGCCGCCGAACCGGTCTGACGTCCAACATGCGGTGACCGCGCGATTTGTGATGCGGTTCACCTGGTGCGAGACCCGTTCCTGCGGGCACCATTGAACCCTCAGCCTTTGCTAAGTCTTTACCATTAGCCTGGCCGAGGTTTAAATCTCGACCCGTCGCCGTGTCGAGAGCTGCTTCACCGCGAGATGCCGGTTCGCGGTCCATTGCCCTGCAGGACATTGATCGTCAACCGACCTCGGCGCACCGCCGAGTCGGCGAAGGAGAAGTCATGGCCATCCAGCACGATGCCGCCCCACCAGGCACCGATGCTCGCTCACCCGGGGGACTGCACCGCTCGCCGTCCACGGGCAATTCGGTGTTGAATTCCATTCTGCGCCACGATCTTCCCGCATCGATCGTGGTATTCCTGGTCGCGCTGCCGCTGTCCCTCGGCATCGCCGTCGCCTCCGGCGCGCCGGTCGCCGCCGGACTCATCGCCGCCGTGATCGGCGGCATCGTCGCAGGCTCGCTCGGCGGATCACCGCTGCAGGTCAGCGGGCCCGCGGCGGGTCTCACCGTAGTGGTCGCCGAATCGATCAACCAATTCGGTTGGCGGGTCACCTCTTTCATCGTCGTCGCGGCCGGTGTGCTGCAGATCCTGTTCGGGCTCAGCCGGATCGCCCGCGCCGCGCTGGCGGTCGCGCCCGTCGTGGTGCACGCGATGCTGGCCGGTATCGGTATCACCATCGCGCTGCAGCAGATTCACGTCCTGCTCGGCGGATCGTCGCACAGCAGCGCGCTCGAGAACCTCACCGAGCTGCCGGGGCAGTTGCTGAACCTGCACGGCGGCGACGCCTTCATCGGCGCGGTCGTCATCGCCGTCATGCTCGGCTGGCGCTACCTGCCGCCCAAGGTGCGAATCGTGCCAGGGCCTTTGGTCGCGGTACTCGCCGGAACCATTCTCTCCCTCGTATTTTCGACCGGAGCGGAGCGAATCGCGTTGAACGGCTCGCTGTTCGACGCCATCCAGCTGCCGAATCTGCCCAGCGGCAACTGGTCCGCCGTCGCGCTGACGGTGCTCACCATCGCGCTCATCGCCTCCGTGGAGTCTCTACTATCGGCCGTCGCCGTCGACAAGATGCACACCGGCGCCCGCACCGATTTCGACCGGGAGCTGATCGGCCAGGGTTCGGCCAACGTGCTGTCCGGCCTGCTCGGCGGCCTGCCGGTGACGGGCGTGATCGTGCGCAGCGCCACCAACGTGCAGGCGGGTGCGCGCAGCCGCGCCTCCGCGATCATGCACGGCTGCTGGATCCTGCTGTTCTCCGTCGCGCTGGCCGGCGTGGTGCAGCAGATTCCGAAGGCGGCGCTGGCCGGCCTGTTGATCGTCATCGGCACCCAGTTGGTGAAGCTCGCGCATATCAAGCTGGCGCGGCGCACCGGTGACCTGCTGGTCTACACGGTCACCGTGCTCGGCGTCGTCTTCCTGAACCTGCTCGAGGGTGTGCTCATCGGCCTGGCGCTGGCCTTCGGCCTGCTGCTGTGGCGAGTTGTGCGGGTACTCATCGAGGCGTATGAGGTGCCGGGCACCGGGCGCTGGCTGGTCCGCATCGACGGCTCGTGCACCTTCCTCGCGCTGCCGAAGCTGTCCGCGGAACTGGCGAAGGTCCCGGCCGGTGCGGATGTCACCGTCGAAATGACCGTCGACTTCCTCGACCATGCCGCGTTCGAGGCCATCGAGGTGTGGCAGCACCAGCAGGAAAGCGGCGGCGGCCGAGTCGAATTCGTGGAGATGGGCAGTGCGCGGATGGCGCACGCGGTGGCCGGGCCGCCCAAGCGCGGATTCGGGCGGGCGATCTGGGACGAGGTCCTCGGCCCGTGGCGGCGCGACGTGCCGAACGACAATCCGATAGCCGCGGGCATCGCGCACTTCAACCGCAATCATGCCCACGTTGTGCGCCCGCACCTCGACGAACTGCGCGACCGGCAGGATCCGGATTCCTTCTTCCTCACCTGCTCGGACTCCCGGGTGGTGCCGAACGTCATCACCAACAGCGGCCCCGGCGATCTGTTCACCGTCCGCAACATCGGCAACCTGGTGCCCGAACACGGTGACGCATCGGTGGAATCCGCGCTGCTCTTCGCGCTGGAGAAGTTGAGCGTCCGAACGATCGTGGTGTGCGGGCACTCGTCCTGCGGCGCGATGGCGGCGGTCCATTCCGGCGCGGCCGCCGGCGCGGGTATCGACACCTGGCTGGCCCACGCCCGCCCGAGCCTGATCCGCTTCCACGCGGGCCACCCCGTCGCGCGCGCCGCGGCCGCCGCCGGTTTCGGCGAGGTGGATCAGCTCAGCATGGTGAACGTCGCGGTGCAGGTGCAGACCCTGCACCGGCACCCCGCCGTCCGCAAGGCGATGGCCGAGCGCGGCGTGACCGTGACCGGCCTGTTCTTCGATATCGCCGGCGCGAGGGTCATCGAGGTGACCGAGGACGGATTGGCTAGCATCGAGGACACCGAGCCCCGAAGCGCCGAACTCGTCTGAGCCACAACGAAACCCGCCCGGTCGCCGACCGGGCGGGTTTCCGCCCCGGTTGGGGAGCTACCGCACCCCGTGTTCGAACCGAACCCAGTTTGTATCGAATGTGCGGTTCGAACACGGGGTGCGGCAGCTTCGGCCAAGTCGCGACACGCCGTCAACGGCCGTGGAGACGCGACAGGGACAGGGCCTTGGTGCGAAACCGCAACCGCCGTATGCCAACGCGCCCCGCGCCTATCTGGGGCAATCCAGTCGTCGTAGCGACGCAACCGCAAACCAGCGTGCCGATCACTCGTTGGCGACACGATCGTCGCCTCCCTTCGGCGCTGATTTCGGGCGTGCCCTCTGGTGCGCGGAGGTGGAGCGATCTACGCTAAGCCTCGCCTAACCGGATTACGGCGTGTCGCTGAGTCGGCCGGTCGGGTGAAGCTATCAGTCGGAACGCGAATCCCCTTGTGCGGCAGCGTGTTCCGAATCGGGTCCGCCGAAAATGGCGGGCGGTGATCGGCGTCCGTGCGGCGACGCGGGTAACGCGACACCATAGGTAATAGGGAAATCCCGAGATCGGCGCTGGATCGGAGTCGGATGGCAATGGTTATGCAGTCCCCAGTCGAGATGCACACCGTCCCCGGACGGATGCTCACCCAGCCGGAGTGGTTGACCGCGCGGATCGCGGAAATGGGCGAGTCGTGGGGTACCGCCGCACCGCGGATCGCGGGGACGCTGTGGTGGTGCATGGTGGCATCGGCGCTGGTCGAACAGCTGGCGGCGGCCTACGCGACCGACGGCGTCGCGCCGGTGCCCGAGCTGAGTCGACTGGACTGCGAGGTGCGGCCCGACGGCGGAATCGATCGGGTCCATGTGCCGGGCGAACCCGCCGCATCCGAAGCGGCTGTGCCCGAATCGTTTCACGCCGTGGCCGCCGCGGCGCTGCGGGAAACCCTCGCCGCGGTGATCCCGGCCGTCGCCGCGGTGTCCGGCGCCGGTGTGCCCGCGCTGTGGGCGATCGCGGCCGACGCCATCGGCAATCGCGCGCTGGACGCCGGTTCGCCCGAGGCGGGCGCCCGGCTGGCCGCGGCCGTCGGCGGGAAACTCCCGGTGCCGCGCTTCGTCGAAATCGGCGGGCGCACCTTCGTCAAACGCATCTCCTGCTGCCTGGTCTTCGAGGTGCCGGGCTGCGATATGTGCACCAGTTGCCCGAAACGCGCTGCGGCGGAACGCGAAACGTTGCTCGCCGAACTGGCCGCACAGGGCTGAGCCGCCCGGGAACACGCCGCGCACGCTGCGCCTTCGTGCGGGAAAGCCGTTACCGTGTGCGACGGGCCGCGGTGCGCGACGATCCATCGGCACGTGGTCGAGACCGTGCCGATAGCATGGTCGCGCCGGAGTGAAAACGCGCTCCGGGGACGACACGCGGGCACCCGCCCGCGACAGCGCGGGAATCCGCCCGCACGAAGACGCCAAGGAGAGCGCCGCCGTGACCACCTCGAACGCCAACAGTCCTGTCGCCCGCGTCCGGGTCGCAGCCGGGACGACGGCGGGCACCGCGGTGCGGGAGGCGGGCCTCCCTACTAAAGGACCGGACACCATCGTGGTGGTCCGGTACGACGGTGAGCTCAAGGACCTGTCCTGGACCCCGGACACCGACGTCGAGGTGGAGGCGGTCGCCGCGGACACCCCGGACGGCCGCAACGTGATCCGGCATTCCACCGCGCATGTGCTCGCGCAGGCCGTGCAGCAGGAGTTTCCGGGCGCCAAGCTCGGCATCGGCCCCTTCATCAAGGACGGCTTCTACTACGACTTCCAGGTGGACCGTCCGTTCACCCCGGAGGATCTGGCCAAGCTGGAAACCAGGATGAAGAAGATCATCAAAGGCGCGCAACGCTTTTCGCGCCGGGTGGTCGAGGTCGACGACGCCCGTGTCGAACTGGCGAAGGAGCCGTTCAAGCTGGAGCTGATCGGCGACAAATCCGGTATCGACGATCCGGAGGTCATGGAGGTCGGCGGCAAAGAGCTGACCATCTACGACAACCTGGATCCCCGTACCGGCGAACGCATCTGGGCCGATCTGTGCCGCGGGCCGCACATCCCGACCACCAAATTCATTCCGGCGTTCAAGCTCACCCGCAGCTCGGCCGCGTACTGGCGTGGCGATCAGAGCCGGGAGGATCTGCAGCGCGTCTACGGCACCGCATGGGAATCGCAGGAGGCGCTGGACCAGTACATGCACCTGCTGGCCGAGGCCGAACGCCGTGATCACCGCAAGCTCGGTCTCGAACTGGACCTGTTCAGCTTCCCCGACGAGCTCGGCTCGGGCCTGCCGGTGTTCCATCCCAAGGGCGGAATCATCCGCAAGGAGATGGAGGACTACTCGCGCAAGCGGCACATCGAGGCCGGGTACGAGTTCGTCAATACTCCGCACATCACCAAGGGCCACCTGTTCGAGGTCTCCAAGCACCTGGACTGGTACGCCGACGGCATGTTCCCGCCCATGCACCTCGACGCGGAGTACAACGAGGACGGCACCGTCCGCAAACCCGGCCAGGACTACTACGTCAAGCCGATGAACTGCCCGATGCACAACCTGATCTTCCGCTCGCGCGGCCGGTCGTATCGGGAGCTGCCGCTGCGGATGTTCGAGTTCGGCTCGGTCTACCGCTACGAGAAGTCCGGCGTCGTGCACGGCCTGACCCGGGTGCGCGGCATGACCCAGGACGATTCGCACATCTACTGCACCCAGGAGCAGGTAGCCGAGGAGCTCACCAGCATCCTGCGGTTCGTGCTGGATCTGCTGAAGGATTACGGCCTCGACGACTACTACCTCGAGCTGTCCACCAAGGACCCGAAGAAGTACGTCGGCTCCGACGAGCTGTGGGAGGAGGCCACCGAGACGCTGCGCCAGGTCGCGGAATCCTCCGGCCTGCAGCTGGTTCCGGATCCGGGCGGCGCCGCCTTCTACGGCCCGAAGATTTCCGTGCAGACCAGGGACGCGCTCGGCCGCAACTGGCAGATGTCGACCATCCAGCTCGACTTCTTCGAGCCGGAACTGTTCGAGCTGGAATACACCGCCTCCGACGGCACCAAGAAGCGGCCGGTGATGATCCACCGCGCCCTGTTCGGTTCGATCGAACGTTTCTTCGGCGTGCTCACCGAGCACTACGCGGGCGCCTTCCCCGCCTGGCTCTCACCGGTGCAGGTGGTCGGCATTCCGGTCGCGGAAACCTTTGTGCCGCACCTGGATTCGGTGATCGGGCAGCTCTCCGCGGCGGGTATCCGCGCCCAGGTGGACCGCAGCGACGACCGGATGCAGAAGAAGATCTTCAACAACACCGCGCAGAAGGTGCCGTTCATGCTGCTGGCGGGCGAGCGGGATGTCACCGCGGGCGCGGTGAGCTTCCGGTTCCGCGACGGCACCCAGGTGAACGGCGTCCCGGTCGCCGACGCCGTCGCCACCATCGTCGACTGGGTCGGACGCCGCGAGAACAAGTCGCCGACCGCCGAGGGATTCGAGATCAAGGGCGGAAAGTGACTTCGGGGATGGCAGGAGGCGGAGCCGACGGGGCGGGTGGGCTCGATGCGACAGGCGAGGCGCAGGCATGAGTGACAACAGCGTTCGCGACGACCTCGATGTGGAAGGGGCCATCGTGGACACCGGCGCGGGCGAACCCGATCGGCTGCAACGACTGTGGACGCCGTACCGGATGTCCTACATCGTCGAGGCGGCCGGTGCGGATCGCAAGGACACCACCGGGCATCCGTTCACCGACATCCCGAAGATGGCCGATGAGGACGGCCTGGTGATCGCGCGTGGCGAATCGGTGTACGCGGTGCTGAACCTGTACCCCTACAACCCGGGCCACATGATGGTGGTGCCATACCGCAAGGTCGCGAACCTCGAGGATCTGACCGACGCGGAGGCCGCCGAGCTGATGGCGTTCACCCAGCAGGCGATCCGGGTGATCAAGAAGGTCTCCCGCCCGCACGGCTTCAATGTCGGGCTGAATCTCGGTGGCGTCGCGGGCGGTTCGCTCGCCGACCATCTGCACCAGCACATCGTGCCGCGCTGGGGCGGCGACGCGAACTTCATCACGGTCATCGGCGGCGCGAAGGTGATGCCGCAGCTGCTGCGGGAGACCCGCGCACTGCTCGCGGCGGCCTGGAAGGAGACGTAGATGCGCCCGATCGAGCAGGAAGTCGGCTAGCCGTGCTGAGCTTCTTCGGCCGCGAGACGTTCGCCAAGGCGACCGCGCCGCTCGGCAGAGCGCTGGTGAGCACCGGGCTCACCCCCGATGCGATGACGCTGATCGGCACCACCGCGTCGATCGTGGCCGCGGTCACCCTGTTCCCGACCGGACATCTGTTCTGGGGGACCATGGTGATCTGGCTGTTCGTCATGTTCGACATGCTCGACGGCGCGATGGCGCGGGCGCGCGGCGGCGGCACGAAATACGGTGCGGTGCTCGACGCCACCTGCGATCGCGTCGCCGATGGCGCGATCTTCGCCGGATTGGCTTGGTGGGCGGTGTATCACGAACACCATCGGCCGCTGTCCTTCGCGACGCTCGTCGTGCTGGTGACCTCGCAGGTGATCTCGTATGCGAAGGCGCGCGCCGAGGCCAGCGGGCTGTCCGCGGACGGCGGGATCATCGAGCGGCCGGACCGGTTGATCATCGTGCTGGTCGGCGCCGGATTCACCGGTATCGGCGGCTACTGGGGAATCGATTGGCTCACCTACGCGGTGCATGTGTCCATGTGGATCCTGGCGGTGCTGAGCATCGTCACCGTATTCCAGCGGGTGCTCGCGGTTCGTAATTCGCCCGGTGCGCGAGATGTGATCCCGCCGGCACAGAAACCGCAGGAGGCGCGGTGAACCTGGGGGAGCGGGCCAGCGATCTGGCCTATGCGGCGGGCTGGCGGATGGTGCGCGCGCTGCCGGAGCGGACGGCGCGCGGGCTCTTCGACTGGGGCGCCGACCGGTCCGTCCGCAATGGTGGTCCGATTCAATTGCGGCGCAACCTATCTCGGGTGCTGGGGGTGACGCCGGACGAGGTGCCCGACGAGCTGATCCGGGCCAGCATGCGCTCGTACGCGCGCTACTGGCGGGAGGCGTTCCGGCTGCCGTCGATGGATCATTCGGCGATCGACTACTACGTCGGCGGGCTGGAGCATCTGGACGCCGCATTGGCGCAAGGCCGGGGTGTCATCCTGTGCCTGCCGCATTCGGGCAACTGGGATATGGCCGGGGTCTGGCTGGTACAGCACTACGGCACCTTCTCGACGGTCACCGAGCGGCTGCGGCCGGAATCGCTGTTCAAACGGTTCATGGCGTACCGGGAAAGCCTCGGCTTCGAGGTGTTCCCGCTCACCGGCGGTGAGCAGCCGCCCTTCGGTCAGCTCGCGGATCGGTTGCGGCAGAACAAGATTGTGTGTCTGATGGGGGAGCGCGATCTGACGGGTAAGGGGGTCCCGGTGACCTTCTTCGGCGAGCGCACCTGGATGCCCGCCGGTGCGGCCAGACTGGCCGCGGAAACCGGCGCCGCGCTGGTGCCGGTGCACGGCTGGTACATCGTCGAGGACGACGGGCGGGAGAACTGGGGCCTCAAAACCGAATCGCCCATTGATGTTTCGGTCGGCGTCGCGGCGGCGACGCAGGCGCTGGCCGACCGCTTCGCCGCCAATATCGCCGAGCATCCGGCGGATTGGCATATGCTGCAACCACTTTGGGAGAGCGATCTGTCCGCCGAGCGGCTGGCCAGGATCGCCGCGGCGCAGGCCACCGTCGCGCACGACGGTGTCCGCGAGGGAGATATCGCGCCATGAAGATCGGCATGGTCTGCCCCTATTCGTTCGATGTCCCCGGCGGGGTGCAGGCACATGTGGTCGAGCTGGCGCGGGTGCTGATCGAACGCGGGCACCGGGTGAGCGTGCTCGCCCCCGCCTCGGACGGCACGCCGCTGCCCGATTTCGCGGTCTCGGCGGGCCGGGCCGTCGCCATCCCGTACAACGGCTCGGTGGCGCGGCTTTCGTTCGGGCCGACGGCATATACCAGGATCCGCCGCTGGATCGACGGCAACGATTTCGACGTACTGCACATCCACGAGCCCAATGCGCCGAGCCTGTCGATGCTCGCGCTGAAGATCGCGGAGGGACCGATCGTCGCGACCTTCCACACCTCCACCACGAAATCGTTGGTGCTCAGCACATTTCAGGGGGTGCTGCGGCCGTATCACGAGAAGATCAGCGGCCGGATCGCGGTATCGGAGCTGGCGCGGCGCTGGCAGGTCGAGGCGCTCGGCTCGGATGCGGTGGAGATCCCCAACGGTGTCGACGTGCCCGCCTTCGCGCGAGCGCCGATGCTGCCGGGCTATCCGCGGCCGGGCCGCGGCGTGCTGTTCCTCGGGCGCTACGACGAACCGCGCAAGGGTATGCAGATCCTGCTGGCCGCGCTGCCGGATCTGGTGCGCAGGCATCCGGATATCGAGATCATGATCGTCGGCCGCGGCGATGAGGAGCGGTTGCGCCGGGAGGCGGGGGAGTACGCGGGGCATCTACGGTTCCTCGGGCAGGTGTCGGACGCGGAGAAGGCCTCGGCCATGCGCAGCGCCGACGTCTATGTTGCGCCCAATCTCGGCGGCGAAAGCTTCGGCATCATCCTGATCGAGGCCATGGCGGCCGGAACCGCCGTGGTGGCAAGCGAATTGGATGCCTTCCGCCGAGTGCTGCGCGACGGCGCTGCCGGAATGTTGGTGCCGGTGGGTGATTCGGCCGCGCTGGCGCGCGCGATCCACACCGTGCTCACCGACCGGGAACGCCGGGACGCGCTGGTGCGCACAGCCACCCAGGTGGTGGGCGAGTACGACTGGCCGGTGGTAGCCGAGCAGATCCTGCGGGTGTACGAGACCGTCACCGTGGGCGATATCAGGGTGCGTGCTGTCGGATGATCACCTTCTCCGCCACCGCGATACTCGTTCTCGCGCTGCTCGCCGCGCTGCTCATCACCGTCGGTGTCTGGGCCTACTCCACCGCGAACCGGCTCGACCGCCTGCATGTGCGCTCCGATTTGTCCTGGCAGGCATTGGATTCCGCGCTGGCCCGGCGGGCGGTGGTCGCCCGCTCGGTGGCCATGGCACTCGGCGGGGAGCAGGGCAAACAGCTTTCGGGGCTGGCGGACCGGGCCGAGCGCGCCGCCCGCGCCGACCGGGAAACCGCCGAAAACCGGCTCGCCGCAGCGCTTTCCGCGGTCGATATCGAACAGTTGGCGCCGCAACTGGTGGCCGAGCTCGCCGATGCCGAGGCCAGGGTGCTGATCGCCCGGCGCTTCCACAACGACGCCGTCCGCGACACCCTCGCGCTGCGCACCCGCCGGCCGGTGCGCGTGCTGCACCTGGGCGGAACCGCGCCGCTGCCAACGTATTTCGAGATCATCGAGCGGGCGACCCCGGCCGCGTCGACCGGTCTGGAGGTGGACACCACCCGCACCTCGGCCCGCGTGGTGCTGCTCGACGAATCCGACCGGGTGCTGCTCATGCGCGGTAACGACCCGAAGACGCCAGGGTCCTCGTTCTGGTTCACCGTCGGCGGCAGCGTCGAACCCGGCGAATCCCTGCGCAACGCGGCGGTGCGCGAACTGCGTGAGGAGACCGGTTTGCGCGCCGATGCCGACGGTCTGCGCGGCCCGATCTGGCGGCGGGTGGCCATCTTTCCGTTCGACGGCGAGCTGATCCGCTCGGAGGAACTGTTTTTCGCGCTCAGGGTGCCGAATTGCGATCCTAACGGCGGTAACCGCGCCTATTTGGAGAGCCGGTCCATCACCGCCCACAAGTGGTGCACGCCAGCCGAAATCGTCGAATTGGACGCCTCCGGCGAGCCCGTCTACCCGTACAACCTGGACCAGTTGATCCCCGAGGCCGCCGCCGCGGCATCGAGCGGATCCGATCCTGAGGTTCGCTCGATCCGCTGAAATCAGGCCGCGGTGCGGAGGCTGTCCAGCACCTGCGGCACCGGTTCCAGCACGAGATCCGTTGTCAGTTCGCCCGCCTGGTCCGCGGTGAGCCGGTGTTCGGCGCCGCTCAGGTAACGGGTGCCGTCCCAGCGCATTTCGACATGGGTGAAGGTATTCGGTTGCGCCGCGGCGGGATCGCCGAAGTGGGCGAGCCAGGTGATCTGCTCGGGGGCCACCAGCAGCCTGCCCCGCCAAACGCGGTGGAAGGTCTCGGCCATCGTGGTGAAGCTGTCGGTGAAATCGGTCGCCGCATGGGCGATGCCGCGCAGATCGGAGGCGATCAGCAGCAAGCTGCCCTTGGATGGGCGGTAGCCGCGAACCAGGCAGCGGGCCGGGCCCCGGGTGGTGCTCCACTGCACGATCTGGGCCATGCGGTAGTGCGGCCTGCCTTCCGGCAGCGGGCTGTGATCGGGTGTCACCAATCTGGTGCGGCGGACCGCGCAGCAATTCCGCGTCGATTTGTTCCGATTACCCATCACAGCAGCCCCTCCGGCGTCACCCGACCCCTCATCGCTTTCGATTCGGCTTACGCCGAACGGCATTGGCGAGTCTAGGGAGTGAATCGATCGGGCAACCAAACACAGAAACCAGTGGCTTGAAAGGTGTTGTGGCCCATGGATTACCGGATCGCCGCAGGTCGGAACCGTCGCGACCGCATCCGTTCGCACCCATCCCGACCAGCTTTTATGTGATGCTTTTCACCACCGTGATAGGGTCGCGACCGGGTTGTTACGCGGAAGTGAGTTGCACGTTATGTCGTATCTGCTGTTCGATTTCCTGGCACCGATCCTCGGCACGGATGCCGCCCAGTACTGGGCGCAGCTGCTGGTGGTGGACCCGATCTGAGGGCACGGCCCCTGGGAGTTGCCGACAATCAGCCCGCGGTCGATCGCGATCACCGTGGCGGGCGGTGGCCCTCCGGGTACCAGGCCAGTGGTGTCCGACTGGCTATCAAGTGGCCTGATGCCGCCGCCTAGAATTGGGTCGATTCGAAATCTTGCCACCCGATTGGCGTCATGACCCAGGAGTTTGCCGTGACTACGCCCGAGACCACCAACACCGTCGGCACCGCCCGCGTCAAGCGCGGTATGGCCGAGATGCTCAAGGGCGGGGTGATCATGGACGTGGTCACCCCCGAGCAGGCGAAGATCGCCGAGGACGCGGGCGCCGTCGCGGTCATGGCGTTGGAGCGGGTGCCCGCCGATATCCGCGCCCAGGGCGGCGTATCCCGGATGAGCGATCCGGACATGATCGACGGCATCATCAGCGCCGTCTCCATCCCGGTGATGGCCAAGGCGCGCATCGGCCACTTCGTCGAGGCGCAGATCCTGCAGAGCCTCGGCGTCGACTACATCGACGAGTCCGAGGTGCTCACCCCGGCCGACTACGCCAACCACATCGACAAGTGGAACTTCACCGTGCCGTTCGTCTGCGGCGCCACCAACCTGGGTGAGGCGCTGCGCCGAATCACCGAGGGCGCGGCCATGATTCGCTCCAAGGGTGAGGCGGGCACCGGCGACGTCTCCAACGCCACCACCCATATGCGCCAGATCCGTCAGGAGATCCGCAAGCTGTCGTCGCTGCCCGAGGACGAGCTGTTCGTCGCCGCCAAGGAGCTGCAGGCGCCCTACGAACTGGTGCGCGAGGTCGCCGAGACCGGCAAGCTGCCGGTGGTGCTGTTCACCGCGGGCGGCATCGCCACCCCCGCCGACGCCGCGATGATGATGCAGCTCGGCGCCGAGGGCGTCTTCGTCGGCTCCGGCATCTTCAAATCGGGCAACCCGGCGCAGCGCGCCGCCGCCATCGTCAAGGCCACCACCTTCCACGACGATCCCGACGTGCTGGCCAAGGTGTCGCGCGGACTCGGCGAGGCCATGGTCGGCATCAACGTCGAGGAGATCGCCCAGCCGCACCGCCTGGCCGAACGCGGTTGGTAATCCACTGATTTCACGAGCAGGGGCGCATAGTCGCCCCTGCTCGGCCTCAGCGGACAATTTCGTCCACCGATGACGATATTTCGTCGACATTGGACTGAAACTGTCCGCGTAGGCCGATTGGTACATACGAATCCAGGTATTCGTACTGTCCGCACCACTGCTTGCTTCGGCTGTCCGGGTGACCGATAGGAGGCTTGGGGGCCACTGACCGGCGATCCGGCCGTCCGGGAGATCATGGCTTTCGGCCGTTCGATCGTCGATCCGAAGGCGGGCCTCCGGTGGTGAATCGGTAGCGTCGGCGGTGCGGAGTCGCAGCGCTTCGGCGTCGTGGTGTTGGCCGTCGAAACGCTAACGGCCAGAGGGATTCCCGCACGATCGGGAATTCGCCGGTCAGAAAGCTCGGGTGGCCGATTAACGTGGCGCGGTGTACGGCGCCGTCCACGGCGGCACGCCGGGCTGACCGGCGATCGGGGGCGGAGTCGGGAAGGTCTCGTTCGGTGTGCCCTGTAGCGCGCCGTCCATGGTGGCCTTCCAGATGTCGGCGGGCAGGCCCGAACCATTGATCATGTCGCCGTTGGCATCTCGGAGCGCCGCGTTCTGATCGTTGCCGACCCAGACCGCGGTGGACAGTGACGGGGTATAGCCGATCATCCAGGCGTCCTTGGTCTCACCGGCGTCGCCGAGATGGGTGGTGCCGGTTATGGCCGCGGATACGCGCCCATCGGCCAGGTCGTGTCGGCCCGCCCAGGCGGCGATCGGCTTCATCGCGTCGGTCACGTTGTCCGCGACCGCCGCGTCGACGCGCCTCTCGCCGACCTCCTCCGCACCGCGGTCCAGCAGCACCTGGCCGTCGGCGTCGACGACCTTCTGCACGAAGTGTGGTGCGTGGTACCTGCCCGAGGCCGCGAATGTGGCGTAGGCCGAGGCCATGTCGAACGGGCGCACTGCGTACTGGCCGAGCACGATGCCATTGTTCGGGCCGGAGCCGTCCGGCTCGGTGAGTGATTTGCCAACGCCTGGAACGGTTTCCGGGATGCCGAGTTTATGCGCCATATCCGCGATCTTCCGCGGACCGTCCTGCATGTCGAGTTCCATGCGGTAGAAACTGGTGTTCAGCGACCGTTTCAACGCCTCGGCGATGGTGCAGGTACCGCACTGCTCACCCTCAATATTGTCGATCTTGATGCCGTTCACCGTCAGCGGCGAGCTGTCGTACATCATCGAAAGCGGTTTGCCGAGCTCCAGGTTCTCCGCGAGACCGAAGATCCGGAACGACGATCCCGGCTGTTGTGGCGCGTTGGCGAAGTCGTAGCCGTGGCCGTCGGCGCCGCCGTAGTAGGCGCGTACGGCGCCGGTGTGCGGATCCACCGAGACCACCGCGGTACGCAATCTCTCCGATCGGCCCCGCATGCTCTTGGCGACCGCGTCGACCGCCGCCTGCTGCGCCTTCGGATCGATGGTCGTGGTGATCCGCAGACCGCCGGTGTTCAGTTGGTCCTCACCGATGCCCGCGGCCGAAAGCTCCTTCAGCACTTGGCTTTCGATCAGCCCCTCCGGATCCGAGGCGTCGGCCTTGGCCCGCGGTGCCGGAATCACCTGAGGGAACCGCATTTTCGGCCGATCTGCCGCGGATAGGCTGCCGTCGGTGACCATTTCGTCGAGCACATAGCCCCAGCGTTTCGTCGCGCCGTCCGGATTCGTCGCCGGATCCAGGCCGGAGGGCCGTTGGATAACCGCGGCAAGCAGCGCGCCCTGCTCGGTGGACAGCTCCTGCACCGGTTTGCCGAAGTAGGCCTTGGCGGCGGCCGCGATACCGTATGCGCCGCGACCGAAGTAGATGGTGTTCAGGTAAGCGGTGAGGATGTCGTCCTTACTCCACTGCTCCGTCATCTTCGCCGCGATCGCCAGCTCACGCACTTTGCGGCTGAGCGAGCGCTCGTTGCCGACGAGCGCGTTGCGGACGTACTGCTGGGTGATAGTCGAACTCTCACCGGTGTTTTCGCGGTCGAACAGGTTGTCGCGAAACGCGCGGGCGAGACCCGGGATCGAGAAGCCGGAATCGGTGCGGAAATCCCGGTCCTCGGCCGAGATCACCGCGTCGCGCACCTGCGGTGGGATCTGGTCTATCGTCACATCGGTCCGATTACCTTCTGGCGGAACGATTTTGCTCAGCACCGATGCGCCGTCGGCGGCATAGATCACGGCGACCTGGTTGAGCCGCAGATCGCCGGGTCGGGGCACCGAGACCGCGGCGTACACGATCAGGAACGTTCCGCTCGGCACGATGACGATCAACGCCAGCAGCAAATAGAGAACACGGCGGACGATCCGCCACCGCGACCGCTTCCTGGCCGCCGGAGGTCCGGCCGGTGGCGTGTCGCTCGGGGGCTGGCCGTCGACCAGTTCATCGTTATCGGGCGAAGTCACAGCGTGGATCTCCATAAATCGAACGGTCCGGCAGCGGCGGAAAGGCTCGGCCCGAGAACCAATATCCCCTCGCGCGCATCACTTTTCGATCACTTCGCGCTCACGAGCGAGCGGGCCGATCGTACTGCGCCCGAATTCGAGGGCGCCTACGGCGGTGACACCGTGCCTGGGAAGAATCTGATTCGGCTGCGAGCCTGCATCGAAGCCGACGAGCGGTTGCGTCGCGGCCGTGAGGTCAGACGGATCCGGGCCGGGGCATGTGAGGTCGGGGTGATTATCGATCCGCAGACGGAGCCGCCGGTGGAGAACCGGTAACGTCGGCGGTGTGGAATTGCGGCAGTTGCGGTACTTCGTCGTGCTGGCGGAGGAATTGCACTTTCGCCGTGCCGCGCAGCGACTGTTCATTTCCACGCCGACGTTGAGCCAGCAGATCAAAGGTTTGGAGCGCGAAATGGGTGGGCCGCTGCTCACCCGGGAGCCGCGGATCGAACTGACCCCGGCGGGGGAGGTGCTGCTGCGCAGCGGCCGCGACATCCTGCGGGCCGCCGACGCGGCCGTCCGCGAAACCCGCAGGGAGGCGGGCGCGGAAATTCCGACGCTGCGTTTCGGATTGTTGAACGGTATACCGCCGTGGCTGCCGACGCGGATCGGTGAATTGCTTTCGGCGCGGTTGCCGGGCGCTCGAATGGTGCTGACCGGTGGAACCACCGCCGATCAGCTGCGCCTGCTCGATGACGACGAGGTGGATCTCGCGATGGTCCGCGCCCCCGTGACGTTACCCGAGCGATTCGCCCAAATCCCGGTCGCCCGTGAGGAACTCGGCATCGTGATGGCCACCGGGCACCGGCTGGCCGAGCTGGCCGAGATCGGCGCCGCCGACCTGCACGGGCAGGAACTCGTGCTGTTCGCCAGGGACTCGGCCGTCGGATTGCACGACGCGCTGCTGGCCGAATTGCGCACCCGCGGCGCGGATATCCGGTTGAGCGAGAGCGCGATGGGGCACGCCCAGATGCTGAACGTGCTGCCGATGCGGACGGATATCGTCGGGCTGAGCTCGGACCGGGTGGCCGGGCTGCCGGGGCTGCAATGGCGGCCGCTGGACCGGCCGCTCGAGGTGCGGTACGCGGCGGTGTGGCGGTCCGCCAACCGCAATCCGGCGGTCGCGGCCGTGGTTTCGGCGCTGCACGGACGGTTGCTCGACGCGTCGGTGAGCTGAGTCTCACGAACGTCGAACCGTCGCCTTATCATTCGCACAATTCCGGTGGGTAATTTCGCGATTCGAATGCGCGGGGGAATTCAGGCGCAGCCCATCGAATGAAGGACAAGCAATTGAACTTACGTAGCACCGGACGTATCGCCGTCGCGGGCCTCGCGCTGACGGCGGCGCTCGGCCTGACCGCGTGCGGCAGCGACAGTCCGAAGGAAACGCCGAAGAAAACCCCGACGTCGACGAGCGCGAAACCGGACCCGAACCTGCCGCCGGTGCCGACCGCCGCCGATCTGAACGCGGAACTGAAGCGGGCGCTCGACCCGGCGGTGCCGAATTCGGAGAAGCTGGACATGGTGCAGGGCGCGCAGGCCGATCCGGATCTGCCGAACAAATTCGCCGAGGCGTACAAGCAGACCAACGCGCAGGCGGAGGTCACGAAGGTGACGCCGTTCGGCGACACCCTCGACGCCCAGGTCAAGTTCACCGTGAACGGCCAGGAGAACACCGGCGATATCACCTTCGTCGCCGAGAACGGCAAGTGGAAGGTCGCCCAGAGTTGGGTGTGCGCCGGGCTGAAGAACTTCAACGTGCAGTCCCCGGCGTGCCCATGAGCTACCGCTTGGCACTCTTGTCGTGAAATGCCTTGCCACCTGCTGTGTTAGCCGCTGACTAACGCCAATTCGACGCTCCGACATGGACACTCGGCCCGGCCGCTGGTCGACTGGAGTCATGACAGCAAATATGAATGCGGCGCGCAGGGTGGTCATCTTCGGCGGCAGTTCGGGCATGGGGTTGGCGCTGGCCTCCGCACTGGTCGCGGACGGTGCGGAGGTGACCGTCGCGGCGCGTAACGCCGACCGGCTCGCCGCCGCGGAGCGGACGCTGGCCGGTGGTCCCGGCAAGGTTCGTACGGTCGTCGCCGATATCACCCGCGAGGCCGATATCGAGCGGGTTTTCGCCGAGGTGGGGGTGGTGGATCACGTGGTGACCACTGCCGTCGACGTCACCGGCGTCTACCAGCCGATTACCGAGCTGGATCCGGAAACCGCGCGAAAGACGTTGGACGCCAAACTGATCGGTCCGGCGCTGCTCGGCAAGCACGCCCGCCTCGCGCCCGGGGGCTCGCTCACCTTCACCTCCGGTATCGCGGCCTACCGACCCGGTCCCGGTTCCAGCATCGTCGCCGCCGCGAACGGTGCCCTCGAATCCCTCGCCTACGCCCTGTCCGTCGAACTGGCGCCGACCCGCGTCAACGTGGTCTCGCCCGGCTGGATCGACACCCCGATCTGGGACACCATCGCCGGTTCGGCCAAATCCGAACGCCACCAACAGCTGGCGACCCGCCTCCCGGTCGGCCGCATCGGCAAACCGGCCGAAATCGCCCAGGCCATAACGGCTCTCATGGACAACCCGTTCATCACCGGCACGGTCCTGCACGTCGACGGCGGCCACCGATTGGTGTGACCGCCGGATAATCGGGCGGCGAGCCTGTCGGTGGGTTCTGCCACGATGGCCCGGTGATCGAGATGGAACCACCGGATTTCGCGGGTGAATTCGAGGCGCACCTCACCGTCGCCGCGCCGAATCCGGCGAGCGCCGACGCGCTGGACCGCTATGCGGGGCAACATGATCTGAAATTCACCCACATTGTCCTCGCCCGCGGCCGAGTGCGCGATCAGCCGATGGTGACGCGGCGATACACGGGAACCGCTGCGGGCGCGTGGCATTCGGTCCTGGCCACCGCGGCCGATCTGCGGGCGGCGGGCTTCGCGGTGACCAGAATGAAGCTGGAGGCGACCCCGTGTCGGCGAACGCGCGCTGCGTGCGCGCCGACGGACGGCTGGAGCGGTTTGTCACCCAGCGGTGCCGCCTGGTCGGCGAGCGCACCGCGGCGGCCAGGGCGGAGGCGCTCGTCGTGGCCCTCTCGGCATACGAGGTTTGCTCGGTGGAAAGGGAATTCGTCGTCCTGGACACAGACGAATCGCTGGACGCGGGTTGGATAGTCGAGGCGGATGCGGCATGACTGCGACACCGTGTCGGGAATTGAGCTACCAAAGATTCTGCCGGACACCGGGTTTCGCCGAGCCCACGGACGTCGAGGCCGCGTGGTTCGCGCGGCGGTCGGCCATCGAGCACGTGCTCGCCGCGGTGGCGGAATCGCCGTGGAGTGAATACCTGGTGCTGCGCGGCAGCGCGGTGTTACGCGCGTGGTTCGGCGAATTGGCCAGAGAGCCGGGCGATCTGGACTTTGTGCTGACCGTCCACCAGCACAGGCTGCACGAAGACCCCCGGGAGATCATCGACGACATCAGGTGGCACGCCGTGAATATCTCCCGCCGATCCGGCAGTCCTGTCCGGATCGGCCTGCGGTCCGTCGAAACGGAATGGCTCTGGTCGTATTACAACGGCAGCGGGATCCGGCTGGTGTTGCCCTGGCACGGCTTCGGACAGGTGGGTACCGTGCGCCTCGATTTCGCATTCGACGAGGTGTTGCCCGATCCGCCGGTGTCGACCGAATTCCCGTTATCGGGCGCAGGCGGACGGTCTGTCACACTGCGGACCACGAGCCGACGACTGTCGCTGGCGTGGAAGGTGCTGTGGCTGTTGGCCGAACGCGACAGCGGTCCGCGTGCGAAGGACCTGTACGACGCGGTTCTGCTCGCGGAGCACTGTCACCTCCCGCCTGCGCTGCTGGACGAGGTGCTGGCGCAGGGTGCGATAGACCGGACTACGCGGCGCGAGCTGAGCTCGCGCAAGCTGCTGAGGTTGGCGCTCGATGTCGACTGGCGCGAATTCGCCGGCGAGGATCCGCTGCTATCGGGCGCGCACCTGGAATTCGCCTGGCGCCTGGCCTTCGGGCTCGAGCCGACAGTGCCCCGGATCGAAGTGGGCGCGCAAACTCCTGATCCGGCACAGCATGGGTGAATTGCGGGAACTGAACGCCGTTTTCGCGGCCGAGGGCGCGGCCGCGACGGCGCACCGGCTCGCCGGATCGGACCGCGCGATCGTCGAGCAGATCGTATTGCTGCGCGAAATACTCGACGAGTCAACGCATTCGATGAACGATATCGCGAATCTCGTCGCGCAAGCCCAGGGCCCGCTGCCTCGCGCGCCGAGGGACTATCGCGGTTACGGCGACCAGCATCGCATCGCCGGACGGCTGGCACAGCACCGCTGACCCGCCGGCGGCCCGGAATTCGCGGCTACATCGCTGATGCCCCGGACCGCGCTCTCCTGACCATGCGGCGCGCGGCATAGGCCGACATCATCCGGTCCGCAGCGCGGGCCGGTCCGGATGATCCCAGCGCACGAGAAGCGTTGGGGCATCCCGATTTTCGTCCATCTGCCGGAGCAATGCGGGCACCGTCCAGCGGTCCTGCTCCGCGGTGTTGCGCAGCAGCGCGGCCTCGGACATCTCGAGGCGCACCGTGAGATCGAAGGCGAGTCCGCGGCCGAGCAGCATCGGGCCCGCGACCAGAACAACGGTGCCCGGCAAGGCGGTTCGCACTGCGGCGCGGGCCGAGCGGTCGGTGCGCTCGTCCCACAGCGCGGGCAGCCAACGGGATTCGGCACGCAGCGCGTCGAGCACCTCGCGCCGCACCGCCGCGTAGTCGAACCATGCTGTGCGATAGGACATTTCGTCGGTCCGTCCGAATTCCATGCGCAGCGAGGCGGGCCGCACGTAGTCGTGCAGCGACACCACCTCGGCCGGGCGGCCGAGATCGCGCAGCGCCGCGGCGATCCTGGCGGCGAATCCGGCGGGGTCGGCCGCGTCGGACCCATCGATGCCGAGCACCGGATGACCCTCGAACTCGCGGACCCGGTCCACCACCAGGTCGATCAGGCCCTCCTGGGTGATCGGCACGAAACGCATGCCGTCCATCTTGCGCAACCGCGCGCGGGCCGACGAATCGGGCGAATGTCACACCCATGTTCGCGGTAGCCGGGATGTGTCCCGCACTACGGCCGGGATAATGTCGAGCGCATGGCGACAATCGAAGAGGCGCTGGAGATAGAGCGGCTCGAGCGGGATATCTTCCGTGGCGCGTCCACCAAGACCCAGCTTCCGCGCACATTCGGCGGTCAGGTTGCCGGCCAGGCACTGGTCTCTGCGGTGCGCACGGTGGAACCGCGCTTCCAGGTGCATTCGCTGCACGGCTATTTCCTGCGGCCGGGCAATCCGGAGGAGCGGACGGTCTACCTGGTCGAACGCATCCGCGACGGCAGGTCGTTCTGCACCCGCCGGGTGACCGGTGTGCAGGACGGTGCGGCCATCTTCACCATGTCGGCCTCGTTCCACATCGGCGATCAGGGTCCGCAGCATCAGGATGTGATGCCGCCGGTCCGTTGGCCGGAGGAACTGCCGGACGCCGAGACCACCATGACCCCGGAACGCCTGTGGGCCATGCGCGAATGGGAGCACTGGGATATCCGCACCGTGCCGCACGACGATATCGCCCGCCGCGACGGCGTCGTCTCCCAGCAGCAGGTGTGGTTCCGCTACCGGCATCCGCTGCCCGACGACCCGCTGTTCCATGTCTGCACCCTGGCCTACATGAGCGATATGACGCTGCTCGGCTCGTCCAAGGTGACCCATCCGGACGAGCGAACCCAGAACGCGTCGCTCGATCACGCCATGTGGTTCCTGCGCCCCTTCCGCGCCGACGACTGGCTGCTCTACGACCAGTCCTCCCCGTCGGCCGGCTTCGGCCGCGCCCTCACCGGCGGCAAGATCTTCAACCGGGAAGGCCATCTGGTGGCGGCGGTCGTCCAGGAAGGTCTGATCCGCACGTTGCGGGAGGACTGAATTCGATTCGTTCCGGATGGGTGCGAGTGGCCGTCGCACCCATCCGGAACCATCACGCCACCTGTACGCGCAGGTGGCAGACCACGGTGTCGGATAGTCGGCGCAGCTCGCGTTCCAGCTCGTCGCTGCGGTGACTGGGGATGACACGGTTCCAGCCGAGCGGTGGATCCACCTCGGCGACGACAACGACCTTGCGGCGGTCCGGATACTTCTCGCTGATGTAGCGGGCGACGGGCCCGCCGACGGTGGCGTCGTGATCGGGCAGCAGCACCAGCGGGACATCCGGATGCCAGGCCTCCCACGTCTTGGTGAAGGCTCGCGTCGATTCGCCCGCGAGGCAGACATGAACGGCGACAACGTCTTTGCCGATGGACATGGCGGCCGACAGTGCCTCGCAACTCAATTCGGAGACCTCGGACACCGGGACGATCACCACCGAATCGCGCGGCTGCGGGGCGGGCGGGAGCTCGTCTGCGCGCCGGACGGCGCCGATCTTGGTGTAGGCGCCGCGAATTCGCTCCATCCCGTAGACCAGCAGCGGCAGCACCAGCACGATCAGCCAGGCACCTTGGCCGAACTTCATCGCCGTGGTGACGATCGCCGCGACGAAGGTTAGCACCGCGCCGAATCCGTTGAGCGCCAGCCGCCACTGCCAGCCCGCGCCGTGCGCCAGCCGCCAGTGCCGCACCATGCCGACCTGGGCGATGGTGAAGCCGACGAACACTCCGATCGCGAAAAGCGGTACCAGCGCGTTCATCTCGCCGTTCGCGCCGATGAGCAGCGCGCCCGCGGCGATGGCGAGGGTCAGCACGCCGTACCGGTACACCTGCCGCGGCGAGGCCACCGCGAACCGGTGCGGCAGGCAGTTGTCGTCGGCGAGGATCTTGGTGAGCGTCGGCAGGCCGCCGTACGAGGTGTTGGCCGCCAGCGCCAGCAGCACCACGGTCGCGAATTGCACCACGTAGTAACCGATTCCGTGGCCGAGCGCGGCCTCGGTGAGCTGGGAGAGCACGGTGGTGCCGTCGACCGGGTGCACATCGAACTTCTGGATCAGCACCGCCAGCCCGATCAGCATCACGCCGAGCAGGCCGCCGAGCGCGACCTCGGCGCGTTGCGCGCGAACAACTTTCGGCGCGGCGAAGCTGGGCACCGCGTTCGCGATCGCCTCGACGCCGGTCAGCGCGGCGCACCCGCTGGAAAACGCCTTGAGTACCAACAGGATTCCGATGGTGTGGTAATCGAGCGCGGTCGCCGTGCCGGATGCGATGCCGGCCGGTTCGGAGCGCACCAGACCCGCGATGATCACGGTGAAGATGCCCGCGACGAAGATGACGGTCGGCACCATGAACGCCCGTGCGCTCTCGGTGATGCCGAGCAGGTTCAGCGCGGTGATGCCGACCAGCACGGCCAGGCAGATCCACAGCGTGTAGGGCAGCAGGGCGGGGAAGGCCGAGGTGAGCGCGGCGACACCGGCGGCGATCGATACCGCGACGTTCAGCACGTAGTCGACGATCAGCGAGGCCGCGGCGACGAGGCTGGTGCGGTGCCCGAGATGCTTCTTGGCGACCGCGTACGCGCCGCCGCCGTTCGGGAACGCGGCGATCACCTGTCGATAGGACGCGGTCAGCACGGCGAGCAGCAGGGCGATGGCCAGGGTCACCGGCAGGGTCAGCCCGAGTCCGGCGCCGCCCGCCGCGGCGAGTACCAGCACGATCGCTTCCGGACCGTAGGAGACCGAGGCCATGGCGTCGAGGGAAAGTCCGGCCAAGCCGGTCAGGACCGTAAGTCCGCGATGGTCGGGCGCCGTCTTCTCCGGGCCGCCGAAGGCCGACCGAACTCGCGGTAACACATCTGTCACCAGCGCGAGTGTGCGCGCGAACCGTTCGGTCCGCCAGGGGCGTTGATGGAATGTTGACAGGTGAGCGCGCACACATTGCCGATGTCCGTATTGTCGTAGCCGGATAAGGGAAAGGACGGGCATGGATTCGGTGGCTGCGGCACAGGTCCGGGATGCGGCGCGAACCGGGACGCCACGCATCGGCGTGCTCGCGTTGCAGGGCGATGTGCGTGAACATTTCGCCGCGATAGAGCACTGCGGCGCGACGCCGGTGAACGTGCGCCGCGCGGCCGAACTCGACGCGGTGGACGCGCTGATCCTGCCCGGCGGCGAATCGACCGCCATCAGCAAACTGCTCGAGGTCTTCGAACTGTTGGAGCCCCTGCGCGCCCGGCTGCGTGATGGCATGCCCGCCTTCGGATCCTGCGCCGGAATGATCCTGCTCGCCTCGGAGGTGCTCGACACCCGCCCCGATGCCAAACATCTCTACGGCATCGATATGACGGTGCGCCGCAACGCATTCGGCCGCCAGGTCGATTCGTTCGAAACCGACCTGGACTTCGCCGGACTGGACGATGCGCCCGTGCGGGCGGTGTTCATCAGGGCGCCGCTGGTCGAGCGGGTCGGGCCCGGCGTCGAGGTGCTGGCGACCATCCCGAGCGGTCCGTTCGCGGGGCGGATCGTCGCGGTGCGGCAGGGCAATGTGCTCGCCACCTCCTTCCATCCCGAGGTCACCGGCGATCTGCGGGTGCACGAACTGTTCGTGGACCTGGTGCGCGGGCGCTGACGGCGCACCATGACACGCCGAGTAGGCTGGCTTGGTTGCCTGTCCGGCCGCGGGCATTACCGTCGGCGGGGCACGTCAGGTATCTCCGACCGAAGGAAGTAGGGCATGAGCGGCCACTCCAAATGGGCCACCACCAAGCACAAGAAGGCCGTGATCGACGCGAAGCGCGGCAAGATGTTCGCGAAGCTGATCAAGAACATCGAGGTTGCGGCTCGGACCGGCGGTGGCGACCCTGGCGGAAACCCGACGCTCTGGGATGCCATCCAGAAGGCGAAGAAGGCGTCGGTGCCCAACGACAACATCGAGCGTGCGCGCAAGCGCGGCGCCGGTGAGGAGGCGGGCGGCGCCGACTGGCAGACCATCATGTACGAGGGCTACGGCCCGAACGGCGTGGCGGTGCTGATCGAATGCCTCACCGACAACCGCAACCGCGCCGCCGGTGAGGTGCGCGTCGCGATGACCCGCAACGGCGGCAGCATGGCCGACCCGGGTTCGGTGTCCTACCTGTTCCACCGCAAGGGCATCGTCACCCTGGAGAAGAACGGACTGTCCGAGGACGATGTGCTCACCGCGGTGCTCGACGCGGGCGCCGAGGAGGTCAACGACCTGGGCGACTCGTTCGAGGTGATCAGCGAGCCCGGTGACCTGATCGCTGTGCGCACCGCGCTGCAGACCGCCGGAATCGATTACGACTCCGCCGAATCCGGCTTCCAGCCGTCGGTGTCGGTCGAGGCCGACGCGGATACGGCCCGCAAGGTGTTCAAGCTGGTCGACGCGCTGGAGGACAGCGACGACGTGCAGAACGTCTACACCAACGTGGATGTCTCCGACGAGGTGCTCGCGCAGCTCGAGGACTGAGCGCTCGAATATTTCGGGGCGGCCCACCGGAAGTGGGCCGCCCCGAGTCGTATTCGCCGGTGTCCCTTGGGATCAGGGCATCGTGATCACCAATTTGCCGACGGTGCGGTTGGTGTCGCCGAGTTCGTGCGCCTTCGCGGCGTCGGCCAGCGGGAAGGCGCCCGCGATCGTCGGCCGCAGCGCACCGGATTCGGCGAGTCGCCGCAGTGCGTCCATACCGGCGTGGTCGGCCTCCACCAGCATGGCGACCGCGCGCAGGCCGCGCGAGTGTGCCTGTGTCAGTGCATCGTCGGACAGGCCGAGTATCGAAACCAGAATTCCGCCGGGCCGCAGCGTATCCAGCGACCGAACGGTGGTGTCGCCCGAGACCGTATCGAGCACCACGTCGACGTCGCGTACCGCTTCGGCGAAATCCGTTGTGCGGTAATCGATCGTCTCGTCCGCGCCGATCGAGCGCAGGAATTCGTGATTGCCCGCGCTCGCCGTGCCGATCACGTACGCGCCGAGGTGTTTCGCGATCTGGACCGCGAAGTGGCCGACGCCACCGGCCGCCGCATGGATCAAAATCCGCTGTCCCGCTTGCAGATTCGCCGTATCCACCAGTGCCTGCCAGGCGGTGAGCGCGGCGAGCGGGATCGCGCCCGCCTCGGTATGGTTCAGGTTGGCGGGTTTACGGGCGAAGGCCCGGGCCGGGCCCACCGCGTATTCGGCGAAGGAGCCGACGCCGAACGGGTACGGCAGCATGCCGAACACCTCGTCACCCGGCCGGAACAGGGTGACGCCGAAGCCGACGGCCGCGACCTCGCCGGACACATCCCAGCCGAGTACGAACGGCGGCTCGGGCAGGAACAGCCCTTTCCTGGCGCGATGCTTCCAGTCGGTGGGGTTGACCCCGGCGGCGCGGACCCGGACCAGGATCTGGCTCGGCCCCGGGGTGGGCACCGGGAGTTCGACCTCGTGCAGCACCTCGGGACCGCCGAGGACATCCTGGCTGATGGCGCGCATCGTATTCGGCACTTCGTTCATGGGAACCAGCTTGCCGCCGCTCGCCGCCGCAGAAAATGGCACGATTGCCATTATTCGATAGGATCGTGCCATGGCTGATATCACCGCGCACCGGGTCGTCGTGCTGGCGCTGGACGGGGTGTACCCCTTCGAGCTCGGTATACCGATGCGCGTATTCGGTTCGGCCGATGGCCGATACGAGGTGATCACCTGCTCGATCGGCGGTCGGCCGGTGCGCTCCATCGCCGATTTCGCGATCGCGGTCGAACACGACGAATCCGTGCTCGCCACCGCCGACACGGTGATCATCCCGCCATGCGATATCGCACCCATACTCGACGCGGCGGGCCGGGCTGGCCAACTGCCGCAACCCATTTCGAATGCGCTCGCCCGGATCCGGCCGGGCGTCAGGATCGTGTCCATCTGCACCGGCGCGGTCGTGGTAGCGGCGGCGGGCCTGCTGGACGGGCGGCCCGCCACCACGCACTGGGCGGTGGCCGACGAGTTCCGGCGCGCCTTCCCGCGGATCGACCTCGATCCCGACGTGCTGTACGTGGACGACGGCGAGGTGCTCACCTCGGCGGGCGCGGCCGCGGGCATCGACCTGTGCCTGCATCTGATTCGCAGCGATCACGGCAGCGAGGTGGCCAATGCGGTGGCCCGCCGCTGTGTCGTCCCGCCGTTCCGGGACGGCGGTCAGGCGCAGTACATCGAGCAGCCGATGCCGCCGTCCGCATCGCAGGGGACCGCGGCCGCCCGCCAGTGGGCGCTGGAGAATCTGCGGCTGCCACTCACCGTGGACGATCTGGCGGCCAAGGCCAGGATGAGTAAACGAACCTTCGCGCGCCGCTTCCGCGACGAAGTGGGAATGAGTCCGGGCCGCTGGCTCATTCAGCAGCGGATGTTCGCGGCCCGGCGCCTGCTCGAATCGACCGACCTCCCGGTGGATCGGATCGCGGGCGAGGTCGGCTTCGCCACCGGCGCCTCACTGCGCCAGCATCTGCACGAGGCGATCGGCGTTGCGCCCCTTACCTATCGGCGTACCTTCCGCGCGGACACGACCGCGGGCGTGTGCTGACACGCCCGCGGCCCGATCACCGCCTCATTCCGCGATGGCGGTGCGGTAGGTCCACGCGTAAACGCGTAGTGGGCCCTCGGCGGTGTCCTGCAATCGCGGTGTCGCCTCGAAATGTTCGTAGCCGCCCTTGTATTGGACCTTGATCTCGGTGCCGGGCGGGGTGACGGTGACCACGCGGGTCGGCAAATCCGCCGGCCCGCCCTCCAAGACAGCTCGCGCAGCGTTACTCATCCCCCGATGGTAGGTGTGTCACAGCACACACCTACCCGTTTCGGTGACTACGCCTGATTCGGCACCGGCAGTCCGACGCGCGCGACCACCCACGGGAACGACGAGGTGAACGCCGCGGTGGCGAATTGCCAGGTATGCCCGCCTTTGGTGGTGTGGATCGTGCAGTCGATACCCACCGCGTGCCCGGCGTCGCACAGCTTCTCCGCCGCGCCGACCTCGCCGGTGTCGTACACCCCGTCGTGTCCGCCGAAGCCGATCGCGCCCTCGTCCACCTTCGGCGGATGGAAGTTGCCGGGCTTACCCGGCCCGCCATTGCGCTGCGGCGGGGTCAGATCGTCGAAAAGCCCTGCGACACCGGTGTATTGGCCATGCTTGGCCATTACGGTCAACGGGTCGAACCGATCCCACTGTGTCGCGTCGCCGCCGTAGAGCCTGCGGATGGTCTGCTCCTTGTCACCCGACGTCGGGCCGAGGTCGCCCGCGATATCGACGAAGGTGTGGAACAGCTCCGGATGCATCACGGTGAGGTCGACCGCACAGGTGCCGCCCATCGACCAGCCGACGACCGCCCAATTCGCCGGATCGGCCGATGCGCCGAACCGGGATTCGAGATAGCTCGGCACATCCTTGGTGAGATGGTCGGCCGCGTCGCCGCGCGGGCCGTTCACGCATTCGGTGTCGTTGTTGAAGCTGCCGCTGGAGTCGACGAAGGCGAGAATCGGTGCGCGGCCACCATTGCTCGCGGCGAATTTGTCCACCGCCGGCATGATCTGGCCGCTGCGGACCCAGTCGGCGGGCGTATTGAATTCGCCCCCGATCATCATCACCACCGGCAGTCGCGGCGGTGTCGCTCCGGCGAACCAGGCGGGTGGCAGATAGACGTATTCGGTGCGATGCGGAAAGTTGCTGCCGGAGTCGGGAATCTGGACCGGCACGATCTTGCCGGATGTCACGTTCGTGCCGCGCAGCCCGGCCAGCGCGGATATATCGGTCTGATTCGGCAGCGGGCCCGCGGTGAGCGAACTCCAGGCGGACTGCCAGGTGGGGTAGTAGCCGACCCACTGGTTCAGCACCAGACCGGTGCTCAGCAGCGCCAGCGGCACCGCGAGCACGGATACCCCGCGTCGCCACCAGCGCGCGCTCCGCCAGCCGAGCGCGGCGACCGCGATCGCGCCGAATGTCGCGGCGACGCACACCCACAGCAGCGGCGGCGCCGGATCCGAGGCCAGCCCTTGATCGTTCATGTACGCCCAGGCCGCGAGCGCGCCCGCGCCGCCGACCAGCACGCACACCGGGAGCCAGATCAACCGCCAGCGGCGGGTCCGCCAGCCGATCGCCAGCACCAGCGCGGCCACCGCCAGCAATTCGACGGTGATCGGCAGCCAGCCGTGCAACAGCGAGATGCCGTGGTGAAAGTTGTTCTGGAAGTTGGAGTTCAGCCCGGCGGGCGGCAACTGCGGCGCCGCGGGGGCCGGAGTCGCCGCCGGGGTGGGTAGCGGTGTCGTCGGCGGGGCTGGTGGCGGCGCGGCAAGGGGCGCTCGAAGAACGGGCACCTACCGGATTGTCGAGGCGATTCCTCGAGACACCCTGTGAGCCCGCTCCAGCGAATCTGTGGGCGGCGAACAGGTGGCTATGCCGCGATATCGCGGGCGGCGATCACCCGGTCGATTCTCGCCTTGACCAGATATTCGCCGGGCACCGAGTTGCGGGTCCCGTATGCCTGCGCCCGGTCCGCGCCCATGTACCTGGCGCCGATCCGGGTCGCCCAGGTGCGCAATTCCGTTGGGTCGTCGGTGAATTCGGCGGTGCACTCCAGCATGACGTAGCCGTAGGGCGGTTCCTGATCGTCGACGCAGAGCGCGAAATGCGGGTCGCGGCGCAGCGCACGGTATTTCAGCGAATCGTGCCAGGTGGTGAAAACCACACGGGGCGAATCGGATTCGTCGAGCAGGAACCACACCGGGGTCACGTGCGGGCGGCCGTCCCTGCGCTGGGTCGCCAGCTTCCCGGTGCGCGTCCCGGTGAGTACGAAGGCCCGCCACTCGTGTTCGGACATCGTCGGCATCATTCCGTCCTTTCCAGCGCCGTCAACTCGCGCAGAGTCGCGGTGAGCCAGTCCATTTCGGTCTTGGTGGTGGCACGGGCGATGCGCAGCATGCCGCGCCGGTACGGGTCGTCGACCTCTTCGGCGGGCAGCGGGCGATCGCCCTCGTAGAAGAAGCTGCTCGGTTCGGCGAGAAAGGCCTGGCGCCTGCGCAGCACGGCGGCGCGCTCGGCCGGATCCGGGAGGTGTCGCAGGAAGGCGAGCAGTATGAACCACCGGTTGGCGTCGGTGATGAACGCATCGGCGGGTGCGCGCAGCCGCTCCAGCAGGTCGACCCGGCCCGCCTCGGTCAGGGCCAGCATGTGCCGCGGCGCGGCGGCCGTCCCGGGCTGCGCCGCCCTGGTGAGCAGGCCCGCCGTCTCCATTCGTTTGATGGCCGGATAGAGCGTGCCGTGGCTGATGGTGCTCGCGTGCCCGGACAGCCGCGCGATGCGCACCCGCAGGTCGTATCCGTGCAGCGGTTCCTCGTAGAGGAAGCCGAGGATCGCGAGGGTCAGCGCGCTGGTCATGTCGGTAACCATAGTGTCGTCTCGAACATATGTCGAATCGACTTATGACGATACGACTTACCGGCGTGGCCGACTGTCGGGTTTGCCGCGATTCGGGTAGTGTTTTCCCAGTCCACACGGGGATTTCGGGAGGGGAATCGATGACCTATCAGCCGCCACCCGGCTCGGGGTATCCGCCGCCGCAGTACGGCTACTACCCGCCGCCGCAGTATCCGCCGCCCAAGTCGAAGCCGGTGTGGCCGTGGGTGCTCGGCGGCGTACTACTGGCGATCTTCCTGCTGGCGGGCGGCTGTTTCGCGATATTCGGCACGGTCGCGTGGCGGCTGAACAAGGATGCGAACCAGGAGATTTCGGTGACCTACCAGGTCACCGGCACCGCCTCCGCGGTGGATGTCACCTACTACACCGACGATTTCGTCAGCCACGAGGAAAAGGGCGTCTCGCTGCCGTGGCGAAAAGACGTGAAGGTCAAGGGCATTGCCAAGTCGGCGAGCGTATCGGTGATCAGCTCCTCCGGCGGCACCGTCGGCTGCACGATCGTGCACGACGGCAAAACCATTGCCCAGCAGTCCTATTCGAGTAAGTACTCGGCATCGGCCAGCTGCTTCGGCACGGTGGACTGACCGAATCTGTCGGTGGGTGCTGGCATAGTCACGCCCGTGGTGTTCAGTACCCGCATCGACATCCGGGTGTCCGATCTCGATGCTCAATTGCACGTCGCCGGACACGCTTATCACCAGTTCGCGGATCAGGCGCGCTGGGCCTGCCTACAGGCCGCAGGTGTCTCGATTCCCGACATGATCGGCGCGGGTTTCGGTCCGGTGAATCTGGAGACCGTGCTGAAATTCCAGCGCGAGCTGCGCGGCGGCGAGACCGTCGAGGTCAGCTGCGCATGGATCTGGGGCGCGGGCAAGACCTACCGGCTCGAGCACGTCTTCACCCGATCCGACGGTGAAATCGCCGCGACGGTCGGTCACGTCAGCGGGGTGCTGGATCTACGGCGGCGCAAACTGGTCGCCGATCCGGCGGCCGCCTGGCGCGAGCGCGCGGACCGGCCGGAGCTGCTCGGGCTGACCTGATCCGTGTCGCTGAAGCCGGGCTGTGTCGTTAGGATAACGAGGCTCCGACCTCCGTTAGACTCTCGAACAGTTGTTCGTGTCTGGGAGAGGGGATTTCGTGCGGGTGATGGGCGTCGACCCCGGGCTCACCCGGTGCGGCCTCAGCGTCGTCGAGGGCGGGCTGGGCCGGAAGGTCACCGCACTGGATGTCGACGTGGTGCGCACCCCCACCGAACTCGACCTCGCACACCGGCTGCTGCGCGTCGCCGACGCCGCCGAGCACTGGATGGATACGCACAAACCGGAGGCCGTCGCCATCGAACGAGTCTTCGCCCAGCACAATGTGCGCACCGCCATGGGCACCGCGCAGGCGGGCGGCGTCATCGCGCTGGCCGCGGCGCGCCGGGGAATTCCGGTCGCCTTCCACACACCCAGCGAGGTGAAGGCCGCGGTCACCGGCAATGGTTCGGCCGACAAGGCGCAGGTGACGGCGATGGTCACCCGAATACTCGGCCTGCAGGTCGCGCCGAAACCCGCCGACGCGGCGGATGCGCTGGCACTGGCCATCTGTCATTGTTGGCGGGCGCCGCTGCTGGACCGGATGGCCAAGGCCGAGGCGCAGGCCGCCGAGGTGCGGCGGCGGTACACCGAAAAGCTTGCCGAACAACGAAAGGCGGTGCGCGGGTGATCGCGTCGGTACGCGGCGAAGTACTGGAGATCGCGCTCGACCATGTGGTGCTGGAGGCGGCGGGCGTCGGCTACCGGCTCAACGCGACCCCGGCCACACTGGCCACCCTCACCCGCGGTGCGGAAACCCGGCTCTACACGGCGATGATCGTGCGCGAGGATTCGATGACGCTGTACGGCTTCGCGGATACCGAGGCCCGCGACCTCTTCGGTCTGCTGCAAACGGTTTCGGGCGTCGGGCCGCGGCTGGCCATGGCGGTGCTCGCGGTACTGGAACCCGAGGCACTGCGCAAGGCGCTGGCCGAAAGCAATGTCGCCGCGCTCACCCGGGTGCCCGGCATCGGCAAACGCGGCGCCGAGCGCATGGTCGTCGAACTGCGGGACAAGGTGAATCTCGTTCCGGTGCAGTCGGGTCCACCCGGCGCGACGTCGGCGCCCGTGCTCACCCCGGTGCGCGACCAGGTGGTGGAGGCGCTCACCGGGCTCGGATTCGCACTGAAACAGGCCGAGCCGGCCGTGGATTCGGTACTGGCCGAACAGCCCGCCGCCGACACCTCGACCGCGCTGCGGGCCGCGCTCGGCCTGCTCGGCAAGAATCGGTAATACGTGATGGATCATCAGGACGAGGCCGAATCCCAGGTCACCGCAAGCTATCTGCGGTCCGACGGGGAGATCGAGGCCAGCCTGCGCCCGAAATCGCTGGACGACTTCATCGGCCAGCCGCGGGTGCGCGAACAGTTGGCGCTGGTGCTGCGCGGCGCGAAACAGCGCGGCGGCACACCGGATCACGTGCTGCTGTCCGGACCACCCGGACTCGGCAAGACGAGTATGGCGATGATCATCGCCACGGAACTCGGTACGGCGCTGCGCATCACATCGGGCCCGGCGCTGGAGCGCGCCGGCGATCTGGCCGCCATGCTGAGCAACCTCGTCGAGGGCGATGTGCTGTTCATCGATGAGATCCATCGCATCGCGCGACCCGCCGAGGAGATGCTCTACCTTGCGATGGAGGACTTCCGGGTCGACGTCGTCGTCGGGAAAGGCCCTGGGGCGACGTCGATTCCGCTGGAGATCGCGCCGTTCACGCTGGTGGGTGCGACAACTCGGTCCGGCGCGCTCACCGGCCCGCTGCGCGACCGCTTCGGCTTCACCGGGCATATGGATTTCTACGATCCGGACGAACTGCTGCACATTCTGCAGCGTTCCGCGCATATCCTCGGCGTCGCCATAGAACCGGATGCCGCCGGTGAGATCGCGGGCCGCTCCCGCGGCACGCCCCGGATCGCGAACCGGCTGCTGCGCCGGGTCCGCGACTATGCCGAGGTGCGCGCCGACGGTCTCATCACCCGGCCCATCGCGCAGGCCGCGCTCGAGGTCTACGACGTCGACGTGCTCGGTCTCGATCGGCTCGACCGCGCGGTGCTCGGCGCGCTGGTCCGCAGCTTCGGCGGTGGGCCCGTTGGTGTTTCGACGCTCGCCGTCGCGGTGGGGGAGGAGGCCGCCACCGTCGAGGAGGTGTGCGAACCCTTCCTGGTCCGCGCCGGGCTGGTCGCCCGCACCCCGCGTGGTCGCGTCGCCACCGCCGCGGCCTGGGAACACCTCGGCCTCGTCCCGCCCCCCGACCTGGTATTCGGCTCGATCGAGGTGCGCGGCCGCGAACCGCAGCCGACCCTCGACCTGTTCGACACCTGATCAGAGTTTGCGGACGCTGGCGAAGATCTGGCGCGCCAGCTCCGGCGTCACCTCACCGTCGACCCCGCGATCCGCGCCGATCGTCAACACCAGCATCGGATTCCGCGGCCCAGGAAAGGCGAAGGTGTACACCGAGTATCGCGTTGTCGCGCAACCGGGTTTGGCCGGATGCCAACTCCCGGACGTCTCGACCATCTGCCCGCTGATACCGCCGCCCGCCGCGATCGGGGCAGGCGCCGAAGCCGAGCCGCCACTCGGATCGTCATAGCCGAGGGTGGCCGCGCTCTTTCCGACATTGGCGGCGGCCGCCGCTGGATCGGTCAGATCGGACCTGCTGACGAACGACATCGACCGGGTGCCCGAACCCGGGCAGTACTTCTCGCCGTCGGCCGCGGTTCCGGTGCCGGAGATCCGGTTGCCGCTCGCATCCTCATAACCGCGAATCACGCTCTCGGAATCGACCTTCCAGCCCGCGGGCACGTCATAGGCGATACCGCGGGACGGCACCGCGACACCCTGGAACCCGGCGATCACCGGTGCGGTGGTGCTCGGCGACTTGGGCGCCGAGGTGGACGGTGACGTCGATTTGGTCGGTGCACCGGTCGTCGGCGCGGCGGTGGTGGTCTCCGCGGCCTGCACCGGCGTCGACTTGTTGGTGAATGCCACCGCCGCGGTGATTCCCGCCCCTATCAGGACGATCACCACCACGATGATGCCGACGATCAGGCCGGTATTGCGTTGCGGCGGGGTCTGATACGGGGCTGGGTACTGACCCTGGTAGGGCTGTTGAGTGGGGTCTGGGTACTGACCCTGGTAGGGCTGCTGGCCCTGGTACGGCTGCTGGGCCTGGTAGGGCGATTGGCCTTGGTAGGTCGGCTGGCTTTGGTATGGCTGCTGGCCTTGGTGGGGTTGCTGGCTCTGATATGGCAGTTGTGCATCGCTCGGCTGCTGGCCATGCGCCGACTGCTGGCCGTCGAGCGGCGGATATTCATACGGCTGCTGCCCACCGTCCAACGGCGGATACTCGTACGCCTGCTGCGGCTGAATCCGAGTCGGATAGTCCCGTGGATACGCCTGCCCCGAATCGGGCCGCTGCCACTGCTGATCATCTGTCACGCTGTTCCCCCTCGATACCTGTGGTCGCCGGAGCACGTCACCTCGCAACAGTCTGCCGTCCGACATACAGCAAGGCTGCGTCGGGGCTGTGCTGCGCCGGTGCCGTCCGCGAGGGATCGGTGCGTCGGCGGACGGTTGCGCCGCTACGACGGCTGGATTGCCCGAGGTGGGCGCGGGGTGGGTTGGCATGCGGCGGTGCGGTTCGCATCGGGAGTGAGGCCGATATACGTACCGGCGCTGTTGCATTCGGGGCTGTGCTGCGCTGGTGCCGTCGTGGGGGATCGGTGCGTCGGCGGATGGTCGCGCCGCTACGACGGCTGGATTGCCCGAGGTGGGTGCGGGTGCGTTGGCATGCGGCGGTGCGGTTCGCATCGGGAGTGAGGCCGGAATCTGTACCGGCGCTGTTGTGTCCGGGGCTGTGCTGTGCTGGTGCCGTCGTGGGGGATCGGTGCGTCGGTGGATGGTTGCGTCGCTACGACGGCTGGATTGCCCGAGGTGGGCGCGGGGTGCGTTGGCATGCGGAGGTGCGGTTTCGCACTCGGAGTGAGGCCGATATACCTACCGGCGCTGTAGCATCCGGCCTGAACGGCCAAAACCAGACGACTTCCGCGAGATTTCCGCATATCCCAGCTGATTTTGTCCACCCAGGCCGACTGAATCGCCCGAGGTGGGCGCGCTGCACGTTGGCGAACAGCGTCTCGTCCGCACCAGGGCCGCCAATGCTTGGTCGTGTTGATCACGCCCCTCCCGATGCCGCCGCACGCCGTCTCTATGGCGCGCACCCCGTACAACCAATGCACGGTTCGAAGACGGGGTGCAGCCACCCTGTTTCACCTTTGAACACGTAGGTGGCTGGCGTCAGCGTGCAAACCCAGGCGTCCCGCGAGTTGCCCCTGCCCGGCGACGCACCGGTGGCACGCGTCGCTCGACACACCGGTACCCCCGGTTCGCGCACAGCAATTGGCTTCGCACGCAAGCTATTGCAAGTGCGAGAAGCCGAAACCTACGCGGGAACAACGTAATCCGTGGGGGGAACCGGAACTCCGCATACCAACGCACCACGCGCCCACCTCGGGCGATTCAGTCGTCGTAGCGACGTGACCACCAACCCAAGGCGCCGATCCCTCCTAATCGAGCGGGTGACCGGAACTCCGCATACCAACGCACCACGCGCCCACCTCGGGCGATCCAGTCGTCGTAGCGACGCGACCACCAACCCAACCCACCGATCCGTCCAAATCGAGCGGGAGACCGGAACACCGCATGCGAATACATCCCGCCATCTAAGGCGATCCGGTCGCCGTAGCGCCGCGACCCCCAACTCACCGATCCCTCCGAACCGAGGCGAAGAGGAATGCCGAATGCGAGCATCGCCACTCAGCCGGGGTGGCCCCGTTGTCACAGCGACGCGACCACCCAACTTGCCGATGACCTGGCTGATCCGGTCGCAGTGACGTGCTCACCCGGCAACTGCCCCGAAGACCCGGGCGCGAGACCGCCCCTGCCGCAAACCTATTCGCGGTGGATCCACCGAAGATGATGGTGCTGCTGGTCGGCGTGTTCGATGGCGGTGACAACCAGGTCGAGGAACGCGTCCACCTCCTCGCGGTGATATCCGCGGGTGCCCAAACGGGCCTCGGTGAAGCGGACCGATTTGACGTCGGCGACGGTCAGGCTGCCGGGCCCGTCGTGGGTGAGGGTGGCGGCGACCAGGTCGAGGAAGGCGTCGACCTCGTCGCGGTGGTAGCCGCGGTGGCCGACGGGTGCGGGGCTGAACCGCATGCGATGTACGTCGTCGGCGGTGAGCAGGGTGTGGCCGTTGCCGTTGACGCCCGCGGGCACCGGACGGCTGCCGAGCTGGCGGAACTCCAGCTCCACCCGCACCCGGTCCAGGAATTCGTCGACCTGTTCGGCCTCGTAGCCGCGGCCGCCGAAGCGCGGGGCGTCGAAGCTGACGTGGCGGATATCGTCGGCGGTGAGGGCGCCGCGTCCGTCGAGGGTTGCGCAGACCGCTTCGAGGAAGGCGTCCACCTCGTCGGCGTGATAGCCGCGATGCCCCATGGCAGGCATGCCGAAGTGGGTGCGACTCACATCTTCCGGTGTCACCCGCGACATTCTGTCAGGCCCTCCGTCGTGTTCCGGCCGAATATGCGAATCTCGTACCCGGCGGTCTTCAACCAGTATTCGAGCCCCCGACCCGCATGAGCATCACCTTACGCCGGGCGATTCGCGAAATGTTCGCTACCCGAGTGGAATTCCCGCGGGTTATCGCGGGGCGAGCGAAGAGCGAACCGGTCAGTCGCGCCGGACGCCGTCGATGAGCAATCGGCGAATCGCCTGGTTCAGCCCGGCGATGGCCGCCTCGTCGGGTTCGCGCAGGCCGTGCACGATGGCGGCCAGCAGCATTCCGGTGACCGCGCGGGCGGTGTTCGCCGTATCGAGATCGGCACGCAGATAACCGAGTTCGACGCCGTGGTCGAGATAGCCCGCGGTGAGCGCGTCGGCGGTGTCGAGCAGTCCGTACAGCCGTGCGGTGAGTTCGTCGTCGATGCCGGGCGCGTGGAAAAGGAGTAGCTGTGCGACGCGGCGGTCGTCGATCAGGATGCCGGTGAGCGCGCCGCCGATCCGGTCGATCTGGGCCCGGTATTCGTCCAGGGTGGTTGCCGCGTCGGGTGCGTTCTCGGTGCCGAGCGCGTCGACGATTCGGGCGGACAGATCGTCGATGACGTGGTCGATGATGTCGCGCTTATTGCTGAAGTAGCGGTAGAAGGTGCCGTGCCCGATGCCCAATTGTCCTGCGATATCGGCGATTCCGGTGGCGTGGTAGCCCTTCTCGGCGAAGCACGCGAACGCGGTGTCGATGATCGCCTGGCGCAGTTCGGCCTTGCGGCGCTGCATGGCGTTCCCGGTGGTGCGGGAGGTCCGCGTGGATGGCTTCGTCACGACCCCGATGATACAGTCGTCATAAACGGAATGATGTGTCATTCTGTGATGGACGGTTCAGCAAACCAGGAGGTTCGGCGTGGCGCCTCAGTTCGACGCGATCGTGATCGGCGCGGGATTCGGTGGTATGGGGGCGGGCATCGAGCTCGACCGACTAGGCCTGAGCAACTACGTGATCCTGGAGCGCGAGGACGACCTCGGCGGCACCTGGCACGTCAATCACTATCCCGGCCTCGCCGTCGATATCGCCTCGGTGACCTACTCGTACTCGTTCGAGCCGAACCCGCACTGGTCGCGGCTGTTCGCACCCGGCGCCGAACTGAAGAAGTACGCCGAACATGTTGCCGACAAATATGGTTTGCGCCGCCGTATGCGCTTCAACACCGTCGTGGACGGCGCCCGCTGGGACGCCGAACACCAGCAGTGGGTGGTCTCCGTCGCCGGCGGTGAAACCCTCACCGGCCGTTACCTGCTCGCCGCCACCGGCTTCCTGTCCCAGCCGTACACGCCGCCCTTCCCCGGCATAGATACCTTCGCGGGCAAGATCATTCACACCACCGCGTGGGAGGACGATTTCGACCTGACCGGCCGCCGCGCCGCCGTCATCGGCACCGGCGCCACCGCCGTCCAGTTGATTCCCGAGGTGGCCAAGAAGGCCGCGGCGCTCACCGTCTTTCAGCGCACCCCGATCTGGGTGGTACCCAAGATCGATGCCGCGATCCCGCCCGCCGTCCAGCAGTTGTTCGCGAAAGTGCCTGTGACGCAAAAGGCCGCGCGCCTGGTGAATACGAGCCTGCTAGAGGCGCTGATGGTGATCGGCGTACTGCACTTCAAGCACGCCAAGCTACTGAATCGGGGCGCGGGCGTGCTCGCCAAGGCGCATCTGCGAGCGCAGGTGCGGGACAAGGAGATTCGCAAGCAGCTCACCCCGCACTACGACTTCGGCTGTAAGCGCCCGACCTTCTCCAACACCTACTTCCGCACCTTCAACCAGCCGCACGTGCGCTTGGAGACCAACTCCATCGATCACGTCGAGGCCGATGGCATCGTCACCGCGGACGGCCACAAGACCGAGATCGACACTCTCATCCTGGCCACCGGCTTCAACCTGTGGGATGTGAACTTCCCGGCCATCGAGATCATCGGCCGCGAGGGTGTGAACCTCGGAAAGTGGTGGCGCGACAACCGATTCCAGGCCTACGAGGGCATAACCGTGCCCAAGTTCCCGAACTTCCTGAGCCTCAACAGCCCGTACTCGTACAGCGGCCTGTCCTATTTCACCACCATCGAGGCGCAGATGAAGCATATGGGCAGGCTGTTCGGCGAGCTGTTCCGGCGCGGGGAAACGACTTTCGAGGTCACCGAGCGCGCGAACACCGAATTCCTGGACCGCGTCACCGAGAAGCTCGGCTCCTCGGTCTTCTACGGCGGCGATTGCTCCACCGCGCGCAGCTACTACTTCAACCAGCACGGCGAGGCCGCCCTGCTCCGCCCGACCAGCACGGTCAACGCCCACCGCGAGGCGGTCACCTTCCCGCTCGACGACTACAGCTACGGCCCGGCTGCCGCCTGATCCCGCGCAAACGCGCGGTGCGCGGATCTCCTTCCCAGAAAGGTGAATTCGCCGCTCCTACCAGGTAACGCACGGTGCGCCACAGCATTTGGCCCGCCCCGACCCTCAGGTCGGGGCGGATCTATTTGTGATGCCGGTCACATTGGGGAACGCCGGGGCGACCCGGCGCATCCAATCTTGTGAACGCACCGAAAGTCTTTGGAGCTCAGGACTATTGGGATTCGTCCGCGTGGCGGCCGAATGCCGCGGTGTGTTCGCCGGGGGGATCGGCCGGGCGGCCGAATCCGCGTCACCGAAGTATTGGGGAAATGTGAAATGAAAGTATTTATGAAGTCTGCCGCGCGTGCCGCGAGTGTGCTGGCGATCGCCGGTGTCGCGGCCGCCGCTCCGCTGGTGGCGAATTCCGACCTGCTGTCCGCGCCGTCCGCACAGGCCGGATCGTGCGGCGGGCGGGCATTCGCCGCACCGCTGAACAAGTGGGGGCCGGTCGCCAATTCCAGCTGCAACGTGGCCGGGAGCCCCGGCCACCAGGTCTGCTACACGATCAACATCATCGGCAACGGCATACCGGTGGTGCAGGCGCGCGGTTACGACATCAACGGAAACGAGCAGTGGTACTCGATTCCGAACTCCACCGGCTGCGTCCCGTGGGGGAACGTCCTCGCGGTGCCCGGCATCCGGGCGACGACCCCGAACGTGACCGGTGTCCAGGTCACGTTCTCGCACTGAGAAAACTTCCGGGAAGGGGAGGAATCATGGGTAACACGATGCGTCGGCTGGCGGGTGTCACCGGCCTGGCCGCGAGCGTCGGCGCGGTGATCGCGCTCGGTGCGGGAACGGCCAACGCGGAGGCGAACCTCATCTATCACAAGGTCACCACCCACGGCTCGACGACGTCGGAGGTCTGGGGCTACTCGGATCGGCAGAGCTGCGAGGCCCGCGTAACGGCGCAGTCCAGGGCGCTGTTCAGTAATCAGCACCTGGGCGGCAGCGTCGAGCCGTGCCAGGAGATCAAGAAGGACAGGACAGGCGATCCGGCAGGTAATCCGTACGGCTTCTACGTCGTGCAGAACACCTGGCCGCGGTAGACAACCGGGAACCGCCGCATCCGTGCCGGGGACGCTGATTCGCCAAGCGTCCCCGGCGCATCGGCGTCTTCTGGGCCGGATGGCCGGATCTGGCGTGTCGAACCTGGCATGCCGGTGTGTCGATAACGACATGAACTGGCAGACTGTGTGGGTACTTGCCCGATCCGACCCACACACTAGGGACTGACTTCGACGATGGAACTCCTGTTACCGCTGCTGCTGGTAGCCCTGCTAGTGCCGATGTTCCTCGGCGTCCGCCGCCAGAAGCGGGAGGCCGAGAAGGTGGCCTCCATGCAGGACAACCTGAAAATCGGCGACCAAGTCATCACCACGTCGGGGCTCTACGGCACGGTGGTCGAAATCGACGACACCACCGTCGACCTCGAAATCGCCGAGGATGTCGTGACCACCTGGCTGCGCCGCGCGATCAGCGAGGTGCGCGCCGAGGACACGGCCGCGGAGACCGCCGACGATGCCGCGACCGACGCGCCCGAGAGCGCTCCGGTCGAGGAGTCCGCGGAGCAGACCGAGACCCGGCTGACCAAGGACTGACACTCGCCACCATCAGGGCGCCCGGCGCAGGCCCGACCATATGCGGCCGGGCGCGCTCGCCTGTTCCACCGTCGACCTCCCGCCTAGGAGATACGTACTGTGCCACCTTCCAAGGGAACGGGGCATCCGTTCCGGTTGCTCGGCGTCTACGCCGCGCTGCTGGCCGTCATCTACGCGCTGGTGTTCTTCACCGGTGACAAGGCCCCAACGCCGAAGCTCGGTATCGATCTGCAAGGCGGGACCCGGGTCACGCTGACCGCCCGCACCCCGGACGGCAGCAAACCGAGCCAAGACAGCCTGCATCGGGCGCAGTCGATCATCGAGAGCCGGGTGAACGGGCTCGGTGTGACGAACTCCGAGGTGGTCATCGACGGCGACAACCTCGTCGTCACCGTCCCGGGCGACAACGGTCAGCAGGCCAGGAGCCTGGCGGTGACCGCCAAGCTCTATATCCGTCCGGTGATGCCGGGCGGTATCGCACCCGCGAAGGGCTCCAAGCAGGACACGGGCACCGGTGCTCCGGCGCCGTCGGCCCCGCCCGCACTCGCTCCCGGCGAGAACCCGTCGACCGCGCCGGCGCCCGCGTCCCCTCCGGCGCCCGCGGCTCCTGAACAGCCCGCCCCGGAGCAGCAGCCCGCCCCGCAGAACCGAGTGTTCCCGGCACAGGGACCGACCGGCCAGGAGCAGCCGCCCACCTCGGCCCCCGCGACCCCGACGCCGACTCCGACGCAGACCCCGACCGGCGATCTGACCCCGCAGCAGAAGGCGGAAAAGGAGATCGCCGCCGCGAAGGCGCTGCGCCAGAGCACCGACCCGGCCGTGCAGCAGCAGGCGATGGCAACCCTCGACTGCTCCAAGCCCGATCCGCTGGCCGGCGCCGACGACCCGAACCTGCCGCTGGTGGCCTGCGGTTCGGACGGCAACGTCTACCTGCTGGACAAGAGCCGGATCAGCGGTGAGGAAATCGCCAACGCCACTTCGGGTTTCGACAAGATGGAAGCCCGCAACGTGGTCGACCTGACCTTCAAATCCACCGGCGCCGACCAGTGGACCGAGCTGACCAAGGAGTACCTGGGCAAGCAGATCGCGGTCGTGCTGGACACCAAGGTGATCACCGCGGCGACGGTGCAGGGCGTGCAGACCGACGGCCGCAGCCGCATCTCCGGTAACTTCACCGCCGCGAGCGCCCGCGACCTGGCCAATACGCTGAAGTACGGTTCGCTGCCGCTGTCGTTCCAGACCTCGGAGGCGGAATCGGTTTCGGCGACCCTCGGCCTGTCCTCGCTGCGCGCCGGCCTGCTCGCGGGCGCGATCGGCCTGGCCGTGGTTCTCGTCTACTGCCTGCTCTACTACCGCATGCTCGGCTTTCTCGCCGGCTTCTCGCTGGTGGCCTCGGGCGTCGCGGTGTACGGCCTGATCGTGCTGCTCGGCAGATGGATCGGCTTCACCCTCGACCTGGCCGGTATCGCCGGTCTGATCATCGGTATCGGTCTGACCGCCGACTCGTTCGTCGTCTTCTTCGAACGCATCAAGGACGAGATGCGCGAGGGCCGCAGCTTCCGTTCGGCGGTGCCGCGCGGCTGGGCCCGCGCCCAGCGCACCAACCTCTCGGGTAAGACGGTCAGCCTCATCGCCTCGGTGGTGCTCTACATCCTGGCCGCCGGGCAGGTGAAGGGTTTCGCGTTCACCCTCGGCGTCACTACCGTGCTCGACGTGATCGTGCTCTACCTGGTGACCGCGCCCCTGATGATGCTGGCGTCCCGGTCGCAGTTCTGGGCCAAGCCGTCGGTCAACGGACTCGGCGCTATCCAGCAACTCGCCAGGGAACGCAAGGCGGGCAGCATCACGGTTAAGGAGACGGCACGACGATGAGCAACTCCAGCCCAACCATCGACCCGGCCACCTTGACCGACGAACTGGACTACGAGGCCACCGCGCCGAAACATGGCTTCTTCGAACGCCTTTACACCGGCACCGGCGGATTCGAGATCGTCGGCAAGCGCAAGTTCTACTACGCGCTCACCGCGGCGTTCATCCTGATATCGGCGCTGAGCATCGGCATCAAGGGCTTCACCCTCGGCATCGATTTCGCGGGCGGTTCGCGCATTGCGCTGCCCGCCGCCGCGGGCGTCACCACCTCGAAGGTCGAGGATGTGTACGCCACCGCCATCGGCCACAAGCCGGTCTCGGTGCAGCAGGTCGGCTCCGGCGGTGCCGCATCCATCCAAATCCGTTCCGACACACTGGATCAGACGCAGACCGATAAACTGCAGACCGCGCTGTTCGACGCCTTCCACCCGAAGGACGGCAGCGGTAACCAGAGCCGCAACGCCATCTCCGTCGCGCAGATCAGCGAGACCTGGGGTGGGCAGATCACCCGCAAGGCGCTCATCGCGCTCGGCGTGTTCATCCTGCTGACCATGGTCTACATCGCGATCCGGTTCGAACGCGATATGTCCATCGCGGCCATCGCCTCGCTGTTCTTCAACATGATCGTCACGGCGGGTATTTACTCGCTGGTCGGTTTCGAGGTGACGCCCGCCGCCGTCATCGGTCTGCTCACCATCCTCGGTTACGTCCTCTACGACAATGTCGTCGTCTTCGACAAGGTGGAGGAAAACACCAGGGGCGTACTGCATTTGACCAAGCGCACCTACGGCGAGCAGGCGAATCTGGCGGCCAACCAGACGCTGATGCGGTCGATCAACACCACCGTCATCGGCATCCTGCCGATCGTCGGCATGCTGGTGATCGCGGTATGGCTGCTCGGCGTCGGCACGCTGAAGGATCTGGCGCTGGTGCAGCTGGTCGGCATGATCGTCGGCGCGTACTCGTCGATCTTCTTCGCGGTGCCGCTGCTGGTTTCGATCAAGGAGCGCTGGGGTCCGGTGGCGCAGCACACCAAGAAGGTGCTCGCGCGGCGCAACGGGCAGGCCGGTGCGGCGGCGCGAGCCGCGGCCGAGCGCCGGGTGCAGGCCGCGACCGGACGCAACTTCGACGAGCCGACCATGCAGATGCCGCGCCCCGCGGGCGCCGGACCACGCCCAGGTGCGCGCCCGAGCGGAAAGCGGCAGAAGCGGCGGCACTGACCCGTCTGCCGGGCGACCCGCCGGGTGCGGGTCGCGGGGCCGAGTGAACCCCGCGGCCGGTTATCACTGAACGACGCGATTCAACTCGGAGGCAAAGGAATTCATGCGTAGGCCGGGTACGTCGGTGCGACTGATCGGGGCATTGGCCGCCAGCGCCCTTGCCGCCGGGCTCATGACAGGCTGTGGCAGCAAGAATCAGGTGCCATCGATCGGGTACGCCGTCGACGCGGTGATCGCCAGCTATAACGGCGGTACCACGCTCGGCGCGAGCAGCGGCGCGTCCGCGGTGTTCGCGCGGGTGCTCACCGGGTTCTTCTACACCGGGCCGGATGGTCAGCAGGTGGCCGACACCGATGTCGGCACCGCCAAGGAGGTGCCGGGGGAGGCGCAGACCATCCAGTACCGGCTCAACCCGGACGGGGTGTACTCCGACGGGGTGAAGACCACCTGCGACGATCTGGTGCTGGCCTGGGCCGCGCGCAGCGGGCGGTTCACCAAACCCGGTGACCGCGGCCCGATCCCGCTGTTCGACGCGGCGAGCACGGCCGGATACGCCGATATCGAGCGGGTGGATTGTCAGCCGGGGTCCAAGGACGCGACGGTGGTGTTCCGCCCGGACCGCCACTACCTGCCGTGGCGCAACCTGTTCACCGCGGGGGAGATGATGCCCGCGCACGTCGCCGCGCGGGTGGCGAATGTGCCGAATGTGTCGGCGGCGCTGCAATCCGGCGATCCGGGTGCGCTGCAGCGGCTGGCCGACTTCTGGAACAGCGGCTGGACCATCGGATCCGGTTCGCTCGATATGAGCCGGTTCCCGTCCTCGGGTCCCTACCGCATCGAATCCTTCAGCGACAAGGACGGTTTGGTGCTGGTCGCCAACGAGCGCTGGTGGGGCAACAAGCCGCTCACCGGGCGCATCGTGGTGTTCCCGAAGACCGCCGACATCAAGAAGAAGGTGTCCGACAATGCCGTCGGCGTTGTCGATATCGGCGGCGGATCGGTGAAAGATCTGAACCTGGACGGCTTTTCGACGCAGACGGTGCCGGGCCGCGGCGCCGAGCAGCTGATACTGGCCACCGGCGGGGTATTCGGACCGGCCGACGCGCGCCGCGCCTTCGCGCTGTGCACGCCGCGGCAGGACCTGTTCGACAAGCTGGGCAAGGCCAAGGACGCCCCGAAGACCGGGCTCGGCGCCGGCCCGCTGAACTCTCGCATCACCCAACAGGATTCGCTCTTCTACGGGGCGACCACCGGCGCGGCGGGCAAGTACCGCGGCGGTGACGCGCCCGCCGCGGCCGCGGCATTGAAGGCGGCGGGTTCGCCGAATATCACTGTGCGCGTCGGATATACGAAGCCCGACGAGCGGCGCACCCAGACCGTCGCGATGATCGCCGACGCCTGCAAGGCGGCCGGAATCACCGTGGTGGACGCGGGCGCAACGGATTTCACACCCACCCAGCTCACCGAGGGCAAAGTCGACGCGGTGCTGGCCGGTACCGCATCGCGGCCGGGCCCGGCCGGATCGCTGTCCGGCGTCGCGGCCACGAGCGCGTTGCGCACCGGTAGCGGGCTCGATTTCGGCCGGTACGGCAACGGCCGTTACGATGCGATCACCGATCAGCTTGCGGCCGATGACAACTCGACCAACACGCTGAATCTGCTCACCGAGGCCGAGAACCTGCTGTGGGCCGACATGCCGAGCATTCCCCTGTTCGCCACGCCGCGCACCATCGCCTTCGGCAGCGGTATGCAGAACGGTATCGCCGGGGCCACCCAGGCGGGCACCGGGTGGAATATGGATCGCTGGGTGCTGAAGCGGTGACAGGTGATGTGGGTGAATGTGACCATGGAGAGGTGTCGATGAGTAAGCACGCGGCGATCGAGTCCAGCGAATTGGCCGCCGAGCGGGTGGCGAAGGCCGCCGAACAGGTCGAGCGCCTCACCCGTTGGCGCGACGATTTCCCGTCGCCCGGCGTCCGCTTCGCGGATCTCACCCCGGTATTCGCCGATTCCGAGGGTTTCCGGGCCGTTGTCGATTGCCTGGCCGCCTGCGCGCCCGACGCCGACCTGGTGGCCGGTGTCGACGCCCGCGGCTTCCTGCTAGGCGCGGGCGTGGCCGCCACCCTGGGCACCGGCGTGCTGGCCGTGCGCAAGGCGGGCAAGCTACCCCCGCCCGTGCTCAAGCGCGAATACAGCCTCGAATACGGCACCGCCGCCCTGGAGATCCCCGGCGACGGTGTCGAACTGCGCGGCCGTCGCATCCTGCTGCTCGACGACGTCCTCGCCACCGGCGGCACCCTCGCCGCGGCCGCCGAACTCTTCCGCCAGGCCGGCGCCGAAATCATCTCCGCCGCAGTCGTTCTCGAACTCGAATTCCTCGGCGGCCGGGCCAACCAGGGCGACTACCCGCTCACCTCCATCGTCAAGGTGTAGGCCCCATCCCCGGAATCGGGGGATTGCCGTCGAATAGCGGTGTGCCGCAATATCGTCCGATGGACTCCGAGACGCCACTGCGGCAGATACGAGCGGCGTACGACGACGAAACGGTCACCGTTTACCAGGCGTATGCGCCAGGTATCGCGGACGCCGCGCTGGCGGCGGGCACCTTCGTCGCACCGTTCAAGCGGGAGCGGATGACGTGGATCAAACCCTCCTTCCGCTGGATGATGTACCGGTGCGGCTGGGCGAATAAGCCCGGGCAGGAACGGGTGCTGGCGGTGACCCTCACCCGCACCGGATTCGAATGGGCGTTGCGGCACGCATGCCTGAGTCACTTTGCGCCCGAAGTGTATTCGGATCATGACGAATGGCAGGCGCGGCTCGGGCGCAGCCCGGTCCGCATCCAATGGGATCCGGAGCGGGATCTGCACCATCGGCCGTTGCCGCATCGCTCGGTGCAGATCGGGCTGGGCGGGGTCGCGGTCGAACAGTATGTGGACCGGTGGATCACCGGCATTCGCGATATCACCGCGACCGCGCACCGGATCGGGCGATGTGTCGCCGACGGTGAACTCGTGACGGCGGCGGCATTGCTGCCCGCCGAACGGCCGTATCCGCTGCCCGCCGAGATCGGCGCGGTGATAGGGGCGTCGGCGGGACTGTGATCCATTAATCACTGGCGTTCACGGCAGGGTTGTGGTTAACCTATTGCGGTCTTATTGCCGTTGATCGGAGTTACGCCATTGTTCCTGTGAGGTAGCCATTCGGGCGGCCCGCTGTTCGCGCGCCGCGTTCCGTCGCAACCTCTGTGGAGTTCACATGGCGAATATCTCTATTTCCGATCTCACCTTCGCGTGGCCGGACGGCACATCCGTATTCGATGGTCTCGCAACGATTCTCGGGCCCGGTCAGATCGGGTTGGTCGGTAGCAACGGCGCCGGTAAATCGACGCTGCTGCGGTTGATCGCGGGCGAGCTGACGCCCATGCGCGGCTCGATCACGACACCGGGGCGGCTCGGTTATCTGCGCCAGGACCTCGGGCTGGCGCCCGGTCAGCGCGTCGACGCGGTGCTCGGCATCGACGGGATTCGAAAGGCGTTGCACCGCATCGAATCAGGCATCGGCGACGATGCCGATTTCGAGATCGTCGGCAGCGGCTGGGATGTCGAAGAACGGGCGCTCGCACTGCTCGGGCGGCTCGGCCTGCACTACGTTGCCGATTCGGCCGAGCAGCTGGATCGCAGGCTGGAAACCCTCTCCGGCGGCGAGACGACGCTGCTCGGCCTGGTGGCCGAACTGCTGCGCGAACCCGATGCGCTGCTGCTCGACGAGCCCACCAACAACCTGGATCGGGTTGCGCGACAACGGCTCTACGAAGTGGTGGGTCAATTCTCCGGCACCGTGCTCACGGTGAGCCACGACCGCGAGCTGCTGGACCTGATGGACACCATCGCCGAGCTGCGGCAGGGCGAAATCCGATTGTTCGGCGGCAATTTCAGCGCATACGAGCGGATCGTCGCGGCCGAGCAGGAGGCGGCGCGGGCGGCCGTACGCGACGCCCGCGGCGATGTGCGCAGGCAGGCACGGGAATTGGTGGAGGCGCGGATCAAACTGGATCGCAGGCAGCGGTACGGGCAGAAGATGTGGGACACCAAGCGTGAACCGAAAATCATTATGGCCGAACGCAAACGGCAGGCCCAGGTGTCGGCGGGCAAGCTGCGCAACAACCATATCGAGAAGCTCGACACGGCGAAGGAGCATTTGCAGCAGGCGCAGGAGCTGGTGCGTGACGACCGGGAGATCCGGGTCGACCTGCCGGATACCCGGCTGTATCCGGGGCAGGCGGTGATCGAATTGGACGATGTCGAACTGGCCTGTGGCCCAACGGTTTCGTTGCGGGTCGCCGGTCCGGAGCGGATCGCGCTCACCGGCCGCAACGGTGTCGGGAAGACGACACTCCTGCGCTGGATCGCGGCGGCAGGGCCGCAGGTGCCGTGGCGGATGCTGCCGCAGCGGCTCGACATCTTCGACGAGCGGCGGTCGGTATTCGAGAATGTGGCCGCGGCCGCGCCGCATGCAGAACCGGAGCGGATCCGGGCGCGGTTGGCGCGCTTTCTGTTTCGCGGCTCCGACGCCGATGTCGAGGCGTCGGCGCTGTCCGGCGGTGAGCGGCTGCGTGCGGCGCTGGCCATGCTGCTGCTGTCGGATCCCGCACCGAAACTGCTCTTGCTCGACGAACCGACCAACAATCTCGACCTGCCGAGCCTGGACCATCTCACCCAGGCGCTGGCCGGATTCGAGGGCGCGCTGATCGTGGTGAGCCACGATCCACGGTTCCTCGCCGATATCGGGGTCACCCGCTATCTGGAGCTGACCTCGGAAGGGATCGAGGAGACCTTGGCGCGCTGATATTCGACCCGGGCTACCGGGCCGGTCTCGATCGCGACGGCGACGGAATCGCCTGCGAGACGAAGTAATTCAGTCGAGTAAAGCCGCGAGCTTCTTCGGCGCCACCACCCGGTAAGCGTCGCGGACGATCGCGGCCAACTCGACCCAGTCCGGATCGACGTCGAGGCGGATGCCGAGCCAACCGCGGTGCCCGACATACGGGGGCCGATAGAAACGCTCCGGCTCGGCGTCGATCAAATCGGCCTGGACACCGGGCGGCGCCGGACACCAGATAGTGGGGCCCGGCTCGTCGTAATGCCCGCCGGTGAACATGGTGAAGGTGGTTTTGGTGCGGACGAAGAAGGTCGGCACGCCGTGGCTGAGCCGCTCACTGCTCTCCGGCAGCGCCAGACAGATCTCCCTGATCCGCGTCAACGGGTCCACACCAGCAGTTTAGGCCCGGCTCAACTGCGCAGCAGCCCCTGCACGGCGCCGAAGTCGGGTCCGTCGGCCAGCGCCGAATACGTGCCCTTCTCGAGCAATTCGCGGGCCGCCTCGGCCGCCCGCGCGTAGGCCGCCTGGGTCAGCGCCGATCCGACGCTGACCCGGCGCACACCCGCCGCCGCGAGCTCGGCGACACTCGGTCCGCCCGGCCCGGTCATCACGTTGATCGGCAGCGGCGACTTTTCGGCCAGCGCGGTGAGCGTCGGCAGGTCGAGCAGACCGGGGACGAACAGGCTGTCCGCGCCCGCCTCCGCATAGGCGATGGACCTGGCAAGCACATCGTCGAAGCGACCGGCTTCCGCGCCGATGCCGAACAGATAGACGTCGGTGCGCGCGTTGACGACCAATTCCGGCAGTCCGGCCGCCGCGGCGGCGGTGCGTGCCGCGCGCAGCCGCTCCGCCTGCGCGGCCGGTTCGTGCAGCGGACCGCCCGGCGCCAGCGAATCCTCCAGATTGACCCCGACGGCTCCGGCGTCGACAACGGCCGCTATGGTCGCCGCGACATCGGATGGCGTTGGGCCGTAGCCACTTTCGATATCCGCCGTAACCGGTACCGATACCACGGACGTGATGCGGCGGATCAGGGCGACCATATCCTCACGGCTCAATCGTTCACCGTCGGTGCGGCCGAGCGCCCAGGAGGCGCCCGCACTGGTGGTGGCTATGGCGGGCGCTCCCGCCTCGGCGATGACGGCCGCGCTCAGCGCGTCCCAGGCGTTGGGCAGGACGAAAACGCCCTCGGCATGCAGATTGCGGAAGTTCTGTGCGGCGGCGCGTTGCGCGTCGTTCACCATCTCGGTTTCCCCGTGTCGTGGATGATTCGTCGAATACGCCGACCGTAATCCGGAAATCCGTGCTCACCAAGAGTTTTCGGGACAAAAAATGACAAGATCCGGTCAGGCGTCGATCGGTTCGCCCGCCGTGCTTCCGGACGCCGGAACGGTCCGCGGCGCCGGGTTGCCCGGTATGCGCGAAAGCGTGTGCGCGGCATGGCGGATCAGCGCCGCGATGGCGGCCATGGCGACCAGCGCGCAGACGCCGCTCCAGCCGAACGCGTCGTACACCTGGACGCCGAGCCAGGAACCCAGGCTGCCGCCGAGGAAGGCGCACGTCATATAGGCGGTGTTAAGGCGGCTGCGAATCTCGGGCGCCAGCGCGAAGATTCGCGCCTGATTCGCGACCTGGCCAGCCTGTGTCGCGATATCGAGCAGCAGCATGCCCGCGGCGAGTCCGGCGATGCCCGCCACACCGTGTAGTCCACCGGTCCACAGGATCGCGGCCGAGAGCAATACGCCGAGGAAGGCCAGCAGGCTCACCCGGTCGCTGCCGCGCCGGTCGGAGAGGCGGCCAGCGCGCGGGGTCACGAAGACGCTGCCCGCGCCGACCAGCGCGATCAGCCCGACAACGCTTGTGCCCAAACGATATTCCGGACCCGTCAGGTAAAGCGCCAGGCTCGTCCACGCGGCGCTGAACGCGCCGAAGACGGTGAACTGGTAGAACGCGGAGCGGCGCAGTTCGGGTTCGGTGCCGAGCAGCCGCAGCGACTGCCGCACCAGCACCGGGTATTTCAGCCGCGACGCCGGGTCGTTCGCAGGCACCACCCGGCGCAGCATCAGGGTGAGCAGCAGAATCACCACGGCCGCAACGACATACGGTACGCGCCAGCCCGCCCATTCGCCGATGGCGCCGGAGAAGGTGCGGGCCAGCAGGATTCCGGCGATCAGCCCGCTCAGCAGCGTGCCGGTGATCGCGCCGCGCCGCTGCGGGTCCACCAATCCCGCCGCCATCGGGATGATCAGCTGCGGGACGACGGTGGTGACCCCGACGAGCGCGGCCGCGGGCAGCAAGACCGCGGCCGTCGGCGCCGCCGCGGCGACCAGCAGCCCGGCGCAGGTGAGCAGTGGCAGCGCGGTGAGCAGCGAACGGTACGGCAACCGGTCGCCCAGCGGGACGAGCAGGAATATGCCGATGGCGTAACCGATTTGGGTCGCCGTGACCACCAGCGCCGCGGTCCGCGGATCGATGTGCAGATCGGTCGCGATGAGCGGCGCGAGCGCCTGCGGGAAGTAGACATCGGCCACCATGACGCCGCAGGCGAGGGCGAGCAGCAGGATGACGGCGCGTTTCGGCCCGGGCGATGCCGAGGCGGGTATGGACATGCGTACCTCACGAAGAGAACCAGTTTGACTGGTTCATGAAGGTACCAGTAAAACCGGTTCTTCGATAGACTGGGCGCCGTGCCGACTGCTGCCGAAAAATCAAGCGCGCCAAGTTCGTCCACCCCGCGATTCCGGCAGGGCGCGGGCCGGATCAGCCTCGACTTCGTGCGCACGCTGCGGTATCGGGGAACGGCGACGGCGGTCGACGAACTGTCCGATCCCGCCGCGCTGGCGGCCTGGGTGCGGCAGTGTGGCCCGATCCGGGCCGGTCGGATCGCTCCGCCCACGGCCGCCGCCCTCACCGAGGCGCGCGCCGTACGCGAGGCGGCCTATGCGCTCATCGAGGCCGCGCGCTCGGGTGCGGGAGCCGATGCCTGCCCGGGCTCGGCCCGCCGGATACTCAACAACTCGGCGCTCGGCGCACCGCCCGCACCGCAGCTGTCGAACGGGCAATTGAGCTGGATCGCCGAAGATCCGGTGTCCGCCACCCTGGTGCTGATCGCGCGAGATGCATTGGAACTGGCCACTTCCGAGCACGCCGACCGCATCCGTATCTGCGCGGGCGCGGACTGTCACGCACTGTTCCTCGACACCTCCCGCCCGGGCAGCCGCCGCTGGTGTTCGATGGGCACCTGCGGCAACCGCGCGAAGAAGGCGGCGCTGCGCGAGCGTACCGAGGGCCGCTGAGTCAGGTTGGATCCGTTGCCGGATCCTTGACGGAATTAGTTTTGGTTATCTACACTAAAACTAGTTCACGAGAGGAAGTGATCCACAATGGGTTACGGACACTGGGATGACGGCGCGTATCGCGCGGCCAAGACCTACCGTGCCAGTCGGGGGCTCGACGATTTCGGATACACCGCGCGTATGCGGTCCGAACCGCATACGAACTGGCGGGCGCATCCCACGCTCGATCCGCTGGGGGTCGCCGCCCGGGAGAGCCGGGATTCGGCCGAGCACGGCAATTCGCTGCCGATCGCGGTGCTGTTCGACGTCACCGGATCGATGGGGCGGGTGCCCCGCATCATGCAGGACAAGCTCGGCAAATTGCATGGACTGTTGCAGCGCAAGGGATATGCCGAGGATCCGCAGATCCTCTTCGGCGCCATCGGCGATGCCGACAGCGACCGGGTGCCGCTGCAGATCGGGCAGTTCGAATCCGACAACCGGATGGACGAACAGCTGCGCAATATCTTCCTGGAGGGCAACGGCGGCGGCCAGAAGTCCGAAAGCTATGAGCTGGCAGCGTATTTCATGGCCACCCACGTGGTGACCGACGCATGGGAGAAGCGCCGCAAGCGCGGCTACCTGTTCCTGATCGGCGACGAGCTGAACAAGCCGGGGCTGGCGGCGCGGCACATCCGCGATGTGATCGGCGACCATGTGGCGCGCAACATTTCGGTCGAATCGATCTACCGCGAACTCGCCGAACGCTGGCACGTGTACTTCATCCTGCCCAACCAGTCCAGCTACTTCGACGATCCGGAGATCGCCGACCACTGGCGCGCGCTGCTCGGACAGCGCTTCATGAAGCTCGACGATCCGGATGCGGTCTGCGAATTGATCGCGCTGACAATCGGTTTGGAGGAGGCCGCGGTGGACCTGCACACCGGTCTCGCCGACCTGTGCGACGTCGGCTCGGATCTGGAGGCGGCGTCGGTGGGCAAGGCGCTCGCGGCGCACGGTCCGCGGGCACTGCCCGGCGACTGATCACCGGATCCGGTATCGGGTCGGCGCGCGATCGGGCCCGCCGACTCGGTCCAGTCTCGGAAAGGTAAGGGGCGCAAGATGTTCGACGATCACCTCATCGTCGTCGATCTCGGTTTCGGCGATGCCGGAAAGGGCGCGACGGTCGACTGGTTGTGCGCCCCGGAGGCCGGGCTCGAGGTCAGCGCGGTGGTGCGCTTCAACGGCGGGGCGCAGGCAGCGCACAACGTGCTCGCCCGCGGCCGGCACCATACCTTCGCGCAATTCGGCTCCGGCACGTTTTCCGGTGTGCCGACGCTGCTTTCGCGGCACATGCTGGTCGAGCCGATCGCGCTGGCGGGCGAGGTGCGCGCGCTGGCCGCGCTGGGCGTGCGAGATCCGTTGTCACTGTTGCGCATCGACGGGCGGGCGCTGCTCACCACGCCGATCCACATCGCCGCCAACCGGGCCCGCGAGGATGCGCGGGGTGCTTCGCGGCACGGTTCATGCGGGCGTGGCATCGGCGAAACGGCCTGGTACGCACTCGAACACGATGCGCCGCGGGTGGCGGACTGCCTGCGCCCGGATATCCTGCGCGCCAAGCTGCGTGAGCTGGCCGCGCATTACGGCCCGCTGATCGCGCCGGGCCCGCACCGCTACGAGCCGATCGACGACCTGGTCGATATGTACCGGGAGTTCGCCGCCGCGGTCGAATTCGCGGACGATCGGCTGTTCGCGGACCTCGCGCGCCGCGGCCGCCTGATTTTCGAAGGGGCACAGGGCGTGCTGCTCGACGAGTGGCGCGGCTTCCATCCGCACACCACCTGGTCCACGGTGGAACCGCGCCATGTCCACGCGATGCTGGCGTCGATCGGCGCGCGTGGCCGTGTCCTCGGCGTCACCCGCACGTATATGACCCGTCACGGCGCTGGCCCGTTCCCCACCGAGGATCCGGCGCTCGCAATTCCGGAGTCGCACAACATGTTCGGGCCGTATCAGGGTGCGTTCCGGCTCGGTCACCTGGATCCGGTGTTGCTGTGGTACGCAATCGAGGTGTGCGGCGGCATCGACGGGCTGGTGGTCAACCATCTGGACGCGCCCGGAACACGGTGTGCGGCAGTCGGTTACCTCACTTCTGATGGTGTTCTGGATCGGCTGGCACCCGGAACGTGGCGGGACCTCTCGTATCAGGGGCGGCTGACCGCACTGGTCAGCGATGCCCAACCGATTCTGACGGAGCTGCCCGCCGATCCCATCCCATGGTTCGAACGCGAGCTCGGCGTTCCGGTGGTCCTCACCGCCGACGGCCCGGACCGCTCGAACCGTTCGCCCCATCGGATGCCAATGGCCGCGTGAAGAATCGCGCGGGAAGGGTCGCGGCCACCCGAGATCCGAACCGGTTGGGCCGCTCGGGCAGGATATGGCGTCGTGGAGCAATCGGTTGTCTCGGTGGACGTGGTTGCGCTGCGGTGTTGGCCCGACGATACCGCGGTGACCATCGGAATCGCGCCGCGCGAATGGGATCCGTTCGCGGGGCGGCTCGCGCTGCCCGGTGTGCTGCTCGGGCGGGGGAGCGGTTGGCGGTGGCGGCGCGGCGCGCGGTGCACGCGAAACTCGGTGTGCCGGAGGCGGCGATCGGCGCGGTCGGGCAGCTGATCACCTTCGACGAACCGAATCGCGATCCGCGCGGCCCGACGCTGTCCATCGCCATGTGGGCCGTGGTCGGCCCGAATGATGCTCCGGCACAATGGGTTTCGTTCGACAAGCTGCCGGAGCTCGCCTTCGATCACAACCGTATCGTCGAGGCGGCGCGCGGACTGCTCGCCCGCCTGCTCTGGAAGGACGTGACCTTCACCCGCGCGCTCACCGGCGCCGAATTCCCCGCCACCCGCGCCGTCGACCTGACTACCTCCCTGCTCGGCGTCCGGCCGGACCCCGCCAACCTCAACCGCACCCTCTCCGCCATCCCGGGCCTGCACCGCACCGCCGAACGCCGCCGCACCAAAGCGACCGGCCGCCCCGCCGTCGTCTGGGCCTTCGAGTCCGACGACTGAAAGCCGCGGTTCACGATCAACCGCGCGGCGCGTACATGATGATGGCGACGCCGACGAGGCAGATGGCCGCGCCGAGGTAGTCCCACCGGTCCGGATGGAATTTGTCGACGACCATGCCCCAGGCCAGCGAGCCCGCGACGAACACACCGCCGTAAGCCGCCAGAATCCGGCCGAAGTTGGGGTCCTGCTGGAAGGTCGCGACGAATCCGTACGCGCCGAGCGCGACGATGCCCGCCGCGATCCACACGACGCCGCGATGCTCGCGCCAGCCCTGCCACACCAGCCAGGCACCGCCGATCTCGGCGAGTGCGGCCAGCGCGAACAGCAGCAGTGAACGGGCAACCATCATGGGGTGACGGTAACCTGTCCGCCCGCGCGCACCTCGTACACCGCGTACTCCCGCCGCAGCACCGGATAAGCCACGTTGCGCACCGGAACTCCGCCCGCGGTGACGCCGAATTCCGTTCCGGCGTGCGCGTGTCCGTGGATCGCGAGCACCGCGCCGCCCGCGTCGACGGCATCGCCCAACTCCCGGCAGCCGAGTCCGGGATAGATCTTCGGCGGTTCACCGACGATGGTGTCCAGGCTCGGCGCGAAATGCGTCAGCGCGACGCGTATTTCGCAGTCGAGGGTTTCCAGGGCCTGGTGCAGCCGCCCGGCGTCGACCGGTCCGCGCCGCATCCTGGCCCGATGCTCGAGGCTGCCATCGTCGGGTGTTCCCGGGTAGCCGGGAAATCCGCCGCCGCCACCCTGCACGCCCGCGATGCCGACGACGGTGCCGCGCACCGGCAGCGTGACGGCCGCGCCGTCCAGCATGTGCACGCCGATTCCGCCGAGCATGGTGGCGATCCGGTAGCCGAGCCGCCGATCGTGGTCGTGGTTGCCGAGTACGCCGACCACCGGCACCGGCAGGTCCGCGATCTCGGCGCACAGCAGATCCGCCTGCCGCAGCGTCCCGCCCTCGGTGAGATCGCCTGCCAGCAAAAGGATGTCGGCATATTCGGCCAGACGCAGGAAGGCCGGGCGGAAGCGGCCTGCCACCGCGGTGCGCAGATGCAGATCGGCGACGGCGGCGATCCGGATCGCGGACCCGGCATTGTCCGATGACATGCGCACAGTCCGGCACGGCGACGGCGGTGCTGTCAACGGATATTCCTTAACCGATCGGCTATACGGCTGTGACCTGTATGAATAGCTATTGGCTATGGAAAGTTCAGCCGCCGTTCAGCGAGGCAACGAGCGATGGCGCGACCGGTGAAACATCCATGAACACTCGCGCGCCACCCTTTCGGACCTGCGCGAATGCCCGCATGGTTCAATCATGAACCGCAGGCAACTGCTCGCGTCGGCCGTTGCCGCCACGGCCGCAACGGTCCTTCCGGGTACCGCCCGCGCCGCGGCGGACGCCACCCGACCCGGCGCCACGAAGGTCCTGCTCATCGGCATCGACGGCCTGATGTGGCATAAGGCGGAACAGGTTCGCGCCAGGAATCTGTTCCGGCTCTGCGCCGCCGGACTGCTCTCCCGCGGTTCGATCGCCCCGCACACCACCATCTCCGGTCCGTCCTGGGCCACCGTGCTCACCGGCGTATGGGATACCAAGCACGGCATCAAGGACAACGAGTTCGACGCCACACCCTTCACCCGCTATCCGACGGTGTTCTCCCAGCTCGAACAACACGACCCGAATATCAGGACCAGGTCGATCACCAGCTGGGACAAGCTCGCCCTGATGGCCGCCAGCGGAGACCGGCGCGCCGACGTCGTGATGGCGACGCCCGAATGCCCGCACGACCCCAAAGAGATCAGCCTCGACACGGAGACCACCGACGGCGTCGTCACCGCCATCACCCGGTTCGCCCCCGATTTCCTCTTCACCCACCTGGATCAGGTCGACCGGGCCGGCCACCGCAGCGGCGGCGCGTCCGAGGACTATCTGGAGGCCGTCTGCCGGGTCGACGAGCACGTCGGCCGGATGATCGCCGCCGTCGACGCACGCGCCGCCGCCAATCCGGCCGAGCGCTGGACGGTTCTGGTGACGGCCGATCACGGACACCGCCCCGAGGGCGGCCACGGCGGCCAAACCGACGACGAGACAACGAATTTCGTCATCGCGCGCGGTCCCGACTTCACCCCGGGCAGCACCAGCGCCCGGCATACCCTCGTCGATCTCACCCCGACGATCCTCGACCTGCTCGGCGCGCCGCCCGCACCGTCGGCCGACGGCGTCTCCATGCGGTCCACCCAGGCCACCGTGCCCGTCGCCGCCCAGTTGGCCGCGGCGCCGCCCGCCGTGCGCTGAACCGCGAAACCGATCACCGTCGCCGTTCGTTGTCGACTCGGCACGGCCCGGCGATTCGACGGGCGTATTCCGGGATGATTTCGCGGATGCGACGGGTTGATGCTCGGACGAGCTGGCGAAAGACGTCCGCGTCGGACCGGGACTAGAGTTGGGATTGGCGGTTGCAGCGGTCGGATAGGGTGATCCGACCGTCGCAGTGAGAGGTGGTGGCATGACTCAGCACTTGGGCGAGGCGAATGTCGAGCAATCGGCCGGAGCCCCGCAGTCGAACGGTGCGCAGCCCACCTCGGGTGCGGATCCGTCGGCGCCGAGTACCCCGCAGGTCAGGCAGTCCGGCGCCGCGGCCGCGGTCCCGACCTCCGCGTCGCGGCGGGTCCGGGCCAGGCTTGCCCGCAGGATGACCGGTCAGCGCGGTATCGCGGCGGTCAAACCGGTGCTGGAGCCGCTGGCGACGGTGCACCGCGAGCTGTATCCGAAGGCGAATCTCACGCTGCTGCAGCGCGCGTTCGACGTCGCCGACGAACGGCACAAGCACCAGTTCCGCAAATCCGGCGACCCGTACATCACCCACCCGCTCGCGGTCGCCAATATCCTGGCCGAACTGGGTATGGACACGACGACGCTGGTCGCGGCCCTGCTGCACGACACCGTCGAGGACACCGGCTACTCGCTGGAACAGCTCACCCTTGATTTCGGCGCCGAGGTGGCGCACCTGGTCGACGGCGTCACCAAGCTGGACAAGGTCAACCTCGGCGCGGCCGCGGAGGCCGAGACCATCCGCAAGATGATCATCGCGATGGCCCGCGACCCGCGCGTGCTGGTGATCAAGGTGGCAGACCGGCTGCACAACATGCGCACCATGCGCTTCCTGCCGCCGGAGAAGCAGGCGAAGAAGGCCAAGGAGACGCTGGAGGTGATCGCGCCGCTGGCGCACCGCCTCGGCATGGCGACCGTCAAGTGGGAGCTGGAGGATCTGGCCTTCGCGATCCTGCACCCGAAGAAGTACGACGAGATCGTCCGCCTGGTCGCCGATCGCGCGCCGTCCCGCGACACCTACCTGGCGAAGGTGCGCGCCGAAATCGTGAACACCCTGCTGGCGTCGCGGATCAACGCGACCGTCGAGGGTCGTCCCAAGCACTACTGGTCGATCTATCAGAAGATGATCGTCAAGGGTAAGGACTTCGACGACATCCACGACCTGGTCGGCATCCGCATCCTCTGCGACGAGGTGCGCGACTGCTACGCGGCGGTCGGCGTGGTGCATTCGCTGTGGCAGCCGATGGCGGGCCGGTTCAAGGACTACATCGCCCAGCCGCGCTACGGCGTCTACCAGTCGCTGCACACCACCGTCGTCGGGCCGGACGGCAAGCCGCTCGAGGTGCAGATCCGCACCCAGGACATGCACCGCACCGCCGAATTCGGCATTGCCGCGCACTGGCGCTACAAGGAGACCAGGGGCAAGCACTCCAATGACACCGCCGAGGTCGACGATATGGCGTGGATGCGCCAGCTGCTCGACTGGCAGCGGGAGGCCGCCGACCCGGCGGAATTCCTGGAGTCCCTGCGCTTCGACCTGAAGTCGCCCGAGATCTTCGTATTCACGCCGAAGGGCGATGTGATCACGCTGCCGCAGAAATCGACACCGGTCGATTTCGCCTACGCGGTGCACACCGAGGTCGGGCACAAATGCATCGGCGCGCGGGTGAACGGCAGGCTGGTCGCGCTGGAGCGGCAGCTCGAAAACGGTGAGGTCGTCGAGGTTTTCACCTCGAAGGCGCAGAACGCAGGGCCGAGCCGGGACTGGCAGAACTTCGTGGTGTCCCCGCGCGCCAAGGCCAAGATCCGGCAGTGGTTCGCCAAGGAGCGCCGCGAGGAGGCGCTGGAGAACGGCAAGGATCAGATCTCCAAGGAGGTCCGCCGGGTCGGGCTGCCGCTGCAGCGGTTGATGAGCGTCGACGCGATGACCGCCGTCGCGCACGAACTGCACTACACCGATATCTCCAGCCTCTACACCGCGGTCGGTGAGCATCAGGTGTCCGCGCATCATGTGGTGCAGCGGTTGATGGCCCAGCTCGGCGGCATCGGTGACGTGGAAAACGAGCTGGCCGAGCGGTCGACCCCGTCGACGACGCCGAACCGTCAGCGCGTCACCGGGGATGCCGGCGTGCTGATTCCGGGCGCGCCGGGGACGGTGGCCAAGCTGGCCAAGTGCTGCACCCCGGTGCCCGGCGACGAGATCATGGGATTCGTGACCCGCGGCGGTGCGGTGAGCGTGCACCGCACCGATTGCACCAACGCCGGTTCGCTGCGCGAACAGTCCGAGCGCATCATCGAGGTGGCTTGGGCGCCGTCGCCGTCGTCGGTGTTCCTGGTGGCGATTCAGATCGAGGCATTGGACCGCACCCGTTTGCTGTCGGATGTTACGAAGGTGCTGGCCGACGAGAAGGTGAATATTCTGTCGGCCTCGGTTGCGACCCATGGCGATCGAGTGGCTATCAGTAAGTTCACCTTCGAGATGGGCGATCCGAAACACCTTGGCCACCTGCTGAATGTGGTCCGGAATGTCGAGGGCGTGTACGACGTGTATCGGGTGACTTCGGCGGCCTGAGTTTCCGCCGAGTTCATTGTTCCGGCGCGGACTGGACGCCCTGTAGCTTGAAATTAGCTGCTGCACAAGATGATTTGGTTGCCCGACCAGTCGCTCATCGGTTGCCTATCCGAGGGTTGCTTCGGAAAGTTATCGGAATGCCCTGGTCGGCACGCGCTGATGTGTCATGGATCAATCGCTGCCGCGTGAAAGATTTTCGCCGCTACGACGGTAATAGCCGGAATCTGTTACGGTCTATTGCGTTTCGACGGACGTGTGTTAACTGCGGCAATACGAACTGATTGCGGATCGCTATGGCAAGGTGCACGGGAAAGCTGGCGGGAATGCGCGTTGCGTTCACCGCCAGCGCGGCGACAGCCGTCGCCGATGGCGAATCCGGCACACCCTCCTCCGGCCATTCGATCATCGCCTGTCCGGCACTGTACGCCTTGGGAATACGGCTCGTCGGCGAATCGCCGACGAGCGCTGCGATACTGCCGACTGTGTCCATGCGCGCCGCCGCGCCGCTGCCCGCTCCGGGTCGGGCGTGGGGCAGTACCACCGGGCCCGTGACGCCCCGACATGGAATCGGTCCGGCCCGGAATGTCACCACCCACAGCGAATCCGCCGCAAGCCGCTGCGCCGCAGCCCATCTCGCCGTTCTCGCATCCATCGCGGAGGATCACCGCATTCCGCCCGCCTTTTCCGGACTCGCGACGGCGAATCCGATCACGAGCCCGCAACTGTCCGGCAGCCAATTGGTCGGCGCGGTTACCCAATTGCCGCCACCGCAAACGGCCGCCGTGACCGCGACCGAAAAATTCACGGGAGGTGTGGCCGAGCAGGGTAACGGAAACCCGCCGACATCGGTATTCTCGCCGCGTTCCGGCGCGTCGAGTACGCCGAATTCCTCCGGTACGGGACAATTTCCGTTCGGGACCGGTGCCATCATGATCACCGTTCCTGCCGATCGACCCGGCACCGACAACACCTACCCGTTCTCCACGAACTGAACGCCGAGAGGGTCCGACGATGCGACACCACGTGCCTCGCTCCGCGGGAATGGGGGAATGTTGAAGTCGTACAAAGAGTTGTCCAACCGCTGGTACACGCCCCTGGAACCGGAGCCCGCCGCACCGATGGGCCCGCATCCGACGGAGGCGACGACGGCGGCGCCGGTGGACCGCGGCGGTCCGGCCCGCTTCCCCAACTACATCCGCGAAGACGATGCGGCACACGCCGAGGTGCCCACTGACCTACCCGCGCGCCGCGCCGAATTCACCGGCGGTTGGTCGGATTGGATCGGGCACGCGCCGGGTCCCGACGACGATTACGCCGCGCCGCGCGGCGGCGGCGTGGTCCGCTTCCCATGGCCGGACGATGACGACGACGACCCGGTCGCGGCCGATCCGCTGCCATCGGGTCCGACGCGCGCGCTGCGACAGGAGGCGCGCTCCCGGCCCGGAGCGCGGCGGCTGCGGGTGCTCGTGGTCTTGATCGTGACGCTGGTGCTGTTCGCCGCGGCCGCCGCGGGGGTGGTGTTCCTGCTGACCTCCGGCAAGCCGAGGGCGACCGGTATTGCGCCCGCGACGATGCAGTTCGCCGCGGGCAGCGCCCCCGCCGATCTGGCGCCGGGCGCGCTGCCGGGCAGCTGCCCCACCGAACGCTCCGACGGCGTGGTGCGCAGCGCCGAGGCGGGCGGCACCGATTCCGGGCCGGACGCCATCCTCGCCTTCCAATACGCCTACTACGTAACGCGTTCCGGTGCGAAGGCGCGCGAGGTGGTCGCGCCCGGCGCATCGGTCTCGCCCGCGGAGGTGATCCAGCGCGGCATCGATACCTACCCGGCGGGCACGACGCACTGCGTGCGCATCATGACCGTCTCCGACAACAAATATTCGGTCGAGGTCACCGTCTACCGGCCCGGTGGCGAGCCGACCACATACAACAGGCAGATCGTCACCACCGGTGTGATCGGCGGCCGCACCCTCATCACGGGTATCGCGGCCGGATAGAGGAGAGCAGAGGCAATGGCAGAGGACTGGAGCCGCTGGCTCGACGAGGCGCCCCCGCAGGGTGATCCGTCGGGTCGCGACGTGCGCACCAAGGCTCCGGTGGTCCGGTTCCGGCGCGGCCGGGGCGCGGGCGACGGTTCGCCGCGGCCGCGGCCGATCCTGGTGGTCGGCGGCTGTGGCGGCGCGGGCACGACGACGACCGCGCTCGGGCTGGCGGGCGAACTCGCCGCGGCGGCCGCCCCGACGGTGGCGGTCGACGCGACGGCCGCGGGCAGCGATCTGGCGCTGCGCGGCGCCGACGAGCACCTGCACCCGGTGAGCCTGCAATCCTGGCTGTACGGGCGCGGCGATGACGAGCCGGCGCCGCTGAAGGAGTGTTTGTCCCGTGCCACTTCGGGTTTCGGCCTGCTGTGGCGCGACGCCGCGCCGCTGCGCAGGCGCGCGACATATCTGACCGTCGCGCGCGCGGTGCACGACGCCGGGTACACGGCCGTCTACGACGGCGGGAATCCGATTGCCGGACGTCAGCTGCGCCCGCTGCTCGCCGACGCGGATGTTGCGCTGATCCTTGCCATTCCATCGCGCACCGATGCCGCGAACCGGCTGCGGGTCACCCTGGAATGGCTCGATGATCAGTTCGGCGATACCGCGGAGGGTCCGGGCGACGGCATCGTCGGCGATACGACGATCGTGGTGTCGCATCAGCATCCGGGCAGCGACTCTCGGATTGCGGATCATTTGCGCCAGAACCTTTCCGGCTGGGTCCGCGATATCAGGGAAATTCCGTACGATCCGCATCTGGCCCGCGGCGAACTGGTCCGGCACGCGGCGCTCGCGCCGGAGACGCGCCGGGCCTATGGGCTGCTGCTCGCCGGGGTGGCATCATGACCGCCGCCATGAAACTTCGCCGCCATTCCGAAGATCCGGCCCCGGCCGGTGTTGTCGCACCACCCGAATCCCGCCGCGCGCCGATCTGGGACCGCCCGGTCCCCGGAGTCGGCCGTGCCCCGCTGTTCTGGCTACTCGGCGTCCACGGCGGCGCCGGCGCCAGCACCCTGGCCCATGTGCTCGCGCCCGCCGCGGATTCGAGCCGTCGCTGGCCCGGCGTCTTCGACCGGGAATCCCCGTTCGTCGTGCTGGTGGCCAGGGAGACCATCTCGGGCCTCACTCGCGCGCACGACCTTCTGCGCCAACATCATTCGGGTTTCGCGGGCGCGGCCGAGGTGCTCGGCCTGGTCACGGTGTCCGCCCGGCCGGGCAGGCTGCCCGCCGAGATCCGCCGCTACCGGGATGTGGTCGGCTCGCTGGCCGGACAGCTGTGGCAGGTGCCGTGGGTGGAGGAGTGGACGCTGGTCGAGCCCGAGCAGCTACCGGTGTGGTCGCCGGGAGATCCGTTGCCGCCCAAGAAGCGCAGGCTCGATCCGCTCGACGAGGTACCGCTGGAGGTTCGCGAACTCGGCGCCGATATCGTTGCGGCCGTGCGCGAAAATCTCAGTGCCGGAACGGCTTCGGGGGAGGAAGAAGGATGAGTAGACCGCGGTGCCGGTAGCGGCCGCAAGCAGATCGCAACGTTCGCCACATAGTTCACGTATCCAGAAAGGCACCCGATGAGCATGCTTCTCTTCGCCGTGCAGGACACGTACGGCACCGTTCTCGCGCAAGTCGGCAACCCCACGCCGGAGGCCCCGCCCGGATCGGAGAAGATCCTGCAGTTGGTGCGCTACCTCACCTGGTTCGTGTTGTTATCGGGCGTCAGCGGAATCACCTATGCGGGCGGCAAATTCGCTTGGGAGAAATGGACCGGCGGCGGCCTCGAGTCGCCGAAGATGGTTGCCGGGGCCATGATCGGCGGCGTGGTGGCCACCAGTGCAGGCACCATCATGAACGCGGTCATCGGCACCTGATCATGTCTGAGATAGGGGTACAAATGTCGGTCGGGCTGCTGGCGTTCAAGCAGATGCCCGCCGAGGTCATCGAGCCGCTCATGCAGTTGCTGAATTGGTTGCTGTGGTTCGTGCTGCTGGTGTGCCTGGCGTGGATGATCCTGTCGGCCGGAAAGCTGTGGCTGGTGTTCCGCAGCGACCTGGCCATGAATGATGCCTCACACGGTGTGCTGATGAGCCTGATCGGCGCCATCGTGGCCAGTTCGGCATCCGCCATCGCGCTCGCGTTCCTTCCGTCATGAGCGGGTGGTCGGTGGCATGAGTGAGAAGGATTCGCCTGGGCGCGATCGTGTTTCGTTCGGCGCTGTCGCCTCGGGCGCGGTGCTGGCGCTCATCCTGATCGTCGGCATCGTGATGTACGTCAACCGTGATGATTCGAAACCGGCGGCGAGTTCCACCGTCGCGACCGGCGAGACCGCCGGCACCGGTTTCGCCGCTCCGGAGGTCGATATCCTCGGTCGTCGCATCGATATTCCGAACAACCCTGCGGGACAACCACTTCCGCAGGATCCGTCGCGTCAGCGCAAACCCGCCGACCCGGATTGGCTGACCGCCGCCCCGGAGGGCACCACCGCACCGCACGGCTGGCAGCGGGTGTACGGCGCCTCCGTGCCGTTCTCCACCTCCGACGGCCCGGCCCGCATCGAGGACGGGCTCGCCGTCGGCTACGCGCACACCCCGCAGGGCGCGGCGCTGGCCGCGGCGCAGATCGCCTACCGGCTCAATGCCCGCCCGGCCGACCGCGACCTGTACGCACGGCAGGTGCGGGCCAACGCCCAGCAGATCGCCGCATACGACAAGGCGCTGGCCGCCGACAAGCTGCCGAAGCAGCAGCCGGAGAAGATCACCCGCTACCTCGTCGCCTCGGATGCCTTCAAAATCGACGACTACGCCGACGATTTGGCGATTCTGCGGCTGGCCTCGCGCGGGCAGGTGCTGGACGGCAAACAGACCTGGTCCGCCGTTCGGCTGGTGATGGTGTGGGATGCCGGTGACTGGCGGCTCAAACCGACGAGTTCGACCGGCGCACAGGCCGAATCGGTCGAATCGCTGCAGGGGTGGACGCCATGGTGAAGGCACGCAGGCGAACTCCGCTGACACTGCTCGGCGCCGGCGCGGCGCTCGCCGTCGGCGTCGCGGTGGCGGTGACGCTGGTCGCCGTGCACGGCAACGGATCTCACACCGAAGCGATATCGAGGACCGGTTCCGATTCGGTGACACCGGCCGCGCCGGTCGCCGAATTCGGCGCTCCCGCAACCGATCTGTTCGGTCGCCGGGTCGATATCCCGAACAATCCGTCCGGTATTGCGCTGCAACAGGATTCGGCGCCGCAGCAGCCGGGTTCGCCGGGGTGGCTCACCCTGGCGCCGCTGCCCGCCGCGGGCGCCGGTGTCTGGCAGCGCGTCTTCGACGGACCGGTGGTGCGCTTCTCCAGCTCCGACGGCCCGGCCAGGATCGATGGCCGCGCGGCGGTCGGATTCGCGCACACGCCGCAGGGCGCCGCGCTGGCCGCCGAACAGATCTTCTGGCGCACCAACGCCAACCCGCGCGACCGGGATCTGTTGCTGCGCTTGGTCGATGTCACCCCGAAGTATCTGGCCGACTACGACCGCCTCGTCGCCGCGGGCAAGGTGTCGGACCGGCTACCGGACAAGCTCAAACCCCTGCTGTTTGCTTCGGACGCGTTCCGGATCGAAGGCTATTCAGATGATTCGGCGAAGGTGCGGTTTGCGAGAAAGGCCCGAGAGACAGTTGATGGTCAACCAACCTGGGTGGGCATGCGTCTTGCCGTCGTGTGGCGCGACGGGGATTGGAAGCTCACGGCGGTGACGGGCGACGACCTGGTCCAGATCGAGTCCCTGCGAAGCATCGAGGGGTGGACACAATGGTGAGGCGGCTACTCACGATCCTCGCGGTCATCTTCACGGTGATGATCGCGACGCCGACGGTGGCGTTCGGTCAGGACAACCACTACGGCTTCGACCAGACATGCGACCAAATCCACGACACGCTCGACAATGTCGGCCTGCCGGGCGTCTCCCTGGGCGATGCCGCGTCGGCGGCGTGCAAGGCGGGCAATGCCGCATCCCATCCCGGTCAAGCCGCGACCGCGATCAAGGACAAGGCATGGGATTCCACCTTCGGCAAGGTGGTCGATTCGCTGATGAACGGCCTCGGCCAGGCGATCGTGCTCGCGCTGACGTTCTGGATGAAGGTCCCCAACGAGGTGACCAGCAATTCGGGCGAATTGTTCACCAAGATAAACGATTACACGTATCAGGCGCAGATACTGCTGCTGATCGCCTCGGTGATCATCTCCGGCGCCAGACTGGCCGAGGCCCGGCGCGGCGCGGTGATGAACGAGGCGGCCGAATCGTTCCGCATGTTCGCCAGAGTGATTTTCAGTTCGTGGATGCTCGGCGCGGTGATCGTCGCCGGCACCCAGGCCTCGGATCGCTTCGCCGAGTGGCTGATCAACGATTCGACCAACGGCAATGCCAAGGACCTGGCCGAGCTGATGATCAAAACCAGTAAGCTGCAGGCGTTTTCGCCCGGCCTGGTGCTGATCATCGCGATCGTCGGCCTGCTCGGCGCGCTCGCGCAGATCGTGCTCGCCATCGTGCGGCAGGGCCTGCTGGTGGTGGCCGCGGGCGCACTTCCGTTGGCGGCGGCCGCATCCGGGATGAATATCGGCAAACAGTCCTATCAGAAACTGATCGGCTGGATCATCGCGTTCATGCTGTGGAAGCCGGTCGCGGCGATCGTCTACATGATCGCCTTCACCACTGCGGGCCACGTCGACAACCTGACCACTACCGGCGGACTGCCGGAAGGTGAACAGGCGCAACGGATGCTGGTCGCGGTGGTCATGCTGTGCAGCGTCGCGTTCGTGCTGCCCGCGCTGATGCGCCTCATCGTGCCCGCGGTGGCGATCGTCGGTACCGGCGGCTCCGGTCTGACCGCGGCGGGCGGCACCCTGGTCGGTGTCGCGGCGCTCGGTGCGATGGGTACCAAGGCGGTCGGCGTTCGCGCTGCGGCACAACCGGGTTCGGCCGGATACGTCAGCGGCTCGGGTTCCGGGCCGCGCCCGCCGGGCGGTGCCGGTGGCCGCGGTGGGCCACGCCCGGCGCCCCCGCCGCGCGGTGGTGGCGGCGGTGGTGGCGGGCAGCCCCCGCGCGCCTCCGGGCCGTCGGGCGCGAGCGGAGTACCGTCCGGTGCGGCCAGCAGGGTGGCGGGCCGGGTCAGCGCCGCGCGCGCCGCGACCAGCGGGCTCAGCCGGGCAGACCAAATCATGGGTGATGTGGCGGGCGACCGCTGGGCCAACCGTGCACCGGATCTCGGGAGGAGCACCATTCCACGATGACGACGAACGACACCTACGAGCGCCGCTCCTACGGGCTCTGGCAAAAGCCGCGCAGCGCGGGCCTTTTCGGCCTGCGCTGGGAGGAGACCGTGCTCGGCTTCGTCGTCGTGATCACGGCGCTGCTCACCGCCCTGGTCGGCGGATTCCAATGGGGCGCAACGGTCGGCGGTTTCGGCCTGGTGATCATGGTTCCACTGGTGTGGCGGACAGGGGGCCGCTCCGGCTACGAGAACGGACTGATGATGTTCAACTGGATGCGCTCGCGCAAGCGCGGCGAGCACGTGTACCGGGGCGGCCGCTTCTCGCGGATCCCCGGCGGCGTCACCCGCCTACCCGGCCTACTCGCTCCGTCCAAGCTCTACGAGGGCATCGATGCGGGCGGCTACAGCTTCGGCATGATCCACCTGCCGCAATTCGCCCAATACACAGTGGTTTTGCGGGCATGGCCGCAGGGGCACGAGGCGGTGGACCAGCCGGTGATCGACCGCTGGGTCTCGGCCTGGGGCACCTTCCTGGCCTCGGTCGGCCAGACCAGTGACATCGTCGCCGTCGTTCCGGTCATCGATACCGTGCCGGAGACCGGAAACCGTTTGCTCACCGAGGTTTCCACGATCACTCGGCCGGACGCGCCGGAGCTGGCCCAGCAGGTGATGTACGAGCTGGCGACGGAATTGCCGCAGGAGCGGGTGCAGTTGCTGCCCCGGGTGGCCATCACCTTCAAGGCGACCACCGCCGAGCGGCGCAAGAATCCGGCGGAGGAGGCGGTCGAGATCGGCCGTCGCCTGCCCGGTATCTGCGCGGCGCTGGCCGAGGCGGGCGTGCGCGCCCAGCCGATGTCGGCCGATGAGGTGATCTCGTTCATCCGGCGCAGCTACGACCCGGCCTCGCAGGCCGATCTCGAGGTCGCGGCCTCCGAACCCGGTGGGCACGGCCTGGATTGGGCCGACGCCGGTCCGGTGTCGCACGACGAGAAATGGGATCACCTGGTGCACGACGGCGGCCGCTCGGTGACCTGGGAGATGGACGCCGCACCGGAGGGCGCGGTGGACGAACGGGTGCTGCAGCGACTGCTTGCTCCCAATCCCGAGGTACCACGGAAGCGAATCGCAATCGTGTACCGTCCGCACTCGGCCGCCGACGCCGCCGAAATCGTCGACGACGACTTCAAGAACGCGCTGGTGGCGCAGCAGAGCGAACGCGGTGTCGTCTCCGCGGCCGCCACCCTGCGGGTCGGCGCGACCCAGCAGGCGCGCGAGGAGCAGGCCAGGGGCCACGGTGTCACCCGCTTCGGGGCGCTGGTGACCATCACCGAACCCCTGCGCGGTGATCTGCCGCGCATCGAAGCCATCACGCGCGACCTGTCCACCCAGGCGCGGTTGAAGATCCGGCGGTGTTACCGCTACCAGGCGGCGGCCTTCGCGGCCTCGCTGGGCTGCGGGGTGATCCTGCCGGAACACGCGACAATTCCGAAAGCACTGGCGGGGTGAGCGAATCATGGCAGGTGAATTCGAGCCGCCCGTACGGGAGCGCGACGAGTCCGCGACCCGTCGCGGTTCGGCGGCCGACGGGGCGAGTGAGCGCCGGGGCAGGCGGGCCGAGGCGGAGTACGAGGAGTGGGGCGAGCGCCCACCCGCCGAGCGTCCGCGCCGCCCGGCCAGGGAACGTTCCGGTCTGGAGGACCTGCCCGACCGGCCGCGCCGCGGCGGGGACGCGGGGCGCGTGACGGGCGATAGACGTCCCGGTGCCGATGAAAAGGACCGGCGGGCAAGGGATTCCGAACGCGGCCGGAGCAACGGCCGGGGCGAGGGCGCGCGTTCGCGGACCCCGAGGCAGTCCACCGACGGCGCCCGCAAGTCCACCGACGGCGCCCGCAGGCCGCGCCCCGACCGGCTCGCCAAACGGCCCGCCCGCACGGAACGGGCCGACTACACGGCCGACCGCGCCATGGGCGCACCGCAGCACGATCCGGCCGCCCGGCGCGCGAAAGCCAAGGCGGACAAGCGAAAGCAAGCAGGCCCGCCGCTGCTCGACGACGCGACCCGGACCAAGCTGGAGCAGATCGCGCGCGAGCAGAACGGGCTGCGCGCGGCCTGGGCCTCGTTCCGCATCCGCACCGACGATATCCGCCGCCGCAACTACGCGGCGCGCGCCGAGGCCATCGTCGAGGACGGATTCGACCGCAGCACAGCACAACTCACCGATCGCGGCTACGCGGGCGCGGGCGGCGGCCGGATGAACGTCGTCGGTCGCCCCGTCGAATACCGGGCCACCACCGCACAGGTCGCCGGCCTGTGGCCGTGGTCGGTCGGCGCGGGCGCGCCGCTGATCGGCACCCCGCTCGGCTCGCACCTGCACACCGGCGCACCCGTCTGCTTCGATCCGATGAACTGGTTCATGCGCGGCAGCTTCATCACCGCGCCGAGCCTTTTCGTCCTGGGGCTCAACGGTTTCGGTAAATCCTCGCTGGTGCGCCGGATCGTGCTCGGCGGTATCGCGCAGGGCATCACCCCGCTGGTGCTCGCCGACGTCAAACCCGATTACCGCAGGCTCGTCGAACTCGTCGGCGGACAGGTGATCGATCTGGGCTACGGGCACGGCAAACTGAATCCGCTCGCCGCCGGTGTGCTCGGTGCGGTGGTGCCGCGGCTGGAAGCCTTTCCGGCACTGCAGATTCAGGTGCTGCAGGATCTGCGCGCCCGCCAGGTGACGCTGATCGCCGGCCTGGTGGAACTGGTCCGCGGCGCGCGGGTGCGCGACTACGAGGAGACGCTCATCGCCACCGCGCTGCGCATCCTCTACCAGCCGGGCAGCGGTTACACCCCGGAGAGCCCGCCGATCATGGAGAACCTGCTCGAGGTGATCGTCGCGGGCGGTGACGAACTGCAACTCGACGCGGGCGCCGACGACCCGGCCGAATACCAGGTCGCCATCAAGGGTTTGCGGCGTTCGCTGCGCGCGCTCACCCAGGGCCCGTTCGGCGCGGTGTTCAACGGCCAGACCTCGGTGCCGATCGATACCAGCGCCGTCGCGGTGTGCATGGATGTCTCGCACATCCCGACCGGCGACAAGAAGCTCAAGGCCGCCGTGATGCTGGCGTGCTGGGCCGACGGATTCGCCTCGGTGGAGGCCGCGCATGTGCTCGCCGACGCCGGACTCGGCCCGCAGCGCTACTTCCAGGTGGTGATGGACGAGCTGTGGCAGGTGCTCGGCCTCGGCGACTTCATGGTGGACCGGGTCGACGAGCTGACCCGATTGCAGCGCGGCATCGCCACCGCGCTGATCATGATCAGCCACACCATCAAGGATCTGCAGTCGCTCGGTTCGGAGGCCGCCATCGCCAAGGCGCTCGGCTTCCTCGAGCGGGCGCGCGCGAAGATCTTCGGCGCCCTCCCGAGCGAGGAGGTCAAACGCCTGGACAGCACGGTTCCTTTCACATCCGCCGAGGAGGAGATGGTGACCGGATGGTCTGCGCCGCAAGCGCTCACGGGTGAGGCGCTCAAACCGGGTCAGCAGCGGCCGTCCCCGCCGGGCACCGGCAAGTTCCTGTTGAAAATCGGTGAGGACCGCAGGCCGGGCATCCCGTTCCATATGGAATTCACGCTGTCCGAGAAGGAGAGCGGTATCCACGACACCAACCAGCGGTTCAGCGAGTTCGTGGAATCGACTACGCGGGAACAGGATCCGCCGTCCGAGGGCGGGAGCGCGGCATGAGGGGAGCGGGTCAGGTGGGCAGATCGAGACCGGTTCGGCTATCCGGGAGGCCAGCATGATGCCGCATCGCTCATATCGCCGGGTCTCGCCGGAGGTGCGGCAGGCCGCCGTGGAACAGGTCATCGCGCTCACCGGGAAGTTGCGCAGCGAATCCGAGGCGTGCCGGGTGGTCGCGGAACAGATCGGCGTGCACACGAATTCGGTGCGCAACTGGGTTCGGGCCGCCGAAGGCCCGAGCCTGGAACGCCTCGACGCGATCGCACTGCGCCGGAAAGTGGCGCTGCTGCAACAACAACTGGCCGCCGCCGCGGAAATGAACCGAACCCTGGCCGATACCCTCAACGAATCCCGACGCCAGACGTGACCGAAATATGAGTGCCAAGAGCATTCTCTGGGTGGCGCTGGGCGCTGTCCTCGGGCTGATGACGCTCGTGCTGGTGGTCGTGCTGCCCTCGGTGGACAACCCGTGCGAGGGGTCGTCGGTGCTCGGGTCGAACACCGTGCTGCCCACCTTCGGCGGTCCGGTCATCGGCGCCCCGATGCCCGCCGCTGCCGCGAATCCTTCGGCCACCCAATCGATTCCGGCGGTCACCGGAACGCCGTCGCTGGCCGCGGGCGCCGGCCCGGTCCGGCGCACCCTGCCCATCGAGGCCGGAAAGTTCACCGTGTCGGACGTTTTCGGCGCGCGCGGCGGCACCCACCTGGGGGTCGACCTGGCGGCGCCGGACGGCACCACCATCTACTCCGTGGCCGACGGCAAAGTGGTGGCCGCCGGTCCGGCATCGGGTTTCGGCAACTGGATCGTGATCGACTCGATCGATTTCAACGGCCGCACCTTCTCCGCGGTCTACGGGCATATGTGGGACAGCGGAATTCACGTCCGGGTCGGCGACACCGTCACCGCGGGACAGCCGATCGCCCAGGTGGGTTCGGCGGGCGAATCCTCCGGCCCGCACCTGCATTTCGAGATCGTGCCGGGCGGCCGCTTCACCGGTGGCCGCCAAATCGACCCGATCCCTTGGCTCGACGGCGCGCCGACCCCGGATGTCGGTGGTGCGAAGGCGTTTTCGATCGATCCGAACTGTGTGCTCGGCTTCGGCACCGCGGGTGGCGCGCTGGCGCCGGGGAAGGTGCCGCCGGAACTCGAAATCTGGTATCGCCGTGCGGGATCCATCTGTCCGGAGATCACCCCGTCGCTGCTCGCGGCCCAGGGCAGACAGGAGTCCGGTTTCCAGCGCGGCCTCACCTCGCCCGCGGGCGCCGTCGGCCTCGCGCAGTTCCTGCCCGGCACCGCCGCCGCCATCGATCCCGAGGACGGCAAACCGTACGTCATCGATACCGGCGGCAAGGGCTATGCCAGCCTGTCCGACGACGGCGACTCCATCATCGGCCAGGGCCGCTACATGTGCGCCATCGCGCATCAGATCGAGCGCTGGATGGGCGAGGGCAAGGTGCAGGGCGATGTGGTCGCGCTGACCCTGGCCGCCTACAACGCCGGCGAGGGCGCGGTGCTCGCCTCCGGCGGTATGCCGAATCAGGTTGCGGCGCACTACTCCGAGACCCGCCCGTACGTCGCCAATATCCTCGCGATGGAGCCGCAGTATCGGGCGCAGGGTTCGCTCGGCCGGTTCGAACCGCAGCCGGGCGGCGGCAGCGGGCAGATCGTCGAGGCCGCGCGTCAGTGGCTCGGCACGCCGTATGTGTGGGGCGGCGGCGGTCCGCAGGGGCCCAGCGGCGGCGGTATGGACGGGCCGGGTCTGACCTCGGCCGCGGTATTCGCCGCGTCATCGGGTGCGGTGACGCTGCCGCGCACCGCCGAACAGCAGTGGGAGGCGGGTGTCGAGGTGCCGCTGAGCAAGGCGCAGCCCGGCGATCTGGTGTTCAGCTCGTTCGGGGTGCGCGGCCCGGCGCAGGTCGGAATATATTCCGGCCCGGGGACGATGATTGTCTCGGCGCCGACGTCGGGCGGTGTGGTCGAGGCCGCGGTGCCCGGTGACGCCAGGGTGCGGAGGGTGATGTGACCGCCCACCGCGAACACGCCGGAACTCGGGTATCCGTTCGGCCACCGAACCGGCGGGCCGAACGACTAGCCTGGAAAGACAAGGCACAGGCACGCGCGAAACTGGTGGTGATGCTGGTGGTGAGCGTTGCGCTGCTCGGTGCGGGCTGTGGTTCCGGCTCCCGGGAGAATGCGGGTTCCGGTGCGCCGCATCAGGCTACGTCCACGACTCGGCTGCTGGAGGCGGCTCCGGCGCCGGACCCGGTGACGCCGGACGGCGTCGCGGTGGCCGCGCTGAAGGAGATCTACACCTGGTACCCGGAGCGGGAGAGCCAGGGCGCGTCGCTGGCCCGTGCGCGAAAGTGGTTGGGCCCCAGCCTGGCTCGGGTCGTCGACAGCGCACCGAGCAATGTGGAGACCCCGAAGGCGACGGTGCGGTGGGCGGATTGGGCCAAGGCCAAGGCCCGGGTCGAGGCGTTCACCTTCGCATCCGGTGAGCGGCCGCCGACCAATCCCGATCCGAACACCCAGCAGTTCAAGATCGGAATCGAGCAGACGGTCGTCTACCCGGACGGGCGCAAGGAACAACTGGCGCCGATGACGGTGATCGCCACCGTCGTGCGCACGCCCGGCGGCTGGCGCCTCGACGCGTACCGCTGAGCATTTCACGTCCACCTGTAAGGAGGCAGACATGGCGAAGAAGAAGGTGAAGGATCCGGCCGAGATCGGGCCGGACCTGCAGCTGCTCGCCGTCTACGCCGGTTTCGCCATCCTCGGCACGCTGTGGCTGGCGCTGCATATCGGCAACTGGTTGTCGGTGCATCCGCAGAACATCCCGGTCAATCCGATCGCCATCGTCGTCGACCTGGTGAAGGGCAAACTGCACTGGCCGCACGCGTCGACGGTGCTGGTGCTCGTCGTGGTCGCGTTGGTTCTCGCGTATGTGTTCGTCAAGCGAAACATGAAGGCGCGCAAGAGCAAAGGCCGCCTCGGCGTGGACGACAAGGCCGAGGTCATGGGCAACGGCGGCGCCATCGCCGCGCTCACCGAGGCCGGGGTGCGGGAGAAGGCCGATCAGCTCGGCGTGCGGATGGATTCGGCCGCCATCCTCGATCACGGCTGGAACCAGGATCCGGTACCCGGCGTGCCGATCGGTATCGGTGTCGCCGACGGCACCATGCTGTACGGATCCTTCGAGGATCTGCACTTGGACATCTGGGGTCCGCGTCAGGGCAAGTCGACCTCGCGGGTGATCCCGGCGATCCTGAGCGCCATCGGCCCGGTGCTGGCCACCTCGAACAAGCGCGATGTGGTCGACGCGACCCGAGATGTGCGGGAGTCCAAGGGAAGTCGTACCTATGTATTCGACCCGCAGCGGGTGGCCGACGAGGATGCCACCTGGTATTGGGATCCGTTGGCATGGGTCGACGCCCGCCACGACGGCTGTGAGATGCGTGCGGCCCGATTGGCGGGTCACTTCGCCGACGGCGACGACGGTTCGGATGCCAAAACCGACGCCTTCTTCGATCCGGAGGCCGAGGATCTGCTCGCGGGCCTGTTCCTCGCGGCCGCGGTGGGTCAGCGGCCGATGGTTCAGGTGTGGGAGTGGGTCACCAACCCACAGGACACCGAACCGATCGAGCTGCTGCGCGCCGCCCGGCACCACTACACCGCCTCCGGCCTCGCCCAGCAGTACAACACCGATGTCCGTACGCTCTCCGGCATTTTCGGCACCGCGAAGAAGATGATCCGCTGCCTGAAACTGTCCAACGTGCACCCGTGGATCACCCCCGGCGGCGACCGCAGGCAATTCGACGAGCTGGAGTTCATCGAACGCAACGGCACCCTCTACAGCCTTTCGCTCGAGGGCCGCGGCTCGGCCGGCCCGCTGGTCAGCGCGCTCACCGAGGCCGTGATCGATGTGGCCATGCGTAAGGCCGCGCGGTCGCCGGGCGGCCGCCTGCCGGTCCCGCTGCTCGCGGTGCTCGACGAGGCCGCCAACGTGGTCCGCTGGAAGGATCTGCCCAAGCAGTACAGCCACTTCGGCTCGCGCGGCATCGTGGTGATGACGGTGCTGCAATCCTGGGCGCAGGGTGTGCGCTGCTGGGGCGAGGCGGGTATGGAGGCGCTGTGGGCCGCCGCCAACATCAAGGTGCTCGGCAGCGGTGTCGACGACACCAAATTCCTGCAGGCGCGCTCGGATGCCATCGGCGAGCACGAGGTCATCTCCCAGTCGATGTCGGAATCCAAAGGCGGCAAGAGTTATTCGCGTTCGCTGAGTTCGTCCAAGACGTTCAGCGTTCAGGCGCTGGCGCAGCTGCCGAGGGGGCGGGTGATCGTCTTCCCGTCCGGCGCGCCACCGGTGCTCGTGCGCACCGTCCCGTGGTGGGAGGGCGAGTACGCTGCCGAGGTGAAGCGGTCCATCACCCACCACGATCCGCAGCGCAAGACCGAGATCGCCGACATCATCGGGTCGCCGAATCTGAGCAAGGCGCAGCCACCCCAGGAGTACGGACAGGTCGAGGAGGTCCGGCCACTGTGACCGAACCACAGCAGCAGCCCATGATCTACGCCAGCGTCGTGGAGTTCGTGGAGAACTACCTCAGCCTGGTGTACCGGCGTCAGGTCACCGACCTGAGCGATACCGTGTGGTGCCCGGAATGGTGGCAGCACGCCGAGGCGGTGGCCCGGTTGGACGCGCTATGGCGGGCCTGGGAGCACTACCGACTGGACGGCCGAACGGGTTTGAGCGTGTGGTTCCTCGACCACGCCGATGCGCATATGGCCAAACTGTTCGACCCGAAGGGTCCGTTCAAGTACTGCAGTGTGCGCAACGGTCACAAGGATATGCTCAGCCCGCTGCCGTTGAAGTCCCCGCAGCACGGCATGTTCGGCGACCCGACCATCGGCGATTTCCGAATCTGACTGCGCCACTTGGCGAATAACGAAACACCCGCTGAATCTCAGCGGGTGTTTTCGTCGATTACTGCCGGGTGCGTTCCAGGCCGCGGGCTTCCTGTTCTCGGGCCCGCTGGACGGCCGGTGCCTCGTCGGCCCGTTCGCGGACCGCCGCGCCCGGCGGCTGTGCCTGCCCGACCTCGATCAGCATGCGTACCGCGGCCAATTCGGGCGCCACACCGATCTTCGCGAGATGGTTGGCGATGGCCATACGGCGTTCGGGGGAGTCGTAGCGCAGCACCGGTTTGGCGTGTGCCGCCGCTGTCGCCGCCATCCGGGAGGCCTCCGCTTGCGCGGAGAAGCGGTCCTTCTCCAGCGAAACACCCTTGTCCGGCAGCGGCTTATCGATCAGTCGCGCCAGCTCGGTGTTGCGCGGATCCTTGGCCTTCACGTCGCGGGCCTCGCGAATCTGCATTTCGCGAGCCTCTTTCATGCGGGCCTCGGTGACTTTGATGCGGGCTTCCGCCTCTTTTTGACCACGTTCCCGGGTGCGCAGTGCGACCAGCGTCGCAAGCTGCAACATAGTCCTCATCATGGCCGCGGCTTCCCGGCCGATGTCGTCCAGTTCCTCGGACATGGCTGCTCCCCGATGCTGCAGTGATCACTATGGATATTGTGGTGCTTCGTCACGGACATCGCCACGCGAACTGTAGTCCGGAGGGCGATGCCCCGCCTGCAAACGCGGACACCCAGAGGACTCGTCGCGCGGTATTCCCTTGCTCGGGGTTCGCCCTCACGAGGGTACGACTGCGCTACGGGAACTCCTTCTTACGAGATTACCCGAGAACGGTCCGGCACAATCGTACGGACGTGCCGCTTATCAGCATATATCGCACAATTCCGGCCAGGAGCCGATTGTTCAGGAGGAGTTCCGGTGTAAGCGCAGCCTAACCGGAGCATTAGGTACGCCTACCCTGGCTGAACGCGATGCGGGCCCGTCCACCGGATGTGGACGGGCCCGCCGAAAATCAGTCAACCCGGATGGAATTGATCGTCACCGGCTGCAGCGGCTTGCCGTCACCGGGACCATTCGAGTTGTCCTGTTTGTTCTTGGCGATCTTGTCCAGGGTGCCGAGGGTCTGCTCGTCCACCGTGCCGAAGATCGTGTACTGCGGCGGCAGCTGGGAATCGCCGTACACCAGGAAGAACTGGCTGCCGTTGGTGCCGGGGCCCGCATTGGCCATGGCGACGACGCCGCGCTTGTAGGCGATGGGCTTCTTCTTGGCCGCCGGATCGTTCGGCTGGTACTGATCGGTCGGGTACTCGTTGTCGAATTCGTAGCCGGGGCCGCCCTGACCGTTGCCCTCCGGATCGCCGCACTGCAGCACCTTCAGCGTCTCGGAGGCGGTCAGCCGGTGGCAGCTGGTGCCGTCGAAGAAGCCCTGCTGCGCCAGGCTCACGAAACTATTGACGGTGCAAGGGGATTCGGCATTGTTGAGGGTCAGGCCGATCGGGCCCTGGGTGGTGTCGATGCTCAGGCTCACCGTCTGGGCCTTGTCGCCGGTGGTCGGCACCTCGGTCTTGGCGGGCTTGTTCACCGGCTTCGACGCCGGCTTCTGGGCGTCCCTATACGTACAGGTCACCATCGCCGGCTTGGCGTTCGGGCTCGGCGGCGGCGCGACCGTGGGGGAACTGGACAGCGACGCGTCCTTGCCATCGGAGGCCTTGTCGTCACCGCGGGTGAGGAAGTAGATGCCGGTACCTGCGGCCGCCAGCAGCACGACACCCAGGACAGATCCCGCGATGGTCAGTTGCTTGCGTCTGCGCGCCCGCTGGGCACGGTTCGCCAGCTGCCGTTCGAGCTTGCGCTTGGCCGCTGCCCGTCGCTGTTCGTTGCTCGGCACTACCACGTTCCTCCGTGTTCGGTTTACGGCGCTCGGGGGCCTGGGCGGCCCGCCCGACGTTACGTTCGGCCTAAGAGTCTGCCATCAATTCCTGAGACAGCCCGGCACATGTTCCGACGCGGCATGATAATCCGGTTGGACTTGCCGGGCCATGGTGGTGGAAACTGGACCATCGTGACCAAGACCAGCAGCTTCTCCGCCCCGAAGGGGGTTCCCGACTACATCCCGCCGGACTCCGCCGAGTTCGCCGCGGTGCGCGACGGCCTCGTCCGCGCCGCCCATCTGGCCGGGTACGGACTGCTGGAATTGCCGATATTCGAGGACACCGCCCTGTTCGCCAGGGGCGTCGGCGAATCGACCGACGTGGTCACCAAGGAGATGTGGACCTTCGAGGACCGCAGCGGAAACAGCTTCTCGCTGCGCCCGGAGCTGACCGCGGGCGCCATGCGCGCGGTGATCGAGCACAACCTCGATCGCGGGCAGCTGCCGGTGAAGATCTACTACTCGGGTCCTTGCTTCCGCTACGAACGTCCGCAGGCGGGTCGGTACCGGCAGTTCAACCAGGTCGGCATCGAGGCCATCGGCGTCGACGATCCGGCGCTGGACGCCGAGGTGATCTCGGTGGCCGATCAGGGTTACCGCGCCCTCGGGCTCACCGGGTTCCGGCTCGAGGTCACCTCGCTCGGCGACGAGACCTGCCGCCCGCAGTACCGAGAACTGTTGCAGGACTTCTTGTTCAAGCTGCCGCTGGACGAGGAGACTCAGCGGCGCGCCAGGATCAACCCGCTGCGGGTGCTCGACGACAAGCGCCCCGAGGTTCGCGAGCTGACCGCCGACGCGCCGCTGATGATCGATCACCTCTCCGAATCGGCCAAGGCCCACTTCGATCAGGTGCTCGGGCACCTGGACGCGATGGGCGTCGCCTATGTGGTGAATCCGCGCATGGTGCGCGGGCTCGACTACTACACCAAGACCACCTTCGAATTCGTGCACGACGGCCTCGGCGCGCAGTCCGGGATCGGCGGCGGCGGCCGCTACGACGGCCTGATGGCCGAGCTCGGCGGACAACCGTTGTCCGGCATCGGATTCGGGCTCGGCGTCGAGCGCACCATGCTCGCGCTGCGGGCCGAAGGCAAATCGGCGGGCGATCCGGCGCGCTGCCAGGTGTTCGGGGTGCCGCTCGGCGATGCGGCCAAGCAGCGGCTCGTCGCCCTCGGGTCGCAACTGCGCGCCGCCGGCGTGCGGGTCGACCTCGCCTACGGCGGCCGTGGCGTCAAGGGTGCGATGAAGGCGGCGGACAAATCCGGTGCGCGGTTCACCCTGGTGCTCGGCGACCGTGACCTGGCCGAGAACACCATCGGCCTGAAGGATATGTCAACTGGGGATCAGCGACAGATCCCGCTGGACGAGGCCGCCAGGCTCGTCCAGGAGGCGTTGGTCAGCGAATAATCTTCCGCCGCAACCGATCTCACGGGCACCCGCACACATTCGCGCGGGTGCCCGCGTGCGGTCGGCCTCGGTCCGGCGCGATGCGGGATTATCTGAGGCGGTTGTGCTACCCGGACTGCGGCCAGTCAGCGCTGCACGGTGACGGGGGTGTTGTGGACGATGACGTCGGTGGCGCCGTCGGGGCCGTAGAAGCGCCAATTAATGGAGACCAAGGCCGGGCCTGGCCGGAATGGGCCGAACTGCGACGGTGAGATCAGGCTTGTGAAAGGGTGCGCGGCACCGTCACAGGTCACCGATAGCAGACCTACAGACGTGGAGCTGCGGGCCAGACCCTGTTCCAACGTAGTGCCCATGTAGCTGTCGGTCAGATCATTGCTGCAGGTGTAGGTGCCCGTGATGTCCACGAGGTCCTGGTTGGCTTCGATGTGCTGGATCTGATCGACCGTGACACTGGCGGACGGGGCCGCCAGAGCCGGGCCCGCCAGCACGGCCGTACCGGCGAACCCCACCGCCGTGGCGACAACCAGTTCGATGATCCGATTCCTGGACATGACGGTCCGCCGTTCGGCGGGCCGGAGATATTCGACCATCACACGATCTCTCTACGAGGTGGGGCGCCCTCCTCACGCCGGGTGTCGGGCCCCCCATCACCGGCCTACTTCCCCGGCGCTCCGCAACCGTAGCAGCGTCACTGGGACGAATCGTTCCCCAGTTATGTTCTGCGCCAAGCCAATACGTGCCTCACCTTGATCGAATTGCAGTGTCCGCCAACCACAATCAGCCGGTCTCTGATCGAATCCCCAGACAGCACATCGGTTCGGGCTCGAGCCGGACAGCAGTCCGGCGCGGACGCCGATTCACTGGAGCGCTTGTCGGCACCGTGAATGCCGCGTATGTCGGCATCGTCAGCACCACGCCACATCCGACGACGAACAGCGGCTGCGGGGACACGCCGATCTGGTGATGTCTTCTGATTGTGGTGCGTGGTCATGCGGGCCCGCGCCAATGAAAGTCGCGCGGACACTGCCGGGCATCGTCGCCTGTGTGCGGACAGCGGAATTGCCGACAAGCGCCGTGACGGGTCGGTCTGCGACGTATGCTTCGCCCAGATGACTTCCGAGCGGCGCGGGCGTGCCGCGGGGGCGGTGGGAGAGAGGCGGAGCTGTGCAGTCGAATTCCGGTGACGACCAAGCAGTTTCGCCGGTGGGGCTGGATATCGTCGCGCCCGAGATGTACGCGCCGATGCTGCGGCGGCTGGCGCTCGCCGCCACCGGGGTGGGCATCGGGGCCGGGCTGCTGTCGGCCACCGTGCTGTCCTGGCCGATCGCCGTTGTCGTCGGATTCGTCGTCGGCGCACCGACGGTGGCCTACGCGCTCGCCCTGCGTCGGCGGCGAATGTGGCTGGTGGGCAACACGATTCACGCGCGCACCGTATTGCACGAGCGGCTGGTCGAACTCGGCGCCGCGACCGGCGTCGAGGTGCTGGTGTACCCGGGACGGCTGAGCCGGATCGTGCTCCGGGTGACCTCGGGAGCGGAGATGCAGCTCGTCCCGCTGGCCATGTACACCGACGCGGGCAGCGGGCGGGAACTGCACCTGCTCGGCCTGCGCCGCCTCGCCGACGCCCTCGCGACCTGCGAACTCGCTGCGGCCGTTGCGGTTTCGGCGCTGCTGGTGGAGCAGCTGCGGGCCGAGGCGCGCGATGCCACCCTGGAGCAGCGACCGCTCTACCGGGCGACGCGTTTGGCCCGGGCGAAGGATTACGTCTCGCCCATCGTTCTCACCGATCGTGAAGTGGCCGAGCTGTACTGAACCGCATCCGCCGTGTGATTCGCTGAGCGGGGTATGCGCCGGAATGCTGAGGCGTATCTCACGACTCGGGTTCGCGGGACATGCGCGTGGCTAGGGTGAAAGGCGAGAGATCGGCCAATCGCAAGGAGTTCGCTGTGAGTGAGCCAGCCGCCCGGACCGCGCCCGTCACCGTCGCCGTGACCGGTGGCGCGGGCCAGATCGCCTACGGAATGCTGTTCCGGATCGCCTCCGGCGCGCTGCTCGGTCCGCGAACCCCGGTGCGCTTGCGGTTGTTGGAGATTCCGGCCGCGGTCGCCTCGCTGGAGGGTGTGGCGATGGAGTTGGAGGACGGCGCGTTCCCGCTGCTGGATTCGGTGGATATCAGCGACGATCCGTGGGCCGGTTTCGCGGGCGCGAATATCGCACTGCTGGTCGGCGCCCGCCCGCGCACGGCCGGAATGGAACGGTCGGATCTGTTGGCCGCCAACGGCACCATCTTCACCGAACAGGGCGCGGCGCTCAACGCCAGCGCCGCCGATGACATCAAGGTGCTCGTTGTCGGCAATCCGGCCAACACCAACGCGTTCATCGCCATGAGCAACGCACCCGACGTGCCCGCCGAGCGTTTCACCGCGATGACCCGGCTCGACCACAACCGCGCCATCGCCCAATTGGCCAAGAAGACCGGCACGCCCGCCGCCGATATCGCGCGCGTCGCGATCTGGGGCAACCACTCCGCCACCCAGTACCCGGATATCGCGCATGCGACGGTGGCCGGCCGCCCCGCCCGCGACCTGGTCGAAAACTCTTGGCTCACCGACGATTTCATCCCGACGGTGCAGCAGCGCGGCACCGCGATCATCCAGGCCCGCGGCGCGTCGTCGGCGGCGAGCGCGGCGAGCGCCGCCATCGATCACATCCACGACTGGGTGCGCGGCACCCACGAGGGCGACTGGGTGTCGATGGCGGTGCCCTCGGACGGCTCCTACGGCGTCCCCGAGGGCCTGATCAGCTCATTCCCCGTCACCTGCGCCGACGGCTCGTACACCATCGTCCCCGATCTCGACATCGACGAATTCGCCCGCACCCGAATCGATCTCAGCGTCGCCGAACTGGTCCAGGAGCGCGACGCCGTAATCGACCTCGGCTTCGCCAAGCGCGCGTAAGAGCTTCACCCGGCAGCAGGTCGTGGCACCGGAACAACGGTGACGATGTTCTCGGTTCCCCGGAAATCATCCGGATTGGTTGTGAACAGGGGGAGTTGATTGGCGGCTGCGACCGCCGCGATCATCAGATCGGCCTCTCGCCTTCTCGGTTTGCGCCCAACCGCGACGACTCCGGCGGCGATCGCCCCATACTGGCGGGCGGCCTCGGCATCGAATGGCAGTGGATCGAACGTCGCTTCCACTCGCTGCAAACGGGCCATTCGGCCGCCGCGCTCCGCTGTGTCATCGGTCTGATGAATACCCGCCGACAATTCGGCCAATGTGACTGCGCTGGTGAGCAGTTCGGCTGGCAGATACTGGGTTGAGATCCGTTCGAGGTAGATGAGGGATATTGGTGTCGCCGAGGCCGCGCAGATAGCGAGGACTCATTCGCTGTTCTCGCTACCGCTCTGCTTCGCCCGCAGATCGGCATCGAAATAGGCGTCGCCATCGACGTAACGCTCTTGGTCGGCACGAAATTCGGCAGCATCCATCGGTGGCAAGCCGCCGAATATCTCGTGCAGCTCGCTGACCGGCACCGACTTTCGACGATTTCGGGCATCCGGCTGGTTCAGGTATGCGTCGATGGCGGCAAGCGCAACCTGCTGTATCGACCGGTGCTCCGCCTCGGCGCGGCGACGCAGAGCTTCGGTCTGTTCGTCGGAGAGACTGAGAGTCATGGCCATCACGTCATGATGCCGCGTGATACCAGGTGCCGTTTCGCGAATCAGTCGGATGCTGACCGCCTCGCGTCAGCCGACGGTCCAGGTTTCGGTGCCGCTGAGCAGTTTCTGCAGGGAATCCTGGTCGACGGGTTTGCGTTCTCTGGCCAGTTTCGCTTGGGCGCGGACGCCGTCGTCGTAGGTGGGGCGGGTGACGCTGCGGAAGATGCCGGTGGCGACGTGGCCGAGATCCTGATCGGAGAGCCGGGAGAGCGCGAAGGCGTATTCCGGATTGTCGGAGTAGGCGTCGTGCACCACGATGTCGGATTCGGCGACCTCGGCGGTGCGCACCACCTCCAACCCGAAACCGCTTCGGACGACGGCGAATTCACCCTCGGCGCCGAAGGTGATCGGCAGGCCGTGCCGCAGCGGGATCAGGTGGTTCGCCGCATTGTCCCGGCGCAGCGCGTCGAAGGAGCCGTCGTTGAAGATCGGGCAGTCCTGCAGGATCTCCACGAAGGCGGTGCCGCGGTGTTCGGCGGCGGCGCGCAGCACCTCGGTGAGCCCGGCGCGGTCGGAGTCCAGCGCCCGCGCGGCGAAGGTGGCCTCGGCGCCGAGCGCCACCGACAGCGTGTTGAACGGGTGGTCCACCGAACCCATCGGCGTCGACTTGGTGACCTTGCCCTCTTCGGATGTCGGCGAGTACTGGCCCTTGGTCAGGCCGTAGATCCGGTTGTTGAACAGCAGGATGGTCAGATTCACGTTGCGGCGCAGGGCGTGGATGAGGTGGTTGCCGCCGATGGACAGCGCGTCACCGTCGCCGGTCACCACCCACACCGACAGATCCGGCCTGGTCACCGCCAGTCCGGTGGCGATGGCGGGCGCGCGGCCGTGAATGGAGTGGATGCCGTAGGCCTCCAGGTAGTACGGGAACCGGCTGGAACAGCCGATCCCGGAGACGAACATCAGGTTCTCCCTGCGCAATCCGAGTTCGGCGAGGAATCCGCGCACGGTGGCGAGGATGACGTAATCGCCGCAGCCGGGGCACCAGCGCACCTCCTGATCGGAGGTGAAGTCTTTGACCTTCTGCGGTCCGTCGGCCGTCGGCACCCCGGACAGCCCGGTGAGGCCGAGATCGGTTCGGACGAGCGAGGTTTCGGTGATCGTCATCGGTTGCCCCCTGCTGTGCGGTAAGTGGCCCGCGCGCGGGCGGCGAAGGCCTTGTCGTGTTCCATATCCTCGATGGAGCCGTCCAGCGCCGCATCGATGACGCCGACCAGTTCCTGCGCCGAGAACGCGGTGCCCGCTATCTTCGTCCAGGGTTGCACGTCGACGAGATACTTACCGCGCAGCAGCATGGCCAGCTGACCGTTGTTCATCTCCGGCGCGACCACCGTCCGGTAGCGGCGCAACACGTCACCGAGGTTGGGCGGCAACGGATTCAGATGCCGCAGATGCGCCTGCGCCACCGGCACCCCGCGCCTGCGCGCCCGGCGGCACGCCTCGCCGATCGGTCCGAACGAACTGCCCCAGCCGATGAGCAGCAGTTCGGCCCGGCCGTCGGGATCGTCGACCTCGAGTTCGGGCACCGCGATACCGTCGATCTTGGCCTGCCGCAGCCGGACCATCAGCTCGTGATTGCCCGGCTCGTAGGAGATGTTGCCGGTGCCGTCGGCCTTCTCCAGGCCGCCGATGCGGTGCGCGCGGCCCTTGGTCCCCGGCACCGCGAGCGGCCGCGCCAGGGTCTCCGGGTCGCGGGCGTAGGGCTGGAATCCGGACTCGTCGTCGGCGTCCGGTTCGAATCCGGGATCGATCGGCGCCAGCTCCGAGACGCGCGGAATCGACCACGGCTCAGAGCCGTTCGCGATCGCGCCGTCGGACAGCAGCAGCACCGGCGTGCGGTAGGTGAGCGCGATGCGAGCCGCCTCCACCGCGGTCGCGAAGCAGTCGGCGGGCGAGCGCGGCGCGATAATGGCGACCGGCGATTCGCCGTTGCGGCCGTAGAGCGCCTGCAGCAGATCGGCCTGCTCGGTCTTGGTCGGTAGACCGGTGGACGGGCCGCCGCGCTGCACATCGATGACCACAAGCGGCAATTCGGTCATCACCGCCAGGCCGATCGTCTCGCTCTTCAGCGCGATACCGGGACCCGACGTGCTGGTGACGCCGAGCGCCCCGCCCAGCGAAGCGCCCAAAGCCGCACCGATACCGGCGATTTCGTCCTCGGCCTGGAAGGTGGTCACCCCGAAGTTCTTGTGCTTGCTCAGCTCGTGCAGGATGTCCGAGGCCGGGGTGATCGGATAGGTGCCGAGAAATACCGGCAGCCCGGCCAATTGGCCCGCGGTGACGAGTCCGTAGGCGAGCGCGGTGTTGCCGGTGATCTGGCGGTAGGTGCCGGGCGGCAGCGCGGCGGGCGCTATCTCATAGGTGGTCGCGAAGCTCTCGGTGGTCTCGCCGTAGTTCCAGCCCGCCCGGAACGCGAGGATATTCGCCTGCGCGATCTCGGGTTTGGCGGCGAACTTCTCCCGCAGGAACTGTTCGGTGCCGCCGATCGGGCGACCGTACATCCAGGACAGCAGGCCGAGCGCGAACATATTCTTCGCGCGCTGGGCGTCCTTCTTGCCGACCCCGGTCGATTCGGTGGCGGTCAGCGTCAGGGTGGTCATCGGCACCCGGTGCACCACGAAATCGGAGAGGGTGTTGTCGTCGAGCGGATCGGCGGCGTAGCCGACCTTGGCCAGATTGCGCTTGCTGAACTCGTCGGTGTTGACGATCAGGGTCGCGCCGCGCGGCAGATCCTCCAGGTTCGCCTTCAGCGCCGCCGGGTTCATGGCCACCAGCACGTCGGGCTGGTCGCCCGCGGTGAGGATGTCGTAGTCGGCGATCTGGATCTGGAAGGACGAGACGCCCGGCAACGTGCCCTGCGGCGCGCGGATCTCGGCGGGAAAGTTGGGCTGGGTGGCCAGGTCGTTGCCGAAGGCCGCCGCCTCATGTGTGAAGCGGTCACCGGTCAGCTGCATTCCGTCGCCGGAATCACCGGCGAACCGAATGACGACCTTTTCCAATTTCGCTGTGCCGACATCACTTTCATGCGAAACCATGTACCTACTTCACTTTCCTCGTCGGTGAGAGGTGCCATTGGCCAAACTACTCCCCGGCACACGGGAAAAGCGTCCGATGCGGGGTCTTCATACCAGAACCAACCGGGCGGTATCAGGTGAACAGGGCGAGCTGCGGATCTGTCGTGAGCGGACCCTGCGACCGCGGCTCCGGCTCCACCTGCGGCTTCCGCTTCAGGCCATGTCTTTCTAGCAATGGGTCCACCCGCTCGCGCAGCCAGGTCGCGTATTCCGGAGTTACATACGCACCGCGCCCGTACAGCTGCCGGTAGCGGCGCAGCAGCGCGGGATGGTGTTCGGCCAGCCAGCTGAGGAACCAGCCGCGGGTCGCGCCGCGCAGATGCATCGCGAACGCGACGGCCGAATTCGCGCCCGCCGCCGCGATCGCGCCGAAGAGCTCGTCCAGGTGCGCGCGGCCGTCGGTGAGATACGGAATCACCGGGGCCACCATGACATTCACCGCGAATCCGGCATCGGCGAGCGCGCTCACCAGCTCCAAACGGGCTCTGGGCGATGGCGTTCCGGATTCCAGTCCCTGATGCAGCGCCGGGTCCAGGATCGCGATCGATACCGCGACGCTCACGTGCACCTGCCGCGCGGCCTGGGTGAGCAGCGGCAGATCCCGGCGCAGCAGCGTGCCCTTGGTGAGAATCGAGAACGGCGTGCCGGAATCGGCCAGCGCGCGAATGATGCCCGGCATCAACCGGTATCGGCCCTCGGCCCGCTGATACGGATCGGTATTGGTGCCCAGCGCCACCGGTTCGCGATGCCAGGACCGCCGGCGCAACTCCTTGCGCAGCACCGCCGCGATATTCGTCTTCACCACGATCTGCGAATCGAAATCGCGGCCCGCGTCCAATTCCAGGTATTCGTGCGATGGCCGGGCGAAGCAGTACCGGCAGGCGTGCGAACAGCCGCGCATCGGATTGATCGTCCAATGGAACGGCAGTCCGGAGCTTTCCGGCATCTTGTTCAGCGCGCTTTTGCACAGCACCTCATGAAATGTGATGCCCTCGAATTCCGGCGTTTGCACGGTGCGCACGAACCCGGCCCGGTCGAGGCCGGGCAGGGCGCCGTCATCGGCGTCCAGGGTCTGGCTTTGCCACCGCACCCACCAAGTCGAACATGTGTTCTATTGAGTGTCAAGCAAACTCCCGATTCGATTTAGGTTAGGGTAACCTAAATATCGAGTAAGGTGCCGGATATGAAGAACATTCTGGTGATGGGTGCGACCGGCAAGGTCGGTCGCCATGTCGTCGTTCAGCTGCGTGAGCTGGGGCGTCCCCTGCGGGCGGTCTCCCGGACCAGCCCCGATCGCTTCGACTGGGCGGACCGGTCCACCTGGCGGCCTGCCCTGGCCGATGTGGACACGGTGTATCTGAATGTATGGGGCGTGGTGGGCGTGGTTGACCCGGCGGAGTTCACCGAGTTGGCCGTGCGGTCGGGGGTCCGGCGGATCGTCGCGCTGTCCGGACGGGGCGACGACGGCGAGGATTACCTGCTGGAAACCCCGTACGGGCCGTGGGCTCAGGCCGTGGCGGACGGTGAGCGGGCCGCTCGCGAGAGCGGCGCGGAGTGGACGATCGTGCGGCCGTGCTGGTTCGCGCAGACCTTCGAGGAGGATCCGAACCTGTCCGATGTACGCGACGGTGCGGTGGTGACACCCGCGGGCGATGGCACGGTGCCCTTCGTCGACGCCGTCGATATCGCCGCGGTAGCGGTCGCCGCGCTCACCGAGGACGGCCACCACGAACAGATATACGAGGTGTCCGGTCCGCGGGCGATGACCTTCGCCGATGCGGTCGCGCAGATCGCCGAGGCGACCGGTCGGCAGATCAGGTACGTGCCGGTGTCGGTGCCCGAATATGTGCGGCATCTGGTGGACCGGGGCTACGACCGAGGCTCGGCGGAGATGCATGCGGGCCCGTTCCAGTGGCTGCATCGCGGAAATACCGGTTTTCTGAGCGATGGGGTGCTGCGAGCCACCGGGCGGGAGCCGCGGGATTTCGCCCAGTACGCCCGGCGGGCGGCGGCCACCGGTGTGTGGTCGGCCGGGTGATCCGTCGTGTCCGCGGGCGTGGGCCGACCGATGTGAGGCGACCTGATACCGCATCATCGGCTACTTAGAGAATTGGTGTCAGGGCTCGTTCCCGACCCGGATCGGGTGCCCGGTGGGAGGCTCTCGAATCGACCGCCCCCGAAAGGCTCCCGTCGGCTCTGCGTGAGACATCAGGCTATCCGGCGGGTGCCGGGTGTCGGCAGGCAGTCCGGGTCGGCGAAGAATGCGACCAGGTCGCGGACCGTATCCGCGGTGGGGCGCGGCCGGTAGCCGAGTTCGCGTTCGGCCTTGCCGTGGTCGACAACGGGGGCGGAGACCAGCGCGCCGAGCGCGGCCTTGGAGACGATATCGGTGCCGAACAGCTTGCCGATCGGCTCCAGCACCGGGATCAGGCCGGAGACGAGCCTGGGGGAGACGGCGAACCGCGGGCCCTTCTTCGCGTTCTGCGCGGCGGCGATCCGGCACAGGTCCAGCATCGAGATCATCGATCCGCCGAGCAGGTAGTTCTCGCCGGTGCGGCCGTGTTCGCCGGCCAGGATCAGGCCGTCGGCCACGTCGCGCACGTCGACCAGGTCGAAGCCGCCGCCGATCATGGCGGGGACGCGGCCGTGCGCGGCGTCGCGCAGTGTGCGGTTGATGCGGGAGAGCGGTTTGCAGAAGTCGAGCGGTCCGAAGACGCCGGTCGGGTTGCAGATCACCGCGTCCAGGCCCTGTTCGATCACCTTGCGCAGTTCGACCTCGCCCGTCCACTTCGAGCGGTCGTAGACGGGCAGGCCGGGATCGGTGGAGCGGGGTGAGCTCTCGTCGATGCGGCCGCCGCAACAATATTGGTTGAACGCGTGGATCGAGCTCGCGTGCACCATCCGGCGCACACCGGCCGCCCGGGCCGCCTCGGCGACGACGCGCACCCCTTCGGTGTTCACCTGCCAGGCCAAATCGTGTTTGTCGGCCAGCGTGATGACGGCGACCAGGTGGTAGACGACCTCGGCGCCCTCGAGCACCGTGCGCATCGATTCCGGATCGAGCACATTGCCGTCCACCCAGGTGACCTTCGGGTCGGTGGGCCGCGTGGGAGTGACTCGATCTATCGCGATGACCTCGTCGCCGCGGCCGACCAGGCGCTGCAACAGATTCGTGCCAAGGTAGCCGGCGGCGCCGGTCACTGCGACCTTCATGGCACCGAGAATATAGAACTTGTTCTAATTTGCAACACGTTTCAGTTCCTTCGAGATCGGGTACGGGTCCGCCGGGAGTGTGATCGACTCGGGCTGCGCGATGGCTCGAAACTTGTCGCGACCGTGGGCTATATTGACCCCAACCGTAGCGGCCGCGACCTGATCAGGCGAGGTGCACCGACCGGGAGCGCGGCTCACCACACACGAGCCGACGACTATGTTCACAAAGATTGGGGGGCAGTACGCATGAGCGATGAACTATCGGTGGAAACTCAGGCGGTCCGCGCGTTCGCCGCGTCGAATGCCGGTATCGCGGGGGATATCGCCGGAGTGGCGAATATTGATGTCGTCAAGAACGTCACCGCGCTCACGCCGGTATTCGGTTTGATCGGGGCCGATTATCTGGCCCTGTTCGCCGCGGCTCAGGTGCTGCAGGCGAAGGATATGAACGATCTGTCGGCCAAATACGCCAAGCTGTCCGATGCCGCGTTCAAATCGGCCAATGCCTACGACATCACCGACATGATCAATTCGGGGGCGATGGCCAGCAAGACCGCCGAGATCGCGGGAGGTCTGTGACCATGGTGCGTCACCTCGACACCAGCGGCGTCATCGCACCGCCCGTGGAGCAGGTCGCGGCCACCGCGCATCACGCGGCGCCGACCGTGGTCACCGCGCAGCAGGCGGCGGCGCCCGCCGCGCAGGCCATCCTCGATACCCCGCTGCCGCAGCTGCCCGCGGATCTGCCGCCCATCGAGCCGCCCGCCTTCGTGCTGTCCCGCAAGGTCTCCGAGGACCACGCCACCGGCACCGTGCCGGCCGGTCTGCCCGGATTCCCGGGCGGCCAGCAGCCCGACGCGCAGGACATTCTGACCGGTATCCACCACGACGTGAGCTCCGCGGTCGACAATGCGAGCACCGCCATCCAGCATGCGGCGCAGCCGGTGGCCGATGCCGCCCAGCAGGTCGCGAGCCATGTGCAGAATGCGGTCAGCAGCATCGCGGGCGCGCCGTCCACCGCGACTGCCGCCGCTGCCGCCGCGCCGTCCACGGTCGCATCGGTTCCCGGCGCGACCATGCCTGCCGATCCGGTCGCCTCGCTGCTGCAAGGTGTTTCGCTGCCCGCGTTGCCGGGTATCGACCAGCTGATCCAGCCGATCCTGCAGTTGCTCAGCACCTTCGGCACCGGTGTGCTCGGCGCGATCAATCCGTCCACCCTGCTCAGCGAGGCGTCGAAGGTCATCGATGCGGCCATGCAGGTCGGCAAGGGCAGCCTGTCCACCGTCGAGGAGCTGTGGCAGGGCCAGGCCTCGCGCAGCGCCCAGACCTCCGGCCAGCAGGCGAACAACCACGGCCAGGAGACCAGCCAGCGCGGCACCCAAATGGCCGACCTCACCGAGAAGGCCGCCGCGGTCGTGCAGAAGGGCAATGCCCAACTGGTCGGTGTCGCAACATCTTTCGCGACTCAGGCCACCGCGCTCGCGCCGGTGATCCTCACCCCGCCCGCACAGGCGACGCTGCTCGCCTCGGCCACCGAACATCTCGGCCAGGCCGTCGGCATCGTGAACCTCACCCGCGGCGAATTGTCCGGGCAGACAGCCGAATTGACGGGCATCGTGCAGCAGATGGTCGGGCAGAGCGGACTGCCCGCGCCGCAGGAGGTGGCCGCCGCGGTCGCCAAGAACATCGGCGAGCCGATCCTGAACCAGGCCAAGGACGTCGCGCAGTCGGCCACCGACACCTCGACCCAGAGCGCCGGTCTGCAGGATCCGACCGGCACGTTGAGCCCCTCCACCTCGACCTCGCCGACCTCGGTCAGCCCGACCGGCACGCCCACCAGCCACGCGCCCGGCACGCCCAGCCTGTCCGGCGTCCCGTACCGGTCGACCAGCGGCACGCCGAGCACCCCCGGCACCCCGTCGACGCCGAAGCTCACCGGCGTACCCGGCACCACCGTCCCGCCGACGCTGCGTCCCGGCGTCACCCCGAACGAACCCGTGCTCACCCGCACCAGCCCGACCGGCACCGGAACCGGCGCGAACTCGTTCATGGGCGGCCCGGGCGCCGCAGGCACACAGCGCAGCAACGACGAGGAACACGCCCGCACGGTGCAGCCCTACCAGAGCCGCACCGGCAACGACGACCTGACCGGCCCCCTGGGCGAATCCACCCCGGACGTGATCGGTGCGACACATCCGGACGAGATCGTTTCGGATTACGAACAGGACCAGTTCTAGGAGTAGTTGCGGGTGCGGGGTCCGCCTCCGGTGGGTGGGGGCCGGAGGTGGCCGGGGTCCGGGAGGCGGTGCGTTGGGGTCCGGGAGGTGGTGCGCTGGGAGCCCGGAGGCGGTGGCTGGGGGCCGGGAAGCGGTGCACTGGGTGTGCGGTTGCGTCGCTACGGCTGGATCGCCCGAAGTAGGTGCAGAGAGCAGTGTTCCGGTTGCGCACCACGGATGACGTTGTTCCCGCGTAGGTTTCAGGTTCTCGCGCAAGCAATAGCTTGTGCGGGAAGCCAATTGCTGCGCGCGAACCGGTTTACCTACGTGTTCAAAGGTGAATCCGGGGTGGTTTCCGCACTGGCGCCGCAGCATCCGGCCTGAGCGGACAAAACCACGCGATTTCCGCCGGATTTCCGCCTATTCGCGCCGATTTTGTCCGCTCAGGCCGAAATCACCTTCCGAGAAGCCAGTTGCCACACGGAACTGGAAGCCACGGTCCCACTTAGCGAGTTACCTACGCGCTCAAAGATGAAATAAGGCTGCCGCACCCCGGCTTTGAACCGCACATTCGATGTACGGGGTGTGCTCCTTAGAGCCGGGGTGCGGCGTTACCGACACACGGATACCGGCCGACCCGGTCCCGCTCGGCGGGAACGAGACCCCGCTTGCCGACGCACCCCGCGCCTACCTCAGGCGATCCAGTCGTCGTAGCGACGTAACCCACCTGCGCGACATACCGATTCCTCCGTGCCGAGGCGAACCCGGAACACAGCATGCAACGCACCCGCCGCCTGGCCAGGGCGGATTGCGTCGTACCGGCGATCACCCTTGAACGAACGCGTCCACCAGCTTCCGGTACAGCTCGCTGAACCGTTTGCGATTCGCTTGTTGTTCGGCGCTGAGGTTTTCGGTCGAATCCGGTGCGTACATGACGACATGCACATCCTGATCGGGCGCCTGCGTCATGAGGTCGATGATCTGGCTGCCCTGATCGGAATTCGACGGCATGCCGAGGTCGAGCGCCGCGACGGCCTTGGTTTCGGTCACCGCGGCGGAGAGCACATCCGCCGGAATGTGCCCGTCGACCCGCTGTGGTGCTTTGTCGGATCCGCGATTCGGGTCCGCGGCATCGGGCGATTTCACGGCACGCCCGTCGGCCGAAACCTCCAGAATGGGCCGCAGGTCGGTCCGGCCCTGCCAACCGCCGGGCCAGGTGGTCAGGGTGAGCAAGGCCACCGGGGCGGCGGGTGCCGCGGCGGCAACTCCTGATCCGCTCGCCAGCGGCGTCACGACCAGTGCCGCGATCGCCGCGAACAGAACCGTCCTCGTTTTACCCATCCCGCCTCCATCATCGTTGTGCCGCAACAAAATTCCGCCGTAGATCTCGGCCCACCTTGCCATTTGTCGCGCGGGTGTGTCGATCCAGGTCATCGCTCGGCCGCATCCGGTCCGGTGGAAATTCGGCGCGACTCGACCAAGTCCATCTGGATGCGGTCGACCACCGCGCGCCCGTCGCGCCGCGGCTGACGAAAAGCCTTGCGAGACAAGGCGAAAGTCAGCGCGGTGGGGGCGGGTTGTTCAGGTCCTGGGCCGAGAAGGTGTCGCAGGCACTGATCTTGCCGGTCTTGTACCCGGACATGAACCACTTCTGCCGTTCCTGGGAGGAGCCGTGTGTCCATGCCTCCGGGTTGACGCGGCCGGTGGACGACTTCTGGATCCGGTCGTCGCCGACCGCGGCCGCGGCCGACAACGCATCGTTGACGTCCTTCTCTCCCAGCGGCTTCAGGAACGGCTGGTTGCTTCCGGGCGCGGGCAGCTTGTCCGCGTAATAGGCCCAGATGCCCGCGTAGCAGTCGGCCTGGAGTTCGGTGCGGACCGACCCGGACTCGGGACCGCGCGGATCCTTCTGTGCCCGGCCGATATCGCCGAGCAGGTTCTGGATGTGATGGCCGATTTCATGCGCCACCACATACTCCTGAGCAAGCGGCCCGCCGCTGGAGCCGAAGCGATCGACCAGTTCCTGGAAGAAGCTGGTGTCGAAGTAGGCGACGCGATCGGCGGGGCAGTAGAAGGGGCCGACCGCGCTCGACGCCTGGCCACAGCCGGTGCCGACGGCGGCGGAGAACAACCGGACGGTCGGCTTGGCGTAGTTCTTGTTGACCTGTTTCGGCAGTTCGGCGGCCCACACCGCGTTCAGGCTCTGCGCGGTCAACGCGACCCGGCAGTCGACGTACTTGTTGGCGTCGGCGCCGGTCTTGCAATGCGCCGGTGTGCCCTGGAGGGCTTGCGACTGGCTCTGGTCCTGGCCCTTCGCGCCGGTGAACTGCCCGAGCAGCGAGCTGGGGTTTCCTCCGAGCAGCAGTGCGATCACCACCAGGATGAGTCCGCCCGCACCGCCGCCGAGCGCGATCTTGCCGCCCATCCCGCCACCGGACTTGACCGCATCGGGGTCGATTTGCATGCCCTCGTTGAAGGTCATGGGTCGTCATCGCTTTCTGTGTTGTTCGGCAGCGCCTGGCGCTCGTTCGCGGACCGGGAGGAGTCTCGCATAGAGTCTGTATCCGATCCGCGGCCCGGAAAACCGTGTGGCAACCCGGGGCAGCTATAGCTTGGCATGTGCGGGCCGAGATCGGTTTTCACTCGGGGAATGTGTCTAACTACGATGGCTAGCGCACCGGGTGGGCATTCCGGTGTCACATCGTCGAAAGGAATCCCGTGCTGCGCACCCACTTGGCCGGTTCGCTGCGAAGCGAGCATGCCGGTCAGACCGTCACCCTCACCGGCTGGGTGGCCCGTCGTCGTGACCACGGTGGGGTGATCTTCATCGATCTGCGTGATGCGTCGGGCGTTGCGCAGGCGGTGTTCCGCGAGGGCGATCCGGCGGAGCAGGCGCACCGGTTGCGCGCCGAATTCTGCGTCAAGGTCACCGGTGTGGTGGAACAGCGTCCGGACGGCAACGAGAATCCGGAGCTGCCCACCGGGCAGATCGAGGTGAACGTCACCGAGCTGGAGGTGCTGAACGAAAGCGCCCCGCTGCCGTTCCAGCTCGACGAGCAGCCCGGTGAGGAGGCCCGACTCAAGCACCGCTACCTGGATCTGCGCCGGGAGGGCCCGGCCCATGCGATCCGCCTGCGCTCGAAGGTGAACGCCGCGGCGCGGCAGGTACTGGCCAAACATGAATTCGTCGAGGTGGAGACCCCGACGCTGACCAGGTCGACGCCCGAGGGCGCGCGCGACTTCCTGGTGCCCGCGCGGCTGCAGCCGGGCAGCTTCTACGCGCTGCCGCAGAGCCCGCAGCTGTTCAAGCAGCTGCTCATGGTCGGCGGCATCGAGCGCTACTACCAGATCGCGCGCTGCTACCGCGACGAGGATTTCCGCGCCGACCGTCAGCCGGAGTTCACCCAGCTCGACATCGAGATGAGCTTCGTGCGCCAGGAGGATGTGATCCTGCTCGCCGAGGACGTCCTGAGCGCGCTGTGGGAGCTCATCGGTTACCGGATCCCGACGCCGATTCCGCATATGACCTACGCGGAGGCCATGCGGCGCTTCGGCTCGGATAAGCCGGATCTGCGGTTCGGCGTCGAAATCACTGAGCTCACCGACTATTTCAGGGACACCCCGTTCCGCGTTTTCCAGGCACCGTATGTCGGCGCCGTCGTGATGCCGGGCGGTGCGAGCCAGCCGCGCCGTCAGCTGGACGCCTGGCAGGAGTGGGCGAAGCAGCGCGGCGCGAAGGGTTTGGCGTACGTGCTGGTGAACGAGGACGGCACGCTCGGCGGCCCGGTCGCCAAGAATCTGACCGAGGCCGAGCGCGACGGGCTGGCCAAGCAGGTCGGCGCGGAGCCCGGCGACTGTGTGTTCTTCGCGGCGGGTGCGGTGAAGTCGAGCCGGGCGCTGCTCGGCGCGGCGCGTGGTGAGATCGCCCGCAAGTGCGGCCTGATCGATGAGAACGCCTGGGCCTTCGTCTGGATCGTGGACGCGCCGCTGTTCGAGCCCGCCGCCGAGGCGACCGCGAGCGGCGATGTGGCGCTTGGCTATTCGGCGTGGACCGCGGTGCATCACGCGTTCACCTCGCCCAAGCCGGAATCGCTCGACACCTTCGACACCGATCCGGGTTCCGCGCTGGCCTACGCCTACGACATCGTCTGCAACGGCAACGAGATCGGCGGCGGCTCCATCCGCATCCACCGCCGCGACGTGCAGGAGCGGGTGTTCAAGGTGATGGGCATCAGCCACGAGGAGGCGCAGGAGAAGTTCGGCTTCCTGTTGGACGCCTTCGCCTTCGGCGCGCCGCCGCACGGCGGTATCGCCTTCGGCTGGGACCGCATTACCGCCCTGCTCGCGGGCCTGGATTCGATCCGTGAGGTCATCGCCTTCCCGAAGACCGGTGGCGGCGTAGACCCGCTTACCGACGCGCCCGCGCCGATCACGGCGCAGCAGCGCAAGGAGGCCGGGCTGGACTTCAAGCCGGAGAAGAAGGACGCGGCCGAGTAGGCCGTCCGGATACGAAATCCGCGGCGTCACCGAAAACCGGTGGCGCCGCGGATTTTTCGTTCAGGCGACGACGCCGCCGCTGAGCACTCGATAGGCATAGGTGACCGCGATGACGCAGACCGGCCCGGCCGCCAGCAAGCCGAGTCCGCACAGCAGCGTGGCCACGAAGGTGATCACCACCACCGCGATGGCCAGCAGCAATGTCTGCAGCAGATTGTTGAGCACCAGCACCGCACTGGCTTTCAGCGCCGCGAACGGGCCGAGGTCCTGATCGATGACGAAATGTATCGAGAACATACACAGGAAGCCGATGACGATGCCGGGCAGGATGAAGAATCCGAACCCGACGGCGGTGGCGAGGAAGGCCAGCAGTGCGGTGAGCAATACGTTGCCCGCGTTGATGAATCGGAAGAACGAGCCGAAAGCCGGTCTGTTGCCGTCGGTTTCGTAGAGCGCGCCGCGCACCAGCGCGGCCTGCAGCAGCCAGACCGCGACCATGACGGCCAGGAAGATCATGAACAGCGGCAGGATCGAATTCACCTCGGTGATCTGCACGACGACCACGAACGCGAGATAGATCAGCACGCCGAGCGCGGTGACCCCGATCCAGGCGGGCGCGTTGGCGCGGAACTTTTCCCAGCCGTAGCTCAGCGCGATTCCGACATCGAGACCGGTCGGTGCGGTATACGGGTAGCCATACGTTTGCGGAACTCCGGGTGGCGGGGGTGGCGCCGCGGGCGGTGGCGGCGGGACCGCGCCCGGTGGCGGCGGCATCGCGCCGGGTGGCTGATAGGCGCCGGGCGGCATGGTTCCGGTGGGCGGTGGCATCGCGGCGGTGGGCGGTGGCATGGTGCCGGGCGGACCGTAGGTCGGCTGCGGCGCGCCCGGGTGCGGGGGCATGGGCGGCGGTGGTTCGACCGGTTCACTGCCGTACTGCGGCGCGCCCGGACCCTCGAATTGCGGATATCCGGCCGTGCCCGCCATCTCGTGCCTGCCGTGGTCGGCGGCCGAACCCGGTGCGTGCTGGGCCGGACCCGGCTGCGCTGTGCGATGTTCCCCACCCCCGTGCCCGGGTGCGTCGCCACCCGGTTCGGCGGGTGTTGAGGCGGGCGGTTCGGTCATTGCCAAAACCTTTCGACGCAGCCGGTTTGCGGTGTGGCGCACTGCAGTTCACGATGAGAAAACCGCACGGGCACTTGCACTGTCAAGCAAATCAGTGCCCGTTCCGCAACCTCGAGCGAGACACGCCGAACGACGCGGAAAGGTTGTGCAACCGCTCGCTAGAAGTGACCCGATGCGAGTAACTTGAGAGGCGATGACCGCACTATTGGCCGAACGCGCCACCGAAGTCGTGTCCGCAGCGCAACAGTTGCTCACAAAGCGAATGGGTGCTCCGGTAAAGCTGAGCGATCCGATCGAACTCAGCGGCAGTGGTAGGACGACGGTCCTACGCGTGCGTGTCGCCGAGAACGCCTTCTCGTTGCCGAGGACCTTGATTCTCAAACAGGTCCGTGGCTCGGCGGCGGACCGCCGCACCGGAGGTCTCGCGCCGGGCGTCGCCAGCATCGATTCCGCATTCCTGCGCGAGGCGGTGTCGTATCAGTTCACCACCGCGCTCAGCCGGGAGCAGCGGCCCGGCGCCTACCTGATCGCGCACAGCCTGCCCGACCGGCTGCTGGTGCTGAGCGATCTCGGCGAGAACACCCGCCTCACCTCCGTGCTGCAGTCCGGCGCCGAACCGGCCACCCGCAATGCGTTGATGGCGTTTGCGCAGGCCATGGGCCGGATGCACGCCGCGACCGTCGGGCGCGAGGCGGATTTCGTCGCGCTGCTGCGCCGAGTAGATGTCGTGCACCGCGTCGACGGCATCGCCCAGCAGGCCGAATCGGCCATCGCCGAGGTGCCGCATCTGCTGCGCCGCGAACTCGGCATCGAAGTGCCTGGCGAGATCGCCGAGCGCATCGTTCGCGGCAACCGGCTGTTCTCGGCGGGGCGCCTGCGCGCGTTCAGCCCGTCGGACCTGTGCCCGGACAATGTGATCCTCAACAACGAGGGCGCCCGCTTCCTCGACTACGAGTGGGGCGGATTCCGGGATGCCACATTGGATATCGCGTACGCGCTCGTCTCCTTCCCGGGCTGCCTGTGCGATTTCGAACTGTCCAGGGAGCGCGCCAGGCAGATGGTCGAGGCGTGGCGTTCCGAGGTGGTCGGTGTCTGGCCGGCGCTCGCGGACGACGCGGTGCTGGCCGAGCGGATCCTGGAGGCACGCCTCATCTGGGTCTGGTTGACCACCTACTGGTTCCTGCCCGCGGATCACACCCGGATCGCGGCGGCTCGCGAGCACGGGCTGTCGGTGCCGCGGTCGGAGGCGCTGATCAATCGGTGGGCCGCGCTCGCCGAGGACGCCCGCTGCACCGGTGACGACGCGGTCGGCGATTTCGCCGAGGACGTCTCCGCCATGCTGGAAGAGCGCTGGGCGGAATAGGTTTCGCAGCGGAGGACCGGAAGCCGTTCGGGGACAACCGAAATCGGCTAGTACCCTCATCGCATGGCTGTTCGACCGATTCTCATCGCCGGTGATCCCCGGCTGTCCGCGCCCGCGCTGCCCGTCACCGAGTTCGACGACGAGCTGGCCGCGTTCGTGGACGACCTGTTCGAGACGAATACCGCGGCGCACGGCGCGGGCCTGGCCGCCAACCAGGTGGGCGATCCGCGCGCCGTATTCGTATACGACCTGATCGATGATTCGGTGCGCCATCGCGGCTGCGTGATCAACCCGGTGCTGGAGACATCCGAGGTGCCGGAGACCATGCCCGATCCCGATGACGACCTGGAGGGCTGCCTCTCGGTGCCCGGCGAATGGTTTCCCACCGGTCGCGCGGATTGGGCGCGGGTCACCGGCGTCGACGTGACCGGTGCGCCGATCACCGTGGAGGGCACCGGCTACCTCGCGCGCTGCCTGCAACACGAGACCGACCACCTCCGCGGACGGCTCTACCTGTCCCGCCTCATCGGGCGGAATCAGCGGGCGGCGCGGCGGATGATCAAGGACCAGAACTGGACCGTGCCCGGCAATTCGTGGCTGCCCGACGGGACGCGATGATCCGGGCCGGGGAGATGTCGCACCCGGACGATACGGTCGGGATATGAGCGATGGGCTGTTCGACATGCCGGGGCAGGTCGCGGCGGAGCCGGATGCGCGCGGCAGCGTCGAGTTCCGGGGCGCCGGGGATTTCGTGCCGCTGGCGGTGCGGATGCGGCCCGCGTCGTTGGACGAGGTGGTCGGCCAGGCCCACCTGCTCGGCCTCGGATCGCCGCTGCGGCGGTTGATCGAGGGGTCGGGCGCCGCATCGGTGCTGCTCTTCGGGCCGCCGGGCACCGGGAAGACCACGCTGGCCTCGCTCATCTCGCAGGCCACCGGGCGGCGGTTCGAGGCGCTGTCCGCGCTGTCGGCCGGGGTGAAGGAGGTGCGCGCGGTCATCGATCTGGCGCGGCGCAGGCTGGCCGCCGGCGAACAGACCGTGCTGTTCATCGATGAGGTGCATCGGTTCTCCAAGACGCAGCAGGACGCGCTGCTCGCCGCGGTGGAGAACCGGGTGGTGCTGCTGGTCGGCGCGACCACCGAGAACCCGTCCTTTTCGGTGGTATCCCCGTTGTTGTCGAGATCGCTTGTGCTGCAACTGCGTTCGCTCACCGAGGCGGATGTGCGGCAGGTGCTGACGCGTGCGGTCGAGGATCCGCGCGGGTTCGGCGGCGAATACACCGTCACCGATGCGGCGCTCGACCACATCGTGCGCATCGCGGGCGGTGATGCCAGACGGGCGCTCACCGCGCTGGAGGCATCGGCCGAATCCTCACTGGACGGCGTCGTCGATGTGGATCTGGTCGAGGCCAGCGTGGACCGGGCGGCCGTCCGGTACGACCGGGCCGGTGATCAGCACTACGACGTGATCAGCGCGTTCATCAAATCCCTTCGCGGCTCCGATGTCGATGCCGCGCTGCACTACCTCGCCCGGATGATCAGCGCGGGCGAGGATCCGCGATTCATCGCCCGCCGGTTGATGATTCAGGCCAGCGAGGATGTCGGCATGGCCGATCCGACCGCGCTGCAGACCGCGGTCGCGGCCGCGCAGGTGGTGCAGTTGGTCGGCATGCCGGAGGCGCAGCTGGCGCTGGCCCACGCGACGATTCATATCGCCACCGCGCCGAAATCGGGCGCGGTGGCCGCGGCCATCGGTAAGGCGCTCACCGATATCGGCGGGGGTAAGGCCGGTGCGGTGCCCGCGCATCTGCGCGACGGGCACTACGCGGGTGCGGCTCGGCTCGGCAACGCGCAGGGGTACAAGTATCCGCACGATCATCCGGATGGTGTTCTGGCGCAACAGTATCCGCCCGATGAGCTGGTGGGGTCGGATTATTATCATCCGACGGATCACGGGTATGAGCGTGAGGTCGGGCCGCGCGTCACCAAGTTGCGTCGGATCGTGCGAGGGGAATGAGGCGCGAATCCGGAGACGACTCGGTTCGAGGATCAGCGCAGTTCGAGATCGACGCCGTCGGCCTGCTGCTGTCCGCCGGGCCCGTGGTCCCGAATGATCGCCACCACCTCGTCGAACAGCGTCCGCCCCTCGCGCCGCCGCGCGGCGGCGATCCGCGCGGCGAAATGCTCCCGGTTATCCGGATGACAGGTGGTCTGGACCTGCTCGAGCCGAGCGATGGTCGCGGCCCAGCCCAACGCCTCCCGCGACCGCTCCGAATGCAGCCACCGCAGCACGAACCCGTCCTCCGGCGTCCCGAACCCACCCCGCAGAATGTCGTTGAACGCATCCAGATTGCCGCGCCAGACGTAGTCGTCGAGCAACTTCGAGAATTCCCGCGCGAACCCCTCGAAGTCGTCGAACGCCGATCCGTCGATGACCAACACCGGTTTTGCCTCAGCAGACGTCACCGGGCAGGTGTACCACGTCTGAAGAACCTGGTGCGCTGACCGGGGCGGATCATCGGCTACCGATGAAAACTCGATGGAGCGGCCCCGGTAGGCTGGATGGTTGTGCAGACCCACGAGATTCGACGGCGTTTCCTGGACCATTTCGTCCGTGCCGGCCACACCGAGGTGCCGAGTGCCTCGCTGATCCTGGCCGACCCGAACCTGCTGTTCGTGAACGCGGGCATGGTGCAGTTCGTGCCGTATTTCCTCGGTCAGCAGACCCCGTCGTTCGCGACCGCGACCAGCGTGCAGAAGTGCGTGCGGACCCTGGATATCGAGAACGTCGGCATCACCACCCGCCACAACACCTTCTTCCAGATGGCGGGCAATTTCTCCTTCGGCGACTACTTCAAGCGCGGCGCGATCGAGCTGGCCTGGTCGCTGCTCACCAATAGCGTCGAGGACGGCGGCTTCGGCTTCGATCCCGAACGGCTCTGGGCCACCGTCTATCTCGACGACGACGAGGCCGAGCAGATCTGGTTGAGCGTCGGCGTGCCGCCGGAGCGCATCCAGCGCCGCGGCATGGCCGACAACTACTGGTCGATGGGCATCCCCGGCCCGTGCGGCCCGTGCTCGGAGATCTACTTCGACCGCGGTCCGGAATACGGCCGCGAGGGCGGTCCGGAGGCCGACGAGGACCGCTACCTCGAGATCTGGAACCTCGTGTTCATGCAGAACGAGCGCGGCGAGGGGCGCGGCAAGGACGATTTCGAGATCCTCGGCCCGCTGCCCAAGAAGAACATCGACACCGGTATGGGTGTCGAGCGCGTCGCATTCCTGCTGCAGGGCGTGGAGAACGTCTACGAGACCGATCTGCTGCGCCCGATCATCGATAAGGCCGAGCAGCTCACCGGCCGGTCCTACGGTGTCGAACACGCCGACGACGTGCGTTTCCGCGTCATCGCCGACCATGCGCGCACCGGCGCCATGCTGATCGCCGACGGGGTGAATCCGGGTAACGACGGCCGCGGCTACGTGCTGCGTCGCCTGCTGCGCCGCATCGTGCGCTCGGCCCGCCTGCTCGGCGCGGAGAAGCCGGTGATGGGCGAGTTCATGAAGGTCGTCAGCGAGCTGATGTCCCCGTCGTATCCCGAGCTGGCCACCGATTTCCAGCGCATCGAAACCGTCGCGGTCGGCGAGGAGACGGCGTTCCTGAAGACGCTGAACACCGGCTCCACCCTGTTCGACAACACGGTGACGGCGCTGAAGTCCAAGGGCGGCAGCACGATTGCCGGTTCGGACGCCTTCACCCTGCACGACACCTACGGCTTCCCGATCGATCTGACCCTGGAGATGGCCGCCGAGGCCGGGCTCACGGTGGACGAGGCGGGCTTCCGCTCGCTGATGGCCGAGCAGCGTCAGCGCGCCAAGGAGGATGCGCAGGCCCGCAAGCATGCCCACGCCGACCTGTCGATCTACAAGGAGTGGGTGGACCGCGGCCCCACCGAGTTCACCGGCTTCGACGAGCTCACCTCCGAGGCGAATGTGCTCGCGCTCATCGCCGACGGCGTCCGGGTGCCGACCGCGACGGTCGGTCAGGATGTCGAGGTGATCCTGGACCGCAGCCCGCTGTACGCCGAGTCGGGCGGTCAGATCGCCGACCGCGGCAGCATCACGGCCTCCGGGTTGAAGTTGCGCGTCAACGATGTGCAGAAGATCGCGAAGACGCTGTGGGTGCACAAGTCCACCGTCGAGCAGGGCCAGATCACCGAGGGCGATGTAGTGCTGGCGCAGGCGGATCCGGCGTGGCGGCGCGGCGCGACGCAGGGCCACTCGGGTACGCATATGGTGCACGCCGCGCTGCGTCAGGTGCTCGGACCCAATGCCGTGCAGGCGGGTTCGATGAACAAGCCGGGCTATCTGCGTTTCGACTTCAACTGGCAGGGTCAGCTGTCCGAGCAGCAGAAGGCCGATATCGAGGCCGTGTCGAACGACGCGGTCGGCGCGGACTTCCCGGTGAACACCTTCGTTACCGATCTGGACAAGGCCAAGCAGATGGGTGCGATGGCGCTGTTCGGTGAGAACTACGGCGACGAGGTCCGGGTGGTCGAGATCGGCGGCCCGTTCTCGATGGAGCTCTGCGGTGGTACGCACGTGCAGCATTCGTCGCAGATCGGCCCGATCACGCTGCTCGGAGAGTCGGCCATTGGTTCCGGTAAGCGGCGTGTCGAGGCCTTCGTCGGCCTGGACTCCTACAAGTACCTGGCCAGGGAGCGCGCGCTGCTGGCCGGTGTCGCGGCCTCGCTGAAGGTGCCGTCGGAGGAGGTGCCGGGCCGGGTCGAACAGCTGGTGGAGCGCCTCAAGGTGGCCGAAAAGGAGTTGGAGCGCACCAAGATTCAGTCCGTGCTGGCCTCGGCGGGCACCTTCGTCGATGCGGCCGAGCGGCTCGGCGGCGTGCTGCTGGTGGCCGCCGCCGCGCCGGAAGGTGTTGCGGCGGGCGACCTTCGGACGCTGGCCACCGATATTCGCGGCCGCTTCGGCAGCCGGCCCGCGGTGGTCGTGCTGCTCGGCAATGCCGACGGCAAGGTGCCGTTCGTGGTCGCCGTGAACAAGGGCGCCCAGGAGCTGGGCTTCAAGGCGGGCGATCTGGTCGGCAGCTTCGGCCCGAGCATCGCGGGCCGCGGCGGCGGTAAGCCCGAGATGGCGCAGGGCGCCGGTTCGGATCCGTCCGGTATCGCGGCCGGATTGGCCGCGGTCCGCGCTCGGGTGGCCGAGCTGGCGCAGTAATGGGGGACCCCGCGAGTACATCTTCGCCGGACGCCGGACGCGGCGCCGACCGACCCGACCCGGCCACCGATCCCGGCCGGGGCAGGCGGATCGGCGTCGATGTCGGCAGTGTCCGGATCGGCGTCGCGTCCAGCGATCCCGACGGCATCCTCGCCACACCCGTCGAAACCGTGCCGCGCGCCAAGCAATCCGGCCGCCGCGGTGATCAACCGGGCACGCCCGGTGGCGGCGCACCGGATATCAACCGAATTGCCGAAATTGTGCGGGAGTACGAGGCGGTTGAGGTTATCGTCGGCCTGCCCCGGACATTGCGGGGCGAAAAAGGTGTCGCGGCCGGGCTTGCCGCGGCGTTCGCCGACGATTTGCGGGTCGCGATCGCCCCGGTGCCCGTCCGACTTTCCGACGAACGTTTGACTACGGTGTCTGCTGCACGTGCATTGCGGGACAGTGGAGTTCGCGCGCGTGGCCAGCGGCAGGTGATCGATCAGGCGGCGGCCGTATCGATCCTGCAAGGATGGTTGGACGAACGGAGTGCGGTGTTGAGGTCGATCGGAATGGCTCGTCCAGTGCCAGGGGACGATGCATGACGGATCGATGGGCGCGGGCCGAGGAACGTTTCCGACAGCGCGAGGCTGAGCGGCGTTACCGGCGCGACGACCGAGCATGGGGCCGGGAGGCGCGCGACAACCGGGAGTCGCGCGGCCGGGTCGCCGGGCCCGAACAGGACGCCTGGGCCGAATACGAGGACGACACCACCGTCATTCCCCGCTACACCGACGAGGACGAGGGCTATGCCGGGCACCATCGTCGAAGCGGTCGACGCGAGCCCGATTACGACAGTCACGAGTACGACAGTCACGAATACGACGAGTACGGCGAGCCCGAATACGAGGAGCCGCCCGCGCGCCGCGCACCCGCGCGCAAGCAGCCGCGGCGCGGGCGCACGGAATCGCGTGCGGGACAACCGCGTAAGCGTTCCAGGATGGCTTCGCGCAAGGCGGCCGAGCGCAAACGCCGCCGCCGCAATCTGTGGATCGTCGGCGCGGTGTTCGTATTGCTGTTCGTGGCGGCGGCGGGTTTCGCCGCGCTGAAATTGATGAAGCGGTTCAGCGCCCCGGAGGATTACGCCGGGGCGCCCGGACCGCTGGTGGTGGTGCAGGTGCATCCGGGCGACACTTCGGAGCAGATCGCCCAAACCATGCTGAGCAAAGGCGTTGTCGCCAGCACCGGCGCGTTCTACGAAGCGGCGCTGCGCAATACGAATATGAACTCGGTGCAGCCCGGCTTCTACGCCATCCCGAGCCACAGTCAGGGCGCCAAAGCGGTTGCGGCGCTGGTGAACAAGGAATCGCGGGTCGGCTACCTCGTCATCTCCGAGGGCAGGCAGCTGCACGATCAGCATGATGTGAAGACCGGTGCGCCCACGGAGGGCATCTATCGGAAGATCGCCGACGCCAGCTGCATCGGCGCAGGTGCCGACAAGAAGTGCGTCACCTACGAACAGCTCGACGCGGCGGGCGCGGGCACCGATCTGGCCGCTCTCGGGGTGCCGAACTGGGCCGTCGCCGCAGTGCGCGCGGTACCCGATCGCAGTAGGCAGCTCGAGGGGCTGATCATGGCGGGCTCGCTGGATTTCGATCCGAGCAGTTCGCCGCAGGACATCCTGAAGCAGCTGATCACCGCGAGCGCCGCGAGATACGAGTCGACCGGGCTGCTGCAGTCCGGCGGCGACGCCAAACTGAACCCATACCAGATGCTCACCGGCGCCTCGATGATCCAGCGGGAGGTGCACTCGCAGTACATGGGCAAGGCGGCAAGGGTGATCGTCAACCGGTTGAACGCCGACCAGAAGCTGGAGTTCGACTCGACCGTCAACTACGCGCTCGACCGCACCGAGGTCAGCACCAGCGGGACCGACCGGGCGAAGGAAACCCCCTGGAACACCTACGCGATGACCGGCCTACCAGCGACGCCGATCTCCTCACCGTCGATCGACGCACTGAAGGCCATGGAGAATCCGGAGCCGGGGAAGTGGCTGTACTTCGTGACCGTCGACCCCGTACAGGGCACTACGCTGTTCGCCGACAACTATGCCGAGCACATCCGTAATGTGCACCAGGCCGAACAGAGCGGAATCCTCGACAGTGGCAGGTGATTCGGTGTCCCGCAAAGCGGCCGTCCTCGGTAAGCCGATCGCGCATTCGCGGTCGCCGCAGCTGCACCTGGCGGCCTATCGGGCGCTCGGGCTCAACTGGACGTATGAACGTATCGAATGTTCGGCCGAGGAGCTGCCCGCGCTGGTCGGCGGGCTCGGACCCGAATGGGCCGGGCTGTCGGTGACCATGCCCGGCAAGGAGGCGGCGCTCGCCTACGCGACCGAGCGCTCCGAGCGGGCCGTCCTCGTCGGCTCGGCGAATACCCTGGTGCGGACCGAAAGCAGTTGGCGCGCCGACTGTACCGACGTGGACGGGGTGGTCGGCGCGCTGCGCGAGGCCGGTGTCGCCGAGCTGTCGGAGGCGGTGGTGCTCGGTGCGGGCGGCACCGCGCGGCCGGCGCTGCTCGCGCTGGCCGAACTCGGCGTGAAATCGGTTACCGTGGTCGCCCGTGACGCCGGAAGGGCAAGGGGCGCACTGGATTTGGCCGAGCGACTGGAGTTGACCGCCGAGGTCATCGGCTTCGACCCGTTCGCCATCACCGAGGCGTGCGCGAGCGCGGGAGCCGTGGTCAGCACCGTTCCGGCCGATGCGGCGGCTCCGTTCGCCGCCGCGATCGCGACCGCGCCGGTGGTGCTCGACGCGATCTACAACCCGTGGCCGACGCCGCTGGCGCAGGCCGTCGAGCGTGCGGGACATGTCGTGGTGAGCGGGCTGCGGATGCTGTTGAACCAGGCATACGGTCAGGTGGAGCAGTTCACCGGTCGGCCGGCGCCACGCGCGGAAATGGCCGCGGCGCTGGATCTTTCGGCGTAACCGGCCTGAGCGGACAATAATCGGCGGCAATGCGGAAAATCGGGCCGTTTCGCGCCGGGATTGTCCGCGTGGGCCGGTGCTGACACAGGTTCTCGTTTGGATCCGCCGCGCTCCGGGTTATGGTGGTCGGCATGAATGCTTGGGTGTTGCGGGCCGTCGGGCTCGGGGCGCTGGTCGTCGTCCTGCGGGCCGTACTCGGTTTCGCGATGGTGTACTGGCCGACGCACGGTGCGTGGATGCGGGTGCTGTGCCTGATCCTGCTGCTCGCCGCGGTCGTGTACTGGGGCATCCTGGACGGCCGCCGCGACCGGGCCGTGCACGTCGACCCCGAGCACGGCTCCGACCTGACCATCCTGTGGCTGAAGGCGGCGGTCGGCGCCGGACTCGGCAGCGGACTGGTCGCCTGGCTGCTGGACTTCCTGCCCCGCTTCGACCTCGGCGACAACGGGCTGCTCTTCGAGCTGACCGCATCGGCTTCGGCCATCATCCTGGTGGTATTCCTGCCCGCCCTGCTCGGCGTCGCCATCGGTCGTTGGGTGGCGGGCCGAAAGCTCGACAACGGCGCGCAGGCCAACGAGGCCGATCCGCCCACCCAGCAACTCCCCGCGGTCACCGCCTGACCGCGTGATCGGCGCACCCTCTTCGGGCGCGCCGATCCGGTTGTTCTACTACGGGTTACAGCAGGATCGCGCTGCTTTGGGGGCCGTCCTCGCGGGCGATCGCAGAATAGGCGGCGGCCAGGAGTGCCGGGTCCGGGCCCTCCAGGCGGCCCGGCTTGGCCAAGCCGTCCAGGACAACGAAACGCAATACGCCGGAACGGGTTTTCTTATCGGTTTGCATGGCGTCGAGTAGCTGGGGGAGTGCGTCGGCGTCGTAAGTTGTTGGCAGGCCGACGCTTTCGAGTACCGTGCGGTGCCGGTCCGCGGTCTCGTCATCGAGGCGGCCCGCGAGCCTGCCGAGTTCAGCGGCGAACACCAGACCGACCGCGACCGCCGCGCCGTGCCGCCAGCGGTAGCGCTCCCTGCGCTCGAGCGCGTGACCCAAAGTGTGCCCGTAATTGAGGATTTCGCGCAGGCTGGCCTCTTTCGGATCCGCCGCGACCACGTCGGCCTTGACCTGGATGGCGCGCCGGATCAGCTCGGGCAGCACCTCGCCCTTCGGGTCGAGGGCGGCCTGCGGGTCTCGTTCGATCAGATCCAGGATCACCGGGTCGGCGATGAAACCGGCCTTGATGATCTCGGCCATCCCGGCCACGATCTCGTTGCGCGGCACGGTCTCCAGCGTCACCAGATCGACCAGTACCGCACTCGGTTCGTGGAAACTGCCGACCAGATTCTTGCCCGCCTCGGTATTGATGCCGGTCTTACCGCCGACGGCCGCGTCGACCATGGCGAGCAGGGTGGTGGGCACGTGCACGATGCGCACCCCGCGCATCCAGGTGGCGGCCACGAAACCGGCCAGATCGGTCGCGGCGCCGCCACCGAGGCTCACCACGACATCGTTGCGGGTCAGGCCGATCCGGCCGAGCACCTCCCAGCAGAAACCGGCGACCGCGAGATCCTTACCGGCCTCGGCGTCCGGTATCTCCACCCGGTGCGCGTCGATTCCCTTGTCGGCCAACGCCTTCCGTACCGCCTCCGCGGTCTCCGCGAGCGGCGGTTGATGGAAGATGGCGACCGTGCGCACCCCATCGGAGCCGGTAACCGCCTCCACCAGCTCGCCGAGCAGCCCGCGCCCGATGATCACCGGATACGGTTGCGCCGTCCGGACTTCGATACGAGTCGGCTCACTCACAACTGCCTCTCCGATCCTGTTGCTGATTGCTTGTACTGGTGTGCCATCCGCGACCGCCTCACTGCGCACCCGGCCGCGCCGAGCCGACCGACTGCTCTCGCGCGACGAAACCCGTTGCGGTAAAGCTGTTTTCACCGACCGCCCGAACGGGTTCGGCGGTGCCGTGACCACTGGATGGCGGGTTCACGCCCGACATCGATTGCCGCGGATCCACTTCTCTGCGCGTCGCAGCGCCTCGGGAATTCGCCGCCTCGACATCCGACCGGCTCGATTCGACCGCCGCCGCACCGGGCCGCACATCGGAGCCGGATACGGCGGGCGGCCGTTCCGGCGCACCGGCGGGCCGCGACGCGACCCTGCGCCGCCTTCGATCCACCTTGCCGCTGGATTCAGCTGTGCCGGAGGCCTTTTCGGCGGGGCCAGCGTTGTGATCGGCCGCAATGCCGGTGCCGTCACGCCCGGGAGTCCCGGTGCTCCGACGAGCGGCGTCATCAGCGACGGACGTCGTTGCCCCGGGTTCGTGTGAGGTGCTGGGCGGTGTTGTGCGGCGACGGCTGCGACTGGCGGTGAGATTGGTTGCCTCGGGTTCCCCAGGGGCGCTGCTGTCGGCGCCGGGCCGCGAGTTACCCGAGGTACGGCTGCGGGCGGGGGAGGTCGTGCGATGCTGCCGACGGCTTGCTTTCCCGCCGCTGCTGGGATCGGTTGTGCCGGTGCCGGTGCCGGTGCCGGTGCCGGTTTCGGGTCCGGCGGCGTTGCCGGTGTCCGTATGCGGGTTGTCGGTCGTCGTTTCGCCGGTGGCGGTGCCGCCGGGTTCGCGGCGGGTGGTGCGTCGCCGGCGCCGGCGTCGGCGCGGGGCGGCGGGATCGGTTGCCGGGTTTGCGGCGGCGTCGGCGGTGGAGTTGCGGGCTTCGATCGAATTGTCCTGGTTACCAGCAGTTTTCGAGGTATCAGGCACCGGGGCGGTGGATGCGCCGCCGCGCGCGGCTGGCTGATCGGCCGGGATTGCCCCGGCCGCCTCGGCGCGGCGGCGGGCGGCGGCGCGGGCCCTGGCGCGACGTCGGGCGCGGGACCGGCTGCTGCCCTGGGGGATTCCGTTGGATTCGGTGGGGGGTGCGGCGGGATTCGGCTCGGCCGGTTCGAGACCCAGTTTCGCCATGATCATCCGGACGACCCGGCCCGGGCTGCGCCCGTCGGTGCGCACCCGGACGGAGGCGACCTCCCGGTAGAGCGGCCGCCGGATGCGCATCAGCTCCCGATATTTGGCGCCCGGGTCGTCACCGTTGAGCAGCGGCCGGTTGGTGCTCGCCCCGGTGCGCCGAAGTCCTTCTCCGACACTGATTTCCAGATAGACCACGGTGCGGCCGCGCAGCAGCGCCCTGGTCTCCTTGGACAGGACGGCACCGCCGCCGAGCGAGACGACACCGCGTTCGGCCAGGATGGCGCGGCGCACGACCCGCTCCTCGATCCGGCGAAATTCCGGTTCACCGTCCTGGGCGAAGATCTCCGGAATGGTGCGGCCGGTCTCGCGTTCGATACCCGCGTCGGTGTCGTACAACTCGACGTCGAGTTCCTTGGCCAGTTTGCGGCCGATCGTCGATTTTCCCGCGCCGGGCGGCCCGACCAGCACAACGCGCGGTGTGCGCGGGTCGGTCTGCACGATCACTGCGGTGCCGGGATGTGGGGGCGGCTGCCGATCCGCTTGATGTAGCTGGTGATGTTCTCCGCGGTCTCGGCCAGCGAATCGCCGCCGAACTTCTCCAGCGCGGCCTGCGCGACGACCAGCGCGACCATCGATTCGGCGACGACGCCCGCGGCGGGCACCGCGCACACGTCGGAGCGCTGGTGGATCGCGACGGCCTCGTCGCCGGTGGCCATATCGACGGTGGCCAGCGCGCGCGGCACGGTGGAGATCGGCTTCATCGCGGCGCGCACCCGCAGCGCCTCGCCGTTGGTCATGCCGCCCTCCAGGCCGCCCGCGCGGTTGGTGGAGCGCAGCACGCCGTCGAGGCCGGGCCGCATCTCGTCGTGCGCCTGGCTGCCGCGGCGGCGCGCGGTTTCGAATCCGTCGCCGACCTCGACACCCTTGATGGCCTGAATTCCCATGAGCGCGGCCGCGAGTCGCGCGTCGAGCCGCTGCTCGCCGCTGGTGAACGAACCGAGGCCGACCGGAAGTCCCTCGATGATCACCTCGACGACGCCGCCGAGGGTGTCGCCGTCCTTCTTCGCGGCCTCGATTTCGGCGATCATCGCGGCCTCGGCGTCCTTGTCGAACGCGCGCACCGGGCTCTCGTCGATGACGGCCAGATCGGCGGCGGTCGGCACGACGCCGGTGGCGTTGGCCGCGGCGCCGATCGAGACGACGTGCGAGACGACCTCTACGCCGAACGCCTGCCGCAGGAAGTTGCGGGCGACGGTGCCCGCGGCGACCCTGGCCGCGGTCTCCCGGGCGCTGGCCCGCTCCAACACATTTCGCGCGTCGTCGAAGCCGTACTTGAGCATGCCGGAGTAGTCGGCGTGGCCGGGGCGCGGCCGGGTGAGCGGCGCGTTGCGGGCCAGCTCGGCCAGTTCGGCGGGATCGACCGGATCGGCGGACATGACGGTGGTCCACTTGGGCCATTCGGAGTTGGCGACCTCGATGGCGACCGGACCGCCCATGGTGCGCCCGTGCCGGACGCCGCCGACGACGGTGACCTTGTCGGCCTCGAACTTCATCCGCGCGCCGCGCCCGTAACCCAGCCTGCGGCGGGCCAACTGGGCGGAGATCTCCTCCGATGTCACCTCGACCCCGGCGACCATTCCGTCGAGAATCGCGACGAGGGCGGGACCGTGGGATTCTCCGGCAGTTATCCAGCGCAACACGCCGTCCATCTTCCCATGTCGGCGCGCCCGCCCTCGTCCGCCCCTCCGCGCCTTTTCCGGCTGGCCGCCCGCCGGTCATCGGACCAGCAGGATCGCGGAGACCGTCGCCAGGCACATGGCGGGGCCGTGTGGGATCGGGCCGGGCGCCGCGCCGCCCGTGACGCGTCTTCGGATCAGCAGGATCGTGCCGATCAGGGCCGTCAGCACCGGTGCGGCAACCGCGGCGAGTGCCAATGCCCTGGCCCCGCCGAGCATCGCGGCGCCACCGAGCCCGACGGCCAGTTTGACGTCGCCCGCCCCGAAACCCGTCGGCGTCACCAGATGGACGGCGAGGTAGGGGAGGGCGAGCAGCGCCGCACCGACCAGTGCGGCGGTGAATTGCGCCGTGTACAGCGCATATCCGAGGACGCCGAGCGCGCCGGCGCCGGTGAGCGCGTTGGGCAGCCTGCGTTCCCGGATATCGATGACGCTCAGCACCGCACACCACAGCACGAGCGCGGCGAACGCGACGGAGGACATACCTTTTAGCCTCGTCATCCATTCGCTCGAAACAACCCCCGATGCGCCGATTGTGGATGGATTCCCGGAATGTGGAAATCTTGCGATCCGGACCGGCTGGTCCCCGTGTTACCTCCCGGCCAACGGCGTGTCAGCGGTAGTTTTGACACATGTGTGCTGATCACGCGGGCCCCGGGCCCGACTACGCGGCGCGGCGTGGCGCGTTGCGCAGTCTGCTGGTGGAGAACGAGGTAGACGCCCTGCTGGTGACGGATCTGGTGAATATTCGTTACCTCACCGGGTTCACCGGCTCCAATGCCGTGCTGCTCGTGCACTGCTGGGATATGCGCAATGCCGAGGAGCGCACGGTGATCTGCACCGACGGCCGCTACCGGACCCAGGTCGCCGAACAGGTGCCGGATCTGCGCGCCGAGATCGCCCGCGCCAGCGCGCGGCGCATCGTCGAGCTGGCCGGGGAGTGGCAGCTGGGCCGGGTCGGTTTCGAAAGCCATGTGGTGACCGTCGACCAGCATCGCGGATTCGAGGATCAGAGCACCGGCCTGGAGCTGGTCCCGACCCCGGGCCTGATCGAGCAGCTGCGAATGGTGAAGGACGCGTACGAGGTCGAGCAGCTGCGCGCCGCGTGCGCCGCGGGTGACGCCGGGCTCGCGGCGCTGCTGGAGCGCGGCGGCCTGCGTCCAGGCCGCACCGAACGCCAGGTGGCCAGGGATCTGGAGTGGGCGATGTTCGAGGTCGGCGCCGAGGCGCTCGCCTTCGAGACGATCGTCGCGGCGGGCGCGAATTCGGCGGTGCCGCATCACCGCCCGACCGATGCGGTGCTGAAGACCGGCGATTTCGTGAAGCTCGACTTCGGCGCCCTGGTCAACGGCTACCACTCGGATATGACCCGCACCTTCGTGCTCGGCGCGGCCAGCGACTGGCAGCGCGAGGTGTATGCGCTGGTCCAGGCGTCGCAGCGGGCGGGCTGCGCGGCGCTGAAACCGGGCGCGTCGGTCGCCGGCGTCGACGCGGCGGCCCGCGCGGTGATCGAGGAGGCGGGTCACGGCGCGCTGTTCGTGCACGGTCTAGGGCACGGTGTCGGATTGCGCATCCACGAAGCGCCCGGACTCGCCAAAACCGGAACCGGTACACTTCTGTCTGGCGTGGCGGTGACCGTCGAACCAGGTGTGTACTTTCCCGGCCGCGGCGGGGTCCGGATCGAGGACACGCTCGTGGTGCGCGAAGGGGGCCCGGAGCTGCTCACCCACACCAGCAAAGACCTGACCGTCGTCGATTGACGTCGGTCGTGCCCTAGAACAGGAGATCCGAGGACAGTGGCGGACACCAGCGACTTCAAGAACGGCCTCGTGCTGAAGATCGAAGGTCAGCTCCAGCAGATCATCGAATTCCAGCACGTCAAGCCGGGCAAGGGCCCTGCGTTCGTGCGGACCAAGCTGAAGAACGTGGTGTCCGGCAAGGTCGTCGACAAGACGTTCAACGCGGGCGTCAAGGTGGAGACCGCGACGGTGGACCGCCGCGATATGACCTACCTGTACCACGACGGGTCGGACTACATCTTCATGGATGGCGAGACCTACGACCAGATTCACATCGGCGAGGGCACCATCGGCGAGGGCGCCCGCTTCCTGCTGGAGAATATGCCGGTGCAGGTCGCCGTGCACGAGGGTGAGCCGCTGTTCGTCGAGCTCCCGGTGTCGATCGAGCTGATGGTCAAGCACACCGATATCGGCCTGCAGGGCGACCGGTCCACCGGCGGCACCAAACCCGCCACCCTGGAGACCGGCGCCGAGGTTCAGGTCCCGCTGTTCATCAACACCGGCGACAAGCTGCGCATCGACTCGCGCGACGGCAGCTACCTCGGCCGGGTCAACAGCTGAGCGGCGTCGGCGGCGCCGGGAAATAATGTGACTGTGGCGGAACAGCCGGTGGACAAGAAGTCCACGTACAAGAAGCTCGGTGCCAGGCACAAGGCCCGCCGTCGCGCGGTGGATCTGCTCTTCGAGGCGGAGGCCCGCGATGTCGACGCGGCCGATCTGTTGAACGAGCGGGTCGCCTTGGCCGCGAGCGATCAGTCGGTCGCGCCGGTGCACGCGTATACCCGCACGCTGGTGGAGGGCGTCGCCGACGATCTGGATCGGGTGGACGGCACCATCGAGTCGTACCTGAAGGATTGGGAGCTGTCCCGGCTGCCCGCGGTGGATCGGGCCGTGCTGCGCGTCGCGGTGTGGGAGTTGTTCCACGCCAACGATGTTCCGCCGGTGGTCGCGGTGGACGAGGCGGTGGAGCTGGCCAAGGAGCTGTCCACCGACGATTCGCCGTCGTTCATCAACGGCGTGCTCGGCCAGGTGGTGCTGGTCGCGCCGCAGGTGCGGGCCGCCGCGGCGGCCACCCGCGCACCGCGGCGGGAGTCCGAGGACTGATTTCCGTATATCGCACGGCCGCATCCGAAATCGGGTGCGGCCGTTGTGCTTTCCGGATTGCCCCCGCCGGTGGGTGTACTGGATTGCCCGGCGGGAGCTTTCCCGGAAACGAGGCCCGGACCCAGCTACCGGTTGTTTTTCCGTCCGGGCCTCGTCTTCGATACTGGTATCTCAACCCAGGTTGAGGTCAATGCCCGCTAGGGTGAGCTGGGTCACTCGATGCTTTTTGCGAGTGAAATCCGTTGTCCGATAAGTGATCTCGGGCCAATCTAAACTGAGCCGACAGTGTGTCGGCGACGGTGCCGCGAGAGGTAGATAGTGTTTATCTCGCATCGACGCGGCAAGGAGGCTCTCATGGACGGAAAATCAGCGGCGGATGAGCTGAGGGCTTTGCAGGCCGAGGGTTGTGCGACCGAAGTGGCGCAGGCGCTGTTCGATCGGCTGCCCGCGGCGCTCGTCGCCGAGGTGACGAGCGGGCGGTGGAAGGGCGAGGAGTTCGACACCGGGCATCCGTTCGCCGGGGCGCTGGCCGACTCCGGCTGGTACGGCAAGCAATTCGACGGTCCCGAGGACGTGCATCCGCTGCTGTTCGCCGATGAGACCGGCGCGATCTTCGCGGTCGACCCGCGCCGGGTGCCGATGCGGTTGGCCGGCGTGCTGCCCCGGTCCGGGATGCGGCTGGCGCGCAGATCGCTGCGATACCTCGCGCCCGCCCTGCGCACCAGGACGCCGAAGGCCCGGCTGCGCGATATCGAATATCGTGGCACGGTGAGCGTCGCGATGATCTACGACCATCTGCCGGTGATCGACCATTTCCGCAAGGTCGACCCGGATACGCTGCTCGGCATCATGGATATGCGCGGCATGCGCGAGCCGTACTTCTTCGTGCTGCGCCGGGAAATATGATGCTGTCCGGTTTCCGATTCCCGTTGTCGCACAAATAATTTCACTCGTCACGAGGCCGGGGCCCAATTACCATCGATGGCGGGTGCACATCGACGAATACCGAACAGCGGGCGCGGATCACCGCGCGCGCGTCGAGGGAGGACAGTCGAATGGAGCGGACAACCTGCCTGATCGCCGGTGGTGGACCAGCCGGAATCGTGCTCGGACTGCTGCTGGCCAGGGGCGGTGTCGATGTCACCGTGCTGGAGAAGCACAAGGATTTCCTGCGGGATTTCCGCGGCGATACCGTGCACCCCACCACCCTGGATCTGCTCGACGAACTCGGCCTCGGCGCCGAATTCGCGAAATTGCCGCAGCGGCGGGTGGAGACGATTCTGCTGCCGGTCAACGGAGCGCTCGGCACCGCGTTCGAACTGCGGAACCTGCCGGGAAAACACAAATATATCGCGATGGTGCCGCAGTGGGATCTGCTGGATCTGTTGGCGCGCAACGCCGAACAGGAACCGAGTTTCCACCTGCGGATGAATACCGAGGCGACGGACCTGATCCGGGACGACGGCCGCGTCGTCGGCATCGCCTACCGGACATCGAGCGGCGAAACCGGTGAGATCCGAGCCGATTTGACCGTCGCCTGTGACGGTCGCGGTTCGGTGCTGCGGGCCGCGGCGGGGCTGCCGTCGGTCACCTGGACGACGCCGATGGACGTCTGGTGGTTCCGCCTGCCGCGCACCGAGATCGATCCGGCGGGCGCGGTACCGTTCGCCACCGGCGATCGGGCGGGCGTGATGCTGGACCGTGGGGATTACTGGCAGGTCGCGCTGCTCATCGCGAAGGGCACCGACGCGGCGGCGCGGCGGAATCCGGTCGGCGATATCGTGCGCGGTATCGCGAGGGTGGCGCCCTGGCTCGGCGATCGCGTCGACGCGCTGAGCGGCTGGGACGAGGTGAAGCTGCTCGACGTCAAGCTGGACCGGTTGCGGCGCTGGTACACCGATGGCCTGCTCTGCCTCGGTGACGCGGCGCACGCCATGTCGCCGGTCGGCGGCGTCGGCATCAACCTCGCGGTGCAGGACGCGGTCGCCGCCGCGCGGATCCTGGCCGGACCGCTGCGTTCGGGTTCGGTGCGCACCGAGGACCTGGCCCGGGTGCAGCGCCGCCGGATGTACCCGACCGTCGCGACCCAGGCCATGCAGCGCCTATTGCACGACCGGGTGATCGAACCCGCCTTGTACGGCCGGATCAACCTGACCGGTCGCACGACGCTGCCGCCCGCAATCGCCGTACTGCGCCGCATACCGGTGCTGCGCACCGCGCCGCCGTTCGTGGTGGCCCGCGGCTTCTTACCGGAACACGCGCCCGAATTCGCCAGGCGCACCGCCTGATCGGGGCGGCGGCGCCGGGGTGGGGGTGGCCACCCAGCCCGCCGTGACGGCGAGCCCGGACGGCCGATGCACCGCGAGGAAGCCGAACGGCCGGTCGAATTCGACCGAGGCCGCCCGGATCGTGTGCGTCGGCCGGGCCATTCCCGCCAGGACCATGCCCATCGCGGTGACCGCGGCCGATTCGAAGCCCTCCCTGGTGAAGCGCGCCAAGACATCCTGTGCGGCCTGGTTCACCGCGAGCGGGGCGGGGGAGATCCGGGGGAAGTGGCCGCGGGTGGTGTCGGTGGCCGCCCGCAGACCGAAGACTTCGGGCAGTGCGAGCAGGTTGTGGAAGGAGCGAATATCGAAGGACGGCAACCGGATACCGAGTCGATCGTGGCGGTCGGTCGATTCGACGGTGGTCACCTGTAGCCCGGGACCCGTTGTCCCGGGCGGTAATTCGGTGCTCACCGGCACCGCGCCGGTGAGCGCGCCGAGACCGGTCCGCAGCACGGTTCCCGGGTCACCGTCGCCGACCAGCAGGTGAACGTCCAAATCCGCGGTGCCCGTGACGATTACGCGGGTGACCGGGGTCGGCCCGTCGAGTATCGCGGCGGCGTCGATATCGTCGGTCCAGCGATAGAGACCGCTTATCCGCACTCCCTGCCACGGTCCGCGTTCCGGCACCAGCAGGATTTCCTCGAAAGGCTTGCGCCACTTGGTCTTCGCAACCAGTGCGGTGGCCAGCACCAACACCGTTTCCGGCTCCAGCCGCAGCGGGAATTTCTCCATCAGCCCGCCGGTGTGCTGTGCGGCCCAGCTGTCCAGCGCCGCCTGGTCGGTGAGCAGGTCGATCGTGCCCTTCGGCTGCTCGGCGACCCAATCGTCGTGCAGTGGAAGGTCTTTGCGCACCCAGATGCCGAGCGCGCCCGCGATGTCGACGGCGTCGTCGAGTATCTCGATCAGTTGGACCGCTGCGGTCTGTCCGGTATCCGCCGGAATTCCGGCAGCGGCCGCCAATTCGGCGCGGGCCGGGCCGTCCGCCGCCGCGGCGAGCAGCGCCAGCAGCGGCCACACGCCCGCGCCGGAGAGGACGAAGTCCGCCTCGCCCGCGGCCGCGCACCAGCGCGCGGTCAACTCGTTGGCCGCGCCGACCTGTTGTTTCAGCGAAGTGCCCACCAACACAGCCTAATGGGCGCTGTCGACGAAGTCGTCCACAGACCTGCGCATGGCCGGAGCGAATGCGGAGGTACGCCTGATGGGCCGCCTATGAAGCGTTGTCGAAGTCCGGCTCGGAATCCCTGGTGCGGATCGGAAGATCCATATGGTGCTTGGGTACCAGTTCCTCGGTCACGCCGGAACGGTGCAGGGTGACCTTCGACAGGCGGAACCTGCGGTGCAGTTGCCTGATGAAATCGCTGGCGAGCAGGTTGCGGTCCGGATAGCGACGGCTGCGCAACTGCACCTGGAAACCGATGCTGTCGCCGAAGGTGTGGAAGCGCAGCTGCGGATCATGTTCGGGCGCGGCGGTTTCCGAATGGCCGACGATCTCCCGCGCCACCTCCATGGTGATCCGCTCGACATGGTCGAGGTCGTTCTCGCACCCGACGGCGATGTCGACGGTGACCTCGGTATCCGGCGAAGGCCGGCTGTAGTTGGTCAGGATCGCCTCGGCGAACCGGGAATTCGGCACGATCACCAGATTGCCCGGCATTTCCCGGATGGTGGTGTGATGCCAGTCGACATCGTGCAGCCAGCCCTGCTCACCGCTGTCGAGCCGGACGAAATCGCCCGGCTGGGCCATCTTCGTGGCCAGAATGTGCATGCCGGCAAAGATATTCGCGAGCGTGTCCTGCAGGGCGAGTGCGATCGCGAGACCGCCGATGCCGAGCGCGCCGAGCAGCGGGGTGATCGAGATGCCCAAGCTGCTCAGGCTGATCAGGATGCCGATCGAGAAGACGGCCACTCTGGTGATGGTGGCGAAAAGGCTGGCCGAACCGCCGATCCCGCTGACCGCCATCACGATCGAGGTGATGATGTCGGCGGCCAGCCGGGCCACCGCGAAGGTGACCGCGATGATCAGCGCCGCGACGAGCGTATTGCGGGCCACATCGGTGGCCACCGGGAGTTTGTTCGGTATCGAAATGGCTATCAGCAGGCCGGTCAACGAGATCAGCGGGACCGACAGATCACGTCCGAGGCGCAGGACGAGCGCCCGGAAGGTTCGGCTGCGCTCCTCGGGTTTGGCACCGAGGCGGTCGAAAACCTTGCGCAGTCCGAACCCCAGCGCGGGGGCAATGATGACGACCGCCGCGGCGGCTCCCCACGTAAGTGGCTGGTTCACGCGAAAATGGTGGCAGCAAAGCGAGGGTCCGGTACGAGTTTTCGCGCTGCGGCGATGTGGTTGTCCTGTTGTCCGCCTTGCGGTTTGCCCAGGGCTGGACTAGGGGCGCAGCACGATGCGGCCGAATTGCGCACGCCGTTCGACGCGGCGGTGGGCCTCGGCGGCGTCGGCCAGCGGCAGCACCGAATCGACGAGCGGGTCGAGCGTTCCGCTCGCCGCACGGGCCAGGATGGCGCCGCGCGCGGCGGCGACGGTCGCCAGCCAGGCCGGGCCCGCACACACCTGCAGGGTGAGGCCGGAACCGAGCAGGTCGGCGACCGACAGGTGCGTCGGTGCGCCGGAAAGCCAACCGTAGCTGAGGATCCGGCCGTGCAGCGGTGTCACGGCGGGCACCAGCTCGTTGGCGCTGGTACCGCCGATCGAATCGAAGACCACGTCGACGGTTGTGTCGCCGAGGATTTCGGGCAATCGCGCGGGCCAGTCCGGATCGGTGTGATCGATCGTCGCGTCCGCGCCGAGTTTCCGTGCCTGGGCGGTCTTTTCGGGGCCGCCCGCGGTGGCGATGACGCGTGCCGCGCCGTACTCCTTGGCGAGCTGGGTGAGGAATGCGCCGACACCCGTTGCGGCGGCCTCGATCAGCACGGTTTCCGTGCCGGTGAGCAGTGCCCGTTCGAGCAGCGCGATGGCCGTCGATCCGCTCATCAGCACGGCCGCGGCGTCGGCCGATGCCAGGCCCTCCGGGATTTCGATGGCGGAAGCCGCAGGGGCGCAGACGAATTCGGCATACGATCCGGCACTCGTCGTCGCGACGGCATAGCGCTTGCCGACCAGTGCCGGGTCGACACCGGCTCCGGTCTCGGTGACGACGCCGACCGCCTGGAATCCGAACACCGCGGGCAGTTCGGCGGCCATGGGGAAGATACCGGCCCGCACCACTGTCTCCGGGTAGAGGACCGGGATCGCTTCGGCCCGAATGACCAGTTCGCCGGGCTCTGGTCGCGGCGTTGGGACGTCCCGGGCGACCAGGACCTCGGGCCCGCCGACTCCGGTCATTACGATTGCTCGCATCAAAACTCCATAAGTTGACTGATGGTCCAGTTGCCTGCTCGACAATATGGACCGTCGGTCAACTTGTCAATGGGGTTGCCGCGCAACGAAAGTAGGTGAGATGCCCCCGAAAGAGCGGGCGGACGCCGCTCGCAACCGCCGAGCCATCCTCGACGCCACCAGGGCGATGCTCATCGAACACGGCGCCGAAGCGGTCACCATGGACCGGGTCGCCGCCGCGGCCGGGGTCGGCAAGGGGACCATCTTCCACCGCTTCGGCAGCCGGGCCGGGCTGCTGCACGAGTTGATCGGCGAACCGGCCGTCGAGCTCATGGCGGCCGTCCGGTCCGGTCCGCCGCCGCTCGGTCCCGGCGCCGCCGCGGGCGATCGCCTGGTGGCCTTCTTCGACGCCTTCACCCGCTTGGTCATCGCCAACGTCGAACTGGTCGTCGCCTATAACGCCATCCCGCCGCATCCGCGCCGCGACGAATTCCACGCCTTCTGGGCCGATCACATCGCCGAATTGCTCCGCGAAGCCCGCCCGGATCTCGACGCCGACACCGTCGGCCAACTGCTGCTATCTATTCTCGGCGGCGAAATGGTCCCCGCGATGGCCCGGGCCGGAAAGACCGAGCCGCTACTTCACGCGGTCCGCGAAATCGTCGAATCCGTGCTACGCGCCCCATGAGTCTCGAATGCCTTGTGGCGCAGGCGGTTAGCGCGCACCATTCGCGTCGACGGATTTCAGGTTCGCCGCGTTGGTCGTATCGACCTGCTCGAAACCCGCCGCGACGGAGCGAAGTTTGCTCGCATCATCGGTGAGGGCCTGCTGCGCGGTTCGCAGCGTCGTGACACCCTCGGACTCGATCGAATCGAGAAATAGCGGCGGCAGGAATGCGCAGAGCTTGCCGAACGCATCGGTCGGCAGTGAAACCGCCTGCGCGGCCTCGACGGCCTGCGACAGCGACCGACCAACCGATTCCACATTCGTCGCATGCGTGCGAATCTTCTCCGGATCGACCGCAACCCCGGATGCGTCACCCATGGTCCACCCCTTCATCTGAATGCGATGCCAGAATACGCAACGCCAGTGCCGTCAACGCTGCTGTCCGGCAGCGAAGATCTCGATGTCGTCCAGCGTGTCCTCGGCCTGCCCGACGGTTTCGGGATTGTCCATCAGTCGGCGCAGCGCCGGGATGACCCGCTCTCTATCGATCACGCGATGGATCCGAGCGATATGGCCCAATGCCGTCGCGGCAATCGCGCGGACATCGATATCCCGGCTCTCCAGTAGTTCGAGCGCCCGTTCGGTCACCCATACGCCGTCCGGATCGTGCAGCGCCGACCGGAGGATCGCCTCGGCGATGAGGTGCGGATCCGACGAGGCCAGTATTGCCTCCGCGTCACCACGGTCGATCGGATCCAGTCTCTGATACGTGCTCACCGGTTTATCCGCATGGACTACCGTGCGCCGAGGATGGCGTCGAAGCGTTCGTCGGCGCGGTCGAGTTGGTCGAGGATGTGTAGTTTCACGTGGTCGGCGAGTGGGGTGTCGGGGCGGTTGACGAGGTCGCGGTAGACGTTGGTGAGTGGGCGATATTTGGTGGCGAGGCGGTGCATCGCCGAACCGGTGGCGTAGAGGATGCCGACGCCGTTGTCGGTGAAGTCGGACAGCTTCACGACGCGTGCCCACGGTGCGCGGGCGAGATTCGCCGCGACGTGCTCGCGGTATTGCACGTGCCGGTCGACGGCCGGGTCCGGCTCCGGATTGGTCACGGCGGCAACGATTTCCGCGACCCGGGTGCCGAAGCGGGTGGACAGTTCGCCGAGCGCGGCGGCGGTGGCCGGGCCGGGGCGGTCGCCCGCCAGCTCGGGGCCGTGATCCTCGACCGCATCGTGCAGCAGGCCGGCCGCGACCACGTCCGGGTCGCGCACCTCGTAGTGGCTGACGATCCGGATGGCAACGCGCAGTAGATGATTCAGGTACGGCTCGCGTCCGTAGCGATCGTCGCGATGCAGTTCGGTCGCGAGATCCAGCGCCGCGGTCGGCCCTTCGGGTTCCGGCAGTTCGGCGATTTCCAGGAGCAGTCGGTCCCGCAGGCCGGATTCGCCGTATACCTCACTGATCGCGTGCAGCGGCATAACCGCAAGTACACCCGCCCCCGGAATGGTCATATCGCCACTGTATCGGTGCCCGAGACGAACAGGTACGCCGGTGTGGCGTCCGTCATGTGCCGTTCAACGGCGCGTCGTCACGGGCTCACCGCCGGGTGGGGTTCCGGATCGATCGGCAGCTCCGCGGCGAGCGCGTCGAACGGAGTCATGGTGTGCCCGTTGGTGAATCCGAGTTCCAGCGTGCGAATGGGGTAGGGAATGACGATCTTCTCCTGCTGGAATCGCTCGTGCAGCCGCTTGATGAACTCACTCACCAGCAGGTACTGATCGGCGAAATGCCTGGTCCACAACACGACTCGGAAATCGATGCTGGATTCGCCGAAGGTGTGGAAGCGTACCCGGGGTTCGGCATGCGCGACGCCGACGTCGAGTTCGCACATCACCTCCCGGCCCACCTCCAGCGCGACCCGCTCCACCTGTTCGAGGTCGCTGCGATAGCTGACCCCGCATTCCACCACCACCGCCATACTCTGTTCGGGCTGGTGATAGTTGGTGAGGATGGCGTCGGCGAATTTGGCGTTCGGCACGATCACGTAATTGCCCGGAATCTCCTTCAAAGTGGTGTTGCGCCAACCGATATCGTGAATCCAGCCGGATTCGCCGGAGTCCAGCCGCACGAAATCGCCGTGCTGCACCATCTTCGAGGCGAGTATGTGGATGCCCGCGAAGAGGTTGGCCAGCGTCGCCTGCAGGGCCAGCGCGACGGCCAAACCGCCGATGCCGAGCGCGCCCAGCAGCGGTGTGATCTGAATTCCCAAGCTGCCCAGCGTGATCAGGATGCCGATGCCGAACACCAGCACCCGGGTCATGGTGGCGAACAGGCTCACCGAACCCTCGGCCCCGGTGACCGCGAGCACCACCGAGGCGATGATGTCGGCGGCGATCCGCGACACCGCGTACGAGATGACGATGATGAGCGCGACGAGCAGCGCGTTGTGCGCGGCGGTCGGCGCGATGGGCAGCGCGCCCGGCAGCGACAGCGCGAACATCAGCCCCACCAGCGCCGCGACCGGGATGGCGAGGTCGTGCGCCAGGCGCAGGCCGAGGGAGCGCAGCGAGCGCGGACCCTCGGTGGTCCGGTGTTCGAGCCGGATGACGAAGCGGCGGAGCGCGATTCCGGCCAGCGGCCCGGCGATGACGAGTGCGGCCGCGATGGCCAGCAGCAGTGGCTTGTTCACGCGCGTGATCCTTCTGACGGGGTCGAGGGAACAGCAGGTGGTGCACCGATAACAAACCAGCAGGTCGGAATTGTACGCCGCGCGGCACGCTCGTTTAACGGACGCCGCGCGGCCGGAACTGGATGCTGATCCGCGGCCCGGCCGGCCTGCGCGTCTTCGGCACCGCATGCTCCCAGGTGCGCTGGCACGAGCCGCCCATCACCAGCAGATCGCCGTGCCCGGCCGGGAACCGCAGGCTGGGGCCGCCGCCGCGCGGCCGCAGCAGCAGGCTGCGCGCCGCGCCGACCGACACGATGGCGACCATGGTGTCGTGTGTCGCGCCCCGCCCCGACGTGTCACCGTGCCATGCGACGCTGTCGCGCCCGTCCCGGTAGTAGCACAGCCCCGCCGTGCGGAACGGTTCGCCGAGCTCGCGCAGATAGTGCGCGCTCAAGGCGTCCCGCGCCGCATCCAACACGGGATCGGGAAGCGTTTCGCCCTCCTCGTAGAAGCACAGCAGCCGCGGCACATCCACCACCCGGTCATACATCGGCCGCCGCTCGGCCTGCCACGGCACCTCGGCCGCGAGCCGATCGAACAGCGCATCGGCCCCCGAAAGCCAACCGGGCAGCAAATCCACCCAGGCGCCCTGGCTCAACTCGGTCCGCCGCAGCCCGTCGAGCGACCCGAGCTCCGCCTCGCCGAACCCGTCGAGCAGCGATCCCTGCAGTGGTGTCGACATGTGTGAAGAGTACATCTCGATCGAACATGTGTGCTAGATTCCCTTTATATATCTGTAGGGGCATTAATGGTATAAAGGGGGTAGATATCATTGTTGTATCAAAGGGGCATGCAAATGGCCGTCACCAGCATAAACATCGACGACGACCTAATTGCTATGGCGCAGCGGCTGAGTGGATTAGGGACCAAGCGTGAGGTCGTGGATGTGGCGCTGCGCGAGTTCGTGCAGCGAATGAAGCAGCGCCAGCTCGCGGATCGAATAGCTGGCGGGCGGCTCACTCCGACACCCGAGCTGTTGGATCCGAGTGTCCGAGAGGCCGCGCGTAAGTGAGGGGCTACCTTATTGACAACAGCGTCTGGAGTCGGGTCGACCGTAGTGCCGCTGTCGCTACTCGGGTGGAACAACTCCTGCGGACCTTCGCCGTGTACACAACGACTCCGTTGATCCTCGAACGGTGCTATTCCGGCAAGGATGCCGCTACATTTCGAGCGCTGCGTGAGGAGATGGACCTGCTCCCTCGGCTGGATCCCGACGCTGAGGTGTCCGAGATCGCGTTGAGTCTGCAGGCGGACCTATGGGCGCACAAGCCGAGATCGGCCGGGGCCTTCGACATACTGATCGCGGCCGTGGCAATTCGGCATGGGCTCACCATCGTGCACTACGACGCGGACTATGAGCATCTGGCGGAGGTTTCCGCTCTTGGCCACGAATGGGTGGTGGCACGGGGGTCGATCGACTAGCTGCACGGAGTCGAAATTGGGTGGACGGGCGGTGCAGCGATCGTCGAGCATCGTCCGGTGCCACAAGCCGAATTACATACCCCGCGCATCGCGCTGGTCCCATTGTCCGACGAACATCTCGAGTACGAGATCGAACTGGATGCCGAGCCGGAGGTGATGCGCTACCTCGGCAGCGGCGAACCGCGGGCGCGCGCGGAGGTCGAGCGGTTGCACGGGCGGCGCATGGCGGCGGCCGAACGGGTGGGAGGACTCGGTTTCTGGGTCGGGTTCGTCGATGGTGATTTCGTGGGGTGGTGGTTGCTCACGCCGCCCGATCGGCCGGATCAGGGACCGGTGGTGGGCCAGGGCGAACTCGGATATCGGCTGTTGCCCCGTTATTGGCGAAAAGGTTTGGCGAGCGAGGGGGCGCGCGAGCTGATCCGGCACGGGTTCGCCGATCTCGGGCTCACCCGGATCTTCGCCGAGACCATGGCGGTGAACGCCGCGTCTCGCGCGACCATGAATTCCGTTGGCCTGGAATATGTTCGAACCTTCGAGCAGCACTGGGAGAAGCCGATTCCCGGATCGGAACACGGCGAGGTCGAGTACGCGATCACCCGCGAACGCTGGCTGGCCTTGCGCGACAAGGTAATCGGGTAGCGCCTCACATTCTGGCGAGTATGTCGTTCGCGATTGCCGCCGCCGCGGCGGCCTGCTCGTCCCGGTCGAGTTCCAGATCGCCCATCATGGTCAGGCTCCAGCTGACGGCCAGCAGCGCCTGTCGCGCGTGGAAGGCGGCGAGTGCGGCGTCATCGGGTTCGGTCATCAGGTCGGCCAGCACGCGGAACTTGTAGCGCAGGCTGGTGCCGAAGCCGAGATCGCGGAAGGCGGGCTGGTTTTCGGCCCAGAAGCGGATCATGTCCCGGCCGAGCCCGTGCATCAGGACCCCGTAGCGCGTCAAGATCCCTTGCGCTCGCTCCCGGCTCGGCGGCTGGGCCTCGGCCCAGGTGACGATCTCATCGATGCCGCGGGTCAACTCGTCGGCCAGGCTCGCGACAATGTCCTCTTTGGTGCGGAAATGGTAGTAGAGCGCGGCTTTGGTGACCCCGAGGCGTTCGGCGATCTCGCGCAGCGAGGTCTTGTCGTAGCCGCGTTCGGCGAACAGTTCCATGGCGACGGCCCGGATGCGTTCGCGGGTATCGCTTCGGCGCGCGTCCATCGATTCCTTCGTTTACTTGACGACCGGCTAGACGGAGCTTAGCGTCGCGACCGACGGCGGTTTACTAGCCGGTCGGCAAGTAAGGAACGATGTGGGGAGTGTTCGCATGACGCAGGCGCGGGGATCTGTACCGATCGACGGTGTCGCGATGACAGCGGTCGGTGTCGCGGTGATCAGGGCGCGGGAGTCGCAGCGGCCGGACCGGCTGTACGACGACCCGCTGGCGCGGACATTCGTCGAGGCCGCGCGCGCCGGTTTCGCCGAAACCGAAGGGGGAGTCGACCGTTGGTCGCGCATCGAGGCGGTCGCCGACGCGTTCTACGCCGGGCGGTCGGTGGCGGTGCGGCTGGTGGACGACGCCGTGCGCGCCGGTATCGAAAGCGGTTGCCGCCAAGTGGTTCTGATCGGCGCCGGACTCGATACCCGAGCCTTCCGGATGCCGTTGCCCGCGGGGACGCGCTGGTTCGAGATCGATCTGCCGGAACTGTTCGCGTTCAAGGAGCCGGTGCTCGCGGCGGCCGGTGCGGTGCCGGGGTGCGTGCGCGCGGTCATCGCGCAGGACCTGCGCGGCGATTGGGCGAAATCCTTGCGGGAGCAGGGTTTCCGGCCGGATGAACCGACGCAGTGGGTCGACGAGGGCGCGATTCCCTATCTGCCGCACGAGGATGCGCTCCGGGTGGTGGCCACCATCACCGAATTGTCCGCGCCCGGTAGCCGTTTCGGCGTCGCTCGATTGAAGGCGGACCTGAACCAACCGCATTATCACGAGCTTGCCGAACTTGTCGGCGGCGACCCGGAGTGGACACCGCACGGCCTCGGCCCGGGCGCCGAGGACTGGTTGCGTGAGCACGGCTGGCGCACCGAATTCCGCGGCTGGGACGAGATGGTCGCCGGACTCGATCGCCCCGCGGCACTGAACGACCCCGATGTCGGCACCGTGCTCGCTATTCGCGAGTAGCGGCAAGGGGAGGACCGCCCGGTCGCCGCGGCCGGGCGATCCCCGTTCGCCGGTGGCCTGCCTCACACCCGGATATCCCTGGTGAAGGCCCTGTTTCGGGCACTGTTACGCTGCAAGCCGTAAGACATCCTTTAACGGACCGTCCCGTGAGGCGGGGAAGGAGGTCGGCATGGCTGTGCCCGAGGAACGGGCCGCCAAGTCCGGCGCTGCCGAGGTATCGCAGCGACACACACCCGAATGGGTGGCGGCGGGGCGGGAGCTGTTGTCGGCTTCCGATGTCGGCCGGACCATCGCGCGCATCGCGCATCAGATCATCGAGAAGACCGCCCTCGATTCGGGTGAACCGGATACCCCGCGGGTGGTGCTGATCGGCATTCCGACCCGCGGCACCACGCTGGCGACGCGGTTGACCGACAAGATCGAGGAGTTCGCCGGCGTCCGCCCGGCCCTCGGCTCGCTCGACATCACCCTCTACCGCGACGATCTGCGCAGCCGTCCACATCGCCCACTCGAACGCACCTCGGTGCCCGAGGGCGGTATCGAGGACGCGCTGGTGGTGCTGGTAGACGACGTCCTCTTCTCCGGGCGCACCGTGCGCTCCGCGCTGGACGGCCTGCGCGATCTCGGCCGCCCGCGCGCGGTACAGCTGGCCGTGCTGATCGACCGCGGCCACCGCGAGCTGCCGATCCGCGCCGACTACGTCGGCAAGAACGTTCCAACCTCACGCTCCGAGGACATCTCGGTGCTGCTCACCGAAACCGATGGCCGCGACGGGGTTTACCTGCACCAGGGGGATGAAGCGTGAGGCATCTCCTGACGGTGACGGATCTGGATCGCGACACCGCCACGCAGCTGCTCGACGAGGCCGAACGCTTCGAACAGGCGCTGCTCGGCCGCGAGGTGAAGAAGCTGCCGACGCTGCGCGGGCGCACCGTGATGACGGTCTTCTACGAGAACTCCACCCGCACCAGGGTTTCGTTCGAGGTGGCGGGCAAGTGGATGAGCGCGGATGTGATCAATGTCAGCGCGAGCAGTTCGTCGGTGTCGAAGGGTGAATCGCTGCGCGATACCGCGCTCACCCTGCACGCGGCGGGCGCGGACGCGCTGATCGTCCGGCATCCGGCCTCCGGCGCGGCACACCAGATCGCCCGCTGGATGGATGCCTGGGCGGTATCCTCCGGCCGCGCAACGGGTCCCGCGATCATCAACGCCGGCGACGGTACGCACGAGCATCCGACGCAGGCGCTGCTCGACGCGCTGACGCTGCGGCAGCGGCTCGGCGATATCGCGGGTAAGCGGGTGGTGATCGTCGGCGACATCCTGCACAGCCGGGTGGCCCGGTCGAACGTCTTCCTGCTGAATACGCTTGGCGCGGAAGTGGTTCTGGTCGCCCCGCGCACGCTGCTGCCGGTCGGCGTAGACGCGTGGCCCGCCCGCGTCTCGCATGCGCTCGACGCCGAATTGCCCGGCGCCGACGCGGTTCTGATGCTGCGGGTGCAGGCGGAGCGGATGAACGGCGGATTCTTCCCGTCGGCCCGTGAGTATTCGGTCAACTACGGGCTGTCCGAGCGCAGGCTCGCGCTGCTCGACGAGCAGGCGGTGGTGCTGCATCCCGGCCCGATGCTGCGCGGCATGGAGATCGCGCACGCGGTCGCCGATTCCTCGAAAGCGGCCATCCTGCAACAGGTTACGAACGGTGTGCATATGCGGATGGCGGTGCTGTTCCGGCTGCTGGTCGGGACGCAGGAGGCGATCGCATGAGCTACGTGAGGTATTCGACCGGAAAGGTGGTGCGGCATGGGTGAAGTGCTGATCAAGGGCGCCCGCCCCTATGGTGAGGAGCCGGTCGACGTTCTGATCCGGGATGGTGTGATCGCGGCGATCGGCGCGGTCGAGGCCGCCGAGGACGCGGAGGTCATCGAGGCCTCCGGGCAGATCCTGCTCCCGGGATTCGTCGACCTGCACACGCATCTGCGCGAACCCGGCCGCGAGGATACCGAGACCATCGAAACCGGCTCCGCCGCGGCGGCATTGGGCGGCTACACGGCGGTTTTCGCGATGGCCAACACCAATCCGGTCGCCGATTCGGTGGTGGTCACCGATCACGTCTGGCGGCGCGGGCAGGAGGTGGGCCTGGTCGACGTGTTCCCGGTCGGTGCGGTCACCGTCGGCCTCGCCGGTAAGCAACTCGCCGAAATGGGCACGATGGCCGCGGGTATCGGCCGGGTGCGGATGTTCTCCGACGACGGCCACTGCGTCTACGACCCGCTGATCATGCGCCGCGCGCTGGAATACGCGAATTCGCTGGGCGTGCTGATCGCTCAGCATGCCGAGGAGCCGCGACTGACCATCGGCGCCGTCGCGCACGAGGGCCCGAATGCCGCCCGCCTCGGGTTGGCGGGTTGGCCGCGGGCCGCCGAGGAGTCGATCGTCGCCCGCGACGCGCTGCTGGCGCGGGACGCCGGTGCGCGGGTGCACATCTGCCACGCCTCCACCGAGGGCACCGTCGAACTGGTGAAATGGGCCAAGGCGCAAGGTATTTCGATCACCGCCGAGGTCACCCCGCACCATCTGCTGCTGGACGATTCGCGCCTGGAGACCTACGACGCGGTGAACAAGGTGAACCCGCCGCTGCGCGAGGCCACCGATGCCGCCGCGCTGCGCCAGGCCCTGGCCGACGGTGTGATCGACTGTGTCGCAACGGATCACGCCCCGCATGCGGAACAGGACAAGTGCTGCGAATTCGCCGCGGCCCGCCCCGGCATGCTCGGGCTGGAGACGGCGCTGTCGATCATCGTGCAGACCATGGTCCAGCCCGGCCTGCTGGACTGGCGCGGGGTGGCCAGGGTGATGAGCGAGCGCCCGGCCGAGATCGTCGGACTCGACGAGCACGGCCGCCCGATCGCGGTGGGCGAACCGGGCAACCTGACGCTGGTCGACCCGGAGGCCACCTGGACCGTCCGTGGGAACGAACTGGCCAGCATCGCGAACAACACGCCGTTCGAGGCGATGACCTTCCCGGCACGGGTGACAGCGACGTTGCTGCGTGGCCGGGTGACCGCCCGCGAGGGCAAGGCGGTCGGGGATCGCAGATGGGACGCAGGAGGTCCGTAAGTGGAAAGAACGCTGTGGGTGCTCGGCCTGCTGCTGCTGTTCGCGCTGTGCCTCTTCCTGATGTACCTGGGGTGGCGCAACCGGGCGCGGCGACAGCTCGATCGCATCGGTGAATTGCCAACGGTGCCAGGCGATCTGGGCGCGCAACTGCTGGAGCCGACCACCGGCCTCTACCTCGGCAGCACCATCGCGCCGAGTTGGCAGGACCGGATCGCCGTCGGTGATCTGGGCTTCCGGGCCACAGCGGAACTCACGCGGTTCGAACGGGGAATTCTGCTCGAACGCGACGGGGCGACGGTGATCTGGATTCCACAGGAATCCATCACGGCCGTGCGCACCGAACGCGGACACGCGGGCAAAGTGATGACGGAAAATGGTGTGCTGGTAATTCGCTGGAAACTGCCGACCGGAACTGAGATCGATACCGGTTTCCGGGGCGACGACAAAACGGTGTATCCGGCCTGGGTCGCGGACCACTCGACGGGTCCGGCCAGCACGACGACGGGAGACGACGAATGACACAGGAAGCCGCCTTGGTGCTGGAGGACGGCCGGGTGTTCCGCGGCACGGCCTTCGGCGCCGTCGGCGAGACACTCGGTGAGGCGGTGTTCTGCACCGCGATGACCGGATATCAGGAAACGCTGACCGATCCCAGCTACCACCGCCAGATCGTGGTGGCCGCGGCCCCGCAGATCGGCAACACCGGCTGGAACGACGAGGACGACGAGTCGCAGAAGATCTGGGTCGCGGGTTACGCGGTGCGCGATCCCGCGCGGCGCGCGTCGAACTGGCGCGCCACCGGCACGCTGCAGGACGAGCTGGAGCGCCAGCACGTCGTCGGGATCGCGGGTATCGACACCCGCGCGCTGGTCCGGCACCTGCGCACCCGCGGTTCGATGAAGGCCGGCATCTTCTCCGGCGCCGCGCTGGCCGATGCCGATGAGTTGCTGGCCCGCGTCAACGGTCAGCCGTCGATGCTCGGCGCCGATCTGGCCGAGGAGGTCAGCACCGACGCGCTCTACACCATCGACCCGAAGGGCGAGCGACGGTTCACCGTCGTCGCGGTGGACCTCGGCATCAAGACCAACACCCCGCGCATGTTCGCCGAGCGCGGTATGCGGGTGCATGTGGTGCCGTCGAACACCACGCTGGACCAGATCATGGAGCTGAAGCCGGACGGCGTCTTTCTCTCCAACGGCCCCGGCGACCCGGCCACCCAGGACGGCGCGGTCGCGCTCACCAAGGGCGTACTGGAAAAGGGTCTGCCGCTGTTCGGCATCTGCTTCGGCAATCAGATCCTCGGCCGCGCCCTCGGTCGCGAGACCTACAAGATGAAGTTCGGCCACCGCGGCATCAACATCCCGGTGGTCGAACACGAGACCGGCCGCATCTCGATCACCGCGCAGAACCACGGGTTCGCGCTGGAGGGCGAGATGGGGGAGCGGTTCGACACCCCGTTCGGCAAGGCCGAGGTGAGCCACGTGTGTGCCAACGACGGCACCGTCGAGGGCGTGCGCCTGGTCGACGGGCGCGCCTTCTCGGTGCAGTACCACCCGGAGGCCGCCGCCGGACCACACGACGCCGCATATCTTTTCGACCGCTTCGCCGGTCTCATGGAGGGAGCCTGATGCCACGCCGCGAAGACCTGAAGCACATCCTCGTCATCGGCTCGGGCCCGATCGTCATCGGACAGGCCTGCGAGTTCGACTACTCCGGCACCCAGGCGTGCCGCGTGCTGCGCGCCGAGGGACTCCGTGTCTCCCTGGTGAATTCGAATCCGGCGACGATCATGACCGACCCGGAGTTCGCGGATTCCACCTACGTGGAACCGATTACGCCGGAATTCGTCGAGAAGGTCATCGAAAAGGAGCGTCCCGACGCGATTCTCGCCACCCTCGGCGGGCAGACCGCGCTGAACACCGCGGTCGCGCTGCACGAGCGCGGCGTGCTGGAGAAGTACAACGTCGAGCTGATCGGCGCCGATTTCGAGGCCATCCAGCGCGGTGAGGACCGGCAGAAGTTCAAGGACATCGTCGCCAAGGTGGGCGGCGAAAGCGCCCGCAGCCGTGTGTGTTTCACCATGGACGAGGTGCGCGAGACGGTCGCCGAACTGGGCTTCCCGGTAGTGGTGCGCCCGTCGTTCACCATGGGCGGCCTCGGCTCCGGCATGGCATACGACCACGACGACCTCGACCGCATCGCGGGCGGCGGCCTCGCCGCATCGCCCACCGCGAACGTCCTGATCGAGGAATCAATCCTGGGCTGGAAGGAATACGAGCTCGAGCTGATGCGTGACGGCCGCGACAACGTCGTGGTGGTCTGCTCGATCGAGAACGTGGACCCGATGGGCGTGCACACCGGTGATTCGGTCACCGTCGCCCCCGCCATGACCCTCACCGACCGGGAATACCAGCGGCTGCGCGATCTCGGCATCGCCATCCTGCGCGAGGTCGGCGTCGACACCGGCGGCTGCAACATCCAGTTCGCGGTGAATCCCGCGGACGGCCGCCTGATCGTCATCGAGATGAACCCGCGTGTCTCGCGTTCGTCCGCATTGGCCTCCAAGGCAACGGGTTTCCCGATCGCCAAGATCGCCGCGAAGCTGGCCATCGGCTACACGCTGGACGAGATCGTCAACGACATCACCAAGGAAACCCCGGCCTGTTTCGAGCCGACGCTGGACTACGTGGTGGTGAAGGCGCCGCGGTTCGCGTTCGAGAAATTCCCGGGCGCCGACCCGACCCTGACCACCACCATGAAGTCGGTCGGCGAGGCGATGTCGCTGGGCCGCAACTTCGCCGAGGCGCTCGGCAAGGTGCTGCGCTCGCTGGAGACCAAGGCCGCGAGCTTCTGGACGCTGTCGGACGGGGCCTGGGCGCCGTCGAATCCCGATGACCCGCAGTCGGTTTCGGCCGCCATCGAGGCGATTCTGGCGGATCTGCGGGTGCCGACCGAGGGCCGTATCTATCAGGTCGAGCGGGCGCTGCGATACGGCGCGAGCATTCCCGACGTCGCCGCCGCCTCGGGTATCGACCCGTGGTTCGTCGCCGAGGTCGCCGGTCTGGTCGAGCTGCGCCGGGAGGTGATCGACGCGCCGGTGCTGGACGAGCCGCTGCTGCGCCGCGCCAAACATCACGGCCTGTCCGACCGCCAGATCGCCGCGCTGCGACCGGAACTCGCCGGCGAGAGCGGGGTGCGGGCGCTGCGGCACCGGCTCGGCGTGCGGCCGGTCTTCAAGACCGTCGACACCTGCGCCGCCGAATTCGAGGCCAAGACCCCGTACCACTATTCGGCCTACGAACTCGACCCCGCCGCGGAATCCGAAGTGGCGGAACAGAAGGAGCGGGCCAAGGTCATCATCCTCGGCTCCGGACCCAACCGGATCGGCCAGGGCATCGAGTTCGACTACTCGTGTGTCCATGCGGCGCAGACGCTTTCGCGCGCCGGATACGAGACGGTGATGGTCAACTGCAACCCGGAGACCGTCTCCACCGACTACGACACCGCCGACCGCCTCTACTTCGAGCCGCTCACCTTCGAGGATGTGCTCGAGGTCTACCACGCGGAATGCGAATCCGGCACCGTCGCGGGCGTTATCGTGCAGCTCGGCGGCCAGACCCCGCTCGGGCTCGCGCAGCGGCTCACCGATGCCGGCGTCCCGGTGGTCGGCACCAGCGCCGCCGCCATCGACCTGGCCGAGGACCGGGGCGAATTCGGTGACGTGCTGGTCGCGGCCGGGCTGCCGGCGCCGAAATACGGCACCGCGACCACTTTCGAGCAGGCCAGGAAGATCGCCGGGAATATCGGTTACCCAGTGCTGGTGCGCCCGTCGTACGTGCTCGGCGGCCGCGGCATGGAGATCGTCTACGACGAAAAGTCCTTGGAGGGCTACATCTCTCGCGCCACCGAGCTGAGCCCGGAACATCCGGTGCTGGTGGACCGGTTCCTGGAGGACGCCATCGAAATCGATGTCGACGCGCTGTGCGACGGCGTCGAGGTCTATCTCGGCGGTGTGATGGAACACATCGAGGAGGCCGGTATCCACTCCGGCGACTCCGCCTGCGCGCTGCCGCCGATCACGTTGGGCCGCAGCGATATCGAGGCCGTCCGCCGCTCGACCGTCGCGCTGGCCAAGGGCATCGGCGTCAAGGGTCTGCTGAACGTGCAGTACGCGCTCAAGGACGACGTCCTCTACGTGCTGGAGGCGAATCCGCGTGCCAGCCGGACGGTTCCGTTCGTGTCCAAGGCCACCGCGGTGCCGCTGGCCAAGGCCGCGGCCCGGATCATGCTGGGCGCCACCATCGCCGAACTCCGCAAGGAGGGCATGCTGCCGGGCGAGGGCGACGGCGGGCACGTCGCCCTCGACGCACCGGTCGCGGTGAAGGAGGCCGTGCTGCCCTTCCACCGGTTCCGCCGCGCGGACGGCACCGGGGTGGATTCGCTGCTCTCCCCGGAGATGAAGTCCACCGGTGAGGTCATGGGCATCGACGCCGATTTCGGCACCGCTTTCGCCAAGAGCCAGTCCGCCGCGTACGGATCGCTGCCCACCGAGGGCACCGTCTTCGTCTCGATCGCGAACCGGGACAAGCGGGCCATGGTGTTCCCGGTGAAGCGGCTGCACGACCTCGGTTTCCGCATCCTGGCCACCGAGGGCACCGCGGAAATGCTGCGCCGCAACGGAATTCCGTGCGAGCGGGTGCGCAAGCACTCCGAGGACGGTCCGGCCGACGAGCCGACCATCGTCGAGCAGATCCGCGACGGCGAGATCGATATGGTCTTCAACACCCCATACGGCAACTCGGGCCCGCGCGTCGACGGTTACGAGATCCGTACCGCCGCTGTCGCCACCAACATCCCGTGCATCACGACGGTGCAGGGCGCGGCCGCCGCGGTGCAGGGCATCGAGGCGACCATCAACGGCGGCATCGGGGTGCGCTCGCTGCAGGAACTGCATTCGGTGCTGCGTGGCTGACGGGGTGGCGGTGCACACGTTCGGCACTCGATTGCGCGGCGCCATGCGGCATTTCGGCCCGCTGTGCGTCGGCATCGACCCGCATCCCGGTCTGCTGCGCGCCTGGGATCTCACCGCGGACGTCGACGGTCTGGAGGCGTTCGCGGAGATCTGCGTCGAGGCCTTCGACGGGCGGGTGGCGCTGATCAAACCGCAGGTGGCCTTCTTCGAGACGTACGGGTCCGGCGGTATCGCGGTGCTGGAGCGCACGATCGGGGTGTTGCGCGGCTCGGGCACCCTGGTGCTCGCCGATGCCAAACGCGGCGATATCGGCTCCACCATGGATGCGTACGCCCGCGCCTGGCTCGGTGACGGGCCGCTCGGCTCCGACGCGTTGACGGTGTCGCCGTACCTCGGATTCGGTTCGCTCGCACCGGCACTCGATCTGGCGGACGCCAACGGGCGCGGGCTGTTCGTGCTCGCCGCCACTTCGAATCCCGAAGGGGCACAGGTGCAGCGGGGGCTGGCCGCGGATGGACACACCATCGCGCAGACCATGGTCGACGCCGCGGCGGCGCACAACGCGGGCCAGGAGTTCGGCTCGGTGGGCGTCGTCGTCGGCGCGACGCTGACCGATGCCCCCGACCTTTCGGCGCTCAACGGCCCGATCCTCATGCCGGGCGTCGGCGCACAGGGCGGCGGCCCGGAGACCATCCGCAGGCTGCTGCCCGAGTCGATGCTGCCCGCGGCCGTGCCGAACGTCTCACGTGAGGTGCTCGCCGCCGGACCGTCGGTTCCGGCATTGCGCGCGAAGGTCGACGAGCTACGCGACCAGTTCGCGTTCCTGCAGAGCTGATCGTCACACCGACCGCAGAACGGGCCCGCGCACACCGCGCGGGCCCGTTCTCGTTCCACGGACATCCCTGAACGCGTGTGCGAAGGCCCGTGTAAGGCCGCTGTGCGCCCCGCTGCGCCGATTTCCGGCCGCACACGTGTTCGGGCGCGGGTCCGTGGCCCGCGTCGGCGCAGCGCGGCGATCCCGGGGCATTCGTCGGCGTCGATTTCCGGACCGGATCGTGCGCCCGGCTGACGTCGAGGTTGTCGAGTTCGGTGGGTGACGCGCCGATTCCAGGCTTTGGGGACGGCCAGGTGGCGCGTCGAATCGGACCGATCGGTGTCCATTTGGCAAACCGCGGGTATCGAATCGCCGAACCGTGTCGAATCACTCCGTGCGCCCTATCGCGGACCTGCCCGGCGGCCGAATGTGGCCCACGACACGCGCATGAGGCGTACGACACGCGGGAAATCCCGAGAAACTTCCATGCCCGATTCGCCATGGGTTGCTGCGGGCGCGCCCGGTCGTGTGGCAACCCTCCCGCTAACTGTCCAGGTGACTGAAAAATCCCTGCTGAGGCGGCATTTCGCGATTTCGGCGGTACTATCGCCGCAGCGATCGGGTCCGTGCGCGGATCCGGCCCACCGCGCCGGTACGCCATGCGGAATCATGCGCTGACCTGGGGGGTGGGTTCGCAATCGGCGGACGTCGTGGGTACGGTCGCTGAGACTGCCGGGTTACCGGCAGGAGTTGATGCAATGAACGATGAGACGGAGGAACCGTGGCCCTTCCCCAGCTGACTGACGAGCAGCGCGCCGCTGCTTTGGAGAAGGCGGCTGCCGCTCGCCGCGCTCGGGCGGAGCTCAAGGAGCGCTTGAAGCGTGGCGGCACCAACCTGAAGCAGGTCCTCACCGACGCCGAGACCGACGAAATCCTCGGCAAGATGAAGGTGTCGGCGCTGCTCGAGGCCCTGCCGAAGGTTGGCAAGGTCAAGGCGGCGGAAATCATGACGGAGCTGGAGATCGCCCCCACCCGGCGGCTGCGGGGTCTCGGCGATCGGCAGCGCAAGGCGCTGCTCAAGCGCTTCGACTTCGACGCCTCCTAACCGGAGTGGTCGAACACACGCGGAAGGGTCGGCTGGTAGTGCTGGTCGGCCCCTCGGCCGTCGGGAAATCGACGGTCGTCCGGTGCGTGCGGGAACGCCTGCCCCAACTGGTTTTCAGCGTGTCGGCAACGACCCGGGCCCCAAGGCCCGGGGAGGTCGACGGGGTTGATTACCACTTCGTCCCCCGAGACAAGTTCGACGCCATGATCGAGGCGGGTGAACTGCTCGAGTGGGCGGATATCCACGGCGGACTGCAACGCTCCGGAACCCCCGCACGTCCGGTGCGGGAGGCCCTGGCGAAGGGCAAACCGGTATTGATCGAGGTGGACCTGAACGGCGCCCGATCGATCCGCGAAGCCATCCCCGAGGCGCTGCTGGTATTCCTGGCCCCACCGAGCTGGGACGAACTGGTCGCCCGGCTCACCGCCCGCGGCACCGAATCGCCCGAGGTGATCGAGCGGCGGCTGGAGACCGCGAGAACCGAATTGGCCGCATGTGACGAGTTCGACATCGTCATCGTGAACGACGAGGTGACCAGCGCCTGTAAGCAGTTGGTATCGTTGTTCGTTAGCACAAATTCGAGTTCGTGACCCCCTAATCCCGCAGGAGCCCCCTAGTGAGCAGTACGGACATCAAGACCGCGCCCGCATACGACACTCCGGTCGGCCTCACCAACCCGCCGATCGACGAGCTGCTGGAGCGCACCTCGTCCAAGTACGCCCTGGTCATTTACGCCGCAAAGCGGGCCCGCCAGATCAACGACTACTACAACCAGCTCGGCGACGGCATCCTCGAGTACGTCGGCCCGCTGGTCGAGCCGGGTCTGCAGGAGAAGCCGCTGTCGGTGGCGATGCGCGAGATCCACGCCGACCTGCTCGAGCACTCCGAAGGCGAGTAATCCGGGATCCCGGTGAACCCCATCTAGCCCGGAGGCGTAGTGACAACCAGTGGCGCCGCAGGCGCGGCAACAAGGATCGTGGTCGGCGTCAGCGGGGGCATTGCCGCGTACAAGGCATGTTCCATCGTCCGCCGATTCACCGAGACCGGGCATTCGGTCCGGGTGATTCCCACCGAGTCGGCGCTGCAGTTCGTCGGTAAGGCGACCTTCGAGGCGCTGTCCGGAAATCCGGTGCACACCGAGGTTTTCGCGGACGTGCCCGAGGTGCCGCACGTGCGGCTGGGCCAGGAGGCGGACCTGGTGGTCATCGCCCCGGCCACCGCCGATCTGATGGCCCGCGCCGCGAGCGGTCGCGCCGACGACCTGCTGACGGCGACGCTGCTCACCGCGCGATGTCCGGTGCTGTTCGCGCCCGCCATGCACACCGAGATGTGGGAGCATCCGGCGACGCGCGCCAATGTGGCGACGCTGCGCGCGCACGGCGCCATCGTCATGGAACCGGCGTCCGGGCGGCTCACCGGCACCGATACCGGTCCGGGCCGGCTGCCGGAACCCGAGGAGATCTTCGGGCTGGCCACGCTGCTGCTGGAACGCGCCGACGCGATCCCGCGCGACCTGGAGGGCCGCCGGATCGTCATCACCGCGGGCGGCACCAGGGAGCCGCTGGATCCGGTGCGTTTCCTCGGTAACCGAAGCTCCGGCAAACAGGGCTACGCGCTGGCCAGGGTCGCCGCGCAGCGCGGCGCCCACGTCACGCTCATCGCGGGCAACACCATCGAGATGGCGGCCCCCGCCGCGGTCGACCTGGTGCACATCACCACCGCCGAACAGCTCAAGACGGCGGTGGACAAGCATGCGGTCGGCGCGGACGCGGTGATCATGGCGGCCGCGGTGGCCGATTTCCGGCCCACCAACGTGGCCGCCGCCAAGATCAAGAAGGGCGCGGGCGAACCGGATACCATTCCGCTCACCAAAACCACCGACATCCTGGCCGGCCTGGTCCAGGCCAGACGCGACGGTCACCTGACGGGCACCGCCATCGTCGGCTTCGCCGCCGAAACCGGGGACGAGCACGGCGACGTGCTCACCCACGCGCGCGCGAAACTGGCCAGGAAGGGCTGTGACCTACTGGTGGTCAACGCGGTCGGCGAGGGCAAGGCGTTCGAGGTCGACAACAACGACGGCTGGCTACTCGGGGCCGACGGCACCGAACAGGCGCTCGATCACGGGTCCAAGGCATTGCTGGCGAGTCGCGTCCTCGACGCGCTCGGACCGCTACTGAGCTGAAATATGTTGCGGTTCGCACCTTCTCGGCATTATCCGGAATGTCCGGTGGCGGTCGTCGCCGATCGGTGGTATCCGTGATATTTATACCTGGTCGCCGGGGTGTGCCGGGGTCCGCTTGGGGTCCCATCGCCCGTCACACCGCATTGCCCGAATAGTCTGAGACGGCGGCCTTACGACCACCTATGTCGTCGGTGGTTTGGAATAGTCTGATTCGAAGGGTTGCGCGGTGAATGCGTCGCATTACTGTCGCAGCTCGGTACGAGCAACCCGTTGAGGGAGAGGGAAATACTGTGCGCACGTCTGGCAGCCGCCTATTCACCAGTGAGTCCGTGACCGAAGGTCATCCGGACAAAATCTGTGACGCCATCAGCGATTCCATCCTCGACGCGCTGCTCGCGGCGGATCCGCACAGCCGGGTCGCGGTCGAGACGCTGGTCACCACCGGCCAGGTGCACGTGGCCGGTGAGGTGACCACCTCGGCGTACGCCGATATCCCGAAGATCGTTCGCGAGAAGGTCCTCGAGATCGGATACGACTCCTCCGCAAAGGGTTTCGATGGCAATTCGTGCGGCGTGAACATCGCGATCGGCGCGCAGTCGCCGGATATCGCGCAGGGCGTCGACGTTTCGCACGAGGCGCGGGTCGGCGGCTCGGACGACGAGGTCGAGAAGCAGGGCGCGGGCGACCAGGGCCTGATGTTCGGCTACGCCAATTCCGACACCCCCGAGCTGATGCCGCTGCCGATCGCGCTGGCGCATCGGCTGTCGCGGCGGCTCACCGAGGTGCGCAAATCCGGCGTGCTGCCGTACCTGCGCCCGGACGGCAAAACCCAGGTCACCATCGAATACGACGGCGACAAGCCGGTCCGGCTCGACACCGTCGTCGTCTCCACCCAGCACGCCGCCGATATCGACCTGGACAACCTGCTCACCCCGGATATCCGGGAAAAGGTCGTCGACGCGGTGCTGGCCGATCTGGACGTGCCGAGTTTGGACACCTCCAACATCCGCCTGCTGGTCAACCCGACCGGCAAGTTCGTGCTCGGCGGCCCGATGGGTGACGCGGGCCTGACCGGTCGCAAGATCATCGTCGACACCTACGGCGGTATGGCGCGGCACGGCGGTGGCGCGTTCTCCGGCAAGGATCCGTCGAAGGTGGACCGCTCGGCCGCGTACGCCATGCGCTGGGTCGCCAAGAACGTCGTCGCGGCCGGATTGGCCGAGCGCGTCGAGGTTCAGGTGGCCTACGCGATCGGCAAGGCCGCGCCGGTCGGCCTGTTCGTCGAGACCTTCGGCACCGAGAAGGTGGATCCGGCCAAGATCTCGGCCGCCATCACCGAGGTGTTCGACCTGCGGCCCGGCGCGATCATCCGCGACCTGGACCTGCTGCGTCCGATCTACGCGCCGACCGCGGCGTACGGCCACTTCGGCCGCACCGATGTCGATCTGCCTTGGGAACACACCGACCGTGCCGACAAGCTGCGCGCGGCCATCGGGCTGTGAGGACGGGTGGATGTGTCGATCTGCCGTGGGAAGCCGCATCTGATGCGCGCCGACAAGCTGCGCGCGGCCATCGAGCTGTGACGTGGTCGCAGCTGATGCCGTGCGTCTGCGGCCGCTAAGGTTCGCATGAGTCGACCCGCGGCAGATCCGGCCGCTCCTCCCGGGGAGGTTATCTCCCTGGGGGACAACGCAATACCGACAACAGCAGCGGGACACCCCATCGCACGGGTGCTCCCGCTGCTGTCGCCCGCGCACCTGGATCGCGACTTCGACTATCTGGTGCCGCCCGAACTCGACGAGATCGCCAAACCCGGTGTCCGGGTTCGTATCCGGTTTGCGGGCCGCCTCGTCGACGGTTACCTGCTCGAGCGCCGAACCCGCAGCGATCACACCGGCAAACTCGTAAAACTGGAGCGCGTCGTCTCCGCCGAACGCGTCCTCACCCCCGAAATCATGAAGCTGGTCGTCGCGGTCGCCGCCCGCTACGCGGGCACCCGAGCCGACGTCCTCCGCCTCGCCATCCCACCCCGCCACGCCCGCACCGAATCCGGGGGTTCGAAGAAAGCCGCTGAGGCGCAGGGTGATTCGGACGATTCATCGAATGCGACCGATACGTCGCAGGATTTCGAGCGCGATCCATCCGCTGCCACGTCCGACGAGGTTTCGTCCGCGGCGCAAGGGGATTCCGGCGGTTCACCCCATCCTTCGACATCGACGACCGCGCCGCCGGTCTCACAAAGTGTCCGTGGTCATTCCGCGACGCCTGCAGCGGCGAATCCAGACGATCAAACATCGCCATACCCGGATCCGGTTGCGGCGCAACATATCCCCAGCGATTCACCCGATCCTGTCCCGGCTGTGCCGCACGGTCCCCCCGAGATGAGTCCGCAGTGTCCCGCGGGCACCCCTCCCGCGACCACATCCGGGTCCAACACCAACGACGAGGCAGCAAGACACTCCGATCCGCCTCTGCCACAAGGCGACCTCGACGATGTGACCAGACCTCCCCGGCCCGGATCGTATCCGCTTGCAGCCCAGCCTGTTTCGCCTCAGATCGGTGAATCCGACACTCCGGAGCCGGGCGGCGATGCGCGGCTGCCCGAGGCCGTCTCGGCAACTGCTGGGGGAGAACCGGTCTCGACACAGAGTGACCGGGACCCGGTAAGCGGGCAAGCGCGAGTTGCCCGACAGGGTCAAGAGCCGACACAGTCTATTGCAGCGCAATCCGAGGCCGGAGCATCGAGCCGCGGCGTCCGGCGTCGCGGGGACCAATCGGGAGCCACTGCGAGCGAGCCGGTTCCGGCGCTCGGCGATGATGATGAGATGGGTCAGCCGCTGTCGGCCGAGTCGCTGGACCACGGTGCGACGCCCCTTATTTCGTCTGCTGCGGCGCAGCCTGAAGTGCCGGTACCGGGTGATGCTGGGGATGCATCGTCCGATGTGAGGCGGCGCAGTGCGGGTTCGGCAACTGTTGGGGCAGGACCGGCCTCGGCGCAGAATGAGCGCAGCGCAGCAACTGGGCAAGCGCGAGTCGATCGGCGGAACCGAGGTTCGGCGCGGCTTGCTCCGGCTGATGCGGCGCAATCCGAGGTTGGGGCATCGGTCGGCGGTGCCGGGCGGCACGGGTATGCACCAGGAGCCGCTGCGGGCGAGCCGGTTCCGGCGCGAGATGATCGCGGCGGAGCCGCTCGGCCGGTGCGGGCCGAGCGGCTGGATCAAGCGGCGGTACAGGCTGTTCCGCCTGATGCGGCGCGGTCTGAGGTCCAGGCGGACGATGACGCTGGTCTGGATGGTTCGGGAGCTGGTGTGGGGCAGCCGGTTCCGGCGCAAAGCGAGCGTGGTGTGGCTGGGCGACCGCTGCGTGTTTCGCCACTGAACCCAGGTGTGGCGCAGGCTGGTTCGCCTGAACCAGTCCAATCCGAGGCCGGGGCATCGAGCGGCGGTGCCGGGCGGCATGGGGATGGTCCGGGCGTTGTTGTGGGGGAGCAGGTTTCGGCGGGGGCGGTCGTCAGGTAGGGCGGCCGTTGCAGGCCGAGCTGAGTTCAATTGTGGGGGAGGCTGTTTCGTCTGAGGGGGTGCCGGTTGATGTGGCGGGGTGGGGGCGGTATGTGCATGGGGCCGCGTTTGTGGGGGCGTTGTGGGCGGGGCGGGGGCCGCGAGCGGCGTGGCAGGCGTTGCCGGGGGAGGATTGGGCGCGGCGGTTGGCGGAGTTGGCGGCCGTGGTTGTGGCGCGGGGGCGCAGTGCGATCCTGATGGTGCCCGATCAGCGGGATTTGGATCGGGTGTTGGCGGAATGTGTTCGGCTGGTGGGGGATTCGGCGGTCGGGTTGGCGGCGGGGTTGGGTCCGGCCGCCCGGTACCGGCGGTGGCTCGCGGTATTGCGCGGGACGGCCCGGGTGGTGGTCGGCACCCGCAGCGCCGTATTCGCGCCGGCGCGGGATCTCGGGTTGATCGCGATCTGGGACGACGGCGACGATACGTTCGCGGAGCCGAGGGCGCCCTATCCGCATGCGCGGGAGGTCGCGATGCTGCGCGCGCACGAGACCGGCGCGGCGTTCGTCGCGGCCGGTTTCGCGCGGACCGCGGAAATCCAGGCGGTGGTCGAGTCCGGTTGGGCGCACGATCTTTTAGCCGATCGCGCGGTATTGCGCAAGGCCATGCCGCGGATCAGCGCGCCCGGCGACACCGATGCGGCGCTGGAGCGCGACCCGATCGCGCGGGCGATCCGGATACCCGGTGCGGCGTTCGCGGCGGCACGGGCCGCGTTGAAGGAGGGCGCGCCGGTATTGGTGCAGGTGCCGCGGCGCGGCTACATCCCGGCGCTGGCGTGCGCGAAATGCCGGACACCGGCACGCTGCCGCCACTGCAACGGACCGCTGGCGCTGCCGGAGGGAAACACCAAGGGGCGCAATGAGATCGCGCACAGCCCTAGCTGCCGGTGGTGCGGTATCACCGAGAGCGCATTCCGCTGCGCGTCCTGCGGCTCCCGCATATTGCGTGCCGTGGTGATCGGTGCGGTCCGCACCGCGGAGGAACTCGGCCGCGCCTTTCCCGGCGTGCCGATCCGCGGATCCGGTGGCGGTGCGGTGCTCGATTCGGTGGAGCCGGGGCCGCAGGTGGTCGTCGCGACCGTCGGCGCGGAACCGGTGGTTCCCGGTGGTTACGGTGTCGCGCTGCTGCTCGACGGTTGGGCGCTGCTCGGCCGCGCCGACCTGCGCGCCGCCGAGGACGCGCTGCGCCGCTGGCTGTGTGCCGCCGCGCTGGTCCGCGCGCACGGCCAGGTGATCGTGATGGCGGATCCGGCGATCCCGACGGTGCAGGCACTGGTCCGCTGGGATCCCGTCGGACATGCCGCGGCCGAGCTCGCCGCCCGCGCCGAGGTCGGTTTCCCGCCCGCCGTCCGGATGGCCGCGATCGACGGCTCCGCCGACGCCATCGCCGAATTACTCACCGCCGCAAATCTTCCCGGCTCGGTCGCGATACTCGGCCCGGTCCCGCTGCCCCCCGGCGCCCGCAAACCCTTCAGCAGCGGCGACTCCCCGCCCGAGGTGGAACGCACCATCCTGCGCGTCGACCGATCCGCGGGCTCCGCCCTGGCCCGCGCCCTCAGCACCGCCCTCGCGATCCGCAGCACCCACCGCTCCGACGCCCCCCTCCGCGTCCAGATCGACCCCATCGACATCGGCTGACCCACCAACTTTCCGGCAGCCGATCGCGCCTTGCGCTTAGTCGCACCTTGGATACGCACCGAGCACCCGTACGTCGTGTGCACGGTTGGAAGCCGGGCCCCGGTCGGTGAGCAACAACGGTTGTCCACATCGGCGGTGCACGCCAGGACCTGAGGCTGATCTGCTGAGCCAGCGGCGTCGTCCACTCATTCGTTGGTCGTGAATGCCGCGTCGAGCAGGTCGATGAAGATTCCCATGGGTGGCATGCCCCAGTCGCCGTTGACGTTTTGGGCGACGGTGCGGTGACCGTCCTTCGTGCCGTACAAGTACGACCAGGTGCCGAAGATCATTCCGCCGTGTCCGTAAACAGTGGTGCCGTTGGGCAACATCACCGACGAGATGCCGAGTCCGTAGCTGTAGCCGTCCAGCCAGGTGCCGTCGGGGACGGGTGTCATGGTCAGCATCTCGTCGAGCTGGGCGGGCGGCAGGATGCGTCCGCCGAGTAGGGCACCGAGAAATGTCGTGAGATCGTCTGCGGTGGAAATGATTTCGCCGACGCCGAAGGCGTAGGACGGGCTGATCTCGGTGACATCGTGGATCGGGGCTTGCGGGTCGGTGACCATGAGCGTCGAGTAATTGCGCACGTGCGGACCGCGGAAACCGGTGTCGGAACCGGGCGCATAGGTGTCGGTCAGCTTCAGTGCACGGCTGATCCGGTATTCGATGGCCTCGGCATAGGACAGACCCGAGGCGCGTTCGACGATCATCGCGGCGACGACGAAGTTCGTGTTGGAGTAACCCCATTGGGTGCCGGGTTCGAAGTCGGCGGGATGGGATACGGCAATTCGTACCAGCTCTTCGGGGGTGAACTTGTCGAAGCGATGCTCGAGCAGTTCAGGTGTCCAGTGTGATTCGAGCAAGCGTTCGTCCATGGTGTAACCGAAGATCCCGCTGGTGTGGTTGAGCAGCTGCCGGATAGTGATCTTGCGCCCGTCGTGGCCGTTGCCCTGCACCAGCCCCGGTAGCCACTGCTCGACGGTGTCGTCGAGGCTGAGCTTGTACTCGGCGGCCAGTTGCAGGATCAGGGTCGCGGTGAAGGTCTTGGTGATGCTGCCGACCCGGAACTGGTCGCGCGGTCCCGCGGGTCGGCCGCTGCCGGTGTCGGCGACGCCCGCTGACAGGAAGGACGTGGACTCGCCGTCGCGGATCTGGGCGAAGGCGCCGGGGTAGTTCTGTTGCGTCACGGCTTGTTCCAACACGTGCTGGACGGTGGCGGTGTGACCGGTGGTGTTCATCTTCAGCTCTTCCTGGTTTCCGTTCGCGGCTTTCGCGATGAGGAAAAGCTATGTTGCATTCGAATATTCGTCAATCAACTATTGCGCAACGAACTGACATATTCGCAGCTAGCTGCAATATAATTGTTGCAACGATACTGTTGACTAATGCAAAGTGATCGGCCCTGCTGTGTTGCACTAAATGCCCGGGAGCGGCAGACTGACCGCGCGGACCATCTCAGGAGGCAGCGTTATGCCGGGCAGCAGGCTCACCCACCGAGACCGTCGTGCGATCGCCGAGGGGCTGGCCGCTGACCTGTCCTACACCGAGATCGCCAAACGGCTGGACCGGCCGACCTCCACGGTCACCCGCGAAGTGATGCGCAATGGCGGTCCCAATGACTACCGGCCCGACCGCGCGCAGCGCGCCGCCCAACAACGGACTCGGCGTCGCCGCAACACCACGACCGCCCCGCCGCGCACCCCGGTAGCCCATGTACCGGGACGCGACCCCGAGGCCGTCGAGGAATTCACCGCGCGACTGACCGAGCTGCTGACAGGCACCGGTATGCCCCGGATGACGGCGGCCGTACTGTCCTGCTTGTACACCACCGATACCGGCAGCCTCTCCAGTGCTGAGCTGGTGGACCGACTGCGGGTCAGTCCGGCCTCGATCTCCAAGGCCGTCGGCTACCTCGAGAATCAAGAACTCATCCGCCGCACACGGGATGCCGGACGCCGCGACCGCTACGTCATCGATGACGATGTCTGGCTCCGAGCCACACTCGCCAGCGCCCGGATGAACGAGGTACTGGCCGACGTCGCTCGCGACGGTGTCGATGTATTCGGGGCGGCGACACCGGCCGGGGCTCGGCTGCTCGACATGGGGAACTTCCTGAATCAGGTTTGCCGGGACCTCATCCGCACCGCCGAACAGTGGCGCCATACCTCCGGAAGCCCGGTCGACCTACGCGAAGAGGCAACCTGGGACGAAACACCGAGCTCCGGTAGCTAACCGAAGGCGGAGGCGGGGACTGCGCCACAAAGCGGTGGCCGGCGCTCCGGGCGACCTATGGTCGCACTCGCCGATCCGGCGGACGTCTCACGGAGTAGTGCGGGGCGCAGGCAAGCGCGGACTTATTCTTTAACTGTCCGATCAGTTAATGATAGAGTGGCCGTGTGGCCAGAAGTGTTGATCCGAATCGGGTGGCTGAGCGGCGCGCGTCGATCGTGCGGGTGGCGGCGAATCTGTTCGCGACGCACGGGTACGACCGGACGACCGCCGCGCAGATCGCGAAGGCGGCCGGGCTCAGCTCGGGCAGCGTGTTCTATTACTTCCAGGACAAGGCCGCGGTGTTCCGGGCGATTTTCGAATCATCGATTCCCGAACACGCGCAACTGATTTCGCGACATATCGACCGAATTGATTGTGTCGCCGCAATACTCGACCTCGTCGAGGAACTCGCCGCGGAGGCGCTCGACCCGGCGGCGCCCGGACTGATGGTGGAGCTGCTGCGGCGCATCGATCACGACCCGGACCTGACGGCCGTTGTCCTGGAGGACGCCCGGCGCAGTGCCGAGGCGCTGACCGTGCTGTTGCGCCGCGGGAGCGATCAGGGGCAGCTCGATCCCGGATTCCCGCCGGAGGAAACGGCGCGCTGGATTCTCGCCGTGGTCGACGCGGCCTTCCTGAACGCCGACCCCGCACACCCGCACGACCCCCGCCCGCTCGTGCGGGCCACCGTATCCCGCCTGTTGCGTCCGATCGGAACGGAGGACCGATGACGACATCGACCGCACCGACCACCCTGCGCCTGCCCAGGGTCTGGGCCTGGGTTTTCACACTGGCCGGGCTGATGCTCGGCGCCGGCGTCGGAGCGGCGCTCCCGCCGATCGGGCACTGGCTGGTCGACACGATCGAAATCGCCCCTGGCTGGCTGCGTTTGGCGCTCACCGTGCCGTCGGTCTGGCTGATGCCGATCGGCGCGGCCGTCGGGTTGATCGGCGGGTTGATCCTGGCGGGCATCGCCCACGAGGAGAGCCTGGTGCTGACGGTTTCCCCCGACCACGTCGAGCTGTCCCAGAACGGGCGCGAGCGATTCGTTCCGCGCGATCGGGTGGCGGCCGTATTCCGCGAGGACGACGATCTGGTGCTGGTCGACCGAAACCGAATGCGGTTGGCCCGCTTCGGTGCGGGCGACCTCGGCCGCGGCGATGTCGAAACCGCCTTCCGCCTGCACGGCTATCCGTGGGTGGGTGAGAACGACCCGTACGCAACGGAATTCACCCGCTGGATGGACGGCAGGCCGGAGATCGACGACGCGGTCCACTGCCTGCTGCGCGCCCGCCGCCGCGCCATCGCCGACAAGAAACCCCTCGAGGTGGAGGCGCTGGACGAGAAGCTCGCCGAGCACGGTGTCGACGTCCGGGACCGCAAGGGCGTCCAGCAGATTCGCCTCATCGCCGACCGGACCTGAGCGGGAACCAACCGGTGCTGCGCCCATCCAGGCCCCGGTCCGGTAGTGGTTCGCGGGCCTCTGCTCCGGCGGCAAGCATTACCCGCTATCGCCGATCAATGAGGTGATCGACACAAGCCGACGCCGCCTCTCAGGCCTGCGAATCCGGTTGATTTTCAGGCGAATACGGCGTGGACCGACGGTCCTGTTCGACCTCACCACCGTATCCGCCCACGCCGCACAGATTTCTGATGACATACACGGCTGCGACCACGATGGCGACGTACTGCCTACCTCGCTGATCGGCTTCGACCGAATCCGGCCGAAACGCTCGTATTCGGCCCGGTCGATCGAGCATTACGCGAACGCCGCGCGATTCCGGCGCGCCCACTCCGCGTAGCCGGTGGCGGGGCGGCCGAGGATGCGCTCGATATCGATGCTCACCGCCAGTTCCTCCGGCGTCGGCTCGCCGAGGATGGACAGGGTGTGCTCGACGACGGCGGCGGGCATGAACTGCCGCATGCCCGCCTGGGCCTGGTCGCGGGTGAGCTCGACGAACCGCACCGAATCACCCAGTGCCGCACCGAGATCGGCGGACTGCTCGCGCGGGGTGACGACCGCGGGGCCGGTCAAGGTATATGTCTGCCCCGCATGGTCGTCGGTGCGCAGTGCCGCGGCCGCCACCGCCGCGATATCGGCGGGGTCGACGGATGGCAGCCCGATATCGCCGAAGGGCGCGGCCACGGTCCGCGCGGTGCGCACCGATTCGGCCCAGGCGTACGTATTGGTGTAGAAGCCGCCCGGCCGCAGGATTGTCCAGGTGAAATCGCTTGCCCGCAGGGCTTTTTCGAAGGCCGCGAGCCGGGCGTAACCGTCCGCGTCCGGTCGCGTCACCACGCCGAGCGAGGATACGAACACCACCCGCCGCACCCCACCGGCTCGCGCGAGATCGAGCAGCCGCTCCGGCGCGGGGCCATCGATCAGCTGGTCGCCGCTGATGAGCACGAATAGCGCCTCGGCGCCGTCCAGGGCGGGGGCAAGGGTTTGCGGCTCGGCCAGATCGGCGGTGTGGTGGCGCACCCCGTCGGGCAGCCGGAAATCCTTGCTGCCGCGGGAGATCGCCGTCACCCGCGCACCGGATTCGGCGAGGATGCGGACGAGGTTCGAGCCGATATTGCCGGTTGCTCCGGTCACCACGATCATTGCGTGCGCTCCATTTAGTTAGTTGGCTGACTCATTAACATAGCCGGACGCCGCCGCGCCTGTCTAGAGTGAGTCGTATGGCTAACTCAGCGGCGTCGTCGAAGGTGGGCAAGCGGGAGCGGTTGGCGGCCGCGGCCGCCGAGGTGTTTCACCGGCAGGGTGTGGAGAAGACCACCATCGCGGATATCGCGCGCGCCGCCGAGGTGCCGGTCGGCAACGTCTACTACTACTTCAAGACCAAGGATCAGCTCGTCCAGGCGGCGATCGGCACGCACGAGCGCACCATCCGCGGGATCATCGCGGAGCTGGAAAAGCATGCGACGCCGCGGGATCGCTTGCGGGCGCTGGTGCGCTGTTGGGTGGAACAGCGCGGGCTGGCCGTCGAATTCGGTTGTCCATCAGGAACTCTGGCCACCGAACTGGATAAGCGCGCCGACGGTCTGGATCGGGAACTGGCCGAGGTGATACGGGTGCTCGTCGATTGGGCCGAGGAGCAGTTCGCCGCGATGGGCCGCGCCGACGCGCGGGAGCTCGCTGTCGCACTCGTCGCCGCGTACCAGGGAATTTCACTGCTCACCAATACTTTTCGCGATCCAGAGCTGATGCGCACGGAGGGTGCGCGGCTGGAGCGCTGGATCGATTCGCTGGCGGCCTGAGGCGCGGACTCACGCCAATGCGGACCGCAGCGAGCTCTCGACGCGGGCGCGTTCGTCGCCCATGCCGACGAACAGGTCGACGAAGGCGGGTCCGAGGATCTGCCCGAATGTGTTTCCGCCTGTACCGAAATACCCGGTGATCTCCAGCGTGACGACGCCGTGGGTGAGGCTCCACAGCCGTCCCGCGACGTCGAGTGCCGGATCCGCGCGGATGCGGCCCGCCGCGATCATCCGCTCGATCAACTCGAGGAGTTGCCCGAAAGCGGGGTCGCGCAACGGATTCGGTGTCCGTGCCGTGGTGAGGTCGACGCCGGGGCGGTAGGGGGTTCCCGGTGCGGTGGGTCCGAACATCAGCCGGTAGCGCTGCGGGTTGGCGAGGGCGTATTCGCGATACGCCCGGCCGACGCGGAAGAGGTCCGCCATCGGATCGTCGCTGCGGGGGACCGCGGCCATAGCCGCCGAGAAGCGCGAGAACGCTTCCTCGGCAACCGATTCCAGCAGTCCGGTCATCCCGCCGAAGTGGGTGTACACGGCCATCGTCGACGCGCCGATCTCGGCCGCGACCCGGCGGGCCTGCAGGGCTTCCGGGCCGGCGTCCTCCAGTAGCCGGAGTCCGGCCGCCAGCAGCCGTTCCCGCGTATTCGTTTGCCGCGAAGCATGTTTCACCATTGCCGACCCTTCATAACAGGGTTATCCTAGTCGGCATAACAACGTTATGAAATTTGGGGATGTGATGGGCAATCGGTATCTGGAGGGCGCGTTCGCGCCTATTCGCGACGAATACACGCTGACCGATCTGGAGGTCAGTGGAACGATTCCGGGCTACCTGGACGGCCGCTATCTGCGCAACGGGCCCAATCCCGTCGGCGACCTGGATCCCGCGCTGTACCACTGGTTCGCGGGCGACGGCATGGTCCACGGCATCCGGATCCGGGACGGCAAGGCGGAGTGGTACCGCAATCGCTTCGTGCGCGGCCCGGTGACGTCTAAGGCGCTGGGCGAGGATTTCGTCGTCGATCCGACCACCACCTCGGGCGTGGGCGCGAACACCAACGTAATCGGCCATGCCGGAAAGACTTTGGCGCTGGTCGAGGCGGGATTCGCCCCCTACGAGCTGGACGAGGAACTGGACACGCTCGGCATCTGTGATTTCGACGGCACGCTGACCGGCGGATATACCGCGCACCCGAAGCGCGATCCGGGCACCGGCGAACTGCACGCGGTTTCTTATTCGTTCGGGCGCCGGAATCTGGTGCAGTACACGGTGATCGGCGCCGACGGGCGGGCTCGGCGGGCCGTCGACGTCGAGGTCACCGGCAATCCGATGATGCACGATTTCTCGCTGACCGAGAAGTACGTCGTCTTCTACGATCTGCCGGTCACCTTCGATACGGGCCTCATCGTCGAACGGATGAATGTGCCACGCGCCCTTCGCCTACCGGCCAGGTTGCTGCTGTCGGCGCTGATCGGGCGGGTGAAGTTGCCGAATCCACCCGGGTCGGCGGAGGTCACGGTTCCGCGCGATCGCCGGGTACCCTTCCGCTGGAATCCGAAATACCCTGCGCGCGTGGGTGTTATGCCGCGCGCGGGCGGCAATGCCGATGTGCGCTGGTTCGATATCGACCCCTGTTTCGTCTTCCATCCGATGAACGCCTACGACGACGGCGAGACGGTCGTACTCGATGTGGTGCGCTATCCGAAGATGTTCGATGTCGATCGGCTCGGCCCGAACGACGGTGCGCCGTCGCTGGATCGCTGGATCGTCGATCTCGCCGACGGCAAGGTGCGCCAGACTCGGCTGGACGATCGGCCGCAGGAATTCCCGCGGATCGATGAGCGCCTGGTGGGCAGGCGGTACCGCTACGGGTACGCCACCGGCGTGACCGAGGGGGTCGCACCCGATTCTGTACTGCTCAAGCACGATCTGCGCGGCGGCACCGCGGTGAAATCGTTCGGAGAAGGAAAACACCTGGGGGAGTTCGTCTTCCAGCCTTCCGCGCCCGACGCCGCGGAGGACGACGGCGTGCTCATGGGCTACGTATACGACGCGACGACCGATCGCAGTGATCTGGCCATTCTCGATGCCGCGACGCTGGAGACGGTCGCGAGCATTCATCTGCCGCACCGCGTCCCCGCCGGATTCCACGGGAACTGGGTGCCGACGGCGTCCTGACCTGCGCTGGAGCGAAATTCTCCATCAGGCCCTTGTGTTCGATCTATTGTCGATATATCGTCGATAGCATGATACGAACACGAGGGCCCAAGGAGGCTTTTATGGAGAACAAGGAATACCCGGATTTCGGACGCCGCGGACGGCGTCGTGGCCCGGGACATGAGGAGTGGGAACAGTTCGCCCGGCATCGGCACGGCCGCCGCGGCTTCGGCCCCGAATTCGGGCCGGGCTTCGGTCCGGGATTCGGGCCCGGCTTCGGTCCGCACTTCGGTCGCGGCCGTGGTCGCGGCGGGCGGGGCAGGCGCGGCGACGTGCGGGCGGCGGTACTGCTGCTGCTCGCCGAGCGCCCGATGCACGGCTACGAGCTCATCCAGCAGATTCGTGAGCGCAGCGAGGACATCTGGCGGCCGAGCCCCGGATCGATCTACCCTGCCCTGGCGCAACTCGAGGACGAGGGGCTGGTGCTCATCGAGAAGGTGGCGGGTCGCAAGACCGCCCAATTGACCGAGGCCGGAACCGAATACGTCGAGGCGCACCGGGAAGAATTGGGCGATCCGTGGGCCGATGTCACCCAGGACGTCGGCGCGCAGGCCATCGACCTGCGCGGATTGATCGGCCAGCTGATGGGCGCGGTCGCGCAGGTCGCGGCGGCGGGCACCCCCGAGCAGGCGGAGAAGGCGGCCGAGGTGCTCACCGAGGCGCGGCGCTCGCTTTACCGAATCCTCGCCGAGGACGACACCCCCGAAAATTGAGGGCGTTTGAAAACGCCGACCCGAGTACGCGTTTCGCACCGCCACGGTAGATCATTGGTGACATGCGACAAAAGGGTGGCGCCCGGAATTGGAGCGTCTCACAATTCCGAAGAGCGGTGTTGGCGTGCGCGCTGGCCGGAGCCGTCGTCGGCTCCGGCGCGGCGACCGGTAATGCGGATCCGGCCGGGTACCGGCCGCCGATGATCCCCACCGAGGCCGCGCCGCCGCAGGGCGACCACCTGGCCGCCGCCGTTTACATCAAGGCGCATCCGCAGGCCGTGCCCGCAGGCACCAACAACTTCGACTGCAAGCCGACCCGCGAGCACCCCCGTCCGGTGGTGCTCGCGCACGGTACCGATTCGACCGTCTACTCCGATTGGTCCGGTATCGCGCCGCAGCTCACCGCGGCGGGCTTCTGTGTTTTCGCCCTCAATTACGGCGGCGCCGAGGGGAATCCGAAAACCTATGGTACGGAACACATGTCGTTGGGCGCGCAGCAGCTCGGCGCCTTCGTGGACCAGGTGCTCGCGGCCACCCATGCGGAAAAGGTCGACATGGTCGGATTTTCCCAGGGCGCCAACGTAACTCGGATGTACATCAACAAGATGGGCGGCGCGCCCAAGGTGGATCAGTGGATCGGCCTCGCCTCGCCGACCTACGGCGGCGTGATGTACGGCTTGGTGCCGGTGGTGCAGGCGGTCCCCGGCGGGCTCGATGTATTCGAGAAACTGACCTCGGTCGCCGCGGTGGAGCAGGCGCAGGGTTCGCCGGTGATGGTCGAGCTGAACCGCGGCGGCGACACCGTGCCCGGCGTACGATACGTCACCGTCGGCAGCAAGGTCGACGAGATGATCCAGCCGTTCGGCAACATTGCGCTGCGCGGGCCGGGTGCGCGCAATATCGCGCTGCAGGACCTGTGCCCCGAGGATCAGACCGGGCACTTCAACATGGTCTACGACCCGTTCGTCCAGCAACTGCTGCTGCAGCTGCTCGACCCGGAGCACGCACCGGCGCCGGTATGTAAATCGGTCGCGCTCGGCACCGGGATCCCACAGGTGATCATCGCCGGACACTCCTGACGGCGAACCAGACGGCCGGGCGGGGGAAGTTCTGCACCCCGCCCGGACCGCATTGGATTTCTACCAGCTTCCGGCCCGCCGATTGGTGTGATCCGAGGTAACCGGGCATCTCACTAGAATGAGACGACCGTGTTCGACCGCTTCCGGGAGCAAACCGTGACCATTCAGCCCGTACGCCTGTTCGGCGATCCCATCCTGCGTGCCCGCGCCGCGGAGGTCACCGAGTTCGATCGCGAGCTGCGTCAGCTGGTCACGGACCTACTCGACACGATGTACGACGACGGCGGGGTCGGGATGGCCGCGCCGCAGATCGGGATCGGCCTGCGCGTCTTCGTCTACGACACCGGTGATGCGCAGGGCCATCTGGTGAACCCGCGCTACGAGGTGGTGGGCACGGAGGAGCAGATCGGGCCCGAGGGCTGCCTGTCGATACCCGGTGTGCGCTACGACACCAGACGGGCGCTACGGGTCCGGGTGGCCGGTGTCGATATGCACGGTGCGCCGGTCGAATTCGACGCCGAGGGGCTGCTCGCGCGCTGCGTACAGCACGAAACCGATCACCTGGACGGTGTGCTGTTCATCGATCGGCTCGATCCCGCGGACCGCAAGGCCGCGATGCGCACCATCCGCGAATCCGACTGGTTCGGGGCGGGTATCACGGTCCGCGGTTCGCGCGCGATCGGTGCCGCGCAGGGCCCGTTCGGACGGGGCCGCTGATGCGCGTCGTCTTCGCGGGTACGCCCGAGCCGGCGGTGCCGTCGCTGCGCAGACTGCTCGAATCCGAGCGTCACCAGGTGATCGCCGTGGTCACCAGGCCCGATGCGGTGGCCGGGCGCGGGCGCAAGGTGATGCGCTCACCGGTCGGCCGCCTCGCCGACGAATACGGCGTCCCGGTGCTGACGCCCCGGAAACCCGCCGAACCCGAATTCGTGGCCCAGCTCACCGAATTGGCGCCGGACTGCTGCCCGGTGGTGGCATACGGCGCGCTGCTGCCGCAGCGGGTGCTCGACATACCCCGGTACGGCTGGATCAACCTGCACTTCTCGCTGCTGCCCGCCTGGCGCGGCGCGGCGCCGGTGCAGGCGGCCATCGACGCGGGCGACGAGATCACCGGCGCGTCCACCTTCCAGATCGAGGCGGGCCTGGACACCGGGCCGGTCTTCGGCGTGGTGACCGAGAAGATCGCGGTCACCGATACCGCCGGCACCCTGCTCGACCGGCTCGCCGAAACCGGCGCCCGGCTGCTGGAAACCACCCTCGACGGTGTGGAAGATGGCTCACTGCAAGCGATTCCGCAGTCCACCGAGGGAGTTTCCTACGCGCCCAAGGTGAATCCGGAAGACGGCCACATCCGCTGGGACCTGCCCGCCCTCGCCATCTGCCGCCGCATCCGCGCGGTCACCCCCGCGCCCGGCGCATGGACCGAGATCAATGGCGCCCGCCTCAAGCTCGGCCCGGTCGAAATGGTGCCGGAGGCGCTGCCCGAGCGCGTCATCGAGGTGCGCAAATCCGGCGTATATATCGGCACGGCAACAACCGCCGTCCGACTGAATCAGGTTCAGCCCCAAGGCAAACGGATGATGTCCGCCCTGGACTGGGCGCGCGGCGCCCGCCTCCAGCCCGGCGCGGTCGTCGAATGAGGCATTGCCGCCGGACCCCGGCCGTCGGCGGTACGATCCGCCCGACGGCTTCGGTCCCGCCGGGGGTGGCGTCCGACGGACCGTCGTGGCGTCGCGGGCCGGCAGTATTCGGCGCGGTGCGGGCGACGGGGCGCGCCCCACGCCTGAGCGATAGCCGAGAGCATCGAAAGATGTTGTGCATCAACGTGTCTCGGCAACAGGCCGCCGGTCCGGCCGGGAACGGGGCTCGAGATTCGGTGATCGGACGGCGCAGATGAACCGGCGGCGGTCGGTAAATGAGTCGAACGGGCGGTTGTGCCGTCCGGTGAACGCGGGTCGATCGGGCGCCAGGGCTGTCGTGTCGATGAATCGAATGCCGGTGCGGCGCAGGGAAATCCAGCGTGTTGGCAGCGAGGATGTGATGTCCGGTGAGCGAGGTTCCGGCCGTCGATTGGATCGCGCCGCCGAGTCCGGTGCGGATCGCTCGGTGCGAGGTAGTGCCGAGCGATCCGGCGGCGGGGTGGCTCCGTGCGGAGCTGTGGTGAGCGGTTCGATGAGTGAGGTTCCGGTGGTGATCGGTCGAGGCGAACTCGGCGGGCTACCGGGGCGAGTGATTATGTGGCGCGGGCGGTTTCCGCGCGTGGTGAGTGGAGGTCCGGCGGCGAACTGTCGTCATGGCCTTGACAGGATGTCGAGTCGGACAACGAGGTGGCGCAGGTGAATTCAGGACGCGGCGAGCGAGGACCCGAGCGTTCCGGCGGCGGCCGGTCGTCGGGGGCGAGCGGCGATAACCGGTCGAAGGGCGGTGCGTCGGCGCGTGGCGCGGGCGGAGCCGGCCGGACCGGCAATGGCGGGTCGCCTGGTTCGAGCGGTGGTAATTGGTCTAAGGAGTCGCGGGCGGGTTCGGCGCGTGGCGCGGGCGGAACCAGCCGCACCGGTGCTGGCAGTTCGTCTGATTCGGGTGCTGGTCGACGGTCGAAGGATGGGGCACCACAGGCTGGTTTCGGGCGTGATGCGGGTGGATCCGGTCGTTCCGGCGGTGGTCGGTCGTCGGATTCGGGTCGTGATGATCGCTCGAAAGATGGTGTCTCGCGGGCGGGTTCGGTGCGTGGTGCGGGCGGATCCGGCCGGTCCGGTGGTGGTCGGCCGTCGGATTCGGGTCGTGATGATCGCTCGAAAGATGGTGTCTCGCGGGCAGATTCGGGGCGTGGTGCGGGTGGATCCGGCCGGTCCGGTGGTGGCCGGTCGTCGGGTCGTGGTGATTGGGCGAAAGATGGTGGGGTGCGGGGGAATTCGGGGCGCGATGGCGGGGATCGGTCCGGGCGCGGTAAGCGAGTGGAGGCGGGGGATCCGGTGCGGGTCGCGGCGCGGGATGTGTTGCGGGCGGTGCGGGAGCGGGACGCGTACGCGAATCTGGTGCTGCCCGCGCTGCTTCGGGAGCGGCGGATCGCCGGGCGGGATGCGGCGCTGGCCACCGAATTGGCGTATGGGGCGTGCCGGTCGCTCGGGCTGCTCGACGCGGTGATCGCGGCGGGGGCGGGGCGGCCGGTCGCGGAGATCGATGGGCCGCTGCTGGATGTGCTGCGGCTCGGCGTGTATCAGCTGCTGCGCACCCGGATCGGCGCGCATGCCGCGGTGGATACCTCGGTGGCGCTGGCGCGGACCGAATTCGGTTCGGGTAAGGCGGGTTTCGTCAACGCGGTGCTGCGGAGGGCGGGGGAGAAATCGGTCGAGGAATGGGTGGACGAGCTCGCGCCGAGCGATCCGGTCGGGCGGCTGGCCTTCGAATTCGCGCATCCGGCGTGGATCGCACAGGCCTTCGCGGACGCGCTCGGCGCGCGGGCCGGTGAGCTGCGTGAGGTGCTCGCGGCCGACGATGCCCGCCCGGCGGTGCATTTGGTGGCCCGGCCGGGTGATATCACCGCGGAGGAGCTCGCGCTGGTGACCGGCGGCGAGGAGGGCCGCTGGTCGCCGTACGCGGTGTACCTCGACGGCGGCGATCCCGGCAAGCTGGAACCGGTCCGCGAGGGTATGGCCGCCGTGCAGGACGAGGGCAGCCAGCTGGTGGCGCTCGCGCTGACCCGCGCCCCGCTGCTCGGGCCGGACAACGGTCGCTGGCTGGATCTGTGCGCCGGACCCGGCGGTAAGGCGGCGCTGCTCGGCGCGCTCGCCGCGATCGACGGATTCCGCATCGACGCGGTCGAACCCGCGGAGCATCGCGCCGAATTGGTTCGCCGGGCCACCGCCGACCTTCCTGTCACGGTGCATGTGGCCGACGGCCGCGACAGCGGGCTCACCCCCGGCTACGACCGCATCCTGGTGGACGCGCCGTGCACCGGTTTGGGTGCGCTGCGCCGCAGGCCGGAGGCCCGCTGGCGGCGCACCCCGGCGGATGTCGCCGAGCTGGTCCGCTTGCAGCGCGAATTGCTTTCCGCCGCATGGGATCTGCTGCGCCCCGGCGGCGTCGTCCTCTACTCGACCTGTTCGCCGCACCTACCGGAAACCGTTTCGGTGGTGGCCGATGCGGTCCGCCGCACCGGTGCCGAACAGCTCGACACCCGCGAATATCTGCCCGGTGTGCCGGATCTCGGCGACGGACCGGCCGCGCAACTGTGGCCGCACCGGCACGGCACCGACGCGATGTTCCTGGCGGCGCTGCGTAAACCGGAGTAGCGCCCCTCACTCCCTGCGGGACTGTTCCCGCAGGCGGGCAAGGGTTTTCGACAGGATGCGGGAGACGTGCATCTGCGAGATGCCCATCTGCTGTGCGATCTGGGTCTGCGTCATGGATTCGAAGAAGCGCATGGTGAGGATGCGGCGTTCCCGTTCGGGCAGTCCGGCCAGCAGCGGACGGATCGCGACATACTCCTCCACCCGATCGAATTGGGATTCCTCCTCGCCGAGGGTGTCCAGCAGGGACGCCTCGGTGTCGCGACCCGCCGATGCCGCGTCGATCGAACTCGGCTGGTAGGCGTTGCCGGCGATCACCGCCTGCATCACCTCGTCCGGGTCGACACCGAGTTCGGCGGCGATCTCCTTCGCGGTCGGCGAACGGCCGAGGGTCTGCGACAGCGCGTCGATGGCGGCGCCGATGCGCAGGTGGGTTTCCTTCACCCGGCGCGGCACCCGCATGGCCCAGGTGTTGTCCCGGAAGTACCTGCGGACCTCGCCCATGATGGTGGGCACCGCGAAAGACAGGAAATTCGAGCCGCGTTCGATATCGAAGCGATCCACCGCGTGCACCAGACCGACCCGGGCCACCTGGGTGAGATCGTCGAACGGTTCGCCGCGCCCGCTGAACTTGCGCGCGATGTGATCGGCCAGCGGTATGCACCGACTGATCAGTTGGTCACGGATGGTGGCCCGCTCGGCCGAGCCGGATGCGGCCTCGGCCATCCGGCCGAAGAGCACGCCGACATCGTCGTAACCGGGGACCGCGCTTGCCGCTTCGAGGGTTTCGGCCTCCTCGACGGTCTCGTCGGCCTCGGTGCCGTCCTCTTCTTGTTCCGAGTCGTACACGCTGTCGTCGTTTTGCTGGGTGTCCGCCACTACGCTTTCCCCCGGACCCGCCGGAATTCAACGGTCGTCGGGTATCCGGATGCCGTGGCGTCGAACGGTTCCTGCGCCGCCGCCACCTGATCGGTGAGCGTGCGCAGCACGTGCCAGCCGAAGCTGTGCTCGTCGGGTAGCCCCTCGGTGGCCGCGACTCCGTCCACCCGCACCAGCAATTCCTTCTCGCCGATGGTGAACCGGCACTGTAGGAAACTGCCCGGTAGGGCGACAGCGATGAGCGTCGAGCAGACCTCATCCACCGCCAGCCTGATGTCGGCGACCTCGTCCAGCGTGAAATCGCTGAGTAAGACCAGGGTTTCGGCAAGTCCGCGCACGATGGGCAGCTGAGGTACCGCCGCTGCGACCCTGATCTCCACCGGGGTGCTGTAAAGCCCCTGTTCCGCCGATATGTTGATCACTCTATGCAGGCTACCCACTCTCGGCCTCGGCAACCCACGCTACCGATAGACTGCCGCGTTGTGTCCAACCCGAGTTTCACGCGCCCGGCCGCGCCGATGATCGCCCCGTCCATTCTCTCCGCCGATTTCGCGCGCCTCGCGGACGAGGCAGCGGCCGTCGCCGGCTCCGAGTGGTTGCACGTCGACGTGATGGACGCGCACTTCGTCCCGAACCTGACGCTCGGACTCCCGGTGGTGCAAAGCCTGTTGAAGGCCACGGACATTCCGCTGGACTGCCACCTGATGATCGACGACCCGGGCCGCTGGGCGCCGCCGTACGCCGAGGCGGGCGCGCACAATGTGACCTTCCACGCGGAGGCCGCCGACGATCCGGTCGCGGTGGCCCGCGATATCCGTGCGGCGGGTGCGAAGGCGGGACTGTCGGTGAAGCCGAATACGCCGATCGAGCCGTATCTGGAGATCCTGCGCGAATTCGACACGCTGCTGGTGATGAGCGTCGAACCGGGTTTCGGTGGGCAGTCGTTCATTCCGCACGTGCTGGACAAGGCGCGCACGGTGCGCAGGCTGGTCGACGCCGGTGAGCTGCGACTGCTGGTGGAGATCGATGGCGGGATCAACGCCGACACCATCGAGCAGGCGGCGGAGGCGGGTGTGGACTGCTTCGTCGCGGGGTCGGCGGTGTACAGCGCGGCCGATCCCGGTGCGGCGGTGCGGGCACTGCGGGCGCAGGCGGCCGCGGCGCGCGCGCACTGAATTGTCTTGCGCCGATAGGTGATCGAGGCCGGTGCGATGCGATTGCACCGGTTCATCGAATTATGTTGCGGCACTTCGGTTGCCTTAGCCGGCGGAGGTCGCTAGGACACCCGCGCGGTGGTGCTGCCGAGGGCCCGGGTGGCCTCTATCACCGCGGTCAGCGGGGGTAGGGTGACCACGGTTTCCGGCGGTTGAATCCAGGTGCGATAGCCGGTGCGCTCGTCATCGGGGGAGGGGAGCACGACCTGGCTGCCCGTGCAGGCGACGGTTGCGTACAGCCGGAACAATTCTGCGGATACGGCCGCGGTCAGGGTTTCCGGCCGGGCCGGTCCGGTGATGAAGGTCCAGCGCCGGGCCCTCGGGTGATGCACAACGGAGCCGGCGATACCGTCCAGTTCCAGTTTTCGTTGGACGCGTTCGCCGAGATCCGCCGGCATCGTGATGGCACCGTAATGGGTGCCGATCCGGAGGAGAATCCGGCGCGACGTCGGGTCGATCGATGCGGGCATATGAAATTCGCGGCGATACTGCACGCAGCGAACTTCGAGCGTCGAATCGAGAAGTGTGGTCACGCCGAACCCCCAATTGTGTCGAACTTTGATTGACCCACAGTGCTGTGCTTACTTCCTCGAGTGGTGGACTTCCTGGTCGAACTACGCGGGCCGGACGGCGGCCCCATGGTCGAACCGTTCACTTCGAACTGCTCGGCGGGAAGTTTAACGTCAGGAATCAGCTGCATAACAATTTTGCTTCCATTCCGGCTGTCGCGCAAGCAAACGGTATAAGCGTGTTTCTTTCGGGTACTCACCGGGAACAAAGACTACGCGCCGCAGATGAACGCCACCGAAATTCATTCCAGTGGTATCGAAAGCGCAATAGAACGATTATCACCGATTGGTAAACGGTGAAAATTCAGCACGCTTGTGCATAACTCCCCTCGCAACGGTCATGGATGTTTGCCGGCGGGCAAACTTTCCGGCCCGGCGGTCCGATTCGGCCCACCCGACCACCCGGCGGCCGCCGTCCGCCGCCGTCGTTACGCTGAGGGGGACACCGACCGGTGGGAATAGCGCACGGTGCGCGGCGTGTTCCGCTACCGGTACCGAATACGCGACAGGGAGTCATGGCATGTTCACAGGCATCGTCGAGGAACTCGGCGAGATCGTCGGCACCGAGCAGTTGGTCGATGCCGCTCGATTGACCATCCGCGGTCCGCTGGTGACTTCCGATGCGGGACACGGTGATTCGATCGCCGTCAACGGCGTCTGCCTCACCGTCGTCGAGGTGGTGAACGGCGATTGCTTCACCGTGGACGTGATGGCGGAAACGCTGAACCGCTCCGGCATCGGCAAACTGGACACCGGCGCGAAGGTGAACCTGGAACGCGCCGCCGCACTGAACAGCCGCCTCGGCGGTCACCTCGTGCAGGGTCACGTCGACGGCACCGGCACCGTGCTGTCCCGCAAGCCGTCGGAGAACTGGGATGTCGTCCGCATCTCGCTGCCCGACTCGATCGCCCGCTATGTGGTGGAGAAGGGATCGATCACCGTCGACGGCGTCTCGCTCACCGTCTCCGGCCTCGGCGTGAGCGAAGCGGCCGAACCGGGTGCGCGCGACTGGTTCGAGGTCTCGCTCATCCCGACCACCCTCGCGCTCACCACCCTCGGCCACGCTGCCGTCGGCACCACCGTCAACCTCGAGGTGGACGTCATCGCCAAGTATGTGGAGCGGCTCCAGCAGCGTGGTGCTTGATCCGTCGTGATCGTCGCTCGTTGGACCGGTTGCGTAGCGGCGGAAAGTCGCCCCGGATGGGGTCGACTACTGTAAGTGGGGCACCTTTTCGAGATGGAGCACAACAGACGTGACCAGGTTCGACACCATCGAGCGCGCAGTCGCCGATATCGCCGCCGGTAAGGCGGTCGTCGTCGTCGACGACGAGGACCGCGAGAACGAGGGCGACCTCATCTTCGCGGCCGAGAAGGCAACCCCCGAACTGGTGGCCTTCATGATCCGCTACACCTCCGGTTACATCTGTGTGCCGCTCACCGGCGATGCCTGCGACCGTCTCGGCCTGCCGCCGATGTACGGGGTGAACCAGGACAAGCACGGCACCGCCTACACGGTGACGGTCGACGCGCGCGAGGGCGTCACCACCGGTATCTCGGGCGCCGACCGCGCCGTCACTATGCGGCTGCTCGCCGATCCGGATGCGAAGGCCGACGATTTCACCCGGCCGGGGCACGTGGTTCCGTTGCGCGCCAAGGAGGGTGGCGTGCTGCGCCGCCCCGGGCACACCGAGGCCGCCGTCGATCTGGCCAGGATGGCCGGGTTGAGTCCGGCCGGTGTGATCTGCGAGATCGTCAGCCAGAAGGATGAGGGCCATATGGCCCGCACCGAGGAGTTGCGCGTCTTCGCCGACGAACACGATCTCGCGCTGATCTCCATCGCCGACATGATCGCCTGGCGGCGCAAGCACGAGCAGCAGGTGCTGCGGGTGGCCGAGGCCAGGATCCCAACGGCGCACGGCGAATTCACCGCGGTCGGCTACCAGAGCATCTACGACGATGTCGAACATGTTGCGCTGGTGCGCGGCGACCTCGGCGACGGTGAGGGCGTGTTGGTGCGGGTGCATTCGGAATGCCTGACCGGTGACGTATTCGGTTCGCTGCGCTGCGACTGCGGTCCGCAGCTCGATGCCGCGCTCGAGATGGTCGCCCAGGAGGGCCGCGGTGTCGTGCTGTACATGCGCGGGCACGAGGGCCGCGGCATCGGCCTGATGCACAAGTTGCAGGCCTACCAGCTGCAGGACAACGGGCACGACACCGTCGACGCGAACCTGCAACTCGGCCTACCCGCCGACGCCCGCGACTACGGCACCGGCGCGCAGATCCTGGTGGATCTGGGAATTCGCTCGATGCGGTTGCTCACCAACAACCCGGCCAAGCGGGTCGGGCTCGACGGGTATGGCCTGCGGATCACCGAGCGGGTGCCGATGCCGTTGCGCGCCAACGCCGAAAACCTACGTTACCTGCGCACCAAGCGGGATCGGATGGGCCACGACCTGGTCGGGCTCGACGAACTCGACCTCGGCGAGACGGCGCAGTGAACCCATCCTCGAAAGGAACCCATCGATGAGTGGTACGGGCGTACCGTCCTTCGCGCTCGCGGACGCCAAGGATCTGCGGCTCGGCATCGTCGCGTCGCGCTGGCACACCCGGATCTGCGACAACCTGGTGGCGAACGCCGAGCGGGTGGCCAAGGCCGCGGGCGTCGCGAACATCACCGTGGTGCGCTGCGCCGGCGCGATGGAATTGCCCGTCGTCGCACAGGAATTGGCGCGCGGCCACGACGCGGTCGTCGCGCTCGGTGTGGTGATCCGCGGCGGCACACCGCATTTCGAGTACGTGTGCGATGCGGTGACGGCCGGGCTCACCCGGGTTTCGCTCGATGCGGCCACCCCGGTGACCAACGGCGTGCTCACCACGAACAATGAACAGGAAGCCCTGGATCGGGCCGGATTCCCGGATTCGGTCGAGGACAAGGGCGAACAGGCGTGCGCGGCGGCCTTGGACGCCGCGCTGACCCTGCGCGCCCTGCGGCAGTCCGTCTGAGAGGTGCGTATCGCCATGCCGGATGTTCGCGGGAGGGCCGAAACGAAAACCGCTGCGCCCCGAACCGAATGGGAACTGGAGGTGCGGCCGCACCGCGCCGTGCGCACCGCGTGGGTATGCGCCGTCGTGGTGGCCGCCGCGTTCATCGTCGGCGGCATCTGGATGCGCACCTCGTCCACCGGCGTGAACTTCCGGGTGGCCGACCAGATCGCGATCATCGGCATCGGGTTGCTGCTCGGCGGGGCGATCCTGATGCTGACGCGGCCGCGCCTGCGGGTCGGCGCGCGCGGTGTCTCGGTGCGGAACGTGCTCGGCGACAACGAATTCGCGTGGGAGCATATCCGCGGCGTCTCGTTCCCGGACGGCAAATCGTGGGCGCGCCTGGAACTGGTGAACGACGATTACGTTCCGATGCTGGCGATCCGCTCCAACGACAAGGAGCATGCGGCGCGGGCGATGGACCGGTTGCGCGAGTTGGGTGCGAAATATGCTGCTGCGGAAGAGGATCCGGCCGCCGAGTAGTCGGCGGCCGGAACCGGACCTATCGCACGTCGCCGAGGACGATGCCCTCGCGGCGGGGGTCGGCGCCGCCGATCCAGCCGTCGCCATCGCGTTGTAGGGCGCTTAGGCCGCTCGACTGCTGATCGACCGAAACCTGGTGTCCCAGTTCGCGAAGGCGCTGCACCAGCGGGTCGTGATCGCCCTTGTCGGTGGCGTTGATGGCCGGATGCTCACCGCCGATACCGGTGACCGGGGTGTTCGCCGCGCCGAAGGCGACCTGGGAGACCGACTGTTGCGGATCCAGGCCCCAATCGAGCATGCCGACAAGGGTTTTGACGACGAACTGGATGATCACCGCGCCGCCGGGCGAGCCGAGCACACCGACCAGTTGGCCGCGGGAGCCGTCGAGGGCGTTGTCGAAGACCAAGGTAGGGCTCATCGAGCTGCGCGGGCGTTTACCGGGCTGCACGCGGTTCGCGATGGGGGTGCCGTCGGCGGCGACCGGGCTGGCGTTGAAGTCGGTGAGCTGGTTGTTGAGCACGAAGCCGTCGACGATGTGGAAGGACCCGAAGGCCGATTCGACGGTGGTGGTCATGCTCGCCGCGTTGCCGTATTTGTCGACGACGGAGATGTGGCTGGTGCCGTGCTCCGGCGGCTGCGGGCCGGTGCCGAGCGGGACCGGGCCGAAGTCGCCGGGCTGGGCGGTGCCCATGCTGTGGTTGCGGTCGATGAGCGCCGCGCGCTTCTTCAGATAGGCCTTGTCGAGCAGGGTCTGCTGCACGTCGCCGGGTAGCGGTATGAAATCCGGGTCGGCGATGTACTTGTCCCGGTCGGCGTAGGCGAGCCGCTCGGCCTCCGAGATCAGGTGCACCGCATCGGCTTTCGGCTTGCCGCCGTTGCGGTCGATATTGTCCGGCTTCAGCGCGGACAGGTCGAAGTTCTCCAGTATGCCGAGGGTCGCGGCGACGGTGATGCCGCCGGAGGACGGGCCGGGCATACCGCAGATCTGGTGCGTCCGGTAGGTGCTGCACACCGCGGTGCGCTTCTTGACCTGGTACTTCGCCAGATCGTCGGTGGTCATTACGCTCGGCGTGCGCCCGCCGGAGGCGGCGGTGGCCGCCGCGACGATATCCTGCGCGATCGCCCCGGTGTAGAAGGCGTCGGCGCCGTCGGTGGCGATGGCGCCGAGCGTCTTCGCCATGGCCGGATTGGTGAGTACCGTGCCCGCCTTCTTGGCGGTGCCGTCCGGGTTCAGGAAGTAGGCCTTGGCATTGTCGTCGACCGCGAGATCCTTTGCCGAGTCGGCGATTTGGCTCGCCATCCGCGGGCTGATCGGGAATCCGCCGTCGGCCAGCTTGATGGCCGGATCGAACAGGTCCTTCCAGGCCGTCTTGCCGTGGTCGTGATGCGCGAGTTCCAGCATACGTAGCACGCCGGGGATGCCGATGGATCGGCCGCTGGCCCTGGCGTTCGGCTTCGGCACGGTTTGATCGGCGTCGCTGACCCAGCGCAGATAGTTCTCGGTGGCGGCGGCCGGTGCGACCTCGCGGCCGTCGTACGCGTCGATGTTCTTGGTGTTGGCGTCGTAGTAGAGCATGAACGAACCGCCGCCGATGCCGGAGGCCTGCGGTTCCACCAGCCCGAGCACCATCTGCGCGGCGATCAGCGCGTCCGCCGCGGTACCGCCGTTGCTCAGCACCTCGCAGGCGGCCTTGGTGGACACCGGATTCGCGGTGGACACCGCGTAGGTCTTGGTGCGCACCGCGGTCATACCGGAGCGGTAGCCGGTGGCGATCTCCGGATTGGTGCTCAAATCCTTCGTCGGACCGGCGGTGGCCGAGGCTGCGGCCACCGGCGTTCCGTTGGACACCGCGGCGCAGGAATCCGCCTTGGCCTGATCGGATGAACAGCCGGTCACCGTTCCCGCCGTGAGCAATAGCACCGCCGCGGCGCCGATCCAGGGTATTCGTGTCCTTCTCATGGACGCCGACTTTAGCCCGGCTTCGCGACACTCCGAGCGATTATTCATGTTGCCGCATACTGTGGCCGAACCGTCAAAAGCCCTCGCGCGTAGTCCTTCTCGACGGACCGGCGCGGGGATTGTACCGTGAGGGTAGCTGCTCGAGAGGAGGGGCGGGGGTTGATGCGACGGGCTTCGCGAGCATCGCTGGTTGCCGCGCTACTGGTTGGTTTGCTGACTGGATGCGGAGGTGTCAGGGGGACGCCGAGGGCGGCCGAGATGGATGTGCGGAAAATCGATGTCGGCAGTTTCGCGGTCGATCGCTACCACTACAAGCAGGATGGTGGCGATAAGAGCGCGCTGCTGGAGGGCATGCGGATGTCCGAGGCGGTCGCGCCGTCGGTGGCCGTCGATCCGTCGCTGGTGGTCGGCCGCGGCAGCAGCGTGCTGATCGACCCGAAGGACGCGGTCGCCACGGGTGCGCTGTCGAATTCGGCGGAGCCGGTGCTGCGCAATCGCGGCATGGTGGTCGGTTACGCGGTGAGCGGTGCGGACAAACCCGATCCGCCCGGCAAGGATGTGCCGGGCCCGGATGCCACCGCGCTGACCATCCGGGTGCTGCGCTTCCCGGACGAATCCGTCGCCAAGGTGGCCGCTCGCGAGGTGAACGAGGCCGACTTCGACGTCGCCTCCGGCCAGAACCGCAGGCTCAGCATCACCCAATACCCGGACGCCTATATCCACTATCGGCCGGGTGTGCCGAATGTCGGATTCTTCATGGGCTACAAGCAATTCGTGGTGGTCGGCTTCATCGCGCGGCCGACGGCGGTGGAGAACGACCTCACCGATTGGGTGCGCAAGGCGCTGGACGCGGAGACCGCGACGCTGAGCAAATTCCAGCCGACGCCGATCGAGAAGATCAAACAGCTGAGGCAGGATCCGGACAATCTGCTCGCGCGGCTGGTGGTGGACAAGCGCCGCGACCGCGACCCGGACCTGACCCGCTTCGCCGTGTACGGGCCGAGCTGGCTCACCTTCGTCGCGCCCGATCAGGCGGCCCGGCGCAAGCTGGAGAGCGATACCGGCGTCGACGCGATCGGTCTCGTCGACAACGGGACCATCATCAGGGTGCGCGACGAACAGGCAGGCCAGCAACTGATTTCCGCGCTGGCCGCGCAGCTCACCAGCTACCAACCGTCCGCGACTCCGCAGAACGCGCCCGGCACGAAATGCCTGACGCTGAGCTCGAACGTCAACGATTGGAAGACGCGCTGCTACGTCGCCTACAAGCGGTATGTGGTGCTGATCAACAGCGATGACGACGGTGAGGTGCGCACCAAGGTGCCCGCGGAGTACGCCCTGCTGGCAAACAGCCTATGAAACGATGACTTTCGGTACGCTGGCCGCGTGACGATCGAGGCGGTGCTATTCGACTTCTCCGGCACGGTATTCCGATTGGAGGAGGACGAATCCTGGGACGTGGATATGACGGCGGCCGACGGCCGCGCCTTCGATCTGCACGAGAAGGCCGAGCTGATGCGCCGGATGACCACGCCGGTCGGCCAACTGGTCGAATTCGACGAGCGCGGCCAATATGCCTGGGAGAACCGGGATCTCGATCAGGAGCTGCACCGGCATGCCTATATACAGGTGCTGCGTAAGTCCGGCGTGCCGTCGCTGGAGCAGGCGGAGCGGCTCTATCGGCGCTCCATCGACCCGAATTCCTGGAAGCCGTATCCGGATCTCGGCGAGACCTTGGAACTGCTTGCGGCGCAGGACATTCCGGTGGGTATCGTGAGCAATATCGCATTCGACATCCGCCCGGCCTTCGCGGCCCGCGGCTGGGATTCGCTGGTGCGGATGTTCGCGCTCTCGTTCGAACTCGGTGCGGTGAAACCGGATCCGCGCATCTTCCGCGCCGCCCTCGACAAGCTCGCCGTCGATCCCGAGGCCGCCCTCATGGTCGGCGACAGCGCCGAGGCCGATGGCGGCGCGACCGCGCTCGGCTGCGCTTTCGCGCTCGTCGACCCGCTGCCGACGGCTGAGCGACCCGACGGCCTGCTGCGGGCGCTGCGCGCGCACGGACTCACCGGCCGAACCGGCTGAGCCGGAAGGCTTGTCGGACCGCCGCACTAGTCTGGACGGGTGGCAGATCCAGCGACGTACCGGCCCAAGCCGGGCACGATTCCGGTCGAACCCGGCGTGTACAAGTTCCGCGACGCGCATCGGCAGGTCATCTACGTCGGTAAGGCGAAGAGCCTGCGCAGCAGGCTGAACTCGTATTTCGCCGATGTGGCCGGGTTGCATCCGCGCACCAGGCAGATGGTGACCACCGCGGCCAGCGTCGAATGGACCGTCGTCTCCACCGAGGTGGAGGCGCTGCAGCTGGAATACAACTGGATCAAGGAGTTCGATCCCCGGTTCAACGTCCGGTATCGCGACGACAAGTCGTATCCGGTGCTCGCGGTCACCCTGAACGAGGAGTATCCGCGGCTGTTCGTCTATCGCGGGGCGCGCAAGAAGGGCGTGCGATACTTCGGCCCGTACGCGCACGCCTGGGCGATCAGGGAAACCCTCGATCTGCTGCTGCGCGTCTTCCCGGCGCGCACCTGTTCCAACGGAGTCTTCAAGCGGCACAGCCAGATCGGGCGGCCGTGCCTGCTCGGCTATATCGATAAGTGTTCGGCGCCGTGCATCGGCCGGGTATCCGCCGAGGAGCACCGCCGCATCGTCGAGGATTTCTGCGACTTCCTGGCCGGGCGCACCGATCGCATGGTGCGTGAGCTGGAGCGGCGCATGCACGAGGCCGCCGACGATCTCGATTTCGAGACCGCGGCCCGGCTGCGCGACGATGTGCAGGCGCTGCGCCGGGCGCTGGAGAAGCAGGCCGTGGTGCTCGGCACCGGCACCGATGCCGACGTAATCGCCTTCGCCACCGACGAATTGGAGGTGGCGGTGCAGATCTTCCACGTCCGCGACGGCCGGGTGCGCGGGCAGCGCGGCTGGGTGGTGGACAAATCCGGTGACGCCGTCGACGATCCGGAGGCGGGTGGCGAACTGCCCGCGCTGGTCGAACAGTTCCTCACCCAGTTCTACGGCGAACAGGTCGCGGTGGCCGAACAGAGCGCCGACGAGCAGCCCGCAACCGTGGTTCCGCGCGAGGTGCTGGTGCCGGAGCTGCCCGCCGACGCCGAACAGGTCCAGCAGTGGCTTTCGGCGCTGCGCGGTTCGGCGGTGCAGCTGCGGGTGCCGCAGCGCGGGGACAAGAAGGCGCTCGCCGAAACCGTGCAGCGCAACGCGCTGGAGGCGCTGGCACAGCACAAACTCAAGCGGGCGGGCGACCTCACCTCCAGATCGGCCGCGCTGCAAGACATTCAGGACGCGCTGGAGCTGGACAGCGCGCCGCTGCGCATCGAATGCGTCGATATCAGCCACGTGCAGGGCACCGATGTGGTCGCCTCGCTGGTGGTGTTCGAGGACGGGTTGCCGCGCAAGTCCGAATACCGGCACTACGCCATCAAGGAGGCCGCGGGCGACGGCCGCTCCGACGATGTCGCGAGCATCGCGGAGGTGACCCGCCGCAGATTCCTGCGGCTGCGCCGCGACCGCGATGCGCTGGAGGCCGCCGAACTCGCCGAATCCGCGGGCGACACCATCGAATCCGGTGAAGACACCGCGGAACTCACCTCGCGCCCCGGTATCGATCCGCGTACCGGGCGGCCGCGCAAATTCGCCTACCCGCCGAATCTGTACGTGGTGGACGGCGGAGCCCCACAGGTCGCCGCCGCCGCGGAGGTGCTCGACGAACTCGGCATCACCGATGTCGCCGTGATCGGCCTGGCGAAGCGACTCGAAGAGGTGTGGGTGCCGGGCGAAAGCGATCCGGTGATCATGCCGCGCAACAGCGAGGCGCTTTTCCTGTTGCAGCGGGTGCGCGATGAGGCGCATCGTTTCGCCATCACCTTCCACCGCAGCAAACGATCGCGCCGGATGACCGCGTCCGCACTGGATTCGGTGCCCGGCCTCGGCGCGACCCGCCGGACCGCGCTCGTCACGCATTTCGGTTCGGTGGCGAAGCTGAAGGAGGCGACGGTGGAGCAGATCACCGAGGTGCCCGGCATCGGCGTGGCAACGGCGAAGGCCGTGCTCGCCGCACTACGCGGTGAATGAGGCGAAGCAATTCGGCAGTGGCTTCGCCTATCGGCGCACCTGAGGTTTCGGTTTCGCGTACGTTGTGTGTCTGCGCCCGATACCGGAACCGGTGCGGGATGATCGAGAGGCACCTCAGACACGGATCCGGTAGGACATGACACGCGTCGAATCGAACAACAGTGCGGGAAGTCCGCGCCCGACCACCCCGGGAGGTGGACTGAACTCGCAGGTCGAAGTGGTCATCGTGACCGGGCTTTCCGGCGCGGGTCGCGGCACGGCGGCCAGGGTGCTGGAGGATCTCGGCTGGTACGTCACCGACAATCTGCCACCGGAGCTGATCGGCAGGCTGATCGAACTCGGCGCCGCCACCGAACCGCCGATCCGGCGGCTCGCGCTGGTGATGGATGTGCGCAGCCGCTTCTTCACCGGTGATTTCTCGGTGGTCACCGAACAGTTGCGCGCACAGGGCGTCTCGACGCGCGTCCTGTTCCTGGAGGCGTCCGACGACGTACTGGTGAAACGCTACGGTTTCGCCCGGCGCAGGCATCCGCTGCAGAGCGAAAGCGCCGACGGCACGCTGGTCGCCGGCATCGCCGCCGAACGGGTGCGGCTGTCCGCCGTGCGCAAGGCGGCCGATCTGGTCATCGATACCACCGAACTGTCCATCCATCAGCTGCACCGGAAATTGGAGGAGGCATACGGCGGCGGCGCGCCTGCCGCGCTGCAGCTGACCATCCAATCATTCGGTTTCAAACACGGAGTTCCCTTGGACGCCGACATGGTGTTGGATGTGCGTTTTCTACCGAATCCGCATTGGATTCCGGAACTTCGGGAACATACCGGTCAGGAGTCGGTGGTCAGCGAGTACGTATTGTCCCGCACCGGCGCGGACGACTATCTGCGTACCGCGCATCACCTGGTCGACCTGACGACGAGCGGGTACCGCCAAGAGGGGAAGCGATACATGACGGTGGCAGTCGGCTGCACCGGAGGCAGACATCGCAGCGTGGCGATCGCCGAGGCGCTCGGTGAATTGATCGGCGCGGATATCGGCGAGGGCGTCGTCGACGTGGTGCGGGTGGTCCACCGGGATCTGGGGCGCGAATGACCGGCTGGGAATCGAATCCCGCCATCGTCGCACTCGGTGGTGGGCACGGGCTGTACGCCACGCTCACCGCGGTGCGCCGGTTGACGCGGAAAATCGTTGCGGTGGTTACGGTTGCCGACGACGGCGGCTCATCCGGCAGATTGCGCGCCGAACTCGGCGTGCTACCGCCCGGCGATCTACGGATGGCGCTGGCCGCGCTCGCCGCGGATTCGGAAGGCGTCTGGACGACGACGGTGCAGCATCGCTTCGGCGGCACCGGCGCGCTGGCGGGCCATTCGGTCGGCAATCTGATTTTGGCCGGGCTCACCGAGGTGCTCGGCGATCCGGTCGCCGCGCTCGATGAGGTCGCCAAGATGTTGCGGATCACTGGACGCGTGCTCCCGATGTCGCCCATCGCCCTCGATATAGAGGCGGATGTGTCCGGGCTGGAGGCCGATCCGCGCGTGAGCCGCTGCATTCGCGGTCAGGTTGCGGTGGCGACGACGCCGGGCAAGGTGCGGCGCGTGCGGCTGATTCCGTCCGATCCGCCGGCCAGTCCCGAGGCCACCTCGGCGATCGAGCACGCGGATGTCGTCGTGCTCGGCCCAGGTTCGTGGTTCACCAGCGTGATCCCGCACGTCCTGGTGCCGGAACTGCGCGACGCGCTGGTGTATACCAGGGCACGCAAGGTGCTCGTGCTGAATCTGGCCGCGGAACCCGGCGAGACGGCGGGGTTCTCCGCCGAACGACACCTGCATGTATTGTCCCAGCACGCACCGGAATTCGTGGTCGACGACGTACTGGTCGATTCCGGGTCGGTGCCGGAGGGACGCGAAAGAGAACATGTGGCCAGGGCTGCCGAACAGTTGCGGGCGCGAGTAACCTTCTCCGATGTCGCCGAAGCGGGTACGGCCCGGCATCATCCCGGAAAGCTTGCCGCCGCACTGGATCAACTGATCCGGCAACCTCGGCCACACATGGCAGGGCTTCGAGTCGAGGGACGGCACATGGGTCAGGATGTGCGTTCCGGGTTGGGTGGAAAGGAGCGCGTCTCGTGGCGATGACAGCCGATGTGAAAGACGAGCTGAGCAGGCTCACCGTATCGCAGGTGAGTTCTCGCAAGGCGGAACTGTCCGCGCTGCTGCGGTTCGCGGGCGGCCTGCACATCGTCGGCGGCCGAGTGATCGTCGAGGCCGAGGTGGACATGGGTTCCATCGCACGGCGGCTGCGTCGGGAGATCTTCGAGCTATACGGCTATGGCTCCGATGTACACGTGCTCGGCGCGGGCGGTCTGCGCAAGACCTCCCGCTACGTGGTGCGTGTATCCAAGGAGGGGGAGGCGCTCGCCCGGCAGACCGGTCTGCTGGACGTGCGCGGGCGGCCGGTGCGCGGGTTGCCCGCCCAGGTGGTCGGCGGCAGCATCGCCGACGCCGAAGCCGCTTGGCGCGGTGCGTTTTTGGCGCACGGTTCGCTCACCGAACCCGGACGGTCATCGGCGCTGGAGGTCAGCTGCCCCGGCCCGGAGGCGGCGCTCGCGCTCGTCGGCGCGGCCCGGCGGCTCGGCATCACCGCCAAGGCGCGTGAGGTGCGTGGCACCGACCGCGTCGTGGTGCGCGACGGCGAGGCCATCGGCGCCCTGCTCACCAGGATGGGCGCCCACGGCACCCGCTTGACCTGGGAGGACCGCCGCATGCGCCGCGAGGTGCGGGCGACGGCCAACCGGCTCGCCAACTTCGACGACGCGAACCTGCGCCGTTCCGCACGGGCCGCGGTCGCCGCGGCCGCCAGGGTGGAGCGTGCGCTGGAAATCCTCGGCGAGGACGTGCCGGACCATTTGGCCGCCGCGGGCAAGCTGCGCGTACAACACCGTCAGGCGTCACTGGAGGAACTCGGCCAACTCGCCGACCCGCCGATGACGAAAGACGCTGTGGCGGGAAGGATTCGGCGACTGCTGTCGATGGCCGACCGGCGCGCGAAGGAACTGGGGGTTCCGGATACGGAGTCGGCGGTGACCGCGGAGTTGTTGGACGAGGCGTAGGGGTTGGGAGCGGTTCGTTCGGGAACGGGTTGGGCCGGGAACGGTTGGTTGGGCTGGTTGGTAGGCCGGGCCGTTTGGTGGGCCGGGCCGTTTGGTGGGCCGGGCCGTTTGGTGGGCCGGGCCGTTTGGTGGGCCGGGCTGGTTGGTAGGCCGGGCTGGTTGGTAGGCGGGCCGGTAGATCTGCTGGGCTGGTTGGTAGGCCGGGCCGTTTGGTAGACCGGGCCGGTGGATAGGCCGGGCTGGTTGCTAGGCCGGTCCGGTGGATAGGCCGGGCCGGTTGGTCGGCCAGGCTGGTTGGTAGGCCGGGCTGGTTGGTAGGCGGGCCGGTAGATCTGCCGGGCTGGTTGCTAGGCCGGGCCGTTTGGTGGGCCGGGCTGGTTGGTGGGCCGGGCCGGTTGGTAGGCCGGGCTGGTAGATCTGCCGGGCTGGTTGCTGGGCCGGGCCGATTGGTAGGCCGGGCCGATTGGTAGGCCGGGCCGATTGGTAGGGATGTTGTGAACGCCGGGGTGCGGCTGGACATTTCGTTGTTCAGCTTGCGCCCCGGTGGCGTTTGAAATCCTTTGCGCACCAAAGGCGGTGGCGGTCGCGCGCTGGTGGTGACGGGTGTGGGATTCGGAGTAATCGGTGTGCCGGGTGCTTGGATGCGTCACTACGACGGCTGAATCGCCCGAGGTGGGCGCGTGGTGCGTTGGCATGCGGCAGTGGGTTTCGCGCCCGGGATGACGCGGCTTCCGTTGCCGCACCCCGTCTCTATTTGGCACACCCCGTACGTCGAATGTGCGGTTCGAAGACGGGGTGCGGCAGCTCTATTTCATCTTTGAGTTCGCAGGTAACTCGCTGGATCTCGGCCTGAGCGGACAAAATCAGCGCGAATAGGCGGAAATCCGGCGGACAACGCGTGGTTTTGTCCGCTCAGGCCGGATGCTGCAGCGCCGGTGCGGAGATCACCCCGGATTCACCTTTGAACACGTAGGTAACCGGTTCGCGCGCAGCAATCGGCTTCCCGCACACGCTATTGCATACGCGAGAACCTGAAACCTATGCGGGAACAACGCCATCCGAGGCGGGGAACCGGAACGCCGCTCGCCGACGTACCGCGCACCCACCTCGGGCGATTCAGCCGTCGTAGCGACGCGACCACTTGCTCGGCGTACCGATTAGTCCGATCAGCCCCTGACAATCGTCCGGTTCGGTGGCGCGATGCGGCCGCGTCTGGGGAGATATTTACCCAGACGTCCGGGCCATGAACCCCCTACCAAGGCCTGTATAACAGGTTCTCATTAGCAGTTAGTGGGAACCTCAAATGAATAACGAAAACGTCCACAGGACAAGCAGATACACCGCATTCAATCGCCGCCGGTTCATAGCAGGAACAGGTATCACTTTTGCAACACTCGCACTGTCGGCCCGGCGGTTGGCGGCGGCGCATGCGGATATTTCGCCGGGTGCGCACGTACCGGCGCTGATCATCGGCAGCGGGTACGGCGGTGCGGTCGCGGCGCTGCGGCTGACTCAGGCCGGGATCGACACCCATATCGTCGAGATGGGGCAGAGTTGGACGACGCCGGGCTCCGACGGCAAGGTGTTCTGCTGTATGTTGCGGCCCGACCGCCGTTCGTTCTGGTTCCGCACCCGCACCGACCAACCCGTCGGCTGGTTTCTCGGCGGCGATGTCAACAAAGACATCGAATCCTATGCGGGAGTGCTGGATTCGGAGAATTTCGGTGCGATGCGGATATATCAGGGGCGCGGGGTCGGTGGCGGCTCGCTGGTCAACGGCGGTATGGCCGTGATTCCGAAGCGTTCGTACTTCGAGCAGATCTTGCCGTCGGTGAATTCCGATGAAATGTACGGCACCTATTTTCCGCGCGCGACGGCCGCGCTCGGGGTGAACACCATGGACAGCGCGTGGTTCGACAGCACCGACTGGTATCAGTTCGCGCGGGTCGGCCGCGATGACGCCAAGGCGGCCGGATTCGCGACCACATTCGTGCCGAACGTCTACGACTTCGACTATATGAAACGGGAAGCGGCGGGGACCGCGACCAAATCGGCGTTGGCCAGTGAGGTGATCTACGGCAACAACTACGGCAAGAAAAGCCTGGACAAGACCTATTTGGCCGAGGCGGCCCGCACCGGAAAGCTCACCATCTCCCCGCTGCACACCGTCACCGGCGTGGTCCCGGGGCCGGGGAGCGGTTACACCGTCACGATGACGCAGATCGACACCTCGGGTGCGACGGTGACGACGAAATCCGTGACCGCCGATCGGGTGTTCTTCGCGGCGGGCAGCGTCGGCACCAGCAAACTATTGGTCGCGATGAAGGCGACGGGCAAATTGCCGAATCTGAGCGACGCCGTCGGCACCGGATGGGGTAACAACGGCAATGTGATGGTCGCGCGGGCGAATTCGGCGTTGACGGGCGCCGACCAGTCGGCCATTCCGGCGATGGGCATCGATAATCGGGACGACCCGGCGGGTCCGGTTTTCGCGGAGATCGCGCCGTTTCCGGCGGGCACCGAACTGTGGATCAGCCTGTATCTGGCGATCACCAAGAATCCGAATCGGGCGAAGTTCACCTTCGATACCGGTACCGGCAAGGTCGGCCTCGATTGGACGGCGGTGCAGGCGCAGCCGTCGATCGACGCCGCGAAGCGGGTTTTCGACAAGATCAACAGCGAGGCGTGGACCACCTATCGGACAGATTTGTTCGGGCCGTACAAGATCTGGGGCGACGACTTCTGCTACCACCCGCTCGGCGGATGCCTGCTCGGTGCGGCCACCGACGACTACGGTCGGCTGAACGGATATCCCGGCCTCTATGTCGTCGACGGCTCGCTCGTTCCCGGCAGCGTCGGGGTGAATCCGTTCGTCACCATCACCGCGCTTGCCGAGCGCAATATGGCCACCATCGTCGCAACGGACCTACGCTGACTGCGACAGATGTCCGTAGTGCCCGATTCCGGGCGACCATGTGCGGCATTGCATTTCCCGTGTCACGGCGGTGAATCCGACCGCTCTCGCTATTTCTGGGCAATCCGGCGGCTGATCCGAAAGTCCTTGGCGTGCCGTGGTTTCCGACGGAAACGGACAAATCGCCGCATGGTGGGCCGCCGACGCCCGCACCGGCACTGGGCGTCTGACCAGGCATCGAGGCCTCACTAAGGCGAGGTGCGTGTCGGAGAGGTCGCGCCCGGGCACTAGTGTGAGTGATGCATCGGAATGATCCGCTGGAAAGCTGAGGAGCGATAACGTGACTGTCCGGGTAGGCATCAACGGCTTCGGTCGTATCGGACGTAACTTCTTCCGGGCGGTGGAGGCGCAGAAGGCGCTCGGCACCACCGATATCGAGATCGTCGCGGTCAACGACCTCACCGACAACGCGACGCTGGCCACCCTGCTCAAGTACGACTCGATCCTCGGCCGCCTGCCGCAGGACGTGTCGCTGGACGGCGACGACACCATCGTCGTCGGCGAGCAGCGGATCAAGGCGCTGGCCATCAAGGAGGGCCCGGCCGCCCTGCCGTGGGGCGACCTCGGCGTCGACGTGGTCGTCGAATCCACCGGTATCTTCACCGACGCCACCAAGGCCAAGGGTCACATCGCCGCGGGCGCCAAGAAGGTCGTCATCTCCGCGCCGGCCAAGGGCGAGGACATCACCATCGTGATGGGCGTCAACGACGACAAGTACGACGGCAGCCAGAACATCATCTCCAACGCCTCCTGCACCACCAACTGCCTCGGCCCGCTGGCCAAGGTGCTGAATGATGAATTCGGCATCGTCAAGGGCCTGATGACCACGATCCACGCCTACACCCAGGATCAGAACCTGCAGGACGGCCCGCACAAGGATCTGCGCCGCGCCCGCGCCGCCGCGCTGAACATCGTGCCGACCAGCACCGGTGCGGCCAAGGCCATCGGCCTGGTGCTGCCCGAGCTGAACGGCAAGCTCGACGGCTACTCGCTGCGCGTGCCGGTCCCCACCGGCTCGATCACCGACCTGACCGCCGACCTGGCCAAGAAGGCGACCGTCGAGGAGATCAACGCCGCGTTCAAGGCCGCCGCCGAGGGTCCGCTGAAGGGCATCCTGAAGTACAACGTGGATCCGATCGTCTCCAGCGATATCGTCACCGATCCGCACTCCTCGATCTTCGACGCGCCGCTGACCAAGGTCATCGACGACCAGGTGAAGGTGTACTCCTGGTACGACAACGAGTGGGGCTACTCGAACCGCCTCGCCGACCTCATCGGCCTCGTCGGCAAGTCGCTGTAAGCATGGCGGTCAAGACACTTCAGGATCTGCTGTCCGAGGGTGTCGAGGGTCGGGGCGTGCTCGTGCGCTCCGACCTGAACGTCCCCCTCGACAACGGCACGATCACCGACCCGGGCCGGATCATCGCCTCGGTGCCGACCATCAAGACGCTGGTCGAGGCCGGCGCCAAGGTGGTCGTCACGGCACATCTCGGCCGCCCCGACGGCGCGCCGGACCCGAAGTACTCGCTGGCGCCGGTCGCCGCGCGGCTGGCCGAGGAACTGGGCCGCAACGTCCAGCTCGCCGGTGATGTGGTCGGCCAGGACGCGCTGGCCCGCTCCGAAGGCCTGACCGACGGCGATGTGCTGCTGCTGGAGAACATTCGCTTCGATCCGCGCGAGACCAGCAAGGACGAGGCCGAGCGCGGCAAGCTGGCGCGCGCGCTCGTCGAATTGGTCGGCGAGGACGGTGCTTTCGTCTCCGACGGCTTCGGCGTGGTGCACCGCAAGCAGGCCTCGGTGTACGACGTGGCCAAGCTGCTCCCGCACTACGCGGGCAATCTGGTCGCGGCCGAGGTCGAGGTGCTGCGCACGCTGACGACCGATCCGGAGCGGCCGTACGCGGTCGTGCTCGGCGGATCGAAGGTGTCGGACAAGCTCGCGGTCATCGAATCGCTGGCGCCGAAGGTCGACACGCTGGTGATCGGCGGCGGCATGTGCTTCACCTTCCTTGCGGCACAGGGTCTTTCGGTCGGCTCCTCGCTGCTGCAGCAGGAGATGATCGACACCTGCAAGGATCTGCTGGAGCGCTACGGCGATGTGATCCACCTGCCGAGGGATATCGTTGTCGCGGACAAGTTCTCCGCCGACGCCGAGTCGAAGGTGGTGCCCGCCAACGAGATTCCGGACGGCTGGCTCGGCCTCGACGTCGGTCCCGAATCGGTGGACCGGTTCGCGGCGCTGCTCACCGAGGCGAAGACCATCTTCTGGAACGGCCCGATGGGCGTATTCGAGTTCGAGAAGTTCGCCGCGGGCACCCGCGGGGTCGCCGAGGCGATCGTGACGGCGACCGGCAAGGGCGCGTACACCGTTGTCGGCGGCGGCGATTCGGCCGCGGCCGTGCGCGCGCTCGGCCTGCCCGAGGACGGTTTCACCCACATCTCCACCGGTGGCGGCGCCTCCCTCGAATACCTCGAGGGTAAGGAACTGCCGGGCATCGCGGTGTTGGAGGACTGATCCGTGGCACGTAAACCGCTCATCGCGGGCAACTGGAAGATGAATCTGAACCACCTCGAGGCGCTGGCCCTGGTGCAGAAGATCGCCTTCGCATTGCCGGAGAAGTATTTCGACCGGGTCGACGTCACGGTCGTCCCGCCGTTCACCGACCTGCGCAGCGTGCAGACATTGGTCGAGGGCGACAAACTGCTCATCACCTATGGCGCGCAGGATGTTTCGACGCACGACGAGGGCGCGTACACCGGCGAGATCAGCGGCTCGATGCTGGCCAAGCTGGGTTGCAGCTATGTGGTGGTCGGCCACTCGGAGCGGCGGCAGTACCACAACGAGGACGACGCCACCGTGCTGGCCAAGGCCAAGCAGGCGCTGAAGTACGGCATCACGCCGATCGTCTGCATCGGCGAGGGGCTGAACGTCCGCGAGGCGCGCACCCACGTCGAATACAACCTGGAACAGCTGCGCGGTTCGCTCAAAGGCCTGACGGCGGAAGAGATTTCGAAGGTCGTCATCGCCTACGAGCCGGTCTGGGCGATCGGCACCGGCAAGGTCGCCACGCCCGCCGACGCGCAGGAGGTGTGCGGTGCGATCCGCGGCGAGCTGGCGCAGCTGGCCTCCGCCGAGGTCGCCGCGAACGTCCGGGTGCTGTACGGCGGCTCGGTGAACGCGAAGAACGTCGGCGAGCTGGTCGCGCAGACCGATATCGACGGCGCGCTGGTCGGCGGGGCATCGCTCAAGGGCGACGAATTCGCCACCCTTTCGGCGATCGCCGCCGGCGGTCCGATGCTCTGAGCCTCGGGCTCCGAAAGCGAAGCCCGGCAGCATCTTTCGGGATGCCGCCGGGCTTTACTGTTCGGCCTGCAAGGTCAGCCCGCTGCCGTTGGCGTTGCGGAGGGTGAGTTCGTCCGCGTCGACGGTGGCGGATGTCTTGCCGTCCAAGGCCTTCAGCACATCCTGTTCGACCTCCATCACCTCCGGGGAACACAGCATCTTGGTGGTGCCCACCCGAAATGTGATGTCGGAGCCGGAGATATCGGCATGTCCGATGAGCCGGTTGCAGCCCGCGGTGCCGGAGACCGCGCCGTCCTGTCCGATGGTGAGTGTCGGCTTCACCTCGTCGATGGCCTGGGAGCGGATGAGCGCGTCGGGGGTGATCAGCGCGGTGACGATCCACGTGGTGCCCTGTAACGGTTTATCCGGCACGGCGACCTTCTTGTCCAGCAAGGTGATGGTGCGATTGTCGGCCTTCAGCACCAGCGTCGCCTTGTCGAGCCGCCAGGACGGGTGCGAATTCAGCAGTCCGCTCAACCATTCGTCCGCGCCGTCGCGGTCGCCGGGGCAGGCCATGAGCGTGCTGGCCAAACCGGTGACGTGCACCTTGTGATCGTCGAGCGCGACCGCGCCGGAATGGGTGTTGCAGCCCGCGTTCGCGGAGATCCGCCCGTCCTTGAAGGTGACGGTGAGCGGGCCGCCGCCCGGAATCGGCGTGCCGTCGACGCCGGTGGAGACGAAGGTGCGGCCCATCGGTGTCGGCTCGGGATTCGCCGATCCGGAGCCGCCGCGCGAACACGCGGTGAGCGCGCATAGCGCCAACAGGACGACCGGGCCGAACCGCAAGAAGTTAGCCGACATGCCGCGAATGGTACTGACCTCGCGCGTTCCGGCCCGGTAGACACGTCTCAGACGGGCAGGCCGAATGCCGAGGCGAGGGTTTGCCCGATGGTGTTGGCGAAGGCGGCGAGCGCGCCGGGATCGAGCAGTTCGGTCGGCACGTCGCGATTGTGGCAGCCCGCGGGGGCGGGTACGCCGTTGAGGCGGTCGTTGAGCCAGATGGCGGCCGACGCGGTGCCGGTGAAGGCGGCGCTGCCGTGTTCGCTCAGCAGGTCGCGGGTGTAGAAGACCCGGGCATCGGGGTCCTTGCAGTAGATGTCGTAGGTCTTGTCGACGGCGTTGATCGGCATCACTTCGTCGAGCGGGGCCTCGTAGATGTAGAGCGGGGCGGTGGGGGTGCCGCGGTTGCCGAGGGTCAGCTCGTCGAGCACCGGCTGCATTTCCGGCGCCTGCATCGGATCGCCGGGGTAATCGAAGAGGCCCTTGATGTTGACGAACGGGAATCCGGCGAATTGCAGTGCAACGCACTGTCCTTCGTGCACCACCCGGACGGCCTTGCCGAGCGGATTCATATACCGCTGGATGAACTGGTCGACCTGCGGGTATTCCCTTGCGACGCCGAACAATCCGCCGAGCACCGCGCCGCCGAAGGTGGAGGTGCCGTTGTTGTAGTCGATGGCGGTGCGGATATCGGCGAGCAGCCCGCCGGTCGCCGAGCCGACCAGGTTCAGCTCCGGCGCGTACTCGGGTTGTAGCTCGGCAGCGTGGGCCGTGGGTATGGCGCCGCCGGAATAACCCCACATGGCCGCCCGGGTCGCGGGGCCGGAAAGCCCTGCGGGCTCGAAGTTTTCGGCGGCGCGGATGCCGTCCAGGGTGATTCGGCCGCCGAGCGGGCCGACGGCGTACGCGGCATTCGGCCCCTGATGATCGGGGATGACGACGGCGTGCCCGAGCTGCAGCATGGCCTGCACCTCGACGAACTCCGCCTCCATCACCGGATTCAGCGGATTCGGCAGCGAACCCATCTGCAGTGTGTACGAGGGCGCGCAGTTCTGCGAGAGCGAGTCCTCGGCCATCTGGAAGGAGACCAGTGCGCGCTGATCGGTCGGCGCCGGCCGGTACGGCACGATCAGGGTGGCGACCGCCGGGATCGCCTCGCCGCGGGTGTTGGTGCTGCGGTAGGAGAGCTGCCAGGCGCGGACGTTCAGCGGAATCAGCCACAGGTTGGCCAGATTCACCTGGCGGGCCGCCAGGATCTCGCCCGGTTGCGCGGCGGCGACCCGGGCCGGATCCGGTTGGTAGAACGCGGGATCCAGATATGGCGGCGCGGGCGGCTGTGGGAAGGGGAGTGGCGGTTGCACGGGGACCGGATCGGCCGCGGCTACCGTGCCGATGGCCGGGGCGACCGCGACGGTCAGTCCCGCGGTGACGGCCAGGCAGGTGTAGCCGATTCCGGTGCGTTTACGCCGACGCGGCACGGTCATGGTGGAGCTCCTCATCGGGCTAAAAAGAGAGCAAGCATTTCCTAACTGACGTCGCAGACTGTAAGGTGTTGTGCGGCAATGTGTCAACGATCACGCCCACCACTTCGATCGGCCTGCCCGGCCACCCGGCAGGATGGTCAGCCATGACCGCCGAACCCGCCCATCGCCCGCGCCGCACCCAGCAGGAACGCCGGGCCGCGACCGTCGCCAAATTGGTCGACGCCACCATCGCGGCCATCGGCGAGGTCGGCTATCAGCACGCGACCGTGCAGGAGATCTGCGGGCGCGCCGGACTTTCCGTCGGCGCGATGTTCCGCCAGTTCGACAGCAGGCTGGACCTCATCGTGCGCACCGTCGGCGAGGTGCTGTCACGGCAGACCGCCGGATTCCGGACGGTGATGGAACAGCTTGGCGACCAAGGGAATTCGATCGACGCCGCGCTGCGGTTCCTGCGGGCGGCACAGGCCGACAACATCACGCACGCACTGCGCGAGATCTATCTGGCGGCACGCTCGGATGCCGAATTGCGCGCCAGGATCGCGCCATCCATCGAGAGCTACTATGCCGAGATCGTCGCGGAGGTGGAGCGGACCGCGGTGCTGGAACGCTTCCCGGAACGGGTGCGGCGGCCGCTGTTCTTCCTTGTGCTGCACCTCTTCTCGGGGCAGGCGGTGGTGCGCGGCGTGATACCCGATCCGGCGATGGACGATGCGGTGCTGGAGCTGATCGAGGATCTGCTCGGCACCTACGTCAACGCCAAAGGTATTGAGCGGTAACTCTTTTAGAGCTTGAAGACGCGGCGGGCGTTGTCGTCCAGATACAGTTCGCGCACCTCGTCGTCCAAGCCGAGCTCGTCCAGACCCGCCAGCGCGTGCTGCGGCACGATCATCGGAAAGTTCGTGCCGAACAGCACCTTGTGCCGTCCGCTACCCGATTTCAGATACGAGATCAGTTCCGGCGGAAGGCGTTTCGTGGTGTAGGCGGAGGTATCGATGACGACGTTCGGATGTTTGCGCGCCACCGCGATCATCTCCTCGGTCCACGGGTAGCCGACATGTCCGCAGACGATGGTCAGCTCCGGGAAATCGATCGCGATCTGATCGATATACGGGATGGGCCTTCCGGTTTCGGACGGGCGCAGCGGGCCGGTGTGCCCGACCTGGGTGCAGAACGGCACCCCCAATTCGACGCAGGCCGCGAACAGCGGATAGAACCGCCGGTCCGTCGGCGGCGTCTCCCACAGCCAGGGCAGCACCCGCAGCCCCTTGAAACCGTCGTCCAGCACGCGGCGGCGCAGTTCCCGGATGCCCGCCATCGGATCGCGCAGGTCCACCGATGCGATCCCGGCCAACCGGTCCGGCGCCTCGGCGACCCAGGCGGCCACCTCGTCGTTGGAGATCAGCACCCCTTGCGGACCATGCCATGCCGAGATCAACGCCTTGTCGACACCGCCCGCGTCGAGTGCGGCGATGGTGACCGACAGGGGGATTTCACCCTCCGGAATCACACCGCCGGTCCAGCGCCGCAGCGACGCGAACATATCCTGCGCCAGGAAGTGGGTGGTGGGATGCTGGGCCCAGACGTCGATGGTCATGGGGCAGAAGTCCTTTCAGCGACGCGGCGGGTGCGTACCGGCCGATCCGGATTCGAGCATAAAGGGAGTGCCCATCCGGCGGTGCGGCGACAAGCGGCGGGCAGTAGTATCGGGTTCGTGCATCGACTCTTTCCGATCACTCCGCCCCCGGCCTCCTGAGCGAGGTGTATTGGGTAGCGCGCCACCGCGATCGGTGAGCGTGCTCTTCAGGCGTACTTCCTGCCTCGGCTTCGGCTGTGTGTTGGCGTTCGTGCCTGTTTCACGTGCCTTCGGTGCACCTCGCTTCCGCGATCTCGATCATTGATCCGATCCGCGACGTCCGCGGGTGATTCGCGATGGCCCGATGCGGCCATCCGGCTCGGCGGCTCGTCGCGGTCCCATCGCAGGAGCGCGAACTTTTCATGTCCACAGTTGTGTCGACGGCCCGGCGTTCCGGGCTGATATCTCTTATCGCGGCCGGAATCCTCTGGGGCACCGGCGGTTTGCTCGGTGCGCTGCTCGGCCGGGCCACCGGCCTCGCCCCGATCGCGGTCGCCGCCTGCCGACTCGGTACCGGCGGTCTACTACTGATCCTGACGTTGATCGTCACCAGGCGGCCGATGCCGCGAAATCGGTTGGCGTGGCGCAGAATCGGTGCGATCGCCGCACTCGCGGGCTGGTTTCAGATGTGCTACTTCGGCGCGGTGGCCGCGTCGTCGGTGAGCCTCGCGACCCTGATCACGATCGGGATGTCACCGGTATTCGTCGCGGTGCTGGAACAGCTCACCGGCAGGCGGGCACTGGACCGCCGCCGCGTCGCGACGATCGGTCTCGCCCTGTCCGGTCTGACGCTGCTGGTCGGCGGCCCGGCCACGGGCTCGGCCGCCGGGCTGCTGCTCGGCGCCGCGCTGGCCGCCGCTGCCGCCGCCGGCTTCGCCATCATGACGCTGATCAGCGCCGATCCGGTCGACGGTCTCGAGCCGATGACCACCACCGCGCTCGGTTTCACCGGCGGCGCGGTGCTCCTCGCCCCGTTGGCCGCGAGCACCGGTCTCAGTTTCACCGTGACACCGACCAGCATCGCCCTGCTACTGGCACTCGGCCTCTTCCCGACCGCCGCCGCCTACTCGCTGTACTTCCACGGCCTGCCCGCCGCAGGCCCGGGAACCACCGCGGCCATGGCCCTGCTGGAACCGCTCACCGGCACCATCCTCGCCGCCGTCATCCTCGGCGACCGCCTGCGCCCCCTCGCACTGGTCGGTGCGGCCCTGCTGGTGGCGGCCTTACTACTCGCCGCGCGTGCGGCGAGCGATATCGAAGAAATGGAGGGCTGAATATGCGGCGGACCGCCTGTCAACTCCGGCGGTCCGCCCTCCGGCTCGGCGCTGTCTCTGTCTCTGGGATGTTGGTCACCGGCTGCGCCCCTCGGGTCGGTCGGCAACTAGGGGCACCTCCGGGCTGAAACCGACTAGAGGTTGCGGGGTGCGTGTCCTATCCGACTGGTCCGATTCGGTGTGTTCAGATCGGTAAGGTGCGTCCACCGCTGTGGTTTTCGACGTAGGGAAGTGATATGTCGATCTGGTTCACCCGAAGGTTTCGTCCCCGCGCACCGCGAACGAATCGTCGGGGGCCGTTGGTGAGATCGCTGTCGGTGGTGGGGATTGTGGGACTCGTCTTGGCCGGGACGGTCATCGGGGCACCTGTCGTGCTGGCGCAGGCGCAGATCGATCACATTGTCAAGCGCACGGACCGGTGGTTGCAGGTGTTCGTGCGGTCACCGGCGATGGGGCGGATCGTTCAGGTCGACCTGTTGTCGCCGGCGGATTCGACGACACCGCATCCGACGTTGTACCTGCTGGACGGTAACGGCGCCGACGCGTCGGAGGGGCAGAGCACGTGGACGTTGCGCACCGATGCCGTCGCTTTCTTCGCCGACAAGCCGGTGAATGTCGTACTGGCCGTCGGCGGTGGCGGCACGTTCTATACGAACTGGCTGCGCGATGATCCCGGTCTGGGGCACAACCAGTGGGAGACCTTCCTCAGCCAGGAACTTCCACCCCTGATCGATACCAACTTCCACGGCAGCGGCCGCAACGGCGTCGCGGGTGTTTCGATGGGCGGCCAGGCCGCGATGACGCTGGCCTTCCGGAACCCGGCGCTGTACCGGTCGGTGGCCGCGTACAGCGGTTGCCTGTTCACCAGCAATGTCGGCCAAACCTATGTTCGCACAGCGGTTTTCGAACGCGGTGGCAACCCGGACAACATGTGGGGGACCGCAGGCGACCCGCAGTGGCCCGCGCACGACGTGAGCCTGCACACCGACGGATTGCGCGGCAAGGCGTTGTTCGTGTCGACCGGCACGGGCGTACCCGGACCCGCGGACGCGACCTTCGATCCGACCTTCAGTTGGCCGACCACCGAGGCCGCTGCTGTCGCCGTCGAGCAGGGTGCGCACGACTGCACCACCGGATTCGACGCCGAGCTGCGCGGCGATGGCATTCCGGCCACCGTGAAGTACTACCCGATCGGCACCCACTCGTGGCCGTATTGGCAAGCGCCGCTGCATGATTCGTGGCCCGTGCTGGCCGGCGGGCTCGGGGTCTGACGAGCATTCGGCCGCGAAGTATCCGATGACCGGAGCAGGCTCGCTGCGGGGTGGCTCCCTCGGGATCGGCTACGCCTCTGCGGGTGGATGATGGCGTTGACGTTGGTCCCGATCGGCCCTTGTCCGCCGGGGTGGGCGGCTGCTTGCGAGGTCAATGGACCCACCGGTAACGTCGCAGGAACTTCCAGACGCTTCAGGGGGCGGAGAGGCCGGTCCGGTCCTGGCGGGTCGTAGCGTGCGCACCGGCTTATGGGGAATCGATGACGAGCAGGCCGAAGTCATTGTGTTTGACCGTCTTCGCTGTCGGGGCCGTGTTTGTCCTCGCGGGATGCGGGTCGTCCACGGGCGGTACCGCCGGGCCGTCGAGTAGCGCCAAAACCTCCTCGTCGACAGGTCCCGCTGCGGACGTGCCGAGCGGCTTCGACGGTTGTAATCTCCCACAGAGTTTCCTGGATTCCGAGAAGCTCGAGAATCGCGGCCCAGACGAGTCGGACCTCGGCGGTGGACTCAAATTACGCGGCTGTCGGTATCTGCGGACCGATGATGGCTACGGCGGATATATCAGGATGACCAATCTCACGGTGGATATGGTGCGGGCCAAGCAGTTCCCCGAAACCAAAGAGTTAACGGTCGATGGGCGACGAGCGATCTCTTCCCGTCAGTTCCTAGGCCCCAATATCAAGGATTCGTGCACAGTGGATGTGGAGATGAAGGGCGGTAGCCTCGACATCAATGTAAACAATCCACCCAGCAGGAAAGACACCGGCAAGCTCGACTCGTGCGACATTGCGAAATCTTTAGCAGACAAGATTGCTCCGATGATACCGGCCGGAGCCTGATCGTCACCCACGTCGGGAGGGAAACAAATGAGCGACGATGCAACTCAATCACCTCGACCAATGGCCAACCTACTCAAAGAGGTGAAGGATGGGAATCTGACGATAAGGCTGTCGGCTGACGATTTCATCAATATCGATCGCGACTGCGAGTCCTTCAAAAGGACAATTAAAGACATGCAAACAGTCGCGCAAGATATTGCAAGCCAGCAGGCTTGGGGCTGCGGAGAATCCCCCATGTACTGCCAGGTCGACCTTCGTACGTTGGTCTCGGGGGAAACCGTCGTCAATCGGTTCCGGAAAAAGGCGCAAGACGACCCGAATAGTATTTACAAGATACTGGACCAGCACCTCCAGATCATCGAAGACATCCAGGAAGCCCACCGTATCGTCCGTGACCGCCTCGTCCAGTCCGACGCCGAATTCGCGGCCGCATTCAACAGTAAGAAGGACGTACCGGACACACGCCCGCAGGTCAAAGCTCCCGATCTCTCATCGAGGCCGAAATGAACGCATACGAGTCACCAGGTATCCCGAGCGGGGGTGAGAACCCGAACAACTGGAGTCATAAGGAGATCCTGCACACCTTCGAGGTGCAGAAGCCGGAGAACGCGGGTCCCGCGAGCCAAAAGTATGGTCAACTCTGGCGAATGTGGGAGCAGGGTCTGGAGACCTTCAACCGCTCGATTCAGAAATCGATCTCGGATGCCTGGTCCGGCGGAAAAGCCGCGCCGCTGGCGATGGATGCGATTCGCAATTACGTCAAGAACGCTCAAGAATTGAGCGGTCCGATTTCGGAGATGCAATCCCGGGTCGAGGAAGCATCGGCCGCTGTCGGCATGACCAAGACCGGGATTCCGGGCCTGGTGGAGGGTGATCCGCACTGGTACAACCCCTTCAGTTGGGGCAAGAACGGCGAGAAGTCCGAGAAATTGCAAGAGGCTCGCGAGGCCATGGAGAAGGACTTCGTGAAGCCGATGGGTGTCATCGACGCCAAGATCCCGGTATTCCCCACGCCGAACAACCCGACGAACCCGGTCGATATCCCGCAGGCCCCGCCCGGCGGATGGGACTGGCAGTCCGGCGTCCCGGGCAACGGTGTCCCCGGCAATGGAGTTCCGGGCAACGGCGTTCCCGGCGTGAAACCGGGCGGCGACGACCCCGGCAAAGACAAAGGCAAGGACAAGGACGACGGCAAGGACAAGGGCCAGCCGGGCACCGACCCCAAGACCGGGCAGCCGACCGGAACGAACCCGACCTCCACCAACCCGACTTCGACTAATCCGAAGCCGACGCAACCGACCACCCCGACCGGACTCGATCCGACCAAGACGAACCCGACGGGCCTCAACCCGAGTACGCCCATCCCGAGCACTCCCGGCCTACCCCGCAGCACTCCGGGAGTCCCGAGCAACCCTGGCAACACCCCGAAGACCGCGGCCCCGCGCCAAAGCCTGCCCGGCCTGGCGGGCACCGCGGCCGCCGCCAACCAAGCGGCAGCCGCCGCCGCCCGCGGCGCGACCGGCGCCCAGGGCGCGTTCGGCGGCATGCCCGGCGCGGCCGGAAAAGGCAAGGGCGACGAGGATTCCGAGCACAAGATCCCGGAGTGGCTGATCAACCAGGAGAACACCGACGAACTCCTCGGCGAACAACCCAAAACCCTCCCGGGCGGCGTGATCGGTACCAACCCGGAATTCAAGGATTCCTGACCACACGGAGTTGGCGTCGGTCCGCGCCGCGGGTCCGGCACGCATTCGGACTGCCGTATCGTTCGGCCGGGCCGAGCGTCCGCCGGAGCGCGGGTCGCTTGCCTCGGCGGTGTGCGGCGGCCGATCATGTGCGGGTGCGATTGTGGACGTTGCAGGCGCCCGAGGTGGTTGCCGCCCTCCACGCCGAGGGGGAGTACCTGGCCGATTGGGCGACCGTGCCGGGTGATTACGGTCCGGCGTATCGGGCGGTGGTCGCCGAGATGGCTCGGCGTGGGATCGATTCGGCTGGGGCGCCGCCGATTTGGTGCTGGACGTGGCGGAGCCCGCTGCGGCTGACGGCGAATCTGTTGCTGAGCGACCAGGATTGGGCGCACGGGCGGTGGCTGCTCGCACTCGACGCGCCGGACCGGCTGACGCTGTCCACATCGTATGCCGGATGGAACGACTACCTGTGCTACACAATGGGTTTCGCCGAGGAAACGGTCGAGATGGACTGGTCCGGCCGCCTGCTCTCCGCGGTGGATCAGCCGCAGGTCACCCTCCCCGAGCTGCGGGCCGATTGGGTGCTGTGGGCACGGGAATTCCCGCCCGACGCGGAGACCGTGGCCCGGATCGCGGCGAACCCGATCGTGATCGCTAGAGACGTCGGATGAGCGGATCAGCGGCACTAAGCTCAGGGTAATGAGCACCGTGACCGCATCGACCCCAACCATTTCGACTTGGGCGCCGATGCGGTCGCGAATCTACCGGGCGCTGTGGATCGCGCAGCTGGTGTCGAACCTCGGCACCTGGATGCAGACGGTGGGCGCGCAGTGGATCCTGGTGGACGAGCCGAACGCCGCCGCGCTGGTTTCCTTCGTGCAAACCGCCCTCACCCTCCCGGTCATGATGCTGGCGATACCGTCCGGCGTGATCGCCGACCTGGTCGACCGGCGCAGGCTGCTGCTGAGCGCGCAGTCGACGATGGCGGTGCTCGCCGCGGTGCTCGCGGTATTCACCGCGACCGGGCACACCACCCCGGCCGTACTGCTGACGCTGCTGTTCCTGCTCGGCTGCGGTCAGGCGCTCACCGCACCGGCCTGGCAGGCAATCCAGCCGGAACTGGTTGCACGCGAACAGATTCCGGCGGCGTCCGCGCTCGGCAGCATGAATTTCAACATCGGCCGCGCGGTGGGGCCCGCGCTGGCCGGCGTGCTGGTCTCGCTGTTCGGGCCGACGCTGGTGTTCGTCTTGAACGCGATCTCGTTCGGCGGCATCGTCGCGGTGCTGGCGGTCTGGCGCCGCCCGCCGAAGAAACGCAAACTGCCCAGCGAGCGGCCGCTGGCCGCGGTGCAGGCGGGCACCCGATTCGTCCGCTCGGCGCCGGCGATCAGGAAGGTGCTGTATCGCACGATCCTGTTCGTCGGCCCGGGTAGCGCGGTGTGGGCGCTGCTGCCGGTGATCGCCCGCGACCAGCTCGGCCTCACCTCATCGGGTTACGGCCTGATGCTCGGTGCGCTCGGTGTCGGCGCGGTGTGCGGCGCGCTGTCGCTGTCCCGGATTCGGGTGCTGCTCACCCCGACCCAGCGGCTCGCCGCCGCGGCGGTGATCTTCGGCGTCGCCACCGCGGGCGTCGCCGTCGTGCCCAATCTGCCGGTGGTGCTCGCGCTGCTGGTCGGCGCCGGACTGGCCTGGATGCTGTCCATGTCGACGCTGAATTCGACGGTGCAGCTCTTGCTGCCCGCATGGGTGCGTGCGCGCGGGCTGTCGGTGTATCTGCTGGTGTTCATGGCGGGCCAGGCGGTCGGATCGCTGATCTGGGGTCTGGTGGCGGGCGCATTCGGTCCGGTGCGCGCGCTGCTCGCCGCCGCGGTGCTGCTGGGGGGCTGCGCGGTGAGCACGCTGTGGCTGAAGATCCGGCACAACGCCGAGGAGGTCGATCTGACGCCGACGCCGTTCTGGCCGGATCCGGAACTCGCCGTCGAACCGGATCCGTCCGACGGCCCGGTGCTGGTGATGCGCCGCTACGACGTGCCGGAGGACCGCATCGACGATTTCCTCGCCGCGATGGCCTACGTCGGCCGGTCCATGCAGCGGACGGGTGCGATGGAGTGGCGCCTGTACCGCGATGTCGGCGAAATCGACCGGTACGTAGAGGCTTTCGTGGTCCGATCGTGGGCCGAGCATATGCATCAGCACCAGGTGCGGCTCACCGCACAGGATCAGGCGCACGAGGAGGCGGTAGCGGAATTCGCGACCGGCGAAGCGCAGACCCACCTCGTAGCGGTGCAGCCGCACTAGGCGTCCGCATTCGCTCCGGCCATGCGCGGCTGCGGACGGTTTCGCCGACGGCGTCCATTAGGCGTACGTCCGCGTTCGTTCGGCCGTGCGCGGGGCCGGGGATGGCTTCACCGACAGCGCCTGTCAGGCGTACCTCCACATTCGCTCGGGCCATGCGCGCTGCGGACGGCTTCGCCGACAGCGCCTGCAGGTGGGGCGGCGCACAGGGGCGGGACGCCTTCGACTAGGCCGGTAGGAATCGCCGGTTGAATCCCAGTGCGAGCCAAGGTTTTCGGCCCCAGGCCAGCACCTTGCCGGTGAGCGCCGGTTTCCACGGTGCGAGCCTGCCGTAGTTCAACAGCAGCAGCGTGACCGGTTCGGCGCTGATATGCACATCGACCGGTCCCGGCTCGCCGATGGTCACCTGTCCGGCGGTGAACCGGAAGAAATAGCGGTTGAGGCCGCGCAGCCGCAGCTCATAGCTGGCGGTATGGCCGCCGGATCGGGCTGGATCGACCCAGCCGGGTATCACCTGGGTGAGACCGTCCATGACGATCGGCACATGCGCCGGATCAATCGACCACGGCCTGCCGAGCGTGGCCGCGATGTCGTGGCCGTGCACGATGAACTCCGCCAATAGCGTTCCGCGCGCCCGGTCGGCCCTGATGCGCTGATCGCCGTCGAACATCATCGTCAAGTCGGGCCCGCCCGCGGCGACGGTTTCCAGGAAGTCGTCGGTGTCGGCGATGAGGCGCGCCGCCAGCTTCTCGGGATCGCGGGTCGGCAGCGTGCGGATCTGTTCGGCGTTGAAGGCGGGCAATTCGGCCGCGCGGGCGGGCCATTCGCCGCGGCCGAGCGCCAGCTCGCGGTAGCGCGACGGTTCCATCGCGACGTGACCGAGTACGTCGCCGATCGACCAGCCCGGTGTGGCCGCCACCGATCGGTTCTGATCCGGGGCCGCGGCCGCCAGTTCGGCGAAGCGGCGGGCCATCGTCCGGACGGCGTCGGCGACTGGATCCATCTCACGCACTCCTCGTATGTGGTTATCGAGCACCACGGTACCGGCCGGGCGGTTCGCCTTGCAGGAGCTGGGAAAACGGCAGGCGAGCGCGCGTAAGCGTGCCTGATTCGGTGTGATTCGGACGACCGCATAGACTGATCGGCATGCGGATGTTCCTGGATATCCTCCTGATCATCACCAGCGTGCTGCTGGTGCTGCTGGTGCTGCTGCACCGCGCCAAGGGTGGAGGTCTGTCCAGCCTGTTCGGCGGCGGCGTCCAGTCCAGCCTGTCGGGGTCGACGGTGGTGGAGAAGAACCTCGACCGAATCACCATCTTCACCGGGCTGATCTGGCTCATCTGCATTCTCGGCATCGGGTTGGAAATCAAGTTCTCCTGATCGATGCGGCCGGGTGCGCCCGGCGCAGCGTCGTCTTCGCGGCCGGGCCCGGCGTGGTCCGGCCGCTTTGCGCTGTCATTCGGTGCGCGGCACCCGGCCGTCGATATCGGTGAAGCCGTAATGTTCGGCGAGATCGGCCATCGGCCACGGTGATCCGGTGCGGGCCCGGCGCGCGGGGTCGGCGGCCAGTGCGACCACGGCGCGTCCGGCGAAGCGCGGGGTTTCGGCCTCGTCGAGGTCGAAGGTGCCCTCGCCGGGCAGGGTGATGCGGCGGTGACCGCTGGCGTCGGCCGGAACCAGTTGCAGCAGTTCGGTATTCACGATGCCGGGCCAAATGGATACCACGGTGACCCCGGTATCGGCCAGATCGTGCGCCAGATCGGCGGTGAGCCGGTCGAGCGCGGTTTTGGCGACACCGTATACGGCGTTGTGCAGGTAGCGCCGCGAACCCGGCGAGGACACGTTGACGATCAGGCCGTCCGCGGCCAGCAGCAGCGGTGCGGCGAAATGGCTTGCCACGTAATGGGATCGGACGCCGATATCGAAGGTCTCGTCCCAGGCGTGCGGCGGCACCGCCCAGAACGGCTTACCGAGCCAGCGGGCGCTCGCGGGGGAGTCGTAGACGTTGTTGACCAGAATGTCCAAGCGGCCGTTGGTATCCCGGATCTGGTCGAACAGGTCGCGCACCGCGTCGTCGTCGCGATGATCGCAGACGACGGGCACGCCAAGCCCACCCGCCTCGTCGATGGCGGCCGCGGTCTCGCCGACCGATCCGGGCAGTTTGCCCGGTGTGGCGGACCGGCCCGTGACGTAGACCGTCGCGCCCGCCGCGCCGAGTTCCAGCGCGATACCCTTCCCGATGCCGCGGCTCCCGCCGGTGACGACCGCGATGCGGTCGGATAGCTTGCCAGGTGTTGCGTCCATGACCTCGGTACACTACCGACCATTAGAAACGTGTTCTAGCTATGGAGTTGGTCGTGCAGGTAACCCATCGGTTCGTGACCACCAACGATATTCGGCTGCACGTGGCCGAACAGGGCGCCGGTGACCCGGTTATTTTCTGCCACGGGTTCCCGCACACCTGGTTCATCTGGCACCACCAGCTGGCGGCCGTGGCGGCGGCCGGATACCGGGCCATCGCGCCGGATCTGCGCGGCTACGGCCGCACCGAGGCGCCCGCGGATCCGGCGGCGTACACGAACCGCGCGGTGATCGGCGATCTGCTCGGCCTGCTCGACGAGATCGGTTCCGAGCGGGCGGTTTTCGTCGGACTCGATTTCGGCGCGGCCCTGGTGTGGGAGTTGGCGCTGCGTGCGCCGGAGCGGGTGCGCGCGGTGATGGTGCTGAACAATCCGTACGCGCCGCGGCCGCCGCGCCGCCCGAGCGAACTGTGGGCCAAGGCCGCGCGGCGACATTTCCTGCACCTGGACTATTTTCAGCGGCCCGGCGTCGCCGATGCCGAACTCGACGCGCACCCAAGGGATTTCCTTGCCCGCGTCTACTACGCGCTGAGCGCGGAGTACAACTACTTCGACGTCTGGCGGTATCCCGCCGAGAATCACGGCTACCTCGACGTGCTGCCGCAGGCGCCCGCGCTGCCGTGGCCGTGGCTCGACAAGGATGAATTCGATACGCTGGCAGCGGATTTCGTCCGCACCGGCTTCACCGGCGGGCTCAACTGGTACCGCTGCCTGGACCGCAACTGGGAGCTCACCGCCGAGCTGCCGACCACGGTCACCGTGCCCGCGTTCTTCCTGTACGGTGCGAAGGATCTGGATATGGCCGGGTTCAGCGGCCGGGATCCGTTGGCCACCATGCGTTCCCACGTGCCCGACCTGCGCGCCGTCACCGAGGTGTCCGGTGCGGGCCATCTGGTACAACTGGAACGCGCCGACCAGGTGAACGCGCTGCTCACCGCCCATCTCGGCGCCCTGCGCCGCGAGGCCGCGCGAACGTAGGCGTACCTCCGCATTCGCTCCGGCCATGCGCGGTCTGAAGACGGACTTCGTCCGGCAGCGCCCATTAGGCGTCAACCGGTGGACGGCAACCCGTCGCCGCGCAGATCGCGCACCAGGCCGAGGAATTTCTGATGTAGCTCCCGGTACTGGGTCGAATCCACCGCGCCCGCCTCGAAAATGGCCTCGGCCTCATCCAATTTGCCCAGCCGGAGCAGGCATTCACCGCTGGAGAAGTAGGCGGCCTCACCGTCGGGGTGGATTTGTAGGGAATGCTCGAAATCGTCGAGGGCCGAACGGTAATCGCCGATGTTCATATAGCTGAAGCCGCGGTTGTCGATGGCCTCGTAGAAGAGCGGGAAAAGGTCGGCGGCCCTGGTGTATTCCTCGATGGCCTCGCGGTGCCGCTGCTGATCGTTCAGCGCGCCGCCCGCCGCGAAATGCGAATTGGCTCTGGCGACAACGGTTTCCAGATTCTGCCCGGTCTCCGCCAGATAGCGGCGGAAGTCCACCCGTTTGAGGTACTCGTGGAACCCGACCAGATCCGCCGGGGCGACCGCACAGGTGCCGAGCACCTCCCACGCGCCGCGAAAGGCCGTGGCGCGCAACGGCGCATGGTAGGCCAGCACCTCGAGCCCGGCCACCACGTCCGGGGTCGGTCGTTCACTGGTGGAGCGATACATCAGGCAGTGCAGCAGCTCACCGCCATCCGGCCACACATCCACCACGAGCACCTTCACCACGGCCCACTCGCCCGAATCCTCGCGTTTGACCAGCACGTCGCCAACCTGCAAAGCCGCCTCCACCTGTCCATCGGCCGAACCGATCCACACTACACGCTGTGAAAGACTCACCGCCCGTACGCAGTTCGGGCGGGGTACCGATCAGTGGTACTCGTCGGTCAGCTTCGGATAATCCGACCAGCGCGGCAGCTGCTCACCCTGGAGATAGGCGGTGAGCCGGTCGAGGAGGTACTGCCAGCGCGGCCCCATCGCGGCCGCGGCGGCGGGCGAGAGATGACGGCGAACGAGTTCGACCGTCGTGACGACGCCGACCTGGTTGAACGCGAGCTCGACAAGGCCGCCGTCCACATGCAACACCAGTTCGTGCGGCGCGCGGCAGTGATCGATCCGGATGGCCAGCGCCCCCGGCACCGGTCCGTCCGACGGCTCGATGGTCAGGTTTCCGCCGCCCCCGGTGACGGCGCCGAGCCAGCGCGACAACTGGTTTCGATCCGTGCAGGCCGACCACACCTCGAGCACCGGCAACCGGAACGACCGCAGGTAGTGCAGTAACACCAGATCTCCGTCCGGTGTGTGCCGGTGCTCCGGCCGCACCTCGCCGAGCATGGACATCCCCGTCATGACCATCCCCTTCCGCCGCAGGTCACCGCTGCCTCTACTGTATTCGGCCGGGTGCGGGCCGACTCCGAATCGCCCGAACCTGCGCTGCTGTACCGAATCGGGCGAATCGGTCCCCGGATCGGGCGCGGTGTGCTGTGCGGGTCAGCGGTCGGCGAGGAGTTTGTCGGCGGCGGCCTCGATCCTGGTCTCGTCGAGCAGCACGGTGTCGGCGGCCGGTCCGAGCGGAACGAAGCTGTCCTCGCTGGTGGCGCGGGCGATTCGGCCGTCGAATCCGGCGTCGAGCAGGGCGGCGCAGACGGATTCGGAGACACCGCCGCTGTACCGGGTTTCGTCGGCGATCAGCACCCGGCCGGTGGCATTGGCGTGCCGCAGCAGATCGTCGGCGGGCAGCGGGGTGAGCCAGCGCAGGTCGAGCACCCGAGCGTGTACACCGCGTTCGGCGAGCCGGGCCGCCACGCGCAGGCTCATCGGAACGCCGTTGGCGAAGCTGACGATGGTGAGGTCGGCGCCGTCGCCGTAGCAGCGGGCCCGCCCGATGGGCACATGCTCGCCGGAAGGCGTTGCCAGCCAACCGTTGTCGCCGGGGCTGTACAAATCACGGGTGTGGTACAGCGCGATAGGCTCGAGGAAGACGCAGACGCGCCCGTCCACCCTGGCCGCCGAGACGCAGGTGCGTAGCAGGGCGGCGGCATCGTCGGCGCGGGATGGCGACGCCACCACCAGCCCGGGGATATCCCGCAGCGCCGCAACGGAATTGTCGTTGTGGAAGTGGCCGCCGAAACCCTTCTGATATGCGTAGCCGGCGATCCGGACCACCATCGGGTTGCGATAGTGGCCGTGCGAGAAGAACTGCAGGGTCGCCGCCTCGCCGCGCAGTTGGTCGGCGGCATTGTGCAGGTAGGCGAGGTATTGGATCTCCGGCACCGGCACGAATCCGGTGAGCGCCGTACCCAGCGCGGTGCCGAGGACGCTCTGTTCGTCGAGCAGGGTGTCGAAGACGCGGCGCGCGCCGAACAGCTTGCGCAGGCCCTTCGTGACGCCGTAGACGCCGCCTTTACGGCCGACGTCCTCGCCGAATACCAGCACGTCGCGGTCGCGCACCATGATGTCGGCGAGGGTGCCGTTGATCGCCTGCGCGAGCGTCAGCGGATCGCCCTGCGCCGCTGCCTGATTCGGCGCGGCCGCGGAATCAGTCGCGGGGACGCCGCTGCCCGATGCCGCGGCGGCGGAAGTGGTTTCGACCGCGGTCCACGACCCGCGCAGCACATCCTCGCGCACCGCGTCCGGATGCGCGGGAGCCAGCGGCGCCATGACCGCCGCCGCAGAGGTCAATTTCGGTTCCCGCCAGACCACTTCGGCCATGAACGCGACCCGGCCGCCGATTTCGTCGTACCGGTCGATCACCTCGTCGGGCCGGGCGACGCCGGATTCGGCGAGCAGGCGTCCGGTCGCCAGTACGGGGTCGTGCACGAGGTCGGCCGCGATATCGCCGGGGCGGCGGTAGGCGGCCTCCATATCCGAACCCGCGTGGCCCATCAGCCGGATGGTGCGCAACCGCAGGAACGCGGGTTTGCGCTGCTCGCGCACCCAGTCGGCGGCCTGCCGCGAAACCGTCAGCGCCGCAAGGGGATCGCAGCCGTCGGCGGTGAAATAGCGCAGTCCCCGCCTGCTGCCGTACGCGTATTCGATCCAGTCCGGCGGCGTCGGCACGCTGATGCCGATCCCGTTGTCCTCGCAGACGAACAGCAGCGGTAGCGCAACCCCTTGGTGGGCCGTGTGAATCGCGGCATTGATGGCGCCGACCGCGGTCGAATGATTCGCCGACGCGTCACCGAAACTGCACAGCACCACCGCATCCGACGGCCACTCGGCCGGAACACCCAGGCGCTGTGCGCGTTCGATGCCGAAGGCCAGCCCGACCGCGCGCGGCAGGTGGGAGGCGATGGTGGAGGTCATCGGGATGATCGAGGCCGGTTTGCTGCCGAAGACCTTGTGCCTGCCGCCGGATATCGGGTCCGCGGCCGCCGCGACGACGCCGAGCAGCACGTCCCGGATCGGGTCCAGCCCGCCGACCTGACGGCAGCGCTGCACGAAGAACGCGCCCGAACGATAGTGCAGCAGTGCGGGATCGGTGGTGCGCAGCGCCATCGCCAGCGCGGCATTGCCCTCGTGACCGGACGAACCGATGCTGTAGTACCCGCGCTTGGCGCTGCCGAGGCGGCGCGCGGCCAGGTCGAGATGCCTACTTGTGGCCTGGGATTCGAACAGCTCCAGGCATTGCGCTCCGGTGATGCCCGGCGCGATCTCCTCGGTCGGCGGCCGGTGCGGCCGGGGTGTCAGCGCGGAGATCTCCGCCCGGAACCGTTCGTCGAGATCAACGTCCGTCATCGCGCCCTCACGGCCAGGAGCCTACGGCTCGAACAACCTGTCGCACAGCATTTTCCGGAATATTGTCGATCACGGTGCGCGATCGGCGTAGATCTTGCGCGAAGCGGGCCCGGAAAACCGAACCCTGCCGACTCAGCTCAGCCGGGCCGCCGCGGCCTTGTCCAGCAGCCAGGTGGTCGATTCCGAACCGATCGCGCCCGCGGCCGGGAAGTCGACCGGATCGGCTCCGCCCATCGCCGCCGCGACGGCCTCCGCCTTCCCCGCTCCGCCGACCACCAGCACCACATGCCGGGCCCGCCGCACCGCGGGCAGCGTCAGCGTCACCCGCACGGGTGGCGGCTTCGGCGAATCGCTCACCGCGACAACGAGTTCGTGCTCCTCGCGCACCGCGGCGGTGTGCGGGAAGAGCGAATTCACATGTCCCTCACCGCCCATGCCGAGCAGATGCAGATCGAAGGCGCCGTGCTCGGCCAGGTGGGCGTGTACGGCGGCGCCGTACTCCGCGGCCGCCTCGACCGGATCCGGATACTCGCCGTCCGAGGTGGACACCGGATGCACCCGGGCCGGATTCACCGGAACGTGGTCCAGTAGCGCCTGCCGGGCCTGCAGGTCGTTGCGCTCGGGATCGCCAGCGGGGACGAACCTTTCGTCGCCCCAGAAGACGTCGAGCCGCGACCAGTCGATGGCTCCCGGCTCCCGGCGCACCAGCTCCAGCAGCGCGATTCCGGTGCCGCCGCCGGTCAGCACCACCGACGCCGAGCCGCGCGCCCGCTGCGCGGCGACGACCACGTCCACGAACCGCGCCGCGGCCGCCGCCACCAGTCCGTCGGTATCGCTCAGCACTTCGTACTCACTCATAGGTGACCTTCTCGATTCCGGCCAGCGCCTCGGCGTAGATCTCGTCGGCGTCCAACCGGCGCAGCTCCTCGGCCAGGCACTCGTTGGTTTCCCTGCGCGCCAACGCGATTCGCTGATCCGGATCCCCGGTCCTGGTCAGCGTCGCGGTGCGCCCGGTCTGCGGGCGTTCGATCGCGATCGAGGCCGACGGGCGGTGCACCTCCACCCGCAGCGCACCCGTGCGCCGCACCACCGGGCAGTCCAGCCGGGCGGCGAACCAGCCCGCCAGCATGTCCAGCGCCGGTTCGTCGCGCAACCCGGACACCGTCACCGAGCTGACCGGCTCGTACGGCGGTTCGTCCATGGCGGCGGCGAGCAGGGCCCGCCAGTAGGTGATCCGGCTCCAGGCCAGATCGGTGTCGCCGGTGGCGTACGAGCCGCGCCGCCGCTTGATGGCGGACAGCGGATCCGGCGCGAAGGTGGCGTCGGTGATGCGGCGGGTCGCCAGGCGGCCGACCGAATCCTTGGACGGGAACTCCGGCGCGCCCCGCGGCCACCAGGCCACCACCGGGGTGTCGGGCAGCAGGAACGGGATCACCACGCTGCTCTCGTGGCTCACCAGCTCGCCCTGCAGTCGCAGCACTATCACCTCGGCCGCGCCCGCGTCGCCGCCGACCCGGATCTGCGCGTCGAGCCGGGTCTGCGCCTCGCGATCGCCGCGCGCCAAAACGACCACCCGGCAAGGGTGTTCGCGGCTGGCGTCGTTGGCGGCGTCGATGGCGTCCTCGGCCTCGGAGCTGTCCAGCGTGCACACCACCAGGGTGAGCACCCGGCCCATGGTGATGACGCCATTGCTTTCCCGCAGCTGCACAAGGCGTTTCGTGACGTCGCCGGTCGTCGTGTCCGGCATGTCGATGATCACGGCCGCCGCCATTCCCGCCCGGTGCGGGCGAGCATCTCGTCGGCCGACGCGGGACCCCATGTGCCCGCCTCGTACTGCTCCGGTTTGCCGTTGGCGGCCCAGTGCTCGAGCACCGGATCCAGGATGCGCCAGGACAATTCGACCTCCGCGTTCACCGGGAACAGCGACGGCACCCCGAGCAGCACATCGAGGATCAGGCGCTCGTATGCCTCGGGGGAGGATTCGGTGAATGCCTCGCCGTAGCTGAAATCCATATTGACGTCGCGCACTTCCATGCCGGAACCGGGCACCTTCGAGCCGAAGCGCATGGTGATGCCCTCATCCGGCTGCACCCGGATCACCAGCGCGTTCTGCCCCAGCTCCTCGGTCATGGTCTGGTCGAACGGCAGATGCGGGGCGCGCTTGAACACCACGGCTATCTCGGTCACCCTGCGACCCAAGCGCTTTCCGGTGCGCAGATAGAACGGGACGCCGGCCCAGCGCCGGGTATCCACCTCGAGCGTGATCGCGGCGTACGTCTCGGTCTTCGACTGCGGGTCGAAACCCTCCTCGTCGAGCAGGCCGACCACGTGCTCGCCGCCCTGCCAGCCCTCCGCGTACTGTCCGCGCGCGGTGGTCTCATCAAGGGGCTCGACGAGTTTGGTGGCCGAGAGCACCTTGATCTTCTCCAGCTGCAGCTGGGTCGGCTGGAAGCTGATCGGCTCCTCCATGGCGGTGAGCGCGAGCAGCTGCAGCAGATGATTCTGGATCACGTCGCGGGCGGCGCCGATGCCGTCGTAATAGCCTGCGCGCCCGCCCAATCCGATGTCCTCGGCCATGGTGATCTGGACGTGGTCGACGAAGTTGGCGTTCCAGATCGGGTCGAACAGCTGGTTCGCGAAGCGCAGCGCCAGGACGTTCTGCACCGTCTCCTTGCCGAGGTAGTGGTCGATCCGGAAGACCGTTTCCTCCGGAAAGACCCGGTTGACAAGGGCGTTCAGCTCCTGGGCGCTTTCCAGGTCGTGCCCGAACGGCTTCTCGATCACCACCCGCCGCCACGGATTGCGGCCGTTGACCGCCTCCGGCTTGGCCAGCCCGTGCTGGGACAGCTGGTCGAGCACCACCGGGAACATATTCGGCGGAATCGACAGGTAGAAGGCGTGATTGCCGCCGGTGCCGCGGTCCTTGTCCAGCTTGGCGAGGGTATCGGCGAGCCGGGTGAATGCGTCGTTGTCGTCGAAGGTGCCCTGTACGAAGCGAATTCCCTCGGCGAGGTGGTCCCAGACCTCCTGCCGGAACGGGGTGCGCGCATGCGCCTTCACCGCGTCGAGCACCACCTGCGCGAAATCCTCGTCCGCATAGTCGCGCCGGGCGAAGCCGACCAGCGCGAAGCCCGGGGGCAGCAGCCCCCGGTTCGCCAGGTCGTAGATGGCCGGCATCAGCTTCTTGCGGGAGAGGTCGCCGGTGACGCCGAAGATCACCATGCTGCACGGGCCCGCGATGCGGGGGAGCCGCTTGTCCCGCTCGTCGCGCAGCGGGTTCTGCCAGGTTTGTGTCCTGCCGGCCATCTGGGTCAGTTGCTTCCGGCCAATTCAGCGGTGGTCGCGGAAAGCAGCTCTTCCCAAGACTTTTCGAACTTGTCGACGCCCTCGCGCTCCAGCACGTCGAAGACGTCGGCCAGATCGATGCCGACGGCGGTGAGCCGGTCGAAGACCTCCTGCGCGGCGGCCGCGGTGCCGGACATGGTGTCGCCGCGGATCTCGCCGTGGTCGGCCACCGCCTCGATCGTCTTCTCCGGCAACGTGTTCACGGTGTTCGGCGCGGTCAGCTCGGTGACGTACATGGTGTCCGGGTAATCCGGATTCTTCACGCCGGTCGAAGCCCACAGCGCCCGTTGCCGATTCGCGCCGGACGAGGCGAGCACCGCGTAGGTGGAGGTGTGCGCGCCGCCGTCGAATACGTCCTGGTATTCGGCGTATGCCAAGCGCGCGTTGGCGATTCCGGCCTTACCGCGCAGCTCCAGCGCCTCCGGCGTGCCGATGGCCTCCAGCCGCTTATCGATCTCGGTATCCACCCGGGATACGAAGAACGATGCGACGGAATGGATCCGGGCCAGATCGTGCCCGGCGGCCTTGGCATTGCGCAGCCCGTCCAGGTAGGCGCCCATCACCGAGCGGTAGCGCTGCACCGAGAAGATCAGCGTGACGTTCACGCTGATGCCCTCGGCGATCACCTTGGTGATCGCGGGCAGGCCTTCCTCGGTGGCCGGAATCTTGATGAACAGGTTGGGTCGGTCGACCGTCTTCCACAGGTCGATCGCCTGTGCCACGGTCTTTTCCGTGTCGAAGGCCAGCCGCGGGTCCACCTCGATGGACACCCGGCCGTCGACACCGCCCGTCGTCTCGTACACCCCGGCCAGCACATCGCAGGCCGAGCGCACGTCGTCGGTGGTGATGGTGCGGATCGCGGCGTCGGCGTCCGCGCCCTGGGCGGCGAGCTCCTTCACCTGCGCGTCGTAGGCGTGGCCCTTGCTGAGCGCGCCCTGGAAAATGGTCGGGTTGGTGGTGACTCCGACGACGCTGCGGGTTTCGATCAGCTCGGCCAGATTCCCGGACTGGATCCGGTCCCTGGACAGGTCGTCGAGCCAGACGGATACGCCGGCCGCGGAGAGGGCGGCGAGATTCTCGTTCTGTGCCATGGGTTCTATCCCTTCACGTTCTCGATCGTGCGCTGCGCGGCAGCCACGACGGCGTCGGCGGTGATGCCGAATTCGCGGAACAGGGTCTTGTAGTCGGCGGACGCGCCGAAGTGCTCGATCGACACGATCTCGCCCCGGTCACCGGTGAAGCGGTGCCACGGCATCGCGATACCGGCCTCGACGGCCACGCGAGCGGCGATGCCGGGCGGCAGCACTTCGTCACGGTAAGCCTTGTCCTGTGCGTCGAACCACTCGATGCACGGCATCGAGACGACCCGGGTCGCGATGCCCTGCTCCTCCAGCGTAGTGCGGGCGGCGACGGCAAGCTGCAGCTCCGAACCGGTCGCGATCAGGATCACCCGCGGGGTGCCGGTGGACGCCTCGGCCAGGATGTAGCCGCCCTTCGAAACACCCTCGAAGCTGGTGCCCGCCAGCACCGGGATGTCCTGGCGGGTGAGCGCGAGCGCCGACGGGCCGTCCTGGTGCGGCAGCTCGGAAACCGAGAAATGCGAACGATGTTCGCTGCTGTCGCGTTCCAGGATGGTCCGCCAGGCGAAGGCGGTCTCGTTGGCGTCGCCGGGCCGGACCACGTTCAGGCCCGGGATGGCGCGCAGCGCGGCCAGGTGCTCGATCGGCTGATGGGTCGGGCCGTCCTCGCCGAGGCCGATGGAGTCGTGCGTCCAGACGTACACCGACGGCACCCGCATGAGCGCGGCCAACCGCACCGCCGGGCGCATGTAGTCGCTGAACACCAGGAAGGTGCCGCCGTACGGACGGGTCGGGCCGTGCAGCGCGATGCCGTTCAGGATGGCGCCCATCGCGTGTTCGCGGACGCCGAAATGCAGGGTGCGGCCGTACGGGTCGGCCTTCCACATACCGGTCGAGATGGCCTCGGGGCCGAAGCTCGGCTCGCCCGGCATCGTGGTGTTGTTGGATTCGGCCAGGTCGGCCGAGCCGCCCCACAGTTCGGGCAGCACCGAGGCCAGCGCCGCCAGCACCTTGCCGGAGGCCTTACGGGTGGAGACGCCCTTCGGATCCTCCTCGTACGTCGGCAGATTCGCGGCCCAGCCCTCGGGCAGACGCCGCTCCTGCAGCCGGTCGAACAGCGCCTTGCGCTCCGGATTCGCCTGTGCCCACGCGTCGAAACCGGTCTGCCACTCCTGATGCGCCGCCGCGCCGCGCTCGATCGCCTTGCGGGTGTGCGCGATCACCGCGTCGTCCACCTGGAAGGACTGTTCCGGATCGAAGCCGAGCACCTTCTTGGTGGCCGCGACCTCGTCCGCGCCGAGCGCCGCGCCGTGCGAGGCGCCGGTGTTCATCTTGTTCGGCGCCGGGTAGCCGATCACGGTGCGCAGCACGATGATCGACGGCCTGCGCAGCTCCGCCTTGGCCGCCGCGATGGCGGTCTCGATGGCGGTGACGTCCTCGCCGCCCTCCACGGTCTGCACATGCCAGCCGTACGCCCGGTACCGCGCGGCGACATCCTCGGTGAACGCGATGGTGGTGTCGTCCTCGATGGAGATCCGGTTGTCGTCGTAGATCACCACCAGGTTGCCCAGCTGCTGGGTGCCCGCCAGCGAGGACGCCTCGGAGGTGACGCCCTCCTCCATGTCGCCGTCCGAGGCGACCACGAAGATGTGGTGGTCGAACGGGCTGCTGCCGGGGGCGGCATCCGGATCGAAGAGGCCGCGCTCGCGGCGCGCCGCCATCGCCATGCCGACCGCGGAGGCCAGACCCTGACCCAGTGGGCCCGTGGTGATCTCGACGCCGTCGGTGTGCCGGAACTCCGGATGACCTGGGGTGAGCGAACCCCACTTGCGCAGGTTCTTCAGATCGTCCAGCTCCAGACCGAATCCGGCCAGGTACAGCTGGATGTACTGGGTGAGGCTGGAATGTCCGCAGGACAGCACGAACCGGTCGCGGCCGACCCAGCTCGGATCGCGCGGGTCGAGCCGGAGCACGCGCTGGTAGAGGGTGTAGGCCAGCGGCGCGAGGCTCATCGCGGTGCCCGGATGGCCGTTACCGGCGGTCTGCACCGCGTCGGCGGCGAGCACCCGCACCGTGTCGACGGCCTTGGTGTCCAGATCCGTCCAGTCGTCCGGGTAGTTCGGCTGAGTGAGGGCGCGGATGGCGTCTGTGACTGACACGACCGAGGTTCTCCTGACATTGGTTTCGTCGACGGACTCGCGTACTCGCGGCGTACTCGTTCCACCCTAGATGTGCCGCGTGAGCACGATGTCGGGAACCCGGCTTACGGCGGCACCGTGTCGGGCGATCCGGTCGGTTCGTCCCGTATGGATGTCCGCGCCGCGAGGGGGCGCTGGCGAAAGCGGTGCCGCCGAGGGTCTACCATCCTCTGTAGTAGTAGCCGCGCCGCACTGGGCTAGCACTGCCGAGCAGCAGGGCAGAGCGCGCTGCTGTTCCAATGCCGGATGCGATGCACAGTGTGCGAGGAGAAACAGTGCGGATCGGTGATCAGCCGGGTGGCCATGGTGCGCACGGCTCCTCCGCGACAGCGCTGGCCGACCGTTTGAACGGTGACGGCCTGCTGTCGCGACTACTGCGGCGACCACTCGCCTATATCGCGCTCACCAAACCGCGCGTCATCGAATTGCTGCTGGTCGCAACGATTCCCACGATGCTGCTGGCCGACCGGGGCCACATCGATATCCGCCTGATCCTGGCCACCCTGTTCGGTGGCTGGATGGGCGCGGCCAGCGCCAACACGCTGAACTGTGTCGCCGACGCCGATATCGACAAGGTGATGAAGCGCACCGCCAAGCGCCCGCTGGCCAGGGATGCGGTGTCCACCCGCCAGGCCTTCGTCTTCGGCGTCGTGCTCGGCATCGCGTCGTTCGCCTGGCTCTGGTGGCAGGCGAACCTGCTCAGCGGTGCCCTGGTGGTCGCGACGATCCTGTTCTACGTCTTCGTCTACACCCTCGGCCTCAAGCGCCGCACCTCGCAGAACGTGGTGTGGGGCGGTGCGGCCGGATGTATGCCCGCGCTGGTCGGCTGGTCGGCGGTGACCGGAAGTATCGGCTGGCCCGCCATCGCGCTGTTCGGCGTCATCTTCTTCTGGACGCCGCCGCACACCTGGGCGCTGGCCATGCGCTACAAGGAGGATTACCGCGCGGCCGGGGTGCCGATGCTGCCGGTGGTGGCGACGGAGCAGAAGGTCACCAAGCTGATCGTCGTCTACACCTGGCTGACCGTGCTCACCACGCTGGCGCTGATCCCGGCCACCGGTGTGGTCTACGCCGCGGTGGCGCTGGTGGCGGGAGCCTGGTTCCTGCTCATGGCGCATCAGCTCTACGCGGGCGTGCGGCGCGGCGAATCGGTCAAACCACTGCGGTTGTTCCTACAGTCGAACAACTATCTGGCCGTTGTCTTCTGCGGCTTGGCGGTCGATTCGGTGCTCGGCTGGGACACGATCGGCAGTTTCTTCGGCTGAGGTAGCCGTCCGGCCGGAATAGGTACCGGCGCCCACGGTGGCGAGCCAGTGCCTTTCGGCCGCGCGGAGGATGTCGTCGCCGAGTAGTTCGAGGAATCGGCCCGCGCTGGCGAGCCGGATTCCGACGGCGGTGTCGGTGCCGAAGATTTCGGCGCCGCGCAGGGCGGTGCCGGCGAATCGCTGGTTGGCGCGGACGCCGATCACCGCGGAGTGAAGGCCCGCGTTCTCGTCGAGCGAATACCGGTAGCGCCTGCTCCGGCCATCCCGGTCGCGACGGATCAGCCCGTGTTGTTGCAGCAGGCCGACGGCTTGCGAGATGGTGGCCGCGCTGACCCGCAGAGATTGCGCCAGTTCGGCGGCGGTGCGGCTGCCGGTCTCCGAGGTGAACAGGCACGCCATCACGCCGGCGGCGGTGCGCGGCATACCGGTCTCGACGAGGACCGCGGCGAGGTCGGCCATGAACGCGGCCGCCGCGTCGGGGTCGGGGCCGCCGCGTTCGACGGCCCGCTTCGTGGTCGCCTGCGGGCGGAGGCTGCGCCGGGCGCGGTGGGTGGTGGCCAGTTGTGCCAGGTCCGCGCGGTAGCGGCCCGGCCCGCCGTTGCGCGCGACCTCGCGGCTCACCGTCGAGGCGGGTCGGCCCAGGCAGCGCGCGATTCCGGCGTAATCCAGGCCCTGCGCCAAGCCCGCGGCGATCTGCCGTCGGTCGGCCCCGGTCAACCTGCGTCCTGGCATTCGGTCGGCTCCTCGCTCCGGTCGATTTCGACGCCAGTATGCGAGTCGGGCGTAATCCATTGCAACAGAAGCCCTTCGGCGTGCATTAGTCGGCAGCGTCATTGCAATCGGCGATCGGGGCAGTGATCAGCGAAGACGGCTCCGATCCCGGGCCGGTTTCGTTGACCGGTGTTTCGTGTCCTGCCTAACGTTCGGATCCGGCGGCGGGACAACAACATTCGTAAGGAGCGATGACATGCGTGCCAAGGGCATTACCTACGACACCGGTTTCACACCCGGTGGGCGAAATTCGCGGCCCGTCTTCGACGCCGACGCGGTGCGGCGGGAGATTCGGATCATCGCCGAAGACCTGCACTGCGACGCCGTGCGGATCACCGGCGGCGACCCCGAACGGCTGGCCATCGCCGCCGGGCACGCCGTCGATGCCGGGCTCGAGGTCTGGTTCTCCCCGTTCCCCTGTGAACTGTCCGCCGCGGAGCTGGTGCCGTACTTCGCCGACTGCGCGGACCGCGCCCAGGAGGTGGGAGCCGACGTATTCGTCACCGGCTGCGAGCTGAGCCTGTTCGCCGCGGGCTTCCTCCCCGGCGAAGACAGTCTCGCCAGGATCAAGGCCGTGACCGACGGCGATTCCGCGGCGCTGGCCTCGATCGAGGAGATCGGCAAGCGGCTGGATGTCGTGCTGGTCGATATCGCGGCGGTGGTGCGCGAACGGTTCCGCGGCAAACTCACCTACGCCTCCGGCATCTGGGAGCAGATCGACTGGACGCCCTTCGATATCGTCAGCGCCGATGCCTACGGCGACTCCGGCGATGCCTTTCGCGAAGGCCTTCGAACCTACTTCCGGCACGGTAAGCCGCTCGCGGCCACCGAGTTCGGCTGCTGCACGTACCGGGGCGCGGCGGCCCGCGGCGGCCTCGGCTGGACCATTGTCGACAATCCGGCGAACCCGACCCGGCTCGACGGGGTCTATACCCGCGACGAGGACGAGCAGGTCCGCTACCTGCACGAGATGCTGGCGGTCTTCGATGAGGAGGGCGTGGACACCGCGTTCTGGTTCACCTTCGCCTGCTACGAGTTCCCACACCGCACGGACCCGCTGTTCGACCTCGACATGGCGTCCTACGGGGTATGCAAGCTGATGCCGGATGGCAGCCTCACCCCTAAGAAGTCCTTCCACGCTATGGCGAAGGCATACGAATGAAGCGCCGGACAACTACCCGGTGATAGCGCGAGATCAGTTGTCTGTGAGTTAGTTTCGCGTGATGTACTCGGCCAGATAACCGTCCGGGCGGATCAGTACGTGTGTGCCGACCTCGGCGTGGTAGGCGGCGAAGGCGTGGCCGTCCACGTCGACGACGTAGCGGCCGGGGGCGGTGTCGCCCGGGCGGACCACCGTGTAGACCTCGACGCCCTGTTGGGTTGGCGGCGTTGGTGTTTCGCCGAAGCAGAGCAGTGTCGCGTGTGGGCCGCGGAACAGGTCGAAGAGGCGGATCGGCTGTCCGGCTTCGTCTTTCAGCGGGGCATCGGGTGCGCGGTCGCCGGTGACCAGCGGGCCGTCCGCCGCCGGATCGCGGTAGGTGATATCGAGCTGGCGGGTGGTCTCGCCGCGTTCCATCGCCTTCGGATCGCCTGCCCGCGTCCGGTCCATCAGGTCGCTGCTGATGCCGAGCACCCTGGCGGCGACGGCGCGGCGCTCGCGCTCGTAGCTGTCGAGCAGATCGGTGCCGTCGAGTGCGGCGGCCAACTTCCAGCCGAGGTTGTACGCGTCTTGGATGCCGGTGTTCATGCCCTGGCCGCCGGTGGGCGGATGGGTGTGCGCGGCGTCACCGGCGAGGAAGACGCGGCCGTCCCGGAACCGTTGGGCCAGGCGGATATTCGGACGCCAGACGGTGACCCAGGTGAGGTCGGACAGCGTGATTCCGGTGCCGCCGTACTCGTTCAGATAGCGCTGTAGCACGTCGATCGTCGGTTCGGCGGCCGGTTCCAGCGGGGCCGCGAATTGGAAGTGCGGCCGTCCGGGCAAGGGCGAGAGCATGATTCCGTCCATCGGCTGCTCCGCCGTGGCGAACCAGTAGCCGAAATCGTGGTCGAGCGCGTCCGCCCGGACATCGCCGAGCAGCATGCGCAGCGATTCGTCGGTGGTGCCGTCGAAGGGGATGCCGAGGGTCTTGCGCACCGCGCTGCGGCCGCCGTCGGCACCGACGAGGTAGGCCGCACGAACGGTTTCCGGACCCGCCGGGCCGGTGAGCCGGGCGGTGACACCGGTGTCGTCCTGTGTGAAATCGACAAGGGCGGTGGACAGTTCGACGGACACGCCGAGTGCGGCCAGGCGGTCGCGCAGGATCGCCTCGGTATCGGACTGGCCGAGCATCCGCACGTTGGGGTAGGGGACGGCCGGTGTCGGGGCCTGCGGTTCGGCGATCCGGCGCTCGCCGACCTGGTCGCCGTCGATGACGATCCGCATCACGGGCACGGGGATGCTCGCGGACATGATCGCGTCGAGCACGCCGAGGTCGTCGAAAACCTCCAGCGTGCGCGGCTGGATGCCGTCGCCGCGCGATCCGGCGAAATGCGATCCGGCCTGTTCGACGATGCGTACCGGCACGCCGCGGCGGGCCAGGTCGATGGCCAGGCTGAGCCCGGTGGGTCCGGCGCCCGCGATGAGTACCTGCTGTGGCATGACAACTCCCTTTTGCTGAAATTACATTCAGTGAATGTGAGTTCAGTATTGGAGTTGATACCTTTCGTTGTCAAGGAGGTGATGCGGGTGTCCATGAGTCGCAAGGAACGATCGGCGGAAACCGAGCAGGCGCTCAAGGCCGCGGCCCGGCGGCTGTTCGCCGAGCGCGGGTACCTCAACACCAAGATCACCGACATCACCGCGGCGGCGGGCCGGGCCGCGGGCTCGTTCTACAACCACTTCGCCAGTAAGGAGCAGTTGCTCCGGGAACTGCTGAACGATGTTGCGGCGGACGAGGATCGGCACGTCGAGACGGGTGAGCACAATCCGGACTTCACCGATCCTGCCGCGGTCCGCTTCCATGTCGAGGTGTTCTGGCGGTCGTCGCGCAAGCATTGGCCGGTCTATCGATCGGTGCAGCAGGCCGCTTTGGTCGACGACGAATTCGCCAGGCAGGCATGGCAATTCGGGAAACAGCAGCGCGATGACATCATCGACCATCTAGACGCGTTCGATGAGCGCGGCCTGAAGTTGCCCGCACGACCCGACGCCAGCCTCGCCATGATGTTCCTGCTCGTCACCGGTCTACTCCAGGCGGTCGAGGACGGCGCCGTGGAAATGTCCGACGAGCAGGCCATCGATGCGCTCACCCGCTTCGTCTATCGCGGACTCACCGGCCGCGACTGCTGAACCGGCTCAGCCGGGAACGACCACCGCGCGAATTCCGCTGTCCGCGGCCGCCTTCCAGGCCGCGGATATCTCGGCGAGCGGGTAGGTGCGTACCGGCACCTCGACCTTCCCGGTGGCGATCAGGTTCAGGTATTCCGGGATCGCGGCCAGAATCCGTTGTACCGAAACAGATCCCATGCCGCTGCCGGAAATGCTGATGCGGTGGCCGCCCAGCAGCGACGCGGGAACGGCCGCCTCCGCCCCGGCGAGGGCGCCGATCTGGACGTAGGAGATACCGGCGTCGTCTTCGCTGAGACCCGGTCGGGCCAGTGCGGCGAATGCGGCCTCGGCGGGTTTGCCCCAGACATAGTCGAGCACCAATCGAGGCGCTTCGGCGCCGATGGCGTCGATCAGGGCGGCCACTGTCTCGTCACGGTCGGTGGGTGTGACCGTCTGTGCGCCATAGGCTTTCGCACGGTCCAAGGCGGCCGCGTCGCGCCCCACCGCGATCACCCGATTCGCGCCGAGCCGGTATGCGTTCTGGATCGCCAGCAGGCCCGCCATGCCGGTCGCGCCGAGGATCAGCACCGTGCCGAGTGTCTTCGGCCCATTCGGGTTGGCGCGCAAGGTATTCAGCCGATCCTGCAGGATGAGCCAGGACGACATGCCCGGATTCATCCCGCCCGCGATCCGCGTCGGATCCGCGCCGGCGGGCAGCGGGAAGTGCATGCCGGACGGTACCGACATGCGCTCGGCCATGGTGCCGTACGGGGCCTTGGTGAATCCGGTGTACACCAGCGTGCCGTCGGCGGTCCGAGCGACCGCGTCCACGCCGGGGATCAGTGGGTAGATATCGGTGCTGCCGTAGTGCGAACCGCTCGCCAGCGACCGGACCAGGGGGTGGATGCCCGCGGCGACCAGGTCGACGAGTGTCCGGCCGTCTTGTTCGGGTGGTTCGGCGAAATCGCCGTATGCAGGGGTTTCTCCCGCGTTGCCGAGTATTGCCGCCTTCATGAGGTCTCCTTAACGACGTTAAATTGGCGTCGGTCCGAGGATCTCCTTAATGACGTTAAGCTGTCAAGTATGGGACGCGGACTCACCAAGGAGACGATCGTCACGGCCGGACTGGCGGTGCTGGACGAGGCCGGGCTGGACGGGCTGACGGTGCGTCTGGTCGCCGACAAACTGGGGGTGAAGCCGCCCGCGCTGTACTGGCACGTCAGAAACAAGCAGGAGTTGCTCGACGAGATGACCACCGAGATCTGGCGGCGGCTCGGCGCGGAGATCGACGCGCTGACGCGGGACCTGTCCTGGGATCGGGAACTATTCGAATTCGCCGCGGCGCTGCGGCGGCGGCTGCTCACCCACCGGGACGGCGCGAAGATGATCAGCGGTACCTATCTCACCGATCCCGCGATCTACCGCGATCAGGAGGCCCGGCTGAGTTCGCTTGTGCGGCAGGGATTCACCATCGCAGACGCGTCACGCGCGACGAAACTGCTGTACGACTTCGTGACCGGCTTCTGCATCGAGGAACAGGCGCAGGCCGGGGACGGCCGGTATTCGGTCGAGCAGCGGTCGGAACGCGTTGACACCACGGCGAATCCGCATGCCGCGGCAATGGGGGAGACCGTTTTCGGGGATCCGGACAAGCTGTTCGGGGAACTGGTGGCAATGGTTGTCGACGCGGCGGGTCGACTCCGTACGGCATCAGGGGAGAAATACGATTCGGCCCCGGGGTGCTGAAAGACGTTGCCCGGGGCCGAATTCCATGACGCGTGCCGTCGGTCGGCAACGCCGGTTACCTGACGCCAGGTCGAATCAACCGGCGTCGAATCACTCAGGGCCGCAGCACAATCGAGCCCGTGGTCTTGCGCGCCTCCAGGTCGTGGTGCGCCTGTGCGGCCTCGGCCAGCGGATAGCTCGCGCCGGTGCGAACCCGCAGCGTGCCGTCGGCGATGGCATTGAAGACATCGCCTGCGCGCCAGACCAATTCGGCGCGGTCGCGGGTGTAGTGGGCGAGCGTCGGCCGGGTGACGAACACCGACCCCGCCGGGTTCAGTCGCTGCAGATCGAACGGCGGCACCGGACCGCTGGCCGCGCCGAACAGCGCCAGCATGCCGCGCACCCGCAGCGAAGCGAGGCTGGCCTCGAAGGTGGACGCGCCGACGCCGTCGTATACCGCGGCGACGCCGACGCCGTCGGTGAGTTTGCGTACCCGCTCGGCCAGATCGTCGCCGTAGCGCAGCACCTCGGCCGCACCCGCCTCCCTCGACAGCGCCTCCTTCTCGTCGGACGACACGGTGGTGATCACCCTGGCGCCCTTGGCGACCGCCAGCTGGGTGAGGAACAGCCCGGTGCCGCCGGCGCCCGCATGGACGAGCACCGACTCGCCGGGTTTCGGTTCGTAGATCGAATTGAGCAGATAGTGCGCGGTCATGCCCTGCAGCAGCACCGAGGCGGCGGTCTCGGGCGCCACCCCGTCCGGCACCCGGATCGCGACGGCGGCGTTCACCGCGACGCGTTCGGCGTAGCTGCCCGGCGCCGCGGCCCACGCGACGCGGTCGCCGACGGCGAATTCGGTCACCGCCGAGCCGACCTCGGCCACCACGCCCGTGCCCTCCGAACCGGGGATGTAGGGCAGCGGCTGCGGGTACCGGCCGATCCGGAAGTAGACGTCGATGTAGTTGACGCCGCTCGCGTCGACGTCGACGAGGAGTTGCTCCGGTCCGATCCGCGGATCCGGCACCTCCACATATTTCAGGACCTCGGGACCGCCGTTTTCGGAAACCTGTATGGAGCGCATAGCACCCATTAACCCACCCGGCTGCCGGAACAATTCCCTACTGGCCGGTAAACTTCCGCTCATGAGTGCTCACGCAGCCCCGGCCCCGCTGAAGTTGTCGGGTTCCCTCGTGGAGTCCGTCGCAGGTTTCGTCGCCGAGCACGGCGGCTCCGCGACCGTCGTCCCGCAGCCGATCGGTCGCGTCGGCGTACGGCTCACGTTGATCGGCGCCGACGGCATCCTCGGCGACCGCGTCGTTCCCGACCTGGAAACGGTCGCCGAACTCGTCACCACCGTCGACGGTCTCACCGCGGCCGACGAATGGGACCGCGAACTCACCTCGATCGTCACCCCGCGCGAGGGGCACTGGGCCAAGATGGCGGGCTGGGTCGCCCGGCAGACTCGATTCCCCAAGGCGCGCAACGAATAACGGTTCTCCGGCGGCTGCTCGCCGCCGGAATATGCTCCGGCCCGACGCGAGTCGATCGACCGGCCCGCCGAGCATTTCGTCGATGCCCCAGCGCAGCAGGCCACCGGCCAGCGCCAGATGCAGCACGACGGCCATGGCGATGAGGGTGGCGCCGCAGTCGTGCGCCCAGCCCGGAATGCGGGGCAGCGCGATCAGCAGTCCGCCGAGCAGCACGACGGCGACGCCGATCGCGATCGGGCCGAGCGGCGCTGTGCCGTAATCGGTCTCGCCGCGGTCATCACGAACTGTCATCGGGGTCGGTCCTCTCCGGCCGAGGGTTCGCTCCGGCAGACGAGCACCGGGCAGGGGGCTTGTTGCAGTAACTCGCGGCTGGTCGATCCGAACAGGGCCGCGCCGAGCAGTGACCGGCCATGCGTGCCGATCACCAAAAGCTGTGCGGTATGGGCGATTTCGGTGAGAAAGGCGGCCGGTATCGCGGGTACCGGGACCGGGATGATCTCGACATCGGGGAACCGCTCCGACCAACCGGCGAGCGATTCCGACAGCACCGCCTGTTCCTCGGCGTTGCGATCGATGTACCCGCCGATCGGCGGGATCCGCGCGGGCGACCAGAGGTGCACCGCCGTGAGCGGTACGCGCAGGGCGTCGGCGAGTTCGAAGGCGTGCCCGATCGCGGGCTCGCTCAGCGCGGTTCCGTCGACGCCGACGGCGATCGTGCGGTCGCGCGGAATGGGTCGTCCCGCGTCGCCGCGCCACACACCCACCGGGCAGTGGCCGTGCAGCGCGACATGTATCGCGGTGGCGCCGAGCAGCTTCGAGCCGAATGCGGTATCCGCGCCGACCACCAGCATCCGCGCCCGTTCGGTGCGTCGTCGCAGTGCGGAATGGGCGGAGCCGTGCAGTATTTCGGTGGTTACCGGCAGCTCGGGTGTGCAGGTTCGCAGCAGTTCCGCCGCCTGATCGAGCAGGACCCGGGCGATGCGTACGCTCTGCCCGAGGTAGTCCTCGCGGCCGGGATCCTCCGATCGGCTCAATGCCGTTGTCTCGCTACGGAAGTACGGCCCGGTGAGCACATTGGCGAGCACGAGCGGCGCCCGCAGCGCGACGGCCAGATACGCCGCCCAGCGCGCCGCGTTGAGCGCCGTATTCGAGCCGTCGATGCCGACGACGATGTCGCGCCGGTCCGCCCGGATGCTCATGGCTGTCACTTTCCCTGTGCCGCAATGCGTTCTGGATTCACGCCGGCTGCCTGCAGACGATGACCGGGCACGGGGCGTGGTGCAGCAGGTTCTGGCTGGTCGACCCGACGAGCAGGCCCGCGACCCGATTGTGGCCGTGGCTGCCAGCCCGCGAGCCGCTCCGCCAGCAATTCCTGCTCCTGCGTCGCCAGATCCGGCCAGCTTTCCGGAAGTACGGTCCAGCGCAACAGATCCGGATCCTCCCACGCGTGCAACGCGACGATATCGACGCCGAGCAGCGAGGCCGTTTCGAACGTGTGGGCCAGCGCGTCCTCGCCGTCCGGACTGCCGTCGACGCCGACCAGCACCGGCCGCCGGTCCGGCAGCGGGTGCTCGATATCGCCGCGCCACACCGCGACCGGGCAGGTCGCCTTATTGGCCACCCGCAGTGCGGTGGAGCCGAGCAGCAAAGTGGTGAGCCGGTTGCCCGGGGTCGCGGCGACCACCAGCAGGCGGGCCGCGGCGGACGCCTGAACCAGCGCGTGCGCCGCATCGCCGTCGACGACGAGCGGGCGGATCTCCAGCTCGGGTTGATCCTGCCGGACGGCGGCCGCCGCGGCGGCGACATTGCGCTCGGCGGCGGCCCGCAGGCTGGGCAGGATGTCGAGCTCCGCCCAGGCGGAGGCGGCGATCCGGTAATCGACCAGGGGAACGACCCCCAGGACGACGAGCGGCACGCGCTGGCGAGCGGCCAGCACGCCCGCCCATCGGGCCGCCGCCAGAGCGGTTGTGCTGCCATCGATCCCGACGACGATGGACTGCTGATTGGCGAGGGTGGTCATAGCTCGACCCTCGCAGTAGCAGGGGCCGCGACAACCGGGTCGCCGGACCTCGGCCGCAGGGACCTATGTCACCGGTCCGGCGGCCGGATGGTTCAGGTGGCCAGCGCCACCGGCTCCGGCGCGGACACTTTCTCCCGGGTGCGCAGCGCCGCCCACAGTATCGCGGTGCCGATGATGCACAGGGTGGCGCCGCCGACGTGGAAGACCACGAGGGCCGCGGGCACGTGGGTGAAGTACTGGACCACCCCGAGCAGTGCCTGTGCGCAGACGGTCGCGATCACCGCGAACAGCCGGATGCGGACGCGACGGGTGATGCCGACGGCGAACAGCCCGAATCCGAGTCCGATCAGCAGCGAGAGGTAGGCGACGAGCAGTTCGGCGTGCAGGTGGACCAGGGGGGTGATATCCACCTCCAACCGCCGCACCGGCCGCGTGATGCTCTTGTCGCCCGCATGCGGTCCGGCACCGGTGACCAGGGTGCCCGCCACCAGCACCGCGGCCATCACCACCGCGGTGAGTCCGGTGAGCCAGCGCAAAGGCGTTGGCGCCTGGACGGTTTCGATGCCGTCGTCGGGCTGGCCGACCTTCACGAACAGGACGGTCGCCAGCCAGACCATGAGCATCGAGGCGAGCAGATGCACCGAGACGGTCCACCAGAGCAGCCCGGCCCGCACGGTGATGCCGCCGATCACGGCCTGCAGCACGGTGCCGCCCGGCATCAGCCACGCGTACACCAGCACCTCGCGGCGGCGCCGGGCGCGGACCACCGCGAGCACGATGAGCCCGGCGCACAGGGAGACGAGGAAGGTGAGCATCCGGTTGCTGAATTCGACGGCCTGATGCAACACCGGCACCTCGGATACGCCGACCGGGGTGAAGCTGCCCGGGAAGCACTCCGGCCAGGTCGGGCAGCCGAGGCCGGATGCGGTGACGCGGACGACCGCACCGGTGACGCAGATCCCGGCCTGCGAAATGATGACCGCGAGGGCGAACGCCCGCTGCACCCGGAGGGAGGGCAGCGGGAGCAGATCGACGAGTCGCAGGAATGCGCGATACAGCACGCAACGATGGTAGCGAGCGCCTCGGCGGCACCCGCAACCGGTCTACTACATGTCGTCGTTGGGTTCGAATATCCGCTACTGGAAACGGAAATAGCGCGTCGCGAGCGCGCCGGAAACCCCACCCCACACCAGCAGCACCGCCAGCCCGAACCAGTCGACGCTGCTGCGCATCGCCTCCTCCAGGCACACCGCGAGCGCGCCCGACGGCGCCAGCCTGGCGAGGATGTTCACCGCCGTAGGCAGATGGTCGGTGGCGAAAACCACACTCGCGATGCCGAGCAGAATGAACCAGAGGATATTCGCAAGCGCCAGTACCACTTCCGCCTTCAGCGTGCCGCCCAGCAGCAGACCCATCGCCGCGAAGGTCGCGGTGCCGAGCGCGATCACCACCGCGCCGAGCGCGAGCCCCGCGATCCCGGGCCGCCAGCCGAGCGCGAATCCGATGGCGCCCAACAGGATCGCCTGCAACACCACGACGATCAGCACCGCGGCGCTCTTGCCCGCGATAATGCCCCAGCGTGGAAGCGCGGTCGCGCCAAGGCGTTTCAGCGCGCCGTAGCGGCGGTCGAAGCCGACCGCGATGGCCTGGCCGGTGAACGCGGTCGACATCACCGCGACCATCATCACCGCGGGCACGATCTTGTCCACCCGGTGTGATCCGAGATCGCCGAACGGCAGCAGCGTCATCCCGATCAGCAGCGTGATCGGTATGAACATGGTGAGCAGCAGCTGTTCCCCGTTGCGCAGCAACAGGATCAACTCCAGCCGAGTCTGCGCGGCCAGCATGGCCGGGCGCGAATTCGGCCGCGGGTCGGGGGAGAAGGTGCCGGGCGCGAAGCGCGCGGCCGGTGCCGACTGGTTCATCCGCGTAGGTCCCGTCCGGTGAGTTCCAGGAAGACGTCCTCCAGCCTGCGCTGGTCGATCCGGATATCGCTGGGCAGCACGTCGATTCGCGCACACCACGCGGTCACCGTCGCCAGCACCTGCGGGCTGATCTCGCCCTCCACCAGATACGCGCCCGGCGCGGTCTCGCGCGGCGAGAAACCCTCCGGCAGCGCGGCTTTCAACAATTCGAGATCGAGTTTCGGTGGGGCGGTGAAACGCAACTGTCCGGCGGCGCCGTGCGCGGTCACCTCGGCGGGCGTGCCCGCCGCGACGATCCGGCCGTGATCGATGATCACCAGCTGGTCGGCCAGCTGCTCGGCCTCGTCCATCATGTGCGTGGTGAGCAGCACCGAAACACCGTCGCGGCGCAGCGAATCGATCAGTTCCCAGACAATGAGCCGCGCCTGCGCGTCCAGGCCCGCGGTCGGTTCGTCGAGGAACACGATCTCCGGCCGCCCGACGAGCGCGCAGGCCAGCGCCAACCGCTGCTGCTGGCCGCCGGACAGCCGCCGGTAGGGGGTGCGGCGATTGTCCTGCAGTCCGAGCGTGCGCAGCAGCCACTCCGGGTCCAGCGGATCGGCCGAATAGGCGGCCACCAGGTCGAGCATTTCCCCGGCTCGCGCACCCGGATACGCGCCGCCGCCCTGCAACATCACGCCGATGCGCGGGCGCAGCCGATCCGAATCGGCGATCGGGTCCAGGCCGAGCACCCGCACCGATCCGGAGTCGGGAGTGACGAACCCCTCGCACATCTCGACGGTGGTGGTCTTGCCCGCGCCGTTCGGGCCGAGCAGCGCGAGTACCTGCGCGCGTTCGACATCGAAGCCGATCCCGTCCACCGCGGTGGTGTCCCCGTAGCGTTTGACGACCCCGTCGACGCGGACGGCGGGTCCGGAAGTGGTCACGACGCGTCCTCGCCAGGGCTCAATGGTCCTGTGCCCACGGTTCCCTCGCTGCGCTCGGTCACGAGGCGTCCTCGCCGCGGTGCGTACCTGCCAGGGCGGCAATGCCCAGGTTTCGCTCGGTCACGGTGCAACACCGTAGGGCGTGGCCCGGTGTGACGGAGCCGACACCCCCGGCTCGCGTCGCCACGGCAGCACATTTCTGGTGAGCACGATGAACAGCACCGAGACGATGACGGTGGCGATTGCCGCCCCGACGATCTGGAATACCGCGAGGTCGGCGCCCCTCGGCATCAGGATGACGCTCACCACCGCCGAGAACGCGATCGCCGGGACGCGGAAGGCGGGTCTGGTCGCCCATGCGGCGAGCGGCACGATCGCCCACAGCAGATACCACGGTTGCACGACGGGGAAGAGCAGCACGATCGCGCCGAGCGCGACGCCGAGCGCGCCCACCGGATGCAGCCGCCCGGTGAGGGTGGCGAAAAGCATACGCAGCGAAAGGAATCCGGCGACGACGGCGGCGATCGGCCTGGTGATGCTGAGCAGAGCGGTCGTGTGATCGCCCAATCCCAGTAGTACGCCGCCGAATCCGGTGATGATGCCGAGCGCCGTGGGCAGCGACATCCAGCTGCGCACCGCGTTCGCCACGCCGAGGGTGAAGATCCAGCCGAAGCTGAGCCCGCTCGCCGCGGTGATGAAAAGCGTTGTGCCGATGGCTACTCCGCCGAGCATCCCGGCCGATATCAGTACCGCGCGCCAGTTGGCGCCCCAGCGTCTCGCCAGCGCCATCCCGACGAAGCCGAGCGCGATGATCGAGGTGAACTTGATCGAGGACGACATCGTCATGACGATCGCCCCGAAGATCAGCATCGCGTACGCCCGCCCGTTGAACGGATGCATATCCTCGATGGCCCGCAGGCAGAACTCCAGTCCGGCCAGCATCAATCCGAGCATCAGGCCGTCGTTGTGCACGCCGCCGACGAGGTGGAACAGCACCAGCGGATTGGCGACGCCCAGCCACAGCGCGCTGACCGGCGCGACTCCGCAGCGCACCGAGAGCCGGGGCAGCGCCCACACGATCAACGCGACACCGGCCAGCGCCAGCACCCGATGCGCCCAGACGCCGAAGATGATGTTGTCGCCGGTGAGGTAGGCGATGCCGCGCCCCATCCAGAGGAAGAGCGGACCGTACGGCGCCGGTGTGCCCAGCCAGATGGTCGGCACGTTCCGGGTGAGCACGTTGTCGACGCCGAGTCCGGCCTTCGGCCCGACGATGTACGGGTCGAGTCCCCGTTCGGCGATTTCGCTCTGTGCCAGATAGGAATACACGTCGTTGCTGAACAGCGGTGGTGCGATGCTCAGCGGGATGATCCAGAGCAGCACGGTCCGGTCGAGCTGCGATCTGGTCAGCCGGTGCACCGGGGATCCGCCGAGACCGCCGATCGCGAAGCGCCCGAGCAGCAGCCAGGCCAGCACCACGACGACCGTGCCGATCATGCACATCGCCAGCGATCCGGTGTGCGCCCGCGCGAAAAGGCCGAGCACCCGCATGCCCGATGTCGGATTCTGCTGCACCGGCTGCGCGCCGATGCCGAGCGCGCTGATCGCCATCAGCACCGTTCCGGTCGCGCCGAGCAGCCGGATCCGGTCGAGCTGAACCGTTTCCTTCCGGTTGAGCCCCGGCACTTCGGATTCCGCGCTGTGCAACACCGCGATGGTGTGATCGGGCGCCGGTACGTCGAGCCCGAGTGCCCGGCGCCCGAGCGCGAATGCCTTGCGCTGGAATGCGGATGCCCCGCGCCGCGCGCCGTCCAGTACTGCCACGAGACGCAGCCTAGTGGGCGCTGCCGGGCGCAGCCCGCCCCCAGCCCGCGCATGGCCGGAGCGAATGCGGAGGTGCTGACCCGACTGATCACACCGGTCGGATCAGATCCAGATGACCACCGTCTTCGAAATCATTTCGTTATTCAATACGGCCACTGTGACCAGGCTCGCAGCGGATCATTCCGGGCGCGTCCTGGACGAATGTGGCATTTGCCCAGCTCGGGGCGTCAAGTACTCAGGGCACCCTTATTAGATTTCGGGAAGGAATTCCGCCACACTGATGTTGTGAAAACCGTGGGTTTGCGGAACAACGACGACGGCGCAGGTCACAGCCCTGCCGCCGGGTCGGCCGCCGCACCCGCGACGGTCGGAGGCGAGGGGCATACCCGGGCGGCCATTGTGAAATTGCTGCTCGAGGAGGGTCCCATCACCGCGACCGCCATCGGGGAGCGGCTCGGCCTGGCCCCGGCCGGGGTGCGCAGGCATCTCGACGCGCTCATCGAATCGGGTGAGGCGCGGGCGGGCAGGTCCGCGCCGTGGCAGCAGAAAGGTCGCGGCAGGCCGGCCAAGCAATACCAGTTGACGGCCGCGGGCCGCGGTCGGCTAGGTCACGCGTACGACGATTTGGCCGGGGCGGCCATCCGCCAGCTCGGCGAGATCGGCGGCGAACAGGCCATCACCGAATTCGCCAGGAAACGGGCGCGCACTATCGTGGCCGGGATCGAACCGCTCGACGTGCACACCCCGGAGCGCACCGCGGCCAAGGCCGGGGAGATCGCCGAGGCGTTCACCGGCGCGGGCTTCGCCGCCTCCACCCGCAAGGTGGGCGCGGGCGTGCAGATCTGCCAGCATCACTGCCCGGTCGCGCACGTCGCGGAGGAGTTCCCGCAGCTGTGTGAGGCCGAGCTGGTGGCGTTCCGGGAACTGCTCGGCACGCATGTGCAGCGGCTGGCCACCATCGCCAACGGCGACTGCGCGTGCACCACGCACGTGCCGTTGTTCGTCCTGCCGAATACCGAAAACCGAACAGCCACAACAGAATCCGCCGCACAGCCCGCGACGGTACGAACGAACGACTCCGGAAGGAGTGCCGAATGACGACGACCACTGACCAGGTGCAGCCGCTCACCCAGGAGGAGACCATCGCCTCCCTGGGTAAGTACGGCTACGGCTGGGCTGACTCGGATGTCGCTGGCGCCAGCGCGCAACGTGGTCTTTCCGAGGCGGTCGTGCGCGACATCTCGGCCAAGAAGAACGAGCCGGAGTGGATGCTCGACATCCGGCTCAAGGCGTTGCGCATCTTCGACCGCAAGCCCATGCCGACGTGGGGTTCCAAGCTCGACGGCATCGATTTCGACAACATCAAATACTTCGTCCGCTCCACCGAGAAGCAGGCCGCCAGCTGGGACGAGCTGCCCGAGGACATCAAGAACACCTACGACAAGCTGGGTATCCCGGAGGCGGAGAAGCAGCGCCTCGTCGCGGGTGTCGCCGCGCAGTACGAGTCGGAGGTCGTCTACCACCAGATCCGCGAGGACCTGGAACAGCAGGGCGTGATCTTCCTCGACACCGACACCGGTCTCAAGGAGCATCCGGAGATCTTCCAGCAGTACTTCGGTTCGGTGATCCCGGCCGGTGACAACAAGTTCTCCGCGCTGAACACCGCGGTGTGGTCGGGCGGTTCGTTCATCTACGTGCCGCCGGGCGTGCACGTCGACATTCCGCTGCAGGCCTACTTCCGGATCAACACCGAGAACATGGGCCAGTTCGAGCGGACGCTGATCATCGTCGACGAGGGTGCGTACGTGCATTACGTCGAGGGCTGCACCGCGCCGATCTACAGCTCGGACTCGCTGCACTCCGCAGTGGTGGAGATCATCGTGAAGAAGGGCGGCCGCTGCCGCTACACCACCATCCAGAACTGGTCGAACAACGTCTACAACCTGGTCACCAAGCGGGCCAAGGCGGAGGCGGGCGCGACCATGGAGTGGATCGACGGCAATATCGGCTCCAAGGTCACCATGAAGTACCCGGCGGTCTGGATGACCGGCGAGCACGCCAAGGGCGAGGTGCTCTCGGTGGCGTTCGCGGGTGAGGGCCAGCACCAGGACACCGGCGCGAAGATGCTGCACCTGGCGCCGCACACCTCGTCGACCATCGTGTCGAAGTCGGTGGCGCGCGGCGGCGGACGGGCGTCCTACCGCGGCCTCGTCCAGGTGAACAAGGGTGCGCACGGCTCCAAGTCGACGGTGAAATGCGATGCGCTGCTTGTCGATACGGTCAGCCGCTCGGATACCTACCCCTACGTCGACATCCGTGAGGACGACGTGACGATGGGCCACGAGGCCACCGTCTCCAAGGTTTCCGAGGATCAGCTGTTCTACCTGATGAGCCGCGGTATGACCGAGGACGAGGCGATGGCGATGGTGGTGCGCGGATTCGTCGAGCCGATCGCCAAGGAACTCCCGATGGAGTACGCGCTCGAACTGAACCGCCTGATCGAACTGCAGATGGAAGGAGCGGTCGGCTGATGCCGGTCGAGAATGTTGCTGAGGCCGGCGAGGCGCGTATCGCGGTCAACAAGGGGGAGGTGTTCACCTCCTTCGATGTGAACGCCTTCGAGGTGCCCTCCGCCAAGGACGAGGCGTGGCGCTTCACCCCCTTGCGCCGCCTGCGCGGTCTGCACGACGGCACCGCGGTGCGCGATGGCCGGGCCACCGTCGAGGTCACCCCGGTCGCCGGCGTGACCGTGGAGACGGTGGACCGCAATGACTCTCGGCTCGGCGCCGCCGGTGTGCCGTCGGATCGCGTAGCGGCGCAGGCATACTCGGGCTTCGAACAGGCCACCGTGGTGACCGTCGGTGCGGAAACCGAAGTGGCCGAGCCGGTTACGGTCACCGTCACCGGGCCGGGCGAGGGTAAGACCGCATACGGTCACCTGCAGATCCGTCTCGGCAATTTCGCCGTCGCCACCGTGGTCATCGACCAGCGGGGCAGCGGAACCTACGCGGAGAACGTGGAATTCGTGCTCGGCGACAGCGCCCGGCTCACCGTGGTCGCGGTGCAGGACTGGGCCGACGACGCGGTACACGCCACCGCGCACCACGCCCGGCTCGGCCGCGATGCCACGCTGCGGCACACCGCCGTCACCATCGGCGGCGACCTGGTCCGCCTCACCGGCACCGTCAAATACGACGGCCCCGGCGGTGACGCGGAACTGCTCGGCCTCTACTTCGCCGACGCCGGACAGCATTTCGAACAGCGCCTGCTGGTCGACCACGCGGTCCCGAACTGCAAATCCAATGTGCTGTACAAGGGTGCGCTGCAAGGCGATCCGGCCTCGCCCAAGGGCGACGCCCGCACGGTCTGGGTCGGCGATGTGCTGATCCGCGCCGCCGCCGAGGGCACCGACACCTTCGAGGTGAACCGCAACCTGGTGCTCACCGACGGCGCCCGCGCCGATTCGGTGCCGAACCTGGAGATCGAGACCGGCGAGATCGTCGGCGCCGGGCACGCCAGCGCCACCGGCCGCTTCGACGACGAGCAGCTGTTCTACCTGCGCGCCCGCGGTATCCCGGAGGAGGCGGCCCGCCGTCTGGTGGTGCGCGGCTTCTTCCACGAGATCATCCAGAAGATCGCCGTGCCCGAGGTCCGGGAGCGGCTGGAGACGGCCATCGAGGCCGAACTCGCCGCCATCGGTGCCTGAACCCGAATCCCCTTATCCCGCAAAGGAACTCCATGACCACCCTGGAAATCAAGGACCTGCACGTCGAGGTCGCCACGCCGGACGGTGAGACCGTCAAGATCCTCAAGGGCGTCGATCTCACCGTGAAATCCGGTGAGACGCACGCGATCATGGGCCCCAACGGCTCCGGCAAGTCGACCCTCTCGTACGCGATCGCCGGGCACCCCAAGTACACGGTGACCCAGGGTTCGATCACCCTCGACGGCGAGGATGTGCTCGCCATGTCGGTGGACGAGCGCGCGCGGGCCGGCCTGTTCCTGGCCATGCAGTACCCCGTCGAGGTGCCCGGCGTCTCGATGTCGAACTTCCTGCGCACCGCCGCCACCGCCGTGCGCGGCGAGGCGCCCAAGCTGCGGCACTGGGTGAAGGAGGTCAAGGAGTCGATGTCCGAGCTGGAGATCGACCAGGCCTTCGCGGAACGCAGTGTGAATGAAGGCTTTTCGGGCGGTGAGAAGAAGCGTCACGAGATCCTGCAGCTGGGTCTGCTGAAGCCGAAGATCGCGATCCTGGACGAGACCGACTCCGGCCTGGACGTCGACGCGCTGCGCATCGTCTCCGAGGGCGTCAACCGCTACAAGGAGCGCGAGAACGGCGGCATCCTGCTGATCACCCACTACACCCGAATCCTGCGCTACATCCAGCCGCAGTTCGTGCACGTCTTCGTCGGCGGGCGGATCGTGGCCGAGGGCGGCCCCGAACTCGCCGAGGAACTCGACGCCAACGGATACGTGCGATTCACCTCGGCCGCTGTAGGAGCTTGATATGACAGCCACCGTGCGCACACTCGATGTCGCGAGGATCCGGGCCGATTTCCCGATCCTCGGCCGCACCGTGCGCGACGGAAAACCGTTGGTGTACCTGGATTCCGGTGCGACAGCGCAGCGGCCGCTCCAGGTGCTCGACGCCGAGCGGGCGTTCCTGCTCGAAAGCAATGCCGCCGTCCATCGCAGCTCGCACCAGCTGGCCGAGGAGGCGAACGACGCCTACGAGGGCGCGCGGGCCGACGTCGCGTCGTTCGTCGGCGTGGACGCGGATGAGATCGTCTTCACCAAGAATGCGACCGAATCGCTGAACCTCGTGGTGAATGCCTTCGGGGACAACCGTTTTCCCTACCACGTCGGTCCGGGCGACGAGATCGTCATCACCGAGCTGGAACATCACGCGAATCTCGTTCCGTGGCAGGAGCTGGTGCGCAGGACCGGTGCCACGCTCAAGTGGTACGGGGTCACCGATGACGGCCGCATCGACCTCGACTCGCTCGAATTGTCGCCCGCGACAAAGGTTGTCGCGTTCGCGCACCAGGCCAATGTGACCGGCGCGATCGCCGATGTCACCGAACTGGTGCGCCGCGCGAAGGCCGTCGGCGCGCTGACCGTGCTCGACGCCTGCCAGTCGGTGCCGCATCTGCCGGTGAACTTCCGCGAGCTGGACGTGGATTTCGCCGCGTTCTCGGGTCACAAGATGTACGGCCCGATGGGCGTCGGCGTGCTCTACGGCCGCCGCGCGGTGCTCGCGGACACCCCGCCGTACATCACCGGCGGCTCCATGATCGAGACCGTCTTCATGGATCACAGCACCTACGCACCGCCGCCGCAGCGCTTCGAGGCGGGCACGCCGATGACCTCGCAGGTCATCGGATTGGGTGCGGCCGTGCGGTATCTCGGCGGAATCGGCATGGAAGCCATTGCGGCACACGAACATACGCTGATCAGCGCGGCGCTGGACGGACTCGGCGCACTCGACGGCGTTCGCATCATCGGCCCGGCCGAGAACGTGCACCGCGGCGGTGCGGTGGCATTCGTCGTCGACGGCGTGCACGCGCACGATGTCGGGCAGATCCTGGACGACCAGGGCGTCGCCATCCGGGTCGGGCACCACTGCGCATGGCCGCTGCACCGCCGGTTCGGCATCGCCGCCACCGCCCGCGCCTCGTTCGGCGTCTACAACACCCTCGACGAGGTGGATGCGCTGGTCGCCGCGGTGCGGAAGGCTCAGAGCTTCTTCGGAGTTGCATAAGACATGCGCATGGAGCAGATGTACCAGGAAGTCATCCTGGACCACTACAAGCATCCGCATCACCGCGGGCTGCGCGAACCGTTCGGCGCCGAGGTGCACCACGTCAACCCGACCTGCGGTGACGAGGTGACCCTGCGCGTGCGGCTCGACGACAACGGCGATGTCGCCGACGTCTCCTACGACGGCCAGGGCTGTTCGATCAGCCAGGCCGCCACCTCGATCCTCACCGATCAGGTGATCGGGCTGCCGGTGCAGCAGGCGCTGAAGGTGGTCGACTCGTACAGCGAGATGATCTCCAGCCGCGGCGCGATCGAGGGCGACGAGGATGTGATCGGCGACGGCGTCGCCCTGGCCGGCGTCAGCAAATATCCGGCCAGGGTGAAATGCGCGCTGCTCGGCTGGATGGCGTTCAAGGATGCCGTCGTGCGGATAACCTCTGCGGAAGAGGCCAAGCGGACCATGGGGAATGGGGATATGTCATGACCGAGACACCGGCCACCCCGGCCACCGAAACGGCCGAACTGTCGGCCGAGGAGATCAAACTGCTCGAGGATATCGAGGAGGCGATGCGCGACGTCGTCGACCCGGAACTCGGGATCAACGTGGTCGACCTGGGCCTCGTCTACGGGCTGCAGGTGGACAAGGACAATATCGCCACCATCGATATGACGCTCACCTCGGCGGCCTGCCCGCTCACCGACGTCATCGAGGATCAGTCCCGCAACGCGCTGGTGCGCAGCGGGCTGGTGGAGGATCTCAAGATCAACTGGGTCTGGATGCCGCCGTGGGGTCCGGACAAGATCACCGAGGACGGCCGCGAGCAGCTGCGCGCCCTCGGCTTCACGGTTTAACCCGCATCGAAGGCCGCCCGAACCGGTGTATCGCACCGGATCGGGCGGCCTTCGGCGATAAATCGGGTGCATCGATTGTTATGATCGAATCATGAATGCGCGCAGGCGATTTCTGTGCCCCGGCCGGCTTTCGGCCGCGGGCTCGTCGGCGTGCGCTGATCACACGTAGTTTCCCGCGGCGGTCGGACCGGGGATGAGCAACCCATCCGATCGAACCCCGAGGAAATACCGTGACCACCTATCTCGATCCCACCGAACTGTCCCGCGCGCTGACCATCCGGGACCTCACCGATGCCGCGCAGGGGCCGCACGCCATGCAGCTGCTGCTCGACGACCTGGTCGCCGCGCTGACCACCGCGTGGGCGATACCCGTCCGCCTGGTCCGCACACCGCCGATCGTCGCGGTGGCGGACAACTACGACGGGCTCGGCTACGACCCGGGCGATATCACCCGCGACGTGCGCTACACCCGGTATCTGAGCCCCACCGTAATGTTGCGCAGCCACACAACCGCGGATATACCGGTCGTTCTGCGTCGGCATGCGCTTGTCTCCCAAGGCGATTCGATCGACGAGCTGATCGTTGTGCCCGGGCTGGTCTACCGCAGGGATGTCGTCGACCGGATCCATTCGGGCGAGCCGCACCAGGTGGATCTGTGGCGGCTGCGCTCCGCCGCCGATCTCGGGGCGGCGGACCTGCTGGAGATGATCGACCGACTCGTCGCGGCGGTGCTGCCGGGTGCGCGATGGCGAACCACACCGGCGCGGCATCCGTACACGGTCGACGGCTGTCAGGTGGATGTGCTGCTCGGCGACGAATGGCTCGAGCTGGCCGAATGTGGCCGCATCGCACCGAATGTGCTGCGCGGCGCCGGACTGGATCCTGCGCGCTGGTCCGGGCTGGCGCTCGGCCTCGGCCTCGATCGAGCGCTGATGCTGCGCAAGGGAATTCCGGATATCCGGTACCTGCGCGCGGACGATCCACGGGTGGTCGGACAACTGCTCGATCTCACGCCGTGGCGGCCGGTCTCGGCGCTGCCCGCGGTGCGGCGCGATCTATCCGTGGTGATCGAGGACGACACCGACGACGAAACCCTCGGCGATCTGGTGCGCGCGGCGCTGCGCGACCGGGCAGGCGATATCGAATCGGTGCACGTCACCGCCCGCACGCCCTACGCCGACCTACCCGAAACGGCAAGGGCCAGACTGGGAATCGTGCCTGGCCAGACGAATGCTCTTGTGCGTCTGACCATTCGGCCGCTGACATGCACGCTCACCGCGGCCGCGGCCAACTCCATCCGGAACGACGTGTACCTGGCGATACACCGCGGTCCGCATGCCGAGTTGGCCTGACCAGTTGTTGCTATATGTGGGGCTGAGAGCGGTTGCTACGTTGAGGTTCCCAACTGAGGAAGAAATTCGGATGCGCATGTCGGCGGCTCATCGTTACGCTGCCGACATGCGCGTTGTACGAGGTAAGAGCATGTCTGATATGGATGTCGGTTGATTCTGAGATCTGATTGCCCGTTATCGGGCGGTGCGGATCGACCTGGGTACCGGTGACGGTCGGGCGGTGCTGGCCGCGGCGGCGGCCGATCCCGAAGTATTGGTGATCGGCGTCGACGCGAATGCTTCGGCGATGGCCGAGGCGTCCCGGCGGGCGCTGCGCGGTGGACCGTCCAACGCGATATTCGTCGCCGCGGGTATCGAACGTCTGCCCGCCGCGTTGACGGACATCGCCGACCGGGTGACGGTGAATTTCCCGTGGGGTTCGCTGTTGCGCGGACTGCTCACCGCGGATGCCCACATGCTGGCGTCCGTGGCCGCTATCATGAAACCCGGTGCGGCACTGACGATTCTGCTGTCGGTGACCGAGCACGACCGGGCCGCCGGACCGGCCGTGACCGAGACGGGCCTACTTTCGCGGCTGGTCGCGCCGTATGCCGCGGCGGGACTGGCGATTACCGGGATCGCACCCGTCACGGCCACGGATGTTGTCGCGGCGGGGTCGAGTTGGGGGAAAAGGCTCGGAGCAGGCAGTAAACGCATCGCCTGGCGCGTGGGGGCGAGGCGGGTCGGAGAAGGGGAGGAAAAACGTTATGTCGTTTCGTAATTCGCTGATCGCGGCCACCTCGGTCGCGGCATTCGGCTTGGCCGGCTTCGGTATCGGGTCGCTGCTCGAGACCGAGACGCCGTCACCCGTCGAATGCGATGCGCTCGACTGCCGCCGCTGCCTCACCGTCGGGGGCCCGAATCCGCTGGATCGCAACGGAATACTGGACAGTCCGGGTGCGCTGCACGATGATCGAGCCCGTTGGACTTCGCAAACGGGAGGGAATTCGTCGTGTCACTACTGCGGAATTCGGTGCTCGGGCTCGCGGTGACGTCGGCCGCGGCCTTCGGCGCCGTCGAGGCGAGCGCCGCGCCCGCCGTGCCCCCCTCGGGGACCTACTTCGGCACCCTGTCGATCTCCCGCAGCACCGGCCGGATCGGCCTGTCGGTCGACCAGCGCAGCTGGGTATCCGCCGACGCCGTCGCGATCGACCAATGCGGCGTCTACGACTGCCACATCGAATTGCGGTACAGCGACAGCTGTGCCGCCGTCGCACGGGCCGCCGACGGCCGATTCGGGTGGGCCACCGCGCCATCCAAGGCGGAGGCGGAGCAGCAGGCCGTTGCCGGACTCGGAGAGAGCGCGCCGCCGTTCCCGGATCTGGGCAGCGCGTCGCCGCGCGCCGCCGATATCGTCGCGACGCAGTGCGCCAAGAACGCGCAGTAGCAACGGATTCCGCCATCCGGGGTTGGACATCGGAGCCGGGCTCCACCAAGATCGGGAATGGCTTCGCTTCGGAAGCCGTTCGAACGGGGAGATTCTCGATGTCTGTACTGGGCAAAACTGCCCTGGGGTTAGCTGTTTCGTCGATGGCCGCAGTGACGGTCGGTGCGGGTTTCGCATCCGCCGAGGCGGGTCCCGACGGTAGGTACTACGGATCGATGGCCGTCGAGGTGGTCGACGGCAAGGCGCACACCATCTGGGCCACCGACTACCCGAGCTGGGAAGAATCGGACGCTTCGGCGTTGGGGCGCTGCGTGTCCGGACACTGCAGCGTCATCGTCCGGTTCGTCGACGGATGCGGTTCGATCGCGGTGAAGAACGGCTCGATGATCGGCCGGTCGGCGCCGAGCAAGGCCGAGGCCGAGCGTGCCGCGATCGACGCCTTCGGTCCGCCGGTGGCCTCGCTGAGCGCGGCCCCGGTGCAGGCGAGCATCCTGCAGACGGCCTGCACGCACAACGCGGGCTGAACCGCGAAGGGCGCCGAGCGATTTGCTCGGCGCCCTTTCTGGTTGTGCGGAAAACTCAGCGGCGCAGCACCTTTCGGGCAAGCCAGTTGCCGAAGAACTGCACGACCTGTACACCGACGATGATGATCAGCATCGCGACGAACGTCACCTGCCAGTCGAATCGCTGATATCCGAAGGTCAGTGCGAAATCGCCGAGTCCGCCGCCGCCGACGGCGCCCGCCATCGCCGACATGTCGACGATGCCGATCACCACGAACGTGTAGCCGAGGATCAACGGCCCCAACGCCTCCGGGATCAACAGCGTGAAAATGATCCGCAGCGGCCCGGCGCCGACCGCGCGAGCGGCCTCGATGACACCGGGATCGACGGTCACCAGATTCTGCTCGACGATCCGCGCCATGGCGAACGAGGCCGCGACGATCATGACGAATACCGCAGCGTCCCTGCCGATCGTGGTCCCGACCACCTGCAGCGTCACCGGGCCCAGCGCGGCGAGCAGGATGATGAACGGGATCGGCCGCACCACGTTCACCACGACGTTGAGCAGCAGGTTGATCGGCGCGTTCGCCAACAGTCCGCCCTTGCGGGTGGTGTAGAGGGCGGTGCCGAGGAACAGCCCGATCAATCCGCCGACCACGAAGGTGACCAGCACCAAATAGATCGTGGTGCCGATCGACTCGTTCAGCACCGGCCGCAGTTTGTCCCAATCCTGATGCATGGCAGCCCCTTTCACGACCCGGCCGGTTCACCGGCGACGGCCTGGCGGTCGAGCTGGTCGATCACCTTCTCGACGGCGTCGTCCGGGCCGTACAACGCCAGCGTCACGCTGCCGAATGTCTTGTCCTGCAACGTGCTGACCCCGCCGTAGACCACCTCGAAGCGCGCACCGGCGTGCGTGGCCGTCGCCAGTGCCTCGCCGATACCGCGCCGGTCGTCGACCTCGACGGTGATCAGCCTGCCGCCGTGCCGTTCCCGGAGCCTGGCCAACTCCGCCGCCGACGGACGGTTGTGCAGCACGGTTTCCACGAACGACTGTGTCGGCGTCGCCCGCGGAGTCGCGAAAACCTCGAATGTGCTTGCCAATTCGACGATCCGGCCCTCGGCGAGCACCGCGACCCGGTCGGCCACCGCGCGGATCACATCCATCTCGTGGGTGATCACCACGATGGTGACGCCGAGTTCGGCGTTGATCTTCTTCAGCAGCCGCAGCACCTCGCCGGTGGTCTCCGGGTCCAGCGCCGAGGTCGACTCGTCGGCGAGCAGCAGCGACGGATTGGTCGCCAGCGCGCGGGCGATGCCGACCCGCTGCTTCTGCCCGCCGGAGAGCTGATCCGGATAGCTGCGCGCCTTGTCGGAAAGGCCGACGAAGTCGAGTAATTCGGCCACCCGCGCCTTGCGCTCGGCTCGCTTCCACCCCGCCACCTTCAGCGGATATTCGATATTGCCCGCGGCCGTGCGGGATCGGAACAGGTTGAACTGCTGGAACACCATGCCGATATCCCGGCGCAGCCGCCGCACGCTCGCCTCGGAGACACCGGTGATGGGTGTGCCCGCGACCTCGATGGTGCCGCTGGTCGGCCGCTCCAGCGCGTTGATCAACCGCACAAGGGTGCTCTTACCCGCGCCGGAATAGCCGATCACACCGAAGATTTCGCCCCGCTCGATGCGCAGATCGATATTGTCCAGCGCCACATGGCGATCCGCGCCCTTACCGAAAACCTTGGTGACCGAACGGAATTCGACCGCAGGTCGGTTATCAGTACTCACTTGTCCGAACGCGCCTGCTGCTGCACCCGCTGCAGGATCTGCTCCAGATCGGCCGCCGGGCGCTTCACCTCGAGCGCGGTGCCCTTGGTCGCCTCGGCGTGCGCCTTCTGCACGGCCGGGTCGTGCCACAGGTCGACGATCTGCTGGTAGCGCGGGTTGTCCTTGTCCGCCTTCCGCGCCACCACGACGTTGATGTATGGCTCGGCGTTCGGATCCTTCGGATCATCCTTGTACAGCGCGGAATTCGGGTCGATGCCGGAGCGGTCCAGGAAGGTGTTGTTGATGATCGAACCGTCCACCGAGGCCAGCGACAGCGCGGTCTGCGCGGCGTCGACCGGGGTGACCTTCACCTTGGAGGCGCCCTTGTCGATATCGGCGGGGGAGGGCTGGCGCGGCGTGCCGGACAGTTTCACCAAACCGGCGGCCTGCAGCACGAACAGCGCCCTGGCCTGGTTGGTCGGATCGTTCGGGACGGCGATCTCGCCGCCCTGCGGGATCTCGGCGAGCGCCTTGTGCTTCTTCGAGTACAGGCCGAGCGGCACGATGTAGGTGGAGCCGATCGGGGTCAGATCGTCGTTGTTCGCGACGTTGTACGAGCCGAGGAACTGCAGGTGCTGAAACAGATTCAGGTCGATCTGCTTCTGCGAGACCGCGACATTGGGCTGCTTGTAGTCGGAGTAGTGGGTGATCTTGACCGCGATACCCTTCTCCTTGGCCTTCTGCTCGAAGACGTCCCACGAGGGATCGTTGTCGGTGGTGCCGATGCGGACTACCGTGTCGGAAGACGCCTTGTCATTGGCACCGCACGCCGTGATGGTGAGGGCGGCGGTAGCTACCAGGACCGGGATCGCCAGTACCCGATGGAATTTCACTCGTGCTCCCGAAACTTGTCGCAACATGCGGCGGCCGGGCGGATGATCCGCCCGGCGCGCCTCTGAACCCGGTTATCCAAGCGGCCGGAGCATCCGGGTGGCAACAGTTCCGATTGTGCTGAGCGAAACCCTGGTCAAAAGTTGTACGATCGTCTAGTTTGCCTCCAATGCGAATTCTGCGCCGTATGCTGGCGATTCCCCTTCTGCTCGCCCTCACCGCCGGTGGCGTGGCCTGTGGTAAGGAACACTCCGGCGACACGGTGCGCATCGGTGTGAACGATCTCGCACTGCCGCACTGGGGGGTATTCAAGAAGAAGGCCGCCGAGCAGGGCATCACCGTCGCCTTCACCAACTTCAGCGACTACAACCAGCCGAATCCCGCGCTGTCCCAAGGGCAGATCGATCTCAACAAATTCCAGCACGTGCGCTACCTGGCCAATTACAACGTGCGCAATAACGACACGCTGGTGCCGATCGGGGCCACCGAGATCTTCCCGCTGACGTTGTACTCGAAGAAGCACAAGACGGTCGCCGACATCCCGAAGGGCGGCCAGATCACCCTGAGCAACAATCCGGCCAACCAGGTGCGGCCGCTGCTGAGCCTGGCCGCCGCCGGGCTGATCGTGCTGAAGGGCGGCGCCACTTGGGATTCCAAGATCGAGGACGTCGATACCGGCGCGTCGAAGGTGAAGCTGACTCCCATCGATCCGACCCTGACGGCGCCATCGCTGGACAGCGCGGATGCCGCGTTCGTCGACGACACCTTCGCGCGCCCAGCGGGTTTGGGTAAGGACCAGACCATCTACACCGACGATCCGGAGCGGCCGGACCTCAAGCAGTACATCAATGTGTTCGCCGCCCGCGCCGCCGACAAGGACAACCCGAAATATCTGAAACTCGTTCAGCTGTATCACGATCCGGAGGTCGAGGCGGCGATCCGGGCGGAGAAGGGTTTCGACGGCAACTTCAAGACGAATTCGCCCGATGATCTGCAGGCGACGTTGAAGGAGCTGGAGGGTAAGTTCCGCAAGTAGTTCGGGCTTGGTAGCCGAACTGTGCTGCGGCGCAATAACTCAGAGATCCACCTGTTGGCCGCGGCCCTGTTCACGGGCCGCGGCCAACACCAATGTGGCCGCCGCCGCGTCCTGCACTGCGACACCCACCGATTTGTAGAGCGTGATCTGCTCGTCGCCGGTGCGGCCCTCGACGCTTCCCGTGACGAGTTCGCCCAGCGTGCCCGCGATATCCTCGGCGGTGATGATGCCGCGCGAAATCGGTTCGGCGATATCGAGATTGGGCGGGGTCGCGGTGAGCGCGGCATGCCGGTCCTCGACGAAGAGCGCGGCCTCGGCGACGGTTTCGTCATCGATCTCGCGCCCGCGCGGGTTGTAACCGATCGAGGTGAGGTGCGCGCCGGGCGCGATCCAGGCCCGGCGCAGCACCGGCTCGTCGGCATAGGTTGTGCCGCAGGCGATATCGGCGTCGCGCAGCGCATCCTGCCAGGAGTCGGTCGCGGTGATCCGGGCACCGACCTCATCGGCCAGTTCGCGGGCCAGCGCCTGCGCCGCGGCGAGATTGCGCCCGGCGACGCGGATCGTCTCGATCGGCCGCACCCGCGCGACGGCCCTGATGTGCTCCCGCGCCTGCGCCCCGGTGCCGAGTACCGCGAGCGTCGTGGCATCCGCGCGGGCGAGCAGTTTCGCCGACAGCGCCGAACAGGCCGCCGTCCGCGCCGCGGTGAGGTATGTCGCATCCATCAGTGCCGCGGGCGCGCCGTTGGCCGGATCGAAGGCCACGATCACCGCCTGCCGCACCGGCAGTTCCGTCCCGGAATTCCCGGGAAATATCGAAACCAGTTTGCTCGCAAGCGATCTCGTCGACGGCACATACACCGGCATATCCAATATTCCGGTCCGCGGCGCGTCGACGAACGCCCCGATCCGGTCCGGCATCGACACCCGCCCCGCACTCAAATCCGCCATCGCCGCCGCGACCGCATCGACCAGTCGATCCAAATCGAGCAGCTCTTCGACATCACGTCCACTCAACACCAGCACGCGCCGATGCTAACGGACGGGTCCGACATCGTCTGTGTCCGAATGGAACCCGCGCGGCTCATCTTTTGGAACTTTCGACCCGGGTCGCCGCATAGATCACGTTTCGGTAAATGTGCGGTCGGTCGTTGTGCTTAAAGTGTTGTGTGTAATCGCAACTAGTAAGGGGGTAGTCATGGCAGTAACGATCGAAGATCTCGAAAAACGTTTGTTCGCAGCTGAAATCGCGCTCCGCATCGCTAAGAAGGTCGATGAGGCGAGCGACGACCCTGAGTTTTCGCAGGGCCAGCGTGACGATATAGGTGACATCCGTATGCGGGTCAGGGATCTGCAGCGCAGGGTTGGCGAGTACAGATTCACGATCTCGAGACTGCAGTCGGCTCAAGAGGAGGCGAACCGTGACGCCTGGGACATCAAGCAGGGCATGACCCGCCTCGAGCGGGGGTTGCAGGCGATAGTCGAGCACTTCGGCATCGTGATCGCCGCCGACGATGAGTGATGGTCGGTGCCCGAGATCCCTTGTGCGCCAGTCTGATCGAGGTGTCTGCTAATTTCGAGTGCGCGACCCCGCAGGAGCTGTTATGCTCCGATCACGCCCGGTTTTTCGTGATTCGATAACCTTGTCGGCGCAGTGTCTCTCTGAGGCTCGCGTCTGATTTTCTTAAATGTATGTACGGGGACTTCTCCCATGGTCCGGGCTGGCCAAGAAAACTGTTGACGTAGAAGCATGCGAAAGGCGGCCTTATGACGGTGACTTTGACGCAGCTGGATGAGCGTGTGAAGACTTTGGAGGATAAGCACAAAACTTGGAAGGAGGACCGCGGCGTTTACGAGGCCGATATCCTCAAATTCAGGAAGAAACTCAAACGGCTCCAGGCCGACATGACCGAGCTGCGTGGCGAGGTCGATCAGAGGTTCGACGAGGTCGATCGACGGTTCAACCAGGTCGACGGACGAATCGAGTCCCTGCGGGGCGAGATGACCGGCGTGAACCGCGGTGTCCAAGCCATCCTGCAGCGTTTCGACATCACCGTTCCCGAAGAGGGTGAACCGGACCAGTCGGTGAATTAGGTGCAGGCGTCGTCCACACCGGGGATGATCTCGGTGTGGACGACGCACTGTATAGGAAAACCAGGGAAACGCTGCATGCTGTGGCGGAGTTGGTGATCGCGGGGCCACAGCATCGGGAGTTCGGGACCATTCGGCTCGGGGTGGTCGAGGGTGGGTTCGGGGGCGTCACGTTGCCGGTTTCGGTGCGGGGAGCCGAGCTGGTTTGGGACGGTGGGCGGGCGCCGCTGAGCGGTAGCTATCGGGAGCTGGCGGCGTTGGCAGGGGTGCAGGCCGGTCCGCCGGAGGGGGTGTATCAGGACACCACCGAAATGGACCTGGATGCCGAGGTAAAGGTGGATGCGGAATCGGTTGCGGTGCTGGAGGATTGGTTCCGGATCGGCGATGCGGCCCTGCGGCGGTTGCTGCCCGAGGCCACGCCGGTGCTGTGGCCGGAGCACTTCGACCTGGCGGTCACCGCCGACGAAGTGAATTACGGTGTGTCACCGGGAGATTCGGCGCATCCAAGACCGTACGCGTACGTCGGGCCGTGGACTCCGCGCACCGGCGCGTTCTGGAACGCGTCATTCGGTGCGCTGCGGCCGCGCGACGAACTCGGCACGGTGGCCGACCTGCTCGCGTTCTTCGAAGAGGGGCGGGTCCGCGCGCAAGCACCGGACTGAGCGGACCCAACTCCCACCACGAATTCGCGAACTACGAACGCGCCCCGCGCTTCTCGCCCGCCAACCGGCCGCGCCGGATCAGGTCGCGCTTGGTGCCGATCGGCACCGCGGGCAGGGTCTCCGCCGACTCCGGTTCCGGATCATCGGGATTCGGCCGCACATACAGCGTCACCGTGGCCGCCGCGGTGAACCCGCTGCGTTCCATCAGCGCCGCCGACGCGCGATTGTGCGACTCCACATCGGTGACGATGCGCCGCGCGCCGCGCGCGAACAGCGCCTCGGAGCAGACGTCGACCAGCCTGCGGGCGATGCCGTGCCCCTGCATATCGGGTGCGACGGCGATCCACTCCAGGTAGGCCCAGTCGTCGCGTAGTTCGAACTCCATCGATCCCAAGACGAAACCGACCACCCGATCCGAATCCAGCGCGACCCAGCACGCGTTGTCGGGGCTGTCCAGGTGCTCGGCCACCGAGGTCAGCGACCACGAGGTGTACGGCTTGGCATTGATATCGAAGACCTCGTGCCCCAGATCCAGGACCTGTCGCAGGTGTCCCAGGCCCATCGGCACGATAACTATGTCGGAGTCCATGGCAGACCAGTTTGCCAGGGTAAACCGGGTGCTTCCGGTCACGCCCCCTTGCGGGCCGCGGACTTCTTGGCGGCCTTTTTCGCGGGCTTCGCGGCGGACTTGCTCGCCGCGGCCTTCTTCGCCGCGGCCTTCTTGGCAGGCTTCTTCTCCGGCTCCGCCGCGCCGCCGTTCGCGGCCGCCCGGCGCCCGCTGGCCTCCAGGCTGCGCTGCAGCGCCGCGACCAGATCGACCACCTCGGCGTCCATCTCCGCGGGCGCCGCCTCCTCCTGCCGGGTCACCTTGCCGGTACCGCTCGCGATCGCCTCGTCGAGCAGGCGTTTGAGCTCGATCTGATATTCGTCGGTGAATATGCCCGGATCGAAATCGTCCGACATGGTGTCCACCAGGGTCTCCGCCATCTTGATCTCCTGGGGGCGCGGCTCGGCCACATCGTCCAGGGATTCGAATTCGACCGCGCGCACCTCGTCGGGCCACAGCAGCGCCTGCAACACCAGCATGCCGTCGCGCACCCGCAGCGCGGCCAGCCGGGTCTTCTGCCGCAACGTGAAATGCACGAGCGCGGTGCGGTCGATGCGCTCCAGCGTTTTCGCCAGCAGCACATAGGCTTTCGGCGTCGACGAATCGGGTTCCAGATAGTAGCTCTTGTCGTACAGGATCGGATCGATCTGGTCCGACGGCACGAACTGCAGCACCGGAATCTCATGTTTCTCGGCGGCGGGCAGTTTGGCGAAATCCTCGTCGGTGAGGATGACCTTGTCGCCCTCCGGTGACTCGTACGCCTTATCGATATCGGCGAACTGTACCGACTTTCCGCAGACCGTGCACACCCGGTCGTATTTGATCCGTCCGCCGTCCTTGGCATGCACCTGGTGGAACCGGATGTCGTGGTCCTCGGTCGCCGTGTACACCTTGACCGGGACGTTTACCAGCCCGAATGCAATCGAGCCCTTCCAAATAGCTCGTGCCATTCCTCAATCATGGCCGAACCCATTCGAATGCGCGAGCGAATGGACGTCCGAGTGTCGCGGTTCATCGGAAAATTGTCGCCACCGCGATCCGGCGCCGCAGCCGCGCGGGTACGGCGGCGAAGAGCGCGTTCATCGCCGCGACCGTGCCGCGCGGATCGGTGCGGCCGGAAAGATAGGCGCGTTGCAGCGAATCCGGCAGCGTGAAAAAGGCCTCGAAGAAATCCGGGATTTCGGCGGGCGGCAGCGCGAGCAGCGCGCGCAGCCCGGCCTTGCGCAGGGCGTGCACCGCGCGCGCGGAAACCGGCGTCGGCGCGCCGCCCGCCGCGACCGCATCGGCGGCGGCCAGCGCGGCGGCGACGCTGTAACCCGTTGCGGGATGGGTGAATCCGCCCGCGGCGCCGAATCTCCGCCGTCCCGGCCCGCCGCCCTCCAGCGGAAAGCGCGCCCGTTCGACGGGGTCGGTATCGGTGAGCGCGATTGCGCGGCAACGCAATCGACGATGCAGACGATCGCGCAGCACGCCGGTATCGATGGCGGGTCGCCCGGCCAGACACGTCTCCTCCAGCAGCATCGATCCGCCGCCGAGCGGCACGGCGTACAGAAAGGACGGCGGCGCACCGGGTTCCGCGCCGTTGTCGGGGCGCCAATCCATGAACAGCGGCGCGATACCGGCGGCGCGTGCGGCGTCGACGATCACGCCGTACGCGGTCTGCTCGGCCAGCGCGGGGGAGCGGGCGATGCCGCGCGCGTCGATCACCCGGGCCGCGGTGATGGTGCGGCCGGAGGCGAGCGTCGCGGTGCGCGGACCCAATTCGACCGCGCGGTCGGCGAGCACCCGGGCACCGTCGAGCGGCAGCGATTCGCGCAGCCGGGCGGTGTCCAGGACGACGTAGGGCCGGTGCAAGCGGTGTTCGCGCAGCGCCCACGCGATCGGCTGCCGGACCGTCGCCGCGATCGCCTCGGGTGCCAGCCAGCTCGGCAGTTCGTCCTGCCATCCGGCGTAGGTGGCGGTCCAGGCGCGATCCGGGTGCGGGTCGATCGCGAGCACCGAAAGGCCTCGGGTCAGGCAGCGGTGTGCCAGCGCCCGGCCGGCCGGGCCGAGGCCGCAGACCACGATGTCGGCGCGCATCGCATCGTTCCCTTCGTTCGAATCCGGGAGCCTACTGAGCGCGGTCCGCGCAGGTACCGGCCGCCCGGTACCGTGGTAGCCCGACGGCGCGCCCGTGGGGAGTGCGCCCCGCCGTCGGGCGCGAAAGGTGGTAGACGAGTGACGCACGGCAACGAACCGCAGCAGCCGCAGGATGAGGTCCTGAACTGGTGGGATCAGCCCGCGCACTCGGCGCAGCCGTCCGATGCGTCGACTCCGCAGGGCGGACAGTCTCCGGCGCAGGGGCAGCCGACCGCGCAGGGCTGGCAGCAGTCCTCGGCGCAAGGTCAGCCGACCGCGCAGGGCTGGCAGCAGTCCCCGGCGCAAGGTCAGCCGACCGCGCAGGGCTGGCAGCAGCCTTCGTCGCAAGACCAGCCGACTCCGTCGACCTGGCAGCCGTCTCCGACACAAGGGCAGCCCACTCCGCAGGGCTGGCAGTCTCCGGCGCAAGGGCAGTCCACTCCGCAGGGCTGGCAGTCTCCGGCGCAAGGGCAGTCCACTCCGCAGGGCTGGCAGTCTCCGGCGCAAGGGCAGCCGATTGCGCAGGGTTGGCAGCAGTCCCCGGCGCAAGGCCAGCCAACCCCGCCGACCTTGCAACAGCCTCCGGCCCCGGAGCAGCCGAATCCGCAGTCCTGGGCGCAGCAGGCCTGGCAGCAACCATCGGATCAACCACAGTCCGAAGGGAATCCGGCATACCAGGCCGCGCCCATATATCCCGCCCCGCCGCGCAAGTCCTACACCGGCGCACTCGTCGCCGTCGCGGTGCTCGTGGTGGCGGCGCTCGGTGTCGCGATCGGCTTCTTCGCCCTGTCCGATCGGAACGACAGCGACACCTCGGCGGCCGACACCACCACGGCCGCCGCGCCGACCATCTCGAAGCCGCCCGCCATCACCGCCGCACCGGGCAAACCGTCCGCTGGACACCTCAGCTACACCGAATACGGCAACAAGGACTGGGATTTCAAATACGACGACGTCACCCTGCACGCCGACTGGGTGGACGGCCGCGACTACGCCGACTGCCACCCGATCGAGAAACAGGGCAAGCTCACCGCGCTGGGCTGCCAGTACGCCGCCGAGCTGGTGTACAAGGCGGAGAACGGCGGGCTGATGCTCACCCAGTTCATTCTCGGCATGGGTGACGAGGCCGAGGCCGCCGCCGCGGTCGGCAAGTACACCGACAAGGACCTCAGCCTGCGCAAGGGCACCTATATCGAGCACTTCACCACGGGCAAGTGGAAGGATGGCAGCCGCAAGGAGTTCGTCGTCGTCACCTTCGCCACCGCGACCGGCGCCGTCGACCCATCGATGGTGCAGAAGTACCTGCACTACCGCAACGCCGATACGCTGGCCGCGCTGATCTGGCGTTAGATGCCGCCGGTCGCGAGCAGTCCGCCGTCCACCCGGATCGTCTCGCCGGTGAGCCACGCCGCCGCATCGGAGACCAGGAAGCCGACCAGTCCGGCGACGTCCTCGGGGGTGCCGAGCCGTCCCATCGGATAGTTGCTCACCACCCGCTCCTCGTCGGCCGAGTACAGCGCGCCCGCGAATTTGGTCTTGACCAGGCCCGGCGCCACCGCGTTCACCCGGATGCCCGGCCCGAGTTCCCAGGCCAGCTCCTCGGTGAGCCGGATGAGCGCCGCCTTGGACGAACCGTATGCCCCGATCACCCCGGTGGAGCGCAGGCCGGTGACGCTGGCGACGTTCACGATCGCGCCGCCGTTGTCCCGCATCCACGCCTTGTACGCCTCTTGGATATAACCAAGCGCCGCAACGACATTCACGTCGAAGATCTTGCGGACCGCGCTCAGGTCGGCCTCCATGAGCGGCCCGTACACCGGGTTGATGCCGGTGTTGTTGATCAGGATGTCGAGCGAACCGAATTCGGATACCGCCCGGCCGACGGCCGCCGCCCTGCTGTCGGCATCACCGGAATTGCCCGCCAGCGCGACGACCGCACCCTGATGGCCGAGCTCCCGCAGTTCCGCGGCGGCCTGTTCGAGCGGTTCCGGCTTGCGCGCGGTGATCAGCACATTCGCCCCGCGGCGCAGCAGTTCGGCCGCGATCGCCTTGCCGATGCCCCGGCTGGCCCCGGAGACCAGCGCACCCTTGCCCAACAGATCGGTACTCATGTGCAGGCACGCTACTTCAGTCTCGGGGGCGCGTCTCGGTCAACCCGCGTTCGCGGACCGCGCGATCGATGTCGATTCCGGCGTCGCCCGTTCGGATTCGGGTTACCGCGGTCACACCTCGCGGCGTTCGGGGGGATACCGGCGGACGGGTAAAATCGGTAGTTCTTGTGCGTAGCGAGACGCACAATCGATCAGCAACCGATCAGCACCGCATCCGGAGTGAGGAGTCATCTGTGATCACCGCGACCGACCTGGAGGTCCGGGCCGGAGTCCGCACCCTGCTGTCGGCCCCGGGGCCTGCGCTGCGGGTGCAGGCAGGCGACCGGATCGGACTGGTCGGGCGCAACGGCGCCGGTAAGACCACCACGCTGCGGATACTCGCGGGCGAGGGCGAACCGTATGCGGGCACCATCCTGCGGTCGAGCGAAATCGGTTATCTCCCACAGGATCCGCGCGAGGGCAACCTCGACGTGCTCGCCCGCGACCGGGTGCTCTCGGCGCGCGGCCTCGACACGCTGATCCGGGATATGGAAAAGCAGCAGGCGCTGATGGCCGAGGTGGCCGACGAGAACGAGCGGGAGAAGGCGGTCCGCAAGTACGGCCGCCTCGAGGAACGCTTCTCGGCTCTCGGCGGCTACGTCGCCGAGAGCGAGGCCGCCCGGATCTGCCACAGCCTCGGCCTACCGGATCGGGTGCTCGGCCAGGCGCTGCGCACCCTCTCCGGCGGTCAGCGCCGCCGAATCGAGTTGGCGCGCATCCTGTTCTCCGCCTCCGACGGCAGCGGCGGCCGCTCCGATCGCATCCTGCTGCTCGACGAGCCGACCAACCACCTGGACGCCGACTCCATCACCTGGCTGCGCGGCTTCCTGCAGAGCCACGACGGCGGGCTGATTGTCATCAGCCACGACGTCGAGCTGCTCGACGCGGTGGTGAACAAGGTGTGGTTCCTGGACGCGGTGCGCGGCGAGGCCGACGTCTACAACATGGGCTGGAAGAAATACCTCGACGCCCGCGCCACCGACGAACAGCGCCGTCGCCGCGAACGCGCCAATGCCGAGAAGAAGGCGTCGGCGCTGAAGGCCCAGGCCGCGAAGCTCGGCGCCAAGGCGACGAAAGCCGTTGCGGCACAGAATATGGTCAAGCGGGCCGAGCGACTGCTCAACGAGCTCGACGACGTGCGCGTCGCCGACAAGGTGGCCAGGATCAAGTTCCCGGAGCCCGCGGCCTGCGGCAAGACGCCGCTGATGGCCGAGAACCTGACCAAGGTCTACGGCTCGCTGGAGATCTTCACCGGCGTGGACCTGGCCATCGACCGCGGCAGCCGCGTAGTGGTGCTCGGCCTCAACGGCGCGGGCAAGACCACGCTGCTGCGCCTGCTCGCGGGTGTCGAACAGCCGACGGCGGGCGGTCTGGTGCCCGGGCACGGCCTGAAGATCGGCTACTTCGCGCAGGAGCACGACACCCTCGACGATGCGGCGTCGGTGTGGGAGAACATTCGGCACGCCGCACCCGATGCGGGTGAGCAGGACCTGCGCGGTCTGCTCGGCGCGTTCATGTTCTCCGGCCCGCAGCTGGACCAGCCTGCGGGCACGCTGTCCGGCGGTGAGAAGACCAGGCTCGCGCTGGCGGGCCTGGTGTCGTCGGCGGCCAACGTGCTGCTGCTCGACGAGCCGACCAACAACCTCGATCCGGTCTCCCGCGAACAGGTCCTCGACGCGCTGCGCAGTTACACCGGCGCCGTCGTGCTGGTGACCCACGACCCGGGTGCGGCCGAGGCGTTGAATCCGGAGCGGGTCATCCTGCTGCCCGACGGCACCGAAGATCATTGGTCGGCCGAGTACCTCGAGCTGATCCAGTTGGCCTGAGTTCCGGTGCGCGTCGTTCAACAACTGGCAACTTAGGGTTCACGGCCCTCGAAATTCCGGAACTTCTTCGGCGTGCGTGAGTTTCATCACACTGACCCGTTGATCACGGAGTGCGGAGAACTTAGCCTGGAAAGACGCTGCTCGGCGACTCGGAGGATAGCCATGAGCGACAGGCCCACATCAGGCAAGGCCACATTGGGTAAGGGGACGCGCGTCACCGGTAAGTCACGGGACCGCTTGCAATCCCAGCTGAAGAAGCAGTACGAAGCGGGGGCGAGCATCCGCTCGCTGGCACGGGCGACCGGTCGCTCGTACGGTTTCATCCACAACGTGCTGGTGGAGTCGCATGTGCAGCTCCGCAGCCGTGGTGGGGCGAATCGCCGTAAGAGCCAATAGGTTCGGTCATTCGGATCGTGCGCCGGCGCCCGTCGCGCTACCGCGGGTTCACGGCTGTTCGGTGACCATCCCGTCACCGTGCACCAGGAGGCCTGCCAGGCTGCGGAAGATCGGCAGCCCGGTCTTGATCTCCAGATAGGCGAACTGCCCCTGCGGGTTGACCTCCAGGAAGTAGTACTCGCCGTCGGCGCCGAGCCGAATGTCCAAGACGCCGAAGGACAATCCGAGCGCGCCCATCAACGTGGCAAGCGATTTGCTCACCGAGGCGGGCAGCTGGTCGGGTGCGAATTCGACGGAGGTGTCCAGCCGGGAGTCCACCCGGCCGACACCGGCCTGCGAGTCGATGCGTACGGTCCATTCGACGCCGTCCACCCAAACCACGCGCAGATCGCAGTCGGCCTCGACGTAGTCCTGGAAGGTCGTCGGCGCGGAGCGGATGCCCGCCAACCTCGGGTAGTCGGCCGCGGTGATGATCCTGGTCTCGGCGAATTCGGCGCGGCTGGTTCCGGTGCGCTTGTAAACCACTGGGCCGGGCCGGGATTCGACGAAACTGCGGGCCTCGTCGGGATCGTTGGTGATCAGCGTCTCCGGGATGGCGAAGCCGGCTCGGCGCGCGGTCTCCAACTGCACGATCTTGCGGCCCGCGGTGCGATCGGCGCCGGGATCGTTGACCCACAGCGCCGGAATGGACCAGACGAGGCCCTGGATGAACGCGTCACATTCGGCTTGGCGGTAGGCGTCGTCGGCGGCGCGCACGCCGGCGGGCACCACACAGGGGTGCGGGCGGCGCCACCACACGGCGCCGACATCGTCGAGTCCGATTACGTGCGAAAGGGATCGGGCGGTGCCGAGCCGGTCGAGCCGGAAACTGCCGGACTCCCTTGGGAAGTCGCGCAGGTCGAGGTGAATCGGGCTGAGCCCGTGATGTTCTCGTAGCGTCGCCGCCATCGCGGAGGCGTGCAGATCATCCGACTCGGACACGATCAGGACCGAACCCGTCCGGCGTGCCGACATGGGAGAACCCACTCAGTCCAGGCTGTCGCAGTTGATGCCGTCGTCGCTGCCCGCCGCCGACCTCGTCTGGCAATAGGTGAAGGTCGCACCGCCGGCGCCGGGCTTGTCGGGCAGGCGAAGCCGATCGGCCCACGACTGCGTGAGTTGTTGCAGCAGTTCGTCGCCCAGCGCCTCGGACGGTTCGTCGGCGATGGTGAGCGGCCGGTCGATCAGGTCGATGCGCAGCCGCCTGGTGAAATCGGCGGTGGCGCCCGCTCTGATATCGATCATGACCGGGCGGCCCTCGCTCGCCGCGCCGGATCCGGCTGCGCCGTCACGCATCCGGAGCACATCGGATCGGCGGAAGGTCCAGGTGCCCTCGGCGACCCGGACCGTGATCTCGCGGTCGGACTCCGCGACCAGTAGACCCTGGAGCGGAGGCACGCGGTCGGTATTCGCCCACCCCGACTGCCGTCCCTCGGGCAGCGCCGCACCGGAGAAGTGGATGGCGTCGGTCATATCTGACTCCGATCTGCTCGCGATTTGCCAGGACCCCCGAGCGTGATGTGGATCATAGCGCGCAGGTCGGCCCGTTCGGTTCGGATCACGAGATTTCACCGGGTTCGGCAAACCGGATTTGGGCGCGGGATGCCCTAGCGCCGAAAGATTTTCGATGACCAGGAAACCTTGTGGCCGCAATCGCTCAGCTACTTCCGATCGGGAAGGCTGGCGGGTTATTGCCGACGATTGGCGGTTTTGCAAATGCGCGCGTGCTAATCCTTCTCGGTGCCGAGAAGGTCCGGGCGCTCGGCGAGCGCGCGCAGTCGCTCGCCCGGATTCGGCACCAGTTTGCGCGCGGTGAGGTCGAGCAGGCCGCCGGTGACCGTGATCTCCGCGGCGATGGTGCCGTCGAGCTTGCGCACCTCGTGGCGCATACCGAAGGTTTTGTTTCTGGCCCAAACGAATTCGCAGGTGATGGTGACCTCGTCGCCACCACGCAGTTCGTGGCGGTACTTGATGTTGTTCTCCAGGACGATCGGGCCGACGCCGGTGGCCAGCAGTTTGTCCTGGGGCAGACCCGCCGCCCGCAGCCATTCCCAGCGGGCGTGCTCGGCGTACTGCAGGTATACCGCCTGATTCAGGTGGCCCTGGGTGTCGAGCTCGTAGCCGCGGACGGTGACTGGGACGGAATAGGTCATATCTCGATCAACTCCCGCCCGCACGCGGGTTGTTCCTGTTCAGGGCTGATATCTGGACCACATTCACCGGCGGTTGGCATTGCGCTCGGCCCACCACCGCGGCGAATCCACGAAGTAGTTGTCGTATTCCTCCTGATGCGCCCCGAGGTCGGCCAGTGTGGCCTCGCCGTTGACGAATCGCTCCAGGAGGCGGAAATACCCGAAGCGTTCGACCGGGGGCATCAGCGCGATGAGGATGCGCGCGGGGCTGTCGGGTGCGGCGCCGAAGGCGTGCGGCATGAATTTGGGCACCACGATCGCGCCACCCGCGCCGACCGTGACGATCTCCTCGCCGGTGAGCACCTGTAGTTCGCCGTCGGCGACATAGAACAGCTCGTCGGATTTTGTGTGGTAGTGCGGCGTCGCGCCGTCGGCGCCCCGGTCCATCGTCACCTCCAGCGTGCTCACCGCCCCGCCGGCCTCGGCCGCATCGATCAGCAGCCGCATCCGCACTCCCGGGGTGGTGTGGATCTCGGCGTCCTCGGCCCGGCGGATCGCGGCGGGGATGCGTGCGGTGGTCATATCGTCCTCCAGTAGTTCGCTACTTGATAATTCGCTAGCGAACTATAAACCATCGAATAGAATCCTGTCCATGGCTGAGGATGTGGTGGACGCGATCCTGGCGCAGTGGGCACGGGAGCGGCCCGATCTCGAGCTGGAGGCGATGGGCATCGCCGGACGGCTCGGACGGTTGCAGGCGATCGCGCTGCGGGAGATCGAGGCCGTCTTCACCGCGCACGGCCTGCAGCGCGGCGAATTCGATGTGCTCGCGGCGTTGCGGCGAGCCGGTACGCCATACGAGCTGAACCCGTCGGTACTCGCCGGCACCCTCATGCTGTCGCGCGCGGGCATGACCGGGCGACTGGACCGGTTGGAATCCGCGGGTCTGGTGCGGCGGATCACCGACACCGCCGACCGGCGCGCCGTCCGGGTCGCGCTCACCGAGGCGGGGCGCGAGCTGATCGACCGGGCCGTCACCGCGCACGCCGCGAACGAAACCCGTTTGCTCGCCGTACTTTCCGCCGAGGACCGGCGCGAACTCGACCGCATCGTGCGGCTGCTGCTCACCAGCCTCGAATCCGAATGACGGTGCGGCGCTAAGGATTCGTCAATCCGGTCGCGGATGGCTTGCCGCCGGTGTATCGAATCGGATTTGATCGAGACATGACCGCAACCCTCGGAGTCCGCCGCGCCGTGCGCGGGCGGTCCGGTGTTGCCCGAGCCGCGGCCGTGCCGCCATCCGCCCTGGAGCTGGTCGGCTTCGGGAGTGAGGACGAACCGCCGAGTCGCGGCTAGTCGTTCGGTCATTTTCACGCCGTCCCGCTGAGCTCACCGCCGAATTCGCTTCGGCCGAGCCGGATCCGGTAACGGCGATGCCGCCGCGTCCATCAGGCGCGGTTCGGCGGTTCCACTGAAGGTCGCGTGCAGCGCGACTTTCGTTGTCCACTCGCGATTTTCGTTGCGATTCCGTAGGTGCGCGTCTCTATCTTTCTGCCGCACACCATCATTCGATAGGAGAGCTATGTCCGAATTCTCGTCCGCTGCCAGGGTCGTGCTGGTGACCGGCGTCGACGAACGGCTCGGTTACGCGACGGCGCTGCGCCTGGCGACGGACGGCGCCACCGTGCTCGCGCATGCGCAGGACAAGGAGCGCGCCGACGAATCCGTCGAGCGCCTGGTTCACGCCGGGGCGCCCGCCGACCGGATCCGCCCGGTGGACGCGGACTTCCGGGTCCTCGCCGAGGTCGGTCAGCTCGGCCGGGAGTTGGCGGCCGTGCTGCCGCGCCTCGACGCGCTGATCAACGCCGCGGCGATCGCGGCGCCGCAGCGCAAATCGCACACCGCGGACGGTCACGAGCTGACCTTCCAGGTGAATTACCTTGCGCCGCAACGACTGACGATGGCCTTGGCGGAACTGATCGCCGAATCCCGCGGCCGCGTGCTCAATGTGACGTCCAAGCTGCACACCGGGGGCAATATCGACTACACGGATCTGGACCGCAACCGCGGCATCTACACCCAGCTCTCGGTCTACGCGCAATCGAAGCTGGCCCTGACCATGTTCGGCCGCTCGCTCGCCGAGACCGGACCCGCCGGACTCACCGTCGTGAACGTGCACCCCGCCGATTTCGAGATCGACATGCCGCAGGTCCGCAGCCACGCCACCGCGCCGCTGGACACCGCCGCCGCCCTGCTCGCCACGCTGAGCGCCCCGGCGACACCGGTCGTCAGCGGCGGCTACTACGTCGGCGCGGAACAAGCCGAACCCGCTGCGCTGGTGGGCAATTCGCGCGCCAGAACCCGACTGGCGTCCTGGACCAACCAGCTCGCCGCTTGAACAGAAACGGAGTACCTGTGTCCAAACGGGCCAGCAAAAAACGCGCAGGCCGCAAGAAGAAGGCCAACCACGGCCACAAGCCGAATCAGCGCTGACGAAATCGACTGCCCGCCACCGGACTCGAGAGGCCGGTGCGCGGGTGGCGCGAGGAAAGGAGGTGTCGCCCGCCGCGAACGATCACCCCGGGGTTCGCGGCGGGCCATCCCGCCGCTATCGTGATGAACGCTGGTTCGGTCAGTGAACCGGCCGGCATGAAGTAGTTAACTACTCGGGTTCCCGAGCGATAACCGTCATATCTTCAGCGTGGGGCGCCGAAGGCTTCGGTGCGTGAGGGGAAGACATGATCGACATCATTACGTTGCGCGGGACCGGGGAGCCGCGGAATCCCAACGGCACGCCGACGGGCATGCTGCGGGACGTGGCGAAACTGCTCGACCCGGACAGTTTCCACTGTTTCGAGCCGGATTGGCCCGCCTCGATCGGGGCGACGCCGGATCTGTGGGGGCCGTCGCTGGACACATCGGTGCGGCTGGGGATCGCGGCCGCCGTCGATGCGATCCGGGATTCGCCGAATGTCTGTGGGCTGCTGAGCTATTCGCTCGGCGGTCTCTGCGTGAGCGGGATATTGGAGGGTGTCGCCGCCGGGATCTACACCAATTCCGACGGGTCGCCGCTGGAGATCGCCTTCGCGGTGAATATCGCCAATCCGCTCCGCCGGGCCGGGCAGTCGGTTGAAAACCTTTGCCCGCCGAACACTTACGGCCTGCATGGACAGCGCGGTGTCTGGCCGCCGACGGTGGACGTCCGCGAATACGCCAACCCCGGCGATATCATCACCGCATCGCCCGCCGATTCGCCGCTGCGCTTCATCGACGTCGGCATCTCGCCGTTCTCCTTCCTGGAGGGGGCCAGGATCGGCAACCTGACGCCGCTGATCTTCCATGAATTGCTCGAATGGCTGCTGCGCGACCCGATCTCGAATCTGGACCGCTACGCCGACGCGATGCGCGGGCTGCTCGGTTATCTCACGCCGTGGCCGGACGGACAGCATGTGCTGTACTCCGGGCACACCATGCCGGGCACCAATGTGTTGTGGACCACGCATGCCGCCGACTACCTGAACGCCAACTACTGACGAGAGACCCTTTCCGGCAACGGATTTCCCGCTGCCCGCGCGAGAAATCGCTCGGCATTCGCCGACCCGGACGGTACGTTCGGTGGAGTGGTACGGACGAACAGTGGGGATATAGGCGGACTGGCCCGGCGCGAACTCCTCGGATGGTTGGCGGCGGGTACGGTCGGCGCGATCTCGGGCGGGCTCGGGACGCGGGCGACCGCTGCGGCAGCGGATGATTCGGCTCCGGTCACGGTGCTGACCAAGGTGACCGTCATCGACGGCACGGGCGCGGCGCCGCTGCCCGACGCGACGGTGGTGCTGGCGGGCGATCGCATCCTCGCGGTCGGCCGCTTTCCGGATGCGCCGCTGCCGCAACCGGTCCGGGTGCTCGAACTGCCCGGCAAATACGTCATCCCCGGCCTGTGGGATATGCACACCCACGGTGCGCAGGCCGACAAGATCTTCCCGCCGATGCATCTCGTGCACGGCGTCACCGGGATCCGGGAAATGTGGGGCGCGCCGGAAACCCTCGCGCTGCGCGAACGCATCGAACGCGGCGAGACGCTCGGCCCGCGAATCGTGACCGCGGGCAACATCATCGACGGCAGGCCGGGTATCTGGCCCGACTCCGCGGTGGTCGGCACCGAGGCCGAGGCGCGCGCCGAGGTGCGGCGCACCCGCGCCGACGGCTACGACTTCGTGAAGGTCTATTCGCTGCTCACCAGGGAGAGCTTCACGGCCATCGCCGACGAGGCGAGCAGGATCGGGATCAGATTCGGCGGCCATGTGCCGAGCCGTATTCCGGTGGACGAGGCGGTCCGGCTCGGGCAGTACACCGTCGAGCACATGTACGGCATGCAGCTCACCACCTCGGCCCGGCGCGACGAGCTGTACGCCGAAATCGAGGCCATGGCCTCGGGTCCCGACTTCGGGCAGGAATGGCTCGAGCGCGGCCTCCACTTGGAGCGCACGGCCGCCGACAGCTACAGCCCGCAGCGGGCGGCGGAACTGTTCGCACTGCTGAAGGAGCGCGGCGCCTGGCAGTGCCCGACCATCACCGTGTTGCGCCGGGTACGGGACGGCGACCCGAGCAATGCGGGCGGACAGGAATATCTGCGCTATCTGCCGACGGATATCACGAAGGCGTGGACCGCCAATCCCGTCGGGCGAGCCGTCGAACCGGCCGAAATCGCGATACGCCAACGCAATTTCGATTCGCGACTGGAACTGCTCGGCGCGATGTATCAGGCCGGTGTCGATATCGTCGCGGGCACCGACACCAGCAACCCGTACGTCTTCCCGGGCATCGCACTACATGAGGAACTGGAATGGCTTGTGCGGGCCGGGTTCTCGCCGATGCGCGCATTGCAGGCCGCCACCCGGGACGCGGCCCGCTGCCTCGGCCTGGAAAAGGTGTCCGGCACCGTGGAACCGGGTAAACAGGCCGATCTGGTGGTCCTCGACGCGAATCCGCTCACCGCGATCGGCAACACCCGCGCCATCCACGCCGTCATCACCCGCGGCCACTACCTGGACTCCCGGGACCGCGAGCGGATGCTTCGCGAAACCGAAACCGCCGCACAGGAATACACGGCAGCGCCGACCGGCGGCCTCGGTCTCTGCTGCGGCTGAGCCTACGGTTTGCGCCGGACCGAGGCCTCCACGAGATCCAATACGGCGGAGAGGTTTTCGTTGGTGTGCCCGGAAGCGATCCGGGCGATCAACCCGTCGAGCACCAGGTCGAGGTAGCCGAGCAGCACATCGGTGGGCACGTCGTCGCGCAGCGCGCCCTCGGCCTTGCGGCGCTCCAGGCGGGCCAGCGTCGCCGCGGTGACCTCCTCGGACCGCTGCTCCCAGTTGGCCCGGAATTCCGGATCGGTGCGCAGCCGCCGCGCGATCTCCAAACGCGTTCCGAGCCAGTTGAATTGGGCCGGATCCGCGAGCATGTCCCGCATCACCTGCACCAGGCCCTGGTTGGCCGCGACGTCGGCCATCCGATCCGCGTCCTCCTGGGCCAGCGCCAGGAACAGCGCGTCCTTGTCCCGGAAGTGGTGGAAGATCGCGCCGCGGGACAACCCGGTGGCCTCCTCGAGCCGCCGCACCGTCGCGCCGTCGTAGCCGTACTCGGCGAAGCAGCTGCGCGCCCCGTCGAGGATCTGGCTGCGCCGGGCCGCCAGGTGGTCGTCACTGACCTTGGGCAATCAAGCCTCCGTTTCCGTTCCGGTGCCGCATACGAAGGGGTGCGCTGCCCCGTCATCCGGACGACGCCGGAATCCCTTGCCGGGCCCGGGCTTTCGCCCGGGCGACGGGGAAGCGCACCTTTCGCTGTCCAGGCTATTACGCCTTGATCATGTTGCGCAGCACGTACTGCAGGATGCCGCCGTTGCGGTAGTAGTCGGCCTCACCGGGGGTGTCGATCCGGACCACCGCGTCGAACTCGACCCGTTCACCGTTTTCCTTGGTGGCGGTGACCTTCAACGTCTTCGGAGTCACACCCTCGTTCAGCTTGGTGATGCCCTCGATATCGAAGGTCTCGGTGCCGTCCAGCTTCAGCGACGCGGCCGACTCGCCGGCCGGGAACTGCAGCGGGATGACGCCCATACCGATCAGGTTCGAGCGGTGGATGCGCTCGAACGATTCGGTGATCACGGCCTTGACGCCGAGCAGGCTGGTGCCCTTCGCCGCCCAGTCGCGCGAGGAACCCGAGCCGTACTCCTTACCGCCGAGCACCACCAGCGGGATGCCCGCGGCCTGGTAGTTCTGCGCGGCGTCGTAGATGAACGCCTGCGGGCCGCCGTCCTGGGTGAAGTCGCGGGTGTAACCACCCGAGACGTCGTCGAGCAGCTGGTTGCGCAGCCGGATGTTGGCGAAGGTGCCGCGGATCATCACCTCGTGATTGCCCCGACGCGAGCCGTAGGAGTTGTAGTCCTTGCGCTCGACGCCGTTGGCCTCCAGGTACTGCGCGGCCGGGGTGCCCGGCTTGATGTTGCCCGCCGGGGAGATGTGGTCGGTGGTGACCGAATCGCCGAGCAGCGCCAGCACGCGCGCACCCTTGATATCGGTGACCGGCGTCGGGGTCTGCGGCATGCCCTCGAAGTACGGGGGCTTGCGGACGTAGGTCGACTCCTCGGCCCATTCGAAGGTCTTGCCCTCCGGGGTGGGCAGCGAACGCCAGCGCTCGTCGCCCTTGAAGACGTCCTTGTAGTCCTCGAGGAACATATCGCGGGAGATGACCCGGTCGATGGTGTCTTGGATCTCCTGCGGCGACGGCCAGATGTCGCGCAGGAAGACGTCGTTGCCGTTCGTGTCCTTGCCGAGCGCGTCGTGCTCGAAGTCGAAGTCCATCGTTCCGGCCAGCGCGTACGCGATGACCAGCGGCGGCGACGCCAGGTAGTTCATCTTCACGTCGGGGGAGATGCGGCCCTCGAAGTTGCGGTTGCCGGACAGCACCGCGGTGACGGTCAGATCATTGTCGTTGACCGCCTTGGAGATCTCCTCCGGCAGCGGACCGGTGTTGCCGATGCAGGTGGCACAGCCGAACGCGACCAGGTTGAAGCCCAGCTTGTCCAGGTACGGCCACAGGCCGGCCTTCTCGTAGTAGCCGTTGACGACCTGCGAACCCGGCGCCATCGAGGTCTTCACCCACGGCTTGCGGGTCAGACCCTTCTCAACCGCGTTGCGGGCGAGCAGGGCCGCGCCGATCATGACCGACGGGTTGGAGGTGTTGGTGCAGGAGGTGATGGAGGCGACCACGACAGCGCCGTGGTCGAGGATGAAGTCGCCGTACTCCTCGGTCGACACCTTGACCGGCTTGGACGGGCGGCCGGTGCTGCCGTTCGCGGCGGTCGGCAGCACGGCGTCGTCGTCGGCGAAGGCCAGTGCGGCCGGATCGCTGGCCGGGAACGATTCCTCGATGGCCTCGTCCAGGTGCGAGTGCGGCGTGGCCTCCGGATCGTTGGTGTAGTTGTGGATGTCCTTGCGGAAGGCGATCTTGCTCTCCGACAACAGGATCCGGTCCTGCGGACGCTTCGGGCCCGCGATCGAGGGCACCACGGTGCTCAGGTCGAGCTCCAGGTACTCCGAGTAGGCGGGCTCCTTGTCGGCGTCGTGCCACAGGCCCTGTTCCTTGGCGTACGCCTCGACCAGCGCGACCTGCTCATCGCTGCGGCCGGTGAGCTTCAGGTATTCGACGGTGACCTCGTCGATCGGGAAAATCGCGGCGGTGGAACCGAATTCGGGGCTCATATTGCCCAGGGTCGCGCGGTTGGCCAGCGGCACCTCGGCGACGCCCTTGCCGTAGAACTCGACGAACTTGCCGACCACACCGTGCTTGCGCAGCATATCGGTGACGGTGAGCACGACGTCGGTGGCGGTGACGCCCGGCTGGATCTCACCGGTCAGCTTGAAGCCGACCACGCGCGGGATCAGCATGGAGACCGGCTGGCCGAGCATGGCGGCCTCGGCCTCGATACCGCCGACGCCCCAGCCGAGTACGCCGAGGCCGTTGACCATGGTGGTGTGCGAGTCGGTGCCGACGCAGGTGTCGGGGTAGGCCTGGCCGTTGCGGACCATGACGACGCGCGCGAGGTGCTCGATGTTGACCTGGTGCACGATGCCGGTGCTCGGCGGCACGACCTTGAAGTCGTCGAAGGCGGTCTGGCCCCAGCGCAGGAACTGGTAGCGCTCGCCGTTGCGCTGGTATTCGATCTCGACGTTGCGCTGGAAGGCGTCCTCGCGGCCGAATACGTCGATGATCACCGAGTGGTCGATGACCATCTCGGCGGGGGCCAGCGGGTTCACCTTGTTCGGGTCGCCGCCGAGGGTCGCGACGGCCTCGCGCATGGTGGCCAGGTCGACGATGCAGGGCACGCCGGTGAAGTCCTGCATGATCACGCGGGCCGGGGTGAACTGGATTTCGGTGTTCGGCTGAGCCGACGGATCCCAGCTCGCGATGGCGCGAATATGGTCCGCGGTGATGTTCGCGCCGTCCTCGGTGCGAAGCAGGTTCTCCGCGAGGACCTTCAGTGCGTAGGGGAGTTTCTCGGTGCCCGGCACGGCGGAGAGGCGGAAGATCTCGTAGGAGTTGCTTCCGACCTCGAGGGTGCCCTTGGCGCCGAAAGTATCGATACTTGTCGTCACGTCAGCTCCACTCGTCTGTGAGGGTCGCCGCCGGCGGGGCTGTGCCGGCGACTACGTATATGGAGGGCAGCCACTGCTCGCAGGCACTGGTTCCTCGCGCCGTCGAGACTAACAGTACGCTTGTCCTGTGAAACGTGCGGGGGGCGAACCGCGCGCCGCGTGCGCATGCGCTGAGTTCCGGTCGCGTACTGTGCATTCGAGCAGTCGGGTGATGACCCAGCGTCGCTCGCCCTGCAGTGTTGGATGCCCGTCGCTTCGCACGCCGATGCGGCTCGACAGACCGGATGGAACATGACCGTCTCGCACACCTCGGTTCTCACCCCCATGGCCGCGGAACTGCCGCCGGGTGTGGACGATTCGACGATCGTGGAGATCAACGCCGACCTGGCGGCGGGTCATGTGGCCACCCTGACGGGCAGGGACAAGGACGAACTCGCGGCAATCGCCGCCGACGCGAGAGCCCATGGGATCTCGCTGAGCATTGTGGTCGTTCCCGGTAATCCGGCCCACGACTCGAGCTTACGGGACCTGGCCACCGAGGTCGGCAAGACCCAACACGGCACCGTCGTGGTGTTCAGTGCCGATCAGGTCGGCACCTGGAGCGATTCGATCAACCGGGCGCGCCTGGAATGGGCCGAGGACAGCGCCAAGTTCAAGGGCGGCGATTCGGCGCAGTCGGCGCAGATCTTCGTGGACCGGTTGGAGAGCCCGGGCGGCACGCCATGGACGGCTATTACCGGAGTGTTGCTGGCCGGTACGGTCCTGGCCGTCGGTGGGCTGTACTACCTCAAGGCGCGGCGTCGCTCGGAAGAGGCTGCGCGGGTGGGGGTTTCGGCGGCGGCCGAGAGTGGGGCCAACGCCTCGTAGCGGGTATCCGCTCAGCAACTTTTCCTGACGGTTGGTTTGTTTTTCGGCCGCGAATCCTGACGCGCGTTGAGCTAATTGCGGGCAACGTACGAATTACGCTGGTGTGATTCTGTTACCGGTGTTTCCTCCGTGAAAAAAGTGTCGTACGGTTCGTTTGTTCTCTGATGGGAAAGAAGTGTTGCAAGGGCTATCCGTCGGCCACTGAGCTTCTTGGTTCGGCTGGTGCTGGTGAGGTCAACGGGCTGTCGGCCGCGACCGCGCCGCGAATCGAATAGAGCCACGGTCGGATCCTCGGGAGGTGCGATGCGCAGCAGCGGTGAGGTCGGTTCCCGGCCTCGACTATGGGTCGCTCTGGGGTTGCTGCTATCCGTCTCGGTCGCTATCGCCGCCGGACCGGCCGGCGCGGTGCCGCCACCGCCGCCGAATCCGAGCGACGGCCAGATCACCGAGGGCAGAGCGCAGGTCGACGCGGGCGTCGCGGAGGTCGGCGGGCTGATCAACCAGGTCGCCGCGGCGGATCAGCAGCTGCAGCAGCTCGACGGTGCGGTCGAGCTCAAGCGCGAGGCGGTGAACAAGGCGCTGGTCGACCTGCAGGACGCCCGCGCAGCCTGCGATCGCGCCGTCGTCGCGGTCGCCGACTCGCAGCGGGAACTGGCCGATGCGACCGCACAGGTCGGGCAGGCGCGCGGCAACTTCGACGTCTTCGCCGCACAGGCCTACACCAAACCCGCGACGCCGACCATGATCACCTTCCTCGCCGCGTCCACCCCGGACACGGTGCTCGACCGGGCGCAGCTGCTGGCCGTGGTGGCCAAACAGCAGCAGCATGTGCTCGACGGCCTGCGCCGGGCCCAGGTCGCCGAGGCGAATAAGAATTCCCTTGCGCGGCAGGCGAAAACGGAGGCCGATTCGGCCGCGACCGCCGCCGAGCAGAAGAAGTCCGACGCCGAACAGGCCGTCACCGCGGCGAAATCCGAGCTGGACCGGCAGAAGTCGCAGCGCGACAACCTGATTCAGCAGCGCGAGACCGCACAGGGCCGCCTCGACCTGGCCCGCAAGAATGTCGCCGGGCTGGTGGCCCAGCGCGATGCGTACAACTCATGGGACGAGCAGCGCAAGGCCGAGGAGGCGGCGATGCGGGCGGCGGCGGCCGCCGCGGCCGCGCGCGCCGCCGCCGACCAGGCCGCCCGGGATCGCGCCGCCCAACTCGGCGACGGCAAACGCCCGCACACCGATCTCGAGACCCAAACCCCGCCGCGGCGCCGGCCACCCGCGGCGGCCATGCCGTCGATCGGCGGCTCGGACGCCATCGAAACCGTGGTGGACCGGGCGATGTCGCAGCTCGGCGTTCAATACTCCTGGGGCGGCGGCGACGAGAACGGTCCGACCCTCGGCATCCGGGACGGCGGCGTCGCCGACAGCTACGGCGACTACAACAAGGTCGGCTTCGACTGTTCCGGGCTGATGGTCTACGCCTTCGCCGGCATCGGCGTCTCGCTGCCGCACTACAGCGGCTACCAGTACAACGCGGGCACCAGAGTGCCGGTGGCCGAACGGGTTCGCGGCGACATGCTGTTCTGGGGACCCAACGGCAGCGAGCACGTCGCGCTCTATCTCGGCAACGGGCAGATGGTGGAGGCGCCGCAGTCCGGTGACGTCGTCAGGGTGTCGCCGGTGCGCGAAGGTGGCATCATGCCTTATGCGGTGCGCATAGTCACCGGTTGAGTCGCTGTGTTCTGGTTCGGCAGCGCTGGATTCACATCGGTTTCCTAGGTTCTGCCGGGGTCCGGTTGCGGCATCCGGCGGCGATACCTGGAATAGTTGTGGCAGCACGCACAGGACCAAAGCGAAAGCGGGGATTTTGGTGACTTCGACGGACGGTGTGAGTGGGGCCGATTTGGCGAAAGATGCGCCATCGGCACCGAGCACCCTGGAGCGTGACGTCCAGACCCTGGAAAAGGCGATCTACGAGGTCAAGCGGGTCATCGTCGGGCAGGACCGGCTGGTCGAGCGGCTGCTCGTCGGTGTGCTGGCGCGCGGTCACGTGCTGCTCGAGGGTGTGCCCGGCATCGCGAAGACGCTCGCGGTGGAAACCTTCGCCAAGGTGGTCGGCGGCTCGTTCTCCCGCGTGCAGTTCACGCCCGACCTGGTGCCGACCGACCTCACCGGTACCCGCATCTACCGCCAGGGCCGCGAGGAATTCGACACCGAACTCGGCCCGGTGGTCGCGAATTTCGTCCTCGCCGACGAGATCAACCGCGCACCCGCCAAGGTGCAGTCGGCGCTGCTCGAGGTGATGGCCGAGCGGCATGTGTCCATCGGCGGCAAGACCTACCCGATGCCGAATCCGTTCCTGGTCATGGCGACTCAGAACCCGATCGAGAGCGAGGGCGTGTACCCGCTGCCCGAGGCGCAGCGCGACCGCTTCCTGTTCAAGGTCGTCGTCGACTACCCCTCGGTGGAGGAGGAGCGCGAGATCATCTACCGGATGGGCGTCACCCCACCGGAACCCAAGCAGGTCCTGGAGCCCGCCGAGCTGATCCGGCTGCAGGAGCTGGCCGCGAACACCTTCGTGCACCACGCCCTGGTGGATTACGTGGTCCGAGTGATCGCGGCGACCCGCACCCCGGCCGAATTCGGCATGACCGACGTGGCGAACTGGGTGTCCTACGGTGCGTCGCCGCGCGCCAGCCTCGGCATCATCGCCGCCGCCCGCGCCGTCGCGCTGATCCGCGGCTGCGATTACGTGGTGCCGCAGGATGTCGTCGAGGTGATCCCGGATGTGCTGCGACACCGCCTGGTGCTGTCCTACGACGCGCTCGCCGACGAGATCAGCCCCGAGGACGTGGTCAAGCGGGTGCTGCAGACCGTCGGGCTGCCGCAGGTCGCGCCGCAGGCCGTCGCGCCGGGAGCCCCCGCGACGCCCGCACCGCCCGCGATGGGCCCGCACGGTGTGCCGCAACCGGTTCCGCAACAGCCGAATATGCAGCCCGTCGGCCAGGTGCCGCAGCCCGCGGGTAACAACCAGCCGAAGTGACGACGCCGAACCACGCCCCGCCGTCCTTCCGATCGGGTGAGCTCACCGATCCGAAGCTGTCGGCGGCGCTCAAAACGCTCGAACTCACGGTCCGGCGCAAACTCGACGGCGTCCTGCACGGCGACCACCTCGGGCTCATCCCGGGCCCCGGATCCGAACCCGGTGAGGCGCGCGCCTACCAACCGGGCGACGATGTGCGCCAAATGGATTGGTCGGTCACCGCCCGCACCACCCACCCGCACGTGCGGCAGATGATCGCCGACCGCGAGCTGGAAACCTGGATGGTGGTGGACCTGTCGGCCAGCCTCGACTTCGGCACCGCGCTGTGCCAGAAGCGCGATCTCGCCATCGCGGCCGCCGCGGCCATCACCCATCTGACCAGCGGCGGCGGCAACCGGATCGGCGCCGTCGTCGCCACCGGCGAGCGACTGGTGCGAATTCCCGCGCGCAGCGGGCGAATTCACGCGCAGTCGCTACTGCGCGATATCGCGACCACCCCGCACGCCCGCGACGGTGTGCGCGGCGATCTGCGCGGCGGCATCGAGGCACTGCGCAGACCGCAGCGCAAACGCGGTCTCGCCGTGGTGATCAGCGATTTCCTCGGTGAAATCGATTGGCAGCGTTCGCTGCGCGCCATCTCGGCCCGGCACGAACTGCTCGCGGTGGAGGTGCTCGATCCGCGCGATCTGACACTGCCCGATGTCGGCGATGTGGTGCTGCACGATCCGGAATCCGGGCGCACCCGCGAATTCAGCCTCACCCCAACGCTGCGCGCCGACTTCGCGACCGCGGCGCAACGGCACCGGCAACAGGTCGAACAGGCCCTGCGCAGCTGCGGAGCGCCGGTGCTCACCCTGCAGACCGACCGGGACTGGATCGCCGATGTGGTCCGGTTCGTATCCACCCGGCGCCACAGCTTCGGCGCCCCGAGCGGGCGGGCACCACGCCAGTGAGTATTTCCGGATTCACCTCTGCTGTCTGGCTCGGCTTCCTCGTGATCGTCGCGCTGATCGTGCTCGGCTATGTGCTCGTTCAGGTGTCACGGCACAAGAACACGCTGCGCTTCACCAATATGGAGCTGCTGGAGAAGGTCGCCCCGACGCGGCCGAGTCTGTTGCGGCACATACCGATCGTGCTCCTGGTGGCGGGCCTGGTATTTCTCACCATCGCCGCCGCCGGGCCCACCGCGGTCAAGAAGGTGGCCCGCAACCGCGCCACCGTCATGCTGGTGATGGACGTATCGCTCTCGATGGAGGCGACCGACGTGCCGCCCAGCCGAATCGAGGTCGCGAAGAAGGCGGGTAAGGAATTCGTCGACGGGCTGCCATCGGGTTTGAACATCGGATTCATCACCTTCGCGGGCACCGCGTCGGTGCTGGTGACGCCGACCCCGAACCATGAACAGGCCAAGGCGGCCATCGACAACATCAAACTCGCCGAACGCACCGCGACCGGCGAGGGCATCATCACCGCGCTGCAGGCCATCGACACACTGGGTTCGGTGCTCGGCGGTTCGCAGGACCCGCCGCCCGCCCGCATCGTGCTGATGTCCGACGGTAAGCAGACCGTTCCGGCGTTCGAGGATGTGGACAATCCGCGGCACGAATACGTCGCGGCTCGGCTGGCGAAGAGCAAACACGTTCCGATCTCGACGATTTCGTATGGCACGAGCTGGGGTGCGGTGGATATTCCGGACCCGAGTGACGGCAGCACCAAGCGGCAGTCCGTACCCGTCGACGATGACGCGATGCGGGAGATCGCCCGGCTGTCCGGCGGTGAGTTCTACAAGGCATCCAGCCTGACCGAACTCACGCAGGTGTACAACACGCTGCAGGAGCAGATCGGCTTCGAGCTCACCAGGGGCGATGCCAGTCGACCTTGGCTGCTGCTCGGCATGCTGTTCGTCGCCGCCGGTGTCGTGACGGGTCTGCTCGGCAGGCAACGGTTGCCCTGATCTGCGGCTGCCAACTCTGCCAGCTGTCTGCCAAGAGCACGGTCGGCGGTACACCTGTTGGGCCGCAGCGTATTTGATTTCTCTGTTGCTGTTTCGCATTACCGCAATCGGAGGAATGAAATGCTGAAGCGATCGTTGATCTTCGCGGCCGCGATCGGTGGAATACTGCTCGGACCAACAGGAGTGGCGGCGGCCGACGTCCTGTTGTACCTGCCCTTCACCGGACCCGATGCCGAATCCCGTTGCAATGCGCTGTTGAATGGGCCGAAAGCCCAGCCGAACACCTACTGCAAACCGCTCGGTCAAGCCGATGTGAACGGCTACCAGATGTGGGGTCTCTACCAGACCAATCGAGTCTGAGGGGTTGGGAACCACCGTGGTCTTATCGCCGAACGGCGCGCGGATCCGGACAATTTTGTGGGCACGGCCCGGCCAGGCGGCCGGGCTTTGTCATTTGTAATTGCCGAGAATCGGATCGACGGAGTCATGGGCCGAAATTTGGGGCGTACCGATAGTGGTGTCGAGGACTTCACCAGGTAGGTTGGTCGCCATGTCGAACCTCACATCCCGGTCCGTGCTGGTGACCGGCGGTAATCGCGGCATCGGACTCGCGGTCGCGCAGCGTCTGCACGCCGACGGGCACAAGGTGGCCGTCACCCATCGTGGTTCGGGGGCGCCGGACGGTCTGTTCGGTGTGAAATGCGATGTGACGGATGCGGAATCGATCGATCGAGCGTTTTCCGAGGTCGAGGCGCATCAGGGTGCGGTGGAAGTCGTTGTCGCCAATGCGGGCATCACCGATAACACGCTGTTGATGCGGATGAGCGAGGAGCAGTTCAGTCGCGTCATCGATGCGAATCTGACCGGTGCGTTCCGCGTCGCCAAGCGTGCCAACCGAGCGATGCTGCGCGCCCGTTGGGGTCGCATCATCTTCCTCGGCTCGGTAATCGGTCAGATGGGTGCGCCCGGGTCGGTCAACTACGCCGCCTCGAAGGCGGGCCTGGTCGGTATGGCACGTGCGATCACGCGGGAGATCGGCTCGCGCAACATCACCGCCAACGTGGTGGCACCCGGACTCATTGACAGTGACATGACTCGGGAAGACATGACCGAGGAGATGCGCGAGACGGCACTGAAGGTCATCCCCGCAGGGCGGATGGGGCAGGCCGAAGAGGTCGCCGCGGCCATCAGCTTCCTCGCCTCCGACGAGGCCTCCTACATCACCGGCGCGATTATCCCGGTCGATGGCGGCATGGGCATGGGCCACTGACACCCTGACGAATCACCCTGCGGCCGTAGGGTTTCGCGGCCGTGGTACCCCACCACCAACTCTCAGGAGAACCGAGAACTCATGGGCGGACTGCTCGCAGGTAAGACCATCCTGATCACCGGCATCATCACCGATTCGTCGATCGCGTTCCACGCGGCGGCGGTGGCCCAGGAGCAGGGCGCCAAGGTGATCATCACCGGCATCCCGGAACGGCTGCGGCTGATCGATCGGATCGCCAAGCGGCTGCCGCAGGAGGTCCCGCCCGCCATCGGGCTCGACGTCACCAGCGAGGAGGATCTGGCGACGCTGGCCGAGCGGGTGCGCGAGCACGCCCCCGAGGGTGTCGACGGCGTGCTGCACTCCATCGCGTTCGCGCCGAAAACCCTGATGGGGCCGGATGCGGTGCCGTTCCTCGACGGTCCGGGCCCGGATGCGGCCAAGGCGTTCGAAATCTCCGCGTGGAGCTACGCCTCGCTGGCCCGCGCCGTGCTGCCGGTGATGAACGAGGGCGGTTCGATCGTCGGCATGGACTTCGACCCGCGCACCGCCATGCCGTTCTACAACTGGATGGGCGTCGCCAAGGCCGCGCTGGAGTCGGTGAACCGGTATGTGGCCCGAGAAGTGGGCAATGCCAAGCGGATTCGCTCCAACCTGATCGCGGCGGGCCCGATCAAGACGCTGGCCGCCAAGGCCATCGCGGGCACCGCCACCGACGACGCGGCCAAGCTGAACCAGCTCAACACCTACTGGGACGGCGCGTCCCCGATCGGCTGGGACGTCGACGATCCGACGGTGGTGGCCAGGTCGATCTGCGCGCTGCTCTCGGATTGGCTGCCCGGCACCACCGGTTCGATCATCTACGTGGATGGTGGCGCCAGCCACAACACCTGGTTCCCCGAGAATTTCTCGGCAAACTGAGGTAATGGCTTACGACGCGCTGCTGCTGCTCTCGTTCGGCGGCCCCGAACGCCCCGAGGACGTGATGCCGTTCCTGGAGAACGTCACTCGGGGCCGGGGCGTGCCGCCGGAGCGACTCGCCGAGGTCGCGCAGCACTATCTGCACTTCGGCGGTGTTTCGCCGATCAACGCGCTCAACCGCGACATCATCAAGGCGGTGGAGGGCGAATTCGCTTCGCGCGGAATTGATCTGCCGGTGTACTTCGGTAACCGGAATTGGCATCCGATGGTGGAGGACACCGTCGAGCGGATGCGCGCCGACGGAATCCGTTCCGCCCTGGTATTTCCCACATCGGCATGGGGCGGGTACTCGGGTTGCCTGCAGTACCAGGAAGATATCGTCCGGGCGCGCGCGTCCGTCGGCCCGGATGCGCCCGAAATGCTCAAGCTGCGACAGTATTTCGACCATCCGCTGCTGATCGAGGCGTTCGCCGACGCCATCCGCGCCGCGGTCGCCGAACTGCCGCGGGATGTTCGCGATGCGGCGCGGTTGGTATTCACCGCGCATTCGATCCCGGTGCGCGCCGACGCCGTCGCGGGCCCGCCCGGCACCGGTGAGCTGTACAGCCGCCAGGTCGCCGAGGCGGCCCGATTGTGCGCGGCGGCAACGGGATTCGACGACTACGACCTGGTGTGGCAGTCCCGCTCCGGCCCGCCGCAGGTGCCGTGGCTGGAACCCGACATCGTCGACCACCTGGACCGGATCGCCGAATCGGGCGTGCGCGCGGTGGTCGTCTGCCCCGTCGGATTCGTCTCCGACCACCTCGAGGTGATCTGGGATCTCGACAACGAGGCCAGGGACCGGGCCGCCGAACTCGGCATCGCCTTCGCCCGCGCGGCCACACCCGGCACCGACCCGCGATTCGCCCAACTGGTCGCCGAGTTGGTCGACGAGCAGCTGACCGGTTCCGCTGCGGCGCATTTGAGCACCTTCGAAAGCTTGGGCTGCACCCTGAACGGTGCGCCGTGCGCCATCGGCTGCTGCGGGTCGCGCCGGGAGTAGGTAACCGGTTCGCGCATAGCAATTGGCTTCTCGCGCAAGCAATTGCATACGCGAGAAGCCGGAACCTACGCGGGCACAGCGTCATCCGGGGCGGGAACCGGGAGACCGCATGCCAACGCACCACGCGCCTATCTCAGGCGATCCAGTCGTCGTAGCGGCGCAACCACAAACCAACTCACCGATCCCCCGGAAAACCGAGGCCGAACTCTCGGCGGGCCACAGGTCCGACTTTTGGAGGACGCCGGGCAGTGTGATCGCGAGATACCTTGCGGTGTGGGTGTATTTGGAGGAGTTGAGCGGCCCGGACTGGTTGTCCGGGGTGGTGTCGTATTCGTTGCGGTGGTTGTCTGGTGGCTGGTGCTGACCCGTGGGGTGTCCGCGGTGTTCGGTGCCGAGTACACCCACGGCCTGCATATCTTGCGCGCGTTGGGCGCGACGTTGGTGACGGTTCCGTTGATCTACGCGGCGCGGCGCTGGTTGGACCGGCGGCCTTGGTCCGGACTCGAGTGGACCTCGTTCGCGCGTGGGTGGCGGCAGTTTCTGTTCGGCGCGGCGTGCTGGGCCGTTCCGGCCGGGGTGACCGCGGCGGTGCTGCTCGGGCTCGGCTGGGCCGATATCGATCCGCGCACCTCGCTGCCGCGGACGCTGCTCTCGCTGGCGGGACTCGTGGTGCTGGTATTGCTGTTCGAGGCGATTCCGGAGGAGCTCATCTTTCGCGGCTACTTCTTCGCCAACCTTCGCGAGCGCTACTCCGCCGCCGTTACGGTGGTGGGCCAGGCCGCGCTGTTCACCGCATGGGGTGTGCTGCACGGTTCGGCGACGACGATCGATCGGATCGTGCTGTTCTTCGTCTTCGCACTGGTACTCGGTGCGCTGCGGGCGAAAACCGGAAGCCTGTGGACCAGTATCGGATTCCACGCCGCATTCCAGGTGACCACGCAATTCCTGGCGACCAACCACTGGAACAACATCGCCCTGCACGATCCGGATCTGGCCATGGGCGGCTTGGCCTTCGTGGTCGCCCCGTTCCTCGCCACGGCCGCGGTGCTGTTGGCTGCCCAAGGAATTCGGGGGTGGTCACGAAGCTAACGGTTAACTACACCGGGACCGATGGTCAAGACGATGCTGTTCATCAATCGATAACCGAAGGATGGGGCACGAATGAAAACCACTTCCCGACGCGTCACCCTCGCCATGGCGGCCGCGGCCGCGACCGGTACCGCGCTGATCGCCGGTGCGGGCAACGCCGCCGCGGACGACTGGCCGGTGCAGCAACCGAACAGTCCGGTCTCGGTCTTCGAGACCAAGAACTTCCTGACGCCGTCTGATCCGGGGTACTGGAATCCGTTCGACGGAAGCTACCGGCTCACCTCGCCGTTCGGCACCAGCACCCGGATCGTGTGCGCCGGCTTCCACGGGGTGACGATGCAGTGCTGGCAGGCCGACCAGGACGGCAACCCGCATGAGCTGAAGAAGTTGCCGTTCAACGCGATCGCCGGTTGGGGGCAGCCCGGCGGCGGTCCGAGCCACTTCGTCTACCCGGGGTACATCCCGTTCATCAGCTGATCAGAAGTTGAGCGCCGGAATCCGCATATAGACGCCGGGGTGGTCGCCGCTCTTACCCCACGAGAGGATGGCGATCACCCGGCCGTCGACGAGAAGTGGTCCGCCGCTGTCGAATTGGCCGGTGTCGGCGGCGGTGGATCCGGCGCACAGCATGGTCGCCGGGTCGTAGGTGGGTCCATATGCGGTGCCGCACCGGTCATCCGGCACGATCGGGACCGTCGCGGTGTGCAGGGCGGTATTCGACCAATTGTCCGGCGTCGTCGCGCCCCAGCCGACGACCGCACCAGAATCGCCGTGTGGCGCACCGGTTTCCGCGATCGGGCCGGGCAGTGGCCGGTCCAGGGTGAGGATGGCCAGATCGTTCTGGAAGGCGAGATCACCGTCGACGAGCGAGACACGGAAATCCGGATCCACCCGAATCTCCTTGACGCGCACGTTATCTCCGCCGGGCGCGGCCAGTTCGGTGCGGCCGAAGGTGATGGCCGGTGGGATGGGCGCGAACTGCGCGATGACGGCGCAGTGCGCCGCGGTGAGCAGCCGGTCCGGCGCGATGAGCACGCCTGCGCAGAATTGTCCGTCCGCGCGCGTGGCGAACAGCGGCGATCCGATGGCGGCAAGCCACGGATAGGACGCGGCGTCGGCGGGCGCGCCGCCGATCACCGCCGCGGCGGGTGCGGTGAAACTTGCGAGTCCGAGCGGTGCGGTCGCGAACGCGGCGGCGATCCGGCGACGGTTGATCATGGTGGAACAGTTTAGGGTTCCCGGCTCGGCACGCACTCGAATTCGCGCGGCGCACTTGGTATTCCGGGGAGGTAGGCTGCGACGAACCGTACGGTCGGCGAATGTTCTTGCCGCGCTTGTTCTTTGGAAGCCGCTCAGGCCCGGCCGCGGGCCGGGGCGTGCACCGCGGCCAGCCGCGCCGCGCGGATCGCGTCCCACAGCGGCCGCAGCAGCGTTTCCTGCGTGACGATGGCGCTGGCCGAGGTGGGCGCGGATGCCGGTTCGCGTTGGGCCACCGTGAGAATGGCCGCGACATGATCGGCGGTGTCCAGAATTCGCCTGGCGCGCAACGGAATCGAATCCGGATAGTCGTGCCGGGCGTAGTCGGCGAGCTCGGCCTCGATGAGTTCGCGCGGGTCGGTGTCGGAGTTGCCGACGGAGGTGGTGTGCAGCTGCATCAGCGCGTCGGCGGCGTCGCGGACCGCCTCGCGCATCGCGTATTCCGCCTCACCCAGCGACATATCGGGGCCGGGCGCGGGCGGAATGGGCGTGCTGTAGACGGTCCACTGCAGGGTGTCCTCATCGGCCCACTGCGGGATGAGCCCGGTGCCTTCGGCGCCGGGCACACCGATCAACAGCCCCTCGCCGGCGTCGATCGCGTCGGCGGCGAATGCGGTGCCCGCCGGCAGGCCGCGCACATCGCCCGGCACCGGCAGCACCAGCCGCAGCAGCGCGCCCGGCTCGGTCATCGTTTCGCGAATCACCTTGAGCAGGGCCATGACTCCGGTGCCCGGCAGGTTGCCGCGGGATGACCACGGCAGGTCGGTGCGGCCGCCGGTGACCGGGTCGCCCGCCGCGATGGTGTGCTTGGGCGCCCATGCGTGCAGGGCCTCCAGCACGTCATCGGGCGCGCTGGAGCCGGCCAGCCAGGAACCGGCCCACACGGTCAGCGTGGCACTGGGAGAACACATAATTACCGAGCATAGAGGCTGGTGTGGAGCTCCGGCATCTTGTCGGGCCGTCCGGAATCACTCGGGTTCGGTGACGAAATCGATGAGCCGTTCCACCGCGCCGATGAGCGGGGTTTCCAGGTCGCGGAACGATTCGACGGCGTCGTACACTCGCCGCCACCCGTCCTGCGGTGTGCCCCAGCCGAGCCTGCGGCACACCCCGGTCTTCCAGTCCTCGCCGCGCGGGATGTCCGGCCACGCCGCGATGCCGACGGCGGACGGCCGCACCGCCTGCCACACATCGATGTACGGATGCCCGGTGACCAGCACGTGCGGGCCGAGTCCGGTGCTGAGCCTGGTCTCCTTCGACCCGGTGACCAGGTGATCGACCAGCACGCCGACCCGGCGGCCGGGGCCGGGGCCGAATTCGGTGAGCCGCTCGGCCAGATTGTCCAAACCCTCCAGGTGTTCCACCACAACGCCCTCGACCCGCAGGTCATGGCCCCACACCCGCTCGACCAACGCCGCGTCGTGCACGCCCTCCACCCAGATGCGGCTGGCCTTGGCGACCTTGGCGCGCAGGCCCTCGACCCGGGTGGAGCCCGAGGCGGAACGGGCGGGCTGCTTGGGTTGTCGCACGGTAGGCCGCACCAGGGTGACCGGTTCGCCGTCGATCAGGAAGGCCGCCTCGCGCAGCGCGAACAGCCGCACCGCGCCGCGCGCGTCCTCCAATTTCACGAACTCGCCGTCGTAGCTGCGTTCGAAACCGACTACGGCGCCGCAGAATCCGGTCGCCGCATCCTCGACGACCAGATCCCGCTCCGCCACCACCGTCGGCACCGCGCGGCGCTGTTTGCGTGGATGGCCGGAGAAGATATCGCCGTACCTGTCACGGGAACTCACGGGTCGAACTTAGCGCCCGGGATCGGAGCCATCGCACTAGAGTGGTTTTCGTGGCCGCAATCTTTTTCCTGGTCGCGGGAGCTCTGCTCGCGGCGGCGGAGATGCTCACCGGTGATTTCACCTTGCTCATGCTCGGTGGCGGCGCGCTCATAACCGCCGGTATCGGATTCGGCGCCGGCACCCCGGTGGTGGCCGATGCGGTGATCTTCGCGGTGGCCTCGCTGCTGCTGTTGTTCGTGGTGCGGCCGGTTCTGTTGCGGCGCTTCGCAACTCCGCCGCCGGTCGCCACCAATGTCGCGGCGCTGACCGGCAAGTCGGGGCTGGTGCTCGAACGGGTCGCCGAGCACAGCGGCCGGATCAAGCTGGGCGGTGAGGTGTGGACCGCCCGGCCGCTCGATCCGACGGAGGAGTATCCGGAGGGTGAAACGGTGTACGTCATGAAGATCGACGGCGCGACCGCCGTCGTCTGGAAGGGGCCGTAATGGCTGTATTGATCGTTGCCGCCGTCCTTGTCCTATTGGTCGTGGTGGTGGTGTTCAAATCGATCGCCCTGGTTCCGCAGGCGGAGGCGGCGGTCATCGAGCGGCTCGGCCGATATTCGCGGACCGTGTCCGGCCAGTTGACATTCCTGGTGCCCTTCGCGGACAGGGTGCGGGCCAAGGTGGACCTGCGCGAACGGGTGGTGTCGTTCCCGCCGCAGCCGGTGATCACCGAGGACAACCTGACCCTGCACATCGACACCGTGGTGTACTTCCAGGTCACCAGCCCGCAGGCGGCGGTGTACGAGATCAGCAACTACATCGCCGCGGTCGAGCAGCTCACGGTGACGACGCTGCGCAACGTGGTCGGCGGCATGACCCTGGAGCAGACGCTGACCTCCCGCGATCAGATCAACGGCCAGCTGCGCGGCGTACTCGACGAGGCCACCGGCCGCTGGGGCCTGCGGGTGGCGCGCGTCGAGCTGAAGAGTATCGATCCGCCGCCGTCGATCCAGGAGTCGATGGAAAAGCAGATGAAGGCCGACCGCGAGAAGCGGGCCATGATCCTCACCGCGGAAGGTACCCGCGAATCGCAGATCAAGACGGCCGAGGGCGCCAAGCAGGCGCAGATCCTGTCCGCCGAGGGTTCCAAGCAGGCGGCCATCCTGTCCGCGGAAGGTGAACGGCAGAGCCGGATCCTGCGCGCACAGGGTGAGCGCGCCGCCGCCTACCTGCAGGCGCAGGGCCAGGCAAAGGCCATCGAAAAGGTCTTCGCGGCAATCAAATCCGGTAAGCCGACACCGGAACTGCTTGCCTACCAGTACATGCAGACCCTGCCGCTGGTCGCCAAGGGCGACGCGAACAAGGTGTGGCTGGTGCCGAGCGATTTCGGCAAGGCGCTGGAGGGTTTCGCGAAGAGTTTCGGCACGCAGGGCGAGGACGGCGTCTTCCGGTACGAGCCGCCGACTGCCGACGGCGCGGAAACCAAAGCCGCGGAGGACGATTCGGAGGTGGCGGATTGGTTCGACACCTCGTCGGATCCGAATATCGAGCGGGCGGTGCGTGCGGCCGAGGCCAGTGCGCGGGTGCCGGTGGAGGGATTGGTGCCGCAGGTGCCGCAGGTCCCGAATGCCACGCCGCCGCAGCCGCCCGCCCAGCAGCCGGAGGCCTATCAGCCGCCCCCGCCCCCGGCCTATCGTCCGGAGGATCCGCACGGACGTCCGTGGCAGCCGCCGAGCGGCTACCAGCAGTAGTTGGTTCAACCGCCCCCGATCCGCAAGGGCCGGGGGCGGTTTCATGCCTGTGACCCGGGACAATTCCCGATTCCGCAAGGGCCGCGGGTGGTCTCGGCCTGTGACCGAATTCGGGACAGCTGCCGATTCCGCAAGAGCCGCGGATGGTCTTGGCCTGTGACCGAATTCAAAACGATCCGCCGCGGGTGGGATGGCAGACTGCCGATATGAGCGGAACCGAATGGGCTGAAGTAGATGACTACGTGGTGAGCGCGCTGGTGACCGATCCGGAAACGGAAGCGGCGCTGCAGGCGAATGCGGAGGCCGGGCTGCCGCCGATCGATGTAAGCGAGGCGCAGGGCAAATTCCTCGAGCTGATCGCCCGCACCGCGGGCGCGCGACGGGTGCTGGAGATCGGCACGCTCGGCGGCTACAGCACGATCTGGCTGGCCAGGGCGGTCGGGGAGAAGGGCAAGGTGATCACCCTCGAATACCAGCAGAAGCATGCCGAGGTGGCCAGGGAGAACCTGGACCGGGCCGGTGTCGGCGAGCGGGTGGAGATCCGGGTGGGCGCCGCGTTGGACACGCTGCCCGTGCTGGCGCAGGAGCAGCCGGAACCCTTCGATCTGGTGTTCATCGACGCGGACAAGGTCAACAACAGCAATTATGTGCGGTGGGCGCTGCGGCTGACCCGGCCCGGTTCGGTGATCATCGTCGACAATGTGGTGCGCAATGGCGGTGTGGCCGACGCCGATTCGGACGATGCGGCGATCAAGGCGAGCCGCGAGGTGATCGAGCTGTTCGGCACCGATATCGGCGCGTCGGCGACCGTACTGCAGACGGTGGGTCGCAAAGGCTGGGACGGCTTCATCTACGCGGTGGTCGACGGCGAACCGACGGTCTGACCGTCACGTCGCGAAAGTCGTTGTGCGCCAGGCATTGCGGACCTTCGGATCGAGGACGAGCGCGGCGATGTTCCAGGCGTCGTCCGCGCCGCAGTGGTGGCGGCCCTCCAGCGGCAGCCCCGCGATATGCAGTGCCCCCGCCATGCCCTGGCGCCTGCGCAGGCCGTACGCCTCGGCGAAGATCTGCTTCGCGTTGGTGTGCCTGCGGCCGAACGGGTAAGCGACACCGGTGTTCTCGCACTGGCGCAGGAACTGTTTGCGGTCGTAGTCACCCCAACTGGCCCACGGGCGGGCGTGCGCGTCGTATTCGTCGGCCAGCATGCGGCAGGCCTCGGCGAACGAGATGCCGGTATCGACCTCGGCCTGGGTGAGTCCGGTGAGTTCGGTGCAGAATTCGCTCACCGTGGACCGTTCCGGCCGAACCAGGATGCGGTGCTTGGCGATTCGTGTCCCGGCCGCAGAATCGACCACGGTGAGCCCGATTTCGATGATCTCGTGGATCGCGCCCGATGGAATGGGGCCGTCCCAGCAGGTCGCCTCGACATCGACGACGTTGAGCAGCGTATTCATCCCCATACCGGATGACGGTAGGGGAGCCGGGCGGGTCGGCTCAACGGATTAACGGCTCACGGCACCAGCACCACCTTGCCGACCGTCGCGCGGGTTTCCAGCGCGCGGTGCGCCTCGGCGGCCTCGGCGAGCGAGAACCGTTGCACCGCAGGGCGCAACCGCCCGGCGGCGGCCTCGGCCATGGCGCGGTCCTCCAGCACCCGGATGTCACCGCCCACCGGCCGCAGCATCGCGGGGCCGAGCACGATTTCGGAGGTGATGCCGCGGGCGGCCAGTTCGGTCTCGGAGAATTTCAGCGGTTCCTCGTCGCTGCCGGACCAGCCGTACACCAGGCGCTGCCCACCTTTGCCTAGCAGATCGATTGCGGCCCTGGCGAATTCGCCGCCGACGGAATCGAACAGCACGGTTGCCCTGCGGTCGTCCAGTGCGGCGCGCACGGTGTCGGCCCAGTCGTCGCGGGTGTAGTCGGCGGCGATGTCCGCGCCATTGCGTTGCACCAGTTCGACTTTCGCGGGTCCACCGGCCAGCCCGACGACGTAGGCGCCCGCGTTCTTCGCGTATTGCACCAGCAGGGTGCCGATACCGCCCGCCGCCGCGCTGACGATCGCGACGCTGTCGGGTCCGAGCTCGGCGAACTGCAGGATGCCGAGGGTGGTGCGCCCGGTGCCGATCATCGCGACGGCATCGGCCGCAGCCATGCCGTCCGGAACCTCGTGCAGCCGTGCGGCTTCCGTCACGGCGAGCTCGGCATAACCGCCGGGGGCCGCCCCGAGGTGCGCGACCACCCGCTTGCCGAGCCAGGCCGGATCGATATCCGGACCGACCCGGTCGACGCTGCCCGCGACCTCCCTTCCGGGAATCGTCGGCAGGTCGGGCAGCGGGAACGGCCCCGGCTGCCCGGCCCGGAGTGTGGTGTCGACGAGATGGACTCCGGCCGCCGCGACGGCGATCCGAACCTGGCCCGGCCCGGGCTGCGGGTCGGGCACGAGGTCGTACCGCAGGTTCTCGGCCGGGCCGAATGCGTGTAGCTGGATGGCATGCATGACACCATCCTTGAACCTCGACTTAAGTAGAGGTCAACTGTCGTTCGCCCGGGTCAGCTGACCGGCGCGGGCCTCGAATCCGTCGCACAGCGCGGTCAATCCGAGAAAGAGCAGGTCTTCCTGGGTCAGATCGCTGACGCCCGCGCCGTCGAGATCGGCCAGCGCCGCCGGAACGGGATACTGTGATCTTCCTTCCAATAGTGATCGCAAACCGTTCGTGCCCTCCGGATTCATCTCCTTGCGTGCCATGAGCGCCGCGCTGATATGCGGCAGCGTCGCGCCGGAGATGTAGTTCCAGACGGTGAACGACATGGTGGTGGCCTCGCGGGTGGACACGTTCAGCTCGCGGAAGCCCTCGACCAGCCAGGCCAGGCAGGCTAGGCTCTGCGGGCCGAAGCTGTAGCGCGGGGTGGCGAAGGTGAGCAGCACCCACGGATGTTGTTGGTAGAGCGCCCAATCGATCTCCGCGGCGATGCGGACCCGGTCGCGCCAGGTCCAATCCTTACCGTCGGGTGACGGATACGGATTTTGTCTGGCCACCTCGTCGGTCATCAGGGCGAGCAGTTCGTCCTTGTTCGCGACGTGCCGGTAGAGCGACATCGCGCCGACATTCATCCGGTCGGCGATCCGGCGCATCGACAGCGCGTCGAGGCCCTCGGTATCGGCGAGGGTGATGGCGGTATCGACGATGGCCGCCCGGGTGAGCTTCGACTCAGTCATCCTATGACTCGCTTTCGTTCCGGAGCCTTCGTGCGTACACTGTACCCGGATCTGTGTGTACGGCGTACGCGGCTCGACGGAATCAATGAGAGGGATTGCATGACTGACCTGGATACGGCGCGTTCCGCGGCGCCCACCGCGCCGAGCTCGCGCCGGGCCTGGTTCGGACTCGCGGTGCTGCTGCTACCCGTGCTGCTGGTTTCGATGGATATCTCGGTGCTCTTCCTCGCACTGCCGACGCTCACCGCCGATCTCGACCCCACCGCCGCCGAACAGCTGTGGATCCTCGACATCTACGGCTTCCTCATCGCCGGACTGCTCATCACCATGGGCAACCTGGGCGACCGGATCGGCCGCCGCAACATCCTGCTCGCCGGCGCCACCGTATTCGGCATCGCCTCCGTCGTCGCGGCGCTCGCGCCCAATCCGGAGGTGCTGATCGGGGCCAGGGCGCTGATGGGGATCGGCGGCGCGACCCTGCTGCCGTCCAGCCTGGCGCTGATCTCCAGCCTGTTCCCGGACGCGCGGGAACGGGCCGCCGCGATCGGCGTGTGGACCGCGTTCTTCGCTGGCGGATCGGCGATCGGGCCGGTGATCGGCGGCCTGCTGCTGCACCAATTCTGGTGGGGCTCGGTATTTCTCATCAATATTCCGGTGCTGCTGATCCTGCTCGCGCTCGGGCCGTTCGTGCTGCCCGAACATCGGTCCGGGGTGCGCGGACCGCTCGACCTGCCGAGCGTCGCGCTGTCCATCGGCGGCATCCTGCCGGTGGTGTACGCGATCAAACACACCGCCGCCGAGGGATTCGACCCGTTGGCGATCGTCATCGGGGTGATCGGCGTCGTGGTGCTCGCGGCGTTCGTGCGCCGCCAAACCCATATCGACGAACCGCTGCTCGACCTGCGGCTGTTCCGGCGGGCCCAGTTCTCCGTCGCCATCGGCTCCAGCCTGACCGGCATGATGTCGCTGGCCGCGACGAGCTACCTCACCAGCATCTACCTGCAATCGGTGACCGGGCGCGACGCATTGCACGCGGCGCTGTTCGGCATTCCGGGAGCCGTCGTCGTATTCCTGTGCTCGATGTTCGGCGCGCGGGTCGGGCAGCGGTTCGGGGTGCGGGCCACCTTCGTCTTCGCGCTGAGCGCATCGGCCGTCGGCAACCTGCTGCTGCTCGGCGTCGGCGTGGACGGCGGGCTGGCGTGGTACCTGATCGGATCGGTCGTCGGCGGCGTCGGATACGGGCTCGCGTTCACCATGGTGTCGGATGTCGCGGTGTCCGCGGTGCCGCCGGAGCGGGCCGGATCGGCCGTCGGTATCTCCGAAACCAGCTTCGAACTGGGCAATGCGCTGGGCCTGGCGCTGCTGGGATCGCTTGCGGCGCTTGTCTTCCGGTCCGGCGGCTCGTACGGCGCGACGCTCGGCGAGACCATCGACGCCGCGGGCGGCAATACCGGGCTCATCCACGCGGCCCGCGAATCCTTCGTCAGCGGAATGCATGTCGCGATCGTGGTGGGTGCGGTGGTGCTCGCCGCCATGGCGGTGGTCACCTGGTTCGCCGCGCGCGCGGAACGGTGAGCGCGCCGGCGTTGATCGAATGACAATCCGGCACAAAGCCGTTTCGGTCATGCTGGCACCGGATCGATCGACGTCTGGAGAACGGCCCGCCGCCGCGCGTCTTCGCGCGCTCGGGCCGGATGCCACGGCGCCGGTGTCGGACTGCGGGGGCATCGTCGGCGGATAGCGCGTAATCGGTCTGGGTAGCGGCGCCGGATATCCGGCGCCGAATCGCCTGTGGGGCAGGACTACTGGGTGCGTGAAGCGTCCTGCCTCACGGCGCGCCTCCCGCATTCGGGAGAGGTTTCGCGATATAATTAGATGTCATGTTTTCGCATGACGATTCCGCGGTTCGGGCCTTCATCCTGCGGTATGACGCCAACATGAAGGCGGGCGATTTCGCCGCGCTGCCAAGCTATTTCGATGACCAACTGCTGGTGGTGACGCCGAATACCGCGCGCTGCGTCGGCCGCGCCGAATTCCTCGCCGCCGCGGAGAAACGGGCCGGAGCTATGGCCTGGGCCGTGCCGCGCACCGAATTCGCCGAACAAACGGTCACGGACTTCGGCGGACAGTACTGGATGGTGGCGGCGCGGTGGACGCTCTCGCTGAGCCGATCCGGCGAAACATTGGACCTGCGCAGCGATCTGCTGGTTCGGCGGGCCGACGATGGGCTGCGCATTTGCGCCTATCTGACCAGGCAGGATATCGGTGAGTACGAGCGTGCGACCGCCGCGCCATGAGTGCGGCTGCATCGGGTCGTGTTCCGGGGTGATCTTTCCCGCCGAGGCGCAGGTGCGACCGGTGCTCGGGGCATAGAGTCTAAGCGTGAACGACACACCGACGTCGAACGGTCGGCCGCTCGCCGAGCGGGTTGCGACCCGGCTGCTCTACCCCACCTCCCGGCCTCGGGAAAAGGCGTTGCGCGCAGCGGTTTCCGGTCGCATCGTGCTGGTCACCGGCGCGTCGCACGGTATCGGCAAGGCGAGTGCGCGCAAATTCGCCGCGGCGGGCGCGACGGTGCTGCTGGTGGCGCGCACCGCCGCCGACCTCGAATCGGTCGCCGCCGAGATCCGGGCCGACGGCGGCACGGCGGCGGTGTACCCGACCGATATGACGGATATGGCGGCCGTCGAGGGGCTCGCCAGGCAACTGCTCGACGAGCACGGCCACATCGATGTGGTGATCAACAACGCGGGCAAGTCGATTCGCCGATCGATCGACGAATCCTACGACCGCTTCCACGATTTCACCCGCACCATCGACGTCAACTATCTCGGGCCGGTCCGCCTGATGCTCACGCTGCTGCCCGCCATGCGCGAACGCCGACGCGGACATATCGTCAACATCTCCACCTGGGGCGTGCTGATGCCGCCCATGCCGAAGTGGGCGGCCTACAGCGCCTCCAAAGCGGCGTTCGACGTGTGGCTGCGCAGCGTCGCCGCCGAAATCGCCGCCGACGGCCTCACCACCAGTTCCATCTATATGCCGCTGGTGCACACCAGGATGAGCGCGCCGACCGACTTCAGCCGGATGCCGGGCCTGACCGTAGACGAGGCATCGGATCTGGTGTGTCACGCGGTGGTCGCGCGGCCGCGCGAAATCGCACCGTGGTGGTCCGGCGCGGTCCAGGCCTGGTCCGGCCTCACCCGCGGCCAGGCCCAGCGCCTCATGGAGCGCGCGACACGGCTGACGCCATGGTCCGGATCCGGTTCGGCGAGTTCATGATCCGCCGACCTTGATATTAAGTAATGTTGAGGTTTCATGATCGAGGTATGAACACGGAAGATGAACTGAGCATCCGATCGGCGCTCACCGGGCAGACCGAGCTGTGGATCCGGCACGAGATGGACGCGTGGGGCGAATACTTCACCGACGATGCGGATTTCATCACCCACCGCGGGATCTGGTGGCGGACCCGAGAGGAAAATGTCCAGGGACACAAGGACGTTCCCGAGTCGGTGCTACGCCAGAAGTCGAACTATTCCCAACGGATCGTGAGCATCGATGCGATCACGCCGGATGTCGCGCTGGTCCATACCACCTGGACCTGGCCGGAGCACCGCCTGCCCGGCGCGGCTCGCGCGGAGGACCGAGGCGGCTTGATCACGCTGATCATGGTGAAACGGGATGGCGTCTGGCTGGTCAGGGCCGCACACAACACCCGGGTGAACGGGCTCCACGATTTCGACGCCGAGGCAGCCGAGTAGGGGCTCAGCGGGGCAGTCGCAGTGAGCCGACGAGCTTGTCGACCTGTCTGCGCGGGCCGCGTAGACCGACACCGATGTCGGCAAGGCCGGTGGCCGGGGGCCGCGATCCACCCGACGATGCCGCAGCCACGCGCCGGGCGCGGATCCGTCGACAGCGGGGTCTCGAGTACACGCAACATATCCGCAACAATTGGCGGCATAGGATCGGATGGTGCGTGAAAGCGGTGTTTACCCGTCGCCGGTCGGCTTCGCCGCATCATCGTCCTCGGGTGTGACGAGTCTGGCAACCCTGCTGGCGTTGGCGGATTCGCGGCTGCCGATCGGTGGGCACGTGCATTCCGGCGGGGTGGAGGAGGCGGTGGCCTCGGGGCTGGTCCGGGATATCGCGACCGTCGAACTGTATCTGCGGCGGCGCATCGAGACCTCCGGTTTGGTGGCGGCGTCGCTGGCGGCCGCGGTGTGCGCGGGTGAACTCGATCCCGCGCGCGCCGAGGCCGAGGCCGATGCGCGCACGCCGTCCCCCGGTGCCCGCACTGCCTCACGCGCACAGGGCCGGGGACTGCTTCGCTTGGCGAAACAGCTTTGGCCCCAACGGGATTGGTCCGAGCTGGGGGTGAGGCCGCACTTGTCGACGGTATTCGGCGCGGTCGGTGCGGCCTGCGGGGTGACACCGGCCGAACTCGCGGGCATCGTGGTGTACACCACGCTCACCGGCGCCGCCACCGCGGCGCAGCGGCTGCTCGCGCTCGACCCGGCCGCCATCGCCGCGTGCACCTTCCGGCTCACCGGCCTGTGCGACCGCACCGCCGCCGCGGCCGTCACCGGCCTGGCCGCCCTATCCGACCCACTGCAGGACGTGCTGGCCCAACGTCACCTGGACCGCGCCATACCGCTGTTCGCCAGCTGAGCCGCACGTCGACCGAGAGAAGGAGATTCACCAATGCCCCCGCATCTGATCGACGGCGAACCGCACGATCACTCGCACGATCGCCCCAAGCGCGTGCGCACGCCGGGGGAGCCGCTGCGCATCGGTATCGGCGGCCCGGTCGGCTCGGGCAAGACCGCCCTGGTGGCCGCGCTGTGCAGGCAGTTGCGCGACGAGCTGTCCCTCGCCGTGCTGACGAACGACATCTACACCACCGAGGACGCCGACTTCCTGCGCCGCCACGCCGTGCTGCCGGACGAGCGGATCGCCGCCGTGCAGACCGGCGGCTGCCCGCACACCGCGATCCGCGACGACATCACGGCGAACCTGGACGCCATCGACGACCTGATCGCGGCCAACCCGCCGCTCGATCTGATCCTGGTGGAATCCGGCGGCGACAACCTCACCGCCACCTTCTCCTCCGGCCTGATCGACGTGCAGATCTTCGTCGTCGACGTGGCGGGCGGCGACAAGGTGCCGCGCAAGGGCGGCCCCGGCGTCACCTTCTCGGATCTGTTGGTGGTCAACAAGACCGATCTCGCCCCGCTCGTCGGCGCCGATCTCGGCGTGATGGAGCGCGACGCCGCGAAGGTCCGCGACGGCCGACCCACCGCGCTGATCTCGCTCACCGCGGACCCGGCCGCCACCCCGGTGCTCGCCTGGGTGCGCGAACAGCTGCGGATCGTCGCCGAAGCGGATAGTGGCGCGGAATCCGCTGTTGCGCACTGAGTTACGGATCGTCGCCCGGAAGGGCGCGCTGCCGCAGATCCACGCGTGCGGCGGGCTGTCGGCCCGCCGCACCGGCGCGGATACGGTGCACCTGATCGGCACCGCCGCCACACCGCTCGGCGGTGACGAACTCGATATCGCGATAATCGTCGGCGCGGGCGCACGTCTCACCGTGCGCTCTGTCGCCGCCACCATCGCGCTGCCCAGCGCCGCGACCCCGGATTCCCTGGCGCACTGGCATTTCGAACTCGACACCGGCGCGGAATTGGATTTCGATCCGGAACCGACGATCATCGCGGGCGGCGCGCGGCATCGCGCCATAACCACGGTGCGGTTGGCGCTGGATTCGCGACTGCGACTGCGGGAGCGGGTGCAGATCGGTCGAGTGGGGGAGGATTCCGGCGGCTGGCGCGGTGAGCTGACCGCCGATGTGGGGGAACTGCCGCTCCTGCGTCATCGCCTCGAATTGGGTTACGGCACAACGGTTGACGATGCGTTGACGGCACCGCGAGCGCTGGCGAGCGAACTGGTCTATCCGGACGACCGGGCGAGCTGGACGGATGGATTGCGGGCGAGCCGGTTGCCGCTCGCGGGTGGCGGGAGCTTGTCCACCTGGGTGGGAGCGGCGCTCGGGGAGTGATCGGTGCGCCGGGTGGTGGATGCGCCACTACGACGACTGGATTGCCCCAGGTGGGCACGTGGTGCGTTGGCATGTGGCGTTTAGGTGTCGCACCCTGTCTTCGAACCGCACATTGGTTGTACGGGGTGTGCACTCTTCAGACGGGGTGCGGCACCACCTACAACGAAGAGGCGGGACCCCGATGGGACCCCGCCTCCCCGTCGAAAACCGTCAAACGTTGGGCACTACTCGCGGCGGCGCGTTGAACGCGTTGACCGCGCCGACGGCCGCACCGGCCGCCGCGCCGATCGCCGCCGCGGGGACGGTGATCACCGCCGCGCCCATGGCCGCGCCGAGCACCGGACCCGCGACGATACCCACCGGGACGAACGGCACCCCGACGACGAGCCCGAGCGCCGCGCCGACGGCGGCCGAGGTCAGCGCGAACGGCGCCGCGGAGGCGGCTCCGGCCAGCGCGCCGACGGCGGCGGTGCCGACGGTTTGGCCGGCGATCCGGTCCGAGCGGCTGCGTTCCATGCCGATCGAATCCAGGAAGGTCGCCAGGTTGGCCTCGGTGACGGCGGCGTTGTCGTTGATCTGGATCGCCTGTTCCTGGTTGATCCAGTCCGGCGCGTCGACCTGGATGTCGCCGAAGCGGAATTTGCCGGGTGGCGGCGCGATCGGCGGTACCGGTGCGACCGGACCTGGTGCGTGCAGCACCCCTACCGGCGCGAGATAGCTCTTGTCCGGCACGGACCGGGACCACTGGAGCGAGCTCTTCGTATTGTCCGGGATGGTGAGGCCCTCGTACTTCTGCACGTTGGGCGCATCCGCTGCGGGCCACTGTGGCTTCTGCTGATCCGGCTGGGTGACCGTCGGCGCGGTGGCCGGCGCCGCATTGGCGGTTCCGGTGCCGACGAGCGCCAGCATCAGGGGCATCGCACCCGCGGCGACCATCGAACCGACCTTCTGCCGCTGCGGATTGGGAGCTCTGTGTTTGCCTGTGCCCATAGATCACCTTTCGTCCGAGGAGTGGCCTTCGCTGACCCACATTCGGACCTGGCGGACCGGCGGATTGGTCTAATTCCGGGTCTCGCAACACCTTTCACATTGCCATCGATTAGCTGTCGATCGGCACTGATCTTGCTGACCCACTGCGTCGCAGGCCAACGCCCACGATGTGCGCAAAGTACGGAATTCGCTGCCGAAAACCGAAGGGCCGGACCGATTTCGCGACACGAAACGGTCCGGCCCCGACACGCCGAACCTAGCTCTGCGCGGGGCCGCCCACCGGCGGCGCCAGGTAGCCGTTGACCCCGCCGACCACCGCGCCGACCGCGGTCCCGACCGCCATGGCCGGAACCGTGACCAGCGTTGCGGCCGCGGTGGCGCCGGCCACCGGACCGAACACCCAGCCCGCGGGTGCGAACGGGGTACCTGCCATGGCGCCGATGAATCCGCCCATCATCGCCGCGGCGACGGTCAGCGGGCTGACCACCCCGGCGCCGACCGCGGCACCGACGGCGCCGGTGCCGAGCGCCTGGGCGGCGATCCGGTCCGACCGGCTCGGCGCGAATCCGGCCGAGTCGAGGGTCCTGGCCAGCTCCGCCTCGGTCCGGGCGGCGGCCCCGTTGGCCTGCGCGGCCTGTTCCGGGGGCAGCCATGCCGGGATGTCGACCTGGGTGTCACCGGCCCGCAGCTTTCCTGCGGGCGGTGCGATCGGCGCCACCGGCGCGGCCGTGGCCGGATCCGGCATATGCAGCCGGGTCGGGTCGACCGGTGCCAGCTCACTGCCGTCCGGTATGGCGCGCATGCCGGACGACGAGTTGCGGCCGACGAAGACGGGCGCACCGGAATCCGCTTGCGCCGGAACCGAATCGACCGCGGGCGCCGAACCGTCCTGCGCCGGAACGGAATCTACGCCAGGTATCGAGCGGTCTTGTGCCGGAACGGAATCGACGGCGGGTGTCGAGTCGCCCTGCGCCGGACCCGAATCAGCCGCGGGTGCCGAACCCTCGGTAGCATCGGCGACCGCGGCGGAGTCGTACATGCGTGGATCCACCGGAACTCCGGGCAGTGGCTGGGGAATCATCGACTGAACCGCGAGCAGCACCCCCGGCACTGTCATCAGCAACGGGGCGAACGGATCCGCCTCGTTCTGGGGCGCGGGCGCGGAGTACGGGGACGGCGATTCGGCGGCGGGCTCCGCCGCCGCGGTCCCGGCACCGGCCAGCGCGGCGGCAGCCGGTAGCGCGGCGACCGCGACCAGGGCCACCATCCGGCGCCGATATTGCCCGAAGAAGGGTGCACCCTCCCGAGAACTTTCCATCAACGACCTTTCTGTCCGAAAGACGACAATCTGTCCTTCGGCATTCGCACAGAGCGGTCGCCCGGATGGCTCGGAATTAACCCGCGCGCATGTCCGACGTGCGTGCCCCGGGTGCGCGGCCGTTATCCGCTGGTGGCGCGCCGAGCGCGCCGGTGAGTTCGTCGGCCTCCTGGCCGCTGGCGTTGACCAGTTCCAGCGCGAGCCGGGCGAGCACCCACTGCTCGGTGGCGGCCATCTGCCCGCGGGTGCGGCCGAGGAAGGTGACGAACCATTGGATCACCGTGACGATTCGGCTGCGGTAGCCGACCAGGTAGTAGAGGTGCAGCGCGAGCCAGGCCAGCCAGGCGATGAACCCGCCGAATTCCAGCTTGCCGATCTGGCAGACGGCGCTGAACCGCGACACCGTCGCCATACTGCCCTTGTTGAAGTACTTGAACGGCTTACGCTCCTGCGGCGCTTGACCTTTCAGTCCGGCCTTGATGGCCTTGGCCGCATAGGTAGCGCCCTGGATCGCGCCCTGCGCCTGCCCCGGCACACCCGGAACCGACATGAGGTCGCCGACCACGAAGACATTCGGATGACCCTTGATGGTGAGGTCGGGTTCCACCACGACCCGCCCGGCCCGGTCCACCTCGGTGCCGTCGGACCGCTCGGCCAGCATCTTGCCGAGCGGGCTGGCCTGCACGCCCGCCGACCACACCTTGGTGGACGCCTCGATGCGGCGGATGGTGCCGTCGGCGTCCTTCACCGTGACGCCCTGCGCGTCCACATCGGTGACCAGCGCGTTGAGCTGGATTTCCACGCCCATCTTCTCCAGCCGCCGCTGCGCCTTGCCGCCCAGCTTCGGGCCCATCGGGCCGAGCACCGCGCCCGCGCCCTCGACCAGGATGACCCTGGCGTCGCGCGGATCGATGTTGTGGAAGGTGCCCTCCAGCGTGCGGTCCGCGAGTTCGGCGATCTGCCCGGCCAATTCGACGCCGGTGGGGCCCGCGCCGACGACGACGAAGGTGAGCAGCCGGTCGCGCGCCTCCTGGGTGGTCACCAGTTCGGCGGCCTCGAACGCGCCGAGGATGCGGGCGCGCAATTCCAGCGCGTCGTCGATGGTCTTCATGCCGGGGGCGAAGGTGGCGAATCGGTCGTTGCCGAAGTAGGACTGCTGCGCGCCGGTGGCGACGATCAGGCTGTCGTAGGGGGTGACGGTCTCGAGGTTGAGCAGCTCCGAGGTGACCGTCTTGTTGACCAGGTCGATATCGGTGACCTCGCCGAGCAGCACCTGGGCGTTCTTCTGTTTGCGCAGCACCAGCCGGGTGGCGGGCGCGATCTCGCCGGTGGAGAGGATGCCGGTGGCGACCTGGTACAGCAGCGGCTGGAAGAGGTGGGTGGAGGTCTTGGAGATGAGGGTGACCTCGACGTCGCCGTGTTTGAGGTGTTTGGCCCCGAACAGCCCGCCGAAGCCGGAGCCGATGATCACGACGCGGTGCTTACCGGTGCGTCCGGCCACCGCGGGCTGCGGGCGGCCGTCGGCTGACTCGTTGCTCATCGTCCTGCTCCTCGATGACCGGGGATTGGGACCCCTCGAACGTTCCTGACATGCCCAACCGTAGTCGGCCCCATTACCGATGGTCGCGCGAGCCCTTTTACTACGTCCAAGTGACCGAACAAATGTGAAATTGAGCATACGATAGGTTTCGGCCGTTCAGGGAGGTTTGCCGTGGTTGCCGGGGACCGTGTCGTCAACCGAAACCCCAGCGTGCGCACCGATTCCGAGAACATCTCGCTGATCGAGATCCCGAGCGAGCACCTGATCGATCTGGCGCTGCGGCTGGTGCCGAATCGGCCCGCGGCGCTCGCCGCACCGCCGGCGGGCAGCGAGAGCACCCGGGTGCGCGGCGACGGCGGGCTGCCGTATCTCGGCCGGACGCTGCACTATCTGCGTTGGGGCCCCGCCGAACTCATGGACCGATACCGCCGCTTCGGTCCGGTCACCGTGAACACCATGTTCGGCGCGCACGGGGCGATGGTCGCGGGGCCGGAGGCGATCGATGAGGTGCTCGGGCATCGCCGCCGCGATTTCGGCCAGGGCTGGGACTTTTTCATCGGTCCGTTCTTCCGGCGCGGTCTGATGCTGCTGGAATTCGAGGAACACAAATTCCATCGGCGGATCATGCAGCAGGCGTTCACCAGGGAACGGCTGGAGGCGCATCTGGCCGCGCTGACTCCGGTGGTGCGCGCGGGTGTCGCGAAATGGGTGCCGGATCGCGCGAATACGGTGCGGCTGTATCCGACCATCAAGGAGTTGACGCTGGAGATCGCCGCCGAGATCTTCATGGCGGTGGAGGTGGGAGACAGACGGCGCGAACTACTCGACGCCTTCCTGGCCTGCACACACGCCGGGCTGGCATTCGTCCGGCATTCGGTGCCGGGCGGGCACTGGCGCGCCGGGCTGCACGGGCGAAAGGTGTTGGAGGAGTACTTCACCGGCATGCTGCCGGAGAAACGGCGCACCGAAACACCCGACTTCTTCTCCGGGCTGTGCCACGCGCGCAGCGAGGACGGCGGCTGGTTCGGCGACGCGGATGTGGTGAACCACATGATCTTCCTGATCATGGCCGCGCACGACACCACGACCACAACGGCCACCGCCGTCGCCTACTACCTCGGCAAACATCCGCAATGGCAGCGCAGGGTGCGCGCCGAGGTGCGCGCGCTGGACGTCGAATCGCCCACCATCGCCGATCTGGACCGGCTGACCCAGCTCGACCTGGTGATCAAGGAGAGCCTGCGGCTCATGCCGCCGGTGCCCGGCCTGATCCGAAGGGCGGTGCGCGACACCGAGATTCAGGGACACTTCATTCCGGCGGGTACCCAGATCGATCTGGCGTACCAGGTGAACCATCTGCTGCCCGAGCTGTGGACGCGGCCGGAGGTATTCGATCCGGAGCGGTTCACCGAAGCGCGGCGCGAGGACAAATCGCACCGGCTGGCCTGGATACCGTTCGGCGCGGGCGCGCACAAATGCATCGGCATGCATTTCGGCATGTTCGAGGTGAAGACCGTGCTGGCCGCGATGCTGCGCGACTACGAATGGGAGATCCCCGAAAGCTACCGCATGCCTTGGGGATTCAGCTCGATACCGTTCCCGCGCGACGGCGCGCCGCTACACCTGCGCAGAGTCACGGCGTAGCAGCGTTTTCCGAGGAGACCGCGCCGAATCTAGCGGCCCTCGAACAGCATCCGCGCGACCTTGGTGTCGATATCGGAGCCCTCGGTGTAACCGCCCTTGTCGCCCATCGATGTCATGATGGCCAGCGTGTAGCGCTCACCGGGACCCGCGAAGCCGACCGAGTTGACCACCCAGCCGCCCTGCTCGTCGGACCAGCCGTTCTTCAGTCCGGGCCGCATCGCCTCGCCCGCGCCCCAAACGCCCCAGTGCTGGTTGCTGTCCACCGAGCGCATCCGGTCCAGCAGGTAGTTGCGGTCGTCGGGATGCATGTGATCGAGGACGTTGTTCATCAGGCGGTCCAGGTCGGCGGCGGTGCACTTCTGGAACGACCAGTCGGGGAACAGCGCGGTGTTGGTCGGCTGCGGGACGAGGCCGCTCATACCGTTGGCGCGGAACGCGTTGTTGAACGCCATCCGGTCCAGGCCGGCGTATTTGTTCCAAAGCCGGTCCGCCGCATTGTCGTTCGAGGTGGCCAGCATCGACTCCAGCGCGGTGCGGTCCTCCGGGGAGAGGGTGATCGCGCCGACCCGCTGCCGGTTCAGCAGGTCCTCGGCGATGGCCAGCTTGATGGTGGACGCGGTCCAGATCTGGTTCTCCGCATTGGAATTGGCGTATACGCCGCCGCTCACCCGGTCGCGCACCACATAGCCGGTGACGGAATCCTTGCCGTCCAGGAAGGAATTCACCTTCGCGATGCGGGCGCTCATATCGCAGTCGAAACCGGCGATACAGCCCGCGCTGAGCGCGGGCGCCGCGGCGGCGACGGGTAGCAGCGCGGGCACGCTCGGGCAAGGAATGCGGCGGCGGCGAGGACACAGGCGGATGCGGCCACGCGAGGGGTGGCGACCAACGGGTAACGCACGAGGGACCACGATGGCACATCCGCATCGCGGACGCACGTCTTGAGCTCGGCCGATCGTTGTGCTAACGCCGGTGCCCGCCTTGCGCCGCAGGCATTTTCGCGGGCCATGACCTGGTACTCAGCGGAATGCGGCGCGCAGTTCCTCGACCGTGCGGCCGTTGAGCCGATAGCAGTGCTCGAACGCCTCCGCATGTCTGTCCCTGGGCCAGGAATGTAGAACGACGGTGCGGCCGTAGTGTCGCGAGTTGACCAACTCCCAGCGATCGCCGACCCGGCGGACCGTGAATCCGCCTCTCGGTACCAGGGGAATCACCATCGCATCCATGAAACGCGAAACCAGCCTTTCGGTGCAGCCTTTCCCGTTCCTCCCCGGTTCAGCACTGTCGCACATCCGGTGCGCGCGACCGCGGTGACACGGCCGTGCGAATCGTTCGGGTGTGGCTCAATTCACTGCCGGCGCAGCGGGGTGGGTGGGTTGCGCACCGATCGCTGCGCGTATAAACGTGCGCGAAGCCGTCGACCGACCGACCCACCCTACCCACCGACCGAGAGGGCGCAGATGCCGCTGCACATCCACCGTGCCGAGCGCGCCGATGTCCTCGCCGATGTCCTCGGTGAACTGCTGTCGGCGCCGCTGGCCGATCCGTTCGCGGCGGAGGTGGTCGCGGTGCCCGCCAAGGGTGTGGAGCGCTGGCTCACCCAGCGGCTGTCCGGGGTGCTCGGGGTGGGCGGCCGCGGCGATGGCGTCGCGGCGAATATCGCGTTTCCGCCGCCCGCCGGATTGGTGGCCGAAGTGCTCGCCGCGGCGAACCGTATGCGGCCGGAAGACGATCCGTGGGCGCCGGAGCGGGTGGTGTGGACGCTGCTCCGGGTGCTCGACGGATGCGTCGGTGAGCCGTGGGCCGCGGTGCTGGCTCGGCATCTCGGCGTGAACCAGGTTGCGGGACAGGATTATCGGATCGGGCGCCGGTACGCGACGGCGGCTCATCTCGCGGGGCTTTTCGACAGTTACGCCGCGCAGCGGCCCGGCCTGATCACCGAATGGGTCGCGGGCGCCGACACCGACGGTGCGGGCGGCGCGATCCCGGAGGATCTGCGGTGGCAGCCGCGGCTGTGGCGGCTGCTGCGCGCCGAAATCGGTGCGCCGAGCCCCGCGGAACGACTCGACGCGGCATGCGCCCGGCTGCGGGCCGAACCGGATTCGGTGGAATTGCCCTGCCGGATCTCGCTTTTCGGTGTGACGCGGCTGCCCGCCGATCAGCTCGCGGTGTTCTCCGCGCTGGCCGAGGCGCGGGATGTGCACCTGTGGTTGGCGCATCCGAGCCCGGCGATGTGGGCCGAGCTGGCGAATTCGCCCGTGGCGGTGGCGCGTTCGGCCGATGCCTCGGCGACCCGGGTGCGGCATCCGCTGCTGGCCGGGTTGGGGCGGGATGTACGCGAACTACAGCAGCGGTTGGCCGGGCGGGGTATCGATATTCACCATCGCGGCAGTGGGCGATCCGCGGGTGCCGAAGCGATTTCGTCCCCGGCCGCGGCATCTGCTTCGGGCGATGATCTTGTGCCGCAGCCGGATTCGCAGACCTTGCTCGCGGCGCTACAGCAGGGCATTCGTGACGATATCTGGCCGCCACGCGACATTCGCGGCGACGGCAGCGTTCAGGTGCACTCCTGCCACGGCCCGGCCCGGCAGGTGGAGGTGCTGCGCGACTGTCTGCTCGGGCTGTTCGCGGCCGATGAGACGCTGGAACCCCGCGATGTCCTGATCATGTGCCCCGAGGTGGAGACCTACGCACCGCTGGTGCTGGCCGCCTTCGGCCAGCGCATGACCGGAGAGCCCGCGGCGCAGCAGGATTCGGCGCATCCGGCGCATCTGCTGCGGGTCCGGCTCGCCGATCGCGGGCGCGGCGTGACCAATCCGCTGCTCGCGGTGATCGCCACGCTGCTGGAACTGGCCGACGGTCGCGTCACCGTGACGCAGGTGCTCGATCTGGCCGCCGCCGAAACGGTGCGCCGCCGTTGCGGATTCGACGACGACGATATCGAGCGGTTGCGCGAGTGGGCCGCCGAATCCGGGGCCCGGTGGGGGATCGGCCAGCGGCAGCGGCAGGCGTTCGGGCTGGCCGATTTCGCGCAGAACACCCTCAATACGGCCGTCGACCGCATCCTGCTCGGGGTCACCGCGGACGAATCCGCCGACGACTGGCTCGATCTCGTGCTCCCGCTCGACGATGTCGACAGCAACGACGTCGACCTGGCCGGGCGCTTCGCCGAATTCGTCGACCGGCTCGCGGTCTGCCTGCGCGATCTGCGCGGCCCGCGCCCGGCGCACGAGTGGGCCGAGGTGCTCGGCCGCGCGCTCGACCTGCTCACCGACGTTCCCGCCAGTCAGGCCTGGGTGCGCACCGAGGCGCGCGGCGAACTCGCCGCGGCCACCGAACACGCCGGTGACGCGCAGCTGCGGCTGCCGGATGTCGCCGTGCTGCTTGCCAATCGGCTCGCGGCCCGGCCGACCAGGGCCAATTTCCGCACCGGCGAACTGACCGTGTGCACCATGGTGCCGATGCGGTCGGTGCCGCACCGGGTCGTGGTGCTGCTCGGCCTCGACGACGATGTGTTCCCGCGCCCCGGCGGCGTCGACGGCGACGATGTGCTGGCCAGGGAACCGCTACTGGGGGAACGGGATTCGCGCGGCGAGGATCGGCAATTGCTGCTCGACGCGATCATGGCGGCCCAGGAGAAGTTGCTGCTGCTGCACACCGGCGCCGATCCGGTCACCGGCGCGCACCGCCCGCCCGCCATCCCGGTGGCCGAACTGCTGGATGTGCTGCGCGCCCACGTCGGCGCGGCGGGTATGGACGCGGTGGTCACCCGGCATCCGTTGCAGGCCTTCGACCGTCGCAATTTCCGCGCCGACGCGCCGTTCAGCTTCGATGCCGTCGCCCTCGCGGGCGCGCGCTCGGCCGGGCGTCCGCCCGCGCTGCGGCCGGAATTCCTGCCGGAACCGCTGCCTCCCGTCGCGCCCGCGGATGTCGGCCTGGCCGAACTGATTTCGTTCGCCGAACATCCGGTGCGAGCATTTCTGTGGCAGCGGCTCGGCATCCGGGTGCCCGAACACGAGGAGGACATCGCCGACCGGCTGCCCATCGAACTCGACGGCCTCGCGAAATGGGAACTGGGCGAACGCATGCTGGCCGCCCGGCTCACCGGCGCGGAGCCCGGTGCGCTGCGCGCGGCCGAATGGCGACGCGGCACGCTGCCGCCGTTCGGCCTCGGCGGCGCGGTGCTCGACGAGGTGGAGCAGACCGTCGACAAGCTGGTGCGGGCGGCGCGAGCCGATTACGCGGGGCAGGCGCGCGCCGTCGATATCGCCATCGATCTCGGCGACGGCCGCAGGCTCACCGGCACGGTGCCGGAGGTGCGCGGGGAAACGCTGGTGCGCACCACATTTTCCCGGCTCGCGCCGAAACACCGCATCGCGGCGTGGGTTTCGCTGCTCGCGCTGGCCGTCACCGAGGACCGGCCGTGGCGCGCGGTGACCACCGGCCGCGGCCAATTCGGCCGTCCCGCTTGGCGTTCCGAACTCACCGCGCCGGATGTGCCCGCCGCCATGGCCGCGCTGCGCGAGCTGGTGCGATTGCGCGACGCGGGCCTGACCGAACCGCTGCCCGTCGCACCCACCGCCACCGCCGTCTACGCCGAGCGCCGTTTCCGCGGCGCGTCGGTCGAGGAGGCGTGCGCCGCCGCGGAACGCGAATTCAACGGCGGACCGAACGGTCCCGCACAGTTCGGCGACCACACCGACCGTCATCTGCGCTATGTCTGGGGTCCGGCGCCCCGCCTGGATGACCTGATGGCGGCGCAGGCGCCCAGCGGTGAACCCGGCGAATCCACCCGTTTCGGCGCGCTGGCCCGGCGCATGTGGGTCCCGCTGCTCAGCGCCGAGTCGCAGGGTCAACCGTGAACGATTCCGGGCCCGATCGGCGCGCCCCCGGCATCGGGGCCGCCGCTTCGGAAAAGATGCTGTGTGTCGTGAATCGGAAGGGATGGTGGCGGGTATGCGTGAATTGATCTCCCCGCGATCCCTTCCCGGACCGGCGGGCGGGTTCCGGGGATGACGGTCGCGAGCACGATCTCGCGGATCGATACCGCGGAGCCGTTCGACCCGATCGGGTCGCTGCCCACCGGGACCACCGTGCTCGAGGCGAGCGCGGGCACCGGGAAGACGCACGCGATCGTCGGGCTCGCGGTGCGCTATGTGGCCGAGGCGGGCGTCGATATCACCCAGCTGCTGCTGGTGACGTTCAGCCGGGCCGCGACCCAGGAACTGCGGGAGCGCACCAGGGACCGCTTCGTCGCGGTGGCGGCGGCGCTGGCCGATCCGCTCGGGGCGCGGACGCATCCGGACGAGCTGATCCGGCATCTGGCGCAGGCGGATCCGGACGAGGTGTGGCGGCGGCGGGCCCGATTGCTCACCGCCCTTTCGGATTTCGACGCGGGCACCATCGCCACCACGCACAGCTTCTGCCAGCGCATGCTCGACGAGCTCGGCCTGGCCGGGGAGCACGATCCGGGGGCACGGCTGGTCGAGACCATCGACGAACTGATCGGCACGGTGGTCGACGATCTGTACCTCAACCGGTATGCCCGTGCGGCACAGCCATTTTCGTTGAAGGAGGCACATCAGCTCGGCCTGGCCGCGGTGCGCGACCGGCAGGCGCGGCTGGTGCCGGACGAGGGCGGTCCGGCGGGGGAGCGGGTCGCGTTCGCCGCCGCCGTGCGCGCGGAAACCGAACGGCGCAAACGGCTTTCGGGGCTGCGCGACTTCGACGACCTGCTGGTGCTGCTGCACGAGGTGCTCGCCGATCCGGCGCACGGGCCGCGCGCCTGCCGCCGCATCCGCGAACGCTACCGGGTGGCGCTGGTGGACGAATTCCAGGACACCGACCCGTTGCAGTGGGATATCCTGCGCCGCGCGTTCCACGGGCACGCCACCCTGGTGCTGGTCGGCGATCCGAAACAGGCCATCTACGCCTTCCGCGGTGCTGAGGTGCTCAGCTACCTGGACGCCGTCGCGCACGCGGATACGCGCAGCGAGCTGACCACCAACTGGCGCAGCGACGCCGGGCTGCTCGCGGCCCTCGACCATCTGCACGGCGGTGCGGCCCTCGGCCACCGGGACATCCTGGTACACCCGGTCGCCGCGACGCGCCCGTGGACGCGGCTGTCCGGTCCGGCCGAGCTGATCACCCCGCTGCGGCTGCGCTGTCTGCCGCGCAAAGGCGCTGGGCCGCTGAACAAATCGGGTTTCCCCGCGGTCGGCCGGATGCGCGCCAAGGTCGCCGACGACCTGGCCGCGGATATCGTGCGGCTGCTGGAATCCGGTGTCGCGCTGGATACGGCCAAGCCGCAGCGCGATCGCGACCTCGCGCCGACCGCTGAATCCGGCTCGGCGGCAACGGAATTCGTGACTGCCCAGCGGGCGGGGTCCGATGGCGGACCGCGCGCCGGATTCGGGATCGAGGCGTTGGGCGGGGTCGTCGCCGATTCCTCGGCGGCGCCGTGGGAGCGTTCGGCGGCCGTGCTGGCCTCGGGGCAGCGTTCGGCCGGGCCGTCGCCGCGGCCGATCGGGCCGGGTGATATCGCGGTGCTCGTGCGCACGCGTTCGCAAATCGATGTGGTGCGAGCGGCTTTGGATCGCGTCGGCATTCCGTCGGTGCTCGCCGGCGGCACCAGCGTATTCGGCACCGCGGCCGCGACCGATTGGCTGTGGGTGCTGCGTGCGCTGGAACAGCCGCATCGGGCGGATCGGGTCCGGTTGGCCGCGTGCACACCGATTCTCGGCTGCACCGCGGCCGATATCGACGGCGGCGGAGCCGATCTGGTGGGCCGGATCAGCGCCCAGCTGCGCGACGCGGCCCGGCTGTTCGCCCGCGCCGGATTCGCGGCGGTCTTCGAAAAGCTCTCCGCCGAAACGGATCTCGCGCGACGGCTGCTCGCGGTGGAGAACGGCGAGCGGGAGCTCACCGACCTGCGGCACATCGCCCAACTGCTGGATCAGGTCGCGCTCACCGAATCGCTCGGCCTCACCGCGCTGACCCGCTGGCTGGCCGACCGGGTGCGCGATCCGGCCTCCGGCGCCGTCGCCGACCGCAGCCGCAGGCTGGACCGCGATGCCGCCGCGGTGCAGATCGCGACCGTGCACGCCGCGAAGGGTCTCGAATTCCCGGTCGTCTATTTGCCTTTCGCGTGGGACAGCGCGAAGAACCCGTATCCGCAGACGCTGCTGTTCCACGACGACACCGGCGCCCGTGCGCTGGACGTCGGCGGTCAAGAGGCCCCCGGCTACGGCGAGCGCAAGCTGCGCAGCGAAACCGAGGAGGCGGGCGAGGAACTGCGGCTGCTCTATGTCGCGCTGACCCGCGCCATGTGCCAGATCGTCGCGTGGTGGGCGCCCGCCATCACCACCGCGGCCGCGCCGCTGCACCGAATGATCCTCGGCCGCCCCGATGGCGGTGACCTGGTACCGGCCAAGGCCGCCGTGCCCGCGGACAACGCTGTGGTGCAAGCGCTTTCGGCCTGGGCGGCCCGCGCGCCGGAGGCCGTCGCGGTGGCCGCGGTGGACGCGGCGGCCGAGGTGACGCCGCGGCGCATCCGCACCGAGACGCCGACGGGTGAACTCGCCGTCGCGCGGTTCACCCGCGCCCTGGACCACCACTGGCGGCGCACCTCGTATTCGGCGCTCACCGCGGGCGCGCACGATGCCGCGGTCACCGATGCCGAACCCGAGGACGATCGCGGTCCATCGGACGAACCAGCCGATCCGTCGGTGCTCGCCGAAACGGACACGGCCGCAACGGATGCGGCGCCATCGCTGATGAACGCGCTGCCCTACGGCGCGGAATTCGGCACCCTGGTACACGGCGTGCTGGAGCTGATCGACACGGACGTGGCGGATCTCGGCACCGAGGTGCATACCCGCTGCCGCGCGGCCACCGAGGAGCTGCTCGCCGAGGCCGATCCGGCGATACTCGGCACCGCGCTGCTCGCGGTGCTGCGCACCCCGCTCGGATTCGGCGCCCTGGCCGATATCCCGAACCGGGATCGGTTGAACGAATTGGAATTCGAGCTGCCGCTGGCGGGCGGCGACGCCCCGGCGGCGACCCTGCGCCGGATCGCCGACCTGCTGCGCGCTCATCTGCCCACCGACGACGACCTCTACGAATACGCCGATCTGGTTGCCCACCTGGACGATATCCCGTTGCGCGGCTACCTCACCGGCAGCATCGACGCGGTATTGCGGGTCGCGGGTCCCGACGGCGAGCAGCGCTTCATCGTCGTCGACTACAAAACCAACCGCCTCGGCACCGGCGATCTGACCGTCGCGCACTACACCCGCGACCGGATGGCCGCGGAGATGCTGCGGTCGCACTATCCGCTCCAGGCGCTGCTGTATTCCGTCGCGCTGCACCGTTATCTGCGCTGGCGGCTGCCCGGCTACGATCCGGCCCGGCACCTCGGCGGCTGCCGCTACCTCTTCGTCCGGGGCATGATCGGACCCGAAACACCGCACGGCTGTGGCGTTTTCGATTGGTATCCGCCCGCGGCCCTCGTCGTCGAGCTCTCCGACCTGCTGGCCGGTGATCGGCGATGACATCGATCCAGGTCGCGCAGCGCGGCACCGGTCTGCTGCGCGAATTCAACGAGGCGGGCGTGCTTTCGGCCGCCGACGTCCATGTCGCGCTGCGGCTCGGCCGGCTCGGCCGGGAATCCAGCGAGGAGGTCCTGTTCGCGGCGGCCCTCGCGGTGCGCGCGGTGCGGTCCGGATCGGTCTGTCTCGAACTGCACCGGATGCGCGAGATCGGGATCGACGCCGACGAAACCTGGGACGCCGGAACGGGTGTCGATCCGGCGACGCTGCCGTGGCCGCAGATCGATGCGGTTGTCGCGGCGCTGCGGGTGAGCCCGCTGGTGTGCGGCGGCCAGGCGGGCCCGCTGCGGCCGCTGCGCCTGGTCGAGGCCGAACGCACCGGCGACACCGGCCCTTTGCTCTATCTGGATCGCTATTACCAGCAGGAGCAGACGATTCGGCGGGTGCTCACCGAGCGTTCGGCGCGGCACCCGACGGTCGACCCGGATCTGGTTCGGCGCGAACTGGATCGGCTCTTCGACGCACCGCTCGGCGCCGGTCCCGACCGGCAGCGCCTGGCCGCCGCGCTCGCCGCGACCCACTGGACCACCGTGGTGGCGGGCGGTCCCGGCACCGGAAAAACGCATACGATCGCGCGGATTCTCGCGCTGCTGCAGGCGCACCAGCGGGCGAATCCCAAACTGCCCGCGCTGCGCATCGCGCTGGCCGCACCGACGGGTAAGGCGGCGGCGCGGCTGCAGGAGGCGGTGCGCGAACAGGCCGCCGCGCTCGGCCTGCCCGAGCTCACCGCGGCGACGCTGCACCGGCTGCTCGGGTGGCAGCGCGGGCGCAGCGGTCGCTTCCGCTACCACGAATTCAACCGGCTCCCATACGACGTCATCGTGGTGGACGAGACCTCCATGGTGTCGCTGACCATGATGAGCAGCCTGCTCGCCGCGCTGCGCCCCGACACCCGGCTGATCCTGGTCGGCGATCCGGACCAGCTGGCCTCGGTCGACGCGGGCGCGGTGCTGGCCGATCTGGTCGCCGGTCCCGTGGCGGGCGCGCCGAATCCGCTGCTCGACCGCATTATCGGATCGGAAACCGAAGCGGCGCAAGGTCATTCGGAGTCGCTGAGCGGGCTGGAGCGAACCAGGCTGCGCGGCGGCATCGTCCGGCTGACCCGCGGCCGCCGCTTCGGCGGCCGCATCGCCGACCTGGCCGTCGCGGTCCGCGCGGGCGACGCCGATGCCGCGCTCGCGCTGCTGCGCGCCGGCGGCGACGAATTGTCCTTCAGCGCACCGGAAGACGTCGCCGCGGTGCGCGCCGACGTGGTGCGCGCGGCCCGCGACACAACCGAGGCGGCGCGCGCCGGTGCCGCTGCGGCGGCGCTGACCGCGCTCGAATCGCACCGCCTGCTGTGCGCGCATCGCCAGGGGCCGTTCGGCGTCGAGCGCTGGGACCGGATGGCCGCGGAATGGGCCGCCGCGGGCGGCGCAGGCCCCGAATCCCATCAGTCGCAGTGGTATCCCGGGCAGCCGTTGCTGGTCACCGCCAACGATCACGAGGCGCGCATCTACAACGGCGACACCGGCGTCATCGTCCGGATGCCCGACGGTTCGCTGCGCGCGGCCCTGCAGCGCGGCAGCGAACCGTATCTGGTGCACCCCACCCAATTCCCCTCGGTGGTAACGGTTTTCGCCATGACCATCCACCGCAGCCAGGGCAGTCAGTACGACACGGTCTCGGTGGTGCTGCCCGAACCGGAATCCACGCTGCTCACCAGGGAACTGCTGTATACGGCCATCACCAGGGCGCGGCGCCACGTGCGGATCATCGGCGCCGAGGCAGCCATCCGCGCCGGAATCGAACGCCGGGTGCTGCGCGCCAGCGGACTTTCCCGCGGAAACACCCCGTGACCGGCCGATCTCACGTTTTCCGCGCCCGGAGCGTCTACCGGGTGTGAGTTTGCCTCCGTTCGAGCAAGTGGTCGCCGAGTACGGGCCGATGGTGCTTCGGGTGTGCCGGGCGGTGCTCGGTCCCGATGACGCGCCGGACGCCTGGTCGGAAACCTTCCTTTCGGCGCTGCGCGCCTATCCGGACCTGGCCCCCGACGCCAATATCGAGGCCTGGCTGGTCACCATCGCGCACCGCCGCGCCATCGACGTCGGCCGGGCGCTGACCCGCGCGCCGGTTCCGGCCGACACGCTGCCCGAGCGTCCGGCGCCCGGTGCCGATCCGGCGGGCTACGACCCGGATCTGTGGTCCGCGCTCGCGGCGCTGCCGGCCAAGCAGCGCCAGGCCGTGGCCTACCACTATCTGGCGGGCCTGCCGCACGCCGAAATCGCCCGACTGCTCGGCAATTCCACCGACGCCGCCCGCCGCGCCGCCGCGGACGGCCTGAAAACCTTACGAAAGATCTACCAGGAGGACCGATCATGATGGTCACCATCCCGGATCCGAACGGCCTGTTCGACGCGCTGTCCGCGGATAGCGCCGATACCCTCGCCGGACTGCACCGCAGGCTGGCCGCCGAGGCCGAGCAGGCTGGTCTGCTCGATATCGCCTACCGCACCGTCGACACCCCGGTCGGCTCGCTGCTGCTCGCCGCGACCCCGGCGGGTCTGGTGCGCGTCGCCTACCCGAACGAGGATCACGATGCGGTGCTCGCCGCACTGGCCACCCGGATCAGCCCGCGGGTGCTCGCCGCGCCGGGCCGCCTCGACGCGGTGGCCCGCGAGATCGACGAGTATTTCGCAGGCGCCAGAACGCATTTCGACCTGCCGCTGGACCTGCGGTTGACCGGCGGTTTCCGCAGGCAGGTGATCGAGCATCTGGCCGATATCGGTTACGGTCGCCGGGCCAGCTACGCCGAGGTCGCGGCGGCGGTCGGGAATCCGCGCGCCGTGCGGGCCGTCGGCTCGGCGTGCGCCAACAACCCACTGCCCGTGGTGATTCCGTGCCACCGGGTGGTGCGCAGCGACGGGTCGATCGGGCAGTACGTCGGCGGCGTCGCGGCGAAGAATACGCTGCTGGCCCTGGAGGCGGCATGAAATCCACTGCCGCACTGACGGATCGGGTCGACGCGCAACCGTGGGACGAGCTCGCCGGTGAGCTCGACGCGCACGGTTGCGCCCAGACCGGCCCCATCCTTACGCCGGATGAATGCGCCGAGTTCGTCGACATGTGGGACGACCGGCCGCGGTTCCGCGCCACCATCGATATGGCGCGACATCGCTTCGGGCAGGGCACCTACCGCTATTTCGCCGATCCGGTGCCCGCGCCGATCATGGAGTTGCGCGCGGCTTTCTACCGGCGGTTGCTGCCGGTGGCCCGGTCCTGGGCGCAGCGATTGGGCGATCCGGCGCCGTGGCCGGACGACTTCGGCGACTGGCTCGAAACCTGCCGCGCCGCAGGGCAATCCAGGCCGACGCCGATACTGCTGCGCTACACCGAAGGAGATTGGAACGCACTGCACCGGGACCTGTACGGCGAGTTGGTATTTCCGCTACAGGTGGTGATCGGCCTCGACCGTCCGGGCATAGATCACACCGGCGGTGAATTCCTCTTGGTGGAGCAGCGGCTGCGCGCGCAGTCGAAAGGCACGGTCACCGTGCTGGAACAGGGCCACGGGCTGATCTTCACCACCCGCGACCGGCCGACGCCGTCCAGCCGCGGCTGGTCGCGGGCGCCGGTGCGGCACGGCGTGAGCCGCCTGCGCGGCGGTATCCGGCACACCCTCGGCCTCGTCCTGCACGACGCCGAATAGCCGCGCACGCCAACCGGATCCATGTATACCCTGCTCGACGCCGCGGGCCGGCCATACGCCAGCGCGACCCCGGGGCGGTTGGGCGGCCATCGGCGCGCCAAGATCTATGGCCGCCTCGACTGCCCGTCCGCACTTCGCGCGCTGGCCCGTGGTCATTACCGTGACCAGCGGGTCTTCTTCGCCGACGAGGACACCGCGATCCGCGCGGGCTTCCGGCCGTGCGCGGTCTGCCTGCCTGAGCGTTACGCCGTGTGGAAAGCGGACCGGCGCAAAGATTCTCTGTGATCCGGTGGAACCGGACGGCGCTGGTATACGTCCATATGATCGGAGGGCACTACCGGAAGGGGTGAGCCCAGTGCCATTGAACAGTCCGTTCAGTTCGTATATCCAGGAGGCGAAGTCGGGGGCGCTGTCGGTGCGGATGGATCCGGCGGGCTTCGTCGCCATCGACACCGCATGCCAGAATCTGATCACCGAACTCATTGCCGCGCAGACCGTCGCACAGCAGATCGCGTACAACGAGACCTGGGGCCTCGGCGAGGACGCCGGAGCGAAATTCACCTCGGCGGCCGAGCTGGTGCGGATGTTCCAGGAGAAGGGCGTCGGCGGGCCGAACAACGCCTACGACACGCTCACCGACTACATTTCGGTCGCGCAGGACATCAAGTCGCTGTTCAAGACGATCTGCGACTCCTACGTCCGCGCCGACGCCGAATTCGCCGCCAAGATGCGCGAGCTACAGCCATGAGGCGCCGATTCCGCGCCGCGCCAGCGGGTTTCGCGATCGCGGTGGCCGCACTGCTGGCCGGATGCGGTGGTGGACAGGCCGCGAGCGGCGATTCGGCGACAACGGCCGCCCCCAGCAGTTCGGCCGGTGCCATATCGCAGCCCTTCGATCCGTGTAAGGCGCTCACCCCGCAAATCCTCGCCGACCACCAGTGGGACGCCCGCCCTGCCGCACCGCAGAACGACCGCGTCGCCGACAGCACCCGCACCGGCTGCGTCTACGTCGCGAAGGCGGGTTACGGCTTCGTGGTGCAGACGACGAACAACACGCTCGCACAGGTCAAAAGCAAATTCCCGGACGCCGCCGATATCGCGGTCGGCGCACGGAAAGCCCTGCGCTACAAGGCGCATCCCGCGATCCCAGGCGGCTGCGAGGTGAACGTGGAGACGCGCACCGGCTCGCTGTTCGTCGCCACCAACGTGCCACCCACCTCGGCGAACCTCATGACCTGCGATCTCGCCACCCAGATCGCCGAGGTGGTCGCGCCCCTACTCCCGGCGGGCAGCTGACACACCGGAATTCGCGCTCCGCTGAATTCCGCGCATCGCGCCGATCGCGAATTACCGTGTGCGGCAGGGGTGGAGAAGGGCGGAGACGATGCGGATCTCGATGGTCGGCGATCCCGGTTCGGGTTCGTGGGGCGAATTCGCCCGCCGGTGCGACGCTGACGGATTCGACGCGCTACTGGTCCCGGACCATCCCGGCTCCTACACCGCCCCGCTCGTCGCGCTGGCCGCCGCGGCGACGGTGACCGAACGAATCCGCCTCGGCGCCAACGTGATCAACGCGGGCATGTGGGAACCCCTACCGCTGGCCAACGAACTGGCGACGCTGGACCTGTTATCCGGCGGTCGCGCGCAGTTCGGGATCGGCGCCGGGCACACCCCGGCCGAATGGCTCATGCAGGGCCGCACATATCCGTCGCCGGGCGCCCGAGTAGATCGAATGATCGAGGTAGCCGACGCGACCCGCAGACTCCTCACCGGCGACCCCGTAACCTTCGACGGCGCGCACGTCCGCCTGCGAGAGGCCGTCCTGACCCGCCCGCGACCGATCCAACAGCCCATCCCGTTGCGCATCGGCGGCGGCGGAAACCGCGTGCTGCGTTACGCCGCCCGGCACGCCGACATCATCAGTTTCTCCGGCACCGGCCGCACCCTCCCCGACGGCCACAACCACGAGGTCAACTGGCACCGCGACCAAATCGACGCACAGATGGACCACGTCCGGGCGGCCGCAGGCGACCGCGACCCGGACTTCGAGGCGCTGGTGCAGTACGTCGAGATCACCGACGACGCGGAGGCCGCCGCCACCCGTTTCGCCGCCGAAATACCGGGCATCACCGCGTCCGACCTGCTGGTCGCACCCTACGTGCTGATCGGCACCCTGCCGGAGCTGGTCGACGAGTTGTCGCGACACGAAAAGCGCTGGGGTTTCCGCAGATTCGTTATCCGTGCGGCCTATTACGATGCGGCGGCGCAACTCCTCGCGGCGTTTCAGGCTAAAAGCGGCTAGCGAGAAAAAGTTTCGAGGTTGTGGCTCGATCGAATCCCGGTAAGAGACTGGACATTCGAGTGATGGACGGTTCGACGGCATTCTGCTACTTTCTACCTGCCGTGCTGGTCGGGGGCGTGGTCATATTTCTTAGATTGTTTTCCGTGCCAAGGGGATTCACTTGTCGTCGTCGGGTAGGCGGCTGCCGTCTAACGTACTGTTCGGTCCTGCGGTCGCGCTGGTCGCAATTGCGGTCAGCGTTGTGGTTCTCGTAGTTGCGCCGGTGCACGCGCGGGCCGATAGTGGACTGTCGCTCTGTCGCCAATCGTCCGACACCGGATGCGTCGATCCGGCCATCGGTATCGCCTGCGACCGCGGGACCGATGTACTGATCGCCGCACGCGGCTCGGGCGAAGAAGCCACAGACAATAGCGGCGCGGGCGGGCCGATGGCGTCCGCCTATCTGTCGATGCGCGACGAATTCGCCAAATCCGGGCGCAATTTGCGGATTGTCACCGTCGACTATCCCGCGCAGGACGTCGACACCATAAAACTCGCGCTCATCGGCGCGCCGAACAACTTCTTCGCCAGCATCGACGAAGGCATCACGCTCACGAAGCAGATGTTGGAACAGTTTCGAACCAGCCCGGCATGCAGCGGCAAACGCGTTGTGCTGGGCGGATATTCGCAAGGTGCGATGGTAATGCACCGCATCATCTACAAACTCGGCCCCGGCTACCTCATCGACCATTTCGTGGACTCGGCCCTGTTCGTCGCCGACGGTGACCGCTGGGCCGGCGACACCATTACGCATTTCGGCACCGCGAACTTCGGTTCTACCGGCGCGGGCCGGGTGGGCGTCGGGCAGATGGAGCCGTATATGCCCTTTGCGGGTAGCCCGCCCGGCAGCGCACCGCCCGGTACGCACATTTCGCAGATCTGCCTCCTGAATGATGTCGTCTGCGCGCCGAAAGACCCGGGCGTGGTCGCACGGTGCGGCAAAAAATGCCCGGAAGCGGGCATCCACGCCAGCTACCCGGTGACAAAAGACGTCGACGGGATAACGTACCTCGAAAAGGCCACCCGCTCGCTGGCCGCCTTCTCGACGTCCACGGTGCCGACCACATCCCCGCCGACATCGACAACAACCACCACCACGCCGCCACCTCCGCAGGGAACGCCGGTCGTCCTGCCGTTCACCAATCTCGACCATCCCCAAGCACTCACGTTCAACGGCGCCGGAACCGTCGTCGTCGGTGAATTGAAGGCGCCACCCGCCGCGATCCTGAAGCTCGATTCGCATAATGTCCAAACGACGCTGGTGGCCGACGCCAACGCGATTTGGGGCATCACCGCCGACGGTGCGGGCAACATCTACTGGACCGACCCGCAACACCAGATCATTTGGAAGCTGCCCGCCGGAAGCGCCACCCCGCAGACCTTCTACACCTTCACCGGCCAAAATCAGGCGCCCTGGGGCATCGCCGCCGCCACCGACGGCACCCTCGTCGTCGCCGCCGAACAGCCCGGCAGCCCGAATATAAATAACACCGCGCCGATGGACGTCTGGAAATTCGCTCCCGGCTCCACCAGCCCCAGCACGGTCCCGCTGCCCGTGCAGGGATACAACGGCCTCGCCATCACCGGTAGTGGGGACATCTATGGCGCCGGGCTCGCCAACGTCGGCTCGCATGCCTGGAAACTCCCCGCGGGATCCGCGACAGCCGTCGACCTACAGATCAATTTCGGTCTGATCCGAGATATCGCGGCCGACAACAGCGGCAATGTCATCGTCGACGGATTCCCGGCATGCACCGGTATCTGCATCGTCACCGATCAGGTCTACCTGCAACGACCGGGATCGACCTCGCTGACCCAACTCCCGTTCACCGACCACGGCGGTCAACTCGCCGGTCTCGATATAGACAGCACCGGCACGGTCGCGGTAGTCGACCCCGCCAACAACCGCGTCCTCGAACTCGCCGCAGCCACAAGCTGATTGACGGGGGAGACTAGTGGTCGGGTCGGCCGCGGTATCCACATGTCCGATGTCTCCGCGGGGCTCGCGGGAACTTACTCGAACCGGACCGACCTGCTACGAATGTGCTGCGAGAGGCTGGGATGGTCACGCGGCGGGATGTGTGGGAAGACGAAGCAGATGGCCTCCAATATCGGCCAGGAGTTCAAGTTTTCCTCCGAGAGCTGCGACATAGGCGGAGATCGCCCCGACGGTTGCAACTTTTCCGCGCTCGATTTGCGACACCCGGCCCGGCGTGACACCCATCAGCTCAGCTAACCCCGCTTGTGTATAGCCAAGCCGCCGACGTTCCTCAGCAAGCTGATGTCCCCATTGTTCGGCCATGATCTCCGCCCGCCTGCGCGCGGCTTCTTCTGCTCCGACCCGCTTGTGGTAGGCGTCGCGATCCCATTTGGTGAAGCTGCTCATGGCAACTCTTCCTCTGCTCGTTCCTTCAGTCGACTCGTACCGGAATCCGGTACCATTGTGGTGACGCTGCGAGAGGAATGCACCCATGACCACCATGTCCGCCAGTGAGGCCCGGGCCAACCTGTACCCGCTCATCGAGCAGGTCAACGACGACGCCGTGGCCATCCACATCACCAGCCGCAAAGGTAACGCCGTCCTGATCTCCGAGGACGAGTACAACTCCTTGCGCGAGACGCTCTACCTGCTGCGTTCCCCTGCCAACGCTACCCGTCTCGCCCAGGGCATCGCCCAGGCCGAAGCCGGGGACACGGTTGAGGTGGATATGGACACGCTCGCGAAAGGGCTTGAATGAAGATAACTTTCGCGAAAGTTGCATGGGAAGACTTCGAACACTGGGTGAAGACCGACCGCAAGATAGCCTTACGGATCATGCGCCTGATCGGCGATATCGAACGCAACCCTTTCGAAGGGCTGGGCAAGCCCGAACCCTTGAAGGGTGACAAATCCGGCTACTGGTCGCGTCGTATAGACGACGAGCATCGCTTGGTCTACTCGGTCGCGGGCGAGAACATCACCGTTGTGCAGGCTCGCTACCACTACTGAACCGATTCCGAAGGCTGGCGCGGAGCAGATCGCGGCCTATCGGGAAGGGCCGGGCGGCGCGCGATTGTTGACCACGTCATGACCAATGATTCCGTTGCGGTGCGTGGGCGGCGGCGTGAGCAGTTGCGTGATTTTCTGCGGACTCGGCGGGCTCGGGTCTCGCCAGGGGAGGTCGGGATACCTGTTGCCGGTATTCGGCGGACGCCGGGGTTGCGGCGGGAGGAGGTCGCGATGCTCGCTGGGGTTGGGGTTTCTTGGTATACGTGGCTCGAGCAGGGGCGGGATATCAAGGTTTCGGGGAGGTGTTGGATGCGGTGGGGCGGGCGCTGCGGTTGAGTGGGGCGGAGCGGGAGCACCTTTATGTGCTGGCCGGGCTGAATCCGCCGCGGGTCGGCGGGGGTGCGGGGGTGAGGTGGGGCCGGAGTTGCGGCAGTTGGTGGATGCGTGGTCGCCGCGGCCCGCGATTCTGCGCGATCGGTATTGGAATCTGTTGGCTATCAATGACGGAACGCGCACGGTGTTCGGTTACGGCGACGGCGATCACAACTGCGTGATCTCGTTCTTCACCAATGCCAGGTATCGGGGCGCGCACCGGCAGTGGGCCGTGAACGCGCCCGCCGTGGTCGCCGCCTTTCGCGCCGCGGCGGCGCATGCGCCGGACGATCCGGGCTTCGGCCGGGTGGTCGCCGAACTGCGTTCGCTGAGCCCGGAATTCGCCGAGCTGTGGGCCCGGCACGACGTCGGGATTCCGGCTCAGGCGGTGAAGGCGGTGCATCACCCGGAGGTGGGTGACCTGTTCTTCGATACCACGACGTTGGCCGTCGTCGACCATCCGGACTGGTATCTCGAGCTGTACAACCCGCGCCCGGATACCGAAACCGCGGCCAGGGTCGAACGGCTGCTGCGGGTTCGGGTCGCGGCACCGGCGTGAAGGTGGTGGTGCCACACCCATGTTGATTGCGCACTGGTTGCCCTTCGGTCAGCGCGGCACGCTGAACCCATGGCACACAGCAGTTTTCGATTCCAGGACAAGGTCGCCCTCATTACCGGCGGCTCCAGCGGCATGGGGTTCGCCACGGCTCGTCGACTGATCGATGAGGGTGCGCGGGTGATCGTCACCGGACGTGACAAGGCCAAACTCGACGCCGCCGTCGCGGAACTGGGCGAGCGGGCGCTCGGAATCGCCGGTGACGCAGCGGATCTCGCCGACCTGAGCGCGCTGACCGAGGCGATCCGGCAGCGTCATGGCCGACTCGACATCCTCTTCGCGAATGCGGGCGTCGCCTCGTTCGGGCCGAACCACGCGGTCACCGAGGCCGAATTCGACCGGGTGGTCGGGATCAATTTCAAGGGCGTGTATTTCACCATCCAGCAGGCGATCCCGCTGCTGTCCCGGGGCGGCGCGATAGTCATCAACGCGTCGTGGACGCTGCATCGCGGGCTGCCGGGCGGCTCACTGTACTCGGCGACCAAGGCGGCCGTACACAATCTGGCGCACACTTTGGCGGCGGAATTGGGGCCCAAGGGTATTCGGGTCAACTCGGTGAGCCCCGGCTATATCGAGACCCCGATGTTCCATGCCGCGGTATCCGCCGACGCGAAGTCCGCGGTGGCCGGGGAGATCGTCGCGGGCCGGGTCGGCACCGCCGAGGAGGTGGCGAATGTGATCACCTTCCTGGCCTCGGACGAAGCGGCCTATGTCAACGGCCAGGATCTGATCGTCGACGGCGGTCTGGTCGCCGCCATCGCGGGCGAGCTCATCTAGGCAGGTAGACAACAATTCGGGAACATGAGCTCCGGTATGTTGCGATTTCGTTATCTTCCAACGGTTTTGGGGGCGCGTTTGCCCAGGTCGCTGTCGCTCATGGCGAGCGAACACCGGCACGATCCGTTGCGCGTGCGGTAATCGCCGTTCCGATGCGACTTATCCGCGCGGATGTGGCAGCATCCTTGTCGAGGCCGGGGTCCTGAGAAAGGTTCGGACAACGGTCGGATCGGCTGCTGCGGCCCCAATTCGCTTGGGGCCGCACGGCAGCCAGCCTACCGGTCGGTCCGGAATGCGCAACCTACATCGTGGCGGCCGATTCGGTGTGCGGCGCGACATCGGCGAGTTCCGCCGACCGGCGCGGGCGCGAAGACCACGGCAGCCACCAGTTGGCCGCGCCCATCAGCTGAACCAGGGCCGGTACCAACAACATTCGCACCAGTGTGGCGTCCACCACCAGCGCGATGATCATGCCGATCCCGATGAACCGCATCGGCGTCAACGGCGAGAGGGTGAACGCGCCCGTCACCAGGACGAGCAGTGTCGCGGCCGCGGTGATCACCCTGGCCGTCCTGACCGTGCCGATCCGCACCGCCGCCGAGGTATCCGCGCCGGCGGCGCGCGCCTCCACCATGCGCGACAGCAGGAAAACCTCGTAATCCGTGGACAATCCGAACACCACCGCGATGATCAGCACCATCATTCCGGCGGCGATCGGCCCAGGGCTGATGCCGAGCGGCCCGGCCAGGTGACCGTCGCGGAAGATCCAGGTCAGCACGCCGAAAGTGGCCGCGAGACTGAGGAATGCCATGGCGACGGCCTTGATCGGCAGCACGATCGAGCGGAAGGCCGCGGTGAGCAGGACGACGGTCGCCGCGACCATGGCCAGCACCATCAGCGGCATCCGCGCGACGATCGAATCGACGCTGTCCACCGTCGCGGCGGTATCGCCGCCGAACCGGAGTTCGGTTCCGGCGGGCGGACGTAGCGCGCGCATCGAATGGACCGCCGCGGTGGCCCGTTCACTGCGGTCTGCGGCGTCCAGGAAGCCGTGCAGCACAACGAAATCGCCGGCCCGGCCCACCTGTGCCACCTGACGCACGCCAGGAACCGCGCCGAGTTCGCGCACAGCCGCGTCCACGGCGGCGGATTGCGGTGCGGCGCCGTCGGTTCCGCGCAGCACCGCGGTGACGCCGCTGCTCGCCGCCGGGAACTTCGCGGTGAGTTCTTCGACGGTCGTGCGCATTTCATTGCCGGGCGGCAGCGCGCGCTGATCGATATCGCCCAGCCGCAGGCCGGAAAGCGGTGTGGCGAGCGCCAACAGCGCAGCACCGACCGCGATCGCGACCAGCCCCGGCCGCCGCAGCACCCCGTCGACCACTCGGCCCCAGAGGTTTTCGGTCCGCGCCGACACCCGCGAGCGGCCGACCCGCGCCCCGAACAGCGCCAGCAGCGCGGGCAGCGCCGTGAGCGAGAGCGCCGCGGCCAGCGCCACCGCCGCGATGGCGCCGAAACCGAGTGAACGCAGCACCGCCTGCGGGTAGGCGAAGGTTCCGGCGAATGCGCAGATCAGCAGCAGCGCCGAAAAGGCGATCGTGCGCCCGGCGGTGGCGCAGGTGCGCTCGATGGCCACCGGCACCGGATATCCGTCGGCGATCTCCTCCCGGAACCGGGTGACCAGGAACAGCCCGTAGTCGATCGCCATGCCGAGCCCGAGCAGCGAGGCGATATTCACCGCGAACGTGCTCACCTCGGTGAATTCGGTGATCGCGCGCAGCGCCCCGAGCGCACCGAATACGGCGAGCAGACCCACCGCCACCGGCAGCGCCGCGGCCACCGCGCCGCCGAAGACGAGCACCAGCACGAGCAGCGTTACCGGAAGCGAAATCGATTCCGCCACAACGAGATCGTGTTCCGACTGCGCGGTGATCTCGGTGGAAAGCGCGCTGTATCCGGAGAATCGCACCGTGACGCCCGGAATATCCAGCGCCGCACGGATATCCGGATAGGCGGTGACCCGGCGGCTGTCGTCACCGGCCAGGAAGACCACCGCCGCCGCCTGCCGGTTGTCTGCCGAACGCAGGTACTGCCGCAGCGGCGGCACACTGTTCCAATAGGTTTGGACCGGCCGCGCCAGCAGCCCGGGAGCGATCCGGCCCACCGCACGGCCGATATCCGGCCCGATATCGTCGAGCGATTTGCCGTCCGGCGCGGTGTATATGGCGATCACATCCGGATTCTGTGGTCCGAGGTGTTCCTTGACCAGGCGATCCACCTGCGCGGATTCGCTTGTGGGAGCGATGAATCCGCCCGCGCTCACCCGCTTCGCGGTATCCGCGCCGAACAGGCCGAGCAGTGTGATTACGCCGGCGACGATGCACAGCACCGTGCGCGGCCTGGAGATGACGAGACGAGCCCAGGTGACCATGGTCAGTCCGCCGCGGCGGGTGCGAATTCGCGTTCCAGCGTCGCGGCGATCCGGTCCAGCAGCGCCTCCAGCCGCTCCTCGACGCCGACGCCGTTGCGGGCGGATACGGTGATATGGGTTCGGCCATCGTATTCCGCGACCCCGAACAGCAGCGGCATCATCCCGCTGTGTTGCGGCAGCATCCGGATATCGGTGGCCCGCCAGCCGGGCACGGACAGGTCGTCGAGGCGGAAGCGGCCCATATTGCTGACGGTGGCCGAGACCATATTCCGGCCGAGCCGTGCGCCGATCCAGTTGCCCGCGTGCATGATCGCGTGCGCAACGCCGTCGGGGAACGCCAGCAGGCCGCCGTTGTTCATCTGGTTCAGCTCGCGCTTCTCCGCGAGCCCGGTGCGGATCCGCGCGTTGATCGCGCGCCAATCCTCGCCGGGTGCGACGTCGACGAACAGCGGCAGTGCCAGATTCGCGGTGGAGCGCAGCTCCGGAGCGTGCCTGCGCAGATCGACCGGAATCATGAAACGTGAAGTGGCGCCCGCGGTTTCGGCGAGGATCGCGGCCACCCGGGCGAGCGGGCTCTTCCCGGCGATATCGATGGTCCGCTGCCGCAACAGATGTCGCTTCATACCGGGCAGCTGCCTGCCGTGACCGGTCGCGGCCGGATAGATCGGCAGTATCGGCGTCGGCTTGCCTGGCGCGCCGATCCGGGAGACGAGTTCCGCGTCCGCGATCGGATCGGCCGCGCCGATCGGCTCCTCGCCGCGCAGCGCACGGAAGATATCCAGCACCCACATCACCGTGCCCATACCGTCCATGACGCCGTGAAAGGTGCGCACCACCAGGGTGACCGGCGCGCCGGTGAGCAGCAGCACCTCGCAGGTGCGATCGGAGGTCGGTCCGATCGGGCTGGTCAGCACCGGATCCTCCTCCAGCAGCGGGTATTTCACCGTCGCGCCCGGCACGACGCGAACCGCGGCGGCCTGGCCGCTGTCCACCCAATACCGGCCGTCGCGGATCAGCCGGGAGCCGGGATTCGCCGCCGAGGCGATATCGACGGCCCGCTGCACCGCACCCGGGTCGAGGTCACCCGAGCCGTGAATGACTATCTGCATCAGGAACGGCGGCGCGAGTTCGCGCGCCCACAGATACATGCGTTCGGTCGGCGAGATCCGCCTGCGGAAAACGGTGTCAGTGCTCATCGGTGCTCCGATCGGCGAGTGTGCGGTTCAGCGCAGGTCGCGGGTGAGTGCGGCGATGCCGCCCTGCGTTTGCAGCCAGTCCAAAAAGCTTTTGAGCCCGGTCTCCCGGTCGACAATCGGCTGATAGCCGAAATCCCTTGTGGCAGCAGAGGTGTCGTAGGTGGCGCTGCGGGTGAGCAGCGCGAACGCGTAGCGCGACAGCGGCGGCGACCAGCGGGTGGCGACGGCGGGCACCCGCCAGATCGTCTCGATGACGTTCACCACGGCGGCGATCACCCGCGGGTTCGGTTCGCGGCGGAGCGGCGGATAGCCGAGGTCGGCGCCGACCTGTCCGAGAAACTCCCAGACATCGGTCTTTTCGGCATCGGCGACGAAATATGCCTTGCCGCCCACCGCATCCGAGGCCGCCGCCTTGACACAGGCGTCGACGATATTGTCCACGTGGCACAGCGAGGCGTACACCTGTCGGCCGAACGACAAATCGGGCAGCCGTCCCGCTGCGGCGCGGCTCAGCAGCCGCACGATCGGCCCGGACCGGTCACCCGCACCCCAGATGGCGCGCGGCCGCAGCGCGCAGGTGCTGAATCCCGCGGTGTTCCCGGACAATACGGCGCGCTCGGCAGCCGCCTTGGTCTCCGAGTAGAGGTTCAGATAGCGATGCGGATAGGGAAGCGACTCGTCGACATCGAGCAGATCCCCACCGTGGTAGTCCATGAGCGCGCTCGGGCTGGAGATGAACACGAACCGCGCGGCCCCCGCGGCCCGGGCCGAGCCGAGCAGACGGGTGGTGGCGCGCACGTTCTCCGACCAGAACTGCTCCCGCGTCCCACGCTCGTCGACCCTTGCGGCACTGTGGAATACGGTCTCGATGTCCACGGTGGCGCGGTCCAGCGACGCGGGATCGGCGAGGTCGCCGACAATCACCCGCACCCGGTCGATGGCGGGCCCGAGATCGTCGAGCCTGCTGCTGCCGCGCACGAGGATCGCCACCTCGTGTTCGCCGTCGTCGACCAGCCTGCGCACCAACGCCCCGCCGAGAAACCCGGACGCCCCCGTTACCAACACTCTCATCGTCTCTACGCTCCCTTCCCCGACTCCACGCTTACCGGGGAAGCGAAGCGCCCCCGGTAACGGACCAGCGTCTGCTGAGCACGACGAAAGCCGAGCGCCAGCGAGGCGTCGTCGTGCTCAGCCCGCCAAGTCATTCCGAATATTTGCGTGAGCAGTGCGGTGCGTGCGGGCGGCCGTCCCGACCCTTGGGCCGCCCGCAGCGCCGCCGGTATCTGCGCGGCGTGCACCACGACGCTGAGGAACGCGTCGATCCAGAACACCGCACGCAGCACCCTGCTCTCCGGCGCGTTGCCGGTGGCCGCGGCGGCGACGCCACCGGCCAGGTACACCCATCCGAGCACCGGAATCGCCCGCAGCGCATAGGTTTTCATCGCGCGACCCCGAGCTGCTTCGCCGCCCAGACGGCGAGCTGTTCACGCCCGATCTTGGCGTTGTGCCGGATATCGACCGGGAATTCCCGGTGGCACAGGAAATCCGAAATCGTCCTGGTGAGCTCGAATTCCGCGCCGCGCGCCCGCAGCGCCGCCTCGACGGCGGCGGCATCGGCCCCCGGCTCGAGTTCGAAACACAGCACCGGCCGCTGCGCGCCGCGCGGCCCGACGCCGACCAGCGCGGTGCGGGCGACGCCCGCGACGACATTGAAGACCTGCTCCACCCGCACGGTGAACATCGGCCCCGCCGCGGTGACCACCCGCTGACTCTTGCGCCCGCAGAACCAGATCCGGCCGTCGTCGTCGATCCAGGCGAGATCGCCGGTGCGATGCCAGATCCGGTCGCCCTCGGCGATCTTGCCGAACAGATTCGCCGATTCCGGCCAGTAGTACCTGCTGCTGACATTCGGCCCGGCGACGACCAGTTCGCCTATGCCACCGGTTTTTTCGAGCTCGGCCGCGAGCTCGTCGACCCGCTCCCAGGTGGGTATCGGATCGTCGGTGACGGCGATGATGCGCGCCTCGACCCGGTGCGCCGGACGTCCGATGCAGGTGCCGTCACCGCGGTGCGTCCGCTCGGTGAGACCGGAGAACAGTTCCCGGGATTCGATGGTGGACATCGGCAGCGCCTCGGTCGAGCCGTAGCCCGCGAAGATCAGGATCTCCTCGGGCAGCACCTCGCGCAGTCCGGCGATGCACCAGTCCGGCACCGGCGCACCGCCGGAATAGATGCTGCGCAACGATTTCAGATCCGCCGGGTGTCGCCGCAGGTGCGCCAGCAGCGGGATGAGCACCGCGGGCGAGGCGAACATGGTTCGCACGCCGAATGTTTCGATAGCGTGCACCACATGCGCCGGATCTGTCGCGCCGACCTTGCTCGGGATCAGCGGCGGTAGCACGCACCGCGATCCGAGCAGCAGATCGAGAATTCCGACCAGCGGCAGGGTGATCAGCGAGGTCTGCGGCGCGATCTCACCGCGCGCCACGTGCACCTGCTCGACCATCGCGGCCAGGTTGCCGTGCGTCATCTCCACCGCTTTGGCGGGACCCGTACTGCCCGTGGTGAATCCGATGACGAGCAGATCGCCGTCCGGCGCCGGTGTCGCGGCGGGCAGTGTCCCAGCGGGTACCCGGCCCCACTCGCGCAGCGTGTCACCACCCCAGAACCACCGCCTGCCGACGGTGACCGCGGTGCGCACCCGGCGGAAGCCGCCGCGGAACAGCACCCGCAGCGCATGTGCCTGCGGTATGCCGATGAACGCCTCGGCGTCGACGGCGCGCAAGCAGCGCAACATCTTTCGCACACCCATGCCCGGATCGATGACGACCGGTACCGCGCCGATCTTCAACAGCCCGAACAGGATCGCGTAGAGCTCCGGGCTCGGCAGCACCAGCACGATGGTGCGGGTGCCGGATCCGACGCCCGCGGCCCGCAGATGTTCGGCGATGGCGTCGGACCAGGCGTCGAGCTCGCGGTAGGTGATATCCCGGTAGGCAGGCAGGCCATCGGGATTCGTGCCGTCCGGGTAGAGCACGGCCTCGCGGTCGGGCTCGCTCCGGACGACCTCGCGGAACCGGTCGATGGCCTGCCAATAGGTTCCCGTTGTCACGCGGGGGCTCCCACGAGCGCCGGAAGGCGGTAGAGGGATGCGGCTGCGGCCGGACCCGCGCCCGCCGCCACGAACAACACCTGCGTGTGCGTACCGAATCCACCCCCGGCGAGCGCCCGCGCGTAGGCCAGCGGCAGCGCGGCGGTGTGCGGGTCACCGTAGGTGAGATCCGGGGTGAACACCGAATCCGCCTCGATACCAAGGCTTTCCGCCAACCGCAGCGGGAATTCAGCAGTCGGCGTCGAGGCGATGAGCGCGACGCCGTCGGTATCGATCAGCACGCCGCGCGCGGCCCGCACCGCGACGTCGAGCAGCCGCTGCGCGAAATCCGGCTCCCGCTCCACGGTCATCAGGCCGCGACCGATCGGACCCATGGTCGCGGTGTCGACGTAGGCCTGCACCGCCGGGGTGCCCTCGCCTGCCACGGTGTGCACCCGGCCGAAACCCTCCGGCTCGTCGGTGCGCGCCAGCAGCAGCGCGGAACCCGCTGTGCGGTAAGGAAAGTCGTCGGCGGCCGCGAAACGGGTCAGCGACGGGTGGGTGTCGCCGGAGACGACCAGGACGTGCTCGGCGCTGCCGGTCTCCAGGATCGACGCGGCCACCTGGACGGCGTTGAGCACACCGGTCGCGCCGTTCATCAGATCGAAGGAGAAGGTGCGCGGATCGTCCTTGGCGTACTCCAGCCCGATCCCCGCCGCCCGCTGGATCAGCGCCGAGACGGCCGGTTCGACCGTATTCGAGTCGCGGAAGATGCCCGCGTTGATCAGCACGCCCACCTGATCGGGCCGGATTCCGGCCAGCTCCAAGCTCTTTCGAGCCGCGCGCCCACCGTGCTCGACCGCGCTGTGCGTGTCGTTGCCGGTGCTCACCCCGACGGATTCGATACGAATGCCCATGATCGACCTCAGACCTTCAGCGACGAGATGGTGGTTGACACGAATCCGGTGACGATGCCGGAGGCCGCGGGGATGAGCAGCAGCTTCGAACCCGCCGGGATGGCCTGCTCGCTCAGCTGGTCGTGCAGCACGATGAAATGCGAAGTGGTGGAGGTGTTTCCGTACTTCTCGATAACCCGCAGGTCCGGTGGCATCGGGCTGCCGAATTCGCGCTCGCAGATGGCGTTCATCCACGGGATGGCCGCCGCGCCGAACTGGTGGTGGATGACGTAGTCGAACTTCTCGTCGGCGAATACCCGCCCCCGCGAGGCCAGGAAGGTCTGCTGCGCATCGGTGCCGAGCAGGAACCGGTCTTCGTTGTGCATCCGGCGGTTGTCGGTGTAGAGCGCGATACCCTGGGTCCGATCGCTCGGCATGCCCAGGCAGCACAGCGAATATTCCGCCGCGGTCATCAGCTCGATGTAGTGGATGACATCGTTCTCGTCGACCGCCTCGTCGAGTACCACGGCCGCGCCGGAATCGCCGACCGACAGCGAGGCGAACTGCAGATCGTATTTCTCGGAAATCTCGTCCACCGCGGTATCGGCGATAGGGGTAATCGCCTCGCCGCTTACCACCAAACCGTTCCGGACGGCGCCGGAACGGATCATCCGGTCGAGAATGTAGGCGCCGGTGAGCATTCCGGCGCAGGCATTCGAAATATCGAACGTAATGGCATTGTTCGCGCCGATATGCCGGGCGATGGCCCCGGCGAAGGACGGTTCCATGTACATCCGGGTCGCGTGCCTACTGCGCGTGATCGAACTGGAGATCACCACGTCGATCTCCCCGGCCTCATACCGTGACCTGGACAGACAGTCCGTCGCGGCCTTGATCGCGATGGCGAAGGAGTCCTCGTAATCGTCCGGATCGGTGGCGTGCACCCGACGTTCCTTGACACCCGTGATTTTTTCGAGATCGAAAGTAGGGGGCTCCTTCAGGCGGGAAAGCAACTCCTGAGTTGTAACGACTTTCTCGGGCAGATAGGCACCGATGGATTCGAACCGAGAATGCGACACGTGCGCTCCTGGGAATCGTTGATTGTTACGGTTCCGGATCGTCTCTGATCGTCGGTGCGACGGACACTACCCGACGGTAACTAGGAACGGCTATGCACAACTCGGACGAATCTTTCTGGGACAGTTACCCTTTCGAGATAGCTGTTTCAGCGAGTCGCACCAATGGTGCGTTTGCTGGCAATGATGGGGCTTACCGTGCGCTCGCATCCGGGCACTGCCCGCTCGGAGCATGTGCGGTGGTTCGCGTCGATGCAAGTTTCGTGGTGCAAGGCGCGCAATGGCGAACGCGCGGCTAATGGTGTTGTGCCCCTAGGGCCTGTGGCCCTAGGGGTGTGGTCATAGCGAATCGATGTGAGTGACCTCACTACGGCTCGTCCGCGTACTCTCGCGTACATCCCGCATTTCGGAACGGAAATGAACTCCGTTGCGGCGCAACGAGACCCACTGCGCCGTCAGTTGCAGTCGAAGGTGCCCTCGGTGACCTGTCCGCTGTTCCACACCGCTTTCCAGTCGGTGGTCAGGGCTCCGGTGCAGAAGTGCACCCAGTCGAGAGTGCCTGTGCTGCTGCTCCGTTGCGCTACTTCCACCCCGTTGGCGAAGATGCGGGCGCTGATCACATTGTTCGTTACCCCTGGGGGACAAACGTTCTTGCCGTGCAGGAGCAGGCGTGACCGGCTCCCGTCGACCATGCCCCAACTGGCGGTGACCGAGCAGCCCTGGGCCTCGGCCGACGCGCTCGCGGTAGGGGTCAGCAGCAGTCCCGCGGCGATGGTGATCGCCGCGGCGAACAGCGGCATGGCACGTTTGCCCATGATCTCTCCGATTCGATTGGGGGCCGGGCATTTTCATCCGGCCACACCTGAGATCACGCGGATCGCGCGGCCGGGGTTCAATCGGCGAAGATGCCGGGCAGTTCCATCGCGTAGGCGAGGTCGTCGCGGGTGCCGAGGGTGGTGAGCAGCACCCGGATCATCGTGAGCCGTGCCGCGGCAACGATTTCCGCGTCGGGCTCGCCGCCCGGCGTCGCACCGGAGGCGATCCGGTAGACCACGTATTCGCAGACGTGCAGTGCCGCATCGAGATCCAGCGGGCTCGGCACGGGACGGCCGAGGGCGGTGAAGGTTTCGCGGACCAGCGCGCGTATATCGTCGAAGGCCCGCTCGCGGTACGCCGATACCGGTGAGGCCGGGTCGTGGAGTTCGGCGAACAACGGCCGCAGCATCGGTCCGTGCCCGCGGGCCCAGTCGAGATAGGCGTCGATGAGCCGGATGCCGAGCTGCACCGGTTCGTCGGAGCCGGTGAGCGCCTCCCTGATCCCGCCGACCAGCCCCTCGTTGGACGCGGTGAGCAGTGCGTGCAGCGGTTCGGTGGCATTGCCGAAATAGCGGTAGAAGGTCGGCCGCGCCAGACCGGCCTGCTCGATGATCTGTGCGACGCTGAGCCCGCGCGACCCAACCCTGGTGAAGACCTCGGCCGTGGCGAGCACGATCCTGGCCCGCACCTCGCCGGCCTGTTCCGGCGTCTGCGGCGGGCGGCCGCGTTTCGGTGCGGCGGTATCAGTTGCCATCGTGGCGCCTCACAACCCGGAGCTTGTCATACCTGTGCCGCACCCGAAGAGCTTGACACGGATCCCGGCGGGCACATTAATCTAACACCACTGTTCAGTTAATTGTGGGAGAGGGCGGAACCATGACCCAGCTGGCCGAACCGCGGGCGCTCGCCGAGGTGGCGTCGCTGCTGCGGCACGCCGTCGCGGGCGGTGCGCCCGCCGTCGAGGTGTACGCGCCCGCCACCGGGCGCAAAATCGTCGACCTGCCCCAGTCGTCCACCGCCGATATCGACCGCGCCTTCGCCGAAGCCCGTCGCGCGCAACAGGTTTGGGCCCGTACGCCGGTCGCCGAGCGGGCCGCGGTGCTGCGCCGCTTCCACGACATCGTGCTGGCCGAACAGGACGCGATCCTCGATATCGTGCAGACCGAGACCGGCAAGTCCAGGGCGCACGCCTTCGACGAGGTCGGCGATGTCGCGGTGAACGCCAGGTATTACGCGTCGGTCGCCGGGCGGCTGCTGGCCACCCGCAGGCCGCGCGGCGTGCTCCCGGTGCTCACCCGGGTGGATGTGCGGCACCGGCCGAAAGGCGTTGTCGCGGTTATCTCGCCGTGGAACTATCCGCTCGCCCTCGCCGCATCCGATGCGCTGCCCGCCCTGATCGCGGGCAATGCCGTGGTGGCGCGCCCGGACAACCAGACCGCGCTCACCGCGCTGTGGGCCATCGATGCCGCCGAGCGCGCCGGCCTGCCGCGCGGACTGTGGCAGGCGGTGCTCGGCCGCGGTTCGGCCATCGGCGGCGAGGTGATCGCCCGCGCCGACTACATCGACTACACCGGATCCAGCGCGACCGGCCGCACCATCGCGCGGCAGGCGGGGGAGCGGCTGATCGGCTACTCGCTCGAACTGGGCGGCAAGAATCCGCTGCTGGTACTCGACGACGCCGATATCGCCCGCGCCGCCAAGATCGCGGTGCGCGCCTGCTTCGCCTCCGCCGGGCAGCTCTGTGAATCGATCGAGCGAATCTACGTGCACGACAAGGTGTACGACGCGTTCACCGCCGAATTCGTGTCCAACGTCAAGGAAATCAGGCTCGGCGGCGGCCTCGACTTCGACAGCGATATGGGTTCGCTCACCTTCCAGCGCCAAATCGACACGGTCGCCGCGCATGTCGACGACGCGGTGGCCAAGGGCGCGACCGTGCTCGCGGGCGGTAAGGCGCGGCCCGACCTCGGCCCCTATTTCTACGAACCGACCGTGCTCGCCGGCGTCCGGCCCGGCATGACCGTCTATCGGGAGGAGACGTTCGGACCCGTCGTCTCGCTCTACCGGGTCGGCAGCGACGACGAGGCCGTCGAACAGGCCAACGACACCGCGTACGGGTTGAACGCCAGTGTGTGGACCCGGGATACGGCGCGCGGCCGCGCGGTCGCGGCCCGGATCAACGCCGGGTCGGTGAACGTCAACGAGGGTTTCATCGCCGCTTGGGGCAGCGCCGACGCGCCATCCGGTGGGCTCGGCATCTCCGGCACCGGGCGCAGGCACGGTCCGGAGGGGCTGCTCAAGTACATCGATACGCAAACCATTGCGGTGCAACGGGTATTGCCGATCGCGCCGCTGCCCGGCATGTCCGAGGAGCTGTGGGCCAAGGCCATGACGGCCTACTTCGGCGTGATGAAAACGCTGCGCCAGAAATAGCCTTCCCACCACATCGAACAGGAGCGTAATGAAAACGGTTGCGGGCAAACGGGTTCTGATCACCGGTGCGGCGATGGGTCTCGGCAGGCTGTTCGCCGAGCGCGCGGTGAGCGAGGACGCGGCCGCCGTCGTGCTGTGGGATATCAACGAAGTCGCGCTGCGCGAGACCGCCGCCGAACTCGCCGCGCGGGGCGGCACTGTGCACCACTACACCGTCGACGTCGCGCGGCCCGAGGCCATCACCGAGGCGGCCGCTGCGGTGCGCGCGGACGTCGGCGATATCGACATCCTGGTCAACAACGCCGGAATCGTGCGCGGCAACAACTACTTCTGGGAGACGAAGGATCGCACCGACATCGATAAGACGATGGCGATCAACTCCCTCGCACCCATGTACGTGACGCTGGAATTCCTGCCCGCCATGGTGGCCGGGACCGGCGACGCCTGTGTGCTCACCATCGCCTCCTCGGCGGGATTGGTGGCCAACCCGAGGATGAGCGTGTACGCCGCCTCCAAATGGGCCGCGCTCGGCTGGTCCGATTCGGTGCGCATCGAACTGGAGCAGGCCGGGCATACGCACGTCACCGTCACCACGGTGTGCCCGACCTACATCAACACCGGAATGTTCGACGGCGCAAAGGGTTTCCTGTTCACCCCGATCCTGGACGCCGACTCGGTGGTCGACACCGCGTGGCGCGAGATGAAGGACGGAACCCCGCTGGTGGTGTTGCCGTGGACCTCGCGGCTGAACCGCGCCATCTCCGGACTGCTACCCATCAAGTTGCGCGATATGTTCCTCAACAGCGTCGGCGTATACCACTCGATGGACGACTTCACCGGCCGCACCCGTTCATGAGACATTAACGCGGCCTGTGCTCCGATGGATACTGACATCGCAAGGGGCGCAGGCTTACCGCGCCGTGGTTTACTCTGGCGCTGCGGGTAAGCTGTGCCCGAGGGAGGACGGAACACACACATGGGCCTGATGGACATGATCAGGGGCGAATTCGTCGACATCATCGAATGGCTCGATGATACGAATACGACGTTGGCCTGGCGCTTTCCCCGCTACGAGAACGAGATCAAGAACGGCGCCGAGCTGATCGTCCGGGAGGGTCAGCAGGCCATCTTCGTCTACCGCGGTCAGCTCGCCGACACCTACGGTCCCGGCCATTACACGCTGACCAGCGAGAACATGCCGATCATGTCGACGCTGCAGGGTTGGCGGTACGGGTTCAACAGCCCGTTCCGGTCGGAGGTCTACTACATCAACACCCGCCCGGTCACCGATCTGCGCTGGGGCACACCGCAACCGGTCACGGTTCGCGACCCCGATTTCCGCATGGTGCAGGTGCGGGCCAACGGCACCACCATCGTGAAGGTGATCGATCCGGCGACGTTCCTGCGTCAGGTGATCGGCACCGAGAGCGTTGTCGATATGGAGCAGATCACCGAGATGATCCGCCGCAATATCGCCCTCGCCTTCTCCGATATGGTCATGGCCAGCGGGCTCGGCGCCATCGACCTACAGGGCCGTCAGGTCGAATTGTCCGATAAGCTGCGCGAATTCGTCGCACAGCGGGTGCAGTCGTTCGGGCTCGGCATCGACGCGGTCACCATGACCATCTCGCTGCCGGAGGAGATCCAGCAGGCCATGACCCGCGGTGTCGCGCGCGGTCTGGAGGAGAGCGGCTACATCAACAATATCGGTGATGTGAACCGCCTGACCCAGGTGCGGGCGGCCGATGCCATGCTCGCCGCCGCGCAGAACGAGGGCGGCGGTGTCGCGGGCGCGGCCATGCAGGCCGGGCTCGGCGTGGTGCTCGGCGGTCAGATGGCGGGTGCGGTGCAAGGCGGTTTCCCGCAGCAGGGGTACCAGCAGCAGGGCTACCAGCCGCAGCCGCAGCAGGCCCCGCCGCCGCTGCCGCAGCAGCAGGTCTTCCATTTCGAGCTGAACGGGCAGGCGGCCGGGCCGTTCCCGATCGACCAACTGCGCCAATATGTTTCGAGCGATCAGCTGACCCGCGACACCAATGTGTGGAGCGAGGGCATGGCCGGGTGGGCCGCCGCGTCGACGGTGCCCGCGCTACAGACGCTGTTCGCCGCGCCGCCGCCGCTGCCGGGCAACCCGCCGCCGCTGCCGCACTGAGTGTTCGGCCCTCGGAGTCGAATCTTGTTGCATATCAACGGATTCGGCTCCGGGGCCGAGCGTTGTCCATTCGGCGATATGGCAGCTCGAGCAGCCGTATCCCGAGGGTTTCGCTCGAAGTCGGGACCGAACAGTTCGCGAAGGAGACACATCCGTGTCAGGGGGAGAACATACGGTTCCGCGGACGGAGCTACCCGCTCCGACGCGGCGGCATCCGGCTCGCCCGGCCCAGGTCCTCGGCGGCGCTGTCGAGCACCCGGCCCTCAAGCATAATCCGCACCACCCGCCCGATGTGGCGCGCGCACAGAACCAGTGAACAAACGTGAATTACCAACCGCCGCAACCGCCGCCACTCCCGGGTAACCCGCCGCCCACCGGCCCGGCCCCGGACCGGACCCCTTCCGGTCCACCGCCGCTGCCGGGTCCTCGCAACGATGGCCCGCCATTCCCGGGATCCGGCCCACAGATAGGCCAGGCCCCAGCCGGTCCGCCGTCGGCAACTCCCTACCCGCCCCAGAACTTCGGAGCCGGTCCGATGTCGCCGCCCGCTGGATCCGCCGCTCCGGCCGGTCCACCGCCGCTGCCGCCGCGATCGGCCGATCCGTATGGTGCGACGCCGCCGTCCCCGCGGATGGGCACTGGTCCTGCTGATCCGGCACAGTCGGGCATGCCTTATCCGGGCAGTTCGATGTCGTTGCCGCCGCAGGGAGTTGGCGTGTCGTCGGATGGTCTGCCGCCAGCGCAATCGGGGGGTGCGGGTTCCGCTCCGCCGATTGGGCAGGTTCCGGCAGGTCCGCCGCCATCGCCGCAGGGTGGTGTCGGGGTGGCCGGTCCGCCGCCGCTGCCCCCGCAGGGCGGTCCGGGGATGGGTGGTCCGCCGCCGCTGCGACCAACCGGTCCGCCGCCATCGCCGCCGGGCGGTGTCGGAGTGGGTGGTCCGCCGCCGCTGCCGCCGCAGGGCGGTCCGGGGATGGGTGGCCCGCCGCCGCTGCGTCCGGCCGGTCCGCCGCCGTTGCCGCAGCAGCAGTCGGGCGGGCCGCAGTTCGCGGGACAGCCGGGCTACGCGGCTGCGCCGGTCGCCACAGCGGGGCCGAATGTCGCTCCGGCGATCGGGATTCAGATTGCGCCGCAACCTGTTCCGGCCAGGCAACAGGAACAGGATCAGTCCGCGCCGGAGGTGGCGGATCGGGCGATGCTGCATCGCACCGAGTTGACGCGCACCTATCCGTGTTCGGCGTGCGGTGGGCAGTTGGCCTTCGATATCGCCAGCCAGAAGTTGCGCTGCCCGAACTGCGGCAACTATTCCGAGATCACCGCGCCGAATACGCCGCCGCAGACGCGCGAATTGTATTCGGCCATGGCGGAATTGCGGGAGCTGCAGGCGAACCGATCCGGTCCGCAGGTGAGCGGGCAGTGGGAGGTGGTCTGCCAGAACTGCGGTGGTAAAACCGAATTCAACGGCAGCCTGACCGCGACCAAATGCCCTTACTGCGCGACGCCGATCCAGCGCGACGATGTGCACAACGCCCCGGCCCGCCTGCCGGTGGACGGCCTGGTGCCGTTCCGGATCGATGAGAAGCAGGCCAGGCAGCTCATCGAAAAGTGGGTCACCAGGCGGTGGTTCGCGCCGAGCGATTTCAAGAAGTACCGACGTGTCGGCGCGTTCTCCAGCCTGTACACCGCCTACTTCACCTATGACGCCGACACCAGCACCTGGTACGAGGGTGAGCGCGGCGACGACTATCAGGTGCGGGTCGGCACCGATGACGACGGCGATCCGATATACGAGACGCGCACCAACTGGTATCACGTATCCGGGCAGGTCGCCAATGATTTCGCGGATCTGCCGGTGCTGGCCAACGACGGCGAGAACCTGGACCGCAAGCGGATCGCGTCGCTGGAACCGTGGCCGGTGGACGAGGCCCGTTCGTATTCACCGGAATTCGTGGCCGGGCACCTGTGCCGCACCTACGACAAGGATGCCGAGCAGTCGCTGCCGGAGGCGCAGCAGCGGATGGAGCACGCCATCGAATCGACGGTGCGCTCCGATATCGGCGGCGACCACCAGCGCATCCACAATCTCCAAATCGATTGGCGCTACCTGGGTTTCAAACATCTGCTGCTGCCGATCTGGCTGCTCACGGTGATATACAACGAGAAGCCGTTCCAGGTGTACATCAACGGTCTCACCGGGCAGGTGTCCGGCGATCGGCCGTGGAGCAAGGTGAAGATCGCGCTCGCGGTGCTCGCGGCTGTCGTGATCGTCGTCATCGCCATCGCGATCTTCAGTTATTTACGCGCACACGGACATTCGACCAGTCATTCGACGCATACCAGGAGGTAGCGCATGATCGTGATCTTGCTGATCGTGGTGGTGCTGATCATCGCGGGCGTGGTTGGTGCGGTGGTCGTGCTCTCGCGCAACCAACAGCGTTCGCAGGCCGCGGCGAACGAGGTCGTCCCCGGCCGTCCGACCCGCGCGCCGATCTCCTGGGCGGGTTCGCACGATCCGGAGGCGCGGCTGCACCGCCGGTTGCGCGACGCGATGGCAGCGCTGCGCACGGTGAGCGCCATCGACAACGGCACCAGCATCGTGCTGCGCGCGGATCTGGAGCAGACGGCGCTGTCGATAGACGACCATCTCGTCGCCATCTCCGGGTTGCCGCAGGCGAACAAGGCCGAGTTGCTGGCCGCGGCGACGAAGGCGGTGGAAGCCGTCGAGACCGGTGTAGCAGAATATGCGTCGTCGGCGACAAGGGCCGATACCGCGCAGTTGGAGTCGGGTCTGGGAGCGGTGCGCGACCAGCTGACGTTGATCGCCGAGATCGAGAAGAGCCTGGGCTCTCGGTGATCCGGTCGCGACGCGCGGTGCGTTGAAGGGGAGGTAGGTCATGCAAGCCGTGCTAGGCCCACTTATACCGGTGGGGATCATTTCGTTCATCGTGATCATGATCGTGGCGAGCAAAAGCGGTATCAGGAAGCGCGAACAGGCCCAGGCAAACCAGGCGAACGAGGTCATCCCCGGCCGCCCCACCCGCGCCCCGCTGCACTGGCTGACCTCCAACGAACGCGAGGCACTGCTGCACCGTCGATTGCGCGACGCGATGGCGGCGCTGCGCACGGTCATCCCCTTCGACAACGGAATGGGCCTGAACCTACGCGCCGATCTGGAACAGTCGGCGCTGGCGGTGGACGATCACATCGTCGCCCTCTACGGCGTCGCGCCCGCCCTGCGCGGGAACCTCCTGATGACCGCCCTGCACGCGGTGCAGGCGATCGAAGCCGGTGTCGCGCAGTACTCCGAGGCCGTCACCCAGGGCAATGTCGCCCAGCTCGACCAGGTGCGCAAACAACTCGCGATGGTCGCCGAAATCCAAAGAAGTTTCGGCCCTTACTGATTCGGTCGAGTGCCGATCACGGCGGTCGCGTAGTACTCATCCGATTCCGCCACCCGCGCGGTCAATCCGCATCGTTCGAGATACGCCGCGGCCGATTCGACCTGCGCCGCACCGGCTTCCACGAACACCTTGCCGCCCGGCGCCAACCAGTCCGGCGCCGCCGCCGCGACCCGGCGGAATACCGCCAACCCGTCATCCCCGCCGTCGAGGGTGATGCGCGGTTCGTAATCGCGTGCCTCGGGCGGCATATCCGCGATCGCCGCGGTCGGCACATACGGCACGTTCGCGAGCAGAATATCGATGCGCCCCGCCAGTTCCCTTGGCAGCGCGGCGAACAGATCGCCCTGGTAGACCCGCCCACCGAGTGGTTCCAGATTGCGCCGAGCACAGTCCACCGCGGCCGGTTCGATATCGCTCGCGACGAGCTCGACGCGAATCCCCTCGAGCTCGGTCGTGAACGCCATCCCCAAAGCCCCCGAACCGCAACACAGATCGACCGCGACCACCTCGGTGCGACCGGTCACCGCGGCCACCGCCTCGTCCACCAGCAGCGCGGTCCGCCGCCGCGGTACGAAAACCCCCGGCGCGACGGCGACCCGCAGCTTGCGAAACTCCGCCCACCCCACCAGATATTCCAGCGGCGTCCCGGAAACCCGCTGCGCGACAAGACTTTCCAGCTCGGCACCGGTAGCGGCCGCCTCGATCAGCAGCCGGGCCTCGTCCTCGGCGAACACACACCCCGCCGCCCGCAGCCGCGCGACCACCGCGGCGTCATCCGTCGACATCATCCGCACATCCTCGCCACCGTCGTCCGGTGACGCCAATCATTAACACGCGCCGTGCGGGCGATGACTCGCCCGCACGACGCACGCGGATCAACGAGCGGTTGCCAACCGGAAGGTGCGGGTGGCATCGAGGTAGATGCCGCGCTGACTCTGCCGGGCGGGCGGCGGAAGCTGCGAGACCAACTGGTCCAGCGAGGTCGTCGCGCCCACCACCCGGACCCCGGCGACGATGAAATCGGCGACGGCGCGGCGGATGTGGTTCGGCGATGTCACCACGACGGCGCTGCTCGCACCGAGATCGCGCAGCAGTCCGGCGCTGTACAGGGCGTTCTGCACTGTGGATCCGGCCCGGTTCTCCACGCTCACCCGGTTCGCGGGCAGCCCGTGCCCGACCAGCCAGGCGCGCATGGCCTCGGCCTCGGTGACGCCGTTCTGCGGATTGCCGCCGGTGACGACCACCGGGGACAACGGTGACGCGACCGCCTGCAGCCAGGCTGCCTGCAGCCGGTTCACCAGTTCGGGGCGCAGCGCGCCGTCGGGCAGCAGCCCGTAACCGAGCACCACGATGCCGGTCTGCGGGCCGACCAGCGCGGGCAGCGGATTCGGCAGTGTGCCGACGGCGGCGCCGATCGCGTTGAGCACGTTGGTGGTTCCGGCGGCCATGGCCGGGTCGAGCGCGTTGAGCCGGGCCATCGCATCGGCCATGGCGGGCAGGTCGTTGGCGTAGTGGGACCAGATGGCCTGCAGCGCAAGCGCCTCCGCGTCGCGCGGATCGGCGCCGAGCAGCGTGCGCAGGTCGGCGCGGCCCGCGGCGTCGTCGCCGTCGGTGAAATTGCGCTGGGCGGAGTTGTAGAGGGCGTCGGTATCGGGTGGTGCGGCCTGAGCGGGCAGGCCGGATAGTCCGGTGAGGGCGATGGCCGCCGCGGTGGCGGCGACCACGGTTTTCACATGCTCCGAGATCTTCACTACAGTCGACACCTTTCCGAGCGTGGAGCGATCTTCAGGTACGTCAGCTGGCAGTTAGCCGGTGGCTCAGCACCCAACACGATACGACCGGTTACCCCGATGAACACGTAATTGCTCGCCGTATTCGGTGGATGAATTTTCGAATTGCCGACAAAGCGGGCGAACCGGGGCGATCCGCTGTGCCCGCGGTCCGGCGGCCCCGGATAAGGTGTGACAACGTGGATACCGTTTCGCTCACCGGCAAGGAACTCGCCGCCGCCGTCAACGCCGATACCAAGCAGCGCGCGGCCGCGCTCGACCCGGCCCCGCGCCTGGCCCTGGTCGTCGCCAATGCCGATCCGGCGAGCGCCTGGTATGTCAACTCGCTGCGCAAGGCCGCCGAGCGGCTCGGAATCGCTTGCGACACGGTCGATCTCGGTGCGGACGCGAGCGCGGAAGCGATCCGCGCCGAACTCGCGGCCCGCAGTGCCGACGCCGCGACCGACGGGATCATGCTGCAGACCCCGCTGCCCGCGGGCGTCACCCTGAACGATGTCTCGTCCGCGATCGTCGCCGCCAAGGATGTGGACGGCGTGAGCCCGCTGTCGCTCGGCCTGCTCGCCTCGGGTCTGCCGGGCTTCGTCGCCGCCACCTCCGAGGCCGTCGTCGAAGTGCTGAAGCATTACGAAATCCCGCTGTCGGGTCGGCATGTCGCGGTCGTCGGGCGGTCCAACATAGTCGGCAAGCCGCTGGCCCAGCTGCTGCTGGCCGAGGACGCGACGGTCACGGTGTGCCATTCCCGCACCGCGGATCTGGCCGCCGTCACCACCGCCGCCGATATCGTCGTCGCCGCGGCGGGCCGGGCCGGGCTGGTCACCGGTAAGCATGTGCGGGAGGGCGCGGTGGTGATCGATGTCGGCACCAACGAGGCGGCCGACGGCGGCATCGTCGGCGATGTCGACGCGGATTCGGTGCGCGGCAAGGCTTCCGCGCTCACCCCGGTGCCCGGCGGGATCGGCCCGGTGACCACGGCGCTGCTGCTGCGGCATGTGGTGGTCGCCGCGGAGCGGTCACGCTGAGCGCATCCGGTTCCGTCGCGCGACGGAACCGCTGACACCGCAACGACATCCCCGTCGTCCCGAGCTGAACCGGGACGGCGGGGATGTCCGCGTTCCGGGATCTTCGCGAAAACCCTTGTGCGCCAGGTCACAACATAAGTAGCATGCTACACATCAAATAAGGCATGTCACTTCACAGGGTTGCATGCCAACACGGCTGGCTCTGCGCTGTGGAGGAAAGATGAATCAGGCGACGTCCCGCATCGCGGCGGACCCGTTGCAGGAGAACGCGATTCGCAAGATCACGCTGCGGATGGTCCCGCTGCTGATGGTCGGCTACATCGTGAGCTACCTCGACCGGATCAATATCGGTTTCGCCAAATTCGGCATGGAGAAGACATTCGGGATGAGCGCCACCCAATACGGATTCCTGGCGGGCATCTTCTTCATCGGATACGTGCTGGCCGAGGTGCCGAGCAATGTGATCATGACCAGGGTCGGCGCCCGGCTCTGGCTGAGCCGAATCCTGGTGACCTGGGGAATCATCGCCACCGCAACGGCTTTCGCGCCCAATCTGCCGACGGCGTACGCGCTGCGTTTCCTGCTCGGCGTCGCCGAGGCGGGCTTCTTTCCGGGCATCATCGTCCATCTCACCCGCTGGTATCCGAACGACCATCGCACCAAAGTGATTTCGACCGTCATGGTGTCCATCCCGATCGCCAGCGTGCTCGGCGGCCCGCTCAACGGCTGGATACTCGACGCCTTCGACGGTGCGCTCGGATTCAGCGGCTGGCGCTGGGTACTCGTCGTCGGCGGGCTGCCCGCGGTCGCGCTCGGCGTCGCCTTCTTCTTCCTGCTCACCGAAAAGCCAAGCGACGCAAAGTGGTTGACCGACCTGGAGCGGGACTGGCTGTGCCGCACCCTCGCCGCGGAGGAGGCCGAGCGGGCACTCGTCGCGCCGGCCGGACATCGGGCCGCGCTGCTCGACAAGCGGGTGATCGCCCTCTGCCTGGCCTACTTCCTGCTGCTGTGCGGCGCGTACCCGCTCACCTACTGGATGCCGTCGGTGATCAAGGATGTCGGGCACGGGCTGACCGGCGCCCAGGTCGGCTGGTTGTCGGCGGTGCCGTTCCTGCTCGCCGCGATCTGCATGTACGTCTGCGGGCGGCTGGTGCGCGACGAGCGTTCGGCCAAACCGGTTCTCGTCGCACTGGCCGTCTCGGTGGTCGCCTTCGTGGTCACCGCCGGGAATCTGCACACCGCGGCCGTCGCGTTCATCGCGATCAGCATCGCGACCATGGCGGCGCAGACCGCGAAACCGCTGTTCTGGTCGGTGCCAACGGCTTACCTCGCCGGCGCGGGCGCGGCGAGCGGCATCGCGCTGATCAATTCGCTCGGTAACGCGGCCGGATTTGTCAGCCCGTACGCGTTCGGCTGGATCGAGGACGCGTCGGGCGGTGACACCGGGCTGGCGATGGGGGTGATGATCGCGGCCAATGTCGGTGCGCTGCTGGTCATCCTGGGGCTGCGGTGGCGGGCGCGCGACGCGGTGCGGGCGGGTGCCTAAGGGCGGCTCGCCGAGCGACTATGCTGAGGAATCGCCCGGGGCGGTTGTGCCACGGGCGATTTCCGCTTGCTCACGGGTCCATGAAGAGGTGTCTTGTCCCAGGATGAGTCGGTAGACAGCAAATCCGAGCAGATCGCCCAGGAGATCCGGGACGCGATCCGGCAGGGTCGGCTCGAACGCGGCGTGCTCTATTCGTCGCGCGAGCTCGGCGAGCGCTTCGGCGCATCGCGGACGCCGGTGCGCGAGGCGCTGCTCAAGCTCGCCGATCTGGGCCTGGTGCGGATCGAGCGCAATCGCGGGGCCAGGGTGCTCGGGCAGGACGGCCGCGGCATCGTCGACCTGTGCAGCCTGCGTGTGCTGCTGGAACCGCCCGCCTGCCGCAGCGCCGCCGCGGTGCTGACCAGCCGCGACGACGCCGAGCTGCGGGAGCAGTACGACATCATGGCGGCCACCGCCGACGGCAGCGCCGAATACTTCGCCGCCGACGAGCGGCTGCACGATCTGATCCTGCGGGCCAGCGGCAATCGGCGGCTGGCCAAATTCGTCGCCGAGCTACGCCAGACGCTCTCCCTCGACGGGCGCTACAGCGTGCCGAAATATCAGTCGGTGGAGACGGCGCTCGGCGATCACAAGGCGATCATCGATGCGCTACGCGCCCGCGACGGGGTGGCCGCCGAGCGCGCGATGCGCATCCATCTGGTGCGTTCGGGGGATCTGCTGGTCGCGCACAGCAGCGAGGACAATCGGGGGCTGGTCGCCGAGTGGCGGCGTTGGGTATCGATATCGGTGCCTGCGGGGGAGCAGATCGTCTACTGAACCGCGTTTCGGCGCTTGGGAATTCGCTGCTATCTGCTAGTTGCATGCTACTCAGGATAGGTAGTATGTTTCTATCACCTGGTGGGCTATCACCAGTCGGTTCCGGCGAAGGGGCTTTCGTGAATTCCAATGCGTACGCGGCGGCGGTCGCCGAGGGTGTGTGGGCCGCGCGGGTGGATCTGGTCGGCTACGTTCCGTCGGTCAGCGTCGCGCCCGTCATCTCGGCGCTGGTGGAAACCAGCGGTGGGCGCGACGGGCAATCGGCCACCGTCTTCCCGCTCTCCCGTGAGGAGGAGGCCGCGGGCGTGCTCGGCGCGCTGCCGCTGACCGGCCGATTCGGCGCGATCATCATGCAGGACAATGGTTTCGGAAATGCGCTGACCGCGTTGACCACCTTCAACGTCGCCTATCAGCTGCCGCTGCTGATCGTCGCCAACACCCGCGGCGGGCTCGGTGAGTACAACTCGATGATCCACACGTTCAGCCAGCATGTGCCCGGCCTGCTCGACGAACTCGGCATCAGATATTTCGAATTGGACCGGCGCAGTGGGCCATCCGACTGGCGGGCGGTGGTCACCGAGGCGGGCGTGCACGCGCGCATGACCTTCCGGCCCGTCGTCGTGCTCGCGCACTTCTGGTCCACCGACGGAAAGGCGGCCTGATCGTGAAACGCATAGACGCGCTGCGCATTATCGCCGCGCACACCGCGGACCTGCCGGTCGTGGTCACCTGTGCGGCGTCGAGCCGGGAACTGGCGGCGGTGGCCGACCGGCCGAATCACCTTTATCTGCTGGATTCGATGGGTCTGGCCGGATCGGTCGGCACCGGTATCGCGCTCGGGCTGGCCGACCGGCCGGTGCCCAAGGTGGTCACCGTCGAGGGCGACGGCTCGCTGCTGATGAATCCGAATGTGCTTGCCACGGCGGGCTTTCTGCGCCCGGCGAAACTTGTGCTGGTGCTGCTGGACAACGGCGTATACGGCGCCACCGCGAACCTGCCGACCTACGGTTCGCGAATCGACCTGGGGGAGTTGGCGATAGCGGCGGGCTGGACCGTGCGCCGGGCCGCGGACGAGCGGGAGCTCGAGCGGGGCATGCGCGAGGTGCTGACGATCGACGGACCGGTGCTGCTCCATGTGCGGCTGGCCGTCGGCAACGCGCCGGATGTGCCGAAGCTGCTGGAGCATCCGGTGGTGCTGGGCAGGCGATTCCAGGACTGGCTCGCCGCGCGGACGGATTCCGCGGAGGTCCGGTGATCACCACGATCGACCCGGCCACCGGGAAGCCTTTGGACACTTACCCTTTCACCACCGATGCGGAACTCGCGGCCGCACTGGAGCTGGCGGTGCGGCGCGAATTATCGGTGGATGAACGCGCGAACGGCCTGCGGCGGTTGGCGGTTCGGCTCCGCGATGAATCGGTGTCGCTGGCCGCGCTGATCACCGCGGAGATGGGCAAGTCGATCACCCAGGCCGCCGCCGAACTCGAGAAGTGCGCCGTCACCTGCGAGTACTACGCCGACCACTTGGCGGAACTGCTTGCGCCGCAATCGGTCGACGTACTGCCCGACACCGGCCGCATCCGAATGCGGCCGCTCGGTGTGGTTCTGGCGATCATGCCGTGGAATTACCCGTTCTGGCAGGTGTTCCGGTCGATGGCGCCCGCCATCGCCATCGGCAATCGGGTGTTGCTCAAGCACGCCGACAATGTCAGCGGGTGCGCGGTCGCGGTCCAGCGACTGTTCGACGAGGCATTCGGCCCCGGCGTGCTGACCGGCGTCCGGCTGGAACCCGAGCGGATCGGACGGCTCATCGACGATCCCGCCGTCGCGGCCGTGGCCTTCACCGGCAGCAATCGGGTCGGCGCCGTCGTGGGGGCGCGGGCCGGGCGGGCGGTGAAGAAATCCGTGCTGGAGCTCGGCGGATCCGATCCGTTCATCGTGCTCGCCGATGCCGACGTGCCACTGGCCGCGGCGGCCGCGGCCCGGTCGCGATATCTGAACAACGGGCAGAGCTGCCTCGCCGCCAAACGGATCATCGTGGAGCGCTCTGTATTTTCCGAGTTCGTCGCCGAATTGACCGGTGCGCTCGGCACATTGGCCTACGGCGATCCGGCGCTGCCCGAGACGTTCATCGGCCCGATGGCGCGAATCGATCTGCGCGACGAATTGCGCCGTCAGCTCGACGCTTCAGTAGCGGCGGGCGCGAAGGTGTTGTCCGGTGGCGAATTCGATGACCGTCCCGGCGCCTGGTTCACCCCGACGCTGATCGAGGTGCCCGGTCCGGACTGCCCGGCCTTCCGCGAGGAGACGTTCGGCCCGCTCGGTGCGGTGTTCCCGGTGGGTTCCGCAGAACATGCGCTGGCCGTTGCCAATTCGTCCGTCTACGGCCTCAGCTGCGCCATCTGGGGGACCGACCGGTCGCGGATCGATCGGCTCGCCGACCGGGTCACGGCCGGATCGGTATTCATCAACCGGATCTCCGAATCCGATCCGCGGCTGCCCGTCGGCGGCGTCGCGGCCAGCGGTTACGGCCGCGAGCTGAGCGCCTACGGCGCGCTGGAATTCGCCAATATCCAGGCGGTGCGCACCGCCCAGGTTCCGAGGAGCAGAGCATGACCATCACCCGAATCCGCACCCGCGTGGTCGCGATTCCGGTCGACCGGCCGACCCGGATGTCCAACCGCGAACTGAACGACCGGCAATATCTGCTCGTCGAACTCGAAGACGACTCGGGCGCAACGGGTCTGGGCTACACCTACGCGGGCGTCACCGGGGGAGCGCTCACCAAGCGCGCAGTGGACGACCTGCTCGCGCCGGTATATCTCGGCGCCGATGTCAACGATGTCTACGGGCTGTGGGGCCGCGCCTATCAGGAAACCCTGCTCGCGGGCCGTCGCGGCGCGGTGCTGCGCGCGCTGTCGGCGATCGATATCGCGCTGTGGGATCTGCGCGCCAAGCGCGCCGGGCTGCCGCTGGTGAATCTGCTCGGCGGCGCGGTGACCGCGTTGCCCGCGTACGCGTCCGGCGGCTACTACCGCCCGGACGACGGCGCGTGGACCGACGCCGTGCGCGCCGAGATCCGGTTCAACGCCGCGCAGGGGTTCACCGACCACAAGATCAAAGTGGGCGGGCTCTCGGTCGCCGAGGACGCCCGCCGGGTCGCCGCCGCCATCGAAACCATCGGCGACACGGGGCGACTCGCGCTCGACGCGAACAACGCCTACCGATCCGTGCCCGAGGCGCAGTCGGCGATCGAGGCCTTCGAGCGGGCGGCGGGCGATGCGGGCATCTGGTGGTTCGAGGAACCGCTCACCCCGGACGCCGTCGCGGGGCATGCCGAGCTGGCCCGGCGGATCCGCACCCCGGTCGCCACCGGAGAGATCCACCAAACCCGTTGGGAATTCCGCCATCTCATCGAATCCGGGGCCGCCGCGATCCTGCAGGCCGATGCGGGCGTCGTCGGTGGTGTCACCGAATGGGTCCGCATCGCGCACACCGCCGACTCGTTCGGCCTGCGAATGGCACCGCACTGGCATCACAACCTGCACGTCCACCTGTGCGGCGCCACCCAGAACACCCTCGTCGTCGAATTCTTCGCGCTGGACAAGGGGATCTACAACTTCGAGCAACTGCTCACCCCGGAAACGCGAATGACATATGGGGACAACAAGGTTCGGATTTCAGAGCGTCCGGGCATCGGCATCGAGCTCGACGAGGCGGCGGTGGCCAAGTACCTCGTCGAGGCGGCATAGGTCTCGGTCGATCAGACGTAATGGTTTTCGAGATAGCTGTGCAGCGCCGCCGAGCCGCGCAGGCGTTGCAGGCTGATCTCGGTCACCTGATGTTCGCGGCGGGCGAGTTCGGTGCGGGCCTTCTCGACGCTGCCGTTGGTGCGTAGGTGGTCGAGCGCGGCGGTGATATCCGGGAAGGCGAAGCCGCCGCGGCGCAGCACCGCGACGAGGTGGGCGGCGCGCTGTTCGACCGGGTCGTAGGTGCGGTAGCCGGTGGCCCGATCCCGTTGCGGGCGCAGTAGTCCGCGCCGCTCCCACAGCCGCAGCACGGGCGTTCGCACCCCGGAATCGGCGGCGACCTGTCCGATGTGCGCGGTCTTGCGGGTCTGTGGCGCTTGGCTTTTCGCCGCCTTGGTGAACGCGGCGAGTGCGGCGGCGATTCTGTCGCGCTCCCGCGCCAGCTCGGCGTGGCTCTCGTCGAGCGCGGCCAGTGCGCCAGACAGGTCGTCATCGTGTATGGCGCTCAACACTTTTCGAGTGCATGTCCAGCCGTATCCGATGGCCATGGCCCGCGCTGCGGCCAAGGCGTCGGCGTGCTGATCGGTGAATACCCGGTATCCGGCCGCGGTGCGCTCGACCGGCGGCAGCACCCCGGCGTCGACATAGTTGCGTACCTGTTGTTCCGAGACACCGGCCGCCCTGGCCAGCTCCGTCACCCGCCACCGCCGCGTCGCCCGTGCGCTCACCCCTCAACCATAGCTGCTACCGGATTTGAGTGTTTCCGAGACCTTATTCCGTGATATCGCCGAAAAGTCTCAATAAGCAATTCAATGAGAAGATTTAATCGTCGATATTTCGAAGAAAGGATTCCGGTATGGACCCCGAAATCATCAAGCAGTACATCGCCGACGAATTCCCCGGAACGACCGTCGCGACGAATCTCGGCGACAGCTTCTTCATCTACGACCCGGCCGGTGATCTGCCGCCCAAGCGTCAGCAGCCGTTCGCAACGATCGTCACCGGCGACCACTACGACAATGTCTCCGCACTGACCGCTCCCGGCGATTACCGCCTGAACATCGGCCTCACCAAGGAAACCTACACATCCCTGCTGGGCCCGGCCCCGACCAAGCGCGACGAAAACGGCGTCCTCATCACCGATTACGACTACAAGGCTCGAAACACCCTGATACCCAACCCCTTCTACGCCGCCCAGCACTGGGTCGCCATCATCGACCCCGCCGCCGAAACGTTCCCCACCCTGCGCCCCCTCCTCGCCGAGGCCTACGACTTCGCGGTCCGCAAACACACCAACTGGCTCCGCCGCAGGCCCGCCACCGCGTAATCCGCAGCCGCCGATCCGGATGGCCGAATTCGATCGAAATCGGCCGTGCGGGTTGATGCTTCGGCGTCGTCTACTGGGCCGTTTCCGTCCAGGTGACCGGCAATTCGTGGACGCCGTAGATATTCATATCGGTGCGCAGTCGCACCTCGTTCGCGGGGACGGCGAGCTCGAGGGTCGGGAAGCGGCGCAGCAGTGCCGCGAATCCGGCGCGCATCTCGACGCGGGCCAATTGCTGGCCCAGGCACTGGTGTATGCCGTGTCCGAAGGCCACCAGGCCGCGGGCCCTGCGGTGGATGTCGAGGGTGTCGGGGTCGTGGAAGCGCTTGGGGTCGTGGTTGGCGGCCAGCAGCGAGATGACGACGGTCGATCCCTTGCCGATCGTCTCGCCGCCGAGCTCGATATCTTCGGTGGCGTAGCGATAGAAGATGTCGGCGACGGACAGGTAGCGCAGCAGTTCGTCGACGGCATCCGGCAACAGGTCCGGGTCGGCGCGCAGTTCGGCGAGCTGTTCCGGATTCTCCAGCAGCGCGAAGGTGCCGAGCCCCAGCATGTTCGCGGTGGTCTCGTGCCCCGCGAGCAGCAGCAGGAAGGCGATGCCGACCAATTCATCGATGCCGAGATCGTCATCGCGGGCCAGGTCGGACAGGATGTCCTCGCCGGGTTCGGCGCGTTTGCCCATGACGAGTCCGGCCAGGTATGTGGTCATCGCGCCGTACGCGGCCATCTTGTCCTCGAGCGTCACCTCCCGCTCCAGGAACTTGGCGGAGTTGACCTGGAAGTTCGCCCGGTCCGCGTAGGGGACGCCGAGCAGTTCGCAGATCACCAGCGAGGGCACCGGCAGCGCGAACTCCTTGACCAGGTCGACCGGCGGGGTCATCCGCGTCATCGCGTCCAGCTGCCGCTCGGCGATTTCGACGATGTGCTCCTCTAGCTCCTTCATGCGTTTGACGGTGAAGGCGCCGGTGAGCTTGCGCCGCAGCCGGGTGTGGTCCGGCGGGTCCATGGCGACGAACAGGCCCGGCGTCTGCGGGGATGGTTCGGTGGGTCTTGGCATGCCGGGGGTTTCGAACGGCACGTGGATGATGCCGATGTCCTGGCGGGAGCTGAACCGGGTGTCGGCCAGCACCTGGCGGACCTCCTCGTACCCGGTGATGAGCCAGCCCTCGTGACCATCGGGGAACACCATGGGGCTGACCGGGCGCGCCGCGCGTAGCCGGGTGATTTCCAGCGGCGGAACGAAGGGACCGGCGTTGCGCGCCATGGGCAGGCCCTGTGGGACGGGAACCGTCTGAGTCATCGAATTACCTTTCGTGGCTGGTTGTTACGCCACGATCGGCGACGGCCCTGACACGGGACCGACACGGTCCTGACATGGTGTCAGGGGCGAGACAATTCGACGGATTCCAAGGCGGCCAAGAGGTTTCGCAAGGTCTCCCGCTGGTTCTCGGACAGCGTGGCGAAGATCTCCTCGGCCGCGGCGCGGCGGGCTCCGTCGATCCGGCGCAGCGCTTCCCGGCCGTCTGCGGTGAGCGAGACGAGGGTGGAGCGCCGGTTGTTCGGGTCGGCGGCGCGGGTGACGAGTCCCGCGGCCTCGAGTGCGTCGACGACGGTGGTGGCGGAGCGGGGGACGATGCCGAGGCGTTCGGCCAGCGCCGCCATCCGCGGCGGTTCGTCCTGATGCCCGATGATGCGCAGCGCTCGGGCCTGCCCCGGGGTGATGCCGATGGGTGCGAGCCTGGTCATCTGGTTGCGGCGGATGCGGCGGGCGGTGCGCAGGAACAGCTCGGGTAGGTCGGGAGCGGTGTCCATGTTTCTGAGCATAGCTCATTGTTTGGGGGACAATTATGAGCAATACTCAGTTTTATGGGATAACTCGTCGCGGAAGGAGGCGCCCGTGCAGTCACCGCATCAACTCCGCCGGATCGTCCGGCTCTTCCATCCCTATCGCGCCCGACTGGCCGTGGTCGCGGCACTGGTCGGCCTGTCCTCGGTGGTGGCCCTGGCATCACCGTTCATGTTGCGCGGCATACTCGACGACGCGCTGCCGCACGGCCGCACCGGTCTGCTCACCCTGCTCGCCGCGGGCATGATCGGTGTCGCCGCGCTCACCAGCGTGTTCGGCGTGCTACAGACCTACCTCTCGACCGCCGTCGGCCAGGAGGTGATGCACGACCTGCGCTCGGGGGTCTACGCGCAGCTGCAGCGAATGCCGTTGGCGTTCTTCACCACAACGCGCACCGGTGAGGTGCAGTCCAGGATCGCCAACGATATCGGCGGCATGCAGTCGACGGTGACCTCCACCGCGACCTCGCTGGTCTCGAATTTCACCACCGTCATCGCCGCGATGGTCGCGATGGTCGCGCTCGACTGGCGGCTGACCATCATCTCGCTGGTGATGCTGCCCTTCTTCGTCTGGGTGAGCCGCCGGGTCGGCGATGAGCGCCGCCGGATCACCGGCCGGCGCCAGCAGCAGTTGGCGAGCATGTCGGCGATCGTCGAGGAATCGCTGTCGGTGAGCGGAATCCTGTTGGGGCGCACCATGGGTCGCGCACCCGAACTGGTCGGCGATTTCACCAGGGAATCCCGCGGCCTGGTGGATCTGGAGATCCGGTCGAATATGGCGGGCCGGTGGCGGCAGTCGACGATCCAGATAATCATGTCCGCGATGCCGGCCGTCATCTACTGGGCGGCCGGAATGACCGTTGCCGCAGGGCATCCGCTGGTTTCCATCGGCACCCTCGTCGCGTTCACCACCCTGCAGACCAGCCTGCTGCGCCCGATGGTGCAGCTGCTCTCGACCGGCGTCGAGGTGCAGAGTTCGCTGGCGCTGTTCGGCCGGATCTTCGAATATCTCGATCTGCGACCGGATCTCGCGGAACCCACCGACCCGGTGCCCGCGCCGGATATTAAAGGCGAGATCGCGTTCGACCACGTCGGATTCGGCTACGGCGGCGGCACCGGTGCGGTGCTCACCGATATCGATATCACGGTCCCGGCGGGTACGAGCCTCGCGGTGGTCGGCGAAACCGGTTCCGGGAAAACGACTCTCGGCTACCTGGTGGCCCGCCTCTACGATGTGACCTCGGGCCGGGTGACGATCGACGGAATCGACGTGCGCGACCTGAGTTTCGCGGATCTGGCGGCAGCGGTGGGCGTGGTCTCCCAGGAGACCTACCTCTTCCACGCCTCGGTCGCCGACAACCTGCGTTTCGCGAAACCCGATGCGACGGACCAGGAATTGCACGCCGCCGCCAAGGCCGCGCGGATACACGATCACATCGCGAGCCTGCCCGACGGCTACGACACCCTGGTCGGCGAGCGCGGCTACCGCTTCTCCGGCGGTGAGAAGCAGCGCCTCGCGGTGGCCAGGGCGATCCTGCGCGATCCGCCGATCCTGGTGCTGGACGAGGCGACGAGCGCGCTCGACACTCAGACCGAGCACGAGGTGCAGGCCGCGCTCGACGCGCTGTCGGCGGGCCGCACCACGATCACCATCGCGCACCGGTTGTCCACCATCCGTGACGCCGACCAGATCGTGGTGCTCGACCGCGGCCGCATCGTGGAACGCGGCACCCACGAGGAGCTGCTGGCCCGCGAAGGTCGTTACGCCGCACTGGTTTCCCGCGACGACGCGGTGCGGGTGGCGGCCTGAATCACCAGTGCAGGTTCACCGGATCGCCGACGTTGATGGTGTTGTAAACCCATTCGGCGTCGCCGGGCGCCAGGTTCACGCAGCCGTGGCTGACGTTCGAATTACCTTGCTGCTCGACCGACCACGGTGCCGAATGGATGTAAACGCCGCCCCAGGTGAGCCTTTCGGCGAATTCACCGTTGATGATGTAGCCCTGCGGCGAGCTGAGCGGGATGCCGATGGTGCGGGAATCGAATACCACGCTGCGGGCCTTCTCCAGCACCGGCCAGGTGCCGGGCGGTGTTTCCCAACCCGGTTTGCCGTAGGAGGCGGGCATGGTCCGCACCACCTGTCCGCCGATCAGGATGCTGAAGGTGTGTGCGGACATATCGCCCTCACCGGAGACGCCGCCGTTGGTCTGGAATTGGGTGTGCACCGGTCCTAGTCCGACATTGATCCTGGCGTCGGCGGGCAGGAAGCCGCTGGGATTCCAGCGCAGGTCGCGGTCGTCTATCCAGCTGAAGGTTCCGGTCACCGGTTTCGGCGCGCTGATGGTGAAGGCGTGTTCGGCGCGGGCCCGGTCTTGGACGGCGGCGGCGAATGTCACCGTCACGGGCGCGGCAATGCCCACTGTCTGACCGGCGGACGGTGCGATACCGACCACCGCGGGGCCGGGTGGCGCATCGATCATGGCTGCCGTTGCCGCACCGGATCCGAAGACGCCGAACGCGACGACCGCGGTCGCGAGAAACAGATTTCGGAGAGCGCTCCTCATTGGCTCCACCCCTTTGAGCTGGTGTGGTACGCAAAACTCCAGTTTACGCCGTCCATGATCGCGCCGACCTGGGCAAAGATCTCAGAGCGGTTGCGGCTCCAGCTCCGCGCGCGCGTCGAATTCGTTGCGCGCGGCCAAGATCTGACCCTGATGCCGCACCGCCCAAACGCCCATCGCGTGGCTGACCTCGCCGAGGCTGGCGCCGAGTTCGGTGAGCGCGTATTCGACGCGCGGCGGCACGGTCGGATAGACGGTGCGCCGGATGAGCCCATCGCGTTCCAGATTGCGCAGGGTGCGGGTGAGCATCTTCTGGGTGATGCCGTCGAGCCTGCGGCGCAGCTCGTTGAAGCGGATCGGGCCGCCGTTCATTCGGAGCGTGCCGAGCACGAGCAGCACCCATTTGTCGGCGAGTACGCCGAGTACCTCCCGGGCCGGGCATTGCTTCACATAGCTTTCGACCAGGTTGTCGGACTCGACCCAGCCGCAGACGGTATCCATCAGGTACCTCGGTATCATAAAAGTGCCTTATTTCCAATGGATACTAGGTCACCGGAGAATCGTCGTCATGTTCGCGATTACGCAAGATGTGTTCGGTGGTCCCGAGGTGCTGCGGCTGGCCGAGGTGGAGCGGCCGACGCCCTCGGCCGGTGAGTTATTGGTGCGGGTCGCCGCGACCAGCGTCAATGCCGCCGATTGGAAGTTGCGCTCCGGCGAGATCCGGAAGATGGGCGAGCCGCCGTTCACCCTCGGCTTCGACGTGTCCGGGGTGGTCGCGCAGCTCGGTGCGGGCGTCGACCGGTTCGCGGTCGGCGGCGAGGTGTATTCGATGGTGTTCAGTCGCAGCGGCGCGTACGCCGAATATGTGGTCGTCCCTGCGGAATTTGCCGCGGCCAAGCCGAAGACCCTGGACCATCCGCATGCCGCGGCGCTGCCGACCGCTGTGCTCACCGCATGGCAGGCGTTCACGAATGTGCTTCCAGGACAACGGATCCTGATCCATGCCGCGGCAGGCGGCGTCGGCCATCTCGCCGTGCAGATCGCGAAATACCATGGGGCGCATGTGATCGGCACCGCGAGCGGGGCGAAGCACGAATTCCTGCGCGGCCTCGGCGCGGACGAGCTGATCGATTACCGCACCGCCGATTTCACCGAGGTCACCGGCGATATCGATATCGTCTTCGACCTGGTCGGCGGCGAATACGGTTCCCGCTCACTGAAGGTGCTGCGCCCCGGCGGCAGGCTCATCGACGCGCAGGGCAACGACGCCGAATCCGACCCGCGCTATGAACGCCTGTACGTCAACCCGTCCGGTGCCGACCTGGAAACCATCGCCGACCTCGTCGACCAGGGCGTTCTGCGCCCCGAAATCGATCGGACCCTGCCGCTCGCCGAGGCCGCCGAGGCACACCGCCTCAGCGAATCCGGGCAGGTACGCGGCAAGATCGTGCTTGTGCCGTAACACCTTTCGATCGACCCGGCGAGTTCTGGACCCGCCGTAGCAAGGTCGTCGATGTGTCGCAACGCCTTTCGGCCGCTCCGGACCGGCCGCGTCCGTGACAGGACCGAGCCTGTGCCGCAACGCCTTTCAGCTACGTACGACGTGCAGGACGTCGGCGTGCAGCGCGTCGGCGCGGGCGCGCAGTTCGTCGATGCGAATCAGAACCGGGGCGAAGCGGTCGCCCTCCGCCGCGGGCAGCGAGCCGACGTTGATCTCGATATTGAGCTGGGAGCTGCCCGCGGCGGCGCGGCAGGCGTCGGCGGCCGCGCCGATATCGGTGACCACGTTCGGATTGCCGATCGGCAGCAGTTCGGCGGCCAGGGTGAGGATTTCGTCGGCCTCGTCCACCACGGCGGCGGGCACCTTGGCGGCCTGCACCAGCGCGTCGTTGATCGCGGCGGTGCGGGCGGCGACCTGCTCTGGCGTGTCCTTGGGCAGTTTGTACGCCGCGCCGACCGCGGTGAACGCCGCGGCGTCGGCGTCGGCCAGCGCGAGCGCCCGCTGCCGGGCCGCGTCGGCGGCCTCGATGATCCGGTCCACCACGGGACGGTTGTCGGCGTCCTTGGCCCTGGTCGTGTAGCGGGCCACCATCGCGACCAGCGCCGCACCCTGCGCGGCGTGCAGTGCGGCCACCGCGCCCCCGCCCGGCGCGGGCACCTTCGCCGCCAGATCGGACAGGTACTGCGCGAGGGTGGCCTCGGCGAACGACTGCGACACGGGTGGTTTGCCTTTCGGAGTGCGACGTCGGATGCCGTTCCACGCTACCGGTTCCCGATCCATACCCCGCCCGCGCGTCCGGTGAGTCCGGAGAGTCGGCCGGTACCGGCGGTTGCGGGACAACGCGGCAAATTAGACTCCGCGGTTATGCGGATCGGATTGGGCATCAACTATTCGGGCGGTTTCAAGGAAGCGGCGGCCGAGGTCGCCGACCTGGAACGGGCCGGTCTGGACACCGTCTTCGTCCCGGAGGCTTACTCGTTCGACGCCGTCAGCGCGCTCGGGTACCTCGCGGCGAAGACCAGCACGCTGCAGTTGGCCTCCGGCATCCTGCAGATCTACACCCGCACGCCATCGCTCACCGCGATGACCGCCGCGGGTCTGGATTTCGTCTCCGACGGGCGGTTCATCCTCGGCCTCGGCGCCTCCGGCCCGCAGGTGATCGAGGGTTTCCACGGCGTGCCCTACGACGCACCGATCGGCCGCACCAGGGAGCTGGTGGAGATCTGCCGCAAGGTGTGGCGGCGTGAACGCCTCGAATACCAGGGCAAGTACTACCAGATCCCGCTGCCCGCCGAGCGCGGCACCGGTCTGGGAAAGGCCCTCAAACTCATCAATCACCCGGTGCGGGAACGCATTCCGGTGCTGCTCGCCGCGCTCGGCCCGAAGAATGTCGAGCTGGCCGCCGAGATCGCCGAGGGCTGGCAGCCCATCTTCTTCCTGCCGGAGAAGGCGAAGGAGATCTGGGGCGGCGCGCTCGAGGCCGGCCTGGCCAAGCGCGACCCGCAGCTCGGCGAGCTGGAGGTTTTCGCGGGCCCGGCCCTGGCCATCGGCGAAAATGTCGAACCGCTGCTGGAATTCGTGAAACCGCATCTGGCGCTCTACATCGGCGGCATGGGCGCGAAGGGCAAGAACTTCTATCACACCCTCGCCACGAAATACGGCTACGGCGCCGAGGCCGACCGCATCCAGGAGCTGTACCTGGCGGGCAAGAAGGAGGAGGCGGCCAAGGTGGTGCCGGACGAACTGGTCCGCAACATCTCGCTGGTCGGCCCGGCCGGATACGTCAAGGAGCGGATCGCGGCCTTCGCCGAAGCGGGTGTCACCACGCTGAACGTCGTCCCCATGGCGGCCACCCCGGCCGATCGGGTGAAGTTGGTCGAGCAGTTGCGGGAATTGTGCTGAACGATCAGCGTGAGCGCAGCCCCGCGAGCGCATCGTCCAGGGTCGCGTGTAGCGCGAAGACCTGATCGAGACTGGTCATCTTGAGCTGACGGCTGGTCGCCGGTCCCTCGGCGACCACCGCCATCACGGTGGCGGCGCCCGCCCGCTTGTGCGCGGCCACCAGCGCCGCCATACCCGCCGAGGCGAGGAAGCTGACGGCGCTCAGGTCGATGATCAGCGCAGCGGGTTTACCGCTCAGGATCCCCTCGATCGCGCTCTCCAGTGCGGGGGCCGTCGCCAGGTCGACCTCGCCTGCTACCGCGAGTACGGTCGCGCCCTCGTGCTCCACCACCGAGGTGGTCATCGTTTCCGCCAGGGGATACGCATCTCCGGAAGTGTTGGTCACAGCATCCCAATCTACTATTGATGGTTCACGAAAACGGCCCCAACCAGGGATATTCCGTCGTAACAGCCTGCGCGACAAGATCTTTCGAGCATATGCCGATCGCTGTCCGATCCCGGTGAAACCGGGGCGTTCCAGTCGGCGCGGCGCCGGATTTCCGCATCTCCTCCATCCGTCTCATGGCTTCGGGCCTGGTGGACAGCCTGTCGACCGCTGGCTACGCACCGACCGTGCCACACTCACCGTAACCGAACCTATACGACGCCTGTCCATCGTGGACGGTTGTCACGTCGTGGTCCGGGGTGTCGCCGCATCGAGCCTCGCCCGCACTCGGGTCATTCGGTCGAGGCCGCGTCGAGCTCGCAAACTCGGGTGGCTCGATCCGCGCAATAGATGTGTATTTCGCCCGGTCGGGGGAGTTGTCGCACAGGTGGCCGAAAATTCTTCCCGGTACTCGCTTATTTCTGGCAAATGGGTACGCGGTGCGGTTTTCGCCAGCGGCTTACTTCAGGTCGATGAAATTCTCGAAATTTGCTGAAGAATGCTTTGCTGCGACATTGCCTGCCCTTCCCGTCGCCGGACCGAGGTGTGGCCGCGGTCGCCGTTGGCGACTGAAATATGCTGGCCCGCAGGGAAGTTCCGGCCTGCGACCGGCAGGAATCCGCGGTGCGACGTTCGGCTGACTAAGTTATGCGTACTACGGAGAATGAGTGACTTACATCACATCTAATTGTGACTGTGACATGCTTCACTTAGCTCTAGCATTTCTGAACGGAATCGTGGCAACGATTCGAAGCACTGATGGCTAGGAGCGAAAATGCACTCTTTGTACAATATGATGATCGGTGCGGGCATCGATAGTGGTTCGTCCACATTCATGTTTTTGTTGAAGATACTCGAGCAGCTGTCGCAGTCCGCGTAGCAGAGTAGTTCCGAATTGGTCGACGCTCCCGAGGCCGGTATTCCCGGCCTCGGGAGCGTCGTTCGATAGCTCGGATTACCCGGGTACCCGCCGACCCGTCCCGCGCAGTGGATTGGCCACCGGAAACGCGATGGCGGGCAAGGTGACCGACATGCGGACGCGGGTGCCCGGTCCGGTGTGGTCGATATCGAGTTCCTCGGTGAGCGCCCGCATCATATCGATGCCGCGGCCGCGATGGCCGGGATCCGCCGCGCGCGGCTTCCACGACCCGGTGTCGACGACCGTGATGACCACCTTCTCGGTATCGCATTCGGCATGCAGCACAACGGTTCCTATCGCGGCGCCGTCGCGGTAGGCGTGTTCGATGCAGTTGCTGCACGCCTCATTCGCCGCGGCGACCAGATCGGCGGCCAGTTCGTGTGGCACCGCGGCCGCCGCGAACCACGCCTTCAGCCTGCGGCGCAGCCCGGCCAGCTGCCGCGCCTCGGCGGGCACGTCGAGATGCAGCGGGGCGGGCGGCTGCCGATACACCACCATCGCGACATCGTCGTCGTAGCCCGCGGCTGGGCGCAGCCGCGACAGCACCGCATCGGCCACCTCGCGCGGCAGTTTGCCCGAGGTGTCGGCGAGCACCGCGGCGATCTTGGCGAATCCGTCATCGATATCGACGCCGCGCTGCTCGACCAGGCCGTCGGTGAACAGCACCAGCGTCGAACCGGGCGACAGCGCGGTGGTGGCCTCGGGCCGCCGCGGCGGATCGAAGGTGGCCAGCGGCACCGAACGCCCGCCCTCCAGCAGCCTGCCGGTCGAATTCACATCGGCGAGGATCGGCGGCATATGTCCGGCGCTGCTGTAGCGGACCAGCCCGCGCACCGGATCCAGTACGGCGGCGCACACCGTGGTGCACATCGCGCCGGGTATCCGCGACGCGACGGTGTCGAGTTCGGCGAGCAGCTGTGCAGGCCCGGCGCCGCGCAGCAGTAAAGCCCTTGCCGCGGTGCGCAATTGACCCATCACCACGGCGGCGGACAGGCCGCGCCCCACACAGTCGCCGACCACGACGCCGATGGTGCCGTCCTTCAGCGGCACCACGTCGTACCAGTCGCCGCCGATCTCCAGCGGCGGCAGCGCGGGCTCGTAGTGCACCGAGAAGCGCGGCGGCAGTTCGATCGGGCCGAGCATGGCCCGCTGCAACGTCAGCGAGGTGGACCGCGCCTGATCGAAGTTGCGCGCCCGCTGCACCGCCAGGCTGAGATGCCCGATGAGCAGCGAGAACAGGGTCCAGTCGGCGGCGCTGATCGCGCGCGGCGCGGCGAAGCGCAACCACAGTGCGGCATCGCCGGTTTCGCCCAGCGGGGCGACGATGCCCTCCGAGAAATCGGTGCCCTCCGGAATCGCGAACAGGCTGCGGCCCGGCTGCCTGCGCGCCCGGTCGAGCAGCGCGCGCGCCCGCGCGCTGAGCCCGGCGCCAGCCGCGTCACCCGAATCCTCTTGCGTGCCCGAGACATACACCTCGGGCCCGGTGTGCCGGTTCGGCCACACCGAGACCACCGCGCTCTGCGCGCCGACGGTGCGCCGCAATTCGTCCAGGCCGACCGCGAGCACCTCGACCACACTCGTCGCCGAGGCCACCGCGGTGGCCAGCCGGGACGCGGCCTGATCCCGGGCCTGCGCATCGTGTTCCGCGGTGACATCGCGGATGGTGCCGACGAAGATCCGCTCGTTGTTCTCCGGTTTGATCAGCGCGCTCGTGCTCACCGCGAGCCACACCGGGCGCCCGTCCCGGTGCCGGATCGGCAGCACGAAACGCTGTGCCGCGGTGACGAGGTCGGGATAGCGCGGCCCATCCGGCACCGACCACGGATGCGGCAGCGGATACGGCACATCGGCCGGGCCGTAGCCGGTCAGCGCGCCGAAGGCCGAATTGACCTCGACGATGGTGCCGCGCGCGTCGGCGACGAAGAAGCCGTCCTGCAGCGATTCCACCAGCGCGGTGCGGAATGCGTCACGGTCTGCGAGATCGTCCGCGCGCGTGCGCTGTTGCTCGTAGCGGCGGGCGCCGTCGAGGTAGCCGCGGGTGGCGATATCGAGGGCCGCCAGCGTCTGCAACAGGAATTCCAGCGCCGTCTCGGTCACCCGCGGATCCAGCCCGCCCACCGAATGGGTTACCCGGTAATGGTTTTCGGTGAGATCGAGCAGGCTGATGCCCTCCACCAGCGCCCGCCTGCCGAGTTCGTAACCCTCACCGAGTCCGGCCTGTGACGGCGAATCCAGATGGCGCCGTAGCGCTTTCGCGTAATCCTCCAGAAACGCCGCCAAGACCTCGCTCATGACGGCACCGCGACCGTTCCGCCCCGGTGGCGGGCCGCGAGCACCAGCGCGTCATCGGTGTCCTTGGCGTGCCTGGCCAGAATCTCCGAGGTGATCTCCGCGGTCGACTTGGAAAGATCTATGCCGTCGGCGGATTCGGGGACGATGCCGTCGGTGGACATCAGCAGCAGATCGCCCGGGCGCACCGGAACGGTCTGTGTCTGCAGGTTCTGCGGTAGTCGATAGCCGACGATGCCGCCGGTCAGCAGCGCGCTCGCGCGCACCGTCAGGCCGACCGGCCCCGCCGTCAGCACCCGGGACTCCACATTGCCGACCCCGAGCCAGTGCACCGTATCGCCCGAGCCGAACAGCGCCAAAGACACCGCGGCGCCGCGGGTATCGGCCATCGCCCGGTGACAGAGCACCATCAGTACGTCCAGCGGTTCGGCCCGGTTCTCCGCGAGCACCTGCGCGGCCCGGTCGGCCGCGTCGGCCGCGGGCGCACCGTGCCCGAGCCCGTCGAGCACCGCGAAGAGCACCGAACCGCCACCGGCGTCGAGAACGACCCCGCGATCACCGGAGACCCGCTGACCCGGCAGTGCGCGACCGGCCACCGCCCATTCGATTCGGCCGATGAACCCGTCCTCATGCACCGTTGGGTACCCACTTCCACATCTCCACCAACGTGCCTCGGCCAGGCGAGGATTCGATGGTCAACCGGTCCATCAGCCTTTTCGCGCCGGGCAATCCGAGGCCGAGCCCGCGCCCGGTGGAGTAGCCGTCCTCGAGCGCCCGCGCGATATCGCGGATGCCGGGACCCTGATCCTCGGCCTGGACCACCAGCGCCTGGCGGCCCTCGCGATCGTCGACCAGCAGCCGGATCTCGCCGCTGCCCGCGTAACTGGTGATATTCCTGGCTATTTCGGAGATGGCGGTGGAGATCATGGTGCGATCGGTCAGCGAGAAACCGAGTTTGGCTGCCAGTTCACGTCCGGCTTGACGTGCGGTCACGATGTCACCCGACACCTGCACCGCGATCACCACATTCTCAGCGGCCACTGTCACGACCGTCTCGCTGCGCGCGGCGGGTCGGCGTCTTGCGATTCAGCCACGCGAGACCCTCTTCGAGATCGAGGGCGGTGTGCATATCCTCGAACGTCAACCCGAGCTGCACCATCGCGAACGCGACTTCCGGTTGCAGCCCGACGATTACCGTATCGGCGCCGCGCAGCCGCGTCATATGCGCGATGGTGCGCAGCGATCTCGCGGCGAAGGAATCCATCACGTCGATCGCGGTGACATCGACGATGATCCCCTGTGCGCGAAATCTACTGACCTGCTTCATCAGGTCGTCCTGCAGGCGCTCGGTATCGGCGTCGGTCAATGCTGACTGGACCGACGCTATGAGATAGTTACCCTGCTTGAGAATAGGAACCGGCATGAGCCCGCCTGATCAGCGACCGTCACGCTCGCCGGCACGCTCGGTGACCCGCGAAACTTCGTATCCGAGTAGCCGTTCCGCCTCCTCGATACCACCCTGGAGGTCGCCGACGGCGTTCATCTTGGACAGGTCGAGGCCGATGGTCACCAGCGTGAGGGCGATCTCCGAGGACAGGCCGGTGATGATGACGTTGGCGCCCATCAGGCCCGAGGCGTCCACCGTCTGCACCAGGTGGTTGGCCACCGTCGAATCGATCTGCGGCACACCGGTGATATCGATGACGACCACCTTGGCGCGGTTCGCCCGGATCGCGCGCAGCAGCTGCTCGGTGAGCTGGCGGGCGCGCTGGCCGTCCAGCACGCCGATGATCGGCAGGATGAGCAGCTGCTCGCGCACCTGCAACACCGGAGTCGAGAGTTCGCGAATGGCCTCCTGCTGCTGGCGGATAACGCGTTCGCGCTCTTGCACGAACGAGACGGCCAGTGTGTTGGCGATGCGGTTGGCGGCGGGCTCGTAGGCGTCGAGCACCGCGTTGAGCAATTCGAAATCGGCCTGGTACTTCTCGAACAGCGAGCGGGCGAGCACGTCACGCAGCAGCAGCACGATGCCGATGACCTCCTCGATCTCGACGCCTCTCGGGATGATGCGTTCGGACAGGTCGCGCGCGTAGGCCTGCAGGGCCTCGGCGCTACCGGTCTCGAGCACCTCGACGTAGTTGTCGTAGATGGAGGTCGCCTCGGAGAAGATTTCCTCCGGGGTCATCGCGGTGAGCAGTTGGGCGTCGCCGATGCGCCGGGCCCATTCCTCGCGCAGCGCGGTGCGGTTCTGCCGCAGATGCTCGACGAGTTCGGGGAGCAGGTTGTCGACGGGGCCCGCCGGCAGCGAATCCGCCGAAACGCTCATGGAAACCTCGGACATGGAAATTCCTGCCCCTTTCGACGGATCTGTCGGGTCGTTCGTGCTTGTCGGCTGCGAGCCGTTACCGAGCCTAGTCATACCCCGAGCCGTTTGCCGCCGAAACCTTCCGGTAGCTCCGATAGCTGATCGGTTTCGGCGTCGGTCGGGTCGAAGCCGCGCGCGAGTGCGGCCAGCGCCGCGTCGAGATAGACGGTGAGGTCCGCGTCGGCGCGGGCCAGCCACGCGTCGAAGGCCGCCCGCGCGGCGGCCAGGGTGGTCCGGCCGACGGCCAGCGGGATCAGCGCGTCCGCGGGTTCGCCGAGTCTGCGCGCGGCGAAGGCGCTTACGGCGCGCTCCCAGGCGTCGTAGTGCGCACCCGCGGTGGCCGCGAGGGCGGGCACCGCGCTCACCAGATGCATCCTGGTGCGCAGCTCGGGGACGTCCTCTGCGCGATATCGATTGGCGTTCACCACGACTCGGCGCACGGCGGTCATCATCGGAATATCGTCGGGCACGGTGGCGAAGGCCGCGCGCAATGACGCTACTTCGTCGTCGAACTGATACCAGAGCACCTCGGCCTTGGTCGGGAAGTAACGGAAGAAGGTGCGCCCGCTGATACCCGCGGCCGCGGCGATCTGATCGACCGTCGTCTCGTCGAAGCCCTGCTCGGTGAACAGCCGCATGGCGATGAGTTCGAGTTCGCGTTTGGTGGTGCCGCGGGGGCGGCCGCGCGTTGCCGTCACAGCTGATGATTATGGCGCGATTGCCGGATATTGATTATGTCAGCGACTGACGATAATCTCCCGGCATGCTGGTGGCGGATCTCACATGGCCGGAGGCGGACGCCCTGGACGCGGCGGTGCTGCTCGTACCGCTCGGCGCGACCGAACAGCACGGCCCCCATCTGCCGCTGTCCACCGATACCGACATCGCCGTCGAACTCTGCCGCCGGGTGGCCGGGCGATATTCGAATGTCCTTGTGGCACCGGCCATTCCGTACGGCGCCAGCGGTGAGCACGCCGGATTTCCCGGCACCGTCTCGATCGGGCAGGCGGCGCTGGAGCTGCTGGTGGTCGAGCTGTGCCGGTCGGCCACCGCGACATTCGAGCGCATCCTGCTGGTCAGCGGGCACGGCGGCAACCTGGAACCGCTCGACCGGGCGGTGGCGGTGCTGCGCGGGGAATCTCGCGACGTCCGGCTGTATCTACCGCGCTGGCAGGGTGATCCGCATGCGGGCCGGTCCGAGACCGCATTGCAACTGGCCATCGACCCGGCCAGGGTGCGCCTGGAGCGTGCCGAAAAGGGCGACACCAGAGCCCTTTCCGAGATCATGCCGCTGCTGCGGTCCGGCGGCGTGCGCGCCGTCAGCCCGAACGGCGTGCTCGGAGATCCGGTGGGCGCCTGCGCGATCGAGGGCCGCGAGCTGCTCGATCGGCTGACCGCCGACCTCGTCGCACATATCCGGCGGTCGTGGCCGGACACACTCGCGGAAGGACATCCCCGATGAACCCGTGGTTCGAATCCGTCGCCGAGGCGCAGCGGCGCGCGAAAAAGCGCCTGCCCAAATCGGTTTACGGCGCGCTGGTGGCCGGCTCCGAGCGCGGCCAGACCATCGAGGACAATCAGCGCGCATTCGCCGAACTCGGCTTCGCCCCACACATCGCGGGCCCGATCGGCGACCGTGACCAATCGACCACCGTACTGGGACAAAAGCTTTCGATGCCGGTGCTGATCTCGCCCACCGGCGTGCAGGCGGTGCACCCGGACGGTGAGGTCGCGGTGGCCAGGGCCGCCGCCGCGCGCGGAATCGCCATGGGGCTCAGCTCGTTCGCGAGCAAACCGGTCGAGGAGGTGATCGCCGCGAACCCGGCCACCTTCTTCCAGCTGTACTGGTGCGGCGGCAAAGACGAGATCCTGCAGCGGATGTCGCGCGCGAAAAGCGCGGGCGCGGTGGGCCTCATCCTCACCCTCGACTGGTCCTTCTCACACGGCCGGGACTGGGGCAGCCCGGTGATTCCCGAAAAGCTGGACCTGCGCACCATGCTGAAATTCGCGCCGCAGACCGTGGCGAAGCCGCGCTGGCTGGCAACGTACCTGCGCGCCAGGCATATTCCGGATCTCACCGCGCCGAATATGGCCGTCGGCGACGGACCTGCGCCCGGCTTTTTCGGCGCGTACGGCGAATGGATGGGCACCCCGCCGCCGGACTGGTCCGATGTGCGCTGGATCTGCGAACAGTGGGACGGCCCGGTCATGCTCAAGGGCGTGATGCGGGTGGACGACGCGCTGCGCGCGGTCGACGCGGGCGCCGCCGCGATCTCGGTATCGAATCACGGCGGCAACAACCTCGACGGGACACCGGCGGCGATCCGCGCGCTCCCGGTGCTGGCCGATCGGGTCGGCGGGCAGCTGGAAGTCTTGCTGGACGGCGGAATTCGGCGCGGCAGCGATGTGGTCAAGGCGGTGGCGCTCGGCGCACGCGCGGTCATGATCGGGCGGGCCTATTTGTGGGGTCTGGCCGCGAACGGCCAGGCGGGCGTCGAGAATGTGCTCGACATCCTGCGCGGCGGAATCGATTCGGCGCTGCTGGGCCTGCGCAAAACCACGGTGGCGGAATTGGATCGGGGCGATATCGTGGTGCCCGACGGATTCGAGCGCGCGCTCGGATTGCCCTGAACCCCAGTCGTTTCCGGGCCTCAGTCGTTTCCGGTCGCGGTGCCGCGGTGGTGTGCGAGGAGCGCGTCGTATATATCGGCGAGCGCGGCCAGCTGTTCGCGGTCGAGCACATCGATCATGTGCCTGCGCACGCTGAGCACGTGCGCGGGCGCGGCCGCGGTCAGCACATCGGTTCCGCGCTGGGTGAGCCGGGCGGCGGTGCGGCGGGCGTCATCCGGAATCGGTTCGCGCACCACCAATCCGCGTTTCTCCATCCGGGTGATCTGATGGGACAACCGGCTTTGCGACCATTCGAGTCGCGCGGCCAGGTCGGCGAAGGTGAGTCGATGGTCGGCGGAATTCGCCAGGTTCGCCAGAACGGAATATTCGATATAGGTGAGGTTGGACTCGCGGGTGGAGTCGCGACCGACGGCGGCGGCGATCAGATCCCGAGTGCGCACGAAACCCACCCAGGCACGCATTTCGACGTCATCGAGCCAGTGGGGTTCTGTCACGGTCGCTCCAAACTCTGACGTGTCAGGTAAGAGGTAACACCCCCGGGGTTGAACGTGCAACCTTTTGTGACGGGTCCCAGCCGCGGACATTCCGCGGCGTCGATAAGGCTTGCCTAAGCAAGCTGGTGCGGTTAATGGCCGGATACGCTCGCTGTGCTCTGTCCCAGCGGGCCGATTTCGGTTCCGGCCGCGCCGGGCGCGAGCCCACCGACCCACCCCGAAGGAGTGCGCGACCCGTGACGACCCCGGAGTTCCGCTATTCAGATCTGCTGCCGATCGGCGCCGACGACACCCCGTACCGGTTGCTCACCACCGAGGGCGTCAGCACGTTCGAGCACAACGGCCGCACCTTCCTGCAGGTCGAGCCGGAGGCGCTGCGGCTGCTCACCGCCGAGGCGATGCACGACATCAGCCACTACCTGCGGCCCGCGCACCTCACCCAGTTGCGCAAGATCATCGACGATCCGGAATCCAGCGGCAACGACCGCTTCGTCGCGCTCGACCTGCTCAAGAACGTGAACATCTCCGCGGGCGGCATCCTGCCCATGTGCCAGGACACCGGCACCGCGATCGTGATGGGCAAGAAGTCCGAGGGCGTGCTCACCGGCGCCGACGACGCCGAATGGATCAGCCGGGGCGTGTTCGACGCCTATACCAAGCTGAACCTGCGCTATTCGCAGCTCGCGCCGATCACCATGTGGGATGAGAAGAACACCGGCTCGAATCTGCCCGCGCAGATCGAGTTGTATTCCACCCCGGGCGATCCCGCGCATCCGGCATACAAATTCCTATTCATGGCCAAGGGCGGCGGTTCGGCCAACAAGTCGTTTCTGTACCAGGAGACCAAGGCCATCCTGAATCCGGCGCGAATGCTGGAATTCCTGGACGAGAAGATCCGCTCGCTCGGCACCGCGGCCTGCCCGCCCTATCACCTCGCGGTGGTGATCGGCGGCACCAGTGCCGAATTCGCGTTGAAGACCGCCAAATACGCGTCCGCGCATTACCTGGACCACCTGCCCACCGAGGGATCCCTTGCGGCCCATGCCTTCCGGGATCTGGAGCTGGAGGAGGAGGTGTTCAAACTCACCCAATCCTTCGGCATCGGTGCGCAGTTCGGCGGTAAGTACTTCTGCCACGACGTGCGCGTCGTACGCCTGCCTAGGCACGGCGCGAGTTGTCCGGTGGCCATCGCGGTTTCGTGTTCGGCGGACCGGCAGGCGCTGGCGAAGATCACTCCGGAGGGCGTATTCCTCGAACAGCTCGAGCGCGAACCCGCGCAGTACCTGCCCGAGCAGACCGACGCCATCCTGGGCGGTGACGTCGTGCGGATCGATCTGAACCGGCCGATGTCGGAGATCCGCGCCGAATTGTCGAAATACCCGGTGAAGACCCGCCTTTCGCTGAACGGCCCGCTGGTGGTCGCCCGCGATATCGCGCACGCGAAGATCAAGGAGCGGCTCGACGCCGGCGAGCCGATGCCGGACTACCTGCGCGATATGGCCGTGTACTACGCGGGCCCGGCCAAGACGCCGGAGGGTTATGCCTCCGGTTCGTTCGGTCCCACCACCGCGGGCCGGATGGATTCCTATGTCGATCAGTTCCAGGCGGCGGGCGGTTCGTTCGTCATGCTGGCGAAGGGCAACCGTTCGGCGCAGGTGACCAAGGCGTGCAAGGAGCACGGCGGGTTCTACCTCGGCTCCATCGGCGGGCCCGCGGCGCGGCTGGCGCTGGACTGCATCAAATCGGTCGAGGTGCTGGAGTATCCGGAGCTCGGCATGGAGGCCGTGTGGAAGATCGAGGTCGAGGACTTCCCGGCCTTCATCGTCGTCGACGACAAGGGCAACGACTTCTTCGCCGAAACCCAGAAGCCGATCGCGCTGCGGGTGCGCACCCGGTCCAAAGAGCGCGTCTGAGCCGCTTCGGGCCGCTGAACTGGGCGTTCGACCGCTTTGACATCCGTGCGGACACGGCGATGTCACCCCCGATCACCGGGGCGGCATCGCCGTTTTCGCGGCACCCTTGGATGGCGAACCCATGTTGCCGAGGAAGTGCCAATGGAGGTCGAGGAGGGTAATGAGTACGTCTATTCGTATCTCGGACGCGACCAGCCGCTGGTTGTCCGAGCGAGCGTCCCGGGAAGGTACCAGTGCCCAGGTGTTGCTGAACCGCCTCATCCGCGAGGGTGTCGCGCAGCTGGAACATCCTGGCATCGTTTTCCGCGGACCCATCGGCGATCGCCGCGCCGCATTGGCGGCGGGTCCGGATGTGTGGGAAATCGTTGCGCGCCTACAGGAATTGGACGGCCCGGTGGAGCGCCGCATCGCGGTGCTCAGCGCCCAGTCCGATCTGCACTCGCGCAAAATCGAGCTGGCGGTCGCCTACGCGCGTGAGCACGGCAGCGAGATCGGGGCGCGCATCGGGCGCAATCGGGAGTCGACGGAGACGGCCCAGCGCGGGCTGGGCACCCGGATGCAGCCTGCCGCCGAAACGTACGGCAGACATGCGCTCGAGGGGCGCGCGGAGGGGTAGCACGGGGGCTGCCGTGCGACGTGCCGGCAATTCAGATGTATTCACTCTTCACATGGTTGGGGAGTGAATTGTGGAATTCCGCAAGCTGTGGATATCTTGAAGCGGGGCGGTCGGTTTCGAATGTCCGCCCTGCGCTGTTTCGCCGGATCTTTCATGTCCGGCCAGCTACCAGCCATTCTGGGCGAGGCGGAAATCGTTGGGGGAGTGCGGAATAGCCGATCGATCTCGGTCGTTGCGATAAGTCCTGTGCGCCAAGAGGATTGGCAACCGTGCGGGCCTGGACCACTGGCTTGGCGGCGGATACGGCCTGGTCCTGCGCGGTATCGGCGATGTGGGACATCCCGATCGAGACCGACACGCCGCCGTTGGCGAGGGATTGGGCTCGATTGTCCGATTCGATGACGCGACTAACACGAAAATTGCGAAAGCACAGGAGTTTTCCGGTTACTCATATATGTCCATTTCGTGTGCATGGTGATCCACAACACTGGAATAGGTTTGTGGACAACGACCTTTCCTGGGGAATTGTGGACTGTGCCGCTAACATCGCCACCATGTTGCTGACGAACGATGGCTCGGCGAATCGGATTCGGCTCGGACTGCCCACGGTCCTGCTGCCCGCGGTGGTCGCGGCCACTGTGGCGGCGGGCGCCGCGCAGGCCGCACCCGGCCTACCGATCGATCCGCGCGCGGCGCTCGGATCGGCGGCGGGCACCGAGGGACTGGAACCCGGCCTCGCGGTGGCGTACACCCTCGCCGAGCGGGCTGCGCACGCCGAGGGTGTGCCGCTGTCCATCACCTCCGGCTACCGCACCCCCGCCGAACAGCAGCGACTCTGGGACGACGGGGTGCGGACCTACGGCAGTCCCGATGCCGCCCGCCGCTGGGTGCTGCCGCCCGGCGAATCGACACACGTCTCCGGGCAGGCGGTCGACGTCGGCCCGCAGGCGGGCGCGCAATGGCTGGAGGCCAACGGCACCCGCTGGGGCCTGTGCCGGATGTACGCCAACGAGTGGTGGCATTTCGAACGCGCGACCATCCCCGGCGGCGCCTGCCCGCCGATGCGCCCGGACGCGCACGACCGCTAGGCCCACCCGTCACCCGACCACCACCCCTCATCGAATCGCTGCGCGATGCCGGCGCACCCGCGCAACGGTGGTTCAGCGCTCCAGAATGGTCGTCACCAGCATGGTGTGATCATCGAAGCTGCGCGCGACCGACCAGCCCAGCGCGTGGAAGGCCTGCTCGTACTCCTCCCGCGTCCACAGCCGGACACCGGTGATGGTGTGGTAGATCTCGTAGGTCGGCGCGAACCACGGCTGCGCCGTCCACTGCGGCGCGTCGAGCAGATATCCGTCCCCGACGACGAGTCGGCGCAGATTCGGAAACCAGTCCATCCACGCGCCGAGCACCGCCAGGATGCCGCCGCCGTCGCTGGCCAGCTGATGCAGCAGGAAGAACGACATCGCGGTGGTCACCGCGTCGCGGTCGATCAGCGCGAGCCAGTCGGGCATCGCATCGCCGGGCTGCACGGATCCGGTGAAGAGCCGGATCCGGTCGGCCGCCGCCGATTCCGCGATTTCGGCGGCGGCAGCGGCGATCACCTCGTCCTCGATATCCACTCCGATGAACCGTTCGGCGGGCGCGAGCTCGGCCAGCGCCCGCACCCGCCCGGCGCCCGCGCAGCCGAGATCGATGGTGCAGCCCGGTTCCCGCGCGGCGATGGCACGTCCGATGCCCTGCAGGATTTCCGGGCGTCGCCGCGCGATATCGGTGCAGCCGCGGGCCACCTCGGCCGGTTCGGTGGCGGCGGGTATGTATGGCCGGTCGCCGTTGCCGGACAGCTGCCGGAACGTCGGCTCCCAGCCGCGGGTCGCGACCCGGATGAAGCCGCGATTCTTCGCGATGTCGTGGCCGGTGTGGGTGAGCTGGAAGCGGTGCCCGCGCCGGGTCAGGAATCCGGCGCGCACCAGGCCCTCGGTGACGGTGTGCTGGATACCGCTGGTCGGCGCGATCGAGTCGCCGTTCAAAAGCGTTGCCCACCAACCCCAGTCGTCGGCGGCGACGACCAATTGGGCGGCGGTCTGGCCCTCGATCACATCGCGAATGGTGAGACCGGGCGCTTCGGGCTGGTTGAACAGTGCGATCGTTGTTGCTGCGGTCATGGTGGATTCTCCTGTATTTCGATGGTCAGCCCGCGACGGCGACGGCCTGGATTTCGATGAGCAGCCCGTCGATGGGCAGCGTGGTGACGGTGGTGGTGCGGGCGGGCGCGGTGGCCCCGAAAAACGCGGCGAATGCGGCGTTCCAGGCCGGGAACCAGCGGCGATCCGCCAGATAACAGTCGATTTTGAGGGTGCGCTCACGCGAGCTGCCCGCCCCGATCAGCGCCGAATCCAGTTGGTGCAGTACGTCTTCGAGCTGATCGGCGAATTCGGTGTGTTTCGGCGTCATGGTGGCCGGGTCGATCGAGGCGAGTCCGGAGGTGAACACCAGGCCGGAGCCGAGCCGGGCCGAGGGGAACGGGGCGTTCATTCCCGCACCGCCAGCAGCCGAGAGCCGTCGATATCGGCGATGGTGGCCGCGCCGGACAGGATCATCAGGGTGCGCAGCTCCTCGGTGAGCAGTTCGAGTACCCGGCTCACCCCGGCCTCGCCCGCGGCGGCCAGGCCGTATATCGTGGCGCGCCCGAGCACCACGGCGTCGGCGCCGAGTGCGAGGGCGATGAAAATATCGCTGCCCGTGCGTATTCCGCTGTCGAACAGGATCGGGATGTCCGGTCCCACCGCTGCCCGGATCGACGGCAGCATCTCCAGGCTCGCCGGAGCCGGATCCACTTGGCGGCCGCCGTGATTGGAGACGACGATGGCCGCAGCACCGGCCGCCGCCGCGATTTCGGCCGCCGCGGGCGTCAAGATGCCCTTGGCGATCCACGGCAGCCGGAATTCCGCGGCGGCCGCCCGCAGATCGGCCCAATTCCACGCGGTGGCACCGTGTTTCAGCAGATGTCCGAACACCTCGGCGACCCCGGGCGCGCCGTCGCGCCCGGTGAGATTGCCGCCGAAATGCCGCATATCCGGATCGAAGCGGTTACCCATATTCCGGGTGCGGAAGCCGCCGACCGCGCAGTCGACGGTCACACAGAGCGCGGCGAACCCGGCCCTGCGCACCCGCTCGGCGACCGCGGGCGCGTGCGCGAACGGGTGGATCTGCGCGATCCGGGCCGCATCCGGTGCGGCGGCTCGGACCTGCTCATACGAGAAGCTGCCCGCCTCCGGCACGATCGACAGCGCACCGTGCCGTTGGGCGGCCGTGGCCACGGCCGGATGACCGGCGGGGTTGAAGAGTGCGTCACCGCCGAACGGCGCGGTGAGCACCGGGATTTCGAGTGGCATACCGAGCAGGGCGGTGCGGGTGTCGGGTACCGCGACGCCGCTCATCGGCTCGGGCAGGATGCGCCAGCGCTCGAAGGCCGCCCGATTGGCGCGCAGCGTACTTTCCCGTCCGGCGCCGCCCTCGACGAAATCGAAGACGTCCGGCGGTAGTGCGGCCGCCGCTGCCCGATGGATCTCCTCGACCGTGCCGAAATCCACCCGGGTGGGATACATGCTGTCCAATTGCGCTGTCACGCTCGACCTTTCGTCGGGGCCGCCACGGAATGACCACGGCCGTAACCGAAATAGACGGCCGCGCCCACCGCGCTCCACACGGCGAAGCGCAGCCAGGTGAGTGCCTCGAAAGTGGTTGCCAGCCAGGCGCATCCCGCGACGGCGGCAATCGGGACGACCGGCATGAACGGCACCCGGAACGGCCGGTGCCGATCGGCCGCGGTGCGGCGCAGCACCACCACGCCGATCGCCACGGTGACGAAGGCGAACAGCGCGCCGATATTCACCAGCTCCGCGACGGTTGCGATGGGCAGCAGCCCGGCGACCACCGCGATGATCACGCCGAGCACCAGGCCGGTGCGCACCGGAACACCGCGAGAGCTGGTGCGGCACAAGACCGGTGGCAGCATGCCGTCGCGACTCATCGCGAAGATCAGCCGGGTCTGCCCGTAGAACAGCATCAGCAGACCCTTGGTGAGCGCGACGACCGAGGCCACCAGGATGACCTTGCCGATCCAGCCCGCACCGATGGCGGCCAGTGCGGTGGCCACCGGCGCGGCATTGTCCAGGCTCTCGTAGGGCGCGACACCGGTGAGCACCGCGCTCACCGCGACGTACAGCGCGGTGGCCACCACGACCGAACCGATGATGGCCCACGGCAGATCGCGCGCCGGCCTGCGCGTCTCCTCGGCGGAGGTGGCGACGATATCGAAGCCCAGATAGGCGAAGAAGGCCAGTGCCGCGCCCGCGGCGATTCCGTTGACGCCGAACGGAAGAAATGGTGACCAGCGCCCGGGTTCGATATGCGGGCCGCCGACCGCGATAACGAGAACCAGCACCCCGATGGTGACCGCGACGAGCGTTTTCACCACAACCGCGGTGACTTTCACGTCGAACACCAGAATTGCGACGATCGCGGCGGTGATCAGCACGGCGGGCAGGTTCAGTACACCGCCGTCCGACGGTCCGGCGCTTATCGCGTGCGGCAATGTCACACCGAAAAGGGAATGCAGTGCCGCACCGAACAATCCGGACCATCCGATGGCCACCGCCGCCGCGGCGACCGCGTATTCGAGCAGCAGATTCCAGCCGACCAGGAAGGCGGGCGTCTCGCCCATGGTGGCCCGGGTGTAGGTGTACGCGCTGCCGGAAAACGGTGTCATGGCGGCGAGTTCGCTGTAGCACAGCGCGACGAGTACGCAGATCAGCCCGGCCAGCACGAAGGACAGGACGATGGCGGGCCCGGCCTTGGTGGCCGCGGCGACACCGGTGGTGACGAAGATGCCCGCGCCGACGATGGTGCCGACGCCCATGGCGATCAGGTCGAATCGCCCGAGTGAGCGTTTGAGTTCGTTATTCGCCGTCGGCGGTGCGCCGGGGGCTGCGGGATTGTTCGGGCCGAGTCGAGTCGGTGCGGCCATGGCGGGGTCCGTTCACTATCCGAATAAGCAAGGCCGAAAATACTTTTCGTTCGGCCGTATTCAAGTGAAACATCGGGTCTTTATCCCGCGATGAACGAAAGTAACGAGCCTGTTTCCGGATTCGAGATGAAAGATATTATGCGGCACCGGAATTAGGCATGCGAAATACGCGATCGGGGCCGATGTGCCGAATCGCGAATATTCGCGCCCTATCCGGCGAATGCCGGAATTCGGGCGTAATGCGGATCGAGTCCGGTTATGCGGTTGTCGTAGTCGGTGCCGGGGAATCGACGGGGACGCGCGCCGTCGCACGCCCGCGGACGAGTACGGTCGCCGCGGCCACCGCGCACAGCACGATCGCCGCCGCGACGACGGCGAGCGGCATGGTGCCCGCCGTGGCGACGACGCCGAAGCCGATGGTGGCGACGGCCGCGCACAGGTACGCGACCGCCGCGTAGCGCGCCGCGACCCGCGCGTGCCGATCCGGCGGCGTCGCCGCGCTGACGATGCGCAGCCCGGTGCGATAGGCGATGCCCTGCCCGCAGCCCGCCAGCGCGGCGCCCGCCAGCAGCAGCAACAGATTCGGCGCCAGCGCCACCGCGGCCGCGAGCGCGATGCCGCCGATAATGCTGAGCTGACCCAGAATCGGCTCGGCGGGAAGGACATTCGGCGGCACGGCCCGCTGCACCACCCAGGCGCTGACGAGGTAGAGGGTCACCGGCAGTGCGAGCAGCGCCAGATTGCCGGTGCCGAGCAGTTCCGCGCCGTAACTCGGCAGCAGCGCCACCACCAATCCGGCCGAAACCCATGCGGCGATTCCGTTGAGATATCCGGCGATCGGCGGTTCGGTGCTCGGGGGTGCGGTACGCGCCGCGTCGATCGGTGCGCGCTCGATCGGTGTGCGGCTCGAAACGACAACGGCCGCAACGATTCCCAACAACACGGCATGACCGGCGTATGCGGTGACGCCGGGCCGGGGCAGATATTGCGCCGCCCAGGCGGCCCCGATGGTGCCGAGTGCCGAGCCGAGCACCGTCGCGGTGGCCATCGCGGTGCGCCCGCGTTCCCCGGACCGCTCCAGGATCAGCCCGGCCAGCGATCCGGTCACCAGCCCGACCGACAGCCCGGCGAATATCCGCGCGACACAGGCGGGCGCCGCCGAATCGGCGAGGCTCATCGCGATATCCGCGGCGATGCCGCAGCCGCTGCCGAGTCCGATGCGCCACCACCAGCCCGCGCGCGACGGCGGGGTGCCGAGCAGCGCGAGCGTCGGGACCAGCGCGAACAGGTAGGCCGCGAAGATCACCGTGATAAGCAGTGGCGCGAGCCCCCAGGCGTGGCGGTAGTACGGCATCATGCCCGTCGCCAGATTCGGCTGGGCCATGATCAGCACGAGTAGGACACCCGGGGCCGTCGCGCGCATCCGCCCTCCTAACTGAGGAGATCTTCTCGCCTGTAGCATAAACAATTGAGAATATCTTCTCTACTCAACGGCGAAAGGTGTGGTCTGCGTGGCACAACCCATGCCGAGAGGGAGGATGGTCGGGTGGTTGCCAACGTGACAGCTGACTTCGTGCGGATATGCCGGATACGACCGGCATCGAACCTCCGGCCCGGCGGCTGAGTCGAGTGGCACTCTCGACCGGCGAGACCACCCGCGGCGGCGGACCGGCGAAGACGCGCAGTGACGCGCAGCGCAGCATTGCGATGCTGATCGACGCCGTCGGCGGCCTGCTCGAATCCGGCCGCCTCGGCTTCTCCGTCCCGGAACTCGCCGGGGCGGCCGGGGTCGGCGTCGCGACCGCGTACCGGCATTTCCCGACACCGCTCGATGCCATGCAGGCCTTCCATCGGCGGGCGATCGAACAGCTGGTCGCGGCCCTCGGGGCGATCGACCCCGCCGCCGAGCCGACGGCGCGCTTCCACGACTTCTGCCGAGTCTGGGTGGCCGAGGCGATGCGCTGGGGGCCCGCGGTGCGGCACATCCGCAGCAACAAGGGTTTCATCGAGCGACTCGACGCGGGTGACGAATCCATCACCGCGCTGCACGACATCCTCGCCGATGTACTGGGATCCCTTGTGGCACAGGATGAAGCCGCATCCTTCGAGGCGACCTACGCGGTGCTGCTGTGGATCACCGTCTTCGACGAGCGGGTGATCTACGACCTGACGGTGTGCCGGGGCTGGTCGCCGGAACGGGTCACCGACCGGCTCACCGCGGCGGTGGCGGGCGCGCTCGGCCTTCCGGTCTGAGCCAGCAGTACCGTGCTTATCAAACTGAGCGCGCTGAGCCCCATCGCGTAGCAGGTGACGCCGCCGGAGCCGCCGGTGGCATCCCACAGCGCCGCCGCGATCAACGGCGCGAAACCGCCGCCGAGCGCCACCGAGACCTGAATCACCAGGGAGGCGCCGGAATAGCGGACCGCGGCCGGGAACAGCTCGGCGACGATGATCCCGCCGACGCTGTGCCCGATCGGCAGTACGGCACCCATGCCGAGCAGCGCGATATACGCCGCCACCGCATTACCGGTGTTCAGCAGCGGGAAGTAGACCGCGCACCACACCAGCAGCGCGGCCATGCCGAATGCGAAAACCCTTCTGGTGCCGAACTTGTCGCCGAGCGCACCCCACAGCGGCATGGTCGCGCACCAGACGATCGACGCGATGATCACCGCGAGCAGCAGGAAATTCCGGCTGTATCCGATGGCCTTGGTGCCGTAGGTCAGCGTGAACGCCATGAACAGGTAGACCACCGCACCGGTCGCGATGGTCGCCAGCGAGATGAGGACGAGCCGAACCACGCCGAGCCGCAACGAATCCCGCAGCGGGAAGGCCACCAGCTCACCGCGTTCGGCGGCGGTCGCGAATACCGGCGATTCGTCGATGCCGAGGCGCACCACCAACCCGAGCCCCACCAGAATCGCGCTGAGCAGGAACGGGATTCGCCACCCCCAGTCCAGGAACGCGGCATCCGGCAGCAGCGCGCTGGTGCCGAGGAAGACGGCATTGGCGATGATCAAACCGGCGGGCGTGCCCAGCTGCGGATAGCTCGCGTACCGGTTGACCCGGCCGTGCGGCGCATGCTCCATCGAGAGCACCACCGCGCCCGTGCCCTCGCCGCCGAGCCCGATGCCCTGGAGCAACCGCAGCGCGACAAGCAGTGCGGGCGCCCAGAATCCGATGCTCGCGTAATTCGGCACCGCGCCGATCAGCGTCGAGCTCACACCCATCAGCAGCAGCGAGACCACCAGCGTCGCCTTACGGCCGATCCGGTCGCCGAAATGGCCGAACAGCAGCCCGCCGATCGGCCGCGCGCCGAAGCCGACCGCGAACGTGCTGAACGCGGCCAGCGTGCCCGCGGCCGGGCTCAGCGTCGGGAAGAACTGTTTGTTGAAGATCAGCGCCGATGCCGTGCCGTAGAGCATGAAGTCGTACCACTCCATGGTGGTGCCGATCACGGTCGCCGCGGCGACCTTCCGGGGTAGTGCGTAAGTCAAACTCGTTCCAAATGTGTTGTGGCGCCGGCCGTTCAGCCGACGCTCTGCAGGGTCAGTCCGCCCTCGATGGTGTGCGCCACCCGGCGGCGGTTCGGTGAGCCGAGCGCCTTGCTCAGATCCGTTCCGTCGTGCTCGGCGAGCAGTTCGCCGCTGTCCCACACCAGCAGCGTCGCGCTGACGGTGTTCTCGGCCGTCGAATGGGCCAGATCGTAGTGCGCGCAACCGGGCACATGCGCGTAGGTGATCCAGAGGTCGTAGCCGGTCATGAACAGGTCGAGGTCGAATTGCACGCTGAGGCCGAGCAATTCGCTGCGGCCGTTATCGTCGACACCGGCGAACGCCTCGTCCAGCGCGAGCAGCCGTGGCGCCTGCGGATCGGCCGAATCCAGCATCACGTGCGCGGCCGCGAACAGCGGCAGGTGCAGCGATACCGACTGCTCGCCGCCGGACAGCGCGCTGTGCCGGGCGACGGTGAGCTTGTCCTCGCTGCCGTCGCCGGAAATGATGGTGAACGAGAACACCCGCCAGGCGCGGTAATCCAGCGTGGCGGCCAGGATTTCCGGATACGACCGCTCCGGGTGCGCGGCCCGCGCCGCGCGGATCTCGGACGCGAAGTGCGCTCGGATGGCCGCCAGATCCTCCGGGGTGAGCGCGGAGGCGTCCCGGTCCAGCAGCTTGCACATGGCGCGGGCGGCCTCGGACAGCGTATCGGCGAGCACCCAGTGCACGCCGATGGTATTGCCGGACGACATCCGCCGCTGCTTCATCTCGGTACCCATCCGGGTGATGAGATCGCGTGCGTCGCTTGTGCGTTCGTGGATCTGCTGGGCCAGGCCGGTGAGCAGCGCGTCCTCCAGGATGCGGCGTTCGGCGTCGGTGAGCAGCAGTTCCTGATCGCGGCGGGCGGCATCGATGCGGGCCGCGAAATCGGCGAGCGCCGCGACGCCGTTGTCGTCGGTGACCTGGACGACGGTGAGCCCGTCGGCGGCATCCCACTGCAGCCGGTAGTCGCGGCCCGAACCGGCCAGCGCCGCATCGAATTTCTGCAGCGCCGAGGTCACCGCGCTGCGCGTCGACTTCCGGTTCGCCTCGGTGGCCTTGACCGAAGCCGTTGCGGCGGACAGATTTTCGAAGAGTTCGGCGACCTCGTCCGGCAGCACGCTCGGCTCCTGTTCCGGGCCTGCCGCGCTGATGCGATAGAGCAGCTGCTCCGGCGTGGACCAGGCGGCCTCGCTGCTCGGCCACCGGCTGTCCGGATTCGCGCCGAGCAGCGAGAGCAGATCCGGGCGGGCATAGGGCGCAAGGGCTTTCACGTCGGCGAGCACCTCGGTGAGCGCGGTGCCGAGCGATTCGTGCGCGGTGCGGTACGCGGCCTCGGCATCGCCGACCGCCTCGATGGCCTCGTTGGCCGCCTTGCGGGCCGCCTTCTGTTCGGCCTTGGCCGCCTCGATCCGCGCCCGCGCCTGTTCGAGTTCGCGATCGATATCGGCCGTGCTCGCGCCGAGCGCCTCGCGCAGCGTCTCCAGCTTGCGCAGCTGTTCGTCATAACCCGCCTGCGCGGCCTCGGCCTCCTCGGCGAAGGCCTCGGCCAGATCGCGGGCCTCGTCGTGCCGGTCGCTGCCCTCGCGTTCGCGTTCGCGCTCCCGCTCGTGGTCGGCGCGCAGCCGCAGCAGCGCGGTGCCGGTGTTCTCGAAATGCCGGATGGCCGCGGCCAGCGCGTCGAGTTCGCGTGCCTCGCGCGGGGTTCGGTGTTTGACCGCCGCGGCGCGCAGTTTCTTGTCAACGGCCGTCGCCTCGGCGACCGCCTGGTCGAGATCGCGCTCGGCCTGTGCGGCGGCCTCGGCGCGCGAGCGCATCATGCCCGCGGTCTCCGAGACCGCGCGCAGCGCCGAGATGACCGCGCCGGGGCGCGGTAAGGCCTTGGCGGCGGCCGAGATTCGCGCCAGCTCGGTCTCGGCGGCGGCCTCGGCCGCCAGCGCCTCGTCGCGCTCGGCCTCGGCCGCCTCGATGGCGGTGGCCAATTCGGCGAGGCGCAGCTCGCGGCGGCGGGCCCGGGCCGTCGCGCCGATGAATTCGGCATCGGCCTTGTGATGGCGGCCGATCTGGACACCCTGCCGGAAGCCGCCCGCCTTGCTGACCGCGATACCGCCGTCGAGCTGGGAATCCTTCTCGTACAACGCGATCGAGGACAGTACCGCGGCGACGGTATCCCGCGGCACCGTGAGCTGTGCCGAATCCTCTTCCACCACAAGAACATCCGCGAGGGTGCGACCCTTGGGCCGGGCGCCGGCCGGGAGCGGCACCAGGAACTGATCCGAGGTGTAATCGGCGGGCGGTTCGTCGCACACCCAGCCGTCGAGCAGATCGGCGGCCTGCAGCGCGGCCTCGATACCCGCGGCGGCCGCGGGCGATACGCCGTCGGCGAACCGGACCAGCCGCCACAGCGGAGCGCCGGGCCGGTCCTCGCGGGTGCCGGTGCGGGCGGCGAAAGCCGGTGGGGCATCGTCGCTTTGCGCCGCGACCCGGTCCCGCTCCGCGGCCAGCCCGGCGAGCCGGGCCGTCGCGGCGGCGGCCCCGGCGCGCGCCTCCTGACGGCGATTGCGTATCTCGTCGAGCAGCGGTTCGGACCGCTCGGCCAGCACCTCCGCGGGCATGGTCGCCGCATCGGATCCGGCCTGCGCGATGGTGGCGTCGAGCGCGTCGAAAAGGCCGTCCTGGATAGGGGAGTAGACCGCGCGATACTCCTGCCACCAGGCGCGCAGCGCGGCCGACGCCTCGGTGCGAGCCAGCGCGACGGCGGCCTCCGCGTGCGCGACCTCGGCCGCGGCGGTTTCGCGCAGTTCCCGTGCGCGATCGGCGAGCCGCTCCGCCCTCGTTCGCTCGGCGGCGGCGGTATCCATGAGCGCCAACGTCTTTCGCACCGCGCGCACATCGGCGTCGCGCTCCTCGGCGTGCCCGCGCACGGCGGTGGTCAGCTGGTCGGCGCGCGCGTCCTCGGCGGGCGTCACCCAGGTGATCCCGGCCTCCTCGGCCGCGGCGCGCAGATCGTCCTCACCCCGGGCGAGCGCGGCGGCGGCCGCCTGAACCGAGGAGCGGGCCCGCTCGGCCTCCTGCGCCCGCTGGTCGAGCGTCTGGCGCGCCTTGAGCGCCTTGTCCCGGTGCACCGCCGCCGAGGTCTCCAGCCTGCGCACCGCGTCGGCCAGGTCGTCGAGCTGCTGCTTACCCTCGTAAGCGCTGGAGCGCTGCAGGGTTTCGCGATCGTTGAGCGCCTGCTCGTACGCGCGGTCGGCGTCCTCGGCGCGGGTCTCGGCGGCGGTGCGCTCGGCCTCCCTGCGCTCGCGCAGCGCGGTGGCCGCGAACAACGCCGTGCTCGCGTGCGTCACCGCGTCGAGCCGGGAGCGGACCTGGTCCACATCCGTCTTCGCCTGCACCGCAAGGTATTTCCGGTATACGTCGACGAAGGTCCTGGTCGCGCTGTCGGCGTGCACCAGGCCCTCCAGCGTCTTGCCGACCTCCTCCATATCGCTGAACGAGCGGGCCGCGTCCAGGATCAGCTGCTCGTCCAGCGGGCGCAGGCCGTCGGTGAGCGCCTGCGAAAGTCCGCGCGGGTCGAGGTTTTTCGCCAGCTGCGGGCGGCGCAGCGTGAGGATCAGATTGATCAGCTGGTCGTAGCGCTGCACGCCGAGGCCGAACATTCGCGCATCGATCGCGGCCCGGTATTCCACCGGCCGGTCGACGATGGCGTCGGTGCCGATCTCGTCGGCCAGCTGCTTGCGGGTGAACGGCCGATCGTCCGGGCCGATGAGCGAGAAATCAACGCCGACACGGCCGTCCGCGACGAAATACCAGCGGGTCACCTTGTCGGACGAGCGGGTCGCGCGCATGCCGATACCGATGGTGACGACCTCCGGATCGTCCCAGTCGCCGCGCGCGAACTCCATCCACACATACGAGTAGGCCGATTCCTGCTTGCGATACAGCAGATTCGACTTCATGGTGCGTTCCTCACCGGCGAACGGGTTGAGCCTGCGCGGCTCGATCCGCCCGTCGAATACGAACGGGAACAACACCTCCAGCGCCTTGGTCTTGCCCGAACCGTTGGGCCCGCGCAGCACCAGGCGGCCGTCGGCGAAGCAGAACTCCTGATCGCGGTAGTCCCACAGGTTCACGATGCCGGCCCGGGTCGGCACGAATCGGACCCCGCCGTGGATGAGCGTCATATCAAATCCCTTCCGTGCCCATGGTTTCGGCGGCTGTGACGAAAAGCTCCTCGGCGCGTTTGGTGCGCACGGTCACCACGGCGCCGCGATAGCGCGCCAGCGCGGGCAGCACCAGCAGTCCGTCGTCCGCCGTGCGGATCAGGCGCAGCCGCTCCAGCAGCGCGACCACCTCGGCGGTCAGGCCGGGCACATCGGCCTGCCACTGGGCGGCGAAGGTATTGCCGTACCGGTCGGCCAGCGCCTGCACCGTTTCCCGCACCCACGTCATGGCGAGGTACGGATATGTCGGCGCCGCTTCGGGTTCCGCGTCCTCCTCGGCCTCGTCCACCGAATCCGGTTCGGCCGCTTCGTTATCCGGTAGCGGTAGCTCGGCGAGCGGTGCGAACAGCGTGGATTCCGGAATCGCCGCGTCCAGCTGTTCGGCCAGTGCCGAGTCCGGTTCCGTTGCGCCCGTGCGGGTTTCGACCGGGTTGTCGATATCGAGCACCAGATCGGCGATCTCGCCGACCAGCAGCAACGCCACCTGGGCCAGCGTCCCGGTGCTCGGGAAGCGGATATCCGACAGCCGCCCCGAGACGTCGATCAGCGCGACGCCCTCGGCCCTGCGCTCGGCCCGCAGCCCGGTGAGCAGTTCGACCTCCGCGATCAGCCGCTCCTGTCCGAGCAGCGGACGTTCCTGCGGCACAAGGTCTTCCAGATATACGACCGGACGTTCGACGAGCGCGCGTCGCACTCGGCGCGCCGCATCGGCCGGTGCGGCGGGCTCCTCCGCGAGCAGCCCGTGCACGCTGTGCAGATGCTGTAGCGCACGCGGCGGCCGGAACAGCGCGAAGACCACCGGCCGGTCGATGTCGTAGAGCGCCTCGCCCGCCTCCGGATCGGCCGCCCAGCCGCCCGCGTCGCCGTCGGCGAGGGTCAGCGCGCCGCGCAGCGCCAGCCAGCCGACCGCGTCGACGAAGGCGTCCCGGTCCGCGGCGCGATCGGTGGACAGCTCCAGCCCGTCCACCCGGCCCGAATAGGCCGCGACCTGATCGGCCAACTCCGACAACGTGATCTGATCGCCCGCCCGGCCCAGCGCGGCCAGCGCCAATGCCAGATAGGCGTAGCGGCGGCGGTCGAAGATCCGGTCGGCGAGTGTGCGCGCGGGTTTACCCGGATCCAGCCGATCGATCAGCGGGAAGACCCGCGCCGTGGTCTCGGTGACCTCCAGCCGGTAGCCGAACAGCTCGGCCAGATCCTCGCGCAGTTCGGTGGCCCAGCGCCGGATCAGCGGCAGCGCGATCCGGTCCGGATAGGTTCTGGTGACCAGATGATTGGCCAGCACCACCCGCGCCGCGCGCTGATAATTGTCCAGCGCCAGCGAATCTATCTTGCGCGCCTGGATCATCCGCGCTTGCCGTTCCCGCCGCGCCGATGCGTCGGCCGCACCTCGAGCCTGCGATTGTTCAGGTGCAGCAGCCCGCGCGCGGTGCGCACCACCGTCGAACCGCTGTGCTCGGAGACCGTCAGCGTGACACCGCTGTCGGAACCCGTTGTGCCGCCGACCCTTCCGCTCACCGGCACCCACGCGGTGGACGCCGCGTCCAGCAATCGCAACAGCACCTCGGTCTCCCGCTCGTCCAGCACTCGCTCGTATACATCCGCCGCGGCCAGCGATGCGGCGGCCTCGGCCCTGGCCCGCTGCGCCGCCAGCTGCGCCTCGCGCAGCCGCCGGATCCCGGCGTCGTTGCGCTGGATGCGGGCCGGCGCGCCCGGTGAGGGCGGTCGGCCGGTCTCGGCCAGCGTGCGCGAGATCTCCAGCGGCGGCGCCTCCCACCAGGAGCGCATCGGCGGAATCAGTTCCGCGTCCGGATGTTCCATGGCCAGATGCCGCGGCCTGCCCAAACCGAATACCGCGTCGAACAGTGCGTGCGCGCTGTCGGCCGTCGGCGCGGCGATGAACCAGCCCGCCAGATGCCGCAGCGCCGATTCTCGGCTCACCCCACCCCTGCGCGTCTCGGTGACCCGCCGCAGCAGCGACAACACCGCGGCGATCGCGCTCATCGTCGCCTCGCGCAACCGATCCGCCTCGGTGGATTCCCCCGAGCCGTCCGCCGACGGCACGGTGACGAACCAGGTCCGCAGGCCCTGCCAGCGTGCGCGCCAATCCGCTTGCCGCTCAGCATAACTCAGCAGAACCCGCTCATCGCAGCGGGCCGCCCGCTCGATCAGCTCATCGGCGCCGGTCTCCTCGATGGCGGCGATGGCGGCGGCCAGCCGCGGCGCGAACCTGGCCAGATCCATACTGAACTCGCGCATATGCGCCAGCAGCGCATCCTTGTGCGCCAGAAAGGATTCCGGCGTGATCTCGGTGGTGCGCACCAGATCGCCGAGCGAGAGATAGAAGTGCGCCGCCCGCGCCGCCATCTCGGTGAGCGCGGTATCCAGCCTGCGCAGCGTCCGATAGACCCGCTCGGCGTCGCCCGCCCGATTCACCTCGGCGAGCGTTTGCAGATCCGCGAGCAGTTCCGGCAGCACGAGCCGCGACAGCGACGCCTCGTCCAAGCGCGCGTCCAGGACACCGGCGACCGCCCGGTATGCCTGGAATCCGGCCTGCGAGAACTGATACACGAAGTGCCGATTCCGGTATTCCGCCAGGGTTGCCGCGCGGGTGCCGTCATAACTTCGCTGCAACACGCCCCACTGATGTAACTGTTCCAGCAGCGGCCCGATCTCCGCGCCGGACAGGCACTCGACCGCCGCCGTGTCCTGACCCTGGCTATCGCGCTCGATCCACCGCGCCACATCGTCGGCGTGCAGCAACACCACATAGGCCGCGCGCGCACTGTCGAAGGCGCGCAGCACCAGCAGGTACTCTGCGCGTTTCTCGGCGGTGGCGAAGGAGAACAGCCGTAGCCGATCGTCGGTGGAGTCGGTCACCGGAAACAGGGTAGTGGTCAGCACCGACGAATTTGCCACGGCATAGCTTGTTTCTGATTCGCCGCGTCGCGGACGTCGCTCATAACACTCGCTCCGCCCTGGCTGGGTCGGTTGCGGATCCGTCATTCCGGCTGAGTGTGATTCGGCACCGTGCGAACGGGAACCGCGCCGCGCTGGTCTGCGCGACGCGGGGTGGTCCGAATTCACTCGGCGGACAGTGAGCGCAGTTGATCGAGGTAGATACGGGTGCGCGGGTCGCCGGGGAAGCGTTCGATGATTTCCCGCGCGGTCTCGCCCGCGATCCACATGAGCGACGGTAGCGAGCGGCGCTTGCCCGCGAAGGCGCGCATGCCCTCGTCCACCGCGAGCTCCAGATCCCGGTTGCGGACCGCGACGACGGCGAGGGTGAGGTGCGCCTCGGAGACCCGCATCGGGTTGCGCACCGTGCCGTCGGCCCGCGTCGAGTTCCGGATCACCTCGCGCGCATAGGATTCGGCGAGCCGGTCCTCGCCGGCTACCCGGCAGCAGTCCATCGCGTAGAAGTCGAACTTTTGCGGATCGACGACGAAATGATTGTCCAGATTGGCCGGATGGTCGAGTCGCTCCAAGATTGCTCGGCCCTCGCCGAGCGCGTTCTCCACCTCTTTGCGCTCGCCGAGCCGGGCGAGTGCCTTGGCCCGCTGCGCGGACAACTGGACACCCACGCCGAGTTGCCGACTCGTGTCGATGGCCGAGTCGACCGCCTCGATCGCACCCCGGTAGTTACCCTGAGTAAGGGCAAACCAAGCGGCCATTTCCGCTGCCCAGCCGGTGATTTCGGGATTCTCCGCCTCCAGGCCGAGCGAGTGCGCGGCGCGGCGGGTGGCCTCGGCGGTGGTGCGCCGCCCGATGTCGTAGTCGACGCAGCCGACCAGCAGCGCGACCCAACCGGCCAGTACGAGGATCTCCCGGTGTTGCGACAGAGTAAGTCTGCCGTCCAGCAGGGAGGTGATGCGGCGCAGCCACGCCGTGCCCTCGGTGTGCAACTCGTGCGGATCGGCGATCGGATACTCGCAGCACAGCCGCTCGGCGGTGATCCGGATGGCGTCCAGGGTGGCCGCCGAGACATCGGACATGCGCAGTCGTCCGATGAATTCGAGCGTGTCCATCCCTGTGGCACTGAGCAATTCGTCGTCGCGATTGGGCCGGGCCTTGGGGAAGAAGGCGGCGGTCACGGTGTCGAACGCGGCGGCGATGATGGGTGCGTAGAAGTCGTCGGGGCGCGACTCGCCCGACTCCCACCGCCGCCAATTGCGTAGCAACGTACTGTCGGTCGGCAGGTTGTGCGAAGACTTCGCGCGCATCACCCGGACGGCGTCTGCTTGTGACCACCCCCTGGCATCGCGTTCGGAGCGCATTCGGACAGCCCAGACGGGTCGATCGTCTCCAGCGGCCACGCCCCTAGTATCGCACCAGTTAACGTCTGGTGGCCCGAATAGGGCAGATAGATGTCATCGGGTTGACAGCTGCATTTGCATGCTGGCGTTCCGCATCCTGATATTGGGCGCGGAGAGTTTGCCAAACCCCAGATGCAAGAACATTTGTACTTGCACATGCGCAACGCCTCCGACGGGTATGCTGCCGGGGGTCATCCACGAAGAGAACAGCGATCCCCACATCCAACGGAGGTTCGGGTGGAAGCGTTGATCTATGGATATTTGCGTGACGATCTGGCCGATGGGCACAGCGAGGAGCTCGAGAACGCGATGAGCACCCTCGCCCGTGCCGAAGGCCTGTGCTTCGCCGCAACTTTCCATGAATCGACATCGGGTGACGGCACGGCGTTTGCGGAGCTGACGCGGGAGCTGCAGCGCGCGGACGCGCACCACGTCGTGGTGCCCTCACTCGATCACCTTGCCGGCCAGACGATTCCGCGTGACATCCTCATCGCGAAGCTGGCCCAGGACGCGGCGGCCCAGGTCTGGACCGTCGAACGCTGACGTCTTCCGGCTCCTCGCGAACACCCAGCGTCGGATAAGCGCCACCGTGTGACTCGCCGCGATCCCAGCGGCAAGACAGGCGAAAAGCGCTGTGCTGTCGTGTGTTCCGAACAGCGGATAGATCTGCCAGTGCAACAGGTAGACGAACAGTGAGCCGTCGGCCAGCAGCGCCGCCACCCCGGCGATCGGTACCGGCACCCGCAGTGCGGGCAGCCAGGCCAGCAGCAGGAGGCACGCGATGACCAGCCGCTCGCGTTCGGCATCGGCGAAATAGCCTGGCACCGTTACCAATACGATGACGCCGACGAGCACGCGCTGCCACGTCGTCGTCGCCTTGGCCGCGGCCCAGCCGACGACGAAGAACCAGGCGGCCAGCGGCGAATACGGCACATCCGCGGACGAATACGGTCCGACGGGCAGGTACCGGAAGATCAGCGCGACCGTGAGCAGGCCGAGCGCGAACCGGAACGGGTCGCGCCGCTCCAGCATGTCCACCAGCGGTAGCCGGATGAGCAGCGCCGCGGCGATCAGGAAGTAGACGAGCACCTCCAGGAACCACAGGTGGCCCGCGGTGCTGCTCTCGGCCGGACCCAGAATCTTGTTGAGCAGCAATAGGTTCTGCCAGCCGTAGTAATCCGTGAACGGCAGCGTCGCGGCCACCCACAGCGCGGTCGGCACCGCGATGAACGCCGCGGTGCGTAGCGCGTGCCGGGTGCGCGCGGGCCCGGGCACCGAGGTGAGCGCGAACCGGGCGAAGTTGAATCCGGCGACGGCGAGCAGCACGTGGGCCGCGCCCAGCAGTTGGAACAGGCCGATATGGGTGCCCGCGATCAGCACGATACCGGCCGCGCGCAGTCCGGTGGCGGTGTCGATGGTCCGGCTGAAATGCCTGTGGCGCTTGGCTTTACCCGTCTCGCCGGCACGGAGCGCGGACAGTTCCGCGACGGTGCGATCCGGCCAGTCGGTGGGCAGTGCGCCGATGACGCGCCCGAGCCGGACCGAAGTGTGCACGTAGGTCAGCGAATTGCCGCCGAGCTCGCCGAAAGTGCGTTCGGCGGCGATGGATTCGGGACGCAGCCCGAGCGCGTCGGCGTAGATGGCCCGGATATCGGCGAGTTCGGGCGCCGGGGCGGATAGCCCACGAACGGCCGCGTAGTCGAGCTTTCCGTTTGCCAGCCGCGGCAATTCGCCGACCGGGACGATCCGGATGGCGCTCGCGGGCAGACCGCTCAGTTCGGTGACGAGCGCGGTCGGATCGGTGGCCGAGCCGTCGGTGCGCACGGCGACCACGAGGCCCGCGTCGCCCTCGGCGCAGCAGGTGCTGAATCCCGCTGCGGCCAGCCCGGATTCGAGCCGTTCCAGATCGATGCGGAGCCCGAACGGCTTGGCGAAGCGGCTGCGCCTGCCGACGATGCGGATCAGGCCCTCCGGTGTGCGCTGCGCGAGATCGCCGGTGCGCAGCGCGCGCACGGTCCGGCCGAGCGCCAGATCGGCGGCGGATTCGGCGTAGCCCATCATCACATTCGGGCCGTGGTAGACGAGTTCGTGCGCATCCTCGCCATCGGCCGGTTCGAGGGTGAACCGGCCGCCCGGAATCGCGACGCCGACGCAGTCCGGATGCGCGGCGGTGAGCCGGACCGGAAGGTAGGCCATCCGCGACGTCGCCTCGGTCTGGCCGTACATGACGACGAAATCCCAACCGGCACTTGCCCCGAGCCGCGCGTACCGGCGCACCAGCGCGGGCGCCAGCCTGCCGCCGGACAGGGTGATGTAGCGCAGCGCGGGCAGCGTCATGCGGTCGAACCCGATGCGCTCCAACAGTTCGACGGTGTAGGGGACCGCCGCGAACGAGGTGGCGCGGTGCCCGCGGAACTCGGCCCAGAACTCGTCGTCCAAGACCGACCGTTCGGTGAGCAGAAGGCTTGCGCCGCAAAGCAGATGGCTGTGCACCACGGATAGGCCGTAGCAGTAGAACATGGGCAGCGTGGTGGCCGCCCGGTCGTCCGGGCCGAGCGAGAGGTACGCGGCGATGGCCGCGGCGTTCGCGAACAGGTTCCGGTACGAAAGCCGCACCAGCTTGGGCGACCCGGTGGAACCCGAAGTGCTCAGCAGCAGTGCGAGATCCGGATGCAGCCGGTGTTTCGTCACCGCCCGGCGGATCCGGGTCACGCCGCCATCGCGCACCACATCCGGGTCGTAGATCCGCATCAGCTCATCGGTGATCTCGGCGGTGAGCAGCACCGCGCAGCCCGCGGCCAGCGCGCCGAGATATGCGACGAGGGAATCGAGGTCGTTGCGCACGGCCAGTGCGACGAGACGCCGGTTCGGTCCGAGTGTGCTCGCGTACTCCGCGACGAGTGCCGCCAGCCGCGCGTAGGTGACCCGCTGCAAATCCTCCGTCACCGATTCCGCCGCTGTGACATTCGCCGAGGCAGATCGAGAGCAGAGGACGGCGATCCGGTCGTCGTAGCCGTTCAGGCCGGCGACGATCGGGAAGATGGTCACCCCGAGAAGTCTACGGGGCGAGCCGATTACATCCTTCGGGTGGCCCCCCGCGAACTTCTGGTGAACCGGTGCTACAGTGCCGGGCCGCCCGTCACAGCCCGAAGCTGCCCGGCCCCCGGCGCCGCAGGTACTTCTCGAATTCGGCCGCGATGGCGTCGCCGTCGATCTTGGCGATGGCCTCGTTCAGATCCAGCGCCGCGTCGCCGCGCTCCTCCAAAGACCGTACGTACTCGCTGATTTCGTCGTCGCCGACGGTCATCTCGTTGACCGCGGTCTCCCAGTCCTCGGCCTGCTTGGGCAGTTCGCCGAGCGGGACCTCGATATCGAGGACGTCCTCGACGCGGTGCAGCAGCGCGATGGTCGCCTTGGGGTTGGGCGGCTGCGAAACGTAGTGCGGCACCGCGGCCCAGAACGACACCGCGGGCACACCGGCCTTCACGCACTGGTCCTGCAGTACGCCGGTGATGCCGGTGGGACCCTCGTATCGGGTCTGCTCCAGGTTGAACCGTTCGGCCGCCTCTTTGCTGTAGGCGGATCCGGTCACCGGGACCGGCCTGGTGTGCGGTGTGTCCGCCAGCAGGGCGCCGAGTATGACGACCGTCTGGACGCCCAGCTGTTCGATGAACTCCAGTAGGTCGGCGCAGAAGCTGCGCCAGCGCATATTCGGTTCGATACCGCGTAGCAGCACGATGTCGCGGTCGCTGCCGGGCGGCGAGCACACCGAGAGCATGGTGGATGGCCACTGGATCTCCCTGGTGACGCCGTCAACCTGACGCACCGTCGGCCGATTGACCTGGTAGTCGTAGTAATCCTCGGAATCGAGTTCGGCCAGTGGTTCGGCGTCCCAGATCAGTTCCAGATGTTCGACCGCGCCGCTGGCCGCGTCGCCCGCATCGTTCCAGCCTTCGAAGGCGGCGACGAGGACCGGATCCCGCAACGTCGGCAATTCGGAGTCGGGAGGTTCACTGGGGTTCACCCGGTCAGCCTACGGTGTATGAGGCCCAGTTGTGTTCCTACTCCCGTGTTCCCGGCCGTTCCTCTTGATGCCACGGGGGTGGTACGGCGGCGGAGCCGACCGGCGGCGGGCAACGCCGGGTGAATCCGATCCCGAGTGTGGCGCCGGACACCCCAACCGGGCTCCGTATCGGGGATTGTCCGATCGGCCAATTACGCTGGACCCATGTCCGCGCACCGCCCCGCCGAGTTCGACACCACGCTGCTCGACACGCTCCGTCGGCGTGTCGTGATCGGCGACGGCGCCATGGGAACAATGTTGCAGGCGGCCGACCTGACCCTCGACGATTTCCGCGGGTTGGAAGGCTGCAACGAGATACTGAACGAAACCCGCCCCGATGTGTTGCGCGGCATCCACCGCGCGTATTTCGAGGCGGGTGCGGATGCGGTGGAGACCAACACCTTCGGCTGCAATCTGCCCAACCTCGCCGACTACGACATCGCCGACCGGATCCGCGATCTGTCCGAGCGCGGCACCCGGTTGGCCCGCGAGGTCGCCGACGAGATGGGTCCGTCCGCCGACGGCGCTCCGCGGTATGTCCTCGGTTCGATGGGTCCGGGCACCAAGCTGCCGACGCTGGGCCACGCCCCGTTCACCGCGCTGCGCGACGCGTACGCCGAGGCGGCGCTCGGCATGCTCGACGGCGGTGCCGACGCGATCCTCATCGAGACCTGCCAGGATCTGCTGCAGGTCAAGGCCGCGGTCACCGGCAGCCAGCGGGCGATGATCACCGCCGGACGGCGGATTCCGATCATCACCCACGTCACCGTGGAGACCACCGGAACGATGCTGGTGGGCAGCGAGATCGGCGCGGCGCTCACCGCGATCGAACCGCTCGGCATCGACATGATCGGGTTGAACTGCGCGACCGGTCCGGACGAGATGAGCGAGCATCTGCGGCATCTGTCCAGGCACGCCAGGGTGCCGGTATCGGTGATGCCGAACGCGGGCCTACCCGTGCTCGGCGCCGACGGCGCGGTCTATCCGCTGACGCCGGAGGAGCTGGCGATCGCGCTGCGCGGCTTCGTCACCGAATTCGGGCTCGCGCTGGTCGGCGGCTGCTGCGGCACCACGCCCGAGCATATCCGGCAGGTGGCCGAGGCGGTCGCGGAAGTTCAACCGGCACAGCGCAATCCGGTGCACGAGCCGAGCGTCTCCAGCATGTACACCGCGGTGCCGTTCGAGCAGGACGCCTCGATCATGATGATCGGTGAGCGCACGAATGCCAACGGCTCCAAGGCATTCCGCGAGGCCATGCTGGCCGAGGACTGGCAGCGCTGCCTCGATATCGCCAAGGATCAGACCCGCGACGGCGCGCACATGCTCGACCTGTGCGTGGACTACGTCGGCCGCGACGGCACGAAGGATATGTCCGAGCTGGCATCCCGGCTGGCCACCGCATCGACGCTGCCGATCATGCTCGACTCCACCGAAACCCCGGTGCTGCGTGCGGGTTTGGAACATCTGGGCGGACGCTGCGCGGTGAACTCGGTGAACTACGAGGACGGCGCGGGCCCGGATTCCCGCTTCCAGCAGACCATGCGGCTGGTGGCCGAACACGGCGCCGCGGTGGTCGCGCTGACCATCGACGAGGAGGGCCAGGCCCGCACCGCGGCGAAGAAGGTGGAGATCGCCGAGCGCCTCATCGCCGATATCACCGGCAACTGGGGCTTTCCGAGAGCGACATCATCATCGATACGCTCACCTTCACCCTCGGCACCGGCCAGGAGGAGTCGCGGCGCGACGGCATCGAAACCATCGAGGCCATCCGGGAATTGAAGCGGCGTCATCCGCAAGTGCAGACCACCCTTGGACTTTCGAATATCTCCTTCGGCCTGAACCCGGCCGCGCGGCAGGTGCTCAACTCGGTCTTCATGCACGAATGCGTCCAGGCCGGACTGGATTCGGCCATCGTGCACGCCTCGAAGATCCTGCCGATCAGCCGGATCCCGGACGAGCAGCGCACGGCCGCGCTGGACCTGGTCTACGACCGGCGCACCCCGGACTACGACCCGCTGCAGAAGCTGATGGCGCTGTTCGAGGGCGTTTCGGCATCGTCGTCGAAGGCCTCGCGCGCGGAAGAGCTTGCGGCGCTGCCGCTTTTCGAGCGGCTGGAGCGCCGGATCGTCGACGGCGAGAAGGCGGGCCTCGACGCCGACCTGGACGAGGCCATGAAATCCGTTCCGCCGCTGCGGATCATCAACGAGACGCTGCTCTCGGGCATGAAAACCGTTGGCGAACTGTTCGGTTCGGGTCAGATGCAGCTGCCGTTCGTGCTGCAGTCCGCCGAGGTGATGAAGTCGGCGGTGGCTTACCTGGAACCGCATATGGAGGCCACCGACGATTCCGGCAAGGGCCGCATCGTGCTGGCGACGGTCAAGGGCGATGTGCACGATATCGGCAAGAACCTGGTGGACATCATCCTGTCCAACAACGGCTACGAGGTGGTGAACCTCGGCATCAAACAGCCGATCGCGACCATCCTGGACGCCGCGGTGGACAAGAAGGCCGATGTGATCGGCATGTCCGGGCTGCTGGTCAAGTCGACGGTCGTGATGAAGGAGAACCTGGAGGAGCTCAACTCCAGGGGAGTGGCCGACCAGTTCCCGGTGCTGCTCGGCGGCGCGGCGCTGACCCGCTCCTATGTCGAGAACGACCTCACCGAGGTCTACCACGGCGATGTGCACTACGCCCGCGACGCCTTCGAGGGCCTGCGCCTGATGGACGACATCATGACCCGCAAGCGCGGCGGCGGGCTCGATCCGGACAGCCCCGCGGCCATCGCCGAACGTGAGAAGGCGGCCGAACGCAAGGCCAGGCACGAGCGGTCCAAGCGGATCGCGGAGGAGCGCAAGGCCGCCGAGGCGCCGATCGTGGTGCCCGAGCGTTCGGATGTCGCCGCCGACCTGCCGGTGCCGGTGCCGCCGTTCTGGGGTTCGCGGGTGGTGAAAGGCCTTTCGCTGCACGAGTATTCGGGCCTGCTCGACGAGCGGGCGCTCTTCCTCGGCCAGTGGGGTCTACGCGGGCAGCGCGGCGGTGACGGGCCGTCCTATGAGGAACTGGTGGAGAGCGAGGGGCGGCCGCGGCTGCGCGCCTGGCTGGACCGGTTGAGCACCGAGGGAGTGCTGCAGCATGCGGCGGTGGTGTACGGCTACTTCCCCGCGGTGTCCGAGGGCGATGACGTCATCGTGCTCGCCGAGCCGAATCCCGATGCGGCGCAACGGTATCGGTTCACCTTCCCGCGTCAGCAGCGGGACCGGTTCCTCTGCGTCGCCGACTTCATCCGGTCGCGCGAGCAGGCCGAGGCGACCGGCCAGGTGGACGTGTGGCCGTTCCAGCTGGTCACCATGGGTCAGCCGATCGCCGACTTCGCCAACGAGCTCTTCGCCGCCGACAACTATCGCGATTACCTGGAGGTGCACGGTATCGGCGTGCAGCTCACCGAGGCGCTGGCCGAGTACTGGCACCGCCGCGTCCGCGAGGAGTTGCGCATCGACGGGCGCGCGGTCGCCGATTCCGATCCGGACGATGTGCTCGACTACTTCAAGCTCGGCTACCGCGGCGCGCGCTACTCCTTCGGGTACGGCGCCTGCCCGGATCTGGAGGATCGCGCCAAGCTGGTGGAGCTGCTCGACGCGGGCCGCATCGGGGTGACCCTCTCGGAGGAATTGCAGTTGCATCCCGAACAATCCACCGACGCTTTCGTACTGCTGCATCCGGAGGCGAAGTACTTCAGCGTCTGAGAATCGAACAGCGCGGCATCGCCCATCCCGTTATCCGACCGCCCAGCAGAATGTGACGGCCCTCACCGGGCCGGGCGCCTATTCGGCATGCTGGTGGATACGGGCTGGGTAGTTATGCCATTGTCGATACGTTGCAACTGCATCCGGAGCAGTCGACGGGTGCGTTCCCCGTGGCCTTCGGGTGTAAAGCGCTTCGGCGCGTAGGGTTTTCGGAGTTTCCGGGCCACGCGCCGTTGGGCGAGAAGAACTCGGCGGGTTATCGGGAGGCAGTACACCATGACGGCGGATCGGTTGATCGCGGGACGGTATCGGCTCACGGATCCGATCGGCACTGGCGCCATGGGTGTGGTCTGGCGGGCCACCGATGTGCGACTGCGACGCACCGTCGCGGTGAAACAGCTGCTGCTCGGACCCGGGCTGTCCAGGTCGCAGGCGGTCGAGGCGCGAATGCGGGCGATGCGCGAGGGCCGCATCGCCGCCCGGCTACATCATCCGAACGCGATCACCGTCTTCGACGTCGCGGAGGAGGACGGCCAGCCGTGGTTGGTGATGGAGTACATGAACGCGCCGAGCCTGGCGGCGCGGCTATCCGGTAAGCGCACGCTGCCGCCCGCCGAGGTGGCGCGGATCGGCGCGCAGGCGGCGGGCGCGCTGGCCGCCGCGCACGATGCGGGCATCATGCATCGCGACGTCAAACCGGCCAACCTGCTCGTCGGCGACGACGGCACGGTGAAGATCACCGATTTCGGCATCTCGCACGCGGTCGGCGATGTCACGGTCACCGCGACCGGATTCCTCGCCGGCACACCCGCATATCTCGCACCGGAGGTGGCGCGCGGCGAGAAGCCGGAACCGGCCTCCGACGTATTCGCCCTCGGCTCAACGCTGTACGCGGCGGTGGAGGGCAGCCCGCCGTTCGGCGAGGGCGACAACCCGCTCGCCGTACTGCACGCGGTGGCCCGCGCGGAGGTGCCGAAGCCGGAGCGCGCCGGCGCGCTCGGCCCGGTTCTGCTGCGGCTGCTCGCGCCGACGCCGGAGGAGCGGCCGACCATGCGCGAGGCCAAGCAGGCGCTGGAAGATATTGCGGCGGGCCGGAATCCGGAGCTGGCGCCGCCACCGCAGACCAAGGTGATGCCGGCGGCGGAGGCGGACGGCGGCTCCGACAAGACGACGGTGATCTCGGCTCCGGAGCCCGCGGGCGCCACCGAGGTGGTCGCCGCACCGGTCGCCACCCCCGCACTGCCGCCGCCCGCCAAATCCGCGAATTCGACGCTGCCAGGGGGGAATAGCGACGGCGGTGCGCGCAACCGGGTGGTCGCCATCGGCGCGGTCGCCGCGCTCGTGGTGCTGATCGTCGCGGGCGTCATCGCGTACGCGGTGAACTCCGGGCACGACAGTGGTTCGACCGCCGCGTCGTCGTCCTCGGTCGTGCCGCCCGTCGCCTCGTCGAGCGGCACGGACAGTTCGACGCCGTCCCCGGCCGTCGCGAATCCCGTTGTGCCGGAACAGCCGAACCCCGCGACCGGCACCCCGTCCACGCAGCCGACGCCGACGCCGACACCGACGCCCAGCAGCGGCGCGCCGTCGAGCGGCGCCAAACCGCCGACCACCACCCCGCCGCCGCCCATCACCACGACGCCGTTCGGCCCCGCCGTCGTGGACAAGTCGGGCTTCGTGAGTGGTTACTACGGCATGCTGCCCGGGAACCCCTCGGGCGCCTGGTCGCAGCTGTCGTCCTCGTACCAGGCCTCGACCGGCGGCTACAACTCGTACGTCGCGTTCTGGAAGGAGTTCAGGTCGGTCAGCGTTTCGGGGCTGACGCAGAACGGCGACACCGTCACCGGGACGGTCACCTACGTGCACACGAACGGGTTCGTGGAGACCGAGCGGCGCTGGTTCCTGGTGACCTCGGATGGCGGGCGGACCGTGATCGCCAATTCCCAGCGGGCATGAATGAACTTGCGCGAATCACGACACAGCGCCCATCGCGGCCGAGTGTCGACGGGGAGCGGTATGAGTGAGCTTGCCGAGGAGTCGAGGAGGAAAATCGCAATGACCGTGCGGCCCGCCGCGGTGCTGTGGGATATGGACGGCACCCTGCTCGACTCCGAAAAGCTGTGGGATGTCGCGGTCCGCGAGCTGGCCAGGGAGCACGGCCGGGAGATGACCGCCGCCATCCGGCACGCGCTGATCGGCACGTCGGTGGAGAATTCGCTGCGAATCATGTTCCACGGCTTGGGAATCGAGGAGACGCCCGCGGCGGTGCGCGCGTCGCGGGAATTCCTCGACCGGCGGGTGGTCGAGCTGATGTCCGGCCCGATTCCGTGGCGGCCCGGTGCGAAGGACGCGCTGGCGCTGGTGCGTTCGGCCGGGCTGCCCACCGCGCTGGTCACGAACACCAAGCGCGATTTCACCGAGTACGGCCTGGACACCCTCGGTCGCGAATACTTCGACGTCACCGTGTGCGGCGACGAGGTGCCGCAGGGCAAACCCGCACCCGACATCTACCTGCGGGCGGCCGAACTGCTCGGGCAGGACCCGGAACACTGTGTCGCGGTGGAGGACTCACCAACCGGTGCTGCGGCGGCCCAAGCCGCCGGCTGCGCCCTACTCGTGGTGCCGTGCGAAATCCCGGTGCCCGATGCCCCCGGCCGTCTCTTCCGCGACACACTCGTCGGACTCGAACTCGCCGACCTGGAAGCGGCCCTGCGCCGCAAACCTCCATTCCCGCATAGCATTTGACAGCCGCACCCTGTGCTCGAACCGCGCACCTCGTGTTTCGAATGTCCGGTTCGAAGACGGGGTGCGGCGGCCCGGAACACGAATCGGGCAATTCGGATACGCACCGAATCTGTCGGAACCGTGTCGAGAGTTACTGCGCCGCAACGGGAGTGCGCCCAGCTGAGCGGGTGTGACCGTAGTCACTGGCAATCTCAGCGAATTCGGCGCGCGGGCGGCGGCGCTGCACCAGAATGGCGCGCATGGCAGCGATGGGTGTCCTGGACGAAATCGTCGACACCGAACGGTATCCGCTCGCGGCTGGCGCGAGCGCCGTCGTCGCGCGGGCCCGCGCCGAACTCGCCGCCGAAGGCTGCACCGTACTGCGCGATTTCATCCGGCCCGAACTGCGCGAAACCCTGCGCGCGCAGGGCGCCGAGATGGCGCCGCGCGCGCACTACGCGGTCGAGCGAGTCAACGCGTACAACATTCCGCTGGATTCGCCGCTGCCGGACGATCATCCGGGCCGTATCGTGCTCGAACGCGGCAATGCCTTCGTCGCCCGCGACCTCATTCCGGCCGGCGCGCTGATCCACCGGCTCTACGTCGACCCCGCGTTCCAGCGTTTCCTCGCCGCATGTTTCGGCGGCGCCGAACTACACGAATTCGCCGATCCGCTGGCGGGTCTGTGTTTGAACGTGGTGGAGCCCGGCATGTCGCATCCGTGGCATTTCGATACCAACGAATGCACCGTCAGCATGTTGACCCAGGCCGCGGATTCGGGCGGAATCTTCGAATACTGCCCCAACATTCGCGCACCGCACGCGGAAAATCTCGACGACGTGCGTGCAGTGCTCACCGGCGCGGGCGAGCGGCTCGTCAAACGGCTGGAGCTGCGCCCCGGTGACCTGCAGCTGTTCCACGGCCGCTTCTCCCTGCACCGGGTATCACCGGTATCCGGTGCGCGGCAACGGCATTCGGCGATTTTCGCCTACACCGACCGCCCCGGGGTGATCGGCAGCATCGAACGAACCCGTCAGCTCTTCGGGCGGGTCCTATCGGATCACCTGGACGCCGCCGCGATGCGGGGCGACCGACTGCTCGACTGAGCGGTGCGCGAGAAGGGGAAAACAGGATATGCCAGCGTCGCACACGACCGGGAAAGCCTCCTTCGACGATATCTACGACCGCCCCGATCCCCGCGACTACTACGCCCGCATGTCCGAATTGGACTATCGCATACCGGAATTGGCGAAACCGTATTTCCAGCGGCAATTCGACGACTACCGCGCGGCCACCGGGGCGACCCGCATCACGGTGCTCGATATCGGCTGCTCCTACGGCGTGAACGCGGCGCTGCTGCGCTTCGACACCACCATGCGCGGACTGGCCGACCACTACGGCGCGGCGGGTGACGCCGACCGCGCCGACCTGCTCGCCCGCGACCGGACGGTGCTCACCGCCGCCGACGGCCAGCCCGATGTCCGGTTCGTCGGCATGGACGCGTCCATGACCGCGCTCAGCTACGCGCGGGAGGCGGGCCTGCTGCACGATACGGTGCACGCCGATCTGGAAAACGCCGAACCCACCGACGCCCAGCGCGATACGCTCGCCGCGGCCGATCTGGTCATCTCCACCGGCTGCGTCGGCTACATCACCGAAAAAACCCTGACCCGGGTGGCCGTCGCGCATCCGACCAGGCGACCGTGGATGGCACACTTCGTGCTGCGCATGTACGGATTCGACGCGATCGCCGCGGCCCTCGCCGGGCTCGGCTACCGCACCGAACGCGCGCCCGGACTGTTCGAGCAGCGGCGCTTCGCCTCCGCCGCCGAACGTACCCGAGTGCTGAACACCTTGGCCGCCAACGGGATCGACACCGATGACTGCGAATCCGACGGCTGGCTGTACGCGAACCTCTACCTGTCCCGCCCGCACACCGATTCCGAGGATCGAGAATGACTGACAGCGAAGAACGCACCTTCGCCGCCGACGACCGCCTGCCCCGGGTGCCGCTACCCACCCTGGAGGACAGCTGCGCGCGATTCCTGGAATGGTGCGCCCCGCTGCTCACCGCCGAGGAACTGTCCACCACCGAGGCGGCGGTGGCCGACCTGCTGCGCCCCGACGGCCCGGGGCGGAAACTGCATGCCGCACTTCGGGAATACGACGCCACCCCCGGCGTCGGCAGCTGGCTCGACCTGTTCTGGCCGTCCCGGTATCTCGGCCGCCGCGACCGGATCGCGTTGAACGCCAACTTCTTCTTCCTCTTCCGCGACGACACCCCGCTGGCGATGTCGACCGGCCAGGGGCAGGCGGCGCGCGCCGCCGGAATCATCACCGCCGCACTGGCGTACAAGCTGGCGCTGGACGACGAGGCGATCCCGCCGGTCGTGCAACGCGGCCAACGGCTTTCGATGTGGCAGAACAAATACCTGTTCTCCGAGACCAGAATTCCGGGCGAGCAGCAGGACACCGTGCGGGTGCCCTACAGCGACGAATGGCCCGGTCCGTCCCGGGCCCGGCATATCGTGGTGTTCTTCCGCGGCAGCATGTTCCGGATGGATGTCATCGGACCGGACGGCGTGCCGTACGCGTCCGGCGATATCGCCGACGGTCTGCGCGCGGTGCTGAAGGCGGGCGCGCGCCCGGCCCGCACGGATACCGCGGTGGGCCATCTCACCACCAAGGCCAGGGCCGAATGGGCGCGCAGCAGAGCGGGTCTGCGGACCGAACCGGCCAATGTCGCGGCCCTCGACGCCATCGAGACCGCGCTGTTCTGCGTCTGCCTGGAGGATTTCGCGCCGCGCGACACCCTGCACGCCTGCGATCAGCTGCTGCACGGCGACAGCGCGAACCGCTGGTTCGACAAGGCGGTGTCGTTCATCGTCTTCGCCGACGGGCAGGCCGGGATCAACGTGGAACACTGCGGGCTGGACGGCACCACCATCCTGTCGTTCGTCGACACGCTGCTACAGACTCCGATGGACGAGCACGCGCAACGGTCCGGCGCGGCGGCGCAGGGCCTGCCCGCGGTCGAGCCGATCGAATTCGTCCTCGACGCCGCGCAGCGCACCGATATCGCGGCGGCGGGGGCGGCGTTCGCCCGCTACGCCGCCGAAAACGCCACCGCGACGGTCTCTTTCGAGGAGTTCGGGACCGCACGCGCCAAACAGCTCGGCATCTCGCCGGATGCGTTCGCGCAGTTGAGTTATCAGCTCGCGCACCGGCGCAGCAAGGGAATCACCGGCGCCACATACGAATCCATCGCGACCAGGCAGTGGCGCAACGGCCGCACCGAGGCCATGCGGGTGGTCACCCCGCAGATGATCGCCTTCGTCGACGCCATGCTGGATCCGGCCGCCGACGCGGCGACCAGGCGGGCGGCGGCGCTGGCGGCCGCCGAGGCGCACGTGACGCGCGCGAAACAGTGCCAGGCGGGTGACGCGCCCGAACAGCACCTCTGGGAGCTCCAGTGGATCCAGCGCAGGCGCGGCGCGGAACTCGGTGTCACCGAACCGATTCCGCTCTACGACAGCCCCGGCTGGGTCATCATGCGCGACGACTACCTGTCCACCAGTTCGGCGCCGTCGGTCAACATCCGCTACTTCGGTTTCGGATCGACCAGCCCGCGCTGTATCGGCGTGGCCTACGTGCTGTTGCCGGACCGCTGGAACATCTACCTGGCCACCCCGAAAACGGTCGCCGACCAGATGTACGCGTTCGCGGATCAATTGCGCACCGCCGTGGCCGAACTCACCGACCTGCTCGGCGGCGCATGATCGAATCACGGGTGGCATCCGCGAGGACGAGGTGAGCGGACCGGTAACGCCCGCACCGGAATTCAGGTGGCGTCGGGTGACCGAGGCGGATTTCGGGCTGCTGCGTGAATGGCTCATGCAGCCGCATATCCAGCGGTGGTGGCACCACGAGACTTCGCCCGAGGCGGTCGAGCGGGATTTCGGGCCGACCGCGCGCGGCGAGGAACCGGCCGAGGATCTGCTGATCTTCGTGGGCGGCGAGCCGATCGGCCTGGTGCAGCGCTGCGTGCTCGCCGACTATCCGGAGTACATCGCCGAGCTCGACGGGTTGGTCGAACTGCCGGCGGGCGCGATGAGCCTGGACTACCTCGTCGCCGGGCCGGACCGGGTGGGGCGGGGCGTAGGTCCGGCCATGCTGCGCGCGATACTCGTCGGAACCTGGGCCGAATTTCCCGGCGCCACCTGCGTGATCATCCCGGTGGCCGCCGCCAATCGCGCGTCGTGGCGGGCGTTGGAGAAGGCGGGGCTGCGGCGCGTCGCGGAGGGCAGGCTGACGCCTGACAACCCCGTCGACGACGGCACGCACTACATCTACCGGATCGATCGGCCGTAGCGAACCCGGAGCCGACCAGCGGTGGGTGGTGACCGGTCTGCGAGAATGACCGGTCGTGAAGAACTTCGAATCCCTGTTCGCCGAGCTGCAGGATCGTGCGGTCACCCGCCCAGAGGGGTCGGGAACCGTGGCCGCGCTGGACGCCGGCGTCCATACCCAGGGTAAGAAGGTGCTGGAGGAGGCGGGCGAGGTGTGGCTGGCCGCCGAACACGAGAGCGACGAGTCGCTCGCCGAGGAGATCTCGCAGCTGCTCTACTGGGTTCAGGTGCTGATGGTGGGTCGGGGACTGAAGTTGGAGGACGTCTACCGACATCTGTGACGGCCGACACTCCCGCCGCACTCTCCCCGAAAGGAAACCCTCCCGCATGCTGCGCGTAGCAGTCCCCAACAAAGGCGCCCTGTCCGAATCCGCGACCTCCATCCTGGCCGAGGCCGGATACCGCAGGCGCACCGATTCGCGCGACCTCACCGTGCTCGACCCGGCGAACCAGGTGGAATTCTTCTTCCTGCGGCCCAAGGACATCGCCATCTACGTCGGCTCCGGCGAGCTCGACCTCGGCATCACCGGCCGCGACCTGGCGCTGGATTCCGGTGCGCCGGTACAGGAACGTCTGGCGCTCGGCTTCGGGCGCTCCACCTTCCGCTACGCCGCCCCCGGCGGCCGCGAGTGGACCGTCGACGATCTGTACGACAAGCGCATCGCCACCTCCTACCCGAACCTGGTGCTCGGTGACCTGCGCCGCCGCGGTATCGAGGCCGAGGTGATCCGCCTCGACGGCGCGGTGGAGATCTCCATCCAGCTCGGCGTCGCGGACGCCATCGCCGATGTGGTCGGCTCCGGCCGCACCCTGCGCCAGCACAACCTGGTCGCGTTCGGGGATTCGCTGTGCGATTCGGAGGGTGTGCTGATCGAGCGCACCGGTTCGGATCAGCGCGACCGCGCCCGCAACCAGCTGGTGGCGCGCATTCAGGGCGTCGTCTTCGCCCAGCAGTACCTGATGCTCGACTACGACTGCCCGAAGGACCTGATGGAGGAGGCCGTCAAGATCACGCCCGGCCTCGAATCGCCGACCGTTTCCCCGCTGGCCGATCCCGGCTGGGTCGCGATCCGCGCCATGGTCCCGCGCAAACAGGGCAACGAGCTGATGGACCGGCTCGCCGATCTCGGCGCGAAGGCCATCCTGGCCACCGACATCCGCTCCTGCCGCGCCTTCTGAGCGCCGGTTCACCCACACCGAATGGCTTCCCGCGCAGGCGATTGCGTGCGCGGGAAGCCGAAACCCCACGCGGGAATAATGCCTTCAGTGGGGAGGCTCGCCGCTTGGTCCGGCGATCGGCCGCGTCGTAGGCTCACGCGAGCGGATCGGGCCGGAAACCGCGACACGCGTTGCGGTGCCGGGCCGGTTCACGAAAACCTAATAAACCGTTCGCGAGACTGTGTGCGTCGAATAACCGAAGAACGCAGCGGTATCGCTACGGTGCGCAGTAATGTGCGCGTGGGAGGAAGTCGTGGAGTCTGAACTCGAATCGGCCACCACATGGTCGCGGATCAGGAGCATCCTGATCGCCACCGGGGATGTGGTCGGTGTTTTGGTTTTGATCGTGGTCATCGCGATCATCGGGTCACATGACGACGCCATCGGGTCAATGGCGTCGATCATGCATCACCTTTAATCGGCGACCGCGTCGGCGAGGGTTTCGTCCGGTGATTCCCCGGTGTCGCCGGTCGGCCAGCCTGGATACGGCGGTGGCGTGCCGCCGAATTCGGGACAAATCGCCTGATAGGCGCAAAACCCGCACAGCCAACCGGGATTCGGCTGGAATTCGCCGGTGCTGCCCGCCGTCAGAATCGCCTGCCACAGCGCCGAGAGCGTGCGCTCGAAGCGCAGCAGTTCCGCCTCGTCGGGGGTGTAGGTGAGGGTCTGTTCGTCGGCCAAATAGATCAATTTCAGTTGGGCGGGCACGATTCCACGGGTGCGCAGAATGATCAGCGCGTAGAACTTCAGCTGGAACAGCGCCTTCAATTCGTAGTCGACCCCGGGGGCCCGCCCGGTCTTGTAATCCACCACGCGCAGCTGTCCGGTCGGGGCGACATCGATGCGATCGATGAAGCCGCGCAACAGAACTCCGTCCGGCAGCGCCACCTCCACCCGCGACTCGCAGGATTCCGGATCGAATCCGGTCGGATCCTCGATGCGGTAGTAGGTGTCGACCAGCGCACGCACCTCGCCGAGGAACGTTTCGCGATCGGTGACCAGCTCGGCCACCTCGGGATGTTCGGCGAGCAGCCGGGCTAGCGCCGGTTCCGCGAGGGCGGCCGCCCGCCCCGGCAGCCGGTCACCCCTCGGCAGTCCGTACAGGTCCTCCAGCACCGCGTGCACCACCGTGCCGCGCACCTGGATCCGCGTCGGCGGCTCCGGAATCCGATCGATGGCGCGGAAACGGTACTTCAGCGGGCACTGTTTGAAATCCATTGCGCGGGAAGGCGACAGCGCGGGCCGCGGCCTGCTCTCCGCTGGATCGGCAGGGGGCGTGGAAACGGGCACCGACATACCTGGCAGGCTATCCCGGCGTACCGACAGCGCGAGGCCCGCATGAGAATGCGGAACACAGAACGGAGTGACTTTTGGCGGCCAGACGGACCGGGCCATTCACCACTGGGGACCGGGTGCAGCTGACCGATGCGAAGGGCCGCCTGTACACGGTGGTCCTGGAGCCGGGCAAGGAGTTCCACACCCATCGCGGCGGGATCAAGCACGACAGCCTGATCGGCGCCGACGAGGGCAGCCTGGTGCACTCCACCAACGGCACCCCGTATCTGGCGCTGCGGCCGCTGCTCGTCGACTATGTGCTGTCGATGCCGCGCGGCGCGGCCGTCATCTACCCGAAGGACGCCGCGCAGATCGTGCACGAGGGGGATGTGTTCCCCGGTGCGCGGGTGCTGGAGGCGGGCGCCGGATCCGGCGCGTTGACTTGCTCACTGTTGCGGGCCGTAGGCCCGGCGGGCGCGGTGGTGTCCTACGAGATCCGCCAAGACCATGCCGACCACGCGGTTCGCAATGTCGAGACATTCTTCGGCGAACGTCCGGCTAACTGGTCGCTGACGGTCGGTGACGTGGCCGACTACCCGGGCGATCCGGTGGACCGGGCGGTGCTGGACATGCTCGCGCCGTGGGACGCGCTGCCGTCGGTGGCGAAGGCGCTGGTGCCCGGCGGGGTGCTCATCGTCTATGTGGCGACCGTCACCCAGCTGTCGAAGGTAGTGGAGGCGCTGCGCGAACAGGAGTGCTGGACCGAGCCGCGCTCGTGGGAATCGCTGGTACGGCCATGGCACGTGGTCGGTTTGGCGGTGCGGCCCGAACACCGGATGCAGGGCCACACCGCCTTCCTGGTGAGCGCGCGCAGGCTGGCCGAGGGTGTTGTCACCCCGAAACCGCAACGGCGGCCCTCGAAGGGCTGAGGGTGGTCAGGGAGTGCAGGGCGCCTTGGCGAAGCCGAAGATGGTGCAGGCGCTCGCGTCCGAGAGCTTCCACTTGCCGTCGGACTGCTCCCAGGTCATCGGCACCGGGGCGGTGCCGTGCGGCGAGGTGATGCCGACCTGTGCCGCCGCCTTGGTGCCATCGAGCTTGATATCGCTGACGGCGAACGTCAACGGGTAGTTGGCCAGTCCGGCGGTCATCTTGTCGATGTTGGCAGTCCGCTTGTCCCCGTTGACAATTGCCGCGGCCTTATCCGCCGTAGGCTTATTCGGGTCGGTGATGAGCAGCAAGTTCGCCTGAAGCGCTTCCGCGGTCGGCGCGACGGTGGCACTGTGATCCCCGGACCCCGCTGCGCTGCTGCTCGCCGGCGCGGCGGTCGTGCTCGACGCCTTGGCCGAATCGGACTTGTCGTCCGACCCGCAGGCGGTCAGCCCGACCGTAACGGCGACGGCAGCGGCCGCGGTAGCCACGGCAATACGGAATGTCCTGTCGGGAAGGAGCATCTTCAGCAACCTTTCGGCTCGGTGGGCGAACTGACTCGCCGCAGTCGGGGTTAGGGCAGGCTAACATGGTTGTTCGGACGCCGATCGCAGCCCAGATGTGATCACGACGAAACCATGTCGGAAAGCGAGAACCGTTCACGCCCGGTAGCGTTGATAGACCGGGACTGGGAGGAGCAGCACATGAGCCCCATCGAGAATTCGGATTCGGCGGCCTGGAGAGAGCTCGAGGCAGTACGCGCCGAGGCGGCTGCACTCCGAAGGCAACTCGCCGATTCGCCGGATCGCACACGGGAATTGGAAGCCCGCATCGATTCGCTGACCATTCGCAACACGAAGCTGATGGACACACTCAAGGAGGCGCGCCAGCAGTTGGTCGCGCTGCGCGAGGAGGTCGATCGGCTCGGTCAGCCGCCGAGCGGTTACGGCATCCTGATCGGTGTGTACGACGATCAGACGGTCGACGTGTTCACTTCGGGTCGCAAGATGCGGTTGACGTGTTCGCCGAATATCGACACCTCCGTCCTCGAATACGGTCAGTCCGTCCGCCTCAACGAGGCGTTGACGGTCGTCGAGGCCGGATACTTCGACTCGGTCGGCGAGATCGGCACGTTGCGCGAAATTCTCGACGACGGCCGCCGCGCCCTGGTCGTCGGCCATGCCGACGAGGAGCGTGTGGTGTGGCTGTCGGGACCGCTGGCCAAGGTGGCCGAAGTGGACGATCTGGACGATCCGGACTCCCCGATTCGCAAACTGCGGCCCGGTGATTCGCTGCTGGTGGACACCAAGGCGGGCTTCGCCTTCGAGCGCATCCCCAAGGCCGAGGTCGAGGATCTGGTCCTGGAAGAGGTCCCGGATGTCGACTACGCCGATATCGGCGGCCTCAGCAGGCAGATCGAACAGATCAGGGATGCGGTGGAATTGCCGTTCCTGCACAAGGATCTGTTCCGCGAGTACGCGCTGCGCCCGCCGAAGGGCGTGCTGCTCTACGGTCCGCCCGGCTGCGGTAAGACGCTCATCGCCAAGGCGGTGGCCAATTCGCTGGCCAAGAAGATCGCCGAGGCGCGCGGTGAGGATGCCAAGGACGCCAAGTCGTACTTCCTCAACATCAAGGGCCCCGAACTGCTCAACAAGTTCGTCGGCGAGACCGAGCGGCACATCAGGATCATCTTCCAGCGGGCCCGCGAGAAGGCGTCCGAGGGCACCCCGGTGATCGTGTTCTTCGACGAGATGGATTCGATCTTCCGCACCCGCGGTTCGGGCGTCTCCTCCGATGTGGAGACCACCGTGGTGCCGCAGCTGCTGTCGGAGATCGACGGCGTCGAGGGCCTGGAGAACGTTATCGTGATCGGCGCGTCCAACCGCGAGGACATGATCGATCCGGCCATCCTGCGGCCCGGCCGCCTCGATGTGAAGATCAAGATCGAGCGTCCGGACGCGGAGTCCGCGCAGGACATCTTCTCCAAGTACCTGGTCGAGGATCTGCCGCTGCACGCCGACGACCTCACCGAATTCAACGGTGACAAGGCGGCCTGCATCGGCGCGATGATCGAGCGGGTGGTCGAGCGGATGTACGCCGAAAGCGAGGACAACCGGTTCCTGGAGGTCACCTACGCCAACGGTGACAAGGAGGTCCTGTACTTCAAGGACTTCAACTCCGGCGCCATGATCCAGAACATCGTCGACCGCGCCAAGAAGTACGCGATCAAGGCGGTGCTCGACACCGGCAACCCGGGCCTGCGCATCCAGCATCTCTACGATTCGATCGTCGACGAGTTCTCCGAGAACGAGGACCTGCCGAACACCACGAATCCCGATGACTGGGCGCGGATCTCGGGTAAGAAGGGCGAGCGGATCGTCTACATCCGCACGTTGGTCACCGGGAAGAACGCCTCGGCCAGCCGGGCGATCGACACCGAGTCGAATACGGGGCAGTACCTGTAATCGGTTGGGGCCGAGAGGTCGAGGGACCGGAAGGTCGAGGGGCCGAGAGGTCGAGGGGCCGGAAGGTCGAGAGGTCGAGAAGGCAAGGGCCGCACTCTTATTGGGTGCGGTCCTTGCGCATTGGCGTGCTGCCGCACCCCGTCTTCGAACTGCGCCTTGTCTGTACCATATGTTCGGTTCGAAGACGGGGTGCGGCGCGGTTTTTTTAGCTTTGCGCGCGTAGGTAATTCGGCGTGCGTGTGCAATCAGGTAGTGGGCACTGGTGAAACGCCTTTCGCCATTGCCTGGTGGGGAACCGGAACGCCGCTTGCCAAATGTACCGCGCGCCTGTCTGGGGCGATCCAGTCGTCGTAGCGGCGCGACCGCCGACCTGACACACCGATCACTCCAGACGGATGCCCCGGTGACTCACGACGGCGGCGTAGGGGCGTCGCGTTTGGCGAAGGTGGCGATGAGTGCGGTTTCGACCCGTTCGATGCCGTCGATGGCGCCGATCCGTTCGGCCAGGTAGGTGTACAGATCGCTCGAATCGTGGAAGACCGCGATGAGGATCAGGTTGTGGACGCCGGTGGTCGCGGCGATGAACGCCGCCTCGGCGTCCTCGCTCAGCGACCGGCCGACGGCGGTGAGCCGATTCGGCGCAACCGTCAACCAGATGACACAGGGTGCCGCGAAACCCAGTACCCCGGGGTCGATTTCGACGCTGAAGCGCACCAGCCCGGTGCGCCGCAGCTCCGCGAGGCGCCGCCGCACCGCCGACTCCGACCAGCCGGTGCGCCGCGCGAGATCCGGGTACGCGGCGCGGCCGTCGGCGGCCAGGGCCGCCAGCAGTCGGTGATCCAGCTCGGTGAGCGATATCGGTTGCGCCACATCGGGATCGGCGGGCCGCAGCGCCGCGATCCGGTCCGCGTCGAGCGCGGAGGTGCGGCCGTGCCAGCGCCGGCGCATCAGGTGCCGCAGCACGCGCTGCGCGGAGATGTCCGAGACCTGTTGGTGCCGCGCCAGTTCGGCGAGCGGCGCCGGACCGTTCCCGGGAACCCGGAAGAGGCAGGCGATTTCGGTGCCGCTGGACAGCACGCTGACCCACGCGATATCCGGCCGGGCGGTGAGTGCGCGCGCCAGCGCGGCAACGGCGTTGGCGCGCACCTTGATTCGCACCACCCATTCGGCGGCGCCGATGCCCGCGCTGTCGGCGACACCGGTCACCCGCACCACGCCCGCGCCGCGCAGCCTGCCGTAGCGGCGGGCCAGGGTGCGGTCGGAGACGCCGAGCACCTCGGCGATCCGGCTGAACGGCGCGCGGCCGTCGATCTGCAGCGCGTGCAACAGTTGCCGATCCAGTTCGTCGAGGCTGTCCGAATCCACCGGACCAGGGTAAGGCGATGTCGGAAAACGGCGTTCCACCGTTCGGTACGAGCCGTTGGCCCGCATCGCCGGGCAGGCTCGTCGGGGTGATCAACGAGCACATCAATCGCTTCCACCACACCGGCGTCAAGGGCGACCTCGACGCGTTGGCCGCCAAATACCGTTCCTTCGGATTCCTGCTCACCCCGCGGTCGCGACATCTGATGAGCGAACGTCCCGGCGCCGCACCGACACTCGGTTGCACCGCCAACGAATGCGCGGTATTCGGCGACTCCTACATCGAGCTGTTCGGCGTGGTCGACCCGGCGGCGCCGGATCCGTGGCACGCCAAGACGCTCGCCGACGGTTTCTGGATCCTCAACCTGGACACCGACGATCCGGCCGCCGACAGTGCGCGGCTCGCCGCGGCCGGATTGCCCGCCTCCGGCGTGCACGAGCTGGCACGCGACGTCGATACCGAGGCAGGCGTGCGGACCATGCGGGCCAGGACGGTGCACATTGATCCGCACAGCACCCCGGAGGGTTTGCTCGGCCTCTCGCAGCACCGCACACCCGAATATGTGCACCAGCAGCGCTATCTCGGCCACCCGAACGGCGCGCGGGGCATCGCCGCGGTGACGACCGTGGTGGCCGACGACCGATTCGACGAGGTAGTCGACCGGTACCGCCGGATAATCGCGGCCGAGCCGGTTCTGGAAGGGCCGGTTACGGTGTTGGCGCACAAGGAGATCCGGATGGAGTTCGTCCGAGCGTCGGCGGCCGGAGAGGCGCTGCCGGGCGAACCCGCGCCGCGGGCGTCGTATTTCGCCGCGATGACCATCCGGGTCGATGCGCCGGACCGGGCCAGGCGATTGGTGGAAAGCGCTGGGACACAGACTCGTTCGTTACCGGACGGGTTCTCCGTCTCGGCCCGCGACGCGTACGGCGCCTGCCTGCGGTTCGTGTCGTGCTGACCGCCGAGACGACCGCGGGCCGGGTGCGCGGAGCCGCCGTGGGGCCGGTGCGGGTATTCCGCGGCATACCCTTCGCGCACGCGGAGAGGTTCGCCTCACCGGAGCCGCCTCCGCCATGGCCCGGCGTCCGGGACGCCAGCGAATTCGGCCCTGCGGCACCGCAATCGGCGTCCCGGCTGGCGCGCGTGTTCGGGCCGTTCGAGGTGCCGCAGGACGAGCACTGCCTGTCGTTGAACGTGTGGGCACCTGCGGGCGAACGACATCCGGTGCTGGTGTTCCTGCACGGTGGCGGATTCTCCAGCGGCGCAGGGCGACTCGGTTGGTACGACGGCACGGAATTCGCGGCCGCCACCGATACCGTTGTGGTGACGGTGAACTACCGGCTCGGCGCGCTCGGCTATCTGGCGCTGCCCGGGGTGAGCGCGGGCAATCTGGGACTGCTCGACCAGCTCGCGGCGCTGCGCTGGGTGCGCGACAATATCGCCGCGTTCGGCGGCGATCCGGCGCTGGTCACCGTCTCGGGCCAGTCCGGCGGCGCGCTGTCGATCGTCGCGATGCTGGCCGGGCGGAGCGGTTCGGGGCTGTTCCGGCGGGCGATCCTACAGAGCACCCCGCTGGGAATGCCGCCGGCCGATCCGGACGACGCGCTGACTGTCGGGCGAATGTTGCTGGCGGAGTTGGGAATAGCGGACGAGCAGCGGTTGCGGCAGGTTCCGGTCGCTGCGCTGCTGGCGGCGCAGGACGCGGTCGCGGCTCGGCGGTCCGGGGCGACCCCGCCGTTCCAGTTGGTCGCCGACGGCGATCTGGTGCCCGCGGACCTGTTGACCGTGCCGCGCACCGACGTCGACGTGCTGGCGGGCACGAACCGGGACGAAGGGGCCGGATTCTTCGCTGGCGAGCCAGCGGCGATCGCGGCCGCCACCGCCCGGTTCTTCACCGATTCGCTGCCGAGGCTGTCGGATTCGCTGGCCGCCGGGGGAGCGGCGCCGTGGCGATATCGATTCGACTGGTGCCCGCCGGACAGCCCGTTCGGCGCGTGCCACGGCATCGAGTTGCCCTTCGTACTCGGTGACGCGGCGGCGTGGGCGGCGGCGCCGATGCTGTGCGGGCAGCGACCGGGCGAACTGGTGGACGAGGTGCGCACCCGCTGGGCGGGCTTCGTGCGCGCGGGTGATCCGGGCTGGCGGCGCGGTACCGAACACCGCTTCGACGGTTAGGCATATCCGCATGCCGGGCCTGTGGGTGACTTCGTCGATGGCGTACCTTTCGCAAATCGCTCCGGCTGTGCGGGGGTCTGTGAACGGCTTCGTCGACAGACCCTGTCGGGAATTCCTGTGCGGATACGCAGATACTTCGCCGTCTAGAGCCCGAATCACGTTGCCGGGAAACCGAATTCGTGTGGTACCGACTTGCCCGCGAATGGATGCGGAGTCATGAATGTGATCTGTATCTCATTGTGATGTGGGACGGCATATGGTTCTCTAGGGACATCGGCGAAGATAGCTAATAGTTAGCTGAGCCGTTCGTGGTTTCGCCCGGCGTCTGCCCCGTCGGCGGCGGGATCACGGGGGTGCCGACTCGGCCGCCGCCTTCCTCCCTGACACCCGCGGCGGCCGGGTCGGCGAATTCGGACCTGGTCAACGCCGCACGGAGCCAACAGTATTGGGGTCGTCGAGAGCATCGCGCCATGATCACGAACTGATACGATCATTCCGGCGGAGGCGCTTTGCAGGGTCCGGTATCGCCTCCGATGGAGGTGTATCGCCTTGTCTCGATCCACTATCGGCACGCTCCGATTGCTCACCGCGCTCGGATGCGTCGGCCTGCTGGTCATCGGCTGTTCCTCCGGGGATTCGAAGAACACCGGAACGAGCTCACCCACGACGACGCAGGCCACGGCGTGGCCGCCGGATTCCGATCGCGGCAGCTGTGCGGTCGAAAAGCAGCAGGATGTGCCCGCCACCATGCGTGACGGCGTTGTGCTGCGGGCCGATGTCTACCGGCCGAAAACCGATCAGCCGGTGCCGGTGATCCTGATGCGCACCCAATACGGCAAATCCGCCGCCCAGGTGCAGCCGTCGCGGTACCGCACCCCGGACTGGTTCGCCTCGCACTGCTACCTCGTCGTCATCCAGGACGTGCGCGGCCTCGGCAAATCCGATGGCGTCTTCAGCGAATTCGGCAACGATCAGCACGACGGCTACGACACGGTCGAGTGGGCCGCGCAGTTGCCCGGCGCCAACGGCAAGGTCGGCATGTACGGCTCGTCGTATGTCGGTGCCACGCAGTGGCTCGCCGCCACCGAGACCCCGCCGCATCTGACCACCATCGTGCCCGCCAATACCGCCTCGGACTACTACGACGGCTGGACCTACGAGGGCGGCGCGTACCGCCTCGCCTTCATCGAACCGTGGGCCATGGGCACCATCGGGCTGGAGGCCGCGCAGCAGCGCAAGGACCAGGCGGCCGCCGACCGGATCACCGCGGGCATCGCCGATGCCACCTCCTGGATGAATTTCCGCCCTTACAAAGACTTTCCGCCCTTGCAGCCGTCGAATCCCGCTGTCGCGCCGTGGTTCTACGACTGGATCCGCAACTCGACTCGCGACGACTACTGGAAACAGTGGAGCATTCGCGACCGCTATCAGAACGTCAAAGTCCCTGTACTGGATATGGAGGGCTGGTACGACGCGTTCCTGGCCGGCGGCGTGGAGAACTTCACCGGAATGGCCGATCGCGGCGGCAGCCAGGAGGCCAAACAGAATCAGCGGCTCGTCATCGGGCCCTGGGACCATTTGGGTTGGGGCAGAAAGAGTTCCACCATCGCGCCACGGCTGGAGAACCTCGGCCCGGTAGCCGACAGCCCGATCAATGAGCTGATGTTGGCCTGGTACGACCATTTCTTGAAGGGTGTGGACAACGGTGTCGCGGGTAAGCCGCGTGTCGATTATTACGTGATGGGCGCGAACAAGTGGAAGTCCGCGCCGAGTTGGCCACTGCCGCAAACGAAATGGACCGAATACTTCTTCCAGGACAGCGGCGTCAACGGACCCGCGGGCCGGGTCGGCAAACTCGTCACCCAGGCCCCGACCGGCACCGGCTCCGACCGCTACCTCTACGACCCGGCGACACCGGTGCCGAGCGTCGGCGGGCATTCCTGCTGCGGGGTCGGCGAGGGTCCGCAGGGTCCGTTCGATCAAGCCGCGGCCGAACAGCGTTCGGATGTGTTGACCTACACCACCGACCCGCTCACCGCCGACACCGAGGTGACGGGTCCGGTCACGGTTAAGCTCTGGGCGTCGTCCACTGCGCCGGATACGGATTTCGTTGCGCGGCTGGAGGCTGTGACACCCGATGGCGCGGCGGTGAATCTGAACAACGGCATCCTGCGCGCGGCGTTCCGTGATTCGCTGAGCGATCCGACGCCGATCGAACCGGGTAAGCCGTATCAGTTCACGATCAAGATCTGGCCTACCAGTTACCAATTCAAGACCGGCGACCGGATTCGAGTGGCGGTGTCGAGCAGCGATTATCCGCAGTACGCGCCGAATCCCAATACCGGCGAACGTTTCGGTGACAGCGCACGCACCCAGCCCGCCACGCAGACGGTGTACCGCGATGCGCAGCACCCTTCCTCGGTGGTTATTCCGGTAATTCCGGCCGGGGACAACGGATCCGACACCTTCCCGCTGAAGCCCGGCAAGTAAGCGAAGTCAATACCACACGGACCCAACATAATTGGGGTCACCGCCGACTCGACGGACCCGCCCTGCGACGATCGCGGCATTGATACCATGATTCCGGCGGGGGTGCATCGTAGGGGTATCGCCTCCGGTGGGAGGTGTAAGGCCTTGTCTCGGTTCACCATTCGCAGAGTCCGGCTGTTCACGGCGCTGGCTTGCGTCGGCATTCTGGTCATCGGCTGCGACAGTTCGGGGGAGTCGAAGAATACGGGTTCGAGCTCGTCGATGACGGCGCAGCCCGCGGCGTGGCCGCCGGATACCGATCGCGGTGACTGTGCGGTCGAAAAGCAGCCGGATGTGCCCGCCACCATGCGTGACGGCACCGTGCTGCGGGCCGATGTCTACCGGCCGAAAACCGATCAGCCGGTGCCGGTGATCCTGATGCGTACCCAGTACCTCAAGTCGTCGGCGCAGATCCAGCCGTCGCGGTACCGTGCACCGGACTGGTTCGCCTCGCACTGCTATCTGGTGGTTATCCAAGACACTCGCGGCCTCGGCAAATCCGATGGCGTCTTCAGCGAGTTCACCAACGATCAGCGCGACGGCTACGACAGCGTCGAGTGGGCCGCGCAGTTGCCGGGCAGCAACGGCAAGGTCGGCATGTACGGCTCGTCGTATGTCGGTGCCACGCAGTGGCTCGCCGCCACCGAGACGCCGCCGCATCTGGCCGCGATCGTGCCCGCCAATACGTCCTCCGACTACTACGACGGCTGGAACTATGAGGGCGGCGCGTTCCGGCTGGCCTTCGTCGAACCGTGGGCGATGCTCACCATCGGTATCGAGGCGGCCCAGCGCCGCGGCGACAAGGCGGCCGAGGATCAGCTGAAGGCGGCGCTCACCGATGTCACGTCGTGGATGAATTTCCGCCCGTACAAAGACTTTCCGCCGTTCCAGCCGACCAATCCGGCTGTCGCGCCGTGGTTCTACGACTGGATTCGCAACTCGACTCGCAATGATTACTGGAAGCAGTGGAGCATTCGGGACCGATATCAGAACGTCAAGGTGCCGGTGCTCGATATGGCGGGCTGGTACGACGTATTCCTGGCGGGCGGCGTGGAGAACTTCACCGGGATGGTCGAACGCGGCGGCAGTCAGGAGGCGAAGGACAATCAGCGGCTGGTGATCGGTCCGTGGGACCATGTCGGTTGGGGCAGAAAGGATTCGGTGATCGCGCCGCGCCTGGAGAATCTCGGCCCGGTGGCCGACAGCCCGATGAACGAGCTGATGTTGGCCTGGTACGACCATTTCTTGAAGGGTGTGGACAACGGTGTCGCGGGTAAGCCGCGTGTCGACTATTACGTGATGGGTGCGAACAGGTGGAAGTCCGCGCCGAGTTGGCCACTGCCGCAAACGAAATGGACCGAATACTTCTTCACCGACACCGGGACGATCTCGTCCGCGGGCCGGGTCGGCAAGTTGATGCCGCAGCCGCCGACCGGTGACGGCTCGGACCGCTACCGTTACGATCCGGCCGATCCGGCGCCGAGCGTCGGCGGGCATTCCTGCTGCGGCATCGGAATTGGCGTACAGGGTCCGTACGATCAGACCTCGGTCGAACAGCGCACCGATGTATTGACCTACACCACCGACCCGCTCACCGCCGATACCGAGGTGACGGGTCCGGTGACGGTGAAGTTGTGGGCGTCGTCGACGGCGCCGGATACAGATTTCGTTGCGCGGCTGGAGGTTGTGACACAGGACGGGTCGGCGGTGAATCTGAATAACGGGATCCTGCGGGCGGCGTTCCGTGATTCGCTGAGCGATCCGTCGCCGATCGAGCCGGGTAAGCCGTATCAGTTCACGATCAAGATCTGGCCTACGAGTTACCAGTTCAAGGCCGGTGACCGGATCAGGGTGGCGGTGTCGAGTAGTGATTATCCGCAGTACGCGCCGAATCCCAATACGGGGGAGCGTTTCGGTGACAGTGCACGCACCCAGCCCGCGACGCAGACGGTGTACCGCGATTCGCAGCATCCGTCGTCGGTGGTGATCCCGGTTATTCCGGCCGGGGACAACGGATCCGACACCTTCCCGCTGAAACCGGGCAGATGAGCGCCGGGCCGCGATAGCCGCCGCCCGGCGCGGCATTCGCTAATTGCGAACCGTGGCAACCGAATCCAGCGAGACATCCACCGCGGGCGCACCGTCGGCGCCGCCGCCCTGGACGCCGGCGTTCGCGATGTTCTGCAGGACATCGAGCCCGGCGGTGACCTTGCCGAAAGGCGTGTAGTTGGGCGGCAATTGGGTGTCCTTGTACACCAGGAAGAACTGACTGCCGTTGGTGTCGGGCCCGGAGTTGGCCATGGCGACGGTGCCCGCCGCGTAGCTGGCGCCCGGCAGGTTCTCATCCCCGAACCGGTAGCCGGGGCCGCCCGTTCCGGTGGCGGTCGGATCGCCGCACTGCAGCACGTAGATGCCCTGGGTGGTGAGCCGGTGGCAGCGGGTGTGGTCGAAGTAGTTCTCGCCGGACAGGAAGGCGAACGAGTTCACCGTGTGCGGCGCTTTGGCCGCGTCGAGCGCGATCGTCACTGTCCCGCAGCTGGTTTCGAGGGTCGCGGTGTACTGGGCGCCTTGGTCCACGGTGAGCGCCGGTTCGGCGGGCCACTGTTTGCCGTTGGGCTGACCGGCCTTCGGATCCTGGCAGCCGGGAACGCTGACACCGGTGAGCGCCGGGCGCTCGACCGCGCCCGCACCGCCCGCCGCGAATGCGACCGCGCCGATGGTTGCCGCGAAAACAGTTGCGCCCTTCAGTATCTGGCTACTCCGGTCGATCCTGCCGTAGTTCCGCTTGCCCCGCACTTCGTTGCTCACCGGTCAGTGTCTCCTTCATTCGGGTCGGCGCATCGGTCGATGCGGTGCGCATCTTGCCATCTCCCGGTACCGCCCGTGCGAGAACGCGGCGACCGGTCCGGTTCCGCCGCCGCTGAGCGGAGGCATATTGCCGATTCCCGAATGCGTCTCGATCGGGTGATCTATTATTAGATCATGCGATCTAGAGGCGGTGAGTCCACGTTCACCGAGGTGGCGCGCCGCTCCCAGATCGTCGACTGTGCTATCGAGACGATCGCCGAGCTGGGCTATCACCAGGCGTCGGTCCGCAAGATCGCCGACCGGGTCGGTGTCGCGATGAGCGTGGTGCTGTATCACTTCGGGAACAAGGACGAACTCGTCGCCGCGATCGTCACCGAGTGCTACCGGTCGGTCATCGAGATCATGCTGCCCGTGGTCGAGCGGGAAACCACCGCGGCCGGGAAACTCGCGGCCCACATTCGAGCCCATACCGAATACATCGCGACTCATCGCTCGCACCAAATCGCGTTGACCGAGATCGCCGCCAACTACCGCAGCCGCGCCGGGCGGCGTCTGCATGAACTGACTGTTGACCTCGCCCCCGACCAGCGGACCGATCTGGCGAAACTGGAACTGGAAGCGATCTTCGAACGCGGCGTCGAATCGAACGAATTCCGTTCGCTGTCCCCGGTTTCCATGGCACTGGCGGTGCGCAGCGCCATCGGCGGAGCCTTGCTGAACTCGACCACCGACCCGGACTTCGATGTCCGCGCCTACGGCGAGGATCTCGTCACCGCGTTTCTGCTCGCCGCCGAAAACAGATAACGCCTACATCAATTGGGGGAAAGTCGTGGCGCACATCGCGATAGCAGCGTTCGGGTCACGAGGAGATCTGGTCCCGTTGACCGACTTCGGGTGTCGGCTTCGCGAGGCGGGTCACGACGTCGTCATGACCGCGACGCCGGACCTCGTCGACGAAATAGCCGCCTGCCGGCTCGAGGTGAGGCCGGTCGACTTCGCACCCGACCACGAGATAGACCTGGACAAGCCGGCCAAAGCCGCCATGGAACTGTTGTCTCCCAAAGGTATGCGCCGACTCGGCGAGAATCTGCTGGCCGCACTCGCCGACGTGCCGGCCGATGTGCTGCTGCTTTCGCCGTTCGCCGAACTCGCCGGGCATCCGCTCGCCGAAGCGCGCAACATCCCCAGCATCGGCGTACGCCTGCAACCGCTTTCGACGACTTCGGCGTTCCCGCCGTCGCTTTTGGGCGCCTGGTCGGCAGGCCCGGCCGTCAACCGCGGCGCCGGACGCTTCGCCACCGCGATGTTCGATCGAATTTACGGTAAGACCATCGCCGGGTTCCGCGACCGATTGGGCTTGCCGAGGGTGGCACAGCGGTCGCTGCGGCGTCGGCGCACGAATGCCGAATGGCCTGTCCTGCACGGTTTCTCGCCCAGTGTCGTGCCGCGTCCCGGCGACTGGCGGCCCGGTTTGACGGTGACCGGCTATTGGTGGCCGCGACGACCTATCGGGTGGGAGCCGCCGGGCGAGCTCGTCTCGTTCCTCGAATCCGGTTCTCCGCCAGTATTTTTCGGCTTGGGCAGTCTCATGCTCTCCAAGAGCCAGACGACGCATGTGTCCGAACTCGTCCGGCAGGCGCTGCACACCGTGGGGGTGCGCGGCGTGGTCCAGGCGGGTGGCGCCGGTCTGCACGTGCGCGACGACACCGTCATCACCATCGGCGCCGTCCCGCACGACTGGCTGTTCGGCAAGGTGGCCACGGTGGCGCACTCCTGCGGGGCGGGCACCACGGCCGCGGGCCTTCGCGCCGGACTACCCACGGTCGCCATCCCATCACCGGGTGGCGACCAACCCTTCTGGGCGCGGCGGCTACACGAACTCGGCGTCAGCCCGGCAACTCTGCCGCGCCCGAAACTCACCGCCGAACGACTCGCCCGCGCTATCGACACCGCGCTGACCGAGCCCAGCCACCGAACACATGCCGAACAACTCGCCACCCGGATCGCCGAAGAAGACGGCGCCGCGGCGGTGGTCGCGAAGGTTGAAGAGCTCGTCGACAAACACCTCGGATGAGGCCGGTCGGTGGGGTTCGGTGCCGGGACACAATGCGGCCGAGTTCGGTATCGTGCGCGGAATGAGGTTGGTGGGGAGAAGAATTCGCGCATTGTGCGTGGCCGCCGCGGTCATGGCGGGCGTGCCGGCGGCACCGGCGTCTGGGGATATCGCAACCGGGTGCGGCGGCTGGCAGGTCGATACGGTCGTGCAGGGGCTCGAGAAACTGGAGAACCTCGAGCCCGATGGCGTTGGCGGGTTCTACCTCTCCGGCTTGGAGTCCACGCTCTATCACGTCGATGCGTCGGGCCGGGTTCGCACCGTACTCGCCCACCAAGGCAGCGGTTTCGGCGGTCTGCAGCTCGACGGGACGACGCTCTACTTCGCCGGGCTGGATGGGACCTTCGCCGAATTCGACACCACCACCGGTGAATCGACCGTCCTCGCCCGCCAAGGCGGTAACGGTTTGCTGCGCCTGCCCGGTGGTGACCTGCTGACCACCTGGGTCGGCACCGAGGGCGGTCCGTCGCAAGGAATCACCCGCTACTCACACGGCACCGGTGCCGTGCAACCCAACTGGGCGTCGGTGCCTCGCGCGGAAGGTCTGGCGCTGAGCCCGGACCGTCACGCGGTCTACACCGACGACCTGTTCAGCGGCGAGATCTACCGAGTCCCGCTGGACGCCCCGAGCGGCTGGACCGTGGTCGGACGGCTGCCCGGTATCGCGACCGGACCCGACGATCTGACCATGACGAAAGCCGGAGACGTGTTCGTCGCCGCGCACCTGCAAGGCGCAATCCACCGCTTCGACCCGAACACTGGAACTTCCTGCGTTGTCGCGTCCGGTTTGTCGGGCGGATGGACCGGACCGAGTTCGGTGCGTATCGGCCCGGACGGCGACGGATGGGCGTTATACGTCACCGGCTTCGACGGCACGCTGCGACGCCTGCGGCCACCGGCCGATATCGATCTCACGCCGGTACCGAGGGCCTGACGCTCGGCCCCCACGGAAATGTGGCCTCGCCGGGCTCTGGCCGGTTGTGTTAAATTTTGGCCGTGCGGTCAGAAAATGGGTCGGATGGCCAACGGAAGTCGTTCATCGAGGCGGCGCGGCGGAAGCAGATCATCGCGGCGGCGGTCGAGGTGATCTCCGAGGTCGGCTATGGGAATGCGTCGCTGGCCCGGATCGCCGAACGTGCGGGGATCTCCAAGGGCGTCATCTCATACCACTTCGCGGGTAAAGACGAGTTGATGACCGAGCTGGTCGTGCAGCTGTTCGTGGCGGGCGCGGAGTATATGGTCCCGCTCATCGAGGCCGAGACGGGCGCGCGCAACCGGCTGCGCGTCTACCTGGAATCGAACCTGCGCTACATCGACGAGAACCGCAAGCACATCGGTGCGATGGTCGCTGTGGCGCTGAACTTTCGGAAGCCGGACGGCACACCGGTTTTCGACGGCAGCAATGAGGAGCAAGACGTGATCGAACCGCTCGCGGAGTTGCTGCGCGAAGGCCAGCGCAGCGGCGAATTCGGCGAATTCGATCCGAAGCTGATGGCGAGATCGATCCGGGACTCGATCGACGGTGCGGGCAGCAGGGCCGTCCGCGATCCGGATTTCGATATGCCCGGATATTCCGCGCATCTGTGCCGCGTCTACGGCCTCGCCACCCGCGGGGAGGCCGAAATCGAGGAGGGTCGCCGGGGGCTGGCGATCCGGGAGGAGGAACTGTCGTGACCGAGACACTGGAAATGGAAGCGATGCAAGGGAATACCGCGACCGCGCGCCCGCCCTTCGCCTACCTCGGCGTCGGCGTACTACTGGGGCTGAGCGCCGTCGCGCTGCTGTTCTCCAGCGGCCGGTACGGATTCTTCGGCGACGAAATGTATTTCATCGCCGCCGGGCACAGATTGAGCTTCGGCTATGCCGATCAGGGGCCGGTGCTGCCGCTGCTCGCTCGGCTGATGGATGCGCTGGCGCCGGGATCGCTTGTGGCGCTGCGACTCCCGGCGGTGCTGATAACGCTGGCCGCCATCGTCTTCAGCGCGTTGATTGCGCGGGAGTTCGGCGGCTCGCGCACCGCACAGGTGCTCGCCGCGGCGGCGTACGCGACCTCGCCGTTCCTGCTCCTCCAGGGCGCTCAGTTGTCCACCAACGTCATCGATTCCGCGCTGTGGGTGCCGATCACCTGGTTATTGATCCGCTGGGTGCGCACCAGACACGATGTGCTGCTGCTGTTGGCCGGGGTCGTCACGGCGGTCGATATGCAGGTGAAGTGGCTGATCCCGGCGTTCTGGATCGCCGTAGTGCTCAGCGTATTGGCCTGTGGGCCACGCGAATTGCTCGGCCGCCCGCTGCTGTGGGCCGGTGGGGCGATCACGCTGGCGGCGACCGCGCCGACGCTCGTCTGGCAGGCCCGGCACGGCTGGCCGCAGCTGGGCATGACCGCACAGGTGGCCGCGGAACAGTCGGAGATCGGCGGGCGGATCCTCTTCGTGCCGATCGCGCTCATCGCGGCGGGTGGTCTCGGCGTCTTTCTGCTGGTAACCGGGCTCATCGCACTGTTTCGCTGGGAACCGTTGCGGCCCTACCGTTTTCTGGCCCCGGTGCAGCTGCTGGTGGTGGTCGCCTTCCTCGCGAGCAACGGGCGGCCGTATTACGTGATGGGTTGCTACGCCGCGGTGATGGCGGCGGGCGCGGTCTGGTGGACGCGCAAACCCGCGCGCTGGCGGCGGATCTTCTCGATCGCGCTCACGGTCACCTCGGCGGCATTCGTGGTGTTCTCATTGCCGCTGAAGCCGGAATCGGAACTGCGCCAACCTGATTCGGATCAGGCGGCGGGCCTGCAGATCGGGCTGTACGGCAAATTCGGCTGGCCGGAGCTGCGCGACGCCACCGCGGCCGCCTACTCGGCGCTGCCCGCCGCCGACCGCGAGCATGCGGTGATTATCACCGGAAACTATTGGCAGGCAAGCGCTTTGGATGTGCAGCGAGGCCGCTACGGTCTGCCCGCGATCTACAGCCCGAATCGCGGATTCGGTTACTTCGGCACGCCACCGGATACCGCGACGACGGTGCTGTGGGTCGGCGGCTCACAGGACGACCTGCGCAAGCACTTCGATTCGGTGACACCGATCGGGCGGGTGGACTCCCGGCTCGGTTTTCCGGACGTCACCCGCGATGTCACCATCTGGCGCTGTGATCGTCCGCACACACCGTGGTCGACGGCCTGGCCGGGGATGTTGAACCTCGGCTGAGCCGCGGCCCCGCACGGCAATCGCCCGGGATACACCCGGGCGATTGCCGTATTCGGCGGTCCGGCAACCGATTTCGAGGTTTGCTGCCCGCTGCCCAGCAAACAGATAGCCGGTACTGCCGGTACGCGCCAGGTTCGCAGTATACCTGTCGTCCAGATAGTTCCAATCTGAAGATTCCCAGTTCAGAACCGATTTCCGTGACAGGTCGCCGATCGGTGGATAAGATTTCGAACGCGGATTCGAGGAAATGCGGCCGACCGCAACGGGTTACCCATTCGTTGCTGTCCGTCGCGAAAGGGATGAAACCGATGGTGGACCAGTCACTGCTGCGGCATCTGATCGCGGGCGCGGAACGCGATGAGATCCAGCGGCTCGTCGTCGGCGCCATCGTCGAGTACGGCGATTGCGTATTGCTACTGCGCCGCCCGGAATCCGATTGTCCGGGCGGTATCTGGGAGCCACCCGGGGGCGAGATCGAATCCGGTGAATCCATCGATCGGGCGCTGATCCGCGCGGTGACCCAGGAAACGGGGCTGGTGGCTGCCGAAATCTCCACCTACCTAGGGCAATTCGACTATCCGTCGGCCGAGGACATCCCGGCCAGGCAGTTCAACTTCGTCGTCCGCGTCACCGCCCCCGAACCGATCCGACTACGCGCGCACGACGCGCACGGCTGGCTGGAGCTCACCGAGGAGCCTCCGGTAACCGATGCCGTGAAGAAGATCCTCGACCGCTACCGCGCCATCCGGCTACCGCTCGGCGACTTCGCGAGGGTTCGCTCGGCGACTCCCGAAGCGGGCTAGGCCCACCCGTCGCCCGACCACACCCCTCATGGCATCGCTACGCGATACTGGGCCGTCAGCCATCGCGCCAGGACCGCCGCCTGGCTGTGGTCGGCGTCCTTGGTCGCGGTCACCAGCGTCAGCGGACCGCTCGCCGCGAGTTCGCGCAGCCGCCGCACGGAATCCCGGCGATCGGGTCGCGTGAGCTCTTCCCGGTAGCGTCGCTCGAATTCGGCGAACCGCTCCGGCCGATGCCCGTACCACTGCCGCAGCTCGGTGGACGGCGCGATATCGCGCAACCATTCGCCGAGGCGCTCGTCATCGCGCCGCAGGCCGCGCGGCCACACGCGGTCCACCAGCACCCGTGTTCCGTCCGAGGGTGCGACCGCGTCGTAAACCCGGCGATAGCCGATATGCGCGTCCATCCCGTGCCGAGTCTACTCGCCGCGGTCAGTCGATCCAGTAGCGGCGGGTGGGTCTGCCGTCGGCCCGGGCCACCACGGAATCCAGTGCGCCACCGCAGGATTCGATGATCTTCGCGGAGCCGATATTGCTGTCGTCGCAGGTGACCAGGATGCGTTCGATGCCGAGGCGGCGCGCGATGACGATGCTCTGCCGCAGAATCGCCCGCCCGTAGCCGCGCCGCCGGTGCTCCCTGATCACCGCGTAGCCGATGTGGCCGCCGTCGCGGCGCAGCGAATCGGTGAGCTCGTGCCGGATCGAGGTGCGACCGACGATCTCGCCGTCGACGACGGCGGCGAGGAAGGTGGACGCCACCATGCCGTCCGGCAGGTCGATGCCCCGGCGGTTGTGTTCGAGCCGCGTCAAATAGTCGGCCCAGCCGAGCTCCGGTTCGAGTCCGAGCGCGAAGGTGAAAACCTCCTGCCCGAGCGCGAGTTGCGCGGCGCGCACCACCGCCTCGTCCTCGGGCCGCAGCGGTCGCAGGCGCAGTGTGTCGGTCCGCATGGTTGGCGACGGTATGCGCGAGGCCGGTTGCTGTCGAAGGATTTTCGCGGCGGGCATAAAGGTAGGCGAGCGCCTCGCACAGGAGCTCGGCCCGGTGTGGGCTGCGGGACGGGCTACTTCCGGCAGTAAATGTAGGCGAGTGCCTCGCGCAGGAGCTCGGCCCGGCGCGGGCTGAGGACGGGCTACGCCCGGCAATAAACATAGGCCCGGGTGGTGGCCACCTCGGTCGGGTAATGCGCGCGTTCCAGCGTCGCGGTGATCTCGAAACCGGCGGCGGTGAGCAGTGATTCGATCGCCGGCCGCGGGTAGAAGTGGAAGTCCAAATCGACGGCGTGACCGAGCATCTCGTCGAGGTGGCGCACCTCGTCGCCGATGTGGAAGGACAGCAGCAGAGGCGCTCCCGGCCGCAGCACGCGGAAGAATTCGGCGAAGGCGACCGGCAGATCGTCCGGACTCACATGGATGATCGAGTAGAAGGCGACCAGCCCGCCGAACGTATGGTCGGCGAGGTCGAGCTTGCGCATATCACCCGTGCGGAATTCGATGCCGGGATGTGTCGCCGCGGCGATCTCGATCATCCGCGGCGAGAGATCGACGCCGATCGTGAACAGCCCCAGGTCGTTCAGGTAGCGCGCGATATGCCCGGGGCCGCAACTGATATCGGCGATCGGGTGGGTGAACTCCACCTCGCTCGCGAATACGTCGAGCAGGGCCCGGTCCAGTGGTTTGCCGCGCAGCTCGTGCTGGAAACGATCCGCGTACGCCGCGGCGATCTCGTCGTAACTGTGCTGTGTGCTCACTGGAAGCCTCCCTGGCGCGTACCCGTGGGGTGGCGCGGCCGCCGAGGGCGAATCGGCGGCCGCGCCACGATGCCGAGGGTGGCCGATCGGCTGAGGGAGAGGTGGGCCCGTGGCCGATCGGTACCCGGCGCGGTCTGCCGATCGCGGCGGCAGACCTGATAAACGTAACCATTCGGACGGCCGATCGCGCTGTTCACCGAACGTTCGGCCGAAATCGGCGGCAGAATTCGGTTGTGGATGAACTTGATTCGGAAATCATCGGCCTACTCCAAGCAGATGCGCGGCAGTCGAATCGGGAGTTGGCCCGCCGGGTCGGCATCGCCGCATCGACCTGTCTCGAACGGGTGCGCACGCTGACCAGGCGCGGCGTGATCCGCGGTTATCACGCCGAGATCGATCCCGCCGCGCTGAATCGCCGGGTGCAGGCGATGGTGCTGGTGCAGGTGCGCCCGCAGAGCGCGGCCATGATCGATTCGTTCCAGCAGGCGGCGGCCGCGTTCCGCGAGGTGCTGAGCGTATTCGTGCTGTCGGGTGAGCACGATTTCCTGCTGCACGTCGCGGTGCAGGACCTGGACCGCCTGCACGGATTCCTGGTCGACCGGCTCAGCAAACGCCGCGAGGTGGCCGGTTTCCGCAGCTCGGTGATCTTCCAGCAGGTGCACGACACCCAGCCGATCCCGTTGGAACCCTAAACTCGGCGGATCCGCCGGTAGGTGGGCAGCGCCTTGGTGGCGGCGGCGAGTTCGGTTGCCAGCCACTCGAAGTCGTGGTCGCCGAGTGGGGAGACGGTGATCCGCAGGTGATCCGAGCCCGGATGGTCGCGCACCTCGAACGGGCCGCCCGGCGCGACCTTGATCCCGGCGGCGGCCAGCGAGATCATCGCGGCGTTCTCCTCGGCCACCGGCAGCCACAGGTTGATGCCGTCGGCGCGCGGCGCCTGCACCCCGCGCCGGGCCAGGGCGCGGCGCAATTCGGCTGAGCGCCTGCGGTATTCGGCCCGCGCGTGCTCGACGGCGCGGACGGCGTCCTGATCGTCGAGCATGGTGAGCAGCAGGCGCTGCAACAGGCGAGAGGTCCAGCCCGGTCCGAGCATGCGGCGTTCGACGACCGGATCGAGCAGCCGCGCCGGTCCGCCCGCGACGGCGATCCGCAGATCGGCGCCATGCGATTTGGAGTAGGAACGGATGTGCACGGTTCGGCCGGGCAGCCGTGCGCCGATCGAACGCAGTGGGGCCGAGGCGATTCCGGTGGAGTGATCGTCCTCGATCACGAGAGTTCCGGTAGGCGCGAGGATTTCGGCGAGATCGCGGACCCGGCGTGCGGTGAGCGAGGCCCCGGTGGGGTTCTGCGCGCGCGGTTGCAGGATCAGCGCCGCGACACCGTATTCGGTGACCGCGGCCGCGAGATCGGCGGGTAGCGGACCGGATTCGTCCATTCGCACCGGGACGGGCCGGGCGCCTATCCGGCTCAGCAGATCGAGAAACGGTGGGAAACAGGGATCCTCGACGGCCACCGCGTCGCCGAGCCGGACATGCGCGGTGAGCAGGCGGTCGACGGCGTCCAGCGCGCCGTCGAGTACGGCGATGGTCTCGGGCCGGAACGGCCAGTCCGCCCGCAGCTTCGCCGCGAATTCGGGCAGCACCGCGTCGCCGAGATAGTTCGACGCGAGATCGCCCGCCGTCCCCGCGTCGGCCAGCGCGCGCAGCGCCGCGCTCGGATCCGGCAGCAGCCGGGCGTCGGGCGTGCCCCGGGAAAGATCGAGCCGGAAGGCGCTGTCGGAGGGCGGATGCAGCCGCTGATAGCGCCCCTCCGGCCGGGAAATCCGGGTCGCCACCGGTTCGCCGACGAAGGTGCCCGCCCGGCCGCGCGCGATGATGGCGCCCGTCGCGGCCAGTGCCCGCCAGGCCTGGTTGACGGTGGCGGGGGAGACTCGCAGTTCCCGGGCCACCTCGCGCACCGTCGGCAGCCGAGTGCCCGGTTGTATTGCGCCGGAACGGATTCGGCGGCTCATCGCGGCCGCGATACCGGCCGGGGTTCGGTCTTCCAGATCGGTGAGAAAGCTCGCGGCGGACCCGCCCGCGGCCGGTTGCGCGCCGTCCGCGGGCGCATGCTGATCGGTCGCTGGGTCGATTGTCACGATCTCATTCTGCTCGGCCGAAAGTCGTTGTAATTCAAGGAGCCCAAAACGTAACGGGCGCGAAACTGTTTCCGTAATCTTGTAACACAACTGAATCAGTTCAGGGTGGAGGATCACAAACATGGCAATCGTGCGAGCCGCCCTAGTCCAGACAAACTGGACGGGCGACAAAGAGTCGATGATCAAGGCACACGAGGACTACGCGCGGCAGGCGGCCGCGCAGGGCGCCCGGGTGATCTGCTTTCAGGAGTTGTTCTACGGTCCGTACTTCTGCCAGCTACAGGACGCCAAGTTCTACGACTACGCCGAATCCGTACCCGGCCCGACGACGGAGCGTTTCGCCGCGCTGGCAAAGGAATTGGGCCTGGTGATGGTGCTGCCGGTGTACGAGCAGGAGCAGCCGGGCCTGCTGTACAACACCGCGGCGGTGATCGATGCCGACGGCAGCTACCTGGGCAAATACCGTAAACACCACATTCCGCACGTCAGCGGGTTCTGGGAGAAGTTCTACTTCCGTCCCGGCAATCTCGGCTGGCCGGTATTCGACACCGCCGTCGGCCGGGTCGGCGTCTACATCTGCTACGACCGGCATTTCCCGGAGGGCTGGCGCGCGCTGGGCCTGGCCGGCGCGGAAATCGTGTTCAATCCGTCGGCCACCTCGCGCGGACTGTCCGGATATCTGTGGAAGCTGGAACAGCCCGCATCGGCCGTCGCCAACGAGTACTATATCGGCGCGATCAACCGGGTCGGCATCGAGAGCGATTACGGTGACGACGATTTCTACGGCACCAGCTATTTCGTCGACCCCGAGGGCAAATTCGTCGGCGAGGTGGGTTCGGATCGCGATCCGGAACTGATCGTGCGCGATCTCGATATGGATCTGATCAAGACGGTGCGCGATCGGTGGGCCTTCTACCGTGACCGCCGCCCGGATGCCTACGGGCCGCTGGTACAGCCGTGATAGCGGGGGGTGCGGCATGAAGACATTCATCCATGGCGGCACGGTGGTCTCGGCCACCGGATCGCAACCGCTGGACGTGCTCGTCGACGACGAAACCATTGTCGCCGTACTGCAACCCGGTTCCACCGCGCTCGGCGCGGACCTGAAGGCCAACGCCGACGTCGTCATCGACGCCACCGGCAAATACGTGATTCCCGGTGGCGTCGACGGACATACGCATATGCAGATGCCGTTCGGCGGCACCGAGGCCTCCGACACCTTCGAAACCGGAACCCGCGCGGCCGCCTGGGGCGGCACCACCACCATCATCGACTTCGTGGTGCAGAAGCCCGGCGAGCGCGTCCAGGACACGCTGAACCTGTGGCATCAGAAGGCCGCGGGCCAGTGCGCCATCGATTACGGCTTCCATCAGATCGTCGGCGAGGTGAACGACGAATCCCTCAAGGGGATGGCCGAATTGGTGTCGGAGGGGGTCACCAGCTTCAAGCTGTTCATGGCCTACCCCGGCGTCTTCTACTCCGACGACGGGCGGATCCTGCGGGCCATGCAGTCGGCGGGCGACCTCGGCGCACTGCTGATGATGCACGCGGAGAACGGAATAGCGATCGATGTGCTGGTCGCCCAGTCCGTCGCGCGCGGCGACACCGCACCCTACTTCCACGGCACATCGCGGCCGTGGCAACTGGAGGAGGAGGCCACCCACCGCGCCATCATGCTGGCCCAATTGACCGGCGCGCCTTTATATGTCGTGCACGTCTCGGCGAAGCAGGCGCTGGAGCAGATCGCCGCCGCGCGCGGCAACGGGCAGAACGTCTTCGGCGAAACCTGTCCGCAGTATCTGTACCTCTCGCTCGAAGAACAGTTGGGCGCACCGGGTTTCGAGGGCGCCAAATGGGTGTGCTCGACACCGCTGCGGTCCAGGGCCGAGGGGCACCAGGACGCGCTGTGGCGCTATATCCGCACCGGTGACGTCACCGCGGTCAGCACCGATCACTGCCCGTTCTGCATGAAAGATCAGAAGGAACTCGGCATCGGCGATTTCAGCAAGATTCCCAATGGGATCGGCGGCGTCGAACACCGGATGGACCTGATGTTCCAGGGTGTCAAGAACGGCTGGATCTCGCCGGAGCGCTGGGTGGAGGTCTGCTGTACCACGCCGGCGCGGATGTTCGGCATGTATCCGCGCAAGGGCGTGATCAGCCCGGGCGCCGACGCCGATATCGTGATCTACGACCCCAACGGGCACACGAGCATCGGGTACGGCAAGACCCACCACATGAATATGGACCATTCCGCTTGGGAGGGTTTCGAGATCGACGGCCACGTCGACACGGTGCTGTCGCGGGGCCGGGTGATCGTGGACGGCGGCCGGTATTCGGGCAGCACGGGCCACGGCCGGTTCGTGAAACGCGGACTCTCGCAGAACCTCATCTGAGCACGCAGTTGGATTGGAGTGTGCCGCATGGATATCGGCGTGGTGCTGCAATGCACGCCGCCCGCCTCGCGGGTCGTCGAACTGGCCAGAATCGCCGAGACACACGGGTTTTCGCACGTGTGGACCTTCGATTCGCATCTGCTGTGGCAGGAGCCGTACGTCATCTACAGCCAGATCCTGGCCGCGACGCGCAAGGTCGTCGTCGGCCCCATGGTGACCAATCCGGCCACCAGGGACTGGACGGTGACGGCGTCCACCTTCGCCACGCTGAACGATATGTTCGGCAACCGGACGATCTGCGGGATCGGACGCGGTGATTCCGCGGTGCGCACGCTGGGCGGCAAGCCGACCACCATTGCGACATTGCGTGAATCGATAAGGGTGATAAGGGAATTGGGGAACGGTCGAGCCGCGCGCATCGGCGACACCCAGGTGCGGTTCCCCTGGGCGGGCGATTCCCGGCTCGAGGTGTGGGTGGCGGGCTACGGCCCGCGCGCACTCGACCTGACCGGCGAGGTGGCCGACGGGTTCATCCTGCAGCTGGCCGATCCCGACATCACCGCGTGGACCATCGCGCGGGTGCGGGCCGCCGCCGAGCGGGCCGGGCGCGACCCCGGATCGGTCAAGATCTGTGTCGCCGCACCGGCATACGTCACCGACGGGACGGCGGCCGCCCTGGACCACGCCAGGGAGCAGTGCCGGTGGTTCGGCGGTATGGTCGGCAATCACGTCGCCGATATCGTCGCGAAATACGGTGCGGGAAGCGAGATTCCGGCCGCGCTCACCGAGTACATCGCCGGGCGGCAAGGTTACGATTACAACCAGCACGGCCGGGCCGGGAATACGCACGCCGAATTCGTGCCGGACGCCATCGTGGACCGGTTCTGTCTGCTCGGCACGCCCGACGATCAGCTGGCGCGGCTGCGCGAGCTGGAGAAGCTGGGCGTGGACCAGTTCGCCGTCTACCTCCAGCACGACGCCAAAACGGCGACCCTGGAGGCGTACGGCGAATCGGTGCTGCCGCGGCTCGCGCCTCCGGTGACCGCGACGGAGGCGGTCGGGTGACGCTGCGTGGATTCGGCGGCCGCGGCGCGCGAGCCGGGTACGCGGTCGCCGCGTTCGCGCTGCTCGCCGCGCTGTGGGAGCTGGTGAAATACCTTGTGCCGGAACAAGGTTTGAGCGTCGGCGGGCAGCGCCTGCTGCCGCGCACCACCAATGCGGCGATGCCGCACGTGTGGTCGGTGGTGACCGTGCTCGGGGAGCGGGACGGGAAGTCGACCGTCGGCGCGACCCTGCTGCGCACCGCCGGATTCACCCTCGGGCTGGCCCTGCTCGCCCTGGTGCTCGGCACGGTGGTGGGCGTGCTGCTCGCGGTGCTGATGCAGCGGTTCGCCTTCGTCGAACGCGGACTGCTGCCGTATATCGTTGTCTCGCAGACGGTTCCGCTGATCGCCCTGGCTCCGCTCGTCGCCGGGTGGGGCGGCAAGATCGTTATCGCGGGGCAGCCGTGGCAGCCGTGGATGAGCATCGCGGTGATCGCGTCGTATCTGGCGTTCTTCCCGGTGGCGGTGGGTATGCTGCGCGGGCTGCAGGCACCGGCCAAGGCGTCGGTCGAACTGCTGCACAGTTATTCGGCGAGCTGGTGGCAGACGCTGGTACGGCTGCGCTTCCCGGCCGCGGTTCCGCATCTGCTGCCCGCGCTGCGGCTGGCCGCCGCCGCCTCGGTGATCGGCGCGGTGGTCGCCGAGATCTCCACCGGCACCGCGGGCGGAATCGGCCGCCAGATCATCGTTTTCGCGCAACAGGCGACCGGTGACGCGGCCCGGCTCTACGCCGCCGTGCTGGCGGCCGCGCTGCTGGGCGTCGTGGTGACCACCGTCGTCGCCTTGATCGAATTCGCATTGCGCCGCTACAGCCGTCCCGCGGGAGCGCGCGACTCAGGAGGTACCCGTTGACCGCGCACACATCGCCCGACGAGGTGGCGACCACCGAAGGCAGCACGATTTCGGCCGTCGCCGAACCCGGAGACCGGGTACCCGCGGTCGAACTCGCGCACGTCGGGAAGATCTTCCAGGCCGGATCGGTCACCGCGCTGCAGGACGTCTCGCTCACCGTCGCGGCGGGCGAATTCGTCTCGCTCATCGGACCTTCCGGCTGCGGCAAGTCCACCCTGCTGCGGATCATCGCCGATCTGGAGGAGCCGACCAGCGGCACCGTGGCGGTACACGGCAAAACGGCCCGCCGGGCCCGGATCGATCAGGACTACGGCATCGCGTTCCAACAGGCCGGATTGCTGGATTGGCGCACGGTACAGGCGAATGTGGAGCTGCCGCTCGAGCTGCACAAGGTGCCCAAGCGCGAACGCCGAACGCGCAGTGCGGAATTGCTGGAGATGGCCGGGCTCACCGAATTCGCCCGGCGCTATCCGGCCGAACTGTCCGGCGGCATGCAGCAGCGGGTGGCCATCGCCAGGGCGCTGGCCCGCAAACCGTCGCTGCTGCTGATGGACGAGCCGTTCGGCGCGCTGGACGAGATGACCAGGGAGCGGATGCAGGCCGAGTTGCTGCGCATCGCCGAGGAGACCGGCGCCGCGGTGGTTTTCGTGACGCATTCGATTCCGGAGGCGGTATTCCTGTCCGACCGGGTGGTGGTGATGTCGCCGCGGCCCGGCCGGATCACCGAGATCGTGCCGACCGGCTGGGATCGCACCGATGCCGACGCCGACGATATCCGTTCCAGCACACCGTTTTTCGACGCTGTCGCGGCGGTGCGCGCGGCGCTGCACGGCGGGCACGGCGCCCGGGTGGCCGGACGGGAGCTGCGATGAGGGCGCTGCCGCTGAAATCCGTACTGCCGCCACTGATTTTCGGTGTCGCGGCGCTGGTGCTGTGGCAGGTGGTGACGGTGGCGGCCGGAGTACCCTCGTTCCTGCTGCCGTCGCCGACGGCGATCGCGCACGAATTCGCGGACAATTTCGACCGGATCTGCGCGGCCGCGCGGGCCACCGGAGCGAATGCGTTGATCGGTCTGTTGATCGGCGCCGTTTCCGGCATCGCGGCGGCCGTGCTGGCGGTACGCTTCCACGTGATCGACGGCCTGCTCACCCCGCTGGCCGCCGCCGCGGCGGCCGTACCCATCGTCGCCCTTGCGCCCCTGTTGAATTCGATGTACTCCACCACCACCGATACCCCGCGGCGAATGGTCGTGACGATCGTCGTGTTCTTCCCGATGTTCGTCAGTACGGCCCGCGGTCTGCGCCAGGTGCCCCAGGTGCACACCGACCTGATGACCTCGTACGCGGCGGGCGGCTGGCAGGTCACCCGCACCGTGCGGCTGCCGGCCGCGCTGCCGCACCTGTTCACCGGGCTGCGGATCGCCGCGCCGGGCGCGGTGATCGCCGCGATCATCGCCGAATACTTCGGGGGTCTGCAGAACGGACTCGGCAGCCGCATCACCTCGGCGGCCGCCAACACCGCCTATCCCAGGGCCTGGGCATATGTGGTCGGCGCCATGATCGTCGGCCTGCTGTTCCTGGCCGCGGTCCTGATTCTGGAACAACTCACCCGCCGTCCCCGCACCAAGCTGGGCCTGCTCGACAATCCCCGGAGATCGAAATGACAGTTGCCACCAAGCGATTGCGCGCCTGCCTGGCGCTCGCCGCGGTGGTCGCGGCCACCCTCACCGGCTGCAGCACCACCGAAAGCGGTTCCACCACAACGGCCGACGGACTAACCAAGGTCCGCTTGCAGCTGCAGTGGTTCAAGCAGGGCCAGTTCGCCGGCTACCTGGCCGCGGTGGAGAAGGGGTTCTACAAGGAGCAGGGACTGTCGGTCGAAATCCTCGACGGCGGAACGGATATCGTGCCGCAGACGGTGCTGGCGCAGGGTCAGGCCGACTACGCCGTCGCCTGGGTGCCGAAGGCGCTGGCCTCGCGCGAGGCCGGGGCCGGGATCACCGATGTGGCGCAGATCTTCCAGCGTTCCGGCACCAAACAGGTGTCGTTCAAGGGGGAGAGCATCACCGGCCCGGCCGCGCTGCGCGGTAAGACCGTCGGAAACTGGGGCTACGGCAACGAATTCGAACTCTTCGCGGGGATGACCAAGGCGGGCCTCGACCCGGCCAAGGACGTGAAACTGGTGCAGCAGCAGTTCGATATGAACGCCTTCCTGTCCAAGGATATCGCCGCCGCCCAGGCCATGTCGTACAACGAGTACGCACAGGTGCTGGAGACCAAGAATCCGGCGACCGGAAACCTCTACAGCCCAAGCGATTTCAACCTCATCGACTGGAACGATCAGGGCGTCGCGATGCTGCAGGACGCGATCTGGGCGAACACCGCCAAGCTCGGCGACAGCAAATATCAGGACCAGACGGTGAAATTCATCGCGGCCTCGCTGAAGGGCTGGGCGTACTGCCGCGACCACGTCGACGAATGCCGCGACATCACCGTGAAGGCGGGCAGCACGCTGGGCGCCTCGCATCAGCAGTGGCAGATCAACGAGGTGAACAAGCTGATCTGGCCGTCCCCCAACGGAATCGGGATGGTCGACAAGGCGGCGTGGGATCGCACTGTGAAGATCGCCAAGGAGACGAAGAACCAGGACGGCGCGACGGTGTTGCGGAAGGATCCGGACACGGGCGCCTACACCAACGAGTACGTGACCAAGGCCTTGGACCTGCTGAAGAACAGTGGAATCGAGGTCACCGGAACGGGTTACCAGCCCATCCAGGTGACGCTGACGGAAGGCGGTAAATAAGGTGACCGATCACGTCTTCTATCCGTGGAGCGTGCAGGCGAGCGTCGACCCGGTGCCGATCGTCGGCGGCTCGGGCTCGTATTTCTGGGACGCCGACGGCAAGCGGTATCTCGACTTCTCCTCCCAGTTGGTGAATCTCAATATCGGACACCAGCATCCGGAGATGATCGCGGCCATCGTCGCGCAGGCGCAGCGGTTGGCCACCATCTCGCCGACGGTCGGCAACGAGGCGCGCAGCGAACTGGCCCGGCTCATCGTGGAACGCGCACCGGGCGACCTGAACCGCATCCTGTTCACCACCGGCGGCGCCGAGGCCATCGAGCATGCGGTGCGGCTGGCCCGCAGCTATACCGGACGCACGAAAATGCTTGCGGCATACCGGTCCTACCATGGCGGCACCGGCACCGCGATCGGCTTGACCGGTGAGCCGCGGCGCTGGGGCGCCGAGCCGACCAATGTCGACGTGGTCCGTTTCTTCGGTCCGTATCCGTACCGATCCCCTTGGGGCACAAGCACTCCCGAAGAGGAGACGGCGGCGGCGCTGGCGCACCTGCGTCAGGTGATCGAATTGGAGGGCCCGCAGCTCATCGCGGGCCTGATCCTGGAGACGGTGGTCGGCACCAACGGCGTGCTGGTTCCGCCGCCCGGCTACCTCGCGGGCGTGCGCGAACTGTGCGACGAATACGGCATCGTCTACATCGCCGACGAGGTGATGGTCGGATTCGGCCGGGTCGGCGAATGGTTCGCGGTGCAGGCCTTCGGCGTCGCACCCGACATCATCACCTTCGCCAAGGGCGTCAACTCCGGATATGTGCCGCTCGGCGGGGTGCTGATGGCCGAGCGGATCGCCCGGCGCTACGACGATACGGTCTACCCGGGCGGGCTCACCTACGCGGGACATCCGCTGGCCTGCGCGGCGGGCGTCGCGTCGATCGGCATCTTCGAACGCGAGGGCATCCTCGACCACGTTCGGACGGCAGGTGCGGATGTGCTCGGAAAAGGCTTGCACGACTTGGCATCTCGGCATCCGAGCGTCGGCGAGGTGCGCGGGCTCGGCTTCTTCTGGGCGCTGGACCTGGTGCGCGACCCGGCCACCAGGGAGCCGCTGGTGCCGTTCGGCGCCGCGGGTGCGGCGGCCGCCCCGATGGGCGCGGTCACCGCCGCCGCGAAGGCGCGCGGGCTGTGGCCGTTCAACGCGGGCAACCGATTCCAGATCGCCCCGCCGCTCACCACCTCCGCCGACGAGCTGCGTACCGGACTCGAAATCGTCGACGAGGTGCTTTCGGTGGCCGACGGATACGTCACGGGATGACATAAGGGCATCGTGTCGCGGCGCGGATCGCCGTTCGCGCGAGCTAAATTCGACGCACCTACCCTCCGGGAGCTGCGCCATGACCGATACCGAAGATCGTCAGGAGCTCGCCTCACCCGATACGCGCCCGCCGGTGGCCACCGGCGGGATCGCCGCCGTTGCCGCGGTGTCGGCGGCCGTACTGCTGTTCGCGGCGAGCAGATACGACTACTTCGGCGACGAGCTGTATTTCCTGGCGGCCGGGCGGCACCTCTCCTTCGGCTACGCCGACCAGGGTCCGGTGCTGCCCACGCTGGCGCGGACCATGGACACCATCGCGCCGGGTTCGTTCTTCCTGCTGCGGCTGCCCGCGGTGCTGCTCACCGTGCTCGCGATCGTGCTGACGGCGCTCATCGCCCGGGAGTTCGGCGGCGGCCGCGCGGCGCAGGTGCTGGCCGCGCTCGGCTACGCCACCTCGCCGTTCCTGTTACTGCAGGGCAAACTGCTCACGACGAACGCGGTCGACACCGTGCTGTGGGTGATCATCACCTGGCTGCTCGTGCACTGGGTACGCAGCCGCTGGGATCCGCTGCTGCTGTGTGCCGCCGCCGTCACCGCCATCGATATGCAGGTGAAATGGCTGATCCCGTTTTTCTGGATCGCGGTGGCGGTCAGCTCGCTGGTGTTCGGGCCGCGTGAGCTGGTGCGCAGGCCGCTGCTGTGGGCGGGTGGTTTGCTGGTGCTGGTCGCGACGGCCCCGACGCTGCTCTGGCAGAGCCACCACGGCTGGCCGCAGCTGGAGATGGGCAAGGTGATCAGCGGCGAGCAGGGGATTCTCGGCGGCTGGCTGATGTTCGTTCCGCTCACGGCGCTGACCGCCGGATACCTGGGCGCGGTGCTGCTGGTGTACGGCGTGTGGGTGCTGCTGCGCGAGCCGCGGCTGCGGGCGTACCGGTTCCTCGGGGTCACGTTACTGCTGCTGGTGGTGACCTTTCTCGTGGTCGGTGGCCGAATCTATTACGCGGCGGGCATGTTCGGGGTGGTGATGGCCGCGGGCGCGACCGGGATCGTCGCGCTCGCCGAGCGGCTCGGCACCGGAGGGCGGCGGGCGCTGATCGCGGGCGGCGTCGTATTGGCAACCGTCGCGGCAGGTTTCGTGCTCTGGGCGACGCCGTGGCGGTCGGCCGACGGCATCGAGCCGCCGAAGAGCCAGGCCGACGCGACCATCAATATCGGCGTATACGGCGAATTCGGTTGGCCCGAACTGACTTCCGCGGTGCTGCGGGCCTATGACGAACTGCCGGAGCCGGAGCGGTCGAATGCGATCGTCATCACCGACACCTACTGGCAGGCGAGCGCGCTCGACCAGTTCGACCGGAATCGCCTGCCGCCCATCTACAGTCCGAGCCGCGGCTACGGATACTTCGGCGCCCCACCGGATTCCGCGAGCGTGGTACTCGCCATCGCGGTGAACGAATCGTTCCTGCGCTGGGATTTCGATCGGGTCGAGCCGGTGGGCAAGGTGGACAGCAGGCTCGGCTACCCGGGCAGCACCCAGGACGTCACCATCTGGAAGTGCACCGGGCTGCGGCATCCGTGGTCGCAGGTGTGGCCGGTCTGGATGCATCTGTAGCGCGGATTATTCTTCGTCCATGACCGAGATCTGGCACAACCCGCGGTGCACGAAGAGCCGTGCCGCCCTCAGCTTCCTGGAAGACGCGGGCCTCGACTACACCGAGCGCCGCTACCTCGATCAGCCGCCCACCGTCGCCGAACTGAAGGCGGTGCTGAAGCGGCTCGGTGCGGAGCCGTGGGAGATCACCCGAACCGGCGAACAGGCGGCGAAGGATCTCGGCATGTCCACGTGGGGCCGCACGCCCGCCGATCGGGAGCGGTGGATCGAGGCGCTGGCCGCGGACCCTCGGCTGATCCAGCGGCCGATCGTGCTGCTCGACGACGGCCGCGCGGTGGTCGCGCGCTCCGAGGACGCGCTGCGCTCACTCGAATGACCGCGTTCAGGTGAACATTTCGGGGATGAGCACCCGGGTGTCGGGGACGAACGGCCAATCCGGGTCGGCGAGGTGCGCGCGCAGCCGCTGCTCGGTCCACCACCAGCCGTCCGCGATCTCCTCCGGTTGATGCCGGATCGGTCCGTCGTAGCGCAGTTCGTAGGCGAAAAGATGGCAGCGCATGGGCTTTCCGAGCCATTCGCCGTCCCAGGACGCGCTGGCCAGCGGCAGCGGCGGGGTTTCGGCGACGATGCCGAGTTCCTCGGCGAGTTCGCGGGTCGCGGTGTCGGCCGGATCCTCGCCGGGGTCGACGACGCCGCCCGCCAGGCAGTCGTGCATACCGGCGAAAACCATTTTGGTCTCGGTGCGGCGGTGCACGTATATCCGCTCGCCGTCGCCGGAGCGGACCAGCACGCCGGCGCTGGCGTGCCAGAGCCCGTCGCGGTAGACGGTGGCCCGGTCGGCCGCGCCGATCACCCGTCCGGCGCTGTCGTACACCGCGATCCGCTCCGAGTGTGGTTGTGCCGGCACCGGAAGAGGGTACCGTTGTGCCGTCCGGTATCCGAAGAGAGGACCGCGTCGATGACGTTGCCGCGCGCGCTCGGGAAATTCAATCGGTACGCCACCAATCAGGTGGCCGGTCTGGTCGCGGGCCGGGCGCCCGGATTCGGCATCGTGGTGCATCGGGGCCGAAAATCCGGGCGGGTATACCGCACCCCGGTCACGGTTTTCGAACGCGATGGCGGTTACCGCATCGCGCTCACCTACGGGACCGGCGTCGACTGGCTCAAGAATGTGCTCGCCGCAGGGGATTTCGAGCTGGAGGTCAGGGGGAAGGTCGTCGAGATGACCAATCCCGTTGTGCACCATGATCCTTCGGCCGGTTGGGCGCCCGCGCCGGTGCGGCTGGTGCTACAGACCATCTCCGCGACCGATTACGTGCAGGCCCAACCGGCCTGAGCTGGGTTACGTACGGTTCTTGACCCGCTTGGGTCGCGCGCCGGGCTTCGGGGTGTTCGACGCCCGGATCTCCGCGGTGCGTTGCGCGGCCGCGGCGGCCCGTTGCCGTTCATCGGCGTCGAGCCTGCGATAGACCAGGTGCTGCTGGGCGAAGGTGCATGCGTTGTTGGTGACGAAGTACAGCAGGATCGCCACCGGCATCACCATGCCGCCGACCAGCGCCATCGCCGGGAACAGCCACAGGCTGAGCGGGCGCATGAACGGGATCGCCGTCGAATCCTGCCGCGTCATCGAGGTGCGTGCGGTGAAATGCGTTGCCACCGCGGCGATCAGCATGAGCGGTACGGCGACCAGCGCCACCGATGCGACGAGATCACCGGCGGTGGCCATCGCCGTCGACAGCGGCACGCCGAGGATCTTCGCGTGCAGGAACGATTGCACGTCGTCGGCGCCGAATACGTAATTCGGTGTCGCGGCGTTCTGTTCGGGTGTCATCCGGCCCGAGGACAGGAACGGCAGATTCGTGTGCTGCTCGGTGCGATCGAAGGACCGCAACACATGGAACAGCCCGAGGAAAAGCAGGAGCTGCGCGAAGACGGTCACCATGGTGAGCAGGGTGGCCAGGGCGCTTATCCCGTTCTCCTGATACAACTTCTGCAGTTCGGTGCTCTGCTTGATCCGGTCCGCTTTGTACTGCTGCTGGATCTTCTTCATCTCCGGCCTGATGCGCGCGATAACCGCTTGGGTGCGAGCCTGTTTCAGGAACGGCAGAAAAAGTACGGCGCGGAAGGTGAGCACCAGGAATACGACGGCGAGAATCCAGGCGAGCCCGCTCGCCGGACCGAAGACGAATCCGAAAACGCTGTGCCACACCGCGAGTACGGCCGACACCGGATAGTAGATGAAGTTGAGCAAGGTGGATACCTGACTGTGGGGCGTGCGTCGCGCACGCGCGGACGTTGGTCAACCGCTGCCGACGTCCCCGCGGCCGTGCCTAGGGCGCGGGTGGTCAGCGGACCGCGCGACCGGGCGCTCGTGGCCGGACCCGCCCCGGCGCATCCGGATTGCTCTGCCGCAGAAAGGATCCCCGCAATCGGCGCTGCGCGGACGGTGGCGGACCGGAGACGTAGACCCGGATCGGCACCAGCCGGGTGGTCTGCAACGCGACCAGCGCCAGCACCAGCTCGGCGGCCACCACACCGACCACCGCGAGTGATGTCGCCTTGTCCGGCACGGCGAACAGCGCCAACGCGGGCAGGACGGTTGCGAAGATCGCAAACGCCGTCAACTGGGCCCGCGTGAACATGCTGCCGAGCGTACCTGCGGCGGTCGGGCGCGGCCAACAGCGTCAATGGGGCGGACCGGTCGGTACCGTTGTTGATATGGCACTGAGTTCACCGGAACGTCAGGAATTTCTCGCCCAGCCGCATATCGGTGCGCTAGCCGTCACCGCGGGCCCCGACCGTGCCCCATTGACCGTCCCCATCTGGTATCAGTACGCCCCCGGCGGTGAATTATGGGTGCTGACCGGCCCGAAGAGCCGCAAATTCGCCCTCATCGAACAGGCGGGCCGGTTCAGCCTGATGGCCGAGACCCTCGAACCAAGCGTTCGATATGTCACGGTCGAGGGCCCGGTCACCCGGGTCGTTCCGATGACCGACGAACTGCACCTCGAGATGGTCACCCGCTATCTCGCTCCGGAGAAGGTCGACGCCTACCTCGCCAAATCCGCGGCGTTCGGCCCGCAGGTCGCCATCTACATGCGCCCCGAGCACTGGCTCTCCGCCGACCTCGGCGCCCTTTAGCTTCCTCTCACGAGTTACGAGCCTGGCTTGCGGCATCGAAAACTGTTGCCGCAAAAGAGGACTCGGACCGTGGCGGGCGCAGCAGCCGGTGCACGACGGCGGCCGTTGCGGTGGCGATGACGTCGTCGACCCAGTCCGGAATGGGCGCCGCGTTCGCGATGTACTCGCGGACCAGCCCATAGGGAATCGCCTTGACGGCCGCCACCGCGATCGCCATATGCTGCTCGTCGGCGTCGCCGAACTGCGCCGCGACGGCGGCGCGCAGCGCATCGTTCATCCGGTCGTTGACCGTGGTGATCTCGGCGCGCAACTCATCGGGCCCCACCGCCAGCAGCTCCTCGCGCCGGAACATCTTCATCGCACGGGCTTCGGTGGGATGCGCACGGCAGTATTTCGCCAGGTGCATGGCGGCCCCGAGCAGCGGGTCGGCTCCCGACAGTGCGGCGATGAAACCCACATGGAAACGCTGGATCGAACGCAGCCACAGTCGTGCGAGCAACTCTTCGCGGGAGGCGAAGCGCACGTAGATGGATCCGGTGTGGACGCCGGAGGCGGCACTGATCGCGGCGATTGTCGGCCGGGTCGTCGCCGGATCCGCGAGCAGATCGCGTGCTGCGTCGAGGACTTGGTCATCGGTGAATCGCCGGGGTCTTGCCACGGGGAACAGCCTAAGGCAATGTTTTGGAATATGGATTCAAAAACCGCGTTCCCGCTGACGGGCACCCTGGTCACCTTCATCGGATCGGCGCATACCGCGCTCGGCTGCGTCATCTGGGCGACCGGTCGAGAGCAGACCGAGCTCGCGTTCTGGTTCACCGCGTTCGGAGTCGCCGCCGTCGGCCTCGGTATCGCCGTAATCGAGACGGAGCGAACCCGGGGCTATGTGCCCGCGTCGATCCTCACCGCGACCGCCGCTCTCACGGCGTTCGGCCTCATCTTCGAACCCGTATCCGGGTTCCTCACCGTCCTGGTGCCGCTGGCCACCGGCGTTCGCGGCTGGCTGCGGCATCGCCGCAGCGCCGCCGTCCCGGTCGGCTGAGCCGAATCAGGTTCGGCCGCAACGCGATTCCGACGTCCTACGGGGCGTCGCGGCTGCTGGGTGTGCGCGGTGGAGCGCTCGTCACCGCCGATGCCGCCGCCATTCCCGATTCCGCCTCGACCATATGCGATTTCGGTGCCTGAGTGATTGGCGGCGGTAGGTGAAGCCGATCGCGATCATGATCGGTGCGAAACCTCTTGCGGTGCATGACTCGTAAGCGCCGGTCTGCAAACCCAGGTTGCGGCGCCGGGGTATTCCCAGCGCCGCAACCGGGTGATCTACCGCACTGGGGCGAGGGAGCGAGCGGGACCGAACCAGCGGTTCAGCGCCGCGCGCAGGCCCGGATCGTCCGGGTGGACGGGGGAGTCGGTGGCCCAGGCGACGTAGCCGTCGGGCCGGATGAGTAGGGCGGCCGCGGGTGCGTCGGGGCTGATGGCGTTGACCAGGTCGATGCGGTCGGTCCAGCCGTCGAGGTGTTCGGACCAGGGTTCGCCGGTGAGGTTCAGCAGGACCGGGCGGGCGCTGTGCAGCAGTTCGGCGACCCGCTGACCGGTGTCGAGGCGGAAATCCGGTACGAGATAACCGGATACGCGGTGCTCGTCGCCGGTGTCGTAGCGGATGTCGGCCCCGGCCATGAGGTTCGCGATGTAGGCGACATTGTCCGGATTGCGCAGCAGCTCGCCGAAAAGCTGACGCAGCGCGGTGATCTCGGGTCCCGGCGATACCAGGACGGATTGGGAGAGCGATTGCATGGCGGTGCGTTCGGCGGACCTGCGCCGCTCGGCCTGGTAGGTGTCGAGCAAGCCGTCGGGCGCCCAGCCGTTGAGCTGTGCGGCGAGCTTCCAGCCCAGGTTGAACGCGTCCTGCAGACCGAGGTTGAGGCCGGGCCCACCGATCGCCGAATGTACGTGTGCCGCATCGCCGATCAGGAAGATATTGCCGACGCGGTACTCCTGCGCCACCCGGGTGTTTTGTCCGACTATGCGGCGCAACGCGAATGGGCCGGGTCCGGTCGGCGGCTCGATCGGAACCGGAACGCCGAGCACGCGCTCGATGGCGTCGCGCAATTCCTGGAAGTCCATGGGCGCCTGTTCGTCTACCGGCTCGGCTCCGTGCTCCATGACGCCCATCAGGGTGCCGGTCGGCATCTGCGCGAAGATGAACATGCCACGCTCGACCCTGTTGTGCGCGGGCTGGAATCGGCCCGCGCCGGGTATCTCGATCCCGCCGTCTGCGGTGCGCAGCTCGTCCGGCATCGTGACATGCCCTATCCGAGAGATGTGCGAATCGTTTGTGCTGCCCGGGAATTCGATACCCGTCAGTTTGCGGACCGTGCTCTTGCCGCCGTCCGCGCCCACCAGGTAGCGAGTGGCGAGTTCGAGCGGGCCGTCCGGTGTCGTGACCGTGACGAGCACGTCATCGCCGTCCTGGCGCAGACCGGTGACCTCATGGCCCCACCTGATATCCACCTCGAGCTCGGCCGCGAGAGCGAGCAGCTTCTCGATCAATTCCGGCTGCGAAACCAACAGGCCGGTAAGTGGATTGGGATCCAGGTCGGTGAAATCCATTCGCAGCGCGCCGAAGACGAACCCGGGCATCGGCTGCGGACCGTCGGACAACCCGCCCCACGCGGTGTAGAGCCCGCGCATATCGAGAACCCGCGCCACCGGGCCGACCAAGCCGTTCGCCTTGGGTTCGCCGCTCGGACCGGCCAAGCGTTCCAACACGATCGGCCGAATACCGGCTCGCGCCAGCTCGCAGGCGAGCATCAGCCCGTTCGGTCCGGCACCGGAAATCACTACATCAGTGCGGTTTTCGGACATGACAAAGACACCTCTTGTCTCACTTGGTGTTTCGGAGCTGACTGCCCCGTTTACCGGCACGACAAGGTAAACCCCTTGTCGTTCTTGGTGTTTCGGTTACGCGGTCCGCGTCATCGCGGAGCGGGTAGACCGTCGGCGATCGCCTCGAATGCCTGTTCCAGTAGCGGAATTATCGACATCGGGGGATCGGCGTGTATGTAGACGTGCATGGCGGCGCTGTAGGCGGAGTGCACCGTGCCGACGACCAGGCGCGGATACAGATCGTGCACCGGGTCGGTGCCCGTTCGTTCGGCGATGGCCGCGATGAGATCGCCGAAGACCTCGGATCCGAAGAAGGCGCCCTGGATCTCGGGCTGAGTCGCGAACTTGCGTACCTCGGCCAGATGTCCCGGGGTCGGCACCGGCGCGTACCTCAGCCCGTCGTTCTCCAGTGGCTCCAGCACCGCCGCGGTGATCGCGGTCCAGATCGGCTCGTCCGCCGGGCGGGCGCGCAGCACCTTCACGGTGCGCTGTATGCGTTCGATTTGACGATAGGCCAGCGCATCGAATTTTCCGTTGAAGTAGTTGTTGAACGTGCGCACCGATACGCCCGCCCTGGCCGCGATGTCCTCCCGGACCACATTGTCCAACCCGCGCTCGAAGATCAACTCGAATGCCGCGTCGCTCAACGCCTTTCGGGTATCGAGCTTCTTGCGTTCGCGGAGTCCGAGCTTCTCCTCTGCCATGACACGAGCATGACAGAAAATTGCCCACCGGGCAATGTTTCCCGGTGGGCAATTTTATGGCGAACGGGTTGAGCGGCAACGACTCCGGTGGCGAAACTGCTGTACTTACCCGCCCTGGGCCGCGCCGACCAGGGTCTTCGCCACCCGGTCCAGGAAGTCCGTGACCAGGGGCCGTGCGGTGGGGGTGTCCGGGAACCGGGTCCGCAGCGACAGGCCGTCGTCGGTGCGGGTGAACCAGAGCTGGACATCGTCCAGCGACGCGCTACGGCTGAACTGCACCGGATTGCGCGGCCGGGTGCGGGTGGTGTCGCAGCGCGAACCACCCGGCAGGTGGCGGTAGTCGGTGTACGAGACGCTGAACAGGTCGTGCCTGGTGCGCCGCAGTTCCGGACCGAGTGCGGCGAGCACCTGGGTGGCGGGCACATGGGCGAGCCGCTGCCCGTTCCGGATGGCCGCGTCGGCGCCCGCCACGGTGGTCGCGAAATCCTTCGCGGCCGGGACGCGCGCGGGCGCGTTCGCGACGAGCCAACCAAAGGTGTTGTGATGCCGTGGTTCTCGGCGGGTGTGCACCGGGAATACCAGATCCGTCGCCGCGCCGCCGCCCAATTCGGCGGCGGCCAGCGCCACCGGCGCCAGCAGTGCGGCGAACAGGGAATGACCGGCCGCCCGCGCCCGCCGGTGCAGCGCATCGGTGGCCGTCGGTCCGAGCAGCGGCCGGACATCGCCGCCGAACGGCGCCCGCGAACCGGCCGGAATCCCCAAATCCACTGGGAAATGCGGCAGGTCGTCGCCCGCCTCGCGCAGGAAATCCCGCCAGCCGCGGATCAGCGGTCCCGTCGTCGCCGACGGGACGGCCGCCTCCCGGCCCGAATAGCACAGGAAACTCCCGGCCTCCGGCAGCGCGACCCGCGCCGTATCACCCTCGTCCAGCGCCGCCCGGTAGAGCTCGTCCAGTTCGGTGACGGCGATGGTGATCGACCAGGCATCGCAGATGGCGTGGTCGAAACCGACTATCACGGTGGATATTTCGGGCCTGCTGACCGCGCCGAGGAAATACGGCGGGAAGCGGAACGGATCGCATGCCGCGTCCAGCCGCGCGCCGAGCAGTGCGCGCAGTTCCGCGGTGGAATCCGCGGCCACCGGCGCCCGGCGTTCCAGCCGAATGTCGGTGTCCGACACCAGATGTACCGCGACCGGACCGCCGCCCGCCGGCTCGGCGAAGCAGCAGTGCAGCGCGTCGTGCCGCGGAATCCAGGCCGTGAACGCCGCCTCCAGCGCGGCCTCGTCGATCGGCCCGGCCACCTCGAACTGTGCCGCGAGCCAATTGGTCGGCGCGCCGGAACTCAGGTGGATGGCCTGGTTCGAGGTGGGCGGTGTCGGGTCGAAGGCCGGGCCGGGATCGGCGATCGCGGTCCACTCCAACAGTTTTCCGGGTTCGGGATCGAGGTGATCGAGGAATAGCAGACGCATCACGGCCCCTGTACGGTCGAAAGTGCCGAATCCTCGGGCGCGCTCGCGGTGAAGTCGCCGATGGCGGCCACCGTGCGCAGCGTCTCCCGCACCCGGTCGAGGTAGCGCGTCGCGGAGGCGTGCGCGGCCTCGGTGTCCGGATACATCATGGTGACGTGCAGCCGGTCCAGTTCGCGGCTGAACCACACCGGCGAGGTCTGCCCGATCTTGCTGCGCGAGCCGAGCCCGTTGATACCGCTGACGCCCGGCAGCGCATTCTCCAGTGCCGCACCGGAAATGGCGCGCACGTCCATATAGGAGATCCACGGCCATTCGGTGGTCGGCGGCACCTTGGCGGCGGTCAGTTCGGCGGCCCTGGACAGCGCGGCGTGGATCGGCACATCGGACAGCGGCTTCACCCAGTCCAGTGCGAAGCCGGCCCGGCCGATCAGCGCGGAGAACTGTTCGGTGCGGTCGAGTTCGAAGTAGATCGGCAGCAGGTTGATGAACCAGCCTTGGGCCAGTTGGTATTTCGGCTCCTTGCGGGTGCCGACCACATTCAGGGCGAGGTAGTGCGCGCGTCCGGTGAGCGAGAGCTCCGCCAGCGCGATCGCGGCGAACAGGCCCGAGGAGAACGAGCCGCCCGCGTTCTTGCACGCGGTGGCGAACTGTTCGCATTCGGCCGCGTCGAGCAGATCGACCTTGATGCCGCGGCTGTCGACCGCCTCGCCCGGCGCCAGACCGAGGTCGATGGGCAGCGGGCGCACCCGTTCGGCATTGTCGGCGATCATGGCCGCGATCCGGTCCAGCTCCGGCGAACCCGCCGCGACGGCGGCCCGCTCGGCCTTCGCGAATTCCACGTAGCTGCCCACCGGCAGCAGCGGCGGCTCCTGTCCCGCCGCGTACGCGGCGTAGATGCCGTGCAGTTCGAAGATCGCCCCGACCAGCGAAAGTCCGTCGCTGAACGCGTGATCGATGCTGTAGAGCAGGGTGAAGCCATCCGGCCCGTGATCGATGGCGCCGCAGAAGAACGCGGGCCAGCGGGTCGGATCGGCGGCCGAGCGGAACCTGGCGATCAGGGTGTCGCGCAGTTCCTCACCCGAGGCGAAGCTGCCGCCGTAGGTGGTGACCAGGTCGACCTCGTCCGCGCCGAGCAGATGCCGGGTGACGGCGAAGCGGCCGCCGGTCTCGTCGAGATCGAACCAGGAGCGCAGGGTTTCATGCCTGCGCAGGAAGGTGGTGAAGGTCTTGCGCAGCGCCTCCGGGTCCAGCGGCGTCGCGACGGTGAAGCACAGCCCGAGCTCGGAGGCGAGCGGGTTGTCACCGTAGCGCCGGTCGGCCCAGCGGCGGATATGCGACTCCTGCAGGAAAGTCGGTGGTACGGAAGAGGGTTCGGCGTCCGCGACCGCGGAAAGGGTGGCGGCGGTCGGCGAGAACTCAACCAGCGCACCGGGTTTCGGCAGCCAGTCTTCGGTGAGGGTCATTTCCATGACAGCGGCGCTCCTTCGATCGGACGGATGGCGGCGTCCCCGTAGCGGACGAATTCGGCGAGCAGATCCCGCATCCGCAGCACGTGGCGGTGGATATCGCGGGTGGCCCGGGTGGTGCCGGGGTAACGCGTGTTGAGCGTGACGCCCGACGGTGTGCGGATGAACCAGAAGAAGAATTCGTTATCCGACACATTGCGGCTGCGCAGCCATCTGGTATCGGTCTCGACCCAGGTGTCCGACAGCGGGAGGGCGCGAACGTCCATGTAGGACACCATGAACGAGATGCGCGGGCGCGCCTGCAGCAGTTCGCAGACCCGGCCGAACGGCACCGTCGCCGCGGTGCGAACGCGGCGCAGTTCCTCGCCGGCGGGTCCGATCAGCTCGGCGATGCCGCGCGCGGCGGCGGTGTCGAGCTGGAACGGCGCGAGGCCGACGAACCAGCCGAGCGTATCGGCCCACTGTTGCTCGCTGCGGGTGTGCAGCGGGATGACGGTCCGGAAGTCCCGGCCCGCACCGTATTCCGTTGTGGCGGCGGCGAATGCGGCGAGCAGCACGGGGAACAGGCCCTGCCGCTTTTCCCGGGCGGCGGCCGATGCGGCGTCGGCGCCGTCGGCATCGAGCACCTCGATGGTGAGGTTGCGCTGCATCAGCCGGGTCGGTTGCTGTTCGCCCGCGCCGAGCTGGATGGGCCGGGCGGCCACCCGGCTCAGCGGCGCGGTGGGCGCGAGCGGCCCGGTGGTCGCGTCGGATTCGCCCGCGGTCCTGGCGTCGGACAGGAATTCCTGCCAGGTCCGCACGCCGTCGGTGTCGACGGTCGCGGCGTCGGCGCTGCTGCGCTCCTGGTCGCAGAAGTCCAGGTAACTACCCGGGTTCGATTGCGGCGGTTGGCATTTCGGGTCGAGTGCGGCGGCGTAGAACTGTCGCAGCTCGCTGCCGATGGTGATGGTCGAATAGCCGTCCAGGATGGAGTGGTCGGCGGCGATGACCACGGTGAAACCGCCGCGGTTGGCGATGGTGACGCAGACGTAGGCCGGCCACCGGCTCGGTGCGGTGCCCTGGTCCAGCAGGCCCTGTACCAGGTGATAGGTGGAGATGGTCGAGGTCGGCCGTCCGGCGTCGACGGCATGCACCCGGATCTCACCGGGCGGGAGGGTGTAGCGCGCCGGTTTGCCGCCCTCGATGGTGACGTGGCTGCGCAGGCCCTCGTGCCGGTCGATCCAGGCGTCGAGCGCACCGCGCCACGCCTGCGGGTCCAGCGGACCGTCGATGCGGAACGCGTGGCCCAGCCAGTAGTGTCGTTGATCTCGAATTCTGCTGTGCTCCAAGGCATCTCGCAGATGATGCTCGTGGTTGTAGGACACCGCCCTGTTGTCGCGCGGCCAGTCCGCCCAGTGCCTGCGGGCGGTCGGCTGCCACTCGATGACGTGGCCGGCCGACAAGGGGTAGTCGGCCAGTTCGATGAATTCCATGACGCACCTTCAGCTGCCCATCGGTAATTCTTTGCAGAGTCCGGATTACCGATCCGAAAATAGTGACAGTTTTTTTCACATCCGAGAAGCGGGGCTGCGGTCGGGTTCAACCCCGGGACGTCGTCGTCTGGTTCGGAATGAGAAAACCATAAGAGATTTCAAAGCGTTATGTGACGGTGAGGTGAGTCACCGGTATTTACACCGCAAACGAGGAAAACGGCGCCGGGACCGACCGAATGGTCTGCCGCAACGCCGTGGCCTGCAAAGATGTGAAGCGAGGCTTATTAAGTTAGCTGAAAGTGTGCTGAAATCAGTGGTGCACCTCACCTGAAATTCATCATAGCTATACCGAAACGTTACAGGCGCGGGCCCATAAAAGTGAGGTGGCTCGCAGTCGAAACTGCTGGTCGGCTAGCTGTTGTGAGCCGAGGTCGGTGTTGTTGCTTTGACCAGCTGCGATGGTCCCGTGATCTGCGGGTGTGACCGGCTCCGGGTCACCAGCAAACCAGACAAATCGGTTGAAATGGACATAATGGATGCCTGGATCCGCTTGTGGTCCGCAATCATCGGGCCGTTGGCTGGTGTCGATCGATGAAATGCCTGGTGCAACTTTATTTCCATCTGGATGGTTTTAACCGGGACCAGCAATTTCTCGTTTTCGCCTTTTTGCTCAATATGCTCGAGCGGCCGGCGAGTTCTAGGGGGCGAAATCGGCGGACTCCAACCGCCGGGCGAGCCGGGCCGCGGAGAGCGTCATCGCGTCGGCGGGGCGGTGCGGATCGAGTCCGGTGAGCTCGTGCACCCGCGACAGCCGATAGGTGACGGTGTTGCGGTGCACGTTCAGCTGCCGCGCGGTGGCCAGCTGGTTGAATCCGCTGTCGACGAACACCTCCAGCGTCTCCGCCAGCAGCGGCTGGGCATCGAGCGGCGCGAGCACCGCGGCCAGTCCGGGCCGGGCCGCATCGCTCACCGCGACCGTGTACTCGAACTGTAGATGTTGCCTGCGGCACAACACTTCTCGATGGGCCAGGCAGCGGCCCAGCTCGGCGAGCACCCGTGCCTCGTCGAACATCACCGGAATCGACTCGCGGGTATGCGCGGCGCCGACGCCGACCCAGTAGGGCGGCGGCCCGGCCTGCGCCGCGGGCAGGCGTCCGAGCAGCGCGGCCTCGGTCGCGGTGCCGTCGTCGCCGGGCTGCAGTGGGATGAGCGCGGTCCAACCGCCCGCGTCCAGCCGCAGGAAGACGCCGGGAATCGCCTCCACCCGGTGCCGCAGCGCCGATGCGGGCCCGCCGCGCGTGCCCGCCAGCCGGAACACCGCGACGAGGAAGGCATCGGCCACCGGGATCACCGGATCGTTCACCCACTCCACCGGATCCTGGCCGGACAGCAGCGCGTCGGCGATGCCGCGGCGGCGCTCCAGCAGATCCCAGCGCGGATCGTGCACGCGCTGGGAGGCGGCCGTCGAGATCCGGGTGATGATCAGCGTCACGTACTTCAACAGCGCCACCGATACGTCGAGCATCAGCTCGCGCTCGCTCGGCGTCGCCACCGAACGCAGCCGCTCCCAGAGGAAGGCCGCGCCGAGCCGGTAGCGGTCGAGCACCTCGGCCAGCGGGGTGCCGTCGCGCAACCGGTCCATCGCCAGCTCGATCAGCTCCCTGCTGTCCTCCTCGCTGGGCTCGACGCCACGGCGCAGATACTCGAAGAATAGGTCGACGTTCAGCTTGGTTCCGCGCGCGAAATCGGTCTCGACCAGCGATTGCGGCATCTTCTGGTACGGCGGCAGCGCGGTGTAGAACCCCTCGACCATCGCGGCGGCCCGCCGGTGGAGGTCGTCGAACACCCGGGTCCGCGATGGCATCATATGGTTCCCCAGTCTCGGACTAGCTCGAGTACAGCGCCTCGATGGTATCCGTATAGTTCGCTGTGATCGGCTTACGACGTAACTTCCCGGTGGCGGTCAGATAGTCGCCGCCGTTTTCCCAGATGTCCGGCAGCACCGCGTACTTCCTGATCTGTTCGACCCTGGACAGCCTGCGGTTGGCCGCCGCGACACCGTCCTCGATCGCGGCGAGCACCCGCCGGTCGCGCGCCAGCTCGGCCACCGAGTTCGCCGCGATGCCGTTGCGCTCGGCGAACGCCGCGGCCAGCTCCGGGTCGAGCAGGATGAGCGCCGTGTTGAACGGGCGCTCGTCGCCGATCGCGACAACGGTGCCCGCCAGCGGAGTGGTCTCGGCGACGGTGTTCTCGATATTCGACGGCGACATGTTCTTGCCCGCCGCGTTGATGATCAGCTCCTTCTTGCGGTCGATGATCGAGAGGTAGCCGTCGGCGTCGAAGCGGCCGATATCGCCGGTATGCAGCCAACCCTCGGAATCTATTGCCTCGGCGGTCTTTTCCGGCGCGTTGCGGTAACCGCGCATCACCATCTTGCCGCGGATGAGCACCTCGCCGTCCGCGGCGAGCCGCACCTCGGCGCCCGGCAGCGGCGTGCCGACGGTGCCGATCTTCACCCGGTCCGGACCGTTGAGCGTCGCGCCCGCGGTGCATTCGGTCATGCCGTACCCCTCACACAACGGCAGTCCGAGCGCGAGGAAGAACTCGTGCACGTCGGGCGGAATGGCGACCGATCCGGTCACCGCGATCCGGACCTTGTCGAGGCCGAGCCGGAACAGTACGGGAGACAGCACGATTCGATCGGCCAAACGGTACTGTAAGCGGTTGCGTAGTCCGGGTGCGCGGCCGTCGGAGAGCGCGCGCACCCGGGCGCGGCCGACGCCGATGGCCCAGTGGACGAGCGCGCGCCGGACCGGATTCTCCGCGGCGAACCGTTCCTCCAGCGCGCCTTTGACTTTCACCCACACCCTCGGCACGCCGAGGAATACCGTCGGATGCACGGCGGACAGCGCCTCGGCCACCTGTTTGAAATCCGGGACGGTGGTGATCTCGCCGCCCTCCTGCATCGTCAGATAGTGCGCGAACCAGCGGTTGGCCGCATGCGCGTCCGGCAGGTAGGAGATCACCCGGTCGTCGGGGCCGCCGCCGCCGAATTGCTCGATGACGCGGGCGTTTTCGAGGAAATTCGTGTGGGTGAGCTCGACGCCCTTCGGCGGGCCGGTGGTGCCGGAGGTGTACACGATGGTGAGCAGATCGTCCGGATTCACCTTGCGCCAGGTCGCGTCGAAGTCGAAATCCTTTGCCGGATTGGCTATTACGTCGTCCAGCGAGACGGTGCCCGCGGGCGCGCCGTCGACGCAGATGATGTGTTCGACGACGAAGCCCTGCTCGGCCGCCTGCGCTACCGCATCGAGAATCCTTGGTACGAACTGGGTTTCGCAGATCACCGTCTTATTGCCCGCATTGCCGAACTGGTATGTGAGCAGCTCCGCCGGATTGGTGTTGTATACCGAGAACGGTGTCGCGCCGGTGTGCAGCACCGCGGTGTCGCAGAGGTGGAATTCCGGTCGGTTGGTCAGCATCAGCGCCACCGTTTCGCCGGGGCCGATGCCGAGCCCGGCCAGCCCGGCCGCGATATCGCGGACGCGGTCGCCGTATTCGCGCCAGGTGAGCGTCTGCGTGCCGTCATAGCTGCGGATCGCCACCGCGTCGGCGTACCGCGCGACATTCGCCTGGAATGCGGCACATAGCGTGTCCGGGCGGGTGCGCGCCGCCGGGACCTTCGATGAAACCAAGGACCTGACCTCTTGTTCGAGAAATTGGGTGAGGTCACGACAGGGGCGACCTCATCGTCTGTTATCAGCACAACGCATGACGGCACGGGCACGCTAGCGGCAAACGCCAAGATTGTTGCGCGCCGGATTGTGCACTCGACCAAAATTCAGCAGGAAGGCCAGTTGTCCGCGCGCACCGGCAGCGCCGGGGTGGCGAGCTCGGCCGCGACGCCGGGGGCGAAGCAGTTCCGGCCGGTGAAATCGAGGACCGAACCGGGGCCGAGGGTTCCGTCCGATCGACCGAGTGCGATCGGACCCGCCAGCCGCGAATCCTCGACCGTGCCGGTCAGCGCGGCGAGATCGCCGACCGTGCGCACATGCAGCGCCGCGACCGCGACATCGGACACCGCCGTCGCGGCGACGGTGAAGCGCATCTCGTGCGTGGCGGGGTTCGGCCCGGTGGGGGAGTACGCGTAGATACCGATGCCGTCCGCGCTGCACCGGCTCAGCCGCGCGTCGCGCAACTCCAGCGCGGTGTGGTTGTCGCGGCCGAAACTGGCCGAGAACAAACAGGATCCGAGATTGCCCGGCACCAGCGGATTCAGCGCGGCGCCCGGGAACGACGATCCGGAGGCGGTGAGCCCGTCGACGATCAGCGAATGCCGCGCGCCCTCGTCGCTGAGGTTGAGGTTCTGCACGATATCGCCTGGGACGTCGGTGAATTCGCTGTCGGTGAGCCGCACCTCGGTATCCGGCGTTCCATTGCTGGTGACGTATTCGAGGCCGTTGGCCGAGAAGTGGCCGCCGCCGTGCCGATAGGTGTTGCGGTCGATGGTTATTCGCATGCGCGCGCGTTCGGCGGCGTTGACGAAGATGCCCTCGCCGTCGGCGAGCGCGTTGAGCGGATCGCGCTCGGGCAGCGCGATCCCCTGTTGTGTGTTGCCGCGCAGGGTCGCGGTGAGTTCGGAGGCGCCGGTGCTCTGCAGGCCGACGGCGAGTACCGAGAGTTTGGCGATGCCCTCGTTGATGTTCTCGGTCAGATTATCGGTGAGGGTGGCGCTCACCCGCGCGGTTCCGCTGGTCCGCACATCGATGCCGTCGCCGCATGCGGTGTCGCGCACCGTATTCCGCTCGAGTGTCAGAGTGCTCGCGCCCGCGCCGGAATCGATCATGATGCCCGCCCAGCCATTGTTCAGTCCGACCAGATCGGGCGCGGCGGGCAGCGCTCTGCCGAAGGGTACGCCGAGCATCGGCGGGAACGGCTGCACGATGAAGCCGTCGTGACAGTCGCGGTTGGTGCCGGTGACGGTGTTGCCGGTCAACACCGCGACACCCACGTCGGTGCCGTAGATCCCGCCGCGCCGCGCGCCGGTGACGGTGATATCGCTGACCTCGTTGCCGGTGGCGAGGCGGATCGCGTCACCGTCGTTGGCGTTGGTCGAATTGGTCACCGCCGCAATGGATCCGGGTGTTGATCTGCCGATCAGCCGCTGGCCGGGTTGCAGCGCTATCCCGCCATCGAGTGGGGCGGGTCCGCCGAGCACCACGATCGTGTCGCCCGGTCCCGAATTCGCCTGCACCGTTGCCAGCGAATCGAAAGGCTGTGCCGCCGAACCGTTTCCGCCGGGCGCGGCGGCCGCCGCGACATACCAGGTGTGCCCGTCCGCCGCGCGTGCGAAACCGGCTGCGGCGCAGCAGATCACGCAGACGGCGGCGATTCTGGCCGCCGATCTCGGCATGGACGGTGTCGATCTGGTCATGGTGGCCTCCGGTCGCGGTCGTATCCTTCAGCTCACCGCACGGGCGGGTGCCGCGGTAGCGGCAGATTGCCCGATTCGGCCGACCGGAATTGGTTCGACTGCCCGACAGTGCGATTCCGTACCGCTCGGTCTGGGTAACGATTCGCATCCGGTGCGGGCGTCGGGAGTCGTATCGTGAAATGCGGCGAGCAGAACCCTCGTTCGCCTCGCCGAACCGCGGAAAGCGCCGGGCGTCAGCGAGGAGAAAATCGTGCCGAACCCAACCACCGATGGGATAGTCGAATACATCAGCACCGAGGAAGTCGAATACGTCGATATCCGCTTCTGCGACGTTCCCGGTGTGCAGCAACACTTTTCGATTCCGGCCAGCGGTTTCGGCCCGGATCTCGTCGACAACGGGGTCGCCTTCGACGGCTCGTCGGTGCGCGGCTTCCAATCCATCCACGAATCCGACATGCTGCTGTTCCCGGATCTGCGCACCGCACAGCTCGATCCGTTCCGGCAGGCGAAAACGCTGAACATCAATTGTTTCGTGCACGACCCGAACACCCGCGAGGCCTACAGTCGCGATCCGCGCAACGTCGCACGCAAGGCCGAGGAGTACCTGCGCAGCACCGGCGTCGCCGACACCGCGTATTTCGGCCCGGAGGCGGAGTTCTACATCTTCGACGCGGTTCGCTACGACACCACCATGAACGGCGCCTTCTACGAGGTGGATTCGGCGTCGGCGGATTGGAACACCGGCGCGAAGTACAACCCGGACGGCACCCTGAATCGCGGCTACAAGGTGCGCCCCAAGGGCGGCTATTTCCCGGTGGCGCCCTATGACGCCGATGTCGACGTGCGCGACAGCATGTGCACCAATCTGCAGCGGGCCGGTTTCGAACTGGAGAAGGGCCATCACGAGGTCGGCACCGCGGGGCAGGCCGAGATCAACTACCGTTTCAACACCTTGCTGGCCGCCGCCGACGATCTGCAGTTGTACAAGTACATCGTGAAGAACACCGCGTGGCAGTCCGGCAAGACGGTGACCTTCATGCCCAAACCGCTGTTCGGCGACAACGGTTCCGGTATGCACGTGCACCAATCCCTGTGGAAGGACGGTTCGCCGCTGTTCTACGACGAGCAGGGGTATGCCGGATTGTCCGATCTGGCACGGCATTACATCGGCGGCCTGCTGCTGCACGCGTCATCGCTGCTCGCCTTCACCAACCCGACCGTGAATTCCTACAAGCGGCTGGTTCCCGGGTTCGAGGCGCCGGTGAACCTGGTCTACTCACAGCGCAATCGCTCTGCGGCCGTTCGCATTCCGGTCACCGGCACGAATCCGCGGGCCAAGCGGTTGGAGTTCCGCTGCCCGGATTCGTCGGGTAATCCGTATCTGTCCTTCGCGGCGATGATGATGGCCGGGCTGGACGGTATCAAGAACAAGATCGAACCCGCCCAGCCCATCGACAAGGATCTCTACGAGCTCAGCCCGGAGGAGTCCGCCGAGGTGACCCAGACCCCGGCGAGCCTGGAATCGGTGATCGCCCGGCTGGAGGCCGACCACGACTACCTGACCGAGGGCAATGTCTTCACCGAGGATCTGATCGAGACCTGGATCCGGCTCAAGCGCGACACCGAAATCGCCGAAATCAACGTCCGCCCACACCCTTACGAGTTCGAACTCTACTTCGACGTGTAGGTCGATTCGCGGGGGCGCAGCAGGTCTCCGACGATCGTGTCGCGGTCCAGCGGTACGCCGAGGCTGCGGGCGTTGCCCTCGAAGAGTGCCAGTACGGATTCGGTGAGGATGCCTTCGATCTGATCGGAGGTCAGCACCGGATCGGCATCGGCGCGCCAGTCGTTCACCACGCCGTCGACGAAGCCGATGATGCCGAAGGCCATCGGGCGGGCGCGGGCCGGATCGATGCCGGAGCGGGCGAGCGCGACCGCGAACAGGTCGGCCAGGCGCGTGCCGATGCGATCCTTGGCCCCGGCTATGGGGTCGTTCGAATCCCCTTGGGGCGCGGCATTTCCGAGGAACCGATGCAGGTTCGGATGTTCCGCGACCCAGCGCACGTAGGTGCCGACGGCACCGCGCACCGCATCGCGCACGGTGCCGCCGGGGTGCAGCGTCGGCATCAGCTCGGCCAGCAGCGATTCCAGGATGCGGCGGCGGATCTGCTCGTCGAGATCGGGGCGGCCGTCGAAATGCCGGTAGACCACGGTGCGCGGCAGCCGCAGCTGCTCGGCGATCTGCTGCACCGAGACCCCGACGCCCCCGGTCTCGATGGCGGTGATCGCGGCGTCGATGACCTCGCCGCGCCTGCGCGCCTTGTGCCCGGTCCAGCGGGCGGCGCGGCCGTCGGTACCGGGCTTTTCGCTGGTCGTGGTCACAGGAATCACGATACTCGCCCAGCTATTGACCGGTACAGTGTGTATCACTAATCTGTCTGTAACAGCTTGTATCGGTTATTCGAGAGTCGGAGAGCTGGCCATGGGCAACGAAGCCGCCGCAACCATCGCGCAGGAATCCTTCGCGCAGCGACTACTCGCCGGATCGGTGAAGAAGTCGTACGACCCGGTCGTCGATATGGACTGGGACGCGCCGCTGGATCCGGACAAACTGTTCCTGCCCGCCGAGGTGGTCTCGCTGTACGGCACCGAACTGTGGGAGGCGATGACCCCGCAGCAGCGGCGCGAGCTGTCCCGCCAGGAGCTGGCCAACGTGCTGTCCATCGGCATCTGGTTCGAGAATCTGCTGAACCGCCTGCTGCTGCGCGAACTGCTCGCCGGCGATCCGACCACCAGGCATTCGCACTACACGCTCACCGAAATGGGTGACGAATGCCGGCACATGATGATGTTCGGCAAGCTGATCGATCGCATCGAGGCCCGCCCGTACTGGCCGCGCCGCGGCGGCAGGCTCGCGATCGGTGTGCTGCCGCTGTTCCTGCGCGGTTCGATGACCTGGGTCGGTGCGCTGGTCGGCGAGGAGATCTTCGACGCGCTGCAGCGCCGGACGCTCGACGATCCGCAGTTGCAGCCCTTGGTATCTCGCGCCATGCGCATCCACGTCACCGAGGAGGCGCGGCATATCGGCTTCGCCCGCGACGCGCTGGCCCGGCGGGTGCCCACCATGTCGCGGGCCGAGCTGGCGTACACGAAACTCTGTGTGGCCGTTGCGGCTCCGCTGTTCGTCTATCTGATGACCAACCGGCACATGTACACCCGCGCCGGGCTGGACGGCAGGGCCGCCCGCCGGATCGCCGTCCAGAATCCGTTCGCCAAGCGCGCCTTGGGCGTCGGCGCCGCCAACCTCGGTCAGTTCCTCGACAAGCAGGGGCTGATCGGGCCGGTAGGCAAGTGGGTCTGGCGGCGCAGGGGCCTGTGGGCATGAGCGGGGGAGAGCCCGAAATCCTGGTTGTCGGAGCGGGTTTCGGCGGTATCGGGATGGCGGTCGAGCTGCGCCGGGCCGGTATCGACGACTTCGTGATCCTGGAGCAGGGCGACGATCCCGCGCCGCGCACGGCGGACAAGTACGACATCCTGCGGCATATCCGATTCCGGTCGGAGGTGGTCGCACTCGACTTCGACGACGCCGAGGACCGGTGGTCGGTGCGCACCGCCGAAAACTCGCTGTGGCGCCCGCGAGTGGTCGTGCTGGCGCCCGGATCGGGGTTCGAGCCCGCGTTTCCGGCATTTCCGGGCCGATATTCCTTCCGCGGCACCAGCTTTCACGCCGCGCGCTGGAACGACGGCATCGACTGTGTCGGCAAGCGGGTGGCGGTCGTCGGGAGCGGTGCGCTGGAATTCCTGCCGGAGCTGGCGAAACAGGCTGTGCGCGTGGCGATATTCCAGCCTGCTGCACCGAAGTCGTTGTGGCACAGGCTGTTCGAACACGGCCCCGGTGTGCGGCGGCTCTCCCGGTGGATATCCGGAAAATATGATCCGATTGCGCGACACGATAATGCCGAATTGGTTACGGATCCGATCATGCGGATAACCGAATCGGGTATCGCCACCGCCGACGGCCGGGAGCGGGAATTCGACGCCATCGTCTACGGAACCGTATTCGGGATCACCGACCGATTCGCCGATCGGCATCTCGTCGGCGCGAATGGGCTGACCATTCAACAGGTGTGGCGCGATGGCCCGGAAGGGTTTCTCGGCGTCGCCGTGCACGGATTCCCCAATCTTTTCCTGATCACCGGCCCGAATTGCGGTGCCGGGCGCCGATCCGGCCTTTTCGTGATCGAGGCGCAGGCCCGCTATATCCGCCGATGCATCGAACGGATGCGGCTGACCGGGAGCACCCGGATGGAGGTGCGCGCCGCGACCCAGCACGAATTCAACCGGCGGATGCGGGCGAAATCCGCGGACGGGTTTCACAATTCGGGCGACCGGTTCCAGGACGAGCAGGGGCGCGGCCTGACGGCCTGGCCCGGATCCAGCGGGTCCTACCTGCGCACCATGCGTCGATTCGACCCGAACCACTACGAACTCACCGTGCCCGCCGACCGGGAACCCGCGCACGAATACGCGGGCCCGGCGCTGCTCGACGCACCGGGTTCGGTGCTGCCGGTGGAGGTGGCGCTGAGCGGTCACCCGGACCCGACCGACGGCCTATACCACTGGTACGGACGGATATCCGCGACTACGAGTTCCGATTTGCCCGATCCGGGTCGGTCCGAAGTATTTCTCACCATTCCCGGCGGCGCCGCGACCCCGGCCCGCCTGCAGGAACGGGATCCGTGGGGGAATCTGCGCATCGTCGGCATCGGCGTGCCGCCATACCCGTTGGAGCCAGCGGAGATCCACAGTTCCTAGGGTTAACCGTGTCTTAACCCCGTAGCGTATTGATATGACGCTCAACGTCGCCGCGACCTGTATAGTCCCGGTGCGGCGGGAGGACTCGCCCCAGTTACGGAGGGAGTCCGGGCAATGACCGCATACAGGGCACGGTGGCTCGCAGCGTCGATGGTCAGCGGGGGCGGAAATTCCGGACGCACCGTCGAGTGCAGTGGTTCCGCGTTCGCGCCCGGGCCGGTTCCCGGCCCGATGTCTGCGTCGTATCCTGTTGTGCCCCACCCGATCCGGGCATTGACGCGACAATTCGTCCTGCCCGTCTGCTGGGCCATGCGCGAAAGCAGTACCGTCGCGGCGGGCTGACCCCGTCGCGATCCGAGGAAAAAAACGATTTCGGCCGCCGGCTCTTCCGGACGGCCAAGCCATGGTTCCGCATCGACCTGTGCGGAATCACCGTCATCTCAGCTGACAAGGGGTTCGTGTGGAAGTCGATGAGTTGGTCGTGGTCGCCGATCACAGTTCGACGGAAGGCAGCAGGAACGTGCTTGCGGGAGCGGCCGAATCGCTCACCGGACGCCCGCCGCGGCTGATCGACGCCCGATATTTCATGACCGGCGGCGGTGGCCGGGTCCGATTGCTCGACGGCATGCTGCGCCTGGAGGTGCCGTCCGAAAACCTCGCCATCACAGCGTCGGCGGTCGTCGTCTACGAGATCGCGCCCGAGCTGCGGGCCGGGCTCGCGCCGTTCCAGCATCAGCTGCGCCGGTTCGGTGCCCGTTCGCTCGGCACCGATGTCGAGGCGTGGCAGATCGCCACCGACAAGCACCTCACCGTGGAGCGGCTCGCCGCCGCCGGTGTCGGGCAGATGGAATCGGTCGGCTCCCGCGACGCCGGACCCGGCGGCATGGTCGCCGCGTTCGAGCGGCTCGGCGGCGACGTCTGGGCCCGGCCCACCACCGGCACCTGTGGTGAGGACGTCTTCCACGTCACCAGTTACGACCAGCTCGACGAGGTGGCCGGATTCTACGACCGGTTCGGTCAGGATTGGCTGATCTCCAGGGACGCAGGCAATTTCGACGCGGCAGGCCATCGCCACCAGTACCGGGTGGTCGTGCTGGAGGGCCGGGTGCTGCGCGCGGCCGAACACGTCCAGCTCGACCCGGACGCACCGTGCAATGTCGCGCGCGGCGCGGTGTCGACGGCCGTCCCGCTGCACGATCTGCCGCCCGGCGTCGCCGAATTGGGCATTGCCGCCACCGAGGCGCTCGGCCTGCCGTTCGCCGGTGTCGACCTCGCCCCGGAGAGCGGCGGTGTGGTTTTCGAGGTGAACGTGCATCCGCGGATCAGCCCGAAATCCGCGGTGGACGTGGCGATTCCGTATCTGATGGCGCATCTGGCCCGGTCGGGCACCATCGCGCCGGAGGCGGAGCTGGCCACCGAATTCGTCTGCTAGCCAAGACGATTCAGTGCCGGTGCAGTTCGGCGGCGAGTGCGACCAGTTCGGGTAGGTAGTCGCCGTCGGTGCGGGCGAAGCGCAGCGCCGCGTCCAGCGGGAAGGCGCGCACCTCGACGATCTGTTCGGCGTCGGGCGGATTGGTCGGCGTCGCGGTGAGCGCGACGTCGACCGCGACCCACAGCCAGGCCTTGTTCGGGTGCGGATGCCAATCCCGGTACGGCACAGGGTCTTTGGCGGTGGCGTAATGGGCGCCCAGCCAGGTCGGCGGACCCGTCGGCCGGGCGCCCGCCTCCTCCAGCAGTTCCCTGGCGAGGCAATCCTCGATGGATTCGTGCTGTTCGCGGGTGCCGCCGGGCAGCAGCCAGCGGTCGCGGTCGTCGCGGCACAGCACCACCTCGGCGCCGGTGAAGCACACCGCGTGCACGTTGGTGACCAACTCGTCGGGCGGTGGGTCGGTGGAGAATTGGACGTCGAGATTGCCCCATACCCAATGGGTCGGCCGGTGCAGCAGCGGATATCGCTCGGCGTAGCTCACGACCGCGCCTCGCCGGCGCTCGGCTCCGTCGCTAGCAATGCTGCTGTGCCTATGGTTCGCTCGCTCACGACTCGACCGTATCGGGTCGCGGTGCGGCGGCCCGAGACCGGTCGGCCGGTCCGGCGAAAAACGTTGGCTCTAGCACACTTTCGGTGACATTGTGCACCGATTTTACTGTGCTGCTGCGGGTTTCGCTGTAGCAGCCGTTGGTGGCCGCGCGTGGTGTGGAGTCGGTGCCGCGGGTGTTGTTCCCGCATATTGTCACATCGAGATCGAGATAATTCGATCTGCCGGTTTCATCGAAACTCTGGCCGCCGTCCTGGGCAGCGGTGATCCGCAGTCGATAGCATCCGGGGTTCCGGGGCGCACGGGCTCGAACCGGAACGGTCAACATCGATCCGGGTGGCAGGCTCGCGCCGAGGGCCGCGGTGATCTCCTCGGTGGGAACGATGTCGCCGTTCGCGTCGTACCAGCGGTGGATGATCTTCGTTGGATGCGGTGGCGCCGGCGTCAGTATCGCGGTTCCGATATTCGTGATCGTGCAGTGCAGCGACAGCAGAACGCCCGCCGGGAAGGGGTTCACCGGGGGTGCGTCGACGACTATATGGACGCCCTGCTCCTCGGGGCTGACGAGCTCGCCGACCGCCCAGAGCCGACGAGGCTCGATCCCCAACCCATCGAACATCGCCCACTGCCCTTGTTCGTGCACCCTGGTCGCGTTCGTCGCGAACCCACGCCGTAGGCCGTCGAGCAGAGTTTCCGGAACCATGGACAGCGCGTAGATCTCCCGTGCCGGACAGTCCGCTCGGGCGATCGGCCTCAGGGTTTCCCTGTCGATGGCGACGACGCTCGCGGTTCCCTTGGAACCGGCGGCGTGCCGGTCGGCGCTCAGGCCGACGAATAGGTGCCGCTCGGTCACCAGCAGGCCCCTCGGCCAGCCCGGTAGCGATTGTCGCCGCAGCACTTCGCCGGTCGCATGGCCGACCTCGATGATCTCACCCGCGGCGGAATTGCAGACCAGCCAGGACGTGCCGAGGAAATAGGGATTGTGTGGCGCGTGCAGACCGCCGAGTAATTGCCGACCGGATTCGAGGTCGATGACACATCCGTTCGCCGGTTTTCCCGCCGCCTGCCAGCCGCGGCGATGTTCGTAGCGGCCGAAGGCGCACACGGCGATTCCGCCGTCGAAGGTGGCGAGGCTGTTGAGATGCCAGCTGTCCACTTCGCCGGGCGCCGTCCAGCACCGGACGACACTGCCGTCCGCGGCGATCCACTGCACCTGGTTCTGTATGGTGGCGGCGATCAATATTCGGCCATCGATGGACATGACATCGTGCGGCATGGAGATGTTGTCCAGCCGTCGATAGTTCAGCACGCCGATATGGTCATAGGCGACGAGTTCGGCCGGATTTCCATCCGTACTCCACAGGCAGCGATAGAGCTTACCGTCGGAATAATCCATACCGGTGCTGGAGAGGTGGTCGATGCGCTCCACTTCGGATCCGATAGCGAATAGCCCGCCACCTACCGAATGATAATTATCGAAACACGACGCCAATAGCCGTTGATCGTCCGGAATCAATTCGGCGAATTCGGGCGGTACAGTGCCCGGCTTGCGACCCATAGGTTGCTTCATCCCCCTTCGTCGCCGCGCTTACAGCGCTAGTTCCAACTCATCCACCGCCCGACCCCAAAGCGATGGCAACTCTTCCGTGCCGGCTATCCGAGCGTCGGCGACCAGACCGGCGGCGAGGTCGTTTTGACAGGTAACGAAAGCCACCTGCAACGGGCGCCCGGCTGGTAATCCCATCACCGGCGCCAATGCCCGCATCGGTCGCCCGCCGAGCGACACCGTTCCGTCGAATCCCACCCCTACATTGGCGGCCACGACATGTGCGAAACGGGGGCTCATGATTATCTTGACGATCGCTCTCGCCAGCCATGTGGGCGCCCCGCGACCGAAAGCGGCTCCTGCCGCACGTCGCCCTCCCGCCTTGGCCTTCGCGGTCTGGGCGGCGATGAGCCGGATACGCCGGACCGGGTCGGGCTCCCCGCAGGGAAGGGCGACCCGCACGAAACTCACGCGGTTGCCGATCCGGCTCAACTCCACATCGTCGCGTGCGCTCATCGGCATCAGGCACCACAGCCGCCGCCCGCGCCGCGACAGGTCGTGCCACGGCGATCCGCGCCAGTCCCGCAGCACACCACTCAGCGTGGCCAGCAGGATGTCGTTCACTGTCACGACGTAGCCATCCGCGATTTTCCGGAGGGTGTCGGCGGGAGTGAATGCCCAGTGATAGTCACGGTTTCCGTGGAGCGCCGGCGGCCCGAGCCGGGCCGCCGGAGGAAGTAGGCTGCTCATCGCGCTCGCGGCACCGCGAACAACGGCCAGTGGGCTCGGCCCGACAATCCGCCCCGGAGGCACCGGACCGGCGGTCTCGCCGTCTCCGTGTGTCATCGGCGTCCCCGCGGCCGCACCGAAGGTTCGAATGATCGCAATCAACGATTGTCCGTCGCATATCGCATGGTGGGCCACGAACAAAGTGGCGAACTCACCTGGCGCGTGGCCGTGAATGAGCCACAGCCGCCAGGGTGGCAGGTCCGGCGTGAAGCGCTCGGCCAGCAGACCGTTGATCGTCGCGCGCAGACCCGCTTCACCCGAGTCGGCCGGGGCAACCGATTCCCGTACCAGCGCAGTGAGATCAATGGGCATCGGGATCAGTCCGGTCGGATGGCGTCGGTCGTGCACCAACCGGCACCGCAGTCGCGGCACCACATCCAGACACGCGTCCACCCATTTGATCACGTCATCCAGCGACGGCGCCGCGCCGTCGAAGAGTCCCAGCGCCCCGATCCCCGGATTCGCCCGCGGATGAGTGCGCTCATACCAGAGAAAAGCTCGATCGAACGCGGATAAAGACTGCCCTGCCAACGTCACGACACCTCGCGATCTTGGGGGAGATTCGAAGTGCAGATGCTAACCTACGTGCCCGCCGGCGCGGCTCGCTTTCGCCGATCCGGCGCCCGTCGGTCACACGGAATACGTTCGGCGACAATACCTTCGGTACTCTTCGTCGTCAGCACCACAGCGATCCCGATCGACTGATCACGCCGCTATCCGGTCGGTGGCCTTCCTGAGCCACCGACCAGGATCCACCCATCCCCGGGCGGCGCCGTACCGAACATGATGCGAAGTCGGTTGTTGCCGAGCAGAAATGATTCGTTCGAAAAACCATACGAAGGGATTCCTGTGAAAATAGGACGATCGGAAAAGCGAGAGCCGGTGAGTTCGATGCGATGCCGAAAGGGAATGGGTTGGTCGGCTTTTCTTACCGCAGGACTGTTGAGCGCGGCCGCTTTCGGATACAGCGTTCTCAACGCCCAGGACACATTGGCGGACTCGGATAACGACTCCTCGGCAAGCGAGTTCGACTGTAACGGTGTCAACGGTAAAGTCGTGATCGCGAAGGATAGCGGACAAGTCAACGCTACCGCAGGGGAGGGCGATCTCCATGTTCCTGCCGAAGATGACAAAAGGTGTAATGTGCCGGGCACGGACATAGGTGATGCAACAACATTGAAGTTCACCGAGTCCGGTAATACCTGTGTGATCGAGTCGTCCGGCATCGAAGGGAAAGAACAAGAAGCGAGTGGTGGCGAAGACAAGATCTCCACGGGGAACATCAGGATCACCATTCCGCTCGGTGCGGGTAGGCCGACAAAGCCGGCGAAGTTCGAGGCGACAATAAAACTTACCCCGGACAGCAAGCACAAATCGGATGCCCTCACTGTCAGTGGGACCACCACCACCGCTGTGATTATGAAGTCATGCGACAGAGGAAATCTCCCGACCGGCACTTTCACGGTGAAAGGCGATGTTCACGTCGTCGAGCCGAAATAGCGAACGGTCGTGTCCCTGAGTGAAATCATCGCCGATTCACAACGGCGAATCGAGCGATATGAGCAGACGCTGTGACCGGCATGCGGACGAGCGGCACCGAGAGAACAAGCGGCCCAACGCGCTCCGGGGGCATGCTGCCGTGGCTGGCGGTAACCATGGTCCGATACCGACGCCGGGTCTACCTGGGATGGCTGATCGCGACGATTGCCGGGCTGATCGGACTGCCGCACCTACTGGGATCGATCCTGGCTCCGCCGATCGAGGTGTCGGGCTCGGAATCCCAACGGGTGAGCCGGATTCTGGCGGAGCGTCTGCCGACACTAGGCGACGAACCTTCCATCGCGGTGTTGCATTCCTCCGATCGCCGGACAGCGGACCCGGCATTTCGAGCGGCGATCGATGCCGGCATGGCGGCACTGGGACACGAAAAGGGAGTCTCCGGGGTCCTCCTGCTACCGGTGGCGGGTGACCCCGACCAGCCATTGGCGTTGCCCGACACATTAGAACCACTGCGGCCGCTATTGCACGACGAGCACACGGCATATCTGTTGGTGGGCTTCTCCGGCGACGATCGGCACCGTCAGAAAAGCGCGCCGGTGTTGCAGACCGCCGTCGACCGCGCGACGCAGGCGGTATCCGGCGGTGCGGTCCGTGCATATCTGGTCGGACCATCCGTATTCGGTCACCAGGCCCAGCAGGTCGAGGTCACGGATCTGCGGCATATCGAACTCGTCGCGGTACCGCTCGCGATCGCAGTGCTGTGGTGGGGTCTGCGAAAACCGGTCGCGGCATTGGTGCCGGTACTGATCGCCGCTGCGTCGACGCTGGTAACCCTCGGTGTATTCGCCCTACTGACCCGGATTTTCACGGTTGACGGCATGCTGCTCGTCGGGATCAATGCGATCGGATTGGGTATCGGCATCGACTACGCATTGTTCGTGATGAACCGCTACCGGGAGGAGTTGGCGGCCGGAGCGGCGCCGGAACGGGCGATCAGTGCCGCGTTGTCCACGACCGGCCGCACGGTGCTGTATTCGGGACTGATCTTGATCTTGGCGTCCATGGCCCTGTTCCTCGTTCGCTGGCACGTATTCATTCAGGCGGCGATCGGAACCATGGCGGTGGTCGTCGTGGTGATGGCTGCCTCGGTCACATTGCTGCCGGCTGTTCTGGTGTCGCTGACGCCGTGGCTGGCGTGGCGAACCCCGCCGACCGGCCCTACCGCACGGGTGGAATGGCTGACTCGCTGGGTCGAGCACCTCATGCGACACCCATGGCCGTACACCATCGCTGTCACCGTCGGATTGCTGTGTGCGGCAATCCCGATGACCGATATGACGATAGGTACCGACCCCGAACGTCGGGCGATGGCGGACACGCCATTCGCCGCCGGTCTCACCATCGCGGAACACGAACTGCCGGGCATGCGGGCCGCGGTGGCCGTTCTACTGGAACGGCCGGCTGACGGCACCGAAGTGGACAGTCGACCACTCGAGGCGGCCCTGCGTGCGGATCCGGATGTCGCCGCCGTTACCTCCCTCGACAACGGTGTCGACCTCACCGCCATCCTCGTCCTGCCCGGCCACGTCGTCGACTCGACCACGGTGACGCGGTTGGTGCAGCGGATCCGCACACAGATCGTGCCGGGTGCCATACCGCCCGGTGTCTCCGCGCTGGTCGGCGGGCCAGGCGGAACCGCGGCGGACATCCTCGGCGAGACGGCGGTCAAGCTGTGGTGGGTGGTCGGCTGTGTGCTGGCCCTGATGTTCGCCCTCCTGCTTGTCATGCTCCGCAGCCTGCTACTCCCGCTGAAGGCGATATTGATGAGCCTGCTCGCCACCGGGACGGCGTATGGGCTCGTCGTGTTGGTATTCCAGCGCCACGGCGGCGATTCCGCGGCCGGCCCGGCGGTGATCTGGCCCCAGGTGCCGCTGATCGTGTTCGTCCTGCTGTTCGCGTTGTCCACGGATTACGAGTTGTTCCTCGTGCGTCGGATACAGGAGGAATACCTGGCGACAGGGGACAATCGCCGTGCGGTCGCCACCGGCCTGCAGAGTACGGCGCGCCCGATTTCGCTTGCCGCGGTGATTCTCGCGGTCGGGTACGGCAGCCTGCTGGCGTCGCGAATGAACGGCCTGCGGGAACTCGGATTCGCCGTCGCAACGGCTTTGATCGTCGACGCGACGCTGATCCGGCTCGTTCTGGTGCCCGCATTGATGCAGATCATGGGCCGTTGGAACTGGTGGCTTCCAGCACCACCCGCATTCGCCGGTCGATGGATGCGATCGAATCGAAGGACGGGTGGCCGGGCTCGAGATCGAATCGGTGTGGCGGTTGCTATTCGGTACCGCCGATCTGTAGATGCAGATGTGTCCGGTAGCGCCTGCGCCGGTGCGGCGCCACCGGGCATCCGGGATGATCCGGATGCCGGATGAGGCTCGGTTCGCCGATGGCGGTCGGCGGGCCCGCCGGATCGGGTCCGGTCGAGCGGTCCTGCCACTCACCGGCCGCGAAATCGTAGACGCTGCGGAAGAAGTCGGCGACGAACATATCGCCGTCCGGATCGCCGAGCGGATGCGCGTCCGGTTCGTCCAGGCGGTAGCGCAGCGATGGCCCGGCGTGCGCGGGCCAGTCGCCGCCCGGGGTTGCGGCGGTGGCGACGCCACCCCAGTGGTCAGCCACCGTGATCCGGCGGCGCACCTCACCGACGAGCATGACGACACCCGCGACATCGATCGCGCGGCCGGTGCGGTGGCTCTCGCGCAGCGCCGCGCAGTGACCGCCGGCGTCGAGCAGCAGTTCGGTGACGCCGAAATTGTCCCGGAGGAATTCGGTGAACCTGATGAGCGCCAATGCGTTTCGTGGGTCGAGGAGACCAGGCCGGTAGGGTGCGCCCGCGGTGTCGTGCAACCGGACACCCGCGATGATCCCGGGTGTGTGCGGGCCGAGACCGTCCAGTAGCACCCTGTTCGCCGTCGACGGTTCGGCAAGACGAATTACCTGTTCGTTCGCCAGCTTCCGTAGCCGCGCGTATGCCGCGGCACAACTCATCGCACGCGCCGGACCCGGCATGGCGCACCTCCCGATCACCTGTGCGCCCACCCGAAACCCGGTGACGCGTACCGAGGATCGGACAGACGCGCCGTAAGGACACGAGTAGCGGTCTACTCGTGTTCGAATCCCGCTCTACTCGGCGACAGACCGGCGATCGGTCGGGGGCCTGCCGCGATACCGCCCGGCGTTATGAATCACCCTGCGGTTGCGCGGTATTCGCGGCCAGTGCGGCCATGCCGTTCGCCACCTTCGCGCGCACCTCGGCGGCCGGTATCGAGTCGGCCGTGCAGCCGGTGAGCGCCGCCGCGTAGCACGCGCGGGCGGTATCGAATTCGCCGAGTTGCCGGGCCAGGTCGCCGAGACCACGCTGGGCGTCGGCGAACATCTCGGCCGAGCCGACCGCGTGGGCGGCGCGGCCCGCCCGCTCGTAATCCGCACGGGCCGCGGGGAAATCGCCGGCGGCGGTGCGGGCGTCGGCGCGGCGGATCAGCAGATCGGCCGAATCCTCCACGGTGCCCAGCTGTTCCGCGAGCGCGATGGCCTCGTCGGCCAGCGCCAGGCTTTCCGCCAGCGCGCCGTCGCGCTGGGCCGACGCCGAAAGTTTGTCCAGAGTCGAGGCGATACCCCAGCGATCGCCCACGGTCCGGAATTCCGCCAGGGCCGTGGTGAATTCGGCGCGTGCGGCCGCTTCGTCGCCGAGGAACTGGTGACGCAGGCCGGTGCCGAGCCGCAGCAGGCCCTGTGACCAGGGATCGGTGTCGAAAAGGTCGCGCTGGGCGTCGGGATCACCATCGGGATCGACGATCGATCCGGTGACCATGGCGAGCATCAGCACGGTATGTGGCAGGCGCAGTGGGCGTTTCGCGGCCAGCAGGGCGCGCGTCGCATGAGCGAGTTCGGCCGGACCCGCCGCACCGCCCGCGGCGGCCATCGTGACGCACAGCGCGTATTCGGCTGCGGGGAAGTCGGTTTCGCTGTTCGCCAGGGTGGCGGCGATGCGGGCGGCCGGTCCGGCCGCCGCCGAGCGCAGGCCGCGCAGCCACAGATACCAGGACAGATCCGGTGCCAGTCGCCCGCCGAGCTCCGGATCGTTGTCGGCGCACCAGCGCAGCGCCGCGAGCAGATTGCCGTGTTCGGCGGTGAGCCTGGCAAGCGCGGGGAGCTGATCCGCGCCGCGCAGCAGCGGATCGGTCACGGCCGCCAGCCGCGCGAAATGCGTTGCGTGGGCGCGCTGGAAGCGTTCCAGTTCACCCGAGGCGGTGAGCTGCTCGGCACCGAATTCGCGAATCGTCTCCAGCATGCGATAGCGGCCGTCGGTCGCTTCGACGAGGGATTTCTCCACCAGGCCGGTGAGCAGATCGTCGGTATCCGGTACGGCACAGATCTGTTCGGCATCGGCCAATGTGCAGCCGCCCGCGAATACGGTCAGCCGCCGGGCGAGCGTGCGCTCGGCGGAATCCAAGAGCTCCCAACTCCATTCGACGACGCCGCGCAGGGTGCGGTGCCGGGGCGCGGCGGTACGGCCGCCGCGGGAAAGCAGCCGGAAGCGATCGGTGAGTCGCGCCTCGATCTCGTCCAGCGACAGCGCGCGCAGGCGGGCGGCGGCGAGTTCGATGGCCAGCGGCAGTCCGTCGAGTGCGGTACAGATGCGTCGCACGGCGGCGACCGTCATCGAGTCGAGGGTGAAACCGGGACTGGCGGCCGACGCGCGTTCGGCGAAGAGCGCCACCGCCGAACGTCGCGCGGCGGTGTCCGGGTCATCGTCCGCGACCCCGACGTCCAATTGTCCTACGGGGAACAGTAATTCGCCGGTGATGCCGAGCGCCTCCCGGCTGGTGGCCAGCACCCGGAGGCCGGGGCAGGCGGTGAGCAGCCGGTGCGTCAACGCGGCGACGGCGGCGACGATGTGCTCACAGTTGTCCAGGACGAGCAGTACGGCGCGGCCGGAAAGGGTTGCCGTGAGCCTGGTTTCGATATCGGCGGCCGCGGCCCGGACGCCCGCCGCGGTCGCGACCGCGTGCACGACCTGATCATCCGCGGCCACGACGGTGAGATCGACGAAACACACGTCGCCGGTGCTCCGCTCGGCCGCCGCGATGGCGAGCCGGGTCTTGCCGGTACCGCCCGGTCCGGTCAGGGTGACCAGTCTTGTTCTGCCGAATACCGTTGCCAAGCGCGATAATTCGTCATCGCGGCCGATTATTTCGGTCAGCTGGGCGGGCAGTGTCCGGCTGCGCGCCGGTACGGCCGATTCGCCGCGCAGCACCTCGAGATGGGCAGCGGCCAATTCCGGGCCCGGATCCGCGCCGAGCTCCGTCGCGAGCAGTTCCCGGCCCGCCTCGAAGACCGCCAGCGCGTCGGCCTGTCGGCCATCGGTGGCCAGCGCGCGGACGAGCAGGGCTCGTGCACGTTCCCGAAGTGGTTGGGCGGCAACGATTTCGGTGAAATCATCGATGACCCGCCCGGCCTCGCCGAGCGCCAGCGCGGCCGCGGCCCTGTCCTCCTGCGCGGTGAGCTTCGCCTCGGAGAGCCGGGTGACCTGCACGTCGGCGAAGGGCATATCCCGGACGTCGGCCAGCGCCGGACCGCGCCACAGCGCGAGCGCCTCGTCCAGCAGGGCGGCCGCACCGGTCGCGTCACCGGCCGCCAGCGCGCGCCGACCGTCGGCGGCGAGGCGGGCGAACCGATGCGCGTCCACCGCATCGGGATCCAACGCCAGCCGATATCCGCCGCCCGCCGAAACCACCTCCACCGCATGGTCCCGCAGCACCCGCCGCAGCCGGGAAACCTGCGACTGCAACGCATGCCCCGCGTCCGCAGGGACATCCACCCCGTACAACCCGTCTATCAACGCGTCCCGGCCGACCGTGCGCCCGGCCTCCAGCGCCAACATCGCCAACAACGCCCGCACCTGCGGCCCACCCACCGCCACCGCAGACCCGTCCGACCGCATCACCAGCACGGCACCGAGAACCCCGAACACGTCAACTTCCCATCGGACCGGCAACGCACACGCGCACGAGTATGCACTCGACCCACCCAGCCAGGCATCCAGTGGTCGCCCCGAACCCATCACACCCGATACGCGAGCCAAGCAAACAGTCTCGGCTTGTGGTCGAGATCCGCGCGCTGCCGAGGGAGCGCGTTGGCGAATGACACGTCGGCGCGTGGGCGAGTTCCGGGCTGTGCCGAGGGATGCGCGTTGGCCGATGAACAGGTCGGCGTGGGCGAGCCGCGCTCTGCCGCGAGATACGCGTTGGCGAACGAACACCTCGGCTTGTGGTCGGGTTCCGCGCGCTGCCGTGGGATGTGCGCTGGCCGATGAACAGGTCGGCTTGTGGGCGGGTTCCGCGCGCTGCCGTGGGATGTGCGCTGGCCGATGAACAGGTCGGCTTGTGGGCGGGTTCCGCGCGCTGCCGTGGGATGTGCGCTGGCCGATGAACAGGTCGGCTTGTGGGCGGGTTCCGCGCGCTGCCGTGGGATGTGCGCTGGCCGATGAACAGGTCGGCTTGCGGGCGGGTTCCGCGCGCCGCTGCGGGATGTGCGTCGGCGGAGGAAACACCTCCGCTCGTGGGCGAGTTCCGGGCGGTACCGCGGGTGGCGCTACCCCTTTCAAACAGATCGCGCCGCCTGCATGCGAGCTGGTGCCAGGTCGGGCGGATACGCATCGCGGTTCGCCGTAGTCGCACTCTCGCCCCCATGTGCCGTCGTTGTCGGCGCACGCGCCGGTGAGCGCCGGTGAGCGGACGGTGCGTGTTCGGTGAGCGCTGTCGATGAATGTGGTTCGCGTAACGGATCATCCATCGCAGAGGAGTTCGAAATGTCAACGCTTACCGGCAAAACCGCTCTCGTCACCGGCGGCTCGCGCGGAATCGGGCGCGCTGTCGCGCTGCGGTTGGCCGCCGATGGCGCGCTGGTTGTCGTGCATTACGGCGGTAATGCCGAGGCCGCGGCGCGGACGGTCGGCGAGATACAGGCGGGCGGTGGTCGCGCCTTCGCGGTGCGGGCCGAATTCGGCACGCCCGAGGGCATCGATGCGCTGTTCGACGGGCTGGCGGCGGGTCTGTCCGGGCAGCGGCTGGACATTCTGGTGAACAACGCGGGCGGTGGCGGTAACGGCGGCTCGCTCGGGCAGCTCACCCCGGCCGAGGTGGACCGGTTGTTCGCGGTGAATGTGTCCGCGCCGCTGTTCGTCACCCAGCGGGCGGTGCCGCTGCTGCGTGACGGCGGCCGCGTGGTGAACATCTCCTCGATCGCGCCGCGGGTGGCCGCGCCGTCGCAGGTGGCGTATGCGATGACCAAGGGCGCGATCGATGTCATGACGAAAACCCTTGCGGTGGAACTCGGTTCGCGTGGCATCACGGTGAATTCGGTGGCGCCCGGCCCGGTCGAGACGGAAACCATGGCGTCGGTCCTGAATGACGATATGCGCGCGGCGATGGGCGGTATGACCGCGCTCGGCCGGATCGGGCGGCCCGCCGATGTCGCCGACGTGATCGCCTTCCTCGCCTCCGACGCCGCCCGCTGGATCACCGGTGACGTGATCGATGTGAGCGGCGGCACCGCGCTGAGCCCGGCGCTCGGCGGACAGTAGCGAACGACCTTGTCCCCGAGGCGGTTTCGCCAGCCGAACAGCGCCGAGTCGAGCCGCCGCGGACACGGCTCGACTCGGCGGGTTCAGCGCTCCCGGGCCAGCGCCCGATAGCTCACATTCCACACCCATTCGACCGGCCCGCGTTCGAAGCGCCGCAACCACAGATGCGCACCCGTCACGATCACCGCGGCGGTGACGAGATAGATCGCTATCGTGAAAGGCACTCGCGCGGTGTCGGATACCCGTGCCGCGAGCCCGAATCCCCAGCCGTAGCACAGGATCGACGCGACCAGGTTCTGCAGGATGTAGCAGCTGAGCGCGGTCCGGCCGACCTCGGTGAGCCTGCGCCCGACGAATCCGACCCGCGGCCGTCGCAGATAGAATTCGATGACCAGCGCGAGAATCCCCAGCGAGACGAACGGCGCGGTGCCGTATCTGGTGAACGCCATCGCGTCACCGCCGACCAACACGCCGACGAGCAGGTCGATGGGCAGCGCGATCCCGAAGCCGATCGCCATGAACCGCTTGCGGATCCGCGACCCCTCGACGCGGAACACGCCATTGCGATACAGGAACGCGCCGGTGAGGAACAGCGCGATCGACATGGCGAAGATGAATACCGGCTCGAACCGGAAGGTGCCGAGGTGTGCCAATCGGAAGCCGACGAGATCCCAGAAGGAGCCGTCCGCATAGGGATTCGGGTCCAACGGTTGGGCGGGTTTCGACTGCTGTGGCGCGAGTATCATGCCCGCCGCGATGACGGTCAGAATCGCGACGTGCACGCCCGCCGCGCACGTCAGCCAGCGACGTTGTGCCCGTTCGCTTTTCGCGAGAACGAAGGCGACGACCAGACCGGTCACCGCGTAGCCCATCAGCACATCGAATTCGGCGACGAACAGGAAGTTCAGCAGCCCGTCGAGCAGTAGCAGCCCGGCTCGCCACGGGTAGCTACCCGGCCAGCGCCGTCCGGCCCGGCGCGCCGAATTCTGTTGGATGGCAAGGCCGATGCCGAACATGATGGTGAGCAGTCCGAGGAACTTGCCCTGGACCAGTTGCTGAAGCACCCGCTCGACCCAGATCCAACCGTGCGCGGATCGATCGACGTCGTGCAGATATCCGATCATGCCCTCGGGGTTGGCGAGGATCCAGATATTGGTGCCGAGCGTGCCGAGTATCGCGATGCCGCGCAGCACATCGAGCGTCGCCAAGCGCGACGCGACGCCACCCGTGCTCGCGGGCGCGACACCCGTGTGCCCGCCGGGGACGGAGACGGTCGATTCGGTCATGCCGTCGACTATCTCGGCCGCGCACCGGAACCCGTATCCTCCGGAAGTACCACCGCGAGGATGATTGCCGAATCCATATGCGCGGGCTTGCGGCGGCATCGCGCGCCGCGCACACTACGCTCGAACGTATGCAGCGCATCATCGGTATCGAGGTCGAGTACGGCATCTCCACTCCGACGGAGCCGTCGGCCAATCCGATACTCACCTCCACTCAAGCGGTTCTCGCCTACGCCGCCGCGGAGGGGGTGCCGCGCGCGAAGCGGACCCGGTGGGATTACGAGGTGGAATCGCCGCTGCGCGATGCCCGCGGTTTCGATCTGAGCCGGATGAACGGCCCGGCCCCGGTGATCGACGCCGACGAGGTCGGCGCGGCCAACATGATCCTCACCAACGGCGCCCGCCTGTACGTCGACCACGCCCACCCCGAATACTCCGCCCCCGAGGTGACCGATCCGCTGGACGCGGTGATCTGGGACAAGGCGGGCGAGCGCGTCATGGAGGCGGCGGCACGGCACGCGTCGAGCGTGCCGGGTGCGCCGCGGCTGCAGCTGTACAAGAACAATGTCGACGGCAAGGGCGCCTCCTACGGCACCCATGAGAACTACCTGATGAGCCGCGACACCCCGTTCAACCAGATCATCGTCGGGCTCACCCCGTTCTTCGTCTCGCGGCAGGTGATCTGCGGTTCCGGCCGGGTCGGCATCGGCCAGTCGGGCGATCACGCCGGATTCCAGCTGTCCCAGCGCGCCGACTACGTCGAGGTCGAGGTGGGTCTGGAGACCACGCTCAAGCGCGGCATCATCAACACCCGCGACGAACCGCACGCCGACGCCGACAAGTACCGCCGCCTGCACGTGATCATCGGCGATGCGAACCTGGCCGAGATGTCGACCTATCTGAAGGTCGGCAGCACCGCGCTGGTGCTCGACCTGATCGAGGCGGGGGAGGACCTGTCCGATCTGCAACTGGCCCGCCCGGTCACCGCGGTGCACGCGATCAGTCACGATCCGACGCTGCGCGCCACCGTCGCGCTCGCCGACGGCCGCGAGCTGACCGGCCTTGCGCTGCAACGGCTTTACCACGAGCGGGTGGCCAAGTTCATGGATCGCGAAGGTAATGACGATCCGCGCGTACAGGACATCCTGGACAACTGGGCGATGGTGCTGGACCTGCTGGAGCGGGATCCGATGGAGTGCGCGAACCTGCTCGACTGGCCCGCGAAACTGCGTCTGCTGGAGGGTATGCGCCAGCGCGAGGGCCTGAGCTGGGCCGCCCCGAAACTGCATCTGATGGATCTGCAGTACTCCGATGTGCGCCTGGAGAAGGGCCTGTACAACCGCCTGGTGGCCCGCGGTTCGATGAAGCGGCTGATCACCGAGCAGCAGGTGCTCGACGCGATGACCAATCCGCCCACCGACACCAGGGCCTATTTCCGGGGTGAATGCCTGCGCCGCTTCGGCGCCGATATCGCGGCGGCGAGCTGGGATTCGGTGATTTTCGATCTCGGCGGCGATTCGCTGGTCCGAATTCCGACGCTGGAACCCCGCCGCGGCACCAAATCGCATGTCGGCAAGCTGCTCGACGGCGTCGACACCGCCGCCCAGTTGGTCGAACAGCTGACGACCTAGGCGCCCGTTGAAGGGCGGCAATGAACTCGCAAACACAACCCCTCGGGAGCGAGTCTTACGAGCGACGTTCGCGGCCGTCTCGCGTCCGAGCGGTCGAAGTGCATGCGCTGCAGGCGCGAGTCTCGACCGCTCGGACGCGAGACTCCCAGGGCCGCGAACCCGCCGCGCTTGCGCGGCAAATTCAACACAGATCCGACAAGGTGTCGTTCATGCTGGGTAGTGTTGTTGTACGAGCACGGACATTGCTCATGATCGGGGTCGTGCTCGGCTAGGGCTCCGATCATGATGAGGACTACAGGAGGTCGGCTGCCATGGCACAAGAGCAGACCAAGCGCGCCGGGGGCGGCGACGACGATGAGGGCCTCGACGGCGTCGAGACCGCGGGCCAGGAGCGCCGGGAAAAGCTGGCGGAGGACACCGACGACCTGCTCGACGAGATCGACGATGTGCTCGAGGAGAACGCCGAGGACTTCGTCCGCGCGTATGTTCAGAAGGGCGGCCAGTGACTGCAGGTGACCCCACGCGTCTCCACTTGGGGTACGCCCTCTCATCCTTCTCCGAGTATCTGCGTGAGCACGCGCCGGATCTGTTGCCCGGCAGCAGGTTCGGCGCGTTGGACGGTGCGGCCGTGAAGGATATCGCGCCGCACGGCACCACGATCGTCGCGATCAGTTATCGCGGCGGCGTGCTCATCGCGGGCGACCGGCGCGCCACCATGGGAAACCTGTTGGCGCAGCGGGATATCGAGAAGGTGTTCATCACCGACACCTACTCCGCCTCCGGGATCGCGGGTACCGCGGGCATGGCGGTGGAGATGGTGCGGATCTTCGCGGTGGAGTTGGAGCACTACGAGAAGATCGAGGGTGTTTCGCTGACCTTCGACGGTAAGGCCAACAAACTGTCGAAGATGGTGCGGGACAATCTGCCCATCGCCATGCAGGGTCTGGCCGTCGTGCCGATCCTGGTCGGCTACGACGTGAACGCGACCGATCCGGACCGGGCCGGCCGGATCGTCTCGTTCGACGTGGTGGGTGGCCGCAGTGAGGAGCGATTCGGTTACGCCGCGGTCGGTTCCGGCTCGACGTTCGCCAAATCGTCGTTGAAGAAGTTGTACGCCAAGGGAATTGATCAGGAGCGTGCGCTCCGGATCGCGGTGGAGGCCCTGTTCGACGCGGCCGACGACGACACCGCCACCGGCGGTCCCGACCTGGTTCGCGGGATCTATCCGACGGCGATCGTCATCGATGAGGAGGGTGCGGTCGAGGTGACCGAGGCCCAGCTCGCGGAGATCACCCGCGCGATCGTCGCGGACCGCGAGGCCGCGGAGGAAGGGAGTGCAGGCGCATGACCCTGCCGTACTTCATGTCGGCCGAGCAGATCGTGCGCGACAAGACCGAGCTCGCGCGCAAGGGCATCGCTCGGGGTCGCAGTGTCGTGGTGCTCGTGTACGACAAGGGCGTGCTGTTCGTCGCGGAGAATCCGTCCGCGACGCTGCACAAGGTGAGTGAGCTGTACGACCGGGTCGGTTTCGCCGCGGTCGGCAAGTACAACGAGTTCGAGAGCCTGCGCCGCGGTGGCATTCTGCAGGCCGATCTGCGCGGTTACCAGTTCGACCGCCGCGACGTCACGGGGCGGGCGCTGGCCAACGCGTACGCCTCCGCGCTCGGCTCGATCTTCAGCGACCAGATGAAGCCGTACGAGGTGGAGATCTGCGTCGCCGAGGTGGGGTATCCGGAGCAGGATCCGCGTTCGGTGCTCTACCGGATCACCTTCGACGGTTCGATCGTCGACGAGCGCGATTACGTCGTGATGGGCGGCACCACCGAACCCATCGTGACGGCGCTCAAGGCCTCCTACAAATCGGGTCTCGACCTGGCCGGTGCGGTCGGCGTCGCCGTCAAGGCGCTACAGGCCGGGGCCTCGGAGGGGCCGGAGAAGGAGAAGCGGGTGATCGGGGTGAGCCTGCTGGAGGTGGCCACGCTCGAGCAGGCGCGGCCGCGGCGGGCCTTCCGCCGGATCACCAGCGCTCAGTTGGAGCAGTTGCTGAACCCGGCCAAGGGTAAGGCGAAGCCGAAGGCGGAGGACGCCGAAGCGGAGTAGTCAACCGGCACAACACAATCCCGGGCCCGCGAAACCGGTCGGTCGGCCGTGATCGCGGGCCCGAGGTGTGTCAAGGGCCCCATGGGCTCAGGGTCTTGGCAGAATCGGCGAAACCGCCCAAATCGTTGCGAAGACGTATGCATCCCGGTTCTCCGCAGCCCCACGCGACGGTACGACATAGCTGTAATGTCGATAGTGTGCAGCGACGAATCATGGGGATCGAGACCGAATTCGGTGTCACGTGCACCTTCCACGGTCACCGTCGGCTGTCCCCCGACGAGGTAGCCCGGTACCTTTTCCGCCGGGTCGTGTCCTGGGGCCGTAGCTCGAACGTGTTCCTCCGCAACGGTGCTCGGCTCTACCTCGACGTCGGGTCGCATCCGGAGTACGCCACCGCCGAATGCGACAGCCTGCACCAGCTGGTCACCCACGACCGCGCGGGGGAGCGGGTGCTGGAAGAGCTGCTCATCGACGCCGAGCAGCGGCTCGCCGAGGAAGGTATCGGCGGCGATATCTACCTGTTCAAGAACAACACCGATTCGGCGGGCAACTCCTACGGCTGCCACGAGAACTTCCTCGTCGTGCGGGCCGGGGAGTTCTCCCGGATCTCCGATGTGCTGCTGCCGTTCCTGGTCACCCGCCAGCTGATCTGCGGCGCAGGCAAGGTGTTGCAGACGCCGAAGGCCGCCACCTTCTGCCTCTCGCAGCGCGCCGAACACATCTGGGAGGGCGTCTCCTCGGCGACCACGCGGTCGCGGCCGATCATCAACACCCGCGACGAGCCGCACGCCGACGCGGAGAAGTACCGCCGCCTGCATGTCATCGTCGGCGATTCGAATATGTCCGAGACCACAACCATGCTCAAGGTCGGCACCGCCGCCCTGGTGCTGGAGATGATCGAGGCGGGCGTCTCGTTCCGAGATTTCGCGCTGGACAATCCGATTCGTGCCATTCGCGAGGTTTCGCACGATCTCACCGGGCGCCGTCCGGTGCGGTTGGCGGGCGGCAGGCAGGCCAGCGCCCTCGATATCCAGCGCGAGTACTACGCCCGCGCCGTCGAGCACCTGCGCAACCGCGACCGCGATCCGCAGATCGACCAGGTCGTCGACCTGTGGGGTCGCACGCTGGACGCGGTGGAGAGTCAGGACTTCGCCAAGGTCGACACCGAGATCGACTGGGTGATCAAGCGCAAACTCTTCCAGCGCTACCAGGACCGCTACAACATGGAGCTGGCCGACCCCAAGATCGCCCAGCTCGATCTGGCCTACCACGACATCAAGCGCGGCCGCGGCGTCTTCGACCTGCTGCAGCGCAAGGGGCTGGCCAAGCGGATCACCGAGGACGAGGCCGTCGACGCCGCGGTGGACACCCCGCCGCAGACCACCAGGGCGAAACTGCGCGGCGACTTCATCACCGCCGCCCAGGAGGCGGGCCGCGACTTCACCGTCGACTGGGTCCACCTCAAGCTGAACGACCAGGCCCAGCGCACCGTGCTCTGCAAGGACCCGTTCCGCTCGGTGGACGAACGAGTCGACCGGCTGATCGCGTCGATGTAGTTAACCGCTCGCGAAGCGTGGCCGTAGCGCTACATATAAGCGCTATGGCCACGATCCGGATTGATGACGTACCCGAAGAGGTTGTCGAGGTACTCCGTACCTGCGCCGCCGAAGCGGGTATGTCGCTCTCCGCATATCTGTGGCAGGAATTCATCGCGATGGCGCGACGCCCTCCGAAGTCGGGCGCGACCGTCGCCGTTCGGCAGGCACTTGCCAGCGATCCAGGACCCGGGGCGGGCGTTGAGATTCCCGACGAGAAGGCCGAGGCCTTCGCCGAGATTCGCAAGGCGCTAGCAAAAGATCCGGAGTCGGATGTCACCGGTGATTTCGCAGTCGAGACCTTGCGGGAATTGCGTGGTGAGTGACGTGCTTGTCGTCGACCCATCGGCGATGGTCGGTGATGCGCGGCGCCGAAGTCGGGAGTTGTTGCGCACTCCGCTCAGCTGACGGTCGCGGCATGCCGCCGAACGGATTCCGGTGGTCGGTGCCGTGTGGCAGGCTGACCGGCGGTAGGGTTTGTTGGACGACCGAGGGGGGATGTTCATGGCGTTTTGGAAAACGGCGCTCAACTTTTCGAACAAGTTGGAGAATGCGCGGACGCTGTTCTGGGCGTGGATCATGGTGCTTGTCGGGGTCGGGCTGCTCTGCTTCGGTGGGTATCTGTTCGTCAAGTCCGGATCGCATTGTGCGGCAACGGGGTCGGGGCATCAGAGTTGTGCGGCGTCATCGGATCGGTCCGGTGGGCTGAAGCTCGCGGGTGCTGGTGTGGTGTTCGTGGTGCTCGGCGGGATTCTGTTCCATCCGTGGTTCCGGCCGAAGAAACACTGGTTGGTCGAGGTCGCCGACACGTACGAAGACGCACTGGCACAACAGAATCGGCAGGGGGCGAATCAGCCGGGATATCCGGCGGCAGGGGCATATCCGCCCGCACAGGGATATCCGGCGGGTGGATACTCACCGGCACAGGGGTATTCGCCCAGCGGGCATCCGGCAACGCCCAATTACGCTGCTGGTCAAGGGTATCCGCCACAATCCGGCCATAGCGCAACACCTGGTGCACAGCCTTCGGGTTACCAGCACACACCCGGTGCCCAGCCGCAACCGGGTTATCAGCCCACACCTGGCGTGCAGCCGCAACCGGGTTATCAGCCCACACCTGGCGCGCAGCCGCGGCCAGGTTATCAGCCCGGACCGGGCGCGCAGTCAGGCCCGGGTTATCAAGCGCCACCGGGTTATTCGGGCGCACCCGGGTATCAGCAGCCCTCCGGCTATCCGGCCCAGCCGCCGGGTTCGTACCCGCCGCCCGGTTATCCACCGCAGCGGGACTGAGATCAGACGTTCCCGAGGATCGCCGAATTCCTGGACGCGGTCGACGCGGTGAACATCCGCGTCACGACGGGGCTCGGGCCGCTGCAGGAGCAGCTGGACCAGGTGGGGGGTGCGAACGAGCGGTTGCGCGCGGTCGGCGACGGCATCGGGTTCGCGGCGGCCGCATTCGGAGCGGGCCGGATCGGCGGCCCGCCGCATGCCGACCCGACCTCACCCCTCCGCGAGATAACGCTCGACCGATTCCACCTTCGAGGTCATCGCCCCGGTGACCCCGGGCCGGATATCCGCCTTCAACACCAGACTGCAGCGCGGCGCGACCGCCATGACCGCGTCGGTGGCCTGTTTGACGACGCCCATCACCTCATCCCATTCACCCTCGACGGTGGTGAACATGGCATCGGTGCGGTTGGGCAGTCCGCTGGCGCGCACGACGCGCACGGCTTCGGCGACGGCCCGGCCGACCTCGACGCCGGTGCCCAACGGTGTGACGGAGAACGCGATGATCATGATTCGATCATGCCCGGATCCGGCGTATCGCGGCCGAATCATCGACACGGCCCGCCGGCGAATCGCGCGCCGCCGCGCGGTGGGCGCGTGCCGCCGATTACCCTCTATCGGGTGGCGATATCCAAGGTCGAGCGGCTGATGAATCTGGTCATCGCGCTGCTGTCGACCCGGCAGTTCCTGACCGCGGAGCGGATCCGGGAGAGCGTCGCTGGCTACGAGGATTCGGTCAGCGACGAGGCGTTCAGCCGGATGTTCGAGCGGGATAAGAACGAGCTGCGTGACCTCGGCATTCCGCTGGAGATCGGTCCGGTGAGCCGGTATTCGACGGCGGAGGGCTACCGGATCAACCGCGACGCCTACGAGCTACCCGAGATCGATCTGACCAGCGCGGAGGCCGCGGCGGTCGCGGTCGCGGTGCAGATGTGGGAGTCGCCGGAGCTGGCGGCGGCCGCCGAGGGGGCGCTGCTGAAATTGCGGGCGGCCGGAATTCATGTGGAGACCGATGCGGCGGTGGCGTCGGTGCCCGCGGTGCCCGCGCGCACCAGGGGCTCCGAGCCGGTGCTCGGCAAACTGCTCGCCGCGATCGATGCCGGGCAGGCGGTGCGGTTCGAACATCGCGGCGCTATCAATGCCCCTTATCTGATGCGGGATGTGGAGCCATGGGGTGTGGTGACGCACCACGGCCGCTGGTATCTGGTCGGGCACGACCGGGATCGCGATGCGGTCCGCAGCTTCCGGCTCTCCCGGATCGGTGAGGACATCACCCCCTACGGTCCGCCGAATTCGGTGCACAAACCCGATGGCGTCGACCTGCGCGCGATCGTCGCCGAGGTCACCGGCAGTTCGCCGACGGTCAGCGGCACCGCGACGGTGTGGGTGGCCGACGGCCGCGGGCGCGAGCTGCGCAGGCAGGGCATGGTGGTCGAGGAGCGGTCCATCGGCGGGCGGCCGGGCGCGATCGTGGAATTCCCGATCCGCTCGCGCGACTGGGTGGCCCGGTTGATCACCGGTCTGGGCCCCGACGCGGTGGTGCTCGCCCCGGACGAGTTGCGCGCCGATGTGATCGCCCGGCTGCGTTCGGTGTTCGACCACACGGAGGTCAGGGCGTGAATTCGCGGCTGTCGGTTCGGCTTTCGCGGCTGCTGAACATGATCCCGTACTTCATCGCGAATCCCGGTATCAGCGCGGCGGAGGCCGCCGACGATCTGGGCGTCACCGCCAAACAGCTGATGAGCGACCTCAACCAGCTGTGGATGTGCGGCCTGCCCGGTTACGGTCCCGGCGACCTGATCGACCTGTCGTTCTCCGAGGAGAGCATCGAGGTCACCTTCTCCGCCGGCATCGAGCGCCCGCTGCGGCTCACCTCGACGGAGGCGACGGCCCTGCTGGTGGCGCTGCGCTCGATCGTGGATATGCCGGGCATGGTGGATCCGACGGCCGCGCATGCGGCGATCGCGAAGATCGAGGCGGCGATCGTCGGCGAGGGCGCCGGATCCGCCGAGATCGCGGCGCCGGTGGAGGCGCCCGCGGTGGCGACGGTGCGCTCGGCGCTGGCCCGGCACCGGGCGCTGCGGCTGGTGTATTACTCGGCGAGCCGGGATGTGGTGTCCGAGCGAGTGGTCGATCCGATCCGAATCGTATTGGTGGACAACAACAGTTACCTACAAGCGTGGTGCAGGTCGGCCGAGGGGGTTCGGTTGTTCCGGTTCGACCGCATCGAGGACGCCACCGCGCTGGACGAGCCGGCGCGGCCGCCGAGCCACGCCACCGAGGAGTCGGCGGCGCTCGACCTGTTCCAGGACGATCCGGCGGTTCCGTTGGCGCGCTTGCTGATTCGCGCCGACTATGCCTGGGTGCTGGACCAGTATCCGATGCACAAGGTGGCCGTGCACCCGGACGGTGGCCTGGAGGCGACCATGCGGTTCGCCACGCTGGACTGGATGGCGCGGCTGTTGCTCGGCTTCGGTTCAGGTGTCACGGTGCTCGGCCCGCCGGAACTGGTCGCCGCGGTGCGGGAGCGGTCGAATGCGGCGCTCGCCGCCTATGAGGAAGCCGGATTCGAGGAGGCTGCTCCCGCGTGACGGGTCAGGTGATGGTGCTCGGCGCGGGCAGTGTCGGCGTTTACGTCGGCGGACGGCTGGCGTCGGCGGGCGCGGACGTCACCTTCGTCGGCAGGCCGCGGGTGCTGGACGAGATCGCGGCGTCGGGCCTGCTGCTCACCGATCTGGACGGCAACGACGCCGAGGTGCCCAACACCAGGTTCTGGGTGGCGCCCAAGCCGGATTCGGCGGGATCGGTGGATCTGGTGCTGGTGACGGTGAAATCGGCGGCGACCGCGGAGGCGGTGCGCGATCTGGTCGGCCGGATCAAGCCCGGCACCTTGGTGCTCAGCCTGCAGAACGGCATCGGCAACGACGCGGTGATCCGGGAGATCCTGCCCACCTGTGTGGTGCTGGCGGGCATGGTGATGTTCAACGTGGTGCAGCACGGCGGCGGGCATTTCCATCGCGGCACCGAGGGCGGGCTCGCCGTGCAGGACGATCCGGCGCTGGAACCGTTCGTCGAACTGTTCGCGGCCGCGGGGCTGCCGCTGCGCCGCTACCCGGATCTGCTGCCGGTGCAGTGGTCGAAACTGCTGATCAACCTGAACAATCCGATCAACGCGCTGTCGGGGCTGCCGCTGCGGGAGCAATTGGCGGATCGCGACTTCCGGCGCTGCCTGTCGCTGACCCAGCGGGAGGCGCTGGCCGCGATGAAGAGGGCGCGCATAAAACCCGCCCGGCTCACCCCGCTGCCGCCGGAACTGTTCGCCCGGTCGCTCACGGTGCCGGACGCGGTATTCCACCGGTTCGCCGCGCAGGTGCTCGCCGTGGATCCGCAGGCGCGCTCGTCGATGGCCGACGATCTGGCGCTCGGTCGCAAAACCGAAATCTCCTGGTTGTGTGGGGAGATCGTGAGCCTCGGCGCGATGGTCGGCATGCCGACCCCGGTGAATCAGCGGCTCATAGAGTTGATCGTGGCGGCCGAGCAGGGCGACCAGCGCCGGTGGACCGGCGCCGAGCTGTTCGCGCAACTGCGGGCGGCGATCGCACAGGCGAACGGCTGAAGGGTCGCTGAATGCGGCCGGTAGGAGGAGTTCACCCAGTTCGGGGTCCGGTAGCATCTGAACTATCACTGGTGATGGGACGTGCCTTCGGCATGCCTTGTCACCGTGTGCGGAAAGGTCCGCACACCACAGTCTTCGGAGGTAAATCATGACTGGCGGTTTGAGCATCTGGCACTGGCTGATCATCGCAGCCGTCTTCGTGCTGTTCTTCGGCGCGAAGCGGATGCCCGACGCGGCCCGCAGCCTGGGTAAGTCGATGCGGATCTTCAAGAGCGAGGTCACGCAGATGCAGTCGGAAAGCACCGCACCCGCCCCAGCACCCACTCAGCAACCGCAGCAGGAGCTGCCCGTCGCGCAGCCCGAGCAGCCGACGCTGACCAAGCCCCAAAGTGAGCCGAAGTCGGTCTGACCGCACATAGTTTCATCCCGGGGCGAGCCACTCGCTCCGGACAATGCGTCGGCGCGGCTCACTGAAGCAGGGGCAACCACACCATCATGCGAATCCCGTTCGATCCCCGGCGCAGCAAGCGCAGGTTGAATCCCGACGGCACCATGTCGTTGGTCGAGCACCTGCACGAGCTGCGCTACCGGCTGCTGGTCTCGATCGCGGCGATCGTCGTCACCACGATCGTCGGCTTCCTTTGGTACAAGTACTCGATCTTCGGCCTGGAGAGCCTGGGAGATATCCTGACCGGGCCCTACTGCGCGCTGCCCGCGTCCTCACGTGCCCAGCTGAGTCCGGACCCCAACGCTTGTCAGCTGTTGGCGACCGCGCCGTTCGAGCAGTTCAGCCTGCGTCTCAAGGTCGGCATGACGGCGGGCATCGTCCTTGCCGCACCGATCTGGCTATATCAACTGTGGGCGTTCATCACACCTGGCCTGTACGCCAAGGAGCGCAAGTACGCCGTCGGCTTCGTGTCCTCGGGATCGGTGCTCTTCGTCACCGGAGCGGTGCTGGCCTACGTCGTTGTGGCGCACGCGTTGTCGTTCCTGCTGACGATCGGCAACAATGTCCAGATCACCGCGCTGAGCGGTTCGCAGTACTTCAGCTTCATCATCAAACTGCTCGTCATCTTCGGCGTGAGCTTCGAAACTCCGCTGCTGATCGTGGGTTTGAACCTCATCGGCGTGCTCACCTACGACAAGCTGAAGCGGTGGCGGCGCGGAATCACGTTCGGACTCTTCGTATTCGCGGCCATCGTCACACCGCAGGACCCGTTCTCCATGCTGGCGCTGGCCTTCGCGCTGACGGTGCTGTTCGAGGTCGCCATCCAGTTCTCCCGGCTCAATGACAAGCGGCGGGCCCGGCGGCAGCAGGCCGAGGACTGGGCGGCGCTGTCCGATGACCAGGCCTCCGAGATCGCCGCGCCGGAACCGATCCGGCCCGCCGAATCGATCATGGATCCCGCGGATAAATCCGCACGACCGGTGTCGGACTACTCCGATACCCTCTGACGGTGACAGATCAACGGTCGCAGCTTGCCGCCTTCTCCGCTGAGCTGAGGTTCACCCTCGACCCTTTCCAGCACACCGCCTGCAAGGCGCTGGAAGCCGGGCACAGCGTGCTCGTCTGCGCGCCGACCGGTGCGGGTAAGACGGTCGTCGGCGAATTCGCGGTACATCTAGCGCTGGCCGCGGGCGGAAAATGCTTCTACACCACGCCGATCAAGGCGCTGTCCAACCAGAAATTCGCCGACCTCACCGAGCGGCACGGCCGCGACAGCGTCGGCCTGCTCACCGGCGACCAGTCGATCAACCCGGACGCGCCGGTGGTCGTGATGACCACCGAGGTGCTGCGCAATATGCTCTACGCCTCCTCGGACGCGTTGCGCGGACTGTCGTATGTGGTGATGGACGAGGTGCACTACCTAGCCGACCGGTTCCGCGGCGCGGTGTGGGAGGAGGTCATCCTGCATCTGCCGCCGGATGTGCGGCTGGTCAGCCTGTCCGCGACGGTCAGCAACGCCGAGGAGTTCGGCGCCTGGATGGAGACCGTGCGCGGCGACACCGCGGTGGTGGTCGACGAGACCAGGCCGGTGCCGCTGTGGCAGCACGTGATGGTCGGCAGGCGCATGTTCGACCTGTTCGATTCGAAATCCTCCGACCAGAAGGTGCTGGTCGACGAGGATCTGGTGCGGTTCATCCGGCACCGCGAACAGGCCGACCGGGCGAACGCCTGGGGTGGTCCGCGCCGCGGCGGCGGCCCGCGCCGGGATTTCCGTCCGCTGCCGCGCCCCGAGGTGCTGGCCAAGCTGGACGAGGAGGGGCTGCTGCCCGCCATCACCTTCATCTTCAGCCGGGCGGGCTGCGACGGCGCGCTGGCCCAGTGCCTGCGTTCGCGGCTGGACCTGAGCAGGCCCGATGAGGCCGACGCGATCGACGCCATCATCGAGAAGCACACCGGCGACCTGCCGAAGGCGGATCTGGAGGTGCTCGGCTACTGGGAGTGGCGCGAGGCGCTGCACCGCGGGCTCGCCGCACATCACGCGGGCATGCTGCCCGCCTTCCGGCACACCGTCGAGGAACTGTTCGTCAACGGGCTGGTGCGGGCCGTATTCGCCACGGAGACATTGGCTTTGGGCATCAACATGCCGGCCCGCACGGTGGTGCTGGAACGGCTGGTGAAGTTCAACGGCGAAACGCATGCGGAGCTGACCCCGGGCGAATACACGCAGCTCACCGGGCGGGCTGGTCGGCGCGGCATCGATGTCGAGGGCCATGCGGTGGTGCTCTGGCAGCCCGAGGTCGACACCAGCGCGGTCGCCGGCCTGGCCTCCACCCGCACCTACCCGCTGCGCAGTTCGTTCCGGCCGGGCTACAACATGTCGATCAACCTGATCGATCGGATGGGCGCCGACGAATCGCGGGCACTGCTGGAACGGTCCTTCGCCCAGTTCCAGGCGGACCGTTCGGTGGTCGGGCTGGTGCGCGGCATCGAGCGCAACGAGGGTCAGCTGCGTAAGCTGCGCGATCAGCTCGGCGGTTCGGAAAGCGGCTTCCTGGAATACATTTCGCTGCGCGAACGGATCAAGCAGCGGGAACGTCAACTGGCGCAGCAGAGCCGGACCGATCGGCGCGGCGCCGCCGTGGACGCGCTCACGGCGCTGCGCCGCGGCGATGTGGTCGCCATCCCGTCCGGGCGGCGGGCCGGGCTCGCGGTGATCCTGGAACCCGATGCGACACCGGGTGATCCGCGTCCACTGGTGCTCACCGAGGACAAATGGGCAGGCCGGGTGTCGGTGGCCGACTTCCCGACGCCCGCCCAGCCGCTCGGCCATATGCGGCTGCCGCGCCGGGTCGATCATCGCACCGCGCGGGCCCGCAGCGATCTGGCCTCGGCGCTGCGCAGCACCGGAATATCCGCGCCGGGCAGGCAGCGGCGCGGTAAGCGCTCCGCCGCCGCCGACGATCGGGAACTGGCGACGCTGCGGCGCAGCCTGCGCTCGCATCCGGCGCACACCAGGCCGGACCGGGAGCAGATGAGCCGTGTCGGCGAGCGGTACAACCGGCTGCTGCGGGAGACCGAAACCATGCGGCAAAAGGTTGCGGCGACGACGAATTCGCTGGCCCGCACCTTCGACCGGATTCTCGCGCTGCTCGACGAACGCGGCTTCGTACACGAGGGCGAGGTCACCGCCGACGGCCGCAGGCTCGCCAGAATCTACGCGGAAAGCGATCTGGTGATCGCCGAATGCCTGCGCCAGGGACTGTGGCGCGGGCTCGGCCCGGCCGAATTGGCCGGTGTCGCGTCGATCCTGGTTTACGAATCCCGCCAGGAGAGTGGCTATTTGGGCGCCAGCGGGCCGACGCCGCCGGTCCGGCGCGCGGTCGGCGCGACCATCGGGGTGTGGAGCGAACTGCGCACCGATGAGGCCAGGCACAAGCTGCCGCCGACGCGGGAACCCGACCTCGGTTTCGTTACCGGCGTCTACAAGTGGGCGCGCGGTGATGGACTCGCGGATTCGCTGCTGGCCAGCGGCGATCAGGGCGCGCCGCTGTCCGCGGGCGATTTCGTGCGCTGGTGCCGTCAGGTGATCGATCTGCTCGACCAGATCCACAACACCGCCGACGATCCGGAGATCGCGGGCACCGCGGCGAAGGCGGTTCGCGCGATCCGGCGGGGTGTCGTCGCGGTGGACGCGGCATGAGCTCATGGTTGGGTGACCACGCGGGGCCGCCAATGCGAACACAACGTATTCGATTGTGATTTGATTTCTTTCGCGTACCGACCGTGGTGTAGGAGTCGCTGAGCGAGCGAGGCGAGTGAATCATCAACACAGCGCGGCTCGTGCATGTTTCGGCGAAGGCATGTGCGACGAGTCGCACGCGGGGGGCTACCGTATGTGTAACTATGCGAGTGGAGGCGAGCAGGTGAGCGACTCATGAGCGGCCCGTTTGGACCGAACAACCCGGAGGGGCGCGACGATCCCACCCAACACTGGGGTCAGCAGGCGCCGGGCCAGGCCGGGCCCACCCAGCACTGGGGTGGTCAGCAGCCGCAGAATCCGTCCGCGGCGCAGCCCACTCAGCAATGGAACGATCCGAACGCGCAGCAGGCGCAGTGGGGTCAGCCGCCGCAGCAGCAGTGGGGTCAGCAGCAGCCGAGCCAGCAGCAGCCGCAGTGGGGGCAGTCGCAACCGCAGTGGCAGCAGGCGCAGCCGCAGGACTGGAACGCGCAGCAGCCGCCGCAACAGCAGTGGGGCCAGCAGCCGCAGCAGTGGGGGCAGCCACCCCTGACGGTGCAGAAGAAGCGCGGCAAGGGTTTGTTCATCGCGCTCGCCGCCATTGGCGTGCTGGTCATCGGCGGTGTCGTCGCGCTGGTCCTGATCCTGACCTCCAAGGACAAGCTGGACCAGTCCGCCGTCCAGGACGGTGTGAAGAAGGTGCTGTCCGATTCGTACGGCATCCAGGACGTCAGCGACGTCTCCTGCCCGTCCGGCCAAGAGGTCAAGGTGGACCAGACCTTCACCTGCGACCTCAAGGTCAGCGGTGAGCAGAAGAAGGTGACCATCAAGATCACCAAGTCCGACGGGACGTACGAGGTCGGTCGGCCGAGCTAGTTCGTTCGGCGATCCGGTTGGGGCCGAAGGGTTGTGCCTCGGCGGGTCGGGTAGTTGCGGCGCGGCGGTGTACGGGATGGGCGCGTGGTGCGTTGATTGCGGTCCACCTCGGATGACGTTGTTCCCGCGTAGGTTTCAGGTTCCCGCGTGTGCGATTGTGCGCGGGAAGCTAATTGGTGCGCTGGATTGTGGTGTGGCAGTTTCGCGTCGGGGTTGTTCGAGGTGAGTGCGCACTCGATTCGGCAGCGGGTCGGTCCCGTTGGGAGTGGTCGGTGCGTTAGGTGCGTGGTTGCGTCGCTATGACGGCTGGATCGCCCGACATCGGCGTGGAGTGCGTTGGCCAGGCGGGTCCCGTCTTCACCACGCCGACTTGGCGGTTGGGGCTGCATGTTGGGAGTGGTCGGTGCGTTGGGTGGGTGGTTGCGTCGCTACGACGGCTGGATCGCCCGAGGTAGGCGCGGGGTGCGTTGGCAGGCGGGGTCTCGTTCCCATCACGTGGGACCGGGTCAGCCGGTACCGGTTTCGTCGATAGCCGCCGCACCCCGTCGCTATTTGGCACACCCTGTACATCGAATGTGCGGTTCGAAGACGGGGTGCTTTGAGCCGGTTGCCTACTGGATCAAAGGTGATCTCGGCCTGAGCGGACAAAATCCGCGCGAATAGGCGGAAATCCGGCGGAAATCGCGTGGTTTTGTCCGCTCAGGCCGGATGCTACAGCGCCGGTGCGTAGATCACCCGGATTCACCTTTGAACATGTAGGTATCTGGTTCGCGCGTAGCAATTGGCTTCCTGCACAGGCTATTGCGTGCGCGAGAGCCTGAAACCGACGCGGGAACAACGGCATCCGGGGTGCGGAGGGCGTTGGCAGGTGACGGTGACGCCGCACCCCGGTTCTAAGGTGCACACCCCGTACAACGAATGCGCGGTTCGAAGACGGGGTTCGGCGACCCCTTATTCACCTTTGAACACGTAGGTATCCGGTTCGCGCGCGGCAATTGGTTTCTCGCGCATGCTATTGCGTGCGCGAGAGCCTGAAACCGACGCGGGAACAACGGCATCCGGGGTGCGGAACCGGCACACCGCTCGCCGACGCGCCCCGCGCCTGCCTGGGGCGATCCAGTCGTCGTAGCGGCGCAACCACCAACCCGACGTACCGATCACTCGGCATCGGGCGTAATTCGGTTGCGCCGAACGAGATATGGGCGTCACGCTCCTATCGTGGGCGTGTTGGACAGTGTGGCGGCCCGGGTCGCATCGGGAGAGACGGTGCGATTCCGTCCGACGGGGTCATCGATGGTGCCGCTGATCCGCAGTCGGCAATTGGTGACGGTCGCGCCGGTCGATCCCGCGCGCGTCGAGGTCGGCGACATCGTGCTCGCGAAGGTGGCCGGGACGATTTACCTGCACTTGGCGACGGCAACCGATGGAAAGCGGATCCAGATCGGAAACAACCGCGGCCGCATCAACGGATGGACCGGCCACGAGCGGGTTTTCGGCCTGTGCGTCGCCGTGGACGGGGTGCCGCGCGGCAATATCGACGGCAAACTCCGGCCCGTCGAATGATCCGCTCCGATGGTTGAATTCGGGTCCGCGGCATCGGATTCGGCGGATCAGCAGGGCGCATTCTGCTTGCCCGCAACCATCTTGGGTGATTGCGTACGTCGTAGCGGCGCAACGATCAACGCGTCGACCCATCCGATGCGGTGCACGATGGTGACTCCGCATCGAGCTGAATCTCGTTCGCCCGGAACGGATTTCTAACGCGGTGTGGTGAGGGCCGCGGTGAGTCGGGTGATGGGGCTGTCGGCGTTGTAGCGGGCGGCCAGGTCGAGGAGGCGGGCCGGGTCGGCCGGGGCGGTGGGGAGGGTGTCGGGGCGCGAGAGGGTGACCTCGGCGTCGCGGACGACGCGGACCACCGGGGCGGCCGCCTTCAAATAGGCTTCTGCCGCACGGAGTTTCGTGCGGACACCCTGGGCGAGGTCGGCGTCCGGGTCGTCGACGGCGGCGCGCAGTGCGTCCAGTGAACCGAAGCGGGTGATCAGGGTGGCCGCGGATTTGTCGCCGATGCCGGGCACGCCGGGCAGGCCGTCCGACGCGTCGCCGCGCAGGGTGGCCATATCCGCGTAGGCGGGGCCCGCGTTCACTTGCGGCACACCGTATTTCGCGGAAACCTCGGCGGGGCCGAAGAGTTCCGCCTTGGCCAGGCCGCGGCCCGCGTACAGCACCCGCACCGGCGGTCGCGGTTCGTCGCGGACCAACTGCAGCAGGTCGCGGTCGCCGCTCACCACGATCACCGGATCGGTGCGTTCGCGGGTGGCGAGGGTGCCGAGCACATCGTCGGCCTCGAGGCCCGCCGAGCCGCCGGTGGCGATACCGGCCGCCTCCAGGACCTCCAGGATCATGTCGACCTGCGGGGTGAGGGTGTCCGGCACCTCCTCGGCGCCGGGTGCGGCATCGGCGGCGGTGTCGAGGCGGTGCGCCTTGTACGAGGGCACCAGCTCCACCCGGTAGGCGGGCCGCCAATCCAGGTCGAGGGCGACCACCAGCCTGCTCGGCCGGTGCTTGACGATCAGCGCGGCGACCATATCGGTGAAGCCGCGCAGCGCGTTCACCGGACGACCGTCGGGTGCGGTGATCTTCTCCGGGATGGCGTGAAAGGCGCGGAACCACAGGCTCGCACCATCCAACAGCAGCAGGGGTCCGGCGGACGCAGTCACGAACCAAGAGGCTACCCGTACGATCCGACAACCGGTCGGATCGGCGCTTGCGTACCAGGTAACGTCGGCAGGTATGAGTTCGCACACGGAGTCGAGGTTCGCGGCGGAGGTCTACGGCGAGCGACTGGAGCGGGCGGTGCAGCAGATGCGCACCGCACACCTGGACGCGCTGTTGATCACGCCGGGACCGGATCTGCGGTACCTGATCGGATCCGCCGCGGAAACTTTCGAACGGCTGACCTGCCTGGTGATCCCGGCTGACGGGTCGACGCCGTCGGTGGTGGTCCCGAAGATGGAGTTGGCGGCGCTGGCGAGTTCGGCGGCCGGGGAGCTGGGTTTGCAGGTGCTCGACTGGGTCGACGGCGTCGACCCCTACCAACTGGTGAAGTCGGCATTGCATGTCGGTTCCCGGGTGGCGGTCACCGAGGTGATGCCCGCGCTACACCTGCTGCCGCTGGCGGAATCCTTTACCGGACTTCCGGTTTCGGCCACCCCGGTACTGCGCGCGCTGCGCATGAAGAAGGATGCCGCCGAGGTCGACGCGCTGCGCCGGGCCGGTGCGGCCATCGACCGGGTGCACGCCAGGATGGGTGAATTCCTGCGGGCGGGGCGCACCGAGGCCGAGATCGGCGCGGATATCGCCGACGCCATCGTCGCGGAGGGGCATACCGCGGCGGCGTTCGTCATCGTCGGCAGCGGCCCGCACGGCGCGGATCCGCATCACGGGGTGTCGGAGCGGCGGGTCGAGCAGGGGGATGTCGTGGTCATCGATATCGGTGGCCCGGTCGAACCCGGCTACTACTCGGACTCCACCCGCACCTATGCCATCGGTGAGCCGGATGCCGAGGTCGCCGCGAAGTTCGCCGCGCTGGAGCGCGCGCAGGCCGCGGCGGTGGCCGCGGCACGGCCGGGCGTCACCGCCGAGTCGGTGGACGCCGCGGCGCGGGATGTGCTGGCGGAGGCCGGATTCGGCGAGGCGTTCGTGCATCGCACCGGTCACGGCATCGGCCTGTCGGTGCACGAGGAGCCGTACATCGTCGCGGGCAACGACCTGGTGCTGGAGCCGGGCATGGCGTTCAGCATCGAACCCGGCATCTATTTCCGCGGCGAGTGGGGCGCCCGCATCGAGGACATCGTCGTCGTCACCGCGGACGGCTGCGAGTCGATGAATCAGCGCCCGCACGGTCTGACCGTGCTGTAGTGATTGTCGCGTGGTGGCGGGCGGGTCCCGTCACCACACGTCGCTCACGACATTCCGTTGAGGGTGCTGCTGGACAGGACCCGCCGCACCTCGATCGCGATCACCACCCGGGTCGGATTCTCCCGAGGCGTCCGGTAACGGGCCGCGTATCGAGCCACGGCCTCGGCGACCTCGGCCGGATCGTCCAGCACCCGCGCCGGTCCCTCCAAGGTGAGCCAGCGCGCCCCGTCCACCTGGCTCACGGCCGCATACCCCGAGCGCCGCACATTGCGCACCTTCACCGAACCATCGTTCGTGATGATCCTGGCGATCCCGGCCTCCGCATCCCAGGTGAACCCCACCGCCACCACATGCGGAGTCCCGTTGGCGCGCAATGTGGACAGTGTCGCGAGATGACGTTCGGTGACGAACTTGAGTGCGGTCGGCGATAGCGCGGTGCTGGTGGTCGGCATACTCCGACGTTAGCGGCGCGATCCGGGCGCCACCCGGTCAGGTCAGTCGAATCGGCTCAGCGTGTCGTGAACTGATGGGAAACCGGAGTTGCCCGGCGGTCGGGGTGGTGGGTGCGGGTGACAGACTTGGCGGCATGGGAGTGCGTGGGATCGCGGATGGGCCGGTGCTGCTGCTCGGTGGGCGCAGCGAGATGGGTCTCGAGGTGGCGCAGCGATTGGCGGCGGGGCGGGTGGTGATATTGGCCGCGCGGCGCAGTGCCGAGTTGGCGCAGGAGAGTGCGCGGCTGGTGGCGGCCGGTGCGACGGCGGTGCACACCGTCGAATTCGACGCCGATGATACGGCGAGTCATCAGGCGCTGCTGGAGAAGATCGCGGCCGAGCACGGGCGGCTCGGGGTGACGGTGCTGGCGTTCGGCATTCTCGGCGATCAGGAGCGGGCGGAACGCGATCCGGCGCACGCGATCTCGGTGGTGCACACCGATTACGTCGCGCAGCTGAGCATTCTGACGGTTCTCGCGAATCTGCTTCGCGCACAGGGTGATGGACAGATCGTGGTGTTCAGTTCGGTGGCGGGCGTGCGGGTGCGGCGCGCCAATTACGTGTACGGATCGGCCAAGGCGGGTCTGGACGGTTTCGTCTCCGGTCTAACGGATGCCTTGCACGGCAGCGGGATTCATCTGCTGCTGGTGCGTCCGGGCTTCGTCATCGGCCGGATGACCGAGGGGATGAGTCCGGCCCCGTTCTCCAGCACTCCCGGCCAAGTGGCCGACGCCGTCGTCCGCGGCCTGCGTAAACGCGCTCGCGCGATTTGGGTGCCCGGCATCCTCGGGCCGGTGTTCTTCGCCATGCGTTTTGTGCCACAAGCGATCTGGCGGCGGTTGCCGCGGTGAGCGCGCTCCCGGCGGAGCGGCGGTTGGCCGCGTCGGCGCATTCCGGTGAGTCGATGCTCGGTTCGGGAGCCGCCGATATCGGTGCGGCGCAGCGGAGTTCGGCCGCCGACAGCGGATTCGTCGCTGGTGCGGGCAATCCCGCCGATCGCGCCACGGATGATGCCACCGCGCGGCGGGAATTTTCGGTAGCGCGCGAGTTGTCCCGCGACGCGCTTGCCGGTGCCGGGAATCCCGGAGGCGAAGCGCACGTAGACGGATCCGGTGTGGACGCCGGAGGCGGTCCGTCGGCGCCGGGCCGCACCGAATGGCACGGCCCGCGAATCGCGGTGGTCGGCATCGGCGCGGACGGCTGGGACGGTCTGAGCCGCGCGGCGCGGGAGGCGGTCGCGAACTGCGCGGTGCTGTTCGGATCCCGGCGGCAGCTGGCGCTCGTGCCGGACGGATCGGCGGAGCGGGTGGTTTGGCCGTCACCGCTGATGCCCGCGCTGCCCGGGCTGTTCGCGGCGCATGCGGACCGGCGGATCGCGGTGCTGGCCAGCGGTGACCCGATGTTCTACGGGATCGGGGTGACGCTGGCCCGGCTGCTGGGTTCCGGTGCGCTGCAAGTATTTCCGCAGCCGTCATCGGCATCGCTCGCGTGTGCGCGGCTGGGTTGGGGGGTGGCGGAGACGCCGGTGGTGAGCGTGGTCGGGCGGCCGGCGGAAACGCTGCTGCCCGAATTGACGGACGGGCGGCGGATTCTGGTACTCGCCGCGGACCAGCACTCCCCGGCGAAAATCGCGGAATTGCTGCGGCACAACGGATTCGGCTGTTCCGAGCTGACCGTGCTGGAGCAACTGGGCGGACCGTCGGAGCGGATAACCAGCGGACGTGCCGACACCTGGGACGTGCCGCCCGGCGATCCGTTGAACATCATCGCGATCGAGGCGGTGGCCGATCCGAAACGCCTGCGGGCGACCCGATTACCCGGACTGCCCGACGAATTCTTCGGTGGCGACGGACAACTCACCAAGGCCGAGGTGCGCGCGCTGACGCTGGCGGCGCTCGCGCCCGCGCCGGGCGAACTGCTGTGGGATATCGGCGGCGGCTCCGGCAGCATCGCCATCGAATGGTGCCGCACCCATCCCGCCTGCCGCGCCGTCACCTTCGAACGAATGGCGAAGCGCCGCACCCAGATCGCGGAAAACGCGGCCGCACTCGGGGTTCCGCATATCATGGTGCGCGGCGAGGCCGGTGCCGAGCTGAGCGAACCACCCCTCGACATCCCGGACGCGGTATTCCTCGGTGGCGGGCTCACCCAGGATGGCCTGTTCGAGACCTGCTGGTCACATTTGCGCCACGGCGGCAGATTGGTCGCCAACGCGGTCACCGCGGAATCCGAAGCGCTGCTGCTGCGTTGGGCCGCCGAGTACGGCGGCGAACTGCGAAAGTTCCAAATCTATCGAGCCGAAGCGCTCGGCGGATTCACCGCGTGGCGTCCGCAACTGCCGGTCACCCAATGGTCCGTGCGCAAAGCGCCTAGATGAACTCGCATTCGGCCAGGTGTCGGCACCCGGTAGGGTCGGCCCGGAGTTCCGGTCGAAGGCCGGAAGTCCGTTCTTGATTGGGAGATAGATGAAGTACAAGAAGTTCGCCGCGACGGCGCTGCTGGCCGTCGCCGCCACCACCGTCGCCGCGGGTACCTCCGTCGCCGAACCCGCGCCCGCCCCGGTCACGCAGGACCAGCCCGCCGCCGCGCCCACCGTCAAGGGTGCGGACAAGGGGGTCGACTACGTGCTGCAGCTGGCGGATGCGGGTAAGTCGGTGGTCACCACGGTCACCGGCGGCGCGTTCGGGCTCACCGCCGACAAGAAGTCGGTGCAGTTGAAGAATGCCGCGGGCGAGGTGGTCACCGAGATTCCGCTGTCGGCCACCGCGCAGGGCAAACCGGTCGAGATCGCCGCCGCCATCGACGGCGACGCCACCCGGCTGACGCTCACCCCGCAGATCACCCCGACCGCGTCGGCCCCCGCGACCGCCGAGGTGATCTCCGCGCAGGAGTGGTTCTTCGCCGAACTGCAGCGTTCCTCGTTGGGCGCGCTGGTCGGCGGCGTGCTCGGCGCGGCGATCGGCTTCCTGTTCTTCATCGGCGGCGCGATTCCGGGCGCGGTGATCGGCGCGCTCATCGGCCTCGCGGTGGCCGGCGGCCCGTCGCTGCTCAACGCGGGCATCGCCTACTTCAGCGGGCAGCCCTGAAAATCCTGATCCTGGGCGGGACCCGGGAGGCCCGTGAACTCGCCCGAATCGCTTCCAGCGAGCGTGGATTCGACGTCGTCTCCGCGCTCGCCGGACGCGTCCGCGATCCGCTGCTGCCGGCCGGGCAGGTGCGGATCGGCGGCTTCGGCGGCCCGGAGGGGCTGCGGGAATGGTTGGCGGCCAACGCGATCGAGGCCGTTGTCGACGCCACCCATCCGTTCGCGGGCACGATCAGCGCCAATGCCGCGGCGGCCACCGCGGCCGCCGGCGTTCCGCTGCTGCACCTGCGGCGGCCCGGCTGGTCGGAAAGCCTGGGCGACAAGTGGATTCGCGTGCCAGATCGCGAGTCGGCGGCCGCGGCCCTGAACACGTTGGGGGAGCGGGTTTTCCTTACGATCGGCAGGCAGGGCGTATCCGCCTTCGCCGGGCTCGCCGAACACTGGTTCCTGATCCGCGCCATCGATCCGCCTGATGGCGCGCTGCCGCCACGGCACGAATTATTGCTGGCCCGTGGGCCTTTCGCTGTCGAGGCGGAATCCGCGCTGCTCGCCGGGCACCGGATCGATGTCCTGGTCACCAAGGACAGCGGCGGCTCGCTCACCGATGCCAAATTGACCGCGGCATGCGCGGCCGGAATACCGGTCGTCATGATCGATCGCCCGGCGCCGCCGGACGGCGCGACCATCGTCGACACTGTGCCTGATGCGTGGAAATGGTTGCGCGACTTGGTTTTCCGCGGCCAGGACCTGTCCTCGAAGTCTGGTGAGACCTTCGGCAAAGGGCCTAAATGCTGAGCGTGGCGCGTAGTCGCGCATCGAGCGAATCCGCCTCCACATCGGTGAGCTCGCCGGACTGTTCGGTGAGCCACTCCCGGTATACCCGGTGCAACTCCAGTGCGTCGGCCCAGCCGTGGCTGGTCTCGACGGCGAGCACATGGCCGGGATCGGCGTCGACCAACGGCACCGCGTGCAACCACCGGTAGGGCGAGGTGATCACCGCCGGATCGGATACCAGCACAACGGTGCTCTGCCGCGGTGAGGGGGTGCCGTCGGGCAGTGCGGGGGAGTAGTGCCACACCTGTCCGCGCTTCATACCGATACCCCGCGGACCGTGGCACCGGTTCGGCTCATGCGGCGCCGCGCGGGTGTCGGCGGTCGTCCTCCTCCGCGGCGGCCATCGCGCGCAGCTCGGCGTAGGCGGCGGCGCGCTCGGCTTCCTCATCGATCACCAGCCGGGCCAGGCTGTCCTGTACCAGCGCGGTCCGGACGGCGGCGTTCACCAGCGCGGACAGGCTGCGGTTCTGCCGCTGCGCCGCCTGCCGCGCCCATTCGGCGACCTGGGGATCGAGCGTCACCGTCACGCGCGCCGCCTTACTCATACGGAAATGGATACCACGACACCGCCGCCGAGGGGAGGTGTGCGGCGATTCGGTCAGTTCCGCCGCGACCTCGGCCGGTTCAATGTCTCGGGCAGCCGGTCGAACCAGTCGAGTACGGTGCGTTCGTAGCCGATGCCGAACTCGAGGGTGGCGCGCTGGTGCGCGGACATCGCGGCGGCGTCCTCGGACAGGTAGCGGTCGAGGCGGCGCTGGTGGATATCGCGATTGGCGGCGATGATCTGGTCCAGGTGCGCCGGGGCGAGATGTTCGCCGAAATGCAGGGTCAAAAGCAGTGGCACCCGGATGGTTTCGCCGCCGGGATCGCGGGCGATCCACTCGCGGAACGCCTCTCGGCCCGCTTCGGTGATCCGGTACGGGGTGCGTTCGCGCGCCCCGGTCTCACCCTTCTCGACCAGGCCCGCCGCGTCCATGGCCGCGAGTTCCCGATACACCTGGCTCTGGGTGATGGTCCAGAAATCGCCGATCCGGTCCTGCGCTTGGGCGACGAGGTCCCAGCCGGACATCGGGCCGTCGTGCAGAAATCCGAGCAGCGATGCCGCCGTGGAGTTCAGCTGCTTGGGTTTGGTTCCGTTCCTGGTCAACCGACAGCTCCCTTCGCGCTCGACAGTCCATCCAATATCCCACAATGGAACGTTGATCGGACATATGGGTCGCTAGGTGTCGCCGACCGGTTGTGTCGCGGCCACGATCCCCTCCGTTCATCGGTGCGTCACGCGATCTTACGCGTCATGACGGCCCCAGTCGCCATGGCGCGCTATCGCGTCAGGGGTGCCGCGCCGGTGCGCCGCGATGGCGACGAGCGGTGAACACCCTGGTGCCGTGGGGTGTTTCGAATGCGGTGGTGGACGACGCGCCGATGATCAGCAGCGTGCGCATGTCGACCTCGGCCGGGTCCAGTGCGGCCAGCGTGGTGACCCGCACCGATTCGTCCGGTCCGCCGACGTCGCGGCCGAGCACCACCGGGGTGTCCGGTGCGCGGTGCTCCAGCAGCAGCTCGCGCATCGCGCCGACCTGCCAGGTGCGCTGCGTGGACGCCGGATTGTAGATCGCGATCGCCATATCGGCCGCGGCGACGGCCGAAAGACGTTGCGCCACAACCTCCCACGGCTTGAGTCGATCCGAGAGCGAGATGGTCGCGTAATCGTGGCCGAGCGGCGCGCCCACCCGGCCCGCGACGGCATTGGCCGCGGTCATCCCGGGCAGCACCCGGACCGGGACGCCGGACCACTGCGGGTCGGCGGATTCCTCCAGTACCGCCGCCGCCATGGCGAAGACGCCGGGATCGCCCGAGGAGACCACCGCGACCTTCGCGCCGTGCTTGGCGAGATCCAGTGCCATGGCGGCGCGTTCGGACTCCACCCGGTTGTCGCTGGCGTGCCTGCGCTGCCCGGGCCGGACGGGGACGCGGTCGATGTAGGTGGTGTATCCGACGAGATCCGTTGCCTCGGAAAGGGCTCGGCGGACCTCGGGGGTGGTCCACTCCGGCGCGCCCGGTCCGAGGCCGACGACCACCACCTCGCCGGCGGAAGGGGCCGTGCCCGTTGCGGATTCGGTCGATACCGCCGAATCATCCAGGGGCAGTGGGGTATTCGGTGTCGGACCCGGAACCAGGGTGATCGAGAAGTACGGCACCTGCGCCTCGTCGACATCGGCCGCCCGCAGCACCCGCTGCCGATCGGTGCTCGCACGCTCGACGTAGTAGGCGTCGGCCAGCCGTCCGGAATCCGAAAGTGCCCGGCGCACACCAGGATACGTGCGGCCCAGCTTCATGATCGCGGCGGCCTCGGTCTCGCGCAGCCGGGCGGTGAGCTCCTCGGCGGGCATGGTTCCCGGCAACACGGTGAGCACCTGTTCGCCCTCCACCAGCGGGGTGCCCAGTGCCGCAGCGGCGGCGCTCACCGAGGTGATTCCCGGCACGATCTCCGTCTCGAACCGGTCCGCGAGGCGACGGTGCATATGCATGTAGGAGCTGTAGAACAGCGGATCGCCCGCGGCGAGCAGCGCGACCGAGCGGCCCGCGGACAGGTGCGCCGCGAGTCGTTGCGCCGCCTGCTCGTAGAACTCGTCGATGGCGCCCTGATAGCCGCCGGGATGGTCGGTGGTTTCGGTGGTCACCGGGTAGACGAGATGTTCCTCCAACTGGCCGGGCCGCATATACGGCGCGGCGATGCCGCGGGAGATGCTGCGGCCGTGCCGGGCGCTGTGGAAGGCGATCACCGCCACCTCGCCGATGATTCTGGCCGCCTTCACCGTCACCAGTTCCGGATCGCCCGGCCCGAGTCCGATACCCCAGAGCTTGCCGGTCATTCCTGTTCGCTCGCAATCGCATTCAGTGCCGACGCGGTGATCGCGCTGCCACCGCGCCTGCCGCGCACGGTCAGATACTCGACGCCGCCGTACTCGATCAGCGCCTCCTTGGATTCGGCGGCGCCGACGAATCCGACCGGGATGCCGAGGATCGCGGCGGGCCGCGGCGCGCCTGCGTCGAGCAGATCGAGCAGGTGGAACAGCGCGGTCGGGGCGTTGCCGATGGCGACGACGGCGCCGCCGAGCCGGTCGCGCCACAGCTCCAGCGCCGCGGCCGAGCGCGTATTGCCAAGGGATGCGGCCAATTCCGGCACCCGCGGATCGGCGAGCGCGCAGATCACCTCGTTGTCCGCGGGCAGCCGTTTGCGGGTGACGCCCGCGGCGACCATGGTCGCATCGCACAGGATCGGCGCACCGGCGCGCAGCGCGGCGCGGGCCGCGGCCACCACGCCGGGCGAAAACACAACGTCCCCAGCGAGATCCACCTGTCCGCTGCCGTGGATCATCCGCACCACCACCTGTGCGACATCCGGTGGGAAACCGCTCAGATCGGCCTCGGCGCGGATCATCGCGAACGAGCGCCGATAGATCTCGGCGCCGTCGGTGAGGTAGCTGGTGCGCAGGTCGGACATGCCGTTCACCCTAGAAGGTAGGCGTTGCGGCGGTTCGGGTCGGGTGACGCACCGTGTTCTATGTACGTGGCCGTTCGAGCAGCCGCGACATGACGATCGAGCTGCGGGTGCGGCCGACCCGCGCGTTCTCCCTGATCCGTTCGACGGTGGATTCGATCTCTGCCATATCGGTGGCCATCACGTGCACCAGCGCGTCCGCCTCGCCCGCGATCGTCCACACGCCGACCACCTGCGGGATCGGTTCCAATCCGCGCCGCAGTTCGGCGGGTGAGATGTTGTCGCGGTAGTAGACCTCGACGTATGCCTCGGTGCGCCAGCCGAGCGCGGCGGGGTTGACCTGCGCGGTGAAACCGGTGATCTGGCCGCTGGCCACCATCTTGTCGACCCGGCGCTTCACCGCGGGCGCCGAGAGCCCCACCGCGCTGCCGATCTCCTGGAAGGAGGCGCGCGCCTCGCGCAGCAGATGGGCCAGGATGCGGCGGTCGATGTCGTCCATGCCACAATTCTGCCTTCTCACGCAATGAATCGATGTTTTTTAGGGGATTTGCGCAACGAATCCATATTTCTGACGCAATAGTGCGCGAATTACCTTCGTGTCAGTCGCTAGCTCGCGCCTACACCCGGGAGATCCCCTTGACCTCTGTAGCCACCCGCCCCGAACCCGCCGCCGTACGCCGATCCGTGCCGCGGCGGTTCGTCATGTGCCGTCCGGACCACTTCGACGTCTTCTACTCGATCAACCCGTGGATGGACCCGAATCTGGCGGTCGACCGCGAACTCGCGCTGTCCCAGTGGGAGACGCTGCGCGCGACATTCGAGCAGTACGGCCACCACATCGATGTCGTACCCGGCGAACCCGGGCTGCCCGATATGGTTTTCGCCGCGAACAGCGGCCTGATCGTCGGCGACCGGGTGATGTCGGCCCGATTCACGCACGCCGAGCGCGCGGCGGAGGGGCCCGCGTACCACCGGTGGTTCGCCGAGCGCGGATATTCGGAAGTCGTTGCCGCCGAGGAGATCAACGAGGGCGAGGGCGATTTCGTGCTCATCGGCGACCGCTTCCTGGCGGCCACCGGATTCCGCAGTTCCCTTGCGGCGCACAAGGAGGTGGAGCGGTACTTCGGCATTCCGGTGGTATCGCTGGAGCTGGTCGATCCGCGCTTCTACCACCTCGACACCGTGCTGATGGTGCTCGGCGAGGACGAAATCGCCTACTACCCGGCGGCTTTCAGCGCCGACAGTCAGGACGTGCTCGCCGGGCTGTTCCCCGACGCGGTGCTGGCCACCGACGCCGATGCCGAGGTGCTCGGGCTCAACGGCGTCTCCGACGGGTACAACGTCTTCCTCAGCCGCCGGGCGACCGATCTGGCCGCGGCGCTGAGCGCCAGGGGTTTCAACCCGATCGGGATGGACCTTTCGGAACTGCTGAAGGCGGGCGGCGGCGTCAAGTGCTGCACGCTGGAGGTGCACTGACTTCTCGATCGGCGGGCCGCGCATCGGATTCGTCCGGTGCGCGGCCCGTTGTCAGAGCGGCAGTTTCACCCGCCACGCGCTGACCTCCGGACGGGCCAGCGGATGCGATTTGGCGAGGAATTTGAACAGCAGCAGCGCACCGCCGATCTGCAGCAGCGCGAGCGGGAGTTCCGCGCCGAACGCGATGGCCAGCGATACCCAGACATCGCGGGAATCGGCGGTCGTGATGTCGAACCAGGCGTCGACGAGCAGCAGCATGCCGGTGCCGAAGGCGGGGAGCAGCACGAGTGGTCTGCGCTGCCAGCCGAGGAACGCCGTCGTCGCCATCATGATGACGAGCAGGATGTCGAAGCCCACCCAGGTGAGTGTCCAGTTCCGGGCGGTGTAGTCGTCGGGGAGGGTGAATCCGAGGTAGGTGATCCACGGGATCAGCGCGATCGTGCCGCCCGTCATCAGGGTGAGCCGAATGCGGCGGTGCAGCCGGACGACCGAGGGTCGCGGCAGCACATGCGGTGTTTGCAGCCGCCGGATCAGCTCCCGGCGCTCCTCGGGGGACATCGCCGCGATCTCGTCATCGCCGAGTCCGATCATCATGCGTCACACCCCTTCTCGCGCGGATCCTCCGTCTACCCGATAGCCGGTCTCGGTGGCGACCACATCGGTCACCGTGCCGCGCGGGCGCCCGCACCGGCGTTCACAGCCCGACCAGTGCTGGCGCCCGGCCACTTCCACCTCTTCGGCCGTGAACACGCCTGCGGCCGTGTGCTTTTCACTCAGCGGCAGCACCCGTCCGGATTCGACGGCCGCGGCGGCGTCGGCCCGCACATCGGTCCGCGATTTCGCGCAACCCGGTTGTCCGGCGCAGGCGCTCACCAGCAGCCAGGGCGAATTCGCGTCGAAGATCAGTCCCATCGGGGCGAGCACCCGGACGACCTGCTCGGCGGGCGACTCCTCGAGATCGGCGAGAACCAGGCTGCGCCAAGGGGTTACGAACAGTGGGCGTTCCACGGCGGCGAGGAATTCGGCGACCCGGGCCGGCAGCGAACCGAGCCGGACGCCCGCGCCCAGTGCGACCAAGCCGTTGTCCTGTTCCAGCCAGCCGATCGGAATATCGTGCGCGGCGCCGAATTCCAGCCGCTGCGGCACCGGCGCCAGCCCGAGCCGGTCCACGATCCGGTCCGCGCCGCCGTCGACCTCGTGCAGCCGCCACTGCCCGGAGCTCACGTCCAGGAAGCCGTCCGCGGCCGCGAGCATGACCTCGACCGCGTCGGCCGCCGAGACCCGGATACCGGAATCCCGGCCGGCCAGCAGTACCGCGAATTCGTCCGCACCGGTGGCGTGTACGCCGATATCCCCGCCGAGCCCGCTGATATCTCCGCGCCCGTCGTCCAGGGTGAACAGCACCCGCCCCGGCAAGTCCGCGAGCCGCGGCCGCGCCCGCAGCCCGGCATCGAGCGAGCTCGCCAGCCCGTGCACGTCGGTCCATCCGCCGACCCGGCCCGAGAGCGGCGACGCGACGATATTGCGCACCCGCTCGTGCGTCCGGCTCGGTAGCAGTCCGGCCGCCTCCAGTCGCGTCGTCAACTCGCCCGCGTCCCGCACCCGGCGCAGCTGGATATTGCCGCGCGAGGTCAGCTCGATGGCGCCGTCCGCGAGATCCCGCGCGGCCTCGGCCAGCGCCTGTAGCTGTGCGGGCGCCAACCGGCCACCGGGCAGCCGGATCCGCGCCAGCGGCCCGTCGGCCGCATCGTGCAGCCGCAGCACGCCGGGACACGAATCGGAGGAGGTACGAGTCATAACGAAACCAGCCTAATGTCGCTGTCGGCGAAGCCGTCCACAGCCTGCGCATGGCCGGAGCGAATGCGGAGGTACGCCTAATCGCGCGGTCGGCGTGGCCGTCCGCAGCCCACGCACGGCCGGAGCGAATGCGGCGGTATGCCTGATGGCGCTGTTGGCATAGCCGCCTGAAGCCCGTGCACGGCCGGGGCGGAGGTACGCCTGATCGCGCGGTCAGCATGTTCGCCGTCCGGCCGCGGCGGCGCGATGCCTGGGAAACTCGGTCGCGGACCGGCGAATCCGCTCGCTAATGTCACCGGAATGAGTGAGATCTCTGATGTCGCGGACCGGCTCGCGATCATCGAAACGATTACGAAGATGTTCGTGTACTGCGATCAGAAGCGCTGGGACGACCTGCTCGGCGTATTCACCGAGAAGGTGGATTTCGACGGGGGATTCGGCGGGGCGGCGGCGGTGCGCGATGCCGCCGATATCGTCGGCGACTGGCGGACCGGCCTCGGCGATCTGGACGCGCTGCAGCATCAGTCCGGAAACCATCTGATCGAGTTGCGCGGCGATACCGCGAAGGTGCACGCGGATTCCATTGCGGTGCATGTGAAGAACGACGCGGTGCACGGTAAGACCCGCACCTTCATCGGCAGCTACGACCTCGCCGTCGAGCGGGGTGGCGACGGTTGGCGGGTGAGCAAATTCCACTATCTGCTGAAGGCGATCGAGGGTAACGCGGACCTCACGTAGCACCGGATACCGGTGTCGGGCGCGGCGGCGGGTAGGCTGCCCATGCTCGGCGGCTGACGAGGAAACCGGTGCAATTCCGGTGCGGTCGCGCCACTGTGTACAGCCAGACCCTCTCCGGCGAGCAGCACACCCCCGATGGGCGCGTCACCCGAGGAAGGCCGTCACCGTGATCCTGCTGCTGTCCACGTCCGACACCGATCTGCTCAGCGCGCGCGCCAGCGGCGCGGACTACCGCTGGGGCAATCCGGCCCGGCTGCTGCTCGACGATCTGCCCGCGCTGCTGGACGGCGCCGAGCTGGTCGTGCTGCGCGTCCTGGGTGGTAAGCGCGCCTGGGAAGAGGGCCTGGAAGCGTTGCGGGCCAGCGGAGTTCCGCTGGTCGCCCTGGGCGGCGAGATCGCGCCCGACGCGGAGCTGATGGAATGTTCGACGGTGCCGGGCGGCGTCGCGGCCGACGCGCACAACTATCTGGCCGCGGGCGGTCCGGCGAATCTGCGTGAGCTGCACAACTTCCTGTCCGATACGGTGCTACTCACCGGGCACGGCTTCGAACCGCCGGTGCAGCTGCCGAGCTGGGGCGAATTGCCGCGTACCGCGGCGGAATCCGGTCCGGACGCGCCGACCGTCGCCGTGATCTATTACCGCGCACAGCATCTCGCGGGAAACACCGCCTACGTCGACGCGCTGTGCACGGCGATCGAGGATGCGGGCGCCCGCGCGCTGCCGCTGTTCTGCGCCTCGCTGCGTACCGCGGAACCGGAGCTGCTCGCCGCGCTGCGCCGGGCCGACGCCCTGGTGGTGACGGTGCTGGCCGCGGGCGGTACGAAACCGGCCGCGGCATCGGCGGGCGGCGATGACGAGGCCTGGGATGTCGGCGCGCTCGCCGACCTGGATGTGCCCATCCTGCAAGGACTTTGCCTGACCACCGGTCGGGACCAGTGGGCGGCGAACGACGACGGCCTCTCGCCGCTGGATGTGGCCACCCAGGTGGCGGTGCCGGAATTCGACGGCCGCATCATCACGGTTCCGTTCTCGTTCAAGGAGTTCGACGCCGACGGCCTGTCGACCTACGTGCCGGACGCCGAGCGCGCCGCCCGGGTGGCGGGCATCGCCGTCCGCCATGCCCGGCTGCGCCGGATTCCCAACGCGCGCAAGCGGATCGCGATCATGCTCTCGGCCTATCCGACCAAGCACGCCAGGATCGGCAATGCGGTGGGCCTGGACACCCCGGCCAGCGCCATCCGGTTGCTCACCGAGATGCGGTCGGCCGGTTACGATCTCGGCGCGCCGGGCGAGGTCCCCGGCCTGGACGAGCGGGACGGCGACGCGCTGATCCACGCGCTGATCGCGGCGGGCGGCCAGGATCCGGACTGGCTCACCGCGGAACAGTTGGAGGGCAACCCGATTCGCATCGGCGCCGACACATACGCCGCGTGGTTCGCCACTCTCCCCGAAGAGCTGCGGGCGGCCGTCGTCGAGGCATGGGGTCCGCCGCCGGGTGAGCTGTACGTCGACCGGTCCGCCGATCCGAAGGGTGAAATCGTCATCGCCGCATTGCGTTTCGGCAATGTGGTGCTGATGGTGCAGCCGCCGCGCGGTTTCGGCGAGAATCCGGTGGCCATCTACCACGATCCGGATCTGCCGCCGAGCCATCACTACCTGGCCGCCTACCGCTGGCTGTCCGCGCCGGAGGGTTTCGCCGCCGACGCCATGGTACATCTCGGCAAGCACGGCAATCTGGAATGGCTGCCGGGTAAAACCCTCGGCATGTCCGCCGCCTGCGGCACCGATGCCGCGCTCGGCGAGCTGCCTCTGATCTATCCGTTCCTGGTCAACGATCCCGGCGAGGGCACCCAGGCCAAGCGGCGCGCGCACGCCACCCTGGTGGACCATCTCATTCCGCCGATGGCGCGCGCCGAAAGTTACGGCGACATCTCGCGTTTGGAGCAGTTGCTGGACGAGCACGCGAATATCTCCACCCTCGACCCGGCCAAACTGCCCGCGATCCGCCAGCAGATCTGGACGCTCATGCGGGCCGCGAAGATGGACCACGATCTGGGGCTGGCCGAGCGCCCGGACGAGGAATCCTTCGACGATATGCTGCTGCACGTCGACGGCTGGCTGTGCGAGATCAAGGATGTGCAGATCCGCGACGGCCTGCACGTGCTCGGCCAGGCGCCCGCCGGCGACGGCGAACTCGACCTGGTGCTCGCCATGTTGCGGGCCCGCCAGCTCTGGGGCGGCGAGCGCAACGTGCCCGGTCTGCGAGAGGCGTTGGGGCTGGACGAATCCGGCGCGGAATCCCGCGAGCGGGTGGACGCGGCCGAGGCGCGGGCGCGCGAGCTGGTCGGCGCGCTGCAGGCGGCGGACTGGTCGGTCGACGCGGTGGCCGGACTCACCGAATCCGAGCCGGTGCGCGCCGTACTGCGTTTCGCCGCAACGGAAGTGGTGCCGCGCCTGCGGCAGACCGGCGTCGAGATCGAGCGGGTGCTGCACGCGCTGAACGGCGGCTTCATCCCGGCCGGCCCGAGCGGTTCGCCGCTGCGCGGCCTGATCAACGTGCTGCCGACCGGACGCAACTTCTACTCCGTCGATCCGAAGGCGGTGCCATCGCGCCTGGCCTGGGAAACCGGGCAGGCCATGGCGGATTCGCTGGTCGAGCGCTATCTGACCGATCACGGCGAATACCCGCGCTCGGTCGGGCTCTCGGTGTGGGGCACCTCGGCCATGCGCACCTCCGGCGACGATATCGCCGAGGTGCTCGCGCTGCTCGGCGTGCGCCCGGTGTGGGACGAGGCCAGCCGCCGGGTGACCACGCTGGAGGTGATCCCGCAGGCCGAACTCGGCCGCCCGCGCATCGATGTCACGGTGCGCATCAGCGGATTCTTCCGTGACGCCTTCCCGCACGTGCTCGCCCTGCTCGACGACGCGGTCCGGCTGGTCGCCGCGCTCGACGAGCCGGACGAGCTGAATTACGTTCGCGCCCATACCCGCTCGGATCTGGCCGAACACGGCGACGAGCGCCGCGCCACCACCCGCATCTTCGGTTCCAAGCCGGGCACCTACGGCGCGGGCCTGCTGCAACTGATCGATTCGAAGAGCTGGCGCACCGACGACGATTTGGCGCAGGTGTACACCACCTGGGGCGGCTACGCCTACGGCCGCGATCTGGACGGTGCGCCCGCCGCGGCCGATATGCGCTCGGCGTATCGCCGAATCACGGTGGCGGCCAAGAACACCGACACCCGCGAGCACGATATCGCCGACTCCGACGACTACTTCCAGTTCCACGGCGGCATGGTGGCGACGGTGCGCGCCCTGACGGGGCGCAATCCGCAGGCCTACATCGGCGACAGCACCCGGCCGGACGCGGTGCGCACCCGCACCCTCTCCGAGGAGACGTCCCGGGTCTTCCGTGCCCGGGTGGTGAATCCGCGCTGGCTGGAGGCCATGCGCAGGCATGGGTACAAGGGCGCGTTCGAGATGGCGGCCACGGTGGACTACCTGTTCGGCTACGACGCCACCACGAATGTCGTCGCCGACTGGATGTACGAAAAGCTCGCGGAGAGCTACGTTTTCGACGAGGTGAACCGCAAGTTCATGGACCGGTCGAATCCGTGGGCGCTGCACGGCATCGCCGAGCGGCTGCTGGAGGCCGCCGAGCGCCGGCTCTGGGAGCGGCCCGAGCCGCAGACCCTGGATCGGCTGCGCGAGGTTTATCTGGAGACCGAGGGCGAACTAGAATAGCGAAATCGGTTTCCCCTATCAGGATCTGGTAAACCTCGCGGTTCCACTTTTTGGCGTACTGGTCGAAACCGATTTGAAATCAACCCCCCGATTACTTGGGGTATCGCGTGAATTACTTGATCTTGCACAGTAATTCGGTCGGGTAACTCTATCGACATGACAAGCGTTCCGGGCGCATGATGATCAGTGTCCCAACGCCGTTTCTTTCGGGGAACGTCAATAGAAATCGGCCGGATGATTGGAAAGTGTAATGATGATCAGGAAATTGGTGGCGACCACGACCTTGACGATCGCGGCCACCGGTATCGCGGCGGCGACGGCATACGGTCAGGCAGAGGTGGCGGGTCCCTCCTTCAACGGGGTCGACGGCGGCGTGGCATACACCGCCTCGGTCGCGCCGGATCGGTCGAGTGCGACAATGCATCTCGCCTCCGGCAAGTTCGTGCTCACCCCCGATGCGGTCGCCGTCGTCGCGAACGACGGCACCACGGTCGGCACGGCGCCGACCGTCATGCGGACGGTGACCGGTCAAGAGGTTCAGGTGGCGCCGGAGATCGACGCCGCGGCAACGACACTGACATTGAAGCCGGTCAGCACCGCGGCCGCCGGAATCAATGCGCCGCAGACCATCGGTGATGCGGGCACCACGGTGGCCGGTGTGCTCATCGGCTGCGCGATCGGCTTCTTGATCGGGCTGATCGTCTTCTTCGTCGGAGCCATCCCCGGCTGTGTGATCGGCGGCATCATCGGCGGTATCGCCGGCGCCAACCAGCGGTAATAGAGCAACCGGATAGCGATATCCGTTGCGGCGCAATCACGGCGGTCTGCGGTAGTTTCGCGGGCCGCCGTCATGTGAATATCGAATCATCAAATTTCAGGGATGCGATTCCGCCGCTTTCCGGAATCGCTCGGCGATGACGCGCAACTGCGCGGCGAGTTCCGTTGCGTCCGAGAGCTCGAAATCCGCGTCCAGCAGGGTGAGATAGTGGGCGAGCATGATCGGTGAATCCGAACCCACCCGAATCACACAGTGATCAGGTCCGTCCTCGGTCACCGGAAGCGTGCCGGGCAGCCTGGCCCGGATGGTCTCGGCGGGTGCGTGCACCCGGACGGTGGCTCGGTAGCGCCATGTCGCGGTGCCGATGCGGCGCTGTACGTACCGGGCCGGGTCGGCGTCCGGAACGGTCCGCGGCGTGAAGCGCGGGCCGTTCGGGGTCTTGGGGACTATCCGGTCCACCCGGAAGGTGCGCCAATCCGCGCGCCCGACATCCCAGGCCACCAGATACCAGATACCCGACCAGTGCACCAGCCGATGCGGTTCCGCGTCGCGGTACGACGGTGCGCCGGAATGGGATTCGTAGTCGAAGCGCAGCCGTTCGCCATCCCGGATCGCGGTCGCGATCGCGGTGAGCACCGCGGCGTCCACGGTCGGGTTGCCCGCGCGCGGCACATGCACCATCGCCGCGGTGAGCGCCCGCACCCGGTGCCGCAGCCGCGACGGCAAGACCTGCAGCAGTTTCGCCAGCGCGCGCACCGAGGTCTCCTCGATGCCCGCGACGGCGCCGCCCGCGGCGGTGGCCAATCCCACCGCGACGGCCACCGCCTCGTCGTCGTCCAAAAGCAGTGGGGGCAGCGCGGATCCGGCGCCGAGCCGGTATCCGCCCGCGACGCCCGGCGTCGCGTGCACCGGATAGCCGAGGACGCGCAGGCGTTCGATATCGGTGCGGATGGTGCGGGTGCTCACCCCGAGCCGTTCGGCGAGCGCGGGGCCGGTCCAATCCCGGTGCAGCTGCAGCAGTGACAGCAGCCGGAGCAATCGTGCGGAGGTTTCCAACATCGGTGCGAGCCTTCCGGCAATCGCGGAAGCAAGTCTTCCGCAATAGGTTCGAGAGTAGTTCCCATGACCAACACCGCGGATATCCGCCCCTTCCGTATCGACATCCCGCAGGCCGAGCTGGACGACCTGCACCGCAGGCTGGCCGCGACCCGCGTCCCGAATCCGGTGCCGGGCACCGAATCCGATTGGCGGCGCGGTATCGCGCCCGACCTCCTCGCCGAACTGGCCGAATATTGGCGCACCGGATTCGATTGGCGGGCGCAGGAGGCGCGGCTGAACGCCTTCGATCAGTTCGTCACCGAAATCGACGGTCAGACCATACATTTCCTGCATGTCCGTTCGCCGGAGCCGGATGCGGTGCCGCTGCTGATGACGCACGGCTATCCGAGTTCGGTGGTCGAATTCCTCGAGGTGATCGGCCCGCTGACCGATCCGCGGGCGCACGGTGGCTCGCCCGCCGATGCCTTCCACCTGGTGATCCCGTCGCTGCCCGGCTTCGGCTTCGCCACCCCGCTGGCCGCGACCGGATGGGAATTGGCCCGCACCACAGCGGCTTTCGCCGAACTCATGACGCGGCTGGGCTATCGGCGGTTCGCGGCGCAGGGCGGCGATATCGGCGCGGGCGTCACCGGCAGGCTGGCCGCGCTGTATCCGGGCCGGGTGATCGCGACCCACGTCAACAGCGATCAGGGTTCGCTGGGTCTGGCCGGGGAGCAATTCCCGATCCCGGATGGTCTCTCATCCGAAGAGATGTCGGTAATCCATGCGGCACAGGAACGTTGGGCGCAGCAGAAGGGGTACCTGGTGTTGCAGACCACGCAGCCGAACGCGCTGGCCGCGGCGTTGACCGATTCGCCGATCGCTCAATTGGCCTGGATCGCCGAGAAGTTCGTGGTGTGGGGCGGTACGCAGAGCTCCGTGGTCGACCGGGATCTGCTGCTGGCGAATATCAGCATCTACTGGTTCACCCGCAGCGGTGCCTCCGCTGCGCAATTCCTGTGGGAGACAGCGCATTCCGGGCTCGACTGGATGGCGCCATCGCTTGTCCCGCAGGGCTGGGCGGTATTCGACGCGAATCCGGTGCTGCGCCGGATCATGGATCCGGACAAGCGGATCGAGCACTACAGCGAGTACGCCGACGGCGGCCACTTCGCGGCGCTGCAGACGCCGGAACTGCTGGTCGACGACATCCGGAGGTTCTTCGGTAAGCATCGGGGATGAGTCGGCGCGGCGGGGGGTTGACGCGGGATCAACCCACCGCATACGCCGCTGGGCGTAGCCGAAAATGAGCCCGGAGTCCGATGCCGGGCCCGCACCGCGGTCATAGCGTGGCGGATATGAGTTGGCATGACCTCGCCGCGAGTAAATATGCGCGGCTGACCACTTATAAGCGGGACGGCACCCCGGTTTCCACGGCGGTCTGGGTGGCCGCGGATGGTGAACGGATCGTCGTCTGGACCGGCTCGCGGACCGGGAAGGTGAAGCGGCTGCGCAGCGATTCGAAAGTGCTGCTACAGATTTCGGATAATCGCGGCCGCCCGAAAGAGGACTGCGTCTACCGCGGTCGCGCGGAGATCCTCGACGCGGAGGGCACCGAGCGGGTGCGCGCGCTGGTCGCCCGCAAATACGGTGCGATCGGCTGGCTCGGTATCCGCGGCCATCGGTTGCTGAAGGGCGCGGACGCGACGGTCGGGCTCGCCATCACCCAGCAGGGCTGAAAACCCGGGCCCCGGCCAGGAAAACTCAGCCCGCTCAGGCCGATTGGGCCAGCCCCGCGGAACACCAGATATCGGCGAGATCGTCCAGCGGCAGCCGCAGGGCCTGGCTCAATGCCACCACCGTGCCGAAGGCGGGCGAGGGCAGCCTGCCGGTTTCGATCTTGCGCAGCGTTTCCGGGGAGATGTTGGCGGCGTGCGCGACCTCGGCGAGATCCCGGTCGCCGCGGCCCGCGCGCAGTGCGGCGCCGAGGCGGCGGCCCGCCTCGACCTGGGCGGGGGTGAGCGGCAGACGAACCATGGCACACAGGCTACGGCTGGTATTTAAATACCGCAAGCGGCTATGCTGGTATTAAAATACCGAAGGGTGGAGTGGGCATGGTGGAGTTGAAGAGCCGCGACGAGATCGAGCGGATGCGGGTGACGGGGCAGTTCGTCGCCGAGGTGCTCGCGGAGTTGCGGGCCAAGGCGCGGGTCGGGGTCAACTTGCTCGATCTGGAGGCGCATGTGCGGAACAGGATCGCGCTGCGCGGCGCGGTGTCCTGCTACTGGGATTACGCGCCCTCGTTCGGGCGCGGCCCGTTCCGCAACACCGTCTGCCTGTCGGTGAACGACGCTGTGCTGCATGGGCTTCCGTTCGACTACGCGCTGCGCGACGGCGATGTGCTCACCATGGATCTCGCCGTCGCCATCGACGGCTGGGTGGCCGATTCGGCGGTGAGCGTTGTGGTCGGCACGGCCGCCGAGGCGGATCTGCGGCTGGTGCGGGCCACCGAGGAGGCGCTGGCCGCCGCCATCGCGGTTGCGGTGCCGGGCAACCGGATCGGTGATATCTCGGCCGCGATCGCCGCCGTCGCAAGCGATTACGGATATCCGGTGAACACCCAGTTCGGCGGGCACGGGCTGGGCCGGACCATGCACGAGGATCCGCACGTATCCAATGTCGGCAAGCCGGGACACGGCTTCAAGCTGCGTCCCGGCCTGACCATCGCGATCGAACCGTGGTTCGCCGCGACAACGGACGAGATCTACACCGATCCGGACGGGTGGACGATCCGGTCCGCGGACGGGTCGCGGACCGCGCACTCCGAACATACGGTCGCCATCACCGAGGACGGGCCGCAGGTGTTGACCTCGGCGGCGTGAACTGCCCTGCGGATCAGGATGTTTCGGTTAGCCAAGCTTCGAGGTCGGTCGCCGCGCGCAGCTCGGCGGCGACCGACGCCCGTTCGGTCTTGGTGAGTTCGATACCGCGCAACTCGGCCCGGAACCGCTCGGCACGCGCGGAATCACCTGTGGCGATCGACAATTCGGTGAGCGCGGCGAGTGCCCGCGCCCGGTCGACGGCGGGAGCCTGCGCACCGTGCCTGCCCAACCCGACCTCCAGCGTCCGTGCCGCGGCGCTGTCGTCGTTCTTGAAATCGCGCAGGATCCTGGCGTTGTCGAGAACCTTTGCCAGGCCGCTCAATTCGGAGGAGCCGCCGTATTCGAGTTCGACCGGTTCGTCGCGCTGGATGTAGATGATCCAGTTGCCCGCCGGGTCGACGAGGGTGAATCGGGTTTGCCCCGGCCGGAATCGAGTGATTCGCGGATTTCCCTTGGACGGCACCTTCCCGTAGCGGGCGCGCAGTGCCGCGCTGAAGTCGCGATGGCGGGCGGCGACATCGTCGACCATGATCAGGCAACCCGCGTCGCCGGAGTTGTCGGCGGTCTTCGGTCCTGCGGCGAAGTGCACCTCGCAGCCGTTGGCGGTGACCACGCCGTAGGCGTACGGCCGCGTCTGCTCATGGGTCACCTGATAGCCGAGGGCTCGATAGAAGTCCAGGGTATTCGACAGGTCGCCGCTGCGTAGTACCGGCACCGAGGTGTCGCTCATGATTCCTCCGCTAATCAAATTTGGCTAGTGGACGATAGGTTGACTACCTGGGGAAGTCAAATTTGATTAGTATGGTCGTACTGATTCCGACGAAGGAGTGCGATGCCCGCCGTCCGGCTGCTCGTCCTCGGCGTGCTACGGCTGCGCCAACCCGCCCACGGCTATGCGGTGCGGCGCGAACTGCTGACCTGGCGCGCCGAGACCTGGACCAATGTGAAACCCGGCTCGATCTATCACGCGCTCAAACAGCTGACGCAGGAAGGGAATCTGAGCTCCCTCGGCCCGCGGGACAGCGATCGCGGGCCCGCGCACACCCTGTTCGCGGTGACCGAGGCGGGTGAGGCGGAATTCCGCAGGCTGATGGATGAGGCGCTGGTGAGCGTCGATATGGAGGAGCTCGGCGCGGCCATTGCCTTCATGGACGCGCTGCCGCGCGCGCACGTCATCGCGAAACTGCGCGAACAGCAAAGGCGCAGTAGGGAAGTCCGCGACGACCTGCTGGCCATGGTGCCGGACTTTCCCGGTCGCCACTCGGCCCCGCACACCACCGATCTGCTGGAGCTGTGGAGCGGGGTCTTCGACAATCTCACGAATTGGACCGCCGGGGTGATCGCCCGCCTGGAGTCGGGCGAATACAACATGGCCGAATGACGTGTGCGCCCGGCCGATATCCTGCCCCTATGACCACTGCGCTCGGACCGGTCGGCTCGGCCGACTACGTGCTGTTCACCACCTATCGCAAGGATGGAACGCCGGTCACGACCCCGGTGTGGGCGGTGGCCGACGACGGCAAGCTGTACATCTGGACGGTCACCGACAGCTGGAAGGTGAAGCGGCTGCGCCGCAATCCCGCGGTGACCGTGCAGCCGTGCAATGTCGCAGGCAAGCCGCGCGGGCCGATCGTCGCGGGCACCGGGCGGGTACTGGACGCCACGGGGACGGCGCGCGTGCGAAAGCTGCTGATGCGCAAGTACTTCATCCTCGGACCGGTCACGATCCTCGGCAGCTTCGTGCGTCGCGGCCGGTCGGGCACCGTCGGCATCGAGATAACGCCGCAGTAGCCCTAGGGCACGTCCTCGAAGTCCCATCCGGCGCCTCCACGGTCCAGCTCGCCGCCTGGCCGCGTTGTCGTCGTCGCCGATACAAACCCGGTATCGGCTCCTCCTCCGCCTTGCCAGGCGACGAGCTGAACTGCGGATGCATCCGGCCGGACTTCGAGGACGCGCCCTAGGTGGCCTGACTCACCGATGACATGTGGAAGTCCGGAATCCGCAACGGCGGCATGGCCGTTCGAGTGAACCAATCCTTCCACTCGCGTGGCAGGGTCGGCTCGGTGGCGCCCGCCTCGGTGGTGCGCCGCAACAGGTCGATCGGGCTCTCGTTGAACCGGAAGTTGTTGACCGCGGCCGTAACCGCGCCGTTCTCGACCAGATAGACGCCGTCCCTGGTGAGTCCGGTCAACAGCAGCGTCGCCGGATCCACCTCGCGGATGTACCACAGCGTGGTGAGCAGCAGACCGCGCTCGGTGCGCGCGATCATCTCGTCGAGCGTGGCCGCCGAGCCGCCGGTGAGCAGCAGGTTCTCCCCGGGAACCGCTGTGCTGGCGCCGAATTCGGCGGCCGTCGCACGCGGGTACACCAGCGCGTCGATCACGCCGTCGCGCACCCAGTCGACGCGCCGCGTCGCGAGGCCGTTGTCGAATACCGAAAGCGATTCCGACGACGCGTCGACGGCGACGAACGGCCGGTACTCCAGCCCCGGCGCGGTGGGATCGCTGTAGAGGGTGAGCGGAATATCGGTGAGCCGCTCACCGATTCGGGTGCCGCCCGCCTTGGCGAAGGCGTTGTGGCCCTCCTGCGCGCCGCGGCCCTCCATCGTCCACATCATGTAGATCATCAGATCCGCGACGGCCGAAGGGGGCAGCAGGGTTTCGTAGCGGCCCGCGGGCAGGTCCACCCGGCTCTTCGACCAGTCGAGGCGGCGGGACAGCTCGGCCAGCATGGCGGGCACGTCGACGCCGGTGAAGTCCGGCGTGTTGACCCCGACCCAGGCGCTGGCCAGATCGCTTCCCGCGCCGCGCTTTCCGTTGATCTCCACCGAACCCGTCGGCTGCGCGAACCGGCGGCGGACGCCGGTGGAGGTGCCGAGCCAGGTGGTGTGCACCTGATGGTGGGCGAATCCGTAGAGCCGATCGGCCCCGTCGAAGCCCTGAGCCAGATCGCCCGCCAGGCCGGCGAACACCTCGATGCCGGTGCGGCCGGGTTCGGCGGCCCAGTCCGCGTCCGGTGCGCCATCCGGATCCAGCAGCGGCATCGCGTCTTTCGCCGGTTCGGCGGTGCGCCCGGCCGCCTCGCTGGCCCGCACCACGGCCTCGATATCCGCCGCATCGACGCTGGTGGACCGAATGCTGCCCACCCGTGCGGAATTCGGGCCGTCGCGGAAGACCGAGATCGCGGTCCACTCGCGCGAGACGGCGGAACCGTTGGTGGTCATGGAATTTCCGGCCCAACGCAGCGAGGCGTCGTATTTGTCGGTGACGAGCACGATCGCCTCGTCGGCCCGCGACAGCTTCAGCGCGCGCTCGACGACCTCGCCTGCCGGGATCACTGGCCCGCCTCCGTCCTGGTGTTGAGAATGTTGATGCCGCGCACCAGGATCGACGGGCAGCCGTGGCTGACCGCGGCGACCTGGCCCGGCTGCGCCTTACCGCAGTTGAACGCGCCGCCCAGCTGCCAGGTGGACGCGCCGCCCACCGCCTCCATGGCGCCCCAGAAATCCGTTGTGGTGGCCTGATACGCGACGTCGCGCAGCTGACCGTCCAAGCGGCCGTTGCGGATACGGAAGAACCGCTGGCCGGTGAACTGGAAGTTGTAGCGCTGCATATCGATCGACCACGACCGGTCGCCGACGATGTAGATGCCGTCGTCCACCCGGGAGATGAGCTCCTCGGTGCTGGTGTCGCGCACCGGATCCGGTTGCAGCGAGACGTTCGCCATTCGCTGGATCGGCACGTGGTGCGGGGAGTCCGCGTACGAGCAGCCGTTCGAGCGGGACAGGCCCAGCCGCGGCGCGAAGACCCGGTCCAGCTGGTAGCCGACGAGGATGCCGTCGCGCACCAGATCCCACTGCTGTCCGGCGACGCCCTCGTCGTCGTAGCCGACGGTGGCCAGCCCGTGCTCGACCGTGCGATCACCGGTGACATGCATGATCGGCGTGCCGTACTTCAGCGTCCCGAGTTGGTCGGGGGTGGCGAAGGAGGTTCCGGCATAGGCGGATTCGTAGCCGATGGCGCGGTCGTACTCGGTGGCGTGGCCGATGGACTCGTGGATGGTGAGCCACAGGTTCGTCGGATCGATCACCAGATCGGTGGGGCCCGCGATCGCGCTGGGCGCCTTCACCTTTTCCGCGAGCCAGGCCGGGATCTGCGCCAGTTCGCCGCCCCAGTCCCAGGTTTCGTCCGCGCCCGTGACGTACTCCCAGCCGCGGCCCGCGGGCGGGGCCAGCGTGCGCATGGTCTCGAACGCGCCCGCCGCGGGATCCACGGTGACGGCCTCGAATTGGGGGTGCAGGCGCACCCGCTGCTGGGTGATCCGTGACCCGGCGGTGTCGGCGTAGAAGGTCTGCTCCTTGACCTGCAGCACCGATCCGGTGACGTGGTCCACGCCATCGGCCGCGGACAGTCGTCCCGAATAGTCCTGCAGCAGTGCGACCTTGTCGGCGGTCGGCACGTCGAACGGGTCGACGGCGTAGTCGGAGACCCAGGTGGTGTCGTATGCAGGTTCGGCGGCCAGCTCGACCCGTTCCCGGTTCAGCGCGCGCAACGTCTTCGCGACGGTCACCGCCCGCGTCGCCACCTCGGCGGCGGTATCGGGGGTGAGCGCGGCATGCGAGGCGAAACCCCAGGTGCCGTCTACGATCACTCGTACGGCGAAACCGAGATCGGTGGCGTTGGTGATCGACTCGACCCGCCCGTCGCGCAGTCGGATCGACTGGGTGACGAGCCGGTGCACCCGCAGGTCGGCATGTTCGGCGCCGGCGACGCGGGCGGTCGAGAGCGCGGCGTCGGCGAGCAAGCTCAGTGGCAGCGCAAGGAATTCGGCGTCCACATCCCTGGAAGTCGCGGTGGTCACCGTGAATACGCTAGTCGCCCCGTCGGCGACGGTGCGCCGCGGTCCCGGAATACACGCCGTGCGACTTTGCACCGTGTGCAACTATGCATGAAATGCGCAGTGGCACAGCGTGCTAACTCGGGCCGTTCGGCCGGGTGCAGCGGCGCGCGCGAAACTCCGCCTACCGCAACTACGTTGCCGAATGCCGTAGGGTGCCCGCGTGCCGCCATCCGCCCTCCGTGACCGAAAAAAGGACCGTACCCGCCGCGCCCTGCTCGAGGCAGCCGTCGAGCTGTTCGAAACCAGAGGCTATGAGGCGACGACGGTGGCCGATATCGCCGCCGCCGCCGAGGTCGGCACCCGCACCTTCTTCAACTACTTCGCCAGCAAGGAAGAGCTGCTCTTCCCGGAGCCGGACGAACGGGTGCGGGCCGCGGTCGCCGCCATCGCGAGCCGCCGCTCCGACGAGCGGCCGGTGGAGGTGCTGCTGCGTGCGCTACGCGCGGCGGGCGACAACCCGGGCGACCACCTGGTCGACGATCTCGGCGCGCGCATCGCCGGTGTGCGAGCGCAGGTTTCGCGCACGGTGCCCGCGGTGAGCGGCCGCGCGGCGCACGCGCAGCTGGTCGCCCAGCGCGAGATCGCCAGGCAGCTGCACGCCGCGTTTCCGCAGGAGTTGGACGAGGTCGGCGCCGCCGCGCTGGTCGGCGCGGTGGTCGGCGCCGTATCCGGCGCGCTGACCGTGCTGTTCCAGGGACCGCACGCGGGCGCGGAGGACGGGGAGCGGCTGCACCGCCGCATCCACGAAACCACCTCCCGGGTGCTGCAGCCCTGGTTGTCGACCACGTGCACGCACGGGGAGCATTCGCGCTCGACGACGTCCTGAATCAGGCGTTGTATTGCTGCCAGCCCAGTTTGACCACCATCACCACCACCACGATGAGCAGCACGGCGCGAATGAACTTCGCGCCGTTGCGCATCGCCATATGCGAGCCGACGATCGATCCGGCGATATTCACCGCCGCCATGGTCAGGCCGAGTACGAACATGATGTGCCCGGTCGCGCCGAAGTAGATCAGCGCGCCGATATTCGAGCCGCAGTTGATCACCTTCGCCATCGCGGCGGCGCGCACGAATTCGGTGCCGAGCATGGTGGCGAAGGTGATGATCAGGAAGGTCCCGGTGCCCGGCCCGAGCAGGCCGTCGTACCCGCCGATGAGCCCGGCGGCAAGGCCGATCACCAGCAGCGTCTTGCGCCGGGTCGGCGGATGGGTCGCCATGGTGACGCCGATGGACGGCCGCAGCGTCACGAAGACGGCGACGCCGGCCAGCACCACCATCACGATCGGGATGAACAGGCTCTTATCGATCAGTGAGACCGCCGCCGCGCCGCAGGCCGCCATGAGCGCGGCGATTCCGGCCGCGGGCAGCATGATTCGCCACTGGATCGGCACCTTTCTGGCGAAGGTGAGTACGGCGGCGCCGGTGCCCATCACGGACGAGAGCTTGTTGGTGCCGAGCGCGGTCTGCGGTGCGATGCCGGGCATCACCAGTAGCAATGTCGGCAAGACGATCAACCCGCCGCCGCCGACCACCGCGTCGACCCATCCCGCCCCCGCCGTCGCCACCAACAAGACTGCCCAGTCCGTAACACTCACGCGGCAAGACAATCAGACGTGGGACGACCACCCGAGAACCAGGGCGCGGCAGCATCGGTGTCATCTGCGCATTTAGGCTTGTCACGTGCGCCGCTTCAGCCTGTGGCTTCGCGAGAAGCCCATGATCACCGATGCCTTGCTGGCGCTCGTCGTATTCCTGTTCGACCTGCTCGCCATGGGCGACAGCAAACAGAAGGCGCTCTATCTCGTCACCGGCCTGATGCTGGTGATTCCGCTGGTGTTCCGCCGCACCTACCCCCGCGCGACGGCGATCGCGCTGCTCGCGCTGTCCATGGTCGTCGCCTGTCTCGGCTACCTGTTCGATGTCCGCGGCGTACAGCATCCGGCGCTCATCGCACTCGGCATCGCGCTGTACACGCTGGTCGCGTATGTCGGCAGGCGCGAAGGGCTGTGGTACCTGCTCGGACTGATCCTCGCCTACGTCGCGGGGTACGGATTGGTCTCGGTGCCCGACGGTGGCATGGATATCTTCGTCACCGCACTCCTCTACGCGCTGTGCTGGACGCTCGCCGAATTCGTCGGCGCTCGGCACGCGTACGACGCCGAGGTCGCGGCCCGGCTCGCGGTGGCCGACTACGACCGGGAGCGCCGGGCGCACGACGCCGTCGCCGCCGAACGCACCCGCATCGCCAGGGAACTGCACGATGTGGTCGCGCACGCGGTGAGCGTGATCATCGTGCAGGCCGACGGCGCGCGGTACGCGCTTCGCCAGCACCCGGACGCGGCCGAACAGGCGCTGGCCACCATCGCGGGCACCGGCCGGGAGGCGCTGCGCGAACTGCGCCGCACCGTCGCGCTGCTGCGCACCGAACACGCGCCGGATCAGCTGCCGCAGCACGGCACCGCCGGACTGGCCAAGGTCGTCGAGATGATGCGCGGCACCGGGCTCGCGGTGGAACTCGAGATGACCGGCCAACTCGACGAAATACCGCCCGAGGTGAGCCTCGGCGTGCACCGCATCGTGCAGGAATCGCTGACGAACACGCTGCGCCACGCGGGCGACCATCCGATGGCGTGGGTGCGAGTGTGGCGGCGCGACAACGAGGTTCGAATCGAGGTCGTCGATTCCGGCGGGGTGCCGATGCGCGCTCTCGCCAACGGCGACCGCATCCAGGGCAGCGGGCTGGGACTGGTCGGCATGCGGGAACGGATCGCGGTACTCGGCGGAAATATGGAGGCGGGCCGCTGCCCGGACGGTGCGTGGAAGGTCACCGCGACCATTCCGCTCGCGCCGGAGAACCGCGAATAACCCGATAGATTGGGTGCCGTGCCGATCACCGTACTCGTAGTCGACGACCAGGAACTCATGCGCATGGGGCTGAAAATGGTGCTCGGCGCGCACCCCGACCTGGAGGTGATCGGCGAGGCCGCCAACGGTGCGGAGGCCGTCGCCCGCGCCGCCGAACTGCGGCCCGACGTGGTGCTGATGGATGTACGCATGCCGGTGGTGGACGGGGTGACAGCCACCGCCCGCATCATCGAGGCGGGCGACGGCGTCCGGGTGCTGGTGATGACCACCTTCGACCTCGACGAGCACGCACTCGGGGCGCTGCGTGCGGGGGCCAGCGGATTCCTGCTGAAAGATACGCCGCCCGAGGATCTGGTCTCCGCGATCCGCAGCGTGGCGGCCGGGGACGCCGTCGTCTCGCCGAAGGTGACCAAGCGGCTGCTGGACCGGTTGATCGCCGAGGATCCGGGCCGCACCCGGGATCCCGGCGTACTCGACGTGCTGACCGCGCGGGAACGTGAGGTGCTGGAGCAGATCGCGGCCGGGCGATCCAATGCGGAGATCGCCGAACAGCTGTTCCTCTCCGAGGCGACGGTGAAGACGCACGTCGGCCGGGTGCTGACGAAACTCGGTCTGCGCGACCGGGTTCAGGCCGTCGTGCTCGCGTACGAGACCGGGCTGGTGCGGCCCGGCGGGTGACCCGCTCAGCGAGTTATCAGGTGAATCCGGGAGAAAAATCGCGGCGCGCGACGTTGGAACGGGTAGATCGTCCGAAAGGATCGCCATGCCCGCCCTGCTGTTCGTCCTCTACGTGGTCGTCGAACTCGCCGCGCTGTTCGCCGTCGGCGCCTGGCTCGGCGTCGTACCCGCCATCCTGCTGCTGATCGCCGGATCCGCCGCGGGCATGCTGCTGATCGGCTCGCAGGGCAGGCGGGTGTTCGAACAGTTCCGCCGCGCGGGCCGCGGCGAGATCCCGCCGGGCACCGCGGTCGCCGACGGCGCGCTGGTGGCGGCGGGCGGATTCCTGATGTTCGTGCCCGGGCTGGTCACCTCGGTGGCCGGTCTGCTGTTGCTGCTGCCGCCCACCCGATTCCTGGTGCGGCCGCTCGTCACCGCGTTCGCCGCGCGACGGTTCGGCCGGTTGGTGACGGCGAGCGTCCCGTACCGCGGCGTGGTGATCGACGGCGACGAGATCGTCGACGCCACCGTGGTGCGCGAGTACTACGACGACGGCCAGGGCAACGCGCACCGCGCCATCGGCCCCGCCTGAAAAAACCGGACACCTCGGACAACCGCGAGTTGTGCTCTCGCGTATGCCATCCGGCGGGACTATCGTTCCTGCGTGGCCACCACACAACTCACCATCACCGTGGACGAGGAGCTGGCCGCAACCGTCAGGCGCGCGGCCGAAACCTCCGGACAATCGATCTCCGGATTCGCCGCCGCTGCCCTGCGATTGCGACTCATCGCGATGGACACCGGCACCACGCCGGTAGCCGCTCATACCCGCAGCTGTGATTCGTTGGCGTACAACGACGTTGTGGCGCTGCTGGCGCTGCCCTGTGACGAGAGCACCGGGTGAGGTAGGTCCTGCGAGGCGGCGAGATCGTCCGGCCGCGTCAGGTTGGTCGTATCGCCCCAGATCGGCTCGAGGTGCATTGGCTCGGCCGGATGGTGTGGCTCACGTCGAGGACTACCGCATGCCGTCGGCGGACCGGGGCGCTGGCAGACTGATGCACCGTGAGTACCCAGTTGCTGATCGGCGGTCGGATCTACAGTTCGAGTTCACCGGATGCGACGGCGATGGCCGTCACCGACGGAACCGTGGTGTGGCTCGGCGCGGATCAGCCGGGGCGGGCACTGCACCCCGACGCCGAGATCATCGACCTCGACGGGGCGTTCGTCGCGCCCGCCTTCGTCGATCCGCATGTGCACGTCACCGCGCTCGGCCTGAAGCTGACCGGGCTCGACCTGTCGGCGGCGCGGTCGCTCGCGCACTGCCTCGAACTGCTGCGCGACTTCGCGAACGCGCATCCGGACGGCACCGTGCTGGGTGACGGCTGGGACGAAACCACCTGGCCGGAGGGCAGACCGCCGACCCTCGACGAGATCGACGCCGCGGTCGGCGCGCGGCACGCCTACCTGTCGCGGATCGACGCGCATTCGGCGGTGGTGTCGACCGCGTTGCTCGACGCGGTGCCCGGCGTCACCTCGGCCGCCGGATACACCCGCGGCGAGCCGCTGCGGGCCGAGGCACACCATCTGGTGCGCGCTGCCGCGCGCGCGGAAACGACTCGCGCGCAACGGGATCGGGCCCGCCGGGCCACGCTGGACCAGGCCGCCGCGCAGGGCGTCGTCGCGGTGCACGAATGCGGCGGGCCGGAAATCGCCGGGCGCGAAGACATTCGGGAACTGCTTGCATTCGAGCACGGCGTGGAGGTGCGCGCCTACTGGGGCGAGGCCGTTCGCACCGCCGACGAAGCGAAGTCTCTGGTCGCCGAACTCGGGGTGCACGCGCTGGGCGGCGATCTGTTCGTCGACGGTTCGCTCGGCTCCCGCACCGCCTGGCTACGCGAGCCGTACACCGACGGAACTGGTTCCGGCACAAGCTATCTCGATGTCGACACGATCACCGCACATGTGCGTGCCTGCACCGAGGCCGGAATCCAGGCGGGCTTCCATGTGATCGGCGACGCGGCGATGGACGCGGTGGTCACCGGCTTCGAACGGGTGGTCGCCGAATTCGGCGGCCCGGCCGTCGCCGCCCGCGGCCACCGCGTGGAACACGCCGAAATGCTGACCGCCGAACAGATCGCGAAACTCGCCTCCTGGGGTGTAATCGCCAGCGTGCAACCGGGTTTCGACGCCGCATGGGGTGGCGCGGACGGTATGTACGCCGCCCGCCTCGGCGCCGAGCGCGCCGCCGCGCTCAACCCGTTCGCCGCCATGGCCGCCGCGGGTATCGCGCTCGCGATCGGATCCGACGCCCCCGTCACCCCGCTGCATCCGTGGGCGGCGGTGCGCGCCGCCGTGAACCACCACAACCCGGCCCACGTGCTCTCCCCGCGCGCCGCCTTCGCCGCCGCCACCCGCGGCGCCTGGCGCGCGGGCGGCGTCCGCGACGGCATCGCGGGCACCCTCGTCCCCGGCGCCCCCGCCTCGTACGCGATCTGGTCTGCCGACGAACTCGTCGTCGCGGCCGCCGCCGACTCCGTCCAACGCTGGTCCACCGACCCCCGCTCCCGCGTCCCCGGCCTACCCCGCCTCGACCCGGACGCCACCCTGCCCACCTGCCTGCGCACCGTCCACCGCGGCGTCACGATCTACCAGGCGTAGCGGTTCGCGGGAAGCCAATTGCCGCCCGCACCCCGGATACCTACGTGTTCAAAGGTGAGTCAGAGGTTGCCGCACCCTGTCTTCGAACCGTGCATTGGTTGTACGGGGTGTGCCAAATAGGGACGGGGTGCGGCGGTTATCGACGAACCGAATCGGCCGAACTCGGCCGGATATGCGAGGCTGTGCGCATGGGTTCGGAGCTGCTCGAGGAGTCGCGGTTGCGCATCGGGGCCGGGACGGCGTTGCTCGGGCGGTATCCGGTGCTGGTGCGTTCACTGGGTGCGGTGCTCGGTGGCCTTCTTATATATGGCAGCTTTCCGCCTCGGCCGCTGTGGTTCCTGGCACCGTTCGGCATCGCGATGTTGACGCTGGCCGTGGGCGGGGTAGGAAAGCTGCGCGGCGGTTTCGGGTACGGCTTCCTCGGCGGGTTGGCGTTCTTCGTGCCGTTGCTGCCGTGGACCGGCATCTATGTCGGGCCGGTGCCGTGGCTGGCGCTGTCGGCGGTGTGCGCGGTGTATGTCGGGCTGTTCGGGCTGCTCACCAGGCTGCTGCGCGGGCTGCCGGGCCGACCGCTGTGGGTCGCGCTGGCCTGGACGACGACGGAATGGGTGCGGTCGAGTTTTCCGTTCGGGGGATTCCCGTGGGGCCGTTTGGCTTTCGGGCAGGCCGACGGTTGGTTCCTGCCCCTCGCGGCATACGGCGGCGCACCGCTGGTGAGTTTCGCGGTGGCGCTGACCGGGACCGGTATCGCGGCGCTTGTCCTCGCGCCGCGCGGCATCGACGCAGGTAGGCTGCCGCTGAAGCTCGGAATTATCACTGCGACAGCGACTTTCGCTATCATGCCTCTCGCCGGGGTGATCCTTCGGCCAACGCTGCCCGGCCCGGAGGACGGCTACCGGACGATCACGGTCGCCGCCATCCAGGGCAGCGTGCCGCGGCTGGGCCTGGACTTCAACGAGCAGCGCCGCGCGGTGCTCGACAATCACGTCCGGGAGACGTTGGAGCTGGCGCGCCAGGTCGCGGCCGGGCAGGCGCCGCAGCCGGATGTGGTGATCTGGCCGGAGAATTCCTCGGATATCGATCCGCTGCGCAACTCCGATGCCGCACAGCTCATCACGCAGGCGTCCGAGCGGATCAAGGCCCCGATCCTGGTCGGCGCGGTGCTGGTGAACGATAACCGCACCACCACCAATTCGGTGATCGTGTGGAACGGCGCGGCCGGGCCGGGGGAGCGGCACGACAAGAAGATCATCCAGCCGTTCGGCGAATATCTGCCGATGCGCGGCTTCTTCCGGCTGTTCTCCGAATATGCCGATCGCGCAGGGTATTTCGTTCCGGGTACGGGTTCCGGCGCGGTGCATGCCAACGGCATCGATATCGGCGTCGCCACCTGCTACGAGGTGGCCTTCGACCGCGCCTTCCGCGATTCCATGCACGCGGGCGCGCAGCTGCTCACCGTGCCGACCAACAACGCCACCTTCGGCGATTCCGAAATGACCTATCAGCAGCTGGCCATGTCCCGTGTCCGCGCGGTGGAGCACGGCCGGGCACTGGTGGTGGCGGCGACCTCCGGGGTGAGCGGCATCATCACCGCCGACGGCGTGGTCCGGCAGCAGACCGCGAAGTTCGTGCCCGCCGCGCTGGAGGCGCGACTCCCGTTGCGCGACACGACGACTCTGGCCACCCGCCTGGGGCCGGTTCCCGAATACCTCTCCGTTATCCTGTGCGCGGCCGGGGTGCTGTGGGCCGTGGTCCTGCGCCGAAATGCGCGGCGCGCCAGCGCCGTCGACCGGTTGCCCGAGACTAGCCAGGCCGTCGCGGACTAACCGAACATCCGGTAGGTTCCGTGGCCGGTGTGACCAACGGGTCTTTCGCGTGCCGGGAGAACCTGTTCGCCAGCGTGTAGCCGAAATGCGCACGCTGCGCCCTTCTGATGTGGGTTTGCTGGCGATTTCTATTGTCCGACCGCCGCTTCCATCATGTTTGCGGAGATGTAGCCAATGAAAATGGCCTACCGCCAATGTGGTTGGAAGGGAAACAAATCGTAAACGGTGCCAATCCGGCCGATGTGATGCTCCGAATCATAGGGCGTGGATCACGTCCGACGACTGGCGCTTGCGTGCCCGGCGGTGGCGATGCTCGGGGAGTTGCGGGGAGATGCGTCAACAGCGGCAGAAGGAGTGATTGATGAGTTCATTGGCCACCGATCGGGTCGCCAAATGCACCTCCGGCGAATTCTCGGCACAACCATTCGCGCTCACACCCGCCCAGACCGCACTCTGGTATGCCCAGCGCATTCGCCCCGAAGTCCCGCTGACCATCGCCCAGTACGTCGAGATCCACGGTGATCTCGACGTCGGGCGGCTGCTGTACGCGATCGAACGCTTCGGCTCGGAGACCCAGGTCGGCCATGTCCGGCTGATCGAAATCGACGGTGTGCCACATCAGCTGGTGGATCCGGCCCGCAGGCCGGGCTGGGCCAGGATCGACCTGCGCGGCGAGGCCGACCCGCATGCCGCGGCGCTGCGCTGGATGAACGAGCACGCCAGCTCGCCCATCGATCTGGAGCGCGACCCGCTCACCACCAATGTGGTGCTGCGGACCGGGGATTCGGATTACATCTGGTACGCGCGCGCCCATCACATCGTCATCGACGGCTACGGCGCGATGAACGCGTGCACCCGAACCGCGGAGATCTACACCGCGGTGGAGGCGCGCACCGAACCGGTCAGCTCGCGCGCGACCCCGCTGGCACAGCTGTACGCCGACGAGTCGAACTACCGGGAATCCCAGCGTTTCCGCACCGACCGCGACTACTGGCTCGAGCAGTTGGCCGGCGCGGGCGGTCCGGTCAGCCTGGCGGCCAGCGGCAGCCCGGCGCATCCGGACGCGGGCAGGCGCATCGCCACCGGCGTACTCGGCGCGGCCGCGATGGCCGCCACCGAGGGCTTCGGCACCCAGATCTCGACCCTGTTCGTCGCGGCGTTGGCCGGATATGTGCGTTCGGTGACCGGCAATCCGGATGTGGTGCTGAGTCTTCCGGTGTCGGCGCGTACCACGGTGTCGTTGCGCCGGTCGGCGGGTGTGGTGTCGAATGTGGTGCCGATTCGGTTGAAGTTCGCCCCGCACACCACGATTCGCGATCTGGTGAAGGCGGCGGAGTTGCAGATCACCGGTGCGCTGCGGCATCAGCGTTACCGGCACGACGATATCCGGCGCGATTGCGGCTATTCGCGGGATGCGCGTGGGTTCTTCGGTCCGATGGTCAACATCATGTTGTTCCACCATGAGTTGCGGTTCGGCGGTCTGGTCGGGTCGCTGCACGTGCTGTCGACCGGTCCGGTGGAGGATCTGTCGGTCAATCTGTACAACGGTGCGGGCGGGCGCATCCATGTCGATTTCGAGGCCAATCCGCGCCTGTACGGTGAGGCCGAGGTGCAGGTGCATCACCGTCGGTTCCTCGATTTCCTCACCAGATTCCTTGCCGCGGAACCGGATACGCCAGCCGAGCAGCTGTCGGCGATCACCGCCGATGAGCGTGAACTCGTGCTGCGCCAATGGAATTCGACCCGGACCGCGCCGCAGCAGGGCACACTGGCCGGGTTGTTCGCCGATCGGGCGGCCATCTGCCCGGACGCGATCGCGCTCGAATTCGATGACAGCGCAACGGCCCACCCGTCGCCCGACCACCGCCCCCCAACGAGTCGCTTCGCGACGCTGGCCCACCCGTCGCCCGACCACCGCCCCTCAACGAGTCGCTTCGCGACGCTGACCTATGGCGAGCTCGACCGGCAGGCGAATCGGCTGGCCCGGCTGTTGATCGCGCGTGGCGCGGGCCCGGAGACCACGGTGGCTCTGTGCCTGCGGCGCAGCCTGGAGCTGGTGGTCGGGATGTACGCGGCGGTGAAGGCCGGTGCGGCGTATCTGCCGCTGGATCCGGAACATCCGGCCGACCGGATCGAGCAGATCCTGGCCCAGGCCGACCCGGTATGCGTGCTCACCGCCGCGGGCGACGGGCTCGCCCTCCCGGCGGGCACACCGCAGCTGGCCGTCGACGCGCTGGATCTGCGTGAGGTCGACGACCGTCCGATCACCGATACCGACCGCCGTGCGCCGCTGCGCGCCGATCATCCGGCGTATGTCATTTTCACTTCGGGTTCCACCGGAAAACCCAAGGGTGTCATGGTGACTCACGCGGCGATCGTGAACCGGTTGCGGTGGATGCAGCACGAGTATCCGCTCGACGGTAGCGATGTGGTGTTGCAGAAGACCCCGGCCACTTTCGATGTGTCGGTGTGGGAGTTCTTCTGGCCGTTGCAGATCGGTGCACGGCTGGTGATCGCCGCGCCGGACGGTCATCGTGATCCGGCGTATCTGGCCGGGTTGATCGCTGAGAAGGGTGTGACCACGGCGCATTTCGTGCCGTCGATGCTGTCGGTGTTCGTCACCGACACCGATGTGCGTGGCTGCGCGAGCCTGCGGCGGGTGTTCTGTAGCGGTGAGGCGTTGCCCGCGGCGACCGTGCGGGATTTCCGGGCGGCGCTGCATGGCGGCCCCGAGTTGCACAACCTGTACGGGCCGACCGAGGCCGCGGTGGATGTCACCTATTGGCCGTGCCCGCCCGATCCGGAGTCGGTACCGATCGGTGCGCCGGTGTGGAATACGCAAACCTATGTACTGGATTCGCTGCTGCGGCCGGTGCCGCCCGGGGTGGTGGGCGAGCTGTATCTGGCCGGTGTCCAGCTGGCCCGCGGCTATCTCGGCCAATCCCGGCTCACCGCGGAACGTTTCGTGGCCAACCCGTTCACCAAGGGTGCGCGAATGTACCGCACGGGCGATCTGGCGCGCTGGCGGCCCGACGGCGGTGTGCTGGAATACTTGGGCCGCACCGATTTCCAGGTGAAGATCCGCGGCCTGCGCATCGAACTCGGCGAGATCGAGGCCGCCCTGCTGGCCGACGCGCGGGTCGCGCGTGCGGTCTGCATCGCGCACGAGGGGCGCAACGGCGCCGAACTGGTCGGCTACGTGGTCGCCACACCCGCGGCCGGGGACGCGTTGGATACCGCGGCCCTGCTGGCCGCGCTGCGCCGCACCCTGCCCGGCTACATGGTGCCCGCGGTGCTCATGCGCCTCGACGAACTACCACTCAGCGCCAACGGCAAAATCGATCGCAAAGCGCTGCCCGCCCCCGAGACCGCGGGGCAGCGGGCGGGCCGCGCCAGCGCCGAACCACGCACCGAGGTCGAGCGGGTACTCGCCGTCGTCTTCGCCGAGGTACTGGACCGGCCCAGCACCGAAATAGGCGTCACCGACAGCTTTTTCGACCTCGGCGGCAATTCGCTGAGCGCGGCCCGCGCGGTCGCGCGGATCAATGCCGCCCTCGGCGCCGGACTCACCATCCGCGACCTGTTCGAAACCGGCACCATCGCCGCACTCACCGAACACTTCGCCACCCACAATCCGGACACCGCATCGCCGCGGCTGGTCGCGGGCCCTCGGCCCGAACACATTCCGCTCTCGCTGGCGCAGCAGCGGCTGTGGATCCTGAACCGCTTCGCCGAACACGCCGCCGCGTACAACATGCCGCTCGCGGTGCGGATCAACGGACCGCTGGACGCCGCGGCGCTGCGCGCCGGTCTCATCGACGTGATCGAGCGGCACGAAAGCCTGCGCACCACCTTCCCGGAGGGGCCGAGCGGACCGCACCAGGTGATCCACCCGGCCGCCGAAATCCCGCTCACCATGGACCCGATCGATGCGGCGAGCGCCGACGTGCTGGAGCTGGCCACCGAATTCGCTGGCTACGGCTTCGATTTGCGCGGCCAAGCGCCGATTCGCGTCGCGCTGTATCGGATCGCGCCGGACCGGCATGTATTTCTCGTTGTGCTGCACCACATCTGCGGTGACGGCTGGTCGATCGCGCCGCTGGCCCGCGACCTGATGACCGCGGTCGCGGCCAGGGCCGCGGGGGCGGCGCCGCAGTGGATACCGCTGCCCGTGCAGTACGCGGATTTCGCGCTCTGGCAGCGCGAACTGCTCGGCGAGGAGGCCGATCCGGCCAGCGCGCTGAGCAGGCAGCTGGCCTACTGGCGCGGCGCGCTCGCCGGACTGCCCGACCAGCTCGACCTGCCGCTGGACCGCCCGCGCCCGCTGCGCCGGTCCACCGCGGGCGGCCGGGTCCCGTTCGCCATACCCGCCGAAATCCGGCGCGCCGCAGTCGAATTGGCGGCCGGCCGGGGTGTGAGCATGTTCATGGTGCTGCACGCCGCGCTGGCCACCCTGCTGGCCCGGCTGTGCGCCACCACCGATATCGCCATCGGCACCCCCATCGCGGGCCGCTCCGATCCGGCGCTCGACGATCTCGTCGGCATGTTCGTCAATACGCTGGTGCTGCGCACCGAGGTGGATCCGGCGGCGGGCTTCGACCGGATGCTCGACATCACCAGGGAGACCGACCTCAACGCCTTCGCCAACCCGGACGTCCCGTTCGAACGGCTGGTGGAGGCGGTGAATCCGGAGCGCTCCGCCGCCCGGCATCCGCTGTTCCAGGTGATGCTGTCCTACGACCGCGCCCCCGAACTGCGCATCGACCTGCCCGGCGTGCACGCCGAGGTGCTGCCGATCGACGCCGATATCGCCAAATTCGATCTGCGGCTCGAGGTGCACGACAGCCTCGCCGACGGCCCGCTGACGGCCGAATTCGGTTATGCCACCGATATTTTCGACAAACATACGATCGAGGGATTCGCCCGCCGATTCATCGCGGTGCTCGGCGCGGCGGTCGCGGCGCCGCAGCTGCCCGTCGGCGATATCGGGATCCTGGACCGCCGGGAGAGCGCCAACCTGGTGCCCATCGCCGGCTCGCCCGCCGAACCGTCGATCACGTTGGCGCGCTTGCTTTCCGACACCGCGGAACGGGTACCCGACGCCGTCGCGGTGCGTTACCTCGGCGTCGACACCACCTACCGGGAACTCGACGAGACGTCGAATCGCCTGGCGCGCACGCTGATCGAGCACGGGGCCGGGCCGGAGGTGGTGGTCGCGGTCGCGCTGCCGCGCAGCCTCGACTCCATCGTCGCCGTCTGGGCCGTCGCGAAAACCGGTGCGGCGTATGTGCCTATCGATCCGGGCTACCCGGCCGAGCGGATCGGGCATATGATCGCCGACTCCGGCGCCATGCTCGGCATCACCGTGCCGGACTGCCTGGCCGCCATGCCGTCCTGGCCCGCGGGCACCCGGGGCAAACACCGCAAGTCCTACGTCGACTGGCTGGTGCTCGGCTCCGCCGAATTGGCCGCGGAATCGGCGCGATTCGGCGTCGCGCCGATCACCGACGCCGAGCGGCACCACCCGTTGCGCACCGGGCACCCCGCGTACCTGATCTACACCTCCGGATCCACCGGCAAGCCGAAGGCGGTGATCATCACCCACGCCGGGCTCGCCTCGCTGGCGCATGAGCAGATGCACCTGTTCGGCGTCACGGATTCGGCTCGGACACTGCACTTCTCGTCGCCGAGCTTCGACGCGTCGGTGCTCGAGCTGCTGCTCGGCTTCGCCGCGGGCGCCACCGTCGTCGTCGCCCCCGCCGGCATGTACGGCGGCGCGGAACTGGCGGCGCTGCTGCGCACCGAACGGGTGACGCACGCCTTCATCACACCCGCCGCGCTGGCCACGGTGCCCAATGCCGACCTGCCCGACCTGGAGGCGGTGCTGGTCGGCGGCGAGGCGTGCGGTGAGGAACTGGTCGAGGCGTGGACCGCCGGGCGCCGCATGCACAACATGTACGGCCCGTCCGAGGCGACCGTCGCGGCCACCGCGACCGGCCCGCTGGTCGCGGGCCACCCGGTGCCGCTCGGCCTGCCGGTGCGCGGCATGCGGCTGTTCGTCCTCGACGCCCGATTGCATCCGGTGCCGCCGGGCACCCCCGGTGAGCTGTACCTGTCCGGCCCCGGACTCGGCCGCGGCTATCACGGTCGTTACGGCCTTACCGCGCAACGCTTTCCGGCCAATCCACACGGCCGCCGCGGCGAGCGCATGTACCGCACCGGCGATCTCGTCGTCGCCGACGCCAACGGCAGGCTGCGCTTCCTCGGCCGCGCCGACGACCAGATCAAGATCCGCGGCTTCCGGATCGAGCTGCGCGAGATCGACCACGTGCTGCGCGGACATCCCGGCGTCACCTTCGCGCTGACCGTCGTGCACACCGACGAGCACGGCCAGCCGCGCCTGGCCGCCTATCTGACCGGCGCCGCCGGACTCGATCCGGCGGCGGTCACCGAGACCGCGCGCCAGCGGCTGCCCGGGTATATGGTGCCCGCGGCGATCACCGTGCTCGACGAGCTGCCCGTCACCCCGGCGGGCAAGCTGGACCGAAAAGCATTGCCGGAACCCGTTTTCGCGGCGTCCGGCCCGTCCCGCGCACCGGTGACCGAACTGGAGTGCCGGGTCGCGGACGTCTTCGGCGCGATCCTCGGCCACCCGGTGGCCGGCGCCGAGGACAGCTTCTTCGAGGTCGGCGGCAATTCGCTGCTGGCGACCCGGCTCGCGGCGGCGCTGCACGCCGAATTCGGCGTCGAGCTGCCGGTGCGGGTGATCTTCGAGGCGCCGACCGTCGCCGGAGTGGCCGTGCGGATTACGGAAGCGCCCCGGACGCAGCGGCTGGCGCTGGCTGTGCACACCCCGCGTCCGGGACGCCTTCCATTGTCGCTGCCGCAACAGCGACTGTGGTTCCTGAATCGATTCTCACCCGAATCGAGCGCGTACAACATCGCTTTCGTCATCAGGATCGCGGGTGAATTGGATGTCGACGCGCTGCGCGCCGCCCTCGCCGACCTGGTGGAGCGGCACGAGGTGCTGCGCACCATCTTCCCGGAGGACAACGCCGGCGCGCACCAGGTGGTGCTGCCGACCGGCCGCGCCCTCCCGGCGCTCGAGCCGGTCGACGCCGACGACACGGGAGCCCGGGAACTGCTGCGGACGATGGCGCAGCGCGGATTCGATCTCGTCCGGGCGATTCCGCTGCGAATGATGTTGCTGCGCACCGGATCCGAGCGTCATCTGCTCGGTATCGCGATCCACCACATCGCGGCGGACGGCTGGTCGCTCGGGCCGCTCACCCGCGATCTGGCCGCCGCGTATATCGCCAGGCATCAGGGCGCGGCGCCGTCCTGGCCGCCGCTTCCGGTGCAGTACGCCGATTTCGGGCTCTGGCAGCGGGCCTGCCTCGGCGACGAACACGATCCGCACAGCCTGGCCCGCGCTCAACTCGACTACTGGCGCACCGCACTCGCCGAACTCCCCGAGGAGCTGCCGCTCCCATACGACCGCCACCGGCCCGCTGAGCCGACCCAGGAGGCGGGCACCGTGCGGTTCACGGTGCCCGATCCCGTCCAGCGGGCGCTCGCCCAGCTGGCGATGGAGCAGGGCGTCAGCCTGTTCATGGTGCTGCGGTCGGCGCTCGCGGTGCTGCTGCGCTTCGTCACCGGCGGCCGCGATATCGCCATCGGCACGCCGGTCGCCGGGCGCACCGACACCAAGCTCGACGAACTCGTCGGTATGTTCGTGAATACGCTGCTGCTGCGCTCGGATGTCGATCCGGACAGCAGTTTCGCGGCACTGCTTCGCGCCGACCGGGACACCGAACTCGCCGCGATGGCGCACGCCGACATCCCGTTCGAGCGGGTAGTGGAGGAGTTGGGTCGCGGGGCGCGGTTCCAGGTGGCGCTCTCGGTGCAGGACGGTCCGGTGCCGATCCTGGAGCTGCCCGAACTCGCCATCAGGGCCGAGGAACTCGATATCGCGCGCGCGAAATTCGATCTGGAGCTGCGGGTCGCGCATATCGGCTGCGACGCCGGTCCGGGCGAACCCGGTCGAGCATTCGAATTCGTCTACGCCGCAGAGCTTTTCGACCAATCGACGATCGAGACCCTGGCCGACAGGTTCCTCCGGGTGCTCGCCGCGATCACCGCCGACCCAAGGGTGCTGATCCGCGATATCGACGCGCGCACCGAGACCGAGCGCAGGCGGTTCGCCCCCGCGCTCGGCGGCCCGACCACGCCGCAGTGCACCCTCGCCGCGTATTTCACGGCCACCGCGCATATGCATCCGCACCGGCCCGCGCTGCGGTCCGGAACCACCGTGCTGACCTACGGCGAACTCGACGGCCGCTCGAATCGCCTGGCGCGGGCGCTGATCGAACGCGGCATCGGCGCGGGCGACCGGGTCGCGCTCGGCCTGACCAGATCGATCGAATCGGTGCTCACCGTGCTCGCGGTGGCCAAATCCGGCGCCGCCTTCGTACCGGTCGACCCGAACTATCCGGTGGACCGGATCCGGCACATGCTCACCGATTCCGGTTGCCGCGTCGGGGTTTCCGTCGCCGCGCACGCCGAGCGGCTGCACGCGGGCGACGGTCCGACGACTGAATGGTTGCTGCTGGACGACCCGGCCGTCGCCACCGAACTCGACGGCTACTCCGAGGAGTTGATCGACGATCGGGAGCGCTGGCTGCCGCTGCGGGCCGACGAACTCGCCTACGTCATCTACACCTCGGGTTCCACCGGAAAACCCAAGGGCGTCGCGGTAACTCACGCCGGGTTGTCCAATTTCGCGGACGAGATCCGCGAGCGCATGCGGGTCGACCGCAACGCGCGCACGCTGCACTTCTCCTCACCCAGCTTCGACGCGGCGGTATTCGATCTGCTGCTCGCGGTCGGCGCGGGCGCGACGATGGTGATCTGCCCGCCTGATATCTACGGCGGCGACGAACTGGCCGCGCTGCTGGAATGCGAACAGGTCAGCCACACCTTCATCACCCCGGCCGCGCTGGCCACCATCGACCGGGACCGCTGGCCGCTGCCGCAGCTGCGGTCGATCATGGTCGGTGGCGAGGCGTGCGGGCCGGATCTGGTGGCGCGCTGGGCGCCGGGCCGGATGCTGCTCAACGGCTACGGTCCGACGGAAACCACTGTCGTCGTTACCATTTCGCGTCCGATGACCCCTGGACAGCCGATCACCATCGGCACCCTGGTGCGCGGCGCGCGGGCGCTGGTGCTGGACGAGCGGCTGCGCCCGGTTCCGGTGGGTGTGCCCGGTGATCTGTACCTCGGCGGATTCGGTGTCGCCCGCGGCTATCTCGACAGGTTCGGGCTCACTGCGGCCCGGTTCGTCGCCGATCCGTACGGGCCTTCGGGTTCGCGGATGTACCGGTCCGGCGATGTCGTGCGCTGGAACGCCGTCGGTGAGCTGGTCTACCTGGGACGCAGCGATCATCAGGTGAAGGTGCGCGGGTTCCGCATCGAACTGGGCGAGATCGACGCGGTGCTGGCCGGGCACGCCGGTGTGCGGTTCGCGCACACCGAGGTGCGGCAGATCGCGGGTGCGGCGCGGATCGTCTCCTACGTACAACCCGCCGAAGGGCGCGGATTCGATATCGGCGCGGTGCGCACGCACGCGGCGGCACAACTGCCCGCGCACATGGTGCCCGCGAGTATCACCGTGCTGGAACGGATTCCGCTCACTCCGGTCGGCAAACTGGATACCGCCGCCCTGCCCGAACCGGAACTCGTTGCGGCAGTACCGGATCGGATGCCGGAGACGGCGTCCGAGCAATTGGTCGCGCGGGTGATGGGCGAACTGGTCGGCGCCGATCGGATCGGCGCCGGCGACAGCTTCTTCGATATCGGCGGAAATTCGCTGCTGGCAACGCAACTCGTGGCCCGGCTGGCGGCGGCCACCAATATCCGGCTGGAGGTGCGGACGGTCTTCGCCGCGCCGACCGTCGCCGGACTGGCCGCGCTGCTCGACGGCGGCACCGCGGGCGACGCCCGCCCCGGACCGGTCAAGCGGGTGCGTCCGGAGCGAATTCCGTTGTCGGCGGCCCAGTATCGGCTGTGGTTCCTCAACCGGTTCCACGCGGGCGACAACACCGCCGCGTACAACATTCCGGTCGCGCTGCGGATGACCGGGCCGCTCGACGTCATCGCACTGCGCGGCGCGCTGCACGCGGTGCAGGAGCGGCACGAAACCCTGCGCACCGTCTTCCCGGAGCGCGACGGCGAGCCGTGCCAGCGCGTGCTGGAACCGGAGGTGGCCGCCGTCCCGCTGACCACCCTGGTGGTCACCGAGGCCGAAATCACGGACACCGTGCGGCATTTCGCCGCCGCCGGCTTCGATCTGGCCAATACCGTCCCCATCCGGGCCACCCTGCTGGAGCTGAGCGCGACCGAACACGTGCTGGTGCTGGTGGTGCATCACATCGCGATGGACGGCTGGTCGCTGCAGCCGCTCGCCGTCGATGTGGCCACCGCGTACCGGGCGCTGGCCGCGGGTCGGGCGCCGGACTGGCCCGAGCCGGATATCCAGTACGCGGATTACACACTGTGGCAACGGGATACGCTCGGCACCGAGGACGATCCGGATTCGGTACTGCGCACCCAGCTCGACTACTGGCGCCGCACGCTGGCCGACGGCCCGGAGCTGCTCGCCGTCCCGGCGGACCGGCCGCGCCCGCCGACGCCGTCCTATCGTGGCGGTACGGTGCACTGCGCGGTGGACGCGTTCACCCATCGCGGGCTGCGCACGGTCGCCACCAGCAACAACGTCAGCATGTTCATGGTGCTGCACGCCGCGCTCGCGGTGCTGCTGTACCGGATGACGGCCACCGACGACATCACCGTCGGCACCCCGATCGCCGGTCGCGGACATCCCGCGCTGGACCGGATGATCGGCATGTTCGTCAACACGCTCGTGCTGCGCGCCAGGGTCGATCCCGGCGCCCGGTTCACCGATCTGCTGCATGCGGTTCGTGACACCGACCTGGACGCGTTCGCGCACGCCGACCTTCCGTTCGAGCGGTTGGTCGAGGTGCTGAATCCGGTGCGCTCGCAGGCGCATCACCCGCTCTTCCAGGTGATGCTCTCGGTGCAGAACGAGCCCGCACGGGTGCTCGAGCTGCCCGGGCTGCGCATCGAGGCGGCCGACGTCGACACCGGCGTCGCCAAATTCGATCTGCAGTTCACCTTCGTCGAGCAGTCCGGATCCGCTGCGGCACAGCGTGATCCGGGCGGTATCGCGCTCACGGTGAGCTACGCCCGCGACCTGTTCGACGAGGCGACGGCGCTGCGGCTCGGCCACCGGCTGGTCCGGCTGCTGTCCTCGATCGCGGCGGATCCCGTTGCCGCCGTTGGCGATCTGGACCTACTCGACCCGGCCGAATGGTCCGGGCTCGCCCCGGTGCGCGGTGCCGAGGCCGACCGGCCGGTCACCTTCCCCGAGGTATTCGCCGCCGCGGCGAACGCCGACCGGGAGGCGGTCGCGCTGTCCGCCGATGGCACCCAGGTCACCTACGACGCGCTCGACCGGTGGACGAACCGGATGGCCCGAGTACTCATTACCCACGGCGTCGGTCCGGAAACCCTTGTCGCGCTCGGAATTCCGCGTTCGGTGGAATCGGTGGCCACCATGCTCGCGGTGGCCAAGGCCGGTGCGGCGTTCGTACCCGTCGACCCGCTGTACCCGGCGCAGCGCATCACCCATATGCTCACCGATTCCGGTGCGGCGCTGGGCATTACGCTCACGGCCCATCGGGAGAACCTGCCGTCGGCCGCGAACTGGATCGTGCTCGACGATCCGGAATTCCGGGCCACCGTGCTCGCGGCGCCGGACGGTCCACTCGACCCGCGCGAGCGGATCACTCCGCTGCGCGTCGACAATCCGGCCTACGTCATCTACACCTCCGGATCCACCGGCACACCCAAGGGCGTGGTGGTCACGCACGGCGGCCTGTCCAATTTCGCGGCCGAGACCGCGGCCCGGTTCGAGGTCCGGCCCGGTTGCCGCGTACTGCATTTCGCCACACCGAGTTTCGACGCGGCGATGCTGGACCTGCTGTTCGCGCTCGGCGGCGCGGCCACCCTGGTGATCACTCCGCCCGGCGTGGTCGGCGGGGCGGACCTGCGGCAGGTGTTCATCGACGAAGGCATCACACACGCCTTCATCACCACCTCCGCGCTGGGCACGGTGGATCCGGCCGGCGTCACCGAACTGCGGCATGTGCTGGTCGGCGGCGAGGCGCTGCCGCCGGATCTGGTCACCAGGTGGGCGCCCGGCCGCAACCTGTACAACGTGTACGGGCCGACGGAAACCACCATCGTCACGGTGATTTCGGCGCCGCTGACGCCCGGCGGACCCATCACCATCGGCGGCCCGATCCGCGGCGTCGGCGCGACCATCCTGGACGGGCGGCTGCATCCGGCCCCGATCGGCGTCACCGGGGAACTGCACCTCGCCGGGGCCGCGCTGGCCCGCGGCTACCTGAACCGGCCCGGCCTGACCGCGCAGCGGTTCGTCGCCAACCCGTTCGGCAAACCGGGTGAGCGCATGTACCGCACCGGCGATCTGGTGCGCTGGTGGACGGGCGGCGACCGGGAGATCGAATACGTCGGCCGCACCGACTTCCAGGTGAAGATCCGCGGTTTCCGCATCGAACTCGGCGAGATCGATGCGGCGCTGGCCCGGCACCGCGACGTCGAATTCGTCACCACCATCGGTCACCGGACGCCGGCGGGTGCGATGGCGCTGGTCTCATATGTCAAGCCGCGCAACGGGACCGCACCCTCGGTGGCCGAACTCACCGAACACGTCGCCGAACGGGTGCCGAATTACATGGTGCCGCAGGCGATCATGCTGATCGACGAGGTGCCGCTGAATCCGGTCGGCAAACTCGACCGGAAAGCGTTGCCGGAGCCGGTGTTCACGGCGGCCGAGGGTTACCGCGCACCGGCGACGCCGACCGAGGCCGCACTGTGCGCCGCGTTCGCCGCGGTGCTCGGCATGGATTCGGTGGGCGCCGACGACGGCTTCTTCGAGCTGGGCGGTAATTCGCTGCTGGCCACGAAGGTCGTTGCCCAGCTGCGGGATTCCGGAATCGATCTGCCGGTGGCGCTGATGTTCGGCGAGGCGACCCCGGCCGCCATCGCGGCCAGGATCGATGGGCACGGCGCGGACGCCATCGCGGCGACGGCGCTGGCGCCGGTGTTGCCGATCCGGGCGAGCAGCTCCGCCATCGCGGCCCCGCTGTTCTGCGTGCATCCGGCGATCGGGTTGGCCTGGTGCTACTCCGGGCTGGTCGGTCAGCTGCCGCCGGAACGCCCCGTCTACGGATTGCAGGCACCGCACGTCGCGGGGGCGGAGAGCTTCGATTCGATCGCCGAGGCAGCGGAACACTATGTGGCCCATATCAAGTCGGTTCAGCCGGACGGTCCGTACCACCTGCTCGGCTGGTCGCTCGGCGGCCTGATCGCGCACGAGGTGGCCGTGCGACTGCAGGCGGCGGGCGATCGGGTCGCGCTGCTCGCCATGCTGGACAGCTACCTGCTCTCCGGTGAGCTGTTCGAGCGGGCCGTGCCGACCATCGCCGAGATCATCGGCGAATTCGGCGGCGATCTCGCGGCCGGCCTCGATTCGGCGACGGATCTGCACGCCGCGGCGGAACTGCTGCGCTCGCGGCCCGGTCCGTTCGCGGCGCTGACCGTCGACCACCTCGAGCGGCTCTACACCGGCTACACCAACGGCACGGTGCAGGCCAACGGGTTCCGGCCCGGCGTCTTCGACGGTGACCTGCTGTTCTTCACCGCCGCCGACGACGAGATCAACCGGGCCCATCCGGAACGCCGGGCCGCCGCCTGGCTGCCGTACATCACGGGACAGGTCGAGGATCACGAAATCCGTTGCGTCCATGCGGCGATGACGACACCGGAGGCGCTCGCGGTGATCGGCCCGGTGCTGCGGCGCCATCTCGCGGCCGAACCCGATGCCAGGGCGATCGTCGAACCGCTGAAGCGCGGCAAGGCGCGTACGGCGGGGGAGCGGCGCCGGGATCGCGAGCTCGGCGAATCTCCGGAACCGCTGGAGGGATACGCCCCGGCCAATCCGGGACAGCTTCCGGTGGGCCGCATTCCGGGTACGCCCGCCGATCAGCTCGACGGCCGGGTGACCGCGGAATCCGGGCAGCGGCTGGTGCCCGGCGTGCTACCACCGCGCGGAAAGGCGCAGCCGCGCAACGGGTCCGCCGCCGACGGCGACCATCCCGACGAACACCTGTCCATCGACTCGCCCGTGCGCGCCCGGCGAAAGGAGACACGGCAGTGAGCATGTGTGGTGAATCGGCGAGCGGTGGCGCCAGAGTCGGTCACTGGGGGCCGACCGGGCGCCGCTGGCGGCGCGCCGTGCTGGCCGAATACAACCAACGATCCGCCGCGCCGGATTCCCGCGCCGACGACGAAAGCCATTGTCGGCAAGCGGGATTCGAGATCGCGGCGAAACCTAGCGATAGTGGGGTCGAGCTGTGATGCGTGTTTGCCGGTTCTTCGAGGTGAAGCCGTGAGCCTCGCGGTCGAAGTGCTCGACCTGGTCAAGCATTACGGTCGCGTACGCGTGCTCGACCACATCGACCTACAGGTCCCGGCGGGCACGGTGATGGGTCTGCTCGGCCCGAACGGCGCCGGGAAGACCACCACGGTCCGGATCGTCACCACCCTGCTCCGGCCCGACGCCGGGTCGGTGCGGGTGGCCGGGGTGGACGTGCTGCGCGATCCGGCCTTGGCGCGCAGGCGAATCGGGCTCTCCGGCCAGTACGCCGCGGTGGACGGCAACCTCTCCGGCTACGAGAACCTGCGCATGGTGGCCCGGCTGTACGGGATGTCGCAGCGGCAGGCCACCTCTCGCGCGGCGGAACTACTCCAGGCGCTAGGTCTGGAGTACGCGGCGCACCGGCGGGCGGGCACCTATTCCGGCGGTATGGCCCGCAGGCTCGACCTGGCGGGCGCGCTGGTGGCCCGGCCCGCGGTCGTAGTACTCGACGAGCCGACCACCGGCCTGGATCCGCGCGGCAGGCTCGATATGTGGCGGGTCATCGGCGATCTCGTCGACGACGGCACCACCGTGCTGCTCACCACGCAGTATCTGGAGGAGGCCGATCTGCTCGCCGACCGGATCACCGTCATCGATCGCGGCCGGGTCATCGCGCGCGGTTCGGCCGATGAGCTGAAGACCGCCATCGGCGGCGACAAACTCACCGTCACCCTGGCCGCCGGACAGGATATGAAACCGGCGCTTTCGGTGCTGGCGCAGGTCGGGATCGGCGAGCCGATCCACGAGCCGGGCACCGAGGAGGCCACCGTCGTGGTCGGTGACGGCACCCGCACCATGGTCGAGGCGCTGCGCAGGCTCGACGACGCCGGAGTCTGCGTGGTGGACGCCACCGTGCACCGGCCCAGCCTCGACGACGTATTCCTTTCCCTCACCGGAACTTCCGCGAAGAAGGACGAGCAGCCGGTGGACGACGAGATCCAAGAGGAGGTACGGGCGTGACCACCGCGTCGGCCGCATCCACCACAGCGCCATCCGAGCGGGCCCCACGGCTGCGGGTTTTCCGGGACAGCGCGATCGTCGCCTACCGCAATCTGCTCACCATCCTGCGGGTGCCGACCCTGCTGGTCACCGCGACCATCCAGCCGCTGATGTTCGTCTTCCTGTTCGCCTACATCTTCGGCGCCTCGCTGGGTGGTAGCCAGTACCGGGAATTTCTGCTGGCCGGAATCTTCACGCAGACAGTCGCTTTCAATGCCGCGTTCACCACCGTCGGCCTGGCGGGCGATCTGCAGAAGGGCATCATCGACCGGATGCGGACCCTGCCCATGTCGCGGCTCGCGGTGTTGATGGGCCGCACGCTCTCGGATCTGGTGGTGAATATCCTGAGCCTCGGCGTGATGGTCGGCTGCGGCTATGCGGTGGGCTGGCAGATCAACGGCGGAATCGCCGATGCCGCATTGGCTTTCGGTGTCATCCTGCTGTTCGCCTTCGCCATGTCCTGGGTCGGCGCGCTCACCGGTCTGCTCTCGCCGACCGTCGAGGTCGCGCAAAGCGCCGGTCTCATCTGGCTTTTCCCGCTCACCTTCATCTCCTCGGCGTTCATCTCCGCGGAAACCCTGCCCGGCCCGCTGCGCACGGTGGCCGAATGGAATCCGATCACCGCGGTCTCGGCGGCGGGCCGCAAACTGTTCGTCAACGGGTCCCCGCCCACCTTCGTCCCGCCGCACGGCTGGGCCGCCGACCACTGCGTCGAATATTCGATCGCCTGCTCGCTGGTGATCCTCTGCGTGGCGATGCCGATGGCGCTGCTGCGCTATCGCAAGGTGGCGAGCCGGTAGCCTGGCCATACAAAAAGCCGCTCCCCTCGTGAGGGGAGCGGCTTTCGTGTCACGTTACGCCCGGCGCCGGGTCTTGAGCAGTTCGAGGCGCTCCTTGAGCAGTTCCTCGAGCTCATCCTTGCTGCGGCGTTCCAGCAGCATGTCCCAGTGTGTGCGCGGGGGCTTGACCTTCTTGGTCTCCTGGTTCGTGCCCTCGATCAGGACACCTTCCTGGCCGTTGCGGCACAGCCAGGTGGGCGGGATCTCGGCGTCGTCGGCGAACGGGACGTCGAATTCCTCGCCGTTATCGGTCCGGTACCGGGCAATCCGGCGCGGGGCCAGGTCGTGGTCGCGATCGGTCTCGTAGCTCACCGCTCCGAGCCGACTGCCTCGGAGTACGCGATCTGCCATATGTGCGGTCCTCTCCCTGTGTGCTCTCGAGCTCTTGCTGCGCCGACTAAACGTCGATTCAGGAACAACGCGCGCGCCTGCCTCGATAGTTCCCGGCACGATGTAGTTCCCGATACGGTGCCGGCGAACCCCTCCATTGTAGTGGCTGCGCCGAATACGCCGCGCTCACGGTGCCCGCTCCGGCGCCGATTCGCGGGCGGGCGACACCGGGAGGCGGCCCGTTTGTGCCGGTGGACACGTGAGTGGTTAAGGTGTGCGGCGTGTCTCATGTGCCCAGGTCAGGCCATAGCGCCCCGAAACGACAGGTGTCCTGCCTGTGGTGCGGGCGGGAGATCGTCGAATCCGAGGCGGGCCGTCGCCGCCGGTACTGTCGTCAATCGTGCAGGCAGCGCGCCTACGAGCATCGAAACAGCTTGAAGGGCACGGGAATTCCGACCGATTCGGTGGTGCTGTCGGCGCAGGAGGCCAGCGATCTGGCCGATCGCTGGTTCGCGGCCCGCTGTGCCGCCGAGGATGTCGCGACGGCGATCGGCGAGGGCGCCGACCACGCCGAGCTGAAATCCCTCAGCGCCACCCTGCTGGAGCTCACCCGCGAAGCGGAACGGCTGCGCTGAGGCCCCCGATCGTGTTGCGGCCGTACACATATACCGCGGCCAGCAGCAGACCGACCACCGCGACCAGCCCGCCGAACGCGGCGACGGTGATCGTGTCCGGGTGGATCAGCGGCTGTGCGCGCATGGCCTGCTGGAACACGATGGCGAGCAGCCCGGCGTAGCCGACGGCGAGTACTCCGACCACCCTGGCCCTGGTGCGCTCGTCGCGCAGCCAGCCGACCCGCGGCGCGAGCCAACTGAGCGCGATAGCCGCGAGGATCAGCACCTGGATGCCGTGCAGGCCGACGAAGTGCGGCACCCGCAGGTCGCCGCCGACCGTGCTCCAGTGCGTGATCGGCAGCCCGGCGAGCGCGTCGCGGGCCTGCGGCATGGGCGTGTCGTGCAGCACGGTGTGCCCCGCCACGAGCTCGACGATATTGCCGTCGGCGTCGCGCACCAGCTGCTTACCGGTGAACCCCATCAGGTAGCCGAGCATCATCCCGGCGACGGCGAGTCCCATTCCGGCGTGAATGGCCCGCGAGAGCGGCCGGTCCGCCACCCGCTGCCACGAAAGGATCGCGGCGATAACCAGATTCGCGAAGAACAGGCCGGGAACGCCGGAGGCGAAGACCTTTTGGCCGATATCGTTGAACGCATCGGTCTGGGTATTGAAATGGCTGAAGGTGCCGCGCGCCGCCTGCATGACGATGAAACCGACGTCGACACATCCGGTCACCGCGAAGATCGTGCCGAGCCACCAGGTGGCCCGGCTTCCCTTGTGCGGCAAGGAAAGCAGCCACGCCAGCGTCCCGCTGTACAGCACGAACGCGACGGCGAACTTGAACGGTTTGAGCCACACAGACTCACCGAGCAGCGTGCGATCGTCGAAGATCATCCCGGCCGCCGAGGCGATGGCCAGCACGGCCATCGCGCCGACGAGCCACAGCAGCGGCCGATGTAGACGGCCCGCTCGTCCGGCCGGGCGATGCCGACCGGCCGTCGCGGGACGCTGATCGACGGGGTGCGATTCGAATGTTGTGACCATGCACCGACGGTAGGAATCCGCAACGCCGGATCACGTCCCGCCGCAGCGCTATTCGACTCCGATACCCCGGTATCAGACGCCGAGCCATTCCGCCGTGAGCCGGTCGACGTGTCCGGTGCGCAGCTGATATGTGAGCCAGGTATTCACGACGGCATCGAAGATGCTGTCGCCGCGGGGGAGCATGTACGCCTTGGTGAAGGAGTCGAAGGGCTTGTCCGGGTGCAGGACTCGCAGACCTGGATGGGTGAGTTGCCGGTAGCGGCCCTCGACCGAATCGGTGACGAACACATCGGCGCGGCCCTGTTCGATCTCGTCGTAGATGGTCAGGTTGTCGGGCCAGACGGTGAGGTCGGCGGCCGGGAAATTGGCGCGGGCGAAATTCTCGTTGGTGCCGCCGCGGTTGACGATCACCCGCACGCCGGGCCGGTTGATATCGGCGATGGTGGCGTAGGTGTCGCCGTCCTCGCGTCGGCTGACCGGGGTTTTGCCGTCGGTGGACAGGGCGACGGAGAAGTCGGCGAGCTCTCGGCGCGCGGCGGTGTCGGAGATCCCGCCGACCGCGATATCGCACCTCGCCGCGAAATCGCCGGCGAGCCCGGCCCAGGTGACCGGCACCCACTGCGGTGAAACCTGAAGCGCCGCAGCGAGTTCGGTGGCCAGCGTGATGTCGGTGCCGCGATAGGTCCCGTTGTCGTCGCGCACCGTATAGGGCGGATAGTCGCCGGTGGTGCACACCCGCAGCACACCGGTTTCGCGCACGGTGAGCAGATGTGACGCGGCGGGTGCGTCCGCCTGGGCGGTGCCGAAGGACAGTCCGGCGGCCAGCACGGCGGCGAATACGGTGCGGATGACGCGGTAGTGCATCGGCCGATCCTACGGCGCGGCGCGGCCCTGCCATCTCCGGGCGTGTCCGATCAGTCCCGCGACCAACTCGGGAAAGTCGTGATCATCGGCGACGGCTTTCCGGGGAGAACGCCGTTTCGTGAGCCCCTCATTCACTCGCTGATGCGCGCCGTGGCACGGCTCGCTCGCAAGCTTGCTCACGAAACGGCGGGACTCAGGACGGATCGCCCGAGACGACGATGCCGCGCGCGGCGAGCCAGGGCAGCGGATCGATGGGTTCGCCTGCGGCGGAATGGATTTCGTAGTGCAGATGCGGGCCGGTGGAGTAGCCGCGGTTGCCGACGGTGGCGATGACGTCGCCCGCGCGCACGTGCTGGCCGACCGTCGCGATGATCTCGTTCACGTGTCCGTAGATGCCGATGGTGCCGTCGTCCTGCTGCACCCGCACCCAGAGGCCGAATCCGTCGGCCGGGCCCGCATCGATCACGACGCCGTCGGTGACCGCCTCGATCGGGGTGCCGATCGGATCGCCGAAGTCGATGCCCGCGTGCAGCGCGCCCCAGCGCATGCCGAAGGTGGAGGTGAGCACGCCCGCGACGGGACGGACGGTGTGCGGCCGGGCGAGTTCGGCGGCGATCCGGGCCGCTTCGTCGGCAATGCGTCGTTGCGTCGCCAGCACCGCCTCGGGGACGGTCTGCGGCATCTGCGCTTCGCGCGGGGTGAAGGCGAGCGGCGCGATGGGCGCCTGGGCCTGGGCCGGGAGGTCGTCGGCGGCGTTGAGGGCCGTCAGTGCGGAGATCGCGACCGCGGAGACGGCGACCGCGCGGGTCGCTGCGCGGTGTCGTCGACTACGGGTCGCGCCGCGCCGGGAAGGTAACGGAACGGTCACGAGCATTGGTCGAACGTAACGGGCATCCGTGGCGACTTCGCAATCGTGTGGCTAGCGTCACCTTGGTACAAAAGCCCAGTTCACCTATTACAAACGGATAACGCTACGGCGTGTCTCGCGGCTCGACCTTGGTGAATGCCGTATTGCGTCCGGTTGACCGGACGGTGGTCCAATGATCACACTATTTCAGTGGCTACTAATGGAGTCCGTGCCCTGGAGGCGTTATCCGACCCCACCCGCCGGGCGATCTTCGAGGCGTTGCCGCAGGCGCCGCGCTCGGTCGGCGAACTGGCCGCCACCGTCGGCGTCAGCAGTTCCGCCGTATCCCAACACCTGCGGGTGCTGCGCGAGGCGCGACTGGTCGGCATGCGTCCCGACGGAAATCGGCGGCTCTACCATCTGGACCCGCGCGGCCTCGGCGCGGCCCGCGACTACCTGGAGCAGTTCTGGCCCAGCGCGATAGCGGCCTACTCCGCGGCACTCAGCGCGGCTCGGATCGACGACGTTGACCGAACCGGCGACGCCGGACCTCAGCCGACGCGCCGGTAAGCGGTGCGCCTGCGGTCCGCGGTCCCGGTTCCCGGCCAGCGCCTTTTGCTGAGCTGTTTGTCGACAGCGTTGATCACCTCGGTCACTCCGATGCGCAGCAGACCCGGATCCGGGGTGTCGGCGTCGCGGTCGCCGAGCTGACCCGCCCACAGCACCGAATGACGGCCGAGCAGATGCGGCGGCGGACCGGCCCAGCGCGGCGGCGTCGGACCGAACAACTGCACCGTGCGAGTGCCGAACGCGGTCGCCAGGTGCGCGACTCCGGTGTCGCCGCAGACCACCAGTGCCGCCTCGGCGACGGTGGCGGCCAACTCGGTCAGGTTCTGTTCCCCGGCCAGCACCCGGCTCACGGAGAGTCCGGCCCGCGCCGCGATATGCAGCGCGAGATCGCGTTCGAATTCGTCCCCGGTCACCACCACCTCGCGCCCGAGCACGAGCAGATGCCGGATCACCGCGGCGAACCGGTCGGCGGGCCAGCGCCGGGCCTGCGCGCCCGCGCCGATGTGCACCACGACGCAATCGCGGTGGCTGGTCGTCGAAACCGGCGGCACCAGACCGAGATTGCGCCGATCGGCGTCGATTCCGTCGTATTCGAGCAGATGGCACCAGCAGTCGACGATATGCCGATCCTGTTGCCACTGCGGACCTTCCAGATCGGGGAAGGCGGGATTGCGGTAGCTCAGGATGCGGTCGGGATCGGTCTTGCCGAGCGCGACGATGCTCTCCGCGTGCGGGCCGTGCAGGTTCACCGCGAGCGCGGGACGCGGTCCGTCCCAACGCAATATGCCATCGGCGGTGGGCGCCAGCTCGTCGACCGAGGCGATCAGGTCGACGATGGGTTTGACCCGCTGCGGGGCCGCGAGCACGATATGGTCATGGGGTCTCGCACGGCGCAGAGCACGTAGTGCGGGGACCGCGGTGAGCAAGTCACCGAGGCCGCGTGCTTGCAGCACGAGAACTACCGACACCCTGAACTCCTAGACCGACCCGACTTTCGGTATCGCCCGCCGTCACGAGCCAACTTAGGGATGACTACCCGACCAGGAGACCGGTGAAACGTAGTGTGGCGTGCGTTATGCAACGCGTGCCCCTTATATGTGCTCTAGCCTTGTTCGTGGCGCGAGTTTCGCAATGACATTCGGCGGCAAGGAGCATGCCATGGTCTCCCGGCTCAATCCGTACCTCGGTTTCCAGGACTCGGCGCGCGCTGCGCTCGAGTTCTACCGCGACGTCTTCGGTGGCAATCTCACCATCAGCACCTTCGGCGATATGGGCGATAAGGAAGCACCCGGCGCCGAATTGGTCATGCACGGACTACTCGAGACGGCCAAGGGATTCACGTTGATGGCCGCCGACACCCCGCCCGGGATGGAATACCACCCGGGCAGCAGCATCTCGGTGAGCCTCAGCGGTGACGACGCCGAGGAGCTGCGCGGCTACTGGGACGGCCTGTCGGCCGGCGGCCGGGTGACGGTGCCACTGGAGAAGCAGATGTGGGGAGACGAATTCGGTATGTGCGTCGACCGGTTCGGCATCTCCTGGATGGTCAATATCGGTGCGCCGCAATAGGTTCGTGGCACGGCGGTAGATCGTTCCGCGCGGCGGGTTCCGGCTCGCGACAGTGTGCGGGCCGGATATCCGGTGAATCGCCCATCTCGGGACATAGCATCTGTGCATGACGACAAACAGCGTGCTAGAGGGCCCGGTCAAAGCGCTCGCTCGCAGTGCGTGGCAGACCACCCTGGTCACCGGACTCCTGTCGGTGGTTCTCGGCGTCATCGTCCTGGTCTGGCCGGGGCCGACACTGCTTGCGGCGGGTGTCCTTTTCGGTATCTATCTGGTGGTCTCCGGCTTCCTGCAGCTGGTGGCCGCGTTCGGCATACCGTCCAGCGCCGGGATGCGGGTGCTCGGCTTCATCAGCGGCGTGCTGTCCATCGCGATCGGCGTGTTCTGCTTCCGGGACGAATTGGATTCGATCCTGCTGCTCGCCATCTGGATCGGCGTCGGCTGGCTGTTCCGCGGGGTCGGCGCGACCATGATGGGCCTGTCGGAGCCCGCGCTGCCGGGCCGGGGCTGGGCCGTCTTCTTCGGCCTGCTCACCACCATCGCGGGCATCGTGGTGATCGCGTGGCCGCTGGAATCGGTGGCGACGCTGACCGTAGTGGTCGGCGTGTGGCTGCTGGTGATCGGCATCATGGAGATCATCATGGCCTTCGGCATCCGCAAGGATGCCCGCGCGCTCGACCAGGTCTGAGCCGGATTCGGCTGCGGCCGAAGGTATCTCACGCGGCACGGCCGCCGGATCGGCAGGGCGATCCGGCGGCCGTTCTCGTATCGCCGCAGGTGGCGTCGAAAAACGACCTTATGTAGTAGACGCGGGGGCGATCAACTAGCGTCTGCGGTATGAACTTCGTCTACAACGTCGTGGTCGTCACCCATCTGCTCGGTATGGCCGCGGTCGTCGGCGGCTACGCGGCGCAGCGCGATACGGTGTCCGAGCTGATGGTGTGGGGTGCGCGCCTGCAGATCGTCACCGGACTGGTGCTCGTCGGCATGGCCGACGGCATCCATTCGCTGGACAAGCATCCGAATATGGTGAAGATCGGGGTCAAACTGGTCGTCGCGCTGCTGGTCGCGGCGTTCGCGGAGATGGGACACGGCGATGCCAAACGCGGTAAGCCGGTGACCTGGATGCCGCATGCGGCGGGTGGGCTGGCGGTGGTCAACGTCCTGGTCGCCGCACTGTGGCATTAAATGATGAGGTTCGATGCCCGGTGGCCGGGCATCGAACCTCCCCCTCATGATTCGAACAGCGACTGTCCGAGATATCCGCCCGGCGCCCGCACCCCCGGCAGGATGACGAACACCGCGGACCCCACCGGGGTCGTCCACACGTTGAGCGCGTCGAATTCGGCCAGCCGCCGCTGCACCGGCAGGTACTGGGCGTCCACATCGCGCTGGAAGGCGGCGAAGAGCAGCCCCGAATTCGAGATGTGACCGGGGGTGGGCGCGTCGTCGTAGTTGTAGCCGCGGCGCAGGAACCGCTCCCCGTCGCTGGTGTGATGCGCCCTGGCGATATGCGACGACGGCGGGATCACCGGAATGCCGAAGCGGTCGACGGCCGCGAAATCCGGTTCGTCGAATTCGTGCTTCCCGGTGAGCGGCGCACCCGTGTCCAGGGTGCGGCCGACCGTCAATTCCCTTCCATCCCGGTCGATTTCGTCCCAGGTGTCGAGTTTCATGGCGATCCGGCGCAGCACCAGCGACGTACCGCCGCGCAACCAGGGCTGCGCCGCGCCGTCATCCCACACCAGCCGCTCGAAATCCGGTGTGCCCGGGGCGATATTGACGGTGCCGTCCACCTGACCCATCAGATTGCGCGGTGACGCACCGGGTTTCGCGTTGCGGAAGCCGCGCTGCACCCAGCGCACCGTCACCAGCGAGCCGACCCCCTTGCACAGCACCCGCACCGCGTGCGACACCGCGGTCGCCTCGTCGGCGCAGATCTGGAGCAGGAAATCGCCGTCGCTCCAACCCGGTTCGAGCCGATCGATCTCGAACGGCGGCAGCGGACGCAGCCAGGTGGGCCTGCGCTGTTCGGCGCCGGCAACGGTGAAGGCGTTCGGGCCGAGGCCGACCGTGACGGTCAACCGCGAAGGACGTTGCGCCAGTTCGGGTTCGGTATCGCCCAGTGCCGCGGCGCCCTGGGTGAGACGGGCGGCGTCATCGGTCCAGATCTTCAGGATGCCGATGACATCGGCGCGGCGGGCGCCGGGCCGCAGGTCGAGCGCGACGAAGGCGGCGTGATCCTGCGGCGCGGTCGCGATACCGGCCTGGTGTTCGCCGTAGAACGGTTCGGTATCGGTCGGTGCGCGGCCCGCGGGCTCGGTTCGATGCCCGGTGAATGCCGCCGCGCCCCAGCCGATTCCGGCCGCCCCCGCGACGGCGGCGCCCCTACCGAAGAGGCGCCGCCTGGAGAAACCGCCGGTCCGCCGGTCACTCGGTCCGGCCGCCGTGCCTTGGTGCTCGGGCGCGTTCGCCGAGCCGATCGATCCGGCTGCCGTATCCCGCTCAGCCACCGTGTTCGGGGGAGTAGTTCTCCTGATTGCCGGAGAAATCGCGGACCTGGGCGGTGAAGGTCTTCGTCGAGCCGTCGTCGAAGGTGAGCGTCACCGGTGTGTCCGAGCCGGTGCGCAGCGGGCCGGTCAGGCCCATGAACATGATGTGCTCGCCGCCGGGCGCCAATTTGATGCTGCCGTGCGCGGGGATCGCGAAGCCACCGGCCTTGGGCCGCATCGTCTTCGATCCGTCGGCCGCGGCCACCACCTCGTGCAGTTCGACCGCCTTGGCCGCGGGGCTGGACGCGGCGACGACGGCCACCGCCTTGTCGCCGGAATTATCCAATTCACCGAAGGCGGCCGACATTCCACTGTCGGCGGCCTTGGCCCACTGATCCTTGACGGTGACCGCGTCGGCGGCCTTCGTCGCGCCGCTGTCGTTCTTGGACGAACAACCTGCCAGCAGCGCGAGGGCGGCGGCCGCGCAGGCCAGTATCCGGATCGCGGGCATACGGGTAGTGACGGACATGAGAACTCCATTCGGGTACGGGTTTTCGAGATACCGCCGGTCGGAGTGCGCGTGCGCCGCCGGAATTCCGGCGGGCGCCACCCCTTTTCGAGCGCCGTCGAGCCGATTCCGCTCGTGCGCAACCCACTTACCTGGAACGATCTCTTCGATCCGGCAGCGCGGTACGGCGGTGTGTAACGAACAACTACCGCGACACCGGCGGCCCGCGCCTGCCGATTCCCGAACCGAGCAGCGACCGCGGCGCCCGGGCCGGAGCCTGCCATGCCGCGACCGCCGTCGAAACCGCAACGGCGGGAAGCGGATCCAATGCCGCGACGGCTCGTCGCACGCCACCGGCGAGCCGGGCGACCGCGCGTTCCGCCCCGCGAATGAGTATGGCGCCCAATGGGATCGCCACGAGATGCGCGGCCAGCATGATCTGATTCGCGCCGCCGCCGTGGTGATGTTCGGGCGCCATCGAAAGCGCGGTGTGCCCGATGGCCTGCCCACCGGCCAGCAGCGCCATCACCTCGGCGATGCCGTACCGGTTCCGCATGGCGGCCACCGCGTAGCCGACCGCCGCGCAGGCCGCGATCAGCAGCGCCAGCCCGGACTGCCCGATCGCGACGCTTCCGCCCGCCAGGCCGTGCGCGGCAATGCTCACCGCACCGGACGCGCAACCGACGAACGCGCCACGCGCCCGCGCCATCGCCTCCGTCGGTTTCCGCACCGCGCCATACTACTGCCGGTCGTAGGGAAGGTTCGTCATCGGCCCAGGTCTGGGGATCGACGGGGCGATTCGGTGCCAGCGTGTGGTCTCGGACATGTACACGCATCGGCCTGGACGAACACGTCGCCGCAAGCGACCTAGGTTTGTGGTGACGCAAGCTACCGGCTCCGGGCCTGTCGCTCGCGCCGCAGGTGCTCGAGCGCTACCTCCGCCGACTAACTGCCCGGAGACTTCCGCGAATCGAAGTGCTGTGCTCGGCAGCTCGCAGGTCTTCGCCAGTCAGTCCGTCACCCACGTCCGTGGTCAGTACACCTGGTGTCTGCGCCTGAAGTGCGTTTGCAGATATCTGGCGAGGGAGTCGAGGATTTGCTCGGCGGTCGGCTCAACCCGAAACGGGCTGCAGCTCAGGACGTTTCGGGGGTAAGCCCGCGCCGGTGGAGATGCCGCGGACCCGGCGGCCGAGCCACGGCAGCATATGCCGGGTGGTCCAGCGCCATTCGGCGGCGGTCGCGGCGGTGAAGGTGCGCCGGACCGGGGGGAGTGGGTCGCGCCAGGTGGTGTCGGCGCCGGGGACGCCCAGGGTGTCGGCGACTGCGCGGGCGACCAGATCGTGGCCGAGCGGGCTCAGATGCAACCGGTCCTCGGCCCAGACCAGCGGATGGGTGGTGGCGTGCACCGGTTCGAAATCCACCAGGGTGATGCCGTGGCGCGCGGACAGTTCGCGCAACCGGGCGTTGAGCGCGCGCACCCGCCCGGACAGCGGGCGCACGAACGGCGCGATCGCGCCGATATCCGGGTACGTGAAGGTGACCACCCGCGCGCCCGCGGTGACCAGCGCGGCGAACATCGCGTCCAGGTCGGCGAGCAGTGCGGCGCCGTCCAGGCGCGGCCGGATGACATCGTTCATCCCCGCGACGACGGTGACCAGGTCGGGGCCGAGCGCGAGCGCGGGCGGCAGCTGTTCGGCGCGGATCTCCGCGGCGCGGCGACCGCGGACCGCCAGATTGGCGTAGTGCAGTCCCGGGCCGGCGGCGGCGAGCAGGGCGGCGAATCGGTCGGCCCAGCCGCGGTGGCCGCCGTTGCCGTCCGGGTCGCCGATGCCCTCGGTCTGGCTGTCGCCGAGTGCGACGAAGCGTTTGTACGGAGGCTCCACGATTCGCTCCTGCGTTGGCTCGGTGGCGCAGCGATATCGTACGGGCGCCGCCGGATTCGGGCCACGCGTCACACGGGCTGGAATCCGGCGCCGGGACCGCCGGCTTGCTCGATGGCGGCGAGCACCATGCCGATCTGGATGGCGACGGCCGGGTCGTGCCCCGATGCGGCCGGGTGACGGCAGGTCAGGTCGGCGAGGGTGATTCCGATCGCCTCCGTGCCGATATGGCCGACGTTCATGCCGACCAGCCGATCGCCGAGGGTGACCGGGCCGCCGGAATCGCCGGGCCGCGAACAGACCTGGTTCTGGAACCACCATTCGTGGGTCGCCCATACGAGGCCGCAGTCGACGCCGGTGGTGCGGCCGTTCTTGCAGACGAGATCGCCCTGCCGCGGCGGTGCGCCGATGCCGGCGATAACCGTCGCGTCGACGCGGCGCACCGGCGTCACCCGATCGCGGTCGAACACGATGACCGCGTAGTCGTCCGAATGATCCACCGCGGCAACCGTGCCGACGACGCCGGTGTCCGGTGTGGCCTCGGCCCGCACCGGCATCCCGGGTTCGGCGCAGTGGCCCGCGGTCAGGCCGGTCAGCCTGCCCCCGCGGTCGTAGCCGATGGTGGTGAGGGTGCATGCGGTGCTCGACCCGACCAGGATGCCGGAGCCCCCGCCGAGGGCGACGGTCTGCTGTGCCGCCGCCGAACCGCACGGACCGATCGTGATCAGCGCCGCGACGGCCGCCGCCAGCATGCAACGAATCCCCGGAACGACCATATCGGTGTCCTTCGTCCAGCGAGTGGGGCACACCCGGCGAGTGGGCGATGGTGGAGATCCCTTGATTGTCCCGGATCGCGACCGGTATTTCGGTTTCGCCGGATCCCGGTACGGCAACGGCTCGGTGGCGATCAGGGGTGCGGCGAAGCCATAAAACAACCATCTATCTAGATATTGCAATCTATGCATATAATCGCCTCATGACGAAACGCGATCAAGAAAGCACGGACGCGCACAGCGGCCCGCTCGGTGAGCGCGCGGAGCTGATCGCCGCCATCGCCTCCGGTGTCACCTATGCGGGCGGTATGACGGCGAAATATCTGGTGGACGCGCCGGGCTGGTTGGCTCTGACGCTGTTTGCCGCCACCTATGTGTTCGGCGGGTTCTTCACCGTCCGGACCGCGCTGGCCACCGTGCGGCGCGGGCGGTTCGAGGTGGACTTCCTGATGCTGGTCGCCGCGGTCGGCGCGGCGCTGGTCGGCAAGTGGGCCGAGGGATCGGTGCTGCTGTTCCTGTTCAGCCTCGGGCACGCGCTGGAGGAATACGCGATGGGGCGGGCGAAGCGGTCCATCGAGGCGCTGGCCGAGCTGGCCCCGAGTACGGCGCTGGTGCGGCGCGGTGACACGGTGACCGAGGTGCCGGTGGACGAGCTGGCGATCGGCGATGTCGTTGTGGTGCTGCCGAATTCGCGTCCACCCGCGGACGGTGTCGTGGTCGCCGGGACCAGCGGTGTCGACGAGTCCTCGGTGACGGGCGAGAGCATTCCGGTGGAGAAGAGCCCGGCCGCCGACCCCGCCGCGCTGCTGGCGAGCGATTCCACTGTGCCGGAACGGCATCGGGTGTTCGCCGGGACATTGAACGGGTCCGGCGCACTGGATGTGTTGGTGACCAGCCTGGCGCGCGACAGCATGCTGGCGCGGGTGATCACCATGGTCCGGGAGGCCGATACCCAGAAGTCGCCGACACAGCGGTTCCTCGACCGATTCCAAATCTTCTATGTCCCAGCGGTTCTGGTCGGTGTCGCGGCGGTGCTCGGCGTCGGGGTCTTCGCGTTGAGCGAGCCGTTCGCCGACAGCTTCTACCGGGCGATGGTGGTGCTGGTGGCCGCCAGCCCGTGCGCGCTGGCCATCGCGACGCCGAGTGCGGTGCTGGCCGGGATCGCCCGCGCCGCGCAGGCCGGTGTGCTCGCGAAGGGCGGCGGACCGCTGGAAACCCTTGGGCGCGTTCGCTCCATCGCCTTCGATAAGACCGGCACGCTGACCTGGGGTCAGCCGCGCGTCACCGATATCGTGCCCGCGCGTGCGGAACTGCGGGACGAGCTGATCGCCACGCTGTACGCGGTCGAGTCGTACAGCGACCATCCGCTGGCCACCGCGATCACCAGGGATCTGGGGCCGCTGGTGACGGCCGAGCGGACCGCTGATTCGGTGAATTCCGTTACCGGGCGCGGTATTACGGCCTTGGTGGACGGACGGGCGACCGAGGTCGGCAATAGGACCATGTTCGAGGAGTTGGATCCCGATGGCCTGCCGCCCGCGATCGTGCTGGCGATGGACGAACTGCACGAGCGGGGCCGCACCACGATGATCGTGCGCAGCGGTGGCGCCTATCTGGGCGTGGTCGGTGTGATGGATGTGCCGCGCGCCGAGGCGGCGCCGGTGGTCGCGATGCTGCGGTCATTGGGGATCGCGGAGGTGGTGCTCATCTCCGGCGACAACCAGCGGGTCGCCGATGCGGTCGCCCGCGATATGGGCTTGGACGCGGCGCACGGCGGGCTGCTGCCCGAGGACAAGGTCACCAAGATCGGCGAAATCGGCGGGCGGATGGGCGCCGCGATGGTCGGTGACGGGGTGAACGACGCGCCCGCGATGGTGCACGCCTCGGTCGGCATCGCGATGGGGGCGAGCGGATCCGCGGTGGCGCTGGAGACGGCCGATGTGGCGCTGATGGTCGACGATATCGGCAGGCTGCCGTTCGCGGTGGCGCTGAGCAGGCGGACCGCGCGCGTCATCCGGCAGAACCTGGCGTTTTCGCTGCTGATCGTCGCGGCGCTGGTGCCCGCCACGCTGCTCGGCCTGCCGATCGGGCCCGCGGTGTTCATCCACGAGGGTTCGACGCTGCTGGTCGTGGCGAATGCGTTGCGGTTGCTGCGGTTCCGGCGCGGCGCCGAGCACGCCGGGATCGAGCACGAGGCCCGTCCCGTGTGATCCGCACACGGAATCTCCACATTTGGCGCGGCTTCTCTGCACAGTGGGTGGCTAGGGTTCCCTTCTATGGAACACAGCGGAAGGCCGGTCGCGACGGTGGCGCGGCGGATCCTGGTGGTCGAGGACGAGGTGACCATCGCCGAATCGGTTGCCGCACGATTGCGGGCCGAGGGTTTCGCGGTGGATCTCGCACACGACGGGCCGGGTGCCGTGGCCGCCGCCGCGGCGCTGGCTCCGGATCTGGTGGTGCTGGACGTGATGTTGCCGGGTTTCGACGGACTGGAGGTGTGCCGGCGGATCCAGGCCGATCGGGCGATGCCGGTGCTCATGCTGACCGCGCGCATCGATGAAACGGACCAATTGGTCGGCCTCGGTGTCGGGGCCGACGACTATCTGACCAAACCCTTCTCCATGCGGGTGCTCGTCGCACGGGTGCACGCGCTGCTGCGACGGGTCGAGCGCACCGCGGAGCTGGAGACCGCCACCATCGCGGTCGGCGACCTGCGCATCGACCTCGATCAACGCCGGGTGTGGCGGGGCGAACGCGAGGCCCAGCTCACGCCGCTGGAATTCGAACTGCTCGCCCGCCTGGCCCGGCGGCCGCGCGTCGTGCTGGCCAGGGAGCGGCTGCTCGAGGAGGTGTGGGACTGGGCCGACGCGTCGGGGACCCGCGCGGTGGACAGTCACGTGAAGGCGTTGCGGCGCAAGCTGGGTGCGGATCTGATCCGGACGGTGCACGGTGTCGGCTATGCGCTGGAGCCACGGTGAACGACGGCAAAAAGCCTCGGACAGTGGGGGATTGGGTCGCGGACGTGCTGCCGCGCCCGCTGGACCCGGTGCGGTCGATCAAGCTGAAGCTGGCGATCCTGATGGTGTGCTCGGGCGGGCTGGCATTCGGGTATTTCTGGTACAAGCTCGGCTGGCTGCCGACCCGAACCACCGTGGCGGCCATGGTGATCGCGCTGGTCACCTCGCAGATCCTGGCGCACGGGATCACCAGGCCGCTGCGTGAGATGACAGCGGCCGCACAGCGAATGGCGCACGGCGACTACACCTGGCGGGTGCGGGCCACCTCGCGCGATGAGGTCGGGCAGCTGGCGACTGCCTTCAACCAGATGGCCGCCGACCTCGCCGCGGCCGACCGGCAGCGGCGCGATCTCATCGCCAATGTTTCGCACGAACTGCGCACGCCCATCACGGCTTTGAACGCGGTGCTGGAGAATCTGGTGGACGGCGTTTCGGAGCCGGACCCGAAAACCTTGCGGACCGCGCTGGCGCAGACCGAGCGGCTCAGCGTCCTGGTGTCCGAACTGCTCGACCTATCGAGCATCGAGGCGGGCGCGCTGCCGCTGGATCGCGAAAAGCTAGCCGTCGCACCGTTACTCGCCGAGGTGGTGGCCGAGGCGGAAATGCTGGCCGCGGCGCTCGGGCGCGGCGTGCGCTTCCGGACGGACGTCCTGCCGGCCACGGCCACCGTGTACGCCGATCCCGCGCGCCTGCATCAGGTGCTGCTCAACCTGCTCGACAACGCGGCGCGGCACGGCCCAGCGGGCGGTGAGGTGCACATAAACGCCCGCGCCGGCGACGGCGTCACGATCATCGACGTCCAGGACGAGGGCCCCGGTATCCCGCCCGCCGAACGCGCCCGCGTCTTCGACCGATTCACCAGGGGCGGCCGGACCGACGGCGGCGGCACCGGTCTCGGCCTCGCCATCTCCCGCTGGGTCGTCGACCTGCACGGCGGCACCATAGCGGTCGCCGACCCCGGCTCCCGCATCCGCGTCACCCTACCGAACCCCTGATCGCTTAAACCCCAACGCAATTCAACAACCCGGAGTGCCCTGCGCTTCCGGGGCGGATACCGCATACCCACGGAAAGGTCTGCCATGCCCGAAATTCCCACCCCAGACGATCCGGATTCGCCGAAACCTGAATCCCCGGCCACACCTGCCGGATCGTCATCCACCTCGAATTTCTTTGACCCACAACCTATTACGGGAAACAGCGGAGACTCGTCCCGAATCCCCGCACCCGGAGAGCTGGTCCCCGGCGACGCACACGCCGAGAGTCGGCCGCGCCCACCGGCCCCGCCGGGCGAATCCTACCGATCGGCGCAGGTATCGCCACCGTTCCCCGTCCGCCCTGCGCCCGCCTGGCGATTCGTCGCCTACCCGGCGGGAGTAGTGCCCGCGGCGGTGGTCATCGGATTGGCGGCGGCAGTACTGGTCCCGTTGGACCGCCCCGGAATCGGTTGGCTACTAGCCGGATTGGTAGCGGTATGTGTGGTGTTCGCGGTAGACCGCCATGCCCGCCGGACAGCACAACCCGGACGTGGGCCGAGCGAGCACGCCTCGGTTGCCGACAACCCGCAGCGGCCGGTGTTCACCACAGCGCCGAATTCCCCCAGAACCGATGCGACCGAGGGGGATTCGTCACATGAGGCGGGAGTTCCGACGCGGCTCACCCGACCGGTGCGAGTCCGGTCGGCAGGAGCGGCGGGTGAGCCTACGCGGCTGCGTGGCGCGGATGCGGCAGCCGGTCCGGGGTCCGATGCGCTGGGAGCTCGGCCTGGGGCGGACACGGATGAGGCTGTTCCGCTGAGTGCCTCGGGCCCAGTGAGCGGTCAGGAGGAGGCCGAGGTGGTCGAGTTTCGGCCGGTGGCAGAGGAGGGTGCGTGGCCTCCGGAATCGGATGCGGCGACCGGGAGTGATGCGGTGCGTGGCGCGGGGCGGGTGCGTGATGGATCGGATAGGGCTGTGTCGCTGAGTGATTCGGGTGCGGCGACCGGGAGTGAGGTGGCGGGAGGAGCCGATGCGAGGATGGCGCGTGGTGCGGATGACGGGCAGCTGGTCGGATCGCATGCCGGTGCGTCGGATGCGGCTCGGTCGTCGTCTGCCGGAACCGATGTGGTGTCTGGTGTGCTGCGCGGAGCCGATGCGGGTGAATCGGATGCGGAAGCCGGGAAATCCGGCAGGGTGCGGGTATCCGGTACGGGCTATGCGAAATTCGTTGGTGTAGGGGAGGGTTCGTCCGGTGGGTGGGGGATGGCGGGGAGTTGGGGGCGGGTTTGGTGGGTTGGGGTGGGGTTGGCGCTGCTGGGGGTCGGGGCGGTGCGGGCGGCGGGGTGGTTGTTCGGGCTGTGTGTGGTGGGGGCGGCGGTGTCGGCGTCGTTGGGAGTGGTGGGGCGGCGGTCGCGGTTCGGTGTGTTGTATGACGTGATCGCGGTGCCGGTGGCGGCGGTGGCCGCGATGCCGTGGGTGTATGCGGGGATCGGGCGGATGCGCGGTGGAATGGATGCGCGGCGGCGACGGATAGGGGTTTCGGTCGGGGCGACCGTCGTATTGCTCGCGGTGTTCGTGCCGCTGTTGGCGGGGGCGGATGCGACGTTCGCCGCGTTGGTGGGTGATGCGACGCCGCGGATCGATGTCGGTTCGGCGGTGCGGTGGTGTGTGGTGTTCGGCGGTGCGGCGGCGGCCGCGATCGGCGCCATCTTCCTGCTCGCGGGGCCGCCGGTGCCGGCTTCCGATGCGGCGGAAGAGGTTTCGGGTCGCCCGTGGCGGCGGATCGAGTGGGCGCTGCCGGTCGGTGCGCTGACGGTGCTGTTCGCGGTATTCGTCGGTGCGCAGTTCGTCGCGCTGTTCGGCGGCGATGACTATGTGCGGCGCACCGCCGGATTGACCTACGCGGAGTACGCGCGCAGCGGATTCTGGCAGCTTTCGGCGGTGACCATACTGACCCTGGCCGTCGTGTTGGCCGTATTGCGTTGGGCGGCACAGGATTGCGCCGCGGATCGGCTGTGGTTGCGGGTATTGCTCTGCGCCGTCGGCGGATTGACGTTGATCATCGTGGCCTCCGCGCTGAGCCGGATGTGGACCTACCAGCAGGCATACGGGTTCACCGTGCTGCGGTTGCTGGTGCAGACCTGCGAGCTGTGGCTCGGCCTGGTCTACCTCCTGGTGCTCGTCGCGGTGCTGCGGCTGGAGCGGAACTGGTTGCCGCGCGCGACGATCGGCACCGCCATGGTCACCTTGCTCGCGCTGGCCGCACTCAATCCGGAGGGTTTGATCGCCGACCGCAATATCGACCGCTGGCAGCACGGCAAGGAACTCGACACCGCATATCTCGGCAAGCTGTCACCCGATATCGTGCCTGCCCTCGACCGGCTGCCCGAGCCGATGCGCGCGGCGCTGCTCGCGGACCTGCGGCACCGGCTCGACGACGATACCTGGCAGAGCTGGAATTGGGCCCGGCGCGGCGCGCGATGAGCTCAGCGCGCCCCGCCGTTGACGTACAGCGTCTGCCCGCTCACGTAGGACGCGTCGTCGCTGGCGAGGAAGGCGATCACCGCGGCGACCTCCGCGGGCTGGCCGATCCGGCGCAGCGGGGTCTGTTCGGCGACGGCGCGCTGATGCTCCTCGGGGGTGAGCCCGATGCGGGTGGCGGTGGCGGCGGTCATCGCGGTGGCGATATAGCCGGGCGCGACCGCGTTGACGTTGATGTTGTACGGCCCGAGCTCGATGGCGAGGGTGGCGGTGAAGCCCTGGATGCCCGCCTTGGCCGCCGCGTAATTGGCCTGCCCGCGGTTGCCGAGGGCGGACCGGCTGGACAGCGAGACGATCTTGCCGTACTTCTGCTCGACCATGTATTTCTGCGCCGCCTGGGTGCAGTGGAAGACGCCGCTGAGGTTGACCGAGAGCACCGCGTTCCAGTCCTCCTCGGACATGCGGAAGAAGAGGTCGTCGCGGGTGATCCCGGCATTGTTGACCAGGATGTGCGGGCCGCCCAATTCGGTTGCCACGCTGTCGAATACCAGTTGCACCGACTCGCGGTCGGTGACGTCGCAGTTGTAGCCGTGCGCGGTGCCGCCCGCGAGGGCGATGTCGTCGAGCACCGTGTCGAGCGCGCCGCGGTCGACCACCGCGACCGTCGCGCCCTCGACGGCCAGCCGTTTGGCGGTGGCCGCGCCGATACCCTGTGCCGCGCCGGTGACCACCGCGACCTTGCCGCTGAAACGTTCCGGGAACAGATCCACGTTTAGGAGGCTAACCCAATAACGAACTCGCCGAACCAGTCCGGGAATTCGGTGAGGTCGGCGAGGACGATATCGGCGCCCGCGGCCGTGAGTTCCGCCGCATCGCAGGGGCCGGTGGTGACGCCCACCGCGACCGCGCCCGCCGCCGCCGCGCCGCGCATATCGCCGACGTGATCGCCGACATAGATGCGCGCTCCCTGTTCGCGCAGTGCACCCGCCTTCGCGGCGGACCAGAGGTCGCCTGCCAGATGGTCCACCCGCCAACCGAGTTCGTCGAGGTGCAGTTGCGCGAGCGGTGCGTGTTTTCCGGTGACGACCAGCACCCGCCCGCCGCGCGCGGTCACCGCCGCCAGCGCCGCGTCCGCGCCGGGCATGGCCGGAACCTGCGGCACGATCGTCGGATACAGCTGCCGGTACCGCGCGACCAGTTCGGGCAACCGTTCCTCCGGCGCGCCCGCCTGCCGCAGCAGGTTCGCCAACGGTGGACCGATATGTTTCGCGACGTCCGCCCCGAGCACCGGGATTCCGAGCTCGGCCGCCGCCAGATCGACTGCCCTTGCCACGCCGGGGCGCGAATCGATCAGCGTCATATCGAGGTCGAAACCGACGGTCCAGCTCATCCCATGACTTTATCGACACGTGTGGGGATCCGGCCGCCCGGCCGGATCCCCGCGATCGTCACCCGGTTCAGCGGAGCAGCCTGCCGTGCTGGACGAGTGCCATCGAAAGTGTGGCGAGGGCCGCCGTATTGATCAGCCCGCGCACGATATTCCATACCTGCCAAGGCATTTCGAAATCCTTGCGCAGCCCGGCGTAGTCGACCGCGCCCGCCGCGTCGTTGGCCGTGGCCAGATGGTTGTTCAACGGGATATTGAACGCCGAGCTGACGACGAGACTCAGGATATTGAGCAGCACGGCCGCGCCGATCCAGAACAGCACCGGCCGCAGGTCCGCGCGTAGATAACACAGCGCCGCCGCGATGGACAGGCCGACCGATCCGAGGAAGCTCAGCATGAACAACGGATTGACGATTACCACACTGATTTTGTTCATCACGTCGACGAAGGTTTTGTCGTCGAATTTGCCGAGCGCGAGCATCACCGAGGTGGCGTACGCGTAGTAGGTGCCCGCCAGTAATCCGGTCGAGATCAGGGCGAGGATGAGAACGGTCAATCCGATCGGGTTCGAGGTTTTCATTTCTCCACCTCGATATTCCGCGCGGGGTTGCGATCGATGTATGTAGGCATCGCGGTACTTCTTTCGAGCGAGATATTCGCGTGCGGGTCACGCTGCGCATGTCGTGGCCGGAGTACGCCGCCGCGTCGTCGGATGGGGGATCGGCGTCGGTGACGGTCGCCGTATGCGTCGGCCCGCGGCCGGTGACATCGTTGTCGCGGTCCTTGGGTGGCCGAGCCGGTGACGCTTTAGCGTATGGCCTATACTATAGGTGGAATAGTATATGTTGTCTATGTCGTTTTACTAGGGATTTTCGCCTCCGTCGTCCTTCTGAAGGAGGCATGGATAAGCGGTATAGTATACTTGACATACTAATGATTCCGGGGTGAGACGAGGAGTTGGCATGGCCGATCTACCGGACGATCTGGTGCGCCTGTGGCGACTGCCGACCGGATCGGGGCTGGGGCGGCCCGCCGCACTCGATACCGATCGCGTGGTGCGCACCGCGGTGGAGTTGGCGGATCAGTCCGGGCTGACGGGTGCGACGCTGCCGAAGATCGCCGAGCGGCTCGGTGTCACGCCGATGTCGCTCTATCGCTATATCGGCTCGAAAGACGAATTACTCGTTCTCATGGGGGATATGGCCTTCGTGCCCGATATCGGGCACGCTCCGAGGTCGTGGCGGGCGGGTCTGCATGGTTGGGCGGCCGGATTGTGGCGGGCATATCGTGCGCATCCGTGGTTGGCCGAGTTGCCGGTGTCGGGCCCGCCGCGCGGGCCGAATGCGATCGCGTGGATGGATGCCGGATTGCGGGCCATGCGCGATATCGGGCTCGACCGCATGACAAAGGTCGGGATATTGACGCTGCTCGGTGGATACGTGAATATGGCCGCCCGGATGGCGCAACAGCTGGAACAGGGTTGGCGCGCGGGCGGCGCCGTCGACCCGGCCGGCGCCGCGGCCGATTACGGCCGGGAAATGAACGCGTTGATCGAGCCGTCGCGGTTTCCGGACGCGGCCGAATTGTTCTCCTCCGGTGTCTTCGGGTCGTCGGCCGCGCCCGCCACCCGGGCGCCCGCCGATCCCGCCGAGGCCAACTTCGTCTTCGGGCTCGAGGTGATCCTCGACGGGGTCGAATCCATGGTGTCGGGCGAGCGTTAGTCGGTATCGAACTGGGCGCGCTTGTAGTCGCCGTACGGTTCGTCGCGCTCCCGCACCGCCTCGCGGAATCCGGCTGTGGCCGAACGTAATTGGAAGGCGTAACCCTCCCGGGTATGCCGCGAGACGCCGTCGAAGACGGTGCTGATCATCGCCGAATTCGCCACGCCCTGGGACAGCAGCGCCGAATTGAGCGCCAGTTTGGCCATCATCAACTGGTTGACCGGCATTCTGGCGATCCGCTCGACCAGGGCCTCGGTGCGCTCGTCGAGTTCGTCGGCGGGCCAGGACTCCACCGCGAGACCCCATTCGGCGGCCTGTTTGCCGCTGATGCAGTCGCCGGTGAACAGCAGGCGTTTGGCGCGTTGATCGCCGAGCCGGTGCGCCCACATTCCGGCCGCCGGAATGCCCCAGACGCGGGTGGGCGGGTAGCCGATCTTGGTGTCGTCGGCGCAGATGATCTGGTCGGCGTAGAGCGCGATATCGGTGCCGCCGGCGACCGCGAAGCCGTGCAGCTTCGCGACGGTGGGTTTGTTGGCGTGCAGCAGGCTGGCGAAGCCGCGGTTGAAGCGGCTCATCATCGCGTAGTCGATCATCGGATCCCAAGTGCCCCACGGGTTGTGGTTCACCGCCTGCACCACCGGATCGAGAACCGTTCCGGTGCGGTCGAGTTCGCCCTCGGCGGGTTTCATGCCCTGCTCGGCGAACATGTCCAGGTCGTAGCCGCCGCAGAAACCCTTGCCCCGCCCGGATACCAGGATCACGTGCACCCTCGGGTCCAGGTCGGCGCGCTCGACGGCATGCGCCAGATCGATCGGCGTATCCGGGGTGATGCTGTTGCCCTTGTCGGGCCGGTCGAAGGTGATGCGGGCGATGCGGCCGTCGCGCTCGTAGGTGAGGGTGCGATACTCCCGGTCGTCCTTCGGCTCCGGCCGGTCCCGGAACGGGGAATCCGGTGTCTGCGCCCAGTTTTCGTACCAGGCGGCGGGGCGGGTGCCCGAATGATTCTGGTAATCCGGCTGATTCACGTGGAACCCCTTGTGCACTCGCTGCAATTTTGGTATAGCGACTCCGCAAGGTAATCTGCGGCCCGCGTGGCTGCCGACACTACCCGGTACCGGCAGTCGCGAGAACGACTGCCGATAGCCATGTCCAACGCTGCGCGACAAATCCCGACCGGCCTCGAAATTGTCACTCAGTGCCCGTCTACAAACTATCGCCGGCGCGTAGTGGGTTTGCACTGAGGTCGCTGATCTGATAGGCGTTGTGAAGCCGTGCAATTACGCCACTCGCGCCTGAACCACGACCGGCTTCGGTCCGTATAAGACTGTAAGACGGACCCTGTCGTGGTTGCGCCGCGCAGCAAATATCCGTACGGCCGGACACGGGGGCGATGCCGTCTGATGAAGACAGTCGAGGCGCCGTCAGGCTCTCTGGGCTGCTTCCTGACGCCACGGGGGACCTATGAGACCCGAAGTGAACGATCGCTTCGCACAGCGGCTGTGTGCGCCGGTCCGATACGGCGCGAGCCAGGATGAACTGGGTGAGGCCACGTCCCGCGCGATCGCGCCCATCATTGCCCACGACGCGGTGAATTTGGCAGGTGTCAGTCCAGCAACGAGTTTCAGCTATTGGGCGTTCGGTTTCGCCCATGAATATGCCGCTGACCTCATGCGGGCGCAAATGAGGAATGTTTATGCCGGCAACGATCCAGCCTTACCCGAAGACCTCCTCGCGCGGCCCATTCCCGCGGCCGTACTGGGGACCGACGGCGGTGGTCGGCGCGACCGGACAACGCGCAAGCTGCTGGAGGCCCACGGTGTGGGCAGTGAGTTGAGAGTGGTGCTGCGTGACAGCCGCGGCCTCTGGGGAATTCTGGAGCTGTTGCGGACTTCGGGAGGAAGGTCCTTCGATGACCAGGACATGATGCGGGCCGTCCAGTTGACGCCCGCATTCATCGCCTTCCTCCGCCGGTACGTCACCGCGGGTCCACTCTCGCCGTCCGTTCCGTCACCGCCGCCCGGTGTGATCATCGTCGGTGCCGACAACACGGTCCGGGCGATCACATCTCGGGGCTGGCTGGGTCGGCTCGATGCGGCGGCACAGGTTCCGGCATGGATGGTCGGGTCCATCACGAGTGGGCTGGCGATACAGGCGCGTAAGCATGCTCGGTATCCGGGCGCGCCCCCGGCGCTGCTGGTCGGGCCGGCGGCGGCCTATGGCCGCTGGATAGCGGTCCACGGACAGCCGTTGGAAGGCTGCACTCCGGGTGAGGTTGCCATCGTGATCCAGGTGGCAAGCGGTGATCTGCTGCTGCCGTCGCTCTGTGACTGGTACGAGATCACCGGCCGCGAACGCCAAATCATCAAGCACCTGTGCGCCGGGGCGGCCCCCAAACACATCGCCCGCATGCTGAACCTGTCGACGCACACCGTCAACGATCACCTCAAAGCGGTCTACCGGAAGACCGGCGCCGACGGACGCGACGAACTGATCGCCGCGCTGACCCCTTGACGACGGGCCGGACTCGCGGGTCAGCGCGGAACGGAACCGCGATGTCGAAAGGACAGGCCCGGCGCGACAACTCGGACGACGGTGAAGATATCGGGGCGGGTCGACAGTTCGACGGAGAGCGGCTCGTAACCGGTGTGCTCGGCAATGCGGAGGACGACGGTCTCGAGTTCCTCGCTGAAGTTGTCCGGCCGAAAACCGTGTCCGGCAACAGCATTCGTCCATGCCGTCCCGTCGGTCCGCAGTGGCGGATTCGGTGCGACCTGTAATTCCATGACGCCGCTGTCGATTTCGAGGTCGTCGCGGGTTCCGACTATGGCGGTCAGCCGGGACTGCGCGGCCTCGGTCAGCGCTCGGGCCACCGCGACGGCCGGATCCGAGTGGGTGCCGGATCCTCCGCAGACGAGCGGGAAGTCGGCGGACCAGACGTACGCGACCGCGGTCGGCAGCCGATACCTGTTGGGCACCAAGGCGACTTCGAACAGGGCGCCCGAATGCACCAGCAGGTCGACCAACCGGCGACAGTAAGGATGCTCGATGGTGGTGACATCGATAACGATCCGATGGTCGCGGCCGGTCGCGACCAGTCCGGCAACCACGTCACGCTCGACGAGTTCGTAGAGCGCATGCAGTAGCGCTTCGGCCCGGGTGTTCCCGGAGGCGAGCCCGGAGCTGCTGGCATGGAAAATGGCGGGCCGCCAGTCGGACTCCGGACCGAACGACAGGTCGACCAGATCGCGGGGGACGAAAGTGGCGCGACCGGACGCGAGCCCGGTGGCGGGACACCAGTCGAGGGTGAACGACCGGATGACGGCGGCGTCGATTCGCAGCGGCAGCGCGCCGAGCGGATATCGGAGGTCTAGTTGCTCCGCAGCGGCACGAACCGTGGGTACGTCTGGATGTTCGGCATGCTGCAGCTCGATGCACTCCATGACCGCGGACAGCTTGGCCAGCAATGGCGTTGCGCCCTTTCCCTGGGACACCGTGAGTGTTTCCGACAAGGGCCGGGTCGCCATGTATACCGGAATGCCGATGAAATCGAACCCGGTGACATCGGCCACTCTGGTGATGCCGTAGTCGGGCAGCACGGCCGAGATCAGTTCCCAGGTGTGTTCGGGAAGGCGGGCACGGTAAGTTCCACTCAGGTCGAGCCGTTGATCGGAAACGATCATGCGGTGGCTTCCTCGTGGTCTCGTGAGCCGGCGATGTCGCGCAGATAGCCGACGGCGAAGGGCGCGAGAGCGGCGATCGCCCCCCTGCCCGACCGGAACCCGCGCTCGATGGCGTTGTCGTCCAACGCATCCGCGGGGCACCTCCACAGCTCTCGGAGCAGAGTGGTCGCCGCCGTCGGCGACAACAATCCGGTATGCACGCCGACCTGTGTCACCGTGAAATCCCGGTCGGCCCTTCGATACCGGGTAACCACATCGACGTCCGCCGCGGTCTCGGCCCCCAACAGCAGTCGAATATGGCGCGGGTCGTCCACATCGAACATGGGGCGGAACAGCCGAGCGGTCGGACTGTCCACGGGATCGGCGCGGGTCGGCAGCAGTCGGCGCAACCGCTGCTCGATCGACATCGCTGCGCTGCCGTCGACCGGAGCCAGCGACGTCTCGGACAGGAATTCCCGCCATACATCGGGAAAGTTCGGAGCGAAAAGCTGCTGGTAGCGTACGCGTTCGAGCGGGCGCGCAGGCTCGGCGCGCTCCACTGTGAAGCGGTTGCGCCAGTCCCGGACGTACCCGGTCACCCAGCCCGCCGGCACCGTCGACGTGAGGGGCGCAAGGGCCGCGCAGGCCGCGACGGCCCGGCGGGCATCCGACCTTTTGAGATCACCGAAGTTTCGATCACGACGGGCCTGCTCGAAGAGCCAATCCGCGAGCGGGATATGCCCGCCGTCGCGAAGGACCGACCGGATCCGCTGGAATGTGCGCTCCGCGTAGTAGATATCGCGAATCCGCCGCAGCGCATCGAATCCCACGTCATCGGAACAGCAGCCGGCGGCCGATGCCAAGCGCAACATGTGCCGGACGTTCACCAGCGCGACGGTGTGACCGCGCCGATCGCCGGTCGGGGCATGGGCTACCGCAACTTCGGCGTCATCGTCGATGATCCCGTCGCGGTACCACTCGAAAATCTCACCGACGCCGACCATTCCCAGCGAGGCCAGGTCGGCCGCGCGCGAGGCGCCGATGCTGGCACCCCCGACCACGCGTATGCCGCGCGTGAGCGCGTGCAGGATCTCCTTGTGCCGGATAGCCGTAGCGTGGTGATACACACCGTCGATGATCAATACCGTGTCGCCGCAACGAATCTCGGAGTCGAACAGATCGCCGTGCCGGATCGGGCCGGGTAGGCGGGCGTCCGGCGCCGAGGAGCGTATCTCCGAGTCCGAGATGGTAGGGCCGGCGTAGATATGCAACTGCCGCATGATCGTCAGGCCCGAGTCGGCTTCATTCGAAATATCCGCTTACCGACTCGATCGATTCGACGACGTTCCCGACTTTGTCGGCCACGGTGATGCATGTGGCCTCCGCGGTGTGAACTCCGCCGGCGGTGTCCGCCACGGCGACAGACGATTCCGAGGCGAGGAGGCAGCCGTTGATGATCGCCTCGACCGGCACCGGCCAGTTGAGTGCCGCCTCCACATTGATCGCGCAGGTCTCGGCGACCACATAGAAACAGTCGGCGGAGGGGGCAGGCTTGTGGCAGAGCGGAAATAGGCGTTCGAGCCTGCCGGACACCAATTCTCTTGCCAAGGCAACGGATTCGGGGCCTGCGGCGCGCGCGGACCGCACGGCTGAAGCGCTCGAGCTCATGAGGATTCCTCGATCCTGGAAGGCTGGCTTATCGAATGTTCGAACTCGAAGCTAGGGCGCCCCGCATGTGCATCGGTATCCCGAAGTTTGGGGATACCCCGGGTCCGGGGTATCGAGAAATCCTGAACCCATTCCACGAAAGGTGTTTCGACTATGCCGACCGTTCCTTTTGTCACCGTCACCCTCCCGCCCGCGCTACGACCGTTCGCTAAGGGGCACAAGCGAGTTCGGCTTCGGGGGAAAACCGTCGGTGAGGTCCTCGACACGCTTGCGCGTGAATTTCCCTCGATCAGAACCAGACTCATCGGCGACAACGGCGATGTCCGCCGATTCGTCAACATCTACATCGACGACGTCGATGTGCGCACGCTACAGGGCAGAGCGACCCCGGTGCGCACCGGCTCCGACATGACCATCCTGTCCGCCGTCGCCGGAGGGTGATATGCGGCGCGCTGAGACCGATTATTCGATCCGCCCGTTCGGTGCGGTCACGGTGACGATCAGCGGAGGCCTCGTGGACGACTTTCTCAACCGTCCGGCACCGCTCGTCGTCGATGGAGTGCGGAAGGACGAGGACGCGCCTTCGCCCGGCCCGGCCGCCGCGATCGCCAACCCTACACATGTGAGTCTTGTGGACGATTTCCTCGATCGCCCAGCGCGACTCATTCACCAAGCCGACAACGAATGACCGGTGTTTCATATGGCAGGACGTGGCCGAGTTCGCGCCGTTCGCGTTGGAAGCTGCCGAAGCGTTCAGGATATCGGCCAAATCGGCGAAATGTCAGATCTTCTGCAACCGGCCTGGTGCCGTCACCGCCGTGCACTTCGACCCGATAGACGTGATCACCGTCCAGCTGACCGGCCGGAAAACCTGGCGCGTCGCCCCAAATGCGTTCGCACCCGCCCCATTGGAAGCGTGGTCGCCCAAAGAACCCGTGCCACCGATCCTCCGCATCTACAGCGACGGCGCAACACCGACCGGGATTCCGGATGACGCGACCGAGTATGTTCTCGAACCCGGTGCGGTACTGCATGTCCCGCGCGGCTACTGGCACGAGACCAGCTCGGACCAGGACTCTATCTCCATACACATCCTGCTGATCCCACCGCTGCGCCTCGATTTCCTGCTGGCCCTGCTACGGAACGAACTGCTGCGCGAAACGTACTGGCGGGAGTCGGTGTACGACTTCGACGACTCGAACTGGCACCAGGCCGCTTTGCTCGAGTTCGCCGACGCGCTCGGGCGGATAAACGTTCACGACTTCGTCCGCCCCCCGATCACCGATCGGCCGGTCACCCCCGTTACCTCTTTCGTCCGGGCCGGGCAAGCCTGCATCACCATCGACACACTCGACAACAGCACCGCCCAAATCTCGGTCACCGCGTACGGTTTCCGTGAGATAACCACCGCGACCCTCTGCCTCGACCGTCACCTCCTGCCCGCATGCCAATGGCTCGACGGACTCCGGACCACAACCTCGGTAGCCGTCGACGATATACTGATAGCGGCCCCGCACCTTTCGAAACCCGATGCACAGCAGTTGCTGGCCCTGTTCGAGCAGACCCGGCTCATTCGCCGGACGGATTGAGAACGCGTCGGTTTCAGCGGCCGAATCGTTCACCGCTGCGCATCGGGTGCAGGCGGTATTCAGGTCGGATCCTGTCGGCTGGCCGGTAGTGGCGCCGAATTCAGCTGTAGTCGTATAAATCTGGATATTCGGGGATTACGGCGGAGCTGTTCGCGCCGTCGAAATGCGGTATCGGGTCGCCGAATTTCGTCCGCACACTATGGTGGCGCGGCCATGACTAGATATCCCGAAGTTTCGGGATATGTCTGCGCGGAGCCTCGGAGAGATCCTGTTCATGGGAAAACCCGGGTCGATGGCACTGTCGATCATCAATGAGAGGCAACAAAGAAAATGATATCCAATCGAACATTGCGAGCGGGCCTGGCGGAGGCCTTCGGTGGCGTGGGTCTGGTTGCCGTGCTGGCAGCCGGCGTCCTTGCCGGGAATATCGGATCGGAGCCTGGCCCGCACATGAGCAGCGGAGGCACACCGTTTCCGTCCGTTGTTCATCAGGGGGGACGGATCGGCTATCTCGCCGAAATCGAACCGCCCGGCAAAGGCATTGTCGCCGGAATCGAGCAGGAGCCGGGCAGAGGCCCGTAGGCAGGCAAAGGTTGAGCTGCGGCGTGTCGGCGGCAGACACGACGGCCGATCCGGTTGCCGCACCCCGCTTCTCAGGCGGACATCCCGTACCGACAACGCACGGTTCGAAGGCGGGGTGCGGCACTCCGAATCGGCTATGCGTCCAAAGCCGAATCCGACGGTGCACAGTCGCCCGAGGTGCGAAACCGCCAGTGTCGGATGCCAACGCCACCCCGCACTCACCTGGGGTCCAGCCGTCGTAGCGGCGTAACCGCTCACAGGACGTACCGGTCACTCGACATTGGCGTAATTCGGTTGTGCCGAACGCCGCGATCCACGGTGCCCCGGTAGCGGTGGATCCGATCAGCCGCTGTAGCACCAGGGTTTCGGGTTCAGGAGGCAACCGAAGAGAACGCCTCCGCCACTGAGCGAATCCAGTACTTCTCCCGACCCGGTCCCGGTGCCGCCGACAACCGGCCGTGCGTGCGGCGATGGTGTGGTGTCCCCGGTCGCCCGCTCGAGCGGGAGTCCCGGCGCGGCCGTGGCGGGCGTCGCGCCGAGACCGGCCGCGAACAGCACCGCTCCGGCGGCCAGGATTCCGATTCCAATTCTCTTCATTTCCAATACCTTTCGTGTGTCCCGCCCCGCGTCGAAGTAATGGCCGATGGGTCGGCGACAACGCCGTGACTTGCTGTGCCCCGTTTGCGGTTGGCAACGGTGATCGGGCTTGCCGCCGAGCCGCGTGATGATCAATAAATGATGCTTCGCGCGTAACGTCGCGCGCACGCCCTCGATGAGACCGAGCAGTTCGCGCTCGCGTGCGGGTTCATAACTCGGGAGACCGGAATGGACGTCTTTCTCTACATCGTTCCCTGTCTGATGATCGCCGGGGTCGTTCTGATCGCGGCGTGGGTCGTCAACTCGGCGGCTCGGCGCACGGCCCAGCTCCGGCATGCGTGGGACAGCGGGTTGATCGCGCAGGGGCGCTGTCTGCGGATGTTCACGACGACGTCGGGTGGCGGAGATTTCAGCGTGTCCACCACACGTCACTATGTCTACGAGTTCACGGCCCGTGACGGCCGCGTATTCCGATTCGAGGAAACGGGTGGTCCGGCGACCAGGGTCGAGGGCGACGTCGTTGCCGTGTACTACGCCGAGGGCGCGGAGGCGGCCGCCACCACCTGGGAGCGCGGCCATGCGAGCGGCGCGACATGGACGGTGGTACTGGCCGCCGCGGTGGTTGTGGTCCTGTGCGCCGGTTTCATTCTCTTGGTGAACACACACCACCCCACCCCTGTGCCGAGTCGCGACACGATCGTCTGTACCGACCACACATGCCGTCTCGGGCCGAACCCGCTTCCAGAGTTCGGTGTCAAGTGAAACCGCTGAGCCGAACCGATCTCAGGCCAGCGTGGAATTCCGGCGTCCGTACCCGAGATACACCGCGATACCGACCGCGACCCAGACCGCGAAACGCACCCAGGTGAGCGCGTCCAAGGTGGTGGCCAGCAGGACGCAGCCGATCAGGGCCAGGATCGGGACCAGCGGAACGAGCGGGGTGCGGAAGGGGCGTTCCCGGTTCGGTTCCAGCCGCCGCAGCACGAGCACCCCGACGCACACCACCGCGAATGCCGACAGCGCACCGATATTCACCAGTTCCACCACGATGTCGATGGGCAGCAGACCGGCGATCACCGCGCAGATCGCGCCGAGCAGCAGGGTCAACCGCACCGGCGTCGCCCGTTTCCCGGTGACGGCGAGCCGCGCGGGCAGCAACCGGTCCCGGCACATGGCGAACGACAGCCGGACCGGCGCGTAGATGATCAGCAGCAGACCCTTGGTGAGCGCGACGATGGACGCGATCACGATGACGTTGCCGATCCAGCCGATGTGCAGCGCCCCGAACGCGGTGGCGATCGGCGCGCCGTTGTTGAGCGAGGCGTACGGCGACATCCCGGTGAGCACCGCGCTGACCAGCGCGTACAACAGGGTCGCGATGAGTACGGTGCCGATGATCGCGAACGGGACGTCGCGGCGCGGATTGCGCGCCTCCTCGGCCGACGCGGCCACCACGTCGAAGCCGAGGAAGGCGAAGAAGGCGATGGCCGCGCCGCCGATGATGCCGCCGGCCCCGAACGGCGCGAACGGCGTCCAGTTGCCGACGTCGATATGCGGCGCGCCGATCGCGATCACCAGCACGAGCACGCCGATGGTCACCCCGACCAGCGCCTTGGTGATCCGCGCCGTCAGCGACACCTCACCGGCCAGCACCGCGACGATCACGGCGATGATCAGTACGGCGGGCAGGTTCACCACGCCCCCGTCGGCGGGGCCCGAGGTGATCGCGGTGGGCAGTTCGATGCCGAAGATCGATTTCAGCGCCGAAACCGTGGTGCCGGACCAGCCGATGGCCACCGCGGCGCCCGCGATCACGAACTCCAGCAACAGATTCCAGCCCACCAGGAAGGCGGGCGCCTCGCCGAGCGTCGCGTAGGTGTATGTGTACGCGCTGCCGGAGACCGGCACCATCGCGGCGAGTTCGCTGTAGCAGAGCGCGACGAGCACGCAGACGAGTCCGGCCAGGCCGAACGACAGCACGATCGACGGTCCGGCCTTCTCGGCCGCCGCGACACCGGTGATGACGAAGATGCCCGCGCCGACGATGGTGCCGACGCCCATCGCGGTGAGATCGAGCCTGCCGAGGCTGCGTTTGAGGGCGGTGGCGCCCGATTCGGTCGTCTCGTCGGGTACGCGGCGGCGCCATTGCCGGGTTGCTGGGCTGGTCATCGACTCCCTCACGAACGGTTCGCGGTCTCGCGGTGCGGACCGAAGGGTCCATTCTCGTCGTTCGGGAGGTGTCGTCGTCGACCGGGTCAGGGGTTGCCGGAGAACAGATCGTTGAAGCGGGTGTCGATCGCGGACTTGATGTCGAGCTTGTGCGGGATGAGACCGGCGGCGGCGAAGATGTCGGCGACCGACTGTTCACCGTCGATGGTCGGCCCGTCGATCGGATGGTCGCGGTAGGTGTCGCGTTTCACCGCGGTGAGGGTCACCTCGTAGGGGAGTCCGGTGAGGTCGGCGTAGGTCTTCGCCCACTGTTCGGGATGTTCGTTCGCCCAGGTGTGCGCACGCTGGATCCGGGCGAGCAGGTCGCGCAGCGCCGCCGCGGTCGCCTTGTTGGCCAGCGCCTTGTCGCCCGCGACGTAGAAGCTGTCGCCATTGAGATATCCCTTGCCGCTCACCAGGATTCGCGCGCCGGTCTGCTGTTCGGCCTGTGCCGTGTACGGATCCCAGATGGCCCAGGCGTCCACCCGGCCGGTGCTGAGCGCCGCCAGCGCGTCGGCGGGCTGCAGGTACTGCGGTTCGATATCGCTCCACTTCAGACCGGCCTTGGCCAGTACGGTGAGCAGGTGGTGGTGCGCCGAACTGCCCTTGGCCACCGCGATCTTCTTGCCGCGCAGGTCTTCCGGGCCGTGCAGCGGCGAATCCTTCGGCACCACGATGCCTTGACCGTCGACACCCGCCTGATATGCGGTGACGATCTTGATGGCCGAATTCGCGGCCGCCGCGAATACCGGCGGCGCGTTGCCGACGCCGCCGACGTCCACCGCCCCCGCGTTGATCGACTCCAACATCGGTGGGCCGGAAGTGAATTGGGACCAGCTCAGCTTGTACGGCACCCTGTCCAGCTCACCGGCCGAGGTCAGCAGCGCCTGCAATCCGGTGCCCTTCTGATCGCCGACGCGCAGCGTTACCCGGGTCAGATCGACCGAACCGTCCGCGCGCACAGCGGGATCGGCCTTGTCGCCGGATCCGCACGCCGTGCCGACCGCCGCGACCAGCGCGAGCGCCGATGCGAGGACCAGTTTCCTGACGATCATGCGGATCCTTCCTGGGTGACGCCGAGTTCGGCGAGTAGCCGATTACGCAGTGGGGCAAGCTGTTCGGTGCGGCGCGGGCGCGGCGCGTCGACCACCGTCCGGTGCACGATGCGGCCGTCGCCGAGCACCAGCACCCGGTCGGCGAGCAGCAGCGCCTCGTCGACGTCGTGGGTGACCAGCAGCACTCCCGGCGCGCGGCGCTGCCACAGCTGGATCACCAAGCGGTGGATGGTGATTCGGGTGAGCGCATCGAGCGCGCTGAACGGTTCGTCGAGCAGCAGCAGGTCCGGTTCGCGAACCAGGGCGCGGGCCAGGCTGACGCGTTGGGCCTCGCCGCCGGAGAGGGTGAGCGGCCAGGCGTCGGCGCGTTCGGTCAGCCCGACCTCGGCGAGTGCGGCGCGGGCGGCGGCTTTCGGATCCGGGTGCCGCAGACCTAGGGATACGTTGGCCAGCACCCGTTTCCACGGCACCAGGCGCGGTTCCTGGAAGGCGACGGCCGTGGTGCCGTGCGTGGTGAGGTCGCCGCCGACCTCCCGGTCCAGTCCGGCCAGCGCGCGCAGCAGCGTCGACTTGCCGGAGCCGCTGCGGCCGAGCAGCGCGACGAATTCGCCGCGGGCGATATCGATATCGAGCCGGTCGAGCACCCGGCGGCCGTCGAAGTCGCGGACGAGGCCGCGCACCTGGGCGACGAATTCGGTTGTCCTGGTGGGTTTTTCCTTCACCGGAAGTTGCGTCGCCATACCAGCGCCTTTCGTTCGATCAGCCGGACCAGCGCATCGGTGAGCAGGCCGAGCGCCCCGTAGACCAGCAGCCCGACGACGATCACGTCGGTGCGCAGGAAATCGCGGGCGTCGTTGATGAGGTAGCCCAGGCCCGCGTCGGCATTGACCTGTTCGGCGACGATGAGCGCCAGCCAGGCGACGCCGAGCGACTGCCGCAGGCCGACCAGCGTCTGCGGCAGCGCGCCGGGCAGCACGATATGCCCGATCAGTTGCAGCCGGCCGAGCCGCTGCACCTCGGCGAGTTCGGCGAGCTTCGGGTCGACGCCGCGGATTCCGGCAAAGGTGTTGAGGTACAGCGGAATCGCCACACCGAAGGCCACCAGCACGATCTTCGGTGGTTCGCCGATGCCGAACCACAGGATCAGCAGCGGGATGAGCCCGTAGAACGGGACGGTGCGCAGCATCTGCACCGGCGGATCGACCAGGTACTCGGCGAATCTGCTCAAACCGGCCAGCACCGCGAGCCCGATCCCGAGCACCGCGCCGATCGCGAAACCCGTTGCGGCGCGGCCGAGCGATACGGTGATGGCGTGCTGCAGCGTACCCGCCGCGATGAGGTCCCACGCGGTGCGCACGACGGTGGCGGGGGAGGTGAGCAGCCGCGGCGGCAGCGCACCGGTAGCGCTGGCGACCTGCCACGCCAGCACCAGCGCGGCCGGGCTCAGCGCCCGCGCCCACCAGCCGGCGCGCAGCCGAACGGCGTTGGGCCGCGATGCGATCGACGACATGAATTCCTCGGGCAGCAGTGACATGACACGGCCGACCGTGGTGACCGCGGACCTTCGATGATCGGCGCATCGGCCCACCGGGTCACCCATTGGAACCACCCGGGTTTTAATCCCGTATCGGGCGGCTCGCGGCGGAACTGGACCGTGCGTTCGCCGCGGTGCCCGGCGCGCTGACCATGGCGCTACCGCATCGAACGGGTCAAAAGGTGTGATGAATTACCCTGCCGGATCAGAGTTTCCGGTGAGTAGGGTCGTGATCATGGGTTTCACAGTGGAGCGGCTCGATCATCTCGTTCTCAACTGCGCCGATGTCGCGGCCACCGCGGACTGGTACGCGCGGGTGCTCGGGATGCGGGTGGAGAAATTCGGGCCGAAGGGGCGCACGGCGTTGAGTTTCGGGAATCAGAAGATCAACCTGCGCCCGCTCGGCGCGCTCGCCGACGACCCGGACTGGGTGACCGGCGCCACCGAGGCCGCCGGATCCGAGGATCTGTGCTTCATCACCGAGGCGTCGCCGCAGGAGGTGCGAGATCATCTGCGCGCGTGCGGGATCGAGATCACCAACGGACCGGTGACCAAGATCGGCGCGCTCGGCGAGATGACCTCGCACTACTGCCGCGACCTGGACGGCAATCTGGTCGAGATCGCCGTCTATCCCCGCTAGTTCAGCGAATCCAGAACGGCCGCAACGAGATTGCTTGCCCGGAAGTCCGGTGCGCCTTCCAGGATGTAATTGGTGACGTAACCGAATGCGATGCCACGGTCCGGATCGGCGAAGGCCAGTGAGCCGCCGCGGCCCGGATGTCCGAATGCGGACGGGCCGCTCAGCGGGATGGTCTCGGTGGGCAGCATGTAGCCGGTGGCGTAGCGGTCCTCGAACATCATCACCCGGTCGATGCCCGCGGCCTGCTCGCGAGTCGCGGCCGCGAGGGTTTCGGGGGTGAACAGCCGGACGCCGTCGACCTCGCCGATCAGCGCGGCGTAGAGGCGGGCCAGCCCGCGCGCGGTGCCGATACCGTTGCTCGCGGGCATTTCCACGGCGTGCACCTCGGGTGAATCGAAATCGATCTCGGCCGGATCGGTCACCTGGAAAGCCCTGTTGGCCAACGATTCCGGGTCGCGCAGCGCGGCGATGAGCGGGGCCATCGCGGGCGGGATCAGCTCGTCGGGGATAGCGTTCGGATCGACCTTCGGCCCGAACACCAGCCTGCTCACCCGCCGCCGCTCGGATTCGGGCAGCCCGATGAAGAATTCGACGCCCAGCGGGCCCGCGATCTCCTCGGCGAGGATGCGGCCGACCGTGCGCCCGGTGGCCCGCCGGATCACCTCGCCGACCAGCCAGCCGAAGGTGCGCCCGTGGTAGCCGTGCGCCGTGCCCGGCGTCCAGTTCGGCGCCTGCGCGGCGAGCGCGTCGGCCATCGGCTGCCAGGCCAGCGCGTCGGCCAGCGGCACCGGCCGGTCCAGCGCGGCGAGCCCCGCCTGATGGGTCAGCAGCCAGCGCACCGGAATGTCGGCCTTGCCCGCGGCCGCGAATTCCGGCCAATACTTGGCGACCGGTGCGTCCAAGTCGATTTCGCCGCGCTGGGCGAGCAGATGAGCGACCGTGCTCGTGACGCCCTTGGTCGCCGAATACACCAGTTGCAGCGTGTCGCGCTCCCAGGCGCGGCCGGCGCCGGGATCGGCCTGACCGCCCCAGAGATCGACCACCGGCTGGCCGTCGCGATAGACCGCGACGGCCGCGCCGACCTCGTCGGTTTCGGCGAAGTTGGCCGCGAATACCGCACGCACCCGCTCGAATCCGGTGGCGACCTCGCCGTCGATATGTACTTCTGAACCCATGGGTTCAACATTACATACGGTCTGGTTCCGGGTTTTTCGCCGTCGGGTGTCCGAAAATGGTCGGTGGTTCCGACGTCGCTATCGAGCGGCCACCAAGGCCGCGCGGGAACGGAGGAGTTGAGATGAAATACATGATCCTGAGCTACGCCTCGCAGCGGGATTACGACGCGATGACCGGCGGCGGCGAATCGGGTTGGTCCCCGGAGGAATTCGCGGGCATGGTCGCGTTCATGACCGAGTTCAACAGGGCGCTGGCGGAATCCGGCGAGCTAGTGGAGACCCGCGGGCTTGCCGCGCCGGTGCACACTCGGCGGGTGGGCAGCAAGGACGGCAAGCCGTTCGTCACCGACGGACCGTACGCGGAAACCCAGGAGGTGCTGGCCGGGTACTGGATCGTCGAATGCGAAAGCTTCAACCGCGCAATCGAGATCGCAGCACGGTTCAGCGAATGCCCCGCGCCCCAACATATTCGGGACCGCGCATACGCCGACGTGCGGCCGCTACAAGACTCCGCGCCCGAATTCGACTGAGCCGCACCGATGCTAGACCGGGAGGCGACGGACCTGCTGCGCCGCTCCGCGCCGCGGGTTCTCGCCGCCCTGATGCGGCGCTACGGGCATTTCGACACCGCCGAGGACGCGGTGCAGGAGGCGCTGCTCGCTGCGGCGACACAGTGGCCCGCACAAGGGATTCCGGATGATCCCGGCGCCTGGCTGATCGCGGTGGCCGCACGCAGGCTCACCGATATGCTGCGTGCCGACCAGGCGCGCAGGCGGCGCGAGGAGACGGTGGCGCGCTGGACCCTGCCGGAGGATCGGCGCACCGCACCGGCCGATTCCGACGACACGCTGATGCTGCTGTTTCTGTGCTGCCATCCCGCGTTGACGCCGCCCGCACAGGTTGCGCTGACGCTGCGCGCCGTCGGTGGCCTGACCACCGCCGAAATCGCCCGCGCCTTCCTGATATCCGAGGGGACGATGGGCAAACGCATCGCCCGCGCCAAGCGGACGATACGGGACAGCGGCGCGGGTTTCGCACCCGTCGCGGCGGCGGGGCGGTTGGCCGCCGTCCTGCACACGCTGTACCTGATCTTCACCGAGGGATATGCCGCGACGGCGGGGGAGCGGCTGTACCGCATCGAATTATCCAGTGAAGCAATACGTTTGACGCGGATGCTGCATCGGTTGCTGCCCGCCGACGGCGAGGTCGCCGGGCTGCTCGCGCTGATGCTGCTCACCGACGCACGTAGACCGGCGCGTACCGGTCCCGGTGACGAGCTGATCCCGATGGAAGCGCAGGATCGGCGAAAATGGTTGGGGGAGTTGATCGCCGAGGGTGTCGAGCTCATCACCGCCGCGTTGCCGTCCGGGGCGCCCGGCCCGTACCAGTTGCAGGCGGCGATCGCGGCGCTGCACGATGAGGCGCCCAGTTACGGCGAAACCGATTGGCCGCAGATCGTGCTGCTGTACCGGCGGCTGATGGCGCTGGTGGACAATCCGGTGGTCGCGTTGAATCACGCGGTGGCCGTGGCGATGGCCGCCGGACCGGAGGCCGGGTTGCGGCTCGTCACCGAACTCGAGGCGGATCCGCGGATCGCGGGCGATCACCGGTTGTTCGCGGTGCGGGCGCATCTGCTGGAGACGGCGGGTGACATCGCGGCCGCGCGCACCGCCTACCTCGATGCGGCGCAGCGGGCGACGAGCGTGCCGCAGCAACGCTACCTGCGCGGACGGGCGGCGCGGCTCGATCCCTAGCTGCTCGGCTACTGTCGAGACGACAGCCCTACCGGAGAGGACGCCCATGCCGCACCAGCTCGCAGATCTGCCGTACGCGCGTCATCTCGCGCCGTTCGACGGGGATCTCGAGCCCGAGGGCGACTACGAGTGCGTGCACGTCGACGGGCGCACCCTCGAGGATCTCGCCGCGGGCAATGCGCGCTTCACCCAGTGCGCGTTCACCGGCCTGGTCGTCGGCCGCGGTTCGCTGCGCTTCGCCCGGTTCGCCGATGTGTGGCTGCGTGAGGTCCGCTGGATCGGTACCGACGTATCCGACACCGCGTGGCAGGACGCCGAGATGATCGACGGCGCGCTGTCCGGTGTGGATGCGGGCGGTACGAATCTGCGCCGCATCCGCTTCGAGGGCTGCAAATTCGATTCGGTGAACTTCCGCAAATCCGTGCTGCGCGATGTCACCTTCGTCGATTGTGTATTGCGCCACACGGACTTCGGCGACGCCAAACTCACCAACGTCACCTTTCCCGGCACCGCCCTCGACGACATCTCCTTCGCCAAAGCCCAACTCGCCAAGGTCGACCTGCGCGGCGCCACCGCCCTCGGCGTCACCGACGGCCTCGACGCCCTCCGCGGCGCCACCATCAACCACACCCAACTACTGGACCTGGCACCGGTCTTCGCCCGCCACCTCGGCCTCGTCGTCAAGGACTGAGGCGGGTTGCCGCCGCCGGAGTTCTTGTACCACAACAATTTCGGAATCGGTCAGACTCGACGCTCACTTGAGCGGGAACGGTTTGTCGTTGCCCGCTTCGGTGACCTGCCAACCGGAATTCTTGTCGACGGTGACCGAGTAGTCGACGGTGGCCAGTGCGCCCTGGGGGTTTTGGATGTTGGTGGAGTTGATGGTGAGGAAGACGTCGACGGTGTAGGCGCCGTTGGTGACGGAAAGCACTTTGGCGGCTATGGGTTTCGCGGTGGAGACCCATTTGAGGGGGGTGAGCAGCTCGCGCAGGGCCGGTGCGGTCGCGTCGAAGCGGGTGGAAAGGGTTGGGGCGGCGTTGGTTTTGAGGCGGCCGACCCAGGTGTCGAGGTTGTTGAAGTCGATGGTGGAGGCGCCGACGGCGTAGTCGGTGGCGACCTTCTCGGCGTGCCGGGTGTCGGCGGCCGCGGCGTCGTGGTCCGCGAGGTCGCCGCGCGCACCCGCCACCAGCACCGACAGCACGGCGACCGCCGCGATCAACAGCGAGATCACCGCCGCGGCAACGAGGCTCGATACCCTGACCGAAATGTCGCGCATGGTTCCTCCGGTCATTTGACGGTGAGCTGCAGCCGCAGCGCGCCGTCGGGGCTGGTGGCGTGCAGCGCTTGCGAGATGAGCGCGCTGAGATCGATCTGCCCCGCGACGCCGGTGGCGAGGTGGACGAACGGTTCGAACAGCGGCAGCAGGGTTTTCGCGTCCGGGCCCAGTACGTTGATCTTCGCGGCGATCTGATTGATCAGCGGTACCAGGCCGATCACCTCGGGCGTGTCGGTCAGGAAGGCGTCGGGTGCGTCACCGGCCCGGATGACCCGCGCGATATCGTCGGCGACATCGGTCACCCTGGGCCCGAATTCGGCCCACGGCCCGGACGCCTTCGTCAATTCCGGTCCGGCCCACCACATGTCGTCGGCGCGCGTCTGCAGGTCGACCAGCAGCTGGCGGATCACGGCCGTGCGGCTGAGCAGGGTGGCCGCCAGCAGGTCGGTGGATCTGGACAGGTCGGGAATCACCGACCGGGTGCCCGCGAACGCCTGGGTGAAATTGTCGATGATGGCGCCGACCAGCTTCGGATCCACCTGCGCCAGCATCTTGGTCGCGGTGCGCGCCACCTCGGGTAGGGAGACGGGCGCGATTACGGTCCGCGCGTCCACCTGCTGGCCGTCCCTCAGGTACGGGCCGGCATCGGTGCTCGGCATGAACTCCAGATAGGGTTCGCCCAAACCCGAAAGGCTTTCGATCCGGGCGGTGCTGGTGGCCGGTATCCGGTAGTCGGCGGCATACCGGAAGGCGACCCGCACCCGCGGGCCGGTGTGCTCCACCGAGGTCACCTGACCGATCTGGATCCCCTGCAGCAGCACCTTCGAACGCGGCAGCAGCCCACCGGAATCCGGCACCACCATGGTGGCGGTGTTGTCGTGCTGGAACCAACGCACCTGCACCACACCGAAAGTCAGATACGAGCTGCCGACCACCAGGATGGCGGCGATGGCGGCGAGCGAGGCGACCGAGGACGTTTTCACCGGACGACTCCGATCATGCGCAGCACGTTGATGATTCCGCTCACCTGCTGGTCGGCGCCCGCCCCGCCGACATCCTGAACCCCGGTGACGTTGATCTTCGGCCCGCGCTCGGCGAACGGAATGATCTTCTCCCGCAACAGGGTGACGACCCGGTTCAGATTCGACGGCGCGTCGAGGTTCAGCGGGTGATCGGCGAGCAGGATCGGCACCAGCGCCCGCGCCGCCGCGTCGGCCCGTTCCAGCAGCGGGCCCAGCCAGGCGACGGCATGCCCGATCACGCCGAGGCCACCCACCACGCCGAGGGTGAGCACCAGCGAATTGGCATCCGCCGGAATCTCCACCGCGCCACGGGGACTGAGCAGCGTGCCCAGCTCGACCGGATTGTCCAGCACCGCCTTCAGATCCTCTTTGATCGCCTGCAGGAAGCGGTCGGCGGCATCCGTATTGGCGGAAACGTCGATCGCGTCCTTGCCGAGGACGTCGAAAACGTGTGCGGTGTCGGCGGGTTGCGCGGGCAGCGTGGCATTGACCCGGTTGATGATGTTCTGCGCCTGCTGCACCGCGCCGCCGCCGATGAAGGTGGACAGGCCGGCGAGCAGATCCTCAACCTGTAGCGCGGGTTTGGTCTGCGTCAGCGGGATGACGCCGCCCGGTGCGATCGTCTTGGCGGAACCTGTTGTGGGCGTTGTCAATCCGATGAAGATATCGCCGAGGATGGTGTTCTGGCGCAGCTGTACGGTGGTGGTGTCGGGCAGCCGGACCGAGGCGGAGATGTCGACGACGGCATCCACCCGGCCGGGCGCGCCCGCCGTCGGATCGATGACGCGCACCGTGCGCAGGGTGCCGACCTGCGCCCCGTTGGCCACCACCTTGGCCTTCGCGGGCAGGTTGAGCGCGTTCGCGAGTTCGATGTGCACCTGGTAGGTGGGCCCGGCGACCTCCGCGCCGGGCACCGGGACGCTGGACGGATCGAAGGAGCAGGCGGTAACCAACAAACCCGCCGAAACAGCCACGGTGACAGTCTTTTTCATCGCGCACCCACCATGCCGAGCACCATCGGGATCAGACCGGCCGGCGACATCGCGTCCGCACCCGCGCACCGGCCCGGCGCCACCGCATCGATGGCGGCGCAGACCTGATCCGCTTGATCGCGCGGGACGGCGACCTTCGGCGCCGCATAGGTGATCCTGGGCCAGCCGGTGACCGGATCGATAACGCTCTGGAACGAATCCACCAGCGGCGGCAGCATATTCACCAAATCCTGCAGGGTGCCGACATGCGCGGCCAGCAGCCGCAGACCCGGCACCGCGCCGTCCAGCGCGCCCAGCAGCGGCCTGCCGTATTCGCGGGCCAGCCGGTTGAGCCACGGCATGATCACCAGCAGCGAATCGATCCACTTCACCGTGGTGTCCCAGAGCTCGTTGATGAATCCGAGCGCGGTATTCAACAGCGTCACAACGGTTTTGATGGACTCCCAATTGACCGCCATGCTGTTGCCGATGGCGGAGACCGAATCGATCAGCGCGCCGATATTGTCGATCGCGGCATCGGGTTTACGCAGCGCGTTCGCCAGATCCCGCACCAGCGCGTTGAATTTCGGCCCGGTCCCGGCGGTGGCGGATTGCAGCGCGGCGACGCTGTCACGGATGCGGGTCTGTTCGGCCGGGTTGTCGCCGCCGCCGAGCTGCGCGGCCAGATCCGAGAAGCCCTGCAGGGTTTCGCTGATGCTCTTCGGGGTGAAAGTTTTGGTCAGGCAGCGGCTGGCCACCCAAGGGGCGCCGCCGGATTCGCCGAGCACGGCGAGATTGCGGTCGGCGACCAGGGTGTCCGACACCGTTGTCGCGGAGGGGTCGCCGCGCAGCGGGTGCGCGGCGTCGACGGTGAAATCGACACGGACGGAACGTCCCTCGGCGCGGATCGCGGTGACCGAGCCGACGGTGACCCCGAGCATGGTGACATGGTTGCCCGGGTAGAGGCCCACCGCGTCGGGCATCAGCGCGCAATAGGCCAGCTTCGGCTTCACCGGGTCGTACACCACCAGGTACCCGGCGACGGCGACCACGGCCGACAGCACCGCGCCCACCACCGTCACGAAACCCGGCGACGCCAGCACGCGTTTCATCAGCACCCCCGTCCCGGCACCGGAATACAAACGTTCAACGCCGATTGATCAACCGTCACACCGTCTTTCCCGGCCGTCGCGGCGACCAACCGATCGCGCAGCTCCTTCCACTGCGGCAGCGCGATATCCAGTTGGGCGCCGAGCTCTTCGAGCTGCGGCAGGGTTTCGCGGAGCTTCTCGGCCAGCGGTTCGAGCACCTCGCGGGAGGTGGGTTCCAGCGCCGCGATCCGAGACAGCAGCTGTGCGGTCACATTCAGCGCCACCGTGATCTCCGCGCGCTTGTTCAGCCCCTCGATCTCCAACATGCCGGTCTGCCGGACGAATTGACCGATGAGGCCCTTGCTGTCCTCGACGGTGCCGAGGAATTCCCGCGCCACCGTCAGCGCCTGGGATACCTCGGCGTTCTGGTGGTTGAGGATATCGACGAACGACTGCATCGCGCGGCCGACCCGGCGCAGCGCGTCCGGGCTGTTGTCGATCGAATCCTGAAGTGCCGCCAGATTTTTCCGCAGCGTGTCACCGTCGACCTGAGCCACCGGCGCGGCCGCGTCCTGCAGGGTGCGCACCAGGCTGTACGGCAGCTTCACTCGATCGGGCGGAATTATCTTGCTGCCCAACGGCTTCGAACCGGCCGGCAGTACCGCGAGGTAGTGGCCGCCGATCGCGGTGAGCATCCGGACCTCCAGCGTGGTCGCGTCGCCGATGGATACGTTGCTCTTGACGGTGAACCGTGTCCGCACCCGGTCCGGCCGCAGATCGAGCGCGGTGACCGAGCCGACCGTGATCCCGGCGATCCGCACCTGGTCGCCCACCTTCAGCGACTGGGCCTCCGGCAGGTCGGCGGTGTAGGTGGATTTGCCCAGCGGCAGTACATAGATCGCGGCCGTGACCAGCAGCACCACCGCGACGAAGCAGGCGCCGAGCAGGCCGAGCCGGAACTCGCGGCGATTCTTCACCGCCTCGTGCCGGTCGATATACCCGTCGGCGTCGAGCAGCCGATCGAATAGTAGATTCCACAGTCGGATCAGCCGTTGCATATCGCGATCCTCTGTCCGGCGACCAATACCGAAAGTACCTGCGGCAGTTTGGCGTTACCCTTCGAACAGGTGAGGTTCACCTCGGTGGCGGCCGCACCGGCCGGTGGCAGCAGCGAGCTGAGCGCCTGCAGCAGGCCGGGTAGCCTGCCGAGCACGTCCATGGCCGCCTGCGGATCCGGGAAGAGCAGCCGGATATCGCGCATCAGATCCGGATTGGTCTGTTCGGTGAAGCCGAGCGCGTCGAGCAGGCTGTTGAGCGGGCCCAGCGCCGAGGGCGCGACCGCCGCGAAGTCGAGCAGGCCGTCCAGCTTGGCCCGGAACGCGGTGAACACGTCGGCGATGCCGCGCAGCAGCACCTTCAGATTGGGCGACTTGCCGCCGATCTGCGCCGAGATATCGCTGAGGTTGGCCACGAGCGCGGTGATCACCGCCTGGCGGTCGGTGGCGTAGCGGCTGAGCTTGTCGATGGCGTCGAGCGCCGGGCCGATGCCCGAACCGTTGCCCTGGATCACCGCGAGGATGCTCTCGGTGAACTGATTCAGTGCGGCGGGGGAGAATTGGGCGATCACCGGCTGTAAACCGTTGAACAGCTGAGTGATATCGAACGACGGTATCGTCTTGGCCTCGGCGATATGCGCGCCGCCGCCGAGCCGCGCTGTCGGCTGGGCGGGTTGCTGGATGTCGAGATATCGCTGGCCCGTGAGGGTTTGGTACCGGATGGCGAGCACGCTGGCGTCGTAGACGGGCCGGTCCCGCTGCACGGTGAACGTCACCCGCGCCGTGGCGCCGACGAGGTCGATCGCGCTGACCTTGCCCACTTGAACCCCGAACATGCGCACGTCGTCACCGGTTTTCAGGCCGCTGGCATCGGTGAAATCGGCGCTGAAGCTGTCGGTGCTGCCGCCGATCGGCCGGGTGATGGCCTGCACGATCACCACCAGCAGCACGAGCATCGCGATCGCGAATATGCCGAACCTGACCAGCACCGCGCCGATGGACAGCCTGGTCATCGGCCACCGCCCAGTGCGTCGAAACCGCTCTGGCCCAGCAGCGGTACGCCGAGACCCGGGATGCCGCGCAGCGCCACCGTGACGTTCAGCGCCGGACCGTCCGGACCGTTGGCGAACATGCGGTCGAGACGATCGATCAATTCCTTGACGTCCGTGCGTGATCGGCCGGGTGTCGGCACCGTCGCGGCGATCGCGCCGACGAGCGGCGTGAAAAGCTCGGCGTAGCCCTGCAAATGGGTGTGCGCCACGTCGCCGACGTGACCGAAAGCCGGGAATCCGCCGTCGACGACCATATTGATGGTCGCGTCGTAGCGCGGCCGGTCGTCCTTCAGTACCTCGATATTCAGCACCGAGTTGAACAGTTTGAAGGTGGCCGAGACGAAGTCGCCGAGCCCACCGAAGAACGACGAGTACTGGTCGAGCAGGTACGGCGACGGAAAGCGTTGGGTATCCGCGATATTGCGGCTGAGCATCACGATGGCCTGGAGCAGCGGAGTGAATGCCTGCAGATCGCTGTTGAAACGGGTGATCAGGTCGGTGAGCTTGGTGGTGAGCACATCGGTGGTGGTACCGGCCAACGTGCGCAGCAGGTTGCCCATCGTCACATCGTTGACCCGGCCCGCCAGATCGATGACGCTGTTGTCGCGCAGCGCCGCGCCGCCCTCGGCGCGGCGCAGGGTGAGCGCGCTGATCCCGAACAGGTTCTCCGGTGCGTAGTCGACGGTGAAAGCGTCGGTGAGCGAGGCGGTTTCGCGGCGATCCAGATCCAGCGTGATCAGCTGACGGCCCTGGGCGACGGGTTGGATATCGGTGATCTGGCCGACCGTGACCCCGTCCATGCGCACCTTGGTGCCGGAGACGATGCCCTCACCGATCTGCTCGGTGCGCAACTGGACGTGCAGGTGGGTGTCGCCGGGCCCGCCGGTGTGCACCCGCGCACCGACCACCGCGACGACGGCCACCACGACGACGAACGCGCCGAGCGCGCGAGACCCGTTGCGGCCCATGGACACACCGGGCATTCCGTAGATCGGCACGGCTGCTCACCCCGGGAACTCGATGGCGGAATTGATGCCCCACAGCAGGATCGAGAGCACCATGTCGAGGGCGATGATCGCGACGAAACTGGCCCGCACCGCCCGGCCCGACGCGATGCCGACCCCCTCGGGTCCGCCCGCGGCGAAGAAGCCGTAGTAGCAGTGGATCAGGATGACGGTGACACCGAACACCAGGATCTTGATCACCGCGGCCAAAACGTCGTAGCCGCTGGTGAATTGGAAGAAGTAGTGATCGTAGACGCCGCCCGCCTGGCCGTGCAGCAGCACGATGACGACCGAACAGGACAGGTAGCTGAGGATGAGCGCGATGAGGAAGGTCGGCACGATGGCGACCGCGCCGGCGATCACCCTGGTGGTCACCACGAACGGGACCGAGCGCAGGCCGAGCGATTCGATGGCGTCGATTTCCTCGGAGATGCGCATGGAACCGATCTCGGCGGTCATCCGGCAGCCCGCCTGCGCGGCGAAGCCGACCGCGGCCGCGATCGGCGCCAGCTCACGGGTATTCGCGAACGCCGATACGACGCCGGTGACCGGGCCGAGGCCGAGCAGATCCAGTGCGGCGAAGGACTGGATGCCGACGCCGGCGCCCATCGCGATGCCGAGCACCACCAGCATCGGCACGGTGCCGCCGCCGACGATCACCGAGCCGCGGCCCCAGGTCATATCGGTGATGGTGCGCATGGTCTGGGCGCGATACCGCCTGAGCGTCAACGGGATCGCCCACAGCGCCTGCCAGACGAAGCCGAGCATGAAGCCGGTGTGCTCGAGCGGCGCGAGCAGCCGGCCGGGTTGGCGCGCAAGCGAATACGCCCAGCCGAGGCCTTTGGGATGGTAAGGCGTCGCGACCATCACGCCACCCGCAGCGGCAGGAACATCGCGACCACCTGGGTGATCACCAGATTCACCAGAATGATTCCGGCCACCGAGACCACCACCGCGGCATTGACCCCGTCGGCGACGCCGCGCGGGCCGCCCTTGGCCTCCAGCCCGCGCTGGCAGGCGACGATCACCACGAGGAAGCCGAACAGCATCGCCTTGGCCAGCGAGATCCACACATCGGCCAGCACCGCGAAGGATCCGAAAGTGGCCCAGTAACTTCCGGGCGTCACATTCTGCGCGCTGATCGCCACCGCGTAGCCGGAGACGATGCCGACGAAGATGATCAGGATGTTCAGCAGCGGCGCGACCACCATCATCGCAGCCACCCGGGGGATCACCAGCCGGTGCACCGGGCTGATGCCCATGGTGCGCAGCGCGTCGATCTCTTCGCGCACGGTGCGCGCGCCGAGATCGGCGGCGATCGCGGAAGCGCCTGCGCCGCCGAGCAATAGGCCGGTGGCGATCGGCGCGCCCTGCTGGATGACGCCGAGCCCGCCCGCCGCGCCGATCATCGAATCCGCGCCGAGCTGATGGATCAGATTGCCGACCTGCACCGAGACGACCACCCCGAACGGCACCGCCATGAGCACCGCCGGTATCGCGGTCACCGTCACGAGATACCACGCCTGGCGCAGCATTTCGTGCCATTGGAAGCGCAGGCCGAGCAGATCGGTCACGGTGCCGCGGACGGATTCCGCGGCCAGGTCGACGGCGCGGCCGAAGGTGCGGACGGCGGCGACCGCGGTATCGGTGAAATTGCGCCGGATGATGCGGAGGGCGGATTCGTCCGGCGGCTCCGGCGCGGCGATCATCCGGGCCGATGCCGTATTCGCACTCGTCATGAAGCCTCCCTCAACCCCTTTGCGAAGGATCCGGAAAGGGGTTCTCCCGCAACGTGATCCGAGACATCACGGCAGAGCCGTCGCGCCCCGGCAAGGGATCGGCGAGGATGTGACGCTGCTCACCGACGTCGGCCAAAAGTAGCACCCGTCACACCAGAAAACAACGTCGTAAATTTCGTGTGAAAACGCCGCTGAAGTCGTAAAATTCGGCCGGCGCCGCCTGTCGGTTACCCAGGGCTGGCGAGGGGCGAAAGCCGGATTCGATGCGTAGACTGTCCGATTCGGGCATCAACGACGATGATCGATGCGGAGCACGAGGGAGGTGACGGTGTCGAACCGGCGCGACCACATCCTCGACGCGGCCCGTGATCTCATCGTCCGCGACGGCTATCCCAACGCCAGCATGCACGCCATCGCCAGGGCGGCCGGGACCACCAGGCCCGCGCTGTACGCCGAATTCGCCGACCGCGACGAACTTTTCGCCGCCCTGCTGGACCGCGAGGAGGAGCGGGCGCTCATGATGGCCGCGGCCTCGGTGCCCGAGGTGCCGCCGGGCGCGGATCTGGCCGAGGTGGCCGCCGATTCGGCGGACATCTTTTTGGACATCGTGCTCGCCGCACCCGAGACGTGGCGGTTCGTGCTGCTGCCCGGCGAGGGCATGCCGCCCGAAGCCCATCAGCGAGTGCGCCAGGGCCGCAACATAATTCGAGAACGCACCGAAGCGCTGCTCGGGCTCATGGCGGCGCTGCGCGGTCAGGAGATCGACGCCGAACTGGTCGGGCACACCGTGATCGCGATCAGCGAGGCGGTGGCGAGAATGGTTCTGGCCGAGGACGGGCCCGCCCGCCGCGATGCCGTCGCCGCGACCATGCGCTGGCTGGCCCGCCGGGCGGTGGCCGCCGCCGCGACCGGAAAGGTGGACCGTGCCGAAAGCCGATAGCGGACCCGCGCAACCATCCGACGAGCCAACCCGTCCGCGCCGCCGCTACGCCAAACGGCTGCAACCCGCCGACCGCCGCGAACAACTGCTCGACGCGGCGCTGCGCATCATCACCACCGGCGGCTTCGCCGAGGTCACCATCGCCGCGGTCGCCGAGCGCGGCGGGGTGACCAGGCCGGTGGTGTACGACTCGTTCGGCAATCGCGACGAGTTGCTGCGCGAGCTCATCGACCGGGAGACGGCCCGACTGCGCGACGCGGTGGTGCACGCGCTCGACGACGAGAGCACCGAGCCGGGCGCCGATCCGCACGAGGCGATCGCGATCGCGCTGGCCCGCTTCCTCACCGCGGTGCGCGGTATGCCCGACACCTGGCGGCTGGTGTATTTCCCGATCGACGGGGTGCCGCCGCCGCTGCGCGAACGGATCAGGAAGGCGCGCGACGAACTGCGAATCCCGTTGCGGCGCTTGGTCGGCGAATGGCTGGCCGATCGGCCCGCGGGGGAGGGCGCCGAAGAGGTCGACCTCGATGTGCTGGTGGAGGTGGTGCAGGCCGGGGTGCACACCGTGACCCGGCTCGCCCTGGACCGCCCCGAACAGTTCGGCGTGCCGCGGCTGCTCACGGTGCTGGATCTGCTGCTGCACGAGGCGCAGTGACCGTCGGCACGCGGCTACCGGCAAACCTGTCGCCGGAGCGCGCGTCGCGGCGGTGTGTTTATGTGCCGTCACAGATATTTGTAATTCCGCCCATATCCGGTGGTTCGCATTGATACATTGCGCCAATTACCGGCTCATCGAGGGTGCGAAGTATGTTCGACTGGGATTTTCCGCTCGGCGCGTCCAGCGTACGGGTGCTGGTGCGACTGGCCGAGGAACGCGGGATACGTCCCGAACAAGCTCTGGCCGGAACGGCTCTCACGCCGCGTTCGGTGACCGATCCCAATGTGGACGTCTCCGCGCGACAGGAGTTGCGGGTGGTCCGCAACCTGCTGGCGCGCTGTGGCGACGAACCCGGCCTCGGTGTCGAAGCCGGTGCGCGCCACCATATTTCGCTGTACGGGCCGTGGGGGTTGGCGCTGCTCAGCAGTCGCACCCTGCGCGAGGTGATCGATGTCGCGCAGCGCTACCTCGAATTGGCCTTCGTATTCGGGCGATTGACGCTCGAGGAGGATGCGGACGAGGTGCGGCTGGTTTTCGACGGCCCCGATATCCCGGAGGATCTGCGCCCGTTCCTCACCGAACGGGTGCTGGCCGGGCTTCCCGCCATCGGTCGCGAGCTGTATTCGGTCGCCCTGCCGTTACATCGGGTGACCTTCCGGCACGCCGCACCGGCCGACACCGCGCGCTATCGCGAGATGTTCGGTGTGGAACCGGTTTTCGGCGCGTCCGCGAATATCGTCGCCGTGGATCGGCGTGATCTGGACCAGCCGCTGCCGCAGGCGGGCGACTGGGCGAGGCAGACCTGTGAACAACTGTGCCGCGATCTGCTCGCCCAGCGGCGGGCCCGCGGCGGGGTGGCCGGATCGGTGCGAGATCTGTTGGTGCGCAGGCCCGGTGAGATCCCGGATCAGGCGGCCGTCGCCGCGGGGCTGTACATGAGCCCACGCACCCTGTCCCGGCGGTTGAACGAGGAGGGCACCTCGTTCCGTGCGCTGCTGGACGAGGTGCGCCAGATGCTGTCGGAGGAGTTGCTGACGCATACCCATATGACCACCGAACAGGTCGCGGGCCGCCTCGGCTACGCGGAGGCGGCCTCGTTCATCCGGGCGTTCCGGCGGTGGAAAGGGTGTCCGCCGCAGGAGTTCCGCGCCCGCAACGGGTTCGCGCGCCGCCAGCCCGCACTGGTCTGAGCTCAGGCAGCCGGCTCGGTGCGGCCGGAGTAGTCCGGCAGCGGGAACTCGTCCGCCTCGTCGCCGAGCAGCTTGCTCAGCCGCGACCGCAGCGGCGCAAGCGATCTCGCGGTGATCACCCGGAATATGGCCAAGGTCAGCGCGATTCCGGCCCTGCTGCGCGGATGACGCAGGCGCACCCGGGTTTCCAGCCCCTTCTGGATCGCCGTGACCATCGGACGCAGCAGTTCCTCGTACCGGCCGAACGCGCGGGCGTGATCGTCCGGGGTGGTCGCGATCTCACCGGCCAGCAGATAGGCGCCGATGATCGCCAGCGCGGTGCCCATCCCGGTGACCGGCGAACCGCAGAACGCCGCATCGCCGAGCAGCACCACCCGGCCCCGCGACCAGCTCGGCAGCCGGACCCTGGCCAGCTCGTCGAAATAGAAATCGGGCGCGTCGTCCATCGCGGCCAGCACCTCCGGAATCATCCAGCCGCCACCGGTCAGCCGCTCCCGGATCAGTTGTCGCTGCGCGGCCGCGTCACCGCGCAGGCCGGATACCAGCGGCTGCCCGACCGAGATGATCGCCATCGAGGTCGCCGGATTGGTGTCCGGCCGCAGCGCGAATACGCTGCCGGGCACGATATGCACACCGACCCAACCGGTTTCGAGATCCAGGCCGGATGGCGTCGGGACGGTGAAGAACGAGATGTAGCCGCCGAGGTTCTCGACGATGCTCTCGTCCGGCCCGAAAACCTGTTCGCGCAGCGCCGAATGCAGTCCGTCGGCCCCGATCACCAGATCGAACCGCTCGACCGCACCGGAGGCGAAGGTCACCTCGACACCGTCGGCGTCCTCGCGCACCCGCTCGGCCCATTCGCCGTAGCGGTAGTCGACGGTGCCGGAACTTGCCGGCAGCGCGTCGATTTCGTCGAGCAGCACCTGGTTGAGGTCGCCCCTGGTGATTTCGATATCGGCGATGATCCCGCGCCCGTCGAACATCTCGACCGGCATCCGGACCAGCTTGCGGCCGCGCGCGTCGACGAAGGCCATGCCGCGCTCGTCGAGCTGACGCTTCCTGATACCCGGCATCAGCCCCATCCGCTCGGCGACCCGGCGGCTCGGCCCGCGCAGATCGACCGCCTGGCCGCCGGGCCGCGGCGCGGATGCGCGCTCGACGACGGTGGTCGCGATGCCCGCGCGGGCCAGCTGCAGTGCCACCGCGTTCCCCGCGATACCACCGCCGCAGACCAGAATGCTCTTCGAATTCGACATGGCCGACCTCCCCTGCTTGTGCTCCGGCCCCAAGTCTGGCGAATCGGTGCGGTCATCGACAAACGAGTTCCACATGGCCGACGGTTTCGCCCGCCGCGCACCGTAAACTTTTGTCCGAGTTGTCGTTTCGAAGCTAAGAAGTTGCTGTTCGGCCGAATGTGGCGTCGGCGGCCCGGATTCGCGCCGCCGACGCCACGCATTACCTCAGTTCCAATGAATGCGAAGCAGCGTGGCCGCCCTGACCCCCGCCGCGGTGATGACCCAACCCGCCGGGCGGGTCGGGCGCACATAGCGAAGTGCCAACAACGAGGGCAGGCAGGCCCGAATCTGTCTACCCGACTTGCCGGTTCGTGCCGAGATATCCGCGACGCTGCGTGGGGTGCCGTCTACCAGACACCGAAGTACCGCACGTTGATTCGGGCCGAGGCGGTAAACGCTTGCGACGGCCCGCACCCGCTCTCCACTCACTGAACCCGCACATCCCTTCGCACTGCCAACTCCCTTCCGCTCGCGGCGCACCGCGACGGCCCCGTTGCCATGAAGTTGCGGACGCCACGGGGCGACGCTACGACCGCCGTGGCCGCGCAGCCATCGAAGTGCGCGAAAGTGCACGCACTCTTGCTGCTCTACGCCGTATACGGCGACCATTGGACGAACCCATTGCACTCGCACGCGACACAAGGGGGCTTCAGCATGAAGATTCGACTTCTCGGCGGGCCGTCCGGCAGTCAGGGATCGCCACGGCTGTACGCCACCGACCGCGACACCTTCGCCGTCCAGGGATGGAAGACCGGACGGGTGGACCGCATCGAGATCCCGCACAAACTGATCGCGTACGCCGAGCCGGGCACCTGCCTCGCCGGACTCTCCGACACCGGGCACGGCACCTTCCTGCTGACCGGTATCCCGTTCACCGACGCGGAAGCGTTGGCGGCCATGGCGATTCCGAGTCACGAGGCCGTGCTCGAGCTACCGGTGGGAAGGGAAGTGATACCGGATGAGGCGGATCCTCGCCGGTGAACCGTTCGACCAGCTGATCGACGAAGCACAGCACAGGGCATTTCATTTGGAAACCAACGACGACTATCTCGCGGCAGGCGAGGCGGATTCGCTGCGGGCCTGGCTCGCCGACCCGAGCGGGGATCCGGGCGGCGACTGGTTCGAGCCGTGGGCCCGCCAGGTGCGGGCCACCGTCGCCCGCAACGTGGTGGTGCAGCGAGCCCGCATCGTCAGCGAACCGCACACTGCGTACACGAAATACCTGCTCGCCCTTGCCGAACACAATGTGGCCGCCGGTGAGGACGTGCGCTATCTACCGCGCACCGAGGCCGATCCGGCCGACGCGGCCGCGGAGGATTTCTGGATGCTCGACGATTCCACCGTCGCCTACAGCCTTTTCGACGCCGCCGGGTACTGGGTCGGCGCGGCGGCCACCCGCGATCCGGTGCTCGTCGCCGCCGCGGCCGAAATTCGCGACCGGGTGTGGGCGGCGGCGATTCCATTCGGGGACTACGCATTCCGATGGCGGGCGTAACGGCGGCCGACCAGGCCAGGCAGGTTCTCGGCGCCCGGCTGCGCGAACTCCGCAAGGACGCGCGGCTCGACGGCAGGCGATTCAGCACCGCCGCGGGCTGGCACTGGTCCAAGACGAGCCGCATCGAACACGGTAAGCAGGCGCCGAGCGAGGACGATGTCGCCATCTGGTGCCGGGTCTGCGACGCCGAGCTCGCGCTGCCCGATCTCATTGCGGCACTGCGGAATGTGGAGGCGCAGTGGGCGGAGTGGAAGCGGGTCGCGGCCACCGGCCACGCGCGCAGGCAGCGGCGCGCAATCGAACTGGAGAGCAGAACCCGGCTGCGGCGCACCTATACGGTGGTGCTGGTGCCCGGACTGCTGCAAACCGAGGCGTACGCGAGAGCTGTTCTGTCGCAATGTATCCGGTTCCTCGGCACGCACGACGACCTGGCCGACGCGGTGGCCGCGCGGCTGGAGCGCCAGCAGGTGCTGCGGCGCGGCAATCACCGGATCGCCACGCTGGTACACGAATCCGCGCTGCATACCGTGGTCGGTGATGCCGGGGTGATGACCGAACAGCTGCATCGGCTGCTCGAAACCGCATTCGACAATCCGCGGCTGATCTTCGGCGTCGTGCCGTTCGATTCCGAATTCATCTATACCACAACATCATTCGACATGTTCGATCAGCGGATGGCGATGGTGGAGACGATCAGCGCCGAGCTGACCGTCACCCGCCCTTCGGAGCTGCGATACTACGAACAGGCCTGGGCCGCACTGCACCGGCAGGCCCGCTACGGCGATCAGGCCAAGGAGCTGATCAGGTCCGCGCTGCCGCGTTGGACCGACGACCGAATCCGCCCGCCCGGCTGAAAGGCCCTGTGTCGAAGTCCCATCCGGCGCCTCCGCGGCCCAGCTCGCCGCCTGGCCGCGTTGTCGTCGTCGCCGATACAACCCCGGTATCGGCTCCTCCTCCGCCTTGCCAGGCGACGAGCTGGACCGCGGATGCATCCGGCCGGACTTCGACACAGGGCCTTGGGCGCGCGGACACAACCGGCCCTACCACGCATTTCGGTTTGAAGCTGCAAGGATGCTGGCGTGACATTCACTGCGCCCAACGCGTCCGGAGAGCCGACAGTGGGTCGGCGTGCGGCGGTGCTGGCGATCTGCTGCACCGCCGTGGTGATGGCCAATCTCGATACCACCGCGGTGAATGTCGCACTACCCGCGATCCGCCGTGACCTGGGCGCATCCGTCGCCGGCGCGCAGTGGGTCGCCGCGGGCTACACGCTGGTGCTGGCCTGCCTGCTGACCTTCTCGGGGGCGCTCGCCGATCGGATCGGCAGGCGCACCGTCTTCCAGTTGGGCACCGTGATATTCGCTGTCGGATCGCTGGCCTGTGGTCTCGCGCCGTCGCTCGGCTGGCTCATCACCTTCCGTATCGCGCAGGCCGTCGGCGGTTCGATGCTGAATCCGGTGGCCATGGCGATCATCACCGCGGTGTTCACCGAGCCGCGGGCCCGGGTGCGCGCCATCGGCGTCTGGGGTGCGTCGATCGGCGTCAGCATGGCCGCTGGTCCGGTGGTCGGCGGGTTGCTGGTGGACGCCGTCGGCTGGGGCGCCGTATTCCTCATCAATGTGCCGATCGCGGCGGTGGCCGTGGTGGCGACGAGCTTCCTTGTGCCGCAGTCGAAATCGGAGCTGCCGCGAGTGCTGGACCCGATCGGGCAGCTGCTGCTGACCGGGACGCTCGGCCTGCTGGTGTTCGCGATCATCGAAGGGCCGCACCGGGGTTGGCGTTCGGCGGTGACCGTGGGCTGCCTGCTCGGCGCGGCGGCCTGTCTGACGGTATTGCTCCGATACGAGCCGCGGCACCGCGATCCGCTGATCGATCCGCGCGCCTTCCGATCGGTGTTGTTCAGCGGCGCGTTCGTGATCGCGGCGCTGGCGTACGCCGCGCTCGGCGGGTTCCTGTTCCTGAATACCTTTTATCTCCAAGAGATCCGGGGCGACACCGCGCTGCGTGCCGGGCTGTCGCTGCTGCCGATGGCGGCGGCCATGTTCGTCTTCGGGCCGCTGTCGGGGCGATTGGTCGCCGAGCGCGGCGCTCGTATCGCGCTGACCGCGGGCGCGAGCGCGGCCACCGGCGCCGCGGTGCTGCTGGGTTTCACCTTCGACACCAGTGTTCGGGCGGCGCTGCTCGCCGGGTACGCGGTCTTCGGCGCGGGCATCGGGTTGATCAATACGCCGATCACGGCGACCGCGGTGGCCGGGCTGCCCATCGAACAGGCCGGTGTCGCGGCGAGTTTGGCCACCACCTCGCGTCAGCTCGGGCAGACCATCGGGGTCGCGGTGATCGGCTCGATCATCGGCGGCCACCCCGACGCGCTGCGGTCGGCCGCCGACTTCCACGCGCCCGCGGCGGCGAGCTGGCACACCATCGCGGTGCTGACCGTCGCCGCGCTCATCGTGACCCGCATCGCCACCGGACCCGCCGCGCGGCGGACGCTTTCGCTGCCGGTCGGCCCGCGCGGTCCCCGCCCGAATGTGCCGCCGCCGGTCTCGCGGCCCATGCATTTCGCGCCTGCCCTGGCCGTTCGCGTCACCGATCCCGGCGTGCGTTCCGACGTCGGTGTGCTGGTCGCGGCGCGATGACGGCGGTATGTCGCGGCGCGCCAGGCCGATCGGCGGGTTGCCTCGAGATCACCGGACCGTAAATTTTCCGCCCCGGGCTCGGGGCCCGGTGGCGAAGGTATGCGACAGTTGACCAATGAGTCTGCGCCCCAAGGCAATTGGCTACCTGCGTCGTGATGTGTCCGGCGTCTCACAAGTCTGGGACGAAACGCTCATACGCAGCACGGCCAAGCGGCTCGGCTACGACCTGGCCAAGACCATCGCCTTCGGGCCGGAGACCGACGCTCCCGTCGCCCGGCTGATCGCCACGGCGCGCCGGATCGATGCCGAGGCCGTGATCGTCCCCGGGCCAGCGCATTTCGATGGTGAGATCCCGGCCGAGGTGGTTCGGGTATGCGATGTGATCACGGTGTCGCCGGAGAACACCTTCGCGCGCAGGCTGTGGCCGTTCGACGACGAAACCGCGTGACAGCACCGAAAAACCCCTAATCCACCCGGTGATTCGTGGGGCAAGCCCATCCGGCGACAATGTCGGCGGCCTCCCGTACTATCGCGAACGGGAACGCCGACCGGTTCGAGAAGGGGGGCGGTGTGGGTTTTCGGCTACCGGTAGCCGTCGGCGCGGGGGTGGGATGGTTGCGGCGTTTCGCCGCGACCGCGCCGGGCGCCATCGGCGGAGTCGCGGTGCTGACCATCGCGCTGTGTCTGGTCACCGGACTGGTCGGTGCGAATCAGTTGGGCGACAAGCTCACTCAGCGCGATACGCTGCTGAATCGCACCGAGCCGCTCGCCGACGCGGCGCAGCGGCTCTATGTCGCGCTCTCGGCCGCCGACGCCACGGCCGCCACCGCATTCCTATCCGCGGGTATCGAACCCGCCGACGTGCGCGCCCACTATCAGCAATCGCTGGCCGACGCCGCGGCCGCGCTCGCCGATGCCACCGCGGGCGCCGACGACGCGATGACCAGACAGGTCCTCGCCCGCATCGCCGCCGACCTGCCCGCCTACACCGGTATGGTCGAGGCCGCCCGCGCGAACAACCGGCAGGGCTACCCGGTCGGCTCGGCGTATCTGCACGAGGCCTCGACGCTGATGCAGAATTCGTTGCTGCCCAACGCCGAACGGCTCACCGGCGCCCGCTTCGCCGCGGTCCGCGACCAGGAGCGCGCGCTCACCGGGCCGCCGCTGCTCACCGTCGCTCTGCTGCTGCTCACCCTGCTGGCCTGCCTGGCCTGTTCGCTGATCCTGTTGCGCCGCACCAACCGTCGCGTCAACCTCGGCGTGCTGGCCGCGGCCTGCGCGGTGCTGCTGGCGGGACTGTGGGTCACCGGAGCGGGCCTTGCCGCGAGCGCGACCGTCGACACCGGTCCCGGCGGCGCCACCAACAGATTCGACAACCTTTCCCGGGCAAGGATTCTCGCGCAGCAGGCGCGCTCCGACGAGACCCAGGAGCTGGTCACCCGCGGCGAGATCACCGCCATCGAGGACAAATACAAGGCGCACAGCGATGAACTGCGCGCCCTGCTCACCAGTTCGCTGGCCAAGGATTCCACCGCGTGGCCGGAATTCAACGGCTGGGTGGAAAGCCACGGCAAACAGGTTGCGGCCTATCAGGCCGCGAATTACCCGGCGGCGGTCGAGCAGGCGATCGGCGGCGGCCGCGACGCGTCGGCCAGCCGGTTCACCCACCTCGACAGCGCATTACAGACGAATATCACCCAGATCAGGGGCGATGTGCGCGACGATGTCGACACCGGCGGTGGCTTCTTCCTGGTCGGCCCCGAGGGCGCACTGGTGCTGCTGCTCGTGGCCGCGGGCGCGGTGGCCGCCGGAATCTGGCCGCGGCTGGAGGAGTACCTGTGAAGGTTTGGGCAAGGCGGTTGCGGTCCGCCGTACTCGCGGGCGTCATCCTGTTCACCGCCGCCTGCTCCGGCTCGCACGTGCCTGCCGGGAGCAATATCGGCGCCGTGAGCCCACTGCCGCCCGACGCCGCCGAGATCACCGCCCCGCCGCAGGGGCCCGCCGAGGGTTCGTGTGATGTCGAGACCAGCCTGCGGCCCGGCCTACAGCCGAAACCCCTTGCGGTGCCGCCGAGTTCGCCGATGGCGGCGATTCTCGCGCGCGGCAGGCTACGCGTGGGCGTCGACCAGAACACCTACCTGTTCGGCTTCCGCGACCCGGTCTCCGGCGAGCTGAAGGGATTCGATATCGACCTGGCGCGGGAGATCGCGCGCGACCTGTTCGACGATCCCAACAAGATCGAGCTGCGCACGCTCACCGCGCAGGACCGCAGCACGGCACTGCAGAGCAAACAGGTCGACATGGTCGTGCGCACCTTCACCGCGACCTGCGAGCGCCGCCGCGATGTCGACTTCTCCACCGTCTACTACTACGCACCGGAACGATTCCTGGTCGTGAAGGGTTCGGGCATCACCGACGGGGCCAGCGCGGGCGGCAAGCGGCTGTGCGTGCTCAACGGCAGCAGTTCGGTGGCCGCGGTGTTCGCACTGCCCAAGCGGCCCAAGGTGATCGGGGTGACCAACTGGACCGACTGCCTGGTCGCGCTGCAGCAGGGGCAGGTGGACGCGATCTTCGGTGACGAACCGATTCTCTACGGGCTGATGGCCCAGGACCACAACCTGTCGATCGTCGGGGAATCGCTCGGCACCGGCGCGTACGCGGTCGGCCTGCCCAAGGGCAGCGATCAGCTGGTCCGCTTCGTCAACGGGGTGCTGGAGCGGGTCCGCGGCGACGGCACCTGGCAGCGGATCTACAGTGCGGATCTCGGCGTCATCGGCCCGCCGCCCGCGCCACCGACCCCGAAGTACAACGGATGACCGGGGCCGTACCGCCGCTCGGCATCACCGAGATCGATCACGAATTGGCCAGGCGCGCAGCGGAAATCGATCGGGTCACCGCGACGCTGCTGGAACTGGACAAACATCCCGGGCTCACGCTGATCCGCCGATTCCCGCCGACCGGAGTCACCGAGGTGCGCTGGCAACCGGTGCGCGCCGCGCTGGAGCTGATGTGGGAGGACTTCGGTCGGATGCGCGCGATCCTGGATTCGGCCACCGCGACCCGCGGAGTGAAGCACAAACTCACCGACGCCGAACGCGCCGAACTGACCAGGCTGCTGCGCGGCAGGCCGTACGAGGCGGCGCGCACCCCGATCCCGATGGCGCAGCGTTCGCTGACTGGTCCGAGCGAGCAGGTGCTGTTCGTCGGCCTCGCCGATACGCTGGACCGCATGCGGGAGACGTTCCCGAGGATCGCCGAATTCCTGGACGCGGTCGACGCGGTGAACACCCGCGTCACGACGGGGCTCGCGCCGCTGCAGGAGCAGCTGGACCGGGTGGGGGGAGCGAACGAGCGGCTGCGCGCGGTCGGCGACGGCATCGGGGAACTGCTCAGCCGGTCGGCCACCGATCCGCTCGCCCTCACCGCCGCCGAAATCGACGACCGGATCGCGGAATTGGCGGCGCGGTTGCGCCGGGAGTCGGCGCTGCTCGCCGAACTCGGTGCGCTGGTGTCGGATTGGCCCGCCGCCGTCGCCCAGACCCGCGCCGATATCGAGGCGCTGCGCGAGACCGGCGCGCGCGCCGAACGGGCACGGACCGAGGCTGGGCGAACCATCCGGACCGGTCCGCTGCCGAGTCATCCGGACGAAAGCGCCGGGCTCGCGGCCCGATTGGCTGAGGTGGCGGCGAATACCGGTGCCGCGGCGGCACTTCTGGAGTTGCGCGGGCGGATCGCGGCCGCGACCGCGGTGGCCGAACGGGATCGCGAACTGGCACAGGGGCTGCTGGACCGGCGCGCCGAGCTGCGCGGACGGCTCGATGCCTATCGGGCGAAGGCGGCCCGGCTGGGGATCGGCGAGGACCGAGACATCCTCGCCTCGAATCAGATTGCGCTGGGGCTGCTTTCGCGCACGCCGTGCGATCTCGCCGCGGTCACCCGGGCGGTCGCCGACTTTCAGCAGCTCATCGGGGAGAAGACGGGGAGGCGACCATGACGTGTGACGAGCCGGGCTGCGGTGGGGAGGTGGTGGACGGCTACTGCGCGGTCTGCGGCACCGCGCCCGCGGCGGCCACCGGAGCGGAACTGCCCGCGCGCTGTGCCGAAATCGGTTGCGCCGGAACGATTGTCGACGGCTACTGCGATATCTGCGGTGCCGCACCCGATACCACGCACGGTACGGAGGTCACGCGCGGCACGGGTATCACGCAGGGCACCGGCACGACGCGCGGCACCGGGCGTTCGGTGCGGACCGGCCGCGCCTCGGGTCGGTCGAGCACGAGGGGCCGCCTCGGCGCGGGCATGGTCGACGTGCCCCGGGTGCCCCGGGTCGATCCGGCCACCGCGATCATGGCCGATCCGCAGGTCGCGGAGAACAAGCGGTTCTGCGGCAAATGTGAGCGTCCGGTCGGCCGCGGCCGCGACGGGCAGCCCGGCCGCACCGACGGCTTCTGCCCGAACTGCGGCACCCGGTTCTCCTTCGCGCCGAAGCTGGCCGCGGGCGATGTGGTCGGCGGGCAATACGAGGTGGCGGGATGTCTGGCGCACGGCGGACTCGGCTGGATCTACCTGGCCGTGGACCGCAATGTCAGCGACCGCTGGGTGGTGCTCAAGGGCCTGCTGAATTCCGGTGACGCCGACGCCATGCTGGCCGCGCTCGCCGAGAGGCGGTTCCTGGCCGAGGTGGAGCATCCGAGCATCGTGAAGATCCACAACTTCGTCGAGCACACCGGACGCGACGGCGTACCGGTCGGCTATATCGTGATGGAGTACATCGGCGGCACCTCGCTCAAGCAGATCCTGCGCGACCGCCGCGACGCCGACGGCGCGAATCTGGCGCCCGCGCAGGCCATCGCCTATGTCCTGGAAATGCTGCCCGCGCTCGGCTATCTGCATTCGCTGGGTCTGGCGTACTGCGATTTCAAACCGGATAACGTCATGCAGACCGACGAGCAGCTCAAACTGATCGATCTCGGCGCGGTCATCGCGATGGACGACCAGGACAGCCCGATCTACGGGACCATCGGCTACCAGGCTCCGGAGATCGGCGAGACCGGGCCGACCGTCGCCACCGAGGTGTACACGGTGGGCCGCACGCTCGCGGTGCTGATCATGGATGTGCCGCAGCAGGGCGGGCATTTCGGCGCGCTACCCGATCCGTCGACGGAACCCGTTCTGGCGAAACATGATTCGCTCTACCGGTGCATCCTGCGGGCCACCGATCCGGATCCGGAGGCCCGATTCGCCTCGATGGAGGAGATGGCCGATCAGCTCACCGGCGCGCTGCGCGAGGTGCTGAGCGCCGAGGACGGCGTGCCGCGGCCGGGTATGTCGACCTATTTCGGTCCGGTGCGCGGGGTGTTCGGCGCGGGTATCGCGCCGCTGGCCGACCCGGTGAAAATCATTGCCGCGCTACCCGTTCCGCTGGTGGACCCGACCGACAGCGCGGCGGCGCTGCTGGCCACCACCACAGGGGCGACGCCCGCCGAGCTGGAGCGGGCGTTCACCGCGGGGCTGCGGTCGGTGGTCACCGGGCGGGACGAATCCATTGAGATCCCATTGCGTTTGGTGCGCGCGGCGCTGGAATCCGGCGATGCGGCCGATGCGCTGCGCCGCCTCGACGCGCTCACCGCGGCGCTGCCGGGCGACTGGCGGATGGCCTGGTATCGCGGCCAGGCCCGGCTGCTGACGGGCGAATTCCCCGAGGCCGCAGCGGAATTCGAGGCCGTCTACGCCGCGCTGCCCGGCGAGCCCGCGCCCAAGCTCGCGCTGGCCGCGGTGGCCGAGCTGTCGAGCGGAACCGACTCGGTCGCAACGGTTTCGGAGCCGGGTAAGTATGCGGCGCCGGACGAGGCGGCGGCGCGGGCGCGGCTTTCGATGGCGACGGCGGCGAAGTATTACGAGCTGGTGTGGCGCACCGACCGCGGCTATCTGAGCGCCGCGTTCGGTCTGGCCAGGCAGCGGCGGCGCGGCGGCGACCGGGACGGCGCGGTCGCCGTGCTCGACCAGGTGGATCCCGGTTCGGCGCTGTTCACCGAGGCGCGTATCGCGGCTGTGGAAACCCTACTGGCCGAACGGGATTCGGCGAGTATCGCGGAATCGGTGCTGCGCGACGCCGCCGAGCGCGCGGGCAGGCTCGCACTGGATTCCAAGCGCCGTGGCGCCGAGGTGCGCAGGCAGGTGCTCAGCGCGGCGCTCGGCTGGCTGCGCGCGGGCCGCAAACCCGACGACGACGCACCGCTGCTCGGCGCGCCACTGAACGAGGACGGTGTGCGCACCGGCCTGGAACGCTGCTATCGCGACCTGGCCCGCGAGGCCGAGGACAGCTGGGCCCGGATCGCACTCGTGGAGCAGGCCAATACGATTCGCCCGAGGACCACGCTGTGATCTGCCCGCAATGCACGGCCGCCGTCGGGCGCGCCGACCGTTTCTGCGAATCCTGCGGCCACGAGCTGGCCGGCAGCCGAATCGCCTTGCCGCGCCACGAATCCGGTCCGCCGGGATCGTGCCGGGGTTGTGGCGCGACGGAATACGATGCCGACGGCTACTGCCTGGCCTGCGGCGAGCTGCGTGGGGCGCCGGACCGTTTCGAGGCCGATCTCGGGGCGGTCGCGGTGGTGACCGATCGCGGAATCATGCACGCGCACAACGAGGATGCCGTCGCGGCCGCGGTACTCGACGATATCGCGCTGATCGTGGTCGCCGACGGGGTGTCCACTTCGGAGGATCCGCAGGCCGCCTCCGGTGCCGCCGCGGGCACCGGGGTGGAGGGCGCGCGAATCGCGCTGGCCGAGGGCAAATCCGCGGCCGAGGCCGCGATGGCCGGGCTCGCGGCCGCGGCCGAGGCGGTGCGCGCCGTCGCCGTGCACGACGGGCAGGCCCCCTCGTGCACCTACGTGTCGGCGATCGTGCGGCACGGGCCGGACGGCGTCGACATCACCATCGCGAATGTCGGTGACAGCCGGGCCTATTGGCTACGCGCCGAGGATGCGGACGCACCGGGCAACGCCCCGTCGCAGCAGCTCACCGTCGACGATTCGTGGGCGCAGGCCCTCGTCGACGCGGGCGCCCTCGACGCGGGCTCGGCCATGGAGGATCCGCGCGCGCACACCCTGCTGCGCTGGCTCGGCGCCGACTCGGGCCCGAAACCCTGGTCGGACAACTGCGTTCGCACCCTGCGCACCACGGGCCCCGGCGTGCTGCTGGTATGCAGCGACGGCCTGTGGAACTACCTGCCCGATCCCGCCGCGCTGGCCGCCGTCGCCACCGGGGTCGATCCGATGTCGGCCGCGCGCGAACTCGTCGAATTCGCACTGCGTTGCGGGGGCAGCGATAACATCACCGTCGCGCTCGCCCCCGTGCCGTGGTCCGCACCTTCAGGAGAAATATCATGAATGCTGCTGCCGGAAACGGTATTTCGGTCGCCATCGACCAGAACGAGTATCTCGCCGCCGGACACGGCACGGTGGACGCGGTGGTCACCGTCGAGGCGGGCGCCGAACTGGTCGCCGCGGGCAGGCCGCAGCAGCGGCTGGAGATCCTGATCATGGACTGCTCCGGATCCATGGGCGCCGGCGGCAAATTCGAGGGTGCGCGTCGGGCCGTGCTCGCCGCGCTCGACGCGCTGCCCGATGGCACGCATTTCGCCATAGTGGAGGGAACGGCGTTGGCGCGCTTGATCTTTCCGACCGATGTGCCGTCGCTGCCCGCCAATGCCGACTCGCGCGCCGCGGCCCGGCGCAAACTGGACAAGCTGCGGCCGACCGGCGGCACCGCCATGGGCACCTGGCTGGGGCTGTCGCGTCAGCTGGCGCAGAAACATCCGGACGCGATGGTGCACGCCATCCTGCTCACCGACGGCAAGAACGAGCACGAGGAACCCACCCGGCTGGCCGCCGAAATCGAGCTGTCCCAAGGATATTTCACCTGCGACTGCCGCGGCGTCGGCACCGACTGGCGGGTGGACGAGCTGCGTGCGATCGCCACCGCGCTGCACGGCACCGTCGATATCGTCGCCGATCCGGCGAATCTGGCCGCCGATTTCGCCGCCATGACGCAAGGTTCGCTGGCCAAGGCGATTCCGGATCTCACGCTGCGGGTCTGGACGCCCGCGGGCGCGACGATCCGCTTCGTCAAACAGGTCGCGCCGACCATCGAGGATCTGACCGGGCGCCGGGTGGACACCGGACCGCAGGTGGGGAGTACTCGCTCGGCGCGTGGGGTGCGGAGGACCGCGACTATCACGTCCAGGTGCAGGTGGAGCCCGCGGCGCCGGGACGCGAAAAGCTCGCCGCCAGAATAACTGTCGTCGCGGGCGAGGAGGTGCTCGGCCAGGGTTTGGTGAAGGCGGTGTGGACCGACGACGCCGAACTGTCGGCCCGGATCAGCAGGCGCGTCGCGCATTACACCGGCCAGGCCGAACTGGCGCGGGCGGTGCAGGAGGGGCTGGCGGCGCGTAAGAGTGGTGATGTGCAGACGGCGACCGCCAAACTGCGCCGCGCCGTCGCGCTCGCGGCCGAATCGGGTAACGAGGGCACCGCGAAACTGCTGCGCGGTGTGGTGGAGGTGGACGAGCGCAGCGGCACCGTGCGGCTGCGTTCGCAGGTTCAGGCGGCCGACGAGATGGCGTTGGACGCGCGCTCGACGAAGACGGCGCGGGTGCGAAAGGGAGAGTGATGGTTGTCTGCCCCGATGGCCACGAGTCCGTGGCGACCGATTACTGCGATGTGTGCGGGTCGCCGATCGGGAGTACGGCCGCGCCGACGGTGGCCGCGGCGCCGATCGCGGTGTGCCCGTCGTGCGGGTCGCCGAGTTCGGGCCGGTTCTGTGAGGTCTGCGGATTCGATTCCGCGCTGCCCGCGCCGCCGCCGGTGGAGTCGGTCACCGACCCCCGGCTCGCGCCCACCGTGCATGCGGCCGAAGTCGTTGGCGCGCAAGCTGTTCCGGAATCCGGATGGGTGGCGATCGTCACCGCCGACCGCGAGTTCTACGATCGAGTGATCGCGCGCAAGGGGCCCGATGCGGACCGGGTGGAGTTCCCGGCGTTCTATCCGGAGCGGCGGATCACGCTGCGGGGCGGTGAGATCCTGATCGGCAAGCGCAGCGTCTCACAGGGGTTGGCGCCGGATATCGACCTCGGCATCCCGCCCGCCGACGCGGGAGTCTCGCGCGCGCACGCGATGCTGCGGATCGACGGCGAGGCGCTCACCATCACCGACCTCGGTTCCACCAACGGCACCAGCCTCAACGGCAGCGACGAGCTGATCCCGGCGAAGGTGCCGGTGCTGCTGCGCAGCGGCGACCGGATCCACCTCGGCGGGTGGACCACCATCGTGGTGTCGGCCGAAATGCGATGAGGCTCTTGCCGCGCCAGTCTTTTATAGACAGCGGTGTTCGTCTATCGTCGTCGGCATGACGAAGTTCGGCGGTAAGCGCTGTTTGATCACCGGAGCGGCCAGCGGGCTCGGGCGCTGCACCGCGCTCGCGGTGGCGGTCAGGGGCGCCTCGGTGGTGCTCACCGATATCGCGGATCCGGGTCTGCAGGAAACCGCCGAGCTGGTGCGCGCGACCGGGGCCACCGTGCACCTCGCGCAGGCCGCCGACGTCAGCGATCACGACGCCGTCGTCGACCTGGCCGCCAAGACCCATGCCGAACTCGGCAATGTCGATGTGGTGATGAACGTCGCGGGCATCGCCACCTGGGGCTCGGTCGACCGGCTGACCCACCAGCAGTGGCGGCGCACCATCGATATCGATCTGATGGGCCCGATTCACGTGATCGAGGAATTCGTGCCGCCGATGATCGCCGCGGGCAAGGGCGGACATCTGGTCAACGTATCCTCGGCCGCGGGCCTTTTCGGGCTGCCGTGGCATGCGCCGTACAGCGCGGGCAAATTCGGGCTGCGCGGCGTCTCGGAGGTGCTGCGCTTCGATCTGCGCAGGCACCGCATCGGGGTGAGCCTGGTGGTGCCCGGCGCGATGGCGACGCCGATGGTCGACAGCGTCGACATCGCGGGCATCGACCGCTCCACCGTCGCCGTGCAGCGCGGCATCTCGCTGTTCATGCGGCACGCCGTCACCCCGGAGGCGGCCGCCCGCACGGTGGTCCGCGGCGTCGAACGCGACCGCTACCTCATCTACACCTCACCCGACATCCGCATCGGCCACCTGGCGCAACGGTATTTCCCGCCAGCCTACAACGCGGCGATGCGCACCATGAACTGGGCCATGCACCGCTATATCGATCAGCCCGCCCATTAATTCGCTGGTGCGATCGGCATCCGCACTCGATCATGATCGGCATGGCAGGCGCGGTATATCTCATCACCGGAATCCAAGCGGCCGGAAAGTCCACCGTCGCACAGGCTTTGGCCGAACGTCTGCCGCGCTCGGCACATGTGCGCGGTGATGTGTTCCGGCGTTTCGTGGTGAACGGCCGTGCGGAGATGTCCCCCGACCCGACCCCGGATGCGTTGGCGCAGCTGCGATTGCGCTACCAACTGGCGGCCCGAACCGCCGATGCCTACGCGGACAACGGGTTCACCGCGATCGTCCAGGACGTGGCGCTGGGCGAGGAACTGGCCTGGTTCGTCGACCGGATCCGAACCCGCCCCCGCTACGTCGTGGTACTCACGCCACGCGCGGAAGAGGTCGCACGCCGCGAGATGGGCCGAGTGAAGAAGGCATACGGTGTCTTCAGCGTCGCCGACCTCGACACCGGACTCCGCGACAACACCCCGCGAATCGGCTTATGGCTGGACAGTTCCGATTCGACGGTCGACGAAACGGTGGACGCGATCCTCCGCGACGCACGCCCGATCGATTGAGCGCCCAAACGACTCATGTTGTCCCGCCGCGGGATCGCCGTCGAGCGCTATCTCGCCCGTCGGCGTGCGACAAAACGGTGTGACGAAGGCGGTGTGGTCGTCCTAGGCTGCCTTGATGGTGGACAGTGCGCCGGAATTGATACGTACCGACCGGTTGGTGCTGCGGAAGGTGGCGGACGGTGATCTGCCGGCGATGGTGGAGATTCACGGTGATCCGGCGGCCAACGTATTCCGGCCGGATCGGGCGCGATCCGTGGACGAATCCGTCGAGTTGTTCCGAATCTGGTTGCGCGACTGGGCCGAACACGGCATCGGGTATTGGGCGGTCGAAGTGGCCCCGGCGGGCGGGATCATCGGGTTCGGTGGATTGCGGGTCACCGTGCGGGACGGGGAGCGGCTGTTGAACCTCTACTATCGCTTCCGGCCGAGCGCATGGGGGAAGGGTTTCGCGTCGGAGATGGCGGCGGCCGCGGTGTCCTGGGCCGAGCGGGCGTGGCCGGATCACCCGGTCGAGATCATGACGACGACGGATAACGCGCCGTCGCGGCGGGTGGCGGAAAAGTTGGGTTTCGCCATCGTCCGATCGGTGCGACAGGACGGGTTCACCGACGTGCACATGCGACGAGTCGGGCCGGAGTCCACCCACCGTCCATAGGCGTGCCTCACTGGAATGTGATTGTGGCGTCGTCGAATTGCAGTTTGTGGATGTAGCCGGCGCAATCACCGTCCGCCGTAACGTTTCCGGGGGAGATCGTCACGGTATCGCCCTGGAGCGGCCCGGCGACGACCTCGGCGGTGAGGGTTCGGTCCCCGCGCACGGTGATGGTGAGATGCCATTTGATGGAGCTGGCCGGATTGCCGTTGTTCCAGGCGATGGTGCCGGTACCGGTGAGATCGGCGTGCGTGCAACTGAATACGGCGCTGAACGGATCCAGCGTGAACGTGCCGCCCGACATCGTCGCCCCGGTCTCCGATGTGCACGGTGTGCCCGCATCGGCCTTCGCGCCCAGGTCGACCGTGCCGGAGGGCGTGAGATAGGTGTCGTAGTAGGACAGCGGGCTGGGGTCGAAGATGAATGTCGCCTTCGCCTGGCAGGTCAGATCGCCGTCCGCGGCCCGTGCCGGTGCGGTCGATGAGGCCGCCGAGATTGCCGCCGAAAGCAACACCAGCGCAACGATATTCGACCAGAATTTCCCGAATACACGGCCGGGCAGTATCTTTCGCCGATCCGATCCGCGCATCGCCCCTCCTGTCCTCGAACCGCGATGGCAGCGTAGCACCGTGCATCGCACCGAAGGATCCCCAATTGCGTTGTACACCAGCCGAATAGCAAATATCAGCTAGTACTGGGGAGCGCTGCTCGTCGGGACCGATTTGCCTGCTCGATCGGCTGCGCCAAGCGAGCGAGGTGGCGACGGGTTCGGTGAGAAGCGGCATGCGGATCAGTATCCGGGCTCGGGCGGGCGATGCCGGTCGCACACCCGTTCACGGACTTCAGAGGTGTTGATCCGGCCGCATTGTCGCGAAACAAACCACCGAACACTCGATAGTTGACCAGAATTCAGCTGCCGGGTACCGGCCGACCACCTGCCGTAGACCGGCGGCTAATCGGACCGTGCTCGGGCTCTGCTCGGTTCTGGAGGTTTCGCGATGTATCAGCAAGTGCTCGATCCACTGGCCCATTCACTCGCGTGGAGTTCGCTCGTCGCGGCGCTGCCGCTACTGGTGCTCTTCGCGCTGCTCGGGGTGTTGCGGTGGGCCGCGTGGATCGCGTCGTTGGTGGCGCTGGGCACGGCGCTGATCGTCGCGATCTGGGTGTACGGAATGCCCGTCGGCCAGGCGCTGCTCGCCGGATCCGAGGGTGCGGCGTTCGGGTTCTTCCCGATTCTGTGGATCGTCATCAATGCGATCTGGCTGTACAACATGACCGTCGCCACCGGGCATTTCGATGTGCTGCGCCGATCGTTCGCCGGCCTCAGCGACGACCAGCGGGTGCAGGCCATCCTCATCGCGTTCTGCTTCGGCGCGCTGATGGAGGCGCTCGCGGGCTTCGGCACCCCGGTCGCGGTCACCGCCGTCATGTTGATCGCCCTCGGATTCGCGCCGATGAAGTCCGCCGTCCTCGCGCTAACCGCGAATACCGCGCCGGTCGCATTCGGCGCGATGGCGACGCCGATCGTCACGCTCGGCGCGGTGACCGGCCATTCCGCCGATACGCTCGGGGCGATGGTCGGACGGCAGACTCCGGTGTTGTCGGTGCTGGTTCCGCTGGTGCTCGTCTTCATCGTCGATCGCAAGAACGGGATACGGCAGACGTGGCAGGTGGCCGTGATCTGCGGTGTCTGCTTCGCGCTCGCGCAGTATGCGACAGCCAATTTCGTTTCGGCGCCGCTCGCCGATGTGGTCGCCGCCCTGGTCTCCGCGTCGGCCGTCGTCGTATTTCTCCGGGTGCGGCGCACCGCCGCGCCGGCGACAGCCGATCCGGCGCGGGTCGGCGCGGGCGCCGCGGTGGACATCGCGCCCGAAGCCGGTGCGGTCGCTGCCGCGGACATCGCGCCCGGACGAGAAGCCGGTGCAGTCCCTGCTACGGAGATCGCGCCGGATGACCTCGCGCGCCGCGTCCAACATCCCGATTCGCGGCGGGAGATCGCTCGCGCCTACGCGCCGTACCTCATCATCATCGCCGTCTTCGGTCTCGGGCAGGTCGGGCCGATCAAAACACTGCTCGATCACGCGACCCGCAAATTCGCCTGGCCCGGTCTACATCTGTTCAATGCCAAAGGCGCACAACTCGGTTCGGTCACCTTCACCCTGAATATCCTGACCTCACCCGGTACTCAGATACTGGTGGCGGGACTGCTGACCATGGCGGCGCTGTCGGTATCCATCCCGAAAGCGTTGCGGGCCTACGGCGCAACGCTGCGCCAACTCCGCTGGGCGATCGTGACGGTGCTGGCCGTCCTGGCCCTGGCCTACGTCATGAACGCCTCGGGCCAGACCATCACGCTCGGCGCCTGGCTCGCCGGAGCGGGCGGGGTGTTCGCACTGCTGTCGCCGATACTCGGCTGGCTCGGCACCGCCGTCACGGGATCGGACACCTCATCCAATTCGCTGTTCGGCGCGCTGCAGGTGGCCGCCGCCGACAAGGCGGGCCTGTCGCAGACGTTGCTGGCCGCCGCGAACAGCTCCGGTGGCGTTCTCGGCAAAATGATCTCACCGCAGAACCTGGCCATCGCGGCCGCCGCCGTCGGCTTACCGGGTAAGGAGGGCGACATATTCCGGCGGGTACTCGGCTGGAGCCTGCTGTTCCTGGCGGGCATGTGCGTGCTGGTCGTCCTCCAGTCGACCCCCGTCCTGTCCTGGATGGTGCCATGAGTCGCACGGTGTCGAGCCCGCTTACACCGCCGTAACGACACGAACCGACCGGTTGTTGATGCTGATGGCCGGTGCGTCGCCATGTGCGCGACGCCCAACCGGCCGGTATGCGCGAAGGCAATTCGACAGATCGGCGACACTTACTTGACCGTAGTGTTACCGGTGGGTACAAATACATAACGATGCCGATCCATTGGGGACGGGTCGGCCGACCAGAAATGCACGCCATTGGTAACCGATGTCATCACTGTCGATGCGGAGTTCGCTGTCGCGCGCAAGGTTATCTGGGATCTGCTCATGGATCCGCAGACCTATTCGCGAATGTTCCAGTGGGTTGGTGTCTGTGAACGCGCGGAAACCGCAGGGCCGCATCCGCTGCTGTTGATCCGCGCCGGATCCAGAGGCGAAATCGCTTTGCCCCCGGTACATCTCGCCATCGGCAAAGAGCCGGAAACCTTCGAGCTACGGTGTCCGAGCCACGGCGGATTCGCCTCGGTCCGGTTACGCGGTGACCATCGGCAGACCAAGATCACCGTCACCTATATCGGCGTCGGCCGGGTGCACGAGGTCATCGCGGGTCACGGTCGCGACGCCGTGATCGCCTGGACCCGTGCGGGTTTGGCCCGGATGGCGGCCGCCGCGGCGGGCACTCCGGATTCGGTGCTGGTGAACGGCGAGGATTCGCAGGCCAAGCTGCAGGTCGGCATCTACAAACAGCTGATGACCACCGGCGTGGTGCGCAGCCTGCGCCCCGATCGCGGGCTGAAACAGCTCGGCGGACTGGCCAAATGGGGTTTCACGCTGGCCGGCGGATACGCGGCCGCGGCGGCGTACACCCCGACGCGGCCCGCGATCGTCGACGGTGACGCCACCTACACCTTCGCCGAGGTGCACGAGCGGACGCATCGGCTCGCCGGTGCGCTCGCCGCACTGGGTTTCGGGCCCCAGCACGCCGTCGGCCTGCTATCCCGCAATCGGGTGGCAATGGTCGAAACCATGGTCGCCGCAGGGAAATTGGGTGTCGACACGGTATTGCTGAATACTGGACTGTCGGCGCTTCAGATTGAGGAGGTCGTCGAAAGGCATTCACTCGCCGCGATTTTCGTCGACGACGAATACCGTTCGTTGATCAAATATCTCACTCCGGAGATTCATCAATTCTCCACTTCCCGCCGCACCGGCGCCGGTCCGACAACGGTCGAGGAATTGATCGCGCTGGATTCCCCGCGGTTCACCCGGCCACCCCATCCCGGCAGGCTGATCGTGCTCACCTCCGGCACCAGCGGCACCCCGAAAAGCGCGAAACGCCCGCAGCCCAAGGGTTTCGGCACCATCGCCGCGCTGCTGTCCCGGATCCCGTTCCGGATGGACGAGACCATGCTCATCCCGGCGCCGCTGTTCCACACCTGGGGTCTGTCGGCGCTGCAGATCAGCACGCCGATCCGGGCCACCGTCGTGCTGCCGGAGCGATTCGACGCCGAGGACTGCCTGCGGCTGATCGCCGAACAGCAGGTGACCTCGATGATCGTGGTGCCGGTTATGGTCAACCGCATCCTGGATCTGCCGGTGCACGTGCGCGCCCGCTACGACACGTCCAGCCTGCGCATCGTCGCCAGTTGCGGTGCGCCGCTGGCCGGTCCGGTCGTGCAGCGGTTCCTCGACACCTTCGGTGACGTGCTCTACAACATCTACGGCTCCACCGAGGTGTCCTGGGCGACCATCGCGGACCCGGCCGACCTGCGCGCCGCGCCGACCACCGCGGGCCGCCCGCCGCTCGGCACCAAACTCGCCGTGCTGGACCAGGATCTGCGTCCGGTGCCGCACGGCGTCACCGGACGCATCTTCGTCAGCAACCACATGCTGTTCGACGGGTACACCGACGCGACACCGCCCACCGAATCGGCGGGCATGCTCGACACCGGCGATCTGGGCTATCTCGACGCGGACGATCTGCTGTACGTCGCGGGCCGCGACGACGAGATGATCATCTCCGGTGGCGAGAACGTTTTCCCGCGCCCGGTCGAGGAGGCGCTGGCGTATCTGCCGCAGGTCAGCGAGGTGGCGGTGGTCGGGGTGCCGGATACCGAATATGGTCAGCGGCTGGCTGCTTTCGTGGTGACCCGGGAGGGTTTCGGGCTGGACCGGGAGATGGTGTGCAATTACATCCGGCACCGGCTGAGCCGCTTCTCGGTGCCGCGCGACGTCACCTTCCTGGACGCGCTGCCCCGCAACGCCACCGGAAAGATACTGAAGCGCACGCTGATTCAGCCGGGTTGAGCGTCAGCGTCGCACGATCCGCCGCAGCGCGGCCAAATCCCGTTCCAGCGAACGGAATACCCAGTAGACGCCGACGAAGGCGAGCGCGCCGCCCACCCCGAGCACCCGCACGGGCACCAGCACCGCGGGCAGGTCGGTCGCGGGCACGAAGGTGGCGCCCGCGACGCCGAGTAGCGGCACCGCGGCGGCGACGGCCAGGAAATGCGTACTGCGCCGGTCCAATTGGCTCAGCTGGACCGAATCGGGGCGGCCGGGACCACCGTGCGGCAGGAACATCGGATACACCGAACGCACCGCGTACCAGCTCACCAGGAAGTACGGATACGCGACGGCGATCGCGCCGCAGACGAGCTGGGTGAGGAAGAAGTGCGCGTACGAACCCGTGGGAATGTGGTTGCCGGACAATTCGACCGACACCGGAACGAGTACCCCGGCCAGCACCCACAGCGCCAGGCAGATCAGCTCGATGCGCGCGCTCAATCGCAGGGTGTCCGCGCGTGCCCGTGCGAGAGTCGCTGTGTCGTATGTCTTTCCGCGGCGCAGGCCGAGCGTCATCGACCACAGCCTGGCGATGAGCACGTTCGAGGCCAGCACGCCCAGGGCGAAGCAGATGGCGTAGGTGGTGACCGCGTATTCGGTGAAGCGGCGCTGCGCCGCCGCGTCCAGTCTGTCGATGATCAGGGTCCGGATATGGTTGTAGGAGTACAGGATCGCCAGCGCGTTCGGCACGCCGATGGCCAGCGCCATGATCGGGTGCATGAGCAGGCGGGCGCGCAGCCGCCAGCTGCGCGGCGGCGGGTCCACCAGGTCGCGGGCGTGCGCGTCCAGGCATAGGTCGAGCTGCTGGGCGAAATCGGCGCCGCTCGGCCAGCGCCGCCCCGGATCCGGTTCGAGCGCCCTGGTGAGCGCCCGGCGCAGCGCGGGCGGGCAGTCCGGCGGAAGTTGTTCGTAGGGGAGGGATTCCGGGATGGCGGCGCGGCGTTCGAGCATGCCGTCGAGCGCGGTGCGGTCCCCGCCGTCGGCCGCCTCGTCGCCGAACGGCTTTGTGCCGGTGAGCAATTCCCACAGCACCACGGCCAGCGAGTACAGGTCGCTTCGGGTGTCGAGATCGGCGGCGGTGGCGGGCCGGTCCGGATGCACGGCCGCCAGTTGCTCGGGCGACATATAGGCCAGCGAACCGCCGAAGTAGGCCACCGGGCTGTCCCCGGAGACATTGCCGCTGAAGCTGATATTGAAATCGGCGAGTTTCGGCAGCGCCTCGGCGGTGAGCAGCACATTGGCCGGTTTGACGTCGCGGTGCAGCACGCCGTGGTGCCCCGCGTAGTCGAGCGCGACGGCGATCCGGCGGCCGAGCCAGGCGACGGTTTCCGGCCAGGACAGTGCCGCGAGCTCCGCGCGGGCCGCCGATTCGGCGGGACGGATCTCGCCCCGCGCGGCCAGCACCTCGTCCACGGTGGCGAGCAGCAGCGCCCCACTGCGTTCGGATTGTGGTGTGCGCCTTATCTTTTCGAGCACGGTGAACAGCGTGCCGCCCGGCACGTACTGCATATAGAGCAGCCGGAGACGCCCGGGCAGTACCCGTTGATCGAAGACCCGCACGATATAGTCGTGGTCCAGCTGGGCCAGCGTCTGCGGTTCGGCGCCGCGATCCCGGGAGATCTTCACCGCCACCAGCCGCTGCATGGAGCGCTGGCGCGCCAGGAACACCCGCGCGAACGCGCCGCGGCCGAGCCCGGTCATCAGGTCGAAATCGTCGATCGTCCGGCCCGGCTCCAACTCGTCCAATCCGGCGGGCTCACCCGGATTCAGCAGCGTGCTCCGATAGTCGTCGGTGGCCAGCATTTCCGAAAGTTGTTGCGCCTGTTCCGGATACGCGGCCGTGTAATCGACGACCCGGACGTCGCCGCCCGCCCGCCTGCGCAGATGGAACTCCTCGTAGATCAGATCCGGCGGCAGCGGCCAGGTGCTCAGCTCGGGCAGCTCCCGGACATAGTCGGCGAGGCGTTTCGGCTCGGTTCCGCGCGACCACCGATTGGCCAGATCGATCTTGATGAGCTCGATCAGCGTGACCCGGCGGATCGCGGGGGAGTCGGGGAGGTAATCGAGCAGCGGCGGCGGCGTATCCGCGCCGCGCCACGCGTCGGTGAACCGTTCGACGACCTCGGCCACCCCGCCCAGCGAATCGCCCGGCGACGGACCCGATTCCACCGTCGCCCGAACACCCGGCGATGCGGGACGCGCCATTTTCGCATGGTAATCCGATGCGGTGACAAGTCGGCCGATCTCGGCCGAATAAATAGGTTTCCCGGCAGGCGGTGCCTGCCGTAGGTTTGCGGGCATGGGAGGCAGTCCAGGGATCAACGGCGCGTACGCCGTGTGCGCGTTCTATATCCGACTGCGCGCGGCGACCCGGACGCGGCCGGGGCATCGCACCGTCATCCATAGCTGATCACCGCTGCCCCGGCATGGGTCCGGGCGAATCACACCTTTCCTGATTCGACCGCTCCGTTTCTGGAGGACACCCATGTCCCGTCATCGTTCGCTGCCGCATGCCCGCGAAGCCGGGGTGCGCACCCGTAAAAGGCTTTCCCAGAATTTCCTCACCGATACCGGTATCGCCCGCGCCATCGTGCGGGCCTCCGGGGTCGGGGCCGACGATCTCGTCGTCGAAATCGGCCCCGGCGCAGGGATTTTGACCAGGGAACTGGTCGGCTGCCGCCGCCTGCTCGCCTACGAGAAGGATCCCGGCTATGCCGCGCTGTTGCGCGACAGATACCTCGATGATCCGCGAATCCGGTGCTACCACATGGATTTTCGAGCCGCACCGGTGCCGCGCGAGCCGTTCGCCGTCGTGGCGAATATTCCCTTCGGCAGTTCCACGGATATCCTGCGCTGGTGCCTGGCCGCCCGTCGGCTGACCTCGGCCACATTGCTCACCCAGCTGGAGTTCGCGCGCAAGTACGCCGGTGCGTACGGGCGCTGGACCAGACTCAGTGTTGGTCAATGGCCTTGGTTGACAATGGAATTGGGTCCCAAGGTGAGCCGGTTCGCATTCGATCCGGTACCGCGGGTCGATGCCGGTGTGCTGCTGCTGCGCAGGCGCCCCGAACCGCTGCTCCCGATGGCCGACTTCCGGTATTACCGGAGGACTGTCGAGCTCGGATTCTCGGGAGTCGGTGGCTCCCTTGCCCGTTCGCTGCGCCGCGGTTATCCGGCCGGGGTCGTGCGCGACGCGTGCGCGGCGGCCGGAATCGATGCGGATATGCCGGTCGGGCTGGTCGCGCCGGACAGTTGGCTGACGCTGTATCGGAAGTTGCGCGGGCGCTAGGTCACCGGTTGATCGGTGGAGCGTTCCTCGGCCGCGCAGGCGCGCCACACCCTGGCCTCGGCGTGGTTGCCCTGGCGGTCGAGGAGTTCGGCGAGTCCGGACATGGCGCGGGATTCGCGGCGGTCGGCGGCGGTGCGCCACCAGTGCTCGGCCGCGGCCAGATCGCCGCGACGGAACCGGACGACGCCGAGATCGTATGCGGCGCCCGCATGTCCGGCCTCGGCGGCCTGCGCCCAGAGCCCGCAGGCGTGCTCCTCCTCGCCGCGGCTGTACATGGCGACGCCGAGGTCGTAGAGGGCGCTGCGGTAGCCGGGATCGGCGGGTTCGTCGTCGACGGTGACAACGGGCTGCGGATGGGTGTGCGCGTCGGTATCCGCACCGATCTCGTATTTACCTTTGCCGGTTGACAATTCGACGACGAGGTTGGCGAAGTTGGCCGGGCCCGCGCCGACGCTGCACCACAGCACCAGCGAACCGCTCGGCGTCGGTTCGACGAGGATGCCGTAATTGCCGGTCCAGGACTGTTGCGCGCCGTCGGCGTCGACCCACACCGGTGTCAGGGTGAACATGGCGCTCGGCTCGGTCGGCACCAGTTCGAAGGTGATGCCGGTGGCCAGTGCGTCGCTCCAGACGTCGACGCCACCGAGTCTGCGCCCGTCCAGCCCGACATAGGCGTCGACCATGGACATTCCGATGCCGAGTCCGCGCACGCCGAGCGGCGGCGCTGCCGACAGCAATGTCAGCGTGACCAGGGCCGGATCGCCGGCGATCTGCTCGGTGTACATCGGGTAGACCATGCTGCCGTTCCAGCGGATCGGGTCGGCGCTGCGGTAGTGGGCGGCCAGCGTTAGATGTTCCGACGAATTCCGGGCATCCCACTGTGAATACGGCCCGTTCATGTCGCGCCCCGCCTTTCCACCGGTACGGCTCACCCATGTTTGCGCGGGTATACCGTACTCGTCGACCGTCGATCGGGCGGGGCAAACTCCACGCGGCGACCGAACCGTGACAGCGATCGGTAGTCCGCGTCCGCGGCGAACGAATTCGAATGTGTCCGCGCGCCCTGCGGATTCGATGGTCCTGCCATTGGAAATGGGATTCAGTATTCATCGGATGCGGGCGAACAATTTGCAAACTGGTCGGTATTCAGCGAGGTCAAGAGGTGTTGCGATTGCTGCCGATTCGGCCACCGCCGCGCATCTTCGACGGTAATCCGTTCGGGCGAATACGAAAACGACCGCCCCCGCCGGTTGCGTCAGCGCCTGACAAAAACTCGCCAATGCGCACGGAATTTCGTTCTGTGGTACATCGAGGGCAATCGTCCATTCGGACGAATGTGATCGATGGCCGGGTCGATCATGACCATCGCTTCTCCAGAAGCTGCCGCACCTCGTCTCTATGGTGCACGCCGCGTACAGACAATGCGCGGTTCGAAGACGCGGTGCGACTGTCCGGATTCACCTTCCGGCCGAGGCTGCGCACGCGAGAATTACTGTAACTCGCGGTTACACATACTCTGAAACCTTGGAGAACGTGCCCGACCCGGGCGAATCGGCGATCGACGCCTGGGTAGCAGCTTACCAGCATGTGTCCGCGTCCGCGCGCCCGGGTGCGCGCAAGCGCGGTGTAAGCCGGTGCAAGACGATCGCAATCGGGGCCCAGCACAGTGGGTTTCATGAATGAGACATTCGATGCGGTGGTGGTCGGCGCGGGGCCGGTCGGGTTGACATTGGCCTGTGAACTCGGGCTCGCCGGGGTGGACGTGCTGGTGGTCGAGCGGCTGGCGGAACCGGATATGACGCTGAAGGCGGGTGCGATCAATGTGCCGACCGCGCAGGCGCTGTATCGGCGCGGTCTGCTGCCGGAGCTGTTGGCCGCGCAGCAGGTATCCGTCGAGGGTTTGCGGACCTTCGCGCTGTCCGGGAAACCGATCAGTCCCTCCTTCGATCGAGGGCTGGTGGACGGGCCGGGCGTCAAACGCAGGCCGATCATCGGCCACTTCGCGGGCATCATGCTGTCCGGCGACGGTATCGATCCGGACGACCCGGCCTTCGCCGAGGTCGGCCCGGCGGGCGAGGCCTTTCTGATCACGCAGCAGCAGATGGAGGCGATATTGGGGCGTAGGGCGGCCGATCTCGGTATCCCGGTGTGGCGCGGTGCCGAGCTGTCCGATTTCACCGACGAGGGCGACGGTGTCTCGATCCGATTGGGCGACAAGGTGATTCACGCCGGTTGGCTGATCGGATGCGATGGCGGCCGCAGCACGGTGCGCAAGCTCGCCGGATTCGAGTTCCCCGGTCTCGATGGGGAGATCACCGGGCATCAGGCGATCGCGGATGTCGCCAACACCGATGGCCTGCGGATCGGTTGGCAGTCCACCCCGAACGGCATCTACGTCTACGGTCCGACGCCGGGGCGCTTCCTCACCGTCGAGCTCGACGGCCCGCCCACCGACCGGGACGCGCCGATCACCCGCGAGGAGCTGGAGGCCAGCCTGCGCCGGGTTTCCGGTGTGCCGGTGGAGATTTCGGCCGTCAAGTCGGCGACCCGATTCACCGACAACACCCGGCAGGCGCCCGAATACCGCAAGGGCCGGGTGCTGCTCGCCGGCGATGCGGCGCACGTGCATTCACCGTTCGGCGGGCAGGGACTGAACCTCGGCGTCGGCGACGCGGTGAATCTCGGTTGGAAGTTGGCGGCCGTGATCGCGGGCCGGGTATCCGAGGAGCTGCTCGACACCTACACCGCCGAGCGGCATCCGATCGGTGCGTGGGTGCTCGAATGGACAAGGGCACAGGTCGCTTTGATGCGACTCGATCCGCGCACCCGCGCGCTGCGCGGGGTGATGTCGGACCTGATCGGCACCACCGACGGGACGACGTTTATCTTCAAGAAGATCTCCGGCGTGCTGCACCGCTACGACCTCGGTGGCGGGCATCCGCTGATCGGCGCCGCCGCACCGGATCTGGAACTGTCCGACGGCACCCGGCTCGGTGAACACTTCGGCGACGGCGGCGGTGTGCTACTCGATATGTCCGCCGCCACCGAGGTGAAATCCATTGCGGCGCAATGGTCCGACCGGGTCCGAGTGGTGACGGCGAAGCCGGTGCTGCCGCGGCCGACGACCGCGATGCTGGTGCGCCCGGACGGTTATGTGGCGTGGGCGGCGGACGATGCGAGCACCGCGGGTCTCGCCGATGCGCTCACCCGCTGGTTCGGTGAGCCGGCCTGATCGTCGCGCGGGTTCCGCTGTGCCGCAGCGGAACCCGCGACAGTATTGATCGGTCGGCCAAAGTTTGTGGGGCATAAGGTTTTCAGACTTTGCACCGGAGCGCGCCGGTGTTCGGTAGCGTGGTCTGAATTCAGCTGTTCGATCGAAAGGGGCCACTGTGACCAGCACCGACCGGGACACCACCGTCACGACCATCACCGGCGCTGCCCCCGGAGTGATCATCGCGCTGCGCCGGGCCGCCAAGATCGCGGCCGAACACGGCCACAACTACATCGGCACCGAGGATCTGCTCGTCGCGCTGCTCAACGCGGAACCGATGCCGTTGTTGGAGGTGCACTGGCAGCTGCGTGGCGGTGGCGCGCTCACGTTCTCCGAGCTGCGCGAACTCGCCGAATCGATCGTTCCGGGACCGGCCATCGGCAATCACGGTCCGGCGGAACCCGCACGGGTCGAATTCGAATGGACCGGCCCGCACGCGGCGGCGTTCACGGAGGCGATCAATCGGCAGTCGTAGCATATAAGAACCGGTCATAGGATGAAATCCGCTGTGCCGTAAGCGGATTCACGGAACGGTTCCGACCAGTTGGAATAATCTGGCGATGTCCCGATACGGCGCACGATCGGTCACCGCCGACTCCAGGCGCAGCAGATCGGCGTAGTAGGCCGGATCGGCCTTGTCGACAGTATCGCTCTGCAGATCGCAGATACTGCGAATTCCATAGTGCGCCAGCACTTCCGCATCCGCATCGGTGAGCATGCCGCGCAGTTCGGCCGCGGTGAGCAGTGCGAATTCGGCGCCGAAGACCTCGCTGCGCTGGCGGGTGGCATCGAGTTCGGTGAGCGCGGTCGCCGGATCGAGCCGGCGCACCGCGGTGATCAGCGGGACCGAATCGCGGTTGACCGCGATCATCGAGAACATCCCGCCGTGGCGCAGCGGCCCCAGCACGGTGCGCACACCGGCGGCGATATCGTCGAAGTACTGGATCACGTTGTGACACAGCACCACATCGAAATCGCCGTCCTCGATCTCGCCCGCCGCGACCGGTAGGCACCGCACCGTTTCCGTGAATCCGGCTGCGGCGGCCCGTTTTTCGGCCACGGAAAGCATCGTCGCGTTGGGGTCCGCGATCGTCACGCGATGGCCGTGGGCGGCGAGCCGCAGCGCATCGCCGCCGTCACCGCCGCCGATATCGAGGACGCGCAGCGGGCCCGGCGGCAGATGCCGGAGCAGGTTCGTCTCCGCGAGTGCGTAACGCAGGCGCCCCCAAGGGCTTTCCTGCCAGGCGTGCCAGGATGCGAGGTCGGGTTGGTCGCGCATTGGCGCGACTGTACTCGGATCAGACGGGTACGGAGGTTTCGTCGACGGTGCGGCGCGGGCCGGTGAACCAGCGCCGGGCCGAGGCGAGCCACCAGACGGTGATCGCGCCGACCACCGCCACGAGCGCGATCGGCGCGTAATTCACCGCGTTCCAAGTGAATCCGTCGTTCCACGGGAAGCCCTTGGCATCGGTCGGCAGGATGAACAGCACGCTGATGACGACGATCCAGACCAGCGAAATGATGCCGACCGGTCGATACCATGTGCCGAGTTGCCAAGGGCCGGTTGTGAATCGGGCGCCGTGCCACTGCCGGAGCAGGATCGGGATGCCGTAGGCGATGTAGAGGCCGATGGTGGCGACGGAGGTGGCCGCGGCATAGGCGGTCGGCGCGTTCGCCGCAGGCACCAGCATCGACGGGATCAGCAGCACGAAGGCCCAGAAGGAGATGAACAGCACCGCGTGCACCGGCACCTTGCGCGCCGAAAGTCGGCACCAGTAGGCCGATCCCGGCACCGCGCCGTCGCGGGCGAAGGCGAACAGCATCCGGGAGGCCGCGGTCACCGACGCGTAGCCGCAGAACAGCTGGGCCACCGCGGCGATGATCAGCAGCAGCCCGGACCAGAACGAGTCGAGCGAGTTGCGCAGGATGAAGATCACCGGATAGCCGCTGTTCTTATCCGGATTCAACGCGTCGTCGAGGTTGGGAATCGCGAACGTGACCGCCAGGATCAGCAGGTAGCCCGCGACCGCCGAGACGACGATGGTGTTGATGATGCCCTTGGCCGCGCTGCGCGCCGCGTCATGCGTCTCCTCCGACATATGCGCGGACGCGTCGTATCCGGTGAACGTGTACTGCGCGTGCAGCAGGCCGAGCAGGAAACTGAATCCGACCCCGCCGAATCCGATCGCGCTGTTCTCCACGGTCTTGGTGAAGACGAATCCGGCGCTCTGGTGATGATTCGCTCCGATGCCGAGCACGGCGACGAAGATCAGCACACCGGCCACATGCCACCATGCGGACACATTGTTGATCAGCGCCGACAACCGGGTGCCGATCGCGTTGAGCACCGCATGCGCCACGAGAATGACAACGAAGACGAGAAATATTGCGGTGCGGTCTGTTCCGATATCGATGCCGATCACGTTCAGCACCGCGGTAGCGAATACCGCCGCACCGTAGTCGATGGCCGCGGTGACCGCGATCTGCCCGATCAGGTTGAACCAGCCGGTGAACCACCCCACACGGGACCGCCCAATTCGGCCGCCCACCAATACAATCCGCCGGAGGTCGGATACGCCGAGGCCAATTCGGCCATCGCGAGCCCGACGAACAGGACCAGCACCGAGACCAGGGGCCAGCCCCAGGCCATGGTGATCGGCCCGCCGTTGGCCAGCCCGATCCCGTAACTGGCGAGGCCGCCGGTGAGGATGGAGACGATGGTGAAGCTGATGGCGAAGTTGGAGAAGCCGGACCAGGTCCTGACCAAATCCTGCTTGTAACCGAGTTCGGCGAGCCGCCGTTCGTCGGCCGAAGTCGAAGGCTCGTCACCGCTCGATGCTGCATTCATAACTGCTCCCGCATGAAAACGCCTCTCTCGTACGGCGTTTCGCCCAAGTGTGCGGCGACCGGCCAGCGATCGTGCGAAAAACGGCAAAACGTAATCGAAGATCAATCTCGACCCACGGTTCGAATGACGGAACCCGGGTCGGTATAGTCGCTCCGGATGATTAGTGTGACCACCCCGATAGGCCGAATTCAGTGAACCGTCGCTTCGGGCCCGTCGTGTGGCTGATTCCCGCCGTCCTGGTCGTAGTCTCCGCGGTCTACCAGTACGTGCCGCTATGGCCACTGAACTCGATCACCGGCGATTTCATCGATCTACAGGTCTACCGCCTCGGCGTCGAGGCGCTGTGGCACGGCCGGGATATGTACGGCACGCTGCCGCCGACGACCCTCGGCATCGGGCTGCCGTTCATTTATCCGCCGTTCGCGGCGCTGGCGCTCGGGCCGTACGCCTTCCTGCCGTGGGGGATCGCGAAGGTCGCGTTCTTCATCACCTCGGTGCTCGGGCTGGCGCTCACCCTGTACCTTGTGGCGCGCCGGGTCTGGTCCGGCGAGTCGGCGCGCCGGACCGCGCTGCTGGTCGGCGCGTGCGCGCTGCCGCTGGCCATGCTGCTGGAGCCGGTGCATCAGACGCTGGACTTCGGCCAGGTCAACATCATCGCGATGGCCTTGGTCGCGGCGGACTGCCTGACCGAGAAGCCGCGCTGGCGGCGCGGCATCCTGGTGGGCGTCGCCGCGGCGATCAAACTGACCCCGGCCGCGTTCGTGCTGTATTTCCTGGTGCGCCGGGAGTACAAGGCGGCGGCCACCGCGGCGGTGTCGGGTGCGGTGGCGACGCTGCTGGCGTTCGCGGTGCTGCCCGCCGCATCGGTGCGGTACTGGTTCGGCGGTATGGGCAATCTGTCCGGGTTGAGCGGTTCGGCATTCCGTACCAATCAGTCGATTCAGGGCATGCTGACGCGGTTGGGCTTCACCAAGCCGACTTCGACGCTGATCTGGCTGGCCATCGGCGTCGTACTGCTCTTGCTGGTCGCGACGGCGATGCGCAGGGCCGCGGCCATGCCCGCCCTCGCATTCGCGTTCAACGCGGTGTTCACGCTGCTGCTCTCGCCGATCTCGTGGTCGCACCACTGGGTGTGGATCGCGCCCGCGCTGCTGGCCATGGTCGGCTACGCGACCCGGTTGCCGTCGCGACAGGCCATCGGCTGGTATGTGACGAGCGCGGTGACCGCCGCGATATTCGTCTACGGTCCGCAGGACTGGCTGCCCGGCGACGATAAACGCGAGCTGGCGTGGACACCGTGGCAGCACGTCATCGGCAATACCTATGTCTGGTTCAGCGTGCTGCTAGTGCTGCTGTACCTCGCCGCGAGCAGGCGGCTGCCGAGCGCGACGGAAGCGGTCGCCGAAACCAGAGAGCCGTCGCTCACCGGTTCCTGATCTTGATCGGTAGCGTTGGCGTCATGACTGAGCGACTGGTGGTCATCGGCGGCGACGCGACCGGAATGTCGGCGGCCTCGCAGGCCCGCAGGCTGCGCACGGCCGCCGAACTGGAGATCGTCGTCTTCGAGCGCAGCCGCTTCACCTCCTATTCCGCGTGCGGAATTCCGTACTGGGTGGGTGGCGCTGTGCCGCAACGGGATTCGTTGATCGCGCGGACCGAGGCCGAACATCGGGCGCGCGATATCGACCTGCGGATGCGCACCGAGGCGATCGCCATCGACGTCGCGGGCGGCCGGGTGCTGGCGAGGGATCTGGAATCCGGCGCCGAAACCTGGACGGACTACGACAAATTGGTGATCGCGACCGGCGCGACGCCGATCCGGCCGGAACTGCCCGGAATCGACGCGATCGGGGTGCACGGTGTGCAGACCCTCGACGACGGGCAGGCGCTGCTGGACACCCTCGACCGCATCGACGGCAGGCGGGCGGTGGTGGTCGGCGCGGGCTATATCGGGGTGGAGATGGCGGAGGCGCTGATCCAGCGCGGATTCGAGGTCACGGTCGTCAATCGCGGCGGCGAACCGATGTCGACGCTCGACCCGGATATGGGCGCGCTGGTGCGAGAGGCCATGTCCGGCATGGGGATCGAGGTGATCGGCGATGCCGAGGTGATCGAATTGCGCACCGATGCCGATGGGCGGGTCCGCGCGGTGGTCACCAAAGATGCCGAAATTCCGGCCGATGTGGTGGTACTCGGCATCGGGGTGCGTCCGGCGACCGAACTCGCGCGCGAGGCGGGCCTGCCGCTCGGCGCGTCCGGCGGGCTGCTCACCGATCGCGCGATGCGGGTGCGCGGATACGAAAACATCTGGGCCGGTGGCGATTGCGTCGAGGTGCTGGATCTGGTGTCGGGGGAGCTGCGCCACATTCCGCTCGGCACACACGCCAACAAGCACGGCCAGATCATCGGTTCCGGCGTCGGCGGCGGGTACGCCACGTTCCCGGGCGTCGTCGGTACCGCGGTGAGCAAGGTATGCGATCTGGAGGTGGCGCGAACCGGGTTGCGCGAGAAGGACGCCCGGGCCGTCGGACTCCAATTCGTCACGGTCACCATCGAATCCACCAGCCGCTCCGGCTATTATCCGGGCGCGGCGTCGATGCGGGTGAAGATGCTCGCCGAACGCCGTACCGGGCGGCTGCTCGGCGTGCAGATCGTCGGGCGCGAGGGCGCGGGTAAACGGGTCGATGTCGCGGCCGTCGCACTCACCGCCGGGATGACCGTCGAACAGATGGTCGCGCTGGATCTCGGTTACGCGCCGCCGTTTTCGCCGGTGTGGGATCCGGTGCTGGTGGCGGCGCGCAAGGCAATGGCTGCGGTGCAACGGGATCGCTAGTCCTCGTGGATCGGGTCCGGTAGCGACCAGCGGTCGCCGCGGCGCGGATGCAGATAGAGCAGGTAGTACAGTGCGCCGAGCACCATGGTGCCGACGGCGACGGCGAGTTGGGCCCAACCGTCGAGCAGCACCCGGTACGCGACGTAGAGCACGACGGCGATGACGATCAGCGGCGGCGCGGGCCACAGTGGCATCCGGTAGCCGCGGCTGGGCAGCGCGCCCGCGCGGCGCAGCCGCAGCGCCGAAAGCGCGACCATCAGGTAGACCAGCACAACGGCCGAGCCGGTCGCGGTGATGAGCCAGTTCAGCGGCAGGAATGCGGCGGCGAGACCGGCGCATCCACCCACCACGATGGTCGCGGCCACCGGAGCGTGCGTCCGGGTGTGCACCGCGCCGAGCACGGCATCGATCGGCCCCGGCCAGGAACGGTCCCTGGCCGAGGCGAACAGCAGCCGCGCGATCTGCAGCACGATCGCGATGACCGCGTTGATGATGGCGATCGCGATGCCGACGCTCACCGCGTCGTTGATCGCCGCGCCGCCGCGGCTGGTGAGCAGGTAGTTCATCGGCGCGGCGGCGCCGAGCAGGCCCGGCATGCTCGGCGCGCCCGAAACCACTGCGGCCAAGGGGATTACCTCGACCGCGACGGTTATCGCGAGGCTGAGCATGATGATCCGGCCGATCGAGCGAGCCGCATTCCTGGTCTCCTCGACGTAGTACACGGCCTGGCCGTAACCGTTGTACGCGAACAGCGCGACGGGCACGAACGCGACCAGCGCGCCCGCGCTCACCCCGACCAGATGGCCGGAATCCATTGTCCGCGCGTGGAAGAACTCGCCGGGGCCGCGTTCGTAGTGCGCGAAACCGAGCACGGCCAGGACGGCGACGGCGATGATCTCGATGGTCAGCGCGATACCCGTGATCCAGGCGTTGGTGCGGATGTTCAGCAGCGCGATCAGCGTCGTGGCCGCGATCACCGCGACCCCGATCCACTTGCCGCTCAGCCCGGACCACACCACGCCGAGGTAGGACCCGGTGCCGAGCGCGATCACCGCGATGATCAGCATCCCGGTCACCAGCGTGAGCAGAAAGGTGGCGAATCCGGCGGACTTGCCGAGTAGCCTTGCGGCCCACGAATATTCGCCGCCGGCAATGGGATATGTCGCGGATAGTTCCGCATAGCACATGCCGACGAAGACGGCCGCGGCCGCCGCGATCAGGAATGCCGTCACGGCCGCGCCGCCCGCCCCGAGCAGGACGGCGGGCGCGATGATGAACACGCTGGACGCGGGGGTCACCGCGGACAGCGTCACGAGGATGTTCTCCCGCATGGACAGCGAACGGGAAAGCTGCTGGGCGTATTTGGGCAGAGGTTCGGTCATGACAACCCATTTCTTCGACGATCGATCAAAGAATGCGGGTAATCGCCTGCCCATCACGGCAAAACGGGCTAATCTTCACTTGATCGACAGTCAGCTAACAGGATTCGGGTTGGGCAGGAAGAAGAATCAGGACGCGGCCCGCGCGGCCATCGTCGCTGCGACGCTCAGCGCCATCCAGGATCGCGGCGTCAATGCGCTGCGGGTCCGTGACGTCGCCGAAATCGCCGGTGTCTCAACAGGAACCGTGCACTACTACTTCGACGATTTGGACAACCTACTGCGCGCGGTGCACCGCCAGGCCAGCGAGCGCTTCTTCGCCGACCGGATGACGATGGTCGCCGGTATCGCCGATGCCAGGGCGAAGATGCGCGCCATGATCGTCGCGGGCATTCCGAGTTCGGCCGACGATCCGCTGGTGGTCGCGCTCTATCAGCTCAACAACCACCTGAACTTCCGCGACGAGCACGCCGCACTGCTCACCGCGCTGTACGAGAAGCAGGTCGCGCTGTATCTCGCGGTGCTGGAAGTCGGTGTGGCGCAAGGGCATTTCACGCTCACCGAAACCGCGCTCGATATCGCCAACAATTTGGTCGCGCTGGAGGACGCGTACGGGCTGCACATCATCACGCCCAATCGCGCGGTGCCGCCCGCCCGCGCCGCCGCGCTGATCTGCTCCTACGCGCGCACCGCGACCGGCTGTTCAACCATAACGACGATCGGCGAGGTGACCGGCGATGACCGTGGCGCATAGCGATTCGACGGGTCGGCGCGCCCGCGAGCTCGGACTCGAACTGCCGGGAACGCCGGGGCCGCACAACGCGATCACCGATGTGCCGGGTGTGGAGGTCGGCTATCGGACGTTGATCCATGGCGAGGGGCCGCTGGTCGTCGGGCAGGGGCCGGTGCGCACCGGCGTGACCGCGATCCTGCCGCGCGGGCGGGCCGGTGTCGGGCGCCCGTGCGCGGCGGGCTGGTACTCGCTGAACGGTAACGGCGAGATGACCGGCACCACCTGGATCGACGAGGTGGGCGAATTGTGGTCGCCCATCACGATTTCCAATACGCACGCCATCGGCGCCTGCCACACCGGCGTGATCGAATGGATCAACGCGGTGCGTCCCGCACTGGCCCGGCAGTGGTTGCTGCCGGTGTGCGCGGAGACCTGGGACGGGTATCTCAACGACATCAACGGCGGTCACGTCATCCCGGAAGTGGTTCGCGCGGCGCTGGATTCGGCCCGTCCGGGACCGGTGGCCGAGGGTTCGGTGGGCGGCGGCACCGGCATGAACTGTTACGGATTCAAGGGCGGCAGCGGTACCGCGTCGCGCCGGATATCCTTCGGTGCAAAGGTATTCACGATCGGTGTGTTCGTGCAGGCCAATTTCGGCGCCCGCGCCGAACTGACGGTCACCGGCTGCCCGGTCGGCCGTATCCTCGACACCCCGAATCCAATGGAATCCGACGATTGGCTGGAGCGGGATATCGCCGCCCCGGGCGCCGGTTCGGTCATCGTCATCGTCGCGACCGATGCGCCGCTCGATGCCGCCCAATGCAAGGCCATCGCGCGGCGGGTTCCGTTGGGCCTGGCCCGCACCGGCACCACCGGCAGCATGTTCTCCGGCGATATCTTCCTGGCCTTCAGCACCGCGAACGATCGCCCCGGCGCCACTTCGTTTCCGGCGCGGGCGATTTCGGAGGCCGAGCTGGAAACCCGGATCGTCATGCCGTGGAACCGCATGGACCTGCTATACGCGGCGGTGGTGCCCGCGGTGGAGGAGGCCGTGCTGAACGCGCTGTTCGTCAACGCGGAGATGACCGGCCGCGACGGTCACCGGTCACCCGCGCTGCCGAGGGAAGCGGTGCTGGCCCTTGTCAATTCACCCGGTCACCGTGACCGCCGACCCGATTGATCGTGATACGAATCAAGTCACCGAGACCCAGCGAGGCAACGGCCTTGTCGGACAGGGTAGTTGGCATGTAAGACAGTAACTCGCAGGGGTTGTGGGATGTTCCGAATCAGCTTGACACGCCTCCCTTGTGGCTCGTACGTTCGAACATACATACGAATCGAAGGTATGGAAGTGGGTCTGTGATGACCGATCCCGTCTTCGCAATCTACGGCGCCACCGGGCACACCGGACGGTTGGTCGCCGCCGAACTACACGCTCGCGGAAGGCAACTGGTGTTGTCCGGCCGCGATGGGCAGGCACTCGACGACCTGGCGAAACAGTTGGATGCGCGCAGTCATCCCGCGGCCGTTGACGATCCGGTCGCGCTGCGCGAACTCACCGATCAGGCAACGGTGCTCATCCACTGCGCGGGCCCGTTCAAGGAGACGGGGGAGCCGGTCGCGGCAGCCGCCGTCGCGGGCGGCTGTCACTACATCGATCACGCGCTCGAGCCGCATCACGTCAAACGGCTGTTCGATTTCGAACCGCTGGCACAGCGCCAGCACGTCACGATGATTCCGTCGATGAGCTTCTGCGGCGGCTTCGGCGATCTGCTCGCCGCGGCGGTGGCCGACGGGTTGAGTGCGATCGATCGGCTCGTGGTCGCCTACTCGATAACCGGATGGCGGCTCACCACCGGCGCATTGAACACCGCGCGCCATTTGTTCGCGGAGACCGAACGCATTTCGTTCACCGACGGCGCCATCGCGCTCGGCTACGTCGAACCGCGCAATGCGGTATTCCCGTTCCCCGCGCCGCTGGGGCCGCGCCGGGTGATCGCGCCGGTGCCCTATCCGGAGGTGCTCACGGTGCCGCGACATACGCCGGTGCGCGAGGTGGAGGTGATGCTCACGGCGCGGACCTTCGAGGAGGACGACGTGTTCAACAGCGCCGATATCGATCCCGAAGCCAGGGCGGCCACCGAATTCACCATTGCGGTGCAGGCGATTTCGGCGCACGGCGGATATGCCGGGCACCTCGGCGGGCGCGATCTGTGGCGCGCGGCGGCGCTGGCCTCGGTGACGGCCGCCGACCGGCTCGCGTTCGGCGAAGGTCCCGGCAAGGCGGGCGTGCTCACTCCGGCCGAGGCCTTCCGCGCTCGACCGTTCCTGCACACGCTGGAACAGCTGGGCGCGATCACGGTCGCGCTCTGAGTGGTTGCGGCCCGTGCGGATATGCCTGCCGCACGGGCCGTTTCGTCCGACTCGCCGGGTTTCGCGGTCGATTCGGGTGATCGCGCCGTCGCGCACAACACCCGGCCATACCATCGAGAAATGTTCGTCCCGCAGAGTGGCTCGACGCTGATCGAAGGCCGGGTCGTGCACAAGACGTCCAACGCGCTGAAGATCACCTTCCGGAGCGGGCCGGGCGATCCGCTGGCCGAGGGCGTGCAGGGTGCGGGCGACGGGATGGGTGCGAAGCTGGCAATCCTGTTCGGGTTCAAGAACGGTGGCACCGGCAGACACCGGATCACCTACGCGGACGGGTCGGCGGTCTGGGTGCGGTCCGCGTCCGCCGCGCCCACCGTGCTCAGTCGCGACGACGGCGGCGAGATCGCCACCATCCGGCGCGGCGACACCTCCACGGCGGTGGCGGCAACGGGCGGAACGCTTTTCACGTTCGTGCCGGATCCGGCCGAGCCGAAAACACCTGAGCTGTTCCGAATGCTGGTGCGGGACAAGGCCGATCAGGAGTTCGGCAGGCTGGACGTGATCCGCACCGCCGGCGGCTGGAGCATCGGGCGGCTGGTCGACGAGCTCTACGACACCTACATCTGGTGGGACCGCGCGGGCGAACCGCTGTCGGTGCCGATTCTGGGAACTCGGCTGTTGCTGCGCACCCCGGTCGACGGTTTGGCCCGCGACGTATTGCTGGGTGCGTGCGCGGATATCACGCTCGGCCTGCGTCCCTACATCGCCGCGATGAAGTAGACCGACCTGCCGGTCTCGCGAATTATCAACGCCTACCGCACAATTGATGCGGAGGTTCACATGAACATACGCTACCGGCAGGCAACCGCCGAGAACGACGGCGCGTGCGCCGCCTCATCGCCACATGCTCGACTTTCCGGTCCGATGCTGGTGGGTGCATCGATCGCGGTGATATTGCTGACCGCCGGTTGCGCCCAACACAATTCGGTCTCGTCCACCCGGCCCATCCTCGGGCCCGCGCCGTCGGTGCATCAGAATACCCAGATCCCGGTCGGGCCGGGGCCGACCAATTACACCCATCAGGCGCAGCCGGCGCCGGGAAGTTGCCACTACCGCAAGGCATCCGACGGACAGCCGCTGCCCGACCCGGTGTGCACGCCGGGCGCGGTGAATCCCAAAGTGACACCCGAGGACATCGCGACGACGATCTGTAAATCGGGCTACACGGGATCGATTCGGCCGGCTCAGGGCATCACCGATACGGAGAAGAAGGGCAACGCCCAGTCCTACGCGTACACCGGCGATCTCGGCCAGGCCGAATACGACCACCTCATCTCGCTGGAACTCGGCGGCGACCCGAACGATCCGCGCAACCTGTGGGTCGAACCGCCCTCGTCGGGGCATCAGGCCAAGGACGGCGTCAACAATCCGAAAGATCAGGTGGAGAACAAATTACATACGCTGGTGTGCGGCGGGAAGGTCGCGCTCGCCGACGCCCAGTACGCCATAGCGACGGATTGGACGACGGCGCTCGCGGTGGTCGGTCACTCGGACGGGAAATAGCCGCCGCCCGAGCGGAATACGGCTACGGCAGCACGAGGCATGCTGGGCCGAGCGGAATCCCGGTGCCGACGGTCACCGAGGTGATGTAATACCGCTCGCCCGAAATGTATTCGGCGGCCCAGATCTTGTGCTCGCCCTTCTTGGCCGGTGTCCATGTGGTGGTGGCCTTGCCGTTGGCGTCGGCGGCCGGGCCCACCGGTTTCAGCGTGTCGGTGGTGCGGAATCCGTCGACCTCGTCCAGGAACACGACCGCGACACCGGGCGTCGCGGTGGCGGTGACCTGGTACGAGCAGCCGGTGCCGTATGAGCCGGAGCTGCCGAAGCTCATACCGGGCGCGATATCGATGCCGGTGACCGAGGCCCCGGCCTGGGGTGCGGCCAGTGCCACGGCGGCGCTCACCGCACCGAATGCGGTGACGGCGGCGGTTTTTGTCGAAATGCTCAACGAATTACCCCTTCCAGCATGGCTTTTGGCGGTGCGGGCCTGCCGAGAATCGCATATCGCCCGTCGGGTCTGCCTGCCCATAGTTCTCGGGGCTATTCGGCCGAACGCACCAGGGTGCACCGCGTGAGCGATGGGCAGTCGCATTCGGCGCATTCGGCAAGTTGTTCGCGCAGGCCGGTGAGCCGGGCGGCCCTGGCGTCCAGATCGGCGCGCCAGCAGGCGGATGCCCGCGCCCAAACCTGCGGCGTCCCGGCGGTGCCCGGCGGCACCAGCGCCAGTACCTCGCGGATCGGCCCGAGCGCGATGCCGAGGCGCTGCGCGGCCCGGATGAACGCGATATCGCCGAGCGCGGTATCGGGATAGCGCCGCTGGTTACCGCCGGTGCGGCGGCTGGTCAGCAGGCCCTGTCGTTCGTAGAAGCGCAGCGCCGACGTGGAAACGCCGCTGCGCCGCGCCAATTCACCGATGGTCAGCTCGTCGGTGCGGTGCGCCGTCATCCGGATACCCTAGCTTGACTTGAACATATGTTTAACTTCGATGCTCGAACGCATGAGTGAAGTCTTCGACAGCCCGACCGACTGGGTTGCCCGCCATGTCCGCAGATATGTGGAAAGCGATGGTGCGGAAGGGCATTCGTACAACGGCTGGCCGACGCTGCTGTTGACGGTGCGCGGCCGCAGGTCGGGTAAGCTGCGCCGCACCGCGCTGATCTACGGCCGGGACGCCGACCGCTACCTGCTGGTCGCCTCGAACGGCGGCGCGCGGGAACATCCGGAGTGGTACCGGAATCTGCTCGCCGATCCGGATGTCGGCATCCAGGTGGGTCGCGACCACTTCGTGGCGCGGGCCCACACCGCCGATGCGCTGGAGGCGGCGCGGCTGTGGCCGGTGATGGCGGCGATCTTCCCGCTCTACGAGAAGTACCGGGCCGCAACGGATCGGGAGATACCGTTGGTCATCCTCGAGGACGCGCGGGCGGTGCAGGGGATGGACACGTTGCCGTTCGCCGCCCTTGTCCGGGACCGGAAACAGGAATAAAGTACGTACGTACGGTTTGGTAAATTGGAGGGAGCGGCCGATGTGGGATCCCGTGAAGTATCTGGCATTCGACGACGAGCGGTCCCGGCCGTTCTTCGAACTGGTCGCCCGGGTGCGGGCGGATGCGCCGCGGCGGGTGGTCGATCTCGGCTGTGGGCCCGGCAATCTGACGGTGACGTTGCGCGAGCGCTGGCCGGGCGCGGCGCTGCAGGCCACCGACTCGTCCATCGAAATGGTCGGCGCGGCAAAGGAAAACGGCATCGACGCGGTGCTGCAGGATGTGCGGGACTGGCGTCCGGAACCCGATACCGACGTGGTGGTCAGCAATGCCGTGCTGCAATGGGTGCCCGGCCATCCCGCGCTGCTCACCGAGTGGGCGAAACAGCTGCCGCCCGGCGCCTGGCTCGCCATTCAGGTGCCCGGAAACTTCGACGCGCCTTCACATCTGGCGATCCGCGAGCTGACCGACAGCGAGCGCTGGCGACCGGCGCTGGCCGGGGCCCCGCTACAGCACCCGCGCCCGGTGCTCGATCCGGCGGGCTACGCGCAGGTACTCGCGGCCGCCGGCTGCACCGTCGACGCCTGGGAGACCACGTATTTGCAGCGGTTGACCGGTGACGATCCGGTGCTCGAATGGGTCACCGGCACGGCGCTGCGCCCGGTCCGCGACACCCTCGACGAGAACGAATGGCAGGAGTTCCGTGCGGAATTGGCCCCGCTGCTGCGCGCGACCTATCCGCGTCAGGTCGACGGCACCACCTGGCTTCCGTTCCGCCGCGTGTTCTGCGTGGCGCAAACGCCCGGCACCTAGGCCCTGTGTCGAAGTCCCATCCGGCGCCTCCGCGGCCCAGCTCGCCGTCTGGCCGCGTTGTCGTCGTCGCCGATACAACCCCGGGTATCGGCTCCTCCTCCGCCTTGCAGGAGTTAGTAGTCCTACAAAGGTCGGTTGGCTTGTTGGTGTGAGTTCATCAAAAGCCTTGGTAGGCAAGCGAGTTAGCGTCTACAACGACAGCAAGGTGTCCGATGACGCCCAGGAGTTGACCGGGCATGAGTGGTGCAAGCGGGCCGGGGCGGAAGTGCTGGATGTCTTCGAAGATCTCGGGGTGTCGGCGATCAAGGTCAACACCTTCGATCGGCCCGACCTTGGGCAGTGGCTGACCGAGGAACGCGCCGACCTGTGAGACACGATCGCGTGGTCGAAGGATGCGCATCCGACCACCTCCACTTCTTGGACGTCTTCGCCAGCACGCACGATGCCGTCTCCTGGCCACTGACCGCACTCAGCGGGTTTCTCGCCGCGGTGCGTGTGTGCGGTGATGGCTCGGGCCAATCGGCCATTTCCGACCAACCACCGGTTCGTCAGCCGTGGAACCGTCGACAGCAGGTGATCCGCTGAGCGAACATACCGCAGGCGGGCAGCCGACGAGAGAGCCTCCCACCGGACACCTGGACCAGATCCTGGCCTGGAACCGGTCCTGTCTCCAGTCTTAAGTGGCCGACGAGCGGACGCCTGGCTGCTTGCCGATCCGACGAACTGTGCGCCACGCCCGTAGTCTGGTTGGTCTTAAGCGCAAGGCGGGCAGCTGATCATGCTTCTGGCCATGACACGTGCGAGCGTTGCAGCGCCCTGGGAACTCTACATTCCAGGTTCATCGGTTAAGAGGGCATCAACGTGTCTGTCAAAGGCCGTCTGTCCGGCTGTCGAGCGGTTCCGGATCGCAGACAGGCCGATATCAGTTGCGCTGTTGAACGCCGAGATGCCGAGTGCTGATATTGGATTCCCGAGACTGTGCCCAAGGCGGCGTTCACGCCAAGGTTGCGCATGCTCGCTTTGCGGTCCGATAGGAATTTGGAGCGGCCGAAGTCGTGACGCAACAGGTGGGCTTCGTGCTCTACTGCTTGCCGGATGTTTCGTAGCGTTCCTTGACTTGGATTCAGCAGTGACGGTATCGCGTGGGCAGTTGCCACGCCGTATTTCAGCGCATAACGCCAGCGCTCGAACTCATCGCCGTGGCGTATCGCAACGAGGTCGCACGCTTCCAGCCTTGACAGGCCAGGAAGCGCCAGATCCAGCAGTGTGCGGGCAACCGAAGCCTCGTCGTCTGCGATCTGCGTCGGGTTGACAATATGGCGACTCCTGCAGTCCAGGAGATCTCTGTGCTTGGGCAAGCATAACCGGGCCAATAATTGTTGATCGGACCGCTGCACGAAGTCGAGATCAGCACCGCCCGACAGCAGGTGCAGCCGCTCCAGCTCGGAGAGCAGTCGGTTCAAGGCCGCGAGCGGGTCGGGCGAGTCGGGAGTCAAAGCCCGCAACTCAGCGAAATCCAGCTCAGAAAACTCGCCTTGCTCGAAGGGGGAAACTATCTTGTCGCATTATTCCCATCACACGTCCGGGGACACGAACGTAATAATGTCGTCTTCCACGAGGGGACGCAGGTACGACAGCAGCACGGTTGTCGGAGAACGAAGTCGACGAGGTATGGCGGCGATGGCGGTCCGGGCACGCGGTGAAGGTGGTGGCCCGGGAGATGCGCCAGGGTCAGGCCCGCATCCTCGGGCACCCGGCCGATCAGCGCGACAAATCCGTGCCCTCGATGGTTCGAGGATCAGCGCGTCACTTTCCGAACATTACGAATCAGGACTGTTTCTCTTTTCGGAGTAACGCGGAAACAGTGCCGACTGTATATAGCCATACCCACGGTTTTCCGCGGGCCGGGAGTCGTCCGCTCGCAATGGCGCGAGTGCTCCCCGGCTCGCGGGTGGGTAGAGGTGTAGTCATGGCTCTCGTCTGTACCGAGATCACCGAGTGGATCGAGGAAGAGGTTTCCAAGCCCGTCGAGGAATGGGAAGAAAGACAGGAAAAGAAATGTAAGGACTATCCGTGGTATGACCCGCGCGGTTGGGTATGCTGGTTCGTCACGTATTTCGTGAAGGTGATCCGGTGGGTGATCGTGAAGGTCGGCAAGTGGGTCACCCGGACCGTATGCAAGCTGGTCGCGGTCGTCTGGGGCATCATCAAAGACCTCGCGAGCGGTCTGTGGGACGTCGTCGCGGGGATATTCACCCTCGACTGGCGGCGCATCCTCGACGGGCTGCTCCAAATCGGGATCGGGATCGTTCTCGGAGCGATCGGGTTGGGCCGCATCATATTCCTCGGCGACACCATCGCCTACATCATCGAGGAGATCAACCGCTGGCGACTGCGGAACTATGTCCGCGGACTGCTGGAGAAGAAGTACTCGGGCACGACGCTCGAGCAGATCGAGGAAGCCATTCGGCTCGACCACGGCGCGTTCGGCCTGCGCATGGACGCAACGGCATACCGCACGGTGCTCGACTCCGAGGCGCCCTCGCCAACAGATCCCGCGGCGCCAAATCTGGTTGTGCTGCATGAAACCGGCGCCATCAATCTGCGTGCACTGTGCGGCTTCGAATTCGACGAAGGTTTCTGGAATCGCAAGAGCTACAAAACGTTGAAGAAAGAAGTCGTCGTCGGTGGCGGTGGCGGAGGGGAATTCGATAATCCGATCTCCGAAGATGAACTCGACACCTACCTTTCCTCGCGTGGACAGCAGGGACCGCCGTTCATCGTGCTGCCGATGCGTGACGGCGCTCTCGATGAACGGGTGAGCACCGCCGAGGAGAAGGGCCGTGAACTCGGATTGATGATGAGCTTCAACACCGACCGGGTACCGGTCACCTCGGCGGGCCACATCGTCCAGCACGGCTTCGACACCGCGGACGCCAACAGCGCGCTGGCCAGATTCCTGATCGATAAAATCGGGCGCATCGATAAGACGGTGGATCGCCCCGGGGCGGATCATCAACTGTGTCATCCGGTGGTGGTCGGCATCTTCCGCTACACCGATGGCCTGCGCGGTTTGACGGCCACGCTGGAGCGCACGGCTTGCGGACTGCCGGGAAGCATCACCTCCGGTGCGACATTCATCGACAACCGGCCCAACCAGATCTGGAAGTACGTGCCGATCCACGAACTCGGCCATTACTTCGGGCTCTGCCATACCGACGGCGTCAACCGAATCATGTACTCCTCCAGGCAGAACAGTTGGTGGAGCTGGTGGCTGGTCCCGGATATCTATCTGACCGGCGAACCCAGCTTCGTCTTCGACGAGGCCAAGGCCGCCTGGGACTACATCATCGCCAACTTCCCGCCCGACTGCCTGGGCGCCGAGTCGACGGACTCTCCCATTGAGTGAGGCCACGCCGAACAAGGACATGCACGCCGAGATCGATCGGCTGGGACGCGAATGCGGTTGCGGCACCGGCACTGTCGTAGCCGCGCTCGCGGGCCTGGGTTATCCGCTCACGCTGCTGGCCGGGCTCCACCCGCCCGGATCCGGCTCCATCCTCGGCATTATCGTCGGCGGTGTCACAGCAGTCCTGTCGGGCGGCTTGGTCGGTAAAGGCCTCGGCATCGGGTACGCCCGCCACCGACGCACCCGCCTGATTCGGCAACTCGGCACGCGGTGAGATCACAACCGCCGCAGTCGACCCCGTTCCGCGAAATCATCGAGCTGAACTAAAACGACGCGCCGGAGGAAGTGCGTCTCGCGGCCGGCAAATACCCGAGGACTCCCGGCTGGCCTCGCTTGTCGGCGATTTGGCGATGGGCAGCGAGCGCTTCCGCCGCCTGTGGGCCCGCGCTGGCACGACCCCGGGTCGATCATTGCGAACGTCCGGTAAGTAGCCGCATGACGCGCGGTTCGACGCGGCCGCAATGCTCGCCGGAAGATCAACGGGCCGAGATCATCTCGGGCAGCCGGACGGCCCCGGCAGTGGACATCACGCCGATGAGCGAGCGTCAAGCGCGGCTGAGAGAGGAGACATTTCGGTTGTTACGCCCTGGCCAGTCGATGTTCCAGGCCACAACTCGACAAGGATGTAGCCGAAGGACGTCGTTGCTGAATTCTTCCAGCAACGGTCTATCGCTCCACAGGATTTCGACGATACCGCGCGGATCTCGAGGCCGCGTCCCCGTTGGCCTCCGGGCCCGACCGGATGTGGCGCGGCGTCGTCGACGACCAGAGATACCCTGGCATCGGCCTGGATGTTGCGATACTTCTGGGAATTGGCGAGGTCAGGACCGCCGATGTCGATCGTTCCGTTGTGCTTGTCCACCCAGAATGCGACCGGGTGTACTTGGGGTGCCCCTACGGGGCCAATTGTCGCCAACCGGCCCTACGCCTGGTCGATCAGATACCGATACTCGGACTCTGTGTAGATCATGCCATCAGAGTCCGGCCTCAACTGCGGTTGAGGTCAAGGTCCGCCAGTGCTATGAAATACTCGCCACCGCAACGGATTTAATCGTGGGCCGGCGCTCGACCACGACCACCGGTCAGGCCGATCGACCACTGGCGAACTACTCCGCACGCGAATTTGCGAACATCCTGAAATGCCGCTGGTCGCTCGTTCGGTTAGGAGGATCCGCTCCGCCGCAGAACATCCGGTATTGCCGAGTATGTGTCGTTCGCCCGCGTCGAGCGAACGCCTATGCCCGAGGTTTGGCTTATGTCGCACGACACATTCTGCGCCGACCGGAGTAGGACCGATTCTGCCCTGAATCATCCCTGGATTGATCGTCACGAACGCTGATATCGTTCCCTTCCGGTGTAGCAACGCTCGTCGAACACGGCTCCACACTTTGCGCTGCCACACGCCATTATCCGCAATAACTCGATTCGGCATCTACCATAAAATTCTCCTACCAGCGCGACCATCCGATCCCTGAGTAATTTCAATTACAGCTGGCCAGAACATGTTCTGCTTATTCCCGCCGCCGTGCCGGGAATAAGCATAACAGCCGGTACTAGGCGTTGTCAGGCTGTGCGCACAGCCCGCAGTTGCCTACTCGGTCAGAGTTGGCGGCATCCGGAACCGGCCAGAGAACCATTCTGAAGGGCCCCCATTTGGCAGTCGAGTTCGAGGCCCAAGCCTTTAACCTTGATGTTGGTCAGCAGTCCTGGGCTCGCATTTCCGTTGAGAGTACAGCCGGTGCCGGTCACAAGGCTTCCGTAGGGGCTTCCGTAGGGGGTGAGGCTGGTATTGCATTCGACGGTCTCGGCGTTCGCGTGGGCAGTAGCCGGCGTGAGAATGAGCAGGGATGCCGCAGTAATTGGCGCTGCGAGGAGGGTGAGGGACAATGTGCGGTTGCGCATTTGGTGCTCCTTCGGTGGACCGGCCGGTTTCACGCCCACATGCCAAATATGGGTTGATGCGGATTGGTTCCGGCGCTGAAATAGCTTGCTAGCACTAATCTTTCAGGCCAGACCCCGGTGATTCAACTCGGATTCGTCCCCACTGCCGAAAAGGTCCGCCACCAGCTCGTATATGGCGCTCCCACATGAGGCTGCTCGACTTTCAATCGAAACGACCACTGTTGTTCGCCGCGAGCACTACCCTGTAGTTTGGGGGAACCGGCGGGGAAGGGGTACAAGATTCCATCCTCCAAGCGCTAAGCGGCTCCGCAGAGCAGGAATTCAGGAGCGCCCGAGGAAGAAACGGGGCGGATGTGTCATCCAAGCAAAAGAGTAAATCATCGCATCCGCCACGCGGAAACTGCGGCACGTATCTTAAAAGTGTGCTGGTCACGCATTCCAAAGCACGTATAAACTCCAGGGCGGACCAACGTTAAAATTCTGGCAGCAGAAAGCTCTCCACAGGCCCTGTGCTTGGCCTGCAACGCCATCATTCACACAGTCCACAAAATTGTTATAGCTGGCACGGTACCAATAATCGCCGGGGCAAGAATTCTTCAGCCCGACCGTAGCGGCCGAGCATTGCACAGTTCCAGCAGAATCCGATGCGATCGCATTCGTATCGGCTGCCGTCACGACCATGGCAACCCCGATTACGGCCGCAAAGCCGAGGGTGACAGCGCTACGGTTAATCATTTCGCAGCTCCATAACGCTTCGAACTGAACAACTATTCGACCTGAGGCTACAGCCCTACGCGCAGCCTTCAACAGCGACGTGTACCACCCAGTGACACAACAGATCGAGGGTGAGACGTGGGCGAAAGCAAAGGACTCGACTATCGGCCTACCGACGCGCCACAGCCAAGCTCAGGCGAGAAAGCCAAGTGCGCTGGGGCAACCGATCGACACGACGCTACCGGCAACGGACCCGATGAGCTGGACTGCCGACCACGTAATTCCACGATCCAAGGGCGGGCATCTGCTCGGGGAGCTATGAGCGGCGCACCGGGCATGTAACTCGGCAGAGGGAACCGTGCTGCCACGCTCGCTGATCGCATGCCCACGTCGCGCACTTGGTACCGCGACAATGGTCCGCTCGGCCCGAACCGGGACACATCCGTCGGGTTGTCCGCCTACGTGTATGGCAACGCCGCGGGCCGTCCCGACGAGAAATCGCAGAATGTCACCAACGCGTATTGGGGTGTCTGGAAGCAACCGCCGTCCACCGACGATATCGACGTATCAGTGCGGGCAATCGTCCCGGTAGACGGACTGGCGCCCGTGCTGAACGCGAACCTTGCCAGGCGACGAGCTGGGCTACGGATGCGTCCGGCCGGACTTCGACACAGGGCCTAACCGGATTCGGCCTCAGCCGGCCGGGACGACCTGCTGGAACCAGTCGAGGATCCGCGGCATGGCCAGCCGTGCGCTGGTGTTGTGGTCCACCTCGCCCAGATCGGTGAGCGTCGCCTTGTCCGAATTCAGCGCCCGCAGGCAGCTTTCCGAATTCTGGTACGGCACATTGTGATCACCCGTCGCGGCGTAGAGCCGCACCGGAACCCGCGGTGTCCAGTCGCAGGTGCCGTCGCTGTCGCGCATGGCCGCGAGCACGGAACCGGTGGGATCCTTTGCCCTGGCCAGGAATTCGGGTGTCAGCAGCTGATCCGGCCGGCCCGGCAGGCCGGTGGCGATCTGGGCGTCGGTGTGCGCACCGTCGAAGAGTTGCTCGACCGTATCGGCGTACGGCTGCTGGAAGGCTTGCGCCGGTTGGTCGTACAGGTGGTGGATGCGGTTCATCGAGGTGATCCAGTAGGCGAAGTAGATGGTCGCGACGGCGGGGGTCACCCGGCCGTCGAGACCGGCGGGCGTCTCGACGTGCTGCACGTCGTACGGTCCGCTCACCGGAGCCAGCGCGGCCAGCCCGAATCCCAGCACCTGCCCGGCCTGCAGCGCCTTGCCCAAACCGGTTGCGGCCTCACCGCCTTGGGAGAACCCGGTGACCAGCACATCCGGTTCGATCTCCCGATGTTGTTGCGCCGCAAGGGTTCGCGCGGCGCGCAACAGATCGGCCGAGGCGCTGACCTCGGAGGGTGCGTGGGTATAGGGGTGGAAGCCGGGGCCGTCGCCGAGGCCGAGATAGTCCGGCGCCACCGCCGCGTATCCGGCGGCGGCGAACATGATGGTCCGCGCCTTGTCCGGGTGCGCGCCCTGATCGACCGACGGCGCGTCGCCGCGGTTGAACATGGTTCCGTGCTCGAAGCCGACCAGCCGCAGCCGCGGCGTTTCGGTCCGCGGCAGCACCACCAGCCCGGAGGCCGTGGTCGGTTTACCGTCGGGCGTGATCGTCCGGTAGTCGACGCGGAAGGCATCGACGCCGTTGCGGACCGGCGTGCCGAATTTCGCCTGCGCCAGGAATGCGCCGGTCTCCTCGGCATTGAACTGCGCGACCGGCGTGCTCGACACGATATCGCCGCGCGGCGGTGTCGGATCCTCCCGCCCCGGATCCGGTGCGCAGCCCGCCGCACCGGCCAGCACGGTGGCGGCGGCGGTGACGGCGATGGTGATCTTCCGCATCGTGCTGCTCGTCCTTCCATCACGGATATGGGTGAGCCACCATCGTCGCTTTCGTGCGCCTTCGCGCGCATCGGGTTTCAGCCCTGAGCCCCGACTCCGGGACAACCCTTGGTTCAGCTCGACCGCCGGTCGCGTATCGTCGGAGGTTCCGACCACAGAGGATGACGTTCGGTGAAGTATGTGCCACGCCTGGTGTTGTTCCTGGCGATTCCCGCGCTGTTGTGCGCGCTGCCCTGGTGGACGCTGATCGGCGCGATCGCGTCCGGACCGCTGCTGTTCGCCGGATCCGCGCTGTTCGTCGCCGCGGTGCTCGCCTTGCCCGCCGCGATGTATCTCGGGCACGGGCCCGCGCAGTCGGATGCGGCGTCGGTGCTCGGTGACACGTTGCTCGGCGTGCTGTGGGTGGTGTTCACCTGGTCGGTAATAGGTAACGTCGCCGGGCTCGCGCTCGCGGTGGGCGGCGTCGCCGACCCGATGCGGTCTCGGATCGTCGCGGCCGGTGTGTTCGCGGTCTCGGCGGTGCTGGTCGGCTGGGGTGTCTACGAGGCGCGGCGGGTGCCGCGGGTGCGCACGCTGGAGGTGGCCATCCCGCGGCTCGGCCCGGCCTTCGACGGATTGCGGCTCGTGGTGCTCACCGATACCCATTTCGCCGCGCTGAACCGGTTGCGCTGGTCGGAGCGGGTCGTCGCGCTGGTGAACGAGCAGCGGCCCGATATCGCCTGTCACGCGGGCGATCTCGCGGACGGCTCGGTGGCGCGGCGGCATCCGCAGGTGGATCCGCTCGGCAAGGTGGACGCCCCGCTCGGCCGGTTCTACATCACTGGCAATCACGAATATTTCGGTGACGCGCCGGGCTGGATCGAGCATATGGCCGGACTCGGCTGGCAGCCGCTGCGCAATCGGCACGAGACGATCGTGCGCGGTGCGGACCGCCTGGTGATCGCCGGAATCGACGACCCGACCGGTATCGCGTTGGCCGGGCACGGGCCCGACCTGCCCGCCGCGCTGGACGGCGCCGATCCGGACGCACCCGTCGTACTGCTCGCCCATCAGCCGCGCCAGGTCGCCGATGCCGCGAAAGCCGGTGTGGCGCTACAGATCTCGGGGCATACGCACGGCGGTCAGATCTGGCCGTTCCACTATCTGGTCCGGCTGGAGCAGCCGGTGCTCGCCGGCCTGAGCAGACACGGCGCGCACACCCAGCTCTACACCAGTCGCGGCACCGGCTTCTGGGGTCCGCAGTTGCGCGTCTTCGCGCCGAGCGAGATCACGGTATTGGTGTTGCGGGCCGGGTAACCGGCTCGCGTAGGGTGGTCCGGTGATCCGAACAGCTGCGTTGGCGCATGTCCGAAACCGCAGGCTGCTGCAGGCCCGGTCGATCGGCAAGCCGGTGTTCTATATGGCGGGTGGCAAGATCGATGCGGGTGAGACCCCGGAGCTCGCCCTGCGTCGCGAGGTGCGGGAGGAACTCGGCGTCGGCATCCTCGCCTTCGACCGGCTCGGTGTATTCGAGGCGCAGGCATACGGGCACGCGCCGGGAACACAGCTGCACATGACCTGTTTCACCGCCGAACTCGACGGCGATCCGCGGCCGTCGGCCGAGATCGCCGAACTGCGCTACTTCACCGGCGGCGAATACGCCGGGATGGATCATGTCGCGCCGGGATCGATGCTCGTCTTCCGCAAACTGCACGAACTCGGCCTGATCGACTGGTAGACAGCGTTCTTCGGCGCGATCGCGTCGAAATAGTCACCGGCCCCAGCGTTTATCTCGCCGGTCCGTCCGGCGCGGCGGCGACGATTCCGGCATTGACGCCGAAGAGATCCGGAATCGTCAGCGGCGTACCGCATTCCGGGCACGGATGGGTGCGGTAGAGCTCCCCGAGCGACCATGCGAGCTCCGCCAGCCTGGCCCCGGCGGGAGTGTCGGCGCCGAGTGCGGCGGCGCCCCGGCGGGCGGCGGCGATGAAGGCCTGGTCGGTATTCGAATTGATCAGACCGACCCGCATCCATACGTGGTCGCCGATGCGGTAGCGGTCGCGGCGGCCGTCGCGTTCGCGCAGTAGCAGGCCGACATCCGTGAGGTAGCCCACCGCCTTCGAGATGGACGCGGGCGTAACCCGCAGCGCCGCGGCGAGTTCGGCGGCGGTGACGCTGTCGGCATCGGCGACGCAGAGCCAGGCGAATACGCGGGACGCCATGCGCGGCAGGCCCATTCGCATCAGGCGGGTGGAAAGTTCGGTCGCCAGTACGGATATCGCGTCGTACTGCTCGGCCGGGTCCGGGTGCCGGGTCTCGGGGTGCGGCGCGCGGCGGCGGGCGCGCTGACCGGTGGCCCGCTGCGCCGGTTCCGCGCGGTAGCTCCCCGGCCCGCCGTTGCGGGTGACCTCCCTGGTCACGGTCGAGGTCGGCCGATCGATCCGACGGGCGATCTCGGCATAGCTGAGTCCCCGCGCGAGGCCCGCGCTGATCTGTCTGCGGTCGGCATAGGCGAGGCGGCGTCCCGGCATATGTTGCTCCTGTCCTTCGGGACAAGAGTGGCATTCAACGGCGACTCATTGCAACAATTTCCGGGCTGAATTGCGTTAACCGACAACATCATTGCACCGATATTCCGGAAAAAGCGCTGCCACCTGGAGATTTGCAATCGACGAACTTGCTGTGGAAATGAACGATTCCTAGCGTGGTGTGACCAACCGCGAAAGGACTGCGAAATGACCGAATCATCCACCGACGCAATCGAATTGCCGGTTTCCCGGCGCGCGGACCACCCATTCGATCCACCCGAGGGGCTGGCCGGGATCCGTGAACGCGCAACGCTGACCCGGATGCGCTTCCCGGACGGCCACCTGGGCTGGCTGGCCACCGGTCACGAGGTGGTGCGGGCCGTGGAGGCGGATGCGCGGTTCAGCGCCCGGTACGAGCTGTTGCACGACCCGCTGCACGACGTCGACCTTTCGCAGGCCCCCGCCCCGCCGGGCGATTTCGGCGGAATGGACGCGCCGGAGCACACCCGGTTGCGGCGCATGCTGGCGATGAAGTTCACCGTCCGCCGGATGCGATTGCTCACCGACCGGATCGAGCAGATCAGCACCGAATATCTGGATGCCATGGAAAAGCACGGTCCGCCTATCGATTTGGTGTCCGCCTTCGCTCAGCCGGTGCCCGCGCTGACGATCTGCGAGCTGCTGGGCGTGCCCGTCGCGGATCAGGACTTCTTCCAGGAGCAGGTGAGCGCGGTGGTCGAACCGGAGTCGTTCGAGGCGATGGGCGCGGCCTGGAACCAGTTGGCCGCCTACATCGAGGAGTTGGTGGCCGCCAAGCGGGCCGCACCCACCGACGATGTGCTGAGCGAGCTGGCCGCACAGGAGCTGACCGATGCCGAGCTCGGCGGCATCGGAACGTTCCTGCTCGGCGCCGGGCTGGACACCACCCGAAGCATGATCGCGCTGAGCACCTTCGCGCTGCTGGAGAATCCGGACCAGCTCGCGCTGTTGCGCGCCGAACCCGATATCGCCGACGCCGCGGTGGAGGAGCTGCTGCGCTACCTGACGATCGTGCACACCAGCGTGCGCGCCGCGCTGGTGGACGTCGAGCTGAACGGGCAGCTGATCAAGGCGGGGGAGTCCGTCGCGCTGTCATACAACGCCGCCAACCGCGACCCGAATCGCTTCCCGGATCCCGACACCCTCGACCTGCGCAGGCGGCCCGTCGGGCACCTCGCCTTCGGTCACGGCCCGCATCAGTGCCTCGGGCAGCAGCTGGCCCGGGTGGAGATGCGGGTCGCGTTGCCCGCCTTGGTATCCCGGTTCCCGACGCTGGCGCTGGCGTGCTCGCCCGCCGAGGTGCCGGTACGCGAGGGCAATATCTTCGGGCTGCGCCGCCTGCCGGTCACCTGGTGAAGCGGGCGTTCACCCAGGCCAGGGCGTCGTCGAAGGAGGCATCGACGACGCCGCGGTGGTCGACGCCCGGATAGGTGCGGTATTCGACGGGCTGCCCGGTGGCCTTCAGTTGCGCCACCATGGCGTCGGTGCCCACCGGGAAGACGACGGTGTCGGCCCGGCCCTGGAGCACGAGCGCTGGAAGGTCGAATGTCAGTGAGCCAGGGTCGTTTTCATCGAGCACTCGGAGCAGACCGGACATATCGGCATCCGGGGCGAACACCTCGCCGCCCGGCAGCCTGCCCCACTCGTCCGGTTCGCGCAACTGCCCGACGCAGCCGCGGTCGGCGAGCGGCAGCAGCGCCTGGGCGCGCGGGGTGAGGAAGCGGCCGGGGTCGAGGTCGGCGACGGTCTGCGCGCCGCGCACGAACAGCGGAACGAACGGTGTCGCGCCGCCGCCCGCGAGCGCGCCGAGCGCGCCGGAACTGCCGGTGGCGGTGGCCAATTGGCTCGCCCGCATACCGAGCCCGATATGTGATGCCGGCGCCAGTGCCACCGCGCCGAGCAGGTGCATCCCCGGAACCCATTGCTGGGCACGGGCATCGGTGAAGATGGCGGCCTGCCCGCCCTGCGAATGCCCCATGGCGACCCAGCGGTCGCCGATATTCGGGTCGAGTTGCCTTGCGGCGGCGGCCATATCGGCGACCGCGCGCTGTTCGGTCTCGCCGATCAGGTAGCCGTGCGGTCCGGGAGTGCCCAGCCCCTGATAGTCCGTTTGGGCTACGGCATATCCGGCGGCGATCCAGCGCGCCAGGGTCCGGCGCACCGGCGCGGTGTAATCGTGGGACGGAAAGTCGGGTCCGGTATCGCGCGACGGCGCGCAGACATCGGCGACCCCGGTGGTGCCGTGCGCCCAGGAGATCAGCGGCCAACCGCCCTCCGGCGCAACGCCTTCCGGCACCGCGACGGTGCCGGACACCGCGACCGTCCGGCCCTGCGCGTCCACGGATCGATACAGCACCAGGTAGTTTCGCGCACCCGGCAGCGCCGGATCACTGCTGAGGGGGCGTGACCAGATGATCGATCCATGTTCGCCCGCAACGAGATTCGCGGGCGGATCGTAGAACCCGGCGGCTGTCGGCGCCGCGCCCGGCGGCTCCGTGCCGGGTGCGGCTCCGGCCGGGGCGGCACAAACCAGCCCGGCGACTGTCGTCAGAGCGGCAGCTGCCGCCGTGCGCCTGGATTGCCGTCGTATCCGGCCCCGATCGTTCATCGTCGCAAGATACCCCGCGCGCGATGTTCCGGCGCGCGAGGTTCCGGCACTCAGGCCTGCGGGTGATGTCCCATGCGGTTCATCAGTTCGCGCATGTGCGCGTCGTAGTCGAACGGCTCGGTGCGCCGCAGCACATTCGTCAGGGCGCCACGCACGACCGGCAGCGATGCGGTGGCGGGGTCGACGCCGAAGCCTGCGGCCCAGGCGATTTCGTCGTCGAAGGCGGCGTCGCCCGCCAGCTCGGCGGCAGCGAGTCCGGCGGGCACCGCGCCCCGATCGCGCAACAGCCGCCACTGCGGCGCGGTCGCCACCAGCATCCGCAAGGCGGGCAGTGCGGCGACCGCCTCGAGGTCGCAGACCTCGATTTTCGAGATGTCCAGGCGTTGCAGCGACGGCAATGTCGCCAGTGGGCCGATGCGCACCGGCTCCGCCGCTCCGGAGAGGGTGATGTCCCACAGGGCCGGGTGGCCCGCCAGCGGCTCCAACTCGATGCGCGACCCGTGCATGACAACCCGTTCCAGCGGAATCGTGTGCGGTACGGACGACCGCACGGATTCGACGCGCAATCGCAGCGCCCGCAGTAGGGGCAGCGACGTCAGTTCGGCGGCGTCGAACGAGTCGCCATCGATCGCGAGATCCTGCACGGCGGTCGGATCGGGAAGCCCGGCAACCGATTCGCCCGCGCGCAGGTACGCCTCATGTCGCCGATGGTATGTGTGGTCGAAGTACTCCACCTCCGGCCCGCCGGGGCGCAGCGATTCGACCGTCCGCCGCAGCACCGCGAGAACGGATTCGTCCTGCCGAGAGGCGGGGTACCACCCGTCGGGTTCGAACTTGATCACCTGCCCGGATACGCCCATCGGACCGGGGGCGAGGTCGACGGCCGTCACATCGCGATCGCTGGTGCCGATGATCACCCACTTCGGGCTGCGCGAGATCCGACGCACCACACCGTGCGGCCAGGATTCGAATACGGTGTGATCGAACCCGGCGAACAGTGAATCCTTCCAGGCCCCGATGGTGCCGTAACCGTAATCCACGCCTGCCGTTTCGGCGTCGTCGTTCAGGTGGGCCGTGGCGACGGCAGCCAATGGCAGCAGCGCGGTGAATGTCAGCAGACCCCTGTCGTCGTATTCGTGGCTCACCACCCGATAAAGCGCGCGCAGGTCCTCCGGCAGTCGCAAACCGATCCGCGCCTCGGCCGCGGCGATCTCCGCTTCGGTGTTCCCGGTGCCCAGCCGCGGTGCGCTGCCCGATTGCCGAGTGCGCAGCTCCACGTACTCGCGGACCAGGCCGGCCACGGTCGCGACCAACTCCGGATCGGTGGGCCGGTCGTCGGGGGCGGCGTCGGTGCTCGGGATCGGAATGGCATGACCTGGATAGCGGTAAGCGGGGTCGAAGATCAGCTGCCTGGCGAAGTCCCACCCGAATTCGTTGTCGGAATGTGGTGTCTGGCAACGGTATTGGAACTCGTAGCTATCGCCGGACAACCGCAGCCGCATCTGCACCATATCGTTCGAACCCGCGCCCAGTTCGGCACGCACCGTCGCCGAGATGGCCGAGGTGTCCGGCAGCACCGGAGCCAACGCGCCGACCACGTCGCGGTAGCTGACGCCCATACCGCTGTGCAGCTCCAATGTTCCCGCTGTCGCACCACTTTCCGCGAACTCGCGTGCCAGCTTCTCGACCTGTTCGGTCAATTCGGTCATGTGGTCCCACCCGTTGCCGTATCGTGTCGCGACCAACCCTAGCCACGACGCGACGCAGGCCGGATTCCCTGTTATGGGAATACCGTGCGATGAATTTCGGTGCGGCACATCGTTTTATCGATACGGGGTCAGGTCGTGGCGCGGGTCGCCCGCCAGGACGCGATCGATCCGAAGGTTTCCCGGTCGGCCAGGAAACCCTCCAGCGCGAAGGTCGCCGCGCCGAGGCTGGCCGGGTTGTGCGGCAGGGTGCACAGCTGCATGGTGACCGCCGCGAACGGATCGGTCATGGCGTGCCGGGCGGCGGCCCGGCGGGTCGCCGCCAGCAGCGGCTCGCCGAGCTGATTCGCGACGAGATCGCCGAACACCATGGTGCGCGGGTTGAACAGGTTCACCAGATTCGCGACGGCCGCGCCCAGGTATTCGCCGGTTCGCTCGATCACCTCGCCCGCCACCGCGTCCTCGCGCGCCGCCGCCGCGGCGATGGCCGCGATGGTCAGCGCGTCGTCGCGGTCGAGCAGCGGGCTGGACGGCGCCACCTCGCGCAGGGTACGCACGATACCCGGCGCGCCGACGTATGCCTCGACGCAACCTTTTCTGCCGCAACGGCATTCGCGCCCATCGAGGATCAGGTTGGTATGTCCCCATTCGCCCGCGCTGTTGGTGACGCCGCGATAGAGCCTGCCGTCGATGACGACGCCGATGCCGACACCCGCGCGCAGCGTGACGACGATCAGGTCGTCCACATCGCGGCCGGCGCCGAACCACAGCTGCGCCGCCGTGCTCGCCTTGAGCGGATTGTCCAGATACAGCGGATGCGAAACCCGTTGCTCCAGTAGCGTTTTGAACGGGACATTGCGCCAGTGCCAGTACGGCGAGAATACCGAGACGCCGCCCTCGGGCTCCACCAGGCCCGGCACGCTGAGTCCGATGCCGAGCACCCGGTCCGCCTCGGTGGCGGTGAGTTCGGCAGTGCCGCGCGCGATCAGGTCGGCGACATCCTCGGGTCGAGTCGCGGCCGGATCGATCGGGATCTCGACCGAGCGCAGCACCGACATCGCGAGGTCGTAGAGGTCGAAATGGATTGCGGTTTCGGCGATGTCGACGCCGAGCAGTGTGCCGCGGTCCGGATTGATGGCCAGCCGGGCGCGCGGCCTGCCGACGCCCGCCGCGTCGTGGCCGAGTTCGGCGAGCATCCCGACGTCGAGCAGTTCGGCGATCATATTGCCGACCGTCGCGAACGAGAGCCCGGTGGTCCTGGTGATCTCCTGCCTGCTGGTGTGCCCGTCGGCGGCGTACACCGCCTGCAGCACGCTGAACCTGTTCCGCCTTCTGATATCCCGCGCGGTCAGCTGGTACACGGTCCGGCCAACTCCTTCCGCTGATCCTCGAGAACGCTACCGAGCGTATTTCTCCCAAGAGTATTTACAAGGGTTATCCGAAGTCATAATGTAACCCACGTCACTGCAATGCGCCGGAGGCCGCGGTCAGCGGAACAGGTGAACACACCCTGTTTGCCCGGCGAGAACGATGAGGAGCACGTCATGTCCTGGACCCACCGACGGCGTTGGACCAGCGCGGCCATCTGCGGAGTGTCGCTGGTGCTGGCCGCCACCGGCTGCTCATCGGGCAAGGATTCGGGCGGTCCGTCCACCGGGCCGCAGCACACCACCGGCAAGATCAGCCTCGTGTACGCCCAGAAGCAGGGCGACCAGGAGTACTTCATCGGCGAGGCCGACGGCGCCAAGGCCAAGGCGGCCGAACTCGGCGTCGACCTGAAGGTGGTGAATCTCGGCAACGACGCGAACAAGGCGGTCACCGAGGTGCAGAACGCGATCAACCAAAAGGCAAGCGGCGTAATCGTTGTCGTACCGGACCCGTCGGTGGGCCCGCAGGTCGCCCAGCTCACCAAGGCGGCGGGCGTCGCGCTGCTCACCTCCGACGACCAGGTCTGCACCAACGGTCCCGACCCGTCGTCCTGCGCCAAGGAGAACCTGGTGCCGCGCGTCGGATTCAGCGGCACCCAGATGGGCACCGAGGTCGGCACCCGCGCGGGCCAGGACTTCAAGAAGTACGGCTGGAAGCCGGAGGAGACGGCGATCGTGGACGCCTGGAAACAGGACGTCACCGTCTGCACCGACCGAGTCAAGGCCAACGAGAAGGCATTTCGCGATGCCGCGGGCGTCGATGTGAAGGTGATCGAGGTCGGCACCGACAACACGCCGTCGGACGCGCAGAACAAGATCTCGGCCACCGTCGCGGGCAACCGGTCGGTGAAGAACTGGATCGTCATGGGCTGCAACGACGAAAACGTCAGCGGCGGCGTCTCCGCCATCCAGAACGCGGGCTACGGCGCGGACAATGTGCTCGGCGTCGGCCTCGGCGCCTACCTGGCCTGCAAGGAATGGCGCGGCGGTAAACCGACCGGCTTCAAGGCAGCGCTGTTCATCAACGGCAAGGATGTCGGCGCGCTGTCGGTGCAGACCATCTATGACTACCTGAAGAACGGAAAAGCCATGCCGCAGGAGGCATTCGCGCCGACCAAGATGGTGGATGCGACGAACTGGCAGCAGGCGGGCGTGCAATGCAGCTGACCGGATTGCGGGTCGCCGGTCTGGATAAGAGCTTCGCGGGGGTGCCCGCGCTGCGCGAGGTGAGCCTGGAATTCCCGGCCGGCGCGGTGACCGCGCTGGTCGGGGAGAACGGTGCGGGTAAATCCACCCTCATCCGGATCATCGGCGGCGATCACCGCCCGGATGGCGGCCGGCTCGAACTCGACGGTGTGCCCTTCGAACCGGCCACCCCGGCCGACGCGCGCGCGGCCGGAGTGCGGGTGATCGCGCAGGAACCGGAGATCGTCCCGCACGTCTCGGTGGCCGAAAACGTCTACATCGGCGCGCTGCCGCGGCGCGCCGGGCGCCTGCTCGACCGGGCGGCGCTGCGCGAGCGGATGCGCGCCGACCTGGCCCGCCTCGGCTTCGGCCGCGACCTGGACCCGGACACGATCGGCTCGAAACTCACTGCGGCACAACGGCAATTGGTGGAAATCATGCGCGCGCTCAGCACCGATGCCCGGGTGATCGCATTCGACGAGCCGACCTCCTCGCTGTCCGACCACGAGACCGAATCGCTGTTCGCGCTGATCAACCGGCTGCGCGAACGCGGGGTCGCGGTGATCTACGTATCGCACCGGATGCGGGAGATCTTCCGCCTCGCGGACCGGGTCGCGGTGTTGCGCGACGGTGCGGTGGTCGGGGTGCGCGAAACCGCGGCGACCAGCGACCGGGAGATCGTGCGGATGATGGTCGGGCGCGATCTGTCGACCATGTTCGCGCGCAAGCAGACCGAGCCGGGCCGCGTCGTACTCGACGTCGACGGCATCACCACCGACGATGTGCGCGAGGTGAGCCTGCGGGTGCGGGCGGGCGAGGTGGTCGCACTGGCCGGGCTGGTCGGCGCGGGCCGGTCGGAACTGGCCGGGGCGCTGGCGGGTGACCTGCCGATCCGGTCCGGTGAGGTGCGCGTCGACGGGAAACGGTTGCGGCTGCGCCAGCCGCGAGATGCGGTGCGGGCCGGTGTGGGTTACGCGCCGGAGGAGCGAAAGGCGCAGGCGCTGCTGATGTTTCGCGGCGTCCGCGACAACATCACGCTGGCCGTGCTCGACCGGCTGCGCCGCTGGCGGTTCGTGCGCCGCGGCGAGGAGCGCAGGCTGGCCGACGAATTCGTGCACACGCTGCGCATCCGCACGCCGTCGGTGGAACAGGAGGTGCGCAAACTGTCCGGCGGCAATCAGCAGAAGGTGGTGCTGGCCCGCTGGCTGGCCCGCAAACCGAAGGTGCTGATCCTCGACGAGCCGACCCGCGGCGTCGATATCGGCGCCAAGATCGAGATCTACCACGTCATCGAGGAATTGGCCGAAACGGGGATGGCGGTTCTGGTCATCTCCTCGGAACTGCCCGAAGTGCTCGGCCTCGCCGACCGGATCGTCGTCATGCAGGACGGCCGGGTCACCGGCGAGCTGGAGCGCGACCAGGCCAGCGAGGAGGCCATTCTCGCGCTGGCCATGGCCGGAGATCTGGCCGCCGCGACACCCGAAGGAAATCCATGACCGAGCAACAACTTTCGTTGACAACCAAGGCCGAACCCGTCGGGTCCGTGAACGCGCTGACGCCGCGGCGGGTGCTGCGATTCATCGGCACCGGCAATCTGAGCCTGATCGGCGCGCTGGTGGTGATCGTCGCGATCTTCGCCTGGCTCAACGACGGCTACCTCGATCCGGCGAACCTGGCCGGAATCGGCGAGGCGGTCACCGTATTCGGACTGCTGGCCGTGGTGCAGACGGTGGTGATCATCTGTGGGGCACTGGATATTTCGGTCGGCTCGCAGGCCGGTGTCGCCTCGGTGATCAGCGCGATGGCGTTCACCGCCAGTGGGAGCAACGCCGTGCTCGGCATGCTGGCGGCGGTCGGCGTCGGGGTGGTGCTCGGCGCGGCAAACGGACTGGTCATCGTGTACGGGCGGGTGAATCCGGTGATCGCGACGCTGGCCACGCTGGCCGCGTACAAGGGTGTCGCGCAATTGATCTCGGGCGGCAAGGCGCAGGGCTTCGTCCTCGACAACGACGTATTCATCTTCCTGGCGCGCGGCAAGATCGCCGGGCTACCGGTGCCGGTGGTGATACTCGCGGTGGTCGCGCTGGCCGTGCACGTGCTGCTGAAATACACCGACCTGGGCCGCAATATCTACGCGATCGGCGGAAACGACACCGCGGCCCGGCTGTCCGGTATCAACATCAACAAGTATCTGATCGCGGTGTACGTGCTGGCCGGTATCGTCGCGGCGATCGCCGGGATCATCCTGACCGCGCGCACCGGATCCGGCCAACCCGTCTCCGGCAGTGAGGGTTTGGAGCTGAAGTCGATTACCGCGGCCGCGCTCGGCGGTTGTGCGCTCAAGGGCGGCAAGGGGACCGTCGGTGGGACGCTGCTCGCGGTGGTGCTGCTCGGTGCGCTCGATAACGGGCTGAATGTTGTTGGTGTGAATACGTTTTGGCAGAACGTCGCGCAGGGGGCGCTGCTGGTGGCCGCGGTGGTGATCCAGCAGCGGCGCAGTGGGGAGCGGGCGGTCGGGCTGCCGACGTAGGCGGTGTCGCGAAGTGGTGTCGCACCCCGTCGTCGAACTGAACACACGGTGCAATGTATGTGCGGTTCCGGTGCGGGGTGCGAGGGCGGCGCGGGGTTCTCCACTTCGAAACGCCGCCCAGTGCCCGTTGAGCCGATACGAGGAGCTATATGAAAGTACTTCGTGCACAACCATGTTCGCCGCCACCCGGGCGGCTCTGCGAGGGGCCGGTCTGGGACGGTTCTCGGTTGCTGTGGGTCGATATTCGAGCAGGGCTGCTTCATCAGGGCGTGCTCGACGGGGCCGATATACGGCTTGTCGAGACTCTGCGGCTCGACGGGCCGGTGAGCGCGGTGCTGCCGTGTGCGTCCGGATCGCTGCTCGTTACGGTGGGCGACCGGATCTGCCGCATTGTCGATGGTCTTGTGAAAGATATTGTTCCGCTGCGTTTTCCGGATGACGGCGTGATCCGGCGGATGAACGATGCGAAGGTCGATCCGTGCGGACGGGTGTTCGCTGGTTCGATGTCCGAGGACGGGGTCACGGGCAGCGCGACGCTCTATCGGCTGGATCCCGATGGGACGGTGAGCATGTCGCGGACGGGCGTGACGATATCCAACGGACTCGGTTGGAGCCCGGACGGCGGCACCCTCTACTACGCCGACAGCCCCACCCGGCGGGTCGAGGCATTCGACTACGACCTGGACAGCGGAACATTAAGCAACGGACGGGTTTTCGTAGAATTCGCGGACGGCGATCCCGATGGGCTCACCGTCGACGCCGACGGCCGAGTCTGGGTCGCCGTCTGGGGCGCGGGACAGGTGCGCGCCTTCGATCCGGACGGTCGGCCGTACGCGGTGGTCGACGTCGGTCCGTCACAGGTGAGCAGCTGCACCTTCGCCGGACCAGACCTGGACGTGCTGGTAATCACCACCGCCGCGGAACAGAACGCCGCCGACGAACCGGAGGCCGGACGACTGTTCACCTGCCGACCGGGTAGCACCGGCCTGCCGATAACCCCTTACGCCGACACAGGATTGGTGGCCGATGCTCAGTAAACCGATGGACCTGACCACCCCGGTGATCGCGATTCTGCGCGCCGCCACCGCGAAACGCTTCGCCGAGGTCACCGCGGCGCTGCACGAATCGGGTATCACCGCAGTCGAATTCACGCTGAACAGTCCGGGTGCACTCGACGCGTTGAAGGAGTGTTCCGCGGCCGCCTACCCGGTCGGCGCGGGCACGGTGCTGACCGCGGCCGATGCCGGACGTGCCGTCGATGCCGGTGCGGCCTTCCTGATCACGCCCGCCGTCATCGACGAGGTGATCGCGGAGGGCCGTCGCCTCGGCGTCCCGGTGATCCCAGGTGCGTTGACTCCCACCGAAATTCACCACGCCTGGGTTGCGGGAGCCACCATGGTGAAGGTCTTCCCGGCCTCGGCCTTCGGGCCGAACTACCTGAAGGCGGTGCGCGGGCCGCTACCCGAAATCCCGCTCGTCCCCACCGGCGGCGTTGGAATCGCCGATGCCGGAACTTATCTCTCCGCCGGGGCGAGAGCGGTCGGCATGGGCTCACCGCTCATCGGCGACGCGCTCGACGGCGGCGACCTGAATGCGCTGCGAGCCAGGGCATCCGAGCTGCGGGACCGGCTGTCGTGATTGCCGAATTGTTGCACCGGTCTGGAGGCCGAACACGGTGAGCGCCGAACTGATTACCTTGGGAGAAGCGCTCGGTGTGGTCGCCGCGACCGAAGCGGGGCCGCTGGCTGCCGGTGCGGCGATGCGGATGGATTTCGCCGGAGCCGAGGCGACCGTCGCCATCGGAGTCAGCAGGCTCGGTCATGCGAGTGCCTGGATCGGACGGGTCGGCGCGGACGCCATCGGCACAATGGTGCTGGATCGGCTGCGTGCCGAGCGAGTTGATATTTCCGCCTGCCGGATCGAGCCCGATGTGTCGAGTGGGTTGATGCTGCGCGAGCGCCGAACCGCCGACCGGATCCGAGTCACGTACTACCGCAAGGGTTTCGCGGGATCACGGTTATCGCCGGACGATATCGATCCGGCCCGGATCGCCGCCGCGCGCGTGCTGCATCTGACCGGAATCACTCCGGCACTCAGCGAAACCGCCCGAGCGGCCGTTCATTTCGCGATGGATGCGGCCGTGACCGCCGGTGTCACGGTTTCGCTCGATATCAACTATCGCGCGGCGCTGTGGTCGGCCGCCGACGCGGCGGCGGAACTCGGTGATCTGGTGGCCCACTCGAATATCGTCTTCGCCGGACCGGAGGAAGCCGCGCTGCTCGTACCCCGGCAGGCCCCGGCTGAGATGGCGAAAGCTCTTGCCGCACTGGGCCCTTCACAAGTGGTGCTGAAGCTCGGTGCGGATGGCGCGCTCGCGCTGCAGGACGGCGAACCGATCGAGCAACCCGCCGTACCGGTCACCTGCGTCGACCCGGTCGGTGCGGGCGACGCCTTCGTCGCCGGATACCTCGCGGCTCTGTTGGACGGCGAATCCATAAGCGCGCGAATGCGTTCGGCGGCGACCTGCGGTGCGTTCGCGGTCGCCGGCGTCGGCGACTGGCAGGGTCTGCCGACCCGACAGGAATTCGGCCTGCTCGACGCGGCCGATATCGATCGATGAGAGGGGGCGCGATGGGTCGCCTGGCGGACCGGGTCGCGGTGGTCACCGGGGCGGCGTCGGGTATCGGCGCGGCGACGGCGCGCAGGCTGGCCGCCGAGGGCGCCGCGGTGGTGATCGCCGATATCGCCGAACCCGGCGGTAAAGAGGTCGCCGCGCAGATCAGGGCCGACGGGCTGCGCGCGGAATTCGTGCACTGCGACGTATCCGACGAGACGGCGTGGGCTGAGTTGCGGGACCGGGTGTCCGCCCTGTTCGGCCCGCTGGATCTGTTGTGCAGCAACGCATCCCGTCAGGAGACCGTGCCCGCGCACGCGCTGTCCACCGGGGCTTGGGACGACGGTATCGCGGTGAACCTGACCCCGCTGTTCCTCGGCGTGCGCACGTTCATCGACGATCTGCGCGCCCGGCGCGGCAATGTCGTGGCCATCTCCAGCGTGCACGCGCAATTCGGGCTGCCCGGATATCCGGTGTACGCGGCGGCGAAGGGCGGCATCACCGCGCTGGTGCGGCAGCTGGCCGTCGAATACGGCCCGGAACGGGTGCGGTTCAACGCGATTCTGCCCGGGCCGATCCTCACCCCGGTCTGGGACGACGTGGACGCCGACGGCCGCGAACTCTCGGCGCGGGCCACCGCGCTGGACCGGCTCGGCAGGCCGGAGGAGGTGGCGGCCGCGGTCGCCTTCCTCGCCTCCGACGACGCCTCGTTCATCACCGGCGCGAATCTGGTCGTCGACGGCGGCTGGAGCGTGCGAAAGGAATCCAGATGAAAATCACCGCGCTCACCACGTATCTGGTCGCGCCGCGCTGGTGTTTCCTGCGCGTCGACACCGACGAGGGCATCGTCGGCTGGGGCGAGCCGGTGATCGAGGGCCGCGCGCACACGGTCGCCGCGGCCGTCGACGAACTGGCCGATTACCTGGTCGGCCGGGATCCGCTGACCATCGAGGCGCATTGGCAGACGCTCACCAAGGGCGGTTTCTACCGGGGCGGTCCGATCCTGTCCAGCGCGGTCGCCGGCATCGATCAGGCGTTGTGGGATATCGCGGGCAGGGCGCTCGGCGTGCCGGTGTGGCAGCTGCTCGGCGGCGCGGTGCGCGACCGGATCCGGGTGTACAGCTGGATCGGCGGCGACCGGCCGGACGCGGTCGCCGAGGCCGCGGTGGAGCGAAAACAGCAGGGCTTCACCGCGATCAAGATGAACGCGTCGGCCGAGTTGGAACCCATCGACACGCCGCGCGCCACCCTCGGCATCGTCGAGCGGGTCGCGGCGGTGCGCGCGGCGGTCGGCGACGAATTCGATATCGCCGTCGACTTCCACGGCAGGCTGTCGGTCGCGATGGCACGCCGGGTGCTGCCGCTGCTCGAACCGTATCTGCCGTTCTTCGTCGAGGAACCGCTGGTACCCGAGGTGAGCGAGCGGATCGGCGAAATAGCCTCGGCCACAAGCATTCCCATCGCCACGGGGGAGCGGCTGTATTCGCGGTGGGATTTCCGGCGGGTGCTCGACCAGGGCATCGCGGTGGTCCAGCCGGATCTTTCGCATGCGGGCGGCATCTCGGAGGTCCGCCGCATCGCCGCGGCGGCCGAGACCCGCGATATCGCGGTGGCCCCGCACTGCCCGCTCGGTCCGATCGCGCTGGCCGCCAGCCTGCAGGTCGGATTCGCGACGCCCAATCTGCTCATTCAGGAGCAGAGCCTCGGCATCCACTACAACACCGGGTCCGACCTGCTCGACTATCTGGTCGACCCGGCCGTTTTCGCCTACCGCGACGGTTATGTCGAGCTGCTGTCCGGTCCGGGCCTCGGGATCGAGATCGACGAGGACGCCGTGCGCCGGGCAGCGGGCCACCGCTGGCGCAATCCGGTGTGGCAGCGCAGGGACGGCTCGTTCGCCGAATGGTGATCAGCGGCAGTCCACGACGTACGCGGTGGCGTTGTCAGTACCGCCCGCGCGCAATGCGCTGTCCACCAACATATTCGCGGCGACGGCCGGGTTGACGGCGTTGGCGAGCACGGTTTTGATCTCGGCCATCGGGATGACCTTGGTGACCCCGTCGGTGCCGAGCAGGATGCGGCCGTGGCTGGAACCGGTGCTCGCTCGGCCGATGGTCGCCGGGCGGGCGGTGCGGGCCGAGGTGGTGACGAGGTGGTTCATCCGGCGGCCCGCCGTGAGCCCGCGGGCGCGGAAGTATTCCGCGACAGTGTGATCCGTGGTGATCTGGTGCAGCACCCGGCCGTTCCAGCGGTAGGCGCGGCAGTCGCCGACCCAGGCGATATCGCTGGGTCCGTCCGGGCCGCCCGTCGCGGGCAGCACCGCGACCACCAGCACGCTGTCGGCCTCCGGCTGCGGGAACTCGCGCAGCAGTTCCTCTTGTGCGGCAAGGATTCCCGCATGCGCGCCGGAATGCGCCGCCACCTCCGCCGCCACCGTCGCCGCGGTGCGCGCGGCTCTGGCCGAGAGCAGATGGTCGCCGACGCCGTCGGCGACCGCGAAGGCCGTGCGCCCCGTCCGCGGATCCGTTCGCGTGGCGACCGCGTCGGCATTGATGGCACGCATACCGCGTCGGCTCGCCGGTTCACCCGATACGTGCGTGAGCATCAGCGGGTGCAGGATCAGGGTGGTTGCCGAGGTATGCACGCTGAACTCCTCTGGTCGAGCGTCGCCTGGTGCTGTTGATCAGCACGCGTTCAGTCAACCGCGAGTATCCGTGCACACCGGCAGAATTACCCGTGCGATTGCTGTGAACCCATCATCGATCGAACTTCGCCACACCGTTCGGCATCCGAGTCCCAGCCGTGATCAAGCATTTGTTCTATATCGGCGGCGATACCCGCCAGATGCTCCGTCTTGCCGATGCTCGCGAACCAATCCCACAGCTCCAGCGCGTGATACAGCCGGTAGACGGCCACCCGGGCGGCCCAATCGGCGGGCAGTGGACCGTAACCCGCGAGCAGACCGGACCATTTCACCGGATCGCGGTGCATCGCATAGTAATCCGCCTTGGCCAGATCCATCAGCGGGTCGGCGGCCGTCGCGTTCTCCACATCGATCAGCCCGGTGAGCGCGGGTCCGTCCGGGCCGTCGACGACGAGCATATTGCCCTCGTGAACGTCGTTGTGGCACAGGCGGGGCGAATCGCAGGCCGCGAACACTCCGGCCCGTTCGTCCACGTACTGCCGCATGCGGTGGCGGATTCGCGCATCGCCGCTGAATTCGGCCAGCTTCTTGTCGAATTGGCGGGTCATGTATTCGGTGTTGGTCGCCACCGGATCCAGGATCCGGTCGGTGAGGTAGCCGTATCCGTCCTGCTCGATGGCGTGGATGGCCGACAGCACGGCGCCCAGCTGCCGATATACCGCATATGTCGCGGTGTCGCCGAATTCGCGGCCGATCTCCGAGAACGGCTGTCCGGCAGCCAGTGTCAGCGCCAGCCGGGCGTGTTCGCGATCGACGTACAGCACCGAAGGAACCGAGGTGACACCCCGGCTCGCCAGCAGCCGGTACACGTGCACCTCTTTGGCGAGCCGCCACCGCCACCGCGGCGCGTATGCCTTGACTATGAACGCCGGAAGTGGTCCGGTGCAGCGTATTTCGTAGACCGGACTCAAGTCGCCTCCGGTCCGGGGCACGATCTCGCACAGGGTCTGCCCCGGCGACACCTGTTCGACGAGTTCCTGTGCGACGGCCTGATCCAGCATGTCGTCGAGGTTAGAACCGCCGAAGATGGTGCCGCCACGGAATTTTCGCGCTCGCCAGCAGACGGCAACCCGATATCCGGCTCGGTGACGGGCCGTGCTCAGCTGCTCGGCTGGTGAGTTTCGTTGGTGAGCAGCCGGTTCCGCAGACGCTCGATCGTGGTGGGTGTGATGCCGACCGTCGTGGTGAGGTAGGCGGCCGCGGAACCGTATGTGGCGGTGAGGTCTTCGAGAACGAGCCGCATGACGGTCTCCGGTGCGCGGCCGTATCCCGGCCAGCGCAGGGTGCGGCCCGGATTGTTCGCCTTCCAGTTCGCGACGAAATGCGGTGCCGCCGCATCGGTCAGCGCGAAGTCGGCGATGATCTGATCCTCGGAGACGTCGAGCGCGGTGAGCACCAGCGCGGCGATCAGGCCGGTGCGGTCCTTGCCCGCCGCGCAGTGGAAGACGGTGGGACCGTCGCCATCGGCGATGAGCTCGAACACCTTCCGTATCTCGACCACGCCGTCGGCGGCCACCTCGGCGAACCGGTCCGCGAGGTAGCGCCACGGATCGACCTCGGGATCGATTTCGGCCTGGTCGTATGGCCGGTGCTCGATGCTGAGATTGGCGTAGGTGAACAGTTCCGGCTGCGGCACCCGCCCCCTGGCCTCGATCTCCCACGGATACCGCAGATCGATCACGGTGCGAACGCCGAGCGCCCGGAACCGCTCCCAATCCTCGCCGCGCAGCTTGCCGAGCGAATCGGACCGGTAGAGCCGCCCCCAGCGCACCGTCCGCCCGTCCCCGGCGCGATAACCGCCGAGATCACGGAAATTGTGCAGTCGCTCGAACTCGATGTGCCTGTTCATATTTCGCATAGCTTAGATGGTGAGGATCGTTTTTCCGACTGCCGTGCGGGCCTCGAAGGCGCGATGCGCGGTCGCCGCCTCGGCCAGCGGTAGAACCGCGCCGATGACGGGGGCGAGTTCGCCACGCACGGTCAACTCCTCGGCCAGGCGCGTCAGTTCCGGCCATCGTTGCGGGCGGTAGCCGAGGCTGAACGGGATCAGTGACGCACCTACCGGAAGCAATTGCCGCGAGGTGATTTCGACCGGAGCGCCACTGGCCGAGCCGAAGATCACCATCCGCGCGCGGGGGCCGGTGAGCAGGCTGTAGGCGTCGCGGGCGGTCTGCCCGCCGATGGTTTCGAGCACGACCGACACCGGACCGACCTCTGCGGTCCAGCCCGGCTGGGTGTAGTCGACGGTCATATCGGCGCCGAGTTCGGCGGCCAGCTTCCGCTTCGCGGCGCCGCTCGCACCGGCCACGACTCGGGCGCCTGCCCGTTTGGCCAACTGCACCAACAGCGTTCCGATCCCGCCGCCGGCCGCCTCTACCAGAACCGTTTCCCCCGGTTCGATCTCGGCGGTTTCGATGACCCCGACCGCCGTCGCCCCCTGTCCGAGCAGTGCGAGCGCCTGGTGCTCGCCGATGCGGTCGTCCAGCGCGACAGCCGCCGCGGCCGGTACGACCACCAGTTCGGCATAGCTGCCGGAGCCGACGGTGCCGACGACCCGCTCGCCGATCCGATCCGGATCGACACCGGCGCCGACCGCGACCACCGTCCCGGCCACCTCGATACCCGGCGTATGCGGCAACGGTTGACCGAGCGGATCGGGAGCCACTCCGGCACGCACCTGCACCTCGAAGTAGTTGACGCCGGTGGCCACGGCCCGGACGAGGACCTCGTCCGCACCCGGCGCCGGATCGTCGACCTCCTCCACTCGCAGCACATCAGGGGCCCCGTACTTGTGATAGCGAACCGCGCGCACAACAACTCCTCCTCATGCGGACCGTTGGTCCGCTTAGCGTTTCGCTATGATACGGACTATCAGTCCGCTTTTGTCAACTGGAGGGTCTCCGGTATGCGCGCCGACGCAGAACGCAATCGCAGCGCGATCCTCGCCGTCGCGGGACGCCTGATCTGCGACGACAAGCGCGACAACGTCTCGATGGACGACATCGCGGCGGCCGCCGGGGTCGGTAAGGGCACACTGTTCCGGAGGTTCACCGATCGCGAGGGATTGATTCGTGCGCTGTTCGAGGACCGGACCGCTCGAGCTTGGGCGGCCGTGCGCGACCTCGCCGAGAACAAAGCCGTGCCGCCGGGGGAGCGGATATCGGCTTATGTGGCTGCGGTATTCGACCTCACCGCCGTCGAGTTGCGGCCGCTGATGCGTGCCCTGCCCGACGGCTGCCAGACGGAGACCTGGGCGCCGTGGCGCGCCTTGCTCGCGGACCTGATCTCCGAAGTCGACCCCGACGCTGATGCCGAATTCCTCGCGCTGGCGATCTTCGCAGGAATGCGCCCCGAGATCACCGACACGGTCTCCCGGCAGCGCCACCGCGACGGTGTCCTGGCATTGACCGCACGCGTCATCGGCATCGAGCTGGGTTCCGTATCCCGATGAGGTGAATTGATCGGCCTCGCATTCGGGGGCCGATCGCGCATCATGTGGGCCGTTGCCACTGCCCAAATCCGAAGGGTGCGTGGCCCGCTCGACCGGGGCAGGGTTTCATGGCAGCGGTTTGTAGGCGGCCGGGCGGGACAGCCAGGTGGCCTCGCCGCGGGTCAGTGTCGGCAGGAGCTGCTGTGCCGCATGGGCATTCCGGGCGGGCAGCGTGCCTCGGACGAGCCAAGTCGTCGGGGTGGGCTGCGTGGTTTCGGTGATGGCCGCCGCCAGGGTGGTGAGGTGCGCGGTGACCGGAGCCAATGCGTCCGAGGGGATTTCGGTTTCGAAGGCGTGGTGCGGCTCCAGGATTTGGGTGCCCGCCAGGTGGAGGGCGCGCAGCAGCACGATGCGGGTGAGGCCGCGGAAATCGGCGGCGGTGCTGACGGGCGGTGCGAAACCCGAGTGGGTGAGGGTGACGAGGCAGTCGGTGACGGTGCGGCCGTGCGGGCCCGCGCGCAGGATGGCGTACACGGTCTCCTCGATCGCGGTGTGGAAGGCGCGGGGGAGGGCGCCCAACTCGGTTTCGTAGTCGAAGCGGATGCCGTCGGCCGGTTCCACCCGCAGCCCTACGGTGGCCCAGAATCCGCACGGCCGCGGCGTGTGCCGGTCCATCACCTCGGCGGCGGCGCCGACTCCGGTGACGCGCTCGATGTGTACCGGTTCGCTGAGCTCGAATTCGGCGGCTATCCCGAATTCGTCGGCGAGGGTGGCGGCGATGATCTGCTTCTGGATCTCGCCGTACAGCAGTACCGATGTCGTGCCGTCGGCCTCGGTGCGGATATGCAGCAGCGGATCCTGTTCGGACAGTTGCCGCAGCGCCAGGTGCAGCCGGGACGGCGTGCCCGTGCGCGGCCGGACCACCGTGCGCAGCGTCGGCTCGGCGAGATGCGCCACCGGCCTGCCCCGTTCGCCGTTCGATGCCAGTCGATCGCCGACCCGGACCCGCGGCCATCCGGTGATCTTGCCGATATTGCCCGCCGTCAGGCGTGTTCCGCCGCCGACGACCTGGAGTGAGGTGATGCGCCCCGCGTATTCGCCGCCGTCCGGGGCGGCCCGCCGCAGCGTCATCCGCTGACGGGCCGTCACAGTGCCGGAAAACAGCCGCAGATAAGCGATTTTCGCGCCGGACGCGGTGCGGTCGATCGCGAAGACCACGCCCTCCGGTGCCGCCGCCGGGTCGTTCGGCCGCGGCCGCAGCAGGGTTTCGATGCCGTGCAGGAGTTCACGGATTCCGGTGCCGTGCAGCGCGGAACCGAAGTAGACCGGGTACACCGCGCCGCGAGCGGTGAATTCGGCGATTGCCGCGCCGAGTTCGGCGGCCGTCGGTGGGGGACCGTCGACCAGTCTGGACAGTAGCGAATCATCCAGCTCGGCAAGCGTTTCCGCGGCTTTCAGTTGGAAAGCTTTGTCGTCCAGTGATTTCGATCTCACCCGTGCGTGTGCGGTGCCGGATTCGTGCACGGTTGTCAGCGGCAGCACGTGCCGGGCGAGTCCGGTCCGGATATCGTCGAGCAGGCCGATATCGCGCGCACCGGCCCGATCGATCTTGTTGACGAAAATCAGTACGGGCAAACCCATTTCGCGCAGCACCCGGAACAACACGCGGGTGTGCGCCTGCACGCCCTCGACCGCCGAGATCACCAGCACCGCCGCGTCGAGCAGTTCCAGCGCGCGATCCACCTCGGCGACGAAATCGGTATGCCCGGGTGTGTCGATCACATTCACCTGAGTCTCGCCGAGCCGGAACGAGGTGACCGCGGAGCGCACGGTGATGCCACGCTGCCGCTCTATCGCCCCGGTATCGGTCTGTGTGGTACCCGCGTCGACACTGCCGAGCGCGGTGATCGCGCCGGTGTCGAACAGGAGTCGTTCGGTGAGACTGGTTTTACCCGCGTCCACATGGGCCATGACGCCGATATTGAGCGTGCGCATAATTGTCGAATTCCTCGAAAATCACCATCCGATAGAGGATTTGGGGTGTTTCGAAGAATCGGCGCATCGGCTGCTCCACTCGTCAGGACAGGTCGCTGGCAGCCTGCCAGGACACATCGTGATCCGCAACCGATTTTCGGACCGTCCTGCCGGTCAGCCCAGATACCGCAGCAGCACCAATGTTTCGGGCCGTCGGTGTCGCCGCTCGCCCCCTGCCCGGCGACGAGGATCTTCCCATCGGCCTGCACCGCGACCGCCGAACCCTGAGGGTGCGGTCCTGCCCGCCCGCCGCGACCAGATACCGCCCGTCGGGCTGGAAGGCCGTGGCCGTCGCGGCGCTGATCCGTGTTTCGTTGAGCCCGAAGATATTTCCGTTCGCGTCGAGTCGGAGCGTATTGATCGCGCCGATGGCGTCGACCGCGACCGTACCGCCGACTCGATCGTGGGCGATGGATCCGGTTCGCTGAGCGATCCGCCGCACCAGCGAGCAGCCGAAAACCTATGCGGGAGCACCCATCAGTGCTGGCACGGCCCGGTGGATACCGGTGTGCTGCTCTTCCAATTCTCGCCCAACTGATCCAAGACCTGGTGCACGTTCATCGCGTAGCCGATATCTTTCTTGCCGTCGTCGGCGCCGAAGACCACGCCGAGCACCCGGCCATCGGTGTCGATGAGGGGCCCGCCCGAATTGCCTTGCCGGATGGCGCCGTTCACGGTGTAGATCTGTCGGGGCGCGGTGGCGCCGTGGTAGATATCGGGCACATCCCTGATCTCGCGATCCCGGATCCGGGCCGCCGCCGCGGTGTAGGGCCCGCCCTCCGGATAGCCGAGCACCAGCGCGTCCGCGGCCGGGCCGAGCGGTGCGGATGCGATGGCGACCGGCGGCGCGGTGAGGCCGGGCACCGCGAGCACGGCGACATCGCGCAGCGGATCGAATACGACGACGGTCGCGGGGAGCGGACCGGCCGGGGTGTCCACCGACGCCTCGGTCGCGCCGGCGACGACGTGCGCGTTGGTGAGCACCCGCTCCTGGCCGATGACGAATCCGGTGCCCGCCTGCCGCACGCCGCAGCCCGCCGCCAGGTCGCGCACCCGCAGCACGCTGCCGCGCAGGTCGGCCGCGGGCAGGCGCAGCACCGATCCGTCGGGCGACAGCACGGAGCGGGGCGTCTCGGCCGCCGACCAACCGTCGACCAGCCCGGATTCGCGCAGCGGACTCGCGAGCGCGTTCGGCAGCCCGGCCAGCCAGTACGGCGCCGCCTGGTCCACGGCCCGCACCGCACGGGAACCGGTGAACGCGGCGACGATCGCCGGTTGCGCGGTGGTGATCAGCGATGCGGTGAGCAGCCACACGATGAGCGGAACGGCGACGGCGTAACCGCAGGCGCCGACAAGCGCGTTGAGGGTGCGTGCGCGGTGATCGCGGACCAGCCCGCTCAGGCGCAGACCGAACCGGTCGCCGACGGCCTGCCCGATCGCGACGACCGCGATCATCAGCCCGAGCATGGTCAGCAAACGCCAGGTTCCCTGGGGTAGGTGCGGCAGCAGCGCCCTGGCGACGACCATGCCGACGAAGGCGCCGCCGAAGATGCCGAGCAGCCCGAGCGCGGCGCCGATCGCGCCGCGCCGCCAGCCGAGGTATCCGGCGAATCCACTCGCCACCAGGATGACGAGATCGAGCCAGTTCGCCGGTGTCACCGAGATTCTCCCGTCGCGAGATGGGCCGGACAACGTCCAGCGATCGAGATGCACAGCTCCGACCGCCAAGGTAGTTGCGGCTTCCGATCCCGGCAACATACCGGCGTAACACATAGGTCGCCGCCGCCGGACCCGATGGCGGAATCGGTGCGACGTCGGCGCATTCGTGGCGGATTCGCCGCGGCGACGCTCGGTGGCTGTCACGAGGGGGCGAAGGTGGTTAGCGTGGGCGGTATGCGTACCGACTCAGACAACTGGGATATCAATTCCGGCGTCGGATCCACCGCCCTCTTCGTCGCCGCCGCCCGGGCGCTGGCCGCCCGGCAGCCGGAACCGGTCGCCGTCGACCCGCTGGCCGACGTATTCCTGCGCGCCGTCGGCGGGGAATGGGCCGAGTTGATCGACGGCGCCCCCGAACAGACGAGCGAACATCCGTTGCGCGGCAGCGAATTCGGCCGCAACTTCACCGACTATCAGGGCGCGCGCACCAAATATTTCGACGATTATCTGCTCGCCGCGTGCGCGGACGGCATCCGCCAGGTGGTGATCCTGGCGGCGGGCCTCGATTCGCGCGCCTACCGGCTGCCGTGGCCGGACGGCGTGGTCGTCTACGAACTGGATCGGGCCGAGGTGCTCGATTTCAAGCGGGAGGTGCTCGACGCAGCGGGGCACAAGCCGCGCGCCGACCGCGTCGAGGTAGCCGTCGACCTGCGCGGTGACTGGCTGTCCGCGTTGCGGCACAACGGTTTCGACGCCGAACGGCCGACCGCCTGGCTGGTCGAGGGGCTGCTGATCTACGTGACGCCCGCGGCACAGGATCAGCTGTTCGAAACCATCGTCGCGGCCAGTGCGCCCGGCAGCCGCGCCGCCATCGAACAGATGGAGCCGCTGCCCGACGACGCCTACGCGACGATGCGGGACGCGGACCCGGTCGAAGGCGGGGGCGAGTGGGCGAGCCTGATCTACAACGAACCCAGATCCGATGCGGCGCAATGGTTTCCCGCACACGGCTGGACCGCCACCCGCACCGAGGTCGTCGACTATTTGCGGGCGGTCGGCAGACCGGAGGCGGCCGAGCCGTCCGAGGCCGGATTCGGCACGTCGCTGCTGAATCTGGTGACCGTTATCGCACCTTAAGGCCGGTGATGGCGGATGATCGACGGATGGTCACCGATATCGCCGCATTCGTCCGGGGACTGCCCAAGGCCGAATTGCATCTGCATTTGGAAGGGACGCTGGAGCCGGAGCTGAAATTCCGGCTCGCCGAGCGCAACGGGATGGAGCTGCCGGAGAAGTCGGTCGAGGAGGTGAAGGCCGCCTATCGCTTCCACGACCTGGCCTCGTTCCTGCGGGTCTACTATCCGGCGATGGCGGTGCTGCGGCGCGCACCGGATTTCCACGACCTGGCCTACGAATATCTGCTCCGGGCGCACACCAACGGCGTGCGGCATGTGGAGATGTTCTTCGATCCGCAGGCGCACACCGGCCGCGGCGTGCCGTTCGACGCCGTGATCGGCGGCTACCGGTCGGCCATCGTGCGGGCGCGGCGCGAATTCGGGATATCCGCCGAACTGATCATGTGCTTTCTGCGGGATCATTCGGCCGAATACGCGATGGCGACGTTGCTGGAGGCATTGCCGTACCGGGATTGGATCGTGGGTGTCGGCCTGGATTCCGACGAACGCGGCAATCCGCCGCGGAAATTCGCGGCGGTTTTCGAACGGGCCAGGAGCGAGGGTTTCCTGCTGACGATGCACTGCGATATCGATCAACCCGATTCCATCGAACATATCCGGCAGGCGCTCACGGAAATCGAGGTGGACCGGATCGATCACGGCACCAATATCGTCGAGGACGACGAACTGGTGGAATTGGCCAAGGCCAAGGGAATCGGGCTCACCTGCTGCCCGGTGTCGAATTCCTTCGTGACCGAACAGATGAAGTCCGCCGAGCTGGCCGATCTGCTGGCCCGCGGCCTGACCGTCACCGTGAACAGCGACGATCCGGCCTACTTCGGCGCATACGTGAGCGACAACTATCTACGCCTGGCCGAGGCCGGCTTCGACCTCGACCGACTGATCGCGTTGGCGCGCAACTCGTTCCGCGCCGCCTGGCTCACTCCGGCGCGGCTGGACGCATATCTGCGCGAGCTCGACGAGTACGTCAGCGCGAACCGCTGAGCACGACCTCGGCCCGCACCAGCTGATCGTGCTCGCCCGGCTCGGCCGCGGCCACCTGTTCGCCACTGGGCAGCCAGGCACCGCTGCGGCCGCAGGCCGGGCCGTATGGTCCCGGGCCCAAGCCGTTCGCGAGCACCACGAAAAGGCTGTTGTCGCGCGCCAATTGCGCGTAGCGGCCGATGCGCTCGGGCAGGTCGTGGAACGAGCTGGCCAGGTATACCTGGCAGCCGTCGGCGGCCGCCCGGGCCGGGATATCGGGGTAGCTGTTGTCATGACAGGTCGCCAACGCGAAGCGCAGGCCGTCCAGCTCGAATCGGCCGTCGGCGGCCCCCGTCACGAAGATGCCGGCCTCGGTTTCTTCGAACATATGCAATTTGTCGTAGCGGGTGAGCAGGCCGCCGTCCGGTCCGTAGACGAATGTGCTTATGGTACGGCCCGATTCGTCCACGGCCTGCGCCGGTGCGTTGATCACCGCGGCAATTCCCAACTCGCGGCAGGCGTTTCGGACGCGATCCAACCGCGCGTCGTCGTGGTCGGCGATCAGGAGCGTTGGGTCGGCGGCGATGGCCGCGAGGTCGTAGTGGGTCACCGCGAGTTCCGCGAAGACCACCAAATGGATTCCGGTGTCGGCGGCCGCGGCGAGCAGTGCGGCCATCCGGCCCACGTTCGTCGCGATATCGCCCGGCACCGCTGCGAACTGTCCAGCACCGATGATCACACAGGGATAATCGACGATCGCCGCGCGATTGTCGAATCATTTCGGTCGCACGGTGATTCATCCCCGGCCATTCGCTCATCGCGGCCGGTGCGCGGTGGCCGGGACATCGGGCCGGGTCTGCCACGGGTGTGGACCGGTGAGTGGGCGATATTCGACGCCGAGCGCGTCGAGGCGCGGCAGGTGCTCGTCGCGTAGGCGGGGGAGGAATTCCTCGTAGTCGCGATCCTTTGGGCTCCAAGCTGTTTCGGCGACCGCGCACAGGCGGGGGAAGGCGGCGTAATCGACCCGGCGGACGGTGTCGAGGTGTTCGCTCCAGATCTGGGCCTGGATGCCGAGGATGTGCGGGCCGTCGAAACCCGGTTCGTAGCGGTACATATCCTCGAGTGTGCGCAGGTACCCGACCGGGATCGGTTCGCCGGGATGGTCGGATTGCCGGTGGTCCAGATAGATTCGGTCCTCCGGGCACAGCACCACGTCGTGACCGGCGGCCACGGCGCGGGCGGCGGCGGCCTCGTCCTGCCACGCCCCGACCACCATCGGCGGCAGCGCGCCGATCTCGAGCACCTCGTCCCAGCCGAGCGCGCGACGGCCGCGTTCGGCCAGATACCGCGCGAGATCGGCGACGAACAGTCCGTGTTCGATTGTCGCACCTGGTACTTCGTCACCGCCGATGCCGATCACCTCCGACGGGAAGATATCGAGCACATGATCGAAGACGCGGCGGAAGAAATCCCGCGCGTAATCGGTGGGCGCCAGCAGGGCAGTGCTGATGCCCCACGACGTCCAAACCTCCCACGGCTCTTCGGTTTCCGGGCCGAGCTCCGGATACGCGGCGAGGGCGGCGCGGGCATGGCCCGGCACATCGATCTCCGGGACGACGGTGACGGACCGTTCGGCCGCGTAGGCGACGATCTCGCGCAGGTCGTCGGTGGTGTAGAAACCGCCGTGCGGGCGGCCGTCGCGTTGCGGGCCGTCGTGCCTGCCCACCATGGATTCGCGCCGCCACGAACCGATCTCGGTGAGCCGGGGCAGGCCGGGTACCTCGATGCGCCAGCCCTGGTCGTCGGTCAGGTGCAGGTGCAGCACGTTGAGTTTGTGCGCGGCGAGAAGGTCGACGAACCGCAACACCTCGGCCTTGGTGCGGAAGTTGCGCGCCACATCGAGCAGGCAGCCGCGCCAGCGGAAGCGCGGATGGTCCTCGATCACACCGCACGGCAGCGTGCGTCGGGCGTCGCGAATCCCGGCCGCGCGGAAGGCATCCGGGCCGATCAGCTGACGCAGGGTCTGGCGGGCGTAGTACTCGCCCGCGGCGTCGGCGGCGTCGATCGCGATACCGCCGGGGGTGAGCGTCAAACGGTAGCCCTCGGCCGGAAGGGTTGTATCGGTGCGTATTTCGGGTTCGACCGGCCACGGGCAGTCACCCGGCCGTCGCGTCACCGAAAACGGACGGGGGAGCAGTGTTTCGAAGCCAGGCATCAGCCCTTCACCGCCCCATCCATGCCGGACACCAGCTTTCGTTGCACCAGCACGAACAACACCAGCGCCGGAATGGTCATCAGCGTCGATGCCGCCATCACCGCGCCCCAGTCGGTGTCCTCGGGTTTGAAGTAGACCAGGATCGCCTGCGGCAGTGTCTGATTCTCGGTTTTGGAGATGATGAACGTCTTGGCGAAAAGGAAGTCGTTCCAGGCGTGGATGAACGCGAGCACGCTCACCGACACCAGCCCGGGCAGCACCAGCGGCAGCAGGATCTGCCAGGTGAACCGAAGTCGGCTCGCCCCGTCGAGTTTCGCCGCCTCCTCCAGCTCCACCGGCACCGCCGCGACGAATCCACGCAGCAGCCAGATGGCCAGCGGCAGGCTGAACACCAAGTCCACCAGCATGATCGAACCGAGTTCGTTGAGCCCCAGCGCGGGCACGGCGCCGCCGATCGAGCGCATCAGGAAGAACAGCGGAATCGTCAGCGCCTCCACCGGAACCAGCTGTGCGACCAGGATCATCACCAGCAGCACCGTCCGGCCGCGGAACCGGAATCTGGTGAGCGCCACCGCGGACAGGAACGACAGCAGCAGCGAAAGCGTCACCACCACCACGGCGACCAGCAGGCTGTTGAGGAAGTACCGGCCGAACCCGTTCATCGAGAGCACCCGGCCGAAGCTGTCCCAGCTCGGAGCGAACGTCCACGGTTTCGGGTCGGCGGATTGGATCTCGCCCGCAGGTTTCACCGCCGAGAGCACCATCCAGTAGAGCGGGAAGGCCACCAGGCCGGCGATCACCACCGTGACGGCCTCGGTGATGAGACGTCTCGGCTTGTGCCGCACCGATTTACGAGTCGATATCAGGCCCATTTGGTACTCCTGCGCTGGGACCGGATGTACAGGCCGGTGACGGACAACAGCAGCAGCGTCATCAAGACGCCGATCGCCGAGCCGAGCCCGTATTCCTGTCCGGCGAAAGCTTTTTGGTAGGCGTAGACGTTGAGCACCAGATTGCGCCCGGCGACGCCGCCGCCATTGGTCATCACATAGATCTGGGTGAAGACCTTGAAATCCCAGATGATCGACTGGATCGTCGCGATGAGCAGCAGCGGCCGCAGTATCGGCAGGATCACCGACCACGCGGTGCGCCACATCGACGCGCCGTCGAGCGCCGCGGCCTCCAGCACCTCCTCCGGAATCGCCTTGATACCCGCGTACATGGTGACCATGACGAACGGGAAGGAACACCAGATCACCTCGGCCGCAACGACTCCGAACGCGCTGACGGTGCCGAACGTCCACGAGTGCCCGCTCATCGACCCGAAGCCGAGCCCGGACAGTGCGGCGTTCACGACGCCGAAATCGGTGTCGAACAGGAACAGCCAGACGTAGGAGCCCGCCATCGCCGGGGTGGCCCACGCGCCGAGCGCGGCGAGGAACAGCAGCATCCGCGGCAGCGGCCGCACCCTGGTGGCCAGCACCGCCAACCCGGTGCCGACGACGAGCGAACCGAGCACGCACACCGCGCCGAAGACGAAGGTGTTGCCGACAACGGTCCAGAATTGCCGGTCGCCCAGGAGCTCTCGGTAATTGCCGAGGCCGACGAATTCCAGCGGCGCGATGCCGACGGCCTGCTGCTGCCCGTAGTCGTAGAACGAGATGAGCACGATCTGGTAGATCGGATAGGCGAGCACGGCCACCAGCAGCAGCCCGGCCGGGGCCAGGTAGAGCCAGGCGGTGGCGGTGTCGCGGCTCGGCCTGCGTGGAATGAAATCGCGAATCGTCATGTGCGCCTACCGGAATGCCTTGTTCATCGCGGCGGCCGCGACCGAGAGCGCCGCCGCGGGATCCTTGGCCCCGGTGGCGATCTGCTGCACCGCGGTCGGCAGCACGTTCTGGCTGTCGATCCTGGACCACGCGGGCGTGCTCGGTACGAATTTCGTTCCGGCGCGCAGCGTTTCGACGAATGGCTGGAGGAACGGGTCGTGTTCGACCAGCTTGTGCTGCACGCCCGCCAGCGTCGGCAGATTACCCATCGCCACGTACATCTTCTCCTGGTATTTCGCGCTCGCGAGCAGTTCGGCGAATTCGCGGGCCAGCCCGCGGTGTTTACTCGCCCGGAACACCCCGAGCAGGTTGCCGCCCGCGAAAGCCGGTGCGACCGAACCGGGTTGGATTCCGGGCAGCGGGATCACCGCGTACTTGCCCTTGGCCGCGCCCTGATCGACGGCCTTGCGGTTGAAGTCGCCGCCGATGGTCATGGCGGCCTTACCGCCCGCGAAGGCCTGCACGCTCTGTGTCCCGGTGAAATCGGCGCACTGTGCGGGCGGGCAGATATCGGGCCGGATCAGGTTGGTGTACTGGGTGATTCCGGCGGCGGCCCGGTCGGAGTTCACGCCCGCCTCCCACATGGTGCCGTCGTAGGTGGCCAGTTCGCCGCCGTGGGCCCAGAGGAACGGCAGCATCGCGTAGGTGTACTTGCCGCCCACCGAGATTCCGTACATATCCGGCTTGGCGGTGTGGATGCGGCGCGCGGTATCGGCCAGCTCGGCGAGCGTGGTCGGTGGCTTCAGCCCCAGTTCGGCGAAGATATCGGTGCGGTAGTAGAGCGCGCGGACGCCGGTGTACCAGGGCAGCCCGTAGACCTTGCCGCCGAACTTCGCGGTGTCGAGCACCGAGGGGATGAGGTCGGAACCGTCGGGCCATGCCGCGATTTCGGTGCCCAGCTCGGCGAAGGCGCCTGTCGCCGCGTAGCCCGCGACGTCGGTGTTGCCGAATTCGGCGACATCGGGCGCGCTGGCCGGATCGATGAAGGCCCCGGAGAACTTGTCCGCGCGCCCGGCCACCGGCACCCACTGCACGTCGACCTTGACATCGGGCCGGGTGGCGACGAATTCGGCGACGGCCTCCGCCAGCACCGCCTCCTTCGGAGCGCGATTGGCCTCGTCGAAGAGCCAGACCCGGACGGTGCCGGTGCGTTCGTCGGCGCCCGCGCCCGCCGGATTCGATTGCACCGGAGCGCATCCGGTGAACAGGAAGAGCGCTGCGGCGGCCGCGAGCGCCTGTCGTCCGGCCCGGCGGGGCCGAAAACCTCGGTGCGGCATACCATTCCTCTGTATTGCAAATTATGCAACGCTAGTTGCGTTGTGTGCCACTGTGTTTAGCATCAAGACGGATCACATTCAAGGGGTGGATGTGACGCACGGCGCATCCGATCTCGATCGGCATAGCGGAATACCGCCACAAGAAATAGTTTCGACCGCAATACTTCCCGGTGAAGCTTCGGCTTCGATCCGAATCAGCAGCGAACAGCGAGACCGATACATGACCGACCTGCAATTATTCGATCTGGGCGCGTTCACGACCCAGCACGGAGCCACGCTCCGCGACGCCTTCCTGGCCTACACCACCTACGGTGAACTCAACGCGGACAAGAGCAATGCCATCGTCTACCCGACCTGGTACTCCGGGCGGCACTGGGATAACGAATGGCTGATCGGCCCCGGCATGGCGCTGGATCCCGCGCGGTACTTCATCATCGTGCCCAATATGCTCGGCAACGGGCTGTCGAGCTCGCCGAGCAATACGCCCGCGCCCTACGATCGCGCGCGCTTCCCGCACATCACCGTCTACGACCAGGTCGCGGCCCAATACCGTTTGGTCACCGAGAAATTCGGCATCGAGCGGCTCGCGCTGGTGACCGGATGGTCGATGGGGGCGGGGCAGACGTATCAGTGGGCGGTGAGCCATCCGGAGATGGTCGAGCGGATCGCGCCGTTCTGCGGATCGGCGCGAACCAGCCTACACAACAAGGTCTTTCTGGAGGGCGTCAAGGCCGCGCTGACCGCCGACGGCGCATTCCAGAACGGTTGGTACCGGGACCTGCCGACCACCGGTCTGCGCGCCATGGCCCGGGTGTACGCGGGATGGGGCTTCTCCCAAGCCTTTTACTGGGAGCGGGAATACGAGAAGCTGGGCTACACGTCGCTGGAGGACTTCCTGATCGGCTTCTGGGAAGGCTTCTTCCTCGACGGCCGCGACCCGAACAACCTGCTCACCATGCTGTGGACCTGGCAGAACGGCGATGTCGGCCGGACGCCCGGCTTCGACGGCGACACCGAGGCGGCACTGGCCTCCATCCGGGCCACCGCGCTCGTGCTGCCCGCCGAGAAGGATCTGTACTTCCCGCCGGAGGACGAGGCGTGGGCGGTGAGCCATATGACGAATGCCGAACTTCGTGTGATTCCCGGTATTTGGGGGCACTTCGCCGGACACGGCAGCAACCCGGACGACACCGCCTTCATCGACACCGGCCTGCGTGAGCTGCTGGACAAGCCCGGCGGGCTATCCTGAGCCGCGTCCGGCACCGCGCGCCGTGGTAGGCGATTGTGCCTGCCACGGCGGCCGAAATCCAAGGGAGCGTCCATGTGTCGCCTGTTCGGTCTGTCCGCCGCACCGCACCGGGTGCGGGCCACCTTCTGGCTGCTGGACGCGCCGGACAGCCTGGAGACGCAGAGCCACAAGCAACCTGACGGCACCGGGCTCGGCACCTACCGCGCCGATGGGTCGGCGCGAGTGGAGAAGCAGCCGATCGCCGCGTACGAGGACGCCGCGTTCGCCCGGGAGGCCCGCTACCGGGAGTCGGCGACTTTCCTCGCCCACGTCCGGCACGCCTCCACCGGCGGTCTCGACGTCCGTAACACCCATCCGTTCGAACAGCACGGCCGCCTCTTCGCGCACAACGGCGTGGTGCACGGGCTGGACGCGCTCGACGCCGAGCTGGGTGACTACCGGAAACTCGTTGGCGGCGAGACGGATTCGGAGCGAGTCTTCGCACTGATCACCCAGCGGGTAGATCGCAACGGCGGCGATGTCACCGCCGGGCTGGTCGACGCGGTGCGCTGGATCGCCGACAACATCCCGGTTTACGCGTTGAACGTGCTGCTCACCACGCCGACCGACCTGTGGGCGCTGCGCTACCCGCAGACGCACCACCTGTATGTGCTGCAACGTCATTCGGGCGGCCACCACGGTGGCAGGCACCTCGACCACGCGAGCCGGACCCTGCGGGTGCGCAGCGCCGAGCTGGCGGAGCGCCACTCGGTGATCGTGGCCAGCGAACGGATGGACGAGAACCCGGACTGGCGCGAGCTGGCGCCCGGCGAACTGCTGCACGTCGACGGGCAGCTGCGGGTGCGATCCCGGATCGTGTTGGATTCCGCACCGCGCCATCTGCTTTCGCACGCCGACCTGAGCCCGCGGGCCGCGGCTTCGCAGGCGGCCGAGTAATCCTCGCACCGCCCGCCCGGCTCAGCCGGTGGTCGGGAGCGCGAGTATGGTACGCAGCACGTCGATTCCCGCGGTGACGGCGGAACCGCCTGCGGCCCAGGTGGTGTCGGCAGGCTGCGTGGTCATCAGGACGACGGCGTAGCGCAGCGGGTCGTTCTGCGGGCCGACGAGGCCGGTGGTGTCCAGCGTGGTGGACGAACCCAGCGTCATCCAGCCCTGTTTGACCGCCCAGGCAGTACCCGGCAATCCGTCCGGGATACCGAAGTACTGGTCGGTGCCGTCGGCGGCGATCTGGTCGGCGCCGGTGAGCGCGCCCACCAGCAGATCGCGGGACGGCTGCGGCACCGAGGTGGCGATGTAGCGGTAGATGTTCACCACATCGCTTGGGGTGGTGCGTGTTTCACCCCACTGCGTATCGTCGTCGGGCGCCTGGGTTCCGGTCAGGCCCATCAGATCGATCATCCGGTGCACGATATCGTCCGCGCCGTTGGCATCCCACAGTTCGTCGGCGATATCGTCGTCGCTGGCCGCGAGCATCTGCCGCAGCTGCGATGCGGTATCCGGATCCGGCTGCCACCCTTGGCTTTTCAGCGCGTCGATGGCGATGAGGAGCTTGACCACCGACGCGGTGTAGAACTGCTGGTCCACATTGAGCCCGGCGAGCGAGGCGCCCGTCTCCAGATTCACCACGTCGACACCCACCTGGGTGTTCGGTGACGCGGCGGTGATCGCCGCCGCGATCTGCTGCCCGAGCGCGTCAGGGGCTACCGAGGTCGCCGCCGACACCGCGTCGGCGGCGACCGGAACGGCCGAAGGAACCGTTACGGCGCGCTGTGCGACCGCACCCGCCGGGCGATGCCCCTGCGCCATAGCCGTCGGAACCCCGATCACCATCGCGGTCGCGGCACCCGCCGCGATCGCACCCACCACCATCGGCCGCACCCGAAATCGCGCCGTGGGCGGCCGATTTCGCCGAACATACGAACTCATACCTTATTTGATCGTCAGCAGTCTGTGAGTATCTCGAGAGGGGGATGCCAATTAGCTGTCGAACCGTGAGAGTTAGCTGTCCCCCGGCGTGTCATCCGGCGAGTCGCGGCCGAACTCAGGACAGCTGATTGTCGTAATCCGGGAGTTTGAAAGCCTTTTCGTAGTCGCCGCCGACGAAGTCGGTGTCGCGGTTGCCGACGTTCGCGGTGATCGTGTAACCCGCGTCGGTGTACTGGCGGCGGCAGCGCTGCTTGGTCGCCGCCTTGCCGGAATCGGCCGGTGCGCGCACGCACATGTCGTCGACCGGATAGCCGGCCGTGCGCACCGCGTACCGGGCGGATTCGGCCTCCGGCCGATAGGAGGCGAAGAGCACACTGAACCCGAGAGACTTTGCGTAGCGGGCGAATTCGAGCACGGGCGGCGTCGCCTTGCCCGGATCGTAGTGTGACTGCAGCGCCGTATTGTCGATATCCAGGACGATGGCGAGTTTGTTACCGCCTCCGGCGCCGCGCTCGTCGAGATACGGTTTGCCGTCCCGCATGACCGCGGCGACGTCGGCCAACCACTGCGCCTTGCTGGGCAGCGGCTCGGCGGCCTGCGCCTGTTGGGCGGGCAGCGCGAGTCCGGCGGTGGCGATCACGGCGGCTAGGGTGGTACGCGTGGTCGTATTCATCGGGCCAAGACTGTAGTGCGGCAGCGACATTGGCGCCAGCGATCGGCGAACGACCGATGATGGCTACGTGAACGACCAGCCCGTGATCCGGTGGATCGTCACCGCGACGACGGGGCCCTGCGGCACCTCCGCGCGATATTGCTCGTATTTTGCCGCGAGCAGGTCCAGTGCCTCGGTTCGTAGGACGTCGTCGACGAGGATCGTTGCGCTGCCGTCGGCGCGGACCCACCACAGCCGCCGCCAGTCGTCGCTGTATTCGTCGGCCAGTACCGATACCGCCGGATTCGCCGCGATATTTCGCAGTCTGCGCAGGTCGGTACCGCGTTTCGGCTTATGGTCGACCGCGAAGTACAGCCGCTCGCCGCGTACTGCGAACACGATCGGGACCAGATGCGGCACCCCGTCGGCCGATGCGGTGGCCAGCCGGGCCACCCGGGCGGCGGCCAAGCGGGTACGGGCTGCTTCGGCGTCCACCCCGGCCACGTTAGCCGGTGATCAGAGCGCGATCCCCACCAAATGCCCGACGAAATAGGTGACGGCCATCGCGGCCGCGCCGCCGAGGGTGACCCGCACGGTGGCCCGCAGCACCGGCGCGCCACCCAGCCGTGCGCCGAGGCTGCCGGTGAGCAGCAGCGCGACCAGTACCGCCGCGACGGCGATCGGAATGCGGAACCCGGTGGGCGGCAACACGATTGCCAGCAGCGGCAGCAGCGCGCCGAGGGTGAAGGAGAGCGCCGAGGAGATCGCGGCATGCCAGGGGTTGGTGAGCTCGTCGGGATCGATGCCGAGTTCGGCCTCGGCATGCGCGGCGAAGGCGTCGTGCTCGGTGAGCTCCTCGGCGACCAGGCGCGCGGTTTCGGCGGACAGCCCCTTGGCCTGGTAGATGGCGGCCAGCTCGGCCAGCTCCGCCTCGGGCTGCTCGCGTAGCTCGCGGCATTCGGTGGCGAGCAGGGCGCGCTCGCTGTCGCGCTGAGTGCTGACCGACACGTATTCGCCGAGCGCCATCGATACCGCGCCCGCCACCAGCCCCGCGACGCCCGCGGTCAGGATCGGGCCGCGGGCGGTGGTGGCCGCGGCCACACCCACCACGATGCCCGCGACGGAAACGATGCCGTCGTTGGCACCGAGCACCGCCGCGCGCAGCCAGTTGAGCCGTGTCGCGAGACCCGTCGCATGCGGTTCGTTGGGATGGATCGCTTCGGCTTGCCGTGTGATCGCGGTCAGGTCTGCGCTCATAAACCTAGAAAGTAACGAAGTGTCCAGCGCATCGCCAGCAATGAAAGGCTCACCGAAGTGAGGTAATGCGTTGCATAGGAAGGTATTTCGAACCTAACCTAATCGGTGCCGTTCAAGTAGGCCAGGACGGCGAGCACCCTGCGGTTGGTCTCGTCGGACTGCCCGATGCCGAGCTTGCCGAATATGTTGGCTATGTGTTTGCCGACCGCGCCCTCGCTGACGTATAACCGGCCTGCGATCGCGGCATTGGAACAGCCCTCGGCCATCAGCGCGAGCACCTCGCGCTCGCGCGGCGTCAGCGCGGCGAGTGGTTCGTTACGCGCCGTGCTGGCAAGGAGTTTCGCGATCACCTCGGGATCCATCGCGGTGCCGCCCGCGGCGACCCGGCGCACCGCGTCGACGAACTGGTCGGCGTCGAAAACCCGATCCTTGAGCAGATAGCCGATGCCGCCGGTGCCGTCGGCCAGCAGCTCCCTGGCATAGAGCTGCTCGACATGCTGCGAGAGCACCAGCACCGGCAGGCCCGGCCGCTCCCGCCTGGCTTGCAGCGCGGCCTGCAGCCCCTCGTCGGTGAATGTCGGCGGCAGCCGCACGTCGACGACGGCAACATCCGGATTCGCGGTGCGCAGGGCGTGCTGCAACTCCGGCCCGGTGGCGACGGCCGCCGCGATCTCGAAGCCGTGCGCGGTGAGCAGATGGGTCAGGCCGTCGCGGAGGAGGAAGAGGTCCTCGGCGAGGACAACACGCACGGCACCTCCAGTGTCACCATCGTCGGCCCGCCGGCCGGGCTATCGATGGCCACCCTACCGTCGAAGCCGCCCAGCCTGCGCTCGAGCCCGCGCAGTCCGCTGCCCCCGTTCGGATCCGCACCGCCGCTGCCGTCGTCGGCGACGGTGACCCGCAGGACGGCGCCGCTGTGCCGCACCGTGATCCGAATATTTCGCGGGTCGGCGTGGCGCACGGCATTGGTCAGGAGTTCGGCGACGGCGAAGTAAACGGCCGAATCGACCGGCGGATCGACGGTTCCGTCCAGCGCCGCGTCGACCGTGACGGGCACGGGACAGTCGAGCGCCTGCGCCCGGATCGCGTCGACCAGACCGCGCTCGGCCAGCACCGGCGGATGGATGCCGCGCACCAGCCCGCGCAGTTCGGCCAGCGCCGCCACCGACGCGTTCCTGGCCTGTGCGACAAGGTTTTTCGCGGCAGCCGGATCGCGGTCGATGAGCGCTTCCACTGCGCCGAGGGTCATCCCGAGCGCGACCAGCCTGGCCTGCGCGCCGTCGTGCAGATCCCGCTCGATGCGGCGCAGTTCGGCGCCGAGCCGGGCGACCGCGTCGGCCCTGGTCTCGGTGAGCCGCTCCACTCGCGCGGTGAGCTGTTCGCGTTCGATGAGCAGCCGAGCGCGTCCGGTCGGCCGCAGCAGCAGCGTCAGCCAGCGGCCGTGCAGCCGTAGCAGTTTCGGCGCGATGGTCAGCCCGGCCGCCGCGAGCAGCAGCCCGGCGGGCACCGCGGGCCATACCGCGCCGAACAGTTCGCCGTAGCCGGGCGAGGGCGTCATGCCGAATGGCACCTGGAGGGCGGGCAGCGCCAAACCCCAGATTCCGTAACCGATCAGCGCGGCGGGCAGCAGCGTCAGCGTGCCGACCAGCGGTTGGGCGGCCAGCCACAGCAGGTCGCGCCAGGTCGACGGGTCGTGCCAGAGCGCGCGGCCGCCGGCGGAGAATGCGGCCCACCACGCCGAAGTCGATTGGCGCGCCGCGGATTCCCGCTCCGGCAGCCGTGGGGTGGTCAGATAGGGTGCGGGCAGCTCGACGCCCGACCAGTGACCGCCCAACCGCCGGAACAGATTCGGCAACCAGCGGGCCCGGGACACCACCCACATCGCGACCACCGGTCCGGTGAACACCGCCGCCAGCAGGCAGATCAGCAACAGCGGCAACGCGATCAGCGAAAGTCCGCTCAGGACGACGCCCCGGAACACCGAGAGCAGTCCCGCGCCGAACCAGCGCCGCCAAGCGCGGCCGCGGGCCAGTCCGGCCGGTGTCGGCGGGCCGAGCAGTAGCGCGGTCCAACGGCCGTGCCAGCGCAGGGTTTTCGGCGCGATGAACCAGCCGATCGCGACGCAGGCTACGGCGAGCGGGCCGAATACCAACGGCAACAGCGCGATTGCGCCTATCCCGAAGGCGATCAGCGCGGCGGGCGACACCGCGAGCGCGCCGCCGACCACCGGGTCGGCGATGGTCCAGAGCAGGTCGCGCCAGGTCGCGGGATCGGTCCAGATCCTGCGCGATCGGGCGGCGAAAGCGGCGGTGCGCCGCTCGAAATAGACGTGCTGGCTGCCCGTCACCCGGTAGAAACCGTCGTCGTCCTGCTCGAGTGGCTCCGGGGCTGGTAGGGCGACGGAATCGGCACACCGGACCAATCCGGCGCGAGACGCCGAGCCGATTCGGTCAGCCGCCTGCTGGTCGAGACAACCGGTGGCATGAGGAAGATCAGGCCGACACAGGCCCCGGCGATCGCCAACACGTGTGCCGCGAATGCCAGCAGCGCCAGCGGGCCGCGCGCGAACAGCGCGATACCACGCGCTATCGCGATGAAATTGCCGCGCCCGTGCCGCATCGTGTCGTCTCCTGCTCTGCCGGAAGTCCAGTCTGGACTATCCAGCAGCTGGGACGCACTGGCCCTCGGTCCCGCATGACGGTGGGGCTGGCACCACCTTCGGACGGGGCTAGTGCTCGTGTCGGGTCTGTTTGGGCTGGGTTGCCGAGGGATCGGTACGTCGGGAATTGGTTGCGCCGCGACGACGACGTAATCGCCCGAGGTGGGTGCGGGGTGCGCTGATATGCGGCGTGGCGGTCGCGCGCCTCGGATGACGCCGTTCTCGCGCAAGTTTCAGCTTCTCGCGCCTTCATGAATGTCATGCGGGCGCGTGTGGTCGGCGATGGTACCTGGTACGGCGGCCCGCACCCCGTCTTCGAACCGTGCATTGGAAGTACCGGGTGTCCGGCTCGAAGACGAGGCGCGGCGGTTACTGCTCGGCGAGCGCTGCGAGTTCGGCGGCGAGGGTTGGACTGATCGGGACCACCAGGTCGGCGTTGCGGTCGGCCGGGGTGCCCGCGGAGTGTGGTCCGCCGACTCGGGTGGGCTCGTTGTAGGCCAGTTCGCGGTGCAGGCTCGCGAGTTGCCAGAGATCCCAATCGTGTTCGGGGTGTGCGGGCGCGGCGTGATCGATCATGGTCGACCGGATGATCAGACGGTCGCCCTCGGCGGGCCGCAGGAGTTCCAATGTCCTTGCCTGGCAGGGCCATTCGCACAGGCCCGAGGTGATGACATGCCAGTAGCCGCCGGTCGGTCCCGGACGCGGTACGGCCGAATTGCGGTGCTCGTGCCCGGCCAGCCACAGCACGACATTGCCGAAGCGGTGCAGGATCGCCTCGATATCGGCGGCCAGGTAGCGGGGTTCGTGACCTTGGATGGCGTTGTCCAGCATGGCGATACCGTGGTGGGAGGCGAGGATCACCACTCGGTCCCGGTTGCCGGTGCGGACCGTCGCGCCGTCGGCGTCCAGATGCGCGGAATGCACCTCGGTGAGCCGGTCGATCAGCCAATCCCGCTGCCGCGCACCGATACTGCCGGTGACGCCGCCCGCGGGATTGGTGGTGTCGAGTACGATCACCCGGACTCCGGGGATATCGTCGTAGCAGTAGTACGTCGTGTCATCGGCGAGGTTGTCCGGCGTGAAGCCGTGGCCGGGCGGCAGGGCCGGACTGTCCAGGTGGGCGCGAATGTACTCCGCCGGGCTCACCAAACGGCGATCGGCGCGGGATTCGATGGGCAGCGCGGGGCCGCCGGACAGCGCGGTGGGGTCGGCGAGGTAGCGCGCCATCGGATCGTCCGGCAACTCTCCGGCAATATCGATCGGCCTGCGGTCCCCGGTCACCAGGCGCTGGAATTCCGGCGACACCGGTGCGCGTCCCTGCGCCAGACAGTCGTGGTTGCCGAAGCAGGCCAGCCACGGGATACCGAGGCCGCGGGCCGGAAACGGAAGTGCCGCCGCCGCAAGCGCTCCCGGCGCGTCCGGGAAATCGTGCTCGCGTTTGTAGCGGTCGCGGGATGCCGGCTCCGGATTGTAGAAGTCGCCCGAGACCGTATGCGACGGATGGGTTTTCGGATCGGTGGCGCCGAAGAGCGGATCGAATTCGGCGCCGCCGTCGAGCAGGGTGAGAAATGCCAGCAGCTCGTTGTATTGCGCGTTGTCGGTGTTGTCTCCGGTGGTGATGACGAATGCGGTATCCGCGGCGGCGGTTTCGCGGATGGTCCGGATCATCGCCTCGAACGCCTGCGGCGCGACCAGCTCCTGCGGCCGGTACGCGGGGAACATCCCGTCCCAGCCGGGACGGCCGGCCAGCCGCTGCAGGAAGTCCAGGCGGCCCGGCGAAATCGGGTCGGCCAGTTGGAAATCGGTGAGATGGACGAAGCGCAGCAGCGTCGCGGCGGTGCCGCGTTCCGGTGCCGCCGCCAGTTCGGTGCGCGGCACGTGCGCCTCGCCCGGACCGGTTGTCAGCTTGCGGTAACCGCCGCCATCGGCCGGTGTCACGGTTCGGTCGCTGGTGGACATGCCGGTCAGCCCACCACCTTTTCCGGTGCGGCGGTGTGGGTTTCGGTGAGCTCCTCCAGCGTGCGGCCCTTGGTCTCCGGGGCCAGCGTTATCGCGATGGTCAGCCCGATCGCACCCGCCGCGACGAAGATCCAAAGCACATTGTGCAGGCCCCAGGCGTTGATGAGCGTCGGCAGCAGCAGGGTTCCGGTGATCGCGCCGATGCGCGAGACGGCGGTGCCGAGCCCGTTCGCGGTGGCGCGCACCGCCGTCGGGAACACCTCGCTCGGGTAGACCAGGTTCACGATGCCCGGACCGGAATTGGCGAACAGCACCGCGATGCCGAGCAGGATCACCAGCGCGGCGAGTCCGGGCGAGCCCAGCAGCGCCAGAATGGTGAGCGCGGTGAGCATACCCGCGAATCCGGTGATGAGCAGCGGCCTGCGGCCGACCCGATCCACCAGCGCCACACCGGTGAACGCGCCCGCGACGCCGACCAACGCGATGATCAGCGATCCGGTGTAGCTGCCCGCGGTGCTGGTGGTGACCTGCTTCAGAATGGTCGGCGTGTACAGCGTGATGCCGTAGTAGGCCAGCGTGTACATGAACCAGAATCCGCAGCAGAACAGCGTCATTCGCAGCAGCGGCAGGGTGAGCAGCGTGCGCCACGGTGAATTGTGTTGCGCCGCTGCGTTGTCGGCGATGGTCGCCGCCGTTGCGGTATCGCCGAGTTCGGTGAGTACCGCGCGGGCCCGGTCCGTATGTCCCCGCGCGGCGAGCCAGCGCGGCGATTCCGGGATGCTGCGCCGCATCCACAGCACGATCAGCGCGAAGATCGCGCCGAGCAGCAGCATTGCGCGCCAGGTGTATTCGCCGAGCGGCAGCAGCAGCAAAGCGAACAGATAGGTGCATGCCGCGCCGACGAACCAGGTGGCGCCGAGCCGGCACATGAGGCTGCCGCGGCGGCGCGCGGGCGCGTATTCGGCGAGCAGTGAGGTGGAGATCGTGTAGTCCGCGCCGAGCGCGAGCCCGAGCAGGAACCGGCATACCAGCAACTGCCAGGCATCCTGGGTGAACGCGGCGAGCACCGCGAACGCGACGAAGCCGATCAGGTTCACCAGGTACATCTTCTTGCGACCGAGCCGGTCGGTGAGCCTGCCGAAGACGAGCGCGCCGACGAACATGCCGATCACCGCCGACGCGGTGAGCGCGCCGGACATCAGCGAGGAGAGATGCCACTGCTTGGTGACGGTGGGCAGGGCGACCGCGATCACGGTGATGTCGTAGCCGTCGAGGAACATGCCCGCGGCCGAGAGCACGGTGACGCGGCGGTGGAAGGCGGTCAGATCCGTCGAGTCGAGGACGGAGAAGGCATCGCGCGACACGATGGCTGGTCCTAATCGTTCGTAGGGGCGGTACTCAAACGTTTTAGCAATGGCAGTGGCGTTGAGCCAGAGGGTAGCGCCCGATGTCGTCGAGTGTTCGGTACACGGTCATCTCGGTTCAGATTCCGTTCGCTAAGGTGTCCATTCGTGGTAGCCGGGCGGGAACCGATCACCCAGCGAGACGTCGCGGCCTCGCTCGGCGTCTCCATCTCCGCGGTGAGCCTGGCGCTGTCCGGGCGGGCCGGCGTCAGCGACCGGCTGCGCGCGCAGATCCTCGCCCGCGCCGCCGAATTGGGCTATCGCCCCAACGTTTCCGCGGTTGCGCTGCGCACCAAGCGCACCAAGGTGCTCGGTCTGCTCATCCGCAATCTGCGCAACCCGCACTTCCTCGACGTGATCGACGGTTTCGACGAGACCTGCGCGCGCGCCGGATACGACGTGATGGTCGGTTCGTCGCGCTACGACCCGGACCGGGAGCGCGAACTGCTCGACGCTTTTCAGGACCGCGCGGTGGACGGGCTGGCGGTGGCCCCGATCGGCGCGAGTCCGCAAGTGCGCGAATGGCATTCGGCGACCAAACGGCCGGTGGTGCTGCTCAACGCCGCCGAGCGCGGCGAGCGCGCGCCGATGAGCGTGCGCGCGGATCACCGCGCCGCCGTCGATTTCGCGGTGCGGCACCTGATCGGGCTGGGCCACCGGCGGCTGGCCATGCTGGTGGCGCCGCCGGAGAAATCACCGGATCCCGAACGCTGGCAACGCTTCCGGGAGCTGAGCGCGGAATTGGATTTCCGGGCGGACGCGGTGGTCACCGAACTATCGGCCGCGGCAGCGCGTTCCGCCGCCGTGGCGGAGCTACGCCGTCCGCCGGGGGAGCGGCCCACCGCGTTCATCGCCAACAGCGACTACCTCGCGCACGCCGTCTACCTGGCCGCCGCCGATCTCGATTTGACCGTGCCGCACGATATTTCGGTGATCGGCCACGACGACCTGCCGACCTCGGCGTCGCTCGCGCCGCCGCTGACCACCGTCGCGGTGAACCGCAGGGAGATCGGCGAACGCGCGGCGACGCTGCTCATCGATGCGCTCGGCGGGCGGACGCCGGAGGCCACCGAGGTGATCGTCCCGGTCCTGCTGCGGGTGCGCTCGTCGACCGCACCGCCGGCGGTGTGATCGTCAATTCTTCGGCAGCAGAGCGGGATCCGCGCCGAGCCCGCGCAGCCGGGCCAGCACCGCGGCCCGCGCCAGCGCGAAGGTGTCCTCGTCGAGCAGGTGCGACCGCACGACCACAGCGCCGGTGAGCGCGTCGATTTCGTAGGAGAGCAGTGCCGGATCGGTCTCGCTGTTCAGCTCGCCCGCCTGGATCGCCTGGCGAATCAGGTTGCGCGTCAACTCGTCCCAGGTCCGCAGGTGGCTGCGCAGGCGGTCGCGCACCGGGCCGGGATGATCGTCGAATTCGGCCTGTGTCGTGACGAAGAAGCAGCGGCCGGGCAGCACCGGTTTCCGATAGAAGTCGAGCCGGTGCTCGGCCAGCGCCCACAGCGCGCGCACCCCGGTGCGGTCCGCGAGCGCGGGGCGGACCACCTGCTCGGCCCACTGCTCGGCGGCATGGTCGACGGCGGCCAGCTGTAGTGCCTGCTTATCCGGCCAGTGCGTGAACAGCGCCGATTTGCTCACCGTCAGCCCGGACGCGAGCTGCGCCAGGCTGAGGCCGCCGAGTCCGTCGGTCGAGGCCAGGCGGACGGCCGCGTCCAGTACGGCGGTCCGGGTGCGTTCGCCGCGGATTCGGCGGCCGTCGGTCGGAGTGGGATCGGGCATGTGAATAACTTAACATAAACTATCCGACTGGTCGGTCATATTCTTTGGTTATTCGATAACCGCATGATTGGAGGGCGACATGCCGACCATTCCCGCCAACTACCACGCCGGAGTCGTGGTGAACAATCTGGAACAGGCTATGTCGGAGCTGACCGAGATGTTGGGCCTCGATTGGGGGCCGGTATTGCGCAGCGGTCATCAGATATTGGGCAAACACGGTATCGCGGCGTCCGGCGACGGAATCGGCCCGCTGATGACGATCTCCAACCAGGGTCCGCCGTATATCGAACTGCTGCAACGGGTTCCGGACACGATCTGGGATAGGCCGGGGCTGCATCACCTGGGTTTCTGGTCCGCAGACGCCCGGGGCGATTCGGACCTGTTGAGCAGTAAGGGGTTTCCGCTGCAGGCGGCCGCCGTGGTGCTGAGCGGCGACACCGACCCCGGCGTTTTCTATCACCGGACGAGCGAGGGGCTGTATTTGGAGCTCGTCGAGATGGGCCGGGGCGGTCCGGGGCTCGCGCACTATCTCAATTTTCCGGGCGCGGACTAGCTGTCGCTGAGATATTTGGTCAGAAAGGTAACTGCCGGTTGGCAGAAAATTGCAAAAAGGCTATGGGCGGTTGACTCGCTTACGCTATCGTAGGTAACCCAATCGCCCTTGACTTTCTCTTTACTTTCGAACGATGCCCGAGGTGCGGCAAACTCCATTCGGTGCGGTAATAATTGCGGCGTACGCCACATCAGGCGCCGTAAATCCTGGAATATTGCGAGCATCTGTCAATTCGGATGGGTGCTCATAATCGCCTGTCGGACCGCCTTTCCGGCGATGTGGACATGGCAATTCTCGAACTCGAATCCACTGTGTACGTAGCGCTTTCGCTGCGTCGGAACATATTTCATGCCGGATATCGCATGTATACGAATAGTCCATTATTAGCGAAAAGTTTGCTGGAAATCGACGACCGAGAATGGCACGGAACGGGATTAATCGGACACCTGACCGGTATTGCGCAAAACGAGCACAAGTCTGGACGTTTGTTTCCAGCTGGCAGTACCGTCTCTGTTCCGCGGGGGATACCTGAAAACCGTCCAACGGCCTGTTTCATCCATTCTTGGATGACCGGGCGACACCTCGAAGCCGAACTATTCGGATAACGGGTGAGCAATTCGGATAAACAAGCGTGAAATGGAGTTCTCCGTGAAGGCCTTTTGCGTCATCGGGCTGATATATCTCGCTGCGCTCGAGCCGTGGCTGGAGGCGCGGGCGGTCCGCACCTTCATGGGTGAGTACGCGATACGGGACGACGCGCGCGTCCGGCTGTACCGCGAAGGTGTATTCCGCACCTGGTTCATTCTGGCGGTGATCGTCATCGCATTCGCCATCAACGGCACCTCGCTCACCCGGCTCGGGCTGGGCGGCTTCGACACCACGCTGTTCCACGAGCGCAGCCGTGGCGAACAGGTGCTCGGGCTGGTGCTCATCGCGGCATACATCTGCTATCTGCTCGGTCCCGTCGTACTTCCGCTGACCGGGCGCAGGGGACGGGATTTCATCGCCCGCAATATCGAGTACGTCGTATTCATCACCCCCGCGACCGCGAAGGAACGGGTGTGGTGGGTGACGAACTCGTTCTCCACGCCCGCGGAGGAAATCATCTATCGCGGGTTCACCCTGTACGCGGTCCAAGTGCTGTGGCCGGGCGTGCCGTTCTGGTGGCTGGTGGTGCTCGGCGGCGGCGTGATCGAGGGTGCGCGCCACATTGTGCGGCCCGCGGTGGCGGCGCAGGTGGTGCTCGGCGCGACTTCCCTTGCGGTGCTGTACAAATTCACCGGTGCGCTGTGGCCGGTGTTGGCGGTCAAGCTGTTCCATGATCTGCGGGTGCTCGCCTTCCCGTTGACGCTGGCCAGGAAGAATATGGCGGCGCGCGGGCTGTCCGAGATCCCGGGCAAAACGCTGGACGACGAGCAGGCCGAACGCGCACTCGCCCAGGCGGGTGGCCCGGTGGAGGCGCGTCCATGACCACCGCGTCCGTCGAGCGGGGTGCGCCCAGCGCCGACGAGATCAGCGCCTTCCTCGCTCGCACCATCGCCGAACTGGCCGGAGTGCCGCGGGAGCAGGTGAGCGTTCGGGAAACCTTTGCCGCGCTGGGTCTTTCGTCGGCGTCGGCGGTCACCATGGTGGAGCGGGTCGGTGGTTGGCTCGGCCGCACCCTGCCGCCGGATCTGGCCTGGCAGTACCCGACCATCAGGGAGATGGCCGAAGGGCTTGCCGCGCAGCGGGATACGCCCGTCGACCAGCGCACCCGGGCGGCGTCGGGGGCCGCCCAGGAGCCGGTCGCGGTGATCGGCATCGGTTGCGTTGTCGCGGATCTGCGTGGGCCGCGACAGCTCTGGCAGGCGCTGTGCGATGGAACGGAACTGGTCGGCGCGGCGCCGCGGTGGCGCGGCGGACCCGGCGGGTTCGGCTCCTTCCTGCCCGATCCGTACGCGTTCGACGCCAACCACTTCGGCATCTCCGCGGCCGAGGCGGCGCAGATGGATCCGCAGCAGCGCATCCTGCTGGAAACCGTCGCCGACGCATTCGACGACGCGGGCCTGCCCACCGAGCGGCTGGCGGGCAGCGCCACCGGGACGTTCGTCGGTATCGGCGCGGGCGATTACGGCCGCGAGCTGGCGGGCGCCGACGGCGCGGATATCAACGCGGTGACCGGCAACGCGAGCAGCATCGCCGCGAATCGCCTTGCCTACCTTTACGATCTGCGCGGCCCCAGCCTGAGCGTCGACACCGCCTGCTCGTCCTCGCTGGTCGCCGTGCATCTGGCGCTGCGCAGCCTGCACGACGGCGACTGCGAACTCGCCGTCGCGGCGGGGGTGAACCTCACCCTCGACCCCCGGGTCACCGATTCGCTCGCCGCGGCGGGCATGCTCGCGCCCGACGGCCGGTGCAAGACCTTCGATCGCCGCGCGGACGGCTATGTGCGCGGCGAAGGTTGCCTGGCAGTCGTTTTGAAGCCGCTGGCCGCCGCCGAGCGCGATGGCGACCGGGTGTACGCGGTGCTGCTCGGCAGCGCGGTGAACCAGGACGGCCGCACCAACGGGCTCACCGCGCCGAACTACCGCGCGCAGGTCGATGTGCTGCGGCGCGCCTACGAGCGGGCCGGCGTCGCACCTGGCGCGGTCCAGTACATCGAGGCGCACGGCACCGGCACCGCGCTGGGCGATGCCATCGAGGCGCGGGCACTCGGCGCGGTACTCACCGACGGGCGCACGGAAGCCGATCGGGCACTGGTCGGTTCGGTTAAGACCATCTTCGGGCACCTCGAGGCTGCGGCGGGCATCGCCGGGCTGGTGAAGACGGTGCTCGCCCTGCACCACGGTCAGGTGCCCGGCAACCGGAACTTCGAATCACCCAGCGCGCACATCGCTTTCGCGGATCTGCCGTTCGAGGTGCCGACCGCGCCGACGCCATGGCCCGGCGACGGTCCGGCGCTGGCCGGGGTGAGCTCGTTCGGATTCGGCGGCACCAACGCACATGTCGTCGCGACGGGCGTGGCGCGGCGGGAGCCGAAGCGGCCGTCCGTCGCGTCCGGTGGGCCGCACCTGTTCGCGCTGTCCGGTCGCAGCGAGACCGCCGCGCTTGCGGTCGCCGAATCGTGGCGTGAAATGCTGGACGACACAACGGATCTGGCCGAGTTGTCGGATACCTCGCTGGCACACCGCACTCACCATCCGTTCCGGATCGCGGTGGTCGCGAACGAACCCGCCGAATTGGCCGACAAGCTGGCGGCGCTCACCGCAGGCGCGCTGCCGCCCGGCTGCGCGGCTGGACGGGTACCGCGCAGCGGGGCCGGACCTGTCGGATTCATCTTCACCGGGCAGGGCAATCAGTGGATCGGCATGGGGCGCACGCTGATCCGGCGGCAGGCCGTCTTCCGTGATGCGCTGCTCGAGGTGGACAAGGAACTGCGGCCGCTGCTCGGATGGTCGCCGTTCACCATCCTGGACCGCGGCCGCGACGCCGACGAGCTCACCGATACCGGTGTGGCGCAACCCGTTCTGTTCGCGCTGCAGGTCGCGCTCGCGGCGCTGTGGCGCTCGCTCGGCATCGAACCGGCCGCGGTGGCCGGGCACAGCATGGGCGAGGTGGCCGCCGCGTACGTGGCGGGTGCGCTCGACTTGCCCGCGGCGGCGGCGATCATCGCCGCGCGGGCGAAGGCGACCGCGTCCGCCCGCGGCAACGGTCGCATGGCCGTGGTGAACTGCCCGCTCGCCGAGCTGGATCCGCTGCCGGAGGGCGTGCACCTCGCGGGCGTGAACGCGGCGCGCTGGACGGTGCTCTCCGGTACGGATACCGCGATCGCCGCGCTGCTGGCCGGGTTGGAGCAGCGCCAGATCCTGGCCAGGCCGCTGCCGGGGCCGTACGCCTTCCATTCGCCGCTGATGCGGGACTGCGCGGCCGATTTCGCGGCGGCGATGCCCGCGTTCACCGCGACGGCGAGCGCCGTCCCGTTCTATTCGACGGCGACCGGCGCGCTGCTGGACGGCGCGGCGCTGGACGGCGGGTACTGGGCCGACCAGGTGACCATGCCGGTGGCCTTCGCCGCGGCGATCGGCTCGATGATCGAGGCGGGCGTCACCGACTTCATCGAGATCGGGCCGCATCCGGTGCTCAGCGGGATGCTGAAGAACCTGCTGCGCCAACACGATCGGGCCGGGATCGCGGTGCCGTCGCTCACCAGGGATGTGGACGACCAGGCCGTGCTGCACGCTGCGCTCGGCGAGCTGCATGTGCGCGGACACGAGCTGCGCTGGTCCGCACTGCACCGCAGGGCGCCGCGCCGGGTGCCCCTTCCGCTGTATCCGTACGAGCGGTCGTCCTTCCGAATTGTGCAGGGACGCACCGAAATCGGGCCCGCTCCCGAGCGCGCCGCGCGCACCGGGCTGTTCGCCGACGACGCCGATCTGGTGGCGCCGCGCAACGAATACGAGCAGGTGGTCGCCGAGATGTGGGCCGAGATGCTCGGCCTGGACCGGGTCGGCGTCTTCGAGAACTTCTTCCGGCTCGGCGGACATTCGCTGCTGGCAACGCAATTTGTGCGCACCGTCCGCGAGCGGTTCGAGATCGATATGCCGCTGCGGCGCATGCTGACCGAGCCGACGGTCGCCCAGGTCGCGGCCACGCTCGAGCAGCTGATGGTCGAACAAGCGCAAGCCTTATTGGAGACCACCGATGAACTCACCGGCTAGCGAACTCGCACTGGCCCGATTGCGCCAGCGCCGGGCCGCGGGCCCGGCGGTCGCCACCATCGCGGCACGGACCGGATCCGGGCCGTATCCGGCCACCGCGGCCCAGCGCGGCATCCGGCTGCACGAACAGTTGGCCGACAACCCGGCGCTCTACCACGTGCCGTTCGGCATCCGGATCTCCGGTCCGCTGGATGTCGCGGCGCTGAAAACCGCGGCCGCCGATCTGATTCGGCAGCAGCACACGTTGCGGACGGTCTTCGCCGACACCCCGGCCGGGCTGCGCGCGACCGTGGCGGACGTCGTGGATCCGGATTGGCGCGACCACGATCTGCGGCTGATCCCGGAGGCGGCGCGGGATAGCGCCGTTGCCGAGCAACTGTCCGAATTCGCGTGCGCGCCTTTCGATCTCGCGGTCGGTCCGCCGGTGCGGTGGACGCTGCTCCGGGTCGGCGGGCAGGAATGGGTGCTCGGCATCGTCGCCCATCACCTGGTGCTGGACGGAATCTCGATCGGACTGTTGATCGACCGGCTGTGGTCGGCGTACGACGCGCGCCGGGCCGGTGTCGAACCCGAGCTCGCGCCGCGCCGCCAATATGCGGACTACGCCACTTGGCTGGCCGAGAACCCCAGTGCCACACCATCTTCGGCCTCCGTGCGGCGGCGCGCCGCGCTCGTCGACGGTGTGCCCGCACTGGATGTGGCGACCCGGCCCCGGCCGCGGCGGGTGCGCAACGACGGTGCGCGGGTGCGTACGGACTTCCCGCACGATCTCGCCGAATCGGTGCGAAAGTGCGCCGCCGCCAACGAGGTTCCGCCGTTCGTCTTCCTGCTGGCCTGCTACGAACTGGTGCTCGCCGCGCACACCGGGCAGGACGAGTTCTGCGTCGGCATTCCGATGGCGGGGCGGCCGTACACCGAACTCGCCGACACCATCGGGCATTTCGTCAACACCGTGCCGATCCGGTCGGACCTCGCCGCGGCGCGGTCCTTCCGCGACCTGCTGCACCGCACCAGGGATACCGCGCTGGCCGCGTACGCCGACGAGACCATCCCGTTCGAGCGGGTTGTCGAGACCATCGGCGGGCCTTGGGATCCCGCGTTCAGCCCGGTGTTCCAGGTGCTGTTCGTGCAGCAGCGGCTGGACCGGCCCGCCCCGACCGGCGACGGGCTCGCATTGGACTGGCAGCCCATCGAGACCGGGGCGACGCTGTACGACCTGGTATTCCACCTGGCCGAAACCGGAAGCGGCTTCGCCTGCGAACTCACCTACAACACCGCGGTATTGGACGAGCCGGTCGCCATCGGACTGGTGCGCGACGTGCTGACCGTGGCACGCGCCGCGGCATGGGATCCGACCGCGGCGATCACCGAGCTGACGGCCGAACTGCCGCGCCGGTACCTGTCCATTCATGTGCTCGAATCGCCGGACGGCACTGTCGCCGCGGGCATCGCGGCCGCGTTGGCTCGCGGCTCGGTACCTGCCCGGGTGACCGGCGGGTCCACCGCCGAGTTGCCGGACGACCAGGTCGACCTGCTGGTGGTGCGGGACAGCCGTGCCGACGTGGCGGAGCTGGTAAAGCGTTGTGCCGACGGCGGAATCGTCTGCCTGCTCGTGGGCCCGACCGGTCAGGTGCGCACCCGGGGTGCGATCGCGGATACCAGGGTGGTCGAGCTCGACGAGCGCACGGCGGCCGACGATTTCGCGACGGGCTGGCTGGTCGGGCGGCGAGTCGCCGAGCTGTCCGTCGGCGACAACAGGCTGGCGACCTGGGGTTTCGACCGATCGAACAATCGTGCCGCACAACCGATTCCGGAGGAACCGGAGCGTCAGGACGGGCTCGGTACGCAGGCGGGTGGCTCGGAGGCGCCCGTCGGACCGCTGGAGCAGCGCCTCGCGGCGCTGTTCGCGCAGGCGCTCGACCTGCCCGAGGTCGGCAGGCACGACGATTTCTTCCTGCTCGGCGGCACCTCGCTGGGCGCGACGAGAGTGCTGGCCCAGCTGCTCGACGAATTCGCCGTCACCGTCTCGCTGCGCGAGCTGTTCGAGCACCCGACGGTCGCCCAGGCCGCGTTGCTGCTGGAATCGGCTCCCGCGCAGGAGAATTCGCTGCCCGCGCTGCGTCCGGCGGCCCGTGCCGACGGCGATCTGCTTCCGGTGTCCTACGCCCAGGAGCGGCTGTGGTTCCTCGAGGCGCTGGATCCGGGCAACAGCACCCACATCATGCCGGGCGGGCTGCGGCTGCGGGGCGCGGTCGATATCGACGCGCTGGAGCTGGCGCTGTCCAGGGTGGAGAAGCGGCACGAGGTGCTGCGCACCGTATATCGCACCACCGAGGACGGCGAGCTGCGCCAGCTGGTGCGGCCCGCGACGCCACGTCCGTTGCCGCACACCGATATCGGCGGGCTGCCCGCCGAGCGGGCCGCGCGCATCCAGACCGACCTCACCGCCGCGGTCTACGCCGCGCCGTTCGATCTCGCCGAGGGCCCGGTATGGCGGTATCACCTGCTGACCACCGGCCCCGGCGCGCACCTGCTGCTCATCGCGCTGCACCACATCGCCTGCGACGGTTGGTCATTGGCGGTGCTGAGCCAAGAGGTCGCGGCGGTCTACCGGGCGGCGACGACGGGCGGCGAACTCGAATTGCCGCCGCTGCCGGTGCAATACCCGGATTACGCGGTGTGGCAGCGGGATATCGCCGGTCGGCTGGAAAACCAGCTGGACTACTGGCGCACCGAGCTCGCCGACCCGCCGGTGACCGAGCTGCCCGGTGACCGGCCGCGTCCGCCGCGCCGCAGCGGCCGGGGCGCGGTGGCGCGACGCACCATCGACCCCGCGGTGCAGGCCCAGGTGCGCGCGCTGGCGGCCGAACTCGGCGTCACCGGTTTCGCGGTGCTGCTCGCCACCTTCTACCTGGTACTGAATCGCTATACCCGGCAACGGGATCTGATCGTCGCCGCGCCGATCGCCGGGCGCACCAGGGCCGCGACCGAACCGCTCGTCGGCTGCTTCCTCAATACGCTGGCGCTGCGCGGCCGGGTGGATCCCGAGCGCAGCTGCCGGGACCTGATCGCCGAGGTGGGTCAGGTGGTGCTGGCGGCGCACGCCAACCAGGACGCGCCGTTCGAGAAGGTGATCGAGGCGCTGGTGCCCGACCGGGATCCGAGCCGGACACCGTTGGCGCAGATCATGTTCAACTATCTGAACACCCCGCCGCCCACCTACGATATGGCCGGGCTCGACGTGGAATTCGTCGACGCCCCGCGCAGTACGGCCAGGATGGACCTGGACCTCACCGTCGACGAGACCGGCGCCGCGGCCCGGCTGGAGCTCGAATACAGCACCGATATCTACGACGCGGCGACCGCCGACCGTCTGCTGCGGCACTACGCCGAGGCGCTGGCACGGGTGGTCGCCCAGCCCGGTCTGTTGGTCGGCGAGGTTGCTCTCGAGGAGCCGAATCCTGTTGCGGTGATACCGGATTGGCCGCTGCCCGGCACGCCGTCGGTGCCCGAACGCGGATCGGACGATCGGCTCACCGACCGGCTGGCGCGGCACATCGCCGAACGGCCCGGCGCCGTCGCGCTGAGCGCGGGCGAGAACGCCATCACCTATGCCGAACTCGGCGCACGCAGTGCGAATATGGCTGCGGCGCTGGTGAACGCGGTCGCGCCCGGCGCGCGAGTCGCGCTGCTGTTCGACCACACGCCGGACAGTTTCGTCGCGGTCTGGGCGGTCCTGCGGGCTGGGCTGACGTATGTGCCGCTCGACCCGCGGGCGCCGCTGGCGCGGTTGCGGGAGATCATCGATGAGGCGAAAGTTGCCGCGCTGCTGTGTGATCCGGCGCTGGCGGAGCTCGCCGCCGCGGTGGCCGGTGATTCGATCGCGGTGATCGCGGCGGTGCCCACCGCGGCAACGGATTCGGCGGTGGTGCCCGAGGACGCCGAGATCGCCTACATCCTGCACACCTCCGGATCCACCGGCCGCCCGAAAGGCGTTGCGCAGAGCCGGGACAACGCGCTGTTCCACGCCGTCCGGTATGCGCGGCGGCTGCGGCTCGGCCCGGACGACGTGGTCGCGGGCAGCTCCCGCTACACCTTCGACGCCGGTGCGTTGCACTCGTTCGGCGCGGCCGTCGCGGGTGCGCGGCTGCACGTACTCGATCCGCACGACCACGATCCGGCCGGACTGCGCGCCGCGATCGAGGCCGCCGGCATCACGGTATTGCACTGCACGCCAACACTGTTCCGTTACCTGCTGAGCGATATCGACGAACCTTGGCTGCCCGCGACGCTGCGCCTGGTCGCCTTCGGCGGCGAGGAGGTGGTGCGCGGCGACGTTCGCGATTTCGCGCGGCACTTCCCGGCCGAATGCCGATTGGTGAGCCTCTACGGGCCGTCCGAATGCTCTGTCGCGCTGCAACATCTGATCACGGCGGCGGACGCGGAGCGCGACGGCGTGCCGATCGGTCATCCGGTGGCCGGTGTCGGCGTCGAGCTGGTGGACGAGAACGGCCGTCCCACCGAGGTTTACGGTGAGATCGCGCTGCGCGGCGAACATGTCGCGCTCGGCTACTGGCGGCGTCCGGAGCTGACCGAGGCGGCGTTCGGCATAGGTTCGGACGGTGTGCGGTACTACCGCACCGGCGATCTCGCGCGGCGGCTGCCCGACGGCGAACTGGTATTCGCCGGACGCAAGGACCGGCAGGTCAAGATTCGCGGTCACCGAGTGGAACCCGGTGAGGCCGAGACCTTCCTGCGGTCGCATCCCACGGTGGGTGAGGCGGCCGTCGTACTGGACACCGCGGCGGCGGAACCGCGTCTGGTCGCGTACCTGACCCAGGACGGACCGCTCACCCCCGATCCGCGCGAGCTGTCGGCATATCTGCGAACCCGGTTGCCGGACTACATGATTCCCTCGGCCTATCTGGTGCTCGACACCCTGCCGCGCGGGATGACCGGCAAACTCGACCGGTCCGCGCTGCCGCCGATCGCGCCGCCCGAACCGCCCGTATGGTCGCCGCCGGGCACCGAATTGGAAAAGGCGGTGGCCGAGATCTGGGGTCAGGTGCTCGGCCGTGAGGTGGGACTCGGGCAGAACTTCTTCGACCTCGGCGGGCATTCACTGGCCTTGGCCAGGGTGCGTGGGCTGCTGGAGCGGCGGCTGAATGTCGAACTGGCGCTGACCGATCTGTTCGCCGCGCCGACCGTCGACGATCTCGCGCGGCTGCTGTCCGGGCGGCTCGCGCCCGCCGCGGAATCCGACCGCGGCCGCGAGCGCCGCGCCGCCATGGCCCGGCGCACCGCCGACCGCCGTCCGCGCGGCCGGGCCGATCGTGAAGGGAGCAGGCCATGACGGACGAACACGCATTCCGGATCGCCGTGGTCGGCATGGCCTGCCACTTCCCGGAGGCGGATACCGTCGAGGAGTACTGGCGGAACCTGTGCGCGGGCCGGGAGTCGTTGCGGCCCTTGGCCGCCGAGACCCGTCCGGCCCGAACGCCCGCCGGTTACGTGCACGTCGGCGCGACGCTGTCCGATGTCGACCGCTTCGACGCCGATTTCTTCGGGATGAGCCCGCGCGAGGCGCAGCTGACCGATCCGCAGCACCGGCTGTTCCTGCGTTGCGCCTGGGAGGCTTTCGAGGACGCGGGCTTCGTGCCCGGCGAAAATCCGTCCCCCGTAGGCGTTTTCGCGGGCGCCGGCGTCAGCACCTACCTGCTGAACAACCTCATCGGGCACGGCGGGCTGTTCGAGACGCCGAGCACGCAGCTGCCCGTGCTGCACGGGAACGCCTCGGATTACCTGGCCAGCAAGGTGTCCTACAAGCTGGACCTGACCGGGCCGAGCGTCGCGGTGCAGACCGCCTGCTCGACCTCGCTGGTCGCCATCCATCAGGCGGTACAGGCACTGCTCGACTTCCACTGCGATCTCGCCCTGGCGGGCGGGGCCAGCGTGCAGGTGCCGCACGAGACGGGATACGTCTACGAGGAAGGCTCGATCCTGTCCCCGGACGGGCACTGCCGCGCGTTCGACGCGGCGGCTGCCGGGACGGTATTCGGTTCCGGCGCCGGTGCGGTGGTGCTGAAACGACTCGACGACGCGCTCGCCGACGGGAACAACATCCACGCGGTGATCATCGGTTCGGCGGTGAACAACGACGGCGGCCGCAAGGTCGGCTATACCGCGCCGGGGATCACCGGGCAGCGCAACGTGATCCGGGAGGCGCTCGATGTCGCGGGTATCGCGGCGGAGAGCATCGGCTACGTCGAGGCGCACGGCACCGGCACCCGGCTCGGCGACCCGATCGAGATCGCCGCGCTCACCTCGGCCTACCGCGAGCACACCGAGGCCCGGCAGTTCTGCGCCATCGGCTCGGTGAAAACCAATGTCGGACACCTCAATTCGGCGGCGGGCGTGGCCGGGTTCATCAAGGCGGTGCTGGCCGTGCGGGACGGAAAGATCCCGGCCAGCCTGCATTTCACCCGACCGAACCCGGAGATCGACTTCGCGAACAGCCCGTTCTTCGTCAATACCGAACTGCGGGAGTGGCCCGACGAGCGGCGTCGCGCGGCGGTGAGCGCCTTCGGGATCGGCGGCACCAATGCGCACGTGATCCTGGAACGGCCGCCCGCGCGGGCGAATTCGGCCGACGCGACCGGACCGCAGGCGTTGCTCGTCTCCGCCCGCACCGCCGCCGAGGCGGACCGGCTCGCCGCCGACCTGGCCACCCACCTCCGCGATACGAAGCAGGAATTGTCGTCTATCGCGGACACTTTGGCCTATGGCCGGCGCCGCTTCACACACCGGCGGGTCGCCGTCGGCGCGACGGTCGCCGCGGCCGCGCAGGCATTGACCGAACCGATCGCGGGGCAGGCACAGCCCGCGCCGGAACTGGTGTGGTTGTTCCCCGGACAGGGCATCACGCTCGGGGCAGGCTGGAACGAACTGGCCACCGCGGTGCCCGCATTCGGCGCGGGTCTACGCGAATGCGCCGAATTGCTGCGCGCGGAATCGGATTTCGATCTGGCGCGGGCGATCGGTGACGGCGGCGATCCGGCGCGGGATCAGGTCGCGCTGTTCGCGGTGGAATACGCCCTGGCCCACATGTGGCGCGAATTCGGTGTCGCACCAAAGGAATTGCTCGGTCACAGCCTGGGCGAACTGGTCTGCGCGACGGTCGCCGGTGTTTTCGCGCTACCGGACGCACTGCGGCTGGTGGTGGCGCGCGGCAGGCTCATGGCGGCCAGCCAGGACGGCGCGATGCTGACGGTGTCGCTCGGCGCGGCCGATATCGAAGACCGACTGCCGGAAGGCGTCTGGTTGGCCGCGGACAACTCGGCCACCAGGTGCGTCGTCGCCGGATCGCCCGAGGCGGTGCAGCGGCTGGCGGGCGAGCTGGCGGCGGAGAATGCCGCGACGGCCCTGCTTCCGGTGCGGCACGCCTTCCACACCCCGTATCTGCGGGATGCGGCGGCGCGCTTCGCCGAACTCGTCGCGTCCGTACCCCGGCAGGCGCCGCGGATACCGTTCTGGTCCAATCACACCGGAGCGCCGATCACCGCCGAACAGGCCACCGATCCCGGCTATTGGGCCGCGCAGATGACCGGTCCGGTGCGGTTCCGCGCCGCCGCCGAGGCGCTCGGCGCGCGACAGTCGGCCACCGTCGGACTCGAGGTGGGTCCGGGACGGACGCTGATCTCGTTCCTGCGCACCGCCGATCGATCGGCGACGACCGTCGCCAGCGGCACGGGTACCGGCGAGGCGGTGGTGGTGGCGGCCGGACGGCTGTGGGTCAGCGGGGTAGACGTCGATTTCGCTGCCGTACACGGCCGCCCGCGCGCCGGATTCGTCAGCCTGCCGACCTATCCGTTCGCGCGGCAGCGGCACTGGATCGAGCCGCCGGACGCGCCGCGCCCGATATCCGCCGAACCGGTCCCGGAGCCGATTGTCGAGGCGGCCGAGGCATTCGACGACTTCCCGCCGGAAGACGAACTGACGGAATCGATCCGGAGCGGCGTCGCCGAGGTGTGGCGCACCGCGTTGGGCGTCAACGACATCGACGAGCACGCGAATTTCTTCGAGGCGGGCGGTGATTCGCTGCTCGCCGTGCAGGTCGCGACCCGGTTGCGGGCCGTGTTCCCGCTGGAACTGCCGCTCGGCGAGCTGTTCGCCAAGCCGACCATCGCCGCGATGACCGAGCGCATCGGCGATCACCTGATGCAGCGGCTGGAAGCAATGTCCGACGGCGAGGTCGAGCTGCTGCTCGCCGAGCCCGCGGAGGAACGGAACGACAATGGTTGAGCACGTGGACGCGCGGGCCTCCCGCCGAGAACTATTGCGGCGCTGGGCGACCGGGATGATCGCCCGGCCCACCATCCCGCAGCGCCCGGACCGCTCGGTCGCCGATCTCTCGGCGGCGCAGCAGCGGATCTGGTTCCTGGAACAGCTGTTTCCGAACCGCGCCACCTACACCATGCCGCTGGCGCTGCGGCTGAAGGGCAGGCTCGACCTCAACGCGTTCCGGTGCGCGCTGACGCTGGTCGCGGGCGGTCAGGAGGCGCTGCGCACCGGCATCGAACTGCGTGACGGCGTGCCGGTTCAGGTGATAAACCCGGCAGGACCGGTGCCGCTCACGGTGGTCGAGCCGTCCGAGCTGGATCCGGAGCGGCCGGCGGCGGATGCGCTGGCCCGGGTGGAGGCATTCGGCCGCACGGTCTTCGAGCTGTCCGGCCCGCTGTTCGCGACGCTGCTGGTGCGCCTCGACGAGCACGACGCCTACTTCGCGGTGGCCATGCACCACATCATCTCCGACGGCTGGTCGCTCGGCGTCTTCGCCACCGAGCTGATGTCGGCATATGCCGACTACGTCGACGACCGGCCCCCGAGGGTGCGCGAATTGCCGGTGCAGTACGGCGATTTCACCACCTGGCTGCGCGAACGCGAACAGCGCGACCGCTTCGCGGGCGAGCTGGAGTACTGGCGCGGCGTGCTCGGCGACGAACCGCCGCTGGTGACCTTCCATCCCGACCGCCCCCGGGCCGCCGAACCGGAGAACCGCGGCGCCCGAGTGCCGTTCACGATTCCGGCGGAGCTGCACCGTGATCTGGTGCGGCTGGCCGGATCGGTGCGGGCGGACGACCGGCCCGCGACGCTGTTCGTCGCGCTGCTGGCCGGATTCAAGGCGCTGCTGCGGTATTACACCGGCGCCGAGGACATCACCGTCGGCACCGCGATCGCGAATCGCACCGTGCCCGAGGTGGAATCGTTGATCGGATTCTTCGTCAACGCGCTCGCGCTGCGCACCGATCTGTCCGGCGCGCCGACCTTCCGCGAGCTGCTCGCCCGCGAATTGCGGGTGGTATCGGCGGCTTTCGATCACCAGGAGGTGCCGTTCGACCTGGTGGTCGAGCAGGTGCGGCCGGATCGCGAGCTGAGCCACTCGCCGCTGTTCCGCACCGCGCTCGTCCTGCAGAACACCGGAATGCCGGAGCTGCGGGTGCCGGGTGTGCGCGCGGAATTCCTGGACGTGCATTCGGGGACAACGAAATTCGACGTGCTGGTGACGCTGCGGGCGGTGGACGACGAACTCGTCGGCGGCATCGAATACGACGTCGACCTCTACGACGAGTCGACGGTCACCGGGATCGCCCGGCATTTCCAGGCGCTGCTCGCCGCCGTGGTGGCTGAGCCGGATACACCGCTGCCGCAACTCGACATCCTCGCGCCCGAGGAACGGGAGCGGGCCGTCGCGGCCGCGCTGCCGGTCGCGGAGGCGGCGGAACCGGCCGCGACGTTGCCCGAACTCTTCGCGGCGCAGGTGGCGCGGACGCCCGATGCGATCGCCCTCACGGATCGCGACCGGGACTTCAGCTACGCCGAACTCGACGCCGCGGCGGCCCGGCTCGCCGGAGTGCTGGCCGAAAACGGTGTCACGCGCGGGGATTTCGTCGGCATCCACCTCGATCGGTCGGCCGATGTCGTGATCGCGATACTCGCGGTGCTTCGCGTCGGCGCGGCATATGTGCCGCTGGATCCGATGTATCCGGCGGAGCGGGTCGAGTTCATGATCGCCGACTCCGGAGCCCGGCTGATCCTCACCGACGGCTCCTCGGCGCTGGAGGGGCCGCGGCTCCTGTCGATCGACGAAATCGACGAAGCCGTCGCACCGCAGGAATTTTCGCTGCCTCGGCCCTCGGACGCCGCATACGTCATCTACACCTCCGGCTCGACCGGCGTGCCGAAAGGCGTTGTCATCGAGCATGCCAACGTGGTGCGGCTGTTCTCGACCACCGCGGATCTGTTCGACTTCGGCCCGGACGACGTGTGGACGATGTTCCACTCCTACTCCTTCGACTTCTCGGTCTGGGAGCTGTGGGGTGCGCTGCTGCACGGCGGCAAGCTGGTCGTGGTGCCCGGCGAAATCGGTCGCGCCACCGAACAATTCGCCGAACTGCTGATCCGCGAGCGGGTCACCGTGCTGAACCAGACGCCATCGGCCTTCGTCCAGCTGCTGCGGACGTTGGACGGTGCGGCGGATCCGGCGATCCGGTGGGTGATCTTCGGCGGCGAGGCGCTGGACCCGGCGACCCTGCGGCCATGGTTCGACCGCTACGGCGACCGCGCCCGGCTGGTGAATATGTACGGCATCACCGAAACCACGGTGCACGTCACCTATCGCGAGCTCACCCGAGCGGAGGTGGCCGAGGGCGTCGGCAGCGTGATCGGCGCGCAGCTGCCGGATCTCGGTGTGCTGCTGCTGGATTCGGCCGGCAATCCGGTGCCCGACGGTGTCGCGGGCGAAATGTACGTGTGCGGCGCCGGTGTCGGCCGCGGCTATCTCGGCCGCGACGAGCTGACGGCCGAAAGATTCCTGCCCAGCCCGGTATTGGACGGTCGGCGGGTGTACCGGACCGGTGATCTCGCCCGTCGCCGCGCCGACGGCGAACTCGAATACCTGGGCCGGATCGATCAGCAGGTGAAGGTGCGCGGTTTCCGGATCGAACTCGGCGAGATCGAGGCCGCCATCGCGGCGCAGCCGGGTGTCGGCGAGGCGGTGGTGATCGCCCGCACCGAGGGCGGCAATGTCGCGCTCACCGCGTATCTCACGCCCGACGCGGCGTCGGAGGCCGCGCCGGAGGCAGATCAGGTCGCCGACTGGGCCGCCGTCTTCGACAGCACCTACGGACAGGAACGCGCCGAACTGGCCGCCGATTTCAACATCACCGGCTGGAACAGCTCCTACACCAACGCCGAGATCCCGGAAGAACATATGCGGGAATGGGTGGAGGCGACCGTGGCCGCCGTGCGCGGCTTCGCGCCGCCGGACGCCCGCGCGCCCCGCCGGATCCTCGAAATCGGCTGCGGCACCGGCCTGCTGCTCTCCCGGCTGGCCCCGGACGCGGAGCACTACGACGCCACCGATCTGTCCGCATCGGCGGTCGAACAGGTGCGGACGAAGATCGTCGAACCCGATGGGCTCGGCCACGTCCGTCTGTTCCAGTGCGCCGCGGACGAACTGCCCGACCTGGGCGCTCATTACGACCTGGTGCTGATCAATTCGGTGGTGCAGTACTTCCCGAGCGCCGAATATCTCACCCGCGTACTGGAATCCGCGGCCGACCTGCTCGCGCCCGGCGGCGTGCTGTATGTCGGCGATGTGCGGGACCTGACGCTGAACGCGGCCTTCCACGCCTCGGTGGCGGCGGCCGCCGCCCCGAACGCGCACTCCGCCGAATTGGCGGCCGCGACCAAGGCCGGTGTCGAGAATGACGCGGAATTGGTGTTGTCGCCCAAGTACTTCCACGATTTCGCCGCGGCACACAGCCGGTTCGCCTGCTGCCGGATCCGGCTCAAGCGCGGTGTGCACCTCAACGAGATGTCGCGTTTCCGCTACGACGCGGTGCTGCACGCCGACCTCGGGCGGTTGCCGGTGCGGCCGCAGGCGCTGAACGCGGGCACCAGCCCGGAGCTGCTCGCCGAACTGCTGGAGCGGGAGGCCCCGGCGGCGGTGATCGTTCCGGACGTGACGGACGGCCGGGTGGCCGGACCCGTCGCGCTGGTCGAGGAATTCGGCCGCGGCCGGATCAACGCCGCCCGGATCCGCGCCGTGCTGGCCGAATCCGGCGGCCGGAATCCGGAAGACTATCTGCGGCTGGCCGATCGGCTGCCGTATCGGGTGGAGGCGCTGCGCCGTCCCGGTGGCCGCTACGACGTCGTCGCCGCGCGTGCCGACAGCGGACCGGTGGCGATCCCGCGGCGGGATACGGACTGGCTGCACGAGCCGGTGGTCTCGGATCCGTTGCGGGTCAAGGCGCGTGCCGATCTGGCGGTCGCGGTGCGGGCCCGGCTGGCCCGGCGACTGCCCCAGCACATGGTGCCGTCGGCCGTCGTCGTTCTCGACGGTTTCCCGTTGACCCCCAACGGAAAACTGGACCGGCGCGCGCTGCCCGCGCCCACGGTGCGGCGCACGACGCTGGAGTACGAACCGCCGCGCACCCCGCTGGAGCAGCGGGTGGCCGGTGTCTTCGCACAGGTGCTCGGCGTGCCCCGGGTCGGGCGCACGGACAACTTCTTCGATCTGGGCGGGCATTCATTGTTGGCGGCCCAGTTGATCCTGCGGCTGAAAGAGACGTTCGCCGAGGATATTCCGCTCGGATCGGTGTTCGCGCGGCCGACCGTCGCCGGCGTGGTCGCGCTGCTGTCCGGAACAGCGGAGGAGGCCGCCGCCATCGATCTGGCGGCGCAGGTGCGCGCCGGAATCGCGGCCTGGCCGGACGTCCCGATCCCGGCCGCCCGGCCACGGACGGGCGAGGTGCTGCTCACCGGCGCGACCGGCTTCGTCGGCGCGTTCCTGCTGCGTGAGCTGTTGCGGCGCACCGATTCCCGGGTGCACTGCCTGGTGCGCGCGCAGACCGCGGACGCGGCGCTGGCGCGGCTTGTCGCGGCCTTCGAGGCATACGAACTGCCCACCGACGGCCTGGACCGGGTCATCCCGGTGCTCGGCGAGCTCGGCGCACCGCGATTCGGCCTGTCCGAGAAGGAATTCCTGCTGCTCGGCCGTCGCGTGGACGGTATCTACCACAACGGCGCGCAGGTGAACTTCGCGCTGCCATACGATTCGCTGGCCGCGGCCAATGTCGCGGGTACGCAGGAGATCATCGCGCTGGCCCGGATCGCGGGCACCCCACTGCATTTCGTGTCCTCGCTGTACGTGCTCGGCCCCGGCGACGCGGCGGCGGGCGAGATCGGCGCGCCCGCGCTCGCCCGCGATCCGTCCCGGCTGGCGCTCGGCTATCTGCAGACGAAGTGGGTGGCCGAACGCCTGGTGTGCGCGGCAGGGGAGCGCGGGCTGCCGGTGAACGTCTTCCGGCTCGGCCGGATCGCCGGGGACAGCGTCACCGGCGCCTGCCAGACCAGCGATTTCTTCTGGCTGCTTGTGAAGGCGAGCCAGGAGGCCGGGCTGGCGCCGGACGTCGACTTCGTCGTCGATCTGGCCCCGGCCGATTTCGCCGCCGCCGCCATGGTGGAGCTGGCCCGCGAAACCGGGCCGGGCGCAAACATCTACCACATCCGCAACCACGCGCCGGGTGCGTTCGCCGAGGCGGTCGAGTGGCTGCGCGGTGCGGGCTGGGAGCTGCGCACCGCCGATATTCCGGAATGGCGCGCGGCGATCACCGAATACGCCGCCACCGCACCGGATTCGGCCGCGCACCGGGTGCTGAGCCTGCTCGGCGGGCACGACGGCCTCGCGCCCGCACTGCGATTCGCGCCCGATCCGGCGCTGGCCCGGCTCGATGTGGCGTGCCCGCCCGTGTCGCGAGAGCTGTTCGAACGCTACCTGAGTTACTTCCGCAAGATCGGGTTTCTCGCGGAGCCGGCCCGACAGGAGGTCGAGGCATGACAACCCTGGTCGACGCGCTGCGCGAGCGCTGCGAGCGGAATCCGGGCGGCGAGGCGTACAGCTTCGTGAGCTATCCGGATTCGCGCGATATGCACGGACAGGTCGATTCGCTGACCTTCGCCGAAACCGACCGTGCCGCACGGGCGTTCGCCGTGACGCTGAGCCAGCTCGCCCGGCCGGGGGATCGGGCGGTGCTGCTGCTGCCGCCCGGACTGGAGTACGTCACCGCGTTCTTCGGCTGCCTGTACGCCGGAGTCGTTGCCGTGCCGCTCTTTCCGCCGAGCGCGCACCAGAGCAATGATCGGCTCGACGCGGTATGTCTCGACTCCGACCCGATCTGCCTGATCACCGCCGACGCCGACCTGCCGACGGTCACCGCGTGGCTGGACGACGCGCCCGCCGAGATCACCCGGCTGGTGCTGAATATCGCCGAGGTCGATCCCGGATTCGCCGACTCGTGGGCCCGGCCCGAACTCGGCGCGGACGATATCGCCCTGCTGCAGTACACCTCCGGCTCCACCCGCACGCCCGCGGGGGTGATGGTGCCGCACCGCGGGCTGCTGGCCAACGGCAGGCAGATCTATGAAATGTTCGACAGCGTCGGCATTTCGGCGGACGAGCCGCTCACCTTCGTCAGCTGGCTGCCGCTGTTCCACGATATGGGCCTGATGGTCGGGGTGACGCTGCCCGCCGTCGGCGGCGATCCGGTGCTGCAGATGTCGCCGATGTCGTTCCTGCGCAGGCCGGAACGGTGGCTGCGCGCTATCGGCGGCCGCCCCGAGCAGACCATGTCGGCGGCGCCGAATATGGCCTACGAGCTGTGCACGCAGCGGATCAAGCCGGATCAGCTCGACGGCGTCGACCTGAGTCGCTGGCGATTCGGCCTGTGTGGAGCGGAACCGGTGCGCGCGAGCACGATTCGCCGATTCCAGGAGATGTTCGCCGGAAACGGTCTGCCCGCCTCGACGGTGATCGCCGGATACGGGCTGGCCGAGGCGACGTTGATCGTCTCGGCGAACTGGCGCACCGAATCCGGGATCCGCATCCGCACCGTCGACCGGGACGCGCTCGCGAAAGGCATTGCCACCGAGGCCGTCAGCGGTGTGGAGGTGGTCGGCGCCGGATCGGTCGTGCCCGATACCGACATGCTGATCGTCGATCCGGCCACCCACGAGCGTTTGCCGGAGGACCGGATCGGCGAGGTGTGGGTGCACGGACCCGCTGTCGCCGCAGGGTATTTCAATCGGCCCGCGGAAACGGCGCAGACCTTCCACGCCGAGCTCACGCCGCCCGATGGCAAACGCTATATGCGCACCGGCGATCTCGGTTTCCTGCACGACGGCGAGCTGTATCCGACGAGCAGGCTGAAGGATCTGATCATCGTCGACGGCCGCAACCTGTACCCGCCGGATCTGGAAACCACGGCCGAGCAGGCGCATCCGCAGGTGCTGCCCGGACGCTGCTCGATCTTCTCGATCGAACAGGACGCGCAGGAGAAGGTGGTGGTGCTGGTGGAAACCCAGCGCGGCAAATCCGCCGAGGACGCGGCGGCGCAACTGCGTGATTCGGTGCGGCAGGCCATCTTCGACACGCACGCGGTGAGCGTGCACGAGGTGGTGCTGCTCGCACCCGGCGCCATTCCGCGCACCTCCAGCGGCAAGATCCAGCGGTCCGCGTCGCGCACCGCCTACCTCGACGGCACGTTGCGGAATGCGAGGGCGCGATGAACGGTACGAGTCCCGCCGAACACGGCGACAAACTCACCTGCTTCACCGCGGCGCTGGCCAGCGCCCTGGTCGCGAGCGGCGAAACCCGTTGGTGGCGGCCGCTGCTCGTGGACGGCCCGGTGCTCGCGGTGCGCCCGGCCGAGGAGGACCTGCTGCTGTTCGAGCATCACGCGGTGCCGCCGCTGCCCGCGCTCGGCTTCCGAATCGCGGGCTCGGACGACTGGGATATCGCCTACCCGGCGATCAGCGAGCAGGTGGACAGCTACGGCGCCGCCGTGCTGCTCGCCGACATCCACCATCTGCCGTGGCAGCGAGCGCACGGCAAATGGCATGCGCCGCACTGGCTTTCGGTGGTGGACAACGGGCAGATCCTGGTACTGGACGACCCGCTGAGCATGACAACCGAATTGGGGCCGCAACTCGGTACCCGGGTACCCGTGCCGACCCCCGCCGACCTGCGTGAGTGGGCGGTGAGCATCGAACGGGCGGATACCGTTTCGCGGCTGCGGGAGCAGTCCGCCGCGGGCACGGCGGAGATCTACTCGGAGTGCCGCTACCGCTGGCTGGAGGCGGTCCCGGATACCGTCGCGCCCGCGCCGGACCCGGATCGCCTCGTCGGCCCCGATGCGCTCACCGCGCTGGCCGCCCGCTTCCGATTCGCCCGCACCACGGCGGATTTCGCGCAGGTGGACGATCTGTGGCAGGCGCTGCGCCAGCGCGAACTGCTGGTCTGGGCGGCGGGTATCGACGACGCGGTGCTGGACGCGGCGGGTCGCGAGCACTGGCAGCGGGCCACCGACGAATGGCGCAAACTGCCGCCGCTGCTATTGCACGCGCGCATGCGGGCCGCGTCGGGCGGCACGGTCGATACCGGCCGCATCGTCGAAACACTCACGGCCCTGGCCGAATTCGAGGGAAGGCATCAGGCGTTCGCCGACCGACCGGAGGAGATGGGACATCATGCACTCCCGCTTGGCCACTGAGCTACGCGCCGACGCGGGCTATCCGGCCTGGGCCGAACGCGCGAAAGCCTTCGAGCGGCAACCGGATCCGGACGCGGCCGGGCGGCCACCGGTGCGGATCGCGCTGCTGGCCACCTTCGCCGCGGAATTCCTGGCCGATCTGCTGCCGCTGGCGGCGGCCCGCGCCGGATTGTCCGCGCAGCTGCGCACCTTCCCCTTCGGCCAGCTGGAACAGGTGCTGTTCGACGGCGAAAACGATTTGCGCGAGGGCGATTACGTGGTGCTCGCGGGCAGTCACCACGATCTCGTCGATACCGTGGAGGACAGTGTGCGCCGCTGGGTCGGTCTGTGGGAGGCCGCGGCCAGGCTCGGCGTGCGGGTGGTGCAGCTGGGTTTCGCGCCGCCGGTGCTCGACCCGTATCGGGGCGCGGCGCTGCGCACCCCGCGGTCGCGTTCCGCGCTGGTGCGTGAGGTGAACCGGCAGCTGGCCGAATATGCCGCGGGCCGTGTGCTTTTCGTCGATGTCGAACAGCTCGCCGCCCAGGTCGGGCTGCGCAACTGGGAGGATGGGCGCGGTTGGTACGCGATGCGCCAACCGTTCGCGGCCGACAGCCTGCCATGGCTGGCCACCGCGATCGCGGACACGATCGCCGCCGATCGCGGGCTGTCGGCCCGGTGCGTGGTCGTCGATCTGGACGGGACGCTGTGGGGCGGCGTGCTCGGCGACGACGGCATCACCGGTGTCCGCGTCGGCGTCGGCGCGGAAGGTGAGGCGTTCGCCGACTTCCAGCGATACCTGCGCGGGCTCACCGAGCGCGGTGTGCTGCTCGCGGTGGCCAGCAAGAACGATCGCGAGCTCGCGCTGGAGGCGCTCGCCGAGACGCCGGGAATGGTGTTGCGCCCGTCGGACTTCGCCTGCGTAGTCGCCGACTGGCGGCCGAAATCCGAACAGCTGAAGGAGATTTCGAACAAGCTGCGACTCGGTCTGGCCAGTATGGTCTTCGTCGACGACAACCGGGCCGAATGTGAGCAGGTGGTGGCGGCGCATCCGCAGGTGCGTGCCATCTGCCTGCCGGTCGCGCCGTCGAAATTCCCGGCCGCGCTGGCCGCGGTGCCGTGGTTGCAGCCGGGCACGCTCTCGGCGGAGGATTTCGCTCGGCAACGCTCCTACCAGGCGCTGGCCGCCGCGGAGGAGCTGTCGGTCGGCAATTCCCTCGACGAATTCCTGGACGGTCTGGAGATGACCGCGGTGATCGAACCGATCGATGCCCGCACCCTGGACCGCGCCGCACAGCTGATCGCGAAGACCAACCAGTTCAACCTGACCACCCGCAGGCACACCCAGGCCGAGGTGGGCCAATTGCGCACGGACGAGCGATGGTTCACCGCGACGCTGCGGCTGCGCGACCGCTTCGCCGACCACGGCATCGTCGGGGTGCTGCTCGCCGAACATATCGGCGACGGCGTCGAGATCGACACGCTGCTGTTGAGCTGCCGGGTCATCGGGCGCACAGCCGAGTCGAATCTGCTTGCCGCCGTGTCGCATTGGGCGATAGAGCGGGGAGCGCGGCAGCTGACCGGCCGCTACGTGCCGACCGTGCGCAACGCGCTCGTCGCCGATCTGTACCCCCGGCTGGGTTTCGACACCGAACGGCGAACGCCCGAGGTGTCGGTATTCGGATACGACCTCACCGGCGGCCCCGTGCCCGCGAGTCCCCATATACGAGAGGCGCAGCTACAACATGAGCACTGAACGCGTGATCGAGGATCTGCTCACCCTGTTCGCCGATGTGGTCGGCGATCCGGCCGTACACGGAATCGACACCGTGCGCGGCGATATGGACGTCTGGGATTCGCTGGCCCAGGTGCGGCTGGTGTACGCGGTGGAGCGACATTTCGGCGTCGAGTTGCCAGGGAACCTGCTCACCTCCGAGGTATCGCTCGCCGAGGTGGCCGCCGCCATATCCGCCGCGCGGGAGGCGGATGTGTCATGACCACAAGGGTTTTCCGGCTCGTCGACAACGATATCGCCGCGTATGCCAGCGCGGTGGGCGATCGCAACCCGCTGCACGTCGACGGCGAATTCGGCAGGCGCTCGCCCTACGGCAGGCCGGTCGCGCACGGCGCGCTGGTGGTGACGCTCGCACTCGGCGCGCTCGCCGAATTGCTGGATCCGCGTACGGTGCACGAGATCCGGGTGATCTTCCGGCAGCCGACGCTGCCGGGCCGCCGCTACGAGATCGACTGGACGGTCTCGGACGGGCGGGCGCGCGGCCGGGTGCGGTTCGGCGATATCGAGGTCGTCGATATCCGGTGCGTGCTCGGCGCAGCGCTGCCGTGGTGCGGTCCGGCCGCCGTCGGCGCGGAGCTGCGCACCGAGCCGCGGGTGCTCGGACTGGGCCACCTGATCAGCCCATCGGGTGGACCCGGCCGCGAACGTGGTTCGTACGCCATCGATTACCGGCAGGTGTCCGGACTGGTGGCCAGGGTGATCGGCGGCTGGATACCCGAACATCTGGCGACGGTGCTCGGCTGGGCCAGCTACTGGACCGGGATGTGCACGCCGGGTCGGGACGCGCTGCTCGTCGCGTTGACCATGCGGCTACGCGGATCGGGCTGCGGCGCAATAAAATTCGAGACACAGGAACCGGAGGCCGACCGAGGCTCCGGACTGGTGACCGTGCGGGCGCGCAGCACGCGCGGCGCCGCCGCCGACATCACCGTGGAAAGCCTTATCCGCGAACCGGTTCCGGGACCGGACCCGGCCGAGCTGGCGGCGGTGCTGCCGCCGTCGCAGGACCTGGCCGGGCGGACCATTCTCGTGGTCGGCGGCAGCCGGGGGCTCGGCGCGGCGGTCTCGATCGGGCTGGCGAGCCAGGGCGCGCGAGTTCTGGTGAGCTGCACCCGCGTCTCGCATCCGCTGATGGAGGCGGCGAGCCGGTATACGGGTCGGCTGGTGCCGGTGCTCGCCGACGTGAGCGACGGCTGGGCGCTGCAGACCGCGCTGCCGGACACCCCGCTCGACGGTGTCGTACTGCTGGCTGCACCCGCCATCCCGAACCTCTCGCTGGCGCCCGACGCCATCGAGCCCGCGGCCCAATTCATGGCCGCGAGCACCAGATTGGTCTTCGGGCCGCTGTCGGTGTGCGCTCCTCGGCTGCGGCCCGGCGCGACGGTGGTGCTGGTGTCGTCCGAGGCCGTCGTCGAACCGCCGCGCTGGTGGCCGCATTACGTCGCGGCCAAGGCCGCGCTGGAGGGCCTGGCGAAATACCTTGCGCACCACCATCACTGGAATGTGGTGGTGGCGCGTCCGCCCCGGCTGTGGACCGACCTGACGAATACGCCGGGCGGGCGGGCCGCCAGTCATCCGATCGCGCCGGTCGCCGCCGAGATCGTCACCGCGTTCCGATCGGAAGACGCGGGCACGGGAGAAGTTTCGATAATCGGGCCGGATACCCAGCCCTGGCCGTCGGTCGCTGAGGAGGTGCGAGATGCTGGAGATCTGCGGGCTCGTCAAGTCGTATGGTGAGCGAAAGGTGCTCGGCGGCATAGATATCGAGGTGGCCCCCGGCGAGGTGCTGGGACTGCTCGGGCCCAACGGCGCGGGCAAGACCACAACGGCATCGATCGTCGCCGGACTGACCCCGGCGGATGGGGGCACGGTGCGGATCTCGGGCATCGACGTGCGCGAGCGGCCCCGGCAGGCGCGGCGCAAATTGGGTTTGGCGCCACAGGAACTCGGCGTCTACCCGACGCTCACCGCGCGGGAGAACCTGATCTTCTTCGGACGGTTGATGGGCGTCGGGCGTGCGGATCTCGGCCCACGCGTCGCGGCGGTGGCCGAAAGTCTCGGCGTGAACGCATTTCTCGATATCAAGGCCGAACACCTCTCGGGTGGTCAGCAGCGCAGGCTGCACACCGCGATGGCGCTGCTGCACGAGCCCGAGGTGCTGTGGCTGGACGAGCCGACCGTCGGCGCCGACGTCAACGCCCGCCGCGATCTGCTCGCCGAGGTGCGCAGCCTGGCCGACCGCGGCGCGGCGGTGGTCTACGCGACGCACTACCTGCCGGAACTGGAGGCGCTCGACGCGCGGGTGGTGATATTGCACCAGGGCCGGATCCTGGCGCAGGGCAGCGTCACCGAGCTGGTCGAAAAATACGCGAAAGCCGCTGTCAGCCTGGAATTCTCGGATGCGATACCGAACTGCCTGAACAGCTTCCGGCAAATCGACGGCGCGGCCGCCGGCGGAACCCGGCTGACCATTCCGACCGGAACGCCCGGTCAGCTGCTGGCGCACCTGTTCACCGTCCTCAACGGCGACACCGAGCGGCTGCTCTCGGCCGAGGTGCACCACCCGGACCTGGAGAACGCGTACACGGCCATCATGGCCGCGGCGGCGGGTCCGGCGAAAACCGTTGTCACAGAAGGAACCGAACATGTTGCTGCATGATTCCGCGCTCGCCAGGGTGCGCGCGCTGTCCTGGGCGGATCTGCGGCGCATCCGCAACGATCCGGCCCAGCTGATGGTCATCACCGTGCTGCCCATCGGCATGATGGCCTTCCTGACCCCGGCGAACAAGGCGCAGCTGCGCTTCTCGGGCTACTTCAACGCCAACGGCGCCGAACAGTCCGGACCGGGCACCATCGTGCTGTTCGCCTTTTTCATCACCACACTGCTCGGCGCCTCGTTCTTCCGCGAACACGAGTGGGGTACCTGGGACCGGCTGCGTGCGGCGCCGGTGCGCGCGGCCGAGATCATCGTCGGAAAGTCCTTGCCCACACTGCTTTTCTCGGCGGTGCAGCTGACCATCCTGTGGGTGGTCGCCTTCCGGGTGTTCGATCTGCACAGCAAGGGGTCGATCGGACCGATCGCGGTGCTCACCGCCGCCCTCGCCGTCGCGACCTGGGGGTTCGGCATCGCGCTTGTTTCGCTGTGCCGCACCATCGATCAGCTGTCGATCATGGCGCAGCTCGGGTCGCTCGCCCTCGGCGGACTGGCGGGCACCATCACACCGAGGGCCACCCTGCCCGGATGGGCGCGGGCGCTCTCGCCGTACACACCGCAGTACTGGGCTTTGAAGGGCTATCAGGATGTCATCCTGCGCGGCGAGGGCTTCGGCGCCGTCGTGACGCCCTGCCTGGTTCTGCTCGGCGTCGGCTTGGTCGGCGCGCTTCTGGCCGCATTTCGATTCCGATTGCGGCACACCAAGATTGGCCGGAGTTGATGACCGCGACAACCATCGCATATCCCGAAACCCAAACCGACCGAACATCATTGCCGCGGCGCGACGGTGCACGCTGGGTGCGCCCCGCGCTGCTGCTGATCGCGGCCTTGGCCGCGACGAGCTATGCCTGGGGCATCCGGACCCAGCCGCCGGTCATGTTCTATGCCGCCGCCGCGCGGTCGATGTCCATGAGCTGGCACAACTTCTTCTTCGCCGCCTTCGACCCGGATGCCACGATCAGCATCGACAAACTTCCCGCCGCGTTCTGGGTGCAGGCGCTCTCGGTGCGGGTGTTCGGCCCGCACGACTGGGCCTACATCCTGCCGCAGGTGGTGGAGGGCGTGCTCACCGTGCTGGTGCTTTTCCGCGCCGTGCAACGGATTTCGGGCCCGGCCGCGGGTCTGATCGCGGCGCTCGTACTGGCGGTGACACCCGCGACGGTCGCGCTGAACCGCGGCAACGTCCCGGATTCGCTGCTGATCCTGCTGCTGGTGCTGGCATTCGACCGGGTCGCCGTTGCGCTCACCACGGGTCGCCTGCGCAATCTCGGATATGCCGGGATCCTCGTCGGCCTGGCCTTCAACGCGAAGATGGTGCAGGCGTGGCTGGTGGTACCCGCCGTCGTGGCGGCCGTGCTGTGCACCGCACCGAAAGCCGAACTGCGGCAGCGGATCACCGGCACCGCCTGGTTCGCCGGTAGCGCCGTCGCGGTGTCGCTGCTGTGGATGGCGGTGGTTTCGGCGATACCGGTCGGCTCGCGGCCGTATGTCGATGGGAGCCAGCATAATTCGCTCTTCGAGCAGGTCTTTCTGTTCAATGCGGCGAACCGGGCGAACGATTCGTTCGGTGTCGGTGCGGGAAATATCGCGGTCGGTGACAGCGGGGTCGGGTACCGGAACATCCTGGTATTCGGTCCGGATCAGCGGATGGAGCATATTTTCGCGGGCGGGGGCGGGCGGGCTATCGGCTGGCTGGTGCCGCTCGCGCTGATCTGCCTGGTGGGCTTGGCCTTTCGGTCCCGAGGGCGGCGGACACAGCCGCAGACGGCGGCGCTTGTGCTGTGGGGCGGCTCGCTGCTGGTGCATCTGGTGGTATTCCAGGCCATCGGTACGGTATCGCCGTATTACCTTGCGTCGCTTACCCCTTCGATCGCGGCGCTGATCGGTATGGGGGCGGTGGGATTCCGGGAGCTGGCGGCTCGGCCCGCGGTGCGTTGGGCTGGGATCGCGGCGGTGATCGCCACTGTCGGCTATGGTTGGTTGTTACTCGCGCCCGCGCCTCGTGAAGTGCGGTGGGGGATAGTCTGTTTCGCGCTGCTGTGCGTCGCGCTGGGGCTACTCGGCGGCCGATGGCTGATCGCGCTGCTCATCGGTGCGCTGGCCGCGCCCGCGGCGGCATCTGTCGCTGTGACGGCCGATCGCTTCGGGCCCGTCGATACCCCGTTCGAACCGCTGGCGGCGACCGTCGTCACCCAGCGGTACTCCAGGGATGCAGTGCATCAGGCGACGGAACTACTTGCGTTCGTTGGTAATTCGTACAGCTCCCGGTATCCGGTCACCACCTACACCTCGGTGGTGGCCGCGCCGTTCATTCTGGTCTCCGGTAAACAGATCCCGTCCATCGGCGGGTTCACCGGTACCGCTCCCGCACCGACCGTCGATCAGATCGCCGACCGGGTGGCGGCGGGCGATATCGGGTTGGTGCTGGTCACCGAATCCGATGACGAACGGGTCGGCTGGATCCGGCACCACTGCGGGCGGCTGCTCGGCAAGGGCGCGGTTACCGCATACCGGTGCACCCCGGCCTCAGTGCGTTGATGCTGCGCCTGTCCGACGCGCTGTGCCCAGGAGGCCCCTGATCGTGCCGGGGACCGTCAAACTTGCCCAAGTCGCGAGATAGCTTCGTGCGCAGGCGGATTCGTCCGGGCCTCCTACGTCGACTCCTGTCGCCGGAAGCTAATTCAGTTGTGCCCGAACGGATGTGGCATCGCTCGGCGGCGCCACATCCGTTCGGACCGGACCTATACCGCGCTGCCGGTCGCAGGCGGATCGGGCCGATCCCAGTCGTGGTCGTGGCAGTGCGGCCGCCACCACTCGTGCTGGACCTGGCAGTGCCAGTGATACCAATCGTCATAATCGACCAGCCGAACCGTCGGCTGAGCGGCCCCGCCGCTCGGCCCGGGATCGGCGGCGGCTACTCCCGCCGTGGCCAGCAATGGCGTGGCAATCACCGCCGCCACAACAGCGACCCGGACGGCTCGACCCCGTCGCGCTCCGTTCGTCATATCACTCACCTTTTCGAAAGAGATTGTGTACCAGGTGATCTCGGTCAGGCTCGCGCGCCGCTCAGCCGATCACACAGCCGATTCAACCCCGCCCGCTGTTCCTCGCCCAGCCGATGGCCGCCATCTTCAGCCGATCCTCAGTCCGGCGGGCAGTGAACGCCGGTTGCAAGGTGCCGGATTCGTGTCGGCAGGTGAGGTCGGCTTCGCATTCCTTTCGACGGCTCGTCGTGAAGGGCGATTGCGGAGGCGAGTCGGTTGCTCATGAGTGCTGAGGTCCTGCCTCGTAACGAGGTTCGCATGCTTGCGATAGCGCTCGACGTCGAAAGCGCCGGGCTGGGCTTGAATGTAGCGTGGTGTCGCTGGATCGCTCTTTTCTATTGCCCTGCAAAGGGTTTGGCGTGATTGTGAGCAGCGGTATTTTACCTTTGTGGTCATCGTTTTTTCGTGACAATCGAATGTTGGTTCGATAGGGTGTGGGTATGACACCGGACGATCCTGCGGTACGGCAACGAGTCGCCGACTCGTTGCTCGCGAGCGTGGATCGGCTGGTGGACACTCCGTTGACACCATTGTTGGATGAGGATCTGATCCAGTTGGTGCGGGATGTCGAGTGTGTGGTGCGGCGGTTGGCGGGGTTCGGGCATCAGGTGTTGGCGCAGGTGTCTCAGCGGTCGATTCCGGCGCGGGTGGGCGCGGCGGGCGTGTCGCGGTTTTTGGTTGAGACGCTGAATATTTCGCAGTCCGAGGCCGCGGCGCGGGCCAAAGCCGCCGAGGAGCTCGGTCCTCGAATCGATATGGCGGGTGAGGTGCATCCGCCGTTGTTGCCTGCGACGGCGGCCGCCCAGGCCGAGGGTGCGATCACGGCGGAGCATGCGCAACGGATTTCGGCGGTGATGAAGCGGGTGCCCGGGTCGGTGGACAACCCTGAGTTCGAGGCCGTCGAGAAGCTGCTCGCGGAGCACGCGCGCACGCTGAGCCCGCGCGATATCACTGTCGTCGGGGAGAAGATCTTGGCCTACCTCGATCCGGACGGCCGCATCACCGACGACAAGGATCGGGCGCGGATGCGGGGGATCACCGTGGGTCCGCAGCGTGCCGATGGTATGTCGGCGATTCGCGGTGAGCTTTCTCCGACGTTGCGGGCCTTATGGGATGCGTTCATAGCCAAATACGCGCGCCCGGGCCTGAACAACCCTGATGATCCCGATTCTCCGCATGGGGCCTGTGATTTCGTGGACCGTGAGGCCATGGTGGCGGCCGCGATCCGGGATACCCGCACCGTGGCCCAACGTCAGCATGATGCTTTGCTCGCCTTGCTGCATCCGCAAACGCGGGTTGATGCGTTGGGTGAGCACCGGGGGTTGCCGGTGTCGATGATCATGACCGTCAGCGTGGAGGATCTGGAACGCAAGACCGGTGTCGCGACGACCGCGACCGGTGGCATGATCCCGATCAGCGAAGTCCTGCGGTTGGCCGAACATGCCGACCCATACCTGATGGTGTTCGACAAACAAGGTCTGCCACTGCATTTCGCGCGCAAACGCCGTTTGGCCTCGGCTGCGCAGCGGATGGCGTTGACCGCGGCGCTGCGTGGCTGTACCCGTCCGGGGTGTGATGCACCCGCGAGTATGTGTGCGGTGCATCATGTCACGGGGTGGAGTGCGGGCGCCGCGACGGATGTGGGAAATCTGACCCTGGCCTGCGATCACTGTCATGCGCTGATCAATGATGGCCCGAACAGCTGGAAAACCGTTGTCCTTGGCGAGGATTCACGGTATCCGGGGCGGACCGGGTGGATCGCGCCGCCGCATATCGACCCCACTGGGACACCGCGAGTGAACCATCGCCACCATCCGGGTGAGCTGCTGGCGCGGGCGCTGTCTCGTATCCACCACCGCAACCACCGTGACCTGTCACGGCACGGTGAGTGGCTGAAAGACCAACAGCCACCAACTGATTCGGACTGACCCGCACATCCCCAGGGTGTGCGGGCACAGGTCGTGTCGGCGGCTATCCGTGGCGTTATTTTCCGACGGTCTTGGTGGGTATCCGGCTACGCACGCACGGCGTCGTCGCGCCCATGCATCTTGCACAAATGATCGGCCAAGGCCCGGAAGACGAGAAGGTTCGGAATGTCGCGCACCTCGGCGGACGCCAAGATCAACAGCTGTCCCACTACTTGCACGACAACCGAGCCATCGTAGATCTTGATCTCCTCGATCTGGTTCCACGCCACAGACTTCCGCGCGGTACCGAATTCCGACAACGTGATCCAGAACGGACCGAATTCGACTCGCTGCCCGGCCTGCACCGCGGACCACATCAGCGGCAGCTGGGCGTCGGCGACTCCGCTCTGGATCGCCGGTCCCCAGTCCTGCGGGTGCTCGAGGTTCCCGCGAAGCTCGAGCTGCACACCGGTGACATCGGTGATTCGGTAGCGGTATTCGGTACGCCCGGTGCGTTCGAACGTGGTGATCGACTGCCGCACCGAGGTGTTCTCGTAACGCACCGCCCGCAGGCCCCTGCGTTGCACCGCCACCAGACCACGCTCGTACAGATCGATCCGCAGGCAACGATCCGCGACAAGATAGGGCCTGCTTTGTAGGGCAACAATGAGCAAGGCCAGCCCGAATATCGTCGCACCGATTGCCGCGAACATCGCCCACGGGGCTCTTGTCGCCACGCCGACCAGCGCCACCGGCACCAGTATCGCCACGCCCAGGCTGGCATTGCGCAAACTCTTCCGATGCGGCGACGGACCAGCGAGATGCGCCGAACGATGCTGCCCCAGCCCCGCCTGCGACGCAGCCTGCGCAATCTGTCCCAGCAGGTTCGAATCCGTCTGAACCCGACCGACTTTCGCGGACATAGCTACCCCCATGACCTATATGCCTTTGCCCGAGACACTATCCGACCAAGTACAAACGATCCCTGGAACTGGTCCGAATGCGCCGTCCGATAATCGCCAGCAATCCATTGGCAAAGGACTGATAGTTGCCGGTATGACCGTATCTTCCGTATCCCCGGCCCGGCTTGTGCTGGAGGGCATGTATCGGGCCGAGGCCGAATATCTCGCCGCCGGCGGTCCCGGCATGGCTTCGTTCAGCACGCTTGCGCCGTTCTTCGCGCCGGAAGTTGTGTTGTGGCAGGCAGATTCGCTGCCTTACGGGGGAGCGTGGCGCGGCCATGAAGGTATGGAGCGGTTTTTTCTAGCGATGAGCGCGACCTGGGAGCGCTTCGAGCTGATCGAACAGGCATTCCTGTCCGAGGGCGACCCGCTTGTCGTGCTGACTCACGTGCGCGCTCGATCCCGCGTCAGCGGTCGTGAGCTGAATTTCCCTATCCTGCAAACGATCACCGTGGTGGACGGGAGGATCACCGAGGTCCGGCCCTTCTACTGGGATACGGCGATAATCGCCGAGGCCTGCTCGTCGTCTGTCAGCGAGGACAGGCCCTAGCCGCGTTCCAGAGTCTGGAAATTCGGTGGCATCGCCGGTTCGTGAGCGGTTGACTGCGCACGGTGATCCCACTTGACACCCGATCCTTGTTTCCACTTGAACGGCAGGCGTTATCGGAGCTCCTGCGGTCGCTGGACGCGGCCGACTGGGCGAAGCCGACCGCATGTCCCGGCTGGGATGTCCACGATGTGACGGCGCATATCGTCAACGACCATCTGCGTCGAATCTCGGGCGCCCGGGACGGATACAGCGGCGCGGTATTCGAGCAGGGCGACACCTTGCCGACCTATCTGGCACGGGTGAACGGCGAGTTCGTCCGTGCGATGCGACAGTGCAGTCCGCAGGTGTTGATCGATCTGCTGGACCATCTGGGTCCTCAGCTGGACTTCATCTGGGCGGCAACGGATCTCGCGGGCCCCGCGCATCTCGACGTATCGTGGGCGGGCCCGGGAAGCAGTCCGGCGTGGCTCGATATCGCTCGTGAGTACACCGAATTCTGGGTGCATCACCAGCAGATCCGCGATGCGGTGTCGCGTCCGGGCGCCGACGACGTGCTGATGATGCGTCCGGTGCTCATCACATTCCTGCATGCCCTGCCGTTCGCGCTGCGCGATCGAGTTCGCCCGGCGGGGACCGTGGTGCGGTTCGAGGTGACCGGTCCGGCAGGCGGCCAATGGACGGCCGTATCCGATGGCGCCGGTTGGGATCTCGGCTCGACACCGGCGCCTCGGCCCGCCGCGTCGGTGCGGATGGACCAGGACACGCTCTGGCGGCTGGCCAGCCGCGGGCTCACCGTCGATGAGGCGCGTCGGCGCACCGAGCGGGATGGCGACCCCGAATTGTCCGACGCGGCAATGACATTGCTGGCCGTGGTCGCCTGATCCGGCGCCGGCTCGTATCCGTCCGGCGACGTGAAATCCGCTGCGTCAGTTCGTAAGACCCGCATCCCGGGCGAGTAACGCGGCCTGCACCCGGTTGGTCACCTCCAGCCCGAGCAGGATTCGGCTGACGTGCGCCTTCACCGTGCTCTCGCGCATGCGCAAATCGGTGGCGATCTCGGCGTTGGTGGCACCGGCGCCGAGCAGGGTCAGGACATCTCGTTCGCGCGGGGTGAGGGCCGCGATCCGGGAACGGGCCGCCGCGGTTCTGGGTTGGTCGGTGCGGTGGAATCGGTCGATCACCCGGCGCGCGGCGGCCGGATGCAGCATGGCGGATCCGTCGGCGACGAGGTGGACGGCGCGCAGGATTTCGGCGGGATCGGTGTCTTTGAGTAGGAAGCCGTCGGCACCGGCGGCGAGTGCGTCGTAGACGTATTCGTCGAGGTCGAAGGTGGTGAGGGTGATGATCCGGGGCGGCGTGGGCAGTGCGCGCAGGCGTCCGATCGCGGTGATGCCGTCCATCCGCGGCATGCGGACATCGACCAGTGCGACGTCGACGCGCTGTGCGGCGGCCCGTTCCACGGCGGCGAGCCCGTCGGCGGCCTCCGCGACGACCTCGATCCGCGGGTCCGCGGCCAGCAGATCGGTGAGGCCCAGCCGGACGAGCGCGTCGTCGTCGACGATCATGGCGCGAATCATGCGATATCCGGGTGCGGTATCCGGGCGCTGAGCAGCCATGCGGCCGAATCCGTCGGCCCGGCCTGTAATTCGCCGCCGAGTGCGGCGACCCGCGCGCGCAGGCCGATCAGGCCGTAACCCGATGGCACTGTTGTCGCTGGGCGGGCGCTCGCGCTGTTGCTCACCTCGACAACGGTAGTCGGCGGGCCGTAGGTGATGCGGACCGCGGCGGTGGCCTCCGGCGCATGTTTGCGGACGTTGGTCATCGCCTCCTGCACGAGCCGCGCGACGGCGAGGCGATGGGTGGCGGGCACCCGCTCCGGTTCGCCGTCGACGTGCAATTCGATTCGCTGTCCCGCCGCGCGTCCCTCGTCGACCAGGTCGGCCACCGCGCGCAGCGTCGGTGCCGGTGGTTTGGCGGGAGTTTCGTCGTCGTGCAATGCGCCGAGCACGTCGCGCAGGTCGGCGAGCGCCTCGGTGGCGGTGGTGCGCAGCAGCGCGAGCCGCTCGCCGACCGGTTCGGGCAGATCGTCGCGCCTGGTCAGCAGCGCGCCGGTGTGCAGGGCGATCAGGCTGAGCCGGTGGGCGAGCACATCGTGCATCTCCTCGGCCACGGCCGATCGTTCCGCGCTGCGCGCCGCATGTTCCCGCAGCTCGCGTTCGACGCGCAGATGGTCGACCTCGGCGGCCAGCGCGGCGACGCGGCGGCGCCGGTCGTTCACCAGGAGTCCGGTCGCCACGGCGACCAGCAGGAAGAGCGTCGCGCCGTACTGCTGGATCGCCCACAGCGAATGGTCGGGCCGCCACAGCGAATTGGCCGCGAGCGTGAGTCCTGCGCCGATGAGCGCCGCGAGTAGCCTGCCCGCGGATGTCGCGTCGTACAGGGCGACCAGCAGCGGCGGCAGCATCGGCACGCCCCAGAAGGCCGCCGTGGCGAGGGTGGCGGTGAGCGGCAGCCACCACGGTCGCCGCAACAGCAGCGCGATACCGCACAGCACGGCCGCCGCCGTGAACGGCGTCAGGTAGCCGCCCTGCGCGTTGATGGCGCCGTTGTGCACGGCGACCGCCGTCACCGTGACAACGAGCACGGCGCGGCCAAACCGAGCCCAGATTGCGCTGTCGTTCCAGCTCATCCGGGAATTCTAGGCGGGCGCCCCGCCCGCGCGCCGCCGACTTTCCGCCCCGCCGAACCCCTACTTTCGTCGGGGGTGGCGGTCGTGTAATGGCGGATTCGAAGGGCGGCAACGATTTCTACCGTCGAATGCCGTGACTACCTCGAAATATCCACGCAGGCACCGCTTTTCCGAACATCTGGAATTCATCGCCGAGGCGATCCTCGACTCGCGCGCCACCGGTGCGGTCGCGCCGAGCGGCCGGGCGCTCGCCCGATTGCTGACCGAACCCGTACGGGCCGAACAGGATCGTCCGCTGCGCATACTCGAGGTGGGCGCCGGCACCGGCGCGGTGACTCGCGTACTGCTCCCGCTGCTGCGCGCCGACAGCGAGCTCGATATCGTCGAGGCCAATCCGCGGTTCGCCGAACTGTTGCGCGAACTCGCCGACGCGGCGGGTCCTCGGGTGCGGCTGCATCAGACTCTGGTGGAGCAACTGGAAACCAGCCAACGCTACGATGTGATCGTCTCTGGTCTGCCGTTCACCAATTTCGAACCGCACCAGGTGGATTCGATTATGGGCCGCTATTTCGAGCTGCTCCGGCCCGGCGGCGTGCTCACCTACTTCGCCTATCGCGGCACCGCGACGGCCCGCGGCCTGCTGTCCAGCCGGAGCGAGGCGCTGCGTCATCGCCGCGTCGAGGCGGTGCTCGACGGATATCGGCGGCGCTACGCGCTCGGATGCCGCACCGCGTGGTTGAATCTGCCGCCCGCCCGGGTGCACCGGTTGTGCCGTCCGGTGCACGCGGATATTCCGGTCGGCACCTCGGCCCGCACCGAGCGGTGAGTTATCGATGCCGGGCCACGGCATCGGTGTAAAGCTCGGTGGTCAACTGATCCTCGGACACACCCAGTTCGGACAGCACGGTCCGCAGATCGTCGAGCGCCGCCCGGAGGTCCTGTTCGGCGGCGTGCGTCTCCAATTCGAGGAATACACCGTCGATTTCGGGAACCGTGACGAGCGATGCGAGTAATTCGCGCCCGGCCGCCACGAACCGGAAGTTCTCGCACCGCTTCGTCAACTCGATCGCCGGTTCGTAGCCGAGCCCGGCGATGATCCGCGCCATCGGTTCGCGCTCGCCGACCATGACCTCGAATTCGGGTTTGGAACCGGTCGCCGCGTCGACGGCGGCGTCCTTGAACGTCAGCAGTTCGCGGGTTTCGTTCCCCGTGATGACAGTTCGCAGTCGGAGTTCGCGATCCGCTTGTGCGAGTGCGTGATTCGCGGTATCGAAATAGGTGTCCCGATAGGTCGCCTGTTCGGGGCGCGCTCGCTGCTCCAATCTTGCGCGAACCGCACCGGGATCGGTGAGCTTCGCCTTGAATTCCGCTTCGATCACCAGTTCCCTTTCCGGATGGCTTGTCTCTTTCGTACAGGGGAAACTCGCAGCATGACCCTCAGCTCGACCACACAGTCGATCATCGATCGCCTGGAGCTCGCTCCGCTGCCCGTCTGCAACGGCTATTTCCGGGAGACCTGGCGCGACGACCATTCGACCGTCATCTACTGGCTCATGCCCGCCACCCATCGCGCGGGTCTGCACAGCGCCGAATATCCGGAGGTGTACACCTATCACGCGGGCACACCACTGCGTTTCACGCTGCTGTATCCGAACGGGGAACTGACCGAGGCCCTGCTCGGCCCCGATCCGGCCGCAGGCCATCACCCACATCTGATCGTCCCACCTGGTGTTTGGCAGGCCGCCGACCCGACGGGCGAATACACCCTCGCCAGCGTCGTCGTCGCGCCGCCGTTCCGCCCGGATATCGTCCGCACCGCCGACGCCGCCGAGCTGACGCGGCTGCATCCGCGGCACGCTGCCGCGATCCGGGCGCTGAGTTGAGCCGGTCCCGGTTCGGCTGGGGATCTTGATCCAGTTGAAACGCGCCCGCACATCCGTGAGCATGGGCCGTGGATCCGCTGGACACCACCCTCTGATCGGAGACCGATGGCGTACAGATTTGGCAGGATCAAACGGCGTACCGCACTCGGCGGGCTGTTCGCCGCCGCGGGTGTGGCCGGACTCGGCCTGCGCGCGCAGCGGGCCGGTGCGGCGCCGCGGCGCGGCAGCCTCGACGACGTGCGACATGTCGTGATCCTGATGCAGGAGAACCGTTCGTTCGATCACTACTACGGGACCATGGCCGGCGCCAGGGGTTTCGGGGACCCGACCGCGCTGCGGTTGCTGCCCGGCGGCGCCGATCCGGCGAGTCAGGCGGTGGCCGAGGGCGTCGCGGCCGCGTCCAACGGCAGGCAGCCGGGCACCGGCGTCAGCGGATTGCCGACGGGCAGTAGCGGTTCGGTGCGCGGCGACGTGTTCGCGCAGCCGGACTCGCTCGGCGCGGGCTATCTGCTGCCGTTCCATCTGGACACCACACGCTTCGACGCCCAGGACGCGGGCGATCTCCCGCACGACTGGAACACCACCCATCAGGCGTGGGCCGACGGCGCGTACCACTCGTGGATCGCGGCCAAGTCGGAGATGACGATGGGTTATTTCACCGAGGCCGATATCCCGTTCCATCGTGCGCTCGCCCAAGCGTTCACGTTGTGCGACAACTATTTCTGTTCGATCCAGGGCCCGACGACGCCGAACCGGTTGTACCACTGGACCGGAACGATCGATCCCGGCGGAACCCTCGGCGGCCCGGCGACTTTCAACCCGGCCGACTACAAGCCCGTGTACCGGTGGACGACCTATCCGGAGCGGTTGCAGCAGGCCGGCATCTCCTGGCAGGTGTTCGCCAACGACCGCGCGGGCGATACCGACGCGATATTCCTCGGCGACTACGGCGACAATCCGCTGTGGCTGTTCCAGGCCTATCACGACGCGCTGGCCTCGACTGATCCGGCGGTGCGCCAGCTGGCCGAGCGCGCAAACGTCACCGGTACCTGGAAACCGGCCGACGGCGCCGACGGCAAAAATGTGGATTACGTTCTGGAACAGTTCATTTCGGCGTGCGCCACGAATACGCTGCCGCAGGTGTCGTGGGTGGTCGCGCCGATGGGATACACCGAGCATCCGGCGGCTCGTCCGGTGGACGGCGCGGTATATGTGCAGCGGATGCTGAAAGCGTTGTGGGACAACCCGAAACTGTGGGAGTCGACCGTCGTACTGATCAACTACGACGAAAACGACGGTCTGTTCGACCATCTCGTCCCACCGACGCCGCCGCCCGGCACACCGGGTGAATTCCTGCCCGCCAACCAACCCGGCGGCGGCACCGAGCTGCCGCAGCTGGCGGCAAGCGGGGTAACGGAATTGGTCGGCAAAACCGGTTCCGCCGAATTGAGACCGGCGTGGGGTCGGCCGACGCCGATCGGACTCGGCCCGCGGGTTCCGCTGCTGGTGATCTCCCCGTGGAGCCGGGGCGGCTGGGTGAATTCCCAAGTGTTCGACCACACTTCGGTGCTGCGCTTCCTCGAGGCGTGGACCGGCGTGCGCGAACCCAATATCTCGGATTGGCGCCGCGCCGTCTGCGGCGACCTGACCAGCTGCTTCGACTTCCGCACCACCGACACCACCATTCCGCTGCTGCCCGATACGGCCGCGCTGCGCGCGGAGGCGGATCGAACCCAGTCGTCGCTGCCCAAACCGGTGCCGCCCGCGCCGGACGACCAGGAGATGCCGGTACCCGAGCCGGGTACCGCCAAGGCCCGCCCGCTGCCGTATCAGCCGGTGGCGTGGGCCGACACCACCGCCGCCCCGCTCAGCCTGATGCTTGCCAACCAGGGTGCGGCGGCGCTCCAATTCCAGTGCTACGCATACCATCCCGGCGTCGACGCACCGGTCCGCCAGGTGCTGGCCACCGCGGGCGGTACCGCGACCGCGCGCATCCCGTTCACCGACGCGTACGACGTCGCGGTGCACGGCCCGAACGGATTCCTGTTCGAGGCCGCGGGAGATAATTCGGCGGCGGACCTCACCGTATCCGCGGCCGTCGGCGGAACCGCATCGAACCCGAATTTCACTGTGACGATGCGTAATTCGGGCCAGAAGCCGATCGATATCACGATCGCGGGCGTCAGTGTGACCGTCGCACCGGGCGACGCCGCCGACCACACCGTCGCCGATACCGACGGCTGGTACGACGTCACCCTGACATTGCCCGCCCGCCCCAACTGGCGTCGCCGCTTCACCGGCCACTTGGAGAACGGCCGCCCCAGCCGCACTGGCTGAGCTGGTGTTGCCCTGTCTGGGCATGATCGAAAACCTGCCTACCATGGTCGGGTGAGCGTGCCTACGAGTTCGTTGGTGACGGTGGCGGCCGATCTCGACTCGGTGACCACCGTCGGGTACGAGGACGATCCGGCGGCGGCCGGACTCGATCCCGGTGCGGTGGCGGCGGTGTGGGCCTCGGTACAGGACTGGTACCGGATGGGTACCACGCCCGCCATCCAGGTGTGCCTGCGGCGCAGCGGAAATGTGGTGCTGAACCGGGCGATCGGGCACGGCTGGGGCAATGCGCCCACCGACGGACCCGACGCCGAACGCGTCCCGCTGACGCCGGATATGCCGCTGTGCGGATTCTCGACGGCCAAGGGCGTCGCGGCGGCGGTGCTGTACATGCTGATCGAGGACGGTGCGTTCGCGCCGGATGAGCCGGTGTGCCGCTACATTCCGGAATTCGCCGCCAACGGCAAGGCGGCGATCACCATCGGCGACGTGTTGTCGCATTCGGCGGGTGTGCCGTTCCTCACCGCGCCGCACCGTGGATTCGACGTGGTGGTGGACGAGGAGCTCGCGGTGCGGGCCCTCGCCGATCTGAAGCCGAGTTGGGGGCCCGGCCGTTTCCGGGTCTATCACGCGCTCACCAGCGGCCTGATCCAGCGGCTGCTGGTCAAGCGGGCCACCGGCCGGGCCATGCGGGACCATCTGCGGGAACGGGTGCTCGACCCACTCGGCTTCCGCTGGACGAATTTCGGTGTCAGCCCCGGCGACGTGGATCTGGTGGTGCCGAGCGTGAAGACCGGGCCGCGCCCCTCGCGGCTGTCGGCGCTGTTGGCGCGCAAGGCTTTGGGCGGGCGAATGGACAGCAGGACGGATGCCGATGCCACCAAGGCATTCCTCACCGCCGAGCTTCCGTCGGGCAATCTCGTCACCACCGCGAACGAACTGTCCCGCTTCTACGAAATCCTGTGCCGCGGCGGCGAACTCGACGGGGTGCGGATGATGAGCGCGGCGACGCTGCGCCGCGCGATCGAACCCGCCGACCGGATGCCCGGCCTGGCCGGACGGGTCAGCCGCGCCGGATACGAATTGGGCGGGCGCCGTTCCAAATTCGGCGCACACACCGAAAACCATTTCGGCCGAAGCGGTCTGACCACCCAGTACGGCTGGGCCGACCCGGCCCGCGAGCTGTCCGGCGCGATCCTGACCAGCGGTAAGGCGACGATCGATGGCGACCGGCCGTGGCGGCTGTGCGCCCAGATCTCCACGGCCTTCCCGCCGCTGGACCCGGCCGCGCGCCGTTTCGTGGTGTGATGCCGGACATTGTTGGGGCAACCGGCCGCGATCTATGCGCCTACGGCATAGGCGCACCGTAAACGGCATTCACGAATAACGCACCCGGCCGCTAATGTCGGGCTATGTGAGAGCCGCGAACCGCTACCCCGAGATCGCCTTCGGCCCGGCCGCCATGGAGCACCAGCGACGCACCGGCAGCTACGTGGATTACGGCGCGCAACTGGAGCCGGGCCGGATCGCGGAGCGGGACATCCCGCTCGACACCCGCCGCGCCGGTTTCGTGCGCGCCGCCGACTCGTTCTTCCTCGCCACCGCGACACCCGGCGGCTGGCCCTATATCCAGCATCGCGGTGGTCCGAAAGGCTTTGCGCAGGTGCTGGATTCGTCGACGATCGGATTCGCCGACCTCACCGGCAACCAGCAGTACGTCACCGTCGGCAACCTGGCCGACAATCCTCGGGTCGCGCTGTTCTTCGTGGATTATCCGCTGCGCCAACGGCTGAAGCTGTTCGGGCTGGCCCGGGTGGTGGAACGCGACGAGGATCCGGACCTGCTGCGACGCCTGCTCACCATCGGCTCCTCGACCATTCGGAGCAGGGCGGAGCGTTCTATCCTGGTGACGGTCGAGGGCTACGACTGGAATTGCAGCAGGCATATTCACCCCCGCTACGACAAGCAGCGGCTCGACGAGGCCGTCGCGCTGGAGCGAGCCGCCGCGGCCGAGCAGGCCGCCGAGATCGAGCGGTTGCGCGCCGAAAATGCCGCGCTGCGTGCGGAATTGGACCGCCGCGCGGAATGAGGATCACCCCGGGAAAATCAGCGTCCGCCGAACGCCTCGCTCAACCACCAGGCCCCGCCGTCGCTCGCGATTTTCGCATCCAGCAGTAGCGGCCGATCACGCTGTCCGGCAAGCCATTCCGGGACGATGCCGAGATCGGTGACGGTGCGGACGGTCGCCGCGTCGAATCCGGCGCCGCGGGCCAGCGCCGCGATATCGGTATCCGGGAAGGTGACCGTGTCCAGGTCGGCGTCGGTGAAGTGGTGCACCTCCGCACCGTAGGCGTGATCGTTGTACACCACGGCTAGCAGTGGAATGCCGAGGCGCACAACGGTTTCCAGTTCGGCGGCGCTCATGAGCGCGCCGCCGTCGCCCAATGCCGCGACGGCCAGCCGGTCGGGCCGGGCCAGCGCCGCCCCGATCGCGGTCGCCAGGCCGAGGCCGATCGATTGGAACCCTTGGGTGAAGCAGAAGCCGAAGTGGTCCGGCACGTCGAGGTAGGCGCTCGGATAGCCCATGAAATTGCCGGAATCGACCGCGACGACGCGTTCGGCGGGCAACAGCTCGTTCAATGCGGCGGTGAGCGTGCGCGGGTCGATCCGGTCGGCGGTGGACAGATCCGTATACGGCACACCGCGCTGACCCCGCGCGAGCAGCGCGGCCACCTCGGGCGTGCGGTAGCCGGTGCGAGGCGCGCACTCGCCCAACACATCTCGCGCGGTCGCACCGACATCGCCGGGCACGCCGAGGTGCACCGGCCGATGCGCGCCGAGCGCCGCCGGATCCGAATCCACTTGGACCACCCGGGTTTCCGGTCCGATGAGGCGGCCGTTCCTGGTGGTCCACCTGGTGAGCGCGCAACCCCAGCCGACGATCAGGTCGGCGTTTCCGATCAGCTCGGCGGCGGTCGCGGAGGCGAATCCACCGGATATGCCGAGGTTCCACCGATCGTCGTGAAAAAGTCCGTGCGCGACAGCGGAGGTGGCGAGCAGCGCACCCGCGGCCTCGGCGAGTGCGCGCAGCTCGGCCGGGTACGGCAGGGCGCCGCGTCCGGCGAGGAAGACCGGCCGCCGCGAATCGGCGAGCAGCGCGGCCAATTCCACGACCGCCGCGGCGGTGGGCCGCATCGGCGGCGGCGGTTCGGGTAACCGAATCGGGTGTGGCGGCGCGGCCGGGGCCGCCTGCACGTCCAGCGGCAATCGCAGCACCACGCAACGGCGTTCGTCGCGGGCGGTGCGGTAGGCGCGGACGGTGTCGGCGACGGCGCTGTCCGCATGGTGGACGCGTTCGGTGACCGCGCCGACCGCCCTGGCCGCGGCGTCCTGATCGATCCGGAAATTCGACAGGGCGGCCGCATCCGGGGTGTCGGCGGCGAGGACGAGCAGCGGGGTCCGGCTCTTGGCGGCCTCGGCGATTCCGGTGAGCGCGTTGGTGAATCCGGGGCCCTGGTGCAGCGATACGGCCGCGACCGTCCCGCTCATCCGCGCGTACGCGTCGGCCATGGTGGTCGCGCCGCATTCGTGGCGCGCGGCGATATACCGAACACCGTTGGCCCGTAACGCGTTCGTCACGGCGAAATTGCCGCTGCCGACCACGCCGAACGCCCGTGCGAGCCCGAGGTCGGCCAATGCCGCCCCGACCACTTCGGCGACCGTCGGCACGGCTACCGGCCGACCAGCGCGAGAACCCGTGCGGGACTGCCGGATCCGCCGACGATCGGCAGCGGGCAGACGATCAAACCGGCCCCGGTCGTCGGTAGGCGATCCAGGTTGCGCAGCTGGGTCAGCCCGAATTTGCCCGCGCCGAGCAGGAAATGGTGGCAGGGGAAGGGTGGGTCGAATCCGGCCGCGGCACCGGCATCGGTGCCGACCGTCTCCACTCCCATTCCGCAAATTGCTTGTGCAGCCAGCCATTCGGCGCATGCCACCGAGATTCCCGGTGTGTGCGAGCCGGATTCGTCGGTGTTGAGGAAGGAGACCGGATCGTCGGCGCGCTCGGCCCATCCGGTGCGCAGCAGCAGCCAGCCGCCCGAGGGCAGCGGGCCGTGCCGATCCTGCCAAGATCGCAGGTCGTCCACCTCGAGCAGAAAGTCCGGATTGTCCGCGACCCGCTCGCTGACATCGACCACCACCGCCGGGGCGAACAATGCGCGCAGTGGCACATTGGCCGCGTCGACGCCGTCGCGCCCGGTGATCCAGTGCACCGGCGCGTCGAGGTGGGTCCCGGTGTGTTCACCGGTGTGGATATTGTTCCAGTACCAGGCGGGCCCCGGCGCGTCGTAGGCGCTGATCCGTTCCAGATCGAACGGGATGGTGTTCGAAAACGGCTGCGGCAGTTGAATAATTGGGGTGTGGCGGTGCAGTGGCGCCGTGAGGTCGACGATCTCGGTCGATCCGTCGGCGACCGAGGCCAACAGCACCCCGACAGCAGTCATGGCGTCCAGCATATCGGCCGCGGGATATCCCGGAGGCCGGTTGCTCACAGCCGGTGCGCCGATGAAACAGATCCATCAGGGTCGCTGAGGTAGCTCAGGCGACGTCCGGCAGCGGCCACCGATCGATCCGGTCGAGGGGCAGCCACGCCTCGGGTTCGTCCGGATCGAACGGCCGCAGCCGGGCCAGCCTGGCGCGCGCCGCCTCCCAATAGCGCTCGGCCAGCGGCTGATGCGGCGGCCGCAGGTTCATGGATTCCGCGAGCCAGCCGGTGGCCTGCCGCAACACCTCCGCCTCGGTGACCTCGGTCTCGTCACCGAGCAGGAGGCTGCCGTATGGCGGGGCGACGACCACCGCGGAGCCGAGGTGCTGCAGACAGCGCGCGGTGCCGAGCTCATGGTCCAATTCCCGGTAGCCCGCCAGCGCCCACTGCCAGTAGCGCAGCCCCCGGCGCGGTTCGCCGCGCGCCCACAGCAGCACGCCGAGCGTCTCGTGCACCTGCGCCCGCCCCGCCGGATCGCGGCCGTCCGAGGTGAGCGATTCCGCCAACTGCAGGCAATGCTGTGCGGTGTCGAGCTGCCACTGCCGTAAGTGCACCTCGGCGAGGTCGATCAGCACGCACACCCGGCCCGGGATGTCGGTGTGTGGCACCTGCCGCCACGCCGTATCCAGATACCGTTGCGCGACAACCAGTTCCGGAGACGGTTCGGCGAGTTCGCGCAGTGCGGACCGCAGCGCCCGGCGGGCGCGCAGCGCGACCGAGTACCGGTGCAGTGGCGAGACGAGCGATTTCACCTCGGCCGTGCCGTTGCGTATCTCGGCGAGTTCCCGCTCGACGGCACATCCGGTTTCGGCGGCGAGACGCGAAAGTGTCTGCGCTACACCGTATTCCGCCTCATCCCAGCCCTTGCGGGCGAACCACGTATCCAATGCGTCGGCGATCCTGGACAATTCGGGGACCAATAGCCGGGCGATTTCGGGATCCATTCCGGCGCAGGCCAGTACGAGTTCGCACAGGCCGGGCCCCTCGGTGTCGAACCACCGCTGCGCGCCGGGGCTCAGCGCGGTGGAATCCAGCGCGACCGACCATTGCGTCGCCCGGTCCGCGTAGTGGCGGACCAGGGTCGGCAGGGCGGCCGCCCACGCCGGATCCGCTTGCACCTCCGCGGAATCCGGGAGTAGGGGCACGCGGGCCAGCCGCACCTGATCCTGCACGCCGCGCACCAGGATGCCGCGCTCGACCAGATCGGTGAGCACCGTTCCCGGTGTCCGGTCGTCGATGGGCGCGTCGGGCACCCGGGCCGGCGCGGCCAGCGCCGCCGCGACCACCTCGTACAGCGCGGCCGTTTCGAATGTGCGAAATCCCAGATCCCGCAGGATCGCCGCGATCAGGTTGTACGGCAGATCCGGATCCAGCTCCGGCGCTTCGGGTTCGAACTGCGCGGCGCGGGCGCGCACGAGCAGGCCCGGTTGCACCAGATCGGCGGTGGTGTTGGTGATGCGCAGCAGTTCCGCGCGCCGCCGCAGTTCGGTCACCTTCACCCACAGCGCGTACGCGGCGCCGAAGACGATGAGGAATACGGCCACCCCGCTCAGCCAGCCCGCGACCGGGGCCAGCAGATGGCTCGCGCCCACCCAGCCCTCGAGCAGCTTCGACCCGATCTCCAGGATCATCGAGGTGGAGATCACCCACGCGATACCCAGAAAGCCCTGCCAGACCGACGATTTCGCCAGTACCGAGGCCGCGGACTCGGGTGAGGGCGGACGCGGATCGCGCGGCGGCTCAGGGCCGTTCATCGCAGCACACCTCCGGTCAGACCGGGTACCAGGAAGCGACGCCAGGTGAGCAGCACCAGCACCACCGGCGGGATGGCGCTGAGCAGCGCCCCGGCCGCCAAATGCGCCGCGCCCTCGTTGAATTGGCGCGCCTCGCCCCACAGCAGCAGCGACCACGGGCTGATATCGGCCCCGCTCACCAGCAGCCCGACGAAGAAATCGTTCCACACCTGGACCAGCTCGAGTACCGCCACCGCACCGAGCGCCCGCCCCGCGGTGGTCCGGATCCGCTGGAACACCATGGCCGGAACGGTGCGCCCGCGCAGCGCGTCGGGGTCGGGGGCGTCGGCGGGCGCGAGCAGCGCGGTGCGCAGGATGAGCGTGGAGATCGGCAGGCCGATCGCGGCGTGCGTGACGATGAGCGGCAGCGAGGTGCCGGTGAGCCCGAGGTGTTCGATGGCGCCGCGGATGGGCCCGACATACACCTGCGCGGGCATCACGGTCAGTACGACCAAGGCGGCCACCACGATTCGCGACCGCCGTCGATCCGGATCGAGGGAGGCGGCGTAGTAGGCGGCGGGCACCGCCGCGGTCACCAGCAGGCAGGTCGCCACCCCGGCCACGAGCGCGGTCTTGCGCAGCGACCGCCACATCTCGCGGTCGTGCCAGATGCTGGCGTCACCGGTGAACGCGGGTCCGTCGAGCCCGGCCCAGCCGATCACGATCAGCACCAGGACCGGCGCGAGGAAGAATACCGCGATGGCCGTCACCCGCAGCAGCGGCCGGGCGCCCTGGAGGAACCGCTTCGTGCGGGATATCCCCGGGCTGAGCCGGACCTGCACCGGAACCGCGGCGGCCAGCGGCCGCGGTCGCACGCCCTGCGGCCCGTGCGACTGCGAGAGCCAGGCCGCCAGCCCGATGAGCACCGCGAGCGGTAGCGAAAACGCCGCGGCCGCACCGGGATCGGAGCCGTCGGTGGTGAGCCGCCACCAGTGCACCGTCGCGCTGTCCAGCGAATACTGCCGGGAGCCCGGCACCGCGACCAGCACGACGTCGAAGATGCGCGCCGCGGCCACCCCGACGACCAACCCGAATACCCACAGCATCGGCCGCAGCAGCTGATAGAGACCACGGATGGTCGGCGTGCCGTCCGGGCCCCTGACGTACGCGGCCTGTACCGGATCGGCCTCGATCGCGGTGATCGCCGACCGGAAGAGCACGAAAAGCGCACCGGCCCAGGTCCACCCGAACGCGGCGCCGAGCAGCACGGCGTACAGGAGCCACTGCGCCTGCACCCGCATCGTCTGCGTGACAAGGACATTCACCAGATCCACCGGTACCGCGAAGATCAGGCGGAAGGCCAGCCCGGCCACGAAGGCCGCGATCCCGAACGGAACGATCAACGGCCACCACGGAATCCACGTCCGCCGGAACCGGCGCGCGGCGAGCAGCGCAAGCCCCAGGATGACCATCGCGACGACCACACCCGCCGTGGTTCTGGCGTAGGCCAGGAATCCGTCCGCGCCGAGCACCAGCTCGAGCAGCCAGATCGCGACGGCGGCCCCCAGCCCGCCCGCCGTACCCGCGGCCACCCGCCGCGGCCTGTTCCAGCGCGAGAGCGCGGCGGGCAGATAACGCCGCCATGCCGTCCTGATCGCAACGGCGACAACGACTATCACCACACACCAGAGGACCACCGCCCAGCGGGCGTGCGCCGCGTCGAGCACCGTCGCGCCGAGCGGGATCACCAGCACCACGGTGAGCGCCGCGGCGGGCAGCAGCATGATCCAGGCCAGCCGGTCCCACAGATTCCAGCCCGGCACCAGCGGGCCTGCCATCCGCCGTGGCGCCAGCTCGACGGTCAGTCCGTTGGCATCGAATTCGCCCGCCGTCATGCGGAACTCCGTTCGAACCGGTCGAGTTCGTCGATGGCCCAGTCGATCTGGTCGGGCAGCCGGTCGACCTGTCCGTCGCCGATCTCGATCAGGAATTGGGTGAGGATGCGCCACAGTCCGTTTCGTCTGCCGACGGTGCCGACCAGGTCGGCGAGATCGAATTCGGTCCAGGAGTCCAGCCAGGTGAGCATCTCGGGCTCCAGTGCCGCGACCATGCTCGAAACCCGGATCGGCGTGCGCCGATTCGGGGCCAGGAAGCCGCCTTCGTCCTTCAGCCACGGCAGCGGGGCCAGCGGATCGGCGAGCGCGGCCACCACCCGCCCCGCCTCCTCCCGTGCGGCGGCGGTGACCGTGATGACGTCGCCGCCCGCGATCAGTGGACGGTGGAAACCCGATGCGACCGGCGGGAATTGCATGACGCCGACGCAGTCCGCCGGTCGCCCGGTGCGCTGTAGACAGCGGCGCACCACCGGTTCGGCGAAGTCGGGCGCGACCACCAGCGCGGCCCGGCGCAGCTCGAAGACATCGCGGATCGCGTCCGGGAATTGGCGGGTCAGCGTTTGGGCGACGCCGCCGGGAAAGGCGTACTTATTGCTCCAGATCCGGCCGAGCATGGCCAGGGTGGCCCGCACCGAGCCGCGATCCCAGGTGCGCGCCCACGGTCCCCGGCCAGGTCCGGCCAGATCCTCGTAGTCCCATGGCGATCCGTTCAACGTCAGCGAGACGTCGAACAGCACGTTCGAGAACATATTCGCCAGCACCCAGCCGTCGGCGGCGCCGAGGGCGAGTAGCCGGGGTTTGCCGCGGGCGGAGAAATCCTCCTCCATCCGCCGCGGCCAATCCGCGAGCGTCCAGCCGCGCGGTTCGTCGGACGGTTCGCGGCCGAAGGCGTAGCGGTCGTACCAGACCAAGGATTTGTTCGCGGCCTTGAACGGTACGCCGTAAGGTTTACCGTTGTGCCACAGCAGGTTCCGCCATTCATCGGCGTATCGCCAGCCGTCGGTGTCCAGCCACAGCTGCTCGTCGACGGGGCGCAGCACGCTGTCGGCGAGTTGGCGGATCCGGCCCGCCTCGGGCAGCAGTACGATATCCGGCGCCGAGCTGCCGCGGGCGTCGAGCGCGAGATCGATATCGTCGCCGAGCGGCAGCACCTCGACGGCGCCGTCGATCCGCCTGTCCCGCAGTACCTTACGGAAGGCCGCGAGCTCGTAACCGCTCCACGGCACCGCGATTCGCACCATCCCCGGCTCGCCGGTGAGCAGACCGGATCCACACGCGGAGGCCAGCGGCAGGACCAGACCCGCCTGTAACAGAGCTCTCCGTGGAACCACGGCTCCCCCGAAAAGGTTTGTGCGCTAAGCCATCACCGGTGCTGGGGAGTGTACCCGTGGGCGTGTCGGGTTAACCGTAAAACCGTTCAGTTCGCTGCGTTACCCAGACGGTCCCCAGTTCGCCGCGGTCGAATGCGGGTGCGCGGGCGTTTATCAGCTCATATCCGTGGCCCGACCCCTCGAATTGTGTTGCATTTTACGCAATCTGAGTTGCACCCCTTGCTAAGATGTTGTGACTTGGGTCATTCTGACGCGCAATATTCGATTGGGCGGAAGGACAGGCCGTGCGGAACGGTGAAATTGGGCGGCGGCAGTTCCTCGGAATACTCGGCGGGGCACTGAGTGTCGGGGCGGGCGTCGCCGCGGGCGTGCTCACACCGCCGCCGGCCCGTGCGGTCGACGGAATGCGGGCCTATCTGGGCTGTTACACGTCGGCGGGCGCGGGCGGCCGCGGGATCGGCGTCGCCGCAGTGGATCCGGCGACCGGCGGATTGGCCATCGAGGACACCGTCGACGGGGTCGCGGACCCGTCCTTCCTCGCCCTCTCGCCGGACGGCCGATACCTCTACGCGGTCGACGAAAGTGCCGGTGCGGGAAGGGCAACCGCGATCTGCCTGGACACCGACCGCCCGACGGTACTGAATACCGTTGCGGTGCAGGGCAACGGGCCGACGCACCTGTGCGTGACACCGGACGGTCGCTGGGTGCTCACCGCCAACTACGACTCCGGCAGCGTCAGCGTGCTCGCGGTGGCGGGGGACGGGCGGCTCGGCGCGGTCACCGATGTCGCGCAACACAGTGGCAGCGGCCCGGATCCGGAGCGCCAGGAGGGGCCGCACGCGCATCAGGTGTTGGTGGATCCGTCCGGGCGTTGGGTGCTCGCCGTCGACCTCGGCGTCGATTCGGTCTACGTCTACCGGCTCACCGACGGCAAACTGGCCCGGCACGCGCAGGTCGCCATGACGCCCGGCAGCGGCCCCCGGCATCTGGCGTTCCATCCGGACGGCCGCCGCGCCTACCTCGCCAACGAACTGAATTCGACTGTCACCGTTTGTGATTGGTCACCGGAAACCGGTGAGCTGCGTCCGGGCGATTCGGTGGCCGCCGACCCGGACGCCGGCGGCGACCGCAATTATCCGTCCGAGCCGGTCATCTCGCCCGACGGGCGTTTCCTGTACCTGGCCAACCGCGGCCACGACAATATCGCGACCTTCACCCTTCTCGGCGTCGCCCCGGTCCTGCTGACCACCACCCCCTGCGGCGGAAAGTTCCCGCGCCACTTGACGTTGGACCCCGGCGCCCGCCGCCTCTACGCCGCCAACCAGAAATCCGATTCGGTCACCTGGTTCGACCTCGACCCCGTCACCGGCATCCCCGGTCCGTCGTCGGGAGCCCTGCAAACCCCCGCCGCCACCTGCGTGGTGTTCCGTTGACCTGCTGATACTGCTCAGCGCAGTTTGGCGACGCAGTACACGCGGGGGAGGGCCAGGCCGCCGGGGGTGAAGGTGAAGGAGCTGGTCGCGCCGTGGACGTTATCGCATTGGCTGCTCTGCACGACCACTTTGAGCACCCGGTACTTCGCGTCGCCCGCACCGCAGCCGGTGATCTCGAGGTTGGGTTTGATCGTCGTATCCCGCAGGCAGTCACCGGCTTTCGCGTTCTCCAGCGCCCGTGCCGGATCGACCTCCTTGTGCGCGAGGCAGAAGATCAGGTCGGGGCCGAGCTTGGGCAGTTTGGTGCCGTTGCCGATCTGCTTGAGTTCCCAGGTGTAGGTGACCTCCGTGCCCGCGACGCCGTCACAGGCGAAATTGGTCAACCCGCCGTCCTTGCGTTCGAGAACCTTGTAGATCGTCCGCGAGTCGGTGCACGGGAATTTGTGTACCGGCGGCGCACTGGAATCGGTGAGGCAGTCGCCCTTGCGCGCGGTGTTGCTGGCCTGTTGCGGATCGGCGCCCTTGTCGCCGAGGCAGACCTGCCGCGAGTCGTTGTAGTAGGTGTATGTGACGCCCGCGACGTCCTTGCAGGTGTATTCGGACCCGCTGAGCTTCTTCAGCACGACGTATTTGGCCTGCGCCGACGAACAATCGACCTTCGTGAAATCGTCGCCGCTCTGCTGCACGCAGTCGCCCTGGTCGACCGATTTCGCGGCCGAGTCGCCCGAGCAGCCGCTGACGACCAACGCCAGGCACGACAAGACGGCCGTGATCCAATACCGCACGATTTCCTCCCCCTCCGCATGCGCGGACTCAGCAATTCCCCGGCATTGAACCATGATCGAACGCGGGCTGGCCAATCCAACGGCGGCCCACGCACACGGCCCGCCGACGAGAAGGCGTCGTACCCGCGAAATGCCCTGCACCCCTTGGCATCGCGCGAACCCGGCCGCGGCGATCGGTAGTGTCGGACAGTGTGCGCAGCTGGCTACGCCGAAAGTTCGGTGACGTAGGGCGATTCGACCGTGCGGTGGAGGGTGCGGTCGGCAGGTTGCCCGCGTCCCGGCTGGATCCGGCGCTGCTGCTGCTCACCCGTTCCGCGGATTTCGGGGCGCTCTGGCTGGCGATCGCCGCGCTGCTCGCCGCGCGGGAGGGCGCCACTCGCCGGGGCGCGGCGCGCGGCGTGGTCTCGCTCGCCGCGGCGAGCCTCACCGTCAACGTCGGGCTGAAAACGCTTGTCGGCCGCCGCCGTCCGGCCGCGGATCCGCTGCCGATGCATCGACGGCTGGTTCCGGCGCCGTCCTCGTCGTCGTTCCCGTCGGGGCACAGCGCGTGCTCGGCGGCGTTCGCGACCGCCGTCGCGCTCGAAAGTCCGCGCGCCGCAATGATTGTCGCGCCGCTGGCGGCCACCGTCGCCTATTCACGGGTGCATACCGGCGTGCACTGGAGCTCGGATGTGCTCGTCGGCGCGGCGATCGGCTCGGGCATCGCGTTGGCCACCAGGCGTTGGTGGCCAATCCGTGAATCGGATGAGGCCCAGGCGGCGCCCGTCCCCGGCGCGCCGTCGCTGGTGGACGGCAAAGGCCTTGTGGTGCTGGTGAATCCGGCCGCGGGTGATCCTGGCCACGACCCGACCGCCGAGATCGCCGCCGCGCTGCCCGCGGCCGCCGTGCTGCGCACCGAGCCGGATCGCGACGCCGCCGAACAGTTGGAGCATGCGCTGGCCCGCGCGACCGAACCGGTGCGGGCGGTCGGCGCGGCGGGCGGCGACGGCACTGTCGCGGCGGTGGCCGCGGTGGCGCTGCGGCACGGGCTGCCGCTCGCGGTCATCCCCGCGGGCACGCTGAACCATTTCGCCCGCGACCTCGGCGTATACGATCTGCGCGAGGTGATCGATGCGACGGGTGCGGGCGAGGCGGTGGCGGTCGATATCGCTCGCGTCGAGCTGGACGACGAAACAGGCTCGCGCACAAGATATTTGATAAATACCGCAAGCCTCGGCGCATATCCGGAGCTGGTGCGGCTGCGCGAGCGGTGGCAGGCGCGCTGGGGTAAGTGGCCCGCCTTCGTCGCCGCGCTCGTCGTGACGCTGCGGCGGACCGAACCGATCCGGATCCGGGTGGACGGGCGGTGGCGCACCGTGTGGTTCCTGTTCGTCGGCAACGGTATGTATCACCCGCGCGGCGCGATACCGGCCTTCCGGGACCGGCTCGACGCGGGCATGCTCGACGTGCGCTGGCTGCGCGCCGATCTGCGCTGGTCCCGCATCCGTGCGGTGCTGGCCCTGCTGCTCGCGGCGATCGGCCGCAGCAGGGTGTACGGCGAGCGGCAACTCGGCGAGCTGTTCGTCGAGCTGCCCGCGCCGGAGGCGGTGGCCACCGACGGCGAGGTCGCGGGCAAGGCCACCCGCCTGCGTTTCGGCGGGGCGGGCCGGATCACCGTCTACCGTCGCGACGAAACCAATCCGCGCTGGGCGGGCCGCGACCGGCCGCACAATCGGCGCGGACCATGGCGGCGTGGTGCCGTGTGAGGTTCGGGCGCACCCGGGCACCGAGGCGATCTAAAGCGACCGTCCAGTAAACCAGGAACGGTCCGGCGCGATACGGCCGTTGTGCACCGAATTCGGCCGCAATCGCCGAAGATGTAGGCTCCGATCTCGAGATTCCATGGGGGATCGGCGAATACATGGCATGACCCCGAAGCAGGTTCCGTCGCGATGACAGATAACCGGCCACCGAGCGAGCCGGACCGGTATCGCGATCTGTTCCAAGACTATTCGCCCGCCGTCTATCGCTACGCGCTACGCGCCTTCCGCGGCGATACGGATATGGCGAACGAGATCGTCCAGCAGGTCTTCCTCGCCGTATGGCAGCAGTTCGATCGCGACTTCCGGGGCACGCCGGACGATCGGGTGCTCCCGCTCATCATGCGGATGGCGCACTGCCGCGTGAAAGACGTTTGGCGACAGGACCGGCGCCGCCCGATCCCGATCGGCCGCTACCTCGACGACGCCGTTCCGGTCTTCGCCCGCGGTGCCGAATTCGGCAACCCGCTGGACCGGGTGCTCACCGAACAGGAATTGGCGCGGCTGTGGCAGATCCTGATGCGCCGGCTCACCGAGAGCGAGTACCGGATCGCCCTGCTGGCATGGGATCTCGGGCTTTCCGATGCCGAGATCGCGCGCGACCTCGGCCGCAGCCTGTCCACGGTGTATTCGCACAAGAGCAACGCGCGCAAGAAGATTCAGGCGATCGTCAACGACGAGACACACCGTATCGAATTCGATGACGACCGGTCGGGGGAGCCGCCGACGGAGCCGGGCAACGGAGGAGAGGTGTCGGCATGAACACCGAAACAGCTAGCGCGACAACGAGAACGATCACCATCGGCCGGGTGTTCCGGGAACTGGACAGCTATCTCGCCGAAAGCGATCCGGCTTTCCGTTATGACGTCGCGGCCGGATTCGCGCGATTACGGCGCGGTATGGGCGGCGTGACCGATCCGGTGCTGCGCGCGGTGATCGGCGAATACCGCGGCTGCCTCACGATCACCGAACTGCGGATCACCAGCCCGAGGTCGAGCCTGTTCGCCGCGCGGCTCGCCGACGACGCCGGCGGTGAGCGGTGGGCGCTGAGCTGGCTGCCGGGGCGGGCCTTCACTCGGGAGCAGGCGATCTGCGCCATGATCGTCGACGAGATCCTGGTGGTCCACGAACTCGACAGCACGACAACGCTGCGGGTGATCGCCGAATTGGCCGGAACCATCGGCATTCCGGTGCAGCAGGTCCTCGCCCGTCTCGCCAACGCGAAACTGGCCGAGGTCCAACCCCGCTGGGCGCACCCGGAATTCGCGTGATGCTCGATTTCATTCCGCGAGTTCGGCGATCAGCTCGGCGGCGACCTCGACCGCGGTCCGGATGAACGCGGCCACCAGCGGACGGGTATCTCCGGTGCGGCAGGCCACCGCGAGCACCGAGGGTGCGACATCGAGCAGCGGACGGGTAACGACGCCCGCCCAGGGGAAGAAGCGGGAAATCGAGGCGACCGAGACCGCGACGGCATTGCCGTTGCCCACCGCGGCCAGCAGATCCTCGGCCGTTGCGACCTGTGCGCCGATCGTCGGTGGGCCGTCGCGATATTCGGCGAGGGTGCTGTAGTCACGGGTGGCCTGGTCCCGGTTGCCCACCCACCAGGCGAACGGCTCCTTGGCCAATTCCGCGGGCGGGACGGCGGGCAGCGCCGCCAAGGGATGATCGGCGGGCAGCAGCGCGATGCGCTCCTCGGTGAGCAGCGGCGTCACCTCGACGCCGTCGGGTGCGGGCAGCCACAGCAATCCGGCATCGGCCGCGCCGGAGATCAGGCCCGCGCTCCAGTCGTCGAATTCGACGCGGCCGACGGTGACCGCGACGTGCGGATGCTCGGCGGAGAACGCGCGAAGCACACGCGGGGTGATATCCAATCCGGTGATACCGCGTACGCCGATGACGAATTCGACGCGCTGACCGGATTCGGTCTCCCTGGTGTCGGAGATCGCCGCGCCGACCGTTTCGAGGATCGCGGGCACCCGGTTCAGCAGCGTCCGCCCGGCCTCGGTGAGCGTCACCTGCCGGGTGTTGCGCAGGAAAAGCGTTGCGCCGATTCGGGTTTCGAGCTGTTTGATCTGATTGCTCAGCGCCTGCTGGCTCAGGTGCAGTCGCGCGGCGGCCCTGGTGAAATTCAGCTCGGTCGCCAGCACATGGAAGGCACGCAGATGCCGCAGTTCCACGTCCACAACTGCGGATTGTAGATCCGACAGCGGATCGGTGTTTCCGTTCTGTTCACACTGCGCAGACCATGGATGCCGGCGGGTTTCGGATCGCGGGAACAGCCTCGCGAGCACGTCGGTGTGGGGGGTGAACAGTGCGGCGGCGGCATCGGTGCGAGGCGGACCGTATCCGCTGGTTCGGATAGTGGAGGCCATACGGTGCACCGAGAACGCCGCAGCGAGTTGGGGCAGTATCCGCCGATCGCGGAGTGGGCGTTCGGCTGCCTGATGGTCTGGCATCAGCTCGCCGAGACCACGGGCGGGATGCTGGCCGCGGCGGAGGTGCTGATGCCGAAAGGCGGTGAGCCGCCGGTACATGTGCATTCGAGGGAGGACGAAATGTGCTACATCCTGGACGGCGCGGTGACCGTTCGCCGCGGCCCGGCCTGGTTCGACGCCGGGCCGGGCACGTCGGTGTGGTTGCCACGCGGGATTCCGCACGGGTTCGCGGTGCGCGGCGCGACGGTGCGGATGCTGCGGTTGTACACCCCGGCGGGTGTGGAGAAGGCGCTGCGGGCGTTCGGGACGGCGGCGACCGACCGGGCGCTGCCGCCGGCGTGGCTGGCCGCGCCCGCCGCGGCCGAGGTGGCGGCCGAATTCGCGCGATACGGTGTGACGGTGCTCGATGCGGATCGATCTGAGGGGTGAATATGTCTGTGCCACAGGCAATTTCGGTTCCACAAGTGAATATCCTCGGGCCGGTGCTGATCATCGGGGCCGGCAGCGCCGTCGACCGGCCGTTGGAGCGCGCGGTGCTGGTGCGGCTGACGCTGGCGGGCGGTGCGCCGGTACCGGACCGGCGGCTGGCCGCCGACCTGTGGGGCGATGGTGAACTCAACCGCCCCATCGAGCGTCTGCGTGTGCTGGTGTCCCGGTTGCGATCCGCGCTCGGCCCGCATCGGGGTGCGGTGCAGCGGACGCAGGCCGGGTACCGCACCACGCTTCCGGTGGGCGATCTGCGTGCTGCGGAGACGGCGGCCGAGCGGATGTACGCGGCGCGGCGAGCCGGACAGCCCGCGGTGGTCCGTGCCGCAGCCGATGCGGCGCTGCGGCTCTGGCGCGGGCCCGCGCTGGCCGATCTGCTGTGGGCGCCGTTCGCGGCGGCGGAGGCAGATCGGTTGGCGCAGTGGCGGTTGGAGTTGGCGGTCGCCGGGCTGGAGGCCGCGCTGTGCCTCGGGTCCGGATCCGAATTGCTCAGGGAGTTCGGGATTTTGGCCGGTGAGCATCCATTGCACGAGCCGCTGGCCCGGTTGCATGCCGCGGCGCTCTACCGGGCGGGCAGCCAGCTCGACGCGCTCGACCGGTTGCGTGCGCTGCGGCGCGGGCTCACCGAACAGTTCGGGGTGGAGCCGGCGCCGGAGACCGGCGAACTGGAGTTGCGCATCCTGCGGCACGATCCGACACTGCGTTCGCCGGACGAAAAGGCTTCTCGCGCAGTGGTTCCCATCATCAGGCTGGGCCGGGGGCACCCCGGGCGGGCGTCGGTGCGGCAGCGGGGATTGCGTCCGCCCGTCGGCACCGCCGTCCGGTAACGCCGGATCACTCGCCCGGGGTGGCCGCGTCGTCCCGCCCTGGGGGAGGATCGAAGGGACTTCGGGAGGACGATGGAACTCGACTATGCGGCAACGGCATTGGGCGCGGCGGGTCTCGGCGGCGGGTCGGCGGCCGAGCTGACCGATATCGGCCGGTTGGGCCGGTACTGGGCGCGCACCGTCTGGGCGGCGCCGGACGGTCGGTTGCGGGATGCGTTCTGCCGCACCGTCTCCGGATTCGCGACGGACCGGCGTGCGGCCGTGACGGGCTATCTGGCCGGTGACGTTCGCTTCGCCGATATCGTCCGCATGTTCATCGGATGCCTGCCGGAATACGCGGGTGCGCTCGATCCGGTGCGCTGCCGCGCCGAACTCCAGCCGGGCGCTCGCGCGGTGACCGCGACCGTCGACGCCGCGTTGTCCGGCTGCGCGCCGTCCCGAGAACCGTTGCGCATCTTGGGTTATGGCGCTGACTCCAGCGAATTCGAATACGATATCGCCCGCGTGCACGGTGCGTCCGGCCACCGGATCCACCGCTTCGATCGGTATGCGCCGCCGCGCGCGGACATCATCGATCTCGATGCGGCCCAGCTGAATCGACTCTCCGACGACCTGGACCTGGTGACGGCGCGCTGGGTGTTGCATCACGTCGAACCCGCCCAGCGCTGGGCGCCGCTCACCGCATGCCTGTCCGGCCTGGCCGACGGTGGGCATTTCGTGCTGGTCGAGCAGGGGGATTTCGCCGACCGGGATGATCCGCGCCGCCCGCGGCGGCTGTACCGGCTGTTGACCGCGGCGATCGACGCGATCGCCAATTACGGCATGCGCCCGTCCTGGTTCACCGACAACGGACCCGATTTCGGTGCCGCCTTTCATGTGGATTATCTGGATGCCACAGATTTGCGCACAATCGAATCAGTATTCTCCGGGCGGCGAGCGCGCCGCACGGTATATCCGATAAGAGAAGGCGAGCGCTGCGGAGAGACCGTAATCGTTTATCACCTCGGGCATTGATATCGGCATTTGCCAGTTCGTTACCTGTTCGATGCGTGTTGCGCTTCGCATTCGGGTTCCGGTGGTGAAATATGGACGCCCGGATCCGCTGGGCAGACCGTGATTGTTCTCGAATCAACTGGTGGCCGAGGTGCGATACCCGTTCGACGCACCGCGGTCGCCGATATGGATATCGGAGGACGGCATCATGGAATTCTTCACCGGTGTGCGTCCGGGGCGTCGGCGCCGATATATGCGCCGGGCGGTCCCGCTGGCGATCGCCGTCGGCGCACTGGTCATCGGGGCCGAATTCGCGTCACCTCGGCACGCCGACGACATCCCGGTCGCGGGGACCTCGATTTCGGCGGGCGGTGCACCCGCGGAGCCGGATATATCCGCTCCGCCACCGGGCGGGCCGCCACAGCTGCCGCCGTGGCTGCAGCTGCCATTCGGAATCGAGTTGCCGCACTTCGACTTTCCACCGCCCGCGGCGATGCCGTTGCCGCCGCCGGGGCCGCCACCGGGTTTTCCGGCGCTGCCGCCCGGGCCGCCACCCGGATTGCCGCCCGGATTGCCGCCCGGGCCGCCCATCGGGTTGCCGGTCCCGCCGCCGGAACTGCTGCCGCCGGGTCCGCCACCGGCCCCGGTGGTCAAATCCGCTCGGGAGATCGCCTACGAGGTCGCGCACCAGAAGATCGGTTCGGATTACGTCTACGGCGCGACGGGTCCCGACGCCTTCGATTGCTCGGGCCTGGTGCAGTGGGCGTATCGGCAAGCGGGAGTCGATATTCCGCGCACCAGCTACGAACAGCGCTACGCGGGCGACGGCGTGCCGGTCGACGAGATATTGCCGGGCGACATGGTGTCCTACTACGGCGGCAGTCATTCGGCGATCTACGCCGGTAACGGGCGGGTGATCCATGCCTCGACCGAGGGTGTCGGCGTGATCGAGTCACCGCTGTTCTCGATGCCGATCGCGGGTGTGCGCCGGTTCTGAAACCCGGACGGATGCCCCTGGCGGCGGCCAGGGGCATCGCGATCAGTACGGGATCGGTTTGTTCGCCTCGGCCCAGGCCCGCTCGGCCTCGGTGCCCGCGCCGGGCGGCCACAGCCCGGCGATCTTCCACAGGTCCCTCGGCGACTCGTAGGTGTGGAATTCCCAGTGCAGTCCGCGATCCCGGGTGTAGGGCACCATGATCGAATCGAGTCGGTCGGTGGAACGCCTGCGCATGTCCGGGTCGTCCAGATGGCGGGCCAGGTGCTCGACGACGACGCGCACGGTGTCGCCCGACCGCTCACCGCCGACGAAGAAGCCGGATTCCGGGATCTCCTGGAACAGCACGACGACGTAGAACGCCGGCAGGCCGAAACTCGTGTACAGATCCGTGATGTCGCGCGCGAAAGCTTGTTTGTCGCTGTCGGAGTAGACATTCGCGGGGTGGTAGATATGCCATAGTGGCATCGGTTCGCCTTCTCTCTTGTCAGGGACTGCCGGGAGTGAAAAGTGCGGTGGCTCAGCGCCGGACGGGCAGCGCCAGATCGGCGACCGGGCCGGACAGCGCCGCCTTGACCCGCCGGGTGAGCTCGTCGACGAGCACCTCCTGCGCGCCCGCCTCGACGCCGTCGAATACCGTGGCGGCGACCTGCGCAGGATCGATCTTCGCCACCGCGAGCGCCTTGACCATGTCGGTGTCGGCGAAGCCGAGGTGCACCCCGACCACCTGGGTTCGCTGCTCCGCCAATTCGATACGCAGTGAATTGGTGAGCGACCAGAACGCCGCCTTCGAGGCGCCGTATGCCGCCGCGCCCGCACTCCACGACAGCACCGAATGGATATCCACCAGCGCGCCACCGCCATTGGCCGCCAATATCGGCGCGAAGGCCTGGGCGATGCGCAGCGGGCCGAAGACATTCGTCTCGAAAGTGGCCACCACATCGGCCATTTCGGCCTCCAGCAACGGTGCCGGGCGCAGCACGCCCGCATTGTTGACGATGACGGCGACGTCTGCGGCCTGTGCCGCGACGGCCGCGACGGAATCCGGGTCGGTGACCTCGAGCGCCAGCGGTACGACGCGCGGGTCGTCACTCGGTTCCGGTGCGCGCGCGGTGGCATAGACCTTGGTCGCGCCGCGGCGCAGCAGTTCCGCGACGAATGCCCGTCCGAGACCGCGCTGCCCGCCGGTCACCAGCGCGATCGTGCCATCGATGGTGGTCATGACTGCCCAATCATTCGTAGGGGTGGGGGCTGCCGCCCTGGGATGTAGGGGTGGGGGCTGCCGCCCCGGGATGTAGGGGTGGGGCTGCCGCCCCGGGGACTTTTAGATTATGCTCATCATCTAAAGAATTGCGCAAGACTGGACCCGATCGCCCGCACCCCGGCGCGCGATCCGACGGAAGGAGTCCACATGGCGCGAGCTTCGAAGGCCGAGGCGCAATCGCATCGCAGGGAGGTCGTCGACGCGGCCGCGGCGCAGGTGCGGGCCCGCGGTGCGAACGGGGTGACGGTGCCGGAGGTGATGGCCGCCGCCGGACTCACACACGGCGGTTTCTACCGGCACTTCCGCTCCAAGGACGACCTGATCGCGCAGGCGTGCACCGCCGCGTACGTCGAGAAGATCGGGGAGATGGAGCGAATCATCGCGGCCGCCCCCGACGCGGCGGCGGCGCGCCGGACCTTCATCGAACGATATTTGTCCGTCGAACACCGCGACACCGCGTCCCGCGGCTGCGGAATCGCCGCGCTCGCCGGGGATGTGGCGCGCGCCGAATCCGACAGCGCGCTGCGCCGGGCCTACCGCGACGGCATCCGGAACATGATCGGCAAACTCGGCGAATTCGGCGATCGCCCCGCCGACGGCGCCGAACTCGAACACGAGGTGCTGGTGGAGGTTTCGGTGCTGGCCGGTGCGCTGATGCTGGCGCGGGCCAGCGCCGGTGATCCGGTCTCCGAGCGAATCCTGGCCGCCGCCAAGGATTTTCTGCTCGACGAGTGATTCGCTGAACAAGTTCCGACGGCGTCGGCTAATTTGCAGACCATGAAGTCGCGCTCGGGCGCCGCGATCGGCGCCGCCGTTGCCCTCCTATCCGGTCTCGTCGCGGGCGCGGGTTCCGCGTCGGCGACGCCCTCCGCACCCGTCGTGTGGTGCGATTTCGCGCCCACCCCGGACAATCCGGCGGCGCGCCCGGTGCTCGCGCCGCCGCCGGTCGCGCCGACCATCGGCGCCATCGACATCACCTTCCGATTCGACGGCGGACCCGTCACGGTGCGACTGAACCGCGCCGGCGCCGCGCCCTGCGCCGTGCAGAATATGACCAGCCTTGTGCTGCAACACTTCTACGATCAGAGCCGGTGCTGGCGGCTGACCGACAGCGCCCGGCTCGGCGTACTGCAGTGCGGCGATATCCACGAGGTGGAGAAGGGCGGGCCCGGCTACAAATTCCCGGACGAGGTGGACGGCACCGAAACCTATGAGCGCGGCACCGTCGCGATGGGCAATCAGGGGCCGGGCACCAACGGCAGCGAATTCTTCATCGTGCACTCGTTCGCGCATATCCCGGCGAACTATTCGGTACTCGGCACGGTCGTCAGCGGGATGGACGTCTTGGACCGCATGGTGGCGGCAGGCATCGTCCCGACCGAACGCGGTCCGCGCGACGGGCTGCCCGCCGAGCCGGTCACCATTACCGCCGCAACCGTGGGATAGATATCAGGCGGTCGCGCTCGGCCATTCGTGGTACGGCGGTTTCTATCGCGTTGCGGCGGCCGCCGTTTCGCGCTCGGGCGCATTCGCGAACCAGGTGCGGTAGAACAGCGCCACCAGCGCGGCCAGCGCGCCGAGGATCGCCGCACCGGACGGAACCGGATGTGCCGCAAGCGTTTCGGCGAGGAAGCGGATGCACAGCAGCAGGCAGCCGAACACCGCGGCGCCCGCCGCGACGATCCGCATCCGCGCCCGGTCCCAGCCGCGATCCGGATCGCGCAGCGCGGATTCGACGGTCAGGCACAGCGTCGCGCCGACGACGAGGTCGATGCCGTAGTGCGCGCCGAGCCCTAGCGTCGCGATCAGCGTGCACACCAGCCAGAACGCGCCGCCCCAGCGCAACCACAGCGGACCGCGCCGGGAATGGATGAACAGCGAAAGCGCCCATGCCGTATGCAGTGACGGCATGCAGTTGCGCGGCGTTATCGCGTCGAACAGCAGCGGGCCGAGCGAATCCGGCTGCGCCGGAACCACATCCGGCCAGGCGTCGGCGATCTCGAAACCGTTGCCGAGCGTCCCGTACGCGAGAATCGGCCCCACCACCGGGAAGACGACGTAGAAGATCGGCCCGATCAGGCCCAGGGTGAGGAAGGTGCGCACCAGGTAGTGCCGCGGCCAGCGCGCCTTGGTGACATTGCGCAGCTGCCAGGCCGCGACGACGATCGCCGCCATCGGCAGCTCGAAATAGACCCAGCGCACCACCCCCGTCGCCACCGGTCCCGCCGCGTCCAGCGCCTGTCCGACCAACCACGACGGGTTGCCGAGCGCGCGGTCGGTGAGTTGCACATAGGGGTCGAGCACCTGTGGGCAGGCCCACGCCGTGATATCGAGCCAGATCTCGCTCACCTTCGTCGCGAAGATCAGCAGCGCGCCGAAGGCGATGGTGCGCAGCGCGGTTCGCCGCCGCACCCCATCCCACCGGAATACGGCGATCAGCACGAGCGCGGTGAGCGCGATGGTCGGGCCGTTGCCGACGGTGAACGGCCTGCCCTCGAACGTCCGGATGAGCACGAAGATCAGATCGATGGCCACCGCGGCGGCGAGTGCGCCGATCCGGGCCCTTGCGGTGACCCCGACCAGCGCGAGCAGGAATCCGGCCCACGGTGTCGTCGCCGATTTGGGCACCCCGGCGTAATCGCGCAAAAGGCTGGTCAGCGGGCCGAGCGCTTGGATGTGCGCGGCCATGAGCTCGCCGCCGACCAGCGCGATCAGCGCGGCGGCCAGCCCACCCCAGACGGCGATCGGCCGGAACCGATCACTTCGCGAACCGTCGACATCCGCATCATCGGCCGCTGAAGTCGATCTCCCCGGCATCCCGTCCACAAGCATCGGTACATCGTAAATACGGTATGAACAGCGCGTGTATACGCGGTAAGTGGGGGCAGGGCGAACCGACCCCGGAGCGGCCGGTTCGCCCTGGTTCGGGAAAGGTGAACGACATGGCAGATGAACACAGTTCCGGCGCGCTGTCCGGCATCGTCGTCGCCGATTTCGGCCGGGTGCTCGCGGCGCCCTACGCGACCATGCTGCTGGCCGATCTCGGCGCGGAGGTGATCAAGGTCGAGCGACCGGGAACCGGGGACGACACCCGCGCGTGGGGTCCGCCGTTCGCCGACGGCGCGGCCACCTATTACCTCTCGGTGAACCGGAACAAGAAATCGGTCACCCTGGATCTGCGCGACCCGGCCGATCTGCGTTACGCGCGGGAGTTGGTGCGGCGCGCCGATGTGCTGTTCGAGAACTTCCGGCCCGGCACGATGGCGAAGTACGGGCTGGACTATCCGCGGGCCAGGGAGCTGAACCCGCGCCTGGTCTATTGCTCGGTCTCGGCGTTCGGTCCGGGCGCGGGCGCGGACCGTCCTGGATACGACCTGCTGGTGCAGGCGGTGGGCGGGTTGATGAGCGTCACCGGGCCGGAACCGGGCGCACCGACGAAAACCGGTGTGGCGCTTGTGGATGTGCTCGCCGGGCTGCACGCGACCGTCGGCGTGCTCGCCGCGCTGCGCGAGCGGGACCGCACCGGCGCCGGTCAGCTGGTGGAGGTGAACCTGCTGTCGAGTCTGTTGTCCGGCATGGTGAATCAGAGCGCCGGATACGCGCTGGCCGGGGTGGTGCCCGGCATCCTCGGCAACCGGCATCCGTCGATCGCGCCGTATCAGGTGTTCGATACCGCCGACCGGCCGCTCGCGCTCGCCGTGGGCAACGACGGTCAGTTCGCCGCCCTGTGCCGCGCGCTCGGCGTGGCGGAACTGGCGACCGATGATCGGTTCGCGGACAACACTTCCCGGGTGCGCTACGCCGACGAACTCGCCGACCGGCTCGGTGCCATCCTGGTCACCCGGCCCGCCGCGCACTGGGATGCATTGCTGACCCCGCTCGGCGTGCCGTGCGGGCCCGTCAACGATCTGGCGGGCGCCTTCGAACTCGCCGACCGCCTCGGTCTCGGACCGCGCGCGAAGGTGGAGTCCGATCCGGCGGTTTCGGTGGTCGCCGATCCGATCACGTTGTCGCGCAATCCGATTCGCTATCGCAGCAGACCACCGCTACTGGGCGCCGACTCCGCCGATGTGCGGGCCTGGCTGGACGGGCCCGCGCGGTAGCGCCACTATCGCACGGCCGAATTCTGTTGAGCGAACTGGATATAGACGCTCGCGCGCGACCATGGTCAACTGGACGATATGCGGGTATTCGATTACGTCATCGTTGGCGGTGGACACAATGCGCTGGTCGCGGCGGCCTACCTGAGTCGAGCCGGGTACGAGGTCGTGGTCGTCGAGCGCAACGACCGGGTCGGCGGATATGTGCACAGCGCGGAGCTCGCGCCCGGGGTGGTGTACGACCCGTTCGCCTCGGCGGTGCCGCTGTTCGTCGGCGGCCCGGTGTGGCCGGACCTCGGCGCCGAGTTGGAGAAGCAGGGGCTGGTGATCCTGCACACCGAACATCCCACCGGCATCTCGCTGGAGGACGGCACCACCGCGATCTTCCCGCAGGATTCCGCCGTGCTCACCGAGGAGGCCGAGCGCCTGCATCCGGGCGACGGGGCGGCCGTGGCCGCGATCATGTCGGCGCTCGGTCCGGCGACCGGCGACGTGCTCGGGTTGATGTGTCAGGATCTGACCTCCGCGCAGGCCCGCGCCACCATCGCGCGGCTGGTGCGCGACGGCGACGGCTGGTCCGAGCTGGCCGCGCTCGCCCTCGACACGGCCCGCTCGGCCGTCGCCGAACTCGGATCCCCGGCCATGCGAAGCCTTTTCGGCTCGTGGCCGGCGCATGGGAGCAAAGGCCCGGACGATGCGGGCGGCGCGCTGTGGACCACGCTCTTCCCCGCCGGATTCGCCGTATCGGGTATGCCGATTCCGCAGGGCGGCGTCGGCAGGCTCGCCGACGCGCTCGGCGGGCTCGTCACGTCCAAGGGCGGTACCTTGCACACCGGCGCGACCGTCACCCGGATCCGGGTCGAGGGCGGGCGCGCGGTCGGCGCCGAATTGTCCGACGGCACCGGGTACCGAGCCCGGCTCGGCGTGATCGCCTCGGTGAATCCGGACCAGTTGTACGAGTGGCTGCTCGCGGAAACCGAGGTGCCCGAACGTATCCGGGCGCAGGCACGGCGATATCGCTACGGCAGCGGCATCTTTCAGCTGCATCTGGCCGTGGCGGGACCGCTGCCATGGCCGGACAAGCGGTTCGAGCGGATCGGCCAACCCTTCCTCACCGATTCGCTCGACGGATTATCGCTGCACGTCGCGCAGGCGCGGGCGGGTCTGCTGCCCGCATCGCCGACGATGACCATCGACTGCCCGACCGCGCACGATCCGACCAGGGCGCCTGTCGGCACCTCCGTGGTCCGCCTCCAGGTCACCGATGTGCCGCCGCGGCCGCGCGGTGACGCCGCGGGCCGGATCGATACCGACGGCACCTGGAATGCCGATGTGACAAACCATTTCGCCGATCGGGTGCTCGGGGTCGCCGAACGGCACCTGCCCGGGCTGACCGACTCGGTGCTCGCCAGGGCGACCGTCACCCCGGCCACCCTCGCCGCGTACAACCCCAACAGCGGTCACGGCGATCCGTACAGCGGCGCACAGGATCTCGCGCAGAGTTTCCTCCTGCGCCCGATGGCGGCCGCGCCCGGTCACCGCACGTTCATACCGAATCTGCATGTCGTCGGCGCGGGAACCTGGCCGGGCGCGGGTATATCCGGTAGCTCCGGGTACATCGTCGCCAAAGAGATTCTGGCGCGGTGAATCACCGATCTCCGTCAGCGAAACGACCCATAGTCGTTGTCTTTTCGCGGAGGCGGTCCGGGAAGCCCGGACCCAACCGTGCCGACATCTCGCCGTGGCGCAGCGGTTCGCGGCAGTGTGCGCACACCACCTCGGCATGGGTGTCGTGGTCACAGGCGTTGTGGTGCAGGGTGATCGGCGCTCCCGCCGGGGCCAGCCAGCGGTCGCCCCACCGCATCATGGCGGTGAGGACGGGGAAGAAGTCGCGGCCCTTGTCGGTGAGCCGGTATTCGTAGCGCACCGGACGCTGCTGATACGGCACCCGTTCGAGCATCTGCTCGTCGACCAGGCGCGCCAGCCGCTGGGTGAGTATATTCCTGCTCAGCCCGAGCACCTTTTCGAAGTCATCGAAACGTGTTGTGCCGTAAAATGATTCGCGCAGAATCAGTGGCGTCCACCAGTCGCCGAGCAGGTCGACGGTGCGGGCCACCGAACACGGCCAGTTCGCGAAGGTCGTGCGTTTCATGCGTCGATGGCCTCCAGCCTGGCGGGCACGTACTTGTGCCACGGGGTGCCGACCCATTCGTCGCGGGAGTCCGCCGCGGTCAGCTCGTTCGGCGCGACACCGGTGGTCACGGCGCTGCCGTCGGCGGCGACGACGGTGAGCCCCAAGCCGTTCGGCAGGGACAGATGTCCGGCGCGCATCCGGTCGGTGGGCTCGACGCTGACCTCCGTGCTGCCGCGGCCGGTGGTCAGCCGCACCCGGTCGCCCGCGGACAGGCCGAGGCGCTGCGCATCGGCGGCGCTGATGCGCAACGCGCCGCCGTCGTCGCGCTTGCGCCACTCGGGATCCCGGATGATGGTGTTCGCGGTGAACGCGCGGCGCTCACCGGCGGCGAGCACGAACGGCCATTCGCCGGAATCGCCCAGCGGCTCGGGCAGATTCGCGACGACATCGAGCAGCTCCGGAATATTCAGCTGAACCCTGTTGTCACGCAGCCTGTTCCACGTCTCGTCGTAGTCGTCCTCGGTGATCACCACGCCGTGCGAGCCGGTGAGTATCGCCTCGAACAGGCGCTCACCGGCGGTGAGGCCGGTGCCGTAGCCCGCGCGTTCGACGCTGTGCGGGAATTTGCGCACACAGTTGTACGCGGCGAGCCACAGCAGTGCGGCCGCGGCGGCATCGTCTGGCAGTGTCGGCCCGAGCGTCCGATACAGCAGCACCGGAGCGTATTTCGCCTTGTTCCGGTCGGCCATGATGCCGAGGAACGCCATGGCGAAGGCCTCCCGTCCCTGTTCGAGCGCGGCACGCAGGGGAGCGTAATCGTCCTCGGACAGCGCGCCCGCCGCCTCGACCAGTCGGGCATGGATCTCCGGCTCCGGCAGCACGCTCTCGGGCGCGGGCAGCACGGGATGGCGCAGATGGAAGATGTTGCGCGGGAAGTCGAAATTGAAGAAAGTGGCCTCGTACTTCTCGAACTGCGTCGGAGCGGGCAACACGTAGTGGGCCAGCCGCGCGGTCTCCGTCATGGCCACGTCGACGACGACCAGCAGCTCCAGTTCCGCGAGCGCCGCCCGCATCCGTGCCGAATCGGCAAGGGAATGCGCGGGATTGGCGCTCTCGACGAACATCGCGCGATACCGGTCGGGGTGATCGGTGAGTATCTCCTCGCTGATCACATTGCACGGCACCAGCCCGCTGACGATCGGCGCGCCCACCACCGGGCTCTTCGGGCCGGCGCCCGCCGGATGGCCGCGGTCGAAACCGATATTCGACAGTCCGGTGAACGCGTATTGGGTGCCGGGTTTGGCCAGATTGCCGGTGAGCAGCCACACCAGTTTCTCGACGTAGCTCACCACCGTCGAGTACCGGTTCATCTGCACGCCGAGATCTTCCAGCGCGGCGACGGAGGCGGCGCGGCCGATCCGGTGCGTCGCCGCGGTGACCAGGTCCAGCTCGACATCGGCGATGGCGCAGTACTTTTCGATCGGCACCGCACGCAGCACCGCGAGTACCTCGGCGACGCCGTCGGCGTGTTCGGCCAGCCATTGCGTGTCGATCAGGTTGTCGCGCACCAGGATTGCCGCCATGGCGGTGAGCAGGTACACATCGGTGCCCGGCCGCAGCTGCAGATGATAGTCGGCCAGTTCGGCGGTTTCGGTGCGCACCGGATCCAGCACCACCATCGACCGTGCCGGGTCGCGGGCGATCTCCTTCAGCACCGTGCGGGCACGCGGAAAGCCGTGCGACTGATAGGGATTCTTGCCGACGAACAGCGCGACCTCGGCATGTTCGACATCGGCGCGCACCGGATGCCCGGCCATTCGCGCACCGACCCAGAAATCGCCGGTCTTCTCCTGGGCCAGTGCGCTGGAGCGGTAGCGAATCCCGAAGGCGGCCATGGTGGCGGTGGCGTACGCGCCCCCGAGATGATTGCCCTGCCCGCCGCCGCCGTAATAGAACACCGATGCGCCGCCGTGCCGCTCGCCGATCTCTAGCAACCGCGCCGTCACCTCGGAAATGGCTGTGTCCCAGTCGATTTCCTCGAATGTGCCGTCCGCACGGCGGCGCAGCGGTGCGGTGATCCTGCCGGTGCGTCCGTTCTGATAGTGATCGAGCCGCAGTGCCTTGTTGCAGGTGTAGCCGGCCGAGGCCGGATGCAGTTTGTCGCCGCGGATCTTCTCGAAGGATCTGCCGTCGGGGCCGAGCAGGACCTGGATCCCGCAATTGCACTCGCAGAGGATGCAGGCCGTCGGCTGCCATTCCGTCATGGATGAAGGGTAGCCGGGTCAGTTCACTAGCGCTACCCACCTCGTGGAATCGCTCGAGCCGCGAGGTGCGGGCGGGTTTACCGGCGCGCCGCCCGGGTATCGCCCGGTCGGCGGTTCACGGGGGATTCGGTGCGATGTTCTGATCGTGGCGCTCGTCATGCCGCAGCGATTTGTGCAAACTTGGAGCAATCATTGCTCGTTTCGACGATAGGACGGTCAGATGTTCGAAGGTGTCGGACAGAAGTCGGCGATCGCGCTGCTGGACCGCGCCGCCCGATGGCAGTCGCCGATGGCGGCGCGATATGTGGATCGGCTGCGCCGCATGTACCCTGCGGACACTGCGGACCGGTTGGTGCGTCGGCTGGAACGCCGCTATCTGTGGACCGTGACCGCCAGCGGCGTCGCGGTCGGCGTCATCGCGGCGGTGCCCGGTGTCGGCACGCTGGCCGGGCTGGTGGCGACGGGTATCGAGGCCGCGTTCTTCCTCGATGTGTCGGCGCTGTTCACGATCGCGACGGCCGCCGCGTACGGCGTCGCGCCGGATAAGCGGCATCGGCGCGAGCTGGTGCTCGGCGTGGTGCTCGGCGAAGGCGGCATGAGGCTGGCCGAGACGAATGCGGCGGGTTCGGCGCGCAACTGGTCCGGCTGGCTGGCCGACCGCATTCCGGGCCTGCGCCGGATGGACGATTCGTTCGCCAAGCGCTACCTCGTGCAGTTCCTGGCCAAACGCGGTGTGCTGATCTTCGGCCGGGTGCTGCCCGCCGGACTCGGCGCGATCATCGGCGGCGTCGGCAACCGGGCGCTCGGCCGGGTCGTGATCGCCAACGCCCGGCGCGCCGTCGAGCGGGCGGCGCTGGGAGATTCGGCGGCGCTGGGAGATTCGGCCGATCCGGCACTGGAATCGGTATCGCGACAGCATGATTCGGCTGCCTCGGATTCGGTATGACCCCACGGGCCTTGTGCGCGTAGGTTGTTCCCCGAAATGGAGCGTATCCGTCGAACGGCCGGGCGATCATGGTCGGTATGCCGAGTTCGATACGCATCCGTCCCGCCGAACTGTTCGCCACCGGTCTGCTCGCCGCGTCGAGGCGTGGGGTGCGGGTGCGGATGGAGTCGGTGCGGCGTTCCGAGTTCACCGAGCAGCGGCTGCGCGAATTGCATGCGATGGCAAACCGATTGGCGGCCGAGGAGTTCGATCACTTCGCGGTGCATGCGCGGACGAACGAGGTGGTGCATGTTTTCCGGCGGGCCGATACGGGGGAGATCGTCGGCTTCCAGTTCTGGGGATCAATGCCTGCGTCCCGACCCGGCGGCCGCATCATCACCGGCGGCAAACTGCGGATGGATCCGGCGTTCCGGAACCGGGGACTGCATCTGGTCTCGGGGCTGATCTTCCTGCTGCAACACCGGATTCGGCATCCGCGCACCCGCTACTATCGGGCCTCGCTGGCGAGCCTGTTCGGGTTCGTCTCGCTCACCGGGGCGATCGCCGAGTACGAACTGTTCGATCCGGCACGCACGACCGGCGACGCGGGCGCTATCCGCGATGCGGTGCTCGCCTGGGCCGAACGCAACCACTACGAGTTCCGGCCCGAGACGGGACTGTTCTTCGTCGACATCTACACGACGCCGGAAACGCTGGCCCAGTACCCGGATTCCTTCTTCGAAAAGCCAGCCGCGCGGGTTTATATCGCCAAGAACCCCGACTTCCGCACCAACGGTTGCTATCTCGCGTTCTGGTTCCGCATCACCCCGAAAAATATTGCCGCGCTGAGTAAAGCGATCGCTCGCAAGCTGTGACCGCCGCTCGGTCATGCGGTCGGAAATCCCTGTGGCGCGACGGGTTTCGGGGCGGCGCGGACGGACGAGGCGATGCGTTCGCCGATGCGGCTGAGCAGCTGCTCGGTGAGCGCGGGATCCCGGCTCGTATCGGCAGACGTGTACTCGGCAAGTGTATGGACGTCGGCGAAACCCGATGTAGCCCAGTCGCTTCGAGAAAGGGTACGCCGCCCGGCGACGGCGATCACCGGGGTCGGGGCCGCGCGGCGGGCCACCGCGGTGGGCAGTTTGCCCTGGGTGGACTGTTCGTCGAGGCAGCCCTCGCCGGTGATCACGAGGTCGGCTGCGGCCAGGTGGGCGTCGAAATCCAGTAGATCCAAGAAGAATTCGGCGCCGGAGACTATGCGGGCGCCGAGCAGGGCCGCGGCGAAGCCGATCCCGCCCGCGCTGCCCGCACCCGCTGCCGCCGCGAGCACCCGAGCCCGCGGGTAGCCGGAGTCGGTGAGAACGTCGACGAGGTGGGTGAGCCCGCGATCCAGCCGGTGCACCTGCGCGGCCGACGCGCCCTTCTGCGGACCGAAAACCGCCGCCGCCCCGTTCGGACCGGTCAACGGGTTGGTGACATCGGAGGCCACCACCAGGTCGACACCCGACAGCGTGACCGCCGACCCCATATTGATCCGCGCCACCGTGTGCAGCGCCCGCCCGCGCGGGTAGACCGGGTGTCCGGCGTCGTCGAGGCAGCGCACGCCGAGCGCGGTGAGCAGGCCGAGCCCGCCGTCGGTGCTCGCGCTGCCGCCGAGGGCGAGCACGAGCCGATTCGGGTTGTGCCGGACCACCTGCCCGAATCCGAGACTCGACGCGTCGAGCGGGCGCGGCCGCCCGCCCGGCAGTGTCGAAAGCCCGCAGGTGTCGGCGACCTCCACCAGCGCGGTCCGGCCCCGGACGGCGATCCGGCCGCGATGCGGCAGGCCGGTCGCGCCCGCGACGGTCACGGGGTGCGCGGTGTACCCGGCCGCGACGGCCGCGGCGACACTGCCGTCGCCGCCGTCGGCGAGCGGCAGTTCGACCGGATGCGCCCCGCCCGCGGCGAGCCCGCGCGCCAGGCACCGCGCGACGGCCGCGGCGGGCAGGCTGCCCTTGAACTTGTCCGGTGCGACGAGCACCCGCATGACCGACTCTCCTGATCTCACGAATATTGGGCGGTGTCCACGGCGAATTGCGAAGTCGCCGTGGACAGTTCTCACGAAGGTGGGACACCTTTCCTGCCCACGGCCTGCGGCGAAGCCGCACCGAACAGCACCGCACAGCTCAGTCGAGGACGCGGATCAGCCAGGTGGCGGTGAGCACCGTCGCGACACCGCCGATCCGGGTCGAGATCTGCGCGAACGGCATGAGATTCATCCGGTTCGACGCGGAAAGGATTGCCACGTCGCCGGTTCCGCCCAGACCGCTGTGACATACCGTGACCAGTGCCGCGTCGACCGGGTACATGGCGATGGCGCGGCCGACGAGGAATCCGGTGAGCGCCATGGCGACGACCACCGCGGCGCAGGCGATCACGTAACCGGGCGACAGCACACCGAGCACGTTGTTCAGTGGCAGATAGACCATGCCGAGCCCGATCATCGTCGGAAAGATGAAGTGGCGGGCGATGATCGCGTATACGGCCCGCACGTCGGCCTCGACCGCCGCCGGCACGATGTCGAACAGTTTGCACAGCACCGACAGAATGATCACCAGCACTGGCGCGGGCAGATGTATCAGCTGCTCCAGCAGCGTGGCGCAGACGAAGAGGGCGGTGATGGTGAGCACGCCGAACGCGTAGTTCGGTTCCCGGTCGACGGATGGCGAATGAACCTGTGGCACAAGTGGTTCACGCGCGGGATCGCGCACGAGCCGCCCGCCGCCGTCGAGCCGCGGCCGCCGGTCGCCGAGCCTGCGCAGCACGCCGGCGCTGACGATCGCGACGATATTCCCGATGATCGCGGCCGGAACCAGTTCCGCCACATAGCTTCCCGCTTCTCCACCGAGCGCGGAGGCATACGCCGAGGAGAGCGGTATCACGCCCTCGCCGATGCCGCCGCCGATGATCGGCACCACGATATAGAACAGCGAGCGATGGAATCCGTAGCCGAAGGCCATCGCGACACCGACACCCACCGCGACGGCGACGGCCGTTCCGGTGAGCAGCGGCGGAAAGATCCGGATGAGCCCGCCGACCATCAGCCTGCGATTCATGCCGAGGATGCTGCCGACCACCAGGGTGGCGATCACGAAGTACAGGAAGTTGGCCTGCTTCATCAGCATGGTCACGGCCCGCACCGTACTGGTGTCGAATATCCGCAGGTACACCAGGATCGACGGCACCATGAGGCAGACCAGTGCCCCGCCACCGATTTTGGCGATGCCCGGCAGCCGGTTGCCGAGCGGACCGAGCAGCACGCCGAGCCCGACAATCACCGCGAGCCCGCCGATCATATTCTCCGGCACCGCATGTCGCAGCCCGGCCAACAGCACCAGCGCGGTGAGCAGGACGGGCACGAGCAGCGGAACGCCGTCGAGCATCCAGTGCCGGGCGGTGCGCTCGGTCTCGTCCGTGGAACTCATATCGGCTCACCGGATTTCGAGCGCGGCCCGGATCGCCTTGCCGAGCGATTCGGTGGTGCCGGTGCCGCCCATATCGGGGGTGAGCGCGCTACCGCCCTGGGCGAGCACGGATTCGATCGCGGCGAGGACGGCGGCGGCCGCGGTGTGCTCGCCGAGATGATCGAGCATCATCGACGCGCTCCAAATCTGGCCGATCGGGTTGGCGATGCCGCGGCCCGCGATATCGGGGGCCGAACCGTGCACCGGTTCGAACAGGCTGGGAAAGCGGCGTTCCGGGTTGATATTTCCGCTCGGCGCGATACCGATCGTGCCCGTGCACGCGGGCCCGAGATCGGAGAGGATATCGCCGAAGAGGTTGCTGGCCACCACCACGTCGAACCAGTCCGGGTGCAGGACGAAATTCGCGGTCAGGATATCGATGTGGTATTTGTCCACCGTGATATCCGGATAGGCCGCGGACATTTCGGTCACCCGCTCGTCCCAGTAGGGCATGGAGATGGAAATCCCATTGCTCTTCGTCGCCGAGGTGAGATGTCTGCGCGGGCGGCGGGCCGCCAATTCGAAGGCATACTTCAGGATGCGGTCGACCCCGGTTCTGGTCATCACCGTTTCCTGTAGGACGGTTTCGCGTTCGGTGCCCTCGAAGATGCGCCCGCCGATGCTGGAGTATTCGCCCTCCGTATTCTCCCGCACCACATAGAAATCGATATCGCCGGGCGCGCGCCCGGCCAGCGGGCCTGCGACGCCGGGCAGCAGCCGCACCGGGCGCAGGTTCGCGTACTGGTCGAAATGCCGCCGGAACTGCAGCAGGCTGCCCCACAGCGAGATGTGGTCCGGCACGACCTCGGGCCAGCCGACGGCGCCGAAGAAGATCGCGTCGAACCGCTTCAATTCGTCGAACCAGCCGTCCGGCAGCATTTTTCCGTGCGCGGTGTAGTAGTCGGCGCAGGCATAGTCGAAATATTCGAGATCGACGGTGAAATCGTAGGCCGCCGCGGCGGCCCGCAATATCCGGATTCCCTCCGGGACAACCTCTTTCCCGATACCGTCACCGGGAATGACGGCGATTCGATGCATCGTCCCCATCGTTGCGGACCTCCTTGCTGACGAGCCGCGTGCTTTGTTGTCGGCTGGCCCACAACGGTAGGCTCCGATAGCCGGCGGGCGATAGTACCGAGAGCGCAAGAGACTCTTTCCCGAGCGGAAACAATCGACAGGAGGATCGCGTGCGTGGTGGTTTGAGCGACGACGTACTGTTTTTCGATATCGTCGCCCGCTCGCGCAGCCTGACCGAGGCCGCGCGCGAATTCGGCGTCTCGGTGTCGGCGGTGAGCAAGCGGCTCGCGCAGATCGAATCCCGGCTCGGCGTCCCGCTGATCCAGCGCACCACCCGCAGGCTGTCGCTCACGCCCGAGGGCGAACGTTATGCCGCGGGCGCGGCGCGGATCGCGGCCGAACTGGAACAGCTGGAGGATTCGGTGGCCGAGCAGCACGGCGAACTGCGCGGCCGGTTGCACGTGCGGTCGACCATCGGGCTCGGGCGGGCCCATATCGCCGATCTGGTGGCCGAATTCGTCGGCGCCCACCCGCAGTCGCAGATCGACCTGGAGTTGTCGTCGGCGCCGCTCAATATCGCGGGCACCGGATTCGATATCGATATCCATGTCGGCGCGCTGCCCGATTCCCGGCTCACCGCCACCCGGCTCTGCCGCAACCGCCGGATCGTCTGTGCCGCACCGGAATACCTACGCGAGCACGGCGCCCCCGCGACGACGGCGGAGCTGGACCGGCACAACTGCATCGTGCTGCGCGAGAACGAAAGCGACTATGCCCTTTGGCGTTTCGTCGAACCCGACGGAAAGGAAAGCGCGGTCCGGGTCACCGGCAATCTGGTGAGCAACGACGGGGACGTCATCGTCGGCTGGTGTCTGGAGGGCCGCGGGCTGATCATGCGCTCGCTGTGGCATGTCGGGCCGCTGCTACGGGCGGGCGCACTGGTGCGGGTGCTGCCCGAGATCGATACGCCCAGCGCCGATATCTACGCCACCTACGCCGCCGCACCGGCCGTCCCGCGCCGCACGCGCGCCTTGCTCGACCACCTCGAGCGCGGCCTCGCGGCCCGAATCGACCAGTCCTGAACCGGATTTCGCGGCCGGGGTTCAGGCGGGTTGGCTCTCCAGCGCTCGCTCGCGCAGTTCGCGCAGGGTGCGGTTGAGGATGCGGGAGATATGCATCTGCGAAAGGCCGAGCCGCTCGGCGATCTGCGTCTGCGTCTGCGACTCGCCGAAGCGTAGTTCCAGCACCCTGCGTTCGCGTTCGGGCAGTTCGGCGATGAGCGGGGCGACGGCTATCGCGTTCTCCACCAGCTCGTAGTTGGGGTCGATGGTGGCCAGCGGGTCCTCATGGAACGCGGCCGCCGCGTCCTCGCCGCCGTCGGTTCCGGCGTCGATGGAGTCGCAGGTGTAGCCGTTGGCGGCGATCAGCGCCTGGGCGATCTCCTCGTGATCGGTGCCGAGCTCGGCGGCGAGGTCGGTCGCCGTGGGCTGGCGGCCCAGCCGCTGCGCCAATTCCGGTGTGACGGAAGCGATCCGCTGCTGCAACTCCTTGAGGCGGCGCGGCACCCGCACCGCCCAGCCGCTGTCACGGAAGTATCTGCGCACCTCGCCCATCACGGTCGGTACCGCGAACGAGAGGAAGCTGTTGCCGCGCGTCAGATCGAACCGGTCGACGGCGAGCAGCAATCCGACCCGCGCGACCTGTACGAGGTCCTCATACGCCTCACCCCGGCCGGCGAAGCGGCGGGCGATGTGATCCGCCAGCGGCAGGCACAGCTCGATGATGTGCTCGCGCAACGCATTACGGTGCGGATCGAGCGTGTCGAGCGCCGCGAGCTTGTCGAACCACGGCTCGATATCGTCGTATGAATCCCGGCCCCGCCGCGCTGGCGAAAAGTCAGTGGCATCAGCGACGAATTCGGTGGCCACCGTGACACCTCCTCTGGAATTTTTCCGAAGTATTTTTCGGGTACCCGGCGCACCGGCCCGACAAAGATGAGTGTGATAACGATCACAGTTGAGTTTAATGCCGGTCATCGGGTGGATATGGATTGATATATCTGCTGGTCAACCATGTTTTTCTGATTATGTGAGACCGTAGGGATCATTATCTCGAACCAATCACGGCAGCGGATCTTGATTTTCTCGCGGTCCTGGATTCGCTATCGATGCAGCGAATTGGATCGGCATGCGGCGGTGCCGAAGCCGGGAGCGCCACGGTGGCCGAAGTGCTTACGCGCCTGCGGATCCGGGCTCGCGGGCGGGTATCGTCCCATCGTTCGAACAGTGAACCCGCCGTCCAGGATCGGCGCGGACCATCAGGGGGATGAATGAACTCCGGCGTTTTCGGCCAGGACGGCTATGCGGTCCGATTGGAGTGGGGCGGCGAGGGAGTCGACGCGCTCGCGCCGGAATGCGGTGCGGTGATCATCGTCGACGTGCTCTCGTTCTCCACGTCGGTGGATATCGCGGTCGGGCGCGGCGCCCGGGTGCTGCCGCTACCGCACAGGCACACCGATCCGCGCGCGCAACGCGCGGCACAGGCGGCGGGCGCGGTGCTCGCGGCGGCGAAAGGTGAGCCGGGCTGGTCGCTGAGCCCGGCATCGCTGCTGGACCTGCCCGCGGGCGCGCTGCTGGCGCTGCCGTCGCCGAATGGTGCGACGCTGTCCGCCCGGGCGGCCGGATTCGCCACCGCGGTATTCGCCGGATCGCTGCGCAATGCCGATGCGGTCGCGAAGGCGGCGGCCGATGCGGCGGGCGGGCGGCCGATCGGCGTGATTCCGGCGGGTGAGCGCTGGGGTGTCATCGAGGGTCCGCTGCGCCCCGGCATCGAGGACTACCTCGGCGCCGGAGCCATCGCCGCCGCGCTGCTGGACCGATGCGATCATCCGTCGCCCGAAATATGTTTGGCCGCTTATGCTTTCCGGTCCGCCGCCGCCGAACTCGATACCCTGCTGGCGGATTCGATATCGGGGCGGGAACTGGCCGAGATCGATATGGCCGCCGATGTGCGCCTGGCCGCCGAGCTGAACTCGAGCACCGTGGCGCCGAGGCTCGTCGATGGGATCTACTCCGGGTGGTGAATCCGGCCGAGGGGACAGAGTGTCCGGTGCGGCCGGAAATTCGGTTGAGTTGATCGGGAGTCGGCCCGAGGATGGGGTCTCGATGAGCGATGCGAAGGGGTATGGGGTGCTGCCGGTTTCTGTGCTGTGGGTGACGGGTGCACCGGGTGTCGGCAAGTCGACGGTCGCGTGGGGGCTGTACGAGCGGGCGGCGGGGCGGCCGGTCGCCTATGTCGACATCGACCAGTTGGGTCTGCTGCTGCCCGCGCCGCCCGGCGATCCCCGGTACCACCGGTTGGCGAGCGGTAATCTCGTTCCGGTGCTCGAGACCTTCCGGCGGTACGGCGCGCGACAGGTCATCGTGTCCGGTGTGGTCGACCCGGAGCGGGGAATCGACGAATACCTGCCCAGCACAACTGATTTCGACCTTCAACTGATTCGGCTCCGCTGTGATCGCGCGGAATTGCGTCGCCGGTTCCTCGGGCGTGGTTCGCCCGAGGAGCAGATCGATGAACTGATGGGTATCGCGGATACGTTGGACCGCAATGCGATCGGCTCGGTCTTCGATACGACCGGGTTGTCGCCGGAGGCGGTGATCGATGCGCTTGCCGATCGGATAAGCCCTGCCGCGCAGGTGGATACCGTTCCGTCGCCCATGCCGCCCGTGCCCGGCGCGGGGATGCCGGTGCTGCTGCTCGCCGGTCCGACGGCGGTGGGGAAATCGACCGTCGGCTGGGAAGTGCTGCGGGCACTGTCGGCGCGCGGCATCCGCACCGGGTACGTCGACGCCGATCAGTTCGGCTTCCATCCGTCGGAATATCTTCCGGATATCAAGGCCGAGAACATGATTCATGCCTGGAACGGCTATCGCGGCGCGGACGCGCAGGCGCTGATAGTCGTCGCGAGGGGCGCGCCGGAAACGTACCTCCGTGCGCTGGCAGGCGAACTCGTCACCACCGTGTACCTGGAGGCGTCACCGGGCGAACTCGCGCGCCGCATCGCCCGCCGCGGCAACGGTGAGGGCCCTCGGCTCGCGGGCGATTCGCTGGTCGGGGTCGCTGCGCCACAACAGGATCGGCTGCTTGCCCGGGCGACGGCCGAGTCGGCCGCGCTGCGCGGCGACCGCGATGGGGCGCTGGTCATCGACACCGACCGGGAGACGCCCGCCGCGGTCGCCGCCAAGCTGGTTGATCTGATGCTGCCCGAGATGCGCCTGCCGCGATAGTCGCCGAACGCATCGAGTATGCCGACACCCTCGGAGTGGGTCAGTCCGCCCCGGCGAGGATGTCGGCACGGGCCACCATTGCGTCGGCAATGTCGCGCGGACGACGGCCGAGGCCGCAGGGGCTCGCGACACCGTCCACCGGGCGGCCGAGGCGCTCCTCGATCATGTGCAGGGTATGGCGTTGCTCTGCCTCGGTGGGGACATCGTGTACGAACCCCGCGTAGAAGGCGGTGCCCCGCGGCAGTGCGAGACGCGAAAGTGGTTCATAGAATTCGGGTTTGGTGGAGGGCGGGATGGCACCCGCGGCGAACGGGCCGTGTACGTACTCCAGCGTTCGCCCTGACGGCCATTGTCGCGCAATGGAATTGGCAAGGTCGACGAGCGGTGCCGCGGAGCGCAACCCGGTGGCGGCCTTGTTGTTCAAGCTGCCGAGGCACATGTGCACGCCGAACCGGGTGCCCGCGGGCGCGGCGGCGGCCATCGCGGCGATCCCGGCGGCCAGGCCGAACCGGGCGTCGACCTGTCGGTGCAGGGGCTGGGCGAGCGCCATCAACACCAGTTCGGCGGTGGCCTCCAGCTGGAAAACGACGTTGTCGCCGGTCGATTCGCGGATCGTCGGGATATCGCGGAGGCTGGCGTCGGCGAAGGCTTTGCGATGCGACCGCACCCCGGCGGCGCCGACCGCGACGAAGGTCAGGCTGAGGTCGGTCGGCATGCCGACCTGCATTGTGAGCCCGGGCAATTCGTACTCCCGCCGCAACGCGGTGAATGCGGGCAGCGCCTGCTCGGCCTCGCGCAGGTAGCCGAGATCCATCATGTCGCCGGTGAGCGTCTTGCCCGGCGGAACCCGGTGAATGGTCCTGCGCCAGCCCGGACTCCAGCGACCCACCTGTTTCACCTCGAGTGCCCCCTGCCGGACCAGATCGTCGATGATCGGCAGCACATACAGTTCGTACCTGTCGGTTTCGCCATTGGGTAGGGTGCGCATCCGCGCGCCCGCGCCGTCGAGCATCGCCCGCATCGCCTCGTCAGGGCTGCCTGCCGGATAGCTGCCGACGAAGTGCACAGCTCGCGTGCTCATGATGGGCATTGTAGGGCGGGGATCAATCGCGGCGGTCCGTTCAGCTCTGCCGAGTGAATCGCACCTCGACATTGGCTCCGTTATCGATCGACCGGTTGTAGGCGAGGTTGGCCCGGCCCGCGTTATCGAGGGCGACCGATTGGAAATCGCCGAGCTCCCGGTTGGCCTGGCAGCTCGTACCGCCCGTACAGATCGGACCGAACTTCACCGGCGTCGGGTCGGCCGTCTGCAGCGGGCCGAAGCTCGCCGCGAAATCGTCGCTCTCCAGGTAGGACTCGTACCAGGGCACGCCGGGAGCGGTGCCGTCGGCGGTGCCGTCGGTGTTGTTCCAGTACAGCGAGATCGCGACCTTGTCACCCTTCGCGGCAACCCACGGATAGACCGAAGTGCCGTTTCCGACAACGGTTTTCGGCTCGGACCAGGTCTGACCCCAGTCGGCGGATACGGCCGTCTGCACCGCGCTGCGCCCGCCCGCCACCCGCAGCCACACGGCGACGAGGCGGCCGTCGCCGGAGTCGGCGACCGTCGGGAAGACCAGGGTGTTATCCGAATTGCCGGACGCTGCTACGGTTTTCACCGACCACGTGATGCCGCCGTCGGTCGAGCGGCTGAATCCGACTCCGCCGTTCGCCGCGTTGAAGATGACGCCGACCTTATCGGTGAGCGGGCCGCCGCCATCGCTCGCGATAACGCTGCCCGCCGAACAGGTAACGCATCCGCCCTGATCGATAGCGGTGGCGGCGACGGTGGTCAGCGGGTAGGTGAGGCCGCCGTCGATCGACTTCGACACCGCGATACCGCTCGGGATCTGGTGGTAGGCAAGGTAAGTCGACGATCCGGTGCTCGCCAGCCACGGCCGGTCCTGGATCGGCAGGCCGGCGATCGGCAGCGCGATCCAGCTGTCGGACCGGTCGCCCGACCGGCCCGCCGTCGAGCTGCCCGCCCACAGATCGGCCACGGCCAGGCTGCCGTTGGGGGCGATCGCCAGCGCCGCGTCGCCGCCACCGGGCCAGAACCCGCGCATGGTCGGCGGGGTGGCGACCCAGCTCGCGCCCGCATCCGTCGACCGAAAGATGGTGCTGGGGCTGGAAATACCATTCGAAAGCACACCTTCCGGTCCGGCTATGTACACCGTCCCGTCGGGCGCTATCTCGATCGACGGCTCGAAAGCCCTGTACCCCACCACAACCGGGTCTTGGAATGGGCCCGCCGCCACGGCCTCCACCGAACTGCCCGTAGCGAACAATACCGACGCCAGGAACACCAGCATCCCGTTCCGGACCAGACCCATAGTCAGCTCACTCCATTCGTCGCCGAGTTCGTATGTGGCACAGGGCTGGTGGTTATTCGTATCCGCGCGGTCGCCGGACGGGTCCCGTTTCCACGTGCCATCGCCCGAGCCCGCCCGACAGGACTTTCCCGCGATCGGGGGAGTCCGAAGTCCGACTCGTGGGCGACGTCGGCGGGGGCGGATCTCCGTAGCGTGGGAGGTCCGCACTGCGGTCCCAGAATCGTTGGCTATCAGGAGGTTTCGTGCTATCCGCCCTTGTTCCGGCCTTCCGTACCCCGGATCTGCGGCGGCGGATACTGTGGACGCTCGGACTGCTCGCGCTGTTCCGGCTCGGGGCGACGCTGCCGTCGCCGGGGGTGGACTATCGGTCGGTTCGCGACTGTATCGACGTCGTATCCGGCGGCGAGTCGGCGGGTATTTATCAGCTCATCGATGTGTTCTCCGGTGGCGCGATGCTGCAACTCACGGTGTTCGCGGTGGGCATCGTGCCGTATATCACCGCGAGTATCGTCACCCAGCTGCTGACGGTGGTGATCCCGCGGTTCGCGGATCTGCGCGCGGAAGGTCAAGCGGGACAGGCGAAGATCACCCAGTACACCCGCTATCTGGCGGTGGCGCTCGGGGCATTGCAGGCCTCGACGCTGGTGGCGTTGGCCGCGCGCAAACAGCTGCTGCGCGGCTGTCCGAAGGAAGTGCTCGCCGACAACGGCATTTTCGCGATGCTCGTGATCGTGCTGGTGATGACCGCGGGTGCGGCCCTTGCCATGTGGTTCGGCGAGCAGATCACCGAACGCGGTATCGGCAACGGTATGTCGCTGCTGATCTTCGCCGGGATCGCCGCGCGAATCCCCAGCCAGGGCAGATCGATTCTGAACAGCAGCGGCGTGTTGATCTTCATCGGCGTCTGTGCCGCGGTTTTGCTGATGATCGTCGGCGTGATCTTCGTCGAGCAGGGTCAGCGCCGGATTCCGGTGCAGTACGCCAAGCGCGTGGTTGGCCGGAAAATGTACGGCGGATCCTCGACCTATCTGCCGCTGAAGGTCAACCAGGCCGGTGTCGTTCCGGTCATCTTCGGCTCGTCACTGCTGTATCTGCCGAATCTGCTGACGCAGCTGACCCAGCGGGGCCCGGGCGAGCAGACCGGATGGCAGCGGGTGGTTCAGCGGTATCTGGTCGATCCCGGAAATCCGGTCCATGTCGCGGTCTATATCGCGCTGATCGTGTTCTTCACCTACTTCTACGTCTCGGTGACGGTCGATCCGGCCGAGCGGGCGGATGAGATGCGGAAGTTCGGCGGCTTCGTACCCGGCTACCGTCCCGGTAAGGCGACCGCCGACTATCTGAGTCATGTGCTCACGCGGATCACGCTGCCGGGGTCGGTCTACCTCGGCGTCGTCGCCGTGCTGCCGAATCTGCTGGCGCACTTCGGCGCGGCCGGTCCGGCGCAGAATCTCGCATTCGGCGGCACCTCGGTGCTGATCGTGGTGAGCGTCGGCCTCGACACGATCAAACAGCTGGAAAGCCAGCTGATGACGAAGAACTACACCGGATTCCTGCGCTGACTCCCTCCATCGGGGGAGTCCGGATGCTGCCGCGGGCCGATGGACCCGCGGGCACGCGTGATCTACGGTCGGTAGACATGGCCACGACTACCTCGAAACGCCGCCTGCTCCGGGTGGTTTCGTCGCTCGTGCTCGGGATCACCGCGGCGACGCTGTCGGTCGGTTCGGCGCTCGCCGAGAGCCAACTGCCCGCCGACGTGCTGCCGCACGGTGCCGAACCGGTGCGGCCCCAGCCGGAACCCGTGGCCGTACCGCGGAATTCGACGATCTCGGTGCTGCTCGCCAATGAGCACACCGTCTTTCGGTCCGGTTTGCGCGCGGTGCTCGGTGCCCAGCCGGATCTGCGATGCGTCGCGGAGGTCGGCGACGGTGCGGCCGCCATCGCCGAGATGCGGCGGCTCGATCCGGATGTCGCGATCCTCGACCTCGATATGCCCGGACTCGCCGACCCCGCCGCCATCGACTCCGTCGCCGCGCTCGGCTCCGGCACCCGCATCCTCACCATCGCGGATCGCGATACCGACGAAAACCTATATCGCGCACTACGTCTCGGTGCGAGCGGATTCCTCACCAAGGCGCTGCCGTCGCGGGATCTGGTCGCCGCCGTCCGCACCGCGGCCCGCGGTGACGCGCTGATCGATCCGCGCCTGACCCGTCGCCTGATCACCCGGCTCACCGACGGCATCGAACCGTTCCCGGCCGCACCGGAACTCGAAACCCTCACCGCCCGTGAACATCAGGTGTTGCTGCTGATCGCGAAGGCATACACCAATCCCGAGATCGCCCGCGCGCTCGGCGTCGGCGAACAGACGGTGAAGACGCACGTCTCCAATGTGCTGGCCAAACTGGGCGTCCGCGACCGCGTGCACGCCGCCGTCTACGCGCACACCCACCGGGTTGTGCTGCGGCTGTAGCCGTGTTCACGCACGCACACGCTCACGCGAGGATGATCGGGAGTTTCATAGTGAGCGAACCGAGTCGGGCACGCTCCGCCTCCGTCGGCGCTCGTCGCCCGGTGCCGATCAGCAGCGCGTCCTTATCCGGGAACGTAGCCGGAAACCGTGCTCCCGCAATCTGTTCCAGCATCTCGCGGGACCGGGCGAGTCCGGCCGCGGGCGGTTCGGTCGCGCCGGGGAGGTGGGCGATCAGGTCGAGGTGGTGCAGGGTCCACTCCATGACGTACGCGGACAGATAGTCGCCGACGGTGAGCACCTCGCCGCGGGTGCCGACCCGCAGGTCCGGGTCGGCGAGTTCGGCGGCGCGCCCCGCGGCCGAGCCGACATCGTCGAGGTGGAATTTCAGCAGGCCCGGTTCCTGGTACGCGGCGGCCAGCCGGACGGTGAGCGCGTCGAGCGGATCGGCGCCGTCGGGCGGGGTGGCGCCGACCTCCCAGTAGGTCACGGCATCGCGGGTGGGTTCCCCGGTCGCGGGCGTGACGAGGGTGATCAGCACGTCCTGAGCGTCGATAACCAAGTGGCACACCAGATCTCGCACGAGCCAACCGGTGCAGCCGGACGGCTGTGCGAACGCGTCGTCCGGTAGTTCGGCGACCGTCGCGCGTAACGCGCTCCAACAGAGTGAGAAGACAGGCACGGCGGAAAACTACGCTCGATCCGGCCGCGGGGCCACGGATATTGTCCGCCGCAGACCGGGCGTCGTCGTGCCGATGGCGGCGACGGCGGCCAGGCACAGCAGCCCGCCGCTGACCAATGCCGTTGTCCCCGAAGTGAATCCGGCGACGAGTCCGGCCCGCACATTTCCGACGTCCGGCCCGGCCTGACCGACGATCTGCTCGGCGGCGGCCACCCGCCCGAGCAGCGCGTCCGGGGTGTGCAACTGCACGATCGTGCCGCGCGACACCACCGCGACGGTATCGGCGGCGCCCGCGAGCACCAGGAAGCCGAGCCCGAGCCAGGCGTTCGGCGAGATGCCGAACAGTGCCAGCGCCGCACCCCAAACCGCTGAGCCGCAAAGCATTACGAGTCCGGGCCGGGGCAGCCGGGTGAAGGCGCCGGACAGGATCGAGGCAATGGTCCCGCCGACCGCTATGGCGGAAAGGAACAGTCCGAGGGTGCGCGGGTTGTTCCCGAATCGCTCGGCATTGATCAGCGGGAACAGGCTGATCGGCATGGAGAGCACGGTGGTCGCGAGGTCGGTGAGCAGCGCGCCGCGCACGATCGGACTTCCGACCAGGAAGGTGAGGCCGTCCAGCACCCCGCCCAGACCCGGCCGCGACGGCTCGCCCTCCGGTGGCATCGGCGGTAATCCGAACGCGCCGTAGAACGCCAGTCCGAAGGTGAGCGCATCGATGAGGTAGCACCCGCCGAGGCCGATCCAGCCGAGCAGTACGCCGCCCAGCGCCGGTCCCGCGAGCATCGCGCCCTGCATGGAGATCCGGTTCAACGCCAAACCGGCGGCCACCTCCGATCTGGGCAGCAGCCGCGCGACGAAGGTGTGCGCCGCCGGGCCGCTGCCCGCGACGAAGGTGGACTGCGCCGCGACCAACAGCAGCACCCCGAGCACCGGGAGCTGCCCGAAGACGCCCTGCGCGGCCAGCGCCAGCGAACACACCGCCTGACCCGTGACGGTGACCAGATAGAAGGCCCTGCGGTCGGTTCGATCCACGATCGATCCGGCGAACAGCCCGAATACGATGATCGGCGCCGCGAGCGCGATGCCGAGCGCACCGGTCCACACGGTGCTGTGCGTGCTCTGCCAGATCTGGTACAGCACCGCGACGAAGGTCATCTGACTGCCGAATCCGGACAGGGTCCGCCCCACCCACAGCCGCCGGAACGGCGGCGACCGCAGCGGGGCCGGATCGACGAGCGCACTCACCGCTGTGTGATGCCCGCAGCAGGTTCCACACCGATCAGGAATCGAGAAGCGCGCGGCCACGCGCCGCACATAGCGTGATCGCCATGGACATCACCATTCACAACACTTTCCTTCCGCACAACGATCCGGACGCCACGCTGGCGTTCTACCGCGACATCCTCGGCTTCGAGGTGCGTAACGACGTCGGCTACAACGGTATGCGCTGGATCACCGTCGGGCCGGTCGGTCAGCCCGGCACCTCGATCGTGCTGTATCCACCGGAGGCGAATCCAGGTATCACCGAGGAGGAGCGCCGGGTGATCGCGGAGATGATGGCGAAGGGCACCTTCGGGCACATCATCCTGTCCACCAAGGATTTGGACGATGTGTTCGAGCAGGTGCAGGCCCGCGGCGCCGAGGTGGTGCAGGAGCCGACCGAGCAGCCGTACGGGGTCCGCGACTGCGCGTTCCGCGACCCGTCGGGGAACCTGGTCCGCATCAATCACCAGCGCTGAGCCGCACCTACCCGGCCGCGCCGCCCGAGGCTGGTTAGATCTCGGTGAACGCGGTCGAGCAACGGATGGAGACATCATGAGCACTGCCAAGTCCGGTAAGCGAGCCGCCGACAGCCACGAGCTGATCCGCGTGCACGGCGCGCGCGTGAACAATCTGAAGGATGTCAGCATCGAGATCCCGAAGCGGCGGCTGACGGTATTCACCGGTGTCTCCGGCTCGGGCAAGAGTTCGCTGGTATTCGGCACCATCGCCGCGGAATCGCAGCGGCTGATCAACGAGACGTACAGCGCTTTCATACAGGGGTTCATGCAGACGCTGGCCCGGCCCGACGTGGACGTGTTGGAGGGGCTCACCACCGCGATCATCGTCGACCAGGAGCGGATGGGCGCCGACCCGCGCTCCACCGTCGGCACCGCGACCGATGCCAATGCCATGCTGCGAATCCTGTTCAGCCGCTTGGGAAAACCGCATATCGGCTCGCCGCAAGCATACTCTTTCAACGTCGCATCGATCAGCGGCGCGGGCGCGGTCACGGTCGAACGCGGCGGGCAGACCATCAAGGAGCGCCGCAGCTTCAGCATCACCGGCGGCATGTGCCCGCGCTGCGAGGGCCGGGGCTCGGTCACCGATATCGATCTGGCCCAGCTCTTCGACGACGCCAAATCGCTCGACGACGGCGCGGTCACCATCCCCGGCTACGGCGCGGACAGCTGGAATATGCGGCTGTACAAGGAATCCGGCTTCGTGGACCCGGACAAGCCGATCCGCAGGTACACCAAGCAGCAGCGCAATGATTTCCTGTACAAAGAGCCGGTCCGGATGAAGATCGCCGGGATCAACATGACCTACGAGGGTCTGATCCCGCGAATCCAGAAGTCGATGCTGTCCAAGGATCCGGAGGGTATGCAGCCGCATATCCGGGCGTTCGTCGACCGGGCCGTCACCTTCATGACCTGTCCGGAATGCGATGGCACCCGGCTGAGCGCGGCGGCCAGATCCTCGAAGATCAAGGGCGTCAGCATCGCCGACGCGTGCGCGATGCAGATCAGCGATCTGGCCGAGTGGGTGGGCGGACTCGACGAGCCTTCGGTGAAGCCGCTGCTCGACGCGTTGCGGCACACCATGGATTCGTTCGTCGAGATCGGGTTGGGCTACCTCTCGCTGGACCGGCCGGCGGGCACGCTGTCGGGCGGTGAGGCGCAGCGGGTCAAGATGATTCGGCATCTCGGCTCCGCGCTCACCGACGTCACCTATGTCTTCGACGAACCGACCATCGGCCTGCACCCGCACGATATCCAGCGGATGAACGAGCTGCTGCTGCGGTTGCGGGACAAGGGGAATACGGTGCTCGTCGTCGAGCACAAACCGGAGATGATCGAAATCGCCGACCATGTGGTCGATCTCGGGCCGGGCGCGGGCGCGGCGGGCGGCACGGTCTGCTTCGAGGGCACGGTGGCCAAGCTGCGGGCCAGCGGCACCATTACCGGCCGCCACTTCGACGATCGGGCGGCGCTCAAGGCGAAGGTGCGAAAGGCCAAGGGCAAGTTGGCGATTCGCGGTGCGAAAACCAACAACCTGCGGAATGTGAACGTCGATATCCCGCTCGGGATGCTGGTGGTCGTCACCGGTGTCGCGGGCTCGGGTAAGAGTTCGCTGGTGCACGGGTCGATTCCGGCGGGCGAAGGCGTGGTTTCGGTGGATCAGGGCGCGATCCGCGGCTCGCGGCGCAGCAATCCGGCGACCTACACCGGACTGCTCGAACCGATCCGCAAGGCCTTCGCGAAGGCCAACGACGTGAAACCCGCACTGTTCAGCGCCAATTCGGAGGGCGCGTGCCCGAACTGTAACGGCGCGGGCGTCGTATACACCGACCTGGCGATGATGGCGGGTGTCGCGGTCACCTGTGAGGTGTGCGAGGGCAAGCGTTTTCAGCAGGCGGTACTCGAATACCACTTGGGCGGGCGCGATATCAGCGAGGTGCTCGCGATGCCGGTGGACGAGGCGAAGGAATTCTTCGCCACCGGCGAGGCGCGAATACCGGCCGCCCAAGCCATTCTGGACCGGCTCGCCGATGTCGGGCTCGGCTATCTCACCCTCGGTCAACCGCTCACAACGCTGTCCGGCGGTGAGCGGCAGCGGCTGAAACTGGCCACCCACATGGGCGACAAGGGCGGCGTCTACGTGCTCGACGAGCCGACCACCGGACTGCACCTCGCCGATGTCGAACAGCTGCTCGGCCTGCTGGACCGGCTCGTCGACGCGGGCAAATCGGTGATCGTCATCGAGCATCATCAGGCGGTGATGGCCCATGCCGACTGGATCATCGATCTCGGTCCCGGCGCCGGCCACGACGGCGGCCGGATCGTCTTCGAGGGCACCCCAGCCGAACTCGTCGCCACCCGCTCCACCGTCACCGGTGAACACCTGGCGGCCTACGTCGGCTGAGCCGTCAGCAGGCGGCGACCTCGACGAGCTGCTTGCCGAGGTTGCCGCCCTCGAAGACCGCGCGCAGCGCGCTCGGCGCGGATTCCAGTCCGCCGCTTATGGTTTCGGCGATGGTCAGCTTGTCCTGCCGGTACCAGTCGAGCAGCGCCGCGAACGCCTCCGGGAAGCGATCGACGTAGTCGAGGAAGATGAAACCCTCCATGCGGGCCCGATCGATGGCGAGCCGCATGTAGTTGCGCGGGCCCTGATCGGGGTCGGTGCCCTGATAGCCGGTCGCGATGGCGCCGCACAGGACGACGCGGGCGTGGCGCGCCAGATGCGCCAGGCCGTATTCGAGGATTCGGCCGCCGACGCCGTCCCAGAAGACGTCTACGCCGTCGGGGGCCAGCTCGCGCAGGCGGGCGTCGATATCGTCGGCACGGTGGTCGATGGCGGCGTCGAATCCGGCCCGCTCGGTGAGCCAGGCGCATTTCACCGGGCCGCCCGCGATCCCGATCACCTTGCAGCCCAAGGTTTTCGCGATCTGACCCGCCAGCGAGCCGGTGGCGCCCGCCGCGGCCGACACCAGCACGGTCTGTCCCGGTTCCGGCCTGCCGACATCGAGCATGCCGAAGTACGCGGTGAGTCCCGGCGGCCCGAACAGGCTCAGCATCAGCTTCGGCGGCACACCGTCGGGGACGACGTTCAGGCCGAAGAGCCCACCCTCGGAGGCGACGAGATAGTCCTGCCAGCCGACCATCCCGGCGACCCAGCTGCCCTCCGGATACGCGGGGTTGTCCGAGCGCACGACCTGTCCGACGCCGCTGCCGCGCATCACCGCGTCGAGCGGCATCGCCTCGATGTAGTTGTCGGCGTCGTTGAGCCAGCCGCGCTGTGTCGGATCGATGCCGAGCCAGTGCACCCGGATCAGCGCCTCGCCGGGACCCGGATCGGGTACGGGGGAGTGGCGCAGTTCGAAATCCTCATCCCGCAATGCGCCTTCGGGCCTGCGTCGCAGAATCCATTGCCGATTGACCTTTTCCGTCACCGAGCGATATTAGGCGGGCGTCGTGGATCGGCTCGAATGGTTTTCGCGGCTCGCGTATGGTGGCACCGTGATCGATTGCCCGTGGGAGCCGCCGCTGGCGGGCTGGATCAGCTGGTCCATCTCGCCTGGCCCGATGGCAGACATATCAGCCTGCGCAGGCTGGTCTGCGATCTGATCGAGGAGTACGGGCGGCACACCGGGCACGCCGATCTGCTGCGTGAGGCGGTGGACGGTCGCGTCGGCGAGGATCCACCCGCCGGGTGCCGACGGCCTCGGGCCGGTAGCTCAGCGAGCTCCGGGATTCGTACTTCCGGAGTTGCCCGCGAGGCAGGCTGGGGATGTCGCATCGGAGACGTCGACGGCCTGCGGACCGATGACGAACGCCGAACCGCTCGCGCTGCCGCGGAAGTAGAGGTTGTGTGACCCGGGCGTGGCCGGGGTCCATGCGGCGGTGGCGTCCTTGCCGGGTTCGAGCGGTTGCTCGGAGCCGACCGTGGTGGCGTTGGTCAGGTTGGGGCCGTCCAGGAAGTAATAGGACGTGGTGCCCGACTGGATTTTGATGCGCGGCACGGTGAGCGTGTACGTCTGGTTGACGCAGTGGGCGGTGCCGGACACCGTCAGGAACGGCTCGTCGGCGGCGGCGATCGCGGCCGCCGCGACGGCCGGTGCGGCGACCAGCGCCAGCACTGCGGCGCGGAATGCGGGGCGGGCCAGCTGTTTCAAGTCGCACTCCTCGGCTCTGCGGTGGACCCGAACGGGTTGTCGCTCTGCGATATCGGGGCTGCCGGGGCGAACGTTACCCAATGCGGTCGCCCCGCGTCGGCCGGATCGGCTTATGAGCAACTAATGGTTGCGCGATTGCCGACGATCACCTAATCTCATAAGCAACCAAACGTTGCATATGGAGGAAAGCAGATGGAGTTCGGCAGCATCGAGCGAGAAATTCACGTCGACGCCACGCCCGAGGTGGTCTACCAGGTCGTCAGCAGTCCGGAACACATCAGCGAATGGTGGAGCGACGACGCGGATTTCGTGGCAGCACCTGGCGCCGTCGGCGAACTCGTCTGGGGCGACAGGGCGCAGGTGGCGCCGATTATGGTGGTTCGCGCCGAACCGCACCGGCTGTTCGCGTTCCGCTGGTGCTATCCCGGCGACAAGGTCGACGACACCGCGGATTCCCTGCTGGTCACCTTCGAACTCACCCCGGCGGGCGGCGGGACCCGAATCCGGCTCACCGAGACCGGATTTCGCGAAATGGGCTGGGAAGCAGCGAAATTGGAAGAGGTGTACCGCGATCACAGCAACGGCTGGGACACCTTCGTGCCCCGATTGGGCGAATACACCGGGCGGCTGGTGTCGAAGCGATGAGCACCGCGGTCGACGACGATCTGTGGTCCGCCATCGGCGATCCGACCCGGCGGCGAATGCTCGATCTGCTGCTGACCGACGGCGACGGCACCGCCACCGGCCTCAGCGAGCGGCTGCCCGTGACCAGGCAGGCCGTCGCGAAACACCTCGCCGTGCTGGATCGTGTCGGCCTGGTGCACGCCACCCCCGCCGGCCGCGAGAAACGCTATCGGGTCGACGAGGCGCAACTCGCCCGCGCGATCGCGCAACTGTCCGCGGTCGGGGCCGCATGGGATGCCAGGCTCCGGCGCATCAAGCGGATCGCCGAGGCCATCCAGCGCGCCGGCGATCATCGCGGCCAACAGTCCTGAAACGCACCGCATGGTCACGGCCGGTACCGCTCGGCGTCGGCGCGGTGCGGATCTCGCTTCGATTCATTACCAGGAAGAAGGAAGAAAAGAATGGTAGACATCCTGCACAAGGTCGGCATCAAATCGCCGGTGGCCGCGGTCTATTCGGCCCTGACCACCACCGAGGGATTGGCCGGTTGGTGGACGACCGGCACCAGTGGCAAGGGTGACGATATCGGTGGCGTGCTCGAATTCCGTTTCGGGCCGGGCGGATTCGATATGAAGGTGCTGGAGCTCGAGCCGGGCGAGCATGTGCGGTGGGAGGTGGTCGGCGGGCCGGACGAATGGATCGGCACCCACGTGAACTGGCGGCTCGGCCAGGACGGCGACTACACCAGCGTGCTGTTCAAACACGAAGGTTGGCGGGAGCCGGTGGAATTCATGCACCACTGCAGCACCAAGTGGGCGGTCTACCTGGTCAGCCTGAAGCAGTTGATCGAAACCGGAACCGGCGCACCGGATCCGCGCGACGTCAAGATCGACAGCTGGAACTGACGCGGGGCCCTGCCCGCGGACACGAGCGTATCCGCGGGCAGGGCCCTGTCGTATGGGGAGGAGTTTCCCCGGTCCACGAGCGGTGTGCGCGATGTCCCCGGACATATCATGGGCGCACGAAGGCAATCCGCTTGCGCTGATTGAACTTTCATGTGTCGCGAAGGTCGGTCGGGCTCGCGGTATTAGGCCGTGCGGTTGTCCACGGTATCGCTGAATCTGAAAGTGGCTCGGTAGACAAGGGAAGTCCTATGAGCAGTCCCCGCAATATCATTGCATCAATTTCCGCACTGGTTATCGGTGGTTTCACTACGCTCGCGCTGAATCCGGTATTGGCGCACGCCGCCGATAACACGCCCTACTACTGGGACGTGCCGGTCACGTCGCAGGCGCAGCGGGACATCATCGCCCACGCCGGTATCGAAATGGTTCCGGCGGGCCCGGACAAGGTGACCATCGCCGTCGACGAGGCGCACGCCCAGGCCCTGCGCGATCAGGGACTGGAGCCGACGAAAAAGGCTCCGGTATACAAAATTTCGCCGCAGGACCGGAAAGCTCCGGACGATACCTATTACGGCGGCTATCACACGGCGCAGGATATGCTCGACCACGCCCGGAATGTGGCGACCAAATATCCGGGCATCGCGAAGGTGTACGACATCGGGAAAACCTGGCTGGCAGGGCAGGGTCAGGGCGGGCACACCATGGACGTGATCTGCCTGACCGGCAGCGGTTCGTCGGACCAGGCGAAAACGGCTGCCGCACCGGCGGGTTGCGCGCTCTCGCCCACCTCGAGCAAACCTCGGTTCCTGCTCACCGTGCAGATCCACGCCCGTGAGCTGGCGACCGGTGAGGTGGGCTGGAAGTGGATCGACTACCTCGCCGACGGCTACGGCACCGATGCCACCGCGACATCGATCCTGAACAACACCGAGGTCTGGGTGGTCCCGGTGACCAACCCGGACGGCGTCGACGTGGTGGCCAGCGGCGGGGACAGCCCGCTGATGCAGCGCAAGAATGTCGACAACAGTGACACGCCGCCGTCCTGCTCCGTCGTCGACGGATCCGGCCAGGGACCCGGCGTGGACCTGAACCGCAATTTCACCGTCAATTGGGGCGGTGATTCGAACGACCCCTGTGCCGAGACCTATCAGGGCACGCAGGGCGGCTCCGAACCGGAAACGCAGAATATTCAGCAGCTCTACGCGAGCCTGTTCCCCGATCAGCGTCCCTCGGGTGGCGGTGACGTCCCGGATACCGCGACCGGAATAATGATCGATCTGCATTCCTACGGGAATTACGGGATCATTCCGAACAATGCCACCCCGACGAATACGGCCCAATTGCGCGCGTTGACCACCAAGGTCGTGCCGCGCGGATTCACCGTCGGCACCGATCTGGAGACCGTCGGATATTCGACGACGGGAACGACGACCGATCAGGCGTTCAGCGGACTGGGGCTCGCCTCCTTCACCATCGAAATCGGCCCGAATGACGCGTCGAACTGCGGTGGTTTCATGCCAGAGTATTCCTGCGTCACGAACACCTTCTGGCCGGAGCTGAAGCGGTCGTTCATTACCGCCGCCCAGTCCGCGGCCGCGCCTTACAAGCAGACGGCCGCACCCGATCAGCAGGTAGCGACCGACAAGCAGTCGGACAAGCACGCCCACTGATCATCGCCGCGGATAACCGGCGGCGCATGAAATAACTTATCTACCAACAACATCCGACCCGGCCCGGTATCGGTGACGAACCCGTCACCGATACCGGGCCGGTGACATGTCGGCACCCCGGGGATGTAGCGCATACCGCGAGCACCAACCATTGTTCGAAAGTACAAGAAGCGCAACGGATGTCGTCGCCGGTTCGGCGCGTCCGACGGTGGCCGCCAATGGTTCTGCGACGGGAAGATCAAGGGGCCCAACGGGATCGGCCGCCGCCGACGATGTCGCGAACCGTCCCGTCGGCACCGCCGGCCGGCGAGATATCGAATCGGTAGCCTTCGACGAAAGGTGCACTGTTCGTGACATCACCCGCTCTCGCTGTTACGCCAAGCTTTCTCGTCCGCCCGTTCACACCGCACTGCGAGGTCATCTACCGCGATGCCGATCACGCCGTCATCGGGGTCTCGCCGGGCAACAGCTACTTCTCGACTCGGCGGCTGCGCGATCTCGCGCACTGGGGCCGCGCCCGTTTCGACCGGGTCGACTTCGTGTACACCGATATCCATGTCGCCGAAATGTTCGAGGCGTCAGGGTATTCCGCGCAGGAGGCGCGCCGTAAGGCGGTGAAGAACCTGCGCGGCGTTCGCGCGAAGATCACCGCGGCGGCCGCCGCCGTCGATCCGGATCGCACCCGGATCTTCGTCCGCCCGATGTCGGAGCTGCGCTCGAACGCCGCCTACCGGGAACTCCATCGCGATATCACCGGCAGGCTGGCCGCCGACGCCGACTTCCGCGCGGTCTGCCACTCGCTGGTGGCCCGCTTCCTGGCAACGAAAACCGTTGCCGGACAAGCGACGCGGCGCCAGCTCGAGGTATGTCTGGATTACATCTGCGCCGAGGCGCCGCTATTCCTCGACACCCCGGCGATCCTCGGCGTGCCCTCCTCGCTGAACTGCTATCACCAGCTGCTGCCGATGGCCGACCTGCTCTACGCGCGTGGCGCCGGGCTGCGCGCGTCGCGCAACCAGGGCCACGCCATCGTCACCCCCGACACCGGTTCCGAAGGAGCGTCCCGATGACCGCCACCGAAACCATGCTCGATTTCCCGTTCTCGGCGCGCGGCGATCGTATCCCCGCGGAGGTCGCGGAACTGCGTGCGGCGCAACCGGTTCGGCGGGTGCGCACCATCGCGGGCGATCCGGCCTGGCTGGTGAGCTCCTACGAACTGTGCAGGCAGGTGCTGGAGGATCCCCGCTTCTCGCTGAAGGAGACCTCGGCGCCGGGCGTGCCGAGACAGTACGCGCTGACCATCCCACCGGAGGTGGTCAACAATATGGGCAACATCACCGGCGCCGGACTGCGCAGGGCCGTCATGAAGGCGCTCAACCCGAAAGCGCCCGGGCTCGAGGAATTCCTGCGGGCGACGGCCGCAGCGCTGGTGGATCGCTTGCTCGCCGAGGGCGCACCGGCCGACCTGCGCAACGATTACGCCGACCCGTACGCCGCCGCGCTGCACTGCCACATCCTCGGCATCCCGCAGGACGACGCGCCGAAGCTGATGCGCAGCCTGCACATCGCGTTCATGAACTCCGCCGAACCCATTCCGGCCGCGAAACTCAACTGGGATCGTGACATCGCTTACATGCGCGAGCGGCTCGACGATCCGGCGACCACCGGCCTGATGGCCGAATTGGCCGCGCTGCGTACCGATCCCGAGTACGCGCGGGTGCCCGAGGAACTGCTGGCCACCGTCGGCGTCACCCTCTTCGGCGCCGGGGTGATCTCCACCGGCGGATTCCTCACCATGGCGCTGTTCTCGCTCCTGCGAAATCCGGACCTTTCGGCCCGGTTGGCCGCCGAACCCGCGCTCATCCCCGCCGGGGTCGAGGAGTTGCTGCGGATCAACCTCTCGATCGGCGACGGCCTGCCGCGCCTGGCCACCGAGGACGTGCGGCTCGGCGAAATCCTGGTCCGGCGCGGGGAATTGGTGCTGGTGCTGGTCGAGGGCGCGAACTTCGATCCTGCGGTCTTCCCGGATCCGGAGTCCGTCGATCTCGCGCGACCGAACGCGAGCGCCCACCTCTCGTTCGGCGGCGGCAGGCACTACTGCCCGGCCACCGCGCTCGGCCGACGCCATGCCCAGATCGGCATCGAGGCGTTGCTCGCGCGCGTGCCGGCACCGCGGCTGGCTGTGCCCATTGATCAGCTGGTCTGGCGCACTCGGTTCATGAAGCGGATACCCGAGCGGTTACCCGCCATGTGGTGAGTTCCGGGAATGGCGGCGCGCGAAAACCGGTTGATATTGCGCGCCGCCGACAGGAAACTGTTCGGTCGCCGATGAATTGCCGGGGACGATCCCGTCTATTCAGATGTGGCGCCGGAACAGTTCGCGGCCCACAGGTGGTCCTGTCGTAAGAAACGCTCCGGGAGGTTGTCCGAATGTCAGCAGAAGTATCCGCGCGCCCACCTGGGGCGCGGACCCCGACCGTGATCCGGCTGCTGGTGGCGGCGACCTTCGTGGTGATCCTGAACGAAACCATCATGATCAACGCGATCCCGCGCCTGATGACCGATCTCGATGTCACCGAGCGGTCGGCGCAGTGGGTGTCCACCGCGTTCATGCTCACCATGGCGGCGGTGATTCCGGTCACCGGATGGTTCCTGCAGCGGGTCACCACCCGGCGGGCCTACACGATCGCGATGGGCGTATTCCTGACGGGCACCGCGCTCGCCGCGGTCGCGCCGTCGTTCCCGGTGCTGTTGCTCGGACGGGTCGTGCAGGCGGGCGGCACCGCCGTGATGATGCCGCTGCTGATGACAACGCTGATGACGGTGGTGGCCGAGCAGGACCGCGGCCGGGTCATGGGCAATGTCACCCTCGCCATGTCGGTCGCGCCTGCGATGGGACCGGTGATCTCCGGCCTGGTGTTGCAGATCGCTTCGTGGCGTTGGCTTTTCGCGCTGGTGCTGCCGATCGCCGCCGCGGCCACCTGGTTCGGCCTGCGCAATCTCGACAATATCGGCGAACCGCAGGCCGGCGAGATCGACTGGTCCAGTGTGGCTTTCGCGGCGCTCGGCTTCGGCGGCCTGGTGTACGGGCTCAGCCGGTTCGGCGCGGGCAGCGCCATCGAACCCGCACTGATCGTCGCGGCCGGACTGGCCCTCGTCGGCGTGTTCGTGGCCCGGCAGCTGCGGCTGCAGCGCACCGGCACGCCGCTGCTCGATCTGCGGACACTGCTGTTCGGCACCTACGCCAAAGCGCTGGTGCTGATGGCGATCGCGTTCCTGGCGATGATGGGCTCGATGATCCTGCTGCCGCTGTACCTGCAGAACCTGCGCGGCCTGAGCCCGCTGGCGACCGGTCTGCTGATGATGCCGGGCGGGCTGGCCATGGGTCTGCTCGGCCCGACCGTCGGACGGATCTACGACCGGTTCGGCGGGCGGGTGCTGGTGATTCCCGGCGCCATCGGCGTCACGGTCGCACTGGCCGGATTCACCCAGGTCTCGCCGACCATCCCGTACGCGGTGCTGCTCGCGCTGCACATGCTGCTGATGGTGTCGCTGGCCGCCGCCTTCACCCCGGTGTTCACCCTGGGTCTCGGTGCGCTCCCGCAGCATCTGTACTCGCATGGCAGCTCGATACTGGCCACCCTGCAGCAGGTGGCGGCGGCCTTCGGTACCGCGATGGTGGTGACCGTGATGTCCGCCCGCAGCAACGCGCTGGCCGAGCGGGGCACCGATCCGGTCACCGCGCACCTCGACGGTATGCGCCTGGCGTTCGGGCTCTCGGCCGCGCTGGCCTTGATCGTGATCGTCATGGCGGTGCTGCTGCCGAACCGGTCGACCGCCCCGGCGCACGACGATGCCGAAACGGCCGCACCGGAATTGGTGAAGGACTGAGCTGATCAGTCGGCTCGGGGGTCGCGTAGCAGCAGCGCGAGCAGGCTCGCCAGGATAGCCGCGCCGACGCAGACGGCATATACGGCGTGCATGCCGTCGACGAAGGCGCGATGCGCCGCCGCGGTCACCGCCGCGGCGGCGCGCGCGGCGGCGTCGGCCGGTATACCGGTCTCGATGAGCCTGCCGAGCAGGGCATCCCGGGCGGCCGGTGCGAAGCCCAGTTCGACATCCGCGCGCAACGAGTGGTCGGCCATCAGCAGCTCGGTGAGCGCGGTATCGCCGAGCGTGCCGCGCAGTGCGCCCGGTAGCACGAAACCGACGACCGAGCCGAGCAGTGTGCCGAACCCGGCGATGCCGATCGTGCCGCCGATCTCCCCGACCGCCTCCTTCACCCCCGCCGCGGCGGCGGTGTGCGCGGCCGGGACCCCGCCGAGGATCGCCTCCATGGCGGAGACGGTGAGCAGCCCGTTGCCGAATCCGGCCAGCGCCAGCGGCAAGCCGACGTCGACCGCTCCCGAATCGGCGGTCAGGCGCAGCAGGAACGCGAAGGCCACCGCGTAGCAGGCGGCGCCGAGCAGCAGTGTCGTCCGCGCGCCGAGCCGCTGGGTCAGCAGCCCGCCGATCGATGGGGACACGATGAGCACGACGGTCAGCGGCAGTAGCGCCACCGTCGCCGCGAATCCGCCTTTGCCCTGCACTCCCTGAAGGAAGAACATCAGGAAGAAGGTGACCGCGGACATGGCCGCGAGGGCGAGTGCCAACAACACAAGCCCGATGGTGAACGACCGGCTGCGGAACAGGCCGAGCGGAATCAGTGGATGCGGCGAAATCCTTTGCAGCACAACGAAGCCGATCAGCAGTAGCAGGCTGGCGGCGGCGAATCCGATGGTGCGCGCCGAGGCCCAACCCGCCTGCTGTGCACCGGTGAACGCCCACACCAGCGCGGTGATTCCGAGCGTCGCCGCGGCCGCGCCGGGCAGGTCGAGCGGTGGTGTTTCGCCCGGGGGCTGATCGGTCATGACCAACGCGCCGAGTACCACGCCCGCGACGCCGAACGGCACCCCGGCGAAGAATGCCCATGACCAGCCCGCCTTTTCGACGAGCGCGCCGGCGAGCGGCGGTGCGACGGTGAGCACCAGCGCTACGGCGGATCCGAACACACCCAGGGCCGTCGGTAACCGTCCCGGCGGAAATGCGGCTCGTATCGAGCCGAGGGCCGCGGGGAGCAGCAGCGCCCCGCACGCGCCCTGGAGCACCCGCCCGCCGATCAGGACCTCGATGGACGGTGCGAGTCCGCACAGCAGCGAGGCCGCCGTGAATCCGCCGACGCCGAGCAGGAACATTCGCTTGCGGCCGAATCGATCGGCGAGCGTTCCGGCCGGAATGGCCAGGCCGGCCAGCGCCAGGAGTTGGGCGGTGTTGACCCACTGGATTCCGGCGGGTCCGGCCCGCAGCCCGGCGGCGATGCCGGGATTGGCGACGCCGACCACGATGCCGTCGAGTTGGAACACCAAGGCTCCGACTATCACCGCGATGAGCGTGAGCCAGGCGCGGGCCGGAATCTGTTCGGCGCGTTGCGCTGTGCTCGATTGCGTTGTCATCGAACCTCGTCCGCAACGCGTTTCACCGCTCGACCACCGAAATATAGGTATCGGGCGCCGTCGGTGAGATCGAAAAACGTTACGGGCAGCCATTTTTCGTCACCAAGGAGGCGGGTGGCGAAGGTATCCTCCTCGACCGGTATCAGTGGCAACACCATCTGCTGGGTCGCGCCGAATTCGGACCGTGCACCGGTGAAGGTCATCCGTGCGACGAGTTCGGCTCCGTCGGCGGCGATTTCGAGCCGCACGCCGGCCTGCTCGTATACGCCCACGTAGCGAGCCGGATCGAACGACGGCGGATCCGACGGCGCGAACGGCTCCGGCAGCGCGACACCGGTCAGGCCGGCGATGATCTCGGCGGAGAGCTCGGTGAAGGCCGACATGGTCGCGCCGCTGTTGGCGAGCATCGCCACGGCGAACCGGTGCTGCGGCAGTACCAGCAGCCGCGCGGTCTGGCCGATGGTGCCGCCGTCGTGGCCGATCACCAGATGTCCGCCCAGATCGGTGCGGGACCAGCCGAGCCCCCATGAGTCCTCCAGCTCGAAGGCGAACGGCACGGCCACCTGCTTGTCCTGCATCCGCTGGATCAGTTCGGGCGACAGCAGGCGCGTACCATCCGGGGCGAGACCATGATTCAGATGTAGTTCGGCGAAGGTGAGCACGTCGCGGGCGCGCGCGGTGATGGTCCCGGCGGGCCCGCAGCTGCGCGGCAGGTGCCAGCGCTCGGCGCGCCGCAGTGTGCCGTCGGGTCCCGGCTCGTGCCCGACGGCGGCGCGGTGCAGCAGCGCCTCCTCCGGCAGCGTGACCGTGTGCCGCAGGCCGAGCGGTTCGAACAGCAGCTCGCGCATGGCCGCGTCCCAGATCTTTCCGGTGACGAGTTCGATGACGCGGCCCGCGAGGATGAAACCGGAGTTGCAGTACGACCAGCTGGCGTCGATGGGATGGGTGCGGGCCGCGGTGGCCAGTTCCGCGACGTAGCGGCGCAGGCAATCGTCACCGCGGCCGGTGTCGGTGAAGATATCGCCGTCGATACCGCTGGTGTGGGTCAGCAGGTGGCGCATGGTGACCCCGTCGAGAATCCGCGAGTCCGCCGGGCGCAGTTCCGGGAAGGTGTCGACCAAGGGCACGTCGAGGTCGAGCTTGCCCTGGTCGACGAGGCGCATGACGGCCGTCGCGGTCCAGACCTTGGTGACCGAGCCGATCTGGAACAGCGAATCGGTCGTGACGGGTGTGCCCGTCTCGATATCGAGTACGCCGTGTGCGACCTCCAGCACGCTCCCGCCCTGGGCGATGGCCAGTGCCGCGCCCGGAATCCCGTGCCGGGTCGCGATTTCGGTGAGTCGCCGCTGCCAGTGTTCGGTATTCAGCGGCGCGGCGGCCGATTTCGCGCCCGCCGGCGCCGCGGCCCTGGTGTGCCGGATCACCCACTCCACGATGCGTCGATTGAAATCGGCACGGTGGCTGGGCTTTCCGTTGAGGATGAACAGGTGCGAAGCCCCCGGATACACCACCAGTTCGGTCGGGATGCCCCGGTCGCGCAGCGCGGCGTACCACTGCTCGGCCTGCCCGAGCGGGCAGCGGGCCTCGGCCTCGCCCTGCAGGAGCAGCGTCGGCGTGCCGACCTTTTCGATACCGGAGCTGGGGGAGAGCCGGGCCACCGCCGCCGGATCGGACCACGGCGTCGCACCGATCTCCTCGCGCGCCAGCATGATTCCGCTGTCGGAGGTGCCCATGAAGCTCGCCAGATCGCTCAACACCCCACCCGCGACCGCGGCGGCGAACCGATCGGTCCTGGTCGGTAGCCAGCAGGCGACGTAGCCGCCATAGCTGTAGCCGCACAGGGCGATTCGCTTCGCATCGGCCTGCCCTTCGGCGATGAGCAGATCGATGGGTTCGAGGAAGTCGCGTTCGTCGGCGACACCCCAGCCGCCGAGGGCGGCCCGCATGAATCGCTCGCCGTAGCCGTCGCTGCCGCGCGGGTTGAGCAGCAGCACCGTCCAGCCGCGCGCGGCGAGGATCTGATGGTAGGCGTGGAACGGGTCGCGGGCCGAATTCCAGGCATTGTGCGGGCCGCCGTGCGCGTCGACCAGCAGCGGCCCGGGAACCGGTGCGGTGGGGTCGCGCAGCAGCCAACCGTGCACCTCGGTGCCGTCCGAGATCTGGAAAACCCGCTCCCGCACGGGAATCGGCGCGACATCCGGCAGGGCGGCGGCGGTGTGCGCGGTCAGCTCACGGTGGGTGCCGGTGGCCAGGTCGAGCAGGACGATCTCGCCGAAGCTGGTCTCGGTGGCGACCGTGACCGCCGCGAGACCGGCCGCGGGTGCGACGGAAAGCCCGGAGACCACCCGGGTTCCGTCGATCAGCGGGCGAATGCCGTTGTCGCCGTACGCGTAGAGGTGGGTGTATCCGCGTTCACGGGCACAGAACAGCACTGTGCCGGGCCCGGCGGGGCGGGGTAGCGCACCGGGATAGCCGGGCGCGCCGACCATCACGTTGCGATCGAAATCCGCGGTGAGCGCGGTGGATTCGCCGTTCTCGACCGACACACACAGCAGGTCGGTGTTCGCGAGCTCGATGCCGGGGGTGGCCGCGACGAGCAGGGCGGCCGGATCGGCGGACCAGACCACCCCGGACACCACCGCGCCCGCGGGACCGATGCGGTCGGGTACCCGGCGGGTGGCGGCCGCATCGACGATGCGCACATCGGCGCGACTCATATCGTCGTCGGCCAGCGAATCGGCGAACACCAGGCGGGCGCCGTCCGGCGACCAGGTCGGGAGTCCGGCGTGGAAATCGCCCGAGGTGACCTGGCGCACCGAACGGCCGTCGAGCTCCAGAACGTGGATGTGCGAACGTAATCCGCGCAACCAGCCGGTGCCATCGAGCTTGTAGGTTCGCCTGTCGATGTGGATGGGCGCGGCGGGATCGAGGCTCGCCCCCGTGGTGTCGACGGGCGCCGCGAACGCGATCCGGGTGCCGTCGGGGCTCCACACCGGTTCGCCCGCGCCCAGCGGCAATTCGGTGAGCTGCTCGGGCTCGCCGCCGTCGGCGGGCAGCAGCCACAGCTGGGTGGGGCCGTCGGCGGCGCGCAGGAACGCGATTGACCGGCCGTCGGGTGACCAGCGCGGCGCGGTATCGGCCGGGCCTCGGGTGAGCCGAGCCCGCGTGCCGTCCGGCCGGACCTGCCAGAGCGCATGGCTGTCGGCGTCGCGCTCCGGATCGACGGTGCGCAGCACGTAGACCACGCGGCTGCCGTCGGGGGCGAGCGCCGGATCCGACGGCACCGCGACGCGTTCGAGATCCGAGAGTTCGAGCCGACGTCGTATGTTCGTCATCACGCCTCGCTCGCAACGTATTCGGCGGCACGGCCACCCAGGTGCAGGTAGCGGGTGCCGTCGGCGATGGTGTGGAAGGTCACGCGCTGCCACACGTCCTGGTCGAAAGTCGACCTGGCCGCGAAAAGATCCGTGGCGACCGGTGTCAGCCGCTGTTCGACCGATGGCACCGGGGCGACCTCGGCAAGCTCGCCGGAGAATGTCGTTTTCAGCACCAATTCGGTGTCGTCGAGGCGGATTTCGTGGCGCACGCCGCTGCGTTCGTAGCAGCCCACATATCGGGCCGGATCGAAACTCGGCGGTTCGCTCGGCGGCGCGAACGGTTCCGGGGTCCGGACGCCGGCCAACTCGGCGGCGATTTCGGTGGACAATTCGGTGAAGGCGGACTGCGCGGCGCTGCCGTTGGTGAGCACGACGATGGTGAGTCGCTGCTCGGGCAGTATCTGCAGCTGCGCGGTCTGGCCGATGGTGCCGCCGTTGTGCCCGATCATCCGGGCCCCGTGCCAGTCACCGCGCCACCAGCCGATTCCCCACGAGTCGACCATTTCGCCCATGAACGGGACCGCGAGCTGTTCCTGGGCCATCCGCCGCACCGACTCCGATGACAGCAGCCGTTCGCCGTCGGGACCGACGCCGTCGTTCAGATGCAGGCCGGCGAAGGTGAGCACGTCGCGGGCGGTCGCGGCGATCGCTCCGGCGGGCCCGCTGCTGCGCGGCAGGTACCAGCGGTCCGCCCGGCGCGGTGTGCCGTCGGGTCCGGCCAGGTGTCCGACGGCGGCGCGGTGCAGCAGCGCCTCCTCCGGCAGCGTGACCGTGTGCCGCAGGCCGAGCGGTTCGAACAGCAGCTCGCGCATGGCCGTGTCCCAGGTCGTCCCGGTGATGAGCTCGATGACGCGGCCGGCGAGGGTGAATCCGGAGTTGCAGTACGACCAGGTGGCGTCGATCGGATGGATTCGCCCGACTCCGGCCAACTCGGCGACATAGCGCCGCAGGCAGTCGTCGCCGCGTCCGGTGTCGGTGAAGACATCGCCGTCGATGCCGCTGGTGTGGGTCAGCAGGTGGCGCATGGTGACCCGGTCGAGGATCGCCGAATCACCTTGGGCGAGTTCAGGGAAGAGATCGATCAACGGCACGTCTAGGTCGAGCGTGCCCTGGTCGACCAGGCGCATGACGGCCGTCGCGGTCCAGACCTTGGTGATGGAACCGATCTGGAACAGCGAATCGGTGGTGGTGGGCACGCCGGTCGCGACGTTGAGCACGCCGTGCGCCACCTCGATCAGGTTGTCGCCGTGTGCGATCGCCAGTACGGCACCCGGAATCCGTTGGCGGATGGCGATTTCGGTGAGCCGCCGCTGCCAGTGCGCGGTATCCGGCGATGCGGTGGTGCCGGAGTGCGTCCAGTGTGTCACGATTGTCTCCTCTGATATCGGGTCGTGCGGTGGAGTTCAGTTGGCGGATTCCGCGTCGCGCAGCGCGTCGACGGCGATCCTCGCGGCGCTGCCGATCGCGGCATCGATCGCGGGCGCGCGCAGGTTCGCCTGCGCCGCGACGGTGAAAATGGCTACCGCGTAACGTTTTTCATCCGGGAAGGTGAGTACGCCCGCCTCGTTGCGAACGAACGGCAGGGTGCCGGTCTTGGCGCCGATGAGCACCTCGTCGCCGAAGCCGCTGGAGAGCCGATGCGGCCAGATCTGCCGGTGCATGATGGCGCGCACCTCGGCACACGCCGCGGCGGGACCCGCGGTGTCCTGCCAGATCGCGGCGAGCAGCGCGGTGATCTCTCGTGGTGTGCTCGCGGTGGTGCGGGCCGGATCGCAGACCGAGAGCGCGCGCAGCTGCTCGGGATTCGCGGCGGCGAACAGGGCGTCGAGGTCGCCCGGGTCGATGTCCGGGAACTGCGACGACAGATCCTGCCGGACCGTGGCGAACAGATCTTCGCAGCCGCCGATGAGCCGGGTGCGGTGCAGTCCGAGCTCGGCGAGCACCTCGCGCACCGCATCGATGCCGACCCGGCGCAGCAGCACATCGGTGGCGGCGTTATCGCTCATCGTCAGCGCGAACGCCGCCAGGTCGCGCCAGCTCATCTCGACGTCGTCGGTGCAACCCGCGGTGCCGATTCCGCCGATCCGGTCGCGCGCGGTGACGGTGGTGCGCTCGGCCGGATCCAGCGCACCCGCGGCGACCTGGCGGGCATAGGCGAGCGCGACCGGAATCTTGAATACCGATGCCAGCACGACCGGTTCATCTGCCGCCCAACCGATTTCGGCCGGGCTGTCCAGGGCGCGCGCGTGCAGGTTGCCCTCGGCGCCGGCCGCGGCGAATACGTCGGCGATGCGCCGCTGCGCCTCGGCCGAGCCGGTACGGGTGGTGGCTGTCATGGTGGATCCTCCTCGAATGCCGCGCGGCGTCGAACACTGTGCGATGCCGCCATCGTGACGGCAGGAACCGATCGCGGCGTCGTCGAGAACGACGAATGGCGGGCGGGCAATTCGTGCGTGGCGACGAAGTGGCCCGGGTTCGGTGCGAGGAAGCTCGAATCCGGAATTCGGCGAGCGCGAGGAGGTATCAGATGACGTCGGTCGAAATGCGCGGCGACGCGTCCGCCGGGCCGGGGACGGTGCGGCGGTTCCGTGCCGAACTGCCCGCGCTGCTGGCCGATATCGAGCGGCTGGTGTGCTGCGAATCGCCGTCGACGGACCTGGCGGCGGTGGCCCGCGGGGCGGATGCGGTGGCGGCGGTCGGCGGTGCGCTGCTGGGCGTCGCACCGGAACGGATCGTGCTGTCCGGTCGCACCCATCTGCGGTGGCGCTTCGGCAGCCCGGCCCGGGTGCTCGTGCTCGGTCACCACGACACGGTGTGGCCGGTGGGTTCGGTGCGCACCCATCCGTTCGCGGTGCGCGACGGAAAGCTTTACGGCCCTGGGTGTTTCGATATGAAGGCGGGTCTGGCGCTGGCACTGCGCGCGGTGGCCGCACTGCCGGATCGGTCGGGGGTAACGATTCTGGTCACCGGTGACGAGGAGCTGGGCGCACCGTCGTCGCGCGAATTGATCGTCGATACGGCACGGGGCTGCGCGGCCGTTCTGGTGGCCGAGCCTGCCGCCGGAACCGCGCTGAAGATCGTCCGAAAAGGAGTGTCGCACTATCGGATTCGAGTGCGCGGCCGGGCCGCCCACGCCGGGCTGGAACCCGAGCGCGGGGTGAACGCCACCGTCGAGCTGGCCCATCAGATCGGCGTCGTCGCAGCCCTGGGCGACGCGGCGGTCGGCACCTCCGTGACACCGACGCTGATGTCGGCGGGCACCGCGGCGAATACGGTTCCCGCCGAGGCGTCGTGCGCGGTGGATGTACGGGCCGCGACGGTGGCCGAACAGGATCGGGTCGATGCCGCGATGCGCGGGCTGCGACCGCTGCTCGACGGCGCCGAACTGGAGGTGCTCGGCGGCCCGAACCGGCCGCCGTTGGCCGCCGAGTCGTCGCGCGAATTGTTCGGCCGCGCACAACGTCTCGGTGCCGCACTCGGTATCGGGCCGATCACCGGCGCTGCCGTCGGCGGCGGCTCCGACGGAAATCTCACCGCGGGCATCGGCATACCGACCTTGGATGGGCTCGGGGCATGCGGCGATGGCGCGCATGCCGATCACGAACATGTGCTGATCGATGAATTGCCGGGCCGCGCCGCACTTTTCCATGTACTGCTGGAGGAATTGCTCGGCGTGAGCGAGAGCACATCGATCCAGAAAGGTAGGACAACATGAGAGCCGAATCGCTCGCCGCGGCGGTGTTATCGAATGCGACCGGCGCCGCCGAGCGAGCCGCCGCCCGCGCCGGTGTGGTGGTCCGTTCGCTGACCGAGATGGCGGATCTGGTCGAGGCGTGCCGGTTGTGCGAGACGATGTGGGGGTTCGCGCCGGAGGATCGGCCGCTGGCGCCGAATCTGTTGCGCGCGTTGTCGAAATCGGACGGGTATGTGGCGGGCGCCTTCGACGGCGCCGAAATGGTCGGCGTCGGCGTCGGATTCCACGCCGCGCCCGCGCGGCTGCTGCTGCACAGCCACATCACCGGTGTGGTGGACCGGATGCGCGGGCGCAGTGTGGGTTTCGCCTTGAAGACGCATCAGCGCGCCTGGGCGCTGCGCAACGGCGTCGAGACCATCGGCTGGACCTTCGATCCGCTGGTGCGCCGCAATGCCTACTTCAACATCGTCAAACTCGGTGCGATCCCGGTGGAATACCTGCCCGACTTCTACGGGCCGATGTCCGACGCCGTCAACGCGGGCGATGCCACCGACCGGCTGCTGGTCCGGTGGCGGCTGCGCGCACCCGAGGTGGCAGCGGCCTGCGACGGACGGCCGACCGGGATCGGGGCGGCGACGGCCGCCACTGCGGCCCGGGATAACTATCCGGCTCCGAAACCGGTTGTGGCGCTCGGTATTTCCGCCGACGGTGGGCCTGTCACCGGATCGGTCGACGGCCGCACCGTGCTGGTCGCGGTGCCGCGGGACATCACCGGATTGCGCGCGGCGGATCCGGCCGTGGCCAGGAGCTGGCGCGCCGCGGTGCGCGCGGTCATGACCGAGCTGCTGAACGACGGCGCGCGCATCACCGGATTCGACCGCGACGGCGGCTATCTATTGACCAAGGAGAACGAATGAAACTCACCGGGGTGGAATTGCGGCGCATCCGAATGCCGCTGAAATCGCCCTTCCGCACCTCGTTCGGCACCCAGTTCGCGCGAGAACTGCTGCTGCTGCGCGTGGTCACCACGGATGCGGAGGGCTGGGGTGAATGCGTCGCGATGGCCGAGCCGGTCTACTCGCCGGAATACCTCGACGGTTGCGCGGATGTGTTGCGCCGCTTCCTGATTCCCGCGCTGGCTGCCTGTGGGCCGCACACCGCGACGGCGGTCGCCCCCGCGCTGGCGGCCTTCCACGGACATGCGATGGCCAAGGCCGCCCTGGAGATGGCGGTGCTCGACGCCGAGCTGACCGCACTCGGCGTGCCGCTCGCCAGGGAGCTCGGTGCGACGAAAGACCGGGTGCCGTGCGGGGTTTCGGTCGGGATCATGGATTCGATCGAACAGTTGCTCGACGCGGTGTCCGGATATCTGGCGCAGGGATATCTGCGCATCAAGCTCAAGATCGAACCCGGGTGGGATGTCGACCCGGTCCGGGCGGTGCGGGAACGGTTCGGCGATATCGCTTTACAGGTCGACGCGAACACCGCGTACACGCTCGCCGACGCCGACCGGCTGGCCCGGCTCGATCCGTTCGACCTGTTGCTCATCGAACAACCGCTCGCGGAGGACGACCTGCTCGGCCACGTCGAACTGGCCCGGCGCGTGCGCACACCGATCTGCCTGGACGAGTCGATCACCTCGGCCCGCACCGCCGCCGCGGCCATCACGCTGGGCGCCTGCCGGATCGTCAATATCAAACCGGGCCGGGTCGGCGGCTACCTCGAGTCCAGGCGCATCCACGACCTGTGTGTGGCGCACGGGGTTCCGGTGTGGTGCGGCGGGATGCTGGAGACGGGTCTCGGGCGTGCCGCGAATGTGGCGCTCGCCGCACTTCCCGGATGTGTGCTGCCCGGCGATACCTCGGCATCGGATCGCTACTACGACACCGATATAACCCCGCCGTTCGTGCTGGACAACGGGCATCTTCCGGTACCGGACGGACCCGGGATCGGCGTGCGGCCGGATCTCGGCCTGCTACAGGCGGTCACGGTCGCGACGGAATGGATTCCGGTGTGACCCACCGGTCGCCCGCTACCGTGGTCGGATGACCGGCCTACCCTTTCCGGAAGGATCCGACAGACCCTCGACAAGGCTCCACCCTGTGCGGAGTGGCCGCATCTCGACGAACCTGGTTCGCATCCTCGACGATCTCGGCGCCACCATGCTCCGGCTCGTCTGCGGTGACGCCGAAGGTGCACGGGAGATAAGCGGTGTCGTGATCCACGATCCGCTGGACGCGCCGGTGCTGCCCGCGGGTGCGCTGGTTCTCGGCATCGGTGTGCACGGGCCGGGGGAGATCGGGCGACTCCTCGACGATCTCGGCGGCCTGGACGCGGCGGTATTGGTGGTCCGCGCGCCGGTGCCCGCCGACCGGACGCTGATCGAGACCGCCCGGCGCACCGGCGTCGTGCTGCTCGAACTGACCAGGGGTGCGTCCTGGACGCAGCTGGCCACCTGGCTGCGGACACTGCTTGCCGCCGACCGGACCGGCGGCCCCGAACCGGAGACATTGGGCGGCATACCGTCCGGCGATCTGTTCGCGCTGGCGAACGCGATCGCCGCGCTGCTGGATGCGCCGGTGACCATCGAGGACCGCGACAGCCGGGTTTTGGCCTTCTCCGGCGGCCAGGACGCGGCGGACCGATCGCGGACCGAAACCATTCTGGGACGCCAGGTTCCGGAGCTCTATTCCGAAACCCTCGAAGCGAAAGGCATTTTCCGCGAGCTGTACCGCAGCGAGTCCCCGGTGCGGATCGAACCGCTGCCCGGGCTCGACGGGTTCACCATGCCGCGCATCGCGCAGACGGTGCGCGCGGGCGATGAGGTGCTCGGAACCATCTGGGCGGCAACCGATGCGCCGCTGACGCCGGAACGCATCCACGCGTTCGAGGAGGTCGGGAAGCTGGCCGCGGTACATCTGCTGCGGCAGCGGGCCGGCTCCGATGTCGCGCGGCGGATGCGCGCCGATCTGCTCAGCCGCGCGGTCGACGGCGGCCCGCACGCCGCCGACGCGCTGCGCGAACTCGGCGTGGCCGATCGGCCGGTCACCGTGCTGGCGATGATCCAGGATCGCGGCCGGGTCGATGGCATCGATACCGCCGCCAGACGGGCCAGCGAGCACGAGCGCCTCGCCGACGCCTTCGCCATGCACCTGAATGCCGTATATCCAATGGTGGCAACGGCTTTGCTCGGCGAGACCGGCTACGCGATCGTGCCGGTGCTCGGCGCGGACCGCGCCGCGGAGGCCGCGCGGGATTTCGTGACCCGCGTCGGCGACCGCGCGCCCGTGCTCATCGGCATCGGCACCGTCGCCGCCGACGTCGCCGACCTGCGGCGTTCCCGCGACGATGCGGATCGCGCACTGCGCGTGCTGCGTTCGGGTACGGTTTCGCGGCGGGTCGCCGATATCAGCGATGTGCAGACCGAGGCGTTGCTGCTGGAATTGCACGATCTGATGGCGCTGCGCCGCGACCGCTTGTCCGGACCGATCGCTCGCTTGCGGGATTATGATGCGGCCCAGGGGAGTTGCCTGCTGGCCACCCTACGGGCCTGGCTGGACGCCTTCGGTGACGTGAACGCCGCGGCCGCCGCGGTATATATCCACCCGAATACCTTCCGGTACCGACTGCGGCGCATCGGCGAGGTCGGTGGAATCGATCTGAGCGACCCCGACGCCCGCTTCGGGGCACTGCTGCAACTGAAACTCATGGCTTTGGGCGACGGGTGAATCGTCGAGCGTGTTCGGCGCGGCCGTCGAATTGCCTGCGACGGTGCCGCCGGGAATTTCGGGGTTCTTCCCGGCGACACCGTCATTTGAACGCAACGGATTTACTCGGCGCACCTATGAGGTACCGGCGAAATAGGTGAAACCGAGTTGATCCGATTGCGCGGTCAGCACTGCTTCCAGGCGAAGTGGTAAGTGGTGGTGATGCTTCCGTCCGTGGAATCCATGGTGATGAAGCTCGTGGTCTTGGTCGGGTCCGAGGTGCCCGCGTTCGCCCGCAGTTCGGTATTGATATTGAAGTTGCGATTTTCGCCGCAGGGCAGGAATACGACCGAGCCGACCGGAGTCGAATCCGTTGTCTGCCAGTCGTCGTCGTAGAGGCCGTTGAACGGGTGGTCGATGTACTGGGTCGGCGAATTGCCCTGGAAGTAATACCGTGCCCGTTCGAGCGCGGTCGCGCCGGCTTCGAGGTGCGCGAAGCCGCGGTAGTCCGCCTGGGCGATGCCGTAGGTGAATCCCTGTGGCACGTGCACGAGCAGGTTGAGCTGGCAGTTCCGCCGGAAATCGGTCGGGCCCGCGCCGACGCCGACCTGCGCGGTGTATTGACTGTATGTCACCGTGAAGGCCGTGTTGTCCGGGGAAACCGCCACGGCCGCGGTGCCCGGCGGGCAACCGGTTCCGTTGACGGTGACCACGTCGATGACGATTTTGTCCGGCGGCGGCGGGTTGTTCCACCCGGGTACGGGATCCGCGGAACTCTGCGAGCTGGATATCGGAATGGCGAACGCGAATATCGCTGCGCCGACGGCGGCGAACTTCTTGAACATGGATTTCTCGCGATATCTCTTGATGGAAAGGGAAATCCGGAGACCCGGACGACATTCGGGGTCCCCGCGGTGCGCTCGGTGTCGGGTCCCGATCCCCGGTTGATTTTCCGAGCGTCGCGAGAATCGTAGCACCGCGACCAATCGGTCTATTATCCCCAGTTGTGTTATGTACCAAGGGGAAACGTATATTCCATGACATATCGGCTTGTCCGGCAGTCGAAGTCGAGCCGTACGCCGCCGAACCTGTTGCTTTCCCCAGAAATTAGGCGATTCTTTACTCGGTGACCGGTGCGCGGACGACCCGGCCGGATCGTACGATCATGGGCTGATCGCCGCACGCCGCATCGGAATTGTCGTGCCGTATGGAAGTGCCTGTGCGCCTACGGGATCATTCGACGGCTCGGGTCTCGCGGTCGGCCCGGACCTGGATGCCCGCGAGGATGAACCCGAGTCCCTCGGCGTATCCGTCCGCGCCGGAATTCCGTTGCAGGGCACTTGGACGCCCAGTCCGGCGGCCAGGCGGCGCAGGGTGACGCCTTCGATATCGGCTGCTTCCACAGTCTGTATCCCGAAGACCGCTCCCGCTATGCGGCGGTGCTGTACGGTGCCTGTCGTCCGGGAGCGCTGCTGCATCTGCGCTGCTTCAGCGATCGCAACCAGCCGGGTTTCGGCGGTCCGGGGACCAAGGGTATCTCCGGCGCGGAGTTGACCGAGGCGTTCGGAAGCGGCTGGGATATCGAGGATCTGACCGCCGCCGCGGACGACGCCTTCGTGCCGGAGCGGCACACGGTTCAGTTCTGGTACGCGACCATGGTCCGTCGACCATCGTGAAATGCTTTGCCCCTCAGGACGTGTGGAGGTAGCCATGCGCGCGTAGGGTCACACGCATGGCTTGCCGGATCACCGAACTCGTCATCGACTGCGTCGACCCGCAACGGTTGGGAGAATTCTGGTGCGAGGTCCTCGGCTACGTCGAACTCGGTTGGGAGGGTGACGATCTGGAGATCGGCCCGCCCGGAACCGGCTTCGGCGGGCCGCAGCCGACGCTGGTGTTGAGCCGCAGCGCCGAGCCGAGACGCGGGAAGCTGCCGCTGCACCTGGACGTCAGCCCCACCGACCGTGATCAGGACGCGGAATTGGCGCGGCTGCTCGCCGCGGGTGCGCGCGAGGTCGACATCGGCCAGACGGGCGCCGAAACATGGCATGTGCTCGCCGATCCGGAGGGTAACGAATTCTGTCTGCTCCGGCGACGGGTCGACGCGGTGGAGCACCGAATCACACCGTCCAGGTGACCGGCAGGCTCCTCACCCCGTAGATATCCTCGGATTCCGGTCGCAGGCTTACCTTTTCGGCGGGCACGTCGAGGCGCAGCGCGGGGAAACGGTCTAGCAGCGCGGGGAACGCGACCCGCATCTCGACGCGGGCGAGCTGCTGGCCGAGGCACTGGTGAATACCGTGGCCGAAGGCCAGATGCCCGACGGCCTGCCTGCCGAGATCGAGCACGTCGGGTTCGGCGAAGCGCTCGGGATCGCGATTGGCGGTGTTCATCGACAGGATGACCACCTGCCCGGCCTCGATGGTCGTGCCGCCCAACTCGACGTCCTCCAGCGCCGTGCGCTGAAATGTCTTGGCGACGCTCAGATACCGCAGCAGTTCCTCGACGGCCCGGTCGATGAGCGCCGGATCGGCGCGCAGCGCGTCGAGCTGTGCCGGGTTGCGCAGCAGCGCGAAAGTGCCCAGCGCCAACATATTCGCGGTGGTGTCGAGCCCGGCCGCGAGCAGAACCAGGGCTATTCCCTGCAACTCCTCGTCGGTCAGGTCGCCGTCGGTGAGGTCGCTGAGCACGTCGTCGGTCGGGTTCGCGCGTTTGGCGGCCACCAGCTCCGCGAGGTATTGCTGGACCGCGGTGTAGGCCACGACCATGTCCTCGTCGCTCGTCTCCCCGCCCATGAACGAGTAGACCTGATCCTGGAAGCGATCCCGATCCCGGTACGGCACGCCCAGTAGCTCACAGATCATGACGGCGGGAATGGGTTTGGCAAAGGCGGTCACCAGATCCGTTGGCGGACCGGCCTTTTCCATGGCGTCCAGATGATCCGCGGTGACCTGTTCGACGCGCTCGCCGAGCATTCGCATCCGACGTACGGTGAACTTGCCCACCAACGGTTTTCGATAGCGCCCGTGCCTCGGCTCATCCATCAGGAGGAATTCGCCGGGTGGCGCGGGCGGAATCTCGAAACCCGAGTAGTCGAGGGTCGGGTGCAGCATGAGCTCCTTGCGCGAGCTGAACCGCGAGTCGGCCAGCACCGCCCGCACCAGGTCGTATCCGGTGATCAGCCAGCCCGGTCTGCCGCCGGGGAAGGTGTAGCGGCTGATGGGACCGTGCCTGCGGGCGTCGATCAACTCCGCGGGCGGGTCGAAGGGGTGGCCGGGCCGACGTTGAGTCGGCATCGTCGTGACGGTGTGGAGGGGTTCACTCATGGCGATTCCTCTTGCGGCAGTACATATTCGGCACTTCAAGCGACAGTCTCACTATAAGTAGACGTATACGTACACGCAAGAGTGTGCTGCCGCCAGGGACTCAGCGAGTAAGGAAATCCCGCAGCGCGGTGATCAATGCGGCCGGGTTGTCCTCCTGAACGTTGTGCTCGGCATTCGGTATCGAGACGAGTTCTCCGTACGGAAGCCGTGCGATGAGGCGTTCGGCGGTGGTCTGGGTGACCACCCTGCTGCGTTCGCCGCGCACCAATAGCACCGGCGCATCGGTCAATTGCGCGGGCAGCCCTTCGACGGCCGCGAGAATGGCTGGAAAATCGGGTGTGCTCGGATCGGCCTTCGGCACCCAGTCGCCGTCGGGTGCGCGGAAGAACAGGGTGCTCATCCGGTAGGTGACGACGGCGCGATCGGCGCTCGGATTGATTCGCATCGCGGCGCCGACCACGGTGTCGAGATCCTGCACCGGGCTGAGGCCGAGCACGAATGTTCGCATCAGCCAGGTGCTTTCGAAGTCGACGCCCGGTGCGACATCGATGAGCGCCAGCCGCTCGACGAGGTCGGGTCGCGAAGCGGCGAGCTCGGCCGCGACCAGGGCGCCGAGTGACATGCCGACCAAGTGGACCCGGTCGAAGCCGAAATGGTCGGCCGCCGCGGCGACATCGGCCGCCATGGTGGCGATGCGGTAGTCGTCGGACCAGTCGCTCTCGCCGTGCCCGCGCAGATCCAGCGCGACCAGCCGCGCGTCGCGGCGCAGTCCGAGGCAGACGAAATCCCATGTGTGCGCGGTCAATCGGCCACCGTGCAGCAGGATGACCGGGGAACCCGTTCCGCCCCAGTCGAATCCGTGTAATCGGCAGTCGGCGCGGGAGAAGTGGAATTCGGTGGGCGGTGTCGGGTCGTCGACCTCGACGCCCAAGCTGGTCGCCAGTTCGACCATCGCCGGAATCGTGAATTGTCGGTGCATATGTACCCCCTTACCTTGAGTCTCCAAGGTAAGGGTTTCTACCTTGATTGGTCAAGGTAAGCTTGGCGAGTGGCTACCCGAGTGCGACGCAATCCCGATGAGGCCAAGCGGATGATCCTCGAGGCGGCGAGCGGACTGCTCGCCGCGGGCGGTCCGGCCGCCGTTCAAGTGCGGGCGGTGGCCGCCGAGATCGGGGTGTCCGATGCCGCGGTCAACCACCACTTCGGCACCCGTGAGCAATTGTTGGAGGCGCTGCTGCGCTTCGGCGGGGCCAAGCTGAAGGCGCAACTGCACGCCGTGCTCGGCGCGTGGCCCGACGGTCCGATCGACCCGGCCGACCTGGTGCACGCGTTGTACGCGCTGTACGCCGACGGTTACGCCGATCTGGCGGTCGCGCTGTACCGGTCCGGCTGGCGGGATACCGGCAGCGGGCTGCTCGACGAGGTGGTGGACCGGCTGCACGCCCAGGCGCGGCAGCACGGCGCGACCGTCGGGCTCACGCCGCCATCGCGCGAGACGCTCCAGGTGACGGTGGCCGCACTGCATCAGGCCGTCGCGCTGGAACCGTTGTTCGGCGGTGAATTCCGCCGCAGCGCCGGACTCGACGCGTCCGCGAGCGATCGCACACTCGACTGGTGGATCGACATCCTGCGCACGATGGTGTTCCCGGCTGCTCCATGAAAGGCGAACAGCCGCAACGAAATTCGCCTCGGATCAGCCGAGTTCGCCGGTGGGGTCCGCTTGCCAGCGCAGCACCGCCGTCTGCACGGCCTCCTCGTCCTCGACGGCGAGGGCGCCGGATGCGCCTGCGGCGCCGAGGATTACCTCACCATCGGTGACCAGCACGCCACCCGCGTACGGGACGTAGTCGCCGCCGTAGAGGTGCTGAATGCCGTCGACGATCGCGCCCGGGAGTTGGAGTTGGCCGGAGGGTCTCAGCGTAAGCAGTGCGGTGCGCGCCTTGGCCACGGCGATTCGGCTGGTCATGGGCATGCCGCCGTCGGCGCGCCGCAGCGCGATCACCTCTCCGGCAACATCGATGACGGCCACCGCGAGCGGCGGAAACCCGCGCTCCGCACCGACCGCGAGCGCCGCCGCCACCAGCCGATCCGCATCGGCCAATGTCAAACCGGGAAGTCGCGCGATATCAGACACGGGTACGAAATCTATCGTCGGCAATCCGGCGAGTCAACGGAATTCACCAGCGGCACAACCTGTTACCGGCGGCCAACACCCGCGAATGGCGCGCCACGACACCGCCCGCCTTGATCAGCCGGGGAAGCAGCTATGCCTCGGCGTTGACGGCGGCGACACAGGCGCGGATGACCGCCGCGAACAGATCCCGGCTGATGGTCTCGTACTCACGTTGCCGATCGGGTTCGTCGAATTGGAGGTCGTTCCAAGATCCCATACCACCGAATACCCAGGCGGCCTGCGCCATACATGCCAGGCGATGGCTGTCGGCATGCCCCCGATCATCGGGGAACAGGTCCTGGTGATCCACATTGCGCGGTTCACCACTGCCAGACCATTGCCCGCGAGCCTGCGCGAACAGTCCATCCCACGGCGGCAACACATTATGGGATGCGAACTCCTCGGCATGCTGGAGTGCCTGGTTCAGGAATCGCGCAGCTTGCTGAAGATCGGGTAGCAGGGGGCCGGAAGTCACCGGCTGCGACCGATAGGTGACAGTCCAAATCCGCTGGTCGGGTGCGTTACGGTCGCCGATTTGCCAGCGCGCCTGCCATAACCGGTTCCCGGCCGCACCGGTCGTCAGCAGCCCGAGCTGGACGCCGCCGGCGAACGCGGCCGCCTTGTGCGCGGCCAGTCCGCGCTCGTCCTGCGGATCCAGGTTCGGGACCGCGAGCCATACCCGATCCACCCCGTCTGCTGCCAGCTGTCGCATCCAGCCGTCCACGCCTGCGGCATCGTCGAAGATGATCGAGCCGACAAACTGCATTGTGCTGTGCGTCAATTCGAACCCGGCGGGAGAGGTCTGCCGACTGCGTAACCATGCGGTGGCGTGAGTGGCCAGGGCCATGCAACAGGCCAGTTCACCGTCCATGGTCGGTAGTTTAACGAGAGTCGGTGAGCGGAGCCTGCCGCCGGTGATGACGGGTATGGCACGCGGTTCTTTTGATACTGCGCTCGGTCGGTTCCGCGCCACCGTACGGGCGGAAATCCATGGCACAGTCAGCGTTTATCGCGCTGACCTTCGGCGAGTTGCCTGCTCACCACCTCGGCGCCGAGACGGCGCTGGATCGCGGCGGAGAGGCTGGGCGCGGCGCTGCCGAGGACGGCGATGGCGCGCAAACCCAGTGGGGCGACGTCGATTTCGGCGCGGTTGCGCTCGATGGCCCGAATGGTCGCGTGCGCGACATCTCGGGGTGAGCGGGTGCCGACCCCGCGGGGCAGGGTGGCGCCGGAATCGGCGAACATGCCCGCGTCGCGGATGTAGCCGGGGAAAACCGTCGAGACCCCGACATTGTGCGGCCGCATATCCTCGCGCAGTGCGAGGGCGAAGCCGCGCATGCCGAATTTGGTTGCGTTGTAAAGGGATAGGTGCCCGGATGCGGTTTTTCCCGATATCGATGAAATGAAGACCAGATGACCTCGGCGCCTTGCGGCCATCCGCTGTGCGGCCACTTTCGCCATCACGATCGGAGCGCGCAGGTTCACGTCCAGCACGCGGTCGATCTCATCGATCGAGCGGTCTGTCAGCAGACCTCCCGCCGGTAGCGCGGCATTTGCGACAACTATGTCCACCTCGCCCGCCGCGGTCAGCAACCGCTCGACCTCTGTCGGGTCGGCCAGGTCGGCGGGAATTGCCTTGCCGCCCAATGTCCGCGCCAGCGGCTCCAACAGGTCGGCGCGGCGTCCGGTGAGTATCAGCTCGCCTCCGCCCGCGGCCATGGCCGTCGCCAGCTCCCGGCCGAGCCCGCCGGTGGCCCCGGTGATCAGTATCTTCGCATCGCGCACCCGCATGGGTTCATGGCCTCGCATGACCCCACTGTGGCGTGCTCACGGTCGCGAATCTTGTACAAATGTTTGTTCATTCGCGAAGGCGAGGCGTTCGGCGGCGGCCTCGTCGTCGACGGCCAGTGTCCGCGGTGTCCTTCCAGTGAAAGCCATGACTTCTCGATGCAGATGGGACTGATCGACATAGCCGCACTCCGCCGCGACTTGGGCTGCGCCGTGCCCCGCGGCCAGGCGGCGGGCGGCATTGTCGAAACGCACCAGTTTCGCGGCGTATTTGGGCGGGACGCCGATCTGCGACCGGAACCGGGACCACAGTCGCCCTCGGCTCCAACCGATCTCGGCCGCCAGAACCTCGACCCGCACCCGGCCGCGACTGCCGATGATTCGTTCCCACGCCCAGGCCACCTCGGGGTCGACGGACGGGCACACCGCGGCTCGTCGGGTCAGGAGGTCGTCCGTCAACGCGAAACGCTCATCCCACGAAGTAGATTCGCCGAGTTGCTCCCGGATTCGCGCCGCGTCCGGACCCCACAGCTCGTCCAGGGTGACAACGGAGCCGTCCGGGGCCGCGCCGAATACGTTTCGTGCGACCAGCGGAGACAGCCGCACCTCGACGCATTCGATGCGCTCCGCCCGGACACATACACCCGTTGGTGCCAGCCCCGCGACGAAACTGCCCCGCCCATGCCCGCCTGTGACGTCCAATTCCAGTGAGCCGTCACCGAATTCGAGCACCAGGGTGACCGATGGATGCGGGATCACCCGCAACTCGATCGGGCCGGGCCCGCGATTCCGATCGCGGAATCCGCCCATATCGATGCCACGCACCCGGCTAGGTCGCGCCGGTCGCGCGACATCCCATGCGGTGCCAGCCCGGCCCGTATCGGCGTATCCGGGCCCGGTGGATCCCATCGCCCCATCCTATGTGCGGTGGTGCCAAGAATTTTCGTGCGATTCAGGACATCGACGCATCGTGCTGGTATTGGTGGATATCCGGGGGCATGGACTGAGGAGCGTTCATGAACGGCCAGATCGGGCTCACCCGTCGGCGTTTCATCGAGGGCGCCACCGCGGCGGCGGCGCTGGCGGCCATGCCGATCAATATCCGTCGCGCGCTCGCCGAACCGGTCGCGCCGCGGCCGGTCGAACATGTGGTGCTGCTGATGCAGGAAAACCGTTCGTTCGACCACTATTTCGGCACGCTGTCCGGTGTGCGCGGATTCGGCGATCCGGATGCGGCGCGGCTGCCGGACGGGTCGTCGGTATTCAGGCAACCGGATGCGGAGAATCCGGACGGATACACCCTGCCGTTCCATCTGGATACCTATCGCAATAGCGTGCAGCGGATCCCGTCGACCTCGCACGCCTGGACGGTGCAGCACGACGCGCTCGACGGCGGCAGGATGGACCGGTGGTTGCCCGCGCATCGCGCGGCCGACGGCGCGAACGGTCCCTATGTCATGAGCTACTACGAAAGAGCCGACATCCCTTTCCATTTCGCGCTCGCCGACGCGTTCACCGTCTGCGACGCCTACCACTGCTCGGTGCTCGGCCCGACGGCGCCGAACCGGTTGATGTGGATGACGGGGACGATCGATCCGGACGGCGCGGGCGGCGGTCCGATCATCAGCAACGATGTGCCCGAAAACGGTTACGGCTGGACGACTTACGCCGAGCGGCTGGAACAGGCGGGTGTGAGTTGGAAGGTGTACGTCGAGGCCGGTCAGCCGTACAACGTGCTGGCCGATTTCCAGCAGTTCCGCGCGGCCGCGCCCGATTCGCCGCTGTACCGCAAGGCAGTCGCGCCATCGCCCGCGGGCGCCTTCGAGAACGACGTCTGCTCGGGCGCGCTGCCCACCGTAACCTGGCTGATGCCGCCGGAGGTCGCGTCGGAACATCCCGCCTGGCGGCCCGCCGACGGCGCGGCCTTCATCGCCGACAAGATCAATGCCATCGCCGCCGATCCGGAGCTCTGGGCGAAAACCGTATTCATCCTGAATTACGACGAGAACGACGGGCTCTTCGATCATGTGGTGCCGCCGCTGCCGCAGGCGGGTGAACCCGGCGAATTCGTCGGGGATCTGCCGATCGGCGGCGGCTACCGCGTACCCTGCGTCATCGTATCCCCGTGGACGGCCGGGGGATGGGTGGCGACCGAACGATTCGATCACACATCCGTGCTGCGCTTCCTCGAATGGTTCACCGGCGTAACGGAACCCAATATCTCACCGTGGCGCCGCCGCGCCTTCGGCGACCTCACCTCGGCGCTGCGGCTCGACCAGGCCGCCGCCCAGCCCGTGACCTTCCCGGGCGTCCAACTCGAAGTGGCCAGGGCTGACATGACCGACATGCTTCCGGCGCCGGTCGTTCCGGCCAGCCCGCAGGCGCAGCCGGTCCAGGCACCGGGAAGCAGACCACACGTGCCGTGAAAAGCCTTGGAGCATGGTGGAGTACCCCTTGCCCGCCCTCGTCGTCACGGATCTGCACATGGTTGTGTGCTGTGCGCGATGCGCCTTTACTTGTGCGCGGTGCTGGGCTGCGTTGTAAATAGGGAGTTGAACCCATTTGCACTGCCCACCGTGCAACCAAGAAAGGGACCGAATAGCCCGTCGGTCCTGGCGGGTCGTGCACGCCTCCGCGACGACTACCTGCTCCACCGTCAGTCCAGCAGGTCCACCTCCCAGTTCGCACGCTGGATCCGCACATCGAGTTCGCGCAGTTCCCGGGCGAGAACGTCGGCGCGGGAACGCAATTCGGCGACGGGTAGCGCGGTGAGCCACTTCAGCTCGGAGCGCAGCTGGCGGGCGTACCCGCCCTGGTTCGTGCCCGCCGCGGCGTCGGCGGCGGCGGTCACCACGGAGTGCCGCAGCCGCAACGCATCCCGGCGTGCCAGCGCATCGGTGAGGGTATTGTCCGCGTCGATCCGCGCGGCGGCGTTGGTGCGGTTGATCCGCTGGATCAGCGTTTCGAATTCGCCGAGCACGTTTTCGGCCTCGACGAGCAGCGCCGAGGCGTCCTCGGCGGGCTCCTCACCCTCCTGAAAGCGGGCGTTGCCGACGATCCTGGCGCGTAGCTGCTCGATCCGCCGCGCCGCGTCCGCACGCAACGCAAGCGCCTCCGCCAACTTCAAATCCCGACCTCCGACTATTTTTTGGGTGATCCCGCCCGCGGTGATCCTGCCAGCCCCTGCGGTGCCGTCATCCCGCGGGTGCTCCCCGACGTTGGGAATGCGACCGGATTCGCGCTGTGCAATCGAGCCTATCCCCACGGAACGTAACCGCGAATCCAACTGTCTTGCAGCCAGATTCGCGATGTACGAACGGTTATTCCGGTATGACCGCGACCGCATCGATCTCCACGAGCACACCAGGACGCGCATGCCCCGCGGTGGTGACAACCGTAACGGCCGTGCGGTATTCACCCCACACCGACCGTGTGGCCGCGTATCCCGCTTGTGGGTCGACCCCGGCGACGAGGTAGACGCCGAGCTTGACCACATGCTCCGGACCGGTCCCCGCCGCGGCGAGCACGGTCAGCACGTTGCGCATCGCCTGTGCGGCTTGCGCTTGCGCGCCATCGAGGAGTTTGCCGGAGCTGTCGGTGCCGAGCTGACCGCCGACATACAGCGTCCGGGCCGCGGGCGCGATGACGCCTTGAGCGAAAGCCGGGCTGTAGGGGAGGCCTTCGGGGTCGATCAGGGTGATCGCTTCGGTCACCGGCGTTCCCCGGATTTCGTGTGCAGGTAGAGATCCCGCAGCAGGCTGACCTCGGAAAGATGATGGATCAACTCGCGGTTGATGTGGAGTATCAGCGCGGCCATCGGCAGGTCGGGGTAGGGCTCCTTCGAGCCGACCGGGGTCAGCAGCGCGGCCTCGTCGAGGCCGCGCACCCCGGCCATCCAGAGCTCGACCTGAGTGTCCAGTTGTTCGAGCGCGGTGGCGGCCGTTCCGGCGTACTCCCATTTCTCGTATGACGTTGCGGGCGCGCCGAAGTGCGTGGCGTTGCGCATGGCGAGCACGCCGACGATGACGTGCCCCAGCCGCCACGCGATCGTGGTGAACGGTGCCGGAGTCGGGGTCGGGAAGGCGTAGTCGATCGTGAAGTCCCCGGAGCCTGCCTGTACCGGTGCGGTCGAGGTGCCGCGCGGCCGGACACTCCAGGCGTCGGGTACCGGCGACCAGAAGTATTCGTCGTCGGTGAGTCCATCGAGCCGGGCCCGCACCTGATGGTTCCAGTGCCACTCCCACTGCTCGCGCAATATCTGGTTCCAGTCGAACTGATCTGAGTTCATGCCATGACCCTGACATGCCTAGCGGACAGGTTCGGTCCGCTATTTCTGGCAAGGTTGACGATATGGCAGTCGACGAACGGGGCACGACGGAGCGGGTGCTCACCCTGCTCGGGCTGCTGCAGCAGCGTCAGGTGTGGACCGGTCCCGAACTCGCCGACCGGCTCGGCGTCACGGAGCGCACGGTGCGCCGTGATGTCGGGCGGCTGCGCGCGCTCGGGTATCCGGTCCATGCCAGCCAGGGTGTCGGCGGCGGTTACCGGCTGGGGCCCGGACAGGATCTGCCGCCGCTGCTGCTCGACGATCAGGAGGCGATCGCCACCGCGGTCGCGCTGCTCGCCGGCGCGGGTGGCGCGGTCGCCGGTGCGGGCGACGCCGCGCTCCGGGCGCTGTCCAAACTCGACCGGGTGCTGCCGACCCGGTTGCGGCAGGAGGTGCGCGCGCTGTCGGTCGCGGTGGAATCCTTCGACGGCGGCCGCATACCGGTCGATCCCGATGTGCTGATGACGCTGGCCCGGGCCTGCCGCGACGAGGTGGAGACCGGCTTCGACTATCCGTCCGGCGACGGGGTGCGGCTGCGGCGGGTCGAGCCGTATCGCCTGGTCGCCTCCGACCGGCGCTGGTACCTGTTCGCATACGATCTCGACCGGGCGGATTGGCGCACCTTCCGGGTCGACCGGATGTCCGCGGTATCCGCGCGGACCTGGCGATTCCACCCCCGCGACGTACCCGACGCGGTCGGCTACGTGCAGGAGAGCGTGGCGAGCCGGGTCTACCCGCACCGAGCGCGCTTCCTCGTATCCGCGTCCGCCGATGTGGTGCGCGCGCAGATTCCGGCGGCGGCGGCCGTCGTGCTCTCGCGCGGGCCCGAACGTTGCGAGGTGCGCAGCGGCGGGCGCGATCTCGATTTCGTCCTGATGCACATGCTGCTGCTCGGGCACGATTTCGAAGTGCTCGACCCGCCGTCGCTCGCGAGCCGCTGTCATGAGTTGGCGCGGCGGCTCGCGGCGGCGGGCGCCGGCGCGGGTAGCGTGGTGTGAATGCCGAAGAGCGTGACGCTGATTCGCTCCGACCAACTGTCCGACGTCGCCGAATATGCCTATGCCGCAACGGCTCCCGCGCAGGCCCGGCTGATCTTCCTGGCCGGGGCCTGCCCGCTGGAGGCCGACGGGTCCACCGCCGCCGTCGGTGATTACGCGGGTCAGGCCGTGCGGGTGCTGGCGAACCTGCGGACCGCGCTGGCCGCGGCGGGGGCCACCATCGAGGATGTGATCAGCACCAGGGTCTATGTCGCGTCGTCGCGGCGCGCCGACCTGGTCACGGTATGGGAGGTCGTGCGCGACGCCTTCGGCGACCACGACGTGCCGAGCACCCTGCTCGGGGTGACCGTCCTCGGCTACGCCGACCAACTTGTCGAGGTGGAAGCCGTTGCGGCCGTGCTGGATTAGTTCACCCGCGTTCGTAGAAGGCGTCGATGCGGGCGCGGGCGAGTGCGCGTCCGGCCGCCAGCACCTCGGCCGGTTTCGCCGACTCCAGGGATTTCCCGGTGGTGATCGGCTCGGCGAGGGCGAAGAGTTGGAAGACGTAGCGGTGCGGGCCGTGTCCCTTGATCGGCGCCGGGCCCATATAGCCGCGGCCCCAACCCGAACGCAGGATCAGCGCGCCCGGCGCCGGATCGTCCGCGGCGAGCCCGTTCTGCGGGAGGCCGCCGAGCGTGGGGTCGAGGAGTGCGACGGCGTGCACGAACGGCGTCTTCATCGGTGCGTCGGGATCCTCGATCGCCAGCAGCAGTTGGGCCGTTTCCGCGGGCGGCGGCGACCAGGTGAGCGCGGGGGAGCGGTCCTGGCCGCCGAGCCGTTTTCCGGCGTGGATCACGTTCAGGTGCGATTCGTGCTCGAAGTCGGGGCTGGTGATCCGAAATGTGCTGCCCCCGGCCAGATTCGGTCGATTCCAGGCCAAACCTTCGTCGCCCGCGCGCTTGTTCGCCAATAGCTTTCCCAGCACGGACATATTCGAACTCCTTGGTAGTCGGTTGATTTCAGAGTTTGCGGGCCCGCGCCGGAATGAGCAGCGGACGGGCGAACCGGAGGATCTCCGCGGCGGCGTCGAATTCCCGTGTGGTGGCGAAGCCTGGGGCGCCCGCCCATTCGGCGGGTACCGGGGCGCCGGGCCAGCTGTGTCCGCCGCCGAATACGGTCCACGCGGTCACCCGGCTACCTCCGACGCCGCCGTCGACGGTGTGGCGGCTGGACAGGGCGGTGGTCGTTGTCGTGCCGGCGCCGCCGCATCGGTCGATCGTGCGCCAGTGCTCCGCGCTTTCGGCCAAACTCAGTGTGCGGCCGCGTAATTCACCGTTGGGTCCGCGATTCCGGGAAAATCCGCCCTCGATCGGCTGGATCGGATCGGCGGTGCCGTTGATCAGCATCGCCGAAACCGCGTGGGTCGGACGGATATCGCGCAGCGCGGCCGGAAGCGCGCCCGCCACCGCGGCGAAAACCGGTACCTGATCGGCAAGTTCCAATGCTACTCGATGAGACATGAACGCGCCGTTGGAGATTCCGGCGACGATCGTTCGATCCGGCGCGGTGCCGAATCGTTCGGCGCACCGTTCGATCAGCCGCCGCAGGAAGGCGATATCGTCGACGCCCGCCTCGTCGGCCGCGGTGACCCCGCGCCCATCGGCCCAACATTGTTGCCAGCCATCGGGATACGCCACCGCGATACCCGATTCCGCGGCCAGCGCGCCGAATCCGAGCCACTGGTCCATGAGCGGTCCGGCGCCACCGGCCGAAGGCCGGTCGCCCGCACCGGACATATTGCCGTGCAACGCCAATACCAGCGGCGCGCCGCGATCCGACGGCGGACGCACGCTGAACGTGCGCGTCCGTCCGTCGACCGTCAGCTCGGCGGTGACCAGGTCCTCGGTCATTCGATGCCATCCTTCATGCCCGGCGATAATATACAGGCAAACTGTGCAGTTTTACTGTACTGTAATGAGCCGTGAACGAGGTGGCAAGCGAGAAGATCGCGGAAGAATTGCAGTCGGTGATCGGTGCGCTGGTCCGGCGGATGCGCGCGGTCTCACCGGAGCGCGAACTGTCACTGTCCCAGGTCTCGGTCCTGAAACGCCTCGACCGCGACGGTCCGGCGACCATCGCGGACCTGGCCCGCGCCGACAAACTCCGCCACCAATCGATGGCCGCGACGGTCACCGCGCTCGTCGACCGCGGCCTGCTGCGCCGCACCGCCGACAGCGCCGATCTACGGCGAAAACTGTTGACCCTCACCGATGACGGCCGCGCCCTGCTCGCCGAGCGCCGCGCAACCGGCCACGAACATCTCGCCGACCTCATCGCCGACCGGCTCACCGCCGCCGAACGAAAACAGGTGGCGACATCGCTGGCGCTACTGCGCCGGTTGCTCGATTGACGATGTCGAAACTAGTTGGCTGTCAAGGGAATCGCGGGGTTGGTGACGGCCGGAGACCGGCCCGCGAAAATCGGTTTCCTCGGGGGCGGATTGTTCGTACCGTAAGCGGAATGGATTGTGTTGTGGTCAGGCCGATGGGTGCGGACGACCTGGCGGGGGCGGAACGGACTTCGGATGTGGTGTTCCTCGAAGGCGATCGGCGTGATCGGCGGGTGAGTGAGCCTGAGCCGCAACCTCGTTCGGCGGAGGCGGCGAAGGGGTGGATCGACCGCATGCGCTATTTCCTCGAGGTGGATCCGCACGGATGTTGGGTCGCGGTCGAGGATGCGCGGATCGTCGGGTTCGCGATCTCGCAGAACCGGGATCGCCTGTGGTACTTGGCAACTTACGGTGTGCTACCGGACCGGCAGGGGCGCGGTATCGGCAAGCGGCTGCTCGACGCGGTACTGGCACACGCCGGCGGCCGTCAAGGAATGTTCTCTTCCACAGTGCATCCCGCGGCGACGCGCCGCTATCGATTGGCCGGTTTCTCGTTGCACCCGCAGATGCGCATGGTGGGTACCGTCGATCGGGCCCAGCTTGCGGCGGTGACCGGTCTGTCCGACGGGTCGGCCGACGATTTCGACTGGATGGATCGGCTGGATCAGCGACTGCGCGGCGCGGGTCACGGCGAGGACCATCAGTATCTGCTGAAGCAGCACCGCCTGGTCGTATCCCGCCCGGACCGGCCCGGTTACGTGTACATCGACGGCCGGGGCCGTCCGGTCCTGCTGGCCGCCGCCGATCCCCGCATCGCGGAGAACCTGCTCTGGGAAGCGCTCGCCACGGCGCAGGCCGATACGCTCGTCAACTGCATCACCACCGCCAACGAATGGGCCGTCGATGTCGGATTGGCCGCCGGACTCCAGCTCGGTCAGGAGGGCTACCTCGCCGTCCGCGGTATGCCGACCCCCGCGCCCTACCTGGCCAGCGGGCAGTTCCTCTGAACCGTAACGAGATTCGGGCGCTCACGACTCGTCGGCGAACACCCGCCGCATCTGCGGTAGCCGGTCGGGATGCCGCACACGCAGATAGCCGAGTACGAGAATCCCGATGACATACCAGATTCCGATGATCAGGCCCGCCGCGCTCGACGGATAGGTCAGCGGGGTAATGAATTTCAGCACCGAGGTGCCGATACCCATCGCGGTGAGCCAGGCCGGGACGAACGCCGCGATGCCGAGCACCGGAATCACCAGATGCAGTAGCCAATTGAATTCGGCACGCTGACGGCGCAGGTAGTACATGGTGCACGACAGGTTGAACACCATGTAGACGGCGATCATCACGCCGGACAGCATGGTGGCGAGGAGGACGAAGGCCGCGCTCGGCCCGAAATGGATGCCGATCGGCAGGCCGACGGCCAGCGTTACCAGCAGTTGGACGATGACGCCGACGTGCGGCGAATTCCACCGCGGATGGGTGCGCGCCAGCGCGGCGGGCAGCAGCCCGATCCGGGACATGGCATACCAGGTGCGGGTGGTCGCGAGGGTGCCGGCGTTCCCGTTGGCGAAGGTGGAATTCAGGATCGCCAAAAACGCCAGCACCCAACCGATTCCCCACACGTCGCGGGCGAGCGCGACCCACGGGCTGCCGTCGCCGAGCTCGCCGAAGCTCACGTATCGGTCCGGCCCGAAGTACACGTCGCCCGCATAGGTGGTGAACACATAGAACACGCCGATGGCGCAGCAGGACGCCACCACGGCGACGGGTATGGTGCGGCGCGGATTACGGGCCTCCTCGGCGAGCGGCGCCGCGGCCTCGAAGCCGATGAATGCCAGGATGGTATAGATCGACGCCGCCGCGACGCCGGAGAACCCTTGGTAGCCTTCGACTTTCGCGAAGTGGAGGGTGAAGACGCTCCCGGTGTTCACCGTGCCCGCCTTGACCACCAGCCAGCAGGCCAGCACCAGGAACACCAGGATTTCGAACAGGCCGAGCACGGTGCCGACCTGCGCGCTGATCCGCACGCCGCGATAGTTCAGCAGCGCGATCAGCAGGGCCGCCGCGATCATGACCACGATCCAGGTGGCGGTGAACGGCCAGTCGAATTCGCTGTGCAGCACCGAGCCGACCAGATAGCCGACGAGGACCGTCGTTGTGGGGCCGATCAGCGCCTCGACCAGCCCGTAACCCCAGCCGACCAGGAACCCGATCGCCGGGTGCAGGGCCTCGGCGGGGTAGGTGTAGATGCTGCCCGCGGACGGCAGATGTTTGGCGAGCTGTCCGATCGAGGTGGCCACCAGCAGGCAGGCGATGAGGGCGAGCAGGACCGCCAGCGGCAGTGCGCCACCGGCGTATCCGGCGCCGACGGCGATGGAGAGCGCGACCGCGCCCGCGGGCGCCATCGAGGTGACGGACTGGAACAGCACCTCGCGCAGGCCGATGGCGCCGCGCGCCAGACCCGGGTCCGCGGCATCGATCCGGCCTGTCTCCTGCCGTCCTTCGGTGGAATCGGCGGCTGCCATATCCGCCTCCTTCTTTTTCGCACGAGCATCGGTGACGCGGCTTACCGGCCAGATCGTCATTTTCCCGCGTCGCACCCCGCGCCGGAGGAGCATTGTGAAATATGTTTGCGGATGAATTCCGTTCCTTGTCCGATAGTTTCGCCGCCCTCGGTGTGGAACTGCCGGGAACGGTCGGGCTCGCCTGTGCCCCGGTCGGCGGCGGCCACGGCATCGCGCTCGGCGACTGGTCCGGCGGCGTCGCCTGGTCCACCAGCAAGGTGCCGCTGGCTGTCGCCGCGCTGCGGGCGGCGCCGGCGGCCGCGAAACCCTATGTGACACCGGCCATCACCCGATCCGACAATGCGGCGGCCGAGCGGTTGTGGTCGATGCTCGGACCACCGGCCGTCGCGGCGGCGGCGGTCGAAGCGGTGCTGCGGGACGGTAGCGACACCGTGACCCGGGTGCGATCGCGCCGGGTCCGGCGCGAGTACACCGCCTTCGGTCAAACCGAATGGAGTGCCGTCCGGCAGGCGCTGTTCACCGCGCACCTGCCGTGCATCGAGCTCGGGCCGGACGTCCTCGCGTTGATGCGAAGGCTTGTCCCGGAACAGCAATGGGGTTTGGCCCGGCTGCCCGGCGCGGCCGTCAAGGCGGGATGGGGTCCCGACGAGCCGGGCAACCTGGTGCGGCAGATGGCCGTGCTGCGCAACGGATCCGGTTGGACCGCGGTAGTTTTGGGCGCGGAACCGGATTCGGGCGCATTCACCGACGGAATCGCCTTGCTGGACAAGCTCACTGGATGGGTCGGCGCGCATCTGCGGCGACTACCCGCCGGCCGATGCCAACGGTGATCGCGCCGGAATCTCGCGCGCGGAACGATACCCGCGCCGCCCGGCCGGACCTATGCTGGAGATATGGTCGGCGCACCGCCATTCCGGGATCCTGTCGAAACGTCCTTCGCCTGGGGTTTCCCCGCCGTCACCCGAACCGGGTGGGCGGCCGACGAATCGCTGCTGACCTGGACGGATCACGCATTCGCGCCCGCTCAGCTGATCACCGTCCACCACACCTTCGATTTCGACGGGACCGGCGCCACCGATTATCGCGATGTCGTGCGCGCGGTGTACGTATTCCACGCCTCGCCCGCCCACGGTGGGCGCGGATGGGGCGATATCGGCTACCACCTGATCATCGACCCGAACGGTGTCGTCTACGCGGGCCGCGATACCGGCGACTCCGCGCCGATCTTCCGGCCCGGTGCGGTATTGGCGCCCGGCGCGGAAGTCGTTGAGGCGGGCCATGTTTACAATGCGAACCCGGGCAATATCGGCATCTGCCTGATCGGGAACTTCGATGCGACACAGCCGACCATGGCGTCGCTGGGCGCGCTGCGCGATGTGCTCGGAAAGCTTTGCGCCGGTTTGGGATTGAATCCGATGGCCGATGTCCGTTACACCAATCCGACCACCGGACTTTCGGTCGAGATGCCGTCCATCGCCGGTCACCGGGACTGGTCGGCGATCGCGGGCCAGACGACCTGCCCCGGCCAGCATCTGTACGACCTGCTGCCCGCATTGCGGGCGGCGGCCGTCGAACCCATCGGCTGAACCGTACCCGGGGCGGCCGGTTTACCTGGCGCTATGAGGTTCTTGATTGCGGCTTCCGGCAGAACGCGGACACCCGAGCCCGGGCGTCCGCGCTCTGCCGGGCTGGCTCAGGACTTCGGCGCGTCCGGCGGCGGGCACGGCTTGCCGTTGAGGTCGGACGGGGGCGGCAGCGGCTTGCCGTCGGGGCCGACCGGCGGCGGGAGCGGCTTGCCGTCCGGGCCGAGCGGCGGGGGCAGGCATCCGTTGTTGGGCGCGTCGACCATCTGGTAGCCCGGCTGCGCGCCGGTTGCGGTGGGGGCTGCGGTGGCGGCTCCGGCGGCGATCAGGCCCGAGCCAACGATCGCGGCGGAGAAGACAATGGCCATGCGGAGTTTCATCCGGATTTCCTGTCTCGAATGTTGTTGTCGGTCATTGGGTTTAGACGCGCGGCGGCCCGATGGGTTCCATCCGGGATGTGAGTGTGATCGAGGTCACAGATTCGCCGGGTCGGTCGCTGCCGGATAGCCATCGGCTCGAATACGTCGTGGCCGGGCCGAAAGCGGTTACGGCGCCTGCGTTTCCAGCGCCCGCGCCGCCTGCAGCGCGGCCTCCAGGCTGTGCCGCGCCGCGGCGATTCCGGCGACGGTGGCCACCGTCGATTCGGCGCCGACGTCGCCGAGCGCGTTCCCGAGCTGGGTCCTCGCATTCCCGATCGCGGCCAGCTCCGAGTTCAGCGCCGTCACCGTGCCGGGCGAGGTGGTTCCCGGCAGCGTCGAAATCCGCTGCGACAACGCGGTTCGCGCCGCATCGAGCAGTGTGAGCGCCGCCGTGAGCTCCGTGGTGAGCCGCGCCGAACCGGAACCGGCCGCCGCGGCCTCGATCCCGGAAATGCCGTCCGCGGCCGCCTGCAACGCATCGAGATATTCGGACATCCCGGAACCTTTCGGATCGTGGGCCGGCACAACCCAGCTTAATGACCCGGCAGGTGTTTCAGTCGCGGGTGGCGATGAAGACGAACTCGCGGCCGGGACGATCCGGCGCCTCCCGAACATCGAGTACGCGAAAGTCGTTGGCGGCCAGGCTCGCATCGATCTCATCCCGGTCGCGGAAGCGGATGGTCGAATCCGAGACGAGCACCGCGCCATCGGATTCGAATCGGTATTCGACGCGGAAGGAAACGAACGGGAGCCGCACATCGGTGACCGTGCGCAGCTGCCGCACGGGCCCGATACCCGCAACGTCGACCGTGACCGGCCCGGGATCGGCGGCCCAGTCCTCCCAGGCTCGGCGCTCGGGACGTCTGGTTTCGAAAACCAGATGGCCGCCGGGGCGCAGCGCCGCGTGAATTCGGCGCAGGCTCAGCATCCACTCGTCGTCGGAGAGGATGCACTGCGCGGCATTTCCGGTCATCAGCGCGAGGTCGGCGGCGACGGCGGGCACCGTCGTCGCATCGCCTTCGAGCCAGGTGATCCGCCTGTCCGGGTCCTTGGCCCGCGCGATGTCCAACGATGCGGCCGCGGGCTCCACTCCGGTGACGGTGCGGCCGCCATCGGCGAGCAGAATCGCGAGACAACCTGTGCCGCAGCCGATATCGACCACCCGGCGGGCGTCCAGCTCGTCGGCGATGCCGAGATACGCGGGCAGGTCGTGGCGGGGGCCGTCGAAGGCGTCGTAGACGGCCGCGAGCCGAGGGTGAGCGAAAAGCGGATCCGGCACAGGGGAACGGTATCGGCTGAGCCGTGGTGCGGTCGACTGATTTCGAGGCGATCTGTCAAGCGCCGAATCGGTTGGGGGCGGGTGGGATAGGCGACAGTTCGGCGAATTCGGTTCGGGCGGGTGCTTCTTAGACTGAATATTCTTCAGGGCTCCGGGAGTGAAAGGGTGGGTCGTGCCACGGACTCAGATGATGCGGCTGGTGCGGCGGACCGTTGCCGATTACGGGCGGGCGGAGCGGATCGGCATGCCGGTGCTCGAATTCCGGGAGGCGCGGCGGGCCGGGGTGTTCGGCAGACGCGACCTGTTCAAATTCGGTGCGGTGCTGGGTGGTGCGGCACTGCTCGCGGGTGCGGTGGCGCGGCCGACCGCCGCGCAGGCCGCGGACGCACCGCGAATCGCCATCGTGGGTGCCGGGATCGCCGGATTGGCCGCGGCGTCGACACTCGCCGATGCGGGCGTCGCCGCGACGGTGTACGAGGCGAGCGACCGGGTCGGCGGGCGGATGTTCTCCGAACGCGAGTATTGGGCCGACGGTCAGGTCAGCGAATACGGCGGTGAGGCAATCGATTCCGATCACACCGCGATCCGGCGGCTGTGCGCGCGGTTCGGGCTGCCGCTGACCGATGTCCGCCGGACCGCACCGCCGGACAGCCATGATCTGCTGTATTTCGATGGCGGCTATATCCCGCAGGAGCGGTTCGTCGCCGATTTCCGGCCGGTGTACGAGGCGCTGCGGCGCGACCTGGCCGCGGCCGGACCGGACGCGCCGACCTGGGACCGGTCGAATCCGGCATCCGTCGCGTTGAGCAATCTCTCACTGGCGGAATGGATCTCGACCCGGGTACCCGGCGGCTACGGCTCGTGGATCGCGCGATTCCTCGATGACGCGTACGTGGTGGAATACGGGATGCCGACCGTCGGCCAGACGGCGCTGAACCTGGTGTATCTCATGGGCGATCAGGCCGATCCCGGCGATCCGCGGGTGTGGAGCGCCTCCGACGAACGCTTCGAGATCACCGGCGGCAACCAGCGATTGCCGGAGGCGATCGCCGCGGCGCTGCCGGAGGGCGCCATCCGGTTCGGCTCACGGTTGGCGGCCATCGCCAGCAATGCGGACGGCACGCAGACCTTGACCTTCGACGAGGGCGGTGCCGTGGTCGCCGATCACACCATCCTGGCGGTGCCGCTCGGGGTCTACGACCGGATCGATTATCGCGCAGCGGGTTTCGACGCGCGGATGACGGGTGTGCTGACCACGCTGGCGATGGGCAGCTGCACGAAGCTGAATATGCAGTTCACCGCGCGTCCGTGGGTCGGTGGCGGGCCGTGGCCCGGTTCGTCCACCGGGATGAGCTTCACCGACCTCGGCTACCACCAGATCTGGGACGCCACCGCCGGACAGCGCGGTGCGCACGGTATCGCGATCCAATACGGCGGGGGTCTCGGCGCGCTGAGATTCCAACCGCCCCAACCGTTTCTGACCGCCGATGATCCAGCCGTGCGCGACGCCGTCGCGACGGTGCTACCGCAGTTCGATCGGGTGGTGCCAGGAGTCGCCGAGCTGTGGAATGGCAAGGCGACCCTATCGGCTTGGCACCTGAATCCGAATTCCTATGGTGCGTATAGCTGTTACCCCGTCGGGTACTGTCACCGTTTCGCCGGATACGAGGGGATGCGCCAGGGCAACATCCACCTCGCGGGCGAACACACGTCACCGGAATCGCAGGGATATATGAACGGCGGCGCCGAAACCGGCATCCGAGCCGCCAACGAAATCCTCTCCGATCTGGGCATGACATAGTAACCGGGCGTCCTGGTAGCCGATGGAATCCTCTCTGAACTGGGCATGGATCCGTATCCGGGCGTCCTGGTCGCGAATGGAATCCTCTCCGAACTAGGCATCGATCCGTAACCGGGCATCCCGGTCGCCAACGTAATCCTCCCCGATCTGGGCGTGGATCCGTAACCGGGCGTCCGGGTCGCCAACGAAACCCTCTCCGATCCAGAAACGAACCAGTAAGCGGCGCAACCCGATCAGTGTCCGCGGGCGATCCAGTCCGCGAGCGCGGGCCGTTCGACACCGATTGTTGTGGTCGGCCCGTGACCCGTGTGCACGGTGGTTTCCTCGGGCAGGGTGAGCAGACGAGTACGGATCGAATCGATGATGGTGCCGAAATCGGAGTAGGAGCGCCCGGTGGCACCAGGTCCGCCCGCGAACAGGGTGTCGCCGGTGAACAGCGCCGCCGCCTCCGGTAGGTGCAGCGAGACCGAGCCGGGGGAGTGACCGGGAGTGTGCAGGATGTCGATATCGGCCCCGGCCACGGTGATCCGGTTGCGGCCGTCGAGAGAGTGATAGTCGTTGTCCGGGTGGGTCATTCGCCAGAGCGGTTCGTCGGCGGGGTGTAGGAGAACCGGCGCGTCGAGCAGGGCGCCGAGCTCCGGCGCCACGGTGACGTGGTCGTTGTGCCCGTGCGTGCACAGCACCGCGACCACGTGGCGCGCGCCGACGGCCGCCGCGATGGCGGCGGCGTCGTGCGCGGCGTCGACGACGAGCACCTCGCGCTCGTCGCCGAGCAACCAGACGTTGTTGTCGACCTCCCAGGTGCCGCCGTCGAGCGCGAAGACACCCGAGGTGACCACCCGCTCGATCACAGCACCACCACCGAGCGCAGCACGTCGCCCGCCCGCATCGCGGTGAACGCCTTCTCTACACCGTCGAGCGGAATCCGTTCGGAGACAAAGCGTTCCAGCGGCAAACGACCCTGCCGGTACAGGTCTACCAGCATCGGGAAGTCGCGCTCGGGCAGGCAGTCGCCGTACCAGGACGATTTGAGCGCGCCGCCGCGGGAGAACACCTCGATCAGCGGCAGTTCGATGGTCATCTCCGGTGTCGGCACGCCGACCAGCACCACGGTCCCGGCCAGATCGCGGGCGTCGAAGGCCTGCTTCCAGGTCTCCGGGCGGCCGACCGCGTCGATCACCACGTCGGCGCCGAATCCGTCGGTGTACTCCTTGATCTTGGCGACGGCGTCCTCGGTGCTCGCGTCCACCGTGTGCGTGGCGCCGAATTCCTTGGCCCAGACCAGCTTTCGCGGGTCGCGATCGACGGCGACGATGGTGCGGGCGCCGGCGAGCCGGGCGCCCGCGACGGCGGCGTCGCCGACACCGCCGCAGCCGAGCACGGCGACGGTGTCGCCGCGCGAGACGTTGCCGGTGTTCATCGCCGCGCCGAGTCCGGCCATCACGCCGCAGCCGAGCAGTCCGGCGACGGCCGGGTCGGCCGCGGGATCGACCTTGGTGCACTGCCTTTCGTGCACCAGCGTCTTGTCGGCGAACGCGCCGATGCCGAGCGCCGGACTGAGTTCGGTGCCGTCGGCGAGGGCCATCTTGCGGCTGGCGTTGCCGCTGTCGAAGCAGTACCACGGCCGCCCCCGCTTACAGGCCCGGCACTCGCCGCAGATCGCGCGCCAGTTGAGGATGACGAAATCGCCTGGGACGACATGGGTTACCTGATCGCCGATGGTCTCGACGATGCCTGCGGCCTCGTGTCCGAGCAGGAACGGGAAGTCGTCGTTGATGCCGCCCTCGCGGTAGTGCAGGTCGGTGTGGCAGACTCCGCACGCCTGGATCCGCACCACCACATCGTGCGGTCCCGGATCGGGCAGCACCACGTCGACGAGTTCGACCGGCGCCGCTTTGGTGCGTGCGACGATGCCGCGAACGGTTTGGGACACGAATCCTCCTACAGGGTTGCGATCGGTGCGTGGCGCCGCTCGAGTTCTTTACGGTACCGGGTGAAGAGCCGGGGATTGTCGATGGCGAAGACGGCGACCGGGACGCCGTCGCGCTCGTAGAGGGCGGTGCAGGATGGTCCGGCCGGGTCGCCGTCGACGATGCGGACCGCGTCGGCGGGTTCGCGCGCGCCCGCGAACTGGATCATCCGTCCATACTGCCGGGACCAGAAGTACGGCGGCGGCGCCGGGCGTCGCGGCGCGCCGGTGATGGCGGCGGCCGCGATGCGGGCCTGCACCCGCGCATTGGTCCAGTGCTCGCTGCGGTGGTGCGTGCCGAGATGCGGATCGTAGCCGCGGGCGCAATCGCCGATCGCGTAGACGCCGGGCAGTGAGGTGCGGCAGTCGGCGTCGGTGCGGAAACCGTTCTCGATGACGATGCCACTGGCGCGGGCCCATTCGGTTTCCGGCACCGCGCCGATGCCGACGATCACCGCGTCGGCGGGCAATTCGCTGCCGTCGCTCAGCCGCACCGCCGTGACCTGTTGCGCGCCGTGGAATTCCGTGACGGCGACACCGGTACGCAACCGTACGCCGTTGGCGGCGTGCAGGTTCGCGCACAGCGCGCCGATACGTGCGCCGAATACCGCGGCGAGCGGCGCGTCGGTGATCTCGACGACCGTCACATCCAAACCGAAACCGGCTGCGGTAGAGGCTATTTCAGCGCCGATCAGCCCGGCGCCGACGATCACCACCCGGCGTGCGGTCGCCAGCGCGGCCCGGATCGCGCGCGCGTCGTCGAGCGTGCGCAGGGTGTAGACGCCGGACAGTGTTCCGGCGCTGGGCAGGGTGCGGGCGCGGGCTCCGGTGGCGAGGACGACCGAGTCACCGGCGATTTCGGTGCCGTCGTCGACGAGTACGCGGGGTGGTGCCCCGGCGGCGAGGCCGATTGCCCTGCGGCCGAGCAACCACGTTGTGCGGGAGTCGGATTCGTCCTCCGGGCGGGACAGCGTCACATCGATTTCGCCGAGCAGGAATTCCTTGGACAGCGGCGGGCGGTCGTAGGGTGGATGAATTTCCGCGCCCAGCACGGTGATCGGGCCCTCGTGGCCGAATTCGCGCAGCGCGCCGACCACCGAGTATCCGGCCAGCGACGCGCCGACCACGACAATGTGCCGTGTTGCGGGTTCGCTCACGAAGCCTCCTCGTCAAAGCGCTGGCTCGCTGCTCCCTCGCCCGCATTCGGCCGCGGCGTCGGCTGTGCTGTCGATCCGCTCCCGGATACGGCCATCACGAAAATACGGCCGTCGCTCACCCGCACCGGATGAGTGCGCACCGCGACCTTGGCGGGCGGGCCGGATACCTGGCCGGTGCGCAGATCGAAACACGATTCGTGCAACGGGCATTCGACCGTGCAGCCGTCCACCCAGCCGTCGGCCAATGACGCGTCCTGATGGGTGCAGGTGTCGTCGATCGCGAAAAGCCCATCGGCGGTGTGGAATACCGAGATCGGCGCGCCGTGTTCGGGCCGGACGGTGGCGACGGCGCCTACCGGGAGATCCGCCGCCTCGGCGACGAACAGTTCGGCGGCTGGGGATTTCATGACGGATTCCATGACCCTCCTAGTTGCTTAATGCGCAACAGCGTCACATCACGCAACAGTGTGCGCCGCGCGGGCCGCCACCGTCAACGGCGAATTTTTTTGTGAACGAACGGTTTCCAGCGGTTGACAGCCCGGCGGTCCGGCGGGACCATCTGTTGCGTAATACGAATTCGTTGCGAATCGAGCAACATCGGAGGCACGCCTTGGCCAATCCAAGAGTTGTCGTCATCGGCGCCGGAATCGTCGGCGCGTCGCTGGCCGAGGAAATCACGGCGCGCGGTTGGACGGATCTCACCGTGCTCGACCGCGGCCCGCTGTTCACCACCGGCGGATCCACTTCCCACGCACCGGGTTTGGTGTTTCAGACCAATCCGTCGAAAACCATGACCGAATTCGCCAGATACACCACCGAAAAATTCGGCGCCCTCGAACATCCGGAGGGTTGGGTGTTCAACCGGGTCGGCGGGCTGGAGGTGGCAACCACTCGGGAACGCTGGCGCGATCTGCATCGCAAGGCCGGGTGGGCGCGGTCGTGGGGTATCGAGGGCAGGCTGTTGGACCCGGCCGAATGCGCCGCACTGCACCCGCTGCTGGACCCGGAGCGCATTCTCGGCGGATTCCACACGCCGACCGACGGTTTGGCGAAGGCGGTGCGCGCCGCGGCGGCGCAGGCCCGGCTCGCGACCGCGCGCGGCGCGCAATTCCGCGGACATCAGCACGTGCGCGGAATTGTCGAGCGCGGCGGCCGGGTGGCCGGCGTGGAGACGGCCGACGGCATCGTGCCCGCGGATATCGTCGTCTGCGCGGCCGGATTCTGGGGTGCGGAATTGGCGAAAAAGGTCGGTCTGGTGCTGCCGCTGGTGCCGATGGCGCACCAATACGCGAAAACGGGTCCGATCGCCCCACTGGCGGGCCGCAATACCGAACTCGGCGAGGCGAGCCTGCCGATTCTGCGGCATCAAGATCGAGATCTGTATTTCCGGGAACATGTCGACCGAATCGGGATCGGCTATTACGGCCACCGGCCGATGCCGATAGATCCGGCCGATTTACCGGAGCCCAGCGCGGCGGCGAGTATGCCGTCGATGTTGCCGTTCACCGAGGACGATTTCGGGCCCGCCTGGCACGAATCGGTGGAACTGCTTCCGGCGCTCGGCGATTCGAAGGTGGAAGAAGGTTTCAACGGTATCTTCTCCTTCACCCCCGACGGGTTCTCGATCATGGGCGAACACCGCGAGTTGGCCGGATTCTGGGTGGCCGAGGCGGTTTGGGTGACGCACTCGGCGGGCGTCGCGCGCGCGACGGCGGAGTGGATCGTGGACGGCACGCCCGGCACCGACGTGCACGAATGCGATCTGTACCGCTTCGAGGACGTCGCGCGCAGTGCGGAATTCATTCGCGAAACCAGCGCGCAGGCCTTCGTCGAGGTGTACGACATCATCCATCCGCACCAGTACCGCACCGCGCTGCGGGGGCTGCGCACCAGCCCGTTCCACAGCCGGCAGGCGGAGCTCGGTGCCTATTTCTTCGAGGGCGGCGGCTGGGAGCGCCCGGCCTGGTACGAGGCCAATGCCGAACTCGCGCAACGGCTTCGCGCGGCGGGTGTGCCGTTCCCGGAGCGCGACGAGTGGTCGGGCCGGTTCTGGTCGCCGATATCGATCGCCGAGGCGCACTGGACCAGGGAACGCGTCGCGATGTACGACATGACGCCGCTCACCCGCTACGAGCTGTCCGGCGCGGGCGCGCTTGCCCTGCTACAGCGGCTCACCACGAACAACCTGGACAAGAGCGTCGGCTCGGTGACATACACCCTGCTGCTCGACGAAAACGGCGGTATCCGAAGCGATCTCACCGTTGCCAGGCTCGGTCGCCACCTGTTCCAGGTGGGCGCCAACGGTCCGCTCGACTTCGACTGGTTCACCAGGCATCTGCCGGACGACGGCTCGGTGACGCTGCGCGACATCACCGGCGGCACCTGCTGCGTCGGGGTGTGGGGGCCCGCGGCGCGAGATCTGGTGCAGCCCCTGTGCTCCGACGATATCTCGCATGCGGCGTTCAAATATTTCCGCGCCCTGCGGACCCACCTCGGCGCGATACCGGTGACCATGCTGCGCGTCTCCTACGTCGGCGAGCTCGGCTGGGAGATCTACACATCGGCCGAATACGGTGGCGCGCTCTGGGATCTGCTGTGGACGGCGGGGCGGGCGCACGAGGTGATCGCGGCGGGCCGGATCGCGTTCAACAGCCTGCGCATCGAAAAGGGTTACCGCGCTTGGGGAACCGATATGACCCCCGAACACTCGCCAGCCGCCGCGGGACTGGATTTCGCGGTACGCATGGACAAGGCCGATTTCATCGGGAAGGACGCGCTGAAACACTCCGCGCCCGAAAAGACGCTGCACAGCATCGTTTTCGATGATCCGGCGGCGGTGGTGCTCGGTAAGGAGCCGGTGTATGTCGGCGATACCTGTGCGGGTTATGTGACCAGCGCGGGCTATTCGGCCACCATCGGCCGCTGTATCGCCTACGCCTGGCTGCCCGCCGCGGTCGAGCCGGGCGCGGTGGTCGAAGCCGAGTATCTCGGGCAGCGCCACACCGCGACCGTGCACGCGGAACCGGTGGTCGACCCGGCGATGGCCAGGATCAGGAGGTAGCCAAATGACAACGGCCACTGGGGGTTACGACGTCATCGTGATCGGCCTCGGCGGGATGGGCAGTGCCGCGGCCTATCACCTCGCCGCGCGCGGGCAGCGGGTGCTGGGTTTGGAGAAGTTCACCCCCGCGCACGACCGGGGTTCCAGCCACGGCGGTTCCCGGATCATCCGGCAGTCCTATTTCGAGGATCCCGCCTATGTCCCGCTGCTGCTGCGCGCGTACGAACTGTGGGAGCAGTTGGCCGCCGACAGCGGCAACGAGGTCTTCCGGATCACCGGCGGCCTCTACCTCGGTCCGCCCGAATGCCTGACCGTCGCGGGCAGCCTGCGCGCGGCCCGCGAATGGTCGCTGCCGCACGATGTGCTCGACGCCGCCGAAATCCGCCGCCGCTTCCCGAATTTCACCCCGGACCGCGACGATATCGGTTTGTACGAGGCCAAGGGCGGATTCGCCAGGCCGGAGCTGACGGTGCGGGCGCATATCGATCTCGCGCTGCGGGCCGGGGCGACGCTGGCGTTCGGCGAGGAGGTGCTCGGCTGGTCCGAGGACGCGCACGGGGTGCGGGTCACCACCGCGCGCACCACCTACCGGGCGCATCAGCTGGTGGTCTGTCCCGGTGCGTGGGCGCCGAAGCTGTTGGCGGAGTTCGGCATTCCGATCACCATCGAGCGGCAGGTGCTGTACTGGCTCGATCCGGTCGGCGGCACCCGGGCCTTCGAGGATCAGCCGATCTATATCAATGAGGACGCGGCGGGCAGGCAGATCTACGGATTCCCGGCCATCGACGGTCCGGACGGCGGCGTGAAAACGGCGTTCTTCCGCAAGGGAATCGAATGCACGCCCGACACCATCGACCGGGTGGTGCATCCGCGGGAGATCGCCGAGATGCGCGAGCGGGTCGGGAAAATCCTTCCGGCACTGGACGGTCCGGCCGTGCACACGGCCACCTGCATGTATTCCAACACCCCCGATCAGCATTTCGTCATCGCCCGGCATCCGGACGCGGCCAGGGTGACCGTCGCCTGCGGCTTCTCCGGCCACGGCTTCAAATTCGTTCCGGTGGTGGGGGAGGTCCTGGCCGATCTGGCCATCGAGGGGAAAACCACCCACCCCATAGCACTTTTCGATCCGCAAAGGTTGGTGACGGCATGACGACGACGGATGGGCCCGCGCTCATACCGACCCTGGGCGGCAACTGGTACGTCGACGACCGTGTTTTCGCGGCCGAGCAGGAGCGGCTGTTCGAGCGAATGTGGTTCTGCGCGGTGCGATCCGGCGATATGGCCGAACCCGGACAGTTCCGGCGGGTGCAGGTGGGCCGGGAGAGCGTGCTGGTGGTGCGCGGCCGCGACGGCGAGCTGCGCGCCTTTCTCAATATCTGCCGCCACCGCGGGGCGATGCTCTGCACCGAGGACGCGGGCCAGGTGCGCCGCAATCTGCAGTGCCCCTACCACGCCTGGACCTACGGGCTCGACGGAAAACTCGTCGCGGCGCCGAATATCGCCGCGCTGAAGGATGTTTCGGGTGTGCCGATCGACCGGGTGGCCTACGGTCTGATCCCGGTGGCGCTGCGGGAATGGCTCGGTTACGCCTGGGTCTGCCTGGCCGACCAGCCACCCTCGTTCGAGGCCGAGGTGCAGGGCGCGGTCACCGAGCGGCTGGGTGACCCGTCCGCCATCGACGCCTACGATATCGAGCGGCTCGCGGTCGGCCGCCGCGTCGTCTACGACGTCGCGGCCAACTGGAAGCTCATCGTGGAGAACTTCATGGAGTGCTACCACTGCGCCACCATCCACCCCGAGCTCACCGAGGTGCTGCCCGAATTCGCGCAGGGGCTCGCCGCCCAGGTGTTCGTCGGGCACGGCGCCGAATTCGGCCCCGGCATAGCGGGTTTCACCGTCGACGGCTCGGCCGGATTCGATCCGCTGCCCGGCATCCGGGCCGAGCAGGATCGGCGATACTTCGCGATCACCATCCGGCCGCAGGTTTTCGTGAATCTGGTGCCGGATCACATCATCTTCCACCGGATGTATCCGCTCACGGTCGATCGCACCGTGGTCGAATGCGATTGGCTCTACACGAAAGATGTTGTGGCACAGGGTCGGGACGTGTCGCGCTCGGTCGAGCTGTTCCACCGGGTGAACGAGCAGGATTTCGCGGCGTGCGAGCGGACCCAGCCGACGATGTCCTCGCGCGCCTACCGCGACGGCGGGGTGCTGGTACCGGCCGAGCATCACATCTCGGAGTTCCACGAATGGGTGTCGCGCCGGGTGGGTGCGGCCGCGCCCGCGCAGTCCGATTGCTCGGGAAGATCGCGTGCGCACGGGAGAGGTAGGGCCCGATGAACGGCGAACCGGACCTGTTCATCGGCGGCCGCTGGGTGCACGCCGCCGATGGTGGAATCCGCGAGATCATCGACCCCGCCAGCGGTTCCGTCGCCGCGACGGTGGACGAGGCGACACCGGACGATGCGCTGCGCGCGGTGGCCGCCGCCCGCGCGGCCTTCGATGACGGCGCCTGGGCGGCGACACCGGCCGCCGAGCGGGCCGCGCTACTGCTGCGAGTAGCCGACCTGTTGGTGCGCGACCGGGAGGAACTGGCCCGGTTGGAGACCGTCGACACCGGTAAGACGTTGGCGGAGAGCCGGATCGATATCGACGATGTGGTCTCGGTATTTCGCTACTACGCGAATCTCGTCGGCACACAGGCGGATCGGCTGATCGACGTCGGCGATCCGGCGGTGCTGAGCCGGGTGGTGCGCGAGCCGATCGGGGTATGCGTGCTGATCGCGCCGTGGAACTATCCGCTGCTGCAGATGTCGTGGAAGGTGGCGCCCGCGCTGGCCGCCGGCTGCACCATGGTGGCCAAGCCGAGCGAGGTCACCCCGTTGACCACCATCGCGTTCACCCGGTTGGCGGAGGCGGCGGGGGTACCCGCCGGAGTGCTGAACCTGGTGCAGGGCAGCGGATCCGCGCTCGGTGCGGCGCTCACCGCCAATCCGGATGTCGACCTGATCTCCTTCACCGGCGGATCGGTGACCGGGCAGACCATCGCGCGGGCGGCGGCCGAAAACCTCACCAAGGTCGCGATGGAACTCGGCGGTAAGAATCCGCATATCGTCTTCGCCGACGCCGAATGGGCCAGCGCGGTGGATCAGGTGCTGACGGGTGTATTCCTGCATTCGGGCCAGGTGTGTTCCGCCGGAACGCGACTCATCGTCGAGGCGTCCATCGCCGACGATTTCGTCGCCGAATTGGCGGACCGGGCCGAACGGATCAAGGTCGGCCCCGGCCTCGATCCGGTGAGCGAGACCGGCCCGCTGGTCTCCGCCGCGCACCGGGCGAAGGTGGAAGGCTATGTCGCGCTGGGAATTTCGGAGGGCGCCAAATTGGTCACCGGCGGCACGCGCCCGGCCGACCCGGCGCTCGCCGACGGAAGCTATTTCCTGCCGACCATATTCGATCACTGCGACCGCACCATGCGGATCGTCCGGGAGGAAACCTTCGGCCCGATCCTGACGGTGGAGCGGTTCACCACCGAGGCGGAGGCGATCCGGCTCGGCAACGACACCGAATACGGCCTGGCCGCCGGGGTGCGCACCGCGGACGCCGCGCGCGGCGAGCGCGTGGTGCGCGCCCTGCGGCACGGCACGGTGTGGCTCAACGACTTCGGCTACTACACCGCGGCGGCGGAGTGGGGCGGGTTCAAGAAATCCGGGAACGGGCGCGAGCTCGGCCCCACCGGGCTCGCGGAATATCAAGAGATCAAACACATCTGGCACAACACGGCACCGAAGCCGGTGGCGTGGTTCAAGGGCGTCTAGCAGTCATTCCAGTTTTACGGCCGGACAGCCCGTACGGCCACGCACCGCGAAAGGCACGGTGTCGCAATGGTAGTCAAGGAACACAGCGTTTCCGACGATAACGGCATGGGGGATTTCGGATATCGCGAAACCCTCGACCGAAGTATCGGGAAGTTCGCGAGTTTCGCGGCCGGGGTGAGCTATATCTCGATCCTGACCGGCACCTTCCAGCTGTTCTACTTCGGTTTCGGCAGCGCGGGACCGGCCTATCTGTGGTCGTGGCCGCTGGTATTCGTCGGGCAGCTCGCGGTGGCGCTGTGCTTCATGGAGCTGGCGGCGCGGTACCCGGTGGCCGGCTCGGTCTACAACTGGTCGAAAGCGCTGGGCAGCAAGCTCGTCGGATGGTCGTCGGGGTGGCTGATGCTCACCGCGTCCATCGTGACGCTGTCCGCCGTCGTGCTGGCGCTGCAGCTGAACCTGCCCCGGCTGTGGTCCGGCTTCCAGCTGATCGGCGACGGCACCGGTCAATACGATTACGCCACCAACGCGGTGGTGCTCGGCACCGTCATGATCATCTTCACCACCCTGGTGAACGCCTTCGGGGTGCGGCTGATGGCCATGATCAACAGCGCGGGAGTGTTCGTCGAGCTGATCGCCGCCGTGTTGATCGCGATCATCCTGGCCGCCAACGCGACTCGCGGTCCCGCGGTGTTCTTCTCCACCCACGGATACGGCGCGGGGCAGGCGGGCGGCTATCTCGGCGCGTTCCTGGTGGCCACGCTCGCCTCGGGCTATGTGATGTACGGCTTCGACACCGCGAGTTCGCTCGGCGAGGAGACGGTGGAACCCCGCCGCACCGCGCCCAAGGCGATTCTGCGCGCCGTACTCGCCTCGTTCGTGATCGGCGGGGCCATCCTGGTTTTCGCCGTGATGGCCGCGCCCGACCTGGCCGACAAGAAGATCGGCAGCGGCGACGGCGGCCTGCAATACATCGTGGAGCAGGTGATGTGGGGTCCGCTGGGCCGGATCTTCCTGTGCTGCATCGTGGTAGCGGTGACGGTGTGTTCGCTGGCCGTGCACACCGCGGCGATCCGGCTGGCCTTCGCGATGGCGCGGGACAACGCGCTGCCGTTCGGCGAGAAGTTGGCCCGGGTGCACGCCAAGACGCAGACACCGCTGGTGCCCGCGGTGGTGATCGGCGTGCTTTCCGCGCTGATCCTGCTGATAAATATCGGTCAGCCCAAGATATTCACGGTGCTCACCTCGATCGCGATCATCATGATCTACCTGGCATACCTCATGGTGACCGGCCCGATGCTGCGCAAGCGGCTGCAAGGGCATTGGCCGCCAAGGGATTTGGTGGAGGGTGGATATTTCACCATGGGACGGTGGGGTCTGCCGGTGAATATCGCCGCGGTGGTGTGGGGCGTCGGCATGGCGCTGAACCTGGCCTGGCCGCGAGTCTCGGTGTATGGCACGCCCTGGTACAACACCTGGGGCGCCTTCGTCTACATCGGCGCCATCCTCGGGGCCGGGCTGCTGTGGTACCTGCTGAAGGGCAGGCGCGGTATCGGCACGCTGGCGTCGCATGCGGTCGACGCGGCACTCGAGGGGGCGAAAAGCGATGTCTGACAGCGGCTTCGACTATGTGATCGCCGGCGGCGGCACGGCCGGATGTGTGCTCGCGGCCCGGCTCAGCGAGAATCCGGACGTGACGGTGTGCCTGCTGGAGGCCGGACCCTCCGATGTCGGCAACGAGGACATCCTGCGGCTGGATCGGTGGATGCATCTGCTGGACTCCGGCTACGACTGGGACTACCCGGTCGAACCGCAGTCGCGCGGCAACAGCTTTCTGCGGCACGCCAGGGCGAAGGTGCTGGGCGGGTGCTCATCACACAATTCGTGTATCGCGTTCTGGCCGCCCGCCGAAGGGCTCGACGAGTGGGCGGCCATGGGCGCCAAGGGTTGGAGCGCGGCCGAGGTGCTGCCGTACGTCGCCCGGCTCGAAAACAACGACGCCCCAGGCGATCACCACGGGCGCGGCGGCCCGGTGCGGCTGCGCGATATCCCGCCCGCCGATCCGTGCGGGGTCGCCGTGCTGGAAGCCGCGGCGGCCGCCGGGCTGCCGACGGTCGAATTCAACCGCGGCGCGACGGTGCGCAACGGCGCGGGCTGGTTCCAGATCAACGCGGACGAGGACAACACCAGGATGTCGTCCTCACACGCGTATCTGCATCCGATCCTCGGTTCGCGGCCCAATCTCGTTGTGCGCACCGGCTATTGGGTCAGCGAAATCCTGTTCGACGAGGCGCGCAACGCGACCGGCGTGCGATGTCTGCGGCCCGACCTCACCGGCTACGACACGGTGTCCGCGCGCCGCGAGGTGATCGTCACCGCGGGCGCCATCGATACGCCGAAGTTGTTGCTGCTCTCCGGAATCGGACCGGCCGAGCATCTGCGGGAGATCGGCGTGCCGGTGCGGGTCGACGCGCCCGGCGTCGGCTCGAACCTCGACGATCACGTGGAGGGGTTGGTGTTCTGGGCGGCCGCGCGGCCGATGGTGACCACCTCGACACAGTGGTGGGAGATCGGGATATTCGCGACCACCGACGAGGCGCTGCGGGTGCCGGACATCATGATGCACTACGGCAGCGTGCCGTTCGATATGAACACCGTGCGCCACGGCTATCCGACCACCGACAACGGATTCTGCCTGACCCCCAACGTGACTCAGGGCCGCTCGCGCGGCACGGTCCGGTTGCGCAGCCGCGATTTCCGGGACCGGCCCCGGGTGGACCCGCGCTACTTCACCGATCCGGACGGCCACGACGAACGGGTGATGCTGGCCGGAATCCGGTTGGCGCGCAAGATCGCCGGGCAGGCGCCGCTGCGGGCGTGGATCGCCGAGGAGTTGGCGCCCGGACCGGATGCGGTGACGGATGACGAACTGCTGGATTACGTTCGGGCGACGCACAACACCGTCTACCATCCGGCGGCCACCGCGCGGATGGGCGCCGCGGACGATCCGATGGCGGTGCTCGATCCCGAACTAAGGGTGAAGGGCGTCGCGCGGCTGCGGGTGGTGGATGCCTCGGCCATGCCGAAACTGCCCGCGGTGAACCCGAATATCACGGTGATGGCGATGGCGGAGAAATGCGCCGATCTCATCCGCGGCGGCTGAACTTATCGGCGGTGGCCGAAACCTGGGACCTATCAGGGCCGGGAGTGATCGAGGTGCGGCGGCGACCTCCGCTTAGAATGGCGTTGTCATGGCGAAACAGGATCTCGAGGAGAGCGGGCGGACCGCCGCGGTGCAGTCCGTCGACCGCGCGCTGCTCGTCATGGAGATCATCGCCAAACTCGGCCAGGCCGGTGTCACCGAGATCGCCGCCGAACTCGGCGTGCACAAATCCACCGTTTCGCGGCTGGTCGCCGTGCTGGAATCGCGGGGGTACGTCGAGCAGCTGTCCGAGCGGGGCAAGTACCGGCTCGGGTTCTCGATCGTCCGGCTGGCCGGATCCACCAGTGCGCAGGCCGATCTCGTCGGGCAGAGCCAGGGCGCGTGCAACGCGCTCGCGGCCGAATCCGGCGAGACGACGAATATCGCTGTGCTGGACGGTGATCGGATCATCAATATCGTCGAGGCGATCGGTCCGGGTTCGATCGCGCTGCGGTCCTGGGTGGGTCAGAGCTGCCCGGCGCACGCGACCTCGAGCGGCAAGGTGCTGCTGGCCGCGCTGGAACCGGCGGCGCTGCGCAAACTCGTCGGGACCAAGCTGGCCGGGTACACCGCGAACACCGTCACCAGGGTGACCGACCTCACCGCGGAGCTGGCGCGGGTGCGGCAGCAGGGCTGGGCCGGGGTGCGCGAGGAGTTGGAGATCGGGTTGAACGCGGTCGCCGTGCCGGTGTACGACAGCAGTGGTTCCGTCGTTGCGGCGCTGAGCGTTTCGGGCCCGTCCTATCGGCTCGGGCCGGAGAAGTTCGCGCGCACGGCCGAGTTGGCCCGCGCGAGCGCGGCGGGGATCAGTCGCAGGCTGGGTTATCTGGGTTGAGCGCCGCGTTGACAAGGGGTGTGACCCCGGCAATACTGAGTTGCGCATCGAACAATTGTTGCGTTTTACGCAACAATTGGAACTGATACGCCGTAATTGAATACAATATACAGCCGTTCAGCCGCGGCGAGAGATCTCCACTCCGGTGGAGAGCCGAAGGAGCAACATCCTCCCGGGAATCTCTCAGGCCCAGTATCGCCGCGGACAGGCAACTCTGGAAAGTAGTGCGCCACAAGCGTACTCGCCGACGGGGCAAGCGCGATCGCCGCGCGAATCTCTCAGGCCATTGGACAGAGCGGGAGGAGCCGAAACCCCACGCATCCGCGTAGACGAAAGGCTCCCCATGGCCGAACCAGCATCCGCCGTCCATTCGCAGCTCGACCAGCCGCTGCGCGAATTCGACCCGGCAATGGCCGAATTGGTCGACCGCGAAATCGACCGCCAGCGGCGCGGCCTGGAAATGATCGCCTCGGAGAATTACGCGCCGCTCGCCGTCATGCAGGCGCAGGGCACGGTGCTCACCAACAAATACGCCGAGGGCTATCCCTGCCGCCGCTACTACGGCGGCTGCGAGCACATCGACGAGATCGAGGCGCTGGCCATCCAGCGGCTGCGCGCGCTGTTCGGCGCGGAATACGCCAACGTGCAACCACATTCGGGTGCGCAGGCCAATGCCGCGGTGATGCACGCGCTGCTGCGGCCCGGTGACGCCATCCTCGGGCTCGCGCTGGATCACGGCGGCCACCTGACGCACGGCATGAAGATCAACTTCTCCGGGCGGCTCTACGATGTCGCGGCCTACCATGTGCGGGCCGAGGACCAGTTGATCGATATGGCCGAGGTGGCGCGGTTGGCGCGCGAGCACCGGCCGAAGCTGATCGTCGCGGGCTGGTCGGCCTATCCGCGGCACCTGGATTTCGCCGAATTCCGGCGCATCGCCGACGAGGTCGGCGCCCACCTGATGGTGGATATGGCGCATTTCGCGGGCCTGGTCGCGGCCGGGCTACACCCGTCCCCGGTGCCGCACGCGCACGTGGTCACCTCGACAACGCATAAGACCCTCGGCGGTCCGCGCGGCGGATTCGTGCTCGCCACAGCGGAATTGGCGAAGAAGCTGGATTCGGCGGTGTTTCCGGGGCAGCAGGGCGGGCCGCTGGAACATGTGATCGCCGCGAAGGCAGTCGCGTTCAAAATGGCGGCCGAACCGGCATTCCGTGAGCGGCAGGAGCGCACGTTGACCGGCGCCCGGATCCTGGCCGACCGATTGCTTGCGGCCGACTGCCGGGACGCGGGTATCGGCCTGGTGAGCGGCGGCACCGATGTGCACCTGGTGCTCGTCGACCTGCGCGCCGCCGAACTGGATGGCAAACAGGCCGAGGATCTGCTCGCGGAAATCGGAATCACGGTGAACCGCAACGCGGTTCCCTTCGATCCGCGACCGCCGATGGTGAGCTCGGGGCTGCGCATCGGCACCCCGGCGCTGGCGGCGCGCGGCTTCGATCCGGACGCGTTCACCGAGGTGGCCGACATCATCGCGGCCGCGCTGTGCCGCACCGAGCCCACCGGAGCGCTCGCCGCCCGGGTAGACGCACTGGCGCAACGTTTTCCGCTCTACACCGGACTGCGGGGCCCGGCGTGACGATCAGCGTCTTCGACCTGTTCCGGGTCGGCATCGGGCCGTCCAGCTCGCACACCGTCGGGCCGATGCGGGCCGCGGCGGCCTTTGTCGACAGGCTGAAATCGGCTGGGCTGCTGCATGATACGGCCACCATATCGGTGGAGCTGTACGGTTCGCTCGGGGCGACAGGGCACGGGCACGGCAGCGTCGAGGCCGTACTCGCCGGGCTCGCGGGGGAGCGGCCGGAGACGGTCGACCCGGACGTGGTGCCCGCCATCGCGGCCCGCGTGCGCGAGACGGGGCGGCTGCCGCTCGGCGGGGTGCACCCCATCGCCTGCGCCATCGACGACGTCGTGCTGCTCGGCGGCACCAAGCTGGCATTCCACACCAACGGAATGTTGTTCCGCGCCAAGGATATCGATGGCCGGGTCCGGTTCGAGCGCACCTATTATTCGATCGGCGGCGGGTTCGTGCTCGACGAGGACGAGATCGACCGGCCGGTCGCCGCATCCGTCGCGGTGCCGCATCCGTTCCATACCGCCGACGAACTGCTCGCGCTCACCCGCGCCACCGGACGGTCCATCGCCGAACTCGTACTGGTCAACGAAATGTCTTGGCGCGGTGCGGATCAGGTGCGCGGCGAGTTGCTCGGCATCTGGGATGTCATGCGGCAGTGCGTCGATCGCGGTATGACGGGCACCGGCGTGCTGCCCGGCGCGCTGCGGGTGCGGCGGCGCGCGGCGGCGCTGCACGAGCGGCTGTGCGCCGAATCCGACGAGCGCGATCCGCTGCGCGCGATGGAGTGGGTCACCCTCTATGCCATGGCGGTGAACGAGGAGAACGCCGCGGGCGGGCGGGTCGTCACCGCACCGACCAACGGTGCGGCGGGCATCGTGCCCGCGGTGCTGAACTATGTCCGGCGATTCGTCACCGACAGCGATGCCAGCGTCGTCGAATTCCTGCTCACCGCGGGCGCGATCGGCCAGCTGATCAAGGAGAACGCCTCGATCTCCGGCGCCGAGGTCGGCTGTCAGGGCGAGGTCGGTTCGGCGTGCGCGATGGCCGCGGCCGGACTCGCCGCCGTCCTCGGCGGCACGCCCGAGCAGATCGAGAACGCCGCCGAGATCGGCATCGAACACAATCTCGGCCTCACCTGCGATCCCATCGGCGGTCTGGTGCAGATCCCGTGCATCGAGCGCAACGGTATCGCCGCGGTGAAGGCGATCACGGCGGCGCGCATGGCCGTGCGCGGCGACGGCAGGCATCACGTCTCGCTGGACAAGGTGATTCAGACCATGCGCGCCACCGGCGCCGACATGCTCGACAAATACAAGGAGACCTCCCGCGGCGGCCTGGCCGTCGCCGTCGTCGAATGCTGACCGCCGTCCGACGTGACGGATCGCCGTGCTGGAATAGCGATCAGGCCGTCGAATCGGGAGGATTTCGCATGCGCGCAGCCGTGGTGACGCGGTTCGGGCCCGCCGCCGAGGTGGTGCGGGTTCGGGACTACGAGCCGCCCGCGCTCGGCGCCGGTGCGGTCGCGGTGCGGATGCTCGCGGCGGCGATCAACCCGTCGGATCTGGTGACCGTCTCGGGCGCCTACGCCTCGCGCACCGAATTGCCGCTGGTGCCCGGCTTCGAAGGTGTCGGGCGGGTCTGCGGCGTCGGGCCGGGTGTCACCACGGTGGCGGTGGGCGACCGAGTGCTGCCCATCGGAAGTGCGGGTGCTTGGCAGCAGGTGAAGACCACCGAGGCGCGCTGGTGTTTTCGCGTGCTGCCGGACCTGACCGACGAACAGGCCGCGCTGTCCTATATCAATCCGCTGACCGCAGTGCGGATGGTCAGCGAATTCGCGCTGCCCCGCGGCGCGCCCGCCGTGGCGGTGAACGCCGCGGGCTCGGCCATCGGCGGCATGCTGGCGCGGCTGCTGAACCGGCACGGGATCCGGCCGGTCGCGCTGGTGCGCGGCGACGCCGACGGACCGGGAACCGCCGGACCCGAATGGGCCGGTGTGCTCAGCACCCGGGAACCCGGTTGGGAGCGGGAGCTGATCCGGCTGACCGGCGGCGGACCCGAGATCGGCTACGACGCGGTGGGCGGCGCGGCGGGCGACGTGCTTATCGCGACGCTGCGGCCCGGCGGCAGCCTGGTGCATTACGGGCTGCTGTCGGGTCGGCCGCTGTCGGCTCGCCGCCCCGACGTATCCATCGTGCTGTACCGCCTGCGTGATTGGGTGCACCGGGCCGGACATGGGGAATTGCAGTCGGCCTTGGACGAGGCGGGCCGACTGGTTCTGGACGGCACTGCCGCCTCGACCGTGCAGGGGACATTCCCGCTCGACGACGTGCGCTCGGCGATCCTGACGACCCAGCGATCCGGCGGGCGGGGAAAAGTGTTGCTGCTGCCCTGATTACAGTCACACGCTTACTATCGGCGCATGCGTATCGCTGCGGCACAGGCTCGGCCGGCCTGGCTCGATTCAACGGCCGGAACGAAACTCGTGATCGAATGGTTGACCAGGGCCGCCGGGCAGGGGGTCGAGCTGGTGGCGTTTCCGGAGACCTTCCTGTCCGGCTATCCGATCTGGTTGGCGCCGTTGGATGGGGCGCGGTTCGACGATCCGGTTCAAAAGGCCGCTTACGCTTACTATTTGGATGCCGCGGTCGAGCTCGACGGACCGCAGTTGGCGACCATCCGGGCGGCGGTCGGCGACCTCGGGGTGTTCTGCTATCTCGGCATCACCGAGCGAGTGCGGGGCACGGTGTACTGCACGCTGGTCGCGATCGACCCGGTTCGCGGCGTGGTCGGCGCACACCGCAAGCTCATGCCGACCTACGAGGAACGCCTCGTGTGGGGGATCGGTGACGGAAACGGTTTGCGCGCGCACGATTTCGGCGGGTTTCGGGTGAGCGGACTGTCCTGCTGGGAGAACTGGATGCCGCAGGCCCGGCACGCGCTGTACGCCGACGGCGCGACCCTGCACATCTCCACCTGGCCGGGTTCGGTCCGAAACACCAGGGATATCACGCGTTTCGTCGCGCTGGAGGGCCGCGTTTACTCCCTCGCCGCGAGCGCGGTCCTCGAATACGCCGATGTGCCAACCGATTTCCCGTTGCGCGCCGAACTCCTCGCGCTGGTCGAGCCGGCGGGCTACGACGGCGGATCCGCGATCGCGGGCCCGGACGGCCGCTGGCTCGTCGAACCCGTGGTGGGCGCGGAGCAGCTCGTCGTCGCCGATATCGATCCGGCCGAGGTGGCAAGGGAGCGCCAGAATTTCGATCCCGCCGGTCACTACTCCCGGCCGGACGTATTCACGGTGACCGTCGACCGCAGGCGCCGGAACCCGGCCGTATTTCTGGAGGATTAGGCGTACCTCCGCCTTCGCTGCGGCCATGCGCGGGTCTGCGGACGACTTCGTCGACAGCGCCCATTAGGCGATCCCCTTGGGTGGCAGCCGAACTCGGCCGCCACCCAAGCGTGGTCAATTCCCCTGCGCGGCAGCGGAGACATCCTGCCATTCGCGCCACTGCGCCAGCCGGGACTCGTAATCCGCTGTGGCGATGATCAAGGGCGCGGTGCCGAGGAACAAACGCAGCGGCGGCTCATCGGCGTCGACTACGGTCAGGATCGCGGTGCTGGTCGCGGTCGGATCGCCGGGGGTGAACCGGGTCCGCTGGGCCGCCCGCGCGGCGCGGGCCGGATCGTAGGCCGGGATCGGGGTGGCGTGCTTCGCCGACGGACCCGCCCAATCGGTGCCGAAGCCGCCCGGCTCGATGAGGGTCACGTGAATGCCGAACGGCGCGACCTCCTGCGCCAGCGACTGCGAGAACCCTTCCAGCGCCCACTTCGACGCGTGATACGCGCCGAGGTTCGCGAATGCGGAGATGCCGCCGATGCTTGAGACCTGGAGGATGTGCCCGCTGCCCTGTTCGCGCAGGATCGGCAGCGCCGCCTGGGTCACCCAGAACGCGCCGAAGACGTTCGTCTCGAACTGTGCCCGCAGCTCGTCCTCGCCGATCTCCTCGACCATCCCGAATTGTCCGTAGCCCGCGTTGTTCACGACGACGTCGAGGCGGCCGAACCGCTCGGCCGTCCGGCGGACCGCCGCGAAATCGCCCGCCCGATCGGTGACATCCAACTGGATCGGCAGGAATGTGTCCGGGTACTTGGCGACCAGGTCGTCCAGCGTGCCGACATCGCGGGCGGTACCCGCGACGCTGTCGCCGCGCTCGAGGGCGGCGCTGGCCCATTCCCGTCCGAATCCCCTTGAAACACCGGTGATGAACCAAACTTTGCTCATGTCGGCCACGGTAGTCACCTGGAGTGCACTCCAAGCAAGAATTTATCCTGCCGGGAACGTCGCCGCGATCGGTAGCGTGGGGACCATGGATTCGCTGCTGCATCGGATACTCGATATCGCCCCGGTGTGGGTGTACCTGATCGTCACCCTACTGGTCTTCGCCGAGGACGCGATATTCATCGGGTTCGTGGTGCCGGGCGAGACGGCGGCGGTGATCGGCGGTGTCGCCGCCAGCCAGGGACATGTACAGCTGTGGGCGATGATCCTGCTGGTGATCGCGGCGGCCATAATCGGCGACAGCGTCGGCTACGAGGTCGGCAAACATGTCGGGCCGCGCCTGCTGCAGGCCTCGATCTTGGACCGGCATCGCGGACGGCTCGATCGCGCAAGGGATTTCCTGGCCCGCTGCGGCGGATGGGCGGTGTTCCTCGGCCGGTTCACCGCGTTCTTCCGCGCCATGATGCCCGCGCTCGCCGGTACCGCGCGGATGCCGTATCCGAGGTTCCTGGCCTTCAACGCGGTCGGCGGAATCGTCTGGGGCGCAACATTCGTGGTGCTCGGATTCGTCGCCGGGCAGTCCTACGAGGCGGTGGCCAAGACCGTCGGCCGGGATATGGCCATCGGCGTCGCGGTGATCGTCGTTGTCGGGCTTGTCGTTTGGAAGGTTCGTGAGCGGCGCCGCGACCGGACGATCGAGGCCGAATACGCCGCCACCCACGAAATCCAGCGGTCCTAGCTCGTTTTCACGCCTCGACCGTGGCGAAGGTGTCGATACCGTAATTCTTGGCGTAGGCGTTCTCGACGCCGACCAGCAGTGCGACGATTTCGAAATACCGATCCCAGAACGGGGTTTCGCGCAGCGCCTCGATGACGAGCTCGTACGCGTGGTGGTCGCGCGCCTCCCACATCCAGACGTCGGTCACCTGCGCCGAATAGAACTCGGTGTCGAAGAACCGCGATCTGACATCCTTCGCCTTTTCCCTTACCGCCGGGAGGATTTCGGTGGTGAACGCCGCGATCCGCTCGTCGATCGAAAGTGCGAGCCACTCGGGTGTCGTCTTCACCAGCATGAACGCGGTGACACCCGCTTCGAAGGGCTCTGTCGTCATGATATTTCCCTTTCCCCGCTGAGATAGATCCGCCGGAAATCCGGCACGACTCGAGTCTCTGCCGCCCGGTGAGTTGCTGTCCACTGCAAACTTGACAACTATTGTTTGCGCGCAACGCAATTCAATGTCCGGTGGCTCGCGCGGCGGCAAAAAAATCGAGTCTCGAATCGTTGCCGCCGATACGCCTATGCTGTCGGGATATCGAATGAGATCGGCGTCACATCGGAGTGGGTGGCCGGTGGCGTCCGTCGGCGGGGTGAGGAGGCCGGCATGGCTCGGATCGGGCTGCTGGGCAACGGATTCGCGGGGATCCGATGACCGGTGTGGCAACCGAGCAGCGCACCGCGCTGCTCACCATGAGCGATATCGTCAAAACCTTTCCCGGCGTGCGTGCGCTGCGCGGCGTCGATCTGACGCTGCACCACGGTGAGGTGCTCGCACTGCTCGGCGAGAACGGCGCGGGCAAATCGACGCTGATGAACGTGCTCGCCGGGGTCTTCCCACCGGATTCGGGAACCATCGAGATCGACGGCGACCCGGTGCATCTGCGTTCGCCGAAGGATGCGTCGCGGCACGGCATCGCGATGATCCACCAGGAACTGAACCTGGTGCCGGAGCTCTCCATCGCCGACAATCTGTTCCTCGGACAGGAATTGCGCACCGCGCGCGGCACACTCGACCGGACCGCGATGGATGCGCGCACCCGCGAACTGCTCGCCACGGTCGGACTCGGCCTGCCGCCGCGCCGCCTGGCCCGGCATTGCCGCCTCGCCGAACAGCAGTTGATCGAGGTCGCCAAGGCGTTGAATCACCATCTGCGCGTGCTGGTGATGGACGAGCCGACCTCCGCGCTCGCCGAGGCCGAGACGCAGCATCTGTTCACCGTCATCCGGACGCTGTCCGCGCAGGGCGTCGGCGTGGTCTACATCTCGCACCGCATCGAGGAATTGGCGCAGATCGCCGATGTGGTGACGGTGCTGCGCGACGGGGCCAACGCGGGCACCCGTCCCATGGCCGGGGTGAGCGCGGCCGAACTCATCCAGCTGATGGTCGGCCGCCCGCTCGGTGAGCTGTTTCCCCGTCGGCCGGAACAACATTCGGACGGCCCGGTCCGGCTGCGCGTCGACGGACTCTCGACCAGTGGCAATACTGTTGCCCTGCAGGATGTTTCGTTCGAGGTGGCCGCCGGTGAGATCGTCGGGCTGGCCGGCCTGATGGGCGCGGGGCGCAGTGAGGTGCTGGAGGCGCTCTACGGGGCGGGGCACGAGGTCGGCGGCACAATGCGATTGAACGGCCGCCGCTACCGTCCGCGCGGCCCGCGCTACGCCATCTCCCGCGGTTTCGCGCTGGTCGCCGAGGACCGCAAGGCGCAGAGCCTGGTGCTGGGCAATACGGTGCGGTTCAACGCCTCGCTGGCCGCGCTCGGCCGTTATCTGCGGCCGTGGCGCACGGTCGACGTCGGCCGTGAACGGGCCGAGGTGACAACGCAATTGACCGAACTGCGGATCCGGGCCACCGGGCTGGCGACCGTGGTCGGCACCCTGTCCGGTGGCAACCAGCAGAAGGTCGTGTTGGCCAAATGTCTGCTCACCCGCCCGTCGGTGCTGCTCATGGACGAACCGACCCGCGGTATCGACGTCGGCGCGAAGGCCGAGGTGCACGCGCTGATGGACCGGCTGGCGACGGACGGCGCGGCGGTGCTGGTCGTCTCCTCCGAACTTCCCGAGCTGATCGGCATGTGCGACCGCATCCTGGTGCTGTGCGAGGGCCGGATCACCGGGGAATTCCACCGCGATCCCGCGCGTGGGGCGCCGTTCGACCAGGAGGCGATCCTCACCGCGGCCATGGCGCGGGCCGCGCACACCCTGCCCGCCGAGAACGACCAGGAGCTGCGATGACCGGCGACCGACTCAGGCCGTCACCCGACCGGACCACCGAGGACCTGCCCGGCGAGCGGCAGGCCCTGCCCGCCCGGATCCGCCTGACGCTGACCCGGCTGCTGCCGTATCTCGGTGCGGCCCAAGGCTATATCGGCCTGCTGCTGGTGATCGCGTTCGGCATCCTGACCAAGGGGCAGTACTTCTGGAATCAGACCAACCTCACCAACGCGATCACCGCGTTCTCCTCGCGTGGCATCCTCGCCGTCGGCGTCACCCTGGTGATCCTGACGGCGGGCATCGATCTGTCGGTCGGGTCGATCATGGGCATCGGTTCGATGACCGCCGCCATGCTGCTGGTGCACCAGAATCTCAGCCCCTGGTTGATCGTGCCGGCCAGTGCGGCGGTCGGCGCGGTCTTCGGACTGGCCAATGGCTTGGGCACCACGGTGTTACGGATTCAGTCGTTCGTCATGACGCTGGCCATGCTCTCGATCGTGCGCGGTATCGACCGGCAGGTGTCGGGCAATGTCGCGGTGGGGACGGCCGTCGCCGGCGAGAACGGGCAGCCGACCCGGCAGGCCGCCGCGTTCGCCCAGCTCGGCACGCCCGGCCACACCCTCTTCCAGGGCACCTGGCTGCCGCTGTTCGGCAAGGCCGGAATCGGTTATCCGGTGGTGGCTTTCATCGCCGTCTGCATCGTCTTCCAAATAGTGCTCACCAAGACCAGATTCGGCAGACATATCTATGCTGTCGGCGGAAATCCCACCGCGGCAAGGCTTTCCGGTGTGAACGTCACGCTGGTCGTGGTCGCCGTGTTCACGCTGTCCGGGCTGCTCGCCGGATTCGCCGGACCGATCGACGCCGCGTACAGCGCGTCGGCGGATCCGCTGGCGGGCACCGGTTACGAGCTCGACGCCATCGCCGCCGCCGTCATCGGCGGGGCGAGTCTGGCGGGCGGCAAGGGCACCGTCACCGGCACCTTCGTCGGGGCGCTGATCCTCACCCTGCTCGACAATGTGTTGGGGCTCAACGCGATCAGCACGAACGCGCAGCTGATCATCAAGGGTTCGATCGTGGTGGTCGCCGTTGTGCTGCAGCGGCCCGGATTCTTCCGCGGTATCGCCGAGCCCATCACACGGCGGTTGCGGCGGCAGGCCGCCGCGACCGCGCCCCCACCGTCCGAATCCGGGCCATAACAAATCCCTCTTCACACAGGAGTCGACAATGCTGATGCGTCGCTTCGCATATCTCACCGTGGCGCTGTGCACCGCGGCCGCGTTCGGTTCGGCCTGCGCGGCGAATCCGCCCAGCTCGTCGGGGCCGGGAAAGCAGTTCGTCATCGGCTATTCGCAGTCCAACAATGCCGAACCCTATCGGGCCCAACTGAATCTGCAGTTGGAATACTTCGTCAAGCAGCATCCCGACCTCAAACTGCTGCCCATCACCGACGCGCACCAGGACAGCGCGACGCAGGTGAGCCAGGTGCAGAACTTCATCCAGCAGAAGGTGGACGCGCTGATCGTCTCGCCGAACGAGCCCGCGCCGCTCACCGCCGCGGTGCAGCAGGCGTGCGCGGCGCATATTCCGGTGGTGGTCCTGGACCGCAGCGTGAACACCGACTGCTATTCGTCGTTCATCGGCGGCGACAACTACGACATCGGCAAGCGGGCGGGGCAGGCCGCGGTGCAGGCGCTGCCCAACGGCGGCAATGTGGTCGAACTGCGCGGCATCCTGTCCGATCAGCCGCAGGTCGATCGCGACAAGGGCTTCCGCGACGCGGTGGACGGCCACAACATCACCATCATCGAACAGCAGGAAGCCAAGTGGCTCAAGGCCAATGCCACCGCGACCATGCAGCAGTGGCTGGCGAAGGGCGACAAGATCGACCTGGTGTACGCGCAGAACGACGATATGGCGCTCGGCGCGGAGCTGGCCATACAGGGCGCCGGTAAGACCATCCCGGCCATCGGCATCGACGGCCTCGCCATCCCGACCGGCGGTATTCGCGCGGTCCAGAACGGCCAGCTGCTCACCACTTTCGTCTACCCGACCTGTGCCGAACAGGCGGCCGAGACCGTGGAGAAGCTCATGCACAACCAGGCGGTGGAGAAGAAGCAGGTGCTGCCGACCACCCAGGTGACCAAGGACAACGCCGCGCAGCTGTATCAGCAGTACGATATGTCCGGGAAGGTCGGGAAGTAGCGAATTACGTTGCCGGACGGGCTGGTTCGAGCAGGTCGACGCTAGACTGGCTCGATGTTGCGGGTTCGCTGCACCGTCGATGATCTGTTGCGGGTGTCGTTCGCCGAACATCCGGCGCCGCTCGCCGAGCTGACCTACGCGATGCAGATGTTGCAGCGCCGGGATCCGGATCCGGTGTTCGGGCCGTGGCGCCAGCGGATGGCGCATACGCTGCCGAATCAGGCGCGGCTGCTCACGCATCTGGTGTCGCCCAAGGGTGCGGGCCCGTTCTTCCTCGATCCGCCCGATTCCACGCTGGCGGAAGGGGTCGAGCGGGTGCTGTCCACGCCGCGCGCGGAGGTGGTGTCCGAACTCGAGCGGATGTGCTCGCTCGACCGTCCGCGCACGCCGTGGCTACGCAGGCTCGCCGAGAAGGACGGCGAGGCGTGGCAGACGCTGGAACAGGGGTTGGTGCAGGCGTACGGCGCCATCCTGGCCAACCGCTGGGAGAGCCTGCGCGCCGGTTTCTATGCCGAAATCGCCTGGCGCGCGCGAACACTCGCCAGACACGGGCTGCACGCCACGCTGACCGGCCTCAGCCCGGCGATCCGTTTCTCCGGCACGACCCTGGAGGCCGACTTTCCCCGCGATATCGAAATCACCCTGGCGGGCAACGGGATAACTCTGCAACCAGCGCTGGTGTGGACCGGCCATCCGTTGATCGACTACAAACCCGGCGAACCCCTCGTGCTGATCTATCCGGCGCTCACTCCGCTGCCGCTGCTCGGTGCGCCCGAATCCCGCGACGACCCGCTCACCGCCCTGCTCGGCGCGACCCGGGCGCAGGCGCTGCGCTCGCTCACCCGCGAACAGACCACCACCGATCTCGCGAAGGAATTGTCGACCACCATCGCGGCCGCGTCCCGGCAGGCGAAGACGCTGCGGCAGGCCGGGCTCATCGCCTCCTACCGCGACGGAAAAGCCGTGTGGCACGGGTGCACCCGGCTCGGCCTCGATCTGCTCACCTCACAGTCCGGCGTCTCGGATGCGGGAAGGTTTGCGTCCTGAGGTAAACCTTCGACCCCGTCGCGGAATCTCGGCATAGTTCCGTTGTCCGAGAAGAGGTCTCGCGCCGATGGTGACCGAGGTGGCGAATGGTGTTGCGCGACAGTGTCGCATTGGTGGGCGCGGTGGCGGACGGCTTCGACGACTGCCGGGTCGGGATACCGCCGTCGTTGGCTCGGCTGATGCGCCATCCCGTCGACTTCGGTGTCGCGGAACGGGCCCGCGCGGAGCTCACCGGCCTGCTCGAGCGATATGTGCACCGCAAGCCGGGCGTCGTCGTGCTGACCGGCGTGCCGACGGCGATCACGGTGCCCGCGCTGATGTGTGTGACGGGCCTGCTGGGTCGTCCGCGGCCGCACAACCGCGATGGCGACCTGATCGCGGAGATCGGTCGGCCGGAATGCGGGCACCGGTTGGCCACCGATGCCGCCGATGGACCGCGGCCGACACCGGATTATGTTGCGCTGCTGTGTGTTCGGCCGTCCAAAAGCGGGTGCGTGCTGGTGCACCTCGACGATATCGTCGCGGAATCGGCGCCGGGGCTGATCGGCGCGCTGCGCCGCCCGTTCCACTTCGACCGCAACGGTGATCAACGTCTCGGCGAGCTGTCGACGGTGCGCAAACCGATCCTGTTCACCCAGAACGGGCGGCCCGCCATCGCCTACCGGCGCGACCTCATCGAAGCGGGCCACCGGCGACATCGGATTCCGCCGTTGACGGATGCTCAGGTGTCCGCGCTCGACGGGCTCGACTCGGTGCTGTCCAGGCCGTCGATCCGGGTCGGGGGACGACTGCGCGCGGGCGAGCTCGCGATATTCGACAATCTCGCACTGCTGCGCGGCTGGACCGAGTTTCGGGGTGACTCGCGACAGTTATTGCTGCGCACGTGGATTCACGCCGACCCGGAACCGGCCAACCGGTACGCCCCGCGGTAGCCTCAACTGTGGTGGCTTGCACGGATCCGAGACAATTTCCGGCAATCCGCGTCGGGCGGTGATTCGCAAGCGTGCCAATATGATCGGGGCGGTGGAGACAGAGAATACGAAAGATCGTGCGGTGAACCGGCGTTCGGTCATCGTCGGCTCCGCCGCGGCGGCCGCCGGCGCGGGTGCGGGATTCATCGCCGGGAAGATCGCCGAGGCGGATCCGGATATCCCCACCGCGACAGGCTCGTTCAAGATCGTCGACAACCGGGGTAAGCAGCGGTTCCTGTTCGAGTCGCGCAAACCGCCGATCATCCTCGGCGGCAAGACATATCCGCCGGAGGCGCGGCACGGTTCGGTCGGCTCGTGCATGGTGTTCAACGACGAGAACGGCGACGAGAAAGGCGGTATCAGCGTATCGAGCGACAACGCCACCTTCGCGCTCGACTATCCGAACGGCGATGCGCTCCATTTGGAAGCCGCATGGGAAGGTAAACGAGGCGCCGCCTCGCTGAGCATGAACCACTTCGGTGATCCGACAGCGCCGATCGAGCAAGCGAAACACCCGCTGGGCGTTCGTCTCTACGCCTACAGCGAGGAAGGCGCCGGGCTCACCCTCTGCGACCCCCAGGGCCGCCCCCGAATCCAGCTCCGGGTGGCGATGGACGGCACCCCCTCCATCGTCTTCCTCGATGAAAAAGGTGCGGTGACAAAACAATTCTGACGACGGTTCGTCATCCGATGTAGGGTAGGGAGTCTTCTCACCGGAGCGTCCGCGCTCATGGGCTTCGGCCTCACCGATCGGTTTCTCGATGCCGGGTGGCATCGAGAAGGTGTGAATCACTTGCGACTTCGGTGAGGTATGTCTTGAACAGGCTCGAATCAAGTGTTTCGCGTGTCATCGTCATCGGGGCGGGGCTCGGTGGGCTTTGCCTGGCGCAGGGGCTGCGCCGCAGCGGGATCGATGTCGCGGTCTACGAGCGCGATACTTCCCTGACCGCGCGTGCGCAGGGGCATCGGCTGCACATCGATGCGCGCGGTCGGCGGGCGCTGAAGAAAACCCTGCCACCGCGGCTGTTCTCGCTCATCGCGGCCGTGGCGGGACGTCCGGCGCCGAGGGTGAGCGGTTTCGACGAGCTGCTGCGGCCGACCGGTGTGTTCGCACTGGATGATGCGGCGCTGGACGGGGATACGATGCCCGCGCACACCGTGATCGACCGGGAGCTGCTGCGGCGGATCCTGTTCACCGGACTCGACCAGGTCGTGCAATTCGGACGCCGGTGCGTCGGTTACGAATACGACGGAGCCGCCGTCGTCGCGCGGTTCGCCGACGGCGGTATCGCCGAAGGCACGGTGTTGGTGGGCGCCGACGGGGTCGGGTCGGTGATCCGCGCACAGCGGTTGCCGCACGCGCGGGTCGTCGATTCCGGGATCCGCCTGATCTACGGGCGGGTTCCGCTGACCGGGGAGATGCGTCGCGCGCTGCCGTCGGCGATGTCCGCTGTCTTCAATTCGGTTGTCGGACCGGATCATCGGTTCGTCGGCATCGCACCCGTGGAATACCGTGAACCGCCGCGGACGGCCGCGGCCCGGCTGGCGCCCGAGGTCGCGCTCGAACCGGTCGGGGACAGCCTCGCGGCGTTGTTCGGCCGCCGCCTGGACCGGCTCGGGTGCTCTGATCGGGACCTACGTGCGGCCTCGGGCGCGGAGCTGCGTCAACTGGTGCTCGGTCAGCTCGCCGGTTGGCATCCGTTCGTTCGCTCGCTGATCGAAAGATGGTCTGACGCAACGATTTATCCGATCGCCGTGCGCCAGGCCGTGCCTATCGCGCCGTGGCCGACTTCGAACGTGACGGTGCTCGGCGACGCGATCCATGCCATGAGCCCGGCGGCCGGGGCCGGTGCGAATATCGCGCTGCGGGATGCCGCGGAGCTCGCGGCCGCCTTGACCGAGGCGGCGGGCGGGCGCGAACTGTCTTGCGCGCTGGGCGATTACGAGCGCGCGATGGTGGTGGAAGGGTTCGACGCCGTGCGGCTCTCCGCGGCGAACGGGACCCGAACGCTCGGTGCGGATCCGTTGGCCTGAAACCGAATTGGGTTCTCCGAGTCGCGTCGCCGCCGCCGGGTTCTGCCTGATCGGGACGCGGCGGCCAGCTACGCGCTGACCGCCGCGTAGGCGGCCATCAGGATGTTCAGCGCACGGTCGTAGTCGTTCCACAGCACCTGATTCATCACGTAGGAGACGGTCATCCGGTGGTCGAAGTCGTTGAATACCAACGATCCACCCCAGCCGCCCCAGGAGCAGGTACGGTTCTCCAGCCGATAGCCCAAGCCCCAGCGGATCGGCTGCTTCAGTATGCGATCGACGCCGCGGTACTGCTCCTCGAAGACCCGCTCGCACCCGGCCCGCGACAGCAGCCGGACGCCGCCCGCCGCGCCGCCGCAGACCAGGATCGACTGCACCGCCGCCACCGAACGCGCGTTGCCGTGCCCGTTGATGGCGGGTATTTCGGCGCGGCGCCATGCGGGAGTGTTGGCATCGGATACCCCGACCGGGAATCCGTCCGGCCGGTCGCCGTCCGGCGCTGGGACCAGGCTCGCGACGCGATGATCGTGCTCGGCGGCCAACCCGATGTGGAAGTCGGCGCCGAGCGGACCGGCCACCTCCTCGGCGAAGAACGCGCCGATGCTGCGGCCGCTCACCCGAGCGATCACCTCACCGATCAGATAACCGAAGGTGATCGAGTGGTATCCGCCCGCACCACCCGGCTCCCACAGCGGCGCCTGCGCGGCCAGTCGCGCCGTCATCTCCGGCCACCGGTAAAGATCGGCGGCCGTCACCGGACGGTCCCAAACCGGAAGGCCCGCAGTATGTCCGAGCAGATGCCGCACCAGCACGTCCCGCTTCCCGGCGGCCGCGAACTCCGGCCAATAGACGGCGACCGGCGCGTCCAGCTCGAGCACGCCGCGATCGGCCAGGATCAGCGCGCACAACGCCACCATCGTCTTCGTCGTCGACCACACATTGACGATCGTGTCCCGCTCCCACGCGACCGTGCGCCCCGCATCCGTGTACCCGCCCCAAATGTCCACCACCGCTTCGCCGTCGACGAACACCGCCGCCGACGCCCCGACATCGACACCGTCCAACGACGCCGCCAACACCTCCGCAACCCCGCCGAATCGCTCGGCGCAGTGCCCGTGGATTTCCGCCATCACCGCAACGTATCCGCGCCCGACGTGCCGCCGCCACTCATTTCCGATGTCCGCGAATATGCCGATTGACAAGGTAATTCGCGATCGGCCTCGCACGCTGAGCGTCGATGGGGTCGCGGGATCGACGATGTGTTCGGCAGAGCAGCCGAACACTGTCCGGAAATTCGGCTCTAGGCCGGTGTCGTTCCGTCGAGTTGTTCGATGGTCGCGATGGAGGGGCGGCGGGTGCGCCGTAGGTCGCGGGCGACGTTCTCGGCGGCGCGGAGCACGCGAACGGCATTGTGCCAGGTCAGTTTTCCGATATCGGTGGCCGACCAGCCGCGGCGGAGGAGTTCGGCGATCAGGTTGGGGTAGCCGGAGACGTCATCCAGTCCGGTGGGCAGATAGGTGGTGCCGTCGAAGTCGCCGCCGATGCCGATATGGTCGACGCCGACCATCTCACGGAGATGATCGATGTGGTCGGCCACCGTCGCTACGGTGAGTGGCGGGCGCGGGTTGGCCGCCGCGAATTCCCGTCGGCACCGGGCCGCCTCCCGCGACCAGTCCAGCCAGTGAAAACCGTTGGCGCTCAGGTATTCATCCGCCCGCTCCTGCCACTCCTTACCGGCGGGCAGCAGGAAATAGCCGACGAAATTGGCCATCGCGATACCGCCGTTGGCGGGCAGTGTGGCCAGCACATCGTCGGGGATATTGCGCGGGTGGTCGCAGAGCGCACGTGCGCTCGAGTGCGAAAAGATCACGGGTGCTTCGGATATCGCGATGGCGGCGCGCATGGTGTCGGGAGAGGCGTGTGAGAGGTCCACCAGCATGCCGAGCCGGTTCATCTCCCGCACCACCTCCGCGCCGAATGCGGTGAGCCCGCCCGCTTTCGGCTCGTCGGTGGCCGAATCCGCCCACGGCACATTCTCGTTGTGGGTGAGCGTCATGTACCGGACGCCCAAACTGTGCAGGGCACGCAGGGTGGCGAGCGAACAGTCGATGCTGTGGCCGCCTTCGGCGCCCATCAGCGAGGCGATCCGGCCCGCGGCCCGCGCGGATTCCATCTCGTCGGCGGTGCACGCCAATCGCAATCGCTCCGGGAACCTTTCGGTCAGCGTCCGGACGAAATCGATCTGTTCGAGGGTGGCGCTGACGGCGTGATCCCCGGACCGATCGCCGGGCACGTACACCGACCAGAACTGCGCGCCGACCCCACCGGCGCGCAGCCGGTCGAGATCGGTGTGGAATCTGGCGCGCTGATCCGCCGCCGGATCGATGGCGTCGAGGTCGTAACCGGCGTGGATTCGCATGGCCCACGCGAGATCGTTGTGGCCGTCCACCACCGGGGTTTCGCGGAGGATGGCGTGTGCGCGATCGAGAAGGTGAGTTGTCACCACTCCGTTCTATATCCGCCCGGTCGGCGTCGAACAGCCCGCGAGCCGCGGAAAATCGGTGGCGAGATGTCGCGTCGTGCCGAATAGCTTGGGCGGCTGGCCTATTCGATTCCCGAGCGATCAACCGCCCGGTGACGAGGGACTGGCCATGGTGGCGCCGCCGCTGATCGACCTCTACAACTCGGACGCCGATCTGCCCTTCGCGCTCGCCACCGGACAGGCAGGCGATGTGTATCTATGCCATCCGTTCCTGATCCACGCGGCTCAGCGCAATCGCGCTGGCCGCCCGAAGTTCATGGCTCAACCGCCCCTGCTACTGCGCGAACCCTGCGTGCTCGACCGCGCGGACGGCGCGTATTCGCCTGTGGAGCAGGCGATTCGGGATGGTCTGGCGCTCGCGGGTCAGCGGCGGTGACACTCAGGGGAGGCCGGCGCGCAGGTCGGTGATGCGGTCGACGGCATCGGTGAAGGCGGTGCGGTCGAGTGTGCCGTTGGTGTAGGCGTCGGCGAGTGCCGTTGCGGCGTCATCGCCTTGGTTGATGTCGCGCGCCGAGCACAGGATGAGATCGACGCCCGCCGCGGCGGCGGCCACCGCCCGCTGACCGGTGGTGCCGAACGCGTCGAGCGATCCGGCCTCGAGCGCGTCGGTGATGGTGACGCCGCGGAAACCGTTGCGGTCGCGCAATTCCTGGTTCACGATCGTCGGCGACAATCCGGCAGGGCGGTCGGGATCGATGGCAGGGTAGACCGCCCAGGACAGCATGACCATTTTGACGCCGACGGTCGTGGCCGCCGGGTAGGGGAGTTCGTCTACGGTGTGCAGTTTGTCCGAACTCACCGGCAGGACAACGGGACCGAGGTCGGTGTTCTGTCCGGCGGGCGCCGAGCCGAGGCCCGGAAAATGTTTGGCGGTGGCGGCGACGCCGGTGGCCTGCTGGGCGGCGATGAACGCCGACCCGAGCGCGGCGACCAGGCCGGGATTGTCGCTGAACGAGCGTTCCGTGCGATCGATGAAGTTGCCCGCTGTGTCGAATACGTCCAGTACCGGGGCGAGATTCACGTTCATGCCGACACTGCGCAGGTTGCGGCCCGCACCCGTGCCCGCGTCGACGGCCGCGCCCACCGGGTCGGCGGATTCGCCGACCTTTTTCGCCGACAGCACCGGTTCGCCGGGCAGTCGGCGCACCCGGCCGCCCTCCTGGTCGGTCATCAACAGCAGCGGCTGATGGATCGGGCTCTGCGCCTGCGCCTCCCGCAGCTGTGCGACCACCCCCGCGATCTGGTCGGTGCCGGAGATGTTCTCCCCGAAGAAGATCACCCCCGCCGCCCGCCCCTCGCGAATCGCGTCGAACAGGCTCTGCGGCGGAGTGAGGCCCTTATACGAGTAGATCACCCGCTGCCCGGCCAACTGCCGCGGCGTCAGATCCGGTGGCCACGCCCCGGCCGGCGCCGCCAGAGACGCCGCCGACACCATCAGTCCCGCCAGCGCGACCGCCAAGAACCCGCGCCGCCGACCACGTCTGCCTGAGATAATCTGTTGCCGCATAACGGAACTCCCTCACAACGACTACTATGATGGTCGCTCATCCGGAGCCGTAACGCAGCAACTTCACCGAAACCGGCGGACACCACAGCCGGCCGCCGAGATAGCCTGCGCACCACCGCATCCTGTCCTGTCAGCGGTACGAACCCCGTCAGTTCCCTTCGCGCCCAACCACTTCCAGAACGGCCATGTGCAGCCGCCCGTTGGTGAACACGGCCGCGCCGCCGAAAATATCGCGCCCGCCGCGCAGATCACTGAACCGCCCACCGGCCTCCTCGACAATCGGCACTGCCGCGGCGATATCCCACGGACCCGCGGTGAGATGGAGGAAGACATCCGCCTGCCCCGCCGCGACGAGCATCGCCCCCTGGCAGGCACCAGACCATTTCGACAGCGGACCGCCGTCACCGCATCGAGCGAGCAGCGCGCTGGCCGCGTCGAGCCGGTCCTGCGGAACCCAGTCGGCAACCGGCCAGATCGCGACGGTGGCATCGTCGAGGGTCGGCGTTCCCGTCACCGTCAGCGGCCGATGCGGTCCGAGCTGTCCCGCCCGACAGGTGCTGATCCACGCACCCTCCGTGCGGGATGCCCACCAGCGGCGACCGAGCGCGGGCGCGCTGATCACACCGGTATGCACCTCGCCGTATTCCTCGACCGCGATGAGGGTGCTCCACTCGCGCCGCCCGGACGCGAAATTCCCTGTGCCGTCGATGGGATCGATCAGCCAGCGCCGTGTCGCGTCACCGTGGCCGCCGAATTCCTCGCCGACGACCCGGTCACCGGGATGGGCGGCGTCGATCCGGTCGCGTAGGGCCTGTTCCACCGCGTGGTCGGCCGCGGTGACGGGGCTGCCATCCGCCTTCGAATGTGTCGCCACCGCGCCTGCGGCGAAGTACCGCATCGAGATGGTGTCGGCGGCATCGGCCAGCCGCTGGGCGAGGGACAGGTCTGCCGTCGATATCACAGCTACCAGAGCATAGGCGGACGCAATGGTGTTGTGCGGGAACGGGTTCGCCGATGTCGAGCCCCGAAGGTTGATCGGCTGTCGGATAGGCTGAGCCGCAATATCTTTCGGCGCAGTCAGCTCTCCGGCGGTGTGAAGACGGCCACCACCCGCAGGTCCTCGCTGATGTTGTGGAAGCGGTGCGTGACGCCCGCCGGTACGTAGACGACGCTGCCGTGAACTACCTCGGCGGTCTCGGAGCCGACCGTGATCGTGGCGCGGCCGCTCAGCACGATGTACACCTCGTCCTCGGTGTGTGGGCCCTGCGGATCGGTGCCGAGGACATCGAGACCGTACAGCCCGGCCGACATGGTCCGCTCACGCAGAAACTCCAGGTAGGCAACGTCTTTCGCGTGGCGATCGGCATCGAGTTCGTCCAGCCGGAAGGCCTGCATATCATTCTCCCCACATTCGGTCGCCCCGCCGGGGGGCAGACGAAAGTATGCCGGATCCGGCTGCGCCATGCGGCACAACGCCTTTGAGGGCCGGGACTTCGCGAAGGGCGATGATCGGGACGGTGAGGCGCGGCAGACGATACGCTACTGATGGGCAAGCCGCGCCTCGTGCGTGACTACTTCACCCGATAGGTGAGCACCGCGAATTGACCCATCCTGTCGACGGTTTCGAGCCGGATACGCGAGGACGGGATACGGCGCGGCAGCAGCGGGGCGCCGCCGCCGAGGGTCACCGGGGCGATGCTCGCGATGATCTCGTCGAGGAGTCCGGCGTCGGCGAACAGCCCGACCAGTTCGCCGCCGCCCATCAGCCAGATGTTCTTATCGCCTGCCGCCCGCACCATCTCCGCGTGGACCGGTTCGACGGCGCCGGAGACGAACCGCACATTCGCTCCGGGGATCGCGGGCAGGTCGCGGTGGGTGAACACCCAGCACGGCAGATCGCCATACCATTTCGCCCAGTGGTCCGGTTCGTCGTTGGCCGCGATCCATTCGTAGGTGGTCGAGCCCATGCACATGGCGCCGACGCCTTGCACGAACGCGGCGATGGTCTCCTCGGCGCGCCCGTCGTCATCCACCTCGAACAGCCAGTCGAGGGAATTGCCCGAGTCGGCCAGGAAACCGTCGAGGGTGGTGGATGTGTAGTACTGAGTTGCCATGACCTCGATCGTTCCGAAAAAACCTGACACCAATTGTCAAGCTTTCCGATGTGATTCACGCCATCGCCGACGCATCGCATGATGCGAAGCCGGAATTGGGGAGGTCGCCAGTGCGCGAACCCGTTGTGGCGCGCGGGCGACCGGCATATCACTGAGGTGTCGCCACATCGGAAGAATCGTCATTCTCCTGACGAAAAGTGCTGGGCGCGTTGGTAATTCGACATAAGACAGCCTCATGGAAGGTGAAATATCATGCTGTGCAAATTCAGATCCCTGCTGCCGGTCGCGGTCGCCGCATCGGCCCTGGTGGCCGGTCCGGCCTTGGCGGCGGCACACGCCGACCCGCAGACGATCAACTCCTACGTCACCTCGTACGGCTACAACGACAACGACGACGGCAACGGCCACTACGGCACCGCCGTCATCTCGTATCCGCAGATCCACCAGCAGGCGACCGAGGATCTCGGCACCTACGACCGGCCGTCCACCTTTGCCACCGACAAGGACGAGTTCGCTCCCGGCACCATCATCTACGTGGCGAATGTGCGGAAGTACTTCATCATGGAGGACGGCTGCGTCGAATGCAGCGGCGACTGGAAGCAGCACAAGTACCGCGTCGACCTGTGGATGGGACCGGCGAGCATGCAACCGGAACCCGCCCTGGACAACTGCGAGGCCTCGATCACCGACCACTTCGACATCATCGTCAACCCGGATCCGGGCCTGCCGGTGGATACGAACCCGATGTTCTCCGACGGTCAGTGCACGGTGCACACCTATCCGTGAACAGGACGTGGCGGATTGTCGGCCGGCCAATATTTCTGAATGGTTGTCAACAAATAACCTGTGGTGCGAATATTTCGATTAATCGGAGATCGCACCGACCGGTCGGCAGAAAATCGCGGCCCTCGACAATCCAGCAGCGCGGACCCGGTTGCCCCAAAGGGAAACCGGGTCCGCGATCCAGCTATTTCAATAATCAGACGCGGCCGCGGCGGCCGTGCACATATTGCCCGGACGGACCGGACTTGGGTTCGGCGGCCCGTTCCTTGGGCGAACCTTTCGGATTCATCCCGAATACGCCGCTGAATACATCACTCGGATCGGCCGGGTCGTTGCTGGTCACCGCGAACAGCGGGCGGAACTTCCCGTGACCGACCACCGCGAGCCCCTCGTAGTCGCCGAGGAAATGACCCCAGGTCGCGTACGGCGCCTTCAACCAGTCGAAGACCGGGGAGATCTGCCGTTCCCCGGGGGTGGCCTCGTCGCCGCATCCGAAGGTGAGCATGAACTCGGCGGTCGGCACGGTCGTGGTGTCGCCGGGCTTCAGGTTGCGCAGATCCTTGTAGGTGAGGGCCACATTGCCGTCCTCGTCCACCACGATCGACGGGGTGAACGCGGGCGCGGTGGGCACCTGACTCATCAGGATCGGTTTGGTCCAGGTCGCACCGCCATCGGACGAGCTGACCAGCTCGATCTGGTCGTATTTGCCATCGCTGAAATCGCTGCCCTCATAGGTGGCGTACAACTTGCCCGACGTCGGGTCGATCGCCGCGCTGATCAGGTTCGCACCGGCCCGCAGGGCCTTGGTGGTGTCGGTCGGCGCGTTCGGATCCACCTCGGGGACCGAGGTATCCGGGGCGATCGCGGTCGGCTTGCTCCAGGTCTGGCCCTGATCGGTCGACTTGACGAAGGCGAAGTGCACGTCGGAGGTCCTGCTTCCGGTCGCGTCGGTGTAGGTGATCCAGTCGAAGAAGTCGTAGAGGACGTCGTTGTTGGCATCCGCGACGATGATGTTGCCGATGGTTTGCGTATTGGGCGTTACGCCGGTATCGACGAAGACCGCCGGTTTGCTCCAGGTCTTGCCGTGGTCGGTGGTGATCGAGATGAACGCGGGGCCGTTCAGCGTGGTCGCGGTCTGGTCGAGCCGGTCCCATACCTGGTAGGCGTAGCCCTCGTGGTTCGGGTCGGCGGTCACCGAATTCTTGTCGTTGCCGAATTCGGCCTGGGTGTCCTGGATGAGCGGCTGGATGTTCTCCCAGGTCTTGCCGTCGTCGGATGAGGTCGCCGCGACGACGCCGGTGCTCGGATCGCTGACGTTGAACACCAGGCCGCTGGAGTAGGCCACCCCGTCCGGGCCGTAGCTGACCCAAACATCGGATGCCCGTTCGTATTTCAGGCCGTGGTCGGCGCCGCCCGCGCAGGAGTCGAACGGCAGTACCCCCTTGGTGAAATGCTTGCCGTCGTGGCTGTAGCTGGTGCCGAGGCCGTGCGAGCCGCCCGCCGCCGACCAGCGGTCCTGCTGGTAGGACGCGATGGTGCGCCGCGGGTGTCGCGGGTTGACCGCGACCCACGGCTCGGCTTCCGAGCCGGTCGAGACCACCGCGCCGGTGCTGCCGCCGATGGTGCAGTTGGCGAAGAGGCTCGGGCCCGCCGAAACCGATTCGGCGGTTGCGCCGGTGGCCTCGAGGGCTTCGCTGTCGTCATCGGCGTATGCGGTCCCGCCGAGCGCGGCGACGATCGCCAGCGCCGCGCATATGGTCAGCGGTCTTTGGGGTTTCATCGGGGTACCTCCCTGAATTCGCGTGACCGGCGAATATTTCCGCACCGGCCACCGGAAAACGATAGGACCGACGACGCGCGATTCCCCAATTCCCCATTTCCATCGAATTCCCCATTTGTTGGGAAGCCACTGTGCAATTACCGGAATCTGTGAAAATCCTGGGAGGAATTCATCGGAATGTTCCGGAACACGAGTCCTGAATTTGTGGTTCGGCCGGATTATTCGAAATCCGGCCCGGCCACCAGTTCCACCGTCCGATCAGCAGCGCGATCGCCGGGATGGTGACCGTGCGCACCACGAGCGTGTCCAGTAGCAGCCCGATCGCGATGGTGAAACCGATCTGGGCGATATTGGTGATGTCGGAGAACATCAGCGCCACCATGGTGAGCGCGAAAACGATTCCGGCCGTGGTGATTACACCACCGGTGCGGGTGAGCGCCCTGGCGACGGCCGCCCGCAGGCCCGCATCGGGCGCGGCGCGCAGCTCGTCGCGCACCCGCGACATCAGCAGCAGGTTGTAGTCGGCGCCGACCGCGGTGAGCGCGATGAACGACATCGATGGCACCGTCCAGTGCAGCGGTTTGTCCAGCAGGTGCTGCCACAGCAGCACGCTGAGCCCCAGCGCCGCCAGATAGGACAGCAGCACGGTCCCGAAGACGTACAGCGGCGCGACCAGGCTGCGCAGCACCACCGCGAGCACCAGCAGGATGAGCACCGATGCCGCCGCGACGATGGTCGCCAGGTCGCGGATGGACATGGTCCGCAGATCGGCGTAAGTGGCTGCGAGACCGGTGGTTTCGATCGTCGCGGTGGACAGCGGGGTACGTCCGGCCGCGGCTCGCGCGGCATCGGTCACCCGCTGTGCCAGCCCCATGCCCTCGGCGCTGAACGCATTCGCCTTGCCGATCACGATCATTCGCGCGGAATGTCCGTCGGGGGAGAGGTAGTACTTGGACGCGACGGCCAAATCCTGGTTGCTCATGGCGAACTGGGGAGGTTGAAGCCGCCCGCATCCGGCGCGATGGTCTGATTGTCGCGCAGTTCGCTCAGATAGCCGACGGCCTGATCGAGTCCGGCGGGCAGTTGGTCGTATACCTGGGTCATCTGGGTGACGCCGTCGCGCACCTGGCCCGTTCCGGTGGCCAGGGCGTCGGCGCCGGTTCTGGCCTGGCCGATGCCTGCGCCGAGATCGCCGATGCCCCGGTTCAGCCGGGCCTGACCGTCGGCGAGCGCCGCCGAACCCGTCTGTGCGGTACCGATTCCCGCTCGCAGCTGGGCGATTCCGTCCGCCAGCTGGGCGTGGCCGTCGGACAGCGCGTGCACGCCGTCGCGCAGGCGGCCGAGCTCACCGACGGCGGCGCCGACCGAACTGCTGTCGAAGGCGGCGAGCGCGGCCTGGGCGGCGGCGCACAACGGCGTTGTCGCGCAGTGCGGATCGCCCGCGACGAGCGCCCGCAGGCCGTCGATGGCGGACAGCGGACCCTGGACCGGAGCCAGTGCCGCATCCACGCCATTGGCCAGTTCGGCACTGCCCGCGCGCAGGCGTTGGGCCCCGGAGTCGAGGTCGGCCGCGCCCGCGGCGAGACGGTCGATACCGCCCGCCAGGGTGCGCGATCCGTCGACGAGTTGTGCCGAACCCTGCCCGGCCTGCGCGGAACCGGCCGCGAGACCGCCGAGGCCGGTGGCGAGCGCCTGCGCGCCGTCGTTCAATTGCGTTACGCCGCCGGACAATTGCTGCACCTGCGGTCGCGCCGCGGCGAGTTGGCTTGCGGCCGAACCGAGTCGGTCGCTCACCATGCCGATCTGCGTGGTGACCGCCGCCTCCGGGATCGGGACGCCGAGCGGCCGGGAGACCGACCGGACCGAGGCGACGCCGGGCAGCCGGGAGATCTCGGTGGCGAGCGTTTCGATCGCGGCGTAGTCGCGGGAGGTGCGCATATCGTGGTCGGACCGGATCAGCACGAAGGTCGGCAGCAGTTCGTTGGCGGGGAAATGCGCTGCTGCGGCGGCATATCCGCGATTGCTCGGCGTGCCGGACGGCTGGGTCGCGCGTTCGTCGTAGCTGATGGCCAGCGTCGGCGCGATCGCGGCGAGGACGGCGATCACGGCGAGCGATGCGGCGAGCATCCGGGCGGGATGGGCGGTGATTGCGTCGGCCAGTCGCTGCCAGTACCCCGCGGTGCCGCGGCCGGTGGGTTCGGCGAGACCGCGATCGGCGGCGATCATCAGCAGCGCGGGCGTCAGCGTCATCGCCGCGACCATGGTGACGAGCACGCCGACCGAGCAGGGGATGCCGATGGTGCGGAAGACCCCGATCCGGGTGACCGTCATCGCCGCGCAGGTGAGCGCGACGATGAGGCCGGAGGCGAGGATGATCGGCATGATGCGGCGGTAGGCGGCCCGGTATGCCTCGCGCGGGGGCAGCGCACCGCGCCTGCCCTCGTGGTAGCGGCTGATCAGGAAGATCGCGTAATCGGTTCCCGCACCGAGGATCATCGCCGACAGCAGCGCCACCGAGAAGATCGATGTCGGCAGTCCGTTGGCGCCGAGCAGCGAGACGAGTGGTCGCGCGGTGCCGAGCGCGAGCCCGATGGTGAGCAGGGCGACCATGGCGGTTGACAGCGATCGGTAGGTCACCATCAGCAGCACGGTGATGAGCCCGACGGTCAGCAGGGTGATGATGGCGAGCGCGTGATGGATTCCGTCGAGTTCGTCGGCGAATGTCGGTGTCGGCCCGGTGATGTCGGCCGACAGACCGGCGGGGCGCGGCACCGACGCCACCGCGGCGCGCGCCGCGTCGAGCGAGCGGGCGGCCTGAGTGGTTCCGGTATCGCCCGCCAGCCGGATCTGCGCGTACACCGCCTTCTTATCGGCGCTGACGACCGATCCGGCGGTGACCGGGGACGACCACAGATCCATCACGGATTCGACGTGCCCTCGGTCGGCGTCGAGCGCCGCGACGACCTTGTCGAAGTAGGCGTGGTCGGTGTCGGTGAGCGGATCGGTGCGGGTGAGCACCAGGTAGGCGGTGCCGGATCCGGTGGACTCGTGGAACTGCTTACCCATCTCCAGCAGCACCCGGGCGGCGGGCGTATCCCGCGGAATCATCGGGGTGGAGTGGTCGAAGACCGTCGATTCCAGTTGCGGCACGGCCAGATTCAGTATTCCCGCCGCGAGCAACCAGATCGCCACCACCACGTAACGGAATCGCAGCACGAGTGTGCCGAGTCGGTCCAATAGGCCGGTTCGCATCCGGTGTCCTCTCTTGCCGCAATGTTGCGAAGATCCTAGGCGAGGAGGGAGTTTCGGGGCCGAGAGCCTCCTAAATGCGGAGGTACGCCTATTGCCGCGCACAACGATCGCGACGAACCGCACCGATGCGAATGCGGAGCGGTGAAGTGATCGCGGGCAGCGGATTTCGCGGATATACCGAATAATTCTGCTCGAAAATCCCGGCGAAGATTCGGAAAGTCCGGGCGCGCAAGTATATTCACTCGGGCACGTTCGGAACAGTATCGATGATACGTCAAGGCATAGACAGCGGCGGTGATCTCGATGCTGTCACCGTCATTGTCCGGCAAGGACTTCCAGAAGCCTTCGGGATACTCGACACCTCCGCTGAAGTCGCGTCGAACTCAGGCGCTCGCGATTTCCGTGCGGCTCAACCTCTCTCGCTATCCGTGCCGCGAGACGCCCTCGCGAGATGATACTTGCAGATACCGGCGGTATCGGCATCTTTTGTGAAAGACGCTGTGCCGCCGATGGATTCGAGCACGTCAATCGGGGTGCCGGTGCGGCGGCCCGGAACGATGGCGTCGCCGAACCCCACCGTGCAGGCGGTCGTCCGATGATCCCGTCAGGCCCCGGAAACATGATGGAAACAACCATCATTCGATGATCCGTAACTGTCGCCGATCTGACGAGAATGTGATACCTGTATGCATGACAACGGAATACCCGTACCCGTGAACCGCGGTGGCGAGAAGTCTGAGAAGACGGCTCCGTCCCACCGCGGGCTTAGGCTGTGTCACTATCGGAACCCCGCATACTTGACTCGAAGTCACAACCGAATCATTATTTACGGCAACGAGTTTCGGAGCTAGTCTAGTCAGCTAGACGGCTGCCCGATTCACGCTGGGAGGCGATGATGTTTGGAATCGTTGGTGACGCGTGGACAATTCGACCTACCGCCACCGAGGCACAGAGGTAGCCGCGCTGCCGACGATTCCGTTGATTCGGCTTGACCAGCTGGGCGACGGGCGGGATTCCGCGATACCATCGCGGTGACTCCGGAATCGTTGACGATCAGGCAGATTGCACAACCGCCGATCCGACCTTCCGTCGAAGATTACATCGCGAGGGGGCGTATTCATCTCGTTAATACTTGCAGCGTGCTTGTGAAACTTGTTGCTGCCATATGAAATAGTTTTGTTGTAAAGTGAATGTTGTTGCTGCCATGTGATTTACGAACGCCGACCAAGCCATCGACTTGATCGAGGCCTTCGAGCTGGACCGGCGTCACGGTACCGACAGCGCGGTCGGCCACCGGAGGGTCACCTCGAATCCAAACCAACGCCCGCCGGGCTTATCGCTGCCCGCCGCGCGCCCGACTCGGCCACCGTGATCACGCCAAAGGAGCTCACCGCCATGGACGATTCCACGTTATCGCCAGGACACCGTCAGAACGCTCGCCTGGTGGCAGCCCGGTCCGGACGGTCCAGCACCGCGCAAACTGTTGCCGGCGGCCCCATCCGCACCACCGCGCCGAACGGGCAACTACCCGCCGCCGAGATCTTCCAACCGTCCGCCATCACCGACCGGTTGCACGAAATCCTCCTCACCGGAGGAGATTTCGACGCCATCTACCGGCACATCCTGGCCGCCCCCGGCAAACGCGTCCGCGCCCGCCTCGTCCTGGACTGTCACCGCCTGCTGCCCTCGGCGGTCGCGGTACCCCGGTCCGACGCGATCGACCTGGCCTGTGCGATGGAGATGTTCCACGAATCATCGCTGGTACACGACGATATCTGTGATGGCTCGCTGCTGCGCCGCGATTCCCCTTCGGTGCCAGCCGAATTCGGTGTCCGCACCGCGGCGCGGGCCGGATTCCACATGGCGGGAACCGCATTACAGGTCGTCGCGCGGGTGCTCGCGGACAATCCGGTGGTGTGCGCGCGCCTCGGCGAGGCGCCCGGCGTCACCTATCTGGACCGGATTTCGGACCTGTCGGCCGGGCAGCTCGTCGAGACGATGGCGCCCGAGGTCGACGATGTCACCCTGCGCCGCCATTACGAACTCGTCGCGGCCGCGAAGACCGGCACGCTGTTCCGGCTGGCCTGCTCGTACGGCGGCACGGCGGGCGGCGTCGACCATGATCGGCTGCGCACGCTGATGGAATACGCCGAACAGTTCGCCCTCGCCTTCCAGATCATGGACGATGTGCGCGATGTCGAGGGCGATCCGGCGCTCGGCAAGGAGGCCTGCGGCGATCTGGACCGCCGGGTGCCGACCTGGCCGGTGATCGAATGGCTCGCCATCAGACCCGACGCCCGCGAAATGTGGCTCTCCGCAGCGACTTCCAGCGCCGAGCTACAGGCCGACCTGGTTCGCAGCGGGGCGATGGGCGCGGCGCGCGATGCCGCGGTCCGCGCCGTCGAGACGGCCTGCCGGGCACTGGACGTATTCCCGCCGACCCCGGCGCGCGATGATCTATGCGACCTGGCGCAGCAGGTGATCACCCGATGAACCGGTTCCGCATACTCGTCAGCGGCCTGCGCGACCTGCGCCGCGCACCCGACCTCGCCGCGCTGCGGGCCGCCGGATCGCCCGGAGAGCTGGCTCGGCTCGCGCTGATCCCGGCGGCCAGGAATATGGGCATCGCGATCGGATTCCTCCCGCCGGATCTGCGCGCGGAGGCCACCGCGGCCCTGCTGTCCTGCCGTGTGCTCGACGCGTACGAGGACCTCATCGACCGTCCGCTGGCCAGCAGCGCCGTCCGCACCGCCGCCGAATACCTGAGCGGCGCAACGGAAACACCGCCACCGCCGCCGGATGGTGTCGCGGTGCGCGACAGCGAGGCCGTGGACCTGGTGCTGGCCGAGCGGGTCGACGACGTCCGCGCGCTCGTTTCGGCGCTGCCCGCCGCGGCACGCGACCGGGTCGGCGCGATGCTGCTCGATATCGGGCGGGTGATGGCGCGCAACCTCGAAACGCCGCTGTCCCGGGTGGTCTACAGCGAGGGCGTGCTCGGGCGGGTGACGCATTACGCGTGCTCGCTGGTCGCCGCGGGCGCCTTCACCGAGGCCGATCTCAGCGAGCTGACCGCATGCGTCGGCGTCATCGCCCAATCGGCGAACGACCTGCGAGACGGTGAGTTGGAGATATACGGCGTCGCCGACCGCGCGGAGCTCACCAGGACGGTGATGCTGCAACTGCTCGCGCCCGCACTGGGCGGCTTCGCCCTGCTGGCCCGGTTGGGCAGGCGCACGCCGAGCCGCGGCGCGCGGGCGGCGATGGCGTATATGACCATCACGACATCGGCGTTCCTGTGCACCGCGGTCGGGGCTCCGGTGCCGTACCGGCGGCCGGTCGCCGCGGCCGCGCTGGCCGCCTGGTCGCCCGCCTACTGGACCAGGATGTTGCATCGGGTACGGCGCTGCGCCGACGGTGCGATCCACCGGGTGCTCGACACCGCGCCCGAACTCGGCGCGGGACCGGAACAGGCGGGAGTGTTCGGTGCGGTCGATCCCGGCGCGCTCGCGCCCGCGGTGATGCCGCTGATCGTGGACACCACGTTCGCGCTCGTGCGTGGGCTGCCGGAGGCGCCGCTCACCGGCAAACTGCCCGACGCCGATATCCGCACCATGATGATCGCCGATCACCTGGCCTTCGGCGCCCTGGAGCGGCTGCCACCGCGCGGGGCCCAGGAGATGCTGGCGCTCGCCGAGCGATTCCAACTCGCCGCACTCGAGCCGATGACCACGGAAGATCGTGCAGGACAACGACTTCCGACTCCTTCGAAGAACCCCGCAGAAAGGACGGTGCCCTAGTGACCGATGCGTCACCCCGAATTCTTGTCACCATCACATTAGGAGATCGCCCATGACCACCGCGCCGATCCGTCCCGGCGACAAGACGCCCGCCGCGTCGTCGGAAGCAATCCCGTTCAGCCGCAGGGTGTTCAAGCTGGAGCATCCGGCGAATATCGGCCCGCTGCTGCATATCGTCGGCTGGCTCGCGCTGCTGGCCTTCGGTCTGTTCGTGCCCGCCGCCACCGAGTGGTACCTGGCGGTGCCGCTGATCATCCTGCTGACGCTGGCGAATTTCTCGCTCACCATCGGCGTGCTGCACATGCATACGCACCGGCCGCTGTTCGTATCGCGGCGGATGAACCGTGTCGTCGACGTCATGTGCTGTCTGCCCGCCACTTTGACGGCGGCGGAGATGCGCGAGGTGCACGTGCTCAACCATCACCGCTTCAACGACGGACCCGGCGACGTCACCTCCACCGAGGGACGCGACTCCGGGCTGCGCGCCGTCTGGTACTGGTTCCGGTACGGCACGGTCGTCAAGAGCCACACCGTTCGGATGATCTTCGCCGCGAACCCGTCGGACAACCGGCGTAAACGCCGCTACCAGTTCATCATCGACCTCACGCTGACGCTCGCGGTGGCGGTCGGCATCTGCTACGTGGCGGGCTGGGAGCGGTTCCTGCTCTTCTGGTTCGTGCCGTTCCTCATCACCCAGGTGAACTCCGGCTACTTCGCCTGGCTGACCCACGCCCCGGCCAGGGGCTACGAGGACGACCCGAGCAAATCGCTGAACACGGCGGGCAACATCCTCAACTTCTTCATCTTCAACCAGGGCTACCACAGCGTGCACCACCGCTACCCGGGCGTGCACTGGAGCCAGATCCCCGAGAAGCTCGACTTCATGCGGCAGGTCGACGCGGGTGTCGTCGTGCCCTACTGGATGACGATCAACTCGGCATGGCGCGTCGCGTTGCCGGGCGGCTTCCTCGACGCGTCCTACGGCGAGCGCTGGAAGGCCAAGTTGGAAAAGCGCATCGAGGAGGGTACCGTCCGCGCCCGGTACCTGCCGTGGTTCGCATGGATCTGACCACCGCACAACATCAGGCCCGGGACGTGCTGACGGACCGCCGCCGGCTCGTCCCGTTCCTGGTCGCCTTCGCCGTATACGGCTTCGCCGGGATAACCGTTCCGCTGTTCCTGCTGTTCGCCGGGGGTTGGTGGCTGCCGAAGACGATCGACAGGGGGCCGCATCTGTCGACCGGTCCGGCGGTCGTCATCGATGTGCTGCTGCTCGCGCTGTTCGGCATGCAACATTCGGTCATGGCCCGGCCCTCGGTGAAGGCGTTCATCACCCGCCGGCTGCCCGATGCCCTCGAACGCACCGGCTACATCGTGATGACCTGTCTGGCCGTGTGGCTGCTGTGCCTCGGCTGGCAGCCGCTGCCACACCGGATCTGGTCGGCCGACGGTGTGGTCGGGACGGTACTGGACGTCGGGTTCTGGCTGGGTTTCGTGCTGGTCTACGCGGCGACCCTGCTGCTGGATCACTTTCACCTGCTCGGGATCCGTCAGGCCTACCGCCAGTACGTGACCCGGGTGCCCGACGCCACCGCCGACCGGCTGCAGGTGCACGGACCGTACCGGCTGGTGCGGCACCCGCTGATGACGGGCCTGCTGCTCAGCTTCTGGTGTGCGAGCGTGTTCACGGCCGGGCATCTGCTGTGGGCGCTCGGGCTGACCGGCTACATCCTGCTCGGCACCTTCCTGGAGGAGCGCGATCTCGTCGCGCGCTTCGGTGCGGCCTACCGCGCCTATGCCGAGCGGGTGCCCGCCTTCTTCCCGTCACCCCTCGGCGCTTCGGCGCGAATCCGGCTGCGGGAGAACGTTTTCCGCCGTTCGGCCGAGCGGCCGTGACCCATCGCCGCCGACGGCGCCTGCGGTGAGTTCGGCCACGTCCGATTGATGAAGTACGCGCGCTCGCAACAGAATCCAAGTGGGTTGTCCATCGCGGCGTGTCAGCGCGCCGTGCGGGTGAACCCGATCCGCCGTCGCATCGCAGCGCGGGACGCGACGCCGGAACCTGCCCGAGTATGGAGGTGAATCGACGTGAACAGTAACGGTGTTCGCGAGAGCGGACATCCGGTCGCCGGTGTCGGCGCCGGTGGCGCGCACGGCAAGGCGATCCTGCTCGGCGAACACACCGTTGTGCACGGCACGCCCGCCATCGCGTTTCCGCTGCCGACCCTGGCGGTGCGCGCGGCGGCCCGGGTGAGCGATCCGGGAGAGGCGCCCACCGTCGATATCGGGACATCGCCCGAGGGCTGGCGCTTCCGCTTCATCGCCGGCAATGCGCCCGCCGCGGCCCAGACGCTGTCCGGGCCGCAGGTCGCGGTGGGAGAAGCATTGCGGCGGTGGGGAATCGGCGACGAGACCGTCGAGGTCACCGTCGATTGCGCGATTCCGCCCGCCCGCGGTCTCGGCTCGAGCGCCGCCTGCGCCGGGGCGGCGGTGCGTGCGGTCGCCGATCTGCACGGCCGGACCCTCGACGCCGCATCGCTCTACGAATTGGTGCAGTGCGGCGAACAATTCGCGCATGGCAGGGCCAGCGGCGTCGATGCCAGCACCGTACTCGCGAACGCGCCCATCTGGTTCCACGCGGGCGCGACTCGCGCGCTGGAGATCGGCCTGGACGCCAAACTGGTGCTCGCCGACACCGGAACGTCGGGCGCCACCCAGCGCGCGGTCGCCGCCGTGCGTCGCAGGCTGGACGGCGACCGGCTCGCCGCGCAGCGATTGCTGGAGCGCGCGGCGGACCTGACCTGGTCCGCCGCGGCGGATCTGGCGGCGGGGCGCGCGGCCTCGCTCGGCAAGGCGCTGCGCGAATTCCAATGCATCCTCGGCGAACTCGGCGTCAGCACACCCGAAATCGACGCCCTGGTCGCCGCGGCGCACGACGCCGGATCGCTCGGCGCGAAACTCACCGGCGGCGGCCTCGGCGGCTGCGTCATCGCGCTCGCCGAAACCGGGGACGCGGCACGGGTGAGCGAGGCGCTGCGGCGGGCGGGCGCGGTACGCACCTGGCTCGTCCCGACCCGGGCGGTGCGGCCATGACAATTTCCCGATCTCACGCGAAACCGGATACCCGCCAATGACATTCATGCCAGCAGCAGATGCGGCCGCACCCCGGATCCGCGACGAGGGCACTGCCGTCGCACATCCGAATATCGCCCTGGTGAAGTATTGGGGCAAGCGCGACGAATCGATGTTCCTTCCGGTCACCGGAAGCCTCTCGATGACCCTGGACATCTACCCGACCACCACCACGGTGCGATTGACCGCGGGTCCGGCCGATGTCGTTGTGCTCAACGGCAATACCGCCACCGGTACGGCACACAGCCGCGTCGAGCGATTCCTCGACATGATTCGCGGCAAGGCCGGACGCGACGAACGCGCCGAGGTCATCTCCACCAACACCGGGCCGACCGGCGCGGGCCTCGCCTCCTCGGCGAGCGGTTTCGCCGCGCTGGCCGCCGCGGCGGCCGCCGCGTACGGTCTGAACGTCGACGGCCGCGAACTGTCCCGGCTGGCCCGCCGCGGTTCCGGATCGGCATGCCGGTCCATCTTCGGCGGGTTCGTGGTGTGGCATGCGGGTGAAGGCGACGGCGAGGCGGGCGACCGGAGCTCGTACGCGGAACCGATCGACGGCGACGTGCTGGATCCGGCCCTGGTGGTCGCCGTCGTCGACAATGCGGCCAAGGCGGTGTCCAGCCGCGATGCCATGCGGCTGACCTGCGCGACCTCACCGTTCTATCGGCCGTGGGCCGAGGCGTCGGCGGTGGATCTCGACGAGATGCGCATGGCGATCGCGCGCCGGGAGCTGTCCGCGGTCGGGGAGATCGCCGAGCGCAACGCGCTCGGCATGCATGCGAGCATGCTCATGGCGCGGCCGTCGATCCGGTACCTCTCGCCACAGTCGGTCGCGATCCTGGACCGCGTGCTGGCGCTGCGGGCCGACGGTGTCGCCGCGTACGCGACGATCGATGCGGGACCGAATGTCACTGTGCTGTGCGCGCGTTCGGATACTCCGCGGGTGGACGCCGCGCTGCGCGAGGTCGGCGATTTCGTCGACACCCGGGTCGCGCATCTCGGGCCGGGTGCGGCCCTGGTCCCCGGCGGCGACCGATGATCACCTGTCGCGCCCCCGGAAAGCTCTTCATCGCAGGCGAATACGCGGTGGTCGAGCCGGGGCACAGCGCGGTCCTCGTCGCGGTCGACCGCTATGCGACCGCGACCATTGCCGAGACCACCGGCGAGACCACACTGCATACCGAACTGGACGGCGGCGCGACGCTTTCCTGCCGCCGCGACGGCGACCGCATTGTCCCGCTCACCGCCGACGCCACCGTGCCCGCGGCGTTCGCATACGTCTTCGCGGCGGCCGCGGCGGTCGACCAGCTGCTCATCGAGCGTGAAATCGGCCAGCGCCCTTATGAATTGAGCATCAGCACCGACCTCGCCGACAACGACGGCACGAAATTGGGTCTCGGATCCAGCGCCGCGGTCACCGCCGCGACCGTAGCGGCATTGGATGCGTTCCACCGGCTCGATCTCGGCCCGATGGACCGGTACCGGTTGGCGATGCTGGCCACCATCTCGGTGAATCCGCGCGCCTCCGGCGGTGATGTCGCGGCGAGCACCTGGGGCGGCTGGCTCGCCTACAGTTCACCCGACCGCGGCCTGGTCGCCGAGCTGGCCGCGCGCAAAGGGATCGAGGCCACACTCGGCGAACCGTGGCCCGGATTATCGGTGCGACCGTTGCCTACGCCGAAAAGCCTTGCCATGCGGGTCGGTTGGACCGGAACGCCCGCGTCGACACCGAAGCTGGTCGCCGGGCTCCGCGAAAGCCGCGACCACACCGCCTTTCTCGGGCACAGCGAGCACTGCGTGCGGCGGCTCGTCACCGCGATCGAAGCCGACGACCCGATCGGCATCAGCGCCGAAATCCGCCGCGCCAGAACGCTTCTGATCGATCTCGATACCTCGGCCCAGCTCGGCATCATGACACCGCGACTGCGGGCGCTGTGCGAGGCGGGTGAGGCGGTGGGCGCCGCCGCCAAACCATCCGGCGCGGGCGGCGGCGACTGCGGTATCGCGCTGATCGACCCTGGCGCCAGCACCGAACTCACCGACCGCTGGGTCACCGCGGGCATCCGGCCGCTGCCGCTGCGGACGCACCCATTCGAAGGGGACCGCACATGAACACGGTATCGCAAGGGGATCCGGCCAACCGCAAGGACGAGCACGTCCGTCACGCCGTGCGGCAGCAGCGAACCGGTAACGGCCGCAACGACTTCGACTCAATCACCTTCATCCACCACGCCCTCGCCGGAATCGACGGGCGTGATGTTTCGCTGGCCGTCGACGTCGCCGGAAAGCGTTGGGACACACCGCTGTTCGTCAACGGTATGACCGGAGGCAGCCCGAATACCGGAGAGATCAACCGCCAGCTGGCCATCGCCGCGCGGGAAACCGGCATCCCGATCGCGTCCGGATCGATGAGCGCCTACTTCCGCGAACCCGCCGTCGCCGACACCTTTCGGATACTGCGGCAGGAGAATCCGCACGGCTTCGTCATGGCCAACGTCAATGCCACGGCGACGCTGGATCAGGTGCGCCGGGCGATCGATCTGCTGGAGGCCGATGCCCTGCAGATCCACCTCAACGCGGTCCAGGAAACCGTAATGCCCGAGGGCGACCGGAATTTCGGGTCGTGGCCGCGCCGGATCGAGGAGATCACCGCCGCGGTGCCGATCCCAGTGATCGTCAAGGAGGTCGGGTTCGGGCTCAGCAGGCCCACCGTCACCTGGTTGCGCGACGCCGGGGTCGCCGTCGCCGATGTCGGCGGGCGCGGCGGCACCAATTTCGCGCGCATCGAAAACGACCGGCGCAGCGCGGGCGATTTCTCCTTCATCGAGGATTGGGGGCAGTCGACGCCCAACTGCCTGCTCGACTGCGCGGGTATCGGCGGCATCGATATCTTCGCCTCCGGCGGCATCCGCTCACCCCTCGATATCGCCCGCGCTCTCGCGTTGGGCGCCAACGCGACCGGGGTCGCGGGCCGATTCCTGGACACGGTCGTCGGCCAGGGCGCCGAAGCCTTGGTCGAGATGATTCGCACCTGGCTGACGCAGCTGCGGCAGATCCTGACCGTGCTCGGCGCGCCGACACCGGCGGATCTGGCGGGCAGCGATCTGTTGATCACCGGCGAGGTGGAGACCTTCTGCCGGGTGCGCGGCATAGATTCCGCCGCTTATGCCCATCGCAGCCTGTGGTGGAACGAAAAGGATAGGGGTTAGGGCGCATCCATGAAAGACACTGACGACATCTCCAGTGCGGCTGTTCCGCTGCGGTGGGTCGGTCCGGTCCGGATCACCGGCAATGTGGTCGACGACTCCGTCGACATCCCGCTGGCCACCTACGAATCACCGCTGTGGCCCTCGGTCGGTCGCGGCGCGCGGATTTCGACGCTGACCGAACGCGGTGTGGTCGCCACCCTCGTCGACGACCGGATGACCCGCTCGATCCTGCTCGAGGCCGACGACGCGTACGCCGCGCACACCGCCGTCGAAACGCTGAAAAGTCAATTCCCCCAACTACAAGAGGTGGCGGCGGGCAGCAGCCGCTTCGCCCGCCTCATCGATCTGCATCATCAGATCACCGGGAATCTGCTGTTCCTGCGCTTCGAATTCACCACCGGCGACGCCTCCGGCCACAATATGGTCACCCTCGCCTGCGACCACCTGATGAACCACATCCTGGCGACGCGGCCGGGCCTGCGCTACGTCTCGATCTCCGGAAACTACTGCACGGACAAGAAGGCGACGGCCGTCAACGGGATCCTCGGGCGCGGCAAGAACGTCGTCACCGAATTGCTGATACCGCGCGACATCGTGGAAAGGAGACTGCACACCACCGCTCGACAGGTGGTCGAGTTGAACATCCGCAAGAACCTCATCGGCACGCTGCTGGCGGGCGGAATCCGTTCCGCCAACGCGCATTACGCCAACATGCTGCTGGCGTTCTACCTGGCCACCGGGCAGGACGCAGCGAATATCGTCGAAGGATCCCAGGGCATAACGCATGCCGAGGACCGCGCGGGGGACCTGTATTTCTCGTGCACGCTGCCGAACCTCATCGTCGGAACCATCGGCAACGGCAAGGATTTGGGTTTCGTCGACGAGAACCTGACCCGCCTCGGCTGCCGCCAGGATCGGGATCCGGGCGATAACGCCCGACGGCTCGCCGTGATCGCCGCCGCCGCCGTGCTGTGCGGCGAACTGTCGCTGATGGCGGCGCAAACCAACAGCGGCGAACTGATGCGCGCCCACACCCAGTTCGAACGGTCCACCGCAAGCAACGGAGTACAGCCATGACAACGATTCCGCTCGGCATCCACGACCTCTCCTTCGCCACAACGCATTACGCGCTCGACCACGCCGTGCTCGCCGAACGCCTCGGCGTCGATCCGGACAAGTTCTATCTCGGCATCGGCCAGGACAAGATGAGCGTCGCCGCCGCCGACGAGGACATCGTCACCATCGCCGCGGCCGCCGCCCAGCCGATTCTCGAACGCAACGGCGTCGACAACATCCGCACCGTGCTGCTGGCCACCGAAAGCGGTGTCGACCAATCCAAAGCCGCCGGCCTGTATCTGCATCCGCTGATCGGTCTGCCCAATACCGCCCGCGTCGTCGAGCTCAAGCAGGCCTGCTACGGCGGCACCGCCGGACTGCAATTCGCCGCCGGCCTCATCGCCCGCGACCCGTCGCAGCGGGTGCTGGTGATCGCCGCCGATATCGCGAAATACGAACTCGACAGCCCCGGTGAACCGACGCAGGGCGCCGCCGCGGTCGCCATGCTGGTCAGCGCGGATCCGGCGATTCTGCGCCTGGAACCGCACTCCGGTCTGTACAGCGCCGACATCATGGATTTCTGGCGCCCGAACTACCGGACCGCCGCGATGGTCGACGGCAAGACCTCGGTGAACGCCTATCAGAAGGCGACGCAGGAGGCGTGGACCGATTACCGGCGGCGCGGCGGCCGCGATCTCACCGAATTCGCCGCGTTCTGCTATCACCAGCCCTTCACCAAGATGGCGTACAAGGCGCATCGGCATCTGCTCGAAAGTCAGGGCCACACCGCCGATCCGGCCGAGATCGACGCGGTGATCCGCCACACCACCAGCTACAACCGCACGGTCGGCAACAGCTACACCGCATCGCTGTACCTCGGGCTCGCGTCGCTGCTCGACAATGCCGACGACCTCACCGGAAAACCGCTCGCGTTCATCAGCTACGGATCCGGTAGCGTCGCCGAATTCTTCAGCGGCACAGTCGAACCCGGCTACCGCGAACATCTGCGCACCGAGGCCAACCGGCAGGCCATCGAAACCCGCGCGCCGCTCGACTACGACCACTACCGCGAATTGCACGAGGCCCAATCGCCTTCGGACGGTATGTATCACGCGACCCCCGAGGAGACCGGACGCCCGTTCCGGCTCGCCGCGATCTCCGGGCACAAACGCATCTACGAATCGCGATGACCGATTCACGAGTCCGGCAACGAATCCATCCACAATCCCGGTGAGGGGGCCCAGATGAGTGGCCAAGTTATCAAAGAGGGGCACGGGACCACCGCGCGCCACGCGCATGTCGTCATCGTCGGTTGCGGATTCGCCGGACTCGGTACGGCAATTCGGTTGATCGAGCGCGGATTCACCGACCTGCTGATCCTCGAGCGGGGCGACGACGTCGGCGGAACCTGGCGCGACAACACCTATCCCGGCGCCACCTGCGATGTGCCCTCGCATCTGTATTCGTATTCGTTCGCGCTGAATCCGGAATGGACGCGGTCGTTTTCACCGCAGCCGGAGATCCAGCAGTACCTGCGGGATATCGCCGACCGGTATCAGGTGCGGGAGAAGGTCGTCTTCGGCTGCGAAATGCTGGACGCGCAGTGGAACGAGGCGGATGCCAGGTGGGAGATCCAGACCAGCCAGGGCCCGTTCACGGCCGATATCGCGGTATCCGCGGTCGGGGCGCTCTGCGAGCCGAAATTACCGGATATCAAGGGAATTCACACATTCGAGGGGAAGATATTCCATTCCGCTCGTTGGGATCACGAAGCGGAGCTGACCGGTAAGCGGGTCGCCGTCGTCGGCACCGGCGCGTCGGCGATTCAGATCGTGCCCGCCCTCGCGCCCGACGCCGCGCGGCTCGACGTGTATCAGCGCAGCGCGCCGTGGGTGTTGCCGCGGTTGGATCGCGGATACTTCGCGCTGGAGCGTTTCGCCTTCAAACACGTACCCGGCCTGCAACGGCTGTTGCGCGCGGCCATCTACGCGAATCGTGAACTGTTCGTCTTCGGGCAGACCAAATATCCGCGGCTGGCCGTGCTCTACGAATTCATGGCGCGGGTGAAGATGTGGCTGGAGATCCGTGATCCGGCGCTGCGCCGGAAGGTGACGCCGGACTACCGCCTCGGCTGCAAGCGCATGCTGATCTCGAACAATTACTATCCGGCCCTCGGCCGCGACAATGTCGAGGTGGTCACCGGCGGTATCAAGGAGATCCGGGAGAATTCGATCGTCGCCGAGGACGGGACCGAGCGCCCGGCCGATGCCATCGTGCTGGCCACCGGATTCCGGGTCACCAACTCGCCGACCTGGGATCTGTTCCGCGGCAGGGATGGCCGCACGCTGGCCGAGATATACGCCGCCGAGGGCGCGCACGCCTATAAGGGTACGGCCGTCGCCAATTTCCCGAACGCCTTCGTGATACTCGGCCCGAATACCGGATTGAGCTACACCTCATCGATCTACACCATCGAATCCCAGATCAACTACATCGTCGACGCGGTCGCCACGGTCGCCGAACGCGGTCTGCGGACGGTCGAGGTGCGAAAGGATTTGGAAACCGAATACACCCGGCAGGTGCAGCGGATGATGGACGGCAGCATCTGGCTCGCCGGCGGCTGCACCAGCTGGTTCCTGGACGAAAACGGCAAAAACACCACGCTGTGGCCGGATTTCAGCTTCCGGTTCCGGCGGCTGGTGCGAAAGTTCGACGTGGAGGCGTACGAGACGACGAGCCGCGCGGGCGAGGTGACGGCCCGAACGGCCTGAGCGAGTTCATCGGTCGCTCGGCGGCGTCGCCGGGCGACCTCTCAGTTCTGGGAACACGGCCGCGGCGAGTGCCCCACATCCTTGATAAAACCATGACTCGACGGTCGATTTGCCGTCGACAACTGTGAATTATCTTGTGAGAGGGAGTAATTCATGAAGAATCTGAAGGCGCTCGTATTGGTTGGGGCGGCGGGCGGTTTACTGCTGGTCGGCTCGGGTGTCGCCGCGGCCGATGATCACGCCAGCCTGCTGCCGACGGATCACGCCGGTATTCAGCAGATCGATGATCACGCCAGCTTGCTGCCGGGCGACGAGGTGGATGTTCAGCAGATCGATGATCACGCCAGCTTGCTGCCGAGCGATCTATAGCACCGCGCACGGCGGCAGCGTGACCGGATCATCGCAGCTGCTCGGCGGGTCGACGTACGAACAGGCGAGTGGCGGGCGAGTCGGCAGGTAGTCGCGGGGGACGCCGCCGGCGTGCACGATGGTGCGGTAGGCGTCGGCGGCGTCGGTCGGGGTGCGGGTGAGCGCGGGATCGGTGCGGACGTTCACCGTGTATAGGCCGAAACGCGGTGTGTAGGAACCCCATTCGTAGTTGTCGGTGAGGCTCCAGTAGTTGTAGCCCATCAGGTTCATCCCGTCCATGCGGGCGCGCTGCAGCCAGTAGACGATATCGCGCAGATAATCGGCGCGGTCGTAGCCGTCGGGGCGCGGTTGGCCGTTCTGGGTCGGCATGCCGTTCTCGACGACATAGAGCGGTTTGCCGGGGAATTGGCGGGCGTAGTGGCGCAGTGCGTAGTAGACGCCCTCGGGTTGTAAAGGCAGCTCCCATATTTGGCGGTCGCCCGGCGGCGGCGCGTTGGGATCGTCCGCGCCGTAGTAATAGTCGACGCCGATGTAGTCGAGTCGGTCCTTGATGCGGTCGACCACCGGCTGGTTCACCTGGGTCTCGCTGCCCGCGACATAGCCGATGTTGCTGGTGACCAACGCATCCGGTTGCACATGGTGGATGTAGTCGTGTATCCCGTTGTGCACCGCGGCGATTCGCTCCTCGATGACCGGCCCGGTGACGCCGGTCTGCTGCTCCTCGTGCACGATATAGGCGACGGGTTCGTTCACGGTGACCCACAGCGGTTTTCGCGCCGCGTACCGGTCGACGACGGTGCAGGCGTTCGCCAGCCAGTCGTCGACCATGCCCGCGTCGTTCCAGCCGCCCCGGTCGGCCCGCCAGCCCGGATACACCCAGTGATCGAGCGTCACCATCGGCCGCATGCCCGCGGCGGCGATCGCGTCGAGCAGCGAATCGTAGAAGCGGAATCCGTCCTCGTCCCACTGTCCCGGCTGCGGCTGTATCCGGGCCCATTCGATGCTGATCCGGAATACGTTGAGCCCCATCGCGCGCGCGAGCGCCAGATCGGAGCCGTACCGGTCGTAGAAATCGATTGAGTCACCGTATGCCTCGTAACCCGACCTGGCGATGTAGCGCACCCAGTTGCTGTCCGGGGCGTGCCCTTCGGATTGGAAACCCGAAGTGGCTACGCCCCAGAGGAATTCGGGGCCGAACGGGTCCACCGATGCGGGCGGTTGAGTTGCCATACCCCATGGGTACCCGTTTTCGGCGTAGTTCAGCCCGCGCCGAGGCGCTTGCGGACCTCGGGCAGCACCTCCTCGCCCATCCGCTTGATATTGGCAAGCACGCTGTCCTGATCCCCGGCGATCTCCACCTGGCACAGCACCCGGCGACAGCCCGAGCCACGGATCTGTTCGACCAGCCGTTCGACGCAGACCCGCGGCTCACCGACCGGATGGGCGGCCAGCGCGGCCGCGGCCAACCGGTCGGCGACCTCGTCCACCGGGGCGTTGCGATCAATCCGCTGCGGCGCCTCGATGAGCGGCTGGTACTGCTGGTTGGCGAGGACGAATTCGCGCGCGGCCCGGCGCATCACCCGCTCCGCCTCGTCCGGGTCGTCGGCCACATGTGCGAAAAGTGCTGTCCCGTGGGCGTATTCGGTGTCGGGGTGGCCCGCCGCGCGGGCGATGCGCGCGTGCTCGGCGACCATCGCGGCCTTGGTCTCGGCGTCCTTGTCGAAGAACAGCAGCATCGGCAGCCCGCGGGTCGCGGCCAGTTCCACCGATGTCGGTGCGTTCGCGGCCAGATAGATCGGGGTCGACCGGCCCGGGACCGGCCCGGGTTCGGGGCGCACCTCGCGGAAGCGGTAGAGGTCGGAGTCGGCGGACACCCGCCCGGACATCGCGGCCGTCACCAGATCGAGCGCCTCGGGCAGGCCGCGCCGCCAGTATTCGACGCCGCGCCCGATGACCTCGTAGTCGACGACCGGCTGCGCCCGGCCGATGCCGAGATCGAAGCGGCCGCCGGACAGGTGATCGAGCAGCATGGCCTGCTCGGCGACGTGCACGGGCGAATGCAGCGGCAGCACGGTGACGGCCGTGCCGACCCGCACCGTGCTGGTCCGGCCGAGCAGATATCCGGCGAAGGTCAGTGCGGACGGATTGACCCCGAACGGCACGAAATGATGTTCGGTGACCCAGATGTCGTCGAATCCGGCCGCCTCGGCGGCCTGTGCGGTGGCAACGCCGCGCGCCAGCACCTCCGCGGCCGACTGCCCGTCGTACCGGCTGGTGAATACGAACGCGCCGATCCGGACATCGTCAACTATGTTCATGACGAGTATCGTCGCGCCGCAACGTATTCCGGCGCTTGGAAAAATGGTACCCGGATCTATCTGCCGTTGTGGTGCACGCCGATCTGTCGGATCAGGGTGCGGACATCGGTGAGCAGCTGCGGCGACTGGCTGCAATCGTCGGTGCTGACTTCCTTTGTGGTGGAGTCGGAGTAGGTCACGGTGACGCGGTAGAAGAACTGGTCACGACATTTGTTCGGGACCGAGTAGGTCTGGTTCAGCGTGCGGAACTGTTGGCCCGCAACCATATCGAAGAGTTGGTCGCGGCGCTGATCGGCGACCCCGCTGTCGACGGTGTAGACCTCGTCGACGCCGGCGAATCCGCCGGTTTGGTTCAGCTCGACCCGTACGACGGCGGGAGGCGCTGCGTCGCTTGGTTTTTCCGATGTCTGCATACTCGAGACCGTTCCACAGCCTATCGATCCGACGAGGAAGGCGGCCACTGCGGCCGGGACCGCCGCGCTGACTGCTCGACCGGGGTGGAACCGAGGTTTCCACATGGGTCCGACTCTACCCATCCGGCGGTCGATCGGACATCTGGGGATTTCCCGGATACGACCGCGGCCGCCGTGCGTGTGCACCGGCGGCCGCGATCGTGAAAATTGTTGGCGCGGCTCAGCGCACGAGGCCGTCGAGCCAGTTGTGCAGCCAGCCGGTCGCGGTGGTGCCGCTGCTGTCGACCACGTAGTTCGGATACGACTGGTGCGCGCCGGAGGCGAGGAAATCCTGGATCTGCTTCTTCCACTGTTCGCTCGCCGGATTGTCGGCGGGCGCGGAGAGAATGGCCTGGCCGCCGGGGACCAGCGCGTCGTTGAGGATCGACTGCAGGGTCTGCGCGTAGTTGCCGATCTGCAGCGGGTCGGGCGCGGAGAGCTGGGCGGCGAATCCGGCGAAGCGGCCGGCCAGGTCGTCGTTGGGCACCGAACAGTACAGGTCGCCCTCGGCGCAGAAGGTCCGTACCTTCGGGGTGAGCCAGCCGAAGCCGCCGATGCGCGCACCGCCCGCGCCCGCGCCGCGCACCGGCGGGCCGATCAGGTCGTCGGCGGGGGAGCGGCGCGGATCGGCGAGCAGGCCGACGGCGATCACCCGGTCGGGCGATACGACACCGTGTCCGGTGCCGACCTCGGCGGCGAGGTCACCGGCCGCGTCGGCGCCCTGGCTGTAACCGAGCAGTGCGAAACGCGTTGTGTCGCAGCGGGCCGCGACATCGGCGAGCAGGGCGCGCGCATTGTTCAGCGCCTCGCGCTTGGACTGCCCGTACACCTCGCCCTCCCATGGCAGCGCGGTGGCCGTATAGCTGACGTAGTCGGTGCGCACGGTACCCGGCAAGCCGTGGGTGACCAGGGAGAGCATGCCCTGGCGCGGATTCTCGCGGGAGGTTTCCCAGGTGCCGGGGACGGCGATGATGTCCACGTCCGGGCAACCGGCGGGTGCGGCGGCGGCGCGCGGTGCGTCGGCGGTGGACAGCACACCTGCCGCAACCGCGACCGCCGCAGCGGCCACCGAACATGCCGACTTGAACGTGCGGGCGGTTCGAGTTACCAAGTCCGACACTCCTTTTCACCAGTTTGTGGTTGGCTCCAACCCTACCTGTTGGCGATGTCACGGCACCGGTTTGTTCCCGGTGGTGGCGAGCGGCGAACCAACGGCAACTGGCGCGATGCGGACACCAAAATATCAAGAAACCGGCCAGTCGGCTGTGTATACGCGCCAAACTGGCCCGTGGGACATCGGGGTAATTCGCCAAGGTGAAGAGCATGATCACGGTCAACACCGCGTCGCTGAGCCAGATCGTGGTCGGCGGCATGCTGCGGGCCCACTTCCCGCCCGCTCGGGCGGCCCGGTTGGGCGTGGCATGGAACGAGCCGAAGGGCGGATTCTTCCTGTCGCTGCGGGTGCCGTTCCTGGCCGACAATGCCGCACTGTCCCGCTCGGCGGACCGGTACGGCGTGATCTGGACGCCCATGTCGTACTTCTACCCGGGCGGTGGCGGTGAGCGCACCATCCGGCTCGCCTTCAGCTACCTCACCCCCGCCGAAATCACCGACGGTGTGGCGCGGCTGGCGGAGTTCGTCGAGGCGGAGGCGGCCGCCGATTCGACGGTGCCGCTGCCGTGAGGACGCCTGGACTGTTGCGGCAGTGGGACTTTCGGCAATTGTTCCTCGCCGATACCGTCAGCCAGGTCGGCAGTCAGGTCGGTCTGCTCGCGCTGCCGCTGATGGCCGTGTGGCTGCTGCACGCGTCCAGTCTGGCGGTCGGGATCCTATCCGCTTGCAGCACAGTGGGTTTCCTCGTTGTCGGCCTGCCCGCGGGCGCATGGGTCGATCGGTCTCGGCGGCGGCGCGTGCTCATCTGCGCCGACGCCGGGCGGGCGCTGATACTCGGATCCGTTCCGCTGGCGTGGTTGTTCGGCGTGCTCACCATGGGCCAGCTCTATCTCGTCGCATTGCTGTCCAGCGTCCTGACGGTGTTCTTCGACGTCGCGTACCAGAGTTATCTGCCGCATCTGGTCGGCCGCGAACATCTCGCCGAGGGCAATGCCCGATTGGAAGGGGTGCGGGCTGTCAGCCAGATCGGCGGACCGACGCTGGCCGGGCTGATGATCCAGGCGCTGTCCGCGCCGGTCGCGATCGTCATCGACGCGGTCAGCTTCGTGATCTCGGCGCTCTTTCTGGGGCGAATTCGCAAACGAGAGCAGTTGCCGGATAAAACAAATACACATCTCGGCCACGAGGTGCGCGAGGGATTGCGTTTCGTCTTCGGCAGCCGGATATTGCGCGCCATCGCCCTATCCACCGCCTCCTACAATTTTCTGTCCGCCGCGCGCAGCGCGATGCTCACCGTGCTGTTGGCCCAGGTATTGCAGCTCTCGGCCAGCGTGATCGGCGCCTTCTTCTCGATCGCCGCGGTCGGCAGCCTGATCGGCGCGTTATTCGCCCGCAAGATCGCCGAGCTGATCGGGCAGGGGCCGACGATTTGGGTGGTGGTCGCGGCATCCGCGCCGTTTCAGCTGCTCGTTCCGCTGGCGCAGCGCGGTTGGCTGCTGTGGTTGTCCGCCGCGGCCTATCTGGTGATCTGGCTCTGCGCATCGGTTTACAACATCACCCAGGTCAGCTTCCGGCAGCGGCTCACGCCGGATACCTTGCTGGGCCGGATGAACGCGACGATGCGCTTTCTGGTCTGGGGCATATCGCCGCTGGGCGCGGCCGTCGGCGGCGTCCTCGGTCAGCTCATCGGAGCGCGCACCACCCTCTGGGTGATCGCCGTCGGCGGGGTGATTCCCCTACTGCCACTGCTCTTTTCGCCCCTGCGTTCGACGCGGGAACTGCCGGACGGTCTGCTGCCGACGGAAAGGAGCCGTTGAGCCACGTCTCGCATTCGCCTAATCGCCGGGGACGAATCCTTTACGATCGTGCCGAACGACTCGGTGGGACAGGGGGAGCGCCACGTGGCGGATAATGAAAAGTATTGGCGCACAGCCGGTGTCGGTGCCATCGTGGCGGCATTGATCGGCGCCGTCGGCGCGATCGTCGTCGCCGTCATCAATCACGACCAGGCTAAACCTCCGGCGCCGCAGACCACCGTCATCTCACCGGTCGTCCCGGCGTCGACGGTTCCGGGGCCGCCGCCGGTCGGGCCGGGACCGACGACCGTTCCGAAGCCGTCCGGACCCGCCGCCGGAACCACCTGGGTGACCTGCACCGTGACCGTGCCTGACGGCTCCGGAATACCACTGCGCGCCAGCCAGGACTGTCCGGCGGCCGAAAGATTCGTCAGCGGACTGGCATTGAGCCTCAACAACCTGTCGTATGGGCTCGGTGTGGACGGCGCACAGAACGTCGCGACTCTGAACGGCACCACACCCACCTACGACGACTGCCGGAATACCCGGCAATACATCGGCAGCAGAGTCGAACCGAGAAACTATGTCCGCCAAACCCTGTGCATCACCGGTAAGGGACTGGTCGTCGCGGCATCGATACTGAACGGCGATTCCCGGTTCGAAAGCGGCTATGTGACGCTCGGCCTGACAATCTGGCAGGGACCGAATTGACCTGAGCCCGAAGGCGATTCATCGCCACCGGCTGCGGTCTGTCGCGGGCGGAGGTCGACAGACTGATCACGGCCGGGAAGCTCGTTTCGCCAGTCTGTTCTGGGCCGATGCAGTCGAGGCCTGCGCTCTGGTCGCGCCCGAGGTCAGCCGCGGTAGGTGGTGAGCAGGGCAAGGTCGGTGAGGCGGTGGGCGCGGGCGATCTCTGCGGGGGTGAAGGGTTCGCCCGATCGGATGAAGGTCATACCGGCCGAGTTGTCGTCCGGGGTGATCTCCAGAACGGTGCTGCCGGGAGTGCGGTCCGGATCGGCGTCCGGGATGTATTGGGCGCCCAGGAGTTCCGCGATGGCGAGGGGAGTTCGGCAGGGTCGGTCGCGACCCGGGCGGCCAACTCCAGGGCACGGGTCTGACCGTCGACCAGGGTGATGGCCGATGCGGGCCAGATCCCGATGACCGTGCCGCCCGCGCGGGCGATGGCGTGGTCGAGACGCTGGGGTGGCAGTCCGGCCGGGGTGGAAACCACAAGCTCGTCGAGCACACCGTTCTCCAGATGGTGCACGTGGACGGTGAGGATGTTCGCGCGCCGGTCACCGAGCTGTTTGGCCAGCTGTTCGAGGCGGCCGGGCTTGTTGTCCAGGCGCACCCGGATGCGCCACAGTCGCTGGGCACTGTCGAGGCGATGTCGATGTCGCAGCTCCGGCCCGTGCAGCCACCGCGCGAGGTACCGCATAGCCCCGGGCTCGACCACCCAGATGATGAGAATGGTGGTGACGACGGCGAGCACGAAAACCGCTGCCAGATAGGGCAATTCGAGACGGATGACCAAGCCGTGCAGTGCCAGCTCAACCGGGAAGACCGCACCGAGTTTGGCCATGGCGAGCCGGGCGCGCCGGGGATGGGGCAGACGACCGCACACTTCGCACGCCAGCGCATACACCTGAGGTTGCCTCATATTCACCAGAGTGTGCGACCGAAGTTTCACCCTTGTGCTGCGGTGTAAAGAGGCCATGAAGCATGCGGACAAAAGGGTTGCGGCAGAGTCGAATTCAGTGAGCTGAGCCACACGATTTCACCCGATGTGCCGCAACCCACACGATTCGGTGGGAGAGCCACGGCCGCGCTGGGGCCGCCCAGGAGAATGGGCAGCACAGCGAGGTCCTGCGCGGCGTCGCCGTACAGCTCGTTTCCCACCTTCTCGCCGGGCCGACCGGATCAGCTGCTCGAAACGGTGAGAGTCCTGTCTTGGATATCGTCCCGGCCAGCAGGCTCGCCGCGGGACGTCCGCTTACCGACGACCGCGATCGCCGCGAGCAGTAGTCCCACCGCGCTGAGCAACGCACCGACCAAGTTCAACGCCGGATAGCCGAATCCGGCGTCGATCACCCGTCCGCCGAGCCACGCCGCAAGTGCCGCACCGGTATTGAATGCCGCGATATTGGCGGCCGAGGCCAGGGTCGGCGCGCCTTCGGCATAGCGCAGCATCCAACTCTGCATCACCGGGACGAGGCCGAATCCGGCCGCGCCGAGCAGCGCCAGCGTGATCGCCGCGGGAATCGCGGCATGCACCGTCGCGGTGAACACCAGCAGCATCACGACCAGCAGGGCCAAGCTGCCCACCAGCGCCGCCCGCGGCGACCGGTCCGCGACCCGCCCGCCGAGCAGATTGCCGACCACCAGTCCGGCCCCGTACAGCACCAGCAGCCAAGCCATGGACGATTCCGCGAAGCCGGCGGCCGTCGTCATCATCGGCGCGATATAGGTGAAAGAGATGAACAGCCCGCTGATTCCGGCCGCGGTCATGGCAAGTACCAGCCACACCTGTGGGCGGCGGAACACCGCGAGCTCCCGCCGCAGGCCCGCGTCCGGGTCGCCGGGCGCGCTCGGCACCAGCGCGGCGATGCCGAGCAACCCGACCAGGCCGAGCAGCGCGACGCCCCAGAACACCATGCGCCAGCCGAGGTGCTGGCCGATGACGGTTCCGGCCGGAACACCGAGCACATTGGCCAGGGTCAGCCCGGTGAACATCGCGGCGATCGCGCCGGCCCGGCGATCCGGTGCGACCAGCCCGGCGGCCACCACGGCCGCGACGCCGAAGAACGCGCCGTGCGTGAGCGCCGACACGATTCGCCCGGTCATGAGCAGGCCGTATCCGGGCGCGACGGCGCAGAGGGTATTCCCGATGACGAACAGCGACAACAGCCCGAGCAGTACGGTTTTGCGGCGCATCCGAATGGTGGCTGCGGTGAGTAGCAACGCACCCGCGACGACGCCGAGCGCATAGCCGGAGATCAGCAGGCCCGCGGTGGAAATGGAGACATCGAGGTCCCGGGAGACCTCCGGCAGCAGCCCATTCAAGATGAATTCGGTGCTGCCGAGGGCGAAAGCGCTGATCATCAGTGCGATGAGGGCAAGTGGCACAGCAGGATTCCCTTCTGATTCGGTTTTCGATCGTCGAATCAGCCTCGATCCGTTGCGCGGTGGTAACCAGAGGGCCGCGCAGCGTAGGCATCCGGTTCCTGCTACCGGCAGGGTCAGGTTGCGGGTGTGCCGAGCCGGCGGTATGCGTCAGCCTTCCGTCGCTGACTCGAGTGTTCGAGCGCACACCCGGCGGCGGCACACTGCCTTGACAGCGGTTCTCGGTCCGGCTGAGAGTGGGGCGATGCGCCACATAGCGGAGGAACTCGACACCGAACCGTCGCATGACTTCGACCCGGTCGGCACGGTCGAGATGGCGTTGAGCGGCTGGGGAACATATGACTTTCACGGATCGATCGATGAGATCGCCCGTGCCGCAACCGATATCGGCGGAGAGTATTTCTACGTCACCGATTCGCTGGGTGCTCGGATCACCGCCACCGTGTACCGGCGTAACGGTCGCTCCCGTTCCCGATGCTGGATAGCGCGAGCGTTGCTGCACTGAGCCGGGTTATGTCGACCGTCCCTCATAGGTGACGGTCCGAGCCATCACACTGGTGATGCGCTGGAAGGCCATGTCGCCCAGCCGATCTGAACGGTTCGCCCGCGCAGCGGCCACTTCGCGTGCGCTGGAAAGCTTTGCCAGGCAAACGTTCTGGATGACCGCCTAACGCGCCCAGCGGCAAGGGCGCGGCCTAGTCGACAGGAGGGGGCTGAATGAATACGACAGAGTCTGGAACAGCACCCACTCGTGGTGGAGTCCGCTGCTCGGCCTCCCGAGCGTCTGTCTCCGGTTCGGCGCTGGTGACGGATTCGTTCTCGTCGGCCGCTGGATCAGTACTCATCGAAGCTACTTTCGCTGGTAGGACCCATTCCCCACAACAAGTATCGCAGTTCGACGGCCCGTGGCGGAGTGACTTCGAAAGCAATCAGCATGTGCGGACGTGCTGCGCCGCAGTCGATCTCGCAGCACAACGATCGCCCGGCGGGATGCCAGGACACGCGATGACTCGCGTACGACATCAAGGCGAATCCGCAGATCACCATCGAGCTCCGGGACAAGACCTACCAGGCGCTCTCCATCGCCTTCGGGCGGGTGGGTGGTTTTCGCGCGCTACCGACAATCGGCAGCGATTCGCGATACGTCCGGGGAGCGGCTGCGGTCACGTGGCTTGGTCAAGCGGTTGCTGGAGGAGCTTGCCGTGCAAGGATTTCAGCGTTCGCAGGGTGGCCTCGACGTCAGCCTGCGGTAGGTCGCCGAAGCCTGCCAGTTCGGATGTTTCGATCAGTGCTTTGGCTCGTGACAATAGCTGCCGGCCGGCCTCGGTCAGGGTCAAGGTGTGCTGGCGACGGGAGTGGGGCGAGACCTCGACGACTATCCAGCCGTTGCGGCGTGCGATATCGATCTGCCTGCTGACGGCGCTCTTGGCGATCCCCAGCCGGTCCGACAACAGCTGTTGCGAAGGCACGTCTCCGGATTCGAACAGTCGCAGCAGGGTGAACTGCCGCAGGCTGATGCCGAGTTCGCGGCGGAACATCGCGTCACCACGCTTGTCGATCAACGCGACGACCTGGTGGATGTAGTAACCGAACTCGCTGTAGAAGTCGGAGGGCTCTGGCATGGATCCCAGCATATGCGGTGTTCTCAAAAGAACTGTTCACATGAGAACAATCTGGGTTAGAGTGGGCGAGTCGAACTCGCGAAGGAGTCACCATGACCCAACCGGCAACCATCCGCACCGCGCACAACGGTGACATCGCACTGGCCTACGAGGTACTGGGCCCGGACGGCGGCCGCCCCTTGCTGCTGCTCATGGGCGTGGGTATGCAGATGCTGCTATGGCACGACGATTTCTGTCATGCCTTGGTAGACAAGGGATTTCAGGTGGTCCGCATGGACAACCGTGATGTCGGGCTCTCGACCCACCTGCCCCAGCTCGGAGAGCCTCGGGTGCTCGATATGGTCGTGCGCCCCCGGCGCGCGGCCCGGTACTCGCTGGCGGACATGGCCGGCGACGCGGTCGCGGTGCTCGACGATATGGGCTGGGACACAGCACATCTCGCCGGTGGCTCGCTGGGTGGCATGATCGCCCAGACCATGGCGATCGAATACCCCCAGCGCGTACGCTCTTTGACCTCGATCATGTCCTCGCCGTCGGCACGGATCGGCCGCGCGACGATCAGAACCAGCATGAAGGTCGCAGGCCTGCTGCAGCAGCCTGTCGGTTCGCCGCAGGAGGCGGGACGGCAGCTGGTGGCGATGTACGAACTTATCGGCACTTCGGCCGAGAACTATCCGCTGGACGTGAAATGGCTACAGCACGTCGGCGAGCTCAGTTACCAGCGCGCCTACGATCCGGCAGGCAAATTGCGTCAGCAGGCGGCAATGTTGGCCGCCCCGAACCGGACCCGGGCGCTGCGGGAACTTCGCATACCGGCATTGGTGCTGCACGGCTCCGCGGATCCGATGATCCGGCCCGCCGGGGGCTTGGCGACCGCCCGTGCGATCCCCGGCGCGAAAGCCGTGATCATGCCGGGGGTGGGACACGGCGCATTTCCCCGTGGCATATGGCCGACGATGATCGACCACATCGACGCCATCGCACATTGACCTCGACGATCACGGCCTCAGGCGGGAATACCGCGCAGGCGACCGTGGGCTCAGCGGCCTTGCTCGCCCAGAACCAGGTCGATCGTGTATGCGGCGATCCTGCGGAGCTCCGGCTCATCGCCGAACGCCCGCTCGAGCACGGCTGATCCGCGCGTGACGGTCACAATGTGCAAGGCGGCGGTCCCGGGTGTTCCGTCGAACTCGCCCAGCCTTTGCCCCTCGACGAAGGCTTCCTCGACGAGGGCGGTGATGCGGCTGATGAGGTCGGCGAAGGCACGGCGCGCGTCCTCTCCCAGGCCCTCGCCCTCGCCGGGCGCCAACTCCATGAGGCCGCGCGTGGTCGGACACCCGCGAGGCGGGGAGCCGGAACGAAAGTTCTTGATCGTCGCGTCGAAAAATGCAACGAGACGCTCGCGCAGCGTCCCCGTGCTCAGCACGTTCCGCAGCGTGTCCAGATACTTGTTCGCATAGCGCTCGTAGGCGACGAGAAACAGCGCCTCCTTACTGCCGTAGGCGTTGTAGAGGCTGCCGCGCTGGACGCCTGCGTCGCGCGCGATGTCTGCGAGGGAAGTGCCTCGCACGCCCTTGCGCCAGAACTGATCGAACGCGATGCGCAGGACTTCGTCGTGGTCGAATTCTCGTGGTCTCAACGCTTCTTCCCCGATCGGCGATGGGCAGTCTCCAGCCACGAGAGTACTTGACAGCATGTCAAGAACGTGTTCTTATCACGGTGTCAAAAATGGTTCGCCCCATGTTGCGGGGCAGGTGGGCCAGGTGTCGGACGTCGTTACCGGAGTGGTCGACCGAATGCGAAAGGATTCGACATGCCCCTCGTTCACATTTCGCTGCGTGCCGGGAAGCCCGAAGGCTACCGCCAGGCAATTTTCGACGCGATCTACCGGGCGATGCGCGAAACGCTCGACGTTCCCGAGGGCGATCAGTTCATGACCATCACCGAACACGACGCCGCAAACTTTCGCTACGGCAACGCATTTGGCGTGGACCGCAGTCACGATCTCGTGTACATCCAGATCACCGTTTTCAACACACGCACAGGTGCGCAGAAGAGTGCGTTGTTTCGGCGGATCGCCGAGCTGCTCGGCGACAACCCGGGCGTCCGGCCAGAAGACATCTTCATCAATATTCTTGATTCCGCGAAGGAGAACTGGTCTGTCGGCCACGGCGCGCAATTCGCCTGAAGCCGTACACAACTCGCTGACGTCGCACGTCGTGATGCGGGCTGGTTCGTCTTCTCGAACTCCGATGGTGTGAGCCAGCCGAGGCTGGAGTGGCGTCGTTGTCGATGCCACTCCCGATGATCATCTCGGCATGGATTCGGCGCACCGCGTGAGGCGGCGTGGATAGCTCTGATCGTTTCGGCGAGCGTCTCGTGGCGAAGCCGATCGAACGAGCGATCAGCGGCTGATTATGGTGCGTTCGTGGCCGCCGGGATAGCGGGTCTGGCCGAAAAGTCACCCCTGGCCGTAGTCGAATTCCTGCTGGCGCAATTCGATCCGGCGCACGCCGTAGGTTCCGACAGGACCGAGCTCCGCCAGCAACCGCCGGATGTCACTGGGAGCCGCCGAATGGACATGTCCGGGCCGCGGGGCCGTGACCCGGATCGGCACCGAGTGACGGGTCCTGCGAGCCGCCCGGATCTCATAGGGATCGGTTCTCCAACTCCTGCTCATCGCTGGTCATCCTCGGCCGCGCGGCGATCCCTGACAACCGAATTTTGCGCAGGGATTTGCACGCGAGAGAGACTTGATGACCATGCGCTATACAGTCCACCTGTCCTACGTGCCCTACAGCCTTCCCTGCCGGGTAATCGGCAAGCTTCAGCCACGGACGTGGCGTGTGATTGTGGGCGTTGGGGTCGGGCAGCTCGACGGTGGTGTCGAGCAGGATTGGCTGGACGAAGACATGCCGCGCGAAATTCGTAGACCGAATGCGTTCTTCTACGTGACCGACGCCGACTGAGAGCAACGCTGTCAGCGGCAGGTCCGGATGCCTTGCGCCGCAGTCGATCTCGCTCCGCCGATCGCCCGACCAGCGGCTACTCGAGACTCGAGGCGTCGCATGGCGAGCGGGCGGTTGGTGTCGTCGTGTCGCTGCTTGGCCCGGCCCTGAATGTTGCTCACGGAGTGCCTTCCCGCCCGGTGCTACGACGCTTCGCGGCCGTCTCGTGGGCCGAACGCGGCCAGCGCCTCGGCGTCCGACGCCCTCGCGTGGAGGAAGTAGTCGCACCACTGCGCCACCACCAACCGTCCATTTGCTAGTCGACCGCCTGGTCCACCATGCCGAGGTCATCTCCCTCGAGGCGACGGCCACCGACTCGAAGACCGTGATCTCGGCCGCGTTCCCGCGGCCAAGACCAACGATCGAGCAAGCCGAAAGTACTAGGCTGGGCCTGACTCTCCCGGCCCTCGAGTAGCGCTACCCGCCTGCCACGTCCCCGGCGTTTCCGCCTCCATCGACTATGGTCAAGCTGTCCTTTGTTATGGTCGCTCGCTTGGTGGTCGGCTTCAATTCGGCGTCCTTCGCGTCATCCGGCTCCGCCGCAGGATCAACACCCGACTCAGTCATGTCACATCTCCAATCCGGTGGTAAGCCCGTGCGAATCCCAGTGTGTCACTAGCCGACTCACCACTGGATCCGAACAGATGACTCCGACGCTCAACCGCTCCGCTCACAGTCGACCCTTCCCACGGTGGGTCACTGCAACCGGAACCGCGGGGTCAACGATCGACCGGTATTGACACAGTTGACCAAAGCGCGGGAAGCGGCATTTCCGCACATTGCTGAGGCCGAGATGATCTCGGCGCGTTGATCTTTTGGGTATGCCGCACGACTGCAGGAAACCGCCTGCACCGCGGCAGTAGAGTTCGTGTTGAGCCCTCGGCAGGACGCTGCAGGACGACGGTGCGATGCGCGTGATGTCGCTTCCAGGAGAAGTCGGGTAGCTCCCACCGCCCGGGGGCGGTGCACACCCACAGCAGATACATGGGCCGATCGGTGGGATGGCGACCGGCAGGCACTTCGAACACGTTGACACCGAACGTCACATCGCGTTTGAGTCGGTTCGTGCCCGCATAGGTAGCGCCGATCTGGAACGCCGAGGACACTCACATGGTTTGCACTGGCGTGTCATACAGGCCAGTCGGGCTGGTGCCCAGCTCGACGCCCTCCCCGCCCTGGCCCTCCCCACAGATCACCCAGTGCGAGCCGTCGATACCCTCGACCTCGATCAACGCGGCAGCAAACAACCTGTTTACCCTCATTCAGTTGTGGCGCAACCACTTTTGCGGGCTACGCGGTGTTGTCGACCCGGATCGTGCTTTCCGTCGAGACATCTGTAATTGACAATGAAATGAACAATGACCTCGAACAAACACGGTTATCGCATGGCCGCTGTTCCGGACGGTAACGCGAGTGTCGATATTCGAACTCGCCCGCGCGGTGTATGCCCGAAGTCTCGTGTACAAGACCGCCGTGTATGGAAGTCGGCCCCGGCGTTCCGATGATCGGATTTGCCGGGGCCGACTTGGATCGGCATTCTCCATGGCAGGAGGGCCCGGATCCCGCTACAGCATCGGCCTGTCGTTCATGCGCTGGCTGGCGGCGTGTCGAGTGTTCCGTTAAGAGCATGGGCATCGGTGCGCCGGTAGCGTTCGCCCATCCCGCTTGGCGGCTTTTCGCCGGTGCTCATGCCGGCAGCTCCTGGGCGGTATCAGGAGGTTGGAGTCGGCGAGTTTGCGCTGCTAGAGCTGGTCGTAGACGGATGCGGTTGTCCACTGCTCGTGGGGGTTGGCGGTCGGCTTGTGGTTTCCGGTGGGGTCGGGATACCGGGCACGTCGGAGGGCAGGCTGGCGGCGTCGGGCAGTTTCGGTCGGGTAGCTTGATCGCTGAATGGTTTTTCGTGCGCGATAGCGTCACGCATGTTTTTAACCGGTTCCGGTTCAGCGTCCCGGTTGGCCGGATTGTTGTCTGCTCGTTTTGCCGCGTCGGCATCGGCACCGGTGAGTTCGAGAGCTCCGAATCCAGTCGCTATGGTCAGCCATTTCTTCTCGGCGTAGTAGCGTGCAATGAACAGGTACGTCTTGTTGGCGTCAAGGATCGGTGAATTATTGACGATGATGATGTCGTTGCTGCCCGTCTTCGTGCCGCCGAATTGGTTGACCACGACTTTGGTGGGCAGGTCGCCTTTGAGTTCGTCCACCACCGACACCCGGAACTGGGTCTCCGGCATTTCAGGGTCCCGGCCCTGGGTTTGCAGGTATTTCTCGACCGTTCCAACGAAGATGGCGTCGGCCCAGCCAGCGACCGCTTCGTGATCGCGGGGATCGACGGCCAAATCCGAATCGACATGGACGGCCTTCCCTGGTTTCGGTTCCGGAATCGCGGTCGCCCCGCAGCCTGCCATGGCCGCCGCGACCGTCGAGGCGACGATCGTCAGTAAACCCCGCGTGTATACGGATTTGACATTCGGATGCATCGTCATCCCCACATCGCTTGGTAGGAGCTGTTATCGAGAAGACCGAATTCCTGTTGCTCGGAGACCACGGCGTCCATGATGTTGTATGTGCAACTGTGGTTCAGGCTCAGGGCATGCCCCATCTCGTGCAAGACAACATTGCGGTCGCGGGCACCGACGTAGTATGGATCGTCCATGAAGTGCGAATTGAGCCTGATCTGAGAGCCGGGAACGTACTGTCCGACGAAATCGGCGTCGGTAATATTCACGTCCACCACCTGCAATACCGGGTTCTCGACGCCGGGCATCACGACTTTCACCTTGCCCTTCGAGTTCCACTGATCGACTGCGTTCTGGACCTCAGCGACGTATTTGGAGCGGTTGAACAGTCCCAGCTGAGTTCCCGCCGGGCCGACGTAGACCGACGAATTCAATTTGTCGTAGAGCCCCCTCGTGAAATTCCAGGTGATGACGTCGTGTTCGAAGTACTGGCACTTGCCCTCGTACTTTTTGTTGTTGTAGTCTCCGCCGTCGACTTCGTCGCTGATCGGGTACCCGTATTTCCCGTTCTCGTATCCCGCGTTGACCCACTGGTCACGGATAGCGCCCCACACGGGGTGTACACCGCCGGACGGCGAGTAATACAGCTCGCCACCTTCCATATGCTGACCCGCGCCGTTGTCGCGGGTGCCGAACTCATCGCTGGTCGGGAATCCGAGTCGACCGTTCTCCCAATCGAGTGAGGCCCACTTGTCGCGGATCAGGCCCCAGATGTTGTGCGCGTCGGTTGCGCTGGAGTAGTAGATCGACCCACCCTCGAACTCGTTGAACCGGCCCGGCTTGCGGGTCGGTTGTTCTCTGGTGGTGGGGTACTTCAAAGTTCCGTTCTCCCAGCCGAGTTCACCCCATTTGTCCCGGATTCTACCGCCGATCTGGTGGGCGTGGCCGTTGGTCACCGAGGGGTGCCAGTAGATGGAGCTGTTCTTCTCGAATGCCTGCCAGCGTCCGCCGCGGGCGGCGTCGGACTCGGGGTTGGTCGCGTTGCCGAAGAAGTCGAATCCGCCGGTCTCGTCGTATTCGACCTTGATCGCCCCACCGATCGGATAGGGAGGATCGGCAGGGCGCGCGGACACGGTGGCAGGGCTGAGTGCGAGTGTGGTGATCGTTGCGAGAACGGCCGCGGCTCGCACGACACGGGTACGCCGCCGAACGGATCTTTCGTGCTGCTTACTGGATATCACAGAGAACCCCCTTGCTAGCTTCATGAGGAGAAGCGCGTATTATTGGGCCTCGAAAACCCCTCCGGCCCAACGGAATTACTTCCAGCGCCCGAATCGTCCCATCATCGGTGGTGGTTGAGCACCTCGATGAGCTGGGGAACTCCTCCCCAGTCCTGGGGCAAACGACAGGTTGGCGTCGCATCGGTTCCGAATCTAGGTTCGGCTCATGGATACTGTGCTCGAATCTGCGCTGTACACAAGGGATTGCATCGAGTGCGGATCGTCGGCCGACGCTGCCGTGGCCGAGGTCCTGACGGGTGGATGGCACGAGTGGAATCTCCACGGAACCTGTCGAAAATGTGAAAGTGAGTGGTACGAGTGCGGTTCCGGGCCGACACCGGCGAGTATTCGTGCGGCGATACTGGACGTCAACGGTCCTAGCGTGCTCGAACTCGGCGCCGGGAGTGTCGAGCCGGTGGCTGTGATGCGCACCCTCCGTCAAGTCCGGTCGCTGACGCTGTCGCAGGCGCGCACCATGGCCGATGAGCTCCTGTCTGTTGGGCTTCGAGGGACTCTCGTCGAGATGGAGGCTCTGGCGCGCCTGCTTCACGCCACCGGGGCCGTCGCTACCATTCGGTCGAGCAGTACCGACTTCTGTTGAGCATTCGCTCATCGGCATGTGCGTGCGTTGGAAGACCATGTCGCCCAACCGATATGAACGGTTGACCAACACGCGCGCAGCGGTATGTCGGTGCATTCGGCGCGGGGCTGGTGACGGCGGTCAGTGACCGCAAGAGTGCTGGTGCAAGGGGCCATCATCGGATGCTGATCCGCCGGCGTAGCGAGGTCGTGTCGGACATTCGGCAAGACCGTCGTCGTCAACCGCGAAGTCCGCTGGGGCGCAAGGTTTTCGGCCTCGCCACCGTAGACGTCCGTCTCGCGTGACCTCTTGCGCGTCAGTCCGGCAGCCAATGCTGCTCGTGTGCCAGGGTTTTGGCGACGGCCCGGATGCGGCGGTGTAGTGGCGACTGCTCGCGTGGGAGGACCAGGTGGATCGTCAGGCCGGGCGCGCCCCGCAGCGGTCGCCAGGTGAGACCGGCCGTTGTTGTCGTGGCCGCGGCTTCTCCGGCGGGGGCGAGGGTGAGCCCGTCGCGTAGGTCGCGCTGAGACATGTCGAAAGAGACTGCGGGCGTGTGGAATCGGGGGTATGGCCGGGTGTCGCGGAACAGTGCGGACAGCTGATCGTGGATCACGGGGTTGGCCGTACGGTGGGGGAGTCGCAGCGGGTACGCGGCCGCGTCGGCGATCTCGATCTCCGGGTGTTCGGCCAGCGGATGGTGTTGTGCCAGTTGGACTCCGACGCGCTGACGCCGCAGCAGGTACCGGCGCACGCCACGGCCCGGCTGTGCACCGCGGGTGATCCCGGCGTCGATGCGGCCGTCGGCGACCGCGGGGGAGATTTCCGGTGTCGCCATCGGGACCGCGCTGATCTCGAGTCCCGGGGTGCTGCGAATGAGTCTGTCCACCAGGGCCGGTGCGGTCTCGGCCCCGGTGCTGAGGCTGTATCCGATGCGCAGCGTGCCCAGTTCACCGGCCGCCGCGTTCCGGGCGGTGTCCCATGCTCGGTCCAGCGCCGCCAGCGCGGGCGGCGCGGACTCCGCCAAAGCCGCACCGGTCGTGGTCAATTCGACGCTGCGCGTGTTGCGGACCAGCAGGCTCGTACCGAGTTCCGCCTCCAATCGGCGGATCCGGGCGCTGAGTGCGGGTTGAGCGATACCGATCCGTGCGGCCGCGCGGGTGAAGTTCAACTCCTGCGCCAGTACCAGGAAGTACCGCAGGCTCACCGTATCCGGCGCCACATGCCCTCCCGGTCGATTGATAACGATCGGTTCTGAGCCTATCGCGACCCGGTCTTTCCCTCGACCGCACATCAAGCCCTAACCTGCGCATATGACGATTCGACTGAAGCCTCCTCCGTCCTCACCCGAATCCGGATGTCGCGCACCCAGCGATGTAGGAGGCAGTCATGCATAGGTTGCTGGTCCTGTATCCCAAGCCCGTCGATCCCGACCACTTCCGCGACTACTACGTGACCAAACACCTTCCGCTGGTCAGGAATTGGCCCGGCCTGCTCGCGTGGCGCTACAGCTTCGACGTGGCGGCTTCCAACGGAGAAGCGCCGTATTTCGCGGTCTTCGAAGCCGACTTCGCCGACGCCGCCGCCCTGGCCGCGTCGCGGGCGTCGACGTACGGCCAGCGGGCGGCGGCCGATGTCGTCAACTACGCCACCGGCGGTGTGGTCGCCATCGACTATCCGGTGCAGGACGGCACCGACTGAGGCAGGCCGAAATCCATCGACATCGCCGACCGGCATACCGAAATACTGTGATGTGTCGCGCAAGCGGTAGCGATCGGGTCCGGCCCCGCCGCACCCCAAGGCATGCCCGGCTCACGCCTGGCCGATGGCAATCGTGACGGGCGGTGGGTCCGAGCATCGGGCTCGGACCCACCGCACAGCCCGACGCAGTACCACCACCAACACCCCCCTCATGCCTGTGGGTTCAGGCGGTCAACCGCTCAGATCTGTTGAGCGGCACGGTCTTCCCACGCACAAGCCGATGTCAGGGCGATGGTCTGGTTTCGATCTCAGCCTGGTCGAGTGAATACAACGTCATGGCCATGTCACGCAACCGTCCGAAGTATTCCGCCTCGTACTCGTCTTCGAAGTGGTGCATGATTCTGTCCAGATCGCCAATGCATTCGCTCAGGACTCGGCGACGCCAATCGTCCAGCGCCCTCGAAAGCGCCACCGAGACGCATCCCGCGATGTTCGCATCGACCAGTACCAGCTCCACATCTTCGATGTCCACGCCTCGGCAGCGTGGCGGAAATGGGGCTGACCGGTGTTCGGCCCACAGCTGTGCGAGCAACTGGCGACTCGGCTCGTCCATGTCAAAACCCTTGTCTCTCAAGCATGACCGCGACATAAAGGCTTCCATGAGCCGTCCGGTCCGGGGACCGAATGCGCGAAAATGCCGCATGGCGAGCGTTGATCAATCCTCCAGATCGGTTGGGCGACAGGGCTTCCAACGCACGCATATGGCCGATGTCAGGCTGCGCGCGGTTGCCCGGCGCGATCTACCACCGCTCCGATGACGAGCGGCGCGTCGCGTGTTTATGCCGTGACAAGGTGTTCGGGCCCGGCAGTTGCCTGTAACGAAATAATAGCTGTCAGCTATGTAATTTATGTCACGTAAATGGGTCGGGATGTCAGGGCTGGAGGTGCCTGGTGTCGACCGACCTGTGGTTGGCCGTTCAGTTCGCGTTGGGTGCGGTGTTCTGTACCGCGGGGGTGGCGAAGCTGACGGATTTCCGAAGTTTTGCGGGGGTCGTGCGGGACTACGAGATGGTGCCGGTGCGGCTGGTTCCCGTCGTGGCCGGTGGCGTGGTCGCGGTCGAGCTGCTGGCTGGTGCCGGGTTGGCGACCGGGCTCGCGCTGGGGTACGCGCTGCTGGTGGCCGGTGTGTTGTCGCTGGTGTTCCTGGCGGCGGTGGTGGTGAACCTGTCTCGGGGCCGTCTGGTGTCGTGTGGCTGTTTCGGCCCGCACAGTGAGGACATCTCCTGGCGCACCGTGGGACGGCTGCTGGTGCTGCTGGCCGCGGTCGTTGATCTTGCGGTGCATCGGTGGGCCGCAGGCGGGTCGGGGCCGGTGTGGGCGGGAGGGGTCGGTAGCCAGGATCTGCTCGCCGCGGTGGGGTTCGCGGTGGCCGCCGTCGTCGTCGCGATGTGGGCGTTCGAGTTACCGGTGCTGTCACGGACTGTGCTGGTATCGCGCGTCACGACTGCGGCGGGGAAGGGGACCCGGTGATGTCGGCACCATTGATGATTTCGCTGCTGACGTTGTGGATTCTGGTCGGCGCGCAGGCACTGTTGATGATGGGTGTGACCCGGTCACTGGATCGGCTGCGCCATCCGCCGGATCCCGGGCGAGCGATGATCGGCAGGCGCGCACCGGAATTCGCGGTCACGGCCACCGGCGGGGAGCCGGTCGGTGCCACCGATTTCGCCGGGCACCCGGGCGGGCTGCTGTTCGTCTCGCCGACCTGCTCGTCGTGCCACAAGATCCTCGACGGATTGTCCGCCGCGCTCAACGGGCACCGGCCGCGACTGGTCCTGGTCTGCCGCGGTGACGGCGACGCGTGCGCACGGCTGCTCGAGCACAGGCCGATGCGGGTGCCGGTCGTCACCGACCCGGACGCGGTCGCCTCGCTCACCGAGCGGTTCCGGATCCGGGGGACGCCCCGCGCGGTGTTGTTCGGCCCGGACGGGCGGATCACCGACCACTGGTATCCGGGCGACGCGGCGCAGTTGCTCGCCCGGATGACTCCCGCGTCGACAACGACGCCCCAGACATCGGCCGACATCGGCCGATGGCCAAGGATCCCCCTTGGCGAAGAAAGAAGGTAAACATCATGTGCACCTGCGAGGATTGCGAAGCCGGCAACCAGTGTTGTGAAACCCTGCCGGCCTGCGACGAGATGCTCAGCACGAGCAGCGATACGGTCGCGGAATGTATCAGTACCGCCAGCTCAACCTGTGCGGTTGTCGGTGTCGTCAACGGGACGGCATGCTGTGAAGTCCCCGCCCCCTAGCGCGGTGACCGCCGGGAGGTGCGGCCCCGCGCCGCACCTCCCGGCACCTGCATGCAGTGTCAAAACGGACGGGTGTGGGATAACCGGGCGAGTCACCATCGACGCGAGCACGACACCGCCACCTGCGGGTGCGGGGTGCGAGCGCACAGCCGCCGTGGAAGGTTCACGGCGGCTGTCGGTTCGCGATCTGGGACGGCTGTACTCGTTCTCCCTCGTGCTGGCCTGGCGGGCCGACCGCCGCCTGGTCTCGGCCGCGCTCGTCCTCGCCGCCGCAGGCGCCGCCGGTACCGGGGCAGGATTGCTCGTCGCCCGCACCGCCCTGCACCACCTGATGGGCGCCACCACCGCCGCGAACCCGGCCGGGCTGGCCGTGTCCACCGTGGTGCTGCTCGCGCTGGGCAGCCTCGGTGCCGCGCTGACGCAGGTGAACAGCGCCGTGTCCCGGCTGTTGAGCATCAAGATCGAGCGGTCGGCGTTGCGTGCAGTCGTGGCCGCGGCTACATCGGCCCCGCTCGAGGACTTCGAAGGCCCGGAGTTCCACAACCGTGTCGAGCGTGCCGTGACCGCCGCCCGCAGCTCCGTGCCGATGACCTTGACCACGGTGATCACCGGGCTGCGCACCGTCGTGCTGTTGCTGGCGATCGCCGTGCCGCTGCTGAGGGTCAGCCCCTGGGTGCTCCCGATCATCGCCGCCGCGGCCGCCCCCGCGGTCCGGGTGGCCCTGGCGCGCCGACGCGCCACCTACGCCCTCGCGGTCGAACTGACCGAGAACACCCGCACCCGCAACTACCTGCGACAGTTGCTGACCGGCCGCGACGAGGCCAAAGAGCTGCGTGCCTTCGACACCGCCCACCTGCTGTGGGGACGCCTCGACCACTGCTACCAGCAGTACCTGCATCAACAGGCCACGCTGCTGCGTCACTACACCTGGCGCGAGATCCGGGCACGCCTGCTGTCGGACGCGATCGTCGCCGCCGGAGTCGCGATCATGATGGTCCTCACCGCCTCCGGGCACCTGGACACCGCGACCGCACTGACCGGGCTCGCCGCGATGTACCTGCTCAGCGGGCAGGTCCGCAGCACCGCGGCGATGGTGGGCGGCGCCGGAACCAGCATGCTGTTCATGAACGACCTGCGCAGCTTCCTCGGCACCGACACCAGCCTCGCCGAACCCGCCGCCGTCACCACCCAATTCACCGAAATCACCGCCGACAACCTGTGGTTCACCTACCCCTGCTCGAATGTTCCCGCGCTGCAAGGGGTTTCGGTGCGCTTGGCGGCCGGTCAGGTGATCGCCCTGGTCGGGGACAACGGTTCGGGCAAAACCACCCTCGCCAAACTCCTCGCCGGCCTCTACCGGCCCACCGGCGGAACCTTGCGCCTGGACGGGCACACCGTCACCGACTCCGCCACACTCCGCAACGTGTGCGCGGTCCTGTTCCAGGACTACCAGCGCTACAAACTCAGCGCCGCCGACAACATCGGGCTGGGCCGCCCGCCGGACATCGACAACCAGCACCGCATCCACACCGCCGCCACCCAGGCGGGCGCGGCCGCGTTCATCGACACCCTGCCCCACCGATACCACACCCAACTCAGCGCCGAGTACACCGACGGCACCGACCTGTCCATGGGCCAATGGCAGCGAATCAGCCTGGCCCGCGCCTTTTTCCGCGACGCCCCACTGATCGTGCTCGACGAACCCACCGCCGCGCTGGACCCCCGCGCCGAAGCCGACCTGTTCACCACCCTGCGCACCCTCTGCCACGACCGCACCGTACTGCTCATCTCACACCGCTTCTCCTCGGTCCGCACCGCCGACCACATCTACGTCCTGCACCACGGCCACATCATCGAACAAGGCACCCACCAACAACTCATCGATCACAACGGCCACTACGCCGACATGTACCGCGCCCAAGCCAACGCATACCTCGACTGACACCCACCACCCCGCCGACCGTCACCCAGATCCAACCGAACCCAGAACACGCCCCGGCCACCCATCCAGTCGCGACCCAGGACGCGGCCAACCATCAGTCGTCGGCCGCCGCCTGACCGCCTGAACCCACACCGCATACCACGCGTTGGTCACCAAACAGTCGTAGCCGCGGTTTGTTCCGGATGGCAGAGTCATTCCAACCTGCCGCCCAGGGGCACTCGGCTGATCCCGCTCATCCTGGGGTGTCATCAGAAATCGCTGATCACACTCCTGCGAACGTCCCCTCATGGACCAGATCCTGGCCGGGATCCGACCCCAACACCAGACCTCGAGTAGCCGCATATCGCTCGTCGGTCGGCCGTCCGAATTGGTTGGGCGACATAAACTTCCAATGCACGCACATGCCGAATGCAGCGCGAAATGTCGCGGTTATTCTTCGGTGCCTGACCACAATCCGCCAGGGACCTTCGGTCAGAACAACAACTCCTGCCGCACAGCGGGTGATTGTCGAGTATTCAGATTGGTTGTCTGACAAGGCTTTACGCTGCATGCACATGCTGGTGTGCCAGGATGGGGCGCATGACTCCAGTTCCGGAAGGCACTGCGCTTCCCGCCGATCCTGCCCCGGCGTACAACTACGACGGCATAGCCGAGGGGTACACCGCCGAGAACGAGACCAGCTTGCTGAACGCCTATTACGAGCGGCCCGCGGTGCTGGAACTCGCCGGGGACGTGACCGGTCGGCGGATCCTCGACGCTGGTTGTGGATCAGGTCCGTTGTTCGCTGAGCTGCGCGACCGTGGTGCCATCGTGACCGGCATCGACGCGAGTGCCGAGATGCTGGAGCTGGCTCGGCAGCGACTGGGCGCCGCGGCGGACCTGCGGATCGCCGACCTCGCGAACCCGCTGCCGTTTCCCGACGACGCGTTCGACGACGTCGTTGCATCCCTGGTGTTGCACTACCTGCAGGACTGGGGTCCGACACTGACCGAGCTGCGACGCGTCCTGAAGCCCGGGGGCCGACTCATCGCGTCGGTCGAGCATCCTTTCGCCATCTGGATCACCGAGCGCACGGCCGGGGCGAAGACCGACTATTTCCAGACCCGTGAGCGGACCGAAGAGTGGACGATGGGCGGGCAGACCACCCAGTTGAAGTTCTGGGACCGTCCGCTGCACGCGATGACCGATGCATTCACCGCGTCGGGCTTTCGCATCAATGTCATCAGCGAACCGCCACCCGTGTCTACCGCCCGCGATCTGTTTCCCGAGTTGTTCCGCGAGGTCGTCGGCGAAAGCTTCTTGGGCTTCCTGTTTTTCGTCCTGCAGACAGACTGACCATTGCGATCTCGCACCAGCGTCGAAGCAGCACAACGGCCAGCCCGGCATTCGTCACAACCCATCCGGAAACCCCGGGGACCTCGGACCACAACCGACACAACAGGGTCAATCCGCGCGGACACCGCCCACCGCTTCGCTACACAGCCTTGCAGGCAACTCCCAATCACGTTACGACAGAACCACACTCGATCCCACAGAATGACCTGTAATGCCGCCACGCGGGCGTTGGAGTGAGCCATAACCGTTGGCCACCAGCTGATCTCGCGAATGTCCGCAACTGCCGATTATCGTGCGTTGTCAGCTGACAGCTGATCTCACGAACCTCCACAGTTGCCGACTATCGCGGGCGCAGCTGCGCCCGATTCTGGCGGAGCTGGTGGCGATCAACTGCGATGACGGTGAGATCGTTTGGTCTTGTCGATCCGACACCGCAATGTGCTCAGCCGAATGCCCCAACAAAATTGAGGATAATTTCTACCCACGACAGCGACCCGATACCGAATGCCGCCACGAGTGCGAATCCGGTCAGGACGTCCTCTTCTGTGGGCTGTGGTGGTTCGACAGTGTGTCCGAGCGCTTCGGTCGTGGTCGGCGTCTTCCACTCCACATAGACCGACCCGTTGTTCAGCATGGCAAACGTGCAGAACGACTTCTCGATCTCTCGCGGCCCACCGTTGAGGAATCTGCTTGCGCCACCGGATATCGGTTCCAAAGTCAGCACACGGTCATCGATTTCGGCGACCACACGATAGCTACGTTTGAGCGCGCGGCCGCGCCCTGGTAGCACCTTCATCCGACGGTCGTTCACCCACGCCGCGAGACAGCTCGCATCCCTGGTCCCGATCGGAACGCTGCGACGCGTCCGCGCACCGACACGTTCGATGGTTACCACCGACGAATCCGCTTTCCTGAACCGCGCCGTACAACGGTCATCGGCCTTCGTGACAACAACATCCCCGAAAGCGTTACTGTCGAAGATTGTTTGCACAACATCGGACACTGGTGCTCTACTCCTGCAATGCGCCGGTAGATGCCACCACCAGACCCCCGGTCATATGAATTGTACAGCGGGCCATGGCCCTCCATGCAATCGAACTCCTGATCCCGATCGCTGCAATTCTGGACGGCTGCTACATCGTCGCCATCGCAGGTCCGCTGCGCCCGCGATTACTGCCGGACCCGCCTACGTTTTCGATTCGGGCGGCAAGATCACCCGATGGCCCACGTTCATGCACTACCTACGGGATGCGATCAGCGGGAGGCGGGAGGTTCTGATACGGAACCAAAGGGGCAAATGTACGGTAATGACGCATATCGGCCGTTCGGGGATCCAGAGTGGTTGGCCGCCAGTCGATCTCATAGCCATCCGTAACTGCCGAATTGCGTGCGTCGGTGCGAAGAGCGAACATTGTGGGTATGGAGCCGGGCGATAGTAATCTGAGATACCTGCTCAACGAGTGGGATCCGATCGGCGTCGCCGACATGGTGGACGACGAGTACGACTGCCTGCTAGCACCGTTGCTGTCGAGACTGAACGCTGGAGCCGGCCGGGCCGAGATCAGCGAGTTCCTCTGGCGGGAACTAGAAGATCACTTCGGACTGAGCCCGGAACTCCATGCGGTGGATCCCATGGCTGATCGTCTCGTCGCATGGTGGGCCGCAGCCCATTCTGCATGAGCCCGGATGGGGCACTCGCCTGACACCGACCGGTGACTCAACGCACTACTCTGCCGCCGGTCGGGCGTTTGCTGCGAGATCGACTGCGGCGCAGCGCATCCGCACATGCCGAGTTCCGCACGCACGCAGAGTTGGCCCCGCCGCGGCGGATTGCCCGGTCCGGTGGGAGCTTCGGCCAGGCTGTTTGCTGTGGTGGCAAGCAAAGAGCAAGGCCCACATCACAACATCGGCCCACCACGCCTGTGGCTGATGCCGGACCAGGGCAAGCTGGTCTGCCGGCTGGTGGTGTGGCCAGTCGGACCGGGCAGGTAGCCGGGACCCGTCGATGTGCACGCGTGCAATGAAGGCGCGTCCCATGCGTCGGGGGTGACGTCGAGGGCTGGGCCGCCGGGCATCGAAGATGCTCACACCGGAATGGCGTGCTGGGTGACGTAATGCAGGATCAGTGTTTCGATCGATCGACGGAAGGAGCCCTGCTGCCTCTCGCTCAAAGTGCTTGCCAGATCGCCGATCTCGGCTCGGACCGCCTCGCGCACCAGGTGCACGACGGCTCGGCCGTCGGTGGTGACGGTGACATGGACGGCGCGCCGGTTTCCGGGAACAGCGATCCGTCGCACCAGGCCACGCCGCTCGGCTCGATCGACCAAGCCGGTGACGCTGGACTTCTCCAGTTCCAGGATGCCGGGCGGGGGTTACCTCAGCGCCCCGGTAGTCGGCCGACCCGAGGCGGTGGTGGCCGGGAAGCTCACTGTCCGAATCGATCACCCTGCTGCAGCACGCCGAGCTGAACGCGAGACGATTCGTCGAAATGATCAACGATCCGATCTTCCCGGGCGCGGTGTACAGCGGCTACGGCAACGCCATCGCGACGAACACATACACGCCGCCAGGGTTCACCACCACCCTGGGCTTCAAGGACCTGAATCTCGCGCTGGGCATCGCCGCTGAACTCGGCGTCGACCTACCGGCCGGACCGGTCCTGCACGACGTGTTCGCCACCGCGGTCGACCAGATCGGCGCGGACCTCGACTGGGCGAGCGTCGCCGAAGTCACCCGGCAGCGCTCCACCGGCCGACCTCACTGGTGACGGCCATCACGACGATCTGCTGGCGGCCGCTCAGCCACGTCCACGGCAGCATCGTGGTGCTCAGTGCGATCGCGGCGAGGACGAACAGGGGCACCGCGACCGTGGGGGAAAGGACTCGGCCCGTGGGCAATTTGACGAGCGCGCCGGGTAAGCGCCGGGGAATCGAACCTCACGATGCTGCTCGCTCCGAGCGCGATGGCTCGCAGCCTCTACTACGACACCGTCGGATGGGGTTCACAAGCGGCTCTCCGGTGTGCCTGCGAAGCCTTCGGCGCCGACCATCTCGTGCCGGGCAGCGACTTTTCCGCCCTACTGGCGGTCGAGTCCTACCGGCGCACGTCTAGGTGACCGCTACCGGTTCGGTGTCGCTGCCTGCGGCTTCTCGAATGTCATTACAGCCACCTAGCCGAAGAGCACCGTGGTGGCGGACGGTGCGTCCAGCGCTTTCGATGCCGGGCCGGGGAGGCCGGTGGACGGGTCGAGGTCGAGCCAGGTGACCGTGTTCGTGCCCCGATGCGCGGCATAGAGGCGGCGGCCGTCGGGGGAAATTGTCAGGCCGTAGAGCCGCCTGGCGCCGGAGAGTGTGCGTCCCAATAGTGTCAGGGTGGCGCCGGAGACGGCGAAGGCGGCGATGTTGTCGTGGCCGCAGTTGGCCACGTAGAGGTATCGGCCGTCGGGGGAGACCACCGGTGCGGCGGCATAGTTCCCGAAGAGGCCGGTGGGGTCCGCCGTGCCGATGGTGAATCCGGGCCGCAGTTCGCCGCGGTCGGCATTCCAATCGCACACGGTCACCGCCACAGCCAGTTCGCTGACGAGGTAGGCGCTGCGTCCGTCGGGGTGAAAGCACAGCTGGTTGGGGCCGCTGCCCGGGCGCAGTGTGGCCTGGGACTGCTGGCTCAGTTTGCCGTCGGCGAGCTGATAGACGAAGACCGAATCCGCGCCCAGGTCGGTCGCGAGTATCCAGTTTCCGGACGGGTCGACGTGCACCTGGCGGGCGTGCGGGCCCTTCTGACGCTCATTCGGACCCGAGCCGGAATGCTGGGCCACATCGGTGACATCGCCGATGCTGCCGTCCGCGGCGATGGCGAGCACGGTCACGCTGCCCGACTCGTAATTCGCGGTGAGCAGCCAGCGCCCATCCGGGGTCACACACAGGTCAATCGGCCTATTGCCCTCCACGGCAACGGTATTGAGCACTGTCGGCGGTTGCGTCGTCAGGTCGATCGCGGTGGCGGTGCCCGCGCCGTCGGACTCGTTCACCGCGTACAGGAATCGCCCGTCCGGGGACATCGCCAGAGACGTCGGATCCGTGGTCTCGATGGTGCTGTCCATGGTCAGTCGCCCGCTACCCGGATCCACCGTGGTGACCATGATTCCGCGTCCCTGACCGCCCGTGGTGAAGCATCCGACATACGCCCGTGCGCCCGCGATCGCCCGCGCAACGGGGGAGGCCGACATCCCGATCGCAATCGCGATCCCTGAGATGCCTAGCGCACCGAGGAATCCCCTTCGCCCGAACCCGCTGCCTCGCATCGCTTTTCCTTCCGCCCGAATCCCGTTGTGCGTCAGAATGATCTCGACCGTCTGAATTAACAAGTGGCGCAGCCCGATTTGCAGATTGCGCAGCAAGTGGGGAATCGACTGCGCGTATGACCATTGCCGTGCGCAGCCGCGCGGCGAGAACGATTGCGGCGCAGGCTGTTCGCTCGTGCCGCTTCAGGAGAACAGGCGCGGCCAGGCCGCGCCGAGCACGGCCTGGCCCGCTAGTCACGCCCACACTCCGGGGGGACTGCTGCACGATCAGGTGACAGCTGTGATCACGCGGCCTGACTGGCCGGTGGGGTCATGATGGTCTCGTATTCGATCGGCGTCAAACGGCCGAGAGCGGCTTGTCGTCGTCGGCGGTGGTAGGTCCGTTCGATCCAGGTGACGATCGCGATACGCAATTCCTCACGGCTGCACCAGGTTCGGCGGTCGAGAACGTCGCGCTGTAGCAGCGCGAAGAAGCTCTCCATGGCGGCGTTGTCACCGGCCGCGCCCACCCGGCCCATCGACCCGGCCATGCCGTGACGAGTCAAGGCGCGCACGAACTTTCGGCTTCGAAACTGCGACCCGCGGTCGGAATGCAGAATGCATCCGGTCATGTCGCCGCGGCGAGCTACCGCATTGTTGAGCACGCGCACGGCCAGTGTCGATTTCATCCGCGAGTCGATGGAGTAGCCCACGATCCGGTTGGAGTAGACGTCGGTGACCGCGCAAAATCATGGACCGGCGGACCGGGTCTGGCCTTGCCGCTGCGTCTCTTCCCGAACACGCTCCACCAACCCTGAGCCGAGCAGATCCGCCACGCGGTGCGATCGGCCATCGCCTCGCCGGCGGCGCGGGCCTCATCGGCCAGGAACCGATACCCGAACTTGGGATCGTCACGGTGGGCGTCGAACAACGCGTTGGCTCGATACGCCTGCTCGAGTGCGGCGTCGGTAACCGGGGCGGCCAGCCACCGGTAATACGGTTGACGCGCCAGTTTCAGCACCCGGCACGTCACCGTGACGGGGATCGGGTCGGCGGCCAGCTCACGGACGAGCGGGTAGATCATTTTCCCGGCAGGTTCGCCTGCGCGAAATAGGCCGCGGCCCGCTCGAGGACCTCATTCTCCTGTTCCAGCAACCGGATTCGCTGTTTCGCCGCCCGCAACTCGGCCGACTCACTCGTGCTGGTGCCGGGCTTGGCGCCCTCGTCGACATCGGCCTGGCGCATCCATTTCGACAGCGTCACCGGGTGGACCCCGAAATCGGCGGCGACTTGTTCCAACGTCACACCCTCATCGCGGTTGCGTGCGACGCGCACGACATCATCGCGGAACTCGCGGGGATACGGCTTGGGCACAGTGACATCCTTCCGGCCCGCCCGACGGGCAAGCCAATTCGGTTGTCACCTATCCGTGCAGCAGTCCCCGGCGCCGCGCTTGTCGGCTGGGTGCGGCACCGGACTGTCTCACAGCCGAATCCTGTACAGCCGAGGAGCTTTCAACATGGCAGCAGCCAAGAAACACGCCACTCCATTGCGGATGACCACCGACGATTTCGAGGCCGTGGCCGTCGAAGCCCTGGGCGAGCGGCCAGGTATCACCCTGGAACTACCGCGCCGCGCACAGGTCTGCCGACGCAGCCGGGTTCGGCACGCAGATCGGCGGGGGTGGCGATGGTGGCGGAGAAAACCTCGGTGGAGCCGTAGAGGTTGTAGAGCACCGGCCCGAACGCCGCGGTCGCCCGGGTGCACATGGCCGCGCCGAGCTGTGAACCGGCAACGAAGATCACCCGCAATGCCGAAAGATCGTGCTGGGCAGTAGGTTCGGGTTCGGCATCGAGGATGCGCGCGAGCATGACCGGGACGACGATGTGGACGAGCAGCTCGATGCCCTCGCGGTCGACCACCTCCAGAATCTGCGGTCCGGCGAAGTCATTGTTCAACAAGGCGATTCGCGCACCGCATTTACCCGCGGCACAGACGGCGTCGAGGAACCCGCGATGATTGCGGACCAGCACAGCGACCCCGCCGCCCGCGCGTAATCCCTTGTCGCACCAGGCATTGGCGAGAGCGGTGGACCGGCGGTCGAGTTCGGCGTAGGTGAGCGAACCCAGTTCGTCGATCACCGCGACACGTTCGGGCCAGCGGATCGCCGACGCGGTCAGCGCACCGCCGATCACCCCGTAATCGGCCAGTGCCGAGACCACACCCCGTAGCCGAGCCGGTCCCATCGGCCCGAGCGGTCCCGCGCACACAGTCCCGCAGGGCCAGTGCCTCATCGGCGATCCGGCCCACCGCTCAGGGCAGTGAAAGGCCCGCCATCACCGGGCCTGCTTCGCGAAATCGAGTGTGTAACTGCGGATTTGATACACGCCGTGAGTGGTCGCGACCACGGTGTCGGTGAGTTCCGCGTCGAGTTCGAACTCAGCCTTCCCACCACTTCCCGAACCACCTGGATCTCATCGCCGCCGCGCTCGGCGAGGTCGGCCGGCGCACCGTCACCGAGATACACGATCGTTTCGCCGCTCTGCCCGCAGACCCCGCCGATCGCATTCCAGCCGCTCCCGACGCCTTGTGGCAACTGTTCAGCGGCAACCTATTCGCGGTGTGGCTGAAGGTGTGGATCGCAGCCGCCGACGATCCGGCCCTCTACGACCGCCTCGCGGCCATCGAACCCGGCCTGGCCGCGGCCGTCGCCGCGACCGCCGCCGACCTCACCCCGCCTGGGATCGAGGCCCGGGACTGGACTCGCCGCATCACCGTTGCCCTGGACACCCTGCGCGGGCTGGCACTGCGCACCGCCATCGAACCGCGCCAATCGAGTTCATCGCGCAACCCCTGGCTCGCAACCCGTACCGAACTCGCCCGGCTGCTGCGGCCGTAGGGTGAATGCCCTGTGGCATAGGTAGCCTGAAACCGATGATCGAGGGCCGTTTCGGATGGTCGGGTCGCGGTCGATTCGCGAGTAATCCCACGCTCTGCCGACTTGATCCAGGCAACGGCTCGGCGCTCTGGCTCAAGTCAACTCGAGTGAGCTGTAATGCCGCCGGGCGGGCGTTCCGCACAGCGAGATCCGCTGCTACGCAGGGCATCCCATAATGCCGAGTTGAAGATAGGTCACTGCCCCTCAAGCTCCGCAAGACGGGCGACCAACTGACGGAGGTAGTTGGCGACGTTCTCTGCGTCGTGCCGACTGGAGTAATCGCCATCGTTCTTCAGCTGTATGTCCCATGACCGGCCGCCGTCCGGAGTCACAACGGACACTTGCATGTCTCGCGCATGATTGATCAGCGCCCGCGCTGCCAGCTCGTAGTCCATACGGCCTACCGACTCATCTTCGTACTTCGGTTGTGCCATCGGTTCGCTCTCTCTGGGTTCCCCTGTGCTGTCTATCTGGCAACCCACGCAGTACGTTTCCGTCTCATTCGCCCTTCCCCGCCCTCTCACCATGATCGCCGCGCAGGCCGCGGCCGAGTGGTCCGAACGGCGCTGGGTGTGGGCGGCGGCGTACTCATCTGGTAGTCGCCAGAACGCACTACATTGCCGCTTGTCGGCTGCCAGGAGGAAGGGACCACTTCGGAGCCGGTTTTGCCATGAGTATGGGACCACCCTGTTTGCCACTGATGGGACCACCTGACTAGCGGTTTTGCCAGTTATGGGACCACCCGGCGTGGCTTCGGGGCTTCCGGTCGCTCGGCCGCTGTATTGGCCAGATGAGCTACCGGGAGGTTTCGGTGATCGAGATCAGGGAGATGCTGCGGCTATGGCTGCAGGGTCGCGGCTTGCGGGAGGTGGCCCGGCTGTCGGGCACTGACCGCAAGACGGTGCGCCGGTATGTCGAGCGAGCGCAGTCGTGTGGCGTGGACCGCGACGAGGGTGTGGAGCAGTTGACCGATGAGCTGCTGGCGGCGGTGATCGCCGGGGTTCGCAGGTCTCGACCGAACGGTAAGAGCGATGTGTGGGAGACACTCGCCGGTCAGTCCGAGCAGATCAAACAATGGCTGGATCAGGGCCTGACCCTGACCAAGATTCATATTCTGCTGGCCCGCCGTGGCGTGGTGGTGTCGTATCGGACGTTGAACCGTTACGCCACAACGGAATTGGGGTTCGGGAAGCGGCGCACGACCGTGCGGGTGGCCGACTGCGAACCCGGTGCGGAAGTGCAGGTCGACTTCGGCCGGCTCGGGTTGCTGACCGACGTCGAGGGCCGTCGCCGGGTGGTGAAGGGTCTGATCTTCACCGCGGTGTATTCGCGGCACATGTTCGTCTTCCCGACCTACCGGGAAACACTCAACGACGTCATCGCCGGATTCGAAGCGGCGTGGGTGTTCTTCGACGGTGTGTTCGCTGTCGCGATCCCGGACAATATGAAAGCCATCGTCGACCGGGCGAACGCGACAGATCCCCGGTTGAACGATTCGTTCCGCGAATATGCCGAGTCTCGTGGGTTCGTGGTTGATCCGGCGCGGATCCGCAGCCCGCAGGACAAGCCCCGCGTCGAACGCTGTGTTCCTTACGCACGGTCGAATTTCTTTGCCGGAGAACAATTCCGAGACCTGGCCGACTGCCGGGAACGCGCGCAGCGGTGGTGCCGGGAGACCGCGGGAATGAGAATACATGGCACCACGCGACTACGTCCGGCCGAAGTGTTCACCACCGACGAGCACCCGAAGCTGAAACCGTTGCCCGACACTGCCTTCGATATTCCGACCTGGGTGAACCCGAAGGTCGCCCCGGACCGGCATGTTCAGATTTGTCAGGCGCTCTACAGCATTCCCGGTGATCTCGTCGGGCAGCGCCTGTCCGCCCGCGTCGACTCGCAGACGGTGAAGCTCTACTTCCGTGGCGAGTTGATCAAGGTCCACCCCGAGTCGGAGCCGGTCGCCGCCAAACCGATCCGGCCGACCTGCCCAGCGAGCTCACCGCCTATGCGATGCGAGACCTGAATACGTTGCAACGCAAAGCATTCGATCACGGCGCTCATGTCGGTTCCTATGCGGCGGCGGTCCTCGAGCATCCACTGCCCTGGACGAAGATGCGGCAGGTCTACCGGCTGCTCGGGCTGGTGCGCCGCCACGGCGCCGACGCCGTCGACGATGCCTGCCGCCGAGCACTGGACGCCGAGGTCGTCGACGTCGGCGTCATCGACCGCATGCTCACCCGCGCCACCACCGGTCAGCAGCTGACGCTGCTGCCGCCACCGGCTCCGTCCCGGTTCGTCCGTTCCACCACCGATTTCGCGGTCAGGAGGCCGTCATGAGCGCCACTCGCCGTCCCGCCGCCGACCCGGCGGTCAAACCGATCGAGATCACCCCGGAGCTGAAGTCGCTGATGCGCAGGCTCAAGCTCGGCCAGCTCCTGGACACCCTCCCCGAGCGGTTGGCGTTGGCACGGTCGAATCGGCTGCCGCACCACGATTTCCTGGAAATGCTGTTCGCCGACGAGGTCGCCCGCCGCGACCGGCAATCCGAGCAACGCCGCGCCAAGACCGCCCACCTGGACCCGCAGATGCACCTGGCGGCATGGGACGACTCGACCGCGGTCACCTTCGACCGCGAACTCTGGGCCGAACTCACCTCGATGAGGTTCCTCGCCGACGCCTACAACGTATTGATCATGGGGCCGGTCGGGGTCGGAAAGACGTTCCTGGCCAACGCATTAGGACACATCGCGGTCCGCCGCCACCACACTGTTCACACCGAACGCGCCGACAAACTGTTCAAACGACTGCGCGGAGCACGCCTCGACAGCAGCTACGAAGACGAGATGCGCAAACTGCACCGCGTCGACTTGCTGATCATCGATGACCTGGCCCTGCACCGACTCGAAGCACCCGAGACCAACGACTTCTACGAACTGATCGTCGAGCGCCACCGCAAGGCCTCCACGGTGATCACCAGCAACCGGGAACCTCCGGAGATCCTGACCATGATGGCCGACCCACTGCTGGCGCAATCGGCGATGGACCGGCTCCAGTCCGCGGCCTACGAACTCGTCGTCGAGGGCGAATCCTACCGGCAACGGCAGAAGCCCCGCCGCGGCAAACCAGCCGATCCGGCCCACTCGGATTGACCAACAGCCCGATCGTCGGCCACCATCAGCACACGGCCCGCGACCGGACCCAACCCGGTCCCATGCTCATGGCAACCCAATGGTCCCTTCAGGCTGGCAGGCGACACTGACCGGGCGGTGGTCAATCGTTCAGATTCATTGGGCGACAGAGCCTTCCGGCGCGCGGTAATGCCGATTACAGCGCACTGGGGATAAAGAGGTAGCCCGGCACCCGAACACCCACCATGGTGTGAATCGTGGCGGGTGCCGAGGCGCTGCTCAAGGCCGCTTGCAGCCGTGTGAAGAGCAGTCACATCAATCGAATACCTGGATGATGGTGCCCGCGCTTGCAGGGGCGGTACCTGCCCTCTCGATGCCACCACGCTGCGGGCACCTATCGCCAGACAACTCAGTTGACCTGCGCCGATTTACCAGAAGGAGACTTCTCAGCCAGGCTGGCAACTCGACACTGTGGCGATATTGGCCGCCTGGGCGGCGAGCTCGGCGGCGGTGGGGTTGCTACCGAGGCCCACAACTGCAACTACTGCTGCTTGACAGTTGGCTGACAGTGTCGATTGGGCGGCTATGAGTGCGTCCAGGTGGGTTTGGTCGACACTGGGGACAACAGAGACACTCGCGGTGCAGCTTGTCGTATCCGACGGCGGGCAGGATTCGGTCACGGCGTTGGTTGTTCCCGCGCTGATCGCCATCGCGCTGGCCGCGGTGATCGCGGCGAGGCCGATCTTGATGAGGTTGTTGTTCATGACAGGACTCCCCGTACTCGGGTTCCGCTCCCCGCAGCGATCACATCATTGTGATGTAGGTCATATCCGAAGGCTGATCAACGTCGTTACAAGTCGGCAAACCGGCGGGAGGGGTGGCGCGGTGGTGATCATGTCGTGCCAGCCGCCCGTGAGGCCGTGTCGCACAGCGCCGTTGTTCGCTTTCCGGGGTTTCCGGGCTCGGTGGCCCGCCACCAGCTAGTAGTTCACTTCGGTGTCTGCGGTGGCCTGCCCGGCATTGGATTGGTCGAGGAAGTCGGCGACTTTCGCGCTGCCGTGGTCCGGGAAGGAGCCGGTGACGGTGACGGTGACCGGAGTAGGCCCGGCGGTGGGGCAGTGCACTGTTGTGTAGGCCGTGCCGGTGATCAGGCCGGCGGTTACGGTGACCGTGAGGGCCCTGTCGAGGTCGCCGTGGCATTCGTAGACACCACTGACCTCCAAGCCGCCGCTGACGGGTGTGACGGTGTCGACGGAGATGGACACGTTCTGGTCGCCCACTTCCTCGTCTCCGGTTTGCGACGCCACCGCGACGCCCGCATCGCTGGTCATGGTGGCCGTCCAGGTCACAACGGGCGTCGTCGACGTTGACCACGTGCCGACCTCGGGAGCCAGCGCCCCTTTGATCGGTTTACCGGTGGCGTCGCAGGTCTCGGTGAAGGACTGTTTACCGGTCGTAGTGCCCTGGGTGGCGGTCACGAGAATGGTGACCCGGGGAACATCGGTGCAGCTGAACGTGCCCGCGAAGGTCAATTCCCCCGCGTTGTTGATCTTGCCGAAGTCGATGTCGAGGTCGTTGCCGGGACCTGTGGCCGCGGACGCGGGTGCGGCGAACGCCACGGCCAGCGTGGTCGCGGCAGCGGCCATAGTGGCCAGCCTGACCGGTCCAGCGCTCAGGCGTGTCATGCGTGTCATAGGGATTCTTCTCCTGCTACCGGTCATGCGAAAACCGCATAAATGTGACGCAGTTCATATCGACCGACAGAGGGTGTCGTTACATAGCGGCAAACGGCCAAGGCGCGCTCGGCAGCGTGCTTCACGAAGCTGATCAAGACGAGATCAGCGACATGAGACACCGCCACGGACAACGACACTCTGACGGCGAAAGGCGCCTGCCCTGGGCTTGACGAGTGCGACCATCGAGGGCCACCTTCACCCTCTCCGAAAGGCAGTAGGGAGCTCCGATCGAACGACGCGGCAGGCGAACCGGATTCACCCGCCGACCGGCGAGCCGGGCGAGTCGGCGGGTGTGGTGCCCGTGAATCGCAATGGGCCATCATGGGTGTCGACTACCTACTCCTGGAACGTGATCCGGCCGCTGATCTGTGGTGTGCCGGAGAAGTTTTCGGGCAGGTCGGCATCGATCGTGCCCTGTTTCGTCCCGCCGCCCGGTACTTCGACGTATCGGCACTGAATTGCCTTCTGCTCGACCTGGCAGGGCGCGGACGCCTTGACGTTGGCCAGCGGCGGCTTGATGCGGTGGATCAAGGTGACCTCGCGGGCGGTCTCACTGCCGGTGTTCTTCAGCGACCAGTGCCATGTGACGTGGCTGCCATCCTCGCTGAGCTGCGGCGGGTCGTAGGCGAAGGTGACGTCAGCGGCGGAACGGAGTTCGGCAGCGAAGCTCCGGGCTCCGGGCGCGGCTGATGCGGCGGCAGACGGTAGAGCCAGCGCACCGATAGCGGCCAGCACAACAACGCTCGCCCTACACGACATCGACACTCTCTTCTCCTCACACTCGGTACGGTCCTGCCCCGATCCGACATTGATAGATATTCGACGCCGCAGACAAGACAGATAGGACGGATCCGGTGAAGCGAACAAGCATCAAAGACGCGGTAGACGGGTGTCTCATCACGATCTCGGCAGGCTTTGCTCGATAGATGCGCTGGCAACCAGGTCAGGTGATCCGACGCTGCGAACATCCTGAAATGCCGCTGCGCGCGTTGGTCAACTGTTTAGATCGGTTGGGCGACATAGGTTTCCAACGTCCGCACACACCTGTGGCCTCAGGCGGTCATCGCAACACTTCATCGAGTGCTTCTGATGGTGTTCGGAATCCCAGGGTTTGTCGAGGGCGGCCGTTGAGTTCGTCGGCGATGGCATCCAGATCGGCCTGACTGTAGGTGCGCAGGTCGAGGTGGCGGGGAAGGTATTGGCGGACAAGGCCATTGAAGCCAGTATTCACCAATAGGTGTTCTCGTTGCTTCCGCGCTGCCAGGGACTGTTCAGGTCGCAGAAGTAGAACGGACTCCGCCGCAGCGTTTGAGCAATTCGCGCACCGTCGAGGGATGCCGGCGCATCTCGCGGGCCAGCACCTTGATGGCCTGCCCGGATCGCCAGCGGCGCCACACCTCCTCGGCCTGCGCCTCGGTCAATGGTGTTCGCTTCTCCGACAACGGTCTGCTCGAGGCCATCGCGCATCACATCCTCGTTCACCAGGACAAACCCAGTGTTGCGCTAACCCATTGAGACCACACCGCGATTATCGGGCGTCGAGGCCGCGTACCGGCAACATGTTCTCACTATGCTTGCAACGTGACGACCAGCTCCAGCTATGTCTGTTCATCCTGCAGTCGGCAACACGACGGACCACCATTCAGCTATGGCACGCTCGCACCGGCCTATTGGCACCCTGGCCTCGAAAACCGGCCGGGCAACGTCCTCGGCGAGGAACAGTGCGTGATCGAGGGAACGCATTTCTTCGTTCGAGGTCGTCTGGTCCTACCGATTATCGATGCCGAGCAGGAATTCGATTGGGGTGTCTGGGTTTCGGTCAGCCAAGCCAACTTCGACCGTATGGCCGAGGTGTGGGACAGCCCGAGCCGAATCGAAGAGCCGCCGTACTTCGGCTGGCTAGCCTCCGAGCTACCCCTCTACAAGCCAACGACACTGGAGTTGAAAACCAATCTGCACACCCAGCCCGTTGGGACCCGTCCGACAGTCGAGTTGGAACCCACCGATCACCCGCTCGCTATCCAACAGCGAACGGGCATCACGCTGGCCCATGTGCAGACGATTGCCGAGCAGCTCCTGCACTCCGACCGCCCCGCTGATTGACGGTCACGATCCAGCCGATTACAGGGTTCTGGTGCACCCAGACGGGAAAGTCCGCATGTTCAAAGCCCAGGCCACTTCCTCAAGTCACATCGCATGAATCGTGAAGTCACATCGCATGAATCGTGCAGGCAGGCGTGATGCTCGACGACGTTGGTTCCACGATGTCGAACCCGCACCGACAGTTCACGGTAATGCCGCATATCACGCGTTGGTCAATCGTCCAGACCGGTTGAGCGGCAAGGTCTTCCAAACACCAACATGCCGATGTGCGGATGTGCGTCGGGTTCGAGAGGATTGGCGGCGTGCTCGACTCGCATCCGACGTTGGTTACCGACTGCCCAGACCTGCTGCTGTCCGAGCTGACTATTTCGGATGCAGATTGCTATTTCTCCGTCCTGGACCACAACCGTGACCACCTGAGCCGGTTCGGCGACTACCAGCAGGAGAAGAGCGCCACGCTGGACTGGGTCATCGACTACTTCACCAACCCACCCGACAACAACATCAGATACGGCCTGCGGCTCGATCGGAAGCTCGTCGGCCGGGTGGACCTCAATCCCGTTGCGCCACCTCGCTATACGATCGGTTACTGGCTCGACCGCAACCACACCGGCCGCGGCTACGCCACGATTGCCTGCTCTGCCGCAATCGAGTACGCGCGCACTGCGCTCGGAGCAACGGATATCTTCGCCGGTGTCGGACACGGCAACGACGACAGCGCCCGGGTGCTGCAACGCCTGGGTTTTCAGCCGATCGCAGAATTTGCTTCCTACCGTCGATACCACTTGGGAGTCAGTCCGGTCTGATGCACCGTCGCGACGGCGCCGCAGACGAACGCGCTGCTCGGTGGACGAACACCCGCATCTGCCGCCGCGCGGGCGTCGGTCAATCGCTCAGATCTGGTGGGCGACATAATCTTCCAACGCACATCGATGTCACCTTCGCCGGTCACGACCTTGTGCTGTGGCTGGCCTCGGCCGCGTATCCGGCCCGGTTCACCGGAACCTCCCGGGAGCATTGCGGTTCGGACCTGCGCCTGTACTTCGCATGGTGCACCGAGCACCAGCTGGCCCCGCTCGCGATGCGGCGGCCCGAGATCGAACGCTACGTCGGGTGGATGCGCGAAGTTCGCCGCTTCAAACCTGCCACCGTCGCCCGCCGCATGGCCGTGGTCACCGGCTTCCACCGCACCTGCGTCATCGACGGCGTCCTCGAACACTCGCCGGCCGAGTACGTTCGCCGTCCGCGAGTGTCGAACGAGTCACCGACACTGGGCCTTTCACACCTGCAGTTCGAAGCCCTACTGTCCGCAGCCCGGAACTCGGCCAACAGGTTCGACTTCGCGCTCGTGGTGATGCTGGGACTGCTCGGCCTGCGGATCTTCGAAACCTCCAACTGCGATATCGATGATCTCGGCGAGGAACACGGGCACCGCGTGCTGCGCGTAGTCGGCAAGGGCAGCAAGGTCGTTCTCATCCCACTCCCGCCAGCGGTCGGGCGCGGAATCGACCGCGCCATCGGCGACCGCGAGCACGGACCGATCCTGCTCAACTCCCGTGGGCGACGCATGGATCGGCACTGCGCCACCCGGCGGCTGCGTCGCCTCGAGCAAGGATCGATGGTGCGGCTACCACCGATGCACCCGCACATGCTGCGGCACACCTTCGTCACCACCATGCTCGACGCCGGAGTCGATCTCCGTGATGTCCAGATCGCCGCCCGCCACGCCGACCCCCGCACCACCATGCGCTACGACCGTGCACGCACCAACCTCGACCGCCACCCCAACTACATCCTGGCCGCCTACATGGCCTCGGGCACATGACAATTCAACGTACGCACATGCCGATGAGGCGATGTCCGGTCTCGCCGCCGCGTTCTCGGCGCCGATGATGTACCCGGTCATGGCTGCCGGGTGGCAGTCACGATGAATAGGGTCACCGAAGCAAAGAATGGCTCGGTCGCGAGGTCGTGGAGCAAGCGGTCGGCCTGCTCTTGCGTCAACTGGTGGGCATCGACAGCGCGCTGGCAGACGCGGTGGAAGCCGAGTACTCGGTCTGCGGCACGAATGTCTCGAAAGACGGTCGTGATCGGCAGTACATCGTGGACGTCGAAACCGGATCGCAGGGCAAGGGCGGGTAGCTGTCGGCCGATCGCACCGTTGCGGATTGCGAAGTCGGCGACGAAATGGGCGTAGGCGCGCGCAAGTTGCCGGTCGTGATGATCGACGACCAGGGTTTCCCAATCCGGTTCGGCGAAGACCGCCGTGGCATGGGGTCTCAGAATCCGGCGCATCTCGTGCAGGACAGCGGCGGGCTCTGCCACATGCTGCAGGACACGATCCGTGCGTGCGCGATCCACACTGCCATCAGCCAGACAGAGGTCATGGATATCGTTGTGGCACACTGTGATCCGCGGGTCAGCTGAATGCGCGGCGGATACCTCGTCGACAGCCGCGGCATCGACGTCGACACCGATGACAAATCCGTCCAATCCAACCGCATCCGCGAGAGCCGCCAAATCGGCTCCGGGCCCGCATCCGAGATCGACCACGATATCGCCCGGCCGAATTCCCAACTGTTCCAATGCGATCGCCTTGTAGTGGCGGCCGATATCGGAATCGGCCAGGCGGCGCAGATAATCGCAGGGTCGGCGCGTCTCGAACAAGAGGCTTTCCATCGGGCCGATGGTACGTGCGATGCAACGGCGACAACACCATTCGCGACCATCCACCACAACATCTCCACAACATCCCCACATGCCGCTGGGCGGGCGGTACGGAACAGTCGCGCGGCACGCCGAAAGATCAACGTGCCGAGATCATTTGGGTTTACTGAACGTCCTCTTCTGCCGAATTGAGGGTGTCGGTGTGGCTGACCGAACCATGTCCCGCTGTCCGCCGACCAGCGTGGTCAGTGTCGTGAATCGCTAACTGCCCCAACCTGATTGCCGCGCTCCGTCGCGTTCAGAGCGAATAGCATCGTGCCATGCGACCGCAATGGCTCATTGATCTCCATGAGGAATTCCCCGGCTCCGCTCTCGTCGCGGCCGCGCTCGACGATGCCCTGATTATTCAACCGCGGGATGCGATGACGGGACGCTGGCCCGTCGTCCAAGACGGCCGCCCGATCGTCGGGTACGGGACTATGCCCACGATGAGAAGTCTCCGTCGCGTGCCGCGGCTCGGAGAAGCGGTGTTCGACGATTACACGATGCTGCGCTGCTCGTTCTACTACCGGCACATGTACGACCTCCTGGGACGCACCGCCGTCTTCGTGCCGTTCTCGGCGGTTCCCGGTCTACCGCTGCGGCGCATGTTCGACGGTGGCCAGGTCTTCGTCCGCAGCGATACGAACTACAAGCTGTTTCCCGCAGGCGTGCATGCCATTACGGAGCTGGAGCACTGGCTCGAGACTTACGACCAGTACCGAGACGAACTCGTCGTCGTGTCCGAGGTCGTGGCCTTCGAAAGCGAGTACCGCTGTTTCTGCCGCGACGGCCGCTTCGTCTGCGGAAGTTCCTATACGGTCGAGCCATATCTCCCCGTCCCCGATCACGTTCGCGGCTTCGCGGAAACCGCGGCGGCGCGTCTGATCGCTCACGGCTGCACCATGGTCACCGTCGATGTCGGCGTTGGCCCCGACGGTGCGCTTCGCCTCGTCGAGCTCGGCGGTGTGAACAGCTGGGGCATCTACGGATCCGACGTCACGGACTTTATCGCCGCGATGGAAGCCGAGGCTCTCGCTCGCGCGGACATGTAGTGCCAGATCCGCAGCATGTTTCGCATGTCGGGCGGCATAAGATCATCCTCGTCGGGAGGCCAGTTCAGAACGTATGCTCATGCCGCATATCACGCGTCGTCAACCGTTCAGATCGGTTGAGCGACAGGGTTTTTCAACGTACGCACATGCCGAGTCGAGTGCGTTGGCAGGTGGCGGCGGCGTGGTGTCCGGGTTTCGTGTCGGCGGAATGAAACCCGGACTGCGCGCGGGGGTTGTCGGCTACCGCGTGCCGGTGTCTGCCAGCGTCGGGTAGTCGGTGTAGCCGTGCTGGTCGCCTCCGTAGAAGGTGGTGCGGTCGGCGGTGTTGTATGGGCCGTCGGCGCGGATGCGGGCGGGGAGGTCGGGGTTGGCCAACCAGTAGGTGCCGAGGGAGATCATGTCGGCGATGCCGGAGTCGAGGGCCTGCGCTGCGAGGTCGGGTGTGGCTGGGGTGCTGGGATCGGTGGGGTGCGGGTTCACGACGAGTAGGCCCGGCCATGCCGCGCGAACGAGGCGGGTCAGGTGGCGGGTGCCCATCTCCATCACGTGTACGTAGGCGAGGTCCATCGGTGCGAGTGCGCGCATGAGTGCCGGATACAGCTCGGCTGAGTCGCTTTCGGTGATGCCGTTGAGGGTGACCGCCGGTGAGATGCGCAGGCCGGTGCGCTCCGGTCCGATGGCCGCGGCGACGGCGGTGACGACTTCGACGGCGAAGCGGATGCGGTTGGTGATCGATCCGCCGTATTCGTCGGCGCGTTCGTTGCTGCCGTCGGCCAGGAACTGGTGGATGAGATACCCGTTGGCGCCGTGCAACTCGACACCGTCGAACCCGGCGTCGAGGGCGTTGCGCGCGGCGTCGACATGTTCACGGACGGCATCGCCGATGTCGTCGCGGGTCATCTCACGGGGAATGGGGTGCTCCAGCATGCCGTCCGGGGTGAACAGGCTCCCGCCGGATGCGATCGGCGAAGGCCCAAGGGGCAGCTCACCATTCGGGTACAGGACTGGATGGCCGACCCGGCCGGCGTGCATGAGTTGCGCGAAGATGCGTCCGCCCGCGGCGTGCACTGCGGCGGTGACCTTACGCCACGCAGCCACCTGTTCGACGTCGTGCAGGCCCGGGGTTTGCATGTAGCCCTGGCCGAGCACGCTGGGCTGGATCCCTTCGGTGACTATCAGACCGGCCCCGGCGCGCTGCGCGTAGTACTCGGCGGTCAGCTCATCGACCAGGCCGCCGTGGGCGCGACTGCGTGTCATCGGCGCCATCACCAGGCGGTTCGGCAGCTCCAGAGCAGCACTGACGGTGATTGGGGTAAACAGCGCGGCGATATCGGACTGGGACACGATTCCTCCAAGATAGTTGGTACGCCAAGAATAATACTTGGTGCGCCAAGTATATGAACGGAGTGCCGCGTCGCACATTCCCGCAAGCGTTGCGTTCGGACGTGTAGTATTTGGCACGCCAAGGAAATGAACGGAAGGGGCCCGATGACTGTGCACGAGCTGCCGTCTGTGTCGGCGACGTGCGGTCCGATCAGTCATATGATCGCCCGGGTCGCGAAGGCGCACATCGCCACGGCCGCCGGGTTGCTGCGCGGGGCGGGCCTCACGCCTGGGCCGGAGCTGCTGCTGATGGAACTGTGGGACCGAGACGGCCAGACGCAGGCCGGACTCGGCAAGGCCCTCGGCCTCGACGCCTCCACCATCACGGCAAAGGTGAAAACGCTGGAGCGGGACGGCCTGATCGTCCGCACGCCGGCGCCGGACGACCGCAGGGCGATGATCGTGTCACTGACCGATCGAGGAAGAAAACTACGCCCGCGCGTGGAACACCTTTGGGCCGATCTGGAAGCCGCCACCACCCGCGGCCTGTCCCAGCGCCAGCGCACCGAGTTCCTACGGATGCTGCGGAAAGTCGAAACGAATCTGCTTACGCCGGAATGAGACCCACGCTCGAGCGCCCCGGGTCGACCCCGTCGCCCCCGATCGGCTGACATCCGCAAATCAGCGTAATGCGTTCTGAATCACGTGATTCAGCCGCTCACCAGGCTGGCTTCAGCCAACCAAAGTGCCGCTCATGCCGCTGGCCGGTCGTTTGCGACATCGACCACTTGTACGCTGGGCGAATGGATTTGCGCATGCCCATGCGGCTCTTCCGCGATCGGGTGTTCGTCGGTTCGATCACCCGATATGGTTTCGAAACGCCATGGGCGACAGGACTTTTCGAAGATTCGGATCCCAGGCGCGGCGAGCGTTCGGACAGTGCTGTGGAGTTTCTCCAGTGGCTCGCTCAGCACGAGGACGATCTGCCTGATGATGACAATGCATACAACGAGTTCTACGACCGTGAACTGAGCCGCCATCGGACGACGCGCGCCGACGTCGATTGGTGTGAGACCGGCTCCTGGGCCATCGCGACTCGGAACGGGACCGACCACGAGGCGTATTCGTTCGGATTCATCGGCGATCGCTGGGTTCAATGGCGCTGGTGACCATCCAACCTGCCCAGTGCCCTGGCGCGCCTGGACGCCTCCGACACAAGACGGTTCGTGGTCCTCACGGCACCTGAACCGGCGACAAGTTGCCCTCGACCGGCCCGTCGCCGCATTGCGCGCGACGCGCCGAGCAACGCACGGAAAGCAGCCGCTGGGCGCGCGTCGGCCAACCGTTCAGATTGGCTGGGCGACAAACGATGTGGGAACCGCAAGGAGTGCGGAAGAGTCACAGCTCACTGGGGTGAGCGTGGCGAACTACACCGGCCTCGAGCAGGGGCAAGCTCGCAATGCGTCCGCCGAAGTGCTCGATGCGTTGGCGCTGGCGTTGCGCCTCGATGACGACGAACGTGCGCATCTGCACGATCTGGCGGCCGCCGCGCCGCGTCGTCGTCCGGTCGTGGTCACCGAGTCGGTGAGTCCGCAGCTGCGCCAATTCCACACGCCCGCAGTCTCTTTCGACATGTCTCAGTGCGACCTACGCGACGGGCTCACCCTCGCCCCCGCCGGAGAGGCCGCGGCCACGACAACAACGGCCGGTCTCACCTGGCGACCGCTGCGGGGCGCGCCCGGCCTGACGATCCACCTGGTCCTCCCACGCGAGCAGTCGCCACTACACCGCCGCATCCGTGCCGTCGCCAAAAACCTGGCACACGAGCAGCATTGGCTACCGGACTGACCGGTGCGACGGAACCGGTCCCGGCCTGGCGGATTTTTCCAAGACCTGGGGCGATCGGCCGAGCAGAATCGACTCTCATGACCGATTTCAAGACAACCGTTGAGTTGCTGGAGCGGGCGTTGACGCAGATGGGCGAGGTTATCGCGGCGATCGGGGCCGAGCAATCGGAGTGGCCGACCCCTTGCGAAGGCTGGGGCGTGCACACCCTGGTCCGGCATGTCGTCGGCCAGGATCTCCGAAACTTCGCGATGTCGGCGCGCGGCGAGACGGTGGACTGGCGGGCACCGGCCGAGGAGCTTCACGGAGATTGGGCTGCGCAGTTCCGAACCGGCGCCGCCGCATTGCTGGAGGTCTGGCGCGGCGCCGACCACTCGGTCCCCGCCGGCGCCGATGACGCTCCGCTGCGCAATCGGCTGGACCAGCAGATCGCCGAATTGGCCATGCACGCTTGGGATCTCGCCCGAGCCACCGACCAGCGCATCACTCTGGACCCGGAACTCGCCGAGCACGGTCTGGCCTGGTCACGGCAGATGCTGCGCCCCGAATTCCGCGGTCCGGACAAGGCTTTCGGATTCGAGGTCGCCGTCGCCCCGGACGCCCCCGCCTACGACCGCCTCGCCGGCTGGTTCGGTCGCGATCCGGACTGGAAGTCGCCCCATTAGCAACCGACAGCGAGCCCTGTGCCGGTGGACGCGACCGCTATTTTGTCGGGTGCGCGGTGGGGTCGGCGGCGTCGATGAGCGTGATGGCGGTGCGGGTGCACAGCTCGCCGATGGCTTCGGGTCCCATACCGCGGACGTCGGTGAGAACGATGAACGCCTCCCAGCCGATCACCAGCGCCACACTGGATACCAGATTCTCGAATTCGTTGGGGGAAAGGCTTTTTCGCAGCGGTTCCAGCGCCCACTCGATCCAGCGGACACGGCGATAACCGCGCCGCGGTTGGTCGTCGGTGGACGGGGCGGTGTCCACCGTCAACTTCACCAGGCGGCGACCCATCGGCAGCGTGTCACCGATATTCGCGCACAGGGCGTCGACCAGGGCCCGGATACGCGCTCGCGGGTCATCGGAATCGACCTGCTCGATGACGGTGTCCGTATCGGTGCTCAGATTTCCGATAGTGGCATCGAGCAGTAGCTGATCCAGCGTGGGGAAGTGCAGATAGACAGTGCGTCGGGCGACTTCGGCCGCATCGGCGATGTCGTTGATCGACGGTTCGATGCCCCGGGCCAGCAATGACATGGTGGCCTCGACGATCGCCCTGCGGGTGCGACGGCGCTGCGCGGTCCGGCCGGATTCGCTGGTATGGCCGTTTTTCGAGGTGGGTTCGGACACGCGCGGCTACTCCTCGCAGGACGTTCGGGGCTTGACAGAGCACCTTCCGATGCTCACTATACCTGTATGCATTCAATGCACTGCTGTGCACTTACGGCCCGGTCGTGCGAACAACGGGAATCGACCCCGCACCGTGCGCCGTAAGTTGCTCCGGGGAATGACATGGTCGACGCAGTACCTGATATGGGTCGGTTGACCCGCGATCTCTGTGCGGTCGCGACGCGCGCGATGGGACCGGCCGAGCTGGGCGAGACATTCGCGGGCGCGGTGCGGTCGTGTGTGGCGTTCGACGGCCTCCGGGTGGTATGCACCAATCCGGCGGCCGCGCTGGGCCTGGGTTCGTTCAGCTGCTGGCACAACTATGATCGCGAGCTGCTGTGCGATCTTGTCCTCGATCGCTATCTGGGCGGCGATCCGTGCCGCCCCGAGGACCTCGACCGGCAGCGCGTTGCGGTCGATGTGATCGGTGCCGAGTCCGGATTCGGACTGCGGAGTCGGCAGACCGCGCGGCTGCTGGCGAAGCACGGTGCGAGCGGCGAATTGCGGTCGCTGTTGCGAGATCGCCACGGCGTATGGGGCTTTCTGGGGTTGCTGCGTGCCGCGGGCGGGCGGCCGTTCGGGCAGGACGATATCGAACGGGTCGCACGGCTGGGGCCTGCGCTCACCGCGGCGATCCGCGCCTACGTGCGCGGTCGCCCGCCCGCGGTCGCACCGCCACCCCCGCTGCCGGGCGTGATCATCGTCGGACCGGACCACCGCATTCAGGGAATCAGCCCGGAGGCGCACGCGTGGCTGGAACAGCTGTGGATGCCCGGCGGCAGTTCCTCCGATTGGACCGCAAAGCCGTTCGCCACCGAATTATCCTGCCGTACAAAGGAGTTGGCGGGCGTAGGCATCACCTCGACGCCGTTGATCTGCGCATCGGCCAGCGGTTCCGGACGGTGGATCGCCGTGCACGGCCGCCGTATGGGCGCCGACGACACCAGTGATGTCGCCGTCGTAATCGAGGCCGCTCGCGGCGAGCTGCTGTTGCCCTCGTTCTGCCACTGGTACGAACTCACCGGCCGGGAGCGATCCGTCCTCGAACGGCTCTGCACGGGCGACCCACCTCGAACGATCGCCAAAACCCTTGGCGTATCGGCACATACGATCAACGATCATCTGAAGGCGTTGTATCGCAAGACCGGAACGTACGGCCGTGACGAACTGCTCGCGATCCTCACCACCTGACAACCGGCACGCCACTCCGGGGTCAGGTGGTAGGCAATGAGGCGAATTGTCAATCCGTTCGACGGATGAGCCGGGTCTGCTCGAACAGGCCGAGCAACTGTTGCGCGTCGGATTTCGAGAGGTGCGGTGCGGTTGTGAGTAGGTCGGCGACGGTGATGGCGGCGGTGGTTCGGAGTCGGTCGATCCATTGACATGCGGGCAGCAGGGCGCGATCGAGGCGAAGGGTCGCCGTGGCCGTGTCGCGGAATCCGTGTGCGGTGACAGAGATTTGGGCGGCGGTGTCGTCGATCGTGTCGATGGTGAAGGATGTTTGTCCTGCTCGCACGAAGGTGGTGTCGGGGGTGACCGGCCGGTCGGTGAGCGGAGGCCGGGCGAGGTCGTGAGTGTCGATCCGGCCGACCGTGTCCGCGAACGCCGTCAATGCGGCCGGGAGCCAGTCGGAGTTGTCGAAGTCGTATACCGACTCCCGCCAGTATGGTTCGCGCAGTAGTTCGTTGCGTAGCGAGGCCAGCAGGAAGTCCAGGCGCAACGGTGGGATCAGGAGGATGTGCACGGAGATCGAGTCCTGGTCGGAGCTGGTCTCGTGCCAGTAGCCGCGTGGGACGTGCAGGACCGCGCCGGGTTCGAGGACGTATTCGGTGGCCTCGTCCGGGATCGCTGTCGGTGTCGTGCCGTCGCTGTAGATGCGCACGATCGGTGGCACGGGTTCTTTGGGCGACCACGCTTCCAGTGGGGCGGGTGCGAATGCGTTGGGTGCGACGCGCCAGGTCTTCCGGCCGGTCAGCTGGACGGTGATCACGTCTATCGGGTCGAAGTGTACGGCGGTGACGGCGCCGGGCCGGTTGCAGAAGATCTGGCATTTGGCCGATTTCGCCGATACCCCGAACGCCTCGGCAGCCTCCAGCGCGAACGGCGCGAACTCGGCCACGTCCTGGTAGAACAGCGTCGTTCCGGCTTCGTAGAACGTCTTCGCCGTACCGGCTTGGATCACGGCCGAACTGACCGCGCCGTCGAGGCGCGGGAACCACGCCGAGACCTGGCGGACCCGCTTGCCGAAAAGATCGTCGGCGGATCGAACCTCGAGCGCGTTGCCGATCCGTTCGGCCAGATCCGGACGAGCCGCGGTGGCCAGGGGTTCGCGGCCCAGGACGGTGCGGTGGAACTCCGCGAGTTCGAGCGGTGCGAACCAGTCGTGAAAACCGAATCCCGTTGGAATGCCGGTCATTCGGTGCCGCCCCGATTGATGAGCCTGGCCGGGCGATTGAGGAAATCGTCCACGAGGCCGGCCGAAAGTGCTTTCTCGTCGCTGTTTGCCGCGGGGCCGATGTAGACCTGCGATGACCGACGGTTGTGCACTCCGTCGACGACGAGTGGCGCCGGGCGGTTCAGGAAACCGTCCACGAGCCCTCCGCTGATCGTCACCGTGACCTCACCGAACGGGCGGACCGAATAGTCGATCTCGGCGGCCCGCTCGGTCTGGAGGTGGATGGCGGGAGGGACGTCCGGGTTATCCGGGATGACCATTGGGATTCTCCTCAGTTGTTGGTTCGGTTGTTCGCCGGGCACGACGCTGCATACGACGCGTCACCATTCCGATGTCCATGGGCAGCACCGGGATCGGAATTCCGATACCATTCGTCGCTCGACTACGGGCCTCTGTTCGGCTCGTGCTCGATTCCGGCGAGAATGTTCTTGCCCGGCGGCTCGATTTCGGCGAAAATACCTCTGCTCGGCGGATCGATTTCAGCGATGATCCCTTTTCCTGGCGGCTGGATTTCGGTGTGAATACCTTCAACGGGCGGCTGTGCGGCGGCGAAAGAGCCGATCAGGTCCCGCTGATGAATCACCGCCGGGAACGGCGCGCCTCCGCTGCTCATGTGCGGGCTCGGCGCGGGCTCTATGTTCCCGACGAGAACGCCGCCTGCCAGCGCGACAGCCAGCCCCAGCCCACTGACGGCGGCCCCCATGCCTGCTCGCAGTGTTCGAGCCGATGTCATGTTCATCATTTCCTCCCATTGATGCCTTGGTTAGGCTCGGGTTTCCAGAAACAGGATCTCTCCCACGCTCGACGCGGACATATCCCGAAACTTCGGGATACCCATCCCGGCCGTGCCGCCATATTCTGAGGGCCGAAATCGGCAACCCCTCGGCGTCAGCCGAATATCCCTAACTCTCGGGATATATCCGGTCTCGATTTCGAGGGAAGGTCTTATTGAAAGTATTCCCGAGTAAGAGGAAATTCGATGAAAGAAACAGCGAGCGTCGGGCGCTGGACACGCCTGGCGATCATGACGACGATTGCGGGGGTACTGGCCCTCGGCGGGGTCGAGCAATCCTTCGCCCACACAAGCCCGCTGGCTGCCCCGGGCGGGCCCGGCCCGGTGCCGTCGGGTCACAAGGACGCGGGACCCATACCTCCACCGGCACACGCCCCCCATAAGGACGCGGGTCCCATACCTCCGCCGGTTGTGTCACCGGCAAACGTCTCCCACACGGACGCCTAGTCGGCGGCGCTGAGATTCACCATCGCCTGGCAGGAAATCATGTTTCGAGGCATGGTCCTGCCAGGTGGCCATTTCGCGTTATCCAGACGGTCGCGCAGTGTGTGGGCATCTCAACTCCTACTACCGGCAGGGTCAGGTTGCGGGTATACCGATCCGGCAGACTGGTCGGTATGAGTCAGTCCTCCGTCGCCGACCTCGGCAGTTTCCTTCGTGCGCGGCGGTCGCGTCTGCAACCCGCGGACGTCGGCCTGGTCTCCTACGGCGCGCGCAGGCGGGTGCCCGGATTGCGCCGGGAGGAATTGGCGCAGCTGGCTGGGGTGAGCGTGGCGTACTACACCAGCCTCGAGCAGGGGCAAGCTCGCAATGCGTCCGCCGAAGTGCTCGATGCGTTGGCGCTGGCGTTGCGCCTCGATGACGACGAACGTGCGCATCTGCACGATCTGGCGGCCGCCGCGCCGCGTCGTCGTCCGGTCGCGGTCACCGAGTCGGTGAGTCCGCAGCTGCGCCAACTGCTCGAGGCCATGGACGGGGTGCCCGCGATCGTGTACGGCCGCCACCTCGACGTGCTGGCGTGGAACGGACTCGGACAGGCGCTGATCGGCGCCGGCCTGCCGCCGGACGCGGCCGAGCCGCCCAACCACATTCGGATGCTCTTCCTCGATGACCGGTATCGAAACCTGTTCGTGCACTGGGAAGCCGAGACCCGTCCCGCCGTCGCATTTCTCCGGCTCGTAGCGGGCCGGCACCCGAACGACCCGCGGCTGGCTGCGCTGGTCGGCGAGCTGTGCGTGAAGAGTCCGGAATTCGCGCGACTGTGGAACGATCACGATGTTCGCGAATGTACGTTCGGGACAAAAGAATTCCGGCATCCGGAGGTGGGCCGCTTCGAATTGTCTTATCAGATGCTGCGTTTGCCGGATCAGCCTGATCAGCAACTGCAATTGTTCAGTGCGGCACCGGGTTCGGAGGGGCAGACCGCGCTGCGTTTGCTGGGCAGCATCGCTGCGACGGATCGGGCGCAGCGGAGCGTATCGGCGGACGCACCGTAATTGTCAGGATTCCAGCCAGGCGAGTACGGCGAGGACGCGGCGGTGGTCGTCGTCGGAGGGTGGCAGGTTCAGTTTCGAAAAGATCGATGAGACATGCTTTTCCACCGCGCCGTCGGTGATAGTGAGTTGTCTGCTGATGGCGCGGTTGGTGCGGCCCTGTGCCATCTGCTCCAGCACCTCCCGTTCGCGCGGGGTCAGTTCGTCGAGGGGGCGGCGTTTGCGGCCGGCGAACAGGCCCGCGACCACTTCCGGGTCGAGTGCGGTGCCACCTGCGGCGACTCGTTCCAGTGCGTCGGAGAGTTCTTCCAATTTGGAGATGCGGTCCTTGAGCAGGTATCCGACGCCGCCGAGCCCTGCCTGGGCGAGGAGATCGGTGGCGTAGGACGCCTCGACGTACTGCGATAGCACCACCACCGCGGTGCCGGGGACGCGGCGGCGAGCCTCCAGCGCGGCGCGCAGTCCCTCGGTGGTGAACGACGGCGGCATCCGCACATCGGTGATCGCGATATCCGGCTTGTGCTCGACCACCGCGTCGACGAGCGCGTCCCCGTCGCCGACGGCGGCGACGACGGTCGCACCCGCCTCGTCGAGCAATCGGATAAGGCCTTCCCGCAGCAACATCGAATCCTCGGCCAACACCACTCGCACGCGGCGATGTTACCGGGCGACCGGAATCTGCGCGGTGAGCACGGTCGGCCCGCCCTCCGGGCTGTGCACGTCGAGCCGCCCGTCGACGCCGGTGAGCCGATCGGTGAGCCCGGCGAGGCCGTGGCCCTTGCCGAGGTGCGCGCCGCCGATGCCGTCATCGGTGATCTGCAACCACAGACCCGTCGTATCCAGCGTGACCTGGACGGTGGCCCGGGTGGCGCGGGAGTGCTTGGCGATATTGGTCAATGCCTCGCTGACGGTGAAGTAGGCCGCGTTCTCCACCGCCTCGGGCAGCCGCTGTCCGTCGGCCAGCTCGCAGTCGAGCGTCGCCGGGACGGGGCAGCGGCCGACGGCGGCGGCGAGCGCGGCGGTGAGGCCGCGGTCGAGCAGGATCGGCGGCGCGATACCGCGGGAGACCGCGCGCAACTCCGACAGTGCCTCGTGGCTCTGCGTTATCGCCTCGTCCACCAGCGTCCGCGCCGCATCCGGATCGTTGTCGATGCGGCGGCGGACGGCCTCGAGATCCATGGTCAACCGGGCGAGGCGCTGCTGCGGGCCGTCGTGCAGGTCGCGTTCGACCCGGCGCAGCGTCTGCGCCTCGGCCTGCACCGCCGCACTGCGGCTGACGGTGAGTTGTTCGGCCCTGGCCCGCAATTCCGCCGTTTCGTTGGTCAGCAGTTTGCGGGCGAAACCGGTGTGCAGGAAGGTCAGCGCCCGCAGCACCCGGGGCCCGGTCACCAGGAAGAATGTGCCGAGCACCACGTTCATCAGTGCGTCCCAGAAAAATCCGTGCAGCCCGATCATGTCGGGCAGGTTCTGGCTGTCCGGGTATCGGGGCACCGCCCAGCCGTACAGCGGGTAGGTCAGCCCGACGATCGCACCGGAGGTCCAGATGACCGTGACGCTCCAGGTGAATACGGCCAGCGGCATGACCAGGATTCCGTGCAGCACATCGCGCCAGCGCTGCGGATCGGTGAGTACGGCGGCGAACCGGCGCGGTCCGATGCCGGTGGTCTGCTTGTAATTGGTGGGCGGCAGCTCACCGGCGGTGACCGCGCGCAGCCTGAGCCGTTCCAGGTCGGCATATGCCTTGGCCAGCACCAGCATGACGGCCAGCACCGGGAGACCGACCCACACCACCACCAGCGACAAACCCAGCAGCACGCCGGTGACCAGCGTGACGAAGGTGACCAGCCCGATGGCGAGGCCGGGTAGCAGATAGACCAGGTCGCGCCGGGTCTGAGCGATGTCGATCATGCGGATAAGGATTCCCGAGCCGGGGTAGGCGCCACCATCCGGTGGCCGGGAGCCGCCGGGGTGGGGCTACCCCTACCCGCGATCTGGTGTCCGCTGTCGTCGCGATCCGGTTGCTCGCCGGATGGGGGATGACGCCGGAGTTCCTAACGTCATCGGTGGGCATCGGCAGCAGGCCCGTGCCAGTCCAAAAGTCCTGTACGAGAAGAGAATACGTGTGAGAGTAATGGCGCGATCCCCGGTCGGACCGATTCCGGCGCGAGCCTGGCCGACCCTGCTCGCCGTGGCCTTCGGGGTGCTGGTGGTGGCGCTGGACGGTGCCGTCGTCGCCGTCGCGAGCCCGAGCATCGCCGTCGCCCTGCGGGCCGACGCGGCGGGCATCCAATGGGTGGTGACCGCACAATCGCTCGCGACGGTGGGCCTGGCCATCCCGGCGGGCACCCTGGCCGACAAATTCGGTCGCAAGAAGGTATTTCTTTGCGGCGTAGCCGGATTCGCGCTGTGCTCGCTGGTGTGCGGGCTCGCCGGTTCGATCGGATTCCTCATCGGCGCGCGAATCGCGCAGGGCGCCTTCGCCGCGCTGATCCTCCCCGCCGCACTGGCCATCGTCAGGGCCGCGTTCCCGCCGAGCCGGTTGCCGACGGCGCTCGGACTGTTCGGTTCGGTCACCGCGCTGGCCTCGGCGGGTGGTCCGCTGCTCGGCGGTGTGCTCGTCGAATACGCCGGTTGGCACTGGGTGTTCCTGATCAACCTGCCGTTCGGCGTGCTCGCTGTGTTGCTCGGCGCGTTCGTGATTCGCGAATCCGCCGAACCCGGGTCGAAGCGGCTGGACCTGGCGGGCGCGATCACGGCGACCGCCGCGGTGGTCGGCCTGATCTGGGCGATCACCGGAGCGCAGGAGCACGGCTGGGCGTCCGCGTGGACGCTGCGCTACCTGGCGCTCAGCGCGCTGGCGTTCGGCAGCTTCCTCGTGATCGAACGCGTCGTCGCACATCCCATGGTGCCGCCGGGTTTGTTCCGCGACCGTTCGTTCACCGCGGGCCTGGTGCTGCAGGCGCTGGCGCAGGCCGCGCTCACCGGGGTCGTCTTCGGGCTGATGTTCTATCTGCAAGGGGTGCGTGCGCTGGGCGGCACCGCGGCGGCCGTCGCGCTGCTGCCGCTCACCGTGACGGTCGTGGTCGCCGCGCCGCTGGCCGGGGTGCTTACCCAAAAGCTCGGCGCCAGAACAACATTGCTGCTCGGCGCCGGGGCATTCGCCGCGGCGTTCGCATCGCTGCTGCGCCTCGCCCCGGATTCCTCGATGGCGGAGGTGGTCCCGTCGCTGCTGCTCGTCGCGGTCGGCGCGGGATTGCTGATGGTGGCATCGATGGAGGCGATCCTGGGCAATACACCGGTCGGCAATGCGGGCGTCGTCGGGGGAGTGAAGCAAGCGGCGCTGGAATTGGGCGGCACCGTCGGGGTCGCCGCGACGAGTGCGCTGCTGGTGTCGGTGGTGAATTCCCGCTTTCCGAACGCGGTGCGCACCGCGTTCCCGTCAGCTGATCCCGTGGCCGGGCGGATCGCCGACGATCCGCAGGTGCGTCAGGATGTGACGCTCGGATTCCCGCCGCCCGCGCGACAGCACCTGTCCGACCAGCTCGGCAATGTCGGTGCGCGCGTGCCGAATCCCGTCGACACCGTCACCGATGCCGCGCACCACACCTTCGTTTTCGGCCTGCACGTCGTCTGCGGCGCGGGCCTCGCGATCGCCGTCGCGGCCGCGGCGCTCGCACTTCTCGTGCGCGGCCGTTCCTCGGATAATCTTGCCGGACAGCACGATCCGGAACAAACCGTGGCGACCATCGGAACCCTGAGTAGTGAAGGAGCTGTTTCATGACGAATTCCAGTCCCGCCGAGGCGATCCGGACCACATTGGATGGTGAGCACTGGCAAAAGCGACTCGCCGACATAGCGACTCGGCACCGCATTCCCGGTGCGGTACTTGCTATTTCGCACGGTGACGAGATCGTCGAGGCCGCGCACGGCGTGCTCAATCTCGACACCGGTGTCGAAACCACCCCCGATTCGCTGTTTCAGATCGGCTCGATCACCAAGGTGTGGACCGCGACCGCGATCATGCGGCTGGTCGATCAGGGCAGGCTGGAGCTGGACGCGCCGTTGATCGAGGCGCTGCCGTGGCTGCGGCTCGCCGATCCGGACACCACGAAGCGAGTCACCATGCGGCACTTGCTGACTCACACCAGCGGTATCGACGGCGACGTATTCACCGATACCGGGCGCGGCGACGACTGTCTCGAACGCTATGTCGCCGCGCTTGCGGATGTGCCGTCGATCTTCCCGCTCGATGCCACCTGGTCCTACTGCAATTCCGGATTCAGCCTGGCCGGGCGGGTCATCGAGGTGGTCACCGGCAAGACGTGGGATGCGGCCATGCGTGAGTTGCTGTTCGAACCGCTGGGCCTGCGCCGCACCGTCACCCTGCCCGAGGAGGCGCTGCTGCATCGCGCCGCCGTCGGACATCTGCCCGGCCCCGACGGTGCGCCGCGCCGCGCGGACCGGTGGGTGCTGCCGCGCAGCGCGGGGCCCGCCGGGCTGATCACCGCGGCCGCCCGCGATCTGCTCACCTTCGCCCGCCTGCACATCGACGGCGGTGTCGCACCCGATGGCGATCGGTTGCTGCCCGCCGACCTGGTCGAGCAGATGCGGGCCGAGCAGGCCGTGCTGCCCGGTCCGGATCTGTCGCCGGGCCTGGACTCGTGGGGGATCGGCTGGTTCCGGCTCGACTGGGACGGCCACCGGATCATCGGGCACGACGGCGGAACCCTCGGCCAGACAGCGCTTTTGCGGGTGCTTCCGGAACAACGGCTGGCGTTCGCCATGCTCACGAACGGCGGCGAGGTGGGGCCCGCGATGAGCGAGGTGTGCGCCGAGGTCGCCGCGCTCGTCGGCATCACCGTGCCGGAACCGTTCGCCCCGCCCGCACAGCCGCCGCGGGTCGATGTGGACCGCCACGTCGGCGTCTACGAACGCGCCGGCGCGCGCTGCGAGGTGACCGTCAGCGACGGCAAACTGCGGATGCGAGTGATCGGCACCGGAGAATTGGCGGGTGAAATGCCGGACAAGACATTCGATTTGGTCCCGGTCGCCGAGGACCGGTATCTCTGCCACGACCCGCAGCTCGGCTGGATCCCGTTGACGTTCTACCGAATTGCCGACGGCAGCCCGTTCATGCACTTCGGGGGACGTGCCACGCCTAAACGTACGGCGTGACGGTTCGGGTGCCCGGCGGATATCGCCGGGCACCCTCGCGTGGTCAGGATCGGACGGTGGCGCGCAGATAGATCAGGGCGAGCACCGCCAGGATCGCGCCGGTGGTGAACATGGTGGCCGCGCCGTGGCCGGTGGTGCTGCCGCCGAGCAGGGTGCCTGCGCCGATGCCGAGGTAGATGCAGGATGCGTTGAGCGCCACCACCAATCCGGATTCCTGCGGGGCCGCGCCGATGAGCCGATGCTGCTGCGGCGGGGTCTGGCACCAGCTGGCCGCACCCCACGCCGCGGCGAGCACGCCGACCAGTGGCGGTGAATAGACGCCGGTGGCGGCGAGTACGCCCATGCTGCCGAGCGCGGCGACCATGGTCAGGTAGCCCGCGGTGAGCACGCGGGCCGGGCCCCAGCGGTCGGTTGCGAAGCCGGCGAACAGATTTCCCGCGACAGCGCCGATTCCGTAGAGGCACAACATCAAGGCCGTTGCCGCGGAACCGATTCCGAGCCCACCGAGCGCGGGAACGGCATAGGCGTAGACGACATAGGCCGCGCTCATACCGAGCACCGTCAGCGGCAGCACCGTCGCGACGGTGCGGTTGCGCAGCACCGACATTCGCTCGGCCAGCGGCACTTTCGGATTACCCGGCACGAACGGCACCCACAGCGCGACCCCGGCCGCGGCCAGCAGGCACAGCGCCGCGACCCCGGCCAGCGCCGAACGCCAGCCCAGCCACTGCCCGAGCGCATCGCCGAGCGGAACACCGAGCGCGGTCGCGATGGTCAACCCGCCGACGACCACCGCGAGCGCCCTGGCCCGCGCCTGCGGGCGCACCAGTGCCGAGGCCACCGCGCCCGCGTTGGGTGTGAATGCCGCTGCCCCGGCCGCGGCCAGAATCCTGGTGCCGAGCAGGATCGAAAACGTCGGCGCGAGTGCCGATCCCAGATTCGCGACCGCGAGCACCGCGAGTGCGGTGACCAACAGCGCTCGGCGCGGCACGCCCGCGGTGGCCGTGGCGAGCAGCGGCGAACCGAGCGCGTAGGCGGCGGCGAAGACCGATACCGCCAGGCCCGCGGTCGCCGTCGAAACCTCCAGTCCGGCAGCCAGATCCGGCAGGAATCCGGCCAGGATGAACGCGTCGGTGCCGACGGCGAAGGTACCGAGCGCCAGAATCAGCGTGCGCCGCAACCCATTCGATCGATCACCCGAGGCCCTGGGCGATTTAATCAGGACATTTGACATCCCGGTTTCCTTTCGAGAAAAACCCGGCCTGGTGGCCGGGTCGATTTATCGATGGACGTTCAGGCGGTCCGCTGCTCGTAGAACCTGCGCGCGCGGGCGGAGGCGTTCGCGGGCGCGCCCGCCAGCAGATCGGCGACGGTCTGGCTCGCCAACTCGCGCCGCCACGCCAACTCGGCGCGGCGCATGGCCGTGCTGATTCCGCACGGCTTGGCGAATTCCGATTCGGCGGCCGTCTCGCCCGCGCCCCGGCGGCGAATCTCGGTGCAGCGGAACGCCCCGGTGCGGCCCTCGACCGCGGCGACGATGTCCATCAGGCTGATGCGCTCGGGTGCCTTCGCCAGCCGGTAGCCGCCGCGCACACCCGGCGTCGACTCGAGAATGCCCTCGCGCACCAGCGGCTGCAGCCGCTTCTTCAGGTACTCCGGTGGCAGCTCGAATATCTCCGCGAGTCGCGCGGTGGCGATCGGCGCGCGATCGCCGAGCCAGGCCAGCACCATGCAGCAGTGCAGACCCCACTCGACTCCTTCGCTCATCAACATGAATAGGGATAGTACATGTCCCGAATGAGGGTGCAATCGGATTTCGCGGCCTAGCCGTGGAGCTCAGACGTTCGCTCGATCGTGGTCGGCCGCGAACTCCAGTACCCGCGGAATCACCCGCTCCGGAATCGCCCAGAGCATGTCGTGGCCGACGCTCGGGTAGATCTCGATGTCGGCCGACGGAACCATATTGCGCACGCGCCCGGCCGCTACCTCGGCGTCGTGTACGACCGTCTCCGCGCCGAAGAGGACGAGCAGTGGAGCGGTGATGGTGGCGAACCGTGCACCGGGGATCGGGCGCGGCCACGGCAGTCCGAAGCGGAACTTCAAAGCCGCCTCTATCATTGCCCATTCGAGTTCGGATGGTTCGATACTCGGCTGGAGCCAGGCATTCAACTTCGCCAACTTCTCGCGGGTGGGCGGCATCCCGGCGGTGGCGAATTTCCACAGCAGCTTCCACGATGGCCTGGCGAAGGTGGCCGGAGCCGGTTCCAGTAGACTCAGGCTCGCCAGCCGATCCGGTCGGTGGATCCCGGCCACCGCCGCGAGCCATCCGCCTTGCGAATAGCCCACCAGGTGAACGCGATCCACGCCGAGCCCGTCGAGCGTCTCGGCGATCCACCGGACGATATCGGTCTCGTCGCGCAGGGGAGCGGTCTGCTCGCATCGCCCGGCCCACCCGATGATGTCGGGGGTGTAGACGACCCGGTCCCGGGCCAGCTCCTCGATGAACGGGCTCCAGAACAGGCAATTGCCCCCGATCCCCGGCAGCAGCAGGAGCGGTATGCCCTGCCCCGCACCCGATTTCCGCACTCGCGTTGTCCCGAACGATGTTTCGACATCGATATCGTCCGACGGGACCGGCCATTGCGCGGCCAGCGCATCGTAGGCCCGCAGGAATTCGGCCCGCGCCGCGTCGCTCTTGAATCGCCCGATCTTCGCCATGAACTCCCCTTCGGTCTTTGATGATATGAACGTACCATAAAGGTGTTACGACGGGCGCAGCTGCCATGCGTCGACGTCCAGTCTCCTTGTGCCACAACGCCAACCACTGCGACCGAGGGGCAGCTGCTGCCGGTGCGCGTTCGATGCGCACCGGCGGCGACTGCGATGCTGCATCAGCTGCCGGATTCGGTTGGGTTGCGCCCCGTCATCGGGACGTTTCGCATCGCCCCTGACAATTCAGGTCGCCGTTTCGTCGATTGGTCGAACGGCCGTATCGATCCGAGGAGCACCCATGACCGACCCGCACCCGCGCTCGGTGATCAGCGAACGCCGTCAGCTGATCAACCTCGCCTACCGGCTGCTCGGCTCGCTGGCCGAGGCCGAGGATGTCGTGCAGGAGACCTATGCGCGCTGGTACACGCTGTCCGAAGGGCAGCGCGCGGAGGTGGCCGCGCCCGGCGCGTGGTTGACGACGGTCGCGAGCCGCATCTGTCTCGATCTGCTCGGCTCGGCCCGCGCCCGGCGGGAACGCTATGTGGGCGAATGGATTCCGGAGCCGGTGCCGGACCGCTCCGAATGGCTCGGCGGTCCAGTGCCCGCCGACCCGGCCGACCGGGTGACCCTCGACGAGTCGATCAGCATGGCCTTCCTCGTCGTGCTCGACTCGATGACACCGGCCGAGCGGGTCGCGTTCGTCCTGCACGACGTGTTCCGCTACTCCTTCGCCGAGGTGGCCGAGATCGTCGGGCGCACCCCGGCGGCGTGCCGTCAGCTCGCCTCATCCGCGCGCCGCCGCATCCGCACCTCGCAGGGCCCGTCGGGGACCGAACGCGCCGAGGTGGTCCGGGATTTCAAACGGGCCTGGGAGGCAAAGGATATCGAGGCGCTGATCGGCCTGCTGGATCCGCGGGCGATCGCGATGGCCGACAGCGGCGGCCTGACCCCGGCCTTCCTGCACCCGATCGACGGCGGCGCCCAGATCGCGCACGCCTGGATCGAAATCGCCACTCGCGCACCCGAAGTGACCCTGCTCGAACGCACCGTCAACGGCCAACCCGGCCTGGTGGCCGAACTCGACGGAACCGTCGTCTCGGTATACGCCTTCGATATCGCCGACGGCCGTATCACCCGCATCTGGGTGATCCGGAACCCGGAGAAACTGCGCCCATGGACGACAAGCTGAGCTCTGCATTGTGCTGTGCCACAGCGTAATTGGCTGCTGCTACTCTGCATACCATGTGGTCAGGTAAGGCGACAGTCGCGGTACTCGGCCCCGGTGGGGTCGGCGGACTACTCGCCGCACTGTTGTCGCGGGCCGGGCACCGCGTCATCTGCCTCGGCGGCCCGCGGACCGTCGACGCGCTGGGCGAGAGCGGAATCCGGGTGCGTAGCAACCAGTTCGGGAACTTCACCGCCCGAGTCGAGGCCGCGACCGTCCTGTCCGAGTCCGTCGATCTGTGCCTGGTGACCGTCAAACACACCGCGCTCGACGCCGCCCTGGACCGCGTGCCGCCGGAGCGCCTGCGCGACGGTCGAATCCTGCCGCTGCTCAACGGCATAGAACATATCGACCTGCTACGGGCGCGCTACGGAGTCGGGCAGGTGGTTCCCGCGATCATCCGGGTCGAGTCCACCCGCACGACGCCGGGAACCATCGAGCACAACAGCCCGTTCGTCGAGATCGATATGGCCGCCGCCGTGCCCGAGGATCTCGCCCCGCTTGCCGCGCAGCTGATCGCCGCAGGAGTGAACACCCGGGTCATGCCGGACGAGCACGCCGTGCTCTGGGACAAGCTGGCCCTTCTCGCGCCGCTGGCGCTGCTCACCACTCGCTATCGAATACCGTTCGGCGGCATCAGATCCGAGCGACTACCGGAGCTGCGGACGCTGGTCGAGGAGATCGCCACGGTGAGCCGAGCCCATGGTGCGACCGTCGAAGCCGCCGACGTCCTCGCCCGCTATGAGATCTTCCCGGCGAATACGAAGTCATCGATGCAACGCGACGCGGAGGCGGGACGCCCCACCGAACTCGACGCGATCGGCGGCGCGATCGTCCGCGCGGCCGATCGGCGCGGATTACCCGTGCCGCTGACGCGACAATTGGTCGAGGAGCTTGCGCAGCGACCGAATCACGCTGGAGCGTAACCGAATTCGGCGGTCGGTGGCGCCGTCGGGCTGGATACGTCGACGGCCACCCCGTTGGGGTCGGACACCAGCATGCGGCGCTGGCCGTAGAAAAGGTCCGTCGGCTCCTCGATGATCGGCACGCCGAGTTCCTTGGCGCGGGCGAATACCGGTTCCACATCGTCGACGACGACGGTGAGGTACGAACCGGATGCCGTGCCGCGGGCCTGCTCCGGCACCAGCTCGTGGTCGCGTCGCATGATGCCGATGGTCGCGTCGGATCCCTTGGCGCTCAATTGGATGAACCAGTCGCTGTCGAAGCCGACCTCGAAACCCAGTAGGTCGACGTAGAAGTCGCGTGTCTCCGGAAGCCGGTCGGTGCAGATGTTCACGAAACTTCGCGAGATCGCCATATCCGTCAGACTAGCGATCAGCGCTGGAACACAACGGGATCGGGCAAAGACTATGCGGTGAGTTGGAGGATGTCGATGCCTCGGGTGTTGTCGGCGACGTAGACGAGACCGCGGTGCCAGTAGGGCGCCCAGGAGCGGGCGTCGGCGGGGCGGTAGTAGGCGATCTGCTGGGGGTTGGTGGGGTCGCTGACGTCGAGGAATCTGGTGCCCTGCGCGTAGAACGACTGCACGAGGATCTTGTCCTGCACGTCGAAGTAGTGTGCCGAGCAGTCGTCGGAGGCCGGGTCGCTGCCCTCTTGACCGGCGACGCCCCAGGTGCCGACGGTGGTGAGCCGGTACGGCTGATCCGGGGTCGAACGCCAGCCCTCGCCGTCGTAGGAGCCGTCCAGCGACGCGATGACGAGGACGCCGTCGTCCGCGCAGCCGGGTGCGAAATTCTCCTCGGTGACGTAGATCAGATCGCCGTCGGCGAACCGCCCGCCGCCGCCGTCCTTCGCGCGGCCGCCGATCGGGCGAAAGCTGTTGTGCATGAACCGCGATGGCGCGGCGGTCTCCGCGATTCCGCCGCCCGCATACGGCACGGGATCGGTCGCGGTCGCCTCGCGCTGCTGACCGGTGACGGGATCGTTGTGTGTGCCCGTTGTCCAGTACCCGCGTACGCCGCCGCGGCCGGACGCCCAGGCGATGCCGGTCTCGTCCACTTGGACATCGTGCACATAATCGGTCTTGCCGTCATTGCGCGCCAGATCGATCGGATCCGGAAAGACTTTGGGCTCACGGGGATTGCTGATATCGGTGACCCAGATCGGGCGGCCGCCCCAGTCGGCGGGCTGGTCGTCCGCCTTGGCCGGGCCCTGGGTCCACAGGTACTGGCAGTCGTTGATGCATCGGGTGGTGTGACCCGCGGGCACCTTCACATAGCTGAGCGTGGTCGGATTCGCCGGATCGGCCAAATCCACGATGTAGACGCCGGATTCGCCGGTATCGGTGTTGCCGTTGAAGGCGCGCGGGTCGCGAGCGAGGAAGGCCAGCTTGTGCACCGGGTCGACCTGCGTGTCCTCGGTCTCCCACAATCCGGGCATGCTGAGCTGTCCGAGCAGTTTCGGGGCCGTCGGGTTACCTGTGAGGTCGTAGGTCCGCAGCCCGAACTGGCCGGAGACATACATGACGTCGCGGTCGCCGTATTGGAGGAATCCCAGCGAGATCGCGCCCTGCGCGTCCGGGACGTTGCCCACCGCCTTGACGTTCTTTTCCGCGCCGGGCGAGCCCGTGACCTTCGGCGCCGCGCCGTCCGGGCCGTCCTCACCGCAGGCGAGGGCGGGCAGCGTCGCGGCGGCGACGGTGGCCGTCACGGTGGCCAAGAGCAGGGACGATCGGTAGAACCAGCGGCGCATGACTGCCTCCCGGACGGGATCGCCTCGGATCAGGGTGTCCTGATCATCGAGACAACTGTAGATTTCAGTGCGGCCGGGCGCGAGCTCCCCAGTTGTCGCCGGTGTTTCGGGTAGTTGATCACGTGATGTCATGTGCGAAAGGGTGATTCGCGCGAGACAAGGTGGGTGATGCCGGTATGTCCTGGTTTCGAGTCGTCGCCGTACTGGCCATCGCCCTGCTCAGCGTCACCGGCTGCGGTTCGGCGCCGGAGTCGGCGAAGCCCGGCGTGCTCACGGTGGGCGTCGGCGAGCCGGGCAGTCTGTTGCCCGCCGATCTGCACGATCAGGCGGGCCGGATGATCGTCGCCGCGCTGTGGACGCCGCTGGTCGACTACGATTCGGCGACAGGAAAGGTCACCCCGCGGGCCGCGGAATCGGTCACCAGCACCGACCAGTTGACCTGGGAGGTCAAGCTCCGCCCGGATGGGCGGTTCCACGACGGGACGCCGGTCACCGCGAAATCGTATGTCGATACCTGGCATACGGTCGCCGGCCAGCGGTGGACCGGCTCCGGCGCGCTCACGGAAGTGTTGCGCGCCAAGGAGATCGGCGCGCCGGACGAGCACACGATCCGGATCGTGCTCGATCGACCGTTCGGCCAGGTCCCCGCGGTGCTCGCGGCGCAGGCACTGCTTCCGCTGCCGGAATCGGTACTGGCCAGTCGGGATTGGGCCCGCTTCGCCGCCGATCCGATCGGCAACGGTCCGTACCGGATGGCGCAGCCGTGGCGGCCGGGTTCGGGCGGGCGACTGCTGCGCGTCGCGGAAGCCGGTGGGAATGTGCGCGAAATCGAGTTCCGGGTAGGCGATTCCGCCGCGCAATACGACCAGGTGCGGGCGGGCTCGCTGGATCTGGCGAGCGAGGTCCCCGGCGAGCGGCACGAGGCCATGCACCACGAATTCGCCGACCGGCACGCGATGTGGCCGCTACCGGAGGCAGGCTATCTCGCATTTCCGTTGTCCGACAAGCGTTTCCAGGACGCGGCGGTGCGCTACGCCTTCGCCATGGCGGTCGACCGCGCGGCCTTGACGTCGGGTCCGCTCGCACAGCAGGCCGATCCGGCCCGCTCGATGCTGCCGCCGGGCATCGCGCCGGGCGAACGTTCCGGCCCGTGCCGACCGTGCACCCACGACCAGGCCGCGGCGCAATCGCTACTCGGCCAGGCCGCATTCACCGGGCCGGTCACCATGTATTACAGCGCTGGACAACAAAATTGGGCAACTCAACTCGCCGAGCAACTACACACCGCCCTCACACTCGACGTCACCGCGAAACCGCGCGCCGACGCACCCGCCCCCTCCACGGTGACCCTGACCCCGAACACATCCAGCCCACACGAACTACTCACCGCCATCGCCGAAACCGCCGGCTACACCGACCCCGGCTTCGCCAACCTCCTGACCGCCGCCGATTCCGCCCCCACCACCCCCGAAAGCGCCCAGCTCTACCGCCTCGCCGAGAACCAACTCCTCCGCGACCTCCCCCTCGCCCCCTGTGGTCCGCCCACGGCCACGCCATCTGGACCACCCGAGTACACAACGTCACCGCGATCCCCTTGCGCGGCATAGATCTACCCTCGATATCGCTGTGAAAAGCATTGGCCCTCAGGGCTGTTCCAAAACGTCGAACGGTATGGTCGCCTCGACCGGATCGTCGAGCAGCAGCACGCGCCGGTGGACGGTGTGGACGCGATAGCGGCGACCCGACCAATCGAGCCGATAGTCCTCGATCTCCTCGATCCGTTCTTCCTTCTGGTCGAGGCGGACGATCAGATAGCGCGGAATGCCCGCGGCCGCATACTGGATTCGCTTATCGGTGATGTCGGTGTCGATGGTCGATTCGGAGGTCACCTCGACGACGAGCAGCAGGTGGTCGCGTACGGTGTTGACCTCGTATGGTTCGCAGTCCCGTATCCAGATGTCGGGATAGCGAATATTCAGTCGCCGGTCCGCCACCGAGGAATCGGCGTCGGCGAATCGCGCGGCGACGTCGGAATCCACGACCATGCACGGCCCGCCGTCACGCCGTGCGGCCTCCAGCAGACCGGCCAGGCGGCGGACCACTCGGCTGTGCAAGGCGCTTTGGGCCATCAATCGCACGACGCGCCCGTCCACGATCTCGATGTCACCGAGCGCGGCTGTCGCTCCGTCCGCGAATTCCTCGGCCGTGACCCGCAGCTCGTGTTGCTTATCAGGTGCGCTCATATGGCCATCATTGCAGGCCGAATTCATCAGGCCGTAGAACCCTGGCTCGGTGCCGGACCACCGGGCCGAGGTGCGATTGGCCGAGAGATGCTCTGTTCAGGGGGTTGATCGGGTTTGTAGGCGGGCGTTGAAGCGGTCTGTGCAGATGACGGCGCGGCGGTGGGTGCCTCGGCAGACCGTCGCGTTTTCGTCGTAGGCGTGGATGGTGAAGGTGAGTCGGCGGTGGTCGATCGCGCCGAGCTCGGCATCGATGATCAGGGTGCTTCCCGGTGGGGTCGGCGCGTCGTGGCTGAGATCGACGTGGACGCCGAGTGTTTGCTCCCCGATGTCGAGGTGTCCGTCCAGTACCAGCATGCAGGTCCACTCGACGAGGCCGACGAGGTATCCGGTGGCCAGTACGGCGGGCATGGCGCGGAAGTGGTCCGATTCGGGGAGCAGGCCGGGCACCGTACGTTCCACGGGCACAACGTATTTCAGTTGAGCGGTCAGGCCGGGCCGCAGTGATGTCTTCATATTCAGTCTCCGGTGGCGCAGACGCCGTCCTGCTCGATCATCAATACGGCGGTGCGGACCGGGACGACGGGCCGATGCATCATGCCCGCCGGTACGGTGAATCCCTGTCGTCTGCACAGTTCGACGGGTTCGCGACCCTCCAGTTCGATGCGGAACAGCCCGTCCAGGACGAAGAAGAATTCGTCCTGCTCATCGTGTTTGTGCCAGTGGAATTCGCCCTGCATGACGCCGAGGCGCACCACGACACCGCCGAGGCGGAACAGGGTCTGGTTGTACCAGGGATCTTCGACCTCGTTGATCAGCGTCTGGATATCCATCTTCTGGAGTGCGCCGAACAGCGGCTCGTAGTGAATGGTGTACTCGGTCTGTGTCATGACTGATCCTCGATGAGATAGTGGCAATGATCGATCACGATGTGCCCGAACATATTTCGCCGACTCACCAATCGTGGGAAAGTAACCGCTTCGCCTCGGCGATGCGGTCCTCGTCGCGCTGGTAGAAGACCCACTGCTTGATCTTCTTACCGCGGACGAGTCCGGCCTGGGCGAGGATTTTCAGATGTTCGCCGCAGGTCGGCTGGCTCACCCCAGTTTCTCGGCGATGAACAGCGAACAGACCCCGTCCTCGACCAGGTCCCCGTCGCGCTGCGGCGGGAAGTGCGAGACCGGGTCGCGCAACCAGTCCAGGATCTGTAACCGCTTGTCGTTGGCCAGCGCCTTGAGCAGGTCCACATCGATCACCGAGCTAATATGGCAATTAGCTAATCGCCTGTCAATACCCGGCCGGTTCCGTCCCATCCGAAGGGTGCGATGCCGTCTTCGCATTGCCGAAATCCGGTGGAGCGCTGTGTATTCCGTTATAGTCACAATTCGCGGCCAGGGGATCGACAGTCGGATTCCGCTGGGGCACATCGAAATCGAGAGGACCCGGTTCGTGGGCAAGGATTCACCGTTCGACAATCCACTGATCGGCACCATCGTCGCGGAGGGTTTCGCGCGCTGGAGTCCGCCGCTGCTACGGGAATTCGGCGACAACGCACACAACGGCCGGATCGGTCAGGCGCTGGTGCGGGAGACCGATGCGCTGCGCATCTGGGAAACCCACCTCGCACCCGGCGAGCGCGTCCCGATGCACCGGCATGTGCTGGACTACTTCTGGATCGCCCTCACCGACGGCCGGGTCCGCCAGCACGGGGGCGACGGCACGTCACGGGAGATCGCCTACGTCCGAGGACAGACCCGCTACTTCCCGCTCCCCGCCGAGCGATACCACCTGCACGACATGAGGAACATCGGTGACGCGCCGCTGTCGTATCTCACCATCGAGGTCAAAGGCGGCGCGAACGATCCGATAGACCTCCCGCCGCAGCGGTGAAACGGCCGTTCCAACGCTCAAAGTACTTGGAGCAGAAGATCGTTCGCTTCCGGGCTGCCGACGGAGATGCGGCAGGTGTCCGGAACGAGCCGACCGGTGTCGGCCACCATGATCCCGGCCCCGCGCAGCCGCGCCATCGCGCGCTCGTGCTCGTGTAGGCGGACGAATAGGAAGTTGGCGTCCGAGGGAAACACCTCGCGCACGGCCGGGTGCCCAGACAGCCTGGCGGCCAGCCGATCCCGCTCGGCGAGGATGCGCGGGACGGTATCCAGCGCCAAATGCGCATTGCTCAGCCGCTCCCGCACGGCGCGCTGTGACGCATCGGTGAATCCGAAGGGCACCTGAACGCGCCGCAGCGCCTCGATGACGCCCGGCCGGGCCAGCACGATCCCACAGCGTGCGCTGGCCAGCCCCCACGCCTTCGAAAGCGTCCGCAGCACAACCAGATTCTCGTGTCGGTCGATCAATGCGGCATACGAGGGCTCCCGGCTGAATTCGACATACGCCTCATCGATCACCACCAGTCCGCGACTCGACGCGATCAGTTCCCGAACCTGCGCGCGATCCAGCCTGGTGCCAACGGGATTGTTCGGATCGCACAACACGGTCACCCGCGGTCCGGCCGCCAGTATTCGCTCGTTGTCGAGTTCGGACATGGCCGCGCCGCACAGCGGCACCTCGACGACCGGCAGCCGCTGCACCCGGGCGAAATGCGCGTAGAGCTCGAAGGTCGGCGGCGTGACGCAGACGGATTCGCCGGGGGAGGTGAGCGCGGAGAGCAGTAAGGCGAGGCCGTCGACGGCTCCGCTGGTGAACAGCAGGTGATCCGGCGTCAACGCGCCGAGGCGGTCGCCGCCGGGCAGGGCCGCGATCGCCGCCAGATAGATTCGCGCGAGTTCGGTCGTGTCGAGATCCGGATACCGGGCCTCGCGACCCAGGAACGGATTGGTATTACCGGACATATCGATGAGATCGAACTTCGGGCGCAGGCGAAAGCGCACCGGTCCCGGCGCCGCCGCCACCTCGGCGACGGGCGGCGCGGCGAAATCCGACAGCGCCGGATCCGCCTGAGCCACCGGCGCGAGTCCGGGTGCGCGCAGCCAGTTGTCGAGCGGGATGAACAGGTCCGCGCCCAGACTCCGGGCGTCCTCGGCGTCGACTCGGCCCAGATGTATCCAGTCGAGGCCGGATTGCCATGCGTCCAGGCACAATTCGTATACGGTTGCGGCGTAGAGGGTTTCGCGATCCATCGCGGAATCGTCGACCGCGTGGGCGAGATGGTATGTGCCCCGGCCGTTTTGCGACGCCGCGATCAGCCCGACCTGAACGACCGCGCCGTCGCGACGGCGCACCAGCACCTCGACTCGCTCCGCCAGCGGGCCGCGCGCCAGGGCATCGAGGGCTCGAGCGTTGTACGAGAAATTCCCGTTGCGCGGTGGGAGTTTGACGCATGCGTCCCACGCCCACGGTGTCGCCGCGAGCTCGCGCAGGCGGATCCGCTCCCAGGTGGTGTGCTCGGCGAGGTCGCGATGCAGGCGGCGCAGTTCGGCGAGCCGGTCGGCGCCGACGCGGGCCCGCAGTGTCTCGTCAATCGAATCGCTCAGTCGCAGTACGCATTCGACGCCCGCGTCGAATGGCACGAACCCGCCCGCTCGCAGCGGAGCGAGGTCGTCGGTGCGGCGCACATGCGGCACGAGAATCTGTGGCGCCCGCAGTTCTTCGGCGCGGCGCAGCAAATCGTCGATGACGCCGGGGGTGGGGGCAGGGCTGGTCGGGCCGTACAGCGCCCCGCCGCCGATCAGGGTCGGGCGGTCGGGACCGGTCAACCCGGCTTCGGTTGCCGCGCATACCGGTTCGGTGGATCCGAGCGCGGCGCACAGCACGTCCCGCAGCGCGTCGATGGCGGTGGACGTTCGCATGGCGGCTCCTATCGCGGTGTCCGAGCGACCGGCTCGGGTTCGTGGTCGCGGATGTATTCGGCGATGTGGTCGCGGTACTCCGCGAACAGGCCCGCGAGCGTGCCCGCGATACCGCGGGGCCAGTCGACGGTGCAGTCGCCGATCAGGGCGCGACGCTCCTCAGGGTCGAAAAGCGCTGTCTCCCGGCTGAATTCGCTGCGTTCCAGCCGCAGCGGTACGCCGGTGAGCGTGGACATGTAGGTGAGCAGGTCGGTCCAGCCGACCTCCTCGTCACCGCCCCAGTTCACCACCAGCGCGGGCGACTGGGCCGCCGCCCACAGCAGCGGCACCTGACGAACGACGTCATCGGTGTGCAGCAGATTGCAGTAGTTCTGTCCTTCGAGCGGCACCGCGCAGGACTGGCCCTTGCGCATCTGGTCGAACAGGATCACCGGCACGCCGCCATTTCCGTACGGGCCGTAGACGATATTGAGCCGGGCGATCACCGTCGGCAGCGCGAGCGCCTCGGCCAGGCCGCGCACCACGCCTTCCGCGGTGAGCTTCGCGACCGGATAGGTCGGCAGCCACGGCGCCTGTCCGCCGAGCGGATCGCCGACCCGGTACCGATGCGCCGGGTCGGCGCGGTTGTACACCACACCGGACGAGACATACAGGAACGCTTCCGCCGTCGCGCAGTGCGTCATCAATCGCGCGGTGCCCGCGGCGTTGACGCGCGCGGTCTCCTCGAAGTCCCGGCCATTGCCGCGCCAGACCGCGGAGTGCAGCACGTGGGTGAAATCCCTTGGCACACCGGCGAGATCGTCGGTCGCCATATCCCAGACGACGGTTTCGACACCCAATTCCGCCAGCTCCGCGCGGGCGGCGGGATCGCCGAACCGGCCCAGGCAGCACACCTCGTTGTCGGCCGCCAGCGCCTCGACGACGGGCCGCGCGACCTGTCCGGTGCCGCCGGTGACCAGAATTCGCTTGCCGCGCAGTGTCATTCGTCCTCCGTCGGGGTCGTCCGGTATGCCTCGGCGCTGGCCAGTTCGCGCCGCAGCGTGGCCTGGAAGGTCTGTACGTGTTGTGGGCTCATCAGGGTGTAGTGCTCGCCGTCGACCTCGATGAAGGTGGGCTGGGTTCGGGTGAAATCCGCCCAGCGGCTGAGCTGTCCGTCCAGCCATTCCTGCCGGGTGCCGCGCAGTGGGGTGCAATAGAAGACCTGGACCCGCGCGACCGAACCCGACGGTTCGTAGTCGCGGCCGAGCCGCACCATGCTCTGGGCCAACTGCACCCACGCGGTGAATCGTTCGACGGTCAAGTCGAGTTCGGTCAGTCGGCGCGGCGGCGCGTGGTCGATCAAGTAGGCCAGCTGATCGGCCTCGGGCAGGGGATGCAGTGTGGCGGTGAGCCTTTCGATATCGGCGGGGTCGATCAGCTCCAGGAACAGCGCCAGGTTGATCGCGCCGTCGGTGAACCCGATCTCGTGCATCCGGCCGGAGATATGCGGCGGCAGGTTGAAAATGCCGACGAAATCGACGGTTTCGCCGTCGGCCTCCAGTCGTTTGGCGATCTCGAACGCGACGGCACCGCCGTAGGAGTAACCCGCGACCGCATACGGTCCGTGAGGTTGCGTCCGGCGGATCGCCGCGACATAAGTGGTTACCATTTCGTCGAACGATCCGAAATGGGTTTCGCCCGTTCCGAATCCGCGCGCCCGCAGGGCGTAGAACGGCCGCTCGCCGGTGAAATACTTCGCGAGGTTGACGAAGATCAGCACCTCACCGAGGCCGGGATGGACACAGAACAGCGGCGTTTCGTCGCCGGTGGTCTGTAGCGGTACCAGCGGATCGTAGGCGGCGTCGCCGGTGACGTCGGTCTGTCCGGTCAGGCGCTCGGCCAACGCACGCACGGTCGGAAACTGCAGCAGCGTGGCCATCGGCACCTCCTCGACGCCGAGCTCGGCCTGGATCTCCAGCTTCAGCCGCAGCAGTTCCAGCGAGGTGCCACCGAGGTCGAAGAAGCTGGCGGTCGCGGATACCGCGGTGGCGCCGAGCACCCTGGCGTACGCCTCGGCCAGCGCGATTTCGACGGCGCCCGCGGGCGGCACCGGAGTGCCGAGGAACCGGGTGAGCACCGCATCGGTCCGGTGCGCCGCCGCGTCCAGGGTCCCCGCCGCCACCGCCGCGCGCAGCCGGGACCGCTGAATCTTGCCGAGGTTGCCGCGGGGGATATCGCCCGCCGCGACCGGGAGAATCAGCTGCGGGCGGAACCCCCAGTGCATCACCGTCGAGCTCCGTATCGCGACGATCGCCTGGTAGAGGGCCGTATCGTCGGCCGGATCGGCGGTCGGCACGAAGGCGATGGCGAGCTGCTCGGAATCGGCGCCGGCCGGGCGGATAGGGAAGGCCGCGACGGATCCCCTCCGCACCTCGTCCAGTTCATCCAGCACAGCTTCGAGATCGTGGCTGTAGTAGTTGACGCCGTTGACGATGATGGAATCCTTGCTGCGCCCGACGAGCGTCAACCGGCCGTCGGCGTCCAGATATCCGAGATCGCCGGTGCGTAACCATCCGTCGTCGGTGAATGCCGCCGCGGTGGCCGCCGCGTCGCCGTAATAGCCGTCGGTGACCATCGGGCCGCACAGCTGGACCTCGCCGGGCCCCGTGTCGAGGTCAGATCCGGCGCCGGCTTCGCCAGCGGGCCTGGTCTCGGACAGCACCGTGCCGTCGTCGGCGACGATGCGAATCCGCAAGCCCCGCACCGGATTACCGAGCGGCGGGAATTCCGTCTCGCGGTCGTCGGTGGCGAAATCGCGGTTGAAGACGCTGCCCGCGCACGTCTCCGTCATCCCGAAGGCGGGCACGATCGCGTCCGCGCGCAGGCCGTGGCCGGACAGCGCCTCGACGAAGGTCCGCACGGTCGCGGTGACGGTGGCCTCACCGCCGGAGATGATGTACCGCACTCCGGACAGGTCGATTTCGCCCAATGCCGCGATGTGCTGATTCAGCAGCCCGAACAGGAAGTTCGGTGTGAACGCCACCCGGACCCGGTGGGCGGACAGCAGCCGCAGGAACTCCGGCGGGTCGGGGAGTACCGTTTCCGGCGTCGTCATGATCTGATCGGCGCCGTTGAACATGGGCAGCAGATGCGCCTCGAAGGCGGCGATATGGTCGGTGGCGATCCAGTTCAGCTGGGTGTCGGCCGGTCCGAGGTCCAGGGCGTGCGCCTTACCCGCCTGTGCCGCAAGGAGATTGGCGTGGGTGAGGCGTACCGCCTTACTCGATCCGGTGGATCCGGAGGTGAGCATCAGCAGGGCGAGATCGCCGGGGGAGGGCGTATGGCGCTGCCCGGATTGCGGCTCGGTGTTGTCGAGCTCCTCCACCAGCACGGTCCGCATTCCGATATCCGGCAGTGCGCCGTAACCGCGCTTGGACGCGATCACCAACGGATCGTCGAGGAGCACGCGCAACTGCTCGAGCTGCGCTTGCAGGCGCGATGATTCCGCCGCCGCGATCGGGCACGGCACCACCCCGCTCAGCACGCACCCCCAGAACGCGCGGAAGAGGCTTTCGGGATCCGGCGCGACGATCAGCGCCTTGTCGCCCGCGGCCGTGCCGCCGCGGCGCAGTCCATCGGATATCCGGCGGGCCGAGCCCTGTAATTCGGCGTAGGAGAGAAAGGAGCCACCGATGAAAGTGATGCCACGGGATGCGTCGCGGGCCGCGCTCGCCAATAACTCCGGGAGCGTCGATAACTGAGAATTTTTGAGCATGGAAAACGGAACCTCTGAAAGGAACTATGGATGAGCAGCGCCGAGCCGGATTATTCGGCCTCGTTGAACCGCACGATATCCTCCAGCCTGCGCTGTAGTTTGAGCTCGTCCTGGTCGGAGATGATCGCGTGCCCCACTTTTCCGTATGGACCGGGCGGCGTCTCCGGCGAGTACTCGACCTCATCGAGTATGAATCTGCGTTCGAAGTCCTGCCGGGTCAAATTCTTGTCATCGCGGCGGCGCAGGAACGCGTATCCATGGAATAGGTTCGGCGCGGTGGTGGGTATGGGGCCGGGTCGCATACCGAGGGCGAGGTCGATTTCGGCGTCGAACAGGTCGACGCCGAAGGTGAGTTCGTTGATGCGCGGTGTCATCCCGCCCGGAAGGCGGATGGCGCATTCACCGAATGTCAGCCCCGATTCCTCGACGAATATCTCCAGGTGGAATACGCAATCGGGTGCGCCGAGGCCGCCGAGCACCTGTTCGGCGAGCGTTCGCGCCTGCCGGTACAGTTCCGTATGTTTGCGTTCGTCGAGAATATTCACGGCGATGACCCGGCCCTGCACGGCGCTGAGCGGTGAGGTGTTGTATCGGGCGAGCGACGACCAATACAGGGCACCACCGCACCAGATACCGTCTATGTGGATCTCCGGTGCGTCGATGTGGGATTCGGCGACGATCGCCACATCCGACCTGGTCGGGAGCGGTTCGACGGCCGCAGCGTATTCGTCGGGGGAGTGAACGATGCTGGTGCGCAGCGACCCCGCCCCGTTCGCTGGTTTGATCACGAAAACGTCGCCTAGTTCATCGGCGATATCGGCGTACGAGGTTTGCGCCGACACGTATCTGACGCGTGCCCGCCGCACCTCGGGCGGCAGCGCGTTCTTTTGCAGGTATTTGTCCCGAAAATAGAGTGTTTTCTGCGGATCCCGGTGTCCAGGGAGGTCCAGCTGCTGGCGCAGATACGCCGCCCCGAAGACGCCGAATTCGTGGACGGTGAGCACCCCATCGGCATTGTCGACACCCGCGGCCAGCACCGCACGGGACAATTCCTGGACGTCCTCGATATCGGTGACGGATATCGAGTTCCGCCCATTCGGTGGGCTTGCCGGCGCGTTCACGATGTAGTAGGGATCCACGCCTCGGCGCCGGAGCGCCTGATCCAGGTCGTCCCGATATCCGAGAACGATCAACATCGGATATTTCGCCACTGCAAATACCTCTAGCAGAGTTTTCCCGACTCACCGTTCCGGTGGCAGGCGCCATTGAATAGACAGCGATCCTGTCTACTACCGCAACCCTCGGTGCGGTTGATACATCCGTATCGAATCGCAGCGATGCTTGCATACGGCAGCTTATTGCCATGTCCCGACAAAGGGGACCGTACGGCATGGATGTGAGCTATGTCACAGTTGCTCGATTGCGGCTGTGCTGCAACGATTTCCGTAACGGTGTTGATAGTTCCGATTGGACGGATGTCAGATCGGCAAGTGCGGCAACACCTTTCGAATTGAACCCGCGCGCGTGCGAAGTAACCTGCCGTTCGCCGCCCGTGTCGCGCTGGGAGGCGGAAGGTCCATGATAGTTCTCGGTTACAACGGATTCTCCAGTGGTGCAAGGCTTTTTGGTGAGCACTATGGGGCCGTTGGCATCGCCAGGAATCTGCTGGTCGGTCACGACGCCGCCGCGGCGCTGGTGGTCGACGGCGAGCTGGTGGCGGCGGTGGAGGAGGAGCGGCTGAGCCGGGTCAAGAAGACCTCGGACTTTCCGGCGAATGCGATCGACTGGTGCCTGGAATTCGCCGGTGTCAAATTCGAGGAGGTGGATGTCGTTGCGTTTCCGTGGCGCTTTTCGCCGACCGTCGCCGAGCGGATGATTTCCGACATATGCGATTCCGGGATGTCCGTCACCGCGAAGTTCGACGCGCTGCGCCGGGCCGGCGCGGTCTACACCGGCATGTTCAGCCGCGAGGCGATCCACCGCGACTTCGTCGAGCGCACCGGCCACGAGCTCGACCCCAACAAGCTGGCCCTGGTGCCACACCATCTGGCCCATCTCATGTGCGGCGCTTACCTTTCCGGCGTCCGGGACGCCGCCTTCCTGGTCAGCGACGGCCGAGCCGAGACGCTGTCGGCGGTGATGGGCGAGCTGCGCGACGGTGTGGTCCGGATCTTCGAGGAGGGCACCGTCGAGATGACCAGCTCGCTCGGCGTCGCATACGGCCGGATCACCCGCTACCTCGGCTTCGTACCCAACAACGACGAGTACAAGGTGATGGGGCTGGCCGCGTACGGCCCGCCGCCGCGGCATAACCCGTTGCTGGAAAACGTTGTGCGGCTACACGATAACGGCTCGTACACGATATCCATCCCGGCCGATCCGGATACCTACTACGCGCTGTTCGACCGGCTGTTCGGCGGGGACAGCGAAAAGCGCGAGGAGTTCGACTTCCGGGTCAAGGTCGCGGGTATGGCCCAGGACATGGTCGAGGCCGTCACCGCGCATCAGGTGCGGGCGCTGACCGCGGCATCCGGGATGGACACCCTGCTGTTCGAGGGCGGTCTCGCGCTGAATTGCGTTGCCAATACCAAGATGCTGGAGCGATCGTCGTTCACCGGTATGGAGGTCAGCTTCGGGGCCAGCGATCCGGGCGTCGCCATCGGCGCGGCCGTCTACGCCGCCGGGCTACGCAACCGACCCGCTACCGCGGTCGTCACGCCCTACCTCGGGCCGTCCTACGATGCGGAACAGATCCGCTCCGCGCTCACCGAGCACGCCGACCAGGTCGAATGGCAGGAGGAGGCCGATCTCGCGTCCGTCGTCGCGCGGACGGTGGAGCTGCTGGCCGAGAAGAACGTCGTCGGCTGGTTCCAGGGTCGCGCGGAATTCGGGCCGCGAGCACTCGGCAACCGCAGCATCCTCGCGAACCCGGCCTTCCCGGATATCAAGGACGTCATCAACCTGCGCGTGAAACATCGGGAGCCGTTCCGGCCATTCGCTCCGGTGGTCCTCGAATCCGTTGCGCCCCAGGTCTTCCGGATGAGCAAGAAGACGTCGTCGCCGTATATGACGTTCGTCTTCCCGGTGCGTGACGAATATCTGGAGCGGATCCCCGGCGCCTGCCACGTCGACGGCACCGCGCGGATTCAGACGGTCGACGAACGGCAGCATCCGGAACTGGCGAAGCTCTTGTCCGCCTTCACCGCTCACACAGACGTACCCTGCCTGCTGAACACGTCGTTCAACGTGGCGGGCGAGCCCATCGTGTGCTCGCCGCACGATGCGCTGGCCTGCTTCCTGGCGACGGAGATCGACTATCTGGTCATGGGCCGGTTCGTGGTCGGCAAGAAGAGGTCGGGGTAGCCCGTTGCATTTCCGAAAGGCCCGGAGGATGCTGGCAGTTCGTGGGGAGTGAAGCATTCGATGCCGATACGTTCGCGATAGATCTACAACGAATCATGCGCTCGACGGCGAACGCCGTGGCGGGCGACGGTCGGCGAAATACCTTGGTGGCCAAGGTTGTCGATCATCTCGGGGCGGATATGCCGCAGGTGACCGTCGTCGGGCAGAACTGGGACAGCTGGGAGCACGCGAATCTGCAGCGCGGTGTCGACGCCTACCTGGCCGAGCGCGCGACGGCGCCGGACTGGTTCGGTGTCGCGGGCGCCCACCGCGGGCACGAGGAGTTGGCGGGCCTGGTGGCGATGGCCCGCAAGAACGACCAATTCGAGCTCGGCACGGTCGATTTCACCACCGTCGCGATCGGCCCCGCCGAGGTCACCGAGGCGGTGCAATTGGGGTTGATCACCACCACCGCCCCCGATGGCGCACCGGTGGTGATCGGCATGCGCGGACCCGATATGCGCTACGGCAACACACAGCAGTGCATGCTGGAAATACTCGCCGCGCAGCGGGCGACCGCGGTCGCGACCCGCGACCGGATCGAGCGGCTGATGGCGCAGCGCGACGTATTCCGGGGCCAGGTACTGGCTTTCGGTGTCAGCGAGAATCGCGGCAACGACCTCGTCACCTTTCTGCCCCGGCCCCGGCTGACCGCCGATCAGGTGGTGCTGCCCGACGGCGTGCTGGATCTGATCGAACGGCACACGGTCGGAATCGCGACGCACGGCGCCCGATTGCTCGATGCCGGACAGCATCTCAAGCGCGGACTGCTGCTGCACGGCGCGCCGGGCACCGGTAAGACGCATACGGTGCGGTATCTCATGGGGCGCTTGTCCGAGAGCACCGTGATCGTCTTGACCGGGCCCGCCATGCGGTTGATCGGCCGTGCGGCCAATCTGGCCCGGCGGCTGCAACCCAGCGTCGTCGTTGTGGAGGACGTCGATCTCATCGCCAAGGACCGCAGCTACGCGCCGATGGGAAATCCCTTGCTGTTCAGCCTGCTCGACGCCATGGACGGCATCGGAGGCGATGCCGACGTGACCTTCCTGCTCACCACCAACCGCGTCGCCGAACTCGAGGAGGCGCTCGCGCAGCGACCCGGCCGGGTCGACCTGGCCGTCGAGATCCCGCGCCCGGATGCCGAGGGGCGGGCAGCGCTCCTGCAGCTGTACAGCCGAAATCTGCGCGTCGAAGCCGATCTCACGCCGATCGTCGCCGAAACCGCCGGGCAGACAGCGTCGTTCATCAAGGAGCTGCTGCGCCGAGCCGCCCTGCGGGCCATCACCGACCGCCCCGGTGCCGAAACCGTGGTGGTGGGCGCGAATCTCACCGATGCGCTGGCCGAAATGAATTCCGCGACAAGCACACTCACTCGGTCGCTGCTCAGCGGTGGTGGCTCCGAGAGCGATGGTGCCGCCCGAGCGCGGTGAGGAACCGGCTTCGTTCGACCGATACCGCGTAACTGTCGGATTCCCCAGTCGGATGGGCGGATTCGGTGTGTTCGGCGGCCCTACCGTCCCTTTATGAGGATTTTTCGCAGCATGCTTGTCGGCATCGTCGTTGCCGTTACATTCACCGCGGGTGTGGCGAGCGGCGAGCCGCCTTCGGCACCGGAATCGCCGTCGCTATCGGCCGACGGCAAGATTGATCTGCAAGGCGCGATCAATGTTCGCGACATCGGCGGCTATCGCACCTACGATGGTGCGACTGTCAAGGCGGACAAGGTGATTCGCGCAGATGCCCTGCAACGGCTGACCGACGCGGATGTCGCACGGCTCGGCTCGCTGAACCTGGGGACCGTGATCGATCTGCGAACTCCGGCCGAGGTTCGGATGATGGGAGCCGACAGGCTGCCCGCCGGGGTGGCCTCGGTTGCCCGCCCGATCGACGACACCGGGCTGTTCGAGCAGATGACGCGGGTGATTCAGTCCCGGGATCCGGTCGAGCAGCAGCGGGTGCTGGGAGACGGTGGGGCGGAACGGATCATGGGGGAGGTGTACCGCAGCTTCTTCACCGACGACGCGCGGGCGAAGTTCGGGCAGACGATCACCGAGCTCGCCGCGACCGATTCGGCAATGCTCTATCACTGCACCGCCGGTAAGGATCGCACAGGCTGGCTCACCTACGTTGTGTTGCGGGCGGTCGGTGTGCCGGAATCGATTGCGCGCGAAGACTATCTGCTGTCGAATCGGTATCGGGCCGCCGCCGATGCCGCGCTGCGCGCCCAGCTGCGGCAGGCGGGTCTGATGCAGAATCCGGATCTGCTGATTCCGCTGCAGGAGGTTCGCGACGAGTATCTGGTCGTAGCGGTGCAGCAGCTGGAGCAGACGTACGGTGGATTCGGGAAATATCTCACCGAGGGCCTCGGGCTGGATCCGCTGACCATCTTGCGGCTGCGCAAGAACCTGGTCGGCTGATATTCCGTCGCGTCGGTGGCTCGGTGGAGGAGATTCTGTTCGTAATTACTGCTCTATCCAATAGCCGCACCGCTCGAATTTGCCGATGGTGAATGTTCTCGGGCGAGTGGAATTTCGCAATCTTGGGCAGGCCGATTTCGGTCTCATCGCCGGGGCGCGGTCGTCGTATTCGGGTGCTCGGTACGCGTGCTGAAGCTCGATTCCGGCTGAACGAGGGCGCATCGAGCCGCCGCGGTGGTCGAGAGTTCCGTGCTCGGTTCGGCATTCCATCCTTGTGATCCCTCATATAATGAGGCCCGGGGGATTTGTGCCGACATCACAAGTGCGGCAAGGGATTTCGAGTAGCCGACCGGATGCTCGACTGGGGAAAATTCCCCTGTTGATCGGACGTATTCGGGCGGTTGTTTTCTCGGTATGTTGATTGCTGTCTTCGAATCGACAGCTCGATCACATTCGGTGTCGATTGCTTATCCTATACGCCTTTTCGGTTTGTCAAGGAGAGTGAAATGCTCAGCAACCCCTCGCTTGCCCGGATAACGCTGGCCGCCGTGAGTTGTGCGGCGACAACGGTTCTCGTCGGCGCGGGCGCAGGCCCGGCGCAGGCGGCCGCCGGTTCGACAACGGTCACCCCGGCCGGACACAACATCACGGCCGTCAACCAAGGGCCGATGACCTTCAGCTCGGGTCCGGTGACCGGTAGCTGCAATACCGTCAGCGGGACCGGCGCCGTGCCCGCGGCTCCGGGCAACGCGAACCCGAGCGGTCCGGTGTCGGTGCCGATCCAGTCGATCTCCATCACCGACTGCACATCCAACCTGACCGGCGTGAACATCGCCATAACCACCAGCGGCACCTGGACGGTGTCGGCGCAGAACGGGTCGCCCATCGTCGGAAGCCTGGTGATTCCGCAGGCTGGCATGACGATCCAGGTGACGGGATTGACCAATTGCACAACCGTGGTCGCGCCGGACGGGCCGTTCTCCGCCTCCGGCACCTTCACCAACGGCAGCCCGTCGACGGTCGCGATCAGCAATGTCGAGGTGCCCGTCAAGACCACCGGTGACCCGCTGTGCCCAACGGAATCCCCGACCGGAACGGTATCGGGAACCCTCGCGTTCAACGACACCACCGACCCGACACAGAATCTCACCGTAGGCCCCTGATGATCCGGATTCGGTTGCCGCGCAACAGATGACGGGTCCAACCCAGAGCCCGCGTTCCACACGGAACGCGGGCTCGTTTCGCGGAACCGGGGGCCCGGCTCTCCCCTCCGGTGCGTCGGGCACCCGGCCCGTGCGACTCCGGCCCTCCCGGTTCGCCGGAGACGAGTGCACCAAAGCCCTCCCCTTACCTTGATAACTCAAGGTAACGATACAAACGCTTACCTCGACTTGTCAAGGTAAGCCGCCCGATAGTGCAACCGACATCGAATCGCCTGTGCCGCCACCGATCCGACGCAGCAGTGCCCCGAACCACCCCGAACCCAACCGATTTCATCTTTTAGCCACCCATCGGCTACTCTTGCCGAGCACACCGGTCCGGGTGGCGGAATGGCAGACGCGCTAGCTTGAGGTGCTAGTGCCCGTTATAGGGCGTGGGGGTTCAAGTCCCCCTCCGGACACTCCACTCGATGGACGGCTCATGCCCACACAGAGCGTGGGCCGGTTCTCGTTTCGTACCTTTTTGTGGGGGCGCAGCCCCCACGCCCCGCCCGGCGGGGCTTCGCCCCCCGGACTCCCCTTTCAAGGGAGCGGGACGTGGCACTGGTGCGGCCCTAAGTCCTTTCCTTGTGGTGAGCGTTGGGCGGGTCCCGGTTCGTGGCGCGTGGTGTGGCTTCTGGCCTGAGAGTCTCTCCGGACACCACAACTCGTGAATTTCTCTGTGCCACGAAGGAATTCACGCCATTGAACCTCCACGCGATTGCGGGAAAGCTTCTGGTCGTGTTCGGTCGATGATCGCCGGGCCGCGTCGAGGGTCGAACGGTGGCTCATCGGCTGCGCGTTCTCCAGCTGGGTCAGGCTGTATTCGAGGTGGTCAGGGTGGAACACTTCGGCCAGCCAGGCGTCGATCGGGCCGCTGAGCTGGTCTTCGCGCAGATATACCGAGGGTGGGTGATCGAGATGGTTTGCCAGGGCGTATTCGGAAGGATAGCGGCACCGGTAGTGTGCCTTGTCGTGGTTCCAGGTGCCCTGTATGCGCCGCTGGCAGCTTTCGTGGAACAGCAGTCCTCGGAAGGCGTAGGGATGGTTGCGGCGGGTGATCTCCCGCTCGGTCGAGCGTGGTCCGCGTGAAGCCAGGCGCAATTGAATCTGCTCGAACGCGGCGGTGCTGATCAATGCCTCGTGCGCGGGCTGGTCGGAGAAGATCCAGGCGCTCTTGGGGTTCCAGGTCAGGTGGGGTGTCGTGCCCGAGCGCGACATCTTCGACATCGATGAGCGATTCCTGCTTGCGCTGCTTGTTCCACACCTCGTGACCGGTGTAGCGCGGATTGGTCAGGATCACGCGCACTGCACTTTTCGACCATGCCACCCCGCACCGATGCCGGTTGCCCTGGCGATCATAGGCCGACGGGCACTGAACCCCGTCTGCGGTGCGTCGTTGCGCGATCGCGAACACGCCTATGCCGGAAAGGTATTCGGTACGACCGGTGCGGTAACGGGGGCGGGTACGAGACGATGTAAGCGCTTCCCGTCAGCGGCTTTGCCCGGATTGGGATGTGGCCCACCGTCTTCGAGGCGGTAGTCGTAGGGCGGACCCGTCTCGAGAGCCCTGCACCGCTCACTTCACGCCGTTGGCAGGCGCTGGAACTGAACCCGGTCGATCTGGCCGCACCAGATGCGATTGCGCAATGGGCATTCGCGCACCTGATGCCGACACGCTCAGTGCGCAGATTGACAACATGACGTGCCCCCGGCGCGGCTTCGTACAGCATCTACACGAAACCGCATACCCCTCGTGCTCAGGGCTGTTTTGCGTTGGTGCGGACAATCGGATTGTCCGCACCAACGAGTTGCACGCCTCCAACCACGCGACAGCAATAACAGTCTTGATGACCGGAGCCGCGTGACGCTATTGATGCCAGACGGAGCTGACAAAGCTCTTGAAAGCCCGTTCCGGCTCTTTCTCGAGATTTTGGAGTTCAAGGATCTCGACCATTACTACTCACCTCCTTTCGAGTGTTTGGTTGCTGTCTCGCACGACTCGCCGTGCAAGTCGAAAGGTATCCCTGGAAGTTCGATCGGAGCATGGACGGCGCTGTGCAGGGCGCAGAGAATTCCTGCCGATCCGGTGGCGAGATCGGTAGACAAACGCAGCAGCATCCGCCCCGGAAACGCGATGTGTCCGCGATAGTTCATCGCGTGCCAAGACAGATCGAGCAGATGCTGGTCGGTCGGCTCCCGCCGGAGAGCCTGATACATGATCATGGATCCTCGGCCCTCGAAGAGTCCGGGCGCGATGGTCAGACGCGGTCGGCACAAGCGACGCATACCGGCGAGGAGATCGGAAAACTGCGGCACAGCACGGTATCGGAGGTGCTCGGACACGACCAACGCGGTACCGATGGTGCCCTCGGCGAGGTAGGGCAGCATGCGGTTGCCCTTGTCGCTTCTCAGGAATGGTATTCCGTGGTCCGTCTGGATTCCGGCCAGATCCAGCCACAGCGCCCGCTCGGCGGCTTCGAGCCATTCTGAATCGGCGGTGTAGTCGAACAACCGATGAAACAGGTGTGCGAGTCCGGATGGGCCGTTCAACAAACCCGGCAGCGCCGGAGGGCGACGAACGAGGTGCGGGTCGTCCATTGAGGGGGCAGCCAGCTCGGTTCCGATCTCGATGGCTCGCTGGTGATCCCCGAACTGCAGAAAAGTTAGCGCTATTCCAGCGGCACCACTGTGGACACCACGATCATTCGGCTGCATATCGCACTGGAACGGACGGTCCGGAATACGTGCCAGAAATTCGCGTGCTTCCTCCTCCCGCTGCAGTTTCAGCAGGCACCAGGCGATTCCGGCCAGACCGTCGTACAGGCCGAAACCGAGATCGGTCGCGTTCCGGGTCTTATCGACGAGCCATTCGAGGTGTTCGTCGGGGATCCGACGGCCGCAGGCATGCAGCGCGTAGATGACGCCGGCGGCGCCGTAGGCGAGTCCGAGACCGATTCGCCCCCACCCGAATTGTTCGATATCGCCGGGGTAGAGCCGATCGATGCGCTCGGGTGTGGCTGCGGCGAGGATCCCGTCGCCGATCGAGTCCAGCACGTTGTCCCAGACGGCAGTATCGGACGCGGGTGCCTGCGGCCACCGAGACTCCGCACCGCCCGCCGCTCCCGCGGGTAATGTCCCACCAGCGTGGGTATGCAGGGCCGTCGCTATCTTCGCCCCGAATCCGGATTCCACCGGATAGAACGTGTCGATGAGGTCTGCGGCCTCTTCCGCCTTCGCGGATGCCAAATGCAGCCAGTGATTGAATGGCGCGAACAGATACATGCGGATGGCTGCCAACGCATAATGGTCGATGGCTGTCCCGGTCCGGGCGGTGGGACAGGAGAATCCGGGGGTGGCAAGGCCGGGGTCCGCTGTCGATCCGATCTCGAAGGAGGTCTCGAAGTCCACCAGGACACAGCGGCCGTCCGGGCGGACGATGATATTCGTCGGCTGCAGGTCGGCCAGGACGATACCGCGCTCGTGAACCTCGGCGAGCATCGTTTCCAGTTGCCCGACGATATCGCGCACCCACTCGGTGTAATCGACCAATTCATCTGCACTGGGGTCGGGATGAGTCAGCGGGCAACGGTCGACGAACATCCTTTCCAGGGTTTCCCCCTCAATGTATTCCACCACCAGGTAGTGATGCTCCCAGACTCGAATGTGTTCGTAGAGCTCGGGAACGAAATCGAGTCCGTTCAGTTTCGCCAGCACGAATCGTTCGTTGTGCAGCCGCTGGACCGCATCGTTTCCCGTCCGATCGATACCCGCATGTGGTCTGGCCTCGCGCAAGACGACCTTCCGGCCGGTGCGCTGATCGGCTGCCAGATAGATTCCGCCGCCGTTGGAGAAATGTAGCGCCCGATGTACATCGAAGGGAAAGCTGTCCTTATCCGATGCCCGGCGGGCTATTGCCTCCGCAATGAAATCTGGCACCGGTGCCCAGTCCGGCACCGAAAATGTCGTGCCGCGCCGATCGGAGACTTGCCGTCCATCCGGGGTCGTCAGCGTCGGTTTGGGAGCAAACGCGCCGTAACGAAGATACAGCGGCCCGCCCTGCCAGCGCAGATCACTGAGAATGTACGGGCCCGATGTGCCCGCAACACGGGACCCAGCTCGTCCAGCAGCTTCCGCAACTGGATGACGGTCTCCGGGTACACGGTGATGAATTTCCCACTCCCGGTCCGATCGGCGTACTTGGAATTCTGTACGGCCAACATCAGCTGACTTCGCAGGAATTTCATGGGGAGACGGTTGGCCACGCAGTAGTCGATCACTCGGGCCAGCACCCCCTCCGCCTCATCGGCGCAGGCCGACACATGCACCTTCCACCCCTGCTCCGGCAGAATGACGTCGGCCGGCATCAGGTTGACCCACGGGTCCGAGTACGCTCGTCGCCACCCCTCCGGGAGTATCCGGTCAGCGTCGGAAAACCTGCAATCATCGCCCGCTGCCCGTGCCGGGTCGTCATAGAACAACGGATCCGCCAAACAATATCTGTCGTATTGAACGTCCATCGGTCGCCCTCCGCGGTGCACATATCTCGAGAGGTGAGGTGAGGCCAGCGTTGCAGGTCGATTCAGGTCATGGGACGAGCTTTCTGCGTGGCTGGAGTACACCAACCGATTTCCGAGTGCGGTAAACGCCGCAATCGAATTCGATACCGGCGAATTCCAGACACCAATCGATCGCATTCTTCGGAATGTCCGAGGTCGTCGTGACCCGGCTCAGCCGTTCCTCCTCGACCGCGGCGACCAGTTCACCGTCGATCACCAGCGCCGCCGAGGCATCGTGGCCGGCCAGCAGATTCCGCGCGACGCCGACAGCACCGTAGTGTTCACCGAAACACTTTGCACCACTGGCGAATCCGTTGTAACCGAGGGTGATCATCGGCTTCAGCCTCCCAGCGCGACACGGGCGGCGAACGGCAGGTTACCTCGCACGCGCGTGGTTTGATTCGAAAGATGTTGCCGCACTTGCCGATCTGACCACTATCCGATCGGGCCGATCGACAACGTTACGGAACTCGTTGCAGCACAGTCGCAATCGGGCAAATGTGACCTAGCTCCATCATGCCGTACGGTCCCCTTTATCGGGACATAGCAATAAGCTGCCGTATGCAAGCAACGCCGCGATTGGATACGGATGTATCGACCGCACCGGGGGGTTGCGGCAATAGACAGGGTCGCTGTCTATTCGATGACGCCGGCCACCGGAACGGTGAGTCGGGAAAACTCTGCCAGAGGTATTTGCAATGGCGAAATATCCGATGTTGATCGTTCTCGGATATCGGGACGACCTGGATCGGGCGCTCCGGCGCCGAGGTGTCGACCCCTACTACATCGTGAACGCGCCGATGCATACCGAGGTGATGCGGGCGCCGCGAGCGTGGGCGGCCCGCAGCGCATCGAGCACCGCCCGCGGCACGGAGTCGACCGGCTGTGGATGAATCATCGTTGGTGCGAACACCTTTCGACGCTATCGTCGACGCTGTGCCGTATGCGATCGTAGACCACCCACGCATCGCGTCCATCCACGACGCATTCGAAGGACAGCGCGACGACCTGCTCGCCTATGCTGCCGTTGTCGACGAGTTGAACGCACGGGTAGTGCTCGATGTCGGTTGTGGGACCGGAACTCTGGCCGAGCTGCTGGCGCGCGAACGTCGCACAGTGGTGGCGATCGATCCCTCCGAGGCGTTCCTTGCCGTGGCAAAGGCGAAGGGTGCACCGTCGGGAGTCACGTGGCTGCACGGTGACGCGGCGAACGCACCCGAAGTAGGTGCCGACCTCGCGGTGCTGACCGCGAACGTCGTGGAGGTATTCCTGACCGACGAGGACTGGGCCGCGGCCCTGACCGGGATTCGTCGTGCGCTGCGCCCCGGCGGTTTTCTCGTCTCTGGCATCAGACACCTGGACCGTCGCGTGTGGGTGGACCGAGCAGCAGACATCGTCCCTGCGGCCCTCGACGTTCCCGGCATCGGACGTGTGCAGGACCGCCTGGAGGTCACCGCGGTGAACCTTCCGCTCGTGTCGTTCCGAGACACGTACACCTTCGCCGCAGATGGCGCCGCAGTCGCATGGGAGTACACGCTGCGTTTCCGCGAGCGCCCGGAGATCGAATCCGACCTCACAGACCATGGTTTCCGCCTCCAGGACTTCCGGGACGTACCGGGCCATCCTGGATGCGAAGTCATATTCATCGCCGAACGTGTGGATTGAACCAGCAACACCGTCCATGGCCTTGCTCAGTGGGTCGGCGCGCCGGCTCGAGGGGGCGAGCTGGGTCGGCTCGGTGGGTATGCCGTTGCCGCTGGCGATGAACAGGTTTGCGCCGCGCAACTTGTCCGCATGCACGTAGGGATCGTTGGCAGCCCACCTCGGGTCGTTCGTGGGGCCGTACACATTGTCGGGATTTCCGCCACCGACTCCGATCACGGTCTTGGCGAATTGATATCCGGCCGGATCGCTGATCTGCGCACACCCACTCAGAATGTGTGGCGGTGACGTGGTGGATCCGCCACGATTTCGAGATTCCGGCCTTGCCGTCGAGATCGGCCCGAAGGGAACAGATCTCAGCAGGCACCCTGTCGAGGAGCTCACCGCAGTCGCGCACGCGCTCAAATACCCGGCCCTGCAAGGGCTCGGCTGGTGAACCCCTGCCGAAGCTCTTGCCGCCCAGCTAGACTCGTATCCACAAGATCGTGTTGCGAGGACAGTGTGTGAACCTGGGGGATCCCCTGCCAGCGGTGCCTCGAACTGCGTGACCGGAGGAGTTGGTGCTGGGATGACGGCAAGGCTACCGATACCCACACAGGACGACGTGCACGGGTACTTCGATACGCTGTCGAACTGGGGGCGGTGGGGCGAGGACGATGAGCTCGGCACTTTGAACCACATCACCGACGACGTCCGGTTGGCGGCGGCGCGGTCGGTGCGCCACGGCAGGAGCGTGTCGTGCGCGTGGGAGGTTGCGGTGCCGGAGGAGATGGAGCGGTCGACGACGACGTGCCCGTGCGCCGCCGATATGCCGGGAGCCGAGAAAATGCCGCTGGGATTCCGCAACGACCGGCACTGGGGCTATTCGAACGAGCGGCTCGGAATTCTGTTCCACGGCAACACCATCACCCATATCGACTCGCCGTGCCATATCTTCTGGGACGGCACGATGTACAACGGGCGGCCGCACTCGCTGGTCGACGCCGCAACGGGATCGGCCTGGGCTGCCGTCACGGCGGCGGCGAACGGGATCATCACCCGTGGCGTCCTGCTGGACATTGCGAAGGTCCGCGAGGTGCCGTGGTTGGAACCGGGGCAGGGGGTCCATCCCGACGATCTCGAGGAGGCCGAGCGTCGCCAGGGGGTGCGGGTGCGATCCGGCGATGCGGTACTGCTGCGGACCGGCTATGGCCGCGTCCGGCACGAGGCCGGTGCGAGCAGCGGTTTCAAGCAGGCCGGCTGGCACGCGTCCTGCCTGCCGTGGCTGCAGGAGCGGGAGGTCGCGTTGATCGGCGCCGACACTCCGCAGGACGTGCTGCCGTCGGGGTACGAAGACGTGTTGATGCCGGTTCACACCGTGGGCCTCGTCGCGATGGGTCTGTGGCTGCTCGACAACTGCGACCTGGAGGCGTGCGCGACCACAGCCGCCGAGCTCGGCCAATGGGACTTCCACCTCGCAGTCGCGCCGGTCCGCTTCGCCGGGACGTCCGGCAGCCCGGTCAACCCGATCGCCACATTCTGATCGCGGGATTCGCGCCCGGCGAAGAAATGCCATCAAGCTGAGACAAACACCGCCCGCCACAACCTGAGACGAACCGGAAACGACCAGCTCGATCAGTCGCCAACCGCCATGAATTTCGAGACCCTAAGCCCCAATGTTGGCCACCAGCAGGGACATTGGGGCTTTTGCTGCCAGCCTATGCCGGAAACGCCGGTATCGATCTCATGCGGCTCGAGGTACCGCAGGGGCGGTGGCAAGCGGAAGGTGGCCCGATGAGGCGTTGGGTTGCGCGGCCGGTACTTCCCGCGTGGAGAAGGCGAACCTGATAGGTTCGCGCGCATGTCTCGCCGCGACGAAAAGACGGTCGGCCTGGTTCTTGTCACCTACGGGAGCAGCGAGGATCTTCCGCCCTTCCTGGATTCCCTGCCGAGCGCGGTCGAGCCGCTACCGCTGCAGGTGGCGTGCGTCGACAACGCGTCGACCGATGCGAGCGCGGATATGGCGGAGGCGTTCGGTGCGAGGGTTATTCGGAATGCGCGGAACGTTGGTCTGACGCGGGCAATCAATCAGGGCGCGGCCGAACTCGATACCGAGTGGTTGCTGATCGCCAATCCCGATACCCAGTTGGCTCCGGGTTCGATCGCTCGGCTGGTGGAGACGGCGATGGGTGATGATCGGATCGGGTTGATCGGCCCGCGTATCAGTCGGTTGGATGGCACACCGTATCCAACGGGTCGGCGGTTCCCGTCGATCGGTGTGGGAGTGGTGCACGCGCTGCTGGGTTCGGTCTGGCCGGGTAATCCTGCGACGCGAGCGTATTTCGGTAAGCCGGTCGATGAGGTCGGCGATGTCGATTGGATCTCGGGGTGTTGTATGTTGTTCCGCCGCAGCGCTTTCGACGCCATCGGCGGATATGACGAGCGGTACTTCATGTATTTCGAGGAGACGAAGGCCGCGCTGGATGTCCATCGGGCCGGATGGCGGGTGGTAGTGGATCCGGCAGTGGAGATCCGCCACCGCGAGGGCGGCAGCACGCGGCACGCGCCCTTTCGCAAGGTGTTCAACCATCACCGCTCGGCCTTGCGGTTCTATTGCGACTATCACCGCCGGTCGGTGTGGCTGCTGGCCGCGCCGCTGGTGGCGGCGGGATTGGTTGTGCGCGGGGGTGTTTCGGTGTTGCGGACCGCGTTGGCCCGCCGCCGCTGATCAACCAGGGATGAAACTGCACGGCCTCTTGTGTGGGAATTGATCGCTATCGATGAGCGAATCGCGAATTCGGCCTACGCGCGCGGATACGAAGCGGTTTCGTGACCTCGCGGCGACGGCCTACATCCGATACGTTCAGTGGGCGGCGTGGGCCAAGACGTGTTCGACGGCGAGTTGCTCCTCCGGAGCCAGGTTTTCGAGGAGAACGCGGCGGTTGCGCTCCCCGGCGCGGATCCGGTGCAGGATCGCGACGAGAACCGGCTCGTCCTCGGCCATTTCGTCGAGCTCGGCCGAGGCCAGCGTGTCGCGCAGTTCGTCGCCGTGGGTCGCGCCGACGATGTTGGCGAGCACGTCGGCGACGGACATGAGCCGCCAAAGCTCATCGGGCAGGCGTAGCGCACCGCTGCGCACCGCATCCGCGCGCCGCAGGATCGCCCGGTCGATTTCGTCGGGTTCCTCGGCGGCGACAGGGTCGCGCAATATCGTTGCGACGGTGGCTCGTTCGGGGATTTCGGCGAAGGCGTCGAGGAAATCGGCGACCTGTTCTGTGGCCAGGGTGTCATCGGCGAGGAGTCCGGACAGCAGCGGATCCCAGAAGGTGAACGCGGGCTCGCGCAGGGCATCGGCGGCTCGGCCCGCGCGGGCCAGGATCGCAACGACATCGGCCTGCTCGAATCCGATCCCCGTGTGCAATTCTGTTACCGCGGTGGGGATTTCGATTCCAGGCAGGTCGCGCTCGGCGAGTTCCATGAGTTCGGCCGCCGTTGTCGGATGGTCGTCGCCCAATTCGATGAGGTCGTGGGCGAGGGCGTCGACGGCGCTATCGGCCTGCCAGTAGGACGAACCTGTGGCGATCAGCGTGGCGATGAGGTGGTGCGCGGTGGCCGCGCGGCGGTCTCCAGCGGATTCCAAGCGGTAGCCGAGGTTGAGATGTCCGTTGCTGATGCCACCAAGGGTGCGGGCCGCATACTGATGACGCAATGCCGATCTGGCGAGGGCGATGCCGGTATCAGTGTATCCGCGTTCGTCTTCCAGCTCGGCGAGGGCGGTGAGAGTGGCAGCGAGCGCAGCCGAGTCTCGCTCGCGAGTGAATACCGTGCGGCACCATGTGAGGTACGACAGCGCTTCACCGGTTCGGTTGCGGCGCATCAGCGGGAAGCACAAACGGTATTTCGCCCTGGCGATCTCGTTCTCGTCGGCGTCGTAGGCGCGTTTGAGTGCGAGCATCTCCTCGCCTACGGTTATGCAAGTGTCGTAGTCGTGCAAGGCGAGGGCTGCGGTGTAGGCGGTATCCAAGACCAGGCCCTTGGCCCGGAAGGGCCGCACGGTTTCGTTCTCGCCCGCCTCGTCGGGCAACTCGGCCATGGTGCGGCGCAGGTGCTCGATCTGCTCGGCGACCTCGGCGGCTTTGCCCATTGCCACTAGGAGGCTTACCTTTTCGTTGTCGTGTACCAGGCGCGTCCACGGACCGGCGCCGGTTCGCTCGCCGAGTTCGATCTGCTCGTCGGCGAGCGCGAGCGCTTCGGGGTAGCGATTCGCCTCGCGATATCGGCCGATGAGATCGGTGGTCAACGACATCGCCATCCCTGAATCACCTTGTGCAAGAGCATCTTCGCGCAGCTGGGCGGTGATCGGTTCGGCCGCGCGGTGCGCCAGCAGGGCCATGATGTTGGCAACCATCCTGCGGGCGCGCAGTCGCTGGTCGGTTCCCGTTGCGGTGGTGACGATTTCGTGTGCCAGAGGCAGCAGCGCACGAAGGCCGATCCGGGACCTTTCCCGGCGGAGAATAAGGTCGAGGGCATCGATCGCCATCGGCACGTCGCCGCTGCGGACCAGGTATGTAGCGACGGCACGGGCGAATCGGGCGACCGGTTCGATCGAGCCGCTGGTCCGTTCCGCGGCGACCGCCCGTTCGAGGGCATGCCGCCAATATGTGGCGATCGCCGCGGTGATCCGTTGCCGCGCTTCTGGTTCGAGCAAGTCTCGGCCGGAGGACGCAACGGTGGGATGTATTTCGTAGTGGTGACCGGTGATCACTGCCAGCGCCGCGTATCTCAGCTCGTCGTCGGAGTCTGTCGCGCTGGGATCGGCGTCGATGGCGTTCACCGTATCCGGTGTGCGATCGCGGTCGTCCAGTACGCACAGAATGTCGAAACGATGCCGGGCCGACGAGCCGAGCCGGGTCACCGCCTCGATCGTCCATGCTTCGAGCAGCCGCCGGGGATCGTGCTCGGCCGCCGAGCGCTTGTCGGCATCGTCGAGGAACGAACGCAGCGTGGCGGCGTCTGTCGCTTGCCCGTCGGCGAGCTCGAGTAGTTTGGGGTGTCGTCCGCTTGCCTTGATAGCTTGTGCCGCAAGGGCTCTCGCGCCATCGGCCGATACGTCCGGCACCTCGCCACGGACGAATCGGTCGAGCCGCCCGAGTTCGCCTACCAGCAAGACGGTCTCGTCAACGGTCAGCAGTCCGATCGGTTCGACGTATCGGGCCAGGCATCGGGGGGTGACCCTGGTTGTCGCCAGGAGACGGGACGCTCCCGTGTGCGCGGTCAACGCGGTGATAAGTCCGGGCCAGCCCAGATGCGTGAATTCCCCTTCGGGTGTGAGCGTTTCGAATGCCTCGAGCACGAGCAGAGTACGAGTCGAGGCCAGTGCCTTCGTGAGGTCGGCGAGAGCGTCCGCCGGTAATGTGTCCTCGACGACGGTGTCGAGCAAACGCAGGCCGGGCAGTGCGGTTTCCAGACGCACCAGGAGATCGAGGAACAACACTTGGGGATCGGCGTTCTCGGGTATTGCGAACCAGACCACCTGATCGAAGCGGTCGCCGTGCAGGTCGACCAGCTCGGCGGCCACAGTGGTCTTGCCAACGCCCGGCGTTCCCGACAGCACAACGGTGTTGGGCATGCCCGCCGTGGTCAAGGTGCGGCCACACTTCGTCATGACGGCCACGCGACCGACGAACCGCTCAGGAGGAGGCGGGATTTCGTCATCGGCGCGGCGCGGACGGCTCAGTGTGAGCCGTCCGGCGCCTTCACCGATGACGGTCGAGGTCGCCCACTCGATCGCCGTCGCGGTCGCACCGACTCGGCCGCGCGCGATCTCGAGCGCTTCGGCCACTGAACGTCCTTCGCGTAGCAACTCCGCATAGAAGGCCATGATCAACCCGATGACGTAGCTGTCGGGGACCGCGAACCGCATAGCCAGGACCGCACATCCCAGGTTGATCGCAATCGACTGAGCGAGTTGGGAATTCGGATGTCGATCGGGACGATGCGAAACTTCCGCCAGGCCGAGCAGCGCCATGCGCTCCTCGGCGATCCGCGCCGCCGACCGGCAGGAGCTCAGCACCACCAGGCTGGGGCGAGCCGGGGCGAGCAGTGCGATCAGGTCGTCCACCTCGATCGGATCGCGCCCGGAGTCCTCGGCCTCGACAGTGAACGACCCTGCCGCCCCATGCCCGGACAGCTGCACCACGTCCCAGCCGTCTGGATCGGCGGCCACCTCGGCGAGGCGTCGCCGGGTCGCGCCGTACTGCAGAACGCACAGCTCGACCCTGGCGCCGAGCCGAGCCAATTCGCCTATGGTGCGCTGTAATTCGCGGCGCTCCCGGCGCAGGTTGAGCGCGTCCAGCCCGTCCGGTTGACTGAATACGGCCAGCACGCGCAGCACCGAGCGTTCAGTGCGGGCCGGCGGTGGAGGAACGGACGTTTCGACCGATTGAACAAAGACCGCGCCGAGCTGCCCCAGCGTGCGCTCCGACACGAGCGCGAGCTCCCACGGTCCGGACACCAGCGCCTCGGCGCCGGTCACCACGACCGTGCACGGCGTCGCGAGGGCGATGAAATCCGCCGCGTCACCGAGCAATTCGCGCGATACCCACTCGCCGAGTCTACGGGCGGGCTCGGCAATGGGATCGGGCACGCCGGGCACCCGATGGTTTTCGAAATACCGGTCGGCATCGACGAATGCGGCGTACTCTTCGGCGGTGGAATCGTAGGCGACTCTTCGGTCGGCGAGCACGCGGTCGCCTTCGCGCAGGCGCACGTGCAGGCCAGAGGAGGTGGATTGCGCCTCGACGAGGAGGATGAGTGAACGGCGCGCGCCGTCCGATAGCCGTGTCATCCGAGCGTCACCTTTCCGCGCGTAACCTCTCGTGTGCTCGGGCAGCGACTGTACGCTGACCCGCATGAGCTGTCCGGGTTTCGGAGGCAGCGGTGCGATCTGATCGCGACGACGTATCTTTCGACAGGGTGTGCGATGAACACGTGCTCGCGAGCTTCGCCGAGCATCATCGGTATCAGATGCAAACCGCGTTGTGGCACAGCAATATAGAGTTGGAGTACGCCGGATGGTCAGGTCATGGGTTCACCGATGCCCGCCTGCTGACGGTCTACCTGACGCGCCCGGGATTCGATGGCAAGGCCATCATGAAGTACGAGCCGAGGAAGCTATCCCCTGAGCCACGCCGCCACCGGACTGTCTGGGCGAATTCACCGGCCGAATTCCGGGACAGACACCTGGTCGAACCGATCGGCGATCCGATCACACTGGCCGACGATGGCTCCGTACAGTTTCAAGCGGTCGCCTTCGACGATATGTCCGGGGTGTCGACGCTGACCGAGGCGATCGCTCGCGATCGAACCAACAAACAAGTGGCAGAACGACTTTCGCTGATCGTCACTGCCCTTCTACACGGGTGGAATCCGAATCGGCGAGCGGAACGGACGACGGTGGGGGCCCTGCTGCGCGACGAGTTGCATGACCGCTTCGACATCGATTGGGCCGTGCGACGTCGCCTGCTCACCCCGGACGGTCGACCGACCGACGCCCAGGTGGATGGATTCGCCAACCCGTTGGCGCTGGTCTATGACGAATTCGGAGCGAGCGCGGCCAACGTGCGGGTGCGGCGTGGTTACGCGCACCGGGATCTGCACTCGGGCAACCTGCTCGTGACCGACGATCCGCGCGTCTTCAAGCTCATCGACCTGATCTATGCGAGGGAGCACCGTTCGCTCGCGGCAGACCCAGCGTATCTGTTGTTGACCACCCTGGCGGGCTATCTGTCCGAACTCTCCCCGCCCGCGCGCGAGGAACTGGCGAATCTTGTTGTATCGCCTGATTATCCTGATTATGAGGCCGAGTGGCTGCCTCCGATCGCGCTCGAGCTGGTACGCGGAATGTACGAGTCCGGAGTGAACTACGGCGGAACACGCGGAATGCTCGCCGAATGGCGCGCGCAATACCAGCTCGCGCTGGTCGCAGAGGCGATGATCTTGGCCGCCTGGGAGATCGGCGGTGAAACGGCAATCGAATGGTTCCTCGGCGTCGCGGCCCGGGCGGCAGCCCAGTTCGGCAATGCTCCTACACGGTCCGATAATGGCACCCGTGTAACGGCCGACACGCCGACTTCGCGTTCCAGCGCCCTCGAACTGCCCGATCGGCAGCCCGTTGCGGTAAGCCGCGCTGCCCCAACGGAATTGGAAGGTCTGCGAACCGCGGAGGGTGGGGCCGTGCTGGTGCTCCACGGGTTGCCCGGAATCGGGAAAACCCAGCTGGCAATCCAATACGCGCATCAGCACCTGGCCGAATTCACCGGTGTGGTCTGGTTGGCCGCCGATCGGCCGGAATTGCTCCCCGAGGCCGTGGCCCATACCGCGGCTCGGCTCGGCCTGCTGCCCGCCAAAGACGCGGATCTGCTGCGGACCAAGCTGTTTCGGCATCTGTCCGAGACCGGTCCGTGGCTCTATGTGCTCGACGGCGCACCGGATATGGATACGTGTCTGCAGTTCGTGCCGCGGCTGCCAGGGGTACATGTGTTGATCACTTCACGGGATCCGCGGTGGACGAAGATCGCAAAGCGTTGCGAGATCGGTCCATTCGATCCGGCCGAATCGATCGAATTGCTGACCGAGATCCTCGGGGACAAATCCGGGCTCGGTGATCTCGCCGAGGCTCTGGAGCATCTGCCCGCCGCGGTCGATCAGGCCGCGCACTTCCTCGTCGACTCGCTCATGTCACTGACCGAGTACGCGAATCAAGTTCGTGACGAACCGGTCCGGGTGCTGTCCACGGTCGACGGAACCATCCCGGGGTCGCTCGGGGCTACCTGGCGCCTCGCCCTCGAACACCTCGCCGAGACCGATCCCGCGGCCGCGGAGGTGATCGAATTCCTCGCGTTCCTGGCCGCCGCACCCATTCCGCGGGAAGTGCTCACCGCCGTACCCGCTTCGGTGTACCCGCGATTCGCCGCTGAGGCCAGGGATGCGTTCGGGCTCGATCCGCTGGTGAAACGAGCCATCGCGAGCGGCCTGCTCCGGATCGAGCATGGGTCACCGCGGATGTATTCGCTGCTGTCGGCGTTCGTGCGCGACCGCACCGCACCCGATGCCCGGGCCCGCGCGAAGGTGGCAGCGCGCACCGCGGTCGCGCGCTGCCGGACCGGGGATCCACGAGATCCGGACAGCTGGCCGAGGTTCCATGATTTGGTGCCGCACGCACTGGAGGTGGACTTGGCCGGCGGCGACGCGGACGCACGCGCACTGTTGCTGGACATCATCGGATATCTGGTCGCCCGCAATGATCTCGACACGGCGCTGTCCCTCGCGCGGCACACCCACGAGCGGTGGGCGGTCGATCCTGGCCCACGGTCGGAACCGGCGCTCGCGGCGATCAGCCGCCTCGCACAGGTGCACTATCACCGTGGTGACTACGACGAATCGCTGCGACTCCACATCGAGGCCTACACCCTGAGTGAGGAACTATATGGAGCCGACGATCCGGCGACTCTTGTCGCGGCCCAGAACGCGGTTTCGGGCAGGCGCTTCGCCAAGGCATGGTCACCGCCGTCCGACCTTCCGACATCTGCCGAACTACTCGAATCGCACCGAAAGGTATTGCGCCGCGACCACCGGGATACGCTGATCGCCGCCCACAACCATGCCGCGGAGCTGCGCGAGAGCGGCGATATTCGCGCCGCCGCCGAACTCGACGCCGACACCCACGCGCGGATGGTCGCCGAGCTCGGCGAACACCACGCCGACACGATGGCCTCCGCTCATGCGCTCGGCCTGGACCTGCGTGCGCGCGGTGACCACTCCGCGGCCCTGACTCAGAATCGTGAGGTGTACCGCCTGCGCCTGGAGGCGTTGGGAAAGCAGCACCCCGCGACGGCGCAATCGGCCGTGAGCCTGGCCCAGGATCTGCGGACGGCTGGTGAACTCACCGAAGCGCGGGATCTGCTCCGTGCGGCGCATGCCGTACTCACCGAGACATACGGCGCGGACGACAGGCTCACCCTGTTGGCCGCGCACGAACTGTGCGCGGTGCGGGCGAAGCTCGAGGGTATCTCGCCGGAGGAGGTCGAGGCATTGCTCGAGCGTCGCCGCCGCGTGCTGGGCGAAGCACATGGCGACACCATGCGCACCTGGGCACTCTGGATCCAAACACTCATGGCCGCAGAGAAATACACGCGTGCGGCGCAGGAACGCGCGCTCTGGCGGGCCCAGGCCAAGAACCGTTCGAGCTGAATTCAGTTGGGATCGTGGCGGATCCGTGCTCGCGGATCCGCCTCCGGGGGTTCCTCCATCGCGACCCAACGCGCGCCGTCGTAGACGATCTTATTCTGGTTCTCGTCGAAATCGACATCGCCGGCCTCTGGAAAGTCCGCCACACTGTCCGTCATCCCAGCAGTATCCCTCGTGGTCATTTCGCCGCCAGGCGATGGCGGTGTGCTTGGGCGGTATCGGCGAAATCCCTTTCGTCGTGCTGTTGGTAGCGCCGATAGAACCACTCGGGTAAATGATTGGCATCCATGCGAGTTCGCAGAATTCCGTCCTGGACGTCGCGGGCGAGCCCGCGGACCCGACGCCATTCGGTATCGCTGACCGGGCCTGGCCGGGCGCGGCGAAGTTCTTCGGTCACAATGCGATTGAGCCGTTCCCGCTCGGCCACCGCGCGCTGCTGACCCGCCACGATATCGACGGCGATCTGGTAAGCGGCGAGCGACGGAACGAAGAAGCCGAGCAGGATATCCGCGATCGTCGCATGTCCGATGAGCATCCCAGCCACCAGGCCGATTACGCTCCACCCGACTGCGGCGGACAGGACGAATGCCACGTATCGACGGCGTAATCGAGCATCCCAGCCGAGGTTCTGCTCCTGCGTGATCAGGATGTCGTACGGGTGGTGCACGCCCGCCGTCGAGTCGTACCAGCCGTTCGTGATCTGCCGATCCGTCGCCGAACCCCGCGCGAGTCCGCGAGCCAGTCTGGAGATATCCGGTTGGCCGACCGGATCGCCTGCGACGGTCGCGCGCCACGGGATATGAAACAGCGTGGTATCGAACATCTCTCGCAGCAGCGCGGACTGCCGCGTGGCCGCGCTTGCCTGACGTTTGAGCAGGAATGTGGACAACACGAACCACCCCGCTCCGATGATCGGCATCGCCGAACGCCCTTGTCCGACAAGGGTGACCGCGATACCCGCGATGGCGAGCAGGACCGCCGCGTCCACCCGGACGGCTTCGACGATCTGCCCGCGTCGATGACTCACCGCCGCGGCCCGCTGCAGGCGCACCATGTCATCGTCCAACTGCCGTTCGTGGATCGGCCTTGCCGGTACACCCCGCGGCGCCGACTGGCCTGCCCCGCTCGCCATAGCCGAATGATCCCGTCGCCGAACCACATCCCCCTCGATCGTAGGCAGCGCACTCGATAGGCGGTCGGTGTTCGCCCACTTCGGTCGGCAGACGAAAGCCTGGCTGATGCGGCCCCAAGTCGTTTCCTTGTGGTGAGCGTTGGGCGGGCGCCGGCCCGTGGCGACGGATATTTCTTCTGGCCTGAGATGCTGGTCAGGTGAAGGAGGAATTGTCGATACGGCGGGTCCTGGGGGATGGGCCGTTCGCCGAGATCGGTTGCCCGGTCGTTGGTATCGCATCGGTTCGGCACGGGATGTTTGCCCTTGGGGGTGACCTCGGTGCCGCGCAATGGCTGGGGCGGGACGTGCGTGGTGGGCGACGGCGGCATCGGGTGGGGGTTTATCGGCAGGGGAGCCTGGTGTGCTTGCATGTGGTTCCGGTGCGATATCGGGTTCTTTCTTTGGATTTCCATCCCGAGTTGCCGCTGCTGGCCGTTGGTACCGGCGATTACGACGGTGGATATTACTTCGAGGGCGAGTTGCTGCTGTTCGATCTCGAGACCGGCAAGACCGTTTCGATCCTCGAAGGAAGTCGTGAGGTGCGCCGGGTGCGGTGGCGGGACGCGCGATTGTTGGAGGCGACTCTCGCGCCGCAGGACGACTTCGACGACGAGGACGCGCATAGTTACGGATTCCTCGCCTTCTTCGCGCGAGACGATTGGACGACCGCCACAGACGGCATGATTTCGCCGACGGATCAGGCTGACCTGAAAGTCGATACGCGATCGCCGGATCCGGATCAGTGTGTTACCTCCCTCGGCGCGGGCGACTACGAATTCTGGGGAACACGCTGGTCGCCGCGCCGGTCGATATGGGCGCTGCAATCGTGGAGCGACCGCCGGGTCCTCGCCGCGCTAGAGGGAACGACGCTGGAGTGCTGGCTGCCCAGCGGCGAGCGGGCGTGGTCGATCCCCGGCAACGGCGGCGGCAGGCAAATCGTGGTGTCGCCCGACGAAGATTCGGCGTGGGTGGTACCCGACGCACCGCAACGCTGGGTCGCGGGCGAAGGATGGCGGCGGCAGCCACGAGCCGTTGAACGCATATCCCTCGAAAATGGTGTGCCGATAACAGAATTCGCGCCCGGACATCCGGTCGTCGCCGCGAGCACCGTCGACGGCTGGGTGGCCCTCCGCGACAGCGACCACTCGAGCCGCGGCGCCGGACCGGACACTCAGCTGATTTCGCCCGAGGGAGATCTGGTCGCCGAGGTTCGACTGGGCGGATACGACCTGTTCAACCATTGGTTCGACATCCGCTATGCACCCGAATTCTATTTCCTGCGAGGTGATTCCGACACCGAGCCGCATCTCGAGAAGTGGATCGTCGCCATCGATCCGCGCGAGGGCGCGCACCCGCGGGTGCGGCGCTTGTTCCCGCTGGAATGGGATACCCGCCGCGACAAACACCTCTTCGGTGGTCCCGGACTGTACGTGCGCGATGACATCGGCACCGCGATAGTGCACGCCGGACAGGTCCATGACGGCCGAGGGCTGTTGCCCGGCAACACCTTTGTCGTGCGGCGACGTCTGCCGGACGGCGAAGCGGAGTGGGTCTTCGCCGCGGACGTCCCCATTACAGCGCTGGAACTCGTCGAAGACCTGATTCTCGCGGGCCTCGGTTCCGGCGAGATCGTCGCGCTCGATTCCGCCGATGGGTCCGTACGCTGGCGTCAGACACTCCGACTCGGCGTGCATCGAATCGCCGTCGAGCCACTGTCATTGGCCTACACCGGTTATCGCGTGATGATCGGGACCTTCGACGGCCGCATCCTCGACTGTTCGCTCCGATCCCGGATGGCAACCGGCGAGGTCGTCACCGCACCCGATCCTGATCTCCCGGCGTCGTATTGGGCTGAGATGCAAGCGAATACGCAGTGGTGGCAGGAGCGGTTCGAGCCTTTGCTGGACAGCCTGCGCGACAGGCTCGACGCTCACGGCCGGCGCCTCGATCAAGACGTCACACGGTCGATCGAAGAGCTGTGGGAACATGCCGGTGCCGAGCTCGCGGTCGACACTTTGGCCGCATCCCTCGCGAATGGACAGATCCCGATAACCCCGACCGAACGCGATCTACTCCACGAACTCATGTACAAGGTCGAAAACCCGAATCCGCTGTTCTCATATCTTGTCCGCCGCGATGAGGTGATGGCCGCCCTCCACGTTGCCGACGACACCGGTCGTTGACCGATCCAGGCACCGAATAGGCCGAATTCCGTTGCAAAGCAATGAAATTCGGCCTTAGCTTTGTGCTCGATCGTGGCCGCATATCCGACGCCGTGGAACAACGGAGGCAACGCACCGATGGATGTGGCCACAGCCATTTTCGATGTGGCACAAGCTAATTCGGTATCAGGGCAGGCTGTCTGCAGGTGCTGGCTCGAACCGAAGGCACCGCGTAAGGCTGTGTTAAGCTGCGACCGCGCTGGTTAGTCTGTATATCGCGCAAACGCGGGGGTTTAAGTGGTTGATTTCGCCGTCGATGTATCCAAGGGTTACCAGCGAAGCGTCGGCTGGCAAGAATTACGACAACCCGGTGCAATTCCAGTCGCAGTGGCTGCCCGGTGGCTTTTACATCACCCGGACGTTGAGCGACGACTGGTTTTTCGCGATGGGCGGCATCCAACTGTCGGCCACCGGTGTGGTGACAGTCCACAAACCGGCCGACGGCGCAGAGCCACGAATCACCGTGGAGTACAAGGCATATGTGCATGACCGGTACAACTGGGACGGAGACAAAAGCACCGAAATTGCCGGCGTCACGGTCTCGGACAAGCGCATGGGAGCGCTGCACACGGCGGGCCTGGCGCGGGAATACGACGTCGATGGATCCAGCGGGATCCGACGATACGAGGGAACGGTACCGTCGACCGGGCCGATCAACCTGCCCGGCGCGCACGACAGCCGAGACGGCGACAGGAGTGATCCCACCCGATGACATATTCGACGCGCGGAGTCCGGCAAATGAGGCTGGCCGGTGCACTCGCCGCTCTGATGGCTATCGTGGTCGGCATGACCGGCTGCGGCGGTGAACACCGGGACGCAGATCAGCGAACCAGAACGCCAGCGGTCACCGACATTGTCAGGGAGGCTGCTGAATTCGGCGGAATCGTCATCCCACAGGGCGTCACCGTTCTCGACGCCCGGTCGGAGCGCGGGATCGACACGCTGTACCAACTCGCGCTATCCACCGATCAGCAGGGCCTCACCCTGCTGTTGACCGCATCGAAATTCTCGGCGCAGCTGAACAAGGTATACCGCGTCACCGAGACCACCATCGCGGGGCCGCCGCTGGACACCTCACCATCGATCCTGCAGGCCGACGACGTCTACCGGAACCCAGACGGACAGTCGGTCCACCGGGTCGTCACCGTCGACGAGCGGGACCCGTCGAATCGCTACGTCCACATACAACTGTACGACACATGATCAGTGTGCCCGGTCCAGGACGAGGATCGGGTAAGCCCGCCAGCCATGCGGCCACGGTCGCCGAAATCAACCGGCTCACGACACTCACCCAGCGCTACTATCGCGAAGATCGCGAGCACGACGAATATCTATGGGACCGGATCGGCTCGCGCCGAGTTATTTGATGCGTCCAGGGGTCCGGCCTGCCGATCCGGTCCGCATCGGGTCAGGCAGGAAGTAACCGGCCCATCGAATGGATCTCGTTGACATCTCGGCCGGTTATGAACGACCAGGGTGCGGTGAAGAAGCCGTTGTGGCCCCAGCTCGCGCCCCATGAATTCTCGATGGTGACACCGTTCGCGTCGTATCCGACAATGGTGACCTCGTGCCCGCCGAGAATCCTTTCCCGGGGCGACGGATTGTATTGATAATTGGTGGCGTCCAAATTCTCGAAACTTTCCCTGACATCGAATCCGAAGGGTACCGGCAGGCCGGACGCGATTGCCTGTTTGATATTGGTGACGATATCGCCTTTGGTAAGGTCTTTCGCTCCGGATAGTTTGTAATGTGCGGCGTTCGCTCGTTCCGCGGCATCGGGTTGGGTTGTGTAGTCGAAATCGCCCTGCCAATAGTCGGATTTCGTGTCGATGCCCTGCTGCTGTTCCAGCGGCAGCGCGACGCCCGCATAGGTTCCGGTGTCGTCGCCCTTCGCGATCTGCGAATAGATGTACATCGGCGCCTGCGGCCCGCCGCCGATCTGCTGCTCGTTCATCAGAATGCCGTATCCGGTATAGCCCGTCGCCCAGGTGACACACGACCCGACCGGCCCCTGATCGCCCGCGGGTAAGGCGAACCGCTGCAACGAATACGAAGCGGGTGGCGTGCCCGCCGCACCGACGTCGACCGGTAACGCGAGGCCGACGGTCGTGTCGCGGCCGAGGCTGTCGTGCGCGGCCCCGCGATCGAGGCCGAAGGCGTGATGTTTCACCTCCGGCGCACCCGGTTCGGCGCCCGCGGCGCCGTCGGCCATGAGTCCGATCGCCACCGCGAGGACGAGCGCGGCGGATAAACGCGAATACTGCAAGATTCCTCCTGACGACGACAGACATGCATGATCGGCCCGCTGCGGAGCGAAATGGGAAGAGATCCTTGACCGATCAAACTTCCGAATGGAATGAGTCGAGAGTGTTCCAGACCGGCGGCGCTCCGGTCAATATAGAATCTCCGTGAATTTTATGATCCGGAGTCGAATACAATCCACGATAAAGAAACTTGTGCAAAATGCCAGCCTGTCGGTGTGATTCGAGCCGTTCGAGTTGCGCCCGCTTCGGATGCATGCATAATTTCGGACATTTCCGTGGAAAAGGAGGCGGTGTGCGACTGAAATGGAAACTTCTTTTTAACGTCATCGCAGTATTCGTCGTCATCGCATCCGGCGGGGTCGCGAGCGCCGATCCCGCGCGATCGCACGGCCTCGTCGTCACCCCGAATCTGCCCCCGGTCCCGGAACCGCGAATCGCCGTATCCGGCGCACGAATCCTGCCGTATCTCCAGCAGATCCAGACCGAGGACCAGTGGTGCTGGGCCGCCAACGGATCGTCCATCGCCACATACCTGAATCGCCCTATCGGCCAACGCGAATACTGCGAACTGGTGCACGGCGCGACCGCCGAAGGCTGCCCCAACGCGGCGGCCTCGCTCGAACAGATCGCCGCGGCCTTCCGGAAAATCGGCTTCACCGCCGCGGTAGGCGCACCGCTCTCGATGACCCAGGTGGTCACCGAAATCTCCGCGAACCGGCCCATCCTCACCGGCATCGCCTGGACAGCGGGGGGCGGGCACGCACAGGTCATCTACGGCTTCGACGCCGACGCGGGCACCATTACCTACGGCGACCCCTGGCCCACCTCGCGCCGCAGCGTCACCCGAACCCTCGATTCGTACAGCCGGAATCCGGACTGGGTATGGTTCGGCGAGGATTACGGCATCGTTGCCGGATGAGCTATCGCCTAGACAGTCGTCGATGGCGGGGCGCCTCAGCAGCTCAACCGCACACTGACGATCGTGTGCCGGGTACGGTGTGCCGGTGAGGTACTTCAACACGGTTGGTCCGTGCTTGCCGGACCTGCATTACATGATTCCCGCCGATGAGCGGTTGCCCGATGCTCGGGCGTATATCGATTTCGGGTTTTATTTCGTTGTTCACGCGCCGCGGCAGACGGGTAAGACGACATCGTTACTGGGGTTGTCGCGGGAGCTGACGGCGGAGGGTCGTTTCCTGGCGTTGTGTGTGACGTGTGAATTCGGTGCGGCCTTCGGTGACGATGTCGGCGCGGTCGAGGATGCCGTGCTGAGCGGGATTCGCCAGGTTGCCGAGAACGAGGGTTTGGCGCCGGAGTTCCTGCCACCGGATCCGTGGCCAGCCGCGTCGGCGGGGAGTCGGCTGCACGCGGCGTTGGGCGCATGGGTGGCCAAGTGTCCTCGTCCGCTGGTGCTGTTCTTCGACGAGATCGATGCGCTGCGGGGTGACGGACTGCTCGCAGTGCTGCGGCAATTGCGGGCGGGGTTCATCTTGAGTCGCCAGAAGTTCCCGCATTCGGTGGTGTTGTGTGGGTTGCGGGATGTGCGGGATTACAAGGCGGCCTCGGGTGGGGATCCGAAGCGGTTGGGGTCTTCGAGTCCGTTCAATATCAAGATCGAGTCGATTCGGGTGGGGGATTTCACCAAGTCCGAGGTGTGCCAGCTGTATCGGCAGCACACGGCCGAGACCGGGCAGGAGTTCGACGACAAGGCGATCGATCTGGCGTTTTACTACACCCAGGGTCAGCCGTGGTTGGTGAATGCCCTGGCGTGGGAGATCACCTTCAAGATGCGGGTGCGGGAGACGATCACGATCGATCATGTGGAGCAGGCGAAGGAGCGGTTGATCCTGGCGCGGGCGACGCATTTGGATTCGTTGATCGATAAGTTGAACGAGCCGAGGGTGCAGCGGGTACTCGAGCCGATCATCGCCGGTGCCGAGCCGAACGTGGACCTCACCTTCGATGACGACATGGGGTATGTCCGGGATTTGGGGTTGATCGCACGGGGTAAGCAGTTGCGGTTCGCGAATCCGATCTATCAGGAAGTGATTGTGCGGGTGCTGGGTGGTCGCACCGAATCGGTGATCACTGCCGAACCGTCGAGTTTCCGGTTCCCTGATGGCCGAATCGATTTCCCGCGACTGCTGCGGGAGTTCGTCACGTTCTGGATCCAGCACGGTGATGTGCTGGCGACCCGGGATAACTACCACGAGGCTGCCGCGCAACTGGTGTTGATGGCGTACCTGCATCGGATTGTGAACGGAGCCGGGTTCGTTGATCGCGAGGTCGGGGTGGGGCGTGGCCGGATCGACCTGTTGATCCGGCAGCCGTACCGGAATGCCGACGGCCAGCGCGTAGAACAGCGCGAGGCGCTGGAGTTGAAGGTCTGGGCCGCCAACCAGACCGATCCACTCGCCGAGGGACTGGCCCAAATCGACGGCTATCTCGACGGATTGGGTTTGGACACCGGCACTTTGGTGATCTTCGACCGTCGCCCCGTCGCCGCCCCCATCGCCGAACGCACCACGTTCGACGAGGCCCACACGCCATCGGGGCGCGCCGTCGTCGTCCTACGCTGTTGACCAGCGCGCGGACCGGCGACCAAGTCCTCGGATGCGGTCGGCGGGCGCGTTGTGGTCGTGTTCGACGGCGGCACAGTGGAATTCGCGGGACCGCTCAGTTTGCCAACCGGAAATTCACGGGCGCGGTAGACCTCGCTGGGCTACCATTGATCTCGTGCCACACCGTTAGGTTTCTCCCCGCCGCCTCTACCTTGTCACCCGTGCAGATCTGGCGCCGGGGGCGCAGATCGCGCAGGCGGCGCACGCCGCATTCGACTTTGCTATCGCGTATCCCGACCTGATTGTCGGTTGGCACGTCACCTCGAACGTGTTGGTGGTGCTGGCCGCGCCCGATGAGCTGGCGCTCGGTTGGCTGTGCGCGGATGCCGCTGCGGCCGGCCACCGGCTGGTCAGGGTGCATGAGCCCGATCTCGGCGGTGCGCTGACGGCCGCCGCGTTCGAACCGGCCGCCCGGCGGCTGGTCGCCCATCTTCCTCTCGCCTTCGCTGAACGAGGGGAGGTGAGAATATGACTATTTCCGTCGATGCTCAGCTGAGCGACCTGCGCGCGCAGCTCGTCGAGCTAGCCGCCGAGCGGGACGCGTTGCGCGACCAACTCGCCGGGGATCTGCCGACGGCCACGCGCTGGTTGCAACGCAAGGTCTGGCGGCAGGCCGCCGCGCTCGACGACCTGAACCGCCGCGTCAGCACGCAACGGTTCGTGCTGCGCACGCTGGACGAACTCGGGCGTTCCCTGACGGTCGAGGAGTACCGGGCCGCCAGAAACGAAATCGCGAACATCGAACTGCGGGAACGGATCGACGACCCGGACACAGCCTGATCGGTCATGATGGGGTGTCCGGTGGTGTGCCGGTCAACCCCAACAGTCCCAGCAGCTCGACGGCCGAGCAGCCGCCTCTAAAGCGGCCGTTAGCGGGTTCGACTCCCGTCTGGGGCACCACCGCGAGTGTCCGCACAGTCGTTTCGGTGCAGGCCGAGCACCTGGTCCCGGTTCGTGAGCGAGTGTGGTTCAGCCCCATGGCATTTCGGCCTTGACGGCCTTGGCGCCGAGTTCGCGGTCGGGGCGCTGTCGGGGCCACCGCCACCGTGTTGGACAATGACGCGAAGGCGAAAGCCGACGGCTGCTGACACGGCACGACCCTGATCGATGAACATCTCACCGAAGGGATCCGCATCATGACAGTTGAGCTTCTCCGGCGTGGTCTGGCCGTCGCGGCATGTTCCGTGGCGGCCCTACTTCCCGCTATGCCGAACGCCGCCGCGGATATCGTCGGCATCATCGTCTACAACACCGGCAGCGAGGGTCCGGTGATGGGGTGCCCGCAGACCATCATGGCGGGCATCACGAACCCGGCGGACAGCCGGTACGAGATCACCGACAACGGAATACAGTTGCAGCCGGTCACCCTCGACGCGAACAGCGACCCGCAGGTGCTCTGGACGCCCGGCAACGTCGGCTGGCACGCCATCGAGGTGCGTCAATTCGCACCTGACGGTCAGGTTTCGGTGGGACGACTCGACATCGAGGTGCATCGCGTCGGAATCAACACCGGCAGTGCGTGTTTCGTGAACGGCGTACCGTTCCTGATCAACCCGCGCACCGGTTCGCTGTTCACCTGATGCGCAATCACCGTGCCAGGCAACGGATTCGACATTTCCGGACCGGTCAGGGGAGTGTCCGCAGGCTGATCATGGTGCGGGCGGAGGTATAGAAATATCGGCCGCCGCGGTGCGCGGTGAGGTGGCCCTGGTCGTCGAACGCACGCGGTTTGTCGGTGATGGCCGGGAACGGAATATCCCAGACGGTCTTGCCGGTTCGTATGTCGATCGCCCGCAGTCCGTCGCTGTCGGTGAACACCGCGCGGCTACCGTCCCAGCCTCCGAGCGTGGCGAGCGGGTTGTCCGAAACCTGCCAGAGCCGGTGCCCGGTGCGCATGTCGAGACCGGTCAGGGTGCGCCCCGGGATATCTTCCAGCAGGGCGATATCGCCGAGCACGGCCATCGCGGTGCCGCTGAGCGCGAACGACTCGGGATCGGATTCGGCGGACCGCAGGTCCGGGCTGGTCCAGACAAGGGCGCCGGTGCGGCGGTCGTATGCGCCGTCGGCGAGCAGGATCGGCACGGAGTCGTCGGCGGGTGCATCGATCGACATGCGGTGGACGATGTTTCGGTCGGTGCTGGCAATGGTGCGGCCGGTGCGGTCGATGACGTCGGAGCCGGTGACGACGCCGTTGTCGCATCTCTTGCGGATGCGGACGACCAGTGCGGGGCTCGTCGTGCTGGTCTGCGTACATGAGATCCGTTCAGTGGTCCAGATGGGAGCCCCTGTTGCCAGATCGAATCCCGTGCTGCTGCCTCCGCCGAGGCCGAGAACGCCCTGTCCATGCGACACGTCTATCGAGCCGAAGCCGTCGTCGGCGAAGGCTCGTGTCCAGAACGCGTCGGGAGCCGTGAGGGTTCCGGCGTGCACAGACAATCCGGCGTGCACAGACAAGTCGTCGGAATCGGAGTCGAAGTCCTTCGCGGCCACGTACAGGTGATCGCCCATCCCCGCGAGACCGAGGACAGCCCAATTGGTCGGCACCCGAGTGACGGATCCGGTAGCGACGTCGTAGCCGATCAACGCGGGCCCGCCGCTGGCGCCCCCGCCGTAGGTATGGCAGACCAGACGGCCGCCGACGGGAGTCGCCGCGCAGCGGTCCAAATCGGGTGCGGGCGTCCGCCAGCGGGTGGCGCCGGTCGCCGCGTCGATACCGAACAGCTCGGGATCCCGCAGTGCGCCCGTATGCCTGTTCGGGATGCCGATCACGGTCAGCAGGGTGGCGCCCGCGTCGACGAATCCTATTGTGTGCCTGTCAGATTGGGTGCCATCGGTGGGATCGCGGAACCGCGCGCCGGCACGCCCGTATATGGTCGCGGCGTCGAGCGACCAGCCGAGGCCGGGCGCGGCGGCATCGGTACCGGTGATCTTGCGGGTGGTGTCGGCCGGTTGTAGCAGTACGACGACAGCGCCGATGATGGTGATCAGCGCCGTGGCGGCGGCGAGTAACAGGTTGCGCAGACCGGGAATTCGGCGCATCAGGACACCTCTAGTCCGGGTGTCAGCGCGATCGCCTCGAGCTGGTCGTACGTCAGCGGAGGCGTCCCGGTGGAATCTATTCGGACCCATGAACCCGATGCGTAGGTAACCGTCACGGTCCTGCCGGATTTCCTCGTCGAATTCGGTTCGTCATCGGAAACCTCGTACTCGTGATGCTGGACGCTCACCCCATCCGGCAGCTGCCGGGCGGTTTCGTATGCCCCCTCGAACGCCTCGGGGTCCGATGGGCGGGTACCGATCGCGATCGATAAATTCGAGCGCTCCTGCCCGGCGGTTACCCGGACCGTCTGACACACCCCGTCAACGGAGTCGGTGTCGTTGAGACCAGGAAAGTCGAAATCACCGGGGTGCAGATCGCCGAGTGGCCGGTCGAGTGTGAGTCCGTCCAACGGGATTCGCGCCAATACCCCGTTGAGCCGGGTGGCCGTGTTCCGGTCGATGCTCTTGCCGGATCCGGACGCCGTGCAGCGTTGGGGTGGCTCAGGTGTCCCGGGCGGGGCCGGTGTGGTGGCCCGAAGTTGGGGTGTGGAAGTAGTCATCGCCACCAGTTCATCGATGGTCAATGGCACACCGGCGGAGTGGCTTTTCTGGTCCGGCAGGGAATTATCGGCCTCGGCGGTGACCACGGTGCCGTCGGGCAGGTACGCATCGACACTGCGGGTACTGGTGCGCCCATGACCGGCCTCGAGCCAGCTGTCGTGGGTGTCGGCGATAACGCCGTCGGCGAGATGCCGACGTTCGTCCAATGATCCGGCCCTGCACGGCGGAATCGGGTGGGTCGACTGCCGCACCGTGACCCGGAGCGAGCCCGAAAGATCTCCACGAACCACGGTGGCGTCCGCATCGGTGGTGCCGTCGGGCAACTTGTCCGGTTCTCCTTTCATCACTGGGATGGGCTGGAACACCAGTGATTTCTCGATTGGAGCGAGCGCGATTTCGACACCGCTCGGTAGGGCATTCCGCAGCGCCTGCGTCATCGCTGCGGCTTTGGCGCCGGTGAACCACGGATACGCCGGACTGTCATACGAATACGACCCCGTGCCGATCGCAACGCTGAATCCGCCTGTGTCTGTTGTGTATGGCGGCTCGACCTTGTCACAACCCGGAATAGCCACCGGATAGGTCACCGGCGGCGTGACCATCACATACATCTGCCCCGTCGCCGCGCCGGGCGGAATCCCCGGCTCCGTCGGTTTCGTCGTCAGCTCCGGCTCCGGTTTGTGCAGCAAACCTGCGACGATCACACCGGCCGCCACAATCGCCACACAGGTCAACCCAAGGGTCCATCGGCCGACCGCTCGTGATGGCCGCCGCGTATCCTGCTGGGCGGCATCGGTTTCCGCCTCGGGCAGCCGATCCTCCACAATATCCGTCCCATCGAGTCGAACAACAGCAAAAACCCTACAGCGCAAGCTATTTAGATATTCCCAACAGTGGGAAGCTTATATCAGACGCCCGCGGGCCTGCCGCTGACGGTCGACGGCCAGGCCCTGTCGTCGATCGTGAGCCAGGGTTCGACCGCCGCGGATGTCGGTGGCACGCCCGTGAATTCGCGGATGTCACGAATGAGATGCGACTGGTCCGCGTATCCGCCCTCGACCGCCGTTCGCGCGGGCGAATGCCCCTGCACCAGCCGGTGCACCGCGTGGTCGAAGCGAACCAGTTTGGCGGCGCGCTTGGGTGTCAGTCCGGTCTGGGCGCCGAAGCGCGACCACAACCACTGGCGGCTCCACCCCACCTGGGCGGCCAGTTCCTCGACCCGGAACCGCCCACGGCCGACCATGATTCGAGACCACGCCCACGCGACCTCCGGATCCATCCGGCGGTCCTCGCGGTAACGTCGCGCCAGCATCGAGTCGACCAGCGCGAATCGCTCCTGCCAGCAGGCGGTCTCGTGTAACCGCTCCCGCAGGCGCACCGCCTCGCGACCCCAGAGATCCTCGAGCCCAACCATATTCCCGCCGAGTTCGGCGAGCGGAAATCCGAGCACCGCGGCCGCGACGACCGGTGACATGCGCACCTGCACACATTCGAGGGCCTCGACTCGCGCCGGGGCCGCGTTGCCGCCCAGCCCCCAGACCAGGCTGCCGGAGTGGCTGCGCCCCGCCGAATCGCGAATATCGAAACAGCGCTCACCGAATTCGACGACCAGCGTGACGGCCGGATGCGGTATGGCGCGCACCGATTCGGGTCCGTCACCGCGAATCCGGAACCCCGCCATATCGATGCCGCGCAACGCGGACCTCCGCGACGGTCGCGCGATCTCCCAGCTCACGCCCCCAGTCTATGTCGATGACATTTCTTCAATACGAATCCCCTTGCGCTCCAGCAGCGTAGTGGTGTCACCGATTACCGAAGGAGCTCTCATGCGCGGAAACACCGCCGCCGCACTGCCGAACCGACGACACCGCATCGCCCGTATCGCCGCCTCCATCGTATTCGCGCTGGTCGGCGGTAGTGCCGCGGCTGTCGCGACCGCCGACGCCGACTCGTCTCGCGAGCAGATGATGGACCTGCCCGGCGGCGCGATCCACGTGGTCACCACCGGCACACCCGATTCGCACGCGGTGGTCCTGATCCACGGGCTCGGCGGCTCCACCTCCTGGTGGGATCCGATCATGCCCGCGATGGCGGGTCGCTTCGTCGTGCGAATCGACCTACTGGGCCACGGCAAATCCGATAAACCCGATACCGGCTACAGCATCCCCGAACAAGCCACCCGAGTCGGTGCGGTTCTCGACCGGCTCGGTGTCGACCACGCGATCCTTGTCGGCCACTCCTCCGGCGGTTATGTGGCCACCGCCCTGGCCGAACAGCGCCGCCCCCTCGTCAGCGCCATCGCACTCGTCGACACCGGCCCGCGCCCGGACGCCTTCCTCGACAACGGCCCGCTGGGCAACCTGCTGTTGATTCCCGCCATCGGCCAACCGCTCTGGTCCATCCTGCCCGCCCCCGCTCTTCGTTTGGCGATGAGCAGCGCCATCTCCCGAGACGTACAAATCCCCGACCAACTTGTCGCCGACTTCAAAGGTATGACCTACCGCAGCCTCACCGCCAGCTCCGCCGCTTCCGACACCTATCTGCAGGAACGCACCGAACCCGATCGCCTCATCGAAATCGCCCTTCCCACAATGCTTCTCTACGGCACCCAGGACCACCGCTGGCAGCCGTCCTCCTTCGAGGACTACCGCCGGGTCCCGGCCATCCGTGTCGAATCCCTCGACTGTGGCCACAGCCCCATGTTCGAAGACCCCGCCGACACCGGACCCCTGCTCCGCGACTTCACCGACCGATACTGAAATCAGGTCGGCTGGATGCCCAGGTTGATCGAGGCGTCGAGCCCGTCGGCGAGCGAGTCGGGATTCACCGGCGTCACGGTCAACATCGAATCGGCGCCGCCCTGCTGGGTGTAGATATCGTCCTCATCGTTGCGCCAGCGGCGGAAGTCGTGCTGGTTGTACGGATCGAGGGCGGCGACCTGCTCGGTCAGTGATTCGTCGAAATACAGCTGGCCGGTGTGGATATAGCTGCTGCCGCCGTTGGCCTTCACCTTCACATGGATGTGCACGGCCCGGCCGATGTACCAGCCGGGGAAGAGGGTGCGGAAGGTCGCCGTGCCGTCGGCGCCGGTGAACTGGACGCCGCGCAGGAAGGTCCCGTCGTCCGGGGGCGGCGGCATCGGCGGTCCGTCCGGACCGTTGGGCGGCTGATCGGTGAACCGGGAGTAGAAGCCGAAGGCGTCGCAGTGCCAGACCGCGATCATGGCGTTGACCATCGGCGTGCAGGACCCGATATCGATCAGCGTCAACCGCAGGTTCACCGGCAGGCCGGGTTTCCCCTCGGAGATATCGCCGCGCACCGGCTCGTTGTCGACGAAGTACGGGCCTTCGATTTCCTCTGGTGAAAGTATTGTCGAACACGACAGTTCGGCGGGCGCGGTGGTCCGTGCACCCGAGACGGCGCCGGTAACCACGGATGCCGCGACCGCCGAAATCCCAGCAGTGCCAAGCACTCCCAAGACCTGTCGCCTGCTCGACCGAAATTCTTTATCAGTCATACAGTTGAACCTAGAAGCACCGCGCCGCACCGACGATACTTCCATTTGGGGATTCTTTACGTCCCAGGGAGAAGGCGGCGAGGGCGGCACTGGGGAACCCGATTCGCGTCGATTCAACCGACGGGCGGTGCGGGGATGTCCGCGACGGGGAGGCTGAACTCGGGGTCGGCGCCGTAGGGGTGGTCGATGACGAACTTCCAGGTGCCGTCCGCTTGTCGCCGGACGACCTCGATGCCGTTGTGGGACAACTCTATCGGTGCGCCCGCCGCATCGGTGCCGGTGATGATCCACTGGCTGCGCAGCAGTGCGATATCGCCCGCGCGGGTGACGTGGTGGACGGTGATCCGCATGGTGGGGGTGAGGTTCACGTAGCGGGCCATGGCCTCTCGGATGCCCTCGTCGCCGGTGGCGACGGTGCCGCCGTCCTCGGCCAGTCGGCGCACGCCCGCCCCCGCCTCGTAGAGGGAGCAGGCGCGTTCGAGGTCGCCGTCGTTGAACGCGTGCGCGAGTTCGTAATCGACCTGTTCGGGTTGGTATACGGGCATTTCGTCGAATCCGTTCTGATCGGCGGCGAACCGGGTTGCCTTGTGCGAGTGGGGAATCGGGCCGCGACACACGTTACTATATGCGTGCGCACGCACGCAAATAGGTGAAATCTCGAAAGCATTGCCGCACAAGACATCAGCGCGGCGGCTCGACCCGAACCAATCCGGACTGGAATGCGATGACGACCAGTTGGGCGCGGTGGCGGGCGCCCAGTTTCGACATCGCGCGCTGCACGTGCGTGCGAATGGTGAGTGGACTCAAGAACATTCGTTCGGCGATCTCCTCGTTGGACAGCCCCTCGGCGACCAACTCCACGACCTCGCTCTCCCGTGCCGTGAGCGCGGTCAGCGTATCGCTGGTGGCGTTGTGCACCACGGGGCGGGCGAGGAAGTGGGCGATGAGCGTCCTTGTGGCAGTGGGGGACAGCAGGGCGTCACCGGCTGCGATGGTGCGGATGGCGCTCAGGAGTTCCTCCGGGCCCACGCTTTTGCCGAGGAATCCGCTCGCCCCGGCGCGCAGCGCCCTGGCCACGTATTCGTCGAGTTCGAAGGTGGTGAGGATGAGTACCCGGGTGGTCTGCAGATCCGGGTCTCGGCAGATCTCCTGTGTCGCGGCCAGGCCGTCGAGATCCGGCATGCGGATATCCATCAGGACCACGTCGGGTTTCGTCGCGCGCGCGAGATCGATTGCCTGCCTTCCATTTCCGGCGACGCCGACCACCGTCATATCGTCGGCGGAATCGATCAGCATCCGGAAGGTGCCCGCCAGCAGCGCCTGGTCGTCGGCTATCACGACGCGGATGGTCATCGTCGGTTCTCCTGCCCGCGCGGTTCCAGCGGTAGTCTCGTCGACACCTCGAAGCCGCCGCCCGGCCGGGATCCGGCCAGGAGTTGCCCGCCGACGGAGAGGGCTCGCTCGTTCATGCCGATCAGGCCGAATCCGGCTTCGCCGGGCTGCTGCGCGCCGTCGCCGTCGTTGGTGACGGTAATCGTCAGCAGCGAAAGCGAATAGGCCAATCGGACCGAAACCGCCGCCGCCGGAGCGTGTTTGGTGACGTTGGTCAGGGCCTCCTGCACGATTCGATAGGCCGTCAGGTCGACGCCGGGGGAAAGTTGTCGCGGCTCACCGACCACCGACAGCGAGACGCGCAATCCCATCTGCTCGAACGAGGCGAGCAGTTCCGGGAGGCGGGACAGTCCCGGCGCCGGTTCCAGCGGGGCCGCCGGGTCGTCCTCGCGGCGCAGCAGTCCGACCGTCGCCCCGAGTTCGCGCAGCGCCGATGCGGTGGTCGCGGCCAGCTGATCGAGAACTTGTTGCGCCTGTTCGGGTTTGGTGCGCACCAGGTAGGCGGCGGTGGATGCCTGCGCGTGCGCGAGCGCCATGTGGTGGGCGACGATATCGTGCAGTTCGCGGGCGATGCGGACGCGTTCCTCGGCGACGCGGTGGCGCGCCTCGTCCTCCCTGGTGCGCTCGGCCAGTTCCGCCCGCGCGCGCATGGCGGCGAGATAGTTCTTTCTGCTGCGCGACATTTCGGCGAAGGCGCCGGCCAGCAGGAATCCGGCGACGAGGGTGACCCGGCCCGCGCCGAACAGCGGGCCGGGTCGCAATACCAGGGCTGCGGTCAGCAGCACGATCCCGGCGAGCGGCGGGTAGACGTACTCCGAATCGCGATCCGCCCGCCAGCCGACGGAATACGCCGCAACGAAGGTGGGGCCGACGAGCGGCGCGGAAATGTCGTACCCCATCGCCGCGAAGACGACGCCGCAGCCGGTGGTCACCGCGAGCACGGCCCGCGGCCGGCTGCGATGCCACAGCAGCGCGACGGCGGCGATCACGGCGACCGGGACCACCGAGGGGGAGATGGGCCGGACGATTTCGGGTGCGCGGCCGTTGGTGTCCAATGTGCTTGCCAGGAGCGCGATCCCGCACAGCGCGACCGCGAGGGTGATGTCGACCAGCCGCGGATGACGTTGCAGCGGCTGCCACCAGTCCCTGGACATCGGCTCCCTTCCTGTATTCCGAAACTAGGGCCTTCCCCGCACTGGCCGCATCACTCGTGTGCGGACACGAGTTCGCCTGTCTCATCGGGTGTGTCGAGATCGCGCAGACCATCGCCCTCGATATCCACGTTCGGCAGGATCCGCCCGAGGCGGCGCGGCAGCCACCACGCCTTGTCGCCGAGCAGTGCGAGCACGGCCGGAACCACCGACATGCGGACGACGAACGCGTCGAACGAAACCGCCGCCGCCAGGCCGATTCCCATCATCTTGATCATCGAATCGCTGGTGCCCGCGAATCCGGCGAAGACGGCGATCATGATGGTCGCCGCAGCGGCGACCACCTTCGCGTTGTGCCGGAATCCGGTGACGACGGCCTCGGCGGGAGATTCGCCGTGCGCGTAGGCTTCCCGGATCCGGGTCACCAGGAAGACCTCGTAATCCATTGCCAGGCCGAATACCAGGCCGATGAGGAATATCGGCATCAGGCTCATCACGGGCCCGGTCGCCTCGACGCCGAGTTGGTCGGCCAGCCAACCCCATTGGAATACCGCGACGATCACACCGAGCGCCGCGCCCACCGAGAGCAGGAAGCCCAGGGCCGCCTTGAGCGGTACCAGCAGCGACCGGAATACGATGATCAGCAACAGGATTGCCAACCCGACCACCACCGCGAGGTAGGGCAGCAGCGCGTCGGTGAGCTTCTGCGACATGTCGATATTCACCGCGGTCGACCCGGTGACCAGCATCCGCGCCCCGGTCTCCGAGCGCAGCACGCCCGATTCGGCGCGCAGGGTGTGCACCAGCTCCTTGGTGGCGTCGGCGGTCGGCGACGTCGCCGGTATCGCGGTGAGCACGGCGGTGTCACCGGCCTGGTTGGGCATCGGCGGGGAAACCGAAACGATTCCCTTTGTCCCCGTGAGGATTTTCGCCGCCTCGGCCATCGCGGCCTTCGGGTCGGCCGCGTCCTTCGCATCGACGACCACCGTGAACGGTCCGTTGGCGCCGACGCCGAATCCCGCGGCGAGCGCGTCGTATGCGCGGCGCTGTGTGGTCGAGGTCGGTTTCGTCGCATCGCTCGGCATGCCGAGCGTCAGATCCCGCACGGGCAGGGCGAGCGCGCCGAGCCCGGCCACCGCGATCAGCAGCACCGGGACAGGCCTGCGGATGACGAAGCGTGCCCAGCGAACTCCCAAGCCGTCCTTGGTGTTTCGGTCCGTGCGAGTGCGGAACCCGCGTGGCAGCACCGCGTTCTGGAGGAAGCCGAGGAGTGCGGGCAGCAGGGTCAGCGCGATCAGTACGGAGACCAGCACGGTGCCCGCCGCCGCCGAACCCATCTTGGTGAGCACGGGCAGACCGACCACCGACAGCCCCGTGAGCGCGATGACCACGGTGAGCCCGGCGAAGACTACCGCCGACCCCGCCGTGCCCACCGCGCGGCCCGCCGCATCGACCGCGCAGTGCCCGGCGGCGCGCTCGGCCCGGTAGCGGGAGACGATGAACAGCGCGTAATCGATGCCGACCGCGAGCCCGAGCATCATGGCCAGCATGCTGGTGGTGAACGACTGGCCGAGCGTCACGATGGCGGCGACGCCGCAGCCGATCCCGACGAGCGCGGTGATGAGCGGAAGTCCCGCCGCCGCAAGGGATCCGAAGGTGATGAGCAGCACGACCGCGGCGACGGCGACGCCGATCACCTCGGTGGCGCCCATCTCGGGCGGCGCCTGCAGCACCGTGCCGCCGAATTCGACGGTGAGCCCGGACGCGCGGCCGGCGTCGACCGCCTTCTCCAATGCGGATTTGGTCGCGTCGGTGATGTTGTTGCTGGAAGCGTTATAGCTGATGCTCGCGTAGGCCGTGGTCCTGTCCTGGCTGACCGTGCCCACCTGGAACGGGTCGACTGCGCGTGCGATCTGCGGTCCGTGCGCCACATCCGCGACCACCTTGTCGACCACCGGCTTGTTCTGCGCGGCGGTGATCTGCTGGCCGGGCGGCGCCGCGAAAACGATTCGCGCATCCGCGCCATCGGATTCGAGTCCGGGGAAGCGCTGATCGAGTAGGTCGAATGCCCGCTGCGATTCCGTGCCCGGCATGGAGATCGCGCTGTCGGCCGCATCCGGCGATCTGGCCGCGCAGAATGCCAGCACGGCCAGCAGACCCAGCCAGAACAGCACGACGATCCGCCGTTTCTCGAAGCAGAACCGGCCGAGCCGGTTGAGAAAGGTAGCCATGCGCTCGATGATCTAGGCGCGGCCCGGTAGTCGTCGTCATACAGGTACAGGCATTCGGCCGTACTGAAGATGCAGTAGTCGCTATCGACTGGTAAATGCGCCACCGTTCACATTTATTACCTGACCGGTGATATGCCGAGCGCCGGGCGAGGCGAGAAAATGAATTGTTTCCGCGATATCCGAGGGCGCACCGGCTCTGCCGGTCATCGTGCGGGAGATCAAATAGTCGATGCGGTCGGCGGTGAGTTTGTCGTGGAAGAACTCGGTGTCCTGAATATATCCCGGTGACACCACATTCGAGGTGATCCCGCGCGGCCCGAGTTCGCGGGCGAGGTCGACATTCCAGGCCGCCACCGCGGCTTTGGCGGCGCCGTATGATCCGGCGCCCTGGTCCGCGGCGATCGAACCTATATGAACGACGGACCCGCCGGTGGCGAGACGGTCACCGACGGCATGCGTGGTCAGCACCGCGCTCAGCACATTGGAATTGAGGTTGGCCAGCCATCGGTCGGCCAGCGCGCGCAGCCCATCCCGCGGTGTCGCGGTGAAGTCGGTATTGCCGCCCGCATTGTTGACCAGGACATCGATTCGGTCCGGCAGGTCGGCGACAGCGGCGGCCAACTGGTCGGGATCGGTGTTGTCGCAGGGCAGCGGGTGCACGTTGTCGCCCAATGCGGCAGCGCATTCTTGCAGAATTTCCTTGCGGCGTCCGGTGATATATACCTCGTCGCCTTCGCCGCTGAATCGGTCGGCCACCGCGTAGCCGATTCCGGTTCCGCCGCCGGTGACCAGAACGGTGCGAGTCATAAATCCTCCAATCGATCTGTTTAGGTCTAAACGCTAGTATCGTTCAGTGCTGAACGTCAACCGGTTTATCCTTGTCGGCATCGAATGAGGAGGTACTTCATGACGCTCGCATCGGACACCGGCAACGGTTCCGATCCGGACCCGGTGGACGAGATCGCCGAGGCGTGGCAGCGCGAACGGCCCGGCACCCCCACCGAGTCGATCGGCATCGTCACCCGCGTCTGGCGGCTGGCCAAACTGCTCGGCGAAGACCGCCGGAAGGTGTTGGCGGACGCCGAAATCGATTCGGCCACACTGGATCTGCTCAGTGTGCTGCGCCGTAGTTCGCCGCCCTACACGCTGACGACCAGGGAACTCGCCAAACGGACCCTGGTCACCGCTGGCGCGATCTCACAGCGGGTGGCGCGCGCCGAAAACGAAGGTCTGGTGCAGCGCCGTCCCGGCCCGGACGGACGAAGCGTCCTGGTCAAGCTGACGCCGGCGGGGCATCGGCTGGTGGAGCGCACGGTCGACCGGGTGCTCACCAGAGAGGTCGAACTCTTATCCGGCCTGAATCCGGAACAGCGCAGTCAGCTGACCGAGCTTTTGACGATCCTGCTGCACGATGTGCAGCGCCGCCGCGACGACCGCGGCGTCTCCCACGTCGGCGATCCCGCCGACCTCTGATCAGCCCGCGGATTCGGCCGCGTCGATCACCCGCCGCAGCGTTCGCTGCGCCTCGGCCAATTCCGTTGCCCGCTCATCCAATTCGGCCAGCCGGGTGCGCAGCGTCGACACGATGCCCGGGCACGGGCGCAGCGAGCCGTCGCCCAGCGCGCACGGCAGTACCTGCTTGATGACCCGGGTCGGCAGGCCGGCGGCGAGCAGGGTGCGGATCTGGTGCACCGTGCGTTCGGCGGACCCGTCGTAGTCGCGATATCCGTTGGCCTGCCGCTGCGCGTCGAGCAGTCCGGTGCGCTCGTAATAGCGGAGCTGGCGCTCACTGGTGCCGGTACGTTCGGCCAACTGCCCGATCAACACCCGCGCGGATCCCTTCGCTTGACCTTGCCACAATGTCAAGGTTCAACACTCGGTCGGCGGTCGTATTCCGCAAACCGAACCAACCCGGAGGATTTCGTGATCATCGACGCCCACAGCCACGTGCACGAGCCGGTGCGCGACCACATCGCACTGCTCGACGAGGCAGGTATCGACCGTGCGGTGCTGTTCGCCACCCGGCCGCATCCGGAGCGGGCCACCGATCTGGCCACGTTCCGGGACGAGATGAGCGTGCTGGCGACCGCGCTGGACGGGCGCTCCGATCCGGCGAGTTTCCGCACGGCCTGGCGGGAATTGGATGACGCGCTCGCCGCCCATCCCGACCGCTTCATCGGCTTCGGAACGGTTCGGCTCGATCTGGCGCCCGACGACATCGAGGAGTACGTCGCGCGTGAGGTGGCCGGCCGCGGCCTGCGGGGCATCGGTGAGCTGACGCCGCCGCCGGGCGCGGCCGCGCGCATCGAGCCGGTGCTGCGCGCCGCCGCCGATCACGGCGGGCTGCCGGTGGTCGTGCACGGTTACGCCCCGACCACCAACGACGATCTGCACACGCTCGCCGAACTGGCGCGCCGCTATCCGGTGCCCCTGGTGATCAGTCAGGCGGGCGGGGCGAACTGGCTCACCGCCATCGAGCTGGTTCGGGACACCCCCAATATGTATCTCGAATTGTCAACCGCCCCGGTGATTTTCGCGGTGAAGCTGGCCATCGCCGAACTACCGGAGCGGACCATGTTCGGCTCGGACGCACCCTACGGCGATCCGCTGATCTCCCGCACCACGATCGAACGGGTGACCACACCCGGCGCGGTCCGCGACGCCGTACTCGGCGAGACGTTCGCGACGCTGCTGAAGCTCTGAATCCTCAGTCTCGCACCGGAGTTCGCTGCCCGTCCGCGCGCGGCGAAACGCTCGGCATGATCGTGGTCGGGTAGGCGTCGCGCAGGCGGTGCCGGGCGGCGGGCGTCGCGCCGATGTGGTCGAGGCCGAGCAGCGCGGCGCCGAGAACCGGTGGGGCGACGACGATCCGGGGCTCGGCGAGCGGTGCGGCGGCGGCGAGCCGGGCCGTGACATTGTCGATCAACAGCGGTTGCCTGGCCGCGAGCACGCCGCCGCCGAGGACCACCGGTGTCGGCTGATCGAGCAGTTCGAGCCTGCGCAGCGCCACCAGCGTGAGCCGGGTGATCTCGTCGGCCTGCCGGTCGACCAGCCGCAGCGCCGTCGGATCACCCGCCTCGGCGGTGTCGAAGAGCACCCGCACCAGCTCGTGCAGGCGATGTTCGGCGAGCTCGCCGAGATGGATCGCCTCGGCCACCGCATTGGCGCCCGGCAGCCCGAAATACGTTCCGATAGCGGCGGATAACGCGGTCGGCTCGCCCCGGCCGTCCTCGGCGCGGGCCGCGTGCCACATGGCCGCGGTGGCCATACCCGAGCCACCGCCCCAGTCCCCGGTCAACGCGCCGAGCGCCGGGAATCGCGCGGTCCGCCCGTCCGGTCGCAGCCCGACGCAATTGATGCCCGCCCCGCACACCACCGCGACCCCGTGCGGTCCGTCGGTGCCCGCGCGCAGCAGACCGAAGGTGTCGTTGGTGACGGCGGCCGTCCGGCCCCACGGCTCGGACGCGATGGCTGCGTGCAGCCGTTCCTCCTCAATTGGCAAGTCCACGTTGGCCATACAGGCGCTGACCCGGGTGGTGAGCAGCCGTCCCGGCCGCAGCCCGGCCTGCTCGGCGACGGATTCGACCAGCGGGCGGATGCCGCCGATCGCGCCTTCGGCACCGTCGCGGTACGGGGCGTAACCCGCACCGCGAGCGGTGGCCAGGACGGTGCCGTCGAGCGCGACCAGGGCGATATCGGTTTTGCTGTTGCCGCCATCGATCGCTAGGACACCGGGGACCTGCTCGGGCCCACCCGTCATCCGACCGCCACCCCCCGTCGAATCATCATGTGCACCCCGTCCGATTCCGTTGGGGCCGGGCATGATTCGTTCATGCCCAGGCCAGGTAGGCGCGATTGTGGGCGATGAGCTCATCGGTGAGCCGGTCGGCCGTATCCAGCTGACCGACCAGCGGGTGCGCCAGCAGCGCATCGAATACCCGGTCGCGCCCGCCCTCCAGCGCGGCCCGCAGCGCCAGCTCCTCGTAGGCGGCGGTATGCGCGATCAGTCCGGCGAAGAGCGGTTCGACCGGGCGCTGCGGCAGCGGGCGCACCGTGCCCGCGTCGACCCGCGCCTGCACCTCGATGACGGCGTCGTCGGGCAGGAACGGCAGCGTGCCGTCGTTGCGGGTGTCGACGACGTGTACGCCGCCGCCGGTGCCGAGCAGTGCGCCGAGCAACTGCACCGCTGCCTCGGAATAGTATGCGCCGCCGCGTTTTTCGAGCAGCGCCGGTTTGGTGTCCAGTGCCGGATCGGCATACATGTCCAGCAGTTGTCGTTCGATGGCCGCCACCTCCGCGGCCCGCGAACCTTTGGTCCGCGATTCCGCCACCACCGCGTCGTGCTGATAGAAGTAGCGCAGATAGTACGACGGAACGACGCCCAGCCGCCGGACGAATTCCGTTGGCAGCCGGATATCTTCGGCGATCTGAGCACCGAAGTCGGCGAGCAGTTTCGGCAGCGCCTCCTGCCCGGTCTCCGCGCCGGGCCGATCGAGCAAGGTGACCCCGCGCTCCCAGGTGAGATGGTTGAGGCCGATATGGTCGAGCCGGATCAGCTCGGGATCGACGCCCAAGTGCCGCGCGAACTTTCGCTGGAATCCGATCGCGACATTGCACAGTCCGACGGCTCGGTGCCCCGCGTTCTGCAGCGCGCGCGTGACGATGCCCACCGGATTGGTGAAGTCGACGATCCACGCGTCCGGGCAAGCGGCACGGACCTTTTCGGCGATATCGAGCACGACGGGCACCGTGCGCAACGCCTTGGCCAGCCCGCCGGCGCCGGTCGTCTCCTGCCCGACACAGCCGCAGTCCAGCGGCCAGGTCTCGTCCTCGTTGCGCGCGGCCTGCCCGCCGATCCGCAGCTGTAGCAGCACGGCGTCGGCGTCGCGCACGGCGTCCACCGTCGCGGCGGTCTCGATCCGCCCGGGATGTCCCTGCGCGGCGAAGATCCGGCGGGCCAGTCCGGCAACGAGTTCCAGCCGATCGGCGGCCGGATCGATCAGTACCAGTTCGCCGACCGGCAGCGCGTCGCGCAGCCGCGCGAAACCGTCGATCAATTCCGGGGTGTAGGTGGAACCGCCGCCGACGACGGCGAGTTTCAGTGCGGACATCAGCCTTTGACCCCTGTCAGTGTCACGCCCTCGATGAAGGCCTTCTGGGCGAAGAAGAAAAGGATGATCACCGGCGCCATCACCAGCAGCGTCGCGGCCATGGTGAGATTCCAATTGGTGTGGTGTTCGCTCTTGAACGACTCGAGGCCGTAGCTGAGCGTCCAGGCGGCCGGATTCTCGCTCGCGTAGATCTGCGGTCCGAAATAGTCGTTCCAGCAATAGAAGAACTGGAACAGCGCGACGGCGGCGATGCCGGGCCGCGACATCGGCAGCACCACCCGCAGCAGGGTGCGCAACGAGCCGCAGCCGTCGATCCTGGCCGCCTCCAGGTATTCGTCGGGAATGGTGAGCAGGAATTGCCGCAGCAGGAAGATGGAGAACGCGTCGCCGAAGGCCAGCGGCACGATCAGCGGCCACAGCGAGCCGGTGAGGTGAAACTGTTTGGACCACACCAGATACATCGGGATGACGGTGACTTGCGGCGGCAGCATCATCATCGAGATCACCGCCATCAGCGCCAGATTGCTGCCGCGGAAGCGGAATTTGGCCAGCGCGTAGGCCACCGGGATGCTGGACAGCAGGGTGAGCGCCGTGCCCGCCGTCGCGTAGACGAGCGTATTGCGCCACCAGGTGAGGAATCCCGGTGTGCGCCAGACCTTCACGTAATTTCCCCAGTGCCATTCGGACGGCAGCAGGTCGGAGGTGAGCGCCTGCCGGTCCGACATCACCGAGGTCAGGAAGAGAAAGACGAACGGCATCAGGAACAGCAGCGCGGCGGCGATCGCCAGCGAATGCGTTGCCACCCAGCTCAATACGTCGCGGCGGCGCGCGGTCGTCGGCTCCACTGGGGGACGGGTCACCGGCGCCGGGCGGGTCGATGTCAGCGTCATGACTCAATCTCCTTGCAGGAAGCCGGATCTGCGCCGCAGCAGCAGCGAGGTGAAGGCCATGGAGATGGCGAACAGGAGCACCGCGACCACGCATGCGGAGCCGGTGTCGAAGCGCTGGAAGCCGAGGTTGTAGATCATCTGCGGCAGGGTCCAGGTGGACCCGTTCGGGTAGCCGGGCTCGAAAGCCTCACCGCCGCCCGCGACTTTGCCGCTGGCCACCTTTCCCGCGACGATCGCCTGGGTGTAGTACTGCATCGTCTGGATGACCCCGGTGACCACGGCGAACAATACGATCGGCGTGATATTCGGCAGCGTGATGTACCGGAAGCGCTGCCACGGCCCGGCGCCGTCGAGTTCGGCCGCCTCGTACTGTTCGCGCGGCACGTCCAGCAGCGCCGCCATGAAGATGACCATCAGATCGCCGATGCCCCACACCGCGAGCATGGTCAGCGCCGGCTTGGACCAGTCCGGATCGGTGAACCAACCCGGTTGCGGCAGACCGAGTTCGCCGAGCAGATGGTTGACCGGCCCGGTGCCGGGATTCAGCAGGAAGGCGAAGGCGATGGTGGCGGCCACCGGCGGCGCCAGATAGGGCAGATAGAACACGGTGCGGAAGAATCCGAGCCCCGTCTTGATCTTGGTGACCAGCAGCCCGATGCCGAGCCCGAACACCACCCGCAACGAAACCATCACCAGCACAAGCCACATCGTGTTGCGCAGCCCCTGCCAGAAGAACGGATACTTCCCGAGCACGTAGTTCCAGTTCCGCAGCCCGGTGAAGGTGGGCGCCGAGAAGCCGTCGTATTTGGTGAACGAGAAGTAGACGATCGAGATCAGCGGGTAGACGAAGAAGACGCCGAAACCGATCAACCACGGCGAGAGGAAGGCGAGCGTGCGCAGCGCGGAGCGGCGTCGCCTGCGGGTGAGTGCGGTGGCCATCTCACTTCGCCTGTGCGATCGCCTCGTCGACTTCCTTTGCGGTGGCGGCCAATCCGGCCCGCAGATCGGTCTGCTTGCCCGACTCGTAGTCGTAGCCGAAGTTGCGCAGCGAGATCTGGTAGGCGCCGCCGTTGATGCTGGCCGGGGTGGTCGAGGAATTCGGGTTCTTGGCGATATCGATGAAGGTCTTGAAATTCGGATCCGCCACCAGGTCGGGGGAATTCAGCGCGGCGTTGGTGCTCGGCACATTGTGGATGGCGTTGGCGAAGCGCACCAGCGCGCCGGTGTCGGTGGTCAGGTACTTCACGAACTCCCATCCGGCCGTTTGCTTCCTGCTGGATTTCGCGATGCCGATGATGGTGCCGGTCTGGTACCCGCGGCCGTAGGTGTCGGCCTGGTCGTCCGGCACCGGGAAAGGCGCTGTGGCCCAATCGAAGCCGACCTTGTCATCGGCCAGCGACGCGGTGCGCCACTCGCCGTCGAGCGACATGGCGACCTGACCGGTCTCGAACGGGTTCTTGGCGCTGAACTCGTCGCCGAAGGTGGTGCGGTACTTCTCCAGTTTCTCGTAGCCGCCGAGCTTGCCGATCAGGTTCTTCTGCCAGGTGAACATCGCGGCCACCTTCTGATCGCTCGCGAGATTCGACTTCCCGTCCGTGGCAAAGTATTTCGCACCGTACTGGCCGAGATAGTGCATCGCCGTCGTCTCGTAGCCGTGATAGTTCGGCATGAAGCCGAGCTGTTTGTAGCCGTCGCCGCTCGGGACGGTCAATTTGACGGCGTCGGCGTCGAATTCGCTGAACGTCTTCGGCGGTGCGGTGATCCCGGCGGCGGCGAAGGCGGCCTTGTTGTAGTACAGGCCGTAGGTGTCGCCGAGTAGCGGCAGCGAGCACTGATTGCCCTCGAACCGGCTGTACTCGAGCATGGCTTGGGGGAAGGTCTTGGCCGGATCGATATTGTCCTTGCGCAGCAAGGGATTCAGATCGATCCACACATTGGCCGAACAGAACTTGCCGACCTGATCGGTTGTGAACGAGGAGACCACATCCGGTGCGTCGGAGCCGCCCGCGCGCAGCGCCTGCTCGATCTTGTCGTCGGATACGTTGCCGACCAGCTTGACGTGAATGTTGGGGTGCAGCTTCTCGAATGCGGCCACATTGTCCTGGATCGCCTTCACCTCGTTGTCCTGGCTCCAGCCGTGCCAGAACGTGATGGTGACGTCCTTGCCGGATGCCGAACCGTCGTCACCGCCGCCGGAGCTCTGCCCGGTACATGCGGTGAGCAGCACGGTGGTGGTGCATGCGGTGAGCGCGGCGAGGGTGCGAAGCGTTGGTTTGCGCATGTGACGGATCTCCTGGTGCGCGGCACCCGATGGGTACTGCTGGGCGGAACTGGTGGTGCGGGGTCGAGCAGAACTAGTGGGTGGAGAAGACGGTGTCCCGCGCGGTCGCCGCGGCCCGCTGTAGCGCGCCGTGCAGGACCGACGATCCGGGAACGGTGCTGCAACGCACCTCGGGCCGGGGCATGGTGAGCTCGGCGAGCGCGTCCTGTACCAGTGCGCGCAACGGCTCCCCGCCCGCCCTCGGCACCGCACCGGACAGGATCAGCACCTCCGGATCGACCACCGAGACGATCGCGGCCATGCCGAGGGCCAGGCGGTCGGCGAATTCGGCGAGGAAATCATCGCCGACGCCCGGGGTCTCGACGGCCTTGGCGACCGCTTGGGCGGCCGTCGGCGCGGTCAGCCCGTGCTTGCGGGCGAGCGCCAGAACCGCTGGGGCGCCTGCCAATTGCTGGAAGCCGCCGGAATTCTTGCGCCGCACATCGTGCACGATCGGCGCGCCGGGCAGCGGCATATAGCCCACCTCGCCCGCGCCGCCGGTGAAGCCGCGGTACAGCTGGCCCGCGATCACGATGGCCGCGCCGACTCCGACGTCGGCCCACAGCAGCACGAAATCCTCACAGCCCTGGGCCGATCCGTGGATCTGTTCGGCGACGGCGGCCAGGTTCACGTCGTTCTCGATCATCACCGGCGCGCCGATGGCGCTCGTCAGATCGTCGAGCAGGGTGGGGGAGTGCCAGCCGGGCCGGTGCGCCGCGTACCGCAGCCTGCCGGTGGCCGGGTCGAGTGCGCCCCCGATGCCGATGACCACATCGCTCAGCGCGTCATCGGCGAGCCCGGCCAGCTTGACCGTTTCCGAAACGGCCTGGGCCACATTGGCAATGGTTTCCGCGGCGGCCCAGCGCCTGCTGCTCACGCGGTGTTCGGCGAGGGTGGTTCCGGTGATGTCGGCGACGGCGATCCGCACCTCGGTGTTGGTGACGTCGAGCCCGGCCACATATCCGGCGGCCGGATTCACCTGGTACAGCTGCGCATTCGGCCCCGGGCCGCCGGCGGCGGTGCCCACCGGCACTACCAGCCCGGCTGCCTCCAGGCGGAAAAGCAGTTGTGACGCAGTGGGTTTCGACAGGCCGGTGAGCGTGCCGAGCTGGGTTCGGGAGAGCGGCCCGTTGGCGAGCAACAGTTCCAGTGCGGCGCGATCGTTGATCGCGCGCAGCAGGCTGGGCGGCCCGGCGAGGGTGTGTCGCGTATTGGCCACTGCCGCCCTCCCTCCCCATCCCCTGCGATGGATTATTAGGAAAGTTTCCAATTGTTTGAGCAGCGACCGTACGCCTACCCGACTGGGCTGTCAATCACCCGCCGGTGGGGTCGGAAATTGTTGCCGCCCCAGCAAATTCGCAACAAACTCAGGGTGGGGCGGATCGGCGGTCAGCTACGGCCGAGCGCGCTGGCCAGTTGGCTCTTGGTCATCTTCGAGCGCCCCTTGATATTGCGCTTCTTCGCCTCGTTGTAGAGCTGATCGCGGGTCGGGCCCTTGGGTCCGCCGCGCCCGGATCGCAGACCGCCCCGCCGCTGCGGCGACATATCCTCGACCGAACTGCGGCTCGCCGTCTTGGACTGCCCGGATTGCGCGCGGTTCTTGTTCACCGTCCGCGCCGCGATCTCCTCGGCCCGGCCGGTGCTCGCGCCGCGTTTCGCGGCCGAATCCTTGATGTGCTCGTACTGACGTTCCTGTTTGTTGGTCCATTCCTTCGGCATCGCACACCTCCTTGCGCAGCGGATACCCGGCAACGAGCCGGGTACGCAGCGCGACAGCGCGCCGATCGGATGTGACGCGGCTTACACTGCGTTAGGTTGCTGAGCTGTGGCTGAATGGAGAAGCGTCACCTGAGCGGCAGTGGTGACCGCAGCGGAGTCAGGTCAGCGGTTCGGGAGGTTGTGGTCGACGCCGAGGGGTAGTCCGTGAGCGAGCGAGCCATCAATACAGCGCATGTCACGACCGAGCGCGGAAGTGGCTTGGGTGTTGGTTTGCGGCTGCTGCGGGCCTGGTGGGGTGAGGGCGTCGATTACCGCTGGGTGGTCGGCGCCATCGAATCCCGCTCCGCGCTGGGGGTGCTGAAGTTCGCCATCGGGTTGTGTGGCGTGGTCACACCGATCATGAGCGTGCTCATCGCGGTATCCCCGGCGGGCCCGGACAATTCGGTCGCGCGGACGACGCTGTTGCTGCTCGCGCTGGCCGGCCTGGTGTGGGGTTTGCGCTGGTGGGTGCTGCCGTGGCCGGGCGAGGCGGAATCCCTGCTGCTGATCGCCTCCGCCGATCTGTGTGTCACCGCGGTCTGCGTGCTGAGCCCCGGCCTGGTGGTGCGATGTGTCGGGATGGTGCAGCTGCTGATCGTCGGGGTGTACGTGAGCGCCTTCCACTGTCCGAAAGTCCTTTCCGCGCACACATTGTGGTCGATCGCCACGGCGGTGACGCTGTCGGTGCCGCTGCTGACCGGCGGCGACGCCACATCGGCGGCCATCATGCTGCTCGGCATGGCGATGGCGGTGGTGGTGCCGCCCGGGCTCCAGTTCTGCTACTGGGTGCTGCGCAGCGATATGCTGTCCGATCCACTGACCCAGCTCTGGAACAGGCGCGGCCTCGACTATCACTCGGCGATCCTGCTCGGGCGTCCCGGCGCGCTGCCGATCTGCGTCATCATGATCGACCTGGACCGCTTCAAGGCCGTCAACGACACCTTCGGGCATTACGCGGGCGACGAGGTGCTGGTGCGCACCGCCGCCCGCTTGCGCGGCACCGCACCGGCCGACAGCGTCGTCTCCCGGGTCGGCGGCGAGGAATTCGCGATCGTGCTGCGCGCCCCGGCCGCCGGCGCGGTCGAGGTCGCCGAGCGATTGCGTCGCGCCGTCGCAGGCCCTATCGGCTCCATGTCGGTCACCGCCAGCATCGGCGTCGCCCGCGCCGAAGTTCACGAAACCGGCCACCGCTACGGCCAACAGCTGATGCGCGAGCTGATCCGCTCCGCCGACAGCGCGATGTACCGCGCGAAGCAGCGCGGCGGCAATGCCGTGGTAGCCGACGATTCAGTGGTGTCCCGAGCGAGCGGCGTCTCGCGTTAGCGTTCCCGCCATGGATGCCTTTGTTCAGCCTTGCGCCTAGCCGATCGTGTCGAACGCGGTGGACGGCAGGGACGCAGCGGCAGCGACCACTGTCAACACGCTCGCTACAGCCGATCGAGCAAATCGCCTGCGCGGATAACATTGTTCTCGCCTGCACGATAGGAGCCGCTGTCGAGGACGGGGCCCGGCCCCCTCGATAGCGGTGGCCGCACCAAATGCGCTGTCCCATGGTGCTCGCGCAACGAGAACATCCGCGCTGGTCGATGATTGGGCCATGCCGCTGAGTGCTCCATGTGGGGCGGGTCCCCATGCGGTGGTGCGGACCGTCGCGTTTCCCTCGCGGCTGCGGGGCGCGGACTTATGTCGCGCGGTACCCGGTCAACCCGCCCGCGCCGCCAAATCCTTTGTCTTGACAGGGGGAGCCGGTCGATCGGAGAGATGATGTCGAAACGACTTGCTTCCGATCGCAAACATCGGGTGTTCGCTTCATGGTAGGCGCTCATGGCCCGCCAGCGCGTCTTCTACCGTATCCCGGTGATATCACGAGCACCGATCGAGCTCGGCGCAACTCCCCAGCGCCCCTATGACGGGGTATTGATGCAATACTAGTTTCGGCATTGGCTCGACTAAACGTTCCGGTCCGGGTTTTGTATCTCGCATTGACGCTCAGGCAATCCATTGACGGCTCGTCGGCGTCATGTCTATAGTGTGGGGGATACATTAACGTGAGGTGACGTCGCGGTTAACGATTACCTCACGACTCTCGAATCGCTTTCGATCTTTTCGAATGCCGAAATTGCAAGCCGATATCTGGGGGATTTAGTGCCTAATTCTTTTGTGCCCTCTCGCGCGCTGGCTGAATCGACTTACGAGTCCGACGGCTTCGACATATGTCGGGTGCCAACGAGCGACACGCTGCGGACCTTTCTGTTGTCGGAGGGAGAACCCGACTCCGAACAGGCGTCGGCGGCTCGGCACGAACTGTTCGAACTGCTCCGTCACTATGTCGATGATGGTCCGGGTTTGCTGGTCCTGACGGGCATACCGGTGGATATCGACCTGGCCGAGGCCGCGCTGCTGCGGTTGACGTCTCTGCTCGGTGAGCCGCTGCCGCAGAACCGAGAAGGGTTGCTTGTCAAAAAGGTTCGTGATCGCGGCACCGCGATCGGCGAAGGTGCGCGGGCAAGGTATTCGGACTCCCGGTTCGGGGGCAATTTGCACACCGATGGTGTGGAAGCACCGCTTCCGGCGCCGGAAATATTCACATTGCTTTGTGTCCGCCAATCCGAACAGGGCGGTGCGCTACAGGTGGTGCACGTCCGGGATCTGGTCCGCGCACTGTCGGAATGGCCCGAAGTACTGGAGACTCTGCGTGAGCCGTTCCATTTCGACCGGCGTGGTGACCAGGAGCCGGGAGAATCGCCCACCGTGCGGAAGCCGGTGCTGTTCATGCAACGTGAACGGCAGGCGATTGCTTATCTTCGTAGTTATATCGAGCTCGGCCACAAACATTCCAGCTCACCGCCACTGACCGACCGGCAGTGCCGAGCTTTGGACACATTGGATCGAGTTGTCGAGACACTTGCGCTCACCAGGGTGGGAAAGCTACGAGAGGGCGAGCTGGCTATTTTCGACAATCTTTCGCTACTGCACGGTCGAACGGAATTCCGGGACAATTCCACGCATACCCGGCTGTTGTTGCGTACTTGGATTCGGCTGTCCGACTGAAATGCGCGATCTAATCGACCTCTCTTCGGGACAGGTGGTCGAAGCGATGCCCGACGCGGCGATTCGAGCGCTGGCTGCCGTCGCTTCGAAAGAACAGATCACCTCCTATGCGCCGATATGCGGCGAATCAGCACTTCGGGCCGCGGTGGCGGGCCACTATGCGAACCGCGGTCGGGCGAATGCCGATCCGGATCACATCACCATCACCGCCGGAGCAAGGCATGCGCTGTTCTGCGTGACCGCCGTGGTGGCCGGTGGCGGCGAGGTGTTGGTGCCCCGGCCGCATTGGAGTCACTATCCGGAAGTGGTGCGGCTGGCCGGCGCCCACCCGGTGTTCGTGCCCGGCGCACCCGCCAACGGCCTGCTGGTGGATCCGGGCCTTTTGGAAGCCGCTCGAACGCCGCGGACGAGGGCCGTCATCGTCAACAGTCCGGTCAACCCGACCGGAGCCGTATACGACTCGCAGACAATGGCCGCGATCAGCGGCTGGGCGAGGCAGCGGCGCCTTCATCTCATTGTCGATGACATCTACTGGGCTTACGGGGAAGCGGACGCCGCGGGCCCGCAGGCGAACGAGTACCAGGTCGTGGTCGGCGGCGCGGCGAAGGTCAATGCGCTGGCGGGAGTGCGGATCGGCTGGGTATGGGCGGATCCGGCATTGACAACGACCGTGCGTGGCGTCGTCGAACACACCACGGGCCCGGTCAGCACGCTGGCTCAGGCGGCAGTCACCGCGGTACTGGAAGAGGACGGCGAGAACGACAGCGCAGTACCAGCTCGCGTGCGCCGGGTAGCCCGACAACGCGCGCACGCCATCCAGACCATGGCGGACGTTCCGCTGCTGCGGGTGCTCCGCCCGCGCGGTGGGATTTACCTGTGCCTCGACGCGTCCGCGCTCGCGGCGGCACGGCCCGAGTGGGGCGATGACCGGCTGCTGTGCGCGGTACTGGCCGAGCAGGCCGGAGTCCGGCTGCGCGCCGGTTCGACCTTCGGGTTACCGGGCCACCTCCGGATGTGCGTGGCGGTGCCGCCGGAGGTGCTGTCGGAGGCCGCTCGCCGCCTGGCGGTGTTCTTGCGGGCAGTGGAAACGAAAACGGACATCAAGAGTGATCAGGGGGAACCATGACGGAGAATTTCGCGGAAATCATCGAGGCACCGGGCACCCGGGGCGCAGTGCTGCGGCAGGCGTTCGCCGAAGGCAGGTTGCTGCGGGTGGCGGGCGCCCATGACGGGCTCACTGCCCGGCTGGTCGCCGAGGCGGGCTTCGACGCGGTTTGGGCTTCTGGGCTGGAAATCTCCGCGGCGCACGGTCTGCCGGACATCAGTCTGCTCGGCATGGGTGAGTTCCTGGCCGCCGCGGAGACGATCCAGCGAGCGGTGGCCTTACCCGTGATAGCCGACTGCGACACCGGGTTCGGCAACGACCGGAACGCCGCGTTCACCATGATGCGCTACGAAGCCGCCGGAATCGCGGCCATCTGCATCGAGGACAAGGTCTTCCCCAAACGGAACAGTTTCGTCGATTCGGGGCAGGAACTCCTCGGCGCCGAGGAATTCGGCGTGAAGCTGCGAGCTGCCAAGGACGCACAACGACATCTGGACACCGTGTTGATGGCCAGGACCGAAGCCTTCATCTGCGACCTCGGTGTCGACGAGGCACTGCGCCGATGCCATCACTATGTCGACGTCGGCGCGGACGCGGTTTTGGTGCACTCCAAGGCGGTCGAGTCGGCGGAAGTGATCTCGTTCATGGACCGCTGGCAACGCCGGGCACCCGTCGTCATTGTGCCGACGACCTATGTGCGGTTCTCGGTAGAGGAGGCGAGGAGCGCCGGAGTCGCCATGGTGATCTATGCGAACCAGGGAATGCGAGCGACGGTACGCGCGGTGCGCGACACCTGGGCGACCGTGCTGGCCGACGGGTCGACGACCGCGATCGAGTCGAATATCGCCACGGTGAAGGATATTTTCGAGTTGTCGGGGATGAACCAGTGGCTGGGCAACCGGCGGTGAGTAGCGCGCTGCCCGCAGCGGAACTCGTTGCCGCGCTGCGCGCGTCGGGGGTACGGCGGGTGACCGGCGTGCCGTGCGGCCACCTCGCCGGACCGTGGACACTGTTCGACCGTGCCGGAGACCTGATACCCGCCGCGTCGGAGGGTGCGGCGCTGGCGCTCGCCGCAGGCTGGGAATTGGGCGGCGAGCATGCCGCGATCCTGTGCCAGAACTCGGGATTCGGCAACCTGGTCAATCCGCTCACCTCCCTGGTCCTGCCCTACCGGATCCCGGTGCTGGTGGTGATGACCTTGCGCGGCTGGCCTGATCCGTCAGGCGACGAACCCCAACACGCGGTGATGGGCTCGAGCACCGAGGCGCTGCTGACCGAGCTGGGCATCGCGCACGCGGTACTCCGGCCGAACGGTCTCGGCGCGGCACTGGCGGAGGCGGCGCGGGCGCACGCCGACAACGACCCGTTCTTCTTGTTGATACCCAGAGGATCGATCGGACCATATCTCGGCGCATCGCCCGCGGCCGGGCCGATTGCCGCCGCGGACCTGACCCGCGCCAAGGTCGTCTCGGAACTACTCGATCAGTTGACCGGGCAACTGCTCGTCACCACCACCGGATACCTGTCACGGCAGGCGCATCACGAACGGGATCGGCCCGAAACCCTGTACATGCAAGGTTCCATGGGGCATGCCGCCGCGATCGGGCTCGGGTTGGCGACTGCTCGGCCCCACCAGAGCGTGGTGGTGTTGGACGGCGACGGTGCGTTCCTGATGCACCTGGGCACCGGATCCACCGTCGCCGCGGCCGGTGCGGACAACCTGGTGCATATCGTCGTCGACAACGGCTGTTACGAGTCGACGGGCTGCCAACGCTCCACTTCGAGCGGCTTGGACTGGTCCGCGCTCGGCACCGGTCTCGGTTATCGCACGGTGCTGGAATGTGCGACCGAGGAGTCGCTCGCCGGAACTCTCGAGAGCGCATTGAAGTCGTCCGGACCGGTGCTGTGTGTGCTGAGAGTGGTTCCGACGCCGGGCGATGTGCACCCGAGGGCGACGGCGGAAATCGGACTCGACGTCATCGCCGAGCGGTTCCGCAGCGCTGTCGGAAGGACGCTCCGATCATGACGAGCACGGTCCTCACCGGCAGGGGCACATTCGACAGGCTTGCCGAAATCGCCGAATGGGACTCGCGAAGTGTCTTTGTCGTCGCGAGCGCCGGGACGGTGAATCGGCTCAGGCTGGATCGCGTGCTGCCTGCGCGGGCACGGTTGTTCTCCCAGTTCCGTCCGAATCCGACCTTCGAACAGGCGCTGGCGGCGGCGCGGGCGCGGCACGAGTGCGGTGCCCGGCTCGTGCTCGGTATCGGCGGCGGCTCGGCGTTGGATGTGGCGAAGGCGGCGCGGGCCCTGCCCACCGAACAGTCCGCGGCCGCAGATGTTCTCGACGGCAGGAGCGCACCGCTGGCGGACGCGCGGCTGGTACTCGTGCCGACGACGGCAGGACCTGGCAGCGAGGTGACCCAGTTCGCCGCTCTATACCGGGGGAGTCGCAAATTCTCGCTCGACAGCCCTGGGATAAAGGCCGATGCCGCGCTGGTCGATCCGGCGTTGACGGATGGCTGCGGGCCGGCGCAAACATGGAGTTGCGCGTTCGACGCCCTGGCACATGCGGTGGAATCGCTGTGGTCGACCCGGTCGACCCCGGTGTCGCGCACGCACGCGGTGGCGGCGTTGACTCTGCTGATACCGATCCTGCGCGATGCGGACCCGGTGCCGTCGCGGACCGAGCGTGATCGGCTCAGCGAAGCCGCGATACTTGCCGGACGGGCCATCGACCTCACCCGCACCACGGCCGCGCACGCGCTGGCCTATCCGCTCACCTCGCATTTGGATGTGCGGCACGGTCACGCCTGCGCGTTGAACCTGACCTGGTTGGCAACCATGGTCGAGGCGGCGGAACCAGGTGATCTCGCCGACGCACGAGGGCCCGCCGCTGTCGCCTCCGCTATCACGACGCTGCGACGACTGTTCGGGGCGGATGGCCGGGAGCTGGGTCGGGTGATCCAAGACCTCCTCGTCGCGCGCGGCCTCCCGACGCGCTGCCCGAGCGACAGCGGCACGGAGCTGGTCGAAACCGTGGTCGCCGAGGGCTTGGCGTCCAACAGGATCAGCGGCACACCCATCGTGCTCGATCCGGCGCTGGTCGCCGCGGCGGTGGGAGACCTGCTTCTCGCACGCAGTGGTCCATGCGGGAACCGAGCGAAGGAGTTACGTGATGCATAACTACCGACTGGACGAAAAGGTCGCCGGACGACTGGAGGTCCGGGTGCTCCACACGGCCGACGACCTGGGGCCCGACTGGGACGAGTTGGCCGAAGACCTGGACGCGCCGGTATTCCATACCACCGGATTCATGCGGGCATACGAACACTATCCGGTCCAGAGCATCGCGCGGCCACGCTATCTGGAAGTCCGTGATAGCCAGGGCAGGCTGTGCGCCGCCGCACCCGCGTACATCCAGGGCGACCCGCTCAGTCTGTTGGGACTGGGAGAGAACGGATCGGCCTTCCTTTCTCCCATGTGGCATTGTCCGGGCGCGCGTGTGCTTGCCCGCGACGAAGAGTCCCTGCGGGTACTAGGGGAGGCATTCGGCAGGCAGGCCGCGGAAGCCGGGTGCGCGCAGTGGGGGTTCATCAACGTGGAAGAAGGCGCGGAGCCCGTCCGGTCCCTGGCGATACATGGGTTCGAGCAGAAGGTGCTGGTGCCGCGCTGGGTCCTGCCTCGCGAACTCGCCCCCGACCGCCCGACATATCTGGCATCGCTGCACGGCTCCGCGCGGCGGGAGTTCGGTCGTCAGCTTCGCCGAGCCGAAGAACACGGCGCACAAAGTCTGGTGCACCGCGCCGACTACCCGGGTTTATCGGCATTGATGGAGTTCGTGGCCGCCACCGCGACCAGAGCCGGTTCCCCCAAGTACTACGACCCACCGAAACTCGCGGCATTCCTACACGAGCTGGGCGAACCCGTCCGGGTACTCGAAGTCCGCGACCGCGACGGCGCAACCCTGTCGGTCGGGGTGTCGTTCCTGGAGAAAACCCGGCTGCAGTATTGGGCCGCTGGATACCGGCGTGACCGCCCGGATATCAAGTTCAGCCCGTACTACCGAATGTGGTGGGACATGCTGCAGCTGATGTGGGCGAGCGGCGTCGAAGTCGCCGAGTGCGGGCGTCTCAACGAGCCGTTCAAACAGAAGATGGGTCTGGTTCCCCGGTACCAGATCGCAATGACCGGGCCTGTCGCGTGAACACGCACATCATGGCAGGCGGCCTCGACACCGGTGGCCTGTTCGACATCACCGAATGCGGACTGGCCGAGTCCCCCGTCGAGTGGGACCACCTGGTTCCGGCGACCGGAATCGGCTTCTATTCCTCCCGCTCGTGGAATCTGGCAATGCTGGGGCAGAACGGTGCGCGGGAGAGTGTCCTGATCGCGCGGGACCGTCGCGGAGCACTTCGCGCGGTAGTACCCGTATTCCGGTACGACGGTGGGCCCGGCAACTCACATCTACATCCCGGAACGCTTTTCGGTGGTGTCGACAGCGTTTCCGATCCCGCCGTACGCCGCTGGGAGCCGGTGACGGTCGTCGGTAGCGCCTCCGGCTATGGCACGGCACCGGCCGTGTCAGGGGATCTGGCCGCATGGACCGCCGCCAGCGACCGGGTAACCGCGACAGCGACCGGCACCGTCTTCATACCCCATCTCACCGGATCGGATGTGGCCCGGCTGCGCGCCGAGTGGCCGAGCCGACCGGCACTGCTGACCTCGGTGCGGGTGTCGGTACCGGTGCCTGCTGTGCCGGAGGCCGACTACGAAAACACACTGCGCAAACGAGACCGCGACCGGGTGCGATGGGAACGTCGACTGCTGAGCCGGGGTGGCCGCGTCATCACCGTCGAACCCATCACCGAAGCCAATATCGAAGAAATCGCCGGATTACAGGAAAAAACACAGCGGCGACACAACACCTACGGCGATACACGACAATTCGTCGAACGCTATCGACAGATCAGGTCGGTGTTCGGGGATGCGTTATTCGCCTTCATCTGCCGCCATGAGGGCCGGGCGATCGGATCCCTGTCGTGCATCGAGCACGGCACCACGTTGATCGGTCGTTCCGCCGGCCTCGACTACGACCGGACCGGTCGATACGCCGAGTACTTCAACCTGATGATCCACGAACCCCTCCGTTACTGTCTGCGGCGCGGCCTGCGTGAACTCGACCTCGGGGTTGCCGGATATCGCCAGAAACTACTCCGCGGCGGCAAGGCAGTCCCGGTGTGGTCGATACTGCTCCGCCCGCCATCGGGCTGGACCCGGAAAGATACCGTCCACCACAACCGTGCCGCCGCTCAGCGCCTGCGCGCAGACCTCGGCCCGACGTGTCCACCGGAACTCGCCGATTTCTTCGAGCACATCCAGCAGACCGGAACGGCCATGTGATGCTTCGCAACCCGACGTTCCGGCTCCTGCTCGGCGCTCGAACTCTATCCACCCTGTGCACCGGCCTCGACCTCGTCGTACTCGCGTGGCTGGTGATCGTTGTCGGCGGTACGCCGATGACGCTCGCGATCATGGCGGCACTCAGTGCGGGCGCGGGCGTTCCCGCCGCATTCTTCGGCGGCCCGCTCATCGACCGGTTCTCGCGCCGCGCGGTCACCGTCGCCACTGAAGCGGGGCGGATCCTCCCGGTGGGCCTTCTCCCATTGCTCGCGGCTTTCGATGAGGTGCGAATCTGGCAGGTACTCGCGGTCAGCGCCTGGGTCAGCGGACTTTACTCGCTGTCGGCGGCCAGCTACAGCGCGTTGCTGCCACAACTTTTCGACCGAACAAACCTGTTGCGCGCCAACGGGTTATGGCAAGCGGCATCCCAGGTGGGCGTATTCATCGGCGCGGCGCTGGGCGGGCTGGCGATCCCGGCCGTCGGCGCGGCGAACTCGCTGCTGTTCGGCCTCGCGGGACGGGTGGTGATCGTCGCCGCGCTGCTGGCCCTGCGCCTGCCGCACCTGCAACGTCCATCGACCAAACGATCCGGTGGATTCCTCTTTCGCGACATGGCCGAAGCATGGGGTTTCCTGCGCGAACACCGATTGCTGCTCTGGACCACCCTGTTCGTCGCGGTGCCTGGCAGCCTGATCTCCGGCATCAACGCCGTACTGCCGGCGTTCGTCAAGAATGACAACCACTTGGGCGCAACCGATTACGGCCTCATCGACGCCGCGTGGGGGGTTGGCGCATTCGTCGCGAGCGTGTTGTGCGTCAGATTGCCGAACCTCCAGGAGAACCACCGAAATCTCGCCGGTTCCCTGCTGCTCACCGGCGGGGCCATGGCCCTGCTCGCGACTGCCCGCAACCTGCCCTGGTCCCTCGTATTCGCCGGACTGGTCGGCGGTGCGGCACTCGGCTCGCTCGTCCTGTTCCGGGCACATGTCCAAGCCGAAGCCCCGCCCGAACACACCGGCCGGATCCTGGCGATGTCCCAACTCGTGCTTTCGGCACTCTGGTTCGGCGTCGCGCTCGGCCTCGGCGCGCTGACCCTGCTCATGACGGTACGGGCCGTGATCGTGACGTGGGGCGTGCTGATCGTCCTCAGCGGTCTGGCGGCACGACGACTGATGGCCCCTCGATTACCAGACAGAACCCCGACCAACACATAAGGAAGCAGATCCATGAGAGGTTCGCTCAGCCTCAACCAACCCTTGATCCGCAATGCGATCAACAGTTATTTCCTGCGCGCCAGCGGAAAGGAACATCGGTTCCGGATCATGTCGCCGTACAAACTCTTTCCGGAAGCGCGACAGCTGGAATCGCAATTCGACCAGATCAAAACGGAGGTGACCGAACTCATCGCCCGACGTAATCTGCCCCAATATCGTGATATCGATCCGGTCCGGGCGGCAGAGGTCTCCGACGACTGGCGGCTGTACTACGCCTACATGCTCGGGGTGCCGAATCCCAAGGCATACCAGGACTGTCCGACCATCGTCTCGTTCGCCGAACGTACACCGTGTGTGGTGAACGCGTTCATTTCGATCCTCGAACCCGGAGTCAAACTCAATGCACACAATGGTCCGTACGCCGGAATCCTTCGATATCACCTGGCGCTCAAGGTGCCGTCCACCAACCCACCCAGACTGCGGGTGGACACCGAATATCACACCTGGCGCGAGCGTGAGAGCGTGCTGATCGACGATACCTTCGAACACGAGGTGAGCAATGAAAGTGACGAAGACAGAATCGTCTTGATCATCGATATCCGACGCCCCATGGGTTTTCTGCGAGACAAGGTGAACCAGGCCAGTCTGCGCATGAAGCGCAAATGGTCCGATCAGTTCATCGGCCGCACCAACGGCGATATCTGACCTCCAGGTCCGCAATGCGTCGATCTCATCGAAGAACAACACCGGTGGACGCGGGCACCGGGCGCGGCCTCCGGCCACTGTTCGGGCGGTAACAACTCTGCAGGTCAGCATGCGCTGGAAGCTGATCGCTGTGCGCGAATCATCAAAGGTTCGGGCGGTTCTGTACCCAGTGGAATCCGGTGCTTCGTTGGGGGAAGGTGTCGGGGTCGATTCGGTCGAGGGTGATCGTCACCCGGTGGCCGTCCAATTCGCCTGTGAGCACGGCCTTTTCCGGTGCCGGTTGCTGGAATAGCAATGTACCCGACGTGGTCGGCGGTGTTCCTGCGGTGAGCCGGATTCGATGGTCGGCGACGTCGACGTCGACGGTTACCAGGGTGTCGTCCATCCGCTGGTAGGTGATTACCTGGGGATAGTCGAAAACAACCTTTTTCCAACGGGTTTCGTCGGTGGTGAGTGGTGGCGCCGGTTGGCCGTCGCGGGTGTACTCCGATACCGACCAGATGCCGTACAGCGGAGGTTTGGGGCGGTCGGGTCCACCGGTACGCCACGCGTGCCAACCGCCCTGCACCAGCGCCACCGTGGTCCAGATGGCGAGCGCCGCCTGCGCCAGCGCCGCGATACGCCGGGATCTCTTGGCATGGAACGGATACGGGACGTCGGAAGGGCCGGTGGTGCGGTTCAACAGCAGTACTCGCGTCAGCCGTCGTGCTTCGGGTGCCAACAGCAGAAGTGACATCAGCAGCAAGTGCGAGGACGAAATCTTTTCCGGCACATCGAAGGTCATGTTCAGCACGAAGATTTGAAGCGTATCGATCATGGCCAGCAGCGCGCCGAGCAGTGCGGCTCGCGGAATGAAGAGCAGGATCGCCGCGGTGATTTCCGCGGCGCCGAGCAGCATTTCGTACGGTCGCGAAACACCTACCTGCGACCACAGCACGGCCATCGGGGTGAAATCACCGTACGGGGTGAGCAGCCTGGTCAGCGACGGCTGCGGCATCTGGGTCGGAATCGCTTTGGCGAAGCCGAAACTCAGCATCTGACCGGCCAGCGACAGCCGGATGCCGAGCAGAAACCAGCCCGTGAGCGTGCGATATTGCGTGCGGCGCCGGTCCAGTATCGACCACACCGCGGCCCCCGTCACCGCCACCACCAGGATGCAGAACAGCAGCACCCAGAAGATGGTCTGATCACCGACACCGTTCGAATACAGCTGCGCGGTAACGCCGAATACGTGCCGGCTCACCCAATTCAGGGCGGGCTGCGCTTTCCGGATGGGCCAGAGCGACGCGCCCTGCCCGAGCCGGCGGCCGAACCATCCGGTGAACACGAACACGATCGGCGGAGTGAGTAGGCAGAACAAGCCGAAGTACAGGAAACAGAATCGGAAAGCGATGCGGGTGAACGGTTTCCGCCGCGCCGGAACGAGCGTCACCTCGGCGGCTCGGGCTTCGGCCAACGACGCGCCGGTCACTTTCGCATCCTCGGATCGTGTGCGGGGTCGGGATACATGGGAGGGCAACCACATTCGCTCGCTTCCGGGCGAAATTCGTAGTGCCAGGGCTCGTTGCGATAGATCTGGCACAGTCCGTAGCCTGCGCCGTGCTCGGATAGCCACACCCTGGCGTCGAAGCCGAGATCGACCGCATCGCCGGATACGTGCGCGGATGCGTCGGCGGTGGCGACCCACCGGGCGGCTTCGGCCTCGGAGCCGTACCTCGCGACCGCCGCACGACGAAGTCGATTCTGGTAGGCCGGAGAACGCCATCCGCTGTTGACGTAGAACTGGATGCCCGCGTCGGTCGCCGCCTCGCGCAGGGCGCGCAGCAGCGCCGGATTGAGGTTGGCTATGGCGGGATATTCGTTGTCGAACACCGTGACGCCGCGGGGGATCGCGCCGTCCGCCACGGCAATCCTATTGCCGCGCAAGGGTATCCATGACGAGCGGTAGGTGCGGGTTTTGATGATGGTCGCGACCACGCCGGTGGGCCTGCGAGTTGTCTGACTCATGCGGCCAGTCAAGGCAATGCGGTGTTGCCGGCCCGTATGTGATTTTCGGTATGCCGACGATATGCGCGCGCTCGTAGCATCCGGATATGCGAGTCTTGGTTGTCGAGGACGAACCCTATATGGCGGAGGCCATTCGCGATGGCCTGCGTCTGGAAGCGATCGCGGCCGATATCGCCGGTGACGGCGACACCGCACTGGAACTACTGAGCGTCAACGCCTACGACATCGCCGTCCTCGACCGCGACATTCCCGGACCCTCCGGTGACGAGATCGCCGAACACGTCGTCGCCTCCGGCAGCGGTATGCCGATCCTGATGCTCACCGCCGCGGACCGGCTCGACGACAAGGCATCCGGATTCGAACTCGGCGCCGACGACTACCTCACCAAACCGTTCGAACTCCGCGAACTCGTGCTGCGGTTGCGAGCTCTCGACCGCAGGCGCGGTCACCGCAGGCCGCCGGTGCGGGAGATCGCGGGCCTGCGGCTGGACCCGTTCCGCCGCGAGGTCTACCGCGACGGCCGCTACGTCGCGCTCACCCGCAAACAGTTCGCGGTGCTGGAAGTCCTGATGGCGGCGGAAGGGGGAGTCGTCAGCGCCGAGGAACTCCTGGAGCGGGCGTGGGATGAGAACGCCGACCCGTTCACCAACGCCGTGCGCATCACGGTCTCGGCACTGCGCAAACGCCTCGGCGAACCCTGGATCATCGCCACCGTCGCGGGCGTCGGCTACCGCATCGACACCGAGCGCGCGGTTCGTGGCTAGGGCGCCCGGGTTGAGCGTTCGGCTCAAACTGACCCTCAGCTACGCCGGATTCCTCATGCTCGCAGGCGTTTTGCTGCTCGCCGCGGTGTGGGCGTTCCTGCTGCGGGGCGTGCCCGCCGGCAATCTCGTTCCGCACCTCGCCAATATCCGGCGCGTCTTCGACCCGACCAACTTCGGACCGAGCGTATTCGGCACGGCGGTGGCGGTCGCGCTGGTGTTCCTGCTGATGTTCGGGCTCGTTGGCGGGTGGATTCTCGCCGGGCGCATGCTCGCCCCGCTGACCCGTATCACGGAGGCCACCCGGATGACCGCCGACGGGTCGCTCTCGCATCGGATCCGGCTGCCGGGCCGCGGCGACGAATTCCGTGAACTCGCCGACAGTTTCGACGCCATGCTCGAAAAACTGGAAGCCCATGTCGCCGAACAGCGCAGGTTCGCGGCCAACGCTTCCCACGAACTGCGCACCCCGCTGGCGATCACCCGAACCCTGCTGGACGTCGCCCGTCGAGATCCGAAGCGCGACAGCGACGAACTCATCGAGCGGCTCCGCGCCGTCAACGCGCGAGCGATCGAACTCACCGAGGCATTGCTCCTGCTCAGCCGCGCCGACCAGCGGTCATTCGCCCGGGAGCGCGTCGACCTGTCCCTCATGGCGGAGGAAGCCGCCGAAACGCTGCTCCCGCTGGCGGAGAAGCACGGCGTCACCATCGAAACCTCCGGATCCATCTGCCCCGCCGTCGGTTCACCCGCACTCCTACTGCAGATGACGATGAATCTTCTGCACAATGCCATCGTCCACAACCTTCCCGAACACGGCCGCGTGCGGGTCGACACCGCCATCGGACCCGGATCCGTCCTGCTGACCATCGAAAACACCGGAGAGGAACTCGCCGCGGGACTCGTCGCCACGCTCACCGAACCGTTCCGGCGCGGCACCGAACGCATCCGCGGCGATCATGCGGGTGTGGGCCTCGGGTTGGCCATCGTCAAAAGTATCGTTCAAGCACACGATGGGACACTCGCTCTCAACGCGCGGGGCGGGGGCGGGCTGCGCGTGACGGTGGAGCTGCCGGTCCGCTGATCTGTAGCGGATTACGTTGTTCGCGCGTGTCTTTCGGCTTCTCGTGGGTGCAATAGTCAGCGCGGGAAGCGAATTGCTGTGTGCGGACTTCGAAATCGACGGGCTCGCTGATGGGTTGCGCTACTACGACGACGGAATCGCACTGGCCGGGCCGCGTGGCGTATTGGCATGCGGCGCTGCGGTCTCAAGCGCGTGAAGCGAATTGCTGTGGGCGGACTTCGAACCGACGGGCTCGTCGTTGGGTTGCGCTACTACGACGACGGGGATCGCGCTGGCTTGGCCGCGTGGCGTATTGGCATGCGGTGGTGCGGTCCTAAGTCGGCGTGGGAGGCCAATTACTGTGCGTGAACGTCGGATCGACGGGCTCGCTGATGGGTTGCGCTACTACGACGACGGGTTCGCCTCGGCCTGACCGCGTGGCGCGTTGGTATGCGGCGCTGCGGTCCCACCCGCGTTGTTCCCGCGTAGCTTTCAGTTTCTCGCGTAACCAATCGCATGCGCGGGATCGCTGTGCGCGAATCGCGGGCGGGCGAGCCGCGGTGAATTCGATGGAACCGATTGCGGTTCGGTTGCGTCGGTATAGGTTGACGGATCTCTCGGAACGGGGGCACGGATGGACGCCAGCGCAAGGGGCGCGTCGGAGGCGCGCAACGAGGTATTGGGCGACCGGATTCAGGTGCTGCTGGCGCAGTTCGAGCAACAGCGGCGCGAAATCGCCGAGGCCAGGGCGCGGGTGGCGGCGATGACGGCGGAGGCCTGGTCGCCGGACCGGCTGGTGCGGGTGGTGTGCGATGCGTCCGGGGTGCCGAAGGAGGTCCATCTGGTTCCGGAGGCGTTCAAGCGTTCGACGCCGGAAAAGCTGGGCCGGGCAATAGCCCGGGCGGCGCGAGCGGCCGCGGCGCTGGCCGAGGAGCGGTCCCGGGCCGCGTTCGCGGCGAGCACGGATATCGCGGACGCGGCGCCCGACCTGCCCGACCTGGTGCCCGGCGCTCCCGGGATCAAGGAACTCTTCCAGGAGATGCTGCCGGATAGTTCGCAGCCGCAGCCGCAGGTCATCGATGAGGACGAGTACTACCGCACCGGTTCATACCTGAGGGACGTACGATGACCAGCCTCGACGTCGATCCGGAAGCCTTGCGGCGCACCAGTTCTCGCTTCGACGATGCCGCCAGCACGGTCGCGGCCGCGCTGACGAAACTGCGGCAGACGCTCGACGCCGGAGGCGAATGCTGGGGTACCGATGCGGCGGGGCAGGCGTTCGCGAAAAACTATGAGCAGGCCGCCGAAGCCGGATTGAAAAGTATCGATGGCCTGGCCGGTGTATTCACGAAACTCGGTGCGGCCGTTGTGAAAGTCGCCGACGGCATGCAGTCGCGGGATGCCGTCAACGCCGCCGCGACCAACGGGCTCGCGACCTGATATGGGTATCGAGATTCCAGACTCCCTGCGCTCTGCTGCGAAACTGGTTGTCGAAGAGGGGGATTGGCCGCAGGGCGACGAGACCGCGATGCGGCGCGCCGCGGCGGCCTGGCAGGAGATGGCCACCGCGCTCGACGGCAGCGAAACCGATTCCGAGCGGCTGATGCGCGATGTGTTCGCCGCGCTCAGCGAGGGCAAGACCCACGACGGGTTGGCCGAATACTGGAAACGGATCGGGGGCGATCAGGGCGCGTTGCACAGTCTCGTCGAAAAAGGCCATGCGCTCAGCGAGAACCTGGGGGATGGCGCCAGCGATATCGAGCACACCAAACTGGTGATCATCGGTGTGCTCACCAGTTTCGCCACACAGGCGTCGGCGGCGCTGTCACAGTCGGAGAAGCTGTCCGCGGCGGCGGAGGCGGCCCGAAAGGCCACCCAGGTCACCATCAAGATGGCGATGCGTGAACTCGTCCAACGCATGCAGTCCCGCACGGTAGCCGGCGGCATCTCGAACGACGACTGGCAGCGCCTCGGATCGAGCGCCTTGACCACTGATATCGACGCCGTCGCCGACACCTCGTCCACGGTTCGTCCCGCGGACAAGTCCGCGTCGATGGTCGCGGGCGACGTGATGTCGGCGAGCCGCACCGAAAATCTCACCGGCGCGAAGCCGTCTACGGAACGCACCGTATCCGACACGGAAACCACTGCGGCGCAGCACGATTCAACTGGCCAGCACGGGGCGGACACTGATACACCGCCGGAGAAGCTCGTCGCCACCAGCCGCATATCGACGACACCCGATCACCCCACCGCCACCGTGAACCAATCCGTTCCCGAAACCAAGCCACTCCAGGACACGCCGGTGAATCCGGCAAACCAGTCCACTGGCCCGGACACAACCAGATACGGATCGCTGGACCTGCCGGAAGTCGTCCACCCGACGAGCACGAACACACCGGCCGACTCCGCACCGACCAGCACACAGCCCACTGCACACGACGCCCCCACCACCGCCGAAACACAACGCGGCACCCCACCCCGACCACCCCCAACCGCACCAGGAAACCCCACCAACCCAACACCCGACAACCACGGAACCCACACCACGGCAAAACAATCCGACACCCACCAGCCCGAACCCACCCTCACCCCCAAGCCCCGACCCAGCCCAACGCCCAAGCGTCGCAACACCACAACCGAGTGTTCCGGTTCAGCCGAGCAGCCCGAGTCACCCGAGCGTCCCGGTTCAGCCGAGTACCCCGGTCCAACCGAGCGTCCCGGCGCAGCCGAGCACCCCGGCACAGCCGACTACCCCGACCCAACCGAGCGTCCCGACGCAGCCGGGCGTTCCGGGGCACCCGAGCAGCCCGGGTCACCCGAGCGTCCCGGCTCAGCCGAGCGCTCCGGTCCAGCCGAGTACTCTGGTCCAGCCGAGTACTCCGGTCCAGCCGAGTACTCCGGTCCAGCCGAGTACTCCGGTCCAGCCGAGTACTCCGGTCCAGCCGAGTACTCCGGTCCAGCCGAGCACCCCGGCACAGCCGACTACCCCGACCCAACCGAGCGTCCCGACCCAACCGAGCGTCCCGACCCAACCGAGCGTCCCGACGCAGCCGAGCGTTCCGGGTCACCCGGCTACCCCGGCTCAGCCGAGCATCTTGATTCAGCCGAGTGTTCCGGGTCAGTCGACTACCCCGGTCCAGCCGAGTGTTCCAGTGCAGCCGAGCGTTCCGGGTCACCTGAGTACCCCGGCTCAGCCGACTACCCCGACGCAGCCGAGCGTCCCGGCTCAGCCGAGCATCTTGGTTCAGTCGAGCAATCCGGGTCAGCCGAGCGTTCCGGGCCAGTCGAGCGCCCCGGGCCAGCCGACTACCCCAGTGCAGCCGAGTGTTCCGGCTCAGTCGAGCCTCCCGGTTCAGCCGACGACCCCGGCCCAGCCCAGCGCCCCGGCGCAGCCGAGCGTTCCAGGTCACCCGAGTAGCTCGGGTCAGCCGACTACCCCGCCCCAGTCGAGTGTTCCGGTTCAGCCGAGCAGCCCGGTTCAACCGACTACCCCGGCGCAGCCGAATGTCCCTGGTCAGCCGAGCAGTCCGGTTCAGCCGAGTGCTCTGGGTCAGTCGAGTGTTCCGGCTCAGTCGAGCAGCCCGGTTCAGCCGACGACCCCGGCGCAGCCGAGCGTTCCAGGTCACCCGAGTAGCTCGGGTCAGCCGACTACCCCGCCCCAGCCGAGTGTTCCGGCTGAGCCGAGCAGCCCGGTTCAGCCAACTACTCCGGCGCAGCCGAATGTCCCTGGTCAGCCGAGCAGTCCGGTTCAGCCGAGTGCTCCGGGTCAGTCGAGCCTCCCGGTTCAGTCGACTACCCCGGCCCAGCCCAGCGTTCCGGCGCAGCCGAGCCTTCCGGCCCAGCCGAGCGTTCCGAGTCACCCCAGTAGCCCAGGTCAGCCGACTACCCCGCCCCAGCCGAGTGTGCCGGTCCAGCCGAGCGTTCCGGTTCAGCCGAGCACTCCGACCCAACCGAGCACCCCGAGTCAGCCCATCATCCACCCCACCCCGGCGCGCTCCGAAATAACAACCACCCCAACCCATCCCGGCACCCCTCAAACGACAGACGGCAACCCTGCGGTATCTCACCGCCCGTCAACCGACGCGCCTGTGCCAACGCAGACCGGCGTACCGCAACGTACGGAAGCCGCCCCTGTCCAGGCCCGTCCGTCAACCGACGCGCCCGCGCCGATACAGACCAGCGCTCCCCAGCGCACTGACGCCATCCCCGTACAGGCCAGGCTGTCATCGGGAGCCGATTCGCCCGCCGCGCCGACGAATTCCGGCACGCCACAGCGAACGGATATGGTCGCAGCGCCAGCCAGTATGCCAAGAACCGAAACACCAACCACACCAACGAGTCCCACCACCCCGCCGCGAGCCGACGTTGCCCCGGTTCCGGCTCGTGTGCCGGATTCGCCTGTCGCACCGGCGACCCCAGGCTCGTCGCAGCGACCAGATGCCGCTCCGGTGAGGGTGGCGGCCGGATCTGAAACACCCACGGCACCGGCGAACCCCAGCGCGCCAGCGCGACACGACACGATTTCCGCTCCGGCTCGGCTGCCATCTGGATCGGAATCGCCTGCCGCGTCGTCGCATTCGGGTGTGTCGCAGCGCAGTGACGTCGGTTCGGGTCCGGGTCGTGTGACGTCTGGTTCGGAAGTACCTGTCGTGACGTCGCATTCGGGTGCGCCGCTGCGAACGGACTCCGGTCCGGCCCTGACCGGTCTGCCGACGAGGTCTGATGTGCCGACGCAAGCCCCTTCGAATGCACCGCAACGTACGGACTCTGGTCCTGTCCCGGTGCGGCTGTCGAGTGGCGTCGAGACACCTTCCGCGCCGACTCAACCTGGTACGCCGCAACGGGTCGAGGCGAGTCCTGTCGCACCTCAGCCGTCCTCTCCTGTCGCACAGGTCTATTCGGGTGTACCGCAACGCCTCGATACAGGTCATATCCCGTCTCGCTCGACAACCGGATTCGAATCGTCTGGTGTGCCAACGAGTTTTGCAGCACCACAGCGGACAGAGGTCGCGGCGCCTCCGATGCCGGTGCGAAACGAAGCGTCGTATACCGCAACGCACGAGGGTTCACCGCGTTCCGAGCTCGGTGCGGCACAACCAGGGCGGCAGGAAATACCGCAATCCGGCAACCCGCGGCGTTCCGAGAACGTTTCGGTGGTGCCGTCGGCAGCGCACGGCGAATCTACCTCAGCCGCAGAACGATCCGAGGGCGCGGATTCGGCAGCTGAGCAGGCGGCCGACGGTGCGAATCATGAAGCGTCGCAGCCGGTTCTGGTTCCGTTCATGGTGTCGGCACCGTATTTCGGCGGCATCCCGGATGGTGCGCGACCCGGTTCCCCACGGCATCACCGGCCCGGTTCGGATCACCGCGAATCACCGCCCGACACAGCCGAGAACAGGTTGAAGCTGCCCCTCGAGGCCAGGTCGTACTACGCCAATTCCGACTATTACGACCCGATGATGGAGTGGGAGTACGCGCGCAACCGAGGTATCGGACCTGAGCACGCGGATATCCGCGCGGCCCGAATCGACGAGTTCCCCGAGCTGGTGAATGTCTCCGATGCCGAAATAGAGCTCATCGGCCGAAATATGTCCGCCTCGTTCAACAACCTGCTGAATCAGGCCACCCGAGGCGGCGACGAATCCTTGCTCGAAAGGTACGACATCGAGATCCGCACGCTGGTCGGCGCATACAACAAGCTGCCCGATCACATCGGGACGGTCTACCGGTCGATGCGGATCGATGATCCGGCCGAGTTGGATGTCTTCCTGGAGGCGTACCGGAGCGGAAATGTCGTACGCGACAGCGGGTTCTCCTGTGGCGACAAACTGGCGGCGATGGCGGGAAATGTCGAGCTGATCATCAATTCCCGTCACGGCAAGGATATTTCGTGGGCGAGTGATGAGCGCGATGAGGTGGTTTTCCCGCCGGGAACCCGCTTCCGGGTCGAATCGGTCGTGCCCGGCGATACGCGGATCTACATCCACCTGGACGAGCTCGGAAGGAATCCGGATGCCTATCAGCCCCGAGGATTGGGCGACGATCACGCGAAAAGTGCTGGAGCGCAACATGACACTGCCCCCGCAGCGGCAAGCGGCGATCGATCGGGCGATGGCGACGATCGAGGCGATGGAGGCGAACGGACGACGCCCGGCGACCGAGGACCAGATGCGGATCTGGCAGGCATGGACGGCTTCGGAACTGCGCCGGATCGGCCGCGACGAACCGGGACGTCGCTGAACCTGCCGTGAACGCGCTCAGTCCGGCGGCAGGTCGAAGACCGCGCGACGTTGCAGCCGATGCCGCTGCAGGGCCCACCAAAGTTCCAGTGCGACAGCGGGTTTGCGTAGGTCGACGCCGGTGAGCGCATGGTACCGATCGATCCGGTATCGAATGGTGTTGGGATGGACGATCAATCGCCGCGCGGTGGATTCGATGCTGTCGAGGTAGTGCTGCAACGTATCGAGATACAGTTCGGGCGTATCGGTCCGGTGCAGCGGGTCCAGATAGCGCCGGACCAGGATGTCGCCGATCTCGACGTCGCCGAGCCGCGGTAGCGGGCCGAGATCGGCGAGTTCGTGGCGGTCGGTGCGCCCGAACGCCGCCGCGGTGTGCAGCGCGCGCGTCGAGACGTCGCCAGTGGGGTCGTTTGGTGAACCCGCCTGTCGCCGAGGGTATGTTCGGACATCCGGTCAGTTGTTGCGCAGCGGTGAGGTCAGGTCTGGCGATGGGCAGTAGGGGCGATGGCGTGTGGCAGCGGGTGCGGCGGCTCATCGAGCGGCCCGGCACCGAGAACGTGCTGCGCTACCGGCGGGTGGTCGCGGCGGCGGGCGAGCGCGCGGACGTGCTGCGCGCACTGTCCGACGACGAGCTGACGGCGGCGGCCGAGCGGCTGCGCACGACGCCGGACCGGCCGTTCGACCGGGACGAGTTCGCCGAGGTGTGCGCGCTCGGCCGGGAGGCGGCGCGCCGGACCTTGGGCGAGACACCGTTCGACGTCCAGCTGATCGGCGTGGTCGCGCTGCTCAACGGATACGTCGTCGAGATGGCGACCGGTGAGGGCAAAACGTTGACCGGCGCACTGGCCGCGGCCGGATTCGCGCTACAGGGCAGGCGGGTGCACGTGGTGTCGGTGAACGACTACCTGGCCCGCCGCGACGCGGAATGGATGCGCGACCTGTACGCGATGCTCGGCGTCTCGGTCGGTTGGGTGGATCAGCAGGCCGACTGGGCGGACCGGCGGGCGGCGTACACCTGCGACGTGACCTACGTGTCGGTGAGCGAGGTCGGTTTCGACGTGCTGCGCGACCGGTTGCGCACGGACCCCGCGGAGGTGGTGCTGCCCGCGCCGGACGTGGTGATCGTCGACGAGGCCGACTCGGTGATGGTCGACGAGGCGACGGTGCCGCTGGTGCTGGCGGGCGATGTCGACCGCGGGCGCAACGAGATCACCTTCGCCCGGCTCGTGCGCGAGCTCACCACTGGGGAGCACTACGAGGTCGACGGCGACCGGCGCAACGTCTTTCTCACCGACGCCGGAATCGACCTGGTCCAGCACCGGCTCGGCGGCGTCGACCTGTACACCGACACGCACGCCGAACTGCTCACCAAGGTACAGCTCGCACTGCACGCCAGGGCGCTGCTGCACCGCGATGTCGACTACCTGGTCCGCGATGGCAAGGTGCAGCTGATCAATGTCGCCCGCGGCCGGGTGGCGCTGCTGCAGCGCTGGCCCGACGGATTGCAGGCGGCGGTGGAGGCCAAGGAAGGGCTCGCCGCCAGCCCGACCGGCGAGGTGCTCGACTCGATCCTGGTGCAGGCGTTGATCGGTCGCTATCGCACGGTGTGCGGGATGAGCGGAACCGCGGTGGCCGTCGCCGATCAGCTGGCGGAGTTCTACCGGCTGAAGACCGGACGCGTCCCGATGAACGTGCCGTGCGTGCGCGACGACGAGCCCGACCGGATGTACGCGACCATGGCGCAGAAGCAGGCCGCGATCGTCGAGTACGTGCGCACCGTGCACGAGACCGGAAGACCGGTCCTGCTGGGCACTTTGAGCGTTGCCGAATCCGAGCTGATCGCGGGCATGCTGGCCGAGGCGGGTATCGACGGCGTGGTGCTCAATGCGAAGAACGATGCCGAGGAGGCCGGAATCATCGCTCGCGCAGGCGAATTCGGGCGGGTGACGATTTCGACGCAGATGGCGGGCCGCGGCACCGATATTCGGCTCGGCTCGGTGGACGGCGCGGGCCGCGAGCGCGTTGCCGAACTCGGCGGGCTGTGTGTGGTCGGCTCGGGGCATTACCACACGAGCAGGCTCGACGATCAGCTGCGCGGCCGCTCCGGACGTCAGGGCGATCCCGGCAGTTCGGTCTTCTTCACCAGCATGGAAGACGATGTGCTGGTACACCTTCCGGATGCCCGGCGCCGGGTCGAGGCCGGCGAGGACGGGCGGGTGCGCTCCGCGCGGGCCCGGCGGGCCATGGCACACGCCCAGCGGGTCGCCGAGGGTGTGCACCTCGAGATCCACCGCGACACCTGGCGCTACCACAACCTGATCAATATCCAGCGCGAGGTCGTCCTCGACCACCGCCATCAGGTGCTGACGGGTGACGAGGCGCCGCGGCGACTGCGCGAACTGTGCTCGGAACGATACGAGCTACTGCTGGAGACGGCGGGGGCGGAAGCGCTGAGCGATACCGCGAGGGCGATCGTGCTCTACCACCTGGACCGCTGTTGGAGCGAACATCTGGCATACCTGGCCGATGTGCGCGAGGGAATTCACCTGCGCGCCTTGGGACGGGAGACCCCCATCGACGAATTCCACCGCATCGCGGTCGCCGAATTCAGCGAATTCCTACCGGAAGCATATCGGCGCTCGGCCGAGACATTCGATCGGGTCGAAATCACCGACGACGGTGCGGATCTCGAAGCGCTCGGCCTGAAACGCCCCACCTCGACCTGGACGTATCTGATCAACGACAACCCGTTCGGCACACCGGAAGAGCGTTTCCGGGATTTCTTGGGCGGGATTGTTCGCGATGGCCAGAGCAAATTGGGAATGCCGAGCTGAGTCGCCGGATATGTCCGGTCCGCTGGGACCCCTGTCACGCACGTGTTGGTGCGGCCGCCGATCGGCCCGTCGGCGGGTTTTTCCGGCGCGCCGCGAGGTATACCGGAATTGGATGACCGACCGGGACGAATACCCCGGTCACGGGGCGACACATCGGCCGTAATGATCGAATATCGCGGTGTGACCGCCGGGTTCTGCCAAGATGAGGCCTGAACTATTCCTTTAGCAGCTATTTCGGGTAGCCGCTGCCCGGCCGGTCGACGCAACGGACGGCCGGGCGCAGCGGCCGAGGATCCGGGAGGAGCCAGGCGCATGCGGGTAACGGGAAGGAAGGCGCCGACCGTAGCGGAATCGGTCTATTCGTCGGGGTGGTCGTCGACGGAATGCGGTACCCGCCCCCGGCATTGCCTACCGAGATCGTAGCTTTCTGACGGCCGCACGGCGGAACTGACCGACCGGTTCGCGGCCGTATGTATCGGCGTATCGCCGAGAATCGTTTTCGCACACCGGATTTGCTCTGTCTTTTTCCGATGCGGAGGTATCAATGGTCGACGAACAATCTGCGTATGGCCCACGCACGCTGGTGGATATCCTGTCACTGCGCGCGCGGCAGACCCCGCTCCGGACCGCATATGTATTCGCAGGCCACCGGGAAGCGAAGCGGGAGGTCGATTATCGCCACCTGTGGGACCGGGTGGCCCCGTTGGCGCAGCGGGTACGGGAAGTCACCGCACCCGGCGATCGCGTCATGCTGCTCTGCCCACCCGGCCCCGAATTCGTCGAGGCGTTTTTCGCCTGCTTGACGGCCAGGCGGATCGCGGTCCCCGCGCACCTTCCGTTCACCGCGCATCAGCGGGCCACCCTGGCGGCGATTATCCGGGACAGCGGCGTGGTGGCGGCCATCGCGCCGCTGGCAGCGGTACCCGTGGACAATGGGCTGCTCGGTGCCGATATTCGCATTATCGATAGCAGTTCGGCCGGGCCGGAGCCGGATTGTGGCACGAGCCTCGAATCGCCCCCCGAGCCGGACGATATCGCCTTTCTCCAATACACCTCGGGTTCGACCGGAGCCCCCAAAGGCGTTGCGGTACTTCATCGGAATCTGATGCACAACCTCGGGTTGATGGAGCGGAATTTCGAGCTCACCAGGAACAGTTCCACGGTCTCCTGGCTGCCGCCATATCACGATATGGGCCTCATACAGGGAATACTGCTGCCGATGTTCGCCGGAATTCCCGGCACCCTCATGGCGCCCATGACCTTCCTGCGCGACCCGCTCACCTGGCTGCGCGCGATATCCGAGAGCGGCAACGTCATGGCGGGCGGCCCGAATCTGGCCTACGGCCTCTGTGTGAAGCGGGTATCCCAGGCCGATGCGGCGCGGCTCGATCTCAGCGGCTGGACCGCCGCATTCGTCGGCGCCGAACCGGTGGATCCGAATACGCTGCGGAAGTTCGCGGAAACCTTCGCGGTGAGCGGATTTCGCGCGGAAAGCTTCGTGCCCTGTTACGGATTGGCCGAATCCACCCTGTACGTCAGCGGTGGACCGCTGCGTTCGGGCGCGCGTTCGCGATACTTCTCGACCGAGGATATCGAACACGGCGTGGCGACCGAAAACCCGTGCGGCCGAGAGCTACTCGGCATGGGTCCCGCCGATCCGGAACATATCGCCATCGTCGACCGGGACACCAGGACGCGGTGCGCGGAGAACCGGGTCGGCGAAATATGGCTGCGCGGCGAAAGTATCGCCGCCGGATACTGGAACAAACCCGACGAGACCGAGCGAGTTTTCGCGGCACGGATCGCCGGCGCGGACGGGCGCGAATATCTGCGGACCGGCGATCTCGGCTTCGTATGCGGCGGCGAGCTGTACATATCCGGGCGCATCAAGGAGTTGATGATCGTGCACGGCCGCAATGTATTCCCACAGGATATCGAGCGGACGATCCTGGCAGCCCATCCGATGCTGCGGCCCGGTGGCTGCGCCGTATTCGCGGCGAATATCGATAACGAGGACCGGGTGATGGTCGTGCAGGAACTCGATGCTCCGCTGGACGACGACGGCGCGGCGGAATTGGCTGGTTCGATTCGCGACATCGTGAGCCGCGAGCATGCGATCGGCCTACACCGGGTCGTATTCGTCGGCAAAGGTGAGGTACCGAAGACAACCAGCGGAAAAATTCAGCGGCAACGTTTGCGTGCGGAATATTCGTCAGCGGCGGCATTGGAGGAGAGCGCGATATGACCGAAACCACGACCCGTCCCGCGGTACTGGAATACTTTGTCGAGTGGGCCACCGCGCGACTGGAACGCGAATCGGTGGACCCCCACTCGCCGCTCACCTCGCTCGGCCTCGATTCGGTGAAAGCGGCCGAGCTGATGACCATTCTGGAGGATCAGTACGGCACGGAGATCACCGCGGAACAGATCTTCGACGGCCTCAGCCTCGCCGATGTCGCCGAACTGGCCGGGGCGGGCAACGGCGCCGATTCCGAGTCGTCCCGTCGGCCCATGGATTTCAGTTTGCTGTTCTTCTCCAGCGACGCACAGCAGAATTCCGATGAGCGCTACCGACTGCTGCTGGAAAGCGCCCGTTTCGCCGATGCCAACGGATTCAAGGCCATCTGGGTGCCTGAGCGGCATTTCCACAAATTCGGCGGGCTGTACCCGAATCCGGCGGTGCTCGGCGCCGCGCTGGCGGCGAGCACCCGGCGGATCCGCATCCGGGCGGGCAGTGTTGTTCTGCCGCTGCATAATCCGGTGCGCGTCGCCGAGGACTGGTCGGTGGTCGACAACCTGTCCGACGGACGCGTCGACGTGGCATTCGCCACCGGCTGGAATGCCGACGATTTCGTGCTCGCCGGCCACAACTATGCCGACCGGGTCGAGATAACCCGGTCGGGTATCGATACCGTGCGGCGGCTGTGGCGGGGAGAGCCGATTTCGCTGCCGAACGGAATGGGTGAGCAGCGCTCGGTGCGAATATTCCCGGCGCCGGTCCAACCGGCCCTGCCCACCTGGCTCACCTGCAGCGGCGGCATCGAACGCTTCGAGATGGCGGGCGCTCTCGGCGTGAATGTGCTTACCGCACTGCTGTTTCAAGAGGTGGACGAGTTGGCGGACAAGATCGCGGCATATCGCGCGGCCCGGGCCGGGCACGGTGAGGGCGATGGCACCGTCACGGTCATGCTGCACACCTTTGTCGGCGAGAACTCCGACTCGGTGCGGCGCGCCGTCGAAGGACCGTTCAAAAGTTATCTCGAGGATTCGGTCGACCTGTGGCGGCGGGGCTCCGCCGCGCTGGACAGCCTGGACGAGAAATCGCGCGCCAAGGTGCTGGATTTCGCATTCGAGCGCTACTACCGGAGCAACGGCCTGTTCGGCACGCCGGATTCCACGTCATCGATGGTCGCGCGCCTGCGGGAGATCGGTGTCGACGAGATCGCCTGCCTGATCGATTTCGGCATTCCCAGCGCCGAGGTGCTCGCCGGGCTCGATTCGCTGGCCACGCTGGAAAGTATGTCCCGCTCCGCATCGTAAATTCCACCAGCCTCTAGCCGCAGGAGCCGAATTGACCGTTCCCTTTCCGCTTTCGGCAGCTCAACAGGGAATTTGGTTCGCACAACAACTGGCCGGTTCGACGCCGATCACCAATGCGCTGTGTATCGATCTGCGCGGCGATCTGGATGTCGAATTGCTCACCGAATCGTTCTGGCGGGTGGCCGGTGAGTTCGGGGCCGGGCGGCTGCGCCTGATCGAGGTGGACGGCGCGGTGCGGCAGGTGGTGGACCGTCCGTTGGACGAACCGGTCCGGTGCCTGGATATGCGCACGGCGCCGGATCCGGTCGCCGCGGCGCACGAATGGATGCGCGCGGAATACAGCAGACCGGTGGATCTGCATCGGGATCGGCTGATCGCCACCGCGGTGCTGCGGGTGGATGAGCGGCGTTGGTTCTGGTACGTGCGAGCCCATCACATCGCATTGGATGGGCTCGCCGCGATTTCCCTGTTGAATCGGGTCGGCGAGCTGTACACCGCCGCATTCGAGGGCAGGGAACCGGCGGCGGCGAAGATTCAAGCCCTGGCCGATCTGGTCGCCGCGGACGCCCAATATCGCGCCTCCGAACGCTTCGAATCCGATCGCGAATTCTGGTCGCGCCGATTGGCGGATCTGCCCGCGCCGGTGAGCCTGGCCGGACGCGACGCACAGGCCGACGCGCATCCGATTTCGGTGAGCGGCGTATTTCCGCCGGAGACTTGCGAATTGCTCGACGCCGCCGTCAAAGCGACATCGACGAATCCCGCGGTGCCGATTCTGGCGGCATTCGGAATCTTCCTCGGCCGCATGACCGGCGGCGACGACGTCGTGCTCAGCCTGCCCGTCTCCGCGCGGGTCACCGCGGCGGCGCTGCGTTCCGGCGGCATGCTGGCGAACACCGTCCCGTTCCGGATCACCACCGCCGCGACCGATACCGCGGGCGAACTGATCGCGGCGGTGCAGCGGCAGCTGATAGACGTACTCCGCAGGCAGCGCTACCGGCAAGAGGACATGTTCCGGGATATGGGCCAAAGCGTCTCCCAGACACAGGTTTTCGGTCCATACGTGGATCTGATGATGTTCGATACGCGGATCGCCCTCGGCCCTATCGTCGGCGAATTCCAGGTGCTGACACCGGGTTTGGTCGCGGATCTGTCCGTGAGCGTCTACTCCGGCGCGCGCTCCGGCCACACCAGGCTGGATTTCGTCGCCAACCACAACCTGTATACGCCGGAAGAACTCGCCGCCCATCACCGCCGGTTCCTCCGGTTCTTCCACGAATTCCTGCGGGCCGTCGTGACCGAGCCCGCGACGCTGTTGCGTGATATCGAACTGCTCGCCGACGATGAACGCTCGCGTCTGCTGCGGGAGTGGAACGACACCGCCGTCCCGATCGATTCCGGTGCGACCCTTGTCGATCTGTTCGATCGGCAGGCCGCCGACACACCCGATGCGATCGCCGTCGTCGCGGGTGCGCGACGGGTGACCTACCGTGAGCTCGATGTGGACGCGGATCGTTTGGCCGCAGTGCTTCGATCGTATGGTGCTGGCCCGGAAAGCATTGTTGCCGTTGCGCTTCCGAAGGGGATAGCGCTGATCACGGCGATGCTCGCGATACTTCGGAGCGGTGCCGCCTATCTGCCGTTGGATCCGGCGTCGCCGCCGGAACGGGTCGGTTATATCCTCACCGACGCCGCGCCCGAGTTGGTCATTGTGGACGAGACCACTGCCGATCTCGTTCGGGCCGTTGATGTTCCGTGTCTGCGCATCGATCAGTTGACGGACGGTCCGGTGTGTCGCGGTGATTCGGGCAGGTTGTGTCCGGGGAACGTGGCGTATGTGATCTATACGTCGGGTACGACGGGTAATCCCAAGGGTGTTGCGGTGACTCATGCGAATGCGGTGTCGCTGTTCGGTGGGACGCAAGTTTGGTGTGGGTTTGGTTCGGATGATGTTTGGGCGTGGTGTCATTCGCAGGCGTTCGATTTCTCGGTGTGGGAGATTTGGGGTGCGCTGCTGCACGGTGGTCGCGTGGTGGTGGTGCCGCGTGAGGTGGCGTATTCGCCTGCTGAGTTGTGGGATCTGGTTGTCTCGGAACGGGTGACGATCCTGAATCAGACGCCGTCGGCGTTCTATGCGTTGCTCGAGTCCGGGTGTGATGCTGCCGATTCGGCGTTGCGGATGGTGGTGTTCGGCGGTGAGGCGTTGGATCCCAGCCGATTACAGCGTTGGCGGTCGGCCGAGGGTCCGGTGCTGGTGAATATGTACGGCATTACCGAGACCACCGTGCATGTGACGAAGCAGGTGCTCGCGGAATGGTCCGGCGAGGTCGGTGTGAGCCCGATCGGTGTGCCGTTGGCGAATCTGCGTGTGTACGTGTTGGATTCGTGGCTGCGCCCGGTGCCGGAGGGTGTCGCGGGTGAGCTGTATGTCGCCGGTGTTCAAGTGGCGCGGGGATATTTGGGTCGGCCCGGTTTGACGGCGTCGCGTTTCGTCGCCGATCCATTCGATCCCGCCGGTGGGCGGTTGTATCGCAGTGGCGACGTGGTCCGGTGGTCGCAAGACGGTGTGCTGGAATACGTCGGCCGCATCGACGAGCAGGTCAAGATCCGCGGGTACCGTATCGAACTCGGCGAGATCGAGGCCGTCCTCGCGGCACAGGACGCGGTGGCCCAAGCCGTCGTCACCACCCACACCACCGCACCGGCCACACCGGACGCGGCACCGGCCAAACAGCTGGTGGCCTACTTCGTACCGGATACGCGCTACGCACCCGTTGCCGCGAAATGCCTTGAATTACAGCGTGATGGCGTGATCGAGGCCCACGAATTGCATGAGCTGCCGAACGGTATGCCGGTGGTCGGCCGTAACCGGTCGAATGTCGAGTTCCTGTACGAGGAGATCTTCGAGACCGCGGAGTACTGCCACGCCGGTGTGACGGTGCCGAAGACCGGTTGTGTGGTGGACGTCGGTTCGCATATCGGGATGTTCTCGATCTATGCGAAGCGGATGTCGCCGGCCGTGAAAATCTTTGCGGTGGAACCGATGCCGGAGTTGCGGCGGATGTATGAGGCCAATGCGGCATTGCACGGTCTGGACGCGACTTTGGTGCCGTACGCGATCGGTGCGGAATCGACCACCGATACCTTCACCTACTATCCGGAGATGTCGGTGCTGTCCGGTCGTGGGACCGACAGCAGGGTGCAGCACGAGATCCTCGAATCCTTCATCCACCACGAATTCGAGGCGGAGAGCCGCGATCTGGGGGACAGGTATGTCGATCAGCTGATCGCCGACCGGCTCGAATTCGAGCAGGTCGACGTCGCTATCCGCACCCTGTCACACATCATCCGTGAATACGGGATCGACCACATCGATCTGCTGAAGATCGATGTAGAGGGCAGTGAGCTGGATGCGTTGCGTGGTATCGAGCCGTGTCATTGGTCGTTCATCGATCGGATGGTGCTCGAGGTCCACGATGTCGAGGACCGGTTGGCGGGTGTCGAAAAGCTGTTGTGCGAACACGGATTCGAGGTGGCGGCGCGCGTTTCGCCGAATGTCGTCGGAACCGATCTGCACATCGTCTACGCCATCCGTGCCTGCGCCGAGCCCGGTCTCGGCGAGGAAAGCGCCGAGCTGCTGCGGATGGACGAGAAATGGTGTGGCCCGGCATCTTTGGGGAGGTTGATCCGCGACCGGCTCGGTGACCGGCTGCCCGGATACATGGTGCCCGACGTGCTGATGGCGCTGGATCGCCTGCCGTTGACGGTGAACGGCAAGGTCGACAAGGCCGCGCTGCCGGAGCCCGCGGCGGCGCGCGCGTATTATCGGCCGCCGTCGACGCCGCTGGAGGAGCTCGTCGCGACGGTGTTCGGCGAGGTGCTCGGGGTCGACAGGGTCGGCGTCGACGAGGATTTCTTTGCGCTGGGCGGGAATTCGCTGTCCGCGACCCGGCTGTCGGCGCGGCTGTCCGACGGTGCGGGCGTCGCGGTCGCGGTGCGCGACGTATTCGATACCTCGGTGGTCGCCGAACTCGCCGCGCTGCTCGCTGCCCGGATGGCGAATTCGCCGCTGACATCCGACGGACCGCGCCTGACCGCGCGGCCGCGTCCCGAGCGGGTGCCGCTGTCCTATGCGCAGCAGCGGATGTGGTTCGTGAACCGGTTCGCGCCGGAATCGGTGGCCTACAGCATTCCGATCGTCGTCCGGCTGTCGGGTGCGGTGCGGGTGCCCGCGCTGGCGGCGGCGGTCTGGGACGTGCTTGTCCGGCACGAGGTTCTGCGCACCCGGTACCCGGATGCGGACGGGATCCCGTACCAGGTCACCGTGCCGGTCGAGGAATTGGCTTCGATGGCGGAGGTGGATCTGAGCCCGGTGCCGGTGGCCGCGGCCGACCTGCCGGATGCGATCGCCGATGTGGTGTCGGCGGGTTTCGATGTGGCGCAGCGGGTTCCACTGCGGGTGCGGCTCTTCGCACCGGGACCCGACGAGTTCGTTCTGGTGATGGTGCTGCACCACATCAACGCCGACGGATTCTCCATGGGTCCGCTGACGCGCGATCTCGGAGCGGCGTACTCGGCGAGGGCCGTTGGGCGGCAGCCCGATTGGGTGCCGCTGCCGGTGCAGTACGCCGATTACGCGCTGTGGCAGCGGGAGCTGCTGGGCTCGGCGGCGGACGCGGATTCGCTGCTCGCCCGCCAGTTGCGCTACTGGGCTGGCCAATTGCACGAACTGCCAGAGGTTTTGGAGTTGCCGACCGATCGGCCGCGTCCGCCGGTGGCCTCGCATCGGGGTGCGACCTTCGATTTCGTCGTGGAACCCGCGGTGGTGCACCGATTGCGAGCGCTGGCGCACGCGCGCGGGGTCACGGTGTTCATGGTGTTCCACGCGGCCCTTGCGGTCGTGCTGTCGCGGTTGTCGGGCAGCGCCGATATCCCGGTGGGTTCGCCGGTATCCGGCCGCGGCGCGGCGGAACTCGACGATATGGTCGGCATGTTCGTGAACACCGTGGTGTTGCGGGTCCGGGTAGACGAGTCGGTGCCGTTCGCCGAACTGCTGTCGGAAGTCCGCGGCGTGGACTTGGATGCGTTCGCGCATGCGGAGGTGCCGTTCGAGCAGGTGGTGGAGGCGCTGGATCCGCCGCGCAGCCAGGCGCACCACCCGCTGTTCCAGGTGATGCTCGGCTTCCACAATCTGGATCAGGCGAAGCTGGATCTGCCCGGTGTCGTGGCGACCGCGTCCGGCGCCGAAACCGGCGTCGAGCGTTTCGATTTGACGTTCACGCTCACCGACGCACCCGATGGCGACGGCGCCATACCGGTCGAACTCGGTTATGCCACGGACCTTTACGACCCGGACACGATCGAGGTGCTCGCTGAACGGCTGCGACAGGTGCTTCGGACGGTCACCGCCGATCCGACGATCCCGGTGCGCGAAATCGACGTCCTGTCGCCGATGGAGCGGCATCGGCTGGTGTGCGAGTGGTGCAGCAGCGGAACCGTGGAACTTCCTGTCATCGACGGTGATCCGACGCTGCCGGATTTGCTGGCCGCGGTGGATCCGGATGCCGTCGCGGTGGTGGACGGGGACAGGTGGCTTTCGTATCGGGAGTTGGACGAGTCCTCGAATCGGTTGGCGCGGTTGCTGATCGGCCGGGGGATAGGCCCGGAGTCGGTGGTGGCGATCGGATCGGGCCGATCGCTGGAGTGGGTTCTCGGGGTGTGGGCGATCGCGAAGACGGGTGCGGCATTCGTCTCGGTGGATCCGGACCATCCGGCCGAGCGCAATGCTTTCGTCTGCGCGGATTCCGGTGTGCGGGTGGGCATTACGACGCGACGGGATGGCGCTTCGTTACCCGGGGACGGCATCGTTTGGCTGGCGCTGGACGATCCGATCGTCACGGCGGAGCTCGAACTGTGCGAGGGTGACGCGGTCACCGACGCGCAGCGGTGCGGGGTGGTGCGGCCCGCGAATACGGCCTATGTGATCTATACATCGGGTTCGACCGGGCAGCCGAAGGGTGTGGCGGTGACCCATGCCGGGCTGGCCGCTGTGGTCGCCGATCACGTGCGCCGGTGCGCGGTCGATACCGATTCACGGGTGCTCGGTGTCGCGGCGCGCACGTTCGATGCGGCGATCCTGGAATTGTTGCTGGCTGTCTCGGGTGGCGGGGCTTTGGTGTTGGCTCCCCGGGATGCGTATGGGGGACAGCCGCTTTGGGAGTTGCTGCGTGACCGGCATATCACGCATGCGTTTTTGACTCCTGCTGTTGCGATGACGGTGGATCCGGTGGGTTTGGATGATTTGCGGGTGGTGTTGACCGGTGGTGATCGGTGTTCGTCGCAGGTGGTGTCGCGGTGGGCTGGTACGGATTCGGCGGGTGTGCGTCGGGTGCACAATCTGTACGGCCCGGCCGAGGCCACTATCTGGGTGACGGGTAGCGAGCTCGTCGCCGGTCGACCGGTCCGGATCGGTGGTCCGATCGCGCGGATGTCCGTGGTGGTGTTGGACGCGTGGCTGCGCCCGGTGCCTACCGGTGTGGTCGGCGAGCTGTATGTATCGGGTTCCGGTGTGGCGCGGGGTTATCGGTGCCGGGCGGGGGCGACTGCGTCGCGGTTCGTCGCGGATCCGTTCGGTGAGCCGGGGAACAGGCTGTACCGGACCGGCGATCTCGTGCGGCAGTCTATTGACGAATCTGGTTCGGGTGCAACGTGTTTGGAGTTCGTCGGGCGATCCGACTTTCAGGTGAAGGTGCGCGGGCAGCGGTTGGAGTTGGGCGAGGTCGAGGCCGCGCTCTGCGCGACCGAAGGAATCGCCGAAGCCGTCGTGGTCCTACAGACCTCCGGCGAACGCACCGATTCACGGCTCGCCGCGTATGTCGTTGCCCGAGTCGGATCCGTGATCGATCCGGCCGTCGTGCGGGAATCGATGGGCGAACGGTTACCGGGTTACCTGGTGCCGGACACGGTGACGGTGCTCGACGAGTTGCCGTTGACCAGTAGCGGCAAGGTCGATCGTCGGGCATTGCCGGAACCGGTGGTGGCTCCGCGGGCGTTTCGCGCACCGACGAATCCGGCGGAGGAAATCGTCGCCGGAGTTTTCGCCGAGGTGCTCGGGGTGGAGCGGGTCGGTGTCGACGACGATTTTTTTGCGCTGGGCGGAGATTCGATCGTTTCGATCCAGGTTTGTTCGAAGGCGCGGGTGCTGGGGGTGGTATTCGGTCCCCGGGATGTGTTCGAGCAGCGGACCCCGGCCCGGTTGGCGGCGCATGCGCGGTCGGCCGACCGGTCCGGTGGTTTGGTGGAATTCGCCGGTGGCGGGGTGGGGGAGATGCCGCTGTTGGCGGTGGCGCGGTGGATGGTGGAGTGGGGGAAGGGATTCGATCGGTTCGACCAGCATGTGGTGCTGCGGCTGCCGAATGGTGTCGATGCGGCGGATTTGGCCGCGGCCGTAGGCGCAGTGCTGGCGCGTCATGACATATTGCGTTCTCGGTTGCGGCGCAGCGATTCCGGGGAATGGTCGCTGGTGGTTGCCCCGGCGGATGAGGTCGCTGCCCTGATGCGGCAGGAGGTATCGGATTCGGCTGATACCGGCGCGGGTGGGGCGCTGCGCCGACGCGCGATCGATGAGCTCGATTCCGGGACCGGTCTTGCCGTGGTGACGGATATCGCTGCGGCAGAGTTGGATTCGGCCCTGAGCCGGTTGAATCCGACCGGTGGGGTGATGGTGCAGTTCGTTTGGCTGGATCCGGTGGGTGCTGGTGTGCCGGGGTGGTTGATGGTGGTGGCGCACCATCTGGTGGTCGACGGTGTGTCGTGGCGGGTGCTGGTGCGGATCTGATGTCGGCGCTGGAACAGGCGCGGGCGGGCGGGGTTCCGGTGCTCGAGCCGGTCGGGACGTCCGTGCGGCGCTGGGCGCACGGGCTGGTCGCTGCCGCCGGGGAGGCGGCTCGCGTTGCGGAGTTGGGGTTGTGGCAGTCGATGGTGTCGGGTGTCGATCCGGTGCTGGGTGGGCGGGAGCTGGATCCGGAGATCGATACGGCGGCGACGCTGGATCGGGTGCGGGTCGAGCTGCCGGAATCGGTGACGCGGTCGTTGCTCACCCGGGTTCCGGCGGTGTTCCACGGTGGTGTGAATGATGGTTTGCTTGCGGGTTTGGTTGTGGCGGTGCGGATTTGGCGTGAGGGTCAGGGGATCTGCGAGCCGTCGGTGTTGGTTCGGCTGGAGGGTCATGGTCGCGAGGAGCAGGTGCTTGCCGGTGCGGATTTGTCGCGGACGGTGGGTTGGTTCACCTCGATGTTCCCGGTGTGCTTCGATCTGACCGATATCGATCCGGGAGATGTGGCCGCCGGTGGGGATGCTGTTGTGGCGGCGGTGTTGTCGGTGAAGGAGACGCTGCGTTCGATTCCGGACAAGGGCATCGGTTACGGGATGCTGCGGTATTTGAACCCGAAACCGCGGATCTGCTGCCCGCCTGGATGCCCGGGCGCATCGGGTTCAACTACCTCGGCCAGATCGGCAACGGGGACAACGCTTTCCGCGGCGGAATCGACGGCGGATTGGGTGACCTGAATGTCACCGCCGACCCAGAGATGCCGGTGACCACCGCGGTGGACGTGAGTGCGATCGTCATCGAGGACCGCTTGCGCGCCGATTTCCGGTTCCCGCGTACGCTGCTGGACGCCAACGAGATCGAAGAGTTGGCGCGACTGTGGTCGCAGGTGTTGACGGCGATCGCCGAGCATGCCGAAACCGCCCCGGCCGGTATCCACTCCCCGTCCGATTTCCGGCTCGTCGCGCTGGACCGATCGGAAGTCGCCGCGCTCGACCGCGCCCACCCGTCATTGAGTGACGTATGGCCGGTGACACCGTTGCAGGCCGGACTGCTCTTCCATACCGAACTGACCGCCGCCACCGAGACGGACGCCTATGTCGCGCAACTGATCCTGCATTTGGCGGGCAGGCTGGACGTCGACCGCCTGCATGCGGCCGCGCGCGCCCTTGTGGACCGGCATGCGAGTTTGCGGACCGCATTCACCACCACCGGTACCGGACAACGCGTCGCGCTCGTCTGTGATGACATCGAATTGCCTTGGCAGGTAGTCGATCTCACGGATGACCCGGACCCCGAGGCGGGATTGGCGGAAAAGGCCGCGGCGGCGCAGGCGCACCGATTCGATCCGAAAGTGCCGCCGCTGCTGCGATTCACGGTGGTCCGGCTGAGCGCCGATCGATGGGCGGTTATCCTGACCAACCACCACGTCATCCTCGACGGCTGGTCGTACCCGCTCCTGATCACCGAACTGTTCGCCGACTACGCGGGCGACGACAGCATCCCGGCCCCGGGTTCATATCGAGACTTCCTGGAGTGGTTGGCAACTCGCGATCGCGACGCGGCGCTCGCGGCATGGTCGGCCGCATTGGACGGAGCCGAACCGACACTGGTCGCGGGCAACTCCGGCGCAGGCGCCGTCGCGGACGAATGGATAACGGTCGACGAGACCGGCGCCAGGGAACTCGCGGCTACGGCCGCCGCGGCCGGGGTGACGGTGAACACCGTCGTGCAATCGGTGTGGGCGATGATGGTCGCACAGCTGAGCGGCCGGACCGATATCGTCTTCGGCACCACGGTGTCGGGGCGTCCGGCCGAATTGCCCGCCGCCGAGCACACCATCGGCCTGTTCATCAACACGATTCCGACTCGAATCCGCCTGGATCCCACCGAGACCGTCGGCGGTCTGTGGACCCGGATACAACATGAGCAGGCCGCGCTGCTCGACCACCATCACATCGGCCTGACCGATATCCACGAGCTCACCGGCTACGACACCCTTTTCGACACCGTGATGGTACTCGAGTCCTATCCCATTGATATGCAAGGCATTCGGCGGCTCACCGGTGAAGGAGAGCTCGCGGTCACCGGGGTCGCCGCCGCCGATTCCACGCACTACCCCTTGACCTGTAGCGTCACCGTGCAGGACGGCCTGCGGGTCCGGCTCCAATGCCGGACCGAGGCATTCACGGCGGCCACGGTCGGGATGCTCGCGCGACGACTGCGAGAGGTGTTGCGCGCCATCACCGTCGATCCGGGCATCCGGGTGCGTGCGATCGAAACCCTGCCGATATCGGAGCGGGAACGGCTGCTGCGCTGGGGCGGCGGCAGCGCGGACATCGCGGCCACGACATTGCCCGCATTGCTGGCCGAGGCGGTGGCGGCCAACCCGGCCGGATGCGCGGTGGTGGACAGCGATCGCCGCATCTCCTACGCGGAGTTGGCTGAGCGGTCGAACCGTCTGGCGCGGTTGCTGATCGGGCACGGCGTCGGTCCGGGGTCCGTGGTGGCGGTGGGGATGCCGCGCTCGTTGGAATGGGTGACGGCAGTGTGGGCTATCGCCGAGACCGGGGCGGGATTCCTGTCCCTCGATCCGGGTCATCCGCTGGCGCGCAATCATTTCATGTGTACGGATTCCGCTGTGCGGGTTGGTATTACGCTGGGCTGCTACGCGGAGGCGCTGCCGCGGGACGGGGTCTCGTGGCTGCTGCTGGACGATGCCGCGGTGGCGGCGCGGCTCGAAGGATGCTCGCCGGCTCCGGTGACCGATGCCGAGCGATGTGGCCGATTACTGGTCGGCAGTACGGCATACGTCGTCTACACCTCGGGTTCGACCGGACGGCCGAAGGGTGTCGAGGTCACCAACGCCGGGCTGGCGGGCGTATGCGAAGCTCAGCGAGCGCGTTTCGGGGTCGGCCCGGATTCGCGGGTGCTCGGCGTCGCGGCACGCACCTTCGACGCGGCGGTATTCGAGCTGCTGCTTGCGGTCTCCGGCGGCGCGGCGCTGGTGATCGCCCCGCCGGAAGCGTATGGCGGGCAACCCCTGTCCGAGCTGATGCGGATCGAACGGGTTACCCACGCGGTGCTCACCCCGACCGTCGCGGCCGCACTGGATCCCGCCGGGCTCGACGACTTGGAAGCACTGATCGCGGCGGGCGAGGCCTGCCAACCAGCCATGGTGTCGAGCTGGTCGCGAACGGATATCACGGGCGGGCGCAAGGTGTACAACCTGTACGGCCCGGCCGAGGCGACGATCTGGGTGACCGGCAGTGCGGACCTGCGCGTCGGCGATCCGGTCAGCATGGGTTCGGTCATCGACGGCATGTCGGTGGTGGTGCTGGACGCGTGGTTGCGCCCGGTGCCGGTGGGTGTGGCCGGTGAGCTGTACGTATCGGGTCCCGGTGTGGCGCAAGGCTATCGGGGCCGGGTAGGGCTGACCGCGTCGCGGTTCGTCGCCGATCCGTTCGGGCCGCCGGGGAGCCGGTTGTACCGCACCGGGGATCTCGTTCGCTGGAATCTCGACGAAACCGGCTCGGACACCGGGGTTTTGACCTTTGTCGGCCGATCCGACTTCCAGGTGAAGGTGCGCGGCCAGCGGCTGGAATTGGGTGAGGTCGAGGCCGCGCTGTGCGAGCTGGACGGCATCGAACAGGCCGTTGTTGTTGTGCACGAACCCGATTCGGGCGCACGGCTGGTTGCCTATGTGACCGGTGCCGCCGACCCGGTGCGAGTGCGGCGGGCCGTGGGACGGCGGCTGCCGGGGTTCATGGTGCCGGATCGGGTGCTGGTGCTCGACGAATTGCCGCTGACCATGAATGGAAAGGTGGACAGGGCGGCCCTCCCGGAGCCCGTATTCGCACGCGCGGATTATCGTGCGCCGTCGACACCGTGGGAAGAGCGCGTCGCGGCGGTATTCGCCGAGGTGCTCGGGGCGGACCGGATCGGGGCCGACGACGACTTCTTCGCGCTGGGCGGCAATTCGTTGTCGGCGACGCGGCTTGCCGCCCGATTGGCCGAGGGGACGGGTGTCGCCGTAGCGGTGCGCGACATCTTCGATGCGTCGGTGGTTCGCGAGCTCGCCGAATTGATCTCCGCGCGAGCGGTTTCCGCGCGGGCGGCGGTCGACGGCCCGATACCGAGCCGCCGGGAGCGGCCCGAACGGGTGCCGCTTTCGTTCGCGCAGCAGCGGATGTGGTTCGTGAATCGGCTCGCGCCCGAATCGGTCGCCTACAGCATTCCGCTGGTGCTTCGGCTGTCCGGTGGATTGGATGTGGCGGCATTGTCGGCGGCGCTGTGGGATGTGCTCGCCCGGCACGAGGTACTGCGTACCCGCTACCCGGATATCGACGGCGTCCCGTTCCAATCCGTGATTCCGGTCGAGGGACTGGCCGATGCGGTCGACGTGGATATGCGTCCGGCGCCGGTGGCCGAGACCGAGCTGGCGAGTGCGGTTTCCGGCATAGTGCGGGTGGGATTCGATGTGGCGCGGCGGGTCCCGTTGCGGGTGCGGCTCTTGTCCGTGGGGCGCGATGAGTTCGTCCTGGTGATGGTGGTGCACCATATCGGTGCGGACGGCTTCTCGATGGGTCCGCTGGCGCGGGACCTGGCGACCGCGTACTCGTCCAGGCGCGCTGGGCGGCCACCGGATTGGGCGCCGTTGCCGCTGCAATACGCGGATTACGCGTTGTGGCAGCGGGAATCGCTGGGTTCGCCGGACGACCCGGATTCGCCGCTTTCCCGGCAGCTTCGGTACTGGTCCGACGAATTGCGCGATCTGCCGGAGGTATTGGAGCTGCCGACAGATCGGCCACGGCCTGCTGTCGCATCCCACAAGGGTGGGACCTATGGCTTCGTACTCGATCCGGCGGTGGTCGACGGCCTGCATGCGGTGGCGCGGTCGCACGGGGCGACCGTGTTCATGGTGTTCCACGCTGCGCTCTCGGTGGTGCTGTCGCGCCTTTGCGGCAGCGGCGATATCGCGGTGGGTTCACCGGTATCGGGTCGCGGCTCGGCCGTGTTGGACGAGCTGGTCGGCATGTTCGTGAATACGGTGGTGTTGCGCGTGCGGGTGGACGAGTCGGTGTCGTTCGCCGAACTGCTCGGCCGGATACGCGGTGTGGACCTGGCCGCGTTCGAGCATGCCGAGGTGCCGTTCGAGCAGGTGGTGGAGGCACTGGATCCGCCGCGCAGCCAGGCGCATCATCCGCTGTTCCAGGTGCTGCTCGCATTCCACAACCTCGACGCGGAAGGGATCGAACTGCCCGGCGTCGACGTGACCCCCTCCGGCGTCGACACCGGCGTCGAACGATTCGACCTGACCCTCACGCTGACCGACACCCCTGATCGCGACGGGGCCATTCCGGTCCGACTCGGTTATGCCACCGACCTTTTCGACCCGGGCACGATCGCGGGATTCGCCGATCGCCTGCGACGGGTGCTGCGCGCCGTCGTCATCGATCCCACCGTACCGGTGCGCGACATCGACATTCTGTCGGCGGAGGAACGGCGCCTGCTCCTCACGGATCGGGGTGGCGACAGCGGACTCGACCGTACCGCTCTCGGCATCGCGGACAATGCGGGCGAATTGACGCTGCCGGTCTTGCTGGCCGCAGCGGTGACCGCCAATCCGGATGGCGATGCCGTCGTCGACGGTGATCGCCGCATCTCGTACCGCGAACTCGATGAACAGTCGAATCGACTGGCGCACTTCCTGATCGGATGCGGGGCGGGACCGGAGTCGATCCTCGCCATCGCGCTCCCACGATCGCTGGAGTGGGTGCTCTCGGTGTGGGCGGTCAGCAAGACCGGCGCCGGATTCCTGTCCATCGATCCGGCGCATCCGCTCGATCGCAACCAATTCATGTGCGCCGATTCCGGTGTGCGAGCGGGGATTACGCTCGGTCGATACGCCGCGACACTGCCGGTGGACGGTTTGTCGTGGCAGGTGATCGATGACCCGGCCGTGGCAAGCCGAATCCAAAGGTCCCCGGAAACGCCGGTGGCCGATACGGATCGGCGTGGAGTACTGCGGGCGAGCAATACCGCCTACATCGTGTACACGTCGGGCTCGACCGGACGTCCCAAGGGTGTTGATGTCACCCACGCCGGACTCGCCGCGGTCGCCGCCGCGCATATCCAGCACTACGCGGTGGATGCCGATTCGCGTGTATTGTCCGTCGCGGCACGGACTTTCGATGCCGCGATGCTCGAGATCCTGCTCGCCGTCCCCGCGGGCGCCGCCATGATCATGGCGCCCGAGGACGTATACGGCGGACAGCCGCTGGCCGAGCTGATGCGTGATCGGCGGATCAGCCACGCGTTCCTGACCCCGTCGGTGGTGTCATCGATGGATCCGGACGGGCTGGACGAGCTGCGCGTGCTGACGGTCGGCGGTGAGCGCTACTCGCCGCAGCTGGTCACGCGATGGTCGCATAGCGACAGTGCCGGTGTGCGAAGGTTTTTCAATACGTATGGTCCGACCGAGGCCACGATCATCATGATGATCAGCCGTGAGCTGCGGGCCGGAGATTCGCTGAACCTCGGCTCGGGTATCGGCGGCATTTCGGTGGTGGTGCTGGATGCGTGGTTGCGTCCGGTGCCGGTAGGCGTGGTCGGCGAGCTGTATGTGTCGGGTTCCGGTGTGGCCCGGTGCTATCGGGGCCGGGCCGGGTTGACGGCGTCGACCTTCGTCGCCGATCCGTTCGGGGAGGCCGGGAATCGGTTGTACCGAACAGGGGACCTGGTGCGCTGGGTTGTCGACGAAACCGGTTCGGGCGCTGGTGTTCTGGTATTCGTCGGCCGGTCCGATTTCCAGGTGAAGGTGCGCGGCCAGCGGTTGGAGTTGGGTGAGGTCGAGGCCGCGCTGTGCGAGCTCGATGGAATCGAGCAGGCGATCGTCGTCACGCGGGAAAGTGCCGACGCCGCCGTACGTTTGGTGGGATATGTCCGCCAAGAAGCGGGATACGCGGTCGATCCGGAGGCGATCAGGCAATCGATCGGCAGGCGGCTGCCGGGATACATGGTGCCGGATGTGGTGACGGTGCTCGACGAGTTCCCGTTGACCAGCAGCGGCAAGGTGGATCGCCGGGCGCTGCCGGAACCGGTCTTCAGCCCGCATGCGTTCCGAGCGCCGTCCACGGTCGCCGAAGAGGTCGTCGCAACGATTTTCGCGGAAGTGCTCGGGGTGGAGCGGGTCGGTGCGGACGATGACTTCTTCGCGCTGGGTGGGGATTCGATCGTTTCGATCCAGGTTGTCTCCCGGGCGCGGGCGTCGGGCGTGGTATTCGGTCCGCGGGATGTGTTCGAGCAGCGGACCCCGGCGCGGCTGGCGGCATGCGCGCGGCTCGACGACGGCCAGGGCGGCGGTTTGGCGGAGTTGGCAGGCGGTGGCGTGGGGGAGATGCCGCTGTTGCCGGTGGCTCGGTGGATGGTGGAGTGGGGCAAGGGTTTCGACCGATTCGATCAGCACGTCGTGGTCCGGCTGCCTGCGGGCGTCGACGAGTCGGGTTTGATCACGGCCATCGGTGCGCTGCTCGATCACCACGATATGTTGCGTTCCAGGTTGCGGCGCGACGAGTCCGGCGAATGGTCGCTGACGGTCGCCCCGCGGGGGGCGGTGGATCCGGCGGCGGTGCTGCATCGCCGAGTGCTCGACCCGGATATCGCGACCGGCGGTACGGCGCGGGTGGCCGAAATCACTGTCACGGAACTGGATTCGGCCCTGGGTCTGTTGGATCCGACCGGCGGTGTGATGGTGCGGTTCGTGTGGCTGGATCCGGTCGGAGCCGGCGTGCCGGGGTGGTTGGTGGTGGTGGCGCATCATCTGGTGGTCGACGGTGTGTCGTGGCGGATCCTGGTCCCGGACTTGATGTCAGCGCTCGAACAAGTGAAATCCGATGGGGCGGTGGTGCTTCCGCCGGTCGGTACGTCTGTTCGACGCTGGGCGCACGGGTTGGCCGCCGCCGCGACCGAAGCGACTCGCGTCGATGAGTTGGAGTTGTGGCGGTCGATGGTGGCCGGAGTCGATCCGGTGCTGGGTGGACGAGAACTGGATCCGGAGATCGACACCGCCGCGACGCTCGATCAGCTCGAAGTCGAACTGCCTGAGTCGGTGACACGGTCGTTGCTCACTCGGGTTCCGACGGTGTTCCACGGTGGTGTGAACGATGGCCTGCTCGCGGGTTTGGCTGTGGCGGTCCGGATTTGGCGGGAGCGGGCGGGAGTCTCCGAAGCGTCCGTGTTGATCCGGTTGGAGGGCCACGGTCGTGAGGAGCGGGTCCTCGCCGGTGCGGATCTATCGCGGACCGTGGGTTGGTTCACCACGATGTTCCCGGTCCGTTTCGATCTGGCCGGAATCGACTGCGATCAAGTGGTCGCCAGCGGGAATGCGGTTGCGGCCGCGGTGTTTTCGGTGAAGGAGACCCTGCGCTCGATCCCGGACAAGGGCATCGGTTACGGGATGCTGCGCTACCTCAACCCGGACACCGCCGACCTGTTGCCGGACCGGATGCCCGGCCGCATCGGATTCAACTACCTCGGCCGAATCACGAACGCCGATACCGGCGAAGCCGAGATCCACGGCGGCTTGGGTGAGTTGCACGCATCGCCGGATCCCGGTATGCCGGTGACAACCGTGCTGGATGTGAGCGCGATCGTGCTCGAAGAGCGGCTGCGAGCGACCTTCCGGTTCCCGCGTACCCTGCTCGATCCGGACGAGGTCGAAGCGCTGGCGCAATTGTGGTCGCGGGTGCTGACCGCTGTCGCCGAATACGCCGAAACACCGGGCGCCGGTGGACATTCCCCATCCGATTTCGAACTCGTCGAGCTGAATCGGTCGGAAGTCGCCGCGCTCGACCGCGCCTACCCGTCACTGAGCGACGTATGGCCGGTGACCCCGCTGCAGGCCGGACTCCTCTTCCATGCCCACTTGGCGGGCGCCGAGGCGGATGCCTATATCGCTCAGCTGGTTCTGCACCTGTCCGGCGCTCTGGATCTGCCGCGCCTGCGCGCGGCGGCGGAAACTCTGGTGCGACGTTACCAGGGTTTGCGAACCGCGTTCGGCACGACCGACGCGGGCACGACCGTTGCGGTTATCTGCGATAGTGTCGAATTGCCTTGGCAAGTAGTCGATCTCAGCGATACCGCCGATCCGGCGGCCGGGTTGGACGAGCTGGCGGCGCGGGAGAAGGCGCGGCCCTTCGAACTCGGCACACCGCCACTGTTGCGTTTCACCGTCGCCGCGCTGGGCGGTGATCGCTGGGCGCTGATCATCACCAACCACCATGTCATCCTCGACGGCTGGTCCTATCCGCTGCTGATCACCGAGCTGTTCAGCGAATACGTGGGCGAGCATTCGAGCATCGCGCCCGGCTCGTACCGGGATTACCTGGCGTGGTTGACAACTCGTGACCGGGATGCCGCCCTCGCCGCGTGGGCGGATGCTCTCGACGGCGTCGAACCCACCCTGATCGGCAGCGACGCGACGGCCGGTACACCATCGGTGACGCAGCGATCGATCGCGCTCGACGGTGTTGATACCCGCGCGCTGATGACCGCGGCCGCGGCCGCCGGGGTCACGGTGAACACCGTTTTGCAGTCGGCGTGGGCGATGATGGTCGCGCGGCTGAGCGGCCGGACGGATATCGTCATCGGCGCGACGGTCTCTGGGCGTCCCGCCGAATTGCCCGGCGCCGAACGCACTATCGGGCTGTTCATCAATACGATTCCCGCCCGGATCCGGCTGGATCCCGGCGAGACCGTCGCCGAGCTGTGGGCCCGCGTCCAGCGTGAGCAGGCCGCGTTGCTCGACCATCATCACATCGGGCTGCGCGATATTCACGCGTTGACGGGCCACGACGGCCTCTTCGACACCCTGATGGTGCTCGAGTCGTACCCGATCGATTTCGACAGCATCGAAAACACCGTCGGCAGCGGTGATCTCGCGATCACCGGCATCACCGCCGCCGATGCCACCCACTATCCACTGACGTGTACCGCGATGGTGCGGGATACGCTGCGAATCCGGTTGCAGTACCGGCCGGAGATGTTCGATGCGGCCACGATCGGCGGGCTCGCCGACCAAATGCTGCGGCTGCTGCGGACATTCGCACACGCCCCGGCCGCGCCGGTACGCGATATCGACGCGCTGCCCGAATCCGAGCGAAATCGGCTGGTGCGCGAATGGGGTCGCAACGGAACCGCGGATGACGATGCCGTCGGGCATTCGGTCACGCTGCCCGATCTGCTGGCCGCGGCGGTGGCCGCGGGTTCGGACGGTATCGCGGTGATCGACGGCACCCGGTCGATGTCGTACCGGGAGTTGGATGAACACTCGAACCGGTTGGCACGGTTGCTGATTCGGTACGGAGTGGGTGCGGAATCGGTGGTGGCGATCGGGGCTGCGCGATCGCTGGAGTGGGTGTCGGCCGTATGGGCCATCGCGAAGGCGGGCGCCGCGTTCGTCTCGGTGGATCCGGCCCACCCGATCGAACGGAACGAGTTCGTATGTGCCGATTCCGGTGCGCGAGTTGGCATTACAACTGAAGCGCAACGGCCCGCTTTGCCGGATCAGAACATGACATGGGTGGTGGTGGACGATCCGGCGGTCGTGGCACGGCTCGATGAATGCGCGCCGACCGACGTGGATCGGCCGGTGCGGGCGGCGAATACGGCCTATATCGTCTATACGTCGGGTTCGACCGGGCGGCCCAAGGGCGTGGCGGTCACGCACGCGGGGTTGGCGGCCGCGGTCGCCGATCATGTGCAGCGCTGTGCCGTCGACGCCGATTCACGAGTGCTGGGCGTCGCCGCCCGGACCTTCGATGCGGCGATACTGGAGCTGTTGCTGGCACTGTCCGGTGGTGCGACATTGGTGCTGGCCCCGCCGGATGTCTATGGGGGACAGCCACTTCGAGACCTGTTGCGCGCCGAGCGCATCAGCCACGCCTTCCTTACCCCGTCGGTGGCGCTGTCGCTGGATCCGGCGGGCCTCGACGATCTGCGGGTCATGCTGACCGGTGGCGACCGATGCGGACCGCAACTGGTGTCGCGGTGGGCGGGCACCGACGCGTCGGGATCACGCACGGTGCACAACCTGTACGGTCCGGCGGAGACCACGATTTGGGTGACGGCGGCCGAGCTCGCGCCCGGTCGGCCGGTGCGGATCGGCCGCCCGATCACGGGTGTCGGCGCGGTGGTGTTGGATCCGTGGCTGCGCCCGGTGCCCGCCGGCTTGGTCGGCGAACTCTACGTATCGGGACGCGGTGTCGCGCGCGGGTACCTGGGCCGGGCCGGCCTGACCGCGGCCCGCTTCGTCGCCGATCCCTTCGGTGCGCCGGGCGGGCGGCTGTACCGGACCGGTGATCTGGTCCGCTGGACCGTCGACGAAACCTGCTCGGGCACAGGTGAGTTGGAGTACGTTGGCCGATCCGATTTCCAGGTGAAGCTGCGCGGGCAGCGGCTGGAACCGGAGGAGGTCGAGGCCGCGCTCACCGCCGTCACCGGTGTCGAGCAGGCCGTCGTCATCGTGCGTACCGCCGAAAATGCCTCCGGCAGCGGCGGTATCCGGTTGGTCGGGTACGTGGTGGCCGCACCGGGGCATGCCGTCGATCCGGCGGAGATCAGGCGGCAGGTGGGTGAGCGGCTGCCGGGCTACATGGTGCCGGATGTGGTGCTGGTATTGGATGAATTGCCGTTGACCGGCAGCGGCAAGATCGATCGTCGGGCGCTGCCGGAACCCCATTCGAGCCCGCGGGCATTCCGGCCGCCGTCGAATCCGGTGGAGGAGATCGTGGCGAGGGTTTTCGCCGAGGTGCTCGGGGTGGAGCGGGTCGGTGTCGACGAGGATTTCTTTGCGCTGGGCGGAGATTCGATCGTTTCGATCCAGGTGGTCTCCCGGGCGCGAGCGCTCGGTGTGGTGTTCGGCCCGCGCGATGTGTTCGAGCATCGGACTCCGGCCCGGTTGGCGGCGCATGCGCGAGTGGCCGATGAGCCCGGTGGTTTGGCCGAATTGGCCGGTGGCGGTGTGGGGGAGATGCCGCTGTTGCCGGTGGCGCGGTGGATGGTGGAGTGGGGGAAGGGATTCGATCGGTTCGATCAGCATGTGGTGTTGCGGTTGCCGGAAGCCGTCGCCGAATCCGAGATGGCGGCGGCGGTACGCGCGGTCATGGCGCGGCACGACATGTTGCGTTCCCGGTTGTGGCGCAATGATTCCGGGGAATGGTCGTTGGTGGTCGCCCCGCCGAATGGCGAATCGGCGCCCGGCGTGCTGCATCGTCGCGTAATCGATCCGGGCGTCGACATCGACTCCGATTTTGTTGCGGCGGAACTGGATTCCGCGCTGGGCCGGTTGGCTCCGGCCGATGGCGTGATGGTGCAGTTCGTCTGGCTGGACGCCGCCGGACATGGTGCGCCGGGATATTTGGTGGTGGCGGCGCATCACCTGGTGATCGACGGTGTGTCGTGGCGGGTGCTGGTTCCGGATCTGTTGTCGGCGTTGGCGCAGGCGCGGGCGGGCGTGACGCCGGTACTGGCTCCGGTCGGCACATCGATGCGGCGCTGGTCGCACGGTTTGGCGGCAGCGGCGACCGAAGCGACCCGGATTCGGGAGTTGGGGTTGTGGCAGTCGATGGTGTCGGGTGTCGATCCGGTGCTGGGTGGCCGGGAACTGGATCCGGAGATCGACACCGCCGCAACGCTCGATCAGCTCGAAGTCGAACTGCCTGAGTCGGTGACGCGGTCGTTGCTCACTCGGGTGCCGACGGTGTTCCACGGTGGCGTGAACGATGGCCTGATCGCGGGACTTGCTGTGGCGCTGCGGATTTGGCGCGAACGGCAGGGTATCGCCGAGCCGTCGGTGTTGATCCGGTTGGAGGGACACGGCCGTGAGGAGCAGGTGCTCGCGGGCGCCGACCTGTCGCGGACCGTGGGCTGGTTCACCACGATGTTCCCGGTCCGCTTCGACCTGACCGATATCGATCTCGCGGACGTGGCCGCTGGTGGTGATGCCGTTGCGGCGGCGGTGTTCTCGGTGAAGGAAACCCTCCGTTCGATCCCGGACAAAGGCATCGGCTACGGAATGCTGCGCTACCTCAACCCGGAAACCGCGGATCTGCTGCCCGCCCGGATGCCCGGGCGCGTCGGGTTCAACTACCTCGGCCGGGTCTCGACCGCCGATCTCGGTGGCGGGCTGGACGGCGGTCTGGGGGAATTGCGGGTGACGCCGGATCCGGACGTGCCGGTAACCCCGGCGGTCGATGTGAGCGCGATAGTGCTGGAGGACCGGCTGCGGGCCACGTTCCGTTACCCCCGCACACTCCTCGGCAACTCCGCGATCAAGGAGCTGGCCGGGCTGTGGTCGCGGATACTGACCGCGATCGCCGGACACGCCGAAACACCCTGCGCCGGTGGGCATTCCCCATCGGACTTCGGGCTGGTCGCGCTGACCCGGCCGGAAATCGCCGCGCTGGACCGCGGCTACCCGTCGCTGACCGATGTGTGGCCGGTGACCCCGTTGCAGGCCGGAATGCTGTTCCACGCCGAACTGGCCGCAACCGATTCCTATGCCGCACAGGTCATTCTGCACCTGTCCGGCGAGCTCGACCCGGAGCGCTTGCATGCGGCGGCAGCGGCGCTGTTGACGCGGCACGACGGTTTGCGGACCGCGTTCACCACCACCGGCGGCGGCGCGACCGTCGCGGTGATCGGCGACGACCTCGAACTGCCCTGGCAGATAGTCGATCTCACCGGCCTTCGCGATTCCGACGGCCCACTGCGCGAGCTGGCCGCGGTCGAGAAGGGCCGGAGGTTCGATCTCGCTTCCGCGCCGCTGCTGCGGTTCACCGTCGCCCGGTTGGCCGCCGATCGTTGGGCGTTGATCGTGACGTATCACCACGCGATCGTCGACGGCTGGTCGCTGCCGCTGCTGATCACCGATTTGTTCACCGGCTACGCCGGTGCCACCGGCGCGGAGCCGGGATCGTATCGAGACTTCCTGGCGTGGTTGACAACTCGCGATAGAGAGGCGGCCAAAGCGGCGTGGGCGAAGGCCCTCGACGGTGCCGAACCCACCCTGATCGCGGACACCGCCGCGTCCGGTGCGGTGGTGGATCTGTCGATCACGATCGATAGCGCGGGCACCCGGCGGCTGACAGCCGCGGCGGCCGCGGCCGGAGTGACGGTGAACACCGTCCTGCAGTCGGTGTGGGCGATGACGATCGCGTGGTCGAGCGGCCGGACCGATATCGTCTTCGGCTCCACCGTATCCGGGCGCCCCGGCGAATTGTCCGCTGCCGAGCGAACTATCGGACTGTTCATCAATACGATTCCGGCCAGGGTGCGGCTCGACCCGGCCGAGACCGTCACACAGCTGTGGTCCCGGCTGCACCGCGAGCAGACCGCGCTGCTCGACCATCAGTACATCGGCCTGACCGAGATCCACGAGCTCACCGGCTACGACAGCCTGTTCGACACCGTAATGGTGCTGGAGTCGTATCCCGTTGACACCCAGCACATCCGGCGGATCACCGGGCATGGCGACCTGGAGATCACCGAGGTGGTCGGCGCCGACTCCACCCACTACCCGTTGACCTGCACCATGATCCTGCAGGACACACTGCGGATCCGTCTGCAATACCGGCCGGAGGCGTTCGACTCCGCCGCGATCACCGCATTCGCCGGACGCCTGGAACAGTTGCTCGGCTCCATCGCGGACGACCCGGCACGGCCCGTGCGCGAGATCGAGCAGCTGTCGGCGGGCGAGCGCGAGCGCCTGCTGCGGGAGTGGAACGACACCGCCGTCCCGATCGATTCCGGTGCGACCCTTGTCGATCTGTTCGATCGGCAGGCCGCCCGGACGCCGCATGCTGTCGCGGTGATCGCCGGGGCGCAGCGAATCAGGTACGGAGAGCTCGATATTCGTGCGCATCGCCTGGCGTCGGCACTTGCCGCACAGGGCGCCGGGCCGGAAAGCATTGTCGCGGTGGCGCTGCCGAGGGGCATCGATCTGATCACCGCCCTGCTCGCGGTGCTGAAAACCGGCGCGGCCTACCTGCCACTCGATCCCGCATCGCCCGCGGACCGGCTCACCTATATCGTCGCGGACGCGCAACCGCGGCTCGTTGTCGCCGACGAGACAACCGCCGATCTCATTGGCGGCACATCGTGTCTGCGTATCGATCAGCTGCCGGACACCACGGACGGGCATATCGATTCGGGCAGGTTGTGTCCGGAGAACGTGGCGTACGTGATCTATACGTCGGGTACGACGGGTAATCCCAAGGGTGTTGCGGTGACTCATGCGAATGCGGTGTCGCTGTTCGGTGGGACGCAAGTTTGGTGTGGGTTTGGTTCGGATGATGTTTGGGCGTGGTGTCATTCGCAGGCGTTCGATTTTTCGGTGTGGGAGATTTGGGGTGCGCTGCTGCACGGTGGTCGTGTGGTGGTGGTGCCGCGTGAGGTGGCGTATTCGCCTGCCGAGCTGTGGGGTCTGGTTGTCGAGCAGGGCGTGACGATCCTCAATCAGACGCCGTCGGCGTTCTACGCGTTGCTCGAGTCCGGCTGCGACTGTGCCGAGTCGGCCCTGCGGATGGTGGTGTTCGGCGGTGAGGCGTTGGATCCCAAGCGGTTACAGGCTTGGCGGCCTATCGAAGGGCGACGCGGTCCGGTGCTGGTGAATATGTACGGCATTACCGAGACCACCGTGCATGTGACGAAACAGGTGCTCGCCGAGGAGCATTGGTCGGGTGATCCGGGTGTGAGCCCGATCGGTGTGCCGTTGGCGAATCTGCGTGTGTACGTGTTGGATTCGTGGCTGCGCCCGGTACCGATAGGCGCTGCGGGCGAGCTGTATGTCGCCGGTAATCAGGTCGCGCGAGGATACCTGAGCAGGCCGGGCCTGACCGCGGCGCGCTTCATCGCCGACCCGTTCGATCCGACCGGCGGCCGGTTGTACCGCAGCGGTGACGTGGTTCGATGGACCCAGACGGGTGTGCTCGAGTATGTCGGTCGCGCCGACGAGCAGGTCAAGATCCGCGGGTACCGTATCGAACTCGGCGAGATCGAGGCCGTCCTCGCGGCCGAGGACGCCGTCGCCCGCGCTGTAGTCACGGCGCGCGACACCCAGGTGCCGGACGGTTCCAAACAGCTCATCGCGTATGCGGTTCCCGACCCAGCCAACGCTCCTGTGGCACTGAAATGCCTAGAGTTACAACGCGATGGCGTGATCGAAGCACACGAATTGCACGAGCTGCCGAACGGTATGTCGGTGGTCGGCCGTAACCGGTCCAACGTCGAATTCCTGTACGAGGAGATCTTCGGACGCGCGGAGTACTGCCATGCCGGTATGACGATCCCGGAGTCGGGTTGTGTGGTGGATCTCGGTTCGCATATCGGGATGTTCTCGATCTATGCGAAGCAGATCTCACCGGCCGTGAAAATCTATGCGGTCGAGCCGATGCCGGAGCTGCGGCGGATGTATGAGGCCAATGCGGCATTGCACGACCTGGATGCGATTTTGGTGCCGTACGCGATCGGCGCGGAATCGACCACCGATACCTTCACCTACTATCCGGAAATGTCGATGCTGTCCGGTCGCGGCACGGACCGAAGTGTGCAGCGCGACCTCCTCGAATCCTTCATACACCACGAATCACAAACGGAGAGTGAAGATCTCGTCTCACTCGAGCAGCTGATCGAGAACAGGCTGCGCTGCGAGCGCATCGAGGTGCCGGTTCGAACCTTGTCGCAGATCATCCAGGAATACGGGATCGATCACATCGATCTGCTGAAGATCGATGTGGAGGGCAGTGAGCTGGATGCGTTGCGTGGTATCGAGCCGTGTCATTGGTCGTTCATCGATCGGATGGTGCTCGAGGTCCACGATGTCGAGGACCGGTTGGCGGGTGTCGAAAAGCTGTTGTGCGAACACGGATTCGAGGTCGCGAATCGCATCGCGCCGAATATGACCGGCACCGGCCTGTACCTCGTCTACGCGCTGCGCCGGAATCTCGATCGGCGTCACGGTACGACGGATGTGCTGCGGCCGCATGAGAAGTGGTGCGGCCCAGTATCTCTTGGCAGGTTGCTGCGCGAACGCCTCGGTGCCCGGCTGCCCGGATATATGGTGCCGGACCTGGTGATGATGGTCGATGAATTGCCGCTGACGGTGAACGGAAAGGTGGACAAGGCGGCGCTGCCGGAACCGGTGTTCGCGCAGGCGAATTACCGTGCGCCGTCGACGCCGCTGGAACAACTCGTCGCGACCGTATTCGCCGAGGTTCTCGGGGTGGAAAGGGTCGGCATCGACGACAACTTCTTCGCGCTGGGTGGAAATTCGCTGTCCGCCACCCGGTTGTCGGCGCGACTGTCGGATCGGGTGGGCGCCGCGATCGCGGTACGGGACGTATTCGATGCCCCGACCGTCGGCGAGCTGGCCGCGCGGGTGGCCGGCGCCGGCGCCGCGCCGGGACTGCCGCTGGGGCCCCGGATCCGGCCCGCGCGGGTGCCCCTCTCGTTCGCGCAGCAGCGGATGTGGTTCGTGAACCGGTTCGCGCCGGGATCGGTGGCCTACAGCATCCCGCTGGTGCTGCGCCTGTCGGGTGCATTGGACGTGGCGGCATTGTCGGCGGCGGTATGGGATGTGTTGACGCGGCACGAGGTACTGCGGACGCGGTACCCGGATATCGACGGCGTGCCGTTCCAGTCGGTGGTTCCGATCGAGGAATTGGCGGACACGGCCGATATCGATCTCGCTCCCACTACGATAGCCGAAAACGACTGGTCCACAGCGGTTTCCGATGTGATCGCAAAAGGATTCGATGTGGCCGAACGTGTCCCGCTGCGGATTCGGTTGCTCTCGATCGACGACGAGCGTGAATTCGTCTTGGTGCTCGTCGTGCACCACATCAATGCCGACGGGTTCTCCATGGCTCCGCTGGCCCGCGATCTCGCCACCGCGTACACGGCGCGATGCACTGGGCGGCAACCGGATTGGGAACCGCTGCCGGTGCAGTACGCGGACTACACGCTGTGGCAGCGTGAACTGCTCGGTTCGGCCGACGATGCCGAATCGCCGCTCGCGCGGCAGATCCGGTATTGGAGCGGCCGATTGGTGGATCTGCCCGAGGTGCTGGAACTGCCGACCGATCGGCCGCGCCCCGCGGTCGCCACCCACCGGGGCGCGCGGTACGGCTTCGCGATCGAACCGAGCGTGGTGTCCGGGCTGCGACGGTTGGCGCGTGCGCGGGGCGCGACGGTGTTCATGGTCTTCCACGCGGCATTGACGCTGGTGTTGTCCCGACTGTCCGGCGGCGGCGACATCGCCATCGGTACACCGGTTTCCGGTCGCGGATCGGCACTGCTGGACGACCTGATCGGCATGTTCGTGAATACGGTGGTGCTGCGCACCCGAGTCGACGAATCGGTGTCGTTCGCCGAATTGCTCGAAGAGGTCCGCGCGGTGGACCTGGACGCGTTCGCGCATGCGGAGGTGCCGTTCGAGCAGGTGGTGGAGGCGCTGGATCCGCCGCGCAGTCAGGCGCATCATCCGCTGTTCCAGGTGATGCTCGCCTTCCACAACCTGGATCAGGCCGGTCTGGAACTGCCGGGGGTGAGCGTGACGCCCTCGGATGCCGACACCGGCACCGAGCGCTTCGATCTGACGTTCACGCTCACCGACGCCCCTGATCGCGACGGCGCGATGCCCGTCGGGATCAGCTACGCCGCAGACCTTTTCGACGCGGTTACCATCGCGTCGCTGGCGCGACGGCTGGGGAAGGTACTGGCGGCGATCGCCGACGATCCCACTGTCCCGCTGCGGGATATCGAAACCCTGTCGACAGCCGAACGCGCGCGACTGCACGAATGGGGCCACAACCACCGAGCCGTCACGCCTGATGTGACGCTCCCGAGCTTGCTGGCGGCCGCCGTGGCCGGAAACCCGGATGGGCTGGCCGTGCTCGACGATGATCGGCGGCTTTCCTACCGGGACCTCGACCAGCACTCGAACCGCTTGGCGCGTTACCTGACCGAATGCGGTGCCGGTCCGGAATCGGTTGTCGCGGTGGCGGTTCCGCGGTCCGTGGAATGGGTGGTCGCGGTGTGGGCGATCGCCAAGACGGGGGCCGCGTTCCTGTCGGTGGATCCGGCGCATCCGCTGGAGCGCAATCGATTCGTGTGCGCCGATTCCGGTGTGCTGCTCGGGATTACGATGGGCAGCCATCGTGCCGCGCTGCCCATGGAAGGGATTTCGTGGCTGGTGCTCGACGATCCCGCCACCGCGAACCGGATCGAGCGGTGTGCGCGAACTCCGTTGACCGACCGAAGGTTGCGCGTGGAGAACACGGCGTATGTGGTGTACACGTCGGGTTCGACCGGACAGCCCAAGGGCGTCGAGGTCACGCATGCCGGGTTGGCCTCGGTGGTCGCCGATCACCTGGATCGCGGTGCGGTCGATGCCGATTCGCGGATACTGGGTGTCGCCGCGCGGACCTTCGACGCGGCGATCCTGGAATTGCTGCTCGCGGTAACCGGATCCGGGGCACTGGTGATCGCGCCACCCGATGTGTACGGCGGCGAGCCGTTGCGAAATCTGTTGCGCGACCGGCATATTACGCATGCGTTTTTGACTCCTGCGGTGGCGATGACGGTGGATCCGGTGGGTTTGGATGATTTGCGGGTGGTGTTGACCGGTGGTGATCGGTGTTCGTCGCAGGTGGTGTCGCGGTGGGCTGGTACGGATTCGGCGGGTGTGCGTCGGGTGCACAATTTGTACGGTCCGGCCGAGACCACCATTTGGGTGACCGGTGCGCGACTGACGCCGGACCGCCCGATCGTTATCGGTGGCCCGATCGCCGGTGTGTGCGTGGTCGCACTGGATGCATGGTTGCGTCCAGTGCCCGCCGGAGTGGTCGGAGAGCTCTATGTATCGAGTTCCGGTGTGGCACGGGGCTATCGGGGCCGGGCGGGGGCGACGGCGTCGCGGTTCGTCGCGGACCCGTTCGGCGAACCGGGACGCCGGATGTACCGAACCGGTGACCTGGTGCGCTGGATCGTCGACGAATCCGGTTCGGGCGCGGCGGTTCTGGAATACGTCGGCCGATCCGATACGCAGGTGAAGGTGCGCGGGCAGCGCGTGGAACTCGGCGAGGTCGAGGCCGCGCTGGCCGGCGTCGCGGGCGTGGAACAGGCGGTGGCCGTGATCCACGATGCCGTGCGCCTGATCGGGTACGTGGCGGGACGTGAGCTGGATCCGGCCGCCGTGCGCCGATCGGTGGCCGAACGACTGCCGGGCTATATGGTGCCGGACGTCGTGCTCGTACTCGACGAACTGCCGCTCACCGGCAGCGGAAAGATCGATCGGCGGGCGCTGCCCGAACCGGAACGCACGCCGCGGGTGTTCCGCGCGCCGTCGACGGCGGCCGAGGAACTCGTGGCCGCCGTGTTCGCCGAAGTGCTCGGCGTCGAGCGGGTCGGCGCCGACGACGACTTCTTCGCGCTGGGCGGCAACTCGCTCACCGCGATACAGGTCGTCTCGCTGGTGCGCTCCCGGACCGGCCGACAACTGCAATACGGTGAGCTCTTCTCCGACGCGACACCGGCGTCATTGGCGAAAGCAATGGAGAACGGGCCGAATATCTCGCTCGGCGTGCTGACGCCGCTGCGCTCGTCGGGCAGCAGGCCGCCGCTGTTCTGCGTGCATCCGGGCGGCGGCCTGGCCTGGGTATACGGAGCACTGGCGGGACAGCTCGACCCGGACCGCCCGGTTTACGGCCTGCAGGACCCGTACATCGTCGCCGCTGAGCCGCGGCCGGAATCCGTTGGGGCATATGCGGATCGGTACGTCCGCGAGATCCTGGCGCGGTTCCCGGACACCCCGTGCAATCTGGTCGGTTGGTCGCTGGGTGGTCAGATCGCGCATGCGATCGCCGTGCGACTGCAGGAGTTGGGGCATCCCGTCGGCCTGCTGGCGCTCGTCGACGCGAGTCCGGAGTCGGGTCCGGCGGAGGCACCCGAGCCGACGCGGCGCGAGGTCGCGACCGCCGTCGCGCGGATACTCGGCGGCTGGCGCGACGCGCTCGGCCTGGACGACGTGCCGGAGATCGAGGATCTGGCGGAGTTCTACGCGCTGCTCGGCGATCGGATCAGCCGGGCCGGGCTGCTGTCGTCCAAGCAGGTGGAACGGGTGTTGGAAAGTTTCTCGCGGCCGGTCCCATACGTTCCGGGCCGCTTCGCGGGCGACGCCCTGCTCTTCACCGCGGCCCGCGAATCCGGCCGGGACCGACTCGCGGAGAGCTGGCGCGCGCACATCACGGGACGGATCGAACGGATATCGATCGATGAATGGCACACCGGAATGCTGAACGCCGACCGAGCGGCCGAAATCGCGGCGATCCTCGAGGCCCGGCTCGAGGATCGCTGATGTGATGAATATCGTGTCGAGGTTTCGGGGACCGGCTGTGGGTAACCCGGGGGAGAACGCCGGTGCCGCCGAGCACGATGACGGCCGACCAGCGGGAACTGGAGTCCGTCGGCTACCGGCTGACTGTCACGAGAGCGGAAGGAACCAGACAGATGTTGATGCTCACCCCGAATGCCGTCGAGGCGGTTCGCACCATCACCTCGGCGCAGGACGCATCGGAGAACGCCGGACTGCGCATTTCGACGGAGGACGGCGCCGAGACACTGCAACTCGCCATCGTCGACAAACCGCGCGACGACGACGAGGTGCTGACCGCCGAGGGTTCGCGGATCTACCTGGATCGGCAGGCGGCCGCATTCCTGGACGACAAGATCCTGGACACCGGCCTCGACCCGGACGGCCAGGGCGCCTTCATCCTCGGTCAACAGGATCGCAAGACCGACTGAATCAAGGCACCCAGAGATACCATTCCGCGAACGGTCCCTGGATCGGCCACGTGTCGGCCATGAGTTTCGCGGGACCCATCCCGAACCAGAGGTCGACGGTGACGGTCTCGCCGGGCGCGGCGTCGGTTCGCACGTAGACGTCCTGGGACCGCGCGCCCGCCGAACCGACCCAGCCCAGCATCACGTGATTGCCGCATGGGCCGCGCTGGTAACCCAGCGGGGTGACATGCGCGAGCACGTGGCCGGGTAGGTTGGGTGCGGCCTCCAGTGCGACGCCGATCGTGCCCGCACAGAAATTCGCATCGCCGAAGGTGTACAGCGTGGTGCCGAGGGGCGCCCACTGCGGTAGCGGATCCGCGTCGGCGGGCGCCGCCGCCAGCCCGCACATCAGTGCGCCTATCCCCGCTACGACCCCCGCTGCCGTCCACCGCGCCGTCATCTGTGGATGTCCTTCCCCTGCAATGATTTTCGTCCCCGGCCGGGCCGATCGTGCGATCCGGCCGCCATGGACTCCAATCGCCTCGCGTCGGTGCACAGCGGGAGTCGTTGTGCGATAAGGGTATCGAAGCGAACGCGCGGTCGGTGCGCGTTCGCCGATCGTTGTGCCGGGTGCGGGGTCCGGCAGATGGTCGCTGAAAGATTGCGGGTGGTAGCTGCCGAGTAGGTGTCGCACTGCGGCGGCGATCCGGTGGGCAGACGCCCGATGCATGTGCGGATGTAAGCGCGGATGCAATCGTGTTGGACCGGCATCCGGGCAGGTCGGCGCGGCTGCGCGGTAGGCATGTCCAAGGAAGCCGTCCAAGCCGGTTGTGCAACAGCTGGACTCGCGAACAAACCGCTGGTCGTATCGTGTTGGAAACGGCGGGCCGCACGCGAATTACAAACTGGTCGTTTCAGGGTGGCCGGTGGGGGATTCGCGTGGAAGAATTGCCGTGCTCCCGCCTGCGGCAGGGGTCGCGCACAGGTTGCCGGCATCGCCGGGTGGCGCGTTTGGTGTCGAAGTCCCTCTGTTCACCGCTGGTTGTGGCCGGGGAGTTCGCCAGGTGCGAGTGTGGCCCGGCCCGGGATGTAGCGACCGTATGCGGGGCGCTGTCCGGTCGCACCCCGAACTCCCGCTTAGCTGGGAGGTTTTCGTGTTCGGCTGTGTGATCGTCGAGTCGGTGTGGTTCCCGCGAACCGAGATGGTGCGCGCCGGAGCAGGATTCGTATCGCTATCGCACCTGGGCCGGATCCGGGACCGCACACCGACCCGGGCATGACCGGGGCCGCCCGGACGAGCGATGTGCTCGATACCGCCCGGGACCCGCTGACCCGCGCGGAATTCCGTGCGGCGATGGTCGCCGCCGCCGTGGGCATCTCCGGCGCGGAGATCCTGCGCAGATGCGATGGCGCGCTGTCCAAATCCACCGTCTACAACTATCGGCGCCCCGACTATCGGCGGTTGCCCGAACACCGCGAGATGGCTCGCGCCTGGTTCGTCGCGTGCGGACTCGAGCCGCGGGACGTGATGCGGCTGGTGGCCGCGTGGGATCGGCTGACCGGCAACGCGATCGCGCCGGAACCGGCGAACGGTCCGACACCCGTGATGGTGCCGGACCCCGTCATCGTGATGGTCGCGCCGGAAGCCGCATGCGAACCGTCGCCGAGCGCGGTGGACACGCCGGTACCCGAAATCGTTGTTGCCCGGCATGTTCGGGCCCGGCGCGGGAAGACCATGTCGCCGGTTCGGGTGCGGGACGCGGTCGCGGGATCGCTCCTGTCGCATATCGCGGCCATCGCGGTGGTGCTGCTGTATCCGTGGTTGGGCGGTCAGAGCGTCGCGGTGCTCGAAACGGTGGCGCTGCCCGCGATATCGTGCTGCGCGATCGTGGTGGTCGGCGGGTGGGCGCTGGTCGCGGTACGGGCTCGAATGTTGAAGCGGCGCCGCGGAATTGAGCGCGGTGCCGCTGGGCCCGGTGGAGTCCGGATCAAGGAGATCGGGCAGCGCAAACGGCGCAGGCATGCCAAATCCTCGCGCGCGGCACGCCGGCTGCGCCCGGTGCGGGCGGCACTGGTGCTGCCCATCTCCGTATTGCTGCTGCGACGACGCCGTGCGGTAGTTCCGATGCATCAACTTCCGAACGTGGTTGCCGGGCTGGTCGTCGACGACGATGACGTGCGCCGAGAGCGGGCGTTGTCCGGTCGCGCCAGCGACGAATGGTCGGCATCGCGGGATGCGGCGGCCGCTACCGCGGCGGCGGTGGGAGAAGCGTTGGTCGGGACCGTATTCCACGACCCGGACGACAAGTACATGCCCGAAGACCGTGGAACCGTCTCCGCGCGCTTCGTCGAATTCGCCTTCCGCAAGGCGGGTATCGAGGTGCCGAAGACAGTATTCGGCCAGTCCGCCATCGGAATCCCGGTTCTGCTCGGCGATCTCGCGCGCGGCGATCTGATCGTCATACACGACGCCCGGGGCAGCTGTTCGGGCATCTACGCGGGCAACGAACGGGTCGTGCTGGCACCGGAATTCGGCGCGCCGGTGACCTACCGGAAGCTGGACCGTACCGTCTCCATCGCCCGGCGCTGCCTGCTTGCCGACGAATCCGCAACGCCCGCAACGGAACACGCGGGATGGCAGGTGCCAGACGAATGCCCGCGGTGGTGGACCGAGATCGCCGGAGAGCTGCCGTGGCCGGGCTTCGGCGCACCGGCGGAACTTCCTGGCGCTGACCGCGATCCGCTGGATGAAGCCGACGCCCAGCCATTCGACATGCGGCGCCTGCTGGACGAATTCGCGGGGCGGGAAAGTGTCCTGCCGACTGCGGCCGATGCCGCCGAGCCCGTACCGGTCATACGACGGCGGCACCGGCACCGCGAGGACGGCGATGCCGACCAGGTGACCGTGCGCGAGCTGATGGCGACCCTCGATCGTGAACGGCCGCTGGATATTCGGGACGGCGCGCCGACAACCTAGGCCCGGTGTCGAGTCCCATCCAGCGCTTGACTTCACACAGGGCCTGGCGGCCGGGCTCCGGCGCGAGATGCACGCCCGGCTCGGCCGATGCGTCCGGTGACGGAACTCGACGTCGATGGCTGCACGCCGAACAGCCGCCGCTGCCGAGCGGTTCCGGGTATATCGCTCGGTGCGCCCGCTGATTGTTTTCCGATTGATTCTTTATTTACGACTCTAATTCCTTTTCGTATTTCCCTGATTGCGTGGGCGCGTAATTGATTCCGAGATCGTCTCGCGATGGCCGACAGGGGCGCTCTTGGGCGTTGGCCGGACGAGCCTGGGCCGGAATCGGCGACGAGAGACGATGGGATGCGGTGTATCCATCCAAACGGTCGGGGCACGCGGATGGTCTGCGGATCGGTGCAGGTAAAGCGCTGTTTGCACCTGTGGAACCGGGACGTTGGAATCCGGTGACGTGCAACTGGTTCAACTGTTGGAACGGTCTTGGAAATGGCGTGTCGAGAGGTTTCGATGGCGGCCCCCGGAAATTGCTGTTTCTCAGACGATTCGGCGATTGCGCCGATGGGGTGGATTGCGCTTAAGATCGATGCCGTCCCCGTTTGTCGGCGGGAATCGCGAATCCGGAATCGGCCGACCGGCATTCGCGCCTTACCCACGAAAGGAATTCGCAACCAATGACGTCGCATGTTCACGGTTTCGACCAGGAGCATCCGATCGCGAATACGCCGCAGGCCGAATCGCCGAGCGAGGCGGTGGGCGCGTCACCGGGGCGTGCCGATCCGGAACCCGCTACGGCCGACGCCGAACAGGTACACGGCGGCATGGTCTCGCTGCCGGGCGCCCTGCCGATGACCGCCTCCCCGAGCGCGGAGGTGTTCCGGATCGCCGCTTGGCTGCTGATGGGGGTGCTGACGCTGTCGCTGCTGTTCGTGGCCTTTCTGCTGCTGATCGGCGCCGAAACCGCGGCAGGCGGCATCGCCCTGGCCCTGTCCGCGGTCGGCGGGACCGCCGCGGTGGTGTTCCCGACGCCGCGGCGCACCGTGCGCACCGCCATAGCGCGAACGGCGCGGGTACTGGAAGCGGTATTCGGTGCGCTCGCCGACCTCGCACGACCCAAGCACTGACTTCGGCGCGGGCCGTCGGCGGCGGCCCGAACCCGCGGACGTGAACCGCGTTGCGGACACGAACTGCGGAGTCCCGTAACGTATTCGGCAGAGCTGAGTCGGTGGGGGTTCTGATGGAAGACTCGATGCGGCGCGTCATGGCGGCGCGCGAAACGGTGCTGCGACTGGTCCCTTCGCCATGGGACCGGGCCGAATTCCTGAGTGCGCTCGGGCGGTGGCGCGGGCGGCCGATCAAGCTCGCGGCGATCGGCTTCGAAACGGGGGACGGATCGCTGTGCGGGCTGTGGCTGGAGTGCGCGGATAGCGATGTGATCGCGTACTACCCGGGCACTACTGAATTTCACATCGACCACATCGTCGCGCACGAGACCGGACATATGGTGCTCGGCCACGGCGGCGGGGCCGGGGATTCGAGCGGTATCCGGCGGCTGCTGCCGAATATCGATCCGGCGCTGATCCGGCGAGTGCTCGGGCGCGGCGAATTCGCCGACGATCAGGAGGCCGAGGCGGAGCTGTTCGCGGATCTGCTGCTGACCGGAATCTCGCGGTGGCGGTCGTCGTGGCCGATGCGTTCGTTCTGGGGCGACCAGGGGTGACCTCGTCGGCGCCGGAGCCCATCGCCTGGCTGATCATCGGATTCACCGCGACCGTAACCGTGCTGCGGCTCACCTGGTTGCACGGCCGGTTCCATTCCGGCGAGCGCCAATTGACCTACGCCCAGTTGTGCGCGGTGCTCGCCGACCTGTTGCGGGAGAGGCCGGTACAGACCGCGCTCGCCGATGCCGGGCTGCTCGACATCGGGTTCACCAGGCAACTGGGCACCGTATTCATCGTCGCGGCATTCGCGCCGCTGATGGTTCTCGCGCAATCGTGGTCGCGGCGCTGGTCGGATCAGACGGGCGAGCGCTACCGGCGCATGCGGCTGACAGTGTGGTGCGCGGCGGTCGTATCGATGGTGCTGATGCTGTTGGCCGGTGCGCGTGCCCGCGCCATCGGGCAGTACATCGATCGCACCGAGGACTGGCGGACCGTCGCCTACTATGCCCTGTTCACGGCCTGGATCGGCGGTGTCGGTTGGCTGGCGATCGCGGTCGGCGTCCGGGAACTGCGCGCTGGGCGGCTGCGACCCGCACACGTGCTGACCTACGGTTTGATCCTGATAGTCGGCGGATGCTCGGTAGAGGAGGCGGCCTCGGTTTTCGCGGGCGCGGTGTGCGCGGCGACGGGCACCGGGCGCGCCTTCGTCGAATTCCGGCTGCGGGCCGACGAGATGACCTTCGTCTATATGGATGGTTTGGGTTCGCTGGCACTCGGCGCCCGGGTCGGCACCGAGATCGCGCGGGTGTTCGGCGTCGATTCGGCATCCCGAACGGTGCGGTGGTTGACGCCGATGTGGCGCGACCTGGTCGCGGTATGTGTCGAGATACCGCCGTCGCCAGCCGATCCCGGGACGGACGTGCGGCGGCGCCTGCACCGGATGACGGTGGAAATCCGCGATTCGCTACTCGTGCTCGGTCGCTTCGCCGCACCAGCGCCACGGGAGCTGCCCGCCGATCTCGCCGCGGCGGTGCAGATCGCACTTGCCTTGCGGCGCAAGGCAAGTGGTGTCACCCCTGGCCCATACCTGCGGCTGTATCAGTCGGCGGCCGGTCGCGACATCGTCGACGAAACCCGTGCGCTCCGGCGCATCGCCCGACACTGGAAGCAGGCGCGCGGCCACCTCGATCGTGCGCATGCGCGGACGGAGTAACAGACTGATCTGCGCCGCACGGTAATTCAGAAGTGCGGGTGCCGCTGTCGCACGCGACGACGATGCGGCCGTTCGGTAGCCCCATGTTTACCGGGCAGGAATTCCACGGTCTGGCAGCGGGATGGCCGCGTCGATACCGTGCCGTGGACAGTTTCACTCGATAGGAAGGAAAAATCCTATGCGTAGCCGCCTCGGCGCCGGCATCCTGATCGGCGCGATACTCACCGCGCCACTGGCCGCCGCCGTACCCGCCTCGGCCATTCCGCTGGAGCCTGCCGCCGAACAGCCTGGGCCGGTGGCGAATCCGGGGTGCCCGGGTGGCGCCCCGCACTGGGACTGCCTGCTGAGCTCGCTGTCGTCCAGCGGCTCCACCGGCACGAAGTAGCGCGCAACCGGACCGAGCGGTAGGAACCCGTGCCGCACAACGGGATCGCGGCGGACGGATCTATCATATTTCGATGTCGGATGCGCGGGTGCGGTTCGGGATCCTCGGTCCGGTGCAACTGACCATCGACGGCGTGGACCGCCCGCTCGGCGGGCCGAAACAGCGTGCGACCCTGGCGTATTTGGTGCTCAACGCGAACCGGCCGGTCGCGGTGGAATCCCTGACCCGCGCGGTGTGGGCGGACAATCCGCCGCCGGACGCCAGGGTGAGCCTGCACACCATCGTGTCCAATCTGCGAAAACCCTTGCGCGACGCGGGTTTCGACGCACGTGCCGTACTCTCCCAGATCGGTGCCGGCTACCGGATTTCGGTGGCCGCCGCGGCCTGCGACGTGGACCGGTTCCGTGCGGGCAAGGAGCGCGGGCTGCGTGCGCTCGCGGAGGGTCGCTTCGACGCGGCCAGCGCCGCGGTCACCGAGGCTTTGCGCGAATGGCGCGGGCCCGCGCTGGCCGATCTGCGCGGATTCGAGTTCGCACAGGTGTACGCCACCGCGCTGGACGACGAACGCATCGGCGCCATCGAAGCGCGCGCCGCGGCCGACCTGGCCCGCGACCGGGTCGACGCCGTGGTCGCGGAATTGACCGTGCTGGTGGGCGAATACCCACTGCGCGAACGCCTTTGGAAGCAATTGATCACGGCGTTGTACCTGAACGGCAGGCAGTCCGACGCGCTGGAGGCGGCGCGCAGGCTGCGCGCGACGCTGGCCGGTGAACTCGGCATCGATCCGAGCCCGTCGATTCAGCAGTTGGAGGGGCGGATCCTGCGGCAGGAGCCGCTGATCGTCCGGGCGGCGACCGCATCGGACGGCAGCGATACGGTTGTCGAGCAGTCGATTCCGGTCCGCGCCGCGGTGCTGCGCGACAGCCGCGGACATACCTATCCGCTGTGCGGGCCGCGGACGAAGATCGGGCGATCGCCGGAGAACGATATCGTGCTCGACTACGGTAAGGTGAGCCGCAAACACGCGGTGATCGTATTCGACGGCGTGACTTATGTTATTCGAGATCTGTTGTCGGTCAATGGCATTCGGGTGAACGGCGTGCGCATCGTCGATAGCGCCGCGCTGGCCGACGGCGATGTGATCAGAATTGGTGACAGCGAGCTGACGCTGCACGTCGCGCCGTTGGCCGGCGCTTAGAACCCCGTTGGGTCCTTTCCGCACAGTGGTCGCAGTCGAATTCGGCTGAACCCTCTTCGAAAGGATCCGAAATGCTCGCACCCGTGCGCCGCTACGCACCCGTCGCCATCGGTTTCGCCGCGCTCGCCGGATCGGTCGCGCTGCTGCCGGGCGCCCCGGCCTCCGCGCTGCCGTACGGCCCGTACACCTGTGCGCAGGGATTCGTATGGCGCGAGGCGTACGACGGCGACCAGGTCTGTGTCACCCCCGGCGACCGCGACATCGCGCACTCCGAAAACGTCCAGGGCCCCTCGCATCGCTCGCCGAACGGCGGTGCCTACGGTCCGGACACCTGCCTGCCGGGCTTCGTGTGGCGGGAGACCCGGCCGTCCGATCACGTATGCGCCGATCCATCCCGCCGCGACCGGGCCACCGCCCAGAATGCCGAGGGCGTAACGCATTTGGCCGATCCGACCCAACTGCCCGCGGGCGGCGTGCACGTGCGGACGGAGTTGACCCTCACGGGCGGAACCATTTTCCTCGACGGCGCAACGGGCCTGACCGCGGGCGGCAAGGTCATCTTCTACGCCGCGGGAGTGAATACCGGCAACCCGCGGCAACTCGGCGAGCGGCAGGCCGACGGGCACGGCGCGCTCGGGCCGCAGCAATTGGCCGACGTCCGTTGCGATCTGCCGCGGAACAAAACCGCGACGATTGTCGTGATGGATGTGCGCAGCGGCGTCGCGAAATCCGCAGGCACCACGTACGCATTCAGCTGCTGACCCGAATACCGTTGTGCGTCAAGGCCATACGGTAATAGCGAGCTGGGCGACGCGGCCGAGCGCGGCGGCATCGGCGCCGTCGCGGGCCCGCTGCGACATGCCCTGGATGACGACGGCGAAATAGTCGGCCAGCGCCGCGGTGTCGGCGTCCGGTGGCAGCTCGCCCGCGCGCTGCGCGGCGGCGAGGCGCGCGCGGAAGGTTTCCAGGTTCTGTGCGCGCAGCCCGCGCAGGAATGCCTCGATATCCGCGTCCGCCTCGGTGATGTTGGTCGCCGCGGTGATCACCAGACAGCCGGGCGGATGCGCCGGATCCGTGTAATTGTCCGCCGCCTTACGCAGTATTCGCTCGAATGCGGTTCGGGCGGAAGGTTCTTCGTCCAGGGCCCGGCGGGCGAAGTCCGCGGTCGGCAGCGCGGCGTACGCGTCGACGACCGCGCGGAACAGCGACGCCTTGTCGCCGAACGCCTTGTACAGGCTCGCGGAGCGAATGCCCATGGCCTCGGTCAGCTCGCTGAGCGAGGTGGCGTGATAGCCGTGCTGCCAGAACAGCCGCATCGCGATGGCCAGGGCCTCGTCTCGATCGAATGTGCGCGGGCGTCCCCGTGTCGTAGCTGTCACATTCCCAATTGTAGATCGATCGATCAACAACTGCTACGGTCTTTATTGATTGATCGACCAACAATTCTGGAAGGTAGTCCCATGGGTGTGCTGAATGGCAAGGTGGCGTTGGTGACCGGCGGGAGTCGCGGGATCGGCCGGGCCATCGCCGAACGGCTCGGGCGCGACGGGGTCGTGGTCGCCATCACCTACGCGACCGATCGCGCGGCGGCCGAAGAGGTGGTCGAACGAATCGGCAAGGATGGCGGGCAGGCCGTCGCGATCCGGGCGGCGCTGGGCGAGCACGGCGACGCCGCCGCGCTGTGGGCGGCCTTCGACGCCGCGACGGGCGGCGCGGCGGTCGACATCATCGTCAACAACGCCGGAATCGGCTGCCCCGGTGATATTTCCGCGCTGACCGCCGCCGACTTCGACCGCGTCTTCGCGGTGAACGTGCGCGCCCCGTTCTTCGTCGTCCAGGAGGGGCTGGGGCGATTGCGCGCGGGCGGACGGATCGTCAACATCTCGAGCGGGGCGGCCCGGCTCACGATGCCGGACGCCATCGCATACGGCGCGACCAAATCGGCCCTGGACAACTTCACCATGAACCTCGCCAAACACCTGGGCCCACAGGGCATTACGGTCAACTCCGTGGCACCCGGCATTGTCGACACCGACGTCAACGCCGGATGGTTGCGCGACAACCCCGAGGCCATCGCGCACGCCGCGTCACTCGCCGCGCTCGGGCGGGTCGGCGAGCCCGAGGATATCGCCGATATCGTCGCATTCCTGGCTTCCGACGACGCCCGCTGGGTCACCGGCCGAGTAATCGACGCGACCGGCGGCGCTGGACTCTGACAGCGTTGGCCGCTGCCCGAGCCGCTATGGTTGCCGGGTTTCCGTCCTGATGAGCTGCGAAATGTCCGTGTAGGTTGGCGATATCGTCGCGTTCTTGGCCTCCGGCGACGCCCGCTGGGGCACTGGCCGAGTAATCGACGCCACCGCTGGCGCTGGACTCTGACCGCGTTGGCCGCTGCCCGAGCCGATATCGGTTGGCGGGATTCCGTCATGATGAGCTGCGAAATATTGGTGTAGGCAGTCGATCTCGGACTACGGTTCCGTTGCGCGAACCTACGGCTCGGGCTCATCGGGCGGTGGTATCGGAGCGGTTGATCGGGTTGGCTCGGCCGGTGCTGCGGGAGCGGGTTTCGTTGTCGTGCCGGGTATTCGAGATGGGCGGGGTTCGGGAATCGGTGGCGCCGGTGCGATCGGCTGTTGACTGGGCGCCGATGAGTTCGGCTCGGTCGCAGGCGCTTTGGGTTCGGCGGTCCGGCCCGGTGCGATCGGGGTCGATTCGGGGCCCGGTGCGGGCTGGTTCGGCGGCAGCGGTGCGGGTTGGCTGGGTGGTGCGGGTTCGGTTGCCGCCGTTGGTACTCGGGATGAGACCGGATCCGTTGGCGATACCGGTGGCTGCGTGGTCGGCTGAATCGGCGTTGGTTGCGCGGGCGCCGTTGGTGGCGGGGCGGGCGTCGGTGTCGCCGGGGTTGCGGATTGTCCGTTGTCCGGCGATGCCGGGGCCGGTGGAGCGGCTGGCGGAGCCGGTTGGCTCGGCGCGGGCTCCCCGGGCTGTTGCGATACGGGTTGTGTTGTTGCGGTGGGTGATTCGGGTGGCGGTTGATTCGGTGGGGGCGCGGCTGGGGGTTGGCTGCTCGGCTGGCCCGGCGTAGGCGTCGACGCGGTGGGATCGCTCTGCGTTATCGCGGTGGATGTTTCGAGCGGTGGTTGGCCTGGGGTAGTCGTCGGCGGCCGGCTGCTTGGTTGACTCGGAGCAGACCCAGTTGTAGTCGGCTGTGGCGGTGTGGGTTGTGCTGTCGTGGTGGGGGTTTCGGATGGTGTGGGTGGCGGGTTGGTTGGCTGACTCGGTGTGGGCTGCGTGGTCGGTGACGGTACGGGGCCGGGAGAGGTGGTCGGCGTCGGCGTGTACCACGGTGGGGTGGTCGGTGTCGGCGGATACCAGGGTGACGTGGGTTGTACTGTCACGGTGGGTGTTTGGTATGTCGACGGGTTCGGCGGCGTACTAGGCGGGCAGGTGGGTATCCACAGTCCTTGGCAGTTGCCGGGATTGGTCGTCGTAGGCAACGGAATGGTCGAGGGGTCAGCAGGATCCGGCTCCAGCACGCAGAAGATGCCGCAGGGGATCGGCGGCAGCCCGGGGATGATGATCATTATTTGGATTTGGATTTGGAGCGGCTGCGTCGATGTCGCGGTCGGCGGACTCGGTGGGGAACTCGGCGGCGAGGTCCGCGAACTCGGCGGCGAGGTCGGCGAAGTCGGTGGCGCGGTCGTCGTCGGGGTGGCCGACTTGGGTATGCCCATACTCGACCCCGCACCCGTCAGCATGTTTCGGCCCGGCCGGGAATCGGGCCGAGTTGGGTTGGGGGAGATGGGCATTCGTTGCGGAACACCGCCGGTACGGTAGGCATTGGCCCAGCTCAGCACCTGTGTCGCATAGTCGATCGAGTTGTTGTAGCGCAGAATCGCCTGTAGTTCCTGCTGCGGATCGCGCAGATCCGAGCCGCCGGAGCAGAGGTATTTGCCCGCGCCGAGGGCGGCATCGAAGACGTTGTTGGGATCGGCCCGGCCGTCGCCGTTGCCGTCGGAGGCGTATTGGAACCAGGTGGCGGGCAGGAATTGCATCGGCCCGACGGCGCGCACATAACCACCGTCGGTGGCCTTGATCACCTCGTTGCCGGGCAGTGTGCCGTCCAGTGCCGGACCGTAGATGATGCCGATGGTGGTGCCGTCGGCGTCGGTGCGTCCATTGCTCGCGTGATCGGATTCGATCTTGCCGATGCCGGCGAGCAGGTACCAGGTGAGACCGCAGGTGGGCAGCGAGGATTGCAGCGCGAGTTCGGCATTGCGGTAGGCGGCGAGCACGATCTCCGGAATTCCGAGGGTGCCGCCGCGCGGCAGCGAGATATCGTGCAGCGGTACGGCTCCCGAGGTGAGCGCACCATTGGCCGGGGGTGTTATCGCGCGCAATTGCCGCGGCGGTTCCGGCGTGGCGGGCAGCAGGCCGATGGATTGGTCGGTCGTCGGGCTGGTCTGTGCCACCTGCGCGGTCACGGCCGCCAGCTGCGCGGCGATGGAGTCGGGTGCTGGTCTGTCGGAGCGCGGGGCCGACGCCGCGGCCAGCAATCCCGCCATCACCAGAGCCGATGCGGTAATCGGACCGGATATGCGCATCGGCAACACCAAACCCTCGTAGCCGTCGAGCGCGGCAGTGCCGATCGCGGCCCGCGCCGAACCGTCGCGCGCGTCAGCACGCCGACCAAATCACCAGCCGCGCAATAAGATTCGCCGCCGGTTGTGGTCTCCCGCCATGTGTGGACAACCGGATGAATTCTGACACGAAAGCCGCGCCCGCGAACTCCCCAGTCCGGAAGTGGGGAGTCGAGTCCCGTGTAAATCGACATGAACTTACTGGGGAACGACCGATCGGTTATGGGGCGTTACAGCAGACCTAGTCGAGTAAATCGCTCGGAAAGTTGCTCGAAAGCGCTCCACACATAGAAGAATCGTGCGTAACATACTGGCCCAGGTTCCGGTGTCTCGGCGATGCGCCGGGCATCGGATTCGGGACGAAAGGATGCGGCGGCGGATGCTGAAGAGGCTGGATCGGTTGCTGAGCTACGAGATGAAGGTCTCGGAATTCCTCGGGACGCTGATCATTCTCGCGGTGCCGTACGGTCTCGTCGGGGTGGTCTGGTCCCTGACGCACACGAGTCATCTGCGGAATATGCACGGAATCGATGTGCTGATCTCATTTCTCGGTTCGATCGTGTGCTGGCCGGTGCTCACCTTCTCGAATGTGTGCATGACCTGATGATGGCGCTGGTGTGGTTCATCGACGTCCTGGTGATCGGCGTCAAGATCCTCGGTGGCCGGATGCGGGTGCATCCGGTCCTTCGGTTCGGGCTGTGGCTGGCCGTCCTGACCGTGCTCGCGGCCGGATTCGCGGTGGTCGCGGGGCTGCTCGTCGCGCTGCAACACTGGCTCGTCGGGTTGGGGAGCTGAGATGGCGGTCGTCACGGGATCCGATCCGGAGTCGGAGACAGGGGAGCTGGAGCGAATCGCGGGCGCTGCCATGGGTTTGTGGCGCCGTCACCCGCAACGCTCGCTCGAAACCCTCGGCAGACAGGTGCTGCTTGGCCGGGAAACGCTTGTCCAGCTGGTGATTTCGATCGTCCGCGGCCGGTTTCCGTTCCAGGAGTTCATCAAGCAGTGCGCCTTCATGGCCGGTGTGTCGGCGGCCCCGACGGTGTTCGTCGCGGTTCCGATCGCGGTGGTGGTTTCGATCCAGGTCGGTGCGCTGGTGAATCAGGTCGGTGCGACCACCTTCGTCGGCGCGGTGGCCGGTCTCGGCATCATTCGCCAAGGCGCACCGCTGGTTTCGGCGCTCATGATCGCCGGCGCCGTCGGGTCGGCGATCTGCGCCGACCTCGGCTCGCGGACCATTCGCGAGGAGATCGACGCGATGATGGTGATGGGTGTCGACCCGGTGCGCCGCCTGGTGGCCCCGCGCCTGGCCGCGGCGGTGCTGGTGAGCGTATTGCTGTGCGGCTTCGTCGTTTTCGTCGGTTTCGCCACCGCGTATCTGTTCAACGTCTACGCCCAGTCGGGCACGCCGGGATCCTTCATCGGCTCGTTCGCCTCCTTCGCGGTGGCGAACGATCTCGTCGTCGCCCTGGTCAAAGCCGCGATCTTCGGTGCGCTCACCGCGATCATCGCCTGCGATATCGGCCTGCACACCAGCGGCGGCCCGGGCGGCGTCGCGAATTCGGTGAACTCCGCCGTGGTGAGCTCGGCCCTGATGCTGTTCGCCACCAACATCATTCTCACCCAGCTCTACAACACGCTGTTGCCCGCGAAGGTGGTCTGAGCATGGCAAGCACGTACGTCCCGCCGCCACTGAAACCCTTCCGCGCGGTCGCGGGCGCCGCCATGGTTCCGGTGCACGCCAATCAGCGGCTCGGTCACCAGACGATCACCTTCGTCCGGGCGGTGGCGGCAATTCCCTTCGCGCTCAGGCACTATCGGAAGGAAGTGCTACGGCTGACCGCCGATGTCGGCTGGGGCAACGGATCGCTCATCGTCGGCGGCGGCACCATCGGCGTCGTATTCATCCTGTGCGCCTTCGGCGGAATCATCGTCGGGATGGAGTCGTACACGGCGCTGAACCTGCTCACGATGAGCCCGTTGACCGGTGCCATCTCCGGGTTCGCGACCACGCGCGAGCTGGCGCCGATTCTCGGCACCCTGGCGTTCGCCATCCAAGCCGGATGCCGGTTCACCGCGCAGATCGGCGCGATGCGGATCGCGGAGGAGATCGACGCGCTGGAATCGCTTGCCATCCGGCCACTTCCATACCTGGTGAGCACCCGCATGGTCGCGGCGACGCTGACCATCGTCCCGCTGTACGGAATCGGCCTCGCGGCAGCGTATCTGGCGACGAAACTGTCGGTGCTATTCCTCGGCGGCACCTCGGCGGGCACCTACGACCATTACTTCTTCCAGTTCCTCATCGGACCCGACGTGTTCTGGTCGCTGCTGAAAGTCGTCGTGTTCGTGCTGCTTTCCACCTTCATCCAGTGCTATTACGGATACGTCGCCAGCGGCGGGCCCGAGGGTGTCGGCATGGCGGCCGGACGCGCGATCAAGATGGTGATCGTCGTCATGGTTTTCGCGAATCTGTTTCTCACACTGGCGATCTGGGGAATAGATCCGGGATTCCGGATCTCGGGGTAGCGGTATGGCGATACTTCTCGATCCCAGTGGCCGCGGCCCGACCGGCCGTCAACTGAGCATGGCCGGACTGGCGATGCTTACCGTTGTCGCGGTGCTGCTCGGCCTGCTGACCCTGCGATACACCGGCGCCTTCGAACGACGCGTCGCGGTCACCGTCGCCCTGACCAGCACCGGTGACGGCCTGCCCGCGCGGGCGGATGTGAAATTCCGCGGCCTGCTGGTCGGCCGGGTGGCCGGGGTGGAGGTCGTCGCGAAGGGGGCGCGCCAGCACGCGAGCGTCGACCTGGATCCGCACCTGGCGGGCTCGATTCCGGACAATGTGACGGCGCGGGTGGTGCCCAACAACCTCTTCGGCGTGACCGCGATCGAATTGGTCGACAACGGGCCCGCGCCGGGCAGGCTGCGGGCCGGCGCGACGATCGCCGAGGATACGAGCGGCGGCACCGTCCAACTGCAGACCACGCTGAACGTGCTGCGCGACGTGCTCGACAAGATCCAACCGGAAAAGCTCGGCCGGGTGCTCGCCACCCTGGCGGCCGCCCTCGATCCCGCCGCGCGCGCACCGGGTTCGACCGTCGAGCGGCTCGATGCGTGGCTCACCGCGGTGCGCTCGATTCCCGGAATCGGAACTCTGCTCGGCGATCTCGGCCGCGCCGCACAGGCGTTGAGCCGATCGGCGCCGGATCTGGTCGGGGTGCTTTCGGAATCCGTCACCACCGCGCGCACGCTCGCCGAACGCCGGGCCGGGCTGGTGGCGCTGCTGACGAACGGCAATGCGGCCGTCGACGCGGTGAATTCGCTGTTCGCGCGCAACCCCGACGCGGGCAAATTCCTCGTCGCGGGGACCGATGAGCTGTTCGGCAGCCTGGCGCGGGATCCGGACGCGATCCCGTATACGGCCGCCAACTTCAATGCCGCGCTGCGAAAGCTGGCCACGACATTCAATTTCGGGCCGCACCGCCAGATGGTGTGGCGAATGGATGTGTCGTTCACGCCCTTCCAGCAATACACCGCTCGGGATTGCCCGCACTACGGCGAGCTGAGCGGCCCGCGCTGCGGTGGTCCTACGGTCCCGGATTCCGCACCGCCGCAAGAGTTTCCGGAATCGCTGCGACCGGGGTGGCTGGATTCGGCCGGACCGCCTCCGCCGGTTGTGCAGCCTCCGCTCGCGGGTATCCCTGGCCTGCCGTCGATTCCGGGGATCACCGTGCCCGCCGCGGACCGCGATCCGGCGGCAGTGCGCGGGCCCGCCGCGGTAGCCGCCGTCGTCGGCGACCGGCCTACGGCGACCCAACTGCTGCTGATCGGTCCGCTGCTGGCGGGCGGCGCGGTCACCGTCTACGACCAGGAAGGCGGTCCGCGATGAAATCGGCCAGGGCGACGGTGGGATTCGGCTTGTTCGCGGTCGTGGCCGTCGTATTGACCTATACGATTTGGTCGACGCTGCAGCGACCGGTCGCCGGTGGCACCCGATCGTATTCCGCGGTGTTCTCCGATGTGCTGGGGCTGCGGGTCGGCGACGATGTGCGGATGGCCGGTGTGCGCGTCGGCCGGGTGGACACCATCGGTTTCGGGGACGGCTACCAGGCGCGGGTCGGGTTCCGCATCCAAGACGGCCAGCATCTCACCTCGACAACGAAAGCCGTTGTCCGATACCAGAATTTGATCGGACAACGGTATATCGCACTGCTGCCGGGCGCCGATCCGGGGACGCCGCTGCCGCCGGACGGCGAGATCCCGCTCGCCCGCACCGAGCCGTCGTTCGACGTGTCGGCGCTGCTGTCCGGATTCGAGCCGCTGTTCGATGTGCTGCGACCGGATCAGGTGAATTCGCTGTCGGAGACGCTGATTCAGGCATTGCAGGGCAATCAGGTCTCGCTCGGCGCGCTGGTGACGCAGGCCGCCGAGCTCGCGGGCACCTTCGGGCAGCGCGACAAGATCCTCGGCGAGGTGCTGACCAACCTCAGCGGTGTGATCTCCGGCCTCGCGCGCCGCAGCGGCGAGTTCGAAACCTTGCTCACCCAGGCCCGTGCGTTGGTGGAAGCGCTTTACAGCCAAGGGGAATCGCTGAAGAGTTCGGTCGATCGGGTGGCCGGTTCGACCGATTCGCTCACCCGCCTCATCACCCAGCTCGAGCCGGGGCTGGCGCGGGCGCAGGGCGATGCGACATCCGGTGTGGCGCTGCTGCTGCTCAACGGCGCGTCGCTGGATCGGGCCGCGGTCGAGCTGCCGACGATCCTCAACGGCATCGCCCGTTTCACCAGCTACGGCGCGTACGGGAATGCCTACATCTGCCGCCTGGACGTCTCGCTGTGGGGCGTGCTGCTACCGCCTGGGCTGTTCTCCCAGGTGGGCGGCGATTCGCAATCGGAGGTGTGCCGATGACGGTAAAGCGAAGGCCGCCGGGCTTTCTCGGCAACCGATATCTGCGGCTCGGCATCACCGCGGCGACGCTGGTCGCGCTGCTGCTGGTCGGCTCGAGCGTGCTCGAACAGGTGCGGGTCGGCGACCGGACGATCCAGGCGGAATTCGCGCAGGCGGCCGGATTACGGCCCGGCGCGACCGTCGACGTATCGGGAATCGAAGTGGGCCAGGTGCGTTCGATCCGGCTCGACGGCGACAAGGTGGTGGCCGAGCTGAAGATCCGCCGCGATCTGCGGCTCGGGCCGGACGCGCACGCGGCCATCAAGATGTCGACCATATTGGGCAAGCTGCACATCGATCTGGTGCCCGGCAATGGAAAGGGCCTGCCGGGCAACCGTATTCGAATCGAGAACACGGCGGTACCGTACAACCTCAGCAAGGTCATTCAGGATCCGCAGTACAAGAATTCGTTCGAGCGGATCGAGCGGATCGACCCGGGGAAGTTGCGGCAGGCGCTGGACGTGATCAACCAGCAGATGGGCGATTCCCCGCAGTTGGCCGTGCAGGCGCTCGACAGCATCGGTGCGCTGGCGAAGGTGGTCAGCGATCGCCGCGAAGAGGTGGACACCCTGCTGAAGGGTATGGATCAGGTCGCACAGCTGGTGTCGGACAACCAGAACAGCGTATTGCTGCTGATCACCCGCGGCGACGCGATCGGGACGGCGGTGCAGCGACGGCAGGAACTGCTGAAACAGTTGCTGGACAATGTGGCGGCGCTCTCGAAGGTGCTCCAGGAGATGGGCCTGGAGAACAATGATCGGCTGGCCCCGCTGATCAACGACCTGAACACCATGTCCGAGGGTTTGACGAAGAACCGGCGCAACCTCGACCGGCTCTACGAGATCATGCCGGTGGCGCTGCGGCAGTTCAACAATGTTCTCGGCGACGGTCCGTACGGAAATGTATACGCGCCGTGGATCTTTCCGGACAACTGGTTGTGTTTCGCCCGAGCGGTACAGGGGTGCGGCTGATGGCGCGCGTCGCGATGAAGATGATGGCGCTGTGCGCGAGCATGCTGCTCACCGCCGGATGCGGACTGCTGCCCGCGAGCCTGACGGCACTGCCCGGACAGTATCTCGGTGAACATCTGCGTATCAGCGCCGATTTCGAGAACGTCGCCGGGCTGTACGCGGGCAACGAGGTCGCCGTGCTCGGCGTCCCGGTGGGGCGGGTCGACACGATCGAGGCCAAGGGCAGTTACGTGCAGGTGACCATGAGTATCGACAAGGACGTCCGCATCCCAGCGGATGCCATTGCGGCGCTGGTGAATCCGCAGTTGATCACCAATCGGCACATCGAGCTCGCGCCCGCCTATCCGGGTAACGGGCCGGTGCTCGCGGACGGGGCGCATATCCCGCTGGCGCACACCAGGACTCCGGTGGAGCTGGACCGGATACTGCAGAACTTCGATCAGCTCGGCGCGGCGCTCAAAGGCGACGACCGTACCGGGCCGATGGCGAGCCGGGTGCTGTTCCCGCTGCTGAACGGCAACGGCGACAAGCTGAAACAGACCCTCGACGCGCTCTCCGCCGCATTCCAGGTCACCCTGGCGAACAAGGACCAGATCGGCGACACCATCGTCAAACTCAACGAGGTCACCGAGATCACCGCCCAAAACGACCAGACCGTCCGCGATTTCAGCGGCAGGCTCACCGAACTGGTCCGGCTGATGGGCGATCAGGCGCCCGGGCTGCAGGCGGTGCTGGACCAGCTGGACCAATTCGTCACCAACACCGCGACGCTCGTCGGGCAGAATGGGGATCAGCTGGCCGGGGCCATGAACCGGTTCGCCGAGGTCACCGCGCAGATGCGGGCGAACGCGCGCGGGCTCACCGAAATCGTCGACGTCGGCCCGCTGCTGTTCCAGAACCTGTCCAATGCGGTGAGCCGCGAGGACCAGGCGTTGCGATTACACGGCCTGCTCGACAAGACGGTGCTGGACAGCGAGGCGCTTTCGCTGTTCTGCGAGCGTATCCAGCTGCGCCTCGACGGCTGCCGCACCGGCCGCATCCAGGATTTCGGCCCCGACTTCGGGCTCACCGCCGCACTGCTGGGAATCACCAAATGACGTTGCGGATCAAGCGAATTCGAATCGTCGCCGCCGTGCTCGCGGTAGCGGTGAGCGCGAGCGGATGCGTGGTAACCGTCGAGGACGTTCCGATGCCGGAACCCGGTCTCGGCGCGCCGGGATACACCATTCACGCCGCCTTTCGCGATGCGCTGAATCTGCCGCAGCGCGCCCACATCCGGATCGGCGGAACCGATATCGGCGTCGTCACCCGCATCACCACGACGAACTTCGTCGCCGATGTGGAAATGCTTATCCGCGAGGACATCTCACTTCCCCAGGGAACCACGGCCGAGCTGCGCCAGGCGACGCCGCTCGGCGATATCTTCGTCGCGATGACGCTGCCGCCGGAGGGTGCGGGCGGTCCGCCGCTGCGGCCCGGCGACACACTGGATCTTCAGCACACCGCGGCGGCCGCATCGGTGGAGCAGCTGATGATGTCGGTGTCCATGCTGATCAACGGGGGCGGCATCAACCAGGCGGCGAAAATCGCGGCGGAACTGAACTCGATGTTCGCGGGCCGGGCTCCGCAGCTGGCCCACCTGATCGGCGAAATGACCGATGCCATAGCGGCATTGAACCAGCGAACCGCCGATATCGACAGCACTCTGACCGGGCTGAACGTGCTGAGCGGCGAATTGTCCAGGCGCAAGGCCGAACTCGGCGCGGCCGCCGACTCGTTCCCGCAACTGTTGGCGCTGCTCAGCGAGAACACGCAGAGCATCGTCACACTGCTGCGGAAGGTTTCGGAAACCATGGCGGCGCTCGGGGATTTCGCCGACAGCACCGGGCCGCAGGCGGTGAGCCTGTTCGAGAGCATTCAGCGGCTGATGTCGGGCTTCACCCGAATGGGCGACGATCTGGCGGGCACCCTCGAAGGATTACACGAAATCTATCCGCCGGTGATGGCCAGCATGAGTGGTCCGACGCTCGCCGTCGCGGCGACCGTTTCCTACCTCAGCGTCGGCGCGTTGACGGATCCGAACGGCAGCCGATGGCCCGAATTCGGTGACGCCGCAGCATTCATCGGGAGTCTGGCCCAGGTGATCGAAAAGGTCATCGGGCGCTTGACCAGCCCGCCTCGGCCCGGGGGCGAGCGGTGAATCCGCCGCTGTGGCAATGGTTGGTGCGCCACCGGATAGCGGTCGCGAATATCGGTTTGATCGTCGCGCTGGTGCTCGGCACGGCCTACCTGTCCGCCGGCGTGCTGCGGTGGAATCCGTTGGCGCGCGGCTACACCGTGACGGTGGAGCTGCCGTCGTCGGGCGGATTGTCGCGGGGCAACGACGTGACGTTCCGGGGCGTCCGGGTGGGGAAGGTGCGTGAGCTCCGGATTTCCGGCGCCGGTGTGACGGCGATCGCCGAAATCGACGCGGCGGCCCGCATTCCCGTCGGCGGAACCGTCGCCGTCGGGCGGCTGTCCGCGGCCGGCGAACAGTATCTGGACTTCCGCCCCGACTCCGAAACCGGGCCGTATCTGAGCGACGGCGCCGTCGTCGAGCGTGCGCGTACGACCGTGCCGGTACCGGTGCAATCGGTGCTGGCGAATCTGAGCGATTTCATCGGCGGGATGAACCCGGACCGGCTCGACACGATCATCGACGAGCTCGACCGTGCGCTGGCCGGCGGCCCGGATCGGTTGCGCGACATGATATCCGGGATGAGCCGGGCGATGGCCGGGCTGGACGGCCTGCTGCCGCAGACCCGCGCCCTCATCGCGAACCTCGAGGTGATCGCCGAAACCACCTCGCACGCGCAACCCGACCTGGCCACGCTCACCAGAGCGGGCGGCGTGCTGTTCGAGCAGACGACCGCGGCCGATCGGGAACTGCGCCACCTGATCGACGCCGGGCCGGGACAGTTGGCCACGCTGAACGAATTCGTTTCGCGCACACAGGATCCGATCACCGATCTGGTGACGAACTTCGTCGCGATCACCAAGGCGGCGAAATTGCGCGCGCCCGCGATCGCCGCGCTGTTCCCCGCGCTGCGCACCGGATCGGAGGCGCTCGGCATCCCGGCACACGACGGCCAGTTCTACACGCTGGTCGATCCGTGGCCGCGACCGTGGTGCGAATACGACACCATCCCCGTGGTCCCCACCGAGAAGACCACCGACACCCGGGTCCGGCTCTACAACTACTGCGTCACCAGCAACCCGGCCCTGCAGATCCGCGGCTCGGCCAATGCCCCGCGCCCCGACGTGCCCGACAACGGATCGGGCCCGCCGCCCGGCGTGACCGGAAACGAGCTGTCCCAACCCGCACCCACTCGATAGAGGTGAAAAGCTATGAGCGACATGGTGAACAAGGACGAGCGCGCCGACGCCACGGATCCGGCGATCGATAAGTCGACGCACGGTGCGTCGGCGGAATCGAGCTCGGCCGCAGGAGAAGCGGAGATGTCGCCGCAATCGGCGGCCGAATCGGAACCGGTGGAGGTAGCGGCTGCGGCGAAACCAGCAGTGGCCGTGGTGGACTCGGCGGCCGCGGACCCCGCCGTCCAGGCAGACACGGCACCTGAGGTCGATCCGGCGACCGGGACAGAACCGATTGCCGAACGAAAAGGATTCCGCCGCTTGATAACTCGCCCATCATTCAGCCGCCGCACCCGCATCGCATCGGGTGCCGCGGCCGCGCTGCTGCTCGTGGCATCGCTCGGCAGCACCGGATATCTGTTCTTCCAGAACAAGAAGCACGAGGACCTGCTGTCCGCGCAGGAGCAGGCGCGCGCCGCGGCGTGCCGGTACGCGCCGGTCCTGGCCGACTACGACGCGAAACATCTCGACGGCTACGTGAGCGCGGTGCTCGACGGGGCGACCGGCGACTGGCGTAAGCAATTCGATTCGACCAGTAAGGAATTGCGCGATGTGCTCGCACAGGGCGAGGTGGTGTCGAAGGTGAACGAGGTCCAGTGCGCGATTCGCGGCGGCGACACCGATTCCGCCGAGGCGATCGTGGTGATCGGGCAGACCATCACGAGCCTGGGCACCAAGGGCAAACCGGCGCCCGGGCAGCTGTCGATGGTGATGCGGCTGGAGCGGTCGGGCGATCGGTGGCTGGTGAACAAGGTCGACGCGCCGCTCGCGCCGCGGCCACAGCAGTGACGGCCCGTGCGGATCAGATGAGCGGTTTGCGCTTGCGAATTCGGCGGCGCACATCCCGGATCAGGAAGTGGGTCGGGTAGAAGCGGATGAAGCGCGGGATGAAGCGGTTCACGAATCCGACGAACAGGAAAAGGTGTTCGAACCGCCGCTGATCGGTATCGGACCATTCGATACCCAGCTGCGCACGGAAGTGCGGCGCAAGGAAGCCCGCGGTGAGGAATCGCAGCAACCCGCCGAAGAGCACCCGCAGGTACCAGTGGATCATCCGCAGGTGCAGTAGCTCGTCGAGGTAGGCGCGCACCTTGTCGTCGAGCACCGCCTGTTCGGCCGCGCGATTCCAGTAGGTTTCGAATTCGGCGCGGGTCGCGGGCCACATATCCGGACTCACCTGGAGCGTGGTGCCGAGTGTCGCGGATGTTCGATAGAACGCCTCGGCCTGTTCCGGGCTCATCCGGCCGTTCAGCAGCTGATAGGAATCCTCGAAACCGATGTAGAGGCAGGCGGCCACCCACAACTGGAGGTCGCGGTCGAATGCGTTGTACCGGACCGGCGCGCCCGGCTCGGACCGTACCTGGCGGTGCGCCACGTTCACGGCCTCGCGGAACGCCTCCTTATCGGATTCGGTGCCGAGGATCGCGACCGCCAGATACGAGGCCGTAGTCCGCAGGCGCTTCCACGGATGCACCAGCAGCGCGCCGGATTCCACCTTGCTGTCCGCGACGCCGTGGCCGACGCCGGGCCGCGCCATCTGCATGGCGACATTCGCGGCGGCCCCGGCGAATTGCCAGAAGTCGAGCGCGTCCGGCAGTCGCGGCGGGCGCTTGGTCGCCGAGCGGTGGACCGCCGGAATGCGGATGCGCGTCCGCTCCGTGGTGAGCGCCGGCTCGTGCGCAATGGATTCCCGCGAATTCGCAGCGGCAGTCATGGACCCGGTTCCTTCACTGTGCTGGATCTCCAGTAGTCTACGAAGAATAGATAGTAACTTAATATCACCGTCGGATGGCGACAATGTCGCATATGCTCTGCAAGACAATAGAATTGAACACCGACCTCGTACTACATTCACCGTGAATGACTGGTAACCCTTCCGGCCGGTTCCAGTCTTGCTCATACGCGCAGTGGTGGCGGCGACCGCGGCCGATGAGCGTTCGCGCCAAGGTTCGTCACGTATCGATTCGAACACGCCCGCGAGCGACACGCGCACCCGGATTCGACCATGAAGAGCTGGGCAAATACTGTTCAGCTATGACAGGTGATGTGCTCGTGGTGCGGGAGCTCGATGTGGGTGGGCGACGGGTTCGGGTGACGATCAACACGCCGCAACGGATTTCGGAATCGACCGGTATCGGCTACCTATGCCATGTCGGTATCGAAGGGTGGGCAGCGCATCCGGTGCGGCTGCAGGCGCGATCGGCTACGGTGCCGCAAACCGTGCGGACCGCGCTATCGACGGTCACCGGACGGCTCGGCATCGGCGTGGATGCCTTGCTCGGTGACGCCCACATCGGTACGAGATATCGCGAATCACGAGTTATGGCAGGGTAATTCGGCATTCGTATCGGTAGCGTGAGTCGGCCCCGGCGGATAGACCGCCGGGGCCGAACCGTTATCTACCGCGCGGCAACGACATCCGCGGCGAAGGCGTAATTCCGTTCCCAATCCGGCCCGGACGACCGCAGGATCACTCGCTCGACACCGGCCGCCCCGTACTCCGTCAACTGCTCGGCGGCCCGGCGCGGATCGTCCGACAATGCCGGTGCCACAACGGTTACCGTGGGCGCCGGGCGGCCGAACTCCGCCGCGAGCTCGCCCAGCCGGGCGATTTCGGCGGGCAGCCGCGTCAGGTCGGGTGCGATCGGAATCCACCCGTCACCGTGCGCCGCGGCCCGGCGCCGCACCCGATTCCCGGTGCCCGCCACCAGCACCGGTGGCATCGGAGCGCCGGGTGAGAGCGTCACCTCCAGGCCGTCGGCGAGCGTAGTCGGCCTGCCCTCGACGAGCCCGGGCAAGGCGGCCAATGCCTCGTCGGTGAGTTTCCCGCGCGCCTCGAACGACGCACCCGCCGCCCGCCAGCCGATATCCCCGTGCGCCGGATTCCCGGTGCCGACCCCGAGCAGCACCCGATTTCCCGATACCAGTTGCAGCGACGCGATCTGCTTGGCGGCCCAGGCCACCCCGCGTAACGCGGGCAGCATCACGTTGTACCCCACCAGGATTCGCTCGGTCACCGCCGCGGCCGTCGCCAGCACGACGGTGGTCTCCAGAATCGGCGCGCTGGCGATGAGATGATCGGTGGCCCACACCGATTCGACGCCGATCCGCTCGGCCAGCCGCGCCGCGGCCCGCACGTCACCGATGATCGGCCGTGCTGGATCGGGCGTCGAGGTGGGCAGTATCAAGCCGATCCGCACCGTCATGTGGGTCCTCCAGTCGATCTCGGGTTCGGGTCCGACCAAGGTCAGCCGATCCGGACGGTGAACTATTCCCGGATCCGTGCGCCCGCACGGCTACTCGACGAAGACGGTTTTCACCGAGTCACCGAAGATGTAGCGGCGCATGGTGTTTTCGGCGTCGTCGAGGCTGCCCTCGTCGGTGATGACATGTTCGGGATGGAATCGGCCCGATGTCATGAGGTCGAGGACGTCCGGGATGAGCGTGCGGGCGGGCGGCAGGCCGATGTGCAGCGAGATATCGCGCAGGTACATGAGCGAGGCCGGGATGGTAATGCCGCTGTGCAGGCTGCCGATGCTGGTGCAGTCGCCGTCGGGTGCGGTGTGCCGGATGGCGGTGGCCATGCCCGAGCGGGTGCCCGTCGCCTCGACGACCAGTGGCGCGAGCGGAAGCTTGGTCAGCTCGTCCGGTGAATGTGCTTGTATGCCAAGCTCTTCCGCTTGGCGGCGGAGTGCGGGGCGACGGTCGACCAGGTGTACGTCGGGCAGGCCGAGCGCCTTGGCGACGAGCCCGGTGGAGAGGGCCAATCCGGTCCCGTACGGTGGGCGACGGCCGAGTTCGCACAGGATCAGCACCCGCGCGTCGTCGCCGCGGGCGAGCAGGCCCGCCGCATGCGGCGCGATGCGGCGATAGGCATCGCTGACATTGTCGCCCAGCCCGGCCGCGGCGGCCGGGCTGATGCCGTCTGGCAGCGGTACCAGCATGGCGTCGGCGTAGGGCACCGCGAGCAGATCGCTGATGGCCCCGCCCCAGCTGCCGGTGGTCACCCCGAGTCCGTACATCGAGACCGGGGGTACGGACAGACAGTGTGCGGTATATCCCTTGGCGCAGGAAGTGCAAGTGCCGCAACTGATTTGGCTGGGGACCACGACACGGTCGCCGGGTGCGACGGTTCGCACCCCGTCGCCGATCGACACCACCTCGGCGACGCACTCGTGCCCGGGGCACAGCGGCAACGGCAGCGGGGACATGCCCAGCGCCAGTGGCCGATCCAGATCGCAGGTGGTTACCGCGATCGGGTGCACGATCGCGCCGCCGGGAGCGGGTGGTGGCGGTACCGGCACATCGCGCCAGTGGACGCGACCGCCCGGCGACACCATCAACGCCCGCATCCGCTCCCTGGTCGGCCGCCATCGCTCCCGGATCGAATCGGTGGCGAGGCGGTAGCCGCGGCTCAGCCGCGGTCCGGCGTCCCGGCTCAGCGCCACTCGCATACCGGCGGCAGTATCCGGACCGAGGAGTGTGGCCAGGTGGCGGACGTATCCTCGGGCCCGATGGCGGTGCTGGTCCGAAATCGGCTTGTTGGCATGTGAATCCGGCATGATTCCCCTCCACGGATCGCCTGAATACTACAAACTGTAGTAGAATGTGGTGTCGACCACAAGGTTCATGCGTCGCCTACCCGGTGGGGGCCTCGATACACACCGTGCGGTGGCCGGTGGTCGTCACGCCTCCGGTGTCTCGAGTCGTTCGCCGTCGAGCAGGGTGGAAAAACCTTGGCGCACAACGTCGTCCGTTATCGGATCGGCGGCGGCCAGGAAATCGCGGTAGGTGCGCAGGCGATCTCCGGCCGCGGCGGATGTCAACGTGGTGAGCAGGCTCGCGGCCTCCATCCGGGTGGCCGCGGCGAACGGCCGGGTACCCGCGTCGTAGACCATGCGCTTGATCTCGCGGACGATCAGCGGCGGTCTGTCGGCGAGACGCCGCGCGATCGCCAACGTCTCGGGCATCAGTTCGGCTGCGGGTACGGCGCGGTGGATCAGGCCGAGATCGGCCGCCTCGGCCGCATCGAGCGCGCGCCCGTCGAGCAGCAGTTCGAGGGCGCGTCCCGGGCCCACCATCCGAACCAGACGCTGGGTACCGCCCGCCGCCGCGAGTATGCCGAGCCCGGATTCGGGCAGGCCGAGCCGCCGATCGTCGGCCATCAACCGAATATCGCAGGCGAGCGCGAAGATACAGCCCATACCGAGCGCGAGACCGTTGATGGCGGTGAGGAAAACCTTGTCCATCCGGTCCATTCGGCGCAGCGCGGCGTATGTCCTTGTCATCAGCAGCAATTCGCGGGCCGGGGTGCGGCGCAGCAGCCGGTCCGCAGGTCGCAGGCGACCCAGCATGGCGTCCGCGACAACCGCTTTCGCCACCGGGTACGGCACCCGAAAAGGCAGACGCTCGGAGCCGCGCAGCAGTTCGGGCACATCGAAGTGGGTCAGATAGTTGTCGCCGTGGCCGGTGAACACCACCGCGCGCGTCGTCCGATCGTGTCGCAACCGCCTGGTCAGGTCGTCGAGCTCGACACTCATCCGCTCGTCGAAGAAGTGCCGGGGCGGATTGTCGAACCACACCACCAGCACCGGGCCCTGTTGTTCGATGCGTAACCCGCGGTAGTCGTTCATCGGCGTGCATCGATCCGGTAGCGAACCCCACTGTCGCGCAGTGCGTTCAGGAATTCCGCCGGATCGACGACCTGTGCGGCCGCCAACGGTCCGGACGCCGTGAAATCGGCCTCGATCGTGCGTGCGGCGATGCGTGCGGCGATGGGACCGGTGATATCGAAGATGCCCGGGCCCGAGAGCGTCGCGGTGCGGTGCGCACCGCCACCGGACAACCGGGCGACGATATGAAAATGCGTGGGATCGTTCGCGATTCGGGTGCGAACGCCGCCGGTGGCGGCCGCCCCGGCCCGTTCGAAGATGCGGGACAGCGGCGTCCGCGTACCCCACCGATACAACCGCGACAGTTGCGGAACGAACCGGACGGCGAAGGGTGGCAGTACGGTCGATGCCGTCATGGCGGGCCGGATGCGGCGCACCGGCACATGCCGCGGAATCGTGAGCACGTCGGGAAGCGGATACGCGACGACCCGGCGGCGGCCGATCGGCGCCGGGAAGTCCACCCACCGTGCCGCTGGCTGAGTGGTGAGTTCCACCAGGCCGTCGTCGAATTGGAGCACCGGTTGCGTGAGCCCGCGCAGCCGTGCCTCGAAGGCCGCGCCGCTCGGCACCCAATCGGTGATGTGATAGGCGATGTCGAGATCGTCCACCTGCTCGAATTCGGTTGCGGCCAGCGCGATCAGCAGGTCCGCCAGCGCGGCGTAGAAGGCGGCCGACGGCACCAGCGCGACACCGGCCGCCGCGGCGGCGGATCCGTAATCGTCGAAAAGGCCTCGGATGGCCTGCTGTTCGCCGCTGATGTCGACATAGTGGCAGCCGCCCGCGATCGCCGCGGCGGCCACCGAGGCGTAGGTGTCGGCGAACGGCCCGGCGGCATTGACCAGCGTGCGGACCCCTGCTGTCAAGTCCGCCAAACCATTTCGATCGTGCAGCGCGACCGGGTACTGGTCGATATCGCCGAGTTCGGCCGATAGCCGCCGCAGCGCCTGCGCCGAACGGCCGGCCAGCAGCACGTCGTGACCCATCGCCACGAGTTCCTTCGCGATCGCGCGGCCGGAGTAGCCGGTCGCGCCGTAGACGGCGATGGTCTTTCGCTGATCCATATCTCCAGCCCCTCAATCGATCTCGCCGCGATCCCAGGCGCGGGCGAGGTGTTCGGTGAGTTCGACGGCGTCGATGACGGTGCGCCAGCCGACGGCGTCGGCGGTGTCGGATTTCAGGTGCAGATGGCGGATCCAGCCGCGTTCGTAGGACAGCAGCGAGATCGCGCGCATACCGGCGCGTTTCGCGATGGTGGTATCGCAGACGTTGGCGAAAGTCACCGCGGGCAACTCGATTCCGGCCCGCGCGGCGACGCGCTGTGCCGCGGTGATATCGCGTTCGGCCATCCGGCCCGTGAGCCCTTCGCGGCGCGCGACCACCAAATGCTCACCGCTGCCGAGGGAATCGAGGCCGATCGCCAGCGTATGGGCGGGGTCGAATCGGTCGCGCCGGGTCAACGCCAGCATGCCGACATTCCCGGCCTCCTCACCGCCGGGCAGCAGGATGAGCACCTCGGTGTCGGCCAGCGGCGCCGCCCGCAACCGCCGGACGAGTTCGAGCACGGCGGCGACACCGGTGGCATTGTCGTTCGCGCCGGGTGTGGTCGGGCTGCGCATCGATTGGATCATCGCCAGTCCGAGCCCGCCCAACACCAGTCGCGCGACGCGCCGGACACCGGCATGCGGTACCGCCGAGGCGAGGATCGCCAGCAGGACCGGGGCGTGACTCGGCGCCGAACGTCCCGTGCGGTGTGACCGGAACCGGTTCAGCGCAACGGTTTTCGGATGCCAGACCAGACCGTTGTGCGCGGCGTCGTGGTGCGCGATCAGCACGAGGGTGCGGCGCGGCCGGTTCGCGGCGGGCACCCGCGCCGACACCGATACGCCGCGCCCCGCGGGCAGGAGTCGCCGCACCCACTGGCAGCGGCCGCCGACCTCCAGTTCGTACGAGGCGGCGACCGCGACCGACGCGAGCCGTCCCGCTGTTCCCGGCAGCGCACTTGCCGCCACCGCTCCGATGAGATGTGCCAGATGCGCTGGCACCCAGGATGATTGGCCACGGAACTCGGCGACCTCGACCGCCACCGCACCGGATTCCGTCAACCGCGCCGCCAGTAATTCGGCCGAGTCGCGTTCGCCCGGGCGGGTGGTGCGCCGGTCCAGCCGGGCCAATGCCGCCACGTCGCGGGTCATTTCGCCCGGCGGGGCCGCTGCTGTGGTTGTCGACAACGTCACCATCCTTCGCTCGAACCTGTGCGATTAGCCTGGCAGGGATGGAGGGTGTCGCGCTTTCAGAAACGTGCGGTGCGGATCGGGCCGTCATGTGGATCCGGCACGGGCACGCGGGATACGTCGGGCCCGGGCTGGCCATCGATCCACATTCCACGTCCATCGGCTGCCTGGCCGTCGGCCTGGACGGGCCGTTCGAATTCCGGGCCGACGCGCTGGGAGCGGTGCGTGTCCGCAGTGCCTATGCGCCCGCCCGGGTCACCCACCGGATCCCCGCACCCGGCGGACGGATGCTGTACCTATTCATCGATCCGCTCGCCGGAGAGCGCGATATGGCCGAAATGCGATGCACGCGGGCCGGTTTCGGTTTCGATCACCGCAACGAACGGCAACTGATCGAGGCCTGCGTCGCCGCGGAACTGGATGTCGAAGCGGTGCTGCGGCGCGCGAGCCTGCCCGCGCCGAACGCCATAGATCCGCGAATCACCAAGGTGGCCCAGCTGATTCGCGACGACCCGGCCCGCGAGATGAGCGCCGTCGACGCCGCGTCCATCGTCGGCGTCTCCACCTCCCATCTGCTGCGCACCTTCTCCGAGCAAACCGGAACAACCTTCCGCCGCTATCGGCAATGGGCGAGAATGCTCAGCGCGGCAGCCGGTTTCGCCGCGGGCCACGACCTCACCCGCAGCGCCGTCGACGCGGGCTACGCCTCCCTCTCCCACTTCAGCGCCGACTTCCACCGCATGTTCGGCCTGTCCGCCACCGCCCTACTCGCATCCGGCGTCCGTTTCGACTACGCCCGCTGACCAGCTCCGCGATCCACGCGCGCAGCAGCGCGGCTCGCAATTCGAACAGAGCGCGGTCGCCACCCGGGCCGAACGGTCGCCTGACGGAACCCGCACGGTGACGAACAGGCGGAAGCCGGTGTGTCGTATGCTGTCCGGCCAGTGGGTCCACCCCGGTGGGTGGCTCGCGCGGCGGTGGGGCCCGCCGTACCCAACCGCGGCGATCGGCCGCCAACGGTCCCTACTCGACCATCCCGGCAGGCCCGGGGCAGCGCCTCGACGATCGAGTAGGAGTGGATATGCCGACACCGCACCCCGACACCACCACCCGCACTCCGTTCGCCGCGCGGGCGCGGCCGAATCGGTCGCGCGAACAGGCCCCGGTGGTGGCGGTCGTGGCGGCGGGCGGCGCGCTCGGCGCGACCGCCCGCTACGCCGCGGGCCTGCTGTGGCCGACCGCGGGCGCCGCGTTCCCGTGGACCACCCTCGCCGTCAATGTCACCGGATGCGCGCTGATGGGCATCGTCATGGTGCTGATCACCGAGATCTGGGCCGGTCACCGGCTGCTGCGCCCGTTCCTCGGCACCGGCATCCTCGGCGGCTACACCACTTTCTCCACCTACACCGCCGATATCGAACGTCTCGTCGGCCTCGGGCACGCCGCACCCGCGCTGGCGTATCTCGCCGCGACCCCGATCGCGGCACTCACCGCGACCTGGACCACCGCCACCCTCACTCGCCGCCTGCTCACCAGGAGGATGTCATGACCCGGCTCACCGGACCCGCCCTGCGCCTGACGGTGTTCATCGGCGAGAGCGACACCTACCATCGCAAACCGCTGTTCAGCGAGATCGTGCACCGCGCCCACCGCGCGGGCCTGGCGGGCGCGAGCGTCTTTCGCGGCGTCGAGGGATTCGGCGCGTCGTCGCACATCCACACCACCCGGCTGCTCTCGCTGTCGGAGGATCTGCCGGTGGCGATCGTGATCGTCGACGACGCCGATCGCGTCCGCGCATTCCTGCCGCAGCTCGACGAGCTCGTGACCGAGGGGTTGGTCATCCTCGACGAGGTCGACGTCATCCGCTATGTCGGCCGGACGGAGCATCGGAAATGAACTGGCTGCTGGTGATTCTCGGCGCCGCCGTCGGCGCGCCCCTGCGGTACCTCACCGACCGCGCGGTGCAGACCAGGCACGACACGATCTTCCCGTGGGGCACCTTCACCGTCAACATCGTCGGCAGCCTGATCCTCGGCGCGCTGAGCGGCATGGCGGCGGACCCGCACGTTCAGGTACTCGTCGGCACCGGCCTGTGCGGCGCGTTGACCACCTACAGCACCTTCGGCTACGAAACCCTGCAACTGGCCCGCACTCGAGCCCGCTTCCAGGCCGTGGCCAACCTGGCCGCGACCATCATCGGCGGGCTGGGCGCCTACTACACCGGAACTGCTCTGGCCCAAGCCATTTCGTGAGCGCGGTGTCAGCGGGGGCGGTTCGCCATCGCCGCGAAGGCCAGCTTGGGTTCCCAGGTCTTGGCCGCGCCGCCGACGCTGTCGAACACCTTGACCAGGCCGCCGCTGGCCAGATCGAGGTCTAGCACCGGCTCGTCGCGGTGGACGAGGTCGGAGCGGGCGAAGCAGTACCAGAAGGCGGCGTCGATACCGGATTCGTCGAGGATGGCGAGCATTTCGAGCAGATGCGCGGCCTGCCCTTCCTCGTCGCGCTCGTATTCGCCGTCGAGGCGTAGCGGCGTTGCGGTGTCGGGATCCCATTGGATGACGTCCGCGCCTTTGTCGGCCCGGTCCGCCGAGCCCCGGTAGGTGACGCAGCCGAATTCCGTTACGGCCACCGGCTTTCCGAGTTTCGCGCCCGCAGCGACGAAGGTGTGCATGAGGTCGGGATAGCGGTCGGCGAGCGCTGCGGACCGGTATCCGGCATCGGTGGCGAGTACGTCGAAAATCTCCCAGTTCACCTGCTCGAACGGCAGACAGCAGTAGGTGAGCGTGCCGCGGAAGCGGGCCCGCGCGATTGCGGTTGCGCGAGCGAGGAATTCGTTGAAGGGCCCTGGCAGCGCCGCCATCGCCGTCCGGCCCGCCGGGGTGGGCAGCGCGGCGGCGCGCTGTTCGAAATCGTCGCCGGGGAAGAAGCCGTCGACGAACAGGCTCAGCTCGGAGCCTACGGCCAGCACGACATTCGCGCCCTGGACCCGTAGGCGTTCGGCGAATTCCGCGATGTCGGCGACCATTTCGAACAGTTCGTCCTGTGTGACGCCGTTGACGAACGGGCAGATCCACACCTCCAATCCGACATCCGCCGCGAGTGCGGCCGCCTGCTTCAGCCGCTCGAGGTATCCGCCGGTGATGCGGACCGCGTCGCAGTGCAGGTCGTCGTGGATGGCTCGCATATCCCGGAGCACGGCATCCGGATCGAACGGTTCGTGCGTGGTGTTGCCGCGGTGGACGAAGCCGGTGTCGTAGCACACGCCGATGGCGCGCATCGGTACCTCCTGAATGGTTAAGGTACGTTCAGTACCTTAATTTCGACCATAGCGAGGCCCCGACGGCTCCGCAAGGTACGCTGAGTACCGTTATGGCCGACGACACTCGATCAACTCGCCGCCGCGGTGCCGAACTCGAACAGGCCATCCTGCGCGCGGCCGTCGACGAACTCCTGGAATCCGGCTACCCGGGTATGACCATGGACGCCGTCGCCCGGCGGGCCGGCACCAACAAGAACGCCATCTACCGCCGCTGGCCGCACCGCGCCGCACTCGGCGTCGCGGCATATAAGCAGCTCAGCGCCGCAGCGCTGATCGTCCCCGACACCGGCGACCTACGCACGGACGCGCTGGAGTTGTTGCGGGGAGCCAACTCTCATCTCGCCTCACCCCTCGGCGAGATCCTGCGCAACCTGCTCGCCGAACTCGCACCGGAGCCGGGACTGCTGGCCCAGCTGCGCGAACGATCCGGTGAAGCGCCTTGGCTGATGATTCTCGACCGCGCCATCGCGCGCGGGCAGGCCCCCGCTGCGGCCCGGCACCCGCAGGTGGCGTCGGTTCCGATCGACTTGTTGCGCAATGAATTCGTCACGCGTGGCGTGCCCAGCGTGCCCGACGAGGTGCTCGTCGAGATCGTCGACACGGTGTACCTGCCGCTCATTCGCGGGTATGCGTCCTGAAACCGGCCGAGTTCAAACCCATTCGGTGAGGCGGACGATGATCCCGTTCGGATCTCGCATCTGGAAGTAGCGTTCGCCGGAATTCTCGGCCCACTCCGAATAGTCGAGCGGCGTCACGATTTCCGCGCCCGCCGCCCGCAGCCGGTCGTATTCGGCGTCGACGCCGGTGACGACCATCACAATGATCATGCCCCTGGTCAGCGGGCCGGCCACGGATTCGGGCTTGAAGTCCTGCATGCCGACACGCAGGTAGGCGATGTGCAGATCCGCCTCGGCGCTGAAGATCACGGCCAGGCCGTCGTCGGTGATCGTCTCGGTGAAGCCGAGGAGATCGATCATGAAGGCCGCCGATGCGTCCGGATCGGGGACGTTGACCATAATCGCGCCGCCGAGGACGTTCAAGGTGCCGCCTCCTCTGTCGGGGTGAGCCGAACGAGATGTTTGCCTGCGCCCCCGGCGTTGTGCTGGCCCGTATGGAATACCGACCGCCACCGGTGATCTTGGTGAAGCGAGATTCTGTAGCTGTCTGATAGCTGATGGTAGGTCCGATTGATCCGGTTGGCTCGGTGTCATGCGACACGCCGATCGCTCGCGCGCGTCGTTTGCCCCGATGTGGCCGATATCGCCCGGTCGCCGGTGTTTGGCGGGATTGCCGGGGTGGTAACCCGAAGAGCGGTGTTGGCTTGATTGTTGCGCTGTCCGTGCGTGCCGCGGTGCGGGCAGGGATTGGGGTCGAGGCATGCTCGCGAGGGTGTTGTTCGTCGAGGACGGCGGGCGGGCCCGTGCCGAATTGCGGGATGCGATGGCGGGGGAGGGATACCGGATCGCGGCGGCAGCGGCGGGGGCGGACGCGCTCGACCAGCTGCGGGCCAACGGCGCGCCGGACGTGGTGCTCGTCGATCTGGTGCTGGGGGATATGGATGGATTCAGCTGCATCCGGGAGATCCGGCGCGATCACGACGTGCCGATCATGGTGGTGACCGACCGGGACGACACACACGACGTCGTCGCCGCGCTGGAGGCGGGCGCCGATGATTTCGTCTCCGAGCCGTTCGAGGTCAAGGAGGTCACCGCGCGGGTGCGGGCGCTGCGGCGCCGCGCCGAGCGGGCGATGCCGCGCGAGGCGGACCGGGAGCGTCTGGTGCTCGACGCGCACCCGGCGGCGCCGCTCGAGCTGGCGCAGGACCGCGGCACGGTACGCCGCGGCACGAAGGATCTGCAGTTGACGCTGACCGAGTACCGGCTGCTGTGCGAGCTGGCCGGGAATGCGGGGCGGGTGGTGAGCCGCCCGGCCCTGCTCGAAAGTGTCTGGGGTGGCGAGTATTTCGGCGACGAGCGGATCGTCGACGTCCATGTCCGGCGGTTGCGCAAGAAGATCGAGCGGGATCCGTCGGAGCCGCGCATCGTGGTGACGGTGCGCGGTCTGGGCTATCGGCTCGACCCGCCGGACTGATCGACCCGAATTTCCCTGAGTTCCTTAGCCATTCGCCGGATGGTTCAAACCTTTCGTGTCCGAGAACACATGATTTCGCAGCTCGTGACCCGGATGTCACACGACTGTAATGTTCTCGCCCCGATGATCTCAAAGTTCGTCGGCAAGCCTGGATTCGTCATGCACAACGAATCAAGCACGCAAACGCAGCAATCCTCGCGGAGCGCGCCGATTTCCACTACCGCGCCTTCGCATTCCATCGACACGAGGCCGGTCGTCCGGCATCCGGTCGCCGCGGACGGTGCGGCGATGTGGCGGATCGCACGGGATTCCCGGGTGCTCGACCTGAACTCGAGCTACGCATATGTGCTGTGGTGTCGCGACTTTCGCACCACATCCGTCGTCGCGGAAATGGCCGGCGAGGTAGTCGGTTTCGTCAGCGGCTACCTGCGGCCCGCGGCGCGGGACACCCTTTTCGTCTGGCAGGTCGCGGTGGAGCACCGCTGCCGCGGGCGCGGCGCGGGCGCGGCCATGCTCGACCATCTGGTCGGCAGCCTTGTGCGCCAGGGTGTTTCGAAGCTCGAGACCACCATCTCGCCGGACAATCGGGCGTCCATCGCGATGTTCACGTCGCTGGCCCGCCGCCACGGTGCGCAACTGACCCAGCGCCCGCTGTTCGAAGCCGCCGATTTCCCCGACCGGCATGCCGCCGAAGAGCTGTACCGGATCGCGCCGTTGAACCGACAGGAGATACACCGATGACAACTGCTGAAGTGACGATATTCGAACTGCTGGAATCGAACGTCCGAGGCTACTGCCGCGCCTGGCCGACCGTCTTCGACACCGCCCGTGGCGCGCGGTTGCGCGACGAGGACGGCCGCGACTACCTCGACTTCTTCGCCGGCGCGGGCGCGCTCAACTACGGGCACAACAACCCGCGACTGAAGGCGGCTCTGCTCGAATACATTGCGCGCGACGGCATTACCCACGGACTCGATATGTCCACCGTGGCCAAGCGCGACTTCCTGCGCACGCTCTACGAAGTGGTGCTCGCGCCGCGCGGGCTCGACTACAAGGTGCAGTTCCCCGGACCCACCGGAACGAATGCGGTGGAGGCGGCGCTGAAACTGGCCCGCAAGGTGACCGGACGCACCGGAATCGTCCACTTCACCAACGCATTTCACGGGATGACGCTCGGCTCGCTCGCGGTGACCGGCAATGCCGCCAAGCGGGCGGGCGCCGGGGTGCCGCTGGTGCACGCGACGCCGATGCCCTACGACGGATATTTCGACACCGGCGATATCGATCTGGCGTGGATCGAGCGCGCCCTCGACGACGCGTCCTCGGGCATCGACACCCCGGCGGCGGTCATCGTCGAATGCGTGCAGGGTGAGGGCGGGGTGAACCTGGCCCGTCCGGAGTGGCTGCGCCATCTCGCCCAACTATGCTCGGCCCGAGGCATTCTGCTCATCGTCGACGACGTGCAGATGGGCTGCGGTCGCACCGGGCCGTTCTTCTCCTTCGAGACCGCGGGCATCACACCGGATATCGTGACGCTGTCGAAGTCGATCGGCGGCTACGGTTTACCGCTCGCGCTGGTGCTGATGCGGCCGGAACTCGACCAGTGGGCGCCCGGTGAGCACAATGGCACCTTCCGCGGCAACAACCCGGCCTTCGTCACCGCTCAGGCGGCCCTCGACCAGTACTGGGCGGATGACCGGCTGGAGCAGGACACGTTGCGCAAGGGTGCGATCGTCGGCGAAGCATTGCGTGGTCTGGCCGATTTGTCCGACGGAATCACCACGCGCGGAAGGGGTTTGGTACACGGCCTGGCCTTCGACGACGCATCGGTCGCGGGCAAGGTGTGCCAGTGGGCATTCGAGAACGGCCTGCTGCTGGAGACGTCGGGTCCCTGCGACGAAGTGGTGAAACTGCTTCCGCCGCTGACGATCACCGACGCGGAGCTCACCGAGGGCCTCGATATCCTCAGCGCGGCCGTGACCACCACCATCGGAGCGGGGCGCTGACATGATCGTGCGCAGCACCGAGGAAATCACCGGAACCGAGCGCGATGTGGCCGGAACCGGTTGGCGCAGTAAGCGAATCGTGCTCGGCGGCGACGGGGTCGGCTTCTCCTTCCACGAGACGACCATCGAGGCGGGCACCGTACACGAATTCCACTACCGCAACCACATCGAGGCGGTCTGGCTGGTGGAAGGCGAAGGGACGCTGACCGATCTCGACAACGACGTCCGCTACGAGCTGCGGCCCGGCTCGATGTATCTGCTGGACGGACACGAGCGGCACCGGCTGGAGGTCCGCGTCGGCATGCGGATGATGTGCGTATTCAACCCGCCGGTCACCGGGCAGGAGGTTCATGACGAGGACGGCGTCTATCCGCTGGTCGCCGTCGGAAATGGGAGTGCTGCCGAATGACCATGAGTGACAATCGTTTCGCGGAGTCGGCCGTCGATCGGTATCCGACGCGCACCGCGGACCGGGCCGTCGCCGTCGAGCGGCCCGACCCTACGGTGTGGGGCGCCGTGGAAACCCCGGAGCTGGCCGGCTTCCGCGATAACGGCTTCGCGATCATCGACGGTCTGCTGACCATCGGCGAAGTGGATCGGGTCTCCGCCGAAATCGACCGACTGGCAAGCGATCCCGCGCTGCGCGGAGATGAGCGGGTGATCACCGAGAAGACTTCGGACGAGGTGCGCTCGATCTTCGAGGTACACCGGATCAGCCCGCTGATCGCGGATCTGGTGCGGGAGTCGCGGATCGCCGGGCTGGCCAGGCAGGTGCTGGGCTCGGAGGTGTACATCCATCAGAGCCGGGTGAACTATATGCCGGGATTCCGCGGCGCCGGATTCTACTGGCACTCCGATTTCGAGACCTGGCACGCCGAGGACGGAATGCCGTCACCGCGCGCGGTGAGCCTTTCGATCGCGTTGTGCGACAACGTTCCCTACAACGGCAGCCTCATGCTGATCCCGGGATCGCATCGTACGTTCGTGCCGTGTCAGGGCCGCACACCGGCGAAGCACTACCAGGAGTCGCTGCGCGAGCAGCAGATCGGTGTGCCCGCGCCCGCCGACATCACCGAGCTCGCGCACCGGCACGGCATCGCGCAGTTCACCGGAAAGGCCGGTGCGGCACTGCTGTTCGACTCGAACATCATGCACGGTTCGGCGAACAACATCACGCCGTTCCCGCGTTCCAACCTGTTCATCGTGTTCAACAGCGTCGAGAACACCCTCGACGCGCCGTACGCGGCGGACGCTCCCCGCCCCACCTATTTCGCCAGCCGCGATTTCACGCCGGTGATCTGATCGCGGCCGTCGCCGAAATCGGCCGGGCGCTACCGTATTCCGAACGGTAGCGCCCGGTCGGTTCCTCGGTGATCCGACCGTCTCGCGGACTCATATCGGGCGTCCGCTCGCGGATGCGGATCAACTGCGCAGGTCAGCCTGGGAGCTGATGGTAGAGCCGCAGGAGTTCTTCGGCAGTGGCCCGAGCAGCGGTGCAACCGCTGTTGGCCGTGATCCGGATTTTCTCGAATTTCCCGGGGTTGTCGCGGTCGAGACCGGGCACGGGCGGCTGCGGCGGGACCGTGACTTCGATCGAGCAGTAACCGTAAGACACGCCATCGAGGGAGGAAGAAGCGTCGCCGTCCTTGGCGTTCTCGATGGCCCGCAGTCCGCCGATCTCGACTTCCTTCCCATCGCGGGTGCCCCTCTTGCACGACGTGGCTGACGGCGTACTTGTATTCGTCGTTGACGAACTTGTACTGGATGTTCTGGAACGTCGAGGGGTTGCCATCGTCCAACTGGAAGGCACATACCCACGGATCGGCATTCCATTGCGCCCTGAAGTAGACGTCTCCGGTCCGCGCGGGGTGGTCGTTGTCTTGCGTCATCAGCGAAGGGCGGTGTCCCTGCCCGAGTTTGCCGAGCACGGCGCAGGGGTCGAGGGTGGCGAGTCGCGAGTTCATGTATGCGCGTTGCGATGTCGCTCGCAGCGGACGCTCGGCCCGGTGGTCGAGCCGCTTGGGCGAGATCCCGCGCCACCGTGCACGCATCGGGCAGATGCCTGACGTCCACGTCGAAACGCAGCTTTTCGTCGAGGGTCACGCTCGCCTGGCAGCTGTCTTTTTCGGATTGGTAGGCCGTAGAAAAGATTCGACCGATGTCGGGCTGAGGCGTCGGCGGCAGCAGGGGGAATTCGGGCCCGGCGTTGATCCAGCTACGGTTGGGACTGTCAGGGGTACGGAAGACTACAGCACAGTCGCCGAAAAAATCCGTGGCACCGAAGTATGCCGGTGTCCCGATCCGTTGTATCACCGCGTCGTCGACGTAACCGCACGGATCCAGCGGGCGGAAGGTATCGCGCAGGGCGACCGTGTCCCGGTCCGGTGCCGACAGGAATGTCGGATACGCAGGGTGCCCGGCCGGGTTGTGCCCGGCCGGGTTCGTCTGCGGGGACGCACACCCCGCGACAGCACCCGACAACAGCATCACGACAGCAACGATCGCTCTCCTCACCCCGCGGATCCTACGGGCGCTTCGCCGCATTCGCCCGATTCGATACGGGACCATTACGCCCGGCGCGTACTACATATGTAGTATAGCGCCCGAAGGAGGGACCAATGCTGATTGATTTCGTTCCCGACGGGGACCTGTATCCGTTCGAGTCGCGGTGGTTCGACTCGTCCGTCGGCCGGGTGCACTACATCGACGAGGGGACCGGGCCGACGATCCTGTTCTGTCACGGCGCTCCGGCGTGGAGTTTCCTCTACCGCCATATCGTGCGGCGGCTGCGCGACCGGTATCGGTGTGTCGCCGTCGACTACCTGGGTTTCGGATTGTCCGAGCGCCCTGCGGGTTTCGGTTACACCGTCGCCGAACACACCGCGGTCCTCGGCGAGCTGATCGATCATCTGCGGCTGGACGGCTTCGTACTGATGGGACACGATTGGGGCGGGCCGATCGGTCTCGGCGCGGTCACCGAGCGCGCGGACCGTGTGCGCGGAATCGTGTTGGGCAACACCGTATTCTGGCCGATCGAAGCGCTCGCGAATCGGGCCTTCAGCATGGTCATGAGCAGTCGTCCGATGCAGCGGCGGATCCTCGAGCGGAATTTCCTCATCGAGCGCGTGTTGCTCGGGGAGCTGGGGCACACGCTCACCCCGGCCGAGGCCGACCACTATCGCGCCGTGCAGCCAACTGCGGCCGCCCGGCGCGGACTTGCCGTGATGCCCAAGGAGATTCGCGCCGCCCGCCCGCTGCTGGACCAACTCGCCCGCGACGTGCCCGCCCAACTCGGCGATAAGCCGACCCTTTTGGTGTGGGGGATGCGTGACATGGTGTTCCGTCCGAACGACTGCATCCCCCGAATGCGCTCCGCCTTCACCGATCTCGACATAGTCGAGCTGCCGAACGCTCGGCATTTCATCCAGGAACACGCACCGGACGCGATCGCGACGGCGATCGCGCGGCGCTTTCGTTGAGTACTCCGGATCAGCCGATGAGGATGGTGGTCACCGACATCGGGGGCAGGGTGAGGGATATCGGGCCGGTGCCGTCGATGGTGATGGTGCCGATGTTCTGGGGTGCGTTGGCGTTCGTGTCGGTGCTCTGCCATTCGACGGCGCTGCCCGCCGACAGACCCTGATAGTTGACGGTGGTCGGTTGGGTGGTCGTCGCGGTGTTGACCAGCACGATATTTCGCTGATTGGTCGATGCGAATGCGTAAAGGGTCGCCGTATCGGATTTGGTGGGGATCATGCTCGCGCCGAACGAGCGGAACAGCCCCTCGCCGGTGAACATGCCGATCCCGTGGTAGATCGGCAGCGGCTGATTCCGTGCGAATCCTCCTTCGCCGTTCTCGCTGGTGAGGCCGAGCTGCCCGTTCTTGTCACCGTATTGCAGTGCGACAGCGCCCTTTCCGAGGATGGTGCCGAGCACGGCCGCGCCCCAGACGGTGTTGAAATGGGTGAGCGTGCGTGGGTCGCCCGACCAGGACAGGTTGAATTCGCCGATCTGCATGCCGATCGCGCGGCCGGGCACCGCGGCGTCGATCCTGGCGCGCATATCGGCCAGGGTCGTGCCGTAGCCGCGCACGACCTTGCCGAGCAGATCCGCGTCGGAGTAGTTGGTGTCGCCGCCCTGTCCGTAATCGTGGATATCGATGAAGTCGGCGCGCTGGCCGGAGTTGGCCAGGAAGGTGTCCAGGTATCCGGTGTTGTAGGAGGCCAAGGCCGGACCACCGATGGTGATATTGGAGTTGATCGCCTTGAGCGCGTCGTTGATCTGATTGAACCGCGAGCTGTATTCGGTGGCGGCCATATGCTTCGGGTTGTAACTGTTGTCCAGCTCATTGCCGACGATGAACCGCGTCACCGGGGTGGCGGTCGCGGCGAAATGCTTGTAGATGTTCACCGCGTCGGTGACGTCGAGCTGCGCGGCATGCCTGCCGTCCAAGGGCAGGACGATGGTCGGGGCGGCGCCCAATCCGACCATGGCGGACACCCAGTCGTCGGCGGATTGGTCGGTCGCGCAGTGGTCGCCGCCGCATTGCAGATGGCTGGCCGGATCGCCGGGCGTCGCGTAGGCCAGCTCCATCCGCAGCGTTCGCGGCGCGAGCGCGGCCATCCTGGCGCGGTGGTTCTGGCTGTTGGTGATGTAATCGCCCTGGCCGTAGCCGGTAATCGAGGTTCCGATCGAGGTCGCCGGTGTCGGCATGCCCGCCGCGTTGAAGTCGATCGTGACCGTCGCGCCCGTATCCGCGTGCGCGGGCAACGCCGATCCCGTCATCAGGATCACGCCCAGCGCCGCCGCGATCAGTGCCCTGTCCCTGTTCAATTCCACTCCAACCCTTTTCGCGATCTTGATCGCCGACGGTACGCGCGGTCCGGCCGACGGTGGCCCGCGGGCCGTCCAGGTGATCGCCGGAGCCGCCTGAACGACTCCGCTCGTAAGGGCGTCCGCAATCGCTGTTAGACAGGCTTGAAGTTGTTGCGGTACCACCGAATCGGCCGACACCATGCTTGCCATGGTGGCAGCCGTGGATCGGGGGCCGGGAATTCGGCGGGCCGAGTCACGGGCGGCCGGTGCTCGGCCGGAGCGGGTCTTCCGGTCCGATATCGAGGGGTTGCGGGCGGTCGCGGTGCTCGCGGTCGTGCTGTTCCACGCGGGGCTGCCCGGAATCGGCGGCGGATTCGTCGGTGTGGATACCTTTTTCGTGATTTCCGGATTCCTGATCACCGGCATGCTGTGGCGGGAAGTGCGGGATACCGGCCGGGTTGATTTGGCGCGGTTCTACGGTGCTCGGGCGCGGCGGCTGCTGCCCGTCGCGGGAATTGTCCTGGTGGTCACGGGAATTACGGCCGCGGCGCTGTTGCCGCCGTTGCGGGCCCGTGCCGTGCTCGGCGACGGTATCGCGAGCGCGCTCTACGCGGGCAACTATCGGCTGGCCGTGCGCGGCACCGACTATCTGAATGCCGATGCGCCGCCGTCGCCGTTCCAGCACTACTGGTCGCTGGGCGTGGAGGAGCAGTTCTATTTGCTTTGGCCCGCGGTCATTCTCGGCATCGCCTGGTTGCTCAGGCGCGGAGGCGGGCGGCATGCGCGGCGGACGGCGTTGCCGTATTTCGCGGTGCTCGTGCTGATTTCGGCGGCATCCTGGTCGATCTCGCTGAGTTGGACGCGTACGTCGCCGCCCTGGGCCTTCTTCGCCCTGCCCGCACGGGCCTGGGAGCTGGCGGCGGGTGGGCTGATCGCGCTATCGGTACCGGTCTGGCGCCGATTGCCCGCGCCGCTGAGCACCGTCGCCGGTTGGCTCGGACTCGGCTCGATCGTCTTCGGTTGCGTACACCTGGGCAGTGCGACGCCGTATCCGGGCACCGCCGCGCTGCTACCCGTCGCCGGAACCGCGCTCGTCATCGTCGGTGGTTGTGGCGCACCATATTTCGGCGTCGGCCGAATGCTCGCGCTGCCGCCGATGCGGGCGCTCGGGCGGTTGTCCTACTCCTGGTATCTGTGGCACTGGCCGGTGCTGACTCTCGCGCCCGCGGCGCTCGGCCATCCGCTCGGTCCGATGGATTCCGTTGGCGCGGTCGGACTGTCGGGTGCGCTGGCGGTCCTGACGCTGCGGCTGATCGAGAACCCGATTCGTTTCGCGGCGCCGCTGCGGCGTTCGGCGGCGCACAGTCTCGCCTGCGGCGCCGCGGTGACGGTCGCCGCGGGTGCGGTGAGCACAGCGCTGCTCGTCCTGGTACCCGCCCCGGTCGGCCGTGGCGCAGCGGCGGAGGCGCTCACTGTCACGGCCGAACCCACGCCCTCGGGCGAATCGTCGCCGACGGTCGGACCGTCGCCCACCGCCGATCCGGCCGCACGGCTGATCGCGCAGGTGCAGGCCGCGATCGTCGCCTCGGCCGAAACTCGGGCCGTCCCTTCGAATCTCACCCCGGCGCTGGCGGATGCGCCGGGGGACCGGGCGAGGGTATTCGACAACGGATGCGTGCGTTCCTGGCGTGATCTCGGTCAGCCCGAATGCGTCGCGGGCGACGCCGGATCGGCCACCACGGTGGCCCTGGTCGGCGACTCGCACGCGGCCATGTGGAGTCCGGCATTCGAAAAGATTGCCGCGCAGCGAAATTGGCGCCTGGAGACGATGAGCAAGGTCACCTGCCCGCTGCTCGAATTACCCATCGACAGCCCGTACCTCGGTCGCGAATACACCGAATGCGAGCAGTGGCGCACGCTCGTCATGGATCGGTTGCGCACCGAACGTCCACGGCTGATCGTCATGAGCATGTCGCGGCGCTACGGCGCGGATTTCGGGTTCACCGCTTACGATCCGGCCTGGCTCGACAGCCTCCGGCGGCTGGTGGCGCGGTTGCGCGCGACCGGTGCGGCCGTTGTGGTGCTCGGTCCGATTCCCGATCCGCACACCACCGTGCCGACCTGCCTGTCCGGTCACCTCGATGACGCACTCGCCTGTGCGCCGACCCGATCGGTGGCCGTGAACGACGCGGGTATCGCGGACGAGGTGGCGGCGACCGAGGCGGGTGGCGGGCGCTACGCCGATCTCACCGCATTGTTCTGCACCGCCGATCGCTGCCCGCTGATCGCCGCCAAGGACCTGATCTACCGCGACGACAACCACCTCACCGTCACCTATGCCGAGACGCTCGCACCGGTCGTCGCCGCACTGGTGCCTCGTGCCCTCGTGGCGGGCTGAAACCGGGGCCGATATACAGGCGGGTATCATTTAGCTTAGCCTACCCTTATGACTCTAGAGGAGGTGCGAGCAGGTGGCCGCGGGCCGGTCCGGTCGCCGCGGCGTGCACGTAAGCCGTTGCGGCGCGGTCTTATAGCGCTGCATCGCTGGTCCGCGTTGATCCTCGGGATCGTGCTGGTCGTCCAGTCGACGTCCGGCGCGATCCTGCTCTATCACGCGGAGCTGTTCCGGGCGGGGCACGCGTCGTTCTACCGGCACACCGATGGGCCGCCGGTGATCGACACCGAACGGGCGGTCGCGCTGGTGCGGGCCGAGGATCCCGGTTTCGATATCGGCTGGGCGGGGTCGGACGGCGGCGTAATCGTGGTTGGCAACAGCGATTTCACCGCCGTCTACGCGGTGGATCCCGGCACCGGCCTGCTCAACGGCCGGGTGCGGCTGACCGACGGTGTGCTCGGCTGGCTGATCAACCTGCACGACTGCGCATTCGGTTGTCCGCGCTACTCCGGTGCGCTGCCCATCATGAACGACCAGCCGCCGCTGATCGGTATCACCTGGGCCGCAGTGATTCTCGGCATCATGGGGCTGCTGTTGGTGCTGCTGGCGGTATCCGGCGCCATCATCTGGTGGCCATCGATCCGGCGTCTGCGGCACGGATTCCGGGTCCGGTTGCGCAAGGGCCGATTCGCCCGCGACCGCGATCTGCACGATGTGATCGGAATCATCAGCGTGCCGTTCCTGCTGATGTGGGGCATCACCGGGACCGCGATCGAATGGCCCGCCGTCGAACGGGCCTGGCTCGGCGCGACCGGTGGCGATACGAATCTCGAACGGCCGCAAGATGTTTTCACACCACGCGCGACCGATCGCGGCGCTCCGGTGTCGATCACCGACGCCGGTGAGATCGCGCTGCGCGCGGCCCCGGGACGGCTGGCGTATCTGATGCTGCCCACCGAAGCCACACCGTACTACCGCGCGGCGATCGCGGGCGCGTACTCGCCTTACGAACACCGCGCGTTCTACAGCGGCGATGTCCTGGTCTACATCAATGCCACCGACGCCGCCGATCTGAAGGTGGTCGATGCCGGTCGCGACCGGCCGCTGGCAAATACGTTCTACGCCAAAGTTTTCGAGCCCGCACACTTCGGCTGGCTGGTGAACGGTTGGTGGCGGCTCATTTGGTTGGCGTTCGGCCTGACGCCGCTGGCGCTGGCCGTCACCGGACTGTCGAGCTGGCTGTTCCGGCGCGCCACCAAGCGCAGACGCCGCGCGGCCCGCTGACCGGTCCGGTCAGCCGCACGGATGGTGCGGTTGCGTCATCGAATGCGAGAGCAGGAAGGTCATCATGTCCCGACGGAACTGGTCGCCCCACGGCTGCTGCACCAGCAGCGCGCCGAGCTGATGTTCGGACAGTGTGAGCGTCCAGAACTGGGCCAGTTCGCACCCGGCCGGACTCCGGTAGCGCTCGACGACGGCGGGAATGGGCACACCCTGCGGCGGGCCGCTGAATTCTGTCGAAGTCGGTTGGGGCGTAACGGATCCCGGATCGATCATATTGTCGGCCTGCAGCCACTGGGACAGGTTGATCCGGCCCACCGGATAGATGCTCGCCTCGTCGAACAGGCTCTGCATGAAGAATGTCGGCACCGCCCGTGCCCGCGGGCCCATCTGGGCGATGATCGCGCCGCCGTCCCCGGTCAGCTGGTACGGCGTACCCGCCAACGGCGCGGCCGCCGCGTACAGGTCGGGATAGGCCGCGGCCATGACCGTCGACATCGCGCCGCCCGCCGAATATCCGCCGACGTAGACGCGCGACCTGTCGAGCTTGAATTCGTCGATCAGCGAGGTGGTGATTCCGGCGATTATCGATGGCTCGCCGCTGTCGCGCCGATTGTCGTCCGGATTCCACGGATTCCAGCACCAGCCCGGATTCGCGGCCTGATCCTGCAGCGGATACGCGAGCACGAATCCCATCTGATCGGACTGCGGAATCAGCGGAAGGACCGCGGGCCGATTCTCCTCGACCGGATCGATACAGCCGGGTAGGAAGATCATCAACGGTTTCCCGGTGGCATCGCCGGGCGGCAGATGCAGGTAGTAGTGCCGAGCGCCCGCGGCGTTGGCGTAAACGCGCTCGACATAATCATCCGCATTCGCCCGCGGCGCGATCAGCGCACCGGCCAGCAGCGCTGTGGTCAGCACGAGCAGAAGACGAGTGCTCATGCCGAACGAGGTTAATCCTCGGGCACGCCGTTTCGGTGTGATGTACTTCATTTCACCGGATAGCGGGGGAAATTCGCGAGCTGCGACGAAATTATCGGATCACCGCCGCATATCGATTCCGGGCGAAGGCGCGTTGTATCTTGTCGGAATGTCGCAGCCCCGGGTGGTTCGCAGGACAGTGCTCGGTGTGGTCGTCGCCGTGGCCGCGACATTCCTGTCGAGCGGGCACGGCGCCGCGGATCCGGCGGTGGCCGGAGCGGTCCGCACCGCCGGGAAATGGTTCACCGACGCCGCCGGACGCGTCGTCGTATTCCACGGCGAGAACGTGGCGAACAAGAAGCCGCCATATACGCCGTCGGCCACCGGATTCGGCGAACCCGATGCCGAACTGCTGGCCGACGAGGGCTTCGACGCGGTGCGCATGCCGATTGTCTGGGAGGCGGTGGAACCGCGGCCCGGACAATACGACGACGGGTATCTCGCCGATATCGCGGACACCGTCGCCACGCTGCATCGGTATGGCATAGGCGTGGAAATCGAATTCCACCAAGACCTTTGGTCGAGCGTGATCGGCGGGGAGGGCGCACCGGCCTGGGCGACGATCACCGACGGCGCACCCGACACCTCGCACGATCTGGTGGCCGCGAACCTGGGCAATCCGGCGTTCTGGAACGCGACCCAGAACTTCTTCGGCAATGCGCCCGGACCCGATGGCGTCGGCATCCAGACGCGATTCATACAGATGTGGCAGCACGTGGCGGCCTATTTCAAGGGCAAACTGGGAGTTATCGGCTACGGTCCGCTCAATCAGCCGCCGGCGGGCGGGGCCTTCCTGCCCTGTTTGGCCAACGCGTGCCCGCCGCCGATCATCGATTCGCTACGCGCATTCGACCGCGATGTCGGCGTCGCCATCCGATCGGTCGATCCGGATACCCCGATCTGGCTGTCGGGCGTGATCACGACGAACTACGGCACCGCGGCGGATCTCGGCGCGCCGCCGGTGGCGGGCACCGCATACGGATTCAATGTGTATTGCGTGGTCCAGGCGTTGCAGGGCGGCGGAAGCGGGGGCTGCGATCCGCAGTGGGAATCGGATATCAACCAAGCCGCGGTCTACACCGACGCGGTCGGAATCCCGCCGGTGGTCACCGAATTCGGCGCGACCGGCGATCGAGGCGCGCTGGTGCGCAATCTCGATCTGTTCGACCAGGACCGCGTCGGCTGGTTCAACTGGACGTATTTGGGCGGCGATCCGGCGACCGTCGCCAAGAACCCGGACGACCAGGCGATCGTGATCGACGCACATCTGCCGCGAACTCCGGGCAATGTGCGCGAATCCAATCTCGACGCGCTGGTGCGGCCCTACCCGAAGCTGACCTCGGGCACCCCGATCGAATGGGGCTACAACGTATCCGGCCACGAGTTCACCTACCGGTGGGACACCCGGCGCGCCGACAATGACGGGCGATTCCCCGACGGTTCGGTCACCGTGATCAGCACGCCGCACCGGTCGTATCCGGGCGGGTATCACGTCCGGATCATCGGGGGTCGTCAGGTGTCCGAGCGGCATGCCGCAGAGCTGAAGGTCGCTGGCTGCGCGGCCGAGGTATCCGTTACGGTCATGCCGGGCGACGGACCGGATCAAGAGGGTTGCTGAGCTAGCCCCTGCCGAGCTCGAAAACGGTTGTCTGATGATAGGTTCGGCCCGGATCGAGTCTCGTGGTCGGGAATTCGGGGTGGTTGGGGGAGTCGGGGAAGTGCTGGGTTTCCAGTGCCAGTCCCGCGCCTTGCCGATAGGCGTGATTACCGGTGCCGATGAATTTTCCGTCCAGGAAATTGCCCGAGTAGAACTGGATTCCGGGTTGGGTGGTGCGGACGGTGAGGGTGCGGCCCGAGGCCGGATCCACTACTTCGGCCGCCTTGACCAGTGAGGTGTCGTCGGTGCGGTTGATCACCCAATTGTGGTCGTAGCCTTGGCCGATCATCAGCTGTGGATCGTCTGTGGTGATTCGCGCGCCGATTTCGGTGGGCGTGGTGAAGTCCATCGGCGTTCCCTTGACCGGGGCGATCTGTCCCGTCGGGATCTGGGTGGCGTCGGTCGGGGTGTAATTGTCGGCGTTGAGCATGAGTTTATGCGCGTAGATGCCGAGGGTGTCCTCACCCGCGAGATTCCAATAGGTGTGATTGGTCAGGTTGAGCACGGTCGGCGCATCGGTGGTCGCCTGGTAGTCGATATTCAGCCGGTTGTTCTGGTCGAGGGTGTAGGTGACGGTCGTGGTCAGCGTGCCCGGATAACCCATTTCCCCTGCGGGACTGATGTATTGCAATTTCAGGCCGACGGTGTCGCCGCCCTGCTGGATACTCGCCTGCCAGACCTTCTGATCGAAACCACTGGTGCCGCCGTGCAGGCTGTTGCCGTTGTTGTTGATCGGCAAGTGGTATTCGGTGCCGTCGAGCGTGAAGGCGCCCTTGGCGATCCGGTTTCCGTAACGCCCGACGATCGCACCGAAGTAGGGCCCGCCCGAGCCGTTCTTGGCGACATAGTCGGCCAGCGTCGGGAAGCCGAGCACCACATTGTCGGTGTGGCCGTTGCGGTCGGGTACCTCCAGCGACTGAATGATGCCGCCGTAGTTGAGGATTCGCACCCGCATGCCGCGACCGTTGGTCAATGTGTAGCGGAGCACTTCGGCCCCGCCCACCTGACCGAACGGCTCACCGGCGATAGCCGGCGCCTGGTTCGGTGTGGTGACGCTGCTGCTGGGCGCCGTGGTCCTGGGTGTCGTGCCGCCGCCGCACGCGACCAAACCCGCCACACCGGCGAGCGCGATGACCCGAGCAATAACGATGCCGCGCATGGAAACTCCCCGCATCCTCATCGAACCCCCGCCAGTCCATTATCGGCGTTCGGGCCGTCCGGCGTGCGGGTTTCGGTCGAAGCGTTCGGGCAACCCGATGGCGTATCACCGGCGGTGGTTTCGGTGCTGAACCGCTTCCCGGGGCCGGTCCGCTGAGCGAACTGCTCGCGGACTCGAAACCGACTCGCGCATTACAGTTTTCGAGGACAGCAAGCAGCGAGACGAGTAAATCGCCTGCGGCACGGCCATATTCGTTATAGCAGACGGGAATCGTTTGTCCCACAAGAAGGCCCGCCGCCCGGCACTCATCCCATGTGTGCCGAGGCGTTCGCCGTGCCCCCAAAAATGGGTTCGGACATTCCGGGCACGGATGGCGGGATGTTGGCGTAGCGTGGCTCGAATCGAGCGTTACCCGCCGGTCCCCGGACCGGCATTTTCGGCAAGGAATACGATGGCGGACAACGAGAGTCACCATTCGGCATCGGCTCCGGTTCTTCCCGGCACACGGTCGGCCCACGGTTCACCTTTGGCTATCTACGGCGGAAATCCGGTTCGGCTGACCGCCTGGCCGACGTACGACAGGGGTGCGGTGTGCGTCCACCCCGACGATGAGGCGGCGGCGCTGCGTGCGATCCGCAGCCACCTCTATTTCCGATACGACTATCGCCCGCCGGACGAGACCGAATGCGGCATGTTCGAGGCGGAGCTGTGCCGCTATTTCGGCTGCCGCCACGCGCTGGCCACCTCGAGCGGCACCACCGCCCTCGCGCTGGCGATCATGGCGGCGGGAATCGAGCCGGGCAGCCTGATCGCCTGTCCCGGTTTCACTTTCGCCGCGACGCCGAGCTCCATCATGCTCGCCGGATGTAAGCCGTTCCTCGTCGACGTCGACGAGAACCTGCACCTCGACGTGGCCGATCTGCGTCGCCGGTGGACACCGGCGGTGCGGGCGATCGTGGTGGTGCACATGCGCGGATTCGCCGGGGATATGGCCGCGCTGACGCGGTTCGCCGAGGAGATGGGTGTGCCGGTCTTCGAGGACGCGGTGCCCGCGCTCGGCGCGGAACTCGACGGCCGCAAACTCGGGACCTTCGGTGTGGCCGGTGCGTTCAGCACCCAGTCGGACAAGTCGCTCAACAGCGGCGAGGGCGGGTTCCTGATCACCGACGACAGCACCCTTTTCGCCCGTGCCACAGTGCTTTCCGGCGCGTACGAGGGCCGGTTGCGGCGGCACTTCCCGGACCGCGAGCCGCCGCTGGTGACCGATCTGGAGCTGCCGCTGTACAGCTTCCGGATGGATGAGATCCGGGCCGCCCTGCTGCGCTCCGAACTGGGACGGCTGCCGATCCGCCTCGCCGCCTTCCGGGAGAACTACGACTACGTCGCCTCGGCGCTGGCCGATCTGGACGGAATCCGGATCCGCCGCCCGGTCGCGCCCGGCGCGTATCTGGGCGAGGCGTTCATCTTCCAGGTCCCCGGCGGCCACGCGGAGTGGTTCGCGCGAGCGCTGTGCCACGAGGGGATCGAGGCGCGCAACCTCGGCTCGGATTCCGATCGCAATATCCGGGCGTTCTGGAATTGGCGGTTCCTGTTCGGCGGGACGGATACCGCGGCGGTCAAGGAACTCCTGCCGAGTACGACCCGCTATCTGCAAGGGGCCGTTGATATTCCGCTCTCGTCCACCTTGTCGCGGGCGGATTGCGATCATCTCGTCGCCGCGGTCGGCAAGGTGGCCGCCGCGCTACCGGACCCGGAAGACCTTGGCGCCGAAGCGAACTCGTGGGCCGGGCAACGATGACGGTCTCCTCCGGGACCGGCGCGTACCCGCGTCTGGCGCTCGCCGGGGTGTACGGCGGATTGTTCTGCGGCTATCTCGGTCTGTCGGCGGCGATTCCGGTGCTGCCCGGTTATGTCAGGGATCAGTTCGGCGCGGGCGATCTCGCGGTCGGGCTCGCGGTGACGGCGACCGCGCTCACCGCGCTGCTCACCCGGCCGGTTTTCGGCGGGCTCGCGGACCGGTACGGGCATCGCTTCGTGATGCGGTCCGGCGCCATGGCCATCGCGGCGGGCGGACTGCTCTACTTTGTGCCGCTGGGATTCATCGGGCTGATCGCGGTGCGCCTGCTGGTCGGCGTCGGCGAGGCGGCGCTTTTCACCGCGGGCGCCGTGTGGACGGTCACGCTCGCACCGCACGAACGCCGCGGCCAGCTGATCGGGTTGTACGGCGTCGCCATGTGGGGTGGTATCTCGGCGGGCACCGCGCTCGGGGCCGCGCTGCGGCATTTCGGCATCGATGCGGTGTGGAGCTTTTGTGCCACAATGCCTTTGGTCGGTCTAGTACTCGTAAGCGTGGTGCCGGTGCCCGCACGCGCCGAATCGTCCGGCGGTGGCGGCGGGTTGCTGGTGCGGCCCGCGGTATTGCCCGGTGTCGCACTCTGCCTCGCGGCCGCGGGCTACGTCGGGTTGGCCGCCTTCGTCATCCGCGAACTACAGCTGCGCGGAATAGGTTCCGGCGCGGTTGTTTTGAGCATCTTCAGCGCGGTGTACGCGGGCACCCGGTTGGTCATCGGGCGGCTGCCGGACCAGCTCGGGCCGCGGCGGGTGGCGTCCTGGTCCGGTGTCGGCGAGGCCGCCGGACTGCTGATCATCGCCTGGGCGCCGAACCTTCCGGTGGCGGTGCTCGGCGCGGTCGTCATGGGAGCCGGATTCTCGCTGCTGCATCCGTCGCTCGCGCTGATCGTCATGAACAATACGGAGAAGTCGAAACAGGGTGCGGCCCTTGGCGCCTACACCTCGTTCTGGGATCTGGGCCTGTTCGTGTGGGGTCCGGTGACCGGCGCGATCGCGAGCGGATTCGGTTATCCGGCGGTCTTCGTCGTCGGCGCGGGTTGCGCGCTGCTCGCAACGGCGCTGGCCCGCACGATCCGGCAATCGCTCGAACAGGAAGTCGGCAGATGACGAACGCACCACTCAAGGTTCTGTGCATTACCGGGTGGTGCCGCAACGGCAGCACCATCATGGGCAATATCCTCAACGAGATCCCGGACTTCTTCCACGTCGGCGAACTGCATTTCCTCTGGAAGAACGCGGCGGGTCGCGGCGCGAACGAAAGTTGCGGCTGCGGGCGGAAATTGGTTGAATGCCCGTTCTGGTCCACCATCCTGCCGATCGGCAGGCCCGCCGGGTTCAGCATGCAGGCCCATGCCGATGTGGTGATCCGGCGGCAGCTCGGCAATGTCCGGACCCGGCACACCTGGCAGGTACTCGGCCGCGGCCTGCACAACGAAGAAATCCGCGCGCATGCCGACCTGATGACGCGGGTCTATCGGGCCATCGCGGAGCGCAGCGAATCGCGGGTGATCGTCGACACCACGAAGATCCCGGGCGAGGCGGCGCTGCTCGGATACCTCGACGGCATCGTCCCGTACTACGTCCATCTGGTGCGCGATCCCCGTGCCGTCGCCCAATCATGGAGCAGGCCAAAGGAATACGTGTACACCATGTCACCGGCCAAGAGCACCGGCTACTGGAGCGGATTCAATCTGGCCTCGCATGCGATCACCCGCCGCCATCCGGAGCGGTCGATGTTCCTGCGGTACGAGGATTTCATCGCCGATCCGGCGGGGACGGTGGACGACCTGTTGCGGCTGTGCGAAACCGACCCGTCGGCGAATCCGCTGACCGATCGAACGATCGAACTGCGCGCGAACCACACGGTGACCGGCAATCCGGACCGCTTCAACACCGGCGTCACCGTCATCCGGCCGACGGACGATACCTGGCGGACCGCGCTGCCGAAATCCGCGCGGACGACGGTGGCCACGCTGTCCTGGCCACTGCTGCGGCGATACGGCTACACCGACCGCAACGGAAGAGCCTAGCGGTGGATCTCGGTCTGACGAACAAGGTCGCGCTGGTGGCCGGCGGTTCGAGCGGTATAGGTCTGGCGATCGCCAGGGAGTTGGCGGCCGAGGGCGCGCACGTCGCCATCGGCGCGCGCGATCCGGACCGGCTGGCGGCGGCCGAGCGCGTCGTGCGGGAGAAGGCGTTGGGCCGGGTGCATGCCACGAGCGTCGACATCACCGATGGCGTCGCGGCCCGGCGCTGGGTCGAGGAGGTGGCCGCCGAATTCGGCGGGCTGCATATCGTCGCGGTGAGCGGCGGCACCCCGCCCACCGGCAGCGCGGTGGCCTTCGACCCGGCGACCTACCGGGCGGCGGTCGACGAGGTGCTGATGCCCGCCGTCGAACTGGCGCTGGCGGCACTGCCCTATTTGCGGGAAAAGGGCTGGGGCCGTGTGCTTTTCGTCGCATCGGAAACGGCGGCGGTACCGATCGGCGGGCTGGCGCTGTCCGGCGTGACCAGGGCGGCGATCACACGGTTCGCCCAATCCCTCGCCGCTGCGGCCGGGCGCGACGGCGTGACCGTCAACGTGCTCGCGCCGAGTTCCACCCGCACCCCGTTGCTGGAACGGGTCCTGGCACAGCGATCCGCGGACGGCGCGATCGATGCGGAATTGGCCGCGCTCGACGCGCACACCGCGGTGGGGCGGATCGCGCGGCCGGACGAAATCGCCGCCCTCGCCGCCTTTTTGGCCAGTGAACGGGCCGCGTACATCACCGGAACGGTGCAACTGATCGACGGCGGCGCGAGCGTGCTCGGCTCGTCCTACGCGCCGGCGAAATAGCAAGCGGCGCCGGATTTCTCAGGAGGCAAGATGTTGAAAACAGAGGGTATCAAGCAGACTCTGGCGCAGGTGGTCGCCGACCGGAAGAACGAGCGGTCGCCGGGCCGGGTATTCGCCGAATGCTGTGCGGAACAAGGGCTCGACGCGGCCGTCGAGTACGACGTGACCATCACCGATTCGCTCACGAGCTCGCGGCGCAAACCGCGCAACCCGGCCCGCAATATGCTGAAAACCATTGACCTGTCCCGTGATCCACGCCACTTCTACTGGCACGAGAGCGCGGGTGACGCGCCGATCGCCGGCGCGGAGGTGCGGCGCGAGCTGGCCAGCGGATTCCACAAGTCGCCGATCCCGGAACTGCTCACCACCACGGCGTGGGTCAGGGTGCCGCCCGAGCTGTGGACGGATCCGGAAACCTTCGAGAACTTCATCAACTATCGATTGATCGTCCGGCTGTGCACTGCCGAGAATCACACCATCATCAGCGGCGAGGGCGGGCTGCTGAATATGCCCGGTATCGAACGGATGACCGCGCCGGGGCCGTTCGCCTCGACGATCCTGCGCGCCTGCAACGAGGTAGAGCAGATGGGCGGCACCGCCGACGGCCTGATCATCAACCCCGTCGACTACTACCTGGCCATGGGAAGCGGTCGGCTGATGGAGGATCTCGAGCAGAACGGGGTGTTCATCGTGCGCACCCGCCTTGTCGAGCCGGGGACCGCGATCGTCGGCGATTTCGGCCACGGCGCACAGCTTTTCGACGCCGGGCGCTCGGTCATCCGCTTCGCCGAACCGCCCGAGGGCACCTTCGCCGAGCCGGGTATCGCGCTGATGGCCCAGATCTACGAGCGGGTGGTGGTCAACCTGCCGACGAACTTCTTCGTCGTCACCGTGTAGGCCGGAATCGTGGTGAACCGAGACCCGGCTCCCGTGCGCGACGATCCGGATGTGGTGGTCGTCGGCGGCGGGGTCGCCGGTCTGTTCTGTGCCTACTATCTGCGCCTCGGCGGTGCGTCGGTGACCGTGCTGGAGCGCGGCGCGCTCGGCGGGCCGCAGTCGTGCTCCTACGGGAATACCGGATTCGTCGGCAGCCACGGCGCCGCGCCGTTGGCCGAGCCGGGCATGCGGTCGCTGCGCGCGCTCGGCATGCTGCGCCCGGACGCGCCCTGGTATATCGAACCGCGCGCGGATGCCGAATTACTACGCTGGCTCTGGCATTTCCGCCGGGCGTGCTCGGCCGAGGCCGCGGCGGCCGGATTCCGGGTGCTGGCCGGGATGAAGCGGCGCAGCCTCGAATTGCTCGACGCCCTGTGTTCATCGGAAAACTTTGCCGCCGAACTGGATTCACCGGGCATCGTGCTGACGTTCAAATCCGCGCGCGGTTTCGCCGAGGCGAGCCGGGCGGTACCCCGCGCGGTGGACAACGGAATACCGCTGCGCGTACTCGGCCCGGATGAACTCGGCGAGCTCGAACCGAAGACGCGGTTCGACATCCATGGCGCCCTGTACAACCCGGAGGGCGCCTATCTGCACGTACCGGAGTTCGTCACCGAATTCGGCCGGATGCTACGGGATTTGGGCGTCGAGATCTGTGAGCACACCGAGGTGACCGGGTTCGAGACCGAGTGGCGGCGGGTCCGGCTGCTGCGAACGAATCGGGGCGAATTCCGTCCCGCGGACGTGGTTGTCGCCGCGGGCGCGTGGTCGGCCGACTGCGCCCGGATGGCCGGTATCGGCCTGCTGTTGCAGCCGGTGAAGGGTTACAGCGTCACCATGGAGCGCCCGGCGAGCGCGCCCAGTCGTCCGGTGCTGTTGAGTGAGGGCAGGATTGCGATGGTGCCGCTGGGCGAGCGCCTGCGCGTCGGTGGACGGCTCGAGCTCACCGGGATGAACGGCGCCGCCGCCGACCGCAGGGTGCGGGCGATGCTGCGAACTGTCCGCGACTATCTGCCCGCACTGGAGGAAACCCGAATCCTGGAGACCTGGAGCGGATTTCGGCCGTGCACGCCGGACAGCCTGCCGCTGATCGGGCGCGCCGGTGATTTCGGCAATCTACTCGTCGCGGCGGGCCACGGCCATATCGGCATGGGGCTGGCGCCCGCGGGCGGGGAACTGGTCGGGCAGCTGCTATCCGGTGCGCAACCGGTCACCGATCCGATTCCGTTGCGGCCGAACCGCTTCGGCGGCGGTCATGCGAAACGAGGTTGATATGACGGATGCGATCGGTGTGCTGTGCCTCGACACCGCGTTCACCAAAAATCCGGGCCATATCCGGAATCCGGCGACATTCGACTTTCCGGTCGTGTACGAGGTGGTGCGGGGCGCGACACCGCGGCGAGTGGTGACCGAGGCCGATCCGGCACTGCTGCGCCCATTCGTCGACGCCGCGCGGAAACTGGAATCCGAAGGCGTCGCGGCGATTACGGCCGCGTGCGGCTTCCTCGTCATCTTTCAGGCGCAACTGGCCGACGCCGTGCGTGTTCCGCTGTTCAGCTCCAGCCTGATCCAGCTGCCGATGGTGCACCGCATGCTGGCCGCGGATCGCACGGTGGGTCTGCTCGTCGCCAGGAAGGAGTCGCTCACCCACCGTCATCTGGCGGCGATCGGCGGTGAATCCGTGCCGGTCCGCGTCGCGGGCATGTCGGAGCATCCCGAATTCCGTGAGGTCGTCCTCGAAGGCCGCCGCACCGAACTCGATGCCGAACGCCTCGGCCGCGAAGTGCTCGACGAGGTGACCGAGCTGGCCGCGCACAACCCGGATATGGGCGCACTCGTCATCGAATGCACCGATCTGGTCCCGTACGCCCACGCCATCCGAAGTCGCATCGGCCTACCCGTCTTCGACATCGTGACGCTCACCGAGATGGTGCATAACACGTTGTGCCGCAAGCCGTTTCGCTAGTGGCGCAGCTGATCTCGCGGTATCGGGTTCCTGGCCAGCTGCCCGGCCGTGAGCACATCCAGTGGCATCACAACCGGGCAGCACCCTGGCAGGGGTCTACTCCCGAGCGCGTTCGGCGGCGACCATTTCGTCGATGCACACGACAAGGGCCAGCGCCAGTGGGACGTCGGGGTGGTAGATCTCGACGCCGTAGCTGTCGCGGATCCGGAACCACCGGTGCGAGGTGTGTGCGACCACGCCCTGCGGACCCTCCAGCGTGTTGTTCTTCTCGATGAGATCGCCGCGCGCGACCCACCGTTCACCGTTGGCGAGGGCGATGGTGAAGCTGTGGCGGACCGGACTGAACAGCTTCGTGCGCACGGTGGCCGCGTGCCGTCCGCCGGACCTGACCACCATGGTGTCGCGCAGTGCGATGAGTCTGCGATGCGCCACCGCGTATATCTCGCCGCCGGGACCCCGCAGCTGGAACCGCCGACGGAAGGTCAGCACCTTCCCGTCGACGAGGAATACCCGGTTCCCCGCGCTGTCGGTGACCCAGTAGTCCTGGCCGAGGCTCAATACGCGCTGTCGCATCACGAATCGCACAGACTCCAGTCTGCCCGCACCCGTCAGGGTGCGCCGGTGTCGGTCAGCGTCTCCCAGCCGATGAAGTAGTTGACCTCGAACGGGCTGTGCGCGGCCACGTATCGTTCGGTCTGCGGCATCGGCATGCCCTCGCGGGAGTGGTATTCGTTGAAGGCGAGCTGCACCGCCGGGCCGAGTCCGGTTTTCACGCTGCCGTCGCACAGCCAGTCCGGCACATCCGCGCCGTTGTCGTAGGCGGTGTGGAACTCCAGCGCTTTGACCAGGCGGTCACGGCCCTCGGACCACAGATCCACGCCCTGCAGCCGCGCGGTTTCGGCCGCCTGCGCCGCGGCCTCGAAACCCCATCCGGTGTGGCCGAAATCGCGGCAGGTCTCCTGGGCCAGTCCGTCGACGAACGTCGACTGGCCCTGCCAGTATTTGATCAGCGCGTCGGGGTCGGTGATGCCCGCGTTCGGCGGCGGCACCGGCCGCGGGCCGTCGGTGGTCAGGTAGATGTATGCGGGTAATCGGTTGCGCCACAGTGTAATTGCCTGTCCGAATAGATCGTTGTCGTCGAGGAATACCGCGATGCCGAGCAGCGCGTCGGCCTGGATCAGTTCCCAATTGCCGTTCTTGCGTGGGCTTCCCGGGGTCAGCAGCGGCGCGTAGACGTCGCGCAGCATGGTGGCGAAGCGATCGATCGAGGCCGCGGCCCAGCCCGCACCGGTGTAGCGGATGAGCTCCGCCGCGCGGGACCAGTTGTTGCCGGACCATCCGGTCTGCAACGGCGCGTTGGTGTTCGTATGTTCGCGAATGGTCGCCGACCAGGCGTCCATGATCTGAATTGCCTTGTCCGCGTACCGCTGGTCCTTGGTGAGCGCCCACGCGAGGGCGTCGGTGTAGGCGGCCATCGAATCGTCGCGTTCGTCGGAGCAGCCGTTGTTCGGTTTGGAGCTCGAGCCGCATTCGACGGTGGCGCGCGGCTTGGCCTGCCAATCGAGTGCGGCATATCGGCTGGCCTGTAGGTCGGCGAAGGCCGACTTCCACGGTTCGGCGCCGGCGGCCAGCCGATCCTGGACGAACGTCAGCTGCTTATCGCCGACCAGCACGCCGGGATGCTGGAACCGCACGACATCCGCTGCCGCCGTGTGTATTTGCGGCCGGACGACGGTGCACACCAGTGCGGCCAGCGCCACGACGACGACCGAAGACTTCCTTGCCCTGACCATCGGAGGATCCTTCCCGTGCTTGCGGGATGTGTTGGCCCACAGTCGATATCCCGCGGCCTGCGAGAAGACGTTAGGAATTTCGATCGCCGCCCGTCCAAGTCCCGTTCGGCATCCACCGATACGCGAACGGCAAGGTTCACCCTCACCAGCGCGATATCGATGCGGGCCGATCTTGCCGAGAGCCATTGGGGAAGTAATCCCCAATGGCCCGATCGACTGTGCCTAGAGGTTCAAGCGCGGCCAGCCGCCGACATCGCGCTGGAATTGGCGATCATGGGTGGCGACGACGATGGCGGCGGCGGTGGCGTGCAGCGCGTCGGTGAGTTCGTCGACGAGTGCGATGGACAGGTGGTTGGTCGGCTCGTCGAGTAGGAGCGCATGCGGGCGTGCGGCCAGGGCCAGCGCCAAGTCGAGGCGGCGTCGCTGGCCCATCGACAGGTCGGCGATGGGTTTGTTCGCATCCCGAGAGGAGAGCAGACCTAGGGTGGAGAAGGGGACCACTTCGCCTTCCGGCAGTAGCCCATCGGCCACCAATTGCGCTGTGTGCGTGGCGTATACGTCTCGGGCGCGGCGTCGCGGCGGCAGCTCGGACTCCTGGCGCAGCAGCCGGAGGCGACCCTTGCGGGCGCGGTGCACCGAACCCGTTGTCGGCGTGAGCGTTCCGGTGAGCACCGCGAGCAGCGTCGACTTGCCCGCACCGTTGCCGCCGGTGATCATCAGGCGGTCACCGGAATCGATGGCGAGATCGACGGGGCGGCGCAACCGCTCGTCGACGGTCACCTTGTCGGCGCGAATCAACGTCACGCCCGAGCGCGACGGGAGTTCCGGCATGGCGAAGCGTTGCGGCGGAACGGGAGCCGTGATCGCATGCCGGTCGAGCGCGTCCTGGCGGCGATGGACGGATCTGGTCAACGCGCCGGCGCGGGTGGCCCGCTGATGTTTTCCGGTGCCCTTGTCCGGCCGCCATCCGGTGACGAGGCGGTTCTGCGCGGCCGACAGATCGTCGGCCAGCCGAGCGCGCTCGGTCTGCTGCTGCTTGTACTCGTGTTCCCAGCGCTCGAGTTCGGCGCGGCGACCTTCGCGGTAGCCCGAGTAGCCGCCGCCGTATACGCGCGGTGCGCCGTCCCGCGTCGGATCCAGATCGAGGATCGTCTCGGCCACGTCGGACAGCAGCGCTCGGTCGTGGCTCACCACCACGACGCCGCCGTGGAAGGCGCGCAGTTGGGTGGTGAGGAATTCCAGTGCGGCATGGTCCAAATGGTTGGTCGGTTCGTCGAGCAGCAGGAAATCGGCTGTGCCGCCGAGCATTACGGCCAGCCGGACCCGATACCGCTGTCCGACCGACAAGGTCGCGAGCGGTCGTTCTCGATCGGTGATCGCACCGAGTCCCGCCAGCGCGATATCGACCCGCCGGTCGGCGTCCCAGGCGTCGAGGAGCTGCACCAGGTCGAGGGCCGCACTGTATTCGTCTGCCGCGCAAGGCTGTTCGGTGGCGAGGGCGGCGGTGGCCGCATCGAGGCGGTGCAGGGCCGCCCGGGCCGGGGCGAGCTGTTCGTCGATGGCGTCGCCGATGGTGCGTTCGTCGTCGGCGGGCATTTCCTGGGTGGCCAAGCTCAGCGAGCCGACTCGGTGTACGGCGCCCGCGTCGGGTGCCAGTTCACCGGCGAGGACATGCAGAAGGGTGGATTTGCCGCGGCCGTTCTCGCCGACGATGCCCCACCGCGAGCGCGGCGTCACCGTCATGTCCACGCCGTCGAGCACGACGCGATCACCGCGTTCGACACGGATGCCCGAGCAGCTCAGCTGTGCCCGTTCGCGGGCAGGGTGAGTCGAGATGTTCATGTTCTTCCTCCGGGCACACCCGTGTCTCGGATACGCGAGAACCGCAGGGGTGCACCTTGATTCGATGGGGGCACGTGGTGGGTGCCGGGTCATCGATGTGGGTTGCTCGCCGCCGTCGGCGCAGCAGTGCCCGTGGGAATCAGAGGAAGAACCGGTAATTCACGGTCGGGAGCTTATATTCGGCGAGCCGTCCGGCCAAACGATTATTCGCGCGCGCTCGGGTCGGCGGGCGGCCAGTTGCGCAGGACGGAGTCGAGGGCGTCGAGGGCGCGGGTCCAGGAGGCGTCGGTGTCGCGGGGGTGGTGGCGGAAGCCGCCGGATTTCTCGAGGCCGACGTAGCCGTGGAATGCGCCGCTGACGAATCGGACGGCATCGGTCTGATCGGGTTCGGCGAGTTTGTAGCCGCGCAGCAGGGCGCGGGTGAGTTCGGCGTGCCTGCGGGCGGGCGCGGCGGCGGGTGAATCGGCGTCGATATCGAGGAGGCAGGCGGCGTAGCGGCCCGGATGTTTTTTGGCGTAGTCGCGGTAGGCGCCCGCGAAGGCGATGAGCGCCTCCTTGCCGGAGCGGCCTGCCAATGCGTCGGCGGCTCGGTCGGCGAGTTCGGTCAGTGCCGATCCGGCCAGGCGTTCGCGCAGGTCGCGCACGTTTTTGAGATGCGAATAGAGGCTCGCGTCCTTGACGCCGAAGCGGCGGGCCAGCGCCATCACGGTGACGTTGTCGAAGCCGACCTCGTCGGCCATCTCCGCCGCCGCCTGGATCAATGTGTCGGTGTTCAAACGGGCGCGTGCCATGAGCCCAAGCCTAAGGTATAGGTGATCAAGTTATTTGCCTAGAGTCTCTAGCTGAAATACCGTGGGGTCTTATGAGCACGCGACCGACTCGATTCGGCCGGATCTATCCGCCCGACGAGCATTGGCTGGCCCGGCAGGAACCGGAGGAGATCCTGCTACCCGAACTGCCCATCGTCGATCCGCACCACCATCTGGGCGATTCGCTTGGATTCCGTTACACCACTTCGGATCTCGCGACGGATATCGGTAGCGGCCATCGGGTGACGGCCACGGTGCACGCCGAATGTCATTGCGCCTACCGCACCGACGGGCCGCCGGAGCTGCGCCCGGTGGGGGAGACCGAACATATTGCGGCCTGGACCGCCGAGACTCACGGTCCGACGCGGGTGGCGGCGGGGATCATCGGCGCGGCGGACCTCGGCCTCGGGGCCGCCGTCGGCCGAGTGCTCGAGGCGCATATTTCCGCCGGGCAGGGCAGGTTCCGCGGTGTGCGGTACAACGCGAGCTGGGATCCGAGCCCGGCAATCCGGCTCGGGCCGCCCACCGCCCGCCCGCACCTGCTGGCCGAGCCTGACGTTCGTGCGGGCGCCCGCACGGTTGCGGAATTCGATCTGGCGCTGGACCTTTGGTTGCTCTTCCCGCAGTTGGATGATGCGGCTGAACTGGCCGACGCGCTGCCACAGGTGCGGCTGGTGTTGGACCACTGCGGTGGCCCGCTCGGCTTCGGCCCGTACGCTGACCGGCGCGCGGAGCATTTCGCGAAGTGGGAGCGGGGAATTCGCGCGCTCGCCCGCAGGCCGAATGTCGTGTGCAAGCTCGGCGGCATTCTAGGCTGTGCCGCCGCGTACGACTACCTCGGTGCCGCTGTGCCGCCGACCTCGAAAGAGCTTGCTGCCCTGTGGCATCCATGGTTCGACGTGTGTATCGATGCCTTCGGCCCGCGGCGCTGCATGTTCGAAAGCAACTTCCCCGTGGAGAAGATGGGCACCGGCTACGCGACCCTGTGGAACGCCTTCAAACGGCTCGCCGCCGGAGCGTCGGACGCCGAACTCGCCGACCTGTTCTCCGGAACCGCCTCACGCACATATCAATTGACGCTCTGAACGATTCGAGGACATCATGACCGACCTGATCGCGACGCCGATCGACGAACGCCTGGTGCGCGGTGCGCTGGAGCTGGAGCGCACCCCGCGCGGCGTACTGCCGCACCGGTTGCCCGCGACGGCGCGGCGGCAATTCGACGACACCTTCCTGACCATGGTCGAGGCCCAGCCCACCGGGGTGCGGCTGGCATTGCGCACCCGCGCAACGGTTGTCGAGCTGGAGGCGCTGCCGACCCGGATCGCCTTCGCGAATGGTCTCGCCCTGCCGGATGGTGTGTACGAACTCGTCGTGGACGGCGAATTATCCGGTGCGGCAAGTATTTCCACCGGGATCGTGCATCTGATCGACGCCGCGGGCGGCACGGCCACCGAAGTGGGCGCGCCCGGGGTCGTCCGCTTCGCCGGACTGCCCGAGGGGGACAAGGACATCGAAATCTGGCTGCCGCATACGGAAGTCGCCGAACTGATCGCCCTGCGCACCGACGCGCCGGTCGAGCCCGCGCGCGTCCGCGACCGGACCTGGCTGCACTACGGCAGCTCGATCAGCCACGGCTCCAACGCCGAACGCCCCACCGCGACATGGGCCGCCATCGCCGCCCGCGCCGCGGGCGTCGATCTGATCAATCTGGGACTGCGTGGCAACGCGCTGCTCGACCAGTTCGTCGCCCGCACCATCCGCGATACCCCGGCCGACGCGATCAGCCTGGCCATCGGCATCAACCTGGTGAACGCCGACGCCATGCGCCTGCGCACCCTCGCCTCGGCCGTGCACGGCTTCCTCGACACCGTCCGCGACGGCCACCCGGACACGCCGCTGCTGATCGTCTCGCCGATCCTGTGCCCGATGCACGAGCACACGCCGGGCCCGATCGAACCCGAAATCGTCGACGGCGCGGTGCTTTTCCGCGCCACCGGCGATCCCGCCGATCCGACCCGCCTGACCCTGATCCGAGTCAGGGATGAACTGTCTCGCATCGTGGCCCGGCGCGCCGGCGATGATCCGAACCTGCACTACCTCGATGGTCTGGAGCTGTATGGCGAAGCCGATTTCGCGGAGCTGCCGCTGCCCGACCGCCTGCATCCGGATGCCGTGACCCACCGGCGCATCGGCGAGCGTTTCGCGACAAAGGTATTCGCCGGGAGCGGGCCCTTCAGATCGTGACGATCGTCTTGCCCCGGCCGCCGCGCACCCGCCCGAGGAGGGCGGGTACGTCGTCGAGACGGACCGCGTGCTCGATCGGCGCAGTGATCCGTTTGCCCGCGATATCGCGGAGCAGTTCGGCGAGATCTCCTGCGCTAGCGGTGTTCTGGAAGTTGCCGCCTTCGAGGTCGAGCCGGTGCAGGTGGGTCGCGTCGGCGGATGCGGTCGTGCTCAGTGCGACGCCGCCGGGGCGAACGGTGCGGGCGAATACCCGGAATTGTGCCGGAGTGCCGACCAGATCTATCAGGACGTCGACGCCATCCGGGTAACCGGCCGTAACCTGGTCGAGCACAACGGATTCGGTGTATTCGACCACCTCCGCCGCACCCAGTGCGCGCAGTCGTTCGACGTCCTGGCGCCGTGCGGTCGCGATGACGTAGCCGCCGTGCAGGGCGGCCAGCTGCACCAGAAAGGATCCGACGCCCCCGGCCGCACCGACGATCAACACCGTCTTACGGCCTTCGGTGCCCACCCACTGGGACAGGCAATGCGCGGCGGTCCCGGCCACCGGAACCGCCGCCGCGATATGCGCCGACAGCCCATCGGGGATCGCGGCGACGAGCCCGTGCGCCGAGATCACGGCGTATTCGGCGAAGCAGCCGCGTCCGAGCGGCGGGGTGTCGAATCTGCCCGCGACGCGTTGGCCGATGCGGAATCCCGTTACCCGGCTGCCCATTCCGACGACGACACCGGCGCCGTCGGTTCCCGGCACCAGCGGAAAACGATGCGGCAGCCGAACGCGCAGATCGCCGTTCGCGATGCGCCGGTCGACCGGGTTGAGCGCGGCCGCCTCCACCCGGACCAGCAGTTCGTCGCGGCCGGGCGCCGGCCGGTCGGTCGCGGTGAGTTCGGCGGGCGCGCCGAAGGACGACACGGTGACAGCGCGCATCCCGTACTCCTTTTCGCCGGTGGCCGTGGATAGTCGATCGCTGAACATTCGTTGTTCGCCGAGTGCCGGATTTGCGAGAAGTGTTCAGGGCCTGCGGTAGGGCTCGCGTCCGTGTGGCAGTCGTGGGCCCGGCCGGGGCGGGCGCTGCGGAATCGGGAGTCTCGTCGAGGCATCGCCGATCGTGTGGCGCTCGCCGTGGTGCCGCAGCGCGACCGCACCGCCGGACAACACCCGATAGGTGGCGGTCTCAGCATCGATATCGACGCGAATGCAATTGCCGCGCCAGACAATTCGGAACGAGATGCGGTTCAGCGCGGTGGGCAGCCGAGGCGCGAAGCGCAGCTCACCGTCGTTGTCGCGCATGCCGCCGAAGCCGCCGACGCACGCGATCCAGGTTCCGGCGAGCGAGGCGATGTGCAGCCCGTGTGCCGCATTGTTGTGCAGGTCGTGCAGGTCGGTGAGCGCGGCCTCGGTGAAGTAGTCGAAGGCCAGCGACAGGTGCCCGACCTCGGCGGCGAGCACCGCCTGGATGCCCGCCGAGAGCGAGGAATCGCGGACGGTCACCGCCTCGTAGTAGTCGAAGTCGCGAACCTTCTCTTCCGCGGTGAACGCGTTGGGGCACAGATACATTGCCAGCGTCAGGTCGGCCTGTTTGACGACCTGTTTGCGGTACAGATCGAAATACGGATAGTGCAGCAGCAACGGGTAGTTCTCGGCGGGGGTCGCGGCGAAATCCCAGCGCGCGTAACGGGTGAAGTTCTCGGACTGCTCGTGCACCCCGAGATCCTCGTTGTAGGGCAACGACATTCGTTTCGCTTGGTCGCGCCAGCGGGCGGTCTCCTCGGCGGAGACACCCAACCGCCCCGCCACGTCCGGACGGCGGGCGCAGGCCTGTGCGGCCTCGTGCAGATTCCGCTGCGCCATCAGATTCGTGTAGATGTTGTTGTCGGCCAGCGCGGAATACTCGTCGGGCCCGGTCACGCCATCGATCCGGAAATCACCCGAGGGATCGAAGTGGCCGATACCGGCCCACAACCGCGCGGTTTCGACCAGAAGTTCTACGCCGCAGTCGGTTTCGAACGGCTCATCACCGGTGGCGGCGAGATATCGGACGGTGGCGTCGGCGATATCGGCATCGACGTGCACGGCTGCTGTCGCGGTCGGCCAATAGCCGGAGCCCTCGTCGCCGTTGATGGAACGCCACGGGAACATGGCCCCCGGCTGGCCGAGTTCGCGGGCCCGCCGTCGCGCCTTGTCCAGCGTGGCATGGCGCCAGCGCAGCGCGTCCCCGGCCGCGTTCGGCACCGTGTAGGTGAGCACCGGAAGTACGAAAGTCTCGGTGTCCCAGAATGAATGGCCGTCGTAGCCCGGTCCGGTGAGGCCCTTCGCCGGAATCGCGCGGGTCTCACCGCGCGCACCCGCCTGCAGGATATGGAACAGCGCGAACCGCACGGCCTGTTGGAGTTCCGGATCGCCATCGATCTCGATATCGGCGGTGCGCCAGAACTCGTCGAGGTAGGCGCGCTGGCGGGCCAGCAACCTATCCCAGCCGGTGTCGAGGCCCGCGGCCAGCGCCGCATCCACCTGGGCCCGCAACGCGGGCGTCGAGCGCCTGCTCGACCAGCCGTACGCACAGTATTTCGTCAGGCACAGCCGCTGACCCTCGGGTACGTCGGCCGCGATCGTCACCCGGGCCAGATCCTCGCCTGCGCGCACATCGCATCGTGCGGACCCGGCGAAGTCGAGTTCATGATCCATACCGGCGGCCATCCGCAGCCCGGAACCGCGGGTGTGATGGGCGAGGACCGCGGCGAGGTCGTGCGCCGCGGCGAAATCCGCGACGAGCGGGCGGTCGAGTGCCGCAGCGAGTCTGGGGTCGCCGGGCGTGGTCTCCACCGGCTCGTTGGCGAGCAGATCCGATTGGACGACCAGCTCCAGATCGGCGTCGAGCGGCTGCACCTCGTACCGGATCGCCGCAAGCGCGCGTTCGGTGAACGACACCAGCCGCTCCGAGCGAATGCGCACCGTGCGACCCGTGGGCGAGGTCCACACCGTCATGCGCCGCATCGTGCCGGACCGGAAGTCCAGCACGCGTTCGTGATCGATGGTCTTGCCGTAGCGCATATCCATCGGTTCGTCCTCGACGAGCAGCCGGACGATCTTGCCATCGGTCACGTTCACCACGGTCTGGCCCTGTTCCGGATAGCCGAATCCGGTTTCCGCATAAGGCAATTGCCGTGTTTCGTAGAATCCGTTGAGGTAGGTGCCGGGCAGCCCGATCGGCTCACCCTCGTCCAGGGTGCCGCGCAGGCCCAGATGACCATTGGCCAGTGCGAATATCGACTCCGCGCGGTGCAGCCTGTCGAAATCCATTCCGCACCAGCGCAATTGCCACGGCGCGATCTCGAACCCCGCGGTCATCGCGCCAGCTCCGCCGGATCGGCGACGACCATATCCGCACCGGCCGCGCGCAACGCCTCGGCATGCGCACCGTCGCCGGTTCGGTCGACGCCGACCACGAAGCCGAAATCCCCGGCCCGGCCCGCCGCGACCCCGGCGACGGCATCCTCGAAAACCGCCGCTCGCGGCGGTCGCACGCCGAGTGCTTCCGCGCAGGCGCGGAACGCGTCCGGCGCCGGTTTGCCGCGCAGTCCGCGCCGCGCGATCTCCTGCGCATCGATCCGCGCGTCGACGAATCGGGTGAGACCGGCGGCGGCCAAGACGGCGACCGCATTGGCCGACGAGGTCACTACGCCGATCTTCAGCCCCGCGGCGCGCACCGCGGACAAATACTTCACCGCACCCGGATACACGTGCACGCCTTCGCGATCGATGATCGAAAGCAGCAGCCGATTCTTCCGGTTACCGAGACCCTGCACGCTCGAATCGCTGGGCGGGTCACCGGATTCGCCCTCCGGTAGGGCAATACTCCTGGAGCGCAGGAACTCTCGGACCCCGTCCGCCCGCGGCCGCCCATCGACGTACCGTAGGTAATCGTCGTCGGTGAACGGCTGGAACCCGGCCCCGCACCGGCGCGCCAGAAATCCGTCGAACACCTCCCGCCACGCGCGCCGATGCGCGACTGCGGTATTCGTCAACACACCGTCTAGATCGAACAGCGCCACCGAGATGGCGGCCGGCAAACCGAGTCGAGCATCCGCGGGTTGGGCCACGGGGCCGCGATACCCCGGGAACCGAGCGGCCAAACGCGGCGGCCGGTTGGTGCGTTCGACCAGGTGATCGGGCGGTGGGTTGGCGGATTGACGATGGTGGCGCCGGGGAGCGGGCGGGCATGATCCGACTTGTTCGGCCAGCGAAACGAACCTCTCCGAATGGACGTGTCGATGACCATATCTCGCCGAGGAGTGTTGAAGTTGGGCGCGGCGACGGTCGCGCTGACCGTCGCGGATCGCGGACTTTCGGATGCCGCGCCCGTCGACGGGCGCTTCGAGCTCACCGCGCCTTCGGCGATGCTGATCCGGCAGCGGGCGTTGCACGACCGAACGGTGTTGCAGTCCTTCGCATTCGACAACGACAACGGGCATATCTACGCGGTGCAGTTGAAGAACGGCTCGGGTTCCGGCGCGGCGGGGGATATGTGCCTGACCAAGCTGTCGATGAGCGGGGAGATCCTCGGGCATATGTATCTGATGGGCTTCGGCCACGGCGTCCAGATCGGGGTGGAGCCCGCAGGGTCGTCCGCATATCTGTGGACGGAAACCGATGCCGCGCCGCCCGGCGACGGAGATGTCACCCAGGGTAACCGGATCGCCAGATTCGAGTTCGCCGACGGCGCGACGCTGACCACATCGTCGGCGGAACTCACCAAGTACACCCTGGTCCCCGGCGCGATCAAGACGACCCCGGCGATCGATCCCTCGACCAACCACCTGACCATGCGCTATGAGCAGGCGGGCGCCTTCCGGTACGCGGTGTTCGACCTGGCGGCCGTCGAAGCGGGCTCGCCGACGCGGTTGTACGACATCGCCCAACCGGACGGCCTCGGCACCTTCCAAGGACACACCACCTACGGAAACTACCTCTACCTGCTGTCCGGCGACCCGTACAGCGACTCGAATCCCGCACCCGGCAACACCTACATCACCAGCGTCGACCTACGCACCGGACAGCGGATCCAACACGAACTCAGCCGAGCGGGCAAATCACTGGACTATCGCGAACCGGAGGGCATGGCCATCCGAATCGACTCCGGCGCACCACATTTGTGCTTCGGATTCGCCTCGGGCCAAGTGGGAGCGCGAGTGGCCAGCATCTATTACAAGTCCGAGCTGGTCTGAGGTCGAGTCAGCGGGGCGTCGGCAGTGGTTCGTCGGCGAGGTAGGGCGGCGCGGGCTCGTATTGGAGGACGCGGCGGACCGCGCGGGCGTGGTCGCGGCCGTGCAGGGCTCCCACCAGCCACAGGGCGCTGTCGATGCCCGCGGATACGCCCTGGCTGGTGAGCAGGTTTCCGTCGACCACGTAGCGGGCGTCGCGCACGACGGTGTGGTCGCCGAGGGCTTCGAGCCGATCCTCGTAGGCCCAGTGGGTGGCGACGCGCCGACCGTGGGTGAGACCGGCCGCGCGGAGCAGGAATGCGCCGGTGCACACCGAGGTGGTCCAAGCGGCGGTGGCCGAGGTCTGGACCAGCCAGTCGATGACATTCTTGTTCTGCGGCAAGGTTTCCCGGGCCGCGGCGCCACCGGGGACCAGGACCACGTCCAGGGGCGGGTGGTCGTCGAGGGTGTGATCGGGAATCATTCGCATCCCCTTCGCGCAGCGAATCGGTTGCGGCTGTTCGGCTATCAGCACGGCGGTATCGGCGTCGCCGCGCTGTGCCGCCGAGGCGGTGAACACCTCCCACGGGCCGACGATATCGAGTTCCTCGGCGTTGTCGAAGATCAATAGTCCGTATGTGGTCATGGCTGCTCCAGGGTTGTCGGAATCAGATCCGGGTTGTGTTGGAAGAGAACCGGTCTCGGTAATCGGACGGGGCGATGCCCAGGTGGCGGTGGAAGGTTCGGCGCATGGATTCGGCGGTGCCGAATCCGCAACGGCGCGCGACGGTTTCGAGGGGGTCGTCACTTTCGGTGAGCGCTCGCTGCGCGGCTTCCAGATGTACGCGCTCCAGATAGCCCGCCGGCGCGATACCCAGTTCGGCGGTGAATCGCCGTTGCAGATGTCGCGTGCTGAGCCCGGCGTAGCGGGCGAGATCGTCGAGGCGGTGCCGGTCGCCGGGGCGGGCGTGAATTCTGGATACGACCATGCGGATCGGGTCGCTGGTCGCGGGCGGTGTGCTCAACGCCGCACTGAACTGGGACTGGTTTCCGGGGCGCCGCAGGAACAGCACCAGGTGACGCGCCACCGCATGTGCCACTTCGTGGCCGAGGTCGTTCTCGACCAACGCCAGGGCGAGATCCATCCCCGCGGTTACGCCCGCCGAGGTCCATACCTTGCCGCTGTTGATGAAGATCGGATCGGGATCGACGAGCACCCTGGGATATTCGGCGGCCAGCTGCCGCGCCCGAGACCAGTGGGTGGTCACCCGGCAGCCGTCGAGCTGTCCTGCCGCCGCGAGCAGAAACGCGCCACTGCAGACCGACGCGATGCGCCGGGCGCCGGTGCATGCGGCCCGCAGCCACCGCGTGAGGTCGGTCTCGTCGACCGCCTGGTACACGCCGGAGCCGCCGACCACGACGACCGTATCGATCCGCTCGGGCGGGAGATCCCGAACCCCGTGCGGGGCAATGATTCCCAGGCCGTTGCTGGCCTGCACCGTCCCGGCCCGCGCCGCCATGACGCGCACATCGTAGATCTGGTCCGCGCGTTGATTCGCCGCGTCGAAGACCTCCATCGGTCCGACGAGGTCCAACGACTGGAATCGATCGAAGACTACGAAAACGATCCGCCGCTGCTGCACGCCTCCAGGATCTCCGAGCTCCGACGATGGCGTCAACGACATAGACCCCACATATTGCGCCATCGGTCCGCGCAACCGGTTCGGTAGTCCGGGTCAACCGTGGTGGTAGGCGGCAGCACACCGTCGGTTGATGACCGCGCGACCGGTGCCGGAATATGGTGATCCGGTGTGGAGCGGTGCGGCGCCGGGACGGCGTTGGAAGGCTGCGGCGCCATTGCTGCTCGATATCGGCGGGTCGATCGTCATCACCGCGATGGTGTTGCTGGCGGCGGGCAGTAACTATGCGACGGGGCCGTTGCGGCTGGATGTACTCGGCGCCGCCTTCATCGCGGTCGCGAATCTGCCGGTGATGCTGCGCCGCCGGGCGCCGATCACGGCGCTGGTGGTCTGTTGCGCCGGTATGTCGCTGTTCGCGGCGTCGGGATATTGGGAGGCGTTGAACGGTTCGGGTTCGTTATGGGCGCTGTACACGGTCGCCACGCGTTACCGGCCGACCAGGTCGATCCCGGCGGCCGCACTGCACGTCGCCACCCAGATCTTCGCGGCAATGATCACCGGAGCGGTCGCGCTGTGGCTGATCCTGGCCCTCGCACCGATGTTCAGTGCGGGCGCATGGGCGTTGGGGAATCTGAAACGGGTGCTGGACGAGCGCAACGAACGGCTGGCGGCATTGACCGAGCAGCTGGAGCGGGACCGAATCGAGCGTGCCCGTCGCGCGGTCGTCGAGGAGCGGGTCCGGCTCGCACGGGAACTGCACGATGTTGTGGCACACCACATGTCGGCGATCTCGATTCAGGCCGGTCTGGCGCGCTACGTCTTCCACACCGATCCCGGCACCGCCTACACCGCCGTACAGGCCATCGGCGATGCCAGCGGAAAAGCCATGGAGGATATGCGGCGGCTGCTGACCCTGCTCCGTCTCGACCCCGATCATCCACCGAACGCGAAACTGCTCGAAGTGGAGCCCGGCATCGATCGGCTCGGCGAGCTCGTGGACGGCATCACCGCGGCGGGCGTGCCGACCACCCTCGCCGTCACCGGGGCCGTCCGCGAACTGACCTCGGGCGCCGAACTGTGCATCTATCGGGTCGTCCAGGAATCGCTCACCAACGTGCTCAAACACGCGGGCGCCGCGCACGCCGCCGTGACCGTCGATTTCCGCCCGTCCGAGGTGGTGGTACGGATCGTCGACGACGGCAGAGGCGCTGTGCCGGGCGGGAATTCGGCCACTCAGGGGCACGGGCTGATCGGTATGCGGGAGCGAGCCAGGCTGTACGGCGGTACACTCACCGCAAATACCCAGGTGCAGAAGGGGTTTGGAGTTGTGCTGACGCTGCCGATGTCCGCCGGGACCGTCGCCCGCGGACCGGAGGGGACCACCCGGTCCGCGGGCGATGGGCGGTCGGGTGACCAGCGTATTGGTCGTTGACGACCAGCCACTCGTCCGTGGCGGTCTGGCCGCGCTGATCCGCTCGAGCCCACAACTCGAGGTGGCGGGCGAGGCCGCCACCGGTGACGAGGCGATCGCCATGGCGGCGGCCCATCGACCCGATGTGGTCCTGATGGATATCCGCATGCCCGGCACCGACGGCATCACCGCCACCGAACGCATCCTCGCCGCGGCGACCACCTACCGGCCGCAGATACTCATCTTGACCACATACGATCTCGACGAATACGTCTACACCGCGCTGCGTGCGGGCGCGTCCGGATTTCTGCTGAAAGACGCCTCGCCAGAACAGGTTCTGGCCGCGATCCACGCGGTCGCCGCGGGCGACATACTGCTCGCGCCGACCGTCACCCGGCGGCTGATCGAGGAGTTCGCGAACCGGACCGACCTGCGCAGGCAACCGCATCCGGATCTGGCCGCGCTGACCACCCGGGAGATCGAGGTGCTCCGGCTGGTCGGCACCGGCATATCGAATACCGAGATCGCCAGCCACCTCAGCGTCAGCGACGGCACCGTCAAAACCCACCTGTACCGCGCGATGACGAAACTTCAGCTCAGCAGCCGCGCCCAAGCCGTCGTGCTCGCATATGAATCCGGCCTGATCAGACCACGAAATGCCTGATGCCGCAACGGATTACGCTCCGGCCGTGCGTGGGCTGCGGACGGCTTCGCCGACGGCGCCGATCAGGCGCGGGCGACGAATCGGAATCGGTCGCCGCGGAAGGCCGAACGGGTCCATTCGATCGGGCGTCCGGCCGGATCGCAGGCGCGCCGGTGGACGAGCAGAATCGGCGATCCGGTCGCGACGTGCAGCAGATTCGCCTCGGTGGGTGTGGTGAGCGCGGTTTCGACGGTGTCCTCCACCGCGGCCACCTCGATGCCGTAGCACTCGCGCAGGGTGGCATAGAGCGAACCCTTCTCGGTGAGATGCCGTTCCAGCTTCGGCAATCGGTCGGCAAGATAGGCGATTTCGAAGACCAGTGGTTCATCCGCGACCGAGCGCAGGCGCTCGAGGCGGTGCACCCGGCGGCCGGGGGCGATGGCGAGTTGTTCGGCGACGGTCTCGTCGGCGGGCACCCGCGTCAGCGACAGGATTTGGGAGCCGATCTGCTGGCCGCGGGCCTGCAGATCATCGGTGAGCGAGGTCAGCTGCCGGATGTGCACCACCTTCGGCGGCGCGACGAAGGTGCCGCTGCCCTGTACCCGGCGCAGCACCCCCTCGGCGGCGAGTTCGGCGAGCGCTTTGCGCAGCGTGGTCCGTGACGTGCCGAGTTGTTCGGCGAGTGTGCGTTCCGGCGGGAGCGGGCTCGACGACCGCATCGTGCCGATGAGCTCGCGCAGGGCCAGTTTGGTGTCGTAATAGCGGGGCTGGGGCTGCGTGGATCGCAGGGCGGCCCCGGTGTCGTTACCCATGCGTAGAACCTACCGCTCAACCCTCCGCTTGACGGTCGAATTGGTGTATGCCAATCTCGTGTCCGACAAATTGGTGTACACCAATTCCTTCCCCTGATCAACGGTGAGAGGCGAAGATATGCGGTTCGTTGACGAGCTGCGGGCAGCGCCCCGGCTTGGCGTGCTGGTCGGGGTCGCGGCCGCCAGCGTCGGGGTGATCTACGGCTACGACCTGTCCAATATCGCGGGTGCGCTGCTGTTCATCACCGACGAATTCGGCCTGACCACCCATCAGCAGGAGCTGCTGACCACCGCGGTGGTGATCGGGGAGATCGCGGGCGCGATCGGCGGCGGCATGCTCGCCGACCGGATCGGCCGTAAGCGATCCATGGTTCTGGTCGCCGCGACCTACGGGGCGTTCGCGCTGCTGTCCGCGTTCTCGACCGCGCTGCCCATGTTGGTGGCCGCCAGGCTGGCGCTCGGGATCACGATCGGTATCTCGGTCGTGGTGGTCCCGGTTTTCGTGGCGGAGGCCGCGCCTGTGCGGGTGCGCGGCGCGCTGCTCGTCGCCTATCAGATGGCGACGGTGATCGGCATCGTCATCGGATATCTGGCGGCCTACCTGCTGGCCGGATCGCACAGTTGGCGCTGGATGCTCGGTCTCGCGGCGATCCCTGCGGTCTTCACCACGGCGCTGCTGATCGGATTGCCCGACACCGCGCGCTGGTACGTGATGAAGGGCCGGATCGAACAGGCGCGCCGGGTGCTGCTGCGGGTGGATCCGAGCGCGGATATCGAAACCGAACTCGCCGAAATCCAGCGCGGCCTGTCCGAGGAATCCCGCGGCGCCCTGCGCGAAATGCTGCGGCGCCCCTACCTGCGGGCGACCGTCTTCGTGGTCGGGCTCGGGTTCTTCATCCAGATCACCGGTAGAACGCCATCGTCTACTACAGTCCGCGACTGTTCGAGGCGATGGGTTTCCACGGCTATTTCGCACTGCTCGTATTGCCGGCACTGGTGCAGGTCGCGGCGCTGGCCGCGGTGCTCGTCGCACTGCTGCTGGTCGACCGGGTCGGTCGGCGGCCGATCCTGTTGTCCGGCATCGCGATGATGATCGCGGCGAATGTCGTGCTGATCGCGGTCTTCACGGCCGGATCCGAATTCGGCGGTGTGCTCACGGTTCTCGGCTTCGGCGGGGTGCTGCTGTTCACCGTCGGCTTCACCTTCGGCTTCGGCTCGCTGGTGTGGGTCTATGCGGGCGAGAGCTTTCCGGCGCGGCTGCGGTCGATGGGTTCGAGCGCGATGCTCACCACCGATCTCGTCGCCAATGCGATCGTCGCGGGCTTCTTCCTGACCATGCTCGAATCCCTCGGTGGCGCTGGCACATTCGCGGTGTTCGGGGCGCTCGCGGTGTTCGGGTTCGGCTTCGTGTACCGGCTGGCGCCGGAAACCAGGGGCCGCAGGCTGGAGGAGATCCAGGAGTATTGGGAGAACGGCGCGCGCTGGCCGGGTGCGAAGGTGCGGCGATGAACGCCGTTCTCGGACTGGATATCGGCGGCTCGAAAACGATGGCGGTGCTGGCCGAGGCCGGGATCGTCATCGCGCGGGCGCGGGCGGGCAGTGCCAATATCGCCTCGGTCGGCCGGGCCGAAGCGGGCCGTCAGCTCGACGTGATCCTGGAAGCCGTTGGCGAGCACGACATTCGGGCGGTGTGCGCGGGAGCCGCGGGCGCGGATACCCCGGAGATGCGCGACCGGTTGCGGGAGCTGCTGTCAGAACGGTTGCCGCACGCGGAGATTCAGGTGGTGCACGACAGCGAGCTGGTGCTCGCCGCCGCCGGGGTGGACGAGGGCGTCGTGCTCATCTCGGGGACCGGCTCGGTCGCCTGGGGCAGGTACGCCGGGCGCACGGCACGTGCGGGCGGCTGGGGTTATCAGCTGGGTGATCAGGGCAGCGGGTACTGGGTGGCCCGCCAGGCGGTGCGCGCCGCGCTGGCCCGGATCGACCGCGGCGAACCCGCGGACCGTCTCGGGTTGGCCATGGCCGCCGAATGCGGTCTGCGCTCTACGGAACAACTGCTCGAACACTTCTACAACAACTCCGACCGCAGATACTGGGCTCGGCGCGCGCACGTGGTGCTCGAACTGGCGGCGGCCGGTGATCCGGTGGCGCGGGCGATCGTCGCTCAGGCGGTCACCGACCTCGCCGATCTCGTCGGCACCGTCACCGGCAGGCTGCGCTGCGCCGGACCGGTGATCGCCGCGGGCGGACTCGCGGTGAACGAACCGCTGCTGCAACGCGAACTGCGTCGCACCCTGGCCGAGCGGGGTATCGACGATATGCGGGTACTCGATGCCGACCCGGTGCACGGCGCACTGCGGCTGGCGCGGGGCCTGCTCGAAACTTGCCAACCACATCAAGGAGTGAAATGAATACAGCATCGCGTAGCGATTCGATGAGGGCGGTGGTCGGGCGACGGGCGGGCCCGACCAGGACCAGCCCGGCGCGCTCATGGCGGCCGAGATCTCCGAACAGCCCGCGGCCTGGCAGCGGCTGCTCAGCGAGGGCACCGACGCCATCCGGCAGGCCGCCGCCCGAATCGCCGAATACCAGCCGCGTTTCGTCTTGTTCGTGGCCCGAGGCACCAGCGATCATGCGGCGCTGTACGGCAAATATCTGGTGGAGATCCAGCACGCACTGCCCGCCGGGCTCGTCTCCCCGTCCACCATGACCATCTACGGCTCCGCGCCCGATCTGCGCGATGTGCTGTTCATCGCGGTGAGCCAGTCCGGCGGATCGCCCGACCTGGTGCAATCGGTCGAGGTCGCGAGGCGTCAGGGCGCGCTCACCGTCGCGCTCACCAATAACCCCGCATCCCCGCTCGCGGCCGCCGCCGAAATCCACGTCGACATCCTGGCCGGCCCGGAACGCGCGGTGGCGGCGACCAAGTCGTACACCGCGCAGCTGCTCGCACTGTATCTGCTGCTCGACTACGCGCGCGGTGGCGACGGCGCCGACACCGATCGGCTGCCCGCGCTCGGCACCCGGGTGCTCGAGTCCGGGGCCGGTCTGGCCGCGGCCGCCGAGCGGTACCGGTTCGCCCAGCGCCTGATCACCTCGGCGCGCGGCTACTCGTACCCGACCGCTCGGGAGGCCGCGCTGAAACTGATGGAGACGTCTTACCTTTCGGCACAGGCGTTCTCCGGCGCCGACCTGTTGCACGGGCCGCTCGCCACCGTCGACCCTCGGTTCCGGTGCTGGCGATCGTGCCGGAAGGCGCGGGCGGCACGGCGATGCGGCCGGTGCTCGCCCGGCTCGCGGAATTGCGCGCCGATGTGTTCGGCGTCGGCGCGGCCGATGCGGTGTCCGACCTGGCGGGCGGGGTCGTGCTGCCGACCGGTGTGCCCGAACCGCTTTCGCCGCTGCTGGAAATCCTTCCGCTGCAACAGCTCGCGCTGCACCTGGCGATCGCCCGCGGCGGCGATCCGGACCGGCCGCGCGGGCTGAAGAAGGTGACCGAGACGCTGTGACGCTGATCAGCGCGGGCACCGCGGTGCTCGACGGTCGGATCTGCCGACCCGGTTGGATCGAGGTGGTGGACAACAGGATCCACGCGTGCGGCGCCGGAACACCTTCCCGCGCGGCGGATATCGAGCTGCCCGATGGCGTTGTCGTGCCCGGATTCGTCGATATGCACGTGCACGGCGGTGGCGGTGCGTCCTATTCGGCGGGCACCGTCGCGGACATCCGCGCCACGGCCCGATTCCATCTGCGGCACGGCACCACGACGACCATGGCCAGCCTGGTGACCGCCGCGCCGGACGAATTGCTCGGTGCGGTAGCCCGACTCGCCGACGAGGTGGACGCGGGCACCGCCGCCGGAATCCATCTGGAAGGCCCGTGGCTGAACCCGGCCCGCCGCGGCGCGCACGCGCAACGGCAGCTGCGCGATCCGGACCTCGCGGAGATCGACGCGCTGCTGCGCGCGGGCCGCGGCGCGATCCGGATGGTGACGATCGCACCGGAACTACCCGGCGCGCTGGCGGCGATCGAACGGCTGGTGGCCGCGAATGTCGTTGTCGCCGTGGGACATACGGACGCGACCTATGAGCAGACGAAGGCCGCGATCGATGCGGGCGCCAGCGTCGGCACCCACCTGTTCAACGCGATGCGCCCGCTCGGCCACCGGGAACCGGGACCGACCCTCGCGCTGCTCGAAAATCCCGGTGTGACGGTCGAACTCATCGCCGACGGCGTGCACCTGCATCCGTCGCTGCCGGCACATCTGGTGCGCAGCATCGGTGCCGAGCGGATCGCTCTGGTCACCGACGCCATGGCCGCGGCGGGCGCCGCCGACGGGGAGTACCGGCTCGGTCCGGTCGAGGTGACCGTGGCATGCGGTGTCGCGCACGTCACCGGGACGTCGACCATCGCGGGCAGCACCGCGACCATGCATCAACTCTTCCGTACCGCCGCGCGCACCGCCGGACCCGATCCGGATGCGGCGCTCGTCGCGGCCGTCCGGATGACGGCGGCGACACCGGCCGCCGCATTGGGCCTGACCGAGGTCGGTCAGCTGCGTCCGGGGCTGCGGGCCGATCTCGTGCTGCTGAATCGGGAGTTGGATCTGGTCGGCGTCATGCGGCGCGGCATACTCGAGGCGGTGTAGCGGGTCATCGTCGCTCGTCGTCGATGACCGCCATCACCTCCTCGATCCTGCTGTCGATCATGGCGACCATCCGCTTGCGGTCCGCTGCGACGGCGATCGGCGGATGTTCCCCCTCGACGAGGTAGCGGCCGTCGCCCTCCAGATCGCGCAGCTCCAGCCGGTGCCTTGTCATCCCGCGCGGACCGAAAAGCGAATGGGTCTGGATGATTTCGATGGTTCCGAGCCGCTCGGCCGGGGTGCTCAGAAATCGTTTCGAGCGTTCCCGAACTGTGTCGTCGAAGGATGCGCGCACCTGTGAGCGGCCGAACCGGTAGTCGATCTCCCCGGCGGTGTCCATGGTGGACAGCACCACCTCGGCATCGCGTCCCGCCGGACAGTCGGGCAGCGCGGCGACCACCGCGGCGGCCAACTCGTGCGCATCACCCTCGCTGATCACGAAACCGCTGCTGTGCCGGTAGGTTTCGCCCGGCAGCTGGGTGACCAGATAGCACCGGTAGTCGAGCCGGACGCCGTAGAGCCGGATGCGCGCTCCGGCCCGCACCCGGTCGCGATCGTCCCAGGCGTTCAGTTCGATCCGCAGTTCCGGTCGCTGCAGCGCGGCGAGTACGGACTTTATCTCCGGGTCGTCGCGGGCATACAGCGCGTCGCGAGCCTTGGCCTTGTCCTCGAGGAGTTCGTCGAACCATTCGGTGCGGCTGGCGAAGGTCAACGGCCTGGGCAGGAATCCGGCGCGCTGATCCTCCCATAGCACGAAGAATTCCATATCGGAGAATTTCCACGCGGTCCGCAAAGAACTCAATCCTCGTCCTGGATAACGTCTTTGGTGACGATGGGGGCTTCGCCGAATGCCTCGGCCAGATATTCGGTCGATTCGAGATAGTAGGCCCGCTTGTGTTCCTTCTCCTGGCCCGCGCTCTTGGCGGCGCTGCCGGGCGCGCCCGCGGCGCCGGGAGCACCCACCGGCCCGCTGACGGCGGGCAATCCGGCCCGGCCGACCACCGAACCCGGTGTAATCGACGCGCGCGGAAACAGTTTCGACGCCAGCAATGCCTCGCGCGACAGCGGCGCGGCGGATCCGGGGCCCGGTCCCGCTTTGATTCCCGGTCCGGACGCGAGGTTCTTCAGGTCCGCGGCATTGGCCGAAGGTAGGCCCGCCGCAAGGTTTTTCGCCTGATCCTGGAGGCCGTTCGCAAGCGCCTGCTGCGCGGCGGACAGGCCCTGGGTCGCTTGCTGCATGGCCTGGTCCATGCCTTGCATGCCCTGCTGCGCCGATTGGTTGGACTGGCGTTGCAGATCGGCCGCCTGCTGCTGTGCGCGTTGGTCGTCCGCGCGGGCCTGGGCCTGTTTGTCGGCGGCCTGCTGTGCGGCGGCCTGCTGCGCCGCCCAGGCCTGTTCGCGGGCGAATTCCTGTTGCTGCGCTTTGTTTTCGGCGTCCTGCATGGCTTGCAGGTCGCGGGCGCTCCGCCCGCCCGGCGCGTCGAGCAACTTGGGGTTGGACGGTCCGTTGTAGGTGCGTAGCGCGGCCGGATCGATACCCGGCCCCGGACCCGTATGCGGCGCACTGGGATTCAGGCCCGGTCCCGGACCCATCGGCAGCACGGGCAGGTGTCCGCCCGGACCGGCATGTGCGGTGGGATCCGGCCCGATGTTGGTCGGACCGTTGTACCGGATCGGTGGCAGTGAACCGGGACCCGCGGGCAAGCCGTTGGGGAGCCTTCCCGGTCCACCCGGACCGGTGTGCAATGCGGTCGGGTCGATTCCGGGTCCCGGCCCCGAATGCAGTGCGGCAGGGTTGATTCCGGGTCCTGGTCCCAGATGCATTGCGGTTGGGTCTATTCCGGGTCCGGGACCCAAATGCACGGTGCCGGGACCCGGGCCGGGTCCTGGTCCGGCGAACGGCCCGGGTCCGGGCCCTGGACCGGCCGTGGTGAGATCCGCGGGCGCCACCGTCGGATCCGGCAGCTTCGGAATCGCCGTGCCCGACTGGTTGATTCCGGGCTGATACCAATTGGTGAAGGCGAATTGGGACGTCTGTGACTGGTCCATGTCGGTGCCGCGCCACGCCGGATCCCAGTTCCCCGGCATCCATGCCTTGGTGTTGTCCAACCATCCGGAACACAGCCACAGACCGTGCCCGATGGCCGTCACATCGTCGGCGAGCGCGTTGGCCTGCGCGTTGTAGATCTTGGCGGCGTTGATCGCGCCCTGGATCCCGTCGCCGGTCCACTCCTTGTTCACCTCCATCCGCGCGAGGCGGTCGGTGAGATTGCCGAAGGCCGAACTGATGTTGTCGCCGACCCACGACCAGACGGTGCTCTTGTCCGCGATCTTCTGCGGGTTCATGCCGAGGCCCGCGTTATAGAACCACTCCGTATCCTTGTTGTACGGGTCCTCGACCCGGATCGGGTCGATGTAGTGGCCATCCTTGCTCGAACTGATGGCCGCCAGCTTGTCGATCCGGTATTTGCCCTGGCTCTGAATGGCGAGATCGGAAATCAGATTCTTGTCGTCGTAGGATGGCAGGCCATCCAGCTTCTGATTGTTGAATTGCGGCGGCTTCACCGCGCCGTCCAACGGGATCGAGCCGCCGGTGTCGTACGCCCGCGCGGTGGCCTCGTGCTGCAGCCTGTCGAAATTCGCCGCCGAGTCGTGGTCGCTGCTGTCGTACAGATTGCCCGCGGTGTAGAACGCGTCGACCATGTCCTGCAGCAGCTTCATATGCTTGTCGAGAATGTCGCTCAGGCGCCCGCCCTCGATATTGAAGCGGTCCGCGAGGGTCAGCGCCGATTGCAGAAATCCGTTGTCGCTGAAGCCCTGATGGTCTTTCAAGAGATAGGTGAAATCTTTGGCGACCGATACCCAGTAGGCCGCGTCGGCGGCGAAGTTCGCGGCCTCGTTGGCCACATCCTTGCTCACCTTCACCGTTCCGTCGCGCCCGGCCTGTGCCACGTTCTTCCACAGGTTGTCGTAGTCACCCATGTCTACTTCCTGACTAACTCGGGTGAGGCACAACGGATTCGCCTCGTGCTCATCGTGGCACCGATAGATGATGAGCAGTGCGCGACGAGGCGAACTTTACATTCGCTTGAGCTTGCCGCGGGGGCTATCCGTTCTCGGCGCTCGGGAGCCGGGCCTCGCCCGCCGCCAGGCGGGTCGCGGTGTCCACGAGCTTTCGCAGTTGTGTTGCGGGAACGGGGATTCCGTCGATTCGCCGGGTCCAGCGGAGAAATTCGCCGACATCCATGGCGGGCATGTCGCCGAGGTAGGGGCGAATGTAGGCCGAGGTATTCGGTTCGATGCGCCAACTGTCGGCGAGTGTTCCGGTATCCACCGCGTCGTAGCCGAGGAGGTCCAAGAGCTGGGTCGCCGCCGCTTTGGCCTGCGCGTCGTCCCCGGCGATCGGCAGGGCGCTGCGATCCGGCGCGTCGGCGGAGCGGGCGAGTGCGCTCAACTGGTGCGGGGTAATCGTGTTGAACGCCTTGACCACTCGGGATTTCGCGAGGCGCCGCTGGAGCAGCGCGCTGGAAGTGAGCTCGGCGGAATCCAATTCGGGCATATGCCAGTCCCTTTCGGGATAGTAGTTCGTCGTGTCCAGCACCGTCTTCCCGGCCAAGGCCGCGACCGGGAGCCGGTCGTAGGCATGCAATGGAATCGCGACCACCACCAGATCCGCCTCGGCCGCCTCGGAAGGCGTTGCCGCGGTGGCTCGCCCACCGAGTTCGGCGACGAGATCGGCGAGTGTTTCCGGTGTGCGCGAGTTGCTCAGGATGACGTCGAGGTCGGCGGTTACCGCGAGGCGGGCTACCGCTGCGCCGATCATTCCGCTGCCGATCAGTCCGAGTGTCGGTGACACCGCATATCTCCGTTCGTATTCCGGTTCAGCGACTGTCAGCCTGAACGCACATCCACGGCCAGGCCAGATCCGTGTCGTGGGTACTCACGGCGTGAGTAGGGTTGTCGTGTGGATGAGCGGGCGGAGCTGAGCGAATTCCTGAAATCACGCCGGGCTCGCCTGCGCCCGGCGGATGTCGGACTGCGCGATTACGGGCGGACGCGCCGGGTCGCGGGCCTGCGCAGGGAGGAATTGGCCCGGCTGGCCGGAGTCAGCATCGCCCACTACACGCGTCTGGAACAGGGTAGGGGAGAAGGTATTTCGGACGAGGTGCTCGACGCCGTCGGCGCGGCGCTCGACCTCGACCGGGACGAGCGGTCGTACCTGCACCAACTGGCCCGGCGACCGCGGCCGTGCGCAGAGGACACGTTCGAGCCGGATATGCCTACCGGACTGCGTCACTTGCTGGCGGCGTTTCCGAGGACGCCGGCGCTGGTGATCGGCAGACACACCGACATCATCGGCTGGAATCCGCTGGCCGTGGCGGTATTCGGTGACTTCGCCGCCATGCCGCACGGCCGCCGCACCCTCTCGCATCTGCTGTTCACCCGGCCGTCCGCGCGCGAACTGTACGGAACCGATTGGCCGCGTGTGGCATACGAGCACGTCGCGCATCTGCACGTGCTGCTCGGGCGCTATCGCGGGAATCCTGGACTCGCGGCGCACGTCGACGAAATGCGGGAGCTGAGCGCGGATTTCGACCGGATGTGGCCGAATCATCCTGTCGCACAGGTCAGATCGCGGGCCTACCTGCTGCGCCACCCGATCGTCGGCGAGCTGACCCTGCGACGCGAGCTCATCTCCCTACCCGACGCACCGGCCTGCTGCGGCCTCGAACTGTTCGCCGCCGAACCCGGTTCGGCATCGGAGCGGGCGCTGCGCGAGCTGGCGAATCGTTAGCCGGTCGCTGGCATGGCCGGCGTGACCCGATGCTTGCGGATCCCGCACGTCGGCCGGGATCATCGGGCGCGGGCGGTAGCGTTGCTGCTGTGTCCGAGGAGATTTCGCGATCGCACTATGTGTTGTTGACGACGTACCGGCGGGATGGTACCGCGGTGGGGTCGCCGTTGTGGGCGGTCGAGGATTCGGGTCGGCTATATCTGTGGACCGAGACGGATTCGTTCAAGGTCCGGCGCATCCGGCGCGATCCGGCGGTGACCGTGCAGCCCTGTACATTTCGCGGTGCCACCCACGGTGCGCCGCGGCGCGGCCGCGCCGAACTGCTCGACGAGGCGGGTACCGATCGAGTGCGAAAGATGTTGGCGCACAAGTACGGGATGTGGGGTTGGCTGGCGGTGCGCTGGCCGTGGCCGTCGTATTTCCGGCCGTCCAAGAAGCTGTTCCGCGATATCGTGACCGGCAATCGGCCGGCGACGATCGGCATCGAGATCGCCTTCGATCCGGCCTAGATCCATTCCGACAACTATTGCAGCCGTACGCCGGGGTGAATTCCGGCCCGGGTCGATGAAGACCGAATCCATAAAGCGAATATCGGCGGGGCGCCGCGGAACCATTGTTGCGCACACAGCGAGTTCGCAGGTTCTGCACTGGGTGACATGACCGGCACGGCGTGTAAAAATGCGTTCTGCGAATGGTGTCTAGCGAAAACGGATGTCGTCGGATGAAATCGATCAGCAGGACCGGCGGTGAAATACCGGCGTCCCGGGACGAGGTCTGGGCGGTGGTCTCCGATCCGGCCCGGAATACGGAGTGGGTGCCCTGGCACGACCGGTGGCTGCGGGAGCCGGCCGCCCCCGTGACGCGCGGTCGCGGCATCCTCGAACAGGTGACGGTGTTCGGTTCGACCCACACCATCGAATGGACGGTCACCGACTGGACGCCGCCGCAGGCGATCCGGCTGGCCGCGGTCGGCCAGCACGGTCTGTCGATGGTGTTCGTCACCCGGGTCGATCCGGTCGACGAGAGCCGGTGCGCAGTGACATTCGAGTTGGCGCTCGACGGGCCGGTCCTAGAACAGGTGCCCATCGACGCCATCGAATCCGCGGTGGGCGCCGAGTTCGAAACGGCATTGGCGCAGCTCGAGAAGCTCATGAGCTGAGCATCCCCGGGGGAAATGCTCGGCGGCGTGCGGGGCGCTTGACCGTGCCGGTGCGGCATACCGGAAACTGTTGTCCCGTGAGACTTTTGCCGTTGCCGCCGGATGGCCGGACCCCGGCCCGGGTACTGACCATCGGCGGAACCGATTCCGGCGGCAGTGCGGGCATCCAGGCCGATTCCCGCACCATGGCGCTGCTCGGCGTGCACGCCTGCGTGGCGGTGGCCGCAGTGACCGTGCAGAATTCGTTGCGCGTCAGCGATTTCCACGAGATCCCACCGCAGACGGTCGCCGATCAGGTGCGAGTTGTCGTGCAGGACATCGGGATCGGCGCCGCGAAGACCGGAATGCTGGCCTCCGCGGGCATCATCGAAGCGGTCGCCGAGGTGTGCGGTGCGGTCGGTATCGGCGGGGACGGGACGATCCCGCTGGTGGTCGATCCGGTCGCGGCCTCCATCCACGGCGACCCGCTGCTGCACGCCTCCGCGCTGGATGCCTTGCGGCACACGCTGATTCCGCTCGCCACCGTGGTGACCCCGAATCTGGACGAGGTGCGCCTGCTCACCGGAATCGAGGTCGTCGACGACCGCACCGCGCGCCGGGCCGCCGAATCCCTGCACACGCTGGGGCAGCGCTGGACGATCGTGAAGGGCGGCCACCTGCGCACCTCCGCCTTCAGCACCGACCTGCTCTACGACGGCGAAAAATTCCACGAGCTGTCCGCGCCCCGCATCGCCACCGTGCACGATCACGGCGCGGGCGACACCCTCGCCACCGCGACCGCCTGCGCCATCGCCCACGGCCACGACATCCCCTCGGCCGTCGCCTTGGCGAAGGAATGGACCACCCGCTCCCTGAGCGCGTCCTACCCGCTCGGCGCAGGCCACGGCCCGGTCTCGGCCCTGTGGCGCCTGCGCGAGCCCTGAGATCTCGATCCAGGGGCCTGGCATGATTGCCGGATGGCGATCGTGCACGACACCACCATGCGGCCCACCAAGCTCGAATTGCTGACCCGGTGGCTGCCGACCCGTCCCTGGTACGTCGGCGAGCGGACGCCGGTCCTTGCCAAGGCGGGCGGCTTTCGCGTCGATGATCCGGCAGGCGCGGTCGGGATCGAATTCCTGGTCCTCATCGACAGCTCCGCCGCCGAACCGGCCACATACCACGTTCCCATGACCTATCGTGGCGAGCCGCTGGAGGGCGCCGACTTCGCGCTGATCGGCACCTCCGAACACGGCGTGTTGGGCACCCGATGGTTGTACGACGCCACCCGCGATCCGGTATTCCTAGAACAGGCCGTTCGCCTGCTCGCCGCCGTCGCCGTGCCACAGGATCAGAATGTCAGCAATAAGGCCGACCCATCGGTGCAGGTGCGTGTTCTCGAACTCGGTTCTCCCGCAGCCGGTTTCGACGCGGCCGCGGTCACCGACACCGATCTGTACACCGAGATCGTCCTCGAGACCGGGCGTCTGCTGATACATCGCCGTCTCGGTATCGGTGGCGTCGCGGACGCGCCCGGCCAGGCGCGCGTGCGGTGGTGGACGCTCGAAGGCCTATCCGCCGACGATGTCTTCCTGAGCGCGGTCCCGTCCTGACGGCACATTTAGAACGTGCCGGTCGAGCCGGGCATCCCTACCCGCACATCGCCAGCAGGCGTAGCGCCGCAAGCGGTTCGTCGATGGGGTGTGGTTGGGGTATTCCGTTGGGGCCGAGGCGGTTCCAGCGCTGCAAGTTCACCGCGACGGACATTTGCCGGTGGCCGTCGGCGCGGGTCATGGAGATCGCGCCGCCGCCCCAGACCGAGCCGTCATGTCCCCAGAAGGTGCCGTGGCCGGGTACCTCGACCCTGTGTAGGCCGAGGCCGTATTCGATCAATTTCTGTTCGAAGGAGATGACCGGCACGGTGCGCTGCATCTGCGCCAAGGACGACCTGCTGATTATTTCGCCGCCGAGCAGCAGGGCGAAGAAGCGGTTGAGGTCGGCGACGGTCGAGATCAGTGAAGCCGAGGGGCCGACGAAGGACATGTCGAAAACGCTGAAATCGGACGGGGGTTCGATCATGCCGAACCACGACTCGTACAGCAGTGAGTGCGGGCCGTTCACGTATGGTCCGTCCGGAAGTTCGGTATCCGGGAGTCCCGCGCGCTCGATGACGTCCTGGGTGATGTATTTTTCCGCCGTTGTACCGGTTACTCGCTCCAGGAGTTCGCACAGGAGAAGGTAATTCGTGTTGGAATACACCCCGGGTGTAGCGCCGGGCGTACCGGCGGCCGGCGCGGCGACTCCCATTTCGATCAGGTCGGTCCGCTGAAATCTGGTGAACCGGTTGGCTTCCATGCTGTCGGGTCGCGTATCGGCAGCTGCGGGAAACCCTTTGAAGGACGGGTAGGCATATTGGAGGTAGTCGGGGAGGCCGCTGGTGTGGTTGATCAACATCCGCACCGTGATCGCCGCGCCGCGTTCGCCGGGAACGAGCCGAGGCAGGTAGTGGCCGATCGGCGTATCGAGCCCGATCTCCCCGCTGTCGACCTGCCGCAAAACCGCTGCGGCGGTGAAGGTTTTGGTGATGCTGCCGACGCGGTGGCGCATATCGGCGGTGACCGGGCGGCCGGTGGCGATATCGGCGACACCGGCGGCGTCGCGCCAGATCTGATCGCCCGCGCGCACTTCGGCGAATATTCCGGGCATTCCCGCACGGTGGACGTTCTCCAGCGCGGCTTTCAGCCCGGCGGGATCGAGCGGGTTGTTCACGACACGGGTCCTCTCGTCATCGATGGGTTCGGGGCCAGGTGCACCGAACCGTGCGCACAACTATCGATCGACGGGTCGCCCCCGGTATTGGAAAAATGTTCCCCACGCGCGGTTTCGGTACCGCATGACCTCGGTACGAGGCTGGGCCGCCAGCGCACCCGGTGTGAGGTTCGCGAAGCTCGACATATCGCGGCACAGATGCGGCTGATCGGTGTAGCCGCAGGCCGCGGCGACCTCGGCGGCGGGCAGACCGGTCAGCAGGCCGTCGACCGCGTGCCGGAATCGGACCAGCATGGCGGCGCGCTTCGGGGTGAGGCCCAGCTGGGATTCGAACCTGGCCCACAGGCGTTTTCGGCTCCATCCGCAGGATTCGGCGAGTTCCCCGACCCGGACCCGGCCGTGGCTGACGAGGATGCGCCGCCAGCTGGCGACCACCTCCGGATCCGGTAGCCGCGCGGACTCGGCGCATTCGGCCAGGAACGCCCGCGTCAGCGCGAAACGCTCCTCCCACAGCGTGGTTTCGCCGAGCCGCTCCCGCAGCCGCACCGCCCGATCTCCCCACAGATCTGCCAATTCGACTACCTCACAACCCAATTCGGCGGGGTTGATGCCGAGCAGCGAATGGGCCCGCGGCGGCGACAACCGCACCTCGACGCATTCGGCCCGCGCACTGCTGATCCGCATACCGCCGCTGGAATATCCGGTCACGAACCCGGTGAGCGCCTGCCGACCCACGGCATTCTCGACCACCAGATCCTCGTCCCCGAATCCGATCAGCATGGTGACCGCCGGAATCCCGCCCACCCGCATATCCATTCCGCCGCCACGGCTGTCGCGATATCCGATCATCGCGGCGCCACCGCCCGGCGCGATATCGGCCGGACTCGCGAAATCCCATGCGGTATCGAACTCTCCCACCCGGCCAGGCTAGCCCTAGATGCCGAGGCAGCCGATGGTGGCGGCGAGCATGACGCCGGTGAACAGCGGCCAGAACAGGAGTTTGGGCAGCAGGTTCTCCCGCCAGGCGATCAACCCGCGCAGTCCCCCCGCGACGAGCAGGGTGGCGTTGACCGCGACGAGCAGCGTCATCAGATAGAGGGTGAAGTACCAGAATTCGATGTAAGCGATTCCGGCGGAACCGGTTTCGGTCCTGGCGCCGTTGTCGTTGACGGCGACGACGAGCACGGTGGTGACGGCGAAACCGATGATGGCGAAGGCGGTGAATCCGGAGACGAGGCGGCGATCGGGGTCGGTGGTGATGACGAACAGCGACAGGAACATCAGGATCGCCAGCAGCACGACCGGGACGATCCGGCCGATGGTGGGCCCGAGCAGTCCGCGGGAGACGCCGACATTGAAATAGAGTTCGTCGGCCTGCATGGCGAGCTGGTCGCTCAGTCCGTATTCGAGGTGTTCGAGGCTGAAGGTCGTGTAGTGGGGCTGCCATTCGCCGAACAGGAGTCCGGGGTCCAGGCCGTGCATGGCGGTCGGGTTCCACGGCGGATATGCCTTGAAGTCGGGGATCAATTGCACCGGATGCGCGAGATCGTCGGGACGCATGCGCAGCCAGACGTCCTGGTGGTCGAGGGGATAGTCGCGGTAGTCGAATTGCTGGCGCAGCGTCGCGGTGAAGGACCAGCCGATGATGTGGTCCGCGCCCTCGGTGAAGTCGAAGGCCGGTTTGAGCGGATGGGTGTCGTCGGCCTCGGGCAGCATGACGCCGCGCGCGACCTCGTCGGGCAGGCTGGGCGGGATCCGCTGCCAGATGTGCCCGGTGACCTTGACGTTGTTGGAATTGACGAATTCGATCGAGTGCAGCAGGACGCCGGTGGGGATGAGATATACGGGCCGGCGGGCGGCGAAGCGCTTCGCTATCACGCGATTCGCGGCGGCCGCATTCGGGACGGTGACGCCCCGGGAGGTTATCGGTGTGCTGTGATCGGCGGCGTCGATCCAGGTGTGCACCGTGATGGCGGTGAAGCACAACGATATCGCGGCCGATGCGAGCCAAAGCCACAGCGGCCGTACCTGTTTACGCGTCCGGCGCCGGGTGGGGGCCGGAGCGGTCTTCAGCGCCAATGGATTTCGAGTGCGGTCCGGACGCCGCTTTCCAGCGCGCCCTCGATCCAAGCGGGTTTGAGGCTGGTGTGATCACCGGCGAAATGCAGTCTGCCCTCGACCGTTCTGGTCGCGCCGTGGTGTTCGTGCAGTTGACCCGGTGTCGGGATGCAGGCCTCGCCGAGCGCGTAACGGGCGCGCTGCCAGCTCTGCGAGATGCCGATTCCGGTGAACTCCGCGTCGACGACCGGGCCGAACATTTCCCGCATTCCGGCCAGCCCGTAGTGGATTCGTTCGCCCTCGGTGAGCGAATCCCAGCGCATCGCGTCGTCGGACCAGGTGTAGGCCGCCAGTACCACGCCGCCGTCGGAGCCTTCGACATGCGAGGGGAAGTACATGAACCGGTTGGGGGAGTCGGATACGCAGCCGCCGCCGCGGAATCCGTTGGGTCCCTGTTCCCAGAAGCGGGTTTTGAACTCCAGCAGCACCTTGGTGGCGGCGTCGTGATGCAGTTCGACGATGGCGCGGCGTTTGGCGTAGGACAGCGGCGGATCGAAGGTGCAGAACCGGGCCGAGGTGAGCGGGATCGCCACAATCGCGTAATCGGCGTCGAAGGATTCGACGGGATCGATCGGTGCGCCGTCGGAGCGCTCGTTGCCGGACTCCGCGGTGGTCCAGACCCGGACACCCTGCTCGGTGTGTTCGATGCGGGTCATCCGCTTGCCGAGCAGTACGGCCGGGCCGAGGTTACGGGTGAGCGCGTCGGTGAGGCCGGCGGTGCCGCCCGCCAACTCCCAGAACGTGGCGTCGGGACGGATCAGCGCGTGGTCGACCAGGGCGGAAATGACGCCGTAGTGCAGCCGGGAGGTCAGGTTCTCCAGCGTGCCGACCGCTTCGACCTGCCGGGGCGACCAGCCCTGCTCGGTCAGGTATCGGTGCGTCGAGTAGTCCTCGTAGGTGTTGAAAACCTTTGTCCAGCCGTCGATTCGGCGCTCGATGGGCAGGTCGTCGGGTACCGCCGTCCTACTCATGGCCTGGTCGAGGGCGATGCGGCTGGGACTGGCGAGGGTGACGCCGAATCCCGAGTGCACCCGGCCCGGATTCGCGGCGTAATCGGCGCGGCGGACGGCGGATCCATTGACCATGATCAAGGTACGGTTCGCGCCGGGCGGCAGGTCGCAGTCGGCGGCCGGACCGTTCGACCATTGCTCGCCGGAGAACGATCGATACACGACCGGCGTGGCCTGGACCGTCGGCGCGTCCGGGAGCACATCGACATTGTGGAACTGGCGGCGGCGCACGCCGAGCTTATCCGCCAATGCGAGCACCAGCGGATGCGAACTCGGTAGCCGCATCGCGCCGGCTTCGGCGTAGAGCGCGGGATCGGTGAAGATGCCGCGGAAGGTCTTCACCCGGCCGCCGGTGCGGCTGCCGTTGGCCTCCAGCACGGTCACCCGGTGTCCGGCGTCGGCGAGCAGCGTCGCCGCCGTCAACCCGGCCGGGCCCGCGCCGACGACGATAACGCGTTTGGGTGCGGCGGTTTTCGGCAGCCCGGTGTCGATGAGCGTGCGCAGGCTCGTCAACGTCAGGTCGTTGCCGTTGTCGTCGACTCGCAGCATCTCCTGGGCCAGGGCCCGGCTGCGGTCGAGTGCGCGGTCCGAATCCGGCCTGGCCATCGGCGTCTGGCAGGCCGTCGTCGTCGCGGCGATGGCGCCGGCCGCCAGCGCCGTCGACAGCAGCGTGCGCCGTCCGATCACAATCTCCGCCATGCCCGATCCTCCGAAATAGTGAGGTACCGACCTGCTCCATGAATGTGATTCGGGCGAAACGATAACAAAACTGGACGGTTTTTCGTGTTCGACACGGGTGGACGTTGTTCGGCGGTTGTCGTTCGGTATCGAGCGAGCGGTGTCGAACAACTCCGTGCGGGCTAGACATGGACGAGTACACGCCGCGACGTCGCGGCGACGGGGTGATCACCGATTGCGACGAGGGGTCGAAACGCATCGGCGGTCTGGCATACCGGACGGGGGAAACAATGGCGCACAGTCGCTGGCGCGAACGCTCGCCTCCCGGCGGGGGAATATCAAGAAATCGATCGTTTCGACTATCGATATTTTCCGGACAATTTCTTCCGGAAAATCAAGGAAAGGAAATTTCCATGTTTCGAACCATAATTGCCGCGGCGGCGGTACCGGCCGCGACGGCGGCGCTCATGTTTTTCCCGGCAATGACCAGCGGCGCTACCGCGCAGGACACCTCGACCGTCAAGTTGCAGGCCGATCCGAAGGATGATCACGGCGATTGCAACCAGACGTGGGTGGATGGGCGGAAGGGCCGCGGTCGGGGGTGCTGGGCGCCGCCGAACTACTACGTGTATCTCGGCGCGGATTGCGGTTTCCCGGCGGGCGAGGCATACAGCTGGAAGATCCGGGATACGTCCGGGCAGGATCTGTGGACCGATGACTGCGGCTTCGGGCACGACGCACAGGACGTGCACGTGAATCACGACGTCGCCTGATCGACGGTCCGGAACTACGGTGGGGCGGGATCGGGCCCGCCCCACTTCCTCGAGCGGTGGCGGATATGCGATTTAGCTACGCGATGGCATTTCGGGCGGCCATCCGGGAATTGCTGAGACGGAAATTTTCGGCGATCTTGATTTCGGTGCTGGTGGCGGTGCCGATCGCGACGATCAGCGCGGTACTGACGATGGACGCGAGTTCGACGATCAGCGTCGCCGACAGAGCGGACCGGGAATTCGGCACGGCCGAATATCGGGTGCCGGTGACGCTGCCCGCCGACGGGTCGGCCGAGGATCGGCTGTCCGAATCGAGGCGCGTGATCGGCCGCGCGTTCGGCCCGGGTGCGCAGGCCGCCGCGCTCGTCGACGGGCGGGTCGCCGTGCGCGCCGAGCGCGGTGAGCTGCCGATGCCGATCCATGTGATGGATACCGAAAGCGTCCTGACACAGCGGATGTTCGTGACCCGGTCCGGTATGACTCCGCATGCGTCCGACGAGATCATGGTGTCCGAAGCGGCCGCGGCGACGTTGCGCGTATCGATCGGCGAGCAAGTGGTGCTGCCCTTGCTGGGACGGCCGATGCGCGTGGTCGGTATCGGCCTCGATCAATTGGACGCGACGCAGGCATTCGCCGTGCTGCCGGTTTCGAGCGGCGCCGCAACGGATCTCGTCGCGCACGCGCGAGAAGCCGAGGTCCGAGTCGCCTGGTTGGTTACACCGGCCGCCGGTGTAACCGTGGCCAAGGAGCGGCTCGGCGGCGCGGTGGCTGCCTCGCGCGGTGCGGCCTCGGCGGTGCCGCGCGGCGGTGCCGGGTCCGTCGCGCTCTGGCTGTTCATCGCCGGTTTCGCCGAGGTCTTGGCCGTGCTCGCGGCGATATTCGCGTCGATGGCGCGGCGGCGGCGCCACTCGTATCGGCGGCTGGTGGACCGAAAGCAGGATCTCGCAACGGCTTTCGCGATCGGATTCGTGGCGGGGTCGATCCCGGTGCTGTTCGGGTTGGTCACCGGGATCGGGCTGGCGGTCGTACTGCGATGGGGACAGTACGGCCGCTTATGCGTGCCCGCAGGCCGATTGGCGGCGATCGCCGGGCTGTCCGTGCTGGCCGTGACGCTCTGCGGCGGATTGACCGGGCGGCCCGCGAACGGCTCACGTTCCGGACCCGCTGTCGCGGCGGTGCTCGCGGGCGTACTCGGTTGCATCGCTCTCGGCCGTGGCGCGGCGAGCGGACAGCCGACCATGGCGGCGGCGGGCGCGGGCGCCATCGTCCTCGCCTGCGGGCTGCTGATGGTCTGGCTGCTGCGCCGCTGGGGAACCGATATGCGCCGGGGGCCACTCGCACTGCGACTCGCCGTGCGTGCTGCCGCCGCCGTGCCCGTCCGGCAGGCGGCGCTCATCGTTGCCGTCGCCGGAATCGCCACGTGCGCAACGACTTCGATCTTCTACCTGACCACCGGCGCCCACCTGCCGAAGGGACCGGTCGGCTCCGCCCTGTTCACCGATCATCAAGCGGTACCCGACGCGGCCGTGCGTCGCGCGGCCGAACGGCTCGGCGCCACCGGTGTCGCGGAATTTCGGCGGGTGACCAAGCCGGACAGCGATTCGGGCCGACCCGCCGTCGTCCGGTTGCGGGATCCGGCGGATGTGTGCGCGGACCGATTCCGCGGATCCGCGAGCCGTTTCCAAGATTGCGTCGCCCATCGGGATTTCAAGGGCGTCCCCACCGTCGCGGCCGTCGACAGGCGGGCCGCGGCCGTCATCATCGGCCGTGAACTCACCCCCGCCGAGGCCGCGGCATTCGACGGCGGCACGGTACTGGTACTGCATCCCGCACTGCTCGACTCGGCCGGAAACGCCGTGCTCACCGCGACACCGCCCCCGAAACCGGACGGGAGGCGCGCCGAGGACATTCGGATTCCGTTGCCCGGCTTGGCAATTGCCGACGAACAATACGCCGGTTCGCCGATGGCGTTGGTGTCGGCGAGCGTGGCCCGGTCGAACGGCCTCGACACGACGACCGGTGACTACCTGTTTCTGTTCCGCTCACCGCACAGCCCCGACTCGCGGGCCGAGAAACAGGCCGCCTCGATACTCACCCAACACGAACCCGAACTGCTCAGCTCGGGTTGGCTCGACGTGGAGCGCGGCGACGCGGTGCCCGAGCGGATAGTCACGCTCGCCGAGACGGCCGCACCCGTTCTGGCCGGGCTATATCTCCTGATCGTGCTCACCGGCATCGGACTATCGAGCACCGAATTGCGCGATGGGGCCGTGGATCTCCGCGCGATCGAAGCGAGTTCACGGACCTGCCAGGCGATTTCGGCTTGGCAATCCGGGATGACCAGTGCGGTGGGATCGTTCGTCGGGCTGGCGCTCGCGCCGTGGACAGCCCGAGCGATTCTGGGCGACACCGGCACCGGGCTTTCCCTGTGGTACGCACTGGCGTGCGGCGTCGCGCTCGTACCGCTGTGCGCGGCCCTCGGGTGGATGTGTGCATACCGCCCACCGAAGGTGGGGCCCGGGCGCGGACGGCCGCGACGCGTGGCGGCCGCCGATCGTGCGGGACGGCTGGTTCGAGGTGCGGTGGGGCGGCAGGCGGTCGGTCTGGGTGAGCAACCCGTGCGTTGAACCGTCCGTCGGCACCGGCGAACTGCACTGACGCGAATCCGATTGCCGGTCACCGGACTACGGAACAGCCGAGTCCGGTGACCGCTTCGGGATGTCGGCCGCGCCGCCGCATCCCGAACCTTCGATCAGTAGGCGAGGCAGTAGCTCACGTTGTCGAAGTTGGTGTTCTCACCGGGCAGACTGGCCGCGCTGATGTGCCACCAGTAGACGTTGCCGTCGTTCGGGACCACCATGCACATGCTCGACCCGTCCTGGATCGCCCGCATATTGACCCAGTGATCCCCGCCGCCGTTGAACCACTCCGGGGCGATCGCCGCATTGGCACCGTTCTTCAGCTTGGCCTGTCCCCAGCAGTTCCGCCAACCCACGTACCAACCGCCGCCGCCATCGGCCTGTGCGTTCATCGGACTTCCGATACCGCAGGTGTCGGCCGGACTACTGGTGGCGCCGATCTTCTGCTGGATATCCGCTGGCAGTTTATCCGTCGTACCGACCACATAATCATTGTTGACGGGGAGATCGGCCGCCGAAGCGTGCATGGCGCCGGAGAAAGGCAGGCAGAACGCCGTGAGAATGGAACCGGCGATCGCGATATTTCTTTTCTTCATTATTCTTCCTGTCGCTTGGTCGGTTGTTCGAGCCGACGGGAAGAAGTGTTACGGGTGGCTTGAACTGGGGGCAATGCGGTGAGTGTTCTGGGGAATTTCGATACCGATTCCGGATGCATTGCGATGCGGCCCGCAAGCTATCATATTTCGGTTGTTCGGTATCGGTGGTTTCGTATCGAACGACATGATGCGAACAATGGACGGTGGCATCGGTTGTTCATCGCAAAACCGGTGATGACCTGGGCTTTGACCATCAGTGCCCACTGGGCCGCCGATGTCGCTCGACTGTTCGTATCGATTCGCATATTCGGTTTGTCAACCAGTCGAATACATTGTCTTGAGCGGATTTCCGGTCGGATATAACCTGACCCGCATCCTGTATGCCAACGAATCGACGCCGTTGGTGCATACCCATTCCGATCGCGCGATAACGTTCGGCCGAATGGCATCGCGGCGTCAGCGAGGTTGATCATGAAAACACTTATGGAACTCATTCCCCGCGACGCCGGTTCCGACGTCGGTGAGCCGGATGTCCCATTCGGTGATCCGGGGTCGTTGCACGAGATCGCCGCCTGCCCGGCGACGTGGGGATGCACCGACAGCGTCAACTGCTTGGTCACGTACCCGGGATAGGGGTGAAGGACGCGTGATGCTCGACGATCCGGCGGACGGTGGAACACCTGTGGTGAACGCCGATGCGTCCGAAATCGAGCGGATCGTTTCGCGCGCGGCGATCGAATACGGTCGCCGCGTGCGGCGGTCGGCGGTGTGGCTGTATGTGGACGTTCCCGAGATCGAATTGCCCGAACACGGTTGGAAACTGCATATTTCGGCCCGCGCCGGGGAATTCGAGCGTATCGCGCATCGGGTGGTTCCGGTGTTGCTCAGCGCCGGGTGTCCGTTCAAGATGGCGCGATCACCGCAGGTGCTGCGCACACTGAACGACGGCAGGAACGCGTCGGCGGCGGTCGGCAAGGCGTGGACGGTGTACCCGGCCGCGGACGAGATCCGGGAGCTGGGAACGGAATTGGCCGAGCTGCTGCGCGGCGAGCACGCCCCGCGCATCCTCTCCGACCGGCGGGTCGGCGCGGATGCGCCGGTCTACTATCGCTACGGCCCCTTCCGTCGGCGCCTCGTCGCCGAATCGGACGGGCAGCTCATCTCGCAGATGCACGGCCCGAACGGTGAAAGTTTCAGTGGGCGAGCCGAATTGGGTTACCGCCAGCCGCCGTGGACGGTGGACCCCTTCACCGGGGCGGATCCGGACGGCACCGCGAAGCCTGGCACCCTGCTCGGCGGCCGCTACCGCCCGACCGATGGCCTGCACCGGACCGGACACGGAAATGTCTACCGGGCAACGGATATTCGCACCGGCGCGGAGGTGATCGTCAAACAGGCTCGCGCCTACGTCGCCGAATCGGAGGCGGGGTACGACGCGAGAGTCCGGCTGCGCAACGAGCGCTATGTGCTCGAACGCCTCGCCGACATCAGCGGAGTGCCGAGGTTCATCGACCATTTCCGCCACGATGCCGACGAATATCTCGTCACGAGTTTCGACGGCGATTTCAATCTGGCCCAGGACATTCCGCGAAATGGCCGTTTCCGGCCGCTGTCCGCGACGGCGCATCCGGCGTCGGGTCGAACCCTCGATCGGCTGGCCACCCGGCTCGCCCGTATCCTCGGCGAAATCCATGCCCGCGGTTTCGTGGTCGGCGACCTGTCACCGAAGAACGTCGTCATCGGCCGCGACGACGAACCGGTCGTCATCGATTTCGGGCTGTGCAACCATGACGGCGTCCGCCTCTGCGGCGGCACTCCCGGCTATGCCACCCATGCGCAATTGCGGGGTGTGCCACCGACATTCGGCGACGATCTGTACGCGCTCGGGCTGACGCTGTTGTTCGCGGCGACCGGTGCCGACCCGCTGGTCGACGGTGCGGATCCCGACGCGGCCCGCCACTGTGCGCTGCGGACGATCGCGCGGATCTACGGCGATAACCCGGTCCCATCGATCCGGTGCGTCGCCGGACTGTTGCATCCCGATGCCGAGCGCGCACGCGCGGCGCTGCGTGCCTTGGGCTCCGGAAGGCCGGAGCGATTCACCGATCTCGTCGCGACACCGGCGATCACCGAATGCGACCGGTCCGGCCTGGCTCGACTCACCGACACCGTGCTGAACGATCTGGTGGCCCGCACCGACGAGCTACTCGCACAACCCGAGGACTGGGCCGATGCGAATATCTATCACGGCGCGGCGGGCGTCGCCCTGGAACTTCGCCACCACCTGGATCGGCCCGGCGTCGCGCGGCTGGTACGACGGCTCGCGATATCGGCGGCTGAGAGCGTGGAACGTACCGGCCTGCGGCCCGGGCTGTTCGTCGGATCCACCGGCATCGAGATCCTGCTCCGTCGCCTGTGCGATGACGGGATGGATATTCCGACTCTGCCAATGGATTCGGTGATGCCCGGTAGCGAATGGGAGCCCTACGGCGACGATGTGATCGCCGGGGCCGCCGGGGTGGGCCTCGGACATTGCCTACTCGCCGAATCGAATTCGACCCCGCCCAACGAACGCGATCGCCATCTCGAAATCGCCCGGCGCTGTGCGAATCTGCTGCTGGAGCATGCCGACGCCGTCTCGCACTTCGCGGTGCGCGACGTTGCGCCCAACGCTGGACTCGACGCGGCCACCGGGCTCGCCCATGGGCAGGCGGGCGTCATCACGGCCCTGCTGCGGATGAGCGATCTGGGACTCGTCGATCGGCGTCGGCTCGCGGTGCGGATCGACGCGTTCTACCGCGAAACCCGCTCTCTCATAACACGTTCCGGCGAGGCCACCGCGGTTCCGCTATGTGTTTCGTGGTGCCGGGGACTGGCGGGCATCGGTCTCACACTGTTACGGCTCGCGGCGGCGCGCGAAGATCCGCGAGCCCTCGACCTCGCCCGCGCCGCGGGCGAGGTGTGCGCGGACTGGATTCCGTACCTGTCCTATCCCAGCGCCTGCTGCGGTATCGCCGGGGTCGGCGATTTCCTCGTCCACCTGGCCGATGCCACCGGCGATGCCCGGTTCACCGACGCCGCGTGGTCGGCGGCCACCCAACTCGTCATCCGCGGGGTCTGCGACACCCCCGCCCGAGGCGACGGACCGACGGCGAGTGCCATCTCCTGGGCCCGCGGGAGCGCCGGGATACTCGCCTTCCTCCGGCATCTGGGAACACCGAGTGCGGTGTCCGTCATCGAACCGTTCTGAGAACGCCTGGTGCGCTACTTGGCGAACCCCTTCGGTAGCGGCATACCCTTGTCCCGCATCACTTCTCGGGCGCGGTTCGGATAATCGGTGATGATGCCGTCGACGCCCTGGTCGAGCACCAGGGCGATGGTCGGTTTGTCGTTGACCGTCCACGGGATGACCGTGAGGCCCAAATCGTGGGCCTTTTTCACGTATTCCGTTGTGGTGGTGAGCTTGAAGCCCGGATCGCCGACCTTGGCCGCGCTGTCCCACGGATTCACATAGCTGGGGGAGGAGATGTTCGCACCGAGCGCCTTGATCGCGCCCAGCGGATCACCGGCGTGGTCCTCGTACCGGATCGGGCGCAACCACGGGCTGCCCGGTTCGAATGTCGAATCGTCGTACAGCGCGACGGTCGGGATCGCCGGATTCCTCGCTTTCACCAGCGGCAGGCTGCGCCAGTCGAAGCTTTGAATCTCCACTTTGCCGGTGGCGCCCGCCGTTTCGACCGCGTCGAGGATGACATCGACGAACTCCTGCGGTGTCGCCGACTGCTCCGGCTTCGCGGCCTCTAGCTTGGTCTCGATGTTGTAGCGCAGCGCATCGAACGCGCCGGGATAGGACTTCACCAGATCGAACAGCTCGGGCAGCCGGGCGATCCGGTTACCCGGCAGCGCGGTGGCCTCCGGGAAGCCCGCCAGCTTCTTCCCGCAGTCGAGCGTGTGGATCTGATCGTAGGTGAGGTCGTGCACCACCTTCCCGACGTACGGGTACATCGGGTCGCCGGGCGTGAGAGGCGCGGTATCGGCGCATTTCTCGGACTGGATCACCGGATCGTGCCAGATCGCCGGAACGTTGTCCTTGGTCAGCACGATGTCGAGTTCCAGTGTGCTGACGCCCAATTGGATCGCCTCGGCATATCCGGGCAGCGACTCCTCGATGGTCATCCCGCGCCCGCCGCGATGCGCCTGCAGATCGAAGGGCCGATTCGCATCGGGACGTGCCGAGGTGCCGCTGTTGCCGTCGGAGCTCTTGCCACATGCGGCCGGGCCGAGGATGGCAACTATCACGCCGAGGATGGCGATTATCTGCCTCGAGATCGTTGACCTGCGTCGAAGAGGGGTCATTGCGGTAGCTTAACCATCAACATCGCCCTCGTAGACAACTTTTAGTTAACAAGCTCCGCTCGGGCCGGTCGGTCGCGCACGAACATGGGAAGCGGTCCGTCGGGACCGCCAGTGAACGAGAACTGCGGGCGGATCGGTTCGGTGGTAGCCAGATCCATCTCGATGCGCTGAGCGATGGTCGCCAGTGCGAGAACGGCTTCGGTGCTGGCGAAGACGTTGGCGACGCACATGCGTTTGCCCGCTCCGAATGGCAGGGCGGCGTGACGTTGTGCGGTTGTCAGGTTTTCGGTCAGGTAGCGAGTCGGGTCGAAGGTGTCCGGATCCGGCCAGACGCCGCCGTGTTGATGCATGGCGTGCAGGTTGATCATGATGGTGGTGCCTGCGCGGATCGGGAAGTCGCCGAGCAGGTCATCGTTCTTCGCGACGCGTGCCAGCGCGACGACCGGCGGATACAGTCGCATCGTCTCGGCGAGAACGGCTTTCGTCCAAGGTAGGAGGTCTACGTCGGCGGCGGTCGGGGTGCGGCCCGCGAGGACGTCGTCGAGTTCGGCGTGTAGGCGGGAGCGGGCGTCGGGGTTTTCGGCGAGCAGCTTCCAGGTCCAGGCCAGTGCCGTCGCGGTGGTTTCGGTCCCTGCGCCGAGGAAAGTCATGAGCTCGTCGTGGATTTCGGCATCGGTGTAGCGGTGCCCGGTTTCCGGGTCGTGCGCGTCCATGAGCAATGCGAGCAGGTTGCCGCGGCGGGTGATCGCACCGCTGCGGTGATCCGCGATGAGCTGGTCGATCACCCGCTCGAGGTGCCGCAGGTCGGCCATCATGCGCGGCGCGAGAACCCAAGAGGCGCAACGCATGACGCGCATGGGCAGATTGTGCCGGTGCGTGAGTTCGGCGAGCGCGTGCAGCCGATGGGTGACGCCGGTGAGGAACCCGAAGCCGAACATGCCGAGCATCCGGGACAGTCTGATCTTCGACATCGGTCCGGTCAGGTCCAGTCCGAACATCGTGCGCGCGACGATATCGACTGTGAGCCTGCTCATCTCGGCGTTCATATCCACCGGCGCCGCATTCGCGCCGAGCCGGCGGACGCGCGCGGCGCAGTCGTGGGCGGCCTCGGTGACCGGGCCCGCGAGCGTGGCGATATTCCGTTTCCCGAATACGGGCTGGACGAGGCGGCGATTGCGTTGCCAGCGATCCTCGTTCCGCTCGGTGCCGAGACCGCGCCCGAATGCGACGGCAAGCATGTCGTAGTCCGCGCTCTTGGGGTAGTTGTCCTGATTGGTCACCAGGACGTGTCGGGCGAGTTCGGGGCTGCGAATTACGACATAGCGCTGCAACGGTATTCGGGCCACCATGACGTCGTCCTGTCCGGGGAGCCGGGCGCCGTAGGCGTTGGCCGGGCTGTGGTCGCTCAATAGCCGCATCGCTTGGGCGGCAAGTTTCCACGACTGCCACCACGACACCCGGGTACGGTGCCAGCGCAGTAGCGCGGGTTGCCATCGGGGCGGGTAGAGGGTGGCGTCGGGTGTGGTCGTCATGGTTGATTCCCTTGTGTCCGTGTGCTTTTGTCGCAGCGTATGCCGATACGCGCGGGGTGTGTGTCCACTGTTCGGAGGACCCGGGGCCGCACGATCCGGGTTATCGTCGGAGCATGACAGCGCCAGGGCGGTGGGATATCTTGTACCGGATCTGGAGCGCCTATGTGGTGGGCGGCATCATCGCCACCGGAGTTCTGGTCATCGTCCTGCGCCGCGTATACGGCGGTGAGGCGTGGGTGGCATTGGTGGCGCTGACCTGCCTGCTGGCTTGGTCGGCGTTGCTGTCGCCGCGCCGTGACAACCCCGATGCCTTCTATCGCCGTAGGGTGAGCCGGAATTCGGTGCTTTTCGTGGTCGGCGTGCTGCTGTTCTTCCATGTCGCCGTCTGGTGGTCACCACCGGCCCTCGCGGGGGTGGTGGTGGTGTATGCGCTGATCTACATGACGCTGCCGGTGTGGGCCGCGATCGTGGTCGCCGAGGCGGTGAGCTTCACGCCCCTCGTATTCGCGCTCGTCGCACAGACACAGGTGCCGTTGGGGCTGGCGATATCCTTGGTCGCAATCCTATTCAATCCGGCGATCGGGGCGACGATCACGCTTGCCCTCGACCGCAGTGAGCAATTGGCGATACTGCTCGACCAATTGGAACGCAGCCGCGCCGATGTCGCGCGACTGTCCAGGGAGGCGGGTTCGATGGCCGAACGCGCCCGCCTCGCAAGGGAAATCCACGACACGCTGACCCAGGGATTCACCGGAATCGCGACGCTGGCCCAGGCCGTCGAATCCGAATTCGATACCGATCCCGATGCCGCCCATCGGCATATCGCACTCATAGAAGCCACGGCACGGGAGAACTTGATCGAAGCGCGGACCATGGTCGAGACGTTGACACCACCCGATCTGGGTGGCGGATCGCTGGCCGATTCGGTGCGGCGACGCTGCCGCAAACTCGCCGACGAGACCGGTATAGCCGTCACCGTGAATGTGGATTGCGCTGTGCCCCAACTGGATACCGGAACCGAGGTGGTACTGTTGCGCGCCGCACAGGAGGCGTTGACGAACGTGAGCAAGCACGCACGTGCCGACAGCGTGACCGTCGACCTCACCCGAACCGGGCAGGGCGTGCGACTATCGGTGGCGGACAACGGAATCGGCTTCGACGCGGCCGGTGCCGGCGGATTCGGCCTGCCCGGTCTGCGCAGCCGGGCGCAGGAGATCGGCGCGGTGGTCACCGTGACGACGAGCCCGGGCGCGGGCACCCGGGTGGCCGTCGAGGTGCCGGCATGATCAGCGTCCTACTCGTCGACGACCATCCGGTGGTGCGCGAGGGTATGCGCGGAATACTGTCCCGCGAAGCCGATCTCGTTGTCGTCGGCGAGGCGGCCGGTGGCGCGGAGGCCATTGCGGTCGCCACGGCGCTGCGTCCCGATGTGGTGCTGATGGATCTGCGGATGCCCGAGGTCGACGGCGCCGCGGCGACCGAGCAGATCCTGGCCGCCTGTCCCGAGAGCCGGGTAGTCGTCGTCACCACCTACGACACCGACACCGATATCCTGCGCGCCGTCGAAGCGGGCGCATCCGGATATCTGCTGAAGGATAGTTCGCGCGCGGAGCTGGCGGCCGCCGTGCGGGCGGCCGCGCGCGGCGAGACGGTGCTGACGCCCTCGGTCGGCGCACGGCTGCACCGTCGAAACCCGCAGGCGCTGTTGTCGGCCCGTGAGGTGGAGGTCCTCGGGTACGTCGCACGCGGCGCGACCAACGCCGAAATCGGCCGAACCCTGCACATCAGCGAAGCGACCGTGAAAACACATCTACAGCGGGCGTTTTCGAAGCTCGAGGTGTCCGACCGCACGGCCGCGGTCACGGCGGCCTTGGCAAAAGGAGTGCTGGCCGCGCCGTGAGCGTTCGGCCGCTACTCGGATTGGTCTCGGTGGGCGATCAGGACGGGGCAATGGGCGTGCTGCACAAGGAAATTGCTGGTGGAGCCGAGTAGCAGGCCGGTGAGTGCGCCGCGGCCGCGGGTGCCGACGACGATCAGCTGGGCGGTGTCGGACCAGTCCATGAGGAGCTGGGTCGGCTGTGCCGGGCGTGCTTCGCGGCGGACGCGGACGTTCGGATATTTCTCCTGCCAGCCGGCGAGCCGTTCGGCCAGGACCGTATCGGCGGCGCCGTTCTCATCCGTGGCGGATGGCGTTGCGGCGCGGGCATGTACGGCGACGAGTTCGGTTTCGCGTTCGGCGGCCTCGTCGAATGCGGCGGCGATGGCGGCGTCGGCCGCCTCGGTGCCGTCCACGCCGACGACGACCGGGCCGGTGTGCCGGATCGCGGTGTCGCGGACGACGATCACCGAGCCGTGCCCGTGGGCGCTCACCGCCAGCAGGGTCGAGCCGATATGGGCGAAGGCGCCCGCGTTGCCGGTGGCGCCGATGACGACCAGATGCGCCGTCCGCGAATGCCGGATCAGCAGCTCGGCCGCGCCCGCTTCGGAAATCTCAACGGCGACAACCAAATCCGGGTTCACCGACTGCGCGAGACGCCGGTCGGCGTCGACGATGCGGCGGCCCTGTTTGTGAATGGTTTCGGTGATCGACGGGGTGAGCACGTCGTAGTAGCCGACCATCGAGCGCGTCGAGGCCAGGTCGAGGCCGTGCACGAGCAGCAGATCACGGTGGCGGTGGGCGGCGGTTTCGGCCGCCCAGCGGACTGCGAGGTCGGCTCCCTCCGAGCCGTCGACGCCGACGACCACCGCCGCCGACGCCAGCCGGTGCGGATTCTCGTAGGGTGGTGTTGTCATATCGCCCGTCCTCGGGATCTGTTGTTCGGATACGGAATTCACAGCTGGATGCCGACCTGGACGACGCCGTTCTGCCGATACGTCGTCACCGGGAATCCGCCGTCGATGAGCAGTCGCATCATCCGCGAATTGGCCGGTAGCACCTCGGCGACGAAGCGTTCGATGCCGTGCTCGCGGGCGAGTTCGGCGAGGCTGCGCAGCAGGGCGGTGCCGATGCCGTGCTGCTGATCCTCCGCGGCGACAACGAGCGCGACCTCCGCGGACCGAGTCCCCGGCAGGACAATGAAATTCGCGACCCCCACCAGTTCGCCGCCGAGAAAGGCGCCGACCGCGCAGTGCTCCGGATCGCGCAGCGCTATCGCATGCGCCACCTTGTGCAGATCCTTCGGCGGCGGCATGAAGAACCGGAAGTAGCCGTCCTCGGCGTCCATCGCGGCGTGCAGCGCTCGGATGGCCTCGGCGTCGGCCGGTCCGAGTTGCCGGATGGCCGGGTGCATGGCGGTTTCGGGTAATACCGTGGCGTGCATGCGGTCTCCTTGTCATCGATGGTTGTGGCCGGGCCGCCGATTCCGGGGCGCCTTGGCGTTGAAACGTGCTGCGCGCCTGCGGATTCGATAGCCCTTGGTCCGCTCGCGCTGGGTGGCGACGGACGGCGGTGTGCGGAAGAACCACCGTTTGGCCAGTTCGGCGAGGCCGAGATAGGTGATGATCAGCAACACCACCACGAGCAGGAACGCCCCTGGCAGCGGCCGGAATCCGAGATCGGCGGCCAATGGCGTCACGGGTAGCAGCGCACCGACCGCGACCGCGGTGCAAGCGGCGAGCAGCAGCGGTGTGCTCGGCCCGCTGCGGAAGAAGGGGCTGCGCCGGGTGCGGATGACGAACAGCACCAGGGTCTGGGTGGCCAGCGATTCGACGAACCATCCGGTGTGGAAAAGGGTTTCGTCGGCGTGGAACAGCCACAGCATCACGCCGAAGGTGGCGAAGTCGAATGCCGAACTGATCGGTCCGAAGATCAGCATGAAGCGGCGGATCAGGCCGATATTCCAGCGCGCGGGCCGGGCCAGCTGCTCCTCGTCGACGTGATCGGTGGGGATGGCGAGCTGGCTGGAATCGTAGAGCAGGTTGTTGAGCAGGATCTGCGACGGCAGCATCGGCAGGAACGGCAGGAATGCCGAAGCCCCTGCGGCACTGAACATATTGCCGAAGTTGCTGGATGTGCCCATCAGCACGTACTTCATGGTGTTGGCGAAGATGCGCCGCCCGGCGACGACACCGTCGGCGAGTACGCCGAGATCCTTTTCCAGCAGCACGACGTCGGCGGCGTCCTTGGCGACGTCGGTGGCGGAGTCGACCGAGATGCCGACATCGGCGGCATGCAGTGCGAGCGCGTCGTTGACGCCGTCGCCGAGGAAGGCGACGTCCAGCCCGCCCGCCCGCTGCGAGCGCACGATCCGCGCCTTCTGCTCGGGGGAGACTCGGGCGAAAACCGTTGTGGTTTTCACGCATTCGGCGAGCTGTCGATCGTCGAGACGGTCGAGATCGGTGCCGGTGACCGCCGCCTCGGCGGGCAGGCCCAGTTCGCGGCAGACGTGCAGCGCGCCGGCCGGATTGTCGCCGGTGAGTATCTTGACCGTAACACCGAGGCCGGACAGTCGCGAAAGAGCCTCGCGGGCACTGCTTTTCGGCGGATCGAGAAAGACGAGAAAGCCACACAGCGTCAGGTCGCGTTCGTCGGCGGGTTCGAGCGCCGTCGCCGCGGGATCGGCGCGCCGGGTCGCGACCGCGACAATCCGGTGTCCGGCAGCGAATTCCGCGTCCAGCACCGCCTGCGCGGCGGCCGGTATGCGCGGGCACCGGGCGAGCACCGCCTCCGGCGCGCCCTTGGTGATGATCGACGGCTCGCCCCGGTCGTCGGAGACCAGCACCGAGAGCAGCCTGCGCTCGTGGTCGAACGGAAGCGTCGCCAGCCGCCGGTATTTCGCGACGGTCGCGGTGGGCGCGCCCGGCGATGCCCACAGTGCGGTATCCAACGGGTCCGCGGCGGAAAGGGTTTCGCCGCTGATGACACCGTCGGTGCAGAGCATCCCCAGCAGCCGGGTGCGTCCGTCGGCCCCGCCGTCCGGATCGAGCGCGCGCATATATTCGATCCGGCCCTCGGTGAGGGTGCCGGTCTTATCGGTGAACAGCACCTCGATATCGCCGAGATCCTCGATGCAGACCAGCCTTTTCACCAGCACCTTGCAGTTCGCGAGCTGCCGGGAACCGGCGGCGAGCGCGGTGGACACCACGGCGGGCAGCAGTTGTGGCGAGATGCCGACGGCGATGGCCAGCGAGAACAGCAGCGCGTCGAGCAGCGGTCGCTGCAGCACCAGATTCACCGCGAAGATGCCGGTGGTGAGCGCCGCGGCGACCCACACCAGCAGCATGGAGAATTTGCGCAGCCCGATCTGGAATTCGGTTTCCGGCTGACGTTCGCTCAAACCGGCCGCGATGCGGCCGAATTCGGTGGTCGTCCCGGTCGCGGTGACCAGGCCGCGGCCGCGGCCCGCGCTCACCACCGTTCCCATCAGCGCGCACGAAACCAGTTCGGCCACCGGACTTTCCGGCGCGACCGGCGCGACCGATTTCGACACCGGCGCCGATTCGCCGGTCAGCACCGACTCGTCGCAGCGCAGCCCGGTCACCGACAGCAGCCGCAGGTCGGCGGGCACCAGCTCACCCGCGCGCAGCTCGACGACATCGCCGGGCACGAGCTCGGCCAGATCGACCGATTCCGGTGTGCCGCCGCGCAGGATCACCGCTCGATGCCGGATCCGCTCGTGCAGCGCGTCGGCCGCGCGCTCGGCCCGGTACTCGTTGATCAGGCCCAGGCCGACCGAGGCGGCGAGGATCACGCCGATAATGATCGCGTCGGTGCGCTCACCGACGAAGAACGACACCGCGGCGGTGACGGCGAGCAACAGCAGCAGCGGAGAACGCAGCTGCCGCAGCAACACCGGCAGCAGACGGGTCTTGTGGGTGCGAATGGCATTGGGGCCGAACAGCTGTCGCCGACGGACGCGTTCGTTCTCGGACAGTCCGTCCGCCGGGGCCGCCAGCGCGCTGAGCACCTGATCGGTCGTCATGGCGCCGGCGGCCCGCGCGGAGAGCGGGCGCGGGCCGCCCGGCGCCGCGGCTCGGATTTCGACAAGGGTCTGCATCGGTACAGAATCCAAATCTGCTCGGCGACAGTCGGTTCAGGCGTGCGAGCGGGCGATGATCAGCGGTGCGGTGGTCGCGTGCAATACGGCCTGGCTGACCGATCCGAGCGTCATCCCGGCGAATCCGCCGCGTCCGTGACTGCCGACCACGATCAGCTGGGCGCCGGATCCCAGCTCCAGCAGGACCTTTGCCGGACGGTCCGTGGCGACCATCCGCCGCACCGCGACCTCCGGATAGCGCTCGCCGTATCCGGCGAGGCTTTCGGCGAGGATCGCCTCGGCCTCCTGCCGCATATCCTCGCGCGGGATATACGGCGGAAATTCCGTCCAGGCGAGTACCGCGGTCAGTGCCGCACCGCGAAATGTCGCCTCGTCGAAGGCGATTTCGATGGCGCGGGCGCTGCACGCCGAGCCGTCGACGCCGACGACGACGCGCTGATCGCGCGAGTCGTATTTCGGCGATTCGGGAACGATCGCCACCGGGCATTCGGCGTGCCGGGCCAGCGCGGTGCTGACCGAGCCGAGCAGCGCGCGGCGGAACGCGCCGAGCCCCTGGGTGCCGACGACGAGCAACCTGGCATCCTTGGATCGATCGCGCAGCACCGGAATCGGCGGCGCTTCGATGAGTTCGGTGGTGATCTCCAGTTCGCCTGCCGAACGGATCGCCTCGGCGGCGGCCGCGCGCGACTGCTCGAGCGCCGCGATCCCGGCTTGGCGGTAGACCTCGTAATCGAAGCGGGAGAACGCGATACCGGGCCCGAAGTCGACCGGCGCGCCGATGCAGTGGAGGATGGTCAGCGGCGCGCGGTGCATGACGGCTTCGCCCGCGGCCCAGCGGACGGCCGCCAGGGCTGGATCGGAACCGTCGGTGCCGACCAGTACCGGGGGATTGATGCTTGCGGACATGGGATTTCGCCTCTCGCTAGTTGGCGTGCGCGACCATCACCGGGCAATGGGCATGCTGGACAAGGGAATTGCTGGTCGAGCCGAGTAGCAGTCCACGGAATCCGCCGCGGCCCCTGGAACCGACGACGACCAGTTGCGCCGCCTTCGACCAGCTGATGAGCTGATGGGCCGGGCCTGCCGGATAGACCTTCCGGGTGACGTGGACATCCGGATACTTCTCCTGCCAGCCGGCCAGATGTTCGGCGAGCACCTCGTGGGCGGCCGCCTCCATTTCCCGGATCGGCAGGGTGGCAGCGAGATTCGCGTAGCCGGTGAGCGTGATGTCGCCGGTGGCGTGCACGGCGACCAGTGCGGTCTCGCGGATGCTCGCCTCGGCGAAGGCGGCCGCCACGGCGGGCGCGCAGGTGCGGCTGTCATCGATGCCGACGATGACCGGGCCCGTCTGCCGGATCTGCCGCTCGCTGCCGGTGTCGCGGACCACCACGATATTGCCGTGCCCGTGCGCGGACACCGCGAGCAGCGTGGAGCCGATATGCGCCAATTCGCTGGCCCGGCCCGCGCCGATGGCCACCATATGGGCCGAATTCGATTCGCGCACAAGGAGTTCGGCGGGCTGGTCGGGGGCTACCTCGGTTTCCACGGTGAGGCCGGGATCGACCTGCGTGGCCAGGCGGCGGGCGGTGGCGACCAGGTCGAGGCCCGCCTTGCGCATCGCATCGGTCACCGCGGGCGTCAGCAGCTCGTAGATGCCGAAAACGGTGGAGTGCGGATCCAGCGCCAAGCCGTGCACGATGCGCAGCCGCCGATTGCGCGCGGCGGCGATTTCGGCGGCCCAGCGCACGGCCAGGTCGGACGGTTCGGAACCGTCGACGCCGACCACCACCGGGGCGGTCGCCAGTAGGTGGGTGTCGGTGCTGCGGCTGGACATGTGCGGAATCCCTTCGGGTGCGATCTGTACCCGTAGGTTAGGAATTTCCGATGGTCCCGCTCGCCTGGCGTTGGTCCCGAATCAGCAGGCCCTAAGGCTGTTTGTGGGTCAGGGCAGCGGCACGATCCAGCGCAGTACGGTGCCGCGCTCCGGGCCGGGCTGCACCGTGAACGAGCCGCCCGCCTGTTCGGCCCGGACCGCGAGGTTGCGCAGGCCGCTCGTCCGGGTGTCGCCGACGGCGATGCCGACGCCGTCGTCGGATACCTCGATCGAGACATCGTCGCGGACAACGAGATTCACCGAGACGGTATTCGCCGCGGCGTGCCGCACCACATTGCTCACGGCCTCGCGCAGCACCGCCTCCACATCCTCGGCGAGCGACGGTCCGAGCACCGAGACCGGTCCGGCCAGCCGGACCGTGGTGCGCAGCCCGGAATCCTCGGTCATCTCGGCGATCACCCCGTGCAGCCGCTTGCGCAGGGTCGGTGTGTCGGCGGCGTTGTTGGAGTGCAGATCGAAGATGGAGTGCCGGATCTCCTGCACGATCGACTGAATATCCAGGATGGTGTCGGTGATCCGGGTCTTGACCTCGGGTGCGCGGGCGCGCTGCGCGGTGCCCTGCAGCGACAGCCCGACCGCGAACAGCCGCTGTATGACATGGTCGTGCAGATCCCTGGCGATGCGGTCGCGGTCGGAAAGCACGTCGAGCTCCCGCATCCGCCGCTGCGTATTGGCCAGTTGCAGTGCCAGCGCGGCCTGATCGGCGAACGCGGTCATCATCGACTGGCCGGCTGCGTCCAGCGGTTTGAGTTCGGGTGGGCGCAGCATTGTCAGCACGCCGATCACGGTGCCCTCGGCTCGCAGCGGCAGCAGCAGCACCGGGCCGAATTCGATCGAGGATTCGAAGATGGGGGTGTAGCGCAGTTGGTCGGCCGCCACCGCTCTGCCCTCGACGAACGCCGTCCCGGCATGTGAGTCGGCGACCGGAATGTCCTGTCCGGGAAGGGATTCCGAGTCTATTCCGGCGGCCGCCGCAATCCTCAGCTCGGAGACCTCGGCGTGCGGGATATCCGGATCCTCCGGCAGGGCCAGGAAGACACAGGACGATTCGGTCAACTTCAAGGCCCGGTCTACCACCAGCGCGAGCACCTCGGCCGGTTCGCCGCCCGCGAGCAGTTCGGTGGCCACGTCCTGGGTCGCCTCCAGCCACTGCTGGCGGATGCGGGACTGTTCGTAGAGGCGGGCGTTGGCGATGGCGATACCGGCCGCCGCGGCCAGCGCCTGCACCACCACCTCGTCGTCCTCGGTGAACTCCTGCCCCCCGGCCTTCTCGGTGAGGTACAGATTGCCGAAAACCTCGTCGCGCACCTTGACCGGCACGCCGAGGAAGGTATGCATCGGCGGATGGTGTTCCGGGAAGCCCACCGATGAGGGGTGGGTCGAAAGATCGGTCAGCCGAATGGGTTTCGGCTGTTCGATGAGCAATCCGAGCACCCCGTGACCGCGCGGCAGATCGCCGATGAGCACCCGGGTGCGGTCGTCGATGCCCTCGTAGACGAATTCGGCGAGCTGCTTGCTCGACTTATCCGATTCGCGGACGCCGAGCGCGCCGTAGTCGGCGTCGACGAGTTCGATCGCGGTGTGCACGATCGAACGCAGCGTATTGTCCAGATCCAGTCCGGCCGTGACCACGAGCATGGCCTCGATGAGCCGGTCCATCTTGTCGCGCACGCCGACGATCTGCGCGATGCGGTCCTGGACCTCGCTCAGCAGCTCACGCAGCCGCAGCTGGGACAGGGTCTCCAGGACCGGTGACTGGTCGCCCGGTGCTGTCTCGGACGATTTGCCTTCCATACCGAGCATTTTCGCACGGTACATCGGCCGGGCGCCCGCCTGCGCGCGGCGTCCCCGGGCCGCGGCTCACTCCCTCTTCGTGGGAGTGTTGAGCTTGGAGGCCATCACGGCCGCCTGGGTGCGCCGCTCCACTCCCAATTTGGTCAGCAGCCGGGACACGTAATTCTTGACCGTCTTCTCCGCCAAGAACATTCGGCCCGCGATCTGCCGGTTGGTGAGTCCCTCGCCGAGCAGCTCGAGCAGCGTGCGCTCCTGATCGGTGAGCCCGGCCAGCGGGCCGGATTTGGCCTCGGCCTCCTCCCGCAGCTTCGCCATCAGCGCGGCGGCGGCCCGATTGTCCAGCAGCGATCTACCCGCACCGACCTCGCGGATGGCGTCGACCAATTCCAGCGTGCCGATATCCTTGACCACGTAGCCGCTGGCGCCGGCCAGGATGGCGTCGAGCATGGCCTGCTCGTCGGTGAACGAGGTGAGGATCAGGCAGCGCAGCTCCGGATGCTGGGTCAGCAGGTCGCGGCAGAGTTCGATGCCGTTGCCGTCGGGTAGCCGCACGTCCAGCACCACCACGTCGGGGCGCAACGCGGGGATGCGGGCCAGCGCCTGGGATACGCTGCCCGCCTCACCGATCACGTCGAGATCGGGTTCGGCGCCGATCAAATCGGCGACGCCGCGCCGCACGATGTGGTGATCGTCGACCAGAAATACCTTTATCACCGGTAGTCACCTGTCTTCGCCATTTCCTCAGCCTACGGAGATTTTCCCACCGACACAGGGGCGCTCGACCTCCGATTCGGGACCAAAGTCCCTAGTTTTCGCGGGACCGGCGTACCACTCGCGCAGCGCGTCGGTGAGGGTGTCGGGGAGCGGACGCCCGGTGTCGATCGGGGTCGCGCCGGGCCAATCGGCCGCCTTGTCGGCCATGGCGGCCGCGATGGCCGGGGTGGCGTCCGAATCGCCCGCGGCGCGGTCCCGGAGCCGGTGGTTCGCGACGGTCGCGGGGCAGACGCATCGGATCTGCCGGAGTTCGGCGTGCGTGGCGGCGGCGAGCTCGGCGGCGCGCCGCCGCTCGTCCGGATCGATCCAGCTGGCGTCCAGGATCACCGAGACACCGGCCGTGAGCAGCGCGTGCGCGCGGATGCGCAGTTCGGTGTACACCCGGGCCTTGGCCGCCGCGGAATACGCTCCGGCATCGAGGATTCCGGTCGCGCCGGTCACCTCACCGGTGGCGCGCAGCTCCCGGCGCAGCCGGTCGGCGGATAGTGTCACCGCACCGGTGGCCGACGAAAGTGCGTGCGCCACAGTGGATTTACCGGTCCCTGGGAGGCCACCGACCAGCATCAGCCGCACCTCGGCGGCCTCGAGATGATCCAGCGCGATCCGCAGATGCCGGTGCGCGCGATGCCGCGCCGCGAGCTCGCCCTGTGCGAAACGGATGGTATCGACCTTCGCGCGAACCAATGCGCGGTAGGCGATGTAGTGGTGCCACAGCGACGCGGGGGCCTGGTCGCCGGTGATCGCCTGGTAGTCGTCGAACAGGCGCTCGCTCGGGTCCGCGTGGCCGAGGAATTCCAAATCCATTGCCAGGAAGGCGATATCGTCGATCCGGTCGACATAACGAAGCCGGTCGTCGAAGTCGAGGCAGTCGAGCACCCGGAAACCGTCGGACAGCGCGAAGATATCCTCGGCGAGCAGGTCGCCGTGTCCGTCGAGCAAGTTGCCCTCGGCGATTCTGTTGTGCAGCAGCGGCTCTCGGCCGTCGATATAGCGCATGGCGAGTTCGTCGATCCGGGCGAGCAGCGCCGGATCCATGATGTCGGCGGGCTGCTCGCTCAGGCTGTGCAGGAGTATCCGCCAGCGGGTGCGCAGCGCGTCGGGCCTGCCCTCCGCGTCGATTTCCGTTCCGCGCCTGGCGCTGTGGTGGAACAGCGCGAGCACCTGGACCAGCGCCGTCAGCTCGGAGCCGACTCGTTCGGGGTCGGCGAGCACGGTGGTGAGCCTGCGGTCCTCCGGCATCCGGCGCATGACGACGACGGGTTCATCGGGGCCGCCGGTGGGTGAGGTCAGATGCGCGACGCCCAGATAGACATCCGGCGCGAGTCGGCGGTTCAGCCCGACCTCGCGCGCGCAGGCTCGCTCACGTAGCTCCGGGGTGCCGAAGTCGAGGAAGTCCGTGCGGATGGCCTTCTTGATTTTGTAGGCCCGGTCACCGTAGAGCAGCACGAGCCCGGTGTGGGTTTCCCGCACCTGCGCGGGCGCCGCGAATTCCGGCATGGGGCAGTCCCTTTCGACCCGTCGGAGTAGTAGCCCAAGCATGTCGCGCCCGAGGGGCGCGAGGTGATGGCCGAAGGTCACCGGCTGGGCGGGACTTCCGGCGGTTTCGAGAAAGTCCCGCGAGTTCGGGCATTCCTGCCCTAACCGGCATGAGGTATCCGATGGCAGCCTTGGTATCGATGCGACGAAGGGAACGGATGGAACCACCATGAACCGTGTACGGCCCGATGAGCAAACGATCCGTGCGGCACTGTCGCTCGCGGTGCGCGCGCCCTCGGTGCACAACACCCAGCCCTGGCGTTTCCAGATCGGCGACGGTGCGGTACACCTGTATCTCGACCCGGCCAGAACGCTGCGGGCGACCGATCCCGATCAGCGCGACGCGCTGGTGAGCTGCGGTGCGGCCCTACATCATCTGCGCATCGCGTTCGCCTCGCTCGGCTGGTCGGCCATTGTGCACCGGCTGCCGGACCGTGCCGATCCGGAGCATCTGGCCATGCTGGAATTGGTACGGCACCGGCCGACCGGCACGGAAATCGCGCTCGCCGAGGCCATTTCGACTCGGCAGACCGACCGCAGACACTTCAGCTCCTGGCCGATTCCGCCCGGATATCTCGGACTGGTCAGCGAGCGGGCCGGGGCGCAGGGCGGCATTGTCCGGCGCGCCGCGAATGCCGCGCGGGATTGCCTGGTCGCGGCGATGTACGAGGCGGGCCGCAGACATGCGGGGAATTCGGAATATCGACTGGAGCTGGCGAATTGGAGTGGCAGGCGGGATACGAACGACGGCGTGCCATCCTGGAGCGTGCCGCCGCCGCGCGCCGGACAGGGCATTCCGACCAGGGAGTTCGCCCAGCCGGGGCTCGTCGATCCGACCAAAGAACCGGACTACGCGGAACTGCTGGTGGTCGGCACCGCCTACGACGACCGGCCGTCCAGGCTGGCGGCGGGGGAGGCGTTGAGCGCCGTGCTGCTGACCGCGGCCAATGTCGGCCTGGCCACCTGCCTGCTCACCGAGCCGCTGGAGATTCCCGAGCTGCGCGGCCGGATCCGGTCCGGGGTGCTGGACAACCGCGCCCATCCACAGGCGGTGATCCGTATCGGGTGGCTGCCCGCGGGCGCGGTGCGGCTGCCACCCGCGCCGCGGCGGCCGATCGATGAGCTGCTCGACCCTTTGGGCAGTGACCGGGCCGCCGGCTGACTTATGGTATGGCCGAACGCTTTTCGATGTTCTCGAGCGCTGCCGCCAAACGGGACCTGGCTTCCCGCGCGACCGAGTAGAGCGCGGGCTGAGCGTCCCGGTCCAGCAACAGATCCGGGTCCATCGCCTCGACGATGGCTGCCCCTTCGGCCGTGCGCACCACTACATTGCAGGGCAGCAGTAGCCCGATGTGCCGGTCGATATCCAGTGCGCGGTGGGCGAGTTCGGGGTTGTAGGCGCCGAGGATGAGATAATCCTCCATCTCCACGCCGAGTTTCGCGCGCATCGTCGCCCGCACATCGATTTCGGTGAGTAGGCCGAAACCCTGTTCCGCCAAAGCATCTCGAGTCAGCCCAACGGCTTGGCCGAAGGATACGGCGATGCGGGTGGCCAGTTCGGCGGCCGCGACGGGTATCCGGATCTCGGTCACCAGATCGTGCGGATGCACCGCCTCGTCCGGGGCGACGAGATAGACCTCGGTGGACGGGCCGACGGGACGGAAATGCGAGGCGCGCACCCATTCCTCCAGCGCGCGGTAGGCCTCGCCGATCCGCTGGAAGTCGCCGTGATGGGTGGTGTACGCGAACAGCCCGGGCGCGATCGGGCGAACCGAAACCTGTTCCGCCGCACCGCCTACCAGTCCGGAGGTGACCGGAAGCCCGAAGACGACCTCGGTGGCCCGGCCGGGTCCGACCGCGCCGCGATAGGTCGTCGACGGCGGGCCCGCGGGGGCCAGGCCGGTGCGGTCCGCCAGATCATAGAGTTCGCGCATGCCCGCGGCGATATCGTCGCCCGCGTGCTCGGCGCGGACCGCGCGGCGCAGTTCCAGCAGGGTGTGCGGGCTCGATTCGACCACGGTGATGCGGTATGACATGGGATTTCCTACCCTTCCTGTGATGCGAGGTATGCGGCCTCGGTGCGGGCCAGCCGGCGAGCCCAGGCTCGCGCGCGGGCCAGCTCGCCGGCGCGCAGTGGGCCGCCGACGCGGTCGACGACGAAGTCCATCGGATCGTCGGCGAGCGCATAACCCAAGCGGCACAGGTGTTTTGCCGCGTCACGCGCGGCCGAACCGGCCAGCCGTGCCGGCCGCGGGACATGAGTGTCGAAGGTGGCCGCCCGCGCGCCGGGTAATGCCGGATGCGCGCCGGCCAGCCATTCGCGGATGCCGAGATCGGTGACGACCTCGGCATCGGTATGTCCGGCGGTGCGCCGCCTGGTCCACGGTCGGCTCATGCCGAGCAGATGCGTCGGCCCGCCGACCACCAGCAGATCCACCGTCGGCTCCGGCTGCTCGCCGGCGGCCGCCACGCTCACCACATCGACCGTTCCGTATTCGCCGAGCCCATCGGCGATGGCGGCGGCCAGCGCGGCGGTGCTGCCGCACATCGATTCGTAGACGACGCGTGCCCGCATCCTTTTCTCCTTCGCCGGACCCGGTATTCCGGGCAGCGGACTATCTCGACGCTACGTGCGGGTGATCAGTGGGCACAGTGCCGAACCGCCACCCGCACGGTGACTTTCGGCCCGCGTCGGCCCGGTTGGCCTCCGATGGCATGTCGTCCTGGGACCTTGGTCCCTGCCGTCGGCGGGTGGCGCGTAGCACCCTGGAGTCATGTCAACGAATCAGATACTCGCGGCGGTCGACGGTTCGGCGAGCTCGTATCAGGCGGTGGCCTGGGCGGCGGTCGACGCGGCACTGCACCGCCGCCCGCTGCACATCCTCACATCGATGGCGATCTCCACCGGCTCCGGGCCCGAAATGTCGCTCGGCGGGGCCGATCTGGAATGGCTGCGCCGCGACGGCGAACGCGTCCTGGCCGAGGCCGCACGCGTCGCCAGGCAGGCGACCTCGAGCACCGAACTGCACATCACGACGGAACTGTCCTTCGCCCTTATCATCCCGACTCTGCTGGACCGCTCGGCCGAGGTGGCGATGCTGGTGGTCGGCAGCCGCGGGCTCGGCGCGTTCCAGCGCGGGCTGCTCGGTTCGGTCGGCACCGCGGTCACCCGGCACGCGCGCTGCCCGGTGGCGGTCATCCACGGCATTTCGGCGATCGACGCGGTCTCGATGACGAAACCGGTGCTGGTCGGCGTCGATGGCACCGAAAACAGCGTGCCCGCAATTGAACTCGCCTTCGCCGAGGCTTCACTGCGGAAGGTCGGGCTGGTCGCGCTGCACACTTGGAGCGATGCCAGCGGTATCGAAATGCCGCTCGCCGGTTGGGATGCCGCCCGGCAGAGCGAGGAGGCACTGCTCGCGGAGAGCCTGGCCGGCTTCGCGGAGCGGTATCCGGAGGTGTCGGTGCGCCGAATCGTCAAGAGCGACCGTCCCGTTCGTTCATTGCTGGAGGAGTCGGCGAATGCGCAACTGCTGGTGGTCGGCAGCCGGGGCCGGGGCGGATTCGCGAGCATGGTGCTCGGCTCCACCAGCAACGCGCTGCTGCATTCGGCGGACTGCCCGATGATCGTGGTGCGCGGGGGCGAACGTCCCGCGTCGTGATGGCCAACGCATCTGCCGCGGCGCCCGGCCACACCGGCACCATGAAGCGGTGGTGAGTCGTCCCGGCCGAATCGGCGCCGCGTGATCGACGCCACATCGACGCAGGACGGATTGGGCGATGACCGGATTAGGCCCGTTGGATGCGGGATTCATGGAACTGGAGGACACGGATCGACACGTGAGTGCCGGGATCTGTGCGGTGGCGATCGTGGCCGGTGCGCAGCCGGGCCGCGCGGAGGTGATCGCGGCGCTGCGCGATCACCTCGACGCCGATGCCAGGCTGCGCCAGAAGGTGCGCAGGGCGCGCTGGGATATGGCCGCACCCGAATGGGTAGACGACCCGAATTTCGGTCTGGCCCACCACATTCGGTGGATGGCCCTGCCGGAGCCCGGCGACGACGCGGCGTTGAACGAGCTGATCGCCTCCGTGATGGAGGAGCGACTGGACCGGGATCACCCACTGTGGCAGTGCATCGTCGTCGAACGGCTGACCGGCGGACGCTGGGCGCTGATCGTGAAGGTGCACCACAGCATGGTCGATGGCATCTCTGGTATCACCCTGTTCGAACGGCTCTGCGAAGGGCCGCAGGGGAATTCGGTGCGCCCGGCGGTCGAGCGCACCCGTCGGGATCCGCTCGGACTGCTCGCCAAGGGGTTGCGGTTGCCGATCGATGCGCCGAAGGCGGTGCTCGGCGCGGTGCCGCTGATAATGGATGCCCTTGCGCCTGCGCCGGATTCGTCGTTGAACGGGCCGATAGGCCGCCAGCGCCGCTACGCCGTCGCCCGCACCAGCCTTTCGGCGGTGCGTGAGATCGGCGTGGCGTTCGGGGCCACCGTGAACGATGTCGCGCTGGCCGCGGTGGCGGCGGCGTTCCGCGCGGTGCTGCTGGCCCGCGGCGAGGAGCCGACGCCGGACAAGCTGCGCATTCTCGCACCGGTGTCCACGCGTGCGACGGATGCGAAAAATGTTTTGGACAACCGTGTTTCGGCGATGCTGCCCTTACTTCCGATCGAATTGGCGGATCCGGTGGCACAATTGGCCGCAGTGCACGAGCGGATGGCACGGCACAAGCGTCGCGGCGAGGCGTCGGCCGCGAATTCGATACTGGAATTGGCGAATTGGCTGCCGTTCGCGTCGATCGCCTGGATCGTGCGGTCGGTGCTGCGCTACCCGCAGCACTCGGTCGCCGGGCTGGCCACCAATGTTCCCGGGCCGCGTCGGACGCTGCGCCTGCTCGGTCGGGAGGTGGTGGAAATCCTGGCGTACGCGCCGATCGCGATGCGCCTGCGCACCGGCATCGCCATCCTGAGTTACCGGGACCAGCTGGCCTACGGCATCACCGGCGATTTCGACAGCACACCCGATATCGCGCTGATCGCCGACGGTATCGAGCGCGCGACCGCCGAACTGCTCGCCCGTGCGCGAGCGGTGGCCGTGCCGGTCGGGTAACCCGAAAGATGCACCCGCGCACCCGGTTCGGGGATGCGCGGGTGTTTCTGTTCGGATACGGGAAATGGCCGTGGCGCAGGACGAAGGAGGGACTGCCACGGCCAGATCCCGCTCGGCGCATCGGCCGAGTCTCTATGCGGCTCAGAGCTGGTGGAACGTGAGGATGTCGGCGACAGGGCGGCGGGGCGAGAGCTGTTGGTCCTCGTCCGCGGGCGCGGCGCCCACCCGGATCACCACCTGTGGCAGGTTGGGGTTCGGCAGCAGTGCCGCAATGGTTTTGCGTTCCGCGGGCAGTTCGGTGATGTGGGTCAGCGCGCAGCTGGCCGCTCCGGCGACGGTGCATTCGAGCAGCACCGCCGAGAGCGCCTCACCGGTGTGCAGCCACTCCAGCACCGAATCTCCGGTCGAGCTCAGCACCAGCAGCCGCGCCTGATCGGCCGCCAGTTCGCCGCGGCGGGCCGAATGCGGCGCCGACGGGAAGGTGCGGCCGACGCCGACGCGGGCGAATTCCGCATCCGAGGCCAGGACACTCTTCGGCACACCCTCCGGGCCGCTGGTATGCCCTGTCCACCAATGCAATTCGGTCTGATACTCCATATCGTAGCGGCGCACGGCCGCAGCGTGCTGCGAGGCGACGGTGAGCCGGTCGCGCGCGTCCTCGGGCAGGGCGTCGAGTTCGAGGTTGTGCGGATGTACCAGCATGCGAGTGGTGTGCAGGAGTTCGTCGAAGTCGGCCGGGGGCAGCATCGGCAGCCGGTCGGTGCGCCGGTGTTCGATGGCGCGGGCCCGGGCGCGTACCCCGGCGGGCGGATCCGGCCAGCGGCGGAAGTCGACGACGGCGAGGTAGTCCAGCCGCCCGGGATCGGGCAGGCGCAGCGTATCGGTGTGCCACCCGTACGCGGCGAAGGCGGTCCGCAGGTGGTGCAGCATCGCGCCGCAGCTCATCACCAGCTGCCTGCCGTTCGGGTCGGCGGAAACGAGCAGCCGATCGTTGTCGCGGAACAGGTGTAGCCGGGTGCCGTCGAACACCAAGCGCCACGGCTGGGTGTTGTGCACCGACGGTGCTCGGCCGGCCAGCCGCGTGGCCGCCAGCATGGTCGGTCGATCCGGTACGAATTGCTCGGTGAACGCGGTGCTGTCGGTCATGCAAGCCAGTGTCGGCCGATCCGCGCGCGACCGATATGGAACTTGCGCCCGTACTCCGGGGACGATGGTCCCTGTCGCGGCGTCGCGCGACCAATGACGTCCGATCGGGGTCCTTCGGCTCTACGGCGCACCGCCCCCGAATACCGACGCTGATCGCATGATTCTGACAGCGACGCTGAATCCGGCCGTCGACACCACCTTCGAGGTGGACCGGCTGGTCGGCGAGGGGAAGAACCGGGCGCGGGTGCGTTCGGTACGCGGTGGTGGCGGCGGCATCAACGTCGCGCGCTGCGTCACCCGGTTGGGCGGGTCCGCGATGGCCCTGCACACCGCGGGACGTGAGGTCGGGCAGCTGCTGAACCGGCTGCTCGACGCGGAAGGACTCGCGCATCAACCCATCGAGGTGGGCGCCGAGACCAGGAACGCCTTCGTCGTCGGTGAACAGTTCACCGGCCACAGCTTTCACATCGTGCCGGACGGCGCGCCGCTGTCGGCGGCCGATACCAGGCGCTGTATGGAGGCGATACTCGCGGTGGCGCCGCGCTATCCGTATCTGGTCGTCACCGGCAGCGTGCCGTCCGGGTTCGACGAGAACTTCTGCGCCGAGCTGGTCGAACGGATGCGGCGGTACGACACCAGGATCGTGCTGGATATCGCCGGCGCGCAGCTGCGAAATGTGTTGCGCGAGCGGGCTTTCCTGATCCGGCTCGACCGCAGGGAGGCGTCCGCGCTGATCGGCGCGCCGATCGACGGCTTCGCCGCGGCCCGTGCCGCCAACGAGTATCTGTTGGATCTCGGCGCGACGGTGCACGCGGTGACGACGGTCGGCGCGCTCGGCGCGGTGTATTCGAACGAGGAAGCGCACCACCGGATTTCCGCGCCACCGCCGCCGCTGCCGCCGCGCAGCGACGCGTGCGCGGGCGACAGCCTGATCGGCGCGCTCACCTATCGGCTGGCCGCCGGCGCGTCCTGTCTGGCGGCCTGCGAATACGGTGTCGCCGCCGCTGCCGCGACCGTGCTGCTGCCGGGCACCGATATATTCCAGCGCTCGACGGTCGACGCGTTTATCGCGGAAGTTCGCACGGTATCCGAGGACCGGAGATCCGAACCCGTGCGGACTTAGGGCTACCGCGGCGACGACAAATGACACCGGCAGCCGGGACCCCGGTCCCTAGCCGGGCGGACCGGACCTCTGCTCGAATCGAAAGTATCAGTCTCCCAATATAAATGGAGTGAATCATGAGTCTGCTTCCCGCGCATCGCCGCTCCCAGTCGCTGTTCCCCGAGCTGTCCGACTTCTTCGCCGGGTTCCCCTTCTTCGAGACCGTGCGCCCGGTCATGGAGGGCAAGCTGCTCCGGGTCGAGGACGAGATGGCCGATGGCAAGTACCTGGTGCACGCCGAAATGCCGGGTATGGATCCGGATAAGGACGTCACTATCACCGTCCGCGACGGTGTGCTGACCATCAAGGCCGAGCGCAGCGAACGGCAGGAGACCAAGGGACGGTCGGAGTTCAGCTACGGCTCCTTCGTCCGCTCGGTCGCGCTGCCGGCCGGCGCCAAGGAAGACGAGATCGCCGCGACCTACGACAAGGGCATCCTCACCGTTTCGGTGCCCGTCGCCGAGACGGTCGCGCCCGCCGAAAAGCATATCGCGATCAAATCCTCCTGAGCGGCAATGGAATCCGGGGCGGCGGTCGCGGCCGCCGCCCATGGGCAGGACCGGAAGAAAGGCATCGAGATGGACACGATATCGACCGTGATCGATCCGTGGGTGCACCATGCGGTGATATTCGACCTCGACGGCGTCGTCGTCGATACCGTCGCCCTGCGCGCCGATATCTGGCGCGAGGTCTTCGACGATGTGCTTTCCCGGCGCGCGGGCGCGGATCGCCGATCGTTCCGGGCCGCCGACTACCACACCTACTTCGACGGTAAGCCGCGACTTGATGGGATAACGCATTTCCTGGCGTCGCGGTCGATTTCGCTGCCGCTCGGCGATCCGGCCGATCCGCCGGGCGCGCAAAGCGTGCACGCACTGGCCAACCGCGAACAGCGGCTGCTCGGGGAACAATTGGAACGCGGTGTGCCGGTACAGAAGTCGACCATGTCGCTGGTCCGGCGGCTACATCAGGCCGGGATCGCGACGGGCGTGTACTCGGTGCACGGGAACGGCAGGGATATCCTCGCCGCCACCGGGCTGGAACACGAGTTCATCGCGTGTGTCGACGGGCAGATCGCGTCCGAGTTGGAGCTGCCTGAAAGGCCCTCTCCCGCAATACTTTACGAGACAGCACGGCAGCTCGGTGTGCTGCCCTCCCGCACGGTCGTGGTCGAGGAGGTCGCCGCCGTCGCGAGCGGCGGCGGTTTCGCCGCGGTGATCGGGATAGACCGGTCGGCGCATCCGGGTCGGTCGCGGCGCGACGGCGCGCGACTCGTCGTTCCGGATGCCGATGCGATATCCGTGCTGTCCAGAACCACCGACCCGGTGGGTGTCGCCGAGGCGACCGCGTACACCGAGTTGCTGATGCGGCGCGAAATACCAGGCCGCCGAGACGATTCCGACATCATCGCCGGTATTCGCGAACTGTTCGAGCTGGTCGACGCGGCCGGGTTGGAGATGGTCGGCGCGCCGTCGGCTACCTTCCGCGAGATCCCGGGCTCCGACCGGGTAGCGGTCGATTTCGCGGTGCCGATCATGCGGGCGCCCGCGCCGACGCCCGATACCGAGGTGCGCACGGTCGCACCGGGTCTGGTCGCCAGGACCTGGCATCGCGGCGGATACGGCAGTATCGACACCGCTCATCGGGCGCTGGAACAGTGGGTTCGCGCATCGAATATGCGCACCATCGGACCGCTGACCGAGGTCTTCCACATCGCGCCGGAGGATATCGACACCGTATCCGAGCTGACCATCGAGTTGATGATTCCGGTCGCACCGGAGCCGACGATCTCGGCCCGGATGAGCGAGCCGCTCGCGGCCGCCGTGCCGCGAATCGCGAATGCGTTGCGCGAGCACGGATTCGACATGATCACGACGCTCGATCTGGACCCCGCCGGACACGGGCGCGACGCCGACGAGGCCGTGCTGGTGGCCTGCGGGTCCCGGCTGGTCCGTCGTGCGCTGGCCGCCGACGCACGGGGCGCGGTGCCGCTGCTGACGAATCCCGTGCTGGTCCGGACGGTGGCCGGGCAGACGACGGTGGACGTGGTCGCTCCGCGACTCGCGGAGTCGGCCATCGCCGAACTGCACCGAATCGCGGACGAGACAACGTATCTGCTGACCGCCGCCCTGGAAAGCCTGCTCTAGCTGGAGAGCATCGTGGGCCTAGCCCGCAATCGGCTGGGGCTGATGCTCGTATTCGTGTGGGACATGCCACTGCATGCCGCAATTGCGGCAGCGGAACAGGACATCGCTCTGGCCGTCCGCTATGAAGACGTCTTCCGCCCCGCACCCGGGGCAGACCGGGGATGCGCCGAACGCCTTGCCGAAGTCGAGATTCGCCGTGTAGGTCATGATAAGAGGAAACCTCTCGCGGGAGGGTTCGTCCCAGTGCCGGAAGACCTCTCGTGCGGTGACGTCGGTACCAGCAGTACGGGCACCGTGGCCGCGGCGACGGTGCGCCGCACGGTCTCCGCGCGGCCCGGCCGCACCTGCTGCGACCAGCCGAGGACGATCAGATCGGCGGATTCGGCGGCGACATCGACAACCGTCTCACCGGGCGCTCCGTTGCGGAGCGTGAGTTTCTGATTCGGGCCGGAGAAGTACGGTGTGCAGTAGCGGGCGAGGAATTCGTCCTCCCAGCCGGTCCTGGCGTGCGCCGCCTGATCCCAGTACGCCGGAACGGTTTTGCGGTCGAACACGTGCAACACGATGAGCTCCGTTCCGGCGGTGCGGAACAGCTGCACGGTCTCGGCGACCGCGGCGGTCGCCTCCTCGGTCCCGTCGAGCGGTACCAGCACCCGCTGGATCACCGAATGCGGAATACCCTCCGGCACAAGCACAACCGGTTTGGCGGTGGCCTGCACGATCGGCCAGGCCGCGGCATCGCGGGCGAGCACGCCGAGTGCGATGGCCGGGTCGGCCAGCGCGCGCAGGAAGACCTCGGCGGGCGCGTCGCCGGATTGGCGATAGACCTGGCCGCAGATCACGTCGGCCAGCGCGTCCGCCACCGCGGCGACGGTCGTCGAGCCGCGGCACAGCACATAGTAGGGTGCTGCCGCGGTCGCCGGACCGCGGACGGCGTCGCGGGGCAATTGCTCGGATGAATTCATCTAGACTCCCTGTCGCTTTGTGGCACACCAGGTTTCGCCCGACACCAGGATCGGGGGCGCATCGTCCACCGCGACGGTCAGCGGACCGTCGCAGCGGATGCCGACGCCGTCCCGGCCGATGTCGAGCCGGACCCATCTGCCGAGGCAGCCGAAGGCGATACCGAATCGTCCCCAGCCGCCGGGCAATGCGGGGCGGATACGCAATACCCCGTCTCGCACCCGGATACCGGCGAATCCGGTGAGCATCGCCTGCCACACCCCGGCCAGTGCGGCGAGATGCAGGCCCGCCGCGGTGGTTCCGGTGTGATCGTCCATATCGATCCGCAGGGCGCGGCGCAGCATGTCCAGCGCGGCGTGCGGGCGTCCGGCCCGGGCCAGCAGCGCCGCCATGATGGCGGGGGACAGCGAGGAACCGTGCGTGGTGCGCGGGCCGTAGTAATCGAGGTTCGCGGCGAGCGAATCGACCTCCTCCGGAATCAGGTGGTGCAGCATCAGCACATCGGGTTGTTTGATGAGCTGGGATCCGGCCACTCGGGCCTGGCCGAGCAGGACATCGGCGGCGACCGGTGGCCGCGCGACCTCGGCGGCCAGCAGCGGCTCCAGATCGAAGTATCCGGTGAACTGTTCGTAGCGGCCGTCCGGATGATGTTGGTCGACAACGCGTTCCGCGAGCCACCGCCAGGCCGCGAATTCGGCGGCCTCGGCCGCGTCGCGCGGTTCGAGCCGGGCGGCGCGGCGCAGGTTCCAGCGGGCGAGCACATTGGTGAAGGCGTTGTCGCACACCGATTCGTGGTATTCATCGGGTCCGATGACGTCGTCGAGGTGGGCGCGGCCGTCCGGATCGAGCCGGAACCGGGACACCCAGTAGCGGGCGGTGTCGGTGAGCAGCTCGCGGCCTTCGGTGCCGAGCCAGTCCAGGCGGCCGGTCCACTCCGCGAAATGGTCTGCCGCCCAGGCGATATCGGCGGTTATGTGCTCCTCTTGGGTGCCGGTCAGTATCGGTACCGGCACCCCGCCGAGGTAGCCGTTGCGCGGCGTCACATCGGTGCCGTCGGCGGCCGACTCCCACGGAAACCGTGCTCCCCGTGCGCCTTCCGCGCGGGCTCTGGCCCTGGCGGCGGGCAGCCCGCGCAACCGATAGGCGAGCATGGCCGCCGCCGCGTCGGGATCGATGCTCGCCATCGCGGGCAGGACGAAGATATCGGCGTCCCAGAAGACGTGGCCGCGGTAGCCCGGGCCGGACAGCCCGCGCGCACCGACCGCCGATTCGCCGTGCGCGTTCGTGTTGCTCCACAGTTGGAAGAGTGAGAACCGCACGGCGAGTTCGACTTCGGGGTCGTCGGGGAGATCGATGCCGACCTGCTCCCAGCGGTGCGCCCAGGTGGCTCGGTGGGCAGCGAGCAGCCGGTCGACACCGAGCTCCCGAGCGGACGCGAAGCGGTCGGGTATGCCGGGCCGGGCCTGATAGGCGACGATACGGTCGACCCGGCGGTGCGTGGCTTCGTCGGTAACCCGCTGGGCAGCGACCGCCACGACGACCCCACCGGTGCTGGATTCCGTTCGCAGACAGAGGCTTTGATCCTCGCCGACGGTCGTTGTGGTGGTGTCCGTCGAACTCGGCGCGGGTTCCAGCATGGGGTCCGGTGCCAGCCGCCCGGGGGCGGCCTCCGCGCGCAGTACGGCAACGCCGGGGCGGTCCGCGCAGGCGAAGCGCAGGCTCCGGAAGTCGCCGCCCGGTTCGCGGCGGTACAGCACGCCGTCGCGCAGGTCGAGGACGCGTTCGTCGGCGTCGATCGGCGGATCGATGGTGAGGCCGGTCCAGCGTGGGCAGTCGAGCAGATGCTGTTCGGGACCGGTTCCGGTGTACACGCCGTTGACCAGCACACCGGGCGCGGTATCCGGTCCGTCCTCCTCGACCGAGCCGCGGGTGGCGACACCGCCGTCCCCGATCGTGAAGAGAGCCTCGGACACCCTGCGGCGCAAAGTGTTTCCGGGTTCCTCCACGATAGACCAGGCCGGGTCGAACCGTTCCTCGGTCCGAGCCGACCGCGGCGCGACCTGTGCGAAGGTCACATCCGCATCGGCGGCAACACGCCCATCATGTGCAGACACATCATCATCATGTGCAGGAACCGTCCCAGGTCGGTGGACATATCCATCATCGTTCATCGCCTCGCATCCGTTCGACGTCGGTACCGGCAACTGTGCGCCCGGCCGCCGCGGCGGGCCAGGGCAGGAAGTGCGTGGCCGCCGAGGACCTTTGTCACCAGGAATTCCGAATCATCCATCCCGGCGAACGGCGACCTTCTTCCCTAGTCGCGGCGGGTGTGCGGTCGCGACGATGGTCGAATCATCGAAATATCCTCCGCAGGAAGGAAACTCGCCATGACCACGGCACAAGTCGTGATGCAGCCCGATGTGGTGCACATCGGCGTGCGCGACACCATGGCCGCCGCCGCCGAACGGATGCGCACGCTCGATATCGGCGCGCTGCCGATCTGCGACGGCGAGGGACATCCGGTCGGCATCGTCACCGACCGCGATATCGTCGTGAAATGCGTTGCCCTCGGCCAGAATCCGAAGTCGACCACCGCCGGCGAGCTGGCCCAGGGCGCCGCCGCGCTGTACACCGTCGACGTCGCGACCGAGCTGGCGGACGCGATGGAGCTGATGCAGCGGATGCAGATCCGGCGGCTCCCGGTCACCGAGCGCGGCAAACTGGTCGGCATCATCACCGAGGCCGACCTGGCGCGCAGACTGCCCGAACAGGTGGTCGGTGAATTCGTGGAAGCCGTTTGCGCACAGCATCTTCCGTTATCGGGCGATGGGGGCGGGTCGTGAAGCGCCGCCATCGATCCGCGGCCCCGGTCGCGCCGAGCAGGAGTTCAGCGCTGCGCCCCTGGCACTTCGGATTCGATACGAAACACCGGATAATCGGCCGCGATTCGCTCGAATTCGGCGGGTGCGGCATTCGGCGCGACCGGAATGTGCGGCCGCGCGCCCGGCGCGACCTCCAGGTAACGCCAGAGGATCGGCGCGCGCTGTTCCGGTGGGACGGGAACCAGGCAGACCTTCTCCCGTATGCCGTGCCGCAGCTCGGCATGTCCGTGGGCGACGGTCAGGTTGCGCACCCAGTTGACCTTGTCGCCGAGCATCGACACGATGTAGCGGGCGCCCTCGAATTCGGTGATCACCACCGGGAACCAGATCGTCCGGCCGCTGCGGCGGCCACTTATGCCGAGCGCGGCCACCCGGCGCGGCCAGATGCCTGCGGCGAAAAACCTTGCCGACCAGTGATTCTGGATGCGGGCGAAGAGATTCGGCCGCCCCGTGCGGTAGAGCCAGCGCAGATAGTGGTGGTAGCCGAGCGTCATCCGGCGATCGCGATCGTTTCGGTTGTGAGCGTGGCGGTTTCGGGTGCGACCAGGGCGAGCTCGCGGGCCCGGGTGGTGGCCAGGACGCGGCTGTAGAGGGCCGCGTGGTCGCGGGCCATGCGGTGCATGTCGAAGCGTCGCTCGGCGGCGGCACGGCAGTCTCTGCGGTCGATATCGGGTATGTGCGCGATCGCCTCCAGCATGGAATCGGTATCGGCACACAGGAATCCGGTGCGGCCGTGGTCCACGATCTCGGGCGCGGCGCCGTTCGGGAAGGCGAGCACCGGTGTGCCGCAGGCCAGTGCCTCGGCCATCACCAGACCGAACGGCTCCGGCCAATCGATCGGATTGATCAGCGCGTCGGCGGCCTGCATCAGCCGGACCCGGTCGGGCAGGGCGAGTTCGCGTGGCTCCGGATCGTCGGGGCCGAGCAGCGGGCGGACCTGCTCCTCGTAGTAGGCGTGTTCCTCGGCCTCGCGAATCTTGGTGACTATCACCAGCTTTCGTCCGGCCAGCCGGGCGAATTCGACCGCGCGGTGCACGCCCTTCGCGGCGTTCATCCGGCCGAGGAAGAGCAGGAATCCGCCGCCGCCGGGACCATACCGATAGGTGTCGAGGTCGATGCCGTGGTGGATCACCGCCTCGATCGGAATCGGTGCGGCCGTGCGCCGCTGATTGTGTGAAATCGACACCACCGCAACGCGATCGGCGAAGCTGGCGATATTGCGCGCGTTCATGGGATCGAACGGCCCGTGGCAGGTGGACACCACCGGCGGACCGTCGATGGTCGGGCCGATCAGCGGGCCGAGCGCGGTGTGATCGTGGATGATGTCGACATCGGCCAGCGCCTCGTAGGCGGCCAGCACGTGCGCCGCCTCGGGCACCGCGACGCCGATCGGGGTGAACGCCTCGTCGTAGAGGAAGGACTTGCGCACCGGGCAGGTCGATTCCCCGACGGTGAACAGGCGGACGTCGTGCCCGAGTGCGGCGAGGCCGCGGGCGAGGTTGTCCACCACCGCTTCGGTTCCGCCGTATGCGGGCGGCGGAACGGGAACCCACGGTGGCGCGATGAGGCCGATACGCATAGCAGCTCCTTTGACCCGGTGAATCCGGAAGCGCATTCAGCACACCGCCGGGGCGGTATTCCGCAGAAGGGTCGATCCGTCTTGCGCGCTACGCCGAAATCCTCGGAAAGAGGAGGCGTGATGCCCTGTACAAATCCGGCGGCAGGGTGCTATTCGCGACCGAATCGGGACCTCGGGCCGCCATATGTGGGGACCGAATTCCCTGTCCGGCATCGATGCGCGCGCAGTTTGCTGAAGCAAACGACACTGCTAACGAAGGGTTTTCGCCATGCTGCTGGCCGCGTCCGAGGCGGTGACCGGGAACCCGGCGCCGTTCACCTGGGTAACCGCATTATCGATGATCGTGTTCTGCGCGATCCTGTGGGGGCTGGTCCGCTACATGCAACTGCATCCGCGGGCCTCGCTGTGGGTTTGGGGACTGTCGATACTGACGTTCCCGCTGTGGATCTGGGGCCCGGGACGGCATATCGGCCTGGTGAATTGGTTCTCCTGGGCCAAAATACTTTCCGTACTCATCCCGCTGACCATTGTCGGCGCGATGCGGGTTTCGATGGCTGAACTGCGCGACGGCCCGATCTGGCGGTTGCTGCGTCATCCGAAGGCGCTGTGGTTCCCGTACGGAATTCTGTTCCTGAACATCACCGAGGCCACCGTCCGCGACGCGCAGATCGGCAATTACTGGAATGCGGCCGTCGGATTGGCCCTGTGCCTGACGATTCCGTACGCGCCGCGGTTCTGGGAAATCGGCAGCGATCGCAATGCGGAACTCATCGCCTTCACCACCATGGCCTGGAATTTCCTCTACACCTCGTGGAATCTGTGCTTCACCTACGGCGGTTACCCGCCGCAGGAGGAGCATTTCGCGGGCAGCATCTGCATTCTGGCGGTGGCCGAGATCTATCCGCTGGTCATGCGCAGGCCCGAGCTGTACATCACCGCGCGGATCTACACGCTGGCGGCGCTGATGCTGGTGATCGGCATCTACAACATCTTCCCGAAGGTGATGCCGTCCACCGGATGGTTCGACGAGAAGGTCTGGATGGTTTGGGGCGCGATCAATTTCGTGCTGGTGGTGCCGTATCTGTTCTGGCATATGTGGCAGCTGCACAGCGGCAAGGCGCTCATCACCTTCCGGCGCGGACCGGCGCGGGAGCGGTTCGTCGCCCAGCACGGCGCGACCGTGCGGGCGCTGGAGGGGCTCGGCCGGTCACTGGACGCGGGCCCGGAGACACTGCGGGAACGCCGGAGCGCGGCTGCTCGATAGTCGACGGCAGGGATCAGGCGGGCACTGGAATCCGGTGCCCGCCTGATCGTTTCGAGGGATCAGCGGAACGCGGTGCGCAGCGCCTGCCAGGCGACCTCGGGATGATCCAGGCCCCGGTAGAGCGGCGGGATCGGCTTGTCCACCCCGAAGTGGTGGTACACGGCCAGCATGGCGGCCCGCACCGAATACTCCACGGTGAACACCACCGCCTCCGGGATCTCCACGAACTGGCCCATGAAGGCGAAATTCGCCGCGCCCTCCGGCACGACCAGCGGCCGGTCCTCCACCACCCGGCGCTCGAATTGCGCGTCGATATAAGGCATTTGGACGGTGGTGACCTTGGTGCCCGCCCGCACGTCGTCGGCGATATCGTCGAAGCCGAGATGCCCGAGCAGTTCGTCGAGGATCTCCGAGCCGGTGCACTCGTCCATCGTCTTGGCGACGTAATCGCCCGGCACGTCACCGAACAGGGCATAGCCCCACAGCGTGTAGGTGCCCAGCTCCTGGTCGCGGAAATGCGGCTGGGCGGGCACCACGATCGACAGCAGCCAGGACGAATCCTTCCACGTCATCAGCGCGCCCTCGCCCGGCGGATTGCCGGTGTACTTCTGGATCCGGTCCAGCAGCGTCCGGTCGTACATGGTGAGGGTGAACGATTCCCATTTGCTCTCGTCGATATTGCCGCAGAAGGCATTCGGGCGGCCGAAGTCGTCGGCCTTCTTCGCCAGCGTCTCCCACAGCCGCCACGATCCGTCCCGCTTGTCCCGGATCAGTTCCGGGACGGTGTTGCGATCGCCGTAGGTGGCGTCGGCGGTCATCGAGCCGTTGGTGATGAAGACGTAGTCGTTGCGTCCGAGCTCGATATGTCTTCCGACACCGTCGGTTTCGGTCAGATCGAGTGAAATCGCGCGCCGGGCGCCGGGATCGGTGAAGTCGAATCCGATATCGTCGACGGTGACGCCGAATTCGATCCGCACGCCGTGCCCGCGCAGCCAGGCCTCGATCGGCGCGATCACCGAGTCGTACTGGTTGTACCTGGACCGCCGCACGCCCGCCAGGGTGTGGATGCGCTCGAATTCCTGCACGAAGCACAGGAAATAGCGTTTGAGCTCGATCGCCGAATGCCAGTTCTGGAAGGCGAACGTGGTCCGCCACATGCACCAGAAATTGGTGTCGAAGAAGGCGGGCTGGAAGAAATCCTCGATGCGCCGTGCGCCGATCACCCGCTCGGGCAGCGCGAGCAGGCGCGTCAGATCCGCGCGGTCGCGCAGGCTCAGGCCCAATTCCTCGGCATCGGGGATCGAATGGTCGCGCCGGATGATCCGGGCGCGCGCATGGGTGGGATGTGCGGCATTGAATTCCAGGAACTCCCTACGCACCGACTTCTCCGGATCCTCGATGGTCGGAATGGTCTCCAGCAGATTCCACAGGCAGGAGTAATGCTCCTCCTCGAACATCCGGCCGCCGCGGGTGACGTATCCGCCCTCGGCGGTGGGCGCCTTCGCGCCATCCATCGAGCCGCCGGTGATCGGCAACTGCTCGAGTATGTGGATATTGCTACCGGGCACGCCGGCGTCCCGGATCAGGAACGCGGCCGCGGCCAGCGACGCGATACCCCCGCCCACGAGATACACGGTCGAATCGGATCGATCGGACATGGAACTGCCTTCCTCGAAAGAGTTTGCTGTGCGGACGCCATCCATCCGATCCGGATTCGGTGACCGCGCACAGGGCATTAGTTCTCCCGGTCGGTGGTCGAAGGTCGCGGGCGGCGCGAATCCGGCGACATGACAATCGCCCCATCGGTCGGCAACCTTGGACCCTTTGGCCGCGGACGTTGACATCGCAGGCTGAGCGGGTATGGCGCACGAGTAGCGCCGCGAGCCATGAGGAGACAGGCCATGCCATTGCACGAAACCATCCCGCTGGGGCGCATCGCGGGCATCCGGATCGGCGCGCACTGGAGTGCGCTGGTCACGCTCGCCATCTTCACTCTGCTGCTCGGGCAGTCGCTGGTGCACGACAACGGAAATTCGTTGGGCGCCTGGATGATCGCGGTGATCGGCGCGGTGACGCTGTTCGTCTCGCTTGTCGCGCACGAGGTGGCGCATTCGATCATGGCCCGCCGATCCGGGGTGCGGGTGGAGCGGATCGTGCTGTGGTTGCTCGGCGGGGTGTCCGAACTCGACGACGAACCGAAGGATGCGCGCTCGGATCTGTGGATCGCGCTCGCGGGCCCGCTGACCAGCGTCGGCATCGGTGCGCTGCTGTTCGGCCTCGCCGGGCTGGTCGCCTTCGGCACGACAGGACCGGTGCTGCAGATGCTGGTGTGGGCCGCGTCGGTGAATCTGGTGCTGGCCGTGTTCAATATGCTGCCCGGCGCCCCGCTGGACGGCGGCCGGGTGGTGCGGGCGCTGGTCTGGCGTTCCACCGGTGACCGGCTGCGCGCCGCGACTGTCGCCGCCCGCAACGGCCGGATCCTCGGCATGGTCATGCTGTTCCTCGGCGCGGCCGAGCTGATCATTTCCGTCAATTTCGGCGGGTTGTGGCTGATCCTGCTCGGCTGGTTCCTGCTATCGGCGGCGAACGGTGAGCTGGCGCTGGCCGGACTGCGACACCGGTTGGGCGACATCAGGATTCGCGATGTGATGAGCGAACATCCGGTCTCCGTTCCGATCGCCTGGTCGATCGGCGACGTGCTCGGGTCGCCCGCGATGCGCACCCACCACCGGGTGTTCCCGGTGGTGGATTCGGCGGGCCGACCGGTCGCGGTGCTGTCCTACGCCGATCTGTCCGCCCAAATGACCGCCGCCGGGCCCACGGCGTTGATCGCGAAGACGGCCCGGCCGCTGCCGCCCGCCGCGAAGGTCGACGAGGACACCCTGCTGAGCGAGGCCGCGTCACGGGCCGTGCTGCGGCCGGATCTGGACCTGATCGCCGCCGTCGACCGCTTCGGCCGGTTGTCCGGGGTGGTGACGGCGACGGATCTGGCCTTGGCCTGCCACCGCAGCGCGCTCGGCCTGCCGGTGCGCGCGGGACAGCTCGGGGACCGAACGAGCAGCGCGCGGTAATCGCTTGACCGACAAGACATTCGAGCAAGGAGGAACTATGACCGAGACCGAGGTGCGGTCCGGCGCGCATCGCCGCGTGTTCCGGGACCGGCACGAGGCGGGCCGGGTGCTGGGCGGACTGCTCGAGCACTACCGCGGCGAGCCGGACCTGCTGGTGCTCGGGTTGGCGCGCGGCGGCGTTCCGGTGGCCTGGGAGGTCGCCGCGGCGCTCGACGCGCCGCTGGACGCCATGGTGGTACGCAAACTGGGCGCGCCGGGCAATCCGGAGTTCGCGATCGGCGCGCTGGCCGCCGACGGCCGTATCGTGCTCAACGACGATCTGGTGCGCGCGCTGCGGCTGACGCCGGAACAGGTGCGGTCCATCGCGAACACCGAGGCGGAGGAGTTGCATCGGCGGGAGGCCGCCTATCGCGGCGGCCGAGGACCGCTGGCCGTCGCGGGCCGGACGGTGATTCTGGTCGACGACGGATTGGCAACGGGCGCAAGCATGTTCGCCGCCGTCGAGGCGATCCGGATGGGCGAGCCGAAGCGGATCGTCGTCGCGGTACCCGCCGCGCCCGAATCGACGTGCCGTGAACTGGGCGGCTATGTCGACGAAATGGTTTGCGCGACAGTGCCTTCCCCGTTCCGCGCGGTCGGCGACTCGTTCTGGGATTTCACCCAGGTCACCGACGAACAGGTGCGCGTACTGCTCGGCACCGACACCACCGGGACGGCGGTGCCGCCCCTCGACATCGTGGCGACCGTGCGCGCCGCGGCGATCGAGGCGCCCGGCGGGATGCCGCCGGACCACGTCCTCGACGAGCTGATCGGTGACGCGCGCATCGTGTTGATCGGCGAAAGTTCGCACGGCACACACGAGTTCTACGCGGCGCGGGCGGAGATCACCCGTTGGCTGATCGAACACAAGGGTTTCACCGCCGTCTGCGCCGAGGCCGATTGGCCCGATGCCTACCGGGTGAACCGCTATCTGCACGATCGGGGCGGCGATATCTCGGCGGAGGAGGCGCTGCGCGGATTCGAACGCTTCCCGGCCTGGATGTGGCGCAACACCGTGGTGCGCGACTTCATCGAATGGCTGCACGCGCACAACCGGCAGCAGATCCGTAACAGCAAGCCGCGCACCGGTTTCTACGGCCTCGACCTCTACAGCATGCATCGATCGATGCAGGAGGTGGTGCACTACCTGGACCGCGTGGATCCGCGGGCGGCCCAGCGCGCCAGGACCCGTTACGCCTGCTTCGATCACGTCGCGGGCGACGACGGCGAGGCATACGGTTTCGCCGCGGCCTTCGGCGCGGGCAAATCCTGTGCGGCGCAGGCGATCCGGCAACTCGTCGAAATGCAGCGCGCCGGCCTCGCGCATACCGAGCTCGAACCCGTCGCGGCGGACGCGGAATTCGACGCGCTGCGCAACGCCTGGTCGGTGCGCGACGCGGAGGTCTACTACCGGGCCATGTTCGGTGACCGGGTGTCGTCGTGGAACCTGCGGGACCGGCATATGGACGATACCCTCGACGCGCTGGTCGGCCACCTGCACCGCTACGGCGAACAGGCCGTCGACCGGGCCGGGCCGCCCGCGCGAATCGTGGTGTGGGCGCACAACTCCCACGTCGGCGACGCGCGCGCCACCGAGATGGGCACCGAGGATCAACTGACCCTCGGCCAGCTGGTGCGCGAAAGATACGGCGCCGCATGCCGTTGCATCGGATTCAGCACCCATATCGGCACGGTGACCGCGTCGAGCGAGTGGGGCGGGCCCGCCATCCGCGAATCGGTGCGGCCCTCGCTGCCGTCCAGCGCCGAGGAGCTCGCGCACGACGTCGGTATGCCGGAATTCCTGCTGCGCTTCGATATTCCGGGCGAAGCGACCGAAGCGCTGCGGCATCCGCGACTGCAACGCGCCATCGGCGTGGTCTACCGGCCGGGCACCGAACGCCAGAGCCACTACTACCACAGCCGAGTGGCGGACCAATTCGACGCGCTCATCCACATCGATCACACGACCGCGCTGGAACCGCTGGAGCCGACGAGCGAATGGAGTACGGGCATGACGCCGGAGACGTACCCGACAGGGTTGTGACCGGCACTGGACAGTCGAGGGAAGGAGGAGCGCAAGGTATTCGGGTATGAGAGAGCACCGGGGCTGATGCGGCCACCCTCTCACCTGTCCGCGTCGGCCCCGGCCGCCCGTTAAGGTTGGTACAGGTGTGCCGGGAAGTCTGGTCGGCGACTTCCGCATTCGCCCGAGCTACGAGAGGACCCGCGCGTGCTCGTATCGCCATGCCCGTATCTCCCATATCGCGTGGGCCGCGATGGCTGATGTGACGCCGTTCGCGGTGGCGCTGCTGATCACCGCGCTGGTCGGCCTCGCCGCGGTGCTGTCGAACCGGCTCGGTGAGTGGATCCCCATCCCGGCGCCCGCGCTGTTTCTCCTGGGCGCCGCGGTGGTCTCGGATGCGTGGCCGTGGCTGGAGTCGGTGCCGGTCGACCTGGTCGGCCGGGTGGTGACGGTCGCGCTGGTGGTGATCCTGTTCGACGGCGGTATGCAGATCGGTTGGCGCAGTTTCCGATCCGCCGCCGGGCCTATCGTCCTGATCGGCGTCGCGGGAACCCTGCTGACGGCCGTCGCGCTGGCGCTGGCCGCGCATCTGATCTTCGGCCTGGACTGGCGGATCGCGATGTTGCTCGGCACCGCCCTGTCGCCGACCGACCCCGCCGTGGTGTTCTCGGTACTGGGTCGCCGCGAGATCGGCGGCCGCAGCGGTGTGCTGTTGCAGGGGGAGTCCGGCGCGAACGATCCGGTCAGCATCGCCCTGCTTGCGGTACTGCTCGGCACCACCCATTTCGACTTGGGCGCAGTGGGATTCGCATTCGGTGCGTTCGCGTTGCAGATGACGGTCGGGCTGCTGGCCGGTGCGGTGGGCGGGCTCGGCCTGCTGTGGTTCATGCGCCGGGTGCCGCTGCCGTCGGCCGGGCTGTATTCGGTGCGGGTGCTGATGTGCGCGATGGCGATCTACGGGGTCGCCACGCTGGCAGGTGGGTCCGGCTTCCTCGCCGTGCTGGTGGCCGGGATCGTGATCGGCGACCAGCGGGCGCCGTACAAGCCGGAGATCCAGCGATTCCATTCGGCGCTGGCGAGTTTGGCCGAAATCGTGGCGTTCGTGATGCTGGGCCTGACCATCCAGATCACCGGTCCGCACGGCGTTCTCGCGGGAGATGCGCTGTGGATCGGGCTCGGGTTGGCGGGAGTGCTGCTGGTGATCCGGCCCGCGCTGGTCGGGCTGGTGCTGTGGCGGGTGGATCTGACCCGGGGCGAACGCGCCTTCGTGCTGTGGACCGGATTGAAGGGTGCGGTGCCGATTCTGTTGGGCACCTTCATACTTCAGGCCGGTGTCACCGACGCGGCACGTGCGTACGAGATCATCTTCGTCGTCGTCGCCTGCTCGGTGATCGTGCAGGGCGGCGCGGTGCCCGCACTGGCCGGGCGACTCGGAGTTCCGTTGCGCATCGTGAACCCGCGGCCGTGGGCGTTGGGCGCGCGCTTCGAGGAGGAGCCGGACGGGCTGCGGCGCTTCGTCGTCGCGGCGGGTTCGGCCGCGGACGGCGTCACCGTCGCCGACATACCGGCGGCCGACTTCTGGGTCAGCGTCATCATCCGGCAGGGCCGTCTGGTGAACGTCAGCGCCCAAACCGTGCTGCTGCCCGGTGACGAGGTGCTTGTGCTCGCCGAGCCGGAGTCCGAGGCTGATCTGGCGGCGATCTTCACCCGGCCGGGCGCGCGGTCACCACGTCGACCACCACGAACGGATCCGTGATCGGCGCCGGTGTGCGTGGAAAGGCCTTCTGATAGATCGCGGCCACCTCCTCGTGTTCGAGCGAATCCGGTTGGGCCACATGCCCGGTCCCGCTATGCCACCGGCCGTCCAGCCAGATCTCCACCGGCCGTTCGGAACGAAAGTTGCGCCACCACGTCTTTGTGCCGGCGTGACCTACCAGGACGACGACGCTGTCGTCCGAGCGGGCATAGGAAACGGGTAATGCGATGGCCCGCCCCGATTTTCGCGCCACATAGCGCAGCTCGCACAGGTTGTGGCGCAGGCCGCGGCCGATCGGCGAATGCAGTGCCGTCAGCAGTGCGGTCGCACCGAAACCCGGTGTGCGGTAACGGGGCATGCTGGATGTCATGTGTCAAGGATGGTCCGCCGGCGCGGTGCGGCGACAGGTCCGAAGGGCATCGGCCGAATAGTCATCGGTCCCTCGCCGAGCGTCGCTCGGAGCCGCGCTCGGACGGGCCGTTGGTCCTCCGGGCCCGGGTCCGATGGCTCTGCATGGCGCGGATCCCGCGTCGCAGGCTGATGGTATGGACTCGAACAGGACGCGCATCGCGGTCATCTACGCGACCGCACAGGGCTCGACCCGCGATATCGCGGAATTCATCGCCGCCGACTTCGCCGCCCGCGGCGCCGAGGTCGAGCTGCACGATGTGGCACACGCACCGGCACTGTCCCGCTTCGACGCCGTGGTGCTCGGCAGCGCCGTACACAATATGGACCTGCTGCCCGCCGCCGTCGCTTACGTGCGCGACCACCGGGCCGAGCTGACCCCGGCGCGGGTGTGGCTGTTCAGCGTCGGGCTCGGCCCGGCGCTGCGCGGCCCGATCGGCCGCCGCCTCGGCCGCACGGTGCCGAAGAAGATCGCGGCGCTGCGTGATTCGATCGCACCCGTTGAATACGCGGCTTTCGCGGGCCATTACGAGCGGGCCGGTGTCTCACTGAAGGCGCGCACGCTCTTCCGCCTGCTCGGCGGCACCCGCTACGGCGACCTGCGCGACTGGGCCGCGATCAGCGCCTGGTCCGCTGGAATCGCCCGTGCACTGAGCCTGCCGCAGCCGCAGGCGACGACGGTTCACCCGTAGGTCGGTTCACCGTGTATGGGGGCGCGGCAGTTCCGCGCGCTCGCGTTCGGCGAGGGTGAATTCCAGTGTGGCGAGGGCGGATCGGAGGTCGGGGATGCGGCGGTGCCGGAGGGCCTGGGCGCGGATGCGGGCGGCGGTGAGTTCGGACTGGACGGCGGTCGTGCCGATGAGTGCCCAGCGCGGCGACGGTGGGCGCCGCGGTGAACGCGGTCAGGTCCGCAGCGGTGACGGCGGCCGAGCCGAACCGCCTGCCGCGCAGCGGGTTCGGTTCGTGAGTATTCGGGATTCGAGCAGCCGGTGCCGCGCCAGCAGCCGCCGGTGTGCGCGGGCGGTGACCTGTGCGACATGTGGATTACCGAGCGCGCGGGCGGTCGAGGGCCGCGTCGAGCAGCACGCGGCGTTCTGCGGCGGCCACCACCGTGCGTACCTGCTCGATCGCGTCGGGGTTGACCGAGATCGAGGTGATGCCCATTCGCACCAGATGTTCGGCGAAATCGGGCCGGGTGGAAGGGGCTTGGCCGCACAGCGACGATGTGATGCCGTGCGCGCGAGCGGTGCGCACGATTTGTTCGATGGCGGCGAGGACCGCGGGATCGGCCTCGTCGAAAACGTCGGCGCACAACTGGGAATCGCGATCGACGCCGAGCATGAGCTGGGTCAGGTCGTTGCTGCCGATCGAAACGCCGTCGATGCCGAGGCCGACGTACTCGGGTAGCCAGTGCACCACCGAGGGCACCTCCGCCATTACCCAGCGGTGCAGGCCGCGTGCCTTGCCGAGCGGGCTGGCGTCGACCAGTTCCAGGCACGCCTCCAGCTCCCAGCGGGTGCGCACGAACGGAATCATCAAGTGCACGTTGGGCGTCCGTTCCCGGACCCGGGCCAGCGCCGCCAGCTCCAGCCGGAACATCTCCGGCTCGCGCACGTAGCGGAAGCAGCCGCGGTACCCGATCATCGGGTTGTCCTCGACCGGTTCGTGGCTCGCGCCGCCGGTGAGCGCGCGGAATTCGTTGCTGCGCAGGTCGGTTGCCCGATAGATCACCGGACGGGGTGTGAAAGCGGCGGCGATCTTGCTGAGCGAGTCGGCCATCCGGTCGACGAAGGTCCGCTGTTCGCCGCGGCTGATCAGCTCGTGCGGGTGATAGCCGCCGAGCGCACGGGTGAGCAGGAATTCGGCCCGCAGCAGCCCGACGCCGTCGACCGGCTGTGCCGCAACGTGTTCCGCGAGGTCCGGCATGGCGAGGTTGACGTAGATCTTGGTGGCGGTGGTGGGTGCGAGCGCGGACGCGACCGGCGCGGGTTCGCTCACGTGCACCGGTTGCGCCAGCGCGCCCTCGAGGATCCGGCCGCTGCCGCCGTCCACGGTGACGACCTGTCCGCTGTGCAGATCCGTTGTCGCGGTGCGGGTCCCGACGACGCAGGGTACGCCGAGCTCACGTGCGACGATCGCCGCGTGACAGGTGACGCCGCCGCTGTCGGTGACCAGCGCGACTGCCCGGCGGATGGTGGGCACCCAGTCGGGTGTGGTGCGTTCGGCGACGAGGATTTCCCCGTCCCGCAAGAGATGTCCCTCTTCCGGGCCCGCCAGCACCCGGACCGTTCCGGTGGCGGTACCCGGCGATGCGGGCAGTCCGGACGCCAGGACGGCTCCGGTGTGTAGCGGCGCCCCGGGCGCGGTGGCCGCGGCCGGGCCGAGCGTGGTGATCGGCCGGGCCTGGACCAGCCAGATCTGCCCGCCGTCGATCGCCCATTCGACGTCCTGCGGTCTGCCGTAATGCTTTTCGGCCGCGATGGCGAGCCGGGCGATGCCGCGGACGTCGCCGTCGCTGAGCACCCGCTCGTTCAGGTCGGTGAGCTCGACTGTCTTGTCACCGCCGCCCGCGGTGTCGCGGACGATCTCGAAGCGCTGATTTCCGGTGTGCGCCAGCAGAATCCGCAGATCATCCTTGGCGACCACGTAATGATCGGGTTCGACCGCCCCGGAGACAACCACCTCGCCCTGTCCGCGCGCACCCTCGATGACCACCCGATCCGTATCGCCGGTGGCCGGATCCGCGGTGAAGGCGACGCCGCTGCGACGCACGTCCACCATCACCTGCACGACGACGGCCATGGCCGGTGCGCCGTCGAATTTCCGTTCGGCGCGATAGGTTTCGGCGCGCGGGCTGAACAGTGAGGCCAGCAGGCGCGCACCGCCTCCACCACCTCGTCGGCCCCGCGCACATTCGTCGCGGTGACATTCATGCCCGCAAACGACGCCGACGCGCTGTCCTCACCGGTGGCCGATGACCGCACCGCGACGACGGCGGGCTCGTCCTCGGTGCCGAGCGCCGCGTAGGCGCGCCGGATCTGCTTTGCCAAATCCTTTGGCATACCGGCATTTCCGACCAGCTCCCGAAGCCGCTCGCAGCGGTGGGTGAGTTCGGCGTCGGAGCCGACGGCGGCCAGCGCGGCCTTGTGTTCGGCGGCCAAATCCTCGGCGACACCGCCACGCCGCATGGCGTCCAGGTAACCGGACCGCAGTACGACGAAGGCGGCGGGCACCGGCAGTCGCGCCGCCGTCAGCTCGCCGAGGTTGGCGCCCTTACCGCCGGCCTCGACCTCATCGGTCAATCGGATGTCCGCGATGTCACGTACGAATTCCATGATCCGACTGTGCCGGTTCACACGCACGGGTACGAGAGGCCAACGCCGACCATCCGACGGCCGAAAGTCCTTCGTATGAAATCGTTTCGGCTCTGGGGCGCATCGCGGTTGTCATTACTGCTTGTCCTCCTTCAGCGGGCGATTCACCTGACGCCATTCGCGGTCCCATCGGGCGTGGCGGCGGCGGTCGGCGACCCAGTGGATGCCGAGGTCGGCGCCGACGGCGATGATCAGCGCGGACATGAGAATGGCTGCGGCGGCGCCTATTCCGGCGACCGCGGCGTCGCTGGGCCTGCGCGGGTCGGCGACCGGTTTGCCGTCGGAGCCGAGCCACACCGTGACCCGGTCGCCGCGGGTCGCGGTGGCCACCGTCGGCACCGGCGCGGTGACGGTGCCGCCGGCGCTGGTCCAGTCGGCGGACGCGGTGTAACCGTGGGTGGCCTTGTCGAATTCGGGGTCGGCCAGCAGCGTCGCGGCGACGGCGGTCTTGCCCTGGTTCTCGGTATGGATCCGGGCCGCGGTGGCGGTATATGTCGTGGTGCCGACCGCGCCCGCGATCGGAACGGCGAGCAGACAGCCGATCAGCAGCGCGCACCGCACGAGCGATTCGAGCCGATCGGTCATCCGCATCAGCGGATTCGGACTCCAGGGCAGGATCCGCCAAGTGCGCAGCGCGAGCGACGGATACGCGGACATGTTGGCCACCTCTTTCCGGCGGTGTCGATCCCTTCTCGGATATGAGCATCCCGCCGGGGGCGGCCCGCTCAGCAGGGAAGAAAGTCCCCGGCTCGCCGAGTCGTCGGACCCCGATTCCGCACGGCCCCCGCCACCTGCGGGCCTTCTACCCGCGCGATGGTGGCGATCGGCCCTGCCGCCGAGGCCTGAACTTCAGAGCGGCCGTACGACGTCGGCGAGCGGCCGCCGCGGCGTCGGCGGAACCTTCGCGGCACTCGTTGCCGCCCAGCCGATCCGGATGATCATCTGCGGAAAACCGCTGTCGGACAGCACATCCGAGCGCACCAGGTCGCGGGTGCCCGGCAATTCGAACGGCTCGGTGAGCGGACAGGTCGCCAAACCGAACGAGGTCGCGGTGAGCAGTGCGGCGCTGGCCGCCTCACCAGCGCGCAGCCGGGATATCCGGTCGTCCGAAGCGGTGTGCACGAGCAGAAGATCGCCGCGGTCGTTCAGGTCGTGCAGCACGGCCTCGCCGAGGATCGGTCCGTGGAACTGTCTGGTGAGCGGATCGTCGGCGAGGACGGCGTTGCGCGATGGCACACCCTCCAGCGCCGCGTGCCGTCCGCTCCACGCGGCGAGCTCGGCCTGGTAGCCGCGGCTGTCGCGATGCTGTGCGGCGGCCGTTTCGAAGGCACGGACCAGGCGGGTGCGGTGCTGTCCACCCGGAATCTCGGATACCAGCGCGCCCTCGGCGTCACCCGCCGCGCGGATCGCATCGATATGCGATTGCGGCACCTCCCACGAGGTGGTGCGGCGCCGATCGGTGCGCCGGTGATTGATCGCCCTCGTCAGCTCGACGACATCGGCGGTCGGGGTGGCCGCGCTGAATTCGATCGATGCGAGATGTTGTGGCTCAGCGGGATTCGGCAGCCGGTGCACCACCGTATGCCAGCCGAACGAGCGCATGGCCACCCGGAAGTGGTGCAGCGCCGCGCCGCAGCTGAGCAGCAGATCGCGGCCGTCCGGATCGGTGAGCGCCAGCCGCCTGGTCTCGTCGGCGTACAGGTGGACGGTGGTATCCCCGACCCGCCACTGCCACGGCTGGGTATTGTGCACCGAGGGCGCGCGCACGGCCAATGCCAGTGCGGCACGGATGGTTTCGTGATCGGGATGCCTGCTGAGCATTATTCGTTCCTTATCGTCGATGTCGGTCGTGTTCGCCGATCAGCTCGGCAGCGGCAGGGTTCGGCCCGCGGTAGCGCCGCCGTCGAGTACGAATTCCGATCCGGTGGAGAAGGTCGCCTCGGTGATCAGGAAGCGGACCATCGCGGCCACCTCATCCGGTTCGCCGAAACGGGCCAAAGGCTGTGCGGCGGCAGTGGATTCGCTGAGACCGCGCCGATTCCGCGCGCGCCGCCGGTGACGATCGCACTTCTGCCGCTGAATGTCTGCACGATGACCTCCGTCGATCGGTTTCCTCCAGCCTCGCGCGGATCGCCGCCGCCGGAGACGGGCGAAGGTCACCGGTCCGGAGGCCGTGCGTCCTCGGGCTATTCGGCGGGCAGCGGGTAGCCGCCGTCCGGCGGGCGCAGGTCGAATTCCCGCACCTGCCCGGCGCCGAGCGTGGCCTTGGCGCCCGCGACATCGATTTCGATATCCGCCACCGAGGCGCCGTGCCTGCTGGTGAGCCGCAACCGGTGGTGATCGAGCGCGATATCGATGCGCTGGCCGCGATAGTGCAGGCCGAACCGCACGCCGGTCAGCTCGCGGGGCAGGCGCGGATCGAAGGTGAGCCGATCGCCGTGGCAGCGCAGCCCGGCGAAGGACCGGATGACGATATCGATGGTGCCCGCCATCGCGCCGAGGTGGATGCCGTGCGCCGTGGTGCCGCCCTGGGTGTCGTCCAGATCGGCGACGAGCGCCTGCTGGAACACCGACCAGGCCGCGTCGGGCCGCATCCGGGCCAGCACCGAGGCGTGCACCACCTCGCTCAGCGTCGAACCGTCCGCGCAGCGCGCCAGGTAGTAGTCGAGGGTGCGGTCGAGGGTCGCGCGGTCGCCGGGATAGCCGAGCCGGTCGAGCACGGCCAGCAGCTTTCCCGGGCCGAGCAGGTAGATGAGCATGAGCACATCGGCCTGCTTGCACAGCTTGTAGCGGTTGGTGCTGTCGCCCTCGGCCTCCAGGATCAGATCCAGCCTGCCGATATTGCCGTAGCGCTGCCGGTAAGCGGGCCAATCGAATTCGGCGAGATCGGCATAGCCGTCGAACTGGCTGATGACGCCGTCGTGGAACGGCACGGTCATTCTGGCGCTGAGCCCCTGCCATGCCGCGTACTCCCGTTGGTCATCGATTCCCAGTCTGGCGCACAGGGTTTCGCGACCATGCCCGTTCAGTAGGTCCAGGGTTTCCACCGCCTTGCCGCAGACCCATGCGGTGAGCACATTGGTGTAGGCGTTGTCGCGCACACCGCTGCCCGGTGTGTCCGGATAGCCGTCGTGGTATTCGTCTGGACCCATCACGCCCGCGATGTGATACCGGTCCTCGATCGGGTCGTAGCTCGCCAGCGCGGTGAAAAACCGTGCCACCTCGACGATCAAGTCGGCGCCGTGTTCGGCGAGCCAGTCCAGGTCGCCGGTGCATTCGTAGAACTGCCAGGCGTTGTAGGCGACGGCGAGCCCGACATGCCGTTGCCGGGCGGAGTTGTCGGCGATCCAGCGCCCCGAGCGCGGATTGAACAGTCGGGCCGGGGTTTCCTCCCTGCCGTCGCTGCCGCTCTGCCACGGGAACAGCGCGCCCGCCGAACCCGCTGCGGCGGCGGCGAATCGGGCCGCGGGCAGCCGCCGGGACCGATAGCGCAGCACCGCCTTGGCCACCTCCGGCAGATACAGTGTGAGCACCGGCAGCACGAACAGCTCGTCCCAGAACACGTGCCCGCGATAGCCTTCGCCGTGCAGGCCCCGCGCGGGCACACCGGCGTCGAGGTCGGCGGTGTGCCGGGTGATCGTCTGCGCCAGGTGGAACAGGTGCAGGTCGAACACCAGCCGGGTCCTGGTGTCGGCGCCGTCGAGTTCGATCCCGAACTGGTCCCACAGCTGCCGCCACGCGGCGCGGTGCTCGGGCAGCAGCGCTTCGAAATCCCGTGGTGCACGCGCTAATTCGGCGGAGGCCCCGAGCGCGGGGGAGGCGATGGCGGTGTCGCGCGATGTGACGATGGCGACGATCTTGTCGACGACCACCGGGTATCCATCCCGCAACCGTATCGGGAAGCGGTGGAAATACTGTGCGACGCCGATGGTTTCGAGCCGCGGCAGTATTTCGGGCTGCCCGCGCACCCTGGTGCGGGCGGCGAGCGCGATCCGGATCCGGCTGCTGCTCGTCTCCGCCTGGACCAGCAGCGTCGCCGGATCGACCGCCTCGCCGGTGATCCTGGTCAGGTGGCAATGCGAAAATGCCTGATATTCGGGAACATTGGCGTTCGTCACCCCGCCGTCGACGCCGGAGCGTATCTCCACCCGACCGCTCCACCCGTGCGCCTGCAGCGTCGTCTCCAAGGCGGCGAGGTGTGGCCGGGCCATCGAAACCAGGCGGCGCTGGGTCAGCCGCAGGGCGCGGCCGAGCGGTTCGACCAACACCGCGGACCTGGTGAGCACGCCGGTGCGCAGATCGAGGTCGCGGCGCTCGTCGCGCACCGTGAGCAGCCCTTCGGACAACCAGCCATTGCCGAAGCGCACGTCGAACGGCAACCAGTCCGGTGCGTTCACCATGTGCTCGTCCTCGATGACCCGGCCGCCGGCGGAACCGGTGCACCGGTTGTATACACCCGCCAGGTAGGTTCCTGGGTAATGCGCGTCGTCGCAACGGAATTCGGGCGCCGCGCCGCGCGTGCCGAGGTAGCCGTTGCACAGCGCGGTGAGCGCCTCGCGCTGGCCCTCGTGCGCCGGATCGTAGCCGCCGTAGCCGAGCACCCACGGATCGGTCAGCAGCACACCGAGATCCAATTCGCTGACGTCGTGCACGACGATATCGGCGCCCGCGGCGGTCAGCACGTCGGGATGGTGCACCCGGTCGACGCCGACCACCAGCCCGAAGCCGCCGTTCGCGCCCGCGCGCACCCCAGACGGCGCGTCCTCGATCACCACCGTGCGCCCCGGCGGCACGCCGAGCCGGTGCGCCGCCTCCAGATACACTGCGGGATCGGGTTTTCCGCGCAGTCCGAGCTCTTCCGCGACGGTGCCGTCGACGACGGTGTCGAAGTCGTCGCTCAGACCCGCGGAGCGCAGGATGGCGCGGGCGTTCTTGCTCGCCGTCACCAGTGCGGTGCGCACCCGGCCCCGCCGCAGCCTGCGCACCAGGTCCACCGTGCCGGGAAAGGCGTGAACCGGTTGCCGGGCAAGCATTTCCAGGAAGATCGTGTTCTTGCGATTGGCCAGTCCGGCCACGGTCAGCGCGTCGTCCGGGTCGTCGGCGGCGCCCGGCGGCAGGGTGATGCCCCTGGACTCGAGAAAGGCGGTCACCCCGTCGATCCTCGCCTTGCCGTCGATCAGCCTACTGTAGTCGTCGCCGCCGAAAGGGCGTGGTGGCGTTGGGGTTTCGATCCGCGGCAAGATGCCGTCGAACAACTGCTTCCACGCCGCCGCGTGGATGGTCGCCGTATCGGTGACCACGCCGTCCATATCGAAAAGTACGGCGTCGTAAGGCGGTCGGGTGCCGCGCAGATCGATGGCCGCGGGTCGCGCGGAGTCGTACACGTCGGATCCCGAATTCAGCTCTGCGCCGCGGCGGCCGGTTGTGTGGCCCGCACGGTCGGCCGCGCTCGTTCGGCCCGTTCTTTGAGCCCCAGCAACATCTTTCGTTCCATGATCAGGCTGCCCGGCTCCATGATCAGCCGGTAGAACAGGCGGGATGCGACGTTCGCGCCGGGCAGCGCGATGCGATTGCGGCTCACCAGCCGGGTGCCGCGCTCAATCGGACAGAGGTTGAACGCCCACACCCAATTCCCGTCCGTCGAGGCGAAAACGAGGATATGCGGCGGTTCGACGATGGCGGCCCGCATTTTCGGACCCTGCTCGCCGAGCGCGAGAACGTCGCCCTCGCGCAGGTCCTGGAACTGCGGCAGGATCTCGTCCGCACTGTGCATATCCAGCCCGAGCAGGTTCTCGACCCAGTCGTAGGTGTACGCGCCGCCGCGCCCTGGGCCCATCTGCACCAGCCACGGCCAGATCCGCGCCGGCTCGGCATCGATCTCGATCGCCCTGGTGGTCACGATGTCGGGCCTGCCGAGCAGTTCGTCGCCCGGCATGGTCCGCGCCGCCTCGTCGGCGCTCGCACCCCAGGTCAGACACTTCTTGCGCAGCAGAACCTGATATCCGAGCGCCAGTCCCGCGAAGTAGGTCGCCACACCGACCCCGAATGCCGTTGTTGTCCGCATATCTGGAACGGTCCGCCGAACGGCCACTCGAATCGAGAGCAATTCGGCCGCTGCGCCGCAGACTTTGGTCGCCGCGATCATCGCGTCGCTGATATCGCCGACGCGTCGTACGGTTGCGCCACCGGTGTCAGATGCTCGGCGAACCAGACCGCCGCCAGATACGCGGCCGACCTCGACATCCGGAATTCGTTCGGCCCGCTGCCGAGACCCGTCAGTTCGGTGACGCGGTGCACGCAGCAGAGCGATTTCGCCGCACGCCGATTGAGTTCGCGCACCCGCGGGTCCTGCCCGCCGACCAGGAACAGCGTCGGGGCAAGTATGTCGGCCAACCGGTCACCGGCCAGATCGGGCCGCCCGCCGCGCACCACGGCGGCGCCGATATCGCCGCCGAGTTCGGCTGCCGCCCAGAGTGTTACGGGCGCGTCGGTGCCGACGCCGAAGAGTCCCACGGGAAGTCTGCGGCAGCCGGGCAGCGCCCACAGCAAGCGGCGCACCGCGGCGAGCCTGCCGCCGAGCAGGTCGATATCGAATATCGTCGTGAGATCGGTTGTCTCGGTGGGGGTTAGCAGGTCGATCGTCACCGTCGTCAGGCCGTGCCCGGCGAAAATATCGCCGACGAACCTGTTGCGCGGGCTGCGCCGGTCGCTGCCGCTGCCGTGCGCGAATACGACGACGCCGGTCGGCTGCTCGGGAATCCGCAGCAGCCCGGCCAATTCGGCTTCTCCGGCCGTAAGGATCAGCTCTTCCCCGCGCAACAACAGTGGCGCGGAAGCAATTTCGGTGGTTGTCATGCCGGACCTCGATACTGGAGTGGAGTTCGGTAACCGCGGTGGGACGGCCGGGACCGGTATACCGCCCGGCATGTTCACTGTCCGCCGGCGTGCCCACGGCCAGGAGGGCACATCGCCACCATCGACGGAGGCCGATGGTCCCCTGACGGTGTGACTACTCCTACCGCCGCTTCTCCAACCCCCTATTCGATCGCCTCCTCGACCTGTGGGCCCTGCGTCGAAGTCCCATCCTGCGCCTGACTTCGACACGGGGCCTGGTCGCGGATCTCGGCAACCCTCGGCCGGAACGTCCCGGGTCGGCGACGAGATGGCGATCCGCCGGCGAGCGCGTGGAATCTCCAGCGGCGGTGGCGAATTCACGGTCGCGGTCCATAACGGCGTGCTCCCCGATATCGTCGGTGCGCTCCGGCCGCCATGGCAGCAGGACCGCGACCGTGATCGCGGAGAGGAGCAGAACGACGACGGTGACGGCGGCGGACAGATGCGCCCCGGTCATCGCCGCGACCTTCATCGCCCGGACCAGGTCGTCGCGGGGGCCCGCCAGAAAGGGGCCGACTCGCGCGGTGGCGATATCCACCACGCTGATCGGGCTGTGCCTGGCGAGATCCTTCTGCTGCGCGGTCATGAGCGCGGACGGCACGGCATCGATGCGCGCGCCGACCCGGGCGGTGTAGACGGAGGCCATCACCGAGCCGAGGACCGCCACTCCGAGCGCACCGCCGGTCTCCCGGGTGGTGTCGTTCACCGCCGACCCCGCTCCGGCTTGTTCGACCGGCACCGAGGCCATGATCGAATCCGTGGCAGGCGCCTGCACCACGGCGAAGCCGATCCCGAGCAGCACCATCGTGACGAGCACCGGCCCCAAATACGGTGTGTCGACCGTGATCAGCATGATCATCCCCATGGCGGCGGCCATCAGCACCAGTCCGGTCACGACCACCGCCGTCGCGCCGACGCGCTGGGCGAGCAGGGTCGCGGTCGGTGCGGCGACGCAGACCGCGGCCGCGAACGGCAAAGAGTGCACGCCGAATTCGAATGCGGACAATTCCTTGACGCCCTGGAAGTACTGCGTGAACAGGAACAGGAATCCCAACCCGGAGAAGAAGGAAACGGTGATCGCGAAGGCGGGCACCGCGAAACGCGGATTCCGGAACAACCGCACATCCAACACCGGCGCGGCCACTCGCAGCTCCCAGGCCACGAACAGCACGAGCAATACGACCGATATCGCGTAGCCCGCCAGGCTCGCCGTCGACAACCAGCCCCGCCGCGGCGCGGCGATGATCGTGTACACCAGCGATGTCACCCCGATCAGCGACAGCGCCAATCCGACGATATCGAGGCGGCCGCCGTGATCGGCTCGGGACTCCGGCGTCAGCAGCACGATCGCGACGATGGTGACCAGCGCGATGGGGATGTTGATCCAGAACACCGCGTGCCAGGAGAACACGCCGAGCAGCCAACCGCCGACGGTCGGCCCGAGCGCGATGGCGATACCTGCCATCGCGGACCATGCGGCGATGGCCTGGGCGCGCTCGCGGGCATCGGTGAAGATATTGGTGATCATCGCCAAGGTCGACGGATACACCGCGGCCGCGAAGACCCCCATGCCCGCGCGGGCCGCGATCACCTGCCCGAGCCCCGTGGACAGTGCGCCGACGGCCGACATGACCGCGACTCCGGACAAGCCGATCAGCATCATCCGGCGTCGCCCGTACCGATCACCCAGATGACCCATCGCCAGGAGCAGCCCGGCGAACGCCAAGGTGAACGCGTCGACGATCCATTGCAGGCCGCTCATGTAGGCGTGCAGCCGCATCGCCATCGTCGGCAGCGCCACATTGACCAGCGTATTGTCAAGGACGACAAGTAATTCCGCGAGACACAGCGCCACCAGCGCCGCGATCCGCGCGCGTCGCGATAACGCCGCGGGCCGTTCAGGTTTCGCCAGTACCGCCATGGGACCTCCTGTCTCGGCTACGACCGATGCAGAGCGCCGCGAAGCGTGGTCGGTTTGCGGCGGCTCAACATCTGTTCCAGATCGCGCCGGGTGAGGGTGCGCCTGCGCAGCAGACCGCTGTTGACGTCCTCGGCGACCTTGCGGACCGTCTCCTGCGCACAGCTCCGATTGGTGCCGATGAAACCCACCGAACCCCGCTTGATCCAGCCGGTCACATACACCCCGGGCAATGTCGACCGGCTGTCGGCGGCCAGCACCCGCCCGTCAATATTCGGAATGACGCCGGTGTGCTCGTCGAAGGGCAGTCCGGCGACGCCGACGCCGCGATTGCCGATGGCGGTGAGGATCAGCCCGCAGGACAATCGCTCGGACCGGTCGGTCGGCACCACCTGTTCGCGGCCGCCGCTGCGGCGAATTTCGTTGTGCACCAGCGATACTCCGGTCACCCGGTCTTTGCCGTATATCCGGGTGGGGGAGAGCTGATAGCGGAATACGATGCGTTTGCGATGGCCGCCCGTGCGTTGTTGCGCGCGCTGCAGCAATAGCAGCTTCTGCTCGGTCGCGTAGGGGTACGAGTGCGGATCGGGCAGTTCGGCGTCGACGACGATATCGATATCGCGTCCGAGCAGGCCGACGAATTCCGGTACGGTGAACGCCGATTCCGCCGGACCGCGTCGTCCGACGATGATCACTTCCTGTATCTTGCTGTGCCGCAACGCGCTCAGCGCGGCAGGCGCGATATCGGAATCGTCCAGCTGGTCCCGATCGAGCGTGAGAATGCGGGCGGCATCGAGTGCGACATTGCCGTTGCCGATGATCACGGCCCGGCGCGTCGACAGCTGACATGAGCTCCGCGCGTAATCGGGATGGCCGTTGTACCAGGCCGCGAAGTCGATTCCGGATTCGCAGCCCGGCAGGTCCTCGCCGGGGATGCCGAGCCGTTTGCTCGCCGATGCGCCGACCGCGTAGATGACGGCGTGGTGGTAGGCGAGTAATTCCTCGTGGGTCACATCGGTGCCGATTTCCACACCCAGATACATATTCAGCCGCGACCGGGCCGACACCTTGTCGAACAGATGCCGAATCTCTTTGACCTCCCGCTGATCCGGTGCCACCCCGTTCTGCACGAGACCGTAGGGAACCGTGCAGCGGTCGAAGATATTGACCCGAACCTCGCGCTGCGACAACAGTTCGTCGGCGGCGTACATCGCCGCGGGCCCCGACCCGACGATCGCCACCCGCACCCGTTCCCCGCCAGTGTTCATGGCGGGCAACGGGATCAGCGGCGCGAGCCGAGGGCGCGGGCGCGGCTCCCGATAGAACGCGGCATTGATATCGATGAACGGACGTTGCGCCGTGGTCAGGTCCCGGTCGGAGACGATCGCGTCGACCGGGCACGCCGACATACAGGTTCCGCAGTCGATGCAGCTTCCCGGATCGATGTAAAGCATTTCGGCACTGAGGAAGTCGGGTTCGTCGGGGGTCGGGTGGATGCAGTTGACCGGGCACACGTACACGCAGGACCCGTCGCTGCAGCAGGGTTGCGTCACCACGTGTGGCATCGGGTCACACCGCCTTCCGCTTCGGTTCCAGCCGATGGCGCGTCGGGGGCCCGGAGATGCCGTACAGCCGCCACGCCAGTTTCCCCACCGGATTCATCAGTCCGAGCTCGGCGACGAGGTGGCGCATGCTGCCGAGCGCGCGGCGTCGTTCCGCTTTGATGAACGGCGACCGGAGCCGGAAATCCCGCTCGATCTCCCTGGGCACGCCGCAGTCGCGGAAGAACTGTTTCGGCGTGTACAGCTGGATATCGGCTTCCACCCGGGAGACGGCCGCCGCCGTCACCGACAGCCACAGTCGGCCGATCCGGCTCAGCGAAGGGACCCGCTGCCGGACATAGTCGCTGGCGAAGGACATGTGCCGGGCCTCCTCGGCGATATGCGCGGAGAAACACCGGTCCAGCATCGGCGGAATGCGCCCGGCTTCCGCCCCGGCCCGAAGCACACTGCGCTGGTAGTAGTCGACGATCTCCTCGGCGGCCAGCACCGAGAGGAGAAAAGTCAACGGCATCACGGCCGCGACGATCGGGGAGAATAGGAAAAGCAGCCGCACCAGTCGGCCCGCGCCGGGGACATGTAGTCCGGTCCGCTTGCATATTTCCTGGAACATCAGGGTATGGCCGCATTCTTCGGCCATCTCGTGGGTCATGTAGCGAATTTCGGGGGACCCGTCGGGCAGTGCGAACTGGCGTTCCGCGAGCCCGTTGACGAGGAGCAGCTCCAGTTGCCGCTGTCGCCGGAGGGTATTGATATGCAGCCACATACCGATCTGGGCCTTGCGCTCGTCGGGGAGACTCACATACCAGGGATGGTGACCCATCGGCAGGCTGGTGTCCGGCAGGATCCACCTCGGATCGTCCGGAACGACAGTCATATCGGGCGCGTCCCAGTCGATGTCGACGTACGGATTGAACCGTCGTGTCACCGACGCCTCGGACAGCTCCACGACTCTACTTCTATAGGCTGCCTCTGCGTCGTCGGCCGAGATGCCGACATCAGGAAATTCATCCACCGTCATAACAGCCACACGCCTTCCCGGTAGGTCGATGAGGACTGCGGGTCGAATGAGCGTGAAACAGAGCGGTTTCCGAATGAGACTAACTCCGTGCGCGCAAGATCGACAATGATCGATATATTTCGGAAAATAATGCTGCGATATCGAGAAGACTTCATCGATCGCGACTGGGGGCGGTCGGCGCAGTGATCGCGCGGCCGATCTTCGCAGCCGTTAACCGGTTCGGCGACTAGGTGTCCGCGACGGTGTCCACCGGCGACCTCCCGTCTGACGCGGTCGGTCGGGCAAGCCTTCCTGGTCAGCGGCTCGTCGGCGTCGGCCTCGGGCCGGGGGTGCGGTGTGTGCGCCCCCAGAACCACCGGCGGGGCGTGCCCGAGCGCACCGGAAAAATTACCGTTGAAAATGCAAGAAGCGCAATTGGTTTCGACGGGATCCGGCTGCCCGGTGTTTGCCGTTCGGCGCCGGATCCGCTCGATCGGGGTCTGTCCTGATCGTTGGGAACTGCCGGAGGTGTGCTGCGAAAAAGGTCGGACGAATCACGGACCACGGGGTGTGCATTCGCATTTAATTGTTTCGGGAATATTTCCAATGCTTTGCGTGCGGATCAACCGTGGAGTGATGATTTTCTGGTCCCAACTCCATCGACGCAGCGGACACCACATACCCACCGAGGTAGGGGAAGTCGAGATGGCACAAGAGACAGCCGAAACCGGGCGCGAGGACGTGTCGGGTCTCCGGGATATCGAAATGCTCAGAATGCAGGTCGAAGACGCGCGCCTGGAAGCGCAGAGCGCTCGTCAATCCGCCCAGCAGGCACAGAATCTGGCTCGTCAGGCACAGCAGCAGGCGCGTCAGGTCCAGCATCAGGCGAATATGGCGCAGAGTGAGGCGAACCAGGCCAATCAGCAGGCTCAACAGGCCCGCCAGCAGGCCATTCAGGCGCAGAACCAGGCGCAGCAGGCCCAGAACGAAGCCGACCGGGCACAGAATCAGGCCCAGCAGGCGCAGAACGAGGCCAACCAGTCGCAGCAGCGGGCGCAGTCGGCTCAGGACCAGGCCGACCAAGCCAACCAATTGGCTCAACAAGCCGACGACCAGGCCACCCGGGCACAAGACCGGGCCGGTCAATGGGAGATGCAGCTGAGCCAGATGCGGCATCAAACACGGATGGCCGCCCGATAGTCGGGTGCACAGGAAGGGTCACCGCAGGGGTGGCCCTTCCGACCGTCGGGGACAGGTTCGGTAATGGACGAGACGAATCCGCCGGTGAACGTCGAGGTGATCGTGCCCGAGGCGCTGAGCGCCGGGGTATACGCCAACGGTTTCACCTGCTGGTACAACCGGACGGATTTCACGCTGGATTTCGTCGTACATCTGCCCACCGATCCCGGTGTCGACGATAGCGGCAGGCCCTTGATGCGGCAGCCCGTGCAAGTGGTGGCGCGCGTGAAATTCCCGCCGTCGATGATCTTTCGCCTGATGCAGACACTCAACGACAGCATGAGCAATTATGAACAACAATTCGGCCCAATCGTCCATCTGGGCGAATGAGGGAGGTGCGGTGTTTATTTCCAGCACTATCAGAATGATCGCGGGAACTTCCGACGACTGGACGGTGATAACCGATCCGGCGGTACGATTCCGGCCCGCCCGTATCCGGGGCCGCCGCTACCACATCACACCGTCGGCGCCGCGAACCGGCAACGGCTCCGGCCGCTGAAGGCCGTTCGGTTCGGAATCACCGGGCTCGCAACAGTATCGGCGGACAGTCGGCGGCGAGGTCGGGATCGTGTGTGAGCATGCGCTGTTGCAGTGTGCGCAGTCTCGGCCCGGTTCGATGCCGATTTCGGTGGCGAGCAGGTCCCGCACTCGGCGGAGTTCGGCCAGCGCCTGCACCTGCCGTCCGGTGCGACACAGCCCCAGCGCCAACAGTTCCCAGCGGCGTTCGCGATACCGCGCTTCCCCGACCGCCGCCCGCAAGTCGGGCGACGGTCGGGCCGAGATGCCCGCGTGCCAGCCGGGCGGCCAACAGCTCCTCGACGGCCATGTCACGGAGTTCGGTCAACCGCAACCGGTTTCGGACGAACGGTGCGTCCTCACCGAATTCGGACCACGGCTCGCCGCGCCACAGCGCCAGCGCTGCCTCGAAAGTCCGTTCGGAACAACCGAATTCGCCCTCGGACTCTATTTCCCGCCGCTGCCTGTCGGACTGTTCCGGATGTTGATCGCGACGCTGGCCGCGGCCGAGCGCTGGCGCGAGAAGTTCTTGCTCACTCGCTACCCCGATTACAGGCGCCTGTTGCGCGCGCTCGGCCGCTGAGGCATCGGCCGTTACGCGAAACCGGGTGGCGGGGTGAATCCGCCGAATTCTTGCTCGATCAGTTCCGCGAACCGTAGCGTCGTGTGGTCTTCGAGGTAGGGGCCGAGGATCTGCATGCCGAAGGGCAGTCCTTCCGGGGAGTGCCCGATCGGGACCGCGGTCGACGGCAGCCCGAGTGCCGTGGCGGCGCTGATCCAGATCATGTGGTGATCGTAAGGGTATGTGGCGCCGTCGATTTCGAGTGTGCGAGTGCCGAGATCCGAATGATCGTGGGGGAAGGCCGGTGTCGGCGTGATCGGGCTCAGCACCACATCGAATTCACCGAACAGGCGTCGCCATTGGTCGGCGAGGTCGACGCGGACCCGGTCTGCCTTGATCCAATCACCGTGGCTGGCGACCCAATCGCCGTGGCTGGCCACGAAGGGGCCGCGGATGATTGACTCCAAGGGGTCGTTGCTCGGCGGAATAGCGGCGACGGTGGCCTGGGCCGCCCGGTAGACGTCGGAGGGCACTTCCGCACTGAACTGCGAGACCAGTAGGGCCAGATAGGTTTTCGCGGTCAGTGTGAGGTCGGGCAGCAGTTCGCTGTGCCTGGCGACGGTGGCGCCCGCCTTTTCCAGTCCCCGCGCGATCCGATCGAGTCCGTCGCGGATGACGGTCCCGGTCGGCACCAGTGGATGGCTATCGATGACCAGTACCCGATAGTCGCGCAACTCCTCGCCGCGCGGCGGCCGCAGCGCCAGCTGGTAGGCGACCGACTCCACCTCGTCGGGGCCGGCGAGTAGCAGGGTCGCCAGGGTCAGGTCGGCCGCGCTGCGCGTCATGGGGCCGACCACGGCGAGGTCGGGCCGAGCCGGGAGCGTAGGCGTGCGAGGCGGCGTATTTCCGCGACCCGGCAGCAGGGGCAGTGACGGCTTGTGGGCGTAGACACCACAGAAATGCGCTGGTATCCGCAGCGATCCGGCGAGGTCGGAGCCGAGTGCGAGCGAGACGTAACCCGCCGCGAGCGCGGCCGATGAACCGCCGGACGAGCCACCGGGCGAGCGCGTCAGGTCCCACGGGTTGCTGGTCGTGCCGTAGATGTCGTTGTAGGACTGCCAGTCGTTCAGGGCGCGTGGCACATTGGTCTTGCCGATGACGACGCCACCCGCATCCTTGACCCGGGTCACCAGTACGGCGTCCTCGGCGGGCAGCCAACCTTCCGCATCGGGAAAACCCCAGGTGGTCGGCAGGCCCGCGACGTTGAACGATTCCTTCACCGCCACCGGAACGCCGAGCAGCGGCGCGAATTCACCGCGCGCCAGCGCCGTGTCGGCTTGTTTCGCGGCGGCGCGGGCGCGGTCGAAATCCCGCACCACGACGGCATTGACCTTGTCGTCGAACTTCTCGATCCGCGCGATGGTCAGCTCCAGCAATTCGGTGGCCGAAATCGCCTTGGCCTGCAACGCGGCCACTTGATCACGTAGGGTCGCGAATTCCATTCCAGGCATAAAATCTCCTTGAATTCCCCCCGGGTTCGTACACCGGGAGCTTGTGGCCGAGGCACCTCGCCGTGCCGGATGGCAGTCTATGCGCACGTCGAGAATTTTGAAAATCGTTCCAGCAGATAGTGATTTGCCTTTGGTGAGGGCGCATTTTGCGGCGGTTGTCAACAGACTGCGATGTTGACAACACCACGAAAGTAGGGCGACGGATCGCCCATTCGTCGTGCTCCTCATGTCGCTTATGGGACGGTCGTCAGAGCGAAACTGTTGCGGCGCAGCACATTTTCAATTCCTGATGTGCGTGGCTTTCGGGGTGTCGTCGGGATTTGCCGATGGATGCTGCGCGCCTTCGGCTGTTACGCGAAGCCGGGTGGTGGGGTGAAACTGCCGAATTCCTGCTCCACGAGTTCCGCGAATCGCAGCGTGGTGTGGTCTTCGAGGTAGGGGCCGATGATCTGCATGCCGTAGGGGAGGCCTTCGGGGGTGTGGCCGATCGGTGCGGCGGTGGCCGGTAGCCCGATGAGCGTCGCGATGCTCGCCCAGACGAGGTGGTAATTGTATGGGTATGTGGTGCCGTCGATTTCGATCGTGCGAGTGTGCATATCCGAATGGTCATGGGGGAAGGCCGGTGTCGGCGTGACCGGGCACAGCACCACGTCGAATTCGCCGAACAGGCGTCGCCATTCGGCGGCGAGTCCGGTGCGGATCCGATCCGCCTTGATCCAGTCGCCGTGGCTGGCCACGAACGCTCGGCCCATGACCGCCGCCAGCGTCTCGTCGTCCGGCGGAATTTCGGCGGCGGCGGTCTGGCGCATTCGATAGGCGTCGACCGGCAGATCCGCGCCGAATTGCGAGAGCAGCAGTGTCAGATAGGTTTTCGCCGTCAGTGTGAGGTCGGGCAGCAGTTCGCTGTGCCTGGCGACGGTGGCGCCCGCTCTTTCCAGCCCTCGCGCGATCCGGTCGAAACCGTCGCGGATGACGGTCGCTGTCGGCAGCAGCGGGTGGGTGTCGACGATCAGCACCCGGAAGTCGCCGAATTCGGCGCCGCGCGGTCGCGGCAGCGCCAGCTGGTACGCCACCGCCTCCACCTCGTCGGGACCGGCGAGTAGCAGGGTCGCCATGGTCAGGTCGGCGGCGCTGCGCGTCATGGCCCCGACCACGGGGAGATCCTGCGGGGCGGGCAGCGCGGGTGTCCGGGGCGGCGTATTTCCACGTCCCGGCAGCAGCGTCCGCGAGGGTTTGTGGGCGAAGATGCCGCAGAAATGCGCAGGCACCCGCAGTGATCCGCCGATATCGGAGCCGAGTGCGAGCGAGACGTAGCCCGCCGCGAGCGCGGCCGACGAACCACCCGAGGAGCCGCCGGGCGAGCGCGTCAGGTCCCATGGGTTGTTGGTCGTGCCGTAGATGTCGTTGTAGGACTGCCAATCATGCAGGGAGCGAGGCACATTGGTCTTGCCGATGATGACACCGCCCGCATCCTTGACCCGCGTCACCAGCGCCGCGTCCTCGGCGGGCAGCCAACCCTTCGCATCCGGATACCCCCACGTGGTCGGCAGGCCCGCCACATTGAGCGATTCCTTCACCGCCACCGGAACACCGAGCAGCGGCGCGAATTCACCGCGGGCCAGCGCCATGTCGGCTTGTTTCGCGGCGGCGCGGGCGCGATCGAAATCCCGCACCACGACAGCATTGACCTTGTCGTCGAACTTCTCGATCCGCGCGATGGTCAGCTCCAGCAATTCGGTGGCCGAAATCGCCTTGGCCCGCAACGCGGCCACCTGTTCGCGCAGCGTCGCGAATTCCGGTCCCGCCATAAAGCCTCCTCGCATTCCCGGATTTTCGTGCACGGCCGGTGATCCACGGCCCGCCGCACCGATCATATACACGCTTCGTGGATTTTGAAAATCGTTCCGGCGGATAGTGGTTCGGACGTCGGAGGCCATACGGCGCGGTATTTGTCAACGGGTCGCACTGTTGGAAATGGCACCAATGAATATGTGGACGGATCGCCACTCGGTGTGGCCCAGTCGTTCGGGACAGTGCGCTCGGCCGCGGGATATTCGTAGATATTGTCGCGTTTATCGGAAAGAGGTCCACGCGAGGCGGTGCTCGCACGTTTTCTCGCCCGAGTCGATCCACCTATGACGTTGCGGAGCGCCACTTTTCGAGTTTCGCGTGGACTTCGCGCAGCGCGGGATAGGAGTCCTGGTAGATCTCGAACAGCGGGTCCAATCGCCGGGTGTGGCCGGGATCGGGGGTGAATATCCGGTCGATCGGCGGGGCGGTCCGGTCGGGCCGGATTCCGGCGCCGATGCCGCCGAACAGCGCCGCGCCGAGGACGGCGCTGTAGTCGCGGGTGGCCAGCCGGTGCAGCGGGCGGCCGAGCACGTCGGCGAAAATCTGCGCCCACAGTTCGCTGTTGGCGCCGCCACCGGAAAAAGTGATGGGGTCCAAGGGTTTTCCGCATGCCGACTCGACCTCGGCCAGCACCTGCCGACCGGACATGGCGACGCCTTCGAGGACCGCTCTGCCCAACTCGGCGTGGGTGGTGGCGGTGCTGAGCCCCAGGAAACCGCCCCGCACATCCGGATCCCACAGCGGTGCTCGTTCGCCCATGAGGTGCGGTGTGAACACGACACCGGATCCGCCGGGCGCGACCGCGGCCGCATCGGCGAGCACCTGCTGGATCGGTTGTCTGCCGGCGCGGGCCCACCAGCGCAGCGCGTCTCCACCGGCCTGCGTCGGCCCGGCGTGAATGCGCAGGCCGTCGACGGGCGGGAAGGTGACGATGCCCTTGGCGGGCATGGACAGTTCGGCCGCCCCGGCGACGACAAGTGAAGTGCCGCAAGAGATCATCCCCCGGCCCGGCGTGGTCAGGCCTGCGGCGTGCATCTCGCTGAGCGCGTCCATGGTGCCGACCGCCGCATGGCAGGCGAGCCCGGGCAGACCTGTCCGCCCCACGGTATCGGTCGGGCGGGCGAGCGGTGGCAGCCGGTCGCCGAGGCCGTCCACGAGTGCGACCGCCGCGTCGAGGTAGCCGATGCCGTCGGTGTCGACAAGCCCGATCGATGACATCGCATCGCTGGCGATCTCCCCGGTGAGCAGCGCGTTGACGTAATCCTTCGGGCTCAGCACCCAGCGGGTGGCCCGCCAGGTATCCGGCGCGTTCCGCGCCACCCACAGTGCGCGGGGTATCAGCCCGGACGCGTCGAAAGCGTATGGCCTACCCCAGATCTCATGCCTTCGCTCGGCGGTGACGGTACGGTTCAACTCGCGCGCGATCTCCGCGCAGCGCTGGTCCTGCCAGGTGATGGCGGGCAGCAGCGGGCGCAACCGAGCGTCGACGAATACGTGGGTGTTGACCTGACTGGTGACACCGACCGCGCCCACCGCCCCGGCCGCGGCGCCCGCCGTCACCGCGTCGATGCCGCGCAGGCAGCCCTGCCACCAGTCCCGCGGATCCTGTTCGGCCCAACTCGGCTTGCCGCGGGTCATCGGATGCTCGGTGACATGGGCGTCGATGAGCTCGTGACGGCCGGTGAACAGCGCCACCTTCACAGCCGTCGTGCCGATATCGATACCGACGATCAACTCACCCACACGAACCTCCGTCCTCAGCGCCCGCCACCGCGATCATCCACGACGACCGGGCTTCCGGACTCAACCGGCGTTCGCGGTGCAGATGGTGTCGAGGACGAACAGCGGCTTGTCGATTCGGGCGAGGCCGACCGTGAACAGCGCGGCCGTGCTGGGCGCCGTCAGGCCTTGATTTCCCATATCCATCGCGGCCTGCTTCGCGGCGGCGGCCGTCGCGCCCTTTCCCCACGAGTAGACGGGCTGAACGGAGTTCGTCCATGCCGCCCACGCGTCGTATTCGGCGACCGCGCCGCACTCGTTGTGGACGAGCACGATAACGCCGCATCGCTCGCCTCGGCACGCCTGCGTCGCGGCCTGGTTCGCGGCTTCTTGCGTTGGATAGTCGACCGCCTCGCCGACCCCGGTGAAATGACTGAACGGTGCGCTGTGGTTGTACGAGTACGCGACGGCGATCGCGCCGTAGAGGTCACCGGCCGCGTGCGCTGTCCCGGCGCCCGCGACCATCAGCGCCACCATGGCCGGAGTCACCGTGGCCACCGCGCACCTTCCCAACAAGGACATCGAGTATCGAACCCCCGAATCGAACGGAACCAACCCGGAGATCATTGCCGCGATATCGCCGATTGTCCAGAATCGGCAGCCGTAACATGCCGGTGGGTGCGGGGGCTCCGCTGCGCGAAAATCGTTGTCGCCACCAAGGATTGGGCGAACTGCACCGCCACCGCCGACGTGGTGGTCGACGGCCGCACCCTGATCGCGAACGCGCCCATCACCTACCTGTTGTTCCTGGAGAAGCAGCTGGTGGATCTGCACACCTTCGTGCGCAAGCTGCCGGTGCTGGACGCCGCGGAGTCCTGGGAGTACGACGCCGCCGCGGACTGCTACGCCACCGAGCCGGTACAGACGGTGCGCACCAAGAAGATTCCGCGCAACCATGTGAAAGCCGAAGCGACGGAGAAGCATCCGGCGCAGGTCGAGGTGTATCACGAGGATGTGGTCGTCGGTTATTGGCGCACCATCAAGTTCTCCGGCGCGCTGCCGGCCAAGCGCGTCAACGAGCTCACCGAGCGCGTCGAAAAGCTTGCCCAGGCGGTGAAATTCGCGCGCGAGGAGGCCAACAACGCGGAGATCACCCAGCACAAGGTCGGCGCGGACGTCTTCGGATATTTGTTTGGCTGAGCCCACGGCACCGGCTAAAGTCGGCAGTGCGCAAGAGCGCAAGCTGAATCAGAAGTTCAATGTGACAAGGCACAGCGGCACAGTGGAGGTTCGAATCCTCCTCCCGCCACACGCGGCGGGGTAGCCCAATCGGTAGAGGCGCCGCCGCCCGCAAATTCACATTATCGCTCCAGCTTCAGCATTCGCCGCCGAACGCCGAATCGAGAGGACGGATTGTCAGCGTGGAGGTTGCGGGTTCAACTCCCGCCGGCCGAGCCACCGATCGGCCGTAGCTCAATCGAAGAGCGCCACGTTAGCCTGAAACTCATTCCGTTCTTAAACGTGTCGGTGTCCCGCAATTGGGCGGCCCCCGAGGCCCCGGGGTAGGCTACACCCCGGGGCTTCCTCGACTTCGCGTCCGAAATCGCGTGAGCGGCAACTCGATTCGATAATCACGGGTGTCGGTCGAACGTTGAAGGCGGGGCCAGCCATCGAGACGAGGGGGTATTCGCCATGAACATGCTTGCGGCAGAGAGCGCCGCGCCATCCGCCGACGACCGATACGACGAGCTGCTGGCCGGTGTTCAGCGCCGGTTCCTGGCGCTCGCCGCGGTGGGGACGCCGCTGTTCTCCGTCGGTGGCCGAGGGCTGTACGACATGTTCCTCGCCGCGCTCACACCGGAATTGGCCGCGGAGAACACCTGCGGCACGTGCCGCGCGTTCATGAAGCGTTACGGCGGGCTCGTAGTCGTCGATGCCAAGGGGAAGGCGACCTCGGCGCTGTGGTCGGCGAAAGATGCGCCGCCCCAATACGCGAGGGCCATCGCGGCGATCGCGGACGAGGTCGAACGGCGGCCCATCATCTCCGTATTCCGCTCCAGCGCAACGAGTTGGGGATTTCCCGAACGCGGGCTGTGGACCCACCTCGCCGTCGTCGCGCCCGAGCATCAGGTGCACACCCCCTCGGCGCTCGCCACGACCGGACAGTACATCGCCGCGAAAAACGCCGACCGGGAAACGCTCGCCCGCGCACTCGCCGAATTTCCGCACCACGTCGTGAAAAAGGCTGTGGCCCTGCTGCGTACGGAGCAGCTGTATCGCTCGGACGCGATACTCGGCGCCGGATCCTGGCTGCTGGCACTGCACAACAGGATCGACACCGCCGGCGGGCGCGGCGAGGCCGCGCAGCGGCGACGCGACAACCTCATCTGGTCGGCCGCCGCGACCGCACCCGCCGGATACTGTCATGTCAAGAGCGGAATGATCGGCACCCTGCTGCGCGATCTCGCCGACGGACTGCCCTACGACAGCGTCAAAGCGCGGTTCGCGGAAAAAATGCACCCGCTGCAATACCGTCGGCCCACCGCCGCGCCGACAGCGGCGATGATCGCGCGCGCCGAGCGAGTCATCGCCGAACTGCGTGCCGCCGGATCGTTGGAGCGCCGCTTCGCGAAACTCGCCGACGTGTGCCCGATCTGGTCCGCGACAAAGGACACGCCGCCGCCGGGCGGAGTCTTCGGCCACCTCGTACCCGCGAAGAAGCGCAGGGGCACAATCGATCTCGACGCCGAGCCGGTGGTGATGACCTGGGAGAAATTCGCGCGCACCGTCCTTCCGAACGCGGAACGCATCGAATTCGCGGTGCCCCGGGAGAATGCCAACTACGGCGCGATGGTGACAGCCGTACATCCGGACGCGCCCCCGATCGTGCAGTGGGACACCCCGCAGAAGCGCAATCCGGTGACCTGGTACGTCTACGTGAACGGCTCACCGCCCACCCAGTGGCGCCTGCGCCCGGGAGAATTCCGGGAGGTGACGGCCGTGATCCCACACCCGGCGACCTGGCACGTCGAGGTCGACCGCACCGCCCGCGAACAGGCAGTGCTGTTCGCTCTCGCCGGTGCGACGGATACGGCGTACACGAACGGCGCGGGATTCTTTCCCGAATTTCTCGCCGCCGACCTGCATGAGATTCGCAAAACCCTGGAGGCATACGCCAAGGACGCCGTTGTCGCCGGAAAGGATGAGGCGGAAGTCTGCGGGCTATTGGTATCCAAGGCCAACGAGATCGGTCATACATTCCGGGTCACCGCGGGCGGTGTTCGCGTCCATTACACCCTCCACCGGTGGGATTAATCGAACTTGTGGCCGGTTCGGCGGGTCGGTAGCCTCATGCCTGCTGTCGACTCGGCGCTACGGCGAGAAAGTTCGACACGAACACCGAGGGGATTTCCATGCCGTACGCGTTTATCGGCCTGCTCACGCTGGCACTGTGGGTCTACTGTCTGATCGACATCATCACGGCGCCGGAGCCGGGTATCCGGCATCTGCCGAAGGTGGGGTGGCTGCTGGTCGTCATCTTCCTACCTACCGTCGGCGCTCTGCTGTGGTTGTTCGTCGGCCGTCCGCTGCACGAAGGGTCCGGCCCGCGCGCCACCACCAGATATGCGGAATACGACCGCCCCGGTCGCTATGTCGCCCAGGATCCGGCGGCCGACGAGGAGTTTCTGCGCGGCCTGCGCGAGCGCGCCGAACAACAGCGCGCCGAGGCGCGTCGACAGGAAGAGGCGCGCCAGCGCGATCTCGACGCCCGCCGCGAACGCGGCGAACAGGTGTGAGATCCGACCGTCGGCGGTTCGGCCGGCGCGCCGGGCCGGTCACCGCGGGATAGAATGTGGCCGTGCGGTTTCCGGCTCCGGTGATCGTTGTTCGGTAAAGGGAGTCCGAGCCGATGGACCGCCCGAACAGGAGAGTCAGCCGAAGAAGTGTGCTGATGGCCGCCGGTGCCTCGGTCGTCCTCACCGCCATGGCGCAGCCGACAGAGGCCGCGATGATCACGCGGAGGATATCGGCCGACCCCGAGGACGCCGGGCAGCGGGCCGCCCTGGCGGAACGGGCGATTGTGCGGCGACATGTGCGCACGCTGTGGGGTCGCCCGCGGACCCGGCTCGGCCTGCTCGTCTGGCCCGCATCCCTGCTGGACCTGGCCTTCGTGCGTTGGTGCTACTGGTGGCAAGCCCACCTGCTGGACTGTGCGGTGGACGCAGCATGCCGCGCCCACACTCCCGAACACCTCGACCGGGTCGTCGCCATCGCGCGCGGCATCCGGACCCGCAATCTCGCCGGCTGGACCAACGAGTACTACGACGATATGGCGTGGCTGGTGCTGGCGCTGGAGCGCGCCGACCGGCTGCTCGGCGTGCGGTTCGGCGACGCCATCGGGGACCTGCGGTCCGCCCTGATCGCCGGCTGGAATCCGGCCGCCGGTGCGGTGCCCTGGCGCTCCGGCGACGATTTCTACAACACACCCGCGATCGGCCCGGCCGGAATAGCCATGGCGCGGTTGGGTGAATTGCCGCGCGCCGGGCAACTCGCCGACTTCCTGCACACTCGATTGCGCGACACCGACAGCGGCTTGATCCTGGACGGCATCCACGAGCCCGGCGGTCGCATCGACCGGACCGTGCACACCTACAGCCAGGGCGTCACCATCGGGCTGGAAACCGAATTGGCAATGCGCACAGGTGAATCGGACCATCGCGGCCGCGCGGCGGCACTCGTCCGGGCGACCGCGCACCGGCTCACGGACGCGGGCGTTATCGCCGCGGCCTCCGGCAACGACTCCGGGCTGTTCATGGGCATCCTCGCCAGATATCTCGCCGAATCCGCGCTGGCCCTGGGCGACACCACCGCGGCGAATATCGTGCACGCCTCCGCGCGGGCGGCCTGGGCACATCGCGCCGAGGTGGACGGGCTGCCGCTGTTCGGGGTCGACTGGAGCCGCGCGGTCACGCCGCCGAAGGATCCCGGAACCTTTCCGCCCGCGACGCCCGCGAACCTGAGCCGCGATCTCTCGGTACAGCTGAGCGGGTGGATGCTGCTCGAGGCCGATTACCGGCTCACCGCCGCGGGGTACTGAGCCGACGGCGGCCGGGCAGCCGAATGCTATTCTCCTACTCGACATATCTGCTCGTCGCGGTGGTTCGGAGAATTCGATCTGACCGGGAGGTGCCTTTGTCATCGAATACCGCGGAAATTCGCATGCGGGTACCGGAAATCGCGGTCCCCGGAAGTGGGACGGTCGGGCTCGATATCACCCTGCTGCTCGCGCGCGTCGGGCTCGGGCTGGCGATTTTCGCACATGGTGCGCAAAAACTCTTCGGTTGGTTCGGCGGTATGGGTCTTTCCGCAACCACTCAACAGCTCACCGAGATGGGTTATCCGAAGGACGCCGGACGGCTGGCCGTCGTCGTCGGTCTCGGGGAAACCATCGGCGGGCTCGGGATGATGCTGGGCATACTCGTGTTGCCCGCCGCATTCGTCACCGCGGCGATAATGCTGTACTGTGCCGCCATCGCGGGCGGATTCTTCATTCCGGAGGGTGTCAAATACGAGCCGCTGTTCGCGGCCGGGGCCGTGGTAATCGGCATATCCGGCCCTGGTCGATATGCCCTCGGTCGCTACATTCCGATTATCCGGACCTTTCAGTTCTCGTACGGGCAGCGGGCCATATTGATGGCGGTCGGCATGGTGGGTGTGATCGCGGCGATTCGCAGATGAGCGCTGCCCACACGCCTCGACCGTAGAACCGGTCGAGGCGTGTCGGCCTCCGGTCAAGGAATGGTCAGGACCTGCCCGACATTGATCATGTCCGGATCGCTGATCCCGTTGGCGCGCACGATATCCATGAAACGGGCGCGGTCGCCGAGCTCGCGCTCCGCGATCGATTCGAGGGTGTCACCCGATTCGACGGTGTAGGTGTGGGGTTGCGCCGCGGGCGCCGCGTCGGCGCGGCTCTCGGGCATGGGTTTGTCGGTGGCGGTCTTGGTGGACCATACGGCTTTGTCACCCGCGTACAGCACCACATTGCGGTCCGATTGCAAGGTCAGCCGGTCGGCGCCCTTGCCATTCGTTTCGGTGGACCAGGCGGCGCTGCCGTCGGCCTTGTAGAGGACGAAATTGCCATCGTCCTGCATGACGGCTCGCTGGACATCCCGACCGTGGGTACCGGAGGCCCACACCTCGTTGCCCGGTTCGGTCAACACCAGGTTGCCGTCGTTCTGCAGGGTCAGGGAGTATGCGCCGTTCTGAAGAGACTGACCCAGTCCAAGCTCGTCACCGATCTGCAACGTATCACTCACGGCTGTTCCTTTCGGAGAAGGTTCGCTCGCTGTTGATCACTCTGCATGCGGGTACACGAGTCGTCTACCCGCATAAACGGTACGCCGCGCGGATGCGGAATGCGACGGCGTCGACCTTTGCTCGCGGCGGCGGGAACAGCTATCGACGGATATCGGCGCGGAGGCGTTCCCAGTTGGCCGACGCGATCTTTTCGCGGTCGGTGTCGCTGAGATCGGCCTCCGCGAGAAACCGGCGGCAGGCCGACCCGCCGGCGTATCCGTAGGGATAGTCGCTGGCGAACATGATGCGATCGATGCCGACGACATCGATGGCCCAGCGTAGATATCGCTGGGTGAGGATGCCGCCCGGTGTCACCGATATATTCGTTCGCCAGTAATCCGAGATCGGCCGCGGCAGTTTCGCCACGGCGTGCAGAATTTCGAGGCGGTCGAGGTAGAACAGTGCGACCTCGCCCCAATGTCCGGCTATCACTTGCAGATTCGGGAAGCGGTCGAATACTCCACCGACGATCATCCGCAGGATCTCGATGCCGGTGTCGTAGTGCCAGCCGATGCCGCCGGTGGCGAACAGCGCGCTGGTCAGCTCGTCGAATCCGCCGTAGTACGACGCGCGAACCTGCGCCGGTGGCGGCTGCGGATGCACATACAGCGGAGCCCGCAACGCGTCCGCGGCCTCGAAAATCGGCCAGAAGTCCGGGTGATCGAGGTGGCGGTCGCCGGTGCGGCCGTAGAGCATGGCACCGGAGAGCCCCAATTCGGTTACCGCGCGCCGCAATTCGTCCGCGGCCGCGGCGGGGACCTGGGTGGCGAGGGTGGCGAAGCCCTGGAGGCGGTTCGGGTTGGCGCGGATGGCCGCGGCGATCGCGTCGTTCACCTCGGTCTGTAGCGCGAGGGCGGTGGACGGCTCCATATCCGATAAACCCGGCGTGGTCAGGGACAGGACCTGAACGTCGAGGCCGGTCTCGTCCATCGCGCGCAGTCGGTCGGCACCGAGATCGAGTAATCGACCCTCGATTTCGGGTCCGAGCACACCGCCGAGCGTGAGCCGCAGCGCCGGGTCGGTCAGGTGCGGGTCGGTTGTGCGCCAGATGTCGAGAACCCGCTCGGTCGCGATATGTTCTTCCAGCCCGATGATCTTCATGGTCGTCTCCTCGGAGTCGCGATGGCGCGGCTTCTCCAGTGTGATCGTTTCGGTGATGCCGCCACCACCGGCGAAACTCCGGCCCGACGAAAGGAATAGAACCGATGTGTAATCCCGTCCGCTGCAAGAGCTGCGGAAAGACCACCTGGTCCGGCTGCGGCCAGCATATTGAGCAGGTGAAAGCCGTTGTCCCGGTGGACGAATGGTGCGAGGGCCACCCGGACACCGGCGGCGGGGGATGGCTGCGCCGGATCCTCGGTCGGTAGAAATCCAGGCGGCCGGAGTGGGCGGACGGGGGCCGATGTCGCAGACTTGTCGGTCATGAAACTTCCCGAATTTCCCGATCTACCGGTCCGCGGCGTCCTCGATCATATTGTCGAGACGGTGGCCGGGCGGGGGACCGCGGTGCTGGTCGCGCCGCCCGGGACCGGGAAGACGACATTGGTGCCGTTGGCTTTGGCGGCGGGGACCGCCGGGCGCGTGCTGGTGGCCGAGCCGCGGCGGTTGGCGGCTCGGGCGGCGGCCGGGCGGATGGCCGCTCTGCTGGGGGAATCGGTGGGCGAGACCGTCGGGTACTCGGTGCGCGGCGATCGGCGCGTGGGGCCGGGGACCAGGGTCGAGGTCGTCACCTCCGGATTGCTGGTGCGCCGGTTGCAGGGCGATCCCGAGTTGGCGGGGGTCGATGTGGTTGTGCTCGACGAATGTCATGAACGGCACCTGGACGCCGACCTGCTGCTGGCGCTGCTCCTCGACGCAAGGGCCGGATTGCGGCCGGATCTGCGGGTGCTCGCCACATCGGCGACCGTTGCGGCCGAACGGCTTTCGGAGTTGTTGGGTGGAGATCGCGCGGCGCCGGTGGTGCGGGTGGACGGGCGGACCTATCCGGTGGACACGACCTACGTTCCGCCGTTGCCACGTGAGCGGGTCGAGGCGCAGGTGGCGCGCGCCACCCGGGCCGCGGTCGCGGCCACCGAGGGGGATGTGCTGGTCTTCCTCCCCGGTGCGGCCGAAATCCGCCGGACGGCAGCGCTTCTGGCCGATATCGACGTGGATCTCGTTGTGCTGCATGGGCGATTGCCCGCCGCCGAGCAGGACACGGCGTTATCGCCCGGGCCGCGGCGGCGCGTGGTGTTGTCGACGGCCGTGGCGGAATCCAGTCTGACGGTGCCCGGTGTACGAGCGGTCGTGGATTCGGGGCTGGCTCGAGTGCCGCGCATCGATCGCGGGCGGGGATTGTCCGGGCTTGCGACAGTTCGAGTTTCGGCCGCCGTGGCGGCGCAGCGCGCAGGCCGGGCTGGACGAGAGGCGGCGGGGCGGGTGTGGCGATGCTGGCCGGAGTACGAGCACAGCACGCTACCCGCCTACCCGGAGCCGGAGATCCGGACGGCGGACCTCACCCGGTTGGCGTTGGAGCTGGCGTGTTGGGGCACGGCCGACGGACATGGTCTCGGCTGGTGGGATGCCCCGCCGCCGAGTGGGTTGGCGTCCGGCCGGGATGTGTTGCGCGCGTTGGGGGCAGTCAGTGCGGACGGTGCGGTCACCGAGCGCGGGCGCCGGATGGCCGAAATCGGGTTGCATCCGCGGTTGGCTCGGGCGTTGCTCGACGGGGCCCGCACGGTCGGTGCGCGGGCCGCCGCCGAGGTCGTCACCGTCCTCGACGACGAAACCCTCACCGCCGGAGTCGATCTCGCGGCCGGTCTGCGGGTGCTGCGGCGCGAGCGCCCGGCCCGCTGGCGGCGCGAGGTCGAGCGGCTGGCCCGCATGGTCGAGGCGTCGGAGGGCGTCGACGATCCGGCTTTCGTTGTCGCACTGGCTCATCCGGAGCGGCTGGCGCGACGGCGCGGCCCGGGGTCGGCGAGCTATCTCATGGCGGGCGGTACCGCGGTGACGCTGCCGCCCGGCTCCGGGCTGGGTGATGCGCAGTGGCTGGCGGTCGGCGTCGCGACGCGAGATCCGGGCCGGTCCGAGGGGTGGATCCGGTTGGCCGCGGTCGCCGATGAGCAGCTGGCCCGGCGGGCCGCGTCGAACCTGCTGCGGACCGTCGACGAGGTGGCGTGGACCGATGGCGATGTAATAGCTCGGCGGGTCGAACGACTGGGGGCGATCGTATTGTCGGAGAAGCCGATTCGTGACCCTGATCCCGAATTGCTCAGTGCTGCCCTGCGTCACGGCCTGAGCTCGACGGGGCTTGGCCTGCTGCATTGGGATTCGGACGCGATCGCATTGCGCCAGCGCCTCGAATTCCTGCACCGCGTCCTCGGCGCGCCGTGGCCCGCGGTCGACGATGAATCGCTACTCGCCGCCGCTGACACCTGGCTCGGCCCCGAATTGGCCGCCGCCCGCGGCCGCGCCGACCTCGAACGCATCGATGCCGGACAGGCGCTGCGCCGCCTGCTGCCCTGGCCGGAGGCGGCGCGCTTGGACGATCTGGCGCCCGAACGTTTGCCGGTGCCCTCCGGCAGCCGCATCCGGCTCGACTACTCGACCGATCCGCCGGTGCTCGCGGTCAAGGTGCAGGAGGCATTCGGCTGGGCGGACGCACCGCGGCTGGCCGATGGCCGGGTCCCCGTGGTACTGCACCTGCTCTCGCCCGCCCAACGCCCCGTCGCGATCACCGCCGATCTGGCATCCTTCTGGCGCACCGGTTGGTCCCAGGTCCGTGCGGACCTGCGCGGCCGCTACCCCAAACACGCCTGGCCGGAGGACCCGACCACCGTGCCCGCTCACCGCGGCACCGCCCGCAACGCGGGGCGCGGCTAGCCGGATACGAATGGTCGTCTAGCACACCGCGATCCGATTTTGTGTCATACCGAGGGGTTACCTCGGTTGAGAATTCGGCGGATAGCTTCCGGGATATGACGACACTTGTCCCCGAGTCATTTTCGCGGTCACCGCGGCGTGGTGGCGCCGAGGGTGATTACGCCCGCCTGTTGCGCCGGGTCTCCGATGCCGGGCTGATGGACCGGCGCCCCGGCTACTACGCCGTTCGGCTCGGTCTCGTCGGGATCGCGTTCGTGGCGGGGTGGGCGGCGTTCGTACTCGTCGGCGACTCGTGGTGGACGCTGCTGGTCGCGGCGTTCATGGCGGTGACATTCGCTCAGGTCGCGCTCGTCATGCACGACGTCGCGCACCGCCAGGTGCTGCGGCGCAGGCGGCCGACGGAACTCATGGGCCGAATCGCCGGCAACGCGGGCATCGGCCTGGCCTACGGGTGGTGGCAGGACAAGCACACCCGGCATCACGCCAACCCGAATCACGAGGAACTCGACCCCGATGTCGCACCCGACATTCTGGTCTGGTCACAACGGCAGGCGCGGGCCAGCCGTGGTCTGGCCCGGCTCATCGGGAGGGCGCAGGCATACCTTTTCTTCCCCTTGTTGATGCTGGAGGGCTTGAATCTCCATGTGGCCGGTGCGCGTGCGCTGAGAAATCGATCGGTCAAACATCGCGGCTGGGAGGGTGCGCTGCTCTTCGGTCACTTCGTCGCATACCTGGCCGCGCTGTTCGTGATGCTGCCCGCCGACAAGGCCTTCGCGTTCCTCGTTGTGCACCAGGCGCTTTTCGGCCTGTACATGGGCTGCATCTTCGCCCCGAACCACAAGGGGATGCCGACGCTCACCGGCGACGACCGGCCCGACTTCCTGCGTCGTCAGGTGTTGACCTCCCGCAACATCCGGGGCGGCTTGTTGACCGACCTCGTTCTCGGCGGGCTCAATTATCAGATCGAGCATCACTTGTTCCCGAGTATGCCGACGCCGAATCTGCGTCACGCCCAGGTGATCGTCCGCGACTACTGCGCCGAAATCGGTGTGCCGTATCACGAGACCGGGTTGATCGCCTCTTACCGCGAGGCATTGACGCACCTGCACCACGTCGGCGCACCGCTGCGCCGCTGATGCTGTCGGCCGAATTCCGGTGTGCCGCGACGAGGATTTGGTTTCAGCCGAAATTCCGCTGGAACCACCGCAGGAGATCCTGCTCGGTTTTCGGGCCGGGGTCGGCGTCGTCGGCGCGCAGCGCGCACAGCAGGACGCCGAGCAGCCGGTCGTCGTGGACGGCGAGCAGGCAGGTCGTCGGCACCTCGTCCGTGTCGTAGTCCGGATAGCAGAAGAAGCGGCCGACGGGAGCGGAATCCTTTAGCCACAAGGCATCCGGGCCGTCGCCACCGTCGCAGGCGTGACCCGCCAACTGCCCAAGATCGCCTTGATAGAACCGCGTCGCGGATTTGTGGTCCGGGAAGCCGAAGAACGCGGCCGTCGGATAGCCGAGCCGGGTGCTGCACACGACTCGCGCATTCGCCGGTCCGGCCTGCAACTCGGTGTGTAGGCAGTTGCCGGGACCGAAATCGGGTGGCAGCTGGGCGAATACCGCGCGATCCGCCGGGGAGAACCGGTCGGGATCGCGGGGGGCGTCCATCGTCGCGAACTGCCAGACGTTCCGTGCGGCGATGTAATCGCGCAAGGGCGCGTCGGCCGGTGTCGCCCAGGTATATACGGCTGCGGCGGAACCGTCGTCGGCGGTCAGTATGAGCGCCGGTTTCGGCACGTTCGGATCGTCGGCGCGATCGACGAAACACGCCTTTCTGCCGACCGTCTTGCCGTCGACGATCGAAGGTCCATCGGCACCCGGCGGATCGCCGGGACAGCTTGTGGTCCGGTAGGTCTCGACGAACGATCGGTAGAACTTCCGCAGTTTGTCCGGGCCGCGGAATCGGAAGAAGCGCGCGGCCGGATCCCCGGCGACCGGGTTCGCGGTGCACGAGATGATCGCGATGGCCGACGCGCCCGGATTCTGGTGTGCGCAGTTGGCGCGCTTGTATCCGACGGGGCCGACGATGCCGAGCAAATCGATATCGGCGCCGCGCAGTGCGGTGTCGTCGGCGACGGCGGTGCCCGCGACCGGTCGGCCCGCCAGCGTCCATACGCCGAAAATGGCTGCGGCGGCGAGGAATACGGTGACGACAAGTGCCAGCACGTACCGCGGGGTGCGCGCGGTGAGGTTGTCTCGGCTCGCGAATTCACTGGTGCCGCCGGGTGATTCGATGTCGCGCTGTGATTCGGCGCCGCCGGGTGCTTTGGTGCCGCCGGGTGGTGTGGTGCCGCCGGGTGGTTTGGTGCCGCCAGGTGATTCGGTGTCGCGCGGTGTTTCGGTGCCGCCGTGTGATTTGGCGCCGCCCGGTAATTCGGTGCCGCCGAGTGGTGGGGTGTCGCCGGGCGACTCGGTGTCGCGCGGTGATTTGGTGCCGCCCGGTGGTGTGGTGTCGCGGCGTGTTTCGGTGTCGCCGTGTGATTTGGTGCCGCCGAGTGGTGTGGTGTCGCCGGGTGTTTCGGTGCTGCCGGGTGTTTCGGTGCTGCCGGGTGATTTGGTGCCGCCGGATGATGTGGTGTCACCGGGTGATTTGGCGCCGCCGGGTGATTTGGCACCGCCCGGTGATTTGGCGTCGCGCGGTGATTCGGGACCGCCGGGTAATGCGGTGCCGCCGGGCAACACAGTGCCGCCGGGCGATTCGGTGACGGTCGGTGCCGATGGCTGGGTCAGCGCATCGGGCCGATGCGTCCGCGCGGACTCCGGCGTGGGTTCGGCCACCGGCGGGGTGTCCGTGAGGGCGGCATGCGCGGCGGCGGCGAGTTCGGCCGCCGTGCTGTAACGATCTCGCGGATCCTTGGCCATGCCCCGGGCTACGACCGCGTCGAATGCGGGTGGTATGTCGGCGCGGACGGTGCTCGGTCGCGGTACGGGCTCGAACATATGCGCCCGCACCAGTTCGCCATCGCTCTCGACGGGATAAGCCCAAGTGCCGGTGAGGCATTCGTATAGGACGCAAGCCAGGGAGTACACGTCGGCGGCGGGTGTGACGGTGCCGGAGACGAACCGTTCCGGCGCCATATAGTGGAACGACCCGATCGGCGTCCCGTCGTTGGTGAGGTCCGGACGGTTGCCCGAGTAGGCGATCCCGAAGTCGGCCAGGTAGGCGAAGTCGTCCGGTGTGACCAGGATGTTGTCGGGTTTGACGTCGCGGTGGACCAGGCCGTCGGCGTGCGCGGCGGTGAGCGCGGATGCGATCTGCCGGATGAGCGCCACCGCCCGTTCCGGTGCCAGTGGGGCGTCCGGCCGCAGCAGCGCGCGCAGGCTGACACCATCGACGAGTCGCATGTCCAGATATAGCCGGCCGTCGATCTCGCCGTAGTCGTGGATCGGGATGACATGTGGTTCCTTGAGCCGCGCGGCGGCGTGCGATTCGCGCCGGAATCGCTCGCGGTAGACCGGATCGTGCGCGAGCCGCTCGGGCAGCACCTTGATCGCGACGGTGCGATCCTTGCCGGTGTCATAGGCCTCGAAGACCTCGCCCATCCCGCCGCGGCCGATGAGGCGGTCCAGCCGATAATGCCCGAACCGCGTCGCTGCCCCGAGGGGCGGTTGTGGGGTCGTCATCGCTCCCCTCCGTGTGCGCGACGTGGTCCGATCCGTAATCCGAGTCAACTCTAAAGCGCGGATATGGGTTTGGCCGAAACGGGATCCGGCCCCGAATACGGAGGGCGTCTGCCGCGTGCATGAGTACGCTGGGGCGCTGGCTTGAAGGGGGTCAGCGGTGTACTCGGCGCTGAGTGAGGTGTCGCGCCGAGCCGGACCAATGGGAGTTGTTTTGTCTAAGCGCTTTTCGCGCGGGGCCGGGGCTGTGGTGACGGTCGCGTTGGTGGCGGTGTCGGTATTGTTCGGCCCGGCGTCATCGGCCGTTGCCGATCCAGGGGAGGACTTCTATCGCCCGCCGAACCCGGTCGCCGGGGCTCGCGGTGGAGATGTGGTGCGCAGCGAACCTTTCGCGGCGGACGCGCGCGCCCGGCTCGCCGCATTGCTGCCGATCGCCGAGGCGCGCAAGGTGATGTACACGAGTGCGGACGCGCACCGCGCGCCGGTCGCGGTCACCGGCACCGTGCTGGTCCCGGCGGTGGCGTGGCCGGGGCCGGGCCCGCGCCCACTGGTCAGTTTCGCGGTCGGCGCGCACGGCGCCGGTGCGAACTGCGCACCGTCGAAGTTGCTGTCCAGCGGTGTGCTGACGGATGGATCATCGGCTCCGATGGCCGAATACGCCCTGCTCGATCTCGCCGCCCTGCTCGGCCGCGGTATCACTGTGGTGATCACCGACTACCAGGGTTTGGGAGGGCCCGGCGGGCATCCATACCTGCAACCCAGGCCCGCCGCGTACGACGTGCTCGATGCCGCCCGCGCGGCCATCCGGCTCGGCCTCGCCGATCCCGGTGCACCCGTTGGGATTTGGGGTTACTCACAGGGGGGCAGCGCGGCGGCGGCCGCCGCCGAACAGGCGCGCGATTACGCGCCCGAACTCGATCTGCGCGGCACGGTCGCCGGCGCGCCGACCGGTGATCCCGTCGCCGCCCTACGGTTCAACGAGGGGAAGATCCTCGTCGGCGTGAACGGATACTTCGTGAACGGTCTGATCGCGAGCTATCCCGAGCTGGCCCCGCGCATCACCGCCCTGCTCAACCAGGAAGGTCTCGAATTCGTCCGCCGTACCGCACAACAGTGCGTCATCGGCAGCGCAGTGCAGGAGGGGTTCCGCACGACCTCCGGCTACACGGTCGGTGGCACAACGATTGCCGACGCATTGCAATCCGATCCCCGAATCCGGTCCGTTCTGGATGATCTCGTCATCGGCGGCACCCCGCCCGCGGCACCGGTGCTGTTGTTGTCCAGCCCGAACGACGATGTGGTACCGAACGATAGCGTCCGCGCCCTCGGCGCCAGATGGCGTGCGGGTGGGGCGGATGTCACCGAGACCGATATCGACACGCCGGTGCTGCCACCGGCGCTCGGTGCCTCGGCCAGCGGACATAACCTCGCCGCCGTCCTCGCCGGCGCGCCCTCGGTGGATTGGCTCACCGCGCGACTGACCCATCGATAGGATTGGTGCAGTCTTGCGCCGAGATGCCTATGGGCGCACCGCATCTGGGCTCCGGGAGTCCCCGGCGGGCGCCCACCGCGAGTCGAGCCCGAGTCTGATGGCGGCTTCGACGGGTGAGTGGGCGCGGTCGATATCCAGCGGCACCGCCGGTTCCAGCGTCGGTGTGGCGATGAAGCGCGGCGTGCTGCCGCGGTGCGCTTGGGCGGCGTGGATCAAGAATGGATGACACAGGTAGATATCGCCCGCGTGGCCGGTGGCGTGCACGACCGGTAAATCGTTGGTGGCGTCCAGAATTCCGGTCTCGTCGATTCGGGTGGCATCGATGCCTGTATCGCCGTAGCGATACAGGCGGCCGGGTACGGCCAGGTGGGAGCCGACACGAATCCGGGTGGGGGCGTCGAGATCGGTGACGTCGGTGAACAATACGAGCATGAACAGTGCCCTGGCCCGGGAACGGTAATTGGTGAACGAATGACCTGTCCAGCCCTCAGGTAGATAACTGCCCTCGAAGTGCCAGTAATCATCGTGCGGCGGATCGGGATGCGGAAAGCGAACCGGAATGGCCCCGAACCCGGACCTGCGCACCCATCGGCCGTGACCAACCAATTGGTCGAAAGCCTGCTCTAGCACGGGCATTCGGGCGGCGGTGCGGAATGGTTCGGTGTCGTATCCGGGTAATCGCACCAGCGGCTTCGTCCAGGTCACCGGATTGTTCGGATCGCAGCCGGTGTCGGGCCAGATGGTTTCCACACACTGCTGAGCGATCGTGCGAGAGAAGACCGCTTCCAGACGGATGAATCCATCGTCGATGAACCTGGTGATCTGTTTCCGGTCGAGTGTCACCGTAGCCACCCTTCACTCGCCCGACGCCGCTACAAACGGTCGTGTACCTGCATAAACGGTACGCCGGTTCGAGCCTGCCGACACTCCGGTCAGTATTCGTTCTTGATGACGAAGTAGGACCCGCGAATGGTTCCGGCCAGCTTCGACTTCTGCCTGGCGAACTTGAACGACGCGAGTTCGGCGGGGATTTCCATACCGTCGGAGAGTTTGAATCCGACCGCGCGTTTCTTGGCATCGTCGAGGGTGTACATCACGTTGATCGAGAGGCCGCTTTCGTAGAAGACGTAGGCGATCCGGATGTTCTCGACCTGGAAGGCCGTGGCCTCGAGCGGGCGTGCGGAGATGACGATGCCGCGTTCTTTCTCGAGGATGTGGTTCACCCAATCAATGGTCGTCCGGGCCTCGCTCGCGGGTTCCACCGTGAAGACGTGATCGTATTTGTTCTTGAAGTATCGGGCCTCGTTCGCCCGCAAACCGGCGAGCGCGGCCGCGACCGGCGAGGATTCCAGACCGACGGTCGATACGGTATCGAAGTCGACGATATAGGACATGGCGAACTCCTCAGCGCGTATGTCGTTGACGTTGGACGCGGATGTCCGTCTGTGCGGAATGATCGTATTACCCGCGTTGCTTTCCGACCGGGCGCCGGGCCACCAGCTGGGCACGGTCGGCGGCTTCGCGACCCGCCGCCCAGCCCGCGGCGCTGCCCGCCGAGACGCGCGCCGCCGCGACCGTGGGGAACAGGGCGTCGAAGGCGTCGTCCACCTTCAGTTGGTGGGACGCCAGGACCGGCAACAAGCGTTCGGGCTCGGCGGATTTCGCGATCGTGTCCTCGTTGATCCTGCTCAGTCGCTCGCCGATGCGGGTGGCGTAGGCGATAAGGAACGATTTGCGGAATGACCGGCTGCGGGAATGGCTGTCGCGTCCGGTGTCACTCCCGCTGGCGATCATCGCTCTGGTCGCCTGGACGAGCAACGATGTCGTCAACAGCTCGACGACATCGAGATCGCCTTCATCGCCGACGATGGTCACGAAGCCCCATTCGGCGAAGAAGATCGCGCGGCAACGGTTGGCCTCGGCGACCGCGTCGACGAGGAGGGCCTTGGCGTCGACATACGGGGTCTGCAACCAAAGCCTGCGCGCGCCCGGCAGATCGGGCGCGCTGGTCTCGGCATCGATCAACGCGCGGTCGATCGCGTATTTCGTCATGAGTTCCTGCGCCTTCGCCGACAAGGTCTCGGCCTCGTCCGGGAAGTCGGTGGACTCCGCCTTCGCGAGCAAACCCCGAACTCGGCCCAGTACCTTCTCGTCGACGGCGCGATGCGGTGCGGTAGGTGGTTGCGCGGTACCGGGCAAAGGCCGGATGAGTGCCAGCTCCGGGAATCGGAAGAGTAGGGCCAGCGCCTCGATTACCGTGGTCAGCGCTTCGGCCGGGATCAGCAGCTGTTTACCCGCCCATTGACCCAGATGGGGAGCTTCGGGCGACCACCAGCGCGCGGCCCCCATCTCCGTGAGCTGCGAAACCCACGTCGCATCAACTGTTTCGGGAGCGAACTGCTCGATATGAGCGGCGATGGTGTCGATCAGATAGCCGACCGCGAACTCGTCGACGTGCCGCAGGGCCGCCTGATGGATATCCCCGGGCAGCCACCCGTTCTTGTATGTCTCGGTGATGAGGTGCCGGGCGGCCAGATCCACACCCCGCTCCAGCTCCGGTGTGAGCGGTCCGCGTCCGGCCAGTTCCGTCGCGAAATGTTGTGCGGCGCGCGGATTTCCGCGCGCGGACTCCATGGCGCCCGCGAGAATCGCGTATTCGATCTGCTCCGCGGTCGCCGCCTCGATGAGCGCCGGATCCGCGGGCCCGCCGCCCGCCCGAGCCCGCTGCGCGGCCGCCCGATGCCGCCGATTCTTACCCATGGCCGCGACCCCCTCCATCCACCCGACACCGACAGATCGAAACGATAGGGCCTGGCACCGACAGCCCGGCGATCACCCTGACCCGGCTCCCGGCGAATCGATGAAGGTTCGCGGCCTTACAGATCGAACCGCGCTCGCAGCGCCATCCGGACGTTGTCCAGCGTCGCCGGATCGAGCATCCCCACCTTCTCGATGAACAGTGCGGCGCTGAATGTGCCGAGGCGGAACACCGCAACGGCGTCCTCGGTGCCGGTGATCGGGACCGTCAGCAACGCACGGGGGTTGGGCGCTTCACGCGCCGGGATCACCATCGCGACCGCGATCAGGCCACCGCGCACCACCTGCGGCACCGAATCGAGAACCACGACGGTGTGCACGCGATTCTTTATCCCGCGCAGTGTCCAAATTTCGCCTTGGACCGCGGGTTCACTCATCGGCGGCCCACGCCGTCGACGCCGAGGCTTCGGCCGCCTCGGCAAACGCCTTCGCCTCGGTGTCCGGGGCGAGCGCGGCCAGTTCCTCGGCGACCAGCATCCGTCGCGCGGCGCGGTACAGGAACTCGCTCACGTTGGGTTGTGCCTTGATCAGTTCGGTCACTCGGTCGTCGGGAAGGCTGACGGAGATCTTCATGCCACCATGGTAGTACCGCGGTAGCATCGCGCTTATCCGAGCGCGGACCAGTCTCCGGCGCGCAGCGCCGAGAACGCGGTGGCCGGGATCGGAGTCCGGAGGGCGATGGCCTGCTGTGCCGCCGCCAGATCGCCGGGATGGTGGCCGAGTACGGTGGCGCCGACGACCCGCCCTTCGGACAGGATCAGCCGGCGGTAGGACTCCGGCTGGTCGAGGACGATCAGCTCGTCGCCGGTTTCCGGTTCCACCCGTCCGGTGGCGAACAGTTCCAGCCCAACGCCTTTCAGCAGCATCGCGGGCAGCGATTCGGTGTGCGACCGGTTGCCGCCGAGCGCGTTCTCGGCGGCGATCTGCGCCTGTTCCGCCGCGATCGGCCACAGCCCGAGCACCTGACCGCGATGTTCGGCGACATCGCCCGCGGCGTACACGTCGCGTATGCCGGTGCGCATCCGGTCGTCGACCAGCACACCGCGCTCGACGGGCACACCGGCGGCCCGGGCCAACTCGATATTGGGCCGAATCCCGGTGGCGGTCAGGAAGATATCGCAGTCGAGTCGGCGATCGTCCCGCAGGATCACGCCGCGCACCGCGGGATCGCCGGTGACGGTGATGGTTTCGGCGCGGTGCAGCACCTGGATCCCGATCCTGGCGAAATGTTCCCGCACCAGCTGCGAGCAGCGCGCGTCGAGCTGTTTGCGCAGCAGCCGATCCCCGCGCTCCAGCACGGTGACCTGCAAGCCGAGCTCATGCAGGGCGTAGGCGGCCTCCAGCCCGAGCGGTCCGCCGCCCGCGACAACCGCACGGTCGCAATGGAATTGCTGCACATAGGAGCGGATCCACAGTGCATCGCCCGCCTCGCGGAGCGTGAAACAGCCGGGCCGCGAGAGACCTTCGATCGGCGGCAGCGCGCTGCTCGCGCCCATGGCCAGGATCAGCCGGTCGTAGGGCAGTGCGTCGCCGGTGCCGAGGAAGACCCGGCGGGCGGATGTATCGATGCTGGTGGCAAGGGTATTCAGCCAGGCGGTGACCTGGTGGTCGTCGCACCACTGCTCGGGCAACAGATACAGGCCCTGCATGGCCGAGCGTCCGTACATCAGCCGCGAGATGCCCATCCGATTGTAGAAGGCGTGCGATTCCCGGCCGACGAGGTGGATTTCGCAGTCCGGGTGGCCGCGCCGGAGGAAGTCGGCGGCGGTCATCCCGGCGATACCGTTGCCGATCACCGCGACGCTGACGATGGACCGGTCGAATCGCCGTGGCCTGGCGGCGTTTCCGCGCCGCGGCTGCGGCGCCAGCGCGACCTTGACCTTTCCGCTGCCGATCCGGGCACAACAGGCCATCCGGACATCGTTGCCGAATCCCAGCCGCCGCAAGGTATTCCGCTCATCCTGTCCGGGTGGGGACAGGCACGCCATACCGTCGAGCACCGCGACCGGATCGGCGCCGCATATGCCCATCCGGCAGCCGGCCTCGATCGGCTGTTCGCCGCGCTCGGCGATATCGAGCAGGCTCATTCCGGTATCGCCCGCGACCTCGGCGCCGCTCGGTTCGAAGGTGACCGAAACCGTTGGCTCGCTCGGGTTTCCGGCATCCTCGGACCGCCGCTTCGGGAATGGGAGCAGCACCGGCTCGGTGCGGGCGCCCGTGCTCAACGCGAATTGCAGTTCCACCACCCGGGTTCTGGCTATCCAGAGGATCGTCGCGAGCAGGATCACGGCGCTGATCGGCCAGCGCAGCCACGGCGCGTTCAGGCCGGTGATCATCGAGAACGACCGCGCCAGAGTCACTCCGGCGAACCAGTAGAAGATATTGAGCGCCACCGCCGCGTAGCAGACGCTGACCATCACGGTGCTCAGCGATGTCATCGCATCGAGGGCGAAGAACAGTCCGACGGCGACGAGCATGAACAGCGCCAGCACCGAATATCGGTGTGCCACACTTGTTTCGAGGTGTCCGGTGAGGGTGAAGAAGCCGAGCACGAAGCCGGGCAGCGCGGCCGCGAACAGCTTGCGCGGCGCGCTCCACGCCACATCGGGGTCGGCCAGATCCGCCTGGTAGGCGGCGCGCGGTTTGAGGTCGAAACAGTTCTTGGCGCAGCCGACACACGGTTTGCAATGCGCGTTGGGCACCGTCACGAACGGCGTCTGCCCGTAGACGCGCTGTAGCGGGAACAGCGGGCAGATACTGCTGCACCAGCCGCTCTTTCCCTTGAACAGCACACCACCCGTGAACGCGGAAACACCGATCAGCAGCAGCACGATACCGGAGGCCGCGCCGTTGCGGTCCAGGCCGGCCAGCCGCGCGCCCGCGATACCGAAGAACAGCGTCATCGCGACCAAATAGCTTCGGGCGGAAAGCCATCGGGGCGGACTGTGCCCGCGCGTGAAGCGCAACGCCCGTGGGATCTGGTTCATCGCGGCCAGCGGGCAGCTGTTGCGCCATCCGCCGGGCGCGATCAGGAACAGTCCCGGCAGCAGCGGCACCACCACGCCGAAGAAGATGAACAAGCCCTCGGCGGGCGCGAAGAACATCGCGACGACCACCTCGATGTACGCGGCGATGCTCACGATTCGTACCAGCGGCCACAGCGATGCGGGCAGTCGGCTCGGCAGCTCGGTGGACGCCGGGAACAGATTGCGGGTGCCGGTCGGATCGATGCCGAGTATCCGGTTGGCGATCGAGATCGGCCGGGATGGTGGGGGATCGGCGGCCGGGGATGTGCTTGTGCCGACCGGCTTTTGGGGTTGGGTGTCCTCGCGTCCCTGCGGATCCGTCGCCGGGGCGTACAGCACGACGATATCCGTGCTGCCGAGCCGGATTCGGTCACCCGACGTCAGCGCCATTCGTCCGGTGAGTGGGGCGTCGTTCACCGTGGTGCCGTCGCGGCTGCCGAGATCGACCACCGACAGCGCGGTGGGACTCGGCACCAACCGCAGATGTCGCGGCGAAACCGTTGCGTCGGCGAGGGATTCGCCGTTGCGGCCGCTGCCGAAGACCACCGGACCGGTGAGCATCAGACTGCGAGCCGCGCGGCCCGGCTCTCTGATCTCGATCAACGGCGGGCCGCTGAGCATGCCGGTGCGCCCGCCGAATCTTCGGAACGCGTTGTGCCAGTTTGTGATCGGGCCGGTAGTGGTGAGACCGTCGCGCCGCGCGCATGTGGTCGGGCCCGGTCCCGCGGCGTTGCTGTCAACCGGCCTACCGCTCATGCCGCACTCGCTCGGCATAGCTGGGCCCGCTGTACTGGTGGCGGATTGCCCGGCACCGCGCATCACTATGCGCATGCACCCCTGTGCGCATCAGGAATGACCTCGATAGACATGTAAGACCTCGCCAGCGCGCCGAGCACCGCTGAGCTGCCTGTTATCCGATAGTTGCAAACAAATGACCGATACGCGATCGAACTCGTGTAGAGAGTACGCGAATCGCGGTGGGAATGCTGTGAATTCGCCGTGTCGTTAAGCCCGCCTGAAATCCCTTGACATCCGGATGCCGCGGACCTCGACGGCATCCGGTGCGGTCGCGAGGGGCTGGGCGTCGCGATATCGCCTTGGGGTGGAACCGTTTCCGGCAGTCGGACGGGTAACGAATCCTGGGTGCGCGCTCGATAGGAGCGGACGCCCCGACCATGGGATGGTCTATGGCACAGCGGTTCTCATGGTTGCCGCAGACCGCGGCTCGTTCCGGCGGGTCGACCGCTGCGGATCGACCCGTGCACTCACTGTTGAGTATCGACGGCCAACAGCCCGAACCGGCTGACGCTGGCGTGATGATGTCCGTCGACGCTGGTGATCACGACCTCGGCCGGATTGGTGAGGGCGATGCAACAGTAGTTGCCGCCATCCTGCTGAACGCTGATCGACAGCAGGCGTTGATCATTGGACTGCTGCCACTGCTCCATATCGGCATACAGCCCGCGCATGGACGGACTTTCGAAGTAGACGAGATTATGTTTGTTCGACATGAAATGCAGTCTCCCCGACTTGGCGGGTCTCCCGGGCGACGTGCCGTGGTTCGGGATCGAGGTGTGACATCCGCCTGGTTCGTCCGGACACGTTTGCGGTGCCGCGAGGTCGGGTGGGCGAAATTCAGCCGGACGGGCATCGACGATGCGGGAGGCCGGTAGTGAATGGTCGCAGCGGTCGCTCGCAGGCGGCGGCAAGTGGTCAGCGCAATTGCTGGAAAATTGCCAATTTGTGCACTTTGGACGTGGCGATGTTGTTTGTTCCGGGTGCTAGAGGCACGATGATGTGCATGTTCGACTGGGATCTGGTCCGCAACACCTCCAGCGTGCATGTCATGACGCAGCTGGCGGTGGAGCGCGGTATGGGCGCTGCGGAATTGCTGGCCGGGACGGGACTGACCTTCGATATGGTGTGCGACGGTGCGGCGGTGGTGACCGCGCGGCAGGAAGTGGCGGTCATCCGGAATCTGCTGCGGCGCTTCGGCGACGAGCCCGGCCTCGGCGCGGAGGCAGGACGGCGGTATCACATCGCGCTGTACGGCCCTTGGGGTTTGGCGCTGCTGTCCAGCGCAACCGTGCGTCAGGTGATCGAGGTGGCGCTGGGTTACCTGGATTTGGCGTTCGTATTCGGCCACCTGAGTTTCGAGGAAGGGCCGCGGCAGAGCAGGTTGGTATTCGACGGTTCGGAGGTGCCGGTGGATGTGCGGCCGTTCCTGGCCGAGCGAATCACCTCCGGCATCCAGACCATCGGCAGGGAGTTGTTCTCCGCGGGCGTGCCCGCCGAGCGGGTGACCTATCGGCATCCGGCACCGGCGGATACCGCGCGTTATCGCGAGATCTTCGGTGTCGAGCCGGATTTCGGCGCCGCGGCGGATGCCATCGCCTTCGACAGCGCCTATCTGGATTTTCCGTTGCCGCAGGCCGATGAATGGACGCGCAATACCTGCGAGCGGCTGTGCCGGGAGATGCTGGAACGCCGCAGGGCCCGGCTGGGCACCGCGGGCGCGGTGCGAGATGTGTTGGCGCGCAACCCCGCCGCCCCGCCCGACCAGGCGGCCGTTGCCGCGGAGCTGTTCATCAGCTCCCGCACGCTGGCCCGCAGGCTCAGTGAGGAGGGCACCTCCTTCCGCGCGCTGGTCGACGAGGTGCGGCAACTGTTGGCCGAGGAATTACTCGGTAATACCGATATGACCACCGAACAGGTCGCGGTGCGGCTGGGTTATGCCGATGCGGCATCGTTCATTCGGGCCTTCCGCCGCTGGAATGGGTGCCCGCCCAAGGAATTCCGGCAGCATCGGCAATCGATACCCGCGGCGGCGGTTCAGTACTAGCGTCACCGGCCCGGTAGTTGCTTCGGGCGGCGGGTATTCGTGGCATGAATCGCTTCGGCCATAGCCATGGCGACGGCGCTGAGTTCGGTGTCGGTGAGGCGGTTTCGGCGGACACCCAGCCGTCGCTTTATCTCTGTCGCGGTAACGGCGACCTGTCGCGCGCTGCGCCGCGCTCGGGGGGATGGCTCGTTCGGTGTCATCGAGACCGCCTTTGCGGTTGTGCGACTTGATAATTCGAGTGCGCATCGGGCAAGCGGCGACGGGCGCCGAGGGGTTGAGGCGCCCGTCGCCGGGCCCGTCAGCCGATGCTGACGCTGGTGATTGGCAACTCGCCCTGACGGGACGCGCCTGCGACGCAGGGGCCCACTTGGGACGCCCCGTTCACCGGTCCCTGGGCGACGACCACACGTCCACCGGCGCCGGAGCCGCCGACGATATTCAGCGAGTTGGTCGCGGGCGCGCCCGCGCCGCCCGGCACCTCGAACGGTCCGCTGACCTGCGTGGTGCGGCCGTCCAGCCAGCTGATCGTGGCATCGAGGTTGGCGGGGACGTTGAAGCAGCTGGCATTGTCGGCGGTGAAGGTTCCGTGGACAACGCCGCTGTCGGCGACCGATCCGCTGCAGCCGCTGATATTCCCGCTGATCGTCCCGTTGGCGATGCTCGGCACAAGGCCGAGCGGGCTGGTGTCGAACCTGATGTCGCCCGCGGTGCAGGTGCCGCTGAACGGTTGCGCGGATGCGGTCTGCGCGGCGGCGAACGGGGCGGCGACGATGGCGGCAACGGCGGCGGTTGCCGCGGTCTTCTTCCAGATCGACATGGTGACGCACCTTTCTCGAATGTTCGGCTCGGCTCTTCAGTTGTCCGAATGCGGTGCAAGCGAAAGGCTAATTCAGCAAATGATCGGTTATCTCTGTGACCTGGACCACCGCCACCGGGAATCTCCGCATTTGGGCGGACTGTCGGAACCCGCTGACCGAACCTGCAAATCTGTTGGCGGATCGGGCAAGTAGGCGCGGTCCGCGCGCCGACATGGTCGGGCTTTTCGTCATTGTGCCCATATCCGGCCGCCGTGCTTGGTATAGGTGACTGAGACACTCGCCGCTTCGCGTGGGTCGATCGTTGGTAGTCGATGGGGACCGGGTGCGCCATGTTCGATTGGGATCTGCTGCGGAACACCTCCAGCGTGCACGTGCTGATGCTGATGGCCGAGGAGCGGGGTATGCCCGCCGCGGACTGTCTGGCGGGCACCGGGCTGACACCCGAATCGGTGATCGATCCCAGTGCCGAGGTCACCGCACGGGCGGAACTGGCCGTGGTGCGGAATCTGCTGGCGCGCTTCGGCGCCGAACCCGGTCTCGGCGTCGTGGCCGGCGGCCGCTACCACATTTCGATGTACGGGCCGTGGGGGCTGGCGCTGCTGAGCAGCAGTACCCTGCGCGACGCCATCGATGTGGCACTGCGGTATATCGAGCTCGCGTTCGCATTCGGCCAGTTGACCTTCGAGGAGTCCGGTGGCGAGGCGCGGCTGCTGCTCGACGATTACGAGGTGCCCGCGGATGTCCGGCCCTTCCTGACCGAGCGGGTGCTGACCGGAATCCAGACGATCGGCCGGGAGCTGTCCGCCGTCGGCGTGCCTGCCCGTCGCGTCCGCTTCCGGCACCACGCGCCCGCGGACACCGGCAGATATCGCGAAATGTTCGGCGTCGAACCGGAATTCGACGCGCCGGTGAACGAGATAGCGTTCGACAGTGCTTATTTGGCTGTCCCGCTGCCCCAAGCCAACGAATGGGCTCGACACACCTGTGCGCAGATGTGCCGAGAGCTGTTGCGGGACAGGCGGTCCCGAGCCGGAATCGCGGGTGCGGTGCGTGCCGTGCTGGTCCGGGATCCGGGGGATATCCCGGATCAGGCCGCGGTCGCCGCGGAACTGTTCATGAGTCCGCGCACGCTGTCGCGGCGGCTCGCCGAGGAGGGCACCTCGTTCCGCGCACTGCTCGACGAGGTGCGGCAAACGCTGGCCGAGGCGTTGCTCGCCCGCACCGGGATGACCACCGAGCAGGTGGCCGCTCGGTTGGGATATGCGGAGGCCGCCTCGTTCATTCGCGCTTTCCGGCGTTGGAATGGTTGTCCGCCACAGGAATTCCGGAACCGCGGTGCTCGGACCGCGGTCCCGGAATTCGCCTGATGCGATGGCTCAGGGATGCAAGGGAATCGGCTGGCCCGACACGCACGGCTGCGGAGTGGGTTCGCCGTACAGTCCGGACAGCAGCTGCTTCAGCGGGCCGAGTAACAGGGTGACCAGAGTTTCGTTGTCCGGCACCGTCATACAGTAGCTGGGCCCGGAAGGCCCTTGCGGTGACACCTCGGCGGCCGCCGCACGGGACAGCCCTGGCACCGGCGTGACGACCCGCCCGCACGCGGCATCGTCGCCGCGGATAGTGCAGTCGAACCAATCGATGCCGTAATCGATGGAATTGCGCCATGATTCGAGCGCCCGCGGAAAGACCATCCCCACCCCGACGGTGTCGAAGTGGCTGCCGCCCTCCAGGGTGAGGAATTGCAGTGGCGCGCTGCCGGTGCGGTTCCGGCGCACCCAGTCGTACCAGGACTTTCCGCCGAGCGCGCCATCGGTCGGGTCGAAGCCCAGGTGCGCGCCGAAGATATCGATGTCGTTGACGGGGAAGATCCCGCCGCTGGTCATACCCGGAATATCGATATCGGCGGTCTGGATCTGGGTCGGGACATCGGCCAGCGATGGCTCGAAGCCCGACATGAGCACGGCCGCAGCGGGTTTCGGCACCGGTCGGCCGTCCATGCCGCGACCTTGCCCGACATCCCAGAGATAGTGACCGGTGGCAATCGAGCCCATCGATTGGCCCCAGATACCGATCCGGGAGGTGTCGATCAGGTCGCGGATCGGGTTGCGCATATTGTCGCCCGCAGGTGTGTATGCGGGGTCGCGGCGCTGGCCGAGTCGCGGGAAATGCACGGTGTTCCAGAACGATACGGGATCGGTGGTGTTCGCGAGCACGGACTGGGTGTCGGGTGCGGGCAGGATGTCGTCGCCGACCACCCAGCGCATCACGTCCTCGAGGTCGCGACACGGACCGGAGGCGAAGCAGTGCGCAGTGTTGTAGGGCACCACCAGATCCGCCGCCGTGCCGTCGCTGGCGCCCTGACCCGCCTCGTCGTAGGTGAGCGCGAGATAGCCGCGGCGCACCGCGTTCATCGTCCAGCCGTAGTAGGTGGATTGGATGGCGGTGGCGCCATCGCTGAACACGGTCATCGGGAAGGTTTGTCCCGGTGCCGGGTGCAGTGCCTCCTCCGGTAGGAAAAGCGTTGCCGACAAACGTAATCCGCGTGAATCGACGATCTGGAACTTGCGGGCTTCGCCCAGTTTGAAATCGGCGCCGGGGGTATCGCCGGAAACACAGTCGCCACTGCGGGTTTCGTAGAAGACGACATCAGCGGGTTCGGTGCACGGATAACGGAACTTCGCGACGCGACCGACATTTCCGGCCTGGGTGACATCGAGGGCGTCGCTGTCGAGCGCGCTGTCGGCCTGCTGGCCGAAGACGCCGTCGTTGCTCCAGTTGGGCAGATACCGGGGGTCGGCGGGGTCGAGTGAGGCCCCGGCGAGGCTCGGTAAGAAGTGGGTGCCGGTGTCGATGAGCTTCTGGATATTGTCGCGGAGCCGCTGCTGTCCGTCGGGTCCCTGATACTGGGCCGGATCGGCCAGCTGGGCGAGGCTCTGCCCGGCCCGCCCCGGCAGGCTGGTGAGATGCTGTAGCCAGAATTGGAGCAGCGCCGGATTCGACCAGTCGTGCTGGTAGCCCTGCAAGAGCATCACCAGGTTCCGCAGGACGTACAGCGGGTCGACGCCGGTCGCCACGGTAGGCGTGTCGGGGACAGGCTCCGGATCGGCGGCGGCGAATGTCGTTGTGCCGCAGAACAGTAACGCCACCGTCAACACCGCGGTGCAACTTCGGATCCGGAGCATCGGCAACCAACCTTTCCGCGGCGACAGGCAATATGAATCACGGCGCGAAGACGGGATACTCGCACGTTCGCGGGATTCGTACCGGAAACGCTATCGCCGCGAACAGGTTCCGAACGCGGACCGAATCGGTCGCATTGTTGACCTTCGCCGCCAGCGTCGGTGCCTGACGATCCGCGCGATGTCCGAGGCGGCGATGGCCGAACGATGATCGCTCCGCTGGCCGGTGCGGTCGAGCCGATACTGTCCTTGGGGGCAGTAGTTTCGGCGGATCGAGCGTGAACCACTTCACGGCCGCTTCGGCGGACGCCGTATTCGACGGAGATACGGCCGCTGTTGGCCGTTGCCTGGCGGGAACTCCGTATCGTGACCGGTGATGCCGTCGCTCCGTCGGCGATGGTGGTCGGGCGGTGTCACCGGGACAGGTAGGGTGTGCCGGTGAGGTACTTCAACACGGTTGGTCCGTGCTTGCCGGACCTGCATTACATGATTCCCGCCGATGAGCGGTTGCCCGATGCTCGGGCGTATATCGATTTCGGGTTCTATTTCGTCGTTCACGCGCCGCGGCAGAGCGGGAAGACGACTGCGCTTCTGGGGTTGGCGCGGGAGCTGACCGCGGCCGGGCATTTTCTTGCGTTGCCGGTGTCGTGTGAGTTCGGTGAGCCGTTCGGTGATGATGTGGCCGCGGTCGAAGATGTGCTACTGCAGGCGATCCGGCAGGTCACCGTGGTGCAGAAGTTGGCTCCGGAACTGTTGCCGCCGGATCCGTGGCCGGATGCCCCGGCGGGATCGCGATTGCATACGGCGTTGACGGCGTGGGTGGCGAAATGTCCGCGTCCGTTGGTGTTGTTCTTCGATGAGATCGATGCATTGCGCGGTGAGAGCTTACTCAGCGTGTTGCGGCAGTTGCGTGCCGGGTTCACACAGAGCCGTACGGCGTTCCCGCATTCGGTGGTGTTGTGTGGGTTGCGGGATGTGCGGGATTACAAGGCGGCTTCGGGTGGGGACGCGACGCGGTTGGGGTCTTCGAGTCCGTTCAATATCAAGATCGAGTCGATTCGGGTGGGGGATTTCAGCAAGGCCGAGGTGTGCCAGCTGTATCGGCAGCATACGGCCGAGACCGGGCAGGAATTCGACGACAAGGCGATCGATCTGGCGTTCTACTACACCCAGGGCCAGCCGTGGTTGGTGAACGCTCTGGCGTGGGAGATCACCTTCAAGATGCGGGTGCGGGAGACGATCACGATCGATCATGTGGAGGAGGCCAAGGAGCGGTTGATCCTGGCGCGGGCGACGCATTTGGATTCGTTGATCGATAAGTTGAACGAGCCGAGGGTGCAGCGGGTACTCGAGCCGATCATCGCCGGTGCCGAGCCGAACGTGGACCTCACCTTCGATGACGATATGGGGTATGTGCGGGATTTGGGGTTGATCGCGCGGGGTAAGCAGTTGCGGTTCGCGAATCCGATCTATCAGGAAGTGATTGTTCGGGTGCTGGGTGGGCGCACCGAATCGGTGATCACGGCCGAACCGTCGAGTTTCCGGTTCCCTGATGGCCGGATCGATTTCCCGCGATTGCTGCGGGAGTTCGTGGCGTTCTGGATCCAGCACGGTGATGTGCTGGCGACCCGGGATAACTATCACGAGGCTGCCGCGCAGTTGGTGTTGATGGCGTATCTGCATCGGATTGTGAACGGAGCCGGGTTCGTTGATCGTGAGGTCGGGGTGGGGCGTGGCCGGATCGACCTGTTGATCCGGCAGCCGTATCGGAATGCCGACGGCCAGCGCGTGGAACAGCGCGAGGCGCTGGAGTTGAAGGTCTGGGCCGCCAACCAGACCGATCCACTCGCCGAGGGACTGGCCCAAATCGACGGCTATCTCGACCGATTGGGTTTGGACACCGGCACGCTGGTGATCTTCGACCGTCGTCCGACCGCCTTGCCCATCGCCGACCGCACCGCCTTTGGCGAGGCGAAATCCCCTGCGGGCCGGGCTATCACGGTCCTACGGGCCTGATGAGCGCGGCGACCGCCAGTGGCGCGGGGCATGACGAACGAGCGGAATCGGGCGCGGGCGGTGCTGCGAACATCATTGCCGCGTGGCGGATTTCGGTAGGCCCGCGGTGTCCAACTCCGGGTCTTGGGTGAGCAGACGCTGTTCGAGCTGGCGCAGGGCCGGGCCCGGTTCGATGCCGATGTCGTTGCTGAGTAGCGTTCGTACCCGGCGTAATTCGGCCAAGGCCGAGGTTTGCTGGCCGCTGCGATACAGCCCGAGCGCGAGCAGTTCCCATCGGCGTTCGCGGTACGGTGCGGCGCTGATCGCGGCGCGAAGTCCGGCGACGGCCGCGGCGGTGTGTGCGCAGGCCAGTTGTGCGGCCAACCGCTCTTCGATGGCGACATCCCGTAGTTCGGTCAGGCGGGATCGCAGCGCGATCGGATGCGGTGAATCGTCGAGGTCACACCACGGCTCGCCGCGCCACAGAGCCAGTGCCGATCCGAAAGCCCTTGCCGCGGAGTCGAATCGCTCGTAAAAGAGTTCGGACAGCCCGCTTTCGACGAGCCCGGTGAAGACGCCGTGATCCGTTGATTCGGGGGGAATCGCCAATACGTACCCGGCACTGGTGCGACGCAGATACGTGCCGCCGGTCCGGCCGAGTGTGCGGCGCAACCGCCAGATGATGAGCCGCAATGCGTTGACCCCGTCCCGTGGGCGATGCTCCCAGGCCTGCTCGATCAGCCGGTGATCGGAGACCGGGGTGGCCTCGGCCGACAGCAGTGCGGCGAGCACTCGTCGAAGTATCGGGCCGCCGAGTGCGACCGGCGCGCCGTCGATTTCGACCGACACCGGGCCGAGAACCCGGCAGAACACATCGGCCGGCGCCTCCGGACTCGACACCCTCGGGTCCCGTACCTGCATCGTCTCGGCGATGCGGCGGACCGGGCGGTTGCGCACGTCTCGGATCATCTTCTGCCCCCGGGCTTTTGCGCTAGACCGGTAGTTGTTCGAGCACTCGGACGGTGACCGAACCCGGCACCACCCCGACCTGGGCGATTTCGTGGTCGACTCCCGGGCGGTCGCGCCAAGCCAGGGCATGTTCGGGCGAGTCGAACTTCACGATGACCAGTAGGCGGCCCGGCCGCGCCGGATCGTTCAGGGCCATGACCAACTCTCCGCCCGCGTCTTTGCGCCGTTCGGTCGCGGCCGAGAACGCCGCTATCCATCGGTCGATGCTCTCCACTGTTTGATCCACGACGAGATAGCTCATGGCCTCTGTTCCGATCGTCGAGTTAAATGCACTCCTGTGCATTTAGTGCATGCGGATATAGTGTGTCTGGTTCTACACTCCTGTCAAGACAAAATCCGAGGAGGCGTCAGCGTGACCGAATCTGCCCCGCTCGCGGCATCCTCCGCGCGAGCGCAGGGACCGGGGCGGGTGGCGCAGCGCCGCCGCACTCGCAAGGCGATCGTCGACGCCACCATGCGGTTGCTCGCAAGGGGTGACAACCCGTCCATCGCCGAGATCGCGGAGGCCGCAGATGTCGCGCGCCGCACCGTCTACCTGCACTTTCCGACCTTGGATCAGCTGTTGCTGGACGCGACGGTCGGCCTCGTCAGCGTCGGCGCCGATGAGGCGCTCGGGCGCGTCGGTTCCGACGATCCCCGGGTCCGAATCGCCGCACTGGTCGACACGCTCGCGAGGAATATCGGCGATTCGCTACCGATGGGCAGACGGTTGGTGAAGCTCACCGTCGACGCTCCCGAATCCGCCGAGAGCAGGCCGCGCCGCGGCTATCGGCGGGTGCGCTGGATCGAATGGGCACTCGAGCCATTACGTGAACAGTTGTCGCACAACGCTTTCGAGGACTTGGTGTCCCAGGTGGCGCTGGTGGTGGGCTGGGAGGCCTTCATCGTCCTCACCGATGTCCGCGGCTTGACTCCCGAAGCCGCGGCCCGACTGTGCACCGACGCCGCCACCGCCCTCATCGACGCGGCGGTACCGCGGGGGACGTGATACGCGATGCCGCGGTCGGCCCGCGGGCTGCGCCGCGGGGCGAGGTCGAATCATGTTGTGCCGGTGTCGAATCCCGCGTGCAGCGGCATTTCGATGGCGTCGCGGCGACGATGAATTGCGCAAGCAGGAAGAAGCGCTGTCGCGGAAACGATTGTTAGCTTGGGGTTATGGTCGAGGCCATTACCGCCGGGCAGTGGGGTGCGGCGCGGGAAGCTCTTCGAGACAGCGGGGATCGTTTCGCCGAATTGGTGCGCTCGGTCGCGCCGGATGCGATGGCCACCAAGGATTGGACGGTTGCGGATGTGCTTGCCCATGTCACCGCGATCGCGCTGTGGGATACCGCGTTGGTGCGGACAGGTGAGTTTCCCTATCCGTGGAATGTGCTCGAGGACCGGATTCGGATCACCAATGTGGACACGGTCGCCGTGCTAAACGATCACACGATGGAACGGTTTCCGGAACGTGACGTCGGGTTGCTCGCCGACCGGTTGCTCGGGCATATCGATGACGTGGTGCGTGCCACCGTCGACGTCGATCCCGATCTGCCGATACGCTGGCTCGGCGGATCGAATGTTCCGGTCGCCGGGCTATTCGCTCATCTGACAAATGAACTGCAGATTCACGGACGCGATATCGCGCGAGCCACCGGATGCCGGTGGGTGATGCCGCAGGAGTACTCCGGGCAGTTCATGGATCTGTTCGTAGTCGGGCTGGCGCGACATGGTGTCGGACGGTTGCTGGACAAATCCGGCCCGCCGAACGATCGGTGCGTCGCGGTCGAATTCCGTTCCCGGTACACGGCACCGGTGACATTGGTGCTGGATCGAAGTCGGGTATCCGTCGGCGTGCGGAACGGCCCGGCAGACGTTCGCGTGCGTTTCGAGCCGGTCGCGTTGAATCTGATGATGTTCGGCCGGATCAGCCGGCCGCGCGCGGCTATCACCGGCAAGGTGATCGTCGGAGGTCCGCGCCCATGGCTGCTGCCGACCTTTCTCCGTACCGTTCGGTTCCCGAGCTGACCACGGACAGAACGACATGCGAACGGCTCGTGCTCGTCATGAGCACGAGCCGTCCACAAGCGTTGAGTCCAGCGGGAATTGACGAATAGGCCCACTGTTCGGGTTGATCGCCCGACTCAATGTTCTGCATCTGCGCGGGCGGCCGCAGGCAGGTAACCGTTGTCGATAATGGACTCGGCCCGGCCAACATACGCCGCGGGCTCGGCAGGTGCGGTCGTGCCGAGCCCATCGACGTATCGGTTGTACATACAGAACGCCGCCGCGATGAGAACCGTGTCGTGGATTTCGCGGTCGGTCGCACCCTTTTCGCGGGCGGCCGCGATCATGTCGGCTGTCACCTCCCGTCCGGATTGTTGTACCGCTCCGGCGATGACGAGCAGCGCGCGCAGTTTTTCCGAAATCGGTGCGGTGGCGGGATCCCGCAATACCGCGTCCGTCAACGACCGACCGCCGTCGAGTTGCGCCGACGCGAACGCGGCATGCGAATTGGTACAGAAAGTGCAATTGTTGCGTGCCGAGACGTATGCCGCTATCAGCTCGCGTTCGCCGGCGCCGAGCGTATTGTGTTCGCGGAGTAGCGCTTCGGCCAAACCGGCCAGCAGCCGTCCGGTATCCGAGCGGTAAGTGAACAGCCCGGTTATGCCGGGATTCTGTGCCTCGTCGACGCCGAGATCGATATATGCCACGGCGATCACACTCCGAGCGTCTCGGATGCCGCGGCAGTCCCCTGGATACGAGCGCGAATTTTGGCGAAGGCCGTATCGCGTGATGTCGAGACATCATCGCCGAACGGCGCGAAGCCGCAGTCGTCGCATGTTCCGAGCCGTTCGACGGGCAGCCGCCGAGCGGCCGCCAGCACCCGATCGCGAATCTGCTCGGGGGTCTCGACGGTCGGATCGATCGGATCGATGACGCCGATGAAGATCGCGGCCTCCGGCGGCAGGTGTTCGGCGATGACCGCGAGTACGCGATCGGGTTCGGCTTCACTGGCGAGCTGCACATAGAACCGCCCCGCGTGCAGGCTGAACAGGCGCGGCAGCAATTGCGCGTAGTCGACGCCGAGGCTGTGGGTCGAATCCTGATCACCGCCGGGGCAGGTGTGGATTCCGATGCGCCCGCGCTCCGCAGGGGTGAACCGATCGAGCACGCGGTTGTTCAACGCGATGAACGAGTCGAGCAGCGCGCCGGACGGATCGAGCGCGAGCGACAGCCGGCCTTCGGTGAAGTCGAGCTGCACGGAGTCGGCGCCGCCGTCGAGTGCGGCGCGGATATCGGCTTCGGCGTTGTCGAGGAGATCGGCGAGGAATTGTTCCCTGGGATATCCGTCGATGCCCTCCGCCGGGTAGATCAGGCTCAGCGCGGACGGCGCGATGACCGATTGTTTGATCGGCACCGTCGCGAATTGCCTTGCGGTGCGCAGATATTCGCCGACGGTGGTCGCGTACCGGAACGGTCCGGCGGTGAGCCTGGGCAACTGACGCGTGTGGCCGTCCGCGAACGGGATGATCGCGCCATCGGGAGCGAGGTTCGGCAGGCCGTGCAGGGGATAGGTCACAAAGCTCGGCTTGCTTTGTTCACCGTCGGTGACGACGGGCGATCCGAGCGATTCCAGTTGCGCGATAGTGTCTTTCACCGCTGTCACGTAGTGGTCGGCGAGCGTGGCATCGTCGATGCGCCCGGCGGTGTGGCCCTGGATGGCGTCGAGCAGGGCGGCCGGTCGGGGGATGCTTCCGATCGGTTCGGTGGGCAGGGGCATGGCTATATCCTCTCGACGCGATGCGGGTGACCGGGGACAGCCGGAAAATGATGGCACCCGGCCCCGGCGCGGCGGCCCGAATCGGCCGGAAGAGGGCAATCTCGCGGAAGTTCGCGTGTGGCAACGACGTTCGGCGGAGCACGGTGGTGTGGGCGGCGTCTTGCTTCAGCTCGACCGAATGTTACTATTGTTTAGTATAGCAATCCACTCGGGATATGCGAGGGAGTGCCCGATGTTCGAGAGGTTCACCGACCGCGCGAGGCGTGTCGTTGTCCTGGCCCAGGAAGAGGCCCGGATGCTCAACCACAACTACATCGGTACCGAGCACATCCTGCTGGGGCTGATTCATGAGGGTGAGGGTGTCGCGGCCAAGTCGTTGGAGTCGCTCGGCATTTCGCTGGAGGGTGTGCGTAGTCAGGTGGAGGAGATCATCGGGCAGGGTCAGCAGGCCCCGTCCGGTCATATCCCGTTCACCCCGCGGGCCAAGAAGGTGCTGGAGCTGAGTCTGCGTGAGGCGTTGCAGCTGGGCCACAACTACATCGGTACCGAGCACATTCTGCTGGGCCTGATCCGTGAGGGTGAGGGTGTGGCGGCGCAGGTGCTGGTGAAGCTGGGTGCGGATCTGAATCGTGTGCGCCAGCAAGTCATTCAGCTGCTGTCCGGATATCAGGGCAAGGAGCCGGTGGAATCCGGCTCGCGCGGTGAGGCGGGCACCCCGTCCACCTCGCTGGTGCTCGACCAGTTCGGCCGCAACCTGACCCAGGCGGCGCTGGAGGGCAAGCTCGACCCGGTGATCGGCCGCTCGAAGGAGATCGAGCGGGTCATGCAGGTGCTCTCCCGCCGTACCAAGAACAACCCGGTGCTGATCGGTGAACCCGGTGTCGGTAAGACCGCCGTGGTGGAGGGCCTGGCCCAGCGCATCGTCAACGGTGAGGTGCCCGAGACGCTGAAGGACAAGCAGCTCTACACCCTGGATTTGGGTTCGCTGGTGGCGGGCAGCCGGTATCGCGGTGATTTCGAGGAGCGGCTGAAGAAGGTCCTCAAGGAGATCAACACCCGCGGCGACATCATCTTGTTCATCGACGAGCTGCACACGCTGGTGGGTGCGGGCGCGGCCGAGGGCGCGATCGACGCGGCCTCGATCCTGAAGCCGAAACTGGCCCGCGGCGAGCTGCAGACCATCGGCGCGACCACGCTGGATGAGTACCGCAAGTACATCGAGAAGGACGCCGCCCTGGAGCGGCGGTTCCAGCCGGTGCAGGTCGGTGAACCGACGGTGGAGCACACCATCAATATCCTCAAGGGCCTGCGCGACCGCTACGAGGCGCATCACCGGGTGTCGATCACCGATGGCGCGCTGGTGGCTGCGGCGACGCTGGCCGACCGCTACATCAACGACCGGTTCCTGCCGGACAAGGCGATCGATTTGATCGACGAGGCGGGCGCCCGGATGCGGATCCGTCGCATGACCGCGCCGCCGGACCTGCGGGAGTTCGACGACAAGATCGCCGAGGCGCGTCGGGAGAAGGAGTCGGCGATCGACGCGCAGGACTTCGAGAAGGCCGCCCGGTTGCGGGATAAGGAAAAGCAGCTCGTCGCCAAGCGGGCCGAACGCGAAAAGCAGTGGCGCTCCGGGGATCTGGACGTGGTCGCCGAGGTCGACGACGAGCAGATCGCCGAGGTGCTGGCGAACTGGACCGGGATCCCGGTGTTCAAGCTCACCGAGGAGGAAACCACCCGGCTGCTGCGGATGGAGGACGAGCTGCACAAGCGGATCATCGGCCAGGAGGACGCGGTCAAGGCCGTGTCCAAGGCGATCCGCCGCACCCGCGCCGGCCTGAAGGATCCGAAGCGTCCGTCCGGTTCGTTCATCTTCGCCGGTCCCTCCGGTGTCGGGAAGACCGAGCTGTCCAAGGCCCTTGCCAACTTCCTGTTCGGCGACGACGACGCGCTCATCCAGATCGATATGGGCGAGTTCCACGACCGGTTCACCGCCTCCCGGCTGTTCGGTGCCCCTCCCGGATATGTGGGTTACGAGGAGGGCGGCCAGCTCACCGAGAAGGTGCGGCGCAAGCCGTTCTCGGTCGTGCTGTTCGACGAGATCGAAAAGGCCCACCAGGAGATCTACAACACCCTGCTGCAGGTGCTCGAAGACGGCCGCCTGACCGACGGTCAGGGCCGGACCGTGGACTTCAAGAACACGGTGCTGATCTTCACCTCGAACCTGGGCACCTCCGATATCTCCAAGGCCGTCGGGTTGGGGTTCACCCAGTCCAACAACGAGGGCTCCAACTACGAGCGGATGAAGCTGAAGGTCAACGACGAGCTGAAGAAACACTTCCGGCCCGAGTTCCTCAACCGCATCGACGACGTGATCGTGTTCCACCAGCTCACCAACGACCAAATCGTGGAAATGGTGGATCTGATGATCGGGCGCGTCGCCACCCAGCTGAAGAACAAGGACATGGCGATCGAGCTCACCCCCAACGCCAAGAACCTGCTCGCCAAACGTGGTTTCGACCCCGTGCTCGGCGCCCGGCCACTGCGGCGCACCATCCAACGCGAGATCGAAGACCAACTCTCGGAAAAGATCCTCTTCGGCGAAATCGGCGCAGGCCAAACCATCAAGGTCGACGTCGAAGGCTGGAACGGCGAGGCGGATCCGGACCTCATCGATGCGGCGAGATTGATATTCGGACCAAAAAGCCGGGAGACTTCGCTGACCTGATTCGAACGGAAATAAGCCGCGCAATACGGCCACGTATTGCGCGGCAAAGTCGTGTTCCGGAATTCGTATCGCCCGCAATAAATCTTGATGTTCCCCGTTATCCGGAGGCGCGCAACCATTGACGCTGGTAGGTTAAAAAACATATAGTAACTAAACCGTTAAACCAATACACAGACGCTGGAGGTGTCTGGATTGAGTTCATTCAAGGAGACTTACGAGTCGCTGAACCTGGAACCGAAGCCGATCCGTCCGCACATCCTCGCGGCCGCCACGGTGGCCTTCGGCGAGGATTACTATGCCGGGCGTCGGGAGACCATCAATCTCTCCGGCTTCGTTCAGCTGAACAAGTGGCCCATGCCGGGATTCGAACATCGTGTCGACGAAAAGGGATACGCGGAATTCGAAACCGAATTGATCTCGGCTCCCGAGGTCGGCATCAAGGGCTTCAGTTACGAGTTGAACGACCGCATCCAGGTGCTGTCCAATCCGTATCTGCCCAACACCGGTCACGTACGCCAAATCACGCCCGGCAAGAACTTCCCCGCGGAGTTCAACATTCGCCGGTTCGGCATCCTGGAGTCGAGCACGCTGCGGCTGGCGCACCGCAACGTCATCGACATCAACGGCGTCGTCGACCACATTCCGCCCTTCAAGAAGCCGCTGACCGGCCCGTACCTGGGTAAGCCGCGCGGTGACGGGCCGTTCGACGTGATCGTCGGCCCGAACGTCGTGCGCGGTACCACGCTGCCCGAGGCGTGGTATCCGGCCAATGACGACAACGAGCCGGTCGGCATCACCCCGAGCATGTTCTTCATGCCGAGTGCCGGACCGTGCATCTCCATGCTCGTCGATCCATCGATGATCATGCAGGTCTCGTTGGAGGGCCGGGCCAAACTCGAGGTGGGTGGCAAGGAAGTATTCGTCGACCTGGCCGGCGATTACAAGCGCGCCGCCGGCACCGAGATCCTGCTGTTCGGGCCGGAGAAGCACGACGAGGGCAACGGTGTGCTCGCCCAGATCTCGCGCATCGCGGTATCGGGTCACTGCGCCGAACTCGGCGGCCGGGTCATGCTGCGGGTGAGCTTCCCGCGGCCGTCCGGCGGCACGCTCGGCGAGGGCACCGAGGACAGCCTGAGTCGCGTCCGCTTCCCCAGCGAACTGCATGTCGACACCGAGTTCGAGCTGGTGACCCCCGAGGCGACCCTCTACGCGACCAACCCGGTGCATGTATTCGGCAAGCTGGGCAGCATGGAGGCCACCGGAACCGAACTCCAGATGAACGGCGCCGACGCCGCGCTGGTCACCACCAAGGACGAGGTCAGGGCCCGGTTGACCGGTATCAACCTGGTCATGCGGGACGCGTTCGTCGGCGAGCACGCGGCCGTCAACGTCTAAGGGCGCTCATCGGGTGGTCCGCGCTTGACGCGGGCCACCCGATTGAGTTTCCTTGAAATATCCATAGCGATACGGCGTGCGCGTCAGCCCGATCCGGAGCCGCGGACGTCGCGCATCCAACACCCGGGAGGGCGTCGATGGATCAGCTGGTACTTCTCATGCATCAGGTGATGCTCGCCGACCGACCGCGCATAGCCGCCTACGATCGGGCACTGGCCCAATCCGTCCGGCCGGGCTCGATCGTCGCCGACGTCGGCGCGGGCACCTTGGCGCTATCCCTGCTCGCGCTGAAACACGGTGCCGCACACGTGTATTCGATCGAGGCCGATCCGGAGATGGCGGCGCTGGCCGAGCGCGTCATCGCCGACAACGAGCTGAAGGAACAGATAACCCTGATCCAGGGCGACGCGCGGGCGGTTCGCCTGCCTCGGCAGGCCGATGTCATCGTCTCGGAGATGATGGGCAACCTCGGCCCGGAAGAAAATATGATGCGGGTGCTCGAGAGCGTGGCCCGCAAGAATCTGCGACCGGGCGGGCAGGTGATTCCGCACCGGTTGACCACAACGCTGGCCGCCATCGAATTCGACGACGAAGGGTGGGGCATCTGGGGCGGCGATTTTCACGGCTACCGGCTCGACGCCGTACAGGATTTCGCCGAACCGCGCGCGCAGCTGCACTTCTTCCAACGCCTGCCGCGGCTGCTGAGCGCACCGACGCCGATGGTGGACCGGCTGTCGCTGGCCATCACCCGACCCGGAAATCTGCACGCGATCATGGGCTATTTCACCGCCGACCTCACCGACGATATCTCGCTGTCGAATTACCCCTCTTATCCGGGATGCAATTGGGCGGTGTGGATTTGGCCGCTGCGGCACACCCCGGTGCGCGCCGGTGACGATGTGCGGATCGCCGTGCACCGGCCGTCCGGCGCCGCCAGATCCAGGGTGGTCACCGAATGGCGGCTCGACTGTGCGGTGGCGACAAGGGAATCGAGGGCGTGATGCCGTACTCCGTCGGGACCGTCCGCGATATTCCGGTGCACGCGCTGAAATTGTGCGGCCTCACCTGGTCGGGCGATCTCCTGTGGTTCTCCGAGGGCGTGCTGAACCAGATCATCGCGATCGATCCGGCCAGTGGCGCCGTACAACACCAGATCCCCTGCGAGCGGATCAGATCGGATCTGACCACCCTCGGCGGGCAGCTGGTGCAGGTCGCGGGCGAGGACCACGCGCTGCGGGTGATCGATCCGGCGACCGGTGACACGGTCACCGAATTGCCGAATCCCCGTCCGGGCGCGGTACTTTCGGGTCTGGAGGCGACCAAGCACGGGGTGTGGCTCGGCTATGCGGATCGCCGGTCGATCGATCTGCGCACCACCGACGGATTGCGCCTGGTCGACGCGATCCCGGTGCGGGTCGCGCCCGCGGGTGTCACCGTTTCCGATAATTATCTGGTCTATGCCGACTATCGCGGCGGCATGATCAACCTGGTCGACCTGGCGAGCAGGCGCGAGGTCGCCTCCTACGATGTCGCGGGCAATCCGACCGGGCTCACCTGGGACGGGAGCCGGATCTGGTACTGCGATCACACCACGCTGCAACTGCGGGCGATCGCGGTGCCCGGCGTCAGCAGTTGAGGGCGTTCAGCTCGTTTGCGAGATCGAGCGGCAACAGCGGTTCCCGCAACAGCGACAGATAGCGTTCGGCGACGGGCTGATCGTCCGGCCCGGCGGCCAGCCACGCGCCCACCAGCCGCGCACCCTCGATATAGGTGACCGCGTACGCGCGCCACAGCGGATCGGTCAGGAAACTCACCATGTGCTCGGCTCGGTCGCGGGGGAGCAGCAGCCAGTGCTCGAGATAATCGGTGACCTCGTCGACATCCGCCCCGCGGTCGTGCAGCATGATGAGCGCGTCCTGACGCGCGGGCAGCAGCCGCCTGATCAGGGCCATGATCCGCTCGGTCAGTTCACCCTCGTGGTAGATCCCTTCGGCCGCAAGAATTTTCGCCGTCCAGTCGCCCCAGCCCCGGCCCAGTACGGCGGTGAGCGCGAGTTCGGCGGCGCCCTCGGAGATCAGGCACTGCGGCGTATTCACCAGCGAGATGAGCTGTTCGGCGTGTCCGCGCTCGCGTACCAGACCGGCCTCCTTGACGCAGTGGTCGGTGTGATGGCCGGGATAGGCCTCGTGGGTCACGAGGGTCGGCAGGGCGCCGATGGCGCGGCCCGCATCGTCGTTCAGCGCGACCTTCGAGTGGAAATCGCCGAGGTACCGGTTGAACGCATTCCACGGTTTCCCGTGCACCACTTCGTAATCGACGCGTTCCTCGGCGGGTAGGCCGAACATCGGGCGGGCGAGCAGGCGCAACTCGTCGGAGACCGCCTGGACCGCGCGCCGCATGCGGGTCGGGGGAATCGTGTTGCGCGCGTAGTACGCGTCGAGCCGCGCCGCGAGCCCACCGCTGCCCGGTAGCAGATCGGCGATCGAATCATGAACGGCCGCATACTCTTCCGGATCGCCGAGGGTGATCTCGACCTGGAAGTAGCGACGAACCTCTTGCAGGAAGGGCGTTTTCCCGCCCGCCAGCCGTGCCGCGGTGCATTCCAGGGCCGTGAGCTGCGCGGACAGGAAGCGCTGTCGCGCGGCCGCCAGCCCCGAATCGGGTAGTTCGGCGCGCAATCCGGCCGCGTGCGTGGCCAGTTCGCGCGGATCGGCGGCGGGCTCCCCGTCCACCTGACGCGTCAGCCGGGTATCGCCGAACCAGCTGTCCACGAACCCGTCGACGAGTTTGCCGAGGCGCAGGCCGAGCAGGAGATAGTCGCGGACGATCGGCTCGTAACTCATTCGGCCGGGTCGAGCCAGAGATTGGACAGATCGAACCAGCGATCGATGGTCGGCATCGCGATGGCGTTGCGCACCCGGGCGCCGCGCAGGTGCGGGATGGTCGGCGCGTGCACCAGGATCGGCACGATGGCCGCGTCCCGCATCACCTGTTGATCCACCGCGTGCCATACCGCGTGCGCGCGTGCGGGATCGGTGGCGGAAAGGGCCTCGTCGATCATCCGGTCCACGGCCGGATTGCTGTAGCAACCGTAATTGCCGGTGCCGCGCACCTCATTGGTCTGGAACATCGGTTGCAGGAAGGCGCGGCCATTGTTGCCGAACCAATCCGGCGTCCAGGCGGGCGCCGAAATATCCCAGGCGCCCGCGCGGGCATTGGCCGGATCGCGCAGGAACGGATAGTAGTGGGCGTGGCCCATCGCGATGAGCCGCAGCGTGATGCCGATCTTTGCGAGGTCGATCGCAAGTGACTGGGCGACTTCGGGATTCGCGTCGACATCCCGGTGCGCCATCGTCAAGGTCAGACCGTCCGGGTAGCCCGCCTCGGCGAGGAGCGTTCGAGCCAATTCGGGATTGCCTCGATCGTCCGGTGTCGCGTACAGGTCGAAATCCTCGTATCCGTAATTTCCGGGCGGGATCGCCGAACGGGCGGGCCACATCACCGTGCCGACACTCAATTCGTCGAAGATGGCGACCATCGCCCTCTTGTCGACCGCGTACGAGATCGCCTGGCGCACTTCGCGTTTACCCATGGCGCCGGCGGCGTTGGGGCTGACCGTATTGAATACGAGGTACGGGTTCAGCGCGTAGCCGAGGTTGTTGCCCGGGTCCGCCGGGCTGACATCGTAGGGTTCGGTGACCGGTGACGCCCAGGAAAGATCTGCCGCCCCGGAGCTGATCATGGCACCGACCTGCTCGGGTGTCGCCATCTCCATGGTGATCTCGACACCGTCGATGTATTGGTGCCGGACCGGATCGGTCTCCTGTCGCCACGACGGATTGCGCGTCATGCGCAATTCCTTGCCGTGGACGTAGTGGCTGAGCCGGTACGGTCCGAGCGAACGGACGTTGCGCCGGAATTCGGGGCTGTCCGGGATGAATTCGTCGTATTCGGCCGGTGCGGGGGAGGCGAACATCATCGACAGGATATGAATGAAATCGAGGGCGGGCCTGGTCAATTCGAAGACCAGGGTGTGTTCGTCCACCGCGGTGATGCCGGGTATGTCGCGGGAATTCTGGAAGCGCGCGAGTTCGGCGGCGCTCGGATCGTGCGATACCGCGGCGGCGTAGTCGTCGCAGTATTCGGCCATGCCCTTGATGGTGCTGGTGTAGTAGTGGATCGCCCCGGCCCGCAACACCGGATTGCACATCCTCTTGAAGCCGCGCAGGAAATCCGCCGCCGTCACCGGCCGCTCCGGGGTGGTGTCCCAGTTGACATCCCGGCGTAGCCGGATGGTGTACGTCAGCTGGTCGCGGCTGAGCCCGCCGTTGGCGACGGTGGGAATCTCCAGCGCGATATCGGGTACCGGCGTCACCTGCGTCCAGTCGTGCAGGCGGGCCACCGGACGATAGGTGAACAGCTGCCGCGTGTACAGCCGGATGATCTGGCCGGAGAGCATGTAATAGGAACTCGCCGGATCGACGTGATCCATACTGCCCGGACCGAACAGTCGCAGGATGCCGCCGTACCGGGGTCGATCACCGCTCATTGCTCCGACCTCCATTTTCTCGTTGCTCTATGTCACTATATGTAATGTAAGTAGTATTTGTCCCGGAAAGCGGGGAGGGCGGCGGTGCGGAAGATGATGCGTGAGCCGGCGAGTTCGGCCGATCGCCGGAGGCCGCGCCGCGGCGGCACGTTCACCATGGTCGGGGGCGGCGACGTCGACCATCTCGATCCCGCGCTGGCGTATCACACGGCGACCCGCGGCATCGTTCGCGCCTACACCCGGCAACTCGTCGGATATGTCGCGAGCCGGAATCGGGAGGAGGCGGGCAAACTCGTCGCCGACCTCGCGACCGAAGTTCCGACGGCGGCCAACGGCCGGATCGGCGCGGGCGGCACCGAATATCGGTTCACCCTGCGCGAGGGTCTGCGCTGGTGGACGTCGTCGGGCGTGCGCGCGCTGACGGCGGACGATGTGGTCCGGGGTATCAAGCGCCTCGCCCATCCGCTCGCGAGCAGTCCAGGGCTGGCCTACTACCTCGACACGATCGAGGGTATGAGCGAATTCCGCGACCGGCTCGCGGCCGCGCCACCGGCGGACATCGCCGAGCTGCTCGACCGGTCCGAGGTGAGTGGTGTTCGCGCACAAGGGGATTCGGAAATTCTCTTTACCACCCGATATCCGGCCGCCGATTTCCTCAATATGCTGGCACTGCCGTTCGCCACTCCGGCGCCGCCGGAGTACCTGCCCTTCGTGCCGGGCAGCAGGGAGTTCGACGGCGTGCTCGCCTCGAACGGACCCTATCGGGTGGTGCGTCACGTTCCCGGTGATTCGATTGTGCTGGAACGGAATTCGGCATGGAATCCGGCATCGGACGAGCTGCGCTCGGCCCATGTCGACCGGATCGTGGTCCGGCAAGGCCTTTCCGAGCGACGAGCGCACGATCTTGTCGCCGCCGGCGAGGCTGACATGCTGTGGGATATCCAGCCGCTCACCGAAGAGCTGCCGACGCTGCTCGAAACCGGCGATTCGCGGCTGGAGGTGTATCCCGCCGGACTGTTGAGCCCCTATATCGTCGTCAATTTCGCGAGTCCGGCCGTGGCGGACCGGGACGTCCGGATCGCCCTGCACTACGCGGTGGACAAGGCCGCGGTGTCGCGGGTGTGGGGTGGTCCGCGCCTGAACGATATCGCCGACCAGATTCTGCCCCCGCTGTGCACGGCGCACCGGGAGTTCCGTCCCTACGGCACCGCGGGCGGTCGTGGCGATCCGGACAAGGCCCGGAAGCTATTGGCACGGGCGGGTTATCCGGACGGACTCACGCTGCGGCTGCTCTTCCGCGACCGCGATATCCACCCGGAGACCGCGGCGGTGGTCAAGACCGCGCTGGCCCGATCGGGCATCCGGGTCGAGCTGGTGGGCGTGTCGATCAACGAGCTGTTCTCGGAGTATTTCTCCCCGGCCGGGCAGCACCGCTGGGATATCGCGCTGACCGGCTGGGAGCCGGACTGGTACGGCAACAACGCCAGAACGTATCTGCAAGCGCTGTTCGACAGCAGGGGTGTGCGCGAAAACGGCGACTGGGGTTCGAATTTCGGTCATTATCACAGCGCGAAGGTGAACGATCTGCTGGAGGCGGCGCTGACCTCGGAAGAGACGCGGGCGGCGACGCTGTTCCGAGCGGTGGAGGCCGAGGTGCTGGCGGATGGCGCGGTAGTTCCGATCCTCTTCGCGCACCAATACTGGTTCCATGCTGAAAGGGTGCGGAATTGGCTTCCGTATCCGGTGCTCAACGGGGATCTGACCAATCTGTGGTTGACCGACGAATGACGGCCACCGGTCGGCCGTCGTCCCACATATCGCGAAACCTTCTGCCGCACAACGCGATGCATTCCCCGAGCAGAATGCTACTGTCTCATATAACCAGGTGATCATTGTGGGGAGGCCGCTGTGACGATTCAGGACACCGAATACGACTACGACGTGGTTGTCGTCGGTGGCGGCGCGGCGGGATTGGGCGGTGCCCTGATGCTGGCCAGGGCGCGGTATTCGGTAGCGGTCGTGGACAGCGGAGAGCCGCGAAACGCGCCCGCCGCGCATATGCACGGCTTCCTCACCCGGGATGGCATGGCGCCGGGGGAGTTCCTGGCGGCCGGTCGTGCCGAAGTGCGGGAGTACGGCGTCGAATTCATCAGCGGTGTGGCGACGGCCGTGACGGTGCCGGACGGGATCGTGCGCGTCGAGCTGGCCGGTGGTCGCACGATTCGCGGTCGCCGCGCACTCGTCGCGACCGGACTCACCGACGAACTGCCCGACCTGCCCGGACTCGCCGAACGGTGGGGCCGTGACGTGCTGCACTGTCCGTTCTGCCACGGCTGGGAGATCCGCGATCAGGTCATCGGCGTGCTGTCCACCACCCCGATGGCGCTGCATCAGGCCATGTTGTTCCGGCAGTGGTCGGCGAAACTGCGGTTCCTCCAGCACACCGGGCCCGCGTTGACCGAGGCCGAGACGGCGGAGCTGGCCGCCCGCGATATCGAGATCATCGCGGGTGAGGTGATGTCCGTGCAGGTCACCGACGATCGCCTGACCGGTGTGCGGTTGCGCGATGGTGCGGTGATCGAACTGGAAGCGCTGGTCATCGGTCCGCGCTTCACCGCGCACGGCGACCTGCTCGCTTCGGCCGGGCTCACGCCCTCCGCGCACCCGAGCGGAATCGGTGACTACATCGCCGCCGACCCCACGGGGCGCACCGAGGCGCCGGGTGTCTGGGTGGCGGGCAATGTCGCCGATCCGGCCAAGCAGCTGCTCGGCGCGGCGGCGATGGGCGCGGAGACCGCGGTCGCCATGATCGCCGACCTCATCGAGGAAGACGTGCGCACCGCGGTCGCAGCCCGATCCTAGGACTTTCGGCACACGATGAGGTAGTAGCCGATCTTTTCGCGGCAGAGTTCGAACATGGTCGTCATACCGGATGTGAAGGCGTCGATGCGCTCCAGCCCATAGGCGGCGATCAGATCGTCGCGCTGGTCCGCGAGTCTTTTCAGGAATTCGTCATAGAACCTGCGCACCTGATCGGTGCAGTCGAGCTCCTCCAACACCGTGAATCCGGCCGAGATCGCCGGTGCCGCAGCCGCTTCCATGCTGGTCGGCGGGTCGGTGACGGTATTCGCGCGCAGAATCTCCGCCTGCTCCGGGCTTACCGGCGCGATCAGCGGATATTCCGAATAGGCGAATCGGCTACCCGGTCGGAGCACCCGGAATATCTCGCCACACCATTTCCGCTTATCGGCCGCATTGGGCAGCGAATCGAAGGCGATCGCGGCATCGAATTCACCGTCCGGGAACGGTAGTGCGGCGGCGTCGGCTTTGACGATCGAAATCCGGTCGGACAAACCCGCGGCGGCGACATTCGCCGCCGCCGCCGCGACCTCCCAGTCGCTGACCGTGACGCCGGTGACCGAGATATCGAGGCGGCGGGTGAGGCCGATCGCCGGTTCGGCGACGCCGCAGCCGACATCGAGGAGACGCTGTCCCGGATCCAGCCCGATCCGCTCGGCGATCATCCAGGTCAGCCTGGTCATGGCGACGAGAAAGGGCGTCTGGTCGCGGTCGTCGTCCCAGTACCCGAGGTGCAGATTGCCGCCGACGAGCCGCTCGAGCTCACCGACGTTGTCATAGTATTCGGCGACTTCGTCGGTCATCTCGAGCCTCCCAGAAATCAGGATATAAATTTGTAGTGAGTTTAACCGACGGGGCGACTCCTTCGGGGCTCTTCCGCGGATCCCTCCTCGGCCGCACGTTTGATCGCGGCCAGGCGGCGTTCCCAGCGGCCGGCCAGTTCGGCCAGCCAGCGAGCGGATTCGTTCAGTGGGTCCGGGCTGACCCGGTAAAGCACCTCACGCCCCGCTCGCTTACCGGTGACCAGGCCCGCACCCTCCAATACGGTCAGATGTTTGACCACCGCCTGCCGCGAAACCGGCAGGCGGCCGGCGAGTGTGGTCGCGCTGGCCATTCCCGCCTCGGCCAGGTTGTCGAGCAGCAGGCGCCGGGTCGGATCGGCGAGCGCGACGAGTACTGCGCCGATGGCGGACTGGTCGGTGGTCACGCCGAACTACTCGGCGCTGGCTTTGAGCACGCCGAGCTGCATATTCCAGCCGTCGACATTGCCGTCGAACGCCTTGGTGCGGTCCTCGTCGGACATGTTGAGGGCGGCGAAACCGCTCTCGGTCACCCGCAGCCGGGTGCCGCCGTCGCGCTCGGCCAGCCGGAACTCCACCAGCGTCGAATTGCCTTCGCCCGGCAGCGCGCCGGGGAAGGAGGACGCCCAGCGGTAGGAGATGTAGTGCGGCGGCTCCATCGCCTCGACCCGGACCGGGAAACGTCCGTACTTGGGGTCCTCGATAATCTCGAAATCGCCTTCACGCCAACGGTTCTGACCGGATCGGTCGCCGTCGCCGACCCACCAGCCGGGGTCGGTCACCAGCTCCCACACCCGCGCGACGGATGCGTCGATATCCACCTCGTGCTCGATCTTGTCGGCTGCGCTCACCGGATTTCTCCTTTCTGAACTACCTGACACTGTGCGATCAGGATGCGCGCTTCGCGCATAAAGTGCAACCCTAGGGTTGCACGTGTTCAGTGCCTGCCGAGTGCGGCGTCCAGCTCGACGGCGCGCAGGCGGCGCGCGGGGAAGTCGCAATACCAGAGGTGGCTGCCGTCCCAGGTGAGTCCGGTCGGGCGGCCGGGGACGCGGAAAGCCCCAACGGGCGCACCGGTTTTCGCGTCTATCACGCGCAACGTCGCATCGTCGAAATCGCCGTGGACGACCATGCCGTCGGCACAGGTGAGGCCGGACGGGGAGGCGCCGCCGGTCGGATATTCGCGTTCGATCTCCATCGTTTCGTAGTCGCGCAGCTGCACCACGGTCGGTCCGCGCAGGCACATCCACAGCCCGTCCGGCCCGAATTCGACGCCGGTGAGCCGCCCGCTCGGCGGACGCACCGGCAGCTCGCCATCGACCTCGCCGGTTTCGGGGTCGATGACCAACAGTCGTTTCGGATGCCCGCCGACCTGGAGCAGTCGACTGCCGTCCCAGGTGAGATCCGCACGCACGCGCGCGCAGCTCAGCGTTCGGGTCACCGCGCCGTTGGCCGGATCGATGGCGAAGATCCGCCGCGCGTTCTGATCGGAGTGCCACAACCGCGAACCGTCCCAGGTGAGTCCGCACAGGTAATCGGCCGGTGCGGGAAGGGTTTTGACGCTCGGTACGACATCGCTGAGGGTCATCTCGGCCTCCCTTTCTCTGGTCAGTACGGGGCGAGCCACAGGGTGGCCAGGTCGATCGTGTGGCCGAGGGTGGGGAGTACGGCGGCGTAGCTGATTCGGTGGGCGGCCAATTCCCGCGTGGAGGGGACCCCGAACAGGATCGGCACGATGGGCGCGTCGGCGAGCGCGACCCGCTCCGCCTTGCGCCAGGCCGCGGCGGCCGATTCGTATTGCTCGGCGGCCAGTGCCTGTTCGATCAACGCGTCCACTTCGGGGTTGTGGTAGCCGCCGTAGTTGGCGCTCGCGCCGGAACCGAACAGCGGCTGCACGAAGACCCGGCCGTTGTGCTGCGGCCAGGTCGGGGTCCACGAGGCGAGCGCGATATCCCAATCCGTGCTCCGCGCTGGATCTTTCAGCAGTTCGAGGTGGGCCGATTCGGGCAGTTCGACGGACCGGACCGTGATCGCGGCCGCGGCCAGGCTCGCGGTGTAGCACCGCGCGATCGCTCGGGCGCGCTCGGTTGCCGGGTGGATCTCGGTGAGGGTCAAGCCGTCCGGATAGCCCGCGGTGGTGAGCATTGCCGCGCACCTGGCCGGATCGCCGCGATTGCCCTGTGTCGCATAGGGATCGAGATCCTGATGGCCGTCGTTGCGCGGCGGGATGGCCGAGCCCGCGATGCGGATCGCGGAGCCGTCGCCGGTGACCGCCCTGGCGATGGCCGACTTGTCTATCGCATACGAGATCGCCTGGCGCACGGCCACTTCGCGCAGCGCATCGGCTCCTCGCATGTTGAAGACCAGGTAGGGATCGAGCGCGAATCCGAGATCGTGGTCCAAAGGTGTTGCGGGATCGTCGATCCGGACACCCCATGCCAGATCCGCACTGCCCGTTCGGATTCGGTCCGCCACGACACCGGCCGTGACCGGTTCCGCGACGACCTCCACGGCATCGAGATACTGCACCCGGACCGGGTCGGTCTCCCGGCGCCACACCGGATTCCGGCCCAGGCGCAGTTCCCGCCCTGGCTCGAAGGCAACCGGACGATACGGCCCGGTGGACCGGATGTTGCGGCACAGTTCGAGGCTTCCCGGCAGGAAGTCGTCGTATTCGACCGGCGCGGGCGAGGCGCAGGACAGCGCCAGCATATCGATGAAATCCAGTGCGGGCCTGCGCAGTTCGAATACCAGAGTTCGGTCGTCGAGTACCAGCAGACCCGGAATGTCATGGGAGTTCTGGTATTCGGACAGGGCGCGCGCGGTCGGTTCGGCGGTGGTGAACGCGGCGGCGTAGCCGCGGCAGAACTCGGCCATCCCCCTGATGGTGTCGGTGAAATAGGTCAGCAGGGTGGACCGGTGCAGCGGGTTGCCGAGCCGCTTGAAGCCGCGCACCACGTCGTGGGTGGTGACGGGACGCGCGGGGGTGCTGTCCCAGTGGACATCTGGCCGCAGGTGCACCACGTAACTCGTATAGCTCGCGCCCATTCCGGCGTTGTAGATCGACGGGATCTCGGTCGCCAGATCGGGCGTCGGCACGACGGCCTGCCAGTTCCGTAGGTCGTGCTGCGCGTGGTAGGTGAACAGCTGCCGGGCGAACAGCCGGGTGATCCGATCGATCGGGCCCACGTGCGAACACACCGGATCCAGTTGGTCGAGTGCGCCGGGGCCGTACAGACGCAGCGTGTTCTGCTCCGTCACGACATCTCCTCGGCGAGCCGGGCCATGATGCCGACGGCCTTATCGATATCGTCCTGGTCGTTGAAGATATGGGTGGTGATACGCGAGGCGTAGTACTGATGCGGCGACCCGGCGACGTCGAATTCGGTCCACCTGGTGAAGAGCCGATGCTCGCGCTGTAGTCGCATGGTGAATTCGTGAATCTTCTTGACGTTCCACGCATCTTCGCGGCGGCGGAACGGATGGAAAGCGATGAGCGGTGACCGCAGCCGGGGGTCGGCGCCGGGGGAGTACATCGCCTCCCGCCCGAACCGTTCGGCGATGCGGTCGCGGGCGTATTCGGCGAGGGCCATGATCCGGCGTTCGATCCGGTCGCGGCCGATCTCGTCCCACATATCGCAGGCGGCGGCGAGTGCGGCGCCGCGCGCGATGCTCGCGCTGCCCGCGCTCTGCAGGTAATCGCCGATATTGTCGCTCTCGACGCCGGTTCTGGTGCGCGGCGGCGGGCTGCCCTTCATCGGGTACCAGGTGGAGATGATCGGCCAGAACGTCGGCAGCGGCAGTGGATTGTGTTCCGGATGAATCTTGTTGCGCACGTAGAGAAGTCCGGTGCCGAGCGGACCGCACTGGAATTTGGAGCCGGAGCAGGAGATGAAGTCGGCGCCGATCGCGCGCATATCCAGATCGAGCATGCCGGGCAGCAGTGCGCCGTCGATCACCGTGATCAGCCCGTGCCGGTGGGCGAGTTCGCACAGCGCGCGCATCGGGAGTCTGGTGCCGGTGAACAGCGTGATCCCGGCGAAGGCAAGGACTTTCGTGCGCGGGGTGATCGCCGCCGCGAACAGATCGATGATCTCCTCGGCGCGCGCGTCGTAACCGGTCGGCAGGGTGATCGTGCGCAGCGTGATGCCGAAACGGTTGCGCAGCAGGTTGAAGTTGGACAGCACCGAGTAGCACTCGTGCGTGGTGGTGACGACCTCGTCGCCCGCGTGTAGATCCAGACCGTGGATGACCCGCGCGACGCCTTCGGTCGCATTGTGGGTGATCACCATTTCGTCCTGGTCGACACCGTAGGCGTGGGCAATGGTGGCTCGGTGGTTCGGATACATCCCCGGCGGATACACGTCACCGATGCCGCCGGCCCACTGCCTGGTCACCCGGTCGACGGTGTCGAGTACGGCATAGGGCATGACGCCGACGGTGCCGGTGTTGAGATGGATGGCCGCCGGATCCAGTGCGAACAACCGGCGGATTTCGGCCCACGACGCGGTGCGCAGGCTCGACGGCGGTTCGGCGGTCATCGTGGCCGCCGGATACGAGAGGGAATCGACAGCGCCGTTCACGGGAACCTCTTCCACGATGCGGCTCGGCCGTTCGAGCCGGTGACCTCCGTCCATGGCCAGCCGATCAGCGGGCTTCCATGGACGTGCAACTAGCTACAGATTACATACGTATTCTACGTTGCGGGAGGCCGTCAACGGCGATGAACCGCCCAAGTGGCGAGTTCGGAGGGGTAGATGCGCGCTCTCTCGCGAATCTAGCTTTAAAAAGCTATTGTTGATGTTGCGGAGGATTGCGGAGCTGGACCGGCTCGTCGCACCCCAGATCTCGTACGCCGTTGCCACTCAGGGGGATCCGGATGGTTTTTACCGATTCCCCTGACGGACGAGGGCCGCTCGGTGACGATGCGTCGTCGGCGCTGCTCGCATCCCTGCCGAAGGTGGAACTGCATGTGCACCTGCTCGGCTCGGCCGCGGTGGATGCCGTCGCCGGGCTGGCCGCATGCCGGCCGGAGGCGGGGGTGCCCGCCGATCCGGACAAACTGCGCCGATACTTCCGGTTCACCGATTTCGCGCATTTCCTCGAGGTGTATACCGCGCTAAACAGATTGGTGACCAGCGGATCGGCGATCGTGGCGCTGGTGTGCGGACTCGGCGATCAGCTGGCGGCCGATAGCGTCCGGTACGCGGAGGTGACGGTCACCCCGCTGTCGCACCTGCGCGTGGGTATTCCGGATGACGAACTCGCGCAGGCGCTTTCGGCGGGCCGCCGCCTCGTCGCCGAACGTCACGGCATTCACCTGAACTGGATATTCGACGTGGCCGCCGACGACGGCGCCGCCGGAGCGTTCGCCACCCTGGACTGGATACTGCGGCAGCAGCCGGATGGCACGGTGGGTTTCGGGCTCGGCGGCCCGGAGGCGGGCGCGCCCCGGCGGCTGTTCCGCGCCGCGTTCGACAAGGCGAGGGCGAACGGGCTGCATGCCGTTCCGCATGCCGGGGAAACCTCCGATGCCGGCGAAATCTGGTCGGCCGCTTGCGATCTCGGGGCGGAGCGGATCGGGCACGGGATTCGCGCGGTCGGCGACCGCGCCCTGCTCGACCATCTGGCGGATCGAGGGATCACCCTCGAGGTCTGCCCGTCGTCGAATGTGTGCACCGGCGCGGTGCCGGGCATCGGCGAGCATCCGCTGCCCGCACTGCTCGCCGCCGGTGTCCCGATCACGCTCGGCAGCGACGATCCCGCGCTGTTCGCCACCTCGCTGAACCGCGAATATCGGCTCTGCCACGAGGAATTCGATATTCCGCCGACCGGCCTGTTCGACATCGTCGCATCCGGGATCGATGCCGCGTTCTGCCCGCCGTGGCTGGCGCGGGACTTGCACCGCGACCTCGCACAGGCGCGTCGGCGTTTCGATCGGCAACAGAGAGTGGGGTGATGAGATGCGAACCCGATTCGCGCTCACGGTGCGCGCCGCGCGCATCATCGGCACCGTGGTCGCGGTGCTGGTTACCGCGCTGCCGGGTGGGCTGATTCAGCGGATGCGCCATGGTCGCGCGGCGGGCGGTCGGCATATCCGGCGCCGGCTGGTCGCGCTGTTGATGCTGCTCGGACCGACCTTCGTCAAGGCGGGGCAGGTGCTCGGCACCCGGCGCGACCTGCTGCCGTCCACACTCTGTGACGAACTGTCGCTGCTGCAGGATTCGGTGGCGCCGCTGGATGCGGAGCAGACGGCGATCGCGCTGGCCGAGGCGTACGGGTCCGAGGTCGACGACGTTTTCGCCGAGCTCGATCCGCAACCGGTCGCCTCGGGCAGCGTGGCGTCGGTGTATCGGGGGCGGCTGCGTTCGGGGCAGGATGTCGCGGTCAAACTGCGCAGGCCGGGTATCGAGCGGACCATGTCGGCGGATCTGGCGCTGATCCGGGGTGGCGCGGCCTTGGTCGCGCGGCTGCCGGTATTTCGCGGCGTTCCGGTGGAGGAGGTCGTCGCGAATATGGCCGGCGCCGTGCTCGGCCAACTCGATTTCGAACGGGAGGCCGACAATCTGCGCCGCCTCCGCAAGAATTTGTCCGAGGTGCCTCGCGTCTGGGTGCCCAAGGTCTATCCCGAGGCGTGCCGTCCGCGCTGCATCGTCATGGAATTCATTCCGGATCTCGCGGTGGATACCGCCGAGCGTTGTTCGCCCGCCACGCGAAAGCGTCTGGCCGCCTCCGGTATGGCCGCGATGTATCAGATGCTGTTCGTCGACGGGTTCGTGCACTGCGATATGCATCCGGGCAATCTGTATTTCACGCGCAGCGCCCAGGCCGTGGTGTTGGACGCCGGATTCAGCGTGCAGCTCACCGACCGGCTGCGCCGATTGTTCGCCGAATTCTTCATGAATATGGCGATCGGGCGCGGTACGCACGCGGCCGAAATCGTGATACAGAGCGCCACCCGGCTGGCCGAGGACGCCGACCTCGACGGATTCACTGTAAGGATGGCCGATCTGGTGATGCGCAGCCACGGTCAGTCCGCCCAGGAGTTCAGCCTGATCGCGTTTGCCATGGAGATGTTCGATCTGATGCGCCGCTTCGGCATTCACGCGGCGCCCGAGCTGGTATTTCCGCTGCTTTCGCTGCTGGTGATCGAGGGCGCGATCCGGCGGCTCGATCCGGATATGGATTTCCAGGAGGCGGCCAAACCGCAGCTCATGCGTGGCCTGTTCGGCGAGGGAGATATTCGTGGGCGTTGATCTGGGCAATCGCGCACAGGCCTATATCGACAGATATCTGCCTGGCAGCGGGCCCGGTATCGCGGCGCTCGCCACCTACCGGCTGTCTTGGGACGAACAGTTCTGCCGCCGGGTCGCCATGTATTTCGAGCATGCGCCGCCCTTGTCTTGGGACGCACGCCTGGCCGAGCGTTATGCGCGGTTCAAACGGGAGAATTTGCGGCAGTACCGAATGATCGTCGACTCGGGTATCGCCGTGCGGCCGTGGCTCGGCACGGGACAGCCGTACGGTGGCTCGGCGCAGTTGCGGCAGTCGGTGCGCGCCGATTCCGTGCTGTACGTCTATTTGACGACTACGGCGCACGGGCCCGGCCCCGCAGCGGGTGACCATCCGATGCTCGAACCGTCCGGTGTCGTGGTCGACGGTGTCGAGTTCCGGCACAACGACCTGTTCAGGGCCGTGCACGACATCTTCGGACATGTGTTGTCCCGCAGCGGATTCGGGCCGCGCGGTGAGTTCATGGCGGCGTTCTGCCATCTGGGAATGTATTCCGCGGCGGTCCATCCGGTGGTGTTCACCGAGCACGTCGCACAGATCTGCTGGTACTTCTACGGCCCGCGCGCGCACGAGGGCCGGTACCCGCTCCAGAAGGTGTTCGAGTTCCCGCCGGATTATCTGGATCGGTTCCGTAACTTGTTCACTCCACCGAGCCGAGAACCGGGCCGGGATACCTCCTAGGCAAACTAGGTTCAATTAGATATAGTGATCTAGTGGCCGATCTGATGAATATGGGAAAGATCAGTTCCTCGGCACTGGGCGAGGTGATTCGCGACGACTTTCCAATTCTGCGGCGGCGCTTCGGCGTACATCCGCTCACCTATCTGGACAATGCCGCGACGACGCAGAAGCCGCAGGCCGTACTGGATGCGCTGGTGGACTACTACAGCGGCGTCAACAGCAATATCGGCCGGGGCTATTACCAGCTGAGCATGGCCGCCACCGACGCGTACGAGCACGCGCGCGAGACGGTGCGCCGCACGATCAACGCGCGGTACCCGCACGAAATCGTCTTCACCCCCGGCACGACGGCGTCGGTGAACCTGCTCGCCGACACCTTCGGCCGGGCGGTGGTCACGGCCGGTGACGAGGTGGTCGTCACCGGTATGGAACACAATTCGAACATGCTGCCGTGGCGGCGGCTCTGCGAGCGCACCGGGGCTCGACTGGTCGTGGTGGCGGTCGAAGCCGACGGTCGAGTGGATCCGGTGCGCTTCGCCGCCGCGCTCGGCCCCAGGGTGCGGCTCGCCGCGGTCGCGCACGTGTCGAATGTCCTCGGGACGGTGAATCCGGTCCGGACGCTGATCGAATACGCGCACCGGCACGGCATACCGGTGGTGGTCGACGGCGCGCAGGCGGTGCCGCACCGGCCGGTGGACGTCCGCGAACTGGATGCGGATTTCTACTGCTTCTCCGGACACAAGGTCTACGGCCCGATGGGTATCGGCGTGCTGTACGGCCGGGCCGAGCTGCTGTCCGCACTCCAGCCGTACCAGGTGGGCGGCGGAACCGTGAAGGGCGTGACCCTCGACGAACCCGTGGCGTATGTGCCGGCGCCCGCGCGGCTGGAGGCGGGTACACCGCATGTCGCGGGTGCCGTCGGCCTGGCCGCGGCGCTCGACTACCTCGCCGGGCTCGGCTGGGACGAAATCCGTTATCACGACGAGTATTTGGTGCGCACCGCGGTCGAGGTACTGGCGGGCGTGCCCCGGGTGCAGGTGCTCGGCGATCCGGCCGCCGACCCGAACGGCATCGTCTCGCTGGTCGTCGACGGCATCCACCCCTACGACGTCGGCGGCCACCTGGACCGGCACGGTGTCGCGGTGCGCAGCGGGGTGCACTGCGCCAACGTCTTCGTCGACACCTTCGAGGTGGTCGGCACCGTGCGTCTGTCCTTCGGGATCTACAACACCGAAGCGGAGATCGATCTGGTGCGCCGCGCGCTGACCACCGTTGAACCCGGTGTATGGACGAAAGAGCATCCCGCCGAACGGTTTCTGGCCGTCGACCCGGCCGCCGAAAGCCATCGATGAAGGGGACGAGCATGGAAACGGTCTTCGATCCGGTGAGCTTCAAGCGAACCCAGCGCGCCACCTGGAACGCGATCAGCGCGGGATGGCTGTCGTGCCAGGACGATTTCGAGACCGGTGGCGCGGCGGTGACCGCGCGACTGCTCGAACTCGCCGGGGTGGGTGCGGGTCAGCGGGTGCTCGATGTCGGCACCGGCACCGGTCAACCCGCGCTGACCGCGGCGTCCGTGGTCGGTCCCACCGGACGGGTCATCGGTATCGACCTCGCGCCCGAGATGATCGCCCGCGCCCGGGATCGGGGCGACGGACTCGGCCAGGTGGAATTCGTGGTCGGCGATGTCGAGACGCTGGAATTCCCTTCCGCCGCTTTCGATGTCGTGCTCAGCAGGTGGGGGCTGATGTTCGCGGTCGATCGGGTGGCCATGTTCCGGACGCTGGCGCGGGTACTCGTGCCCGGGGGGGTGCTGGCCGCCGCGGTGTGGGCCGAACCGGCGCTGGCGCCGATGATGTCGCTCGGTTTCCGGGTGATCGCCGAACGACTCGGCCTGCCGCCGGGCCCGCCGGGTGCGCCGGGCCCGTTCAGCATGGCCGACCCGGAGGCGGTGACCGCGGAACTGACCGAGGCCGGCTTCGGCGCGGTCGTCGTCACCCGCTTCCAGGTGCCGTTCGTACTCGAATCACCGGACCGCTACGTCGAATTCAGCAAGGTGGTCAGCCCGCCCAGTCTGAAGGACATGCTGCGGGAGCGGTTCGGCAGCGCGGATGATCCGCGGACCTGGGCCGCGGTCGGTGCGGCCGTCGAACCCTATCGCGGGCCGGACGGCGCGGTGTCTCTGCCGAGTACCGCCCTGTTGCTGCGGGCAGTCGCACCGATCGGCTGACCGCCATGCGCTTCGACACCAGATTGGTCCACAGCGGGCAGCGATCCACTCCGGGCAGCGGCGATATCGTGCCGCCGGTCCACATCGCGACCACCTACGACCGCTTTGCACAGGATCCGCCGCGGCTGTTCTATTCGCGCGGGGAGAATCCGACCAGGGAAGCGCTGGAGGAATGCCTTGCGGCGCTGGAGGACTCGCCATACTGCGCGGTCTTCTCGTCGGGGCAGGCGGCGGCGACCGCGGCGCTTTCGCTGCTGTCGCCGGGGCAGCGGCTGGTGTCCTCGCACGATATCTACGGCGGCACCTACGCGCTGTTCGAAAGCCTTGCCCGCTACGGGATCCGGGTCGACTATGTGGATTCGACCGATCCGGCCGAGCTGCGGCAGGCGCTCGTCGCCGACACCGCGATGGTGTGGGTGGAGACCCCGAGCAATCCGCTGCTCGAGCTGACCGATCTGGCCGAGGCCGCCGAGCTGGCCCGGGAACGCGGCGCGGTACTGGTGGTCGACAACACCTTCGCCAGCCCGGCCCTGCAACGCCCACTCGATTTGGGTGCGGACGTAAGCCTTTACAGCACAACGAAATTCATCGCGGGCCACGCCGATGTACTCGGTGGCGCACTGGTGTGCCGCGACGCGGACCTGCATCGGCGGTTCGTCGAGCACCGGACCGTAACCGGTGGCGTGCCCGGCGGTTTGGACTGCTACATGGTGCATCGCGGCGTCAAAACCCTGTCCCTGCGGGTGGCCCGCCAAACGGCGACCGCGCAGGCGCTCGCCGATGCGCTGTGTGCCTCGACGGCCGTGTGCGAGGTGAAATACCCTGGCCTGCGGGCACATCCACAACACCACCTGGTCGGTGCGCAGATGTCGGGGCCCGGTTCGATGGTGAGTTTCCGGTACCTCGGCGATCCGGAGAAGCTCATGGCGCGCACCGAACTGTTCGCATGCGCGGTGAGCCTCGGCGGCGTGCGTTCGCTGATCGAATGCCCCGCGCTGATGACGCACCGGCCGGTACCCCGGGCGACCCGGATCGCGGCCGGTATCACCGACGACCTGATTCGCCTCTCGGTCGGTATCGAGGATCCGGCCGATCTGATCGAGGATCTGCAGTGCGCCCTGGAAGGTGACAGATGACGAATTCCCATGCCCCAGAAGGAGTTCTGCTGCTCGACGGCGGCGTCGCCAGCGAGTTGGAGCGGGCGGGCATCCCGATGGCCGACCCGTGGTGGACCACCGCGGCCCTGCGCACGGAGGCCAAACGGCAGGTCCTGCAGTCGGTGCACGAGGCCTATTTGGCCGCGGGCGCTCAGGTGATCACGGCCGATACCTTCCGGACCAACTTGCGTGCGCTGCGCCGAACCCGGCTCGATGACGCGGGTCGCGCCTGGATGGTGCACGCGGCCGTCGGCGTCGCGGGCGCCGCGCGCAAGGAGGCCCGTGCGCCCGAGGCGTGGATCGCCGGTTCGATCGCACCGGTCGAGGACTGCTATCGACCGGATCTGGTGCCCGAGGACGCGGAACTGCGCGCGGAACACGGGTGGCTCGCGCGCGAGCTCTCGCGAGCCGGAGTCGACCTGTTCCTGCTGGAGACGATGAACACCATCCGCGAGGCCAGGATCGCGCTGGAGCAGGTGCTCGCCGTGGGCGGGCGGGCGTGGGTGTCGTTCGTCTGCGGCGCGGACGGCAGGGTGCTCTCCGGTGAGGATCTGTCCGGTGCGGTGCACGCGGTACAGCGTGCCGGGGCCGAGGCCGTACTCGTCAATTGCACGTCACCGGCCGGAACCGAGGCCGCGATGCGTGCGCTGTGCCGCGGCAGGGCCGGGTTGATCGGCGCCTATCCGAATATCGAGGACCGCACCGGGCCGCGCACCGATGGTGGGGGACTGCCGAGCGCGTTGCATCCGGACGAATTCGCCGAACTGCTCGTCCGGTGGCGCGCCGACTACGGCCTCGATATTCTCGGCGGCTGTTGCGGTGCGTCGCCCGCGCATCTGGCGGCCGCGCGGAATGCGTTGCGCGCGTGAGGTTTACGCCGCTGATTCGATCCGCAATTGGGCGGCGGTGATGCGTTCGAGGTGCCGGTGCCTCGTCTCGGGGCCGTAGGCGGCCAGCGCGAGGACCGCCAGGCCGAGCGGTAGCACGCCGACCGCCGCGGTGAGCCGGATGGACGGCTCGGCGATCGCGGCGACGGCGGCGGCGAGGATGAATACGCCGCCCGCCTTCGTCGCGCCCGCGGAGAATCCGCTGCCGCGGGCCCGCACCACCGTCGGGTAGACCTCGGCGGTGAAGGCGGCCAGGGTCGCGTTCAAAGTATTGATGCCCCACACCGGTATGACCAGGAGTACGTAGAGCAATACCCGATTGTCACCGACCCGATCGCCCAGCGCGACGAACGCCGACAGCGCGACCGTAATCGCCGCGACCATCAGAATGACGGTTTTCTTACTGCTCCAGAATCCGTACAGCAGGGCCACCGGAACGCTCAGCGGAAATCCGAGAATGGCGGCATTGCGCAGCACCGAGCTCGCGGCGACCTCCGAGAGACCGAGCCGCTGCAGATTCGACGGCATCCACTGTTGAAATCCGTACTGGGTCGTGCCGACGCCGAGCGCGAGCAGCGCCACCGCCACCGACAATCCGAGAAAAGGCTTGCGCAGCAATTGCCATGAGCTGTTGCGGACGGTGTCCTCGGCATCGGGCCGGGTATCCGCTTCGATGATTTCCGCGCCGTACCGACGCAATACCGCGGCCGCCTCGCCGGCGCGGTTCATGCGCAATAGAAAGCGTGGAGATTCCGGGATCCATCGGTTGAGCACGAACAGCGCCAATCCGGTCGGCAGGCCGATCAACCACAGCAGCCGCCAGCCGAAGCGATCCGGCGCGGCCCAGGTGGACGCCAGCCAGCTGACGATGATGTACGCACCGGCGATATCGCTGCCGATCAGGATCATCATCCAGCCGCGATGCCTGCGCGGGACGGTTTCGGACAGCAGCGCGAAGGTGATGGGAAGCATCCCGCCGACGGCGAGCCCCATGGCGAAACACGTGACGAGGTTGAGCCAATAGGCGGGCATCGCACCGCAGGTGGAGGTCGCGATGAAGACAATTCCCGCGAGCAGAATGCAGGCCCGCCGCCCGATGCGGTCGCCGAGCCAGCCCCAAATGAATGCGCCGATCATCGTGCCGGTGATGCCGGAAAGCGGATACAGCGCGATCGGCAATGCGGCGGCGTGCGGATTCAACGGGCCTTTCAATCCGTATTCCGCGGCGGCGCCCGGCGCGGTAAAAGCCAGCGCGACCGGTTTCATCACATCGATCGTCACCGCGGCGGCGAGTGCGAGCAGCAGGGTGATATGCGCGGGGCGGATCGGCGTGTCGTCGAGCGGTTCGATGCTGATTCGGCGGTGCGGCCGGTGCGCGGCGGTTTCATGTGGAACCAAGCCGTAAATTGATATACCGACTCCGAGGAACAGTAGGACCATGCCGATCATCATTTCCGGGGTCATCGGCATTCCGGCGAGGTGATATTGCATCTCGCGCGACTCGAGGAACATGGGGATATGCAGGGCGACGCCGAGAACTGTCAGACCCAATCCGAGGCGGAAGGCCATGGGGCGTGCGGTCGTCGCGGCGGTATCGGGCGGATTTTCCGGTTCGACCGGGCTGTCGATGCGTTCCATCGCGGTTCGATCCCCCTGTGCGGGCCAGCTTTTGCGGATGACACTATAGTTTGGTGTAGTTTACTGGGGTAACCTGGTCGGGGTTGCGGTTTTCGACCTTGTTCCGGCCGGCGGTGGTCGAGCCTGGATTCGGCCGTCCAGCTGGTGATAGATCACGGGCCGGTGCAGGTGCGGCGGAAAATAGTTCCGAACGGTCGCTTCCGGAAGGTGTGGCGGATACCGGTTACCATGTATCTATGTAGCTAACGGTTGCACTTGCATGACATCGGAGGTAGCAGCATGGGAACGAAGCGATACGCGCAGATGTGTGCGGTCGCGGCGGCGCTCGATATCGTCGGGGAGCGCTGGACGCTGCTGATCATTCGCGACCTCCTGACCGGTCCGAAGCGGTACAACCAGCTACTCGAGGAGACGTTGGTCGGCATCGGGCCGAATCTGCTCGCCGCGCGCCTGCAGATGCTCACCGAGCAGGGTGTCGTCCAGCGCGAATCGGTGTCCGGCGACGGCCGCGGCGTCTGCTATCGGCTGACGCCGAGCGGCGAGGCGTTGCGCCCGGTGGTCATCGGGCTGGCGTCATGGGGCCTGTCGCATGTCGCCTCCTATGAACAGGATGGATTGGTGCGCGCCGAATGGGGGCGCGTCGCACTCGAGGCGATGATCTCCGTCGGCCCACCGCCCGAGGTCGACGAGTCGTACGAATTCCAGATCGGCGACGAGGTGTTCCACGTGCAGTGCGCGAACCACGTCGCCCGCGTCGTCGGCGGACCCGCGCCCGCCGAACCCGCGCTGATCGTCACGGCCGATCCGGAGACGTTCATCCGGATCGGCACCGAGCAGATCGCCGTCCTGGACGCGGTGCTGTCGGGCAAGGTGGTGATCACCGGGGACAGCACTTCGCTGGCGCGCTGCCTGCGCCTGCTCGACCTCGAGCTCACCGGGGCCGCGCCCGCCGTCGTCGACGCGTCCTGATCGCATATCAGTGTCGGGTCGTCGCGACCCGCGCGCCGGATCCGGCGCGATAGGGTTCGAGCGCGCGCCGCAGGCTCTCCGGCACGCGCGTCGGCTCGACGTGCGTGCCCGCGCCGCGCATACACGCCACGCGCTGCCTGCCGCGAGCGAGCAGGCGTTCGGCGCCGGAGCCCTCGTCCACCTCGAGATAGGCGAATTCGAATTCGAGCTGCGTCTGGGTGAGATCGGTCAAGGTCATCCTGATCGTAAGTCGTTGCAGGGCGGTCACTTCCGCGAAGTATTCGCATTCGCACTTGATGGTGAACAGCTTGAGGTCGCGGCGGATCTCGTCGACGATGTCGGGGGCGTGCTCCATCAGGAACATTTCCCGGCAGCGGCCCTGCCAACGGAAGTAGTGCACGAAATAGACATTGCCGACGAGGTTGGTCTCCTCGAAGCCGACAGTGTGCGTCATCTCGTAAGCCTGCATGCGTCAGCCCTTTTCGACGACGGAGAACACAACGGGTTGGTCCGGAACCGGGGCGGCGACGGTGGCCCCGAACGACCACACCACATCGGTCCCGTGCCGGAAGGTCAGCCAGCCACCGGCCGACGGACCGCCGTCGAGCGTCAGCCGCGGTCTGGCCACCGTGACACCGAGTTTCGTGACGGCCTCGCGCGCGCTCCACACCCGGGTGGCCGCGGTGGCGAACGATTCGGCCGCGGCCCTGGCGCACGCCTCGGCGAGTGCGACACCCGACGGGCCGAGCAGCGAGTTCCACTCGCCCGACGTGCGCGGCAGCACCGGTTCGAGATCGCAGCCGAGCCTGCGCGCCCCGACGACGGCCATGGTGAGACCCGCGCCGTGGGAGAAGCTCGCGTGCTCGCCCGGAATCTGCGGCCTGCCGTCGGGCCGGTAATGAATCGGGACGACGCGGCCGAGCGCGGCGAGGAGCGCGCGGCGGCTGGCGGAGCGGCGCGGGGAATGGACGTCGGTGTCCGATGGCATCGGCCGGTCGCGAATGATGGCCACCCGCATGGGTTCCGGCAGCACGGTGTCCAAATGACGCTGCAGGTAGGGGCCGAGGAATTCGGGTGTCCAGGCCGTAGGCGGTCGCGGCGTCACCGCGGTGAGTTCGAGACCCTCCCAGGCCGCGACGGGCGCGCCGTGCGGATCGCGCACGAGGACGTCGTAGACGTATCTCGCCCCTTCGTGCGCGCGTTCGACCGCCGTCAGCGTCACCGCCCGCACCTCGCTCGGCACCGGAAACGCCCGCACCCGGGCCACTTTCGAGGGCAGTAGCGTCGCATCGGGCACGCAGACCTGAATGGCGTGCATGAACGCATCGCGTGCCGCCGGGTCGTCGAGGATCAGCGCATTCGGCACCATGGGCGAGAACCAGCGCGTCTCGCCCATCCGGATTCGTGCGACGCATTGTTTCGCGGAGAGGTGCCGGTAATCCTGCACCGCGCGAAACATCGGCCCGTGGAACATGATTCGGTCGTAGAAGTCGGAATCGATCGCCATGCCGAGGTCCGCGGATTCGATTTCGGCGAATTGCCGCACCGGTTCGGCGGCCGCGCCAGGCGCTGCGAGTTTGCACACTCCGCGAAAATGATCGAGCTGAAATCCGGTGGTACCGGACCGAATCGCGACCCGCACCGCCGCGCCGGTGCGCAGTGCGGCGATCCGGATAGTGGTGCCGCCCTCGTGCACGGTGATCGGCCGCAGGAATTCCAGATCCCGCAATTCGATATTGCGCCCAGCGCCGAACAGTGCCGTCGCCGCCTGTGCCATGGCCTCCATTCCCATGACCGCCGGGAACAGCGCATCACCGGCGAATCGGTGATCGGCGAGATACGGATCGGTCGTCGTCGAAATATCGGCTTCGGCAAGCACTTCGATGCCGGGGAAGTGCAGCCGCGGCCGTTCCAGGAAGCGCAGCAGCGGCAGTTCGGACTTGTCGAAGCGGATGGTCGGCAGGTTCGCGGTGCGGCCGAGCACGACCACGCTGGTCGGACAATCCTCGGCGCGCAGCAGATCGAGCATGACCTCGATACCTGCATCGGCCGAGATCGGCTCGATACCCTCGCGGATCAGCGAATCCAGCACGCCGAGCCGCTCACCCATTCCGGTTCCGGCCCACACCGACCATTCGATGGTCAGGCAGCGGCACCGTGGCAGCTCCGCGGCCACCGTATCGATGGTGGTGCGCAGCCAGTCGTTGGCGATCGAATAGTGCGCCTCGCCGCGCAGCCCCGCTCGGCCGATGATGCTGCCGAAACCGACGAGCAGACCGAGCGTGGCGAGGTCGACGCAGTCGAGCAGATTGCGCAGACCGTCGATTTTCGGTGCGACAATGCGCATGACGTCATCGGTGGTGAGTGAGCCGAGCGCGGCCGGAGTGTTGACCGCGGCGCCGTGCAGGATGCCGGTGATCACGCCGAGTTCACGCCGCACCGCGGCGGCCGCGGCCGCGACCTGGCTGCGGTCGGTGACATCGGCGGCGTAATACCGTGCGGTGACACCGAATTCGCGCAGCCGGTCCATATTCGCCGTGACATCGGGATCCGTGGCCGGGGTTCGCGCGATGATCGCGAGTTTGCATCCGGTGCGCTGTGCGAGCGCGGTCGCGCATTCGACGGTGATGCCACGCGCACCGCCGGTGACGGCGAGTACGCCCGCCGAGTCGAGCGGCAGCCGGGACCGGCCGAGGGTCAGCTCACGCAGGACCGGTTCGCGCCGAACACCTTCCGCGTCGTAGTGGACCTCGCGGAAGGTCGTCGTCGCGGCGATATCGGCGCAGATCATGCGCGCGGTGTCGGCCGGCGGCGCGCCGGGCGCGGTGTGCACGATGGTGGTGCGCACCGAGGGCGCTTCCAGATGCAGGGTTCTGGCGAGCGCGGCGGCGCCGCGGTGACCACCGTCATCGACGACGACGAACCGAGTCCGCGTGTCCAGCGCCGCTCTGGCGGCGGCGAGCATGCGCTCGACGCCGGTCGCGGCCGATTCGCGCGCGGAGTCGCCGAGCCGGAGCAGAACGCCGTCGCCGCAGTGAGCCGTCGCGAGCTGGTGGCGCAGGGCCATGGCGATCCGATCATCGGCGGGTGCCAGGACCTGCCACCGACCCGGTTGATCGGCGGTGGGTAAGGGCGGTAGGGGAATGCCGACGAGATCGACGATGAACGGCCGCACCCAGCTGTCGACACCGGGAAGGTCGTCGTGCGCGGGCACCGGATCGCCGACCGAATTCGCGAGATCGTCGATTGCCTCGGCGAGCTGTGCGATCGTCGCCGTCGCGACATTGGTGGTCGGTTCGGGGACCGCGACGCCGACTCGCTGTGCCGCGTCCGCGACGAGCTGGGTGATGGTGATGCTGCTCATGTGCAGGTCGTCCATCGGGCGCAGATTCGGGGTGATGTCCTCGGCCGCCAGTTCGGCTCTGGCCGCGATGAGTTCGCGCAGCATATCGAACGACGAGGTGACATCCGTTGCGGCGGAAGCATTTTCGACGGACTGCGGCCGTGTGGTCCGGGCCCGGCGCAGCTGCGAGTCGTCCGGCGCGCGCTCACAGGGACTTTCGATGAAGACGAACTGTTTGTCGAGTGCGAAGGCGCGGTGGAAGCGGTCGGCGGTGGTGGTCCGCAGATCGGGACGCGCGCCGAAGGCGTAGCAGGCGGCCAGCGTGCGCAGCGCGCCCGCGACGGAATTGCCGTCGGTCTCCATGGCGACGATCGGAACCATCGGACAGGTGTCGGCGGCGAGCGTCGTCAGCGACCGGCCGGGACCGACCTCGATCAAAAGATCACAGCCCGCGGCGAGCTGGGAGAGCGCGGCCGCGAACCGAACCGGCGCGCGCACCTGACGCTCGAGCAACTCGGTGACCGCGGTGCCGGGTTCGAGCGGGCCCCCGGTGACGGTCGAGAACATCCCCGGCCGCTTGATCCGGCCGAGCTCGATCTGGTCGAGATAGTCCCGGATGGCCCGCGCGGCGGGTGCGACCAATGGGGAATGGAACGCATGCGAAACGGGCAGCATCTGACAGTGCAGACCGGCGGCCCGCGCGGTGACGAGCACGGCGTCGACGGCATCGGCCGGACCGGCGATCACGGTGTGCTGGGGTCCGTTGTATCCGGCGATCACCACCGGGCTGTCGTTGACGAGCGGCGTGACGCGCTCGGCCGACGTCCGGATCGTCGCCATGGCACCGGTTTCGGTGGTGGCCGCGCGCTGCATCGCCCGGCCGCGGAAGGCCGCCGTGCGGACCACCTCGATCTCGTCGAAGACACCGGCCCAGTGCAGGGCGGCGAGTTCGCCGAGGCTGTGCCCCACACAGCCGGCCGCGTGCACATCGGCGGCATCGAGGAGGCGCAGCCCGGCCAGCTCCGCGGTGATGATGCGCGGTTGCGCGTCCTCGGTCGCCGCACCCGCGTCCCGGACGCCGACCTGCCGGTACAGATCGGCCACGGTGGTGAACCGGCGGGCGAGCGCACCGCCGTCGCCTTGTCCGGGTGCGCCCTGTCCCGGGAACAGCAATCCGATGCGTGGCTCGGATTCGGTTCGCGCGCCGAGGAATTGGCCGCGCTCCGGCGCGAACCGGCGCTGCTCGCCCGCCGCGAGCGCGTCGGCGAGTTCGGTCAGTCGGCGCGCGGCCTGGCGCGCATCGGTGACGACGGCCGCCCTGACCGGCAATTCGGCGTCGGCGTTGATCAGCTCGGTGGCCAGATCACCGAGTTCGGCGAACGAACAGCGCGCCGCGAGGCCCGCGACCTCGCGCAGCCGGGTCTGCAACTGTGCCGGCGTCGCCGCCGAGAGCACGAGCAGTTCGGCATCCTGGGCGCTGTGTGCGAGCCGGGTGTCGAGCGATCGGGGCAGCGGTCGCGCCGGTTGCCCGCTTTCCACCACGACGTGGGTGTTGATGCCGCCGAAACCCAGCGACGACACTCCGGCGCGGCGCGGGTGTTCGGGGCGCGGCCACGGCGTCGCCGTCTCGGGGAGGTAGATGCGATTCGAATCGGTGAGGACGGGATGCGCTCGCTCGGTCCCGGTGACCGGCGGAATGGTGCCGCGATGCACGGCAAGCGCCGCTTTGATCAGCGCCGCGATACCGGCCGCCGCTTTGGTATGTCCGACATTGCCTTTGATCGTGCCGAGCGCGACCGGCCGCCGGTCGTGTCGTGTCGCCAGCGCCCGATCGAATGCCTCCAGTTCCGTGCGGTCGCCGACGGCCGTGCCGGTGCCGTGGCCCTCGAGATAGTCGACGGTATCGATGCCGAAGCCGGCCATCCGGTACGCGCGCTCGATCGCGCGCAGATGCCCGTCGCGGTCGGGACGGGTGATACCGCCGCGGCCGTCCGAGGACACACCCCAGCCGGCGATCGTCGAATATGTCCGCAGGCCAAGGGAATCCGCGTCCTCGGCGCGCAGCAGCACGATCACCCCGCAACCCTCGCCCGGCCAGAAACCGTTGGACAGCTCGTCATAGACGCGCATGCCCGAACTCGACAGCGCCTTCGTCTTGGCGAAACCGATGAGTTCGAACGGATCGATCGAGAGGTCGACGCCGCCGACGAGCGCCGCATCGAGCTGACCGGTGACCAGGGCGTCACCCGCCTGCGCGACCGCGAGCAGTGACGACGAACAGGCCCCGTCGACGGTGAATCCGCCACCGCCGAAATCGAAATGGTTGCAGATCCGCCCGGCGATGGTGTTGGCCAGCCCGCCCGCCAGGGTGTCCTCGGTGATCTCGGGAAACGGCGCCTTGTAGTCGGCCTCGTACTCGTCGAGGAAATCCGCGATCTCCTCGGCCTGCCAACCCCGGCGATGCAGCGCGCCGGTGAGGGTGCGCCGGACATACGGCCAGCGCAGCCGCATGAGGTTCGCCCGGGACATATCGCCGGTGAGCGTATTGCCGAGGATGACGCCGGTGCGCGCCCGGTCGAGGCCCTCGCCCGCGGGCAGTCCGGCGTCGTCGAGTGCGGCCGCCGCGGTGTCGAGGGTGAGCCAGTGGGCGATATCGGTGGATCGGAAAACGTTGGCGGCGACCCGATGTCGGGCCCGATCGAAGGTCCAGCCCTCGATCACCGCGGCGTGCGTCGCATAGTGCCGATCGGCCGCGGCGGGATCACCGTCGTAATAATCGGCCGCGTTCAACCGCACATCCGGTATCGGCCGGAATGCGCGCCGTCCGGCGAGCACGTTCTCCCAGAGCTCGGCGGGGTTGGCCGCATCGGGAAAGCGGCAGGCCATGCCGACGATTGCCAGTCGAGCCATCGGTTCAGACCCGCTGGACGGCGGCGTGCACCAACTCCGGCGCGGGCTCGGCTCGGAGCCGGGCCTTGCGGGCGGCCCGCACCCAGTGCGCGATCCACGCGTATGTCCCGCGGATCGCGCACACGATGGTCACCGCGAAGAACAGCGTGTAGACGACGTTGAACACCATCAGCAGCCCGTATACGGTCGCGGCGGACGCACCGAACATGAACTGCGCCTTCGCCGGAAACGGCGTGGTACCCGGATCGGTGATCATGTAATTGGTGAACAGGATGAACGCGGTGCCGGTCATCGTGCCCAGCGCGGCGAACAGCGCGACATCGAACAGTTCGTGCCGCACGATCGCCTGGATGACGAACCCGCCGAGCCAGCCGACGATCAGCGGAATCCGCCGCACCAGCGTGGCATTGATGAGCGTGCCCGCGATGGCCAGAATGAACGGGACCGCGATCCGGAACATCGTGTTGATGTTCTCGCCGAATTCATACGGCGGCGCGACACTGATCCAGGTGCTGAAACACAGCAGCGCCAAGGTGATCCCGAAGTTGGACGGGTTCATGAAATGCCGCATTCGCCCGCCGAATGGCGCCTGGAAGACGTACTTGCTGGTGATCGCGGCGGCCACGGCGAAAAGGATCGGCCAGAACTGATTGTTGGCGTACAGCAGCATATTCACCGCGAGCGCGGTGATATGGGCGGGCAACAGGAATTCGTATACGCCACGCGCCCCGCGTCCCAGGTATCTGGGCGAGGTGGCGCGCGACCACGCGGTGAGGGTTTCGAAAACCAGGTCGATCGCATAGGCCGACAGAATCGCCAGGATCGGCCACAGCGGTGGTTGTTCGAAACCGAGCAGGGTGTAGCCGACGATATTCAGCGCGCTGAGCGAGATCGCGAAGTTCCGCAGTGCGAGATAGCGGATATCCCGCACTGCCGCTTCGGGTTTCGGCCGGGCGCCGTTGGTCGCGGCGACGGTTGACCCCTGCTCGCCTGTGATGCGTCTGCGGATGAGCGTTGTCATGGCGCGGTGACCTCCTTGGCGATCTCGGTGGCGGTGTCGGTGAGCATCAGCGCGTGGGTGCCCGGGCTGAGCTGGAGGGTCTGCTGGTGGCGGCCGCCGGTGGTGTCCAGCCATTCGATTTCGGCGGTCGCCGGACCGGCGGCGGCGCCGAGGCCGAAGTGCACGTCGAAACCGCGTTTGCCGCTGTGCCCGCTGCCGCCGTCGAGCTGGCCGCGCATGGTCTTTCCGTCGGCGGTGCGCACCGTGACGGCCGCGTTGTAGGCGGGCTGGCCGAGTACCACTGGGGCACTGGAGGTTTGGGTCGGCCGGTAGAGCCGCAGCTCGAGCGGCCTGCCCGGATTCGGCGAATGGTTGGCGAAGAAGGCGGGCGGACCCCACTGCCTGGCGACCGCGAAATCGAGCATTCCGGTGCCGGTGGTGTCGGCGACGGCGATGCCGCGCGTCGGTATGGCCGCGTCGGTACCGGCCTGCGCGGTGATATCGACATATTTGCCGTCGCCGCCCTTGGCGTACAGGGCCATGGTGTGCCTGCCCGCGATATCGTCGCCGGGCGTCACCCGCGGCCACAACTCCGGATTGTGCAGCAGCACATCGTTACTCGTCGCGAGCTCTTGCAGCCAGGCCCACCGGTTGTCGGCGTCGTTGCCCTGGACGAATCCCGCGGTCTGCAAGACGTCGAGGTTCCCCGAATTGCGCAGGTCGGCGGCCTTCACATCCCAGCACCAGCCCGTCCAGGCCAGCCCGAGTTGCTGGGCCTGCTGGGAGAACGGCGCCTCGCCCGCCGCGAGATCGTCGCGCATTTCCCCGGGGCTCGCCGCGTCGTTGCGCCACACGAAATTGCTTTCCTGCAGTCCCCACGGGGTGTCGATATTGCTGACGAGCATGTCGAATTTCCCGCGCTGATACAGATCCGCGAAATCGACGCCCATCCCCTTGAACGAATCATTGCCGAGGACAAAGGATTTGGGGGTGGTCCAGGTGCGCCGGCCGGTCGCGGCGCCGAAGCGGATGCGGCCCGGCGCCGACTGGTTGTAGAGCAGATGATCGTGGCCGAAGTCGTTGGCGATATACAGTTCGGGGAGCAGATCACCGGTGAGATCGCCCGACGCGAGCGCGAGCGTCCATCCGGTGGCGTCCTCGACGGGAACCGCGTCCTTCTGCTCGGAATAAGTCGGATGCCCGGCGGGATCGTTTCCCGCCCAACGGAATACGCGCTCGCCCGCCGCGTTCCTGGCATTGGACATGGAATCGTTCATGACGACATCGGGATGCCCGTTCGGATCGAGCACACCGGAATTCGGGAAATAATTGCCGAATACCAGGTCGGGGTGCCCGTCGCCGTCGAAGTCGGCGATGGAAATGGCGTTGGTATTCCATAATTCGCCGTTGTAGCGATCGCGGGTGCTGCCCGACGGGACGACCTCCACCGGGGTATAGGCCGCGGCGGAAAGGGTGGTAACGGCGTTGTGCTGGAAGATGATCGGCGTGCGGCCCCAGTAGTACACGAGCAGGTCCATCTGCCCGTCACCGGTGAAATCGCCTGGGGCGCAACCCATCGGCGCCATCGTCGAATCCACGATGAGCGGATCCGGCCGGAGGGTGAACGGCGTGAAGCGGTCGGTCGCGGGCGCGGTGGGGGCATAGGTCACCACCACCGCGTCGGTGCGGGTGTCGACGATGCACATGCCGTCGGATCGCCCGTGCCCGACGAGGTCGTTGATCGCGATCGACGCCCCGACCGAGGAGATCCAGGAGCGCAGATTCTGGTATGCCGGATTCACCTGACGCACAGTGTGTTTCGGCATCTGATCGTAGCCGGGCGGCATGGCGATCGGCATGGGGTCGAGCCGGTAGCCCGCGGCGACCTGCGCCGGATCCGGGGTGGTGACCTGCGCGCGTCCGATCAGGAAGATGGACAGCAGCAAGAGCACCGCGCCGAGCGTGGGAACAAGAAGTTTGGTGCGCACCTTCACGATTCGGCTCCCGTCTGAGTCGTCGACGCCGCGGCGGTGCGGCATTGCCGCCGGATCCGTTCCCGCCAGACCTCGAAGCCGACCCGACCGTCGACGGTGTGGCTCGCCGGGCGGGTGGCGACGGCGATTTCGGAAGCAGTGCCGACGTCGAGTCCGGTGATCGTCCGCAGCGTGGATCGTGTTGCGGGGCATATGATTCCGGCCCGCGCGCGGGCCTCGGCGGCGAAGACCGCGCCCTGACCGAGACAGCGACGGTATTCGGTCGCGCCCTCGCATAGTGTGCGCAGTTCGTCCGTGGTCGCGCCGCCGGCATAGGTGGCGGCCAGCCCGAGTCCGGCATACAGGTCGGCGCGGCGCGGTTCCGGGAATTCCTCGATCAACCTACGGGCCAGATCAGGATCGGCGCCCGAGACGAACCACAGGGCACGTCCGATGCCCTGATCGATTGCCCGCGGCGCATAGCTCGGGTGGCGGGTGGTGACCATGGGCGGCGTCCGGTCGATATGCTTGCGCTGCACGTATTGCGCTGTGCGGAAGTAGGTTTGGTGGAAGCCGTAGCCGTCCAGCGTCAACCAGATCAACACCGGATCCGTGAGCCCGCGCAGCGCGGCACGGTGCAGTCGGCGCGGCAGCCTGGCCAGCGCCCAGCCCGCACCGACATAGATCATGTAAATGTGCTCATCGGCGACGGCGCGAAAGTCCGACAGGTGATGGTTGTGCCCCAGCGGAAGAGCGTCCCGGATGGCCAGCGCCATCGCCGCGCCTTCGAAGGCGAAACCTCTTCGCACACTGTCGATTCGGGACAGGATGGCGGCGGTCTCGGCCGCCGTGCCCTGTTCGGCTGCGACGGCGAATCCTTCCACGAAGGTTCGTCCCGCGACCTCGAGGCATTGTTGGGCCTCCGGATTGCGAGCCGGGAAGCCGCGGACCTTCAACAATGTCTGTCGGATATCCGGTGTCAAGATCGTTCGGCGGAACCGCCCTGGAATCGAAGCCATCCGCATGCCCTCCTTCGCAGGATCTGCATTCAAGGTTGGCATCCGACCCCGGTTCGGTCTTCTTCCTCGTTGCTCACTTCATCGAAGAAAGTAGCCTCCGGTTCAGTTGCTATTGGCTCGCCGGAACCGCGGGGGAGGAGAGGTTTTGGGGTGCGGGCCGCGGATTCCCCTCGACGATATCGCGGAAATTGCGAGGCGCAGCAAATTTTATTTTCGTCCGGCGATTCGACACCGAAACCAGATATTCACCGGCCCGATTACCGACCCGTAAGTTGTTTGACGAGATCTTCCCACTGTCCCTGGCCTGAGCGACGGTCATCCCCAGGTCGATTCCGTCGTAACCGATGGGGCCGAGGGTGGCGTCCAATCGCTTCGCGGTGGTCGTCGGAGGTAACCGGGTTATGGTCGTGGACCGGCCCTCACGCAACGAGTTTCGGCGGTTGCCTCATGCTGCTGCTGTGGCAGAGTTGATTACGGGACGGGCTCCGATCGCCTTGTGCCGCAGGAGATTCGCGATTGTTCGGGCGTGTGTCAAGCTCGGCGCTCACGCCCGGCGTAATGGTTCTCGGCATACCAGTCGCCTCGGCCGGAGGGCAGTAAATCGAGGACGTTCCAGACCGGGGACAGCAGATCGATGCCGCGCTGGGCGTCGTCGAGGAAGTTCGCGGGCAGCGTGTAAGAGTGCCGCACCTGGTCGCCCTCGGTGGTGAATACGCTGATCATCGGTCGCTGATCACCGTTGGGTCGCTCGGCGCTCAGATCGGCATTGAAAGTTGTGTCGTGGCTGGAGAGAATGCGCAGCCCGTCCCATCCGCGCCGCAAGGCCCAGCCGCGCAGCTTCGGCAGGGGAGCCTTGGCGATGACGGCGAAACTCGTGCGCTGGGCCAGATGATGGGCGACGCCCTGGAACCCGTCGACCCACATCGAGCACATCGGGCAGGCTTCGTCGTCGTTCGGATGGAACATCAAGTGGTAGACGACCAGAGTGTCGTGCTGCCCGAACAGCTCCCGCAATCTGGTGGTCCGGACCGGTCCGCTCCTGCCGAGGTCGGCCGGGCCCTCGGTGAAGGAGTAATCGTCGAGGATGCGGCCGGTGGGCATCCGTCGGCGCGCGGCGGCCACCTCCTCGATCTGATCGCGCAACGTGCGCTCGGCCTTCGCCAGTTCGATACGGGCCGCGATGTACTCCTCGCTCGCGCCCTTGGGCCACATCGGCTCGATCGCCGCGGCATCCACCTCACCCATGACCGGGTTTCTCCCTTGGTTTCGGATAGTGAACGTGCCGCTGCTCAAGGTAGAGCAAAGGCACCGAGACCTCAAGGGCCGCAAGCGATGACCGGGAACTCGGCGTTCGCCTGATCGAATGGCCCACGTCGACACCCATCCGCCGTTACAGTGGATCCCGAACACTATCGAAAGCTTTACCGAACCCGCTTAGTGACAGGAGACACCATGGTTGCACCGCAGTCGATCAAACCGCTGTCAGTCGATGTCGGCATGCTCATCCGCCGTCCGCCGCACGACGTCTTCGAGGCCCTGGCCGACCCCTCGATAACCGCCAAATTCTGGTACACGAAGAGCAGCGGCCGGATGGCCGAGGGCGCCGAACTCACCTGGGAGTGGGAAATGTACGGCGCGGCGCGCACGATCCGGGTCGAGAAATTCGAAATCGACCGCACAATCCGATTCACCTGGGACAATTACAATCCCGACAAGCCCACGACCGTCGAATTCTCGCTGATACCGTATGAAAACGACACCACGTATCTGCATATCACCGAGACCGGGTACACGGGCGACCTCCAAGCCCAGATCGACAGCGTCCGGGATTCCACGGCCGGATTCACCTATCTGCTCAGCGCTTTGAAAGCGGCCCTCGAACACGACGTCATACTCCGGGTGGTGCTGGACGAGCATCCACCGAACCTGCGGCTGCCCTGATGGGAACTCTCAGGTGAAGTAGTACGGATAGCGGGTGACGTCGCGATGCGGGTTGCGGCCACAGCGCCGGAGCGTATCGACCGAGGCTGGGGCAGTCGAAACCAGTTCGCTATACAGCATTATCGAAGTAAAGAAGATGAGCACCATGGAATTCACCTACACGACACGCATCGCGACGACACCTGAACAGCTGTGGGCGGCATTGACCGAACCCGAATTCACCCGCCGATATTGGTTCGGCGTCGCCATGCAATCCGATTGGCAGGTGGGGTCGCCGGTGAAATGGCAGAACATGCCGGAGGAGGAATTTCAGGATCTGGGTCAGGTGGTGCTGTCGGCCGTCCCGTATCGAACTCTTTCCTATAGCTGGCACCTGCTGCAACCGGCACACGCCATGCGCTTCGGCTGGACGGATGAGGAACTCGCCGAGTACGTCAAGGAACCGCGCACCAAGGTCACCTTCGACATCGAACCCGAGAGCGACGGCAAGGTTCGGCTGACGGTGACCCACGACGGCTTCGAACCGGGCAGCGTCATGTATCGGGCGATCAGCGGCCAACTCGAAGGCAGCGGTGGCTGGCCCGGGCTCATGAACAATCTCAAGGCTCTGTTGGAAACCGGTGCGCCGCTCGCCACCGCGCCGTCGGCCGCCCATGCCGCTCCGAGTCATGAATAGCTCGCGCGGTCCGATTCAGAAAGCGGCGAACCGATGACCACTATTTCTCGACAGCCGGCGGTTACACCAGGCGGTATGCCGCTACTGGGCCACGGGCTCGATATGAAGCGACGTCCGGGCCCATTGCTGCTCTCCTTGCAGTCCGGGGATCCGGTGACCGTGATCCGGCTCGGCCGCCGTCCGATGTATGTCGTCAACGACGCCGATCTGATGCGGCAGGTGATGCGCGCACCGGAGATATTCGCCAGGGGCGGCCCGATCACCGAACGTTTCCGCGTCATGTTCGGTAACGGCCTCGGGATTTCGGACGGCGATTTCCATCGGCGCCAGCGTCGCCTGTTGCAGCCCGCGTTCCACCGCACGCGGATCATCCATTACTGCACGCTGATCAGCGCACTGGTCGTGGCGAAGATCGATGCCTGGTCCGACGGCGACACCATGCGGATCGAGCGGGAAATGGACGAACTCGCCCTGGCCAATGTGACCCAGGTGATCTTCGCGCCGGGCACCTCGCTGGACCAGCGGCGGTTCATGGACGCCACCGGAGCCGTACTCGGCGGGCTGTTCCGGCGCATGACGGATACGACCGGCCTGCTGACGAAGCTGCCGACCCCGGGAAATCGCTTATACCGGGAGTCGGAGGACTATTTGCGGCGGACCATCCACGAAACGATCAGGGAGTATCGGGCCAGCGGCGAAGATCGCGGCGACCTTTTGTCGATGATGCTTCTCGCTCGAGACGATGACGGCAGCCCGAGCATGAGCGATCAACAGATACACGACGAGGTGCTGACCTTCTTCATCGCCGGAAGCAATACCATCAGCAACACTCTGTCGTGGGCCTTCCACGAGATCGCCACCCATCCGGATGTCGAGAAACGGCTGCACGAGGAAGTGGACGGTGTGCTCGCCGGGCGGGCGGCCCAATTCGATGATGTCGGCCGATTGGAGTACACCCGCCGGGTGCTCACCGAAACACTCCGCCTGCGAACGCAGGGCTTTTTCCAGACCAGGATGACGACCGAAGATACCGAACTCGGCGGCTACCGCATACCGGGCGGTGAGGCGGTTCTCTACAGCTTCTACGCGCTCAACCACAATCCCGATATCTTCGCCGAACCGGAGCGATTCGATCCCGACCGCTGGCTACCCGAGCGACTGACCGCGGCACAGCGCAACGCTTTCATGCCGTTCGGGGCCGGTGTCCACGGCTGTATCGGTGAGACGTTCTCCTGGACCGAATTGATTCTCGTGCTCGCGACGATCGTCGCGCGCTGGCGACTGGTGTCCGTGCCGGGACATCAGCCCCGGCCGAAACCCGCTGTCACGATGCCGGTGGACGCGCTCCCGATGACGGTGCACCGCAGGTCCGTCGCGGCAGTCTAGAGCCTGTCCTCGAAGTCCGATCCGGCCGGACTTCGAGGACAGCCCCGGCGGCTACAGTTCGCCGGCGATGTGATTTCCCCGTGCGGCCGGGTCGTCGCTCAAATAGAATTCTCGCAAGGCTTGAATATATTCATCCGTGGTGATGTAACCATCGCCGTCGGCGTCCAACAGGGCGAATGCCTTGTTCGTCTCCTCCTCGGACATCCCGCCTTTGATCTGGGCCGCCATCATTTCCCGCGCGTTGATTCGCCTGTCCTGATCCTTGTCCGCGGCGGCGAACACCGCCATGCTGAACGGTATCGCGGACGATTCGACGAACTGCCGGAATTCCGGATCATCGCCCCAGGACATCCAGTCGTCGATGGTCACCTTTTTCTCTCCATCGGCGTCCACCGACCCGGGCATATCCCGGAACATGCGGTGGGCCTGTCGATGAATTCTGCTCCACTCCGCCGAGCGCGGTGGAAGTTCGTATGTATCGCACCAAATTTGGGCCAGTGCCGTGATATCGAGTTCGTCCATGACACCGTCCTGGTCGACATCGTATGCGCTGAACAACTTTCGGAGTTTATTGATTCTCAGTGCGCTGGTCATCGCGTTATCTCCGGGTATTCGAAACGGATGGTGGAGTGCTGCTGATACTCGATCAACTCACAAATGCTATCATCTTATATAGTTATCTGACTACTACCGGCCGGCGCTCATGGAACCGGTGTGAACACGCGCCGACGCTCGATGGCGGCGGATGCGAACGCGGTGGCCAACGCGAGCGTGTCGACAATTACCCCGACCCAGATGACATCGGCGAGCGACGCGTGCGCGATGACGGCGCCGCCGATCGCCGGACCGATCGCATTGCCGATATTGAAGGAGGACATGACAATTGCGACGGCAAGGGTCGGCGCCGCCACCGCGAATCCGATCACCCGCGAGCTGAGCGCGGCGGTCATCGAGAACGCGCACACGCCGAGGATGGTGACCGCGGCGGACGCCGCGATCGGGTTGTGCACGACGGCCCGCAGCACCAGCATCATGACGATTATCGCGATAAGGCTGCCGATGACGTTTTTCATGGCGGACCACTGTGCCAGTCGGCCACCGATGGTGTTGCCGATGAACAATCCGACACCGAACAGGAACAGTACGAACGGAACTCGATGCACGCTGATACCGCTGACGTCGGTGAGTAGCGGCTGAACGTAGGCGTACACGCTGAACAGGGCCATCTCGAACAGCACGATGGTGGCGAGGGCGACGAAAACCCGGACCTGGACCAGCGAGCGCAGCTCGCGGGCGACCAGGGTTCGCAGTCCGACCACCGGGCCGCGGTCGCGCGGCAGCCTGGGCACGAAGATCGTGACGAGTACGGCGCCCAAGGCGCTCATCACGCCGATCATAACGAAGATGACCTGCCAATTGAACTGCGCGCCGATCAGGCTTCCGAGCGGTACGCCCGCCACGGTCGCCAGCGTCATACCGCCGAGGATCACCGCGATCGCCCGCGGCATCCGGTCGGGGCCGGCGAGGGCGACGGCCATCACCTCGGCGACGGTCAGCGCGGTCGCGCAAGCCATGGCCGCGATCAGCCGCATGATGAACATGAGGCCGAGAACCGGGATCACGGTCAGTAAATCCGAGATGCAGAAGACGATTTGGGCGGCCAAGAGCACGGTCTTCCTGTCCCGTCCGAGGGTCAGTACGGCCATCACGGGTGCGCCGATGAGCATGCCGAGCGCGAACGCCGTGATCAGCTGGCCGACCTGGGGTACGGAGACGTGAATCGAGGAGGCTATCTGATCGACCAGCCCGGATACGATGAATTCCGAAGTGCCCAGCGCGAATACGCTGGCCCCGAGGGCATACACACCGACGGGTAGGCGTTTGGCGGCACCGGGTTCGGCAGGGGTGTGATCTTCCTGGGTGGTCGCTTTGAACAGCCGCCGTCGGATTTCGGACACGCTCGATCACACTCCTTGTTCATATAGTTGTTGCGCCGATGCCTGACGGCTTACGGCGCACAATGAGGTAGTAACCGATCTTTTCGCGACAGAGTTCGAAATTGTCGTTATGCCCGGCTCGAAGGCATCGATGCGATTTTTTTCGTAGGCAGCAGCCGAGGTCGCCCGCTGTTGCTGGAATCGGCGCGAGAATTCGCCGTGGCATCGGCGTGTGCGATCGAGTTTCGCTGTGCCCGAATCGAGGAGAGATAGCCGCTCGGTGGCGGCTTGCCTGCGTGCCTGAACGACTACGCCACGCTCGATCTTGTCCGCGATGCTCATGATCGTCCTGACCGACTCGACGTGCAACCTACAGGTAGCAGGTTAGCGGGTCTAGTGAGTTGACGACACTGCCTACGGTGAAAAATACTACTACGATCTATAGCCAGTTGGGGTGAGTCGGGGAGCGCTGCACGCCGTGCGCGGCCACCGTGACGAGTACCGCATGCTCGGGGAGGGTCAGCTGTTCGGCCCGGCCTGCTGCGAAACCGCCAGGCGGCCTGTGAATTTCGTGGCGCTGGCCGCCCTGCTCGGCCAGAGTATCGAGCGGTGGGCGGCCGGATCGGTTCGGCGAGTTGTCCTCGACTCGCTGTGCCCGCTCATCGTCGGGCGGATCGGCGCAGGTGCGCTCTCGATCACCCGCGGGCGGGTACCTCCGACTTGCTCGGCGAGCTGGAACTCCGCCAGCGTGGAATTGCCGTCGTCGGGCATCGCGCCGGGAAGGCAGATGCCCACCGATAGGAAATGTAATTCGGCGGGTCCGCACTGTGTGTGACAGGATGTTTGCTGTGGCGAATTAGCGCGGCCCTGAGGCAGCGCTTTCTATGCCCCGCCGAGGGAATCGGTTTCGACGGCAGATCCGGGTTCAATGCCTGGTGTCGGTGAGTTTCGGCGATGTCGACCGACTTTGCGACGGCGAGAACCCGAGAAGGTTGTTCATATTCTCGTGATGTCGACGGAGACGGCATTCTGCACAGGGGCCGAAGTCATGACGGGACGACGACCCCGTGCAGGTTCCGTTTCTCGCGGTCGGTGCGACTGTTACAGGCGGCCCGCCAGGTGAGTTCCCGCGGCTTCGAGGTCTTCGCTGCCGAAGAATTCACGAAGCGCCGCGTCGTGCTCGTCGGTGCTGATGTACCCGTCACCGTTGCTGTCGAGCGCTTGAAACATCTTCAACCCCTCGAGCTGGCCTACTCCGGAGATCGATTGCAGGGTCATCCACTCGCTCAATGACAGCCTGCCGTCGCCGTCGACGTCGCCGAGTTCGAAGGTGAGCTGGGCCAGCGGAATGGCGACCTCATCGACGAAACGGGGATCCTCGTGCGCGGCGATCCATTCCTCCCTGCTGATTTCCTTGTCACCGTTGGCGTCGGCGTGCCCCTGCAGGTCCTGCCATAGTCTGTTGGCCCGCTTGATGGTGTTCCGCCATTTGTCGGAGCCGGGGGCGATGTGGAATGCGACGCACCATTTGTTGATCAACGCGTCGATGTCGGACTGGTCGATCTTGCCGTCGTTGTCGGCATCGTACCGCTCGAAGTGCTTCGCGAATTTCTGCTGCTGGGCTTTCGTGACCATGGGATTTCCTATCTCATCCGGTCGGTAAGGGTACGGAGCTCTACTATGCCTACTTTACTGCCGGGGAGACGGGTCTTCAAGAGGTAATTATATCTTAATGAAGTAACTTGGGCTTTGGGCATCGGAGGGCAGAGGCACGCCCAGGTACCGGAAGAAGTGACCGGCCGCGGCGGCGGCCGGCAGGGCGGGCGAAGGCATTGATGCTCGGTGTGTGCGCGTACACCACGCCGACGCCGGGCCGCAGCAGGGCCCGCGTCGAGGATCAGCTCTGGCGAGTTCGGTGCGCGGAGGCGAGGCCGGTCCCTGCCGGGACGACTCATTGAATCAGGATGAAAACAACCGACATAACCGCGGTGGCGACCCCCACCGACAGTTTCACGAACACTTCGACATAGAATGCCTGTGTCGCTTCATTGATCAGATGCCTCGTGGGTAAACCGACGTCCGCGGAACGTTCCATGGCCAGCGATCTGATCGTTTCGATTCGCCAGGCCAATGTCGACAGTGCCACCGATGACGCGAATGCCGCGAGGGTGCACAGCAGAAGCGATACCTGATTCGGTGGAGCGGGCACTGTCCCGTAGCCCTGCGTGAACGCATTTGCCGCCAACGACAACACTACCGCGCTGGCCAGGTAGAAGGCGCCAGGATGGACCTGACCCAGGCTGGCGCTGATCCTACGAATCACCGAGTATCCTTGCTGATTCCGCTTCGAACATTTCCACTTCATGCGCCAGCTCACTCAAAGCCACCACATCGCATCTGGCCTTTGCCGCGGCCTCCAGTTCGATCAGTTTGTCGGCACGTCGGGTCAATGCGGTTCGGCTGTTCACCGTCGGATCGCGGCGCCTGGTGCCGCTGCCGCTGCGCAGTTGGTCCGCGAGTTGCTGTAGCCCGTTGATGCGACGGCGTAATTCGTTCTGCCCGGCGAGCGAAATCGAGGCGACTTCATTCCGGGCCATTTCACGACGCCGACGATCCGATCCGACGAGCAGATCGCTCACCGTATCGATGAGATCTGTCGTACCGTAGCCCTCTCTATCGACGTCGCCTTTTATGACAATGTCGCCGACGCCGTATCGGAGCAGGATGTTCTTGCTGATCGCGCCTTTCAAGTGTGAGCCTGTCACCACAGCGCGCGGCAGATCGGGTCTGTTGTGCAGGATGTAGGACAAGACTTCGTAACCGGAGTAGTCGTCCTCATCCGTGAGGTTGAGATCGATCAGTGCGCAGTCCACATCGGGACGTTCGAGTTCATCGATCGCCGCATCGACCCGGGTTACGTGTCTTACCTCGTGACCCTGAAGTACACGCTGCACCGCCCGAGCGAAATTAATATTGTCCTCGAGCAACAATATTATCGCCATCTATACCCTCCCGGCAAATAGGCAGAACAATTACAAAAGTGGCGCCGGGCGAGCGCTTGACGTCAACCGTTATCTGGCCGCCCAGGTCCGTGACAATTTCTTTTGCTCGGGCCAAACCGAGTCCACGACCTTTGCCCTTCTTCGAGAACCCCAGTTGGAAAATGCCTGCTACATCCTCGGGCTTGATACCAGGGCCTTCATCCGACACGATGACGGAGACGGACCTGCCGGATACCGCCCCGCTCACCAGCACACGTCCCCTGTTGCCCATCGCCTCGATCGCGTTGTACAGCAAGTTCTCGAACAGTGCGGTGATATCGCCTTTGACGCCGCGGACGAGAACACCAGCTATGCCGTCGATATCGAGCTCGACGGTACTGTCCGGAAATTCCAGACCGAGCCGATTTCGCAATGCGGTCAGGACGCCGCGCACGCTGATTCGGGCGACCATCTGGGCACGGTGAAGTTCTTCCGGAGCGCGGGCCAGCTCGGTGCAACCGTCGGTGATATCGTCGATCCACTGCGCGAGTTCGCCATCCAGTTTCACCCCGCGCAGATCCAGCTCCTCGCGTATCGCGTGCACGTCACGCAGAATCGGATCCACCGCTTTGCGTATGCGATGAGCGAAATCACCGTTGAGTCGTAATCTGGTCGCCTCGGCCCTCGACTCGGCCGCCTCCTCCCGCCGCCTGCGAACTTCGGCCGCGAGTCGTGCGCTCGCCAGTACGGCCGATGACAATACGGGTAGCGCGTCACGTTCGAGTTGGGTGAAAGTATGCGGGGCAGGCACCCGCATCAAATGTAATCCAACGAATTCCCCCTCGGCGTGCAGCGGTATCATGGCAACCGTGTCGACCGGCCCCTGGTGTGTATCGAAGAGCTGTTTGAGCAGTCGGTGCGGACGGGACATGGAATCATGGAGAATCGGTTTCGGGTTCGATCTGAACCATTCGAGTGCGCGCCCGATATCCAAACCGGGCGGAACCTTCCAGCCACTGCTGCGAAACGCCTCGCTGAACTGCTCGCTACGGCCGACGAGCCAAACGCTCGATTCGGCCGGCGCATTCATCGCGCGCCGGAGAAGTTCCACGCCCAAGGCGAGCGCGGCGCGCTCGTCCTCGCCGGTTCCCGACAATGTCAGCGCGCCCACCAGCCTGCGCAGTTGCTCCGAGAGATCTTCTCTGGCCGCGCTCTCGCTGATGTGAATCGCTTCTTCGCGTGTTCTGGTGATCTGCGCCGCGTCTTCGAGGGAAACGTCCGTTACATCGATTGCCGTCTCGGCGAGGAGGTGGGTATTCGTCCGCTTATCGTAGAGTGGAAATCGAACCGTGAGGAGTAATCGCTGCGAGCCGGAGTAGATTACGTCATTTACCAGAGTCCGGATTTTGACGCCGGTTCGTACGATATCGTTGTGATCCGCTATTGCCTGGTTGTGTTCGAGGGCATTTATCAGTAGCGTGATATAGCTTTCGCCGATGGCTTCTTCGCTCGAATATCCATACAGACGCTCGGCGCCACGAGTCCACAGTTTTATGGCGTAGTCGGCTTCCGGACCCGCCGCAGCCCACATGGATACCGAGGTGCTGTCGGCGATCTCGGCGAGGAGATGTGCGTCGTACTCATCCACTTCTGCTGTCCTTCATGTGTGCTTGCTTGCGGACAACCCGCGGATCCGGGACCGGGCCGCGGTGCGCGGGTTCGCCGACTGTTCGGCGGCCGTCGCCGCTGGGTGCGGCGGGATGTGATCGACAGCGCCGTTCATGGGAACCTCTTCCACGATGTGGCTCGGCCGTTGGGCCGTTCACCTCGGTCGCCGGTCCGCTGGGTGGGTCGTCCGGCCATCGGCCGCCGCGGCGCTCGAGTAGCTACATATTACATAAGTTTTCTGTGATTTTTGGGCTCTGCGGCCTCGCAGCGCGCGATGAGATCTCGAATGCCGCTGCTGTCCAAGGGCTTCGGGTGATCGCCGCGCCGGACCGGAGTCTTCGCCGCCCTTCCGACGGGGCGGACGGGCTCGGACCGGAACTCGGTGCGCGGCACCGGCTGTTTCGGTCCGTGTTCGAGAGGCGAGGGTCAATGGACCGCACGCTGGTCGGCATGCGGGTAGACCTGCGGTAACGGTGAAATATGCTCTACTGCTGGCGATCTGGGTGCGCAGCGGATCAGGTAGGTGTTCGTGAAGCGGCCGTCTGCGGGGGACTCTCTGACCTGGAACCGACGCGGCATCCTGTCCGGCGCATGTGGTCAGAGGATCCGCCGCGACCTCGCGTAGCCGTTCCAGTGAAGGCGCGCCATCCGACGTTTGTTACTATATATTAATATATTGTTATAGTGGAGCCGGTGCTGCGCCGCCTCTGCGGGCACGCGCCGAGGTCGAACCGGCCTTCTCCCCAACGGTGGCGACGCCCTGAATTGCCGAAAGCGCGGACGTGTCTTCCGGCCGGCGTCGGCGCGTCGGCACGATCAAGACTTCCCGGACTGATGGATCTTCGGCGAAGGTGCGTCCTTCCCGTCATCCACCGGCCGTGATCATTTCTCCCGGCGCGGTGCCTTCGAACGCGAAACGCCTTCGCTCGCTCTCGGTTTCAGACAACCTCGGCGCTGTCCCCGCTGACGCGCCGCGCTCGGCGCCGACATCCGAACCTGTGATCGGACCGTGTTTGGGCATGCTTCCTCGTTGCTCAATCTAGAAAATGGAAGTATTCTACCGTCCAGTTGCGTCAATCACGGTGGCCATCCGAGCCGCCGTCGGGCACTCCGTTCGCTTGACTTGGGGCTTTTGGCTTGCGTTGGGGCTACGGGGGAAGGGGGCACTGAGGAGAAGTGCATCCCCCTGCGGAATCGACGGCTTCACACACCACCCGTTCATTCCGCGGCCGAAGGACCACCGACATTTTCATAATGGCGTGCGCCCTTTGCAACGACACCTGAATGGTTCGACCTCGGTGCCAGAGGCGGCCGGTCAGTTTCAAATCGGCGGCAGCGACCACGTTTCGTTGCCCGAGCGCTAAGCGCTATTTCTCAGTTATTTTGCGGCCGAACGGCTGTGGGAGAACTCGCCTCCGCAGCCGCCAACTCAGGCATCCCTGGATTGTTATGAGTTTGGGAGAGTTCGTGTCCGACCATATCGCTGACAGCATCAAATATATGTGGGACAACTGTGGGCAACAGGTCTCACTGAATGACCTCGCCGATGTTGCCAGATACAGCAAGTTTTACTTCGTCAGACGGTTTCACGCCGAAACCAGCTGGTCACCGGCTCGGTTTCTCGCGGCAATCCGTCTGGCGCGAAGCAAGAAGTTATTGGCGACCACGTCGATGAACGTCTCCGATATCTCCTGTGCCGTCGGATACCTGAGTTACGGGACATTCACGTCGCGGTTCACCGAAGCGGTCGGACTGAGTCCCTCGCAGTATCGTCGCTACGTCCGAGGTGAGCGGGTGCCGCTGAGATGGTCCGAGCAACATGCCGACTGCCGTAGGGAGTCCGGCACCACGCTATTGTGCGGAAAATTATCCGACCCGGGTGGAGCCATAGTGGGCCGCGGGTACATGAGTATATTCTCCGCGGCAAACCCGCTGACATCGGCCGCCGCGCTACTTATTGTCGCAAACCAGGGAGCGTTCAGTCTGGGCTGCCTACCGCCCGGTAAATGGGTTGCTCGAGCAATTGCCATCTCGACCGTCCGGGACGACGGAAATCGTAGGGCAACCCGAGAGGCCCGTATGGGAATCTGTGAGTTCCCACTTCGGGAAAACGATCGACTCGAGATCAGCATCAGATTGAGTAAACTGACGATTCGAACCGCCCCCTTCTTGCCTGCACTTCCGCAGCTTTGACCACCGGACTTGTCACCGAGGTGATCTCAGCAAGACCGTGGGCCGCGTGACAGCTCGGCCGGGTGTTGTCGCGCAACCGGACGGCCGGTGCACGGCTGAAATCGCGCCAGGTAGGCGACGGTCGGTCCGCTCCGAGCGGCGAGGTGCAGCCCGCAGGAGTCGGCCATGGTGTGCAACCGCCCGAAAGGGATCCAGTGCGGATCGAAGAATTCGCCGACTACCAAACGCCCGGCTGGGCTGAGTACCCGCACGGCCTCCCGCAGGACCCGTTCCGGTTCGGGGACCTCGCCGAGCGCAGTTATCAGGTACACGGCGTCGAAGGTGTGCTCCGGAAACGGCAGGTTTCGCGCATCGCCCTGGGTGCCAACGATATTCGTGATGGACCGGGCCTCGGCGCGGCGCCTGACGTGCTCGAGCATGGCCGGCTGGATGTCGAGAACGTCCAGTTGTCCGTCCGCTCCGAGCTGCGGGGCGACATGTAGGGACTGCAACCCGGTGCCCGGCCCGATCTCGAGAATGCGCTCGCCCGCGCGTGGCCGGAGCACGGCATCCAGTCGTTCGGCGGTCAGCAGCGGCAGCGGGATGTCCAACATCCAACGCTGACCGTACGGGAACGGTGCCCGGTCGCCGAACCACAGTACGGCCGCAGCCGCGGCGGCACCGGCGCCCAGCGCCCAGCCTGCGGCGGGGACGGACGGATATCTCATGTCGTGTGCTCTCTGCTCGTGTAATTCGAAGGTGTTCAACGGATTTCATGACATCCGGAATGCGGCTGCCGATTGACGGCTATTGCGGTGCACAGCGGCGCCGCCCATCGCCGGTGCGACGGCGAGATCGCTTCCCGATAGGGCGGTGACGGTGTCGAGCCAGGCCCGCGCGGCGATCGGCGTTGCCGCACCGGCCATTCCGGGCTGTGGCCATGCTGTGGCGGTGAAATCGGCTCGGCAGCAGCGGTTTCTGTTGATGTCTGCGCATAAATGTCGGCTCTCGGTGTCGATTTCGCTGGCGTGTAACCAGTTTCGAAGCGAGAGCCCGCGCGGTCGGTAGTGCGACCATGCGTCTTCACGGTGGCACTGGCAACACCGTGCATTGGCATATCTGTGTGCTGGCCCGCCGTCTCGTCGACCCCTTACCGGGGCCACCCCGCTGGGTGATGGGCACCGAAATTCCCGCATCCCGCGACGAACGAGTCCTGTCGTCGGCCATCATCGATATCCGGATGCCACCGGGCTTCCGGGACGAAGGCGTGCGCGCCGCGCTCACCATCCGGGGTGACCGGCCGGGCACGGTCGTGATGCCGCTATCGCACAGGTCAGGCTGCCCTTCGGCTGTAGCCTTGTCCGGGAAGGGAATCCGGATGGACACGTTGGACTACGGGCTCGTCCGACCGTCGCTGGCGCAGTCGGACCTGACGCGGATCGCGTCGTATCTGTTCTGGTTGATGTTCCGCAACATCGCCTCCGACGGGTTCGTATTCGAGGATCCAGTGAACGTCGGGACCCTCTCGCGGCCGGGATGCGTGCTCGCCTCGCCCTCGTGGGAGAACAGCGCGACGCGGGTGTCGCAGGACTATGTCTACAACTGGACCCGGGACGCCGCCGTCGTCGCCATGGAGCTCGCGGTGGGGCCGATGGCCACCGATCAGCCGCTCATCGATTACGTGAATTTCGCACGGCTGTGCCAGGATTCGGGCGGCGACTTCGACCGGGCCTGCTACCTCATCGACGGCACCCCACGGAACTGGACCGACCAGGCGGACGGACCGGCGCTGCAGACGCTGGCGATCCTGGCCATGTACGGCGCGCTCGACGCGGCGACGCGGACGACGGCACGCGCCGTCGTCACGGCGAACCTGAACTTTCTGCGCGACTCGTATCAGGGCGAGACCTACAACCTGTGGGAAGAGGTATACGGCGCTTCCTTTTTCGCGCGCTCGGTGCACCTGCGGTGTTTACGCGCGATGACAACCGACCCACTGGGAATCGGCGTCCCGGACTGGCTGACGACCGCCATCGGCTGGCTGGAGAATTCACTGGAGGGCCATTGGACCGGCTCGTACTACCAGTCGATGCTGCCCGCGCCGAACAACTATCGGGCACCATACGATCCGAATATCGACATCGTGATGGCGGCGGTCTACGGCGGGGTAGCGGTGGCCGACACCAGGCTGCTCGCCACCGCGGCACTGCTGCGCGCACAGTGGGCCGATCCGGCGTCGAAGTACTTCTACCCGATCAACGGCGAGGACCGCGGGCGAGGCATCGGCCCGCTGCTCGGCCGATATCCGGGTGACGTGTACGACGGCGACACCGACGCACAGGTGGGTGACCATCCGTGGGCGCTGTGCACGGCCAACTTCGCCGAGTTGCACTATCGGCTCGCCGCGCACATCGATGCCACGAAAACGGTTCCGCTGGACAACAACTCCGCCGGATTCTTCGACCAACTCGGCATCGGCGCCTCCACCACGCCCGACGCGGCTGTTACGGCACTGCGCACCGCGGGCGATCGGATGCTCGACGCTCTTGTCTTCCACAGCGATCATCTCGAACTCAGCGAGCAGTTCGACGCCACCTCCGGATATCAGAAGAGCGTCCGGAACCTGTCATGGAGTTATGCCGCATTCCTCTCCGCGGTCCGGGCCCGCGAATACGGAATACCCGGCTGATCCCCCTCGGCTGCCGACCGCTCGGCAATCACGTTGCATCGCAGCCATTTCGAAGACTGTCCCGCAGGCCCCGTGACCTCGAAACAAGGGGCGTGACAGAGTATGTGATATCGCGGATGATCCAGGGTTGACTGACCGCTGTCGGGGGGATCGAACATGGTGACATTTTCGCAACTTCGCAATGCCAAACCCTGGTCGTGGATCGCCGCGGCCGACGACATGTTGGCGGCCGCCAAACAGTGTGAGCGCATCAAGGACGACATTCACGACAACGGCGTGAAACCGCTGGACGAGCATTGGCGTAGCAATCTGGGAACGGCCGCGAAAGATACGCTGATTCGCATCGCCGATCAGGCCGAGGTCGCATCGATTCTGGCCAGGGCCACCGTCGATCCACTCGATACGCTCGGCCGCGCGGTCGAGATCGCGCAGCGTGAACTCGAGGACGGCGTGCAGGTCGCGCTGAACGCCGGATTGAATGTCGACGAAGCCACCGGCACCATTTCCATTCCGTCCTGGGTGCACCACGATGAGCCCGAGGAGCAGGTGCGGACCGGCCGGGCACTGCGGGATGCCCAGCAGATGATCAAGGACGCGCTGGAAGCCGCCGATCAGGCGGATCGGCTGTGTGCCCAATCCATAGACGACGCTTCGAAGTTGGATCCGTCGACGACGACCGATCAGAACCTCGAGGATATGATCGGCAAGGCGCAGAAGATTCAGGCCGACGACGCGAAACGGGCGCTGGAGGAAATCCGCGACACCATTCCCGACGGGCTGCCGCCGAATCTGGTCGAGCAGTGGTGGAACAGCCTGACCCCGCAGCAGCAGAGCGAACTGAAGCTCGCCACCCCGATCGAGCTGTACGATCTGCCCGGAATTCCCGACAGCGTCAAGAAGGAAATCGATCGCCCCGAAAACGGATACAGCACGATCGGCGCGTTGAAGTACGCCCGCGAGCACGCCAACGACACCTCGATCGACTGGGAAGACAAGGACAACTGCACCAATTTCGCATCCATGGTGCTGGCCTACGGAGGTGGCATGCATCAGAAGGAGGACTTCTGGCCGCCGCGGCACTGGGATCGCGATGGATGGAGCGACGGAACGAACGGTCATCCCGATATCCTGCCGCCCGGCTGGAGCCACACGCCGTCGTGGGGCGCGGCCGATCTGAACCGGAAATTCTTCCTGGATCACGGCGGTCAGGTCGTCGCGTCATCCGACCATCGGGCGGGCCTGGCCGGTGCGCAGCCGGGTGATCTCATGTACTACACCATGACCGAGGACGCGGGTGGAAAACTGCACGCGGGACAAACCCATCACACGGTGGTCGTCACCTCGGTGCTGCCCGACGGAAATGTCTTGTACACACAGCATTCCGGTAATGCGGAGAACTATCCGTTCGACGGTCGCCTGCCCGAATTCGAGGAGGGCGACGGTCGGCAGAAGGTGGAGGTCGTGCGACCGAAGGTCACCTGGTGAACAGACGCCTGTGGCTGCTGCCGCTCGTCGCGCTGCCGATCGCGACGGTCGTCACGTTGGTGATCCGCATCGGGATGGTGCGCGATCGCGCCAGCGATTGGTCGGGCGAGGGATGCATTGTCGGGCCTTATGATCCGGCCGAGCGGACCTACCTCTACGTCATCACCGTGCTCATGGTGCTCACCGCCGCGCTGGCAATCTATCTGCTCGTGAAGATCCGTGATCGTGCGGTGCGCATCACGGCCGCCGTGGTTGTCGCGGCGACGGTGATCGGGGCGCTCTACCTCGTAACGGTGTGGGGCGGTATGGAATACAACAACCGGCCCGTTCCGGAGCTGCCGTGCCCGGACCGGTGGGAGAGGGGAAACTGAGATGTCCGACGACGCGATCTACATCGCGCCCGAACAGGTGAAATCCTCAGGGGGCCTGTTGGATTCGATGGCGACGGCGGCCCGCACCGAAACCGACAAATGGTTCGATACGCAGGCCATGGCGGCATCGGATAACGAGGGCTTCAGCGCGGGGCCGAAATTGGTTGCCTACGCGACGAATCTGCACAAGCTGGTGAACGGATTCATCGACGATCTCGCCACCAATGCGAGGGGGATCATCGACGCCGCCAACGCGCTGCAGACGGTCGACCACGATAATGTGATCGGCTTCGACCGGGACCTCACGGTCCTGAACGGCCTTCGCCAGGAACCGAATCCGGGCCGGTAGGCGGTCGATCAGCGACGGCGGTAAACGATCAGTTTCGGCTCGGCCGGGAGGCTGAAGCGCCGGCCTTGCGAAAGTCGGCTGATATCGGTGTGCAGTGCGGGGTCGGCGGCTTTGCCGAGCGCTTCGAACGCCGAATCGCTGTAGCAGCGCAACATGGTGATCGTCGCGTCGTGCATGATCGGCCAGGCCGCCGCGGGCCCCTTGGTGATGGCGAGAAACGCGGCGAACGGCAGCGTCACCAACGGTTGCCCCAGAAACGCTGGGGTCGACATGCGCGGCAGATCGACGACCGCGAAACCTGCCGCATCTGCTGTTCAGCTTCTTCGGCACGACAAGGTTTTCGCAACCGATCCGCTCACCCTCGACGATTTCGTCCGCTACATCGACAGCGTCGTCATGCCCGCCCTGCTCAACTCCTGACCCGGCGATCTCCGACGCGCTCGACAGCCATCAGCAAACCGGCGCAACACTTTTCGGTCTGCGAATTGATCTCGTCCTAGAACGGATCGGAAGCGAGGGCTTTGTCCAGAAGGGCGCCGAGTTGATCCAGTTCGGATTGCGACAGGCCGTGGAATGACTGCTCGGCGATCGAGTCCATGATCGCCTGGCCTTCGGCGCGCAGTTGTTCTCCCTGTTCGGTGAGCCGGTGGCGGACGGCGCGGCCGGGGCCCGGGATCCGTTCGATCAGCCCGCGATCGGCCATGCGGGTGGCCAACGAGCCGAAGGATTGGTCGGTTTGGAAGGTCAGGACGGCCAGGTCGTGCAGTGAGGCGTCCGGGTTGCGCTGCAGGTGGCGAAGCGTGTCCCACTGGACGAGGGACAGTCCCAGCGGTGCCAGGGCGCGATTGAGCGCGCGGTGGTGGCGGTACTGGAGTCGTTTGACGGACAGGCCCACCTCTGCTGGTCGATAGCTCATGACGCTCATCCTAGCGCTCGAGAGAAGGTTGTTTATATAAGTCACCTGATATAAGGTTCCTGATATCAGGTTCCTTACATCGATAGTTCGAAGGATCAGGCAATGAGCACCACCGTTCCGGCCGGCAGCCTGCGGCCCACTCGCACCGAAATCCACACCCTCACAACCGATCCGGTCGGTCCCGTCGAGATCACCGTCGCCGACCACGACCGCACCCGGCCCTTCCTGCTGTTGCACGGCGGCGGGGGAGTGTCCACCATGACCGGATTCGCCGACCTGCTGGCCGAGCGCACCCACTCCCGTGTGCTGGTGCCGACCCACCCCGGCTTCGCGGGCACCCCGAAGGCGGACGGGCTCACCGACGTCCGCGCGCTCGCGAAAGCGTATGTGGCACTGCTCGATCGGCTCGGCCTCAGTGACGTGACCGTGCTCGGCAACTCCTTCGGCGGCTGGCTGGCCGCCGAGATCGCCCTCCAAGCCAGTCCGCGGGTCAGCGGCGCGGTCCTCGTCGACGCCATCGGCATCGAGGTCGATGGCCACCCGATGACCGATGTGCGCGGCAAGACCGTCGACGAGATCCGCGCCTTCTCCTGGCACGACCCGAACAAGGCCCCGATCGCGCCCGAGGGCGGCACCGGTCCCAGCCCGGACGTGCTGGCGTTGATCGGCTATACCGGCCCGGCCATGACCGATCCGACTCTGGCCGCACGCCTGGCCGCCATCGACGTGCCGGTCCACGTGATCTGGGGCGAAAGCGACCGCATCGCCGACCCGGACTACGGAAGGGCTTATGCCGCGGCGATTCCCGGCTCGGCATTCACCCTGCTGCCCCGCACCGGCCACCTGCCCCAGGTCGAGACGCCGGAGGAACTGCTCGGCGCCATCCTCGACCTCGACCTGCCCAAGTAAGGACCGCGACAGTGACCACTACCGACCTCACCGTGACCCGCATCGGACACGCCTGCCAGCTGATCGAGTTCGGCGGGCTGCGGGTCCTGACCGACCCGTGGTTCACCGAGACCGCCACCTACCACCAGGGCGAACCGGTCACCGCGACCGTCGCCGAACTGGGCCGCATCGACGCCGTCGTGATCAGCCACGAGCACTACGATCACTGCGATCTGGACGCCCTGGTCGCGGGCGGTTTCGACCTCGATATTCCATTGATCGGTCCCGCCACCGTGACGGCTATCGCGGCCCGCAAGGGATTTCGTGAGCTGCGGACCATCGAGGCCTGGGAGTCCACGACCGTCGGCGAGCTCACGGTGACGGCCACACCCGGAGAGCACGGTGTCCACGAGGTCACCTTCGTACTCCGATCCGGCGGGCGCACAGTCTTTTTCGGCGGTGACTCACTGCGGGTACCCGAACTCGACACGCTCCCTTCGCGTTTCGGGAAGATCGACCTGGCGATCCTGCCGACCAACGGTCTGTGCGTGCGTCCGATGAACATGCGCCAGGTCGTCATGGACGCCGAGGAAGCCGCGGCCCTGACCGCCGTCCTGCGCCCGACGCTGGCGATCCCGCACCACTACGCCTTCCACAGCGGCCGCCTCGGCGATCGGATGATCACCAAGGGCGACCGCGACCCCCGCCACTACGCCGACGCGGTCGCCCGCCTCGCCCCCGATGTCGAAGTCCGCATGGTCCTGCCCGGAACGGCGGTGCGAGTCGGATGACCGATGCGCGGGCTAGTGCGGCCAGATGTCGAGTGGGACGAAATCTGTTGCGCGGCCTCGATCGTCGAGTAGCCGACCGAGGCGTTTGACGTGCCGGAGCGCGAGGGCGACGTCGACCACTTCCACCTCGCTGACCTGCTCGGCGAGTGCGGCTTGGAGCCGGTGGATATCGCCGGCGGAGCGCAGCCACACCGAGATCATCAGGTTCGCCCGGCCACCGGTCACCGAGGCGCACAGGCGGGTCTCGGGTAGGGTCGCCAGCTGCCCGGCCACCGTGTCGAGGCGGTTCGGCGCCACTCGGCACCACAGCGTCGCGCTGATCGGCCATCCCGACATCGGCTGTGCCACTTCGCATCGCAGGGTGATGTGCTGTGCGGCGATCAGGGAACTCACGCGGCGGCGCGCGGTGGAGACGCTGACCCCGCTGTCGGCGGCCAGTTCGGCGAAGCCGGCGCGCCCGTTGCGCTCGAGTGCGGTGAGCAGCGCCGCGTCTCGTGGGCCGATCGGTTGGCGCGGGGCCGGTTGGGGGTCGGGCCGTGAGGCGCGAATCCGGTTGCCGAGCAAGGGATCGAGCGCCCGCAACTCCCAGCGGCTGCCCTCGGCGTGGATCGCGGTCATCACATGTGTCCGGCAGTCCCGCACGCCCCGGATCCGGCCCAGCGAGGTGAGCACATAGGTCGACAGGTCGGCGAGGCCGGGGGCGAACACCGTCAACAAGAGGTCGCTGTCGCCGGTGATGTGCTCGATGGTCCCGACTCGCCGGTCGTGACACAGCCGATCGGCGACGGCGCCGGCTTTCCCTGCGGCGCAACGCACTTCGATACACGCACCGATCACCGTCCCGAGCGAGAGCTGGGCGCGGTAGACGGTGATCCAGGCCAGCCCGGCGGCGGTCAGCCGATCCCAGCGCCGCGCCACCGTCACGGGGTCGACTCCGAGCACCTCACCGATCAGGTTCCAGGGCGCGCGGGGATTGAGCTGAAGCGCGTTGATCAATTGCAGCTCCAGCTCGTCGAAAGCGACCGAATCTTGCATTTTTACGCCTTCATTGAACGATAGCTGCGAATTTCGGATGAACTTCGAACGGCACTATAGCGTTCCCGGCACCCATCGTTCACCACCGAGCCGCCGCCCGGTGCAGGGAAGAGGAACCAAGTTATGACAGCCGCGATCTCGTTCGGTGGATCCCCGGCCCCACCCGGCTCGAAGGTATCCGGAAGTCGGCGCGAACTCGCCGCCGCGACAGTCGGCGCGGTGGTCGAATCCTTCGACTGGAGCGTGTATGTGGTGTTCGCCGCGTTCTTCGCCCCCGACCTTTTCGGATCCGATTCGGTCGGTTCGATGCTGGCCGTCTACGGCGGTTTCGCCGTCGGATTCGTGGCAAGGCCCATCGGCAGCGTCGTATTCGGCCGCATCAGCGACCGTCGCGGGCGCAAGGTGGCCTTGCTGGTGAGCATGTCGATCATCGCGATGGCGAGCTTCGCCATCGCGGTCATGCCGGGCGCGGCGACGATCGGGACCTGGTCGGCGGTCCTGGTGATCGCGTTGCGGATCGTGCAGGGCCTCGCCTACGGCGGGGAGGGGCCGACCGTCGCGGCCTATGTCGCCGAGACCGCGCCGCCGCGGCGGCGCTTCCTGTTCAGCGCGATCTCCTACGGCGGCATCATGTTCGGCTCGCTGTTGGTATTCGGGGCCGTCGCGATCCTGACCGCGTGGGTCGGCGCCGACGCGCTGCGCGACGGCGGTTGGCGGGTGGCCTTCGCCGCGGGCGGACTGCTAGGCCTGCTCGCGGTGTGGGTACGGACATTCGCGCCCGAAAGCGCGGAGTTCGAACGCGGCGACCGGGCCGCGTCGCGCCGCCGCTCGTCGATCGCGTCGATATTCCGTGACCATCCGCATGCGGTGATCGCCCTGTTCCTCAACACGCTGGGCGGCACCGTCTCCTACTATTTCGCGCTTGTCTACCTCCCCAAGTACGCTGCCGCGCTCGGCGTCGCCAAGGCGGCAACGGCCACGGGGTTCATGACGATCGTGCTCGCCATCGTGCTCGTCGGGATGCTGGTCGCCGGTGCGCTCGCCGACCGCTTCGGACTGCTGCGCGTCATCCGAATCGGCTTCGGCCTCAACATGATCGGCGTATTGCCGCTGACCGTCGCCATGGCTAGCGGGCTGATTCCGTTCCAGATCGCGGCGATCGGGTTGGGACTGGGCGCGGCCACCTCCATGGCGGTGAGCAACGTGTTGGGCGCGCTGCTGATGCCCGTCGAGATCCGCGCCGTCGGCACCGGCATCGTCACGGCCACCACCATCGCCGCGTTCGGTGGCACCTTCCCCATGGTCGCCGAGGCGCTCACCGGCGCGGGTCTGACCCGGGCCGTCCCGTACTACGTGCTCGCCGCCGCGATCGCCGGCTTCGCCGGCACGTTCACCATGACCAAAGTCCGCTGTTTTACCGATAAATTGAGGGAGACCATCGATGTCCGTCCGTGACGATGCCGCAGCGATCCAGGGAGATCTTGTCCAGCTGCGCCGCGCCCTGCATCGCGAGCCCGAGCTCGGGCTGCAGCTGCCGAGAACACAGGAGAAGGTCCTCGCCGCGATCGATGGCCTCGGTCTGGAAATACATCTGGGGCAATCGCTTTCGTCGGTGACCGCGGTGCTGCGCGGTGCCCGGTCCGGGCCGGCCGTGCTGTTGCGCGGCGATATGGATGCCCTGCCGGTGACCGAGCGGACCGGCCTGGATTTCGCCGCCCCCGCGGACCGGATGCACGCCTGCGGCCACGACCTGCACACCGCGATGCTCGCCGGGGCGGCGCGGCTGCTCAGCGCGCATACCGACCGGCTCGACGGCGACGTCGTCTTCATGTTCCAACCCGGCGAGGAGGGCTACGACGGCGCCCGCCACATGGTCGCCGAGGGCGTGCTCGACGCCGCCGGAACCCGCCCGGTCGCCGCATACGCACTGCATGTGATGAGCTCGCAGATCCCCACCGGCGTTTTCACCACGCGCCGCGGCCCGCTGCTGTCCGCCTCGGATACGGTGCGCGTCACCATTCGGGGCGCCGGTGGTCACGGCTCCATGCCACATCGGGCGCTCGACCCGATTCCGGCCGCATGCGAGATGGTGCTGGCGCTGCAGACGATGGTGACCCGCGGCTTCGACATCCATGACCCGGTGGTGATCACGGTGGGGTCACTACACGCCGGCACCCAGCACAATGTGATCCCCGATGAGGCGTACTTCGAGGCGACCGTGCGGTCCTACTCGGCCGAGGCACACGCCAGAGTCAAGGATGGTTTCGTCCGCACCGTGCGCGGGCTGGCGGACGCGCACGGTCTGGACGTCGACATCGACTACATCGAGCTGTACCCGGTGACGGTCAACGATCATCGTGAAGCCGAATTCGCCGCCGGCGCCGTCACCGAACTGTTCGGCGCGGAACGCTTTGCGTGGCAGGACAATCCGGCCGCCGGTTCCGAGGACTTCAGCCGAATCCTCGGCGAGATACCCGGCGCCATGGTCTGCCTCGGCGCACCACCGGAGGGCGCCGACCCGGCGACGGCCCCGATCAACCACTCGCCGCGTGTTCAGTTCGACGAATCGGTACTCGCAGACGGCGCGGCCCTGTACGCCGACCTCGCCATCCGCCGCCTCGCGGCGCCGACCCCGGCATAGCGATGGCCAGGGCGGTCAGCAGGAGATGTTGCCCGGGCCGACGTCGGTGCCGAGCACGCCGACGAATGCCCGGTAGAGATTGATTCGGTCGTCGCGCTCGGCGGGATTTCTGCCGTCGCATTCCAGAGCGCCGTTGATGCTGCGGATTGTTTCGCCGAAACCCCGTTCGTTGACCATCGCGTCGTGCGGGGTCATCGTCCCGGCGCCCGGCTGACTGTTCCAGAACCACAGCGCGGTCTGCCAGGAGACGGCCGGGTCCCGTTCCGCCAGGTATGGGTCGTTCAGCAGCGCGAGGTTCAGGGCGTCACCGGCCGCTTTGTAGTTGAAGTTCCAGCTCAGCTGTAGTGGGCCGCGCCCGTAATAGGCACTCTGACCGGCCGGGCATCCGTACGGCTGGCTTCGATCGCAGTAGTGGCTGTAGTTGGCGGTGTTCTGCTCGACGATGTACCGCAGGCCGACGGTCTCGTGGCTCACATTGGCCAGGAAGGCCGCGGCCTCGCGCGCACGCACCGCATCGCTGCCGGTGGTGGTGAATTGCGGGTACGCGCTCAGCGAAGAGATCAGGCCCTGGTAGGTGTAGAAGGGGTTCCGGTTCGGGAACATCTGGTCGAACTGTGCCTCGCTGACCACGAACGAGTCGGTGGCGGCGGCAGGCGTCGCCGCACCGGCGACCATCAGCCCGATCATGATCGCCACGGCGTTCAGCGCGATCGCGGAACGGAACAGGGTGCGGGAGAGGGACGACCGTATTCGCTGTGTCATGACATTTGCTTCCGGATTGTGGATCGGTCAATTCGCCGAGGGAGTCACCTTGATCGGCGGGATGCTGTCGAGGCAGGATTCCGGGTCGGGGCTTGCGGTCTCGATGAATCGCGCCACGATGCCTGCCACGCACCCGCTGGGTTCCTCGTTGGGGGTGTGGCCGAGGTTGGGCACGGAAATAAAAGTGGCGTGCGGGAATTGGGCGGCGGCGCGCTTGCTGTTGGCGACGGGGGTGATCGCGTCGAGATCGCCCGCCAGGACCAGCACCGGGGCGTCGGGCAGTGCGGCGCTGTCGGCCCGGACGTGCTCCACGGCGGGCCAGCGGATGCAGACATCCCCGCCGTCGCGCTGTCCGGCATCGAATCCCTCGGCGCTGAAGGCGCCGAGGTCGATTCCCGCGACCGCCTGCCGGTATTGCTGTTCACGTTGCGGCACAGTGGCATTCGACGCCCACAGGGTGGGGTAGTCGTTACACGCCACGGCGATGTACAGGCCGATGTTTTCGTCGTCGGGTTCGGCCAGCCCGCGTTCGGCGAAATCGCGTAGCGGGCCGTCGTTTCCGCGCACGGCCTCGTGCAACGCCGCCGGGAGCATGCCCAGCGGTACGAGCGCGTTCGGATCCTGGCCCACATCGCTGGTGGCGGTCTCGAAGGTGAGATTCGCCAGTTCGCCCTCGGTGAGTACGACCGGCCGAGGGTGCGTGAGCGTGATCGGCTGGGTGCGCAACCTGGCGGCCACCGTGTGCAGGTCGGCCACCGCGGTATTTCCGTCGCAGAGCCGGCTTCGCTCGCAGATCCGTTGCAGGACAAGCGATACCGCTTCCGCATTGGGGCGCTGCAGCAGATCGAAGTCCAGCGGGTAGGCGCCGGCCAGCACGATAGAACGCACCCGATCCGGATGGCGCGCGGCATAGATCGGCATCAGATAGGTGCCGTAGGAACTCCCGTACAGCACCAGCCGGTCCGCGCCGAGCCGCGCTCGCACCGCGTCGAAATCATCGGCCGTCGCCGCCGAGGTGTAGCCCGCCGCGCGCGGACCGAGCTTGTCGGCGCAGGTGGCGACCGCGTCCCGCTGCTGTTCGCGAGAGCCGAGATTGAAGTCGGCGGTGGAAACACCGCAATCCACCGCCGACGACACTCCGGTGCCGCGCGGGTCGATGAGCAGCAGGTCGTAGCGGTCGAGCAGACCGGAGACCCGCTGAACCCACTCGCCGGATTCGGCGATCACCGGCACACCCGGACCGCCCGGATTGGGCACGATGGTGCCCGCGGCGGCTCCGGCTCCGGTGTGCCGCACCACCGCGTAGCCCACATCGGTCGTGCCGAGGTCGCGCCGCGACTCGACCAGGTTCCGGGTCACCACATCGCAATCCACGTGATGGCCCGGCACCGCGGGACACCAGGGCCGCGCCTCGGGCGCCCGGCTCTCGCATGCGGTGAGCCAGGTGATCAGTACCGCCGTCACCACGACGACGGCCGAAGACCTTATCCCGCTTCGCATCCGGAATCCTTTCGGACAACTGCCCCGAGGGAAGTATCCGCCGCCGGGCGGGCGGTGCGCTCGATCCCCAGTGCACTGGGGCCGCATGTTCCGCTGTGCGAAGCCGCGTGCCGCACCGAGACAGCGGCTATGGATCCGCGAACGATGAACGATTCACCGAAGGGGTGTCCGGAGGTGGGGTTGCGCCGGGAAAACCGGTCGGCGATCGATCCTGGCGCGATCGGCCGCATCACCGAAGTGATAGTCGATGCGTCTGGCGGCCGCCGCCCAGTCTCGCGTGGTGCGGACCGGAGCGAGCGTCCGCACCACGAACGGATCGGTCCATCTGTCGACCGCTCGGCGCCAGAGCGTCATCGGCGGTTCCTCCAGAATGCTGCCGACCGTACCTTCGTAGATCGGCATCGCGTGCACTCCGCCGTCCGGCCTGACGTGCATGATCGGCATGATGCGCCCGGCGGCGACGTCGTCGGGGTGGATCATGTCCCGCCAGTGGTCTTCGACCCTGATGTCCAACCCCGCGGGTGCGAGATCCCGTAGCCGCTCCAGGTACTCCGGGCTGGTGAGACGGCGGGATTCGGCGTCGTCGAGCAGTTCGTGCTCGACGAAGCCCGCGCGGTTGGCGAGTCCGGCGGGCATGGTGATCGTGTAGACCAGATGCGCGAGTTCGGGGAAGCGTGGGGCGATGGCCGTGCAGAAATCTTCCACCTGCGCCAGATTGCTGCGCATGATGGAAACCTCGATCCCGATGGTGGCGGGCGAAGCGCCGTCGGTCTTCAGTCGGCGCGAGGCCCGGTCCAGGAATTCCAACGCGGCCATTGCCCGTTCGAACGCCGGCCTGCGCCCCCTGATCCGGTCGTGCACCTCAGCGGTGGCGCCGTCCAAACTCACCGCGACGGTGCGGAATTGCCGCAGCAGCTGCTCGGCCTTCGGCGGATCCACGAGTGCGCCGCTGGTGTACAGGATGACCGCGATGCCCGCCGCCGAGAAACGTTCGGCGACCTCCGAAAGGCCGTCCACCAGTAGCGGTTCACCGCCGGCGATCGCGATTTCGGTTGGGTGAAGCGAGATGAACGCATCGGTCATCCGAAGCAGCCGATCACGCGTCGGGTGCATGGCCGGTCGTCTGCCGGATTCGGAGTAACAGTGCATGCACCGCAGCGGGCACGCGTAGGTGATATCCCAGATTATCCCGACCGGACCATCGGCAGCGATCATCGAAAAACCCCTTCCGCCAGGGTAATTGGGTTCGATTCAGGCACCGTAACAACGCCGGAGCCCAGCACCGGGCGGCCGGTCCGCTGAGCGGACCGGTATGGCGCGATCGGTACCGCCGCGCCGAACACTGGAGCCATGCCCGGCAATCCGGCCGGTCGTTGTCGGGTCGATGAGACCCGATTCGCCAGTGAGACAGGCGAATAGCCTTCTCGACACCATATGAGGAAATGACGATGGAATCTGAGACCAAGATGGTGAGCACCGAAGTGGCCGCGCTGCAGACACTTCCGGAACGTGATCACGGTGTCGGCACCGTCATCTGGCCCGACCCCACCTGGGGCTCGGCCTGCCACGCCAAGGACTGATGTAGGCCGAGCTCGGCTCCGAGCGGTGGGGAGCGGTTCGAAGGTGCATCCGTCGCATCGGATCTCCCCACCGCGATCACCGAAATCCGTCCAGCGCAGTCGAATCGAGTTGAACCCGTGGCCGATACCTCACCCGTCGATCCGATCGTGCGATCACCGCTCGTCGATCTGGCCGTGAATCATCTTTCGAGACAGTCCGATTGGCGACTGTGGACCGATGATTTCTGGTGCCACCTCGATCCGGATCGCTACCGCAGGCCGCGTCAGGGCTGGAAACTCCATATCTCGGCGACGACCGGTTCGGCTGTCGCGGTGCTGGACCGCGTGCTCGGCGTCGTGCTCGACGCGGGCTGCATCTGTAAGTTCGCGGCCTCGCTCGACGGTGTCCGGAAGCTGAATTCGGCCGATTATCCGCGCGGCGGCGCGGGCAAGTTCATCACGATCTATCCGGCCGATGACGATCAGCTCAGAGCCCTGGCGGCGCGACTGCACGAGGTCACCGCCGGATTCGCCGGGCCGACGATTCTGTCCGACCGCCCCTACGCCGCGGGCAGTCTGGTCCACTACCGATACGGGGCGTTCGTCGCCGAAGAGACGCTCGGCAGCGACGGTGGCTACCTCGCGGTGGTCACCGCGCCGGACGCCAGCTTGGTCGAGGACAGGCGGGACGCGTGGTTCGCTCCGCCGCCCTGGGCGCTCGACCCGTTCGAGCCGACTCGACCGTCCGGCGGCATGGTCGAGTGCGTACTGCTCGCGAACCGATTCGAGGTGCGTCGGGCGATAGCGCACGCCAACAAGGGCGGTGTCTTCGAGGCGACCGACCGCTTGACCGGCGCCGAGGTGATCATCAAACAGGCGAGGGCCGGGGTCGGTGACGGGCCGCACGGCTGGAATGTGCAGGATGCCAGGCGTAATGAGGCGCGGATGCTCGAGCTGCTCGCCCATTCGGGTGTGACGCCGCGCCTGCACGCGTTATTCGAGCAGGAGGGCGATCTGTTCCTGGTCGAGGAGTTGATCGCGGGCACAACGCTATTCGAATGGCGCCGCCGTCAGTACGGCGTGCCGGACTGGCGAGCCATCGCGCTGCGGCTTACCGCGGCCATCGCCGCGGTGCACGCGGAAAATGTTGTACTGAGCGATCTTTCGGCCTCGAATGTGATGGTCCGCCCGGACGGCACAGTGGTCCTGATCGATCTCGAATTCGCCCGCGGGCCCGGTGACACGCCGATGTCCGGCTGGACGCCGGATTGCGCCGCACCGGAACAGGTTTCGGGCGCCCCGGCCAGCCCGGCGGCGGATATGCATGCGCTCGGCGCCATCTTCTTCCTGCTCTGTACCGGTGCCAAACCCGGTCTCGCGCCCGATGATTCGCCCGGCCGAAGTAACCGGGAACGGCTCGCCCTGCTGCTCGAGGCGGCTGCCGAAACCGACGGTGATATCGCCGCGGCCGCGCCGTTGCTGCTCGGTCTGCTCGACGACGACCCGACGGCGCGCTGGTCCCTCGATCGGGTTCGCGCCTTCTTGACCACCGACAACCCCCGCCCGAACACCCGTCGCCGCCGGTCGACCGGCGGCGATCGCCTGTTGGCCGACGGCATCGACTACCTGCTCGGTTCGATCACCCCCGACGACCCGGAGCGGTTGGCGCCGACGAGCAACGGCGGTCGGCGAAACGATCCGTGCAATCTCTACAACGGCGCGGCCGGGGTGCTCGGCACGCTGACCCGGATCACCGAGGCCGGTGACGACCGGGGCAGGGTCGCGTTGCGGCTTGTCGCCGATTGGATCGTGCGCAGACTCGGGGCGCAGCGTAATCCGTTGCCCGGCTTGTACATCGGCCGTTCGGGCACCGCCGTCGCGCTGTGCGCGGCGGGCCGAGTGCTGGGTGCCGAGGATCTCGTGCATGCGGGCGTGGAGCTGTTCGCCCAGGTCCCGCCGGACGGGCCGAGTCCGGACATCACCCACGGCCTGGCCGGGGCGGGCTGCGCGGCACTGCTGCTCTGGACCTCGACCGGATCACCGATATTCCGCGACCGTGCGGCGGAATACGCCGCGCGGCTAGCCGAGCGGGCCGAATACCGGGACGGTGCACTCGGCTGGCCGGTCCCGAACGAATTCGGTTCGCGTTACGCGGGATTCGTCGACTACGGGTTCGCGCACGGTACGGCCGGCATCGGGGCCTTCCTGCTCGCCGCGGGTACCCGACTGGATCGGCCGGACTGGGTCCGGTTGGCCGCCGAGGCGGCCGAAACCCTGGGTACGGTCGGCGTCGACACCGAGGTGGGCGCGCTGTGGCCGATCGGACCGCGCGACCGGACCCGGCTGCTCGACCATTGGTGCAGCGGATCGGCCGGCATCGGCGCCTTCCTGCTGCGGTACTGGCAATGCACCGGCGACCAGCAGGCCCTGCACTGGGCCGAGCGGGCGGCCGACGCCGTGTGGGCCCGTCGCTGGATGGCCGGATCCACGATGTGCCACGGACTCGCGGGCAGCGGTGAACTACTCCTGGACATGTACGCGGCCACCGGCGACCACCACTACCGCGAACGAGCCGAAGATATCGCCGCGGCGCTGGCGGCGCGCGCCGGAATACACGGCGGCCGCCTACTCGCCGCCGACGAGACGACAACGGCCTATGGCGCGGATTACGCTGTCGGCGTTGCGGGTTGGGTCGATTTCCTGCTCCGGCTCGAACACGGCGGCCCCCGCCCATGGATAGCCGAACCGTGCTACGGGACTCGGTGCGAAATCTGACGGCACTACGCGAATCAACCCCTCCAGGTCGGCGAGCGATCCCGGTACTCGGCCATTGGACTCTGCGGCTCAATTCCATAGTGGCCGTGGGAATTTGGGGTGCGGGCTCGGCCACTGGACGGGTGTCCGCTCATCCCCCCGATGTCGCGAGGGTGGTGCTCGGCGGCTGCTACCGAACGTTTTTCGACGACTTCGCTCCCGGCGTGCGCGCCGAACTCGACACCGGCGTCCTCGCCGCAGCCGGGTCACACTCGCCGCTGGAGCGCGACCGGTCGCCCGCGGCGCTCATCACCCGCGACTGCCTCGAACCGGAACTCCTACTGGCCCTTGGTGCGAACGGCGATCGGTGGACGATCAGGTGATGCGATACGCCGCCGCTCAGCCGGCGACGTGGGCGGTGTTGTCGAGCCAGTGCTGGGCGAGGTCGATGTCGCCGTCGACACCGATGCCGGTGGCTGCACGGTCGGTGAGCGGGAGTCGTCGGGTCAAGGTCAGCAGCAGCGATCGGGCAGGGCCGCTCACCGTCACATCGGCGGGCCGGGTTCCGGGCTGCCACCTCGCCCCGTCGGGCCGCCGTTCGACGTTCCACGCGGCCGCCTCGTCGGCGATGTCGGTGGCCGTCCACCGCAGCCGCTGCCCGGTGCCCCGGATGGCGTTGGCCGACTCGGGCCGCTGCATCTCCCACGTGGGGGCGGTCAGCATCGCGAAGTGGTTGCTGATGAGCGCGGCCGCGATGTCGGGGTCTATGTCGGCGGGCCGGTGCGCCGCGTCGGCGGCGTCGAAGCCGTGCACGACCGCCTCGTTGAGCATGCTGGACAGCCAGAATCGAGTCCCGGACCGTCCGTCGGCGGCGGGGTTGAACACCGGTGCGTCGAGCGCGTCATCGGAGCACGCGCTCGTGACTCGCCGCGCGGACTCCGACAGCCACGCCTGCCATTCGCGCGGGTCGGCGGGCATCACGGCCAGCTGCGTCGGCAGTTGTGCGGGGTCGGTGATGCGCCGCTCGACGATTTCCGCGACCCAGTGCTGGGTTCGGCCCACGTGCTCGACCAGCTCGGTGATGGTCCATTTCGGGGTCGTCGGCACGGCGGCGTCAGGTCCGGCCGCGGCGGCTGATTCCGCCAGACGTCGGGTGTGCTCGACGATCGCTCGCCGGGCGCGTTCGGCGTTCAGCTCGGTCATCGGATGGTCCTTTCGTGTGTTCGTCGCGATGGTTATGACCGGCCGCGCCGGTCGAATTCATCGGTGTCGCGCCAACTTTCGCATCCGTGGACGCCCACGTCGCGACGCATCCGGCACGCCGAGTGAGTGACTTCGTTTGTGCGGCTTTTGGTGCGGCCGTCCACTCGATCTCCGAGCACCAGCGTGGCGTCCTCCGGCGCGATCGCGAACCGGCCTATCCTGCTGCTGGACCGAGGCCGTCGATGAATCCGCGTTGCGGAGCGAAGTTCGCGGTTCGCCCGGCTCGTCGTTCGTCGGAGGGAGTGCGTGTGCTCGCGATTGTGCAGGTGCTCGCCGCGGCCGCGGCGCTGGTGCACCTCGTCATCTTCGTACTGGAATCGGTGCGTTTCGCGGATCCGAAGGTTCATGAACAGACGTTCCGGGTAGCGGCGGGCCGACCTGCCCGCGGTGCGGAAATGGGCCTTCAATCAGGGCTTCTATAACCTGTTTCTGGCCATCGGCACACTGGTGGGCGTCGTGCTGGTGCGATCGGCGCCCGCGGCGGGCTGGGCGCTCGTCGTGATGGGGTGCGGGTCGATGCTCGCCGCCGCCGTGGTGCTCGTCGCCGGTGACCGCCACTTCGTTCGGGCCGCGGCGATCCAGGGCGTATTTCCCCTTCTGACACTGCTCGCCGCGTTGGCCGAACGGTGAGGGCCGCGGCGAGCTCGTGATGCGCCGACCGGCCGTTGTGGGTCGCCGCTAGGTGACGCGTGCCCAGGCGAGCATGCCGCGTTTGGTCACAGTGAGCGGTGGGGTGATGGCTCGCGCGGCGGCGCGTGCTTGCGGATCTGTCGCACCGCGACCACGTAGATACAGGGTCAGCGCGTCACGGTCGGGCAGGCGAAGCAGGGGCGCATCCCAGCGGTCGACCTCGACGACATCGAATACCCGCGCCAGGATATCGGCGCCGTTTTCGGCGTCGAAGCTCAGTGGCAGACCCCAGCGCGGTGTCACCGTAGCCAATTCGGGATCGTTATAGCGGCTGGGGACGCTGACCGCCAACAGGCCACCAGGGCGCACAACTCGCTGGGCCTCGCGCAACGCGATCAGCGGATCGGGTAGGTGATAGAGCATCCACAGCATGGCCGCCCCGTCGAATGTGTTGTCGCGGAACGGTAATCGGTACGCGTCCGCGATCACGACCGGCTTCGGCGCCTTCGCGCTGTAACGGGCGCGGTCGACGACCACCGAAGCTATCGCGTGACCGTTCAGCAGGCGTGCCAACTCCCCGTTGCCCCCGCCGATATCGGCGACCAATCGCATGCGCTCCGCGGCGAATCTGTCGGCCACGTCCGCATGGACGTTGTGCCTGGACAGAAACCGTTGTGTCGCACGTTGATTGGCGGCGAAACGCCCCGGATCGTCGTCGTAGTCGCCGACCAGCGCCTGCCCTGTGTCGTCTGTCCCGCGTTGCCCGTGCACAGAGCGAGTGTGTCGCGTCATCTCGCCCCGGTCGAACTAATTTCGAATACATCACACCGAATTCGCGCGCGAAGCGGCGAACTCCGTTGCGGGAGGGCCAAATTCAGCGGAACGCCGACGGCCCGGTCCGCGGGCAGCCTCGCGGTTCGGTCCCGCCCACCTGCCAGCTCGAGTCGGTCGCGGGGATGGCCTCGACGGCCCGGTCGAGGTGAGCAGCCCGGTAGTCGCTTCGGCGGAGTAACCGCAGGCCTGCGCCGGGTGCGCACCGACCGCGGTGGCACCCTGCCCGATGAGCACGCCCTTCGCGGTCCCGCTGTCGCCGCCCGCGTCGGCCAGCGCGGTAGCGCGTCGAATCCGGGGAATAAGGGCCGAAACCGGCGAGGTTGGCGGTGTTGACCATCGAGTAGCAGGAGGTAGGCGTATGCGTGCGGTTCGGATCGATCGGTTCGGTGACGTGGGTTCACTGCGGGTCGACGAGGTCCCCGATAGCGAGGCCGGTCCCGGCGAGGTCCTGATCGCAGCTGTCGCGTCCAGCATCAACCCGGTCGATGACAAGACGCGCGAGGGTGCGATCGGGGAGGGAACACCGCCCTTGCCAATGACACTGGGCTGGGATCTGGCCGGCATCGTGATCGACGGCGGCACAAGCGATCTGCGGCCCGGACAGCGGGTGTTCGCGATGTCGCATCAACTCGGAACCGGCACGGGAACCTGGGCCGATCTGGTCGCGCTACCGGCCGATTCGGTCGCCCCCGCGCCGAAATCGATCACCGCCGCCGAGGCCGCCGCGCTGCCGCTGATCGGTCTGACCGCATTGCAGACATTGGATTGGCTGGCGGTCTCGGCCGGGGACCGCCTCCTCGTCACCGGCGCCGCGGGTGCGGTCGGCGCGGTGGCGCTGCAACTCGCGCATGCGCGTGGCGCCCAGGTCGACGCGCTGGTTTCGCGAGAAAGCCAGCTCGACGTCGTCCGGTCCATCGGTGCGAAGTTCGCCACCACCGAGCCCGCCGCGCTGCGGGCCGGCGGCTACGACGCCGTATTCGACACCTTCGGTGCGTTCGTCACCGATGCGGTGGCCGACGGCGGCCGCTACGCCTCTATCGCGACACAGGCCGGGCCCGTCCCGGACCTGTCCGCGCGCAACGTCCGCACCACCGTCAACCAGGTCCGCGAGGACGGCGCCGGCCTGCGCGAACTGGCCAGGCACGTCGATGACGGACTGCTCGGCGTCCGCGTCGATTCCACCTTCGGAATCCATCGAATCCACGCTGCCCATGAACGTTTCGCGCGAGCCGACCGCAAAGGCAAAGTCGTCGTGACCTTCTGAGCGCGTCCGGGGCCCCGATATGCCTTGGCGCGCGGCGCGTTTCGGTCTGCTCGGGCCGAACCGTCAGGGTTCGAGCTCGACCATGCCCTTGCCGCTGAGGATGTCCAGCGGCACCGAGACCTGGTCGTGGGCGATCAACCAGGCGCCGTCGATCTTGCGCATGCCGTAGGTGACCCGGACCCACATTCCGTGCGGTGTCACCCCGCTCGGCAGCGTGCCGCGCAGGCGGGCGAAGGCGTGCCCGAAGGCCACATCGCCGCCCACGGTGAAGGTCAGATCGCGGATCTCGTAGGTCACGGTCTCGAAGAACCGGAACACCCGCGCCCAGTTCTCGAGTTTCGCCGCGATCCCGGCATGCTGGAGCGGCGGCTCGATATCGAAAGATACGACGTCGGTCGTGTACACCTGCCGAATGGCCTCGAGGTCCTTGGCGCCCAATGCTTCGACGAGCTTGTCGATCTGCCCGCGGATCTCGATTTCATCGCGGTCGGCTCGAGCTTGAAAGTCGTTGAGTGCATTCATGATTCGTTTCCTCAGGAATGGGCGAGGGTGGCGGATTCGGCGGCGGCGCGCAGGGGTGCCAGCGCGGTGCTCCAGCCGATCAGCTGATCCAGTGTTTTGCCAAGGGCGGCGACATGGTGGTCGCGTGGTGTGAAGGTGGTGTTGTTCTCGAAATCGGTGAGCACCGAGATCGAGACCTGATAGCCCACGTCGGCCATGCCGAGCGTGCTGCAGACCGTCCGCAGCTGCACGACCGCGCGGGCTCCGCCGTTGACGCCGTAGGAGACGAATCCGACTGACTTGTTCGTCCATTCGGCGAACAGATGGTCGAGGGCGTTCTTCAGCACTCCGGGCATGCCGCCGTTGTATTCCGGTGTCACCACCACGAAGCCGTCGAACGGTGCGATCCGCTCGGCCCAGGCGCGAGTGTCGGCGTGGACCGAGGGACCGAACATCGGCGGCATCGGCTCGTCCAGGTGCGGGAGGGGGTGGTCGCGCAGGTCGATCAGTTCGAATTCGGCGTCGTCGCGCTGTGCCGCCGTGTCCAGGACCCACCGGGCGATCTGCGCGCCCTTGCGATTGGGGCGGGTGCTGCCGAGGATGATGCCGATTCTGGTCATTTCCGAAAACTCCTGTCCAGCTTTGTGCGAATGCTCCGACCTTCCGACGACGCAGCGGTCCGGAATGTCAGGGCGTCACGAGGAATAGTCGGCCAACTGGCAGAGGTTCGCCTGAAAGTGAGCGAACCGATCGGCACCATTGCCGAAGACCGTGTCTCGATGGGTCCGGCCGACTCTGTCGCGTCGAGTCTCGACGCTGTGCTGGAACGCCTGAGTTGGCACTTTGTCGATCGTGAAGCGATCGATCTATCCGCCTGCGATCGGATCTTCGTGCCGCGCGCCGCGCCAGTGGCGTTGCTGGTGAATACCGGGCTGGTCCGGGTTGAGACCATCGGCGGGTCGCAGGACTTGGCTCCTGGCGACTTCCTGTTCATCTCGCAGGGAAAGGGCTCAGTCTGGTCGGGCTGTCCACGGCGGATGTGCTGCGGGTCGGGCTCGCCTCGGCGGGCAGCGACACCACCGGGACCGTTTTGCCGGAGACGATGCTGGTCACCGGCTTCGCGAACGATCAACCGACGGTTACCGCGATGCTGCGCGACCTGGTCAGCGAATGCGAGCGCCCGCACGGTGTGGTTGGCAATCGAATTGTGACGCTGCTCGCCTCCATCGCGGTGTCGTCCTGGCATGCCCGCGGTTGCGCACCGCACCAGTGGCTGATGCAGGTGAACGATCCCGACCTGGCCAAGGCGGTCGCGGCTATCCGGGGGGCTCCGGGCCGGGAGTGGACAGTCGAGGAGTTGGCCCGGATCGCGCTGGCCTCGCGGACCAGTTTCGCCGCCCGCTTCCGGACCGCCACCGGTCAGACGCCCGGTCGCTATCTGGCGAGCGTCCGAATCGAACACGCGAAGCGACAGCTGGCCAGCTCCGACCTGTCGATCGGCGCGATCGGCCACCGGCTCGGTTACGGCTCCCAGACCGCCTTTGGCCGGGCGTTCCGCCGGCATACCGGACTCACGCCGACTCAGTGGCGGCAGCGTCGGCTCGGTTGAGCGAAACCCAGAGCAGGACGCCCCCGGCGATGGCGGCGGCCGCGGCGACGAGGTAGGTCGGGGCAAGCCCGATGCCGTCCACGCCCACCCCGCCGATCGCGGAGCCGAGGATGATCGCGGTCTGGAAACCCGCCACCAGCAGCCCGCCAGCGACCTCGACCCGATCGGGCAGGGCCCGGGTCACCCACAGCTGGGCGACGTTGAGGATGCCGCCGAACGCCGCGCCCCACACCACGGCGGCCACGTACCCGAGAACTGGTATCCCAGCGGCGACGCCGGCGATGCCCAGCCCGATGACGGCGGGTACGACGACCAGCAACCCACGCAGCCAGCGATCGACCAGGGCTCCGATGACAAAGTTGCCGATCAATCCGCCAACTCCGAACAATGCCAGCAGGATCGCGACTACCCCCGACTCGGCATCGAGCCGTTCAGCCAGAGCCGGCCGGATGTAGGTGAACCCGGCGAAGTGCCCGCCGATGACAGCGACGACGCTGATCAACCCGAGCGCCACACCCCGGGCGCGCAACGCTGCTCCCATCGCCGCCCAGCTGATGCCCGGCGTAGGCGTGATGGGTGGCAGTGCCACCCGGACAGCAACGGTCGCGACGACGGTCAGCACCGCGGCGACGCCGAAGACGATTCGCCACCCGGCACTGTTGCTCAGGAGAACTCCGGCCGGGACCCCGGCCACCGTGGCCACCGTGGTGCCGGCATTGACGATCATCATCGCCCGCCCGACCCGCTCGGCCGGCACCAGCTGAGTCGCGATTACCAGCGACATCGACCAGAACCCTCCGATCGCCGATCCGAGCAGCAACCGCGCCACCAGTAGCACCGCGAGGTTCGGCGCCAGCGCCACAGCAACATTCGAGACCACGGCGAGCAGGGTCAACGCCAACAACAGAGAGCGCCGATCCTGCCGGGGAAACACCGCGCTCAACCCCACGGCCGCCAGCAAGGCGGTGAAGGCGGTGGCGCTGACCGACAGCCCGACCACACCCTCGGTGGCCCCGAGATCGGATGCTATGAGCGTCAGCACACCAGGTGGCAGGAACTCGGCGGTCACCAGCGAAAAGCTGCCCAGGAACATAGTGAGCAGCGCGGGCCACGCCCGATGGGTCTGCGGTGGTGTGCGCCTCGTGCCGATCATGATGTTGGTCATGCTCGAATCCAACGTCGCAGGACCGAGCCGAAGGCAACCGAAAAGCCGGAGGATTCGATCCGAACGCCAATTGACCTCGCGTATCCGCGTTTTGGGCGATCAGCCCGCCTTGCTCACGGGGCCGGTAACCGGGCCCGAGGTGACCGCGGCGAGTAGCGCGGCGAGTCGGTCGCGGGTTTCGGTGAGCTCGTCGAGGGTGGACTGCACGGCGGACAGTTTGCGGGCGATCGGCTCGGCACTGTCCGGGCATACGGGATCGAGCACGATCTCCGATTCCAGGCAGGGTAGAAATTCGACGATTTCCTCGGCGGTGAATCCGACCGACAGGAGTCGGCGAATGTTGTCCACTCGGCGTACCGCACGCTCGTCGTAGTCCCGATACCCATTCGCCGTGCGCCGGTCGGGCAGCAGCCCGTGCGCCTCGTAATACCGAAGGGCGCGGCGGGTCACCCCTGCCCGCTCGGCAAGCTCACCGATCCGCATTCCGCCTCGCCTCATACCGCGCTCAAACCGCCGTCCACCCGGATGACCTGGCCGGTCAGATATCCGGCTTCGGGGCGGGCCACGGCCACGAGCCACCAGGCTATCTCGTCCGGTTCGGCCGCCCTGGCCAGCGGTATGCGGCTGAGGTACTGCAGGGCCGAGTCCACTTGTTCCGGTGTCAGGCCCGCGTTGGTGAGGATGGGTGTCCGGGTGATGCCGGGCGCGATCGACACGACGCGGACGCCGCGGTCGGCCAGTTCCAGCGCCCATGTCTTGGTGAGGAAGTCCATCGCCACCTTGGTCGCTCCGTACACCGAGGAGCCGGGCCAGCCCCGGTGCGGTGAGTTCGAGGTGACGTTGATGATCGTCCCGCCGGTCCCGATGTGCGGTAGCGCTGATTGTGTCAGGAACAGTGGTCCGGCGAGATTGGTGGCGAACTGTCGTTCGGCAGCCTCCGGATCGATCTCACCGAGGTCGGCGGGCCGGGTGATCGCCGCGTTGTTCACCAGCACATCGATCCGGCCGAACTCCCGCACTGCCGCGTCCACGATCGCGGTACGGCCTTCGGCCGTAGCGACGTCGGCCACTACGAAACGCACGTCGGTGCCATCGGTTGTCTCTTTCAAGGTGGCCTCGGTACGCCCGGTCACCAACACATCCGCACCCGCAGCGGCGAATTGGTGTGCCGCTGCCCGCCCGATCCCGGTGCCGCCACCCGTGATCACCACCGCGCGTCCCTGGAGTGAAGTCGATTCGCTCATACCAGGACGCTAAACCTTGACCCCAGGGTGAAGGTCAAGTCGGCGATCGCAGCGCAAGACGAGCACTCCCGGGACCGATTCCCCGTCGCGCAGAACGTCTTTCGCGCTGACCGAACCGGCAGCGCGAGGCGAAAAGCGGGCTACCGGGGCCGCGCTGGCTCTTGCCGAAGGTGGCTACGCCGACCTGGAGACGGTCGACGAGATCTGGCGTATGGGCACCGCCGCAGCGTTGGGTCTCGCGGTTGCGCCCTCGGGATCGCGATGAGGTCCTGGCCGATCGACGGCGGCATCCGGCTCGGCAAGATTCCGGTGCGATGTGCCGATCTCCCCCCTCGTGCGAGATAGGAGCATCGCACCGGAATCTTGCCCCGAGGCGCCCCGGCTCTCACGCCCATGGGATGAGTCTAAAAGGCGCAGATGGGCATGTCAACGCATATGTGGGCATAGATGTGCATTTATTTGAAGCGATGCGCATAATCCGGCCTTTGATCTTGTCGAAATGGGTAAGCTGTCGCAGGATCAGCGGGTGCCGGTAGGCGGATCGGAGCGGGACATGACAATCGGGGTCGTTGGAGTGCGTGTCGGTCATTGGACGGATTCGGTCGGCGAGACGGGATGCACCGTGCTGATGCTGCCGGACGGGTCGACGGCCTCCTGCGAGGTGCGTGGCGGCGCACCGGCCAGCCGGGAACTGGACGCGCTCGCACCGGACAAGGTCGTTTCCTCGGTGGATGCCATTGTGCTGACCGGTGGTTCGGCCTTCGGGCTCGCCGCGGCGGACGGAGTGATGCGATACCTCGAGGAGCGGGGGAGGGGAGTTCCCACCCCCGGTGGCAAGGTCCCCATCGTTCCGACGCTGGCGTTGTTCGACCTGTGCGCGGGCGACTCCGCCGCGCGTCCGACCGCCGAACACGGATACACCGCCGCGGCGGCAAGTCTCGGCGAACAGGTCCTGCACGGCCGCGTCGGCGCGGGTGCCGGTGCGTATGTCGCCCATTGGCGCGGCCCGCGGCGGCGTCCCGGCGGAATCGGTTACGCCGAACAGCGTTTGGGCGATGTGGTCGTGGGCGCCCTATGCGTGGTCAACGCTTTCGGCGATATAGACGACGGCGCCGCCAGTGTCTCACTGGAAGCGGTGGAGCAGCTCGAGCAGCTGCGCGAGTTCGCGGGCGCGCGCACCCATACCACCATCGGCGCCGTGGTGACCAACGCCCGGCTGACCAAGGTGGGCTGCCGCATCGTCGCCCAGGGCGCCCACGACGGTCTCGCCCGCGCGCTCACGCCGCCGCATACTCGTTTCGACGGCGACGGATTCATCGCCGCCGCGACGGGTGAGGTCGAGTCCGATGTCGACACCGTCCGGCTGATGGCCCTGGCCTCGGTCACCGAGGCGATCCGATCGGTAGCGCGGTGACGGACGTCCGTACCTCGGGGATCAGTCTCTGGCGGACGAGAACGTCGTTGTCCCGGTGGCCGACTGCTGGTTTCGCCGGTCGGTCGCGCGGAGCAGGGTTTTCGCGGGTTCCCACAACCGAAGCAGTGTCTGCTCGTCGGGTACGCCACCCCCGACCGCGGTCGGATCGTCCGCGGGTGCGCCATCGCTGTCGGTGAGCCGTTCGGTCGCCAGGGCCAGCTCGGTAATCAGCCGCATGTGCTCTTGGTCGTCTTCGTCGACGGTGGCGTCGATCGATGCGTCGACGATATCCGGAAGGGCACTACGTATCTGGCGACGATTTCGGCCGCATCGTGGATTTCCATCCGGCGGCGATGTAGACGTTCCTGCGGTGCGGCGTTCCAGTTGTCCACCCATTTGAGTCGGAACACGACCTGTGGTGCGGCGGCCGTCAGATCCCGCCACACCGGATACAGCCGACGCACGGTGCGTGAATCGCGATCCAGTCGCAGGAGTTGCATGACGGCCTGTGCCGCGGACGGGATCAATGCCACGACCGCAGCGGCGAAGAAGAGCAACCCTGGCTCACCCGAGGTGATTCCATCGGTCATCACGTCGTACATGTGATGGGTGAACGCGTTGCCGACTCCCGCGGCATCCGAGGCCGCGAAGACCACGATCGAGAGGATGGGCAGGAAGCTGGCGACGGCGAAACTCAGCTGGCTGGTCAGGACAATCCGCTCCCACAGGGTGGTGGTCCGGCCTACCGTGCCCCTGCGGGTCAGCACGTAGTAGTACAACGCGACGATGACCGGCGGCGCCGAACACAATCCGACGTAGACGCCGTATCGCCAGCCCCCGTATTCGGCGATGGACGACATCCGCGCGGCTCGGGCCGGATCGCTCAGAACGAGGAATACGGCGCTGAGCGCAGCCGCCAGTCCGAGCACGACCTTGAACCGGATTCGGTAGCGCACCGGGCCGTAGTGGTACAGCTGAACCATCCCGAGTCCGCACGCCCAGGCCATCACGGTCAGCCAGTGCCAGGTATCGAACACCGTGGGCAGGCCGCCGGGAACGACGCCGGCTACGCGGCGGGCGATCACCGGTTCACGCAGCAGGGCCGCTACCGAATCGAAGCCCATCATCGCGTTGATCAGACGGCCGAATAAGGAGGTGCGCCGGATCAAGGCGAATCGGATGATCGTGATGGCCACTATGAATACTGTCGCGGGCATGGTGACCCAGGTGGACAGATGGTCGTGCGGCCACATGCGCTAAATCTCTTTCAACATCGGATCGCGCCGTGGTCCGACGGTACGGGCGCGGATGCCGATCAGCGACGCCAACAGTTCGGCCTCGTACTCTTCTTCGGAGTCGTAGCTGGATATTCCGCGGGCGGCGCGGACCGTGGAGAGATCGATTTCTCGGTCCAGCGCGACACCGCTCGTCAGCGTCGTCAATTCCACCGTGGAGATCGATGCGTCCTGTCCGTGATCGAGCAGCATATGGCCGACCTCGTGCAAAGCCACGTGCAGTTCCGCGGCGGGATCGGACGACTGCCGCAGAAAGATCACGTCATAGCGCTTGCACGCCAGCCACAACCCGCACAACCCGACCGGAGCCGTCGGCGGCAGCGGCAATCGCACGATCCGCCGCCCGCGCATGCGCTCGAGTTCCGCGAAGAACTCCTCGATGGTCCAGTCCGCGGGCAGATCGAGACCATCGACAAGGCTTTGCAACCGAGCCCGCGTGGAAATCTCGCCTCGGATGAGGTTCCGCGCGAGGACGGAGAGTCTGCTCCGGAATGGTTTCCGCATGTCACGTGCCGCCTGGGCGCGAGGGCGGCTGCGCAGCGACCGATCGAATGTAGACCGCGTTCAAAAACGATTTCCCTCCCCGGCTCAATGGGGCTGGCTAGCCGAAAGTGCCGGCCGGCGTTAGCGATTCTAGTTCAATTTCGCTATTCCGTCGGGTTGTCCGGGCCGGATTCCGTGGGTGCGGGTTCGGCGACATTCTGCAGAGTTTGGAGCAGCCGGTCGATCGCGCTCTTGGGAAAGACCAGCTGATAGCCCTCGGTATGGCTGCGTGCCCGCTTCAAATCGATGCCGAGCCGTTCGAGCTCGGTCACGAGATCCACGACGGACCTGTGCTTGCGGGCCAGATTCTGCAGCGCGCTCACTCCGCTTTCGACATCGTCGTGCTCCGCCGCCGGGGCAGGTTGCGCGTCGGTGGGCGGGCCGAGTGTGCCGCCATGGTGCAGGGCCGCGGTCGCACTCCCGGGCGGCAGTCCCAGGGCCTCGAGCGCCCGGTTGTACTTCGCCTCCGTGGAAGCACTCACGACGTCGACCTGCCCGCTCTCGATCCGGGACTGGACATTCCGCGTGGGACCACCCAAGTCCTGGATGCGCTGATGCGTGATCAGCACATCGGGGAGATTGCGCTGCCGGAACGCCTTCACTTGTTGTCCGAAGCGCTGTCCGGCCGATTCGCCCCTAGGGCGCTGCACGGCGTCGCCGGCGCCCGATTCGTCGCCCATAGAGACACGATACCACTTGTCTGCGCATCGATTACCATTACGCACACGCATGCTTGGTTTCCGGGGTGGGCAAGGCAAGGCCGCCTCCCGCGGGCCAGGCTTCAGTGGCCTGTGAGTCGAAGGAGGCACCCGCCTGTCGGCATAAATGCACAAATATGCACATCAATGTGTCGCTGTCAAGCTACCTGTCGAGCACGCCGCGAATGGTCGCCGGACGCGATACAGTGAGTGCTGCCGTGCGCGGTAATCGATGCGGATGGACCGCGAGATGGCTTGTGCGACTGCGAGATCGGCGACATGGGTTGACAGGGGAACATGGCCTCCAGCGCGTTTTCGGCAACCATCGGCCGGAAGCATGAGGGCATTGCTGTCGTGGGGATAGGTTGCAGGTTCCCAGGACAGATCTGCAATGTCAGCGACTTCTGGCGCCTCCTGCTCGAGGAAGGCGATGCCATTCGAGCGGTGCCGCAGGACCGGTGGTCGGATGCTGCCTTCTACGACCGCGATGCGGGCCGACCGGGGCATCTTCGCACTCGATGGGGTGGATACCTCGACGATGTCACCGCATTCGATGCGCATTTCTTCGGCATCACGCCCCACGAGGCCGCCAGGATGGACCCGCAACAGCGCCTCTTTCTCGAGACGACATGGGAAGCCCTACAGGACGCGGGAATCGTTCCCGAACGCCTCGCAGGCACGAAAACCGCTGTATACGCAGGGGTTTCCGGTCATGACTACGGCATCATCCAGCTCAATCCCGACAACCGGTATCTGATCGATGGCCACACGATGGCCGGTCTCGCGAATTGCATTGTGGCCAACCGCGTCTCGTATCTGCTCGACATACACGGTCCCAGCATGACGGTGGACACGGCATGCTCGTCCTCATTGGTCGCCGTCCACCTCGCGTGCCGTGCCATTCGCGGTGGCGAAGCGACGATGGCGATTGTCGGGGGAGTCAGCGCGATACTCGTGCCCGAGGCGACCATCGGGTTCAGTCAGGGAACATTTCTGTCGCCCGACGGCCGGTGTAAGTCGTTCAGTGGAGCGGGTGACGGTTATGTTCGCAGCGAGGGGTCGGGCACGATCATTCTGAAGCCGCTGTCCTCGGCCGTCCTCGATGGCGACCGCGTCTACGCGGTGATCCGTGGCAGCGCGACGAATCAGGATGGTCGCACGAACGGCATCACCGTGCCCAGCGAGGACGCGCAGGCGCAGATGATCGTGGACGCCTGTCGCGATGCCGGCGTCGACCCGGCCGACATCGGCTACGTCGAAGCGCACGGGACGGGTACGGCCGTCGGCGACCCGGTCGAGGCACGCGCCCTGGGAAAGGCATTGGCCGCAGGACGCACCGAGCGCGAACCCTGCCTCATCGGCGCGGTGAAGTCGAATCTGGGTCACCTCGAGTCGGCGGCCGGAATCGCCGGAATCATCAAGGCATGCCTCGTTCTCACCCACGGTGAGATCCCCGCGAACATCCACGCGGAGGTACCGAATACGACGATCCCGTTCGAGGAATTGGGCCTGCGGCTGGTGCGGGCCCGCCGATCGTGGCCGCGCGGCAGACCGCGCCTGGCGGGTGTCAATTCGTTCGGATTCGGCGGATCCAATGCCCATGTGATCCTCGAAGGTCCGCCGGACGATGCCGCCGCGGCGCGCCGAGACACGGTGACCGAGCGTGCGGCGGGAGAACCCGTGCTGTTCACACTCAGTGCGAGGACGACGGCGGCACTGCGGGCGTACGCGGACCGTTACGCCGACTTCCTCGACGATCCGGCGACAGCGGCGGCGCTGCCCGCCGTCGCGGCCACGCAGGCGCTGGCCCGTCCACATTTCGACCATCGTCTCGCCATGGTGTGTTCGTCCGCGGACGGGTTGCGCGACGCCCTTCGCGATGTGGCGAGAGGCTCATCGCCCGCCGGGCTTCGGAGCGGTGTGAAGGCGCCCGGCGCCGCGCACGCGGCTTTCGTCTTCTCGGGGCAGGGCCCGCAATGGTGGGGCATGGCGCGCGAGCTGCTCGACGAGAGCGCGGTATTCCGGCGAACCGTCGAGCGCGTGGACGCGGAGCTCGGCACGTACGTCGACTGGACCGTTGCCGAGGAGCTTCGGCGGGACCGAGCCGATAGCCGGATCGATGAGACCTTCATCGCGCAACCTGCCCTGTTCGCGGTGCAGCTCGGGCTGGCGAATCTGTGGCAGAGCTGGGGTGTCGTCCCGTCGGCGGTCCTCGGTCACAGCATCGGCGAAGTCGCCGCGGCCTGTGTGTCGGGGGCGCTGTCGTTCGAGGACGCGGTGCGTGTCGTCGTCCATCGAAGTCGGCTGCAGCAGAAAGCATCCGGCAAGGGGACGATGCTCGCCGTCGGCCTGCCGCACGGCGAGGTGGAACGCCGGATCGCCGCACACCGCGGGCGGGTGGCCGTCGCGGCGCTCAACGGCCCGGAATCGACGGCGCTCACCGGGGACCCCGATGCCCTCGAACGGATCGAGCGCGAGCTCGAGCGGGACAGGATCTTCTGCCGCACGCTTGCGGTCCGGGTGGCATTCCACAGCCACCATATGGACCCGCTTCGGGACGAACTGCTCTCCGCGTTGTCCGGAGTCGCGTCGGGTCCGGCAGCCATTCCGATGTATTCGACGGTCACCGGAGATATCGTTCCCACCGGCGCGCTCGATGCCGCGTATTGGTGGCGGAACATGCGCGAGCCCGTGCTGTTCGCGCCCACCATCGATCGCCTCATCGACGAGCGGCACCTCGTATTCGTCGAATTGGGTCCCCATCCCGTGCACGCGACGGCCATCGCGGAACTGCTCGACAATCGGCGCGCCGAGGGGGTCGTCGTCGAGTCGCTGCATCGTGGGCGCGGTGATCGCGTCACCCTCTCGAACTCCCTCGCCTCGCTCTACGCGGCGGGCTTCGACCCGTGTTGGGACACCGTATTCGACCGGACCCGGGCACGCGTACCGGTGCCTTTCTACCCGTGGCAGCGCGAAACCCATTGGCTCGAAACGCCATTGTCACGGAGCAGGCGATTCCCGTCGCCGATGCATCCACTCGTCGGGACCGAGAGCGGCGCCGCGGACGAGCCGGGAAAGCATATCTGGGAACTCGTCCTGGACCTGGCTCGATTCCCGTGGCTGGCGGACCATCGCGTCCAAGGCCCCATCGTCTTTCCCGCCGCGGCATACCTCGACATGGTGCTCGGCTGTGCCGCGAGCGCATTCGGTGCTGGTCCGTACTCGCTCGAGGATGTCGAATTCCGCCGTGCGCTCTTCATATTCGACGACCGCCCGGCTCCCGTCGTCCAGCTGATTCTGACCCACGCGCTGCACTACAGCGTGTACAGCCGTCAGGGCAGCGACAAGGATTGGACCCTGCATTCGGTGGGGACCCTGCGGCGCGGCGCCCCCACCGCCGTGCTTCCCGCACTCGAGGCGCAGGGCGTCGTCGAGATCGAGCCCGCGGCTGTCTACACCAGGTTCCGCGACGGCGGCCTGCTGCTCGGCCCGGCGTTCACCGCGATCGTCGAGCTCGCCCATGGCGACGGCTGTTCCCGCGCACGGATCGAGACGCCGACAGCCGTGGCGGATGAGGCGCGGCGCCATACGATCCATCCGGCCGTACTCGATTCGTGCTTCCAATCGCTGTCGGTCGCGATGGGCCGCGATTCGCCCGGCGGCGATGCCGAGGGGCTCTATCTTCCGGTCGCGGTCCGGCGGTTCAGCTTTCACACCACGGCGCGTGGCCGCCTGACCTGCTACGGGCGCACCTACCCCGGCGACGACCCGCGGTATCGCCAGGGAGATCTGTGGATCGTCGATGACGTCGGAACGATCGTGGCCGAGCTCGAAGGGCTCAGGTTCCAATCGGTCACCCAGGACATCGATGAGAGCGACGCCATCCTCCAGTGGCTCTACGAATACCGTTGGCGGCCGGCGCCGGTGCACACGACAGCACGCATCCCGGCCGACTTCCTACCCTCCGACGCGGCCCTGCGAGCGGCCGTCGAACCGCTGATCGATGAGCCCCGGAACCGGTCGATCAACCGCGAGTACCACGCGGTGACGGAACCGGAGATGGATCGGTTGTGCCTGGCGTACGTAACCGAGGCGTTTCACGAACTGGGCCTGAAATTCTCGCGGGGACGGCACTGCACGCTGGAGGAGATCGCGCGGGAGACGGGGGTGCCCGACAAACAATGGCAGTACCTCGGTCGTCTGCTGGAACTGCTTGCGCTGCACGGAATCATCGAGAACGACGCCGACGGGTGGCGGATTCGGATCGAGCCCGCTCGTGCCGATACCGAAAAGATGCTTGCTCGGCTGCGCGAGCGGCATCCGGAATGCGAGTCCGAGTACGCGGTGCTGGAACGCTGCGGACGGGAGCAGGCCGCCATCCTTCGCGGCGACGTCGATCCCCTCGAGCTCATCTTCCCGGAGACCGAATTCGCCTCGGTCGCGAACCTCTATGGCACCTCGCTCTCATTCGAACAGACCAACCGCATCGTCGGCGCGGTCGTCGCGGAGTGCGTACGAGCCCTGCCGAGCGGCCGGCCGCTGCGCGTACTCGAGATCGGAGCCGGCACGGGCGGCACGACCGGCTACGTTCTCCCCGAATTGCCCGCCGACCGTGCGGAATACGTGTACTCGGATGTCACGCAACTGTTCCTTGCCAAGGCACGCCGGCGGTTCACCGATTTCGACTTCGTGGACTACCGAATCCTCGATATCGAGCGCGATATCGAGGCGCAGGGCTTCGATCCGCACTACTTCGACATCGTCGTGGCGTCGAATGTCCTGCACGCCACCGTGAGCCTGCGGGCCACCCTCGAGAATGTCGAACGCCTGATGACGTCGCGGGGACTGCTCCTGATCGTCGAGGTGACGGTTCCGCCGCAGTGGCTCGACCTGACCTTCGGCACGACCACCGGGTGGTGGAAGTTCGCCGACCACGAGCTTCGGCCCCGCTATCCCCTGATGCCGGAGGCGGTTTGGCGTGACTTCCTGCCCACCGCGGGCCTCGAACACGTCCAGATCTTCTCCGAGATGACCACGCCGCGGCAGTCCGGCAACTCGGTCATCGTGGCGCGCACCCGGGCGGTGGACCTCGAGCCCCACCAGCCGCGCGTCGAGCCGGGGCCATGGGTCGTGCTGGCGGATGCGGACGGCGTCGGCGAACGCTATCTCGCCCTGCTCGGCGCGGCGGCTGCCGCAAGCGTCATCGTCACACGCGGCGAGGTCTTCGAGCGGATCGACGCCCGAAGTTTCCGGGTGCGCCCGACGAGCAGCGCGGATTTGAAGAGCGTGCTGGAGCAGGTGCGGGCACACACCGCGGGTGTGGCCGGTGTATTGCATTTGTGGAATCTGGATTTCGCCGGGCGTGCGGTCACCGCCGAACTGCTCCCCGCGATGGAACGCGACGCAGCCTACAGCGTGATCGCGCTGGCGCGGGCGGTCGAGGAGCTGGACTGGACCACACCGCCGCGATTCTGGGTGGCGACATCCGGGGCACATGCCCTCGATCGGGACGAGCACGTGACGCTCACCCAGGTGCCGAGCTGGGGCATCCTTCGAGTGCTGTCCAGCGAGCACAGCACCCTCCGTACGAAGATCATCGACTTCGACCCGGCCGCCGCCGCTGACCAACGGGCCGCCGAGCTCTTCGATGAGCTGCTCCACGTGCGAACGGCGGGGGAGGAGGTCGCCTTTCGCGCGGGCACGCGATTCACCGACCGTCTCGAACATGTCTCGTGTACCGAATTCGATGCGTCCGCCGCCACATTCGCCCGCGTATCGGACGAGACCCCCTGTACGCTCGCCGTCCCCACCGAACCCGGGATCGAACGGCTTCGATATGAACGGCGGGCCCGGCCCGCCCTCGGCCCTGGTGATGTCGCCATCCGGCCGCTCGCCACCGGCCTGAACTTCCACGACGTCCTGCTGACGCTCGGAATGCTGCCGGAGGCGGCGATATTCGGCGGGTTCTACGAGGAGAACCTCGGGATGGAATGCGCCGGGGTTGTCACACAGGTCGGATCCGATGTCGAGGGACTGGTCGCGGGAGACCACGTCGTCGCTTTTGCTCGCGGGTGCTTCGGCTCGATGGTGGCCACCGACGCCCGGCTGGTCTTCCCAGTACCGTCGAATCTCTCGGCCGCCGAGGCCGCGACATTGCCGATGGCATATCTGACCGCGTGGTACGCGCTGGTGGAGGTCGGTCGGCTCCGCCCGGGTGAGCGGGTTCTCGTCCATGCGGCCGCCGGGGGCGTCGGGCTTGCCGCGGTTCATACCGCACACGCGCTCGGTGCGACGGTCCTCGCCACCGCGGGTAGCGAGGACAAGCGGGCGTACCTTCGATCGTTGGGTGTCGAGGAGGCTTTCGATTCCCGTTCGCCGGCGTTCGCGGAAGCGATTCGACGTCGCCACGACGGTGTGGACGTCGTGCTGAATTCCCTTCGGGGGGACACCATTGCGAAGAGTCTCGACTTGCTTCGCCCGGGCGGGCGCTTCCTGGAGATCGGCACGAGGGATATCCGCGACAACCACAAGCTGGGCCTGGAGCCGTTCGGCAATAATCTGAGCTACTCGGCGATAAATATCGACCGGCTACTGCTCGACGACCCGGTGCGGTGTCGCGAGGTCGTGACGAAGGTTCTCGAGGCCGTCGCCTCGGGCAAGCTACCCCCGCTTCCCCGCCGGGTCTTCGGTGCGGGCGAGGTGACCTCGGCGTTCCGGTATATGGCGGCCGCGAAGCAGATCGGCAAGGTCGTCGTCGAATTCCAGCCGGACGCAGCGCTTCTCATCCATCCGAGCGCGAGCGGTGACGTGACGTTCGATGCCGACGGCACCTACTTGGTCACCGGGGGATACACGGGTTTCGGTCTGCGGACCGCCCAATGGCTGGTGGATCGGGGGGCGCGCACCGTGGTGCTGGTCGGGCGGCGGGCGCGGATCGATGGCGAGAACGAGCGGCCGATCGCGACGATGCGGGCCCAGGGCGCCGAGGTGGTGCTGGAACGCGCCGACGTGTCGATCGAGGCCGAGGTCGAGGGGCTGCTCGGGCGGATGGCGACGCTACCGGCGCTGCGGGGCGTATTCCATTCCGCGATGGTGCTCGAGGATGTGCCGGTGTCCGCCATGACGGAGGAGCAGTTCCTGCGAGCCGTGCGGCCGAAGATAGACGGCGCGTGGCATCTGCACCACCACACGCGGGAACTCGACCTGGACGCCTTCGTCATGTACTCGTCGATGGCCTGGAACATCGGAACATTGGGTCAGGCCAACTATGCGGCGGCGAACGGGTTCCTGGAGGCGCTGGCCGCGCATCGCCGCGAGCTAGGACTGCCCGGCCTGACGATCAATTGGGGCGCCCTCGGCGCGGTGGGTTTCCTCGCTCGCAACAGACTCGACATGTCCGCTCGGTTGGGGTGGACGGCAATCTCGCCCGACAATGCGCTGGGATTCGTCGGTCGCTGTCTGACCCAGGGGGTCGGCCGCGCCAGCGTATTCGGCGTGAACTGGGCGAAGATGAGTCAGGTGATGCCGATCCTGCGCAGCTCACCGCGGTTCGCTCATCTCGTCCTGGAGGGCACCACCGGCTCGGTGGTCGCGGTCGGTACCGAGGACCTTCGTGCCGAGCTCCGCGGGCTCCCGGCGGACGCGCGGGAATCGCGGCTCGTCGCGACGCTCTCCGAGCAGATCGCGCGAATCTTCGGCATGCCGGTCGAACGCCTGGCGCTCGACGTTCCGCTGACCGACCTCGGTATGGATTCGCTCATGGCGGGCCAGATCCGCAATGTGCTGGCCAAACAACTCGAGATCGACTTTCCGACCATGGGTCTCATGCGCGGGCCGACCCTCGTCGAACTCGCGACCGAGGTGCTCGCCCAGGTTTGTGGCGGGGAGCCAGGGGCCGCGCCCCTACCAATGGTCGCGACGCGTCGCCCGGAGCGCTGGATCCATCCGGCAGGGGGCCGATCCGATACGGCGTGGCTGCGCGTCTTCGCGCTGCCCTTCAGCGGTGGTGGCGCGTCGGTGTTCACGCCGTGGGCCGACCACCTACCCGGCACGATCGAGGTTCTGGGAATTCAGCCCCCCGGCCGGGAGAATCGCATCGATGAGGCTCCGATCGGCTCGATCTCGGCTTTCGTCGCGGAGCTGGCCGATGTCATGCTGCCGTACCTCGACAGATCCTTCGCGATCTATGGGCACAGCATGGGCGGATTGCTCGCCTATGAGCTGACCAAGCACCTCGAGCGGCAATATGCCGAGGTTCCGACGAAGCTGATCGTGGCCGGCTGGCTCTCGCCCGCGCTGGTCGAAGGTTATGTGCGGAGCCTGAAGCACATTCGCGACGGCTTCGACCTGGACCACGCATCGGACGGCCAGGTGCTCGCGGTGTTGCGGGACAACGGTCTTTTCACCGCACCGATCGACGACGACGCCTCGCTCGGGCCGCTGATCCCGTCGATACGGGCGGACCTCGAGATGCTAGGGGCCTATCGATTCGAGCACGGTGTCATGGTGCGGGCCCCGATCACGATCCTCCGTGGGGCCACAGACCCGTTGTTCGGGATGGATCAGCTGCGGGCGTGGGAAAAGCTGACGACCGGAAGGTTCACGCTCACAACAGTTTCCGGTGATCACCTGTTCATCCGGAACCCGGACGCGCGGGTGATGCGGACGATCGCCGATGAGCTGTCCGTGGCGGACGAATACCCGACGTTCACCACTCTGGATGGATCGGCGCAGAGCAGCCGGGGCAGAGAACGACGATGAAACCGGCCGAACGTTACGACGTCGTGGTGTGCGGGGGCGGCTTGGCGGGGTTGACATTGTCGAGACAGCTCGAGCGGGCCATGCCCGGCCTGACGGTCCTGGTGGTGGAACGGACCTCGGGGGATATTGCCGACGCTGCCCACAAGGTGGGGGAATCGACGGTCGAAGCCAGTTCGCACTACTTCACCCAGCAACTCGGCCTCACCGGGCATTTCAACACGCGGCAGCTGCCGAAGCTCGGGCTCCGCTACTTTTTCGGCGATGCCCGGGGACCCTTCGAGGCGCGGCCCGAGCTCGGTACGCGGCGGTTCCCCCGTGTGCCGTCGTATCAGGTCGACCGCGGCATCCTCGAGCGGGATCTGCGACGCGGCGCCGGCCACCTGGGCATCGATCTCGTCGAGTCGGCCAAGGTGATCGATATCGATCTGTCCGGTACCGAGGATGATCACATCGTTCGCTTCGTGGCGGCCGATGGCGCCGAACGCGCCGTCCGGACGCGCTTCGTCGTCGACGCCTCCGGTCGCCACCGGCTGCTGCAACGCAAACTCGGCCTCGGCATTTCGAGCCCGCACCGAATCAACGCGGCCTGGTGGCGTTTCCGCGGCGAGTACGATATCGAAACCATGGCGGCGGCCACGAATCCGGCATGGAAGCCGAGGACGCAGGAGCGCAGGTGGTTCTCCACCAATCACCTGATGGGCCGCGGCTACTGGGTGTGGATGATCCCGCTGTCGTCCGGGAATACGAGCATCGGCATCGTCACCGACGAGCGTATCCACCCGTTCAAGACGTACGCGACGGAAACGAAAGCGCGCCAATGGCTTGCCGAGTACGAGCCGACCCTCGCGGCGTTCATCGAGCGGGCCGAGCCGCTCGACTTCCTGAAGCTGCGGAACGTGAGTTATGCGTCCAGACAAGTCTTTTCGCACCACAGATGGTCCTGCGTCGGTGAGGCGGCGGTCTTCCTGGACGCCTTCTACAGCCCCGGGTCCGACTACATCGCGTTTACGAATACCATCACGACGCGGCTGATCGAACTCGATCGCCAGGGTCGTCTGACCGCTGACGTCGCGCGGATCTACAACCGGCTACTGCTCGAGGATCTGTGGCCGAGCTATCTGTCGATATACCACGACAATTACCCCATCTTCGGGAATGCGCCTGCGATGTTCACCAAAATCCTCTGGGATACGTCGTACTACTGGGCACTTCCCGCGCAGCTGCTGTTTCGCGGCCTGCTCACCGACGAGGACGCGACCGCCGAATTCCACCCCATCGCGGCGAGATATCACGGCATCCAGTCGCGCATGCAGGCGTGCCTGCGCATCTTCGCGTCCCGAGCCGCCGATCCGGACCGGTATCTGTTCGTCGAATACAGCAAGGTCCCGATCTGCACTCGGCTGCACCTTGATCTGCTCACGGACAAGACCGCCGAACGGTGTCTTCGCGATATGCGATGCGAGGTCGACCGATTCGAATCGTGGGCGGAGCAGTTCGAGAAGGAAGTCGAGGCGCGATGATCCCAGGAAAACCGTCTGATCCGAGAGACTCACCCCTGTTCGTCCGAAGGTCGGGGACCGGGCCTGCGCTGGTACTGGTGCACGGCGGGTTCCCGGCGGAGCTGACGTGGACCCGGCAACGGGAACTCGAGGCCCGATGGTCACTGATCGTGCCCAGTCGTCGCGGCTTTTCCCCCAGCCCCGCCGCACCGTGGCAGGACTTCCTCGTCGACGCCGACGATTTGGCGGAGCTCATCGAGGAGATACCCGGCGGTGCGCATCTGGTCGGCCTCTCCTACGGCGGCTTCGGGGCCTGTCTCGTGACCGAGCGACTGCCGCACCGGATTCGGTCGCTGACCCTGGTCGAGGTGCCGCTGTGGACCGCTGCGGCGCAGGACCGATCCGTCCGGGAGTTCGCGGCCCTGGCCGGTCGATTCGCCGCGAGCGCGGACGACGAACAGGCCGAGCGCGAATTCCTGGCCTTGGCAGGTATGGATCGGCAGGCGCTCGCCGGGAAGGGAGACGCCATTCGTCAGGCGCTGGAGCTGGCGCGCAAGCATCGTTCCCCCTGGGAGGCGAATCCGCGATTCGAAGCGATCGTCGAGGCGGGCATACCCACGCTGGTCGTCTCGGGAGACCATCACCCCGCGGCCGAGCGGATGTGCGATGCCGTCGCCGCACGGCTCGGTGCGCAGCGGGCCCGGGTGCCCGGAGCGGGACATGCCGTCCCGCGCGCGCCGGGATTCAACACGATGCTGGAAACATTTCTGACGGCCGCGGAACACAGCGGCGGGGACAGGGGAACCACCGATGCGCGAACGAAGTGAAAGAATTATCGGCACAGGGCGTTTCGCGCCTGCCGGAGCCGAGCGCGGCGAGGCCCAGGCATGAGTGACGACGCGACAATTCGCGGGCACGACCGGATCGCAGAGCACATCACCCCGATCTTTCGCGGCATTCCGACCCCGCCGGGAGTCGACCTCGCGCTCCCTCCGCCATCGATGAAGACCCTGGGCCTCCGATTCGAAGAATATGTGCCCGCTCAATCATTGACAGCGACGGTGACGGTGTCCGAGGAATTCGGAAACGTCGTGGGAATGCTGCAGGGAGGTCTCCTGTCCGCGATGCTCGATGACGTCATCGGGGCGCTCAGCTTCCTGACCGCGCGCGGACTGACCACGAGTTTGGAGCTGACGACTCATTTTCTCCGCCCGGTACGTCTCGGAGAGCGGCTGAGGTTGACCGCCGTGGTCCGCAAAGCGGGCCGTACGGCCATCTATGTCTCCGCGGAAGCACACAACGCCGACGGCAAGCTGGTGGCGACGGCCATGTCCGCGCAGCATGTCGTATCGATGCCCACTCCGTAAGTGGTAAGTCGTTGAATATCTATCGACCGCAACGTGATTCGAGCATCTGCAGGTGATGCGGTATGGTCGGCGATTCCGATCCGGTGACGGTGCTGCTGGGCGGCGATGTGATGCTGGGCCGTGGGGTGGATCAGGTGTTACCGCATCCGGAGAATCCGGTGTTGCGGGAACCGCATGTGGGTGATGCTCGTCGATATGTCGAATTGGCCGAGCAGCTCAATCGGGCGATTCCGCGGCCGGTGGAGTTCGCATGGCCGTGGGGCGATGCGCTGGTGGCCGTAGATGATCTCGCGCCCGATGTCCGGTTGATCAATCTGGAGACCTCGATCACCGCCGGCGATGAGTTCTCTGTGCGGAAGAGCGTCCACTATCGGATGCATCCGGACAATGTTCCGGCGCTGGCCGCATTCCGGCCGGATGTGTGCGCGCTGGCCAACAATCATGTCCTGGACTTCGGTCACCGGGGGCTGCTGGATACGGTCGACGCGCTCGCCGCGGCGGGTATCCGGAGTGCCGGTGCGGGTGTGGATCTCGATGCCGCGCGGCGGCCCGCGGCGATGCGGCTGCCGGGGGAGCGCGGGGTGGTTGTTTGTTCGGTGGCGACGCGGTCGAGCGGGGTGCCCTCGGCCTGGGGTGCGGGTCGCGGTCGGCCAGGGGTGTGGCTGGTCGAGGAGTTGTCGGCCGCGTGTGCCGCCGAAATCGCGGCAAAGGTGATGGCGCACAAGCAAGTTGGCGATGTGGCCATCGTGTCGGTGCATTGGGGGCCGAATTGGGGGTACGGCGTGGGGCGCGGCGAGATCGAGTTCGCGCACCGATTGATCGATGCCGGTGTGGATTTGGTGCACGGGCATTCCGCGCACCATCCCCGGCCGGTGGAGATCTATCGCGGCAGGCCGGTGCTGTACGGGTGCGGTGACGTCATCGACGACTACGAGGGCATCAAGGGGTACGAGTCGTATCGGCCCGAACTGCGGCTGCTGTATCTGGCCACGCTCGATCCGCGGCGCGGCGGACTGGTGGGCCTGCGGATGCTGCCGCTGCGGGTGCGGCGAATGCGGCTCGAACGCACCGGACGAGCCGACGCGGAATGGCTGCGCGCCACCGTCGAACACATCAGCCGCGGCTTCGACATCCGCGTCGCGCGCGGACCCGAGGATCTACTGTCGGTGTTGCCACGCCGCGTCCGCGGATGATTCGTCAGGCGTCGCAGCGCTTTTCGGCGGATGCAGCCGGAAAGCCCGGGTGTCCGTGCCGCACCCGAGACGATCATTCGGGTGGGTCGGGTCGCCATCGAAAGACGGACCGGGCCCGGTGACGGTGCGCACCGTCACCGGGCAGGCGCGTCGAGTGGTCAGCCGACGTAGTGGTGGTCTTTGAAACATGCCCTGACGTCGTCCACGAGGCGCCACTTCGCGCCGCAGTGCTTGCTGTAGAACACCCACATGTCCAGACCGTCCACGTTGTCGTAGGCGGTCGCCACCCCGTCATCGCACCCGCCTTGCGGGTTCGAGCCCCAGCAGTTCATGGAGGCACAGGGGCCCGCCCACTCGGCGCGCGCCGGGGATTGCGGCGCGGCCTGCGCTGGGGCCGCCGTCAACAGTCCGGTTATCGCGACCGCGCCGGCCGCACGGGCAAGGGCTGATCCGCTTTGCTCGCCATCCGACTCCGATTCGGACGGCGGGTCGGTTGCGCCGCACCTCCGGGAGCGGTGCGGACGATATCGGCATCGGCTTGGGCGCCATGCCTACGGAATCGAGCAAAGATCGGATCCGGTCCCAGTGGAAGGCGGCCGGGCGGCGGGACGGTCCCGGACAGTCCCGGACTGGGGAGCGCCGCCGGGTCCAGCGTGAATTATGCTGCGCGAGCAGGGATTTAGATGATTACCCGGGAGATGAGAGTGCGATGCCGGGCCACGCGGATGGTGATCGGGACGGAGTGGATCCGAGCGTTGTCACCACCGCGACAGAGTTCGTCGATGCCCTTCGGCGGCTGCGCGGCTGGAGCGGCCTGACCGTTCGGCAGCTGGAGAAACGGGCGGCGTGCCAGGGCGACAAACTGGCCCGGAGCACCTTGGCCGCCGCGCTGAGCCGGGACGCGTTACCTCGCAATGCGACGGCGCGGCGGGAAGCAGTGAGAAGCGCATCCTGCTGAAGTTCGTGCTCGACGGTCTGCCGCCCGGTTCCTGTGTGCGGGACGCGCACCTGCGGCTGTGGTCGAAAACCCAGCGAAGCGCGGAGATCGGGTTCGTCCTGCACGGGCTCGATCCGGATGGCTGGGATCACGGGACGGCGAACTGGGAGACACAACCGCGCACCGGACCGGTCCTCGCCACGGCACAGGGCGCCCCGGCCGGGGCATGGGTGAACTTCGATCTGACGGGCACCGTGCGCGCGAACGCCGGTTACGCCTTCGCACTGCACAGCACCGGCAGTGCGGGCGGCTATTTCGCGTCGCGTGAGGACACCACCCTCGAACATCCCGCGGAATTGGTCGTCGAGCACACCCGGTGCCCGCGCTAGACGTTTGCCATAACACGCTGTGACAGAAGGTAGTTCAGCGATGCAGCCCGCCGCGGCTCTCGTTCATTCGTCACCCGACACCGCCGCAGTCTTCAGCGCCGGCACGGTGGCCGCAATCGCCTGCTTCGCCAACGACATTCGTGACGCCCACCCCACAGACCCCGCCTGGTGGGACATCTGCGACGTACCGCGCCTGATCGGAATCAATCTGCCGACAACGCACGCTCGGTAGCGCCGCGGGGACTCGGTTTAGGCCGACGAGCAGGTCAGAGGTTGCGGAGGGCGAAACGAACGTCTATTTCGGATTGTGATGTCCCATATAGTTTTCGACATCGATCAGTCCAGCACGGAAATCAGGCGACTCCTCAGAGGCGACGAGCGCTCTGGCGATACGCAGGATCGGCACCTCTCCTAGAGCCTCGAGCTCCTCCAGCTTGTACATGATGTAGTCGGCGTCCGGGTCGTCCGCCGTCCGTCCGAGCTCTTCGATGACCGCTCGGACCCCGCCATTTCCGCCGCGTCGGGCCAGCATCTCGGCCGCGTCCACCATCACCGTGACGTTTTGATCACGCAACATTTCCGTCAATCGGTGGAATGCATCTGGCTGATCAATCCGTCGACCGAGGGCCTGCACCGCGTCGACTCTATTGCCCGTGTCGGCACTCCGCGACATGGCCAGCAACTCGTCCAAATCACTCCCACTTTGTTGATCTTGGCTCACTACGGGATCTCCTCTGGCGTGGCCGGTCGAACGGTGTCTGGCTTTGTCTGACCGAAGTATTCCCCTGTCTTCGGATTCTGGTTCTTCTGCACCTCGACGACATGCGGTGTCGGGATTTCTTGGCCCGTATTCTTGTCGTAGTGCGCTTTCCCGGTCAGGTCGACGCGCTTCGTGGCAATGCCGTCCTCGTCGAAATACGTGTAGTTGGTGATATTGCCGTTCGCGTCCTTCTTGACCATATAGGTATTCGGCTGGCCTTTCGTCGGCAGCATCCGGTCGGTGCAAACCTGCGCGTTGTCAAGGTTGTCTTTGAGCGGCTTCTTCGCCTTACGCCAGTTCTTTAGTTTCTCCGCGAGTTTGGTCGTGAGATCTTTGATGCGCTGGATGGTTTCTTTCGTCTTCGTGGTCGCGCGCTCGATCTTCACGGCGACGCGAAGTTTCGCCGCTTTGACGGCGGTCTTGATCAGGTCGGCGAACTTGTCGATGATTTTGGCGACCTTGGAAACCTCGGCTGTTCCTAGACGCCCGATGGCGATGAGAGCTGGACACGCAGGTTCCCGGGCCGAACTCGATGCAGGCACGGCTGGCGCAAAAAGCGCGGCGAGCCCCCACCATCGCTCCCGCCCGCGAAAAACATTGAGTGGCTGATGGAGAAATGATGGCTGGCAACGAGAACCTGCTGGACACGCTGCGCGCGTGGACCGACGAGAATGAGCTGACGCTTGCGGCGCGCGGCCTGGCGCTGACTCTGACGGCGGCACCGGCGGATCGGCCTAAGCCTGCGCTGTGGCTCGCGATCGACAGTGAGGATGCTGTTGGGCAGCTAACCATATGGGCCAGCGGCGAAGCGGAGTTGGAGTGTGCCGCCGTTGCGACTGGCGAGGCGCGACGGGAGCACCGCGATTCGGGTTCACCCGCCGAGACGCGTGCGGCCGCGGCGGCGCTGGTCGCCTGGATCGAGGGGATGGCCGGGAACACGGCACGGTGAAGTTAGCCCCAGTCCCTCGCGGTGACGCCTCGCAGGCCTCGATCGAGACAGGACTTCGTTGGGTCCATTAGGCGCGTCTGGTCGCAGGTCCTGACCTCGCTGCGAACTGATTGAAGCGCAAATCGCTGCGATCGAGGCGAAATCCGTTGCAGACCATAGGATGAGCCGAGAAGAAATCCAGCAAATGGTCGACTGCCTCGGTGGACTGCTGGCGATCCTGCAAGCAGCCGATCTCGCCGACAAACTCGAGATCTAAAAGCACCCTGGGCTAGAAACAGGTCGCGGGCCGGTCGGGATGCCGGAGTGACGTGGCAACGGAATAGCGGACCACGCTCCCTTGAAGGGGGGCCGGGGGGCGAAGCCCCGCCGGGCGGGGCGTGGGGGCTGCGCCCCCACAAAAAGGTACGAAACGAGAACCGGCTCACGCTCTGTGTGAGCATGAGCCGTCCATCGAGTGGAGTGTCCGGAGGGGGACTTGAACCCCCACGCCCTATAACGGGCACTAGCACCTCAAGCTAGCGCGTCTGCCATTCCGCCACCCGGACCTGTGGTACTCGAGAAGATTATCCGATCGGTCGGCCTGGACCAAATCACGGGCTGATCGGGCGGTTTGGGCGGTTGGACCGGTGTCGCGCGCGGCTGGGGTGGCCGCGCGCGACGGATTCGGTCAGGCGAGGGCTTCGATGGTGTGTTCGAAGGCTTTGCGGCCGTCGCCGTCGGCGATCTGACGGTCGATGAGGTTCTGTACTTGGCCGATGATGTCGACGCGGACGCCGGCGTCGCGGCCGGCCCGGACGATGGCGTCGACGGCCGGTTTGTGGAATTCGATCGGCTGGAAGATCTGCGATTCGTAGTCGCCGGAGTCGATGGTTGCGGCGTATCCGGGGATGAGCTGGGCCATGGCGGTTACCCAGGCGACGGCTCGTTCGGCGAATTCGGTGATCGGGACGCCGGCGGTGCGCAGCATGGCCGCGCCTTGGAAGAATCCGGCGAACATCCCGTACATGTTCGTGAGCAGCGCGAAATCGTACATCGCGGCGAGTCCGGCATCGGTGCCGAAATAGTCTGCGGCGCCGAACAATTCGAGGGTTTCGCGGTTGTCTTCGAAGACGGCTGTCACGCCGCTGTACAGGATGGTCGAGCCGGGCTGGCCGATCATGGCGGGTACGGCCATGATGCCGCCGTCGAGGTAGGCGATTCCGTTGTCGGCGGCCCATGCGGCGAGCGCGCGGGATTCGTCAGGGGTGGTGCTGGTCAGGTTGACGACTTGTCTGCCGCGCAGTTCGGCGGCCACCGGTTCGAGGGTCTGTGTCACCGACGCATGGTCGGAGAGCACGACGAATACGATGTCACCGGCGCGCACCGCCTCGGCGACGGTGGCCGCGCGGGTCGCGCCTGCGGCGACGAGTTCGTCGGCCTTGCTCTGGGTCCGGTTCCAGACGGTGGTGGGGCGGTCGCCCTTCAGCAGGGCCGCCGCCATGGCCGCGCCCATCGGGCCGAGGCCGAGGACCGTCACCGAGGTCTGTGTGGTGTCCGGCATTGCCGATTCAACTCCTTAGGGGTGGAAATTGTGGTGGTCAGCGCGCTGAATCCAAGATTGGTCTTTGCCGGTCGGCTGGACAAGTACCTACTATCTGGTCTGGTACTTACCGGGTGGTTTGTGAGCAGGCAGCGAGGTCGGGCGATGGGTGCGAAGAGATGCGGGCCATATTTCTGCGGGATCGATGCGGCGATGGATGTGGTAGGCGGCAAGTGGAAGTCGCTGATTCTGTGGGAGCTGGAGCGCAACGGGGTGCGGCGCTTCGGCGAACTGCGGCGCGGGCTGCCGGGGGTGTCGGAGAAGATGCTGATCCAGCAGCTGCGGGAGTTGGAGGAGGACGGCATCGTCGACCGCGAGGTGTACCGGGAGGTTCCGCCGCGGGTGGAGTATCGCCTCACCGAGGTCGGTGTCGCGCTCAATGCGGCGTTGGTGCCGCTGTCGGATTGGGGTAGGCGGCGCATCGAGCGCATCGGTGCGGATCGGGTTCACTTGTCCGCCTGAGCGATTCGGCGGCGAAAAGCGGCTGCCCGGCAGCCGGGTGCCGAATTAGGCTGGCGCCTATGCGTTTTCTCGTGCCGTACCACCTTGACGAATCGCGGCCGGAGCTGGACGCTCCGCTCACCGCGGACGCCGTGCTGACCGTCGACCTGCCGGAGACCGAAGATCGTTGGGCCAGAATGGCGGTCGTCTACGAGTCGGTCGCGGCGCGGGTGGCGGAGTCGGCGCGCCGCGGGGAGCGCCCGGTCGTGATGGCGGGCGATTGCACCACCGCGCTGGGCACGGTCGCCGGGTTGCAGCGCGCCGGACTCGACCCGGCGGTGGTGTGGTTCGACGCGCACGGCGACCTGCAGACGTTGGAGACGACCACATCCGGCTATCTGGGTGGACTGCCGTTGCGGATGCTGGTCGGCTATGGGCGGCCGCTGGTCGCGGACCGCATCGGGCTGCGCGACGTCCCGGAGTCGCGGGTCGTACTCACCGACGCTCGCGACCTGGACCCGGCCGAGGTCGATTACCTGAAGACGGCCGAGGTTCGGCGGCGGCCGGTGACCGATCTCGGCGAGCTGCCGGACGGCCCCATCTATCTGCACATCGACTTCGACGTGATCGATCCGGAGGAACTGCCGGGGCTGATGGTGCCCGCGCCGGGCGGTCCCGGCCTGCGCGCGGTCACCGCGGCGGTCGGGCGGGTGCTGGACACCGGTCGGGTCGCGGCCGTCGGCTTGGCCTGCACGTGGCACGACGGGGTCGGCGCGGCGGAGCGGGTGCGGTCGGTGGTGGAGCTGCTCTGATCGGTGGTCGTGCTGATCCGGCGGTGGCAGTCCGGACGGGTACCGGTGGATCGGCGAACCGGAGCCGGGCACGGCATCTGCCGCTCGGCCCGCCGCACCGAACGATACGGCGGCGTCCGGCCGAAACGGCGATTTCCCAGCTGGACAACGGAATTCCGTGAATCAGAGTGTCGCCCGCGCGGCGATGCTCGCCGAGTTGTCGGTGCCGCGGTCATCCGTATAAGTGCCGGGACGGCCTGGGCGGCAGTATGACTCGTGTTCGGCCTCGGCCCGGGAGCGGGGTCGACTTGTGAAAAATCCTGCCGACGTCTGCGGCAAGCCGCTCGAAAGATAGCAATATGTAATGAATTTCGAGGCTGAGCCGCTACACGTGAACTCCGCCCAATTTGGGCAAAGTGCACAAACAGGGTCAGTGTGCGACCTTGGCGTGCAGGTGCATATCGTGCCAGCCGTCGGCGTGCATGGCGGCCGCGCGCTTTACGCCCTCGAGTGCGAAACCGGTCTTCTCGGCGACGCGGCAGGAGGCGGGGTTGTGTACCGAATGATTGAGTTCGATTCGGTGGAAACCGATTTCGTCGAAGGCCCAGCCGGTGACGGCGTCGACGGCCCGCGGTACCACGCCGCGACCGCGGGCATTCGGCATTGCCCAGTAGCCGATTTCGGCCGATGCGTCGCGAATGCTGAAGCGGCGCAGGCCGATCCGTGCGGCGAAGGTGTCGCCATCGATGACCGCCCACAGCGCGTCGGTACCCGCGGTCCAGCCCTGTAGCCACTCCTCGATGAGCTTGCGGGCGTCGTCCTCGGTGTCGACGAGGCGGTTGTGCCACTGTCGCGTCACCGGATCGGTGTAGGCGATGAGGACATCCGGCGCGTCATCGGCGCGGAACGGCCGCAGGAGGAGGCCGTCTTTCGTGCTGAGCGTGGGTTGCGCTGTGCGCCTGAGCTTTTCGACGTCGACGAGACCAGGTACGCGGACAGCCATGTTTCAGATTCTGCCGCTCCGCGAACCGCTTGTCGATAGGTTCGCGGAATGCGTTGGGACACAGCCGTATGCATGACACGACGGGATGATCCTATGGTTTGCTTCTGGATAACTGAGCCGACTTCGGCGGTTGATGCTCCGAACCCGTTGGGCCGCAATGGATATCTGTAACCCGAAGTCCGTTGCGAATCATGCAAGGGTGAATCTTCGATTCCGGCAACATCATTTGATCTTGATCAAACTACCTGTAGGTAACTTTGGTTACTTTTGTGCACACGGCCTGCAATTGACGACGTCATCGCGGCGTCGTACTGTTCGCTGTCACAAAGTTGCAGATGTGATGGGCAGCACAGATGTCAGATGATGGGGTCGAGCTACGGGGGATGTTGACGCGGGCGCTGCGTCGGATTCAGGTGTTGGAATCCGAGCGATGCGCGTCGCACGAGCCGGTTGCTGTGATCGGAATCGGGTGCCGGTTACCGGGTGGCATCGATGGGCCACGCGGATACTGGGAGCTGTTGTCGTCGAGCCGCGACGTCATCGTCGACGTACCCGAAACACGTTGGCCTAGAACAGGTTACGTCGACGATCGGATGACCCGCCGGGCCGCGCTGCTGAGCGCGCCGCTGGACGAGATGGATGTCGAGTTCGCGGGGATCGCGCCGCGCGAGGCGGCGGCGATGGATCCGCAGCAACGCTTGGTGCTCGAAGTTGCCTGGGAGGCGCTGGAAGACGCGGCGCTGCCGCCCGCGAGCGCGGTGCGGACCGGTGTCTTCCTCGGGGTGAGCTGGCAGGAATACCAGCGCACCATCACCCCTGACGGGGCGCGTTCGGTGGATGCGCACACGCTGACCGGAACGATGCCGAGCATCCTCGCCGGGCGGGTCGCGTACCAGCTCGGCCTGCGCGGACCGGCCGTCGCGCTGGATACCGCGTGCTCGTCGTCGCTGGTCGCGGTGCATCAGGCGATCAACAGCCTGCGGGCGGGGGAGTGCGAGACGGCGCTGGCGGGCGGGGTGAACCTGCTGCAATCCGAGCTGACCTCGGCGGCGCTGGCCAGGATGGGCGCGCTCTCCCCGGACGGTCACTGCAGGCCCTTCGACGCGCGGGCGAACGGATACGTCCGCGGCGAGGGCGCGGGAATCGTTGTGCTGAAACGGCTTTCGCGCGCCATCGCGGACGGTGACGAGATCAGGGCGGTGCTGCGCGGCTCGGCGGTGAACCACGACGGCCGCTCGATGGGGCTCACCGCGCCCAATCCGGTGGCGCAGCGTGAACTGCTGCGCGCCGCACTGACCGATGCCGGTTGCGACGCCGCGGAATTGGACTACGTGGAGACCCACGGCACCGGAACACCGCTCGGCGATCCGATCGAGATCGAAGCGCTGGCACAGGTATTCGGCGCGGTCCGGGCCGACGGGACGCACTGCCTGCTCGGTTCGGTGAAATCGCGTATCGGCCACCTCGAGGCGGCGGCGGGTATCGCGGGACTGATCAAGGTGGTGTTGCAACTGCAGCACGGACGTATCCCGCGCCAGTACGGTTTCGAAACGCTGAATCCGAAGATCGCACTGGACGGTACGGCGCTGAGGGTGCCGACCGATGACGTCGAATGGGCGCCGTCGCAGCGCCCGCGGGTGGCCGGGGTGAGCTCGTTCGGGTTCGCCGGAACCAACGCACACGTGGTGGTGGCCGCGGCGCCGGACCCGCCGATGCAGATGGCGTCGGAGAATCCGGCGTTGCTTGTGCTTTCGGCGCGGACGTCAACCGCACTCGACGTACTCACCGAACGCTATGCCTCAGAGTTATCCGACAGCAATCTGCCTGTCGCCGATATCGCGGCCACCGCGGCCCTCGGCCGCACGCATTTCGGGCACCGCCGCGCCGTCGTCGCACGGACCGCCGCCGAGGCGGCGCAACTGTTGCGCGCGCCGCGAGCCGGGTCGGTGGCCGCGGCACAACCTCGGGTGGCGATGCTGTTCACCGGGCAGGGCGCGCAGTACTCGGGTATGGGTTCGGCTTGGTACCAACGGTATCCGGCATTCCGTGCCGCAGTGGACGAGTGCGATGAGCTGCTCGGCGAGCTGCCGGGCGGGTGGCGGGTGCGGTCGCTGCTGTGCGAGGCCGACGATGCGGTGCTCGCCCGGACCGAATACGCCCAACCAGCGCTTTTCGCCTTCGAACTAGCCTGTGCCCGGCTGTGGGCCGCGTTGGGGGTCCGGCCCGATGTAGTGCTCGGGCACAGCCTCGGCGAACTCGTGGCGGCGACGGTCGCGGGCGCGCTGACGGTCGCGGAAGGTTTGCGAATAGCCGCCGTGCGCGGGCGGATGATGCAGGCCGCGCCGCGGCCGGGCACATTGGCCGCGGTCTTCGGCGATCCGGCCGAATTCGCCGATGTGCTGGACGAATTGGCGCCGACACTGGCGGTGGCGGCGGTCAACACCCCGGAACAGTTCGTGGTCTCGGGCGTCGAGGACGCGGTGCGCCGGTTCCGGGAGGTGGCGCAGCGGCGGGAGGTTCGGTCGGTCGCGCTGCCGGGTGCGACGGCATTCCATTCACCGCTGCTCGATCCGGTGCTCGACCAGTTCACCGCGGCGATCGCGGAGCTGGCGCCCGGGGCCAGGACGCCATCGATTCCGTTGATCTCCAACGTCATCGGTGCGTTCGGCGGGCCACTTGACGCCGACTACTGGCGGGCGCACGCCCGTGGTACGGTGCGATTCGCGGAGGGGCTGCGCACGCTCGCCGAATTCGGCGTCGACGCCGCGATCGAGGTGGGCCCGCATCCGGTGCTGCTGGAGTTCGGGCAGCAGGCCGGAATATCGGCGCGATGGGTGCCGAGCCTGCGCCGGTCGGTGACCGACGACTCCGTGCTCTTGTCCGGGGTGGGGGAAATGTATTGTGCCGGAGCAGATATCGAATGGTCCGCGCTGATTCCGAGTGGAGCGCGGCGGCGTAACGGGCTGCCGACCTATCCGTTCGAGCGGGAGCGTTTGGCGGTCCCGGGAGCCGCCCCGGTGCAACTTTTTGCCGAGGCGTCGGTGACGAGCACCGCATATCTCGGCGAACATCGTTACCGCGGCACCCCGGTGGTCCCCGGCGCCTATCTGGCGTTGTCGGCGTTGCGGGCGGCCGGGGGATTCGCCCGCGAACTGGTCGATTTCGTTCTCACACAACCTGTTCCGCTCGATGAGCTGCGGGAACCGATCGCCGAGCGGGTGGGCGACAGGGTCGACATCCGGCTGGTGGTCGGATCGGATTCGGCCGCCGCGGTGATGGCTTCGGTGGTGCCGCAAACCGATGGCGCGGCCGGCCCCGACGATCTGGCGGAGGCGTTGCGCACCCACTCCGTATACACCGACACCGACGACTTCTACCGCCGTTGCGCCGCAGGGGGACTGACCTTCGGGCCGCGGTTCCGCTGGATCACCGAACTGCGCGCGGGCGCGGATACGCTGCTGGCCAGGCTCTCCCGGCCCGGTGAGCTGTCCGGTGCGGCCGATGCCGCGACCGTGTGCATGGTGGACGCGGCCATCCAGACCGGGCTGGCGCTCGTCACGGCGGGTGGGCCGGTGAACCGATTGCCCGCCGGTCTCGGACGATTGCGCCTGCATCGAGCGGAAAGCGTTGCGGCGGCATGGGTTCTGGCCGTACGGACCGGTACGGCGGTGCGCGTCACCATATTCGACACCGAGGGTGCGCGGATCTGTGAGGTGGAAGATCTGTGGTTCGGGCAGACCGACGCCGGGGCGACCGCTCCGGTACACGTCCAGGATTGGCGGGAATCGTCTGTGTTCGCCGCGGCGCGAGGTCCGGCAGCCTGGCTGGTGATCGGCGGACTTCCGGCGGCGGATCGGCTCGTGGCGGCCCTGCGGGCGGCGGGCGACGACGCGGTCGCCGTCGAGCCTGATGCGGCCGTGTCGGCGGTGCGTGGATCCGGTATTTCGGGTGGATCCGGTATTTCGGGTGGATCCGGTATTTCGGGTGGGTCTGGTATTTCGGGTGCATTCGATATGCCGGGCGTGTCGGGTATATCGGGTGCGTCGGCGCGCGCGGTTGTGTACCTGAGCAGCTTCGACGCGGGCGATGACGCGGGCGCGGCGGGCGCCGAAACCGAATCGGCCTTGAAGGTGGTTCGCGCGCTTGCGGAAACGGTCGATGCCGGACCTCTCTACCTCGTTACCGGCGGTGCCGTCGGGGTGTTGGACGACGAGCGAGTCCGGCCCACGGCGGCCGCGCTGTGCGGGCTGGCGGCGGTGGTGCGCACCGAACTTCCCGAACTCGGCTGCCGGTTGGTCGACCTACCCACGGGAGCGAATGTCGCGGACCGTCGTCTCGTCGGCGAACTACGCTCCGGTGCAACCGATCCCGTTGTCGCGCTGCGTGGCAAGCGGCGATACGTGCCGGAGCTGACCGCGGGGGCGGCGCAGGAAACTGCCGAATTGGACCGTGCCGGTGCGTATCTGGTCACCGGCGGGCTGGGCGCACTCGGTTCGGCGACGGCGCGGGTGCTTGCCGAGGCGGGGGCCGGGACACTGGTGCTGGCCGGACGGCACGAACCCGATGCGCGGGCGGCGGCGGCGATCCGCGAGATCACCGCGCTCGGGGCGCGGGTGGAGACGGTGCGGCTGGATGTCGCGGACCGAGTCGCGCTGTCGGCGTTATTCGCTCGGTTCGGCGCCGACCTGCCGCGGCTCGCGGGCGTCGTGCACTGCGCCGGTGTGCTCGACGACGCGCTGCTGATGGATCAGGGCGCGGACCGGGTACGGCGGGTGTTCACCGGGAAAGCGTCCGGCGCATGGCATCTGCACGAGCTCACGGCGGAGCTCGACCTGTCGATATTCGTGCTCTTCTCGTCGGCGAGCGCCCTCGTCGGCACCGCGGGACAGGCGAATTACGCTGCCGCGAACGCATATCTGGACGGGCTCGCCCGGATGCGTTCTGCGAACGGTCTCGCGGCGTTGAGCATTCAGTGGGGTCCGTGGTCCGGAACCGGTATGGCCGCAGCGCTCGGTGATACGGCTCGCCGTGCGTGGGAGCGGCACGGTGTCGCGGAACTTGCAGTCGATGCGGGGTTGCGGGCACTGCGAGCGCTGCTGGGGGCGTCAGGGGTTGTCGCGGTATTCCCAACTGCTGCTGGGGGTTTGGTGGACATCGCTGCGGTGGGTCGCGCCGGTGCTGTGGTTGGCGATGGACCGCTCGGCGGTGCGGCGGTTGATGGTGTGGCGGTTGGTGGTTCCGTTGCTGGCGGTGTCGAGGTCGGTGGTGGGTCGATCAACGCCGCCGTGGCTGGTGGTGGCGTGGCCGGTGGTGGTGCTGCGGCTGGTAGTCGCGCTGGTGTCGTGGTTGGCGATGGAATGCTGGGCGGCGCGGCGGCTGGTGGTCTGGCGGTTGGTGGTTTCGTTGCTGGCGGTGTTGAGGCCGGTGGTGGGCCGATCAACGCAGCCGCGGCTGATAGTCGCGCGGCCGGTGGTTCTGCTGCGGCTGGTGGGTCGGCGGTCGGTGGTGGTGCTGCGGCTGGTGGGTCCGCGGTCGGTGATGCTGCGGTGGCTGGTGGTCGCGGGGTCGGTGAAGCTGCCGCGGGTGATGGTCGCGCGGTCGGTGTTGTTGCGGCGAGCGGTGCCGCGAGCGAAAGCGTCGGGATCGGGGATTCCGCGGTCGACGGTGCGGCGCTCGATGACATTCTTCCGGTAGTGCGCGCGCTGGCGGCGAAGGCGCTCGGGCGGACGACTCCGGTCGCCGATGGGGTGCCGCTGCGTGAGCTCGGACTGGATTCGATGCTGGCGGTGGAACTTCGGAACAGTCTGGCCGCCGATCTCGGTATGCGGTTGCCCGCGACGCTGTTGTTCGATCATCCGACGGTGGCCGGTGTCGCGGCCGAAATCGTCCGGCTCCGGCCGGGTGCGGCGGCTGAAGCCGATTCGGGTGCGTCGCTTCGAAAGGCAGTGGCACGCAGTGCAACTGAGCATCGAGCGCAAGAAGACGCGAACGATGCGATCGCTATCGTCGGCATGGGCTGCCGGTATCCGGGCGGCGTGCGCGGGCCCGCGGATCTGTGGCGGCTGCTGATCGCGGAAACCGATGCGGTGACGGAGGTTCCGGCGGAACGGTGGGATGTCGATGCCTACTTCGACGCCGATCCGGATGCCGAGGGCAAAACGTATACGCGCTGGGGTGGATTCGTCGACGGCGTGCGGGATTTCGATGCGGGCTTCTTTGACATCTCCGTAGGCGAGGCCCGGATGCTGGACCCGCAGCAGCGGCTGCTACTCGAAACCTCGTGGGAGGCATTGGAACAGGCGGGGTATCCGGCGCAGCGGCTGGCGGGCAGCCGGACCGGGGTGTTCGTCGGCATCATGTCGAACGATTACGCCGAGCGGATGGCGCGGGCCGATGTGCCGCCGAATGCCTGGTTCGGCACCGGGAATCTGGCGAGTGTCGCATCGGGCAGGCTGTCGTACTTCCTCGGCCTGAACGGGCCGAGCCTCACGGTCGACACCGCATGTTCGTCGTCGCTGGTCACCGTGCATTTGGCGGTGCAGAGCCTGCGGCGGGGTGAATGCGATCTGGCGCTGGCCGCCGGTGCCACCGTGGTGCTGACGCCGTCCCTGGATATCTACTTCGCACGGGCGCGCGGCCTGGCCGCCGATGGCCGGTGCAAGAGCTTCGATGCGCGGGCGGACGGCGTCGTCTGGAGCGACGGTGCGGGAACGCTTGTGCTGAAACGTCTTTCGGACGCACGCCGAGATGGTGACCGGGTGCTCGGTGTGATCCGCGGCGCCGCGGTGAATTCCGACGGGCGCAGCCAGGGCCTGAGCGCGCCGAACGGTCCCGCGCAGGAACAGGTCATCCGATCCGCCCTTGTTGACGCCGGACTGTGGCCCGGGGATATCGATTATGTGGAGGCGCACGGGACCGGCACCGCGCTCGGTGATCCGATCGAGGTCAATGCGCTCGCTCGGGTGCTGGCCACCGACCGCACCGCCGAGCGGCCGCTGTGGATCGGTTCGGTGAAATCGAATCTCGGACATACCCAGGCGGCGGCCGGGATCGCGAACATCATCAAGGTCGTCGAGTCCATGCGGCACGGGCGGATTCCGGCGTCGCTGCACTACCGATCCGGTAATCCGCATATCGACTGGGATGAGATCGGCGTGCGGGTAGTCGCGGCGGAGCGCGCTTGGCCCCGCGGGGACCGCCCGCGGCGCGCCGGGGTGAGCTCCTTCGGCATCAGCGGCACCAATGCCCATGTGCTGCTGGAGGAGGCGCCCGAGGCGGATGCGCCGCGCCGCGATCAGAGCGGTCCGCACCTGCTGGCATTGTCCGCGAAAAGCGCTGCCGCGCTATGTGAGCTCGCGGACCGATACGCGGAACATGTTGGGACGCAGGAGAATAGCGGTCTCCATGATCTGTGTGCGTCGGCGAACGTCGGACGCACCCACTTCGCCGAGCGGGTGGCCATCGTCTTCGACACCGTGGCGCAGCTGAGCGCCGCGCTCGGCCGGGTGGTGGCGGGTGATGTGGCGCCCGGGACGGTGGTGAATTCCGCGGCGGCCGCGCCGACCTTGCTCGAGACAGCCGAGCGTTACCTGGGCGGTGGCGAAATCGACTGGGCTGCGATGTATCCCAGGGACAGCTGGCGGCCGGTTGAGCTGCCGACCTATCCGTTCCAGCGCAAGCGGCACTGGCTGGAGCTCGCGGCCCGATCCGAAATCCGGCATACGCTGCCGATCGGTCCGGCGATGTTCGATGGGCACGAATTGCAGGGTATGCCAACAGTTCCGGCGGGCTGGCTGATCAGCCGTTCGGCGCGGCTGGCGGCCGAGCTGCCGGGTGCGCGGAGCTGGCTGGTGTCCGGTCTTCGGCTGCTGGAGCCGATCACGGTGCGGGCCGACGGTGCGTTGCGGGTCCGGCTGACGGCTGACGGCGATGGCTATTCGGTGGAATTCGGCGACGGCGCAACGATTTACGCGCGGGCGGCACTGCGCGCGGCGGCCGGTTCACCCGAAATTGCCGCACCGGCTGCCACCGTGGCCGACGGGGAGCCATGGCGGGAGTACTACGACCGCCTGTCCGGACACGGCCTCCGGCTCGGTGCGGACTACCGGTGTGGGGTGGCCGCGGCGCGGATCACCGCCACCGAGTCGGAAACGCTGCTGCGGACCGCGGCGGACGGGGCCGAGGCGATTCTGCTGGACGGATGCCTACACAGCCTGGTGTTGGCGGCGGATGGGCCGGATCGAATGTATTTGCCGGTCGCTATCGATCGTGCTCAATTGTTCGGTCCGGAGATAGTCGGCGGTACTACAGTGCGCTGCCGGGCGCGGGTCACCGAGCGGTCCGATCGGGTCATCGTCGGCGATGTCACGATGATCGACGAATCCGAGCGGGTACTTGCCGTTCTCACCGGCGCCTGTCTGGTTGCCGCGGATACCGGCCCGGGCGATGCGCCGGTTTCCGGCGCGGAGACGGACCGTCGAGTGGACCGGCTGCTCCATCACATTTGCTGGGAGCCAACGGAATCCGGCCGCGAGTACGCGGAAGTCCAGCGGTGGGTGGTCTTCGCCGACGGGGTCGTCGGCACGGCGGTGGCCGCGGGTCTGGCGGCGCGGGCGGACGTGGTCGTCGTGCGGCCGGAAGACGTGTCCGACGAATTGCCAGTCGGCGACGGTCGGCCACCGGGAATCGTCTACGCGTGGACGGACGGACCGGCGCAAGTGCGGATCGCGGGCGCGCTCCGGTTGATCCGAATGCTCGTCGAGACCGGATGGCGCAGCGTGCCCCTGTACGTGGTAACGCTTGGCGCTCAGGCTGTTTCGGCCAGCGATCGACCGGATCCGGACCAGGCGCTGCTCTGGGGTCTGGGCCGGACTCTCGCCACCGAACATCCGGAATTGGCTTCGCGGCTGGTGGATCTGGAAGCCGGGGCGCCGGTTGACGGAATGCTTGTCGCGGCCGGGATAGCGGGCGGATTCGGCACACGGGAGTTGGCGGTGCGCGACGGACGTTGGCTGGCGGCCCGTTTGGCCGATGGACTGCCCGCCGATGCCGCCAATTACCGATTGCTGGCTGATCGATCCGGCGCGCTCGAACTCTTGCGAAACGTGCCTGCCGAACGCGTCGCACCCGGGCCCGGTGAGGTCGAAATCGCCGTTGCCGCAACCGGACTCAATCGACGTGATATCTGGCTCGCCCTCGGCACGCACCCAGAATCGCCCGCCCCGCTCGGTGCGGAGTGCGCGGGCCGGATCAGCGCTGTCGGCCCGGATGTCACCGGTTTGGCGGTCGGCGACCGGGTGGTCGCACTCGCGGAGGGCAGTTTCGCCCGGTACGTCACCGTCGACCGGCGGCTGGTGGCACCGCTGCCCGGCCGGCTGTCCTTCGCCGAGGGCGCGACGCTGCCGGTCGCCTTCACCACCGCCTGGTACGGGCTGTTCGATATCGGCGGGCTGCGGTCGGGACAGCGGGTGCTGATTCACGCGCGTGCCGACGAAATCGGCATGGCCACAGTGCAATTGGCACGGCACGCGGGTGCGGTGCTATTCGCGCCGCCGGCACTGTGCCGATGGGCGGCGACCGCGGGTATCGATGTGACGGAACTGCCTACCGCCGTAGCCGCCTGGACGGTCGACGGAGTGCGCAGGCATACCGGCGGGGCGGGCATGGACGTGGTCGTCGACGCGCTCGCGGGCAACCTGACCGGGAACGCCCCCGGCATACTGGCCGACGGCGGCCGGTTCGTCAATCTTGCCGACCCCGCGCAGATTTCCGCCGGCCACGACGCCGACCGGCCGATTGATCCAGCTTTTATCGACCGTGCACGCTTGGGCGAGATCCTGCGGACCGTGCTGACGCTGTTCGGGCGCGGCGCGCTCGCGCCGCCGCCGCACACGCCGTGGCCGTGCGCCGCCGCGGCGACCGCGTTCGACGCCATGCGACGGTACGACGTCGCGGCCCGGCCGGTCCTGCTGGCCGAGGCGGCTCCCGCGCCGCGGTTCGGCGCGGACGGAACCTATCTCGTCACCGGCGGCTTCGGCGGACTCGGCGGCGCGGCGGCGCGCTGGCTGGTCGACCGCGGGGCGCGCAGGCTGGCGCTGGTCGGCCGTCGCGGGCCGGACACGGGCGGGGTTCGACTAGTGGAATCGCTACGTGCACAAGGTGTTCGGGTGTCGGAGCACCGGGTGGATGTGGCTGACCGGGCCGCGGTCGTCGCATTACTCAGCGGCATAGCCGAATCTGGACCACTGCGCGGTGTGATCCATTGCGCGGGCGTACTGGACGACGGGGTGTTGACCGACCAGACGCCGTCCCGGTTCGAATCCGTACTAGGGCCGAAATATCGTGCGGCACAACATCTCGACGAGCTCACCCGCGGCCTGCCGCTGGAGCTGTTCGTCGTCTACTCCTCGGTCGCCGGTGTGCTCGGCACACCGGGGCAGGCGAATTACGCGGCGGCGAACGCGGCGCTCGACGCGCTCGCCGCGCGGCGGCGCGCGGACGGGTTGCCGGGGCTCAGCATCGCCTGGGGGCCGTTCGGGGATGTCGGAATGGCCGCGGGCCGCCCGGAACTGACGGCATATCTGGATCGGCGCGGCCTGCCCGCGCTTCGGGTGACCGACGCCGCCGCGGCGCTGGACCGGTTGGTGCCGCTCGGTGTGGCGACCGCTGGCGTATTCGATTTCGCCGAGCAGCGTTGGTACCGAGCAGGTTCCGCCGAGGCGACCACGAAAGACCATTCATCGGAGAGCGTTTCGCTGTCCGATACCAGAGTGACACCGGACGAACCGGTAGTGAGCGGTACGACTATGGGGAACGGCGCAGCCGGACACGGACATTCGACGAGCGAACGGGCGACGGAGGACACCGCCCCATGGGAGGAGCTGGTCCAGCGGGTCACCATGCGGGTGCTGGACCGGACCGCGCCGCTGGACCCGGAACAGCCGCTGCACGACAGCGGGGTCGATTCGCTGACCGGGATGGAACTGCGGACCGCGCTGATCGCCGAGTCCGGCACGCCGTTGCCGGTGAGCCTGGTGTTCGACTACCCGACCGTGCGTGAGATCGCGAAGCTGTTGCGGCGCAAGGGCGTCGAGGTGGCGGCGCCCGGCGCGAATTCGCCGGTGGAGCCATCGATTTCGCACGAGCCGCAGGTCCGGGCCGTTACGCCGGTAGTGTCGTCGGTTCTGCCTGAGCCGCAGGTCCAGGCCGTTACGTCGGTGGCGTCGTCGGTTTCGCCTGAGCCGCAGGTCCAGGCCGTTATGCCGGTGGCGTCCTCGGTTTCGCCACCGCTGCGGGTTCAGGCCGCTATGCCGGTAGATGCCGAGCCGCAACCGGCTGCGATGTTGAGCTCGGCTGTGGTCCCGGCCGAACCCGAGGTTGCCGACGATCCGATCGTCATCGTCGGTATGGCGTGCCGGTTTCCCGGCGGTGTCCGAACCCCGGAGGAGTTCTGGGAGCTGCTGTGGTCGGGTCGGGACGCGATCAGCGAGGTGCCGCCGCAGCGGTGGGATGTCGAGGCGTTCTACGATCCGGATCCGGCCGCGCTCGGCCGCATGTACAGCCGGTGGGGCGGATTCGTCGACGGCGCGGACGAATTCGACGCGGCGTTCTTCGGTATCGGCGACGCCGAGGCCAGGGCGATGGATCCGCAGCAGCGGTTGCTGCTGGAGACGAGCTGGGAGGCGCTGGAGCGGTCGGGGCGCGCGCCGGGCGAGCTTGCGGGCAGCCGGACCGGCGTGTACGTCGGCCTGTGCTTCAGCGAGTATCCCGGAACACCCACGCTGGCAACGGATCCCACCGCGATCGGGGCCTACTCGGTGCTCGGGGCCGCGCCGAGCGTCGCGGCCGGACGGGTCGCGTACGCGCTCGGACTGCATGGTCCCGCCGTGACTCTCGATACGGCCTGCTCGTCCTCACTGGTCGCGTTGCAGTCCGCGGAAGACGGATTACGTGCCGGGCGTTGTGATCTCGCGCTGGTCGGCGGCGTCAACCTACAGCTGGCGCCGGAGACGACGATAGGGTTCAGCCGGCTGTCCGCACTGTCGCCGGACGGCCGGGTCCGGGCCTTCGCCGCCGACGCGAACGGCTACGTGCGTGCCGACGGCTGTGGTGTGCTCGTGCTGGAACGACTTTCGGTGGCGCGCCGCAACGGCGATCGCGTACTCGCCGTGGTGCGCGGCGTCGCGGTGAACCACGACGGCAGGTCGAACGGCCTGACCGCGCCGAACGGGCCCGCGCAGCAGCGGGTGATCGGCGATGCGCTGACCCGGGCCGGAATTCGGCCGTCCGATGTCGACTATGTCGAAACACACGGCACTGGAACGCCTTTGGGCGACCCGATCGAGGCGGCCGCGCTGGCGGAGGTTTACTGCGCCGGACGGCAGGCGCCGCTGCTGATCGGCTCGGTGAAGACGAATATCGGGCACGCCGAGGCGGCGGCCGGGGTCGCGGGTGTGATCAAGGCCGTACTCATGCTGCGGCACGGGCAGATTCCGCCGAGCCTGCACTTCGATAAGCCGAGCCCGCATATCGACTGGGCGCGAACGTCGCTGGAGGTCGTGCGCACCGCGCGGGCCTGGCCGCAGACCGGCAGGGCGCGCGTCGTCGGCGTCAGCTCGTTCGGGATGAGCGGCACCAATGCGCACGTGATCCTGGCGCAGGGGGATGCGGAACCGGCTCGCGCGGTGCGGGAATCCGGACCGCAGGTGATCCCGCTGTCCGCGCGCGACACCGCGGCGCTGGCAGCGGCGGCGGGCCGGTGGGCGGATGAATTGGCTAGTGCGCATGCCGGTTTCGGAGATCTGGCCTATACGGCGGCGGCCGGGCGATGCCATTTCGAGGAGCGGATCGCCGTGGTCGCGGCGAACGCGGGCGATGCGGCGCGGCAATTGCGCGCCATCGCGGCGGATCCGGCGCCGCGGGCCCGGGTCGAGCGGTCGGCGTCCCCGAAGGTCGGGCTGCTGTTCACCGGACAGGGCTCGCAGTATCCGGGGATGGCGCGCGGCCTGTTCGACACCGAGCCGGTATTCCGGCGGGCGCTGGCGGAATGCGATGCGCTGCTGGGGCCGATCCAGGACGGTATCGGTCTGGTCGACGCGCTCTACGGGTCACGCGGTGAACTGTTGCACCGCACCATTTTCACGCAGCCCGCGCTGTTCGCGGTCGAATGGGCGCTCTGGGAACTGTGGCGAGACCGGGGCATCGCGCCAGCCGCGGTCCTCGGGCACAGCGTCGGCGAGTACGTCGCGGCATGCGCGGCCGGGGCGCTTTCGATGGCGGACGGTCTGCGGCTGGTCGCCGCGCGCGGCCGGATGATGCAGCGGCTGCCCGACGGCGGCGGCATGCTGGCCGTCGAGGCCGGAGCCGATTCGGTCGAACCGTTGCTCGCACGGTACGTTTCGGTTGTCGTCGCCGGATCGAACGGCCCGGCGCAGATCGTCGTCGCCGGACCGGACACCGAACTGGAACGGCTGCGAATAGAGCTGGCGGACAATGGTATTCGAGCGGTTCCGCTCGACGTGTCACATGCCTTCCACTCGCCGCTGATGGAGCCGATTCTCGGCGAGCTGGCCGCGGCGGCCCGCGGGATCGCGTTCACGGAACCGAAGATCCCGCTCATCTCGAATCTCACCGGCGCACCGATGGTTCCCGGCGAGCTGAGCGCGGAGTACTGGGCGCGGCACGCGCGGCAGCCGGTCAGATTCGCGGAGGGGCTGCGTGCGCTCGCCGGGCTCGGTATCGGGACCTTCCTCGAAATCGGGCCGCAGCCGGTGCTTTCCGCACTGGGGCGGCGGACGGTCGAAACCGGCGCCCGTTTCGTCGCCACACTGCGGCGCGGCCACGACGACCGCGAAACGATGGCCGAGGCGCTGGCCGAACTGTATGTGGCCGGGGTGCGGGTGAATTGGGAGCGGGTGCACGGCCCGCACGGGCGGCGCCGGGTGCTGGCGCCGACTTATCCGTTCCAGCGCAAACGTTTTTGGATCGAACGCGCCGAGCGGGCAGCCGATTCGGAAGCATCTGTTCAAACCGGGGCCGCCGCAAGAGAATTCACCGAAACACTCGGCCCTGGCACGCCCGCGTACCTTGCGGATCATGTGATCGGGGATGCGGTGACGGTACCGGCGGCCTGGTACGTCAGCGCGATAGCCGCGATGTCCCGGCGGGTAAACGCGGCCACGCATGTGACGATCGAGGATCTCGTCATCGCGACGCCGCTACTGCTGACCGGCACCCACCGCGTCGGCATTCGATTCGAGGCGCGGCCCGACGGTTTCGCGGTGACCGTGTCCGACGGCGGCGACCAGCCCAACGTGCGCGGCCGGATCAGCAAGGGCGAGAGCATCATTCGATCGGCGGACGACCTGGACCTGTCGGCGGCGCTGCGGCGGTGCCACGGTTGGATCCCCGGCCCGGAATTCTACGAGCGGCTCGCCGATGCCGGACTGCGCTACGGACCGGCCTTCCAACGGGTGGTCGACGTCCGGACCGGCGAGCGGGAAGCCGTTGTGACGCTGTCGGATCCGGATACCGAGACCGGCGCGGAGATGCCGCATCCGGTGCTGCTGGACGCGGCGTTCCAGGCCACTGTCGCCGCGATCCCGGCGGAATCGGCGGATGCGACGTGGGTGCCGGTGGCGATCGACCGGGCGGCGGTCCCGACGGGACGGATCAGCGCGCGCTACGGCCATGTGCGGGTGGTGACGTCGACGCCGCAGGTGTGCGTCGCCGACGTTCGACTACTCGACGAGAAGGGCGATCCCGTGCTGATCGCGACGGGATTGCGAATCATGCGAACCGCCGCCGGACAGCGGGACCGCGGCGAACCCGACGGCGTAGCGCACCAGCACCTCTATGAAATCACCTGGCGTGCAGCGGCTCCGGCGAGACGAGGCGTGGCTGCGGGACGCTGGCTGGTGATCGGCGCGACCGGTGGCCCGGCCGACATCATCGCTGCCCGGCTGCGAACCGCGGGCGCGGACTGTGTGCTCGCCCGGCCCGGCCGGAAATTCGGCGCAGTCGCGGATGGTTTCGAGGTGGATCTCTCCTCGCCCGCGGACACGAGGGATCTGCTCGGAACATTCAGCGGTTTGCGCGGGATCGTTTATGCGGCAGCGCTTTCCGAGGACGGCGCGGCGGTTCCCGACCGATCGATCCGCGAGGTGGTCGCGGCACTGCACCTCGTGCAGGCCGCCGCGGGCGCGGACCTGTGGCTGCTCACCCGCGATGCCCAAGCGGTCCGTCCGGTGGACCGGGTCGCGCCGGAACAGGCCGCGCTCTGGGGCTTCGCCCGTGCCGCGCAGCGGGAGCTCCGTGAAAACGGCTGCCGCATCATCGATTTGGATGATGAGGCGATCAGGAATCCGGACGGCCTGGTAGCCGCCATGCTCGACGGCGACGCGCCCCGCCAGCTCGCGCTCCGCGCCGGAGACCGACTGGTGCCGAGGCTGGTGGCGGCCCGGCCGCGCCGAGCCGGGCGCGATGCCGACGCGATCGCGGCGGTGAAATCCGGAACGGTGCTGATCGTCGGCGGGCTGGGTGGTATCGGGCTCGCGCTGGCGCGCAGGCTCGTCGAGCGGGGCGCGCGCCGGTTGGTGCTCGCGGGCCGGTCGGCGCCGAGCGCGGCGGCGGCCGACACCATCCTGGAGTTGCGCCGCCGGGGCGTGCACGTCGAAACCGTCGCGCTGGACGTCACCGATCGCGCCGCCGTCGCCGCCACCCTGGACCGCATCGATCGCGAACTGTCGCCGCTCGCGGGGGTGGTGCACCTCGCCGGTGTGATCGACGACGGTTCGGTGATCGAGCAGACGGCCGCGCGGGCCGGGGCGGTACTCGCGCCGAAAGCGCACGGCGCGTGGAACTTACACGAGCTGACCATGGCGCGATCCCCACGGTTCTTCGCGCTGTTCTCCTCGGCCGCGGGCGTGCTCGGCCAGCCGGGACAGTCGAATTACGCGGCCGCCAACGCCTTCCTGGACGGTTTGGCCGAATCGCGGCGCGCCGCCGGGCTTCCGGCGCTCTCGATCGCCTGGGGTCCGTGGGCGCGGACCGGGATGACGGACCGCCTGGACGAGCGCGCCGTCGACCACCTGGCCCGCCGTGGATACGGGCTGCTCACCACCGGTCAGGCCCTCGACATCCTGGAGCGGACACTGGAATCCGGATTCGACGGCGCGGTCGCTGGTGTGGCGCTGGACCTTACGAACCTGAGCGCCCCGGGCGCGGACGTGCCCGATGTCTTGCACGACATGGTGGAACCGGAGGAGATACCCGTAATAGCCTCCGGTGACGCGGATTTCGCGGCGGAGACGACCGAACTGGTGCGCCGGTGCGTCGGACTGGCCCCCGATGCGGACCTGGATCGCCCGCTGCACGAGCTCGGTTTGGATTCGGTGGCCGCCATCGAGATCCGCGACGAGCTGGCGCGGCGCAGCGGTCACCGGCTGCCCGCGACACTCGCCTTCGAATATCCGACTCCGCGAGCCATAGTTGGGCTGCTGACGAAGTTGGGCAGGGGTGCCGGGCAGCGGATTTCGGCGCAGGACCGCCCGGCCCGCGAGGCGGACGGACAGGTCGTGCCGGCCGAGGCGAACCACGGCGCGGACGTGGGCGCGGCACCACCGCGACCGGTCGCCGGTGGCGCGTCCGTGGCCGCCGAACCGCCGCGATCCACCGTCGGCGATATCGCGATCGTCGGTGTGAGCGGGCGCTATCCGGGCGCGCGCGATCTGGACGAATACTGGCGGGTGCTGATCGAGGGACGGGACTGCATCACCGAAATCCCGCGGGAGCGTTGGGACCAGTCGCGGTATTTCGATCCGGATCGCCATCACCCGTACACCGCGTATACCAAGTGGGGCGGCTTCCTAGACGACGTCGACCGTTTCGATCCGCTGTTCTTCGCCATCTCGCCGCGCGAGGCCGAAATCCTGGACCCGCAGGAGCGGCTTTTCCTGCAAACCGCTTGGGCCGCTTTGGAAGACGCCGGGCACACCAGGGCCGATCTGGCGCGCAGCGGGTTACGTCCCGAGGAGGCTGGCGTTTTCGTCGGGGTCATGTGGGGCACATACCAGATGTTCGGCGCCGAGGAGGCGAGGCTCGGCCGGGGCACGCTGCCCGGCTCGACGTTCTGGAGCATCGCGAACCGGGTGTCGCATGTGCTGGACTTCCAGGGGCCGAGCATGGCGATCGACACCGCGTGCTCCTCCTCGCTCACCGCGCTGCACCTGGCCTGCCAGAGCCTGCGGACGGGGGAATGCCGACTGGCTGTGGTCGGCGGCGTGAATCTGTCGCTGCACCCGTACAAATTCGTGGCGCTGAGCCAGGGCCAGTTCGCGTCGAGCGACGGTCGCTGCCGCTCGTTCGGGGCGGGCGGCGACGGATATGTGGCGGGCGAAGGGGTCGGCGCGCTGGTGCTGCGTCCCCTCGCCGATGCGGAGGCCGACGGCGACACCATCCACGCCGTCATCAAGGGCACCGCCGTGAACCACGGTGGCCGGGTGAACGGTTTCACCGTGCCGAATCCGAATGTGCAGGCGGCGGTGATCCGTTCGGCGCTGCGCACCGGCGGTGTCGATCCGGCGACGGTCTCCTACGTCGAGGCGCACGGCACCGGCACCGCGCTCGGCGATCCGATCGAAATCAACGGTCTGGCAAAGGTATTCGGTGACACCGAGCTGACGGAGCTGCCGATCGGTTCGGTGAAGTCGAATGTCGGACATCTGGAGGCGGCCGCGGGTGTCGCGGCGCTCACCAAGGTGCTGCTGCAACTGCGGCACGAGACCATCGTCGCGTCGCTGCACGCCGACCCGCCGAATCCGAATATCGATTTCGGCGCGACCCCGTTCCGCATCCCGGACCGGCCGCTGCCATGGCCGAGGGGCGGCGCCGACCGGCCACGGCGGGCCGCCATCAGCTCGTTCGGCGCCGGCGGCTCGAACGCGAACGTGGTGGTGGAGGAGTACGTCGATCGGCGGCCGGCATCCGAATGGTCTGGCGCGCAGGTGGTTCCGGTCTCGGCGCGCGACGCGCAGCGGCTCGCCGAATATGTCGGCGCACTGGATCGCCACCTCGCCGATCACGCGCCGAACCTCGCGGATCTGGCGTACACCATGCAGGTCGGACGGCAGGCGGGCGGCGCCCGGACCGTCTTCGTCGCACGTGATCTGACCGAACTGCGTGCCGCGGTGCGCGCGTGGGTTCCGGAGGCCACGATCTCGGTGACGGACAGCCGGGTCGCCGATTGGCTCGGCGGTGCGGATATCGATTGGGAAGCGGTGCGCGGCAGCGGCACGCGTCGCCGGATCCCGCTGCCCACCTATCCGTTCGCGCGGGAGCGGTACTGGATTCCGGACGTACCGGAACAGGTGGGCTCGGGCGAAATACGTTCGAGTGTGGCGGATGCCGTACCCGCAGAGACGGATATCCGTGCGCTGGTGCCTGTTTGGCGTGCGGCCGCGGCATCGGCCGGTGAATTCCCGGCCCGGCGTGCGCTGTTCGTATATGACGCCGGTACACCGGAGCCGCTGGTGCACGCCCTGTTTGCAGCAGTAGGCGATCCGGGGCGGATGGTGCGGGTCGCCGATGGCGACCGTCCGGATGGACTGGGCCGCACGGACTTCGCCGCGGGCGCGGAACTCGGTCGCGCCATGCTGGCCCGCTATCCGGACACCGACTGTGTGGTCGATGTGTGTGATCTGACGCGCCTCGGCATGGACAATGTCGCGGCGGCGGATCTCGGTCGAATTGGCTTCTACCAGGGCGTGATCGACGCCCGCAGGGCCGAACTGGTGCTGCTGCACATCAGCGCAGGGCATCCGGGCATCGACGGTCCGGAGTTCGCCCCCCTCGGCGGTCTGGCTGCGGGTCTGGCCGCCGAAATCGGTCAGGTGCGCACCTGCGGCATCGAACTCGCCGAGGACCGGGCGGCGGTGACGGCCGAACGGCTGCTCGCGATACTCGGTACCGAATACGCCGCGACGGACGGCGCCCCGCGGGTGCGCTATCGGGCCGGAATGCGCGAGCGGATCGAACTCTCCGCCACCACGCCCGCCGGCGGGTTTTCGGTCGACCCCACCCGCACCTACGTGGTAACCGGTGGAACCCGCGGTCTCGGTGCGGAATTCGCGGCCGCGCTGGCCGCCCGGGGCGCGCGGCGACTGGTGATCATGGGTCGCGAGCCGCTACCGCCCGAAGAAACCTGGGACCGGCTGGCGGCGAGCGACCGCCCGGACGCCGCCAAGGTGCGCCGGCTGCTCGCGCTGCGGGCCGACGGTGTCGCGGTGCGCACATATTCCGGCGAGCTCACCGACGTCGCCGCGCTGGACCGGTTCTTCACCGAGGTGCGGCGCGAACTCGGGCCGATCGGTGGCGTATTGCACTGTGCCGGTGCGGTTTCCACCGAGAGCCCGGCCTTCGTCCGGAAGACCGGACCGGGTGTCGCCGCGGTACTCGCCCCCAAACTCGCGGGTACCGAGGCGCTGGCCGCGGCGCTCGCGGCGGACCGGCCCGACTTCTTCGTGCTGTTCTCCTCGGTCTCGGCGGTGCTGCCCGGACTTTCGGTCGGCTTGTCCGACTACGCGATGGCGAACGCGTACCTCGACCGCTTCGCCGAGGCACAGCATGCGAAGGGGCGCACCTGGTTCCGCTCGGTGAACTGGCCGTCGTTCCGGGACACCGGATTCGGCGAGGCGAGCACCGCCGCCTATCTGGCCACTGGGCTGCCGACACTGACCGCGGCCGACGGCGTCCGGCTGCTCGACGGCATCCTCGGCATCCCCGACGCCCCCGTGGTGCTGCCGTATCTCGGTGCGCGGCTGGAGCTTTCGACCCGAGCGTCGTTCGCGCCCACGACAGCCCGTCGCGCGCCGGTACCGGACGACCGTGTGCCGGTGCGGGCCGCCGAATCCGGGCGCGGCGCGAATGTGGCCTTCCGGGAGCTGCTACAGATCTTCTCCGACGAATTGAAGCTGGCACCGGCGAAATTCGAGGGACACCGCCGATTCGAGGAGTACGGCGCGGATTCGGTGCTGATCGCCTCGGCGGTCCGGCGCATCGAGGAGGTGGTCGGCGAACCGTTCGATCCGGCGCTGGTGCTGGAATTCCCGACGCTGGACGCGCTCGCCGGACTGCTGACCGATCGGTATCCGGCCCGCTTCGGCGCGAGCTCGCCTGAGCCCGATGAGTTTTCGGGGCAGAAGGCGGGGTCCGTACCCGCCACCGCGCAATACGCGAGCCGGGGCCACGGGAGCGGTTCGGGGCGGACCGCGGAGCCGATCGCCGTGGTCGGAATCGGCTGCCGCCTGCCGGGCGGTGACGGCCCCGACGCCTTCTGGCGGCTGCTCGCCGACGGCGAATCCGGTATCCGCGAGGTGGATCCGGCGCGGTGGGATCCGTCGGTCTACTACCACCCGAGCGGCGGCCCCGGCCGCACCAACAGCAAATGGGGCGGGTTTATCGACGGTATCGAGCTCTTCGATCCGGAATACTTCGGCATCGGCGAGGCGCTGGCATGGCAGCTCGATCCGCTGCAGCGGCTGCTGCTGGAGGTCTCGGCGCTGGCCACCGCCGATGCGGGCTACGCGCGAGCGGATCTGGCGGGCAAGCGAATCGGCGTGTATGCGGGTAGCAGGGCGGCCAACTACTTCAACCGGATCCCGGTGGCCGACCGCAACACCATCGTCGGGATCGGGCAGAACTTCATCGCGGCCCGCATCTCCGACTATTTCGATTGGCACGCCGGAAATCTCGTGCTCGACAGCGCGTGCTCGTCCTCGTTGGTCTCGGTGCACCTGGCCTGCCAGGCGCTGCGCGCGGGCGAACTCGACGCGGCGCTGGCAGGTGGCGTCGAGGTGCTGCTGGACGAAATGCCGTTCGTGACGCTGGCCGCCGCGGGTGTGCTGTCCCCGAACGGCCGCTGCGCCACCTTCTCCGAACACGCCGACGGTTTCGTACCCGGCGAGGGCGCGGCGCTGCTGATGCTCAAACGCCTCGACGACGCCGTCGCGGATGGCGACCGGATATACGCGGTGCTGCGCGGTTCCGCCATCGGCAACGACGGCCACACCATGGGCATCACCACCCCGAATATGCACGCGCAGATCGAGGTCATCACGGCCGCACTGGAATCGGCGGGCATGGCGCCCGACGCGCTGTCCTATGTCGAGGCACACGGCACCGGAACCATGATCGGCGACCCGATCGAGCTCAAGGCGCTGGCCACGGTGCTCGGCGATCGCGGCGGGCTCCAGCCGTGCGCGGTGGGCAGCGTGAAAACCAATATCGGGCATCTGCTTTCGGCGGCGGGCATCGCCGGCGCCGTGAAGGCCATTCTGGCGGTGCATCACGGTGCGCTGCCGCCCTCGCTGCACTGCGCGGCCCTCAACCCGCGCTTCGCCTTCACCGGCTCGCCGCTCTACGTCAACCGTGAATTGCGGCCGTGGCGGCCCGCCGACGGCAGGCCCCGGGCGGCGGGCGTCAGCTCGTTCGGCTTCGGCGGCACCAATGCCCACCTGATCGTCGAACAGGCGCCGACGGCGCACCGCCCGGTGCGGAGCCCGCTGTCGCCGCCGGTATTCCGCAAGAGGAGCTACATGCTGCCGAAAACCGTTACGCGCGAGGCGGAACCGCCGCAGCGTGTGCTCGTCCCGGCGCCCGCCGTGCCCGTTCCGTCCTTCCTGCGCGTGGAGCCCCTGGTATGAACGAGATTCGATTGGGGAGCTTCGCCACGACGGTACGGGCCGACGATCCCGTGGTGCGCGACCACCGGGTGCACGGGGTGCGGATCCTGCCGGGTGTCGTGTATCTGGACACGATCCTGCGCGCCGCCATGGCCGCCGGACACCCGCCCACCGACCTGGTGATCCGGGAGGCGCTGTTCCACCGGCCGGTGGCGCTGGATTCAGCAGGCGCCGTGCGGATCACGTTCCTGGTGACGCGCAATACCGATGGACGGTCGGGGCGGACGGACACGGTGCGGATCCGGATCGAGGGTCAGCGCCTCGACGCGGCGGGCACCCCGGCCGGGCCGGTCGCCCAGATCGCCGAATGTGTTGTTGCGCTCGCTGATTCGCTTACCGGACCGGCCGTCGCGGATATCGGTGCGTTGCGCGCCGAGCTCGGTGACGGTCGCGCGCTCGCCGAAATGTACGGACAGAGCGGTGCCCGTGGTATCGAACATCGCGAATTCATGCGGGCGACAGGTATTTTCGCGCGGCGGGAGAATACCGTCGTCGCGGAGCTCGGTCTCGGCGCGGAGGCCGGGCAGCACCTCCCCGGTTTCCTGCTGCATCCGACCTTCCTGGACGCGTCGACGATCGTGCCGTTCGTCGATCCGGCCCGCCTGGGCGTGGACGACGAAAGTGCCTTCATACCGATCTATTTCGGCAAGGTGCGGGCGTGGCGCGCAACTCCGGGGCGGGTATATGTACGGGCAACCGTGCGCGGCGGCGGTACGGATCTGCTCCAAGCGGATGTTGCCGTGTGGGGGGCGGACGGGGCGCCGATCGCCGAGTACGAATTGACCTCCAAGCGAGTTCGCGGCAGCGCCGATATCGAACGACTGGTGGCTGCGGAACCGGTGCGAGCCGCCATGGCGGCAGCGGTCGCGAATACCACCCAGGCGGCGGATACTGGCGATCCGCGGGCCGCGATCACCGCGGACCTGGTCGTGCTGGTCGCCGCGGAGTTGGGTGAGCAGGCGGCATCGATCGCCACCGACGTCGGCTTCTACGAGCTCGGCCTCGATTCCGGCCGCCTGCTCCGCCTGACCGCCGAGCTGGAGGCACGGGTCGGTGAACCGCTTTATCCGACACTGCTTTTCGAATACCAGACAATCGATGCCTTGGCCGGTCATCTCGCGGACAAGGTCGGTGAACGGTACCGGCGCGTCGAGCCGGAACCGGCACCGGAGCTCGAGGCGACAACGGTATCCGCCGAGGTTCCGGCGGCATCGGCCCCAGTGGTAGGGATGGGGGAAGCTCCTTCGCCGACACCACCACTCGCGGAATCGCCCGATCCGAGCCGGGATGCCCTGTTCGCCTTCGGGTTCGAGTGGCGACCCGATACACGGACGCACTCGGCGCAGACGCCGGATCGCCTGCTCGTATTCGACACGGCGGAACGGCCGTACCGCGGCGAGGGCGAGGCGCTCGTCCGGGTCCGTCCCGGATCCGAATTCGCCGCCGATGCGACCGATTTCGTGATCGACCCGGCGAATCCGACGCACATCCGCCAACTGCTGGCCGAATTGTCCACCCGGCCGGGCAGTTTCGACGCCGCCGTGTATCTGTGGGGTGATCGGCTCGCCGAGGTCGACTACGACCCGCAGCTACTGATCGACCAGATCTACCTGCCGTTGCGCGAATTGGTTCGGGCGGTCGGCGAACTGCCGGACGCACCGGTGCGCCGCATCCTCGCCGTGTTCGGCGACGGTAGGGTCGGCGAATCCGGTGCGGCCATGATCGGTGGATTCGCCCGAACGCTCCGGCTCGAACAACCGTATCCAGTACTGCGTTCGGTTCGCTGTGACGGCTCGACGAACGCCGCCACGGTCGTGCGCGCCGAACTCGCTGTGGCACTAGACGATGCGGCCACCGAAATCCGCTACCGCAATGGCGGGCGGCAGACCAGGCAGGTGCGCGAAATCGCCGCCGCGGCCGGTGATCCGGCGCTGGCCGACGGCTCGGTCGCGGTGATCACCGGCGGGTTCGGTGGGATCGGCAGGCTGCTTGCACGGAGGCTGGCGGCCCGGTATCGGGCGAGGCTGGTGCTGGTATCGCGCCGCCCGCTCGATGCCGACGGTGCGCGATTGCTGGCCGACATCACCGAGCTCGGCGGCGAGGCGGTGCACGTGCGAGCCGATATCGCGGTCGCCGCGGACGTCGAGCGGATCGCCGCGATCACCCGCGCGACCTACGGACGCATCGATGTCGTCTACCACGGCGCCGGCGAACTACGCGACGGGCTGGTCGCCGGTACCCGGGCCGACACGGTGAAACCGGTTCTGGCGCCGAAGGTTTGCGGTACCGAATGGTTGGCCGCCGCGATGCCGGACGCCGGGCTGCTCGTGCTGTTCTCGTCGGTATCGGCGGTACTGGGCAACCCGGGGCAGGCGGACTACGCCGCGGCGAACCGGTATCTGGACGTGACCGCCGAGCGGCCCCGGGACGGCGGGCCCCGGGTGGTCGCGATCGGATGGCCGCTGTGGGCGGAGGGCGGCATGCTGCCGCCACGCGACCATATCGAGGCGCTACGCCGCGCCGGAGTCGGCCTGTTGCCCACCGAGATCGGATTGGATCTGCTCCTCGCGGCGGGTACGGGTGAGGACGCCCATGCCGCGTATGTTTGGGGCGACCCGGCCGCCATCCGGGCCCGGTTGCGGCCGGTCGTCGAACCTGCGGCAACGAATATGCCGGTGGCGGCGAATATTTCGCGACCGGCGACCGAGAACGCGATCGCCATAGTCGGATACAGCGGCCGGTATCCGGATGCCGACGATGTGGACCAGTTCTGGCGCAATCTGCGTGACGGCCACGACGCGGTCGGGCCGGTTCCAGCGCGGCGGTGGTGGCTGACGAATACCGGCGGCAAGCCGTTCGTCGGCGGATTCCTGTGCGACGTAGCGGGTTTCGATCCGATGTTCTTCCGCATACCGCCCGCGCACGCACCGCTGCTCGACCCACAGGAGCGGCTGTTCCTGCAGCAGGCGTACGGGGCGCTGGAGCACGCCGGATACCACCACGACGAGCCTGCCGTGCGAGATCGGCGGGTCGGCGTCTACGTCGGAACCACCTGGAGCGATTACCGGCTGCTCGGCGTCGAGGCCAGCCGCACCGGGGATCCCGTTGCGGTGGCGTCGATTCCGTCGTCGATCGCGAACCGGACCTCGTACACGCTCGGCCTGCGCGGCCCGAGCCTCACCGTGGACACCGCGTGCTCGGCCTCGCTCACCGCGCTGCATCTCGCGCGGCGCGCCCTGCTGGCGGGCGAATGCGACGCCGCGCTGGTCGGCGGGGTGAACCTGCTGCTGCACGAGGATAAATTCCGGCTGCTGAGCGGTATCGGCATGCTGTCGGAAAGTGGCCGCTGCCAACCCTTCGCGGCGGGCGCGGACGGTTATGTGCCGGGGGAGGGCGTCGGCGCGGTGTATCTGAAACCGCTGCGCAGCGCGCTCGCCGACGGCGACACCATCCACGGGTTGATCCTGGGCAGCGCGGTGAACCACGGCGGTCAGACCGCGGGTTACAGTGTGCCGCATCCGGCCGCGCAGGCCGAGGTGATCGCCGCGGCCCTCGACGAGGCGGGGCTCGCGCCGTCGGATATCGACTATCTCGAGGCACACGGCACCGGAACCGCACTCGGTGATCCGATCGAAATCGCCGGACTGGCCACGGTATTCGGGCATTCCGTGGAGAACGACCGGCCGCGTGCGCTCGGTGCGACCAAGTCGAGCATCGGCCATCTGGAGGCAGCGGCGGGCGTCGCGGGCCTGACCAGGATTCTGCTGCAATTCCGGCACGGCCGGATCGCGCCGACACTGCATGCGGCGCAGCCGAATCCGGCGATCGCGTTCCACTCGACACCGTTCCGGCTCGCGCGGGAGCTGCAAGACTGGCCACGGCAGACATCGGCGGGGGTGGCGCTGCCGCGCCGAGCCGGTATCAGCGCCTTCGGCGCGGGCGGTGCGAACGCTCATGTGGTATTGGCGGAATTCGTAGACGACCGAGTCCGGCCCGCACCGTCCGGCGCGCCGGAGATATTCGTGCTGTCGGCGCGGACGGCGGAACGGTTGCGGCACTACGCCGGGATCATGGCCGAACACTTCCGCACCCTGGATCCGGCCGATTTCGCGGATGCGGTGCGGACTCTGCGGCTGGGCCGTCCCGCGCTGGCGCATCGGCTCGCGCTGGTGGCGACGACACCCGCCGCGGTGGCCGCCGCGCTGGACGGGTTCCGGGCGGGCGATCCGGGCGCAGTGTTTACCGGGGAAGCGGAATCCGGGGTGGCACAACAACTATCCGGCACATCCGATACCGATCTGGCGCGGGCGTGGGTAACCGGAGCCGTGATCGACTGGGCCGGGCGGGGCGCCCCGTCCCGGCGGGTGCCGCTGCCGGGATACCCCTTCGATCAACGGGATTACTGGATTCTCGATCGGCCGCGCACCGATTTCGACGGTGCGGTGGCCGAATTCGAGCGGGCGGCGCGGCGCGGCGGCATCGTCGAACCCGGACAACCGGAACTCAACCGTTACGCGGCCGTCCGGCTCTACGGCGTGCTGTTCGAGATGGGCCTGACCATCGGGGAGTGGCCGGTGTGGTCGGTGCGCGAAATGTTGGGCGTGCGAACGGAGTATCAGCGCCTGCTCACCAGCTGCCTGGACATCCTGGACCGGCACGGGCTGGTCGAGCGGGCCGACGACCGGCTGCGGGTGGTCGGGCCACCGCCGGGGTCGGCCTGGATGCGGGCCGATCTGTTGGCCCGCTTCCCGGGCTGCGAAGCGTATGTCGCGCTGCTGGATTCGTGTCTCGACAGCTACCAGCGGGTACTGCGGGGCGAAATGGCCGCGACGGAGGTGCTGTTCCCGCGCGGCGAGCTGGAACTGGTCGCCGCGATCTATCGCGGCAACGCCGCATACGATTTCGCGAACGGCCTGCTGGCCGATCTGATCGGCGCGGTGGCCCGCGGCCGGACCGGCGACGGGCCGCTGCGGGTGCTGGAAATCGGTGCGGGAACGGGTGGTTCGACGCACGCGGCACTGGCCGCGCTCATCGGCTCGGGCGTTGTGTTCGAGTACCACTACACGGATATCGCGGCGAGCTTCGTCGCGCACGGCAGACGCACCTTCGTGGACGAGCCGCGGATGCGCTTCGGTGTGCTCGATATCGAGGCGGATGCCGCGGCACAGGGATTCCCGGCGGGCTGCGCCGATCTCATCCTGTGCGCCAACGTTTTACACGCGGTCGGTGAGATCGGGCCCACCCTCGGTCGGATCCGGCGGCTGCTCGCGCCCGGCGGCGTTCTGGCGTTCACCGAGGCGACCACCGATCTCGAGGTGCTGGCACTGACCTTCGGCCTGCTCGACGGCTGGCACGGCTACCGGGATCCGGAGCTGCGCATCGTGAATTCGCCGCTGCTGTCCGAGGACCAGTGGCGGTCGGCGCTGATGCGGGCCGGATTCAGCGGCGTACACGCCTGGGGCCCCGGGCTGTCCGATGACGCGGAACCGAGTTTCCGGCTGCTCGCGGCATGGCACGAAACGGCTGCGGGTGAGCTGGAACTAGACGATCCCCGGCCCGCCGAGACAGTGCACCCAGCAACGAAAACGGCTGTTGTGGAAGATATTCCGCGCCAGGCAGTGCCGGAGGCGTTGCAGCGCGCGGTGATCGGCATCGTGGCCGCCGGGCTGGGTATCGCACCGGACGAAGTCCGCCCGGAGCTGCCGCTGTCGGAATACGGCGTTGATTCCATCCTGGCGGTGAAGATCGTGGAACGGATCAACGACCGCTTCGCGCTCACGCTGCGGCCGACGGTCGTATTCGACTATCCGACGGCGCGGGCGCTGGCCCAGCGCGTCGCGCAGGACGGGGGCGCGGAGAAGCCGCGGGAAACGTCCGAATCGTCGGGTCGCGCAGCGGATATCGATCCGACACCGGCCGAACCACTGAAGAGCGCGGAGCCATCGGGCCGGACCGCTGAGCCGGAAATCCGGCAGGACCGAACGGAATCCGGCATGGATATCGCGATCATCGGCATGTCCGGCCGCTTCCCTGGCGCGGCGGACCTCGACGAGTTCTGGCGCAATCTCGCCGCGGGTGTCGATTCGGTGACCGAGGTGCCGCCCAGCCGCTGGCCGATCGCGGACTATTTCCGGCCCGGCCCGGCGACCCCCGGGAAGACCTATTCGAAATGGGGCGGATTCCTCGACGACGTAGGCCTTTTCGATCCCGCGTTCTTCGATCTGGTGCCCACCGAGGCCGATCATATGGATCCGCAGCAGCGGTTGTTCCTCGAACACAGTTGGCTGGCGCTGGAAGACGCGGGCATCGATCCGAGGTCGCTGCGGCGCAAGCGATGCGGCGTCTTCGCGGGCGCACCGGGTTCGGATTACGCGACGCTGCTGCGCAATCGCGCGACCTTCGGTTCGCACCACATGTTCACCGGCAACAGCCCGGCCATTCTGCCCGCCAGGGTCGCGTATCACCTCGATCTGACCGGTCCGTGCATGGGACTCGACACCGCGTGCTCGTCGGCCCTCGTCGCCGTGCATCAGGCGTGCCGCAGCCTGCGATCCGGTGAATCGGAGCTCGCATTGGCCGGCGGTGTCGCGGTATTCGTCACGCCGGAGTACCACCTGCTCGCATCGTCGATGGGCATGCTGTCGGCGCAGGGGCGGTGCGCCGCCTTCGGTGCGGACGCCGACGGATTCGTGATCGCCGAGGGCGTTGGTGTCGTCGTGCTGAAGCCGCTGGTTGCCGCCGAGCGCGACGGAGATCCGATCCACGGCATCATCCGTGGCACTGGGGTGAACCACGACGGCCGCACCAACGGCATCACCGCACCGAGTGCCAGATCGCAGACCGAGCTGGAACTCGAGGTCTACCGGGCGGCGGGCATCGATCCGGCGACCATCGGCTACGTCGAGACACACGGCACCGGAACGCGACTGGGCGATCCGATCGAGATCGAGGCGCTGACCGCGGCCTTCCGCCGGTACACCGATTCGGTCGCGACGATTCCGGTCGGCTCGGTGAAGTCGAATATCGGTCACGCCTCGCATGCGGCCGGAATGGCCGGCCTGTTCAAGGTGCTGCTGGCGATGCGGGCCGGAAAGCTTCCGCCGACGCTGCACGCGGATACGGTGAATCCACTGCTGGAACTGGATAATTCACCGTTCTTCGTGAATACCGAAACCAGGGACTGGCCCGCGGGGACGCGCCGGGCGGCGGTCAGCTCGTTCGGATTCAGCGGCACCAACGCGCATCTCGTGGTGGACGACTATCCCGCGGCGCGAATTCCCGCACCGCACGGTGAGATCGGCGGCGCACAGGTCGTCGTGCTGTCGGCGCGGACCGCCTCCAGCCTGGTGGCGGCGGCGCGGACGCTGCGGCGGTCGATCGCCGCGCATCCGGAATGGCGGCTCGCGGATATCGCGCACACGCTCGCATTCGGCCGCTCGGCCTTCGAACACCGGCTGGCCGTTGTCGCGGAGTCCGTCGACGGACTGGCCGCGCGCCTGGCCGATTTCGCCGACGGTGACCATCTCGCAGGGGTTTTCAGCGGTGTCGCGCCCGAGGCGGCGGCGGGATCCGCGCGTGCGCTCACCGACCCCGTCGCGGTGGCGCGAGCCTGGGTCGAAGGGGCGGATGTCGAATTCGCGCCGTGGTCGCACGATTCCGCGCGGCGGTTGCACCTGCCGGGGTACCGATTCGATCGCGAACACTGCTGGGTGCCGGACGTACCGGTCACCGAAACCGTGCCCGCCGAAGCCACTGCCGAAGCGACACCCTCCCAGGGGAAGGAGCTGTGGCGAGTCGCGGAGGACTACCTGAAGGGTCTGCTCGCCGAGTACTGCCGTCTCGATCCGGCCCGCATCCGCACCCGGATCCCGTTGCAGGACTACGGAATCGATTCCGTGCTCATCAGCAAGCTGAACGACAGGCTGGTCGCCGAATTCGGTGAGCTGCCGAGCACCCTGTTCTTCGAGTACCAGACCCTGCGCGAGCTCGCGGGCTATTTCGCCGACATGCACGCCGACCGCCTGACGGAGCTGACGGGTACACGGCCGGAGCCCGTGGCCGTCGCGGCCGAGCCGGTTCGCTCGGCGACGGCGATGGAACCGGTTGCCGCCGAGGACGATATCGCGATAGTCGGTATGGCGGGCCGCTTCCCGATGGCGCACGATATCGACGAGTTCTGGGCCAACCTGGTGGCGGGCCGGGACTGCATCGTCGAGGTGCCGCCGCAGCGCTGGGATCACGGCGTATACCTTTCCGACGACCCGGACGAGCCGGGGACCACCTACGCGCGGTGGGGCGGATTCCTCGACGACGTGGACAAATTCGACGCCCGCTTCTTCGGCATCACGCCGAAGGATGCCGAGGAGATGGATCCGCAGCAGCGACTGTTCCTCGAAACATCCTGGGCCGCTTTGGAGGACGCGGGATATCCGCCGGATCGGCTGCGCGCCAGCGCCGCCGCCCGCGGGCTGGTGGACGCGAGCGTGTTCGTCGGCGTCGGCTACGCCGAATACCAGGCCTTCGTGAACATCCCGATCTCCGGTTATTTCGCGGTGGCGAACCGGGTTTCGTATCAGTTCGGCTTCCACGGCCCCAGCCTGGCGGTGGATACGGCGTGCTCGGCCTCGCTGACGGCGCTGCATCTGGCGTGCGAGAGCCTGCGGCGCGGTGAGTCGGCCTACGCGCTCGCGGGTGGGGTGAACGTCTCGATCCATCCCGGAAAGTTCCTGCTGCTCGGTTACGGCCGCTGGGCGTCCAGCGACGGCCGCTGCCGCACCTTCGGCGCGGGCGGCGACGGCTATGTTCCGGGGGAGGGCGTCGTCACGCTGGTGCTGAAACCGCTGCGGCACGCGCGCGTCGACGGCGACCGGATCTACGGCGTGATCCGCGGCAGCGCCATCAACCACGGCGGCCGCACGAACGGGTTCACCGTGCCGAATCCGGCGGCGCAGGCGGAGTTGATCGAGCGCGCGCTCACCGTCGCGCGGGTCGACGCGCGCGATATCGGCTATGTCGAGGCGCACGGCACCGGGACGGCGCTGGGCGATCCGATCGAAATCGCCGCGCTGACACGGGCGTACCGCCGCACGACGCCGGACCGCGGTTACTGCGGTATCGGTTCGGCGAAATCGAGCGTCGGTCATCTGGAGGCCGCGGCGGGTGCGGCGGGGGTGGTGAAAGCGCTGCTGCAACTGCGGGAGAACACCATCGCGCCGAACCTGCACAGCGATCCGCCGAACCCGGGTATCGATTTCGCGGTCACCCCGTTCCGGGTCATCGAAACGCCAACGGAATGGCCGCGTCCCAGCGACGGATCGCCCCGGCTGACCGCGGTGAGTTCGTTCGGCGCCGGCGGCGGCAACGCGCACGTCATCGTGTCCGACGCCGAACCGCTCGCGCCGCGTGAGCCCGAGGACGGCGCACGGGTGGTCGTCCTGTCGGCCCGCGACGCGGAAAGGCTGGCCGAGGCGGCCGCCCGGCTGGTGCAACGCCTACGGGCACAGCCGATTCCGCTGGCCGATGTGGCGTGGACGCTGGCCGTCGGCCGGGCGCCCTTCGAACACCGGCTCGCCGTGGTGGCGACCAGCACGGCGGAGCTCGTCGAGCTGCTCGATGCCGCGTCCGGTCCGGGCGCGCGTCCCGCGGAGGGGCTCGCGGTATTCCACGGCGTGGCGCGGACCCATCGGGACGCGGACGAGCTCGCGGGCGAATCCGACACCGACCGTGCGGAATTGGCCGGGCTGCTGCGTTCGGGCAACCTGCCGCGCCTCGCGGAGCTCTGGGCGTCCGGGTGGACGGTGAACTGGGAACGGTTGTACGGCACGGCGTTCGGACGGATCGTGAGCCTGCCCGGATATCCGTTCGCGCGGCGCAGGCACTGGATCGTGCCGCAGGATTACCGCCGCCGCGGCGAGCCGCCGCAGATCGTCGCGAAAACGGTTGTCGCGCAACCGATCGAATCGGTCGATACGACAGAGCGGCGCAACGGGCACCGGACCAACGGCGTCGGGCACCGAGATGAGCCGACCGTGCCCGGGACTGCCGCCGAGCAGCAACCCGAGACTGCCGCCGAGCCACTCACCGAGCAACCGACCGAGGCCGAGGACATCGAACTCCGCACCACCCTGTGCGACGAAATCCGGGATATCTTCGCCGATCTCACCAAATCCGACCCCGCCGACCTCGACCTCGACGCCGAGTTCATCGATTTCGGCTTCGACTCGGTCGCGACGGTGCGGATGCTCAACCGGCTGATGAAGCACTACGACGTCCGCATCCCGGCGGATTCGACCGAACGGTATCCGACGATCGCGTCCCTGGCGGACTACCTCGTGCGGGACGGAATCGTCACCGGCGCGCGAACTGCCGGGAAGACGGCCACCGAGATATCGAATACCGTTGCGGCAGAGGATATCCCGATACTGACCCTGGACGCGCCCATTCCGGTGGCCACAGTATTCGTCACCGGCGTCACGGGCGTGCTCGGCGGCAAACTGCTGTACGACCTGCTCGCGCACTCCGATGTCCGCATCACCTGCCTGGTCCGCGGCACGTCACAGGCCGCCGCGGAACGCCGTATCCAACACTTCCTGCGGACCTACGATCCGGACGGCGCGCTCGACGAGGCCTATCGAGTACGGGTGACGGCGGTGCTCGGCGACGTCTCACAGGACCGCTTCGGCCTGGACGAACCGACCTGGCAGCGGATTTCGGCGGAAACCGATCTCACCGTCCACGCCGCGGGCCGCACCACGCTGGTCACATTCTACGACGCGCTGGCCCCGATCAATGTCGAAGGCACAAGGCGGGCAGTGGAATTCGCGCTCGGCTCGCGCGGCCGGTATCTGGTCTATGTCTCGAGTTTCAGCGCGCTCGGCGACCGGTTGAACTTCAACAACCCGCCGTTCACCGAGCACGACCTCGAATTGGGCCAGGGCTACGACCATCTGCCGTACCAGCAGACGAAATACGAGTCGGAGAAGCTGATCCGGGCGGCGAGCGAGCGCGGCCTGCGCTGGGACATCGTGCGGCCGGGAAACATCATGGGCGACAGCGTCACCGGGCAGTATCCGTTCTCGGAGGTCTCGGTGAAGGGCGCCTACTACGACATCCTCAAGACGATGATCGAGACCGGCGAGACCATGCTCACGCCGGTGCACTGGGATATCACCCCGGTCGATTACGTGAGCGCCGCGATCGTGCACATCGCCCTGCACCGGCCCACCTACCGGGAGACATACCACCTCACCAATCCGGACATAAAGCGGTACTACGACGTGGTGCGCTATGTCCAGAAGGCAGGCTACGACGTGACTCTGGTCCCGCTGGAGGAATTCCACCGCCGCGCCACCGACCGGGAGATCTACCGCCTCGGCACGGGTGAGCGCTACGACAGCCAGACGCTGGAGATGTTCAAGTACGGCATCGAACTCTTCGGCACCATCCATTACGAGGAGAGCTCCTACGCCGACTGCGCGTACACCCGACGGGTGCTCGGCGCGGCCGGAATCGATTGCCCGCCGGTGGAAGAGCTGGTGCGGGTGTACCTGAAGCACTGCACCGAGGTGGGCTATCTGCCGGAGCCCGGCGCGGCGACCGAATCCGGTCCGAGCGTGGAGGCCGCGCGATGACCCGCACCGTGGTATTTCCGGGCCAGGGCGCCCAGCGCGTCGGGATGGGCGCGGACCTGTGCGCCGAATTCCCGGTGGCCCGGGAGACTTTCGCGACCGCGAGCGAGGTGGTCGGGGCGGATCTGCTGCGGATCTGCACCGAACGGGATCCGCGGCTGCACCGCACCGAGTACACCCAGCCGTGCGTGCTCACCGTGGAGATCGCCGCGTACCGCGTATTGGAGGCCGAATTCGGTTGGCGGCCGGTGGCGTTCGGCGGCCACAGCCTCGGCGAGTACACCGCGCTGGTCGCGGCCGGAGTGCTGGAGTTCCCGGACGCGGTGCGGCTGGTGCGGGTCCGCGGCGCGCTGATGCAGGGGGCGCAACCCGAGGGGGACGGCGCGATGGCCGCGCTCATCCTGCCTGATATCGCCGACAGCGGCGCCGTCGAGATCGCGATGGACGCGGGAGCCGAAGTGGCGAACGAGAACTCACCGGAGCAGTTGGTGATCAGCGGCGGCGCCGCCGCGGTGGCGGCGGCCAGGAGCGCACTGGCACAACGGCTTCCGGAGCTGCGGTTCGTGCCGCTGCGTGTGAGCGCGGCCTTCCACTCGACGGCGATGCGGGGCATCGAGGCCGAATTCGCCGGACAGCTGGCCGAATGCGCGCCGCGGCTGCGCGCCGCGCGGGCGGTGGCCGTGACATCGAACTACACCGGCGAATTCCACCGTCCCGAAACCCTGGTGCAGAACCTGATCCGCCAGATCGGCGCACCCGTGCGCTGGACGGCGAATATGCGCGCGCTCACCCGCGCGAAAACCGAACTGTACGAGGTGGGCCCGTCCGCCCCGCTGTCGAAGTTCTTCGAAGCCATCGGCGCGACGGTGACTCGCGTCGCCTCCGTGGCAGATCTGCGGGCACTGCCCGTCGAAAGGAAAGAGACCGCGGCACAACCTGTTACGTCCGGCATCACCATGCACCGGAAACCCTCCGGTACGCCGCGGCTGCGCCTGTTCTGCTTCCCGTTCGCGGGCGGCAAGGCCACGGCGTACGCCGACTGGCGCACCCGCCTGCCCGAATGGGCCGAACTGTGCATAGCCGAACTGCCCGCTCGGCAGCGACACCTGAACCAGACACCGATCCGCGGTTTCAGCGAGCTCGTCGATGCGGCGCTAGCGCAGGTGATTCCGCTGACGGACCTGCCCTTCGCGTTCTTCGGCCACAGCCTCGGCGCGCTGACCGCCTTCGAGGTCGCGCGCCGCCTGCCCGCCGGAATCGCCCCGCGGGCACTGTTTCTGGCGGGCGCCGCCGCACCGCACCTGCCGCGCCCCGGCCGCATATCGGCGCTGCCGGACCACGAATTCATCACCGCCGTAAGGCATTACGGCGGCATACCGCCGGAGGTGCTGGAGACGCCGGAGGTGCTGGCGCTGTTTCTGCCCGCGCTGCGCACGGATTTCGAGATCTACGACGATTACCGGTTTGTACCCGCCGCACCGCCGCGCTGCCCGGTGTACCTCTTCGGCGGTCGCGCGGACCACCAGGTGGCGCCGACGCAGCTGGAGGCGTGGCGCGATGTGCTGCCGGGGGTGCGCTCCACGGAATTGCTGCCCGGCGGCCACTTCTTCCTGCTCGACCAGCGTGACGCACTGGTCGAGGCCATCGCCGCGCGCATGGACGCGTCGCATCCGACCGCGGTCTCCGCCTGATGAAGGGATACCTATGAAGATCGAAGTCCTCACGCCCACTTGCAATCTGGACACCGTGCGGGACGGACGCGGCGGCATCTTCACCTGGGTGCCGCCGGAACCGCTGCTCGAGTTCAACCTGATCTACATGCATCCGGGCAAGGTCCGCGGCCTGCACTACCACCCGCACTTCGTCGAGTACCTGCTGTTCGTCGACGGCACCGGGGTATTGGTGACCAAGGACGACTACGAGGATCCGGACTGCCCGGAGGAATTCATCCACGTCTCCAAGGGCATCTGCACCCGCACCCCGATCGGGGTGATGCACACGGTGTATTCGATCACGCCGCTGACGTTCGTCGCCATGCTGACCAAGCCGTGGGACGAGTGCGATCCGCCGATCGTGCAGGTCGCGCCGCTACCGCACACGCTCGAAGGCAACGGGTGATGTCGACGGAACGTGTTGCGGTAATCGGGCGGCCGGCGGAACGGATCAATCGTGTGCGGGCGCGCTGACACGGTGGCGGGCGGGCCGCAGGTATTTCTCCGCGCACAGCGTCAAAAGGAAGCGCACGCTGGTCGCCACGTCGCGGGTGCGCATCTTCGATTCGCCGGCGGTCCGGTTCAGCACGTGAATCGGAATCTGGGCGATGCGGAAACCGTTCGCGTTGAGGATGTAGAGGCTTTCGAAGAAGAAGGAGTAACCGGTGGACCGAACCAGCTCGAACGCGCCCGCCGGAACGGTGCTCAACCGGTAGTAGCGGAATGCGCCGGTGGCGTCGTAAGGCATCCGCAGCAGGGTGACGGTGAGAAAATGTCCGACCCGGGTGAGTATCTTGCGGAACGGGGTCCAGTCGTCGAGGCTGTCCTCCTTCAGATAGCGCGATCCGACGACCACGTCGTATCCCGCCGCGGCGGCGCGCAGGGCGGGCAGATAGGACGGCGGATGCGCGAAATCGGAATCCATCGTGATCAGATTCCGGTAGCCCTCGGAATATGCCCAGTGGATTCCCGCCTGATGCGCGGAGCCGACGCCTTGACGACCGGCCCTGTGCAGCACGTGAATGCGCGGTGCATGCTCTTTGGCCAGGTCGTCGAGGAGTTCGCCGGTGCCGTCGGGGGAGTTGTCGTCGACGAACAGGACATCGAAATCGGTGCCCTGTTCCAGGATCTGCGCGAGCAATGGCCCCACATTGCGCCGCTCGTTGTACGTCGGAATCATGATCAAAGTTCTTTCGGAGGCCGTGCTCATGCAACGGAATTCTAATGGCTCGGGTTGCCGAAAAACAGGTATTCCCAACAAGATCGGCAAGAGTTAGTCTCTGGTTGGAGGTTTGATGCGGAAAGCTTTGATAACCGGTATCACCGGCCAGGACGGGTCATATCTGACCGAATTTCTGTTGCAGCAGGGTTACGAGGTACACGGAATAATCCGGCGCGCCTCGAATTTCAATACCGATCGCATCGATCACCTGTATTCGGACACCCATTCGCAACGCAGATTGATGCTGCACTACGGCGATCTCATGGATTCCAGCAGCCTGAATCGGATCCTGGAAGAGGTGCGTCCGTGTGAGATCTACAACCTCGGCGCGCAATCGCATGTGCACATCTCGTTCCAGATTCCGGAATTCACCGCCGAGACGAATGCGATCGGCACGCTGCGGATACTGGACGCGATCCGCAAGACCGGTATCGCCACCAAGTTCTACCAGGCGTCCTCATCGGAGCTGTACGGCGGGCTGAAGGACGAAATCCTCAGCGAGGCAACGCCGTTCCATCCGCGCTCGCCGTACGCGGTGGCGAAACTGTACGCCTACTGGATCACCGTGAACCATCGCGAGGCGTACGGCATGTACACCGTGAACGGCACCCTGTTCAATCATGAATCACCCAGGCGTGGTGAGGTTTTCGTCACCAGGAAGGTGACCCGCGGCGCGGTGCGGATAGCCCAGGGTAAACAGGACAAGCTCTACATCGGCAACCTGGACGCCCGCCGGGACTGGGGCTACGCCAAGGAATATGTCGAGGCGATGTGGATGATGCTGCAGCAGCCCGAACCCGACGACTACGTCATCGCCACCGGTGAGACGCACAGCGTGCGCGAACTGTGCGAGGTCGCCTTCGCCGCGACGGGCGTCGAATTGATCTGGGAGGGCACCGGACTCGACGAGAAGGGGATAGACCGGCGCACCTCGCGGGTACTGATCGAGGTCGATCCGACCTACTTCCGGCCCGCCGAGGTGCATCATTTGACCGGCGACCCGACCAAGGCGAAGGAGAAGCTCGGCTGGCAGCCCCGCACCACGTTCACCGAACTGGTGCAGCTGATGGTCGCCCACGATATGGAGAACGTGTGACGGAAGCGCTGACCATCGACCGCTGCCGGGTGTGTGGCAACACCCGGCTGGAGACGGTCGTCGATCTGGGCACGATGGCGTTGACCGGGGTGTTCCCGGCCGCCGACGCGGCGGATGTGCCGCGCTACCCGCTCGAGCTGGTGCGCTGCGTGCGCTCCGACCCTAGCGCGGCCGACCCGGACGAGTGCGGGCTGGTGCAGCTGCGCCACACCGCGAATTTCGACGAAATGTACTCCGCCGGTTACGGATACCGATCCGGGCTGAACCGGTCGATGATCGACCACCTCGGGCGCCGGGTGGCCAGGATCCGGGCCAGGATCGACCTGGGCCCAGAGGATCTCGTGATCGATATCGGCAGTAACGATGCCACGCTGCTGAAGTGGTATCCGCCGGGTGCCGCATCGGTGGTCGGCATCGATCCGCTCGCGGAGAAGTTCCGCGAGTTCTACCCGCCGCACGTGCGGGTGGTGCCCGGCTTCTTCGGCACTCCGGCGGTGGCGGCCGCGCTGAACGGCAAGCGCGCCAAGGTGATCACCTCGGTGGCCATGTTCTACGACGTGCCCGATCCGCTCGGCTTCATGCGGGCGGTGCGCGACGCGCTCACCGACGACGGCATCTGGGTGCTCGAGCAGAGCTACCTGCCCGCCATGCTCGCCACCACCTCCTACGACACCATCTGCCACGAACACCTCGAGTACTACACCCTCGATCAGATCGAATGGATGGCCCGCCGCAGCGGATTCACCGTATTGGAGGTGGAGCGCAACACCGTCAACGGCGGCAGCTTCGCGCTGACGCTCGCCAAGCACGGCACGCCCGCGCACGCCGACGCCGCGGCGCTGGCCGGGATGCGCGCGGAGGAGGCCGCGCTCGGGCTGCACGGGCCGCAGCTGTACGCCGACTTCGCCAAACGGGTGGACCAGCACCGGGACCGGGTCCGCGACTTCTTCGACCGATCGCGGCAGGCGGGCCTGCGCACGCTCGGTTACGGCGCGTCGACGAAAGGCAATGTGCTGCTGCAATATTGCGGTATCGGCCCGGCGGAGCTGCCGTGCCTGGCCGAGGTGAACCCGGACAAGTTCGGCAAGTTCACCCCCGGCACCGCCATTCCGATCGTGCCGGAGGCCGAGGCGCGGGCGCAGGCGCCGGACCAGTTCTTCGTGCTGCCATGGCATTTCCGCACGATGCTGGTGGAGCGGGAGCGCGAGTTCCTGGAATCCGGTGGGCGGCTGGTGTTCCCGCTGCCGGAGTTGGGTGTGGTGTGAGATGACGGTTGTCGTCACGGGTGCGGCGGGGCAGGACGGCAGGCTGCTGTCGGACCTGCTGGCCGCCCGTGGCCGCCGGGTGCTCGGGCTCGGCCGGGGCGGGCCGGTCGATATCACCGATCCGGACGCGGTGGATCGGCTCATCGCCGAGGAGCGGCCGGAGCAGGTGTATCTGCTTGCGGCCGTGCAGCATTCGTCGGAGGACCCGCCTGCCGAGCCGCGCGCGCTCGCGACGGCGTCGCACCGGGTGAACACCATGCAGGTGCAGCATTTCGCCGAGGCGATCGAGCGGCACCGCACCGGAACCCGGCTGTTCTACGCGGCGTCCGCGCACGTTTTCGGCGCGGGCGACGGCACGCCGTGTACCGAGGAGACGGGGCTGCGGCCGTCCTCGATCTACGGCGTGACCAAGGCGGCGGGCCTGCTGGCCTGCCGCGCCTATCGCGCACGCGGACTGTTCGCCTCGGCCGGAATCCTGTTCAACCACGAATCACCCTTGCGCGCCGAGAAATTCGTCACCCGCAAGATCGTGCGCGCGGTGGCGCGGATCGTCAGGGGTGAGGCGGACGAGCTGGTGCTCGGCCGGCTCGACGCGGGCGCCGACTGGGGTTACGCCCCGGATTACGTCGGGGCGATGACCCGGATCCTCGCCCTGGACGAACCGGACGAGTTCGTCGTCGCGACGGGACGGCGGCACACCGTCGCCGAATTCTGCGCGGCGGCCTTCGGGCTGGCCGGGCTTGACTGGAAACATTATGTGCGCGAAAGCCCTTCGGTATTGACCAGGCAGCAGCGGCCGCTCGTCGGCGATGCCGGGCGGCTGCGCGCGCGAACGGGCTGGACGCCGTCGGTGGATTTCCTGGGCATGGTCCGGGCCATGCTCGCGGCCGAGGGTGTGCGCCCACAGGCGGAATCGAGGCCGGTGCGTGCCGGCGGAACGGATGGATGAGTGAACCTGAACGACGAGAATGTCCTTGCCGCCCAGCTGATCTCGATCGCGGACGGGGTTTACGAGGAATCCGCGGCCCGGCTGGGCGAGATCGGCGCGGATGCCGTGGCCGAGGCGGTGCTGACCGAGATCGCCTGGCGCGCCCGCGCCGCGAACCCGCCGACCCAACCGGTGACCGCCGTCTTCGAATTGTCCTATGAGGGAAAGCAATTCGACTACCTGCTCACCCTCGGCGCCGAGCAGCCCGCGGTCGGGCCCGGCACGCTGGCGGATCCGTGGCTGGTGGTGCGCCAGGATCTGGTGGAGCTGCTGCGCGCGGTCTACGGCCCGCCGGACGCGGTGAACGCCACCCGCGCGATCACATTGAAGGATGAGCCCGGCCCGGCGAGCTTCGCACCCGACGATCCGTTCCGGGTCGCCCGCGAGGCCGCCGGAGTGGCCGCCGACCAGATCGTGACCGCCTGTAGCCCTTACCATTACGACCTCAACACGCTCTCGCTGCGGTACGGCTCGGACAAATGGGGCGGGCACTGGTACACCCAGCACTACGAGCGGCATTTCGAGCCGCTGCGCAACAGCCGGGTCCGGGTGCTAGAGCTCGGCATCGGCGGTTATACGGCGCCGAATGTCGGCGGCGCCTCGCTGCGCATGTGGAAGCAGTACTTCCGGCGCGGCCTGGTGTTCGGGCTGGACTACTTCGACAAGTCCGGCATCGCCGAACCGCGCCTGCAACCGCTGCGGGGTGACCAGGGCAACGCCGCGTTCCTGAGCGAATTGGGTTCGGCGCTCGGACCTTTCGACATCATCATCGACGACGGCAGCCACATCAGCGGCGACGTGATCACCTCCTTCGAGGCGCTGTTCGCCCACCTGCGGCCCGGCGGGCTGTACGTGGTGGAGGACACCCAGACCTCGTACTGGTCGGGTTGGGGCGGCAGCAGTACCCGGCTCGACGACGCGTCGACCTCCATCGGCTACCTGAAAACCCTGGTGGACGCGCTACATCGGCAGGATTTCGAACAGGACGCCGCTCGCGAGAGCCGTCCGCACGACGAGTGGATCGGCGCCGCGCACTTCTACCACAACCTGGCGGTCATCGAAAAGCGTCGCAACGGTGAGCAATCCGCGCCGTCATGGGTGCCGAGGCACACGAACCCGATGGAGTGGATGAAGCCGAAGGAAGGGGAGCAGGCATGAAAGTCCTTGTGGTACCGACACCGTCGACCGGACATCTGCTCGCGATGGTGCCGTTTTGCTGGGCGCTGCGGCTCGCCGGCCACGACGTGCTCGTCGCCGCCCGCCGGGACGCCACCGCCACCGCGCTGCGGTCGGGCCTGCAGGCGGCCGACCTGCCCGAGCTACAGGTGCCGATGGACGAGCTGCGAAAGGCGGTGAATCCGAGCATGTTCCCGGCGCCGGTCTTCGCCGACCGGGATCAGCCGAGCGGACAGGGCATGTGGCACTTCGCCGCGCAGAGCTGGTTCGGGCAGGCTGGCCAGTACCTGGACGCGTATGTGGCGGTGGCGAAGGACTGGGGCGCCGACATGGTGCTGTCGGACCCGCTGGCCACCGTCGGGCGCGCGCTCGGTGCGGCACTGGAACTTCCGGTGCTGGTGCATCGGTGGGGTATCGACCCGACGGGCGGACCCTTCGCCGAGCGGACCGCGGCCTTGGCGGCGGAATCCGGTACGGCCCTGGCCGATCCGGCGGCGATCTTGGATATCTGCCCCGCATCGTTGCAGGCGCCCGACGCACCCGCGGGGACGGCGCTGCGCTTCATCCCGTTCAACGGCACCGGCCTACTGCCCGAATGGCACCGGAATACGAAGGGGCGCAAACGGATCACGGTCTGCCTCGGCGGCAGCACGCTGAGCCTGACCGGGCCGAGGCCGCTGCTGGCCATCCTCGACGCGGTGCGCCGGGTGGACGCCGAGGTGATCGTCACGCTCTCGGCGGCCGACCGGGCGTCGGTCGGTGCACTGCCGGACGGTGTTCGGGTGGTGGAAGATGTTCCGCTGCAACTGTTCCTGGCCGACTGCGACCTGCTGATCCACCACGGCGGTTCGACCACCGGGTTTACCGCCTGCCGTTACGGCGTACCGCAGCTGGTGCTGCCGCAGATGTTCGACCAGTTCGACTACGCCCGCGGCATCACCAGGACCGGGGCCGGGCTGGCCGCGGTGGACGCCGCGGCGCAGGCCGATAGCGGCGCGCTGACCGACAGCATCGCGAATCTGCTGCGCGACAGCGCGTTCCGCGACGGAGCCGAGCAGGTAGGCCGCGACATCCTGGCCGCGCCCAGCCCGCACGAGGTGGTGGCGCGGATCGTCGCGCCGCGCGCCGGATAACACCCAGAAAGCGTTGGAAGACAGCAGGTTTTGCAGATGATATCCAGGACATGGACCCGGTTCCGCGGGTCACTCGACTATTACGCGGCGATGTATGCCGTCTTCATCGTCGGCATCCTCACCCCGCTGGTGATGATTCTGCTGGCCATCGCGGGATCGCCGGGTCCGCTCACCGGGGTGCTCGGATTGCTTTGTGCCGCAGTGCTTTTCCTGGTCGCGGTGCCGTGGATTCCGGCAGAGTGGCGCGAGGTGGTGCGCGCGCGGCCGATCCTGGTGAAGGTGCTGTGGACCGTGGTGATCCTGGTCGTGGTGGTGATGCTGGCGCGGGTCACCCAGTTCATCCTCGACGCGAACAATGTGAGCTCCTCGCTGTCGCCCAACGACGACTTCCTGGTGAAGAAGAGCCACCTGACCGGCTACGTCAGCGGCGCCCTTGTGGCGGAACACGATCCGGCGAACCTGTACAACATCCACCGCTACGATTCGGCCGCCGCGGACAGCGTGCTGCCCAGCGTGGTGCCACAGGACCGCGACGCCTACCTGTACCCGCCGCCGTTCCTGCTGCTGCCCCGGTTCCTGCTGCTGTTCAGCCATGATTTCGCGACGCTGCGCGCGCTCTACTACGCGCTCTACACGGGGCTGGTGTTGATCGGCATGCTGGCCATCGCCCGCTGGGTCGGCGGCAAGCAGGGCGGTGTTATCGCCGCGCTCACGCCGGTGGTGTGGCTGAGCCTGCCGACGCTGGCGACCTTGCAGATCGGCAATATCCACGTGCTGGTGCTGTACGTCGGCGCGGCGGCCGCGATGGCGCTGTTCCACGTGCGGCGCAACATATTCGGCGGCGCGGCATTGGCCTTCGCGATCGTCGCGAAGGTGTCGCCGGTGATCCTGCTCGCCTATCTCGTCGTGCAGCGGCGCTGGCGACCCGCGATCTGGACCGCGGTGTGGTGCGGTATCTACTCGCTGCTCACGCTGGCGATCTTCGGCTGGGAGCCGTGGAAACTGTTCCTGTCCGACGGCACCTGGTCGAAGCTGGCCAGCGGCGAATTCCACGAATTCGTGCTGGTGCAGCGGGCCAACCAGTTGGTGAACTACTCACCGTTCGGGCTGCCGTACAAGGCGAACATCATGGGCTGGAATATCGGTGACCCGCACGGCCCTGCCCGGTTGATCACCAATATCTACACGCTGCTGCTGCTCGTGCTGATCGTGGTCACCGCGGTGCGGATCCAGCGGCGGCTGCGCGCCGGCGCGGACGGATCCCGTTTCCGCGCCGAACTTCTCGCGGTCTGGCTCGGCGTGCTGACGCTGGCCTCCTTCCGTGCCCCGTTCGGTCCTTGGGTGTACATCGCGGTGGGCGCGGTGTGGTTGTTCGCCGTGTACGCCGGGCTGATGCGGACCAGTAAGCGGAATATCGCGGTACTTTCGGTGGCCTGGTTGATCGTCGCGCTCTATACGCCGAACGTGTACTTCACGCTGATCGGCCAGTTCATCATCTACATAGCGTGTTTCGCGCTTTCGCTGCGCGCCAGCAAGGGAACCGGTGCAGTAGAGGCGTCGAGCACCGACGCGCCGAAACCGGCCCCGGTGGGCGCCGCATGAGCACATACTGCGTAATCGGCGCCGGCGCAGCGGGTTTGGCGACCGCGCGGGCATTCGCCGCGCGCGGCATCGATTTCGAGGTGCTGGAGGCGGCCGACGGAATCGGCGGCATCTGGGACGCGCGGCGCGCGGGCTCACCGGTCAGCCGCAACACCCACCTGATCGCTTCCAAAGGGGTGCAGGCATTTCCGGGGTTCCCGATGCCCGCGGACTATCCGGACTATCCGGGGCACGAACTGGTGCTGCGCTATCTGCACGCATTCGCCGACGAATACGAGCTGTGGCCGCGGATCCGGCTGCAGACCGAGGTGCGCCGGATCGAACCCGCTGACGGCGGCTGGACGGTGACGCTCGGCGACGGTACCAGCACCAGCTACGCGGGCGTGGTCATCGCCACCGGCGTCGACCACACTGCCCGGAGTATCGATATCCCCGGCAACAGCACTGTGCCCGTACTGCATTCGAGCGAGTACCGGGGCCCGGATCAGATCCTGGGTAAGCGGGTGCTGGTGGTCGGCGCGGGCCAGTCGGCGGCCGATATCCTGTCCGACTGCGCGGTGAACGCGGCGCAGACCCTGCACAGCAGCAGGCGCGGCTTCTACTGCATGCCCAAATATCTGCTCGGCCGTCCGACCGACACCCTGCTGCAGGGGCGGATGTGGCGACCGCTGCGCAGGCGCGCGTTCCAGGCGCTGTTCGGCTATCTGCGGCGGCGGTCCATGGCGGTCGGCCTGCCGGTGCCGGATTTCACCGACGGCATCGTCATCCCGATGCTGGGCGATCAACTGCACCACTACTACTCGCACGGCGACATCACCCCGAAACCGGATATCGCCGCACTGGAGGACGATCGGGTGACCTTCGCCGACGGCAGCGAGGAGAAGGTCGACATGGTGATCCTGGCAACGGGTTTCGTCCCGTCGTACCCGGTGGTCGACCGCGCGCACCTGCGCTGGGCGGCGGACAGTCCGCGACCGGACTTGTACCTCAACATCTTTCCGCCGGGCACACCCGGCCTGTTCGTGGTCGGGATGGTGCGGCCGATCGGATCGCACTGGGATATCTACTCGCAGCAGGCCGATCTGGTCGCCGAGTATCTGGTGACCAAGGCGGAGAACCCGGCCCGGATCACCCGCTTCGATCATGTGACGCACAACCCGCAGCCGAATCTCCATGCGGGACTGCGCCTCTACAACGCCGACGGCTACCCGCTGGTGGTGGAGAAGCAGGACTACACCAACCAGTTGCGCGCGCACGCGAAATTGCTGCGGTGACCGCACCTTTCAGAAAGAAGACAACCCGATGAAGGCACCTGGGCCCGGCCTGGTCGAAACCGGCCGCATGCTACCGAAACTCGGCAAGGATCCGCTGGGCACCGTCGGCGCGCTGCTCGGTGGATACGGGGACGTGGTCCGGGTGAAGGCGGGCCCCATGCTGGTCTACCTGATCGCCGATCCGGCGATGACGGAGTACGTCCTGAAGGACAACTACACCAACTATCGCAAGAGCCCGATCTACGACGAGTTCAGCATCCTGCTCGGTGACGGCCAGCTCACCACCAACCACCTGGAGTACTGGCGCAAACAGCGCAAGCTGATCCATCCGGCGTTCTCCCATTCGCATGTCAAGGGTTTCGCCGACAGCATCACCGACAGCGCGGCCGCGCTGCTGAACCGCTGGGACGGTGCGGCGGGCGAATTCCGGGATATCTACGCCGATTACGTGGAACTGCTGCTCGCCGTGACCGGGCGCATCCTGTTCAGCATCGACTTGTCCACGGACACAACACAGGTCACCGAGGCGATGCGGGCGGCGTTCGCATTCATCATGAAACGGGTGAACGCGCCGCTGAAGCTGCCGCAATCGTTCCCGACGCCGCAGGCCCGCCAAGTGGCGCGCAAGGTGGGCGAACTCGACGCCGTGGTGCGCCATCTCATCGACGAGCGCAGGCAGGGCGGTGAGACCGCCGATGTGCTGACCGCGCTGGTGCGCGCCCGCGACGAGGACGGCAACAGCATGCGGGAGGAGGATCTGCTCAACGAGATCAAGACGCTGCTCGTGGCCGGGCACGAATCCCCGGCCAACGCGCTGTCCTGGGCCTGCTACCTGCTGGCGCTGCATCCGGAGATACAGGAGCGCCTTGCGGCCGAGGTGCGCGATGTGCTCGACACGCGCACACCGAATTTCGCCGACCTCGGCCGACTCGACTACTGCCGCATGGTGATCGAGGAGACGATGCGGCTGTACCCGCCCGCCTGGATCGTCGAACGCACCCCCATCGCCGACGACGTGATCGGCGGCTACGAGGTCCCCGCGGGCGCGCGAATCACCCTGTGCATGTACTACATTCACCGCGACAAGCGACTCTGGGACGATCCGGAGGCCTTCCGCCCCGAGCGCTTCGCCGACGCCGAGGTGGCCGACCGCCACAAATTCGCCTACTTCCCGTTCTCCGGCGGCCCACGCATCTGCCTCGGCAAAGACCTGTCGATGACGGAAATGGTGCTCGTCCTCGCCATGACCGTGCAACGTTTCCGCCTGGAGCTGGACCCGGCGCACCCGGTGGTACCGCTGGCCTCGGTGAACCTGCGGCCGGAGCACGGGATCCGGATCCGCCCGGTGCGTCGGGACTGAAAGGAGTGCGGCTCTTCGCGGCCGCGGAATGATCGGAAGATGATGTGTCCTTGACGGATTCGTCTTGTCGTCCGCCGCGGCCGCTGATAGGAATACCTCCGCTCGGGGCGCAGCTCCGTGGAGAGGGAGAATATCGGATGCGGAGAACGATTCTCACCACGATGACACTGGTGGCAGTGGTCGGCGGGTGGACCGCGGTTGCCGGTCCCGCGAGCGCGGTGAGCGATGAGGTGACCTGCAAGGCTGTCTCGGATGCGGCCATCAAGGCGCATAAGCTCGGTCGTGGCATCGACAACATGGCGGATTTCAAGGCGTTGCTCGCCGACGAGGCAACGAAATTCGCGGAGGCCGCCGCCAACGCGGACGAAGGCGCGGTGAAGACCGCGCTCTATGCCGCTGTGGCACAGCTGAATCGGGTGGCTACCGCGTCGGATTCGGACCTGGACGGGGTGATCGAGGATCCGGCCTTCCAGAGTTCGCTCGACGCCGTCCCTAAGGCGTGCGGGCTGTAATCCGACAGTGTTGCCCGGCGGCAGGCTCCTGCGGCCGGGCGACACCCGGATTACCAGCCTGTGTCTGGCCGCGGCACCGATATGCGGACCGCATCAGCCGAGGAGTTCTCGGCCGAGGGTGCGGAGCTCTTCGATCGAGAGCGGATCCTCTTCCGCTGACGCGACGGTCGTTCGCGGTGCGGGTTCGGCGGTCGCCGGTCCCGAGCGGATCGGACTTCCGCTGGGGGCGGTTCCCGGCAGGGGCATGGTGACGGGCTGCTCAGCCGGTGTCGCGGGTATTCGCGGGTTGGGTTCGGCGGTCGCCGATCCGGAGCGGATCGGACTTCCGCTGGGGGCGGTTCCCGGCAGGGGCATGGTGACGGGCTGCTCAGCCGGTGTCGCGGGTAGTCGCCGCGCGAGCTCGGCAGCGAGGAGTTCGACGGTCGGACACCCCCAGACGATGGCCGCGGGTACGGTCGTACCGAGTTCCGCGGAGAGTCTGCCGCTGAGCTCGACGGCATGGACCGACCCGACGCCGAGCCGGTCGAAGTTCTGCCGCCTGTCGATCGCGGCGGCCTGCACACCGATTACTGCGGCGAGTTCCTCGGCGACGAGGTCACGCAGTGCACGTTCGTCGACCGCCTCGACGGAACCGGCTGGGGGAGGCGAACTTTCGAGCGGAGCCTGTTCAGTCGCCGCTGCGGTGGAGACCGGCTCGGCCGCAACGGAATCGAGAGCGTCGGTGGCCCAATACCGTTGCCGCTGAAACGGATACGTCGGCAGCGAGACGACGTGGCCGCCCGGATTCACCGCAGTCCAATCCGGTTCGATACCGCGCCGGAACAGCGCGCCGACGGCGGTGAGCACATCGCGGCGCGGCACGCTACCCGGTCGCAGCGCCGCAGCGGCGAGCGGGGCCAACTCGGCGTCGCCGGGTTCTGTCGCCTCGGCGGCGAGTTGTTCGCCCAGTAACTCGACGAATGCCGCCGTGCTGTCCGCGACAAACGAAAGCCGTTGAGCAAAAGGAGTTCTCGTACACAGAGTGTGCGCGATATCGTCGAGCGGGACATCGGGGCGATCCGCCAGGTATTCGTGCAACCGCCGCACCTGCGCCCGCAGCGCCGCTTCGGTGCGGGCGGACACCACCAGCAGCCGATCCGCGTGTGCGGCAGCGCCCTCGCTGCCCGCGTGCTGGATTCTTCCGCCGTCTGCGGCCGCGGCCGCATCGTCGATTCCCTCGCTGAGGCTGCCGGTCCGTCCGGCTGCGCCATCGCTACTCGCGTGTTGGACTCTTCCGCCGTCTGCGGCCGCGGCCGCATCGTCGATTCCCTCGCTGAGGCTGCCGGTCCGTCCGGCTGCGCCCTCACTGCCCGCATGTTGGACTCTGCCGCCGTCCGCGGACGCGGCCCTATCGTCGATTCCCTCGCCAAGGCTGCCGGTCCGCCCGGCTGCGCCCTCGCTACCTGCGTGCTGGACTCTGCCGCCGTCCGCCGCCGCGGCCTCACCGTCGATCCCCTCGCGAAGGCCGCCGGTCCATCCGGCAGCACCCACCGGCGCCTGCTCCAACACAACATGTGCATTCGACCCCCCGAATCCGAACGCGCTCACCGCGGCTCGCGCGGGCCACCCGGTTTCCGGCCACGCGAGCGCCGCATCGGCCACCCGCAACCCCAGCGCTCCGAGATCGCTTGCGGCACAGTCGAAATGAAGACTCCGCGGAATTCGCCGATGCCACAGCGCCAATGCCACCTTCACCAGCCCGGCAAGTCCGGCCGCGGCCTCGGTGTGGCCGATATTCGTCTTCACCGATCCGATGATCAGCGGTGAGTCACCCTCCCGGCCGACGCCGTAAACCGCACCGAGCGCGGCGATTTCGGCCCGATCGCCGACGGCGGTGCCGGTGCCGTGCGCTTCCAGGTAATCCACCCGGGCCGGATCGACGCCCGCTGCCGCGCATGCCCGGCGCAGCAGCTGCTCCTGTCCGGCCGAGCTGCTGGCGGGCATGGTGCGGTGGTGGCCGTTGTTGTTGGTGGCGCTGCCGAGCAGCGTGCAGTAGATCCGGTCACCGTCTCGCAGCGCGTCGGCGAGGAGTTTCAGCACGACGACGGCGCCGCCCTCGCCGCGCGCGTATCCGTCGGCGGTCGCGTCGAAGGTGTGTGACCGTCCGCGTGGCGACAGCACGCCGAGCCGGGCCAGGCCGTTCGTCGTCTCGGGGATCAGATTCAGCTGCACCCCACCGGCCAGCGCGAGCGAGGATTCACCGGCGCGCAGCGCCTGGCACGCCAGATGGACCGCGACGAGCGAGCCCGCGCACGAGGCGTTCACCGTCGTACTCGGCCCGTCGAAGCCGAGGAAATACGAAATCCGGTTGGCGATAACGCCTTCCACGTCGCCGGTGCTGGTGAACGGATTGGGCGGCACGCCGCGGGCGATCTTCAACGCCCGATAGTCGTTGAACTTGTTGGCGAAGAACACGGTCGTATCGGGTGCGGCGCCGGGCCGGATTCCGGCGTCCTCCAACGCCTCCCAGGCGAGTTCGAGCGCGAGGCGCTGCTGCGGATCCATCTCGGTGGCCTCGCGCGGGGTGATACCGAAGAATTCGGCATCGAATCCGGCGACATCGGGCAGATAGGCGCCGTGCTGCGGGCCGCGGCCGGGCGGCGGCGCGCCCACCGCGTCGACCTCGTCGATCAGCATGCGCCACAGCGCTTCCGGCGAATCGGCCGCCCCGGCGAAGCGGCAGCTCATGCCGATCACGGCAACGGGTTGCGTCACTGTCTCACCTGCCCCGATCGGGCCGCGACGGTGATTTCGCGGTGAATCGATCGATCTTGTTGTGGGGTAACCGAATCCGGATGACACTGTACCTGTGCAGTTTCACAAGCGTCCTGCTTTCGCCCGGCTGACGTCCGCGCTGGGAAGTGCGGCGCGGCGGCGCGAGCTCATCCGCTTCGCCGCGGTGGGCGTCGCGGCGTTCAGCCTGGACACGGCGGTCTTCCTGACTCTGAAGGGCAGTGTGCTGCAAGCGCATCCGATTACCGCGAAGGTGATCGCGGTACTGGCGGCGATCACCCTTTCCTACATATTGAACAAACAGTGGTCCTTCGACGCGCGCGGCGGGCGGCGCACCCACCACGAGGCGGCGCTGTTCTATCTGGTGAGTTTCCTGGCCATCGCGATCAACACCGCACCGCTGTGGGTATCGCGGTACGTGTTGCATCTCGAGGTGCCGCAGGTGTCGCCGTTCGCCCAGAACGTGGCCGATTTCGTCGCCGCGCAGCTCGTCGGAACGGCGCTGGGCATGGTCTTCCGCTTCTGGGCGTTCGTCCGGTTCGTTTTCCCGGCCGCGCGACCGGCGGTCGTGATTTCCGCTCAGCCAGATCTGGACCCGGGCCTGCCCGCCACGCAGCCGGACTAAGTGGCGGAGCGGCCTCGCGTGCCGGGATCGGCGCGTCGCGCGACACGCCAGATGGTAGGAAAGGGTACGTGTCCGCAACCGTCGAAGATCCGAACCGAAACTCGCATGCCGTCGGCGAGGTGGTGGAACTGGTCAGCAAACTGATCCAGTTCGACACCTCGAACACCGGCGAGCTGGCCACCACGAAGGGCGAGCGCGAATGCGCCCAGTGGGTGGCCGACCAGCTGCATCAGGCGGGTTACACCACCGAATACGTGGAATCCGGTGCGCCCGGACGCGGGAATGTATTCGCCCGGCTGGCGGGCGCCGACCCGAATCGCGGCGCGCTGTTGATGCACGGCCACCTGGACGTGGTGCCCGCCCAGGCCGCCGACTGGAGCGTGCACCCCTTCTCCGGCGCGATCCGCGACGGCTACGTGTGGGGCCGCGGCGCCATCGATATGAAGGATATGGTCGGCATGATGCTGGCCGTGGCCAGGCAGTTCAAGCTGGAAGGCACGGTGCCGCCGCGCGATATAGTATTCGCCTTCCTCGCCGACGAGGAGAACGGCGGCAAATGGGGTTCGCACTGGCTGGTGGACAACCGGCCCGACCTGTTCGCCGGCGTCACCGAGGCGGTCGGCGAGGTCGGCGGATTCTCGCTGACGGTGCCGCGCCGCGACGGCACCGAGAGCCGGTTCTATCTGGTCGAGACCGCCGAGAAGGGGCTCGGCTGGATGCGGCTGCGCGCCAAGGCCAGGGCCGGGCACGGCTCGTTCCTGCACGAGGACAACGCGGTGACCATCCTGGCCGACGCGGTCGCCCGGCTCGGGAAACACACCTTCCCCCTTGTGATTTCGGATTCGGTGGCGGAATTCCTGGCCGCGGTGGCCGAGGAGAGCGGTCTGGAATTCGATCCGGCGAGCCCGGATCTGGACGGGCAGCTGGCCAAACTGGGCACCATATCCCGGATCATCGGCGCCACCCTGCGCGATACCGCGAACCCGACCATGCTGCAGGCCGGCTACAAGGCCAACGTCATCCCGCAGACCGCCGAGGCGGTGGTGGACTGCCGTGTGGTGCCCGGCCGGTTGGAGGCCTTCCTACGTGAGGTGGACGAGCTGATCGGTCCGGACGTCGAGCGCGAGTGGATCACCAACCTGGAATCCTATGAGACCACCTTCGACGGTGATCTGGTCGACGCGATGAACGCCGCCATCCTCGCCCACGACCCGGACGGCCGCACCGTGCCCTATATGCTCTCCGGTGGCACCGATGCGAAGGCGTTCGCGCGCTTGGGAATTCGCTGCTTCGGCTTCGCGCCGCTGCGGCTGCCGCCGGAGCTGGACTTCTCCGCGCTGTTCCACGGGGTGGACGAGCGGGTTCCGGTGGCGTCGCTCGAATTCGGAACCCGCGTACTGGAACACTTTCTACTGAACAGCTAGCGAAAGGACCTGTCGTGCCCGACTATTCGTACAACCCCTACGCGGCGTTGCCGCAGGTGCCGTCCTTCACGGTCACCTCGGAGGACGTCACCGACGGTCAGCCGCTACCGAACGATCAGGTGAGCGGCGTATTCGGCGCGGGCGGCAAGGATGTGTCGCCGCAGCTGTCCTGGTCCGGATTCCCGGCGGAGACAAAGAGTTTCGTTGTCACCTGCTTCGATCCGGACGCCCCGACCGCCTCCGGATTCTGGCACTGGGAGGTGGCGAACATCCCGGCGGGCGTCACCTCGCTGGCGCGCGGTGCGGGCAGCGAGGGCGGCGTGCTGCCCGAGGGCGCGGTGCAGCTGCGAAACGACGGCGGCTTCAACGGTTTCGTCGGGGCGGCCCCGCCGCCCGGCCACGGCTACCACCGCTACTTCTTCGTGGTGCACGCGGTGGATGTGGAGCGGCTGGAGGTCGACGCGAACGCCAGCCCCGCCTTCCTCGGCTTCAACCTGTTCTCGCACACCCTGGCGCGAGCCACCATCATCGGCACCTACGAGCAGTGAAACCAGCTGCGGCCCTGAGCTTTCGGCTCAGGGCCGCAGTCGCGCCAGGGACAGCTAGACGTTGACCACGTGTTCCGGCGGTTCCTTCGCGTAGAGCACATCGATCTCGGCGGAGTATTTGGCGGCGATCGGGCTGCGCTTGAGCGACATCTTCGGGGTGAGTTCGTCGCCGCCCGGCTCCCAGACCGCGGCGAGCACCGTGAACCGCTTGATCTGCTCCACCCGCGACAGTTTGGCGTTGCCCGCCCGCACCGCGGCGGCCACCTCGTCGACGAGTTCGCGGTGCCGGGCCATGGCGGCGATATCGGCGTCGGTGATCCCGAGTTCCTTGGCACGCAACGCGACAACGTCGGGGTCGAGCACGATCAACGCCGCGATATACGGTTTGGCATCGCCCACCGCGACCACCTGGCCGACCAGCGACGACACGGCCTTCACCGCGTTCTCGATATTGGAGGGGGCGATGTTCTTGCCCGCCTCGTTGATGATCAGCTCCTTCTTGCGGTCGACGATGCGCAGGTAGCCGTCGGGATCGAGGGTCCCGACGTCGCCGGTGTGCAGCCAGCCCTCGGAATCGATTGCCTCCGCGGTCTTTTCGGGCATATTGCGGTAGCCGCGGGTGACGATCGGGCCGCGCACCAGCACCTCGCCGTCGTCGGCGAGGCGCAGCTCCATCCCATCGACGGCGCGGCCGACCGAGCCGGGCCGGGGTTTGTCCAGTTCGGTGTAGGTGCCGACGCCGGTGGTCTCGGACATGCCCCATACCTCGGTGACGGTGAAGCCGAGCCCGAGGAAGTACTCGAGGGTTTCCGGTGGGATCGGCGCGGCGCCCGAGGCGGCGACCTTCAGCTGGTCGAGTCCCATGGCGTGGCGCAGCTTGGAAAGCACCAGGGCCTCGGCCACCTTGTGCCGCAGTGACAGGAGCGGGTCGCGCCGGCCCGCGAGATCGGCTCGGGCCGTGGCGATTCCGGTGTTGATCGCCCAACCGGCCAGCGCCTTCTTGACCGGGCTCGGCTCCTGCGCGAGCCTGCCCTCCAGGCCCGCCTTGATCTTCTGCCACACCCGTGGCACGCCGAAAAAGGTGGTGGGGCGGGCGTCGGGCAGCGCGGCCGCGACCTCGCGCGGATCCGGGACCGTGGTGATCTGCACGCCGGTGAGCAGGTTGGTGGCGTGCGCGGAGATGCGGTCGGCCACATGCGCCGCGGGAAGGTACGACACGGCTCGGTCGTCGAAGCCGACCCGCAACGGCCCGTTCGTTAGCGCGGCGACCTGCGCGAGCACGTTGCGGTGACTGACCTCGACACCCTTGGACGGGCCGGTGGTGCCGGAGGTATAGATCAGCGTGGCCAGATCGTCAGGCCGCACCGCGGTCCACGCGGCGGTGAAATCGAAGTCCGGCAACGGATTCGCCTCGAGATCGGCCAACGTCGACGCGCCTTCCGCAGGTCCGTCGACGACGATAATGTGAGCGAGTTCCACTCCGGCCGAACGGATTACGTCGAGGAAGCGCTGCTCGGTGACCACCACCCGGTTCGCCGCGTTGGTGAACAAGTGGTTGATCTGTTCGGGGGAGCTGGTGTTGTACACCGAGAACGGAGTGGCGCCCAGATGCAGTGCGGCCGTATCGATCAGGTTGAACTCGGGCCGATTGGTGAGCATGATGCCGACCGTGTCGCCGTGCCCGACGCCGAGCGTCGCGAGCCCGGCCGCCAGCGCCTCGACCCGCTCGCCGTACTCCCGCCAGGTGATCTGCTGGGTCCCGCCGACCGTCCGCAGCGCCACCTGCCCAGGCCGCAACTTCCTGGTCTCCTGAAACGCCTCGGGCACCGTATAAACCGTCTTACCCGATTCGTGCACGTAACCGATATCTGCTGTCGTCATATCCTTGTCCCGATATCTGAGCGTGGCGCCCCACCCCCGCGCAACAACATACGGAATGACCCGGCACCGAGTGGCGCGGCTCACTCAGAATAGCCAGCCGACGCCGATCGCGATCGGCATTACCGGCCAGTAACGCCAATCACCGTGCGGCTGCGCAACGTCTTGGACTCGGACCAGGCGAAAGCCCGCCGTATACCGCTGGCCCCGGACTACCGTTATTCGGTGACGGTGCCGGGGTGGCGCGATCGATGACGGTGGGGGAACTGCGGTGAACACACCCAAGCGGGCGGCCGTCGTGCTGGTGCACGGCCTGTTCTCGTCCGCCCGGACCTGGGCGGACATCATCTCGTGGATCGCGAAAGACGCTGAGCTGACGTCGGATTTCGACGTGTTCGCCATGCAGTACGAGAGCCCGAAGGTCCGGTTCAACCCGCTGCGCGCCATTCCGGACTACGACGTCATCGCCGACTATCTGCGCACCTACCTCGACGTGCGGGTCGCGGCGTACGAGCGGATCGTGCTCGTCAGCCACAGTCAGGGCGGCCTGATCGTGCAGCGATATCTGGCGCGGATGATCCAGCGCGGCCGCGGGCTGGAGCTGCGCCGGATCGCGGCGGTGGTGATGCTGGCCTGTCCGAACTCCGGCTCCGAACTCGCCATCCTGCTGCGGCGCTCGGCATCCGGATTCTGGAAACATCCGCAGGAGGCGGAGCTGCGCCCGATCGCGAAAAAGGTGACCGACGCACAGCAGATCGTCCTGGAACATATCCAGTACGCCAAAACCGTTGACGCGCAGAACTGCCCGATCCCGCTGTACCTGTACGCCGGCACCAGCGACAACGTCGTCCGGCCCGCCTCGGCCGCCGGACTCTTCCCCGAGGTGAAAGCCCTTCCCGGCGATCACTTCTCGATCATCGCTGCGGATTCTGCACAGGCACTTGTGTTCTTGACGCTACGCAGTCACCTGCTCGGTGCGCTCGTGGCGCGGCCGCCGAGCGACGAACCGGATCCGCCGCGACCGCCACCGGATCCGCCGCCCGCCCGAACGACGGTGCGGCACAACCTCACCGCACTGTCGATCAACTTTGTCGACCGAGCGACCGAAGTGCGCCGCGCGCTAGACGGTCTCGCGTCGCGCAACCCGGTGGTCTGTATCTCCGGCCTCGGCGGTATGGGCAAATCGGCGTTGGCGAACCGTATCGGCTGGCTCCTCACCGAATCCGAGAAGCGTTCCGGTGCAAGACAGTTCGACACCGTCATGTGGTGCGATCGGGCGGCGAGCACGCCCCAGCTCGATGCCGTCGTCGAGGCCGTCTCCGAGGTGATGGACTTCCGGTACCTGCGCGCCCTGCCGACGGCCGACCGACTGAAACGAACGATCGAACACCTCAACGGCGAACGATGTCTGGTGATCATCGACGATCTGGACGCGGGCGACGAGTCGATCCGGGAGTTGATTCGCGGTGTCGACCCGGCGCGGAGCAAATTCCTCGTCACGGCCCGGCAGCGGTATTCGCGCGAGGCGTGGCCGATCGACCTCGACGGGCTCGACGACAAGGCCCGCGCCCGGTTGGCTCACGAAGAGGGCGATCGGCTCCAGGTGGCGGCACTGACCTCCAGCGCGGGCGCGCTGCTGCGGGAGTATCTTGCGGCAACGGGTGGCAATCCATTGGCTATTCGCCTCACCGCGGCCCAGATGCGTTACGACGGCGATGATTTGCGCTCCTCGATCGCACGGCTGCGCGCCGCGGCCGATCACGATATCTTCGACCCGATCTTCGACCGGTCGTGGAATGTGTTGTCGCCGACCGGGCAGGTCGTCGTACTTACCGTGGCGCTGCACGCGGTCACGGTGTCGCGTGAGGCCGTCGGCGCTGCGCTCGGGCTCGATGGCGAGCGGCTGCGCCGCGAAATACAGTGCGTCGCCGACACCGCGCTTGTGGATTTTCTGCACTCGGCAGCGGACGAACCGGGGCGGCTGCGGCTGCATCCACTCACCCGCGCCTACGCGCTGCGGCAATTGACGAATGCGCCGCAGCGCCGCGTTGCCATCGAGGACCGGCTCATCGGTTACTACCGTTCGTATTCCGCTGCGCATGCCGATATCTATTCCGATCCGGCGCGGTGCGCATGCTCGAACGCGAGCGGGAGAACATCCTGGAATTCGCCGACCGCGCCTACCTCCGTATCGGAGTCGGCGAATCATCGACCGAGCACCGAGGCGGAGACGGCATTCGCGTGCCTGCCGAGCAATACCGCGCGGTAATCGATTTCGCCGAATCCATGGCGGGTTTCCTGTGGGGTCGCGGACACTGGCGCGATCGAATCCGCTTGTGCGAGAAGGCTGCCGAGGCGGCGCTGCGGGCCGGTGACCCGGTGGCGCGGGCCCGGCAGTTCGCACTCATCGGACGGGTGCACGTGTGGCTCGGCGAATACACCGAGGCCGAGGGCTGCCTGCGGGCGAGCGAGGAGGCGCTGCCCGCGGCCGCGGGAGAGGCCGATCGCCGGGAAACCCTGCGACTGCGTGGACACATCGCCTCGCGTATCGGCGAGTTCGCGACGGCGCGCTCGTTGTTCGAACGCATCCTGGCCACCGCGCCGCCCACCGCCGATGACGAGGGCCGGGCGGCCACACTGGTGGAACTGGGGGTGTGTGCGGTGCGGGAGGGTGAATTCGAGGCAGCGCGTGGCCGGTTCGCGGAGGCGCTGCGCCTGGATGACGAGATGGGGGTAGTGGAGGGTGCGGCCGTCTCGTTGAGCCATCTGGCCGAAACCTATTACGAGTTGGGCAATCTGCGCGGTGCGCGACCGCTGTTCGAGCGCGGGCTGACCTGCGCCGAACAGGTCGACCGGCCGTCCAGCGCGGGGCGATGCCACCTGGGCCTGGCGAAAATCGATGTCCTGGAACGGAAATACCCGCAGGGGCGGCGGCACGCGCGAGCCGCGGCGGCGATATTCGCGCGACTCGGCATCACCGATCTGGTCGCCGAGGCCCGGTTGATCGCCGACAATCTCCTCGGCGGCGGCGCACCGGGTATCGCCGAGCTGCTGGCGCGCTGCCGGGCGATGATCCTCGATTTCGACGACACGATCGCCGCGACCGCGAGAACCCGATGGCCGGTATTGCGCAGAACGGCAGCCGATTTCGGTATTCCGCTGAGCATCGAGACCATTCGGGCCGCCTGGGGCCTGCCGTTCGATGCGATGCTGGCGGCGCTGGCGCCCGCGGTCGATCCAGTGGCGTTCGAGGCCGCGTACGGCGCGGCCATGGCGGCGGAGAAACCGATTCCGACCCGCGGGGCGCGCGGGTTGATCGAGGCGCTGCGGCGACGCGGAATCCCCTGGCTGATAGTAGGTTCCGGCAAACGTGAGCTGATCATGCAGGATCTGGCGCGGTTGGGGCTCGGCGCGGGCCCTGGCGAGGTCTTCGGTTGCGAAGAGACCGGTGCGCACAAGCCCGATCCTCGGGTGCTGCGGCGGCCGCTGCGCAGGCTCGCCGAGACGGGTTTCGAGCGCGACGAAATCGTGTACGTCGGGGACAGTGTGCGCGACTACACCGCCGCGGCGGGCAACGACGTCCCGTTCGTGGCCGTGCTGTCCGGACTGGACAATCGTGCGGATTTCCGGCGCGCTGGATTGGCGGAGGGCTTCATCGTCGGCGATCTCACCCAGCTCCGGCTGTGGTTGTAGGACCTCGGTGGGCATCCACCGGGGGACAGTAGGGAGGCAAACTACACAGAAGGGACGAAACAATGGGCGAGGCACCGATATTGGGCACTTTCGTCGAGCTACACGTGCCGGATTTCGATCCGGTCCGGACCTTCTACACCGGCCTCGGCTTCGAGGTGCTGTGGGAACGGGCGCCGGAGGGCAAGAAAGGCTACCTGGTCGTGCAATTGGAGAACAATGTCCTGACCTTCTGGGGCGGTAACGAATTCGTCTACGACCAAAGCTATTTCGGCCGATTCCCGGATTCGACCCAGCGCGGCTACGGTGTGGAGGTGGTGCTCATGGTGGATGATATCGACGGACTGTACGACCGGATCCACGACCACGACCGCGTCGTCGGTCAACTGAAGATGCAGCCCTGGGGGACAAGGGATTTCCGCATTGTCGATCCCGCTGGGTTCTACCTCAGGTTCACCGAGCCGCTCGATATCCGCGACCCGCGCTACGCGGTGGAGTGACCGGGGCCGGGTCACCGTACATCGCCTGGTCCGGCGCCCACGGCGTCCTGTCGTCGGGAATCCAATGCTTGCGATGCCGTCGTTTGGCCTCGAGATACTGCTGTGCGCGCTCACTGCGGACCTCGGTGCGCAGCGCCAGGACGGTGACCTGCAAGCCCGCCTCCCACAACGCATCCGCCTTCTGCGGGTTGTTGGTCAGCAACCGCACCGACCGAAGCCCGAGCAGCAGGAGGGTTTCGGCCGCGAGTTTGTAGCAGCGATTGTCGGCGGGATATCCGAGTAGCTCGTAACTTTCGAAGGTGTCGATGTCCATTCGCTGGCTCAATGCCATACCGCGCGCCTTCGCGATCAACCCGAGACCGCGCCCCTCCTGTTCCAGGTAGATGAGAACTCCGTGGCCCGCGCGGGCGATGAGGTCGAGGGATTTGTCCAGTTCCTGTCCGCAGTCGCAGTCGTCGGCGCCCAGTACCTCGCCGTAGAGGCAGCGGGAATGGATTCGGACGAGGCAATCGTCCGCGATTTCACCGAATACCAGCGCGTAGCCGCCGTCCTGCTGGTGGGGTAGTTCGAGCACCCGGACCGGGAGTTGGCGCCCGTTGCGGGTCCAGATGTGCCGTGTGTCTTCGAATGACAATTCGCTGCTCACAGTGCCTCCGTACGCTCCTGGGTGGGGAGTGGAGATGCGAGGTGGCCGAAATGTGAGCGGCCACATCGTGTCGGGCCCGCGATGAATGTGGGTCGCGTGTCCGCCACCGCGACCTTTCGACAACGGCGTCGATGCGGTGCGGTGGGGAGACGATAGACCTATCCGGCCGAATTCGCTCGGCGTGGTCCCGACTTCGTGTACCGAGGATTTTTTCCCGTCACCCGGCGTGCGGCCGGGCCACCTTGCGGGATTCGAGGTTCGCGATTCGGTCTATGTCGTGCAGGGTGGGCATGGCGCCGGAGATGTCGCCGAAGGATTGGGTGGCGGCCATGGCGGCGGTGGCCCATTCGAAGTCGCGGCGTTCGGCGGTGCGGCCGGTGGTGATCAGGCGGTAGGCGAGGGCGGCGGCGAAGGCGGCTTGGGCGCCGGGGGATTCCTCCAGCAGCGCGACGGGGGAGCGGGCGATGTCGAGGTTCACATCGTCGGAGCGCACGGTGCAGGCGAAACCCTCGATGGCACAGACCGTCGCGACACCGAGGGCGCGCAGGCGGGGTGCGGTATCGGTGTCGAAATCGCGTCGGGCGTCGGTGGCGTCGTATCCGGAGAACGTGGCGGGCAGCAGATCCGCGAGTTCGGCGCGGGTGCCGATCAGGTAGTCGATGACGCCGAAGTAGGGGATCAGGTACTGCGGTTGCTCGACTCGCGGCGCCGGATGGACAACCAGCAGTGGCGGATTCGGCATCTGCCGGATCAATTCGAGTACCCGCTCGACCATTTCGATGGGTTGCCCGCCGAAGGTGAGGATCACCACGTCGGAGGTGGCGAGGGCGTCGTGCAGCGCCAGGTCGCGCGGGTCGATCCGGATGCGTTGGTCGGTTGCGGTGATCAGGGCCGCGGTTCCGGTGCGGGTCACCATCATCGCGCTCACCGGTGTCGGCGCGTCGGTGACGGTCCGGATCAGCGAATGGTCGACGTGTTCGCCGCGCAGCAGGTCGAGGATCCGGCGCCCGCCGGCGTCGTCGCCGATCGCGCAGGCCAACCGCACCCGCAGCCCGAGCCGGGCGGCGGCGATGGCCCGGTTGAGTCCCTTGCCGCCGGGGTGGTCGTCGAACCGGCCCGCGATCGCGGCCCCGGCCCGGGGAATATCGTCGACCCGGTAGATGTGGTAGATCACGGCCTCGCCGACCACCGTGACGACACCCGCCGCACCCGAATTGAGCGGCGCGGTGGCGGCTTCCACGCCGACGGCCGGATATCCCGAGTCGAGCGCGAGCAGTCCGGCGAGCGCGGTGAAGGCCCGCCGCTCGGGGGTGGCGCGCAGTGAGCGGACCGTCGGTGCGGGCGGAATGTGTTCGGCCGCGACGGCCTCGTGCAGGCCGCGCCAGTTGTCGGTGAGATACGCCCGCCGCTCGCCCAGGTCCGCAGCGTAGAGCTGATCGAAATCGATTCCGGTGCAATCTGTTTCGCGGAGCAGGCCGAGGGTGAGTTCGGCGTCGGCGATCACCCGGTTGGTCGGGCCGAGTTTGCGGGCCAGCTCGCGGACCACCGGCAGCACCGCCTCGGCGGGGTCTATGCCCTCGGACTCGGCGTAGCGGCGCACTGCGGGCAGTTCCAGCAGCGGTTTGACATCGATCTCGGTGGTGCGCAGGCGATCCGAGCTCAGGCCCGAGCGTTTGCACAGCCGGGTGAGGATATTGCGGATGGCAACCGTGCCCGAGTCCTGCGGGACCATGCCATGCCTCCGTGTGGTCGTCACTGCCGCATTGCGCCGCGGCTCAGGATAGACCGCATTCACCAGGTTCACCGAATAGGGAATCGTCAATTACCACTATATCGCGGCAATTGACCCGACCTGGCGGCAAATGACGCGGTCGGTGAAACGTGCTGCGCCGCCGACCGTTTCAGACGATCTCCGGCGTCGGCTCGGCGTCGCTGGGCAGTGCCAGGATCCGATTGATCCTGTCTGCCACCGGCATAGCGTCGGGCAGCTCGCCGAACGACTGGCTCGCCGCCATCGCCGCGGTGGCGAATACGAAATCCGCACGTCCGGGACGTCCGGACCGGATCAGCCGGTGCGCCAGCGCGGCGAGGAAAGCCGAACGCGCGCCGGGCGTTTCGGCCAGCACCGCCGCGGCGGGCCGGGGAATGTCGAGCGCCGGTCCGGCGAAGCGGACCCGGCAGGCGAGTCCCTCGACGGCGCAGACATACCGGACGCCGTGGCCGAGCAGCCACGGCGCGATCTCGGCGTCGAAATCGGCCGACGGTGCGCAACCGGGGACCAGGGTGCCGAGCTGGGCGCGGGTTCCGACCAAAAAGTCGATGGTGGCGAGGTAGCGCCGGAAGTAGCTGAGCATGCCGATCGGCGGGGTGGGCTGCACCAGCAGCCACGGGCGATGCGGTGTCGCGTGCACCATCCGGATGGCCTGCTCGATGACCAGCGCGGGCGGTTCGAAGGTGATCAGCACGGCGGCGGCGGAGGTGATCGCCTCGCGGGCGGCCGGGGTGGTGATGTCCTCCTCGCGCAGCCGCACCGCCTCGTCCCGGTGTGCGATGGCGCCGGTGCTGCCGCTGCTGGTGACGATCAGCGCGTCGACCGGAGTCGGTTCTCCCGGAACGACTTTCACCAAATCCGTGTCGACGCCCTCGCGCCGCAGATACGCCAGGATCCGCCTGCCCGCCTCGTCGTCGCCGACGGCGGCGATCAACCGCACCGGCAGGCCGAGCCGGGCCGCGGCAACCGCGCAGTTGAGTCCCCGGCCGCCGACGCTGCTGGTGAATCGCCCACGGGCGGGTAGAGATTCGGAAGGCAACCGGTCGGTCCGGTAGAGGTGGTCGACCACCGCGTCGCCGATCACCGTGTAGCCGCCTGACTTTCGCGGGGTCATGCGCGCCTTCCCCCTAGCTGGTACGTCGCTGGCCCCCACCAGCATAGGAGTGTTTCTCGGGATCGGGCCCCGCGCACCGAGTTCCGTATTTATCCGCCGCCGGAACGGGTTTAACGGCGGCAGGAACTGTCAATTCCCAAGGTGTCACGGCAAAAGACATTCATTGACCCTGTGGGATGTCAAATGCCACACTGATTTCGGGCGGTTCCCGCCACACCAGAATCGGGAGGGTCTGGTGATGAAAGGTCATCCGGCTCCGCCACCCAGGGCGGACGCAGGCAGCGGCACCACGAGGGGAGCGCCCATGGCTCTCGAATTCGCCGACGAATACATGACCAGCGATCTGACCCCGGAGCGGGCCGATCGCCTGACCGATCAATGGGTCCGCGCCTGGCGGCTGAGCTGGCTGCCGGACCGGCTGCTCACCGAACAGCAGGCCCGCGCGGGACTCGAACTTGCCGAGATCATCCACGGCACACCGGATTTCGAACTCGACGAGCTGCGGCTCGCCCGGGCGGCCCGGTGCGCGGGCCTGCTGCGGCTCGTGCTGCAGCAGGCGGTCATCGTGCTGAACCAGAGGAGGTCGCCATGACCCTCTACACCACCGAATCCACGATCATCAGCGATATCACCCCGGAATGGGCGGCCAGGGATACGCCCGGCACCGACCGGGCCTGGCGGCTGAGCTGGCTGCCGGACCGGCGCCTGACCCGCGAACAGGCAACGGCCGGAATGGAACTCGACGAACTGCTCAGCGATCCGGACCGGGTGCACGACCGCATGCAGCTGGCCAGAATCGACGACTGTGCCGACCGGCTGGGGCTGCTGCGCGACCACGCGATCATCCTGCTGGCCAAGCGAATCGCCGCGCGCATGCAGACCGAAGCTGTTGCCGCGCAACCGAGGATCGACCGGCACCGAGTCATCGACCTGCCGTATGCCCACCACCGATGAGCTCCCGACGCGGTTCGCGCACAGCGATCGGCCTCGCGCGGGGGCGATTGCATGCGCGAGCAACCGAGGGCTTTGCGCGAACCGCGTCGGGCGTGCGGAGGGTGCCCGTCAGGCGTGCGCGGCGTGCTCCGCGCCGATCGCCTCGGCGATGCTGCGATACCCGTTGGCGCGCAGGCGTTCCGCGAGCCCGCGGTGGATGCGGCGGGTCCAGAACGGTCCGCCGTAGATCAATCCGGTGAAGCCCTGCAGCAGGGTGGCCCCGGCGAGGATGCGCTCCCACGCCTGGTCGGCGGTTTCGATACCGCCGACGGAGATCAGCACCAGCCGATCGCCGACGCGGCGGTAGAGCCTGCGCAGCACCTCGAGCGAGCGGTCGGCGACCGGGGGACCGGACAGCCCGCCCGCGCCCATCGCCGCCACCTCGGCGGGATCGGTGCGCAGGCCGTCGCGGCGAATGGTGGTGTTGGTGGCGACGATTCCGGCCAGGCCGAGTTCGACGGCCAGATCGGCGACGGCGTCGATATCGTCGTCGGACAGGTCGGGCGCGATCTTCACCAGCACCGGCACCTGTACTTCATCGAGCACCGCCTGCAGCAGCGGCCGCAGCGAGGCGACCGCCTGCAGATCGCGCAGGCCGGGCGTGTTGGGGGAGCTGACGTTCACCACGACGAAATCGGCGAGCGGGCCGAGCAGCGCCGCGCTGATCGCGTAATCGCCTGCGGCGTCGGCGGGTTCGACGATCTTGGTCTTACCGATGTTGGCGCCGATCGGCACGCCGCCCGCGCGCCTGCGGCGCAACCGCCGCGCCGCCTGCTCCGCGCCGTGATTGTTGAACCCCATCCGGTTGATCAGCGCGCGATCGGCGGGCAACCGGAACAGCCGCGGCGCCGGATTGCCCGGCTGCGCCTGCGCGGTGACGGTGCCGATCTCGGCGAATCCGAAACCCAGTGGGGCCCAGGCATCCACGCCGCCCGCATCCTTGTCGAAGCCGGCCGCCAAACCGAGCGGCGCCGGGAAATCGACGCCGAACGCGGTATTGCGCAGGATCGGATCGTCGGCGACGAGCAGCCGGGTCGCGACCCACCGCAGCGGCGGGAACCAGCCGGCGAACTTCATCGCGGCGAATGCGAGATGGTGGATGCGTTCCGGCGGCAGCAGGAACATCAGGCGCAGCAGCAGTGCGTACATCGGATTCACATCCCCGCTTCCGGCTGCGACGCCTCATGCGCCGGCTGGGTCGGATCGGCCGCGGTTTTTCGGCGCCGCAGCAGCACCCGCCTGCTGCCGTCGGTGTACGCGCGCACGCGGGACAACTCCCAGCCGCCGAATTCGGCCTGGATGGTGAGGCGCATCGACGCCGTCACCCGGTTGACATCGGGTGGTAGTCGTAGTGGGACGTATTCGTAATCCTCACTGGAGGTCTCCCAACCGCTCGGTAGCGTCGAGCGCGGTTTCCGCACCTTCGTGGGTTTCGGCGCCGCCATCACTGCCCTCTCTTCCGCTCGTCCGCGCGGATCCGCTGTAGCCCGTCCCCGGTCGCGGATCCGACGAACAGATCGCCGGTGCGCTGATCGATGGTCACCGAATTCGGTTGCCGGACCGTTGGATAACGTCCCACTTCCTTCGGTATACCCGTCGACAGATCGAATCCGGCGACCTCGTTGCTCTGCGTGCACGTCACCCACACGGTGTCGGACCGTTGATCGTAGGCAAGCGCGTAAGGAGATGATCTTACCGGGAACCGTTGGCGCAGTACGAGCGGTCCCGGCGTGTAGACCAGCAGTTCCCCGTCCGCGGTGTCGGTGACGATGAGGCGGCCCTGCGTGTCGCCGATCAGATTGGTCGCGCCGTCGCCCGCGCGCAGCGCCAGCCCGAGGCGGCCTTTTCCGAGTTCTACCTGGGTCAGCGAGGACTGGCGGCGGTCCAGTACGGCCACCTTGTCTCCAGCGGCGGCCAGCCCGTCGGCCGAGGCGAGACCCGAAATCGTTTGGCGCACTTTGTTATCCGGATCAATGGTGCGCACCTTGCCGTCGGCCGTGCCCACCAGCAGCGAGCCGTCGCCCTGCCGCAGCACCGAGCGCGCGTCACCGTCCACCGCCACCTCGCCGATCGAGGCGGTGGCGACATCCACCCGCAGGATCCGGTTCGGCGCGGCGACCAGGATCTGGCCCGGCGTGCCCTGGGCCAGGCTCGCAGCCTTCGCGGGCAGCGCGACCGTGCGCACGGCGGGTGGTTCGACGGTGGGGTCGACCAGGGCGAGGGTGGCGCCGTCCAGTGCCGCCAACTGTCCGGTGCCTGCGTCGGCGAGCAGCGCGGAGACCGGCAGCGATACCGGCAGCACCCGGCCCGCCGGTGCGGTGGTCGCCGCGGGCGCGGCGGCGGCCGTCGCCGGATCGCGGGTCTGCATGTCGTCGCTGCCCGGTTTGGATGAGCAGCCGGTGAGCAGTGCCAGCGCCAGCGCGCTCGCGAATATGCCGCGGGGGAGGGAGACCCGGGGACGGGTGACGGGCCCCGAGAGCGCCAACCGAACACTGCCGTCAAGGCGCATCCACCGAACTCCTTCTACCGACGCAACAACCGCAACACCATCATCTGACCATGATGCCGAACGCCGGTGGTCCGCGGGGCTGGCGACAGACCCCCGGCCCGGCCCGCCGGACCCGGAATGTCGGTGATCGGGGTTACCGTTGAGTTGAATCAGTGTCCAAGTCAGGGAGATCCGGTTGAAAGCCGACCATCCATCGGGGTTTGCCATCGATGACATCACCGTTGGTCCCTACGCCCACGGGTTCGGCACCGCGGCCGATGGCAGGCCGTTCGCCTTCCGCACCGTGCGCGGCATCGTGGAACTGGAGCTCTACCGCGCCGATCTGGACATCGAGGTGCCGGGGCCCGACGATATCGTCGCGCTGGCCCAGGCGCCCGCCACCGATATCGACCTCGACGACGAGCGCAGCGTGATCGCGCTGGTGCGCGACATGATTCCGGACGCGGCGGTCGTCGCGGCCACCGCCGACCGCGACGTGACGACGGTCCGGGCGCTGCTGGGCCGGATCAGCGCCGTGATCGATGGTATGTAGATGGTGATGCCAACCACTTCTTTCGCCATGCGCCGCGCGCTACCAGCCCTGGCCGCCGCTCTGCTGCTCACCGCGGCCTGCGGTAAAGGGGAGGACGAGGCGTCGGTGGCGGCGGCCCGTTCCTCGGCCAACGCCTCCCTGTCCAGTTCGGCGGCCGCCGCGTCCAGCGCCGCCCGGCATCCGCTGCCGACCGCCGCCGAACTCGACAGCCAGATCAAGCGGGCGCTCGATCCGTCGCTGCCCGACAGCGAACGCACCGCGCTGATCGAGGACGGCGAGGCGTTCCGCGACGCCATCCCCGATATGTACAAGGCGATGCACGACAATCCGAAGGCGATATACGGCGTCACCGACCCGGTGTTCGACAACCACGACGGCACCCTGACCGCGACCATGCGCCTGGACAAGGACGGCACCGGCGCCAACGTGCGCACCACCGTCGTGCACTTCATCTACCTCGACGACCGCTGGAAGATCTCCCGTTCGGACCTGTGCGGCATCCTGCGCTCGGCCGATTACCACACCCCGGCCTGCGGCTGAGATGCTCAGCTCCGGATCCCTACGGTGGGGGCGGTTCATCCACCGGCGCCGGTACCTCGTGCTCGCCGTCTTCGTGCTGGCGGTGCTGGCCTCCGCCTGGTACGGGCGGGACCTGTCCGGTCGCTACACCCAGGAGGGCTGGTTCGACGAGAGCAGCGAATCGGTGGCCGCGTCGAAACTGGCCGACAGCACCTTCGGCCGCGACACCGACAGCGATGTCATCCTGCTGTACACCGCGCCGCCCGGCGCCACCGTCGACGATCCGGCGGTCCGCGCCGCCGTCACCGGCTCTTTGGCGAAACTGCTTGCGGCGCACCCGGATCGGATCCTGAAGATCGACAGCTACTGGGACAGCCCGTTCGCCGGGAACGCCGCCGACGCCACCAAACAGCACGCGTTCGCCAGCGTCGGACTGCGCGGCAGCGGCACCGCCGTGGTGGAGAACTACCTCGCGGTGAAACCGGAATTCGGCGCGGGACGGCCCGGCGGCGGCCCCGGCGGCACCACGGTGCAGTTGGTCGGATTGCAGCCGGTCGTCGAGGGCATCAACACCGGTATGCAGAACGATATCCACCGCGCCGAGGTGATCGCGCTGCCGATCGTCGCGGTGCTGCTGTACTTCGTCTTCGGCGGGGTGGTCGGGGCGCTGCTGCCGGTGCTCATCGGCGGGCTCACCGTGCTCGGCACCCAGGGTTTGATGCGGGTGCTGACCGACCATATCGAGGTCAACGTATTCGCCAGTGCCGTAGTCACTTTGGTGAGTCTGGGGTTGGCGATCGATTACGGACTGTTCACCGTCACCAGATTCCGCGAGGAACTCGCCGCCGGGCACACCGTCGAGGAGGCGACGGCGCGCACGGTGGCCACCGCCGGGCGCACCGTGCTGTTCTCGGCGGCGATCATCGCGATCAGCCTCGGGGCGCTGTTCATCTTCCCCAACGGCGTGCTGCGCTCGGTGCCCTACGGCGGGATCAGCTCGGTGCTGCTGGCCGCGGTGCTCTCGGTGACCGCGCTGCCCGCGGTGCTGAGCATCATCGGCCATCGAATCGACTTCCTCGGCTGGAAACGGTTCTCCCGCAGCAAGACCGAGGCGCAGATCGACGCGGGCTTCTTCTCCCGGCTCGCGCTGCGGGCGATGCGCAGACCGCTGCTGGTGGTGGTGCCGATCGTGCTCGGACTGTTGCTGCTCAGCCTGCCGCTGCGCGATATCGAATTCGGCGGGATCAGCGAACGCTATCTGTCCCAGGAGAATCCGGCGCGGATCGCACAGGAGCGCTTCGACGAGCTGTTTCCCAGCTTCCGCACCGAACCTCTGAAACTGGTTGTGGTGGGCGCGGATTCGCGGCAGCTCGGCGACATCCGGGACGCCGCGAGCCGAATACCCGGGCTCACCGGGCGATTCGATCAGTCCGTCCCGACGACGCGCGGAATCAACGTCCTGCAAGCGGGTTTGGTGCACCGCGGCGACGCCGACCGGGTGATCGCCGCGCTGCGCGCGATCCCGCAACCGCCGGGGGTTCGGGTGATGGTGGCCGGGGTGCCCGCGCTGGAACGCGACAGCATCAACGGGCTGCTGCATCGGTTGCCGCTATTGGTGGCGATCCTGGTGGTGACGGCGCTGCTGATGATGTGGCTGGCGTTCCGCTCGATGGTGTTGGCGGTCAAGGCCGTTGTGATGAGCGGGTTGAGCCTCGTGGCCACCATGGGCGTGCTGACCTGGATCTTCGTCGAGGGGCACGGGGCGGGGATATTCCATTTCACGGCAGGCCCGCTGATGTTCGCGGTGCTGGCGTTGATCGTGACCGTGGTGTTCGGATTATCCACCGACTACGAGGTTTTCCTGCTGTCCCGGATGGCGGAGGCGCGCGAGAACGGGGCGGCGGCGCCGGAGGCGATCCGCTACGGGATCGCGCACACCGGCGGCGTCATCACCTCCGCCGCGGCGATACTCATCGTGGTGACCGGGGCGTTCGGCTTCTCCGATCTGGTGCTGATGAAATACATCGCGTACGGCATGATCGCGGCGCTGCTGCTCGACGCCACCGTCATCCGGCTGCTGCTCACCCCGGCCGTACTGAAGTTGGTGTGGCGCTGACTGATTCGCTCCCCAGGCGGCGGATCGCCGGTCGCGGTGCGACACTTGGCACTCGCGAGAGGGATTGACGATGCGTGTGCTCAAAGGCGCCAACCTGGGCCTGATGTTCATCTTGGAAGTGTGCGTGCTGGCCGGTGCGATCGGCTGGGGCTGCACGCTGTCGGCGCCGATAGCGGTCCGCGTATGCGCGGCCGTCGCCGCACCCGCGGTCTTCATCGTCACCTGGTCGCTGTTCGGTGCGGGCGGCGGCCGCAACGCTCGCTACCCGCTGCGCGGAACCGCCCGCGCCGCACTCGAAATCGCCTGGTTCGGCCTGGCGGCACTGCTGATCGGCCTCGCCTTCTCGCCGATAGCGGGCCTGGTGTTCTTCGCCCTGTGGGGCGTGAACGCGATGCTGCGCCTGGTCTGGCGGCAGGCGTGAGCCTCGGCACTTCATCGTGGCGAACGACGGGCCGGAGATTTCCGGACGGGATACGATAGCGGGTCGGTGAGTGATTCCCGTCCGGAACGCGGATGCCTTGGCGGGTAATGGTTTTCGGGTCTCCCCGCCAGGTTGGCGAGGGAGTTGCGGGATGGATTCGACCACCGGCCTGGATCAGGCGGAGCGCGACGGGGCGGCGGTGTCCGACCCTGCTCCGATAGGTCGAGGTCTCCAGTCGTTCGTCCAGGATCCCGATGGGAATGTCGTCGAACTGCATCAGGCGGCCTGACCGTCGGAAAGTCTTTCCGCGCGGCGACATCCGTGAGCAACCTGTTGTGGGACAGGTGAGATCGGACTGTCGAGGACTCCCGGGGAGCGGCGCACGCGATGCGGATGGTCAGCGGCGGACCGGGGGTAGCGGCACACCCGATCCGGGTTGGTCTGCGGCGGACTGAGGGGCGCACGCGGTGCGGGAGGTCTGCGGCGAACCGGGGGCAGCGGCGCACGCGATCCGGGTTGATCAGCGGCGGACTGAGCGGCACATGCGGTCCGTGAGGTCAGCGGCGGGCCGGGGAGCGGCGCACCCAGTCCGGGTTGGTCAGCGGCGGACCGGGAGGACCAGTTGGGCGCCGGTGACCGGGTGGTCGAGTACCTCGACGGGGTGGCGGTACACGCGGGTGAGGAGTTCGGTGGTGAGCACCTGGCGGGGCGGGCCGTCGGCGGCGATCCGGCCGGATTCGAGGACGGCGACGCGGTCGGCGTACGCGGCGGCCAGCCCGAGATCGTGCAGCACGACCACGACGGCGGCCCCGGCCGCGGCGCGCTCGGCGGCCAGGCGCAGCACCGACTCCTGATGGCCGAGATCCAGTGCGGCGGTCGGCTCGTCGAGCAGTAGGGTGCCGGTGTCCTGCGCGAGCACCCTGGCCAAGGCGACGCGAGCGCGTTCACCACCGGAAAGCGCCGGAAACGGCCGCGTCGCAAGATGTTCCACATCGGCGGCGGCCATGGCCGCGGCGATCCGCTCGGTATCGCGCTCGCGCAGTTCGGTGCGCTGCCACGGCGCGCGCCCCATCGCGACGACTTCCCGTGCGGTGAACGGGAATCCGACGGTGTGACTCTGCGGCAGCACCGCGCGCCGCCGCGCCATATCCAGCGGCGACCAGTGCGCGAGCGAGCGACCGTCGAGTTCCACCACACCCGCGCTCGGCGTCAGCTCCCCGGCGAGCGCGGCCAGCAGCGTCGACTTACCCGCCCCGTTCGGCCCGACCAACGCGACGATTTCCCCTGCGGCCACCGCGAATTCGACCCCGTCGAGCACCCGCAGCGAACCCCGCTCGACCCCGAGCCCGCTCGCCCGCAACGTCACCGCCCCCCGCTCGGGCCGCGTCGGCACCGAATGCGACCGCACGAACATCCGCCGAACCTCACTCACCGCACACCCCCGCCCGGAATCGGCCACGACCCCCGCACCGGACCACCGCCCGCCACCTGGGCCGTGCGAGCACCTGCCAAACGCCGATCACCACCACCTCCGAAGTCACGCACTCGAATGCCATCCACGCGTTGGAAGTGCGCTGTGGGATCGAGCTTTCCGATGTGGTCCGAGTTGAATTCGAAGGCGTGCGCGCGAAGGTCGTCGACGCGCTGGAGTTCCGCTGTGGGACTGATCTTTCCGATGTGGCGAGAGTCGAATCCGAAGTCGCGCGCTCGAATGCCGTCCATGCGCTGGAATTGCGTTGTGGGATCGAGCCTTCCGACGCGGTCCGAGTTGAATTCGATGCCGTGCGCTCGAATGTCGCCGACGGGCTCGAGTTCTGCTGTGGGGTTGATCGTTTCGATTTGGTCCGAGTCGAATCCGAAGTCGCGCGCTCGAATTTCGCCGACGTGCTCGAGTTCCACTGTGGGACTGATCTCTGCGATGTGGCTCGAGTCGAATCCGAAGCCGTGCGCCCGAATGTCGTCCGCGCCGCTGACGCACTCGAACGCCGCTGCGGGACCGACCTTTCCGATGTAGATCAAGTCGAAACCATTGCCCGCCACCCGGTCCGCTTGATCATCATCACCGGCTCCACACGCCCGAATGTCGCCCGCGCCGTCGGCGCGCTCGAATGCCGCTGCGGGACCGACCTTTCCGTCGTGGCTCACGTCGAGTCCGCATCTGTGTGCTCGAGCGCCGTCGGCGCACTCGAATGCTGTTGCGAAGCCGTGCGTTCGGATGCCGTCCACGCGTTGGAGTTCCGCTGTGGGGCTGGTCTTTCCGATGTGGTCCGAGTCGGATCCGAAGCCATGTGCTCGGATGCCGTCCACGCGCTGGAATTGCGTGGTGGGATCGAGCCTTCCGATGCGGTGCGAGTTGACTTCGAAGCTGTGCGTTCGGATGCCGTCCACGCGTTGGGATTCTGCTGTGGGGCTGGTCTTTCCGATGTGGTCCGAGTCGGATCCGAAGCCGTGCGCTCGAATGTCGCCGACGCGCTCGAGTTCCGTTCCGGGGCACGCCTTTCCGACGTGGCCGAGGTCGAAGTGCCCGCGCGGTCGGATGCGGTGTGGTGCGGTTCCGGGGCTCATGCCCATCCTCCCGCTCGGGAGCGGGTGCGGCGCAGCAACCAGAAGAAGAATGGGCCGCCGATGAGTGAGGTGAGCATGCCAAGGGGTAGGTCGGCGTTGCTGACCAGGGAGCGGGCGCAGACGTCGGCGGTCAGGAGGACGACCGCGCCGACGATCGCGCTGAGCGGGATGAGCACCCGGTGGCCGGGGCCGACGAGGATGCGCACCAGATGCGGCACGATCAGGCCGACGAACAGGATGATGCCGGTGAACGCGACGCCCGCGGTGGTGAGTACCGCGACCACCAGGATCACCGCGCGCCGCAGGCGTTCCACGTCGACGCCGAGGTGGCGGGCCGCCGATTCGCCGAGCGCGAGCAGGTCCAGCCGCGGCGCGATGAGCACCGCGGCGAGCAGCCCGCCCGCGCACAGCACCGCGACCACCCCGACCGCCTCCCATGAGGCGCCGTTCAAACTGCCCAACTGCCAGAACACGATCTGATCGCGCGCGGCCGGGCTGGCGACGAACAGCAAAAAGGCGATCAATCCGCCCGCGAACGCGTTGATCGCGACGCCGGTGAGCACCAGCGTCACCACCTCGGTGCGCCCGTTGGATCGGGACAGCAGATAGACCAGCAGCGTGGTCAGCAGACCGGCGGCGAAGGCGGTCGCCGCCACCGACCAGGCCGCGACGAACGCGCCGCCGACCACGATCACCGTGCCCGCCCCGACCGCGGCGCCCGCCGAAACGCCGATAACCCCCGGCTCGGCAAGGGGATTGGCGAATACGCCCTGTAGCAGCGCACCGGCCGTCGCCAGCGCCGCGCCGACGAGTATCGCAAGCACCACCCGAGGGAACCGCACCTGCCACAGCGTCACCTCACCGGCCGGATGCGCGGGCAGCGGCCCCCAGTCCAGTCCGATCCGGTGCAGCACGCTGCCCGCCACCTCGGCGGGTGTGGTCGGCACCTGCCCGATCGCCGCCGAGGCCAGCGCCAGCACCACCAGCGCGATGATCGCCCCGGCGAATACCAGCGTCGTCTTCGACCTTCCCCGGAAGATGCCGCGCCGCGGCGTGACACCGCCGGGCATCGAATGCGGTTCCGCTGCCGCGTCTTTCGTGCCGACGGTCGGGGAATCGGCGGGCTCGATCATGCGGATTTGCCGCCGTAGACGGCCTGTCCGAGGGCCGCGACCACCCGCCCGGTATTGGGTCCGAAGCCGAGCAGCACGGTATCGGACATATCGACGACGCGTTTGTTGCGTCCGGCCGGAGTTTGGGCGACACCGGGGATTTTCGCCAGACCGTCGACGCCGCCGATGGAGTCGAGCCCATCGGTCATCACCAGCAGCACATCGGGTGCGGCGCCGATCATCGCCTCGCTGGTGATGCTGGTGAACGGTTCCTTCAGTCCGGCGGCGGTACCGGCGTCGGTCGCGCCGAGCGCCGAAATCAACGCGTCGGCACCGGAATTCGGTCCCGAGATGAACGTGATCGCGGTGCTGCGCAGATACAGGAACGCGATCTTCAACGACTGGTCGTGCTTCGGGATGCCAGCGGTGGCCGCGGCGATCTCGTCACGGGTGCGCTGCGCCAACGCTTTTCCGGCGTCGGGCACGCCGAGCGCGTAGGCAACGGCCTGGATCTGCGGGCCGACCGCGTCCATGGTGCGCGACGGGTCGAAGTACACGGTCGTCACGCCGGTGGCGCGCAGCTGGTCGCGCAATTGCGGTGTGGCCGTGACGGTATCGGTGAGAAATACCGAAGGACGCAGCGCCAGCAGCGATTCCATATTCAGCGCGCCGTTGCCGCCCGCGACGTTCGGAACATGTTGCACGGCCGGAAAATTGGCGCGCGAGCTGCGGCCGACCAGCTTCTGGCCCAGGCCGAGCGCGTACACGGTCTGCGCGAGGGTGCCGTATTGGTCGACGGCGACGATGCGGCTCGCGTCGGTCACCGTGACATGCGAGCCGTCGAAGGAGTGCACCGTCACCGGCAGCGTCGGTGTCGGCTCGGGTCCGATCGGCACAGGGTCGAGGCTGTCGAGTTTCGCAGTGGTGTGCCCGCGCTGCCCGTCGGCGGTGGGGCCGTTAGAGCCGCCGCACGCGACCGTGCCGAGCGCGAGCGTCACCGCCAGCGCGGCGACTACGACGCGCGCGAATCCTTTCCGGCGCTTGACGATTCGAGTGCCCACGAGCGAGCCGCCGGTGGTGCGCGGCCGTTCGCCCCGCGAGATCCGTTCTGCCGTGCGGCCACTCATAGCCGCACCCATACCGCTCTTCGGTCACCGCAGTAACTCATGCAGGAAAGGCTAGCCTCTCTCATTCTGTGCGCGCGCTCACGTCGTCCAGCGCGGCCGCGATGGCGCGCGGCAATTCCAGCGTCTCCGCCGCCAACACCCCGGTGAGCTGCCCGATATCGCGGGCGCCGACGATCATGCTCGCGATGCCGGGCCGGTCCCGGATCCAGGCCAGCGCGACCGCCAGCGGTGAGGTGCCGAGCCCGTCCGCGGCGGTGACCACCGCGTCCACCACCCGGGTCGCGCGTTCGTCGAGCCGATGCCGGATCTCGGCGGCGGTCGCCTCGTCGGCGCCCCGCGAATCAGCGGGAACGCCGTCGCGGTATTTGCCGGTGAGGATGCCGCCGGCGAGGGGTGCCGACGCGATCACCCCGACGCCGTGATGCGCTGCGGCGGGGACGAATTCGAGTTCCGCGGCGCGCGCCAGCAGCGAATACTGGGTCTGCGCCGCGGTGATCGGCGCCAGCGCGGCGATGCTGGCCAGCTGCCAGGCGCAGTAGCCGCGCACCCCGGCATAGCGGACCCGCCCCGAACGCACCGCGGCGTCCAAGGTCGCGGCCACCTCGTCGAGCGGCGTTCCCGGATCCCACACCGCGACATTCCAGATATCGAGGTAGTCGGTGCCCAGGTCGGCCAGTGTCTGGTCGAGCTGGCGCAGCATGGCGCGCCGGGACGCGTCGACCGTCGGGCGCAGCGGCGGGGGACCGTCGAGCGGCGGCTCGACCGGCGGGGTGACGCCCGCGCAACCGCTCAGCACCAATTCGTCGCGCGGGACGAGATCGGTGAGCAGGTCGCCGAGTATCCCCTGGGCCGCACCGCCCGCGTAGGCGGGGGAGGTGTCCACCAGGGTGCCGCCCGCCTCGGCGAAGGCCACCAATTGCCCGGCCGCGTCGTCGGCGTCGGTCTGCGATCCCCAGGTGTGGGTCGCCAACCCGATCCGCGACACCCGTAGGCCGCTGCGGCCGACCGTTCGCTGTTCCATCACCGCGTCCGCGCATTCGTCACGGCGCCAAGCCTAAAGGGCGCTGCCGGGCGGAGCCTTAACGACAGCCCGCGCGGGGCCGAGCTCCCGTGCGAGGCGCTCGCCTGGAGGCGCTGCCGAGCGAAGCCTGACGACAGTCTGTGCCGGGCCGAGCTCCTGTGCGAGGCGCTGGCCTGAATGGCGCTGCTGGACGAGGTCTGACGAGAGCCCGCGCCCGGCCGTACTTGTCCCGCCCCGCGCAGCGCGCCGGGCCGACACTGTACTGTCGCTGCGTGATTGCGGCGAGTGCCGGTTTCGCGCGTCCCCGCGCGGACCAATTGCCCAGTCGGAACGGAATTTTCGGGCGCGATGAGCAGGAGGGTGTGTGACGGGCACGGCGATGACGTGGGTGCAGGCGCTGGTACTCGGTCTGGTGCAGGGGCTCACCGAATTCCTGCCGATCTCCTCCTCGGCCCACCTGCGCATCGTGTCGGCGGTGTGTTTCGGTGACGATGCGGGCGCGTCGTTCACGGCGGTGACCCAGCTGGGCACCGAGGCCGCGGTTCTGGTGTACTTCGCCAAGGACATCTGGCGCATCGTGCTCGCCTGGTTCGCCGGAGTGGGAAGCAGGCTGCGCAGTCGGGAAACGGTTCCGCTGAGCGACCGGGTCACCACGAAACTTCCGGTGATCACCGACCCGCGCGAATACGCCGACCTGGACGCGCAGCGCGAACTCGACTACCGCATCGGCTGGTATGTGATCATCGCCACCATCCCCATCGGCGTGCTCGGGTTCCTGCTGAAGGACCAGATCCGCACCGGAGCGCGCAACCTGTGGTTGATCTCCACCATGTTGATCGTGTTCGCGCTGGTCATCGCGGCCGCCGAATACTATGGGCGCAAACAGCGCCCGATCGAGCAGCTCACCACCCGCGACGGGCTGGTCATGGGCTTGGCGCAGTGTCTGGCGCTCATCCCCGGTGTCTCCCGATCCGGGGCGACCTCGTCGGCCGGATTGTTCGCCGGGCTGACTCGGCAAGCGGCCGTGCGGTTTTCGTTCCTGCTCGCGATTCCGGCGGTCACCGCCTCCGGCCTGTTCAGCATTCCGGACGCGTTCGCGCCCGCCGGCGACGGCCTGAACGCGAGCGGTCCGCAGTTGATCGTCGCGACCATCGTCGCGTTCAGCGTCGGCTATGCCTCCATCGCCTGGCTGCTGCGCTTCGTCGCCGACCACAGCCTCGGCTGGTTCGTCGGCTACCGCATCCTGCTCGGGCTGACCGTCATGGGCCTGCTCGCGACCGGAACGGTGTCGGCCACATGAGCGCGACCGGAGGAATGCCTCTCGGGCGAACCGGGTGCGCCATGGACTGCGGACCGGATTCGTTCGGGCGGATTTGCGTGGACTGCCGAGATGCAGCGGCGGCTCGGGCCGCAGCGGGCGCGGTCCGCGGGCAGACTCGATCCGGCGGTGGCACGAGGCGTACCTCCGCATTCGCTCCGGCCGTGCGCGGGTCTACGGGCGGGCTCCGCCCGGCAGCGCCGATTAGGCTGGCCGTATGACGGTGATTTTGTTGCGGCACGGTGTGTCGACGTCGAACACCGCCCGCACCCTCGCCGGCCGCAGCGCCGGCGTCGACCTCACCGACCGCGGCGCGGAGCAGGCTCGGGGCGTGGCCGACCGGCTCGCCGAACTGCCCATCGAGCACATCGCGGCCTCGCCGCTGTTGCGCTGTCAGCGAACGGTGGCGCCGCTGGCGGAGAAGTTCGGGCTGGAACCGGATTACGACGACCGGCTCGTCGAGGTCGACTACGGCGAGTGGACCGGGCGGCCCATCGCGGAGCTGTTGAACGAACCGCTGTGGAAGGTGGTGCAGCGGCACGCCTCCGGCGCGACGTTCCCGGGCGGTGAGGGGCTCGCGCAGGTGCAGACCCGCGCGGTCGCCGCCATCCGGGAGACGGATCGTGAACTGGCCCAACGTCATTCGCGTGACGTGCTGTGGGTGGCCTGTACGCACGGCGATGTGATCAAGGCGGTGCTTGCCGATGCGCTCGGCATCCATCTGGACGGTTTCCAGCGGATCGTGGTGGAACCGGCCTCGTTGAGCGTCGTCCGCTACACCCCTACCGCACCCTATGTGGTGCGGCTCAACGACACCGGCGTCGATCTGTCCGGATTGGCGATCAAACCGCAACGCGCCGTTGCCGATTCCCCACCGGGGCGGGCCGATGACCCCGGTCCGGTTCCCGGCGGGGAGCTGGGAGCGGCCGCGGGTGCGGATAATGGGAATGCGGAGCGCTCGGATTCCTTGTAATGAATAAGCGGCGTTGTAGAACCCGTACGCCGCGGGTAGTCGTTGATCAGGGTCACGTATCAGGAGGTGCAGATGGCACGAGCAATCCATGTATTTCGCACCCCCGATCGTTTCGTCGCCGGGACCGTCGGTGAGCCGGGCGATCGCGCGTTCTATCTGCAGGCCGTGCAGGAACCTCGGGTCGTGAGCGTGCTGCTGGAAAAGCAGCAGGTGAAGGTGCTCGCCGATCGGATGGGGTTACTGCTGGACGAGGTCGCGCGCCGCTTCAGCGCACCGGTGCCGCCGCCGGCGGACGAGGTGACCGATAACGCGCCCCTGGTCACCCCGATCGATGCGGAGTTCCGGGTCGGCACGATGGGCCTCGGCTGGGACGCCGACGCGGGCGCCGTCGTGGTGGAACTGCTCGCCATCACCGAAACCGAGGTCGACGAGTCGGTCGTGCTCGACGACACCGAGGAGGGCCCGGACGCCGTGCGGGTATTCCTGACGCCGGTGCAGGCCAGGGAGTTCGCGCTGCGCTCCGCGCGGGTGATCGCCGCGGGGCGGCCGCCGTGCCCGCTGTGCGGGGAGCCGCTGTCGGCGCGCGGGCATATGTGTGTGCGCACCAACGGGTACAAGCGCGGAGATATCTTCGGCGCGGCCGAACTAGAGGAGTGATCGGTGGCCCAGGCCGATGATCGGTTCCACAGCGGTGAGTTGACGGTGATCGGTCGGGTGAACGTCGCGAGCAATGTCACGCTGGTCTGCGATATCGAGGATTCCGGTGGTCCGCTGCGGGTGGTGTACAAGCCGGTGCGCGGGGAACGGCCGCTCTGGGATTTCCCGGACGGCACCCTGGCCGGGCGCGAGGTGGCCTCGTATCTGATCTCGGAGGCGTTGGGTTGGGGGGTTGTTCCGGAAACCATTCTGCGGGACGGTCCGTTCGGGCCCGGCATGGTGCAGCGCTGGGTGGATGCCGCCGACAATCACACCGATCAGGGCGATCGCCTGGATCTGGTGGATCTGTGCCCGGCCGGTGCGGTGCCCGATGGTTTTCGTGAGGTGCTGCGCGCCCAGGACGCGGCGGGTAACGAGGTGTCGCTGATCCACGCGGACGATCCGCGGTTGCAGCGTATGGCGGTGCTCGACGTGCTGTTGAACAACGCCGACCGCAAAGGCGGGCACGCGCTGGAGGGCGTCGACGGCCAGGTGTACGGGGTGGACCACGGCATCTGTCTGCACAGCGAATACAAATTGCGGACGGTGCTGTGGGGTTGGGCCGGTCAGCCTGTCTGCGAGGACCTGATCGCCGATATCGCCGCCTTCGCCAAGGCGCTGCCGAACCAACTCGCCGACACGCTGTCCCGGCACATCACCGACGCGGAGATCGACGCGCTCGCCGCGCGGGCCCGGGCACTGGTGGACCGGCCGATAATGCCGTTCCCCGACACCGCCCGCCCCATCCCTTGGCCCGCGTTCTGAATCCGGTTCCGCCGTAACCGAATCGGCGCATCGATTGTTCTTTTGCGCACACTGCCGGATCGCGCGCGACAGAAGGCGCATGACCGAGCCCGCCTTACGCGTCCAACACGCTGCCCGCTGTGAAATTCGCTGCATCGCGTGGAGTTCGGTTCGGCTTCGGATGCTTCTGGCCGAGTCGGGAGGGATCGGTGGGTGCGTTTGTGCCTGGTTGCGTTGTTAGGACGAGCGGCTCGCCCGAGATGGGTGTGTCGCGGCTCGGGGACGTTGGCATTCTGGTCTGTTCAGGAGGGATCGGTGTGTTGGGTCGGTGGGTCGCGCCGCTACGACGACGTAATCGCCCGAGCTGGGTTGCGGAATGCGTTGGCATGCGGCGACGGCTTCGCACCACGGACGACGCTAGTCCTCGCCTTGCCTGTACCGTCGCGCTTCCCTTTGAACCAGTAGGTAATTCGCTGGTGACGGCGTGTCGGACGACACGGCCGCCATCGTCGGCGTGTCACGCCGTGTCCCGGTGCCGCCGCACCCCGTCTTCGAACCGAACATTGGGTGTACGGGGGGTTGAGCCCGCGGACGGGGTGCGGCTGGCTTTCTTGTAGGTTTGACCGCGCGAGAAGCTGAAACCTACGCGGGGACAACGTCATCCGTGGTGCGCAGCCGCCGCGCCGCTCACCAAACGCACTCCGCGCCTATCTCGGGCGATTCCGTCGTCGTAGCAGCGTGACCACGCACTCGACGTACCGACTCCTCCCCGGTCCGAGGCGGAGCCCGCAACGCCGCCTACCAACGCACCCGCGCCCACCTTGGGCGGTTCCGTCGCACGCACCCGACGCTCCGAATTCTCCCCAACGAGGCGGAAAACCGGAACACCAACCCACAGCTACCCAGTCGACGCGACTCCTCCGGCTGATAGTTGACGTGATCCTTCACGAAACACGGTGCCCGCCTACCGAACTCACCCCGGCAGCCGAAACTCAGCCCACCAGCGGCCGCACCTCGGCCCCGACGAACCGGATGAACTCGATCGGGTCGGGGTCGTCGACGGGGGGTTGGAGCACGACGGTGTCGGCACCGGCTTCCGCGTAGCGCCGCACGGCGTCGGCGATCGACTGGGCGTCTCCGGTGGCGCCCGCGCCCGGTTGCTGACCTTCGCGGCCCTGTTGGCAGCGGGTGAGCCGGTCGGCGGCGTCGGGGCCGGTCACTGTGTCGACGTTGACGATGATTCGATGTGGTTGGGCGCGGCCCGATTTCGCGACGCCCTCGTCGATGATTTGTTTGGCGGCGCGCACACCCTCCGGTGCGGTGCGGGAGGTGAGGATGGTGCCGTCGGCGAATTCACCGGACAGCCGCAGCGTCTTCGGTCCGGTGGCGGCGGCGATGAGGGGTGTGGGGGTGCTGGGCGGCCAGGCGAGGGCCACCTCGTCCAGGTGCACGTATCGTCCACTGACGCTGACCTTTTCGCCGCTGAGCAGCGCGCGCAGCGCCGTCAGCTGTTCGCGCATCAGCGTGAGCGGGGAGTCGACGCGGGCGCCGATCTGCGCCATCCACTCCTGCACTCCGTGCCCGACACCGGGCAGTAACCGGCCCGGATGCGCGCGCAGCAGCACGCTGAGCTCCATGGCGTTGAGTGCCACATTGCGCAGCGGGGTCGGCATCACGCCGATGCCGACCCGCACCCGTTCGGTGCGGGCGAGTACGGTCGCGGCGGCGGCGATGGCCCCGCCCCAGAAACAGTCCTCCCACAGCCAGAGTTCCTCGAGGCCGCTGCTTTCGGCCGCATCGCTTACTGCGGCAAGCTGTTCGGGAGCCAGATGGGGTAGGGAAACTGCGCCGAGAACCGTCATGCCGCCACCGTAGCGGCAACCACCGACAAGTCGAGACCGATGATGGGACGAATCGTGGTGCGCCGCGCCCGGCCGCGGCGTTATCGATCGGTGAGACGACAATCATTGACATCCGCCGTCGCATTCGTTTTCCCAGGTCGTACCCGGGTAGCACGGTGGGTCCGAGTCCGGTTCGACCGGGTCGGGGCGGGATGGCCTCGACCACACCTTTACCCTCGAATCATGCAGTCCTGGTCCGAAATAGCCCTACCGACCGTCCCCGGAGCAGGGCCGCCGCTGCGGTTGTACGACACCGCCGATCGGCAGGTGCGCCCGGTGACCCCCGGCCCCACCGCCACCATGTATGTCTGCGGGATCACCCCCTACGACGCCACCCATCTCGGGCACGCCGCAACCTATCTGACCTTCGACCTGGTGAACCGGGTGTTGCGGGACGCGGGGCACGAGGTGCACTACGTGCAGAACGTCACCGATGTCGACGACCCGCTGTTCGAGCGCGCCGCCCGCGACGGCGTCGACTGGCGCGACCTGGGCACCCGCGAAATCGAACTGTTTCGCGAGGATATGACGGCGCTGCGGATCGTGCCGCCGCGCGACTACGTCGGCGCCATCGAATCGGTCGACGAGGTGGTCGAATTCGTGCAGAAGCTGCTCGCCTCGGGTGCGGCGTACGTGGTGGACGATCCGGAGTTCCCGGATGTCTACTTCCGTGCCGACGCCACCGAGCAGTTCGGCTACGAATCCGGTTACGACCGGGACACCATGGAGCGGTTGTTCGCCGAACGCGGCGGCGACCCGGACCGTCCCGGCAAGCGCGACATCATCGACGCCCTGCTGTGGCGCGCCGCCCGTCCCGGCGAACCGTCCTGGCCCGCCCCGTTCGGTCCTGGCCGTCCGGGCTGGCATATCGAGTGCGCGGCGATCGCGTTGAACCGTATCGGCCCGGAATTCGATATCCAGGGCGGTGGCAGCGATCTGATCTACCCGCATCACGAGTATTCGGCCGCGCACGCGGAGGCGCTGGTCGCGGGCCGCCGTTTCGCCCGCCACTACGTACATGCCGGGCTGATCGGCCTGGACGGCGAGAAGATGTCGAAGTCCAAGGGCAATCTGGTGCTGGTCTCGCGGCTGCGCCGGACCGGTGTCGACCCGGCCGCGATCCGGTTGGGCCTGCTGGCCGGGCACTACCGGCAGGACCGCATGTGGACCGACGCGGTGCTGGAGGCGGCGCAGGCCAGGCTGGAGCTGTGGCGGCGCGCCGTCGCGCTGTCCACCGGCCCGGCCGCCGCCGATACCGTCGCCCGGCTGCGCCAGCATCTGTCCGACGATCTGGATACCCCGAAAGCCCTTGACGCCGTGGACCATTGGGCTCGTCAGGCGCTGGACTACGGCGGTCAGGACGCGACCGCGCCCGCGGATGTGCGGACCGCGGTGGACGCGTTGCTGGGTGTGCGGTTGTAGGAACGGATCGTGCCCGGGATGCCGGGCGGCGCACGTTCCCGCCGACACCGACGCCGTTCCCGAATTGGCCGCGCGGATTCGCGGCATGGTCGGCGATCTCGACGTCCGCTACTTCGGCGCCGCGGCCAACGGGTTCATTCCGATGCTCGACCTGACACCCCAGCGCGTGTGGGATCTCATGCCGCTGGGTGTCTATTCGCTGCCCGCCCTCGGTCGAGAGTTCTTGCCGGACACGCCGATTCGCGTGACCACTTGCCCGTAGCGCCGTGGCGTGATGTGGTGCTTCCATGTGCACCTTTCCGGGACGCAACCTCTTCGGCTCGACGAAAACGTTGAATCCGGCTGCCGACCCGGACGCGCCGCGGACGGTCGCGGCGCGCCGCCGGTTCTTCGGCGACGATGCGGTGGACGGGAAAGCCGGTGCGGTGCGGGCGGATCGGGTGGTGCTGTCCTGGGTGGGTTGCACCACCTACGCGCTGGCGCTGGGTGGTTCGGTGTTCCTGCTCGACGCGTGGGTGCCGACGCTCACCAGCGTGGGTTACGTCCCGGCCACCGCGCAGGACCTGGCCGATTTGCGGCCGGAGGCGATCTTCATCGGGCACGGCCATTTCGATCATGCCGCCGACGCGGGCCGGATCGCGCGGGCATGCGGTGCGGTGGTATACGGCACCGCCGAACACGGGACGAATATTCGTGCGCAGGTGGCGGATTCGAGTTTCGCGACGGTGGCGCTGGGCGATGCCAGCGCGAAACCCGGTGCGCGGCACGACTTCCGGGTCGGTGCGGTGGAGGTCACCGCGATCCGGCACCTGCATTCCGCGCCGACCCGGCGTAGCCCCGACGGCTCGGCGCGGTTCTTCCCGCTGCCGGATCCGCGTCCGGTGTTCCGTCGGCCGCCGACGCTGGATACGTTGCGGCACAACCTCGCTCGGCTCACCGACGCCGAGGGCGGTTCGCTGCTGTATCAGTTCAGGGTGCCGGGATTCGCCCTGGTCTGGCACGATTCGTCGGGTCCGCTCACCGAGCGCGCGCCCGAGGTGCTGGAAATCCTGTCCGGACTGCCCGACACCTCCGTGCACATCGGCGCTGTACAGGGTTTCAACCAGATCAGCAACGGCCTGCGCGATCCGCGCCGCTACATCGAGGCGATCGCGCCCGCCGTCTTCGTCCCCGCCCATCACGACAACTGGCTGCCGGGCATCACCGCCCCCGCCGCCAGATACGACAGCCCGCTGCACGCCGAATTCGACCGCATCCCACCCGGCGTCCGCCCGGAGCTGCGCCTCATGCACGACCCCGCCGACTACGTCAACCCCGGCCGCTTGACCTTCGAACTGTGACCGGGAGTGCGTCGAATCGCCAATTCGACATACGACAGCCCGCTGCGCGCCGAATTCGACCGCATTCTCCCCGGCGCTGCGCCTCATGCACGACCCCGCCGACTACATCGACCCTGGCCGCTTGACCTTCGAACTGTGACCGGTGCGAGCTGGGGGAGATCGCCAATTCGACTGTGCTGCAACGTGTTATGATCCGATAGTCATGACGATCGATCATGACGCCCCGTTGCGAGCCGAACTCGCCGAGTTCATCGCCCGATGGGTCCAACTGTTCAACAACAATGACCTGGCCGCATTGGACGAACTCTACGAGCCGGACGGCATCACGGTGCCTACCGCCGGGAATCCGGCGCGCGGTCAGGACCGTTCAGCGGCCAACGCCCACCTCCGCGGCTACGGTCTGCCGATCCAGGCACACCTCCGGCATTGTTATCCGGTCGGTGACATCGCACTGCTGGTCGTGGACTGGTCCATGAACGGCGTTACCGCACAGGGCTATCCGCTCGACCTGCACGGATCAGCGGCCGACGTCGTGCGTCGGGATGAGCACGGCCGCTGGCGATACCTGATCGACAACCCCTTCGGCACCAAGTGATCACTCCGCTGGGCCGATTCGCTCGACCCGCACGAGAACCTCGGAGGCTCCGGCCGTTCCGCGATAGCCATCGGAAAGCTCTGCGACGAACGCGATTTCGTCGGCGAGCGTTTCGCGCGCGACGAACTCCCGGTGCTGTCGTATCGCGTCGCGCACCTCGTCGTCGGTGGCGACGGTCAGGGTGATGCGGTCGGAGATATCCAATCCGGCGTCACGGCGGGCCTGTTGGGCGGCGCGGACGACGTCGCGGGCGATGCCCTCGGCGGCGAGTTCGGCGGTGATGGTGGTGTCCAGCGCGATGGTGGTGTCGCGCTGGGTTTCCACGAGCCAGCCGGTGCGCGGGGTTTCGGTGATCAGCACGTCGTCGCGGCCGATCTCGAACCGTTCGGCGCCGACGGCCGCGGTGCCGTGCTCGCGGAGCGCTTCGACGACGGCCGCGGCGGGCGCGGTGCGGATCGCGTCGGCGACGGCTGGCGTCTGTTTGCCGAATCGTCTACCGAGCGAACGGAATTCGGGTTTGATCGAGATATCGGTCAACGCGCCCGCGGTGTCGAGCGAACCGATCTCCTTGACGTTCAACTCATCCGCGATCACATCGATCAGTTCGGGTGGGAGCCGGATGTGTGCTGGCAGCCCGACGTATGCGCGCGCGAGGGGTTGCCGGATCCGCAGCCCGCTGGCTTTGCGGGCGGCGCGCCCGGCTTCGACGGCGGCGCGCGCGGCCGCGACCTGTTCGGCGAGGTCGGAGCCGGTGAGCGCGGCGTCGGCGACGGGCCAGTCGGCGAGGTGGACCGATTCCGCGGCGTTCGGATCGCCGGGGCGGATGACGGTCTGCCAGATCTCCTCGGTGATGAACGGCACGATCGGCGCGAGCAGGCGGGTGAGCACGTCGAGGCATTCGTAAAGCGTTGACAGCGCGTCTTGTTCGCCGTCCCAGAAGCGGGATCGGCTGCGGCGCACGTACCAGTTGGACAGGTCGTCGATGAACCCGGCCAGCAGTCGTCCGGCGCCCGCGGTGTCGTAGCCGTCGAACCTGTCCTCGACGGCCCGGGTGAGCGTGTGCAGTTCGCCGAGCACCCACCGGTCGAGGATCGGCCGGTCGCGGGCGGGGCGGGCGGTGCCGGGCCGCCAGTCGGTGTGGCTCGCGTACAGGGTGAAGAACGCGGCGGTGCTCCAATAGGTGAGCAGTACGCGCCGGGTGATGTCGTCGAGCGGCGCGGGCCCGACCCGGCGGGACGACCACGGCGAGCCGGAGCAGGCCATGAACCAGCGCAGCGCGTCGGCGCCGTGCGCGTCCATCAACGGGATCGGGGCGACGACGTTGCCGAGGTGTTTGCTCATCTTGCGGCCGTCCTCGGCCATGATGTGCCCGAGGCAGACGACGTTCTCGTAGGGGGAGCGGTCGAATACCAGTGTGCCGATGGCCATCAAGGTGTAGAACCAGCCGCGCGTCTGGTCGATCGCCTCGCAGATGTATTGCGCCGGATAGCGTTTCGCGAACGCCGCTGCGCTGCCCGCGACATACGGGTAGCCGAGCGAGGCGAACGGCATGGCGCCGGAGTCGTACCACGCGTCGATCACCTCCGGCACCCTGGTGGCGGTCTGCCCGCAGTCGGGGCAGTCGAAGGTGACGGCGTCGACATAGGGGCGGTGCGGGTCGAGATCCGACAGGTCGCGCCCGGCCAGGCGACCGAGTTCGGCGCGCGATCCGATCGCGGTGACGTGCCCGGATACGCAGCGCCACAACGGAAGCGGCGTCCCCCAGTAGCGGGCGCGCGACACCGCCCAGTCGACATTGTTCGCCAGCCAGTCGCCGAAGCGGCCGTGTTTGATGTGGTCGGGGAACCAGGTGGTGTGCTCGTTCTCCCGCCGCATCGCGTCCCGGACACCGGTGGTGCGGATGTACCAGGACGGCTGCGCGTAATACATCAGCGGCGTGTGGCAGCGCCAGCAGTGCGGATAGGAATGCTCGAATGGCTGGTATTCGAACAGCAGCCCGCGCGCGGTGAGGTCGTCGACGAGCACCTGGTTCGCGTCCTTGAAGAACAGCCCGCCGACCAGCGCCACGGTGTCGAGGAACCGTCCGTCGCCGCCGATCGGGTTGACCACCGGGAATCCGGCGGCGCGGCACACCGCCAGGTCGTCGGCGCCGAACGCGGGCGCCTGATGCACCAAACCCGTTCCGTCCGTTGTGGTTACATAATCCGCCCGCACGATGCGGTGCGCGCCGGGGATATCGACCAGATCGAACGGGCGCCGGTAGGCGAGCCCGGCCAGCGCGCTGCCGGTGAACCGGGCCAGCGTCTCGGCGTGCTCCCCGAGCACGGTCGCCACCAGCGGTTCGGCGACGACGAACAACCCGTCCGCGGTGCGGACGAGGACGTAGGTGAGATCCGGATGCACCGCGACGGCCGTATTGGCGACCAGCGTCCATGGCGTGGTGGTCCAGATCAGCAGGTGTGCGCCGGCGTGCCCGGCCAACGGTTCGACGAGCGGGAACCGCACGTACACCGAGGGATCGGTGACGGTCTCGTAGCCCTGGGCCACCTCGTGTTCGGACAGCGCGGTGCCGCAGCGCGGGCAGTACGGGGCCACCCGGAAGTCCCCGGTGAGGCGGCCGTCGTCGAAGATCTTCTTCAGCGACCACCACACGCTGTCCACGTATTCGGGTGACATTGTGGTGTAAGGGTTTTCGAGGTCAATCCAGTAACCCATCCGCCGGGTGAGCAGTTCGAATTCGCCGACGTGGCGCAGCACCGATTCGCGGCAGCGCGCGTTGAACACCTCGACGCCGACCTTCTCGATATCGGGTTTGCCGGAGAGCCGGAGTTCCTTCTCGACGGCCAGTTCGACCGGCAGCCCGTGGCAGTCCCAGCCGGCCTGTCTCGGCACCGCGTACCCCTTCATGGTGCGGTAGCGCGGGAAGATGTCCTTGAACACCCGGGCCTCGACGTGGTGGGTGCCGGGTGCGCCGTTCGCGGTCGGCGGACCCTCGTAGAACACCCAGCTCGCCCCTTCGCGGGTGCGATCCAGGCTGCGGCGGAAAATATCGTTGGCGCGCCACCATTCGATGATTCGCGCGTCCAGCTCCGGCAGCTCGACCCGCGTCGGCAACGCGGTGAAGGGCGACACCACTGCTCGGTCTGTCATCGGAACCTCGCTTCGTCGACACGCATGAGAACCCACCCATGCGGGGACGAAGCCGGAGCTCCGCGGTACCACCCCGCTTGCGCCTGCCGAGACCGGCGCCGCTTCGTTCGCCGCTGTGACGTGCGGCCCACGTCCGGTTCTACTGGGAGGTGCGAAACCTCTGTTCTTCCGGAAGCTCCCCGGTGATGGCCGGATCGACGCTGTCCGGCGACTTTAGCAACCGTCGCCGAACGCACGCGACACATTTATCGGCCGTGTTCACCGGGGAACCGTCTCAGAGCCCGCAGGCCTTGTCCACCGCGTCCATCGCGGCGACGAACGTCGGATCCTTCAGCACCGCACCGAGATCGGCGTCCGCCGCGGTGGCGGCCCGATCCATCTGTGCCACAGCCGCGTTGAGCGCGTCCTTGACCGTGCCCGGGTTCGCGTTGTCCGCTGCGGCGCGGAATTGCCCTGCGGTGTCGGCGTATATCCGCTTCAGCTCGGCGATCGAGCCGTAGTCCTTCGAGTCGAGCGCGTCGACCCGCTTGCTCAGATCGGTCGCCGACGCGTCGACGACCGCGCAGGTCGCCTTGTCGTCGACGGCGCCGGCCGGACCCGCCACCGCGGTGAACCCGCCGGTGAGGGCGAGCAGCGTCGCGGCGACGATAACCGTTCTCCGCATTGATATTTCCCTTCCCCCGGAGGCGATCCCCGAGCCGGGATCGTTCTATCAGCGCGGCGAACCGGTGGCAAGCCGGAAAGGTCCGAGTCAGCTCGCGGCCGGTGCGCCCGCCGCCGGTTCGCGCACCGAATCCGCCGGATCATCGGCGTAGAGGCGATCGATCTCCGTCGCGTACTTGGCGGCAATCGGCTTGCGCCGCAACTTCATCGTGAGCGTCACCTCGTCACCGCCGGGCTCCCAGAAGGTGGGCAGCACGGTGAACCGCTTGATCTGTTCCACCCGCGACAGCGTCGCGTTCCCCTCGGCGATACCGCGCGCGATCTCGGCGAGCACACCCGGGTCGGCGGCCAGCGCGGCGGGCGAGGCATCGGCCAAACCGTGTTGTGCCGCATAGGGTTCGGCGGAGTCGGCGTCGAGCACCACCAGCGCGGTGTTGTACGGGCGGTTGTCGCCGATGGCGGCGATGGCGCCGATGAGCGGCGTCGCGGCCTTCATCGCGTTCTCGATATTGGCGGGCGACATATTCTTGCCCGCGGAGTTGATGATGAGTTCCTTCATCCGATCGACCACCCGCAGATAGCCGTCGCCGTCCACGTCGAGGATGTCGCCGGTGTGCAGCCAGCCGTCGGCGTCGACGGCCTCGGCGGTGTGCTCGGGATCCTTGCGATAACCCCGCATCACCAGCGGGCCGCGCACCAGGAATTCACCGTCCTCGGCGACCCTGGCCTGCATACCGGGCAGCATGCGCCCGACCGAGCCGAGCCGGATCTCGTGCGGCGGGCTGACGCTGGCCACGCAGCTGAGTTCGGACATGCCCCAGACCTCGGAGATCGAGATGCCGAGGCCGTAGAAGAAGGCCAGCGTCTGCGGCGGGATGGGCGCGGCGCCGGATAGTGCCCATTTCAGCTGATCCAGGCCGAGTTTCGCGCGAATACCGGACAGCACCAGGCGGTCGGCCCTGTCCCATTCGGCGGCCAGCTCGGCGTCGACGGGCGCCTCGCGCAGTTTCGCGTCGGCCTTGCGGGCCGCGACGCCGAGCGCCCATTCGAGCGCGGCCCGGGTGGCCGGATCGGATTCGCTGGCGACCGAGAATTCGATGGCGGCCTTGAACTTCTCCCAGACCCGCGGCACCGCGCCCCAGATGGTCGGCCTGGTGTCGACGAGCGCGGCGGGCAGCTGCGCGCGATCGGGCACGACGGTGAGCTGGCTGCCATAGATTTCGTGCAGGTACAGGGCGGTGAGCCGGTCGGCCATATGCGCGGTCGGCAGGTAGGAGGTCTGGCGGTCGCCGAAGGCCACCGGCAGCACCGCGGTGAAGGCGACCGCCTCGGCGAGCAGATTGGCGTGGGTCACCTCGACGCCCTTGGGGTTGCCGGTGGTACCGGAGGTGTAGACGAGGGTGGCGATATCGTCCGGACGTACCGCCCGCCAGCTCGCATCGAAGTCGAAATCGTTGGGGGCCGAGGCCTTCAGTTCGTCGACGCCGATGGTGCCCGGCGGGGCGCCGTCGATGCAGACGATGGTTTCGATGGGCGCGCCGCAGCCGCGGATGCGCTCGACATACTGTTCCTCGCAGAACACCACCCTGTTGCCCGCGTTGGCGAAGACGTAGGCCAGTTGCTCGGGGGCCAGCGTGTTGTACACCGAGAACGAGGTCGCGCCGACGTGCTGTGCGCCGACCTCCAGCGGATAGAACTCGACGCGGTTGGCCATCATCAGCGCGACCGTATCGCCCCGGCCGATGCCGAGGCCCGCGAGACCCGCCGCCACCGCGCGCACCTCGTCGGCGTAGTCGCGCCAGGTCAATGACGTTGTGCCGCCGATGGATCGGACGGCGACCGCGCCGGGATCGATCGCGGCGACACGCTGGAAAGCGGCACAGAGGGTATTCGGTTCGGTCATCGTCAGCCTCGTTCGGTACGGCCGTGCTCTTTTACTGTGACGGTAGGTGGGGAACCGGGCCGCGAGTGGACAATTCGCATAATTTCGCGCCCGGCCGCCGCCGCGGATTCGATCGGGATCTTCCGCATACCAATAGATTTCCGGCTTCCCAGGTCGGAGAAGAGCTTGCGCCGCACGAGTTTTCAGCGATGATCCGGCATACGGCGGATCTCGCGTGCGCGGAAGGATCCGCGGTCGCGGCGGTCCGGTTGTCAGGCCAGTCATTACTGATTGGCTCTGTATTTGCCGTCCAGTTGTCCGGAAGGCTGGCGGCATGGTTCGTCGTCTGCTGGCGCTTTACGCCGGGTTGTGGTTGTACGGGTTCTCGATGGCCGTGATGGTGCGGGCCGGGCTCGGCCTGGATCCGTGGGATGTGTTCCATCAAGGTGTGGCCCGGCACGTGCCGGTCAGCTTCGGCGCGGTGACCGCGGCCACCGGGGCGCTGGTGCTGCTGGCCTGGATTCCGTCGCGGCAGAAGCCCGGTCTGGGCACGGTGAGCAATGTGGTGGTGATCGCGCTGTCCGTCGACGCGGGCCTGGCGCTGCTGCCGCCGTGGCCGGGGCTGCCGGTGCGGATCGCCGCGATGGCCGCCGCGGTGCTGCTGAACGCCATCGCGACCGTCCTCTACATCGGCGCCGGAATGGGCCCGGGCCCGCGCGATGGACTGATGACCGGCCTGGTGCGGCGCACCGGCCGGTCGGTGCGCGTGGTCCGGACCGGAATCGAGGTGACGGTGCTGGTCACCGGCTGGCTACTCGGCGGCAGCGTCGGCATCGGCACCCTGGTGTACGCGTTCGGGATCGGCCCGCTGATCCAGCTGTTCATCCCGCTGGTGAGCCGCTGGCTGCCCGGCTTCCCCGACCGTCGTCCGGCGGAACCCGCGGCCGTCACCGCCTGATGAGCGAGTCCTCGCCCAGGAGCTCGGCCCAGCGCGGGCTCCGCCCGGCAGCGCCAATTCGGCGAGTGTTTCGCCCAGGAGCTCGGTTCGGCGCGGGCTGAGGGCGAGCTCCGGCTGGCAGCGCGCTTTAAGCGAGTGCCTCGCGCAGTTGCTCGGCTCGGTGCGGGCTGTCGTCCGGTTCCGCCTCTTTAGGTGAGTGCCTCGCCTGAGAGCTCGGTCTGGCGGGTTGAGGGCGAGGTCCGCCCGGCAGCGCCACTTGGGCGAGTGCCACGCACGGGAGTCGGTTCGGCGAGAGCCCCTGCGCCCTGGCTGGTTTCGCATCGGACTACCGTCGTCGGTGCAATATCCGCGAGGCCGAAGGGAGCCGACCATCATGACCAGTGCCGAGGTGCTGACCGACGCCTTCGAACGGATCAGGGAAGAGGTGCACGCCGCCGTCGACGGACTGTCCGAGGCGGAGCTGACCTACCGGGTGGATCCGGGCGCGAATACGATCGCCTGGCTCATCTGGCATCTCACCCGGGTGCAGGACGATCACGTGTCCGAGGTGGCGGGCATGGAGCAGGTGTGGACCGCCAACGGCTGGTACGACCGGTTCGCCCTGCCGTTCGACAAGCGCGCCACCGGCTACGGTGATTCCGCCGACGACGTTGCCGCGGTGCGGGTTTCGGCCGAACTGCTCACCGGCTACTACGACGCGGTGCACGAGCGGACCCTGCGCTACGTACGCGGCCTGACCGACGCCGACCTGCCCCGCATCGTCGACACCCGCTGGGATCCGCCGGTGACGCTCGCGGTGCGGTTGGTCAGCGTCATCTCCGACGATCTGCAGCACGCAGGCCAGGCGGCATACCTGCGCGGCGTACTCGGCCGCATCGGCTGAACCGCGCGAATCAGGGAATCAGCGACAGCTGCCGCGACTGCGCCACCAAAGTGCCCGTGCTGTCCCAGATCTCGAAATCCTCCTCGTGGTATCCGTCGATCAGGTAGCGGGTGGCCACCCGGCAGGCCAGCCAGCCCGGTGCCGGACGGTTGCGGATGTGCACGGTGAGTTCGACGGTGGCCGAGGCGGGTACGGTGCCGAGGTCGAATACCGCGGGCAGCGTCGAATCGACCAGCATCGCCAGCGCGATCGGGTCGGCGTCGCGGCCGTCGGCGAATCGGAGCCAGAATTCGTTGGCGCTGGTGCCGCCGGGTTCGCCGCGCAGGAATCCGGGCACCTTCGGCATCCGGGTCTGCACGCGCCGGGCGATGGGCGGCAGTTCGAGGCCCGCGGCGAGCGGGTCGGTGCACTCCTCGGGCGCGGGCAGGTCTGGCGCCCGCCCGGTGATCGATGTCGGCCCGGCGGCGGTGGACAGGTCGGTGAAAGTGGCCAGCACACGCAGGATTTCGCGTTCGTCGCGGAACAGGCTCGCCTGCCCGGTCGCCGTGCGGCGCCCGGCCCGGATCGCTTCGGTGCGGACGCGGGCCGGGCCCGCGGTGCCGGGGCGCAGGTAGTGCGCGGACGCGACGAGCAGATCCGGTTGCGCCATATCCCGATGCAGCGCCCGGAGGGTGCTCGCGAGCAGGTAACCGCCGTTCGCGATGCCCGCGGGGGTATGCCATCGATCGGACAGGTCGAGCGCGTACTCGTGTTCGGCGACCCGGGTATTCGCGGTATCGGTGTCGTAGGCGTAGTGGGCGGTGGTGGTCAACATCGACTCCTTTCGCGTCGGTAATGATCATCCTCCGGTGCGCCGGATCCGGCATGTCGGCGGGCGCCATTACCCGCGAGGTAATGGCTACGCCGCACCGATCTTCCTAGGATCGGCACGATGAGTACCCAGACAGCCGGTGACCTGCTGCGGCATTGGCGCCTCGAACGCAGGCTCAGCCAACTGGAATTGGCCGGACGCGCCGAGACCTCGGCCCGTCATCTCAGCTTCATCGAAACCGGCCGCTCGACACCGAGCCGGGCCATGCTCGTGCACCTCTGCGAGCATCTGGACATTCCGCTGCGCGAACGCAACCGGTTGCTGCTGGCCGCGGGTTACGCACCCGCCTACGCCGAACCCTCCCTGGACACGCCCGCGATGGACGCGGTGCGCGGCGCGCTGCGCCAGATACTGGCCGGGCACGAGCCGTATCCCGCGCTCGCGATCGACCAGTGCTGGAACATGATCGACGCAAACAAGGGCGTCGCGCTGCTGCTGACCGGCATCGACTCGAGGCTGCTCACCGCGCCGGTGAACGCGCTGCGGCTGAGCCTGCACCCCGACGGCATGGCACCGTGGATTATCAACCTGCCCGAATGGCGCGGCCACCTGCTCGCCCGGCTGAACCGTCAGATCGAGGTCACCGGCACGCCCGAGTTCGCCGAACTCCGCGACGAAATGCTGTCCTATCCCGGCGGGGAGGCCGATCCGGAGCTGCCCGACCCGGATCAGGCGGTGGTGCCGATGCGGCTGCGCCACGACGGACGCGAACTGTCGTTCATCAGCGCGACAACGGTTTTCGGCACGCCCATGAACGTGACCGTCGCCGAACTGGCGATCGAATCGTTCTTCCCCGCCGACCAGCAGACGCAGCGGTACCTGACCGAACTACGGTGACACCAGCTGGCCGAGAAGATAATTCGTGCCGCTTCGCCACCGGGCATCCGAACACTGCGGATGCGATGAACCCGGCGCCCGGATCGGTCTCGTCACCGAGCTGGAACAGGAGACGACGAAGGTGTGTCGGCCACTAGGCACTTGCATCGGGCCGAGGTCTGATTCCGGTGGATGGCTCGGATGGCTCTGGAAGGTGGAGGTGCGATGGACCACGCAACCCATATCGCAAAACTGCTCGGCGTCCCGGTGCGGACGCTGACCGGGCTCGGCGCGAGTCACGCCTGGACCCTATTTCGAGCCGAATTATCCGATGGCCGAATGGTGTTCGTGAAGGCATCGGATGACGCCGGGGTGTTCGCGGCCGAGGCGGCCGGGCTGCGCTGGCTGGCGGAAGGCTCAGCGGAACTCGTACCGGAGGTACTCGGCGTCGATGCCTCGATGCTGGTGCTGCCGTGGTTGCCCGAGGTCGCGCCGACACCCGCCGCCGCTACCCGGTTCGGTCGGGAACTTGCCGCGCTGCACGCGAATTCGCCCGATTCCTACGGCGCGCCGTGGCCCGGCTGGATCGCCGAACTGCCCCTCGACAACACGCCGAGCGCGGGCCCGTGGGGCCGCTGGTATGCCGAATACCGTCTCGCACCGTATCTTCCGCGCGCCGCGACCCATCTCGGCGTCGACGGCGTCCGCCTGCTGGAACGCGTGATCGACCGGATCGATGTGATCGCGGGACCACCCGAACCGCCCGCCCGCATCCACGGCGACCTGTGGTCCGGCAACCTGCGCTGGACCCCGGACCGCGTCGTGCTCATCGATCCGGCCGCACACGGCGGCCACCGCGAAACCGACCTCGCCATGCTCGCCCTCTTCGGCGCGCCCCACCTCGACCGAATCCTGTCCGCGTACAACGAGGTCCACCCGCTCGCCGACGGTTGGCGCACCCGCGTCCCGCTGCATCAACTGCACCACCTCCTGGTGCACGTCGTCCTGTTCGGTCCCGGCTACCGCCGCCAAACGCTCGCCGCCGCCGAAGCGGCGCTCGCCGTTTAGCGCACCAACCGGCCTGAACGGACAATTTCGAGCCTGTTCGCGGGATTTCCGCCTATCTACGGCTGATATTGTCCGCCCAGGCCGGTTCACGGCATTCAGCAGCGAGCGATGACACTTTCGGCGAACCGCTCCAGCTGGCCGATCTTGGCATCGAGGGATTGGGTGTCGGGCTCGGTGGTGTACGGGTTGCGGAAACCGACGATGACATCGGTGACACCCTTGTCCTCCAGGCGTTTCACACCGTCGACGGTGAATCCGTCCAGCGAGATGACATGCACCTCGAAATCCTTGCGGGTGCCGTATTCGGCCCGCAGCGCGGTGAGTTCGGCCAGCAGCCGGTCGAGTTCGGCCGGGTCGCCGCCCGCGTGCATCCAGCCGTCGCCGCGCCGGGCGGCCCGCCGCAGCGCGGGCCCACTGTGCCCGCCGACCAGGATCGGCAGCGGTTCCGACGGCACCGGATTGATCTTGATCGGCGGAATATCGTAGAACCGCCCGTGGAATTCGAAGTAACCACCCGCGGTGAGCCCGCGCACGATATCGATGCATTCATCCATCCGCGCACCGCGCCCGTCGAACGGCACGCCCATGATCTCGAAATCGTCCGGCCACGGGCTTATCCCGACACCGAGCCCGAAACGATTGCCGCTCAACGCCGCCACCGACGCGGCCTGCTTGGCCACCAACACCGGCGGCCGGATCGGCAGCTTCAACACGAACGGCGTGAACCGCAGCGTCGTCGTCGCGGCCGCCATGGCCGCACTCAACACGAACGCCTCCACGAAAGGCTTGTCCTCCAAGAACTCTCGGCCACCATCCGGCGTATACGGGTAGGTGGCGTCGGAATCGCGCGGATAAGCGATGCTGTCGGCCACCGCCATACTCGTGTACCCCGCCGCCTCGGCCGCCCTGGCCAGCAGAACATAGTAGGACGGATCGGTCATCGTCTCCGCGTAGGTGAAGCGCATGATCATTCGCCTTTCGTCTGTGCGGCCCGCCGCCCCGAATCCGTTCCTACACCCATGGATTCGTGTACCCCTCCGGAATCAACCGGTCGAATATCGTCCGCATCCGCGGCGACAACCGCATCAGCTCCACATACGAACCGAGCGGACCACCATCGAAATAGGCGAACTCCATACCGATCCCGCCGAACGACCCGCGCGCGACCAGCTCGCGCCCGGCCCGCCGCGCGGCGACCAGCGCCGCATCGAAATCCGCGGGCACCCAGGCGATGTGATGCAACCCCGGACCGGACCGATCCAGCTGCTCCCGATACAGGCTCGCACCCGACCCGGGCTCGATGAGCTCCAACTGCTGACCACCGGCATACCCGAGCGCCACCGAAATCGTGTAATCGGCGGGCGCACCACGCAATTCACCCGACTCCGGACCGAAGCGCACATCGGGTATCGCGAACCACTCCGCGACGCCGTATCGCTCGCTGAACTCGCGCCGCGCGGCGGCGAGATCCGCCACCACCCAGCAGAGTTGGAAGATCGGCCCCTCGGCGATGATCATCGGCCGCACTCACCTCGCGCTCGTCGTACCCGGAAACGCGATGCACCACCGGATCATTCGCTTCCACGGTGCAGGATATACGGACTCTACGAACCCTGACGTCCCTTCGCCCGCCGCGCCAATTCGACCGTCGCGGCACGCAACTCGTCGATATCGTCGATCCGAGCCCGATAACCCACCCGGGTCCGCGCCACCCCGCGCGGCGTACTCACCCGCAGATCCAACCCGTACCGGTCCGCACGCTCACACGCCGCCGCCGTCGCATCCGGATATCCGCCGAGCCGCCGCGCCATCGCCACCAGCGCATCGGCGTGATCGTCGTTCAGATGCGAGATGGCCCGGCCCGCCAGCGGAACCACCGGATCCGGCTCCGCCGCCGCATACTCCTCGGCCGTCGCCGAATCCATCCGCCCGTACCCGCCGACCCACCGGATCCGCCGCACCCGCAACACCCACAGCGAGAAATCGCTGTAATCGATGTAGTGCTCCGCCGCGGGCACCGCGGCCAGATGCGCCTCCCGCGCCGCATCCGCCTCCGCGCCCGCGGGCCGCTCCACCACACCCGCCAGCGTGATCCTGGTACCCGCCAACGGATCCAACGGCGGATCCGGCGCCACGATCGCGACACTGGCCCGCGGATCGGCCGCCAGATTCCGCCCATGCTCGGCCAGCCGGGACACGCACAGCACCGGCTGGCCCGCCAACAGGCCATACATCACGAATGACGCCCACGGCCCGCCATCCGCGCTCAAACTCGCCAACGTAGCCGTATTCGTCGCCGCCGCAACGGTTCTGGCCTCCTCGGCCGCCGAGGGACGAGCCGGATTGTCCAGCCGCGCGGTCGGCGGCGGCACCGAAGGGGCATCACCGGGGTCACCGTGATCGAGTGTCATATCCTCCAGCGTGCCACGCCGAAACGCCGCGCCCGGAAACAGAAACACCCCAATTGCCCGAGCGGAACCGCCGCGGATCCGCCAGACTTGCCCGGTGACCCGATACGCCTTCGACACCGACCGCAACGCACTCGTCGCCACCTGGGCGACAGGCCGCGGCGACCTCGCCGAAATCGTCGCGACGCTGCCGCCGCTGAACGCCGAGCACGCAACGGATCTGGCGTCGAACCTCACCACGCTGTCCCGCTTCCAGTGGCGCACATACACCCACCCGGCCAGCGCGGCAGGCGACCCCGACGTGCCCAACAGCGAAGCCTGGCGCCGCGCCGAAGAACGCCGCAACTTCAAAGAGGTCGAGGCGGGCCTGCGCAACCCCAACCTGCCCACCGAACACGGACTCGTCGTCTCATACAGCGGCGTCATCGAATCCGCGCACCGAGTCGGCCGCGTCCTGCACGCCATCAACGACGCCGACCTGCGCGCCACCATCCTCGACGAGGTCCGCCACGAACAGGCCGCCATCGAATCCGCCGAACTCGGCGACCTGTCCGGCCGCGCCCGCCAAGCCGTCGAACTGTCCCGCCCCGACGTGTCCCCGGCCCAGGTACAGGCCGCCGACGACCTGCTGCGCGCCGACCCGCTCGGCACCATCGAACTGTTCACCGAACTCGATCCCGCCTCCGCTTCCGTCGCCGCCGCCCACTGGCTCTACGCCGCCGCGGAGGCCGCCGCCGAACTCGCGGGCCTGCCGACACCCGACGTGATCGCCGAGGCCGACGACATCGAGGCCCTCCAGGTGGAAACCCCGACCATGGTGCTGGAGCGGCTCACCTCCGGCGAAACCCCCACCGAGGTGGTCGTCGACCTGATCGCCGAAGCCATGGCCGTCGCCGAAGGACATGTGCCCGCACCGTGGAGCGTCGTCGCCCGCGTCGCCGAAATCGAGGAGCAGGCACGCAAATACGACTACGACGCCGCCGCCCGCGAGGCCGCGCTCGCCGAATTCCGGATCAGCAGGCTCGACCCGGTACGCCCCGCCCTCGACCTGCTGGAAGACCTCCTCGACGGCATCCGCGGCTGCCTGCTCCTCTACATCGCACACGGCGAGGACGACGACGCGGAGGAACAGTTCATCGCCGACGTCCGCGTCGAGGCCGACACCCACCGCGCGCGCCTGTTCTGACACTTCCCGGGCACCCGAGTCGAGTCCGGTTGGCGCACGGTGCGACCGAACACGCCTGCGGCACAGCCGATCCGAACCGGCGCATGCCACTGTCGTGCAGGTGCCGGTGAGAGGCCGAAGCCGGTTCCGGAATCTGTCCGGTACCGAACGGCATCCAGGAGGCCGGTCGAATAACCCCAACCGACTCCGGATCAAACCAATGCCGGGGTTCGACGTGCGCCCCGCGGCAGCACGCCCGCGAGGTAGTCGACGAGAACGTCGGCGTCGCTGGTGCGCGCGGCCAGGTAGCCGTCGGGACGGATGAGGATCAGGGTTCCGAGGCGCGCCCGGAACAGGTGCCGTGCCTGCGTGCCGACCAGTACCGATGCGAATCCGTTCGCTGCCGCAGTGGAGTCCACGATCAGGTGGGCGCGCACCTGCGTGGCCTCGAGCTGCCGCAGTGCCCCGCGGGTCTCGGGCCCGAATCCCAGGACGGTCCAATCGGTTCCGCGGATGAGGTCGAACAGCCGGATCGGCGTGCCATCGGCGGTGCGGCCGCGGGCGTCGGGTGCGCGGTCGCCGGGGCGCGGGCCGCGGTGGCGCTCGGTCGCGGCGACGGTGAGTGGCGAGTCGGGGTAGCCGATGGAGAGTTGGTTGGTCTTGGTGAGCAGCCGGCGCATGACGGCCGGTCGCCGCACCAGCGGGAAGATCAGGTGATCGCGCAGGAAGCGGCGCATGCCACGCAGCGCGAAGACCGATTCGAAACCGCGCGAGCTATCGGAAAGTACCTTGGCGGCCACCGGGATTCGCTCGAGCTCATAGCTGTCGAGCAGATCGTCGGATGCGCCGCCGAGCGTGGCGGCGAGCTTCCAGCCGAGGTTGTAGGCATCCTGGATGCCGGTGTTCATGCCTTGTCCGCCCGCGGGGGAATGCACGTGCGCGGCGTCACCGGCGAGGAAGACCCGCCCATGCCGGTAGTGCTCGACCATGCGCGCGTTGAAGCGATAGCGCGACAGCCAACTCGCCTCGGCGAGAACGACATCCGTGCGTCCGGAGCGGGCCGCGAACAGCTCACGGAAGATCTCCAAGGTCGGCTCGGGTACCGATCCATCGAGACCCGGCACCACATTGGCTTGGAACTGCCAGGCGCCGTCGGCCTGCGGCAGTGGTGAAACAGCAAGGTAGCCACCGTCTTCGGTGAACCAGGCGTAGGCGGCATCATCGGCGAGACCGGCCACTCGCACGTCGCCGACCAGGAAGTACTGGTCGGCGTGCGTACGTCCGGCCATGGTGGCACCGAGTCGGCGCCGGACGGTGCTGTGCCCGCCGTCGCAGCCGATCAGATAGCGGGCCCGCACCGTCTCGCCGTTGTCCAGCGTCGCGGTTACGCCCGCGTCATCCTGCTCGAACGAGGTCAGCGTGGCGCCGAAGACGACCTCGCCGCCGAGGCCGGAAAGCCGGTCGCGGAGTATCTGTTCCACCCGCCACTCCGGCAACAGCACCAGGTCGGGGTAGGGGATGCCCGGGCGCGGACCGGAACCGGCGGTGGCCAGCTCGACGGTGAGTTCCGGGCCCTGGTGCATGCGCAGCGGGAGCCCGGTGGTGCCGTGCGCCAGCATCTCGTCGACTACACCGAGGTCGTCGAGCACCTCCAGGCTGCGGGGTTGCAAACCCTTGCCGCGCGAGCCGACGGCAGGAGCCGCATTGCTATCGATCACCAAATGGGTCACGCCGCAGCGGGCGAGTTCGACGGCCAGGGTGAGGCCGGTCGGGCCCGCGCCCACCACGAGAACATTGATGTCGTGAATTTTGCCTTGTGTCATGAGAATCAACCTCGAGCCCGTGTTACTACGTTGTAGTACAACAAGGTAATACTACGATGTAGTAAGATCAAGGCATGCCGAGAAAGACCGATCGACGAGAACTGTTGGCCGACACCGCACTGCGGATGATCGACGACGTCGGACTCGACGGCGTGACGCATCGCGCCGTCGACGCGGCCGCCGGTGTCCCGGTGGGCACCACCTCGAACTTCTTCAAGACCCGCACCGCGCTGTACGCGGCCATCGCGCGGCGTATCCTCGACCAGCAGACCGAGGCCGAAAAGCAGCGCCCCGCAAGCACTTCCGCTACGTCGCACCAGGTGGCGGACCTACTGGCCGAGGCCGTCGACGCCGGCAACGGACCGGCCCGCAATCGCTATCTGGCCCGCTTCGAACTCTCCGTGGAAGCGGCGCGCGACCCAGAATTGGCACACCTCATGCGGGAGCTGCGCGCGGTCACCGTGCGCACCCGCGCCGAGCAGATTCGCGCCGCATACCCGCACGCCACCGACGACCAGGTCGACGCGATCGTGTCGCTGCTGACCGGGATCGCGCTCGACCGCGTCGCCCTCGACGTACCCGCGCTCGACACGGCGGCTATCGCGCACGCGGTCCTGCGCGGGTTTCTGGAGTAATGGTTTTCCGAATCAGGCCGTCGGTATCCGGCTGATGGCGATCGCGTGCTCGGTGAGACTGCCGAGATACAGCGTGCCGTCCCGTTCCGCGACGCCGGTGACAAACGAGAAGTTCGCGCCATCGGTTTGCAGATCGTGCACGACATTACCGTCGAAATCGACCGCGAGCACCCACACCGTGCGGGCCGGTTTCGGCTGCACCCATTCCGGCAGCGCCCAAACCACCCGCCGCAGGATGCCCGGCAGCGGAAGGAACCGGTCCAGCAACGGATTTCGTGCCGTCGGCAGGGTGACCCAGATCAGCCCGTCGCTGCCGAGACCGAGATTGTCGGGGAATCCGGGAAGGTTCTCGATGAGGAAATCCCGGGTGCCCGCCTTCGGTCCGGTGAGCCAATAGCGGGACAGCCGATAGCCCGCGGTTTCGGCGACCACCACACAGGACCGGTCGGGGAGAGGACGACACCGTTCGCGAACTTCAACCCGTCGAGCAGGGTCTGCACCTTTCCGGACGGGTCGCGGCGGAACAGCCGGCCCGTTTCGGAATGCTCGAGCAGATCACCCATGTATTCGGCGAGGCTGTAGCGGGTGGTCGAGGCGGAGAAGTAGATGGTGCCGTCGGTATCGCGAACGACGTTGCTGACGAAGGGGAGTGGGGCGCCGTCGATCTCGTCCACCAGCACCTCGATGGATCCATCGGGGTGCAGCTCCAGCAGGCCGCGGGCGGCATCGCAGATCAGGACGGAACCGTCGGGGTCAGCGTGCAATCCGAGCGGGCGGCCGCCGGTATCGGCGATGGTGGTGACGGTGCCGTCCGACGGGTCTATTCGCAGCACCGACCCGTCGGCCAGACCTGCGATCACCTGTCCGTCAGCGGTGAGCACCACATCCTCGGGACCCGTGCCGGGAAGTTCGATTCGGCGCGGCTCGGGAAGCGGTGGGGCACTGCGGGTTCGACGTGCGCGATCCGGAGCCGGGGGAGGTGTCCAGCGCTGTGGCCGCATCACCGGTGAGGTACCCATGCCTCAGATTAACGATCCGGCAAGCGGGAGTCCCGGGGAAACGGTCGTCCCCACGACTCAGGTTACAACATCTGGAAATGTAGATATGCGCATCTAACTATGTTGCTTTCACCATCCCAGATAACCTCACGATTCCAACCCCTCAAGAACCTAGCCGGGAGGGGAGGGGCTCAGACGAATCGGAGCCCCTGATCGGGCCGGGGATCGCGAATTGGTTTCGTGCGCAGGCGGATTCGCTTACGCGGGGTATCTGGCTTCGGCCTCGCCCTTGGTGTCGTGCATATTCCAGAGCAGATCGGCGAGCTGTTCCGGATCGGCGACGGGAATCTGCGGCACGGGTTCACCTGCGGCCTTCGCCGCCTCCATCGAGGCGTGGAACGGCGTGTTCTTGATGGCCGCGCCGATGTAGAGACCGCCGACGTAGACGCCCTTATCGGCCACCTCGGCATGGAGGGCCTGGAGGTAGTTGCGCTGAGCGGCGATCGCGAGCCCGCCGGACACGTGCGGATAGCCCTGCGTCGCGCTGGCTCCCTGCGCGCTGAGGATCGCACCGGAGCGCTGTTCGATCATGTGCGGCAAGAACTCTCGCACCAGCGCGAGTAACGAATAGACACCCAGTGGCATGAGATCCCGCACGCGCTGGGGTGTCAGGTCGAGTACCGGAATGAACCCGTTGGCCGCGGCGCCGTAGTAGAGCACATCGAGGTCGCCGACCATCTCGCGAATCCGCGCGGCCGAGTCGGGTACGGCCTCGGTGTCGGCGAGATCGGCGGTGACGATGTACGCGGTCACGCCGGTCAGGCTTTCGGCGAACGCTTCGAGCGGTTGTCTGCGCCGGGCGACGAGCACAACGTCGTAGCCCTCCTTTGCGTACCGGTGGGCGACGGCTTGCCCGAGGCCGGGTCCGGCACCGAATACTGCGATTGATTTGGACATGTACACCCCTGATGCGAACGAGAAACTGTGCGACGCAACGCCGCATCCGTCATGTTAGCTGAACGTCAGGAATGCTGACGATCATAAATAGATATGATTCGTGATGTGCCCGCCCACGATCAGCCGCGACCACCCGGCGACGACGCACTTCCCCGGCTGGGATACCTGCTGAAACACGCGCAGCTGCGGTACCTCGAGCTGACGACGACGGAGCTGGAGCCGATCGGCATCAGCCCGCACCAATGGGCGGCCCTGAACTGCCTGGACCAGCAGCGGGGACGTTCGCAAAAGGAAGTGGCCGACCTGCTGGGCGTCGACCGGACGACCATGGTCGCGCTGGTCGATCAGCTACAGGCGAAAGGTTGGGTGAAACGCGAACCCCAGCCCGATGATCGCCGCAAGAACACCGTCGGGCTCACCGAGCAGGGGCGCGACATGCTCGACCGCGGCGCCGAGGTGATCGACGGCTGTGAACGAAAGTTCTTGGCCGCGTTGGAGAATCCGGACGCCGAGCGGCTGAGGAGGGCTCTGCTCACCGTGATCACCAAGGCCCAGTAGGTCAGCTGTTGGTGGCGAGCCGTTCGATGGTGCGCAGTTCCTGGTCGATTTTCGCGAGGGCGGCATCGCTGTCCCCAGGCACGGGAGTGTGCCCGCGCCGGTGCTCGAGATGCGCCAGCAGAGTCTCGGCACCGACGGGGCGGGCGGCGAAGCCGATGACAATGGTGTCGGATTGCATCAGGCACCAGCCCGGCCGGAGCCTGGCCTCCATCGCGTCCTCGCGGCCCGCGGTGTCCCGCACCAGAAGTCGCAGAAATTCCCCGCGTCGCTCGGTGATGCGGACAGCGGCCACGCCGGGTTCGTAGCGGGCGGTCGCGTTTTCGAGGTCCGCGATGACCTGCCACACCGCATCGAAGGATGCCGCGATGCGACGCTGCCCGACGACGGCGCCCGGCATGGCGGCCGCGAGTACGGCCAGGCGATCGATCGGATCGATATCCCGAGATGTCACCGGATCGTTCACGATTCCCACTCCTCCCGGAACGCGGCCCTTGCCCGGTGCAGTCTGGACTTGACGGTACCTATCGGGATCCCCAACGCGGTGGCGATCTCCTGTTCGCTGAGACCTTCTCGGGTGCGCAGGATCAGCACGGCACGCTGCGCGACCGGCAGACGCGCCAGCGCGTCATCGATATCCACCAGACCTTCCAGCGAGACGGCGGGCCGGCCGATGAGCGTTTCGTCCGCGGCGACCTCTTGATCATCCCGGTGGGCCAGCCGGATCGCCGTCCGAACCGTGACCGACCGGACCCAGGTCATGATCGCCTCGGGGGCGCGCAGCGATGCCAGTCCCTGGAAGATCGCCAGCAGAGACTCCTGAGTCGCGTCGTCGGCCGTCGCCGGGGCGATCCGAGCGCACAATCGGCGGACGTACGGGGCCAACTCGTCGAGCAGCCGGTCCAATGCGAGCGCGTCCCCTTGCTGGGCGGCCGCGACGATCCCCGGGTCCACGCCAGGAAGATTACAAGAATGTCAGCCGGAACCTTTCGCGGGTTTCCCGCCACCTTCAGCTAGGAGGACATGACAGAAAGGTTGTTTTGTGAATACAGACCTGCACATCGTCGGCGCCGGACTGACCGGGCTCACCGCCGCCATCGAAGCGGCCGAGCGCGGCTGGCGGGTGACCGTCACCGAGGCGCATTCCCAGCTGGGCGGGCGGGCGCGCACGCTGGCGGCTCCCTACCGGGCGAACCTCGGCGCCCATGCGATCTACGTGGACGGGCCGTGGTGGGCGTGGCTCGAGCGCCGCGGGCTGACTCCACCCATCGTGGCGGCGCCGCGCTACGAGACCCTGGTCCGGGCCGGAGGTCGCCTCGCGCCGTGGCCGGATTGGCTGGACCAGGCCATCGCCGGGCTACCCGATGAGGCGCCCGCGGCGGAATCGTTGCGGACGTGGCTGCTGCGGCACGTCGACGCCGCGACGGCCGAGGCCATTATCGGAGTGGTCTTCATCTTCACCTTCGACCACGACCCCGGTCGGCTGTCGGCCGCGTTCGCCCATGAACGCCTGCGCCGGGCGATGGCCGGTGGCGCCCGGTACGTGGTCGGCGGATGGTCCACGCTGGTCGATCTGCTCGCCGAGCGCGCCGCCGAACTCGGCGCGCACATACACACCGAGACACGGGTACCCGCGCCGCCCACCGGCCCGACGATCCTGGCCACCAGCCTCGCCACCGCACGCCAGTTGACCGGTGACAAGTCGTTGACCTGGTCCAGCGCCCGCGTGGCGACGTTCGACCTCGGCTTGCGAGTCGATAACGGTCCGGCCTGGTTCCGCATATTGGATGTCGACAACCGGATCTACGTCGCCCGCTACAGCCTCGCCGATTCCACGCTGGCTCCGCCCGGGCATGAGCTCGTCCAGATCTCTGCCGCGTGCGCCCCGGGCGAGGGAAAGACCGATGCGGAACGCCGGGTGGCGGAACTGCTCGATCTGTCCTGGCCCGGCTGGCGCTCCGCGGTCGAGTGGCAGCGCAGAGCCGTTCGCACCGACTGCACCGGAGCCATCGATCTGCCGGGGACGACATGGCACGACCGCCCGGCCGTCGGCCGCGGCAATGCCCTGGCGGTCGCCACGGACCAGTCGGCCGCTCCGGGGTTGCTTAGCGAGGTCGGGATCAGCGCCGCCCAGCGCGCCTTGCAAGAGCTCGGTGAAACTTCCACGGCGGCCGAGGCTCGCGTACGAGTCTGATTCCCAACGCTCGAGTGGGGGAGTGACGCCGATCGCGGACAGTGCTGGATCGGCGTCGCCTTCGCGGGGGAGTAGAGGTACTTGCGAAACCAGCTACGCCTGGGGCAGATGTTGTCACCGGCGGTCGATACAGTCTCGATTGCCGAGTAGCTCCTGGATCCGACATATGATAATCGGGATATGCGCATTTACTAATTTATATCTTTCATCGACCTTGCGTTGAGCAAACCTCTCACTACATAAAGACCGCTCAGACGAGCGGGGTGGTGTGGCTCAACAGGAGAGTCCCGTTGAGCCACACCGAATCTCACGGCTGACGAGTCACCGCGAACCACAGCAGCGCGAGTGTCCCCGCGGTGAACAGCGGTGAGAGCACCCAGATTTCGAGCCGGTTGCCGGTGCGTTCGATGATCGGGATGCAGGTGCGCCATCCGAACGGCCAGAAGAGGCGACAGCCGCGGTCGGTGAGGCAGTCGCCCGCGAGGTGTGCCAGGGCGCCGAGGCCGACGGCGAAGGGGAGCCAGGCCGGTTTGTCGCTGATCCAGTGGTCCATGGCGAACGTGCCGACCACCGCGAGCACGATCACCACGCTGTAGGACTGGAATCCCTTGCCGGGCGGGCACAGGTGGAGTGCTCGTACGGCGAGGGCGAGCAGAAAGAAGACGAGTCCGAGGGTGAAGTTGCGGCCGAGCCAGTGCTCACCGGCCCAGGTGCCGTAGGCGACCAGGCCGACGAAGGCGAAGGAGTGTGTCGCATGCCGGTGTCCGCCACTGACTTTCGAGATGATCTTGCAGAGGAAATGTGAAACCGGCCCCAGGACATGGGCGATCGATCCGTTCGGATGGTCGGCGTCGGGCAGCAGCGCGGCGCCCGCGGTGAGAAAGGTACCGAGCAGCAGGTCCACGATGCCGAGATGGCCCGCGCCGCTGCCGATTACCGGATAGGTGAACGCCGAGATCGGCAGCGCGACGGCCGCCGCCGACCAGGCCAACGCGCCACTGGTCGCATGAGAATGTCCTAGCACCGGATGAACGTTAGTTGACCACAAGGTAATTCATGCCGACCGGAATAGTCGGGTCAGTCACGTGGATCGGCGATGCGGCGCAGCGCGTGCAGATCGGAATCGAGCGTGTAGAACACCCGCAGCGCGATGACGAAGGCGAGCAGGCCGACGACGCACAGCGCCACAATGGATTCGATGACGATCTGCTGTTGCTCGGGGGAGAGGAAGGCCAATCCGGCGGCGACGCCGATCAGCGGAACCGACGCCGCCACACCGAGATAGACGCGGCTGCGGCGGGCGAGCAGACGTAGTCGCGCGGTGTCCTCCGGTGAGGTGTGTCCGGCGGCCACGAGGCCGGGGTAGTACCAGCGGAGCACGAAAAACGTTACGGGGAAATAGGTGTAGACCACGGCTACCGCGGCCGCGACGATATGCGAGGCGATGAGGTTGGCGAGCAGTCCGGCGGATAGGTCGGCTGTGCGATGTAGCTGGATCAGGAAAATGCCAAGCGCCACAAGCCAACCGGTGAACGCGACACCGGCGATCCGATCGCCGCATGCCAGGGTGTCGGCCCGGGCGCGGGCCAAAGTCGCCTCGTCGTAACGTTTTCCGCGGCGCAGTCCGTCGGGTATCAGGAATACCAGTCGGCACCAGTAGAGCAGCAGTCCGACGCCGAGCGGATAGCCGAGTGCGATGACGATCGTGGCCAGGTGGTCCAGCCCGGTCTGTGCCGACGCGGTGAGTGTGTGCTGCAGCAGCCTGGTGTTGTGCCCCATCAGATACAGTCCGCCGAGCAGCTGGCCGAGCGCGCTGGACAGCGTGACGACCGGCATCGGCCGCATCCGGAAGCGGGCTCGGATGCTGCGCGCGGGCGGGTCGACGAGGTCGCGGGCCGTGCGGTCGAGGCTGAGCTGGAGTTGGTGGGCGAGTTCAGCGCCGCTGGCGTAGCGGTCGGCGGGTTCGGGGGAGAGACAGGTGAGCAGGGCGTGGCGCAGGATCGGCGGGCAGTCGGCGGGTGCCATGGCCTCGTAGCGTGCCTCGATGGGTTGGCCGCGCAGGTCGATCATGGCGGCCAGGGAGCTGTCGGATTCGCCGGCGCCGGGTTGGTCGGCGAAGGGGAGCCGTCCGGTGAGCAGTTCCCACAGCACCATGCCGAGCGCGTACAGGTCGCTTCGGGTGTCGAGGTCGGCGGCGGTGGTGGCCATGGTGGGGTGGCAGGCGGCGAGTTGTTCGGGGACATGTAGGCGAGGGATCCGCCGAAGTAGGCGGCCGGGCCTGCGCCGGGGATGTGGCGGCTGAAGCTGATGTTGAAGTCGGCGAGTTTGGGTTGGCCGTCGGCGGTGAGTAAGACGTTGGCGGGCTTGATATCTCGGTGCAGTACGCCGTGGTGGCCCGCGTAGTCGAGTGCGGTGGCGAGTCGGGCGCCGAGCCAGGCGACGGTTTCGGGCCAGGTGAGTTGGGCGAGTTCGGTTCTGGTGGCGGACGGGTGTGGTTCGCTGACTCCGGTGGCGTTGACGGCCGCGTCGACGACGTCGAGCAGCAGTTTCCCGGAGCGTTGGGCGACCGGGGTGCGGCGCAGGTGGTGCAGGACGCCGAGCAGGGTGCCGCCCGGAACGTACTGCATGTACATGATTTTGAGGTGTTCGTCGGGGAGTTGGCGCTGATCGAAGACGCGGACGATATGTTCGTGGTCGAGTTGGGCGAGGGTCTGCGGTTCGCTGCCGCGGTCGCGGGAGATCTTGACGGCGACGAGTCGTTGCATGGATCGTTGCCTGGCCAGGAAGACGCGGGCGAATGCGCCGCGGCCGAGCGCGGTGAGCAGGTCGAAGTCGTCGAGGGTGCTGCCCGCGGTGATGGTGTCGAGTGCGGTGAGCGCGGTCGGGTCGGACAGCAGGGTGGTGCGGAAGTTCTCGTCGGCGAGCTGTCCGGAGATGCGGCTCATCTGTTGCGGGTAGAGCTGTTCGTATTCGGTGAGGTCGATATGTCCGCAGGCGCGGCTGCGGGCGGTGATCTCCTCGTATATGAGGTCGGGTGGCAGCGGTGCGGTGTCGAGTTCCGGGAAGCGTTCGCGGTAGTCGGCGAGGCGTAGCGCGTTCTTGGTGTGGGCCCAGCGGTTGTCGAGGTCTACCTTGATGAGTTCGATGAGGGCGGTGCGGCGCAGTGCGGCGTCGGTAGGGAGGTGGTCGGCGAGGTCGGGTGGGTCGGCCGCGGTTTGCCATGCGCCGGCGAAGGCGTCTACCAGTCGCATCAAGGCGTTCTGGGTGACCGTCATCCGGTCGACACGTTCCATCGCGGCCTGCTCCCATGGAAGGTTCCCGGCCCAATTCCGAGAAGTATGATCTTCGTCGCTGGGCGAACCTTTTATGTTATCGCCGCTCGCTATACGGCTCTACCTCGTTTCCTGGGTGGGAAGGGTGTATGGCAATGCGTGGCGCACGCGGATGGGGAGTGTCGCCGGTGCGGGTTCGTAGCCGCAGGCTCGCCGCAGCGCGGCCTTCAGCCCGGCCGCGGACCGGTATTCCAGCAGGCAGGTGTCGCAGTGCGCCAGGTGCGCGGCCAGTGCCGCCCACCTGGCGTCATCGCATTCGCCGTCGAGGAACAGCCACCGGTGCGCCATGACCAGGTGGCAGCCGATGTGGGTCAACTACTTTCGGTCGAGTTCGGCGGTAAGGCTTTCGTGCAGGACCTTTTTCGGAACCGCGCCGACGATGCGGCCGAGTTCGGCGCCCTCGCGCACCAATACGGTCGTCGGTACGCCCATGACGCCGTATTCCCGCACAGTGAACGGGTTTTCGTCGATGTTGACGCGGACGACCACGAATTCCCCGCGGTTTTCGGCCGCGAATTCCTCCAGGATCGGCGCCATCCGTTTACACGGCCCACACCAGGTGGCCCAGAAATTCACCACCACGGGCCGCTCGCTGTCCAACACCTCCTGTTCGAAGGTCGCATCGGTGACGTTGACAATGTGGGACTCCATACCGTCGAGCTTGCTTCCCCGCTCGGCGAGCTCCAAAGATCGTTGCCGTATCTGGGAAACACGGGTCGGCCCGGATAGACCGGTAGTGCCGTGGGATCGTCACCGGAGGCACCGAAGAAATATGGCCTTGCGAAATGCCATCAGATCCAAACCCGCACCTGGGTATGAGTAAGTGCGTAATTAATCAATGGATTCGTACGCACTCGGTCAATGACAGCGTGTCACCGGGTATATAAAGTCTGATGGATATATGAGCCGTTCCCAGGGGATTATCTGAGAGGTTGAATTATGTTTGGATTCGTTGATTCCCAAAAACTTCCACGACAACTCGTAGAGGGATTGCGATGGGGCGGTCGTCTGTTGCAGGGTGCGGGGATGGCGTGTGCCCTGATGGTGTCATTCTTGGCCGGCACCGCACATGCTGAATCGTGGTACGTGTACCAGGTCTACGCGAGCTACCGGGATTGTGACGATGCCGGCATCAACGGGTCGTTCGACAATATGTGGACGAAATGGCACTGCGACTGGGATTCACCCGGATTCGCGTTATGGGTCAATGATCAACATCGGTAGGCGCTCGACAAAGGTCGCTTCCATACGACCTTATCCGCGAGTGGGAGAGCGGCGGATCCGGGGAGTATGCCGGCGGCCTTGACTCTAGGTTGACATAGTGTTGATTATCGGCGTTACAACGGAGGGGCTGTTGGGATGTTGGGTGTGCTGAATGTTGTTGTCGCTGTTGATGTCCCCGCCTCATCGGATCTGAGGCGGCCCTCATCCAAACTGAGGCATCGGTGTGGCTTGCCTCGGTCGAGGCATATTCGCGGCACCAGATCCTGATCCGCCCATCCTCCTTCAATACGTCACAGTGACGTATTGTGGTGAGCTGGCTCTCCGGTGAAACTTATTCACCAGCAACGCCTTCGAGCCCAGAATCGCAGCCGACGGACGCGTAGCATCGGCGAGATGGCGATTGCACCAGGAACCTGGCCCCGTCCGCTACTGCGCGCGATTCGTATCGCGAACAAGTATTTGTTCAACCCAGTCATGGGTGCATTTGCCGGGCGAAAGAACTCGTACGCCGCCGTCATCCGGCATACCGGCAGAAAATCAGGTAAACAGTACTCGACACCGGTCGGGGCGGATCGTGTGCAGGACGGGTTCATCATTCCGCTGGGCTATGGGACCCGAGTGGACTGGCTGCAGAACGTGCTCGCCGCCGGGCGGGCGACAGTATCGGCCGAGGGCGAAACCCGGGACGTGACAGAGCCCGAAGTGATCGACGCGGCAACAGCCTTGCCGATGCTCTCGCTGAAGCGACGACGGACCTTTGAGCGCGTAGGGATTACGCAATATCTGAGAGTGAAGCTCGCCTGATTATGGGAATCGGCGAATCGGTGTGCCTGGCAAGCCTTCTCCCCCGGCGTCCAAGATCAACCATTAAATCGTCACAGTGACGAAACTACCCCGCATTCTTCACTATCGGCGCAACGACGTTCCGCACCGAATCCGCGTCGATCGGCTCGCCGTCGCGTCCCGCGAACACCATGTGTCCGGTGCCGATCAAACTCAGTGCGAGCGTTGGGATGTCGGCGTCGGGGGCGATTCGGCCGAGGTCTTGTTCGGTGGTGAGGTAGGTGCGGACCATATCGGCGGCCTCGGTGAGGATGGGGATGCCGGTGGGGTGGGTTCGGCGCAGGCGGGCGCGTAGTTCGTCGCGGGCGGTGATGAGGGCGACCATATTGAGTGCGACCGAGCCGAAGACGGTGAGCAGTGCGTCGGTGAGGTTGTCGACGACGGTCGCGGTGCCCGCGGCTTCCTGTAATGCGTTGGCTTGCCGTTGGATTCGGACGAGTCGGTCGGCGACGAGTTCGGCGAGGAAGGCGTCGAAGTCGGTGAAGTGCCGGTGCAGTACGCCTTTGGCGACGCCGGCTTCGGTGGTGACGGCTCGGCTGGTGAGCGCGTTGGGTCCGTCGCGCAGCAGGACGCGTTCGGCGGCGTCGAAGAGTTGTTGGCGGACGTCGCGGAGGGCCACACCGGTTGGCACTGCTCCCCTTTCGCTGTTGGTGGAATCCATTGTTCTAGTGGGCAGGTGCCCACTAGTGTGGGCGCATGCCCACTATATCTCCCGAACCCTTGCCGGCCACGGCCCGTGAGGTTCACAAGCAGCGTCAGGTCGCCGAATCGTTCGGTGCGAATGTCGAGCGCTACGACCGGACCCGTCCCCGGTATCCGGATGCGATGGTGGAACGGATCGTCGCATCGAGTCCGGGCCCCGAGGTGCTCGATGTGGGGATCGGCACCGGCATCGCGGCCCGGCAGTTCCGTGCGGCGGGCTGCCGGGTGCGCGGCGTCGAACCCGATTCGCGGATGGCCGAATTCGCGCGGCGGAGCGGATTCGAGGTCGAGGAATCGAAATTCGAAACATGGGAGCCCGCGGGCCGCACCTTCGACGCCGTCATCGCCGGGCAGACCTGGCACTGGGTGGATCCGGTGGCGGGCGCGGCGAAGGCGCGTCAGGTTTTGCGGCCGAATGGTGTGCTGGCGGTGTTCTGGAACGGCGCGCAGCCGCCGATGGAGTTGGCGGAGCGGTTCGCGGAGGTGTACACGCGGCTGGTGCCGGATTCGCCGTTCGGGCGGACTTGGCTGCGGCCGGTCGCGGACGCGTACAAGGCGATGAGCGCGGCGGCCGAGGAGGGGATCCGGGAGGCGGGCGGATTCGCCGAGCCGCAGAAGTGGCGGGTCGATTGGGTGCAGACCTACACCCGGGAGGAATGGCTGGATCAGGTGCCGACGATGGGTGGGCACAATCTGCTGGACGCGGCGCTGCTGGCGGAACTCCTCACGGGTCTCGGTGCCGCGGTCGACGCGGTGGGCGGCGCCTTCCCGATGGGATATTCGACCGAGGTCCTGGTGGCATCGTCTGCATAACTGCAGACGGTATTCAACTGCGCGATACGGCGATTCGTGGCCTGGTCTGCCAAGCTGTCCTCGGAACATAACCGGACGGTCGTCCGACGATGGAGGCGGTAATGGGTAGGACGGCGCGTGCGGTGATCGCGTGTGCGGCGATCGGGGCTGCGGTGCCGGCGGGCGGGGTGGCGGCGCATGCGGCCCCGCGTGCGGTGAACGAGTATGTGGCGCTGGGTGATTCGTGGGCGGCCGATGCCACGTTGAGCCAGGTGAGCACCGAGTTCGTGTCGGCGGGGTGTGCGCAGAGCCGCAACAGTTACGCCAAGCAGGTCGCGGCGGCGCTCGTGGTGCCGACGTTCCGGGACGCGACGTGCGGTGGTGCGACGACGGAGAATATGACGGAGTCGCAGTCGGTGCGGTTCGGTCCGGCGAATCCGCCGCAGTTCGACAGTTTGAGCGCGGCAACGGATCTGGTGACGCTCGGGATCGGCGGCAATGACGCTGGTTTGGCGGAGACTGTGGAGAACTGCCTGACCGCGAATCCGGCGGTGTCGGTGTGCCGGGATGCGAATGTGTCCGGTGGGGTGGATCGGATGTCGGAGCGGATCGCGGCGGCCGAGTCGAAGGTGGCGTCGGTGATCGACGGTATCCGGGCGCGGTCGCCGCGTGCGCGGATTCTGCTGCTGGATTATTTCGAGGGTATCGGCACCTCGGGTGGTTGTTTCCCGATGATCCCGATCTCGGATGCGGATGCGAGCTGGTTGGGTGCCAAGCTGGCCGAGTTGGATGCGATGCTGGCGCGGGTCGCGGCGGCGAAGGGTGTCGAGTTCGTCGACACCTACCGGGCCAGCGGTGGTCATGACGCGTGCCAGCCCGCGGGGACGCGCTGGGTGGAGGGTCTGCTGCCGTTGTCGACGGATCCGCTGGGCCCGGCGGTGCCGTTCCATCCGAATCAGTTGGGCGCGGACTATCAGGCCCGGCAGGTGCTGGCGGCGCTGCGCGGTTGAGAGCCGCGGATTCACCAGGCCGAGGAGAGCGTGGTGACGAGCCGTCGACCGCGGTCGGTGAGGCGGTACACCACGTTTTTCCCTGTCCGTGTGCCTGCGACGATGCCTGCGTCGCGGAGCACCGACAGGTGGGCGCCGACCGTACCGAGTGAGAGATCCAGGACGGCGGCGAGCTGGCTGCTGGTCGCCGGTTGCGCGAGTTCGCGCACCACCCTGGCCCGGCCCGGGCCGAGAAGCTTTGCCAGCGCGTCCGATTCGGCGGTTTCGGGGTGGGTCGCGGCACCGCGCGCCGGATATACGAGTGCGTATCGGGGTGGCTGCTCGCAGGTCCACCAGCCGCCGCCGGTGGTGCGTGGCACGAATATCAGTCCCTCGTCGGTGATTTCACGATCGGGTATGGGGCGGTCGCTGAAGCGGATCGCGGTGTCGGCCGCGGACCATACCTGCCGTGATCGCAGCGAATCTATGGCGTGCTGCCAGCCGTGGTCGCCGACCAGGGCGGTCCGGTAGGTGATGTCGCGTTCGAGGATGGCTCGGCGTCGTGGCCAGTCCGGTGCCACGAAATGGTTCCAGCCGTATCGCAGCGTGTCGGCGATGCGGGGGGCCAGCCCGTCCAGTGTGAGCCATGCCGTCTGTTGCGGTTGCCAGCTCTGGCCGATCGACGCGGTGACCGTCGCGCGTACCTGGGTATCGGAACTTGTTGCGACCGCGGCGAGTTCGTTGTCGATGTGGGTGTGTGCTCCGGCTGCGGGCGGTTGTGCGACGAGGTCGGGGAACAGTTTGGTGGCGGCCAGTAGTGGCAGTAGTCCGGCGGCGATCGGATCGCGCGTGAGCCAGTCGTCGTAGTCCACCCGGAATCGGGTGTGCCATATTTCCTGGCCCGGATCGATTCGCCGGCGCTGCAGTGCGATGAGCGCTCCGATCGTTTCCGCGAGTGGCGAGAGGGCGAATCGGCAGCGTGTCAGGGCGTCGGCGGTCAGTTTGAGCAGGGTCATCGTTTCGTATTTTCGCGAAGCGTTGGTGTGTCGGTCTGCCCGGTCGGCAGCATCGCGGCGTGCACGATACTTCCACTCGGCGGTTGACCCCGCTGTTCCACCAATTTCTCCTGATTCGGTTGATCTCGCTGCTGGGTAGCGCCATGACGCCGGTGGCGCTGGCACTGGCGGTGCTCGCCGCGTCCGGCCGGCTCGGCGATCTGGGTTCGGTCCTGACCGCTCAGCTTGTCCCGCATGTGGTGTTGCTGCTGGTCGGAGGTGCGGTTGCGGACCGATTCCCCCGCCGCATGGTACTCATCGCGGCGAATCTCGGTGCGGGCCTGACGCAGGCGGCGGTGGCGGCGGTGTTGCTCAGCGGGCATTACAGTCTGCCGGTCGTGGTCGGTCTGGAGCTGGTCAATGGGGCGTTCGACGCGTTCGCGGCGCCGGCGTTGCGTGGCATAGTGCCGGAGCTGGTCCCCGCCGCGGCGTTGCAGCGGGCGAATTCGCTGTTGGGCGGCGTCAAGAGTGCCACGAAAATCCTCGGGCCGACCATGGCCGGGATTCTGGTTGCCACGGTGGGTGGTGGCTGGGCTATCGCGGTCGACGCGTTGACCTTCGTGATCGCCGCCGTCTTGCTGTCGCGCCTGCCGTTGCGCACCTCGATAGCGGCGAAGACGGGTGGCCTGGTGGCCAGCCTGCGGGACGGCTGGCGCGCCTTTCGCGGCATCCGCTGGGTGTGGCTGACCACCCTGTCGTTCTGCCTGATCAACCTGTTCGCCACCGGTGTGTGGCAGATCGTCGGGCCCGCGTTGACGAGGCATCGGGAGGGTCCGGCGGCGTGGGGGTTGGTGCTCGGTGTGCGTGCTGTGGGTCTGGTGGTGATGAGTGCGTTGATGTATCGATACGCTCCCAGGTATTTGCTGCGTGCCGGGCAGTTGGTGGGCGCGTTCGGTGGCACCGCGTTGGTGGCGCTGGGTTGCGGTGCGGGACTGCCGTGGCTGCTGGTGTGCGCCTTCGTGGCGGGTATGGGATTCACCGCGGTGGGCACGGCCTGGGAGGTTTCGGCGCAGCAGCATGTGCCCCGGCACCTGCTGTCCCGGGTCGGGGCTTACAGTGATCTGCTCTCGTTCGCGGCGGTTCCGGTCGGGCAGTTGCTTGCCGCGCCCGCGGTCGGGCGGTGGGGTGCCGAGTATGTCGCGCTGTGCGGTGGGATCGGATTCGCTGTCGCGGCGTTGTTTCCGCTGGTCTCGTCCGCGGTCCGGGATCTCCGTAACGATGTCGCGATCCATCCCAGGTAGGAGCGGCTTCTCCGACCACGGTCCAATTGCCTCGGCCCGTTGGCATGCACGACGATCGACTTCGAACATGGGGTGATCGCGGCGCCGCCCCGGACGCGGACCGCGCGGTACCCTCACGGCAGGTGTTCCGGCAGACAGGATGTCCGATGAAGACCATTGCGCGGCAGTGCACCTTGTGTGAGGCACATTGTGGAATCCTGGTGACCGTCGACGGTGATCGGGTCGCCAGGATCGAGGGGAATCCGGACGATGTGCTCTCGCGGGGGTACATCTGTCCGAAGGCGACCGCGATGGGCGGGTTGTACGACGATCCGGATCGGTTGCGGACGCCGGTGCGCCGGGTGGGTGACCGGTTCGAGCCGATCGGCTGGGATGAGGCGTTCGCCGAGGTGGGTCGGCGGTTGCGGGCGGTGCGGCGGGCGCATGGGCCGAGCGCGATCGGGATGTATCTGGGTAATCCGGCGGCGCACAGTTCCTCGGTGCTGTATGCGGTGCTGCTGCGGATGGTGTTGTTGACGCGGAATTTCTACTCGGCGTCGTCGATCGATCAGTTCCCGCAGGAGTTCGCGGCGTGGCGGATGTTCGGGTCGAATGTGTTGATGCCGGTGACCGATATCGATCGGACGGATCGGCTGGTGGTGCTGGGGGCGAATCCGGCGGTGTCGAACGGGTCGATCACGACGATGCCGGGTGCGCGGGACCGGATCCGGGCGGTGCGGGAGCGCGGCGGCACGGTGGTGGTGATCGATCCGCGGCGCACCGAGACGGCGCGGTTGGCCGATGAGCATGTCGCGGTGGCGCCGGGTGGTGACCCGTATTTGTTGCTGGCGATGCTGCATGTGCTGGTGACGGAGAAGTTGTGTGATGAGCGGGCGGTGCGCGCGCAGTGTTCGGGGTGGGGTGAGTTGCGGGCGTTGGTGGCGGATTTCTCGCCGGAGGTCGCGGCGCCGCATGCCGGGGTGGATGCGGCGACGATCCGGCGGTTGGCGCGCGAGCACGCGGCGGCGGATTCGGCGGTGCTGTATGCGCGGATCGGGGTGTGTCAGCAGGTGACCGGCACGGTGACGCATTGGTTGGTGAACACGATCAATGCGGTGACGGGGAATCTGGATCGGCCGGGTGGGCAGATGTTCGCCTCGCCCGCGGTGGATGTGGCGCGGTTCGCGAAGTATCTGCCGACGGGGTATGGGGCGTGGACGGATCGGTCGGGTGCGCATCGGGCGTTCCGGTCGGAGCTGCCGGTGGGTGTGCTGGCGGAGGAGATGCTGGCCGATGGGCCGGGGCGGATCCGGGCGTTGATCACCTATGCCGGAAATCCGGCGTTGTCGACGCCGCAGGCCGGCCGGATGGCGAAGGCGTTGGCGGGCTTGGATTTTCATGTGGCGATCGATATGTATGTCACCGAGACGTCGCGGCATGCGGACATCATTCTGCCGCCGGTGTCGCCGCTGGAGCGGGAGGAGGTGGACATGCTGTTCCCGGTGTTCAGTGTGCGGAACAATCTGCGGTACGACGCGCGGGTTTTCGCGCCGCCCGCGGATGGGTTGGAGGATTGGCAGATCGCGGCGGGGTTGGTCGCCGAGTTGCTGCCGTTGCCGGCGCGGCGGTTCACCGGGCGGTTGGTGCGGTCGGTGTTCGATCAGGTGAGCCCGTTGCGGTTGGCGGCGGTGGCGGTGGCGACGGGTCCGTATGGGGTGTTGTGGCGCGGGCGGCGGGGGTTGACGGTGCGCCGGGCGCGGGAGTCGGTCGGTGGGGTGGATCTGGGTCCGTTGCGGCCGCGGTTGCGGCAGGTGATCGGGACGAAGGATAAGCGGGTGCGGTTGGCGCCGGAGGATTTCGTCGCCGCCGCGCGGGCGTTGATCGATGACGCGGGTCGTGGTGTCGCGGGCACTACCCCGCCGGATGGTTTCGATCTGCGGTTGATCGGCCGCCGTCATCTGCGCAGCAACAATTCGTGGTTGCACAATCTGCCGTCGATGGTGAAGGGCCGGGATCGCTGTACCGCATTGATGCATCCCGCGGATGCGGCGGCCCGGAATCTGTCGGATGGTGAACAGGTAGCGGTGCGTTCGGCGACCGGCTCGATCGTGGTGCCGGTCGAGGTGAGCGACGATATCCGTCAGGGCACGGTGGCGATCCCGCACGGGTGGGGTCATCGGGAGCCGGGTGTCTGGTCGGTCGCCGCGGCGCATCCGGGTGCGAATGTGAACCTGTTGCATGATCCGGCGCTGGTGGATTCGTTCTCGGGCGCCGCGGCGGTGAACGGGACGTGGGTCGCGGTAACTCCCCTGTCCCCCAGTTGATTTCGAGGGTTATCCGGTGGTGCTCGCCGCGCCCGCGATGACCAGCTGGAGGCATTCACTGAACAGGTCGTCGACGGTGCGGCCGGGCCGGAAGTATTCGGTGATCCCGGCTATCACGGTCGGGTGCTGTCGGGTGAATTCCGCCATGTCGAAGTCGTGCATCGTGTCGGGGGTCGGGCGTGGGACTTGTTCTTCGAGGACGTGGCCGACGGTGAAGCGTTCCACCGTCAGCACGATCACCCGGGCGCGGTGCAGCGGGATTCCGCGTGCCACCAGCGTGCTCATCGCCAGCTCGGAGATGTCGGCCATTTTCAGTGAGAGCTGGGATGCCGATAGGATGCGCGCACTGTCGGGGTGGGCCAGCAGTGCGCGGCGCAGCCGCTCGGCCAGTGCGCCGAGCCAGTCCTGCCAGGGTTCCTCCGGTGCCGGTGGTGACAGCTCGCCGAACTCCTGATCGAGGATCGCTTCGGCGAGCGCGGTGACCAGGGCCGCCTTGTTGGGCAGATGCCAGTACAGGGTCGGCTGCCGCACTCCCAGTCGTGCGGCGAGCTTGCGCAGGGTGACTCCGTCGAGTCCTTCGTCGTCCAGCAATGCGATCGCCTCGGTGACGATGCGTTGTCGGTCCAATGTCAAAACACACCTCCCGCCCAGACTCTATCACTGATAGAGTTTTCCCTATCGGTGATAGAGACGGCATGCGTTCTCGCCGACACCGCAAACAGGAGGATGACAATGACACACCGGCATTCGATGCGGGATCTGCTGCACTGGGCGACCCACCGCGTCCCCGGGATTCCCGCTCACGTCGAGCAAGCTCCCGGCCACCAGGGCATCACGCGCCACGAGCACGCGCGACGCCACCACGCTGTCAATCACCGGTGGAATCACTCACCGGCCCGCCCGCCGCGGGTGCTGGTGGGCTGGCAGACGCGGATCGCGGTGTTCTTCGGCCAGGATCTGCGATGAAGGCCGCGGTCCTGCACGAGATCGGGGGCGTTCCCCGATACGAGGACTTCCCGGATCCGGTGGCCGGAGCGGGCGAAGTGATCATCGAGGTGAAGGCCGTCGCGGTCGAGCAGGTCGACAAGGCGATCGCGGCCGGAACGCATTACGCCAGTGGGCAATTCGTCACCGAACTCCCGGTGATCCCCGCCTTCGACGGCATCGGCGCACTACCCGACGGCACCCTCGTCGGCTTCGGCAACCCCCGGCGGCCCTACGGTGCGCTCGCCGAGCGGACCGTGGTGGCCGCCGACGCGTACGCCCCGATCCCCGAGGGAATCGATCCGGCCGTCGCCACCATGCTGGCCACAGCCATCACCGGCATGTCCATCACGACGGCCGCCGGTTTCGTTCCCGGCGAGACGGTGCTGATCCAAGGGGCCACCGGCGTCGCCGGGCGACTCGCGGTGCAGGTGGCCAGGCTGCTCGGAGCCGGGCGGATCGTCGCGACCGGCCGCGACGACGATCAGCTCCGCGAGGTGCGGAAACTCGGTGCCGACACGGTCATCAACACCGCGGTCGGCGACGACGCGCTGGCACGAGCGTTCACCGACGCCGAGGGCGACGGCTACGACGTGGTCCTGGACTACCTGTGGGGACGGCCGACCGAAATCCTTTTGCGCACACTGGTTCCGGAGTCGTTCGCGTTCGGAAAACCGACGCGCGTGATCCAGGCCGGGGAGGCCGCGGGCCCCGAGCTCACGCTCACCGCCGAGAGCCTGCGCACCTCCGGAGTCGAGATCTACGGTGCGGCAAAAGGACTCGACGCCGAGACCATGGGCTCGGTGTACGGGCAGGTCGTGCAGTGGACGCGGTCCGGCGAGCTCACCTTCGACCTGGTGACGATTCCGCTGAGTGATATCGAAACCGCGTGGCAGCGAACCGATCTGCGCGGGAGACGACTCGTCGTCCTGCCATAGGCTGGGGCGCGTCGGCGGTTCAGTGGATGCCGAGCCATTCGCGTAGTACGCCCGACATGCCGGGTTCGCGGGGGTGTTTGATCTTCACTACGCCCGCACCGGTTTTGGCGTAGACGTGCAGCACCGGCATGGTCGGGTCGGTGGGTGCGGTGGCCCGGTTGGTCACCGAACCCATACCGCTGCTTACCTGTTCCAGGCGGACTTCCCAGCCTCGCGGCACGATCGCGACGATCGTGCCGCTGCCGCAGGTCGCGTTGAGCGTCACCTCACGGTGCGGGCAGTTCGCGGCGGTGAAATCGATGCGCACAGTGCCCATTCCGCATTCGGCGTCGATACGGTTGGGCACTGTCCAATAACCTTCCCGTCTGACGGTTCCGGCGCCGGTCTTCAGTGTGATCGATGTGTCGGCGGGCACCCGCAGTGCCGTGCTCGGTAGATCGGCCACGATCCGGCTCAATTCGGCGCGGGTGCGGGACGCGAGTGCCCGGTCGGTGCGGTCGGCGAACTCGTCGAGCGTCAGGATCCCTTGCCCGACGGCCTTTTCCAGCTGTGCCGTGACCTGGTCCCGATCGGCGTCGGACGCCAGGGCGGCCTCCGGATCGGATGGCTGCGGTTCCAGCTGGTCGTTCCCACCCATCCACCTACCGTAGCCGTGCCGGCGCTGCCCGTACACCGCTGTCAGCCGAAATCCCCGGCGCCGTAGCCGGATTCGAGCACGTCAGTCGGCGGGCTCGCCGAACCAGCGGGTCAGGTGACGGTCCAGGTCCTGCTGGTGTTCGCCGATCCAGGCGACGTGGCCGTCGGGCCGGAGCAGCAGGGCCGGAACATCCAGTGCCGCAGCGGGATCGGCGATGAGGTCGACTCGGTCCCGCCAGCCGTCGACGATCAGCCGTTCGGTGCGGTCGAGTACCAGGCCGCGGCCACGGCGCAGCCGGTCGTAGAGGCGGCCCTGCTTCAGGTCGATATCGCGCAGGCGGCGGCCGAGGAGGTCGGGACCGTCGCCGAGGTCGTAGCGGATGTCGGTCGCGGTGATCTTCTCGATCAGGTGGCGGTTCACCTCGTCGAAGTCCATCAGTTCGGTGAACAGTCTGCGCACGGCCCGCGGGCCCGGTTCGGGGGACAGCAGCTGCATCTGCGCGCGGGTGTTGTCCAGGACGTCCGCGGCGACCGGATGACGTTCGGCTTCATAGGTATCCAGCAATGTTTCCGGCGCTCGGCCGCGGATCCGTGCGGCCAGTTTCCAGCCGAGGTTGAACGCGTCCTGAATGCCCAGGTTGAGGCCCTGCCCGCCGATCGGTGGATGGATGTGCGCCGCATCGCCCGCCAGCAGCACCCGTCCCACCCGGTAACGCTCGGCCAGCCGGGTGGCGTCCCCGAAGCGGGACAGCCAGCGCGGGGAGTGCACGCCGAAATCGGTTCCGGCGACGGCGCGCAACTGCTGCCGGAAATCGTCGAGAGTGGGCGGCTCGGTGCGATCCTCGCGGACTCCGGCGGCGGGGACCACGACGCGGTAGCGTCCTTCGCCGAAGGGCGTGAGGCCGAATGTCTTGTTGGTTTCCCGGATTTCGGTGACTCGGGCGGCGATCTCCTCCTCGCGAACACCCACCGCCATTTCGCCCATCAGCGTCTCGGTGCGCGCGGGTTCGCCGGGGAAGCCGACGCCGAGCAGTTTGCGCACCGCGCTGCGCGCACCATCGCAACCGACGAGATAGCGCGACCGCAGCCGCTCCCCGCCCGCCGATTCGACAGTGACGCCGGAGTCGTCCTGCTCGAAACCCGTTACCGCGCAACCACGCCGGACCTGAGCGCCCGATGCGATCGCGTGCTCCTCGAATATCCGCTCGAGCACCGGCTGCGGGATGCCCAGCAGGTAGGCGTGCGTGGAATCCAGGTCGGCGGGTGCGGGTTTGGGGATGGCGGCGAAGATTCCGTCGGCGCGACGTCGTCTGCCGCGTTCGAGCAGGCGGTCCAGCAGCCCGCGCATCGCCATCAGCTCGAGACTGCGACTGTGCAGTCCGACTATGCGGACGTAAGACGAATTGGGTTCGGGTTCCTGCTCCAGAACCAGTACTCGCACCTCGTGCAGGCGCAGTTCGGCGGCCAGTATCGCACCGGTCGGCCCGCATCCGGCGATGATGACATCGGAGGTGAAACGCATGGTGTTGCCTTTCGGGAGTGCCTTGTTCCAGGCGCTCCCGGCGACACCTACCGCCCGACCGTGCACACGAGTGGGAGCACCCACCTGGTTGTCGCGTTCATGGGTCTCACCTCCTCGCGTGCCGTCACGGTCTCGCGCACGCTAACAACCCGAACCGAATCCCGTCCAATCAATTTCCGCCCCACCGACCACTCCGCGGTCTTGTCGCTCATGCGTAGGTCGTCCGCCAGGGGTGGAAGATCGTTGGCGGAGAACAGGTCTCGGGTGGTGAGCGGTAGTCGTAACGGAATGAGGACGACTCGGCCCACGGTGTCGGTGCTGTGCTCGAGGAAGCGGTGCGCCTCGGCGGCCATTGCGAGGCTGTGCCCCTCAGTTCCCGCAGGCCTGCCGCCTTGGCCGGGCTGCGGGCCGCCGCTATGACGGTCGCTCCGGTCAGTGCCGCCAATTGCGTTGTGGCGGTGCCCATTCCGCCCGAGGCACCGAGCGCGAGGAGGGTGTCGCCCAGTCGCACATCGAGCCGGTCCCGTCGGACATGGTGACGACGCTTTCCGGTACGGCGACCAGCACAGAACAACCACTGCGTTGCCCCTCTCGACAGCCGGGTGCCGATGGCCGGGCGGACTCGTCGCCGCGGCCGGGTTCAGATCCCGATGGTGAGTGTGCCGTTGTTGTCGTGCCGCGCCACGCCGGTGGTCGCGCATGCGGTCGGATCCAGCGCCGGTCCGGTGAGTTCTTCCTTGGCCGGATCCGGAGTGAATGTGCCGGAGGCGATTTCGCCGAGGAATACGACCTGCACGTTGCCGTTGACCAGCGTGGCCGTCCGGTTGTAGGTGAATGTGCTCGGTGCCGCAGCGCCGACCCAGGTCAGCACCCGGGTTCCGCTTCCGCTGACCAGCAGGTTCGTGCAGCTCAATCCCGGTACGACGAGCGTTTCCGCGTAGGTGCCGGTCGGTGCCGAGCCGCTGGTGCAGTCGAAGAGATTGCCCTCGGTGGTGATCGTGACGGTCTGCGGGTTGTCGGTGAGCGGCGGACTGAAGGTTGCGACCTCGTTGACGGTGCACGCCTGATCGACGGCGGCGGAGGCGACGGGTGACGGTGCCAGGAAGATACCGGCAGCCAGGGCGACGCTGAACAGCAGTACGATCTTTTTCATTTGTGCCCCTTGGGAATTCGGCTGAAACACAGTGTGAATCCGGCGGGGGTCGCCTGTCGAGACCCATCGGCGCGGACACGTGCGTGTCCCCTGATCGGTCACCGCATCGGATGCTGTGCGGGCGGATCAGTCGCTGGTCTGGTCGACGCGGGTGCCGTCGAGCCAGGCTTTGGGGGCGGCGAGGAAGGGGGTGTCGGCGAGGCGGTCGAGGTCTTCGAAGAAGGCCTTGGTGGTGCGGGTGGCGGATTTGGTGGTGCCGGTGGAGAGGAAGGCGGCCAGTTCGTGGTCGAGGCCGCGGGGTAGCGGGCGGTTCGGGCCGAAGTAGATGGCGCGTTTGAGTTCGGCGACGACGACGGGGTTGCGGGCGGCCAAACGTGCTGCGGTGGACTGGGTTTCGGCGAGCAGTTCGGTTTCGGGGGTGAGCCGGTGCACCAGGCCGAGCCGCAGCGCGGTCGCCGCGTCGACGGGTGCGCCCTCGAGGGTGAGTTCGATGGCTTTGGCGGCGCCGATGAGCCGGGGTAGCCGCTGGGTGCCGCCGCCGCCGGGGATGAGGTTGGCCAGCGATTCGATCTGACCGAATTTCACGTGTTCGGCATCGGCGGCATAACGCAGATCGCAGGCCAGGGCGATTTCATGGCCGCCGCCGAGCGCGGGGCCGTTGATGGCGGCCAGGTACACGATGCGGGAGCGGTTCATCCGCAGGGTGGTGCGTTTCCACCGGTAGCCCCAGACCAGTCCGGTGCCGAGGCCGCCGAGTCGTTCGGTGACGCGGGTGGCGCCGGGAATGCGCAGCGCGGTGTTGAGGACCGGGACGAACGGTGCGGCCAGCCGGGCCGGGATGAACGGGTGCGGTAACTCGATCATGCCGGTGAGCGCCGCCGGGTCGGCGTGGGTGAGGAAGCGGCCGGGCAGCCCGCCGGTGAGCACGATCGCGCCGACGGTGCCGTCGCGTTCGGCGGTGGCGGTGAGCGTGTCGAGGTCGCGGACCACCGCCGGGGTGACGAAATTGAGCGGCGGGGCGATGACGGTGGCGGTGAGCACCCGCCCCCGTTGGTCGACCCGGATGGTTTCGAGCTGGAGTTCGGCGGTCGTCATCGGCGTCTCCTCGGCGCACTGGATGCTGCGCCGAAGTCATTGCGGCGCAACGCTGTTCGAATAACCCCTAGCATTTATGGCACATACCATAATACTGTGTCGCGGCGTCACGGCAAGAGCGTCAAGCGAAGATCCGACCACGGTCGTACGCCGCGCGCTCGAAAGGGTTCCCGGTTTACGCCGCCCCTGCCACGGGCATCCGCATCGGCAGAGGATAGTTGTCACTGTCCGAAGATCTTTCGTGCCGAGTTGCTTCCCCTACCCAGGAGGACCGTGCACCATGTCGATCATCCGGAACCACCGTCGTCCCGCCCGCATCGCGACCGTCGCCGCGGCGCTGGGCTTCGCGATACTGGCCGCCACCCCTACCGCGCTGGCCGCGAACACCATCGACCTGCAACGCGTCGGCCCGGTCAACGTCGAGGTCGCCTACAACTGTGAAGCCTCCGCAGGCGTCACCGCCGTGAAAGTGATGGTGGGCGCACCCGAGGCCGAAAGCCCGTCGGCCACCGGCGCACAAAATGCCGTCACCTGCGACGGATCCGACCAGACCACCGTCGTGATGCTCACCGGGCCCGGCGGCCAGGAGGCGCCGATGTCGAAGGGGCAGACGGTGCAGGTGCGAATGGCGCTCGTCGATGCCAACGATATGGTCGTCGCCGGTAACAACACGAAGGTCACACTCGGCTAGCCCGAAATTCGAACGCGGGGCCGATCCCCTGCCCGCAGAAGGCGTTTCCCGCGTCGGTATCGACATCGAGTCGTCGCGTCATCGGACGAGATCGACGCGCGGGTGTCGAGCCGTCCGTCAGTGCGCGATGATCGCGCGCAGTTCGGCGATGACGTCGTCGAGCGGGCCGGTGTCCCGCCGGGCCCGGCACATCGCCACCGCGCCCTCGATGGCGGCGACGGTGAGCGTGGACAACCGGGCCGCGCGGTCGGCCGGATAGCCGTCGCGGGTGAGCAGCTCGGTCAGCGCGCGCTCCCAGCGAGTGAACACCTCGGCCGCGGTCGCCGCGAATTCCGGTGCGTCGTCGTTGGTTTCGACCGCGACCGCGAAAATCGGGCAGCCGGCGCGGAATTCGGTGTCCAGCAGCATCTGCCGCCACGACGCGCCGAACAGCTCGAGCGCGGTCACCGGATCGGCGTCGCGGGTGAGCTGTTCGATGAACCGGCTCATCAACTCCCCCGCCGTGGTCAGCGCCTCGGTGACCAGCTGGGTGCGCCCGCCGGGGAAATGGTGGTAGACCGAGCCGCGCGGCGCGCCGGTGGCGGCGAGCACCCGGTCGACGCTGGTGGCGGTGGCGCCGTGCACGCGCAGCGATTCCACCGCGCCCTCGATCATCGCCTGCCGGGCGTTGGGCAGGCGGGTGCGGGGTCCGTCGGTGCGTGCTCGTCGTGCGGTGGCCACCCCACCATGTTATGGCACCCGCCATAACGGGTGGTTCAGGAGCGCACCCGGGTGTCGTGGAATTCCAGGAAGGCCGCCAGGGTCGCCGCGGGCGCCTCCAGCTGCGGATAGTGACCGACATCGGGCAGCTCCACCACGTCGGCGTCCGGCACCAGCTCCCGGTACCTGGCCACCATGTGCGCACCGGACACCGGGTCGAGCAGGCCGTCGATCAGCCGGACCGGCACCTGTGCCGCGCACAGCGCGCCCACCCAGCGTGCACGGTACTGCCTGCGTTCGGCCATATAGCGAATCAGCTTGTGCCCGTTGCGATGTCCGTGCCGGGAACACCACATCAACCAGAACCGGCGCAGGTCTGCCGCGTCCGGTTTGGTGCGCGGCCCGAACACCGCGGCAAGGCTGTGGGCGAAGGCGCGTTCGGTGGTGAGCGCGTCGACCAGTCCGCCCGCCGGGCTCGCCAGCAGCCGCTGGATCGGGCGCGGGCGGTGGGTTTCGGGGAACAGGCCACCGTTGAGCAGGCACACCGACTCGATCACCAGGGATTCGTCGCCCGCGGCGCGGCGCTCGCCGTCGCGGGCCAGCAGTTCCTGGGCGACGGTGTCGCCGTAGTCGTGCGCGAGCAGATGCACCCGCCCGATCCCCAGCTCCCGCAACAGGTTTTCCTGCAGATCGGCCTGATCGGCGATGCGGTAGTCGTAGTGGCGCGGTTTGGCGGAGAATCCGAAGCCGATCATGTCGGGGGCCAGCACCCGGGCGAACCGCGCGCACAGATCCGGCCACAGGACATGCCAGTCCCAGGAACCGGACGGGAAGCCGTGCAGGCACAGCAGCGTGCCCTCGGCGCCCGCGCCGCCCTCGGCCCGGAAGATCTGGTGTCCGCGGTGGGTGTGCCGGTGTCCTTGCGCGCGCCAGTGAGCGAACTCGTCCATGGCGACAAGCATTGCGCGGGAACGCCGAAAGTCGCACCGGTTCCGCGGTCTCGGCACGTGTCATGTACCCGGGGCGCGCTCTGACAGAATGCGACGGTGCATGTCGCGATCGGCCTGGTGGTACTCGTTGCGTCGGCGGCCGCGCTGGCGGCCACGGCGCGGCGGTTCGGTATTTCCGAACCGCTGCTGCTGACCCTGGCCGGGGTGGTGGCGTCGTATCTGCCGTTCGTGCCGCAGGTGCGCCCGGATCCGGAGATCATCATGCTCGGATTCCTGCCGCCGCTGCTCTACACCTCCGCGATCCGCACCTCGCTGGTGGATTTCCGGGCCAATATCCGCACCATCGCGCTGCTGTCGGTGGGGTTGGTGCTGTTCAGCACGTTCACCGTGGCGGCGGTGGTGTGGTGGCTGCTGCCGGTGCCGTTCGCGGTGGCGGTGGCGATCGGCGCGATCGTCGCGCCGACCGACGCGGTGGCCGCCACCGGTATCGCGCGCCGGATCGGGATGCCGCGCCGGATCGTGACCATCCTCGAGGACGAGTCGATGTTCAACGACGCGACCGCGCTGGTGACCGTGCGCACCGCGATCGCGGCCGCGGCGGGCACCGTCTCGGTATTCCAGGCGGGCGGGGATTTCCTGCTCGCCGCGGGCGGCGGCGCCGCGGTCGGGGTGGTGGTGGCGTATCTGCTCGCGGTGCTGCGGCGGCGGATCAGCGATCCGGTGCTCGACACCACCCTGTCGTTCCTGGCGCCGTTCGTGGCGTATCTGCCCGCCGAGGCGATCGGCGCGTCCGGTGTGATCGCGGTGGTGGTGTGCGGGATGATCCTCGGCCACAACGCGCCGGTGTGGCAGAGCGCGGCGTCGCGGATCTCCGAGCGCACCAATTGGCGCACCATCCAGTTCATCCTGGAGAGCGCGGTGTTCTTCATCATCGGTTTGGAGACGCGGGCGATCCTGGAGGAGGCGTGGGGCAGCGGCCTGGACCATCGCACGCTGATCGTCGCGGTGGCCGGGGCGCTGCTGGCGGTGATGGTGTCGCGGCCGCTGTGGGTGTTCCCCACCGCGGCGCTGTTCCGGCGGTTCGGATCGCTGGAAGCCGATGAGCGCCTTGGACATTCGGCGGTGGTGTCGTGGGCCGGGATGCGCGGGGTCGTCACCCTGGCGGCGGTGCTGCTGCTACCCGCCGACACCCCGCAGCTGCCGGTGCTGAAACTGGTCGCGCTGGTGGTGGTCGCGGGAACGCTGCTGCTGCAAGGAACTTCGCTGCCGTGGCTGGTGCGGCGGCTGAAGTTGCGCGGGCCGAGCCGCGCCGAGGACGCGCTGCAGAAGGCGAATCTGTTGCAGCAGGCCACCGCCGCCGGGCTGGTCGCGCTCGAGGAGCACATCACGCCCGAAACCCCGTCCAGCGTCATCGATTCGCTGCGCGACCGGGTGGCCTGGCGCACCAACTCCGCGTGGGAGCGGCTGGGTCGCTCGGAATCGGAATCGGCGACGCCCACCGCCGAATACCGCAGGCTCCGGCTGAAAATGCTGCGCGCCGAACGGGAAACCGTGCTGCGCGTGCGGGATTCGGGTGGCGCCGACTACGAGATCCTCCAATATGTGCTGGCCCGTTTGGATCTCGAGGAATCGATGATCGACCGTTACGCCGAATCCGATGAGGAACGCACCGAAACCCTGGAGGCGCCCACGGTCGCGGCCTCGGATTGCGCGCATCTGCGGGCCGCGCCGCTGGTGGTCGAACCCGCCGAACCCGATCTGTGCCGGGAATGCCTCGACGAGGGCCTGGTCTGGGTGCATCTGCGGATGTGCCTGACCTGCGGGCATGTCGCCTGCTGTGATTCGTCGGTGGGCAACCACGCCACCAAACACTATGCGGGGACCGGACATCCGGTGATGCGCAGCGTGGAACCCGGCGAGGCGTGGCGCTGGTGTTATGTGGACGAACTGCTCGGCTGACGGCGGTAGGAGTAGATCAGCCGCGCGTACTGGGTGAGCAGCCGGTCCAGTGACAGATCCTGCCCGCCCGCGGCGATCTGCTGGTAGCCGATGAGCATCGCCATACCGAGCGCGGTGACCGCGGCGGTGGTGTCCTCGTCGCGCACCACGCCCATGATCGCCTTGTGCACGGTGCGCCTGCGGGATTCGTCGACCCGTTTGACCGCGACGTTCACCGATTCGTCGTTGGCGGCCCAGGCGCGGATGGCGGCCTCGGCGGCATGGTGCAGACCGGCCGCCAGATCCGACATGGCGCGGATATCGTCGTCGGGATTGCCCTGGTTGAAGTTCATATTGCGCAGGATGCGGACCTGCCGGTGCTCCCAGTGCTCGAGCAGCGCGTCGACGAAACCCTGCCAACTGCCGAAATGGTGGTAGAACGAGCCGCTGGTCACCCCCAGCCTGCGGCACAGCAACCCGATATTGAGGCCCTTGAAGCCCAATTCGGCCAGCACCTCCAGCGCGGTGTCGAAATATTGCTCCTTGCTGACCACACGTGACATCGCCGATCGCCGTTCTGTTCGGGTCGGGTATCCGCGTGAGCCGCAGGCCGTGCTGTGGACACCGGCTCCCCGTGGGAGCTCCCGGATCGCCCGCGCCTTTGCTGGTTCGCGAAAGGATAACGGAGTGTCGCGCCCGGTGTGCGGCGCGGGCCGAAATCCCTCCCGGCAGTGGACAAAACTGCAGGCCGCCGCCACCGGCATCGCCAACGGCGCGCCTTACCACACGTTCGGGTCGCGCGCGGAACTGCTCGGCCGCACCTGGCTGCGGGCCGCGCGCCGATTCCTCACACTGCAAACCGAACTGGTGACCGCCGCCATCGAGGCGGTATCGGCCGCCGTCGACACCCCGCGGTCTTCGCCGAACGGCACCCCGACGCCGCGACACCCTGCTCGACACCGTGCTCGACGATGGCGCGCACGCCCTCGTCACCACCGCCACCGGCAAGTTCTACAGCAACGGCCTCGACTTGGCTTGGCTCACAGCCAATCCCGACCGCGCCACCTGGTACGTGAACCGGGTGCAGGCGCGGCTTGCCCACCTGCTCATCCTGCCCGTGCCGACCGTCGCCGCGCTGCCCGGCCACGCCTTCGGCCGCGGGCGCCATCGCCCACGACTACCGGGTGATGCGCGCCGACCGCGGCTACTTCTGCTTCCCGGAGATCGACATCCACATCCGGTTCACCCCCGGCATGGCCGCGCTCATCCAAGCCGAACTCACCCCCCGAACCGCGATCGCGTCCATGACCACCGGCCGCCGCTTAGGCGGAACCGACGCCGCCGCACACGATCTCGTCGACGCCGCCGTCCCCGCCGACTCCCTCACTCCCTCGGCCCCAAAGACCCCACCACCCTCGGCGCCATCAAGAACACCATCTTCGCCGCCGCCGTCACCGCCCTGACCAAGTAAAACCGTTGCGCGGCAACCTATTACGCGATTCGGCGGATGCGGCAAGCGAGATGATTCGCGTAGCGCCGGGGCTCGGTGCGCGCGTCGGCTTCATCGACGAGATCACCCGGTCCCGAAGCGGGGCGAGCACGATCCCGGCCACCCAACCCTTGCCAGGTAGGCTGCGCAGCAGTCGGCCCGCATCCGGGCACGTCGCTGGGTCGAGGCAGGAGGGCGCGTGAAGTACTTCAACACCACCGGGCCGTGTGATGAGGACCTGCACTACATGCTGCCTGCGGCGCAACGGATTACGGATGCGGATCGCCACATCGCCCGGGGTCAGTATTTCGTCGTCCACGCGCCACGGCAAACCGGGAAGACCACCAGTCTGGCGGCACTGGCACGAGAACTCACGGCGGAGGGCCGGTATGTGGCCCTGCACTTCTCCTGTGAGGTGGCAGTGCCGTTCGGCGATGACTTCACCGGCGCCGTCCGCGAGATTCTCGCCCGCATTCGGGCGGCCGCCGAGGCCGCCGACCTTCCGTCCGAACTGCTGCCGCCCACGCCGTGGCCGGAATCGTCGCCAGGTTCCGCACTGGTCACGGGATTGACCGCCTGGACCCGCCAGTGCCCGCGTCCGCTGGTCCTGTTCTTCGACGAGATCGACGCGATTCGCGGGGACAGCCTGGTCAGCGTCCTACGGCAGCTGCGCGACGGCTACACGACGAACCGCAAGGGCTTCGTCCATGCAGTTGTGCTGTGCGGTATGCGCGACGTACGCGACTACAAGTCCGCCTCGGGTGGGGATCCGACCCGACTCAGTAGCTCGAGCCCGTTCAACATCAAAGTCGATTCGATTCGAATCGGCGACTTCACCCGCGCCGAGGTCGCGACGCTTTACGCACAGCACACCGCCGCCACCGGGCAGGAATTCAGTTGTGCCGCACTCGATCTGGCCTACTACTACACCCAAGGCCAGCCATGGCTGGTCAACGCGCTCGCCGCCGAAGTCATCGACAAGATGCGCATCCAGACCACCATCACCGATGATCACATCGACGAAGCGAAGGAACGACTGATCCTCGCCCGCGCAACACATTTGGACTCCCTCGTCGCCAAACTCACCGAACCACGCGTGCAACGGGTGATCGAACCCCTGATCGCGGGGACCATGACCCCGCTCGATCTCACCTTCAACGACGACGTCACCTATGTTCGCGACCTCGGACTCATCGCCAATGACAAAACCGTCCGCATCGCCAACCCCATCTACAACGAAGTCATCGTCCGCGTCCTGGGCGCCGGCGTCGAGAACAACATTCACGTCGAACCCGCCAGCTTCCGGCTGCCCGACGGTCGCCTCGACTTCCCCCGCCTGCTTACCGAATTCGCCGCCTTCTGGAAAAAAGACGGCGAAATCCTCACAGCCAAACAGAACTACCACGAAACCGCGCCCCAACTGGTGTTGATGGCCTACCTGCACCGCATCGTCAACGGCGGCGGCCACATCGACCGCGAATACGGCATCGGCCACGGCCGCATCGACCTGCTGGTCCGGCAGCCCTATACCGGCACCGACGGACACCGCGCCGAACAACGCGAAGCCATCGAACTCAAAGTCTGGCGCGACAAACAGGCCGACCCGCTCTCCGAAGGGCTGACCCAGCTCGACGGCTACCTCGACCGGCTCGGCCTGCCGACCGGAGTGCTCGCGATCTTCGACCGCCGCACCGATGCCGCCCCCATCACCGACCGCACCACCTTCAGCACGGCGACCACGCCGGCGGGCCGCGAAGTCACCCTGCTGCGAGCTTGACGGAACGACCTCGATTCGCCCGCTTCCAGGGTCGGCGATCATGCCCTGGGCGGCCTCGCGTTGTCTCAACTTGGCGGGCCGCTCGGGTCCATAGAGATGTGTTGCGGGGCCGCGCGATCGCGTCGGGGGCCACCCACAGAGCCCAGCAGTTCGATGGCCGGGTCGGTGCCGAGGTCCTCGATGACGCATTGTTTCGGCCAGGTCTATCGCCCAGTGGGCGAAGCGCGCCGGATCCGGGTCGAGGGTGAACCAATGGAAAGCCGAGTCGGCGATGCTCGCCTATCCTGTTGCGGCAGTTGGTCTTTCGATCCATTCGGAATAGCTGGTTCGCGCTGTGCGGTATGCGAACTCAAGGGATTTCCGGCGGGTGTGCCCAGCCAACTACTCTGTGTTACAGTTTAGTAGTACTCGGTAGCACCGAGTAGCTGGGTTGAAGGAGGACGCCACGGACAACTTGACGGAAATGCTGAAAGGGACGCTCGAGGGTTGCGTTCTCGAGATCATCGGCAGCGAGGAGACGTACGGTTACGCGATTACGCGGCGGCTGAACGAGCTCGGGTTCGCGGATGTGGTCGAGGGGACGGTCTACACGATCCTGCTCCGGCTGGAGAAGAACAAGCTGGTCGAGGTTTCGAAACGGCGGTCCGAGGTCGGCCCGCCGCGCAAGTTCTACACACTCAACGACGCGGGGCGCAGCGAACTCGCGACATTCTGGGCGAAATGGGAATACATTTCGTCGCGGATCAATGAGCTCAAGGAAAGCAAGAAATGAACTTTTGGGAGAAGATCACGGGTAGCGATCTCAACAGAGAATTCGAAGCCTTCGAAGCTCGGGCCGCAACCCTTCCGCCCGAATATCAAGCGGCGTGGCAAGAAATAAAAGCCAATCTCTTCCCCTATGGGGACTTCTCGGGCCGCAATTTGATGCCGATTCTCGACAATGTCCTCGGATTTATCGAGGAAACGGCGTCGGAGGGTCAGAGCGTTCATGAGGCACTGGGCCACGATATCAAGGGCTTCTGTGCGGCGATCGCCGGCGAAGCAGGAGCCATGAGCTTCGTCGATAAATGGCGCGATCAACTGAACAAGAATGTGGCGAGAAAACTGGGTCAGCTAGGAGAATAAGATGGGCATCCGCGACATCATCGAAGGCAAGAAACAATGGCGAGCGCATACCGCGCGGGTCAAGGCACTCCCAGCCGATTACCAGATCGTCTACCATGAGATTCAAAAGTATTATTTCAAGACCGGGCCGGTCGGGCTGTTCGACGGAAGTCTACTTCCTGGAATTGTGGACTTCTTCGAGGAAGGCGTCGCCGCAGGCAAAGGAGTCACGGAACTCATCGGGAAGGATGTCGCGGCTTTCTGCGATAACCTGGTGAAAGACTCACCGACATATGCCCAGATCTACCAGAAGTCCATCGACAAAGAGATTGCCGAGGACCTGTAGCGCGGCGGTCGGTGGGCCACGCCAAGGGGTCGCAGTAGCATCGCCGAAAATCATGGGCTTCCCTTCGTCGGCCGGAGTATCGGCGTGGCTCGCGGTCTGCCGACCCGATACCCGGCCCGGCGCGCCGTCGCCGGACATCAGCCGGTGACGTCCATGCCCTGAGAAATCACATCGTCGACATGATTCGCGACCCGTTCACGCAGCAGCCCATCGGCACCGACACTCGGATCGCCCTGGGCTGGTGTGTCGCCGTCCTCGTCGCGGGCGTCTTCGCCACTTACCCGCCACAAGGTCTCCTGACAGCATCGTGACCTGCCGGACGGGCCACTTCACAGAGCGGGTCGGCTGAGCCGCCCGCCGACAATCACGCACCGAACAACACACGCGGATTCGCCATGCCCTCATCCAACCCGGCATGGCACTGACAGCCGTGCCCGCCGCCGATACCGCGGGCCGCGAGTGCTTCTCGCACGCCACTCGGGCAGTACCGGCCGAGTGACACGGGTTTTCCGTCTTCAGATCCCTGAATTTCAAATCCCTGGAAAGGATTACACCATGGACGGCACGACAGGCAGGACATTCGCGCCCGGACCCGTTGGGCGCCGGACCCTGTTGAAGGGTGCCTTGGGCGTCGGCGCGCTCGCTGGTCTCGCCGCCTGCGCCAACGACTCCAAGAGCTCAGGGAGCGATCGTCCCGGCGGTGTCGAGGACGGCTGGGGAAAGGTCGCCGACGCGTTCCGCGCGAACTTCAACGGAATCCATGCCGCGGGGGGCGCGGCGTGCTGCGTCTACGTGGGCGGCCGCCGCGTGGTCGACCTGTGGGACGGCCAGGCCGATCCCCAGGCGAACCGACCGTGGCGCAAAGACACCATCGCCCAGGTCGCATCCACGACCAAAGGCGCCACCGCGATCTGCGCCCATCTGCTGGCACAGCGCGGTCAACTGGATCTCGACGCACCGGTGGTCGAGTACTGGCCGGAGTTCGGCGCCGCGGGCAAGGAGCGAATCCCGGTGCGCTGGTTGCTTTCCCACCAGGTCGGTCTGCCGATCATCGACGGACCGCTGACCTTCGAGCAGGCGTGCGCCTGGGATCCGGTCATCCGCGCACTCGAGGCGCAGCGGCCGCTATGGGAGCCCGGCACCGCACACCTCTACCACAGCGTCACGTTCGGATTCCTGGTCGGGGAGATCGTGCGCCGGATCTCCGGCAAGTCGCTCGGCAGGTTCTTCGCCGAGGAGGTGGCCGCCCCGCTCGGATTGAGCGCCTGGATCGGGCTGCCCGAGCAAGACGAGCAACGGGTAGCCCATATCGACTACACCGCTCCGTTCAACCTGGAAGAGCTGACCGCCGGGATGATCAAGGTGACCGGGCTCGATGCGGCCACGGTCACCGCATGGATCAAGGCCGGGTGGGGTCCGGACTCGGTCGAAGCCCGCGCGGGATCACTCGGCGGCGCCCTGGACAACACCGCGGACTCCCCGTCCGCGTATTACCGCACCCGCGCCTGGCGCGCGGCCGAGTTCCCGGCCGCGAACATGGTCGCCGACGCGCGATCGTTGGCACGGATGTATGCCGCCACGGTGAGCGACGTCGACGGCGTGCGGCTGCTCGACCCGGCGACCGTCAAGAGGGCGACAGTCGTCCAGACCGACAAGACGCGGATGTACGGGCTGCCACCGGAGCTGAACATCCCGCCCGACCGCTCCTTCTACATGTCGCTCGGGTTCTGGCGAGCCTGCCCCTCGCTGCCGATGGTCGGACCGTCATCGTTCGGTCACCCGGGCTCCGGTGGATCGACCGCTTTCGCGGACCCCGATGCCGGTGTCGGCTTCAGCTATGTCACCAACCTCTGGGACATGCGGCCCGACGACCCCCGCGCGGCGAACCTGGCCGAGGCCGTCCGATCCTGCCTCGGATAGCGAACCCCTTGTCATGCGCACCCTGGAAAACACGCGACCGAACGGAATAGCCGAGCGGCTGCTGAGCGACCGCCACCCCTACCACTGTCCATCGCACTGCATCTCGTCCCCGGCGCCCTGATCGTCGCCGCCTACCTGCTCATCGGCGAACCCTTCATCAAGGCCATCGGATATCCGATCCTCATCGGCTGGGCGATCGCCCTGTGCCTGGTCCTGATACCGATCCTGTTCGGGCTGCTGTGGCTGGGCCACAAGCACAACGGCCGCGTCACGCTGCGCGGCGTGCTGCACTACACCGACAAGCCGGTCCCGCGCGGGAAACTCGTGGCGATGGTCATCCCGCTCATCGTGTGGATGACGGTGCTGAGCTTCGCGACCGCACCGATGAACCGCTTCTTCCTGCACCACTTCTTCACCTGGGTCCCGTTCACCGAAGGCGCGGGCAGCACCACCAAATTCCTCCACGGATACCCGCATTCGGTCGCGCTCACCGCGATGCTGATCTGCCTGCCGCTGACCGGAATCGCCCTCCCCCTCATCGAGGAACTGTATTTCCGCGGATTCCTGCTGCCCCGCATCGCCCACCTGGGCGGATGGGCGCCGGTGGTCAGCGCTGTCCTGTTCTCGCTGTACCACTTCTGGACACCGTGGGTGTTCGTGTCGCGGGTGATCTTCATGTTCCCGGGATTCTGGCTCGCCTGGCGCAACAAGGACATCCGCGTATCGATCGGAATGCATGTCGGCGTGACCTCGACCATGGCGACATTCGCCGCCCTCGCCGTCGCGCTGCACCGCATTCAGTGACGCGGCGGAGAGCTACGACGACCCGGCCAAGCGAAATGTATTCATTTACAACAGATCTGGGCCGGGACCCGATCGGTATCCGGCTCGCCCGGGCAAATCCCGGAACCGTGGCAACCCTTCGGTTAACGTCGGAGCGTGACCCTCCTGCCCCGTCGGCCGCGGCGCGCGTGGTCGGCCCTCGCTGTACTGGTGTTGCTGGTGCTCGCCGCCACCCCGGCCGGGGCCGACCCCGTCCAGGCCAGTGATCTGTACCCGGACCCGACCGGGGACGCCTTCCTCGACCTGAAGTTCCCCACCCGCGCCACCGCCGCGCCACATACCGACGGCGTACTCGACGACCTCCCCAACAGCACCATCCTGGCCAGCCGCGCCATCACCGTCACCGCGCCGCTGAAACTGACCGCCACCTTCCAGGCCTGGCAGGCCTGGTTCCGGACCACCGCCGCCGACGGCGCCCCCGAGGCCTCGGTCACCACCATCCTCAAACCGATCGACTGGAACGGGCGGGTGGTGGCCGACAACTACGCCATCGACAGCCTCGGCCTGAAATGCAACCCGTCCTACGAGTTCGTGCACGGCCTCGTACTGGAAATCCCCGACATCACCCGCCAACTGCTGTGGCGCGGTTACGCGGTGGTGGTCACCGACTACCAGGGACCCAAAATGGCCTACGCGCACGGACCGACCATGGGCCGCGAGGTACTCGACGGATTGCGCGCCGCACTGCACTTCCCGCCCGCCGGACTCGACGGCAGCCCCGCCGCGATGATCGGCTACAGCGGCGGCGCCACCGCCACCGTCTGGGCCGCGCAACTACAACCGCAATACGCGCCGGACCTGGTGCTGCGCGGCGCCGCCGCCGGTGGCACCCCCGCCGACCTCAGCCTCACCCGCGCCACCATGGACGGCCGATACTCCGCCTCCGTGCTGTATCTGATGGCGGTGGTGGGTGTCGCGCGTGTCACCCCCGGCGCCCTGGACCTGGCCAACGACCTCGGCGCCGCGGGACTGCGGCTGATCAAGAACTTCTGCGTCGACGCGGCCCCGCTCGGCCTGATCCCCGAACCGGTGCCGCTGTCGCTGTCGCTGTTCACCAAGGTCGACCCGTACGAAACACCGATCGCCAAGCAGATCCTGCGGGAAACCCGCGCGGGCGGGCTCATCCCGACCATGCCGATCTACCTGTGGCACGGCCGATTCGACCAGTGGATCCCGGTCGAGGGCGCGGAAACCCTCGCCCGGGAATGGGTGGCCGGCGGCGCGTCGGTGGTACTCAACGAATTCCCCTGCGAGCATTTCACCTGCGCGGCGCTGCCCGCGGGGCTCGACCAGATCGACCGCTGGCTGGGCCGCACCGTCTGACCGCCGCGAAAACCTACGCGGCCTTGTATTTCCGCAGATACTCCCCGGTCAGCGAGGTCGGGTGGGTCAGCAACTCGGCAGGAGTCCCGGTGAACACCACCTCCCCGCCGTCCTTACCGCCGTCGGGCCCCAGATCGATCACCCAGTCGGCGTGACCCACCACATCCAGGTTGTGTTCGATCACCACCACCGTATTGCCGCGATCCACCAAACCGTCCAACAGGCCGAGCAGCGTATCCACATCCGACATGTGCAGGCCGGTGGTCGGCTCGTCCAACACATACACGCTGCCGACATTGCCCAGCTGGGTGGCCAATTTGATGCGTTGCCGCTCACCGCCGGACAGCGTGCTCATCGCCTGGCCGAGGCTCAGATATTCCAGACCCACCTCGTTCATCGTGCGCAACTTCGCATGAATCGCCTTCTCCGCGAAGAACTCCAGCGCCTGCTCCGCCGACATCGCCAGCACATCGGCGATCGAGGCGCCGCGCACCGTATGCGCGAGCACGTCATCGGAGAACCGGCGGCCGTCACAGGCGTCGCAGTGCGTGGTCACCGGATCCATGTAGGCGATCTCGGTGACGATCACCCCGCGCCCCTCACACTGCTTGCACGCGCCCGCCGAATTGAAGCTGAACAACGCGGCCGACTGCCCTGTGGTCTTGGCGAACAGCTTCCGGATCGGATCCAGCAACCCCAGATAGGTGGCCGGCGTCGACCGCGACGACGCACCGATCGCGGACTGGTCGACGAAGATCGCCTCCGGATACCGGCGCACGAACACATCCCGGATCAAACTGCTCTTCCCCGACCCCGCGACACCGGTCACCGCGGTCAGCACACCCGCCGGGATGCCGACCGTCACATCCTTCAGGTTGTGCACGTCCGCATGCTCGATCAGCAACTCGCCCCGCGGTTCCCGGAACCGCGTCTTCACCGCGAACGGCCGTCGCAGCCCCGCCCCGGTCGGGGTGTCGGCGGCCCGCAGCTCCGCGAACCCGCCCTGGAATACGATCCGCCCGCCGTGCACGCCCGCGCGCGGCCCGACATCGACGATATGGTCGGCGATCCGGATGACATCGGGATCGTGCTCCACCACCAGCACCGTATTTCCCTTGTCCCGCAACGCCCGCAGCAGTGTGTTCAACCGGCCGACATCGCGCGGATGCAAGCCGACGCTGGGTTCGTCGAAGATGTAGGTCAACCCGATCAGCGTGCTGGACAGATGCTTCACCATCTTCAACCGCTGCCCCTCACCGCCGGACAGGGTGGAGGTCGGCCGGTCCAGGCTCAGATAGCCCAGCCCGATATCGGCGACCCGGCCCAGCGCGGCGGCGATCGCGTCGGCCAGCCCGCGTGCGGCCGGATCGGTGATCCCCGCCACCACCGTCATCAAGTCGGTGATCTGCATCCGCGACCAGTCGGCGATATTGCGGCCATCGATCCGGGTGGCCAGCGCCGCGGCGTTCAACCGGGCGCCCGCACAGGACGGGCAGACACCCTCGGTGAGGAACCGCTGCATCTGCTCGCGCGTCTTCTCGCTCAACGCCGAGGTGTCGCGTTGCAGCCGGGTGCGGGTGAATTTCGCCGCCACCCCTTCGTAATTCGCCTTCCAGGTGCCCTTGGCGAAGGTCAACTCCACCGTGCCGCCGCTGCCGTAGAGCAGATCGTGGAATTCCTCGGCGGTGTAGTCGGCCAGCTTCTTGTCCGGATCGAAACGCCCCGACTCGCCGTACAGCTTCCATTCGTTGCCGCCCGGGCCGTGGCCGGGCAGCAGGATCGCGCCCTCGTTGAGCGAGCGGCTGCGATCCACCAGCCGGTCCGGATCCACCCGCACCGTCACACCCAGCCCGTCGCACTCCGGGCACATGCCCTGCGGCACATTGAACGAATAGTGGTAGACGAAACCCGCCGACGGGCTGCCGAACCGGGCGAACATGGCCCGCACCATCGAATAGATATCGGTCATCGTGCCCACCGTCGAGCGCGGGCCGCCGCCCACCGGCTGCTGATCGATGATCACCGGCGCGGTCAGATTGTCGATCGCCTCCGCGTGCGGTCGCTCGTAGCGGGGCAGGAAATTCAGGATGAACGCCGGAAACGTCGCGTACAGCTGCCGCTGCGCCTCCACGGCGACGGTGTCGAACACGATCGAGGACTTCCCGGAGCCGGACACCCCGGTGAACACGGTGATCTTGTTCTTCGGGATATCGAGCGACACGTCACGCAGGTTGTGCTCGCTGGCCCCCAGCACGCGGATCACATCGGAGACTGTGGCATCGGTGAATGGCATGCCGACAACCATGCCATCCGACACCCGGAAAATGCGGGCGTAAATGTGACGCAAATCACATAACTGTCGGTTGTCTATCGTCCGCGCGCCTGCGCAACGACACGTTCAGCGCAGCAGCTCGAGCACCGGCGCGAACGCCTCCATCGCATCCTCGAGCACACTGAAATAGGTGAACCCGTAGCGGTCGGCGCGCTCCCGCACCCGCGCCGCCATCTCGCGCGGCGTGCCGAGCAGCAGCGTAGGCATCTCCTCCGGCGCCGCCACCAATTCGGTCTCGAAGATCCGGGCATACCGGTCCAGCAGCCCCGACCGTTCGCCCGGGCCCGCGACCCGCTGGATCATGCTGTTGAACTCCACCGTCGCCGCGCGCGCACCCAGCAGCCCGCGCACATAGGCGATGCGCGCATCCAGCTCCCCGGGCCCGGCCAACCGCAACCGGCCGCCGTCGCGCACCGCCGACGCGCCCGGCAGCGCGACGATATCGGCCTGTTCGGCGGCCAACCGCAGCAGCCGGTCGCCCCAGCCCGCGAGCAGAATCCGCGGCGGCGTGCCGGTGAACGCCGACCGTAGCCCGGTCACCACCTCGGCCAGGTGCGCCACCCGTTGCCCGCCGGACCGGAACGGGATACCCGCGGCCTCGAATTCGGCCCGCACATATCCCGCACCCAAACCCAGCTCCACCCGGCCGTCGGTGCACAGGTCCAGCGTCACCGCGTCGCGGGCCAGCAGCGCCGGGGTGTAGAAGGCGGCATTGAGCACGAAGGTGGTCAGCCGCACCCGCTCGGTCGCCTCCGCCGCCGCCAGCAACGCCGGGAACGGCGCGGGCCGCCGGGCGCCGAGATGATCGGCGACACCGATCACGTCGAACCCCAATTCCTCGGCCCGGCGGCACTTCTCCCGCCACCGCGACCGCGATTCGGAGACCACCATCGTCACGCCGAACCGGAAATCACGCGCTACCGTCACGTGTCCTCTATACCCCGGCCGACGTCACTGTGACGTCATCGCAGCAGTTCGATCACCGGCGCGAATCGTTCCATGCTGTCCTCGAGGACCGTGAGGTAGCTGAACCCGAACCGTTCCCGATGTCCACGCACCCGTTCCGCGATTTCGGCCGGGGAGCCGGTGAGGAAGATCGGTGACTCACCCGGATGCTCGACCAGTTCCGCGGGCAGCAGCGCGGCGTGCTGGCGCAGCAACTCCTGCTGTTCGTCCCGCGTCATCACCCGCTGCACAAGCACATTCAGCTCGACATCGCGTCCGCCGAGCAGCCCGCGCAGATATGCGATGCGTGCATCGAACTCCGTCGGGCCCGCGATGCGCAGGCCGTGGCCGTCCGCGGCGCTGGCCGCGCCGGTGAATCCGATGATGTCGGCGTGCTCGGCGGCCAGCCGCAGCAGCCGCTCACCCCAGCCCGCGATCAGCAGCGGCGGGCCGCCGGGCTGCACCGGATGCGGCTGGAAACCCTCGCCCGCGAACGACTTCCGCAGCGTCACCACCGTCTCGGCGAGTTGTTCGACCCGCCGCCGCCCCGATTCGAACGCGATACCCGCCGCGTCGAATTCGGCCTTCACATATCCGGCACCCAAACCCAGTTCGACCCGGCCGTCGGTGAACAGGTCCGCACCCGCCACGTCCCGCGCCAGCAGCACCGGATTGTAGAAAGGCACATTCAGCACGAACGTCGTCAAACGCACCCGCTCGGTCGCCTCCGCCGCCAGGATCATCGCCGGAAACGGCGGCGCCATCCCCAGATGATCGGCGACACCGATCACGTCGTAACCCAATTCCTCGGCCCTACGGCACTTTTCGATCCACCGGGCCCGCGAGTCGGGCACCGTCATATTCACGCCGAACCGGAACGACCGCACAGTCATGCCGCCGTTCTACCCCGAGCCACGCCATCCCGCCACGTCCCAGTGACGTCACCGTCCGGACAAGGCCGGAAACCCAATTCCTCGCGGTCGTACCGAAAGCCGCGCCGTGACGGCAAAACAGGCCGGGTGACCAACTGTGCAATAGAGTGGTCGCCGAGTGTTCGCTGCATGTCGCCCGATGTCGTTTCACCAGATACGAGAGGGTTAACCGATGGCCACACAGCTAGATCCCGCGGTGCAGGAGTTCGTCGAAGCGCTCAACCAGAACGATCCGGACCGCTTCTTCGCCACGCTCACCGACGACGCCACCATGTCCGACGACGGCGTCGAACGCAACCTCGCCCAATGGACCGATTCGGAGATCTTCGGCGCCAACGGCCGGATGAACGTCGAATCCGTCGGCCCCGGCGGCACCGAACTCGTCGCCGACTACACCAACTCACGCTGGGGTTCCATGCGCACCGCCTGGCGGTTCACCGTGCGCGACGGCAAGATCAGCCGATTCGAAACCGGCCAGGCCTGAACACATCCCACCCGCCGTCGCCCGGACTGATATCTTGCGCACGTGTTCGTCGCGCCCCGCTACGGCACCGGGTCACTCGCGGATCTGCTGCCGTCCCTGCTGGCCTGCCTCGGCGTGCCCGGTGAAACCGACCGGCTCGGTCTCGGACTGACCGCGCGCCGGATCTGCGTGCTGCTGGTGGACGGGCTCGGCGCCGACGCGCTGGCCGCGCATCCGGCCGCGGCGCCGTTCCTGTCCGGCCTCGCACCCGCCACCATGACCGCGGGCTTCCCCAGCACCACCGCGACCAGCCTGGCCTCGTTCGGCGTCGGCGTCCCGCCCGGCGCGCACGGCATCGTCGGCTACCTGTTCCGGGTGCCCGGCCACGACAAACCGCTCGCGCCGCTGGCCTGGCGGCTGCACGGCGACGGCACCGATCAGCGCGCCCGCCTGGTGCCCGAGCAGTTCCAGCCCACCCCAACGGTTTTCGAACGCGCCGCCGCCGACGGTGTCGCCGTCACCCAGGTCGCGCCGCGCGGGCAGGCCGACTCCGGGCTGACCAGAGCGGTGTTGCGCGGCTGCGTATTCCGCGCCAAGGTCTCCGACGGCGACCTGATCGCCCAGGTCGCCACCGCCATCCGCGACGGCGACCGGGCACTCGTCTACGCCTACCACCCCGACCTGGACACCACCGGGCATATGCGCGGACCCGATTCGCCGGCCTGGCGCCACGAACTCACCCACGTCGACCGGCTCGCCGCCGATATCGCCGAAAACCTGCCGCCCGACGCGATTCTCGTGGTCACCGCCGACCACGGCATGGTCGCGCTCACCGACCGCGTCGACTTCGACACCACCGTCGCCCTGCGCGACGGCGTCGCCCAACTCGGCGGCGAGGCCCGCGCCCGCCACGTCTACACCCGCGACGGCGCCGCCGCCGATGTCGCCGACACCTGGCGCGCCACCCTCGGCGCCGACTTCGAGGTGCTCACCCGCGACGCCGCCATCGCCCGCGGCTGGTTCGGCCCGGCCGTCGCCACCCACGTCGCCGACCGCATCGGCGATCTCGTCGTCGTCGCGCACGGCAGCCGCGGCGTCGTGCGCACCGGCGTCGAACCCCTGCAATCCGCCCTTGCCGCACACCACGGTTCGCTCACCGCCGCCGAGATGAACGTCCCGCTACGCACTTTCCGCGCCTGAGGCCCAGCCGAGCGGGGACAGCGCGGCCAGATCGGCATCGTGGTCGGCGAAATCGGCCAGCCCGGTGCGCACCGTGTTGTGGAACCAGGCGATCGATCCGTCGACCACCACCATGGTTTGGACGGCCGCCGTGATACCGGCGCGCGGCCCCCGCGGCACCGACAACTCGGAGACGCTGTTCACCACGACCACACCGTCGCCGAGATCCGCGACGCGTTCGACGCGGCCCGCCCACCGGCTGTCCCGATAAATGGTGTCGAACAACTTCTGATGTTCGCGCGCGATCACCGCCCGCCCCCGCTGCACCCGTCCGAGCACGTCGACAAACGTCGCGTCCTCGGTGAACAGGGCGGCGTAGGAGCTGGCGTCACCGCGTTCCCAACTCTGTCGCATCAGCGCCAGGATGTCATCGACGCTCATCACCGATCACCGTGCCCTCCCTGGTTTTTCGTGGATCACCCGACGCTTCGAGCATCGAATACGAACAGCGGTTGAGGTCCAGTGGATGTGATGTGAGTCATGCCATGCCAGATCCGGGTGGTGCGCCGTGTCTGGAGGGCACCCCGACAAACTGGCCGCCTTCGACATCCCCCGCACCCTCAGCCGCGAGGAAACACAGTTCCCGGCAAGCTGATCCGAACGGGCGCCCGGCGGCAGCGCGCCGGGGCGGCCGCCGCACCGGGCACTGGCATAGGCTGGGGCGACCCGTCCGACCGACCCCGAGGAACACACGAGGATGACGCGAGACTTCCCGCGCCCGCGACCCCGCGCCGCCGCAGGCGCGACCGTACTGCTCTGCGCCGCGATCGCGGCGGCGCTCACGGGGTGTTCCGAGGTCAAGACCGCGCTCAACCGCGGCGGCGACACCCCGTGCAGCGAATATGTCAAACAGGATCAGGACACCCAGCGCGTCACCATCACCAAATTCGTCAAACAGCAGACCAACGACGATCACGAACCCGCGGGCACCGTCGTCGATCTGACGATGGCCTCGGTCGGCGTGCTGTGCGGCGTACAGGCCAACGCCGACACCCCGATCAAGAACGCCGATGTGGCAGGGATTTTCATCAAGAAGTAAAACGGAACCCGTCCCGGTAAAACCCCCGCAGCGCCCCCCTGCATACGCCATCATGAGAGAGCGAAACTGAGCTCACAACGACGATGGGGTTTGCGAGGTGGCACCCGTGCGCACCCTCACCCGGCAGCGCGCCGAACTGGAGAAGGAATGGGAACGCTGGGCCGCGACACCGAATCTCGCCGCCCGGCCGCCGCGCACCTCCTCCCTGGTATTTCGGGTCACCGGCTTGTGCTCGGGACAGTTGGTAATCGAGGTTCATCCGGTTGTAGTGGTCGCGATCGGCGGCGGGCAGGCCGTCCAGGTTGCCGATGTTCTTGTCGTGCTGCCACAGCGCGTCCTTCTCCGCCGGGGTGAGCGTCTGCCAGAAGTCGTGCAGCTGCTTCGGATCCGTTGGCAGCAGCGTCTTTCCGTCGAGGATGGACTGCACGCGCGGACCGATCGGCGCTTTGTCCGGAGACTTCTCGTAGCCGCTCAGCAGCCGCATATCGCCTGCGATGGCCTGTGCCGCTTTCGTTTCGGCGTCCCCGAACTTGGTGAGCAGCGCTTTGATTCGCGACTGCATGCTCGCGGCCCGTCCGTCGATCGACTGTTGCAGCAGCCGCCAGGTGGCGCTGTCCGGGCCGCCCTGCGGCACTTTCGGCGCGGTGACATTACCGCTGTCGTCGACCGTCATCCCCGCCTGCTTGACCTCGCGGTCGACGATATCCAGCAGCGACGTGCGATGCGTCGACAGCTCCGTGCCGAAGGCATTGGTGTGATCGATCAGCGAGACCACGGTCTCGCTCAGGTGATTCGCCGAAAGTTTGTGCGCGAGCGCGCGTTCCGCCGCCGCGGCGGCTCCCTTGCCCTGCCAGCTGTCCATGGCGATGTCTACGTCGCCGGCCATCTGGTCCACTGCGACGGTGAACTCGTTGTTCTTCGTCGTCAGATCCTGTGCGAAGTCGAGCATCGACTGTGGATTGCAGCCGCGCACATGGCTGATCGTTGTCATTCACCTCACCCGCGATCGAAAACCGTTACCCAGCAGCGATACTCGCCATCGATGACGGTCAGACCCCAGCGCCGCTGGTGTAGCGGCGCAGCTGGTCGGTATTCGTCTTCTCCATGAACTCGTATGTTTTCAGGCCGTACTTGGCGGCCGTCGCCATCGCCTCGATGTTCTTGCCGATCAAGCCGTATGCCTTGTGCACCGCCCCGACGGCCTGATCACACGCCGACTGCACCGGCGAACCCGGCATGGTCACCTTGGCCGAAACGGTGATTCCGGCAATCTTCGTGGCATGCCCGGACAGTTCGTCCGTGAGACGGTACAAGGTCGCCAAGTCGAGTCCGACTATTTCGCCCACAACAGCCCCCGTTGATGATCAGGAATGTGGGCACAAAAGTAGCACCTCGAATGTCGTTGCAGCAGACTATGTTTCAGATATCGCCTAGCAGAAGTTAGCTATTGCCGAAGCCCGCCGACCGCTACGCCGGTGCGCCGAGTCCGCTCAACGCCCGCGGCAACGGGCCGGAATGCAGCACGCCGAGGCGCTGTGTCGCGCGGGTGAGGGCGACATACAGTTCGGCCGCGCCGCGCGGCCCGTCGGCGAGGATCCGTTCCGGCTCCACCACCAGCACGGCGTCGTATTCGAGACCCTTCGTCTGCGCCGCCGTCACCGCGCCCGGCACATCCGGCGGGCCGATCACCACGCTGGTTCCCTCGCGACCGGCCTCGGCGCGCACGAATTCCTCGATGGCAGCGGGTATTTCGTGCGCGGCGACCCGCCTCGACCACGGCGGCACACCGCAGGCGCGCACCGACTCCGGCGGCCGGATCGCGGGCGCGAATTCGGCGAGCACCGCGGCGGCGACGGCCATGATCTCCGCCGGAGTGCGGTAGTTCACCGACAGCGACCGGTACACCCAGCGGCCCGGCACATACGGCGCCAGCATCGCCTCCCACGAGGTCGCACCGGCGGCCGACCGGCGCTGGGCCAGATCGCCGACCACCGTGAAAGACCGGCTCGGGCAGCGGCGCATCAGCACCCGCCAATCCATTTCGGACAGTTCCTGCGCCTCGTCCACCACCACGTGCCGGTAGGTCCACTCCCGGTCCGCGGCGGCCCGCTCGGCCAGTTCCCGGGTGTCGCGCTCGAGGAAACGCTCCGCCAGATCCTCGGCGTACAGCAGGTCGTCGGCCATCAGATGGTCCTCGTCGTCCATCATGTCCTCGCGGCCGATCATCAGATCCAGCACGCCCGCCGCGTACTCGGCCGCCGCCCGGCGCTCCCGCTCCGCGGACTCGTCGGCCGGTTTGTCGCGGCCGAGCAGATCGACCAACTCGTCGAGCAGCGGCACATCCGACACCGTCCAGGCCGCGCCGTCGGTGCGGGCGAGCGCCATATCCGCACCCGCCGCCCGCAGCCGATCCGGCGACGCGTACAGCTCGGCCAGCAGTTTTTCCGGCGTCAAGATCGGCCACAGTTCGTCGAGCGCGGCGGCGAACGCGTCGTTCTCGGCGAGTTCGGCCAGCACGTCCACCCTCAGCGCCTCCCACGCCTCCCGGTCGTCCCTGGTCAGCCAGCCCCGGCCGATCCGGCCGACCGCCCGCTCGCCGAGCACATAGGTGATGATCTCGGTGAACACCGCCCGCGCCTCGTTGTGCGGCAAACCGCTCGCCCGGGCCTCTTCCCTGGCCCACTCCGCGGTCTCGGCGTCGATGCGCACCGTGACGTCGTCCAACTCGATCGGCAGCGGTTGCGCGGGTAGCCGCTGCCGATCGGCGATCGCCGCCGCCAGCACGTCCAGAATCCGCAGCGAACCCTTGATCCGCGCGGCCGCCGGCGCATCCTCGGCGGTGACCCGCAGGCCGGGCAGCAGATCGCCGGTGGTCATGAACACCACGTTGGTCTCCCCCAGCGACGGCAGCACCCGCGAAATATGGTTCAGGAACGCCGGATTCGGCCCGACAACCAGCACACCGCCGCGTTCCATCCGCTCGCGCCGCGTATAGAGCAGATAGGCGACGCGGTGCAGCGCGACCACGGTCTTACCCGTACCGGGACCGCCCTCGATCACCACCACACCCGGATGCTCCAGCCGGATGATCTCGTCCTGCTCGGCCTGGATCGTCGCGACGATATCGCGCATCCCGGCGCCCCGCGGCGCGTTCACCGCCGCGAGCAGCGCCGCATCTCCGCGCTCGCCGCCGCCGGGACGGCCGAGGACCTCATCGGTGAAATCGACCACCCGACGCCCCCGGGTGAGAAACTGCCGCCGCCTGCGCATGTTCTCCGGGGTCGCGGCGGTCGCCACATAGAACGGCCGCGCCGCGGGCGCCCGCCAATCGAGCAGCAGCGGTTCGAATTCATCGTCCTCGTCGAAAATGCCGATACGGCCGACATACAGATGGTCGCCCGAAAGCGTGTCCAACCGGCCGAAACACAGCCCGTTATCGGCCACGTCCAGCCGCTTGGCCTCCTTCGCCAGCGCGCGCACCTCGAAATCCCGTTCCATCGGCGTACCGCCCGTGCCCCGCAGCGCCGCGGCGTATCTGCCCCTCACCCGTGCGCGCTCGGTGTCGAGCCGCGTGTAGAGCCCGGCCACATAGTCGCGCTCGGACCGCAATTCGTCCTCGTACCGGTCAACCGACACGTACCCCTCCTTCTGTTGGCTCGACGATCCCGCCCCATCCGTCGACGACGGCACCCGCATACCCAACTCCCATGTCCGCTTCGGCTTCGGCCAGCGATTGTGCGGTACGACCCGGGTCTTGCGGCAAGCCCCCGGGTGCGGTATAGGTTTAAATAGAGAGAATTCGTGCGGGTGTTGTGCTGCGCGTCGATCGTCTTCTTATCCCCGATCACAGTGTGCCGCGCTCCCGGCCCCTTCGGCATCCGGCCATTGTGATTCACCGATGCGTGGCGGGGATCTTCTGCGATGATGTTCCGCCAGAACGCATCCTGGATCTCGCCGATACTCAACGCGAGCCGCCGGACCGAATACACCAGAACACATCCCGGATGTCTCGCCGATGTTCCACGCGCCCGGCGCGAGCCACCGGGACCGATCCATCCGAGTTCCGCAGCGTCCCAACGCTTTCGGGTTACCAACACACCGGTTCCGATGCGGCACAGGATAAGCGCGCCCACCGGCTTGACCATGACGCAGGGGCAATCCTCCACCATGGTCGATGTGACCACGAAAACCGATGGAACACCCGACGACAAGACGATGCGGCAGTTCACGATTCACCACGACGGCGTCACCATCCCGGTGACGCGCGGCGGCATCGGCAGACCGCTGGTGCTGTGCCCCGGACTGTTCACGACACAGGCCGATCTGGCCGAACTGATCGAACTGCTGCGGCGCGATTTCGAGGTCATCAGCTTCGACCTGCGCGGCCACGGCCGCAGCTCGGCCGGTGACCGGTACACCTTCGAGGCATTCCTCGGAGATCTCGGCGCGGTGCTGGCGCGGCTCAACCGCGACCTGCCCGCGCCGCCACTGCTCGCCGGCCACTCGCTGGGCGCCGACCTCATCGTGCACTACGCCGCCGAAAACCCCACCAGCGCAGCGGAACTCGTCCTCATCGATGGAGCGAATCCGGTGCCCGAACCATTCATCACCGCAACCGATCTGCCGGAATTCCGTGCGATGGCGCAGCAGCTGTGCCGCGCCGCCGAGCCCACCGCGGGCACACCGCATCAGGTGCTGCTCACCGCCGAACAGTTCGTGGACCTGAATCTGGAGATCGATGCGGTCCGTTCCACCATCCTCGACCGATACCGCCGGATCGACCGGCCGATCACCATGATCATGTCCGCCTCGATGGCCGGCGACAGCGACGACCGAGAAACGGTGTGGCGCAACCGGAACTGGCGGTCCGGCGTCGAACGAGTCGTCCGCGAGCGGCCGGATATCCGCACGTTCCGGCTCGACGCCGGGCACGGGCTGCCGGTCACCCACGCCACCAACATCGCCCGGATCATCCGGACCGCATCGTGACGACCGGTCCGAGGCTGACCATCGGCGAACTCGCCGCATACGCCGGGGTGACGGTGCGCGCGGTGCGGCACTACCACGCGAAAGGCCTACTGCCGGAACCGGAACGCGACCACTGCGGATATCGCAGATACGACGCGGCCGCCGTGCTCGAGCTGATCAAGATCCGGACCCTCGCCGCGGCCGGTGTCCCGCTGGCCCGGGTGCGGGAGCTGATACAGGCCGACCCTGACGAATTCGCCGCTGCCGCAGCCGATATCGACAAACGCCTGCGGATGGAGATCCGGCAGCGGCAGCGGCACCGCGAGCGGATCGCCCGCCTCGTCGCCGGAGACGGCCTGGCGCTGCCGCCGGAGGTGGTCGAATTCCTGGACCACCTCCGGGCGCTCGGCATCGACGAACGCATCGTCGGCATCGAACGCGACGGCTGGATCCCGCTGGCCGCGCACGCACCCGACCGAATCCCGGAATGGTTGGCGCGCAAGCGAGTACAGATCGCGGACCCGCGACTCGTCACCTTCTATCGCACCCTGGGCCGGGTGCTCGACGGAACCGTCGACGATGCGAGCCTGGTCGAGTTGGCCGACACGATGGCCGGCTACCTCACCCAGCTCGCCGACGAGCACGGCGACGACTACGTCGGCGACGCCGACCTAGAGCCGCTGTTCGCCGAACTGCTCGACACACAGGCCTTCGACGCCGCCCCTCCGGCCCGCAGGCTCATCGAACTGCTCCGGCAACGCGGCTGGACCGGCTGGACCAACATCGAACGCGTTCAGGCCGCGCCGAACCACTTCGACAGACGTTCGGACAGCTCCGGCTGATCGTCACCGACCCACGCGATATGACCGTCGGGTCGCAGCAGCGCCGCGGGCACATCCAGTTCCTCGGTGCTGTCGACGACGTGATCGACCCGGTCGGTCCAGCCCGCCACCGAGAGCAGGCCGGTCCGGTCGAGTAGCAGCCCGTGTCCGCCGCGCATCAGCTCGTAGAGGCGGCCCCGCTTCAACGCCACATCCCGCATATGCCTGCCGACCAGGTCGTGTTCGTCGCCGAGGTCGTAGCGCACCCCGATGGCGGTGATCTGCTCGGTCAATCGGCGGCTCACCTCCGGGATGTCCATCAGCTCCGACAGCAGCCTGCGCACCGCCCGCGCGCCCGGTTCGAGCGACATCAGCTCGATCTGCGCGCGGGTGTTGTCCAGCACGTCGGCGGCCACCGGATGGCGTTCGGTGTGATAGGTGTCCAGCAGCCCGGCGGGTGCCCGGCCACCGACCTCGGCGGCCAGCTTCCAGCCCAGGTTGAACGCGTCCTGGATCCCGAGGTTGAGCCCCTGCCCGCCCACCGGCGGGTGGATATGCGCCGCGTCACCGGCCAGCAGCACCCGTCCGACCCGGTAGCGTTCGGCCTGCCGGGTGGCATCGCCGAAGCGGGACAGCCAGCGCGGCGAGTGCGCGCCGAAGTCGGTGCCCGCGGTCGCCCGCAGCTGTTGTTTGAGTTCGTCCAAAGTCGGTGGGACCCTTGGATTCTCGGCCACCCCGGCGGCGGGCACGACCACGCGGTAGCCGCCGTCGGCCAGCGGACCCGCACCGAACCGCAGCTGAGTTTTGCGCACCTCGGTCATCACCGCGCGCACCGTTTCCGGTGGCGCGTCCAGCTCCACCTCGGCCAGCAGCGTCTCCACCCTGGTCGGCTCGCCGGGGAAACCGACGCCGAGCAGTTTGCGCACCGTACTGCGGCCGCCGTCGCAGCCGACGAGATAGCGCGAGCGCATCCGGGTGCCGTCGGCCAGTTCGGCGGTGACGCCGCCCTCGTCCTGGCTCAGCCCAACCAGTTCACGGCCGCGGCGGATCTCCACCCCGAGTTCGACGGCATGCTCGGTCAACAAGCGATCGGTGACCGGTTGCGGGATACCGAGCACATATGGATGCGCGGTATCCAACCCCTCCGGCGCGGGCTTGGCGATTCCGGCGAAGGAACTGCCGACCGGGTACCGCTGCCCGAGCGCGAGGAACCGATCCAGCAGACCGCGCTGGTCCAGGATCTCGATGCTGCGCGCGTGCAGGCCGAGCGCGCGGACAACCTTCGTCGGCTCCGCGTCCCGCTCCAGCACGAGCACATCGACGCCCTGTAACCGCAACTCACTGGCCAACATCACCCCGGTCGGTCCGGCACCGACGACGATCACATCAATCATCACAACCTCAACTTCCCGACCCGGCGGGACAACCCCGAGTTATGGTCTCGGCCAGCGATTCTGCGGCACCACCCCGGTCTTGCCGCAAGCCCCGGGGTCCGCTATAGATTGAAGGTGGAAGGCGATGCGCTTTCCCTTTTTCGCAGGCCTGCGATCGGCCGACAACTCACAGCAAATCACACTTCGCGGGTGTGTCGCGAAATGACTTCCACCGCAACGTTTTTCGGATGCCACGCGCCCGCATCGCTACCGCAGATGGTCACCGGTACGCGGAACAACGGCTCGGTGGTCACCGCTCAGGCGTCCTCGATCGTGGCCCATCGGCGTGCCAGTCGGCGGCAGGCGTGGACGAGCTCGGGCGGGTGCAGGTCGGTGAGTTCGGAATCGAACGTGGCGAGAATGCCCGCGACACCCGCCCAGGACCAGGCGCCGAGCGTGAGCCGACAGTGCTCGGCATCCAGATATTCCACGACGGAGCCGCCCGGCGCCCAGCGGGCCACGATATGAGCGGGCAGGTCGAGCCGGGCGGTGCCGGTACACGGCCAGGGAGCGGGTGTGTCGCCGCGGTTGTGGGTGCTCATCACGAACTGGGCGAGGTCATCGCCGGGTAGGTCGCGGGCTCGGAAAGGCTGCGTGGTGGGGCGGGCGTGCAATCGATCGACGCGCCGCACCTGCCATTCGCCGTCGGTGCGGTCGTAGGCGACCAGGTACCACCGCGCGGCCCAGACGACCAGGTGATGCGGCTCGACCCGATGCGCGGGCAGGAAGTCGGGTTCTCCGGGTTCGGGGCGGGTGCCGTCGGGCCGCAATGTCTCGACGACGAGTAGGTGACGGCGCCGCACCGCCGTGCCGACCACGGTCAGCGCGGCCGGATCGATGGGCGGCGCGGGGAACTCCCAGTAGTTCCGCAACCGGGTCAGGCGCAGGGATTCCATCGATGCCCGCAGGGCGGGCGGCATCACCTGATGCAGCGTGGCCAGCGCCCGCGCCGCATCGTCCCCGAGCCCGAATACCGTGCTCGGCGCGGTCTGCAGGGCCACCGCGACCGCGAGGGCCTGGTCGTTGTCGAACAGCAGCGGCGGCAGGGTGTGCCCGGCGCCGAGCCGATAACCGCCGTCGGGGCCGTGGACGGTGGTGATCGGGTAGTCGAGCAGGCGCAGGGTTTCGATATCGCGGCGGACGGTGCGTTCGCTGGCGCCGAGCCGGGCGGCCAGCTCGCGCAGCGGCCAGCACCGTCCCGATCCCAGCAGCGACAGCAGTCGCAACGCCCGGTGTGCGGTATTCGCCATCGTCCCATCATGACCGGGTAGCGGCCACTCGGTGTCCACTACCGATGCCAAGGTTGCCTCGGTTCGGCAGATAACGGAAAGGACGGTCGGTATGCGGGTGGTCGTGGTCGGTGGCGGAATAGGCGGGCTCGCACTGGGTGCGGGATTGCGGCGCCGAGGATTCGATGTCGCGGTATTCGACCGCGATACCGATGTGGCGGCGACGGGTGGCTACCACATCACCCTCGACGAGCGGGCGCAGACCGCGCTGAAAGAACTGGTGGAACCGGCGATCATGCGGCGGCTGCTGGCATCGGGTTCGGCGCTGCGGCTGCGCGAGCGCGACGCGTTCTGGGATCGCCGCGGACGGCTGCTCGGTCACGGGCCGGATCTGAGCGGCAGCGGCAGCGTCGACGTCGACCGGATCACCCTGCGGCTGCTGCTGGCCGAAGCCGCGGGTGACAGTCTGCACCTGGGTCACCGGGTATCCGGTGTCGGGTACGACGACCATGGCGCACCCCGGGTGCTGTTCACCGACCGGGCACCGGTTTCGGCGGATCTCGTGGTGGGTGCGGACGGCGCGCACTCGGTGGTGGCCCGCCACTTGGCGGGAGGCCCGACCAACAGCCCGGCGGGCATCATTGGGTTCTCCGGCCGCACCCTTTTGGGCGACCTCGGCCCCGGCGAGCAGCGGCGGCTGCGGCTACGTTCGGGGACGGCGATCGGCCCGCGCGCGGCAGCGCTTTACATCGGCTTCCTCGACCCGGTAGGCAACGCCGCGCTCGACGCTCCGGACCTGCGAATGTCGGTCACCACCGGACCCACCTATATCTGGGGCGCCATGTTCCCCGAATCCGCGGCCACGGATTCCCTGCGTGACCTGCGCGGAGATGAGCTGCTGGCCGCGCTGCTCGGCCGGTTCCGCACACGGGGCTGGGCCGAACACACGCTCGAGGTCATCGCCAAGGCCGACTCGCACAGCGTGGCCGCGTTCCGCTTCAACGCCGCCTCCACCCGCGCCGACGATCTCGCGCCCTGGCCCGCGGGCCGGATCACCGCGCTCGGCGACGCCGTGCACGCCACACCACCCACCGCCGGAATGGGCGCGGGCGCGGCCATCCGCGACGCCGCCAGCCTGCTCGAGCACCTGCGCGCCGCCACCGACGGCACCACCACCCTCACCGACGCGGTGGCGCACTTCGAGGCGGGCATGCGTCGACGCGGCAGCGAAGTCCTCACCCTGGCCATGCGAACCGTCCGATGGATCCTGGCCACCGACACCACATTCGGCGCCGCGGCCACCGCCCTGGGCACCCCACTCCTCGCCGCGGCCGCCCGGCTGCGTCACTGACGGCGCCGCGGATGGATTTCGAATCGGCCACGGTGACATCTAGGGCCGGACGGAGTGCCGGTCGAGGAAATCCGCGATGAGTGGGGCGATTTCGGCGAGATGTGTTTCGAGCGCGAAATGGCCGGTGTCGAACAGGTGCAGTTCCGCATCGGGCAGGTCGGCGAGGTAGGCGTGGGCGCCGGGCGCGGGGAAGAAGGGGTCGTTCGCGCCCCAGACGATCAGGGTGGGCGGCGTGTGCTGACGCAGCCAGGACTGCCAGCGCGGGTAGGCGGCGACGTTGGAGTGGTAGTCGAAGGCCAGCGCGAGCTGCGCCTCGACGCGGCCCGGCAGGTCGAGATAGTGCTGATCCAGCGTCCAGCCGTCCGGTGACAACAGGGCGGTCTCGGTGACGCCGTGCTCGTACTGGCCGCGGGTGCCGTCGAGGGTGAGCAGCCCGCGGATGGTGTCCTCGGCGCCATCCCGGCCGGGGCGCAGCGCGATGAATTCGCGTGCGCCATCGGATAATCCGGCCTCGTAGGCATTTCCGTTCTGCACCACCAGGCCGGTGATCCGTTCCGGGTCGCGGGCCGCGAGCCGGAACCCGACCGGTGCGCCGAAGTCGAAGACGTACATGGCGAAACGGGACAGTCCGAGCCGCCGCACGAAACCGTCCACGACCTCGGCGAGACGGTCGAAACTGTACTCGAAATCCGTTGGCGCGACGGTATTTCCGAAGCCCGGGTAATCGGGTGCGACGAGCCGGTATTCGGCGCCGAGCACGTCGATGAGCCGGCGGAACTGGTGTGAGGCGGACGGAAAACCGTGCAGCAGCAACAACACCGGCGCGTCCGGGCGCTCCGGCACCGACTCCCGGTAGAACACATCGACGCCGTCGACATCGACGCGACCGTACCGGACCCGAGGCAGCTCGACCATTTCTTCACATGCTTTCTTCAGATGATGATGCATTAGTACTAGACCATCTTCTTCTAATGCGTCAACTCATCGAGTTACCATTAGCCCGTGATTGATGCCGAACCGCTGATCGGTGAGCCGCTGGCGCTGGACCTGGTCAACACCCGATCCGCCGTCGGCGACCTACTGGAAACGCCCGCGCAACTGGCACATTGGCTGCGGTTGCAAACCGAGCGGATACCCGGAGCCACCGGCCGCCCGACCCGGGACGACCTGGCGATGGTGCGGGCCGTGCGCGAGCACACCACCACCGCGCTCGAAGCTCTGCTGCACGCCCGCCGACCACCCGCCGCCGCCTTGCGCGCGCTCGACGAGGCCCGATCCGCCGCACCCGCCACCCCGCACCTGGAATGGAACGGCCGATCCGTCGTCTCCGTCGTCCGCCGCAACGGATCACCCGGCGCCCGCCTCGCCGCGGTCCTCGCCGACGCGGCCGCCGACCTGTTGACCGACCCCCGCATCACCGAACTCAGGCGCTGCGCCGCCGACGACTGCGTCCTGCTGTTCCTCCCCAACCATCCACGCAGACAATGGTGTTCACCCGAACGCTGTGGCAACCGAGCCCGCGTCGCCCGCTACTACCAACGCCACAAGCCCGCCCCGAACCCCTAGACGCGCCCCTCGCCGAGCTCCAGAATTCCTGCGCCGCAGACGAATTCGCGACCGTCAGAGGATCGCGTCGGCGAGGCGGTCGACCTGCTCGACCGATGTCACCGTGGGGTGGAAGATCAGCCGGTCGAAGCCGAGATCGCGGTAGGCGCGGACGGTTTCGCGGGCGTCGGCGGCGTCGGTGAGCATGTCGTCGACGTTGAGCTGGGCGTATGCGGGGTTGAATCCGTAGTAGCGGCCCAGATGTTCGCGTCCCGCCTGAGCGATATCGTCGTCGCCGATCGCGAAGTTCACCGAAGCGTGGATCACGGGATCACCGGGTCGGCCCGCCTCTTTCCAACCGGCCCGGATCCGGTCGGCGAACGCCGACTGGTCCGGATAGTCGCGCAGCGCACCGGCGACCCAACCGTCACCGAGGGTGGTCGCCCGCCGCACCGTGGCATTCGATTTGCCACCGACGAGCAATGGAATCCGCACCGGCGCGGGACACAACGGCGTGCCGTCGGCGACGGGTTCGCCGCGCCACGCCCGGCGCATGATCGCGATCTGTTCGTCGAGGATGCGACCGCGGGCGGCGAAATCGACGCCCGCGGCGGCATAGTCGTCTTCCCGCGAACCGACGCCGACACCGATGACGAGCCGGTCCCCCGCGACATCGGCCAGGCTCGCGAGTTGTTTGGCCAGCACCGTCGGCTGATACAGCGGCGCCAGCAGGATATTGGTCACCAATTCGAGGTCCGCACCGGCTCCGGCGGCGATCCCCAACGCGACGATCGAGTCCAGACTCGGATATACGAGACGATCGATGGTGCCGACACCCGCGAACCCGCGCCGCCCGGCGCGGCGGACCCATTCACCGATGACCGGGCCGGGCACACCGGCGATGTGATTCGGCAGGCCGATGACGATTTTCATGACACCAGCCTCGACGCCGAGGCGACACTGTGGCCACACCATCGCCGAAGATCGCCCGATACCGCCATCCCGTGCCGGATTGCAATGTGTTTCCGCCGCATTCGGACCATCCAACGCTCGAATCCGCACACACTGCGATTCGGCACCGCATGCAAGATCTGCTGATCGTAGCGGCTCGGCGATGACGGTACGGTGAGCGCGATCGGTGTGCGTTCAACCGTCAGCGGGCGCATGATGGTGCGGCGGTCAGCTCGGCCAAGCTGTGCCACGTGACCAGAACCTGCACCGCATAGCGCGAGGTCCGATTCCCGCCAGCCGCGGTCTGCGGTGTGGGAGACGCTATCCGGCGTGACCAACTGTTTCGAGGGAATCGTCGCTCGGTTCCTGCTGTCCAGCAACGAGTTCGGGGAGAAATTGCGCGCGATCCGGCCCGAGCAGTGGTGCTGGCCGACTCCGTGTTCGGCGTGGAATGTGCGCCAGCTGGTCAATCACGTGACCCGCGGGAACCTCAACTACGTCGGGCTCGTCGACGGAGGCACCCGCGCGGAATTCCTGCGGCTGCGCGACGCCGACGCGCTGGGCTCGGACCCGGCGGACGCCTACACCCGATCCGTGCGGCTGTGTGCCGAGGCGTTCACCCGTCCCGGCGCGCTGCGGCAGATCCTCGACTACCCGCTGGGCCGGGTGACCGGCGAACAGGCGCTCGCGGTCCGGACCACCGACAACACCATCCACACCTGGGATCTCGCGCGCGCCATCGACACGGCGGACACCCTCGACACCTCCCTGATCTCGTGGATCGACCACCACCTCGACGAGATCTACGCCGGACTGTCCGAAACCCCCACCGCTGCCGACACAACGCACCGCTTCTTCGCGGCCCCCGAAGGCACGCCCGAACACGATGCGACACAACAGAATCGGCTACTGCACCGAATGGGCAGGAACCCGAACAGAACCCCGTTCTGAGCGTGCACGCCGCCCCGGGAATGCGGTAGCGTTGGCCGTACGTAGGGGGGACGATGCAGAGGATTTCGACTATCCGATCACCCTCGGCGCACTGCCCGACGGGCGCGAGGTCGTCGTACACTGCCCGGACGAGTACAACGTGCTGCAGATCGACGACGCCGAGACCGGGCGGCGCATAACCGAGGGACCACGGTCACCGACGGATGTCTTCCATTCCAGGCTGTCGATCAGCCCGGGCGGGCGCTATCTCCTTGTCGCGGGCTGGGTTTGGCATCCCTACGGGATCGCCATGATCTTCGACCTCGCCGCTGCCGCCGAAGACGCGAAGGTGCTCGACGGACCCGGAGTTCTGCCGCTGGACGCGATCTACGCCGAGGTCGAATCCGCGTGCTGGCTCGACGACGACCGGGTGGCGGTCGCCGCATCGAACGACGATCCACTCGACAACAAAGACAGCGATTCCGATGTGCTCGGGCCAGGGCAGCTCGGAATCTGGTCCGTCGGCTCGGCTCGCTGGTTGCACCGCTCGACGGTCACCCACCCGGTCGGCACGATGATCGCCTGCGGTGCGCGCATCATGTCCCTGCACGGTCACCCGAGGCTGATCGACCCCGGGTCGGGACGGCTGCTCGCCGAGTGGCCCGATGTGGATGCGGGAGCGAAGGACAGCAGCTACGGCGTCACACATATACCGACACCGGTAGCCGCCGCGCATCCGAACGGAACGCGCCTCGCCATCGCGCAGCAGGATCACATCGCGATCCTGAACCTCGAATCGTTCTCGACCGCGCCGACTGTCGGTGGCCGCGCGTAGATTGCCGACCATGACCGAGACCTCGTCATCCAGCGACGAAAGTTCAAGGCAGTCCAGCAGATACGAGGGCGACGCCTGGGACCTGTCATCCAGTGTGGGCGCGACCGCGACCATGGCCGCGGCGGTCCGGGCGATAGCGACTCGCGCGGACCGTCGGCTCATCGACGACCCGTTCGCCGAACCGCTCGTCCGGGCGGTCGGCGTCGACCTCCTCACCCGGCTGGCGACCGGCGAAGCGCCACCCGACGAGTTGGTCGGGCAGATCTGGATCGACGCGGCCAAGGTGCGGACGAAGTTCTACGACGAGTTCTTCCTCGACGCCACGAACGCCGGCATCACCCAGGTCGTGATCCTGGCCTCGGGACTCGATTCCCGCGCGTACCGGCTGCCGTGGCCGCCCGGCACCGTGGTGTACGAGATCGACCAGCCGCAGGTCGTCGAATTCAAGACCCGCACGCTGGCCGAGTTCGGCGCCGCACCCACCGCCGAACGCCGGGTGGTCGCGGTCGATCTGCGTGATGATTGGCCGAACGCATTGCGCGACAAAGGATTCGACCCGTCCCGGCCGACCGCGTGGAGCGCCGAGGGGCTGCTCGGCTACCTGCCACCCGAGGTGCAGGACCGCCTGCTGGACACCATCACCGAACTCAGCGCGCCGGGCAGCCGGGTGGCCACCGAAAGCAGGCCCAACCCGCGCCCCGGCGAGGAGGACAAGACGAAGGAAAGCCTGCGGCGCATCTCAGAACGCTGGCGCGCGCAGGGTTTCGACACCGACATGGCGAGGCTGCGATATTACGGCGCCCGCAACGAAGCGGCCCCCTACCTGACCGCGCGCGGTTGGGCGCTGACCGGCATCAACGTCCGGGACCTGTTCTCCGCCAACGATCTTCCGCCCCTGACGGACGATATGCGCATGGGCGATGTGCTCTACGTCAGCGGCACCCTCGGCAACGGGCAATAACTATTCGGGCGGCGCAAGGTTATGGCCCTCGTGGCAATCACCATCGGCGCGGGTGTGTTGTTCGCCGCGCCCGCGGCCGCGAATCCGACCGGAAATACCGGGCAACCGAACCAATCGTGTCAACAGGTCGAGCCGAATACACCCGGTCACTCGGCGAACAGCCCGGGCTCAGCGTTCAATGAGCCGGGGATCAACAGCGCCGACGGCGGCACCGGCGGCCAGCACTACGCATCCCAATCGCAGTACGACGTGGCCTGCTACCAGCAGTCCGTGCATTGACGGAAAAAGAAGTGGCCCACAAACCGGCACTGTTGGTAACCTACCGGGACCGTGACATCGTCCCAGGAGGTGAGACCCATGAACACTGCATCGAAGTGGGTGCTCCCCCTCGTCGTCACGGTTGGGCGAACGTCGTAGTTGTCGCCGGGAGCGCCTGAACAAAGGCAATCCCGAAAGGCGACAACCATGTACGCACAACCTTTCACATTCGAAACAGGCGAGCCCGCCGCCATCATCACGCGGGTCACCGACACCGAGTGGCATGCCGCGGTGGACGGCCGGGTGGTCGGCAGCGCCGATGTGGCCCGCAGGCCGGACGGGCGGCGCTTCGTCAGCGTCGACGCCTGGCACGCAACGGTATTCGACCAACTCGCCACGGCCGTGCGGGCTGAACTGCCACGGCCGCTCTACACCGTGGTGGACGAGGTCGAATCCGACCTGATCGCGGGCTGGCGGCGGGCGGGCTTCGCGCCCAGCCGCCGCGAGTGGGAGTATTCCGTGCCCACCGATCCGGCGATCACCGGACTCGACGCCACCGCACCGCCGCCGGGGGTCACGATCACGGCCGCCGCGGACCATCCGCTGCGGGCATTGGACCGGGCCATCCGCGATGAAGTCGAAGCCACCGTCGGCTGGCACAGTATGCCCGCCGAAGTGCTGCCCCGCCGCGACGGCGACACCGTCGTCGACCCGTCGAAATACGCTGTCGCGGTGCGATCGGGCCGCTATATCGGGTTGATTCGCGTGGTGCGGGCGATCCGGCAGCCGCGCATCGGCCTTATCGCGGTCCTGGCCGCGGAGCAACGCACCGGTGTGGCGCGGGCGCTCCTGGCGCACGCGCTCGGCGCATTGCACCGGGACGGTCGCGGCCCGGCGTACGCCGAAGTGAACGAATCCAACACCGCCGCAACGGCACTCTTCGACAGCATCGGCGCCCGGCGCGTCGGCAGCAACCTGGAACTGGTGCTGCGATGACCAAGACGAGCAAGGGCATCGAAATCGAGGGCACCGTGCTGGAGTGCCTGCGCAACGCCACCTTCCGGGTGGAGCTCGCCAACAAGCACATCGTGCTCGCGCACATCAGCGGAAAGGTACGGCGGAACTACATCAAGATCATGCCGTTCGATCGGGTCTTGTTGGAGCTCAGCCCGTATGACCTGACCCGTGGCCGGATCCTCTTCCGATACCGGACATAACCGGGTCGGGTGGGTGGCAAGCGCCGACGCTTGCCACCCTCACTCCCGCCACCGAGCTCGGATTCATCGTTGCACCCACTGGAATCGGCTCGCGCGCAGCGGGAACGAGGCGGGGTCGACCAGGTCGAGGGTGATCGTGACGTGGTGACCGTCGAGATCGCCGGTGAGCCGCAGGTGGTTCGGCTCAGGGCGTTGATAATCGAGGACGGCGAACGAGGAGCCCGAGGGGTGGTGGTCCGGTCCTTCGCTCGGTGCTGATCCGGGGTCCGGCCGGGACAGGGTCACGCGGTGTGCCGCGGTGTCGATGTGCGCGATCACCGGCACCAGCCGGTCGTCGGTCTGTTGGTAGGTCATCGTGTCCGGGTCGTCGAAGACGATGCGCCGCCAGAGGTCCCGATCGGTCAGCAGTAACGGGCGCGACTGCCCGTCGCGGTCGAAGGATGTCACCTCCCAGATTCCGTACAACGCCGAAACCGGTCGGCCGCCGCCGATTTCGTACCACAGGCGCCAGTTCTGGTATCCGTTGCCGACGGCCAGCCAGATCAGGGCGGCCACCTGCAGGGTGGTGATCGTCCGCCGGGACCGTCGGCCGCCTGGGACCGCGGCGGTCGCACGGCCCAGCACGACGGCGTCCAGGAGCTGCCGCGTCCGCGGTGCCAGCAGCACCACCGACAAGAGAATCAGGTGTGCCGACAGCAGTTTCACCGACACACCGAAGGTCATGTTGAGCACGAAAACCTGTGCCATGTCCGCCAGGCACAGCATCGCGCCCAGCACCGCGGTCCTCGGCAGCAACAGCAGTACGCCGCCCAGCACCTCCGCCGCCCCGAGCAGCATTTCGTACGGTTGGGAGTAGCCGACCTGATTCCACAGCACCATGTCCGGGCTGAAGTCCCCGAACCGCTGCAGCCAGGTCGCGAGCGGGGGCTCGGGCATCTGGTTCGGGATCAGTTTCGCGACACCGTAATAGAACATCTGCCCGGCCAGGGCCAGCCGCATGGCGAGGAGAAAACCGTCCGCCGGACCGCGGTACTCGGTGCGACGCCGGTCCAGCAGCGACCACATCACCGTGACCGCCACGGCCGCGACCAGAATGCAGAACACCAGCACCCACTCGAACGGGTCGTCGCCTTGGGAGTACGGATTCGGCACCGCCGAGACGCCGAACAGGTGACGCCCCACCCAGCCGACGATCGGGGCCACCGGCCGTGCCGACCAGACCGTCGCGTCATCGGGCAGCACTCGGCGGAAGGCAATCAGGTAGCTGAACCACATCCACGGAAAGAACAGGCAGAACAGCCCGAAGTAACTGAAGCAGAATCGGAACACGATGCGAGTGACCGGATTCCAGGCGTGGTCCGCATGCCTGCCGGTGTCCGGTGCGAGATCCGTTTCCGTGGCGGTCATTTCCCAACACCTCGTCGCTCGACGCCCAGCGGAGTCTTCGCGGTGCAACGCTACCGAGCCGGATGCCGCCCCGGCTTCACCCGGAAAGCTGATTCGCGCCTGCTACCTGCGGAGTACGCCCGGCCGAATGCTCTACTCCCACAGGCTTGTCCGTCAGCACCCGCTACCGATCACCAGCCACCGTCACCACGGCGAACATGATGCATGATCAGCCTCGCACAGCGAGCCGATCAACCAACCCTGATCGGGAGACACGACCCAGTCTCGGTCCGGAGATCAACTCGGCCAGAATTGGCCGCAACGAACCGAGGAGACCATCATGCCGAAATACCTGCTGCTCAAACACTATCGGGGCGCGCCGGCAGCGACCAACGACGTGCCGATGGACCGCTGGACACCGGAGGAGCTGACGGCCCACCTGCGATATATGCAGGATTTCGCCGCGCGACTCGAGGCCACCGGCGAATTCGTCGACCATCGGGCGCTGTCGCCGCAGGGCACGTTCGTTCGCTCGGATGGCGAAGGGCGCCCGCCCGTCACGGACGGTCCGTTCGCCGAGACCAAGGATCTGATCGCCGGGTGGATGGTTATCGATGTCGAAACCTATGAGCGGGCGCTAGAACTGGCCGGCGAGCTGTCCGCGGCTCCGGGCGCGGGCGGGAAACCAATCCAGGAATGGCTGGAGTTACGACCGCTGCTCACCGACTGGCCAACGGTGACCGAGTGAACGAATCGCTGCTGCGCGAACTCGTCCCCGCGGTGATCGGTGTGCTGCTACGGCGCGGAGCCGATTTCGCGTCGGCCGAGGATGCCGTGCAGGAGGCCCTGATCCGGGCTCTGGAGACCTGGCCGGACGATCCGCCGCGCGATGCCAAGGCATGGCTCGTCGCGGCCGCCTGGCGCAAGTTCCTCGACGCTGTCCGCGCCGAAACATCCCGGCGGGGAAGGGAACTCGCCGTGGAGATCGAGCCGCCCGCCGGTGCGGTGCCCGCATCCGACGACTCGCTGTGGCTCTATTTTCTGTGCGCTCACCCGAGCCTGTCCCCTAGCTCGGCCGTCGCGTTGACGCTGCGCGCGGTCGGCGGCCTGACCACCCGGCAGATAGCGACGGCCTATCTCGTCCCCGAAGCGACCATGGCGCAACGGATCAGCCGGGCCAAGCGGCGGATCGCGGGACTGCCGCTCGACCGGCCCGGCGACCTCGCGACCGTGCTGCGCGTGCTCTACCTCGTCTTCAACGAGGGCTACGGCGGGGATATCGACCTGGCGGCCGAGGCCATCCGTCTCACCCGCCAGCTCGCCGCCTCGACCGATGAGCCCGAGGTCTCGGGGCTGCTCGCGCTGATGATGCTGCATCATGCGCGCCGCGCGTCGCGCACCGGACCGGGGGGTCGCCTGGTGCCGCTCGCCGAACAGGACCGAACCCGTTGGGACGCAAGCCTTATCGCCGAGGGCGTGGCGATTCTGCGGACCACGCTGGCCCGCGACCGGCTCGGCGAATACCAGGCCCAGGCCGCGATCGCCGCCCTGCACGCGGATGCCCCGAGCGCCGCCGAGACGGACTGGCCGCAGATCGTGGAGTGGTACGACGAACTGCTGCTGCGCACCGACAGCCCGGTGGTGCGGCTCAATCGCGCCGTCGCGGTCGGCGAGGCCGACGGACCCCGGGCCGGACTGGCCGCGCTGGCCGAACTGGATCCGGAGCTGCCCCGCCACGCCGCGGCCCGCGCCTATTTCCTCGAACGCGACGGCGACCTCGAACAAGCGGCCGCGTTGTACGCCAAGGCATCTCGCGCGGCCACCAGCGGGCCCGAGCGCGACCACCTCACCCGCGAGGCGGCCCGGGTACGGCAGTTGTTACGCCCCTAGAAGTACCAGCAGAAACTGGTTGGCGAATGGAAACTTGTTGATATACGGTCAGCTCATGCACGACGCACAGACACCGCAGGAGGCGCTCGATATCGCCGCCGCCACCACTCGGCAGGCGAAGGATGCCACTGCTTTGCCGATGTGGGGACCCATAGCGGCCGGTTTCATGACGGCGCTCACCGTATTCCTGCTGAGTACGGCGATCGATCACAGCGACGATCCGTTGCGCGCATCGATCTTCGGAATCCCCGGAATCGCCTCGGGCTTCGTGTATTACAAACTTCTGCAATGGCTGCGCCGAACCCGGCGGGCGCGCGGCATCATGCCACTTCCGCAGCCGTCGTGGAAGTTCTATCTGGTGTTGATACTGTCGATTGCGCTGATGCCGCCCCATGGTCTCGAGAGTTCGCGGTGGGACCTGTGGCTACAAATCCTCAGCAGCGCCATCATGGGCGGATGGATCTGGTTCGACCAGGCCCGGCCGCGGCTCACACCATGGAAGGCCCGATGGAAGAACTGAACGAGCTGTTCGCCTCCCTGCCGCGGCTGAAGCTCGTCGCATTCCTCGACGGCTGCGTCGAAGCCGAATTCCTGGTCATCACCGATATCTGTGGCCTGAACAAATCCACCCTCTCCAAAGCGATGACCCTGCTGGAGTCCGCCGGATACATCGCCGTCACCAAGGGCTACGACGGCCGCAAACCGAAAACCTGGCTCGCCCTCACCTACAAGGGCCGCGCCGCCTACCACGCCCACCTCGCCGCCCTCACCGAGCTCACCCGCAAGGCGGGCGAAACCACAGCATCGGACTGACCCGCAACGTCTTTCGCGAACCCTCACCGGAAGGCGCGGCGGTACGCATTCGGGGTGACGCCGACGGTGCGCTTGAAGTTGTCGCGGAACGCGGTCGGTGAGCCGAAACCCACTCGCGCGCCGATGCGTTCGATCGTGTGCTCGGTCGTCTCCAGCAGATGCTGGGCACGACGGATCCGTGCGCGGTGCAGCCAGCGCAGCGGTGTGGTGCCGACCTGAGTCCGGAACTGCCGCAGCAGAGTTCGCGTGCTGGTGCCCGCCTGGGCCGCGATATCGGCGATGGTGAGATCACCGGACATGTTGTCCTGCAACCACAGCAGCAGCGGCTCCAGGGTGGCGCCGCGCGGCGCGGGCGGATGCGGCTGGACGATGAACTGCGCCTGCCCGCCCTCGCGTTCCAGCGGCATCACCGACAGGCGGGCGGCGTCGGCCGCCACGGCCGAGCCGTAGTCGCGACGGATCAGGTGCAGACACAGGTCGAGTCCGGCGCAGGCGCCCGCGGAGGTCAGGATCTGGCCGTTGTCCACATACAGCACCGCCGGATCGACCTCGATCCGGGGATAGGTGGCCGCCAACAGGTCCGCCACGATCCAGTGGGTGGTCGCCCGCAGCCCGTCCAGGAGTCCGGTGGCCGCGAGGGGGAACGTCCCGGTGCAGATGGAGGCGATCCTGGTGCCCGCAGCGGCGGCGGCCCGGAGCGCGTCGCGCACGTTCGGCGAGAGCGGAGCGGTCGGATCGGCGACCCCGGGGACGATCACGGTATCCGCCTCGGCCACCGCGTCCAGACCCCATGGCGCCCGCAGGGCGAATGCGCCCGCATCCACCTCCGGTCGCTCGGCGCAGATGCGGACCCGATAGGCGCGGCGGCCGTCCGGTATCCGAGTGCGGTCGAAAACCTCGATGGGAGTGGACAAGTCGAACGGTATGACGCCGTCCGTCATCGCCAATGTTGTTGCGCCGCTGCTGATCGGCGCCGTGTACGCCCTGCTGATGTCACTGATCCGGGAACCGCATCGACGCACGTTCAACGCGATTATGATCGCCGGAGCCGGAGCCGCCTATCTCAGCGGCGGCGGCCTGGGCGGCTGGGAATATCTGTTCACCGCCCTCATCACGTATTGCGCGTTCCGCGGCCTGAATTCGTGGACGTTCATCGGAATCGCCTGGCTGCTGCACAGCGCCGTCGACGTGCTACATCACCTCAAAGGCCATCCGATCGTCCCCTTCGCGCACAATTCCTCGCTCGGCTGCGCGGTCTGCGATCCCGTGATCGCGCTCTGGTGCCTACGCGGCGGCCCCAACTTGCTCGCGTTGATCCGGGGCCGCACATCCCGCCAGCCCAGCGCGCCTGTCGATTAGCCGCCTCGGCAAGCTCCCGGCGATTGCGACCGGCATCGGCCGATGCCGAGAAAAACGCTCTGCCGTCGGCGATTCCGAGTTGGCGGCGAATCCCGTTGCCGTAGCGGCCGATACGCCGCAGGCCAGTTCCCCGCACGGCGGAGCCTGGCGGAGTTTCCGGAGGTGTGTGCGCGGGATGGCATGTGCCATTGTAGAGTTCAGTCGGGAGAGGTCCCGGCGGCCTGGGCGGGAAATATGGGGATGGGGAGAACAATCCGGTGAGCACCACCTACGATCCGTCGAACCGTGCCGGTCTGGAGCAGGCGGCCGCCTCGGGTGACGCGAAGGCGATGTACGACCTCGGCTACTTCTTGGAGACGTCGTCGCCGCGCGACCGTTCCGGGGCCCGCGAGTGGTACGAACGAGCAGCGGCGGCCGGGCATACCGCAGCGTACTTCCGGCTCGGCTATCTGCTCGACGACAGCCGGGATCAGCGGGATCACCGCACCGCGATCGGCTGGTACGAGAAGGCCGCCGAAAACGGCGACGAGGTCGCGATGTTCAATATCGGGATCATCTGCCAGTACCGGCTCGACCCGCCGGACTACCGGTCCGCGCGCCACTGGTACGAGCGGGCCGCGACCGCCGGATACGCCGACGCCTACTTCCGGTTGGCATTCGTCCTCGACCAGTGGACTACCCCACGCGATTTCGCCGGCGCACGCCACTGGTATGAGAAGGCCGCCGAAAACGGCGACGGCATCGCCATGTTCAATATCGGCTGCCTGTTCGAGGCCATGGACCCACCGGACTACGCCTCGGCGCTGCCCTGGTTCGTGAAGGCGGCCGAGGCGAACTACGACAAGGCCGATTTCACGGTGGGGAACCTGCTCGACAAGCGCATCGAGCCGCGCGATCCGATCGGAGCCCGCCGCTGGTACGAGAAGGCCGCGGCCCACGGCGACTCCCGCGCCGACTACGCGCTCGCCGAACTCGCTGAGCGAGAAGGTGATCCGATGTTCATCGTGCTGTACGAGCGCGCCGCCGCCGCGGGCAGCGCCGCCGCGATGAACTACCTCGGGCATCGGCTGTGGATGCGGCCGTCCGGGCGCAACGAGGCGGCCGCCACCGCCTGGTTCGAACGCAGCGCCGCCAACGGTTTCGAGACGGCCAAGTCGAACCTCGTGAAAATCGGTGTGGTCGCGGCGCCGGACGAATCCGCGCCCCCGCGCGGTATCCCGCCCGAGGTGGTGCGGGCGCCGGTGTCGCTGGCCACCCTCGGGTTCGCCGCGGCGGGCTCGCCGACCGGTGTGACGGCCGCCCTCGACGCGGCCATCGATGACTCGCCCTACCGGCGCAACGCTTTCCGCCTCGCCGACCTGCCCACCGACGCCGACGGCCGCCGAATTCGCAAGCGGGTCACCGAATTGGAGGCCGCCGAACGACTAGGCGCGCCCTTGGCGCTCACACCGCTGCTCCCGACGCCGTCGCAACCGGAGCCGGGCGAGGCGAAGACGGCACTGAACCAATTGCGTGAGCCCGCACAGCGATTGATCCAGGAGCTGTTCTGGATATGGCCGGGCGAGGACGGTCCGCGCCCGGGTGATCTCGCCGGTCTGGAACGGATCTGGCTGGAACGGCTGCCGCGGGCCGGCATCGCCGCGCACAACCTCGCCGTCGTGCGCCACATTCAGGCGATGGAGTCACCGCTCGGGCGCCATGCCGAAACCTGGCTCGATGCCCTGACCGCCTGGGACGCCGCCATCTGCGCCGCCGATTCATGGGAGTGGTTGCGCGCCAGGACCGAAGCCATCGGCGACAGCCGGGTCGGCACCGCCGCGCTGGCCGAACTGCGCGCCGCCCTACCCGCCGCGCTGCTGCGTCTGCACACCGACCTGCTGGTCCGCGCGGCCGTCGCCGGTGACCGCCCGGCCGCCGACCTGCACACCGACGTGCTCACCCGGTTCGCCGAGCAGATCGCGGGCCGCCCGAGCAGCTTCGACCCGGCCGCCGTCGACAGCGCGCGTGACCTCGCGGTCCGAAAACTGGCCGCGCACACCCGAACACTCGCCGACGACGCGTCCCGGGCCGTCCAGAAGGATCCCAAGGACGCGGGTGCGGTGGCCGGCCGACTGCTCGACAACGCCAAGCTCCCGCTGCTGATCATCGATAGGCTGCAGCCCGCCACCGATCCGATCGGCAGCGGCGCCCACGACGACCTGGTTCGCACGGCGATCTCCTGCGATATCGCCCAGTTCAACGAAACACGTTCGGTACCTACGAGTTTGAACATCCTCGAACGCCTCGCCCCGCTTGCCACCACCCGCTCGATCCTGGACCGGCTCGCCGCCGAATGGGCGGCCACCTCCAGCGCGAACGTCGCGCACCAGTGCACCCTCGCTCGGGAGAAGACCGCCAACGCTCCCAAGCAAGGCGCCCAGGTGGCCCGCGACCTGCTCGCCGACACCCAGGAACCGCTGGCGCGCATGCGCTCGGCGCCCCAGCCGAACACCGAGGCCGTCGACGCGGCCCACGACCGGATCGCCACCACCGTAATCCATTGCGTGGTGGGATATTTCAACGAAACCGGCGACCTGGACGCCACCGTGGAACTGATGGATCGGATCCGGCCGACGGTACGGGGTAAGGACGCGCTGGACTACCTGCGCGAACAGGACACCGTGCTCACCCGCATCCGAGCCGAGCGGGAACAGGCCGAACGACTCCGCACCTTCTGCTGGTTCTGTGGGCGACAGCCGGGAGCCGACCCGGCGAAATACCGTGTCGGCCTGCACAACAACGTCACCCGCCGCGGAAACACCACGCGCTGGCAGTCGTTGCACATCGACGTGCCGCGCTGCGAGCAGTGCCGCATCGAGCACGCGCCGGGTGCGCGGCTGCGCGGATTCGGCGGGTTCCTCGGCTTCATCGGATTCCTCGCCGCGTTCATCGGCGGTATCGCCGCACTCGGCGCCAGCCACCCGCCGGGGGCGATCGGCGCCGCGGTCCTCGGCGTCGCGGCGATCCTCATCGGTGTCGCGATGTCGAAGTCGCAGACCGCGACCGAGGCGCCCAATCGCGCCTTCGAATATCCACGCGTCCAACAACTGCTGGCCGAGGGCTGGCGCAAAGGCGAGCGGCCGTAGCGGCCGCCGGTAACGGGGAGAATGCATGCAAGACAAGGATTTCCGCCCACTGCTGGTGGATCTGGCCACCGGCGTTTGGCGGCTGCGGGACAAACTCGGCGCCGACCATCACGCCGAGGATCCCGGCAAGCTGCTGAAATCCATTACCCGGCAGGTGAACTCGCTCAGCGACGCGCTGGCCGACGCCGGTGTCGTCGTGCAGACGCACACCGGTGACCGATTCGACGCCGGACAGTCGGTGGAGGTGGTCGCCTTCGCACCCTCGGCGGCGGTGACCCACGAGACGGTCACCGAGACCATCACGCCGACCGTGTATATCGACGGTCACCTCTCCCAGCGCGGCCAGATCATCGTCGCCGTTCCGGAAAACGGTGCGGCGCAGACCGATTCGGAGGCGCAGCGATGAGCCGCACGACCGTCGACTTCGGCATCGATCTCGGCACCACCAACAGCGCCGTCGCCGTGCTACGCGGTGTCGACGCGGAGGTGATCAAGAACAACGAGGACGCCGACACCACGCCGTCCGCCGTCTGGATCGACAAGCGGGACAAGCTGCGCGTCGGCCGGGCCGCGAAGGAGCGCGCCGAATCCGACCCGGACAACACCGCCGCGGAATTCAAGCTGCGCATGGGAACCGCCCAGGAGAAGGTGCGATTCGCGGCCAGCGGCCGGGAACTCACCCCACCCCAGCTCTCGGCCGAGGTACTGAAATCGCTGCGCGCCGATGTCGCGCAGCGGCTCGGTGAGGATATCGAGGCGGCCGTCGTCACGGTTCCCGCAGCATTCGATATGAGTTCCTGCGAGGCGACGCGGGTCGCGGCCGAGGCGGCCGGGCTGCGGTTCGCCCCGCTGCTGCAGGAGCCGACCGCCGCGGCGCTGGCCTACGGCTTCCAGTCCGCGGACGAGAACGCCCGCTGGCTGGTGTATGACCTCGGCGGCGGCACCTTCGACGCCGCGGTGATCCAGTTGCGTGACGGCGAGTTCACCGTGCTGAACCACCGCGGCGATAATCATTTGGGCGGCAAGCAGATCGACTGGCGCATCGTCGAGGAGCTGCTGATCCCCGCGGTGCGTGCGGAATTCGGGCTCACCGATCTGGCCCGCGGCGCCGCGCGCTGGCGGCCGGTGGTGAACAAGCTGAAGCTGCACGCGGAGAAGGCGAAGATCGCGCTGTCGCGCGGCACGTCCGCCGATATCGAGATCGACCTCGACGACGGCGCCGGGCGGCGCTTCGAGTTCTACTACGAACTGCGCCGCGAAGATGTCCAGCGGCTGGCCGAACCGTTCCTGACCCGGTCGGTGAACCTGTGCCGCAAGGCGCTCGAGGAGGCGCGGCTGGGGGCAGGCGATATCGCCAAACTGATCCTGGTGGGCGGACCGACCCTGTCGCCGTATCTGCGGGAACATCTCACCCATCCCGAGCACGGACTCGGCATCCCGCTGGATTTCAGCCAGGACCCGCTGACCGTCGTCGCCCGCGGTGCGGCGATCTTCGCTGGGACACAACGGATTCCGGGCGGGGCGGCACCGGTGGCCGCACCGGGCGGATTCACCGTCCAGCTGGAGTACTCCCCCGTCGGCCCCGATACCGAACCGCTGATCATCGGCCGCATCGCCGCCGCCGACGGCACCGTACCGGCCGGGCTCACAGTGGAATTGGTGAATTCGACATCGCGGCCACCGTGGCGCGGCGGCAAGGTCGCCGTCGCCGAGACCGGCGTATTCAGCACCACGCTGTGGGCGCAGGCCGGGGCCGCGAATACCTTCGAGATCGAACTCGCCGACGCCAGCGGCACCCGCCGCGAACTCACGCCGAACACGCTGACCTACACCGTCGGCGCGGTGGAAACTCAACCGCCGCTGATCCATTCGCTCAATGTCGGCCTCGCGGACAACACGACCGTCCGGCTGATCGAGCGCGGCACCCCGCTGCCCGCTCGCGCACGCAAGCGGCTGCGCACCGCCGCACCCGTGCATCGCGGTGGCGGGCGCACCGGCCTCATCCGGATTCCGGTGTTGGAGGGTGAACACGCTCGGGGCGACCGCAATCGCACGATCGGCCGCCTCGACATCACCGCCGATCAAGTCGAGCGCAGCATCCCGGAGGGCAGCGAGATCGAGGTGACGCTCGAGATCGACGCGTCCCGAATCATGGTGGCGCGCGCCTACATTCCGTATCTGGACGCCGAATTCGAGAACGTCATCGATCTGCACACCGAAACCCTGCCCGACGCCGCCGTCCTGCGCCGCGAGACCGAGCAGGAATTGGAGCGACTGGCCACGGTCCGGCAGCGGCACCGCGATATCGGCAACCCGACCTCGGAGCTGCTGCTGGCCCGCATCGACGACGAGCAGACCGCCACCGACACCCAGCAACTGGTCGAGGCCGCCGCGGCCGATCCCGACGCCGCCGTCGCCGCGCAGCAGCGCTTGCGTGACCTGCGGGCCGCGATCGATGAGGCCGAAGACGAGCTGCTGTGGCCGAGCCTGGTGGTCCGGGCCAAAGAACTGCTCGCCTACGTCCGCCGCGCCGTCGACGAGGTGCGCGACGAGATCTACCGCAGACAGTTCGACAACCTCGAGGTCGCGGTGCGCGACGCGATCGAGAGCCGGGCGCCGGATCTGCTGCGCCAGCGCACCGCGGAGCTGAGCCTGCTGTGGCGCCAAATCCTCGACCACACCGGCGAACTGCCCATCCTCATCTTCGAAAGCCTGGCCAGAGACCGCAACCAAATGATCGACCTCCGGCAAGCGGACGATCTGATCGAACAGGGCAACACCGCGGTCCGAGCCGGCGAGGTCACCCGCCTGCGCATGATCAACGCCAGACTGCGCCAACTGTTCGCCGAACCACCCGCCGAGCCCGACCCCTTCAGCACAATCCGCGGCGCCTGACCATTGAATGATGGAGCCATGGTGGAATCCTGGATCACCCCGAAAGCGGTCAAGGGTGCGGACAGCACCATCTCCGGCCGGGGCCTCGTCGCCGTCGCACCGATCGCCGCGGGCGAGACCGTCGCGGTGAAGGGCGGCCATATCGTCACCACCGACGATCTGCGCCGACTGCCGAATCACCTGCAGAATTCGGAGATTCAGATCGACGACAACCTGCACCTCGTCGCGAAGACCGATGACGAATACGAACGCGTGATGCTCTTCATCAACCACTCCTGCGAGCCCAACGTCGGGTTCGCCGGAAATATTCTGCTGGTCGCCATGCGGGATATCGCCCGGGGCGAGGAGCTGACCACGGACTATGCGCTGTTCGACGACTACGACGGTTCGATGGACTGCTCCTGCGGGCGTTCGACATGCCGCCGGGTGATCGACGGCCGCGACTGGCAGCGGCCCGATCTGCAGGCCAAGTACCGCGGTTACTTCTCTCGGTATCTTGCCCGCCGCATCGGCTGATCGGCTCCGGAAAAAAATTCCGCGAATTTTGTGTCGGCGATGTCGAGAACGGTCGGGCGGCTCCGTCCCAGGAGTACGAGCGGCCGAACGGGCCTCGACGATATGAAGGAGCCATCATGGGACCGAATGAGATCAACGCGATCCTGAATCTGCCGATCAGCCGGGAACTGCTGAACCGTGACCTGCTGCGGATGGCGTATGTCGCCAAGGACGGCACGCCGCGCAACGTTCCGGTCGGCTTCGTCTGGAACGGTTCGCAGATCGTGGTGTGCACCTCGAAGAACGCGCCGAAACTGCCTTCGCTGCGGCGTAATCCGATGGTGGCGTTGACGATCGACACCGAGGTGCATCCGCCGAAGATCCTGCTCATCCGCGGCCGGGCGGAGTTGGACGTGGTCGACGGCATTCCGGAGGAGTACCTGCAGATGAGTGGCAGCGGCTATGAGATGACGCCCGAGCAGCGCGTCGTGTGGGAGGCCGAGGTTCGTTCGCTCTACGACGGCATGGTCCGCATCGTCATCACCCCGACCTGGGCCAAACTCATCGACTTCGACACCACCCTCCCCACCGCGGTCGAAGAGCTGATGCGGCAGCGAGCCGAACGCGAAAACGCCTGAGCTCCACCCGTTCAGCCGGAAAAACCACTGGCCGCCTGGATTTGCTGACCGTATGCTCCTTCGGTTCGAGGTGAGGTATGGGAGGAGAACGGCGCGGTGGTCATTCCCGAGAAGGCGTGGCAGAGGTTGACTGCACGGATCGCGGGTCGGCTGGTGCGACCCGGGGATCCCGGTTACGACGACGCGCGTGCCCTGCAGATCCGGGAATTCGACACGGTCCGGCCCGCCGCGGTGGCCTACTGCGTGACCGTGGACGATGTCCGCGAGACGGTGCTCTTCGCCCGGACGCACGCGCTTCCCGTGGCCGCGCGATCCGGCGGGCACAGTTGCGCCGGGCACTCCACCACCGAAGGGCTGGTCATCGATGTCAGTGGGATCGCCGGAGTCCGGCGCGAACAGACGCTGATCCGCGCCGGAGCGGGAATTCAGACCATCGATCTGCTCGAGGAAACCGCGCCCGGCGGGTGGGTGGTTCCCGCCGGTACCTGCGCCACCGTCGGATTGGCCGGGCTGACGCTCGGCGGCGGAATCGGAATCGCGACCCGCAAATACGGGCTGACCTGCGATCGGGTGCGCGAGATACAGGTGGTGCTCGCCGACGGCAGCGTGCTGACCTGTGACGACGAGCGGCACCCCGACCTGTTCTGGGCGCTGCGCGGTTGCGGCGGCGGCAACCTGGGCATCGTCACCGAACTGGTGCTGGAGGCGGTCCCGGCGACCCCCGTCACCAGTTACAGCCTGAGCTGGGACTGGTCCGCCGCCCCGCAGGTATGGGCCGCGTGGCAGGAATGGGCGCCGCACGCACCCGACGACCTCGCGTCGAATGTCCGCTTCGCCCTGGAGCATCCGGAAGCCGGAGGGCAGCCGCAGGTGCTGGTCTTGGGGGCGTGGCTCGGCGATCCAAGCGAACTACCCGCGCTGCTGGACGATCTGCGGCGGCGCGTCGACCGCGAACCGGAAGCGGGTTTCCGGCACACCGGTTCGTACTACGACACGCTGCGCACGTGGATGGGATGCGCGGAACTCACTCGCGCGCAGGCACATCGAGTCGGCACCAATCCCGAGGCGAGGCTGCCGCGCGATGGATGGCACAGGGAGCGCGGGCATTTCGTCCCCGAACCGATCCCCGCCGAAGGCATCGAACAAATCCTCGCCGCGTTCGCCGACGGACGCGCCGGAGATCAGATTCGCGCCCTCGAATTGGGCGCGATGGGCGGGGCATGCAATCGAATCCCCTCCGACGCAACCGCTTTCGTGCACCGCGACCATCTGTATTATGCCGGTCTGGTGGTGGAGGCGCACGGCGAGATCACCGACGAACTGCGCGCCAACGGCTCCGCCTGGATCGACACCTGCCACCCGGTCCTGCGCCGCTGGTCCTCGCCATACACCTACCAGAACCTGCCGGACCCGGCACTGATCGACTGGCGCACAGCGTATTACGGCACGAACTACCCCCGACTGGCCGAGATCGCTCACCGCTACGACCCCGACGGCTTCTTCCGCCACCCGCAGTCGATCAGCGCACGGTGACCGAGGCGTTCGCACGAATCCGCCATCGTTCCACCTCGCTGTGGCCTCAGTATGACGATCCCGACGGGCTGCGGTGCGAATTCTGGTGCCGCTGCCCCGTGCGGTTCAAGACGGTCCGGTGGATTGATGTCGCGAGTCACCATCAACGTCTCAGCGTCGCTGCAGAATTCGAGCCGCGGCGGCTCGCCGGTTGTCGTCATCCTCTGTGGGATCGTCGGCCATCCGGCCGATGCGCTCACAGACCTCGGGAGCCGACATGTCCGCGTGCGCGACGGCGAATTCCCGCGTCTCGGATTCGCAGTCGTCGAGGCATTCGACTGCCCGACCTTCGGCGAAATCCGGTGCCAGGCGGCTCAACGTCATCGCGCACTGTTTGCGGAGAACCGAGTAGACGGTGTTGTCGAAGATCCCTTCGACCGTCGCGAGGCCGGCGACATGATCCAGGCGGCCGAGCGCGGCGACGAGGTCGTATTGCTGGTAGAGGTAGTCGTTGCCACGAGCTACGGCCTCGGTCAGGAGCTCGAGCAGCCAAGGAGCGTCTGACGTTTCGGCAACGTCAGCGAACAGACGCAAGGCAGCCCACGCCACGGCGCCGTCGAGGGCGGCGTTCGCCCGCGCCCAAGTCAGTGCGTGCGGTGAACGTAGTTTCTTCAGACATCTGCGCACCGCGATCCGAATGACGCTCGGAGATTCCTGGAGCAGGTCCGGTGCGATGGCTAAAAGCGTTGTCTCCCAGCGTTCCTCGGTCAACTCCGACGCCGATGCCGCGGTGATGAGGTCGGACTCGATCGCGGCTCGCAGCACCCTTTCGCGTGCTGCGGCCTCCCGTGCGGCGCGATCGAACACTGGTCGTTCACGCGCTGCCCGCGTCTGCTCGGCCACTGCGATGACCCGTTCGATGCGCGCGCTCGCACCCCGCCAGTCCGGCCAAGGCGGCCTGGACAAATCGAACCAACGGTACGAAGTGAGCGCCGACTCCAGCTGCTCGTCGTCGGCCACCTCCAGTACTTCGTCGAGCAATCCCTCGGCCTCGGGATGATCGATGAACGGAATCAGTGCGTCCAGCGCCTGGTCGAGGTCACGCCCCGATCGCAGGTAGTGCCGCAGCTCGGTGACAGCGCCATCGACACCGCGACGGGCAAGCAGCCCGAGAACGCCTGTGGCGAGCCAGGCGTCGGCGTCTCCGTACGGGTCCGCCGGGCCGCTGTATGCCGCGCACAACCGGGAAAGATCGACCCCCAGGTCGGCGACGAGAGTCGCGTACAGCCAACCCCTTTGCTCGACCTGACGGTCCCATCGAGGATCGCGAACGATGCAGTCGACCACGAACTGGCCTGCCACCGCAGGCTGCGCCCGCGCGTCGCGCAGGCAGGCTCCGCGCCCGCGCTGGATCATCCCGAGCAACGTACTCGGCTCCGCCCACGACGATTCGCCGGACTCCGGGTCGTCCGTATCGTCGTCACCCTCGTCCATAGACATGACGCGACCTTAGAGTCGCCGAGCCCGGACAGTCACCCGATTTTCCCAGTCAGTCCACAACCCCAAATCCTTGCCGGACAGCATCTTCCCGAAGGCACGGACTTGCCGCCTATCGAGCGCTTATTCCTGGTCGATGAAGGCCGTGCCGGGCACTCGGTCGTGCACGGGCGCGCCGTCGGCGATGGCGTCGCGGAACAGGGGCTGCCAGAAGGTTCGACGCGCCAGTTCCGGATCTATGCGAACATATGTTCGTGTCCGGAGGCGGAGAGGGTGTGCGAGAGCGGATAGTCGCGCGCTCGGATGCCTCGATCCTGCATGCGGATCTGGATTCGTTCTATGCGTCGGTGGAGCAGCGGGACGATCCGCGGTTGCGCGGGAAACCGGTGATCGTCGGCGGCGGGGTGGTGTTGGCGGCCAGTTATGAGGCGAAGGCGTTCGGGGTGCGGACGCCGATGAACGGCGGGCAGGCGCGGCGGCTGTGCCCGCAGGCGATCGTGGTGCGCCCGCGCATGTCGGCCTATGCGGAGGCGAGCCGGGCGGTATTCGAAATATTCCGGGACACAACGCCTTTGGTGGAGGGCATCTCGATCGACGAGGCCTTCCTCGATGTGCGCGGGCTGCGTCGCATCGCGGGCGAGCCCGAGGCCATCGCGCATCGGCTGCGCGCCAGGATCCGCCGCGAGGTGGGGCTGCCGATCTCGGTCGGCATCGCCCGCAACAAATTCCTCGCCAAGGTGGCCAGCGCGGTCGCCAAACCCGACGGGCTGCGCCTGGTCGAACCCGACCGCGAACTCGACTTCCTGCATCCGCTGCCGGTCGAAAGGCTTTGGGGCGTAGGCGATGTCACCGCCCGCACGCTGCACGAACACGGCATCACCCGGGTGGGTCAGCTCGCCGAACTCGGCGAGGGGCCGCTGCGCGGCATCCTCGGTCCGGCCGCGGCACGGCATCTGCACGCACTGTCCTGGGCCAGGGATCCGCGCCGGGTGGAGACCGGACGCCGCCGCCGCTCCATCGGCGCCCAGCGCGCGCTCGGCACCCGCTACCGCCCGCCCGACGAGATCGAGGCCTACCTGCACGGGCTCGTCGACCGGCTCGGCCGCCGCCTGCGCGCCGCCGACCGAGTGTGCCGAACGGTGGTGCTGCGCTTGCGTTTCGACGATTTCGCCCGCGCCACCCGCTCACATACCCTGCCCGCCGCCACCGATGACACCGCCGCCCTGCTGCATGCCGCCCTGCTGCTGCTCGCCGCGGCCATGCCGCTCATCCAGGAACGCGGAATAACCCTCATCGGCCTCGCGCTGACCAACCTCGACGATGCCGACCACATCCAACTCACCCTCCCGTTCACCCCGCGCGCCACCAACACCCTCGACGCCACCCTGGACAGCCTCCGGGAGCGCTTCGGTTCCGGCGCGGTCACCCGCGCGGCGCTGCTCGGCCGCGGCGAGGGACTTTCGGTGCCGCTGCTGCCCGATTGAATCGAGGGCATAAACCACCCGGACGACTGCCCAGGTCCCCGCTTTCCCGATAATGCCTCGATTCGCTGTATTTCGGACGACGCGCTCGCCAGACTTTTATCCATCGGGTTCGATCAGTGCGAACCTCGGGTGGGAACAAGAAGGTGTTTTTCATGGCCACGGTCAATCCATTCGAAAGCGACGAAGTCAAGGGCGATGTGTGGGAGCAGGGATTGCTCGCGGGTTTCCGGTTACCCGACGAAGAACATCTCCCACCGTATTCACCGGAATTGCTGGATATCTACCAGTAGGGCGTCGCGACCGGACGCGCCGAACGCATCGCCCTGCCGGCCGACCGGGGTGGAGAGAAATCCGATGAATCCGAATTCCCGTTCTTGGCCACCGAATTCGGGCTACATGCCGCGGGACATGTTGTTCTGCACGATATTTTCGGCAAGGTCGGCGGTCTGATCGCCTTGGTCGCATCGGTGGTGCAGATACCGAGCGACACCATGCTCACGCCGCTGGAACCGGATTGGGAAGGCCCCGTCGACCAACCGAACGACAAATATCTGGCGATGTGCCCGCGCGCGGACCACCCGATGCTGGAGGTCGGTGCGACCCAGGACGGCTACTGGAGCGGACCCGAACGCGACCGCTACGCCGACGCCATCAACGACTGGCGCGGCCACGAACACCTCGAAACCCTGGTGTGCCGAGTGGGTTTGACTTCCAACGTGTGCGGACCGGTCTGGCCCGGCTCCGGATCCAATTGAGAGCGCGTCATGGTCACCAGTCGCGAAATTCCCTTCGTACACGGCATGGATTTCACGGTCGGCGTCGATTCCGCGAGCGGGTCGGCCCGCAACGCGGCGGCCACCGGCACCCCGAGCACGGTGCCCAACGCGGGCGGATCGACCATCTCATTTCATATGGAGCAGGTGGAGACGGTCGAGGATCTGCTGAACTCGGTCGGTGTCTCGGCCAAGGCCAGCGGAGGCATCGGATTGTTCTCGGCCTCGGCCCGATTCGATTTCGCACAGAGCTGCAAGGTGCATTCCAGTTCGGTGTTCCTGATCGTCGCGGTGCAGGTCACCGAGGCGTTCCAGAGCGTGCTCAGCCCCGGTATCAAACCCGAGGCGGCGGCGCTGCTCGCCAACGGCGACACCGATCGGTTCCGGGAGGAGTTCGGCGACCTGTTCGTTCGCGGAATCCTTTCCGGCGGACAGTTTTTCGGGGTCGTCGAGGTCGCGACCCGCGACCAGACGGATGCCAAGAAGATCGCCGCGGGCCTGTCGGCCAGCTATGCGGCGTTCAGCGCCTCGGGCACCTTCGACAAAACCTTCACCGATACGGTGAGCAGCCATCGCACCAAGGTCACCTGTTTCGTCGAGGGCGGACAGAATCTCGAACTGCCGACCGGGGTCGACACGATGACCAAACGCGCGGTCGGCTTCCCGAAGGAACTAGAGGGCCACGCCGTTCCCTATCTGGCGCTGCTCGACGATTACGGTGTGCTGCCGCTGCCGAAGGGACCGAACTTCGCCGATCTGCAACATCAACAGGATGTGCTCACCGAATGCGCACGGCTGCGCAACCTGCATCAGCAGTGGCTCAACGACCTCGATTACATCGACGGCAATCCGGGTGAATTCATCGACCCGGATCCCGCCGCGCTCGATCAGTTGCGCAACGATATCGACGCCGATATGAACGCCATCGCCGCCGCGGCGTCACAGGCGATCGATACCCCGAAGAATGCGCAGTTCCCGACGAACCTGAAGGTGACCGCGCCGCGGCTGCCGCAGCGGATTCAGAGCACGGGCCCGGTGACCGGCGGCCTCGGCATCTTCGCCGGACCGAATTCCACGGCACTGTTCCCCCGGATCCTGCGCGATATCCCGGACCACTGCCAGATCACCACCACGCTGACGGTGCACTATCCGGAACCGGCGATCAGCGCGCAACGGCACGCCGGAATCGCGATTCTCACCCCGAGCCTCAACAGATACAAGGCGATCTCCAAGTGCATCGACGCCACCGGAAAACATGTCGTCCAGCTGCTCGGCACCCTGGACGGCACCGCGCCAACGGTTGATTTCCCGAAACCGTTCGACGCCGACACCATTCATCTACAGATGGTCGTCCATGGCACTGGCTCGGTATTGCTCAGGTTCAGCACCGACGGGGTGACATTCCAGCCCATCATCAAGATCATCGGAAAGGCGAACGCACCACATCCACCGATCGAACTCGCCCTGTTCGCCTTCTCCGGCGACGACGTCGCATTCACCGCCACCTTCACCGAACCCGAAATAGTCCAGTTGCCACCACCTTCCGCGTGATCCGCGGCCGGTCGAGTGTCGCGGCGATCATGGGCCGCAACCGCTTACAGCCGCTCGATGATGGTGGCGTTGGCGAGTCCGCCTGCCTCGCACATGGTTTGCAGACCGTAGCGGCCGCCGGTTTGGTCGAGGTGGTTGACGAGGGTGGCGAGCAGGCGGGTTCCGGAGGCGCCCAAGGGGTGGCCCAGGGCGATCGCGCCGCCGCGGGGGTTGAGGCGGGCCGGGTCGGCGGCGAGTTCGTGTTGCCAGACGAGCGGGACGGGGGCGAATGCCTCGTTCACTTCATAGGCGTCGATATCGTCGATGGACAGCCCCGCATTGGCGAGGGCCTTGCGGGTGGCGGGGATCACTGCGGTGAGCATCAATGTCGGGTCGTCGCCCGTGACGGCGAAGGCGTGGAAGCGGGCGCGCGGGCGCAGGCCCAGCCGGTTCGCCGCGGTCTCGCTCATGATCAGCGCGGCCGAGGCGCCATCGGTCAGCGGTGAGGAGTTGCCGGGGGTGATCGACCAATTGATCTCGGGGAAGCGCTGTTTCATCGACTCGTCGACGAATGCCGGTTTCAGCGCGGCCAATCCGTCGGCTGTGGTGCTGGGACGAATGGTTTCGTCCGCGGTCAGGCCGCCCGCGGGCACGAGTTCGCGGGCGAAGCCGCCGGCGGCGGCGGTTTCCGCGGCGAGCCGATGCGAGCGCGCCGCGAACGCGTCGAGCGCCTCGCGATCCAATTTCCAACGCTGCGTGATGATTTCGGCGGCGATACCCTGCTGGATCAGCCCGCCGGGGTAGCGGTGGGCCAGTGGTGCGCGGTTGGCGTCCTTACCCTGCGCGTTGGAGAACATCGGCGCGCGGCTCATCGATTCGACGCCGCAGGCGATGACGATGTCGTATGCGCCCGCGAGCACGCCCTGTGCGGCGAAATGCGCGGCCTGCTGGCTGGATCCGCACTGCCGGTCCACCGTGGTGGCGGGCACCGATTCCGGGAAACCCGCGGCCAGCGCCGCGGTGCGGGCGATATTGAACGCCTGCTCACCGCTCTGCGTGACGCAACCGGCGATCACATCGTCGATCAGCGCCGGATCCAGGTCGTTGCGCTCCACCAGGTTCCCGAGCACCCCGGCGAGCAGCGTCGCCGGATGGACATCCGACAGTCCCCCACCGGGTTTACCCTTCCCGGACGGGGTGCGGACGACGTCGACGATGACGGCGGAAGTCATGGGCGCTCCTTGCGGGTTTCGGCAATCACGATGTGAATCACGATTAACTTAACTCACTGTACGCCGGGCCGCCCGCACAGGCGAGCCCATCCCGCCGTATCGTCGGTCCATGATCGACGAGCGCGTAGTGCTGCACGCCGGAGACGCCGACCTCACCGTCGACCCCGCCAACGGCTGCCGTCTGAGCAGCCTGCGCGTCGGCGATATCGAACTGCTGCGCCAGGGCCCGCGCTACGGCGCCTTCCCGATGGTGCCGTGGTGCGGCCGAACGGCATTGGGCCGCTTCGACAATCGCGGCACCGTCGTACAACTGCCGATCAACAGCCCGCCGCACGCGATCCATGGCACCGGCCGCGACACCGCCTGGACCGTGCTGCGCCGCGACGACCGTTCGGCCGCCTTCGCCTACGAACTCACCGACCCCTGGCCGTATCGCGGGCGCGTCACCCAGTCCGTCGAACTGTCCGCCGACTCGCTCACCCTCACCATGCGGGTGGAATCGGCCGCGGAATCCTTTCCGGCACAAGCCGGTTGGCATCCGTGGTTCAACCGCGACCTCGGCGCCGGCGCACCGGCGCGCATCGAATTCACCCCGGCGTGGCAGGAGGAACGCGGCGCCGACCACCTGCCGACCGGCCGCCGCATCGCCCCACGACCGGGACCGTGGGACGACTGCTTCGGTATGCCGGGCGGCGTCGAGGTCACCCTCAGCTGGCCCGGCGTGCTGGAACTGACGGTCACCAGCCCGGCCGAATGGGTCGTGGTCTTCGACGAACAGGAGGCCGCCGTCTGCGTCGAGCCGCAATCCGGCCCGCCCAACGGTATCAACACACTGCCCCGCCCGGTCACTCCGGAAAGTCCGCTGACGATGCGGACGAATTGGAGCTGGCGAAAGTTGTGATCCAGTTGTCGCGTCAACGGCTGCGCTTGGGACGCTTGTCCATCAACCGCAGGATCAGCGGCGTGAAGATCAACTGCATCGCCAATTCCATCTTCCCGCCCGGCACCACAATGGAATTCGGCCGCGACATGAACGAATCGTGCAGCATCGACAGCAGATACGGGAAGTCGATCACCTTCGGATCGGCGAACCGGATCACTACGAAGCTCTCGTCGGCGGTCGGAATCGTCCGCGCGATGAAGGGATTGGAGGTGTCGACGGTCGGCACCCGCTGGAAATTGACGTAGGTGCGGGAGAACTGCGGGCAGATGTAGGTGATGTAGTCGGGCATCCGCCGCAGGATCGTATCGATCACCGCCTCACTGGAATACCCGCGCTCGGTCTTGTCCCGGATCACCTTCTGGATCCATTCGAGGTTGATGATCGGCACCACCCCGACCAGCAGATCGGCATACCGCGCCACATCCACCGTCTCGGTCACCGCGGCCCCGTGCAGTCCCTCGTAGAACAGCAGATCGCTGCCGGGCGCCAACTCCTCCCACGGGGTGAACGTACCCGGTTGCTGCCCATAGGGTTTCGCCTCCGCGTCGTCGTGCAGATACCGGCGCACCGTGCCGACCCCGCTCGCACCGTAGTCGCGGAACAGCGTCTCCAACTCCTTCAGCAGATTCGCCTCCTCGCCGAAATGCGAGAACCGGTGGTTGCGATGCTGTTCGGCCTCGGCCATCGCCAGCTTCATCTCGTTGCGGTCGTAGCGGTGGAACGAGTCCCCTTCCACGATCACCGCATTGATCCCCTCACGCCGGAAGATCTCTTGAAATGTCCTGGTGACACTGGTCGTTCCGGCGCCGGACGATCCGGTGATCGCGACAACGGGATGTTTGACCGACATGGGCACCTCACTTCAACGGGCGGAACAGGGACCGGGTGCCGAACAGCGAACTGTCGAAGCTGGGCCCCTCCTCCGGTTCGCGGTGGTAGCGCTCGATGCGCTCTACCTCGTTGCGCGAACCGAAGATCAGCGGAACCCGCTGGTGCACCCGATCCGGCCGCACCTCGAGCACCCGCTCGTGACCCGTCGTTGCCGCACCGCCCGCCTGCTCGACGATGAACGCGATCGGGTTCGCGCCGTAGAGCAGCGAAACCCGTCCCGGCGAGCGAGTGTCGTGCGGATACAGGTAAACCCCACCGCGAGTGAGGATGTGGAAGGTGTCGGCCACCAGGGAGGCCACCCAGCGCATATTGAAGTCGCGTCCGCGCGGGCCCTCCGTGCCGTCGAGGCATTCGTGGACGTAGCGGCGCACCGGCCGCTCCCAGAACCGCTCGTTGGCGGCATTGATCGCGAAACCCGAAGTGTCGTCGGGGATTCGCATCCGCGGATGGGTGAGCACGAACGCCCCGATCTCCCGGTCCAGGGTGAACCCGTCGACGCCGCTGCCGGTGGTGAGCACCAGCATGGTCGCCGGGCCGTAGAGGGTGAATCCGGCGCACACCTGCCGCTCTCCGGGTTGCAGGAAGTCCTGTTCTGTTGCCGCGCCACCCGTTTCGCCCGGCGTTCGGAGCACGCTGAAGATGGTGCCCACCGGCAGGTTGACGTCGATATTCGACGAGCCGTCCAACGGGTCGAAGGCCAGCAGGTATTTGCCCCGGCGATGGGTGTCGGGCACCGGATGCACCTGCGGCAGTTCCTCGGACAGCAGTGCCGAAAGGTGGCCCGTCCACTGGGTTTCGCCCACCATGATGTCGTTGGCGATCGCATCCATCCTGCGGTGCACGGTGGCGGGCAGGTTATCGGCCTCGTGCGCGCCGAGCGAGCCGACGATCGCACCCCTGGTCACCTGGTTCGCGATGATCTTCGTGGCCGTCGCGACCACATTCACCAGGGCGGAGAACTCACCGGAGGATCCGGGATGCCGGTGCTCCTCCTCGATGGTGTAGCGGGTGAGGGTCTTCAAACCTTCCGGCATGGGTGCGCTCAACTCCTCACGGGGATGCCCGTTCGCCGTCCGTCGCGGCGAATACACTGCTGCCCAACACATCTCGCTCGGTCAACGTGATCAGATCGGGCTTCGACAGCGGGCGCCGCGCCTCGACCAGTCGCTTGGCCTGCCGTAATCGGCAGCGGTCCAACGCGTTCCGCACACTGCGGGCATTCGAGAACCGCGGCCGCGTCATCCGCAACGTCAGGTATTCGGCGAATGCCGCCCGGCCCGCCGCGTCGAACCGGAAATTCTCCCGCGCCACCATGAGATCCGCGATGGCCATCAGCTCGGCGTGGCTGTAATCGGCGAACTCCAAATGGTGCGCGACCCGCGAGGACAGCCCCGGATTCGCGGAGAAGAACCGCTCCATCCGGTCCGGGTATCCGGCGAAGATCACCACCAGGCTGGTCCGCTCGGATTCCATTTCCTGCAACAGTATTTCGATGACCTCCTGGCCGTAGTCCCGCTCGTTCTCCGGGCGGAACAGGTAGTAGGCCTCGTCGATGAACAGCACCCCGCCCGCCGCCTTGGCCAGCGCCTCCTTCGTCTTCGGCGCCGTGTGGCCGATGAACTGGCCGACCAGATCGTCGCGGGTCACGGTGTGCACCTTGGGTTTACGAATGTAACCGAGCGCGTGCAGCAGTTCGGCCATGCGCAGCGCCACCGTCGTCTTACCGGTGCCGGGTCCACCGGTGAACGACATGTGCATCGTCGGGCGCGAGGCGCTCAGCCCGAACCGCTGCCGGGCCCGATCGATCAGCAGCAGCGCCGCGATCTCCCGCACCCGGCGCTTCACATTCGTCAGGCCGACCAGTTCGGCGTCGAGCCGGTCCAGCGTCGCGGCCACGTGGTCACCGGCGATATCGGCCGAAAGGTCCAGCAGCGCATCATCATCCAGCGGCGGCTCGGGTTCCGGCGCCGTTTCGGCGAGCACCGATCGGGGACCCTCGCCGCCCGGCCGGTGCATCCGGAAGCCGGCCGCTCCCCCGTCAACCGCCATACCGGCGCCCCTGCGGCACATCGGTGGCATAGGAGTGCACACCGTAGCGCTGGCGCCGGTCCGCGCCCTCGACGCGGGTGAGCAGGAAGCCCGGCTCCTCGGCGGGACGCTGCACCAGGAAGCTCAGCGCGGTCGTCTGACGGGTGTAGCGGGCGTCGTATGCCAGCACACGGACGTAGTGGTTGGGGAATGTGGCTCGGCAGGAATCGATTTCGGCGAGCACGCCGTCGGGCTCGTCGAGATCGAACAGCGGCAGACCCCACATCTCCCAGTACGCGTTGCGCGGATGGGGGTCGTCACTGTATTCGATCGACACCGGCCACCCGTTCAGCAGTGCGTAGCGCACCTGGGCGGCGATCTCGGCGTCGGTCAGCTCGGGTAAATACGAGAAGGTGCCGTGACGCAGATACATGACTGTGCTCCAAGGGATTTCAGCGAGTGACCGTCGGCACCGCATCGGGGGCGTCGGTGGATGTGTATTCGAAGGTGATATCGCCCCAGGTCGCCAGTGCGACATCGAGCGGACGGCACCACTCGGCGGCCTTGCGCAGCACCTCTGGGCCCTCCCGCAACAGATCACGACCTTCGTTGCGCGCCTTGACAACCGCCTCCAGCGCCACCCGGTTCGCCTCCGCGCCCGCCGCGATGCCAAGCGGATGCCCGATGGTGCCGCCGCCGAACTGCAACACCACGTCGTCGCCGAAAAGGTCCAGCAGCTGGTGCATTTGGCCGGCGTGGATCCCGCCCGACGCCACCGGCATCACCCCGGGCAGGCTCGCCCAATGCTGGTCGAAGAAGATCCCGTTGGCCGGTTCGGTGCGAATGTGGTTCTCCCGCAACGTGTCATAGAAGCCGCGGGTGGTCGCCGGATCGCCCTCCAACTTGCCGACGACGGTGCCCGCGTGCAGATGATCCACCCCGATCAACCGGCACCACTTGGCCAGCACCCGGAAACTCACCCCGTGTGTCTTCTGCCGGGTGTAGGTGGAATGCCCGGCCCGGTGCAGATGCAGCAGCAGCCCGTTGCGCCGGGCCCAGCGCGACATCGACTGCATCGCGGTGAAACCGACCGTCAGATCCATCATGATCACCACGCTGCCGAGTTCCCTGGCGAATTCGGCGCGCTCGTACATTTCCTCCATGCTCGCCGCGGTGACATTCAGGTAATGGCCCTTGATCTCACCGGTCTCGCACATCGCCCGGTTCACACCCTCCATCGCGAACAGGTAGCGATCGCGCCAGCGCATGAACGGCTGTGAATTGATGTTCTCGTCGTCCTTGGTGAAATCCAGGCCGCCCTTGCACGCCTCATAGATCACCCGGCCGTAATTGCGGGCCGACAGACCGAGTTTCGGTTTCACAGTCGCACCGAGCAGTGGGCGGCCGTATTTGTTCAGATATTCCCGCTCCATCACCGTTCCGTGCGGCGGGCCCTGGAATGTCTTCACATACGCCACCGGAATGCGCATATCCTCCAAGCGCAGCGCCAGCAGCGGTTTGAAACCGAATACGTTGCCGATGATCGACGAGGTCAGGTTGGTGATCGAGCCCTCCTCGAAAAGGTCGAGATCATAGGCGATATAGGCGAAATACTCGCCCGGCCTGCCCGGCACCTCGTCGAGCCGGTAGCACTTCGCCTGATACCGCGAATGCGCGGTCAACCGGTCGGTCCACACCACCGTCCAAGTGGCCGTGGAGGATTCACCCGCCACCGCGGCGGCCGCCTCGACCGGATCCACTCCGCGCTGCGGCGTCACCCGGAAAACGGCCAGCACATCGGTATCGGACGGCCGATAATCCGGCGCGTAGTATCCCATCGACGCATAGGATTGGACGCCCGGATCCCAGCGGTCCCGTTCGGTTTCTGCGGCCATCGTTCCTCCCGGTTTCCGGCGCCTCGGCGCTTGGTGGATTCCAGGATGACGGCCGTCTCATCGACAAACAATTTGAATGTTTCTGCGAATACCCAACGAATAATTCGAGTTTCGTCTTCACAGTCGATGGGTATCGATCGCCCCGGTTGGTATCCCCCGCTGTTCGGGGCGCTGTGGGCCATCGGCGCGGAGGCATTCGGGATTTCGGTCCTGCGCGGCCGGGACGCGGCATGGTTCGGGCTGCTCAACGGGGTGTGGGCGGTCGCGTGGGTGGCGATGATCGCGCTCACCGTGGTGATGGTCCGGCACGGCGGCGTCGTGCGCCGGCCGTCCATGCGGCCGAAAGCTCAACGCTGGATCGACAATGCGCCCGATATGGCGGTCGTCGCGGTCGGATTCACCGCGGGCGTCGGCTGGGCCTTCATCGTCGCCGGTGTCCTGGGGGGCGCATCGGGATGGTTCCGTTTGGCTCGGATGCACCGATGACCGGGCTGGAACCGGGATTTCACCATCCGACCAGATTGGCGGTGGTCGCCTTCCTCTCCGGCTGCACGGAGGCCGAATTCCGCGCTGTCCGGGAGAGTTGCGGGATCTCCGAACCGACGCTCAGCAAACTGGCGACCGCGCTGGAGGCCGAGGGTCACGTCAAGGTCCGCAAGGGGTATATCGGTCGCAGGCCCCGAACCTGGTTGTCGCTGACTCGCTCCGGCCGGGCGCGGCTCGCCGCCCACCTTGCGGCACTACAGGAAATCGCCGCCATGAACGCACGCAACGCGGCCGAGATGGATGAGCTCTAGCGGTGCTGGAAACGAATTACGGCCGACCACGGGGTGCGGCCTGGTTGACGCGGATTCGGTTGCGGCAGATAGCTGAACGGGCGCAGCACCAACGGCAGCCGCCGCAGCTTGCGCGCCCACACCATGAGCTGCTCGAGATCCGTTATCTGCCAACCTAATTCCTCGAAGAATCCGGCGCCGTTCGACGGTTCGAAGCGCAGCGGCGCGTTCTCGAACACCGAGCCGGCCCGGCCCCTCGTTATCCTTGTCGCCAGATCGGCTATCCACCAAGCGATTTCCGGGCGCGCGAGATCCTGTGCGAGCCGCGTCACGGTGGCGTTGTCGAGGTAGACCAGCAGCCCCTCGGTGAGCACCAGCGCTTTGCTCGCCGCGCCGGTCTGGTCGTGCGGGCCGAGCGCCTCGTCCAGGAACGCCTTGCGCGCGCTGTCGTCGGCCAGGTCGACGCTGTGGCGCCGCAGCACGCAGCGCGGGGTTTCACCGGCCAGCGCGGCATCCTTCTCGGCCACCATCTCCGGCAGGTCCGCCTCGATCCACAACAACCCCGGCGGCAGTTCCAGCCGATAGGGACGGGTATCGAGTCCGGCGGCCAGGTTCAACACCCGATCACAGCCCGCCGCAATGGATTTCGCGATCAGGTCGTCGATCAGCTTGGTGCGCGTCACCACCGGCCAACCGTTGCGCATCAGCGACGGCGCCGCATCGGCGATCGCATACCCCTGCGGCCCGGCCAGCCGGTCGGCCAGCGGATCACGGAACACCGCATCCGGTCGAGCGGTCTCCCGCGCCCGATACGCGGCCACCCAGCGGGCGGTGTCGGACACATTCGTCGGTACTGTCCGGTCTGCCATGACCGCCAGTCTGGCACAGGTTTGCGCGTGCGCGACGGTCACGCGGTCCCGCCGGCCAGCGCGGCCAGCCATTCGTGGCCGGGGTGCAGGCGAGTGAGCCATTCCGACAGTCGCGCGATGCGAAACTCGGCGAGCAGCGGCAGGATTCGCGCGAAATCACCGTCGTCCTTCGGGCGGCGGGCCTTGGCCTTGAACAGCAGCGCCACCTCCGGGATCACGTACGGGATGCCCGCCGGTCCGGTCTCGATCAATTCCGCGTAAGGCAGGGTAATTGTGTTGTCCCGGCGGCAGATCCAGCGGTCGCCGTCGTGCGGTTCGCGGAAGACGTCCAGGTGGTATTCGCCGGTGGCTGGGTCTCGCAGCCAGGTCTGGTGCAGTTCGGGGTGGTCGGCGACATCGGCGTAGGGCCATACCATGCCCGCTCCGACGACATCCCATTCGTACCCCGGCAATGCGGCGGCCACTTCGCCGAATGCGGCTCGGGGAACGGTGATTTCGATATCGCCGTGGTCGCGGGTCTGTGCACCGGCGAACAGGTCCAGCGCCCATCCAGCGGTCACGCACCAGGGTGCGCGGACGCCCGCGAGCGTGGCGGCCACCTGAGCCGGTGTCCACGCTTTCCATCGGCGCTCGCACTCGGCCGGGTCGATTGGGCGGCCGCCCGTTGGGAGATCGTCGTCCATGCCGGAAAAGCGTACGAGCCGCGCGTCAGAGCCGTCGCTTCAGCCAATCCCGGGTGAGATCGGCATGCCAGGCTTGATGGGCGCGCAGGCCCGGCGATTTGGGTGGTGCGGGTTGTCGGCTGTTGCGGGCCCAGAAGCCGTACATCGCGCACATCACGGCGAGGATGGCGGCCGGGTCGACGTCCGCCGTGAGCGGATGGGCGGCGAGGATCGGTTCCGGGTCGACTCCGGCCGCCAACATCGATGGGCACAGCAGCACCAGATCCACCCAGGCCGCACCGCGACACGGCCAGGCCCAGTCGACCACCAGCACCCGGCCGTCGGGTCGGATCAGCATGTTGTCGGGGCGAAGATCGGTGTGCAGCAACGTATTTCCAGTTGCTTGTAGGCACCATCCGGCCTCGAGACCGGCGAGGCGGTCCAGGTTGCGCAGCGACCATTCGTCGAGGTCGGTGGGCGGGCCGTGTTCGGCGAATCCCCGCCATCCCGTGAAGGCAACACCGTACGCGTGCTCGATGGTCGGCGCGTCCGGCAGCGGGTTCGGGGTGAGCACTCCGGCCAGTTTCTCGACCGTGCGCAGGACCGCTGACAGTTCGGCCGGGTCGTCGAGCTGTGGATGGCGACCGGCCACCGCCTCGAACAACAGCACCAGCCAGCCGTCCGTTTCCAGCGTGCCGATCGGCCGCGGTGCCGGTGCCCGCACCGGAAGCCCGGCGACCGTTGCGCTTTCGGCGCGATACATCGCCGCCAACGGATCGGCGCACTCGATGGCCTTGGCGAAAACCGTTCGGCCACTACCTAGTTCGAGCAGCGCCGCCATACCGTGCGTGAAACCACCCTGCGGCGTCAGCACCGCGATGACCTTGTCGCACAACTGTTGCTGGACGGCGTCGCGCACCGCGTCGGGCAATTGCTCCCAGCGCGTGCGATGTGGTCGGTCGTCAGGCATGCCACCATCGTCTCGCCCCCGTCGCGGCTGTCGCCAGCGAATTTCGACCATGCCACAAATCATTTGGCCGCATCCAATGGGCTTGTTATGGTGGCGGCCATGAGCTCCCCGGAGTCGTCCAGACGTTAGCCGCTCGGCCGCTGTGCCGGGCGGCGTTGTGAGCGAGCCATAGGCACAGCGGCCTTGCCCGCGACGGAGCCGAGCGCCCCGCGCGGCGCAGTCGTGAGCATGCACACCGCGCATCTGCTCCGCCGGACCGTTGCTCCTGTTCGTGCCGTTCACAACGCCGGACGCCGTTGGTTACCTGTCGTCGGGTTCGCCCGACTCCGCAACCATCTCGGCGCCGCGAATGTGACCGCGGCGCCAGGTATTCCGGGAGTTGTCTTGCCCATAGTGGTTTTCGTCTTCGCTGTCGCGGTCTTCGCGCAGGGTACATCCGAGTTCATGGTGTCCGGTCTGCTGGCACCGATCGCATCCGATATCGGCGTTTCTGTCGGCGCCGCAGGCCTGCTGACCTCGCTGTTCGCGGCGGGCATGGTGGTGGGTGCGCCGGTCATGGCGATGGCGGCGGGCCGATTGCCGGTCCGCGTCGCGACCGCCGCGTTCCTGGCGCTGTTCTGTGTGGCGCACGTGATCGGCGCTGTCACAACTGATTTCACCGTACTGCTGACGACGCGCGTACTCGCCGCGGTGTCCAATGCCGGATTCCTCGCCATCGCGCTGGCGGCGCTGCCCCGATTGATCGACCCGGCCAGGCTCGGGCGCGCCACCTCGGTGGTGGTGTCCGGGGTGACGGTGGCCTGTATCGCGGGTGTGCCCGCGGGCACGCTGCTCGGACAGATATGGGGCTGGCGTTCGGCGTTCTGGGCCGTCGCGGTTCTCAGCGCGGTCGTCCTGATCCCGGTGTGGGCGCTGACCGGATCCGATCGCGCTCAGCAGCCGGAATCGCCCATTCGCCGAGAATGGATGGTGTTGGGCCGCAGCGAAATCCGTACCCCGGTCGCGCTCGGGGTGCTCGTCAATGCCGCGACGTTCGCCGGGTTCACCTACCTCGGCGCCATCACCGCGGCGACCGGTGCGGACGAGCGGTGGATTCCGTTGGTGCTGGCCCTGTTCGGGCTCGGCTCGTTCGCCGGTGTGACGCTCGCCGGACGTTACGGCGACCGCTACGGCCGGATTATCATCGACACGGGAACCGTTGCGCTCGTGGCGGTTTGGGTGCTCGCAGCGATCACCGCCCACACGCTCGCCGGAGTATCCGCGCTGGCCGTGGTGACCGGCGCGGTCGCATTCGGCGTCGGCTCGACCCTCATCGCGACGATCGTGCGCACCGCGGCCCCGAGCGCACCGCATATCGCCGGTGCGCTGGCGACCACCGCCCTCAATATCGGCGCGGTCCTCGGCCCCGCGCTCGCCGGACTCGTCGTCGATCACACCGGCCGATCCACGGCGGCACTGTGGACCAGCGCCGTATTCACCTGCGCCGCCTGCGTTTTCCCGTACGCGACAACGGCCGGATCACGGCTCAGTTCGCTGCGACGAGCTCCCTCTCGCAGGCCCGCAGGATCCGCCCGAACACGTAAGTGATGACGGGCCCGGCGATTCGGCGCGTCACGAACGCGCCGCCGAACGGCACCTCGACGGTGGTGCTCCACACCACCCTGGTGCCACCCGGTACCGCCTCGAAGGTCATGGTTCCACCCTCGTGGCGGGCCGGCGGAAAGCTTTGTTCCACAACGTAATCGAACGCATTCGGCGCGTCGTACCGGGTGATGCGCTCCACGAACCGGCCGATCACCCAGGTGTGCCGCCGGACCGCGCCCAGCCCGTACGGCGCGCCCTCGCCGGGCCGGGTAAGCACGTCACGCACCACCCACCCGCTGCGCTCATAGTTCGACGTCACCGAGCACCAATCGAATACCCGCTCGACCGGTGCCGCGATAACCCGCTCGACAGTAAAGGTCTCCATGCGATTCGCCCTCCCACACATAGTTCGGAATACCTCGCAGACACCGGTCGAGCGCTCACCGTGACACCACACCGGTATGACCTGCCGCACAGTCGCCGACCCCAATGCTCGCCCGAGATCGACCCGCGGCTCCGCCGCATAGCATCGGGCTGACCCGCTACCACGTAAGATCCCCAGTCGCACAAGGGAATCGGGGGCATACTGATCGGATGTTCAGACGGCAACCGGGCCGAGTGTATCCAGCCGAACCTCGAAGGTGAACGGCATGTCGGTGACGCGGCTGGGCACCCAGTGCACGCTGACCGTTGCGATTTCGCCGTTGATGTCTTCGATCGTGCACCGGACGGCAGTGGGGCGGGGGTAGGCCGAGGTCGGATGCAGATCGCTGCCGAAGATGGCGCTCTTATCGACCAGTTGGTGAGGTCGACCGATGGCGTCGGTGAACTCGACCAGAACCAACCCGGGTTGCGGGTCGTCGGTGAGCCATACGGACGCGGTGGCGGGCAGTTCGCATACGTCACCCTTGCCCAGCTTTGATTCCATGGCAGCACCGTATCCGCCGGTGCGGCCGGGCAGCCAGTCCCGATCCTGATCAATCACCGAACATCACCACACGGACCGTCCGAATCCTGGCGACGGCCAATCGCATTCAGATACCCCTCGAGATCTTTCAGCGAGCCGGAAGCGATCTCGGCACGGTCGTGGTCGAGCAGATGCCAGCAGTACGGTTCGGAGGAGGTTCGCACCTCCAAGCTGTATCCCTGTTGAGTGGCCAGGGTTTTCAGCGCTTCCTTCCATGTATCCCACTCGCTCATCGTCATCAGCGTCCTTCATGCGTCCGCCGGTCCGGGGGTGATAGCGAACCCGAGTACTATCAAGGTCGTCGTCAATTCAGTGGGCATCGTATGAACCATCCTCTGATGTAGTGGATTTGATAAGGATTCGGAGTTTCGGAGGCACCGCTCCATTGCCGGACCCCAGCGGCGACACGGGCCACCAGTTCGGCTGATGCGCGATCGGTGAATACTGCCGGGAAAGCGCTCTTTCCCGGAATTCGTTGCGGCAGAGTGCTACTCATCGCAACAAATACCGATTCCAGCTGAAATCGCTTGCCGCACAGCGCCGATTCCTGATTGCCCCATCGTCCCCCACCTTCGGTCGGTTACCCATGTGGAAAGCACCCGCCTTAAGCTTCGCCGTTCGCAAGCTCGGCGAGGGACAGACGAGGGACAGAAAGGCACCGCGGTGCGGACATCGATCTACGCTCGGAGCATGGGTCCGCACGTGGGGCAAGCAATTGCCGCAGAGCGCAAGGTCGCCGGATTGAGCCAGCGGCAGTTGGCTGCGCGCGCCCGCTACAGCCTCAGCATGGTCAAGGCGGTGGAGCAAGGCCGGGAAGTTGCCTCACCTGGCTTTATCGCGACAGTAGCCAATGCGCTCGGCGTCGATCCCGATCGGCTCTACGGAACTCCCTACGTTGAAACGCTTGCCGAAGATGGGCCGCTGGAGGGACTTGCCGAGCTCCGGACGGTGCTGGCCGAGGGCGCGTATGCGCAAGCAATCGAGCCAACAAGTCAACCGGAGTTAGCGGCACAGCTGATGCTGGCCGAGTCGGCATTGCACAATGATCGGACGCGCCGCGCCTTAGCGCTCCTTCCCGGTCTGATTCGGCAGTTGCATGGAGCAGTGCAGAGCGCCCAACACGACCGCGACCGCACCAAGGCATACGAGATGCTCTGTGCGGCATTCATCGCTGCCGAGGGTGCATGCTGTCGACTCGGATACTCGTCCCTGACGGCACTGGTGCTCGATCGGCTAGATTGGGCCGCTGAGCACACCGAGGATCCCGGCTACGCGGTCCGGAGCCTTATGAAACGGTCCCGTCTGCTTATGTCGCATGGGTCCACCGAAGTAGCGATGTCGCTGGTGGAACGGGGACTTGATCTGCTCCCGGGTAGCAGTGAGGGAGAGCAGATGCTCCGCGGCTACGGGCATCTTCGCGGTGCCATTGTCGCCGCGCGTGGGCGACGGCTGGAACTCGCTCAAACGCACATCCAGGAGGCGCGGCTTATCGCGCGACCGATGAACCATGAAAGCGACTTGTATACAACAGATTTCGGTCCGGGGAATGTCGAGATTCATGCATGTGCGGTCGAATTGGAGGCCGGGGATCCCGGAAAAGCCGCTCGCGAGGGTGCTGCGCTGCAACTACCACCGGACATGGCACCGCCGCGCGCTGGATACCACTGGCAGGACAATGCTCGTGCTTGGCTGATGTCGGGCAAGCCGGACCGCGCATTGGCCGCGCTGAACAAGGCTCGCGCTATAGCGCCCCAGCAAACCCGCCTGCATCCTGCGGTCCGCGAAACCGTGTACGGGATAGCTGCGGCGCAGCGGCGGCAGACAGACAGCTTGCTCGGGTTCGCCTCCTGGTTGGGGGCCGCGCTCTAGCGGACTGAGACGATGGTGCATATGAATGGTCAGGGCGCGCCGGTCCTCTACGCGATCGTCACCGGGGCAACCGTCGCGGGAGATGTGGGGAAACTGGTCGACCTCGCGCAGGCCGACGGCTGGGACGTCTGCGTCATCGCCTCGCCCGCCGGCTATCAGTTCATTGATGCCGACACGCTTGCCGCCAAGACAGGGCACTCGGTACGCAGCCACTACAAGGAACCTGACGCGCCGGATACCCTTCCACCCGCCGATGCGATGATCGTCGCGCCGATTACCTCGAACTCGCTGGCGAAGTGGGCCGCGGGGATCTCGGACACGTTGCCTCTCGGCTTACTGGTGGAAGCCGTCGGCCTTCAGCGGCCTGTAGTGGCCGTGCCGTTCGTGAATCGCGCGTTGATGAGTTTTCCGCCGGTGGGGGAAGCAGTCCGCAAGCTGTCGGACTGGGGTGTAACGGTGATAGCCGAGGATCCACCCCACGAACCCCGCAGCGGCGGCGACCACAGAAACGCATTCCCCTGGGCAGCCGCATGGCAAGCATTGCTGGACCACCCCTGGCGGTCGAATCCGCAGTGATAACGGCCCGATGCCGAAAACGCTTCAGCCCCAGGACCATAAGACGGTCTCCGGCCTCATTCAGCGCGCTGTCCGACACGGAGAACAGTCAGATAACGCCGTGATACTCGGTCGCCCATCCGCGTCCGGATGCGTTCGGCGATGGCGTCGAGAAGGGGCTCACGTACGCCGCGATCGAGCGCACGATCGTCGGGCCGAACAATAGTCCTGGATCGTTGATCGGGCCCCAGCCCTCGTCGGTAGAACGCACCTCGTCCTCCAGCGGAGGGTGCCCCCAGTCGGGGTTACCGGGGCAGAACTGCTCGTGGAGATCGGCGGTCTCGGCATAAACTTCGGGTTCCCCGGGCCTGCGGACAACAATATTCCCGAGCAGCGCCATCCAGCCGTCGGGATAGAGCACCTCGTGGGCTCGCGGCCAGCCGACCGACGGGTCAACCCAGTGCCACGACGACGCGGCCACGAGCACATCGAAGCGTCGGCCGCGGTCGTCCCACTCCTCGAACGTCGAGGTCTCGACTTCGATGTTGCGAAACGCCGCGATCCGCCGGCGCGCGAGTGCGGCCATATCGACGCCCGGCTCTACGGCTGTCACCGAGCAGCCGAGCGCGGCCAGCGCGCGCGTCGCCTGACCGGTACCGCAGCCTACTTCCAGCACCACCGAGCGTTCGTCCAGGCCGGTGATGGCACCGAGGTCGGCGAACAGTTCATCGGGGTATCCAGGCCGGTTTCGGTCGTAGAGCTCCGGCACCTCGTTGAACACTCGGCCACGGTCGCGTCGATTCGGACGGATCTTCGGGTCGCTGGTCACGAACGCACAAGCTATGAGGTTCGCCGCCGAAACACCACAGATTTGCGGGCGGACGGTTGCCGAGCGGGTCAGTCGTCTCCGCCTCGCTCGAGGGTGCGCACCACGTTCGCGGTGCGCAGCTTGTCGGGGTTGCGGACGGCGTAGAGCCCGGTGATGCGTTCCCCCACCACCTCGATCATCAGTACGGAATCCAGACGGCCTTCGGAGCGCAGCAGTACCGCCGGTAGGGCGTTGAAGGTGCCGAATTCGATTTCCATGCCCGCCAGGGTGTTTCGAGCCAGGCGGATGAGGAATCGGGCGACGGGCTCGGCGCCGACGATCGGGTGGCGGGCGGCGGTGACGCGGCCGCCGCCGTCGGAGATCTGGACGACGTCGGGGGCGAGGACGTCCATCAGGGCTTGGACGTCGCCGGTGCGGGCGGCGAGCAGGAAGCGGCCGATCACCGCCTCGCTGGTGTCGGTGTCGGGTTCGAAGCGTTTGCGGCGGGCCTGCACGTGTGAGCGGGCGCGGTGCGCGATCTGACGCACCGCGGTATCGGATTTGCCGATCATGCCCGCGATTTCGACGAGGCTGTGCCCGAACACCTCCGACAGTACGAACACCGCCCGTTCGGTGGGTGTGAGCGTTTCCAGCACCAGCAGCATCGCCATCGACACCGATTCGGCCAGCAGCACATCGTGGCTGGCGTCGTGCTCGGTGCGGATCGGTTCGGGCAGCCAGCTGCCGAGGTAGTCCTCGCGCCTGCGCCGCACCGTCCGCAGCTGGTTCAGCGCCTGGCGGGTGACGATCTGGACCAGATAGCCGCGCGGGTGTTCGACCTCGGCGTGATCGGTGTCGCGCCAGCGAAGATAGCTGTCCTGCAACACATCCTCCGCGTCGGCGGCGCTGCCGAGGATCTCGTACGCGATCGTGAACAGCAGCGGCCGCAGCTGATCGAACACATCCGCTTCGGTCATACCGGCGCACCGACCGCGTCGGCCGCTACGGCCGGACCGCGCAGCCACCGATGCAGCCGCGGATGCCGGAGCTCGAACAGCGTGTAGCGGCAGACGCGTTCCTTGAGCACGGCCGCGGCCCTCCCGGAAAACGCGATCCGGACCGGGGTGTCGTCGAGGCGCGAGACCTGGATGAACCCGTCGCGCCGCCCGAGGCTGATCCCCTGCCCGCCCATGCCGATCGAGATCGGCGCGGGTTCCGCGCCCCGGATCAGCGCGAGCACGGTGTCCGCGCCGTGCGCTCCCAACGGTATCGCTGCCTGGCAACTCATTCGCAAATGATCGCCGACATCGCGGGGCGGCGCAACGGCGTCACCGATGCCGACGATCCGCGGATGGTCCACGCAGACCAGCGTTTCATCGGTGCGCAGCCGCCCGTCGGCGGCCACCGGAAGTCCGCTGCGCCGCGCCAGGTCCGGCACCGCGAACGAACCCGCCCACACCGTGCAATCGCTGAACAGCGGCCCCGCGTCGGTGACGACCTCGTTCGCGCGAATACCATTGACCCGCAACCCCGTACGCAGCACCACACCGATATCCGCCAGCCTGCGCGCGATATTCGCCCGGCTCGCCTCGGGCAGCCATCCCGCGACCGTGTCCGACACCAATTCGACTGTCAGGGCCGGATACCGGTAAGCGATCTCCGCGGAACTCTCGATACCAGTGAGACCACCCCCGACCACGACGACCCTGGCGCCGGCGGGCAGCCGCCGCAGTTCGGCGCGCAATGCCTCGGCGGTGTCGAAATCCGCGATACTCCAGGCATGTTCGCATCCGACGGGCCCCGGCGCCGCCATACTGCCCACCGCGTAGAGCAGATAATCGAAGTCGATCACCGCACCGTCGTCGAGCCGCACCGACCGCGCACCGATCGTCTCCGCCGTCGCGACCCGCAGCCGCACCGAGGGATGCAGCAATTCGCTCAACGGCCGCCACGCCACCGCACCGCCCGTCGCGTGCTCGTGCAGCCTGATCCGTTCCACGAATTCCGGCCGCGCATTGACGACCGTCACGTGAATATCCGAATTACCTTTGGCCGCAATCCGATTCGCCGCCATCACGCCCGCGTATCCCGCGCCGACCACCACCACGTGCGTCACCGCGACCACCTCCCGATTCGTTCGAAGCCGATACCTCATGGACACCGGGAACGCCGCGACCGTGACGCCGCGACGTTGTGTCACCGATCACAGGGCCTGGAACGCGTCTTTCCCGACCGCCGCCGGATCGGTGATGTGCGACAGGAACAGCCGGGCCGTCGGGGCCGGGCTGCGGGTGGTGGTGGCATGCCACGGCCGGTCCAGCGGCGTACCCGGCACCGCCAGCACCCGCAGCACCCCGGATGTCAGGTCCTGCGAGATGGCGTCGCTGTGAATCAGCGTGACGCCCAACCCTTCTCGCGCCGCCGCCAGCACCGCGCCGTGGGTGCCGAGGGTCAGCGTCGGCGGGTTGATCTGCAGCCGTTCGAACAGGCTCAGCGTGGCTTCCCTGGTCCCCGAGCCGCGCCCGCGCAGTAACCAGGTGGCGCGCAACGCGTCTCGCTCGTGCGGCGGACCCACCACCACGAGCTGACTGGCCCGGCGCGCCCTGGTCACCAGGCCCGCGTCGCGCGGCGGCCGCCCCGCGATGACGAGATCCGTTTCGTGATGCCGCAATTCGAGGAACAGCACATCGCGCGGATGAATCGACAGGCTCAGCTCGATATCCGGATAGCGACTGCGGAACGAGACCAGCGGGCGCAGCAGCACATACTCCCCGGCCGTCGCGACCACCCCGATCCGCAGCCGCCCGGTCTCGGCCTGCCGCACCGCGGCCTGGGCCTCCTCCATCAAACCGAGGATGCTGCGGCAGTAGTCGGCGTAGACCCGGCCCGCCTCGGTGAGCGTGATCCCCCGGCCGGATTTGGCGATGAGCTTGGCGCCCAACTGTTTTTCGATATGCGCGACCGCCGCCGACACCGCCGCCTCGGTGACGTGCAACTGCGCCGCCGCCCGCCGGATGCTGGTGTGACGGGCGACGGCGAGGAACGTTTCCATCCGGCCCGCGCTCACCATGCCCATGACGGCTGCGCGCGGGCGCCGGTCAGTTCTTCCGGGCCAGCCCCGAAACGATCAGCTGCTCCCACACCGTCGGCCGCCGCGCCGTCTCACCGGTGGCGGCGTCGCGCACGTCGGGCCGCCAGGCGGCGCAGTAGGTGATGCCCGGCTCGAGAATTTCCAGATCGCCGAACAGCTCCCGGATCTCGTTGTCGTCGCGCCACCGGCCGCGCCCGAAGGTGTCCTGCAGTGTGCGCTCGGCCGCCTCGGTCTCCGCATTGTGTCCGGACCGGAAGTGCGAGATGTAGACCAGGCTGCCCGGCACCAGCTGATCGGTCCAGTAGCGCACGACCTCGGCGGGATTCTCCTCGTCGTTGAGGTGATGCAGGATGGCACTGAACACGATCCCGACCGGTTGGCTGAAGTCGATCAGCCGCGCGACCTCCGGATCGTCCTGAATCCGCTTCGGATCGCGCAGATCCGCCTGGATCACGGTGGTGCTGTTGTTCGTGGCCAGCAGCGCCCGAGCGTGCGCGAGCACGATCGGATCGATATCGACGTACACCACCCGGCTGCCCGGCGCATGCCGTTCCGCGACCTGATGCACATTGTCGGCGGTGGGCAACCCGCTGCCGAAATCGATGAATTGCCGCATCCCGGCGGCCGACATATCGCGGACCGCGCGGATCAGGGCCTGACGGTTCGTCTGCGCGATCGCCACCGACCCGGGCAGGTCGTTCTTGAAACGGTCGCCGACCTGCTGATCGACGAGATAATTATCCTTGCCGCCGAGTAGGTAGTCGTAAACTCGCGCGATGCTCGGCTTGCTCTGGTCTATCGTGTTCGGCTGATCGGCCATGTCAACACCCTCGTCCACGAGTTCCGTGCCTGCCCTTCATGGTAGGAGACCGCGCCTGGCGAGGTGCGCGCTTCGCCAACCCGAATCATCCGCCCGCGATCCGGGCGAACCGCCGGACCGGAGTCGGTGTGTCGCCCGGAATTGCTTGCCGCCGAAGCTATTTCGTTCAGAGCTGCCCGTGCTGCGAATCGAATGTCGCCACCCGGCCGCCCAGCAGGACCTGCGCGCCGGGCTGCAACTTCACCGGATGCCCCGGAATGGCGCGGGTCCATTCCTGCGCGCCCGGCTGCCGGATGTGGGTGCCGTTGGTGGATCCGCCGTCGACCACCGTGACATCCCAGTCGATCAACCGGATCTCCGCATGCGCCCGCGACATACCGCCGGACCGATCCTCCAGCCGCACCGGCCGGGCGCCACGCTGCGACACCGCCTCGGAATGCTCCGGCTCCCGGCCGATCACGATGTCGTTGTCGAGGACGAACTGATTGCCGTCGTCGAGCAGCAGCAGGCCGAGCGGCGGGCGGACACCGTCGGTGAGCACGCAGGTCAGCTGGTCCATCCGGATGCCGCAGACGGCGCAGAACGACACCCGCGGATCGTTGAGGTGGTGACGCGCGCATTTGAAACCCTTGACCACCGTGCCGGATCCGGTGTGCACCGCCGCCTCGGGCGCGACCGTCGGTTGGGCGAGCACCGTCTCGCCATCCGGGGCGACCGGGGTGTGCTCGTCGGGCTCGGTGTGCACCATGGTCGGCTGCTCGGCGGCTTCCCGGATGCCCGGAACCGGCAGATCGTCGGGTTCGGTTGCGGCCTTACCCAATACGGGCTTGGGCACCGCGCGTCCGCCCGGCCCGGACCCGGATGACGGCTGATCCTGCTGCGGTACAACATGTTCCGGCGGCACGACGGACTGGTCCAGCTGTGTGGCCTCCGGCTGCTCGGCGGGCCGCAACGGCCGCGCGACAGATCGATCGGCCTGCGCCGACATCGCCTGCTGCCGCCCTGCCTCGGGCGAATCCGATTCCGACCCGATGACCGATAGATCAACCTGCGGCAGCGCTGGTTCCGGCTGCGTCACGGAAGGATCCGCCTGCGGCACAACCGCTTCCGGACGCGACACGGATCGACCCGCGGACAACCCCGAATCCTGCCGACCGGCCGCCGGATCCGACTGTCGCCCAATCGGTTCCGTTCGCCGGACGAGCCAATCCGGCGCTGCCGACTGCTGCCCGGCGGACTCGTCCGCTCGCGGCACCACCCGACCGACCAGTGGATCAGCCTGCGGCAGCACCGGTTCCGGCGGCGCGACCGGATGATCCAACTGTTTCACCAGCACCGGCCCGGCCGGTACCGTCGGAACACCTGGAACGGGCCCGGTCCACACCACGGCTCCCGAACCCGGTGCGGTACCGGCCTCCAACGCGTGAATCCCCCTGGGCGGCAACACCTCCGTGCTCTGCCCGGCCTCGTCGACGAACAGTCCTGCGCCGACACCCGGCGCCGGGATCACCACTCGGTCGACGGTGAATCCGGCGTCGCGCCCGCGCAGCACCTCCACCCGCTCCGGCCCGGCCAGCACCGCGGTGATCCCGCCGTGCAGGAACACCGCCAGCCCGGAATCGGCCGGGGACAGCACCCCGAATTCCACCTCTTCCTCGTAGTCCAGGCTCATCAGCCAGTTGGTGGCCAACCGGGCCAAGGCGCGGCCAGTGCGCCGCTGCTCCTTGGCCGCCGCCTGCCGCACCAGCTGGGTGAGCGCCATAAGCGATTGCCACGCGGGCGAATTCGCCGTCGGCGGCGTGCCGTCGCGGTGCGCGACCAGCACGACCGCGCCCGCGACACCCGCGACGAGATGGGTGCCGGGCAAAACTTCGATCTGTCGATCCATCACAGGAACCTGCCGCCCTGGAATCGCCACCGGTGGAACATCAACCGCATGGGCCCGTTGACCACGAGCCAGAAGGCGAGCCAGGTGACGATGAACTGAATGAGAAATGCGGTGAGATCGGGATGCAGGTTCTCCGGCAGCACGATCGTGGTGTAGCGCACGAGGACCCATATCAGCGCCCCCTCGTTGACGATCGTGATGAACCCGAACAGCGTCGGCCAGTCCTTCTCCCAACGGAACTGCTGCAGGAAATGGTAGAGCAACTCCCACAGCACCCCGACCAGGACCGTCGCCAGCAGCACCGAAACCGTTATCCGGTAGGCCTGTAGCAGGCTCAGCGAACCCGTCGGCAGAAATGGTGTGATGATCAGCAGGACGATCAGCCCGATGACGCCCAGCGCCAGAATGCGGGTCTGGATCCGCCCGTTCAGTGTCGGCAGCATTGTTCAGATCTTCTTGTTCGTAGCCCACAACCACCATTGCCGGGTCGACCGCAGCGGACCCATCCGCTTGCAGAAGCCGAGCGCCGCAAGGTCGTCCGCGATTTCCTGGGCCGCGATCTGCAACCCGAGGAAGGTGTCGACGCCCGGGAACGGCCCGCCGAGCGTCGCGCTGCCGGAGGCGTAGATGCGCCCGGCGCCGCTGCGCGTGCCGATCAGCTCGAAGGTGGTGTCCACGTCGAGCCTGCCGACCGGGTTGCGGCCCGCGCCCGCGTGATCGAGCAAGTCGGCCAGCAGCCGGTGTTCGCGGATGTCGGCCTCCAGCCCGGTGCAGTCGATGATGTAGTCGACGGTGTTGTCGAACGGCTGGGTCGGCGGCGGAAACGGCAGTGGCGCGGTGGGATCCGGCACGATCGTGGCGGTGACTCCGTTGGGCGCCGGGCGCAGATCGCGCGCGGTGCCCGCCATCACCTGGTACCACCCCTGTTTGCGTCCGCGCTTCAACTGCGCCCGCCAATTGTTCCGGATCGGGGTGTTCGTGCCGCCCATCTCCTTGTACGCGATGGCCCGCTCCTCCCCTTGCAGCCCGCGCATCTTCGCCTTGAGCTGTCCGCCCCACACCGATTTCGGATAATTGAAACCCTGGAAGGCCCAGCCGTCTTTACCAGGCCTGCGACTCCAGACGTTGGGGCCGTGCGCTTTTGCCACGTAGTTGCGAAACAGGTGCAGGATCTGCGTGTTCAGCCGATGCTTGTCCCGATCGTCGATGAGCCGCTGCAGCACCCGGCTGGCCACGATCCCGCTGCCGCGGATCATCACCGTGCCCGGTTTGCGCTGTAAGGCCTGATAGACGTGTTCGTGCGGTTCGTAGGCGTTCACGACGCGCGACGGGTCGCGATACTTCTCCCGGTACTCCTGCAGATCGGGCAGCAGCTTCAGGCCCGGATAGCCGACGGCCACGTGAACATACATGCTGCGGAAGGCGATTCGCTTGGTGGGCGTGGTGCCGTCCGGCGGGGTGAGTATGGTGAAATAGCCGCCGCCCGCACGTTTGCGCACCATGCGGACGTGCCCCTTGTGCAAGGACTGCGCGTACCCGATTCTGGTGAATTCCCGTTCCATACCGCGGAATGCCTGGCCCGAGCGCGGGGTGTAATAGTTACTGAAGATGGGCTCGGTGAAAACGTTCCACAGCGGTTTGATCGACTTCTCCGCGAACGCCTCCCGCACCGCGTAGGAGGGGAACCCCCAGATATTGTCCGGCGCGGACTGTGAATCGCTGCGCAGTCGCTCCATCCGCGGGATCTGCGAGCACTTCACCAGGTACTCGTAGGATTGCCACGGCACGTTCTGCGGTCCGAGTACCGCCATCGATTGCGCGGGCACGCCGTAGATCCGAAGCGTGTCGTAGGTGACGAAGGAACCGATTCCGCTGCCGATCAACACCAGCGGCACATCGATGATCGGAATTCCCGATTGGTCAAGCATTTCATCGGTCCACACATCGGTATCGATGAGGGCCTGCGTGATGTCTCCCCGCATTTTCCGGACTTTACCGGCATATTCTTACAGACAACTTGCGATCGGCTTTCCGGCGCAAGCACTTCCGCGCGTCGCGACGTGGCGCGCCGACAACCGCGAATCTGCGCCAACCTGCCACGGGCGCGGGCGTCGGCGTCGTACCATGCCCACCGTGGCCGATGCGATGCGTTCCACCCCGCTGCGGGTGCTGGTCTACAGCAACGATGCCGACACCAGGAGTCAAGTGACCCTGGCCCTCGGCAGACAACCGCATCCCGAACTGCCCGCCATCGAGTATCTCGAGGTCGCCACCGCGCCGGTGGTCATCGAGCGGATGGACGCGGGCGGTATCGATCTGGCCATCCTGGACGGTGAGTCGGTGCCCGCGGGCGGGCTGGGTCTGGCCAAACAGCTCAAGGACGAAATCCGGCACTGCCCACCGATTCTCGTGCTCACCGGCCGCCCCGACGACGCCTGGCTGGCGAATTGGTCGCGCGCCGAGGCCGCGGTCTCGCACCCGATCGATCCGATCGAGCTGACCGACGCCGTCGTCGCGCTGCTGCGCAACCGTTCGGCGGCGTGAGTCCCCTCCTCGATTACCCCCGTTTCGGTCATAAATCGGAGTAGCAACTTCGATCAAACGCCGGTCGGAAAAGGGATGCACCCAGGGGGTGCGGTTGTAGTCTGTGCCCTAGCTCACAGGAGTGCGGGCTGCTGCATGACCAATCAACAGTCATAGGTGGCCCTACGCCCGCAGCTGCCCACAGCCGTCCTTACAAGGAGGGGAAGTGCAGTCGTGAACATCGAGGTGCCGACTCTTGTCCTGGGCGCGGTCGCGGCCGCGTTCGCCGTATTCTCCATCGTCGCCGCGGCCCTCGTCGGCCCGAAGCGGTACAACCGGGCCAAGCTCGAGCCGTACGAATGCGGTATCGAAGCGACGCCGCACGCGGTCGCCGGCGGGCCGGGAAACGTTACCGGACAACGCTTTCCGGTGAAGTACTACCTCACCGCGATGCTGTTCATCATCTTCGACATCGAGATCGTGTTCCTCTATCCGTGGGCTGTCCACTTCGATGCGCTCGGTCTCTTCGGTCTGGCCGCGATGGCGCTGTTCATCGTCAACGTCTCGGTGGCCTACGCCTACGAATGGAAGCGCGGCGGGCTCAGCTGGGACTGAGCCGGATCAGCGCCGAATTCCGTAGCAACACAGTGGAAGTGAGTGTCGGTCGGATATGGGTCTCGAGGAAAAACTGCCCAGCGGCTTTCTGCTGAGCACCGTGGAGGATTTCGCCGGATACCTGCGCAAGGGTTCGCTGTGGCCGGCCACCTTCGGCCTGGCCTGCTGCGCCATCGAGATGATGGCAACGGGCGCAGGACGTTTCGATATCGCCCGCTTCGGCATGGAGGCGTTCCGCGCCTCCCCGCGCCAGGCCGATCTGATGATCGTGGCCGGGCGGGTCAGCCAGAAGATGGGCCCGGTGCTGCGTCAGGTCTACGATCAGATGACCGAGCCGAAATGGGTACTCGCCATGGGGGTCTGCGCATCCTCCGGCGGCATGTTCAACAACTACGCCATCGTGCAGGGCGTCGACCACATCGTGCCGGTGGACATCTACCTGCCCGGCTGCCCGCCGCGGCCGGAGATGCTGCTCAACGCGATTCTGGCACTGCACGCAAAGATTCAGGAGATGCCGCTCGGCGTGAACCGCCAGGAAGCGATCCGTGCCGCCGAGCAGGCGGCGCTCGCGGCGACGCCGACCATCCGGATGGAGGGTCTGCTGCGATGACCTTCGACAGCAACAACAACACCGAAACCGAAGAGACGTACGCCGATTCGATCGGCGCGGAGACTGCTGGCCCGGAGGCGACGGTACCCGAGGACACCACCGCGCAGGGGGCGGAGGTGATCGGCGTGCGCCGTGGCATGTTCGGCGTCAGCGGGACCGGTGACACCTCCGGCTACGGCCGGTTGGTGAAACCGGTCAGTTTGCCGGGCAGTTCGCCCGCGCCGTATGGCGGCTACTTCGACGAGGTGGTGGCCGCACTACGGAACGCGTTGTCCGCGAAGGGAATCCGATTCGAGGACGCACTGGAGAAGGTGGTCGTCTTCCGCGGCGAGCTCACCCTGCACGTGCGCCGCGAACGGCTGGTGGCGGTGGCGCGCGCGTTACGTGACGATCCCGCACTGCGTTTCGAGCTGTGCCTCGGCGTCAGCGGCGTGCACTACCCGGACGACGCGGGCCGCGAACTGCACGCGGTGTATCCGCTCATGTCGATCACGCACAATCGGCGCATCCGCGTCGAGGCCTCCGCGCCGGACGCCGATCCGCATATCCCCTCGCTGTACGAGGTGTATCCGACCACCGACTGGCACGAGCGGGAAACCTACGACTTCTTCGGCATCGTCTTCGACGGCCACCCGTCGCTGACCCGCATCATCATGCCGGACGACTGGCGCGGACATCCCCAGCGCAAGGACTACCCGCTCGGCGGGATCCCGGTGGAGTACAAGGGCGCGCGCATCCCGCCGCCCGACGAGCGGAGGGCGTACAACTAATGCCAGCATCGCGAAGCGATTCAGTGGGGGGCGGTGGTCGGGCGACGGGCGGGCACGGCACCGAGATTAGGCCCGAGACCGCCGACGACACCGGACCGGATCCCGCGGTCGTCACCGTCGCCGGACAGGACTGGGAGCAGGTCGCCCAATCCCTCGCGGGCGCGGGCGAGGAACGCATCGTCGTGAATATGGGCCCGCAGCATCCGTCGACGCACGGCGTGCTGCGGCTGATCCTGGAGATCGAGGGCGAGACCGTCACCGAGGCCCGCTGCGGCATCGGCTACCTGCACACCGGCATCGAGAAGAACCTGGAATTCCGCAACTGGACCCAGGGCGTCACCTTCGTCACCCGGATGGACTACCTGTCCCCCTTCTACAACGAGACCGCCTTCTGCCTCGGCGTCGAGCGGCTGCTCGACATCACCGACGCGATTCCCGAGCGCGCCACCGTGATTCGGGTGCTGCTCATGGAGCTCAATCGGATCTCCTCACATCTGGTGGCCCTGGCCACCGGCGGCATGGAGCTGGGCGCGCTCACCCCGATGCTGTTCGGATTCCGCGAGCGCGAACTGATCCTCGACGTCTTCGAGACCATCACCGGCCTGCGGATGAACCACTCCTACATCCGGCCCGGCGGCCTCGCACAGGATCTGCCCGACAACGGGGTGCAGAAGGTGCGAGAGTTGTTGGCGCTCATGCCGAAACGGCTGCGCGAACTGGAACTGCTGCTCACCCAGAACCCGATCTGGAAGGGCCGCACCCAGGACATCGGCTACCTGGACCTGACCGGCTGCATGGCGCTCGGCATCACCGGTCCGATGTTGCGCGCCACCGGATTACCGCACGACCTGCGCAAGTCGCAGCCCTACTGCGGTTACGAGAACTACGAATTCGACATCCCCACCACCACCGGCTGCGACTGCTACGGCCGCTACGTCATCCGGGTGGAGGAGATGAAGGAGTCGCTCAAAATCGTCGAACAGTGCCTGGACAAGCTGCGGCCCGGCCCGGTCATGGTGGACGACAGGAAGATCGCCTGGCCCGCCGACCTGCAACTGGGCCCGGACGGATTGGGCAACTCCCCCAAGCACATCGGCCGCATCATGGGCAAGTCGATGGAGGGGTTGATCCACCACTTCAAGCTGGTCACCGAGGGCATTCGGGTGCCGGCGGGCCAGGTGTACGTCGCGGTGGAATCGCCGCGCGGCGAACTCGGCGTGCACATGGTGAGCGATGGCGGCACCCGGCCGTACCGGGTGCACTATCGCGACCCCTCGTTCACGAATCTGCAAGCGGTGGCGGCGATGTGCGAGGGCGGCATGGTGGCCGACGTCATCGCATCGGTCGCCAGCATCGACCCGGTGATGGGCGGAGTTGACCGATGACAGAGATTTTATTGAAGCTCACGAGCCGCCCGGAACCGTATCCGCCGTTCGTGCGGGAACGGCTCGAGGTGGACGCCAAGGAGATCATCGCCCGCTACCCGCATCCGCGGTCCGCGCTGCTGCCTCTGCTGCACCTGGTGCAGGCCGAGGAGGGTTACGTCACCGGTTCGGGCATCGAATTCTGTGCCGAGCAACTGGATCTGACCGGCGCCGAGGTCACCGCGGTCGCCACCTTCTACTCCATGTACCGGCGCGAACCCACCGGCGACTACCACGTCGGCGTCTGCACCAACACGCTGTGCGCGGTGATGGGCGGCGACGCGATCATGGCCACGCTGAGCGAGCATCTGGGCGTGCGGCACGGCGAGACCACCCCCGACGGCAAGGTCACCCTCGAACACGTCGAATGCAATGCCGCATGCGACTACGCGCCGGTGGTGATGGTCAACTGGGAGTTCTTCGATAACCAGACGCCGGAATCGGCTCGCGCCCTTGTGGATTCGCTGCGCGCGGGCGAACAGGTCACCCCGACCCGCGGCGCGCCGCTGTGCACCTTCCGGGAGACCGCCCGCATCCTGGCCGGATTCCCGGACCAGCGGCCCGGCGTGCTGGAGGGCGAACCCGGCGAGGCGACGGTGGTCGGACTGCGAATCGCCAAGGAGCACAACATGTCCGCCCCCGCACCGGAGGACGCATGACCTCATTGACGCCAGTGCTGACCAAGCACTGGGATGAACCGCGCTCCTGGACCATCGACGCCTACCGCCGCCACGACGGCTACGAGGCGTTGCGCAAAGCGCTGCGGATGGAACCCGACCAGATCATCCAGACCATCAAGGATTCGGGCCTGCGCGGCCGCGGCGGCGCGGGCTTCCCCACCGGAATGAAGTGGAGCTTCATCCCGCAGGGCCCCGGCCCGGACGGCATCACCAAACCGCACTACCTGGTGGTCAACGCCGACGAGTCGGAACCCGGTACCTGCAAGGACATTCCGCTCATGCTGGCCGCACCGCACACCCTCATCGAGGGCGTGATCATCGCCGCGTACGCGATCCGCGCGGCGCACGCGTTCATCTACGTGCGCGGCGAGGTGGTTCCGGTGCTGCGGCGATTGCAGGCCGCGGTCGCCGAGGCCTATGCCGCGGGATTGTTGGGGCACAACATCCTCGGCTCCGGCTACCACCTGGAGCTGACCGTGCACGCCGGCGCGGGCGCGTACATCTGCGGTGAGGAGACCGCGCTGCTGGATTCGCTGGAGGGGCGGCGGGGGCAGCCGCGACTGCGCCCGCCCTTCCCGGCCGTCGCGGGCCTGTACGCCTGCCCGACCGTGGTGAACAATGTCGAATCCATTGCCAGCGTGCCGCCGATCATCCTGCACGGCACCGCGTGGTTCCGGTCCATGGGCAGCGAGAAATCGCCCGGCTTCACGCTGTATTCGCTGTCCGGGCATGTGAATCGGCCGGGCCAGTACGAGGCGCCGCTCGGGATCACGCTGCGCGAGCTGCTGGATTACGCGGGCGGGGTGCGCCACGGGCACCGGGTGAAGTTCTGGACGCCGGGCGGCTCGTCCACCCCGCTGTTCACCGACGAACACCTCGATGTCCCGCTCGACTACGAGGGTGTCGCGGGCGCCGGATCCATGTTGGGCACCAAGGCATTACAGATCTTCGACGACACCACCTGCGTGGTGCGCGCCGTCCTGCGCTGGACCGAGTTCTACGCGCACGAATCCTGTGGCAAATGCACGCCGTGCCGCGAGGGCACCTACTGGCTGGTGCAGCTGCTGGAGCGACTCGAGGCGGGCCACGGCAGCGAGGCCGACCTGGACAAACTGCTCGACATCAGCGACACCCTCAACGGCAAGTCGTTCTGCGCACTCGGCGACGGCGCGGCCAGCCCGATCATCTCCTCGCTGAAGTACTTCCGCGAGGAATACCTGGATCACCTGCGACTCGACGGGTGCCCATTCGATCCCGCGCGATCGACCGCCTGGGCAGAGGAGGCTCGATGACAGCCACGGTTAATGCGAACAGCAGTGGGGTGGTGCCCGCTGATCTGGTGAGCGTCACCATCGACGACACCACCATCAGCGTGCCCGCGGGCACGCTGATCATCCGCGCCGCCGAACTCATCGGCATCCAGGTGCCGCGCTTCTGCGACCACCCGCTGCTCGACCCGGTCGGCGCCTGCCGCCAATGCCTCGTCGAGGTGGAGGGTCAGCGCAAGCCGGTGGCCTCCTGCACCATGACGGTCACCGACGGCATGGTGGTGCGCACCCAACTCACCTCCCCCGCGGCCGACAAGGCGCAGGAGGGTGTGATGGAGCTGCTGCTGATCAACCACCCGCTGGACTGTCCGGTCTGCGACAAGGGCGGCGAATGCCCGCTGCAGAACCAGGCCATGTCCAACGGACGCGCCGAATCCCGCTTCGACGGCGAAAAACGCACCTACCCCAAGCCGATTCCGCTCTCCACGGCCGTACTGCTGGACCGCGAACGCTGCGTGCTGTGCGCGCGCTGCACCCGGTTCTCCCAGCAGGTGGCCGGCGACCCGTTCATCGAACTGCTGGAACGCGGTGCGCTGCAACAGGTCGGCACCGCGCAGGCCGAACCGCTGGACTCCTACTTCTCCGGCAATACGGTGCAGATCTGCCCGGTCGGCGCGCTCACCGGCACCAGCTACCGGTTCCGGGCCCGCCCGTTCGACCTGGTCTCCAGCCCCAATGTCTGCGAGCACTGCGCCTCCGGATGCGCGCAGCGCACCGATCATCGACGCGGAAAAGTGTTGCGCCGCTTGGCCGGTGACGATCCGCAGGTGAACGAGGAGTGGAACTGCGACAAGGGCCGCTGGGCCTTCGCCTACGCCACCGAACGCGACCGGCTCACCACGCCGCTGGTCCGCGGCTGGGACGGCACGCTGGCTCCCGCCTCCTGGTCGGAGGCGCTCGCCCGGGCCGCGGAGGGGCTGGCCGCGGCATTCGGCAACGCCGGTGTGCTCGTCGGCGGGCGGGGCACCGAGGAGGATGCCTACGCGTACGCCAAGTTCGCGCGAATCGCATTGGGCACCAACGATATCGACTTCCGCAGCCGGGTCCACTCGGCCGAGGAGGCCGAATTCCTGGCCGCCCGCGTCGCCGGGCAGCCGATGACGGTCACCTACGAGAGCATGGAGGCCGCGCCCGGCGTGCTGCTGGTCGGCTTCGAGCCGGAAGAGGAATCGCCGATCATCTATCTGCGGCTGCGCAAGGCGGCCCGCAAACGCGGACTGCCGGTGTATTCGTTGGCGCCCTTCGCATCTCGCGGCCTGGAACGCATGTCCGGCACGCTGCTGCGCTGTGCGCCGGGCGAGGAGCCGCAGCTGCTCGACGCGCTGCGCGGCGGCCAGTCGCCCACGGCCAGGATGCTGCGTGAACCCGGTGCGGTGGTTCTGGTCGGCGAGCGAATGGCGGGGATACCCGGTGCGCTGTCGGCCGTCGTGCGGCTGGCCGAGGAGACCGGCGCCGCGCTGGCCTGGGTGCCGCGGCGGGCCGGTGAGCGCGGCGCGGTCGAGGCCGGTGCGCTGCCCGCGCTGCTGCCCGGTGGTCGCCCCGTCGCCGATCCCCGTGCGCGCCAACAGGTTCGAGCGGTCTGGAATGTGCCGGACCTGCCGGTGAGCGTGGGCCGCGACACCGCCGCCATCCTCGCCGCCGCCGGGAATCTCGGTGCGCTGGTGATCGGCGGCGTCGACCTCGCCGACCTGCCCGATCCGGCGGCCGCGCTGGCCGCCGTCGACGCGGCCCGGTTCGTGGTCAGCCTGGAACAGCGCCACAGCGCCGTCACCGACCGCGCCGACGTGGTGTTCCCGGTGGCCACCGCGATGGAGAAGGCGGGCACCTTCCGCACCTGGGAGGGCAGGCCGCGCCCGTTCGATGCCGCGCTCGCCGACAGCACGGTCCGCCGCACCTCGGCGCCGCTGTCGGATCAACGGGTGCTGCAGGCCATCGCCGACGAGATGAAAGTCCAACTGCGCCTGCCCGATACCGCCGCCGCCCGCGCCGAACTCGACGAGCTCGGCGCCTGGGACGGACCGCCGCTCGCCGCGCCGACCCAGCCCGCCGCTCCCGCCGCGGCGCCGGGGCCGGGCACCGCGGTGCTGGCCGGCTGGCGGATGCTGCTCGACCTGGGCCGCATGCAGGACGGCGAACCCAACCTGGCCGGTATCGGCAGGCCGCCGGTGGTCCGGCTGTCCCGCAACACCGCCGCGGAAATCGGTGCGGCCCAAGGCGATCCGGTCACCGTCGCCACCGACCGCGGCATGATCACGCTGCCGCTGCTGATCACCGACCTGCCCGACCGGGTGGTCTGGTTGCCGCTGAACTCGCCGGGCAGCCCGGTGTACGAAACCCTCGCCGCCCAGCCCGGCGCGATCGTGCACCTGCACCGCGCCGACGAGAGGATGAAGGAGCACCGCCATGAGTGATGTATTCGGTCACGACCCACTCTGGCTCGTCATCGCGAAATCGTTGGTGATCTTCGTATTCCTGCTGCTCACCCCGATGATCGCGGTGGTCGCCGAGCGAAAGATCGTGGCGCGCATGCAGATGCGCATCGGCCCGAACCGGGTGGGCCCGTTCGGATCGCTGCAGAGCATCGCCGACGGCGTGAAGATGGCGCTCAAGGAGGACATCGTCCCGGCCATCGTCGACAAGCCGATCTACATTCTGGCGCCGATCATTTCGGTGATCCCGGCGTTCATGGCGTTCGCCGTCATCCCGTTCGGGCCCGAGGTGTCGGTGCTCGGGCATCGCACCGCGCTGCAACTCACCGATCTGCCGGTGGCCGTGCTGTACATCCTGGCCATCACCTCCATCGGCGTATACGGAATCGTGCTGGCGGGCTGGGCATCCGGATCCACCTATCCGCTGCTCGGCGGCCTGCGCTCGACGGCACAGGTCATCTCGTACGAGATCGCGATGGCGCTGTGCTTCGCCGCGGTGTTCCTGCACGCGGGCACCATGGCCACCTCCGGAATCGTCTCGGCGCAGTACGGCACCTGGTTCGTCTTCCTGCTGCTGCCCTCGTTCCTGATCTACTGCGTCTCCATGGTCGGCGAGACCAACCGGGCGCCGTTCGATCTGCCCGAGGCCGAGGGTGAGCTGGTCGGCGGCTTCCACACCGAGTACTCCTCGCTGAAGTTCGCCATGTTCATGCTCGCCGAATATGTGAATATGGCAACGGTTTCCGCGCTCGCCACCACGCTGTTCCTCGGCGGCTGGCACGCGCCGTTCCCGATCAGCCTGTGGGCGGGCGCGAACTCCGGCTGGTGGCCGGTGCTGTGGTTCACCGCCAAGGTGTGGACATTCCTGTTCGTCTTCATCTGGCTGCGCGGCACGCTGCCCCGGATGCGCTACGACCAGTTCATGAGCCTGGGCTGGAAGCTGCTCATCCCGACCTCGCTGCTGTGGGTGATGCTGGTGGCCGCCGCCCGGGTGATCGACGCCGAGGGCTACCACCACATCGAGACGCCCGCGCTGGTCGTGGGCGGATTGCTGATCACGGGCGCGATGGTCGGCATGTTCATCCGGGCGGGGCGCAGGAAGGGCGCGCCGCCGCCGGCCGCCGAGCCGGTCACGGATTCCGCTGTGTTCCTTGGTTTTCCGACGCCGCCGCTGCCCGAGCGGCCGGCACACGACGTATCGCAGCCGGGCCTGTTCGAACCGCTCGCCGGGTTCGCGGTCACCGCGGCCACCATGTTCCGGCGGCCCAATACCGAGTTCTATCCGGAACAGAAGGTGCCGACCGCGCCGCGCTACCACGGCCGTCACCAACTCAACCGGCACCCGGACGGGCTGGAGAAGTGCATCGGCTGCGAGCTGTGCGCGTGGGCCTGCCCCGCCGACGCCATCTACGTCGAGGGTGCGGATAACACCGAGGCCGAACGGTTCTCACCCGGCGAACGCTACGGGCGGGTCTACCAGATCAACTATCTGCGCTGCATCGGCTGCGGCCTGTGCATCGAGGCCTGCCCCACCCGCGCGCTCACCATGACCAACGACTACGAACTCACCGACGACAACCGCGCCGACCTGATCTACGAGAAGGACCGGCTGCTCGCACCGCTCGAGCCGGGCGTGCAAGCGCCGCCGCACGCGATGGCGCCGGGCAGCACCGAGGCCGACTACTACCTCGAGCGGGTCACCTCCGATCAGAAGGTGTTGCGCGGCAACGGCAATGGCGACGGCGCGGCCGAACAACCCGCGATCGCCGCCGCACAGGGAGGCGCACGATGAACGCTCTACTGGCCGCCGAACCGCTCACCAGCACGTCCACCGGGGAGACCGTCCAATTCTGGATACTCGCCCCGGTGGCCGTGCTCGGCGCGCTCGGCATGATCTTCACCAGCAAGGCAGTGCATTCGGCGCTGTGCCTGGCGGCGAGCATGATCACCCTCGCCCTGTTCTACATGGCACAGGACGCGCTGTTCCTCGGCGTCGTGCAGATCGTGGTCTACACCGGCGCGGTGATGATGCTGTTCCTGTTCGTGCTGATGCTCGTCGGCGTCGATTCGGCCGAATCGCTGCGAGAGACGCTGCGCGGCCAGCGAATCGCCGCCGGCGCGGTCGGGCTCGGCTTCGGGCTGCTGCTCATCAGCGGTATCGCCAACGGCATCCGGCATTCCGGAATCACCTATCCGGCAACGGGTTTCCCGTACCGCGACGTCATCGCCGGACTCGCCGAGCTGATCTTCGTGCGGTACGTGTGGGCATTCGAGCTCACCGGCGCACTGCTCATCACCGCGACCATCGGCGCGATGGTGCTCGCGCACCGGGAGAACTTCGGCAGGCGGCTGGGTCAGCGGGAGATGTCGCGGCGGCGGTTCCGCGACGGCACGCACCGCGCCACCCCGCTGCCCACCCCCGGCGTCTACGCCAGGCACAACGCCGTCGACGTTCCGGCCAGGCTGCCGGACGGTTCGTTCGAGGAACTGTCCGTCAGCACCATCCTGCGGCACCGCCGCACCAGGGCGCTCACCGAGGCCGCGGTGATCTCGGTGGGATCCGAACAGCGGGGCATCGAACAACCAGGAATCCAACACAGCCCTGACAGCGACGAGGAAGGCACCCGGTGAATCCCCAGAACTATCTGTTCCTGTCCGCCCTGCTGTTCACCATAGGCGCGGCCGGAGTCCTGTTGCGCCGCAACGCCATCGTCGTATTCATGTGCATCGAGCTGATGCTCAACGCGGTGAACCTGGCATTCGTCACCTTCGCCCGCCTGCACGCCAACCTGGACGGGCAGGTGTACGCGTTCTTCACCATGGTGGTCGCGGCGGCCGAGGTCGTCGTCGGACTGGCCATCATCATGACCATCTTCCGCGCCCGCCGCTCGACCTCGGTCGACGACGCCAACCTGCTGAAGTTCTGACGTGGTTACCGCATCGCTGTGGCTGCTGCCCGCCGTGCCGCTGGCCGGCGCCGTAATCCTGCTGCTGATCGGGCGTTTCGGCGATAAGTGGGGCCATTTTCTCGGCACCCTCGCCGCGCTCGGCTCGTTCGCGATCGCCGCCGTCGCGTTCTTCGACATGCTCGACCGCACGGGCAGCGCCCGCGCGATCGGCAAGAATCTGTTCAGCTGGGTGCCGGTGGCCGGGCTGCACGTGGACTTCAGCCTCCAATTGGACCAGCTGTCAATGTGTTTCGCGCTGCTGATCACCGGCGTCGGTTCGCTGATCCACATCTATTCGATCGGCTACATGAGCCACGATCCGGCGCGGCGGCGATTCTTCGCCTACCTCAACCTGTTCCTGGCGGCCATGCTGCTGCTGGTGCTGGCGAACAACTACCTGGTGCTCTATCTGGGTTGGGAGGGCGTCGGTTTGGCGTCCTACCTGCTGATCGGGTTCTGGTTCCACAAGCCGAGCGCGGCCACCGCGGCCAAGAAGGCGTTCGTGGTCAACCGGGTCGGCGATATGGGGCTGGCCATCGCCATGTTCGTCATGTTCGCCACCTTCGGCTCGATCGATTTCCACGGCGTATTCGGGGCCGCGCCGCGGGCCAGCGAAAGTGCGCTCACCGCAATCGGTTTGCTGCTCCTGCTGGCCGCATGCGGTAAGTCGGCGCAGGTGCCGCTGCAATCCTGGCTCGGTGACGCGATGGAGGGCCCGACCCCGGTGTCGGCCCTCATCCACGCCGCCACCATGGTCACCGCGGGCGTCTACCTGATCGCGCGCTCCGGGCCGATCTTCGACCTCGCGCCCGGCGCGCGGCTCGGGGTGCTGCTGGTGGGCGCGGTGACGCTGCTGTTCGGCGCGATCATCGGCTGCGCCAAGGACGACATCAAGAAGGCGCTCGCCGCATCCACCATGAGCCAGATCGGCTACATGGTGCTCGCCGCCGGACTCGGCCCGGCCGGATACGCGGTGGCCATCATGCATCTGCTCACCCACGGCTTCTTCAAGGCCGGGCTGTTCCTCGGCGCGGGTTCGGTGATGCACGCGATGGACGACGAAACCGATATGCGCCGCTACGGTGGCCTGCGGAAACTGCTGCCCATCACCTACATCACCTTCGGACTCGGCTATCTGGCGATCATCGGGGTGCCGCCGTTCGCCGGGTTCTTCTCCAAGGACAAGATCATCGAGGCCGCCTTCGACGAGGGCGGATTCAACGGGATCATGCTCGGCGTCGCCGCGCTCACCGGCGCGGGGCTCACCGCGTTCTACATGACACGGGTGATGTTGCTGACCTTCTTCGGCGAACGCCGCTGGAAGGAAGGTACCCATCCGCACGAGGCGCCCGCGGTGATGACCGGTCCGATGATCCTGCTGGCAGTGGGATCCGTTGCGGCGGGCGGGGTTTTCGTGTGGGGGTCGTCGCTGCAGAACTGGCTCGAGCCGGTCGTCGGCGCGCATCACGGCGAGGGCGGCGTGCCCGCGGGCGTCGTCACCGCGCTGGCGCTGATGGTGGTCGCGGTCGGTGTCGCGGCCGCCTACTTCCAGTACGCGCAGCGCGAAATCCCGCAGACCGCACCGGAAGCCGTCTCCGCGCTCACCGTCGCGGCCCGCCAGGACCTCTACGGCGACGCGCTCAACGAGGCCGCGTTCATGCGGCCCGGGCAGCACCTCACCCGGTCGCTGGTATTCCTCGACAACCGCGGCATCGACGGAATCGTCAACGGCACCGCCGCATTCATCGGCGGCCTGTCCGCGCGGGTCCGGCGGGTGCAGTCCGGCTTCGTGCGTACCTATGCCCTGTCCATGTTCACCGGCGCGGCCCTGCTGGCCGCTGCCCTGCTGGCGGTGAGGATCTGGTGACGAACTATCCCTGGTTGACCACGCTGTGGCTGGCGCCGGCCATCGGCGCGGCCCTGGTGCTCGCGGTACCGGCCAAGCAGCGCACCTTCGCCCGCGGCCTCGGCTTCACCATCGCGCTCGCCATGCTCGTGTTCGCTGTGGTGCTCGCGGTGCGCTTCGAACCCGGCGGCTCGCAGTATCAATTCGTCGAATCCCATTCCTGGATACCGGCTTTCGGTGCGGGTTACACGCTCGGGCTGGACGGTATCGCGCTGGTGCTGGTGCTGCTCACCACCGCGCTCGTCCCGCTGCTGATGCTGGCGGGCTGGCACGACGAGCGCGCCGTGGGCAGCGGCACCCGCGTCGCGCACACCTATGTCGCCCTGACCCTCATGGTCGAGGCGATGGTGCTGATCTCCTTCGTCTCGCTGGACATCCTGCTGTTCTACGTGTTCTTCGAGGCCATGCTGGTGCCGATGTACTTCCTCATCGGCGGTTTCGGGCCGCGGACCGTGGATCAGCAACTGCGCCAACAGCGTTCGCGCGCCGCGGTGAAGTTCCTGCTGTACAACCTGTTCGGCGGGTTGATCATGCTGGCCGCGGTGATCGGGCTGTACGTGGTCACCGCGCGCGACGGCAGCGGCACCTTCGATTTCCGGGATGTGGTGGCGGCGGCCAATTCCGGGCACCTCGGCGCCACACCCGGCGTGCTGAACGCGCTGTTCCTCGGCTTCATGTTCGCGTTCGCGGTGAAGGCGCCGCTGTGGCCGCTGCACACCTGGCTGCCCGACGCGGCGGTCGCGGCCACCCCGTCCAGCGCGGTGCTGATGATGGCGGTGGTCGACAAGGTCGGCACCTTCGGCATGCTGCGCTACTGCCTGCAGCTGTTCCCGGACGCCTCGAAAACCTATGCGCCGCTGGTGATCACGCTCTCGGTGATCGGCATCATCTACGGTGCGCTGCTGGCCATCGGGCAGACCGACGTGATGCGGCTCATCGCGTACACCTCGATCTCCCACTTCGGCTTCATCATCCTCGGCATCTTCGCCATGACCAGCCAGGGCCAGGCCGGTGCGACGCTGTACATGGTCAACCACGGCATCTCCACCGCGGCACTGTTCCTGGTGGCCGGATTCCTGGTGTCGCGCAGGGGAACCCGGCTCATCGCCGAATTCGGCGGCGTGCAGAAGGTGGCCCCGGTGCTGGCCGGAACCTTCATGATCGCGGGCCTGGCCACCCTCTCGCTGCCCGGGCTCGCGCCGTTCATCAGCGAATTCCTGGTGCTGCTCGGCACATTCACCCGATACCAGGCGGCGGCGGTCATCGCGACCGGCGCGCTGGTGCTCGCCGCGCTGTACGTGCTGTGGATGTACCAGCGGATGATGACCGGACCGGTCAAAAAGGGTAATGAGCGCCTCTACGACCTGGTTCCACGGGAACTGGCCGTGGTGGTGCCGCTCATCGTCGCGCTGCTGTTCCTCGGCGTCTACCCGAAACCGGTGCTGGACTTCATCAATCCGGCCGTCGCGAACACCCTCACCACCATCGGAGTGCACGACCCGGCGCCGAACACCCCGGCCACGGCCGACGCAGGAGGTACCAGCAAATGAGCGGTAGCACAGTGCTTCTCGCGGCGGCTGTGCCCGCGCCCGACGTCGAATACCGGCTGCTCTCGCCGATGCTGATCGTCTTCGGGGCAGGCGTTGTCGCGGTGTTGGTCGAGGCGTTCGCGCCGCGGCGGCTGCGGTACGGGATCCAAGTGACGTTGAGCATCGTGGGTTTGGTGGCGGCGCTGGTCGCGGTGATCCTGTTGTCGGGGACATCGGCGACCGCGATGGCAGGCTCGGTGGCCGTCGACGGGGTCACGCTGTTCCTGCAGGGCGTCATCCTGGTGGTGGCCGTGCTCGGCGTGTTCTTCTTCGCCGAACGCGGCGCCGAACCGGTGCTGCCGGTCAAATCCGGTCCCGGCACCTGGAGTCTGGCGGCGGCGCGGGGTCGCGGGGTGGACGCGTTCACCCCGCAGGCGGCGTCGGTGCCGGGCAGCGCGGACGAAATGGCCGCTGTCCGTGCGGGTATCGCGACCACCGAGGTATTTCCGCTGCTGCTGCTCGCGGTCGGCGGCCTGCTGCTGTTCCCGGCGTCGAACGATCTGCTCACCATGTTCGTCGCGCTCGAGGTGCTGTCGCTGCCGCTGTATCTGCTGTGCGGGCTGGCGCGGCGCAAGCGGCTGCTCTCCCAGGAGGCGGCGCTGAAATACTTTCTGCTCGGGGCGTTTTCGTCGGCGTTCTTCCTCTACGGGGTAGCGCTGCTGTACGGGCAGGCGGCCACGGTGCGTCTCAGCGGAATCGCCGAGGCCATCGAAAGGCATCCGGAGAACACCACTTTGGCGCTGCTCGGCCTCGGCATGCTGGCCGTCGGACTGCTGTTCAAAATCGGCGCCGTGCCATTCCAGTCCTGGGTGCCCGACGTGTATCAGGGTGCGCCGACGGCGGTCACCGGATTCATGGCCGCGGCCACCAAGATCGCCGCGGTCGGGGCGATGCTGCGGGTCATCCAGGTGGCGACGCCCGGACTGCGCGGCGACTGGCGGCCGGTGCTCGCCGCGGTCGCCATCGCCACCATGGTGGTCGGCGCGGTCATGGCGATCACCCAGACCGATGTGAAGCGGATGCTCGCCTACTCCTCCATCGCACACGCCGGATTCCTGTTCACCGGATTGGTCGCGGCCAACACCAAGGGCGTCGGAGCCATCCTGTTCTACCTGCTCGCCTACGGTCTCGGCACCCTCGGCGCATTCGGCGTGGTGAGCCTGGTGCGCGACGGCTCCGGCGACGAGGCGACGGCGCTGTCCCAGTGGGCCGGGCTCGGCCGCCGTTCCCCCTGGCTGGCAACGGTTTTCGCGCTGTTCCTGCTCTCCTTCGCGGGTCTGCCGCTGACCAGCGGGTTCGTCAGCAAGTTCGCGGTGTTCGCGGCGGCATCGGCCGGTGGGGCCGCATATCTGGTGATCATCGGCGTGATCGCCAGCGCCGTCGCCGCGTTCTTCTACATCCGCGTCATCGTGCTGATGTTCTTCACCGATCCGCCGTCCGACGCGCCGATCGTGGTGTCTCCCTTCCTGACCACCACTTTGGTAGCGCTGACAGCCGCGGCCACACTGGTCCTCGGCATCTTCCCGCAACCGCTGCTCGACCTCGCCAACAAAGCCGCGACCTTCGTGCACTGAGCACTGTCATCCGCCGTCGCCGTACCGTAATCCGGTGCGGCGACGGCGTTTTCGTACCCGGTTATCCCACCGCGCCGCCCCGCAATAGCGATGCGTGCTCGGCACAATATCTTTCAGCCGATTTCCTCGGACAGTCCGACGATGATGCCCTCGGGGCCACGGATGTAGCAGAGCCGGAACATCTGCTCGTACTGTTCCACCGTGCCGACGAGTTCGGCGCCGTGGGTGCGCAACCGGGCAATGGTGTCGTCGATATCGTCGACGGCGAACATGATCCGACGGATCCCCAGCGTATTCGTCGGCGCGTTCTCGGGCTCGGGGCGTATCGCCTTCGGAGCATGGAAACTCGCCAACTCGATCTTGCCGTGGCCGTCCGGTGTCCGCAGCATCGCGACGTCCTCCCGGACATCGTCGATTCCGATGATGCGTTCCACCCAACGCCCCTCGACCGGCCCCTTACCCTCCAACTCCATACCGAGTTCGACGAAGAACTCGATCATCCTATCGATGTCTTCCACAACAATGAGGACATTGTCCATCCGCTGAATCGCCACAGCCCTGCCTCCTTCGCCACGGACCCCTCGATGGGCCTCGGTGCGGACAGTAGCGTGACCGAAACTCATCACACGCCGTTATCACCACTGCCGCCGCCGATATCCGCTGAGCCCCATCCTGTTTCCGGTCGAGGATGTCGACAAGTCGGGCTCTGATGACCAGGGTGGGCCGCCATCCGCCGTCGCCGCACCGAAATCCGTTGCGGCGACGGGCATCGGCCGCACCCGTTAGGTGTCGTTCCGGGGTGGCACAGTTGATCGTGTGACGGTGGTATTCGATGACATCGCGGGTGTGGAGGGTCTTCGTTATGGGGCGGACTGGCTCGAGGTATCGGAGCAGGTAACGGTGTTGGCCGCGATCGATGCAGGTGTGTGGTCGAGCGAATTGCGCCGCCGGGTCCAGCATTTCGGCCACCGCTACGATTACGGCCGCCGCTCGGTGTCCGCGCGCGAGCCCGCACCGCCGCTGCCCGGATGGGCGCGGGAATTGGCGGAGCGGCTGGAGTGGGATGTCGCGCCCGATCAGGTCATCGTCAACGAATACCTCCCCGGGCAAGGCATCAGCCCACATATCGACTGTGTGCCCTGTTTCGGGCCGGTCGTTGCAACCCTGAGCCTCGGCTCAGCGTGCACGATGGACTTTCTGGACCCCGACGGCGCGAGCCGGGTGCCGATCAGATTGGCACCCGGCAGTCTGTGCGAGATGACCCGTGCAGCACGTTACCGGTGGCGGCATACCATCCCGGCGCGCAAGACCGATCCCGCACCGTCCGGGCGAGTTCCACGCGGACGGCGAGTGTCGGTGACATTCCGAACGGTGCTCGCGGAGATCGACATCGAGAATCACGATAGTTGACGCGTGTCTACTAATGCGGTTACGCTGCGACCCAGCTAGTTGACACGCGTACACGATGCTCCGGCGAAGGGGGCGGTTGTGCAAACCGTATTGCGTTGGTACCTAATCATTTTCGGCGTCGCCTGCGTCTTGATCGCGCTGGCGCACATATTCGTCGGGCCGAACACGATCATCGGGGCGAATACACCGAACGCCACACTCGACGGCGACCTCCGTTTCAGCATGGTGCTGTTCGCCGCCTACGGCGCGGCCTGCGTATGGGCGGCACGAGACCTGAACCGCCACGCCGGCCTGATCCACCTGCTCATGCTGCTGTTCTTCATCGGCGGCCTGGTCCGCCTACTGACCGTGGCCTACGTGGGATGGCCACACTGGTTCTACATCGCCATGCTCGTCGTGGAACTCGTCACCCCACTGATCTATTCGCCACTGCTGCAACAGATCACGAAACGTCCGATCCGTTCGGACCTACTCGAACTGGCCCGATAACAATCCGCCTCGCCCCCAAGGGCTTCACGCCCCCGCACTAGCCGTCGCCGCATCGAATTACGCTGCGGCGACGGTGTTTTCGCCGTAACCCAGATTCACCTGCGGCAAGGGAAGTTCGATCAGCTGAGCCACGCAACTGCCCCCCAACTCGCCCGTTGTCGGGTCCGGCGTGGATCTACTGCTTGGTGCTGCCGGCGTCCTGGTTGTACGGGGCCGCCTGCCAGGTGGCCCAGTCCTTCAGCGAGCCCTGGTCCTCGGTGATGAACTGCCAGGGGCCGATGTACTTGTTGCCCCGCCACTTGTTGTTCTGGTTGAACGTGATGGCTTTCTCGATCACATTGCCCTGGTAGGGGGACCACTTCGGGTCGCTGCCGTAGTTGCTGAGCACGGCCATGTGGCCGCAGTAGGCGATATCGCAACCACCGACCTGCGCCGGGTCGAAGCGGAACTCGTTATTGCTGATGCTGACGTTCTGGGTCTTCCACCGGCAGTCGGAGCGGTACGGCTCGTTGTCGATTGTCCCGGCCGCACACTTGGCCAATGTGACCGCCGGGTTCACGGCAGTGCAGTAACCCGTGCTGGTGTTGGCCGGCGAGTTGCAGAATCGGTCGGCGTTCTCCCACAGGGCCACGCCGCCCCAGTTATCGATGAACAGGTTGTTGCTGATGTCCACTGTGGGCGTGCCGGTGCTGGTGGACGAGACTCGGCTGTCACCGCCCGATTCCGAAATGTAGACCGCGGTCTCGGGGAACGAGTCCGCTTGGGCCATCCGGGCCTTCCCGCCCTTTATGTTGTTGCCCTTGATCACATTGTTCCGGATCGCCGCGTTGTAGCTGATCTCGTAGAAGATCGCCTGGGCGTCATTGCCCTCGATCCAGTTGCCGTCGAAGAGGAAGTCGATGTCATTGGTGTCCGCCCACAGTCCGACGCTGCGGTTGTGGTGGACGTAGTTGTTGGTGACTCGCGCGCCTTGGACATCCCAGAACTTGCCGCCGCCGGTGCAGCCGCAGGTGGTGTCGCGCGCCTCCCAGTCATCCGTGTTGTTCCCGGCGATCTCATTGTGGTCCAGGGTGATGTTGGTGATGGACGACTTGCCGGGGACCGGGTCCTTGTACATGCTGAATCCGTACTGCCCGTTATCCTTCAAGCAGCTGTTGCGGACCACGTTGTCGCTGCCGAGGAAGACGCCGGCTCCGGCGTTGTCGTGGATGTAGAGCGACTCCATCACCCAGCCGTCACCGGAGTCATGGTTGACGACACCCGCGTTCTTGTTCTCGCCGGCCTTGCCGAAGTTCCGGATCTCCAGATCGGCGATGCGGACGCCGGCGGACGACCCGCCGAAGGCATAGCTGTTCAAGTGCTGGCCATCGAGGACGGCCCCCGGGGCCCCTATGTAGGTACTTTTGGCCCCTGGTTCGATCTTGTCGTACTCGCCACTGTCAAGTGTGTGCACCCCCGGCGCGAACCAAAACGTCTTGTTCTCCTGCCGGAAGTCCACGTCCTTGTTGTTGCCTTTCGGCACCTCGATCGCGCCCGGGGGCGCCGTGGTGGGGCCACCGTCGAGGACGCCGCTATTGCCGCAGATCTGGGGTGGCGCGGATGGTGGTCCGCCGACAGCGGTCGAGGAGCCCACGGCGGTGGCGGATAAGCCCGCGCAGATGAGGGCGACGACACTCATCGAGGAGAGGAGCCTGCGGGCCCGACATCCGAGCTTCACGATCTTCATTCCGGTATCTTCACGCGCCGACAACTGGGGAGGCAATTGTCCGGTTTCCCGGTGAGGGGAGTTCGAAATCGCCGATGAGGACACGCGCTCGAGTAGCTTACAACGCAGGGATGGGCCGAATTGTCTTGTGTCCCAATCGCCCCCAGCAATGTGCCGTTGTCCCAGTGGGCCGAATGGGCTGCCCGCCGGGGATTCCTGGCATCACCATCTGGGGATGTTCGGGTCCGAAGGCACCATGGTCGGTCATGCGCGGATTCTGAATTCAGGGTGGGCGTCCGGTGCCGATCGTTCACGAGACACCTGCGGCCGCATCAGGTTTCGGCATCGCGGAACTGGCGGCCGAGGTGGAACCCGAGCTCGGGCGGCGGGGAAATCGAGGACGAGCACGACCGATGTCGCGATCGAGAGCGTGAGGAAGACCAAGGCTCCCAGCAGTTACCGAGGTAGCGAACGGCCGCCACCGATTGGAAGGGTTTCGGCGAGAAGCGCTTTGGTTGCGGCAAAGGAGTGAAGGTCGGCGGATCGGTCGTAGGCTACCCCTGGTGTCGCGCCAGATACAGCTTGGGCATGTGTGAAGCCGTGCACGGCTCGGCCGTACATGATCAGCTGCCAATCGGCGTCGGCCCGGTTCATCTCCTCGGCGAATGCGGTGACGTCGGTGAGTGGGACGTGGGGGTCGCGAGCGCCGTGACAGACGAGGATCCTGGCTTTCACACCACCCGGCCGCGCGGGGGCGGACGTCGCGAGGCTGCCGTGGATGCTGACCGCGGCGGCAAGGTTCGCACCCGATCGCGCCAACGCGAGGCAAACCATTCCGCCGAAACAGAATCCGATGGCCACAGCGTCACCGGTCGCTTCCGGACATTCGGACAAGGCGGTGAGCCCGGCGGTCGCTCGACGGACCAGCAGCGCCGGATCATCACGCAGAGTTGTCAGGCATTCGAGGATCTTTTCTCGGTCGCCCCTGACGCCGTCGCCGTACATATCGCAGGCCAGAACGGTATAGCCGAGTTCTGCGTAGCGGTGCGCCTGATCGCGCGCATGCTGGTCCAGTCCGGCTCCTCCGTGAACGAGTAGGACTCCCGGAGCGGGAGTGCTGCTCCAATACAGCACGCCCGCGAGCGAGGTGTCATCGTCGCGGTAAGGCAGGCTGCAAGTCGAGACCGTCACCGTCGGCATTTGCGTGGCGGAGTTTTGGGGAAGAACATCATTCACGACAATCATTCCAAGGGGGTAGTTGTACACGGTGGGGTCGCGGATGCGACCGACTACGATCACTGACGTGGGGCCAGCCTGAACCTGGCCCCACGCTGGGTGTTATCGAGCCGGAGCGACGCTCAGTCGCGGCGGTCCCCATTCAGCGATGCGAACCGACATCGAATCACCGACTTCCGGGGCCCGGTCCCAGGAATCCTTGTGCAACAAACCATGGATTCCGGGCGCGACCTCGACGAACGCGCCGAACGGGACCACGGATACCACCGTCGCGTCGACGAGGGCACCCACACCGTACTTATCCTGGAACGCCTGCCACGCGGCAAGCGAAACCTCATGAGAGGACATTGTTTTCACCTCCTTTCGCAAGTCCCTGAGCTGATAGATCGGGATGCGTTGGGAGGGCGGGCCTCTGGCCCGCGCCGCGCTCACCGCGCGGCCGGGAAACCTGTCTGTGTGCGGCTTACAGCCGACCCGGCAGTCACAGGTGCCAGGATAGCGGAGGTGACCGACCAGGTCACTTGTCGCACCGAGGATCTCGTCAGCTCAGTCGTTCAGCGACCTGCTTCAAGCCGTCTCTGATCAGCCGCCCATATTCGTCATCGCCGAGCGCGCCGATCGTTTCCCGCGCACGCTGTAGATACTCACGAGCACGAGTGAGATCGCCCAACTTGCGATAGCACTCACTCAGGTTCAGATACAGCGAGGGATACAGTCCGGCCACCGGAACCGATACCCCGGCCTGCGCGACTCGCGCATCGGTGATCAGGCCGACGGCCGCCAGTGCTCGCTGATCCCAGATCAGCTCCTCTCGCACGTCGTCTTGCATATCGGCCATCGCGTGCGCGAGCGTGCAGCGCTGCAGGGGATCGCCTTGCTCGCCGCCGATCTCGTCCCAAATCTCCGCGAACTGGTGGCGAGCGGCCTCCCGCTCGCCACCGTGGCCGAGCCGCGCGACCTCGCCGATCCGGATGAGTATCGGATCCGTGATCATTCAGAATTCCTTCCCGGCACCATCTCCCGACCGCGACCGTATCGCCGCAGCCGACGATAGGAGCCGAACGGCCGCCACAACAACCCCGACGATATTTCCGAAATAGGCGGCCTGCCGCTGGAAAACCGCCATCGTTATCCGGTGCCGCTGCTGACACGATCGATGACTGGTTGTTTCCAGATCGTTTGTGGCCCTGCGAAGTTCGGCGATTCGCGGCATTGGTGGCGGTGGTGTCGAGCGCGGTCATCGCGCGTGAGCCGGGCGGCGGGCGGCGACCGTCAACGGCGGGAACCAGATGCCCCAGACGAGACCGGCCGCCGCGGGTGCGAGCGCGGTGAGCTGGGGCGTGGTGATGTGGACCGCTTCGGCGAACCAAGCACGCCAGGTTCCGGACAGCCAACTCCCGAACAAGTGCATTTGATCGCATCTCCTTGATAGACACGGTATTTCGGCGCGGTCAGGTGCCGAGGAAGCGGCCGCCGTCGACGACTACGCGTTGGCCGGTGATGAAACCCGCGCCTTCGGAGGCGAAGAAGCTGACGGCGTGGGCGACATCGGCGGGGACGCCCATTCGGTTCGCGGGGACCTGCGCGAGGTAGGCGGCGCGGACCGGGGCGGGGACGGTGGCGTGGCGTTCGACGGGGATGAAGCCGGGTGCGACGGTGTTGACCGTTATGCCGTGGGGTGCGAGTTCCCTTGCCCAGCTGAGCGTCAGGCCGATCTGCGCGTTCTTGGCCGTGGCGTATGCCGACCGGCCCGGAGGTGGGCGGTGGGCCACCTCGGAGTCGATCTGGATGATCCGGCCGAAGCCGCGGGCGCGCATGCCGGGAATTACGGCCCGGCCCAACAGGATTGGGCTCTTGACGAAGAAGTCCAACTGCTGGACGTGGTCGGCCCAGGTCACGTCGAGTAGCGGCGCCTCGGGCTGCGGGCCGGTCGCGTTGAGCACCAACACATCCGGCGGCCCGAGCGTTTCCGCGGTGGCGGCCACGAGTTCGTCGACAGCCCGCTCGTCGGTGATGTCGGCGCAGATCGCCGCGGCGACACCACCCGCATCACCGATCTCCCGTACCACCTCGCGCACCCGCGCATCGCCGGGTAATCCGTTGACCACCAAGGCGAATCCGTCGGTGGCGAGACGCCGGGCGATCGCGCTGCCCAGCCCGCGCGAGCTGCCGGTCACCAAAGCGACCCGCCGCGAGCCATCAGGCTGTCCGCTCATTCGGCGGGTACTCCCCTGCTCTCGCCGGGCCGGATTCCGCCGATCATCGAGATGGCAAGTGCCGCCGGATCTTTGTTGATCGCGAACATGGGTCTCCTCCGGAATCGCCGCGACGACAACCGATGCAACAATGCCGGTGCCCGGATTCGTTCCAATGGTCCGGTGCGCGGACCTGGACGAGCGTGCGAGCGTCAGCCTCGCATCGCCTGCGCTCTCAGCACGTCCACTTCGCAGCCCGGCAAGGTCGGGTCGAAGCCGTGCTCGACCAGCCAGCGGACACCCCGCAGGCTCCGCAAAGACCACCACGCGCGGACGATATCCCGGTCGACATCCGCGCCGTACCCGGCGATGACGTCGTCGAGGCGCTCCGGATGTCCCAGCGTCAAGGTGGCGAGATCGTACAGGGCATCGCCGGGGCCCGCCTCGGACCAGTCGAGCACGCCGGTGACCTCGTCACCGTCGACGAATACGTGGGCGACCTGCAGGTCGCCGTGCGCGAACACCGGTGTCCACGGCCGCAGCGCGGCCTCGGCGGCCCGGCGGTTACGGGTGACCACGTCGGCGGGCAGAACATCGTTCGCGATGAGCCACGCGCATTCGGCGTCGAGTTCCGATGCGGCCCCGTCGAGGTTGCGACCGGGCCACGGCGGCAGCGGCGCATCGTGCAGCCTCCGAACGGCGGCGCCCGCCGCGACCCACGCCGCCGACGATGCGGTCGACGGCCGGCCCAGGCGGCCGAGCGGCGCTCCGCGCAGGGCGGCGAGCGCGAGCACGGGCGGCTTGCGCCACAGGACCTCCGGCGTCGGAATCGGCGCCAAAGCCATCGCATCGACCTCGATATCGGTGTGTGCCTGATCGACGTCGATCTTCAGGAACATCTCACCCACGCGCAACGTCGCGCGCTCCTGATGGGCCACAACGACTTCGATTCCCGCCACGCCGGCCATTATCGCGAGGATGATCGCCGACGTCGCCGCATTTTTCGCTGGCGGGGCAGCCCACATCCGAGCCTCTGTGCCGAGGCGACCCGCCGACTACTTCTTGACAATCAACTCCAGGGCGATGTTATCCGGGTCCCGGAACTCCAGAATGTAGCTGACGCCGATATCTTTGATCTCCTCGTGCGCGACACCGCACTCATCGAGATGTGCTGCGGCCGCTTCCAACTCGGCCAGTGAACCCAGCGGGAACGCGAGATGGTCGAGCCCGACCCGGTTTTCGTCGAAGCGGTCGGTCCCCACCGGCCGCAGCGCGATCAAACCGTGTTCCATCCGATAGATCACCCCACCGTAGAGGAACCCGAGCCGCTGCTTCGTCTCCTCATCGGCGCCGTCCGGAACCTCCAGCGCCACAGGCCATCCGAACACCTTCTCGTAGAAGGCCCGCGACCGCCCGATATCGCATACGGTGAGCCGGACATGGGCAATGGATTCCACGGAAATCGACATGCCACCGATACTGGCACAGCATTGCCCTACCGACCGGTTGACGTCATGACGGCCCGTCGGCGACCTTGTCACAGCGCGCGGAAAAGACTGTGGGCCATCCGCTTCGCCACCGATGCCGGGATCGGTCCCGCATCGGGCCCGGCGCTGTAGTAGCGCAGAAATGCCTGGTGGAAGCAGCCGCCGTCGAGTAGCGCCGCCACGGTTTCCACGTCGGCATCGGCGGCGATCCGGCCGAGTTCCTGTTCAGCGCGCAGGTATTCGGCGATCCGGGCGATGGCGTGTCCCGGCCCGCCGCCGTGTTTGCGCATGGCGTCGCGGTGCGCCGCCATGCGGGCGTGTTCGGCGAGCAGCCCGCCGAACAGCGGTAGCGCCCGCTGATAGAAGGCGGTGGCGGCGCGGGCGATGGCGGCCAGGTTCGCCTCGACGGTCGATGTGCCCGCGCGCGGGGTCAGCGCGGAGAGATCGGGCATTCGCTCGCGCAGCACCTCTAGGATCAGCTCCTCCTTGTCGCCGAAGTGTTTATACAGCGCGGCCTCGGAATAGCCTGCGGCCCTTGCGATTTCCTTGGTAGTGGCATGGGCGACGCCGCGCTCGCGCATGATGTCGGCGGCGGCGTCGAGGATGCGATCGCGGGTTCCCAACGGTGAGCTCCGGTTGACAGGTTAGTAATTACTCACCCACTATAGGTTAGTAAATACTCACCAACCTGATGGGGTGCGATATGCGGCTCACGATCTTCGGCGCGACCGGCCGGACCGGCGCTCATTTGGTCCAGCAGGCACTGGACGACGGCCATGAGGTGACGGCGGTGGTACGCGGTCGGCATCAACTGCCGCAGCGAGCCCGAATGGTCGCTTTCGACCCGGCCGAACTGGCAGGGGCCGTCGCCGGCGCGGACGCGGTACTCAGCGCCATCGGCTCCCGGGAGAAGGGACCGACCTCGGTACAGGCGGATACCATCCAGATGATCGCAAAAGCCATGGCGGCCACCGGAACACGACGACTGTTGGTGATGAGCAACAGCGCCAGAATCGCCGGGCCGGGCGACGACCCGTTCACCCGCTACGTGGTCAAACCGCTGATCCTACGAAATCTATTGCGCCACAGCCTCACCGATATGTCCCGCGCCGAGGAGGTGGTCCGCGGGTCCGGCCTCGACTGGACGATCGTGCGCGCACCACAGCTGACCGACAAGCCGGGCAAGGGTTCCTATCGCACGGCCATCGATCGCAATGTGACCTTCGGCGTCCGGATCACCCGCCCCGACCTGGCCCGCTGCGTGCTCACCCTCGCCGCCGATCCGTCGGCGGTCCACCACCATGTCAACGTCGCGAATTGAGCAGCGGCCACGAACAATTCACCTACCGATCCACTCGGCACCGGCACACACGAAGGCTGAAGAACTGCGCCGAATTCCGCGGCCGACTACAGTGCGGCGGGCGGCAACCAGACGCCACCCTGCCGGTCCAGGCAGCAACATATACGCGGCGTAGAACCGGATCCGTCGACGATTCAGTTCATGGCAACCAAATGATGTGGAGGACAAGATGACCGAAGAATGGCGCGGTGTCGTGAACGCCATTCTCTATGTGGTTCAGTTCAATGAACTCGGCCCGGCGGAGGTGAGCCGCGTATCACGCGACTTGCTCACAAAACCCTTCTTTGATCTCACAGCCGATCAGGAGTACCGCGCGCTCCTCGAAGCGCTCGAGTCGGGCGCAGAGCTCAATGCGACGATAGGCACGAGGCACAGCGAAGCCGAGATTCGAGATTTCCTCAACCGGATCGTTGCCGAACTCGACGACATGCGACCATGGCCGGAAGTGTCGTGGCCGGAGATCGAGCCCACGAGTACCGTGCCCAGGGGCTCGATAGCCCGGTACCGGACGACACCGATACACCCCGAGTTCGTGGGTGAGGAAGTGCCGGGCAATCGGGTATGGCGTGACACTCACGTCAAATACTTGAATGCAACCGAACGACAGGCGTACAAACTCACCATCCGCGATGGCCTGCTATACGACAGCACCGGCCGCCTCCTCGACACCTCGACTGCCAGCACACTGTGGACCCCACAAGGCGGACGGGCGATCTTCGTGATGGACGAGAACGGCGACCTGTATTCCTCACCGCAACACATCGCGGGGGTATTCCATCACTCGAGTTTTCTCGCGGGCGCACCAGTAGCAGGAGCAGGCGAAATCCGGGTCAGCAACGGCCATTTGGCTCTCATCTCCGATCACAGCACCCACTATCGGCCCGCGCGTAAGTTCACGCACCAGGTCGTCGAGCACCTACGTGAGAAGGGTGTGCACATCGATGACAGTCAGGTCGAATATCACGCCCACCGGAAGCGGTCTGAACCCGTGCCCTGGGCAATCGAGTAGCGAAGACGACTGATCAGTCCACGTGGGGACAGCGAACACGGGCGGAAATCGCGGTATCAGGTGCTCCGGATTCAACAGGCGGTCAACGACATACGGGCGCACGCAACATCCCGCGGCGGATGCAGGGTCGTTGAAGCGGCGGTCACGATATGCGGCACCGGGCTACCGCAGCAACCGATCCGGGCGCGGCACCGACAGCTGCTGACGAGGCGCGTCAGCGCGCGAGATCATCCTGCGGACTCGCGGCGATCGAGTGCTCGCAGTTGGGTCAGCAATTGGCGACGGCGCATGGGTGATACTGCGGCGCGGTCTATTCCGGTGATGACGGCGTCCATCGCCCACAGCATGCGCAGGTCGAGGCCGCGGACCTGAGCGGCGCGCATGCGGCGGTAGGCTTCGACGGCGCCGACTTCCTGGAGTTCGGACACGAAGTTGATACCGGCGGGTCCGAGCATCAGGCCTGCGGCCTCGTTCAGGTCGGTCCAGTAGCGGGCGCGGCCGCGAATCCGCAAGTGCTGTCCACGGATTCGGGCGGATTCCGCCCAGATCGCGTAGCGCAGGCCTTCCGGGTCGGCCGGCGGGCCGTCCGGCCGGTCCAGCACCTGGCGGCGCGCCCGTGCGGCGACGCCGACCATCTGATGGAAGTGCCGGAAGATCTGCACCTCACCGTCGTAGCCGTGTCGCCATGGGCCGAGGTAGCGGTGGTCGGAGGTGCGCTCCGCGGTGTTCATGCGGGCGACGTCGACCGCCCAGTCGCGGCACTCGTCCGGGTCGATCGGGGCGAGCACGATCATCCCGCTGCGGCGGCTGGTGGTGCCGCGCTCGGCCCGCCACCGCCAGTCCGGGCGACCTGCCCAATAGTCTTGGGACAGACCGAAACTGCGCCACCGCACCGTCCCCTCGGACGGCCCGCGCAGCGGCAGCCGGTGTCGCAGCTCCCGTGCCGCCGTCGCGGTGAGATTGCCGAACCAGTTGGGCAGCAACACGATCGGGTCGGCCGGGTCCGCGTCGAACGGGGTCGGCGCGAGGAACGGCTGATCGATCACCACCAGGGTGCCCGGCCGCGCCTGATACGACAGCCCCCAGAGCAGCCGGGCCAGCAGCTGTGCGCCCCGGTCGTCGGAGAGCACATGCCAGGTGTTGTGAAAACGGTTGGTACTGAATCGGATTGCGGTGCCGGGGCGCAGCGAGATGACGGTGTGGTCCCGGCGGTCGAGTCGCATCGTTCGGCGATGCACCTTGAGCCCGTCCCCCACCGCATGTCGCGTCCCCGGCCGCTGCGGCTTCACTCTCATAGGTGTTCCATGACGCCACAGAATCCGCCGCCGCTCAACCGAATTTCACCCGGCCGCCCGAAGATTCGTCACCGAGCGGCGAGCACCTCCCGCAACCGGTCGCCGAACCCGGCCGGATCGGATACGAATCCGATGTGGTCCCCAGGAAATATGGTCGGCTCGATGCCGAGAGCGGCCGCGAGGGCACGGGTGCTGCGGTCGCAGAGCTGCCCCGCCGACTGCTCGCCGATCGCGGCGATGATCCGCACCGATCCGGCGCGCAACGCGTCGAGATCCGGTGCCCACGCGGTGGTCTCGCGCATTTCGTGCGCGAACCAGTATGCCTCGGAGGCGAGTTGCGTCAGGTCGCGGTCGCCGCCGAATTGCTCCCGCAGCACCGGTTCCGGTATGGGAATATTCGCGTTGGCCATGAACTGCCGCCAGGCCCCGAGTGCGTCGCCGGACCGGTGGGTGGCGATCATTTCCTCTGTCCGAGAACGTAATTCGGCGCGATCGTCGAGCAACTCGACGATCGGCGGTTCGTGCGCGATGACGGTGTGCACCAGATCGGGGCGTGCCTGCGCCAGTGCCAGTGCGGTGACGGCGCCGCCGCTGCTGCCGAACACCACCGCGGGGCCCGCGCCGAGTTCGGTGAGCAGTCGGGCCAGGTCGTCGGCGCGCAGTTCGGGGGTCGAGTCCTGGTCCGGATCGTCGAGGACGCTGCCCGCGTGGCCGCGCGGATCGGTGGTGAGCACGGTGTGATCCCCGGCGAGCAAATCGGCGAGCGGCGCGAACGCCGCTGCCGCCATCGGCGCGCCGACCAGCGCGATCGGGGTTCCGGCGCCGCGCACCTCGTAGTGCAGGCTGGCGCCGGGCACCGTCAGGGTGCGGGCGGTGACGACTGAATCCATGGGTCCTCCTTCGGAACGGGTGTCCTCAGGAACAGACCGCCGCCGCCGCGCGAATTCATCGGTCCCCGGTGCGTATTTCAGCTCAGCACCGCACGCAACCGCTTGGCGAAGGCCTCCGCGTCCTCCATGAAGCCGCCGTGCCCGCCGGGGAACAGGGCCGGTTCGATCCCGAGTCCGGCGGCCAGCGCCCGCGATGCGCGGTCGCACAGCTGGCCCGCCGAGGTCTCGCCGATGCCGATCACCAGGCGGGTCGGGACATTGCGCAGCGCTTCGATATTCGGCAGGAACTGGGTGGTCCCCAGCATCTCGTGGCGGAAGAAGTAGGCCTCCTCGGCCAGCTGCGCCGGATCGCGGCCCGGACCGTACATCTGGTCGATCATCTCCTCGGAGACCGGAACCTCGGTGAACGCCATGAACTTTCGTCCGGCGGCGAGCCTGTCGCCCGCGTCGTAGGTGGCCATGATGTCCTCGATGGCGGCAATGCGTCGCGCGCGGTCGTCGAGCAGTTCCACCAGGGGCGGCTCGTGCGCGACGGCGGTGGTCACCAGGTCCGGATTGTCCTGCACGAGGGCGAGCACGCTGCTCGCGCCGCCGCTGGAGCCGAAGGCGATGGCGGGGCCGCGGTCGATGTGGACGATGAGCCGGGCCAGATCGTCGCCGCGCAGTTCGGGGGTCGAGTCCTGGGCCGGATCGTCGAGCACGGTGCCGCCGTGACCGCGCGGATCGGTGGTGAGCACGGAGTGGTCGGTGGCGAGCGTATCGGCCAGCGGAGCGAACGGCGCCGCCGTCATGGGCGATCCGGCCAGCACGATCAGTGGTCCGGTGCCGCGCAGTTCGTAGTACAGGTTTGCGCCGGGAACCGCGAGGGTTCCGGTGCCGACGGGGATGGATTCGGTCATCGGGGAGCTCTCCTAGTGACGGCGGTGTCACCAGTCTGGACGGTGCGAGCGCCCGATAGTCATCGTTCGCGGCAAGTTCGCGCCGAATTCGGCCGCGGGTTCCGCCTGCTACGCCCGCTGCGCGGCCCATTCCGCCACGACGGCGCGGCCCTGGGGTATCGCCAGATCCAATAGTCCCGGGAATTCGGCGTCGAGGTCGGCGCGGCGCAGCCGGTTCATCCGGCGGGTGCCCTCGTCGCGTTGCGCGATGACGCCGGCCTCGCGCAGCACCCGGAAGTGATTGCTCTGGGTCGACTTGCTGACCGGGAGTTCGAAGACACGGCAGGCCAATTCGGCATCGTCGTCGAGTTCGGCCAGTCGCGCGACGATCGCCAGTCGGACCGGATCGCTCAATGCGGCGAGTACCTCGGTGAACCGTAGGTCCGCGCGGGCGGGGTGGACGAGTTCGGTGGCGGTGCGGCTGGCCATACCCCCAGAATAACTCATGTTCCGATTTTCCGAACATGTGCTATGTTCAGGAAATCCGAACATGAAATCTTGGGGAGCCCACATGTCACACGCCGGATGGCGGTTCTGGTCCATCGCATACACCCTGCTGATCCTGCTCGCGGGCACGAATATCCCGACCCCGCTATATCGCGGATACGCAAGGGAATTCGGCTTCTCACCGCTGGTGCTCACGCTGATCTTCGCCGCCTATGTCGGCGCGCTCATCCCCTCGCTGCTGCTGTGCGGTCCGCTCTCCGACGCGATCGGCCGCCGCCGGGTGCTGCTGCCCGCGCTGGCGCTGGCCGCGCTCGGATCCATACTTTTCGCACTGGCCACCAGCACCGGCTGGCTGTTCGCGGCGCGCATCCTGCAAGGCATCGCGGTGGGTGCGGCCTCGGGGCCGCTCAGCGCGGCACTGGTCGAATTCGAGCCCGCGGGCGATCATCGCAAGGCCGCGCTCGTCTCCACCGCCGTCTCCATCAGCGGCATCAGCGTAGGTCCGGTGTTGGGCGGAGCGCTGGCCCAATATGCCCCGGCCCCATACGTTCTGCCGTTCATCGTCGAGGTCGGGCTGCTGCTGCCCGCCGCCGTCGCCGTGCTGGCTCTCCCGGCGGCCGGCCACACCACCCCGTGGCGTCCGCGCCGCCCCGAACTGCCCGCCGAACTCCGTCCCGTCTTCGCGACCAGCGGCGTGGCCAGCTTCCTCGCCTTCGCGGTGGTCGGGCTGTTCCTCACCCTGGTGCCGACCTACGTGGCGAATCTGTCCGGCAGCGCCAACCTGCTACTCGGCAGCGCCGCCGCCGCACTGATGGGCGCCAGTTCCACCACCGCCCAACTGATCGGCTACGGCAGACCCGCCCGCACCCTCGAACTGCTCGGACTGCCGATGTTGGCCACCGGCCTTGCGCTGCTTGCGATTTCGGGTAGCGTCCGGTCGCTGCCGGTACTGCTGGCGGCCACCGTCATCGCGGGCGTCGGACAGGGCCTCGCCTTCCTCGGCGGGCTCACCGCCGTGAATCATGCCGCCCCCGCCGAACGCCGCGCCGAGGTGCTGTCCAGCTTCTTCGTCGCCTGCTACTGCGGCACCGGCGGCCCCGTCATCGGCATGGGCCTGCTCGCCACCGCCATCCCCCTCTCCACCGCCGTCCAATACGGCGCAGGCGTCGTGGCGCTGGCCTGCCTCACGCTTCTACTGGCACTGGTCCGCGCCAACCGCCGCACCCCCGTCAACGCCTGATCGTCATCGAATCCGTTGCGCGGCACCGAATTCCCGGGCCGAGTCGGTGGCGACCGCGGTGATCGTCACCGAATGGGCCGTCACGATCACGCTGCTGCTGCCCGGTATCGCCGGATTCGTCCTGCCGCGCAACGGATGTCGCGTGGCCGTCCCGACTATGCCCAAACCGACACACCTACCCGCTTCAGCCGATCGCGGACTGCCGGGACGGCACTCGGCTGCGTTCGTCACATGCCCGGGCCCGGCAACCACTTATCGAACAGCGACTCACCTCCGCGCGAACCTTCGGCCGGCGCGAGCAGATGCGCGGCCCCGAGCCGGGACGAAAGCTGACGACCGTCCACGCAGCGCGAGTATGCGATGGTTGTCGGCGTGCAATCGTTCACGTTGACCGCGATGACTCCCGAGGACGCTCGAATCATCCGGTTGTGGAGTTATGAACCGCCTTACGAGATCTACGGCATGGATGACGATTCCAGCGAGGCGGAGCTGCTGAATACGCGCAGTCCGCACTACGCGGTCCGCGACGGGGACGCGGATCCCGTGGGGTTCTTCGCATTCGGTACGGCGGCGCTGCCGTGGAGCACCGCGCCGGATCTGTACGGAGCCGAGGGGGAGGTCTCGATCGGGCTGGGTATGCGGCCGGATGCCACCGGCCGCGGCGCCGGGCTCGCATTCCTGCGATCCGGACTGGAATTCGCCCGGGAAGCGTTCCGGCCCAGCTATTTCCGGCTCTTCGTCTACGGCTGGAACGAGCGCGCCATCCGGGTGTACGAGCGGGCCGGATTCCGGCGCGTCGGCGATTATGCGCAACCGGATGGCGACGAGTTCTGGGAGATGCGCCTGACCGAGTGACGCGATCAGCTCAGGTCCGCGACCTCGAGGTGGATCTGCCGCCCGACCTCCAACTCCACTAGGAATCCGGAGGTATCCGCGGACGATTCGACGGCATAGAACGCCGCCACCGCGACCTCCCTCACCCGCAACCGATTACCGCCGAACCCGCGCCGTCCGAGAATGATCGGCTGCGCCCGCTCGAATGTCGGCTCCGCCGCATGCTCGGACAGCGGTGATCCGACGAGATCGGTGCGGGTGCCGGGCACGAACCGCACGGAGACGATCTGATCGAAGCTCGGCCTGCGCGCGATCCGGTGCGCGAGATACAGCCGCCCGCCCCGGCCGAAACACAGGTGGGTCGGCACGCGCCCGGCCCCGCACGGATCGAGTTCGGCGAAGTACATCACGGTCCGCACGGTCGCGGTGACCTCCCGGGCGATCGGGATGCCGCCGCGTTCGGCGCGCCCGCGCACCAGCGTGCCGCGGAAGCGGGTGCGCGGCCGGGCGGCGCGCGGATCGAGTTCGGCGATCGGGAAAAACTCGGGTTCGAAGGTGTGTGTGCCGTCGTAACCGATGCGCCGGTCGGTGCCGAGGGCGCGGCGGCCGCGCTCGTCCAGTTCGATATCGAGCAGCGTCTGATAGTTGTGGGGCGACTCGAAGGTCGGCCGGTTTGCGAGATAGCAGTCCACGCCGGTTCCGAACACCGTCATGCCGCGCGCGCCGCACCGGGGCGGCTCCGCGGCCCGGATGCCGCCGCGTGGGTGGGTGTCCAGGCTGTTCATCTGCCCAGAATGCGCCGAATGCACCGATCTTCCACGAGTGTCGCGCTACTCGATTCGGCGTGTCCCGCTACTCGGCACGCGATGCCGAAAGCGACCCGCGCGTCGGCGGATTCACCGGCATCGAGTGCCGGGGCGGTCATCGTTGCGCGGCGCGCCAGCGCAGCAGCGCGGGCCCCGGTAGGTGGATGCCGTCGGCGCGCACCGCGGTGACCGCCAGCAATTCCAGCGCGCCGATCGCGATCATCCCGAGCCCGGCCACCACACCGAGCGCGACCAGCGAATTCACCTCGAGCAGGATCACCACGATGCCGAGCGCGATGGTGAACAGGCCGAACAGTTCCTGTTTCCCGGCGTGCGGCAGGTCATCGGTCCAGGCGGCGGCGGTCGCGTGCGCGATACCGCGGGTGATCCAGGCCAGCCCGAGCCAGACGTCCAGCAGCAGCACCGAATTCACATCGAGCAGCGTCAGCACCGCCATGGCCACCGCCAGCGCGCCGCTCAGGAACAGCTCCAGCCGCAGCGGCCAGGCGAACCGGGCCGCGAATGCGACGGTGAGCTGGGTCATCCCGCTCAGCAGCAGATAAAGACCGCACAGCAGTTCGGCGATGCCGACCGTCTTCTGCGGCCACACCCCGAGCATCACACCGAGGACCACCGAGCAGATCCCCGTCACCAGAATCGTCTGCCGCACGCCCTCGCCCAACACCGGCGCGCGCTGTAGCTCCTCGTCCGCGGGCATAGCTATATGGTATGGCCCGCCACTGTGGATAACCTGTGATTTGCTGCGCAGTATGCCAACTCACACGGCGTGCCGCATCGCATCATCGGCCGCGCGTCGGCGGTCAGCTCGCGGCCTCGGCGGTGGTCGGGCCGCCGAGGCCCTGCCAGTCCGGTTCGGCGGCGATGGCGCGATCCAGCGCGGTGCGGAACGCGGCGGGGACATCGGCGTCGAGCGCGGCCAGCCGCTGTTCGATCGGCGGCCTGCGCTGCGGCGGGCACAGTCGCAGCAGGTCCGTGTACAGCGCGCGCAGCCGACGGGTGACCTGCAGCGAATCCGCGCCGTAGTAACGGATTTCGTCGACCGCGAGCGACAGGTAGTCGATCCAGTCGGAGTTGCGCAGCCGCAGCCGCTCGACCCCGGCGCGGTCTCGGTAGCGGCGCACGCCGAGGTCACGCCCGGACAGTTCGACCAGCAGCGCGCCGATGTGATCGAGGGCCTGCACCGCCGTTGTCGGATCGTTGACCGCGGGCGAGAGCGCCTTGAGCGCGATATCCACCATCACTCGCAGCGCGAACGCCGGATCGGCGTCCACCACCCGCTCGATGCCGAAGACCACGTGCCCGCGCAGCTTTCGCTCGTCGACACCGTCGCCGCCGTGGATGGCGAACAGCGCCGCGCCGGGCAGCACGAAATCGCCGATCGCGGGCACCAGGGTGATGCGGCACGCCGCGGCGGCGGCCAGCGCGGTGACCGGTCCGGTGTCGATGCCGAGCAGCACCCCGCCGGTGCCCGCATAGCGGATCACCCGGTCCGGGGAGTTCGGATCTGGATTCGGAACATGTTGTGCGCCAAAGGGTTCCGGATGCACCTCGGCGGCGGTACGGGCACCGGTGCGCGCCATGTACTCCAGCGATTTCACCAACCGCAGGAAGTTCACCACCCGGGTCAGCAGCGCGAAGAACAGTCCGACGCTGGCCAGTGCTAGCCCGATCGCGACGATCGAGGACAGCACCGGTTCGTAATCCTCCACCCTGGTGCCGAGCCGCACCGAGATCAGCAGCGTGTAGGTGAAGGTCGCCATGAAGGTGCCGAGCGCGGCGCCGACCACCCAGTCCTGGGTCAGCCGCGGCGACAGCCGCGCCGACATCGATCCGGTGCCGAACTGGATCACCAGCAACACCACACTGAAGACGAAACCGGAGAAGGTGATGGTGCCCGAGGCCACCGACGACAACACCGTCGCCATCACCCCGGCATCGAAGGTGCCCGCGACCGGCACCCGCCGCAGCTCTTCGGCCAGTGCGCGATCCACCGCCGGCACCGCCCATGCCAGCAGCAATGCCGCGGCGACGATTGCCGCGGGCAGTCGCCACACCCGGCGCTGCCGGTAGGTCCAGCGCACCCGGCTGAATGGGTTGAGCATATGCGCCACCACCGATCGCTGGGAGGTTGCCAGTTATTGCCGACCTTAGCCGGATGCGTCGACCCTGCCGGTGTCCGACGCCGATCGATTCACAGGCGAACCAGCATCTTTCCGATATTCGCGCCGCGCAGCATGCCGAGGAATGCGTCCGGCGCGTTCTCGATCCCGTCGACGATCGTCTCCGCGCCGCGCAGGCTGCCGTCGGCGACCCAGCGCGCGGCCCGTGCGGTGTAGGCGGGCTGGCGGTCGAGGTATTCGGTGACCAGAACGCCTTGGAGGCTCAGGTGTTTGGTGACCACGTTGTACAGGTTGCGCGGACCGGGCACCGGGGTGTTGTAGCCGCTGATCATGCCGACGAGCGCCGCGCGGCCACGCATCGTCAGCGCGTCGAGGGCGGCCTCCAGGTGGTCGCCGCCGACGTTGTCGATGTACACATCGATGCCACCGGGCGCGGCGGCGCGCAGTTGGTCACCGATCGCGCCCGCCCGGTAGTCGAGGCCGATATCGAAGCCGAAGGTGTCGGTCAGGGCGCGCGCCTTGTCCGGTCCGCCCGCCGAACCGATCACCGTCGCCGCGCCGAACTTGCGCGCCAGTTGCCCGGCGACGCTGCCGACCGCGCCCGCCGCACCGGATACGAACACCACGTCACCGGCGCGCACCCGGGCGAATTCGGTGACGGCGAGGTAGGCGGTGAATCCGGTTTGCCCGAGCACACCCAGGTGGTCCTGCGGGCGATCGAGCGAAATATCAAGGGCGGTCACCGTTTCCGCGTCCAGCAGGGCGTACTCCCGCCAGCCCGCGAAATGCGCGACGGTCGCGCCGACCGGGATATCGGCGCGGGAGGCGACCACCTCGCCGATCGCGTGCCCGTCCAGCGGTGCGCCGATCGCGAACGGGGCGATATAGGAATCGCCGTCGTCCATCCGGCCCCGCATGTACGGGTCCACCGACATCCAGGTGTTGCGGACCAGCACCTGTCGGGGGCCCGGCTCGGGCACCTCGGTCTTCGCCAACTCGAAGGTGGCCGGTCCCGGCATGCCCTGCGGCCGCTCGGCCAGCCTGATCTCGCGGCTCTCATAGGTTTTCGTCATGCTGATACCGTGCCGGGGCCCGCTTCGGGTTCCCTTCGGGTTCGCCGTCGTCGCTGGAAGTAAGCTGGTGCGATGCGTTTCGGAGTGCTCGGCTCGTTGGCCGTATGGACCGATGACGGCAGGCCGGTGCCGATTCCGGACGCGAAGGTGCGGGCGCTGCTCGCCGGACTGTTGATCGCGGCGGGGCGGCCGGTTCCGCCGGATCGGCTGATCGAGGATCTGTGGTCGACTCGGCTGCCCCGGAACCCGTTGGCCACCTTGCAGTCCCGGGTGTCACAGCTGCGGCGCACGCTGGCCGCCGCCGAACCGGGCGGCCGCGAACTCGTGCGATGGGAGCCCGCCGGATACCGATTGGTTGTCTCTCCGGATGCCGTGGACGCCAACCGTTTTCGCGCGATGGTCGCGGAGGCGCTGGATACCGGCGATGCGGCGCTGCGGGTGCGGCTGCTCTCGGACGCGCTCGGCCTGTGGCGCGGCCCGGCATACGCCGAGCATGCCGACGCCGATTTCGCCCGCGCGGCGGCGACCCGGCTGGACGAGGAACAGATCACCGCCGTGGAACAGCACGCACAGGCACTCCTGGACGTCGGCGAAAACCCGGCGCTGGCAAGCGAACTCGCCGACCTGGTGGCCAGGCACCCGCTGTGTGAGCGCCTGCACGCCGCACATCTGCGCGCCCTCTACCGGGCCGGTAGGCAGAGCGAGGCGCTCTCGGCGTACGCCGCGCTGCGCACGCGGCTGGCCGATGAACTCGGCATCGATCCGGGTCCGGAGCTGGCGGCGCTGCACGAGGCGATCCTCAAACAGGATCCGGCGTTGCATGCGAAAGCCACCGCGCCCGCGGTCGGCTCCCCTTCTTCGGCGATCGGCGCCGCGAATCTGCCCGCAACGGTCACCTCGTTGATCGGGCGGGCCGACGCGGTGACGGAGGCGCGTGCGGCGCTGGGCGATTCCCGCCTGGTGACGCTGACCGGCCCCGGTGGAGTCGGCAAGTCGGTGCTCGCGATCGAGACGGCACGCGGCCTCGAAACCCGCTTCCCCGAAGGCATTTGGTACGCCGATCTCTTGAACCTCACCGGCGACGCCGGTCCGGAGGAGATTCGCGCGCTGGTCACTCGCGGTGAAATACGCCCAGCCGCAGCCGATTCGGACCCATCGCGTGCGCCGGTCGACCCTTCGGCCGCCTTCGCTGGAACACTTCCTGCCGATGGCGATCCCGTGCCCACGCGCGCCACGGATCCGGCTTCGGCCCACACCTTGCCCGGTGAAACCTCCTCGGCTCCACTCAATTCGGAGCCCGTCAGCACAGTTGATCCGGCGCGCTCACCAGTCGATTGCGTCGGCGCAACTGCGGTCGATTCGGAGCCCACGAGTGCGACAGGTCCGGCGGCGGCCCGCACCCTGACTCGGCTCGGTGGAACATTGTCGGCCACAGGTGATTCGGGTTCGAACAAGACCGGCGAGTGGCTGCTGGTGCTCGATAACTGCGATCATGTCGTCGACGCGGCCGCGGAGGTCGTCGAGTCGCTGCTGCGGGTGGCGCCGGGGCTGCGGGTGCTGATGACCGGTCGGGAACCGCTCGCGGTTGCGGGTGAGCGGGTGCTCTGGGTGGCGCCGCTGACCGTGCCGTCCGAGGGGACGGGTGGCCTGGAATCGTCCACCGCGATAGCGCTTTTCGTCGAGCGCGCGACTGCGGCGGCGCCCGGGTTCCGGCTGGTTCCGGACAATGCTGCCGCTGTCGCCACGATCGTCCGCCGCCTCGACGGGATCCCGGTCGCGTTGGAGCTGGCCGCGATTCGGGTGCGCAGTCTCGGCGTCACCGCGCTGGCCGCCCGCCTCGACGACCCGCTCGCCGTGCTGACCGGTGGCCGCGGCGGTCCGGCCCGGCATCGCTCGCTGCGGGCATTGCTCGACTCCGACTGGGAGCGGCTGTCGTCTTCCGAGCGAATCCTGTTGTCTCGCTTGGCTGTTCACGACGGCGCGGTTGCTCTCGACGACGTCGGCGATGTCGGTGCGCTCACCCGTCTGGTCGATCGCTCGCTGGTCACGATGACCGAACATTCGGACGGACCCCGCTACCACCTGCGCACGGCCGTCCGCGTCTACGCCTTGGAGAAGCTGTGCGCGGCAAGCGAATCCGAGAAGCGCGGGCTCACCCCGGTACCGTCCGGCGGCGACGCGCAGGCCGTCGCCTGACGATCCCACGGTTAACGATCCGCGTCCGCGACACGACATCAGGGCAACGCGATCAACCGGATAAGCAGCCGGGTTTCGAGCCGAGGACGACCCATGCGCATCTCCACCCGCACCACTGCCCCGCTGTCGTGGCGGAGCGCGGTGACAGCTCTCGGCGTCCTCGCGTGTGCGGCCGCGATCGGCGGCTGTTCGTCCACCAAAACCACCACCCAGCCGACATCGACGACGGTCGTCGCCGCACCCGTTCCGTCGAACACCGTCACCACACAGGAGTCGGCGCAGCCGCCGACGGTAGTACCGCAATCGCCGACGGTCGCCCCACAGCCACCGGCTCCGGAAACCCCGCCGCAACCCGCCCCGAACCCCCATCCCTCGTCGGGAACGTCGTTCCCCGGCGAGGGCCTCACCGCCCAGCAGGCCGCGGACCTGCAGAAATCCGTCGACAGCGGGCATCAGCCGTGGCGGCTGGACCGAGTCGCCGTCGCAAAGGCCTTCGCACAGGGCCGATTCGGCTGGTCCGAAGTCCAGACCAGTACCGGCGCACCGGTGGTCGTCTTCGTCACCAACCGCGACGGCAGCAAGGTCGCATTGCACCTGATCCAGCCGGCCACGCACGGCGACCATGGCATCTGGGAAGTGGACAGCGGTGTCTGGAGCTGAAATACCCCGCTACATCCGGGTTTTCGCGTATTCGTGCAATACGTCGCGGACGAAGGCCGCCGCACCGTCATAGGTGGCGGCGAACCGCGGATCGTCGACGTACATATCGGCCAGGCCGCACACCATCTGAATGGACCGTTCCCGGTCGCCCTCGGCGGTCGGCGTGCCGGGGATCTCGGTCAGCCACGCGACATGCCGGGCGGCCTGCGACTGCGCGCGTTCCGCTGTCGCCGCGACACCGTCGCGCCACAGGTCGATCCATGCGGCGACCAGCTCGTCGGTCGCACGTTTCCACGCCCGCTGCTGTTCCAGGGTTTTGTCGTGCCACCAGTCGTTGGCGGCCTGGAACGCCGCCTCGCCCCACCGCGCGACAACCTCGTCCCGGTATCGGTCGTTGAAGCCTTCCAGCATCACGTCCATGCACGGGTCGATCCCGGCCTGCCGGGATTCCAGCGTGTGCCGGACGGCGTGGATCCGCTGGTCCAGCAGGTCTCGTTCGGCTTCGAGGTCATCGATGTGCGCCCGGAGCGCACCGAGTTCGTCCGCCTCCTCGTCCAGGACCCGAGCGATGGTGGGCAGGCCGAGCCCGAGCCGCCGCATGAGCAGGATGCGCTGCAGGCGGGCGACGGCGTCCGGTCCGTAATACCGGTAACCGTTCGTCCCGATCCTCGACGGTGACAGCAACCCGATCCGGTCGTAGTGCCGCAGCGTCCGGCCGGTGATACCGGCCCGCGCCGCGAGCTCGTTGACCAGCCACTCCATCGTCGTCTCCTGCGTCATGCCACCCAGCGCAAGCGTTCCGGTCCCGCCGCTGACGAGTCCGCTTGCCGTAGCCATCACACAGCTACCTTACTGAGCCGAGTTCGACCAGAGGAATTCGACCGAGAAGCCGATCGTCACCGCCCGGATCACCTGCCGGGCCGACCACACTGAATTCCATTGCGCGCGAACAGATCTCGGGTGATCAGCGCCCCAGTGCGGTGGCGATGATCTCCGCGCTGTCGGCGTGCAACGCCTGCGCCGCGGTCTGCCCCGTGGCCGCCAGGTAGGTGTCGACCAGCCTGTTGCCGACGGCGTATCCGGCGCCGGTCGGCAGACCTACCGGGGTGATGCCGAAGTGTTCTGCGATGGCGTCGCCGTGTACCCAGGCCGTGAAGTTGTGCATGCCGGTCAGCCCGAGTTGGGGCACCACCTTGTCGAATACCGCGTCGTCGGTCAGGTGTGGCACGCCGATCCGGGTGTAGCCGAGTTCGTCGCCGAAGAGTTGGCGCGCGAACGCGTCGGCCAGCCCTTCCGAAACCACGTGCTCACCCAGCGTGACGGTCATCGGGTTCCACACCACGCCACCGGGACTGAAGCGCAGGTTGTGGTGCAGTTCGTGCACGGCGGTCGCCTCGATCCGCGCCACGTTCTCCGGATACGGCCACAGCGTGATGGTGATCTGGCCGGAGATGCCGCCGAATGCGCTCATGCCGAGGCTCGGACCCATCAGGTTGGTGTCACCCGGGTCGCCGAGCACGAGAAGCACGGTGATATCCGGCGCGGTGAATCCGGGATTGGCCGCCAGCAGAGTGGTCTGCGCGTTGTCCAGGGCGTGTTGCATTCGCTTCCAGGCATCGCCGGCTGCCAGCGTCTCCAGCGCGGCAAGGCACTGGTCCTCGGCGCGGTCCAGCGGGAATCCGGCCGTCCGCCGGTGCATATCGGTCAGGTCGACATCACCGGGCTGATAACGGTACATCCCCCTGATGGGTTCGAGCATCGCCCGCAGCAGGTCGGCGCGCGCCGCGGGCGCGGCCCGCAGGATCCGCGTCATCTCGGTGTAGGTGTCGAGAACGGTGATTGTCATGTCGGCGGACACTAAACATTGACGTAGCGACAACGTCAAAACCTTTTGGTCGCCGGGCTATCCCGCCAGGGTTGACGACGGTCATCCACCTGGGTTTGTCGCGGTCTCGCATTTCGCGCACGGCGGCAAGGGTTTCCGTGGTAGAACGGCTGCCGGTCGTCCATTGATTCGCGTCATCCCGGCGCATTCGGAACACGTTTCATGCCTGTCGTTCCGCCGCGTGGTGCACCGAATGCACTCGCACCAGCGTCGGGTCGTACGATTCGGCGATCCGAGTGGTCTCCGCGATATGCATACTCACGTCCGGCCGCTGCAGCGCCTGCCGAAACAGCTCCTCACTGGCCCATTGGGCGTAGTTGATCACCCGCTTGCCGTCCAGACCGACATGCAGGTTCGCCGAAATGAAGCCCGGCACCGTCATGAAGACCTCCCGGGTCGCCCGCGCGAGCGCTTCGACAAGCTCCTGCTGGCGTGCCGGATCGACGTTGAACACATTGATCAGGGTGACCAGGTCGGCATCGGGGCTGATGGTCGTCGATGTACTCATAAGTGGATTCCTCCTCGACGGGAACTGTTGGGAATCAGTGGAATTCGGAATCAGCCGAATACTTAGCATGCTAATCCAGCTTAGCTCGCTAAGGCAAGGGGTACCATGATGCCGTGACCTCCCACGTCGATCCGGATCAGTCGATAGGGTTCGCGCTCAAGCGACTTCAGCAGACGCTGCGCTCCCGCATGGACACGGCGCTGGCCGAGTACGGTCTCACCGCTCCGCAATACGCGGTACTCGCCATGCTGGCCGAGTACCCCGGGATGTCGAATGCCGAACTCGCCCGCCGAAACTTCGTCGCCGCGCCGACGATGCTGCGGATTCTGCACGCACTCAGTCATGCGGGTTTCATCGACCGCGCCGAACCATCCCCGGAACAGCGCGCCCGCGGCAATGTACTGACCGGGCTCGGCAAACGACGACTGGCCGCCGCCGCGGCGTCGGTGCAGGAGCTGGAGAGTCTGCTGCTCGCCCAGGCCGAACCCGATCACGTCCGGATCATGGGTTGGTTGCGCACCTGCGCCGAAAAACTCGGCGATGCTTCGTGCTGATCCGAAAGCCCGGGAACCCCATCGAGTGGCCCGGCTCCAGTGGTCGCTCACGGCAATGGGTTCGAGACCTGGATCGGCGAAAACCAGCCCGTGCTCGGCAATCTGGACTGCGAAGGTGAAGTCGAGCCGATCGCCGTGGCGGCGGGAACGCGGTACGGTCCTCAGTCGATGACTTGGCTACCGCTGAGTGGATGAAACGCGGGCCTGCCGGTGCCCGAGCGACGGATCGTCACCGGTCATCCGCCCGCATGGCACTCCGGCATCCGGGGCGCGGACCAGCATCCGGGTGGCGAACTGGGGTTGGTGGCGACTACTTGAACCACAAGCCAGGTACCGAATTCGCACTATCGGTATCAGTAGGGGTCGGCGTCGGGGTGGAGGTGGGCGGAGCGGCATTCGCCGTCAACCACATCGGCCCGTATTTGACGCCGTCACCATCTTCGGCAAGGAAATCATAGTGGCCCGGTTTGAGGGGGGTCCACTGGATACTGGCCGAAGTGCTTCCCGCAGGCGCTGTTACGGAGCCGACAAGGGTGGCTTGGTCCCTATGAAGAACCGGATCGATATCAACGTCTGGATCATACGTGGCGAACAAATTGACAGGCTTGTCGAACCGGCGATGTGCAGGATCCGGGAAGTTGACCGTGAACGTATACACCCCGTTCACATAGTAGGCATCGGGTCCCGTTGTCGGCACTCCCCCGCATACCGTCAGGTTCAGTCCAACGCTTCCACTGAACTCGCAGGCACCGGCCTGCGGTGCCGGGAACACCGTGGCAACAGCAGCGGCCGCAACAAACCCAGCGATACCAATACCCGACCAACGGATACGTGTATTCATCGAATACTCCCATTCCTCACCGTACGACCGGCGGCGAGCGCAACCGCCGCCACATAAGCGATCTCATGTGACCGGCGAATCGCGGCGAGGTCCCTCCCGAATATCGGCGTTCGTGCCGCTCATCAGGACAAACGCGTCACCTGAGCCCGAAATCCACCCCGGCCCGAGGAGTTGCCTCGGACAGCTGAAATCGTCCCATCACCGGGTGCGGGCCAATAGACCCCATGATTGGGGAGCTCGTCCCCAGTGCAGAGGAAACACGAACCGCCGCAGTGGATTTCGTTGTCAGTCCCGCGCGAGGCGCAAATCGGGTCATAGTTGCTGTCGGGTCGACCGGTCCTCGGCGCGATCCGGCGAAATCCTGCGGAAATCTGGTGGCGACAACGTCATACGTTCTCGATGGCCGCGGCGCGGGTGCTGGCGAGGAGTTCGTCGAGTTGGCGTTCGGCGCGTTCGGCGCGGGCGAGGGTTTGCGCGCGGGCCTCGTCGAGCGCTCGGATGCGTTGCGCGGCCGCGGCTTCGGCCTGTTCGGCGGCGGCTGCCGCGGCGGCGCGGGCCGCGGTCAGGTCGGCCGTCGCGGTGCGGCGGGTTTCGGCGAGTTCGGCGCGGGTGGTCTCCAATTCCGTTCGGGCCCTGCGCCATTCGTCGCGAGCCTCGTTGGCGGCCTCGATGCGTTCCAGTACGGCCTGCTCGGCGCGTTCGGTGGCGCGTTCGGCGTCGGCGGCGCGCTGGGCGGCGAGGTCGCGTTCGGCGGCGGCAGCCGACACCTGGGCGGCGGCCTCGCGCTGGGCGTGCGCGATATCGGCCGCGGCGCGGCGTTCGGCCTGTTCGATCCGCTGCGCGGCTTCTTTTTCCGCGCGGGCGATCTGCTCGGCGGTTTCCCGGCGCACGGTACGCACCTCGGCCTCGGCCGCGCTGCGGGCCGCGAACACCTCGTCGGCGGACTGTTTGGTGACCCGCTGCACCTCGCGCAGCGCGTCCTCGCGGGCTGCATTCGCCTCGGTGACAAGGGCTTCCGCACGTTCAGCGGCGGCCGCGGCATCGTCGGCGGCGGATTCGGCCAGTGCCCGCGCCTCCTCGGCGGCCCGCCTGGCCTGCTCGGCGGCGACAGTGGCGACCTCGGCCTCCGCGATCCGCCGCGCCGCATCCGCCTGCACGGCCTGCACCTGCGCCTCGGCCACCGCCGGATCGGCCAGGGTGGACAGTTCCGCCACCGCCGCGCTGAGCGTATTTCCCAATTGATCGGCCAGCCCACGGAATTGGGCGAGCAACTCGTCGGCCCGCAACCGCGCCACCGTCACCGGACCCGATGCCGTCACAGTGACGGAAGTCTCCGGTGTCTCTGAGTCCTGTTGCTGCCGTTGCCTTTCCCGCCATGCGCGCCAGCGAGTGTGCTCCGGATGGTCGCAGTATTCCGACGGCCGCCCCGGCCCTGCTCCGCGCGCGGACGGTCGCGAACACCCTGGAAAGTTGCACACGTTAGACATTCGAGAATCGTAGCGTTGTTTACGTCGCGTCCAACGTATTCACACGAAACGAAATGTGTGTTGTGCGTGTCGAATCCGTCGACTTCTGACCTCCGATAAGTGAACCTTATCGGAGGTCAGGATCCGTTGTCTCCCGCTCCCCTCCGGTAAATCGTTTCGTTTCGTTTGGTTGGCGCACACGAAACGTAATGCCACGAAACGCCTCCGAAAACTGTGCACCCCTTGTCATCTATGTCAGTTCTCACGGGAGTGGTGGATTCTCAACCAATCCGGCACGGCGAGTTCTCATCTGAAGTGGCGACGATGTTCCTGTGCCCTACCCCGATAAATGGGCCGACCGAGGCGGACGCGGAATTTGTGACCGCCGGTGGCTTGGTGCCGTGGAAGTCATTGCCAGAGTTTGTCGATGAGCTCGGTGCGTCGACGCGGTCTCCCGAGGCAGCGGAACCATCCGGGTTGGTACTGGTCAGCGACCGTGGGGCGGCGGACCGGGTTCGAGCCCGGGGTCGCGCGGAATCACCTGGTAGCCGCCCGATCTACCCGAGCCGCTGAGGAGCGGCGAGCTGCCGCGGCATCATGCTTGCCCGACCTTGCTGTTGATCGGCACGTACATTGTGGCCACAGGGTATTCGGATCGGTCCTCACAGCCACGGTCCGCTATGCCGTCCGCGCGTGCCAGGGGGCGAACCGTCGGCTATCCGTCCCGTGCGCGTGCCCTTTGGTATCGCAGAGAGGTTGGTGCCTCGGTGGAGGTGGACGTCGAGAAGTTCGATGGTTCGCATGGTGCGCGTTTGGCTGCCTACAGTGCCGTCTCGACATCATTGGCGCTGTGCAGTGATCGCGAACTGTGCCACCTGGTGGATACGGCCGCACCGCTGGGCTCCGGCGTCGGCGGGACTTCGGCGTTGCTGGAGGTCGACGGGACCCCGGTCTTCGTCAAGCGGCTGGCGCTGACCGATCTGGAAAGGCGGCCGGACAACATCCGGTCCACCGCGAACCTCTTTGGGCTACCTGTCTTCTGCCATTCCGGCCTCGGGGTCCCCGGGAGCCCGGGATGGGGCGCCTGGCGGGAGTTGGCCGTGCACATCATGACGACGAACTGGGTGCTCGCACATGACCATGAGGGCTTTCCCCTGATGTACCACTGGCGGGTGCTGCCGCACACCGGGCAGGCGCTGCCCGAGGAGCTGGCCGATGTGGAGAACGTCGTCGCCTACTGGGGAGGCGGACCACAGGTGCGCCACCGGGTCGAGGCGCTGCGGGACTCCACGGCTTGCGTCGCACTGTTTCTGGAGTACATCCCGCAGAATCTGCACGACTGGCTGGACGTTCAGGTCAAAGCCGACGCCGAGACGGCCGTGCGGGCATGCTCCATGGTGGTGAAGGAACTCGACGCCGGGATCTCTTTCATGAACGCCCGCGGGCTCCTGCATTTCGACGGCCACTTCCAGAACATCCTCACCGACGGCGAGCGGCTGTTCTTCACCGACTACGGCCTCGCGATCTCCTCCCGGTTCGATCTGTCGAAGGAGGAGGTCGACTTCTTCGCTGAACACCAGACCTATGACCGCAGCTACACCCTCACCCATCTCGTGCAGTGGCTCGTCGTCGCCCTGTACGGGTACAAGCAGGACGAGCGCATCGCGTTCGTACACGCCTGCGCCCGAGGGAAAACGCCGACAGGGATCCCGCCGCAGATCGCGGCGATCCTCACCCGCCACGCCCCGCTTGCCGCGACAATGACCGACTACTACCGCGAATTCCGTTTCGAGAGCAGGCACACCCCGTATCCCCTGGAGGCGATTCGCCGGATCAGCGGGCCGGACAGCTTGTTCACCATCTGATGGCCTGGGGTCGAGCGTTCGCGTCGGTGCCCGAGTTACCTCGTCGACGGCCTCGATGATCATCTTGGGTTGCTCGAACGGGATCTGATGTCGACCACCGAGACGGGGTATCGAGCCGGAATCGGCGTCTGCCGAGTCCTGTTCTGTGGCAAGCGATGTCGGTGTGCCCTGGGTCTCGTTCGGGCCGGAGGTGACAACGGATGTGTAGCATCGGTTGTGTGCCAATGGAATTCAGCGACCAGGTGTTGGTGCTGAAGTTCGTCGCCGCCTCGATTCTGCTGTTCATGCTGCCGGTTACCGTCGGGGGCGCGGCGCAGGCGATGGCCGCGGCCGTCGTGGTGCTTGTGGTGGCGATCGCGGCCGCGTTGATCGGTGGTTCGGCACGGTCGACGGGCTACTCGCTGGTCAATGCCTGTGACGACGCTTTTGGGGCCGTCTCGTGCAGGCATAGTGACCCCGATGCCGCCGGGCATGTTCGAGCGCGCGCCCCAGGACGGCGAATCGCGGCAGCCTAGACCTTCTCGGGGAGGGATCGGCGGCCGGATTCGTTTCCGTACCTGTTGTCCCGCACCTGCTCTCGTGAGTGTCGGCATGCCTGCCGTGGTGCACGTCCCTGGGGTGTCTCAATGGTTCTGTCTGTTCTTGCGCGACCCGCGCAATGTCTGCGCACTGCGATTTCGCGCGTCACCGGATACTGTTCTCTCGCCTACTTCTCTGCCGCGCAAGCGGTTTCGGCGGGGAGCCGGTGGGCTGGCGCGTTGTTGCTGATGGCGATCCCGGTCGCCGAGATCGCCATCGGCCTGGATGTGATCACGGCGGTCGCGCTCATCGCACCCGTATGGGCTGTGCTGATCGCGATCGCGATGACGGGGGTTTACCTGTATCGCCGACGGCGGCACCGCAAATCAGCCGAGTGACAGGACTTTTCGCCCAGATCAGCCAGGCGGACCGGATTTGCTCTGGCGCTCGAAAGGCTCGAACCAGTGGGCGACTAGACGCCACCCGGGTGAACGGTCGAAGGAGCTCCGGACCACTGCGCCGCCGGTTGTTGCCACTGCTGCGGTGGCATTGCGGACGATACAGGGCGCGTCCTTCCCCCACCTGCGAGCGCTCCACCCGTCAACACCAAACCACCGACGAAGAGTGAAGCGCCGATCAGAACAACGTCGCTGATGAGTTCACCTGTACGCTCCCTCACCGGCATGATGTCCTCGCCGGGTGTGCTGCTGTGCCCATCCCACCAACCCCAGCTACAATCCTGCCGCCGGGGGTTGGCCTGATTCGCTTGGCAACTCATACCCAGACCGGATGTTCTGCGCGCGGAATCGTCACGCAAATCATGCTGAGCCATATAGCCGAGACACATCATCACCGCCCCCGCAATAGCGATCAGCAGGCCGAATATCCCCGCGGTAACCCTCATTCCCCAACCCTTCCAACCACGATCAGCAAGCTCTGCCGACATCTGCCAGGTCAGAGCAAATGCCCGGCATGCGACGCCGACATCGTAACGGCCGGTACGCGCAGTGCCGTGCTCAGGTGCGCCGAGATCAATTCGGCGCCGCCGGGAGAGTCGCCGGAATCGGCTACCGCACATCGGCCTGAACCTGGCATGCTGGAAATCGTTGTGCGCCACCGCCTGTGCACGGTGACGCAGGGAAATTGCGCGAGGCGAGGCCGCAGCGGACTTCGGAACGTATGGGGCGGGGCGAGCCTGCGATACCGAGGAGTTGATTTGTCCGCACCGAGCCTCACCCGCGACCAAGCGATCGCCCGGGCTGCCACAGTCGAGGTCGACAACTATCGGATCCATCTGGATCTCAGCGAGCAGCCCGCCGAACCGGCCGGCGGCACGTTCCGATCGCTCACCACGGTCACCTTCACCGCGACCCCCGGTTCGCAGACCTTCATCGACCTCACGGCGGAGACGGTCCGCTCGGTGACGCTCAACGGCGCCCCGGTCGAGATCTCCGATTCCGTCAGCTCACCGGGAATCCTGTTGCGCGGCTTGGCCGAACGCAACGAACTGGTCGTCGACGCGGACTGCTGTTACTCGCGCACCGGTGAGGGCCTGCACCGTTTCGTCGACCCGGCCGACGGAAAAACCTACCTGTCGAACCAGTTCGAGCCCACCCAAGCCAAACGGGTATTCGCCTGCTTCGACCAGCCGGATTTGAAGGCCACCTTCGATGTCGCGGTCACCGCGCCCGCCGACTGGGAGGTCGTCTCGCTGGGCGCCACCGTCGGCGTCGAAAAAGACGGTGACAAGGCCACCCACACCTTCGCCACCACCGCACGCCTGTCCACCTATCTGATGGTCATCTGCGCCGGGCACTATGTGCGCTGGGATGATGTCTACACCGACGAGCACGGCACCATCCCGCTGGGCATCCTGGCCCGCGCGTCCCTGGCCGAATACCTCGATACGGAACGGCTTTTCGCCGAAACCAAACAGGGTTTCGCCTTCTACCACGCCAATTTCGGTGTGCCGTACCCGTTCGGCAAGTACGACCAGATCTTCTGTCCCGAATACAACATGGGCGCCATGGAACATCCTGGCGCGGTCACCTTCACCGAGGCGTATGTATTCCGTTCCAAGGTGACTCGCGCCTCCTACGAACGCCGCTGCAATGTCGTGCTGCACGAGATGGCGCACATGTGGTTCGGCAACTTGGTCACCATGCGGTGGTGGGACGACCTGTGGTTGAACGAGTCGTTCGCCACCTTCGCCGCCAACCTGGCCCAGGCCGACGCCACCGAATACACCACATGCTGGACCAGCTTCGCCAACAACGAGAAGGCGCTGGCCTACGCGCAGGATCAGCTGGCGTCCACGCACCCGATCGTCGCCGACATCCCCGATATCGATTCGGTGCAGGTGAATTTCGACGCGATCACCTATCAGAAGGGCGCTTCGGTGCTCAAGCAGCTGGCCGCCTATGTGGGGCGGGAACCGTTCCTGGCCGGTCTGCGGAACTATTTCACCGAACACGCCTATGGCAATGCGACGCTCGCGGATCTGGTTCGGGCAGTGGCCGATTCGTCCGGCCGCGACCTGTCCGGGTGGAGTGCGCAGTGGCTCGAGAGCACCGGTATCAACACGCTGCGTGCCGAATTCACGGTCACCGACGGCACATTCACCTCCTTCGCGGTGGTGCAGGAGGGTGCGGCTCCGGGGGCCGGTGAGTTCCGCACGCATCGGATGGCCATCGGAATCTATTCCGATCATGATGGAAAGCTGGTGCGTACCAAGCGAATCGAGCTCGATATCGCCGCGGCCGGACGCACCGAGGTGCCGGAATTGGTCGGCGTGCAGCGCGGTGCGCTGGTGCTGCTCAACGACGACGATCTCACCTACTGTTCGCTGCGGCTGGACCCGGATTCGTTGCGCACCGTGCTGGCGCGGATCGCCGATATCGAGGACCCGCTGCCGCGCACGTTGTGCTGGTCCGCGGCCTGGGAAATGGTCCGCAACGCGGAGTTGCGCACCCGCGACTATCTCGGCCTGGTGTTGCGCGGTATCGGCGCCGAGTCGGAAATCGCTGTGGTGCAACGAGTTCTGCTGCAAACCCAGACGGCGCTGAGCCGCTACGCCGACCCGGACTGGGCGGCCGAGACCGGGTGGGCGATCTACACCGACGGTGTGGTGGCGCTGGCCCGCGCGGCCGCGCCGGGCTCCGATCATCAGTTGGCGTTGGTCAACGCGCTCACCGGCATCGCCGGGCCGTTCGACGCTTCACTGGGCGCGCGCCTGCCGCAACGCCAGCTCGATCTGCTGGCCGCGCTGCTCGACGGCGACCCGGCCGAGGTCGGCCTGCCGGGGCTGGCGGTGGATACCGACCTGCGTTGGAAGATCATCCGGACCCTCGCCTCGGCGGGTCGCATCGATGCCGACGGCCCCGCGACCCCGGTCATCGATGCCGAGCTCGCCCGCGACGCCACCGATCACGGCCGCCGCCACGCGGCCGCCGCAGCTGTCGCCCGCCCACAGGCGGCGGTGAAGAAGGCCGCCTGGGACCGCCTGCTTGTCGACACCACCCTGGCCAACACCACGGTGCGCGCCATCGCGTTCAACTTCGCCCCGTCCGGTCAGGAGCACCTGCTCACCGACTATATCGACCGGTATTTCGCCGAGCTCCCGGCAGCGTGGGAGCGGCAGTCGGCAGCGGTCGCCCAGACCCTGTCCCGAGCCCTCTACCCGCATCAGATCACCACCGCCGCCGTCCACGCGGCGGAGCGTTTCCTCGCCGAAGAGCACCCGGGGCCTTTGCGCCGCTTGGTGCTGGAAGGTAAGGACGGTGTCGAACGGGCTTTGCGCGCAAGGACATTCGACGCCACCGATAGGTAGTTCGCCTGCCCACTGCCTGTTCGACCAGGAACGAGCCGTCGGGCTGCCCGCTCGAAGGGTTGAGTCTATTCGGAGCTTTGTTCCTCGGAGGCAGCGTCGTAGATCTGCCCATCTTCATCAGTGATGCTGACGCCTTGCCAAAATGTCACACGCACTCCCCGCGCGGTCGGTGTGGTGTCTACCGCATAGTGGGCGACCACGCTGCCGTTGGCGTTCTCTACCTCGATGACGCTCGGGATAACGGACCCGCCGGTGGCGACGAGGACCGCTTTGCCGTCGCGGTAGTGCACCGACAGCGTGGCCGAGGTCTCCGATTCCGGTTCGGGCGAGGATACGTCGACTATCTGCATGTCGCGGTTCTCCGGCGCCGGTTCCTGCTCGGTCATCACATGCCTCCCGCGTAGATCGAACGACGATCAACAGGGTATCGCAGGTCGAATACCCTTGTGCGGCAATGGATTACTTCTCGCGGATATCCGGTATTCGGCCTGTGAGCGCCGATGGCGGCGTATGGTGCTCAGCCGAGATCCCGCGGTGGCAGTGGGCGCGATCGCGGTCGGTCCTCGAAGCGCTCGACGGTCGGGGCGACACCGGGCCGCACGAGAAAGCCTGCGACACAACCGGATTCGGTGACGCAATAATTCGGTCGCGCCACGATCGGTGTCGTTGCTACCGTGGGGTCTATGAAGGTCTGTCGACGAATCGCCATCGCGGCCGCGCGAGCTCACAGCTTGCCGGTCGCTGCCGTCTGACCTTCATCTCTTGCCGGCGACCGGAAACGGTCCGCCGGTGTCGGTCTTCTTGCGGGACCTGCCATGTGCGGTCGCTTCCGGTCGATTTCACCTCGATGGAGCCGCCACCATGATCACAACAGACCAGACCATTCACACCTTCGTCGAATTCTTCCGCGAACGCGGCCATGAACTCGTGCCCAGCGAATCGCTGGTTTCCCCGCCGGGGGATCCGGTGCTGTTCACCACCTCCGGCATGCACCCGTTGACCCCGTATCTGCGGGGCCGCCCACATCCGCTGGGTCGACGGCTCACCAATAGGCAGCGGTGTCTGCGCACCACCGATCTGGACGAGGTCGGCGACGATACGCATTTGACCGTCTTCGAGATGCTCGGCTCGTGGTCGCTCGGCGACTACGACGGTCCGCAGAGCCTGCGGTGGGGTTACCAGCTGCTGCGCGACGGTTTCGGCATCGATCCCGGACGAATGCACGTCACGGTCTTCGCCGGGGACGACTATGTCGGACCCGACCACGAATCCTGGCAGACGTGGGATGAGCTGGGGTTACCGGTCGAACCGACCACGGACGAGAACTGGTGGAACGGCCCCACCGGCCTGTGCGGCCCCGATTCGGAAATCTTCGTCTGGACGGGCCCCGGGATACCGCAGGGCACACCGACAACCGACGACCGCTGGGTCGAGGTGTGGAACCACGTCATGATGCGATACGTCCGGCACTCGGACGGCACCCTCGAGCCGTTGGACCGGCCGAGTGTCGACACCGGTATGGGACTGGAACGACTGGTGCGCATCCTGCGGAATGTCCAATCCGTCTACGAGATCGACCTTTTCGAGCCGTGGCGAACCACCCTGCCCCGGCTCTGGGGATCCTTGAACGAACCGTCGCTGCGCCTGCTGTCGGATCATCTGCGATCCACCATCGTCGTTCTCGGCGACCGGATCACACCGTCCAACACCGGCCGCGGGTACGTGCCGCGTCGACTGCTCCGTCGCGCGCTCACCACCCTGTGGCGCGACGACCCCACCCGCACACTGTCCGACCTCCCGATCGACCTGATCGAAGACACCCTCGGACACTTCCGGCAGTCGCGTCACCCGCAGGAGGTGCGCTCGGACCTGCTCGACGAGGAACACAAATTCGCCCTGCTGCTCCGACGCGGACGACAAGTCTTGTCCCACAAGCGTTTCACCGGCCCCCTGAGCGATGACGACTACCGGTACCTGCACGACACCCACGGCCTGCCCCGCGACCTCGTGGTGTACCTCAGCACGGAAAACGCTGGCAGGTCTTGATAGTCGGGTATGCACATCAAGGTGACGACGCCGTCCGGGTCGCGGGTCATCGGGTTGGGTTCGCAGCCGGGTACCGCCGAGCGGGCTGTCGTCCATACTGGCGCGTGCATGCCGACCGGGACCACAGCGGCGACTGACATAGTTACGTCATTTCGAATCCGCGTCCACCGAAATGGTTCGGTTCCCCACTCGGCTATTCGCCGAGTGGCGAACCGATATCAGGGATTGTCGTCCGCGCTTGTCTCCTGGCTTCCAACCAACGGGACCGCCGACTCTTCCTGAGTGAATGCAAGCCGAACCCGTGGGTCGAATGGGACGCGTCGTGACAGGTCCCGGTCATGGCACGGGCCAGGTGTGTACCGGAGCGCCGGTGTGCGAGCACTCGACATACCGCCGGGTCATCTCGCCCAGGGCCGAGATGCGCCCCATACCGCGTTCCTCGAGGTGGTGCACCATCCGCGTCTGCCAGGCGGCACCGGTACGGCCGCATCGGACGCGCGCTTCGATGACGCCGAGGTAGTGGTCGCGGTCGTCCGCGTCCACGCCCCAGGCGTCGAGCCCGGCGGCGGCGATCGGCAGCAGCACCTCACAGGTGAGCCGGTCGACCGGGTGGTCGACGCCCCGCCAGGACAGCCGCGCCGCCAGCCCGTCGCGTGCCGCGCGATGCAGGTCCCGCTCCGCCACCGCGAAGGGGATCCGGCTGGAAGGCATATCGTCGCTGTCGACTATCGCGCGGACCAGGCCGTAGTAGAAGGCGGCATTGGCGGCCATATCGACGGCGGTCGGTCCGCTGGGCAGCACCCGGTTCTCGATGCGGAACTGCGGATGTCCCGCTTGGACGTCGTAGACCGGACGGTTCCAGCGCCAGACCGTGCCGTTGTGCAGCCGGAGTTCGCTCAGGTTCGGGGCACGCCCGGCGCGCAGGGCGGCATCGGGATCCTCGTCGTCCAGTGTCGGAAACAATGGTGGGAAGAGCCGAACCAGGTCGTCGAAGAGTTCCACCGGGCCGTTGATCCATCCGTCGCCCAGCCGGACGCGTGCCGGTGCGCCGACCCGGACGTCCCTGGGTGGGCGGCTGTCGAGCAGCTGCTCCAACAGAGTGATGCGAGTTTCCTGCCAAACCTGGCGGGCCAGCAGGTACGGCGAATTCGCGGCCACCGCGACCTGGGCCCCGGCGATCAGCTGGGCGGCGTTGTAATAGTCGGCGAACCGGTCGGGCGGCACCCGCAGGTGCAGCTGCAGGCTGGTCGCGGCGGCATCGGGAGCGGGCGCGTCGGTGGTGAACTCCACCGGCTCGTACCCGTCGGGGATGCGCACGACGAACGGTCTGTGGCGCGCGGCACGCAGGCGGTGGCACAGCAGCGCGTAGCGCGGGTTGGCGGAGATCCGTTCGAGGGTCAGCTGTTCGGCGCTGGCGGTGGGTAGCATGCCGACGGCCACCAACCGAGCGCCCAGCCGCTCGATCCGCGCCCTAGAGGTGTCCAGTACGTCGGCGAGTTCGCGTTCACAGTCGCGCAGCACACTCCCCCGCAGCAGACGTGGGGCCAGGTTCAGCTCCACGTTGAACTGACCGAGTTCTTCCTGCATGTCCGTCCGGTCCAGATGCGCGAGGACCAGGTCGTTGATCAGCCGCGGGCGGCCCAGCGGGTCCACGAGATCGAGCTCGACCTCCATACCCACGGTGTCTTCATGGCCGACGAACCAATTCTCGTCGACCATGTGCCGCAATGCCGCGACGCAGCGCTGGAGCCTGTGCCGCACCTCGTCGTCGTTGTCCAAAACCAACGCGTCGACGCGCTTACCCACGCGCACCACCTCGCAGCACCGCCGGGTCCCACTCACAATCTCAGGACGACTTTACGCCGGTTGGCCATTCGGGCCGCATCCTTGGTCGATGACGGCAAGGGCAGCGTCGCTCGGTGCGAAATCCGCGCATGCATCGCTATCGAGCAGCGATGACGGTTCTGCCGCAATGCGTGAAATCCCCAGTGGGACTTGTCTTTATCCGACAAACCGGTCCGTCGACAATTGAGTCGCGGGGGTTCGGCACCCCGATCGATCGCCGGGACGATGTCTGATCGCGTGGCGATCGACGAATGGTTCGGTGTCCGCGGCGCCGGACAATCAGAATCCGGACGGCCCGGTGACGGTGTCGCTCGGGACGCCGAACTTCACCAAATGCCTGACCGACCCGTCCGGCGGCACCGCCACCATAACGTCCACCGCCGACTGGGCGCTCGTGCTGCGAAACGGGTCGCCGATCACCGCCGACCTGGTCATCCCCAAGGGCGGCGTGATCGTCACAACCAGTGGATCGGCCAACTGCACCACCGTATTCGCGCCGGATGAATCCGCCTCGGTGCCAGGCACTTACACCAACGGCGTGGCAGGACCGATCACGACGTTCTCGTCGTTCACGGTCAACGATTACGTGCCGATCCGGACGACCGGTGATGCGACCTGCCCGACCGATACGATCGAAAGATTCTCGGCCACTTTCTATGTGAACGACGCCACCGACCCGGGGAAGCCGATCATTGTTGGCCCGTAACTCCGCATGAGCTGAATGCTGTTGAACGCCTTGGTAATCCGGCACCCGATGGGTTCGCGGCGGGTCAGCCGTGAATGCGGGCTTGGATGCCGTCGAGGAGGAAGTCGAGGCCGGTGTGGAAGGTTTGGTCGGCGTCGAGGTGGGCGGCGTCGCGGATGACCGTGGCCAGCGTGGGGTATCGGCCGGTCGCGAAGGTCCGCACCAGATAGGGGCCGAAGGCGGCCTGCCACTGGGTCTTGTCCATACCGGTGGTGCGCTCGGCGCGCCGTTCGGTGATCTCCCGGCGCACCGCGCCGATCACGTACGCGTTGACCGCGTCGATCACCGGCATGACGCTGTCCACGTCGATATCGCTCATCGCCGCCACCACGGCCTCTCCTCTGGCCAGCGCGTTCGGGCCGAGCTGCGGCCGCCCGCCGATCAGGTCGGCAAGCCATTCGTGCCGGTGAGCGGCCTGCCGGGTGGTTTCGGCCATGGATCGCAGCACTTCTCGCCAACCGTCTCCGCTCGGCCGGGTCTCGGCGTAGACCGCGTCGACCATCAGGTCGAGCAATTCCTCTTTGGTGGCGATGTAGCCGTACAGCCGCATCGGCCCGACGTCCAGGGCGGCGGCGACCTTGCGTAGCGATACCGCCGCCAGCCCGTCCGCATCCGCCAGCCGGATCGCCGCTCCCACGATCCGTTCTCGACTTAATGGCGCCGGCGCCGGCCGATCCGGCGGCTCCGGCCGCTCCCACACCAACATGCCCCGACGATACACCGAATGCTTCGATACAGTGTATCGAGTAGTTCAGTGTATCGAAGGGATGAGCATGACCATCGTCATTGTCGGAGCCGGATTGGGCGGCTTGGCCCTCGCCAGGGTGTTGCACGTGCACGGCATCGATGCCGTCGTGTACGAGCGTGAGTCCTCGCGCGGCGCGCGCGGTCAGGGCGGCATGCTCGACATCCATTCCGGGCAGCGGGCCCTGCGCGAGGCCGGCCTGATCGACGGGTTCCACGCGATCGCCCGCGGTGAAGGGCAGGATATGCGCCTGCTGGAGCCGGACGGCACGCTGCTGCACCAGGAGGACACGCCCGATGAGGCCCCACTCCTGCGACCCGAGGTCGACCGCGCCGACCTGCGGAACCTGCTGCTGGATTCGCTGCCCGCGGACATGGTGCGCTGGGGGCGCGCGTTCGAATCCGCCGACGACGGCCTGCTGCGCTTCGCCGACGGCGGCACCGCGACATATGACCTGCTGATCGGCGCCGACGGCGCACAGTCCAGGGTCCGCGCGCTGCTCACCGACGCCCGCCCGGCCCATATCGGCCAGAATGTCGTCGAACTCGGCATTCCCGATATCGACCGCACACATCCGGACCTCGCGGCGATGGTCGGGCGCGGCAACTACTGGGTGCTCGGCAACGGATTGTCCCTGGCGGCGCAGCGCAACGGCGACGGCCGCGTCCGCATCGGCCTCAGCTTCTACAACACCGCCGAGGACTGGTTCGCCACCAGCGGTATCCCGTTCGACGACCCGGCCGCCGCCCGGGCGCGGCTGATCGAACTGCTCCCCGGTTGGCACCCGCGGTTCACCGCGCTCATCGCGGCCTGCGACGACGCGGTCGTGCCGCGGTCGATCACCACGCTCCCGGTCGGCCTCACCTGGCCGTCGAATCCGGGCGTCACGCTGGTCGGCGATGCCGCGCACCTGATGCCGCCGGTGGGCGAGGGCGCCAATATGGCGCTGCTCGACGGTGCCGTGCTCGGCCTCGCCCTGGCCGCGCACCCGCACGACTTCCCCACCGCCATCGAAGAATACGAACGCGAGATGTTCGACCGCACCGGCACCGCCGCCCGGATGTCGGCACGCATGCAGGAAGTCCTGATGTCGCCGGACGCCAGCCGGCGAATGCTCGCATTCTTCCAACCCGGCTGAACGGCTCCCGAAGCCGCGCTGCTGCGCGCCCCCGATTTCGCTTGTGGCGTAATCGATTTCCGGTGGGCGGCGGCAGGCCCTACCGTGTCCGCATGCAGTCACCGATTACCGGAACAGCGGCCGGTGTGCCGTTCACCGCGTTGCCGCCGCCGGACGGCGGCGCCGCCCCGCTGATCGTCACCTGGCATATGCTCGACGCGCCGAGGTCGGATGCCGCGTTCGCCGCGGCGCTGCCGATGAACGAACTGCCCGCGTGGCGGGTGCATCTCGGCATGCCGATGTGCGGGGCGCGCATGGTGGACGGCAGCACCGACGCCATCGTGCGGCTGTTCACCGAGGATCCGCTGATGTCGTTTCTGCATCCGTTCGTCCGGCAGGCGGCCGAGGAGTTCCCGGCCGCGCTGGACTCGATCCGTGCGCAGCTGCCGGTGCACGACGGCCCGATCGGCGTGCTCGGCGGCTCGCTGGGCGGGGCGGTCGCGCTGCGGATCCTCGCCGGCAGCGACATTCCGGTGTTCGCGGGGGCGGTGGTGAACGCCGCCATCCGGATGCGGTCGGTCGTCGACCTGTTTCCCGGCGACTACCCATACGACGCCGAATCCGAAAAGGTGGTCGACAGCCTGGATTTCATCCCCGAGGCGGCGGTGATCGCCGATCGAGCGCCGCTGCTGGTGGTCAGCGGCGAACTCGATCATCCGGCGCTGCGCGCCGACGCGCTGCGGTTCGCCGACGCGTTGGGCGAACGGTCCGAGCTGCTGTCGATCCCCGGGCTGGCGCATCCGCTCGCCGACGAGCCCGGTATCGAACCCGCGCCCCAGCTGCCGGGCGCCCGCGCCGTCGATTCCGGTTTGACCGTGTGGTTCCGCCGTCATCTCCCGGCCGCGGGCTAGAGATCGAAATCGGTTCGGCGCGTTGATCTTCGAAACAACCGCCGACCAGCACCAGACCGGGCCGGGCGGCTTCCGGTCCGCGCACCCGCATCTTCCGCCGTGGTATACCCGGATTGAATCGATTGCAGCACAACAGCTCTCGAGAGGAGGATCGCGATGTCGAACGAGGATGCGCAGACGAACGGGGTGTTCGCCAACGAGGTGATCCGCAGCAGGCGCGGTCAGGACATCGTCGCCGGCGATATGGTGGCGTGGATCGATGAGCATGCCGGACTCACGATGGATCAGCTCGGTGGGCCCGGGACCCGCGATCTGACCAGTGAGGATCAGCCGTATCCCGGCTGGGAACAGCTGGGTGGGCGCACGCTCGTGGATGCGGTGGCCGCCATCGGGGCCCACCTCGGCATCCCCGGGTTCCGGGATCCGAAGGCGTGAACTGAACATCAGCTGGGGCGGCAGTCGAGCACGGTGAGCCCGCACGCCCAGCGGCGGACCCCGGCCACGACGGCCCCGGCGCGTTCGGCGAGGCGGGTGAATTCCGCGGTGGAGCGCAGTTTGCCGCCGACCACGACGAGCATCTGCAGATCGTACGCGGAGCGGGGGTCCGCGATGACGTCGTCGGGCAGCATTTCGACGATGAGGACGCGGCCGCCGGGGCGGGCGGCGGTCACGCAGTTGGCGAGGATCCGCTGTGCCGCTTCGTCGTTCCAGTCGGTGAGCACCCGGGAGACGAGGTAGGCGTCGGCGCCGGGCGGGATCAGGTCGAAGAAGCTGCCGTCGATGGCGGCGGCGCGGCCGCCGAGTCCGGCGGCGGCGAAGCGGCGCCTGGCCGCCGCGGTGGCGGGTGGCAGGTCGAATACCGCGCCGGTGAGATGCGCTCGGGTAGTGAGTATTTCGCCGAGCAGGATGCCGATGCCGCCGCCGACGTCGATGAGGTGCCCGAGCCCGGTCCAGTCGTATTCGGTGGCGAGCAGGTGGGCGATGCGGGCGGTGTCGGCGCCCATCAGGTCATCGAATCCGCTTCGCAGGTCCGGTCTTTCGGCCAGATCCGCCCAGAGCGGCAGGCCGTGAACGGAGCTGTAGCCCTCGGAGCCTTTGCGGACGGCGTCGGCAAGGCCGGCGTATCCGGCATCCATGCGGGCGCCCGCCCCGGACAGGTTCAGCCACGCGCGCTGGGGCGCGCCGTCCGGGCCGACCAGTTGACGCGAGATGTCGTTCAACGCATATCGATCCGGCGCGGCGGCCGCGAAGACGTCGTGCGCGACGAGGTACCGCAGCAGGCGGTCCAGCGAATCCTGGTCCGCGCCGGTCGCTTTCGCCAGCTGCGCCGCGCTCGCCGGACCCGCTTCGAGCAGTTCCGGCAGGCCGAGGGTGACCGCGGCGCGCACCGCGTACGGGGTGGCCAGGTCGGTGAGCCGGGCGAGTTCGGCGGCGGGATCGCTTGTGGTGTCGGGCATTGTGCACACTCCTGGGTCGACTCGGGTCACCGACGCGACGTTTCGGCGAGTTGGGTTCGGGTTTCGGCGAGATGGCCGAGGCGGCCGACGACGCCGTCGGCGAGCCCGGCGGCCATGGCGCGCAGCTTGTGCGCCTTGTCCGGCTCGAACAGCAGCACCGACAGTATGTTGCGCACCAGAAATGCGTTGAGCGCCAGCAGGCTTCGCCGTTCGCGTGCATGCCGCGTCGTGAAGTGGACGCAGTTGCGGGTCTGGTAGTAGCGCCTGATCGGGGCGTAGCCGAAGACCAGCATCCGCATGCCCAGCACGGTCCGCAACCGGATATCGCCGATCCGGTGCCGCATCAGCACGTCCGCGTTGACGATGAGGCCGACCCCGCGCCGCGCCGCTCGGTGACAGAATTCCCAATCGAGATAATCGATGACGTACCGTTCGTCGAACGGCCCGATCGCCTGCCACGCCCGCCGGGTGATCATGGTCCCGGACGACACCAGGAAATCGACCTCGATGGTTCCGTTGTTCGCCAGTGCCGCAATCTGTTCCGCGCCGGCCACCCGATGTCCCAGCAGCAGGACGCCGGTCTCGACGTCGTACGGTACCGGCCCCACCAGATATGGGCGGCCGGATTCCGCCGGTACCGGAGTGGCGAGCATATCGGCGAAGTAGCCGCCGTCCACCTCGGAATCTTGGTCGAGGATGAAGACGACGTCGGCACCGCGGCCGAACAGCGCATCGATCCCGCGATTGAAACCGCCGCCGAGCCCGCCGCGGTTTCGGTTGACCACCAACAAGATTCCGGCGTCGCGCACGCGTGCGTACCAGGGTTCGGGTTGCGGGGAGTTGTCGACGAGACAGACCTGCCCGCCGGTCTCGGTGAGCGAAATCGCGTGCGCGATATTGTCTTCCGAGGGACACCAGGCGACGATCACCACGCCGTACGAGGATTGCGCCGACCAGCTCATCGGATCACCGGCTCTTCGGCGGATATTGCCGTCAGCTCGTCTCGGATGACCGCCAACAAGACGTCCGCATCGACCGCACCGACGTATCCGATGGTGAGGCGCCCCGCGAAGGTGTAGAGCATGAAAAGCCCGGTCTGCGAGGTCACCTCGGTCGACGGCCGGGGATGGGCCAGCAGGTGCACGATCTCGTAATCGGTGATCGCCGCCCCGGGCGGCGTCCGGAACCTCGGGATGACACCGCAATTGGTGAGCCCGAGATGACCAGCCACCGACCGGGTCCGGCGGTCGCCGTAGAAGTCCGGATAGTGCCACACCGATTGCTGCAACACGCCCTGCGCCAGGTCGCGGCGCAAGCGGCCGGCGATCCGCCGGGCGAGTTCCATTGTCCCGCCGCATGTTTCCATATCGGCGGCGAAGCACGCCGAAGCGGCGAGATTCGTGCCCGCGGTGGCGGGCACCTGCGGGTCCAGGTGGCGGCGCAGATCCACCGCGTACAGCGCGCGCACCGGTCTCGGGTCTGCGCTCGTCCGTGCGCCGAACGCCCGCAGCAGCACCCCGGTGACCACGCTGTTGACCGTCAGGCCCGTGCGCCGGGCCAGGGCGATGAGCCGGCCTGTCGTCTCGGCGTCCAACGTGCTGCGCGCGGGCCGGAGGAGGCCACCGCCCAGGATTGCGGTGGCGGCCGCCGGGTCCGGTTTCGGCTCTGCCGACAGCGGTACGGTGACATCCTCGAGCCCGGACAGCGGCCCGCGACGGAATCCGTATGTGGCGGAATACCATTCGAGCGATCGCGGATAGTCGTGCGGCACGGGTTCCGGCACGGTGGCCGTCAGGCAGTCGGTGTAGAAGTCCCAGAATCGGGCGAACAGTTCGATCGCGTGGCTGCCGTCGGCGACGGCGTGGTGGATGTACCAGGTGACGCGGGCGCACCCCGGCGCCGCGACCACATCCAGGTAGGCGAGTTGCGTTGCGGGATCGAGCGGTTGGGCCGGGTCCCGCAATCGCCCGGGGTCGCCGTCGCCGAACCAGGGGCCGACCGGCGGGCTTGCGTTCGACCGGACCAGCAGGCACCTGCCGTCGGATTCCTCGACGATGCGGCAGGTCAGCACCGGGTAGCTCCGCTGGAGCGCCGCGAATGCCGCACCGAGCGCCGTCGCGTCGAGTTCGCCCGTCACCAGCACGGTATGGCCGCTGTAGGCGCCGTGCGGCACGAACCGCGCCTCGCTGGGGTCCAGTTCCCTGATCAGCTCGTCGGGCACGCCGAATCTCCTTTCGCGCAACGAATTGCGGCTGTCACCAGACGACCGGCAGGCGTTTCACGCCGAAGGCCGAGGTGGTGCCCTTGTACTCCAGGTGCCCGGCCGGTACCGCCAGCGCGAGACCGGGTAGGCGCGTAATCACCGATCGCAGCGCCAATTCCAGTTCCAGCCGGGCCAAACCCTGTCCGAGGCATTGGTGCGGACCGAATCCGAAGGACAGGTGCCGCCGGTCGCCGCGGGCGAACTCGAGGTCGTCGGGTTCGTCGAAGACGTCGGGGTCGCGGTTGGCGAGGCTGCACACCATGACGATTCCGTCTCCGGCCCGGATGGTGTTCGCGCCGATCGTGATATCCGCCGTCGCCACCCGCGAGACCGAATCGACGATGGTGAAATACCGCAGCATTTCCTCGACGGCCCGGGGCACCAGAGCGGGTTCCGCGCGCAGTCGCGCCGACAGTTCCGGCCGTCGCAGCAAGGCGAGCACGCTGAGCGCGATCTGATTGGCGGTGGTCTCGTGCCCGGCGATCAACAGCAGGAAGGCATGCGAGACAAGGGTTTCCCGCCGGTAGGCGCCGCCGGCGCGGGTCGCGCGCACATAGTTGCCGATGATGTCGTCCGTCGGCCGCGCCTCGCGCCGGGCGATCAGGTCGGTGAGGTAGCCATGGATTTCCGTGAAGGCCGCGCGGCATCGCTGCGGCGATGCGGTGCTGTCGATCAGCGCGGGCGTCCGGGATTCGAAGAAATCGTGATCGGTGTACGGAACGCCGAGCAGCCGGCAGATCACCAGCGACGGCACCCGGAGCGCGAACTCCGACACCAGATCCGCCGGTTTCGGTCCCGAGAGCAATCGGGTCAGCGTGGTATCGATGATCTCCTGGACCACCGGCGCCAGTTCCCGGATGCGTCGCTGCTCGAACTCCCGTTTGAGCTGGTTGCGGGCGTGGGTGTGCGCGGGCGGATCCATCGACACCAGAAAGGGATCCGAGCCCGCGATCAGCGCCGTCGCGGTGCCGCCGGACGCGTCGAACGAGGGAAAGTTCGGATGTGCGCGGTCGGCGGTGGTGCGCGGATCGGTGAGCAGGCCGCGAATCTCGCTGTGCCCCGTCAGGACCCACACGGTCCGGCCGTTCGGTAACCGGGCCGCCTGGATCGGGCCCGCCGCGAACATCTCCCGGTACGCGACGGGCAGGTCGAATAGATCGGTACGGATGATCGGTAACGTCCACGGCTCCCTTACTTGCATGACTCCTCCTGCCGCGCAGTCGAATTCGGGTCGCGAAGCAGACCGAGTTGGTAGAGCCGGTCCAGCGGACGCAGCGGCCGCGGCTCGATTCCGGCGATATTGCGGCAGGTGGCCGCGAGCAGCCGCGGGTTGCCCGCGGTGCCGCGCATCAGCCGTCTGCCGAGCATTCGGCCCATCGGTGAGACGGCGGTGAGCATCCTGGCGGCGTTGTGGCTGACGGTCGCGACGTGCCGCAGCTGCGGCAACCGCACCCGGTGGTAGCCGCGCAACGCGGAATCGACCGCCGCGCTGGACCATTCGCCGGCGTCCCGCAGTTGTGCGGTCAATTCGACCGCGTCGGCGATGGCCGAGTTCATCCCCTGCGCGGCCATCGGATGCACGGCGTGCGCCGACTCGCCGAGCAGCGCCATACCCGGTGTCGACAGCCGATCGACCAGATAGCGTGGGACGCCGAAGATCTGGCGCCGGGTATCGCGCGCGAGCAGCAGCTCGCCGAGCCCGGACAGCGGTCCCACCTCCGCGACCGTGTTCGCGGCCCAGCGGCGAATCCCGTTGTCGTCCAGGCCGCGTAGCTCGTCGGCGCCCGCCTGCAGGTATAGGCGGGTCCGGGCGTGCGGCAGCGGATAGGCCAGCCGCAGACCGCGATCCGTCACATAGGCGGTCAATTCGGCGCCGTGTCTGCCCGGTATCTCGAACGACACCAGACGGTGCGGGTATTGCGCGCGCGGCAGGGCGATGCCCGCGGCGGCGCGCAGCGCGGACGCGGAACCGTCCGCGGCGACCACCAATTCGGCCGAAACCGTTTCCGTCGACCGCCCACCGTCGGTCACGACGACGCCCCGGACCCGCCCGGCCGGGTTCCGCACCAATTCCTCGACTCGGATGCCGCGGCGCAGTTCGACATTCGCGGGCAGGCTGTCGGCGAGGGCGGTCAGGATGGCCGGGTAGTCGGCCGACAGGATGCGCCGATCCGCGCCGAGCGTGCGGCCGTAGTCGAGTTCGAGCAGCGCGCGCCCGTCCGGGTCGCGCGCGCAGAGCCGGTCGATCCAGACACCGCCACCGTGCGACAGCCGTGGCCCGGCACCCCACTGCGTCAGGCTTGCCATCGAACTCGGCTGCAACAGTTCACCTTTGGCGATGCGTGCGGGTTCGCGCCGTCGTTCGATAACCAGCACGCGCAGGCCGAGCGCACCGAGCGCGCAGGCCGCGGCGAGGCCGCCCGCCCCGGCCCCGCACACCACGACATCGGTGTCGGAGGTTGTCATTTCGCTGCTCCCTGGTGAGTTACGCGTCGGTAGGCGGCCAGCGCCCGCAGCGCGAGGCCCGCGGTGATCGCGCCGTTCGGGTAGTGCACGCAGTGCCGGATGTAGGCGCTCACCGGCGCCTCCGGCCATCGCCCATCGGGTAGTTGCGCCGCGGCGAGCCAGTCGGCGGCGCGGTCGACCGCCGCCGACGCGACCCCCGCCCGCAGCAGGCCCCGCAGCGCCCACGCGGTCTCCTCGACGCTGCCCGCCGCGCCGTCACCCCATGAGCCGTCCGGAAGTTGGTGCCGCAGCAGCCAATCCGTCGCACGCCGGACCGCGGGTTCGGCTGCGGGCAGCCCGGCTCGCGCCAGCACGCCGAGCACCTCGGCGGTGCCGGGCGTCGCGCCGCGATACCAGAGCGCGTCGAACGATCCGTCGGCTCGCTGCTGCCCGGTGAGCCAGCGCACCGCGCGCCGGATCCGCCGATGCGCCACGGGCACACCGCCGTCGAGCAGCGCGTCGACGGCTTGGGCGGTGAGGTAGGGGCATGGGCCGTCGTTGGGTAGCGCGGTATCGCGCACCCACAGGCTCCACGATCCGCGCCGATCCTGTCGGCCCGCCAGCCAGCGCAGACCCTCGGCCAGTGCCGGATCCCGTTCGGCGCCGGGCAGTGTCGCGAGCGCGGCGAGCAGTTCGGCGGATTCCAGGGTTACCGGCCAGCCGCGCGGACCCGAATAGCTCCACCCGCCCGGCGGGCAGTCCAGCATCGAGAACGGCCGTGTCAGTTGCGCTTCCCGGATCGCCGTCCCGACGCGGGTGAGCCGGGGATCGGCGCCGTACCCGGCGTCGCACAGTCCGGTGGCGGCGAATCCGGTGTAGGTGAGCCGAATGTCGACGATCGGCCAGGAACCGTCGGCGGCGACGGCGCGGCGCAGATATCCGGCCATGGCCGCGACCAGGTCCGTCGCCGTGCCCGAGCGGATCAGCGGGATGGCGGTCATCGCGACAGCCCATGCGTCGGCGCCGAATTCGCCGGTACGCCCTTCGTCCTCGTGCACCTGGTACAGCAGGCGCAGTGCGGCCGGTTCGGCGGCGCGGTCCACCATCCTGCGCAACCCGCCGGCCGGGTTGCCGCGCGCTTGGGCGATCGCCGTCGCCGCCAGGATCGCCGAACGGAACGACATCCTGGTGCGGCGCAGTCCGGGCAGCAGGAATACCCACAGCGGCACCCGGATCGACTGTTCGGGCACCCATCCGGCCATCGCGTGGAATCGCCCGCAGACCGCGGCGAGTGCCGGGTCGGCGATTCCCGCCAGGCCACCCATCCGGGCCAATGCCGCACGGCCCGAGGCTATTTCGTCGCGGTAGTGGACGGTCGACACCAGGTGCAGCACGGCGGCGGCGATCGCGGTGGTGACCGCCTCGCTGGGCTGACCGGGCACCGAACCCCAACCGCCGTCGGGGTTTTGCGCACCGGCCAGGTGCGCGCATCCCCGGCCGACGTATTCGCGTGCGCCGACCGGATCGTGCAGGTGCAGTGTCAGCGTGGCGCCGGCGGTGGCCAGTGTCGCACCGGCGCCGGAGCCGAATGTGAAGTATCCGTCGGGCCGCAGCTGTGCGAACAGCGCCGCCGCGCCCGCGTCGACGACGGAATCGATATCGGTGATGGCGTCGGTCATGCGAGCTCCACTGTGCCGTTGCCGAATTCGTGACGTCCGCGCAGCAGCAGCTGTGTCGACAGCGAGATCGCCAGCGCCGCGGCCAGTATTCCCAGCGTGGCCGGGCCGCCGAGGCCGTTCGCGGCCACCGCGGCGGCCAGCACCAGTCGTTCGGCGACAAGAATCTCGTGGGTCCGCAACGCCTTTCGCGGATCGATCGGGCCGGAGCCGAGTACGGGCCCGTACGCGCGCACCCCGAGGCAGATCGCGGCCAGCAGCAGCCCGGATCCGAGGTCGGCCGAGATCCCGTGCAGCGCGAGCGCCCCCAGCATCGCCGCCGCGAAACAGGCTGCCGCGCAGCGGTTCGCGAACGCCCCGCCGTATACCACCGAGACGGTGCGGTAGCCGCAGGCTCGATCGCCAGCGATATCGCGAACGGTGCCGACGAGATTGGATCCGGTGTCCTGCAGGCAGAACACGGCGGCCCAACCCAGGACGAGCGGTGCGGGCCACCCGTGTACCAGGGTCGCCGCGAAGACGAGCACCAGTCCGGTGAGCGCTCCGCGGGCCAGATTCCCCAGAATCCCATGCCGTTTCAGGACTCTGCTGTAGCCGACGGTCCCGGCCGCCCCGGCCAGCGCGATCGCGACGGCCCGCGGCTCGACCAGTGCGGATGCGGCGAATGCCGCTGCCACGCAACATATTCCGGTGAGCACCGCGGTGCGCGGCGCCAGCCGCCCGGACGGTATCGGCCGATGCGGCTTACCGACACCGTCCAACTCTCGATCGAAGTAGTCGCCCAGGTACAGGCCGCCGGTCCACACCAGGGTCGGCGCCAGCCAGGCCGTCACCCACTGCGCCGGCGTCGGCGCACCGGCCAGCGCGGCGCCCGCCAGTCCGGTCAGGCCCGGGTAGGCCAGCGTGTACGGCCGGCAGGTTTCCAGGTGCGCCAGCCAGTTCCGGGGCGAGCCGATGCTCACCATGTGCGCTCGATGGTGTCGTCGGCGAGGGCGGCCAGCCGGTCGCCGCGGGCGCCGAAGCCGTGCAGGCAGTCACGCGCGGCGGCGGCCTCGGCGGCGACCCGCTCGGCCGCGACGGTGAGCGCACCGGTTTCGGTGAACACCTCGCCGAGCAGCATGTGCGCGATATCCGGCGAAAGCCGCCCGCTCAGTATCAGTTCCAGCCGTGCACGCTGTTCGGTGTCGGCGAGTTCGACGGCGACGAGTACCGGGAAGGTGGGTCTGCGGTTGGCGATATCGCTCATCCGGCTCTTCCCGACCCGCGCGTCGTCGGCCAGGTACGGCAGCAGGTCGTCGCGCATCTGGAAGGCGCAGCCGAGATGTGCGGCGTAGGCGCGCAGCGCGGCCTGCTGTGCCTCGCTGCCGCCACCGAGTATCGCGCCAGCGCCGCAGGCCGCCTCGAACAGCGCGCCGGTCTTGGCCGCCGCCATGGCGCGGTATCGCGTTATGCCGCAATCGAGATCGCCGGTCAGTTCGGCCTCGGTGACCTGGCCGTCGCACAGTCGCAGGCCCGCGGCGGCGACGATGCGCACCGCCTTCAGCACCGCGGCGGGCGGGAAGCTCTCAGCGCCCTCCGCGATGGCCAGGAAGGTGCCCAGCAGCAGGGCGTCGCCGGCCACGATCGCCTCGCCCTTTCCGTATCTGGCATGTACGGTCGGCCTGCCGCGGCGCAGCTGGTCGCCGTCGATGATGTCGTCGTGCACAAGCGTTGCCACGTGCAGGAATTCGAGTGCGACGGCGACCGGCGCGAGCGCGACGGGATCGGCGCCCACCGCCCGCGCCGACTCCAGCACCAGGATGGGGCGCAGCAGTTTGCCCGCGGGCAGCACGGCGTAGCGGGCCATATCCGAAAGCCGGCCGCGCCCGGCGGGCCAGGCCGCGACGAGTTCACGCAGCAGCGTGGCGACGGTGTCGACGGCGGGCGGGGTGATCTGTCCCGATGTCATCGCGCCACCGCCCGCGGTAGTGCGATGAATTCAGCTGCGAGCCCGGCGAATACGTCATTCGATGCGGGAGCGCCGACGGTGACCCGCACCCCGCGTCCCGGCCAGGCCCGCACCGCGACACCGTATTCCGCGCAGTGACCGGCGAATTCGGTGGCCTGCGGGGTGGGCAGCCACAGGAAGTTGGCGTGGCTCAACGGAACCGCCCACCCCTGCTCACGCAGCAGCCCACGCAGCCTGGCCCGTTCGGCGCCGACGGCGGCGCAGCGCTCCCGCATCTCCGCCACCCGCTCGACCGCGGCCACCGCCGCGGCCTGGGCGGGCGCGCTCACCGCGAAGAACATCCGCGCCGCCGCCAGCTTCGCCGTCAGCACCGGCTGCGCGATCAGGTAGCCGACGCGCAGTCCGGCCAGCCCGAAGGATTTCGAAAACGTCCGTAGCACAGCGACTCTCGGATCGTCGGCGACGATCTCGACGGCGTCGCGATACCCGGGCGACAGGACGAAATCGCGGTATGCCTCGTCGACGAGCACCGTGACGTGTTCGGGCAGCAGGCTCAGCAGCCGCCGGATGCGGTCCTGCCGCAGCACCGCGCCGGTCGGGTTGTTCGGATTGCACAGCAACACCATTCGGGTCCGGTCGGTCACCGCGGCGGCGATATCGCCGATATCGGTCTCGGTGTCCCGCAGTGCGACGGCCACCGATGTCGCGTGCACCTGCTCGATCATCATCGGATACGCCTCGAACGACGGCCACTGGTGAACGACCTCGGCGCCGGGTCCGCACCAGGCGAGCAGCGCGATCTGGCACAGCGCCGCCGAACCGGGCCCGAACGTCAGGTATCCGCTGGGCACGCCGAGCCACCGCGCCACCGCCGCGGTGAGTTCGGCGGCCGCCATATCCGGATATTCGTTCGCATATGCGGCCGTCCGCGCCACCGCGGCGACCACCGAGCCGGCCGGGCGAAAAGCCACGGTATTCATCGATAAGTCGTGGTAATCATCCGAATTTCGCGAGATCGGCATAATCGGCTGCCCTCCGTCCCGCCCGCGGCATTCCCGTTTCCCGCCGCAAAGCTTCCGGATCGAAGTTTATGACCGGCCGATGACCCACACGATCGAAACCGTCACAATTGACACGAAAATTATCGATCAATTATATGACGGCAGGAAAATGATGGGAAAATTATGTCCGATTCGAGCCGATGGCCCGCGGTGGCGGCCGTACCATATCGAGAACAATGCGGCAGAGGAGGCAACGTGACCGCGGATATCGATGTAACGCCCGTATCCGGCGCGCTGGGCGCCGAGGTCAGAGGGATCGATCTGGCCACCATCACCGATTCGGAATTCGCCACCGTGCACGCGTTGCTACTGGAACATCTGGTGCTGTTCTTTCCGGATCAGGGTGATTTGCCGCCGGCGGCGCACGTCGCGTTCGGGCGCCGCTTCGGCGAGGTCGAAATACATCCCTACCTGCCGAAACTCGACGATCACCCGGAGGTGGTCCTCATCGAATCGGATAAGGGCGGGAAAGTCGACTGCTGGCATACCGATATGACCTTCCAACCGAGCCCGCCGATCGTCTCGATTCTGCAGTTGATCACCTGCCCGCCCCGCGGCGGCGACACCATGTGGACCAATCAATATCTCGTCTACGAGCAACTTTCCACACCCATTCGGGAATTGGTGGACGGTTTGACGGCGGTCCATCAGGTCACCGTACCGGCCACCGGATACTCCTCCTCGGCCGAACATCCACTGGTCCGGGAGCATCCGGAAACCGGGCGGCGCTCGCTGTACGCCAATCGATTGTTCACATCGCATATTCCGCAATTGAGCCGTAACGAAAGCGATGCGCTGCTGCAGCAGTTGATCGAATTCTCGGAGAGTCCGCAATTCTGCTGCCGTTTTCGCTGGCGGCCCGGCGCGGTGGCGATCTGGGACAACCGGGTGACCCAGCATTACGCGGTCAACGATTACGCCGAACGTCGCGTCGGCAGGCGCGTCACCGTGCTCGGCGATCATCCGAAGGGAAATCCGGCGCGCTGGGCCGCATACGAACCGGCCCCGGGCGAGCGTTACTGGCCGTCGCGGATCAACGCGGCCAGCGGTTACTGACCGGACCGAATCGCCATGCGGCGGCACCGCATTCTCGGCATCGTCGAAAGAGATCTCGGCGACCGCATCGTGGTGTGGTGCATCACCCGGCAACCGCGCGGCGAGCTGAATCTGCTTAATCGCCAACCCTATTCGGCGCTCGCGGTCGAATGTCCCAAGAACCCGTGCGCGCGGGCCGCGACGACCACCGCCAGCGTCGGGACGAGCAGTATCAGCACGCTCCACGGGAAGACCCGGGGCCCGAACAGATCCAGCAGCACACCGCCGACGATGCCGCCGCCCGCCATCGCCACATTCCACAGCGTGACCAGCATGGCCTGCGCGGTGTCGGCGGCCTCGCCGCCGGCGATGGCGACGGCGGTTTGCAGCAGGGTCGGCGCGCCGCCCCAGCCGAGTCCCCACAGCGTCGCCGCGACGAATACGAGCGCCGCGCTCCCGGACAGCACGGCCAGCGCCGCCACCGCGACGGCGACGAGAATCGTTGCGGCGATGGTCAATCCGCGCAGCCGCCGATCGATGTGCGCGCCGGTGAACCAGATGCTGACCATCGAGGCGATACCGAAGACCAGCAGCACCGCGTCCACCCGGTCGCCCAGGTCGACTTCCGTCAGGAAGGTCGCCACGTAGGTGTAGAGGATGTTGTGCGCCAGCACGAAGGTCAGGGTGACGAACAGCACCGGCCCGACACCGGGCGTCTTCGCGGTCGCGAGCAGCGAAATCCTGCCCGCCCGCTGACCCGGAAAATCCGGGACGGATACGATGATCCAGCCGACCAGCAGCACCGCGAGCACCGACATCACACCGAAGGTGATCTGCCAGCCCACCGCGTCACCCAGGAAGGTGCCCGCCGGGATGCCCAGGGAAAGGGCCAGCGGAATTCCGGCCATGACGATCGCGATTCCCTTGCCCCGCAAGGCCTCCGGAGTCAACCGGATGGCATACCCGGCCAGCAGCCCCCACACGACGCCCGCCGCGATACCGGCGACGAAGCGCCCGGCGAGCGTCAGCCCGTAGTTCAGCGACACCGCCGTAACGGTATTCGCCACCAGGAACCCGATCACGCCGGTCAGCAGCAGGCGCTTGCGCCGCCACGCCGCCGTCGCGATGGACAGCGGAATCGTCGTCAGCGCCGTCCCGATCGCGTAGACGGTGACCAGCTGTCCCGTCGCCGACTCGCTGACGTGCAGGCCCGCGCTCATATCCGGCAGCACACCGGCGGGCAGGGCCTCGGTGAGCACCGTGAGGAAGGCGGCTGTCGTCAACGCGAGCAATGCCGAAAGCGGTAGGCGCGGTTCATCTTTCACGACCGCGGCGGCACTCTTGCCAGATGTTCGATTCACCATGCTCGTATGCTGGAACCCTCACATTAATGTGACGGTCAATGGCTTTCGGCCTGTGAGGCGAACCACATATGCGCATCGGTGCGGGAAAGCCGCTACGGCAGCGTATCTCCCGCCCGGTCACCGACCCGAACGGCTCGAGTACCGGACTCGGCGGTGCCACTCGGGTCCGGATTCAGGCTGTGAGTACCCGGGGTTCCTCTGATAAGCAGGCCGGATGAGTATCGAAATCCGCACGGCCGCCGGGATCGTGCGCGGCCGGTGGGAGAACACCGTCGCGGTCTTCCGTGGAATCCCTTATGCCCGGCCGCCGTTCGGCGCGCTACGGTTCGCGGCGCCCGCCCCGGTGCTGCCGTGGGACGGTGTCCGCGACGCGCTCGAGTTCGGTCCGCCTGTCCCCCAAGCGGGTTCGGTATCGGGCGGCGACTGTTTGACGGTCAACATCTGGTCACCGGAGCCGGGCGCGGCCGGGCTGCCGGTGCTGGTGTGGATACACGGCGGCAGGTATCTCGAAGGCATCTCGGGTAATCCGCACTTCGACGGTGCGACGCTCGCCGCATCCGGTGCGGTGCTGGTGAGCATGAACTATCGCACCGGCGCCGAAGGGTTCGCCCATATCGCCGGAGCCCCGGACAACCGAGGCATACTCGACCAGGCCGCCGCTTTGCGCTGGGTGCGCGACAATATCGCGGCCTTCGGCGGCGATCCGGGCAATGTCACCGTATTCGGCCAGTCCGCGGGCGCGGGATGCCTCGCCGCACTGCTCGCCATGCCGATGGCGGCCGGGCTGTTCCGGCGCGCGATCGTGCAGAGCCTGCCCGGCACCTATTTCTCCCCGCGGTTGGCCGCGACCATTTCGGCGGCGATCGCCGCGCGGCTCGGTGTGCGCGCGACGGTGGCCGAGCTCGCGCGGATCCCGCCGGGCCCGCTGATCGCCGCGACGGACGCGATCCTCGACAGGATGCCGGAATTCGTCGACTCCTGGGGTCCGATGGCGTTGACCCCGACACCGTTCTCCCCCGTCGTCGACGGGGAAGTGCTGCCGCGGGCGCCGTGGCACGCACTCACCGAAGGCGCCGCCCACGACGTCGACCTGCTCATCGGGCACACCCGTGACGAATACCGTCTCTTCGTCGGCGAACCGACCGACGAGCAGATCACCGCCGCACTCGAACGCCTGACACCGGCCACCGGCGATTACCGTGCCGCGTATCCCGAGGCCACGCCCCGGCAACTGTACGAACTGGTGAACGCCGACTGGCTGTTCCGGATGCCGACCCTGCATCTCGCGCGGGCCGCGGGCGGGCGCGCGCGGCTCTACGAACTGTGCTGGGCTTTCCATCGCGAGCAGGGCGCCTCGCACAGCCTCGACGTCCTGCTCGTCTTCGGCACACTCGGCGCCGACGAGGTGCGCGCCCATCCATCGGCACTGCCGAACGCGGCCGCCGAGATCACCGGCGTCGCCCACCGAATGCGCACGGACTGGCTGACTTTCGCGGCCACCGGCGATCCCGGCTGGGCGCCCTACGATCCGGAAACCCGGATCACCCGCGTCTACGACACCGAACCGACGACCGGCCCGTATCCCGAGGAGCGTTCGCGCCGCCTCTGGGACGCGCACCGGTTCGACACATTGGCCCTGGTCTAGAAACGGCTTGCCGCGGTGGTGGATCGGCGTCGCGGCAAGCCGGTTCCGGAATTCAGGCGGCCTGGGGTTCGGGTCCGATATCGCCGCGCGGATCGTCGTGCAGCGCGCGATGCGTCGGGCACCGGTAGACGGGGCCGGGGGTGATGTAGGCGGGGTCGAGGCGTTGCGCGAAGGTGAGATTGTCCCGGCGCCAGCAGTCGATGCACACCAGATTGTCCATGGCGTTCTCCTCCGGGTCTGCGAGGTTGGCGTACCGGAGGAATTCCCGTTCCCGACCCCGATCGACCGTCCGTGTCCGATCCGCGCACCGGGAAGCGGCCGGATTGTTATCGCGGCCCCGCCGCGCACGGAATCACGCGGGCGGCAACGGGATCGGGCTCGGCTCCGACACGGTGACGAGTACCACCACATCGCCGTAGGGAACACCGGCGCGCGCCATGCGATGCGCGAACCGCGCCAACGGAGCTCGCCACCGGTATTTGGCCGCCAGTTCCGCGTCCACATACGGCACCAGCGTGCCCGCGGTCACCAGCTGGGCATGCCCTTGCCGCTGATGGGAGCCGAGCGCGGGCTCGCCGCGCCAGTCACCGGGCTGCACGAGCACCCGGCCGTCGCGCGCCAACTGCCCGGCCTCGGCCGAGCGGGACGAGGTGCGGTACGCGAGCTGGTTATCCCCGATCGGAACCACCAGCCGCGGCACCCGCACCAGCTGTCCCGGACCGGCGACCCTGGTCACCACCACCGTTTTCGCCTCTCGCCACATCGCCGCGGCGGCGGGGTGCGCCCGCCGGTCCTGCCCGGCTTCCGGCTGCGCGACCTGCGGGGTCAGCACATCAACCATGGTTCCTGTCATCGCATTCGATCCTTTCCGGTGACGCCATCCACTGCTGGATCGGTGCCGGGCACGACGGATCGGACGATCGGGCGGCCCCGTCGCCGTTGCGGTGCGATCGCACGATCGGGGCGGCATTCGCCGACGCGAAATCACGGCCTGCACCCCGGATTTCACCGCATGCCGACACCTCGGCAGCCGTACCCCGACACACATCGACCAACCGTGGTCGATCACCTTCGATACTCCAGCTATCTCGGCGACCGCGCAACGTCGCAGGTCACAGCGGGTGCGATGGCGTCGACATTTGCTGGGGCCGGTTTGTCGGTCCGCCGGGTTTCGGGTTAGATTCCCTTGGGCCCGATCACTTTTCACCGCCGTGGGCCGCGGGCGTGCACAGGAGTCGATGGTGGTTCTGCGGGTGGGGACGGATTTCGCCGGGTTCGCCATCGAGCGGCAATTGGGCACCGGCGGTATGGGCGTGGTCTATCTCGCCCGCCATCCGCGGCTGAAACGCCTTGTCGCACTGAAGGTTCTGCACGACTCCTACACCGCCGACCCGAAGGTGCGCGCCGCGTTCGACCGCGAGGCCGAGCTGGCGGCTCACCTGGATCATCCGAATATCGTGCCCATCTACGATCGCAGCGAATCCGATGATCCGGCGCTGTGGCTGTCGATGCGCTACATCGACGGCGGCGACGCGAACACCTTGCTCGCCGCCGCGCCCGCGGGTTTACCGCCCGAGCGGGCGATGCGGTTGATCGCCGATGCGGCACACGCCCTGGACTTCGCCCACCGCAAGGGTGTGCTGCACCGCGACGTCAAACCCGGCAATCTGCTCGTCGAGGACGATCCGCGCGGCGGGCAACGGGCGCTGCTCACCGATTTCGGTATCGCCCGCACCCTCGACGACACCGTCACCATGTCCGGTGTCGCCGCGACCGTCGCCTACACCGCCCCGGAACGCCTGTCGAACCGGCCCGCCGATCACCGCGCCGACATCTATTCCCTCGGCTGCACCCTCTACCAGTTGCTCACCGGCCAGCCCCCGTTCCCGCGCCCACACCACGCCGCGGTGCTGGTCGCGCATCTCACCGATCCCGCGCCCGCGCCGAGCGACCTGCGGCCGCTGCCCACCGCCCTGGACGCCGTGATCGCCACCGCGCTGGCCAAACAGCCCGCCGACCGCTACCCCACCTGCGCCGCCCTCGCCGACGCTGCGGCCGACGCACTCACCGCCGGACGGCATCGCCGCGCGCCCGAACCGATGACACAGCTGACCGTCACCGGGCCGCGTCCGGATGAAACGACCCTGCCGTCAGCGGAACCGACACCGCCGCATCCGGACGAAACGGCCCCGCTGACAACGGAATCTACGCCGCCGCGTCCGAACCAAACGACCCTACTGACAACGGAACCCACGCTGCCGCATGCGGACGATGCAACCGTGCGGACAGCGGAACCCACGCCACCGCATCCGAACGAAACGCTCCTGCTGCCAACGGAATCCACGCCGCCGCGTCCCAACGAAGCAACCGTGCAGACAACGGAACCGCCGCCGCATCCGGACGAAGCAACAGTTCGGGCAACGGAACCCACGCCGCGGCATCCGAACGAAACGGCCCTGTTGCCAACGGAATCCACGCCGCAGCGGGCGAACCGGTTCGGCAGAAGACGACTGCTGATCGGTGGCCTTGCCGCCGTCCCCGTTGCCGGCGGCCTCACCGCCGCCTTCGCCGCGCGCCGGACGACGGTGATCGCCGACGCTGTCCTCACCGGCCACACCGGCCCGGTGTTCTCGATGATGTTCAACCCCAGCGGCGACCTGCTGGCCTCCGGCGGATCGGACGGCACGGTGCGGCTGTGGAATGTGCACGCCCGCAAGCCCGATGGCGATCCGCTCAGGGGCCACATCTCTGGTGCGCGCTCGATCGCGTTCAGCCCCAACGGCACCCAGCTGGCCTCCGGTTCCGGTCCCGGCGCCACGCGCTACGGATACGGCTGGGTCGCGGCGCTGCTGTGGGATATGCGTACCCGGGAGCCTGTCACGGTGGAAAGCTTCGAAAGCGCGGACTTCGGCGCGGTGGCGTTCAGTCCGACGGAACCGCTGCTGGCCGTCGGCGATCAGCGGGGCCGGGTGGGGTTCTGGCATACGGACAACCGGCAACCCGACGTTGCGCTGACCGTCGACCACCCGTCCCCGGTCCAAGCCGTGGTGTTCGCACCCGACGGTACCCGGCTCGCCACCGCCCACCTCGACGGCACGGTGCGGCTGTGGGACGTGCGCACCCGCAGGCTCGACGGCCCACCGCTCACCGGCCACGCCGGCCCGGTCTTCGCGCTGGCCTTCAGCCCCGACGGCAACCTCCTGGTCTCGGGCGGGCTCGACGCCACCGTCCGCTGGTGGAACATGCGCACCCGCGAAGAGGATCGGCCGCCCGCCGCCACGGACGGCAAGGTGTCTTCGGTCGACTTCAGCGTCGACGGAAGACTGGTGGCCGCCGCCACCGGCGACACCGTGCGGCTGTGGAATGTGTACAGCCCCTGGTGGAATATCGACTTCCGCGAACCCGCAGGCCAGCCGCTATCCGGCCACACCGACGAGGTCTGGTCGGTGGCGTTCAGCCCCGACGGTGCCATGCTCGCCACCGGCGGCAAGGACGCAACGGTGCGGCTGTGGCGGCTCGCCGATACCTGGTGATGCCCGGGCGAACCTAGGCCGGTCCGCAAAGTCCCGATCCGACGCCTCCACGGTCCAGCTCGCCGTCTGGCCGCGTTGTCGTCACCGCCCATACATCCCGGTGTCGGCTCCCCTCCGCCTTGTCGGAGCTGGACCGCGGATACATCCGACCGGACTTTGCGGCAGGTCCTAGAAGGTCACCCGCTGATCGGCGGCGAGGAACATCCGGTCGCCCTCCTTGACCCCGAAGGTGGTGTAGAACTCGGCGAGGTTGCGCACCACCTGATTGGCGCGGAACTCTCCCGGCGAGTGCGGGTCGTTCTCGATCTGCAGTTCGACGCTTTCCTTGGCCTGCTTGGTCCGCCAGTTGCGCGCCCACGCCTGGAACATCGGGGTGTAGTCGGGTTTGTCGTTGCCCCTTCGCTTTTCGGCGATCCGGTAGGCGGCCAGCGCCAGTTGCAGCCCGCGCAGGTCGGCGAGGTTCTCCCCGACGGTGAGTTTGCCGTTGACGTGCATGGACGGGTCGAGTCCCTCGGGTACCAGCGCGTCGTATTGGGCGATCACCTGCTGGGTTTTCGCTTCGAACGCGGCCTGGTCCTGCGGCGTCCACCAGTCGGTGCGGTTGCCGTCACCGTCGTATTTGGCGCCCTGGTCGTCGAATCCGTGCCCGATCTCGTGGCCGACGACCGCGCCGACCGCACCGTAGTTCACCGCGGGCTCGGCATCCTTGTCGAAGAACGGCGGCTGCAGGAACGCCGCGGGGAATACGATTTCGTTGCCGTTGGGGTTGTAGTAGGCGTTGACGGTCTGCGGTGTCATATGCCATTCGGTGCGGTCGACCGGGCCGCCGAGCCGGTCGAACATCCGCTTGCGGTCGAAAGCCTGTATCTCGCGGATGGATTCGATGAGTTTGCCCTTGGTGATGCGCACCGCCGAGTAGTCGATCCACTTGTCGGGGTAGCCGATCTTGGTGTCGATCTTGCCGAGTTTGGCGATGGCGGCGTCGCGCGTGGGTTGGCTCATCCAGGTGGAGTTGGTGAAATTGTCCCGGTAGGCGGCCATGATGTCGGCGACCATTTCCTTTGCGCGGTCCCGGGCGTCGGCCGGAAAGTGTTTGGCCACATACAGTTTCCCCAGCGGCTGGCCGAGCTTCTGGCTGACCGTGTCGATCGCCTGTTTCCAGCGTTCCGGCTGCTCGCGCAGTCCGCTCATCACCTTGCCGTTGAATTCGAAGTCGGCGTCGGCGAACGCCTTCGGCAGGTATTTCGCGAAATCACGCAGCAGGACGATGCGCAGATAGTCGCGCAGCACCGCGATATCGGTCTGCGCCCACAGCCCGCCGGCGGCGGTGACGAACGACGGTTGGTGCACAACCACTTTCGCGAACAGATCCGCCGGACGGCCGGTCTTGCCGGACAGCCACGCAGCCCAGTCGAATTCCGGTGCGAGCGCGACCAATTCGGACCAGCTGCGCACGTTGTACTGGGCGTCCTCGTCGCGCAGGCGGACGTTGTCCCAGAACGCGGCGGCGATCTTGGTTTCCAGGTCGAGCACCCGGCCCACGAGGGCCGCCGGGTCGGGCAGGGCCGCGGCGGTGGCGAGGCGCTCGAGGTAGGTGCGGTAGGCGGCGAGTTTGTCGGCGAATTGCGGCTTGCGGTAGTACTGTTCGCCGATTCCGATACCGGATTGGCCGATCACGGGCAGGTAGGCGGTGGAATTCTTCGCGTCGACGTCGACGCCGAGCCCGATCAGCCCGGCGATCGGTAGCTCACCCATCACCTTGGCCAGGCCGGGTTTGGTCGCGGCGCCGTCGATCTTCCCGAACAGCCCGGCCAGCGGGGTGAGGCCGAGTTTCTCGACGGTGTCGGTGTCCATGCGCGCGTCGTAGAGGTCGCGGATCTGCTGGTCGGTGGTGCCCGCCTTCGGGTCAGCACCCTCCACGATGGCCCGCAGTTGCCCGCGCACGAGCTCGGCGACCTGATCGAAGGTGGAATAGCGGGTTTTATCCGGCGGCAGCTGGTATTCGGCGAGCCATTTTCCGTTGACGTTGCGGTAGAGATCGTCCTGCGGCCGGATCGCGGGATCCACACCGCTCAGGTCGGGTCCGGTGAGCTGCTTGGGCGCGGCATCCTTGCCGCACGCGGCGAAGACGGGCAGCGCACCCAGCGCGAGCAGAAACGTGCGGCGGTCCAGCGCGATCGAACGACCGGCAGCGGTCACGGAATCCCCTATCCTCGGCAACATTTCTGGCTGGAAGGATCACCGCCAGCCTCGGCCGAGATTACCGGCGATTGCTGAACATTCGCCACTACCCGTGTCGGCGATTCCCGCCACCGCGCCGGACCCTACTTCCGCGAGGGCGCGACATCCGGCGCCCGGTTCGGCGGTTCGCGCGGGATCCTGTCGTACGCTTACGTTTTCGGCTGGACGACGGGAGTTGCGCGATGACGGAGCGGTCCGCGGTGGTCGCGGTGCCGGAGTCGGTGCGCACCCAGCTGCGGCACGGGGTGCGCAGCGTCCTCGTCGACGCCGCGGCGCTGCGGCTGGTGCGCGACCGGTTCGACGACGAGCAGGCGGGGGCACTGAGCCGATACCTGGAGGCGTCGCAGTCGGCGAATACTGTGCGCGCCTACCGCACCGATTGGCTGGCCTGGTCGGCCTGGTGCGCGGCCGAGGGACGCCGCGCACTGCCCGCCGACGCCCTGGATGTCGCGGTGTATCTCGCGGCGGCCGCCGACGCGCGCCGAGAGGGCGGCGAATGGGCGTTCAGCCCGGCGACGCTGGAACGCAAGGCGGCCGCCATCGCCGCGGTGCACGCCGCCAACGGTCTGCCATCGCCGACCAGATCCGATGTGGTGCGGTTGACCCTGCGCGGCATCCGCCGCAGCCGCCGGGCCCGGCCCGCGCGCAAACGCCCCGTGCTGCTGCACACGCTGGACCAATTGCTGGCGGGTCTGCCGGATCCGGGGTGGCCGTCCGAACCCGCGCGCCGGCGCGACGCCCTGGTGCTGCTGATCGGTTTCGCGGGTGCGCTGCGCCGCAGTGAGCTTGCCGGACTGCGGATTTCGGATATCGAGGTGAGCGTCGAGCACCGGACCGGCGAGCCGGTGCTGCTGGTGCGATTGCCGTCGACCAAGACCGACCCGACCGGCGTCGCCGAGCAGCGGGTGGCGCTGCCCCGCGGCCGCCGCCCGTCCACCTGCCCGGTGTGCGCGTTCGCCGATTGGCTGCGGCTGCGGGAAATCCATGACACGGCAGGCGAATCCGGTGTGCGAACCTGGCTGGCCACGGCCCCGGCCGTCGACGCCGGGATCCACCGCTGTCACGGATTCACCGGCAGCGTGCTCGCCGAATACCCTGAGCTGCCGCTGTTTCCGACGATCAACCGGCACGGCACGATCGGTGAGCGGCCCATGTCCGGGCGCGCGGTCGCCGAATTGGTGAAACGCTATGCGGCGCGGGCGGGTCTGGACCCCGACCTGTTCTCCGGCCATTCGCTGCGCGCAGGTTTCGCCACCCAGGCCGCCCTCGGCGGCGCCAGTGACCGCGAAATCATGCGCCAAGGCCGCTGGTCCAATCCGCGCACCGTCCACGGTTATATACGCACCGCGAATCCCTTGGAGGACAACGCCGTCACGAAACTCGGCCTGTGAGTGCGGTTTTGGGATGAATTGCATTAAATGCAACACTGCACATTGCCGCGATGGAGGCGACGACGCAGGTTGCGAGCAATTGCAACCCTAGCGTGTCGCCGCGATACGGCCTGCCCGAGCGCGCACTAATTCCGGGAAACGAACCGGGCTACTCCGTCACCGGCAGCGACATGCAGATGAAGGTGCCGGTTGTGTTGTTCGCTGCCGAGAGTGGTCAGAACCTGACAGCCTCCATGCTCATCAACAACACGCTGCGCAACATCCTGGACGACCGTCAGCAGATGAGCCCCAAGCTCTGGATCGAGCTCGAGCAGCGACCGGACGTGACGTTTCGGCACCACGATCACATGCTCGGTCCCAAACCCTTGAATCGGTGGCCGAAAGGCCAGCACATGATCCGTCTCGACAACAACATCGACGTCGATCACACGGGGAATGACCTCATCGCAATACCAATCCTGTTCCGCCACAACACCAACCCTACGGGCGGGCCGCACTTGCCCGGCATCAGTTCTCGCCGATACCCCACACCGGCGGCGGGCGAATACCGCACAGAAGCAATACCGCTACGTCACCAGTCATGTGCGCACTTGTCCTGATGCGGAACGGTCGATTCGCTGGGCCGTAGTGCCTCGGATGGCGGGACGAGTGTCTCGTTCCGGTGGTGGCGAGATTCGCTCGGATTTGGCTGATGCTCGCGTTGGTGGTGGATACGGGCGTACGCTCGGGCACAGGCAAATCGGCATTCGTACCGAGGTAACGCACCATGTGTGAAGGCGGAAGACTGCTCGCGGATTTCGAGGCCGGGACAAGTACCGTCCCGGTGGTTCCGGAGGCTGTGGCGTCCGCGCTGACGCAGACCGTCGACGGGCTGTGGGCGATCTGGGCGTACAAGGTGGCACGACCGGCCGGGGACCGATTCGTCCCGGCCACCCGAGGCGGACCTTATCCGGCCGACGCAATCGCCGAATGTGGGCTGCGGCGCGACCACCGCGCCCCGGATCCCAACTGCACCTGCGGTTTTCACGCCCTGTCCAGCCCGGATCCCTACCTGTACGGCAGCGCCTACCTGCCCCTGGAAGTTGCGCTCACGGGTCGAATCCTCGCCTTCGAATGGCCTCGCGGCGGCCTGCTGTTCCGGGCCGAGCGGCAGACCGTGGTCCGCGTCGGACACCGCCCGCTGCTCTCGGCACCGTTCCCTTCGACACCTCCCGATCCGCCGCTGGAGCCCGGCGGCCGGACCGCTCGCCTCCGTCCGGTGGATCCGCGCGACATCGACCGCGCGCGCCTGCGTCTCCCGGTCGAACCGCCCGCCGTGGTCCGCCTGTCCGACGACGCCGGCTTCTGCCGGACCGCCCCGGCGCGGTCTACTGCCCTGTTCGACAGCCCCGACCCCTGCGACGAAGCCGCGGAACCGACTGTGCGGGGCCTGGTTTCGAGTTAGGTTCCGTCTCCCGGCAGCTCGAGTTCTTCGACTTCACCGACCTGTCGGCTCAGCGGTCTGCGGGGTGATCGTGGTGGGCGATGGGAACGGCTCTGTCCGCGGCACAGTCATCGGCCTCATATCCGAGCCCGGCTCATCACTCCGGCGATACAGGCTCGAATCAGACATATACACGAAGGCCACCACTGCGCCGACCCCAGCCATGCCTACGAGGAACACAGCCACGCACAGAACATTCATCACTATGCGAGCGACCACGATCGCCCACCGAAACCAGCGGCGTATCGACGCGACATTCTCGGCCATCGGACCCTCCATCGCCAGTCCGTTCACAGGCCGAGTCGCTCGGTCTCCCGCCTTCGTTATCAGCTGACCTACGACGAAACCCGCACAGCCGCAATATCGTTACGGCATCGCACCGGGTTCAGCGGGCGCCCATCAGGTGTTCGACCATGAGTTGGTTCAGTGCGACGAAGCCGCAGCCGCGGGTGCCGGCGGCGTCCGGGTCGAAGGCGTCGATTCCCTTGTCGGACAATAGATCTTGCGCGGTTTCGGTCGATGTCAGTGTCGGCCGGTTCAGTTCGTCCACCTGGGCCAGCGAAAGCGCCTGCCGCACATCGGGGTCGGCGCGGAACGCGGTGGCGCGTTCGCGCAGCAGCAGATAGGTGCGCATATTCGCGGCCGCGGCCGCCCAGACTCCCGAAATGTCCTCGGTGCGTGCGGGTTTGAAGTCGAAGTGGCGGGGGCCGTGGTAGGCGGGGCCGCCGCCTGGGCCGCCGTGTTCGAGCAGGTCGACCAGGGCGAAGGCGTTGAGCAGGTCACCGTGACCGAATACCAGGTCCTGGTCGTATTTCACGCCGCGCTGACCGTTGAGGTCCAGGTGGAACAGTTTGCCGTGCCACAGCGCCTGCGCGATGCCGTGGGTGTAGTTGAGCCCGGCCATCTGCTCGTGCCCGACCTCCGGATTCAACCCGACCAGCTCCGAATGGTCCAGTGTCGCAACGAAAGCCAGCGCATGCCCGATCGTCGGCAGCAGGATGTCGCCGCGCGGCTCGTTCGGTTTCGGTTCGATCGCGAATCGGATGTCGTAGCCGCGGTCGAGCACGAAGGCGGTGAGCGTGTTCAGCGCCTCACGGTAGCGGTCCAACGCGGCCCGCACATCCTTGGCGGCATCGTATTCCGCGCCTTCGCGCCCGCCCCACAGCACGTAGGTGCCTGCCCCGAGTTCGGCGGCGAGTTCGATGTTGCGCAACACCTTTCGCAGCGCGAACCGCCGCACGTCGCGGTCGTTCGCGGTGAATCCGCCGTCCTTGAACACCGGGTGGGTGAACAGGTTCGTCGTCATCATCGGCACCACCAGCCCGGCCTCCGACAGCGCCTTGCGGAACCGTTCGACGATCCGGTCCCGCTGCGCGGCGGTCGCGCCGAACGGGATCAGGTCGTCGTCGTGGCACGTGATGCCGTAAGCGCCGAGTTCGGCCAGCCGGTGCACCGCCGCAACCGGATCCAGCGCGGGCCTGGTCGGATCCCCGAACGGGTCGCGGCCCTGCCAGCCCACCGTCCACAACCCGAACGAGAACCTGTCCTCTTTCACCGGGGTCGGCGTCATCTCGTCACCCTTCTGCCGCGAGCCGGATCGCCTGCCGTAGTTCAGCATCCACGCCGCGGCCGGTTCGCACACGGTTTTCCGCACCGATGCCGAACCGGTATCGGTGCGGCCCGCTCACGGAGTATCGAATGCGATTGCCGCGAGACGGCCCGAGTGCGACAGCCGGTCGAACCGTTTCAGTAGCGCCGGTTCGCCAGCACGGGAAGGGTTTTGCGCCAGTCGTCGACCTGACCGGGATCGATGTCGGCGATCAGCAGGTCCGGGTCGGGGCCGAGTTCGGCGAGTACCGTGCCGCCGGATCCGATGACGGCGCTGTGGCCGACCCCGAGTGGGGCGGTGGGGTTGCTGACGGTGGCGGGCCGCGCCTGACCGCAGGCCGCGACGAGGGCGGTGGCGTCGAGGGCGCGGGCCCGGGCCAGCAGCCGCCACTGGTCCACCTTGCCCGGCCCGTCACCCCAGGACGCGGCGACCACGATCAGGTCGGCGCCGTCGGCGGCGAGCCGCTGGAACAGCCCGGGGAACCGGATGTCGTAGCAGGTGGCGAAACCCACTGTGGTTCCGGCGATTTCGGCGAGCACCGGATGCTCGCCCGGGGCGACGGTGGCCGATTCGGTGAACCCGAACGCGTCGTAGAGGTGGATCTTGTCGTAGTGGGTGTCGACGCCGCCGCCGGTGATGAGCAGGGTATTGCGCACCCGCCCGTCCTCGGCCGGGGTGAACATGCCCGCGACCACCGTGACCGCGGCCTCCTCGGCGATCCGCCGCACCGCGTCCGCCCACGGCCCGTCGACGGGTTCGGCGACCGCGGCGAGATTGCCGCCGAACCGCCGCATCATCGCCTCCGGGAACACCACCAGCCGCGCCCCCGCCGCCGCGGCCCGCCCCGTGTACTCCCGCACCACGCCCAGGTTCTCGCCCGGATCGGCGGTGCTGTTCACCTGTGCCAACGCGATTCTGCCAAGCATGATCCGATCCCTTCTGCCACCCAGTATTCTGCCGGATCACCGAACCCGCCCGGTGGTGCGGGTCGACTGCCGTTGTGCTGTCGTTCGACCATCACCGCTTGCCGACATCGTGGGCCGTTCAGAGGTTGTGCTCGGTGGATTCCGCCTGCGGTTGGGAGTGATCGGTAGGTCGGGTCTCGGGTCACGTCGCTACGACGGCTGAATCGCCCCAGGTAGGTGCGTGGTGCGTCGGCAAGCGGCGTTTCGGTTCTCGCCTCGGATGCCACTGTTCCCGCGTAGGTTTCAGTTTCGCGCGCATGCAAGAGCGTGTGCGGGAAGCCAATTGATGCGCCGGAACGGATTACCTACGTGTTCAAAGGTGAATAAAGGCTGCCGCACCCCGTCTTCGAACCGCACATTCGTTGTACGGGGTGTGCCGAATAGGGACGGGGTGCGGCGCTATCGACGAACGGGTCACGGCCGACCCGGTCCCATTTGGCGGGAACGAGACCCCGCCTGCCAACGAACCCCGCGCCTATCTCGGGCGATTCCGTCGTCGTGGCGACGCGACCACCATACGACGCACCGATCACTCCCAACACGCAGCCCAACCGCCAAGTCAGCGCGGTACCCCCGGCCAACCAGCCCCCACACCTACCTCAGGCGATCCAGTCGCCGCAGCGCCCCCAACCATCACTGCCCCAACTCCGCCAACGTGGGCGGATCCGCACCACGCCGGGTGCAGGTGATCGCCGCGATCAACGCCGCCTCTTCCAATACCGCGCCGAACTCACCGTCCCCCAACGCGCCCAACGCATTTCGACGACCAACGCCGAGCAGGTCGCGGCGTCTGAACCCGGCGAGCAGTCCCGCGGTGAACGCGTCACCGGCGCCCACGGTGTCCACCACCCGCACCGCACGCCCCGGACAACGCACCGGTTCGGCACCCTCGGCGGTCATCCCGATGGCGCCGTCACCGCCGAGCGTCAGCACCACGACCGCGGGTCCACGCGAAACCCATTCGCGCAGCACGTCTTCCACCGCACGCCCGGGATACAGCCAGGCCAGGTCCTCGGCGCTGGCTTTGACGACGTCGGCCAACGGAAGCATCCGTTCGACGCGGGCGAGCATGTCGGCGCGGTCGGTGAGCAGGGGTCGGCAGTTCGGGTCGTAGGAGATGGTGCATTCGGCGCGGGTGACGAGCCGCATCAGCGCGTCCGCGCCCGGCGGCAGTACCAGCGCCAGCGAACCGGTGTGCAGCGCAACGACATTGCCGTCCAGCGCGGTGGCCAGTTCGCGGTCGGTCCACTGCCAGTCGGCGGTGCCGTCGATGCGGAAGTCGTAGTCGGCGCCGCCGTCCGGTGCGAGGTCCACCAGCGCCAGCGAGGACGGTTCGGTGGCCGCGACCGCATGATCGAGGTCGATTCCGTTGCTCGACAGGTGTTTACGGATGCGGCGGCCGAGCAGATCGGTGCCGATGCGGGCCAGCATCCGCGCCGGGACCCCCAAACGGGCCAGCCCCACCGCGACATTGGCGGGGCTGCCGCCGGGCGCGGCATGGAACTGGTCGGGCGGGCCCGCGGGCACCAGGTCGACCAGCGCCTCACCGGCGACGGCGATGACGCCGCGCGGTTCAGACACCGTGACCGTCGACTTCGGTGCCCGCCATCGCCCCCGTCATGATGGCGACCGCGTCGGACATGGAGTGTTCGTGCGGCCGGATCACCGCGACCCGCCGCCCGAGCCGCTGAATGTGCACGCGGTCGGCGATCTCGAAGACGTTGGGCATGTTGTGGCTGATCACGATGACCGGCAGCCCGCGGTCGCGGACCTCGCGGATGAGGTCGAGCACCATCCCGGTTTCCTTGACGCCGAGCGCGGCGGTCGGTTCGTCCATGATCACCACATGCCGGGCGAAGGCCGCGCTGCGCGCCACCGCGACGCCCTGACGCTGCCCGCCCGACAGGGTTTCCACATCCTGTTTCATGGACCGGATGCCGATCTTCAGATTCTCCATATGCGCCTGGGATTCGGCGAGCATGCGTTTCTTGTCCAGCATCCGGAAAACCGTACCGAGCACGCCGCGGCGGCGGATCTCCCGGCCCAGGAACAGGTTCTCGGCGATATCGAGCGCGGGTGCGACGGCCAGATCCTGATAGACGGTTTCGATGCCCGCCCGGCGCGCATCGATGGGGCTGCGGAAGCGAACGGGCTTGCCGTCCAACAGGATTTCGCCCTCGTCCGGGACGATCGCCCCGGACAGCGCCTTGATCAGCGTCGATTTCCCGGCACCGTTGTCGCCGATGACGGCGAGGATCTCGCCGGGGTAGAGCTCGAAATCCGCGCCGTCCAGCGCGGTGACGTGCCCGTAGCGTTTCACCAGACGCTTCGCCTGCAGCACCGGAGTCGCGCTCACTTCTGCCTCCTGCGGTTGAGCTGGTCGATGGCGACGGCCGCGATCACCAGGATGCCGGTGATCAGCGTCTGATAGATCGAGGCCACCCCGATCAGCTGCAGCCCGTTTCGGATGATGCCGACGATCAACGCGCCGAGCAGGGTGCCGATCACGCTGCCCCGGCCACCGAAAAGGCTTGTGCCGCCGAGCACTACGGCGGTGATCGAGTCGAGGTTGTCGGTTTGGCCCGCGTTCGGGTCGCCTACCCCGGTGCGGGCCACCAGCAGCAGGGCCGCGACGCCGTAGATCAGTCCCGCCGCGGTGTATACGCCGAGAAGTACTCGGCGCGTGTCGATTCCGGTGAGCCGCGCCGCCTCCGGATTGTTGCCGACCGCGTACACGTGCCGCCCGGCCGCGGTCAGCCGCAGCACATACCAGGCGATGGCGAACAGCATCAGCATCATCACCGACCCGTAGGTGATGTCGGTGTCGCCGAGCGGAAAGGTCTTGTCGAAGAACGTCAACGCGCCCGGCAGCCCCGAAATCGTCTGTTCCTGCGAATAGATGTGGGTGAGCGCGAACGCGATCCCGTAGGTGCCGAGGGTGACAATGAACGGCGGCAGCTTCACCCAGCTCACCAAAGTGCCGTTCAGCAAACCGAATCCGGCCGTCAACGCCAATCCGAGCGCGATCGCCACCAGCGGCGGCAACCCGGAATCGACCGCGAGTTTGGTGATCGCGATATTGCCGAGCGCCATCACCGCACCGTTGGACAGATCGATTCCGGCCGTCAGGATGATCAGCGTCTGCCCGATCGCCAACGTACCGACCACCATCACCTGTTGCACGATCAGCGAGAAGTTGCCGCCGGTGAGGAATCGGTCCGAGCGCGCGGCGAAGAACGCCACCGCGATCACGATCGCCAGGATGGGGCCGATATTGGGCAGGGCAAGGATTTTCGCGAACGTCAACCGGCCCGCGACGGCGGAGGCCCCTGCGCCGGGCCGCGTCACCGCCACCTCCGCCGAATCATTCTGCGCTGCAGCCATTCTCATCAGCCCCAGCAGTTGTCCAGGCCGTACTGCACGTCCTTGGACTCCACGCCCGCCTGCGGTTTCCCGGTGATCAGGTTGACGCCGGTATCGGTGTATCCGGAGGTCTTCTTACCGTTCTTCGCGAAATCGACCACCGCCTGCACACCTTTGCTCGCCATCAGCAGCGGATACTGCTGGGAGGTGGCCGCGATCCTGCCGTCCTGCACCGCCTTCACCCCGGAGCAGCCGCCGTCGACCGAGACGATCAGCACATCCTTCTCCTTGCCCGCGGTCTTCAGCGCGGTGTACGCACCGAGCGCCGACGGCTCGTTGATGGTGTAGACGACGTTGACGCCCGGATCCTTCTGCAGGCAGGTCTCCATCGCCGACTGCGCCTTCGCCTGATCGCCCTCGGCCGGTTGCGCGCACACCACATTCGGCGCGGACACGTCTTCCTTCATCTCCTGGGTGGCCTGCGCCGCACCGTATCCGGTCAGAAAACCGTTGTGCCGCAACACACCTACCGTGACACCGGGATTCAGGTCGATCATCGCGATCTTCACCGGCTTGTCGCCCTCGACGGCCTTGGCGTATTTGCCGATCAGCTGGCCGGCGGTGAAATTGTTGGTGGCGAACAGCGCATCGACCGCGCTCTGCGGATCGGTCGGCGTGTCCAGCGCGATCACCTCGACGCCCTTCGCGCGCGCCTTGGTGACGGCGGGAACGATCGCCTTGGTATCGCTCGCGGTGATCAGGATGCCCTTCGCGCCCGCGTTCACCATGTTCTCGATGGCGGTGACCTGGCTGGCGTTGTCGCCGTCGAACTTCCCGGCGGCGGTCAGCAATTTCACCCCGGCCGCGTCGGCCTCCTTCTGCGCGCCCTGTTTCATCTTCACGAAGAAGGGGTTGGTGTCGGTCTTGGTGATCAAACCGACCACCACCTGACCCGAATCGGATTTCGATCCGCTACCACAGGCGGTCGCGGCGAAGGCCAGTGCGGTGACCGCGATCCCGACGCCGGCCAGGCGTGCGGTGCGGCCGATGGGGTGTTGCGAGAACATCGGCGTACTCCTGAAAAACGGTCATAGAAGACAACGTTGTCAGAACCATAGAATGTGACGTGGCTCATGTCCAGGGCCGCGAAACACCGGTATTGACCAGCTTTATGGCGTGTGTGAAGCGAGGTAGGCGATGTCGGCGTCGGCCGATTCGGAGGCAGCGTTGTCAGGCCGCAGGGGCGCCACCATGCGCGATGTCGCGGCACTGGCCGGGGTGAGCATCAAAACCGTATCCCGGGTGGTGCGCGGCGAGCCCGGCGTCTCGGCCGCGCTCACCCGCCGCGTCACCGACGCGGTGACCATGCTCGACTACCGGCACAACCTGGCCGCGAGCACGCTGCGCGGCCTGGACCGCAAAACCGCCGCAATCGGTCTCGTCCTGATGGATGTCGCCAATCCCTATGCCTCCCAACTACATCGGGCCGTCGAGGACTTCGCCCACGAACGCGGAACCCTGGTGTTCGCGGTGAGCAGCGACGAGGACCCGGCCCGCCAGCGCCAGGTGCTCGACGCGCTGCTGTCGCGGCGGGTGGACGGACTCATCGTGATGCCCGTCGGCGACGAATACCCGTTGCTGCTGCACGAACAGCGCCGCGGCACCCCCGTCGTACTGGTCGACCGGGCCGAGGACGGCGCCGGCCTCGACAGCGTCACCGTCGACAACCGCGACGGCGCCGCCACCGCCACCGGCCACCTGGCCGCGCACGGGCACCGCCGCATCGCCTTCCTCGGCGACCTGCACACCATCCGGACCGCCGCCGAACGCTACGCCGGTTACGTGGAAGGCTTGGCGCGCAACGCGATTGCCCTCGACCCCACACTGATCCGGCACGACCTGCGCTGCATCGAGTCCGCCGAACGCGCCGCGGGCGAACTCCTCGACGCGGCGGACCCGCCCACCGCGCTGTTCAGCGGACAGAACCTGATCACCATCGGCGTGCTGCGCGCCGTGCAGCGCCGTGGCCGCCAAAACCGGGTCGCCGTAGTCGGATTCGACGATCTGCCGCTGGCCGAACTACTCGATCCCGCGCTCACCGCCGTCGCCCAGAATCCCGCGGCGATCGGCAGGGCCGCGGCCGAACTCCTGTTCGCACGCCTCGACGGCGACGCCGGACCACCCCGGCACACGATCGTGCCGACACGACTGCTGGTACGCGGATCGGGCGAACTGCGCCCCTGACTCAGAGCTCCATATCGAACCACACCTGGTCGCGCAGCGGAATCCCGTCCACATCAATCCATTCCGGATAACCGGTGTGCGCGCCGAACGCGTCGCGCACGATCCGGCTCATCCGGAACCCGCAGCGCTGATAGAACCGCAGATTGCCGATATCGGTTGCCGCCGTTGCCACCTCGACCCGGCTCATCCCCGCCTTACCCGCCTCGGCGATCGCCAGCTCGACCATCCGCCGCCCGATTCCCTTGCCGCGCAACGGTTCCGCAATACCCAGGTTGACGATCTCCCAGCTCACACCGTCCGCCTCGGGCGCGGCCAGCAACTGACCGACGATCTCCCCGGCGTCGGTCACCGCGACCCACACCCGCCCGGTGTCGCGATAGCTGTAGAGCATCTGATCGGATTCCTCGGCCAACCGCATCAGCCATTCGATCCGGCCGCGGTCCCCGTCGTACTCCTCGATCCGCACCGCGTCCGCTGTCATATCCTCGGGCATTCGTGCAGCGTATCCGGACCGCGACGAGCCCGACCAACCCTTTTCGGCGCGCTCGGCCCGCCCGTCGCGCACGGCAGTGTGGGCAACTCGGCCGCGAGATGACCTGTCACGTGACACGCTTGAGCGGTGTTGACGTTGAAGATGAGCGACGCCGCGGTGAAAGTTCTTGGCGTACTTGACGGATTCACCGGTCTGGAACCCCCGGCGGGTCTGGCCGCCGAACTACGGCCACACGTCGAATCGGGTTTCAGCCAGCACGACGACGTGATCACCTGGGCCGATTCCAGCGCCGTCGTCGACAAATCCGCCCGCGAACACTTCGACCTCACCGGCTGGGAATGCGCGGCCAGCCTGCTACATCTCGAGGATTTCGTCCCGGTCACCGTCGGCCACCACAACGGACGCCCGATCATCGCCGAGGCCGATCAGCGCGTCCTGCTACAACACGGAATCGCGCTGGCCCGCACGCTCGCCCGCCAGGTCTACACGCTGGTGCCGCGAATCGGGGTGCGGTTCATCATCGACGCCAACGACACCAACGCGACCTTCCGCTTCCACCGCATCCGGCCCGGCGAGGAATGGAACCTCCCCGACCTCGACACGTACATCAACTCCAAACCGGTCGTCGTCGACATCGAACCCTTCGACCGAATCGGTTGAGCCGCAACAGAATTCAGTCCTCGATTCGGCGCAGCTCGAAGATGCGGAACTCACGGAAACCCGACAGCGCGTACTCCATCTCGTAGCCGGGCCAGAATTCCACCGCCAGATCCCACAGCCGCTTGCGATCCACATCGGTCGCCTCGGCGACCCGCACCGGGAACCGCTCGCCGCCGTGCCGCACCGTCGCCGTCGACGCGGCGCGCAAATTCGCCGACCACGCCGGATGTTTCGGGCTACCCCAGTTGGAGCCGATCACCACGAACGCCTCGCCGTTCGGCACGTACAGCAGCGAGGTGGTCCGCGGCGTCCCGGTCTTGCGGCCGCGCACGGTGATCTCGATCGACGGCAGCCCCGCCAGATCGAGCACACCCATCCGTCCACCGGTCAACCGCCGGATCAACCGCTCGGCGGGCACCACCACCGGCGACATGCTCATCACCCACGGTTGCTGCGCGAGCCGCCGAGCGAACGCGGGCAGCGGATTCGACACCATGGGCACGATATTGACAGAACCACAGGCCGGGCAGGGTCTCGGCGCGCCCCGGTGAGAGCACCATCACTCACGGATGCCCGCCCAGACCGAAAAACAGCTCCCATCCAGCCAATTCACCAACCGACCGGTCTGATCTCCGGGATTCCAGGCCCACTCCCGCCCACCAACGCGGACGACGCCGTTCCCGCGCAACCTTCAGCTTCCCGCGTAGGCGATAGACAACGCGCGAAGTCGATTGCCGCGTGTGCACCGCGTCGGCGCGCACTCCGGGCTCCCACCTCGCCCTCATCGCGGCCAATTACGTGGCGCGGCATCGACTTCGAAGCCGGGGCGCACCCGGTAGCGCCTGCTCGGGTCGTCGAACAGCCAATTCAGCAGCGACAGCACCGGGCGTTCGGTGACAGATCGGTCGGATTCTTCGGATTCCGGGGCGCTGGTGGTCGAAAAGAACAGATCAGCGTCCTCATGCACTTGGGAAATAGTCACCGAGCGAAGGTAATCGGCACTCACTGACATCTTCTGTCAGTGGTCGCTGGAAGAATTCGGACGTGCGCGCCAGCCGACTGGTCTCCATCCTCCTGCTCCTGCAAACCCGCGGCAGGCTCACCGCCGCCCAACTCGCCGAACACCTCGAGGTCTCGGTCCGCACCATCTACCGCGACATCGACGCGCTCAGCGCCTCCGGCGTACCCCTCTTCGGCGAACCCGGCAAGGACGGCGGCTACCAGATCCTCGACGGATACCGCACCAAACTCACCGGCCTCACCGCCGACGAGGCACAGAGCCTGTTCCTCACCGGATTACCCAAAACCGCGGCCGATCTCGGCCTCGGCGACGCCGTCACCACCGCCCGGCTCAAACTCACCGCCGCCCTGTCACCCGAACTGCGCGACCGCGCCGACCGCATCGCCAAACGCTTCCTCATCGACCGGCTCCCCTGGTACAGCGAATCCGAAGAGGTACCGTTCCTGCCCACCGTCGCCGACGCCGTCTGGAACCAACACCTGCTCACCATGCGCTACCACCGCCAATGGGCCGACCAGACCGTCGTCACCCGCACCGTCGCCCCCTACGGCATCGTCGCCAAGGCCGGCCTGTGGTACCTCGTCGCCCGGCACACCGAACAGCAGACCGAACATATCCGCACCTACCGCGTCTCGCGCATCCTCCGGCTCGACACCCTCACCGAAACCTTCGACCGCCCAACCGATTTCGAACTCACCGACTACTGGCACACCCTCCTCTCAGACCTCGATACCCGCCGCCGGACGGGCCAGGCCATCGTCCGCCTGTCCCCCGACGCACTGCGCCGCCTCCCCGACGTCCTCGACCCGCTCATGACCGCCGCCGTCGAACACACCGCGCTCACCCCCGACGAATACGGCTGGTACCGCGCCGTCATCCCCATCGAATCCACCGAACGCGCACTGGGCCAACTACTTTCCCTCGGCGCGGGCGTGGAGATCCTGGCCCCCGCCGACCTGCGCGAAGCGGCCGTCGCCGTGATCCGCGGGCTCGCCAACACCTACCTCACCCCCGCATGCGGTGAAATCACCGATGCCCCAGCATGTTCCGATCGTTGCTGAGACCGGATCAGCGGTCCGGGACCGCGGTCTCCGGCATGCTCAGTTGCACCAGCAGCGCGCCGAACACCATGACCACCGCACCGACCATCTGCGCAACACCCAGCGACTGGCCGAGCAGCAGCCACGCCAGCACCGCCGCGACCAGAGGTTCCGCCACGGCCAGCACGCTCGCCGGCGCCGAGGGTAGATCACGCAGCGCCCGCAGCCCCACCAGATAGGGCAGCGCGGTACCCACCACGGCCAGAACCAGCAGCACCAGCCACACAGGCATATCAACGCCACCCAGCACAGCCGAGGCGGTGAGCAGCTCCCCGGGCAACGTCCACGGCGGGGTGAACACCGCCATCACCACCGCGCCGACGGCCAACCCGACCGCGGTCAGCCCCGCCGGGTCATGCCTGTTCGCACCGTGCTCGCCGAGCAGAAAGTACCCGGCCGAACAGATCGCCGAACCCAAACCGGCTGCGACACCGAGCATGTCCAGCTCGCCGTCACGCCAAATCTGCGCGACCAAGGCCAATCCGGCCACCGCCGATCCGATACCGAACCACACCCACCCCGGCAGCCGCGTGCGCCGCACCACCCGCACCCACAGCGCGACCAGCGCGGGCGCGAGATTCACCAACACCATCGCCACCCCAACCGGAACCCGCGCCACCGCAACGAAGAACAACAATTGCACCCCCGCGACACCAAGCACCCCGTAGCCGAGCAGCAGCCACAAATCGGTACGCCGAAAGCGCAGCGCCCGGGGCCGCAACACCGCCACCACCGGTACCAGCAACACCGCGGCCAACGCGATCCGCACCGAAGTCACCGCCGCAGGCGACCAACCCGCCCCCATCACCGCCTTGGCCAACGGCCCGGAACTCGCGAACAACACCCACGACGTCAAACACCACCCGGTCGCCTGAGCCCGGATCGCCGCCCGCCCAGCTCTTTCCGTCACCACCACGGTTGCAGTGTGACCAACCGATCACCGATCCGACCACCGAATTTCTGACGACTCACGCGTATTCAGCAGTGCCACAACAGTTCTCGACCTCCTCAGACGTGGACGCACACAGGCATCGGCGCCACCGCCACTTGCCGCGGGTGAGACGGCGCATCGCAGACGACCTACGCGTCCGTCACGAAGACGCAGGCGGATCGCGGCGTGATCGGTTGGGCAACATGAGTTGTCCGGCGGATTGCCCATCGGATCGACGAATCCTGTGCGGACACACCTCGAGGTCATGTCTAATCAAAGATGCTGCCGTTCCGGTTCGAGCCAGTAATCGGCTCGGCCTCCGGATGCGATGCCCTGGCGGTCGGATTGCGGGTTCTCCGTTGCGGAAGCTTGTGGCCATGTCGGGAGGCGATGGTGTCACCCGCATGATCGTCACGTCATGCGTTATTCACGGAAGATCAGTCGAAAACGGTTGGTCCAGTTGGGGTTCGGTGCACGACGGATCGTTTGCCGAGGCCGCCTGAGCGCAAGGGCAGTGATTATGAGCAGCGCCTCGGTCGTCGGCCACCTTCGGCCGCGGGTGGGAGGTCGGCGGTTGGTCCGCTTGTGGTCGCGAGCAGCTGATAACCGGGCAACCGCTAGCACAGAACGGAGAGACCGATGCCTGTACGTTCCACACCGTGGCCGGAAGGTACCCCCTGTTGGGTGGACTGCCAGGTCGACGACCCGGTCAAGGCGAGCGAGTTCTATGCCGCGTTGTTCGATTGGACCATCGAAGGTGGCGAGGAGGACGCCGGTGGCTACCTGATGGGGATGAAGGGCGGGAACGCGGTCGCCGGGATCGGCCCCAAACCGCAGGCCGGGATGCCCTCGGTGTGGACCACCTACCTCGCCGCCGACGATGCCGACGCGGTCGCCGGAAAGGTGTCCGCCGCCGGCGGCCAGGTGCTCACGCCTCCGTTCGATGTGCTCGACGCGGGACGTATGTTCATCGGCGTGGACACCGTCGGCGCGGTGTTCGGCGTCTGGCAGGCTCGCGCGCACAACGGCGCCGCAGTCCACAACGAACACGGCTCCTACTGCTGGAACGAGCTGCACACCCGGGATCTCGCCGCCGCCGAGAAGTTCTACGCCGACACCTTCGGCTTCACCTACACCGACGTCGGCGACGGCAAGACCATGATCTACGCGATGTTCACTCCACGCGGCGGCGAACAGCCCGCGGGCGGCATGAACGACGACACCGTGATGCCGGTCGAGCCGGTGCCCAGCCACTGGCTGACCTGGTTCCAGTTCGACGACGTCGATGCCGGGGTGGCGCGGGCCTCCGAGCTCGGCGCGACGGTCGTCATGCCCGCCTCGGATTCGCCGGTCGGCCGGATGGCGATGGTCGCGGCGCCGCAGGGTGAGGTGTTCGGGCTCATCGACACGGCCGTGACCGTAGGAGAGATGCCGCAGTAGCACTCTCACAGGTGAGGGCCGGCCGAGCACACAGCGATCTCGGCCGGCCCTTGCCCGATACGCGGTTCCCGCAACGGCAGTGATCGAAAAGCATTGCGGCGGAGCTCATCTGGTGATCGTCGTACTGTCGGCGGTCGCGGTGAAGATATCGGTGCGGTTGTCGAGATTCTGGTCGTTGGTCGCTGCGAACAATGGGCGGAAGCCGGTTGGGGTTGCGGCGAGTCCGTCGTAATCACCGAGGAAGTAACCTTCGGCGTTCGGGGCGGTGAACATGTCGAACGAACCGGCGATATGAGTTTCGGACCAGGTCGCCCCGCCGTCGGAGGAAGTCACCAGCCAGTAGTCCGTGGGCAGGGTCGTTGTGTTGTCCGCGGCGAGGTTGCGGAAGTCGTAGTAGGACACGGCGATCGATCCGTTCACTCCGGCGCGCACGGTCGGGGTGAAGGCAGGAGTGTTCGTGGTTGTGTTGACCTCGATGGGGTCGGACCAGGTCGCTCCGTTGTCGGTGGACTTCGAGAAGGCGATGCCGTCGTGGTCGCCACCGCTGAACCTGTTGTCCTGCCAGGTCACATACAACGCCCCGGTGCGGGAGTCGACGGCGATCTCTGGGATACCGCCGCCGGTCCTGATCGTGGCACCGGTGTTGGGGTCGGTGACGCCGCCCTCCTGCACCTGGTCGACAGTGGTGGGTCCGGACCAGGTGGCTCCGTGATCGGTCGAGGTGATGATCGCGATGCTGGTGCTCCCGTTCGAGATCAGGTCGAAGACGTCGACCAGGGTTCCGTTGGGCAGCACCACGATCTGATTGCCGATGGTCTGGGCATTCTGACCGGGGTCGAAAATGGTTGTCGTGGACCAGGTCGCGCCACCGTCGGTGGTACGGGCGAGCATCGTGGGGCCGCTGCTCGCCTGCGCCCGTTCGTGCAACGCCTCCGCGGCACTGCGGTTGGCTTTGGAGGTCGAGAGCCGATCCCAGGTGGCGTAGACGTAATGCGCATCGGCGGGGTCGGCGGTGATCGAGACCTTGTCGTTGAGCACACCGGCCGCGGTGTCCGCAATGAGGGAGATGGGGTCGCTCCAGGTGTCGCCGCCGTCGGTGGACCTGCTGACAGACATCCCGTTGTTCGGGTTGGAGCTGTTGAGTGGCTGCGAGACGTAATACAACGTCCCGTCGGGTGCGAAGGTGACCCAGGGGTCGGTGGCGCGCTCGTAGTCGCCGCCGTTGCTCGCATTGCCACCGGCGCAGTGGGTGATGTGCGGGATGACGACTTGCTTCCAGGTCGCTCCGCCGTCATGGGAGACACCGGCCATATCGCTGTTGGCGCCGCCATCGGACCACCGATCCTGCTGGTAGCCGGCGACGATATTGTTCGGATTGGTCGGATTGATCGCGATTTGTGGCTCGACCTTGGTGTTGGGGTAGTTGGTCCCCGTCTGCGGTGCGCCATTACAGCCGGAGGCGAACGGGGTGGGACCGGAGACAACGACGGGTGGGGTCGCGGTGGCGGAGGCGAAGGCGAAGGGTGTGCCCAGGCCCATACTCGCGGCGACGGCGGTCGCTGCGGCGAATGAGGCGGTGAATGCGGTGGATAGGGGGCGACGCATTGGTTCTCCCGGCGTACTCGGACAGCGTGCGGCCGTCACTGAAATTCGTGCGAGGAAATCCGGCGATGGCGGTCGCCGGCGAACGCGACAGGCGCTGGCCCGCCCGCTGCCGGCAAGCTGCGGCAGACCATCCGACACCTATCGTGTGGCCATTGTAGGTTTCGTTGTCCCACAACATAATTAGTGTTCAAGTGGGGAGCAGCGCTGGACCGAATATGTCTCGATACGATGCCCTCAGCAATCGAGGCAGGCTTGCAGGGCCCGACGGTACACTTCGGCCGCCAACTGGAAGTGTTCCGCGTTGGATCGGCTGAAGTATTCGAGACTGACCCCGCTGTTGAGCTCGAGCACTTCGAGTCCTCGATCGGACTGCACGATATCGATCGATGCGAACGAGATGCCCAATGCCGTCGCGGCCTGCTTCGCCAACGCGGCCAACGCCGCACATGTCGCGGAGTCGTCCACAACCACCGGAACCGCGCCGTGTTCGAGATTGTGCCGCCAGTCGCGGTGCCCGTCCGGCCGCACCTTCTCGAAGATCAGCTCGGCACCGCCCCGCAGATAGATCACCCGAAATTCCCGCTCGATCGCGACCAACGGACACACCGCCAACGTCCGGTGCGCACGCGCGAGCGCTCTGACCACCGTCAGATATCCGGACACCGACGTCGCCCGGAACACGTCCAGACCTCCCCGGCCCGTACACGGTTTGACCACCAGCGGCACCGGCACCCGATCCAATACCGCCAACGCGCCGACCTCGAACTCGGCCTCGGCGGCGACCCACAGCAGTTCGTGATGGATGTGCGGTACACCATCGCGTGCGAGCACCACCGAGGTGGCCACCTTGTCGTCGGCGAGGTGCGCCGCGGACAAGTCGTTGAGCGGAAAGGCGTACCCGACCAGATGCTGTTGTCGGCCCGCGTAGCGCAGATGAGCAACCCAGTGATCGGAGTACCACGTCAGATCCACATCGAGTTGCCGGGCGGCGTATTCGATCTGCGCTACGAAGCAGCGACGGCGCACCGCTCCCGGGCCGTGCGGACTCTCCGGACTCGCCCCGCTCGCAGCCAACATGCGGCAAGTATAGGGAAATCCCAACGCGCAGAACCTATTTGCCCCAATCCGGGCGACCGTCAACCCGTCAGCGTTCGATAACCGGCGGGCCGCTCACGCTCAGTTCCGGTACCACACCCGTGTACTTCTCGATCTCGACCAGCGACAGCTGCCCGGTGCATCCCTGGCTCAACCTCGATGTGCCACGGTCATTCGTCACCGCGTTCGGATTTCCGTGACGACAGAACGACGGGTCCGCCGGGTCGGGGTCGTACCATGCGCCCGTCGACAGTTGCGCGACGCCGGGACGCAACGCCTCGTCGACCCGCACTCCGGCCAGGCAACTGCCCCGGTCGTTGAAGATCCGCGCGATATCGCCGTCGGCGAGGCCGCGGGCGGCCGCGTCGGCCGGATGCAGCCGAACCGGTTCGCGCCCGGACACTTTCGTGGATTGACTGTGCGCGCCCACATCGAGCTGGCTGTGCAATTTGGTGCGCGGCTGATTGGCGACCAACTGGATCGGGAACCGGGCGGCCAGCGGACCGCCCAACCATTCCTCGGGTGCCAACCACACCGGATGCCCCGGGCAGTCGTCGTAACCGAATCCGGCGATGGTTTCGGAGAAGATCTCGATCCGGCCGCTCGGCGTCGGCAACGGATGCGCCGCCGGATCGGCCCGGAAGTCGGCGAAGGCGATATGCTCCTCTGCCTCGATCGGCAACTCCAGCCGTTCACCGGCCCAGAACGCGTCGAAATCCGGCAGTTCGTACCCGTCGGCGACCAGCTGCTCCCGCCACTGCTCGTATAGGTGCCGCAACCACTCCTGCGCGGTCCGGCCCTCGGTGAATTCCTTTCCGACACCGAGCCTTTCGGCCAGCTCGCCCAGCGTCCAGTAGTCGTCGCGGGCCTGCCCGTGCGGCTGGGTGAGCGCACGCATCGGGAAGAAGAACCGGTCGCCCTGGCCGGAGCCGTAGTCGTCGCGCTCGATGGTCATGGTGGACGGCAGCACGATATCGGCGTGCCGCGCGGTCGCCGACCAGAACGGATCGTGCACCACAATGGTCTCCGGCCGGGCGAACGCCGACCGCAACCGCGCCAGGTTCTGGTGGTGATGGAACGGATTGCCGCCGGCCCAATAGATCATCTTGATATCGGGGAAGGTGCGATGCTCGCCGTCGTACTCGTACGGCGCACCGGGATTCAGCAGCATGTCGGCGATCCGCGCGACCGGTATGAACTCACGCACCGCGTTCCGGCCCTGCGGCAGCCGCGGCGGCGAGGTAACCCGAACGGCCATACCGACATTCGCGGCGGACCCGTAGCCGTGCCCGAAACCGCCGCCCGGCAAACCGATCTGGCCCAGCATCGCGGCCAGCACAACGCCCAGCCACAGCGGCTGCTCGCCGTGTTCGGCCCGCTGCAGCGACCAGCTCACGGTGATCAGCGTTCTGGTGCCCGCCATCTCACGCGCCAACGACCGGATCCGGTCCGCCGCGACACCGGTGATCGCCGCCGCCCACTCCGGATCCTTGACCACACCGTCGGACTCGCCGCGCAGGTAGGCCGCGAAACGGTGGTAACCCACCGTGTAGCGGTCCAGAAAGTCCTTGTCCGCCAGGCCTTCCGCGTCCAGCACCTGCGCGAGCGCGAGCATCAGCGCCGCATCGCTGCCCGGATGCGGCGCGATCCACTCCGCCGCCGCCTCGGCCGGGATGTCGTCGCGCAGCGGCCCGACCGTGACGAACCGGCATCCGTTCGCCTTGGCCGTCTCGATCCAGCCGCGGGTGTTGTGCCGGGACACCCCGCCCGGTGACACCGCGGAATTCTTCGGCGACAGACCGCCGAACGCGACCACCAGCCGGGCCTCCCGCGCGACAACCGATTTCGTGGTCGACCGCGCCATGATCGTGTCGATATCGGTGATGATGTGCGGCAGCAGCACGGTGGACGCGCCCAGGCTGTAGCTGTTGCGGTGCGCGACATAACCGCCGAGGCAGTTCAAGAACCGGTGCACCTGACTCTGCGCATGATGGAACCGCCCCGCGCTGGCCCACCCATAGGAGCCGCCGTACACCGCCTCCGGCCCGTATTCCCGGTAGACCCTTGCCAATTCGCCCGCCAGCAGATCGAGCGCCTTCTCCCACGACACCGGAACGAACGGCTCGTCCCCGCGCGCGGCGGCGCCTGGACCGTGCTCCAGCCAACCCTTGCGCACATACGGCTGATCGATCCGCGTCGGATGATGTTGCGCCGAGGCCACGTTCTCGATCAACGGTGTCGGTTCCGGATCGTCGCGCCATGGCCGCACCTCGGTCAACCGAATACCGTCGCTGGTGGCCTCGAAGGCCCCCCAGTGCGTGAGATGCGTTGTCATACCTCTCAAGCTACGCCGGCGTACCGACAGAGTCGGACCCCACGAATTCGTGGGGTCCGATCGATCAGGCCTCGGATTCCACCGGCAGCCCGGCCTCGGTCCAGTCCTGGATCCCGGCCCGGTAGGCCCGCACGTTCGTGTAGCCCAGGGCGCGCAGCTTGGCGGCGACCTGCTCGCTGTTCGGGCAGACCGTATTCGAGCAGTAGGTGACGATGGCCGCGTCCCGATCCGGAAGCAGTTGCGCCGCACGGCTGTCCACCTCGTCGGCGACCAGCGGCACCGCACCCGGCAGATGCGCCTTCTCGTAATAACCCGCACCGAGGGCATCGAGCACCGTCACCGTGCCCGCCTCGATCGCCGCCGCCAGCTCGGCCCGTTCGATGACTGTCGTCATGGCTTTCCCTTCCTCAACGCATGAAGTATGTGCGTGTGCACGCTACTATATGCGTGCGCGCGCACACAAGTGGATATGATCGACACCGTGCCCCCGGACAAAACCACCGACGAACACCGCGACGCCGCGGCCACCGCCTGGTCCGCCCTCCTGCGCGTACACGCCCAACTCGTCCCACGCCTCGACGCCGACCTGCGCCGCGACCCCGGACTGCCCCTCGCCTGGTACGACGTACTCCTCGAACTCGACGGCGTCCCCCCACTGCGCATGTCCGACCTCGGCGAACGCGTCGTCCTCAGCCGCACCAGGGTCAGCAGGCTCGTCACCGAAATGGAATCCGCCGGACTCGTCACCCGCACCGCCAACCCCGACGACGGTCGCTCCGCCTTCGTCGCCATCACCGACACCGGCCGCGAACGCCTGCACCGCGCCGCACCCCGCTACCGCGACGGCATCGCCGGCCACTTCGCCGACCGCCTCGACACCGCCGAACTCACCGCCCTCGCAACCACACTCGGCAAAATCCTCGATCCACCACGACTGTCCGTAACGAACCGCGCCGGAATCCGAAGCAAACCGTAGTGCCCGAACCGCGGGTACCTTGGTGACGACATATGCGTCGATAACCCGGAAAGGATGCGGCCCTTGCCATTTCGCGCGACGGACCGATCACCACTGCCCGCCCGCCGCGAATCGGAGGCCGCCTGATGTTCGCACGCTGGGGAGCACTCGTCCACCGCCTGCGCTACGCCGTACTCACCGTCGTCACCGCCGCACTGCTCGCACTCGGCGGCTACGGATTCGGTGTCGAAGATCACCTCAGCTCCAGCGGCCTGTTCGACCTCACCTCCGAATCCGCCCACGCCGCACAGATTTCCGACGACATATACGGCCGCAACCACGACGGCGACGTCCTGCTCCTGTTCACCCCGCCGCCGGGCAAAACCGTCGACGACCCCGAATACAGCGCCGACGTCATCGAATTCCTGAAAAGCCTGCCCCGCGACCATCCCAACGAAATCGCCGCCATCAACGGCTCCTACTGGCCCGCCGCCGGCGGCAAACTCAGCGGCACCCAAGCCGCCACCCCGGACAAAACCAAAGCATTCGCCGCACTAGCCATCCGCGGCGACAACGACACCGACATGGTGAACAACTACCGGAAAGTCAAGGACGCCTTCACCTTTCCCGGCATGCAGGTCGCCGGGCTGCAGGCCGTCGGCGGCACCATCAACGACACCATGTCACACGACATCAAACGGATGGAAAAACTCGCCATCCCCGTCGTCGCGATCCTGCTCTTCTTCATCTTCGGCGGACTCGTCGCCGCCGCACTGCCACTCATCGTCGGCGCGCTCACCGTGGTCGGCGCCAACGGCATCATCATGGCCCTCACCCACCTCACTGAGGTGAACACCTTTGTCTCCGGCGTGATCTCGATGGTCGGGCTCGGCCTCGCCATCGACTACGGACTGTTCATCGTCAGCCGATTCCGCGAAGAACTCGCCGAGGGCTACGACACCCCCGCCGCCGTCCGCCGCGCCGTGATGACCGCGGGACGCACCGTCGTCTTCTCCGCCACCATGATCATCGCCAGCCTCGCCGGGCTGCTGCTCTTCCCCCAAGGCTTCCTCAAATCCCTTGCCTACGGCGCCATCGCCACCGTCTCACTGGCCGCGCTCACCGCCATCACCATCCTGCCCGCCGCACTCGCCGTCCTCGGCAAACGCGTCGACATGTTGGGGCTGAAGCGCTTCCGCCGCACCAAGACCGCCGAACAGGTCGAAAACGGATTCTGGCGACGCAGCACCCGCTGGGTGATGCAACGCCCACTGCGCGTGGCCATCCCGCTCTGCATCGGACTGTTCCTGCTCATCCTCCCGATGAAACACCTCGTATTCGGCGGGCTCAGCGAGAAATACCTGCCCGTCGACAACCCCGTCCGCTCCGCACAAACCGAATTCGACCAGCTCTTCAAACTCCGCAAGGCCGACCCGCTCATGCTGATCGTCCTGTCCGACAACCGAAACGACGTCGGACAGGTCTACCACCTCGCCAACAAAGCCCCCGGACTCATCGAGGAATTCAACGTCCCCGAACCCGCCGCCGAACACCCCGGCGTCTACCGCATGCAGGCCCGGCTCGCCGATTCCGCCAAGGGCGGCACCACCATCGACTACCTGCGCGACCTCGACCTGCCAGCGGGCACCACCCTGCTCGTCGGCGGCAAACCCGCACTCGAAAAGGACAGCATCGACGCGCTGCTCTACCGCATCCCCGTGATGATCGTGCTCGTCGTCTTCCTCACCACGCTGCTGATGTTCCTCACCTTCGGCTCACTCGTACTGCCCATCAAGGCCGCCCTCATGAGCGCGCTCGGCCTCGGCTCCACCCTCGGCATCCTCACCTGGATCTTCATCGACGGTCACGGATCCCGGCTGCTCAACTTCACCCCGCAACCGATCATGGCACCGGTGCTGGTGCTCATCATCGCCATCATCTACGGCCTGTCCACCGACTACGAGGTATTCCTGCTCTCCCGCATGGCCGAGGCTCGGGCCAAGGGCGTCAGCACCACCGAAGCCGTCCAGGCCGGCACCGCGCACACCGGACGCATCATCACCGCCGCCGCCCTGATCCTGCTCGTCGTCACCGGCGCATTCGCCTTCTCCGATCTGGTGATGATGCAGTACATCGCCTACGGCATGATCGCGGCGCTGCTCATCGACGCCACCGTACTGCGCATGCTGCTCGTCCCCGCCATCATGAAACTCCTCGGTGACGACTGCTGGTGGGCCCCCGCCTGGATGAAGAAGGTGCAGCAGAAGATCGGCCTCGGCGAACCCGTACTCGCCGCCGAACTGCCCACCGGGACCGAGATCGTCGACCTCGTCGAAACCACCCCGGTCACCGACCCACCGACGGTACGACTCGAAATCTCCGACCTACCAACGAAATAACGGTTCGTCCATCCGCGCAGGTGAACCCGGTAAAAATGCGTCGGCCGCACCGAGAAGCCCGGTGCGGCCGACGAATTCAGAACTGCTTGCGGTGCGGCACGAACTCCAGCGTCAACATGGCGGCCGCCGCGATCACCACCTCACGCCAGCGGATCAACGCGTACCGCTGACTCGACAGCGCGTGGAACTTTCGCAGATACCGGTACAGCGACTCCAGCCGGATCAGCGGATCACCGAGGTGCACGAGCAGATACATCAGCTGCGCCGTGCGCGAGCGCTGCTTGTCGGCGAACAACTCGGGAAATGCCGCGAACGCCAACGAGATTCGCTCGATCTTCTGCTCCCGCGCGTAGTCGACCAGATCGACGACCATCCGCTCGTCCAAACCGTTCGGCGCATCCTTGCGCCGCCACGGCACATCGAGACTCAGCTCCCGGCCGCCGCCCGATACGCCGTACCGCTGGAACCCGACCACCCGGCCGTCCGCGTCCCGCGCCAGCACCACCAGCATGTTCGGATTCCGGCCGTCCAGCAGATGATCGAGGATCATCGAGAAACCGCGGCTCTGCCTGCCCGCATGCCACTCGTCGACAATGCCCAGCAGATCGGCGCGCAGCTGGTCCGGCAGCGCCGACTCGTGGATCACCTCGGTGCGCACCCCGAAGTTCTTGGTGCGGCTCACCGCCTGGCGCAGATTGCGGAACTTCCGCCCGACCATGTCGAACTTCGCCACCTCGATCACCACATCGCGCCCGATCGGCACCGGATGCAGCCCGCGATGCTCCAGCGCGCGGTACCGCCACAGCTCGCTGATCTCCGGGCTCGCGCCCAGCACCGCGATCCGCCATCCGTGGCTCATCGCGAATTCCGAGAAATCGCTGATCAATTCGGCGAAATCGCCGCGATTCCCGATCGGATCGCCCGCGACCACCGCGATACCGAACCGCGCCCGGTAGGCGATCGCGGCGGTGGACTGCGAGTTGAAGAAATACGTCTTCGACGAGTGCATCGCGAAGGGCGCCAACGGATCACCCTCGGTCCGGTCGACCAGCGCGGCCACCCGGTAAAGCTGCTGCGGCTCCGGCTTGCTCGACTGCGGCAACATCAGGATCAGGCCGGTCGAGGCCAGCAGCACGAAACCGACGCCGGGATGTTCGGCACGGTACGCGACGTTCGCGAACGCCAGCACGAACACCGCGACCGTCAAGTGCGGCAACGTGATCGGCCGGTGCAGATGCAGCCCGCGCGCGATGAAAACACCGGCCAGCGAGGCCGCGACGAACCAGGAATGATTCACCCCCTCGTGCATCGCCCGCACAGCCGAATACACCAGGATCAGGCTCACCGCCAACAGACCGGTCATCAAGATCGGCCGTACCACGGGCGCCGTGGTGAACGCTGTCTCGCGATAGGCGGTCAGCGTCGAGTTCCGCGCCACGATCCCCCCTTCCTCACCCATGCCGGTCACCGACCTTGCCGCGACGCTCACTAGACATGCTCGCCATGGAGGCCTCCCGCCATTTACACCGTATCAACCACACTATTCGCTTACCCGGGTACCATCGGCGGCCACCACGCCGGCCATCGACTTTCGGTATCCCTTCGCAATCCGACCCACCCGGCCGCCTCGGAGCGACCCCTCTCCTCTTTGCTGGCGTGGGGTAGGTCAACTTCACTTTTCTCGTCAACCTGTGCGGATGCAATCGTATTTCATAGGAGGAGTTACATAGTTAGATGCGCATATCTACGTATCATCATGTTGATTACCGTGGAAGCCGTTCTCGATCATCGACACCCCTGCTGACCGGCGTTTTCGCAACCTCGGCCCGTACCTCGATGTGACCGATCTCCCTACCCTGCAACGGGTTTCGATCGACTACCGGTCCACTCCCCAACCGCGCGCAGGGCCGACGCCCTCGTCGATCCGCAGCGCTCCCCCGCCGACTGCAAACCCGTCTGCAATCCGCGTCGGCGACCGAAAACGGACATGTGACCAGTTACTCTGTGTCGCGTGGCACCGCCCTCGATTCGGTGTGCGACGTGCGCCGAAGGTCCACCACAACCGGTAGCCCTCGGAACAGGAGTTCGATGCGATCACCCAGCCGCCGCCGAGTACTCGCCACCCTCGCCGCGACGACGGCCGCGCTGGTCATCGGCGCGGGGCCGGCCGCGGCCCGGCCCGCGCCGCCCGACCGGGTGGCGCCGCTGGGCAGCGATTTCCTCTGGGGCGTCGCCGCTTCCGGCTATCAATCGGAGGGCAACGCACCCGACAGCAACTGGTCGCGCTATGTCGCCGAGGGCAAAACCGATGACCCCTACCGGAATTCGGTCGACTTCTACGATCGGTTCGAATCCGATATCCAGCTCGCGAAACAGTTGGGCGTCAAGGTCTATCGCATCGGGATCGAGTGGGCGCGGATCCAACCGCGGCCCGGCGTCTGGGATGAGGACGGACTTCGGTTCTACGACAATGTGATCCGCGCTATAAAGGCCGCCGGTATGCGCCCGATGCTCACCATCGACCACTGGGTGTATCCGGGCTGGGAGGTCGACCGCGGCGGCTGGAACAACCCGGATATCGTGCCGGACTGGCTGGCCAACGCCCGCACCGTCGTCGACCGGTTCGCCGCGGCCGATCCGCTCTGGGTCACCTTCAACGAGCCGATCTTCTACGTGGTCAACGAATTGCGCCAGCAAGGGCTGCCGATCACCGCCGCAACGGCCATGCACGAGCGAATCGCCCAGGCCCACAACGCGATCTACGACTACATTCACGCGAAGCAGCCGGGCGCGCAGGTGACGAGCAATGTCGCCTATACACCCGCCGGCGCCGAGGACGTCGTATCCGGGTCGTTGCTCGACAAGATCGCCGCGAAGCTCGACTACATCGGCATCGATTACTACTACGGCCTCTCCCCCGACACCCTCGCCAGCAGCGTCGATTTCGCGAAGCTGTGGAACAATCCGCTCCAGCCGGAGGGCATCTACTATGCGCTGGAACATTATTCACGCAAGTTCCCCGGCAAGCCGCTGTATATCGTGGAGAACGGCATGCCGACCGAGAACGGCAAACCCCGCGCCGACGGCTACCGTCGCGGCGACAACCTGCGCGACACCGTCTACTGGCTGCAGCGCGCCAAGGCCGACGGTATGAACGTGATCGGCTACAACTACTGGAGCCTCACCGACAACTATGAATGGGGCTCCTACACACCGCGATTCGGCCTCTACACCGTCGACGCACTCACGGATCCGACGCTCACCCGCACACCCACCGACGCAGTCCCCGCCTACACCGGCATCACCCGCGACGGCGGCGTACCCGGCGACTACCGGCCCACTCGCGCACCGGTGGCCTGCTCGTTGGTGAATCCGCTCGGCAGCTGCACCGATCCGGTGACGGTGCCCCAGTAAGTTTCTTCAGAATTCCTTCAGCGGTGCCGCCGGGGCGCGGCCATACGATCATTTCGTGCCGAGAACCCTGGTCGCCGTCGTACTCTGCGCGGTCATCGCCTGCACCGTCGCGTGCGGGCGGTCCGCCGCACGGACGCCCGGCGATCCCACGCTGGACCTGAATGTCGGCGGTACGCAACGCCATTACCTGATCCACCGACCCGCGGCGCCACGTCTGGGGCGGATTCCGGCGGTACTGGTCTTCCACGGTGGCGGTGGGACGGCCCGATACATGGCGGATCGAAGCGGATTCGATCGGCTCGCCGACGATTCCGGTTTCCTCGCGGTCTACCCCGACGGCATCGACAAATCCTGGAACGACGGGCGCGGCGGCGACACCAGAGCCGGTGCGCTCGGCGTCGACGACGTCGGATTCGTCTCGTCGCTGATAGATCGCCTCGTCGCCGACGAGAATGTCGATCCCGCACGGATTTTCGCCACCGGAATGTCCAATGGCGCCATGTTCACCGAGGATCTGGGCTGCCGCCTGTCGGCGAAGCTGGCGGCCATCGCTCCGGTCGCCGGAACACTGCCGGCCGCCGACGCGCCGGATTGCGCACCGACGCACCCACTTCCGGTCCTGGAGATCCACGGCACGGCCGATCCGGTGGTGCCTTATCAGGGCGGTGTCGTCCGCGTGACGTCGGGCAATCTCGGCGGCTCCGGCAGCAGCCCGGTATTGTCCACCGACGCCACACAGCAGTTGTGGCGCGCGAAAAATGGCTGCGGGCAACCGGATACGGCCAACCTACCGTCACGCACCGATGACGGAACATCCGTCACCACCTATACCGCCGCCTGTGCGGGCGGCACCTCGGTGGTGCTGTATTCGGTGACCGGCGGCGGGCACAGCTGGCCCGGCGGCCAGCAGTATCTGCCCGCGGCGCTCATCGGGCCGGTCAGCCATCAGTTCGACGCCACCGAAACCATCTGGCGCTTCTTCGCGGCGGTCCACCCGTGAACCACGCCGCCGGTGCTCAGCCCTGGTAGCCCAGCGTCGCGAGCAACGCCTCCAGCTGTAGTTCGAAAATCTCGGCCCGGTCGACGAAGGTGTCCTGGCCGTACATGTCGAAGACATCGGCGCTCACCGCGCCGAACAGGCCGGACCATACCGAAATCGTGCGCGCCACCAGCCAATCGGGGATGTCGATGCCGAATTCCGTTCGGATCGCGGCGAAGTTCTGCGCGAGAGCCGAGGATATGGGCGCCGGATTCTTCGGCTGGGTGAGCAGACCGGCGCGATATGCCTCGTCGATCGAGCCGATGATGGCGACGATGACGCGGACACCCGGCGTGGTGGTCTGTTCGGCGGGCGCGTCGTAGCCGGGCACCGGAGTGCCGAAAAGCAGTCCGTAGCGGGCGGGTTCGGCCAGCGCCCAGGCACGGACCGCGCGGCCGACCACCCGGAAGCGTTCGATCGGGTCGTCCCCGGCGGTGGCGACGGCCGCGTCCACCGCATCGCCAAGCGCGTTGTACCCGTCCACCACCAGTAGGGTGAGCAGTTCGTCGCGGCTGCGCACGTACCGGTACACCGCCGAGGAGACGACGCCGAGGTCGCGAGCGACGGCACGCAGCGACAGCGCGGCGGCACCGTGCACGGCCAGATGGTCCCGGCCGATACGGACGATATCGGTCATGGTCTGTGCCCGGGCGCGGGCGCGTGGCGTCGTTGGCATGACCCAAGGGTGCGCATTTCGGAGAGCGATGTCAACAAACGAGAGCGCCGCTCTCGAAAGGTCCTGACGCCGACCAGCCAACCTACTCGGGAGTAGTGTTATTCCGGTCACCGGCGACAGATCGAGGAGTTTCCAGATGGACCAGCGGGCGACCGATTTCGACGTCTTGATCATCGGATCCGGATTCGGCGGCAGCGTGAGCGCGCTGCGGCTGGTGGAGAAGGGCTACAAGGTCGGCGTGCTCGAGGCCGGGCGCCGCTTCGCCGACGACGAACTGCCCAAGACCAGCTGGGATCTGCGGAACTTCCTGTGGGCGCCCAAACTCGGCTGCTTCGGGATCCAGCGCATCCACCTGCTGCGCGACGTGCTGATCCTGGGCGGCGCGGGCGTCGGCGGCGGCTCGCTCAACTACGCGAACACCCTGTACGTGCCGCCGGAGCCGTTCTTCCGCGATCCGCAGTGGCGCGACATCACCGACTGGCGCGCCGAGCTCACGCCGTATTACGAACGGGCGCAACGGATGCTCGGTGTGGTGCGCAACCCACACATGACGCCGGCCGACGAGGTGTTCAAGCGAATCGCCGACGATATGGGCGTCGGCGACACATTCGTGCAGACCCCGGTGGGCGTATTCTTCGGCGAACCGGGCCGGACCGTGCCCGATCCGTATTTCGGCGGCGTCGGGCCCGACCGCACCGGCTGCGTCGAATGCGGCGACTGCATGGTCGGCTGCAAGTACGGCGCGAAGAACACGCTGGTCAAGAACTATCTGTATCTCGCGGAACAGGCCGGGGCACAGGTCATTCCGATGACGACGGTCACCGCGGTGCGCCCGCTGCCCGACGGCACCTGGGATGTCGCCACCGAACGCACCGGCGCGTGGGTGCGCAAGCGGCCCGCCACCTACACCGCCGCGCACGTGGTGCTCGCGGCGGGCACCCGCGGCACCCAGCAGCTGCTGTTCGCCATGCGGGACAAGGGAATTCTGCCCGATCTGTCCGCGCGGCTCGGCATGCTCACCCGGACCAACTCCGAATCGATCGTCGGCGCAGCCACCAAGACCGTGCAGCCCGGTGTCGATTTCACCCAGGGCGTCGCGATCACCTCCTCGATCCACCCGACCCCCGACACGCACATCGAACCGGTCCGCTACGGCAAGGGTTCGAATTCGATGGGACTACTACAGACCCTGATGGTGGACGGCGGCGGCCGCATCCCGCGCTGGCTGCGCTTCCTCGGGCTGGTATTGCGGCATCCCGTCCAGCTGCTCAGCTTCCTCAGCACCAAGAACTGGAGCGAGCGCACCATCATCTGCCTCGTCATGCAGCACCTGGACAATTCGATAACCACCTTCACCAAGCGCGGACTGTTCGGCCGCAAGCTCACCTCGAAACAGGGCCACGGCGAACCGAATCCGACCTGGATCCCGGTCGGCAACGAGGTCACCAGGCGGGTCGCGGAGGATATCGGCGGCATCGCGGGCGGCAGCTGGGGCGAAATCTTCAATATCCCGCTCACCGCGCACTTCCTCGGCGGCGCCGCCATCGGCGCGGATGCCGAACACGGCGTGATCGACGGCTACCACCGGGTTTACGGTTATCCGACGCTGAGCGTCGTCGACGGTGCGGCGGTCTCGGCGAACCTCGGCGTCAACCCGTCGCTCACCATCACCGCGCAGGCCGAGCGCGCCGCCGCCTACTGGCCGAACAAGGGCGAACAGGACACCAGGCCCGAGCAGTCGGCGGGTTACCGGCGCATCGCCGCGGTCGCGCCGAAACACCCCGTGGTGCCCGCGAATTCGCCCGCGGCGCTGGTATTGCCGATCGTCGAGAGCCGCGGCGAACAGACCCCGGCCTGATCACACCGCCCTGGCGGTCCGGGCCGCACCGTGCGCGCGTTCGCGGTGTTCGAGCCACGGCCGGGTCCGCTCCGCCTCCGGCATATCCAGCAGTAGCTGTAATTTTGCTGCCTGCGCGTCATCGCCCGGGTGTATATCCGCACCCAGGCGCCCGCCATGGCGGGCAGGCTCATGCTGGTCACCATCATCTCCAGGCGGCCGACCGCGAGGTGGCGGATCTGCTTGATCCGGTTGGCGGGTACCGCGACATCGTTACGCGCCCACAGCGCCGCGAAATCCGCGCTGCGCGCGACCAATTCGTCGATGAACTGCCGCCAGCCCGGATCGTCCAGGTTCTTCGCGTACGCACCGCGCAGCTGGGCGACCATGCGGCGCAGGTCGTCCCACTCCTGGATGTAGCTGTTGCAGCACTGCGGGGTCAGGAAGACATGCCGTGCCAGATTGCGTTCGGCGCCGAGGAATCCCGGGCACAGCGCGGCATAGGGTTCGTTGTGCGCGAGCACGTCGTAGCGTGAGCTGAGCACGGCGGCGGGCAGCGGCGCCAAATGGTCGAGGATGACCTGGATCTCCTCGGGCAGCGGATCGTTCGCGGGCGCCGTCGGGACCGTCGGCACGTCGGCGAGCCGGTAGATATGCGCGCGCTCGGCGGTGTCCAGGCTCAGCGTGCGCGCGATCGCCTCCAGCACCTGCACGCTGACATTGATCTCGCGGCCCTGTTCCAGCCAGGTGTACCAGGTGACGCCGATACCGGACAGCTGCGCGACCTCCTCGCGTCGCAGTCCCGGCGTGCGCCGCCGCGGCCCCGGCGGCAGCCCGACATCCTCCGGGGTGATCCGCGCCCGTCGCGACTTCAGGAAGGCGCCCAACTCATCGCGCCGCGCCTTGCGGATCGCCCGCGCGTCGACCACATTCGTCATGAACTCGATCTTCTCCGAATCCCGATAGCCGATCCAGGTGCCGTCGGTACCAGTATCCGAACCACCCTGTTACCGGTAGCGATGAACACCAGTCCCCTCCGTAGTTCACCCCGCACAGCGCCGCCGCGCCACGGCTGATTCTTGTCATGCACCCCGTGTCCTGGGGTGACGCGCCGAGACGCGCGATACCGCAACCGAATCGATGTCTGCGGGTACGCTTGGCGTGCCTTACCGACGTGGCGGCGTCCGGTGGGGTACGGGGAAGTGTGCCCGCCCGGCCGTGCGCCGGGCGGGCACCAGCCTTTCAACGCAGAAACTGACCGACCAGCGGCACCGCGTCCACCGGATGCCGGGCCTCGATTCCCTCATCGACGCCGCGGAACTCCCAGCCGTGCTCGGTCCTGGCGACAACGCCCATGATCAGACCGGTGTGGTGATCGGCGGGCAGGTCGTAGCGGGCCAATTCGGCGCCGGAGCCGCCGTCGACCAAGCGGCAGAACGCATTATCGATTTCGGCGAAGGTCTGCCCGGTATAGCAGGTGACCAGGAACATGATCGCGGTGATGCGCGGATCGACGCGGGTGAGATCGACCGCGATGACCTCGTCGTCGCCATCGCCCTCGCCGGTGATGCTGTCGCCCTGATGCCGGATCGCGCCGTCGTCGGAGGTCAGCTTCTCGTGATAGACCACATCGGTGAGCTGTTCACCGACGAACAGCAGGGCCGCCGCGTTCAGATCGATATCGGCGCGTTTCGCGGTGAACCAGCGCCCGGGCCGCGCCGGATCCCAGCCCAGCCCCATCGTCACGAAATCGACTCGCGCACCGTTGTTGTCGCGCAGCGGGACCGTCACCGCGGATATCCCTTCCTCGGGGCGGCCGGACCGCCTGATCGACACAGCGGCACCGAAGGTGGGCTGCGCCAACCACTTTAGGCGGTGCGCTTACGAGTTCTTTACGGGGCGGCCGATATCCGGGTGCCGCCGGTACCAGTATCAAGGGGCTCCTGTTACCCGTGCCGGATCCGTCGCACGCTTGTTCGCATGTCCAAGATCATGTCGCCGAATCCCTCGACGGTCACCACAACCGTTGCGGCGCCTGCCGTTCCGGGTGCCCGGCGCACTCTGCTCCTGCTGGCGGTAATCCTGTCCGGACAATTCATGTCGGTCCTGGACGCCTCCATCGTCAACGTCGCGATTCCGTCCATTCGCACCTCGCTGCACACCACCGGATCGGCGCTGCAGCTGATCGTCGCCGGATATGTGATCGCCTATGCCGTACTGCTCGTCACCGGGGCGCGGCTGGGCGACCGGTTCACCCAGCGGCGGACCTTCGTCGCCGGACTCGTCGTCTTCACCGCCGCCTCCCTGCTCTGCGGATTGGCCTGGAACCAAACCGCTTTGATCGTGTTCCGGTTCGCGCAAGGTATCGGGGCCGCGGCACTCGTGCCGCAGGTGATGACGTTGATCCAGCGCACCTTCACCGGCAACGCCAGGGCGAAGGCGTTGAGCGCCTATGCCGCCATCACCTCCAGCGGCATGGTGATCGGGCAGGTGCTCGGCGGGCTCATCGTAGACGCCGACCTGTTCGGCAGCAGTTGGCGCGGGGTGTTCCTGGTGAACGTGCCGATCGGCCTGCTCCTGCTGGTGGTCGCGCCGCGCGTACTGCCAAGGGCCACCGAACGTTTCGAACGCAAGCTCGACCTCGCCGGGCTGGCCGTGCTCACCGCGTCGGTACTGCTGTTCGTGCTGCCGCTCGTGCTCGGGCGCGAACAGAACTGGCCGCTGTGGTCCTGGATCGCGCTCGGCGCGAGCGTCTTCGGCATCGCGGCGTTCGTGCGGATCGAACAGGTGGTGCACCGGCGCGGCGGTTCGCCGCTGTTCGCCGAGCGGGTGCTGCGCGCGCCGGGTCTGGTGCTCACCGCGGCAACGCTTTTCGTGATGATGGCCACCTACGGCGGCTGGCTGTTCGTCTTCGCGATCCATCTGCAAGGCACCCTCGGCTACACCGCGCTGCATGCCGGGCTGGTGTGCATCCCGATGGGTGTGTCCTTCGCGATCACCAGCCTGAATTGGGAACGCATCCCGGCCCGGCTGCACGCGCCGATGATCCCGCTCGGGCTGGTGATCGCTTCGGCATCGATGGTGGTGCTGGGCGCGATACTGCGCGACGGCCGCGATGTCGGAGCGTTCGCGCTGGTCGTATTCGGTGTCATGGGAATCGGTTTCGGGCTGGCGTTCAGCCCGCTGATGACCAGGACCCTGGCCAAGGTGCCGGTGGAATTGGCCGCCGACGCCAGCGGAATCCTCGTCACCAACGTGCAACTCGGCATCGTGGTTGGGATCGCCTGCTTCGGAACGATATTTCTCGGGTTGGCGGGTGACGATACGCTCTCGGCGGCACATGCGCTCGGCGGAACCGCCATCGCCGAAGGGGCGACGGTGCTGATCGCCGCCGCGCTCGCGGCCCGGGCGGCGCGCTGAGCCGTCGAACAGACCAGCGCTACCGCGAGATTCGAACCGTCGCGAGCGGCGGCATCGGGCGAGCGCCACACCTATGAGCTCGAAGTGATAGCGGCAGCGCCCGCCGTGCTGTCGATGGCACCACTTGCCCTCGGCGATCCCAGTCGCCGAGGGCTTTGTGCTATTGGCCGTCGCCGCGTGCCGAATCGCGGATGGGCTGGTGGACCGCGCAATTCGGCATCCACCGCAAGTGAGTTCGTCGACCTGGGCTCATTTGCGTTGTCTATCAACGCAGCGGCGGCGGGCCGGGTACGAACGGGTGAATTCTGCCTACGAAACGTTCCTGTTTCCGCTCGTAATGGTTAATCTCGGCGCATGCGCAGGGTGCTGGTCGGAATGGGTGTCACGGCAACGCTTTTCCTGGGAACCGCGGTGGCGCAGGCGGTTCCGGTCGGGCCGGGACCGCAGGGCACGTACCGGGTCGAGCCGCAGCCCACCGGCTGTCACTACGGCACCGCCGCGAACGGCGCCACCCTCCCCGATCCGGCGTGTACGCCGGGCGCGCTCAATCCCCGTGTCACCCAGGACACTTTGGCGACCACCATCTGCCAGTCCGGTTACACCAAGTCGATCCGGCCGCCCGCCCGGATCACCGACGCCGAGAAGCGCGCGAACGCGAAATCGTACGGCTACACCGGATCCCTCGCCGACAGCGAATACGACCACCTGGTCTCACTGGAGCTCGGCGGCGACCCCAATGATCCGCGCAACCTGTGGGTAGAGCCGGGCCGCTCACCCAATCCCAAGGACGCGGTGGAATCCAAACTGCACCAACTCGTTTGCGCGGGCACGGTGCCACTCGCCAAGGCACAGGACGCGATCGCCGCCGATTGGACCACCGCACTCGACGCCGTCCGCTGATAAGGCGTACCTCCGCATTCGCTCCGGCCGTGCGCGAACCATGCCATTTCACGCGCTACTTCACGCAGGGAATGCCATTGCTGCCGTCCATCGTCGAAAGATCGGTCGGCTGCGGCGCTTTCGCACCGGTCGCGGTGGCCGAGACCGGCGGGATGGTGGTGGTCGGGGTCGGCGTCGTGGTCGAATCACCCGACTGATCGTCGGTCGTCGACGCGGCGGCGAGCGCACCGATCGTCGACGAATCGGTGCCGACGGTGAGCCGCACCGTATTCGGGTCCACCGCGGTCGATTTCGACGCCGTCAGGCCGAGCTGGTTGGCCAGCGCCTGCGCCGCCGCGTCCGCACCCTTGCCGTAGGTAACCGTCGTCGTGGTGAGCACCGCGCCGGTGATCAGCTCGCCCTTGCCGAATCCGACCGTGGTGAACTGCTGCTGCAACCGCTTGGCCAGCCCGGACTGACCGGTGCTGTTGACGATATCGAGGGTGACGCCGTTCGCGGCGGGGATGGTCGTCGAGGTCGGCGTCGCCGACGTCGGCGGCGGTGCGGCCGGATCACCGTTTTTCGGCGGCGCGAGCAGATTCTTCACGATGCCGCGAATCTCGTTGACATCGACGATATTGATGTCCTGGCCCTCGTTGTTCTGCCCGAAATCCTTGACCGGCAAGGTGAACAGCGTCATCCCGCCCGAGGACAGCGACGAAGCGCGCTGCACGAACGAGGCCAGATCCAGCTGGTCGTCGATGGCGATATTCTGCTTCGCCACGTCGAGCAGGCCCTTGAGCCGGCCGGGATTTGCGACAGTACCGCTCTGCTGCAGCTTGCGGATCAGCGAGACGATGAACGCCTGCTGCCGCCGGGTGCGGTCGAGGTCGGTGAAGTTCAGCGATTCGTCCGGGTCGCGGCGCTGACGCACGAAGGCCATCGCCTGTGCGGCGTCGATGTCCTGGTTGCCCTTCTTGAAATCGGCGCCGGAGAAGTCGTCGGAGGTGTTCTCGTTGAGGCACACCGTAATCGGCTGCACCACCTGCGCGATCTGGAAGAACGACACCAGGGTCACCTCGACGAAGTGGTCGATCGGCACCCCGCCGAGGAAGTTGCGCACGGTGGCGATCTCGGCCTTGCGGCCCGCCTCCCGCGAGCGCTGTTCCAGGTCGAGTTCGTCCTTGACGCCCTTGACCTCGAGCTTGTTCTTCTCGATCGCGTACGCGAGGCTGTACGCCTCCTTGATCTTGGCCTTGCACGGCGCGTACTGGCAGGCCTGATCGGCGACCTGGACCCAGTCGTCGCGCGGGATCGAGATGGCTGTCGCCTTCGACCCGTCGCCGGGTATGTGCAGCAGGATCAGCACGTTCGAGTTGTAGAACCCGTTGTCCTCATCACCCGCGTGCAGCGCGTCGTAGATCTCCTTGGGCAACGGCTTACCCTGCTGATCAAGGCGACTGTCCAGTCCCATGATCAGGATGTTCTGGTCCTTGCCGTTGGACTTGGGGCCGTCGGCGAGCGCACCCGATGTAGTGACGCCGGAGACCACCACCTGGTAGCTCTCCCATGCCGCCCCGGTGCCCACGAGCACGGTCAAGGACAGGAATCCGGATAGCACTCGACCGGTCGTGCGCCACCACGGTGCGGAGCGTCGCCTACGCGGCGGGCGCGCATGGCGACGACGGGTCGGGGCCTGTGGCCAATCGCCTGCACGCGTCATAACGCCGTCGAATATAGGGTCCTTGCCGGAGCGCCAGCAACCGAAGCTGGTCAGACCTTTTCGCGAGCGCCCTCCGGACTTCCGGTACCGGTTACTGTTCCGGTTCCGCGAACGGCTGATCGGGTGACGACTCGGGCCGCTGCGGCGGCTCGGCGATTCCGGCCTCGGCGTCCAGTTTATGCGGCGGGAAGGCCGTCTTGGTGCCGGCGGCGGGCGGCGCCTCGTGCCCGGGTGGCGCGACCGCGATGGGCTGGCTGAACAACGATGGCCCGTGCGGCTCCGGCAAAGCCGTTGGGACATCTAACAATTGATGACCGGGAAAGGGCGGCGGGAACGGTGGCGGCAGCTGTGCGGCCGGGAACGGCGCGGGCATACGGCGTTCCGGCAGCCGATGGCCCGCCGCGATCGCGAACGCACCCGCCGCACCCGCGCCGAAGGCGACCAGCGTCGCGACGGCCACGGCGGCGAAGCCGCCAGCGAAGCCGCCGTGCCGCACGTACAAGGTGGCGAGCAGGACTCCGGTGGTCGCGGTGGCCAGCGCGAACGGCGCGAACAATCCGAATGCGCGCACCAGCACGTGCCCGGTGCCCGCACCGGCGAGCAGCAGCGTGGCGATGACCAGCGCGACCGCCGCCGCGGTGATCAGCGGAACGCCAAGGAATTGGGTATATCCCGCGCCCTCGGCATAGGACCAGGCGTTGTACCGCCGGTCGCCCTCGGCGGAGAGCGGCAGGAACGAGCCGAGCACCGCGAGCAGCGCCGCGCCGAGCAGCAAGGTCCCGTTGACCCGGTCGGCCAGCAAACCTGTTGGCGCGGTGGTGAATTCGAGTTGAGGATGCCTGCCCGGTTCCACCGGACCGGGCGCGAACGCGGCGTGCACAGCGAAAGTCTAGGGTCTGCGCGGCGTTCGGGGCGATCGGGAATTCCACCGGAATGGCGGAAAAACGACCGGCGGCCGGTGATAGCTCGTATCTTGGCCCTACGGGCACAGATCGGAGTCGGAACAGTGCAGACGGGTGCGGCCAGCGCGGACTATGTGATCGTCGGCTCCGGATCGGCGGGCGCGGTGCTCGCCAATCGGCTCAGCGCGGACACGGCCACCACGGTGGCGCTGCTGGAGGCCGGGCCGCCCGATAAGAACAAATTCGCGCATATCCCGGCCGCGTTCGCGAAACTATTTCGCAGCGAGGTGGATTGGGACTATCTGACCGCGCCGCAACCGGAGCTGAAGAACCGCGAGATCTACTGGCCGCGCGGCAAGATGTTCGGCGGATCGTCCTCGATGAACGCGATGATGTGGGTTCGCGGCTTCCGCGCCGACTACGACGAATGGGCGCTGCTGGCCGGCGAGGAGTGGGGTTTCGCCGCCGCGGTCGACCAGTTCCGCCGCATCGAGCAGGTGGAGGGCGCGCAGTTCCCCGACGAGGGCACCACCGGCCCGCTGCACGTCTCGCATCAGCGCAGCCCGCGCGGCATCACCGCCGCCTACCTGGCCGCGGCGGAGGCGGCCGGATATCCGATCGAACCGCCGAATCGGCCGCTGCCGGAAGGGTTTTGCCAAACCATGGTGACCCAGCGCGGCGGCCGCCGCTGGAGCGCCGCCGACGCCTACCTGCGGCCCGCGCTGAACCGCCCGAACCTGTTCGTACAAGCCGAGGCGCTGGCCACCAGGGTGCTGTTCAACGGAACTCGCGCGGTGGGCGTCGAATATCGGCAAGGCGGCGCGACGCACACCGTCACCGCGCACCGCGAGGTGCTGCTGTGCGGCGGCGCGATCAACAGCCCGCAGCTGCTGATGCTTTCGGGCATCGGCGACCGGGACGAGTTGGCGCGCCACGGAATTCGCGCGCTGGTGCACGCACCGGAGGTGGGCAGCAATCTGCAGGACCACCTGGTGTCCGGCATCGGGTACGGCGTGCCGGGCGATTCGCTGTACGCGGCGGAGAAACCGCGTCAGCTACTGGATTACCTGATCCGTCACCGCGGCATGCTCACCTCGAATGTCGGCGAGGCATACGGATTCGTGCGCAGCCGCGGCGATCTCGAACTACCCGATCTGGAGCTGATCTTCGCGCCGGCGCCCTTCTACTACGAGGGCCTGCTCGATCCCACCGAACACGGCGTCATCCTGGCCGCCGTGCTGCTGCGCCCGCACAGCCGCGGCCGCATCGCACTGGCCTCCGCCGATCCGGCCGCCAAACCGGTGATCGATCCGCGCTACCTATCCGACACCGCGGGCGCCGACCGCGCCGCCATCATGGCCGGGTTGCGGGTGTGCGCGGAACTCGCGGCGACCGAACCGCTGCGCGCGGCGCTCGGGCCGCTGATCTATCCGCCGCAGGCCCCCAGTGATATGGAGGCCACGCTCGAGCTGACCTTGAACGGCTATTCGCACACCCTCTACCACCCGGTCGGCACCTGCCGGATGGGCACCGACGACGCCAGCGTGGTGACACCGCATCTCGAAGTGCGCGGTGTGCGGGGGCTGCGGGTCGCCGACGCCTCGGTGATGCCGCTGCTCATCCGCGGCCACACCCATGCGCCGAGCGTCTTCGTCGGCGAGCAGGCGGCCAGGTTCATCCTCGGCGGATCGTGACGGTATAACCTCCCACGAACGAGGGAGGTTGGATGACACTGCCACCGGATATCACCGCCGCGGAGCTGCTGGCCCGGCACCCGTCGGGGCTGGCCGCATCCGACGCGGTCGAAATCGTCGCCCGCGCGGCCGAACGTCTCGATGCCGCGCACCGTGCGGGCGTGGTGCACGGCACGGTGACACCCGCCGCCCTGCTCATTCACCCGGACCGATCCGTCGAGCTGCTCGGCCTCGCGGGCGTGCCGGGCGATCCGCGCGCCGATGTGGCCGCCCTCGGCCGCACCCTCGCCGAGCTGCTTCTGGGACCGGCAGCGGCACAAGGGCTTTCGGCGCCGCCCAGTCGTCTGAACCCGAATGTGCCGCCCGCGCTCGACGCGGTTGTCGGGCGGGCGCTCGGGGGCGGCTTCGGCAGCGCGGGCGAACTGGCCGCGGCGGCGACCGCTGCGCTGCACTCCCAAATGCCTTATCGCCCACCGGCCGGACCGCCGAAGTGGCTGCTGATCGGCGTGCCGATCGTCGTCGTCTGCCTGGTGCTGCTGATCGGGGGCGGCTATCTGCTCTACCGATCCGGATCGGATTCCGGCGCGACCGAGGCCACCGCCACCTCGACCGACACCGCAACGCCGACCGCTCCGCCGCCACCGAGCCCGAAACCCGTTACGGGACCGGTGAATTGCACATATCCGAGCGGACCGAACCCGGCGAGCAAACCCGTCGCCGCACCGCCGACCGACCACATCCCTTCCGGCACCGTGCGAATCGACCTCACCACGAACCAGGGCCCGATCGGCCTGACGCTCGACGCGGGCGCATCGCCGTGCACCGTCAACAGTTTCGTGCACCTCGCCAGGTCCGGTTTCTACGACGGCACGAGCTGCCATCGGCTCACCACCGGCGAGCTGCGGGTGCTGCAGTGCGGCGACCCTTCGCGCAACGGAACCGGCGGCCCCGGTTATCAATTCGCCGACGAGTATCCGGTGATCGGCGCCGACACCAAGATGCCGGTGACCTATCAGCGCGGCAAACTGGCCATGGCCAATGCCGGACCGAACACCAACGGCTCCCAATTCTTCATCGTCTACGGCGATTCCCTGCTGCCGCCGAGCTACACCATCTTCGGCACGGTCGACGCCGCGGGCCTGGCCACCGTCGACAAGGTCGCCGCGGCAGGCACCGACGACGTCAACGGACCGGGTGACGGCCACCCGAAGCTGCCCATCACCCTGCAATCCGCCCAACCGCACTGACCGTGCTCACCCGGCGTAGACGGTGCCTTCCTCGACGAAGCACAGCGGATTGCCCCACGGGTCGTCGGCGTAGAAGGAGCGTTCACCCCACGGCCGCACCACCATCTCCCCCGCTGGCGCGTCATGCACCAGTTCGGTCGAGCAGCAACCGAGTTCCCGCGCGCGCCGGTACACGGGTTCGAGCTCCCGCACCGTGAAGTACAGCGCCTTGGCCGCCGGATGCGGCGAATCCAGCTGCTGCACCGACAATGTGACCGGCCCGCAGTCGAAATACGCCCTGGCGCCCGCCTGTCCGCGTCCGTCGACCCCGAACAGCCTGGTGTAGAACGCGATCGCCGCGTCGAGATCGCCCACCTCGACGGCGATCCGGAACAGCCGTGGAATATCTTCGGAATTCGGCATATCAGCCACCTTTCTGCGGTCCCGATTCGTCGGCGAAGTGGGCGAGCCATTCGGCCGCGAGGTTCAAACGTTTGCGTTCCAGCCGGTAAACGCGTTGGCGGCCTTGGCGTTCGGTGCTGACCAACCCGGCCTCCTCCAGCACCCGCAGATGCCTGCTCGTGGTCTGCCAGGCGTGGGTGAATACGGCGGCGATCTCGCCCGCCGTCATCGATCCGCCGTTGAAGTAGATCGTGAGCAGCACCCGCCGCCGGGCCGGGTGAGCCAGCGCGCCGAAGACCGCCGCGTAGATATCCGGGCGGTCTTCCTCTCGCATACTTATATTAAGCCAAATAGCTGAATGTTTGTCAATGAACATTCAGCGAATTGGCTGAGTATCAGACGACGGCAACGGCGAAACCCGTTGTCGCGGCGGCCAGCAGCAGGAACGGCACAGGATAGCGCAGGTGCCGATACCAGCGGGCGCGCGCGACGACGACCACCGCACCGACGAAGTACACCGCCAACCCGAGCGCCGCCGCGAGGCCGAGCGGCGGATACCACACCCCGGCGAGCAATCCGATCCCGCCGACCGCCTTGATCACGCACAGTGCGGTGAGCGCCCACTCCGGCACGCCGTACGCGGCCATATTGCCGCGCACCCACTCCGCCCGCCCCACATCGACCCACGCCGCCAAAAGCATCATGGCCGCGGTCGAGACAGACAGCACCACATAGCCGGTTTCCATGGAACTTGTCCTTTCTCACCATTCGAACCGCCCGATCCGCGATCGTGAAATGATCGCGGCAGGGATCGCCCCGATCCCTCGACAGTGCTGACGAGCGCGAGCACGGAAAGGTGACCGGTGCGAGCACAAGACCTGCTGGCGCGACGTTTCGACGCCCAGCGCGGTCGGCTGCGCGCCGTCGCGTACCGCCTGCTCGGCACCGCCGACGACACCGAGGACGCCGTGCAGGAGGCGTGGCTGCGGCTGTCGCGCACCGATATCGCCGAGGTGGAAAACCTCGAGGGCTGGCTCACCACCGTGGTCTCGCGGATCTGCCTGGACATCCTGCGCGGCCGCACCGCACATCCGGAGGATCCGACGGCCGACCTGGCCGCACTCGGCGCCACCGCGGATCAGGATCCGGAACACGAAGTGCTGCTTATCGATTCGGTCGGACGCGCGCTGCTGGTGGTGCTGGACCGGCTCGGCCCCGAGGAGCGGGTCGCCTTCGTACTGCACGATATGTTCGCGCTGCCGTTCGACCGGATCGCGCCGATCCTGAACCGCAGCGCCGCGACCACCAAGAAGTTGGCCAGCCGGGCCCGGCACCGGGTGCACGGCGAATCCCGGCCCGCCGCTGTCGATCTGGCCGAACAGCAAAGGGTGGTCGCCGCGTTCCTGGCCGCGGCGCGCGGCGGCGACCTCGGCGAACTGCTCGCGGTGCTCGCGCCCGACGTGGTGCGCACCGCGGATCCGGCGGCACTGCCCGCCGGAATGGCCGTCACCGTGCGCGGAGCGGCCCGGGTGGCCGAGGAAACCGTTGTGCTGCGGCGTCGTTCGGGTTTCGCGGCGCTGGCGCTGGTCGACGGCGCGGTGGGCATCGTGGTGGCACCGCACGGACGTTTGCTGCTCGCGCTCCGGGTGACTGTGCGCGACAACAGGATCGCCGCCTACGAGGTGATCGCGGATCCGAAGCGCCTGCGCGACACCGATATCGCCGTGCTGGACCGGCCCGGCGACGGATTCCAGCCTGCCGGAACGGATTCCGACACGCCGGTGTTACTCCCCTAGATCGCCGGGACGCGCGCGAAACCGAGAGGCGGCGTCGGGTCCGGGCCGCGGCGCAGCATCGGCCGGAAGTCCGGAAGCGCGGGCAGCACATCGGCATTGCGGGCGGCGTAGCAGCGCACCCGCGGCAGCGCGCGGGCGACCTCGGCGCGCTCGATCGGTTCGTCATCGATGAAGCCCACGCCGTCCAGGCTCAGCCCGAGCCGGTGCGCGATCCGCACAATGGCCGCCGACTTACGGCCCCAACCGATTTCGATGACGGAGAACATATCGTAGAGTCCGTGCCGGTAGAGCTTGTCCAACGTCCAATCCCGCTCGCCGCGACCGGCCACCGCATGCCAGATCCCGCGCTCACTCAATGTCCGCAGGGTGCGCAGCGCGGCCGGGCGTGGGGCGCCGCTGGTGGCATCGCAGACCGCGCCGTCCCACAGCGTATTGTCCAGTTCCCAGACAAGGCATTTCAGCGCCGGTCTCATCACCTGCCCCTATCACTGACGGTCGGTGCCGCCGCGCACGATGCTACCGACGCCACCCATCCGCTTCCAGGTTTTGCCGGGCACCGCGCCCGGGAATCCTGTGATCGGTCACAACATGGGCGCGCCGATCCGTGGCTATTTCACAGAACAGCGCGATTCGATCCCTGGCGCTGACGAGACAGTTAGTGTGAATGCGCCGCACAGCTACACCGGGGACAGCAGCCTGCGGGGTGAGCAGGGCACCGGGGGGATGTCAGCAGGGGGTGGAAGGAGTCGCAGTGGCAGTCGACAGTTCGACGCGGCCGAGCCTCACTTTGTCCGGTAAGCCGATGTCCGCCTCGCTCAAGGATGTTCGCGCGCTCTCGCGCCAAATGGTCGGGCATTTCGTCGCGAATGTCGCCCCGTGCGGCACGCTGCCCGGCGATGCGATCAGCGACGACGCGACCGCCGTCACCAGGGTCTGCCTGGAGTTCGCCGCGAGCATGCTGGACGGCCAGGACCTACCGGGCAAGATGAAGCGGGTCGAGCACGCCGCCGCCGAATGGGCGCGCGAGGGCGTGCCGATCGATGCCATCCACCATTCCATCCACGAGGGTTTCAAGATCGGCCTCGACCTGGTGATGGCCAACGCGCCGCTGGAGGACGACTACCGCAACCTCGTCGACGGCGCGAAAACACTGCTCGAGATCCTGGACATGATCACCTCCGCGGTATCCATGGCCTACGTGCGCGAACTGCGCGCGGTGGTCGGCGAACACCACACCGCGGTGCATACGCTCACCTCCGCCCTGCTCGGCGGGCACAGCACCTCGACCATGGCCAGGGAATGCGGTATCGCCATCGCCGAGTCGTACGCCGTACTCGCCGTTGCCATTCCGCCGCACCAGGACGAACGCAACCCGGCGCTGGACGGGAAGGTCGTCGCCCGGCGCAAACTCCGCCGGGTGCAGGCCGAGCTGGCCACCCGCTGCGGCGACCGCGCACTGTCGCTGCTCAGCGTCGACGGCGGCACCATCCTGATCCCCACCGACGACGCCGACGACGACGCGCTCGACACCCTGGTCGCCCAGCTCACGCACGCCGCGCAGGTCGGCATCACCGCGACCATGGTGCAGGCCACCCCGGCGCAGATCCCGGACGCCGCCGACCAGGCACACGAACTGCTCGACATGGTGCAGCGATTGCAGTGTGTCGCAGGGCTTTACCGCTTCGACGAGCTCGCGCTCGAATATCAGCTCACCCGCCCCGGGCCGGGCCGGGAGTACCTCGGCGCACTGCTCGACGCGCTCGACGAACATCCCGAACTGCTGGAGACCCTGCAGCGCCACATCGGCAACAACCTCAACCGCCAGCGCACCGCTCGGGTGCTGCACGTGCACACCAACACCGTCGACTACCGGCTCAAGCGGATCGGCCAGCTCACCGGATTCGACCCGTCCCAGCCGTCGGGGCTGTGGTATCTGCGTTCGGCGTTGGTCGCCCGAACCTACCGGTCCTGAAACGCTTTCCGCTCACGCCGCGACCGGATGTCGCTGTGCCCTATCGGTTTCCCGCGCCGACGTTCGCTCACGCCGCCAGCGCGGGTGTGCCGAGCCCGGCCAGCACCGCGAGCGCGCGATGCGATTCCAACCGCGCCGCGCGGTCGTAAGTGCTGGTGTGCACCAGGAATTCATCGGCTCCGGTCCGAATCACCAACCGCTCCAACGACACCGCCACCTCGTCGACGGTGCCGTGGATCTGCCCGCGCAGCGCCTCGTCGAACAGGCGCCGCTCCCGTTCGGTCATCGTCATCGCCTCGATCTCGGCGGGCGGGATCAGCGCCGGGAATTCGCCCCTGGTCCTGGAGTAGGCGGCCGACCACGCCTCGGGCAGCAGCAGCCTGCGCGCCTGCTCGGTGGTATCGGCGATAAGCACCGTGCCGGAGATCATCACATACGGTCGCGCACCCCATTCGGTGGGGCGAAACGCGTCGCGGTACCGCTCGATGGACTCGACCATCTTGTCTTCCGCCCCGCCGATCGCCGCGATCACCAGCGGCAGCCCGAACCGCGCCGCCCGGTCCGCACCGGATCCGGTGGCCAGCAGGTACGCGGGCACCCGCAGCCCCTCGGCAGGCCACGCGTGCACGCCGTCGCGGCCGCGCGCCAGGTATTCCAGTACCGCCGTGAGCTTTTCGTCGAAATCGTCGGCGTCATTCTTACCGTGGCCCAACGCCCGGCGCACACCGTCGGTGAAGCCGACCGACCGGCCGAGACCCATATCGATCCGCCCGGGAAACAGCGATTCCAGCACCCCGAACTGCTCGGCGACCACCAGCGGCTGATGGTTCGGCAACATCACCCCGCCGGTGCCGATCCGGATCCGCTCGGTCGCGGCCGCGACCGCCGCGGCGAGCACCGTCGGCGCCGAACCCGCGACGCCCGGCACGCTGTGGTGTTCGGACACCCAGAACCGGTGATAGCCCCACTGCTCGGCCAGCCGCGCGAACTCCACCGTCTCACGCAGCGCGTCCGGATGCCGCTGCCCGCGCCGCACCCGCGAACGATCGAGGATCGAGAACCGGACCGAGGTCAGTGCTGAGGTCATACTCCTGTCAACGCCACGGGCGCCCGCTCATTCCAATGCCGCCGCCAGCACCGGCCACGCCTTCGGCAGCTCCGCCTTGAAATCCGACCAGGTATGCATCCCCTCAGGCAGATATTCGACGGTCGCCGGAATATCCAGTTCCGCCAGCCGCGCCGCGAACCGCTCGGTACACGCCCGCGCGCCCGCCTCCAGCGCCGCGCCGCCGCCCGCCGTCCGCAGCGCGTCGGCCACCGACGGCGAATTCGCCACTTCGACCAGATCCGCGCCGGTCGGCGAGCCGGGCGCGGCGGCAAGGTAGATCGCGGTCCCGCGCAGCGCCGCCGCGCCGAGCACGCTGTCGTGCGCCGCCCATTCCGGCGAAGACGCCGGCCCCCAAAGGTTTTCGACGTTACCGCCGCGCGAGGCGACGGTAATGGTCGTCACCGCGTGCCCGAGTGGATCCGCGGTCGAATAACAGCCGCTGAGCCCGGCCACCGCACGGTATCGTCCGGGATGCCGCTGGGCGAGCATCAGCGCCGCCTGCGCGCCCATCGACACCCCGGCAATCGCCCTGCGCCCGTTGGTATTCAGATACGACTCGACGATCGGCGGCAGCTCCTCGGTCAGGAACGTCTCCCATTCGTTCACGCCCAGGGCGGCGTCGCGGCGTAGCCAGTCGCTGTACATGCTGCCGGCGCCGCCGCTGGTCAGCACCACATCCACCGGTTTGTCCGCGAAGAATTCGGCGGCGCCGCCCTTGCTCAGCCAGCCCGACACCGGTTCACCGTCGACGCCGTCCAGCAGATACAGCGCCGGATGCGGCCCGGATCCCTTGCCGCGCAACACATCCACGGCGATCACCCGCCCCATCGCCGCCGACGCGATATACAACCGCTCCCGGCCCGGTGTAACAACCTCCGTGCGCACCAACGATGTTCGGCTGATGGACGGATCGGCCACCGGCACCGGATCGGCCAGGACCGGCGCGGGCGCGAGCGCGGCGATGAACACCATCGCCGCGCAGACCGGCGCGCGCAGCTTCATAGGCCAACGACGATAGAGGCAACAACCTTGGCTGTGCAGGGATTTCGGCGTTTCTTGGCTTCGGTGACCAATGGTTGCCCGCCACACTGGATCCGGTCACAAAACCGCCGACTACCCAGAGCGCAAGAGGGATAGCTGTGAGTTATCCCATGACTTGCGCGGAACGACTGTGCCGCGCGTCTCAATCCCGATAGCATCGAGCCTCGCGCCGATCTGCGGCGCATGTTGTGAAGGGCAGCAAGCAAATCTTATGAGCGGTACGCGAGAGAAGCTGGACCACCTCCGGGATCTCCTGGAGCTCGCCGAAGAACCCGCCGGCGAAACCGGCATCGCGAAACGCAAGGCCAAAGGTATTCCGAGCGCCCGCGCGCGCGTGCGAATGCTGCTCGACAAGGGCAGTTTCGTCGAAATGGGCGCGCTGATGCGCCAGCCCGGTTCGGGTGGTGACGGCATGTACGGCGACGGCGTCGTCACCGGTCGCGGCTATATCGATGGCAGGCCGGTCGTGGTGATCGCGCACGATCAGACCGTGCACGGCGGTTCGGTCGGCGAGATGTTCGGCCGCAAGGTCGCCGCCGCCATGGAATTCGCCCAGGCGAACGCCTGCCCGGTGGTCGCGATCAACGATTCCGGCGGCGCCCGCATCCAGGACGCGGTCACCTCGCTGGCCTGGTACGCGCTCATGTGCCGCCGCCAGGAGGACCTGTCCGGATTCGTGCCGATGGTCGCGATCATGCTCGGCAAGTGCGCGGCCGGTTCGGTATACGGGCCGGTGAATATGGATGTGCTGGTCGCGACGAAGAAGTCGTACATGTTCGTCACCGGCCCCGAGGTCATCAAGGGTGTGACCGGCGAGGTGGTCACCGCGGAGGAACTCGGCGGTGCGGCGGCGCTGGAGCAGAACGGCACCGTGCACCACGTGGCCGACGACGAGCAGGCCGCGTTCGACTGGGTCCGCGAGTATCTGAGCTATCTGCCGTCCAGCTGCCTCGAACAGCCGCCGATCGTGAATCCCGGGCTGGAGCCGGAGCTCACGAATCACGACCTGGAGCTGAACCGGATCATCCCGGATTCGGACAAGGTCGGCTACGACATGCACGACATCCTGCTGCGCATCTTCGACGACGGCGCCTTCCACGAGATCTCCGCGGGCACCGCGCAAAACCTGATCACCGGATTCAGCCGCGTCGACGGGCGCAGCGTCGGCGTCGTCGCCAATCAGCCGCAGGCATTGGGCGGCGCGCTCGACGCGCTCGCCTCGGATAAGGCGACGCATTTCATCCGGCTGTGCGACGCGTTCAACCTGCCGGTGATCTTCGTCGTCGACACACCCGGCGTGCTGCCCGGCGTCGAGGAGGAGCGCAACGGCGTCATCAAGCGCGGCGGCCGTTTCTTCCGCGCGGTGATCGAGGCGACGGTGCCGATCGTCACCGTCGTCACCCGCAAGGCGTACGGCGGCGGTTACGCGGTGATGGGCTGCAAGCAGTTGGGCGCGGATATCAGCCTGGCCTGGCCGACCGCGCGGATCGCGGTGATGGGCGCGGAGAGCATGGTCGGCATCGTCGGCCGCAGACAGCTGGAGAACACGCCGGTCGAACAGCGGGATGCGGTGCGCCAGCAGATGATCGACTTCTACAACGCCGCGGTCGCCACCCCGTGGATCGCCGCCGAGCGCGGCTACATCGACGCGGTGATCGAACCCGCGCAGACCCGGCTGGAGATCCGCAAGGCGCTGCGACTGCTGCGGGAAAAGCAGGCGCGCAAGGCGAATCCGCGCAAGCACAGCCTGATGCCGGTCTAGGCCCACCCGTCACATTTAAGCCGGAATCCGTTGGTGCACAGTCACTTCCGGATTCCGGCTTTTTCGTCGGCTCAGCTGTGGTTGCCCCACAACAGATCCGCGGTGATCCAATCCGTCTCCCATTGGCGCAGCCGCCTGCGGTCCAGGCTGTAGCGCAGCCCGAGATAGCATGCGACGCAGCCGATCAGCACGCCGAACACCGCGCCCGAGGTGACCAGCACGGCCTTGCTCGCGGCCCGCGAGTCGGCGGGCGGTTCCACCACATTGCCCGCCCCGTTGAGCCAGATATTCAGCGTCGCACCGGGTTTCACGATCTTGGTGGACGAGTACGCCGCGGTGTGCTCGCTGCCGTCCGCATCCTTCCACGCCACCTTCACCGGGGTGATCGGCGAATACAGCGGCGCCTTACCGGTTTCCAGCACCGTGGCGCTCACCTCGTGCAGGCTCGCGAATTCCGCCTGCACCGCGGCGTTTTCGGACCGGTAGACGCGGCCGCCGAGCAGAACGGCCAACAGCGGCGCCGCCGCGAGGAACAGCACGAGCAGTGCGATGGCGCACGCCGACTGCAGCCGATCCTCTCTGCGCCGCATCGGATTCCGGTCCAAGCCCGCCCACCGGCAGGTGCGACGCAAGACGCCCGTCGAGCCACTCATGATCGTGCCTCCTCGCATCGGTCTTCGGCCGCCAACTCGGACAGGGTTTCGAAGAATCCCTCGATCAGGGCGGGCAGCGTGGTGGGATCATCGCCGGCCGCCCAGGCCTGTAGGGCGGCGACGAGTAGGGCCGCGCCGGTCGCCACCACGGCGGCCGGGCGCAGATCGACCGCCGGATCCACGGCGAGCCGTTCGGCCAGGATGCGCAGCGCCTCGGCCTCGGCGTCCAGTCGCATGCGGTGGTAGGCGGCGAACAGCGCCGGTTCGTCGGCGAAGGACTGGAACAGTTCCCAGCGCCGGACCAGTTTCGGATCGCCGGGGCCGGCGAAGGCCAGGCCGAGCCAATCGTGTACGGCGTTGCGGTAGGCGGTGAGTGGCGGTTCGTATGCGGGCCGGGCGCGCAGCGTTTCGTTGAGCAGGTGCACGTCCTGGTCGATATCGCCGAGGACGGCCGCCTCGATCGAGGAGAAATGCCGGCTGAAGGTGCGCCTGGTGACGCCCGCGCGCACGGCGATGTCCTCCACCGCCACCGCGTCCAGCCCGCGCTCGGCGAATAGTTCGAAAGCCGCCCGCGCCAGGGCCTCTCGGCTGCGCAGCGTGCGCAGCCGCCGTCCATCCAGGTCGACTTCGTCGTCGGTCCCCATAACCGCAGTTTACCACCTATTGTCTCAGTGGGACATTACATTGCCGAGACCTGGATCACTCTTATCACAGGACAGGCCGGTATTGCGGTGAAAACGACGGGGACCGTGCGAATTACAGTCGAGCGGGTGCCTGACGGGCGCTGTCGACGAAGTCGTCCGCAGACCCGCGCATGGCCGCAGCGAAGGCGGAGGTACGCCTAGGACCCGGACGGCTCGTCGAGCACATCGGGATGGCGCTCGGTGAGCGCCCGGATCAGGTTCGCGGTGTATTCCGGCTGCGCCGCGTGCACCGAGAGCCGGTTCAGCACCACGCGATAGGCGTCCAGATCGCTGCGCTTGTCGAGGTAGAGCGCGCCGGTGAGCTGCTGCAGATAGACGATGTCGGGCAGATCCGCCTCGGCGAACCGCAACATGGTGAACGCGCCGTCGGCCAGCGCCGGACCGGCGACGTCATCGGCGAGCACCTGCACCGTGATGTGCGGCTGCCCGACCGCCTCCAGCAGATATTCCAGCTGGGCCCGCCAGACCGCCGAGCCGCCGACCGGGCGGCGCAGCGCGGCCTCGTCGACGACCGCCCACAGCTGCGGCGGTTTCGCCCGGGTGAGGATGTGCTGGCGACGCATCCGCAGCGCGACCCGCCGCTCGATCGCGTCCGGCGGCTCGTGCGAGTGCGCCAGCATCAGCAGCGCGCGGGCGTAATCGGGCGTCTGCAGCAGTTCCGGCACCGCGCGCGGTTCATAGCACCGGATGAGCTGCGCGCCCTGTTCCAGGCCCAGGTAGAGATCGAACCATTTGGGCAGCCAGTCGTTCTCGCGATGCCACCAGCCGGAGGCGTTGCCCGCCTTGGCCATCTTCTCGAACTCGTCCCGCTCGTCGGCATCGGTGACCCCGTACAGGGTGAGCAGATCGGCCAGGTCGCGCTGCCGCAGTCCGACCCGCCCGAGCTCCAATCTGCTGATCTTGGAATGGGATCCGCGAATCGCCTCGCCCGCGGCATCCCTGCTGATCCCGCAGCCCTCGCGCAACCGGCGTAGGCGCGCGCCGAGTACCATCCGCAACACGGTAGGGCCGCCGTCGAGCGCCGGATCGATCGATTCGGTGAACGGCGAGTCAACGGAATGTCGTACCTCGGAGGGCCGCATCCACCGAGTCTCCCACGTGGACATGTCCAGTTTCTATGGTCGAATGACCTTTCGGCGGAGCAGAACTCGACACACCGGCAAGGCGGGTAGACGCCGCGTCAGCATTCGTCCGGCGCGGGCGCGCCCTGTAGTCGTTGGTCCAGCCAGCCGATGGCCTCCGGATAGCCGACGGCGGCGGCGATGATGTGCTCGCCGAATACGCTCCGATACACTGCGGGCGCACCGAGCGCGCACTGCTCGCGGTAGAGGTTGCGCGCGCCTTCGGCCGGAATCCAGAACTCCTGCTCGCCGTTGTAAATGTACAGCGGCACAGCGGATTTCATCCCGGCCATCCTCGTCGTCGCATAGATGTCGGCGGCCAGCTCCGAATGCAGCGGGTCGGGCATATTCGCGGCGACATCGATGGGCAGCATCAGCACCCCGGGCAGCGCGAACAGCCCGGCGCAGGTGTCCTTCATCGGCGAGGTGGCCACCCACTGCGCCAGATTGTTCATATGCGCCAGGATCTCCGGGCGCTCCCGGCCGATTCCGAACACCGCGGCCATGAACACCGCGGAGGCGAGATTGGCGTTCATACTGCGGGACAGCAGCTCGAAGTCGGCAGGCACGCCGCCGAGCGCGGCGCCGACGATGACGTCCGCCAATTCCGGTGCGTAGTCGTCGATCAGCTTCACCGCGCCGTGCGTCGCGATCGCGCCGCCGGAATAGCCGGTCATCCCGAACCGGCTCGCCCCGAACTCCGCGGGCCGCGTGCCGCGCACCGCGCGGATGGCGTCGAGCACGATATGCCCGGCGACGATCGGCTCGGCGTACGCCATCCACGGACCCTCGTGATCGGGGATCAGCACCGCGTATCCGCGCAGCGCCGCCAGCTGCGTCGTCGGCGGGACGAAATCGGACAGATTGGTCGAGCTGAACGAAAAGCCGTGTGCGAGAGTGTAACTCGGATCGCAGGCCCGGCCGAGCGCATCGATCGGCAGATTGTTCACCACGACGGGCCGGTCGCCGGGGCCCGGCCACGCGGCCGCCGGGATCACCAATGTCGCTGTGCCGTACGAGGGCACGCCGTGCGAGTCGGTGGTGCGGAACTTCAGCAGCAGCGCCTGCCGGATCGGCACCAGCAGCAGCGGCGCCGCCGACGCCGTCACATCCCTGGTGGCCAGCACATCGCCCGGCGCGGCGTCGGCCAGGTTCGCGGGCCACTCGTCGAACATCGGATCGCCCACCTCGCCGGGCAGCACCGCCTGGCGCAGCGCGGCCAGCGAGGGCGGCAGGCCGCTCGCCGCGGCGACCGACCAAGGTTCTTGCGGCGCAGGCGAAATCGGCGGCGGCGGGATCACGCTGTCGATCAGGCCGGGCAGGCTCGGCAGCGAGATCTGCGGCAGCGCGAACGGCGGAACCGGATCCGGTTCGGCCGCGGCCCGGCCGGTCACGGCAGCGGACAGTAACAGCACAATGGCCGCGACGGCAGGCAAGCATCTCATGGCACACATCTTCGGGTGACGCTGTCAGTTCGCCTGGCGCCCGGAGAGCTGCGGCCTTCGGCCCCCGAATGTCCCCGTCAACCGAGGCCAGAAGGTCAGGCTACGCCCGACTCACGCGGTGCGGCACCGCGCGAGTCCGAATCGCAATGATCTCTTTTCGAATCAACCCCCGCAGTTGCTCGGGGCCGGATCGCCGCGCAAGCGCGCGTCCAGCCAGTCCAGCGCGGCCGGTATCCCGAGCACCGCGGCGGTGAGATGGTCTGGCACCGGCAGGATTTCGGCCTCGACCCGGTCGCCCGCCGCGCACCAGCGGCGGTCGGTGTTGACGATCGCGTCCACCGGGATGAGGCCGTCGATCGGCGAATGCCATTCGTAGACCGGAATTTTCGGGACGCCGGGATACAGTTCGAGGCTGTTCTCCTCGACGACGGCGCGCGCGTCCGGATTGTTGATCATGCTGGTGGTCTTGGCGAAGTCGACCGCACCGTGGCCGGCGCCCGTGGCGAGTATGTCGTTGGTGCAGCCGTTGGCGATGGCCGCACGGGCGGCCAGACCCTCGGCGTTCAGCTGGTCGCTGAGCGGAAAGCGGTCCGGGTATTCACGTTCCAGGCCGAGCCCGGCGGCCAGCGCGAGCCCGAAGGCCGGATGCGTGCCGAGTCCGAGCGCCTGCAACATCTTCACCAGGTTCATCGGCACACCGCCCATGGCCGCGCCTGCGATGCGCAGTTCCGGCGCGTAGGTCGGCTGCAGCGCCGCCGCCCACGCGGTGGCCATCCCGCCGCCGGAGTAGCCGGCCATGGCCACCGGACTGTCCGCCACCTGCAATTCGGCGACCTGTTTGACGGCGCGGATGCCGTCCAGGGTGATCTGCCCGCCCAATTTCGCCGCGCCGTAAGCGAAATCCGGCCCGAGGTGATCCGGCAGCGCGACCGACCAGCCGCGCGACAGCAGCACGTTCCAGCCCGGAGCCTCACGCACGATCAGATTCGGATCACTGGTGTAAAGCACATGGGACACAGAGCATTCCGCGCCGAGCCCGTTGATGATGTGCTGGAAGGACAGCAGCGGACCGTCCTTGCGGTGGCCGCGCGGGGTGAGCACGGTCGTCGTGGCGGCGATCGGCTTGCCGGTGGAATTGGTCGAGCGGAAACGGACGACGGTGACCGTGGTGTCGGGGAAGATCGGCAGCGGCGGCATCGGGCGCACCGCGAGCACCTCCCCCGGTTTCTTGTCGGCGATATCCGGCGGCGTCGCGTAGAACGGATCCGGATCCGGCGCCGGGTAGATCGGGGCGGCCTCGGCGGCGCCCCCCGGCCCGAGTACCAGCACCAGGCCCGCGCCCAGCGCGCCGACCGTGCGTAGTAGTCCGGGCATTGCCCTGCGTGTCGAACGTGGGGCCTGACTCATCGACGAAAGCCTCTCGATCGGTCCAACGTTGCGAACAATCCTCGAGCACCGCCGAATCGAGCGGCAGGCACGGCCGTGATTCTTTTGAGATCTCACAAGTTTCGGCCGACTGGTCGGTTACCGGCGGGTCACATCCTCGGCGCGCGCCGGGTCGACCGTCTGGTACGCATGTGACATATCCAGCTAGGCTCGACTACACGAACAGGGAGGACACCGCACTGACCGCAGCGAATCGACATCCCGCGTCCGGCCCGAGCCGCCGCCGCATCCCGAAGGGGCGTGCGCCCCGCGCGGCACTGGTCGCCGCGTCCGTATTCGCCGCCGCGCTCACACCGATCTCCTGTGCGGGAGATCCGGGCGTCCAGTCGCCCACGCCCGATTCCCCCACCGAATCGGCAACCGGCACAACGGTTTCCACTCCCCCGGCCGCCGATCCGTACGCGGGCCGTCCGCTCGTCGACCACACCACGTGGACCCAGGACGGCGACGGCCGCCGTTTGCGCGTCTATCCCACCATCGCGGGCCGCGAAACCACCTGGCCCGGTGCGGACGAGCGCGCCTGGCAGGAGGTGCTCGCCATGGCGCCCGACGCCGACACACCCGGCATGCGCGACCAATTCGTCTGCCACTGGATCTGGGCGCGGATAGTCGTGCCGAACAAGGAGAGTTGGAATCTCGAGCCGTGGCGGCCCGCCGTCGGCTACGAGGCCACCGTCGCGGCGCAGTGCAACCCCGGCGGCAGCCAGGACCCCGGCGACCGCTGAACCCTTTTGCGCGCCAAAGTAATCGAACCAATCAGGAAGGGAGTGCCACATGCACGTCGTCATCGCGGGCGGACACGGCAAAATCGCCCTGCTGCTCGCCGCGGTGCTGGCCGAACGCGGCCACCGGGTGGACGGCCTCGTCCGCAATCCGGCGCATTCGGCCGAAATCACCGCGGCCGGAGCCACTCCCGTGCTGTTCGACCTCGAGCACAGCACCTCCGCCGAGGCGCAGGCGGTGTTGAAGGGCGCCGACGCGGTCGTCTTCGCCGCTGGCGCGGGCCCGGGCAGCGGCGCGGCCCGCAAATACGCGGTGGACAAGGGTGGTTCGGTGCTGCTGGCCGCGGCCGCCGAGGAACTCGGTGTCCGGCGCTTCGTGCAGATCTCCACCATCAATGCGGGCCTGCCGGTGGCTCCGGGCGGCGACGAGGTGTGGGCCGCCTATCTCGATGCGAAAACCCAAGCCGAGGCGGATCTTCGGGCCCGCGATCTGGACTGGACGATCCTGCGTCCGGGGCGACTCGTCGATACGCCGGGCGGCCACGTCCGGCTCGGCGCCGAGCGGCTTCAGGGCAGTATCGCCCGCGCGGATGTTGCCGTGATCGTCGCCGACCTCCTCACCGCACCCCGAACCATCGGCGCCACCCTGGAACTCGTCGCCGGTGAAACTCCGGTTGACCAGGCGGTCGCCGGACTCCCCTGACGAAATGCGAATTATTAGCTGAATGGTCGCCGGTTATCCTGTACCAAGGGTGATTTCGTAGCGTGGCCGCCCCGACGGTGAATTCCCGCGCCGCACAGGCGAAAAGATGCCAACCAGTCCCCGGTTTATGTCCCCATAGGGCTCGAAAACACCTATTGGCCAGCTGAGGCGACAATTGGCAAACCGCCCAGTCGGAATAGTACGTGCGCATTTCGGTGAATGCGAATCCTCGTCTGCGCGAATGCAATCGATCGTGCAGATGTACTTGCAAATGCAAGGTGCTCAGACCTAAACTCAACCGGCAGAGCCATACAGGGGACAACCAGGGGAAGCCGCGCTGGCGAACCAATGGCCTTTGTAGCCAAGGGTTTGCTGTCGCCAGACGTCAGAGGTGTTCGCATGAACCAACCACTTCCCGGCGGCCGGCTCGACTATGCCGATGCCGCACTGGCCGACCATCCAGTGAACGGTACAGATATGAGCACACCGTCGACCCGCGACCACCGGGAGCCCGTCCACGACCGGGCAGCCGCGGTCGCCTTCGTCATCGATGCCGTCGAATCCACCGGCGCGGCCACCCGCCACGACTTCGATATCGACCGCATCGTCAGCACGGCGCACGCATTCGTGGACGATTGGGACTTCCACGCCTTGCAACCCGCCACCTTCTGGCGCATCGCGTCCGGCTGCATTCGGCAGTAGCCGCCAAATCCCTACTGCCGCAGCGTCCCTTGCGGGCGTCGCGCGCATACGCGAGCCGCGCAGCAGAAATGCTGCGCGGCTCGAACACTTGACGGGCTCGAACACACGGCGCGCCCGAACGGCGGCGAACACGCCGACCGCTCAGAGCTGTTTGGCGTACTCGGCCAGAATCTCGACCGAACGGTCAGGACGCTCGGACTGCACGCTCAGCCGGTCCATCACCGACAGGTACAGCGCGAGATCCTGCCTGCGATCCAAATACAGTGCGCTGGTCAGGTGTTCGAGGTAGACGATGTCCGGCAGCTCGGTCTCGGCGAACCGCAGAATGGTGAACGAGCTGCCCGCCGCGGCGTGTTCGCCCGCGGAATATGGCAGGACCTGAATCGTCACGTGAGGCAACTTGGCCAGCTCGATCAGATGCTCGAGCTGTTCCCGATGCACACCGGGACCGCCGACGTGGCGATGCAGCGCCGCCTCGTCGATCACCGCCCACACCACCGGCGGATCGACGCGGTGCAGGATCTCCTGCCGCTTGGCGCGAACCTCGACGCGCCGGTCGTTATCGGCATCCTCGTAGCCGAGCGAGACGACCGACCGTGCGTAATCGGGCGTCTGCAGCAGGCCGGGAATCAGGTGGGCCTCATAGGTGCGGATCTTGCTGGCCGCCTGTTCCAAACCGAGGTAGGTCCCGAACCAGGACGGCAGCAGATCGCTGTAGCGATGCCACCAGCCTGGTTCGTTCGCCTGCCGTGCGAGCTCGAGGAACGACTCCCGTTCCTCGGGCTCGTTGACCCCGTACAGGGTCAACAGGTCGCGGATATCGCGTTCTTTGAATCCGGTGCGGCCCAGTTCCAGACGGCTGATTTTCGCGTGGGAACCACGGATGGCATCACCGGCCGCCTCACGGGTTATGCCCTTACTCTCGCGGAGCTTACGCAGCTGCCCGCCAAGGGCGATACGTAGCACCGTCGGGCCACGTTCCGCGATAACTGACTGCACACGGCCTTCGTCATCCGGTTCAGCGATCATTGAGTTCGTCTCCGATACTCTGGGGTTGCCCACAGTGTGTCACAACCACCTGTCGCGAAACACACCGCACCGATCGCTTATGTTACCGCTCAGCTAGTCAGGTCGTCGAACTCTCCAGCCTTCGCGCCGCGAACAAATGCATCGATTTCCGGACGGGTGTAGAACAGTACGCCGGCTTCGGGCTCGCGCGAGTTGCGCACGGCCACCAGGCCATTGGTCGCCTCGGCGACCTCTACACAGTTACCACTCGGATTGCTGAACGTGCTCTTACGCCACGTTCCCAGGACTTCGTTCGCCGTTTTGTCCGACATTTCCCACTCCTCGGTTTCGCCATGTGGCAGACCAGTTCTTGAAGGGGTCGGTTTTGCAGATGCACACTCAAATGTTCTTGCATTTGCACCGACAGATGGACGATAGCATGAACGCGCGGCGCATGGGGCGGATAATTCAGACCCGTTGGTACGAAGCGGGATTCGTTCCAGGACAGCAGCGAAAATCCGAGGTCGAGTCCGGAATCCGCCACCCGGCGCCGACCCGAACCTTGTAGTGTCACACCGCAGATCGGCCGCACCGGCCTCCGCGCGACCGGCCAACCGCACTCGCCAAGGAGCCGTCCGATGCGCGACGACGACAGACCCCTCATCCGGACGGACATCCCGCATTCCGCGCGCATCTGGAACTACTGGATGGGTGGCAAGGACTATTACGAAATCGACCAGATCGCCGGCGATGTCGCCGCGGGCATCTACCCCGATATCCTCGCCACCGCCGTCCATTCCAGGAAGTTCCTGATCCGGGTGGTGCACCACCTCGCGGCCGAGGCGGGCATCCGGCAGTTCCTCGATATCGGCACCGGCCTGCCGACCGGGCGCAATACGCACGAGGTCGCGCAGGCCGTCGCGCCGGAATCCAAGATCGTCTACGTGGATAACGACCCGCTCGTCCTCGCGCATGCGCGGGCGCTGGCACACGGCGGCCCCGCGGGCGCGATCACCTTCGCCGACACGGATTTCCATGCGCCGGAACAGATCATCGCCGATGCGCGTAGCACCCTTGATTTCAACCAACCGGTCGGAATTCTGCTGCTCGGCGTGCTCGGCCACGCCAACACCTACGACGACGCGCTGCGCGTTGTTCATACCGTGCTGGACGCGGTCCCGTCCGGGAGTTACCTCGCGCTATGGGACGGCACCACCGATAGTGAAACGTACGTGATGATGTGTGACCGCTACGCCGAAACCGGCGGCGTCCCCTATATCCCGCGCGATCGCGCCGAGATCCGCGCCGCATTCGACGGACTGGAACTCGTCGAACCGGGATTCGTACCGATCGATGAATGGCGTACCGAGTCCGCGCGGGTTGATGCGATTCGGCCATTGGCGGCATTCGGCGCGGTTGCTCGCAAACCGTAGGGTCTATTTTCAAAAATGAAGCGACACAGTGTCGCTCGATGACTGAATGATTGCCCGTCCTATTACATACCTGTTGGTCGTTCGTGCAAATGTACTTGCATCTGTAAGCGACAAACGCCTAAACTCGGAATCGAAATCAGGGGCGATGCAAAGGGAGTTCGAGCCGACATCGCACCCCAGGGCAGGTACCAGCGAGGGCGGTCGGATGAGCCAAGCATTTCGAACTCCCAGTCGGTCCGTCATCGTCGACGGCACCGGCGCCGACCCCGTGTGCCTGCGCGCGGTGCCTGATTTACCTGTTTCGGACTGCGCCAGCGAACCTCCGGTACTCACCTACCGGCAGGCTCGCGAGATTCTGCGCACCCACGAGGTGCACGGTCCGCAATGCAGGCAATGGCTCGCCGCCGCCGCATACCTGTCGGCCGGTTTGGACGACGAATAATCGGTTACGACCGGGTCACCCCGGTAAAACGCAGGCACACAACGGATCTCGTGGACTGTAACCCATCGGGTCGCAATTTCGTATAGCGCCGCGCACAATTCGGGTTCGTTTCCGTTACACCGGGCGTGTCATAGATGTGAAATGCCTTTTGCCGGGCCGGATCCACCGAGTCCCCTATACGGCGCCCGCCCCATTTCGGGTGGTGATCGCGGCGGTCGTCCAGCCTGTAACGGATTCGTGCTGGTCACGCCCGGGTGAACTTTGCGATCCTGAATCTGCCGGGGGCCGTGCGGATTGGTGACGAATATGCGAATCGCGGAGATCTTACGGAGAAAGGGCAGCGCCGTCGCGACGGTCACGCCCGAGACAACGGTACAGAGCCTGCTCGGCACGCTCGCCGAGCACAATATCGGCGCGGTGGTGGTCTCACCGGACGGCAGCCGGATCGCCGGCATCGTCTCGGAGCGCGACGTGGTGCGCAACCTCCATCGGCGCGGTGCGGCACTACTCGATCGGCCGGTCGCCGAGATCATGACGGCCGCCGTGCGCACCTGCGATCCCGACGACCGCGTCGACGGGCTGCGCAACATCATGACGGAGCATCGAATCCGGCATCTGCCGGTGGTGCGCGACAACCGGCTGGTCGGCATCGTCAGCATCGGCGACGTGGTGAAGAGCGCCATCTCCGAGCTGACCTTCGAGCGCCAGCACCTGGTCGAATACGTCCAGGGCCAGTACTGAACGGTGTTCGCCCGCACCGCCCCTGCCGATCCCCGCGGGACGCGCGAAAGATGTTGCGGGCGTGAAATGTTCGAACGTCAAACAGAATGTGCGTATCGTTGGTGAGGTCCAGCGCATCCTCTGAGGGGAGCGTTACCTTGCGGTCTTGTGCGGTCACCCGGCCATCGGCGCCCTCGGTTTCGGCGATGCGGGCCCTGTTCCCCGCGCTCACCGAGGGCACCGAGGTGTATCTCGACAGCGCCGCCACCACCCAGAAACCGCTGCCGGTCATCGAGGCCGTGCAGCAGTACCACGGCTCACGCACGGCCAATGCCGGGCGCGGCACCTATCCGTGGGCCACCGCGCTCACCGAGCGCATCGCCGGAATCCGTGCGCACACCGCGCGATTCGTCGGCGCCGCCCACCCCGACGAGATCGTCTTCACCGGCGGCGCCACCGCGGCGCTCAATGCCGTCGCACTCTCCTGGGGGCTGGCGAATCTCGCCGAAGGTGACGAAATCCTCTACAGCCCAACCGATCACGCGTCGAACGTGCATCCGTGGCTGTACCTGCGCACGCTGCTCGGCCGGTTCGGGCGGCGGATCACGCTGGTGCCCTACCGGGTCGACGGCCTCGGCGAGGCCGATACCGCCGATATCCTCGCCAAGGTAACGCCCCGTACCCGGCTCATCACGGCCAGCCATCTGCACCACGTCTTCGGCGGGCTCAGCACCCTGGAAGAGCTGCGTGGAAAGCTCGACCCCGAGGTGCTGCTCTGCTTCGACTGTAGTCAGAGCGGCGGTCATCTTCCGGTGGACGTCACCGAATTACGGGCCGACTTCGCGGTTTTCGCCGCGCACAAGATGTTCGGCGCGCCCGGCACCGGCGTCCTCTACTGCCACCGGCGGGTCCACGATCGGCTGGACCCGTTCCTGCCCGGCGGGAATTCCGGTGTGGTTGTTGCCGATTCGGATCTGATCCCGTCGGACATGCCCGGGCTGCTCGAGGGCGGCACCCAGAACATACCCGGCATCCTCGCCCTCGGTGCGGCGCTGGATGTGCTCGACGAGTTCGGTTTGGCCGAAATCGCCCGGCACAACCGGGATCTCACGCTCGCGCTCATCGAGGGGCTGCGCCCGATACCGGGCCTGGAGTTCCTGCCCGGGCCCGGATACGCGTCCTGCGCCACCGGCTACGGCATCGTGTCGTTCACCCTCGACGGCATCTCCGCGACCGATCTGGGTTTCGTCCTCGGCGAATTCGGCTTCCTGGTGCGCACCGGAGCCCAGTGCCTGCCGCACCGGCCGCACGAACCCGGTATCGATGCGGTGCGGGTCAGCACGCATATCTACAACACATCCGACGAGATCGATCGTTTCGTCGCATGCGTTTCCACGATCGCGCAGGAGGTCCAGTGAACACAGCATCGCGCAGCGATTCCGGGAGGGGTGGTGGCCAGGAGACGGGTGGGCTGGCATCACGCAGCGATCTCGGGAGTGGTGGTGGTCGAGTGACGGGTGGGCCTGCATCGCGCGATGATTCGGAGAAGGGTGGTGGGCGGCTGGACACCCCACCGCGTTACGACCGGCGCGCCGCGTCCCGGGTGCTTGCCGGACTCGCCGAGCCGGGGCTGTTCGCGACGCCGCTCGTGGCGGGTGGCCAGCGGCGGATCGAATATACAAGCGCCGCATTGCATTCCGAGCCGAACAGCCACCTCACCCTCTCCCAGCGGCTGTACCTGGAACGCTTCATGCGGCCGTGCCGCCCGGACCAGATCACCAGCGCCACCCACCGGATCACCTGGACCGACAGCGACGGTGTGCCGAACACCGGCCACTACCGCGCCGACGGCCTCGGCCCGCTCGTGCCCATCGCCACGCGCGAGACCGTGCTGGCGCTCTGGCACGCCATCACCGCGAATACCGCTCTGTCGGAGCGCATTTCCGCACTCGGGCCGCGCGAGCACGCGGTGCTCGACGGCACGACCACCGACCACGACCCACTGGAGATCTTCCGCGTCGGCATCGAAGCCACCGGGCGCGCACTGGCCCAGCACGCCCTGCTGGCCAGGCAGACGCCGTACCGGTCCGCGGTCGAATTCGGCAGGGGCATGCAGGAATCCGGCATCTTCGCCGCCGTCGCCACCCGCTGGTACTGGGAGTTGCAGGCCTCCACCTACCGGCGCGGCATGATCCCGGTGCGGCTCGCCGCGCAGCCCGACGGAACCGTGCGCTACACCGCCGAAACCGTCGCGACGCTGCGGGCCATGAAGGACAACACGATCGAGGACGCGCACAACGTCATGCGCCGCGCGCTCAAGTCCGAAAAACTCAGCGTCGCCGAGGCGATCGCCAAGTACCACGACGAATTGGACCTGATCTCCCGCCAGTACGCGCTGCTGCCACCCGGCACCCGCCCCGCCTGCCTGGCCGCCATGCCGCACCATCTCGGCGGCAGGCACTACAGCATCCTTCCCGTGGTGGTCGACGTCTTCGTCCCGCTGTTCAGTGAGATCGCGGACAAATGCGAAATCACGCAAATACGAACGGATCTCGACGCACTGCCGGACGACGCGGCGACCGCCGAGGACCGGGTGTTCTACGTGCCGGATATGAACTGCAAGCACTGTGTGCGCACCATCGGCGGCGTGCTGGAGTCCATGGGCATCCGGGTGGCCGAGATCGATCTGCTCAGCAAGCGGGTGGTCGCCGAATTCCGCAGCCCGCGCAACCGCGCGCGGGCCTTCGAGGCCATCCGTGACGGCGGCTACAACCCGGTCGCCGAAAAGCCGCATCAGCAAACGGAAACCGCGGTATGACGGCACCGCTACCCGCTCTACCCGCGAAGATCCATCCGCTGGTGCGGGCGTTCCTCGATACCAGGGGCGCCGTCGAGGAGACCCTCATCCGCTTCGGCTCGCCGGTGCACCTGATCTTCCCGCAGGTGTACGCCGAGAACCTCAAACAACTGCGCACGGTGCTGGACCGGCACCTGTCGCGGCACCGAATCTGCTACGCGCACAAGGTCAATCAGGCCAGATCCTTCGTCCGCACCGCCGAGCACGCCGGTATCGCCATCGATGTGGCCTCGCCGCAGGAGTTGGCCAGCGCGGTCGGCGCCGGCTTCGGCCCGATGCGCATCGAGGTGACCGGACCCAAGGGCGAATCGTTCCTGCGGGATCTGGTCGACTGCGGCGCGACCATCAACGTGGACAATCTGTGGGAGCTGCGCCGGGTCACCGAGTTGGCCGGCGACCGCGCGAAAGTGCCGGTGCTGCTGCGGGTTTCCGGATTCCCGGAGGCGCAGGTGAGCCGGTTCGGCGTGCCGGTCGCGCATCTGGACCGCGCATTCGATCTGCTTTCGGCGCATCGCCGCCGAATCAACTTCCTCGGCTTCGCCTTTCATATCGATTCCGGTGAGCAGGCCGAGCGGATCCGCGCGCTGGAGACCTGCCTGGAACTGGTCGAGGAGGCGTACGGGCACGGGTTGGCGCCATCGGTGCTCGATATCGGCGGCGGGCTACGCCAGGTGTTCACCGCCGACGGCGCCCGCTTCGACGGCTACGTGCACGCGCTGCGCGAATCGCTGCTCGGCCGCGGCGAGCGAATGAGCTGGGGCGACAACACCTTCGGCTATCACATCGACGGTGGCGTCGTTCGCGGCACGCCGGTGTTCCACAAGTACGCCAATACCGTCCCGGCCAACAGGATGCTGGAGGAGTTGCTCACCGCGCCGCTGGAGCGGCACGGGGGACGCACCGTCGCCCAGGTGGCCGCGGACAACATGCTGGAGATCTGGCTGGAGCCGGGTAAGTCGCTGGTCGATCATGCCGGGCTGACGGTGGCGCGGGTGGAGTGCACCAAGGAGCTCCCCGATGGCAGCGTGCTCGTCAACGTCGACCTCAGCCGGGATGCGGTGACCCCGGCCGACCAGGAGGTGATGGTGGATCCGCTGGTGCTGACCCGCGGCGCGCATGTGCCGGTGGTCGCGGGCCGTGACGGCGTTCGGCCCGCACAGGCGGGCGACACCTACCCCGCCCTGCGCCCGGTGCCCGAAACCCGTTCCGTCGGTGTGTATTTCGCGGGCCGCCTGTGCCTGGAGCGCGACCTGATCACCAATCACAAGGTCTGGCTGCCGGAATGCCCGAGTCCCGGTGATGTGGTGGTGTTCCCGAATACCGCCGCCTACCACATGGATTTGTCGGCGGCGACCGCGTCCATGCATCCGGTCCCGCTGAAACTCGCTGTCGCGCACCGTGCGGGCAGCTTCCAGGTATACCGCGATTACGATTACGAGCCGCTGATTCCGGTCGGCGTCCCGCCACCGCGCCGGCTGCCACCGCGGCGCCCGCCGCTGCCCCGCCGACCCACCGAGGCACCGTGACGCGCTACGACGACATCACCGATCTGATCGGCAACACTCCCCTGCTGCACCTGGATCCGGGCGTGCATCAGCTCGACGGCGTGCGGCTCTACGCGAAACTGGAGTCGCACAACCCCTTCGGCTCGGTCAAGGACCGGGTGGCCTGGGGCATGATCCGGGACGAGATCGAGGCGATCCGGGCCTGCGGACAGACGCTGATCGAGGCGTCCAGCGGCAATACCGCAAAGGCGCTGCGCATCCTCGGCGCCATGTACGGGATCCGGCTGCGCGCGGTGACCAACCGGATCAAGGTGGCCGAGGTACGCGATCTGTTACAGCTGTTCGGCACCGAAATCGTCGAACTGCCAGGGCTTTCCGAATGCCCCGACCCGACGACGCCCAATGACGTGTATTCGGTGATCGAGGCGACGATGGCGAAGGAGCCGGGCGCGTACCATCATCCGTCGCAGTACACCAACGAGAAGAATGTCGAGGCGCACTATCACGGCACCGGCCGCGAGATCCACGAGGATCTGTCCGCCGACGGCATCACCAGGGTCGACTATTTGATCGGCGGTCTCGGCACCACCGGGTCCACCCGCGGCGCCGCCACCTACCTGCGCAAGCACAATCCCGAATTGCGCACCGTCGCGGTGGTTTCCGAGCGGGCCGACTTCATACCCGGCATCCGGACGGAGAACGAGATGTGGGAGGTCGGGCTTTTCCAGCCCGATTTCTACGACCGGATCGTCACGGTGGAGGCGGGCCGCGCCATCGACGCGACGCTCGCGCTCGCCACCGGCTACGGCGTCCTGGCCGGGCCCACCAGCGGCGCCAGCTATGCCGCCGCATTGGATTACCTTGGCGCACTGGATCTTTCGGGACGCTCCGCCGACGATCCGGTGGTCGCGGTATTCATCGTGTGCGACCGGCTGGAACCGTACCTGTCCTATATCAAGAAGCGCAGGCCGGAACTGTTCGGCCGGGCCGACCGCCGCGCGGTGCCCACCACCGCGGAACTGGCCGCGACACCGGCACTTTCGCCCGTCGAACTGGCCGAGCTGGACCGCATCGGCAGGCCGACGATCGTGGACACCCGCGGCGCCATGGCCTACCGGATCGCGCATGTGCCCGGCGCGGTGAACATCCGCGACGATCAGCTCGACGAAATGTTCGTCCAGGGCATCCCGTTCCCGAAATCGCGGCCGGTGGTCTTCGTCTGCCCGGTGGGCGAGCTCTCGACGCGCTACGCCGCACTGGCCCGGCGGGCGGGATACGACGCGGCCAGCCTGTCCGGCGGCGTCGTCGCCTGGCGCGACGCCGGTTTGCCGATGGAGAGCGGGACATGAGTCGACGGGTACGGGAAATGTCATTCCGCGCGTGTCCCGGCCACGGCTCGCGCAGACTGGCGCACTAGCGCAGGATGTCATGCGCGGGTATTCGCTCCATCGGACTCGAAAGAGATGATGCACCATGCTGCTTCCGTCGAAGAAGACCGTCGCCGCCACCCTGACCACCGTCGGCGCTGTCGGCGCCGCGCTGGTGTGTACCGCACCCGCCGCGCCCGCCGCCGTCACCTCGATCACCATCACCCCCGGGATGAGCTTCGGCAGCTCGTCGCAGTACGGCACCGGCTGCAGCTACACCGCCACCGCCAACGCGACACCGGGTGACGTCATCGGATTCTTCGACCCCACCGGCAGTTTCGACCCGTCCGGCTGGGTCACCGTCTCCGACTCCGGTTCGGTCACCGCCACCTGGCGGCCCGCCGTCCCCGGCAACCACACCCTCTACGCGGTCCGCAGCACCGGCGAATACGTGCAGACCAGCGTGGCCGTCGGCACCGGCATCAACCTCGGCCCCGCCTGCGTGGTGCCGTCCTGACGAGAGGTTCGGTCGGCGCGCCAGGCCCTGTCTCGAAGTCCGGTCGATACAGGGCCTTAATGTAGGCGAGTGCAGACAGGTCAGGATTCAGCCGACGGGGGTCCCCGCATCTGGGGTGGGACCACGCTCACCGAGCGCAGGGAGGCCCGCCGGGCCGCGCTGCTGGAGGCCGCGCTCGACCTGATCGGGGAATCCGGCGCGAGCGGGGTCACCATGCGCGCGGTCTGCCGCAGATCCAACCTGACCGACCGCTATTTCTACGAGAGCTTCGCCAGCCGCGACGAACTGCTCGACGTGCTGTACCGGCAGGTCGCCGACGAGTTCCTGGCGCCGATGACGGCCTTCGCGGCCACCGACGATCCGGCGCGGGACCGGCAGCTCTCGGAGATCCTGGTCGACAAGGTGCTGGCCGACCCGCGCAAATCCCGACTGTTCCTGGTCGAGCCCTATTCCAGCACCGGGCTCGGGCAGACGACCATCGCGGTGATGCCGGTATTCACCCGGTTGATGCAGGACCACCTGTTCGCGCACATCCAGGATCCGGTGCGGCGCAGGCTGGCCGCGGTCACCATGGCAAGCGGCAATGCCGGCATGTTCTCGGCCTGGCTGAACGGCTCGCTGCGGGCGAGCCGGGATCAGATCGTCGACCACTACGTCGCGACGCTCACCATCTATCGCGCTCTGTACCAGGACCAGGCCCCCGATTTGCCATGACACGCGGCGGGGTGTTTACTCGCTGACGCAAGGTGCTCATCGTTCGCTGAGGCTCCTGCACGGATACAGGCCAGCGACCCCGAACGTCGAGAGACGCCCCGGGTCAGGACAGGTCTCCCCGGCCTAAGGGGTGACTCCGATTGGCTCCCATCCCCGGGTTCACGCCGTGCAGTGCCAAAGGTCTTACGAGGAAGCCGTCAAGCGTTCGTCGAGATTTCCCGTTCCTCGGATACGGTAGGCGCACGCGACCACCATGATCGACAAGCGCGCGGCACGATCGGAAGTTTTTGAGGAGGTGAGCCGGATGACCGGCGGTGATAGTCCCAGATCCCTGTTTGCCAACAATTCACCTGGCGACACCTTCGTAGCTCGCGACGGGGCGCATACCCGCCCGTAATCTGCTGTTTCGACGGTGCGCACATCATTCGGGAGAAAGCGTCATGTCAACAGTCGAAATGGTGCTGCGGCTGCTCACCGGCGTCGGCCTCGGTACCGCGATCGGTTTCGAACGCCAGTACCGCGCCCGCGGTGCCGGACTGCGTACCAATGCCCTGGTGGCCGCCGGCGCCACCCTGTTCGTGTTGTTGTCCGCCAACGGTTTCCAGGGCAACGATGCGGACCCCACCCGGGTGGCCGCCCAAATCGTCTCCGGCATCGGCTTTCTCGGCGCCGGTGTGATCATCCGCGACGGGCTCAACGTGCGCGGGCTGAATACCGCTGCCACACTGTGGTGTTCGGCCGCGGTCGGCGCGTTGGCCGGTGCGGGCATGTACAGCACCGCGCTCGCGGGCACCGTCGCGGTGGTCGCGGTGAATATCGCGCTGCGGGCCGCGGGCCGGGCCGTCGACCGCAATCCGGTATCCACCGAGGAGCAGGCCGCCAGCTATGTATTCGTCGCGGTGACCAACGACGACAACGAGGCACATGTGCGCGCATTGCTGGTACAGGCGTTGACCCGCACCGATTTCCGCCTGGTCTCGGTGTCGAGCGCGAATACCGATAAACCCGGCCGGGTGGAGGTGCGCGCCGAACTGGTCGGCGATCAGCGCGACGACCGGCAGATGGAATCCGCGGTGAGCAGGCTCAGCCTGGAACCGTCGGTGACCAGCGTCGGCTGGCACACCTCGGTGAACGAGAAGGCGGGCGGGTCCCAGGCATGACGCTGCTGCGCTCCTACCCCTCCCGCGACGCGCTCGACCGCCCGCGCGCCAGGATCGCCGATGCCGTGGTGTTCACCGGCGCCGCGGTGCTCGTCTATGTGATCGTGCGACTGTCCGCGGGCGCCGCCGTGCCGTTCGACGCGAACACCGCTCCCGCAACGGTTTCCACCGATATCTCGGAGCTGCCCTACTATGCGGCGCGCTCGCTGCTGCGGATGTTCGCGGCGCTCGCGCTCTCGATCGTATTCACCTTCGTCTACGCGACGGCCGCCGCCCGGCTGCGGCGGGCGCGGCTGATCATGTTGCCCGCCTTGGACATTCTGCAGTCGGTGCCGGTGCTCGGCTTCCTGTCCATCACCGTCTCCGGGTTCATCGCGCTGTTCCCCGGATCGCAGCTGGGCCTGGAATGCGCGTCGATCTTCGCGATCTTCACCGCGCAGGCGTGGAATATGACCTTCGCCTTCTACTACAGTCTCATCGCCCAGCCGCGCGAACTCGACGAGGCCGCGCGCAACCTGAGATTGTCGCGCTGGCAACGATTCTGGCGGGTGGACGCGCCGAGCGGGATGATCCCGCTGGTTTGGAACGGCATGATGAGCTTCGGCGGCGGCTGGTTCTTCCTCGTCGCCTCCGAGGCGATCAGCGTGAACAACAATAATTTCGCGCTGCCCGGCATCGGCTCCTTCGTGGCGACGGCCAGCGCCGACAAGGATCTCGGCAAGGTGTTCATCGCGATCGGCGTGATGATCGTCATGGTCGTCGGGGTGAACTTCTTCTTCTGGCGCCCGCTCACCGCATGGGCCGAGCGGTTCCGGGTCGAGGAGTCGGAGGCGGCCGAGGCGCCGCGCAGCCTGGTGCTGAACCTGTTGCGCCGCTCCACCATTCCGACGCTGCTCGGCCGGGTGCTCGGCCCGGTCGTCGCGCCGGTGGACCGGGTGATGAGCGTCTTCGGGCTGGCCGAACATCCGCTGCGCACCTCACCGGCGCGCCGCAGGGCGGGCGATATGGTCTTCGCGGCGGTGATCGCGGCCGGAATCGTCTGGGGCGCATACCGGGTCGTCACCTATATCGCGTCGACCGCGGGCTTCGGCGAGGTGCTGCACGCCTTCGGGCTCGGCTTCATCACCCTGCTGCGGGTGGTGGTGCTGCTGATCTTCGCGACCGCGGTCTGGGTGCCGATCGGCGTTTGGATCGGGTTGAACCCCAAGGTGTCCCGGCTCGCGCAGCCCGTGGTTCAGGTGCTGGCCAGCTTCCCGGCCAACTTCCTGTTCCCACTCGTCGCGGCCGTTCTGGTGTGGAGCGGCGCGAGTTTGAACTGGGCCTGTGTGCTGCTCATGGCGCTCGGCGCGCAGTGGTACATCCTGTTCAACGTCATCGCCGGCGCCAGCGCGGTGCCCAACGATCTGCGCGAGGCCGCCGCCAACCTGCAGCTGCCACGAAAACTGTGGTGGCGCAGGCTGATTCTGCCCGCCATCTTCCCCAGCTACGTCACCGGCGGCATCACCGCCGCCGGTGGGGCGTGGAACGCGTCCATCGTGGCCGAGGTGGTGGAGTACGGGTCGACCACGCTGGTCGCCGCCGGACTCGGCTCCTATATCAAACAGGCCACCACGGCCGGTGATTCGCCGCGCATCCTCATCGGGGTGCTCGTCATGAGCATCTTCGTCGTCGTCATCAACCGGGTCTTCTGGCGCAGGCTCTACGCGCTCGCACAGCGGCGGTACTCGCTGTGACCGCGCGAATCGGGCTGTTCGCCAAGCATTTTCGTTCGACAGGAGGTCTCACATGACGGCAACGACCACCACCGGCGAGGTGTTGCTCGATATCGCGGGCGTCGGCAAGCGGTTCACCGGCGCGGCGGGCGATGAGCTGCGCGTGCTCGACGGTATCGATCTGCAGCTGCGCAGCGGTGAAATCGTCGCGCTGCTCGGGCGTTCCGGCTCCGGCAAGTCGACCCTGCTGCGCATCATCGCCGGGCTCATCGCACCCTCCGACGGACAGGTGCGCTACCGCGGCGGACTGCTCAACGGCGCCAATCCCGGTGCGGCGCTGGTATTCCAGTCCTTCGCGCTGATGCCGTGGCTGACCGTCCAGGACAATGTGGAGCTCGGGCTGGCCGCACGCAACGTGCCGCCCGCCGAGCGGCGCAGGCGGGCGCTGGCCGCGATCGACATGATCGGCCTCGACGGCTTCGAAACCGCTTATCCCAAGGAGCTTTCCGGCGGTATGCGGCAGCGGGTCGGATTCGCGCGGGCGCTGGTGCTCGAGCCGGATCTGCTGCTGATGGACGAGCCGTTCTCCGCGCTCGACGTGCTCACCGCCGAGAATCTGCGCACCGAGCTGGTGAACCTGTGGGCCACCGACGATTTCCCGACCAAATCGGTGTGCATCGTCACGCACAATATCGAGGAGGCCGTGCTGCTCGCCGACCGAGTGCTGGTGCTCGGCTCGAATCCCGGCCGCATCATCGCCGAAGTGCCGGTGCCGCACGCGCGTCCGCGCGACCGGCGGGCGCCCTGGTTCGAATCGCTGGTCGATCAGATCTACGGACTGCTCACCGGTCGCGATACCGAACCCGTTGTGCCGGAACCGGATAAGGCCACCCCCACCGCGCAGCCGCTGCCGGAGGCCTCGGTCGGCGGGCTGGCGGGTCTGGTCGAGCTGGTGTACGCCAAGGGCGGTCGCGCCGATCTGCCGGATATCGCCGACGAGCTGAATTTCGAGATCGACGATCTGCTGCCGCTCGTCGACGCCGCCGCCATGCTCGATTTCATCACCGTCGAATCCGGCGACCTGATCCTCACCGATATCGGCGCCCGCTTCGTCACCGCCGATATTCAGGAATCCAAGCAGATCTTCGCCGAACAGGCCCGCCACCGCGCGCCCCTGGTCCGCACCATCTGCAAGGGGCTCACCGGATCCCGCGACGGCTCGCTGCGCGCCTCCTTCTTCCTCGACCTGCTGCGCCGCGGCTTCTCGCCCGACGACGCACGCCGCCAGCTCGACCTGGCCATCGACTGGGGCCGCTACGCCGAGTTGTACGACTACGACACCGATTCCGATCAGATCACCGCCGATCCCGCCGCGAATGTGTTCGAGGCGGTGCGCGGCAAGTGGGCGTCTTGAACCGGGGATCGTCGCGATTTCGGACCGGTTCCATTCGATCCGTTGCGATTTCAACGCGCAGGCGGTGATACCGCCGCCGCGGCCGCCCGGCAAAAGACGTTTTCCCGCAACGGATGCGATAACGAGGGTTAAAGTGACCCAGTAGCGCGACGGCGACGAGGAGCGGGTGTTGGTGTCCATCGGGAAATTGGTGTCGTTCGACAGCTCTCGGGGATTCGGATTCATTCGGCCCGAGGATGGCGGGCCCGATGTGTTCGTACACGTCAACGACATCGGGTTGGACGAGGACGAACTACGCCAGGGCAGAGTGTTCGAATTCGATGTCACCGAGGGCGATCGCGGGCCGAAGGCGATCAACCTCAGCATTGTCGGCGGTCAACCGGCCATCCCCCTTACGCGCCACAAGAAGGACAAGAATTCCGGTCAGCTCTCGGCGACCGAGCACAAGCGGCTCATCACCGAACTGCTGCTGGATGCCAGCCCGGCCCTGACGGCCGGCGAGATCCTCACCATCCGCGACCGGCTCACCGCCTTCGCCGACCAGCACGGCTGGCTCGACGGGTAGTCCGCAACCGACCAACTCGACCAGCCACGTGCATGCCGAGTCGACAACCGATTTCGTGAGCACATGGGTAACTCATCGGGGACGGGCTGACCCGACCACCGCGAATCTGTCGGCCGCCCGCGATATTCTCGCGGCACACGAGCCTGGCCTGAAACCGCGGAGAGGCGGACCAGCTCGGAGCCCACCGATGAATCGGCAGCACGCACGCCGTCTTTCCTGGTGAGGACAATTCCGAAGGAGGATCCGTGGATCTACCGGTGCAGCCGCCCGTCCGGCCGATGCTGGCCAAATCCGCGCCCGCGGTGCCGCGGGAGCCGGGGCTGAGCTACGAGCCGAAGTGGGATGGTTTCCGCTGTGTCGTCTTCCGCGACGGCGACGAGGTCGAACTCGGTTCCCGCAACGATCGCCCGCTCACCAGGTATTTCCCGGAGGTCGCCGAACTGCTGAAGCAGGCGCTGCCGGAGAAATGCGTTGTCGATGGGGAAATCGTGGTCGTCACCGAACAGGGCCTGGATTTCGACACGCTGCAGAATCGGCTGCATCCGGCCGCGTCCAGGGTGAACAAGCTGGCCAAGGAGACGCCGGCCAGCTTCGTAGCCTTCGATCTGCTCGCCCTCGGCGACCAGGACCTCACCGGTGCGCCGTTCAGCGAGCGCAGGCGGCTGCTCGAGACCATTCTCGACACCGAACTGGCCCGCGTACATCTCACGCCCATCACCCAGGACCCCGATGTGGCCGAGGACTGGTTCACCCGCTTCGAGGGCGCGGGCTTCGACGGTGTGATGGTCAAGGCGAACGACCTGGAGTACCTGCAGGACAAGCGGGTGATGCTGAAGGTCAAACACGAGCGCACCGCCGACTGCGTCGTCGCGGGTTTCCGCTGGCACAAGGACGGCGAGGGCGTCGGTTCGCTGTTGCTCGGCCTGTTCGACGACGAGGGCAATCTGCATCACGTCGGGGTGGCGAGCAGTTTCACGGCGGCCCGCCGCAAGGAGTTGGTCGAGGAGCTGAAACCGTTGCGGGAGAACGCGCTCGACAATCATCCGTGGCGCGACTGGGCCGACGCGGCCGCGCAGGCGAAGGCCGACGGCAAGATGCCGGGCGGGGTCAGCCGGTGGACCGGCGGCAAGGATCTGTCCTGGGAGGCGCTGCGCCCGGAGCTCGTGGTCGAGGTCCGCTACGAACATGTGCAGTCGGGGCGGCTGCGCCACGGCGGCAGGCTGGTCCGCTTCCGCACCGACCGCACGCCGGAGTCCTGCACCTACGCGCAGCTGGATGAGGTCGCGCCCGCCGAGCTGGCCACTATCTTCGCCGAGGCGCGCGCCGATGCGGTGGCCCGGCGATGACCGAATCGATCGATATCGAGACCGACGGCCGCGTCGTCTCGATCAGCAATCCGGACAAGATTTACTTCACCAAGCGCGGCGAAACCAAACTCGATTTGGTGCGCTACTACCAAGCGGTCGCGGAACCGTTCCTCGGCGTGGTTCGGGACCGGCCGCTGCTGCTGGAGCGCTATCCCGATGGCGCGTCCGGTAAATCGTGGTTCCAGAAACGGGTTCCGAAATCGGCGCCGGAGTGGCTGCACACCGTCGAGGTATCCACCCCCAACGGCACCACCAGCGATGCGCTCGTCGCGCACGATCTGGCGCACATCCTGTGGGCGGTCAATCAAGGCTGTCTGGGATTTCACGTGTGGCCCAATCGAATTCAGGATCTGAAGATCGCCGACGAACTGCGCATAGACCTGGACCCCTCCCCCGGCATCTCCTTCGACGACCTGAAACACGCGGCGGTGCTCACCCGGGAATTGTTCGCGGAGTTGGGCATCGATTCGCGGATCAAAACCTCCGGATCCCGTGGCCTGCACATTTATGTCGCGCTGGAGCCGAATTGGGATGGTTATCAGGTCCGCGCGGCGGCGGTGGCATTGGCCAGGGAGCTGGAGCGCAGGCATCCGGACCGGATCACCGCGCAATGGTGGAAAGAGGAGCGCGGTGCCCGCGTCTTCATCGATTTCAACCAGAATGCCCCGCACAAAACGGTTTTCGGCGCGTGGTGTGTGCGGCCGAAGATCGGTGCGCAGGTGTCGACACCCATTTCCTGGGACGATTTGGATGCCATTGTTCCGGAGGATTTGACCATCGCGACGGTTCCGGCGCGGCTGGCCGAACTCGGCGATCCGTGGGCCGATCGCCCGCCGCAATCGATCGCGCCGCTACTGGAAATGTCGGAACGCGATATGGCCGCCGGACTCATGGACGCGCCGTGGCCGCCGCAATATCCGAAAATGCCGAACGAGCCGCCGCGGGTGCAGCCGAGCCGGGCGAAGAAGGGCTAGAGTTCGGTCCACGGCACCCACATGGCATTGCGGCCCTGCCCCTCGCAGACCAGGGCGCGGCCGTCGGTGGTGCGGGCCGATTTCTGCGCGGAGGGATCGCAGCTGGTCCCGGTCTGCTGCACGCCGCTGGCCACGGCGTACGGGCCCGCCCACTTGTAGCCGCCGTTCACCCCGGAGCTGAACAGGCATAGCAGGGTCGAGCCGTCGGCGGCGGTGCCGATCAGGCCGACCTGTGCCTCGGTGCAGGTCTGTCCCTTCACCGGCGTTCCGGTGGCCGCGGCCGTCGTCGTCGCCGGGGTCGGGGTCGGGGTGGCGGCGGCCGACGCCGTCGTCGTGGCCGGGGTGGCGCGCACCGTCGGCTGGACGGTCTCCGAGACCGCGGCCGATCTGTCGGCGCGATGCAGGAAATCGCGCAGCGCGGTACCGCCGAACATGACGAGCGAGACAATTGCGCCCACCTCCATCAACCCGATCAGCAGTGCGAAGGACGCCATCGCGCGCCCGCGTGGATGACCGAAGGCGATCATGCCGAACACGATCGCCACCGGGAACAGGCCGAGCAGGGCCCCGACCAGCGCGACGATCGCGTAGGGGTTCACGATCGGCGCGCCGTCCTCTTCATAGCGCGCCCGGTCACGGCGCTCGGATTCGCGCTCGACCTCCGGCCAGCGGTCACTGTCCCAGCGTTCGGTCCGTGTCATGCCAGGTCCCTCTCACATCACCAACACACGCAGGAACCTCGGACTCGACCGAACCCCGCCCCGCTTCCCGACCCACAATAGGGGCGAATCGCACATATCAGCGGTGAAAATAACGAACCCTGAACAATTGCTCGCGAATTTCTCGCCGACGAGCCATTCTGATGTCGAAGAGGAATAACTGATCATGTGCCGCGCGTGCGCCGGATCGGTAAGCCGGAGCGCCGCGAATCCGATACAGGAGGATCCATGCTCGGTAACACCAATTCGGCCGCGGAGTCCGACGCCTGGCACGCCCAAGCCGGCGACCTGCTCAATGACAATTACAACGTCCCCGGGCTCGTGCTGTGCGCGCTCGGCGTCGTCGGCATGGCGTGCACGCTCACCGCCGCCGGATACGGATTCGACGGCTGGACCCAGGTCGGCGCGATCCTCACCGCGGCGCTGTGGATCGCGGGCATCGGCGCACTGCTCGTCGAGCATCGCCGCGAGGAGCTCATCGAGCGCCGGTACGGCAGGCAGGGGCATGCGCCCGGACATTTGCAGCCGGTTCGCTACAGCGCCGAACCGCCCGGAAAGCATGCCCGCGAACTGATCTGATTCCGCACCGAACGCATCGGCCGCGGGCGTTCAGCGCCCGCGGTCGACCTTCGGCAGCGATTGGGTCACCAGCGTCATCAACATGTCGGCGAGCAGTTCGTGCACCTGTTCCCTGGTCAGGGTGCGGCGGGTGATCCATTCCCGCCCGGCCACTTTCACCAATCCGCCGTAGGCGCGGACCAGCGCGCGCAATTGCGCGCCGTGTGCCGAATCCGCCCGGCCGACCATCAGCAGCAGACGTTCGGCGGCCGCGTCGTCGGCCGCGTCCAGGATCTGCTGCACCTCCGGATCGTCGCCGACGCCCTCGTGACTGGTCACCTTCACCCAGGTGCTGCCGTGTTCGGCGATGGTGTCCAGCAGCCAGTGCACACTTGCGTCGACTCGTTCGCGGTCGGTGCCGGTCGGCACGATCATGTCGTCGAGCCTGGGCAGCGTCACCATGCGGCGCACCACAGCCAGGTAGAGGTCGCGTTTATTGCCGAAGTAGTGGTTGATCAGGCCGCGCGCGACACCCGCCCGCTGGGCGAGTTCGGCGGTCGAGACCGCGGCATACGGTCGTTCGCCGAACATGTCGATGGCGCAGGCGAGGATCTGCGCGCGGCGCTCGTCGGGTTCGAGCCTGCGCCTGCGCGCGCCGTTGGTTTCAGAGGGAGCGGGCAATGAGATCCTTCATCACCTCGTTGCTGCCCGCCAGGATGCGCAGGACGCGGGCGCCGGTGTAGAGCTGAGAAATCGGGTACTCCGTCATGTAGCCGTAGCCGCCGAACAGTTGTAGGCAGCGATCGACAACAATACCCAGTTGATCGGTGAGCCAGTACTTCGACATCGCGGCCGTGGGAATATCGAGCTCGCCGCGCAGGTGTTTACCGATGCAATCGTCGAGGAAGATGCGGCCGACCTTCGCGATCGTCGCGCATTCGGCGAGTTCGAATTTGGTGTTCTGCATGGCGAACAGCGGTTTGCCGAATGCCTCGCGGCCCTTGGTGTATTCGACGGTGAGCCGCACCGCCTGCTCGGTCATCGCCACCGCGATGATCGCGGTGACCAGGCGCTCCTGCGCCAGCAGCTGCATCATCTGATAGAAGCCCTGGCCCTCCGCCGCGCCGAGCAGGTTGCTCGCGGGCACCCGCAGGCCGTCGAAGAACAGTTCGGCGGTGTCCTGCGCCTTGCCACCGATCTTGTTCAGGATCCGGCCGCGGGTGAAACCCGGTGTGTCGTCGCCCACTTCGGCGAAGATGAGCGAGACGCCCGCCGCGCCCTTCGTCGGATCGGTCTTCGCGGCGATGATGATGCCGTCGCAGAGCCAGCCGTTGGTGATGAAGATCTTCGAGCCGGTGATCACGTACTCGTCGCCTTCGCGCACCGCGCGGGTCTTGATGTTCTGCAGATCGGATCCGGTACCCGGCTCGGTCATCCCGATCGATAGCACCATCTCGCCGCTGGCCGCCTTCGGCAGCACCCGCCGCTTGAGTTCCTCGGAGCCGAACTCGTTGAGGTAGGGCGCGATGATCGCGCTGTGCACGGGCATACCGAGCGAACCGTCGCCGGCCAGGGACTGTTCCTCGATGATGGCCGCCTCGTGCGCGAAAGTGCCGCCACCGCCGCCGTATTCGGCCGGGATCGCGGCGCACAGCAGGCCGAGTTCGCCCGCGCGGTTGTACAGTGCGCGATCCGGATGCCCCTGTGCGACGAATTTCTCCTCGTGCGGGACGACTTCCTTTTCGAAGAACGTCCGCGCCAGCTTGCGTACTGCCTCGACCTCGTCGTCACTCCACGCGGCGCGTGCCATCTGCCCGTTCCTTCTGTTCGACGCCCGGCATCGACGCCGGTTCCATCATCAGATTCGCGCACTATTGGCAGCATGTCAACAACCGCGCGACACGTCGGCGCCGCGACCGGTTCCCGGCGGGTCAGCTCGCGGATTCGGCTCGGTTCACCGCGGCCAGCGAGGTGAGGATCGGGGTGTCCGGGTCGGCGGCTATGCCCTGCCCGCGCAGGAAACCGTCCACCAGCCCCCAAACGAATTCCGTTGCGCGGTCCACGAATTCACCCGCGCTGCGCCGATGCTCCGGCTCACCGAGCCACAGATCGGTGATCGAGACGACCACGCCGACCACCGCCCTGGACAGATAATCGATGCCGTCGCTGTCGATGGCGACGGCGGCGGCCACCTCGCGCGCCTGTTTCGCGAAACGGCCAGCGGCCGCGCGGCCCACATCGAACTGCGGCAGCGAACCATCCGCCCTCGGCGTCATCTGCGCCTGGGCCAGGAAGCGGAAAACGTTGGGATGCAGCAGAATGCTATCCGCGTACCCGCTGAGCACCCGGCGCAGCGCGGCGCGCGGCGGCTGCAGCACGAGCGTGAGATCGGCGGCGGCGGTGACCAGTTCGCCCATGCGGCGGCCGATTTCGGTGTAGAGATCGGCCTTGTCGGTGAACTGCCGGTAGAGGCGCGGCTTGGTGATGCGCGCCTCGCGGGCGATATCGTCCATGCTCGGCCGCGGGCCGTCGCGGTCGATCACGCGGATCGCCGCGTCGACGATCTCCGCACGGGTGATCGTCGCGGATCTGGCATTGACGCGGGACACGTCCGCAGCTTACACGTACCGCCGGTACGGTCGGCTCGCGGCGAATGGCGTGAGCTACGCCATATTTTCGTGTCGGCCGCCGCCATTGCACCCGGATGATCGTACTGTCAGTATCGGAAAACGTACCGGCGGTACGCAGCGCGGCCGCATCCGCACGACCGAGGCATCCGATGAACGCAGCATCGCACAGCGATTCCCCGACCGGCGGTGACCGGGCGCCCGGCGCGAGCACCGCGCCGCACGATCCGGCCCGCGAGACGCCGCGCCCGGACCGGCGCTGGACGGTTCAGGGCGCAGGCGGTGAGCTGGCCGTCTTCGAATGGGGCGAGGCCGCCGCCGAACCGCTGGTGCTGGTGCACGGGCTCACCGACACCCACCGGGTCTGGGCCACCGTCGCGGCGCTGCTGTCCGACGGATTCCGGGTGATCACCTATGACGTGCGCGGGCACGGACGTTCGGCCGGGTCGCCGGACCCGGCGGCGTATCGGCTCGACCATCTGGCCACCGATTTCTTCACCGTCATCGATGCGGCCAGCCCGCGCCGCCCGGTACACGCCTGCGGTCACGGCTGGGGTGCGGTACAGCTGTGGGAGGCGGTGTGCGATCCGCGCGCCAATACCCGGATCGCCTCGTACACCGCGATTTCCGGGCCGAACCTCGACCACCTCGGGCTGTGGCTGCGCGCCGCGCTGCCGCGGGCGCGCCGCGTCGTCGGCGATCCGGCCGCCTGGCTCGGCCTGGCCAAATGGGCATTGACTCCGAAACCCGTTGTGCTGCGGCGCTTCTACACGCCTCGGGTGCGCACCTGGCTGGTCGAGCGGCTCGGCGGTATCTCCCCGGTACCCGCGCGCATCGCCCCCACCTGGTACGCCGATGCCGTCGCGGGCGCCAGGATCGCGCACGCCAACCTCACCCACCATCTGGGGCATCCTCGGTTGCGGCGCACCGCGGTTCCGGTCCAGCTGCTGGTGAACACCACCGACATCCTGGTACCGCCCGCCGCGTACGACTGCTCGGACCGCTGGGTGGATCGGCTGTGGCGCAACGCGGTTCCGGCCGACCACTGGCTGCCGGTGACCGAACCGCTGCTGGTGGCCGAGGCGCTGGCGAATTTCATCGACGATCTGCGCGCCGACCGGGCCGCGATCTCCCCGCGCCGCCGCGCCTGAACGGGTACTACAGGAGATTATCGATGTCCGATGCCGCCGAACTGCTGAGCAGAACCCTCTCGGCGCCGCTGCCAGCCGAATTCGACCGGCTCTCCGAAGCCGAACTGGCGCAACTGGATCGACTGTTGCGGGCCGCCGAACAGCGGCGCGCCGAGCGCCTGGGCGCCGCCATCGATTCCGGACTGCGGCTGATCCCACGCCTCATGCGTCCGGCGGTGAAGCGGGCACTCGGCCTGTGACAACCTTGCTCGCCCGGGCCGAGACCATCAAACTCGCTCGGCTGCTGGAACTTTCCGATCCCACCGCACTCGAATTCCTCACCGCGCTGCCGCCGGAGGCGATCCGCGTCTTCCGCGAACGAGCCACCGATCTGTTGTTCGACGGCGAGGCCGCGCGCATGAAACGCATTGCCGCGGCGGCCCGTATCGTGCCGACCGCGATCGGCGCCAAGGCCGCCGAGCACGCCTTCGGGCCGCTGCTGTGCGCCGCCGTCGCCGGATCGGTGGAGATCGCGCGGGCGGTGGAGATCGCGCGGGCGCTGCCGCCGAAGTTCTTGGCCGAGGCCGCGACCCAGCTGGACCCGCGCCGCACCGCGGCATTGCTCGCCGAGGTGCCGCAGCAGCTGGTGGTGCCGGTGGCGCGCGAATTGCTTTCCCGCGGTGACCATTTGACCATGGGCCGATTCGTCGGCGCGGTGCCCGACGAGATCATGCTCGCCGTCGCGGCGATGATGGACGACGCGGATCTGCTGCGCATCGGTTTCGTGATGGAGAACAAGGATTCGGTCGACCGGCTGATCGGACTGGTCGAGGACCGGCTCGCCGGGGTGATCAGGGCGGCCGCCGAACAGGAGATGTGGGCCGAGGGCATCGATCTGCTCGGCGGCGTCGGCGCCGAGAACCGGGCGCGGCTCGGCGACCTGGCCGCCGGACTCGACGGCGAACTGCTCGACGGTCTGATCGCCGCGGTGCACGAGCTGGACGCCTGGGCCATGCTGCTGCCGGTCACCGGCGCGATGAGCGAGGAAAGCCTGCGCGCCTTCGTCGTTCGCCCCGCGATGCGCGACGAGGCGGTGCTGGCACGGATTTTGACCGTCGCGCTGGATCACGACCTCTGGCTGGAGCTGCTGCCGCTGGCCAGGCAGCTCGCGCCGGAACAGCTCGGATTTCTCGCGGGCCTGGTGGCCGAAAAATCCGACGACGAACTGGGCGAGCTTGTCCGCCAAGCGGATTCGGCCGGACGCTGGGCGGCCATGCTGCCGATCGCGCTGGCCATGACCGCGGCCGACCGCAGGCGGATGGCCGCGCTGCCGGTCATGGCGGAGCCCGCGGTGCTGCGACGGATTATCGAAACCACCGCCGAGCACGAATTGTGGCCGGAGGCACTGCCTTTGGTGGACGCGCTGCCCGAGACGGCGAAGACCCGGCTGGCCACCCATATCGCGGAACTCACTCGCGAACAGCTGCTCGCGGCGGTGCACGCCGCCGCACGCGGCGAAACGGTCGACACCCTCGTCGAGATCGCGCTCGCCCAGGACGCGGCCGGGCGGGCGCGGATACTCGAGCTCGTCGACGGCATGGACGGACTCGACGAATTCCTCGCCGCGCTCAGCACCGATACGCCCGATTCCGTCTGGCACGGCCTGATCGAGGTGCGTGCCGAAATTCCGGGCAACCTGCTGGCGGCCATCGCCGACCGCGCCGCGTCCTGCGGCCGGACCGAAGTCGCCGACCGGTTGCGGGTCGAGTAGCCTGCGCCCATGACCGAATCGGGGGATGCGAAACACCGCAAGCCGGACGACGAGTGGTGGACCGAGCTGCAACAGCCGGGCCAGCCGCAGGCGGTGGCGGATCCGACCATGGTGCGCGCGCCGAGCGGTCCAGCGCCGCAGTACTCGACCGGATCCGAGCAGCATGCGGTCGGCCAGGCCCAGCCGCCTGCCCAGCCGTATGCCGTCCAGCAGGCCGATCCGACGATCCTGCGCCAGCCGAGCAGTCCGGCGATCCCGCAGCAGCCGGGATATCCGCCTGTTGATCCGCAGCAGGCGGGTTATCAATCCGGCGGTCCGCAGCAGGCGGGTTATCCTGCCGGTCCGCAGCAACCGTATCCGCAGGGCGCGCCGACCCAGTTCCAGCAGAGTCAGCCGTCCATACCGCAGCAGTCGGGATATCCGCAGGGCGCGCCGACCCAGTTCCAGCAGAGTCAGCCTTCGATCCCGCAGTCCGCGTATCCGGATCCGGCGCAACAGGTTCCGCAGCAGCCCGGGTATCCGGCTCCCGGGCAGCAGTTCGCGCAGCACCCCGCGTATTCCGCTCCCGCGCAGCAGGTTCCGCAGCCATCAGCGTATTCTGCTCCCGCGCAGCAGGTTCCGCAGCCATCAGCGTATTCTGCTCCCGCACAACAGGCGCAGCAGCCCACGTACCCGGATCCCGCGCAACAGATTCCGCAGCAGCCCACGTATCCACCCGGCTACCAACAGATTCCAGGACAGCCGTTCACACCGGGGCAGCCGCCGCTCAACCAGCCGCCCGGCCACCCGCAGGCCCCGGGCGGCCGTGGTAATGGCTGGCTCTGGGCGCTCGGCGCGGTCGTCGTGACCTCGGCGATCTGGGCGGGCGGCGTATTCGCCGCCGGTGGCTTCAGCGACGGACCGCAGATCAGCAAGGACGCCGACCTGCGCGGCTACCACTTCGTCGGCAATCTCTGCGACGCCACCGACACCTCGTTGTTCACCGGCCGCAACCTGAAGACCCAGAGCACCGACAGCAGCGGTAAGGCATTTCCGACGCATGAGGGTCACCAGCACGCCGCGCTCGACACGATGTCCTGCGGGTTCCATTTCGCGCCACCCGGGTCGACGGACAAGTACAGCTACGCCTCGCTGTATGTCGACGCGACCGTGCACAAGCAGACCAATCCGGGACCGGAATTCGACGCCTACCGCGACACCTACACCGATACCGAATTCGGTAAGGATTCGACGATCGAGAAGGTCTCCGGCATCGGCGACGCCGCATATCTGAGGATCAAGAAGCCGTCATCGGGTTCGAGCGGCGTCGACGTATCGCTCTCGGTGCGCGACGGCTGGTTCACCTACGGCCTCAGCTGGTATCAATCCGACTACGGCAACAAGACTTCGGGCCAGTATCCGAGCGAATCCGATATCAAGGATCTGCTGAGGAAGGCGGCCGCCGCGTCGATGCCGAAGCTGCGCGGGTAACCACCGGGCAACCGCGGCGGCGGGTTTGACACAATGAACGGGTCGATCGCCCAGTTCAGCAAAGGATGACCCCCGTTCCGATGGCCGAAAGCACCATTGATCCCGACGAGCTCGCCACCTGTCTGCGCGTGCTCGACCAGGCCGCACGGCTCGAGAAGGATCATCCCGACTCGGTCACCGTGCAGCGCGCCGTCGGCCACATGTTCAAGAAGCTCAAGCAGCGCAAGCGCATCGAGGCCAGGGACCGGGTGTCGGAGGCGGACCGTGCCGTGGTCGCGGCCACCGCGACCGGTTCGCCCAACCGGATCGACGACGAGACGGCGGGCATCCCGCTCACCTCGAATGCCGCGGGGGCGAGCGCGGGCACGCTGATCCGGCCGCGGCCCTGCTATATCTGCAAGCAGCGCTACACCCAGGTGGACGCGTTCTATCACCAGCTGTGCCCGGACTGCGCGGCGCGCAGCCACGCGAAACGGGACGCCCGTACCGATCTGACCGGCAAGCGGGCGCTGCTCACCGGCGGCCGCGCCAAGATCGGCATGTACATCGCGCTGCGGCTGCTGCGCGACGGCGCGCACACCACCATCACCACCCGCTTCCCCAACGACGCCATCCGGCGCTTCGCCGCCATGGACGACAGCGCCGACTGGCTGCACCGGCTGCGCGTCGTCGGAATCGATCTGCGCGATCCGGCGCAGGTGGTCGCGCTCGCCGACGATATCGCGGCCCAGGGGCCGCTGGACATTCTCATCAACAACGCGGCACAGACCGTGCGCCGCTCCCCCGGCGCGTACAGCGCGCTCGTCGACGCGGAATCGGGCCCGCTGCCCGCGGGCGCGCTGCCCGAGGTGGTCACCTTCGGCAAGACCATGCAGGCGCATCCGACCGCGCTCACCGCGTCGCTTGCCCCGACGCTGTCCGCCGCGGATGTCGCCGAACTCGCGCTGGTCGCGGGATCCGCCACGCCGGAACGGATTTCGCGCGGCATCGCGATCGACGCAGGCGGCCTGGTGCCGGATCTGGCGCACACCAACAGCTGGGTGCAGACGGTGGCCGAGGTGGATCCGACCGAACTGCTCGAGGTGCAGCTGTGCAATTCGGTGGCGCCGTTCATCCTGGTGTCGCGGTTGCGACCGGTCATGGCGGCGGCGAACGCCCGGCGCAAGTACATCGTCAACGTCTCGGCCATGGAAGGCCAATTCTCCCGCGCCTACAAGGGTCCCGGCCATCCGCATACGAATATGGCCAAGGCGGCGCTGAATATGTTGACGCGCACCAGCGCCAGGGAGATGTTCGAGGCCGACGGCATCCTGATGACGGCGGTTGACACCGGGTGGATCACCGACGAGCGCCCGCATTACACGAAGATCCGCCTCGCCGAGGAGGGCTTCCACGCGCCGCTGGACCTGGTGGACGGCGCCGCCCGGGTATACGACCCAATTGTCCAGGGCGAGAATGGAACCGACCTGTACGGCTGCTTCCTCAAGGACTACGAACCCGCCCCCTGGTGAGTGTTGCGTTCCGGCCCGCCGCCGAGATTACCGATCATGCGAGCATTCGGGGATGGTAGGAGACGGGGCGGGCAGGCACGGACGGACTGGCTCACCGATTTCCTACTGGCGGCCGCGCACCGCGCCCGGCAGCCGCCGCCGGAGTGGAATCGGTTGCGGCCGTTGCCATCCGAGCTCACCACGGGTTTGGCCCGTTTCCCGGGTCGCTGGCGCGACAGCACGCTGCTCGCGTGCAGCACCGGCTCCGGGGATCCGGATTATGTTGCGGCCGTTCGGCTCTACCTCGCGGAGAAGGTGGAGCACGCCCGGCTGATCGACCAGATCCTGGCGGCCACCGCCGAGGTGCGGCCGGCGCGGCACGGCCGTGACCTGTGCGCCGAGCTGCGGGCCCGTCTCGTGTCCGACGTGATCGCGGCGCGCTACTTCCGCGCGCTGCGCGACGGCACCATCGATCCGGTGCTCACCGAGGTGGCCCGGCGCATCCACGCAGACCAGATGCGCCACCTGGAATTCCATAAATCCCAGCTACGCACCGAATACGCGCACCGCGGCCCGCTGCGCCGGACGGCGGCGCGCGCACTGTGCTGGGCGCGGCTGGGCCGCGCGCTCACCGTCACGGCCGTCGAACAGCGCGCCGCGCTGCGCTTCCTCGGTGTGGGCCGACGCGAATTCGCCGGCGACACCGTCGTGCTGTTCCGCCATCTGCTGAGCCGGATATTCGCGCGGGCCGCGGCGGCGGGCCTACCCTCGTAGTGTGTTCTTCCGGCTGCTGGCCGACGCGGTCGCCGCGGTGCACTTCGCCTTCGTGGCATACGTTGTCGTCGGCGGATTCGTGGCGTGGCGCTGGCCGCGCACGATCTGGCTGCACCTACTCGCCTTCGGGTGGGGGTTCAGCACGGTGCTGTTCGGACTGGAATGTCCGCTCACCTACCTGGAGAGCTGGGCGCGGCGCCGGGCCGGTGAGGCCGGGCTGCCACCCAGCGGATTCATCGCGCACTACATCACCGGGGTGCTCTATCCGGAGCGGGCACTCGGGCTGATCCGGGTATTGGTGGCGCTGGTCGTCGCGGCATCCTGGGTGGGGTATCTGTGGTTGCGCCATCGCCGTGCGGCAAAAGCGCTTCCCGCCCAGGGCTAAAGTTCTTTCAGCTTCCGCTCGACGAAATCGACCACCTCGTCCGGTTTTTCGTCGAGGAAGAAATGCCCGCCCGCGAAGATCCGCGAGTCGAAGCCGCCCGAGGTGAGCGGGCGCCACTGTTCGATATCGGCGGCCGACATGGTCGGATCATCGGTACCGGCCAGCACCGCGATCGGGCAATCCAGCGGCTTACCCGGTTGGTAGACATAGGTTTCCACCGCGTGGTAGTCCGCGCGCAGGGCGGGCAGCACCAGTTCGGCCAGGCCCGGCTCATCGCGAATCACCTGCACCGACGCGGGATCGGTTGCCAGCCTGGCCAATTCGTCGATCAGACCGGCGTCGGAGCCCAGATGGAGCCGTCCGGTGTTACGCACCAGCGGCGACACCCGGCCCGATGCGAACAGCACCGTCACCGGCTGCCCGGCCAGCTCCAGCCGCCGCGCCGTTTCGAAAGCCACTGTCGCGCCCATGCTGTGGCCGAAGAGCGCGAGCCGTTCCACGCCGGGCTGGCGCAGGATTTCCGCCGCGATATGTTCGGCCATACCCTCGAGGTCGCGCAGCGGCGCCTCACCGAGGCGGTCCTGCCGCCCCGGATATTGCACCGCCGCAACGGCCGTCCCGGCGCCGAAGCGAGTCGCAAGTGCCCGATAGGCCGTCACCGAACCGCCGCCCGGCGGAAAACACACCAGCTGATGCCGCGGCGCCGCGGCCTCCCGCAACACCCGCAGCCAGTCGGTGCTCCCGATGACGGTCATAGACGACTCCTTTCCGCATGAGCAACTACGCTCGTTCGAGTGAACACCCACCAGTGGCTGGTCCACGACTACGAAGCGGGAATCGGTATCGGCTCAACGAGTATTACCTCCGCTCCTCTGGGGCCGCAGGATCCGGATCCGGCGGGTTGGACGGACCCGGGTGCCAATTTGGCTGCGACGCTGCCCGTTTGGGCGTTGGCCTCCGGGGCGGTCGCGGCGGTGACGGCGGCGAGCAACCGGCTGCGTACCGCGCGCGGACTGCATCCGGTGCAGCATCGCATCGACCCGGCCCGCATCACGGCGGCCTTCTCCAGCGAGAAACTGCTGCGCGCCGACGGCAGGCCGCCCGCGACATTCGCCGACCTGTCCGGCTTCTTCCCCACCTTCGACGGCTGGGTCCGCACCCACGCCAACTACCCGCACCACCGCGCCAGACTCCTTGCCTCACTGGGACTTTCGGCCGACGCACCGATGGAGCACGCCGAGGCGGAGATGGCCATGCGCCGGGCCGCCGACATCGAGGACAGCGCGGCCGCCAACGGCGCCATCGCGGTCCGGGTGCGCACCGAGCAGGAGTGGGCGCTCAGCCCGGAGGGGCAGGCGGCCGCATCCGGGCCCATCGTCGCCATCCACCCGCGCGCCGACCGCACCACCGCCGGATTGTCCTTGGACGCATCGCCTTTGCAGCCGCTGCGCCGGATCCGGGTGCTCGATCTCACCCGGGTGATCTCCGGCCCGGTGGCCACCAGAACGCTCGCGCTGCTCGGCGCCGATGTGCTGCGGGTGGATCCGCCACGGCTGCCGGAGATTCCGTGGCATTACCTCGACACCTGCCAGGGCAAGCGGTCGACGCTGCTGGACGTCTACGCGCAGTGGCCCGCCTTCAACGAACTGCTTGCCGCCGCGGATGTGCTGGTCACCGGCTATCGGCCCGGTGCGCTGGCGGGTATCAGCGCCTCGGCGCATCCGGGTCTCATCCACGCCAGGGTGAGTGCGTGGGGTGAGGTCGGGCCGTGGGGCGGGCGGCGCGGTTTCGACAGCATCGTGCAGGCGGCCACCGGCATTTCGATCGTCGAGGGCGCGCCCGCGGTACCCGGCACCCTGCCCGCGCAGGCGCTCGACCACGCCACCGGATATCTGCTCGCGGCGGGCGTACTCGACGCGCTCGTCGCGCGGGCGCGCGACGGCCACGGACGCGATGTGCGAGTCTCCTTGGCGCGCACCGCATCCTGGCTGCTGAACGCGCCGCACCGGTCGGCCCGGCATCCGCGCGCGGCGCTGCCCGATCCGGCCGCCGCGGTGGCGCACGGCAGCACCGTCACCGCCGCGCCCGCACTCGCCGAATACCCGGACTATGCCTGGCCCGCACCGCCGTACGGCTCGGACAGTCCCGCCTGGCCGGTGCCGATCCGGTAGCGGCGAGTCGGCGCCGAACCACCGCGGTCGCAGGCCATTCGACACGGGCGGCGCGATGCTCGACCGCCGCCGGGTTCTCGACCGGACCTTCCTCGTCGTCCCTGCACGCGGAACCTGCACGGCTGCAAGTGATTCCGGCGTTCACCGGAATCACCGACGGCGGAGCCGCAGCGATGGCGCACGACGCCGGAATGGCAGACCGCCGACAATCGGCGCTCAGGTATCAGAGGTATTCGTCTGCGCCCCTGAGTATCCCGCGAGCACGGCGACCGCTTCGGCGAGCCGGTCGCCGTCCGGCAACTCGGCGTCCGGCATGACCACCGACAGCATCCCCAGCCCCTGCACCAGCACCCAGTTCAGCTGCGCGATCGCGTATGCCTGCTCCTCGTTCAGCTGCGGATGCGTATCCCGTAGCAGGGCAACCATTTCGCGGTACATGCCGGGCATCTGGTCGGCGTAGAACTGCTGGTCCCTCGGTGAGCGGACGACGCGCACCATATTCTCCAGGCTCGCCGTCATGTAGTCGCGGTTCTCCTGGAAAACCTTCGGCATCTCGTTCCACAGGTGCGCGAACGCCCGCAGGAGCGGCGTCCCTGTCGATTCCCGGATCAGCGCGTCCATCCCGTCGCCGATGGAATTGCCGAGCGATTCCGCGAGCGCCTCGGTGATCAGCGCCTCCTTCGACCCGAAGTGGTAGCCGATCGCGGCCAGGCTCACCCCGGCGGCGGAGGCGATATCGCGGGCCGTCGCCTTCGCGACACCGCGTTCGACGATGACCTTGCGCGCCCCCGCAAGTAGATCCTCTCGATTTCCCATAAGCCCAGGTTACAACGTCTTAGACATTCGTGCTAGACAAACGTGCCAATCGTGTGACACATTTGTCTAAGACATTCGATCAAACGGCAAGGACACTCCAAATGAGCACCACCCCCACCATCCTGGTTTCCGGCGGCGGCATCGCGGGCAATGCCGTTGCGCTGCAACTACTTCGGGCCGGTATCCGGACCACAGTCGTCGAGCGGGCCGCCGCCCCGCGCCCCGGCGGCCAGGCCGTCGACCTGCGCGGCCCCAGCCGGGACGCGGCCGAGCGGATGGGCCTCATGCCCGGTATCCGCAAGGTCCAGCTCGACGAGCGCGGCATGTCCTTCGTCAACGCGGACGGCAGCGCGTACGCGACCGCCGCGATGGAGGATTTCGACGGCAAGGCGCTGATCGCCGAGATCGAGATCACCCGCGGCGACCTGAACCAGGTGCTGCTGGACGAGGTCGAGGCCGCGGACGGCGGCAACCTCGACTACCGCTACGGGGACTGGATCGAGGCACTGAACCAGGACGACAGCGGCGTCACCGTGACCTTCGCCTCCGGCAAGGTCGAGCGCTACGACCTGGTGGTCGGGGCCGACGGCGTACATTCGGCGACGCGGCGGCTCGCCTTCGGTCCGGAGGAGCAGTTCAGCGGCTACCTGGGTGGTTACGTCTCGTACTTCACCATGCCGACCCCGGCCGACAGCCGTCCCGGTTGGTTCACCATGCGGTTCGTGCCCGGCGCGTCCTTCGGCATCCGGGCCGACCGCGAACCGGCGACGTCCAAGGCCATCATCATGATTCGCACCGACGAGGATCCGGCGCTGCGCCGCGATGTCACCGCGCAGCAGCGGCTCATCCACCGGCACATCGTCGACGGTGGCTGGCGCGCACCGGAGATTCTCGCCGCGATGACGACCGCGCCCGACTTCTACTTCGACGTACTCGAGCGCATCGATATGCCGACGCTGGCGGCGGGCCGGGTAACGCTGGTCGGCGACGCGGGTTATTGCGGCTCGCCGCTGACCGGTATGGGTACCGCGATGGCCGTCGTCGGCGCGTATGTTCTTGCGGCGGAGATCGTCTCGACGCCGGCGGATCTGCCCGGCGCGCTGGCGCGATACGAGGAGAAGGTGCGGCCGTTCCTGGACAAGGCGCAGGAGATCCCGGGCGGCGGCATCAAGATGATGGTGCCGAACTCCAAGGTCAGCACCGCGCTGATGAAGACGACCAACCGGATCATGTTCTCCCGTCCGATGCGCCCGATCACCAAGAAGATCTTCTTCGGCCATCACGAGGAGTACCAGCTGCCCACCTACTGATCCGCGAATCCCGATGGCCGCGAATGGTTCGCGGCCACGGGCGCGCGGCGATTCGATGGGCGGGTGGTGGTCGGGCGGCGGGTGGGCCTACGCTCGGGATCGTGCGGCAGAAGATCATGATGGACATCGACACCGGCATCGATGACTCGCTGGAACTGCTCTACCTGCTCGCCTCCCCGAGGCCGAGATCGTCGGTATCGCCTCCACGGCGGGCAATGTGCCCGCACTCCGGGTGGCGGCCAATAATCTGGCGCTGCTCGACCTGTGCCGGGCACCGAACATCGAGGTCGCGCTCGGCGCGGCCGAACCGCTCGCGGTCCCGCTGCGCACCACCGAGGATACGCACGGACCGCAGGGCATCGGCTACGCCGAACTGCCCGCGTCGAGCCGGACCCTTTCCCCGCGCACCGCCGCCGAGCTCTGGGTGGATCGGGTGCGCGCACATCCCGGCGAGATCGTCGGCCTGTGCACCGGGCCGCTGACCAATCTGGCGCTGGCGCTGCGGCTCGAACCCGAGCTGCCGAAGTTGTTGCGGCGCTTGGTGATCATGGGTGGCGCCTTCAATCACCCCGGCAATACGACGCCCACCAACGAGTGGAACGTGCACGTGGACCCGGAGGCGGCGAAGGAGGTCTACGACGCCTTCTGCGCCGCGCCCGCCCGGCCGATCATCTGCGCGCTCGATATCACCGAGACCATCGAAATGCAGCCCAAGCACCTGGAATTGCTCGCCGAGCGTGCGGGCAGCCTTCCGGTGGAGACGGTTTCACCGCTCGATCCCCCGGAAGCCCGTTCGGCCGCGAGCAATCCGATCGTGCGGTACGTCACCGACGCGGTCCGCTTCTACTTCGACTTCCACGCCTCCTACGACCTCGGCTATCTCGCGCATATGCACGACCCGTTCGCCGCGGCCGTCGCGCTCGACCACGAACTCGCGGTGCTGCGCCCCGCGACGGTGGATGTCGAGCTGGCGGGCACCATCACCCGCGCGACGACGGTGGCCGACTGGTCGGGTATGTGGGGCCGCGAACCCAACGCGGATATCGTGATCGGCACCGATCCGGCCGAGTTCTTCGAGCGACTGATCAGCCGGGTGGGCGATTTCGCCCGAGCGGTATACCCGCCCGAAGGTTTCTAGTCCGTTGTCTCGCAATGGGGCTCGGCCCGGCCGACGGTCTTGAACCCATACTAGGAGGTTCGGTGGACGACGATGTCACCTACCTGACGGAATTCCGGCGACGGCTCGGCCTACCCGGAATCGTCGACGTGCACACGCATTTCATGCCGGAGCAGGTGCTGCGCAAGGTGTGGGAGTACTTCGACGCGGCCGGTCCGCTGGTGGCGCGGCAGTGGCCGATCGCCTACCGCGACGATGAGCAGGTGCGGCTGAAAACCCTGCGCGGCTTCGGCGTTCGCGCCTTCACCTCGCTGGTCTACCCACACAAACCGGATATGGCGGCCTGGCTCAACGAGTGGACCGCCGAATTCGCCGCCCGCACACCGGATTGCCTGCACACCGCGACCTTCTACCCGGAACACCACGCCGCCGGTTACGTGCAGACCGCGATAGAACGCGGCGCCCGAATCTTCAAGGTGCACATCCAGGTCGGGCGATTCCACCCCGGCGACCCGCTGCTGAACCCGGTGTGGGGCATGATCCAGGACGCCGAGGTACCGGTGCTCATCCACTGCGGATCCGGCCCGGTCGCCACCGAATTCACCGGACCGGAGCCGATCGCCGGGCTGCTGCGACGGTTTCCGCGGCTGCGCCTGATCATCGCGCATCTGGGCGCGCCGGAATACCGTGAGTTCCTCGATCTGGTCGAGCGGTATCCGCTGCTGCGCCTGGACACCACCATGACCTTCACCGATTTCTTCGAGGCGGCCGATCCGTTCCCGGACGGCGAGCGCGGCCGCCTCGCCGAATTCGGCGACCGCATCCTCTTCGGCAGCGATTTCCCCAATATCCCGTACAGCTACAGTCATGCGGTGCAGGCGCTGGAGCGTTTGGAACTCGGGGACGACTGGCTGCGAAAGGTGTTCTACCAGAACGCTTCCGAGCTGTTCGAACTCAGCTAGCGCGGAGCTGTTCGACGAGTTCGAGCAGATCCGCGCGCTGTAGGGCCGCCGGATCGTTCGAGACCGAGCGCAGGTGGCCGTAGATCTCGAGCGTCACCAGACCGTGGATGCGGCCCCACACACGCAGCGCCAGCCCCGCCGTCCCCGGCGCGATATCGGGCGCTTCGGTGCGGATCTTCGTCACGTAGTCGCCCGGGAAATCGGACCATTCGGCGCCCGGCCTACCTGCCGGATTTACCTCCGCCACAAGGCGATTCAGCCCACCGCACACCCGGCGCGCCGCACGGTCGGTCGGCCCGTCGACGGGCTGCTCATAGCCCGGGATCGGATCGCCGTAGATGAGCCGGAAACCTTCCGGATTGGCCAGCGCCCATTCGCGAAGGGCGCTGCCCCAGGCGATCAACCGAGCTCCCGGATCGTCGGGGCGGTGTCGCGGGCGCGCTCCAGGGTGTCGGCGAGCGAGGTGGTCATCTCGTCGGTCAGCGCGGTGATCAGCTCGTCGCGGGTGGCGAAATAGGTGTAGATCGCGCGCGCCGTCATCCCCATCTCCCGCGCGATACCCCGCAGCGAGATACCGCCCGCGCCGTCTGCGACCAGTTGTCGCAGGGCGATCGACATGATCTCGCGGGATGTCTGCTCCCGCAGGCGCTCCCGCCGCGTCGGCTGTTCGGATATCGCTGGCACGGTTGACACCCTACGCCGCTTCCGTATGATTCGGCGTATCAAAACTACACGGCGTTTCCAATTGTCACGGTGATACCGTCGACAGGGGGCCGGAAGGGGAATCAATGTCTGTCTACGTGGTCGTCGACTCGACCGTCATCGACGCGCAGCGCGCTCTCGAATACCGCAAACTCGCCGAACCCACCATCGAACATTTCGGCGGCCGGTACCGAATCCAAGGCGCCACACCGGAATCCGCCGAGGGCGCCTGGCCCGCGGACCGGGTACTCACCATGATCGAATTCCCGGATATGGCGCAGGTCCGGCGGTGGTACCACTCCGAGGAGTATCAGAAGGCCAAGCGGGCCCGCGAGGGCGCCCTCGATGTGCGCTTGCTGTTCGTCGAGGGCGGCACAGCCCCCTGGCCTGCGGAGTAACAGGATGACCGCGCGGACACCCGCCGAACTGCTACCCGGGATCACCGCCGCCATCAACGGCGGCGATCCCGGCGAGGTGGTTCGGTTCTTCGACGAAGAGGCATGTTTCGCCATGCCCGACGGCACGCTCGTGCGCGGGCACGCGCAGTTGCTGGCGATGTACCGGCAGCGGCTCGCACTCCGGCCCGAGATCACCACGCGCGCAGCGAAAATCATCGAGGCGGGCGATATCGCGCTCGTCACGAACGTGTGGTCGACCCGGCTGCGCAACGGCACGATGGACGGCAGTGATTCGTTCGAGGGCGTCGCGACCCTCGTGCTGCGCCGTCAGGCCGACCGCACCTGGCGGATCCTCGTGGATTCCACCTAGAGTCCAGCGGGTGCGGGGATGATTCGGTCGGCCTCGGCACGAATCGCTCAGCGACACCGCCTGATTCGGCGGCGACACGATCTGGTTCCGGCGGTGAATGCGATGCCGAACCCGCGCACCCGTGACATCATCGCGCGATGCCCGGATCGCGACTCGGCCTGCTGCGCTGGCAATTCGACCTCACCTGGTCGCTGTTCGAACTCCACCTGAGCGCGTTGCGGCCCGCCGACCACCTCTGGGAGCCCGCGCCGCGGGTGTGGACCGTCCGGCGCGATCCGGACGGTTCCTGGGTGCCCGACTGGGCCGACACCGAGCCGGACCCGCTGCCCGCACCGACCATCGCCTGGCTCACCTGGCATATCGGCTGGTGGTGGTCGGTCGCGACGGATCACCTGCGCGGACGTGCGCCACGCGAGCGCGCGGATGTGCGCTGGCCCGGCCCGGATGAAGCGGTCGCGTGGTTGCGCGGGATGAGTTCCGAATGGGTTGCGGCACTTAACGATTGCACCGAAACCACACTCGACGCGCCCGCGACGTTCCCGTGGCGCGACAACCCGGAGCGGACCGTCGGCCACCTGCTTGCCTGGGTCAATGCCGAACTCATGAAGAACGCCGCCGAGATCGGCCAGTTGCGCATCCTGCGTTGCGCTTCCGCGTGAATGGGCAAGGCCGAGACGGCGGACGACCACCGTCTCGGCCTCGGCCTCAGACGCGGTCGAAGTTGAACGGGCAGTGCGTCCCGCCACGGCCGATGGTGGTCGCCCGTTCGAAGCGGAACCCGTCGACCGCCGGATCAATCGCGCCGATCCAGTTGGCGTCGAACTCACACATCACGGTGGTGAGCTCCGGCGCCGAATTGGCAACCAGCACTTCGTGATAGAAGCAGCGCACGACATCGCAGTGGTAGCTTCGCTCGTCGTCGGCCGGATGGTCGAAGGTGAAGGTCGGCCCGAAGGCGTCCCGCTCCCTCGCCCTGGTCAGCTCGACCATGGCGGCGAACGGGTCGGGCGCGGCGTCGAGCAGCTGCCTGGTGGCGGCGCGCACTTGATCGCCGAGCGGTTCGACGAATGCGACCTGAACCGCCGCAATGGATTCCGCGCACCCGAGCCGCGGCACGAGGTATTCGTGCGCCGCGACGAGCGCCAGTGCCATCGCCGCGTTCCACCGGGACGGCTCGTCGATCACGAGATGCGCGTTGGCCGCCGTCAATTCGGCATGTCTGGCCCGCATCTCGTCGAGAACCGTTGCGGGAAGGTCATTTTCCCGCAACGTCACGGCGATCTGCGCGAAGAAGCCGTCGATGAGCAGCGCGGTGTCGCGTTCCGGATCGGGCGTGTAGTGGGCGCCGGAGATGTCGAAGGGGTCGGTGTTCATGCTGTTTCCTTTCGGGAAGGCTCGCCGATCCCGAAAGCACAGCCGCGACAACCCGATGGGCGTGGTCGGCCGTGCCCGCGATCACGCGAGCACGCCAACGCGCTCCACCGACCGACCTGGCGCTGACGAACTTGTTACTTGCGCCCGAAGTATGACATACCCGTCAGCCCAGATCGATCCGGATCGTCAGCAGGTTCGTGCCGAGGGCACGCACGACGGTGCTGTTGAAGCGCGGCAGCGTCGCCAGCCGCGCCCGCGGATCGTCGTCGGGCAGCGGATGTGCCTTACCGGTGTGCCACTCCCCCGCGATGCGCACGCGCACAGCGGGATTCGCCATGAGGTTCCGCACGTAATCGGAGTCGGTGCCGTGCTCGGACACCAGCCAGAACTCGTCGCCGACCCGGGCGCCGCCGATCGGCGTGATCCGGGGTTGCCCGGATTTGCGGCCGATGGTCTCGAGCAGCATTTGCTCCGGATTGCGGATGGCGCTCGGGTTCACCAGCCGGTGGAAGAAGCGATCGAATCGTAGGCGCAGCGAGGGTGTGCTCATATCGCACAGCATTCCAGCCCGTGCGATGACCGCGCGACGCGCCCGGTCGAAACCGTCAGCCGTCGAAGGCGTCCAGAATCTCCTCGGCGGCCAGCGCGGCCGTCAACGTGCCCGCCCGCACCTGCTTTTCCACCTGTGCGCGAACGGCTTTCACGCCCGGATGCTCCGACAACCGCCGCAGCAACTGGTCGTGCACCATGGTCCACATCCAGTCGACCTGTTGGCGGCGGCGCTTCTCCGCGAATTCGCCCGCCTCGGTGAGCACCCGGCGATGTTCCAGCACGGTATCCCAGAACTTGCCGAGGCCGACGCCTTCCAGGCCGCTCATGGTGAGTACCGGTGGCCGCCACAGGGCGTCGTGCGGATGGATCAGGCGCAGCGCGCCCGCCAGCTCGCGGGCCGCCGCCTTCGCCTCCACCTCGTGCTTGCCGTCGGCCTTGTTCACCGCGACCAGGTCGGCGAGCTCCAGCACGCCCTTCTTGATGCCCTGCAACTGATCTCCGGTGCGGGCCAGGGTCAGGAAGCAGAATACATCGACCATATTCGCGACGGTCACCTCGGACTGGCCGACGCCGACCGTCTCCACCAGGATCACGTCGTATCCGGCCGCCTCGAGCAGCACGATGGTCTCCCGCGTCGCCTTCGCGACGCCGCCGAGCGTGCCCGCGGTGGGCGACGGGCGGATGAAGGCGTTGCGTTCCACCGCGAGTCGCGCCATCCGGGTTTTGTCGCCGAGGATCGAGCCGCCGGTTCTGGTGGACGACGGATCCACCGCCAGCACCGCGACCCGGTGCCCCTCGGCGATCAGGTCCATACCGAGCGCATCGATGAACGTCGACTTGCCGACACCCGGAACACCAGTGATGCCAACGCGATTCGACACAACGGCATCCGCCGCGGGCGTCACCCGCAGCAGCAGTTGCTGAGCCTGGCGGCGATGATCGGCCCTGGTGGATTCGACGAGGGTGATCGCCCGCGCCAGGGCGGCGCGCTCACCGGAGCGCACCGCCTCCGCGAGCGCGTCCACATCGATCACGCGCGGGTGCCCGCCCGTCACCCGACCACCACCCCCCATCGAATCGCTGCGCGATGCCCGATCATTCTGCGGCAGTGCCGATCTCGTGCCCCAGCTCGGCGGCCAGCTTCTTCAGCAGGTCGATGGCCGCGTCGGCGATCACCGTGCCGGGCGGGAAGATCGCGGCCGCGCCCGCCGCGTACAGCTCGTCGAAATCACCGGGTGGGATGACGCCGCCGACGATCACCATGATGTCGGGCCGCCCGACCTCGGCCAGTGCCCGCCGCAGCGCGGGCACCAGCGTGAGATGGCCTGCGGCAAGCGAGGATACGCCGACGACGTGCACGTCGTTGTCGGCCGCCTGCTGGGCCACCTCCTCCGGTGTCTGGAACAGCGGGCCCACGTCGACGTCGAAACCGAGGTCGGCGAAGGCGGTGGCGATCACCTTCTGCCCGCGATCGTGTCCGTCCTGGCCCATCTTGGCGACGAGGATGCGCGGCCTGCGTCCCTCGGCCTCGGCGAATTCCTCGACCAGCTCGCTCGCCCTGCTGATATTGGTGACCTTTCCTGCCTCGTCGCGGTAAACGCCCGAGAGCGTTCGGATTTCGGCCTGATGCCGTCCGTACACCTTTTCCAGCGCATCGGAGATCTCACCGACGGTGGCCTTCGCCCGCGCCGCGTCGATCGCCAGGGCCAGTAGGTTGTTCGCCATACCGCCCTCGGAAGAGCCCGCGGCCCTGGTCAATTCGGCGAGCGCGCGTTCCACCGCGGCCGGATCCCGTTGCGCGCGCAGCCTTTCCAGCTTCTCCAGCTGTTCGGCACGCACCCTGGAGTTCTCGACCTTGAGGACCTCCACCTGCTGATCCTCGTCGACCTGGTATTTGTTGACGCCGATCACCGGCTGCTGGCCGGTGTCGATGCGCGCCTGGGTGCGCGCGGCCGCCTCCTCGATCCGCAGTTTCGGGATGCCCTCCGAAATCGCCTGCGCCATACCGCCGTGCGCCTCCACCTCGGCGATATGCGCCCTGGCCCGGTTCGCCAGCTGGTGGGTGAGCCATTCGACGTAGTACGAGCCGCCCCACGGGTCGATCGGCCGGGTGGTGTTGGACTCCTGCTGGATCAGCAGCTGGGTGTTGCGCGCGATGCGGGCCGAGAAGTCGGTGGGCAGCGCGAGCGCCTCGTCCAGCGCGTTGGTGTGCAGCGACTGGGTGTGCCCCTGGGTGGCGGCCATCGCCTCGATGCAGGTGCGCGCGACATTGTTGTAGGCGTCCTGCGCGGTGAGCGACCAGCCGGAGGTCTGCGAATGGGTGCGCAGCGACAGCGATTTCGGGCTCTTCGGGTCGAATTTCGCGACCAGCTCGCTCCACAGCAGCCGCCCGGCCCGCAGCTTGGCGACCTCCATGAAGAAGTTCATGCCGATGGCCCAGAAGAACGACAGGCGCGGCGCGAATTTATCGACTTCCATCCCGGCGTCGATGCCGGCGCGAATATATTCGACGCCGTCGGCGAGGGTGTACGCCAACTCCAGATCGGCTGTCGCACCGGCCTCTTGGATGTGGTAGCCGGAGATGGAGATCGAATTGAACTTCGGCATCTTCGCGCTGGTGTAGGCGAAGATATCGGAGATGATCCGCATCGACGGCTTGGGCGGATAGATGTAGGTGTTGCGGACCATGAACTCCTTCAGAATGTCGTTCTGAATGGTTCCGGCCAGCTGTTCGGGCGCGACGCCCTGCTCCTCCGCCGCGACGACGTACAGCGCCAGGATGGGCAGCACCGCGCCGTTCATCGTCATCGACACGCTCACCTGATCCAGCGGGATGTGGTCGAAGAGCTGACGCATATCGAGGATGGAATCGATGGCGACACCGGCCATTCCGACATCGCCCTGCACCCGCGGATGATCGGAGTCGTAGCCGCGATGGGTGGCCAGGTCGAAGGCCACCGAAAGCCCCTTCTGCCCGGCGGCGAGATTGCGGCGGTAGAAGGCGTTCGAATCGGCGGCCGTCGAGAACCCCGCGTACTGGCGGATCGTCCACGGCTGGTTGACATACATGGTCGGGTAGGGACCGCGCACGAACGGCGCGATACCCGGCACGCTGTCGAGCGGATACCCTTCGGCCGCGACCGCGTCCCGGTCCGCCTTGGTGAAAACCGGTGGCACGTCGATACCTTCGGGCGTCGCCCACACCAGTTGCTCGGGTGCGTAGCCGTTGGCGGCGGCCGCGCCCGCGACGAACGCGTCGACCTGTGCGGCGTCCACCGCGGCGGGTTCGGGCGCCCGATCGGCCAGCGGCACCTCGGCGAAATTGCCGATGAGATGTTTCATCTCCCCAGTGGTCATCAGGCTCCCACCTTTTCCAACAGCTCGGAGAGTGCGGCGACCGCGTCGATCCGCGCGGCCAGATATCCGTCCGGGCGCTGCGAATCATCGAGCGCCGAAACCGCTTTCGCCGAACCGGCGAGCAGCACCGTCCCGACACCGGCCGCGCGCAGCCGCTCGACCGCCGCGCCCGCCTCCGCACCGTAGCGTGCGTCCGAACCGCAGAGCACCGCGATCGGCGCACCGGATTCGCTGGCCGCCGTGGCGATCCCGTCGACGGTGAGCGGACCCGGATTGATCGCCTCGATACCGCCGGAGGCCAGCAGGTTCGCGATCCAGGTGACCCGCACATTGTGCTCGGCCACCGAACCGAGCGGCACCAGCAGCGCTTTCGGTCGCGCGCCGTGCGCCGCGAGGTGGACATCCGACCGGTCGCGCAGCGCCTCGAAGGCCGCGCCGTAGCGGGCGACCGAACCGGGCTGCCGCGCCGCCTCGGACAGCGCGGGCTCGGCCAGGTTCGGGAATTCGTTGACGCCGGTGACCGACGTCTTCCGGTGCGCGACATCGGCATCCCGCCGCGCCCTGGTCGCCGCGATGCGCTCGGCGAGCAGGCCGGAGTCCAGCGCGGCGCGGTAACCACCCGACGCCTCCAGCTCCTGCATGAATTCCCATGCCTTGGCGGCCAATTCGGCGGTGTAGTCCTCGACATACCAGGATCCGGCGGCCGGGTCCTGGACATGACCAAGGTGCGATTCCTCCAGCAGCAGCAGCTGGATGTTGCGGGCCATCCGCTCGGCGAACGCCCGCGAAACCCCCAATTCGCCTGGCGGCAGCGCGGAATCGAACGGCAGCACGGTGACGGTGTCCGCACCGCCGACGCCCGCCCCGAAGGCGGCCAGCGTGGTGCGCAGCATATTCACCCATGGATCGCGTTGACTCAGCATGGCCGCCGAGGTGACCGCGTGCTGCGGCGCGCCGCCGAAGCCCGGCGCCCCGCACACGTGCGCCACCCGGGCCCAGAGTTGGCGTGCGGCACGGAATTTCGCGATCGTGGCGAATTGGTCATCGGTGGCCGCCAGCCGGAAGGTCAGCTGGCCGAGCGCGTCCGCGAGATCGACGCCGGCGTCGGTGAGCGCGCGCAGATATTCCAGGCCGGCGGCGACGGCCGCGCCGAGCTCCTGCGCGTCCGACGCACCCGCATTGTGAAAGTTGTTCCCGCACACCACGATCGCGCGTACCGTCTCCGGCCGGGCGATCGCCCGTCGCGCTAATTCCACGGTCGCGTCGAGGCCGATATCGGCAACGCCGCCGAATGCGCCGGTGAGCGGCGCAGCGCCCAGGGTGAGCCGAATATCGGCGCGGCGCTGGGCGGAATAGCCGTCGAGGATCGAGAAGACCTGTGCCGCGGCCTCGTCGGTCGCGATCCCGGCCTCGATGGTCAGCGGCGCGAGTTCGAACAGCAGGCCCGAGAGCGCCGCGCCGAGCCCGGCCACCGGAATACCGCTCGCGCCCACCGGCAGCCAGATCGCGCCGACGCCGTTCTCCAGCCCGGACAGGATCGCCCGATTCGCCGCCGCCGCGTCGGATTCGGCTATCCGCGCGCAGACGAACCAGCCGCGGTGCACGTCGCGGGTCGCGTCGCGACCGCGGACGAAGGGGTAGGCGCCGGGCAGCGGCTGTTCGGGCCGCTCGTCGCGGCGGGTGTACAGCGGTGCGATGGTCAGGCCGTCGTAGGTGGTCTCGTCGAGAAGCCGCTCCGGATCGTCCGGGAGTTCGCCGATATCGACCCGGCGCGCCTTGGCGAGCACACCGGCCACCCCCTTACGCCACGCGGCGTAATCGGGCACCGGGTCAATGCCCGGCGCTGAACCTTTTGGCATCGCTGCTGCTTCCTGTTCCATTCGAATCGACGCCCGGCCCGGCATGCGCGAACCTCCGACGGTAGGCAAGCTACCGCTTCCGGATGGGATCACGCACTCCGGTGACCGCGCGCGGCGGCCCTTGTAAACACTTGCTCACTCCAGGATTACTGGATACCCGGGCGTGCGCCCAAGCCTTCGCACGATATTCACATGGGGCTGTGTGACCCGTTCACATCGCGATCAGGAGTTCGTTCACCCAGCTCAGCGGGCACGCCGGTGGGTCGGCGCCAATTCCGATGCTAGCCGCGAACCCACCAGCGGTGGCACGGCCCGCCGGGCGGCGGCCGGTAACCTTGTCGGGTGCAAAGGCTGTTGCGGAACCCACGGACCGTCGCGCTGCTCGCGGGCGGTGTCGCGCTGTTCGTCGTGGCGCTGCTGGTTCCGCTGCCGGGCCCGCACCGGATTCAGGAGTGGGCGCATGCGGTCGGCCCCTCGTTCGTGCTGCTGTTCTTCATCGCACACGTGCTGGTCACCATGGCGCCGTTCCCGCGCACCGTATTCACCCTCAGCGCCGGACTGCTCTTCGGGCCGTGGCTCGGCATTTTCATCGCGGTCGGCGCGACCACGGTCAGCGCGGTGCTGACGCTGCTGCTGATCCGCGCCCTGGACCGGGACCGTGTGCGCGGGCGGCTCACCCATCCCGCGGTGCACGCCATCAACCGGCGGCTGGCCATGCGGGGTTGGCTCGCCGTCGGTTCGCTGCGGCTCATCAGCTTCGCGCCGTTCTCGGTGGTGAACTACTGCAGCGCCCTTTCTGCGGTCCGGTTCACGCCGTATCTGGTGGCCACCGTCGTCGGCATCCTGCCCGGCACCGTCGGCACGGTCCTGCTCGGGGACGGGCTCACCGGCCACGTGAGCACCACCTCCCTCGTCGTCACCGTGACCTGCCTCGCCGTCGGCCTGGTCGGGCTGCTGGTCGACATGCGCTGGCGCGTACCGGAATCCGATCACTCAGTCGACGGTGAGTTCGGTCGGCACGGCGATCACGTCGACCATCGCGCCGTTGCGCAGCACGGTGACCGGCAGTGATCTGCCGATGGCCTCGGCGAAGAGCTGTCGCTGAATGCCCTGCGCGTCACGGACTTCCGCGCGTGCCACGCTGAGTACCAGGTCGCCGCGGCGGATTCCGGCGCGATCGGCGGGGCCGCCGCGCACCACCTCCATGATCCGCACCCCCGCCGCCTGACCGGTGCGCGCGGCCAGCGCGTCCGGCAGCGGCGCGGGCACCCCGACCAGCCCGAGGTAGGCGCGGCGGACCCGGCCGTCGCGCAGCAGGGTGCTCACGATGCGCTGCGTGGTGGCGTTCATCGGAATGGCAAGGCCCAGGCCGATTCCCGCGACAGCGGTATTGATGCCGACCACCCGCCCGGCCGAATCCGCCAGCGCACCACCGGAATTCCCCGGATTCAGCGCGGCGTCGGTCTGGATGACATCCTCGATCACCCGCCCGGCGCGATTCGAGGCGACCGGCACCGCCCGCCCGAGCGCGCTCACCACACCCGCCGTCACCGATCCGGCCAACCCGAGCGGACTGCCAACGGCCACAACGAGTTGCCCGACCACCAACCGGTCCGCATCCCCCAACCGCACCGCGCCCGGCCCGCCGCCACGGGCCCGCAGCACCGCCAGATCCGACAGCGGATCGACGCCGATCACATCGAATCTCGATTCGACGCCGTCGGCGAAGGTCACCTCGCCGCCGCTAGCCGCGCCGACCACGTGCGCATTGGTGAGCAGGAATCCGTCGTCGGTGAAGACCACGGCGGAGCCGCTGCCGCGCCGGGTGCGCACGCTGGCCACGTGCGGCGTCACCGATGCGGCCACCGCGATCACGGTGCGCGAGTACGCATCCAGTGCGGCCGCATCGCGATCGGCCTGTTCCGCATCGTTTTTCGACAGGACCGAATCGTCGTCCACGGCGGCCCCCTTGCTTACATGATTACATCCGTACCTCACCAGGATGCGCCGGGCGCGCCCGCTTGCCCATCGCGTTCGCCGTGGGCGCAATGGCGCGTCTGGGACAAAGAACCGAACGGCGAACTACAGCACCGCCGATTACCGGTCGCCGATCCGAATCGCTGCCCGATATCGGCGGCGAAGGCCTAGGAATTATCCGTCTGAGACGCTACCGTACTACTAGGTACCCGATACCTGCGGTACCAGCCCAATGAGGTGCATCATGACCGAACAGCATGTGCGCGCGACAAACGGATATCCGAAGGCGCGGCGCATCACCTTCCGGTTCGGCGAACCCGAACCGATGACGAAGTACTACGCGGGCGGGGATATGGTCTTCAGCCATTTCATCGCCGGGCTGTCCGCCGGATTCCCACCCGGCGAGGAGTCGTTCATCAGATCCGTGCGCCGCTTCGCGGACCACATCACCGATCCGGTGCTCAAGAAGCGGGTCGCCGGATTCATCGGCCAGGAGGCCACGCACGGTCGGCAGCACCGGCTGCTCAACGACAAGCTCATCGATATGGGCTATCCCATCGCGTGGCTGGACACGCCCGAGGCCGAGCGGCGCGCCCTGCGGCTGGAACAGCGTCTGCCCGCCCATCTGCACCTGGCGGCCACCGCCGCGGCCGAGCACTACACCGCGGTGCTGGCCCGGCGCACGCTCGAAAGCCCCGAGATCCAGGCGCTCGCCGGGGACGAAGAGGTGCGAAACCTGTTGAACTGGCACGCTTTCGAGGAACTCGAGCACAAGTCGGTGGCCTTCGACGTCTACCGGTCCGTCGGCGGTACCGAGACCATGCGCATCGCGACCATGGCGGCGATGGTCGCGCTCACCGTGCCGTTCACCGTGCTCGCCCTCACGGTCTCGCTGGCCAGGGACGGTTATGCGCGCAGGCATCCGTTCGCACTGCTGCGCGAATCCTATGAACTCTTCCGCGGACCCATCTTCCGCGGTATGGGCCGCGAACTCGTGGTGTATCTGCGGCCGGGGTTCCACCCCGACGACGTGGACACCCGAGACCTCTTGCGGCGCTGGCAAACCGAGCTCTTCGGCACCGAAGGCATGCTCGTCGGCCACCTCAGATGAGTTCGGATCAACGGAGATTCACATGACAAGCGTGGCAACAGCCTATCCGCGCGTGCGCCGGATGCGTTTCCGGTTCGGCGAACCCGAACCGATGACGAAATACTTCGCCGACGACGATATCGTCCTGAGCCATTTCGTCGCGCTGCTCTCGGCCGCGTTCCCGCCCGGCGAGGAGTCGTTCATCAGAGCCGTGCGCCGCTTCACCGATCAGGTCACCGATCCGGTGCTCAAGAAGCGGATGGCGTCGTTCATCGGGCAGGAGGCGGTGCACGGCCAGCAGCACGGCCGCCTCAACGAGCAGCTCTGCGCCCTCGGATACCGGCTGCCCCGGCTCATCGCCCGCTACGAATGGATCCTGCCCAGGCTCGACCGGTACGCACCCGCCGCCGCGCATCTCGCCGCGGTGGCCGCGGCCGAGCACTACACGGCCGTGCTGGCGCAACGGGTGCTGTCCAGTCCGGAGATCCAGGCGCTGGCCGGCGACGACGAGGTGCGAAACCTGTTGAACTGGCACGCGTTGGAGGAGTTGGAGCACAAGTCGGTGGCCTTCGACGTGTACCGCGCGACCGGCAATCCGGAATGGCTGCGCATCCTGGTGATGACATTCCTCTACCTCTTCACCATTCCCGGCGTATCAGTGGCGGTCGCGGCATCGATACTGCTGGATCCCGCCGCGTGGCAACCGATCACGGTCGCCCGCGAGTCCTATCACCTGTATCGCGGACCGATCGTGCGCGGGCTGATGCGCGAGATTCGGGTGTATCTGCGCCCCGGATTCCATCCCGACGATGTCGATACCGTCGCGCTGCTGCGGCGTTGGCAGGATGAGCTTTTCGGCGCCGAAGGCACCCTCACCGATCGAGTGCGGTGAGGCACCGATGAAATTCAACGGCATACGACCGGACCTCGTCGTCGTCACCGGCGCGGGCAGCGGGATCGGGCGAGCAATCGCTACCCGCTTCGCGCGCAACGGATCCCACGTTATCGTCGCGGATATCGACCTGGCCGCGGCCAAGGAGACGGTGGCGATCGCCGGCGATGGCGCGACGGCCGAATGGTTGGATGTGACCGATCCGGATGCGTGGGAGACGTTCGCGCAGCGCGTCCGCACCGAATTCGGCGTGCCGGATGTGCTGGTGAACAATGCCGGGATGCTGGTCGGCGGCGCGTTTCTCGATCTCTCTCCCGCCGACTGGGACAAACAGCTCGGCGTGAATCTGCTCGGCGTTGTGCACGGCTGTCGCGTATTCGGCAGGCAGATGGTCGATTACGGCAAGCGGGGGCAGATCGTCAATATCGCCTCCGCCGCCGCCTTCACGCCGATACCGCTCGGGTCCGCGTACGCGGTATCCAAGGCCGGGGTGAAAATGCTCACCGAATGCCTGCGGCTCGAACTCGGGCCCAAGGGTATCGGCGTCAGCGCCATCTGCCCCGGCGTGATCAACACCAATATCGGCGAGCACGCGATCACGGTCGGCGTCGATCCCGAATTGGTCCGGCGCGGAAAGGAATTCGCGCGCATGGCACAGGAATTCGCGGAGCGGCTGCCGTTCGCGCCGCTCAGCGCCGAGCTGGTGGCGCGGGCGGTCGAGCGGGCGGTGCGGTTCGATCTCGCGGTGGTTCCGGTGCGCGCCGAGGCCTGGCTCGGATACTTCCTCGGGCGGATCGCGCCGGGCGTGAACCGGCGCATCGCCCAGCCCTTCTCGGTCGAGCGGTTCGCCTGGCTGGCCGAGGCCGGGCTGCGGCTGCTCGATCGGCAAGTCGGAGATCGCATTGCCGCACCGGATGATTCGCGGGTTCCGATCGAGCCATGAACCCGCGCGCACACGCGGTGCGGATCGCCGAGGTGATCGCGGAGACAGCCGAGGCGAAGACGTTCGTCTTCGCGGTCCCCAGCGGCCTCGCCGAGCATTTCGCTTACCGCCCAGGACAATTCCTCACGCTGCGGGTGCCGAGCGCGCGGACCGGGTCGGTGGCGCGCTGCTATTCGCTGTGCAGCAGCCCGCACCTGGATCCGCGGCCCGCGGTGACGGTCAAGCGGACGGCGGGCGGCTACGCGTCGAACCTGTTGTGCGACACCGTATCCGCGGGCGACACCATGACGATGCTCGAACCGGGCGGCGTCTTCGGCCCGCGCGATCTCGCCGCCGACGTGCTGCTGTGCGCGGGCGGCAGCGGCATCACACCCGTCTTCTCGATCGTCAAATCGATGCTGGCCGTCGGGCGGGGCCGGATCGTACTGCTCTACGCGAACCGGGACCGGCCGTCCGTGATCTTCGCGCGGCAGCTCGCCGATCTGGAAACCCGGCACCCACGGCGGCTGCGGATACTGCACTGGTTGGAGTCCGAGCGGGGGCTGCCGACCGCGCCCGGTCTGGCCAACGTGCTGCGGCCGTACACCGCGCTCAACTGGTATGCCTGCGGCCCAACGGGTTTCCTGAGCGTGCTCGATGCCGCGGCGCTGCGGCTGCGGGTGCGGCGGGTGTATCGCGAGGAGTTCCGGTCGCTGGACGGCAATCCCTTCCAGGAGGTGGTTCCGGCCACGGCCGCCCTGCCGACGGTGCCTGCCGGTGGCTTCGACGCGCCGGTCGGCGCCGCCGCGACGGTGGATATCGAGATCGACGGCGCGACGCATACGCTGGACTGGCCCAAACACCGACGCCTGCTGGATGTGCTGCTGGACAGCGGAATCGACGCGCCGTACGTCTGCCGCGAATCCGCCTGCGGCACCTGCGTCTGTTCCGTCCGGCGCGGGCGCACCCGAATGGTCCAGCACGAGGCGCTGCTCGATACGGAGATCGCCGCCGGGCTCACCCTCGCCTGCCAGACCCTGCCGGAGACGCAGCGGGTGCATATCGCGTTCGACCAGTAACGACCGAAAGTGTTGACGCGCCCCGTTTTCCACTGCCCGGGCGGTTTGTTTCGTGACCCGTACCTGACGGTCGGATGACCGGAGTGCGAACGGTTGCGCCGGGCGATTGACGCGACGGTAGCCGGCGGTCTCTAATGATGGATGGCGCATTTCGTGCCGCGGTAGCAGTCTGGTCTACCGAGCAGCAACCACTACGAAGCGGGGTGAGCGGCAGATGCCGGATGACACTATCGACGTCCACGATCGGTCCGCTTTCGCGAAACTGGTTGCGCCGGTGCGTTGTTGACCCGTACGCGGCGATCGGCGCCTACGGATCGCCGCCACGGCACCTAGTTCCATCTTTCCTCGATCCGAATGGTCGGTGTCCCAATAGATTCCGGCCGTACACACTGCGCGCACCAACGGGGCGGTACACCGCCGCCCGGCACCCATGTATTGGAGTTTCGCCATGGTCCACCACGCACCGAGGCCGCGGTAGCCCGATGACCGCGCCGATCTTCCCCACCACCGACGTCCTGCCCGCCACCAACGGACGCTTCGACACCGAAGTGCTGCACCGGCATTGGATTCCGCTCGCCCGCGACGACGAGGAGACCGCCGCCGTACTGCGCGAACGCCTCGGCGTCGATTTCGTCGCCGCGGGCAACCGGCTCTGGGAGACCGACGATTTCCTCTACTTCCCGGTGGTCGCGAACTATCGGCGCGCCGACGGCGTGGAACGCGAGACCATCGTTTTCGCGCTCGGCGGCGAATTCCTGGTCACCCTGCAGCCCACCGACCATTTCGCCCCGTTCGACAAGGCCGTCGCGAAGATGCGCCGCAACCGGACGCTCACCGATTCCCCGCACGGGGTGATGTACGCGCTGCTCTGGTCGCTCAACGCGGCCGCCGAGCGCGCCGTCCAGCACGCGGGCGCGGCACTGGCCGCCGTCGACGTCGAAATCGATACGGCGACAAAGGGGTCGGAGCTGCGGGCGATCATGGGCCGGATGAACGCGGCCGAACAGACCGTCGCGCACACCCAGCAGACCCAACTGCACCTGGCCCGCGCCGCCCGGCACCTGGCCGCCGAACTCCCGTTCCACACCAGGGAATTGGCCGATCCGATCGCGGTACTCGTCGCCGATATCGACGGCGTGCGACAGCTCGCGGCCGCCGCGCACGACAAGCTGCGCTACCTGCAACATACGGTGACCACCTGGCTGGATATCGAGCAGAACCAGATCCTCAAGGTGTTCACCATCGTCACCGCGGTGTTCCTGCCGCCGACGCTCATCGCGACCGTATGCGGCATGAACTTCACCCATATCCCCGAAACACATTGGGAATACGGCTTTTCCGCAACCATACTGATGCTGCTCGCCGCGGTGATCCCGCTGGTCTACCTGAAGCGGAAAGGTTGGCTGCGCTGAGCGCTCACTGATCGGTGAACACCAGGTGCACCTTCTTCGCCCACCAGTCGTAGACGGCCGACACGCTGGTATCGCCGATCAGCACGAACCGCCGGGTCGCGTCGAAACCCGTCGCGATGTAGTAGTCGCGGTCGATCCGGATGCATACGGTGTTGCCGCGCACGATGTTGTTGCCGTCGCGCCAGGTGCCGGTGTAGAAACCGCCGTCGGAGCAGGTGCCGTTGCCGCTCTGGTGATTCGCCTGATTGTCCAGCGCGCTCGCCAGCCCTTTCGCATCGGTGAAGGTGGCGATGCGGGCCTGCCGGTTCAGGCCGGGCACATCGCAGTCGACGGCGGCCGTCGCGCCGGAGGTGGATTCGAATTTCGGGTCGGCGGCGCAGCTGCTCGTGGTCAACAGACTCGGCGAAAGCACCTGCACGAGTCCGGCTTCGGCCGGGCTGAGCGGGTTCGGCGGCGGCGTTGTCGTTGTCCGCGGCACCGTCGTCGTGGTGACGGTGGTCGTATTCTTCGCGTGATCGGAGTTGTCCGTGCGCGGCCATGCCACGATGCCGACGGCGGCGGCCACCACGACAACCGCCGCGATAACACCGCCGATCACCCAGCCGGTCTTCGATTTTCGCGGCGGAACCGTCGGAATCGAGTGCGGCGGAGTCGGATTCGGCTGGAATATATAGGGCGGCGGGGTGTGGAAATGCTGCGGGATCGGAATGTTCGGCAGCGATTTGGGCGGTGTGGGCGGCGGGAACGCGGGCGGGCGGATCAGCGTCGGCCCCTCGTGGCTCTCCGGCGCCGTCGCCAACGCCGCCCTTGCCGCCTCGGCCAGCGCGGTGCAGTTCGGGTAGCGCTGGTCCGGATCCTTCGCCATCGACCGGGCGATCACCTCGTCCAGCGCGGCGGGCGCGTCGGATCGCGTCGCGGTGAGCCGCGGCGGCGGCATATTGAGGTGGCTGTACATCACCGCGCTCAGGTTGCCGCTCGGGAACGGCGCGGATCCCGAAAGCAGATGGTAGAGCGTGCATCCCAGCGCGTAGACATCGGCGCGGTGATCCACCGGCGCACCGCTCAGCAGTTCCGGCGCGGCATAGGCGAAGGTCGCGGTGACCGATGTGGTGACGGTGACCGTATTGTCCAAACCGCGCGCTATGCCGAAATCGGCGATCTGCACGTGATCCTTGCCGTCCTCCTGCCCGATGAGCAGATTGCCCGGTTTCACATCCCGGTGCAGCACGCCGCGCTGATGTGCGTAATCCAGCCCGGCGGCCGCCTGCGCGACGATATCCACCGCCCGCTCCAGCGGCAGCCGTCCGCGGCCGATGAGTTCGGCGGCATCCGGGCCGTCCACGAAATCCATGGCTATCCACAGGTTTTCGTTTTCGATGCCGCGGTCGTGCACGCGCACGATATTGCGGTGGTGCAAACCCGCGGCGATATCGGCCTCGCGTTCGAAGCGCGCCCGCGCCTTGGCGTCGCTGCTGAACTGACTGTCCAGCACCTTTACCGCCACATTCATCGGCAGCCGCGGATGCCGCATCAGATACACCCGGCCCATACCGCCGACACCGATCTGGCGGACAACCGTATAACCAGCGAAAATCGCCCCCGGTTCCAGCGCCATGACGGTACCAACCCTCCCCGCCCCCGCGCGGCGGACATGAAAGTCGTTGCGCCAGAATCGTAGCGCCGATCAACCGAACAAGACGCTCGGATATCCCGACTTACACCGAAACGCTATCCGCCGGGCCGATAACCGACCGGACGCCCGCACGTCCCCCACTCCGGCAGCGGCTCCCGCGCCGCCAGCCACGCCCCGGGTACCCCGCGCACGTCACCTCGGTCCCCGATTCCGGTATGCGCCGCCACGATTCCACCCGCTATCGCGGCGGTGGTGTCCACATCACCACCGGCCTCGACGCACGCCGTGACGGCGGCGGGATAGTCGGTCAGGAAGGTCGCGGCGACCCACAGCGTGAACGGCACCGTCTCCTGCGCGCTCACCGACGCGCCGTTGCCGAGCTCGTATGCCGCTTCGGCCACCGATCGGCCGAGCAATGTCCTGGCGCGGCGGATACCATCCGCGGTCCGCCCCGCGACCAGGTACGGTTCGACCGCGTCCAGCAATTCTTCTGGCGCGCAACGCATTCCGCGACTCGCGGCGGCGCGGCACGCCGCGACCGATACCGCCATGGCGCCCACGATGGCCTCCGGATGCCGATGCGTCACCTCCGCGGACATGGCGGCCTGGGCCGCCGCCCGGTCCGGATCTCCGGCGAAGTGCGCTCCGAGCGGCGCGACCCGCATCGCGGCCCCGTTACCCCAGGAACCACGCCCGCCGAACGCGGCCGCCGCCGCATCGGCCCACGGACGCCCGTCGCGGATCTCGTGCAGCACAACGACTGTGCCGCCGCCGTAGCCGCGATACGGTTCGCAGCGATCCGCGAATGCCGCGGCCAGCGCGTCGCGATCGATATATCCCCGGCCGCGGATTTCCGCGTATACCGAACAGGCCATCTCGGTGTCGTCGGTCCATGGCCACGGTGCCGCGGGCGGTCGCCCCGCGCGCAGTTCGGGCAGTGAGCGACCGGGCACGAAGAACTGAGCGCCCAGCGCGTCGCCGACGGACAGACCATCGAGGCTGTCCCGAGCGGCATCGGAAATCGATGACATACCGGTGCCATCGTGCCAAGGACGACGCGTTCTTCGCAAACCACGCGCGGCCGGTCGACGCCCGAATATCCGTGGCCGGAGGCGTCGGTCACCGCGTCGCCGGGTAGCGGATCGGGCCGGTAGCCTTGGCCGGGTAGGCAGTGCCGTGGATCAGGGAAGGGAGAGGCCCGTGACCGCATCGCGTATTCGCGGCGGCGGGCTGGCCGTTGTCGCCGTCGCCGGGCTGATCGCCGGGTGTTCGTCCGGGAATTCGGACTCGAATGCCGGGCCGTCCGGGCCGACCACCACCCCATACGCCGATTGCAACCCGATCACGGTCGCCCAGCTCACGCAGACCCTCAACGCGACGACGCTCACCGCGCACAGTCATCCGCCGGTGTGCGCGTGGGCGGCGGCGCGCGGCACCGAGGATTCGGACGTCACCTTCACCGCCGTCCAGAAGCAGTCCCTGCAGCAGGCGTGGAATCTGGCCGACAAAGACGGCAACCGCCTCGAACACCTCACGATCGAACAGGACGTCCTCGGCACCAAGACCACCGCCGCGGGCTTCTACATCCACAACACCAAGGATCCCGGCGACTGCGCCGTCGTCGCCTCCGACAACGGCACCTCGCTCACCTGGCGGATCCAAAACCATTCGCACACAGCGGCACTCGATCCCTGCGCCACCGCCTACGCGCTGGCCGAACTCACCGTCGACCTATCCCCCTAGCCACGATCGCCTTTACTGCAACCAGGAATCGCGCCGATAGTATTCGTCCTCGTCGACCGGACCCTTCGGCTTGTCCGAATCCTCCTGCGCCTCTTCCGGATTCGGGAAACGCTCGGCGTATTGGTTGATGATGGCGGCGCCCGCGTCGTCGTCGCCGACGGTGTCCTGGACCATCGAGGTGACCTCCCGGCGCAGCGTCGCCTGGGCCTTGCGCAGACAGGACATCAGTTCCGCGGCCACGGCGGACGGGTCCATGCCGCGGGTCTGTTCGGCGAGGCGGATATCGGTGGGCACACCGGTGTTGTCCACGGTGACGGTGACGCGGTTGTCGTCGGAGGTCTCGGTGACCGTCAGCCCGGCCATCCTGCCGTGCAGGCCCTGATAGCGCTGCGCCTTGCGCTGGAGATCCTCGGCCCAGTTCGCCAACTGGTCCGCGGCCTGGCCCGGATCTTCGAACGACACCGCCATCCCTTTCCGCGCAGAGGTCTGACCACCCCCGATGTGCAGGACACATTACGGATGGTCGATACGCCCGGCAAACTCAGAAGAGGAAATACCGCTGGGCCATCGGCAGTTCGGTGGCCGGCTGTTCGGTCCACACCTCGCCGTCGACGCGCACGGTGAAGGTGTCCGGATCCACCTCGATCCGCGGCAGCGCGTCGTTGCGCGGCATATCGGCTTTGGTGAGTCTGCGAACGTTCTTGACCGGCACCAGTTTCCGGCGCACGTTCAGCCGTTCGGCGAGCCTGGATTCGATGGCCTGCTCGGAGACGAAGTGCAGCGAGGTCGCGGCGGCGACGAGCGGCGACGCGCCGAACATCGGCCGCGGCAGCACGGGTTGCGGTGTGGGAATCGACGCGTTGGCGTCGCCCATCGCGGCCCAGGCGATCGCGCCGCCCTTCAGCACCGCGTGCGGCCGGACGCCGAAGAACGCGGGCTCCCACAACACGAGATCGGCCAGCTTACCGACCTCCACCGAGCCGATCTCGTGGTCGAGTCCGTGCGCGACGGCCGGGCAGATGGTGTATTTCGCGATGTAGCGCTGGACCCGGGCGTTATCGGCCGCGCCGTCGCCGGGCAGCGCGCCGCGGCGGCGCTTCATCACGTGCGCGGTCTGCCACGTGCGCATCACCACCTCGCCGATGCGGCCCATGGCCTGCGAATCGCTGCCGATCATGGAGATCGCGCCCAGATCGTGCAGCAGGTCCTCGGCGGCGATGGTCGACGGCCGGATCCGGCTCTCCGCGAAGGCGAGATCCTCCGGGATTGACGCGCTCAGGTGGTGGCACACCATGAGCATGTCGAGGTGCTCGTCGAGGGTGTTGACCGTATGCGGCCGGGTGGGGTTGGTCGAGCTGGGCAGCACGTTGGGATGCGATGCGACGGTGATGATGTCGGGCGCGTGCCCGCCGCCCGCGCCCTCGGTGTGATAGGCGTGGATGCCGCGGCCCGCGATGGCGCCGAGGGTGTCCTCGACGAATCCGGCCTCGTTCAGGGTGTCCGAGTGCAGCGCGACCTGCACGCCGGTGCGGTCGGCGACGGTGAGACAGGCGTCGATCGCCGCCGGTGTCGAGCCCCAGTCCTCGTGCAGTTTGAAACCCGCCGCGCCGCCGCGCAATTGCTCGATCATCGCCTCGGGGCTGACCGTATTTCCCTTGCCCAGCAGCACGATATTGAGCGGCCAGCCGTCGGTGGCCTCCAACATCCTTGCCAGATGCCATGATCCGGGTGTCACGGTGGTCGCCTTGCTGCCCTCGGCCGGGCCGGTGCCGCCGCCGATGAGCGTGGTGATACCGCCGCCGAGCGCCTCGTCCATCAGCTGCGGACAGATGAAGTGCACGTGGCAGTCGATGGCGCCCGCGGTGAGTATGCGCCCGTTACCCGCGATGATCTCGGTGGACGGGCCGACCACCAGATCCGGATGCACCCCGTTCATGGTGTCGGGGTTGCCCGCCTTGCCGATGGCGCTGATGCGGCCGTCCCGAATTCCGACGTCCGCCTTGATGATTCCCCAGTGGTCGACGATCACCACACCGGTGATCACGGTGTCGGGTGTGCCGTCGGCCCGGGTGGCGCGGGCCTGGCCCATCGATTCGCGCAAGACCTTGCCGCCGCCGAACACCGCCTCGTCACCGGCGAGTCCCGGTCCGCCGCAGCGGTCCTCGGTGATCTCGATCAGCAGATCGGTGTCCGCCAAGCGAATCCGGTCGCCGGTGGTGGGCCCGAACAGCTCGGCGTAGCGCGCCCGGCTCAGCTCGGTCATCGCGTTCCTTCCACGAATACCCCAATCCCGCAGGGTATTTCCGAATTCGGTTGCGGGAGAACAGAAGAACAGGTGTTCACTCGGCGTCCAGCCGCCCTGGCGGCCGCAGGCTTATACCGTGCACCTCGCGGGCGCCACCCAACGGCACGAGCGAAACCCGCTGTCCGAGACCGGGTTCGAAACGCACGGCGGTGCCCGCCGGAATGTCGAGCCGCCGCCCGTGGGCGGCCGCGCGGTCGAACCGCAGCGCCGCGTTCGCCTGCGGAAAGTGCACATGACTGCCGACCTGCACGGGACGGTCACCGGTGTTCACCACGTCCAGCTCGATGCGGTCCGCGCCCACGTTCAGTTCGATCGTGCCTTCGGCACAGAGGTATTCGCCGGGGATCATGCGCTCAGCCGATCGGATGGTGCACGGTGACCAACTTCGTCCCGTCCGGGAACGTGGCCTCGACCTGGACATCGTGGATCATCTCCGGAACACCTTCCATCACATCCTCCCGGGTGAGAACCGTTCTGCCCGAAGACATCAACTCCGCGACCGAACGCCCGTCCCTGGCGCCCTCCAGCACGTGATCGGTGATCAGCGCGACGGCCTCCGGATGGTTCAGCCGGAGCCCGCGGGCCTGCCTGCGTCTGGCCAGCTCGGCCGCGTAACTCAACAGCAGCCGCTCCTGCTCGTGCGGCGACAGTCGCATCGGGGCTCCTCACCGGGTCGATATGGGGTGACGGACATTCTGGCACGACCGTCCGGCAAACGCCGGACGAGGCGGGTCTCAGTCGCGGTGCGGCAGGTTCTGCAGCCGGACCTGTCCGCGCGCGATGGTGCGGCCGTCGTCGTCGGTGAGCACGACCTGCCACAGCTGCTGCAGTCTGCCGCGATGCAGCGGCGTCGCCTCGCCGTGCACCTTGCCCGCGCGCACCGAGCGCAGGAAATCGGTGTTGTTGTTGACGCCGACGACGGTGCCGGCGTAGCCGTTCGCGTTGTACCAGATGCCCGCGCCGACGCTGGCGAGCGATTCGACGATCGTGCAGTAGACGCCGCCGTTGACGATCCCGGCCAGCTGCAGCAGTTTCGGGCCGACGATCAGCTCGCCGCGCACCGCGTCCGGGCTGAGTTCGGTGAATTTCAGCCCGATTTCGTCGGTGAACGTGCCCGCGCTGAGCTGATTCATCGCATCCGGCGTCACCTCGGCCAGCGAGGCGAACGGCCGATCGGCGGATTGTTGTGTCATGCGATCAGCGTGACAGAGGGCCGGACCGTCCCCGCCCGCGGCCCGGCGTCATCCGGGCGCGACACCGCCGGAGCCGATCCGGCCGCGGCACGAAACTCCAAGGGAGCCAGTGTGATACACGTGCCGCGGCCGGATCGTGAACAGAGTATGACCGTACGGTTCGAATTCACCAGACCGGACGGTCAGTTTTCGATCACCGCGGCATCATTCGCCTGAGAACTAGAGCGACGGGCTCCGCGCGGTGGGAGTACGCGGAGCCCGTCGCGGCACTGGATCGGGGGTCACCGCAGCCCTCGGGACTCGCCTGCGATCCTTACGCCGTGATCAGTATAGGTTAGGCGAACCTAACTACGCAACCCTTCGGGCCGCGAGTCCGCGATGTTCCAGCGCGGCGAGCAGACCCTGCCCGCGACGCGCACCGGCCGCGGCATCGGTGCGCGCCAGCTCCGGCACGTAAGTGGCCGCGCCGACAATGGATTCGCCGACCAACGCCCAGAACCGGCGCGCGCTCAAACCGGCGCAGCGCTCGAGGCCGGCCTGCACCAGCGTCAGCGAGGATTCGCAGCGCTGCGCCAGCCAGACGTACATCGCCCGCTCACACGGCAGCACGAGCGCACCGGGCTCGCCCGCCAGCCGGTCGCCCGGCAGTACGCGAATCGTGGTGTCCGCCAAGCCCGCCCAGTCGATGCCGCCGTCGTTGTCGGTGTGCACCCACAGGTTCTCCAGGCCCGGATCCCACGCCTGCCCCTCGGCCACCAGCAGGGCCGCGACCCGGCCGACCACCGCGTGGATCAGCGCCGTCGCCACCACCTCGGCGGCGACGGCCGGGCTGGTCATCTCCGCGGCGTGGCGGCGGTACATCAGCTCGATCCGCCCCTCGCGCACGCCGTCCGACAGCCGCCACCAACGACGTTTGCCCTGATCGGCCATGGCGGCGACGGCATACACCCGCGGATGTTCCGGTTGCAGCGCGCGCAGCCGGGCACCCGTCCGGCCGAACACCTCCCGCGCGCGGCGAGTTGCGCATGGCGTCATGAGCTCGGGCATCGGACCTCCTCGTCGGACAGTTGCGGTAGGAACATAGGTTAGGCTTACCAGACCTAGCAAGTGCTCAAGTCCAAGCAGAGCGCCACACCACACGAGTCAGGAGTAATTCGTCGCCGTGACCGCATCAGGCACCAGATCACGGAGCGAAACTCCGTCCGTGCGATCGGCACGGTTCACCATCGCGCTCGCGGCGCTGGTCGCGATGGCGGCGATCGGCAGCATCGCGATCGGCGCCAAGAACCTCTCCCCCGTGACGGTTTACGACGCGCTGCATCAGGCGCTCACCTGTCCCGGCGGGCCGTTCCGCTGCCCCGCGCCGTCGGCCGCCGCCGAGATCGTGCGCGGACTTCGCCTGCCGCGCACCGCACTCGCCGCGGTCACCGGATCGGCGCTCGGCATCGCCGGAGCGCTGGTCCAGGGGTACACGCGCAATCCGCTCGCCGATGCCGGTCTGCTCGGAATCAATTCCGGCGCGGCCTTTTTCGCGGCATTGAGCACCTACCTGTTCGGCTTCACCGCACCGGCGCAGTATGTGTGGTTCGCCTTCGCCGGAGCGGCCGTCGCGGGGCTGGTGGTGTTCGGGGTGTCGGCGCTCGGCGCGGGCAAGGCGAGTCCGCTCGCGCTGGTACTCGCGGGCGCCGCGGTGACGGCATTCCTCCAGGCGATGACGAATGCCGTTGTGCTGCTGGACAAGACCGCGCTCGACAGCTACCGGTTCTGGGTGGTCGGCGCGGTCGGCGGGCGCGGCGCGGACGTGTTCTGGCAGGTGCTGCCATTCCTGGTGATCGGCATCGCGTTGGCGGTCGCGGCCGCGCCGAGCCTCAATCTGCTCGGGCTCGGTGATGATGTGGCCCGGGGGCTCGGCGTCGATGTCGGACGCAGCCGCGCACTCGGCTTGACGGCGGTCGTCCTGCTCTGCGGCGCGTCGACCGCCGCCATCGGCCCGATCGCCTTCCTGGGATTGGTTGTGCCGCATATCGCCAGGGCGATCACCGGACCCGACTACCGCAGGCTCATTCCGTATTCCGGTCTGCTCGGCGCGCTTTCGCTGCTCGTCGCCGATACCGTCGGCCGAATCGTCGCCCGCCCAGGCGAACTCCAGGTCGGCGTCGTGCTCGCCGCATTCGGCGCGCCCTGCTTCATCCTGCTCGTCCGCCGCAGGCGGCTGGTGAACCTGTGACCGATACGAAAGCCGGTCCGGTATCCCGAGCCGCCGTTCGACTACCCGGCGCACTGCGCGTCGGCCCGCTGTCGTTGGTGCTGCGGCCACGGCAGGTCGCGATCGTAATCGCCATGGCCGCAGCGCTTTTCGCATTGTTCTGCCTGGATATCACGACCGGGCGGACGCATATTCCGCTCGGCCAGGTGCTCGATGTCCTCAGCGGTGGCGGCACCCGGGCACAGCGGTTCATCATCCTGGATTCCCGCATGCCACGGGCACTCACGGCACTCGTGGTCGGCGCGGCACTCGGACTGGCCGGGGCCATCACGCAATCGATCCTGCACAACCCGCTCGCGAGCCCGGACGTGCTCGGCATCACCTCGGGTGCGAGCCTCGGCGCCGTCGCATTCGGTAGCGGCGCAACGGATTCGATGCTGGGGACACCGCTGGCCGCACTCGCGGGCGGACTGCTCACCGCGGTCGCGATCTATCTGCTCGCGTTCGGCCGCGGCGCATCCGGCGAGCGCGGGGTCGCCGGGCTGAAGCTGGTGCTCATCGGCATCGGCGTGAACGCATTGCTCGTCGCCGGCATCAACTGGCTGCTGACGCGGGCGAGCATCGATGATGCGGCGCGAGTGCAGTTGTGGCTCAACGGATCACTGAATTCCGCCGATACCTCGCGGCTGGTCCCGGCCGCGGTCGCGTTCGGCGTCGTCGCGCTGGTCGCGCTCGGCTCGGCGCGCACGCTCGCGGCGCTGCGGCTCGGCGCGGAAACCACCCGCGGGCTCGGTGTCCGCATACAGACCCAGCAGGCGGTGCTCATCGGCGCCGCGGTCATCGCCGCCGCGGTGGCGACGGCGGCGGTGGGCCCCGTCGGATTCGTCGCGCTCGCCGCGCCGCAGGTGGCCCGGAGGCTGCTGCGCACGCCGGGCGAACCCCTCATCGGATCCGCGCTCACCGGAGCCCTGCTGGTACTCGGCGCCGACGCGCTGTCCCGAACGCTCCCGGTCGAACTGCCGGTCGGCGTGGTGACCGCCGCGTTCGGCGGCCCGTTCCTGCTCTATCTGCTCGTCCGAACGAACCGGAAGGCGACACTCCGATGAACGATCACCGGCTCACCGCCGAGGCCGTCACCCTCGGCTACGGCGATCGGGTCATCGCCGACGGCCTCTCGCTCGATATCACGCCCGGCGTGATCACCACCGTCATCGGACCGAACGGCTGCGGGAAATCCACCCTGCTGCGCGCGCTCGGCCGCCTGCTGCGACCGAGCCAGGGCCGGATCGTGTTGGACGGCAAGGCCATTTCATCGATGAAGACCAGGGATGTGGCCAGGGTGATCGGCCTGCTGCCGCAGTCACCGGTCGCGCCGGAGGGGCTCACCGTCGCCGATCTGGTCGCGCGTGGCCGCCATCCGCATCAGTCCTGGCTGCGGCAATGGTCGGCCACCGACGCGGATTCCGTGCTGACCGCGCTCGAGCAGACCGGCATCGCCGATCTGGCCGACCGCACCCTGGACGAGCTGTCCGGCGGCCAGCGCCAACGCGCCTGGATTTCCATGGCTTTGGCACAGGGCACCGACATCCTGCTGCTCGACGAGCCGACCACCTACCTTGATCTGGCGCATTCGGTGGAGGTGCTGGATCTGGTGGACCGGTTGCACGACGATTACGGGCGCACCGTGGTGATGGTGCTGCACGATCTGAACCTGGCCATCCGCTACAGCGACCAGTTGATCGTGATGTCGCGGGGTCGAGTCGTCGCGCAGGGCGCACCCGCCGATATCATCGACGCCGACCTGCTGCGCGCGGTATTCGGGCTGGACGCCTCGGTGATCGACGACCCGGTATCCGGCCGCCCGATGGTGATTCCGATCGGCGCCAGGCACGTACTTTCGTCGGCCGTGACCAATACCACATAGCAACCGGCCAGTTACGACAGGGTGTAGTACGCAATCGCGTCGTTGAGTCCGTAAACTTGTGGGATGGCAGGACTTGGTGAACTCGAGAAAGCGGTCATGGACCAGTTGTGGTCGAGTGACGAACCACAAACCGTCCGGCAGGTGCACGAGGCCTTGGCCGCCCGCCGCGAGCTCGCGTACACCACGGTGATGACGGTGCTGCAGCGTCTGGCGAAGAAGAATCTGGTGGTACAGCGGCGCGACGACCGCGCCCACCGCTACGCCCCGGTACACACCCGCGACGAACTGGTCGCCAGCTTGATGGTGGACGCGCTGCAACAGGCGGAGGAGGCGGGCAGCCGCGCCGCCGCGCTGGTGCACTTCGTCGAACAGGTCGGTAAGGATGAGGCTGCCGCGTTGCGGGAGGCACTCGCTAAGCTCGAAGCCACCGAGGACGAGGCGAAGCCGCCGCAGTAGACTCCTCGGACCCAGGCCCCACAACGCAGTGAGCTGAGTCGATGAACGCAACCGCGCCGGTATTCGCCGGTCTCGCTTTGCTTCTCGCGGGGCCTGCCCCAGCTCTGCTGGCCCGGGCGACCTGGCCGTACCGGACGCCCCGGGCAGCACTTGTTCTGTGGCAGGCCATCGCGCTGGCCGCCGTGCTCAGCGCCTTCGGTTCCGGACTCGCCATCGCGGCCCAGCTGCTGGTGCCCGGACCCGACGGACGGCCGACCACCTCACCCACCCGGGAGATCGACGTGCTCGGGCTGCCGCTCTGGCTGGCCTACGTCCTGGTCTTCGCGCTCACCCTGCTGGTCGGCGCGCGCCTGATCTGGTCGGTGGTGCGGGTCGGCGTGCACACCCGCAGGCGACGCGCCAAGCACCGCATGCTCGTCGACCTGCTCGATCAGGGCGGTCCCGCGCGCCGCGCCGCCGATATCCGGGTGCTGGCCGCGCCCGAGCCCATCGCCTACTGCCTACCCGGGCTGCGCAGGCGGGTCGTGGTGAGCGCGGGCACCCTGGACAACCTCGACGAGAAAGAGCTCGCCGCGATCATCAGCCACGAGCGCTCCCATCTGCGCGCCCGCCACGATCTGGTGCTCGAGGCGTTCACCGCCGCGCACGAGGCATTTCCCCGCTGGGTGCGCAGTAAGTCGGCGCTGGATTCGGTGAAGTTGCTCATCGAACTGCTCGCCGACGATTCCGCGGTGAAGGTCACCGGTCCGCGTCCGCTGGCTCGCGCCTTGGTCGCCTGTTCCAAGTCGATCGCACCGCAGGGCGCGCTGGCCGTCGGCGGGCCGAGCACGCTCATCCGGATCCAGCGGCTGTCCGGCCCACTCGGCGGTGTGCGCCTTTCCATCGCCGCCTATCTCGCCTCCGCCGCCATTCTGGTGGTGCCGACGCTGGCCGTCGCGATCCCCTGGCTCGAGGAGCTCGGCCGCCTGTTCCGGACCTGAATCCGGAAACTTCCCCACGAACTTCCCCACTCGCCGGATTCGTCCCAGGACCAGGGTGAGCGGTACGCTGAGTGATCGAATCCGATCGGCCCGTTCATGCCCGATCGCCGATTCCACCCCTACTCACCCCGGTTTTGCATCCCCTGCCGGGCCGAACCGCTCGGCTGAACCTAACGAGTTCCGGTACTCCGCCGCGCCGAGGCAACGAAAGGCACCACCCCCTGTGACTTCGACGCCCGTTCCGACCTTCGCCGAGCTCGGCCTGCCCGCCGTGCTCGTCCAGGCATTGCGCCGCGACGGCATCGAAACCCCGTTCCCGATCCAGGCGGCCACCATCGCCGACGCGCTCGCGGCAAGGATGTGCTCGGCCGCGGCCCGACCGGATCGGGTAAAACCCTCGCCTTCGGCCTGCCGATGCTCGCCCGGCTCACCGGTTCGGCCGCGAAGCCACTGCGCCCGCGCGGGCTGGTGCTCGCGCCGACGCGCGAGCTGGTGCTGCAGATCGAACGCGCGCTCGACGAACCCGCGCTCGCGCTCGGCCTGCGGGTGGCCGCCGTGGTCGGCGGCGCGCCGATCAAGCGCCAGGCCGACCGGCTCAACCGCGGCGTCGACCTGCTCATCGCCACCCCGGGACGCCTCGCCGACCTGCTCACCCAGGGCGCGGCGGACCTGTCCGAGGTGCGGATCACCGCCCTCGACGAGGCCGACCACATGGCCGATATGGGATTCCTCCCGCAGGTGACCAAGCTGCTCGACCGCACACCGAAAGACGGTCAGCGCCTGCTGTTCTCGGCCACCCTCGACGGCGAGGTGGACAAGCTGGTCAAGCGGTACCTGCGCGATCCGGTGACCCATTCGACCGCGCCCGCGGCGGCATCGGTGACCACCATGTCGCATCACCTGCTGTACCTGCACAAGGCCGACAAGCGGGCGGTGACCGCGGAGATCGCCGCGCGCGACGGGCTGACCATCATGTTCGTCCGCACCAAGTACGGTGCCGACCGGCTCGCCAAACAGCTTCGGGCCGCGGGGATTTCCGCCGGCGCGCTGCACGGCGGCAAGGCACAGAACAATCGCACCCGGACCCTGGCCGCGTTCGCGGAGGGTGTCACGCCGGTGCTGGTCACCACCGATGTGGCCGCGCGCGGCATCCATGTCGACGGGATTTCCCTGGTGGTGCACGTCGATCCGCCCGCCGAGCCGAAGGCCTACCTGCATCGCGCGGGGCGCACCGCACGGGCGGGTGAGGAAGGCGTCGTCGTCACGCTCGTCACCGACGAGGAACGCGGCGACGTCGAGAAGATGACCCGCAAGGCCGGTGTCGATATCGAGGGCATCGCGGTGCGGCCGGGTGACCGCAAGCTCGTCGAGATCACCGGTGCGCGGCAGCCGAGCGGGATCGCGGTGGCCGCGGCCGCCGCACCCGCCGAGCCCACCCGCACCGTCGGCGCACCCAAGAAATCCCGTAGGCGAGTGAGCGAGCGCGCAGCGGGTACTGCTGTCGTGCGTGATCCGGCGGCGCGTGGCACCGCGCGCGCCGGCAGGACCGCGCGCGAGACGATGGCGTCGGGACCCACGCGCGCAACGGGTGGCGCTCGATCCGCCGCGGGCGGCTCCCGCGGTGCGGGCGAGACCAATCGGTCCGGTTCCGTGGCCCGCACCACCGACGCGCCGAAAACCGGTCGCGCCGTTGGTGGTTCGGCCGGGCGCGGCGGCGCCGCAGCCAAGGCGGCCCGCTCGGGCGGCTTCGGCGCGAACCACGCGACCAGGGGCGACACGCCCGGGCGGGGACGGCGACGCGCCGGGGCGCCCGCACACCGCAACCGAGGGGCAAACTAATTGTGACCGCAAATCCGCCCGCGGCGATCATCTGCGCGTTGATCGCCGCGCTGCTATTCGCCCTCGCGGCCGTCGCACAGCAGACCGCGGCGGCGGCGGTGCCCGAGGACAAACCGCTCGTCGGCGCGCTGCTGCGCAACCCGCGCTGGTGGGCCGGAATCATCGGCGATATCGGCGGCTACGGCATGCAGGTGGTCGCGTTGGCGCTGGGTGCGGTGCTGTTGGTGCAGCCGATCCTGGTGAGCGCGCTGGTTTTCGCGCTGCCGCTGGCCGCGCGGCTCAACGGCAGGCGCATCACGGCACGCACCTGGGCGACCGCCGTCGCGCTCGCGGCCGCGCTCGCCTGCTTCCTGATCATCGGCGATCCGAGTGAGGGCAAAACGACCGCGCCGCTGAGTGCCTGGGTGTTGCCGCTCGGCATTCTGGTCGGACTGGTCACCGCCGCAGCCGTTTTCGGGTTGACCGGCGGTGACCCGAACCGCCGGGCGCTGCTGCTCGGCGCGGCGAGCGGTTCGCTGTACGGGCTGGCCGCCGCACTCACCGAATACGTTTCCGGACTGTTCGAACACGGCGTGGTCCACGTGCTCGGCAGCTGGCAGACCTGGGCGCTGATCGTCGCGGGCATCACCGGATTCTTCTTGCAGCAGAAGGGTTTCCAGGCCGGGCCGCTGGCCGCCTCGCTGCCCGCGGTCACCATCGCCGAACCGCTCGCCGCCGCCTACATCGGCATCACCGTGCTCGACGAGCGTTTCCAAACCAATAGCCTCGGCCTCGTCGGCACCGCCGTCGCCGTAATCGTCATGTGTGCCGCCACAATCCGGCTCTCCCGAGCCCAGGCCGCCGCCTGATCGCCGTTTCCCTGGTTCATGGGCGGCATGAATGGCCCTTCGCGCGTGGACGTGAACTTCCAATAACCGCTATCCCGTTCCGGTACGGCATCACCGTGCTCGACGAACGCTTCCAAATCAATAGCATCGGCTCGCGCACCGTTATCGTCATGTGCGCCATCACAATCCGACCCACTGAGCCCAAGCGGCCGCTTGCTTCCGAAACCGGCTGGTACGCATCGTAATTCGCACCACGATGCCGATCCGGCAGGTTACCTCGCCGGTTCGGCGGTCCGGGCACGGCAGAATTCGAGCATGAACACGATCGAAGTCCGGCCCGCCTCCGATGCCGAACTCCCGGCCGTCGCCGATCTGCGGTGGCGTTGGGCCGCAGAGAATCAGGGTAGGCCCGCCACCACGTATGACGAATTCATCCAGTGGTTCGTCGAGTGGGCGCAGCGCAACACGGAGGGACACCGCTGTCTGGTCGCGGTGCGCGACGAAACCGTCCTCGGCATGGCCTGGTTGGCGACCACTCCCCGAGTACCGAGCCCGCTCGCACTGGTGCGGGCCAGCGGCGACGTGCAATGCGTTTACGTGTGCCCCGAATATCGCAACAGCGGGATCGGCGGCCGGCTCGTCGACGGGATTCTCGCCCTCGCCGAGAGCCTCGGTCTGAAACGGGTCACCGTCCACTCGAGTGAACGGGCGGTCCGCGCCTACACCCGCAGTGGGTTCACCGCCTCACCGCAATTGCTACAGGCCGACCCGCGAAACCATTGAATTACGGCCGACGACCGGGTCTTTCGCGCCGCCACGCCTTCGGACGCGCACCCGCCCAGTTCATGCCGTAGCGCGGATTTGTCGACCGTATTCGTCCATCGGTTCGACGGCCGTTCGCTGCTTCGACGATGCGTCCTGCTGCTCGATGCTCTTGGTTCGACGTGCTGTCGGGAGTCCTCGACGCCGCGGCGAAACCGAGATCAGGGCGCTATTGCTGGGCGGCAAGCGCATGGCTTGGGCGCGGTCGGCCGACCGACCGAACTCGACGGGGCGGCGGTTCTGCGAGACTCGTCGGGTGTGGGTTGGTGTTTTGGGGCCCGTCGAGGTCCGGGACGCGGCGGGAGTGCCGGTGCCGATCGGCGGGGTTCGGGTGCGGATGCTGGTGGCGCGGCTGGCGCTGGCGGCGGGGCGGCCGGTGCCCGTGGAGGTTCTGATCGACGCGTTGTGGGGCGAAGACGTCCCCGCGGACGCGGGTGGCGCGTTGCAGGCGCTGGTCTCGCGGTTGCGGCGGGCGTTGCGCGGGGTCGGCGCGGTCGACTTGGTAGCGGGCGGATATCGGCTCGCGGCCGTCGCGCCCACCCGAGTGACGAGACCTGGAACCGAGGTCGATGCCGACGAGTCGGCCGACACCGCGACGGACCACCCTCCGAACGCTCGGCTTGGCGCCGCCGAACTGGCTGATCTCGAAGCGCGTCGTCACACGAGTGCCGAATTCGGTACCACCGCAACGACCCGCATCCCGGCAAACCATTTCCCCGACGCCGAAACACCGGCCGACACCAGAGCGAACCGTCATAAAAACACCGCAGTCGATGCCGCCCAATCGGCGGCCTTCGAGGTCGATGCCGAGCGCTTCGAGGAACTGGCCGCGCGGGCCGCTCCGAGTTGGCGGCCGGGCAGGCCGGTTCGGCGGCGACACTCGGTGCGGCGCTGGGGCTTTGGCGGGGGCCCGCGCTCGCGGATGTGCTCGAGGCGCCGTTCGCGGGGCCTGCGGCGGCGCGGTTGGCCGAATTGCGGATCGGTGCGGCGGAGGATCGGTTCGATGCCGAACTGCGGCTGGGTAGGCAGGCCGAGGTGTTGTCGGAGCTCACAGCGATGGTGGCGGAGTATCCGATGCGGGAGCGCTTGGCGGGGTTGCGGATTCGCGCGTTGGCGGCGGCCGGGCGGCAGCCGGATGCGCTAGCGGCCTTCGAGGAGATTCGGGCGCGGTTGGGCGACGAACTCGGTATCGATCCGTCCGCCGAACTGCAGGGCATCCAGCTCGCGCTGCTGCGTGGAGAACTCGCGCCCCCACCGCCGCGGACCGCGCCCCGGCTGCCCGCGCAGCTGACCAGCTTCGTCGGCCGGGATCGCGAACTTGCCCTCGTGACAGGGCTTTTGGCGAGCTCGCGGTTCGTCACCATCGTCGGCCCGGGCGGTGCGGGTAAGACCAGGCTGTCGATCGAGGCGGCGGGCCGGTATCCGGCCGAGCGGGTGTGGTTCGTTCCGCTGGCCGAGGCGGGCGCGCCGGACCAGTTGTTCGACGCGGTCGTGGGTGCGCTCGAATCCCTTTCCGGCGCAACCGGTCCGGACCGTACGCCGATCGATCGACTCGTCGAGATGCTCGATACCGGTGCGGCGCTGCTCGTGCTCGACAACTGTGAACACCTGATCGAGACGGCGGCGGCACTCGCGGATCGGCTGCTCATGCGGCTACCCGAGCTGAAAATCCTTGCGACGAGCCGTGAACCGCTTGCCGTCACCGGTGAGGCGCTGTGCCACCTGGATTCGCTCGCACTGCCGCCGCCGACCGCGGAACCCGAGCAGGCGGCGGATTATCCCGCGATCCGGCTCTTCCTGGACCGGGCCACCGCCGTGCGCCCGGGTTTCCGGCTCGACGAGCACACCCTCGGCCCGGTGCGCGAGATCTGCGCCCACCTCGACGGTCTACCGCTGGCGCTGGAACTCGCCGCCGCCAAACTCCGTTCGATGACCGCCGATCAGATCGCCCGCCGTCTGGACGACCGGTTCCGGCTGCTCACCTCCGGCAGCCGCACGGCGCTGCCCCGGCAGCGCACACTGCTCGCGCTGGTCGAATGGAGCTGGGATCTCCTCGACGATCCGGAACGGATACTCGCGGGCCGCATGTCGATATTCTCCGGCGGCGCGAATATCGAAGCGCTGCAAGCTGTTTGCGCGGACGCGGAGCTGGTCGCCGACGATATTCCGTACGTGCTGGACGGCCTCGTCGAGAAGTCGATCGTCCAGGTCGCCGCCGAACCACCGCGATACCGGATGCTCGAAACCGTCCGCGCATATGCCGCGACCCGGATCGGCAGCGAGACAGCCCCGCTCACAACGCGTTTCATCGACCATCTGCTGACCGTCGCCGAGGAGCACGAACCGCTGCTGCGCACCCGCGACCAATTGGACGCGATGGCCGTATTCGACACCGAACACGAGAACATGGTGGCCGCACTCCGATACGCCGAGGACGCGCCCACCACCGCCCGCTTCGCGCGTTCGCTGTTCTGGTACTGGGGCATTCGCGGAATGAGCGCCCAATTCGCTTCGGCCATCGCCGATGTGCTCCGCCTCGGCGACGCACTACCGGCGGCCACCAGGGCGGCATTCCAGGTGATACGGCTCATGGCGGGCGGCCCGGTCATCGAACCCGCCGTCGCTGATCCCGATTCGCAACGCGCACAGGCGCGTTCACTACTCGAGGAAGCCGTCCACGCGGGGGCGGCGGACTTCCACCCCACCGTCCCGCTGTGGATCGCGGTACAGGCCTTCCGCACCGGGAATCCGGATCTGGCCGAACGCCAACTCGCGGAGGCGCTCACCTCGCCCGATCCGTGGGTCCGCGGCAGCGCCCACCTCGCACAGGATCTCGCGCTCACCGAAGGCGGGCAGCAACCGGCGGGCGCCGAAGCCAGGCGGGCGGCCCTGCGCGAATTCGAAATCGTCGGCGACCGTTGGGGTTCGGGTTTCGCCCTGCTGGCACTCGGCAACGATCACGCGCTGCGCGGCGAGCACCCCACCGCCATCGCCGCCTTCGAGCGGGCCGCCGCCTACGCCACCGAACTCGGCACCGAGGACGATGTGCTGCAAAGCCACACCAGGCTGGTGCGGGAACGCCTCCGGGCAGGTGATTTCGCAGGCGCCGCACGGGATATCGATACCACCCGGCGCCTGGCCGCCGAGCGCGGTTACACCCGTGTCGCCGCGGCCATCCTGCTCGACCTCGCCGAATCGCACCGCCGCCGCGGCGATTCGGCCCACGCCGGACAAACCCTCGATCGGGTGCTGAAAAACGTTCGCCACCTGCCCTTCCCGGAGCAGATCGCCCGCGACCAAGTGGCGGCCGCGCGAATGTCGCTGCACCTCACCGAACACGACGCCGCCGCGGCGAGAACCCTGTTGCCCGCCGCCGTCCGCGGCGCATTCGCCCGCGGCGCGGACGCCATCGCGCGGATCGCCGAGCTGCTGGCCGGATTGCTCGCCCTGGAGAACGATCCCACCGGCGCCGCGAACGCACTCGGCCTGAGCCAGATCATTCGCGGTGCGTTCGACGAGGGCGAACCCGAATTGCGCACACTCCGTAGCCAACTCACCGAAAACCTCGGCGCCACCGGTTTCGCCGAGGCATTCCGGCGCGGTCTCGACCTACCCCGCCCGGACGCACTGCACCAACTCGCTGAACTATCGGTGCCCGACTGAGCACAAAACCGAGAACCCGCGATTATCCTTGTGCCGCAACTCGATTCGCCAACCGCCCGGCGATATCGATACCGATCACCGCGCCGCTCGCATCCCTGGTGAAATACCCGCGCTGGCCCTGCATACCGCCGCTCGTGATGATGTACTCGTCGCGGGGCAGCAGGCCGACGCCGCCGGTGTGGCCGGGTGGCAGTTCCTGGTCGGCGGCGGCTCGGATCTCCGGTTTGATGTCGACGTCGAGACGCAGTTCGGCGCCGGACGATTCGATGATCAACCGCATCGAGCCCAGATCGTAGAGGCCGACGATTTCTCGTGCCCGTGCCGCGTCGAACGGCAGCGGCTCCGGGTCGCGGTCGATCACCCCGAGGTAGTGTTCGAGCGCCCAGCGAACGACGGCCTGGTTGAACTGGATTCCGTCCGGGCCCGCATTCGCCAGCGAGACCACCGCGAAGTCGCGTTCCGGCACGGTGAGCAGTTCGGTGAACTGGCCGTTGGTAGAGCCGCCGTGCCCGACGGTGCGCACACCGTCGACGTCGCGCAGGAACCAGCACAGTCCGATGTCATCGCCGAGGGTGCTGGCCCGTAGCGCAACCGTGGGATCCCGCATTTCGCGCAGCAGTTCGGCGGGCACGACCTGGGCATCGATGTCGCCGAGGTGAAAACGGCTCCAGCGCAACAGATCCGAGACGGAGGATTCCAGCCCGCCACCGGCGTTGTCGCCGCGCGCCCGCTTGCGCAGCCGCGCCACCGACATCGTGCCGTCCTCGGCGCGGTTGTGCCCGACGGCGAAGCGCCTGGTCAGCAGCTCGTCGGCGGAGTACAGGCTGTGCTCTAGCTCCAGTGGTTCGAAAAGCATTGTGGCAATCGCTTTTTCGAAGGTCAGTCCGGTGACGTGTTCGATCATCCGGCCGAGCACGTTGTATCCGGCCTGACTGTAGGACGCCCGTTCGCCGGGTTCGCCGATCAGGTCCAGGGTGGCCAGCGTCGCCACGTAACGGGCCAGCGCGTCGTCACCGGACCCGCTCTCGACGACCTCCCCGTTGCCCAGCCCGGAGGTGTGATTCAGCAACTGCCGCACGGTGATTCGCGCCGCGACCCGCTCGTCGGCGAGTACCAGTTCCGGCACGTACCGCCGCACGGGCGCGTCCAGCTCCACCTTCCCCCGCGCGGCCAGGCACAGCACCGCGGTCGCGGTGAACGTTTTGCTCACCGAGCCGAGCGCGAAAACCGTGTCCTCGTCGACCGGCAGCGGATTCTCGACGCTGGTCACCCCGTGGCAGGCGAACACCGCCTCCCCGCCGGCATAGATCCCGACGGCGACGCCGGGAATCCCGAATTTCGCCGCGGTGGCGCCGACGAATTCGGTGAGTGCGATATCGGACATCTCGTAACCCTTTCGACCTAGGCGGATCCGGCCCCCTGCGGGCCGCATCCGATCTGCCGATAACGGTGCCCGGGGCCGCCGACAGCCCGCCGACAGCGCGCTGACAACTATGATCAGCGGCATGCGGGTGGTTGTCGTCGGCTCAGGGATATCCGGACTTTCGGTGGCCGCGCAGCTGCTCGCGGACGGGCACGACGTCACGATCATCAGCGCCGAGCCGATCGCGCGCACCACGTCGTATCTGGCCGCCGCGGTCTGGTTCCCGACCGCCGTCGGCCCGAAGGATCGCGTGAACGCTTGGGGTGAAACGACTTTCGCCTACCTCGAACGTCTCGCCGGCGACGGTGTCCCCGGGGTGCGCATGTGTGAATCGCTTGCGCTCTACCGCGCCGAACCGGCGACGCCGGACTGGTCGCGGTCGGTGCGCGGGTTCCGGGTGGCCCGGCCCGGCGAGCTGCCGCCGGGCTACCCGATGGGCTATCGGTATGCCGTTCCACTGGTCGAGATGCCGGTCTTCCTGCCGTGGCTGCGGGATTCGGTCGCGGCGGCCGGGGCGCATTGGGTTCGGCGCACCGTGGACAGCCTCGCCGATATCGCCGACCTGGCACCCGACGCGGTGGTCAACTGCGCCGGACTGCGCGCGGGTGATCTGGTCGGCGATCCGACGCTGGTACCCATCCGCGGCCAGATCGTGCGCGTGGTCAATCCGGGCATCTCGATCTCGGTGCGTGACGAGGCACATCCGCTCGGCCGCGCGTACGTCCATCCCAGGCAACACGATTGCATACTCGGCGGATCGCTCGACGCGGGCCGGTGGGACGTCGCGCCGGATCCCGAACTGACGCGATCGATCCTGGAACGCTGCCGCGATCTGGTGCCGCTGCTGGCCGAAAGCACCGTCATCGAGACACTGGTGGGCCTGCGCCCCGGACGCGAGCAGGTGCGACTCGAACTCGACCGCTCGGTCCTGCCCGGTATCCCGGTGGTGCACAACTACGGGCACGGCGGCTCCGGGGTCACGATCGGCTACGGCTGTGCCCGCGATGTCGCGGCGATCATCGGCGATCTGTAGCGCGGCAACCGTTTGACCTGTTGGTCCGGGGTTTCGTATGGTTGACCGATCGGCGATTCGTGGAATCCGGTGTGAATCCGGAACGGTCGCGCCACTGTGAGCATCCGCCAGGATGCGAGTCAGACCTCGGCGCCGTGCTGTCGTAACGATCATGGGGACGCGAAATCCCCTCCTACGCAAGGAGTTTCCGTGGCCACGTCCTACGCTCCCCGCTCCGGCCAGCGCATCGGCGCCATCTCGATTCCGACCACGGCCCTGTGGCTGATCGGCACCACGGTGCTCGCGCTGTTGGCGATCTACTTCATCGGCATCGACCAGGGCGCGGTCTCGGTATTCGGCAGCGATATGCACGTGCACGAATTCGTCCACGACGGTAGGCATTTCCTCGGATTCCCCTGCCACTGACGGCGGGAATCGAGTCCCGACAATGGAAAAGCGGATCATCGGCCGCGGTGTGCTGCTCGGCGCGCTCGGCGGATTGCTGGCGTTCGTCTTCGCCAGGATATTGGCCGAGCCGATCATCGGCCGCGCCATCGACTACGAATCCGGCCGCGACGACGCCCGGATGGCGCTGGACAAGGCGGCCGGGCTGCCGATGCCCGATATGGACGCCCCCGAGCTGTTCACCCGCGGTGAGCAGGCCAATGCCGGATTCGGTCTCGGTGTGGTCGTCTTCGGCGCGGCGTTCGGCGCGCTGTTCGCCGTCGTCTACTACCTGGCGCTGCGGCGGGCGGGCAAGATCACGCCGCGCAATCTCGCGCTGCTCGTCGCGGGCGGGATGTTCCTCGTCGTCTATGCGCTGCCGTTCCTGAAATATCCGGCGAACCCGCCATCGATCGGGCATCCGGAGACCATCAAGGAACGCACCGCGCTGTACCTCGGCGTGATCGTAATCGGTGCGGTCGCCCTGCTCGCCGCCATCTGGGCGGGTCGGAAACTGGCCGCGCGCCTTGGCAATTGGACCGCGACCATGGCGGCCGCCGCGGGCTTCGTCGTGGTGATGGGCGTGGTGCTCGCGCTGCTGCCGTCGCTCGGGCATCTGTCGGCCAATCACGCGTACGGCGATTTCGCCACCGAAACGCCGGGGCCGCTGACCGACCCGTCCGGCAAGATCGTCTATCCCGGCTTCCCCGCCGACGATCTGTACCACTTCCGGCTGTATTCCTTTGCCGCACAGCTGATCATGTGGGCCGTGATCGGCGTCGGATTCGCCTGGCTGGCACCGCGGCTGCTCGGCGACCGGAACCCGGCGGAGCGAACCGCTACCGCCACATAGGCATACGACGCGCCTCCTCCGCAGGGAGGAGGCGCGTCGGCCGTCCGAGGGATGTGGGCATCCGTAAGCATTGGTGAGATCGGCGGTGGGACAGTCCCACTACCGAGGAGCCGAGCATGGACCGTCGAACCCTGTTGCGCCACACCATTTCCGGAGTCGCCGTAATCGCGGCCGCCGGATTGGCCGAGACCGCGGCCGGATGCGCCGACCCGGCCCCACCGCCGCCGCCCGCGCCACCGAAGCCGAGCTATCTCACCGGCCTGTTCGCACCCGTCGACACCGAAATATCGATCGACAACCTGACCGTCGACGGCGCCATCCCGCCCGAACTGTCGGGCCGCTACCTGCGCAACGGGCCGAATCCGAAGCCGGGCACCGATCCCGGCCTGTGGTGGAGCGGCGCGGGGATGATCCACGGCATCCGCCTGCATGGCGGGCGCGCCGAGTGGTATCGCAACCGCTGGGTCAGAACCTCGGACGGCCCCGCCGTCGAACCCGGCCGCGATCTGCGCAGGGGCGCGTCCAACACCAATGTGATCGGACATGCCGGGCGCATTCTCGCCCTCTACGAGGTGCAGTACCCCTACCAACTCACCCCCGATCTGGACACCGTCGGGCCGCACGACTTCGACGGCCGCCTGCACCCCGATGACCGCGCATCCGAAGATCGATCCGGTCACCGGCGAAATGCACTTCTTCGGTGCCCCCATGCGGCAAACGCAGCTCACCTACCACCGCGTCGCCGCGACCGGCGAACTCACCCACAGCCTGCCCATCGCGCTCACCGACCAGGAGATGCCGATGATGCACGATTTCGCGGTCACCACCAATCACATTGTCTGGCTGGATCTTTCGGTGGTGTGGGATCGGGAATCGCAGCGCACCGGCTTCCCGAACTGGAGCGAGGCCCACCAGCCGCGCATCGGGGTGATGCCGCGCGACGCCGCCTCCGACCGCGAAATCCGTTGGTTCCCGGTGCGACCCAGGTGGGCCTGGCATATCGGCAACGCGTACGAGGACGCCGCGGGCCGCATCGTCGTCGACGGCATCAGCGGCGACGCGGCGGGCTGGGCCGGGATGACGGCCATCTTCCGCGGCACCGGCGATCCGCGCGGCGTCGGCCACCTCTACCGCTGGACCCTCGATCCGGCCACCGGCCAGGCGACCGAACAGCAGCTCGACGACATCGCGACCGAATTCCCAACCGTCAACGACGCCAACGTCGGACGGCCGCACCGCTACCTCTACAGCCCGACCACCCCGCTCGCACCGGTCGGCGACAATCTGGTCACCAAGCACGATCTCGCGACCGGCGCGCGCACCGTCCATCGACTCGATCCCGAAATCGTCTCGGGTGAAACGGTTTTCGTCGCCGCACGGAATGCGCGCAACGAGGACGACGGCTACCTGATGTCGATCGCGCACCACCGCACCCGCGACCAGGCCGCGCTGCTCATCCTCGACGCGAGCGATCCGGGCAGACCCCCGATCGCCACCGTTCACCTGCCCCGCCGCGTCCCGTACGGCTACCACGGCCACTGGATTCCGGACGTGGGCTGACCGGACGCCTGCCGTTCGCTGTGACGCACACCGCGAAATCCGCGATATCCCGTGGTCACGACCGGACCTGTGAGGGGCATCTCCCCGATAACGAGTGCCCGTGAATTGCGCGATGGGGCGCACCCGCGATTATCATCGTGTAAGTGCAGTTTCTCCCTGGTCATCAGCCGCCGTACGACCTGACCTACGACGACATCTTCCTCGTCCCCAACAGGACCGATGTCGCGTCACGGTTCGACGTCGATCTCTCGACGGTCGACGGGTCCGGCACCACCATCCCGATCGTCGTGGCCAATATGACCGCGGTCGCGGGCCGCCGGATGGCCGAGACCGTCGCCCGCCGCGGCGGCATCGTCGTCCTACCGCAGGATCTTCCGATCAGCGCGGCCGCCGACACGATCGCATTCGTCAAGAGCCGTTCGCTCACCGCCGACACCCCGGTCACCCTGGATCCGGAGCGTTCGGTGTCGGAGGCCGTCGCGCTGATGCACAAGCGGGCGCACGGCGCGGTGGTCGTGGTCGACGGCGGACGGCCCGTCGGCGTTGTCACCGAGGCGACCTGCACCGATGTCGATCGCTTCGCCCGGTTGCGGGATGTCGCCGTCACCGATTTCGTGCAGGCGCCCGCCGACACCTCGCCGCGCGAGATCTTCGATCTGCTCGAGGCGAAGCATGCGCACCTCGCGGTGCTCACCACCGCCGACGGCGCGCTGGCCGGCGTGCTCACCCGAACCGGGTCCATCCGCACCGGCATCTACGCCCCCGCCGTCGACGCCAAGGGCCAGCTGCGGGTGGCCGCCGCGGTCGGTATCAACGGCGATGTCGCGGCCAAGGCCAAGGCGCTCGTCGACGCGGGCGCCGATCTGCTCGTCATCGACACCGCGCACGGCCACCAGGCCAAGATGCTCGAAACCCTGCGCGCGGTAAAGGATCTCGCGCTCGGCGTGCCGCTGGTCGCCGGCAATGTGGTGTCCGCGCAGGGCACCCGCGATCTGGCCGCCGCGGGCGCCGACATCATCAAGGTCGGTGTCGGCCCCGGCGCCATGTGCACCACCCGCATGATGACCGGCGTCGGCCGCCCGCAGTTCTCCGCGGTCGCCGAATGCGCCGCCGCCGCAAAGGAAATCGGCGTGCACGTATGGGCCGACGGCGGCGTGCGGCACCCGCGCGACGTCGCGCTCGCGCTGGCCGCGGGCGCGTCCAACGTGATGATCGGCTCCTGGTTCGCCGGCACCTACGAATCGCCCGGCGACCTGCGCGTCGACCGCGACGGCAATGCGTACAAGGAGAGCTTCGGCATGGCGTCCAAGCGCGCCGTCGCCGCCCGCACCGCCTCCGATTCCGGCTTCGACCGGGCCCGCAAGGCGCTGTTCGAGGAGGGTATCTCCAGCTCGCGCATGCGGTTGGATCCGGAGCGTCCCGGCGTCGAGGATCTGATCGACCACATCACCTCCGGCGTCCGCAGCGCCTGCACCTACGCGGGCGCCAGGACCCTGACCGAATTCCACGAGAAGGCCGTGCTCGGTGTGCAGTCGGCGGCCGGTTTCGCGGAGGGGCGGCCGCTGCCGAGCGGTTGGTGAGCCCGGCCGTCATAGCGGCAATGCGCACCGCGTGATTTCGAGACGCGCCAGGCACCGGCCGACACGTTCACTCGTGTCGGCCGGTAGCATTGGTGTCCACAGTCTCGAGTCCATGCGAAAGGAACCAGTTGTCACCCGCGTCCGAGGGCGCCGCACAGGAGGGCTCCTCTATCGAGCCGGGTGACCAACCCGGCGCTCTCCTTCCCACAGCGGCCCGCATATCTCCCCCGGCATTCCCGATCACCGTACGGTCCAGGTGGTGCTGACGATGTCCGTCGCGCTGACCGTGCTGAGCCTGGTCGGTTTCATCGCTTTGACGGCGGGCACGGCCCTCTTCGTCGCCGCCGAATTCTCCCTCACCGCGCTGGAGCGCAGCACCGTCGAATCCCATGCCCGCACCGTCGGCGACGTGCGGTCGCGGATGGTGCGCCAGGCGCACCGCACGCTCTCGTTCCAGCTGTCCGGCGCCCAGCTCGGCATCACCATCACCACGCTGATCACCGGTTATATCGCCGAACCCGTGCTCGCGCGCCTGCTGCGCCCGGCGTTCTCCGCGATGGGGCTGACCGACGGTGCCGCACAGGGCATTTCGCTCGCGCTCGCGCTGGTGCTGGCCACCTCGCTGTCGATGATCTACGGCGAGCTGGTGCCCAAGAACATCGCCATCGCCAAACCGCTGGCCACCGCGCGCACCACCGCCCCGGCGATCATCGCGTTCTCCTCGGTGTTCCGGTGGATGATCAAATTCCTCAACAACACCGCCAACTGGGTGGTGCGCGCCCTCGGGATCGAACCGGCGGAGGAGCTGCGTTCGGCGCGCTCGCCGCAGGAACTCGGTTCGCTGGTGCGCACCTCGGCGGTGCGCGGCGCGCTGGATCAGCGCACGGCCCAGGTCATCGACCGCTCACTGGAATTCGGTGAGCGCAGCGCGGAGGAGCTGATGACGCCGCGGGTCAAGATCGAAGCCCTGGATCAGGACGACACCATCGCCGATCTGATCGCCGCCGCGAGCCGCACCGGCTATTCGCGTTTCCCCGTCATCGACGGTGATCTCGACAACACGTTGGGCGTCGTGCACGTCAAACAGGCGTTCACCCATGCCGCCAACGTGCGCCGCACCATCCCGCTGCGTCTGCTGGCCCGTCCGGTGCCGATCGTGCCCGCCAGCCTCGACGGCGACGAGGTGCTGGAACGGGTGCGCGCCGACGGTATGCAGGTAGCGCTGGTCGTCGACGAATACGGCGGCACCGCGGGCATGGTGACGATGGAGGACCTGATCGAGGAGATCCTCGGCGATGTCCGCGACGAGCACGACGAGGAGGAACTCGATGTGCGCCGGGTCGCCGACGGCTGGGACTGCTCCGGCCTGCTACGCATCGACGAGGTCTCGCGCGCGACGGGTTACGAGGCGCCGGAGGGCGAATACGAAACCCTCGGCGGGCTGGTGCTCACCCGGCTCGGCCGCATACCCGTCGCGGGCGATGAGGTGGTTCTGCCGAATTCCGTCGCACACCAATGGGGTTCGCCCGCCCACCCGGACGATCTGAGCGAGGGCGGCTGGCTCGCGTTGGTCGAGCGGATGGACGGCAGGCGCATCGATCGGGTGCGGTTGATCCCGGTCACCGCGGATGTGCTGATGGCCAAGGAACATTCGAGTATGGCGGCGGGTGAGTACCACCATGGGTGATCTGCTCGGTGTGCTGCTGACGGTGGTGCTGCTCGCGGGCAACGCCTTCTTCGTCGGCGCCGAATTCGCGCTCATCTCCGCGCGCCGCGACCGGCTGGAAGCCCTTGCCGCACAAGGCAAGCGCAAGGCCAACACGGTGATCCGGGCGGGTGAGAACCTGTCCATGATGCTCGCCGCGGCACAGCTCGGCATCACCATCTGCTCGATCCTGCTCGGCCGGATCGCCGAACCCGCCGTCGCGCACCTGCTGCGGGGCCCGTTCGAATTGCTCGGCCTGCCGGACCAATTGCTGCATCCGGTGGCGTTCACGCTCGCGCTGGCCGTCGTGGTGATCCTGCACATCCTGTTCGGCGAGATGATTCCGAAGAATATCGCGCTGGCCGGTCCGGAACGCAGTGCGCTGCTGCTGGTTCCGATCCACCTGATGTGGCTGCGGCTGGCCCGCCCGCTCATCGCGCTGTACAACCTGGCGGCCAATCTTTCGCTGCGGATGCTGCGGGTGGAGCCGAAAGACGAACTGCAGGCCACCGTTTCGTCGGTGGAGCTGGCCGAGATGATCGGCGAATCCCGGTCCGAGGGCCTGCTCGACGAGGAGGAGCACCGGCGGCTCACCCAGGCGCTGGGCACCAGCGACCGCACCGTCGCCGATGTGCTGGTGCCGCTGACCACCACCCGATCGGTTCCGTTGCGCGGCAACGGAACCACGCTCGGCGATATCGAAACCGCCGTCGCCGAAACGGGTTTCTCGCGTTACCCGGTGCGCGCCGGTGACGGGTCGCTGGTCGGCTACCTGCATGTCAAGGACGTGCTGGACAAGGTCGCCGACGAGAGCGCGGGCCCGGCGACGCCCATCCCGCGCACCGATATCCGGCCGCTGCCGACGGTGCGCGCGGGCACGACGCTGTACGAGGCGCTGGCCCGGCTGCGGCGCACCAACAGCCACCTCGGCCGGGTCGTCGACAACCACGGCAACACCATCGGCATCGTCGCGCTGGAGGATCTGGTCGAGGAATTCGTCGGCACCGTGCGCGACACCACCCACCGGGTGATCGAATGACGGTGCTGCCCGAGGCGCGGTGGCGGGCGCTCGCCGCCGCGCACCGGGACCGGGTGGACGCGCTCGTCGGGCCGTATCTGCGGCAGCGGCGGGCGGGTTCCAAACATCCGGTGCTCGACTTCCTGTTCACCTACTACGGGAACAAGCCCGCGCAGCTCGCGCGCTGGCATCCCGGATTCGGGGTGATCCTCGCCGACGCCCGCGAATACGACGGCGCGCGCGGCTATCACGCGGTCGACGGCGGCCATACCGCCGACCCGGCCTATCTCGCGCGCCGTCGCGACACCGTGGAATTCGTCGCGAACCTGTTGCGGGCCACCGCATCCCGGCCCGCGCAGCTGTCCTGCTTCGGCCTGCACGAATGGGCCATGGTGTACCGCTCCGAGGAGGTGCGCCACCGGCAGGTGCCGCTGCGCCTCGGCCACCACGGCACCGATGCCGTCGTCGAGTCGATGCAGTTGCGCTGCACCCACTTCGACGCCTTCCGCTTCTTCACCCCCGACGCGGTGGGCCGCAACGCCGAACAACTCACCCGCGCCGATCAGCTCCGCCGCGAACAACCCGGCTGCCTGCACGCGAATATGGACCTCTACAAGTGGGGTTTCAAGCTCACCCCGCTGATTTCGTCCGACCTGCTGTTCGACTGCTTCGAATTGGCGTGCACCGCAAGAGAACTCGATATGAAGGCGAGCCCGTACGACCTCTCCGAGTACGGGTACGAGCCCGTGCGCATCGAAACGCCTTCCGGGCGAGCCGATTACGTCCGCCGTCAGTCGGAGGTCGCCGAGCGCGCGAGTGGTCTGCGCGCCCGCCTTCTCGACGTGTGCCAGGAACTGCTCGCACACCTATCCGACCCTCTATAGCCGTTCAAGTCGTATCTACCGCTGCCACAATGGGTTTCGGATTTCGCGCACTACCGACGACTCGCACCGGTTCCCGTGCGGCGACAGATGTGGCACGCGCCTTCCGCTTCGTGATCGGAAGATCGATGCAGACGTATATCGCCGCGCCGAGACCGATCGACAACACCAGGCAAACGAGGGTCCCGAGAAGCCAACCCCGCACGTCGTAGCTCTTACCGCTGAGACAGTATCTGGTTACCGCCACCATCACCGGGTACTGGATCAGGTAGAAGGCGTACGAGATGTTGCCGAGCCATATCATTCCCGGTCTCGAGTTCACGGTTCGCATCCCGGATACATCGCGGGCGCATGCGGTGGCGATTACCGCCGCGGTCGGCAACAGTATGAGCACGGACAGCTTGTAGTTGATCGGCACGAACCAGGTGAGGCCGTAGCTGCCTGCGAGGGCCAGCAGTGGATACCGCAGTCGAGTATTCGTCCACCCGCCGGTCATGACGTATTTCGCGGTGAGCACCCCGATATAGAATTCCGGCAATCGACTCGGTGGAAAATTGTAGCTCAGCCAGTACGAGGGCGAGACCGGTATATCGGACTGTGCGAACCATATCGGCGAAGCATGGATCTCGTATTCTGGTGTCGTGTTCCCCGGTTGTAGTCGCGGCAGGAATATGTTCTCGATGCCTTTCGGCCCGTCAGCGACGAGATAGTAAATGGTATGCAGACCGGCAATGGCCAGAAATACCACCCCTATCGCCCATAGGACATATTTTCCCGGTAGCCGATCCACCAACGGGGCCAGCAGCGGAAACGTGAGGTAGAACAGCATCTCCGATACCAACGACCACGATGGAACATTCAGCCCGCCCAGCGAGCTCCAATGCGAGACCCAGGTGTGTATCAGCAAAAGGTCGGGCAGCCATACCACGGGACGCGAAAGCGGAACGGGTGCCACGGCAATCAGCAACAGCACCGCCACGATATGCGAAGGGTAGATCTTCCGGACTCGGCGCTTCAGAAAACTCCAATAGGTGTCTCCAGGTCGTCGTATCCAGTAGAGAATAAATCCCGAGAGCACGAAGAAGAATGCCACCCCGGCAGCGCCGAGCTGCATCGGTATGAATTCGTGAATCTTCTGGAAGAGCGGGCTCTTCTGGAACGGGTACGCCGGTATGAAGACCACCGCGTGCAGTACGAATACAGCGGCGGCGGCCCACCAACGCATTCCGGTCAAGGACGGCAGCTTCACCTCCCGCCGCACGGTTCGAATCGCCATCGGCACCGCTTCCATCGTCGGCTAGAGGTTCAGTTGGCGTTTGATCGCCGCCGCCGTCACCGCATCACCACGCGCCGAAGGGTGCCCGGGAATACCGAAGACATCCGCTCGCGGGTCGCCGATTCCATTGACCCATGGGTCGGGAGTGCACAGTCCGTGACCATGGGTCAGCGCGCCGGTATCGAGGAAATCGATCCCCAGTAGGTCGGCCGCGCCGGCCTGCGCATTTCGCAGACCGTTGAGCAAGTCGATCAGTGCGGTGGCCCGCGGCTGGGCGACCGGGACACCGAACAGGTCGATACACGCCGCCGTTCCGGCCGGATCCAGCAACTCCGGATAGCCGATCAGCATGATTCGCGCCCGGGGCGCGTAATACCGAATGTACTTCACCACCTGCGCGATTCGATCCGCATAATGTTCCGCGGTGATCTGGTTCGGGTCGGGCAGGCGATACGGCGCGACGGCGTCTCGTTCACAGCCTCGGACGACGCAGAACATGACCGTGTCGATGGCGTCGAGGCTGTTACCCCAACTGTCGTTGAGGCCGAATTGCAGCAGCACCGCCTCGGTATCGGAGCCGAAAGCTCCGGCATCCGCGGCCTGCCCGGCTTCATAAGCCAGATTCCAGTTCTGGCCGCTGTCGATCACGGCGCCTGAGCAGGAAAGGTCGAGCAGGCCGCGGTTGATCGATCGGGCCAGTTGACTCGGCCATGAGTCGGCGCCGTGACTGCACCGATCCGCGCCCTGGGCCTGGATCTCCATCGAATTGGACGCATACGAATCGCCGAGCACTATCACCGGGACACCCCCACTTCCGGCGGGCGCCGCTCCCGCGACCGATATGCAGGTCACCGAAATAATGACGAAGGCAGAAATGGTTGCGCACACCGCCATCGACCGAAACAACAATTTCATGGCTCTCCCGTCTCGACGTGGCGGCCACAGCCGAATCAATATCCGGGCTTCGGCATGAAGGTGGTTTTCGGCAGCTCCGGCGGCGTTTCGGCCCGCGGCGGCTGCGGAACTTCGGTCGCCTGAACCGGAGCCGGAACGACGTTGTCCTCCGTGGGGACGGGTTCTACGGCACTGGTCGCGGGCGGAGCAGGGGCGGCGGGCGCGGAGGTGGCCGGTGCGGGGGCGGGCGTTGCGACAGTCGACGGAATCGGGCTACTACTCGAGGTATCCGGACCGGGTGAGCTGGAATCTTTACCGCATGCCGCAAGCACGCCGGTGGCCGCGACTATCAAGAGGGTTCCGGTCACGGTTCGCCGAAATACATATCCGACGCGCGATGACGGCGTTCCCACTGTGCGGCGTTGTTCGATTACTTTTTCCGAATGAGACATGGCGACTCCTGACCAAGCAACTTTCCGATCTCTGCGCAATCCGATCAGCAACTACACAGCAAAATGATAAGACAGATTTTCCGATTGTCAATGGAGATTCGAATCCCGTTCGACATCGGCGGCTGAAGGGTTGGTGCGCAGAGCGCGGCGACTGCTTCGAATCGGATTGCGCCGCAAGCGAATTCGCCTTGATCAGAGCCCGAACACCTTGACACGCAATGCAATACGCTCACCGACCGGGTCGATCGCCCGGCCACCGACGTGAACAAGGAGATGAACTCACCCGAGCCGCATCCAGCAGCTGCCGACCCGAGTCGGTGACACCGAAACGAAAGCGGCACAGGCGATCACCGGTGCGCTGGACCGATAACTCACCGGCGCCGACGTTCAGTAAATACCCTCCGGCGCATCGCTGCTGACCTGCAATGGGCGGATGTTCGCCACCGCGTCGGTCGGCCACTTTCCGGCGGTGTCGAAACGTACGTCCTGGTGCCACCCGACTCCCAGACACGCCCGACCAGCGGCGGCCGCACACCACGCGGCACCACCGGGTGAGCAACCTACTCGGATGGCGAACCGTCCGGATCCACCATGCCGTTTCGCAAGATGGCCAGCGCTCGGCCGACCGCGTCGGTCAGCGCGGCGCTGATCTCCTGCGGCGACTTGCCTTCGCCGCGCATCCGGTTCGCCTCCTCGATCATGGCGGAGACGGTGGTCATGATGTAGGCCGCGGTCGCCCGCGCGGCGACGGGACCGAGACTCGCGGGCACGCGGTCGACCAGGATGGCCGCCAGGTCTTCCTGATAGCGGCCGCCGCGCCGCCGCAACGCGTCGAGCAGCGCCGGACTGCGCTGGATGATGGCGAATACGGCGGCCATCCGGTCATCGCCCGCGGCCCGCCCGCCGCTCTCCGATACCTCCGGCAGGGCGGCGAACAGGTTCGGCAACTCCTCCGCGAGGAATTGCGGCAGCGAAACGCTCAGCGGCAGTTGGTCGATCAGGTCGATCACGTCGGCCTCGACCGGCCGATGCCAGGCGAGCAGGAGATCTTCCTTCGCCGGGAAGTGGTTGACCACGGTCTGTTTCGCGACGTCCGCGGCCTCGGCGATCTCGGCGATGGTCACGTCGTCGTAGCCGCGCGCGCCGAACAGGGCCAATGCGGCCTGGGCAATTCGTTCCCTGGTCTCGCGACGGCGCCGGTCGTGCCGGGTTCCGATGGTGTCTTCCGAGGATTGTGGTTGGTTGATACTCATAAAGTAACCATACCACTATTAGTACGGTACTAGATATGTAATTGGTCTAAGTTCAATTGTTCCACCGAACCGATGGATCGCACGGAAAGCCATGCGCCATAACGCACTTCGCTGAAGGCAAGCAGTTCACTCTGTGCCGCGCCGGAGGCGATGGGCATCGCAACGAGCAGCAGCCAGCGCAGATCGCGCAGCGCCTCGGCGAATGCCAGCTCGGCGGCGGTATCCGCCGGGCGCGGAGCACCGGCGGGCATGGGCGGCATCATCGCGGGTCAGCCTGGTGAGCCCGCATGTCACGGCGGTCGGCCGTGGCTCGGGGTGGGTAGCGTGTCGATCATGAAGGTGACCATCGATTACGACATTCTGGTAACCGAGATCCGGACGCTGCACGCCGATTTGGCCCGCTGGCTGGGCACTCCGGACGCACCCGACGCCGTCGAGCGGTTCGCGGCGCAACTGCATCCCGAATTCTCGATGGTCGTCATGCAGGGTGTGGTCGTCACCCGCGAGCAACTGCTCGCGGGACTCGACGGTGTCGGACATTCAACGCCCGGTCTGACGATCGACATCGTCGATATCGATGTCCTGCATCTGTCGGCCGAATGCGCGGTCGCGCGATTCCGCGAAATCCATCACCGCCCAGAGGGTCCCGCCGCCCGCCTCACCACCGCCGTGCTGCTCCCCGACGATGCGGCCCGCAACGGTCTGCGCTGGCGCACCGTCCACGAGACCACCGCCGCCCAGTGACCGGCTGCCATATCGTCACGGCTTGGTGGCCCAGAGGATGACATTCGTGCCGAAGAACCTCTTACGCCAACCGATATCCCGAAAACCGAGCCGGCTCAGCGTCTCCGCGATGCGCTCCGGCGGCTGGAAGGCGAGTGTGCTGGATTCGAGGTAGGTGTACGAGGACCGGTCGCGCGCCACGATCCGGCCCAGTAGGGGAACGATAATCCGCATCCCCCACCGCATGACCGGTCGGGCCGGACCGCTCGGCGGGCAGGTTTCCAGGACGACGAGCCTGCCGCCGGGCCTGAGCACCCGCCACTGTTCGGTCAGCGCACCGGCCGGGTCGTCGACATTCCGGAGCAGATAGCCTTCGGTGATCGCGTCGAACGATTCATCCTCGAACGGCAGGCGCATGGCATCCGCATGACGCCAACGAACCGCGTCCGCCCCGGGCTTGGTTCGTGCGCGAGCCAGCATTTCCTCGGAGAAGTCGGCACCGGTCACTGTGACGGCGGGATATCCGCGCGCCGCCGCCAACGCGATCGCGCCGGTCCCGGTGGCGAGGTCCAGCAGCTGCCCACCCGCGGGCGGCGCGGCCCGCTCCACCACCTCACGACACCATCGACTGTGACCACCGAGCGTCAGGACGATATTCATCCGGTCGTAGTAACCGGCGATCTTCCCGAAAATCGCGTGCACGTCGGAGCTTTCGCCCCGCACCGACCCCTCGACCACCAGACCTCCCATTTGCACGAGCCCGCGCCATACCGTTGCGTTCAAGACGTTAGTCCCGCTATACGGTGCCGTATAGCCGGTGTGAATGGAGTCACCGCGCGTTCGCCCGGCATCTTGGGTGGACACAGCGCCGGTGAAAGCCGTACCGTCTGAGACGATTTGGTATTTCGTTCGAAGCGAGGTCCTCGATGACCGTTCCGATGCCAACTTCCGCCGGCTCGCTGTCCGCCGATGCCCGTTTCGATATCGGGCCGCAGCGTTACGAGCGCATGCACCGGATGTCCGATCTGCCGATTCGGATGCGTGACGGGGTGGTGCTTTCGGCGGATGTCTTCCGGCCGGGCGATCGCAGCGGGCCGACGGCGACGGCGCTGCCGGCGGTGGTCAATTTCACCCCGTACAACAAGATGTTTCACCGGCGGATCCCGTATCGGTTGGCGCGGCTGGTCGGACAGTGGGTCGGTGCGTCGGACCGGCGCACCTTCACCGGACGCGATACGCTCCACGCGCTGGCCGGCGGCGCACTCGAATCACTCGGCGTCAACCCGACGCTGGTAAAGCGCGGTTACGCCTACGTCATGGTCGATGTGCGGGGCACCGGAACCTCCACAGGGACATGGGATTTCTTCAGCGAGACCGAACAGCGGGACTATCTGGAGGTACTCGGGTGGATTCGCGAACAACCTTGGTGCGACGGCAAACTCGGGCTCACCGGCATCTCCTACGACGCGATCGCCGCGCTGATCACCGCGGGCCTGCGACCGGACGGGCTCGAAGCGGTGTTCGCCATCGAGGCGGGTGAGAACCCGATCCGGGAGCTCGGCCTCACCGGCGGCGTACCGACCCCGGGCATGATCGTCTGGATCGCCGCGATCAACGCGGCCAAGTGGATTCCCTCCCTCGGCGGTCTGATCCGCACCGGCATGTTGCGGCGGTATCTGCGCGACCGGCTGTCGGATCCTGCCAGCTGGGCGCGCCGCGCCATCGATATCGCGCTGATCGAGAACCATCCCGACGGATTCTTGAACCAGGCATGGGATCGGCGGTTGGCGCGCTTCACCGATATCACCGTTCCGACCTGGATCCACGGCGGCTGGCACGACGTCTACAACAGATCCAATTTCCGGATGTACGACCGCATCGCCACCGCGCCCGGCGCCAAACAGGTTGTGGTGGACGACAGTTACCACCTGACGCCGGGGTCCGGATTCGGCGTACCCGGCGGCCCGCAGCGGCTCGACGAACTGCAATGCGCGTGGTTCGACCGCTGGCTCAAAGGAATTCGGAACGGCATCGACCGCTACGGCCCGATCACCCTGCGCAGGCTCGGCGACGGCTGGATCTCCCGCGACCGCTATCCCGACCCGCTCGCGCAGCCGCGCCGCCTGTACCTGACTGCCGAAACCAGCGGTTCCGCACCACATTCCGGCCGCGACGGCGCACTGCGCACCGAACCGCCGAACACGCACGAGCGGATACCGCTACCGACCCGGCGGGCGGCGATCGCGTCCAACAACACCGCGATCCTCACGATGGGGATCGCCACCCTGTTCGGCAAACGCTTCGGATCCGACGACCGCCGGGCGGAGGTGGCCGCCGCCACCTTCACCACACCGCCGTTCGACGCCGACACGGTCGTCTCCGGACCGATGAATCTGCGTCTGCGCGCGGAAGTCGATGGGTGCGATGCCTTTTGGTCCGTCGTCGTCACCGACGTCGCCCCCGACGGCGTCTCGGCCGCGATCACCCGCGGCGCGCTGCTGTCCTCGCTGCGCGCCGTCGACGAGTCCGCGTGCATTCGTTCCGGCGAACATCTGCTCGTCGCCGAACATCCGTGCACCGCCGAATCGGTGCTACCCGTCCGGCCCGGCGAACCATTCGACATCGATATCGACATCAACGTCACCGAGGCGGTCATCCGCACCGGTCATCGCCTGCGCGTCGCCGTGAGCCGAAACAGCTTCCCCCGCCACATGTTCGGACCCGCGCTGCGCCGCAGGATCAGCGGCCAGTCGATCCTCATCGATCCCGACCACCCCTGCCACCTCACTTACCTCGCGACCGCGTAGCCAGGTTAGGCGTACCTCCGCCAACGCTGCGGCAATGCGCGGGTCTGCGGACGACTTCGTCGACAGCGTCCATTAGGCTGCTGTCGTTGGATCTCTATGGGGGCGTGTGTGTTTACTCGAATGCCTCGGCACCGTCGCCGAGTGTTGGGCAAGGGCAAGGTCATCGGGGTGGCAGCGGTATCGCTGATGGCGATGTGCCCGTTCGGATCGGCTGCGGCCGAGCCGATTTCGGCGCCGCCGGTGCTGCAGGTCGGTGTCACGACACTTCATCTGATCGATGCGGATCGCGCCGATCCCTGGCAGCCGTCGACACCGCGTGAACTCGTTGTCACGATCCACTATCCGGCCACGCATGCCGAGTCCTATCCGCTGGCCGATCACATTCTGCCGGGCCTGCCGAGCACCGTCCTGGCGGCCCGCGCGCACGTCGGCGCCCCGGTGCACGCCGCCCCGCAACGCTGCCGGTGCTGCTGTACTCGCCCGCCGCGAGCTTTCCGGCCCAGGCGGGCACCTCGCTGGCCGAGGATCTGGCCGACAGCGGCTATGCCGTTGTGTCGATCACCGATACCCATGGCGCGTTCCCGGGCACCGTATTTCCCGACGGGCACGTCGAACTGTACGACTCCCGCAACCTGACCAATCCTGTCGGAGACATCATGCGGATGTCCTCGCAGGCCCGGGCCGCAGATATTCGATTCGTGCTCGACAAGCTGACGGCATTCGCGCGGGGCAGCGACCCCGAACTACCCATGGGTCCGGCGCTCGACCTGACAAACGTTGGCATGTACGGACATTCGCTCGGCGGCACCATGGCGGTGTTCGCCGATCCGCGAATCCGGGCCGGTGTCGATCTCGACGGCTACGCCGATCCGTCGGATCTGGCCGCCGGTCTCGTGGCCGAGCCGCGCCGGCCGATGCTGTTCATCTTCGGCAGCTGGGCCGACCCGGATATCCGCCGCCGCACCGTGGATCGCATGTGCGCGGGCCGCGTCGGCTGGACCCGCGAGCTCGTGCTGGCCGGCGCCGGGCACTGGTCGTTCTCCGACCTCGGATATCTGCCCAGACAAGTCGCCGAAGCACCGCTGCTTTCCGGTCTGCTCGGCACCATCCCGGCGGATCGCGCGCACACCGTGATTCGCACCTACGTGACCGCCATGTTCGATCGCTACCTGCGCAATCGGTCCGTACCGCTGTTGGACGCACCCACCTCACCGTTCCCGGAAATCTCGGCGAACAAATGAATTCGGCCGAAACCCCCGCGTAAGTTACCGGCTGTTACTACTATTCAGTCAGTTCGGGGCTGTCCCAGTCGGCCCTGACTGAGTAAAGAAGGTTGGGGGCAACGACGATGAGGTCGGTCGTGCGCGGGCGCCGCGCTAAACCATTGGCACTGCTAGCCATCGGCGTGCTGGCCGTGATGATGCTGCCGAGCAGCGCCAACGCGGATCTGCAATCCGATATCGCCACGCAGGTGCAGCAATTTCTCGATGTCGGCCGCACGGCCGTGCCGCGTGCCGACTGCGGGCCGGGATCGATGCCGGAACCCGGTCTGCAGGGCGATGTTCCGGCGGCCGACCGGGACAGTGGCCGCAGCACGCAGGGTTACCGCTGCAATATGTCGATGGTCGGCAATTTTCCGGGACGCGGTGCGGGCATCACCTCCACCAGCTTCGAGCACTGTGCGTATATGGGTTCGTTCTTCCCGGGCGATCTGCTCAGCGAGGGACGCGGCGTGCAGGTGCTCGACGTATCCGATCCGGCCAACCCGCGCCCGACGGCGAACCTCACCGAACCGGCCATGATGGCGGGCACCTGGGAGAGCCTGAAGGTCAACGCCAAGCGAAAACTGTTGGTGGGCACCGGCGTTCCGGTCGCCGAAGGCGTCGGCTACCTATCCGTCTACGATATCTCCGACTGCGCGCATCCGCGCCTGCTGAACCAGGGGCCGGGCACGAATCTGCTGATGCCACTGCCGATCACCACGCACGAGGGCGGCTTCTCCCCCGACGGCAACACCTATTGGGCCTCGGGCATCGCGCCCGGATTCGTCAGTGCCGTAGACCTTTCCGATCCGGCGAACCCGCATGTGGTGTGGCAGGGGCTCACCGGCATCGAGGCACACGGCTTCGGCATCAGCGCGGACGGCAACCGGATGTACATCTCCGCGCTCGGCGGTTTCACCGTGCTCGATATCAGCGCGGTGCAGCGGCGCGATCCGAATCCCCAAGTGACACACCTGGGCCGGGTGTTCTGGACCGACGGCTGGGCTACCCAGCACAGCGTCCCGGTGACCTATGACGGCAAGCCGTATCTCTACACCGTCGACGAGGGCGGCTCCGGCGGCGTGAAACTCATCGATATCTCCGACGACACCAACCCGAAGGTGGCGGCCAAGATCAAGCTGGAGATCAACCTGCCGCAGAATCTCGACAAGAACATCGGCTCCTCGATGGGCGGCTCGGCCTTCGCCTACGAATCGCACTACTGCGCGGCCGACCGGCAGGACAACCCCACCGCGCTCGCCTGCGGTTGGATCTCTTCCGGCATAAGGGTTTTCGATGTGCGTGACCCCGGGAACATCCACGAGATCGCCTACTTCAACCCACCGGCGCGGACCGGCCAGAACCTGAGCCTGTGGAATTCACCGCACGCGCTCGCCTCCATCATCGGGGTGCCGGTGATGAGCGCGCCCGCCGCGGTGCGCGCGGTGCTGGAGGGCAAATTCAACCCGTACGACGCGCTGACCCCGCGCACCGGGCGCCTCGCCTTCGGCGATGTGTCCACCGACTGGTGCTTCTCGCCGCCGGAGTGGCGCGGCGACCAGCTGTACGTGGCGTGCTCGGACAACGGATTCATGGTGTTGCAGTTGGACAACGACGTGTACACCCCGCCGGCCGATCAGCAGTCGATCGTCGGATCCTGATGATGCGCAACTGGATTCGCCCCGCCGCCTACAGCGCGCTCGCCCTCATCCTGCTGGTGCTCGGTGCGGCGTTGCGGCCGCTCGTGATACCCGAGAACCAGACGGTCGCCTCGGTGCTGAACCCGGCGGAGATCGGCTTCTCCCAGGATATGACCGCCCATCACGAACAGGCGCTGATCATGGTGCAGCGACTGGATCCGAGCGCGGGGCCCGCGGTGCGGCGGCTGGCGGCACAGCTGGACCAGACGCAGCGGCTGGAGCTCGGCACCATGCTCGGCTGGCTGCGTCTGGCGAACGCCGCACCCGACTCACCGCATCCGATGGCCTGGATGCCGATGGATAACCCTGCGGCACACCAGCATTCGGCCGCGCCGCGGACCATGCCGGGTATGGCGACCAACGCCGAACTCGACGCGCTCGCCGCCGCCCGCGGGCACGATGCCGACGTGCTGTTCCTGCAATTGATGCTGCGCCACCATCAGGGCGGTATCGCGATGGCCCAGGCGGTGGACGGTCTGCTGAGCTCCGGACCGGTCAAGGAACTCGCCCGATCGATGATCCAGCAGCAGGGGCAGGAGGTGGGCGTCATCGGCGTGCTGCTGAATCAGCTCGGCGGCCACCCCCTCCCCTGAACGGCCAGGAATACTCGCGAAGGCGGCCGAGTTGCCCAGGAGGTACGACTTACATCGAACCAGGAGAGGGACCGTTGGGCGAGAAGACTTTTGCCGATCAGAATGTGGTCGTCACCGGCGGAGGCACCGGGATCGGGCGGGCGGCCGCGCTCGCCTTCGCCGAACAGGGTGCGGCCTCGGTGCTCGTCACCGGGCGGCGGCCGGAACCGCTGGCCGAGGTCGCGGCCGAACATCCGGCCATCACGGCGGTGGTCGCCGATGTCGCCACCGAGGAGGGCGCCGAGGCGATCGCGGAGGCCGTGCGGGAGCGCGGTCGGCTCGATGTGCTCGTGCACAATGCCGGTGTTTGGGCCCCCACCCCGCTGGACGCACTCGATCCGGCGGAGGTGCGGCGACAATTCGAGATCAACGTCGTCGGACCGACCCTGCTCACCGCGCGCCTGCTGCCGCTGTTGCGCTCGCCGGGCGGCAATATCGTTGTGGTGTCCAGTATTTCGGCGCGACTCGCCGGACCGGGGGCCTCGGTGTACTCGGCGACCAAGGCGGCGGTCGACAGCCTCATCCGCAGCTGGGCGGTCGAACTGGGCCCCAAGGGAATTCGGGTGAACGGCGTGGCCCCCGGCAACGTCCGCACCTCCATCCTGGCCATCGGCGGGCTGGCGAACACCGAAATCGACACGTTCCGAACCACATACGCCGACCGAGTGCCCGCGGGCCGGATCGGCGAGGTCGACGACGTCGTCCCCTGGATCACCCGTCTGGCCGAACCCGCCAGCTCCTGGATCACCGGCGAAATCATCACCATGGACGGCGGCCGCCTCGCCGCCTGACCTCGCCCGGGCCCGCCCGAAATTCGTTCGGGTGGGCCCGCCCGGTCAGCCGAAGTCGGCCACGATGAACCATCGCGGCGTGCCCATGCCATCCCTCCGCGGAAATCTCAGCCGATTGGGCTGTGGCCCAAGAGGGTTCGGCCCGCGAAGCGGGTCTGTTCGGCGCGGGGCAGCGGGTCGAACAGACAGCCGTGCATATCGCGGTACCACATCTCCAGATCGCAGCCGCGCGAATAACCGGTGCCGCCCGTCGCCTCGATCGCGAGGCGGACCGTATTCACCAGGGCGTCGGCCGCGACCGTCTTGCGGGACAGCGTGCGGCCGGCGTGCGCGTCGCTCGCGTCGAAGGTCAGATCGTCGGAGTCGGTGAACATCGCGGCGATGAGGTCGGCCGCGGTGGTGTGCGCGTTGAGCATCTCCCCCGCCAGCTGGAAGGTGTGCGCGGCGGACTCCTCCGCGATCAGCGCGGTCGCGAGATCGATTGCGCTGTCGGCGATTCCGAGATAAGCCGACAGCACGAGCGGAGTGCCCGAGCCGACGACGACGTTCAGCAGCGCGGGCCACTCGCCTGCCGGGCGGGCCGACTCGATCGCCGAATCCGGCACGTAGACCTCGTCGAGCACCACGGTGTGCCCGCCGCTGGCCCGCAAACCCACCGCGTCACCGGTCTTTTCGATTCGCATGCCGGTCGAGCCGAGCGGAATCGAGCAGTGCAGCACCTCGGGTCCGCCGGGCGCGTCACCGTGCCGGATGCTGGTGACCAGTATCGAACCGACCTCGCAACCGCCGACCCGCTCCTTGCGCGCGCTCACCCGGTATCCGCCCGCGTCGCGCTCGGCGCGCCCGTTCGACTCCACCCAGTCCGCCGCGTAGGTGCCGACCAGAATCGCGCCGTCGACCACCTTCTCGAACAGGGCACGCGCGTCCAACCCGTGCCGATGCCGCCACACCTGGGTCGCCACCAGCTGACAGTGCCGCGCGAAGGCGACCGCCGTCGACGGATCATGCGCACCGATTTCGCGCAGGATCGCGCCCATCTCCCGGTGCGTCGCCGCACCGCCACCGAATTCCGCGGGCACCAGCGCCGCGGTGAGCCCGGTCGCCCGTAGTAGATCGAATGCGGCGACGGAGATTTCGCCGGACCGGTCGCGCTGGGCGACGCCGCGGCGGAAGGTGGCGGCTATGCGGCGGGCCAACCCGATACGGTCTATGGAGCTATCGGCGACAATGCTCATAACAGGGGTCTACGATTACCACCGCTCGTCAGTTCAACGACACCCCTTAGCGGGCGATTGTCTCAGAGATTCCCGACGACGTGTTCGAGCCGCCGGGCCACCGACTCCAGCGCTCGCTCCCGTAGCGCGGGACGATATCCGCTGGGGTACACCGGATCTCCCGGTGCGTAATTCTTCAGAACCTCCTTCGCGAGGGTGATCTTGTGCACCTCGGTCGGCCCGTCGGCGATGCCCATCACCTCGGCATAGCTGAGCATGTCGACGAACGGCAGATCCTGGCTGACGCCGATCGCGCCGTGCAGATGCAGTGCCCGCTGCGCGATATCGTGCATCACCTTCGGCATGGCCACCTTGATGGCGGCAATATCCTTGCGCACCTTCAGATAATCCTGTTCCCTGTCGATGCGCCACGCGGTGCGCAGCACCAGCAACCGGAACTGCTCCATTTCGATCCAGCTGTCGGCGACGCGCTCCTGCGTCATCTGCAGTCCGGCCAGCGGGCCCTTGCGCATCGGCCGCGACACCGCGCGCTCGCACATCATGTCGAATGCCCTGCGCACCAACGCGACCGTGCGCATCGCGTGATGTACGCGCCCGCCGCCGAGCCGGGTCTGCGCCACGATGAAGCCCTGCCCCTCCGCGCCGAGCAGATGATCCGCGGGCACCCGGACGTCGGTGAACCGCAGATGCCCCTCGTGCTCGCTGAAACCGTGCACGTGGAAGTTCTTCACGATCTCCAGACCCGGCGTGTCGGCGGGCACGATGAACATCGACATGCCCTGGTACGGACTGACATCCGGATTCGTCACCACCATCACGATGTGGAAGCTCGCGAATTCGGCGTTGGAGTTGAACCACTTCTCGCCGTTGATCACCCAGTGGTCGCCGTCGCGCACCGCGCGGGCCTTGAACAGCGTCGGATCCGATCCGCCGGTGGGTTCGGTCATCACGTAGCAGGAGCCGATCTCCCCATCCAGCAGCGGTTGGAGATATTTGGCCTTCTGTTCCGGCGTGCCGTAGTGCGCCAGGATCTCCGCGTTACCGGAATCCGGTGCCTGACAACCGAATACCGACGGCGCCCACACCGAGGTGCCGAGCACCTCGTTCAGCAGCGCCAATTTCAGCTGACCATATCCCGGCCCGCCGAGTTCGGGGCCGAGGTGGCAGGCCCACAACCCCTGTTCCTTCACCTGTTCCTTGAGCGGGCGCATGAGCGCCATCGCCTCTTTGTTGGTGCGGTCGTAGGGATTCGGATAGACCAGGTCGAGCGGTTCCACCTCGGTCCGCACGAATTCCGCCGCCCAGTCCAGCTTCCGCTGGTATTCCGGGTCGGTTTCGAAATCCCAAGCCATGATCAGCCTTTCGTATGGGTTGCGATGACACCGTCGAGTACGGTGTCGGCGAGTATCGCGGCGATCTCGTCGGGTGTGTGCCCGCCGTGCGGGCGATACCAGTAGATAACCGCGTTGAGCATGCCGAGCACGCTGTTGGTCACCACATGTTCGCCGGTGCGCAGCAGACCGGCCGCGTGGCCCGCGTCGATCACCCGCTGCCAGCACCGCTGCACCTCGTCCCGCAGTTCCTGCAGCTGTGCGGCGCGTGCACCGGTGAGCGCGCCGCCGTCGCGCAACTGGATGACCACCTCGCGCCGATACCGGATGATGAGCCCGACGTGACTGTGAATCAGCTTGCGCAGCTTGGTAACCGGGTCCTCCGCGGTCCGCTCGATCCGTTCGGCGTCGGCACGCATGCGTTCGATGTAATCCCGCAGGATCTGCCAGAGCAGCTCCTCCTTGGACCCGATGTGATAGTAGAGCGCGCCGCGCTGCACATCCGCCCGCTCGCCGATCTCGGCCACGCCGGTGCCGTGGAATCCCTTCTCCGCGAACAGCTCCACCGCCGCTTCGACGATCCGCTCCCGGGTATCGGCCGCGGACGATTCCGCGGCGGGCGGGCGGCCCCGGCGCCGCATCATCCCGCCGGATCCAGGACGATCTTCGAGACGCCGTCATCGCGACTCGCGAAGAGCCGGTACGCATCCGCGCCCTCGGACAGTCCGAGATGATGGGACACAACGGCTTCCGGCCGCAGCCGCCCGGCGGCGGTGAGTCGCAGCAGCGTCGGCAGCTCGTACTGCACCGAGCACAGGCCGATGTGGAACTCGAGCTCCTTCACCTGGGCCAGCACCATATTGACGGGGAAGGCCGTATTCGCGCTCACGCCGACCACACTCACCCGGCCGCGCCGTCCGGCCACCGCGAGCGCCAGCGCGATGGTGGCGTCCGCGCCGACCGCCTCCAGCACCACATCCGCGCCGCCGCCGAGCATTTCGCGTATCGCCCGCTTCGGCTGCTCGGATTCGACGGGTTCGGCGCCGAGCCGCCGGGCGTGCTCGCGGCGCTCGGGAACCAGATCAACGGCGAGGACCCGGGACGCGCCCAGCACGAACGCCGATTGCACGGCCATCAGTCCCACCGGCCCCAGCCCGATCACCACGACGGAATCGCCCGGCGCGATGCGGGCCCGCCGCGCGCCGTACCAGGCCGTCGGGGCGTTGTCGGTCAATACCACCGCCGCGTCGTCGCTCACCTCGTCCGGCACCCGGACCAGATTGGTCTCGGCATGCGGCACCGGCAACAGCTGGGCCTGCCCGCCCTGCAACGCACCGCCCAGCCCGTAGCACGCGTCGATCGGCCGACGGACCTTCTCGCACATGGCGATCAGGCCGCCGCGGCACGGTACGCAATGTCCGCAGCCCGCCGAGGCGGGTACCAGCACCCGGTCGCCGACCGCGAACCCGACTGCCGCCGGGCCGATTTCGACGATCTCCCCCACCGCCTCGTGTCCGACGCAGTATCCGGTTCCCTCGGCGAATCCGTGCCCGCCGAAGATATGCAGATCGCTGCCGCAGATTCCGGCCGCGCTCACCGCGACGATCGCGCCATCCGGTCCCGGTAGCGCGGGATCGGGGACCTCCGAATACGAGATCCGCCGCGGCCCTTCATAGGTCAGTGCCTTCATCGTCTGCCTCCGTGCAGTTCCAGCGTCGCCGCGGTGCAGAAGGAGGCGGCCTCGGAGCTCAAGAACAGTGCGGCGCCGACGATTTCGTTCGGTTCGCCGATCCGGCCGAGCATGGTCTGCGCGGCGGCCGCGTCCCGGAACTCCTCGGGCCACGCCTTCGAGATATCGGTGCCGAACGGCCCGCACTGAATCGTATTGACCCGCACCTTCGGCGCGAAGGTCTGCGCGAGGCCGAGGGTGAGCGCGTTCAAACCCGCCTTGGCCGTCGCGTACGGCACGGAGAACACATCCGGATGCACCGCCTCGGTCGAGGAGATGTTGATGATCGAGCCGCCGTCCCCGGCCGCCATCCGCGTGCCGATGAGCGCCGAAAGCCGGAACGGCCCTTTGAGATTCACGCCGATGACCTTGTCGAAGAGCGCCTCGGTCACCTGGTCCAGGCTCGGGTAGAGCGGCGACAGCCCGGCATTGTTGACCAGCACGTCCACCCGGCCGAATTCGGCGTAAACCGTCTCGACCAGCGCATCGCACTGCGCCCACTCGCTGACGTTGCACGCCACCGGCAATGCCCGCCTGCCGTGCGCGCTCTTCACCTCCTCGGCCAGCGCGATGCAGGCGGCCGATTTCCGGCTGGCGATGACGACATCGGCGCCCGCGGCCGCGAAGGCCAGCACCATTTCCCGGCCGAGGCCGCGACTGCCCCCGGTGACCACGACGACTTTGTCCGTGTGCGACACCCGCACTCCTACCTGCCCCGGATCCCGTTCCACCGGGGCGACGTAGTTCTAAATGTTCCGATCAGTACATTAAATCGACCGGACGATACAATCAAGGAGTTGTCCGGCCGACCGCCGACATCGTGCGACACGCCGACCGATCGATCCGTTGGCATCGGCGTGTGAGCGAACGAAGCAGCACGACGCGGCCGTGGCCCCCGACACAGCCCGGTACTACTACCGACGGGTAACATGACTGCGTCTTTCCCACCTTTCGCAAAGTGAGGCAATAGATGACAGAGCGGATTCAGGTCGGCGGGCTCCAGGTGGCCGGCGTTCTCCATGAATTCATCGAGAACGAGGCGCTGCCCGGCTCCGGCGTAGATTCCGCCGCGTTCTGGGCAGGGGCCGAGCGGGTCATCGACGAACTCGCCCCGCGCAACCGCGCCCTGCTGGCCGAGCGCGACGCGATCCAGGGCAAGCTCGACGCCTGGCATGCCGAACATCCCGGCGCCGGCTACGACAAGGCCGCGTACAAGTCGTACCTCACCGAGATCGGCTACCTGCGCGAGGAACCGGCCGACTTCCACATCGCCACCCAGAACGTGGACGAGGAGATCGCGACCACCGCGGGCCCGCAGCTGGTGGTGCCGGTGATGAACGCGCGCTTCGCCATCAACGCGGCCAACGCGCGGTGGGGCTCGCTCTACGACGCGCTCTACGGCACCGACGCCATCTCCGAGGCCAACGGCGCCGAAAAGGGCAGCGGCTACAACAAGATTCGCGGCGACAAGGTCATCGAGTGGGGCCGCAACTTCCTCGACGACGCGGCCACCCTGATCACCGGCTCGCATGTGGGCTCGCGGGCCTACAAGATCGTCGACGGTGAACTCGAGGTCACCCTGGAGGACGGCACCACCATCGGCCTGGCCGACCCGTCGCTACTCGTCGGCTACCTGGGCGATCCGGCGAACCCGAGCTCGATCCTGTTGAAGCACAACGGTTTGCATATCGATATCCAGATCGATCCGGCCTCCCCGATCGGCAGCACCGACAACGCGGGCGTCAAGGACATCGTGCTGGAATCCGCGGTCACCACGATCATGGACTTCGAGGATTCGGTCGCCGCGGTCGACGCCGAGGACAAGGTGCTCTGCTACCACAACTGGCTCGGCCTGATGAAGGGCGATCTCGCCGAGACGGTCAGCAAGGGCGGCAAGACCTTCACCCGCACCATGAACCCGGACCGGGTGTACACCGCGCTCGACGGCGGTGAGCTGGTGCTGCACGGCCGTTCGCTGCTGTTCGTGCGCAATGTCGGCCACCTGATGACCTCCGACGCCATCCTCGACAAGGACGGCAACGAGGTGCCCGAAGGCATCATGGACGGCCTGGTCACCTCGCTGATCGCCACCCACTCGCTGCGCGGCGACGCGAAACTCACCAACAGCCGCACCGGTTCGGTCTACATCGTGAAGCCGAAGATGCACGGCCCGGACGAGGTGGCCTTCACCAACGAGCTGTTCGGCCGGATCGAGGACGTGCTCGGCCTCGACCGCAACACGCTCAAGGTCGGCATCATGGACGAGGAGCGCCGCACCACGGTCAATCTGAAGGCCAGCATCCTGGCCGCCAAGGAGCGGGTCGTCTTCATCAACACCGGCTTCCTCGACCGCACCGGCGACGAGATCCACACCTCCATGGAGGCCGGGCCGATGGTCCGCAAGGCCGAGATGAAGACCCAGCAGTGGATCCTGTCCTACGAGGACTGGAACGTCGACACCGGTCTGGCCACCGGCCTGCCCGGCAAGGCGCAGATCGGCAAGGGCATGTGGGCCATGCCGGACCTGATGGCCGACATGCTGACCCAGAAGATCGGCCACCCGAAGGCCGGCGCCAACACCGCCTGGGTGCCATCGCCCACTGCCGCCACCCTGCACGCCACCCACTACCACCAGGTGGACGTGTTCGCCCGGCAGCGCGAAATCGCCAAGGGCGGCCCGCGCGCGAGCGTCGACCAGATCCTGGAGATCCCGTTGGCGGCCGAGCCGAACTGGTCCGCCGAGGAGAAGCGCCAGGAGCTGGACAACAACTCCCAGTCCATCCTCGGCTACGTGGTGCGCTGGATCGATCAGGGCGTCGGCTGTTCCAAGGTGCCCGACATCAAGGATGTCGCACTGATGGAAGACCGTGCGACGCTGCGCATTTCGAGCCAGCTGATGGCGAACTGGCTGCGCCACAAGGTGATCACCGCCGACGAGGTGGTGGCCAGCCTGGAGCGGATGGCTCCGGTGGTCGACCGGCAGAACACGGGCGACCCGAACTACCGCCCCATGGCACCGGATTTCGCGAGCAGCATCGCCTTCCAGGCCGCCAAGGAACTGGTGCTCGAGGGCACCAAGCAGCCGAACGGCTACACCGAGCCGATCCTGCACCGCCGCCGCCGCGAGGCGAAGGCCCTGGCCGCCAAGAACTGCTGAGCGCGCCGAGCCGAACGAACCCCCGACCACCGTGTCGGGGGTTTTTCGTTAACGTGCCGACCCACCGCGCGGATGACCGAGCAGGGACCGCACTCGGAGAGGCGAGGCATGAGTTCGGCACGCAGGATCTTCCGTTCACCGGTCGCATGGGCGCTCACCGTGCTGGTCGTCGCCGGGGTGGCGGTGGCGCTGGCACTGTTCCAGCCCTGGCGGCTGTTCACGAATACCACTGTCGTGGAGGCGGTTCCGACCATCTCCAGCGCTCCGGGCGGCGCCCAACCGCCGCCGGAGCCGAAGACGCTGGCCCGCGGTGAGTTCGTCTCGCACGAGCACGGCACCTCCGGCACCGCGGTGATACTCCAATTGGCCGACGGCAGCAGGGTATTGCGGCTGGAGAACCTGGACACCTCCGACGGTCCCGATCTGCATGTGTGGCTGGCCGCCGCACCCGTACTCCCCGGCAAATCGGGCTGGTTCGTCTTCGGCGATGCCGCGCACGTAGACCTGGGCAGCTTGAAGGGCAATAAAGGCAGCCAGAACTACGCCATCCCATCCGATGCCGATTTGGCGAAGCTCACCGCTACGACCATCTGGTGCCAGCGATTCCACGTCTCCTTCGGGGCGGCGCAGCTGAAATAGGCGTTACCGCAGGGGTTTACGCGTGTTCGCGCGCTAGTTCGAAGATCTGCCGCAGTGCGCCGAGGCCGGTGCCGGGGTCCACCCCCGCGTCCAGCCGGTGCATGACGTTGACGCCGATGGCACTGCCGAACAACACATCCGCGAGCGTCTCCGGCTCGGGCATGCCCGGATTTTCCGCCACGATCCGCCGGAGCGCATCGATCCAGAAGCGCCTGCTGTTCCGGTAGCCCGCCACATATGCGTCGCGGATCGGGCCGGGGGCGAGCAGCACCTCGGGCAGCACGGTGGCGAAGGTGCGCCCGATCGGCGAATTGACAACGGCCACATGCGCATCGAGCAGTACGCCGAGCGTGGCCGGATCCGCCGCCGCGATGCGCCCGCGGTACTCCGCTTCGGCCGCGGCGAAGGCATGCGTCACCACCTCGACGATCAGCCCGTCTTTCGAACCGAAATGCCAGGCGATCGAGCCACGGCTGATTCCGGCCCGCTCGGCGACCGCCTGTACGGAGGTGCCGCGCGGGCCCACCTCGGCGACCAATTCGGTGGCCGCGTCGAGCAGGCGACGTCGGCTCTCCGCGGATGATTCCTCCCTACGACCGGCCATGCCCGGGATTCTCTCATGCCCGAAATCCTATGCTGAACATCCTTGCCTATGTTGCACGTCCAATCATATGCTCGCAGTCCAAGCAACTCACTGGAGAGTCATATGCGCCTCATCACCTATCGCGCCGACGGCCGCGAACACCTCGCGGTCCTGCTCGACGCGGACAAAACCGTCCTGGACCTGGCCGCCGCCGCGCCCGGCCGACCGGAATTCGGATCGATGCTCGCCCTGATCGAGTCGGGCGCCGACGGCTTGGCGCGGGCCGCCGACATCGTCGCCGAACGACCCGCCCAGGCCATTCGCGATGCGAGCGATGTGCGATGGTGCGCGCCGCTGCCGCGACCGCCGCGGGTGCGCGACTGCGCGCTGTTCACCGAACATCTCTCGGCCGCGCTGCGCGAGATGGCCCGGCGACAGGCCGCGGCCGCGGAAGATCCGGCGGCGGCGCTGGACGAACTGCTCGCCAGCGGCCGATTCACGCTCGATCCGCTGTTCGCGCAACGGGTGCTGTACTACCAGGTGGATCCGCTGTCCATCACCGGGCCGGAGGAGGTGATCGAACCACCCGATGGCGCAACGGAACTCGACTACGAGCTCGAACTCGCCGCCGTAATCGGCCGCGGCGGGCGCGATATCGCACCCGAGGACGCGGCCGGGTACATCTTCGGCTACACGATCTGCAATGACTGGAGCGCGCGGGATCTTCAGCTGAGGCTGATGCGGACCGGCGTGGGAGCCGGTGAGTCCAAAGACTTTTCGACCACGCTCGGACCCTGTCTGGTCACCGCGGACGAGTTCGCCGATCCGTACGCGCTCACCATGCGGGCCCGCGTCGAGGGTGAGCAGGTGTCCTTCGGTAGCACCGCGTCGATGACGCATACCTTCGCCGAGGCCGTCGCCCAGTTCAGTCGGATCGGCCGGGGCGTGGTCGCCGGGGAGGTCATCGTATCGGGAACCGTGGCCTCCGGCACCGGATTCGATGCCGGACGACGACTGTCGCCGGGTGACACAGTCGAATTGGAGATCGATGGCATCGGCGTGCTGCGCAATCGGGTCGGTGTTGCGCGCGAGGTGAATCCGTGACCGAGCGAAGCGAGGGAACCATGGGCACAGCACCAGCGGTCGCGACGCGGCCGAGCGCCAGCGAGGACGCGCTGTGACCGAGCGAAGCGAGGGAACCATGGGCACAGCACCAGCGGTCGCGACGCGGCCGAGCGCCAGCGAGGACGCGCTGTGACCGAGCGAAGCGAGGGAACCATGGGCACAGCACCAGCGGTCGCGACGCGGCCGAGCGCCAGCGAGGACGCGTCGTGACCGAGGTGCGCATCGCCGGTGCCGCGCGCACCGCGTACGGGCGTTTCCCGGACCGGAGTTTCGGCGAGCTGACCCGGCAAGCGCTCACCGCCTGCCTGCGCGATGCGGGTGCGGACCCCACCGATATCGGCGCGGTGTATTTCGCCAACGCAGGCCAGGGCGCGACCACCGGGCAGCACACCATCCGCGGACAGGTCGCGCTACGGGATACCGGATTGGCCGGGGTTCCGGTGTTCAATGTCGAAAACGCGTGTGCCAGTGGCGCGTCCGCATTCCATCTGGCCCACACCGCGATCCGCGCCGGTCAGGTCGACGTCGCGCTGGCCATCGGCGTCGAACAGCTCTCCATCGCCGATCGCTCCACCGCCGCACACCTTTTCGACGGTGGTATCGATGTGGCGAACCGCGACCGGGATCTGGAGAGGCTCGGCGTCCGGCTCGGCGACGGAACCGTCTTCATGGCGATCTATGCGGCCCTCGCCCGCGATCACGGCCTCGAACCGCGACAATTAGCCGCGGTCGCCGCCAAGAATCGTGGCCATGCCGCGCTGAATCCGCTTGCCACCTACCGCAAGCCGCTCACCGTCGCGGAAATCCTCGCCGACCGGGTGATCGCGGCGCCGCTGACCAAGCCGATGTGCGCGCCGATCGGCGACGGTGCGGCCGCGATCCTGCTGTGCCGCAAGGGTTCCCGCTTCGACAACGAGCGGGCGGTGCGGGTGCGGGCCAGCGTCGTCGCCTCGGCCACCGAACGTGAGCCCGGCGACGACGCGGACCATATCGGCCGCAGGCTGGCCCGAATCGCTTACGCGCAGGCCGGAATCGGGCCGGCGGATATCGCGCTGGCCGAGGTGCACGATGCCACCGCGGCGGGCGAAATCCTGCAGACGGGTTTCCTCGGCCTGGCCGATCCGGACGCCGCCGCCCGCGGCGAGACCGCGCTCGGCGGGCGGCTGCCGGTCAACACCTCCGGCGGCCTGGAATGCAACGGCCATCCGATCGGCGCGACCGGACTCGGCCAGCTCTACGAGCTCGTCACCCAATTGCGCGGTGAGGCAGGCGCCCGCCAGGTCGCGGGCGCGCGCATCGGGCTCGCCGAGAACGGCGGCGGCTTCCTCGGCGTCGAGGAGGCCGCGGCCGCGGTCACGATTCTGGAGGCACCATGAATATCGCAGTGCTACTGCATAATTCGGCCACTCGCACGCCCGAGGCGGCCGCGATCTGCCACGGCGGCGATGTGGTGTACAGCTATGCCGAACTGGCCGCGACCGCCCGCGGCATCGGGCGCTACCTCGCCGAGGCGCACCATCTCGGACCCGGCGACCGCGTCGCGCTCGCCATGTCCAATACGCCGCACTATCTCGCGGTTCTGTTCGGCGCGTGGTGGTCCGGGCTTGTGGTGGTTCCGATGAACCCGAGGCTGCACCCGCGCGAATTCGAACAGCTCATCGCCGACAGCGGCGCCGAACTCTGCGTCACCACACGGGATATCGCCCCGCCCGAGCGGGTGACCTGCGTAGACATCGACCAACTGTGCGCGGACGCGGCCGAATACGGCGATGGACAGCCTCCGGCATCGGTCGCGCCCGGCGATCCGGCCTGGCTCTTCTACACCAGCGGCACCACCGGAAAGTCCAAGGGCGCCATCCTGACCCACCGCAATCTCGTCGCCGCGACGCTCAGCGCACTCGCCGATCTCGGCGATGCGAGCGAGGCCGCGCTGCTGCATCTGACCCCGATGTCGCACGCGGGCGGGCTGTTCGGCATCGTCACCGTCGCCCGCGGCCGCCCCAACGTGCTCCCCCGCGACGGAATCGTCGATGCCGTAACACTTTCCGAGGCGTTGACGGCATTCGGCCCGGCGACCTTCTTCGCCGTGCCGACCATTCTGCGCCGCCTGCTCGATCCGGATCTGCTCGCCGACGAGCTGATCCCACGGATCCGGCGCATCTTCTACGGCGGCGCGCCGACCTATGCGGACGATCTGCGCCGGGTGGTCGAACGCTTCGGCCCGCAACGACTCTGGCAGGCCTTCGGGCAGGGTGAATCACCGTGCACCATCACCCATCTCACCCCGGAGGAGCACCGCGATATCCCGCCGGGCGGCGAGCTCATGCCGGTGGGCCGGGCCCGCACCGGCGTGCAGGTCGAAATCGTCGACGCCTCCGGCGCATTCCTGTCGCCCGGCGAGGTGGGCGAGGTCGTGGTGCGCGGCGACACGGTGATGGCGGGCTACTGGCGTAACCCGGAGGCCACCGCGGCGGCGTTGCGCGACGGCTGGCTGCACACCGGCGATCTCGGCCTGTTCGACGCCGCGGGCAGGCTCACCCTCGTCGACCGCGCCAAGGACCTGATCATCTCGGGCGGCTCCAATATCTATCCGCGCGAGCTGGAGGAGGCGCTGCTCACCCATCCGGCCGTCGCCGAGGTAGCGGTGGTCGGCCGCCCCGATCCCGAATGGGGTGAACTACCGGTCGCTTTCATCGTCGCGGCCGCCGAAGTCACGGCCGCTCAACTCGATTCGTTCTGTCTGGCCCGGGTGGCCCGCTACAAGCGCCCGCGGGACTACCACTTCGTCACCGGCCTGCCGCGCAACGGATACGGCAAGGTCCTGAAAACCGAACTCAGGGCCCGCATTTCAACACAGAAAGGTCCGCAATGACGCGCCTCATCGATCTCACCTACCCCATCGACCCCGCCTTCCGCGATGCGGTGCCGACACCCGAGCTGGCCATGATCGTCGGTCCGACCGTCGAGTGGTACACCCACACCGGAGCCGGGCGCGACATGCTCATGCGGTATTTCGGCTGCGGTCCCGAGGATCTGCCCGGCGGCGAGGGCAGCGCGGGCGAGATGCTCAACCAATTCGGCACCCACTGCGGCACACACGTCGACGCGCCATGGCATTCCGGCAGCGTCAGCGAGGGTCGCCCGGCCCGCACCATCGACCAGATCGAGCTGTCCGAACTCCTCGCACCCGGCATGGTTTTGGATGTCCGCGAGTGGGCCAGGCCGGGCGAGGCGATTCCGGTCGACGCGCTCGCGGCCGCGATCGACGCGACCGGGCGCGATATCCGTCCCGGCGACGCGGTGCTCATCCGCACCGGGCAGGAGCGATTCGCTATCAGCGATCCCGCGTACTTCGACTACCCTGGGATGTCCGGCGACGGCACCCGCTTCCTCACCGGCCGGGGCGCGAAGATCCTGGGCACCGACGCGATCGGCTGGGACCGGCCGATCCCGGCCATGGTCGAGGCCTACCGGAAAACCGGTGACCCGAGCCACATCTGGGACGGCCACTACGCCATCCGGGACAAGGAGGCGTTCATCGTCCAGCAGATGGACAACCTGGCCGAGCTGCCGCCGACCGGATTCACCGTCGGCTTCTTCCCGATCAAACTGATCGGCACCAGCGCGGCGCCCGCCCGCGTCGTCGCGTTCGTCGACTGAGCGTTCACCATCGAGGCCCCCTTTCCGAAGGGGGCCTCGACGCGTTCCGGACCAGGTCACGGGCCGGTCAAAAAATGACCCGACAACGGCGGGCCGCTGTGCCACCATGGGTTTCGACGAAGATCACCGCGTCGCGCGGTGGTCGCTGAGCAGAGGGTTTTCCGGAAATGCCGAGCACCGGGAAGGAGGAAGCGGTTTTGAAACCAGTGAAAAACATTGCCCGAGAGCGTATCGCGTCGCGGCAATCGATGAACGACTCATGCCGCGACCGCCGGCCCGATCTCGGCTTCGCCGATAACTGACCGGCCCGACACCCACTTTCGCTCAATTCTCTTCGAAACATGGTGATTCCCATGATCTTTCATCGTGCCGCCGCACCCGCGGTGCTGACCGTCGACAATTGGATAAACACCCCGGTGCTGGTGCTCAACGCCAGTTACGAAGCGCTGGACGAGATTCCGGCCGAACGCGCCATCGTGCTGCTGCTGGCCGGGGCCGCCGAAACCATCGCCGAACGCGAGCCGCGCTTCCCGATCCGTTCCCAGCACCTCGAGCTGGTGTTGCCGGAGACCATCCGGCTGCTGCGCTACGTCTACCTGAAGCATGTGGTGCGCCCGCACGACGAAAGCCGGGCCACCCTGGCCGGCGTGCTGCGCCGGGACAACCACCGGTGCGGTTACTGCGCGGGCTGGGCCCGCACGGTCGACCACGTCCGGCCGCGCAGCCGGGGCGGCCCCAACACCTGGAGCAACCTGGTCGCCTGCTGCGCGCCGTGCAATACGGCCAAGGCCGACCGCACCCCGGAGGAGGCCGGGATGCGGCTGCTCTGGGAACCGAAGGCACCCAATCACCTCGCGAAGACCCAGCGGCGCATCTGGAAACAGCTCGCCGCGGCCACTTGAACCGGAGAAAGGAGAGGTACGCCATGATCTCCGCACCGACAACCACCCTCGCCGAACCGGCACTGACCGACCTGCTCCCGCTCTCCGACAGCGGCGGCTGGCATCGCGCGGCCTGCCGGGGCGACCCGAACCACGAGGCCTGGTTCCCGTATCCGTCGCAGGATTTCGCGTACGCCAGGAAGATCTGCGCGGATTGCCCGATCCGCACCGGATGTTTCGAATTCGCCGCGCGCACCGGCCAGTCCGGTGTGTGGGGCGGGCACGAATTCGACCGAGGGAAGATGATCCGCGAATGAGCGCGGCGCGCCATCCGGCGATTCGGGGGGCGGCGCGCCGAGGATCCGCTCGGCACGGGCCACTCGGCCGATCCGCTAATGGTGGGTGAACCTACACTGTTGCACCGTGGGCACACATCGCAGCGGAGCCAGGTCCCGAGGTATCAGCAAAGGTCCGGTTATCGCAGTGGTGGCCATTCTGCTACTCGCGGTGGCGGTTTTCGGCTGGTTCTGGTTGCGGGACCAGGCGGCGAACAACGACCGGTCGGCCGCGGCCGAATGCGTCGAGGGGCCCGCGACGCTGTACGTCACCGTCGATCCGGATATCGCGGGTCCGGTGCGCGCCGCCGCGGACAAATACAACGCGACCAAGCCGAAGGTCCGCGACCATTGCGCGCAGGTACAGGTGACGGCTCGACCGTCCGCCGGTATGGTCGCCGCCTTCACCTCCGGCAAGCCGTGGGATCCCGCGCTCGGACCCGAACCCGCGCTGTGGATCGCCGACTCCGGCCGCTCGATCGAATCGATGCGGGTGCCCGGGCTCATCGAGGGCGCCCCGGCCTCCGTGGCGTCGAGCCCGATCGTCATCGCGGTCCCCGATGATCTCCGAAAGGCGTTGGAGCAGGCCAAGATCACCTGGTCGGATCTGCCGAGGCTGCAACAGGGGTCGCTGAGCGATATCGGCCTGCCCGGCTGGTCCGGGCTGCGGCTGGCGCTGCCGCAGGGCGACGCCACCGTCGCCGCGCTCGCCGCGGTGGGCTCCGCGGTGTCCGGGGCCGATCCGCTGTCCGAGGCGGCCGCGCAGTCCGGGCAGGTGGTGTCCGCCATTTCCGGGCTGGCCGCGAACGCACCCGATTCGACCGACACCTCCGGCGCGCTCATCGCGCTCGCCGGCGGCGGCCAACCGCAGAACGCCCCGATCCACGCCGTCGCCGCCACCGAGCAGCAGGTGAAGGCCCTTGCCGGACCGGCGGAATTCAAACCGGCGGGCGCCGCGCCGGTCGCCGACTACCCGGCCGCGGTGATGTCGGGCCCGTGGGTGGACAAGACGCAGAACCTCATCGCGGGCGTATTCGCCGACTATTTGCGCGCCCCCGAACAGGCGCAGGCCTTCACCGCCGCCGGATTCGCGGCGCCCGCGCCGAATGTCCCGGTGCCGCCGCGCCCCGCGCTGGACAAGGTGCGCGCCACCCTGGCCAACCCGGTGCTCGGCGTGCAGTCGACGGTGCTGCTCGACGTCTCCGCATCGATGTCCGCCACCGACGGCTCGGCCACCAAACTCGCCAACGTCATCGGCGCACTGCATTCCACGATCAACGTGATGCCGCCGGATTTCGGCCTCGGCATCTGGACCTACGGCAAGAACCTCGACGGCACCACGCCGTACAAGGTGCAGGTGGCCACCGCGCCGCTCACCGCGGAGCAGCGCGCATCCATCACCACCGCGCTCAACGCCGTGCACGCCGCCGAACTCAAGGGGGATCAGGCGTATCCGACGCTGGTCGCCGCGTATCGTAGCGCGATCACCAATTACACGGCGGGACGGACGAATTCGATCCTGCTCATCACCGACGGCCCGAACGACGACTCCCCCGTCACCGGCGCCAAACTGCTCGCCGATATCGCCGCGTCCACCGATCCGGCCCATCCGGTGCGGGTGGACGTCATCGTGATCGGCGGCCAGGGCACCGACACGCTCCAGACGCTCGCCCAGCGGACCCATGGCGCATACACCCGTCTGGCCTCCTCCGACGACATCGCGTTCGGCACCGCCGTGGTCAACGCGCTGACCAAGCCGTAAACCGCGCACACACCCGCCGCGCGCCCTGGACAACCCATATCCGTAAGTCTACACTTACGGTTCGTGGAGGCTTACCGAGACAAGGCGCTCGACGCGCTGGGCGACCCGACCCGGCGGGCGATCTTCGAGCGGCTCGGCAAGGGCGCGTGCGCGGTCGGCGAACTGGCGAGCGAACTGCCGGTGAGCAGACCGGCGGTATCGCAGCACCTCAAGGTGCTCAAGGAGGCCGGTTTGGTGATCGACGAGGCGATCGGCACCAGGCGGGTGTACCGGCTGAATCCGCAGGGCATCGACGCGCTCCGGGCGTACTTCACGCAGTTCTGGTCGACGGCCATGTCGGCCTTTCAGCAACAGGTGAACCAGCGAGAAAAGGACCAGCAATGACACAGCAGTTGAGCGACAAGGAGATTCGCGTCGAACTCACCGTCGACGCTCCGCCCGAACGGGCATACGAGGTGTTCACCACGGGCATCGACAGCTGGTGGCCCCGCGGCCATCACATCGGCAAGGGACAGCTCGCCGAGGAGGTCGTCGAACCGCGCGCGGGCGGGCGGTGTTTCGGCCGCGAGGCCGACGGCACCGAATGCGCATGGGGCACCGTGCTGGTGTGGGATCCGCCGCGCCACTTCGCCTTCTCCTGGGAGATCGGCCTGGATTGGCAGCACGATCCGGATCCGGCACGGGCCAGCCGGGTCGATGTCACCTTCGAACCGCTCGAGCCCGGCCGCACCGCGGTGACGCTGGTCCATTCGGAATTCGAGAACCACGGCAAGGGCTGGGAGGCCATGCGCGACAGCGTCGGCGGCGAGGGCGGTTGGCCCGGTATGGCGAACACCTACGCCGAGGCGGTGGCCGCCTGAACGTGAGCGTTCCGGCGCACGGAAGGGAAGCCGCGCGCCGGAACACGATTCACTCCGTGTAGGCGTCCAGCGGCGGGCAGGAGCAGACCAGGTTCCGGTCGCCGTACGCGCCGTCGATCCGGCGCACCGCGGGCCACACCTTGGCCCGCGCGTGCCCGAGACCCCTTGGGTAGACGGCGGTTTCGCGGCTGTACGGGTGGTCCCATTCACCCACCAGGCAGGCCGCGGTGTGCGGCGCGCCGCGCAGCGGGTTGTCCTCCGCCGGCCAGACACCGGTGCCAACCTGATCGATCTCCTTGCGGATCGCGATCATCGCATCGATGAAATCGTCCAGCTCGGCCAGGTTTTCGCTCTCGGTGGGCTCGACCATCAGGGTGCCCGCCACCGGGAAGCTCATGGTGGGCGCGTGGAATCCGTAGTCGGCCAAGCGCTTTGCCACATCGTCGACGGTGACGCCGGTCTGCTTGGTGATCTCGCGCAGATCCAGGATGCACTCGTGCGCGACCATCCCGTTCTCGCCGGTGTACAGCACCGGGAAGTGCTCGTCGAGCCTGCGCGCGATGTAGTTGGCCGAGGCGATCGCCGAGAGGCTGGCCCTGCGCAGGCCGTCGGCGCCCATCATCCGGATGTAGGCCCAGGTGATCGGCAGGATCGAGGCCGAACCGTACTTCGCCGCCGAGACCGCGTGCGAATCCCGCTCCAGCGGATCGCCGGGCAGGTACGGCGCCAGATGCGCGCGCACCGCCACCGGGCCGACGCCGGGCCCGCCGCCGCCGTGCGGGATGCAGAAGGTCTTGTGCAGGTTCAGGTGGCTGACGTCGCCGCCGAATTTACCCGGACGGGCAAGTCCGACAAGGGCGTTCAGATTCGCGCCGTCGACGTACACCTGGCCGCCCGCCTCGTGCACCAGCGCGCACAGCTCGGCCACCTCGTGCTCGTACACGCCGTGGGTGGACGGGTAGGTGATCATGATGCAGGCCAGCCGGTCGGCGTGGTCGGCGATCTTGGCGCGCAGGTCGTCGAGGTCGACATCGCCGTTGTCGCGGCACTTCACCACCTCCACCCGCAGACCGGCCATCGCCGCCGACGCCGCGTTGGTGCCGTGTGCGCTGGACGGGATGAGGCAGGTGTCGCGGTGCGCGTCACCGCGATCCAGGTGGTAGCGGCGGATGGCAAGCAGGCCCGCGTACTCGCCCTGGCTGCCCGCGTTCGGCTGCAGGCTCACCGAATCGTAGCCGGTGATGGCCGAAAGCCAATTCTCCAGGTCCGCAATGACTTTCAGCAGGCCGGGGGCGTCGTCGACCGGCGCGTACGGATGCACCCGCGCGAAGCCGGGCCAGGTGATGGCCTCCATCTCCGCCGTGGCGTTCAGCTTCATCGTGCAGGAACCGAGCGGAATCATGCTGCGGTCCAAGGCGATATCCTTGTCCGAGAGCGAACGCAGATAGCGCAGCATCGCGGTCTCGGTGTGATACCGGGTGAACGCCGGATGGGTCAGGAATTCCGAGGTCCGGGTCTCGACCACCGCGCCGGCCTCCGGCGGGCCGGAAGGCACTGTCGCGCCGAAGGATTCGAGTACGGCCGCGACATGCGCCGCGGTGGTCGCCTCGTCGCAGGCGACGCCGACGTGATCGGCGTCCACCAGCCGCAGGTTGATGCCGCGCGACTTCGCCTTGGCGACAACGGCTTCCGCCACGCCCGGCACCTGGACCAGCACCGTGTCGAAGAAGTTGTCGTGCCGCACCGCCTCGCCGAGTCCGCTCGCGATGGCCGCGGCGTGCCCGTGCACCCGGCGCGCGATGGCACGCAACCCGTCGGCGCCGTGGTAGCTCGCGTACATGGCGGCGACGATGGCCAGAAGTACCTGTGCGGTACAGATATTCGAGGTGGCCTTCTCGCGCCGGATGTGCTGCTCACGGGTCTGTAGCGCGAGGCGGTAGGCCACATCGCCGTCGGCGTCCACCGAAACGCCGACCAGGCGGCCGGGCAGCTGCCGCGCATGCGCCTGGCGCACCGCGAGATAACCGGCGTGCGGGCCGCCGAAGCCGAGCGGCACACCGAAACGCTGTGTGGTGCCGAAACATACGTCGGCGCCCTGTTCACCCGGCGGCGTGATCAGCGTCATCGCAAGCAGATCCGCGCCCACCGCCACCAGCGCGCCGCGCTCGTGCGCCGCCGCGATCACCGCGGTCCAGTCGACGACGCGGCCGGACGCGCCCGGCGTCTGCACCAGCACACCGAAGAATTCACCGTCCGGCAGGCCGCCATCGGCCAGCTCGGCCTCGACGATTTCGATGCCGAGCGGTTCGGCCCTGGTGTACAGCACCGTTTTGGTCTGCGGGAACAGGTCGGTGTCGATCACCAGCCGCGCCGACTTGGATCGCCCGGCCCGCCGCAGCAGCGTCATCGCCTCGGCGGCCGCGGTGGCCTCGTCGAGCATGGACGCGTTCGCCACGTCCATACCGGTCAGGTCCGAGACCATGGTCTGGAAGTTGAGCAGCGCCTCCAACCTGCCCTGGCTGATCTCCGGCTGGTACGGGGTGTAAGCGGTGTACCAGGCCGGATTCTCCAGCAGGTTGCGCACCAGCACCGGCGGGGTGAGGGTGTCGTAGTAGCCGAGCCCGATCATCGAGGTGGCGACGGTATTGGCGTGTGCGAGGCCGGCGAGTTCGGCGAGCACCTCGTGTTCGGTCGCCGCGGGTGGCAGCGCGGCGAGTCCGGAGCCGTCCAGGATGGTGGCGGGCAGCGCGGCGGCGGCCAGCTCGTCGAGCGAGCCGACGCCGACCACGGGCAGCATCGTGTCGAGTTCGGACCGGTCGGGTCCGATGTGGCGGTCGGCGAAGGAACGGGTCACGGCAGCTCCCAATGGTCGGGCGGGTCGACCGCAGGGGTCGACGGGTACCAGCCCTCCCCCTCTGTCGTGGGCGCCTGAGAGATTCGGGAGCTATCCCTTTCCCCATGGGCGGGCGACTCCGCATATGCTTGCGGGCCACCGCTTTCCAGAGGCGTCGAAGTCCGCACGGTCCCTGTTGCCTGAGAGATTGACGGGGAGGTGCTGCTCCTTCGGCGCCCGGACTTCTTGTGGAGGTCCGGAACTCTCCCGCGCGACGTACGACGCACCGCCAGTTTATGCCGAGCGTCCGGAATTCCACTCGCTCGGGGCAACCTGTGTCGCGTGCGTCACTGTATTTTTCCGTCGGATGCCGAGGTCCGCCCGAAGCGCCGCAGCACCTCCCACGCCGTTCACCCGCCATTCCAACGACGCCGAGACAGCGATTCAAATCGGCAGACCGTCGCGCAGGCGCAGTGCCGCCGTGACGATCGCACTTGCCTGGATCGCGACCAGCCGCTCCACCGGCACCGGCTCGCCCGGCGCGCGCCGCTCGATCTCGGCGCACCAGCCGTCGAAGATAGCCCCGAATCGCGCGCGCTCCGTGACCGCCGCGGTGCTGCCCTCGGCGATCAACCCGTCGAGCAGGCGTAGCAGCAGGCCGCCGAGCCGCAACCGGAACATGCCGAGCCAGGAGTACTCCTCGGTGAATGCCTCGCCGCGGGTCGCGAACCGATCCTGGTCCGGCGCGGCCTCTTTCACCTCGGCGATGCCGGGCAGCGCGGTCACCATGGCGCGCGCCGCGCGCTCGAACGGGCTGGCGCCGGTCAGTTCCGCGGCGACGCCCACCAGCACCGCGCCGCCGACCCGGGCCAGCTCGCGATACGCGGCGGCGCATTCGGCATTGACCTCGCGCAGCACCCGATCGGTTGGGGTGTCATCGGTGATCCGTGCGTCCAGGAATAGCGGCACCTCGCAAACCAGCACGGCCGCACCGTATTTCGCGCCGTAGTCGCGGCAGCCGCCGCCACCGAGCGCGGCCACCGGCTCCACTCCGGCGGCGACCAGCGTCTCGGCCATGGTTTCGAAGGTCGGCACCTGGTAGACGCCGGTGGTCCACCGTTTGGCGCCTGGCGCGTCAGGATCGCCGCCGTGCACCGGAATCCCGGACGCGGTCAGCAGTTCGGTGAGCTCGGCCCAGTACGACTCGTCCCCGCCCGAGGTGTAGAAGAAGCCGCCACCGAAATCGGAATTGTGCAGCGAGGCGATCAGCGCGGGCCGGACCTCGTCGATCAGCGTCATCAGCGCCCTGGTCTCGGGCAGCGGCGCACCGATCGTCGCACCCCGCCAGACCACCGGGAACGCCCATTCGGGCTGTTCGGTCACCGGGGGCCGGTAGAACTCGCGCGCCAGCCGGGTGCGGGTGAGCGGCCCCGCGAACCAGCCCTCGTTCAGCCGGGTGCCATCCGGATCGACGCACGGTACGAAATACCAGGTGGCACCGAGCGTCAGCGCCTCGTCGGCGATCATTCTGCCGAGCAGATGCCGGATGGTGGCCATGCCGATCGGCTCGTTCGGATGCGGATTGCCGAAGACCGCGATCCGGCGCTCCCCCGAGCCGACGCGGACCGAGCGGATCGGATCACCGTTGCGGGACGTGCCGATCTCGGCGACCGCCACCCGGCCCGGATACGCGAGCGCCAGCTGGTCGATGTAGGCATTCAGCTCGTCCACCGTGGGAAACGATCCGATGCGGTCCACCGATCCGGCGATCCTGCCGACTTCGTCCAACCCGGTCATCTCGACCCTTCAGATAATTCTGTTATTTTAATAATGACGTTATCACGCTTCGCTCGAGCGCACCGGCGAACAGGGCGCATCAACGGATAATGTGATTACTTGAATAATCGCGTTATCATAACTCGATGCGACGTGCCGAGATAACGGAGAAGAATCGAAAAGCGTTGATAGACGCGGCAATCGCCGACATCGCCGAACACGGCTACCAGGCGGCGCGGCTGGGCGCGCTGGCCGAGCACGCGGGTCTCACCACCGGCGCGGTCTATTCGATCTTCGGCAGCAAACGGGCCCTGCTGGTGGCCGCGACCAGGCAGCTGGTGACCGAATTCCACGCGACCCTCGAACCGCTCGCCGATCCGGCGCTCTCGCTCACCGAGGTGCTGCGCGGCTACGCGGCCGCGATGCTCGGGCACACCGGAACGAGCCGCGCCAGGAAGCGCTTCACCTTCGAACTCGAATCGCTGACCGCCGCGCTGCGCGACGACGAGTTGCGCGCCGAGCTGGAATCCCAGTCGCCGCAGGCGATTCCGGCGCTGACCCGACTGCTCACCGATCGCGTCATCGATTCCGGCGCCACGCCGACGGATGCGCACACCACCCCCGAGCAGGCCGCGCGGCTGGCGGCGGCGGTTCAGGCGCTACTATCCGGCTTCGCGCAGCACTGCATCGTCACGCGCTCCGAAATCGACCACGACTACGCAGCAGAGAGCGCGGTCGCACTGACCGCGCTCATCGACTGAATTCCCTTGTGCCCATTATCTTGTGCCCAGCGCAGTTAGCCCGTCTTACGGTTCATCCGCGCCTTGCGCCGGTAGGCCAGCTCGTCCTCCGGGCGCTCGGTGGCCACGGAGGCCCGCTCGGCCGGGAAATTGGCGATGGCGCCGGTCAATTCGCGCATCGCACCGCTGACCGCGATACCGAAGACGCCCTGCCCGCCCTGCAGTAAATCGACGACCTCCTCTGGCGAGGTGCACTCGTACACCGAGGTGCCGTCCGAGAACAGCGTGATACCCGCCAGATCCTGTACGCCGCGGCTGCGCAGATGGTCCACCGCGATGCGGATGTTCTGCAGTGAAATGCCCGCGTCCAGCAGCCTTTTCACGATCTTCAGCACCAGGATGTCCTTGAACGAGTACAGCCGCTGGCTGCCCGAACCCGCGGCCCCGCGGATCGACGGCACCACCAGACCGGTACGCGCCCAATAATCGAGTTGCCGGTAGGTGATCCCGGCCACCTGGCATGCGCTTGGGACGCGGTAGCCGACCAGATCGTCGGGCACCGAGTCGTCCGGGAACAGGCCTGGCTGTACCTCAAAGCCCTGCGATTGCTCTGCCACTGACCACTCCCTTGCTTCGCCGACGCCTAGCCTCATCGATGACCCGGCTCCGTGCCGACCACGTATCGGTAGTCGAAAACGGACGTGGCCCAACTGTCGAGATTACTCCCCTCGATTGTCCTGGGAGCGGCATCATCCGACCAAACGCGACGCGCGGTAAAAGTCTAGACCCTTGCTTGAGAGCTTGTGCATTTCGCCTGGAGCCCGCGCACCGGACCGGAATCGGGCGAGCGCGGAGCCGTAAACAGCACCGCATCCCGGCACGGTGGCCGGGATGCGGTGTGGCGGCGGACTAACTGTCGGTCGCCTTGAAGTCGTCCGGGGAGACCGATTCCAGGAACTCCTTGAACTTCTCCACCTCGTCCTCGCGCTCGTCCGGCATCACCAGCCCGGCCTCCTCCAGCACCGGCTCCTCGGCATAGATCGGGCAACCGACCCGCAAGGCGATCGCTACCGAATCCGACGGCCGCGCCGAGACATGCAGATCGTTCTCGAAAACCAGATCCGCGTAGAAGGTGCCCTCTTGCAGATCGACGATCCGCACCTCCTTGAGGGTGTGCCCCAGCTCGGTGATCAGGATCTTGATCAGGTCGTGGGTCAGCGGGCGGATGGGGGTCACCCCCTCCTGCTCGAGCACGATCGCGGTCGCCTCGGCCTGCCCGATCCAGATCGGCAGATACCGATCACCTGCCACCTCACGGAGCAACAGCACGGGCTGGTTCTGTGGCTGCTCGACACGAATGCCGATAACGCGCATCTCACTCATCGCCATGCCTCCCAATCCTCACCAGCCGCCCGGCATCACCGCCTGCTGGGCTCGCCGTACCACGAGTCTAGGCGAACTCGGATGGGTGCAGCGATCCGTGTACATCCCCGAAACCGGCGTGTTGTCGAGGGGTTATCCGAGGCCGGAATTCCGAGCGCCTCGAGTCCGGAATTCCGGGCACCGCATAGCCGTTCGGATGTCGGCCTTACCTCAGCCGCCGAGCGCGGCGCGCACCGAAGCCTTCACCAGTGCGGCGTGCAGGTTCAGCGACAGCGCGGCCAATTCACGCACCGTCTCCTCGGCCCTGGCCCGCGCGTCGGCGTCGCGGCTCTTCGCGATCGGGGCGGCGATCTGCGCGACCAGCGCGGCCTCCCGATCGGCGGCGAGTTTGAAGGCACGCAAATGCCTTGCCTCCAAACCGAATTCGGACATCGACCGGGCGGTCTTCGCCAGCGTCACCGCATCGGCGTCGAAGAAGCCCGCGGCGCCCGGCGTGATCAGATTCGCCCGGATCAGGTCGTTGAGGAACTTCTCATCGATCTCGGCCTGCGCCAGCAAATCCGCACGGGTGAGCCGGATTTCATGATCGAAACGGAGCTCATCCGGCGAGATCTCACCCGGCACGACGCCGAGCCTACGCGGAACTCGCCCATTCGGCTCGGTATCGGTGTGCCCGGAATCCGTTGCCAGACCGGATTCCGGCACCCCGACGCGGCCGGAATGCGCTCGGGCACGGGCTTCCCGCACCCCGAGCGTCGCGGCGCCGCTGTCGATCGCCTCCAACTGTTCCTTGATCACCTTCAACGGCAGGTACTGATCGCGCTGTGCGGTCAGCACGAACCGGAGCCGCTCGCAGTCGGCCACCGAGAAACGGCGGTACCCCGACGGCGTGCGCTCCGGCCGGATCAGCCCCTCCGATTCCAGGAATCGGATCTTGGAGATGGTGATATCCGGAAAATCAGGTCGCAGCAGGTCGAGCACGGAGCCGATCGACATGCCCCCGCGCGCCCACTGCGCCGCACCGGTCACAGCACTGAGCCTTTACTGACGGTCATATTCGTCATCAGCCCCAGCGCCGGCGTGCTCATAGGCCGCCCGCACCCGCTGCCGAATCGGACGCCGACGCCTTCGGTCCGGTCAGGAACACCAACCGGAACTTGCCGATCTGCACCTCGTCCCCGTTCTGCAGCTCCGAGGAGTCCACCGGTTCCCGGTTGACGTAGGTGCCGTTCAGGCTGCCCACATCGACAACCTGGAACGAATCGTCGTCCTGCCGGAATTCGGCATGCCTGCGGCTGACCGTGACGTCGTCGAGAAAGATGTCACTGTCGGGGTGGCGGCCCGCCGACGTGGTCGGCTGGTCCAGCAGGAAGCGCGAGCCCGCGTTCGGGCCCCGCTTGACGACCAAGAGGGCAGCGCCGACGGGCAGACCCTCGACCCCTTGGACCGGCTGTTCGCCGGCCTGCTCTCCGGAGCGCGACGCGTCGACCTCGTTCAGGAAATCCGCGCGGAAGACCGACGTCGTCTCGGCCGCGGTCTCCTGGTAACCCGGGTCTTTGTTCTCGCTCACCGTTTCTCTCCTCCTCGAACCTGATTATCCATGCAAGCAGGTGATGCCTTCGCCGACACGACCTGTCGTGTCGCTAGATTCCGGCCCCTGACTGCCGGCACATCTGTTGGCATTGACCGTACCCTGCCAGGGCGTACCCGTGCAGGTAGAACAGGGAAGGCCGATTCAGCCCCCGATAACTCCTTGATAACCTGCCGCATCCAGCAGTTCACCGAGTGTGGCATCGAGCCCGGCGGCGTCCGCCACCTCGAGTTCGAACAGCCAGCCATCGCGGTACGGATCGGTGTTCAGCGTCTCCGGCCCGGAGGTCAGATCCTCGTTCACCGCAACGACTTTCGCGGTCAACGGCGCGTAGATGTCGGAGACGCTCTTGGTGGATTCCACCTCGGCGATGCTCTCGCCGACCTTCACGTCCCTGTCCACATCGGGCAGCTGCACGAACACAACGTCACCGAGCTGGGACTGGGCGTAATCGGTGATGCCGACACGAACCCGGTTCGGGGCGATCCGCTGCACCCATTCATGTTCCTCGGTGTAGCGCAGATCCTCGGGGGTCTGGGTCACAGGCCGTCCTTTCGCGTTGTGAACGTTGCACGCAACTCTAATCATTACCGGGTGTGGTGTGGCACAGGCGGTATCGCTCGCGCGACCGCCAGCGCCTTCCACAGATAGAGGGCGCCGGTCCAGACGTACACCGCGGTACCCCAGACCAGCAACGCCCCGCCGAAGGCGCGTCCGAAACCCGCTGCGGCCCAATCCATCTGGCCCGCCAGCAGCCACGGCAGGGCGGACATCAGCGCGAAGGTCGCCGCCTTGCCGAGGTAGATCACCTCGGGCGGGGACAGCTCGCGGCGCCGATAGATCGACAGGGTGAGGGTGAGCACCGCGTCGCGGCCGACCAGGATCACCGCGACCCACCACGGCAGCAGCCCGCGAATGACGAACGCCGCCAGCGTCGTCACCAGGTACAGCCGGTCGACGAACGGGTCGAGCAGCGCGCCGAGCCGGGACGACTGATCGAGCAGCCTCGCCAGCTTGCCGTCGAGGAAATCGGTGACGCCGCTGAGCACCAGCAGCGTGAACGCCCAGCCGTCGGCGTGCTCGACCAGCAGCAACCACAGGAAAAGCGGCACGCCGAGCAGCCGCAGCACGCTCAGCACGTTCGGCACGGTGAGGATGCGGTCGGCGAAGACGCTCCCGGATTCGGTCGGCACAGCCCCGGTCTTACCGCACCAGCTCATCGCCCGCCACAGCGGCACTGCCTTTTTCCGTGTTCGGGGCCGGCGGCTCCCCGGCGGGCCGCTACCGAAACGCCGCTTCGCCGTCGAACAACTCGCCGAATTCGTCCATGCCGAGGGCTGGCGCGCGCCGTAGACCCTGTTGTGAAATGAATTCTGTCGCATTTGGCGAGATGACAGAATGAGTGTGAAATCATCTCACCAAATCGGCCCGAATCGAAGCGAGCCGTTGGACCGAGGGAGAAGGCATGCCCGAATTCGACTACGACGTGGTGGTGATCGGCTCCGGATTCGGCGGCAGCGTCAGCGCGCTGCGGCTCACCGAGAAGGGGTACCGGGTCGGCGTGCTCGAGGCGGGCAGGCGCTGGCCCGCCGAGGCCATACCGCGCACGAATTGGAATGTGCGCAAATCGATTTGGGCGCCGCGGCTGGGACTCACCGGACCCCAGCGGATCAGCGTGCTCGGCAAGTGCGCGGTGTTCTCCGGCGCGGGCGTCGGCGGCGGATCGCTGATCTACGGCAACACCCTCTACGAACCGCTGCCGAACTTCTACACCGATAAGCAGTGGGCGCACATCACCGACTGGAAGTCCGAGCTGGCGCCGTACTACGACCAGGCGAAACGGATGCTCGGCGTGGCGCCGAACCCCCGGATGACCCCGGCCGACCAGGTCATCAAGGAGATCGCCGACGATCTCGGCGTCGGCGACACCTTCCACCCGACCAATGTCGGCGTGTTCTTCAACGAATCCGATCCCGGCGCCGAGGTGGACGATCCGTACTTCGGCGGCGCCGGCCCGCGCAGGCGCGGCTGTGTGCACTGCGCGCGCTGCTTCACCGGCTGCCCGCACAACGCGAAGAACACCACCACGACCAATTACCTGTACCTCGCCGAACAGGCCGGGGCAGAGGTGCATCCGCTGACCACGGCGGTCGCGGTGCGGCCGCTGTCTGGCGGCGGCTACGCAATCGACACCGAGCGATCGGATCGCTGGATTCGCAAGCAGCGCAAGACGTTCACCGCGCAACAGGTGGTGTTCGCCGGGGCCGCGCTCGGCACCCAGAAGCTGCTGCACAAGATGCGCGACGAGCGGGTACTGCCCGAATTGTCGCCCAGGCTCGGCGAATTGACGCGCAGCAACTCCGAGGCGATCTTGAACGTGGTCAGCAGGACCCGTACGGATTTCGCGGAGGGCATCGCGATCACCTCGTCGATCCATCCCGAGTCCGACACCCATATCGAGGTCTGTCACTACGGGGCGGGCCAGAACGCGCTCTTCCCGCTCTCGGCCCCGATCGTGGACGGCGGGGCGTACCGGTTCCTGCGCTTCCTGCTGGCAATGCTGTTGCACCCCTTGGTCTTCCTGCGCAGCCTCAATGCCCACCGGGCCTCGGAGAAGTCGGTGATCCTGCTGGTGATGCAGTCGCTGGACAACTCGCTCACCTCCTACCGCAAGCGCGGGCGACTCAAGACCAGACAGGGCACCGGCGAACCGAATCCGACCTGGATTCCGTTGGCGCACGACGTCGGACGGCGATTCGGCGCCAAGGTGAAGGGCGATGTGCACGGGCTGGTGATGGACGTGTTCAACATTCCGGCCACCGCGCACTACATCGGCGGCTGCGTGATCGGCGACAGCGCCGACACCGGAGTCGTCAACCCGTATCAGCGGGTCTACGGGTATCCGGGGCTGCACGTCGCGGACGGTTCGGCGGTGACGGCCAACCTCGGCGTGAACCCCTCGCTCACCATCACGGCACAGGCGGAGCGGGCAATGGCGTTCTGGCCCAACAAGAACGAGGCTGACCCTCGACCGGAGTTGGGCGCTGGGTATCAGCGGATCTCACCGGTGAAGCCGAACCGGCCAGTGGTTCCCGACACCGCACCGGGCGCACTGATACTGCCGATCACGCCCGTCGATACGGCGACGGCCGTCGAAGATCCGCTGGCAGCCAAGTAAAACTGCCTCGCAAGATCGCGACCGACCGAACCACCCGGGAGCGAGTCTTACGAGCGACGTTCGCGGCCCGTCTCGCGTCTCAGCGGTCGAAGCGCATGCGCCGCAGGCGCGAGTCTCGACCGCTGAGACGCGAGACTCCCATATAAGCTGTCACAATGCTCGTGCGAGTGCAGAACCCCGCAGGGACCAACGCCGAGCGGGCGCTGATCGACTGGTTGCGCACCTGGAAGGATCCGTCCAGTCCGCACGGCGTCGCCACCATCAACGCGAGCCTGTTCCACCAGGATCGGCTGCACCAGTTCGACGCGATCGTCTGGACGCCGTCGAGCTGTGTGATCATCGAGGCCGAGGCGCTGGTCGCGCGGCAGGACGGCGTGCTGGAGATTCCGCTGAACGGCCCGTGGACCATCTCGGGCGAGCCGGCCGCGCTGGAGGGACGGGACCGGCGCACACCGCTGGAGAAATCCCGCGAGCACACCTACGCGCTCTACAACTGGCTCGCCGCGCGCGGGCTCGGCCAGCGGGTGGTGCACGGCATCGTGCTGGTGGTGCCGCTGCGCGGCGCGGAGCTCACCATCCAACAGGCCTGGAGCGACCCGAGTTTCGACGTCGTGCTCGGCGACGATCCGTCGCGGTTGCGCTCGTACTTCGAGCAGTTGGCCGAGGAAGAGCAGTTCCTGTGGACCGCGAACGATATCGCCGTCGCCTTCCGCGGGCTCGGCATCCTGCCGTATCTGCCCGCCCCGCAGGATCTGATCAACGAGGGCTTCCTCGGCCCGATCGACATCACGCTGTGGCACGGCGGCCCGAACCAGGCGCAGGCCGAGGCGTATGTCGAGGAGATGCGGCTGGCCAAGGAGCGCGAGGCGCAGGTGAGCCCGCGGCTGCGTATCGAGTCGCCGTGGTACAGCCCGTGGAAGCTCTACCCCCGGGTGCCCGGCGATATGGATATGGGCCGGGCGTTCATGCGCATCCTGCTCGCCACCGGCATGATCGTCGCGTTCGTCTGGGTGCTGTGGTTCGTCATCTCGCTGGTGCTGACGTACGGTCCCGGCTAGTCACGCGGTCGGCGTCGCCGCCGGATCGGTTTCGGCGAACGGTTGACTCTCCCGTTCCACCAGCAGCGCGACATGCAGGCGGGACGGGCAGTCGAGTTTGAACATCACCTGGCGCACATGATTGACCACGGTCCATTCCGAGATGCGCAGGTGGGTCGCGATCATCCGGTTCGTCATCCCGGTGGCCACCAGCCTGGCGATCTCGCGCTGCCGGTTGGTGAGCGCCGCCAGCGGTGACTCGTCGGGTGCCCGCAGCAGCGGAGCGGAGCGCGCGTAGGTGATGGCGGCGGCCAGATCCATTTCCGAGCCGCGCCGGGCGACCGCACGGAAACGCTCCTCCCCCACGGCATTCCGGTAATCCGGTTCGGCCATCGAACAGTCCTCGGCGGCCAGTGGCGGGATGGCGTGCACCTCGCGCAGGTGCCGTGCGGCCATGGACAGCGTCGCGGCAACCTCCCGATAGTCGCCGCCGGCGGCGAAATAGGCCAGCGCACAACCTTCCAGCGCGTTGATCGCGGGCAGCAGATGCGCTTCGATACCTTCGGCGCCGAGCACCTCGCGGAACAGCAGCAGCGCCCGGTCGAGGGTTTCCGGCCCGAGCTGCGTGCGGGCCAGCATGTACAGCGCGGGCAGCCGGATCGGCAGCTCGAATTCGCGCACCCGGTCGCGCACTGTCGCCCATCCGGTCCCGTCGCGGCGGGCCGGGAGCGGGATCTCCGTCATCGCCTGCGCCACCTCCAGCCAGCCTACGAGTTCCTCGGACAGCCGGTCGGCCCGCAGGGCGGCCGATCGCAGATGCCTGCGCGCGCCGTCATCGTCGCCGAGCATGCACAGCGCGGTACCCAGGACGACCGCGCATCCGGCCGCGCCTACCGGGTCACCCGAATTCCGGTGTCCGGCAACGGCATCGGTGAGCAGTTCGACCGAGCGATGCAGCCGCGCGGTGCGCAGCGCCCAGATCCCGAGCACCTGACGGCACAGCGCGGCCGACGCGCCGCCGAGTTCGTCCGTGCGCAGGGTGCGCGCCAGCAGCGATTCCACCTCGGCCAGATAGCCGTGCGCCACCCACACCGGTTCCAGCCGGGCGGCGGCCGCGACGGCGCGCTCGGGCTGGCCGGTTTCCAGCAGGTGATGCAGCGCCGCGAGCAGGTCGGCGATTCGTGCGCCCGCCTTCGCCATCGCCCCCGCACGCTCGCCGTCGCGCCGCAGCGCCGGGCCGAGCACGGTGGCCAGCCGGCAGAGGCGGTCCACGTGTGCCCACCGAATCCGTTCCGCGCGTTCGGGTTCCGCGGCCAGCACGCGGCGGCACCAGGCGCGTACGGTGGCGAAGAGGCGATAGGCGGCGGTGGCGGGCGCCGCCGAATCGTCTTCCAGCAGACTGCGATCCACCAGCTCGGCGATGGCCGCGCCGGTGCGCTCCTCGTCGATGACGCTCACCAGGCAGGCCGCCTCGAGATCGAATGGCGCCTCGAACAGCGAAAGACGCAGCAGCAGTTCGAGAACGTCCGGATCCAGGCCGCTGACGCCCCAGCCCACCGCGGCGTCCATGCCGCGGTGCCGGGCGGGCACGTCGACGAAAAAGGGTGACTGAAGGTCGGCGCCCGCCTTGATGCGGTGCAGGGTGCGCACCGGCCCGAGGCGCGCGATCGCGCCCGCGGCGAGCTCCAAAGCCAGTGGCACACCGTCCAATTCGCGGACGATATCGTCGAGCACCAGACGGTCGGCCAGTGCGGCGAGCCCGCGATAGTGGCTGTCGATGCTGTCCAGCAGCAGCCGCGCGGCGGGTGAGGCGGCCGGGTAGTAGTCGCCGTCGCCGCTTTCGCCGGGCAGCGGCCGCACCCGGACTATATGTTCCCCGCGCAGGTGCAGCGGCGCCCGGCTGGTCGCGACGATCACCAGGCGCGGGCAGCGGTCGAGTAGGGCGGCCACATCGGCCGAGATCGCTTCGATCAGGCGATCGCAGTTGTCCAGCAACAGGATTGCCGGTGCGTCCCGGAGCCGGGCGGCCAGCAGCGCCAGGGTCGAGTCAACACCGGCCACCGGCCGCACGATGCCGAGTGGGCGGCCGCCCGCCGCCGCGAGCACCGCATTCCAGGCCGCGGCGCGATCGGCGCACTCGGCGAGGTCGACGGGAGTATTCCGAGCGCCATCGAATTCCTTGCCGCACAAGGCGGCTCGCGCCAGCCTGCTCTTGCCGACGCCCGCCGTGCCGGTCACGGTGAGCAGCCGGGGACCGGATCCGGCAAGCAGTTCGGCCAGCTCGGCCAATTCGCCGTCGCGTCCGACGAGCACGGGCAAATGGTGGGCGGCACTACCGGGCTGAGTATTTCGGGATATCACGGGCAGCTGCAATCCGTAATTCCGATCAACCATCGCTGTCCCTCTCACTGCACCCACGCGCCCGGTCGCCGCGAAACATCCCATGCATCAACTGCATCCGGGCGCGAGCCGAACCTTCGATTCGCGCGGTTCACCGCGCGATCGCTCCAGAACGACAATACCAAGCCACACGGCCCCGGCAGCGGAATCGATGCAGGCTCGTTTTCCCGGTCGGCGCAGGCACTTCTCGTTCGAGTCGGCGGCCGTCGGTATAGCAAATACTTGCCATACAGGCGCTTTCGTGAAATCTGAGTAGAAAAGCATTGCGGCGACGCGATATTCGGAGCAATTGGTAGAGCTGCGCGTCCGGCGACCGCGGTTTCGGTAATCGCGCCCGTAATTCTGCGGGCATGACAGGAAACGCTATGGTCGTCCGGTGAAACAGCGACAGCCGACCCCGGTGGTCGCGGCCGGGACGGTCGCGGCCGGCGCCGCGGTGACGGTCGCGTTACCGGCCACCTTCCCCGCCGACGGCGGCCCGACCGCGGCCGATCGCGCGGTCACCGAGCCGGTGCACTCGGCGCTCGACGCGCATCCCGGCGTACTGCACGCGCTGGTGATCCCGAGCGACGGCTATATCGTGCTGCCGCTGCTCGTCGCCGCGGCGGCGTGGTTCGCTTATCGCGGCCGGTGGTGGGCTGCGGCGACCATGCTGATCGCGCCGGAGCTGACCGTGGCGATCAATACCTTCCTGCTCAAACCGCTCTGGGTGCGGCCGCTGCACGACTACCTCGCGTACCCGAGCGGGCACACCGTCCAATTGGTCGCCGTCGCAACGGCATTCGTGCTATTGACGGATTCAGCGCGGGCCGGGTTGGCGGCGCTCGGGCTCACTGTGGTGGCGTTGGCGCTCGTCGCTATCGGCATGATCGGGCTCGGATACCACCTGCCCACCGATATCGTCGGCGGCGCGGCCGCGGCCATCGCGCTGACCACCGCGCTGTGCTGGCTGGCCGGGGTGCTCCACACGGCTGTCGACAAGGGCCGGGTTGCTCACTCGCGACCGTAGCCGCGCGGCACGGTCTTCCCGTCGACGAGCGACAGCACGTCGGGAGAAGCGGCTTCAGCTGCGCTCGTAGACGCTCGCGTCGTCGAGCATGGCCGCGCGCAGCATGTATTCGGGCACGCCGAGTCCCTCGACGAGGGTCAGCGCGTCGGGACGCAACCGGTCCACCAGTTCGTTGACGCCGCGGCGCACCGCCTTGGCCCGCTCGACCGACATGAACCGGTGCATGATGTACCAGGCCGAATTCTCTTCCAGCAGTGTGTAAACGAACAGATCGCACACCGTTTCGGCGAGGTCGCGGGCGGCCGGGTCGGCGATGCCGGCGATACCCTCGACGAAGGCTTCCAGCACCAGTCGATCGATGTGCGCGGCGCCCGCGGCGAGGATGTGGTCCTGCGCGTTGTCGAACGCCTCGAAAGGTCCGGTGTCTTTCGCGCGGGCGCGCAGCCGGTGCGCGGCGGTGCGCAGCAGGTAGTCCTCCCGGTCGGCGAACAGCTGCAACTGCACCGGCCGGCGGGACAGATCGCCCTCGTCGACGGTGTCCTTCGCGCCGTCGCGCATGGTCTGGATGAGCTGACGCACGCCGGACCGCTTGCGCACCACATCACCGGCCATGGTCGCGGCGAACCGCACCCAGCCGAGCGCGTCGAGATCGCGGACCTCGTCGGAGTACGCGGTGAGCAGCTCCTTGGCCACCAACTGGGTGAGCACCACGTTGTCGCCCTCGAAGGTGGTGAACACATCGGTGTCGGCCTTCAGCGTCACCAGCCGGTTCTCCGTCAAATAGCCCGCGCCGCCGCAGGCTTCGCGGCATTCCTGAATGGCCCGGGTCGCATGCCGTGTCTGCGCGGCCTTCAACCCGGCGGCCCGCTTCTCCAGCGCGCGCTGCGCGCCCGGATCGAGATCCTGTCCGGTCTGCACGAGGTGCATGCGGCGCACCAGATCGTTCTGCGCGAAGGCGTACGCGTACGACTTGGCCACCAGCGGCAACAACCTGCGCTGATGACTGCGGTAATCCAGCAGCAGCGTCTCGGCCCCGGTATCGGGATCGGCGAACTGGCGGCGCTTCAGCGCGTAGCGGACCGCGATGCTCAGCGCCACCCGCGCCCCCGCGGCCGCCGCGCCGCCGACGCTGACCCGGCCGCGCACCAAAGTGCCCAGGGTGGTGAAGAATCGGCGGCTCGGGTTCTCGATGGCCGAGCTGTACGTGCCGTCGGGCGCCACATCGGCGTAGCGGTTGAGCAGGTTCTCCCGCGGCACCCGGACGTTGTCGAAGACGATGCGCCCGTTGTCGACACCGGGCAGGCCGCCCTTGAGACCGTCGTCGGAGGTCGTGACGCCGGGCAGGTCGGCGCCGTGCTCGTCGCGGATCGGCACCAGCAGACAGTGCACGCCGCGCCGCTCGCCCTGGGTGATGAGCTGCGCGAAAACCGCTGCCATCCTTGCGTGTTCGGCCGCGCCGCCGATGTAATCCTTGCGCGCGGACGGTGTCGGCGTGTGGATGACGAACTCCCCGGCCTGCGGGTCGTAGGTGGCGGTGGTCTCCAGATTCGCCACATCGCTGCCGTGCCCGGATTCGGTCATCGCGAAGCAGCCGAGCAGGTCGAGTGAGATGAGCCGCTTGACGTAATCGGCATGCCGCTCGGTGCCGAGATTTTCCACCGCGCCGCCGAAAAGTCCCCATTGCACACCGCATTTCACCCACAGCGAGAGGTCGCAGTAGGCCAGCATCTCCAATGCGACCACCGCGGCGCCGGGTTCGCCGGTACCGCCATGCTCGCGCCGGAAGCCGCGTTCGGCGTAGCCGAGCGTCGCGACGGCCCGCATCTGTTCCAGCACCCGGGCACGTGCGGCCCGGTAGTCGAGGTAGGGATCGCCGATGAACCGGTCGCCCGCGAGCTGGGTCCTGGCCTCCTCGCGGACCGCCGCCCATGGTCCGTCGAGTGCCGCGCGAAGGTGATCTGCCGTCGTCGATGTCCGGGTCGCGATGTCTTCGGCCATGTCCTCGACCATAGCCGGGAGATATCTGGCCGACTTCGCCAGGACACGAATCGGACAACCCTCTTGCTGGCGTTTGAACGGGTGTTTAATATACTGAACGTGTGTTTAACCGAGAGCCCCTATCGCAAGGATCCGCCGACGATCTGAATACCGCGGCGCGCATACGCGATGCCGCGATCGAGGTCTTCGGCGAGCAGGGATTCCAGGTCGGCGTGCGCGCCATCGCGAAGGCGGCCGAGGTCTCGCCCGGATTGGTCAACCACCACTTCGGGTCCAAGGACGGCCTGCGGGCCGCCTGCGACGAGCGAGTGCTCCAACTGATTCGCGACGAGAAACTCAAGGCGATGAACGAGCTCAATCGCACCAAGGGCCTCCTCTCCTCGATGGCCGAGGTAGAGGTGTACGGACCGATGGTGGCCTACCTGCTGCGCGCGCTGCAGGCGGGTGGGCCCGCGGCGATCTCGTTCTTCGACCACCTGGTCGACGATTCGCTGAGCTACATCCGAATGGGTCTCGATGCGGGGACCATCAGGCCTAGCCGCGACGAATACGCGCGCGCACGATATCTGACCATGATAAATGTCGGCGCGATGCTGCTCTGGATGCAACTGCATTGCCCGAACGGCGAAAAGATCGATTTCCGCAAGGCCATTCGCGACGTCACCGACGACCTCACCATGCCCGCAGTGGAGCTGTACACCCAGGGCATGTTCACCGACTCAACGCTTTTCGACGCACTCACCAAGGAGGAGTGAATGTCCGGCGTCATCGAAATCAAGGATCTCCGAAAGACCTTCGGCCATGTGACGGCACTCGACGGGTTGAATCTCGCGGTGTCCGAAGGCGAGATCCACGGCTTCCTCGGGCCCAACGGCGCGGGTAAGTCCACCACCATCCGGATCCTGCTCGGCATCCTGCGGGCGACCTCCGGCACCGCCCGGCTGCTCGGCCGCGACCCGTGGTCCGACGCGGTCGGCCTGCATCACGAATTGGCTTATGTACCAGGCGATGTCACGCTGTGGCCGTCGCTTTCCGGCGGCGAGACGATCGATCTGCTCGCCCGGATGCGCGGCGGCATCAATACGCGGCGGCGCGCCGAGCTCATCGAACGATTCGATCTGGATCCGCGCAAGAAGGCGCGCACCTATTCCAAGGGCAACCGGCAGAAGGTGGCGCTGATCTCCGCGCTGGCCTCCGACGTGCGGCTGCTGCTGCTCGACGAGCCGACCTCGGGCCTGGATCCGTTGATGGAGCAGGTATTCCGGGAATGTGTGAAGGAGGCGCAGGATCGCGGCACCACCGTGCTGCTGTCCAGTCACATCCTCTCCGAGGTGGAGGTGCTGTGCGACCGGGTGACCATCATCCGGGAGGGCCGCACCGTCGAGAGCGGGTCGCTGTCGGATATGCGGCACCTCTCGCGCACCAATATCACCGCCGAATTGATCGGCGACCCAGGCGATCTCGCGCGCATTCCGGGGGTCGAGGATATCGAGCGGGACGGCTCGACGGTGCGCTGCCAGGTGGACGGCGAACATCTCGGCCAGTTGATCCGGGTGCTCGGCGACGCCGGGGTCAGCAGCCTCACCAGCGCGCCGCCCACTCTGGAGGAGCTGTTCCTGCGGCACTACCACATCGACCGCGATGGTGACGGAACCCGTTCCGCCGCAGCGGCTTCCGCGACGGGGGTGCGGGCATGACCACCGCCGTCGCCGGGCGGCACTATGCCGCGCCCGCCGCGCGCACGGCCGCCGATTTCGCCGGAACCGGTCGGCTGCTGCGGCTCTACCTGCGCCGCGATCGAATCGTGTTGCCGCTCTGGTCGTTGCTGTTCGGGCTGGTGCCGATCATGTATCTGTCCAGCACCAAGAAGCTCTACGACGGGAAACCCGCCGAACTCGCCCAGTACGCCAAGACCATTCAGGACAGTCCGGCGTTGCACATGATGTACGGGCGGCTCTACGCCACCGACCTGCCCGCGGTGGCGCTGTGGAAAGGTGGTCCGTTCTTCACGTTGATCGCCGTCGCGACCATCCTCACCGTTATCCGGCACACCCGGGTCGAGGAGGACACCGGTCGCGCCGAACTCGTCGGCGCGACCAGCATCGGCCGCTACGCCGGACTCACCGCGGCACTGATCCTGACCGGTGCGGGCTGCCTGATCACCGGGCTCGTGTGCGCGGTGACGCTGAAATCCGAGGTGTCCGGGGCGCATGCGCTCGCATTCGGCGCGGCGCTGGCGGCATCGGGTCTGCTCTGGGGCGGGGTGGCCGCGGTGGCCGCGCAGGCGGGCAGCACCGCGCGGGTGGCCCGCGGCATGGCCTTCGGCGCGCTGGCCGCGGCCTTCGCACTGCGGGCCATCGGCGACGCGGGTAACGGTGTGCTGTCCTGGTTCTCACCGGTCGGCTGGTGTGTGCTGATGCGGCCGATGGCCGAAATCCGTTGGTGGACGCTGATTCCGCTACTCGCGCTGACGGTGATCGCTTGGGCCGGTGCGTATTCGCTGCTGCGCCTGCGCGATACCGGGGCGGGGCTCGTCGCCGAACGGCCGGGTCCAGCGGCGGCGGCAGCGGCGCTGTCCGGTCCGGCCGGGCTGGCCTGGCGGTTGCAGCGTGGCACGCTGCTGGTCTGGGCGATCGGCTTCGCGCTGTACGGCGCGCTGATGGGCGGGATCGTCCGCAGCATCGGCGACATGATCAACAAGGGTTCCAACGTAGGCGATGTCGTCACGCGGATAGGCGGCACGCATGCACTGGAGGACGCCTTCGTCACCGCCGGCATGACCACGCTCGCCATGGCCGCAGGCGCATACACGATCTCCGCGACGCTGCGCTTGCACGACGAGGAGGCCAGCCAACGGGTGGAATCCACCCTCTCCGGCGCGGTGAGCAGGCCACGATACGTCGCGAGCCATATCAGTTTCGCATTGCTCGGTGCGGCGTTCCTGGTGCTGCTCGCCGCTACCGTGTTCGGACTCGTCTACGGGATCGCGGCCGATGATGTCCCGGGCAAGCTGTCCGATACGCTGGGCGCCGCGCTCGTCCAGGTGCCCGCCGCCTGGGTGCTCACCGGCATCACGGTGGCGCTCTACGGAATAGCGCCGCGGTTAACGCCGGTCGCCTGGGGCGTCTTCAGCACACTCCTCATCGTCTGGTTGCTCGGCGCTGTGAACGGGCTGCCGCACTGGACCGCCGATCTGGTGCCGTACAACCATCCGCCGAAGTTGCCCGGCGCGGAATTCACCGCGGCGCCGGAGCTTTGGTTGCTGGCTGTCGCAGCTGGATTGATCGCGGTGGGCGCAGTCGCCTTCCGCAGGCGCGACCTGCGCTGAGTGTGTTTGCGGAGCTTCGGCTTCCCGCGCTGGCAGTCATCTCTGAATTGTCTGCGCGGGAAGCCGACTGCTGTGTGTGAAGACGACTTCCGTGTGGAAAGCCAACCGCTGCGCAGGAAGCCGACTGCTGTGCGTGGACTACGAGCCGTCCAGGCCGAGTTTGCCCGCGAGGCGAGTCAGATAACCCTGGACGTCTCCGGGTGAGCGGTCCGGTAGTCCGAAAACCGCTTCGGTGACGCCGCATTCGGCCCACTGCGCGAGCTGGTTCGCATCGTGGCGTCCGGCCAGCGCGATCACCTCCGGTGTGCCCGTTCGCCCGTGCTCGCGCCAGACTCGGTACAGCAGTTCGGTTTTCGTATCGAGTCCGGTTTCGGCGGGTGTGGTGATCCAACCGTCGGCGTTGCGGGCCAGCCAGGCGAAGGATTTTTCGGTGCCCGCGCAGCCCAGCAGCACCGGGATCCGCTTCTGGATCGGTTTCGGCCAGGACCAGCTCTTGCCGAAGGTCACGAATTCGCCCGCGTAGCAAGCCTGTTCGTCGGTCCAGATGGCCCGCATGGCATCGAGGTGTTCGCGCAGGACCGCGCGCTTGCGGCCCGCGGGCACCCCGTGATGGGCGAGTTCATCGGTGTTCCAACCGAATCCGACGCCGAGACTTACCCGGCCGCCGGACAGGTGATCGAGGCTGGCGATGGTCTTCGCCAGCGTGATCGGGTGGTGTTCGGCGGGCAGCGCGACGGCGGTGGACAGGCCGATCCGGTCGGTGACCGCGGCGGCGGTGGACAGCGCGACCCACGGGTCGAGGGTGCGCAGGTAGCGATCGTCGGGCAGGGTGGCGTCGCCGGTGCGCGGGTGCGCCGCCGCCCGCACGACCGGAATGTGGGTGTGTTCGGGTACGTAGAAGGTGTGGAATCCGGCCCGTTCGGCGGCCAACGCCGCATCGGCGGGCGTAATGCCCCGATCGCTGGTGAACAAGACGATTCCGTAGCGCACCGGACACTCCCATCGGCAGAATTAGAACGAGTTCTACCACGGCCGACCTGGCGGGACCAAGGGCGCGTTCCGGCGCACGAGCCCGCACACGGTGGACCTCCGCACACTCGGTGATCGGCCTCACAAAGCCAAATGCGCACGTAGAAGCCGGTTTTGATCGAAGGGTGGACCGGCTTTTACACCTTTTGATGGATGCCCGGTCCCGACCGCGACCGTATCGTCGTCAGTAGCTGATTAGGGTAGCCAAAGTTGTCGGGCTGCCCGGGTGGCGATGGTGATTCAGCAGTGGCGATTCAGGTGAGGTGGTAGTCGAAAATGTCGGACACGCTTACGGAGACGGTTCCGTTCTCCACGCTCCTGCGCACCGCCACCGAACAGCAGCACTCCGACGCCGAGAACTCCAGCTTCGTCGGCGATCTGCTCGGCGGGAAGCTGGGCATCGACGCCTATATCGCGCTCAGTGGTCAGCTGTGGTTCGTGTACCGCGCGCTCGAGGCGAACTCCGCGCGCCTCGCGGCGAACACCGTCGCGGCCCCGTTCATCCGCGCCGAACTCGCCCGCACCCCGGAGCTCGAGCGCGATCTCGCCCACCTCGCGGGCCCGGATTGGCGCGCCGAGCTGACGCCGCTCCCGGCGACCGCGGCATATGCCGCCCGCATCGAGGAATGCGCCCGCGACTGGCCCGCCGGGTTCATCGCGCACCACTACACCCGCTACCTCGGCGATCTGTCGGGCGGGCAGATCATCCGCGGTTCCGCCGAGAAGCAGTGGAACCTGCCCAAGCGCGGCGACGGTGTGCGCTTCTACGTCTTCGAAAATATCGGCAACCCGGCGGCTTTCAAACGCGAATACCGCGAGGCGCTGGACAACCTCCGCTTCGACGCCGCCGAACAGGGCCGGGTACTCGAGGAGGCGCAGCGCGCCTTCGCGTTCAACGCCGCCGTATTCCAGGAACTCACAGCGCTTTACCCGCCGCTCGCGGCGTAATCCCATGGCAGCGGGCACAATCCGTGGCGAGCATCCGCACGCCGCGGATTGCCGCCCGGGCGAAGTCGCTTCGCGTGCGCGTCAACTCCTGGCCGGTACCGCCGGATCCGCCGTGACCCGGCGCATTCGCGCGTCGAGCACACCGGTGTCGCGCAGGCTCTGTAGATGCGCCAGCCGGGTGAAGCGATGGAAGAAGTCGGCGGCGGTCAGGCCGCGGGCCCGGTATTCCGAGTAGAGCTCGGCCGCGCCCTGCGCGACGGTCCAGTGCGCGCGGAAGCCCAAAGCCTTTCTGGCAGCAGTGAAGTCGACTCGGTATGAGCGCGGGTCGGCGCCGGTTTCGCCGGTGATCACCAATTTGGCGCCGGGCACCGCGTCCACCACCGCGAGCGCGATCTGGGCGACGGTGAGATTGTTGTGCTCGGTGCCGATATTGAAGGCGCGGCAGTGAATCGCCTCCGCCGGGGCCGACAGGCAGGCCGCGAAGGCGGCGGCGATATCGCGGGCATGCACCAGCGGCCGCCACGGCGTGCCGTCGGACAGCACCTTCACCTCGCCGGTGAGCACCGCGTAACCGACCAGGTTGTTCAGCACGATATCCGCGCGCAGCCGCGGCGAGAATCCGAAAGCCGTTGCGTTGCGCAGGAATACGGGCGAGAAATCGGCATCCGCGAGCGCCGCGACATCGTCCTCCACCCGGACCTTGCTCTCGGCGTACGGTGTGATCGGGCGCAGCGGAGCCGATTCGGTGACCAGCCCATCCCCCGCCGCGCCGTAGACCGAACACGTCGAGGCGTACAGGAAGCGCCGGACCCCGGCCGCCTTCGCCAGCCGGGCCAGCCGCACCGAGGCGTGATGGTTTATCTCATACGTGATTTCGGGCGCGAGCGCGCCGAGCGGATCGTTGGACAACGCCGCCAGATGCACCACCGCGTCGAATCCGGTGAGCTGTTCGGCGGTGACATCACGCAGGTCGACCGCGAGCCCCGGCGGCTCACCAGGTAACGCCCCCAGCACGCACTCGGCGAAGAATCCGCTGTCCAGGCCGACCACCTCGTGCCCGCTCGCGCGCAGCACCGGAACCATGACGGTGCCTAGATAACCCTGATGTCCGGTGACGAGAACCCGCATCTCACTTTCCTCCGAAATCGACGGTGGCCTTGGCGAGTACGAACGCCTCGGCGTGCGGCGCGCGGCACTGCACCCCGCGCAGCCGCGACAGCCCCAGGAAGGACTGGGCGTCGAACCACGCCCGATCTGCTTGGGACGGATAGTGTTTCAGCAGCAGCCTGGCCTTCTCCTCGGCCAGATCGACGGGAAGCGGCTGGAATACGGTCGGCGCGGGAGTATCGGTCTCCCATTTGAGTATTTCGTAACCGAGGGTGAGCTCATCGCGGAATTCGGTGGGTACCAGCTCGGCGAGCAGGCGGTGGTCCTGGTGTGCGTCACCGGGTTGCGGCATGAACACCAGATCCGGATTGGTCTGGCGCCGAAAGGTATTCAGCGCGCGCTTGACCCGGTCCCAGTGCGCCGGGGTGTGGCCGTCCGGCAGGTCGAGCACCGTCAGTTCGACGTGCGCGCCCGGGCAGAACGCCTCCAGCGCCGCCCACTCCTCGTTCTCCCGCTCGGTGCCCGCGCCGCACAGCACCAGCGCCCGAACCCGCAGCCGCGGATGCGCCCTGGCCAGGGTGAGCAGGGTGCCGCCCATGCCGATCGCGATATCGTCGCAGTGCGCGCCGAGCGCGGCGATCTCGGTGACGCGCCCGGTGGTCAGCCGAATCACACCCGCTCCCAAACCATCCAGGGCCGCTGACCGGTCCGGTAGCCCATATCGAGTTCGGCGCGTTCCTTGAAGGTGTCCGCGGGTTTCCAGAAGCCCAGGTGCCGGTATCCGAACAACCGGCCCTGCCCGGCGAGTACACCGCAGGCGTCGGCGACCAGATCGCCGCCGGGCGGCAGCAGATCGAATACCTCCTGGGTGAGCACGAAGTATCCGCCGTTCTCCCACAACGGCATTCGCGCGACCGGTAAGATCTCCTTCACCTCGCCCGCCGGGGTGAGGTCCACGCAGTGGAACGAGGATTGCGGCGGCACCACCATCATCGATGCGGCCATACCGGAGGCGGTGAATTTCGCGATCATCTCGTCCAGGGGCGCGTCGGTGAGCACATCGGCGTAGTTGGCCAGGAAGTACCGCTGGCCGGCCAGATGCGGGCGCACCCGGCGTAGCCGCTCGCCGATCGGCGATTCCACGCCGGTGTCGACGAAGGTGATCGACCAGTCGCTGATATCGGTGCGCAACAATTCGACCCGGCCGTCCCGGATCACGAAATCGTTGGAGACCGATTCCTCGTAGGTGAGGAAAAAGTTCTTGATGTGCTCGGCGCCGTGCCCGAGGCATAGGATGAAATCCTTGTGACCGTAATGCGCGTAATACCGCATCACATGCCATAGCAGGGGCCGCGGCCCCACCAGCTGCATCGGTTTCGGAATCATATCGTCGGTGCCGTCGCGCATCCGCATGCCGTAACCGCCGCAGAACAGGACAACTTTCATCGTGCGTGTCTCCCCGTGATAATTTCGATCGGCGCGTTGTCCGGCCATTCGGCGCGATGCAGGGCGGGCAGTGGATACACCAGTTCCGCGCCCCACTCACCGATATGCCGCAATTGCGCGGTGATCTCCCGCTCCAGATTCCAGGGCAGCACCAGCACGACATCGGGCCGGTCCAGATCGATCCGCTCTACCGGATGGATCGGAATCCTGGCGCCCGGTGTGAACTTTCCGTGTTTATAGGGGTTTCGGTCGACCGTGTATTCGAGCAGATCCGGCCGGATACCGCAGTAGTTGAGCAGCGTATTGCCCTTGCCCGGCGCGCCGTAACCGACCACCCGCTTACCCTTCGCCTTGCAGTCGAGCAGAAAGCGCAGCAGTTCGTGGCGCACCGCCTCGGCGCGCGGGCGCAGCTCGAGATAGCCGTCGGCGCGGTGCAATCCGGCCTGCGCCTCCAACTCCAGCACCGCCCACACCTGGGTGCTCGGCGCGCTCGCCACCGGATCGGGCCGGGCCCACAGGCGCAGCGAACCGCCGTGTGTCGGCAGCTGTTCCACGTCGACGACCGTCAAACCCGCGGTGGCCAAGGCGCGTTGCGCGGCCAGCACCGTGTAGTACTGGAAGTGCTCGTGGTAGATGGTGTCGAATTGCCCGAGCCGCAACAGATTCAGCGCATGATGCACCTCGATCGAGAGCCAGCCGTCATCGGCCAGTAGGGTGCGCAGCGCGCGGGTGAAGCCGCGCAGGTCGGGTACGTGGGCGTAGACATTGTTGGCCACCACCAGGTCGGCCGCGCCGTGCGCGCTGCGGATCCGGCGCGCGGTCTCCTCGGTGAGGAAGACGGTCTCGGTCGGCACGCCCGCCGCCCGCGCGGCCTCGCCGACGTTCACCGAAGGTTCGATGCCGAGGCAGGGAATTCCGGCCGCGACCACATGCCGTAGCAGATAGCCGTCATTACTGGCCACCTCGACGACGAACGAGTCACCGTCCAATCCGAGCCGCCGGACCGCCTGCCCGACGAAGGTTTCCGCATGCCGCACCCAGCTATCCGAATACGACGAGAAATAGGCGTATTCGGTGAAAGTTTCCTCCGGGGTGATCAATGCCGGAATCTGTAGCAGCAGACAGTCCTGGCACACCTGCAAGTGCAGCGGAAAAGTCGTCTCGGGACGGTCCAGCTCGTCCGCCCCGAGGAACTTCTCGCATGGCGGCGTCGCACCGAGATCGAGAACGCTCGCCAACCGCTCGGATTCACACAGTCGACATCGCACGAATGGCCCCACCTTCTGCCGTGAAGACGATCGGCGGCTTATTGCCCGCCGATGCTGGAGAGTTCGGCCCGACCCAGTGAGACGTTACAACTACGGCTACCTGTCGGGTAGGTGAAATCCCCTGCCCGGGAGACATTTTCGGACCACTTTCAACGAATTCCGGTTGGTAGCATTTCGGCGGCAAATCATGCCGTTGGTGGCGCGCATCGGCCATCGCCCGCCGCCGCACCCGCCGACCTGGACCGACACCGCCGCGACAATGGGGGCGAGACCGGTTCAAAACCGACCGCCCCTTTATCGGTTATCACATGGAATACCTTGTGTACCTTGCGATTCCGCATGTGAAACCCATTGTGTTCTGTAACAATCGCGTTCTGGCCGCCGAAACTACGAGCACCCCGGGCGGCCGAACGCAGGCCGCGGGTCCGGTCGATGGGGATCGGGAGAGGAATCACTTTCCATAGGGGGAGGTGCGTGTGCAATGAGCTTCGAGCTCGCCGACAACGACGATCTGGATATCGCGCGACCACCGCGGGTGCTGCCGCGTCCCGCGCGGGAACGATGGCAGACCGAGTATGTAAAGCGCTTGGCCGCAACCGATTTCGTCGTGATAGCGCTGGCGGTCGGGCTCGCACAGCTGATCAGGTTCGGCGGGCCCGCGGCGCCGCCACTGGCCTGGCACCTACCTTACGAGGTCGGCTACACGGTGGTGTCGCTCGCGCTCGCGCTCACCTGGTCGGCCTTCCTCGCCGCGGGCAGCACCCGCTCCCCCCAGGTGGTCGGCTCGGGGGCCGAGGAATACCGCCGCCTCGTCGCCGCCACCATGCGACTGTTCGGCCTCATCGCCATCCTCTCGCTGATCTTCCAGATCGAGTTCGCCCGTGGATATTTGGCGATCGCGCTGCCGCTCGGCCTGCTCGGCCTGATGTGTAGCCGCTTCGCCTGGCGGCTGCACGCGCGGTCCCGGCGCGGCCGCGGCGAATACCGCAGCTCGGTGCTGGTGGTCGGCAGTCCGGAGGCGGCGCACGCCATGGCGACGGCCTTCTCCCGCGATCCCGCCTCCGGTTACCGGGTGGTCGGCGTCTGCATTCCCGAAGCGCCCGGCGGCACAGCGCAATACGAATTCCAGGCTTCAGGCCACACCTTCTCGGTGGTCGGTGACGACCGCTCGGTGCTCGACGCGGTACGCCGCAGCGGGGCCGACACCGTGGCGGTGACCGCGACCGAACACCTCGGTCCCGTCGAATTCCGGCGAATGGCATGGGAACTCGATCCACTCGGGGTCGAACTGATCGTCGCGCCCGGCGTCATCGATGTCGCGGGCACCCGGCTCACCAATCGGGTGGTCGCCGGAATGCCCATGCTGCACATCGCGAAACCGCAGTACGACCGGGCCAAGTCGACCGGCAAAGCGCTGTTCGACATCTGCTTCGCGGCGCTCGTACTGCTCGCCATCGCACCCACCCTCGCGGGCATCGCGCTGGCGGTCAAACTCACCAGCCCCGGCCCGGTGTTCTACCTATCCGAGCGAATCGGCTTGGGCGGCAAGCCGTTCCGCATGATCAAGTTCCGCAGCATGTACGTCGACGCGGACCGCTACATCAACTCGCTGATCGAGACCAACGGCGGCAATCCGCTCTTCTTCAAAGTGAAGGATGACCCGCGGGTCACCCGGGTAGGGCGGATCATCCGCAAGTTCAGCCTCGACGAGCTACCCCAGTTCATCAACGTGCTGCGCGGTGAGATGAGCGTCGTCGGCCCGCGCCCGCAGGTGCGGCGCGAGGTGGCCAGCTACGACGGCGAGATGCGGCGCAGACTGCTGGTGAAGCCGGGCGTCACGGGGCTGTGGCAGGTGAGCGGACGATCCGACCTGTCGCTGGAAGATTCCGTGCGACTCGATCTCTCCTATGTCGAGAACTGGTCGATGGTGCTGGACCTGCTCCTCATCGCCAAGACCATCGGCGCGGTGGCCCGCGGCGAGGGCGCGTACTGAGCGGCCCGCGTCGTGTCCGCGCCGACCTGCCGCGCCTGCGGCTCCGCCGAACTGCATACGGTGCTCGATCTCGGGAAAGTGCCGGCGGCAGACCATTTTCCGCCTGCGGCGACGGCCGTTCACCCCGATGAGACGGCGCATCCGTTGCGGATGCGGCTATGTGCCGGATGCGGGCTGGCCCAGCTGGCCGAGGACGACACCGTCACCCGTGAGCCGCGCGGGGTCGAACCGCGGGCGCTGCGGGATCAGGCGGCCGACGCGGTGGGCCGGGTCGCCGCCTCGGGTTTGCTGCGCGGCGGCTCGGTGCGCGAGTTCGGCAGCCCGCACGGCGGCAGCTGGCTGCCGTTGCTGACCCGGCGCGGCTTCGCGACGACGGCTCGCGATGCGGATGTCGTCATCGATTGCTTCGGCCTCATGCACCACGCTGACCAGCGCGCGGCGGTGGCGGCGCGGGCAGAGGCGACCGCGCCCGGCGGGCTGCTACTCATCCAATACCACTCGTTTGCCACCATCGTCGCGGCACGGCAGTGGAACGCATTGCGGCACGGGCACTTTGCTTACTATTCGCTGGATGCGCTGCAGCGATTGCTGATGGTTGCCGGAATGACCGTCGTCACCGGGTGGACCTTCGATCTGTACGGCGGGACGGTGCTCGTCGCCGCCAGGCACGGCGCACACGAATCCGACGAATCGGTCCGCGCGATTCGCGCCGCCGAGGCGCCGTTCACCCAGCCGGCCGCCGCGCGCGAACTCCAATGCGCCGCCGATATGCACGCGACCGCATTGCGCGAGCGCCTGGAATATGAAAAAGCGCGCGGAAACCGCGTTTACGCGTACGGCGCCGCCTCGCGCGCGGTCGCGGTATTCAGCCGTGCGGGAATTCATCGGGGATTGATCGGGGCGGTCGCCGACGCCGCACCAGCAAAACGGGGACGGCGTATGCCGGGCACCGATATCCCCATCATCGGACCGGACGAGCTCCTGGCCGCCACACCGGATCTCGTCCTGTTGACCTTGCCCGATCTACTGGAGGAGGTGCGCGCGGACTTTCCGGGGCTACACGGCCGCTGGCTGATCGATGACGCGGCGGGGCCGAAATCAGAAACGTAGTTGCGGGTGATTCACCATTCCGACCGGCCGGGAATTAACCAGCAAACCGATCATTACTTGACGTGACATTGTTCATTTACCGGATACCGCATTGTCGTCAACCATGGAAATGCTTGGTGCCCTCGGAAATTCGAAGGGGAGCGGGCGTCGAGCGCGCGAATCGCGCCCGGCACACAAGGGTTCGGCACATTCACGACAGGGGTTATTTGATGAGGGATACCGATCAACTCCGTCACCGGTGGGCGGCGGACGACCGGGCGGGCGGGCACCGGCCGACGGCGATGCGGATGGCCGCGCTGGCCTCGATCGTGGCGTCCGGCATCGCCCTCGGCGGCGGCATCGGATTCGGCGGTGATATCGGATTCGGCAACGCAACCGCGAACGCGGCCATCGACAGCAGCAACATCGTCGTCGATCACGGCGAGCGCACCATCGAGGCGGTCCAGCAGGACACCCGCATCGATTTCGTGCCGCCGCTGGACGGAAACCCGTTGACCCGCGAGTGGTTTCACAGCGGCAAGGCCGCATTCCACATCACCGGGCCGCGCGCGGACGATTGGGCCGGGCACATCACCATCGGCTACGAGGTCGGCTATCCGGCGACGCTCAACGGCAACCTCACCTTCAACTGGTCGACGCCGGGTCTGGAGTTCGAACTCGGCGGCGCCGACGGTTTGAAGGCCGATCTCACCAATGTCATTCCGACGCTCGGCGTTCAGTTGCAGGTCGGCTTCGGGCCCGGCATCAAGGATATCGAGTGCGCGGGCGGCGATGTCTCCGGCGCCGAGGGGTTCATCCGGATGTCCGGTTTCCACGGCACCGTCAGCGGTGTGCTCGGCCGGACCACCATCCGACCGTGGGTCCGGGTGGTCGGCTCGACCGGCGACACCGTGATGACGTACGGGCCGCTCTGGAGTATCTAAGAGTCACAGGGTAATTCGCTTCACAGCAGATCGGGGCGGTTGCGCACGGTGGCGATGGTGCGCACCCGCAGCCGATGCAGTGCGGCGCCGACCAGCCGGGCGTCGCCCGCCAGCACGTCGCCCCGGCCGACCAGCTCCGGATAGTCCGCCGCGATGCGGTGGTGGAAGCGCAGCATATCGGTCAGCTTGCTGACGGTGGAGGTCCGGCTGCACAGGTTGAACGACGAATTACGCCATGCGGCAAGGATTTCCGTCATACCGTAGAACATGCCGAAGGATGCGACCCTGGCGAAGAGGTCGACATCCATCGGGAACACCAGATCGCCGCGCAGGCCACCGACCTTGTCGAAGTGCTCGCGATAGAACATGGCGGCGGCCGTCGGGCCGAATTCGGCCGGTCCGCGCCGGACGATGGTGCGCGCCAACGTCTTCGGGGTCCGCATGCCGAGCAGGCCGGCCAGGCCGAGCCCGGTCTCCAGTAGTTCGTCCGACTCGCCGATCACCTCGAACCGGCCCGCCGAGATGGCGATCGAATCATCGGCCATCACCGCCAGCTGCGCCGCCAGCGCGCCGGGGCGCAGCACATCGTCGGCGCACACCACCTTCACCAGCTCGCCGGTGCTCGCGGCGATCGCCCTGTTCCAGTTGTCGCCGATGGTCAGCACGATATCGTTGCGCAGCACCCGGATTCGTGGATCCGCGACCGAGCGGGCGATCTCGCCGGTGGCGTCGGAGCTGGCATTGTCCAAGACCAGCAGTTCGAAATCCGCGTCCTGGTCGAGCATCGAGCGCAGCGTGGTCTCCAGGGTCCGCTCGGCGTTGTACGCGGGTACGCACACCGACAGTGTGGTCACGGTCAGCCCCTTAGCCTCGGTATTTCTCGCCGCGAGCCGTATGTTCAATTAGCGGCGTTCGCGGGCCCTTCGTTACGCGGGCCGCAAGGTTTGTTCCCGGCCCGCTCCTCGACGAGCCCGCACACCCTGGCCAGTGTGGCGCGGCTGGCCTCGATTTGCTCGAGAGCCTTCTGCTGCAATGCATCCCGCACCGCGGGCGCCTCGTCCCACACCGCCGATACGGCGGCGGACAGCTCCGATTCCAATGCGGCGGAATCGAGATGCACCACCCGCAGCCCGGCGCCGAACATCTGCGCGAGGCCGTGGAATTTGTCGTCGTAGTACTCCGAGACCGTGATGCCGACCGCCGGAATCCCTTGGGAGAGCGCGAAAACCGCGAGGTGATACGCGCTGGTGACCAGCAGGCGGCAGTCGGCCACCTGGCGGGCGACATCGCGCGCGGTGCCGCCGCGCCCGACGGCGGGCAGCGCGCGCACCGAGCCGTCCAGCAGCGGCAGCGTGCAGCGCCGGTCCTCCGAGGCGTATTCGGAGATGATGAGCGGGACGATGCCCGCGTCGAGTTCGCTCGCCATCCGCCGCACCACGGTGCCGAGCATGGCCCGCGCCGCGTCGCTCACCCGTGCGTAATCCGCGACCCGCAGGCACAGGCCCAGATTCGCGCCGATTCTGGCGTCGCGCAGCCGGTAGCCGAATTCGACCGCGTCGTCACCGGTCACGATGACGCGCTCCGGATCGACGCCGAGGCCGGTCAGCAGTCCGGGCCCGCGCCTGCTCTCGCGCACGGCGACGAGATCGACCGAGGGCAGCACCTTCCTGGCGTGGTCGAGCAGACCGGAATCGTGCAGCGGACCGATGCCCTGACCGAGCAGGGCGGTCGGAATGCCCTGTGCGGCAGCGTAATCGAGCAGATCCAGGGTGCGATGCGCCTGGTACCGGTCCACATCGGTGAGGTAGCCGCCGCCGAGCGCCAACACCAGCGATGCCCGTTCGGCGGCGGGTGGGATCCGGACCGGGAAGACATCCGTATCCCCCGGTCCGGCGTCCGCGCGCTCGCGCCGGTCGGCGAGCGCGGCCCGGACGCGATCCTTGGGGCCGTCGGTGGCCGCACGCCAGCGCAGCGCCAGCGGAGCGACCAATTTCGTTGCGGCCGTTCGGGTCACCCGGCCGCGCAGATCGTCGGCGGGCCAGTCCCAGTCCGGCCCGGAGATCGGTTCGACCGTCGGCAGCAGGGCGCGCAGGATGGCCGGTTGATGGGTGAGCACCCCGATCCGGGCCCGCGGCCAGCGGGCGCGCAGCCGTTCGACGGTCATCACCATCATCGCGATATCGCCGCGATTGCGCAGCCAGTACTCACCGTTTTCCACGAGGACCCGCAACTCGCCCTCGTCGAGCCGGGCCTGCTCGGCCACGGAACCGTGGATGCCCACTGTCAGTCCTCCCGCCAGCCCCCGCGGGTCGCCCGTGCCGAGCACGAACTCGGGAGTGAATCTACCGTACGTTCCTGAGAATCGGCCACTTGTGCAGTTCGGGAAAATACCGGCTAGTCCGTTGTGGGCGAATGGGATTCGGCATTTCGCGGACCGCGTGAAAAATTCCGCGCGTCCCATAGACTATTGCGCGGGAAGCGAGTTCGACCCGACCGGTTCGCCGCGGCCCCGCCTGGTTCGACGCAGCATTGCCTGGAGTAGGGGGCCGCGGTGACGAAAGGGCCCGAGACTCTCCGGGTGCATATGACGGGTTCCGAATGGTTCGGGGCGGCGCCGGGCGGGCTCAATCGGTATTTCACCGATCTTTATGCGGCACTCGCCCGCAATCCCGAGGTCACGGTGTCGGCGGCGGCGTTCGGGCCGCCCGCGGACGGCGGCGGTTCGTGGGGCGATATCGGCGGATCCACCGCGCGCCGGGCGCGAACGGCATTTCTCGCCCGCCATGCCTTACGCGATGCGGACATTCTCGATCGGCACTTCTGTCTCTACGGTCCCCCGGCGCTCGGTCCGCGCGGGCGCATCCCGCTCGTCGTGCATTTCCACGGGCCTTGGGCGGCGGAGAGCCGAATCACCGGACAGGGGCCGCTCGCGGTCAAGGCCAAATACTTCCTGGAACGGCTCAGGTATGCGGGCGCCGCGCGAATCGTGGTGCTGTCCAACCACTTCGGGCGGCTACTGAGCGACGAGTACGGAATTCCCGCGCAGCGGATCGCGGTGCTGCCGCCGGGCGTCGATCTGGACCGCTTTCGGGCCGAACCGATTCCGGAATCGTCGCGGACGGTGCTGTGCGTGCGCAGGCTGGAGCGCCGGATGGGTATCGATGTGCTGCTACGCTGCTGGCCCGGCGTGCGCCGGGTGCACCCCGACGCCCGACTGGTGATCGTCGGCACCGGCACCGCGGAACGCGAATTGCGTTCGCTGGCGGCCGGGCTCGACGATCGTGTCGAATTCGCCGGACGGGTCGACGACGCCGGCCTGGCCGAGCTCTACGCGGGGTCGGTGTGCACGGTGGCGCCGACCGTCGCACTGGAGGGTTTCGGGCTTATCGCGCTGGAATCACTCGCCGCGGGCCGGGCGCCCATCGTCACCGATTGCGGCGGATTGCCGGATTCGGTTCGCGGACTCGACCCGTCGCTGATCGTGCCCGCCAAGGACGCCGACGCGCTCGGCGCCCGCCTCGTGGCCGCGCTGAACGGCGCACTGCCGACACCGGCCGAATGCCGGGCGCACGCCGCCACCTTTTCGTGGGATGTCACAGCGGCCCGCCATCTGACGATGTACCGGGAAATCACGCGATGACTCGGGCACTGTTCCTCACGCACACCGCGGCGCCGTCCGGGGCCGAGCTGGCCACCCTGCGGCTGCTGACGGCGCTGCGCGCCGGCGGCGGGGCCGAGGTCGCGATGGCCTATACGGAGGACGGTCCGATGGTCGGACGCACGCGGGCGCGCGGGATCGAAACCCGGGTATTGCGAAGCGGATTCGACAGTCGCGCGATGACCATCGGGTCGGGCCCGCTGCGACTGGCCGCCGGATTCCTCGGATTGCTCCGGCTCGGCTGGCGGCTCGGCGCGCTGGCCCGCGAACTGTCCGCCGACGTCTTGGTCGCGCAGAGCACGAAGGCACTGGTGATGGGCCTGGTCGGGGCCCGGCGGGCGCGGATACCGCTGATCTGGCAGGTGCACGACCGGATTTCGGTGGACTACTTCGGCAGGCTGCCGGTGCTCGCGATCCGGCTGCTCGGCCATTGCGCGGACGGCTACCTCGCCAACAGCCGAACCACCCTGCGCACCTTGCGCACCGGGCGCAAACCGGCCGTGATCGCCTATCCCGGCGTCGAATTCGGCGCCGATCCCCCACCGCGCGAACAACATCCGCCCGCGGACACCGTCATCGCCGCACTCGGCCGCCTCACCCCGTGGAAGGGTCAGGATGTGCTGCTTCGCGCGGTCGCGATGATGAAAGTCCGTCCGCGCCAAGTCTTTCTGGTGGGCGGCAGCTTCTTCGACGAGGAGCCCTACCGTGCGCGCCTGGAACGCATGGCCGCCGGACTCGCGCTCCCCGTCACCTTCACCGGGCACGTCGACGATCCGGAGACCTACCTGCGCGCCGCCGATATCCTGGTGCACTGCTCGGTGCTGCCCGAACCGTTCGGTCAGGTCGTCGTCGAGGGCATGCGCGCGGGCTGCGCCGTAATCGCCACCCGCCCAGGCGGTCCCGCCGAAATCATCACCGACGGAGTCGACGGTCTACTGGTCGAGCCAGGCGATCCCGTGCGGCTGGCCGCCGCGCTGGACGCCCTCGTCGCCGATCCGGAGCGTCGCGCCCGCATCGCCGCGGCAGGGCGTGCGAGGGCCGAGGATTTCGGAATCGCCGAATCAGCAGGCATCGTCGCCGATTTCCTCACCACCTGCGCACGACGGCGCACCGCGGAAGCGAAAACCCATGGCTGATCACGAATATCACCCGCCCGTCGCGCACGGCGCGCATCGCCGCACCGACAGCGCCCGCGGGCGCAACGGCGGCGGCGCGCACCAGCGGCACGGCCTGCTCGCCATCATCCGCGATATCGGGTACGTGATGTTCGGCAAGTACGGGCAGTACGTCATCACGATCGTCACCGTGCCGCTCATCGCCCGCACGCTCGGCGCCAGCGGTCTCGGCCTGCTCGCCATCGGCATGTCGTCGTATTTCATCGGCTCGCTGATGGTCGATCTGGGGATCACCTCGTTCCTCGCGGCCCGGGTCCACGACACCGGCGAACCGGGCGACCACCGGCAGTTGAATCAGTTGCGCGGCAACTACTTCGCCATCCGGGCGACGACGCTCGGCGTGATGGGCATCGCGCTGCTCGGCAGCTACGCGGTGGGCGCGCCGGTGCAGCTGGAGATGATCCTGCTCGGTCTGTTCTCCGGTGGTTTCTGGTCCATCTCGGAGGACTGGCTGCTCATAGGCCAGGGGCGATTCGGCACCTCGACGGCGTATCAGGGCATCGGCCGGATCGTCTACCTCGCGCTGCTGGTCGCATTCCTGCCGCGGCTACCCAGCCCGCAAGTGGCGGTGCTGTGCCTGCTGGTGTCGTCGGTGCCAACGGTGGCGCTCACCTGGTGGGACTCCTTCCGCACCTTCGGCAGGCCGGCCAGGCCGGCCGGGCTTCGCTCCGTATTCCGCACGGGCGCACCGGTTCTCGCCTCACGGCTGCTGGTCACCGTGTACGGCCAAGGCGCGGCCGCGGTCTACTCCGCGGTACTCAACCCGGCCGCGCTGGGCCTGTACTCGGCCGGCGACCGGCTGGTGCGCGCCATCCAATCGACGCTGGACCCGATCGGTTTCGCGCTGCTGCCGCGGATGGCCCGGCGCAGCACCGAGGACGGATTCTGGCGCAAGAGCCTGCAGGCCCTCATCGCGTGCGTCTGCCTGGCCACCGCGGCCACCGCGGTGGTGTGGGCGGTGGCGCCGCTGCTCATCCATCTCATCTTCGGCGCCCAATTCACCGGCGCCATCGGGCTTTTGCGGGTGGAGATCTTCATGCTGCCCGCGACGACCGTCACCTCGTTCGTCACGACGGCCATCCTCCCGGTGCGCCAGGACACCGTCGGGGTGCTGATCGGCGCGATCATCGGAACCTGTGTCGCGGCTGTCGCGCTCGGCATCGCCTTCCGCACCCATTCGGTGTGGACGCTGGTCTACGGCAGCGTATTCACCGAATGCACCGTCGCCACCTGGTATCTCGTCCGAGTGCGCAGGCTGATCGTGCGGGAGCGGACCGTACCGTTCACCGGGGCTCCGGCGATAGTCCTCATGCGCGAGGAGGGTGCGGCGTGAAAATCCTGTACGTCGGTGATGATTGGGTCGGCAGCAATGCCCGCTCGCTGGCGGACGGCTTCCGTCAGGCCGGGCACGAGGTGGTGGTGATCGATTCCACCGCCGTGACGCTACCGGCACGGCTGTCCCCGCCGTGGGTATACGCCAAGGTCACCGGGCGCCGCGCGCCGTGGCGGGTGGCCGCGATCCACGCCGAAATCGACCGCGCCGCAGCGGATTTCCGTCCGGATCTGCTTTTCGTATTCAAGGGCGTGCACCTGGACCAGCGCAGGCTGCTGAGCGTGCCCGCCGCGATGCGTGTGCACTACAGCCCGGACGATGTCGCCAATCCGGTGAACACCTCTCCGGAGTACCTTGCGCACGAACGGGATTGGGACCTGATCGTGACCACCAAACGGCACAACGTCGCCGAGCTGCGTGCCCGCGGCGCCCGCGAGGTCCGGTTCGTGCGCAGCGCTTACGATCCCGCATGGCACCATCCCACCGCGCGCCGCGGCGGCACGCGCTATCTCGTCGGCTTCATCGGCGTCTGCCGCCCGGACCGGCGCACCGATATGGTCGCGCTCGGCCGCACGTACGGCGCGCGGCTGCTGGTGCGCGGCCCCGGCTGGCGCCGGGTCCCCGAATTGCGGGCCACCGGAACGACTGTCGCCGGACCGGTCTACGGGGAGCAGTATTCGCAGGCGGTCGCCGCCGTCACGGCCAATCTGGTGCTGCTCAACTCCGACAACCGCGACACCCACACCTGCCGCACCTTCGAGGTGCCCGCCGCGGGCGGCCTGTTCGTCGGCGAACGCACCGACGAGCACGCGGAACTGCTCGACGACGCCGTCGACTGCTTCCTCTTCGGCAGCAGGACCGAACTGCGCGAGATCATCGACTGGTGCGCGGCGCATCCCGAAAAGGCCGCCGCGGTAGCGGAATCCGGCTATCGCAGGATCACCGGGGGCGGGCACCGGTATGTCGACCGGGCCAGGGAGATCGTCGATGCGCTCGCCTGAGGTGGCTTCGACCCGCGCGGAAGCCCGAATCACATGACCGCGCAGACGGAGGTCTTCCTCATCGCCTGCGCACTGCTCACCATCGCGGTCGCGGCGTTTTTCGTACCGGGGGTCGCGCGGGTCTTCCTGGTGGCGCAGGCGGCGTTCTGGTCGGTGTCCTACGTGGCGCGGCCGGTGGTGCTGCTGTGGGTGCGGCCGGTGCCCGAATTCGGTGACAACATTCCCGATCCGCGCCTGGCCGATCTCGGCTACGACCGCAGTATCGCGCTGGTGCTGCAGCATGTGCTGTCCGGACTCTGGGTGTATGCGGGACTCGTTGTGGCGTATGCCTTTTGGCGTCGCCGCCGGACGGTCCCGCCGCCCGCGCTGCTCGCCGAACCCGACCTGGTGCCGACGCTCGGCGCGATGTACGCGGTCGGCCTGTTCGGGCGCGCCGCCTCGGTGGCCACCGGATCCGTCGGTCATGCGGGCGATGTGGAGAGCGCCAACCCGATACTGAACTTCGTCGCCATCCTCGCCGGCATCGCCGCGCTCGGGCTGATCATCTTCATCCGGCCCGCGCGGCAGCGGACCACCGTGCTGATCATCGGCGGGCTGATGGGGGTCGAACTGCTGTGGACCGCGGTGGTGCAGTCGAAGACCCCCGTGCTGGGCGCGGCGCTGGCGGTGGCCCTGCGGTTCGCGATCCTCGGCTGGACCAAGCGCAACGCGATCGGCGTCGCCCTGATCGGCGTGCTCGCCATCGGCGGATTCGGCTGGCTCCAGTCGCTCAAATCCACGACCGAGGCGAAAAGCCGAACCGCGCTGGTCAATTCGGAGTACCCGACAGTGGTGCAGCCGTTCCTGAGCATGCTGCGGCGCTTCGACCTGTTGGAGGCGGCGACCGACGCCTACTATCACGGACCCGGATCCTGGCTCACCCCTGACGAAGTCGTCACGCACGCGCTGCAGAGTCTGATCCCGACCCAGTTGCTCGGGGCCACGAAATTCCAGTCCGGCACCGCGTGGGCAACCGATATCCGCGGCGCGTCGGTGGATCTGAGCCGGGTCTCGGTTTCGCTGGCCGAGGGAAATATCAACGAGGGCTATGTCTTCGGCGGATATCCGGGTGTCTTCGTCGGCGCGCTGTTCACCTTCGGACTGCTGCTCGCCTGGGCAAAGGCCTTGCACGCCAAGTACTTTCCGATCGTCGTGCTCGGCCTGGCGATGACCGGCGCCTCGGCGCTGTTCGAGCGCGGAATCCTCGGCAGCATGGAGAATCTCGGCAAATTCCTGCAGGCCTGCGTGCTGGCCTGGGTCATCTATCTGCTGGTCCGCGAATTCCGTCGGCGCGCCAAACCGTTGCCGGCCACGCGGCGCGGCGCGATTGTTCCGGTCGGGGCTGTCACCATCGAGAAAGGGGGTTCCGGACAATGGGTTTGATCGATTACTGGCATATCGCGCGCCGCCGGTGGGTCATCATCGCCGTGGCGGTCGTGCTCGGCCTGATCGGCGCGTTCGGTTATCTGCGCACGACGCCCGCCACATACACCGCGTCGAGCAGCATGTACGTCTCGATGGCGACGGGCACCTCGGTCAACGACTCGTATCAGGGCGGACTGGCCGCGCAGCAACGGATCCGGTCCTATCTGGACCTGGCGACCAGCGCGACGGTGGCTCAGCGCACCATCGACGACCGCGGCCTGAAGATGTCGGTCGGCGAGCTGCGCGGCAAAATCAAAGCCGACTCGCCGCCCGCCAGCACCATCGTGGTCATCTCGGTCACCGATGCCACCGCACAGGGCGCCCGCGATCTGGCCGACGCGGTGGTCGCCCAATTCCGCCAGCTCATTGCGGAATTGGAGACCATCGAGAAGAACGCCGCACCTGCGGCCCGCGTCGCGGTGGTCGACAAGGCCGAATTGCCGTCCGGGCCTACGGCGCCGCAATCCAAACGGATACTCGCGCTCGGCCTGCTCGCCGGGCTGGCACTCGGCGGGCTCGCCGCATTCGTGCGCGACCGCACCGACCGCACCCTGCGCACCTCCACCGACCTCGCGGCGGTACTCGCCGACCCGATACCCGGCGGCGCGGGTTATCGCTCACGAGTGCCGGTCCTCGGCGTCATCGATGCGGGCAGACCCGGTGCGCCCGACGAAACCCGAAGGCTGCGAACGCGACTCACCCGCAGCGGGGAGTCGGACACCATCCTGACCACCAGCCTCTCCGGCCGATCGGAACCCGAAGTCGCGGCGGCGCTGGCGAAGTCGTTCGCCGATACCGGCAGCCGGGTGGTGCTGGTCGACGCCGACACCTCGAATCGCTCGGTGACCAAGACGATTTCCGAGCCGACGGCGGGACTCGTCGCGGTCCTGCGCGACGCGGTGCCCATCGCGGAGGTACTCACCGGCCTGCCCGGCGCGAACGCCGCCCTGCTGCCGCTCGGCGAGGCCGACGATCGAACCCAGGATCTGCTCGCCTCGGACCGGTTCGCCGCCGTCCTCGCCAAGCTGCGCACCGATTACGACCACGTGGTGGTCCAGGTCGCGCCGGTGGTGGCGGCCGCCGACGCGATCGCGGTCGCGCCGCTGTGCGATCACACGGTCGGCGTCGTCACCCTCGGTGCCACCACGATCCCCCAATTGCGGGGCGCCCTGGCCACTTTCGGGGACAATCGGCTCAGCGGCGCGGTAGCGTACACCAGGCCGGTGAGGGGCCTGCGCCGACTGATTCGGAGGCTGCGGATATGAGCCGCCGCGATTCCCGAAAAGGATTGGGGCGCAGACATCTGTTCGCCGCCTCGCTCGGCGCCGCCGCGGCGCTGCCCCTGGCCGCCTGCGGCTCATCCGGCTCTCCCGCGAGCGATTTCCGCTCGCCACACGTCACCGACGCGCCCGCGGCCCGCAACGTCCGGGATTTCGGCGCCGTGGGCGACGGCAACGCCGACGATACGGCCGCCATCGCCGCGGCCGCCAATGTCGGCGACAAACCGCTGGTGCTGTACCTGCCCGCGGGCCACTACAAGGTCGACAAATGGCCGGATATGCCCGATTTCGCAACGGTGCTCGGCGACGGCGGTGATGTGTCGCTCGTGCTCTGCACCGGCGACACCACGCTGATCAACCTGCACAAGCGCAACCGGGTGCGGTTCTCCCGGCTCGGCTTCTACCTCACCAGCCCGAAGGCCACCGCGATACAGCTCGACGAATGTTTCCGCTGCTCCTTCGAATCCGTGGTGATCCGCGGAAATCACCTCAGCGACAACTATCCTCGCTTCGCACAGCAGCGCGGCATTGTGCTACAGGGCAATACCGGCGGCACATCCTTCATCGACTGCGATATCAACAACTTCGGCTTCGGACTGGTCACCTCCTGCATCCAGAACTATGTGACCTCATCCAAATTCACCAGCAACTACATCGGCGTGCTCGGCACCGGCAACGATCACAATGCAGGATTGGCGCTCACCAACGTGGAATTCGTCTCCGACGAGGATCCGAAGACCACCGACAAACACCTCGTCGTCGACGGCGCCGCCAACGACTGGTGGCTCACCAATGTCTGGTTCGAAGGCGCCGATACCGCGCTCTCGGTCGGGGCGCGCGACCGCGGTGGCCCGGCGCAATTCGGCATGGTCAACTGCAAGGTGGCCGCGCGCACGATGGGCCTGGACCTGATCTATTGCCGCCAGCCCTATCTGGCCAATGTGCAATTCGACCGGGATCTGGACCACCCGCCCACCGAGCTGCGGATCGATGCACAGGGCTGCCCGGAGGGCACCGCCATCAACCTGATCTCCAGCGCCGCGGACGATATCGCGCCGGGCGTATTCCCGAACGAATGGCATGTGCTGAACCGGTCCGGCATGCACGAAACCCGGCTCACCGGAACCACGATCGCCATGGCCGGGGCCGGCGACGCCGATATCTTCCAGGCGCGGGCCACCGACGGTTCGGTGCGTGGCGCGATAACCTCCGGTGGCACTTGGGTTTCCGATCGCGCCGAGAACGGGATCATGCTGCGCGATCCGAAGGGCGGCTACTGGCGGATCACCGTCGGCGCCGACGGCGCGCTGAAGACGAGTTCGCTGGGCGCCCAGCGACCGCGCGAGTGAGCCGCCGGTGCGAATCTCGTTGCCCGGCATCAGACTCGGTCCCGCCGCACTGCACGGCAATACGGTGCTGCTGCGGCCGCCCCGGCTGGCGGACTTCGGCGCATGGCGGCGCATCCGGCTGCGGGACCGGCGGCTCATCGAGCCGTTCTGGTTCAGCTCGCCGCTCGACTGGTCCGAGCGGCACACCGGAAAGCTCTGGGTCCGTGAGGTTCTCACCATCCGCGCGGATGCCAGGCGTGGGCGCAGGCTGGCGCTGGCGATCGAGGTGGACGGCCGCTTCGCCGGACAGATCGAGCTCGGTTCGCTCGACCGAGCCGCCGGATCCGGTGAGATGGGTATCTGGGTGGACGCGCAGGTCGCGCGGCGCGGGCTCGGCGGTTTGGCGGCGGCGCTGCTGCTCGACTTCGGCTTCGGCCCCGGCGGGCTGGCCAGGATCACCGCGCCGATCTCGCCCGCCAATATCGCCGCGGCGAGCGGGGCGGCGCAGATGGGGTTCCGGCGCGAGGCGCTGATGCGGCAGTACTTCGACACCGACGGGGCGCGGCGGGATCACGAACTCTGGGCGATCACCGAAAGCGACGTTCCCCCAGGCGGATTCGTGACGTGGTGGATCGCCCGTCATCAGGGAGCCCTCGCCGGTGCCCCGGCCGCTGTCGACCGAAATGCCGTCGACGACGAGACACTTTCGCCTGCGACCATTTTCATGGCATCGGTGCGATATGCCCTCGGCCGATTGGCACATCTCGCCGATCCGGTCCGGTCGTCACCGCGCGTACGGCTGGAAAACCCAGGGCCACCGCATATCACGGTTCGTAACCGTAAGTTGACGGACTGGCCTCGATGGCGGGCGGCCTGGCTCCGGCAGTCCGGACCCGGGTGCCGCTTCCTCCACTGGCTGCGCGAATCGCTCTGCGCCCATGCCGGTTTACGCTCACGACAGGGTCTGATCCTGGCCATCGAGACGGACGGGTCGTACTCCGGCGAATGCCGTCTGTTCGACCTCGACATGTTCGACGGCAACGCCAGGCTGGCTGTCTGGGGAGCGGATCCGGCGGCCCGCGAGACCGCGGTGCGGATGCTGCTCGACCACGCGTTCGGCGGGCTCGGGCTGCGGCGGGTCGCGATGGCGATCGAACCCGGTAACAGCGATGCGGCCGAGCTGGCCGCGCGAGTCGGCATGATTCGCGAGGGCACCATGCGAGCCTTCGCGGTCGTCGGCACCGAGCAGGGCCGTGCCGACCACGACCTGTGGGCCGCCGTCGCGGCGCACACCGAAGACTGAACGGCAGGTTCACGCCGAAACCCGCCGTGCCACAACGCACCCCAGGAGCCCAGTATGGAAGAAGCCTCCGTCAGACGTGATTTCACGCGCAGCAACCGGCTACAGGCCCGGTTGCACGACCTCGTTCCCGGCGGCGCGCACACCTATGCCCGTGGCGCCGACCAGTATCCGGAATTCATGGCGCCGATCCTGGTGCGCGGCAGCGGTTGCCGGGTCTGGGATGCCGACGGCAACTGCTATGTCGAATACGGTATGGGTTTGCGCTCGGTGACGCTCGGGCACGGCTATCCGCCGGTCGTCGCCGCCGTGCGTGCGGCCATCGCCGACGGTGTGAGCTTCAGCAGGCCGACCGAGCTGGAAATCCTTGCCGCCGAGGATTTCCTGTCGCTGGTACCGGCGGCCGACATGGTGAAGTTCGCCAAGAACGGCTCCGACGCCACCACCGCCGCGGTGCGGCTGGCCAGGGCCGCCACCGGACGCACCGCCATCGCCGTCTGCGATCAACCGTTCTTCTCCGTCGACGACTGGTTCATCGGCACCACCGCGATGGACAGCGGCATCCCCGCCGAAACCGTGGCGCAGACGGTGAAATTCCGCTACAACGACCTGCCATCGCTGGCAGCGGTGCTCCGCGACGGGCGGGTCGCGGCGGTGGTGATGGAGGCGGCGACGGCGCTGAACGAACCGGATCCCGGCTTCCTGCAAGGGGTTCGGGAGCTGTGCGACCGGTACGGCACCCTGCTGGTGTTCGACGAGATGATCACCGGGTTCCGCTGGTCCGCGGGCGGCGCGCAGGCCGTGTACGGTGTGCGGCCGGACCTGTCCTGCTGGGGTAAGGCGATGGGCAACGGATTTCCCATCTCAGCGCTCGCGGGCCGCCGGGAGCTGATGGAACTCGGCGGGCTGCGCACCGACCGCGACCGGGTGTTCCTACTATCCACCACACACGGTCCCGAATCCGGGTCGCTGGCCGCCTTCCGCGCCGTCGTGCGCGAATACGTCACCGGCGATCCGGTCGCCCGGATGGAGCATGCGGGGCGGCTGCTCGCCGACGGGTTCAATGCGATCACCGCCGAATTCGGCATCGGCGCGCAGCTGGCGGCGCTCGGGCGGCCGTCCTGCCTCATTTTCGTCACCCGCGACGCGGACGGCCAACCGTCCCAACCATTTCGGACGCTGTTCCTCCAGGAGTTGTTGGAGCGCGGGGTGCTCGGGCAATCCTTCGTCACCTCGGCCGCGCACACCGACGCCGATATCGAGGCGACGCTCACCGCCTGCCGGGCGGCCGCAGCGGTGTATCGCAAAGCGCTCGAACAGGGTTCGGTCGACGGGTTGCTGATCGGCAGGCCGGTAGCCCCGGCCATTCGCAGGCATGCGGAACCGCGGCGACTTCCGGAGGCGGAACCCGGCGAGGCCGGGCGATGAGCGCGCCACGGGTCGCGATCGTGCACGAACGGTTCACCGAATTCGGCGGATCGGAGGCGGTGGTCGGCGAATTCGTCGAAACCTGGCCCGACGCGACGGTTTACGCGCCGATCGTCGATCCGGCGATACTGCGCGCACCGGTGCACGCGGTGCGCGATTCATGGCTGAGTCGCGCGCACGCCGCCACCGGGCGCCGCTCGCATGCCCCGCTGCTGCCGCTCGTGCCGGGTGCGTTGCGGCGGCTGCCATTACGTGAACGCTACGATGCCGTGCTCATCAGCCATCACGCCTTCGCCGTACAAGCGGCGCTCGCCACGGACGCACCGACCATCGCCTATGTGCACAGCCCGGCGCGATGGGCCTGGGACAAGGGTTTTCGCGCCCGGGAGGCGGGCGGGCGCGGCGGACAGCTCGCCCTCGCCGCGCTGGGCCTGCTCGCCCGCCGCGCCGAATTGCGTGCCGCGCCAAGGCTCACCAGTATCGTCGCCAATTCGCGGGCCGTCGCCGATCGCGTCCACGACTGGTGGGGGCTGCCGTCGACGGTGATCAACCCGCCCGTCGATATCGCCCGCTTCACCCCCGATCCGGCCGTCGAGCGCGAGGATTTCTTCCTCTGCGCCGGACGCCTCGTGCCTTACAAGCGGCCCGACCTGGCCATTCGTGCCGCCCGGAAAGCCGGTTGCCGCTTGGTGATTCTCGGTGATGGGCGCTTCCGTCCCTATCTCGAAACCCTGGCCGGACCCGAAACCGTCTTTCTCGGCGCCACCGCGCATGCCACGCTGCTCGCCATGTACCGCCGCTGCCGCGCGCTGCTCATGCCCGGTATCGAGGATTTCGGCATCGTTCCGGTGGAGGCGATGGCCTGCGGCGCGGGCGTTCTCGCCGTCGGTGCGGGCGGTGCGCTCGACACCGTTGTGCCCGGCAGCACCGGCGAACACATTCCGCCGGGTCCCGACGAGGCGGTCGTCGACGGTCTCGCCGAGGCGATGCTCGCGTTCGATCCGGGCCGTTATTCGGCGGCGGCACTGCGCGATCATGCGGTTACGTTCTCCCCCAGCGTCTTTCGCAGCCGGATGGCGGCGGTGGTGAATCGGACGTTGCGTATGTGATCGCGTTGCCGGGCGCGGCGCGGCCCCGCGGCATAGGCTCGGTTACCGGATAGTCGGTACGGAAGGGGTTGTGGCATGGGACATGTGAGTTACACCGCGGAAGGTGCGGCGCCCGCCGAGTTCGCATTCGAATATGTCGCGGACTACCGGAATCTGCCGCGCTGGGTATTCGGCGTCAAGCATTACACCCCGGTGGGTGAGCAGTCGCGCGGCGTCGGCGCGGTATTCGATTCCGCGCTCAACCTGGGACCGATGACCCTGCACCTGCGCGGCGAGGTGATCGAATGGGAGGACAACGCCGTCATCACGCTGCGCGCGGTGAAAGGCGTCGAGGGTACCGCGCGCTGGACATTCGAGCCGATCGACGCGGGGCACAGCAGGATCGGCGTGGTGCTCGACTACCGGGTGCCCGGCGGTATCGCGGGGCGGGCACTCGATCGCGTCATCCAGGCCATCGTCGGCCCCACGGTCAAACATGCCGAGAAGCACCTGCGTCACCAGATCGAATCCGCCTATGCCGCATCGAAGAACCCGTCCGCGACCGAGGACGCCGCATCCGGCGATGTGGCGTCGCGGTGATCGGCTCACTGAGTCGGCGGTCGCACCACACCCGGAGTGGAGTACATCGGGTTGTGGAACGGCTGCTGTGTCGGCGGGAGCATCATCGGTGGCTGAAAGGCGGGCTGGAATCCGCTTCCTCGGCGTGAACCTGCGAAAGCCAGTGCGCCAGAGACGAATACGATCGCCGCCCCGCCACCTGTCGCGGCCCAGCTCACCGGCGCGCGCCAAGACGGCGGGGCGGCGGCGCCGAGCACCGTGACGGTCGCGCCATCGCTCGCATCCAATGTCGGCACGGCATCCGCGACAGCCGCCTTCGCCGCCCGGTAACCGTCGCCCTCACCCGCTATTTCCACCGGAATCACGGCGGCGCTCTTGTCCTTGTTCATAAGCGCCTGATTGCCGCCCGACCCGGCCGATCTCACGTTCGGCAATTTCCGCACCTGCGATGCGATCGAAGCAACGGCCGTCGGATTCAGCGCCCCACCGGACGATTTCACGAGCAATACGAGATCCGCACCGGACTGCAACTGGAACTGCTCCTCGTGCAACCGCGCCCGGATCGCCTCCTGCTCGGTTTCCGCGGACCCACTGCCCCGCAACCCGATCCCACCACCGACAATCAACCCCGCACCGACAACCCCACCCAGAATCCCAACAACAATCCGAACACCTCTGGACACAATCCCCCCTGAAGAACCACCTACACCAACCCGCGCAGTGTAGCGAACCGCAAATCCGCACGTAGACACCCACCTCGAGACCTGCTCCGGAGCGGATTGCACGTACTGCTTGAAAACTCTTGCGGCACCGGCCTGCGCGCCCGACGCGGCGGTAGCGTCGAATGCCAGGATCCACGAGTCCGGCGGGAGGGGTCGCCATGCACAACAGTTCCTGCGGACGGCGACTGGCTCGAAATGTCATCGCGGCAGGCGGTTTCGCGGACGACGCGGCGTTCGCCGTCCAACGGCACTGTGCCGTATCACCGCTGCGCGCGTATCGCATCGCCGCCGGGTACACGCTGGCCGAGGCCGCGATGAGGCTGAAGGAGATTCTGCGGTCGCGCGGACAGCCGTCCGAAGGGCTAGCGCATCAACAACTCTCGCGGTGGGAGAACAGGAGGGACGTGCCGACGCCGCACTATCTCAATGCCTTGTGCGTCTTGTATCGCACCAGGCCGGATCGGCTCGGGTTCGGAAACGACTACTCCGGCACGGACACGATCGCACCGACCGGCTGCGAAATCGTCGACCACACACCGTCTCCGGCTCCCGCGACGATCGACATGTCGGCCGACGGCACGGCGACGTACCTCGACCTTCTCGAAGAGCTGACGGAGTCCGCCGGTCGCATGTTGTATACCGCCGCGCCGACGGAATACATCCCGCAACGGATGGCGGATCTCGCGCGCATCAAGGCATATGCGCTGTCGGCGGGATCGACGGCTGTCCGGCGGCGGTTGTATCGTCTGGTCGCCAAGAACGCCGGGTTCATCGCTATTCGCATTATCGATATCGCGGGTCTGGACGACTGCCTCGAATGGTTCGGCATTGCGCGGCGGGCAGGCAGATTGGCGGAGGATGGTGCCGTGCAGGCTTGGATCGCTGGGCATATCGGCACCTCATGTGCCTGGTATGGCAGGTTTCTCGAATCCGGCCTCGCGGCCGCGCGCGGCGCTCGATCGGCCGGAGCTGGTCGGCCGAATGCCGGGGCCGCGTTCGGCTGTCTGGCGGAGGCGTCGCTGTACGCCAGAATGGGTTGCCGCCGAGAGACTTCGGCCGTCGTGCGGGCAGCCGATCGGATGTTCGCCGCGTTGCCGGAAGCGGAGACGGTGGCCGACGGATGCCACCTCACCGAATACTTTCTGCGCTGGCACCAGTCGGTCGCCTTGGCCGCGGTCGGCGCGTGGGCCGACGCCGATGAACTGCGGGCGCGAGCACTCGAATTGCCGTTCAGTCGGCGGGATCCGGTCGGGGAATCGATATTGCGGTTGGATGCGGCGGCATCGAAAATCGCTGCGGGCGAGGTTGAGTGGGGCTGTTGGATGATCGCCGAGGTGTGGGACGGCACCCCGTCGGAGTACCGGGTCGGCGAGATTCCGCGCCGCGCATCGCAGATACTTGACGATGTCGAGCGCGGCAACGCCGCCGGTCGTGCGGTGCGCGAGCTGCTGGGGTGCGGGCGGCGGGGCGGAGGATGACGGGGACGGTAACCAGCCGTGGGGATGTTGTTGGATATGTGCCGTGGGTAATCCTGATTTCGCACGCGTTGTAGCGGAATTCCGTTCCGGCTCGGCATTGCTCGTCGAACCGGGGTCGTCGGCGGCCGCACATGTGCCGCCGGCGTGGGCCGAGATCGCCGGCCACGACGATCCCGGCGCGCGGCGAGCGGCCGCCATCGCACTATGGAACCTCGACATGCTCGTCGAGCTGCTGCCTCGATTCGGCGCGGTGCTGAACGAATGCCTCGACGACGTGCGGGTCTGCCTGCTGCGTGGCGACTGGGTACTGCTCTATGCGCTGCGTAAGCCTTTTCAGCCGTACGCGTTTCGCATCGGGTGGGATCCGGGAACCTTCGGCGCCGACCTGCCGCCGTATTGGGAAAGGTTACCCAAGGCGCTGCGGGTGTTCCTCGATACGGTGCATGCGGGATTCACCGATCTCGACGGAATCTCCTTCGGCCCCACCCGGCCTCGGGACATGCAAACATATCGCACCTTGAACATCGTCGAATCCGTGCGCAATTGGGAAGCGGCCGAAGATATTCCGGGAGATCGGGCGCTGCTCATCGCCGAAGGTTTGGGCCGGACCCGATATTTCGTCTCCCCCGATCTGCCCGGCGGCACCATCGGCTGGGAGGCGGGCGGGCATCTGGAGCGGCCACTGGACTTCGCGCACACCTTCGACGAGCTGATGAGCTACGGCTTCGAGCTCGACCGTGACCGCGTGCCCGAGCCCGCCGTACCGACGATATCGCTTGGGCGGCAAGCACTCAGATCCGTACCGCCGATAGCGCGGGCCGTGGTGTGGGATCCCGAACTTACCGAGGACGCCGCCCGCGACCGCATCCGTGACCTCGTCGCCGAGCTACTGCGTGCGCTGGGCGGTCAGATGCGCATCCGCACACAGGAGGGCCTCAACGGCGAGACGATACTGCCGTTCGACGACGACGCGGGCAATATCTATCACGTCGACCGGCTCGAAACCCGCTACTTCCTCGAACCCCCCGACCCGGACCGCACCGACATCTATCCACCCGTCATCGTCCGGATCTGGGAGCAGCACGGCTGGGAAGTAACGCTGACCACCGACGTGGACGGCATCGTCGCACAGGCCCGCACCCCCGACTGGTACGAACTCACCCTCGCCCACCAAACGGATACATTGCGTCTCGCGGTCGCCTCACCCGGTTTCCAACGACCGAGCTGATCGGTTGGGCGACAACGGATCTCCGATCCCGGTCAGTCGATTCCGCTCATGCACCCAACTTTTCGACCGGCCGAACTCACCGCCAGCGCCGGTTCGAGCTCGCAGTAGTCGGCAAGTCCGATCAGCCGCCGGCAACCCAGTGATGAATATCCGCCAATGCCGTTGTCAATTGGCGGATTCCAGGATCCTCCACCGGATAGTGGCTCGCCCGGTCGAGTACGAGAAGGTGTTTCGGTGCGGCGATCCGATCGAAGAACATCCGGCTGACCGCCAGCGGCGTCCAGCGATCAGCACCCGGGTGCAGTAGCCACACGGGGCAGGCGGTGAAGTTCTCCGGCTCGACCAGCGGCACCGAGCACAGATAGGTGCGCAGGAATCCAACACCTCCACCCCGCGGATCGGCGATGACGGTGGCGGTCAGGCCGGGAAGGTTGGACATCGCAGTCATGTTGGCCACCAACCGCATCGGCACCCGGACGCCGTCGACCACCGGAACCAGCAGCGGTGCGCCGAACCGCCCGAGCCAGCGAAATCTGCCGATGCGGCGACGGGCCAGCGGCGATCGCGGGTCGAGCAGGCAGGTGACCGCGATCGCCTCGACCATGCCGGTGCGAGCCGCGGCCTCGTAGGCGAGCATTCCACCCATACTTGCCCCGAACACGACCAGTGGGCGCGGATCGGCCGCCTTCTCGGCGCGCACCAGGTCGGCGACGCAGTCGACCCAGTCCGAATAACGCACTGCCCCAGCCGATTCCACCTCGCTGCGGCCATACCCTGGCAGGTCGGGCACCAACACCTCGAAGCCTTGCCGTGCCGCCAGAGCCGCGAACGGCCACATCATCGCCGCATGCCCGCCGCCACCGTGTACCAGCAACATCCGCACCGCGGCATCTGACCGGGGCACACGCTCGATATGAATGCGCCCGCCACGCCACCGCCACCACGTCGACTCGGGGCGTAGCCCAGGATCGGGACGGAGATCATCGGGTAGAAAGGCCAGGTAGGAATCGTGCATGCCACAATAATTCGAGTAATCCTCGGTTCTGACAACTCGGTTTCGGGAGACCATGTCCACCCCACGCAAAACCCCGCGCCAGCAGCGATCGGAGTTCACCTTCGACGCCATCCTCGACGCGGCTGCTCGACTTTTCCAACGGCACGGCTACGCCGCGACCACCACCAACAAGGTCGCCGAACTGGCCGGGGTGTCCATCGGGACGCTCTACCACTACATACCCAACAAGGACGCGCTGCTCTACGCACTCGCCGAACGCCACCTCCGCACCGGCGCAGCGGATCTACTGGCCGAAGCGGCCCAATTACGCAGCGAACAGCCACCTTTGGCCGACACCGTACGGCGGCTGGTCACCGCGGTCGCCCACCTGCACACCGCCGAACCGCACATGCATCGGCTGCTCTACGAACAGGCGCCGCGCACCCCGGCCAGTACGGAAAAGCTGAAGCAGTTCGAACAGCTACTGGCCGACGAAGTCGCCTTTCACCTGACCCGCCTCGGCGTCGACGGAACAGACCCGGCGCTGACCGCGACCCTGCTCGTCCAAGCCGTCGAAGCGCAAATCCACGGCATCGTTCTCGAACCACTCGACGGTCACACGATCGATGCCCGCGTCGAAACCGTAATCGCCTTCTGGACACGAGCACTCACCGCACAGACCACCTGATCGCAGAGGCCCCCTCACCTCACGCGGTGGGGTGCCATCGGAACCAGACGCCGATGCCTTCGATTCGGTAGCGGTCGTCGCTGTTGTCGAACCGCTTCTCACCCATAAGCTTTCGCGCGTTGTCCGGCGCATGGCGGTGCGGCGCCAGTAACAGGGTCAATTCGTCGTAGCGGGCATCGGTTCCGCCATGACCCGGATGGCTGTCCATCACGGCCTTCCCGGCTTCGTAGCGCCGGCTCCAGTCGACGAGAATTGCCCACTGCTCGCGCTCCCACGCCGCCGCCTCCGCGCTGGGGGGCCAGACGCGGTATTCGTCGAGTTCGTCGCCGCGGTCGTTATCCGAGCGTTCGAAGTAATGGAGTATGCCGCCGATGTCGCCGAGGCCGGCGCGAATTCCGTCGTAGTAATCCAATTCGATGTACACACGCTCGAAGCCGTCCGCGATCAACTCTGCTGCGTCCCACTCCCGAGCCACGTGCCCATGCTAACCGGGATTCGAGCGGCTCCAGGGCCTGGCAACTCCACGGTTCCGGGCCTACGCACGTCGTGATATTCGACGCCGTTGCCGTATTCCGTCCAGCCTCGATGGCCATCCGAAGCCGCAATGGTCGATACCCGCCGATGAACCAGGAAGGTGTAACTTCCCGTATCCGCGCCGCAGCCAACCGCCGCATTACTCGACACGACAGATAACCACAGGCTGTCGGTCCCGATCCGTCGGCGGTGGATCTTTCAGCGATCCACCAGCCAGGCGCTCAATAGACGAACGGAATCAAACGGCTTGTGCGGCGGCGGTATTCGGTATAGGCGGAGCCGAAAACCGAAGCGAGCAGCTGTTCTGTCGCCCCAAAACCGCCATCCCCCAAGCTCGTACGCCGAGGCCGAGGGCGAGTATCGCGATGCCGAGCCAGCGCCAACCGCCGCCGACCGAGCCGATGTCGAAGGTCGCGGCCAGCGTGACCGCCGCGGCGCTCGCGATGAACGCGCCGATCAGGATCGGGGTGCTGCCGCGGTCGCTGCCGGTACCGAACCAGCTCGCGGTCTCCGTGTCCTCGCGGCGACGCAGCAGCACCTCGTACCCGATCCAGAGGGCGAGTCCGGCCGGCGCCAGCCACGATGTCAACGGCATACCTCCATTGTGCGTCCGGTAGACCGGGCGAGCCGCCACGCCGAGCGCCCCACGCTGAACACGCGCTGAACAGTCGCCGAAAAGGTTGTGCGGACCCCGAATCCGGCCGGTTTGCGGTGACACGGACGGGCCGCGCATGCGAGAGTCTGACCATGATTGCGAACCGCCTCGCCATGGGAATCGCCGCTCTGGTGAGTGTGCTGCTGGTCGCCGGCTGCGGGAGCGCCGATTCCGGCGGCTCCAAACCGAGCACCACCAGGGAGACCGGGTTGATCTCCACCAACGACCTGCCGGGCGCGGGCCCGAACGAGGTGCACCTGTTCGCGTTCAATGATCTGCACGGCAATCTGCAGCCGCCCGGCGGCGCCACCGGCAAGATCAACGGGGTCGACGCGGGCGGCGCGGTCTACCTGGCCACTCATCTGGCGCGGTTGAAGGCGGCCTATCCGGCCAGCGCGATCGTGCTGGCCGGGGACAATATCGGCGCGAGCCCGCTGCAGTCGGGCCTGTTCCACGACGAGCCGACGATCAGCTTCCTCAACTCCGTCGGCGTCGCGGCATCATCGGTGGGCAATCACGAATTCGACCATGGTGTACAGGAATTGGCGCGGATCCAGCAGGGCGGCTGCGCACCGGACGGCTGTTCGCCCGGCGCGCCGTTCACCGGGGCCAAATTCCCGTACCTGGCCGCCAACGTGACCGACGCGCAGGGTCGGCAACCGCCCGCGCTGAAGCCGTGGACCATGCTGCAGATCGGCAACCACAAGATCGGGTTGGTCGGCACGGTCACCCCCGACACCGCGAATATCGTTTTCCCGGAAGGCATTCGGAGCTATTCGTTCGGCGACGAGGTCACCGCGATCAACAAGTATGTCCCGGAGCTGAAGGCGGCGGGCGCGGAGGCGATCGTCGCGCTGATGCATGACGGCGGCGCCCAGCAGGTGAAGGGCAATATCCCGGACTACAACGGCTGCGACAACATCGGCCCGGAGGTCACCAAGTTCGCCAACGGCGTCGATCCGGCGGTGCAGGTGCTGGTCACCGGCCATACTCATCAGCCATATAACTGCACCATCAACGGGAAGGTGGTCACCCAGGCCGCCTGCTATGGCCGCCTGATCACCGACATCACGCTGAAATTCGACAACGGCGTGCAGGCATCCGCGGTGAACCGCGTCGTCACCCGCGATGTCACCCCGGACACCCCGACCACCGCGCTGGTCGACTTCTACGGCGAGCAGGCCAAGCCGCGCACGCAGCGGGTGGTCGGCACGGCGACGGCGCCGCTGCCCCAGGCGCCCGGCCCCGCAGGCGATTCCACGCTGGGCGATGTCATCGCCGACGCGATGCTCTCGGTGACCACCGGCGGACCGGCCGCCGCGGTTGCCGCGCTGATGAATCCGGGTGGCGTGCGCACCGACCTCAAGGGCGGGGACATCACCTACGGCGATATCTACAGTGTCCAGCCGTTCGGCAATCAGGTCGTCACGGTGACCTTGACCGGACAGCAGCTGCTGCGCCTGCTGGAGCAGCAGTGGAACAACGTCAGCAAACCGGCCGTGCTCTCCCCCGCCGGGATCACCTACAGCTACTCCGATTCCGCGCCGAAGGGCGCCAAGGTGATCGCCGACAGCGTTCGCATCGCCGGACAGCCGCTGAATCCCGCTGCGGCATACCGGATCACGACGAACAACTTCCTCGCCTCCGGCGGTGACGGGTTCTCGGTTTTCACCGAGGGCAAGGATCTCACGGTGGGCCCGATCGATCTGGACGCCTTCGAAACCTATCTGCGGGAGCACCCGCCGCTGCAGCCGCCCGCGCCGCGCATCGAGAAGAAATAGCCGACTACCTGAAAATTGTTGTCACACACACTATTCGCGATCTTGACACCGTGACCGGTCCCACAGCGCCCATCGGTTGCCGGGATTGATTCACACCGATTACTGTTTTCTATAAGTCAGGACGAAGGGGTTCCTACTTTTCGGCCCGACCGCTGTCACCCGCGTCAGGTTGCCCGCGCCGGCGCCGAATCCATCCGATGCCAGCATCCGCTGCTGTATGCCGGGCATCGCTGTGCCACAACGCGATTCGAAGACAGCAGGAGAGGGGCGATGGCTACCTACATCGTGACGGGCGGTACCGGACTGATCGGACGACGGGTCGTGGCGGGCCTGCTCGACAAGGATCCCGACGCGATAGTGCATATCCTCGTCCGCGCGAGCTCGCTCGCGAAATTCACCGCGCTGGTGGCGGATTGGCGCGGCGGCGACCGCGTGCACCCGCTCATCGGCGATCTGACCGCGGAGCGGCTCGGCCTCGACGCCGCGCCCGCCGCCGATCACATCATCCATCTGGGCGCGGTCTACGATATGACCGCCGACGAAAACACCGCGCACGCCGCGAATGTCGCGGGCACCAAGGCGGTGCTGGCGCTGACCCAGGAGTTGGGCGCGGTACTGCACCACGTGTCGTCGGTGGCCGTGGCGGGCGATCACCGTGGCAAATTCTTCGAGGAGGATTTCGATCTCGGTCAGCGGCTCACCTCGCCGTACCACCGCACGAAGTTCGCCGCCGAGAAACTGGTGCGGGAATCGCGCGGCGTGCGCTGGCGGGTGTACCGGCCCGCGATCGTGGTCGGCGATTCACGCACCGGCGAGATGGACAAGATCGACGGGCCGTACTACTTCTTCCCCGCCATCGCCAAGCTGGCCGCGCTGCCCGCCGAATTGCCCATGCCGCTACCGGAATTGGGCGCCACCAATATCGTTCCCGTCGACTATGTCGCCGCCGCGATGGTGGAACTGGTGCGCAAGCCGGGCCTGAACGGGCGCACCTTCCACCTCGTCAACCCGGAGCCGCAGCCGTTCGCCCAGGTGTACAACGCGCTGGCGCGTGCGGCGGGCGCCCCCGCCGGAATCGGCCCGCTGCCCGGCAGCGGACTCGCGCTGAACGGACTCGGCCGCCTGCCCGGCGTGCCCGCGGCGCGCGATTTCCTGTTGGGACAGATGGGGATTCCGCCGGAGGTGGCCCCGCATGTCGCCTTCGCCTCGGAATTCATCTCCGATTCGACCCGCGCCCAGCTGCGCGGCCTGAAGGTGCCCACGTTCGACAGCTATGCCGAACGGCTCTGGCAGTACTGGCGCGACCATCTCGCGCCGCGCCCGGTGACCGCACCGAAATCGCAACGGCCGAGCGACGGCGCCGATCCGCTCGCGGGTCGTACGGTGCTCATCACCGGCGCGTCGTCCGGGATCGGGCTGGCCACCGCGCACGCCGTCGCCCGCAGGGGCGCCACCGTGCTGATGGTCGCGCGCGGCAAGGAGGACCTGGACGCGGCCGCCGCCGCGGTGTGCGCGGAAGGCGGTGCGGCACAGGCGTATCCGTGCGATATCACCGACCCGGACGCGGTGGACGCGCTGGTGCGCACGGTGCTCGGCGAACACGGCCACGTCGACTATGTGGTGAACAACGCGGGCCGGTCCATCCGGCGCGCGGTCGCCAATTCCACCGATCGGATGCACGATTTCGAACGGACCATGGCGGTGAACTACTTCGGCGCGGTGCGGCTGATCCTGGCCCTGCTGCCGTCGATGCGGGCGCGCCGGTTCGGGCATTTCGTGAATATCTCCTCGATCGCGGTGCAGGCCAAGGTGCCCCGGTTCGCCGCCTATGTGGCGAGCAAGTCGGCGCTGGACAATTTCAGCGAGATCGCGGCCGTGGAGAACCGCGACGCCGGAATCACCTTCACCTCGGTGCGGATGCCGCTGGTGCGCACCCCGATGATCGCGCCGACCGACCTGTACCGCGCACTGCCGGTGCCGGACCCGGAACAGGCCGCCGCCATCGTGATTCGCGCGCTCGAGGAGCGTCCGGACCGCATAGATACACCGGTCGGCACCCTGGCGCAGGCGGTGGAACTGCTGATGCCTTCGCTGAAGCGGACCATCATGCACCAGGGTTTCCGCCTCTTCGGGGAATCCCGCGCGGCGGCGGGCAAGAAGGTTGCGGCGGAGGCGAATGCCGTACTGCCGGAACAGGATTCCGCACGCGGACCGCTCGATCTGCTGGCCCCGGTGGTCATCCCGCTGATGGCGCTGCCGACCCCGGCCGCTCGCGTCGCGAGGATGGTTCCCGGGCTGCGCTGGTGAGCTAATGTCGTTCGGGCCCGGCATCCGGACGCCGGGCCCGAACGACCAGGGGGCTCACCGGAATGACCGAACAGGCGGCCGAGGGTGTCGTGAAGTTCTTCAAATCCGAAAAAGGCTGGGGTGCGATCAGTTCCCCGGCGCTGCCGCCGGGCCGCGACGCCTTCGTGCATTACAGCGATATCGAGGGCACCGGTTTCCGCGCGCTCGCGGCGGGCGATCGGGTGAGCTTTCGCTATCGCGCCGCCAAACAGGACAGCTTCGACTTCGTCGCGACCTGGGTCCGCAAGCTCTGATCAACCCGGCACCGACTGCTGCGCGGTCTCCGGAAACCTGCGGTGAATTCGATCGATACATGCGCGAACCGTGCCCAGCTCGTAGCGCAGGGCCTGCGAATACTCCATCCGCGAACACTTTTCCGCCTGGTAGATATCCCGGGCCAGCGTACGCGCGTGCGCGGTCAGCAAGTCCAGGAACACCAGGGCTTGGGCCTTGTCGGAATCGGAGAACATTCGCAGTTCTTAGCACGCGCTCAGGGGAAAATGTTGGCCGAGTGGCTTTCCACAACCGGTGAGTCAGTTCGCCGGATCGATGCTCACGGGGCGCGATATCCGGATTCGATTCCCTCGCATAATTTATGGCATTCGCACAGCAAAGGCGGGATCCACGTTTCCGAGGACCCCGCCGCCGTCCGGATTTCCCGGTCCGAATCTCAGATCCGGCTCGCCGCGAAAACGGCCGCCGCCCAGACGAATCCGCCGTACTCCGTATGCGCCGCCGGATCGTCGCCCGCACCGCATATCGGATCGCCCGCCGCGCAATAGTCCGCGGTCCGCGACAGATATGCGGCGGGCACATTCCAGCCGATGGCGCGCAGCGGATCGCCGAAGAGCAACACCGCCGCGATCCTCGGCGCCAATTCGGGTGGCAGCACATAGGTTCCGGGCAGCTGCGCGACTATGCCGGTGCCGAGCACACCCTCCGTCACCGCGGCGCCCTGCGAGTAACCCACCAGGATGAACCGCTGTCCCGGGCACATCGCCGCCTGTTGGACGAGGTGCGCGGTCATATCCCGGGTGCCGTCGCTCGCCGAGGTGGCGACGAGCAGATCGGCGGGATAGCGCACCGGATAGGCCGCGGAATCCAGCGGAAGCGCTTGTCGCAGCGCCGCATACAGCGGATCGCCGACCTGCGCGCCCAGCCAGCCCGGTTCGGACGTACCGCGTGCGACGACGATATCCACCGCCGCACAGGGATCCGCCGTGGCCCGCCCGGCCGTACCGGTCGCCCCGGCCGCGCCGATGAGCAGCAGGATGGCCAATACCCTTGCCGCACGCCACTTTTCGAAGAGGTTTACCTTCCGGTTGCCCATTGCGATCACCCGCTCACGCCGTTGTGAGAAGCCGCGCGCCGCTTGTCGAGACAAGCCGCACGCGGCTATATCCGCGAGGATAGGAATGGGGTGAGCGGCCGTCGAGCAACTGGACCCAAGTGATATGGCTTCAGCGCCGAATCGTGTCCTGCCGATTTCGGGCTACGGCACGAGAACCGCTGCGCCGGTGAATCGTCCGTGCGCGAGATCGGCGAGCGCCCGATCCGCCTTATCGAGGGAATACCCGTGCGTCGTCACCTGAATGCGATATTCGGCCGCCAGCGCGAGGAATTCGTGCGCGTCGGCACGGGTATTCGCGGTGACGGAGCGAATTTCGCGCTCCTGGAACAAGTGCCGTTGATAGTTCAACGCGGGGATGTCACTCAGATGAATTCCCGCTATCGCCAGCACCCCGCCGCGATCGAGCGCCTCCAGCGCGGGCGGAACGAGGTCGCCGGCCGGCGCGAACATGATCGCCGAATCCAGTTGGACGGGTGGGCGATCCGCCGCGCCCTGCACACTTGCCGCGCCGAGTCCCGCGGCCAGTTCGCGCGCGGCCGCACCGCGGGTCATGACATGCACCTCGGCACCGCGGGCCAGCGCGACCTGCGCGGCCAGATGGGCGCTGCCGCCGAAGCCGTAGATGCCGAGCCTGCCGCCCTCGGGCACGGCCGCGCGTTGCAGCGCCCGATAGCCGATGATCCCGGCGCACAGCAGCGGGGCGGTCTGCGCGGCGGTGTAGCCCGCGGGCAGCGGCAGTGCGTAATCCGCTGGGACGGTGGCGAATTCGGCATAGCCGCCGTCGGCATCCCAGCCGGTGTAAAGCGAACGGGGGCACAGGTTTTCCGCGCCCCGCAGGCAATAGCGACAGCTACCGCAGGTGTGCCGGAGCCACGCGATACCGACACACTCCCCCACCGCGAAACCCTCGGCGCCATCGCCGAGCCCGGCGACCTCGCCGACCACCTCGTGGCCCGGCACGACCCCGGCCCGGTGCACCGGCAGATCACCCTCGGAGACGTGCAGATCGGTGCGGCACACACCGCAGGCTCGCACGCGAACGAGCAGTTCGCCGGGGCCGGGTGCGGGTATGGGTTCGCGCACCCGCTCCAGCGGCCCCGAATCGATCGGCCCGGGCCGCCGCACCCGCCATGCCGTCATCTCACCGGTCACGGGTCCCCTATCTCCGCTGCGAAATATTCCGTCACCCATCGGCCCACAACCCGAACACTGCCGCCGCGAGGCGTACCGCATCCGACGGCAGCGACTGCGTTAGACCATACCCGCGCGGCAGCCTGCCATCTGATACATTCGTGTATCCGATACACAGATGTATCCGTAGCCGAGGAGGTGCGCATGGCTTCGGCCACCGCATCCGGTGTCCCGCCCAAGCGGGTCACCCGCCGCCGCGCCCAGACCCGCGATCGACTGCTCGCCGCCGCCTACGAGGTGTTCGCCGCCGAGGGCTTCGGTCGCTCGACCGTCGAAAAGGTCTGTGAGCGGGCCGGTTTCACGCGAGGAGCGTTCTACTCGAACTTCGGCTCGCTGGACGAGTTGTTCCTCGCCATGTGGGAGCACCGCTCGGCGCAGCTCCTGGCCGATGTGCGCACGACGCTGGACGGTATCGCCGCCGACGGGGTCACCGAACTGCGCGTCATGATCGAGCGGCTGGCCGGTGCGGTGCCGGTGGACGAGGCATGGTTCCGGATCACCGCCGAATTCACCGCGCACGCGCTGCGCGATCCGGAGCTGCGCCGGGTCGTCGCGGCGCGCGAGGCCGCGATCCTGGAGGCGCTCATGCCGCCGGTCGTCGCCACCCTCGCGGGCCGGGGCCGCGCCGTCCCCGATCCGGTCGCGCTCGGGCAGGCGCTGGTCGCGGTGCACGACGGCACCGCGGTGCAGGTGCTGCTGGAACCGCGCAGTCGCACGGTGCGCGAACGGCGCATCGAACTCTTCCACCACGTCGTGCTGGCATACAGCACCGCACAAGAAGGATGACCATGTCCGCTGAATTCACAGGAGAGGCCGACGTTCTCGTGGTCGGCGCCGGGCTGGCCGGGTTGGTCGCGACCCACGAACTCGTCAAAGCCGGCCGCACGGTGCACGTGCTGGACCAGGAGAACCGCAACAACCTTGGCGGACAAGCCTTCTGGTCGCTCGGCGGGCTGTTCTTCGTCGACAGCCCGGAGCAGCGCAGGCTCGGCATCAAGGACTCCTACGAGCTGGCCGTGCAGGACTGGCTCGGATCGGCCGGATTCGACCGCGACGAGGGCGAGGACCTGTGGGCCCGCCGGTGGGCCGAGGCATACGTCCGGTTCGCCGCCACCGAGAAGTGGAATTACCTGCACGAGTTGGGTTTACGGGTGACGCCGGTGGTCGGCTGGGCCGAGCGCGGCGGCGGTTTCGCCGATGGGCACGGCAATTCGGTGCCGCGCTTCCACCTGACCTGGGGCACCGGGCCCGAGGTGGTGCGGGTATTCGCCGAACCGGTATTGGAGGGTGAACGAAAAGGGCTGGTGCGCTTCGCTTTCCGGCATCGCGTCGACGAGTTGATCGTCGAGGACGGCGCGGTGGTCGGGGTGCGCGGCGGCGTGCTGGAGCCGACCGATCTGGCGCGCGGCCGGGCATCGTCGCGGAATGTGGTCGGCGAGTTCGAATTTCGTGCCAAGGCGGTGATCGTCACCTCGGGCGGTATCGGGCACAATCACGAACTCATCCGGCGCAACTGGCCCACCGAACGGCTGGGGCCGTGCCCGCGGACCATGATTTCCGGCGTTCCCGCGCACGTGGACGGCCGGATGCTCGGTATCTCGGAGAGCGCGGGCGCGGCGATCGTGAACCGGGACCGCATGTGGAATTACACCGAGGGCATCATGAACTGGGCTCCGATCTGGCCCGATCACGCCATCCGGATCATCCCCGGACCGTCGTCGATGTGGTTCGACGCGAACGGAAAGCGTTTGCCCGCACCGTGTTTTCCGGGTTTCGACACCAATGCGACGATGAAGGAGATCCTGGCCGCCGGCCACGACTACTCCTGGTTCGTGCTCACCCAGTCGATCATCGAGAAGGAGTTCGCGCTATCGGGCTCCGAGCAGAACCCGGATATCACCGGCAAGGATCTGAAGTTGGCCATCACCAGCCGGTTCGCCAAGGGGGCCACCGGACCCGTCGAGGCGTTCAAGCGGCACGGCGCCGATTTCGTCGTCGCCGACACCCTAGCCGAACTGGTCACCGGCATGAACAAGATCGCCAGGGGCCCACAGCTGCGCCTCGACGTATTGGAACGCCAAATCGTCGCCAGGGACCGGGAAGTCGCGAACAAGTACACCAAGGATGCGCAGATGATGGCGATCAACAATGCCCGCAGGTACTTCGGCGACAAGGCGGCCAGGGTGGCCAAACCGCATCGCATCCTGGATCCGGCGCACGGCCCGCTCATCGCCGTGCGGCTGAATGTGTTGACCCGCAAGACACTCGGCGGCCTGCAGACCAATCTGGACTCCCAGGTGATGCGTCCGGACGGCACGCCGCTGCCCGGGCTGTACGCCGCCGGTGAGGTCGCCGGTTTCGGCGGCGGCGGTGTGCACGGATACAACGCGCTGGAGGGCACCTTCCTCGGCGGCTGCATCTTCTCCGGCCGCGCCGCCGGGCGCGCGCTGGCCGCGAAACCGCGCTGATTTCAACACATTCCCATCATTTACAGTTCGGCGAACGGGCCACGGACGGCGGGTGCGGCACGGCGAGGGCCGTCGGCGAGGTGATCGGCGGCGCGACCGGGATGGATGGCGGCGGCGTGTCGTACAGGTGCGCGCCGGTCACCCGCAGGCCGGCGTCGAGGGTGACGCCCGCCACCTCGGTCCGGTGCCCGTGTATATCGGTCACCTGGAGCGCGAACGGTCCGGGACCGGGGCGGGAGATGGTCCAGTAGTTGTCCATACCGTGGGTCAACGGACGCCAGTCACCGCCGCTCGCGGTCCGGATAGCCACCTCCCGCAACGGATTTCCGGTTCCGGTGAGCAGCACGGCGAACCACTGCGGCGACGAGTCGGGCTTCACCGCGTACGAGATCTCCTCCGGCGGTTGCGGATCCCGCACCACCCCGTAGGTGACCTTCGCGACGCCCGCGGCCCGGTTCGCGATCTGGTCGAAGGCGGCGATACTCAAATCCAGTTGTCCCGGAGCACATCCCGGGCAACGATCGACGATGAAGGCGCGGACGTCACCGAGCGGGCCGTGGATATCGAGGTAGCCGCCGCACGGTTCGGCCCGCCCGTATTCCGGTGTCGACATGCCGACGTAGAAACCGTCGAGCGGCAGCCCGGGAAAGGAGCACGCGACGTTCGGCGTGAAATTGTAGAAGCGGGCCTCACCGGCGACCACCTGCTGCGGTTCCGGCGGCGGCGTTGTCACCGGGGCCGGCACGGTACTCGGTGTATCCGGAAATGCCGTGACGGGCAACGGCATTCGCGTGGTGGCCGATACGTCGGCGACCACGCCGGTATCGCAGGCGTTCGGCTCGGAACGGGTGAGCCACACCACCGCCGCGGCGACGAGCACGATACCGAGCGCTGACCACAGCCAACCAGACCGAAAATGACGCTGTTGTATCGGTATCCGGTGCATCGCTCCCGACTCCGGCTCACCAACCTCACGGACTATCCATCCTGACCAGTCCAGGAAACCAGCAGATTCGACGCGGTACCCGCCGAACGTAAAATCTTCGCAGTGAAACACTCACACTTCGGGCAAGTCCGGGGCAATTGCCCAGCACACTCCTGGACACGCCCGCGGCCCCACCGTAAATGGTTCGGCCGACCGTCAATTCGGATGTGTTGTCACGAGTACCTGATACGGCGCGTCGACCAGATCGCCGAGCCGCACCCCGGTGAGCAGCGTCATCATGCCGAACACATAGCGGCCGTCACCGGGTTCGGCGAGCATCGCCTCCTCGGGCAGCGGGCCGCCCTCGGCGCCGATGAGTTCGAAATCGGCGTAGAAGATGGCGCGCAACAACTCACCGTCGACGAACCAGGCGAAGCCGTGGGTGGCGTTCGCGCCGTATGCGACGAATGCGAAAACCCTTCGGCCCCTGGACAGGTCGCGGCTCACCTGTTCGCTGTCCATACCGCGCAGGGTGGAGTTGGTGAGCACCGTCCAGCCGTCGAGGGTGGCGATCGCCCAGTCGGCGTCGAAACCCGCGCCCTTGCTGAACACCTCGGCGCCCGGGGCCACCCGGCCGGAAACGCAGGGCGACCCGGGTAGCCGTCGCAGCTGCGCCGCGTCGACGACACCCTCCACCAGCAAGCCGGCCACTGTCAGCACCATCAACCCCTCCGATCGAATCTCGATCGAGAGATCTTCGCATGCCGCGGGATCAGCGCCTGCGCGGCAGCAGCGCCTCGCCCGCCTCGTGCGCGACCTCGGCGAGCATGCGGGCCAGCTTCGCGGTGTCGAGCGCCGGACCGGATTGGGTGGTCAGCGAGAGCGCGGCCACCGCGGCGCCGCGCCCGCGAATCGGTACGGCGACACAGGAGATTCCGGCAATGGCCTCCTCGACATCCACCGCGACGCCCTGCCTGCTCCTGATCCGCGCCAGCTCCCGCTGCAATTCGCCGGTCTCCCCGATGGTTCGGGCGGTCAGCTGCGGAAGCCGTTCGCGGAACGAGGCTTCCACGATGCTCGGCTCCAGCGCCGCGAGCAACGCCTTGCCGAGTGCGGTGCAGTGCGCGGGCATCCGGCCGCCGAGCCGGGTCGGCACCGCGGCGGCGGCGCGGCCCGCGACCTTGTCCAGGTACAGCACCTCGCGGCCGTCGAGCACGCCGAGGTGGCCGACCATGCCGGTGCGCTGGCTCAGGTCGTGCAGCAGCGGACTGACCGCGTCGCGAATCTCATTGTGGTCGGCGGCGAGTCCGCCCAGTTCCAGGGGACGCATACCGAGCCGGTAGCCGCCGGGGGCGTGCGCGAGCCAGCGCAGGCGGATCATCTGGTCGAGGATGCGATGCACGGTGGAACGCGGCAGCCCGGTGCGCTCGGATAGGCCGAGCAGTGTGAGCGTCGGGGTATGCGCGTCGAATGCGTCCAGTATCAACGTCATTCGTTCGATCATCGAGACCGGCGGCTGATTCGGTCGTGGTGTGGCACGCTCGGATTCCGGGTGTGGCATCGTCTCGACCGTCATCCGTTCCTCCATCGCGCTCGCGCACTCAGCTTAGAAGTATTCGATCAGCCTTACGTACTTTTCTATACCGGTGGAATTGGAACAAGTTATTGCGAGCGGGATCGGCGGAATATATGCCAGTTTCGGCAGACTGGCTGTGGACGCGCGGCGGCCCGGCGGCGCAGGGTGAAGACATGTCTTCGCTGGCTCCGCACGAGTTCTCCCCCGAAACCACCTGGCTCAACACCGCCTCCTACGGACTGCCCGCGGCGCGCTCGCTGGCCGCGGTACAGCGGCTGCACGCGGAATGGGTGGCGGGCCGGACCGCGCCGATGGCGGACGAGACCGTCGTGGATCGCATACGCGACGGCTTCGCCCGGCTCATCGATGGCGCGAGCGCCGACCACATCGCCATCGGCAGCGGCGTCGCCCCGCTGCTCGCACCGGTGGCGGCGGCGCTGCCCGCGGGTGCGGAAGTACTGCTCGCGGAGAACGAATTCTCCTCGGTATCAATGCCTTTCGTGCACCGGCAGGATCTCGCGGTGCGCGTCGTCCCGCTCGAGCGGCTGGCCGACGAGGTGCGGCCGGAGACCGCGCTCGTCGCGGTGAGCGCCGTGCAGTCCGCCGACGGCCGGGTCACCGATCTGGCGCGGCTGCGCGCGGCGACCCTGGCGCACGGGGCGCGGCTCGCCGTCGATATCACCCAGGCCGCCAGCTGGTTCCCGCTGCGCTTCAGCGACGCCGACTACTGGGTCTGCGCCACCTTCAAATGGCTGATCGGCGCGCGCAGCGTCGCCTTCTTCGCCGCGGCGCCCGAGGCCGCCGACCTGATCCGCCCGCTCGGACCCGGCTGGTTCGCCGCGGCGGACCGGTGGGCCGAGCTCTACCGGCCGGTGGCGCTGCCCGCAACCACCCGCCGCTTCGACAGCACCCCCGACTTCATCGGCGTCTACGCCGCGCTCGGCGGACTCGACCTGATCGAGGAGATCGGCGTCGAGAAGATCGGCGCACACAACCTCGCACTGGCCGACAGCTTCCGCACCGGTTTGGTGAATCTGGGTTACGCACCGGTGCAGGAGAATTCGGCGATCGTCGCGGTGCCGGGCGCGGGCGAGGCCGCGGATCGATTGCAGCAGTCCGGAATCATCGCCTCGGCGCGCAACGGCGGGCTGCGGTTCTCGTTCCACCTCTACAACGATGAGACGGATGTCGAGCGGGCGCTCACCGCGATGGGCGAGAACCGGGCGTCTGTGTAGAGGTCCGTGCTCGGATGATTCGGCCTGACATCGACATGCCTGCTGCGCGAGCGTCTTTCGGCCGCGCGCCCGACCGTCGGGTGTGCCGATCGACCGCATCGAGGCCGCCGGACATGTAATGATGACTCGGATCGGAGGCATTGATGATCGACCCTCGGTTCCATCGGCAACCCCAGTCCAGCACCGTCACCGCGATCCCCGCAGGCGTCGTGGCCTTCGTCGGCGGGATTATCATCCTGTCCGATTTGCCGATTCTTTTGCTGTTCGACTCTGCCGATATCGACGACCCTCCCGTTTTCCTGAGCAAGCTCCTGGAACTGCTGCTACTGGCGTTCGGGCTGCTGCTGGTGGTCGGTGGGATCCGGACCTTCCGGCGGCAGAAGGGTGCACATACTCTGCTCGGAGTGGGAGGCATCGGCACTCTCGCCGTATCGGTCATCAAAATCCCTACCTGCGGCAATGGTGGTATACCTCAGTGCGAGGATGTCACCGGCGGGCATCACTCCGTTTCGGTTACCACAGATCTCACTCCAGTGTCGGCCATCGGCGTGGTATTCGGTATCACAGTGCTGGTATTGACGTTCTTGCCGAGCACGTTGCGCTGGTTGGCGGATCGACGGACCCACGACTGAACAACCGAACGAGACCAGCACCGTACGGGCATCAATGCGACAGTCGCGAACCGGCTTCCGCGGGCCAGGTGATGAGCGGCATATCCAATGCGGTGAGAATGCCTGCGGGGGCCTGGATTACCGCGGGTATCGCGTTGACGATGCGCATGGCGGTGGCGAGTACGGTGGCGTAGTTGTGGTCGCCGTTCGGACTGGAGGTCACCAGGTCGAGGGTGTAGCTGGGTTCACCGGTGAGTTCGATCCGGTAGGAGCCCTGCGGATGTGCGGGTTGCGGCCAGTCGGGGCAGAGGTCGGGGCGCAGGCGGGTGACGTGTTCGAGCACGGTCACCGGCCGGTCACCGACCATCCCGCACACCTCGAAACGCAGTGCGGCGGCGGTTCCTTCGGGGATATGCCCGGTGACGATGTCGAAAGCCGCGGGCGCGGCGGCTCTTTCGTATGTCTGGGTGACGGAGTCCAGGGTGACGCCGATGCCCGCCGCCAGCTGCCGGACCACGCTGCCCCAGGCCAGCGACAGCACTCCCGGCTGCAACAGCAGCGGTATCTCGTCGAGCGGTTTGCCGAAACCCATGATGTCGAACATGACCGCGCGGTTGTCGTAGCTGGCGTAGTCGACGATCTCCAGGCAGCGCAGCTGGTCGACGCGCAGGCAGGTGCCCGCCAGCGCCAGCGGCAGCAGGTCGTTGGCGAAGCCGGGATCGATGCCGTTCACCCACAGCGTCGAATTGCCTTGGGCGGCGGCCTCTTCGATCGGTTTCAGTAGTTCGTCGGGCAATACGCCGTACGGATATTGGTAGAAGACGGGCGCGCAGGCGACGACATTCACGCCCGCGGCCAGTATCTGCCGCAGATCCTCCACCGCCTCCAGCAGCCGGTTATCGGTCATGGCGCAGTAGACGACGCAATCGGGCCGCAGCGCGAGCATCGCGTCCGGATCGGTGCTGGCCCGGATGCCGACCGGATGTTCCAGTCCGGCAAGGGTTCCCGCGTCGACACCACCCTTGGCCGGTCCAGATACCCAGACGCCTGCCAGTTCCAGGCCGGGATTGGCGATGATGCCCGCCAGCGCGTTGCGGCCGACATTGCCTGTCCCCCATTGCACTACGCGATAAGTCATGTCACAGATCCGGGATCGGGATGGTCAGATTCGGGGCGGTCAGCCCGCCGTCCGGCTCCAGCACCTTGCCGGTGACGTAGCGACCCGCGGGTGAGACGAGATACAGTGCGGCGGCGGCGATATCGTCGGGCTCGCCGAGGCGGTGCAGCGGGGTGTTGGTTTCCAGCTGGGTGCGCATCGCATCGTTGCTCGCGACGATGTCCAGCGCCGAGGTGTGGATGGCGCCGGGCGCGATGGCGTTCACCCTGATGCGCGGGTTCAGATCCATGGCGGCGAGCCGAGTGTAGTGCGCCAGTGCGGCTTTGGCGGTGCCGTAGGCGGCGAAGGCGCGGCCGGGCAGGCGGCCCATCGTCGAGGTGATGTTGAGAATCGAGCCGCCGCCGGCGGTTTCGAGGATGTGCGGTACGGCCGCACGGACGAGTGCGTGCGCGTTGGTGACATTGAAATCGAAGGCCTGGACCAGCATTTCGGGCGTGGTGTCCAGGAGCGGGCAGGGCAGTGCGCCGCCGACATTGTTCACAACGATATCGAGGCGGCCGAACCGGTCCACCGCGGTCGCGGCCAGCGCCGCGGTCGCCTCGATATCGCTGAGGTCGGCGGCCACCACGTGTGCCCGGCGGCCGGTCGCGGCCACCTGCTCGGCCACCTCGTCCAATTGGCTCTTGGTCCGGGCCGCGATGACGACATCGGCCCCCGCCTCCGCGAAACCGATCGCGATGGCGGCACCGAGGCCGCGGCCGGCGCCGGTGACGACGGCGACCTGCCCGTCGATGCGGAATCTGTCCAGGATCATGCGCGCTCCAGCGGCTTTCGCGTCCGAATGCGCCGAATATCTCCGGCTCAGCACGCCCTCGGACATTCGCCGCGACGAACGTTCCGCGATCTGCTGTCGAATATTCGACACTCAATATCGTATATTCGACATACTAGAGTCGTTCCGCCCAGCCGCACAAGGGGTTCGCCGTGCCAGATCGCTCCCCGTCGCCGCCGACCCGGCGCGTCGTCGATATCGTCTCGCTGCTGATCGCCGCGCCGGAACCGGTGACCGTCGCGGGCATCGCGGACCGGCTCGAGATCGCCCGCGCCACCGCGACCGCGATTCTGGCCGAATTGGATTCGGCGGGTTGGGTTTCCCGCGGGGACGGCGGCTACCACCTCGGGCCCGCGCTGGCTCGACTACACGGTCCCGCGCTGCCCCGCGCCGCGGGCGAGGTACTGGACGCCCTCGCCATGCGCACCGGCTGCGGCGCCACCCTCAGCCGCATCGAGCCGGACCAGCTGACCGTGCTCGACGTTCGCCAGGGCCCGGACCGGATCGTCCCCGGAATCCCGGTCGGGCACCGCATTCCGCTGCGATTCCCGGCGGGGGCGAGCGTGATGCCGTGGCGGCCCGCCGCCGAACAGAACGCCTGGCTCGCCACCGCCGACCCGGAAACCCGCCGCACCGCAACCGTTCTGCTCAATTCGGTGCGCCGCCGCGGCATCGCGGTCTTCCGGCCCGACACCGACGACGACGCGGGCACCGTCGAACTGCTCGCCGATCTGCTCGCCGCCATGGGTTCCGAACTGCGCCAACCACATCTGCGCACCCGCGCCCTGCGCCGCCTCGCCGAACTCACCTCGCGCCCGTATACGAAATCCGAACTCGACTCCGACGTTTCGCTGCCGCTGAGCTATCTGGCCGCCCCGGTCTTCGACCGCACCGGCGTACCGGCCTATGAGATCCAGCTCGGCGCGCTGCGCACCGAAACCGGTAAATCCGAGCGCGATTCGTTCATCGCGGCCACGGTCGACGCCGCCCGCGACCTCTCCGCCGCATTGGCCGACGGTTGAAATCCGGCACACGGGTGAAATGCGGAACGACGGCGTCCGTATCTCCGAGGGCATCTACAACTGCGGCTGGTGACTAACCCAGCGCGCGTTTCGCGCCGCGGTGCAGCACCACCGGATCGGTATCCGGCGCGGTGCCGCGCAGGATGCCCTTGGCCGATGAATTCACCTGCTCCAGTTGGTTTTTCCGGTCGAACAGGGTTTTGGTGATGGCACAGGCCAGGCCGGTGTCCATATCCTCGCGCACCAGCAGCACATTGGGCACGACGACGGCGCGGACGTCGGCGGCCTGACCGTATACGTTCGCCGGAATCGCGCCGCCCTCGTACACCGTGCTCACCGTGCGCAGGGCGGGCAGCACATCGGTGACATCGATGAGCCGCACCTTGTCGTGCAGCGAATCGAACAGGTCGGTGACGCCGGGTGTCGGCAGGCCGCCGACGAAGAACATGGCGTCGACGCCGCCGTCCTTCATCGCCTCGACCGTCTTGCCGAGATCCAGGTGCTGGGCGTTGATATCGCTGTCCGGATTCAGGCCCGCGGCGCGCAGCATGCGCTGGGCAACCATCTCGATGCCGGAATTCACCGAACCGGTCGACACCCGTTTGCCTTTCAGGTCGGACATGGTGTCGATATGCGCGTCGGCCCGCACGATGACGTGCATATAGCTCAGGTACAGCCGGGAAAGCGCGCGCACCGGCTCCCTTTTGCCCGCGAACTCCTCCCGGCCGAGCGCCGCGTCGGCGGCCGTATCGGACTGCGAGAAGGCCACCTGGTACGCGCCCGCGACGAGTTGCTGGATGTTCTGCGGCGAGCCGACCGTTTCGGCGACGGTCGCCCGCACCTTGCCGTCCGTCGCCGAAGCAAGCTGTTCGGCCAGCGCCTTGCCGAGCGTGTAGAACACGCCGGAGGTGTTGCCGGAGGCGATCCCGAGCTGGGCAGGCTGGCGCACGGTGCAATCGTCGGCCCCGCCCGCCTTGTCCCCGCAGCCGGTGACCAGTCCGGCCGACACCACCGCAACGGCGAAACCCGTTGCCACTCTCCGCATCTCGCCTCCATACCGCCGCCACCGACCCGCGCGCGGACCGTCCGTCGCCCACCACTCGGGCGACACCCACTCACCTTAGCCGGGAAGTTGCTTCACGCGCGCGCCATGACCTCATGGCGTCAACGGCGTCTCGCGGCGCCGGATGGTGCGGTGCGAGATGCGCCAACCGTCCGGCGTGCGGACGACGATGTCGTCGTATACCGCGCTGCCGCAACTACCGTCGGCATTGATCCCGATACCCTTCGAACGCACCCGGACCGTGCCGTCGGCGTCCTCGCGGACCACGATGTTCGTCACATGATGGCCCACCGGATTCCGGTCGCCGAGCGCGAGCGCCGCCTCCCGCAGCGCCTCGCGTCCGTGCAACTCGCCGAGCCCGAATGCGCGGACGTCATAGACGATTTCGGGCGCGAACACCTCATCCATCCGATCGAAGGCCCCATCGTCGGTGAGGTGGCCGTGCAGCGAGACCACTTCGGCGATATCGAGCCGATCGGGGACCGAAAGTGCCATCAGCTGCCCCTTTCTCTGATACTGCGACGCAGATTAGCCGACCGGAGCCGCCGCGAGCCCGTCATTTTCCGGCATGGAATTCCCGAGCCGAATGCCGCTGCGAGATCGGCCGTAACAGCGCCGTCACCAAGGGTTTTCGGTCGTGCGAGCGGGTAGCTCGGCTAAACCCGTTGTGAGAGTGATTTTTCAGACATCGGCGGGTCGGCGGATGGCTGGTAGCGTCTGCCGAACAGCCCGCACCGGTGGGCGGTGCGGCCCTGGCCAGAGGGGTTGCGATGGAGACGTCCGCGCGATATCGGCGCTTCGCCGAGGTCGAGGCCCACGGTTACTCCCCCTGCTACGAGCTGTGGTGTCACGGCATCGCCGACGATCCGGACCTCTCGGCCCTCATCGATGAACTACCACCGCCGAAACGCCAGCCGAATCTGATCCTCGGCGCGGCACGGTATGTCGGGGTCACCGTCTCGCCGCTGGACGAATTCAAGGAGTGGCTGGTCGCGAACTGGCCCGCGGTGCGCGAAGTGGCCATGACCCACCACACCCAGACCAACGAGGCCGGGCGGGCCGCGGTGCTGCTGCCCGCGCTGGAGCCGTTCGCCGGATCGCCCGTCGCACTGATCGAGATCGGCGCGTCCGCCGGACTGTGCCTGTATCCGGACCGTTTCAGCTACCGCTACGACGACGAGATCATCATCGATCCGGATGACGGACGTTCCCCGGTATTGTTGCCGTGCACCACATCCGGACGCCCACCCATTCCGAAATGCCTGCCGCAGGTGGTTTTTCGCGCGGGTATCGACCTGCATCCGCTGGACGTCCGCAATCCCGAGGATGTGCGCTGGCTGGAATGTCTGGTCTGGCCGGAGCAGCACGACCGGCTCTCCCGGCTGCGCGATGCCGTCGCCATCGCCCGGCGTCATCCCCCGCAGCTGGTCGCGGGCGATATCGTCGACTGCATCGCCGACCTGGTTTACGCCGCCCCACAAGATGTTCCGATCATCGTATTCGGCAGCGCCGTGCTGGCGTACCTGGATCGGGGCGACCGGGCGCGGTTCGCCGACACGGTGCGCGCGCTACCGTGCACCTGGATCGCCAACGAGGGCAACGAAGTACTGCCATATGATCCGGCGCTGCTGCCGTACACCGATGTGCCGCCCGGGCGTCAGTTCATTCTGGCGCGCGACGGTATTCCGCTGGGATATGCAGGGCCGCACGGTCAGTCGCTGGATTGGTTCGCGGATCGGCGGTGATCGTAGGCGTCATCGAGTAGCTGCTCGGCGTCGGCCGCGAATCGCGGATCGCCCGAGTTGAAGCTCGGCCAGGGACGAGTTCTCGGAACTCGAGCCGCCCGTTGTAATTTCGCCCCCAGGCGAGACAGCTCCGCCGCCATCTCCGGCGGTTCGAGCACCCGGAACTCCTTGTCCAGGTGCGCGATCCGGATCGCCGTCCATTCGAGCGAATCGCCGGATGTCCGCAGCAGACAGGTGCGCTCGTCGATCGGCTCCACCTCGGCGGCCCGAACCTTCAACGCCTCGGCCAACTCTCGCGCCGAGGCATGCACCAGGAAGACCACCTCCGGTGCGGGCCGTGCCGCCGCCAACTGTCGCGCGACATACTCCGTCGGCGCCGCATCGTCGGGCAATTCCCTTGGCGCACAGTGCACCCCGATCGGAAAAGGCTCCCCGATCCGATCGACCCGGAAGGTGCGCCATTCGCCGCGGTCGACATCCCATGCCACCAGATACCAACGCCGCCCGGCCGCGACCAGGCTGTGCGGTTCGACCAACCGCTTCGACTCGGATTCGTCCTTCGCTTTATAGCGGAACCGGATTCGTTCGTGGTCGCGACAGCCCGCGGCCAGCACCACCAGTGTCTCCGGATCGATGAAGGGTCCGGCGGGCGGCCCGCCCAGCGACGATGTCGCCGCATCCACCGCGTCCACCCGGCGACGCAGCCGCGCGGGCAGGATCTGCTGCACCTTCACCAGCGCCCGCGCCGCCGATTCCTCGATGCCGCGGACCGCGCCGTATGCCGCGCCACGCAGGCCGAGGGTGATGGCCACCGCTTCCTCGTCGTCGAGCAGCAGCGGCGGCAGCGCGGTGCCGGCCGCCAGCCGATATCCGCCGGCCGAGCCGAGGTTCGCGGACACCGGATAGTCCAGTTCGCGCAGGCGATCGATATCGCGGCGCACGGTGCGGACCGTGACGCCGAGCCGTTCGGCCAGCTCCGGACCCGACCATTCGCGGCGGGTCTGCAACAGGGCGAGCAGTGCGAGCAGGCGGGCGGCGGTATCGGTCACCACACCAGTATCACCGGAATGAGGACCGAAGCTGACCTCATTGATCAATACCGTGGCGCAGGTGACCACTCGAGACACCATCAAGATCGTCGGGGCCCGCGAGCACAACCTGCGCAATGTGTCGCTGGAGATCCCCAAGGGCAAGATCGTCGTCTTCACCGGCGTCTCCGGATCGGGTAAATCCTCGATCGTCTTCGGCACCGTCGCGGTGGAGTCGCAGCGGCAACTCAACGAGACCTTCACCTGGTTCATCCGCAACCGGCTGCCGAAATACGAGCGCCCGGAGGCCGATGTCATCGATAACCTGGCGCCGGCCGTCGTGGTAGACCAGCGGCCGATCGGCGGAAATTCCCGATCGACGGTCGGCACCATGACCGATATCCAGTCGATCGTGCGGGTGCTGTTCTCCCGGTACGGTGAGCCGAGCGCCGGTGGGGCGACACACTATTCGTTCAACGATCCGCTCGGCATGTGCCCGGAGTGCGCGGGCCTCGGCCACGTGGTGCGGGCCGATCTGGACAAGCTGCTCGACACCGCGAAATCGCTCAACGAGGGCGCGATCACCTTCGCGCCCTTCGCCGTCGGCTCCTGGCAGTGGCAGCTCTACGCCCGCAGCGGGCTGTTCGACCCGGACAAGCCGCTGCGCGACTACACGCCCGAGGAGTGGCAGCTCTTCTTGCGCGGCAACGGTTTCCGTGTACCGAGGGCGAGCAGGTCCGGCTCCACCGGCACCAATGCCTACGAGGGTCTGCTGGAACGTTTCGACCGCCTGTATCTGAAGCGCGACCTGAGCTCGCTCTCGGAGAAGAACCGCGCCGCCGCCGAGGCGGTGGTGCACGAGGAGGTCTGCCCGCTCTGTCATGGCGCGCGGTTGAATCAGGCGGCGCTGGCCGGTCGCATCGACGGGCTCGGCATCGCCGACTACGGGCGGCTCGAAATCACCGATCTCATCGAGGTTTTGGCGGCCCTCACCGATCCGGTGGCCGAACCGATCGCCGCGGCGGCCCTGGCCCGGCTGCGCCGGATCGAGGAGGTCGGGCTCGGCTATCTCGCGCTGGACCGGGAGACATCGACGCTCTCGGGCGGAGAGGCGCAGCGGCTCAAGGTCGTCCGGCATCTCGGTTCGAGTTTGACCGGTATGACCTACATTTTCGACGAACCGAGCGTCGGCATGCACCCGCGCGATGTCGGCAGGCTGAACCGGCTGCTGATCCAGTTGCGGGACAAGGGAAATACCGTGCTGGTGGTGGAGCATTCGCCGGATGTCATCGCGGTGGCCGACCACGTGGTCGATATGGGGCCAGGCGCGGGCGGCCACGGCGGCCAGGTGATGTTCCAGGGCACCGTCGAAAAGCTGCGCGCCTCCGGCACATCCACCGGTGAGCGGCTGCGCCGCGGACAGCCGCTCAAAGCGCGGACCCGCACGCCGACCGGTTGGCTCACCGTGACGGGGGCCGACCGGCACAACCTGAAGAATGTCACCGCGCGGTTTCCCACCGGCGTGCTCACCGCGGTCACCGGCGTAGCCGGTTCGGGCAAAAGCACTTTGGTGTCGGACGCCTTCGTCACCGCGTATCCGGCGGCGATCGCCGTCGACCAATCGGCCATCGCCGCGTCGCGCCGCTCCAGCCCCGCGACCTACCTCGGCATCATGGATCCGCTGCGGCAACTGTTCGCCAAAACGCATCGGGTGAAGCCGGGCCTGTTCAGCTTCAACTCCGACGGCGCGTGCCCCGAATGTGACGGCGCGGGCGTGATATTCACCGATCTGGCCTATATGGATCCGGTCACCACCGTCTGCCGGACCTGCCACGGCCGCCGCTACCGGCCCGAGGTGCTGGCGTATACGGTGCAGGGCGCGTCCATCGCCGATGTGCTGGAGATGACCGTGGAACAGGCGCTCGACTTCTGGAATACGCACGCCGACAACCGGATTCGCCGACCGCTTCGCGCGCTGCACGAGGTCGGCCTCGGCTATCTCACGCTGGGCCGGACGCTGAGTTCGCTGTCCGGCGGTGAGCGGCAACGCATCAAGCTGGCCGACAACCTACGGCGCACCGGCGGCATCTACGTGCTGGACGAACCGACCACCGGACTGCATATGGCCGATGTCGACACCCTGGTGGCGCTGCTGGATCGGCTGGTGGACGCGGGCAATACCGTCATCGTCATCGAACACGATCTCGAGCTCGTCAAACGCGCCGATTGGGTGATAGATCTCGGACCCGACGGCGGCAAACACGGTGGCGAGATCGTCTTCGCGGGTACACCGGCGCAGCTGTGCGACGACCGGCGCTCCATCACCGCCGAATATCTCAGGCGCAGCCTCGCCGAAACCGCGTGATGGGCGCGGCCGGGCCAGGCAGCCCGGCCATCGCGAGCATCCTTGGAGCTATTCGCATTTCGGCGCGGAAGTCACCAAACACGGCCATTGCCAACGCTTTCGGGGCACCATTGGAAGATGAACACCCGGCACGCTCCGGCGCACGACCTGCTCGACCCGAATCCGGCTCCGGGCGACCTATACCGGCGCCTGCTCCGGTTCACCGATATCGACAACGCCCGCGATCTGGGCGGTCTTCCGGTAGCCTCCGGCGGCAGCACCCGCCGCGGCGTCGTCTTCCGCTCCGCCACCCCGCAGCAGCTCGGCCCCGCCGATCTGCGGCTGCTCACCGGACCGCTCGGCCTGCGCAGCGTCATCGATCTGCGCACCGGCGCGGAGTCCGAGCGGGAGGGCCACGGCAGACTGTCCGGCACCCTCGTCCGGGTGGTCAACCTGCCGCTGCGGGTCGCCGGGCACGCCGCCGCGAATCCGGCCGAGCTGGCCGCGCACGCGTCCGCCGCGGGCATGGTCGCGCACTATCGCGAATTGCTTTCCGGCAGCGGCGCATCCGTAATCACCGCGATGCGCCTGCTGGCCCGGCCGGAACGCCACTCGGTGCTGTTCCACTGCGCGGCGGGCAAGGACCGCACCGGTCTGCTCGCCGCGCTGCTGCTGGACGCGCTCGGCGTTCCCACCGAGCACATAGTCGCCGACTACGCGCTCTCCGCGGAACATCTGGACCAGGTGCGCGCCCGGCTGATCACCATGACGGCCTACCGCCGCCTGCCGCCGCTCGGCACCGGCATCATGTCCGTCGACCCCGGCGTGATGGCCGCATTCCTGCGCAGCCTGCACGACAGCCACGGCGGCGCGGCGGGCTGGCTGCGGCTCAACGGACTATCCGCGGCCGAACTGGACCGCCTGCGACTGAACCTGATCGATCGGTCCCGGCAATGATCCGAAAGCCGCGGGCGGCGCCGCGTTCAGCGGCATCATGAACGTCATGGGCACGCAAGACGTGGTGCAGGCCGGAGATTTCGTCAAGATCTACGACCCGAGCATCGGCAGAGACCAGCAGTGGTACATCAACGACCACACCCTGATCCAGGACACGGCGGGCAACTGGCACCTGTTCGGCATCACGCACACCGAACCCGCGGACCCGGACAACGAGATCGAGTTCGCGCACGCCACCGCGCCCGCGCTGCTCGGGCCGTGGACCACCCTCGATCCGGCGCTGACGGTCGATCCGGACTACGGCGAAACCCACCTCTGGGCGCCGCACGTGATCGCCTCGGGCGGAACGTATTTCATGTTCTACGCGGGCGGCGGCCCGGATCACACCGACGCCGAGATCAACCTGGCCACCTCCACCGACCTCTGTCAGTGGACCCGCATACCGGACGGGCCCCTGTTCCGCGACGGCTACGACGCCCGCGATCCGATGGTGCTGCAGGTCGGCGAGAAGTGGGTGATGTACTACTGCGCGACCGCCGCGCCGGAGAACGGCAATCATGTGGTGGCATACCGGGTGAGCAGCGATCTACTGCACTGGAGCGACCGGCAGTTCGCCTTCATCGATCCCACCTGCGGAACCTTCGGCGGCAATACCGAATCCCCGTTCGTGGTGCGCCAGGGCGGCTGGTGGTATCTGTTCATCGGCCCACGCCCGGATTACGTCGGCACCGATGTGTTCCGCAGCGACAACCCGTATCGGTTCCGCATCGGCGACAAGGTCGGCCACATTGCCGCGCATGCGGCGGAGGTGGTCCGCGACGGTGACGACTGGTGGATCACCCATGCGGGCTGGGGGCAGGGCGGGGTATATATCGCCCCGCTGACCTTTCCGAATTCGCCTGCGGCACAGTCCGTTCCGCGCTGATACCGGGCTCAGCCGCGGTACAGCCAGGACGTCGTGGTGATATTCGCGTGCTCCAGCGGCAGATACGCGTCGCCCTGCCAGCCGAGCGCCTGAATGGTGACCCGCAGCGCGCTGCCGAAGCAGATCGGGTCCGGCACATGCCACCGATACATGCCGAATCGCTGTGTGTCGACATAGATCTGGTCCGGCGGCAGCACCTGGTGCAGGCCGCAGTAGTTGGTGGAGAAGGTGACGTAGCGGTTGTCGATATCGAAATTCCATGCGCCGCCGAAATAGTCCTCGGTGCCGGTGCCGCAGATGGTCGGGAAGTCGGTGTCGCCGTCCATGTAGAACTTCATCTCGCCCTCACCCCACCAGCCGGGCGCGTTCGGCTGGATCGCGAGGTAGGTGCCGACATACCGGCCGGGACCGGTGATTCCGTCGACGAGGGTGTGGATCGTCGGGCTGCCGAGCGGATTGCTCTGCCGCCGCTGGGTGTACAGCCGGCCCGCCGAATCGGGAACGTCCTCCTCGGTGTAGGTGAACTGGTAGTACACCGGCACCTGGTGATCGCTGGTGTTCTCCAGCGTGATTCGGGCGTTGCCGCGAAATGGCATGGGCCAGTAGCTGTTCAGGCCCGCCGCCGGTGCGACGACGATCATCCGCGAATTCATCAGCGCCAGCTGATCCCAGACGTTGCAGAAGTAGTCGCCGAGCGAGAGCTCGATGGCGGGCACCGGATCGTCGTCCCAGTACATGCGCAGCATCAGCTGATCGAGCGTGCCGCGATCGGTGGTGATCCAGAAGTGCCGGATGATGCCGGGCCCGGAAATGTCGGCGAGGGTGGCGTTTTCGCCGGAGCCCAGATCGATCGACGGCGAGATCTTCCAGCCGACGCCGAGGAAGCGCGCGGCCCATGCCCCGTCCCGGTCGTGGCCCGCCCTCCTTGGCCGGGCGCGCCCGTGGGGTTCTCGGCGCTGACCGATCGTGTCCGCGCTCCATCAAGCCGCCACAACTCGCTCATCGCCCATATCTCCTTTATCTCGATATCAATTCAGCCCCGGCCAGCCGTATCGGGCCGGACCGGCCACGCTCGCCTGTCGCTGCGGCGCCGCGGCCGCCGGCGCGGGATTCGGCGCGGACTGTTGCGGCGCCGGGTCGCCCGACTGCTTGGCCATCTCCCGCCGCACCTCGTCCATGTCCAGCCAAAGCACCTGCTGCACAATCTCTTCCAGCGCGTCACCGGGGATGTACCCGGAATGGGAGTAGACCATCAGGCCCTCCTTGAACGCCATCAGCGTCGGGAACTTGTCCACCCCGGCCATGCCGGTGAGCGCGGGCTCGGCCTCGGTATCCACCTTGCCGTACACGATTTCCGGATGCTGCTGCGCGGAGGATTCGAAGACGGGCGCGAAATGATGGCACGGCCCGCACCAATTCGCCCACCAATCCACCAGGACGATCCGATTGCTGCTTATGACGGTATTGAAGTTGTGCTGGGTCAGTGTCTGCGTCGCCATGTCGTCCTCCCGAGATACAACCCTGCATCCTCGCATGTGCCCGGAGAATTCAGGAAGGCGCGGCGGCCCGCTGTTGTTCGGCGAGGAAATGCGCGGTGCCGACCGTGCGCTCGTACAGCTCCCGATAGTGCCGATAGTAGGGCTCATAGCGCGCGACGTGCTCGGGATCGGGTGTCACGGTGGCGATCACCGGATTCCAGCCCATGGTGTCCACCCCGGAGGCCTCGGCGGCCAGCATGGCGTCGCCGAGGCAGGCGCCGACGGTATCGGCGGGCAGCTCCTGCGGCAGGCCGGTGACCTCGGAGACGATCCGGGTCCACAGCCCGCCCTTGGTGCCGCCGCCCACCGCGACCAGCCGCCGTGCCCGGCCGCCCGCCTCGGTCATCGCCGTGAGGTTGTGCCGGACGCCGTACGCGATCCCCTCCAGCACCGCGCGATACAGTTCCGCGCGGCCGTGCCCGAGCGTCAGGCCCGCGATGATGCCGCGCGCGTCCGGATCGAACAGCGGCGTGCGCTCACCCGCGAAGTAGGGCAGCACCAGCAGGCCCCTGCTGCCGGGCGGCACCTGCGCCGCCGCCCCGACCAGCTCGCCGAAATCGCCGCCCACCAGTGTCCGCAGCCAATCGGTGACGGCGCCCGACGTCGCCATTCCGGCGGCCAAAGTGTATGTGCCGGGCCAGGTTCCGCAGGTGCCCCACAGTCCGGGATGCGGCCGTGGATCGGTAAGCACCTGCACCAGGAACATGGTGGTGCCGTACATCACCATGGCATCGCCGGGCGCCCGCACGCCGACGCTCGCGGCCTCCGCCCACGCGTCGATGGTTCCGGTGGTCACCGGCAGCCCGGCGGGCAAACCCGTTGCCGCGGCCGCCTTTTCGGTGACGCGCCCGACTATCTCGGTGGGCCAGGCCAGTTCCGGCAGCGGCAGCTTCGGCGCCACCGCGGCGGCCCAGTCCGCGGCCCAGGCCCGCGCCCGCAGGTCGTACATCGGCACACACTGACTGGCCGACTGATGGTCGAGCACGTAGCGGCCCGTGAGCCGGTGCACCAGAAAGGAACTCGCCATCAGCAGCATCGAGGTGCGGGCCGCGACGCCGGGATCGCGGCGCGCCAGCCAGCGCAGCTTCGGACCGACAGCCTGACTCGTCAATGGCGAGCCGCAGCGACCCAGCACCGCCTCGGCCCCCAACTCCGCGTTCAGCTCGGCGATTTCGGCGGTGGCCCGGGTATCGACGCCGTAGAGGATGGCGGGCCGCAGCGGCGCGCCGGAGGCGTCGGCGGGCAGCAGGCACGGCCCGATCCCGCTCACCGCGAGCGCCGTGAGCGGCGCGCCCGCCGCGGCCGCGGTCAGCTCGCGGGCCAGCGCGACGAAATCCGCCCACCACACGGCCTCGGCGTCATGTTCCACCCATCCGGGATACGGCGTCGAAACACCGTGCGCCCGTTCGGCTCTCGCGACAACACGGCCGTCCTCGGCCACCAGGACGCCCTTCGAACTCGACGTCCCGATATCGATGCCGAGGAACATCACCGCGCGAACTCGTCCAGCCGCACGCCGAGCAGTTCACACGCGGCCCGCACCGCCGCTCGGTGATCACCCGGCACCGCGTGAATGTGGTTCGCGCCGAACCGGGAAAGGAAATCCTCCGCCTTCGCGTCCAAGCGCGCGAACGCATGTGGCCATTCCCAGGTGGACTGCTTCATCAGCGCCTCGTTGGTGGCCGCGTCGTAGTTCTCGAATTCGCCCAGCATCAACTGCATTCGGTAGTCGCCGTCCAGCCGGGTGAGCCGGGCCAGCGTCATCTGTCCCGGCGCGGCCAGGTGGTGCACCGAGGCGCCGCCCGCCGGGAAGAAGAACACCTCCGGATACAGATGCACCTTGGCCAGATTCTCCGCCGGATCGGCGCTGCGGGCCGCGAACCAGGTGGCGTGCTGGCCGGAGTTGCACAGATCCCATATGTCCCGGTCGGCGTGGTAGTGCCGCACATCGGCGAAAAGCACCGGGGTTCCGGCGATCCGGTGCAGCAGCTGCATGGTGAGCGCGCCGTCCATATCGGCCTCGGTGGCGCAGATATGCGGCTGTTTCGGCCCGTTCCAGTCGTACGGATCGTTCAGGAACGCCTCGGTGATATCCATCGTGGCGAAGTACTGGGTGAGCTCCGGCTGGCCCTTGATGCCGGAGAAGTCCAGCCGCCATTCCGAAATCAGTTCGCGCACCGCGAGATACGAGCGGATCTGGCGTTCGAGCAGTTCGGGGGTGAGCTTGTCGCCGTCGTAATGCACGCCCGCCGTGTGCTGCTCCAGCCATTCGCGCGCGGCCTTGGCCTCGGCCGGATCGGCGAGTTCGGCCCGGCGCACGATCTCCCACTGGTCGATCTCCTCGACATCGATGCCGAACAGCCGCTGCCACTGATCGGTGTTGGCGACCGCCGTGTTCATCCCCATCGGCCGCCCGCCGAAGCGCCCGAAAGTACTGCCGCGCAGGCTCTGTACCGCGGCCGCCGCCGTCGCGTGCGTGCCGATCGCGGTGATCAGCGCCGGATCGGCCGGGTCGCCCCAGAGCCGGGTGTGCGCGCGGCCGATCTGATCCAGCGCGCCGCCGGCCGCCAGCATGCCGACCATGCCCGGCTGTACCGGGTCGATATTCGACAGCAGCAGCAGCGGACCCGGCGTCGCGCCCGCGGCGAGCATGGTGAAGTGCGGGAACGCCCACACCGCGTAGTGCAGCACGGTCAGGTCCACGCCCGCCGCGGCCACACTCCGCGCCACCGATCCGGCCAGCGCGTTATCGCTGACCGGCGCCGAACCCCGGACGACCGTATGCCCGGCCGCCGTCAACGCGGCGACCAGGCGGTCCTCGGTCGTGTTGATGAACTCCGCGATCCCCGCGTGCACATAGTCGCGGCCGTCGGAAATGCTGATGACACCGATACGCGCCATGCCGGTCCTCCCGTAGTGGGTGGTCGGATTGGTAAGACTCGCACTCAGTATGGCAGGACAAAGGCGCGCGAAATGGCTAGTGTCCGAATACATCCCATGGCGGGATCAGACGCGTGCGGTTCGGTCGACCCCGAGCCGCCGCACGGGTGCCGCCACCTTCTCGACCCCCGGGAGAGCCTCTTGAGACTTACCAAAGCAATGGTGCTTGTCGCGGCCGCGGTGCTCACCGCGGGCCTCGGCCTGACCGGCTGTTCGTCCTCCGATTCCGGCGGCGACACCGATCTCGTCAAGGTCAACGGTGGTGAACCGCAGAATCCGCTGATCCCCACCAATACCAACGAGAACATGGGCGGCCGGGTGGTCGACCGGCTCTTCGCCGGGCTGAAGTATTACGACGCCAACGGCAACGCGCATGACGAGATGGCGCAGTCCATCGAGACGAACGACCGGCAGCACTACAAGATCACCATCAAGCCGGACTGGAAGTTCTCCGACGGCACCCCGGTGACGGCCAAGTCGTTCGTCGACGCCTGGAACTACGGCGCCCTCGGCACCAACGCCCAGCTGCAGAGCTTCGTCTTCGAACCGATCGTCGGCTTCGAAGACGTACAGTCGAATCCGCCGAAGGCACAGACGTTGTCGGGCCTGAAGGTCGTCGACGACAAGACCTTCACCGTCGATCTCAAGCGGCCGTCGATCGACTTCGTCACCGGTCTCGGCTTCGCACCGTTCTATCCGCTGCCCGATGTGGCGTTCAAGGATATAAAGGCGTTCGGTGAGCATCCGGTGGGCAACGGACCGTACAAGCTGACCAGCTGGGAGCACAACGTCAAGATCGAGGTGGTCCCGAATCCGGAGTACCACGGCGGGCGCCCGGCCAAGAACAAGGGCCTGCGCTTCGTGATGTACCAGTCCTACGACACGGCGTACGCGGATCTGCAGGCCGATAATCTCGACGCGCTCGACCTCATCCCGGACAGCGCGCTGACCACCTACAAGAAGGATCTCGGCGACCGCGCGATCTCCAAGGACATCGCGTACAAGCAGTCCATCGGCATTCAGCAGAGCGCCCCGCATTGGGGCGGCCAAGAAGGTGTATTGCGGCGCAAGGCCATTTCGGCGGCGATCGATCGAGACCTCATCTGCGACAAGATCTTCCACGGCACCCGGGAACCCGCACGCGATTTCACCGCGAAAACGCTGCCCGGCTTCAACAACGACCTGCCGGGTGTCGATGCGCTGAAGTTCAATCCGGCCGAGGCCAAGAAGCTGTGGGCGCAGGCCGACGCCATTTCACCGTGGTCGGGCCGCTACGAGATCGCGTACAACTCCGACGGCAATCACCAGGGTTGGGTGGACGCGGCCGCCAACAGCATCAAGAACACCCTCGGCATCGACGCCATCGGCACGCCGTATCCGACGTTCAAGAACATTCGCGACAAGATCACCTCGAAGACGATCGGCACCGCGTTCCGCTACGGCTGGCAGGGTGACTACCCGACCATGCTGGAATTCCTGAGCGTGCAGTACTACAGCTTCTCCAACGGCAATGATGTCGAGTACAAGAGCCCGGAGTTCGACAACCTGCTCAACGCCGCGTATGCCGCGCCGACCGAGCAGGAGTCGTACAAGCTCGTCGCGCAGGCACAGGCGGTGCTGCTGAGGGATATGGCCGATATCCCGCTGTGGGACTACACCATGCCCGGCGGGCGCTCGACCAAGGTGAAGAAGGCCGAGATGTCCTGGAGCGGCCTGTTCGACTTCGAGAACATCGAGAAGTAATCCGTACGCGGTGGAGCCGGATCATCAGCGGCTCCACCGCCTTCCGGTCAACCGTACGGTCCGTGCCCATCCCCCGCCTGCTCGGCGACGAATAACTGAACGTCCGGGCCTACATCGCCCGAATCGCCCCGAGCAGGAAGGAACCGTGATGATCCCGCATTTCCTCGGACAGATTATCTGGTCCGTCTCGCAATTCCTCCACATGTTGCTGATGCCGTGAGGGGCCGCCCGGGTCGGTATCGGTCCGCCCCGGGCGCTCAATCCACCTCGTCGTCCTCATCCGAACCGGGCTCCATGGCGGCGATCTCGTCTATGCGGGCGAAAGCGTCATCCAGGGTCGCATCCCCGAACGCGTACGACTCGCGCGAAAGATCGCGCAGCGCCGCGATTCCGTCCAGCATGTCGGTCAATTCACCACGCAGCGCCGACAATTCGAGTATCGCCGGATCTATTCGGTACCACGCCACCGTCTTTCGCCACCGGTCGTCGCCATCGATCCACGACCACATGGTGTCGCGCACCAGCACCGGATCCGGTGTGTAGACCTGGAAATGGTCCGCGGCCTCGCGGTATTCGAGTTCGTATACGCCGTCGTCCAGCAGCCGCGCCTGGATGTACTCGTCATCGCCGCGGCTCACCGTGATGTACGGGCAGCCCGGATCCGCGACGAGTTCGGTGAGCCGGGCATTGGTGATCGGCTCGGGCAGCTGCTCGTCGCCGACGGTCACATCGACTTCGGTCACGAACCCAGTGTCCCGGAACCGATCACGCCGAATTACCCCGGGTCCGGCCCGCCGGGGTGCAAGGTGGGTGGCATGCGTTATCCGAATCGAGGCCGCCGATGACGACCGTCGCGGGCGTGGACAGCTCCACACAGTCGTGCAAGGTGGTCGTCTGCGACGCCGATACCGGCGAAATCCTGGACCGGGCCACCGCCCCACATCCCGACGGCACCGAGGTCTCCCCCGAATCCTGGTGGCAGGCACTGCATTCCGTCGGCAATGGCCGGTTCCACCGGGTCGACGCGATCGCCATCGCCGGCCAGCAGCACGGGTTGGTCGCCCTGGACGGGACGCACCGCCCGGTGCGCGACGCGCTGCTGTGGAACGACACCCGCTCCGCGGCCGCCGCCGAACAGCTCGTCACCGAATTCGGCGGGCCGCGGGCCTGGGCCGACGCCGTCGGCAGCGTTCCGCTGGCCGCGTTCACCGTCGCCAAGCTGCGCTGGTTCGCCGACCACGAACCCGAACTCGCCGACCGCACCCGCCGCATCATGCTGCCGCACGACTACCTGACCTGGCGGTTGCGCGGCGCCGACGCCGAACCGACCACCGATCGCGGCGACGCGTCGGGCACCGGCTACTGGTCGCCCGTCACCGGCGAATACCGCAAAGATATTCTGTCGCTTGCCTTCCGGGGACGCGAGCCCGAGCTGCCCAGGGTCGCCGCGCCCGCGGAGATCGTCGGCTGGACCCCGGCCGGGGTGCCGGTGGCCGCGGGCACCGGCGACAATGCCGGGGCCGCACTGGGTTTGGCCATCGGGCCCGGCGATGTCGTCGTCTCCCTCGGCACCAGCGGCACCGTCTTCGCCAGAAATACCGTGCCGAGCGCGGACCCCACCGGCGCTGTCGCCGGATTCGCCGACGCCACAGGCGCTTTCCTGCCGCTGGTGTGCACCCTCAACGCGGCCCGGGTGCTCGGCTCGGTCGCCGATCTACTCGGCGTGGACCAGCGGACTTTCGAAGACCTTGCCGCGCAGGCGAATCCGGGCGCGGGCGGGATCGTGCTGCTCCCCTACCTCACCGGCGAACGCACCCCGAACCTGCCGCACGTCGCGGGCAGCCTGCACGGTTTGCGCCCGGATACCATGCGCCCCCGCAACATTGCCCGCGCCGCATACGAGGGCATGCTCTGCAATATGGCCGATGCGCTCGACGCGCTCGGCGCCGCGCCGCGCCGGGTGCTGCTCATCGGCGGTGCGGCCGGTTCACCGCTGGTCGCCCGGCTGGCCGCCGAGATCTTCGGCGTCACCGTCACCGTGCCCGAACCCGGGGAATATGTCGCGCTCGGCGCGGCGCGGCAGGCGGCGTGGGCGCTGTCCGGCAAGGCCGATCCGCCGAACTGGCCCGCGCGCACCGCGGCCGAGATCCCGGCGCCCGCCGATGCGACGATCGGCGCCGACATCCGGGCCGCGTATCGCCGAGCCCGGCAGGCGCTCTACTGACGCCGCGATCCCACTCACCGAAACGAACCGCGCGCCGCAATCGATATTGCTGGTAGGACCTAGGTTCTGACTCGTAGTCCAGTCGGATGAGTCCGTCGCGCGTGGGAGGCGACGGCCGGGGCGCGCCGCACGGGATTTCAAGGCAGGGCCTAGAATCGACAGCAGCCGATCCGGGGGGACGCGGTGACATCCGCAAGCAGCCACAAGCGACTCATCATCTACGTCGGACGCACGTCGGAGCGTCCCGGCGCCGTCGCCGGCCTGTTCGAACGACTGCGAACAGTGCCGGGTTACAGCGACGACGAGACCATCTACTGGGAGTTTCCCGATCCGGTGCGCCGGTTCTCCCGCGCGGGACTCGCCGCGCACGCGCGGGATCTGGCCGACCGCATCGACAGCTACCGCATCGGTCCGCGGCGCACCCGCGAGGTCGTTCTCATCGGGCACGGCATCGGCGGATTGCTGGTGCGCTACGCGTATCTGCAGGCGCGCTGCGGCATCGACGGACCCGCACTGTCCTGGGCGCGGGCCGTCACCCGGATCGTGCTGCTCGCGACGCCGAACCGCGGCTTCGACCCGGCGCGGCAGGCCTGGCCGCAGCGAATCCTGCTGTGGCTGTTCGCACCGCTGCTGCGCCGGTACACCATCGCCGAACTCGTGATGGGCACGCCGTTCGTCACCAATCTGCGGATCCAGTGGATGCGCGAATTCGCCGAGCTCGGTCATCGGGCGCCGAAGGTCGTGCAGCTGCGCGCCGACGACGACGTCACGGTGGCCGACGAGGACAGCCGGGATCTGGAGGCGCTGCCGACGGGGACCCAGCGGGTGGTGCCGCTGGCCACCCACGACGATATCGTCGCCGTCGACTCGGTCCGGGAGGACTATCCCGGCCAGCGGTTCGACATCCTGTGCTGGGCCATCACCGAACCGATCCAGGCCACCGAGCCCACCCCGGTGCCGCCGAGCGAGGCGGCGAAGAAGTCGGTGGTGTTCGCGCTGCACGGAATTCGCTCCGGCAGCGGCGACTGGCCCGCCGAACTGGCCGACCAGCTGGCCAATCACGATCATGCCGCGCTGGTGGTGACGCCGTCCTACGGCAGGCTCTCGGCATACGATTTCGCGCTGCCGTTCACCCGGCGGCGCAACCTGCGCTGGTTCGCCGACCAGTACAGCTACTACCTGGCCAGGCATCCCGGCAAGCCGTTCCACTTCGTCGGGCACAGCAACGGGACATATCTGTTCGGGCAATCGCTGAAACAGATTCCGGCGCTGCGCTTCGATCATGTCTTCCTGGCGGGCAGCGTGCTGCCCCGCGAATACGACTGGCTGCGCGCCACCGACCGCGGGCAGGTCCGTGAGCTGGTGAACGTCTGCGCGAGCGCGGACAAGCCGGTGGCCTGGCTGTGCAGCGCGCTGCGCGGATTCGGCATGCGCGATATCGGGGTCGGCGGATTCACCGGATTCGACTCGGTGCCGCCGAACGCCGTGCAGGTGCGCTCGATTCAGGGCGGGCACGGTGCGGCGCTTGTGCCGCAACGGCTTCCGAACATCGCCGAGTATGTGCGCAGCGGAAAGTGCGCGCCGGAAACCGATCTCGTGACGCCCACCGAAACCTTCGGCATGATCTCGCGATTCGCGCCGATCGGCACCTGGCTCGCGGCGGGCACACTGGCCGGGCTCGGCTGGCTGAGCGTGCTGCTGATCGGCGGGCCCGCGGGTGCGGCCCTCATTCTCGCGCTGCTGCTGGTGACGTATGTGGTGTTGAAGGTGGCGTGAGGCTCAGCCGATATCACCCCTGGCGACGAGCAGCGCGCTGAGGATGTCCGCGAGCCGGTCGGCGGTCTCCCGGTCGATGCCGTCGAGCAGCGCGGCCTCGTTGGCGAGGTGGCCGGGCAGTATCTTGTCGATGGCGGACAGGCCCTTTCGGGTCAGCCGCACCCGGACCACCCGGCGGTCGCCGCTGTCGCGGATCCGTTCGACCAGCCCCTTGGCCTCCATCCGGTCGATGCGCAGGGTGATCGCACCCGAGGTGACCAGCGAGGCGCCGAGGATGTCGCCCGCGGTGAGCTCGTAGGGCTCGCCCCTGCGGCGCAGCACCGTGAGCACGTCGAATTCGCCCGGCTCCAAACCGTTTTCGGTCAGGTAGTCCTTGATCTGTTTGTCCCACAACCGGGACAGCCGCATGAGCCGCCCGACAACGCCGATCGGCCATGGATCGATATCCGGGCGCTCGCGCCGCCACTGTTCGACTACCCCGCCCACCGCGTCGGTCATGCGCTCCACCTCACGAATGCCCAGTCTAAAAGCCCCCTTGACGCGACGCTTCTTCGGATGCTTTTATCTGAGCGCTAGTTATTTGAGCGCTGAGATTATCAGCGCTGAGGCAATGGAGGAAGTCATGCCTTTCGTGGCGACCGGTGCGTCCGAGGTGCACTACGAGATCGATGGCCACGGGCCAGGACTGACGTTGGTGCACGGCACCGGCGGCGATGCGGACAAGGTCTTCGGCCACGTGGTCGACCATTTCGCCGGACATCGAACCGTGGTGCGGCCCAACCTCGGCGGCAGCGGCAAGACCAGCGACGACGGCGGCCCGCTCACCGTCGAACTCATTGCCGAACAGGTCACCGCCGCCATCCGCACCGCGACCGACGGTCCGGTCGACCTGCTCGGCTTCTCGCTCGGCGCTGCCGCCGCGGTCGGCGTCGCGGCCGAACACCCGGAGCTGGTGCGCAAGTTGATCCTGGTCGCCGGGTGGGCGCACACCACCGGACCGCGCGATCACTTCTACTTCCAGACCTGGCGCAACCTGTTGGACGTCGACCGCGAGATGTTCAAGCGCTTCTCGACGCTCACCGGCTTCGGCCCGGCCGCCGTCGACCGGTTCGGGCACGCGGGCCTGGCCGCCTCGCTCGCCGACGACTGGCCGCCCGCGGGCATCGCCCGGCAACTGGATCTCGGCCTTGCCCTCGATCTGCGACCGCTGCTGCCCCGAATTCAGGCGCCCACCTTGGTGATCGGCCTCGGCCGGGACAATATGGTGCCGATCGAGAGTTCGCGCGATCTGCACGCCGCCATCGCGAACAGCCGCCTCGTCGAAATCGCCGACGAGGGACATATGGACTGGTTCGCCGACCCGACCGCGGTACTGCGGGCGGTAGACGAGTTCCTCGACCGGTAGAGACCGCGGCGACCTCGTGCCACCATGTAGTGGATACCAGCAGTACCAGATATAACTGCCGTGGACAGACCGCGGTCGCCTCGCGCCGTGGCGACCACGGCCCGCCGAACCCCGGCAGTACTGCACAAGACGGACCGAGGGAGCGACAATGACGCGCTACGACGTGGTGATCCGGGGCGGAAGCGTATTCGACGGCTCGGGGGCGCGGCCGCGGACGGCCGATGTCGGCATCGCCGACGGCCGGGTCGCCGCCGTCGCCACCGGACTGCCCGACGGCGCGCGCACCATCGACGCCGCGGGCAAATGGGTCATTCCGGGCATGCTCGACGTGCACACCCACTACGACGCAGAGGTGCTCGGCAATCCCGGACTCGGCGAATCGGTGCGGCACGGCGTCACCACCGTCGTCATCGGGAACTGCTCGCTGTCCACGGTGTACTCCGGCGCCGAGGACTGCGCCGACATGTTCGCCAGGGTCGAGGCGCTGCCGTGGGACGCGGTGCATTCGGCCGTGAAGGAGCACCGGGACTGGGACGATCCCAGGTCCTACGTCCGCTCGCTGGCCGGCCGCCCGCTCGGCGCGAATATCGCCGCGCTGCTCGGCCATTCGGATATCCGGGTGGCGGTGATGGGCCTGGCCCGCGCGGTGGACGCGCAGACGCGACCGACCCCGGCCGAGCTGAATCGCATGCGGCACATGCTCACCGAGGCGCTCGACGCCGGCTTCCTCGGACTGTCCACCATCCGCAGCTCGTTCTCCAAACTCGAAGGGTCGCGCTTCCCGGCGCGGCAGCTGCCGTCGACATATGCCACCTGGGCCGAGTACCGGGCGCTGAACAACATTCTGCGGCAACGGAATCGGATCCATCAGAGCACACCGAACCTCACCGCCCGGGCCGAGATCGCCCGCTATTTCGCACAGAGCGCGGGGCGGTTGCGCAAACCGCTCAAGACCACCCTCATCGCCGGTATGGATGTGAAGGCCGACCGCACCACCGCCCGCGCCGCGACCATTGCCGCGCGGATCGCGAATACCGTTGGCGCGGCACAGTTCCGGTGGCAACACCTACCGGTGCCGTTCGAGCTCTACGCCGACGGCGTCGATCTGGTGGTGTTCGAGGAATTCGGGTCCGGCTCCGCGGCGCTGAACATCCGCGATGTCATGAAGCGCGGCGAACTGCTCGCCGACGAGACGTATCGGCGGCAGTTCCGAAAAGATCTCGCGAAGCGTTTCGGGCCTCGGGTCTGGCACCGCGACCTCTACGACGCGCAGATCGTGGCCTGCCCGGACGCCGATGTCATCGGGAAATCCTTCGGCCAGGTCGCCGACGAGCGCGGTATCCACCCGGCCGACGCGCTGCTCGATCTCACCGTCGCGCACGGCAAGGCCCTGCGCTGGCGCACGGTGATCGCCAACGATCGCGAGGCCGTGCTCGACGAGTTGCAGCGGTCGCCGGTGATGCAGGTCGGCTTCGCGGATTCCGGTGCGCACCTGCGGAATATGGCCTTCTACAACTTCGGGCTGCGGATGCTGGAGCGGGTGCACCGGCGCGGGTTCATGCCGGTGGAAACGGCGGTGCACCGCCTCACCGGTGAACTGGCCGACTGGTACGGGCTGGACGCGGGCCGGTTGGCCGAGGGCGCGCGGGCCGATATCGCGGTGCTCGATCCGGCCGGATTCGACGGCGCCAGCGCGGAATACGCCGAGGCGCCGGTACCCGGTATCGATGGCCTGTCGCGCATGGTGAACCGCAACGACCGAGCCGTCGCCGCCACCCTCGTCGGCGGACACATCCTCTACGAATACGGTGAGTTCGCACCGGGATTCGGCACCACGCTGCATGCGGGCTCTTTCCTCGCGGCACGGTAGCATCCGGTTTCCTGGGAAATTCGCACGGCCAGCAGGCATTCCGCAACCAGCGCCGCCGATCGGAGCCGGGTTCGAGGGCGGCCGCTTCGGCGAGCATGGCCGCGCCCAGTTCCCGGCGTTCGGCCGGGAGCGGCCCGGTTCGCTCAGCCTGGCAAGGGTTGGGGCGCGATCAATCTCGATGGTCCAGATCGCTCCACAGTCCGCTGCCGGGTGAATGCCATCCACTATCGGGGTATTCGACCCGGCTGGTCGGCGTGCGCCGCCATATCGAGGCACTGCCCGTCGAGGTATCGGCGGACGTGTTGCGGCTCATTGCCCGCGCCTGCTCATTCCTGCGCCGCCGTCGCCGCTCGAAATCGTCGTCCGCTCGCAGCTTCGCCTCGGCCCGCTCCGCGCCGGTCATCGATAGCGCCGCCCGCAGCCGAGCCTCCGACAGTTCCCGGCGAGCCTTCAGATACTCCTCGTTCTGCTTTTCCAGCCTCTTCTCGAGCCGACGCAGCCAACCCATGCGACTTCCCTCCAGGGATGACCGGCGCCGTCGCGGCTTTTCGATGTAGCCGCACGCTCCGAACGCCGTGTCCGAGTCAATGGTCCGCCCGCACTTCGCATGTGCACAACGCGCGGGAAGGGGCCTGAACCGCCGCGGTGCGGGTCCGCGGGATTACGGCCGATCCGCGGGCCCGAAGGCGGTGCGCGGTTCCGTTTCTCGCCCGATGGCCTGCGCGCCCGGCGCGGATACCGCCGTGCGGCGGGATACGATCCGCTCGGCGTAATCCCTGGGCGGACAGAACAGTTCGTCGAAGGTCAGGTAGCAGGCATCATCGGGGTCGACGAGTCGGCCGGACCGTACCAGCCGGGTCGCGCGTTCCCGCACCAGTAGGCGTAGGCAGTGGGTGATCCGGGCTACCGCGTCGCGGGATCGGTCACGATCGGCGACGTATCGCCGCCCGCCGGGCCGATCCGCGTCAGCAATGGCATCCTCGGCAATTATGCATTCGATGCCACTTTGCATATTCGGCAAACATGCTGTGTGTGAAGCGAATTCGGCCGCAGCGGTCAAGAGGAGGTCCGGGCGGTCTCCGAAAGTCGGCTCCATCAGCTCGTATTCGTCGGGGCCGCGATGGGCGATCTCGTCGATCACGGAGTCGAATGCGGGCCACGCCGCTCGCGCCGCGCGCACGTCACCGCGGCGCGCAATGGCATGCAGTGCAATATCGGCACGGCACTGCCGTGCCAAACGCGCAACGGCCGGTAGGGATTTCGCCGGATCCGAAACATCATCGTCCAGCCCCGCCCATCGGGTGAGCACATCACCGACCGCGACGGCCTGCCACGCCTGCGCGAGGCGGTCCCGCGACAGCAGCGCGCGCACATGCAGCTGCGCGTCGGTGAGCGCACGGATATCGTCGGCATCCAACGCCTCGGCACGGGCGGCGGCGTCGATCCGCGCGACCGAGGCCCGGTATCTGCGCGCGACAATCAATAGTCGGGCCATGCCCTTGAAAGCGGTTGCCGCACTGCCGCGCTCGCCCGCGAGCGGGAGGCCGCCGTAACCGTGCCGCACGGTTGCCGCGCCGTCGCGCTCGTCTACCGCCGAAGAACAGCCGCAACCATGCCGTGCCGTCGCCGCGCCGTCGCGCTCAGCCGCCACCGAGAAACAGCCGCAACCGTGCCTCGGGGCCGACAGGCGATATCGGAGTGCTGGGCCCAGCAAAGTAGCCACCGACTTGTCCGCGAGCCGCAGCGCGCCCAGATGTAGGTCGGCCGTCAGTGGTGTCGGGGACTCGGGCAGGGTGGCGTATCGGGTGTGCCGAGCCGCGGCCGACGGGTAGTGATCCGCGAATTCGCCTGCCGCACCAGGCCCTCCGGCTCGCGGCTCAGGCGACGACAGGCTGCCGCGTACCGGCACCGGGATAGCGCCGAGGCGCGCGTGGAATCCGCGACAGTCCGGTTTCCGGCCGAGCAGTCCGCGCACCAGGTCCTCCACGACCTCCCGCGCCGACCAACCGTAGCGGAACCCCCAATCCCGTTGCGCGGCCGTCGGATCCAGCAGTGGTGCACGGCCGGACCAGCCTGGCACCCAGGCCGAATACCGAATTCCGGCACGGCGCAGCAGCTTTCGCACCTCGGTCGGTGTCACCAGGCCCGGCGCGGTCAGTTCGACGATTCCGGTGCGCTGCGAGGCGGCGGCCGCCACCAGGAAGCGTTCCAGATCGTCGGTGTGCAGCAGCTGGAAACCCTCCGCGGTATCGGGTCCGAGCAGGGGTTCGAGCGCGCGCCAGGTCTCCCGGCCGACGCGACGCCCGGCGACGGCGGGTATCCGGAGCATCAGGCCGTCGACGCCGCGCAGCAGCGCCGAAACTCCGGATTCGGTGCGTCCCGCGACGCGCGCCCCCGCGACGACCGGAACCACAACGCGCGCACCGGACTTCCGCGCGGCGGCCGCGACCCCGGCCAGGCCGCGATCGGCGAGATGCAACACGCTCACGCAGCCCGCCATCGCCCGAGCGCAATCCGCCGGATCCGCGAAATCCCCGGTCAGCAGCGGTATTTCCGAATCGATGGGTCCGCGTCCCGGCCTGTCGAACCCGATCACGTCATGTCCGGCCGCGGTCAGCATCCGCGCCACCGCCAGCCCGCTCGGCTCGGTGGCTCCGGTGATCATGATTCGCATGGCGCCTCCCACAAACCTGCCAGGTGGGAATAGTGCACTGGCATCGCGTATCCGTGTCAGCGGAATTCCGGAACTGTCCCACTCAGTGGACGCCGACGGAATCGGCATGCGCCCCGTCGGATTCCGGCAAATCCATGCGACCCCACCCGCACGGCGGCGCTACAGTCGCCGGATGACGTGGATCGCACCCGATATCCAACGCACCTCGCCGCCGCTGATCGCCGACGAACGCCCGATGCTGCAGGCCTGGCTGGACACCCATCGGCAGACCCTGCTGTGGAAATGCTCCGGTCTGGAGGCCGAACAGCTGCGCCAGCGGTGTGTCGCACCGTCGACGCTGTCGCTGCTCGGCCTGGTCCGGCATATGACGGAGGTGGAGCGCGGCTGGTTCCGGCGGACCGCGCGCGGCGAGTCGATCGACTACATCTACTGCTCCGAGGACAACTGGGACGGCGACCTCGACGATATCGCCGATGCCGATCCGGCCGCGACCTTCGCCGCGTTCCGCAGTGAGATCGAACTCGCCGACGCCGCCGTCGCCGATATGTCCCTCGACGCCACCTTCAAGCATCCGCGCAGGCCCGAATCGGAGTACAGCCTGCGCTGGGTATACATCCACATGATCGAGGAGTACGCCCGCCACAACGGCCACGCCGACTTCCTGCGCGAGCGCATCGACGGGGCGACCGGGGACTAAGCGTTCGCCGCCCGCAGCACCGCGGCGAGCGAGGCCGCGAGTACGGAATCGGAACGGCCGCAAGACCATCCGGTACGCGCACCGATCCGGTATTCCAGATAGGTGATGGCCGTGCTCGCGTTCCCGCCGCCGATAGACTGCTGGGTGAGGCTCAGAATCTCCACCGCGCGGCCGGTCTTCGCCAGCGCCGCGGTGAGCGCCGCCACCGGCCCGATCCCGTGATGTTCGGATACGGCGGTGGCGCCGTCCACGACCAGTGTGATCTCCGTGCACGCCGCGTCGCCGTCGCCGGAGGTGCGCCAATCCTTCAGCACCACAGCCGGTTCCGAGTCGTCGAGGTAGGTGGCGGCGAACAGGTCGTACAGTTCCGTCGCGGTGATCTCCAGGCCGGTGTCGTCGGCGCGGCGCTGCACGTGTTTCGCGAAATCGATCTGCAGCCTGCGCGGCAGGTCCAGCCCGTATTCCGCCTGCAGCAGGTAGGCGATGCCGCCCTTGCCGGATTGCGAATTCACCCGGATCACCGCATCGTAGCTGCGGCCGACATCGGCCGGATCGATCGGCAGATACGGTACCTGCCAGTCGATTTCGCGTTCCGGGCGCCCCGTCTCGGCCGCCCTGGCCCGATGTTCGGCCATACCCTTCTTGATCGCGTCCTGGTGGGTTCCGGAGAACGCGGTGTGCACGAGATCGCCGACGTACGGGTGCCTTTCGTGGATCGGCAGCCGGGTGCAGTATTCGACGGTGCGGCGGATCTCGTCGATATCGGAGAAGTCGATCATCGGATCCACGCCCTGCGCATGCAGATTCAACGCCAGCGTCGCGATATCGACATTCCCGGTGCGTTCACCGTTGCCGAAGACGCAGCCCTCGACCCGCTCGGCCCCGGCGAGCACCGCCAGTTCGGCGCAGGCGATGCCGGTGCCGCGGTCGTTGTGCGGATGCACCGAGAGGATCACGCTGTCCCGGCGGGCCAGGTTGCGGTGCATGTATTCGATCTGGTCGGCGTAGACGTTGGGGGTGGCGACCTCGACGGTGGCGGGCAGGTTCAGCACCACCGGCCGCTGCGGCGTCGCATCCCACAGCGTGGTCATCGCATCGCAGATCTCCAGCACGTAGTCGGGTTCGGTGAGGTTGAAAACCTCTGGGGAGAACTGGAATCGGACGTTCGGCAGATCGCCCGCGAGCTCACGCAGCACCCGGCCGCCGTCCAGGATCAGCTCGCGCAGTTCCCGGCGATCCTTGCCGAGCACCATATTCCGCCAGGCGGGCGCGGTCGCGGTGTACATGTGCACCACCACCTCGTTGCGGATGCCGCGCACCGATTCGACGGTGCGTTCCAGCAGATCCCTGCGGGCCGGGGTGAATACGACGATGGTGACATCCGCTGGGGCCAGGCCGGTTTCGGCGAGCAGCCGGACGAAGTCGTAATCGGTTCGCGACGCCGACGGGTATCCGACCTCGATCTCCTTGTAGCCCATGGCGATCAGGAGTTCGAAGAAACGGCGTTTGCGGGCCGGGTCCATCGGCTCGGCCAGCGCCTGGTTGCCGTCGCGCAGATCGACCGGCACCCACAGCGGCGCCTTCGTGATCCGGTTGTCCGGCCAATTCCGCTGGGTGAGTGGTACTTCCACGCGGGAGTAGATATCGCGGTAGCGGTGCGACGGCATCTGGGAATGCCGCTGCCGGTTCCATACCGGTGCGGCGGCGGGAATTTCACCGACGGGCGTGTCGATGGTCGGAAAGGTGCGCATGTGCTGCTTCCTGGCTGCTCGATGACGAGATGACCGGCCACGACGGAGCCCCACGGCGGGCGGCCGGTCTTATCGGGCCCCGCCGTGGCGGCTAAGCAGAAGCAGGCAGTGGATCATGGTGTCCTAGACTATACACAACTCCTCAGACAAGTAGAGAGGTTCGATGGCAGCGCAAGTTCGCAGGCACCCGCTCGCCGCGCAAACCGCCGAACTGCTGATGACCCGCATTCGCGCAGGTGAATGGCCGCTCGGTCACCGGCTACCCGGCGAGACGACGCTGGCCGCCCAGCTCGGCGTCGGCCGTTCGACGCTGCGCGAGGCGGTCCGCGAACTCGCGGGAAAGGGTGTACTCGACAGCCGCCAGGGCGCGGGCGTCTACGTCACCGCGCTGGAGGCCACCGAGAACTGGGATGTCGTGCTGCGCCAGGCCGATATCGTTTCGGTGATCGAGGCGCGCATCGCCATCGAATCGGAGGCCGCGGCCCTCGCCGCGCATCGCCGCACCCGCGCCGATCTGCGGGTGCTGCGCAGCACGCTGGCGGCGCGGGAGGCGAACGGCGAACCGGTCGCCGAACACGTCGACGCCGATATGGCCTTCCACCGCGCCGTCATCGTCGCGGCGCACAACGAGGTGCTCACCCAGCTTTTCGACAGTTTCCTCCCCCGGCTCCGGCTCGCGATGATCGATATGCTCGAAATCCGGCCGGTCCCTTCCGAATCCGCCGACCACGCCGCCCACCAGCGGCTGCTCGACGCCATCGTCGCCAAAAACGCCTCGGCCGCCGCGGAATTCAGCCGAACCCATCTGACCTCACTGAAAGCAGCGTTCTCGTGAACGATTACCGCAGGCCCGTGCTCGAACTCACCGAGGTGACCTTCCGCCGCGAGGGCAAGCAGATCATCGACGGCATCTCGCTCACCGTGCGCTCCGACCAGCACTGGGCCCTGCTCGGCCCGAACGGCGCGGGCAAGAGCACCCTGCTCGGATTCTGCGGCGCCGTAACGTTTCCCACCACCGGCACGGTCCGGGTGCTCGGCGAACAGATGGGCCGGGTGGACCTGGCCCAGCTGCGCCGCTCCATCGGGCATGTGAATCCCCGCCATCCCCTGCGGTATTCGCTGACGGTGCGCGAGGTGGTGCTCACCGGCATCACCGCGACGATCGATACGCCGATGCGCTGGACGCCGACCGCCGACGAAATCCGCCGCGCCGACGCGATGATCGACACGCTCGGGCTGAAGGGTAAGGCCGACGAGATCTGGCCGACCCTGTCCCAGGGCGAGCGTGGCCGCACCTTGATCGCCCGCGCGCTCATCGCCGAACCGCGGCTGCTGCTGTTCGACGAGCCGTCCACCGGCCTCGATCTCGCTGCCCGCGAACAACTTCTGGAAACCATCGACTCACTCGGCGAAACCCATCCCGATGTCGCATCGATCCTGGTCACCCACCATCTGGAGGAGTTGCCGAGCACCACGACGCATGCGCTGCTCATCGCCGACGGCCGCACCGTCGCCGCGGGATCGGCCCGCGATGTGGTCACCACCGAGAACGTCAGCGCCGCTTTCGCTCACCCGGTCGAGGTGCGCCACGATCAGGGACGCTGGACCGCGCGGGCCAGGGTGGACCGCCTCGGCTATCCGGACTGACCGCCCGATTCGGTCGATTGCCCGCGCTGTTCGGCCTCCGCCAATTCCTTCAGGGTCAGCAGCTGTTTGCGCGTCATGAGCAGATCTCCGAACGCCACCGGGTGGGCGATCGGGCGCGGGAGCCGGAATCGGACGCGGACCACCAGTCGGGTACCCGCCCCTTCCGGAAACACCGCGTAGGTGACCGATACCCGGTCCGCCCGCAGGGTAATGCACTGGCCTGGAATGAATTCGACCAGCTCGAAGACGGACATGAACCGCTGCCCCGCCGCGAGTGTGGTCAGCCCGGGATCACGCGTCCTGGGACTGCGCCGCCCGAGGTTGTCGATCAGATCGTAACTGTAAGGCGCGACCCGCAATTGACATAACCACGCATATACGAGGTAAGGTGCCGCATCGATGCTGATGGCTCTATCCGCTTGCAGCCCACCGGGTTCCAGTTCGTCGCACGGTAACCGCCGCGCGCGTTCGGCGGGCGTGGCACCCCAGACCAGTCCGGGGTTCACGCCGCGTTCGCGATTCTGCGCAGCAGTCCGCGTACCACTACCCGGTGGCCGCCCGACCCGATGACCAGCGCACGGTAGATCCTTCCGTGCGGGCCAGGAAAGTCCGCCCACGATCTGGCGCGGATACGGGTCGCGCCCGGGCCGTCCGCATCGAGTTCGAAAACCAGCGCGTAGCGCGAAAACCAGTGGTGCCCTTGCAAAGCCAGCCGTCCGGGTGGTTCGGCCGATTCGAGCGACCAACCCGTCGGCAGGGTCGATGGATCCTGGGGGTCTTTGCACATTGTTCGAAGCAGTGCCCGCCAGACCCTTTCGCGATCCGAGTCGATCCATCTGGCATGCTCGTCAATATAGGACAGTCGCTCCATATAGAAGGAACGTACTATTACATGGCCCCACCTCGCAAGCACGACACCGATGTGATCCTGGACGCGGCGCGGACGCTGGTACTCACCGACGGCCCGCGCGCGGCGTCGGTGGCCGCCATCGCCGAAGCCAGCGGCGCCCCCGTCGGCACCCTCTACCACCGCTTCGGCAATCGGAACGGGGTGCTCACCGCCGCATGGCTGCGCGCGCTGGAACGATTCCAGGCCCGCACCCTAGCCGCCGCCGACGATCCGGACCCGGTGGCGGCGGGCGTCGCGATGGCCGCCGCCGCGGTCGGTTTCGGCCGCGAACTGCCCGACGACGCAAGGCTTCTGCTCAACCTGCGCCCGCGCGACCTACTCGACGGCGGACCCGACGACGAATTCCGGGCCCGGCTCGACCTGATGAACGCGCCGCTCATCGCCCACCTGCGCCGGATCGCCCACGCGCTGTTCGGCAGCGCCGACGAGCGCGCCATCGACGCCGTCAGCCGCGCCGTGGTCGACCTCCCCTACGCCGCCCTACGCCGCCACGCCCACGCGCCGACCCTCCCGGCCTGGCTCGACACCGACCTCCCCGAGGCGGCGCGCACCCTGCTGGAGTCGTATCGGCGCTGAGCGGTCGCTACCGGAACGGGCAGACCCTGTCGCTGTAGGAGATCGTGCACGCGATCGCCCGCAACCAGTACAGGAACCATTCGATCGGATCAGCGGGGACGTCGAACATGGCAACCTCGCAGAATGTCAACGGGGACAATGACATCGATCGAACCAGCGCAACCGCGCCGAGCCAACCCCTATGACAGGGAATTGCCATGCGACAGCGGCTTCCGAGGCAGCCGCGCTCAGGCCGACCCGGCGACCAGTTCGGCGGTCAGCTCGTCGAGTGAGCCGATGGTGGCCGCGGCGAGATCGGCCGCGTCCGCGGCGACAGGATATTCGGGGCGCGGTGCGGCGATCACCCGTAGGCCCGCGGCGTGTGCGGCGCGCAGGCCGTTGCTCGAATCCTCAATGGCGGCACAGACTTCCGGGCGCACGCCGAGGGCGGCGGTGACGGTCAGGTAGACGTCGGGTGCGGGCTTGCCGCGCTCGACCTCCTCGGTCGAACAGGTGACGTCGAAGCAGTCGGCCAGCCCGGTGTGCTTCAGGACGACATCGATGAGCGTGCGCGGCGACGAACTGGCCAGCCCGAGCGGCCAGCGTTCGCGCAGGCGGCGCACCGCGTCGACCGCGCCGGGCAACAGCGGCACCTCGGTGTCGTAATGCTCGGCCATGCGCGCGATGACATCCGCGGCCACCTGGCCGGGTTCGGCGCCGACCCGCAGATCCGCGCTCAGGTACGCCGACCACTCGCCCGTGCTCATCCCCATCAGCCGGGTCTGCGTGTCGGGCAGCCAGGTGCCGCCGCGTTCGGCCACGTAGCCGCGGCGCACCCGCTCCCACACCGGCTCGGAATCGATCAGAACGCCGTCCATATCGAAGACCACCGCCGCGATCGCCATCCAGTCAGCCTTTCACCTCGGGGCACCCTCGCCAACATGCCCGCCCGCGCCGCCGGCTGTCAATTTCGCGACCTCCCGGATCGGGCTGCCGGCGAGCTACCGATAACTTGTTCTTATGAGCGCTGAGCAGACCGGCGGTGATCGACTGCCGACCGAGGATCACCACGAGGGCGGATTCCGGCCGATATCCGAGCTGGCCGACGAGGTGCGCGGGGTGCCGGAGGCCGATATCGCGCGCGGCGGACCGCACTATCGGCAATTCATCTCGCAGGTCCGCGGTCTGATGGACCGGGTTCGGCTGGCGAACCCGTCCGACGAGCTCGCGCTCGAAACCATCGCGACGCTGAAGGAGCTCAACGACAAGCTCGACGCCGCGGTGGTCGACGAATGGTCGACGCCGCTCTGGACCCGCTACGACGTTCCCGCGCGCGGCAATATCACCGTGCCGCCGTACGCCGTGCACCATGTCGGCCCGGACGGCATCGACGCCACGATCACCTTCCGCGACTACCACCTCGGCGGTAATTCCGCCGCGCACGGCGGCCAGATCGCCGTCGGCTTCGACGAACTGATCGGCATGGCGGCGGCGGTGCACGCGGGCGCGGTCACCAGGACGGCGTCGCTGACCGTCGACTACCGATCCATCACGCCGCTGAATACCCGGCTGCGGCTGCGGGCTTGGGCCGAACGCCGAGAGGGGCGAAAGGTTTTCCTGCGCGCGACCCTGCACGACGGCGACCGGTTGTGCGCCGAAGCCAACGGGCTGTTCATCGTGCTCAATCCCGGCCAGCAGTAGGCGATTCGGGGAAATAGACCGCCCGATACTCCTCGAAACGCCGGTCCACCTGTTCCGCGCTCAAACCGAAATCCGCCAGCTCGTACCGGTGCACCGGACGGGCCGCACCCGAGGTGCTTTCGGCGTGCAGCTCCTCCATCGCCGCCCGCGCCTCGTCGCTGAACGGAATCCCGAAGTGTCGGTAGATCGATGCCACCGTGCCGAGCGGATCGCGGACGAACGCACCATAATCCACATCGCAGAACTGGGCGGGGTTGTGCCGCTTGCGATCCGCGATGAATCTCGCGGCACCGCGGGCCCACAGGTCCAGCTGCGTCGAGCCGACGACCGGGCCGCGGAACTTCGCCGACCATCCGGCCGACGCCTGCTCGTTGAGGCTGCACACCGATGCGATGATGGTGCGCGGATCGCGATGCATCTGGATCACCAGCGCGTCCGGATAGACCGCGAAGATCGCGTCGAGTGCGAACAGATGACTCGGATTCTTCAGCACCCAGCGCTTTTTCGCATCGGGCAGCCCGATGAGCTGGAGGTTGCGCCGATGCCTGCGATAGGCGCCGGTCCAGTCCTGCTCGCGCAGCCACTCCGAGTACCCGGGCAGATAGGCGAGGCATTCATAGGACACCGATTTCGCCGACTGCCGCAGCAGTTGCCAGCACTCCTCCACCTGGTCGGCCGAAATGTGGTGCACGCCCATGAATTCCGGATGCTCCACGTGGTGCTTCTCGTACGCCGCCGCGATCCGCTGATACACCGGATTCGCGCCCCAGGTTTCCCGCGGCGGCCGCGGCTGCGGCATCTCGGTGAGCCACATTTCCAAACCCTGATGGGCCGGATCCGCGTTCAGCAGCCGGTGCACGGCCGTCGTGCCGGATCGCGGCAGCCCGGTCACGAAGATGGGCCGCTCGATCGGCGTCGCCGCGTATTCCGGAAACCGTTGCCAGGCAGCCTCACTCAGCAGCCGCGCGACCAGCGCGCCGCGCAGGAAGGCGCGATTGACCTTGTTCCCGAACGGCGTGAGCTCCGCGTCCTTCGCATAGGAGTCCAGCAGTACCGCGAGCCCTTCGCGGTACTCGTCGTCGCCGAAATCGTCCAGCCCGATGAATTTCGACGCCGAGGCGTGCAGATCGTCGACGGTGCCGACGTCGTCCCTACCGATCACGGTCCTACTCCTAGTGGTGGTATTCGCCGCCGTTGACGTCGAGGCACGCCCCCGTGATCGCCCGCGCCAGATGCGAGGCGAAAAAGACTACGGCGTCGGCGATCTCGTCGGGTTCCGGTAGTTTGCGCAGGTCGATGGTGCGCGCGGTCTCGGCGTAGACCTCGTCGGCGGAGATGCCGCGCTGCTGGGCGAGGTAATTGAAGTACCACTTCAGGTTGTCGGCCCAAATATAGCCGGGCGCAACGGTATTCACTCGAATACCCTGCGGCCCGAGCTCGGTGGCCAGGCTCTGCGCCAGCGCGAGCAGGCTCGCCTTCGCCATCTTGTACGGACCGAAGGTGCGCCGGGAATGCCGCAAGACCGCCGAGTTGATCATGATCACCGAACCCTTCGATTCGGTGAGCGCCGGAATGAACAGCCGGGTGAGCCGCAGCGCCGCAAGCACATTGGTCTCGAATCCGGCCCGCACCTGATCCAGGTCGACCTCGGCGAGATCCACGATCGGCGGTATGGCGAACGCGTTGTTCACCAGCGTGTCCACCCGCCCGAACGCGCTGACCGCCGATTCCGCCAGGTGCGCGGACGCCGCCTCGTCGTCGATATCGGTGGGCACCACCACCGCGCGCCGCCCCAGCTCGCCGATCTCCTTGGCCACCTCGGTGAGTCGCGCCTCGGTGCGCGAGGCCAGCACCACGTCGGCGCCGGCCCGGGCGCTCTGCACCGCGATCGCCCGGCCCAGCCCGGGGCCGACCCCGGAAACCACGACCACCTTGTCCCGCAACAACATCAGCCGAGCATCCTTTCCGCGACGGCGGCCTGCCGCGCCGCGATCCGCGCCCGCCAGTCCGCCTGCGTGATGCGCGCTTGTTCGTAATACGCCAGCCGTCGCGGCAATTCGCCGAACGGCACCACCTCGACGGCCGGGCCGTCCTCCGGCTTCATCTCGCGGGACAGCCGCTGCCAGCGGAACTGGAGGTAGCCGCGATCGTGCCCGGTGCGCTCGATCCAGTTGACCAGTCCGGGATCTCGTTCGCTCACCACCAGCCGGATCATCCCGTCCGGATCGACGCGGGCCTGGTCGGCGGTGAGGCTGGTCTGGTGGTTGATGTAGTCCAGCGACAGATACCACATGCTGCCGAGCTGGAAACCCTGGTACGGCGCATCGGATTTCGGCACCGTGATGATCATCGCCTGATCGTCGGCGAGTTCGTAGTGCCCGGCCGAGGAGAACTGGGTGGTGAGACCGCCCGGGGTGGAGCGCGGTTCGGTCATGGTGTTCACCGGCAGGTTCAGATAGAACCATTTCGGAAAGGCCAGAAAGGTATTCAGCCGGGAGATCAACATCTTGCCCGCGACGCCGTAGCGCTTGGTGAGCAGATCCTTGCTCAAAGGCGGTGGCGCGGCACCGATCCGGTCGACCCGTTGGATGCGGATCGTGCCCGGGCGTTCCGCGCCCCAATCGCTGAACACCTCCCGCACCACCAGCATGGCGGAATCGGGGGCGAGCGGAACGTACCCGGGGCCGGCTTCGCCTGGGCCGAAACGGATTTCGTAGGTCCCGTCCGGGCGGATGTCGACGGCGCGGTCGTCGAACGCGGTCAGGCTGTCCGGCACGTCCACCGGCGAATAGTCGCCGTTCAGCACCTGAAAGCTGAGATCCCTTGTGCTGCCCCGCCTTCCGGTGACGACGTATTCGGCGTCGGGCCGCAGATAGGAGTGGAAGTAGAGGGTGTCCGGATTGTCGAGACCCATCTTTGTGTACGGGCCGGTGGACTGCACGAAGAACGGGAAGTCCCGCTCGTAGGCCCATGCCATCTGCATGGCCGCGCGGATGCTGCCCGCCAGATAGTCGTAACCCTCGACGAGATCCTGTTCGGTCCGGATGTGCGGGGCGGCGGTGATTATCTGCTCGGCGGCGGCGATGGCTTCCGCGAACGGTTGTGTCAGCAAGAGGCGCTCCGGTCGACTGTTCCAAATATGTACCGCTCTGGTACATTTCGATACGAGCAAGATTAGAACCTGTTCTAGGAGTTGTCCATGGTCGCCCGTAGATCCGCGCCGACCGCCCGGGTCGTCCAGCTGCTGGATTACTTCGTCGAGCACCGCGGCAAACGCTTCGGCCTCTCCGAACTGGCCCGCGAACTGGATATGGCGAAGCCCACCTGCCTGGGCATACTCACCGAGCTCAGCGCCGGCGGCTACCTCGTGCGCGATCAGCAGACCCGCACATACGGCCTGGGTCCCGCGCTGATCGCCGCGGGCCGGGTGGCCCAGGACGGGTTCACCGTCGCGGCCCTCGCCAGGACCCGATTGCAGGAGCTCAGCGCGCGGTACCGGACCACGTGCACCGCATCGGCGGTGGTCGGGTCGCAGATCGTGGTGTTGGAGAGCACCGGGCCCGGCATGGTAAAGGTCGGCGCCACATACGATTTCGCGCCGCCCGTCGGCCTGATGTACGTGCTGTGGGATACCGATGCCGCCCTCGACGCCTGGCTGGCGACGCCGCCGTCGGTGCCGCTGAACCAGGACGAATCCCGGCTGCGGCAGGTGGTCGCCGAATGCCGCGAACGGGGGTACCTGATCGAGAGCATGACCGCGGCGGGCCGCAGGCTGTATTCGCTGCTGGCCGGCGTCGCCGCCCACGATTTACCCGATGAGCTGCGCAGACTCGTCGGCGAACTGGTCACGAGCCTGGGCGAACGTGTGTATCTGGGCGCCGATCTGCGACCGCGCAAGGAACATCCGGTGAGCCTGCTGGCCGCGCCGACCTACGGCGCCGACGGCAGGCAGAACATGGTGCTCACCATGTATGTCGGCAAACCCATCACCGGAGCCGAAATCACCAGGCGCGGTGCGGAATTGGTCGCGGCGGCGGATAATGTGACGGCGGATTCGGGCGGTGTGCGAAACCGGAACACACCATTGACCAGTGACAGCAACTTGTTCTAGTTTTGGGGCGTGAGCCAGTACGTGAAGTCGACGGCGAACACCTACGAGCTGGCGCATCTGGACGCACTCGAGGCCGAGTCGGCGCACATATTCCGTGAAGTCGCAGCCACTTTCGAACGGCCGGTGCTGCTGTTCTCCGGCGGCAAGGATTCGGTGGTGATGTTGCACCTCGCGGCAAAGGCCTTCTGGCCCGCGCCCGTGCCGTTCCCGGTGCTGCACATCGACACCGGGCACAATTTCGACGAGGTGATGGACTATCGCGACGACACCGTCCGGCGGTTGGGCCTGCGGTTGATCGTCGGCCGGGTGCAGGACGATATCGACGCGGGACGGGTGACCGAGGAGACGGGACCGCGCGCCTCCCGCAACCGGCTGCAGACCACCACGCTGCTGCGGGCCATCACGGACGGCCGGTTCGACGCGGTATTCGGCGGCGCGCGCCGCGACGAGGAGAAGGCCCGCGCCAAGGAGCGGGTATTCAGCTTCCGCGACGAATACGGCCAGTGGGAACCGCGCAGCCAGCGCCCCGAACTGTGGAACCTGTACAACGGGCGCCACCGCCCCGGCGAACACATCCGGGTCTTCCCGCTCTCCAATTGGACCGAGCTCGATATCTGGAGCTATATCGCCGCCGAGGACATCGAAATGCCGTCACTGTACTACGCGCACCGCCGCCCCGTCGTGCAACGAGATGGAATGTTGTTGGCGCACACCAGATTTCTCCAACTTCTCGACGGTGAACAGCCCTACGAGGCCACCGTTCGCTTCCGCACCGTCGGCGACGCGACATGCACCGGCTGCGTGCAGTCCACCGCGACCACCCCGCCGAGGTGGTCGCCGAGGTCGCCGCGGCCCGCGTCACCGAGCGCGGCGCGACCAGGGCCGACGACCGAATCTCCGAGGCGGGCATGGAGGATCGCAAGCGAGAGGGCTACTTCTGATGACGACCACCCTGCTGCGCCTGGCCACCGCGGGCAGCGTCGACGACGGCAAATCCACCCTCATCGGCAGGCTGCTCTTCGATTCCAAGACGATCTTCACCGACCAGCTCGCCGCCGTGGAACGGACCAGCCGCGACCGCGGCGACGACTACCCGAATCTGGCCCTGCTCACCGACGGGCTGCGCGCCGAGCGCGAACAGGGCATCACCATCGATGTCGCGCATCGCTACTTCGCAACGCCGCGAAGGAAATTCATCATCGCCGACACCCCGGGGCACATCCAGTACACCCGCAATATGGTCACCGGCGCGTCCACCGCCGATCTGGCGCTGATCCTGGTGGACGCGCGCAAGGGCGTGGTGGAACAGACTCGGCGCCATGCCTTCCTGGCCGGGCTGCTCGGCATTCCACACCTGGTGCTGTGCGTCAACAAGATGGATCTGGTGGGCTGGTCGCGGCAGCGGTTCCTCGAAATCCGGGAGGAATTCGCCGGATTCGCCACCAAACTCGATGTCGCCGACCTCACCTTCGTGCCGATGTCGGCCCTGCACGGGGACAATATCGTGCACCGCGGCGCCAGCATGCCCTGGTACGAGGGCACGCCGCTGCTGCATCACCTGGAAGAGGTGCACATCGCCTCCGACCGCAATCTGATCGACGCGCGTTTCCCGGTGCAGTACGTAATCCGCAGGCACGCCAATGATTTCCGCGGTTACGCGGGTACGGTCGCGGGCGGGGTGTTCAAGCCGGGTGACGAGGTCGCGGTGCTGCCTTCCGGATTCACCACCAGCGTCGCCGCCATCTGGGGCCCCGGCGGGGTTCCGGTCGCGGAAGCCTTTCCGCCGCAGGCGGTCACCATCCAGCTGGCCGACGAAATCGATATCTCGCGCGGCGACCTGATCTGCCGCCCCAACAACCGGCCGCACGTCGGGCGCGACCTCGACGCGATGGTCTGCTGGTTCGCCGACGATTCCGCGCTATCCCCCGGCGCCACCTATACGCTGCGGCACACCACCCGCACCGCGACCGCCGAGGTGCGCAGCCTCGACTACCGGCTCGACGTCAATACGCTACATCGGGATGAGCACGCGGAATCGTTGTCGCTCAACGAGATCGGGCGCGTGCAATTGCGCACCAGGCAGCCGCTGCTGTTCGATCCCTACCGGCGCAACCGGGCCACCGGCAGCTTCATCCTCGTCGACGACACCACCAACAACACCGTCGCGGCGGGGATGATCACCGGACCTACCCTGCCGTCGTCCCGGGTGGTCTGGCACAGCACGGCCGTCGGCCGGGAGGAACGCGCGACTCGCGGCCTGACCGTATGGCTCACCGGGCTTTCCGGCTCCGGAAAGTCTACCGTCGCAGTCGAATTGGAGCGACGGCTGGTGGCGGTGGGACGGCCCGCCTTCCTCCTCGACGGCGACAATCTGCGGCACGGGCTCAATGCCGATCTCGGCTTCAGCGCCGCGGACCGCGTCGAGAACGTGCGCAGGGTAGGCGAAGTCGCGCGCCTGTTCGCCGAAGCCGGTGTGGTGGCGGTGGTTTCGCTCATCAGTCCCTATCGCCGCGACCGCGACAAGGTCCGGGTCGCACACCGAACGGCCGGGCTGCCGTTCGTGGAAGTCTTCGTCGATACGCCGCTGGAGATCTGCGAATCACGCGATCCGAAAGGTATGTACGCCAAGGCCCGGGCGGGCGAGATTCGCGGATTCACCGGCATCGACGACCCATACGAGGCGCCGGAGCACCCGGAGATCGTCCTGCGCCCCGATGACGGCGACCCGGCCGCCATGGCGGCGGCCATCCTCGGCTTGATCGGCGAACTCGCCTGAGACCAGGAAGAATACGGGGTGCTCGACACCGATGCCGCATACATTTTGCGCCGCTGTACAGCCGATTACCCGGCGTCGGATCGAGCCATCGACGCGAAGTTGGTACGGCGCGCACGCAGCACGGTGACCGCCACGAGCACCGTCCACACCGAGACCGTGAACGCCGCGACGCGTTCCATCCCACCCATCCCGATGACCGGACCCCGCTGGGCGAAGAACAGCACCGCGGACAGGACCGCGACGACGGCGAGGACCCGGGTCGCCGACCGCATTCGGCCGAACGCGGCGGTCCGCGGCAGCCATCCCGCACAGATCAGCCCGATATTGCCCAATCCCATGATGAACAGCGCTCCCAGCAGATGCAGGTTTTCATCGACATCCGCGGGGGTCAGCCCCACCACGATCCATCCGGCGGCGGCGACCATCAGCAGAATGCGCGCAGTCCATCCGAATGCGCCCCGCCCCCAGTACGCTCCGGTCAGCACCACACCCACCAGCAACAGAATTCCTTGTGCGACAAAGGACGCATTCATGACCCCGTGCAGGGGCGAGCACACATACCGGGGACGCGACTCGTCCCACATTCCACAGCCGACATTCCCCAGATCGCTGATGTTGTCGTCCGCCCAACTGTAAGGCGTCGCCCACGCCGCTCCGACAACCAGTTGTACGACCAGAAACTGCGCCGCACCGGCCAACCACGCCGCCGCACCGACCCTGCCACTCACCACGACATCCCTTCCGCATCCTCCGTCAGCCGAAACCTGTTACTACACAGTGGGATCGACGTAGGACATCGAAATCCCAACCCGCGGCATCAAACTACGGAAAACGACCGGCGACGGGCAGCCTGCTACCGCCCCGAACGGCGGTAGTGCCAGCACTACCTTCGACCTGGATTCGAACTGACCGGCAGTCATTGCACTGTTCGGCGAAATCGCCTGCGACCAGGCAGAATACGCCGCTCCCGAAGGGGCCGACAGCGACGAGCTGTCGGCCCCTTCGAGGAAGGTCAGACGAGGCCGCGGAAGAATTCACGGATATCGCCCACCAGCAGATCGGGCACCTCCAGGGCCGGAAAGTGGCCGCCCGCAAAGAATTCCGACCAATGGGTGATGTTGTGCGCCTTCTCCGCGAATCGGCGGATGGCGTAGTCGCCGTCCTTGAACACCGCCACACCAGTGGGGACCGTACCCTTCGGCTTCGGGGCGAACATGGTCGCGTCGTGGAACCGCTCGTAGTAATAATTCGCGACGCTGCGTGCGGTATTCGTGAACCAGTAGATGCTCACGTTGGCCAGGATGCGGTCCTTCGCGATCGCCTGTTCGGGCAGCTCATGCGACTGATCGACCCACTCCTTGTACTTCTCCACGATCCAACCTAGTTGTCCCGCAGGCGAATCCGCCACCAGTTGGGCCAGCGTGGCCGGCCGGGAGCCGCTCAGGTTCATATATGCCGAGCCGTCGTCCTGGAACTTCTTCATCGCGGCCAGCCGCTGCCGCTCACCCTCGGTGAGCGCGGCCATGTCGGCCGGATCGCCGGTCGGGAAAGTCACCAGCGCGTTGATGTGTAGGCCGAGCACGTGCGCGGCATCGAGCTGCCCGAGCCGCTGCGCGATGAACCCGCCGTGATCGCCGCCCTGCACGCCGTACCGGTCGTAGCCGAGGCGCGCCATCAGCTCGGCCAGCGCGGCCGCGACCCGGCCGTCATTCCAGCCCGCCGCACTGACCGGGCCGGAGAACCCGTGCCCCGGCAGCGACGGAATCACCAGGTGGAAGGCGGGTGCGTCGGAATCTTCCGGTGCGGTGAGCGGACCGATCACGTCGAGGAAATCGATGATCGAACTCGGCCAACCGTGCAGGAGCAGCAGCGGCGTCGCCTCGGCCCGCGCCGAGCGGATGTGCAGGAAGTGCACGTCCTGACCGTCGATCGTGGTGCTGAACTGCGGGTGGGCGTTCAGTTCCGCCTCCACCGCGCGCCAGTCGAACTTCTCAGCCCAGTACGCGGCCAAATCGCGCAGGTACGCGCCGGGAACGCCGCGCTCCCAGCCGGTACCGGGCAGGTCGTCGATCCAGCGGGTGCGGGCCAGCCGCTCGCGCAGATCGTCCAGCTCGGCCTGCGGGATCTCGATGCGGAAGGGGCGGATTTCGGTGTTCGTCATGGAACAGATATTTCGGGTAAAGAGGGTGCCGCCGAATCACGAGAATTCGTTATTCCCGCCGGTCGGCGCTTCTTTATCGGAAGATTTGCCCGACGATCTCACGCGGCGCGAGATCCTCCGGCCGCTCGAACGAGTATCCGAAGAGAAGGGCTCCGGGCTGCCGCGGGACACGCCGCACGGAGGCGGGCATGATCAGACGGGTGGTAGCGGGTAGGAGTAGCGGCGTCTTCGTCGGGCGGGCGGGCGAATTGTCGGCGCTGCTGGCGGCGGTCGGGGCGGGGCGGACGCACTTGGTGCTGGTGGCTGGCGAGGCCGGGATCGGTAAGACGCGGTTGATCGGCGAGTTCGCCGGGCGGTTGGGTGGGTCGGCGGTCGTGTTGGGCGGGCGGTGCCCGGAATTCGGGAATGCGGGTGTGGTGCCGTTCGCGCCATTCGTCGCGGTCATGCGAGCGTTGTTGCGCCGGTTCGGGATCGACGACGTGGCCGCGCTGCTGTCCACCGCGCCCGCGCTGGCCGGTTGGTTGCCCGAGTTGGCCGCCAGGACCGGATCCGGCACCGCCGACCGATTGCGGCTGTTCGGTGAAATCCTCACGCTGCTGGAACAATTCGCGGCGCGCGGACCGCTCGTGGTGGTGTTGGAGGATCTGCACTGGGCCGACGACTCCAGCCGCGAACTGCTCACCTTCCTGGTGGCGAATCTCGCCGAACACGATGTGCTGCTCGTCGGCACCTATCGTCCGGCGGGCGCATCCGAATTCCGCGGGCTGGTCGCGGAATTGCGCCGTCATCCCGGTGTCGAGACCATCGCGCTCGGGCCGCTCACCAAACACGAGGTGGGGCGGCAGCTGGCCGCGCTACTCGGACGGGAACCCGAACCAGGCTCGGTCGGTAGGGTTTTCGAGCGCAGTGCGGGCAATCCGCTCTTCGTGGAGGCGATCGGCGGGGCCCCGGACGAACCGCTCGCCGAGTTGCCCGAATTACTGCTTGCCGCCCAGCACGGGCTGCCCGAGGAGGTGCGCGACCTGCTCCGGCTCGCCGCGACCGCGGGCTCCCCGGTGCCGCACGAACTCCTGCAAGCCGCAACCGATCTCACCCCGGCCGCCTGCCGGTCCGCGATTCGGCAGCTGATAGATCATCAGTTGTTGATCGCGGTCGACACCGGATACGAGTTCCGCCACATCCTGATTCGGCAGGCCGTATCCGGCGAGCTGCTGCCCGCCGAACGGATCGCACTGCATCGCAGGCTGGCCGAGGTGTTGCGGGGGCAACCGGATCTCGTCGCGCCCGAGCGCTTCGGCGCGGAGCTGGCCCGGCATGCCGAGGCGGCGGGTGATCTCCGGCTCGCGTTGACCGCCGCCTGGTCCGCCGCGACCGCCGCCGAACGCAGCGCCGCCCATCCGGAACGGCTGGAACAATCGGCGCGGGTACTCGCACTGTGGCACAAGGTTTCCGGCGCGGCCGACCTGCTCGGGGTGGACCGGCTCACGGTGCTCGAAGCCGCCGTCGACGCCGCCTGCCGTGGCGCGGATATTCGGCGCGGTATCGAATTCGCGGATGCCGCAGTGGAATTGGTCTCCACGGTCGATGATCCGCTGCGGGCCGCGCGGTTGTATCGGCGGCGCGCTCAGCTGCGCAATCAGACTGGTGTGGGCGGCAGGGAGGATCTGGATCGCGCGCTCGAGCTGGTGCCGATCGATCCGCCCAACGCGTTGCGCGGTGAGCTCGATGCGGAACTCGCGGGCGCGCTGGTGTTCTCCGGGCGATCCGCGGAGGCCGGGGCTGCCGCCCGAGCCGCACTGGATATCGCGGACCAACTCGATTTGCTTCCGCTCGCGGCCCGTGCGCACGCGTATCTTGCTCTATCCCAAGCGGATTCACCGGCCGCTGACGAGCATTTCACCGCCGCGCACGCCGCGGCGGCGACCGCCGATCCCGACACCTTGCTCACCGTCCTGACCTGGGAGGCGGCCGCACTCGTCGCCGCGGGAAACTACGAACGGTCGATCGAGGTGATCCGGGAGGCGCTGCGCGCCGCGCACGCGAGTTTCCACTTCGCCGAGCGCGGCCCGATCCTGCTGGTGAAGTGGGCGCAGGCACTAGAGGCGCTCGGCCGCTGGGCCGAGGCCGTCGAACTCGTCGACGACGCACTCACCGATACGCTGCCGCCGCTCAGCACCGCGGCGCTGCGCCTGTGCCACGGCCGGGTCATGCTGGCGCGTGGCGCGTTCGCCGAGGCACAGAGCGACGCCGACAGCGCGGCAGCGGTGCTGGGCGACACCGCGTGGGCGGGCCAGTACCGCCTCGAAAACGCGTGGCTGCGAGCACGATTGGCCATCAAATACGGGGAACTCGAACGGGCCGCCGAGATCGTCGCCGCGGCGTTCGCGATCGACGGGCCGACCCGGCATCCGCGCGAGGCCTGGCCGCTGCTCACGCTCGCCGCCCGGATCCCAACGGACACCGGCGATCTCGCGGATGGGCTCCCCTATGCGTCGCCCGTGGACGCTGCCTATCGAGCGACCTTCACGGCCGTGACGTCCGGTCACACCGATGCTTGGCGGCAGGCCGTCACGGCATGGCACGACCTGCGACGGCCCTACGATGCCGCCCAAGCCCAATTATCGTGCGCCGTAGCAGAACTCGCCTCAGGAAACCGTGCCGCGGCCGAATCCGCACTGCGCGATGCCGCCACCCGCGCCACCGAACTCGCCGCCGCACCGCTGCTCGACGAGATCGCTCAGGTGGCCACCCGGGCCCGGCTCACCATAGCCGCATCCGACCACACCGATAACTCCACGGCACCAAGAACTTTCGGGCTCACCACCCGCGAACTCGACGTGCTGCGTCTGGTCGCCCGCGGCCTGAGCAACCGCCAGATCGCCACCGAACTGTTCATCAGCGGCAACACCGCGGGCGTCCACGTCTCCCGCATCCTCACCAAGGTAGGCGCGGCCTCCCGCACCGAGGCCGCCGCCATCGCCTCCGCCCACGGCCTGCTCGAACCGGACCGAGCCGGATAAGCGACCATCCTCGAGCCGAAAACGCCACCCCTTTGCCCGCTGCCGGTGCCCGGGAAAGCGCGGTGTTGTCGGCTTCGGATGGTCTGCACATAATTGGCTGGAGCCGAGGGGGTTTCGATGCGAATTTTCCGGGAGCGGGCGCCGTTCACCGACCCGCCCGTAACCTTGTCGCTGGGGGAATTGGAGCACGGGTTGGCGCGAGCTCGACGGGCGGCGCGGGAGGCGCGGCGGTCTGTGACGCGAACGGCACGGTCGCAGTACCGCCGATACCGGGCGAGCGCAGGCGCACAATACCTGGACTGGCCACGCTGGCAGGCCGAGTATTTGCGCGAGTACCGCTCCCCCGGTATGTCCGGCCCGCAAAATGCTTGGGGCGGAATGCCGCCCGGCGGCGCGATGTAATAACGCCGACTACAGCGCCAGGCCGCCGTTGCAGAGCAGCGTCTGCCCGCTGACGTAGTCCGACTCCGGAATACAGAACAGGTATACCGCTCCGGCGGCTTCGCTCGGCAGGCCCGCGCGGCCGAGCGGGATCATTTGTTCCATGGCGCTCAACAGGTTCGGGTTCACGCCGACCTTGATTTCCCGGCCCTCGATATCGATGGTGTCGCCGCCGCCCGCGGGCGATTCGGTGAGCCGGGTCCTGATGAAGCCGAATGCGACGGCGTTCACCGTCACGTTGTAGCGGCCCCATTCCTTCGACAGCGTCTTGGTGAGCCCGAGCAGGCCCGCCTTCGCGGAGGAGTAATTCGCCTGTCCCGCATTGCCTCCCGTGCCCGCCATGGATGAAACGTTCACCACCTTGCGGCACGGCACCGGCTCGCCCGCCGCGCGCGCCTGCTTCACCCGCGCCGAGATCACCGGCTGGGCGGCGCGCAGAATCCGGAAGGGCGCCTTGAGATGTACGTCGAGGATGGCGTCCCACTGTTCGTCGGTCATCTTCTGGATCACCGAATCCCAGGTGTAGCCCGCGTTGTTGACGATGATGTCGAGTCCGCCGAATCCGTCGACCGCGGTCTGCACGAAGCGTTCGGCGAAACCCTCGGCGGTGACGCTGCCGACGCACGAGAGGGCGCGCCCGCCCGCGGCCTCGATGGCGGCGACGGTCTCCTTGGCCGGATCGGCGTCCAGGTCGTTGACCACCACCTGCGCGCCCGCACCCGCCAGCTTCATCGCGATCTCGCGGCCGATGCCGCGGCCGGAGCCGGAGACGATGGCCACCTTGCCGTCGAGCGTTCCCATTTGGTACTACCTTTCCGCCGAATCCACCGGCAGCTCGTGCTAACCGTGATTCACTTGACTTCGGTGAATCACGGCCAGTATCACCGGTAACGACGATCCTCGGGACAGGTTTGGACGGTTCTACCCGTTCACCGACCGGGCGCGCGACCCGCGCGCGGCAAGATCGACACCGCCCGACCGCACCGGATCGAGACACGCCCGAGCGCGTGTATCCTCGGCACCGCTGTGACCACCACAACACCGCCAACCCACAACACCGCCAACGATGTACCGCAACACCGAAGACCTTTGGCTCGAAAGGACCCGGCCCGATGCGTTCCACCCTGCTCTCGCGCCGCGACCTCGATTTCCTGCTCTATGAATGGCTCGATGTCGAGGAACTGACCAAGCGCGGGAGATTCGCCGACCACTCGCGCGAAACATTCGACGACATCCTGGAGCTGAGCGAGCAGCTGGCCACCAAATACTTTGCGCCACACAATAAACGGGCCGACGCGCAGGAGCCCAGCTTCGACGGCGACAAGGTGACCATCATCCCGGAGGTCGCCGTGGCACTGGACGTTTTCGCCAAGGCCGGACTCGTCGGCGCCACACTGGATTACGAATTGGGCGGCAGTCAGCTGCCCACCACGGTCGCGCAGGCCAGCGCGGCCTGGTTCACCGCGGCCAACGCGGGCACCACCGGCTACGCCTTCCTCACCGCCGCCAACGCGAATCTGCTTGTCGCGCACGGCTCCGCGGAGGATGTGCGGCGGTATGTCCGCCCGATGCTGGATGGCCGGTTCTTCGGCACCATGGCGCTGTCCGAGCCGCAGGCCGGATCCTCGTTGGCCGATATCGTGACTCGCGCCGAACCGCGCCCCGACGGCACCTACCGCCTGTTCGGCACCAAGATGTGGATTTCCGGCGGCGATCACGAAATGGGCGAGAACATAGTGCATTTGGTGCTGGCGAAGATTCCGGGCGGCCCGGCCGGTACCAAGGGGATATCGCTGTTCATCGTCCCGCGCTATCTCGTCGGCGCGGACGGTGCGCTCGGTGAACGCAACGACGTGGTGCTGGCCGGGCTCAATCACAAGATGGGCTACCGCGGCACGGTCAATACACTGCTGAACTTCGGCGAGGGCAAATTCACTCCCGGCGGTGCGCCCGGCGCGGTGGGTTACCTTGTCGGCGAGGCGCATCGCGGGCTCAGCTACATGTTCCACATGATGAACGAGGCCAGGATCGGCGTCGGGCTCGGCGCCGCCTCGCTCGGCTACACCGGCTACCTGAAATCGCTCGACTACGCGCGCGGCCGTCCGCAGGGCCGGTCCAAGGCACTCGGCGATCCGAACGAACCGCAGGTGCCGATCGTCGAACATCCCGACGTGAAGCGAATGCTGTTGGCGCAGAAGAGTTATGCCGAGGGCGCGCTGGCACTGGTGCTGTTCTGCGCGCGGCTGGTGGACGAACAGCGCACCACCGAGTCGGCCGACGAAAAGCGCCGTGTCACACTGCTGCTCGACCTGCTGACCCCCATCGCCAAGAGTTGGCCATCGCAGTGGTGCGTCGTCGCGAACGATCTCGCCATCCAGGTGCACGGCGGCTACGGCTACACCCGCGAATACGATGTCGAACAGCACTACCGGGACAACCGGCTGAACCCGATCCACGAGGGCACGCACGGCATCCAGGGCCTGGATCTGTTGGGGCGCAAGGTCACCCAGCAGGGCGGGGCGAGTCTGCTGGAGCTCGGCGCCCGCGTCACCGCGACCGTCGCGGCCGCGCGGGCCAGCGGCGTGGAGGCGGCAGCCCTTGCCGCGCAACTAGATTCGGCGTGGCAGCGGCTGGTCGAGGTGACGGCGGCGCTGTGGTCCACCGGCGATGTCGAGGCGGCGCTGGCCAACAGCTCGGTCTATCTCGAGACGTTCGGGCATATCGTGCTGGCCTGGATCTGGCTGGAGCAGTTCCTCGCCGCCGGCACCGGCGCGGGCGATTTCTACGAGGGCAAACGCCATGCGGCCCGGTACTTCTACCGGCACGAGCTACCCAAGACCGGGCCGGCGCTGGATCTGCTGGCCCGCGCGGATTCGACCACTCGGGAGATGCGCGACGCCTGGTTCTGAATTCGGGACAGCTATCACCGCACGTATCATTCGGTGATGCCCGCAGCACCGCGTAACCCGCCCCGATCGCCGGGGCGGCCCGCATCGGCCACCCGCGAGCAGGTCCTCGACCTGGCCAGACGATCGTTCCTGGCGGGTGAGCGGGTCGATGTGCAGGCCATCGCGGCCGAACTCGGGCTCAGCCGCGCCTCGGTCTACCGCTGGTTCGGCTCCCGGGACGGACTGCTCGGCGCGGTCATGGCGGGCGAATACGAGACGATGATCGCGCGCGCCGACGCGCATCGGCGTACCAAGGGCGCGCAACGCATCGTCGACGTGCTCAACCGGGTCGATCGGTGGATGGTGGCCAGCGAGGCGTTCCGGCACTACTTCGACAACGAACCGGTTTCCGGGCTGCGCGTGCTCACCGCGGGCGACGGCCCGGTGCAGCCGAGAGTCGTTGCGGCGGTGGAGGATCTGATCGCCCGCGCCGAGGAACAGGATGGCTACCGGCCGCCGCTGGACCGAGGGCTGTTGGCGTACGCGCTGGTCCGGCTGTGCGAGGCGTTCCTGTACAACGATTCGGTCGCCGGAATCCGCGGCGATATCGACAGATTGCGCGCGGTTCAAGCCGCCCTGCTCGGCCGCTCGGCCTGAACCGCGACGGCTACCGCCCGCCCGCGATCGCGCTGACGAACACCGCGTTCCCATCGGGCTTCTCCAGACTCCACGGCAGCGTCCGTTTCATCGGCGAGACGCGCCGATCACGGCTCGTCGGCGACGATAACGACGCCGCTGGGCACGTCGAGCAGCGGAATGGTCCGCGCCGCCGCCTGATCGACGTGGATGCGCGGATGCCCGGGCAGCTCGTTCTCGTAATACGTCCCCGGACCGTAGAACTCGCCGTAGCGCACCACGACGCCGTCGATGGCCAGCACCGCGGCCTCGTGCTCGCGCACCGCCGGGCTACTCACCGCGGGCTCGAAGGCAACGCTCTGCGCCAGAAAGCGTTTCGTGCCCGCGGCCACCGCGGCGGCGATCAGATTCCCGGTGCCCTCCGTCCGGATGCGCGCGTTGTTCGCCCGCGCCGCATCCAACCGCGCCGGATCGTTGGGCAGGTCGGTGAGTTGATGCATGACCAGATCGGGCGCGTAGGCGACCACCGCGGCGGACAGCGCCGCCGGATCGTAGACATCGACGACCACCGGCTCGACCCCGGCGGCCCGCAACGCGCCCGCCTTATCCGGCGAGCGGGTCATACCCGCGACCTCGTGCCCGGCCGCAATCAGCAGCGGCACCAAGCGAATTCCGATCACGCCGGTCGCGCCGGCCAGAAAGATACGCACGCCGTCGAGGGTAATCCGCCGCCCCGCCCGGTGAGCCCCGATGCCGTCCGGTGCAGGATGGCCCCATGACGCGCCAGATCTCCCTCCGGATCTCGACGATCCTCACCGCACTCGCCGTCACCGTCCTGCTCGCCACCACCGTCACCTTCGTGACGCTCTGGGCGCTGGCCCGCAGCGAGCTGCACGACCGCGACGTCCGCGCCGCCGACGACCGGCACGCCGAACAGGTGGCCATCGATTACGCGGTCGGCTCGTCGACGATCGATTATCGGGACCCGAAGGCCTGGCTCACCCGGCTGCAGGCGAACACCACCAAGGAGCTCGCCGCCAAATTCGCCGCGACCGCACCGCAATTGGAGCAGGTGATCACCCCGTTGCAGTGGACATCGACCGCGAAGCCGATCCGCGCGGTGGTCGCCTCGGAATCCGGCGGCGTCTACCGGGTGGACGCCTTCCTCGATGTGGCGTCCACCAGTTCGCAGGCGCCGCAGGGCGGCCGCAACACCGTGGCATACGACATCACCGTCGACCGGAATCAGGACTGGAAGATCACCTCGGTGGGCGGCGGACTCCAGGGCCCGCTCGCCGGTAGGTGACCGGGTCACTCCGGGCCGGCCCACTCCGCCGATTCGGCTTCGGCATTGCGGCGCGCGTAGCGGCCGGTCTTACCCGTCCACTCGTAATAGCCCGCGATCCAGTTCTGGAGGCCGATCAAATACCGATCCACGCTGATCCGCTCGGAATGGGTCAGCGATCTGTACCCGGGTGAATCGGAAAGCAGCGTGGCCCGTCGGCAGAATCTGACCAGGGTCTCCTCGGCCATCACCGCGGCCCGGTCCATGGCCTCCGCCGTGCCGAACCCCCGCCGCTCCAACAGCAGCACGATATTGTTCACATCACGCAGTAGACGCTCCTTGTGCACGGAGTCGACATCGTTGGTGAGGGCGATGAAATAGTTGACATCCTCCCGCATCCCCAGAATGTATGGGTCGCTCCGCATGGTTGCCGGTATCTCGAAATGTCCGCCACGTTCTATCGCGTCTATGGACGGTTCCACCCCCAGCGCCCACTGCCGCTGTTTCAGATAGAGATCTATCGGGAGTGGATCGTCGCGCCGCGCCCTGTTCTCCGCCTCGTGCACGTAGCTGGCGAAGAATCGCTGCATATCCCATCTGAAGTGACGGCACCACACCGGCGACATACCTTCGGACATGCGGTTGAGAATGTCGTAGAAGGCGGGTCCGAAGGGGGTGGCGGGTTCCGGGGTCCGCATCGAATGCATGACGGTCAGCACCTCGTGCATGGACTCCAGGGGACCGTCCAGTGTCGCCCCCTTATCGCCGGAGAATTGGTCGTCATAGAGGAACATGAACATCTCGAAGTCGACGAGAAGTTTCAGATCCGCATAGGCGATGTCCGGGTAGACGTACCCGTACAGGTCGGCGAAGTCGCTGTAGTGGTATCGGTCCAGAGATATCTTCGGGTCGATGAGTTCGTATCCGATCATCCACGAAAGGTTGGCCGCCTTCACACGTTCGACGTGGGGGTTCGCCCGGCACGGAAATGGAATGTCAATCGGATTCGGCATTGCTATCTCACCTCGACCCGCATCCGTAGATCTCCCGGGTTGAGCACGGTTCGTGGCGATTGTTTGAACGCCGAAACGGGATGGAGTCTGAATCGGGACAGAATCGTGGACACCGCGATGATCGAATCCAGCATCCCGTAGTCGTCGCCGGGACACTTACGCGCGCCCGCACCGAACGGAACCATGGAACCCGGACGTTTCTCCTTCCAATCGACCCACCGCTCGGGGTTGTACACCTCGGGCTCGGGAAATAGGTCGGCACGATGATGCAGGACGAACGGACTGACGACCAACGTGGTGCCTGCGGGTATATGGCAATTCATCAGATATACGTCATCGCCTTCGGCCTGTCTCGTGAGCAGATAGACCGGCGGATACATGCGGAGCGTTTCGGTCAACGCCAGCGAGACCAACTTACGTTCCCGCGGATCGGCGACCGAACGTATCTCCGACACCACATCCCGCTCCAGCGCGGCGTCGACGGATACGAGATACAGGGTGTTGGCGATGGACGACGATGCGGTATCGGTGGCGCCGAAAAAGAACGTCATGATGTTATCTTTCAACTCTTGATCGGTTAAGGAACCACCCTCTCGAACGGTCATCAACTCGGCAAGAAGGTCATGATACGACTTTCCCGAATTCCTTCGATTGGCGATGATCTCACGGCACGAAGCGTCCAGCCTTTTTCGCGCCCGATTGAATCTGATATTTGCGGGATAGGGAACCCACCGAACGAAATCGGGGAGGATCATCCGGGCGAAGGCCCCGTCCAAGAGCGTGGACAGGTCTTCGCTCCACCGCGCGGACTGCTCTGGAGTGAGACTGCCGGAGAACAGCGAGCGTTCGCCGATTCTGACATTCGTCCGCGTGGCCTCGTGCAGTAGATCGACCACTTGACCGTTGCTCCAAGAGTCGCAGGTGGCTGCCCACTCCTCCCGCATCGCGCTCTCGTACAAGCCGATCGTCTTGCTGCCGAAGACGGGCGAGATCATGCGACGCAATCGCATGTGACTTTCGTAGGGACAGGTGACCAGCCCGTACTCTCCGGTCAGCAACTCCCGGACCTTCTCGTAGACGAATCCCCCTTTGCCGAAATATTTCTCGTTTCTGAATATTTTCGTCGTCAATTCTGGATCGCAGACGACCACGGCCGGAACAGGACCCAATCTGATGACTACCAGGTCCCCATATCTCGGCAGTGAGGCCAAGAACTTCAGCGGATCACGCATCATCTCGAACGCGTGACCTATCAAAGGCAGAGCCCCAGGCGCAACGGGAAGGGATGCGACAGTTGACATAGCCGGAGTGTAGGTCCGGCAAACCGGATGCTAAAAGAGGGCAACTCTCTGTCCACCCAATCCGGAGACAGTTCAATCTTGGTTGAACCACACCGGCGGAATTCAGAATTACAAAGCACCTGCACGCACCCGGCCATCGACTTCCGAAGGATTTATCCGGACAAAACGAGCACACCGCGAACCAAAAGGCAAAGCAAATGTAAAGGATCGCGAATACGCAACTCCACCGCGCCCGCGACATTCGTGATCAGGACCACCCCGGGACCACCGTCCAGTAGGCAACCGGCCCGTAACTATGCTCTGGTGCGCAGCGGTATCGAGAGAAGTGGAGGGCCCGGTGGCCGATCGGGAAGTGCTGACCTGGGAGTTGTTCGGCAAGGCGAGCCGGGAGCTGGCGACGACCATCGCCGAGGACGGATTCGAACCCGACCTCATCCTATCGATCGCGCGCGGCGGACTCTTCGTGGCCGGCGCGCTCGGCTACGCGCTGGACGTGAAGAACCTGCACGTCATGAACGTCGAGTTCTATACCGGTATCGATCAGCGCCTCGACATGCCGGTGATGCTGCCGCCGGTGCCGCAGGCCGTCGACCTGGCCGGCGCGACCGTACTGGTCGCCGACGATGTCGCCGATACCGGCGCCACCCTGAAACTGGTGCGCGACTTCTGTTCGAAGCATGTGGCCGAGGTCCGCTGCGCGGTGATCTATCAGAAGCCGCGTTCGGAGGTGGACTGCGAATACGTCTGGCGGCACACCGATCGCTGGATCAACTTCCCGTGGTCGACCGAACCGCCGGTCGCGCACCGCACACCGAAGGTGCTGGAGGCGTAGTCAACCCGGCAGGCGGCTGCGGCCGTCCTGCACCGCGGCCACCAATTCGCCGTAGGCGATTTCGAGTTCGGCCAGCCGGGTCCACGCCGCGTGCATCCGTGGACTGCCCGGATCGATCGTCATCAGCAGATTGAAGGCGTGATCGGAGGCCGCGGCCATCCGGTCGAACATGGCGCCGAGCGATTCCGGCCACCCGCGCGCTCCCGGCGCCACCTGGCTGCCGACCCAGTCGTCGATTTCGGCGACGAGTTCGCTACGGAAGCAATCGATCTCGGCGGCGCGGGTCGGTTCGACGCGCCGCAGCCGATGCAGTTCGGACAGCCCGTACGCCTGCACGCACAGCGGCCCCTGCAGATAGTGGCCGCGCAATGCGGCCAGCAACTCGTCTTTCGACGGCAGCACCGAGCGGACGTGATCCGGCGCGATCATCAGGACCGGCACCCTCCCGTCACTTCGGCGTCGACTTATTCCCCCACGGAGTACCACGCCACGACCCAACCGACTCATGCAATTTCGGCAACACGTTGATAGCCCGGCGGGTCACGGTTGCGCGACTCGTTCGGACACCACGCTGTCCAGCCGCTCGCCGAGCGCATTTATCTGGTCCCGCAACGTGATCAGCGTGTCGATCGGGTAGTCGACGGCGGCGAGCACCGACTCGATCATATGTCTGGCCCGCTGACGCAGCGCCAAACCCGCGTCGGTGGCCCGCAATTCGACCGCGCGGCGGTCGTGCGGGCTGCGCACGCTCTCCACCAGCCCGTGCGCCTGCAGGCGCTGGATCAGCGGCGAGACGGTACCGTAATCGAGCCGGAGCTGTTCGCCGAGTTCCTTCATCGTCATACCCGGGTGCTCCCATAGCGCTAGTAGCGCGAGGTACTGCGGGTAGGTGATCTCCATCGCGTCGAGGAACGGCCGGTAGGCCGCCGTCATCGAGCGCGACGTCGAATACAGGGCGAAACACAGCTGCGAGGTGAGCGAGAGCAGGTCGTGGTCCGACCCCCCGGCGGTTGCGACGGCCGGGCCGGGAGTTGCGGCCGCTCCGACACGCACCTCTGATGGTGGATGCGCAACTTCGGGCATGCACCCGACTCTACGCACTCGCGCCGACACTTTCCCGCCGTCGCTCTCGGGGGCAACGGCGCTCGCGTGTCAAGCCGTGCGAGCCGACGGTAGCGACCGTGATGGTCGCCCAGGTGACAACGTCGTGAATTCGACCCGCATATCCTTCCATTCGGAAACTATCTCCGGGTAGGTTCGCAGCGCGGCAACAGGATACGGACCGCCGCGCGAACGGAGAGGTTGTTCTCGATGCGATTCAAGGCGGCCGTGATCGGTGCGTGCGCACTCGCCGCGACCATGTCGGTGGCCCCGCCGGCGGCGAATGCCTGGGGCAGACAAGGCCATAACACCTCCGCCGCCATCGCGGATACGCGATTGACCGCGGCGGCCCGCGCCGAGGTCGATCGGCTGCTCGCGGGCGAGCCGGATCCGACGCTCGCCGGCGTCGCCAACTGGGCCGACCAGCTGCGCGCCAACGATCCGGAACTCGGAAAGCACTCGGCGCCTTGGCATTACGTCAATATCGCGGAAAACGGCTGTGTATACGATCCGGCGGTGAACGGCAACGACGGCCAGAACATCATCGAGGCCCTGCGCACCCAGACCGCGATCCTGGCCGACCGTGCCCGCCCGGACGCCGACCGCGGCCAGGCGCTGAAATTCGTCGTCCACTTCGTCGGCGATATCCATCAGCCGATGCACGCCGGATACGCGGGCGATCGCGGCGGAAACGAGTTCACCGTCAACTATCTCGGCCGCGACACCAACCTGCATTCGGTGTGGGACAGCCGCATGCTCGACACCCGCCGGTCCACCGACGACGAGGAGGTGCGGCGCCTGCTGGCGCTGCCCGCCCCCGACCTGCCCGCGCCGCGGCCGGACACCGATCCCGCGCGCTGGGCGCAGGACAGTTGCCGGATCGCGACGAGTCCCGGTGTGTATCCGGCCGATTCCACCATCGGGGACGAGTACACCCGGCAGTTCCTGCCGGTGGCCGAGGCTCAATTGCGCTTGGCCGGTGAGCGTCTCGGGCAGCTGCTCAACGCCGTGCTCGGCGGGCCCGCGAGCGGTTCGGCGGGCAGCTGAACATCCCACTCGGTTGCGGCCGAGCGCGCCCTCCTTCAGTCTGCTTATGCGACAAGATATTTCGAGGAGGCGCAGGATGGGTCAGCGGTACGAGCTCGACGATACGGTGGATCTCGATACGCCGAATATCGCGCGGATGTACGACTATGTGCTCGGCGGCGGAGCCAATTTCGAGATCGATCGGCAGGCCGCCGAGGCGATACCCGCCGATATGCCGGGCAGCCGGATGTGGGCGCAGGCGAACCGGGCCTTCGTCGGCCGGGCCGTCACCGCGCTGTGCGAACTGGGTATCGATCAATTCCTCGACCTCGGTTCCGGCGCACCGACGGTCGGCAACCCGCACGAGATCGCGTTGCGGCACAACCCGAATGCCCGGGTGGTGTATGTGGAGCGGGAGTTGGTGGCCGTCGAATACGCGCGCATCGTGCTGGCCGATGAGCCGCAGGCGTCGATGATCCGGGCGGATCTGCGCGATGTGGACGGTGTGCTGAACGCGGCGAGCGCCGCCGGCATCGACTTCGCCCGTCCGGTCGCGATTCTCGCGATGGCGGTGCTCGACCTGCTGGAGGACATCGAACCCGCCGAGCTGGTGGCCGCCTACCGTGACGCGTGCAGTACCGGTAGCGCACTGGGGATTTCGCATGCGGTCGCCTTCACGCTCACCGCCGAACAACAGGAGCGGGTGTTGTCGGTGATGCGGCGCACCAATACGCCGGGTGCGGGATTCAAGACCGTCGGCGACGTCACCGAGCTGATGCACGGCTACACACTGCTGGAGCCCGGAGTCGTGCCGCTGGACGCGTGGCGTCCCGCCGCCGAGGTCGACTTCGAAGCGGCTCGTCGCACGAATTATGTTGGCGCCGTTGGCATCAAGCGGTCCTGATCACGAACGTGGGCGTTCGGCGTAAGTCCGCGGCCGCCCGCGGGCACGGCGGGTCTTGGTCCGGTACATCGCGAGATCGGCGTCGTGCAGCAACTGCTCGGGGCCGCGGCGCTCGAACGGGCGCACCGCCGTGACACCGATGCTCGCGCTCACCGCCACCCGGTGGCCGCCGTCCAGCACGACCGGTTCGGCGACGGCATCCTCCAGCCTGCCCAGCAACTGCCCGAGATCCGGTCGCGGTGCGCCGGGACCGAGCAGGACGGCGAATTCGTCGCCGCCGAGCCGGGCGATGGCGTCGCCGGGCGGCAGCACCCGCCGCAACCGCTGCGCGATCACCTGCAGCACCGCGTCACCGGCGGCGTGACCGAGGCTGTCGTTGATCTGTTTGAAGCGGTCCAGGTCGACGAACAGCACATGGGATAGTCGCGATCGCGCATCGCCGGACTCCAGCATCGTCTCCAGCCGCTCGATGAGTTCGGCCCGATTGGCCAGACCGGTGAGCGGATCGTGGCGGGCCTGCCAGTCCAGTTTGGCCTGCAAGACCCGGCGCTCGGTGGTGTCCTCCCCGACCACCAGCAGATGCGTGCCCGCGGCGACCGTATTCGGGACCGGCGAGACCGTCCAGCTCGCGAAGCCGTAATCGCCGTCGCCGCGGCGATAGCGGGTCTCCAGCCGGACCGTGCCCGCGGCGATCTCCTTCCGCACCCGGGCCGGGATCTCGACGCGCTCCTCCGGATGCGCGAAGTCGAGCAGGTCCAGGCCGTACAGCGCGTCGATCGGCCGATCGAGCATCCGCGCCAGCGTCGGGTTCGCGTCGACGATCAGGCCCGCCGTGTCGACGACCGTGATGGCGACCCCGGCGTTGTCGAAGACCGCGCGGAACCGGCTCTCGGCGGCGCGCTGCGCGGCGATCACCGCCAGCTGCAGCGCCTCTTTGCTGGCTTCGCGCTGGGCGAGCAGCGCGGCGGTGTAACCGGCGGACAACTCGCCGAGCAGCGCGATCAGCCGCCGGGAGTCGGAGGTCAGCGCCAGCAGCGTCGGCGTGGTGCGCGACAGCACATCGGGATTCGTGAGATGGGCCGACACCAATCCGGCGCCGACCCGCGCGGCCACCGATGGATCGAACGGCTCGGCGGCCAGTGCGGCGCTCAGCTCGGCGACGAAACCCGCCAGCAGCGCATGTAACTCGTCCGGACGCAGCGGCACGAAGCTGGTTCCGGTGAGCGCCGCCTGCCACTCCCGCGCGAGCGCGTCGGCGGTCGGGTCCGGCCGCACCGCTAGCTCCCGGCCGATCGGTCACCGGCGGGCAGCACCTCCCCGCGCACGAACGAGTTCCGGACCATCCCGACGGCAGGATCCGCATTCCGAGCAACCATCCAGACCACCCCTCTGTTCGGTCGGCGACCGGAAAGCACGATCCGGGACGGACCGGCCCCGGCATCCCCGCCACAACACCATACGCAACGACGGCCGCGCCCGCCTGAATCGGCAAACGGCGCACCATCATTCACCGCCGATGCCGGATCAGTAGCGGCTGAGGATCAGGTCCGTCTTCAAGATGTCCACCGGCGCGAGCAGCCCTTTCGCCTGGAGGGTCGAAATCGCTTGATTGCGAAGTCTTTTCGCCGAGTCGATGCCATCGGTCTTGAACGACAGCTCGATGACGGTCTCGGTGCCCGCGCCGGAGCTGTCGCGCACCGGAACCACCTCGATACCGAGTTCGACGCCCTGCCAGTTGCCCTTCCATTCCTTCGCGGTGACCGGGCCGTGCCCGCGCGCGGCGCGGAGTTTGTTCCGGCCCCAGTCCGGTGCGGTCCAGTCGGCCAATTTGCCGGGCATATCGCCCACCAGCATGGTGCGCGCCTCCGGTTCGTCCGGAAGCGTGGTCCCCGCATAGTGTTTCGCGGATTCGGTGGCGTTGGTGGCCATGCTCAGCGTCAGCCGGTCGTAGGTCCAGTCCACCTGGGCCTCGAATGGTGAGCCGAAACCCTGTTGCCGGGCGGCGGCGAGTGCGGCATCGACCGCGCCGCCATCGATCGGAAACCGCTTCTTGTAGTTGAGATCCAGCTTGCCGCCCGCCTTGTGCCGCAACCGCACACTCCAGCCCGCGCCCTTCAACTCCAGCGGATCGGTGTCGAAGAATTCGTAGGACAGCTCACGCGAATCGGCGCCGAGGCCGAATGCCGAGCGCACGTCGGCATTCGGCGCGCCCGACGAATCGAGCGCCGCCGCAACAAGATTCAATTTCACCTCGACCTCGGTCGAGGCGGCCGCCGACGCGGTGGGTGCGGCGGACTCGCCGAAGGTGACGGCCATGACAACCAGGATCGCGGCCAAGTATCTCGATCTGGACATGCGACGAAACATACTGGCATCTACCGTGTTTCGCGATCAGCGCAGCGCGATCGGGCCACGCAGCTGCCGGGCCGCGGCGGTGAACCAGCCGAGGTGATAGCGGCCGCCCTCCCGGCGGAACGCGGCGCGCAGCTCATACCAGCGCAGACCCGGATGCCGGTGGTGCACACCGTGCAGGTTGAAGCTGAGCGCGAAGCGTTCCAGCACGCGGGGCAGCCGCAGATTCATCGCCTCCAGCGGCCGGTCGAGTTCGGTGCCGTAGTGATAGGCGTTGTCGGACAAGGAAATTATCAGCGCCCGGCCGCCGATCGCCGCGAGCAACATCCAACCGCGCCCGCCGTAGCAGGCGAACGCGACCGCATACAGCGCCACAATCGCGACGGCGTCGGTGCGGAACCGCCCGAGCGCCCGCGGCTGCGCGAGACGTTCGAACAGCGGCCCCGCAACGGAATCCGGTGCGTCCAGCCGCTCGGCGAGCCGGCGCAATACGGGCGCGGGCAGCGGCGCGAGCAATACCGCGACAACCTCGAGCAGATACAGCCCGCCGAGCAGCCGCAAGTAGTATCCGAATGCCGCTCTCCCCCAACTCGATGTCGCCGGATCGTAGATTTCGCCGCGATCACGCACCCGACTGAACCGGTGATGCAACAGATGTCCGGCCTTCAACAGCGCGAACGGCGACCCGTACAAAACACCCAGCACCCGCCCACAGCGATCGTTCACCTCGCGCCGGGAGACCAACATGCCGTGGATAGCCTCGTGAATCAGCGACCAGAACGGCGTCGTCAGCAGCACCAACGGCACCAATATCCAGCCCCACGCCGCACTGCGCGGCAACAGGAACACCGGTAGCACGATCAACTGCAGCAGTCCCGCCGCAACAGCCACCCCGAACAACCACAAATTGATCGAACGCCCCCGACCACCGGCTCGACGATCGGAAGTCCGGTCTGCGGCAGAGATTTCGGTCATCAGCCGTGGCCCCCTACGGGTCGCGCTTACCCACTCCACCGCATATCGTGTCCTGCCCCAGCCCACCCGGCAACTCCAACGCCCGCCGCGCCGCTATCAGGGGTCGACGGGACACCGCCGCTGCGTCAATCCAGACCGAGATCGAGTTGCGCCCCAGCCGATCGTCACATCGTCCGCACTGTCGACCGGCCGCCGAATTTCCGGATTGCACCCGCTGTTGTTTGCCGATCGGCGACCGCGAGATCGCTCGAGCGGGCAGCGTGCACGGCGTCCATCATCGAGCGAAGAGCGTCTTATCCAGATCGTGGATTACCCTGATGCGCAACGTACAATGCACCATTGGGTAGGCATCGTCGCAATAGACCGTTATCCAACGGATTCCGTCCTTGGCGAACGAAAACTCTTGTCTGACATCCGTTATCGGACAGCCATGACAAGCGCTGAATTAGCGGAGCAGCGACCATGGATAGCGGGCAAACCAGTGGCCAACCCGCGACCGCAATCTCAGAAACCTTGGCGCCATTGATGATCCAGCAAGCAATCAGCACATCACATCGCCGAGAATCGACAGCGGTATCGCGCAGATCGGTGAACACCGAATTACCGTGCGCCCTCTGGCATTCGGCGGCATGCTGTACTACAGTCACATCTCTGAAGGGGTGGTCTTCTTAGGGGATTCGCTTGTAGCACAAGGAGACCTGCTCTGATCGGGTTCTTGTGCTCTATTGCTGCAATCTCTATCTGGGGAGAGTCATGCCTGCACGGGGTGTTTCGAAGGTATTGCTGAGTTCGTTCGCGGCGGCCACCGCCGCTGTCGTAATCGGAACCGGAACAGCCGCCGCGGAACCGCTGGCGGACAAGACGCGGGACATCACGACGGATGACGGCTGGCAGCTGCGTGTCACCAAGTCCGAGGAAAACCTCGATCGCTATCCGAACCTGGCGGCGACGATGTTCACCCGCGAAGGGTTCGTCAGCCTGAAGGCCGTCGCGGATATCGACGGCGAAGGTACCGCGCCGGTGAATACCGGAGCGATCACCCTCGGCTATCAGATCGGTTGCCAGGTCGACGTAACCAGCGGCGTCACACTGGGTTTGGCGATCGGCCCGAGTGTCAGCATCGGCGTATGGTCGAATCTCGGTGCCAGTGCGATGTTCACGCCAACCGTCAACCTCAAACCGGGCACTATCGCGAATATCCCGTTCGGCACGAAAGGGCTCACCGGGCGCCACGGTTCGATCACCGCCGAGCAGGTGCACATCAAAATCGACGGTTGCCTGGGCCCGGTGAGCCTGCGATCCTATGCGGTCGCGAAGATCTCGACACCCACTGCGGATAATTCGGTGGCTGTCTACGGCGATCCGATCTACCTGTGAGGCGGGAATGTCGTCGCGCCGTAGGCGTTACCAGCTCGCAGCCCTCGGACAAAAGGTGGCCGGATTGGCCGCGGCCGTAGTTCTGATCATCGGAGCCATCGGGGTCATGGCCGAACCACCTGACGCCCGAGCAAAACCGATCAATCCCTATGTGCCGTGTCCCGAATGGCAGGCTCAGCATCCCGGTTGGCCGTGCTGGGGTATCTTTCCCGAGATCGAGGAACCGACGCCACCGAATATCCCCGGCCCACCGCCGACCGTCCCGCAGGTTCCGAATCCCGTTGTGCCACAACCAGGTACCGCACCACCACCCGCCGAGGCGCTCACTCCGCCGACACTGCCGCACACCATCGATCCATGCCGGGCGATCGTGCCCGCCATCGACTATGTTCCGCCGACCCTGCCGGGAAACGAACCGAGCGCGCCCTGTTCCGCCGGACCGCAGGACATCGGATTCTGTCCGTTCGGGCACAACCCCGATGGCAGCTGCCGCGGTCACAGCGCGATCAACGGCTCGGGCACGAAGATCGAGGTCCCCGACGACTACATCTACGATCCGAACTGCGAACATGTTCCGGCCGGGCGCACTTGCGACAGTTGGGTGTACATGCACGATTACTGCTCAGGTGCGCCCGATCAGTTCCCGGCCCCCGGAGCCAACGCGGACTTCCGCGGACCGTGCGCTCGCCACGATATGTGTCTGGAAAATGGCGGAACCAATAATTTCTGCAACAACCAGCTGTTCGATCAGATGCTGCAGAACTGTAAGTACGCCTACGGTTATGTCGATCCGCGATTCGACACCTGTTCGAAGACCGCGCTGGTCTATTGGACTGCCGTAACCACTTTTCAACCACCCATCCCGGGGAAGAACGGGCCGTGGGGATAGATGTGAGAGGTATGAGAATGCACTGGAAAACCGGCGTCGGCGCGGCGTTTGCGGCCGCCACGCTCGGTACCTGCGTCGCACTCGGGTCCGCGCAATCAGCGGGGGCACCGGAGCCGTTCGATGGTACCGATGCGCAGATCACCGCGGTCACCAAGCGCGCGATCGATGATTACAACGCGGGCGATCTGCACGATCTGATCACCATCTCATGTGGTCAGCTTCGCACCGATCTGGCCGCCGCCGACCCAGAAAACTTTGCGGCAGAAGCACGTTCGGCACTGGCGAAACGCGGTCGAGGCAGTGTCACCGCCGTGCGCGCAATCAAAGTGCACGAGTCCGTGGCCAGTGCGGACGTCTCCGTCGCATACGACCGGAATGGCGAATTCCGCGCGTCGGGGGTCTATCAGATGAACGGCGATGCCTGGCAGATATGCGGACTCAGTTGACGGACGCGCCACGGTGTTTCAGGACGCGCGTCGATGCGGTCGACAACGCCAGGGCCAATAGCCACAGCAAGATATCTGCGGTGTAGGTGAGTATGAGTGGGACGTTGAAATAGACGAGGTCCCGGTGCGGTGTCACCAGGACGTGGTCGACGAATCGCAGGCTACGGTGCCCGTCGTAGGCGAAGGAGATTTTCGCGATCTGCAAAATGACGGACACCGCGGCGAGTACTGCGATAGAAACGGACAGTGTTCGCCCGATCGGCGACCGGCGCGCGAGTATCACCGATATCCAGCCGACCGCGATCGACGCCGCGGCAATCGCGAGATCGGCGATGGTGTGCGGCGTCAAGGATTCCCACAACGGCAGCGGCGAAAGTCTCAATGTCACATCGGCCACGAACACCGCGGCGCAGAGAACGGTTCGCGATCTGCTCATTCTCGCCGCGGCATATGTCGCGATGGTATCCACAGCCGACATGGTAATTGTGCCGACCGCTCGCACGGGTGCTTCGCATCCGAATCCGGCGAGCGCGGACAAGCGGCGGCCCCGGCCCGAAGGCGAAAGCCGTTGTCCGATAGGGGGTACCGGTCTGCGGGTCAGGGGAGGTGGGTGAAGATCCAGGGCATGATGGTTTGGACGGCGGCGTAGCCGAAGTCGGTGTAGTCCTCGTCCTCGACGAACCAGAGCCAGTTGCGGGCGCATTGGACGAGGGTCCAGGCTCGGGCCTTGTCGGGGTCCAGGGCGGCGGTTTCGACGATGGTGGCGAAGCGGTGGGCGAGGTCGGATTCGTGTTCGCGGTTCCACAGGAGCGACAGCATGGTGAATTCGAGGTCGCCGGCGATGGGTTGCGGGTCGATGACGAGCCAGGGTTCGCGGGCGCCCGCCAGGACGTTCTCGTAGTGCAGGTCCTCGTTCACCAGGAGATGGTCGGCCGTCGGGCCGAGTTGGCGGCAGATATCGACGGCGGCGTCGAGATGGATGCGCGGGAAGGGTGCACCGAGACGATGAAAGTCCTTGGGGAGCTGTTCAATCCAATGTTCTGATTCGGTGCGCAGGTCCCGGGAGATGCCCGGCGGCGCGGGAATTGCCAGGCGGCGCAACAACTCCGCGATGATCCGCTCCGCTTCCCGGATCGGGTGCTTGTCCAAAGATCTTGCGGGATCGAGACGTTCGAGCAGTAGCGCACCGTGCTCGGCGTCGCTGTCGAGCAGCAGCACCGCACCCCGGCCCTGCCACGCGGCCAGGGCGGCCGGCTCGTCCCGGGTCTCCGGTGTCTGCCAGCCCAGTTTGAGCACCACCTCGGTTCCGTCCGCGCGCACCGCGGGCAGCACCAGCGCCCCGTACCCGTGCATCGGCGCCCCATCGAAACGCAGCTGCCAACGGTCGGCGTATCGGGCCGCCAGCTCAGGCAGTCCGTCGAGCCAATCCCGGGACGCAGGCTCCATCTTGACCAAACGGTCGGCGAAGAACTCCGGCACAACGATCACCCGTCGAGCATCTCAGCCCTGTCCATCGATTTTCCCGCTGCCATCGCCTCCGCCCACGGGCGGTTTCGGCGGCGGCCTCGCCCAATTACGGTTGGCACATGGCAGATACCGGTACCGCTAGTTCCCAGCCACCGAATATCCCCGGTGTGCGCAGGTATTTCGTCGAGGCCCGCGGCGTGCGCTTCCATATCACCGAGGCAGGACCGGCGGACGGACGTCCAGTGCTGCTGCTGCACGGCTGGCCGCAGCACCATTACGCCTATCGCGACCTGCTCGCGGACCCGCCGGACGGAATGCGCGTCATCGCACCGGATCTGCCCGGATACGGTTGGTCCGGGCCCGCGCCGCATCGGTGGGCCAAGGACGATGTCGCATCGGATGTCCTTGCGTTACTGGATGTTCTGGAGTTGCCGCGGGTGCTGCTGGTCGGCCACGATTGGGGCGGCTACATCGGCTATCGGATGGTGTTGCGGGCAGCGGAGCGCTTCGAGGGTTATCTGGCCCTGAACATCTCGCATCCCTGGGTGCCGAAATCGACTGCGCTGCGCCACCTCTGGCGCTTCGCCCTTTATCAACCGCTCGTCGCCACCCTGGGTGTGCCGCTGCAACGCCACACACCGGTGCTCGAATGGCTGATATCGCGCGCCATGACCAACCGGGAGGCGGTAACCCCGGAAATCGTGCACGCCTTCGCCGACAGCTTCCGCGACCCGGTCTCCGCCCGCGCCGCCACCGACACCTACCGGACCTTCTGGCTACACGAACTCCGGAGCACCGCAAGCAATCCCGAGCGCCGCAGGCCGACGATCCCGATCCGCGCGCTGTTCGGCCTCGACGACACCGCCATCCACCACTCCATGGCCGCCGCCGAAACCGCCATGGCCGACGACTACACCTTCGAAGCCGTCCCCGGCTGCGGTCATTTCATCGCCGACGAACGCCCGGATATCGTCCGCGCACGGCTCGTCGAACTGGCGGCGGTCTCCGCATAATCCCGATTTGAAGCTTTTGCCGCGCTGTCCTGCCGATACTGCCGAAAAGTCCCAATAGGTTGTTCAACGATATTGTTGATCAGCATGGATATCGAACTGAGCACGGCCGAACTGCGTGCGATCGCGGGCTATGCCGTGGCATGCGCGGAACCCGCTTCGGCGATCTTCGAGCGCGACCGTCCGGCGGATCCGCGGGCCAGGGCGGTGCTCGACGCGGTGCGCGAGTTCGCCACCGGCGGCAGGCGGACGAAGGCGATACGCACGACCGCGTTCGATGCGCACCGGGCCGCCCGGGAGGCGCGAGAGCTGGGATACGCGGCGGCGGCCGACGCGGCGCTCGCCGCCGGACATGCGGGCGGGGCCGCGTATCTGCATCCGCTGGCGAAGGCGACCCAGGGCGGTCACATCCTCATGTCGGCCGCGCACGCGGCCCGGGCATTCGAACTGGACGCCGGCGATGATCACCGTATCGGTGCCGAATACATCGCGAAGGCAACGGATTCGGCCGACGCGACCGTGGTCGGCGTCCTGATGCGCTATCCGGAACCGCCGGGTGGTCGCGGCCGGGTCGGCGAGCTGTGGCGGGAGCTCGATACGGCGTTGCGGCGGTTGGCAATCGACCGCCTCACGCCCGAATCTCGTTGAGGTAGTTGTAGATCGTGTAGCGGGTGACGTCGAGCCGCCCGGCGAGATGGTCCACCGCATCCTTGATGAGGAAGAAACCGGCCTCGTCCAGTTCGCGGACGACGGATGCCTTGTGCCGCTTCTTCATCAGATCCACCGGGATGCCGACCTTTCCCACCGCCCGGTCCACCAGGTAGCGCTGCAGGCTGTCGACGTCGGCCGGGAAGGTTTCCGGTGCGCCTGCGCCGTCGGTGGGTGCGGCCGTATCGAGGCTGTTGACGCACAGGCAGCCGATCGCGACCCCCGCGTCGTCGCGCAGGAACAGCGTCGACGAACGGATCGGGCGGCCGTCGGGACCGTGGGTGCGGTAGTTGGTCAGGTCCTGGGTGGTGCCGCGGCGAACCAGGCCGAGCAGCAGATCCGTCATCGGCCCGCCGACGCTGCGACCGGTCAGATCGCCCGCGATGGCGATGATCGAATCCGGCAGGCGGCTCAGGTCGTGCAGCAGCACCTCGTTACCGGGGCCGAGCATCGCGGCCAGGCCCGGCACGGCGGGCGCCAATGCGGCCAGCACCTCCCGGGTGGCCGAAGTGGCAACCGGCACAACTGTTTTCGGCGGCCTGCGCAGTGTTTCCAGAGCCGCGCGCAGCAGTTCCGCGCTGGCCGCCGGTGTCGAGGCGTGCGGCGAGAGGCGCACGTGTTCGGGCCGCACCGTCGCGGCGATTCCGGCCGCGGTGAGCGCGGCGCCGACCTGTGCGGCCGAATGGCCCGGCACGGTGAAGGCGAGGATTCCGGCCCGCCGCTCGACCGCGGAGACCACCTGTGCGCCGACATCGGCGAGCACATCGGAGAATTCGCCGATCCGCTCGGCGATCCGGGCCGCGATGGCGGCGGTCCCGGCCTGTTCGACCAGTTCGAGCGCGGCGGCGAACGCCCCGGAGGTGATCGGGCTGAGGTTGGACAGCGACCAGCCCGCCGCGGTGGCGTCCGGCGGATGGATCTCGTCGTCGAACAGTCCGGGATCGCGCGCGCCGGACCAGCCGGACAGCACCGGATCCATTCTTTCCAGCGCCCGGTCCGAGAGCACCGCGAACCCGGTCCCCCATCCGGCCCGCAACCATTTCTGGCCGCCCACCACCAGAATGTCGGCGACCTGCCACGGTTCGTCGACGACGCCGAATCCCTGGATACCGTCGACGACGAGCAGCCGGTCGCCGATCACCTCGCGCAGCGCGGCGAGGTCGGCGCGGTAGCCGGTGCGGAAATCGACGGCACTCACGCTGACCGTGGTGACGTCATCGGTCAATGCGGCGGCGACCCGGTCGGCGGTGACGTATCCGCCGGTCAACCGGTGCACGACCAGCCGCCCCGCCTGCTCGGCGCGTGCCCACGGGTAGGTGTTGGCCGGGAATTCGGCCGCCGACACCAGCACCTCGCCGCCGTAGTTGAACGCCGCCTGGAACAGGCCGAGGCTGGTGTGCGGGAGCAGCACGGTGTGATCGGTGTCCGAACCAGCCAGCCGGGCGACGGCCGCCTTGGCCCTGATCTCCTGCCGCATCAGATCGTCGACGGTGGACGGCCCGGCGGTGGTGGCCTCGTGCAGCAGGTTCGCGGTGGTGTCCAGCACGGCGTGCGAGGGCGGCCCGAACCGGGCGAAGTCGAGATATCCCGCGGGCTCGTCGAACTGCAGCAGGTAGCGCGGCGAGATCCGCTGCGGCTTCACCGCAGGATCCTGGCGAGGAACCGCCGGGTGCGTTCGTGTTTCGGCTCGCTGAAAACCGTTGCGGGCGGCCCGGTTTCGACGACCGTACCATCGGCCATGAAGACCACCTCGTCCGCGGCCTCCGCCGCGAAACCCATTTCGTGCGTCACGACGACCATGGTCATCCCCTCGTCGGCCAATGTCTTCATCACCTCCAGCACCTCGCCGACCAGTTCCGGATCGAGCGCCGAGGTGGGTTCGTCGAACAGGATGAGCTTGGGGCGCATGGCCAGCGATCTCGCGATCGCCACCCGCTGCTGCTGCCCGCCCGACAACTGGGCCGGATAGGCGTCGGCCCGATCCGCGAGCCCGACCCGGTCGAGCAGCTCCAAACCTTGCCGCCGCGCGGCGTCCGCATCCGCGCCGAGTACCCGGATCGGTCCTTCGACAACGTTTTCCAGCGCGGTGCGGTGCGCGAAGAGGTTGAACCGCTGGAACACCATGCCGATATCGCGACGCTGGCGCGCCACCTCGCGTTCGCGCAATTCGTGGAGTTTGCCACCGCGCAGCCGGAAGCCGATCGGCTCACCGTCGACCCAGATCTGGCCGCCGTCAATGCTTTCCAGATGGTTCACACAGCGCAGGAAGGTGCTCTTACCCGCGCCGGACGGCCCGAGCAGGCAAACCACCTGCCCCTTGTACACCTCGAGATCTATCCCGCGCAGAATTTCGTTGGCGCCGTAGCTTTTCCGCACGCGCACCGCGCGCAGCAGTGGTTCAGGCACGGCCGCTCCGCACCAATGGCGCACCGCGCAAGGCCTTTCCGGCACGTACCAGCGGTCCACGCTCGGCCGTGCCGTATGCGCGCTCCAGGTAGTGCTGGCCGATGCCGGCGACGGTCACCACGACCATGTACCAGCAGGCGGCGGCGATCAGCGTCTCCATCACGAGCAGGTTGTTGGACGAAATGTTGTTGGCCGCGTGCACGAGTTCGGTTACGCCGATCACCGACGCCATCGACGTTCCCTTCAGCATGTTGACGAAATCGTTTCCGGTGGGCGGGATTATCACCCGCATGGCCTGCGGCAGCACCACTCGGCGCAGCGTCACCGCCGGCGTCATCCCGATCGATTTCGCCGCCTCGGCCTGTCCGCTGTCCACGCTGTTGAGGCCCGCGCGCACGATCTCGGCCATATATGCGCTCTCGTTCAGCGCCAGGCCGAGGAAGGCGGCGGTGAACGCGCTGATCAGCACGTTGGTCTGGGCGTGGAAGAGATACGGGATGGAGATCTGCGGGAAGACCAGCGCCAGGTTGTACCAGAGCAGGATCTGCAGCAGCACCGGCAGACCGCGGAAAAGCCAGATGTAGCCCGCGGCGAACCAGCTGGCCACCGGGTTCGCACTGCGCCGCAGCAGCGCGATCAGCACACCGAGCACGATCGCGACGCCCTGCGAAAGCACCGCCAGCACAAGGGTATTCACCAGGCCGGTGAACATCACCCGGTACCAGAGGAATTCCGGCACCCGATGCCATTCGATCTGCGCGTTCCCGAGTGCGACGGCGAGCAGCGCCAGCAGCGCGATGATCACCGCGCCCGCGACCCAGCGCCCCCAGTGGCTGAGCCGGACAATGGGCAGCTCAGCTTCCGCCATTGATCACGGCCTCCTTGACCGCACCCCGCTGCACACCCCAGGCTTGCAGGATCTTCCCGTAGGTGCCGTCGGATATCAACGCGTTCAACGCATTTCGCACCGCCTCGGCCAACGGCCGATCCTGTTTGCGCACTCCGATCCCGTACGGTCCCCCGTTGATCGGCTCACCCGGCACCACCTCGAAGTATTTACCGTCACCCGCGGTGCGGGCGATGTAGACCGCGCTGGGCAGGTCGTTCAGGATGGCCTGGACCCGGCCGGTGCGCAACTGATTCTGGTTCTGGTTGTCGCTGTCGGTCGCGGTGACCTCCAGCGCGGGCCTGCCCGCCTGTGCGCACTTCGCGCTCTGCTCCTCGGCGAACTTCTGGTGGCTGGTGCCCTGCACCACCGCGACCTTTTTGCCGCACAACGCATCCGGTCCGCCGATGGCGTCCGGGTTGCCTTTGCGGATCATGATCGTGATGCCGGAGGTGAAGTAGTCGACGAAGTCGATCTGCTCCTGCCGCGCCTTGGTGTCGTTCATCGCCGCCATGGTCAGATCGATGCGGCCGGATTCCAGCGAGGTGATCAGCGAGCCGAAGGCCATGTCCTGATAACCGACTCCGACACCGAGTTTCGCGCCGATGGCCTTGGCGATATCGACCTCGTAGCCGACCGGGGTCTTACCGTCGGCGGCGTAGAAGTTGTTCGGCGCCGATTGGATGTTCGAGGCGAGGCGCAGCGTGCCCGACTGCGTGATCGACTGGGGCAGTGCGGCATTCAGCCCCGGATCCTTGGTGACCGCGCCGATGATCGCTCCGGTGTCCGCGACGGCCGCGCCCGGCGACGTACCCCCCGCGCCGTCCGGGCCGCCCCCGCACGCGGCAAGAAATCCGACCACACCCGCCAGCAGCGCCCCGCGCAGCGCAAGGTTTCGCGACATCGCGGACCTCCACTCTCTAGATTTGCCGCGACGCTACCTCTAGCTGTTGAAGAGGTCAACGGGTTGTTGAAATTTACGGTGACGTCACCGAACTACGCGGCGGCGAAGGATCACAGACTGTCGCGCGCTGGTCTTCGGATACCGGGTCGGGCGCCGATCAACGGCGGTGGGATCGAACGGGCGTCGCGGCGGGCCTGCCCACCCTGGCGATGTGCAGCAGGCGCGCCGGATCATCGATTCCCATTGCGCGAGAGAGCTGTTCGCGCGTCCGTGCCGAATCGATGAGCTGACTCAGCGGATGGGTCGCGTAGCCGCCGCGGGATAGGGTGAGCCAGATCCGCAGCAGGACACGGCCCACCGCGACAGTGTCCGCCTCGTCCGGTGGCCCGATGAGGACGAGCACCTCGCACTCGTCGTCCAGCGGGCCACGCGATGCGGCGGCCAGCAGTCTCGGCAATCCGGCGCGGCGCAGTGCCGGATACGCGCCGAGGGCCAGCCGCAACCCGAACGCCTCCGAGCGGGAAAGGGATAGCGCCCGATCGGTCAGGCCGTCCCGGCGGTAGTTCGGGTGGTGTGGGGTGAGCCGCAACCACTCCCGCAGTTCACCGACGACCGACGGATTGCCGAACATCTCGAAATCCGCCTCGTACAACAGCTTTCGCAAGTCAGCGCCGGGAAGCAGCCGAAGTCCGGCCGGGGTCGCGATATCGGCGAGGCGAACCGCCGAGGCCTCGTCCATGGTCCCCGGCAGGTATGCGCCTCGATGCGAGGCACGACACCGGATGTCGGCGGTGGTGAACGATGTCTCATACCGCGAGGCGGCGGGGACCAACCATCCGATGCGTCGCTCGGCCCGATCGGCCTCGAATCCGACACACAATCCGGCGTCGGCGCACACGATGAGACAGCATTCGACGAACGCGCCGAGCGAGAGCAGCAGATCCCGCCCGTTCGGATCGCTCGCGGGCAGGGAATGGGCTGGATCCCAGCCGATTTCGATGCAATCGTCGCGGTAGGCCAGCGTCCACGGCTGGGTGTTGTGCGCGCTCGGGGCGCGCCGGAAATCGGGCTCCAGCACGCGCAGGGCGCCCGCGTCGAAGCGGCGCGTCATGCCAGATCCTTTTCGTAGAAGGTGTATCCGTGCAGCGGCCGCCCGCCCATCGCCCGGAAATGCGCGGCGGAACCGGGATTGGTGTGTTCGACGTAGGTGCTGCGCAGCCGCCGGTAGCCGCCGGCGCGCAGGTTGCGCAGCAGTTCGCGGGACAGATAGCGCATATACCCGTGCCCCTGCTCGCCCGGCACGGTGCCCTTGACGATCAGCACGGCGTCGCGGCGGTACCTGGAACGGGTGGCGAGCAGCCGAATCTGGTTGAGCGGGTTCAGATTCGCGCCCACCGCGCTGACGAATTCGGAGATATCCGGCACGCACAGCACGAAGGCGACCGGGCGACCGGCCTTGGTCAGATACAGCAGCAGCGATTCGTCGAGCAGATAGGCGAGCCCATCGGTCTGGGCCGCCAGCTGCTCGGCGGAGATCTCGGTGTAGTAACCGAGTTGGGCGAAGGCGTCGTTGAGCATCGCACGCAGCATCGGCAGCTGTGCCCCGATATTCTTCCTGTCGCCCCGGTGCAGCACCAATTCCTCTGCGGCCAAGCGTGATTCGTCGAACCGGAAGACGGTGTCGGGATCTGCCGTGACCGGACAGACCCAGGTGTCGGACTCGAAACGCCGAGTGAAGCCGTTCGCCTCGTACGCCGCCGGGTAGCGGTCCGGATTCCATGCGCTGTCGATGAATCCACGCTCGCCGTAGCCCGAGGTGATGACGCCACCGGATTGGTTGGGCAGCAACGACACCGGGCCGAATGCACTGGACCGCCCGGCCGCCCGGCCCGCGGCGCAGATCGCGGCGAACAGCGGCACCTCGGCGCCGGGCGCGAATTCGGTGAGCCCGAACAGCTGCGGGCGGCGGCCGAGTTTCGCGTCGAAGGCGTCGTCGGTGTGCAGGGTGGTCCGGCCGACCACCCTGCCGCCGTCGTCGCGCAGCAGGTACAGGCCGATGCCGTCGCGATACCAGCCGCAGATGGTCTGCCGGAGCGTCGGCACGTATCGGCCGTCGTGCAGGCGATCCGGCAGATCGATGAATTCCCTTAATTGCCTGCGGTTCTCGACTCGGTGGAAGTTCATCGGCGGCGCTCCACCACCGGGCCGGGCCCGGATTCGGTGGACAGCGGCGTGAAGGTCGGAATATGCGCCATGGCATTGCCTTCCGCCCGCCAGATGCCGTTGCTGTAACCGTCCGGCTCGGCATGGTAGAGCCGGATGAATCCGCCCTTGGCGTTCTTGGCGCCGTCGGTCACCCAGATCATCAGATCCCGATGGTGGCGGCTGCGGGCGAAGCGCAGCATCGCGTCGCGGTCGGTGAAGAACGCGATGGTGCCGAGGGTCAGCGGGAATTCGTAATACACCTTGTGCCAGCAGTATCCGCGCATTCGCCGCATATCGCGCACCATCCGGAACCAGGTGCGGGTCAGGGTGATGATCGACAGCGGGCCACGGTAGCGGGTCGCGCCGATGAACATCGCGGTCGCCTGTCCCTGCGGCGGGGTCCTGCTGAAGTCGGCGGTTCTCACGGTCGCTCCACGAGGTAGGTGTTCTTGAGCTTGGTCATGGCCGCGAACGGCCCGGCGCCGGGCGCGAACAAGCGCACCCGCAGATCGGCGGCCGCCGGATCCTCGCGCAGCGATTCGGCGAAATCGCGGGAGACGTGGGCGAGATGGTCGAGGACTCCGCGACGGCAGCTGTCCGCCAACCGGTCTCGCGCGGCGGCATCCAGCAGACCGTCGCGCAGTTCGAGATTCACCACCGGGCGCGATTCCAGATCCGGCAGCTCCTCCAGCGACAGGCAGAACCGCGAAATGCGGTCGGCATGCGGATTCCCCTGGTACAGACCGTATTCGATATCCTGCGGGTAGAGATTGGCGCCCATGTAGGAGACGGTGCTGTCCTTACGCCCGAACAGGAACAGCAGCGGCAGGTTCATCCGGTCGCCGCCCATGGCGTCGCGGCAGCGCACCCAACGGGCCGGGTCGCGCCGGATCGCTTGCCGCACGGCGGGCAGCGTATGCAACCGGGCCTCGTCGCCGACGTTGTACCGCAGCTTCGGCTGCACGCAGTGCGGAGAAGTGATGGTGCACAACAGTTCTCCGTTCGCATTGGTTTCCAGGTAGGTGTCGAGCGGGTTGTAGTGGAAGATCATCGGCAGCCGCTGCTCGTGCTCCCCCAGCAGTTCGCGCCGCAGCTCCTCATCGTGTGTCAGCTGTTTGCGCAGCCAGACGGTGAACCCGGTCTCGGCGCCGATACCGATGGAAAGGTCGCTGGCGCCGTAGCCCGAACGCACCAGGGTGAAGCGCTGTTCGAGGTAGTCGCGCAGCGCCTCGGTCATCGGCTCGCCACCCACCATTCCCCGGATCGTGTATGCGTCCCAAGGGAATTCGAGTTCGTCCAGCCGATCGCGCAGATGCTTCAGGAACGGCGGGTACGCGGCGACGATGTAGTCGTAGCCGGGGCCGAAGTGGGTGAGGGTGTCGACGATCTTCGCCAGATCCGGGCCGGTGTTCTTCACCATCGCGATGCGGGTCATCGCCGCGCCGGTGGTGGTGCCGGTCGCCCACGCACCCATCGAATAGGCGTTGATGACGAACAGACGCTCGCCCGGGAAGACCATTTCGACGTAGCCCGCCGCGTTGCGGTAGATCGATGCCAGTTCGCGCGGGCCGCGCGCCCAGTTGAACGGCTTGCCGGTGGAACCCGACGACTCGTCGACGACCACGCCCGCCCGGTGCAGCCTGCCGTTGTGGCACCGGCTCTCCTCGTCGTACGCGCCCGCGTAGTTACGCTTGTCGGTCTCCGGAAAGTCCCGCAGCCGCTGGGCTTTCCGGACTCCGGAGCGGGCCAGGAAGTCGCGATAGGCGGGGACGTCGACGGCCGCCGACCGGCAGGCCGCCACCGCCTGCGCGGCGGCCAGCCGCGCGAAGGACGGGCGGAATGTGCGAACCATCAACCGCCACAGCACCGGACGCGCGGTGGCCGTGCGGTATACGAGCGCGAGCAGCGCCGAGCAGGTCCGCAGCCGGACCAGTCGCCAACGTTCGCGCGGTGTCGCGGCTGTCATGCCGATTTCCTTTCTTGCCAAACCTTTTCGCCCGCGACCCAGGTCTGGGTGACGCGGGTAGCCGGATCGAACGGGTTGCCGTCGCAGATCACCAGGTCGGCCGCCTGCCCCGGCGACAGCGCGCCGCGATCCGGAATGCCTAGGGAGGCTGCGGCCGTCACGGTGGCGGCGCGGACGGCCGCCGCCGGAGCGAGCGCCTGATCGGCCTGCACCACCGCGCCGCCGCGCCCGCGCCTGCCGACCGCCGTGCGCAGGTTGCCGAGCGGATCCAGCGGCCCGCACGGATGATCGGAGCTCAACACCACCGGCGCGCCCGCGGCGGCGAGCATCCGGGCGCCGACAATCGCGCGATGCCGGTCGATGCCGAGACGCACGAACTGCGGTCCGAACCGCGGCAGGAATCCGGGCTGCACGGCGGCGTACGCGCCGCCGGTCGCGACCAGATCCGCGGTGCGGCGGTCCAGCACCGTCAGATGGTCGACCGTCACCGTACCCGCGGGGACGCCAACGGTGCGCAGCGCGAGCGCCGCCTGCGTGGCCGCCAGATTTCCCAAGGCGTGCAACCGGATCCGGAATCCGGACGCGGCGTACGCGGCCAGCGTCTCGCGCAATTCGGCGTCGGTGTAGCGCAGATATGGCATCCGCACCCGGCCCGCGCGCATCCGCACGGCCTGCCGCATACCTTCGCGCACCGGCCCGCAGCCGCGGTGCCGCAGCGCCTCGCGCACGGTGCCCGCGACCAGGCCTGGCACGGCACGCATCGGCAATTCGAGCGCGCACCGGTCGGCCCCGTCGAGGAAGATCTTCACCTCGCGGCCCGCCGCACCGTACGGTCCGTCGGGCGCCGACGCCGGATCCCCTGGCGGATTGAGGATTCCGGCCGGGGATCCGGTCGCCCACGACAGCCGCAGCGGCGTCCGTCCGGCCAACCGCGGCAGCGCCGGTTGTCCGGCGGGCGGGACGAACGGATCGTGTGCGTGGGTGATTCCGCACGCCAGCTGCCGCCGGGCCTCGATCGCGAGCAGTTCCGCACCGGCGTCGCGGCGGTAGAGCTCGAGGTCGCGCAGCGCGCGGTGCAGGATTGCGCCGTACGCCGCCTCCCACACCTCCCCGGTGCGGCGCCCGCGCCCGACGTCGCCGTCCTTCGATCTCGGCGAAAATCCTTCCAGCGCAGCCGATGACGCCGCGCCGCGATGCAGATCGACACCGCTCACCAGCACCCGGCGGCCCGGCGCGACCGCATCCAGTTCGGCCGCGGTCGGCAGTCGCGACTCCGGCCATTCGTGCGGCGTCGAATTCCAGCACAGCAGCCAGGGCAGCTCGGGTCGCGCGGCCGCGGCGGCGCCGATCGCGGCGAGCGCCGTCGCGACGGAATGCCAAGCCGCGCCGTCGATTCCGTCGCGCACGAGCGCCGCCACCGACAGATGCGAATGCGTATCGATGAATCCGGGCAGCACGTGGCGGCCCGCGAGATCGACGACCTCGTCCGCCGCGGGCGCGGGCTCATCGGAGCGGCCGACCCGCTCGATCCGTCCGTCGCCGATCAGCAGCCATCCGGTATGCGGCAGGCAGTCCGCCCCCGACCAGACGGTGCCCGCGGTGAACAACCTCTTCGGCACGCCCCCACTCCTCCCGTTCTCGTTGTATCGAGCCTCGCCGACGAGGGGTGCGTGCGGACCGGTGTGCCTACCCGAATCGGATAGGTACTACTACTCAGTCACCATGCGTATTTCGAAATATGTTGCTGCCCACGCTAATTCGATTCGGCGCGAGTTTCTCCGCAGCCGCCCCGGCGCTTCCGGTATCACCGGGCCCCGTCGCACCGATACAGTGATCGCACCAGCTGATCACGAGCCGAGGTCATCCGATGGGTAGCCAGGAGCCGACCGCAGCGGTCCGCGACGCCTTCGACGCGGTCGTCGCCGCCGCCGACTTTCCCATGTGGATCGTCACCGCAGCCGCGGACGAGGACAAGGCCGGATGTCTGGTGGGATTCACGGCGCAGGCCAGTATCGAACCGCCACGCTTCCTGGTGGGCCTGTCGAAGAACAATTACACCTTCGGCGTCGCCGCCCGTGCGGACCACCTCGCCGTCCACCTGATCAGCAGGCGCAACGTCGCACTGGCCCGGCTGTTCGGCGGCGAATCCGGCGTCGAGGTCGACAAGTTCACGCACTGCCAGTGGCGCTACGGCCCCTACGGCGTGCCGGTGCTCGCGGCGGCCGCGGGCTGGTTCGTCGGTGAAGTGGTGCACCGCACCGATTTCGGCGACCACGTCGGCACCCTGCTCGCCCCGGTCGCCGCCAGCGCACCCGCCTCGGCCCGCACCGCGCTGCGCTATCACGCCGTCGCCCACATCTCCCCAGGTCAACCCGCCTGATCCGGCACCCGCGCCGAAAGCGCGGGCGCGCAACGCGATCCGGAACGTCCGCGCGCGGATCGCGATCATTCGCCGGATGTTCGTCGATTTGCAATTGCAGAAGCAAGTTCACCGCAGCCTGCCCAAGCCGCCGCGAGGCGTGTCAAACTCTGGCGGTGGCAACCTCACGGAGTGGTCTCGAAGGCAGGCTCGAACTCATCGGCCGACGCCAAAAGCCCGGCAGGTCAACCGTGTTACCACTGTTCCTGGGCGCGCGGCTGCGCCGCCTGCGCGAGGCCCGCGGCATCACCCAGCAACAGGCGGGTGCGGCGATCTTCGCCTCCGACTCCAAGGTGAGCCGCCTGGAGGCGGGCCTGATCCGCTTCCAGGAGAAGGATGTTCGCAACCTGCTGACGCTATACCGGGTCGCACCGTCCGAGCTCTCGGCGTATCTGGCCTGGGTACCACAGGTAAACGGTTCCGGCTGCTGCCATTTCGACGATGAGACGCTCGGCTCGGGCTTCGGCACGCTGCTCGACCTCGAGCCGGTGGAGACACTGCGTCGCTATGAACAGGGACTCGTCCCCGAGCTGCTCCAGACGGACGAATACGCCCGTGCCGCACTGCGATTGGCCGAGCCGGTGCTGCCGGACGCGGAATTCGAGCCGATGCTCGCCGCCCGACTAGCGCATCGCATCATCATCACCCGCGTCGACCCGCCGAGGGTCTGGCTGATCGTCGAGGATGCCGCGCTGCGACGGCGGGTCGGCGGAAATACCGTGTGGCGCAAGCAAATCGAGCAGCTGCGTGAGCTGGCGTCGCTGCCGCACGTGGTCCTGCAGATCGTGCCGGACACCGCGTGCGGGCCCGCATTCGTAACGGGCTCGTTCACTTATTTCCGGTTCCGGGAGAACAGCATGCCGGACGTGGTCCGCCTGCACGAGATGGCCGGTTCCCGCTACCTCGCGGACCAGTCGGATACCGAGCGGTTCCTCATCGTCGCGGACCGATTGTCGACCATGGCCCACACACCGCCGAAATCGCTGCTGCGACTCGGCGAACTGCTGCGTGAACCCTGAATACGGAGAGACGTCCGATATGCCATTTCAACGACGCACACTCTGGTTCGACCTGGCCGCACTCGTCGTGATCACCGTGGCGACGGTTGCCCTCGTCGTGCTCGGCAACGCGGGCGCGGCGGTGTTGTTCGCGGCCAGCGGCATGATCGCGACCACGTTCCGGATATGGCGCAGGCCGTGATTCACGAATTAAGGGCGGGGGCCAGGTGGGGCCAGGCGTCGTGCAGGTCGGTTTCGAATTGGCCCCAGGTGTGGCCGCCCTCCGGACGATTGATGTGCGTGGCGGGTAGCCCGAGGGCGGCGAGGCGAGCGGCGAAGGCGGTGGTGCAGCTGCTCGCGATCGCCTCGATCGGCGGAAAGGCAAGGCCGCCTCGGTCTATCGCACCGGGAATGCCGGTGGCGGCGGACAGGTACACCGCTTTGCCCGCGAGCGTTTCGGCGTGCGCGAACGCGTCGTGTGCGCGCCAGCCGTCCGTACCGGGCGTCCCCCACATGTTCAGCGGATTGCCGCCGCCGCGCAGCACCTGCGCGCTGACCATGGCCGTGCCGAGCGGATCCGCGGTCCACGGACAGCCGCTCAGCGCGGCGACGGCCCGGTACCGGTCGGGCGCCTGGATCGCCAGGTCCACCGCCGAGCCCGCGCTCATCGAAACCCCGATGACGGCATTGCGGCCCGTCGCGTTCAGGTGGCTGTCGATGACGGCGGGCAATTCCTGGGTCAGATAGGTCTGCCAGCGGTTGCGCCCGACCACCGGATCGTCGGCCAGCCAGTCGGTGTACAGGCTGAACGCGCCGCCGACGGGCATCACCACGTTCACGTGTTTGTCGGCGAAGAAGCGCACCACATCGGTGTCGTCCCACCAGGAGATGCCGTCGACGCCACCGCCGATACCGGTGAGCAGGTATACGGTCGGCGCGGGGCCCGCGGCGCGCAGCACCCGATTCGTGATCACCCGGCCCATGGCGGGCGAGTAGACGTCCAGTTGTACGGCGGAGCCGCCGAGCGACGTCTCGGCGACCGGACGCGGCGCTTCGGCGGCCGCGCGAAATGGTAAGGCGGACATCGCCACCGCTACCAGCAGCGTTGCCGATGCTGCAACAACATTTCTGGATAACCTCACAATTTCGTTGTAGTGCAACAGAATTCGTCACGCATGCCGCCGATCTTGGGGTGCCGCTGTTCGCAACGCCGCAAATTCCGCGACCGCCGCGCCAACAATCGAAATGAGAAGTTTTCAGTGAACCTGTGGCTACCATGCATTTGGCGACCCGCTTCACGAAGTTCTCACGCACACCGTGGTTGAGTCCGTTCCACCGCCCGCCCTGGAAGGACCCGATGAAAATCAGGATCGTGCTCACCGTCGCGGCGCTCGCGCTCGCCGCGGGATGTTCGGACTCCGGAAAATCCGGCGACTCGACGCACGGCGGGACCGCGCAACCGCTCGCCACCCTCGCGGACTATCAGTCCCAGCACATCGAATGGCAGCCGTGCCCGGATCATCCCGGCGCCGAATGCGGTTCCATTCGAGTGCCGATCGATTACCAGCACCCCGGCGACGCCGCCATCACGATGCCGCTGGTGAAATTGGCCGCGACGAATCCGGCGGCCCGGATCGGCGTGCTCACCGCGAATTTCGGCGGACCGGGCGTCTCGGGTTTCGACAGCACGCTCGACGCGCTCAACGAGAACGACACCACGCTGCGCCCGCTGCGCGAACGCTACGACATCATCGGCTGGGATCCGCGCGGCGTCGGTCGCAGCGCGGGCATCGTCTGCCTGTCCGACAAGGATATGGACGACTATCTGGCCACCGATTTCACGCCGACCGACGACGCGGGACGCCGGAAAGTCGTCGACGCGCTCAAACATTACGGCGAAGGCTGCCGGCACCATGCCGGAAAACTGCTCGGCTTCGTCGGCACCGAGAACATCCCGAAGGATATGGATGTCATGCGAGCCAGCCTCGGCGAGGACAAACTCAATTACATCGGCTTTTCCTACGGCACCCGGGTCGGCCAGTTCTACGCCGATCAATTCCCGGACCGGGTCGGCCGCATGCTGCTGGATTCCATCGACGATCCCGGTGAGAACGATGCGTCCGGTGACGCCGATGACGAATTCCAGCCAACTCCTGGCGAACTCACCCAGGACGAGCGGACCGTACAGACCATTCTCGGCGCCTGCGCCGCCCGGCCGAGCTGCCCGGTCGGCGCCGATCCCGATGTCGCGATGACGAATCTGCGCGCGCTGATCGATCGGGTCGAGGCCGATCCCATCGCGCTGCCCGACGGCCGCAAACTCGGCTCCAATCTGGCGCTGTACGGCGTCTTCCAGGCCACGTACAGCACCGATGACTGGCCGATACTCGACAAGGCCATCGCCGATGCCGAACACGGCGACGGCTCCGGCCTGGCCGCGCTCGCCGACGCCTACCTGAAACGCGATGCGGCGGGCAAGTTTTCAACCAGCCCCTACGCGTTTTCCGCGGTGCAGTGCATGAACGGGGATCCGGCCAAGTACCGTTCGAAATCCGATGCCGAGATCATCGACAAGCTGGGCCGCGAGGCCGAGAAGGCGAGGGTGGTTTCGCCGCTGTTCGGCGTCGCGGGCGTCTATCGCGGTGCGGAATGCACCTTCTGGCCGGTGGCGCCGTCGTTGAAGATCCATGCGCTCAAAGCGGCGGGCGCGCCGACCATCGTGCTGATCAACAACACCGGCGATGCCGCGACCACGCTGGCCGCGGCGGAGAACGTGGCCCGAAACCTCGCCGACGCGGTGCTGGTCGTCAACGAGCGCGACGACCACATCGCCTACGGCAAGGGTTCGGCCTGCGTGGACGGCATCGTCCACGACTACTTCTTCAACGGAACCGTTCCCGCGCACGGAACCCGCTGCGCGGCAACGCCTTCCTGATCAGGCGACGTTCAGCTCGACGTCGATGTTGCCGCGGGTCGCGTTGGAGTACGGGCACACCTGGTGCGCGGCCGCCACCAGCTTCTCGGCCTCGGCGCGCTCCACACCCGGCAGTTCGACCGTCAGCGCGACGGCGAGTCCGAAACCCTCGCCGACCTTGCCGATCGACACCTCGCCGGTGACGGTGGAATTCTCCAGCTTCACCTTCTCGCGGCGGGCGACGACCTGCAGCGCGCCGTGGAAGCAGGCGGCGTAGCCCGCGGCGAACAGCTGTTCCGGGTTGGTGCCGGTACCACCGGCGCCGCCGAGTCCGCTCGGCACGCTGAGGTCGAAGTTCAGCACATCGTCGGAGGACTGGACGTGTCCGGCGCGGCCCGCGCCGCTCGCCGTCGCCTTCGCGGTGTACAGGGCTTGCATGATTACTCCTCGTTGGGTTCGTCGAGCGCCAGCCGGTGGTGGCCCACCGATTCGGCGATGGCACGCAGGCGGTCACGGAAATCGGCCGCCTCCGCGAGTTCGAGTCCGGTCGCGCAGGCCACCCGCAGCGGGATGTCCTTGGCCCGATCACGTAGGGCCACACCGGATTCCGTCGGCGCGATGCGCACCGACCGTTCGTCGTCGGCGGAGCGCGACCTGGCGATCAGCCCCGTCGACTCCAGCCGTTTGAGCAGCGGCGACAGCGTCCCGGAATCCAGTTCCAGCGCCACGCCCAGATCCTTCACGGTCATCGGCCCGTGCTCCCACAGCACCAGCATCACCAGATACTGCGGATAGGTCAGGCCGAGTTCGTCGAGCAGTGGCCGATACAACCTGGTCACCGCCCGGGAGGCGGCGTACAGCGCGAAGCACAACTGCCGATCGAGCCGCAACCCGTCGTACTCGTCCATCCGATCGCCTCCACCAGCCAACATAGTGCCCAATTCAATTGTGCACAATCTATCTGTTTGTGATCCAGCGCACAGGTGACGCGCGCGGGGCGCCGCGGCTGTGGTATCCCTTGTTCGACGGCCGCTACCCGGCAGGAGCCCAGATGAACAGCGAATTCGACTCCGGCACAACCGAACTGATGCGCGCCAACGAACGCAACTGGGACGCCCGCGCCCCCATCCACGCGGCGTCGCGGTTCTACGGTGCGGACGGCGCGACACCCGCGGATTGGTGGTTCGCCCCGTTCGAATGGAATGACCTGGGCCCCTTGGCAAACCGCGACCTGGCCCATCTGCAATGCCACCTCGGCACGGAAACGATCGCGTTCGCCAGGCGAGGAGCCCGCACCGTCGGACTCGACTTCTCGGCACGGACCATCGACCATGCCCGCCGCATCGCCGACCAGCACCACGTCGAGGTGGACTATGTCCGGGCCGATGTATACGACGCGGTCGCGGCCCTCGGCGCCCGCCGCTTCGACATCGTCTACACCGGCAAAGGCGCGCTGTGCTATCTACCGGACCTCGAGCGGTGGGCCGCGATCCTGGCCGAACTGCTGAAGCCCGGCGGCCTGGTGTACATCGTCGAATTCCATCCGGTGCTCACCTCACTCGGCCCCAAACCCGACCCGAACCGGCAGGAGTTGTTGTTGCGCAACGACTATCTGGCGGGCCGGGGTCCCCTCGAACACGACGGCACCCACACCTACACCGACGGCCCCGCGCTGCCGCCCGACGCGGCTCCGGTCTACGAATGGGCCCACGGCCTCGGCGAGGTCGTCACCGCCCTTGTCGGCGCGGGCCTGACCATCACGCGGCTGCGGGAAAGCGAACTCATCCCCTGGCCGCGATTCGACCGAATGATCCGCGACGAGGAATCCGGTTGGTGGCGCCTGCCGCCCGACGATGCCCGCATACCGCTGCTATACGCACTGTCCGCGATCAAGGACCGTTAGTCGGCCCGCCGAGCCGAGGTCACGAGTCCGGTGCGACGACCTGCCGGGGTTCCGGGAAGTGACATGCGGCCAGATGGCCTTCGGCGGCGCCACCGAGTTGCAGCAGCGGGGGTTCCTGCTCCGCGCAGATATGCTCGGCCTTCCAGCAGCGAGTGCGGAAACGGCAGCCGGACGGCGGATTGATCGGCGAAGGGACATCGCCCGCCAGGCGGATCCGCTCCTTCTGCCCGACGCTGTCTGGATCGGCCTCCGGCACCGAGGACAGCAGCGCCTGGGTGTACGGATGCTGCGGGCGGGTGTAAAGATCGGCGCGGTCGGCGAGTTCGACGATCTTGCCCAGGTACATGACGGCGATGCGCTCGCTGAAATGCCGCACCACCGCAAGGTCGTGCGCGATGAAGACGAAGGCGATCCCCAGCTCGCGTTGCAGTCGCTGCAGCAGGTTGATCACCTGCGCCTGAATGGATACGTCCAACGCGGACACCGGTTCGTCGGCGACGATCAGCTTGGGCTCCAGCGCGAGCGCGCGGGCGATGCCGATGCGCTGGCGCTGACCGCCGGAGAATTCGTGCGGAAAGCGGTTGAAATGTTCGGGATTCAGGCCGACGGTCGCCAGCAGTTCCCGCACCCGTTCGCGACGGCCGCCCGGCGGGTCGATGCCGTTGATCTCCATCGGCGCGGCGATGATCTTCCCCACCGTCTGCCGCGGGTTCAGCGAGGAGTACGGATCCTGGAAGATCATCTGGATCTCGGACCGGATGGGCGCCAACTGGCGGCGGCTGCGATGAGTGATGTCCTGACCGTTGTAGGTGATCGTGCCCGCGGTCGGTTCCAGCAGCCTGGCCAGCATTCGGCCGGTTGTCGACTTCCCGCAACCGGATTCGCCGACCAGACCGAATGCCTCGCCCGCGGATACGCTCAGATCGATGCCGTCGACGGCGCGAACCACGCCGGTCTTCCGCTTGAACAGGATGCCCGAGCGGATCGGGAAATGCATCTCGAGCCCGGTCGCGGTGAGCAGCGGCCCGTCGCCGATACCCGGCGAAATCGCCTGGGACAGTATCTGTTCGGTCATGACGCCGTCCCGAGCGTCGGCCGGATCTGTTCGGCGAAGACGCGGTCGGCATCCCCGTCGGACAGATGACACGCCGACCCGCGTTCGGTGGCCGAGCCGATTTCGGGTCGCTCGGTCATACACCGTTGGCCGCCAACCTTTTCCACGAAATCACAGCGCGGATGGAACGGGCAGCCGGGCGGCACATCGATCAGGCTGGGCGGGGTGCCCCGCACCGGATGCAGTGGCGCGTCGACGTCCCCGCCCAGACGCGGAATCGAGGACAGCAGCCCCCAACTGTACGGATGCCGTGGGGTTTTCAGCACCTCACGCACCGAACCCCGTTCCACACAACGGCCCGCGTACATCACCAGCACGTCGTCGGCCATCTGCGCGACAACACCCATATCGTGGGTGATCAGGATGATCGCCGTATCGAATTCGGCCTGTAGTTCCCGCAACAGGTCCAGGATCTGCGCCTGCACCGTCACATCCAGGGCCGTTGTCGGCTCGTCGGCGATCAGCAGATCCGGATCGCAGCAGAGCGCGATCGCGATCATCACCCGCTGCCGCATACCGCCGGAGAACTGGTGCGGGTAGTCGCCGATACGCCGTTCCGGTTGCGGGATACCGACTTTCGCGAGCATTTCGATCGCCCGCGCCCGCGCCGCCTTCCGGTTCGCGCCGGTGTGGCGGCGATATGTCTCGATGATCTGATCGCCGACGGTGTAGTAGGGCGACAGCGCGGTGAGCGGATCCTGGAAGATCATCGAGATCCGCTTGCCACGGAAACGCCGCATGGTCCGTTCGTCGGCTCCGGCGAGATCCGTTCCCTCGAAACGGATCTCGCCCTCGATGGTGGTTTTCGCCCGGTTGTGCAGGCCGAGGATGGCCATGGTGGAGACGCTCTTGCCCGAACCGGATTCGCCGACGATGCCGAGCGTCCGGCCGCGGGCGAGGTCGAATGAGAGCCCGTCCACCGCCTTGACGACGCCGTCCTCGGTTCGGAAGTGCACCTTGAGATCTCGCATCGAAAGGATGACGCTGCGTGCAGTGGTCACCGACTCCTCCCGCTGGGCTCGGGTCGCGATGCTCATCCCAATCTCACTCTCGGATCGATGAACGCGTAGATGATGTCGACGACGATATTGGCCACCACCACGGCGGTCGCGGCCAACAGCACCACCGCCATCATCACCGGCAGATCGGAATCCAGCACGGAGTTGGCCGCCAATTGGCCGACCCCCGGCAGATTGAACACCGTCTCGGTGATGATGGCCCCGCTCAGCAGCACGGCGATATCCAGGCCGAGCAGCGTGGCGATCGGACTCATCGCGCCCCGGAAAGCGTGCTTCACATAGATATTCGCCGGACCCATCCCCTTGGCCCGCACGGTGCGGACGTAATCCTCGTTCAGCACCTCCACCATCGAGGAGCGGGTGAGCCGCGCGTAGTACGCGGTGGTGATGATGGCCAGACAGACCCACGGCAGGATCAGTCCGGTCGCCCACTTCACCGGATCGGTGAAGAACGCCGTATAGCTCGGCACGTTCATGATGTGTGTGGAATACACGAAGATGAACAACAGGAACGGGCCGAGCACGAAGATCTGCTGCGCCCCGCCGACCACCGCGAAACCCATGCCGACCTTGTCGGAGAGCTTGCCCTTGCGCAGTGCGGCGAGCATGCCGAGGCCGACGCCGACCGTCAGGAAGATCACCACCGCGCCGATGGTCAGCGACAGCGTGACCGGCAGGCGATCCAGGATGGTGTCCAGCACCGGGCGGCGATTGTGGAACGAATAGCCCAAACACGGTGCCGCGCAATGGGTATCGCTGATATCGCGCCCGGCGAAGATCCCGCCGAGATATTCGAGGAACTGCTGCCACACCGGTTTGTCGACGCCCATCTGATGCGCGACCGCGGCGATCAGCTCGGGCGAGCAGGTCTTGCCGCAGGCCAGCCTCGCGACATTGCTGCCGGGAGCGATATAGAACAGCATGAAGGTGCTCGCGCAGATGATGAACAGGATCGCGAGGCCGCCGAGGATGCGGCGGACGAGGAAGGCCAGCATCACTTCAGGTAGACGTTGAACAGGTCGAGGGTGGTGGTGATCGCGTCCATCCGCACGCCACCGACCTTCGAGCCGAACATCATCTGCTTGCGCGTGTACACCAGCGGGATCTCCGCCGCGTAGTCCCGTTGGATGAGCTGATCCAGCGGCATGTACTGCTTACCCTGTTCGCTGATGTCCTGGATCGCCTGGACGTGGTTGATCTCGTCGTCGACCTTCTTGTCCTTCAGCTGGGCGAAGTTGTTGCCGCCCTCCATGACCGCCCCGCCGTAGCACAGCGCGCTGTACACGGTCCGATTGGTCGGCCAGTCCGGGCTCCACTGGTTCCAGATCACGTCATACGGATTGCTCAGCAATTTGATGGCGTCGTAGAAGCCCTTGTCGGGCAACGGATTCAGGTTGACCTTGAAACCGGCGGCTTCCAGTCCGCGCTTGATCGGGTCGCCCCACCGGTCGGCCGTCGGGGTGGAATCCCAGGCCACATTCACCGTGTAGCCGAGTTTGCCCGCGTCGGTGAGGATCTGCCGCGCCTTCTGCGGATCACCATTGTTGCCGACACCGAACGGGTTGGGCTGCGGTGCGTAACCCAGCGCGGTCCGCGGACCGATCGTGGTGGCGATATCGCCGAAGAACGGGCCGCCCTGGGTGGTGACGACGTCCTGCTTCGGGAACGCGATGGCGATGGCCTTGCGCACGTTCACATCGGTGACCCGGGCGGTATTGATGGAGAACATCTGCACCGCGCCGGTCTGGTTGTCCACCGTGCGCTTCTTCAGATTCGGGTCCTGCATGATGGCCTGGACCTGATCGACGTCGATACCGCTGTACAGCGCGGCGGCGTTCGGATCGATATCCGCCTTCAGCTGGTCGGTCTCTTGTTTGGGTTTGACACCGAATTGGAAATGCATCTCATCCACGTACTGATGCCGCACCGGGTCGGTCTTCGGATCCCAGTTCGGGTTCTTCACCAGGGTCAGCGTCTTGTCGACGTCGTGCGCGGCGATCTTGTACGGGCCGGTGATCATATCGCCGAGACCGTTGGCGTCCAGGTCGTCCGGCTTGGCGTCCCGGTCCCTGCGCACCGGAACGGTCTGGGTCATCGATGCGGCGAACGGGAAATCCGACTGCGGCTCGGCCAGATGGAAGATGATCGTCTTGTCGTCCGGGGTCTCGATCTTGTCGGATCCGAGCTCTTGACCGGAGTACGGGCCGGGATAGACCGAGTGGAAATCGTCCTTCCCGACCAGCCACAGCTGGACCCACGACGGCCCCGTGGCGAACCTCGTATCGAAGGTGCGCTCGATGGCGTACTTGATGTCCTGCGATTTGATCGGTGTGCCGTCGGCGTATTTCACGCCGTCCTTCAGCGTGTACTTCCAGGTCTTACCGCCGTCGGATGCCTCACCGGTGTTGGTGGCCAGATCACCGACCAGCGCCATCGAACCGTCGTCGCCCTGCCGGAATTCGGTGAGGCGGCGGTTGAGGAGTTTGAACACCTCATCGTCCGGCGAGTTGTAGATCTTGGCCGGATCGTAGTGCTGGAAGTCGACGCGGAAAGTCAGGTTGAGCTTGCCGCCCTTCTTCGCTCCGGGTGCGTCGGCGGCCGGACCGTTCGACTGTTTGCCGTCGGGGTCCAGCGTGAGCTTGTTCTGTGTGACCGTCGGCTGATTGCTACCACCGACATTGGTGCCACCGGCCGAGCAACCCGCGGCCGCCAGCGCGGCCGCCATGGCGACCGCGGCCGCCCGCGCGATATGCGTTCTCTTCATTCCGGATCCTGACTACTCCTGCCGCCGACGACCGGCGACCCAACGGCTTAACGACTTCCCTTCGGGTCGAGAGCGTCTCGCACCGAATCCCCGAGCAAGTTGAAGGCGAGCACGAAAACGATCATCCCGATACCGGGGAAGACGAGAAAGGTGATGTCCGAGGAGATCAGGCTGGCTCCGCGCTGCACGAGCACGCCCCAGTCGGGCGTCGGATCGGTGATGCCGACACCGAGGAACGACAGCGCGGCCTCGATGGTCACGTAGTAGGGCAGATCCAGCGTGGCCAGCACCAGGATGGGCGTGAACAGATTCGGCAGCAGCTCACGGAAGATGATCCGCGCCGGACCGGCACCGGTGACGACGGCCGCCTCGACGAACTCCCGCTCCCGCAGCGAAAACACCTGTCCGCGAAGCAGTCTGGCATTGCGGGTCCAGCCGAACAGGGTCAACAACCCGATCATGCTCGCGGCACGCACCAAGACCGGGATCTCCTCGCCGGTCGCCAGATAGCTGGCCCAGGCGACGGGCATGAAGGCGAGCATGAACAGCGTGGACGGAATCGACAGCAGGATGTCGGTGATCCGGCTGATGACGTAATCGATCGCGCCGCCGAGATATCCGGCGGTGATCCCGAGCACCGTGCCGATGATCGTGGTCAGCAGCACCACCGCCACCGATATCAGCAGTGAGGTGCGAATTCCGTACACCACCACCATGAATACGTCGCGCCCGGTGTGCGGCTCGATGCCGAACCAGAATTGGCCATCGATGCCGCCGTTGGGTTTGATCGGGAAGCCGGTGTCGGTGAGCAGACCGTTACTCGGCGTCGCGTACGGGGTGTAGGGATCCTTACCGTAGGCCAGCGAAATCAGCGGCGCGCCGAGGCCGACGACGAAGAAGAACAATACGACGATGCCCGCGATCACACCGGACTTGTCCCGCTTGAATCGCAGCCAGGCGAGTTGGCCGGGCGAGCGGCCGACCGCGGCTTTCTTCCCCACCCCCGTGACGTCCGGAACCGCTTCCGGCGCATTGTCATTCGTGAGTAGGGCTGCCACTACTCCCCCTGCTGTCACGCCGAGTTGATGTTGATAAGAATTGGGCGAACGGTACGGTCTCCGCTCCCGGACGTCAATCCCCACTTCCCATTCTTGGCGAGAGGGCCGCGGCGACTTGGGGATTCGGCCGGGGCGGTAGGCAGGATGCACAGCAATGCGGGCTCCGGCCGGCGTTTCGGCCGGAGTCCGCGAGGCGGTCGGTCTCAGCTGCCGATGAGCGCGTTCATGATGGTGCCCGCACTGGTGGCGACGGCGCCGCCCGCCATTGCGCTGGCGACCATTTTCGGGGATTGCAGCCCGCCGCCGCTCCATTTCTCCCAGGCGAACCGGCCACCGCCGTAGGTGATGGCGGTAACCCCGGACAGTTCAACCAGCCAGGTGAAATAGCGGACCATCTGCATGAGTTTGTCGGCCATTGGCGGCGCCTCCGGCGTCGGATTGCCGACCTGCGCAAGTACGGTGTCGTGTAGCGCGGCCAGAATCATGCTCACTTTCGATGCTCCTTTTCGGATGCTGAGGTGATGCTGGAGATTTGGATTCACATCTTGCACACCGGTGGGCGGCGGTAGCCCGGCCCGTATGCAAAAACATACCGACCTATTGGATTGAACCTCAGCAAGATCGCGAAAGCAGCTCGACACACCGACCTGGAACAAGGCCGTGATCACCGAATTCCATCCCGCGGATGTCCCGCCCCCAGCGGTGGAAATTCCTCCGGACATCCGATCATCACGCATTCTTCCGGTCGCAGATCCGGCGATGTTTCACAACCGAATCCACATCATGCCGCAGATTCGCTGGATATCCTGTGGCGTAACGGCACAGCAGCGGATCAGCGTGCCGGGGAGAGGGATTCACCATGTCGGACAGCTACCTATCGGGCACCGGACTACCGACCAGGATCGATACGACCGTCGCGCATGAGGCGCGGGTTTACGACTATTGGCTGGGCGGCAAGGACAACTATCCCGCCGACCGCGCGCTCGGCGATGCCATCGCCGGCCATATTCCGGCGATTCGCACCATGGCCATGGCCAACCGCGCATTTCTCGCGCGCTCGGTGCGTTATCTGGTGAACGAGGCCGGTATCACGCAGTTCCTCGATATCGGCACCGGCATTCCGACCGCGGGCAATACCCATGAGGTCGCGCAGCGGTTCGATCCGGCCGCGCGGGTGGTCTACGTCGACAACGATCCGATCGTGCTGGCGCACGCCCGCGCGCTGATGGCGAGCACGCCGGTGGGCCGGACCGCGTTCATCCACGCCGACCTGCACGATCCCGAATCCATCCTCGGCGATGCCACGCTCACCGCCACGCTGGACCCGGCGCGGCCGATGGCGATCATGCTGGTGGCGATCATGATGTATTTCCGCGACGAGGACGATCCGCGCGGCATCATCGAACGGCTGCTGGCCGCGGCCCCCACCGGAAGCTATCTGGTAATCACCCACCCCACCGCGGATTTCGACGCGCGGGCGATGGCGCGGGTGGTCTACTCGGCCGAGCAGGCGGGCATACCCTTCCAGCCGCGCAGTCGCGCCGAAACCGAAAGCCTTTTCGCCGGAACCGAATTGGTCGCACCGGGTGTCGTTCCGGTGGCGGCGTGGCGGCCGGAGCTGGTGGACCGGCCGCCGGAGACCGCGCCGGACCCGGAATCCGCCTGGTACTGGGCGGGCATCGGCCGCAAGCCGTGATCGGGTTTCAGACGGATCAGCCCGGCAATCCCGACCAGAGGAAGGGAGGCCGATGGTAAACGACGCCGAGAAGCGCTGGCGCGATCCGCGGTCGGCGCGCCGGGCGATGCGCTACGGCATCGTCGTACTGGTGTGCGCCGGAATCGTTTTCGGGGCGACGGTCGGGTGGGCCGCACAGCGGCCGCAGTGCCTGTCCCAGCGGATGCTGTGCGACGGCCCCGCGCAGACCGCCGTCGTATTCGGCCCGGCCGTGGTACTGCTGCTCGGCGGGATCGGCGCCTTCGTCCAGACCTATCTGGCCTGGCGCCGCCGCGAAGGCTGGCCGATCTGGCAGGGCGCGGGCTGGTTCCTGTTCACCCTGATGCTGGTCTACCTGGGCATCGGCGGCGGCGCACTGGCGAGCGATTAACCGACCTTGATCACCAGCTTGCCGAAATTCCGGCCCTCGAGCATGCCGATGAACGCCTCGGGCGCGTTCGGCAGCCCCTCGACCACGTCCTCGAGGTAACGCACCCGGCCCTCGGCCACCCAACCGGACATATCGCGCAGGAAATCCCCGAACATCTCGTCGACGAACTCCGACATGATGAATCCGCGCACCGTCAGGCTCTTGGTGAGGATCGAGCGCATGAAGCCGGGCAGGCGGTCCGGGCCCGTCGGCGCACCGGTCGCGTTGTAGCTCGCGATCAAACCGCAAACCGGTACGCGCCCAAAGGTATTCAGCAGCGGGTAGACCGCCTCGGCGACCGCGCCGCCGACATTCTCGAAATAGACGTCGATACCGTCCGGCACGGCGGCACGCAGCTGCTCGGCGAAATCCGGCGCCCGGTGATCGATGACGGCGTCGAAACCCAGCTCCCGCAGATAGGCCACCTTCCGCGGTCCGCCCGCGATGCCGACCGCCCTGGCGCCCTTGACCTTCGCGATCTGACCGACCGCCGAGCCGACCGGGCCGGTCGCGGCGGCGACCACCACGGTCTCCCCCGGCCGCGGGTTACCGATCTTCAAAAGTCCCGAGTACGCCGTGAAGCCGGGCATGCCGAGCACGCCGAGCGCGGTGGACACCGGCGCCGCACCGGGATCCAGCTTGCGCAGCGCCTTCGCGGGCGCGACCTGATGCGTCTGCCAGCCCGAATTGGCCAGCACCACATCACCTTTCGCCAAATCGGGCGAGTTCGACTCCAGCACCTCGGCGACGGTCTGGCCGACCATCACCTCGCCGACCTCGACCGGTTTCGCATACGACTTGGCGGCGCTCATCCGGCCCCGCATATACGGATCCAGCGAGAGATACAGCGTTCGCAGCAGCACCTGCCCATCGGCCGGTTCGGGCAGTTCGTAGGTTTCGGTGCGGAAATTCGCCGGCGTGGGCGCGCCCTCCGGCCGGGATGCAAGCACGATCCTCGTCGATTCGACCATGTGCAGAGCCTAATGGGCGCTGCCGGCGAAGCCGTCCGAAGCCTGCGCACGGCCGGAGCGAATGCGGAGGTACGCGTAGTCCCGCCGCCAGGTCATCTGCTGATCCCACCAAAATACGGATGCGGGAATAGCGCGCCGCCGAATATGTTCGTTCCGGATGGTTAGGCGAACGAACGAGAGGGGCCGCAGTGGCGACCGAGACAGCGGAGATATCAGTCGGGCTACGGTCGGAACGCGGCGCCATCCTCGCGGCCCTGATGCTGGCGAACGGTCTGGTGGCGCTGGACTCGACCATCATCGCCACCGCGGTGCTCACCATCACCGACAGTCTCGGCGGCTTCGCCCAATTCCCCTGGCTCTTCTCGGTTTATCTCCTGGGGCAGGCGGTGACCACGCCGATCTACGGCAAGCTCGCCGACACCGTCGGGCGTAAACCGGTGCTGCTGTTCGGCATCGCGGTGTTCGCACTCGGCTCGCTGCTGTGCGGTATGGCCACGAATATGTTCGCGCTCATCATCTTCCGCGCGGTGCAGGGTATCGGCGCCGGCGCGCTCGGCCCGATCACCATGACCATCGCGGCCGACCTGTACACGCTCACCGAACGCGCGAAGGTGCAGGGTTATCTCGCGTCGGTGTGGGCGATGTCGTCGGTGCTCGGCCCGCTGCTCGGCGGCATCTTCGCCGAATACGTCAGCTGGCGTTGGATTTTCCTGATCAACCTGCCGCTGGCCGCGCTCGCCGCGTGGACGCTGGTGCGCAACTTCACCGAGAGCGCGCCCCGGCAGCGGCACCGGATCGACTATGCCGGTGCGGGTTTGCTCACCATCGGTGCGGGCTCGCTGATCCTCGGACTGCTGGAGGGCGGCCAGTCCTGGGCCTGGTCCTCACCGGTCAGCATCGCCATCTTCGCCGGCGGCTCGCTGTTGCTGGTGGCCTTCGGCCTGGTGGAGCGCCGCGCCGCGAATCCGATTCTGCCGCTGTGGGTGCTGACCAGACGGGTGGTGATCTCGAGCAGCCTGATCTCGGTGCTGGTCGGAACCATCCTGGTCGGATTGACCACCTATGTACCGACTTTCACGCAGGGCGTGCTCGGCACCGGCGCGCTGATCGCCGGGCTCACCGTCGGCGCGCTGACCCTCGGCTGGCCGCTGGCCGCGTCACAGGCCGGAAAGGTGTACCTGCGCTTGGGTTTCCGTTCGACGGCGCTGATCGGCAGCGGCCTCGCGACGCTCGGCGCGGCGTCCACCCTGTTGATCGACGCGCAGTCGAGCCTGTGGCAGGTCGCCGCATCGTGTTTCGTGATCGGTTCCGGTATGGGCCTCGTCGCGACGCCGACGCTGATCGCCGCCCAGTCCAGCGCCGAATGGAGCGAGCGCGGGGTGGTCACCTCGACCAATATGTTCGCCCGCGCACTCGGCAGTGCGGTGGGTGTCGCGGTGTTCGGCGCGATCGTCAACGCCAAGGTCGGCCATCGCGATCACCCGGCCGCCGAAGTGCTTTCGCCCGCCATCCATCTGGTGTTCATCGCGGTCGCCGCGATGGCGGCGATCATGGTGATCGGATCGTCGATGATGCCGCACCGCGACGCCACCGCGTGAAAACCTGAGCGCCCGGATCGACGTAGATAGCAGAAAAGGCCAGTGGCGCAACGACTCCCGCGAGTCCGTTGCGCCACTGGCCTTTCCGCCGTGCGCTACCGCCCCGCGGACTCGGAATCGGCTGCGCCGCTCCGGATTCCGATCTTGTTCCAGATCAGGTATCCGCCGCAGACCAGCACCGCCCACACCGCGCCGACGACGACCGCCGTGCGCCCGCTCTCGCTGAAGAACAGCAGCACCACGACCAGGCCGAGGAAGATCAGCGCCGCGACGGAGGTGTACGGCGCGCCGGGTAGTCGGTAATCGGCGGCGGGCAGTTCACCGCGCGCCACCTTCCTGCGGTAGGCGATGTGGCAGACCAGGATCATGCCCCAGACGAAGATGATGCCGATGGTGGACACCGAGGTGATGTAGGCGAACGCCTTGTCCGGCGAGACGATATTGACGATGACGCCGATCACCATCGCCGCCGCCGAGACGCAGATGCCGGCGTAGGGCACGTGCCGCGAGCTCAGCGCGCCGAGTTTCGCGGGCGCCTCCTGCCGCAGCGACAGGCTGCGCAGCATGCGGCCGGTCGAGTAGATACCCGAATTACAGGACGACAGCGCCGCGGTGAGCAGTACGAAATTGATGATGCCCGCCGACGCCGGAATGCCGATCTGCTGGAAGACCTCGACGAACGGGCTGCGCCCCGCATGGAAGGTGCGCCAGCTCGCCACCGACATGATGACGATCAGCGCGCCGACGTAGAACAGCCCGATGCGGAACGGCAGCGTATTGATGGCCTTGCGCAGGGTGGCCTTCGGATCCCGCGCCTCACCCGCGGTCACGCCGACCATTTCGACGCCGACATAGGCGAACACCACGATCTGCAGCACCAGCAGCGCCTGCCCGAAGCCGTGCGGGAAGACGCCGCCGTCGTTCCACAGGTTGCTCACCGTCGGATTCGCGGCATGGCCGAAGCCGAAGATCAGCACGCCGATGCCGATGGCGATCATGGCCAGGATGGCGGTGACCTTGATGGCGGAGAACCAGAATTCGCCCTCGCCGAAAAGCCGCACCGAGATCAGGTTCGCCACGAACATGATCGCGAGCACCACCAGCGCGGTGACCCACGGTTCGATATCGAACCAGTACTGCACGTACTTGCCCGCGACGGTGATCTCGGCCATGCAGGTGCTCACCCACACCGCCCAGTAGGACCAACCGGTGGCGAATCCGGCGAAGCGGCCGAAGAATTCGTGCGCGTATTCGGCGAAGCTGCCCGAGACCGGACGGTAGGTGAGCAGCTCACCGAGCGCGCGCATGATCACGAAGATGGCCAGGCCCGCGGCCAGGTAGGCCAGGATCAGCGCCGGGCCCGCCTGCTCGATCGCACCGCCCGCGCCGTAGAACAGGCCGGTGCCGATGGCGCCGCCGATGGCGATCATCTGGATGGTGCGCGAGCTCAACCCGCGCGAATAGCCCTCGGAGTCGGTGCTGCCGACCCCCTCCTGTAGCGCCGCGTCCGGCACCGGATGGCCCGAGGCTGTCATGGTCCGTTCCTTCCCTCGTTCGGCCGCGGGCCATGGCGCTGTGCGCACCGGCCCGCGATCCGAAACATGTGACGTCGGATCATCGCATGTTCGAAATGACGACTTTGTTACGTACCCGACATCACCCGATCCGAACCTCGCTCACCCGGTCCACCGAGATCGCCATGCCGCGACCGACTCGCGCGGATAATGTCGTTGTGGGACAACGATTCATCGGGTGGGGGATCGGCATCGCCGATCTGATCGGCAGGTCCGGCAGCCCGTCACGCACAGCAGGATCGCCGGGCCGGTGGACCAGATCCACGATGGCGGCGGGTTAGCCGGGGGCCGGTGAAATTCCCTTGGCGCCGGCGCCAGTCGGTCAGCAATACCGTAGTCTTCCGCGACAATATCCAGATCGCCGATGTCACCGGTGATGTCACCATCTCCTCCGAACATCCGCGCTATCGCATCGAGGCCATGCCGGTCGCCGCGCCCGCGGTCGCGCCGGAGCGGGCCCGCGCACAGCCGTCGCGCCTGCTGCATCCGCGATATCAGGTGGTGCCGTTCATCGGCAGGCACGACGAAATCGCCGAACTGCACGGCTGGATGGGACGGCCGGAACCGCTCGGGGTCCGCCTGATCCACGCCGGCGGCGGTCAGGGTAAGACCCGGCTCACCACCCACTACGCCGCGAAGGCCGCGGAATCCGGCTGGATGATCTGGCGTGCGGTGTACTCCCCCGATTCGGCCGTCGCCCAGCAGTCTCTGGAATTGGGTGACCGGCGCGGCGTGCTGGTGCTCGTCGACTACGCGGACCGCTGGCTGCTCTCGCACCTGCGCTCCTTGATCGCGAAGCTGCACTTCCTGACCGTGGATCCCGGCATTCGGGTGCGGGTGCTGCTGGTGGCGCGCTCGTCGGCGCACTGGTGGCCCGCGCTCGCCAACGATCTGGCGGGCGATTTCGATATCGATGCCGAGGCGACCGAATTGACACCGCTCGGCGCACAGATCGACCGGCAGATCCTGTTCGCCTCCGCCGCAACGGCTTTCGCGGCGGCAATGGGTGCGAGCCATGATCCCGGCGCCGGCTCGCCGCCGGAAATCGAACTGGACCGACCCGGTTTCTCCTCGGTGCTGTCCCTGCACCTGGCCGCGCTCGTCGCCGTCGACAGCAGGCTGCGCGGCGCCGCGATGCCCGGCGACCCCGCCGGGCTGTCGGGCTATCTGCTGCGTCGCGAATACACGCACTGGACAAGGCTTTCCGAGGTCGGCCAGATCCGCGCCCGGCCGGAGACGATGCGGCGGGTGGTCTGGCTCGCCACCCTGATCGGCGCGGTGACACCGCATCTGGCCGAGGGCATCCTGGCCCATGTCGGGCTCGCGTCGACGCCGGAGAAGGCCACCGAACTCACCGACGATCACCTGCACTGCTATCCGCCCGAGGATCCGCACACGGTGCTGGAGGGCCTGCACCCCGATCGGCTCGGCGAGGATTTCATCGCGCTGTCCATCCCGGGACGCCCGCCCGCACCCGACACCATCGCATCCGACGCGTGGACCGGCGCCGCGCTGCGGCGGCTGCTCACCGACGAGACCGGCGCCCGCGAGGCATCCCTGCTCGCCTGGTGGACGCCGCAGGTGGTGACGGGTCTGGTGGAGACGGCGCGGCGCTGGCCGCATGTGGCGAGCGAGGTGCTCTTCCCATTGATCCGGCAGCATCCGCACGTCCTCGTCGCGGCGGGTGACGCGACCGTCGAGCGCTTCGCCAGACTCGACGGCATCGAGCTGCCGGTGCTCACCGCGCTCGAATCCTGCTATCCCCGGCACACCCGCTATCCTCGGCACACCCACGAGCAGGGCAGCGCGTTCATGGTCGCGCTGATCTCCGGCAAGGCCTACGAGCAGCGGCTGGCGGCGGCGCGCGGCCCAGTGGAACTGGCCCGCGTGCACCGGTTGCACGCGCAGCGGCTCAACGACGCCGGTTCAGGCGAAGCGGCACGCATCGCCGCCGCGGCCGTCGGCCTCCTGCGCGCCGAAACCACCGTCGACGAAACGGAATTCGCCGCGGCGCTCACCCAGCTCGGCATCGCCGAATTCCGGCTCGGCGAGACCGAGGCCGCCGTCGAGCACGCGGGCGCGGCGCTGTCGCTGTATCCGAATCTGCCCGCGGCGGCCAGGAAGGAACTGCTCACCGATATCGCGACGCTGTCCGGCGAATACGGCGACTGGCTCACCGGTTCCGGCGCCGACGACGAGGCGCTGGCCATGACCGAGACCGCCGTGCGCGTCGGCCGCACCCTCGCCGAGGACAATCCGGACGACAACTCCCCGCTGCCCGCGCTGGCCGGCGCACTGCACAATCGCGGCCGTCAGTTGTTCCTGATGCGCCGCGACGACGAAGCGCTGGCCGCCACCGAGGAGGCGGTGCGGCTGCGCAGGCGGCTCGTCGACTGGGAACCGTACGACTACCTGGGCGATCTCGCCGAATCCCTACGCCTGCTGAACGAACAGCTGCGCCTGGCCGGACAGACCGAGCGGGCGCTGTCCACGATCCGCGAGGCGGCGCTGATCCTGCAGGAATTGGCCCGCCGCAAACCCACCGACTATCTGTTCGACTGGGTCACGGCGCAGCGCCGCCGGATCGACCAGATGCTGGAGGCGGGACAGCGCGCCGACGCGGTGGAGCCGACCGAACAAGTGGCACACGGACTTCGGGCGCTAATCGAATGGGATCCGGACGCACACCGGCCGGTGCTGGCCGAAATGCTCTTACTCCTCGGCGAATTGCTGGCCGAGCAACAGCGCGACGACGAGTCGGCGGCCGCCGACGAGGAGGCGCTCAGCCTGTGCAGACAACTCTTCGCGGACCATCGGGAAGCTCGATTGCCGCATCTGGCAACGGCTTTGGGTTCGGTGAGCGCCCGCCGAGCCGCGGCCGACCGCGGCGACCGGGCCGTCGCGCTCGCGGCCGAGGCCGCGCCGCTGTACCGGGAACTGGCCTGGGCCGATGTCAGGTATGAGCCGATCTATGCCGGATTCCTCTATTTCTACGACGATCTGCTGACCTCACTCGGCCGCGAATCCGAGGCGCTGCCGGTGAATCGGGATGCGGTTGCGCTGTATCGCCGTATGGCGCAGCGGGATTCGGCCTATCAGTCGGATCTGGCCGCGGCGCTGCGCAAGGTCGCTCGGCGCACGGTGGACAGCACCGATGAGGAGGGCATCCTCGCCGCCCAGGAGGCGGTTGAGATCTATCGTGGCCTGGCACAGAACGATTCGATACGCAGTCGGGGCGACCTCGCCGACGCCCTCGTCGAGTTGGGCACGAAGTTGCGCGCCGTCGGCCGGACGCCGCAGGCCGAGCGGGCGAGCACGGAAGCATTCGACCGCTTCCGCATGTTGTTCGATGACGATCCGGACAGATATCGGGCCGGGTTCGCCGATGCGCTCTACGGCCTCGCCCTCGATCTCGCCGAATCGAAGGAGCTCGCGGAGGCGATCGAACGCATGGCGCACTCACTCATGCTGTTCCGCGAACTGGCCGACGACGACCCGTCATTTCGTTCGAGCCAGGCGGCCGCGGCGGAGGGCCTGGCCGGCTTGCAGGTCAGGAACCAGACTCCGTTCGCCGCCATCAGACCCGCCGACGAGGCCATCTACCTGTATCGCGAGCTGGTCGAATACCACCCCGAGTACCTGCCACGGCTCGCTGCGACGCTGCACCTCGCGGCGAAAATCGGCATGCTGACCGAACGAGTCTGGCCGGGCGTATATCCAACGATCCTGGAGTCGATCCAGATCTACGAATACCTGGACCAGCAAGCACCCGGCGACTACGGCCGGGAGTTGGCCGACGCCCAGACGACACTGACCGGAGTACTCCGGTACTTCCAGGCCTACCGGGCGTGGGTCAAGGCACAGGAGGCGGCGCAAGCCAGTAGCAACCCGTACGACCCGTGGATCACCTGAAATACTCCGGCGCGCCTCCGCGTTGCACGCAGCAGTTGCCGTGTTTCGAGGAGTGCGATGATCGACGTCCCGCTGTCCGTGTTGGATTTGGCCCCCGTGCAGGTGGATAGTTCGGCCGGCGACGGGTTGCGGGCCACCACCGAATTGGCGCGGCGTACCGAAGCGCTTGGGTACCAGCGGTTCTGGGTGGCGGAACATCACAATATGCCGGGTATCGCCAGTTCGGCGCCCGCAGTGGTGCTCGCGCATCTCGCGGCGGCGACCGAGCGGATCCGGGTCGGGTCGGGCGGGGTCATGCTGCCCAATCACGCGCCGTTGGTGGTGGCCGAGCAGTTCGGCACCTTGCACGCGCTGCATCCGGGCCGGATCGATCTGGGGATCGGCCGCGCGCCGGGCACCGATCAGGCCACGGCGCTGGCGCTGCGCCGCACGAAGGAGGGCCTGTCCGGGGATTCGTTCCCGCAGGAGTTGGTGGCGCTCCTCGACTACTTCCGGGACAAGGGTCCCGGCGGGATCATCGCGACGCCGGGGCGCGGCGAACGACCCGAGGTGTGGCTGCTCGGTTCGAGCGGGTTCAGCGCGCAGGTCGCGGCGCTGCTCGGGCTGCGGTTCGCCTTCGCCCATCACATCGCGCCGAACAACACCGAGCAGGCGCTCGCGCTGTACCGGGACAACTTCCAGCCCTCGGAGGGTCTGGATCGGCCGCATGCGATGGTCGCGGTCGCCGCGATCTGCGCCGACACCGACGAACGCGCCGAGGAACTTTCCCGCCCAAGGGATCTCGCGTTCGCGTATCTGACGGCGGGCCGCCCGCAGGCGGTTCCGACGCCGGAGCAGGCCGCCGGCTTCCCGCGCAACGACCGGGAGCGGGAATTCGTCGCGCACCGGCGCAAGGGTCAGCTGCTCGGTTCGCCCGAGACGGTGCGCCGCCAGCTCACGGATCTGGTGCGCCGCACCGAACCGGACGAGCTGATGTTCAACACCATGGTCTACGACATCGACGACCGGGTCCGCTCGTTCGAACTGATCAAGAAGAAAGTGGTGGCCTGAGCAAAGGCGCCTATCGATTCGAAAGTTATTGAGCGGCAGCGCAATACCGGCGGGTATGGTGAGAAGGTATCCGATATGTCGTAGCCACGAACGGATTACGCAATGGCCACTCATCATCGCCGCCGTTTCGGCGGCATATTGTGCACATTGGGCATAGCCGCCGCGCTGCCGATATCCGCCCACGCCGACCCCTCGCCGCCGGATCCACCCAGCGCCTACGTCGATGTGGCGGCGGCCACCGTATGGACCTCCCCGCAGAGCCCGCGTCCGGTCGATCGGCCCGCGCTGACCAATCCCGTCGATCTGCGGCGCTGGCTCGCGGATATGACGCTGGCCCAGCAGGAGGCGCTCACCTCGGACAATCTCACGCAGACCCAGGCGGTTTACGGTGATCGCGTGTATGTCCTGCGGGAGCAGGGCGATTGGGACGAGGTCGCGGTGGCCGGACAGCCGACGCCGAAGAACTCGCTCGGCTATCCCGGCTGGATACCGAAGGCGCAGCTCACCACGAATCCGATCTTCGCCGCGCTGAAGGACAATCGCCCGTTCGCACAGGCCGACCTCGCCCCGACCACCTCACTGTTCGAGGATTCCGGGCTGTCCCGCCCCGCACTCGAAATCAGCGCGGGCACAAGGCTTCCCGTACTCGCCCAGATCGGCGGGGCGATCGCGGTCGCCATCCCGGACGGACCACCGAAGTGGCTCGACGCCAACACCGTCCACGTCTATCAGCGCGAAACGGATATCCCCTACCCGACCGGTGAGGATCTGGTGCGGTTCGCGACCCTGTTCCTGGACCGTCCCTACCTGTGGGGCGGGCGTTCCGGCTTCGGGATGGACTGCTCCGGCTTCACCTCGACCATCTACCAGGTCAACGGCATCACCCTGCCGAGGGATGCCGCGCCGCAGGCGATGTACGGCAACGGCAGGCCGGTCGACCAGAACCAGTTGCGGGCGGGCGATCTGCTGTTCTACGCCGACGATCTGAAGGATCCGAATTCGATCTACCACGTCGCGATGTACATCGGCGAGCAGCGGATGATCGAGGCGTTCGACGCCGCGACGCCGGTACGGATCACGCCGGTGCGATTCGGGCCGAATTACTGGGGCGCCGAACGGTATCTGCGTTCCTGAGCGCTAATCCCCGTTCTCCGGCACCGCGCGCCGCGCGGCCTCGACGAAATCGCGAATCAGCTTGCCGCCGTGCTGATTCGGATAGCACAGCTGAACGCTGACGGTCGGCGCGCCGGTGAGCGGGACGTAGCGCACCGCGGAATGGATATTGCGGCGCTGGGCGACCGTCGGCGTGATGCCGATACCGCGGTTGGCCGCAACGGATTCCAGCCACTCGTCGTAGTTGGCGGTCTCGACGAGGCGCTGCGGCCGTAGCTCGGGTGGCCACAGCGCCGGGGTCGTCGTGCCGCTGAGCGTGTTGATCACCAGCGGCCAGTTCCGCACCTCGGACCAGTCCAGGCGGGTATGGGTCGCCAAATCGCTGCGCTCCGAACAGATCGCGATCCGCCGCTCCTCGTACAGCGGCACCCGCCGCATGCCGGATGGCCGAATATCACCGCGCACCAAGGCGATATCGATGACACTGTTGCGCAGCGCGGCCACCGGATCGTCGACGCGGACCATGGCGACCGTGCCGCCGGTGGCCTCCTCGAAGCCCGCGACGGCGTCCTGCGCCCACGGATCGGGCAGCAGCCAGGCGAATCCGAGCCGCAGCACGATCCGCTTGCGCGCGACGTCGAGCGCCTGATCCACCGCCGCGAGCACGCGTTCGGCCTGCGTCAGGAATTCCGCGCCGGTCTCGGTGAGGTGCACCTGCCGGGAAGATCTGTCCAGCAACCGAATTCGCAGAATCGCCTCCAGCTGCCGCACGGTCCGGCTCAGCGCGGGCTGGGTGATCAGCAATTCCGCGGCGGCCGCGGTGAACGAGCGGTGCCGGGCCACCGCGGTGAACGCCCGGAGATGACGCAGTTCGACCTCCACTGCGAGAAGCCTACGCTCAACTATTCCGGTGAGGCATAGATGGTGCTCGTAAGGCATTTCACAAGTACGCCGCCCGCGCATAGGTTCAGAGGGATGCCCAATGAAGGAGTGCTGCCATGGCCGTCGCGGTGACCACCGATCTCGTCGATCGCCGGGCGGCCTGGCATACGGTCGCCCGCGCCGGGGTCGCGCTTGTGGCGGCGATGGGTGTCGGGCGGTTCGCGTACACGCCGATCCTGCCGATCATGCACGCGCAGGCCGGAATGTCGGCGCAGACCGGCGCGCTGGTGGCCACCGGAAACTATGTCGGTTACTTCGGCGGGGCGGTCGCCGCGGTGCTCGCGCCGCGAATCGCGGTGTCCCGCAAGGCATGGCGGGTGGCATTGCTCGCACTGGTGCTCTCGATGGCCGCGATGCCGTTGTCGCGCAACGGCATCGTCTGGTTCGCGCTGCGGCTGATAGCGGGTGCGACCAGCGCGTTGATCCTGGTGTTCGCGCTGCACGCGGTCGCCGCGGTGGCCGGAGGACGAAAGGTGCTGGCCGGGTGGGCATTCGGCGGTGTCGGTGTCGGCATCGCGCTCTCCGGCGCGCTGGTCCTCGCGCTGGAGCACGCCTCGTGGCGCGCGACGTGGTCGGCCTGCGCCGTACTCGCGGCGGCCTGCGCCTTATACGCCTGGCCGCTGGTCGTAGCCGAACCCGCCGCGGCGACTTCGGCACCGCCACAGCATGATCCGGCGGGGCGCGCACCCGGGTTCGGCGCGCTGATGGCCAGCTACACCTTGGAGGGTGTCGGCTACATCATCGCTGGCACCTTCCTCGTCGCCGCCGTCCAGCGCACCGCACCGGCCGAAATCGGCAGCGCCGCATGGATTCTGGTCGGCCTGGCGGCCTTCCCGTCCACCGTGCTGTGGACCCGCCTCGCGCACCGGTTCGCCGAGCGCACACTGCTCGTCATCGCACTGGCCGCCCAATCCGCCGGTATGGCACTGCCCGCCCTATTCGGCGGCATGGTGGCGGCCATGGTGTCGGCGGTACTGTTCGGCGCGACCTTCATGGGCATCGTCGCGCTGGCCACCGGTATCGGCACCCACCTGCGCGGCCCGCGCGCGGTGGCGCTGCTCACCACCGGATACGCGGCGGGTCAGGTGCTCGGGCCGCTGCTCGCCGCGCCGCTGCTGCACAGCGGTTACCGGCAGGCGCTGCTGCTCGGGGCCGGTCTGGTCGCGGCGTCGATGGTCGCGGCCCTCGGGATAGGCAATCGCCGATAGGTCGACGATATATGCAAAGACGGCCGCACGGAGTAGGTTGTAAGGCATACCTTATTACCGATAGTCGGAGGTTGTCCTATGGCCCGGGCCCGCACCACCCTCACCGTGTTGCGCACCGAACAGCTCACCCCGCACCTGATCCGCATCCACTTCGGCGGTCCGGGCTTCGCGGCGTTCAAACCGAACGAATTCACCGACGCCTACGTCAAATTCATCTTCCCGCGCGACGGCATCGAGGTGCTGCGCACCTATACGGTGCATTCGATCGACCTCGATGGCGAAACCTTGGCCGCCGACTTCGTCTTGCACGGCTCCGATGGCATCGCCGGACCGTGGGCAGCCAAGGTCCAACCCGGCGAAACGATTGATCTGTACGGGCCGGGTGGTGCGTACGCGCCGCGCCCCGACGCGGATTGGCATCTGCTGGCCGGTGACGAGGCCGCACTGCCCGCCATCGCCGCCGCACTCGCCGCCCTGCCGCCGGATGCGCGCGGCCGGGCGTTCGTCGAGGTGACCGGCCCGGAAGATGAACTGCCCCTGCGTAAACCGGACGGCGTCGAGTTCACCTGGCTGCACCGCGGCGCCGCCGAGCCCGGCGAACTCCTCGCCGCCGCGGTCCGGAAAGCGCCGTGGGACAACGGGAATGTGCAGGTCTTCATCCACGGCGAGGCCAAAGCCGTAATGCACGACCTGCGCCGCTACATCCGCAAGGAGCGCAATGTGCCCGCGGAATGGGCGAATTCGATCTCCGGCTACTGGCGGCGCGGCCGCACCGAGGAGGGCTTCCGGGAATGGAAGCGCGACCTCGCCGCCGCCGAATCGGCCCCGGCCACGGCGTAGCACGGCCGGTCCCCCACTTCGGCAACCGAATTCGGCGGTCAGTCGGTGCGCGGACGGGTGAGGGTGAACCGGTCGACGGGAGTCGGATCGTCGGCGGGCCCGGTCAGCGCGTAATAGGTCGCCTTCATGGTGGTCCTTCCCCCGCGCTGCCCCGGATCGACATCGAAAACAACGAAGCCGTAAGGGTTCACCCGGTCGCGGAACGCCGACCACGGCGCATCCTCCTCGACGTAGTTCTGCGCCTTGCGGCGGATCGCCGGATCGTAGGCGCCGACGCTCATCAGCACCCGCGCCCGCGGCGTGTCGTAGAGCGTCTGATTCGACGGCGTCGAGGTACCGCCGCCGCCGATCACCAGGTGCACCGTACCCTTCGAGGTGTCGATCTCGTCGGACGAGGAAACCGGTGCGGGCGTGAGGGTTTCGGTGCCGAGCACGCCGCGCACGGCATGCGCGCGCTCGTAGTGGTGCTCGTGCCCGCAGACCACCAGGTCGACCCCGTATTTGTCGAACAGCGGCAGCCACTCCTGCCGGATGCCGAGGTCGGCGCCGTTACCGGTGCGCGAGGTGGAGAACGCGGTCTGGTGCATGCACACCACCACCCAGTCGATGCCGCGATCCGCCCGTGCCTTCGCCAATTCCGCCTCCAGCCAACGTTTCTGGGCGCCGCCGGAATAGCCGTGCACGTAGGAGTTGCCGCCGTCCTGCAGGCAGATATCGTCGTTGGCCAGGCTGATCACCCGCACCGCGCCCGCGGTGAACGAGTACCACAGGCCGCGGGTCTCCGGATCGGATCCGGAGTCGGGCAGCGCGAAATAGGCCTGGTACGCGCCGAATCCGATCGGCCCGTTACCCAGTTCGTTCTCGTGATTGCCCGGCGCGGGCATCCACGGCCGGTAGCGTGCGGAGCGGGAATTGCTGTCGAACCAGTCCGACCAGGTGCGGACCCGGTCGGTGGCCAGGTCCGCGTAGCAGAGGTCGCCGTTGATGAGATTGAACAGCGGCGCGAATTGTTCGATGCCTGCGGTGATATCGCCCGCGGCCGGGGTGCCGCGGTTGTCGTTGGTGAACGTCCCGTTGACCTGTTTGGTGAGCGTCGGGGTCGCCTGATCGCCGAAGCTGGTGAAGCGGAACGCCGCCCGGCCGCGCGGCGCGGTACGCAGAGTGCCCAGTTCCGGCGTCGTGCCGTCGTGCACCGCCGCGTAGACGTAGTCGGTATCCGGTGCGAGCCCGGTGATTCGAGCGTGGTTCACCCGAACCTCCCGCTGCGACTTGCCGTCCCGGTAGGTCACCGTCCGCGCCTGGAAGACCTGTCCGAAACCACCGTTCGGCGAACCGAGCAGCACCCGCGGATTGTCGACGGGCACACTGGTGTGCCAGGACACCACCGCCTCGGTGGCCGCGTCGGAGCCGAACTGCAGATGCAGCCCGCCCACCCGCGGCGCACCGGCCCGATCCGGCCGCCGCCACAGGTCGGGTCCGCTCGTTTTACCGAAAAGGACCGCGCCGCCGCCGATTCCGGCCGCGCCGCCCACCACCGCGGCCGCTCCCGCCGCGCCGAACAGCGTCCGGCGATTGAATCTGCGCGGCTCGGCCGCGTTGCCCGGCGACTGTTCGTTCTCATCCACTCGGATGTCCTATCGCGAGGTCGCGAACGGCGGGCGAACTGTTCGTGAACGCCGGGCCGGATCCGACGGCACCGGCAGTACCGCGATCCGACGCGAACAATCATGGTGGCGGTATTTTCCGGAGGTTCAACATCCGTTCATTTGGACCGGCGCATGATTACGGGCGTCCGCGCGGCTCGGTGCAGGGTCGGCGTCGCGGACGTGCGTTACTAGGACCAGGAGGTCACATGTCAACCATCCGGGGCAGCAGGAACTCTGCCCGCCGGACCCGGCTCGCCGTCGCGTCCGCGGCTCTGCTCGCGCTCACCGCGACGTCGTGTTCGAGCAGTTCCGACCAGGCGTCGGGACCCGAAACCGCGACGCCGATCAAGCATCTGGTGGTGATCTTCCAGGAGAACGTGTCCTTCGATCACTACTTCGGCACCTACCCGAACGCGGCCAACACCGACGGCACCAAGTTCACCGCGAAACCGGATACGCCGAAGATCGACGGGCTCACCCCGGATCTGTTGACGCACAACCCCAACAAGTTCCAGCCCGTCCGGCTCGGCGGCCCGAACCAGCAGATCACCTGCGACCAGGACCACGAGTACAAGGACGAGCAGCTCGCCCTCAACGGCGGCAAGATGGACCAGTTCGTCGAGCACACCGGGGTCTCCGAGGGCAAGGACTGCAAGGCGCCGCTGTACGGCCCGCAGGGCCTGGTGATGGACTACTACGACGGCAATTCGGTGACCGCGCTGTGGAACTACGCGCAGCACTACTCGATGAGCGACAACTCGTGGGCCACCACCTTCGGCCCGTCGACGGTCGGCGCGCTGAACCTGGTCGCGGGCCAGACCCACGGGGTGGTCAAGTCGGTGCCGCCGTCGGGCCAGCCCTTCCCCGCCGACACCGTGCTGGACAACGCGGGCAACGGCCAGGGCACCGTGGTCGGCGACCCGCAGCCGTACGGCGACGACTGCTCGAGCCGCGACACTGTGCAGCTGACCGGCACCAATATCGGTGACCTGCTGAACAAGAAGAACGTCACCTGGGGCTTCTTCCAGGGCGGCTTCAAGCCCACCGACAACAAGAACGGCAAGGCCGTCTGCGGCGCCACCCACAATGTCGGCGTCGAACTCGGCGGCACGGGCAAGTCGGGTGACAAGCCGTTCGACACCAAGGGCGATTACATCCCGCACCACGAGCCCTTCCAGTACTTCGAGTCCACCGCGAACCCGCACCACCTGCCGCCGAGCTCGGTGGACAAGATCGGCCAGAACGATCAGGCCAACCACCAGTACGACCTGTCCGATTTCTGGGCGGCCGCCGATGCGGGCCACCTGCCCGCGGTGAGCTACCTCAAGGCCCCCGGCTACCAGGACGGCCACGCCGCGTACTCCGATCCGCTGGACGAGCAGCGCTTCCTCGTCGAATCCATCAACCACCTGCAGAAGCTGCCGGACTGGAAGGACACCGCGGTCGTCATCGCCTACGACGACTCCGACGGCTGGTACGACCACAAGGCCCCGCAGCTGGCGATGAACTCGGCCTCGGAGCAGGACGGCTACAGCGGCCCGGGCGTATGCGGTGACGTGAAGGCCAAGCCCGCCAAGTACCAGGGTCGTTGCGGTTACAGCCAGCGGCTGCCGCTGCTGGTGATCTCGCCGTACGCCAAGTCGAACTTCGTCGACCACACGCTGACCGATCAGGCGTCGGTCCTGCGCTTCATCGAGGACAACTGGAAGACCGGCCGGATCGGCGACGATTCCTACGACGAGAAGGCGGGCGCGCTGGACGCGATGTTCGACTTCTCCGGGAAGACCCAGCCCACCCTGCTGCTCGACCCGAAGACGGGTGCGCCGCAGCAGTAGCGCATATGTAAAGCCCCGGCTCCGAAACCGATTCGGAGCCGGGGCTTTTCCTTGAAAATGCTCAATCGCCGTGTGAGCGTACGTATTCGATGGCCGCGAAAGTAGCCGCGGTGTAGGCGGACGGGTCGGTCAGGAATACGTCGTGCGCCGAGTCCAGCTCGAATACCTTGGCGTTCAACAGCGCGGCGAGCTCGCGCTGATCGTGTGGCGGCACCGCGCCGTCCCTGGCGGTGATCACCGACGAAACCGGCAGTCCGGCAAGATCTTGCGCATGCGGGCGGAAGTCGAAGTCGTATTCGGCGAGTATCACGTCGACGATCACCCGCGGATGGCAGAGCACGAGTTCGCTGCGCAGCCACGGCCACCACGCGGCGTTCTGCGAACCGCGCGAACGCACGTGCCGGAAGTAGGCCACCGGAGCAGAGCGGCCGAACCCGCGCCGATTGTGATCGGCCAGCGGCCGCAACGCACGGAACAGCATCCGGCCGAATTTGTCCGCGGTGCTGTCGAAAGCCATTGCGGTGGCCTGGAATACCAGTCCGGCCACCCGATCACGATGGCGCAGCGCGAATTCCAGCCCGACCGGGCCGCCGAGCGAATACCCGCACACCACCACCTTCTCGACGCCGAGCGCGTCGAGTACCGCGGCGGCGTCGTCGGCGCACTGCGCGATATCGAATCGCGTGCCGCGCTTCAGTGGCAGACCGCGGCCGTGCCCGCGCATATCCATCGCGACGATGCCGTACTCGTCGGCGAGCGGCTGCATCACGTGACAGAAGTTCACGTCGGCGGTGATCGCCCAACCGTGCAGCAGCAGTATCGGCGTCTCCCCCTCGGCGACGCGCGCGACCACCCGCTGACCATCGGCGAGATCGATCCGGCGCCACGGCGGCAGCTGTGCGGGCGCGGCCTCGGCCCCCGGCACCCACAGCTGTGCGCGCCGACGAGCCGAACCGCTCAACCGTCCAACACCGCTGTCCATATCTCGACCGTAGTCGATCCCCGCGAACCGCGGGCGGCGGCGATGTCGATCTGTCCGACACCTGCATTCGGTCCGTGACCTGCGCTTCGGCTCGTGTTCACCCGGCGGGGCCGGTGGCCGGGCGGCTGCTGTCCGCCCGGCCGCCGCGGCACTACTGGTTCGTGCGCAGCGCCTCCTCCACGAACCGCGTCGTGTAGGTGTCGGCCAGCCTGATGCGATCCTTCACCGGGGCGACGTTGCGCGAATACTTGCCGAGGATCGTCAGAACATTCTGGGCGCCTTCGGCTTTCATCAGTCCGTCACCGTTGAACATGCCGATGGAATCGCGCACGGACCGCACGTACAGATCCTTGCCCGCATTCGCGTACTGCGGCGGCATCTTGGCGGCGATCTCCTCCGGGGAATGCCGTTTGATCCACCGCAGCGTCTGCACGAACGAGGTGACCACCTTCTGCACGATATCCGGATGCGATTCGACGGTCTCGCACCGCATATACAGCGAGGTCGCCGGGTACAGCCCGCCGAGCGCGGCCCTGGTGCCCGCCTCGTTGCGCATATCGACCAGGATGCTCGCGTCACCGGATTTCACCATCTGCGCGACGGTCGGGTCGGTGGTCATGCCCGCGTCGATGCCGTTGTGGTTCATACCGGCGATGAACGTCTGTCCCGCACCGACTTTCACCCGGTTGTAGTCCGCGGTGGACATACCCTCCTGGCCGGTGAGCGCCTGGGTCAGGAAGTCGGTGGACGATCCGAGCGAGGTGACGCCCAGGTTCTTGCCGCGCAGATCCCGCACCGACTTTATCTGCGCCGCATCGGCTTTCGAGACCAGCTCGACCTCGCCGGGCACATCGGAGAACTGCACCACCGATTTGATGCACTGATCCTTGGCCTGTAGGTCGATGGTGTGGTCGTAGAAGCCGATCACGCCCTGCACGTCACCGGTCAGCAGCGTGGTTTCGGCGGTGGCGCCGGACTGTTCGCCCATCAGCTTCACGTCGATATCGTTCTGCTCGAAGAAGCCGAGTTTTTCGGTGAGCATGGCGGGCAGATAGATCACCTTCTCCAGCCCGCCGACCATGATGGTGATCTGCGGCCGCCCGCCCGCCATCGGAATGGTCCGTGAGTCACGGCATCCGGTGGCCAGCAGCAGCGCGGCGACGGCCACCAGTGCGATCGCGAAGTGCTTGGTGTACCTCATATCTCAGATCCCGTGGCCCGACTGCGCCTGCGACGGACGCCATTTCAGCAGTCGCGCCTCGGCGACGCCGATCGCCCACTCGGCGATCAGCGCGATCACCGTGATGATGATCATGCCCGCGTAGATGCCCGCCGAATCGAAGGTGCCCTGCGCATTGCTGATCAGCAGGCCCAAACCCTTACCGGCGCCCGCGTATTCGCCGACCACCGCGCCGATCAGCGCGAAGCCGAACGCGGTGTGCAGGCTGGACAGGATCCAGGTGGTCGCACTGGGCAGCACGATGGCGCCGAGCACCTGCCGCCTGCTCGCGCCGAGGATGCGCGCATTGTTGATGACATTGCCGTCCACCTCGCGGGCGCCGGTGAACGCGTTGAAGAACACCGCGAAGAACACCAGCACCACCACCGTCGCCACCTTGGACTGTAGGCCCAGGCCGAACCAGATGATGAACAGCGAGGCGAGCACGATGCGCGGAACGGCGTTGAGCGCCTTGATGAACGGCGCGAGCACCTCGGCCCAGTACCGGCTGCGGCCGAGCAGCGTGCCGAGCACGACACCGGCGACCGTCCCGATGACGAAACCGAGCACGGCCTCCTGGACGGTGGTCAGGATCTGCAGCCAGATGGAGCCGAATTGCGTTCCGTCGGTGAACCATTCGACCAGGCGCTGCCAGATCAGCGAGGGCTTGGAATAGAAGAACGGGTCGATCCACAGCGTCGCGGTGAGCTCCCATGAGCCCAGCCACAGCGCGATCAGCGCGATCCGCAGACCCCAGGTTCGAATCCGCTTGCGCCGTACGTTATTTCGTACGCGGGCCAGAATTTCGTGATCCGGCTCGTTGACCGGGACGACGGCGGGCAGCACATCATGCGACACGGGAGGCCCCCTGAGCTCGGGCCGCCTCGACCTGATCGCGCAGCGTCCGCCAGATCTCGGAATAGATGTCGCGGAACTCCCCGGTGAGCCGCACCTCCTCCACATTGCGCGGACGATCAAGCGCGACAGGGAAATTCCCGCAGATGGTGGCCGGACTCGCGGTCATCACGATCACCCGGTCGGCCAGCACGATGGCCTCCTCCAGATCGTGGGTGACGAAGATGACGGCCGCGCCGGTACCGGACCACACCCGCAGCAGTTCGTCCTGCATCAGCTGACGGGTCTGCACGTCGAGCGCGCTGAAAGGCTCGTCCATCAAAATGATTTCGGGCTCGTTGACCAGCGTCTGCGCCAGCGCGACCCGCTTGCGCATACCGCCGGAGAGCTGATGCGGGTAATAGTTCTCGAAGCCCGCGAGGCCCACCTTCACCACCCAGGCCTTCGCCCGTTCGCGCGCTTCGGATTTCGGCGCGCCGCGCAGCCGGGGGCCGAGCGCGACATTGTCGAGCACGCTCTTCCACGGCAGCACCGCGTCCTGCTGGAACATATAGCCGACGCCATCGGGGATTCCGTGAACGTCCTTGCCGTGCACCATGGCTCGGCCCGCGGAGGCCGGTTCGAGCCCGGAGACGAGGGATAGCGTCGTCGATTTGCCGCATCCGGTCGGTCCGACGACGGCGACGAATTCGCCTGGGGCAACTTGGAGATCGAGATTCTTGACGGCCGTGTGAATGCCGCCGTTCGAGCCGGGAAATCGCTTCGTCGCGCCGCGCAGCTCGATGAGTGGAACGGTCATGCTGTTGTAACTCCTACAGATTGGTAAACGGGAAGTTACGTGGCTTGGCTCACATGGCCGCTGTTTTGCTCACAAGGTGCGCAAACCGCACAATTCGCCACTTTCGCACATTGTGCTCATCGGCCGATTGGTGCATTAAGCTGCGGGAATGGCCAGAGCGGGATCACCGGCCTTCCGGTTGCGCACCCAGGTGCTGATATTGCAGATCGTGATCGTGACGCTGACTCTCGGCGTCGCGTTCGCGGTCTTCGGCTATGTCAGTGACCGGCGTCTCGGTGACGCGTACGGTCAGCGCGCGCTCGCCATCGCCCGCACCGTCGCCGCCGATCCGCAGGTGCGCGCCGAGGTCGCCCGGTACGCGCCGGGCTCCGCGCTGCCCGAACCCGAGCTGCGGCGCCAGCTGGCGGCGGGCCCGCTGGAACAGATAGCCGTCGAGGCCACCCGGCGCACCGGCGCGCTGTTCGTCGTCATCACCGACGACGCCGGGATGCGGCTGGCCCACCCCGATCTGGACCGGCTCACCGAACGGGTCAGCACCGATCCGTCGGTCCCGCTCGGCGGCGGCGAGGAGATCACCACCGAGCGCGGCACCCTCGGCAATTCGGTGCGCGCGAAGGTGCCCGTGCTGGAACCCGATACGGATCGGGTGGTCGGCGCGGTGAGCGTCGGCATCTCCACCGAGGCGCTGCGCGGCCAGCTGCTCGACGACCTGCGCACCGCCGCTCTGCTGGTGGCCGTCGCGTTGGTGTTCGGCATCATCGGCTCGGCACTGCTCGCCCGCCGCTGGCGCGGGCTCACCCTCGGCCTGGAACCCAACGAACTCGCCGAACTGGTGCGCGGCCAGGCCGCGGTGCTGCACGGCATCGGGCGCGGGGTGCTCGCCGTCGATTCGCGCTGGCGCACCACCTTCGTCAACGACGAGGCGCGCAGGCTGCTCGGCATCGACGCCGAACTCGGCCAGCCGGTCGACGAGATCGGGCTCACGCCACGGGTTCTGGAGGTGTTCCGGGCGCTCGACTCCCAGCCGACCCCGGCCACCGTCGGCTCGCATATCGTCGTGGTGGCCGCCCGCCCGGTCAGCCGGGACGGTCGCGACCTCGGCGCAGTGCTCACCGTGCGCGACCGCACCGATGTCGAGGCGCTCACCAGACAGCTCGACGCGGTGCAGACGATGAGCACCGTGCTGCGCGCCCAGCGCCACGAATTCTCCAACAAACTGCACCTGCTCAGCGGGCTGCTGCACGGCGGGCGCACCGAGGAGGCCGCCCATGTCGTCGACGAATTGGTCGGCGCGGGCCCGCTGGGCGCGGCGACACCCGGTATCGATGCCATCCACGACACCTATCTGCAGGCCTTCCTCGCCGCCAAGGCGGCGCACTCGCGCGAGAGCGGGGTGCAGCTGACGCTCGGCGCGAACACCTGGGTGGCGGGCAGCGTCGCCGACCCGGTCGACGTCACCACCGTGCTCGGCAATCTGCTCGACAACGCCATCGAGGCGGCGCGCATCTCCGACAACCCGGTGAAGCAGGTGGATGTGGAACTGCTGCAAGAGGATTCGACGCTGCACATCGTGGTGGCGGACAGCGGCGACGGGGTGGCGCCCGAGGTGGTCGACACGCTGTTCACCGAGGGTGTCTCCACCCGGACCGACCCGGCTGACGGGCAGGCGGCGCCGACGGGGTGGGTCGGCGCCGGCGTACCCGGCGGCCGCGGCGTCGGCCTCGCGCTCATCCGCCAGATCGCCCGCGCGCACGGCGGCGATGTCCGGCTCGCCGCGCCGCGCGGCGCCAACCCGCCGCTCACCGGCGCCGAATTCATTGCCCGACTACCCGGAGTCCTTGTAGACAGCGAGATGCCATGGCCGCAACAGATCTGACCGTAATGGTGGTGGACGACGACTTCCGCGTGGCGAATCTGCACGCCGGAATCGTCGAATCCATCGCCGGTTTCACCATCGGGGGCACCGCGAACACGGTGCGTGCCGCCCGCGATATCGTCGCGGCGAAACATATCGACCTGGCGCTGGTCGATGTCTATCTGCCGGATGGTTCCGGAATCGATCTGGTGCGCGAATTATCCTGCGAAAGCATGGTTTTGACGGCGGCGACGGAAAGCGCGACGGTGCGCGCCGCGATCGCCGCCGGCGCGCTCGCCTTCCTGGTGAAACCGTTCCCGCACACCATGCTCGCGGCCCGGCTCGCCGGCTACGCCCGCTACCGGCGCATCCTGGCCACCCCGCAGGTGGACAACGGACGGGTGGAATCGGCGCTGCAGGCATTGCGCCCGGCCGCGCTGCCGACAACGGGCAACTCGGCCACCTCGCCGACGAAAGACCTTGTGCTGCATACGATCATGGATTCCGAGGCGCCGCTCTCGGCGGGTGAGGTCGCGGTGGCGATCGGCATCTCGCGGGCCACCGCGCAGCGGTACCTCGCGGCGCTGGTCGCCGCGGGCACGGTGAGTATGCGGTTGCGCTACGGCACCACCGGACGCCCGGAGCAGGAGTATTCACCGGCTCGGCGGCGCTGAAATCCGAGGTGTATCAAGGGATCCGAGACGTATCAAGGCCGGATCCGCGCGGGCAGCTTGGCGGGACCGTGCAGCACGTTGTTGTCCGTGTAGGCGATGCTGCCCGTCGCCTCCAAGCGACCGCGGGCCAGCAGCATCGTCAACGCGATCGTGGCCTCCAGCCGGGCCAGCGGCGCGCCGAGGCAGAAATGCGGTCCCGCGCCGAACGAAAGATGGTGCGCCCCGGGCCGATTCAGGCGAAATGCATCCGGGTCGGGGTAGACGTCCGGATCGCGATTGGCCGCCGCCACCAACGCGATGGCCAGGTCGCCCCCGGCGATCTCGTGCCCGGCGAAGGTGGTCGGCGCCAGCGCCAGGCGGGGCACGAACTGGACCGACGGATGCATCCGCAGCGTCTCCTCCACGAGCGCGCCGACCAGCTCGGGGCTATTGCGCCCGGCCGCGTACAGATCCGGCTGCCGGATCAGTTCGGCGATCGCGTTGCCGATGAGGTTGACGGTCGTCTCGTGCCCGGCCAGCAGCAACAGCTCACAGGTGGCGACGAATTCGTCCGGTGCGAGGGCGTCACCGGCCACACCACCGTCCTCGGCGACCAGGCGGCTCACCAGATCCCGGCCCGGATGGCGCAATCGCTCCGCGCGCAGCGCCAGAAAATACTCGGCGAACAAGCTGTGCGCGAGGTCACGCCGGGCCAGCACCTCCGGTGGCTGATGGGTGTCGAGGTCCGGATCGAATGCCAAGGCCAGATCGTGCGACCACCCCGGAAACCGCGACCGGTCCTCGGCCGGTATCCCGAGCAATTCGCAGATGACCGTGACCGGAATCGGGCGGGCGAACTCGGCGACCAGGTCCGAATCCCCGGCATCGACAACGGTGTCGAGCAAATCGCCGACGATGCGCTCGATCCGCGGACGCAGACCCTCGACCGTGCGCGCGGTGAACGCCGCGGACACCAGACGCCGTAATCGGGTGTGCTCCGGCGGATTCAGGAACAGGAACGATCGTATGGTCGCCGCGCCGCCCCGGCCGTGGCCGAACTCGGGGTCGCGCAGCAGCCTCGCACAGTCGGCATGACTCAGGAATAGGTGCGCACCCTTGTCGTGCAGGCTCGGCCCCTGGTCGCGCAGCTTCCGGTAGTGACGGTAAGGATCGGCGCGGATCGCGGGATCGAACAGTCCCCACAGCTCCATGAGATCTTCCCCTTTGCCGCGCTGGGGATTTCGCCGGAACAATTCATATTGACCTGCACCACAGCGAGTGTCAATGTGAAGTCGGGCCGTTTCGGCCCACACTGCCGTGCGGCCTACCACGAACATTTCCGTGTAAAAGCAGGCACGATCATGAAAGAAATCATGGCGCTGCGGGATACGCGCCAAGAACAGTTCACCCGGCACCCATTCTTCCACTGGCTACAGTCGAGTCCGCTCCCGCCGCAGCAGCGGCTGCGGTTCGCTCCGATGGGCGCCTTCTTCATCATGCAGTTCCGCGACATGAACCGATGGGTGCTCCGATTTCCCAAGCCGCGCAACGAGTTCGAATGGGTCATCGATCTCGGCACCTGGGAGGACGAGAAGCACTCACGCATGTTCCTGGAGGACTGGGACAAACTCGAATTGGACCGGCGGCTGAACTGGCGGACCAGCGATACGCTCTGGTGGCTGTTCCTCTCGCCGGAGCAGGAGGTATTCCGGCGCAGCGGAATCGAATTCGTCTCGCTGGCGGTCGAGGACGACGATGACGCGCTGGTCCGGTTCGGGCACTCCGAGGCGGGCGAGGCCGCCGGACATGTCTTCCTGGACAACACCGCCCGGGTCGCCGCGGAGCTGGCCCGGCACACCGGCCTCGACTACCGCTACTTCGGCACCTATCACCTCGATCTGGAGACCGGGCACGTCGGCAATGTCGAGGGTGTATTCGAGGACCATATCCTCGACCCGGATCGCCGCGCCCGGACCGCGGCGGTGTGCGCCAGGATGGCCGATATCTTCGATCGGATCTTCGACGCCTTCCTCGACTACGCCGAGCGGTATATCGATACCGACACCACGCCGACGCGGCCCGCGCCGCGCCCCCGAGCCCTCGCGAACTGGAATGCCCCGCCGCTGCAGGTGATTCCGATCGACAACCGGGACGCGCTCGTCGCACAGCACCTCGAGATGCGCAAGGCCCGCGCCGCCGCGCACCCGTTCTACGCGTGGCTGCGCGCGGACGACGGCATCCGGCCCTCGGCCCGGCTCCGGCGCTTCATCCCGATGTGGCTGATGGACATATTCGGTTACCGGGATCTCAACAAATACGCCATGCCCTATCCGGAGGCGGCCGATCCGGCGCGCCGCGCGATCAACGACTGGGCCGCCCGCCTGTCCGCGCACAGCGACCTGTTCCTCACCGATTGGGACACACTGGAACTCGACGATCTGCTCGGTTTCTCCGCATCGCAGGCCCTGCGGTTCATCTTCCTCGATCCGGATATGGACGTGCACCGGGAGCATATGATCGAATTCGCCAAATTGGCACTGCGACATGATGATCCGGCGGTGCGCTGGTGGCTGATGACGGCGCTGGAATCGACCGGGGAGGAATTCTTCCGCCAGACCTCCCGGCTGGCGCGGGCGATCGAACACGACACCGGCAAACAACTGGACTACCTGTCCGGCAGACACGATCCGCCGACCAGCCCGGCCGGACCGCATCGCCCGCCCGCCCGGCTCAGCAGGGCGACACAGGAACTGGCGACGCATCTCGTCGATGTCGTCTTCGATTCGATGGAGAGCCAGCTCTGGCGCTCGCTCGCCATCGCGCGGGCCGACAAGTTCGGCGCGTCCTCGTAACGGAGATTCAGTCCGTCAGGTGCGGAAGCCGTTGCGCCGCAATGGTTTGCAGCTGGGCGCGGAGCGAATCGGCATCGGGGCCGAAGATCTGCTCGTCGGTGTCGTTGACGATGCGGATAGCGCGCCCGGCCACCTCGCGGCCCTTCGGCGTGACCGCGAGGCGCAGCGCGCGGGCGTCGTCGGGGTCGATATGCCGTTCGACGAAGCCGCTTTCGGCCAGCGCCCGGATCACCCGTGAGCCCATCATCCGATCGGCCCCGGCCATATCGACGACCTGTTGCTGAGTCGGCAGTTCGCCGTGGCGGGACAGCCAGCCGGTGGAGGCGAGCAGGTTGAACTGGGTGAGGGTGAGCCCGAGCGGGCGCAGGTTCCGCTCGACCGTCGCCCGCCACTCCAGTGCGGCGTGATGCAGCCAGAATCCGGGACTCATCAGCGGGCCGCGCGGTTCAGCCACGGTCGGCGTCCTCCTTCGCGATGGTCAGGCGCCGCGCCTCCTTTTCCAGCGCGGCCATGGTCAGGCGCATATCGGTGCGGATCCCCCGCTCCCAGATGAGCCGGAAGATCGGGACGAACGGTCCGTGCACCTCCATGCGCTTGGCGACTCGGACAGTACCGTCGCCGAGCGGGTCGTAGGTGTAGTGGCCGCGGATCTTGCCGAACGGGATGGCCGCCTCGCTGGTCCACGAGCGCTCCGGTTCGACCGCCACCAGCATGAACGGCCCGGCGGGCGCACCCTTGGGCTTCACCCATCCCTGGGTGCCCGGCTCGAACGGGCCGTCGATGCGGGCCGCCTGCTCGTGCGGATCCCAGGACGGCCAGTTCTCGACGTCGGTGGCGGCCTGCCAGATCTGCGCGATATCCCCGGTGATGATGGATTCTTCGGCGATGACGTACATCTGGGCAACTCCTTAGTTGTTGTTGCGACAACAGTAACTGTTGTCGCAACAACAAGTCAACGGTGTGGTTGCAAACCCCCTTGACGCGCTCGCCTACACCGGCAGCGTCAGCAGGAACTCCGCACCCGAATCGGCTGGCAGACAGGCCAATTCGCCACCATGCGCGCGGGCGTAACCGCGCGCGATGGGCAGCCCGAGGCCGGAACCACCCGTGGCTCGGCCGCGATCGCGGTCGAGCCGGACCAGTCGATCGAAGATGCGTTCCCGCTCGGCATCCGGGACGCCGACGCCGGTATCGGTGATCAGCACCTCGGCGATATCGGCGCGACGGCCGATCGACACCGTGACGCGGCCACCGGAAGGCGTTGCGCGACAGGCATTGTCGAGCAGATTGGCCAGGATCTGGCTGATCCGCGCCGGATCCGCGCCGACGGTCACCTCATCGCCGTCGACGGCCACCGTCAGCTCCGGATGCTGGACCGCGACGCGGTCCACCTGGGTCTGCGCCAGCGCGCGCAATTCCACCGGCTCCCGGTGCAGTTCCAGCGCACCCGCATCGATCCTGGCCAGATCCAGCAGATCGTCGACGAGCCGTCCGGCCCGATGCGCCTCGCGCACCAGCAGCAGATGCAGCCGCTCCCGCTCCTCGGGATCGGCGTCCGGCGATTCGCGCAGCACCGCCTCGGCCACCGCGGCTATTCCCGTGATGGGCGTGCGCAATTCGTGCGCGGCGTCGGCGACGAAGGTGCGGGTGCGCTCCTCGGCGGCGATGGCGCGCGCCTCCGCACCCTCCAGCTCGTCCAGCATTTCATCGAAAGCCGCTGCGGTGCGGCCCAATTCGGTGTCGGCGCGGGTCGGCGCGAGCCGAATTCCCCTGCGGCCGTGCGCGATCTCGCGGGCCAGCCGGGTCATGGTGTCCAGCGGCGCGAGCGCGCGGCCGACGCCGATACTCAGCGCCAGCGCCGTCGCCACCAGCGCGGCGGTGCCGGACAGCGCGACCAGCCACCACAGCCGGGCCCGCGCGCCCGCGAGTATCCCGGTGTCGACGCCGAGCGTCAGCCGCGCCCTGCCGATGGCCGGGCCGGTCAGCTCGATGGTGCGAGTCATCGTCTGGCCGTGCGCGATTCGCTTCTCGGTCAGGCTGCCGAGCACCTGCCCGTCGGGCAGCACCAGCCGGGCGCGCACCGACCGCTGGTCCAGTTCGAACACCAACTGCTGCGCCGGAACACCGCGCGCCGACAGCTCCCGCGCCTCGCGCATCCGGTCGGTGAGGATCGCGTTCATTCCCCGGTCGGCGACCAGCCCGAACAGCGCGTTCGCCAATACGACCAGCGCCGCGAGCGCGATCGCCACCAGCACCACCGAGATCGCGGTGACCCGCCGCCGCAGCGATACCGTCGACAGGCTCGCGGGCCGCCGGATCATCTGCGCACCATCGGCACCCGGCACAACCACGGACGCATGCGCCGCCAGGCCGGGGGCATCCGGAACTGACGAGTGAGCGGAACGGCGATCGGCGGCATTCGGCGCGGCCGCGGAATCCGAACCGGCGTCAGCGACGCCCGGAACAGGCGCTGGCGGTGGGGCTGGGCGGCCATCGGCGTCGACCATCGTCCGATGCTATCGACCGGCGCGCCCCCGGTGCGCGTCATCACGTCCTCCGGCTCACTCCGGCGGCTCGGCGGCATCGGCGCGCATGACGAATCCGCGCCCGCGCACCGTGTGGATCAACCGGTCGCCGTGCGCCTCCAGCTTGCGGCGCAGCGCGCTGATGTAGACCTCGACCAGATTGTCGTCGTAGTTCTCGTAACCCCATACGGCCGTGAGGATCTGGGTTTTGGTGACGATGCGGTCGCGCTGTTCGGCGAGGTGGCGCAGCACGGCGAATTCGGTGGGGGTCAAGGTGATCGGCGTTCCGGCGCGGGTCACCAGGCCGGCGTCCGGGTCCACCACCAGATCGCCGACTTGTACGGTGGCCGCGATGCGGCCCAGCCTGCGCCCCACCGCGTCCACCCGGGCGATGAGTTCGGCGAGCACGAACGGCTTCAGCACGTAATCGTCCGCACCGCTGGATAATCCGCGCAATCGGTCCGGAACGGCGTCGCGCGCGGTCAGCATCAGCACACCGGCGGCGCTGCGGCGGCGGATCACCTCCAGCAGTTGGAAGCCGTCGCGGCCGGGCAGCATGATGTCGAGGACGACCAGATCCGGCCGGAAGTCGGTCAGATCGTGTTCGAGCCGCTGCCCGTCGGGGCGGGCCAGCACCTCGTGGCCCGCGTCGCGCAACGCCGCCGCGACCGCCGCCCGGATGGCCGCACCGTCCTCGACCACCAGCACCCGCGCGCACATCTCGCCTCCTTCGGGCGGGCGGGCCGGATCACTTCGGATGGCACGCCTGCCGGTAGTCCCGGATCGGCTGGAGCGCCGCCTTCATATCGTTGGCCACCGCCGGGTGGCTGCGGAAGTATTCGTGACGCTCCTGCTTGCGTTGATCCTTGGGCAGACCCTTGATCTTCGCCACCTCCGCGGCCACATCGGGGTGTCCGGCCAGATACGCCGACACATTGGACCTGCTCTGGGCCAGCGCCTGGGCGCGGGCTTGCGGATTGCACTGGACGGGATCGGCGGCCGCGGCCCCCGCGCCGAATCCGGTGACCAGCGTCACGCCGAGCACTCCAGCGGCTAGCAGCGCGCCGCCGACGCGTTTCCGACGATTCATGACTTCTCCTCGAATCACTCACTTACCCAACGTATTTCACCTCAGCCATCGGATCTCGCGATGACCACTCCTCCACGCTATTACGGATCGCACCCCGATTTTCTGAGGGTCGGCTGAAGAACCGGCGCCCTTGCGCTCGGAACAGTTGTGACTACACAATCATTGTGTGAACACAACTGTTGAGGGGTTGTCGCAGCGCCGCAAGGCGATCATCCTGGCCACCTGCTGTCTGAGCCTGCTGATCGCCTCCATGGACGCGACCATCGTGAACGTCGCCATACCCGCCATCCGCGACCAGCTGCACGCGCCGCTGCCCCGGCTGCAATGGATCATCGACATCTACACCCTCACCCTGGCCAGCCTGCTCATGTTGGCCGGCGCCACCGCCGACCGATTCGGCAGGCGGCGGCTGTTCCGGATCGGGCTGGTGACCTTCGCGCTCGGCTCGCTGCTGTGCAGCCTCGCACCGAATATCGACATCCTGATCGCCGCGCGCTTCGTGCAGGCCATCGGCGGCTCGATGCTCAACCCGGTGGCCATGTCGATCATCACAACGGTATTCACCGGCAAGATGGAACGCGCTCGCGCCGTTGGCATTTGGGGTGCGGTGGTCGGCATCTCGATGGCGCTCGGGCCGATCGTCGGCGGCGGGCTGATCGATCTGTTCGGCTGGCAGTCGGTGTTCTGGATCAACCTGCCGATCTGCGCCGTCGCCGTGCTGCTCACCACCGTCTATGTGCCGGAATCGAAGTCGAACCGGGTGCGCGATATCGATCCGGTCGGCCAGCTGCTGGCCATCGCCTTCATGTTCACGCTGGTCTACGGGCTGATCGAGCGGATGCCCGCGATGTTCGCCGCCGCGGCCGCCGCCATCGCCGCGTTCATCTGGTACGAGCGCAGGCGCAAGGATCCGTTCATCGATCTGCGCTTCTTCCGCAGCGTCCCGTTCGCCTCGGCCACCGTCGTCGCGGTATTCGCCTTCGCGGGCTTAGGCGCGTTCCTGTTCACCGGTTCGCTGTATCTGCAGACGGTGCGCGGATATTCGGCGGTGCATACCGGACTGCTGTATGTCGCGATGGCCGCGGCGACGCTGGTGGCCTCGCCGCTGTCCGGTCGGCTCGTCGGACGGCTCGGCACCAAGCCGTCGCTGCTGGTATCGGGTATCGCCATGGCGGTCGCCGCGCTCGCGCTGACCCAGCTGACCCCGGATACGCCGATCTGGATGTTGATCATCGTCTTCGCGATATTCGGCATCGGCTTCGGTTCGGTCAACGCGCCGATCACCACCGCGGCCGTCAGCGGAATGCCGCTGGACCGCGCGGGCGCGGCCGCCGCGGTGGCATCCACCAGCCGCCAGGTGGGCGTCAGCATCGGCGTCGCGCTGTGCGGCGTACTCGGCACGACCGGTGTGTGGTGGGTGATCGCGCCGGGCGCCGCGGGCATCGCCATACTCGGGATCGTCGCGAATACCGCATGGGCGCGCCGATCACAGGCGGCGGTCGCCCCGATGCTCGATCAGAAAGTGCTCCAGGATGTCCACTGACGCCCCCACCTCCGACGAGGTCTGGGCCATGCTCACCCACCTCGTGATGGATACCCGCGACCAATGGAAGCGCGCGATATCCGAGCGAACGGGCTTGCAGTTCAGCCGGGTTCGCGTGCTCAAGCGGCTGCGCTCGGGCCCGCTGACCATGTCCCAGCTCGCCGATGCGGCGATGATGGACAAACCGGCGACCACCGTCGTCGTCAACGACCTGGTGGACCGGGGGCTGGTGGTGCGCGAGATCAGCCCGGAGAACCGGCGCTGCAAACTGGTCACCATCACCGAGCGGGGACGCGCGGCGCTGACCGACGCGTACGCCACGCCGGATCCGGCGCCGCCCGCGCTGGCGGCGCTCGCACCCGGCGATTTGTCCGCGCTGCGCGATCTGCTGCGCAAGATCGAGCGCTGATTCGCTACCGGCTCAACGGATTCCGGCGGTGACCTGATTCGCGGTGGCGATGTAGTCGATGGCGCGATACAGATCCGGCAGCACCCGGTGCGCCTTGGCCAGCGACTCCGGCGTCGGGCGCACCAGGTCCGGAATCAGCAGGCAGCGCAGTCCGGCCGCATGCGCGGCGCGCAAACCGTTGGTCGAATCCTCCAGTGCCAGTGCGGTTTCCACCTCGCCGCCGAGTGCGGACAGCGCGGTGAGATACGGCTCCGGATGCGGTTTGCCGTTGGTGACGTCCTGCCTGGTGACCACGACGTCGAAACGTCCGGCCAGCCCGACCAATTCGAGATGGTGGTCGGCCCGCACCCGGGACGAGGAGGTGGCGATGCCCTTCGGAATCCCTTGGCGCTCCAGCTCGTCCAACAGTTCGATGGCGCCCGCCTTGGTGGTCAGCCGTCCGCCGTCGACCAATTCGCGCAGATGCACCTCGTGCAGGTCGAAATACGCTTCGAGCGGGAAATCGGCGCCGTACGACTCGACGGCGAGTTGGCGGCAGCGGTCGGCGGGCACGCCGATCATGCTGCGGCAGAACTCGGTCGGCATCTCGTAGCCGAGTTCGGCGCCCGCGCTCACCAGCGATTCCATCGCCAGGATCTCCGAATCGATGAGCAGGCCGTCCATATCGAAGACGACGGCGCGCACCGGTCGCACGTCGGTCATGCCACACTCCTTTCGAATTCCGTTGTGAGCCTGCGCCGCACGGTCGCGTCGACGCCGTCGCGACCGAATTCGGCGAGCGCGGCGCCGACCTCGCGCCGCACCCGGTCCGGGTCCGGCCACGTCCCGAATATATCGGTGCGGCGCAGGAACTTCCCGGCCCGGCGCTGCGGATCCGGTTCCGCCGCCGCCGCTTTCAGGCTCTCGGCGTGCTGGTCGATCACCTCGAGCACGGCGCCGGGCCGGTCGGCGAACGACTGGATCCAGGCCGCGATGAGCAGCGTCGCGGCCGGGGTCGGGCGGCCCGCGGCGATGTTCTCGCACATCGCGCTCACCACCCTCGGCACCATCTTGTCCGAGCCGTTGCGGCCGACCCTGGTCATATCGTGGCAGATCGCCGGATTGCGGAAGCGGCGGATCAGCCCGTCGACGGTGCGGTCCAGCTCGGCGGGCGCCAGCGCCAGCGTCGGGCCCTGCTCGCGCAGCATGAACTGGCGGGCCAGCGCGGCGAGGGTGTCATCGTTGCTGGCCTCGGCGATGGTCCGGTACCCGGCCAGGCCGCCGACATAGGCGAGCAGCATGTGCGATGCGTTGAGCAGCCGCAGTTTGGCCAGCTCGTAGTCGGTGACATCGTCGACGAAGTGCGCGCCCGCGGCCTCCCAGAGCGGGCGCTCCCCGTCGAAGTTCTCGATGGTCCAGGTCATGAAGGGTTCGGCGGAAACGGGCGCGAGATCCTCGATACCGCCGAGCCAGTTGCGCGCCACCGCCAGATCGGCGGGGGTGCTCGGCTGCACGATCCGGTCGACCACGCTGTTCGGGAACTGCACGTTGCGGGCGATCCAGCCGGCCAGCGCCTCGTCGCGCAGCCCGGCCAATTCGACCACCGCCGCGCGCAGCTTCCTGCCGTTCTCGCACAGGTTGTCGCAGCTGATCACCACCGGCGGCGTTCCGCCGCGCGCCCGGATCAGCTCGAAGCCGCGCACCAGCATGCCGACCGGGGTGATCGGCGTTGCGGGGCAACGGATGTCGTGATGCACGGCCTCGCAGGCGATATCGAGGCGGCCGGTGACCGGGGACAGGCAGTAGCCGGTGGCGGTCACGGTCAGCGTCACGATCTTGATGCGCGGATCGGCCATCCGGGCGGGTACGCCGATCCGGTCGGTGGGGGCGTGCACGGTTTCGGTGATCGAGCCGACCACCTCCACCTGTGCGTCGTCGTCATCGTGCAGCAGCGTGGTGTACAGGTTGTCCTGCGCGCGCAGGGCGTCCACCACCGTCGGTCGCGACATCGCGACCGCGGCGATACCCCAGCGCGGATCGTTCGCCGCCGTCATGGCGTGCTGGGTGAGCAACGCCTGGTGGGCGCGGTGGAAGGCACCGCAACCCAGGTGCAGAATTCCGGTGCTCTCGGGAGCGAATCCGGGCCGGACAACAGTTTCCGGGAGTCGGGCGAGATTTTCCGCGGAGAGCCGGGGAATTACTCGATCCGCCGAAATTCCCGCCGCTCGTGCGGCGTCGGATCTTATTTTCTTGGCGAGCGCGGTTTGCAGCGGCACACGCATGTGCGGCCTCCGTCCGTTCCGGTAGAAAACGAACTCACCAGTGCCGAGTTCGTCAAACGATCACAGGCCGAATCAGCGTTGAATCGGGTGCGTTCCAGACGGTAAGGCAGGTCGGTTAATTGTTCGACGTGCAGCGTCACAATGACCGTCGAATTCGGCATCTCGGCCGGTCCGCGGCGGAATCGTAAACGTTTCATAAAACGCCACGTCATCGCGAACAAAACGGCCGGTTTGGTACCCCTCCGGGCAGGTTGGAAAATTGCCATCGTGACGTTCGCCACGGTAACTATCTGGAAATTTGTCCGGTTCCGGAGGTTTTTGAATAACGTCGAATTAGCTGAAAAGTAGCCCATCTCGCCCGAATTGCGAGGTCTGATGGACAGATGTCCAGGTCAATGGCTACTCGCCGGTAGTAAGCTGATCGACCACCGAAAAGCGTAAAGAGTTACTACCGGGTAAAACTATGCAGTCCGGTCCAGGAGTCCGGTTCGCTCGGCAAACCGGACCCCGTACCCGTTCTCGGCACCCCGTCCGGCCCGGCGCGCGTCGGCCGGAAATGACCGATTCGCCGGGGCCGACGGATCTCGTCAACGCTCGCGCCGCTCCCAGGGAGCGGTCGGCGCGCCGGGCATGCCCTGTTCGAAGATCGACCGCGGGTGTCCCGCGGCGGTCCCGAGCAGCTCGGGCTCCCGCACCAACGACTGCACGCCCTGGGCCTCTTCCCGCAGCTGCGCACGTTCCTTCGTGATCTCGACCCGGTACCCGATCAGCACGGACGCGACCAGGGCGACCGAGATGACGCCCTCGGCGATGAAGAAAGAGGTGAAATCGATGATCGAGCCGATCGGCGGCCCGCCAGGTACCGCGTTGCGCAGCGGGACCAGCGCGAACAGCAGGGCACACATCATCGAGCAGGCGGGCCACATCAGACCGCGCTGCCAGCGCAGCACATAGAAGCTCGCCGTCGCCGCGGCCACGGCCAGACCGAGCATCAGCACCATGATGAAGAGCGCGAAGAACACCGCGGGAGAAGACCTTTTCGCGTGCACCGCGAGATCGACGCCATCGGCGGCCGGGGCCTCCTCGAGGGTGAAGAAGGTGTCGCCGCTGGACACGCTGGCGGTCAGCGGCAGGTGCCTGTCGCCCTGCAGTACGTCGAAGGCCAGCGTGGTCCGATAGCTGTCGAACGGATAGTCGGTGAAGGTTCCGGCCACCGCCACCTTGAGTTCGAGGGCCGAAATCGGTTCGCCCGCTTTGATTTTGATCGGGTCGGCCTTGAGTCCCGAGGTGTAGAGCACGCTGTCGGCCGCGAAGAAGCCCGACCTGTCGGCCAGCGCGCCGCGCGGTTGCGCCAGCACCTCCACGGTCGCGGTCTGAATCGCCGGATCGAGTTTGCCGACCCAGACGTCGATATCGACGCGATTCGGCTCGCCGGTATTTCCGACCCGGTACACGGTGTCGGCGCGGGACCGGCCGCCCTCGTACATGGCCAGGCTCGCCGCGAATATCGCGACCAGCGCCGTCACCGCGATCGCGAACCACAGCGGGCCGCGCCGCTTCGTATTCTCCTGCACGAACCGAACGGTATCGACCGGTCATCATGTTCCGATCACCCCGCGATAACCGGTGATTCGCTTGCCGTAACGTCGGCATTATGCGCACCATCGATGTCGCCATCCTCGGATACGGACTCGCCGGATCGGTTTTCCACGCACCGCTCATCGCCGCGGAACCGCGCATGCGGGTTGCGGCGGTGGTCACCGGGTCGGCCGAGCGGGCCGAGCAGGCGCGGCGCGAACATCCGGGGGTGCGGGTATTCGCCAGTGCCGATGAGCTTTTCGACCGGCCGGACGATATCGATCTGGTGGTCGTCGCGACGCCGAATCGAACGCATGCGCCGCTCGCCGCGCGGGCGCTCGACGCCGGACTGCCGGTGGTGGTGGACAAACCGTTCGCCGTCACCGTCGGCGAGGCCGAGCAGTTGCTGACACGAGCCGAGCGAGCCGGCGTCGCGCTCTCGGTATTCCAGAATCGCCGGTGGGACGGCGACTTCCGGACCGTGCGGTGGCTGCTGGAAAGCGGAAAGCTCGGCGCCGTAACGCGTTTCGAATCCCGTTTCGAACGCTGGCGGCCGATTCCGAAGGGCAGCTGGCGGGAAATGGGCGCGGCCGAGGAGGGGGCCGGGATCCTGTTCGATCTCGGCAGCCATCTCATCGATCAGGCACTGACGCTGTTCGGGCCGGTGCGCACGGTGTATTGCGAAATGGATCGGCGGCGCGACGGAATCCGTTCCGATGACGACACTTTCGTCGCGCTGACGCACGAATCCGGTGTGCGATCACATCTCTGGATGAGCGCGGTGACGCCACAACTCGGGCCGCGCTTCCGGGTTCTGGGTTCCCGATCCGGCTATGTCACATACGGTTTGGACCCGCAGGAGGACGCCCTGCGGGCCGGTCGCCGCCCCGGCGACGGAACACCTTGGGGCACACTGCCTTCCGAACGCTGGGGACAGCTGGGGACCGAACCGGACCCGCAGCCGCTCGAAACCCTGCCCGGCGACTATCCGGCGTTCTACCGCGAAATGGCCGCAGCCCTACTCGATGACGCACCGGTTCCGGTGGATCCGCGGGATGCCGTCGCCGCGCTGCGGGTGCTGGCGGCGGCCCGGCGTTCCGCGGAATCAGGTGCGCTGGTCACGGTCTGAGGCCAACCGAAGATCCTTGCCGCACCGCGCATTCCAGCTATCGGTCCAGGTCAGGGCACATACCCGATGAGGTTATCTGCGGCACGGTGCGCCGTGCCGCACGGTTCGAGGGCCTCGGGCTTCAGATTCCGCACCACGAACAGGACGAGGCCACTGTGTGCCGTCGGAATGCCGATGTAGCAACCGATCTTGTTCGAATCCTGCGACGCACGGAATTGGTAGGCTTCCCGGCCGCTGCCGACCGTCGTCCGGCTGAAACCCGTGTAGCGCCCGTTCTTCAGCATTTCCTGCACCGTCGTCGGGGTGGACAGGATTGTCACCTCATAGTCGCTCAAAGCGTCTTGCCAGGTGCACTGGTACTTGTCCCGCTGCTTGCTGGCGGTACGCAACCCCTGTCTGGTGATATCGGTGTCGGGTATCTCGCACGGATCCCAGAGCGTGACCTCGGGCGCTGCCGTCACAGGCGGCTGAGCAGGCGCGGGCGGCTGCGCGGGCGCCGGAGGCTGAGCGGGCGCCGGTGCGGCCGTTGGGTTCTCGCCCCCGGCGGAAGGGTTCTCGCCACCCGAGGAGGTGTTCGCACCCCCCGCGGATGTGGTCGCGGCGGCCGTGGCCGTCGCCTTCGCACTACTCGAAGTCGGCTGACTGCTCGTCGAACTGCTGCCACAGCCCGCGAACAGCAGCACGGCGCCCACCGCCGCAACCACCCCGCATATCGGCTTCCTTATGCCTGACATCCACGAAAACCCTTCACTGCCACCTGTTTTAGGGACGAACCGCCCCTAGCTATCCGACACTACAGTCAGCCTTGGCGGCTCGGCAATCACGCGGATGCCCCCAAAAGATGGGACAGCGAAGATCTGTCCCCGAGATCAGGCGACCAACCGCAATCGCCGCGCCAGATCCGATACGAACACCCGCTCCGGATCGACGGCGTCACGGATCCGCCGCCACTCGTCCAGCCGCGGATACATCGCCCGGATCAATTCCGGTGTCGCCCGCGACTCCTTCGCGAAGTACAGCCGCCCGCCCGCGGCCAGCACCCGCTCATCCAGCTCGGCGCAGAATTCGTTGAGTCCGGGTTTCAGCGGGAAATCCAGGCTGAGCATGAACCCGGGATGCGGCCACGACAGCGGCGCACGACTGCTCGGACCCATGCGCTTGAACACATTCAGGAACGACCGATGCCCGGAGTTGGCGATCATCCGGACCGCATCGGCCAGCTGGTCCTCCGCGCCGAACGGCATGGAGAACTGATACTGCATGAACCCGCGCCTGCCGTAGGCCCGGTTCCACTCCCCCAGCACATCCAGCGGATGCAGGAACTGCGTGATGTTCTGGATCACCCCGCGCCCCTGTTTGCCAAAGACGCGGTACGCGACCTCACCGCCAATCCGGTTGGTGAAGTTGTTCACGATGCCGCTCGGGATGATGTCCGGCACCGTGAACAGCTGAGGCGCGTTGAACCGCAACGGATCTCGCCGCAGCTTCGCCGGCAGCTGGTCCCGCTTGGCCAGCGATCCCCTGCTGAAACCCGCCCGGCCGAGGCGCGCACCGGTGCTGATCGTGTCCGGGACCGCCACCGAATACTCGTAGCCGTCGTCCGAGCCGCCGGTGAGCAATTCCATTGTCTCGTCGAGGTTTTTCGTGCGATCGCAGTCGACGATGAAGTACGCGGTCTCGGTGTGCTTCATCCGCACCAGCGCGCGCAGGATGATGCCGGTCAGGCCCATGCCGCCGACGGTGGCCCAGAACAGTTCCGCCTCCGGGCCTTCCGGGGTCAGGGTGCGCACGGAACCGTCCGCGGTCAGCAGGTCGAGCGAGACGACGTGATTGCCGAAGCTGCCGTGCGAGTGGTGGTTCTTGCCGTGTATGTCGGCGGCGATCGCGCCGCCGACGGTGACCTGCCTGGTGCCCGGCAGCACCGGGATCCACAGCCCGCTCGGCAGCACCGCCCGCATCAGCGTGTCCAGGCTCACACCGGCGTCGACGTCGACGAGCCCGCTGTCCGGGTCGACGCGGTGGATGCGATCCAGCGCGGTCATATCGACGACGATGCCGCCGCCGTTCTGCGCCGGATCGCCGTAGCTGCGGCCCAGGCCGCGGGCGATGACGCCGCGCGGGCCCGCCGTGCGCACCGTTTCCGCGATGGTGTCGATATCCGGTGTCGACAGGACAGCGGCCACCGTCGGCGCGGTCCGGCTCCAACCGGTCAATCGACGGCGTTCCAGCACCAATCCGGCTCTCTCGGAAGTCATTCCGCCACCGTAGCCGGTTTCGCCGAGCGGCCGGATTCCGCCGGGCCTGCCATGGCGGCCCCGGGACCGCTATGGTGCGGCGGTGGACAGAGCGGAATTCGTCGAGCACGGGACCTCGATCCTGGATCGGCTGACGACGACCCAGACCGCGCCGCCGTGGGGTCTGGTGGCCGCGACCGGCGTCGCGGCGCTGGTACTCGTCGGCTTCAGCCCGGTGTGGCGGGTGATGCGGAATGTGGTGACCATCGCCCACGAGGGCGGGCACGCGTTCATCGCGCTGCTCACCGGGCGCAGGCTCAACAGCATCACCCTGCATTCGGATACCTCCGGGCTGACGGTGTCGAGCGGGAAACCGTACGGGCTCGGCATGATCCTGACGGCCATGGCGGGCTATCCGGCGCCCGCGCTCATCGGGCTCGGTTTCGCCGCGCTGCTCGGCGCGCACCGGATCACCCTCATGCTGTGGGTCACGCTGGTGCTGCTGCTCGCACTGCTGATCAAGGTGCGCAACATCTACGGGCTGTTCACCGTATTCGTGGTCGGCGGCGCGGTTTTCGCGGTCTCCTGGTTCGGCACCGATACGCTGCAGGCCGGATTCGCTTATCTCGGCGCGTGGTTCCTGCTGTTCGCCGGGCTGCGTCCGGTAATCGAATTGCAGCGCACCCGATCTCGGCGCTGGGGCGGCTCCCGAGATTCGGATGCGGATCAATTGGCACGACTCACCCATCTGCCCGGACTGCTGTGGGTGCTGGTGTTCGGGGCGATCGCGTTGGCGGCCTTGGTCTTCGGGGCCGGACTGCTCATCGCCGACGCGGGCGGGGTGTGTATCCCACACGTGTCCAGCGCCGTATGCCCGGCGCCTCGCTGAGAGTTATCTCGCATATTGTGCCGCTGCCGCGTCGGTTAGTCTGAATCCGGTCGAGCGGGACAGGGGTGATCGATGGCGAAGGTATTCACGGAAATCGACGATAAGCTCCGCGAGTTCATCGCGGGGCAATCGATGTTCTTCGTGGCCACCGCGCCCTCCGACGGCGGGCGAGTCAATGTCTCCCCCAAGGGATATCGCGATACTTTCGCGGTGCTCGGCGACCACACCGTCGCCTATCTGGATCTGTTCGGCAGCGGCGCGGAAACCATCGCGCACCTGCGCGATAACGGGCGCATCACGGTGATGTTCTGCTCGTTCACCCGAACATCGCGAATTCTGCGGCTGTTCGGCACCGGACGGGTGGTTCGGCCGGACTCCGCCGAATTCGACCGGCTGCGACCGCATTTCGGTTTACAACATCCGGGAATCCGGGCGGTGATCGTCATCACGGTGGACCGTATCGCCGACTCGTGCGGATACTCGGTGCCCTATCTCGAACTGGTCGACGAACGCCCGGTGCTCGACGCATACCACACCCGGCGCACCGACGACGATTTCGCCAGGCGCATCGGCGGCGACAACGCGGCCAGCATCGACGGCCTGCCCGCACTGGAACCAGACCACCCACTGCCGTCCAGCATCGAGCGCTGATCAGCGCACCAGACGCACCGGATCGCCCTCCGCGATCCGGCCTGGGGTGAGCACCTCGGCCTCCGCGCCGAACGCGGTGTCGTGATACCGCCCGAGCGCGCGCAGCAGCGGCGCTTCCGGTGTCACATCCGCCTGTGGGCGGTCGATCATCACACAGCGCTGCATGCCCGCGCCGACCCGGATGGTCACCTCCGAGCCGATGGCCAGTACCGCACCTATCCAGCCGTCTTCGACGAAACCCGTTCCGTCGGTGTCTATTACGATATTCGCGCGGAATCTGCGGTGGTCCGGCTCCGCATCGCCGATACCCGCGGCGGCGCGCAGGCTCGACGTGGTGACCAGGTGGACGCCGCTCGCGTCGTGATGCGCGATATTCGTCTCGGGCCGCAGCTCCAACGGCTGGCCGAGCGCCCCCGACAGTGCCGCCGACGCCGCGGGGTCCAGCACCGAATAGGCGGCGCCGTCGGGGGCGTGCAGCAGTACGCCATCAGCGGAAACCGTTGAGCGCCAGAGCATCATCCCATCGACCTTGCGGAACCGTCGGGTGGTCTTGCCGCTCGCGATCCCGCCGTCCGCGGTGTATGCGGCCCACCCCGGTCGTGTACGAGACCGCGCGCGTCGACCAGCGTCGCGGTGATGTGCTCTCCCGCGGTCGATTTCACCGGGAAACGGGTGAGCCGGGCCACGCTGCCGATCATCGGCTGGTAACGCCGAGCGCCGCAAGCGCTTCGACGACGACATCACCTGGTGGGCGGTCGGCGTCGATGCTCGCGCCGATCTCGTCGGCGGTCAGCGGCTCCAGCGCGGCCAATTGCGAGTCGAGCAGGCTCGCGGGCATGAAATGCCCGACGCGCGAGTTCAATCGGCGCAGCAGCTCATCGCGCGGCACCTCGAGCTCCAGGAGGAAGAGGTGCGGCGCGGCCGTGCGCAGCCGGTCCCGGTAGCCGTGCTTGAGCGCCGAACAGGTGACGACGCCGCCGCGATCCGCGTGCCCGGCGAGCCAGGCCGCGATGAGATCCAGCCATGGCGCGCGGTCGGCGTCGGTGAGCGGAATACCCGCGGACATCTTCGCCACGTTGGCGGCCGGATGGAAATCGTCGCCCTCGGCGTATTCGACGCCCAACCGCGCCGCCAATTCCTCGCCGACCGTCGTCTTACCCGACCCGGACACCCCCATCACGACAACGAGCGGGTTGGGTAGATCGGTCAACTGGGCTCCTCGGTCGATTTCCGGCTCAGTCTACGGAATTGATCGTGGTCGGCCGCCCCCGCGTACCGTGGCCTGGGTGGAAACCACCGATGCCATCCGCAGACATAATCCCGCCGTACGCGAATTCGCCAGCGACAATTGGGCCGGGGCGCATCCCGAGATACTCGCCGCGCTCGCGCTCGCCAACGGCGGACATCAGCCGCCCTACGGCGCCGACGACTACACGGTCGCGCTGCAACGGATCTTCGCCGGACACTTCGGCGAAACGGCCAGGGCCTATCCGGTTTTCAGCGGCACCGGCGCCAATATCGTTGCGCTGCAGGCGCTGCTGCCGCGCTGGGGTGCGGTGATCACGGCGGAGACCGCGCATATCTTCGGCGACGAGTGCGGCGCCGCCGAAAAAGTGGCCGGTATCAAGGTTTATCCGGTGCCGACCCCGGACGGCAAGCTCACGCCCGAACTCATCGACCGGCAGGCGTGGGGCTGGGGCAACGAGCGTCGCGCCCAGCCGCTGGCCGTATCGATCACCCAGAGCACCGAACAGGGCACCTGCTATACCGCTGAGGAGATCCAGGCGATCTGCGCGCACGCGCACGAGCGCGGCATGCTGGTACACGTCGACGGCGCGCGGCTGGCCAACGCCGCGGCCTCGCTCGGAGTTCCGTTGCGCGCCTTCACCACCGACGCCGGCGTCGATATCGTCTCGTTCGGCGGCACCAAGAACGGCCTGATCCTCGGTGAGGTGGTGCTCGTCCTAGCCGAGCACATTCACGACATCGAATATCTGCGCATGCTCAGCACCCAGCTCGCCTCCAAAATGCGTTTCGTCTCGGTGCAATTCGAGGCGCTGCTCGGCGGCGACCTCTGGCTGCGCAACGCCACCCATGCCAACGCCATGGCCGCCCGGCTCGCGGCTGGAGTACGCGCGATCGACGGTGTCGGCATCGCCAGGCCGGTCGAATCGAACGCCGTCTTCGCGCTCTTGCCCCGGCCGGTCATCGAACGGCTGGGCAAACGTCACCGGTTCCACGTCTGGGACGAGGACACGGGCGAGGTGCGCCTGATGTGTTCGTTCGATACGACACCCGATGACGTCGACGCGTTCGTCGCGGCACTGGACGAGGAGATGCGCAGCTGAATGCCGTTCGCGGCGAACCGATACCGTGTCGGGCGTGATCGGAAGTAAGCGGTGGGGCGCCGTCGGCGTCGTGCTCGCGCTGGCACTGACGACCTACCTTGTGCTGCGGCCGGATTCGGCGCGCGAGCTGGCCGAACGTCTGGTGGGCTGTGTGCGCGGACCCTGCGACGGCGACGATCCCGCGACCGTCGGCGGAACGCGAACCGTCGACCCGCGGGTCCGGGTGTGGTCGCGCACCATCACGCTGCGCACGGCCGACGGCGGTGCGTCGGCGCGCATCGAGAACGGGCAGCCCGGCGATACGGTGTGGCTCGATCGCGGCGGCCCGGAGCGCATCGAGGACGGAAACCTCGGCGCCACAAGCATTTCCGCACCGGACACCGCACAACACACCGGGTACTACCGGTACGCGGGCAGTGCGCTGCGCGCCTGCGGCCGCGCGGGCGACCGGCCGGAGATCCGCTGCACCCGGTGGACCGCGGCGGGCGATCCACCGCCCGATCGGGATATGCGCGCCGTCGACCGGCTGCTGGAGCGCTACGACCACCGGGCCGGGCTCTGGGAGAACGACGCCAGCACCTGGCAGAGCGCGAACGCGCTCACCGCCGTGCTCGGCTACGTGCGCCGCACCGGTGACCGCCAATACCTCGCCTACCTCGACGAGACCTACCGGCACGGCGACGTCGCCCGCATCGGCATCCCCCGCAGGACCGGCTACAACGACGACGAACTGTGGTGGGCCCTGGCCTGGATCCAGGGCTTCGATCTCACCCGCGACCCGCGCTACCTAACTGCCGCGCGGACGATCGTCGACGGTCTCGACGACCAGCGGACCACCTTCTGCGGCGGCGGATTGGCTTGGGCGCGTATCGGAATCGATCCGGACCAGCGCCCGTGGGAGCAGGTGAATACGATCACCAACGCGCTGTACCTGACCGCGACCGCGCGGCTGAGCACCCGCGTCGATCAGCCGGACCGCGCGCGGTATCTGGCCGGGGCCACCGCGGCGTGGAGCTGGTTCGAAACCGCACCGGGCCGCGCTCTGCTCGACCCGTCCGGCCTGGTCGACGACCATCTGCTCCGGTCGGGCGACACCTGCGTCCTCGACGATGAAAACCGCCGGTGGACCTACGACCAGGGCATGCTGATCGACGGATTGGTCGCGCTGTATCAGGCCACCGGCAACGATGCCCCGCGCGCCGCGGCCGACCGGATCGCCGCGGCCGCGACCCGCGACGGCTCGCCGTTCATCCGGGACGGCATCCTCGTCGAGGCCGCCGCCACCGATTGTCCCGGCACCGGCTGCCGCGACGTGGAGACCTTCAAAGGCGTTTTCGTCCGCGCCTACCGGGACCTGCTCGACACCGGCCGCTCCACCGCCGCCACCGCGGAATTCCTTACCCGCCAAGCCGATTCGCTACGCGACCGGGGCGACGAGTACGGATTCCGTTGGCGCGGGCCGGTCGCCGAGGACGACCGGCCCAATTTCGCGACCCAGGCGGCGGCCGTCGACGCCCTCACAGCTGCGATTGCACCTGGCTCGCAACGAGTTCCAGATGAGCCAGGTCGGTGAGATCGAGCACCTGGAGATAGATGCGGGCGGATCCGGCCTCGGCGTAGCGGCCGATCTTGTCCACCACCTCGGCCGGGGATCCGGCCAGGCCGTTGGTCTTCAGCTCGTCGACCTCGCGCCCGATGGCGGCCGCGCGGCGCGCCACCTCGGCGTCGTTCGCACCGACGCAGACGACGAGGGCGTTCGAGTAGATCATGTCGTCGGCGGGGCGGCCCGCCTTCGCCACCGCGGCGCGCACCTGGTCGAACCGCTGCGCGCTGTCCTCGACCGAGGCGAACGGCACATTGAATTCACTGGCGTACCGCGCCGCGAGCCGGGGCGTGCGCACCGCACCGGTGCCGCCGATCACCACCGGAATGCGCTCCTGCGCGGGTTTGGGCAGCGCGGGCGAATCGGTGAGCTGGTAGTGCTTGCCGTCGAAGTTGAACTTGTCGCCCTCCTTGGTCGCCCACAGTCCGGTGATGATGGCCAGCTGCTCCTCGAACCTGGCGAATTTGTCATCCGGGAACGGGATGCCGTATGCCGTGTGCTCCTCGGCGAACCAGCCGCTGCCGAGGCCGAATTCCACACGGCCACCGGACATCTGGTCCACCTGCGCGACCTGGATGGCCAGCGGGCCCGGCAGCCGGAAGGTGGCGGCGGTGACCAGCGTGCCCAGCCGGATCCGTTTCGTCTCCCTGGCCAGGCCGGCCAGCGTGATCCAGGCGTCGGTGGGGCCGGGCAGCCCGTCGACGCCGCCCATCGCCAGGTAGTGGTCGGACCGGAAGAACGCGTCGAACTCGAATTCCTCGGCCGCCTTGGCCACGCTCAGCAACGTCTCGTAGCTCGCGCCCTGCTGTGGTTCGGTGAAGATGCGCAAATCCATACCGACCATCCTGCCCGAACGCGCCGTCGCGGGATGATCGGGGCGAGGAATGGAGATCTCGATGACCATGTTGTCCGGCGTTGTCGCCTACCCGGTAACACCTTTCACCGAATCCGGCGCCGTCGCCGAGAACGTGCTGCGTCACCTGCTCGACCGCCTGATCGACGCCGGGGTCGACGCGATCGCGCCGCTCGGCAGCACCGGTGAAAGCGCCTACCTGGACGATCAGGAGTGGCGCCGGGTCGCCGCGATCTGCGTCGAGCAGGTGGCGGGCCGGGTGCCGATCGTGGTCGGCGCGTCCGAGCTGAGCACCGCCGCCACCGTCGAACGCGCCCGGCTGGCCGAGCGGCTGGGCGCCAGCGCGCTCATGGTGTTGCCGATCGCCTACTGGAAGCTGACCGAACCCGAACTGCGCCAGCATTTTTCGGCGGTCGCCGGGGCGGTGTCGCTGCCGGTGATGGCATACAACAATCCGGCGACCTCCGGCATCGATATGTCGCCGGAATTCCTGGTCGAGCTGGTCGAGCAGGTGGACAACATCACCATGATCAAGGAATCCAGCGGCGATATCGCGCGGATGTACCGCATCGCCGAGCTCGGCGGCGGCGCGGTGGCGTTCTTCAACGGCAGCAATCGGCTGGTGCAGCAGGCCTTTCAGGCCGGTGCGGCCGGATGGTGCACGGCCGCACCGGGTTTGGCGCCGGAGGCGGTGGTGCGGCTGTGGCGGCTGTTCCGCTCGGGCGATGCCGGGGCCGCCGAACTCTTCGAGCGGTTGCATCCGCTCTTCGCGGCCATGTCGCGGGGCGGGCTGCCCCGCACGGTGAAGGCCGGACTGCGCGAGCTCGGCATCGATGCGGGCGACCCGCGGCCACCGCTGCTGCCGCTGGCGGCCGACGCCCGGCGCGAGCTCGCCCAGTTGCTCGCGGTGGCGAATTGAGCGCCCAGAAAAATCTTTTGTCCCGATGTCGATTTCCGGATCACCCGTTCGATGCGTTGAGGTGAGGGCCGACCGGCCCGCGACAAATACCGAGGAAAACCGGAGGATGTTCCGATGCGCTACCTGATGCTGATCAAGCTCGACCCGACCACCGCGCCCGAACCGGACGAGAAGCTGATCGCCGAGGTCACCCGGGTGCTCGAGGAGATGACCAAGGCGGGAGTGCTGCTCGACACGGCCGGACTGCGCCCGATCGAAGAGGCCGTCCGGATCGAGCAATCCGGCGGCAAACAGACGGTGCTCGACGGCCCGTTCACCGAATCCAAGGAGATCATCGGCGGCTACAGCCTGCTGCAGGTCAAATCCAAGGAGGAGGCGGTCGAGTGGTCCTCGCGCTTCCTCGACATCCACGGACCGGAATGGACCGTCGCGGTGGAAATCCGCCAGGTGGACGAGCAGGGCTGACGCATGACCGAGCGGTCGCCCGGACATGCGCGGCGCGCCGCCGAGGCGGCATCGCGGATGGAGTGGCCCCGGCTGGTCGCCGGGCTCACCCGGATCGTCGGCGATATCGACACCGCCGAGGAGCTCGCGCAGGACGCCCTGGTCGCCGCCCTCGAGCAGTGGCCGAACGAGGGCGTGCCGCCGAATCCGGGCGGCTGGCTCATGCTCACCGCGAAGCACCGGGCGATCGACCGGCTGCGCAGGCGCGGCACCTTGGCGCGCAAGCTCGCGCTGCTCGGTCACGAACTGCTGACCGAGCGGCGCGCCGACCCGGAGCTGCCCGCCGGACTCGATCCGGATCAGGCCATCGAGGACGATCTGCTGCGGCTTGTGTTCACCGCCTGCCATCCGGCGCTCGCCCCGCCTGCCCGGGTGGCGCTGACGCTGCGGCTGCTCGGCGGCCTGACCACCGAGGAGATCGCCCGCGCCTTCCTGGTGGCGGAATCGACTGTGGCACAACGCATCGTTCGGGCCAAGCGGACCATCGCCGCCAAGGGCATCCCGTACGAGGTGCCGCACGGCGCCGCGCTCACCGAACGCCTCGACTCGGTGCTCGAGGTGGTCTACCTGATCTTCAACGAGGGTTATTCCGCTACGACGGGCGATGATTGGTTGCGCGTCGACCTGTGCGAGGACGCGCTGCGGCTGGCCCGCATGGTGGCACAGTTGCTGCCGGACGAGCCGGAGACGCATGGGCTCGCCGCGCTGCTCGAGCTGCAGGCGTCACGGGCGCGAGCGCGAAACGGGTTGGGCAAGAACCTGATTCTGCTCGATCAGCAGGACCGGTCGCGCTGGGACCGGCTGCTCATCCGGCGCGGTTTCGCCGCGCTGGCCCGCTCCCATACCGCCGCGCGCACCCGTGGCGTGCCCCCGGGACGGTACGCGCTGCAGGCCGGCATCGCCGCCGTGCACGCCATGGCGCCGAGCGCGGAGGCGACCGACTGGCGGCGCATCGCCGGACTGTATGCCGTTCTCGCACAACGTTTTCCGTCGCCGGTCGTGGAGCTGAACCGGGCGGTCGCGGTGAGCATGGTGCACGGACCGGCCGCCGGCCTCGAGCTGGTGGCGGCCGCCGCGGCGAACGGCGCGCTGGACGGCTACCACCTGCTGCACGCGGTGCGCGGCGACCTGCTCGCCCGGGCCGGACGGCCGCGCGAGGCCGCGGCGGAATTCATTCGCGCCGCGGAACTCACCGCCAACAATGCCGAGCGGGCGCTGCTGCTGGAGCGGGCCGCCGCCGCTAGACGACCGGGTGGTCGGTCGGCAGGTTGAGGAAGCTGGGCGCGTCCGGATCCAGCAGCAGATGTTGCGGTTTCAGCTCGGTGTTGTTCAGCATCGGCCGAAATGCCATGGATTTCGGGGAGTTTCCGGCGAAGACGTCCACCCGGAGTCGATGACCCGGCCGCAGCACGGCCTGGGTCGGGATGACGGCGATGTCCAGGGTCACCGGTTGTCCGGGCGGCACGGGCAGCATGCTGTCCACGGTGATCGGGTTGTACGGCGCGGTGTAGTCGCCGTTATCCGATTTCAGGCTCAGCCGATCGTCGACCGCACGCAGCGACGAGGTCAGCTGGCCGGTGCTCAATACCGCCGAAACACCGTCCGGCGCCACGTCGTTCACCGTGACGCTCCAATATCCGTCGGTGGCGTCGTGCATCGTGTTCAGGTGCAGGTTGATCGGGCCGGAAATCACCGTCGGCTCGGTGACCGCGGGCCCGGTGAAGGTCAGCCCGCCGCGTTCGGCGATCCGGGAATCCTTGGCACACATATCGATTGCCGCGGTGATACCGGCCGAGCCCTGCGCGGCGTCGCGCGAGCAGGCGGTGGTGAGGCCCGGCGCCACCGTCAGCGTGCTCGCCGCACCCGGCTTGTCACCGGAAAGCGAACCGTCGTAACCGCTTTCGGCGGCGGTACCGCTCGCGGCCGCGGTCAGGTACACCCGGCGGTGCGTGACGCCCGGTTCCGGGAAGCGCGGCAACCCCTTCCAGTCGCCGCCCTGCTCGTGCACCGTCACCGGACCGAAATCGCCGATGCCGTTGTCGATATCCTTGAGCCACTTGTCGAACCAGGCCCGCTGCAGCACGTCGAGCCGCGGCGGCGCGTCACCGGCTCCGGTGCCCGCGCCCGGATTCGCGTGGTAGGTGTCGCCCACCACCAGCTGTTTGCGCCCGGCGGGCAATGGAATCGCGTTGTAGAGCTTGGTCGCGCTGTTGGCGAAGATATCGTGCCAACCGCCGTATACGAAGGTGGGCACGGTGATTCGCTCCGGATGTCCGAGGATCGCCTGCCGGAAATCGCTGGTCGCGTCCAGCGCCGCGGCGAGCGCCGACGGCAGCTCGTCCAGCGACGGGGTGAGCAGCGCCTCGGTGAGCAGATCGTAATTCGTTGTCGGATCGGCCATCCGGGCCGAAAGCCAGGACCAGTCGAAGCTGCCGTCGAACATCGACCGCACATCGGGCAGCATCTTCAGCTGGTTCACGTTGTTGAGCCACAGCGGCAGGAAGGTGGTGCCGATACCGCCGCCCGGTGCGACCACATCGCGCATCAGGTCGCTGCCCGGCTCCACCGGGAAGATGGCTTTCAGTGCGGCAGGGGCGTTTTCGGCCGCGCGCAACTGGTTGATCCCGGCATAGGATCCGCCGCTCATGGCCAGCTTACCGTTGGACCACGGCTGCGCGGCCGCCCAGTCCAGCACCTCCCTGGTGTCCTGTTGCTCGCGCGCGCCCAGCGTATCCCAAGCGCCCTGGGAGAATCCGGTACCGCGCACATCCGCGACCACCTCGGTGTATCCGCTGCGGATCAGGTTGCGGTCCACGCCGAGTACGGTCTGCACGGTGCCGCCGTCGAGCGCGTGCAACAGATCGCCGAATCCGCTGAACGGCGTGCCGGACAGGTTGATCCGGTGCACCAGATCCATGACGAGCGGCCGCAGATTCGGCGCGGCGAGCGCCGAATCGATCAGGTTCGTCATGAGTTTGGTGTACGGGGTGAGGTTGACGATGGTGGGCAGCGGACGGCCCTCGATCGCGCCGGACTCGTCGATCGGCCGATACACGTTGGCCTTCAACACGATTCCGTCGCTCATCCGGATCGGGACATCCCAGTCGATGTGCACGTCGGGATACTGTTGCGCCCCGTCGTGCGCGGCCGTCCACTGCCCCGCCCTGTCCCGCACCGTCGAATCCTGCGATGCCGCGGGGCCGACCGCGTATCCGGCCAGCACCACGACGAGCACCGCAAGCACCGCACCACGCCTCGAAGCCATGGTCCTCCTCGACCACTCCGCCGCCAGTAGGTAATTCGAGCTCGGCACGAGAAGATAGCAATCTTCTTGCTATCGCTGGAGGTGGGGTGATTTTCAGATACAGCGATCAGGCGGCGTCGCAGATCGCGCCGATCTTGTCGAACTGATCGCCGGTGGCGGCCGTGCCGAATTTCATCAGGGCGTCCTTCAGTTCATCGGTGGTGGTGGCGTGTACAACGGCGTCACCCAGCTTGGCGATGGACTCCAACCCGTTCTTCACCGTCGCGTCGTCGGCGACGCCGGAGGACTTGCGGATCCGAGCGGTGAAGCTCTGGTAGTAGGCCTGGACCGCCTCGTAGTTGCCCGCCGCCGCCTCGGACTTGATCTCGTCCTGCTTACCCGCCAAGTCCTTGAACGCCGCCTCCGAATCGGTGCACGCCTGCTTGGTGCCCGCGGATTTCGCGGCATTGGCCGGTGCGCTCGCCGGCGCGGCCTTGGCCGAGGTCGCCGCGCTGGTGGTGGGTGCCGCGGTCTTGCTGTCGGACTTCCCCGAGCAGGCCCCGACACCGAGCACCGCGACCGCCGCCACCGCAACCACGAACATCCGCTTCATGAACAATCCCTTTCCCTCGCGTTCCGCCTCTCGGAACGTCTCGCGCAACAGCATCTCGGGTCGTCCATGAGAAAACCGTGATGTTGCCGGGCGGCCGGTCACTAGGTGGATCGGCGGGCGGGTCGGTAGCCTTCCACTGTTCGGTGCGAAGGGAGTTCGGTGCGCGATGCGACCACTCGGGGCGGATGATCCGGTGCGGATCGGCGACTATCGGCTACTCGGACTGCTCGGCGTCGGCGGCATGGGCCGGGTGTACCTGGGCCGCAATGCCGGCGGGCGCACCGTGGCGGTGAAGGTGGTGCGGCCGGAGTTGGTCGCCGACGCGCAATCGCGGGAGCGCTTCCGGCGCGAGGTCGCGGCGGCGCGGCTGGTCGGCGGGCAGTTCACCGCACCCGTGCTCGACGCCGACGTCGACGCCGAACCGCCTTGGCTGGCAACGGGTTACGTAGCCGGGCTGTCGCTCTCCGACGCGGTGGAGGGGTTCGGCGTCTTCGGCGAATCGACGCTGCTGGTGCTCGCCCGCGGGTTGCTGGAGGCACTCGTCGCGGTCCATTCGGCCGGTATCGTGCACCGCGATCTGAAACCGTCGAATGTGTTGCTGGCCATCGACGGGCCCAAGGTGATCGATTTCGGCATCGCCCGCGCCGTCACCGACGCCGCGCTCACCACCACCGGAAAGGTCATCGGCTCACCGGGATTCATGTGTCCCGAGCAGATCACCGGTCAACCCGTCGGCCCGGCGGGCGACCTGTTCTCCTTCGCCGGTGTGCTGGTATTCGCGGCCAGTGGGCACGGTCCGTTCGGCACCGCCGAAACCATGCAGCTGATGTGGCGGGTGATGTACGAGGATCCCCGCCTCGAACAGCTCCCCGACCGGCTGCGCCCGATGGTGGCCGCCTGCCTCGCCAAGGACCCCGAAAACCGGCCCACCACAAAGGAATTACTCGACGACCTCGGCCGCCTCGACATCCCCGACGCCGCGGGCTGGCTCCCCGGCCCGGTCGTCGAGGAGGTCGGCCGCCGCGCCATCCGACTGCTCGACCTCGATTCCGGCCCGCACCCCACCACCGAACCCGAAGCGGCACAACCGGATTCGTCCCGGATCGCGCCGACCCAGCGGAGCGTTCCCATCGCCGCGCCACAGCGCGTTACGGGTTGGCCGGACTCGAATCCGGTGGAGTCTCGATCCGACACCGGCACACCGGGTTTCCACACCACGCTCGGTTCGATCAACCAGTATCCGCCCAGCCGACCTCAACCTTCGGACCAACCCGCATCCCCACCCGCTGCACCCCATTCGGCCCGACTCCGGGCCGCCGTGATCGCCGGTGCCGCCGTGGTGGCGGCAGCCGTCGCCGTGGCCGCCTTCGTGGTCGGCTCTCATTTGACGGGCGGTTCGTCTGCCGGTTCCACCAGCACTGCGACTCAGGCGCCCGGAACCACCGCGGCGCCGGTCACCGCCGCCGCGTCATCGCCTGCGGGACAACCGGTTCAATCGGTACCGCAAGCCTTTGTCGGCGAATGGAAAGGCACCGCCAGCGACGCATTGGCGGTCTTCGACATCGTGCTCACGGTTCGGGACGGCAATGTCGGCGCGGAGGTCGCAACATCGTCCAACACCGGCCACCTGTCCGGCGCGAAATGCGAACGCGCCGAGACGCTCACCGCCGCCACCGAGCGCCAACTCAGCTTCACGGCGAGACTGACCGGCGGGCTCCGTGGTGCGTTCGGCTGCCACGACGAGGGTGAGACGTCGACGGTCGTCCTACAGCCCGACGGCTCGCTGGCCTATACCACCGCAGGTGGCGTCGGCGACATTAGAGGCACGCTCCAGAAAAGCTAGCCCGGAAGTCCAGCCACGTCCCGAACTCGCGCCCGAGAAATGCCGACACGATTTAATTGCCGCGCTCGACGTCGAGGATCACCCCGTCGTACTGCCCTCCCTTGCAAAAGCTGACTCCGGTCGCGGATCACTCGACGGTAGGCCCGAAATCCTTCAGCCGCTCACCTTTTCGCCAGACGGCGATGGTCAGCGGCACACCGGGCCGGTACGCGAGATGCGTGACCGAGGGGGCGGCGAGCACTTGCAGATCCGCGCGCGCCCCCACCTCGACAACGCCGACGTCGGTGCGGCGCAGGGCTTTCGCGCCACCGGCGGTGGCGGCGTACACGGCTTCGGCGACGGACAGGCCCATTTGGAGTACGGCGGTGGCGACGCAGTAGGCCATGGAGGTGGTGTAGGAGCTGCCCGGGTTGGCGTTGGTGGCGAGCGCGACCGTCGCACCCGCGTCGAGCAGGGCGCGGGCGGGGGCCAGCGGCTGGTGGGTGGACAGGTCGCAGGCGGGCAGCACGGTGGCGACGGTGTCCGAACCGGCCAGCGCCTCGATATCGGCGTCGGTGAGGTGGGTGCAGTGGTCGACGCTTGCGGCGTTGTGCCGCACGGCGAGTTGTACGCCGGCCCCCGGCCCGAGCTGATTGCCGTGTACGCGCAGGCCGAGCCCGCTCGCGGCGGCGGCGCGCAGCACCCGCTCGGATTGTCCGGCGTCGAACGCGCCGACCTCACAGAACACGTCCGCCCAGCGCACGAAAGGCCTTACGGCGTCGAGCATTTCACCGCAGACGAGGTCGATGTAGGCATCCGCGTCCATACCGTCGGGCACCAGGTGCGCGCCGAGATAGGTGACCTCGTCGGCCAGTTCGGCGGCGATGCGGGCCAAACGCAGTTCGCCCGGAACATCGAGCCCGTAGCCGGTTTTGGTTTCCAGGCAGGTGGTGCCCTGCCTGCGCGCCTCGGCGACATGCCGGGCCAGATTCGCCGAAAGCGTCGCATCGCTCGCGGCGCGGGTCGCGGCGACGGTGACCGCGATACCGCCCGCGCGATACGGCTGCCCAGACATCCTGGCTTCGAATTCGGCGGTCCGATCACCCCCGAAGACGAGGTGGGTGTGGCTGTCCACCCAGCCGGGTAGCACCGCCCGGCCGCCGACGTCCACCCGCTCGTCGGCCGCGGGCGCGGCCTGCGCGGGCCCGATCCAGGCGATGCGCTCCCCGTCGAGCACCACGGCGGCGTCGTGCAGCGGGCCGCCCTCGGTATTCGTGGTCAGTTCGCCGATTCCGGTGATCAGGATTGCCACAGCGCCCGAATCTCCTCTCGCAGTACGGATTCCGTATCCGGTATGAGCAAATGCCTGCCGCCGGAGACGATCTGGCGGCCCGCGACGAACACCTCGCGGATATCGCTCGCGGTGGCCGCGAACAGCGCCGCCGCCGGTTCGGCGCCGACGGTGCGGACGGATTCCAGGTCGACGGTCACCAGGTCCGCCGCGGCGCCGCCCTCGATCCGCCCGGCCTCCGGCCAGCCGATCGAGCCGTGTGCCGTTGCGGCGCCGTACAACTCGTCGAGCGCGAAGCGGCCGCGGGCGTGCCCGGCCAGCCGGTCGTCGAGTTCGAGCGCCCGCCACTCCTCGAAACCGTCGACGATCGCGTGGCTGTCGCTGCCGAGGCACAGCCGCACGCCAGCACTGGCCAATTCCCTTGCCGGACCGATACCGTCGCCCAGATCGCGTTCGGTGGTCGGACAGAAACACACCCGAGTCGCGGTGCCCGCGAGCAACCGGATATCCGGCCTGGTGACGTGGGTGGCGTGCACGGCGACGGTGTCCGGCCCGAGGAAGCCCTCCTCGGAGAGCAGCGCGGTCGGCGTACGGCCGTGCGCCACAAGGCAATCCCGGTTCTCGGCGGGCTGTTCGGAGAGATGGACGTGGGTGGGGCGGCCCGCACCCTGTTCGGCGACGACGCGCAGCGCGCCGGTGGGCACCGCGCGCACCGAATGCGCGGCCACGCCGGTGCGGACCAGTTCCTGTTCGGGTTTGAAGCCCGCCGCGCGTTCGGCCCACGCGCCGACATCGCCGTCGCTGAACCGCAGCTGCTCCGCATTCAGTTCGCGCCCGAAACCGCCCGCGAGATAACAGGTGTCGAGCACAGTGAGGCGGATGCCCGCGTCTTCGGCGGCCGCCACGAGCGCGGCGCCCATGGCGTTCGGGTCGTCGTAGCGCACGCCACCCGGCGCGTGGTGCAGGTAGTGGAATTCGCCGACGCTGGTGTATCCGGCCAGCACCATCTCGGCGTACACGCCGCGGGCCAGCCGGTAGTACGAGTCCGGATCCAGCCGTGCGGCCACCCGGTACATCTGCTCGCGCCAGGTCCAGAAATCGCCGCGCCCGCCCTGGGTGCGGCCGCGCAACGCCCGGTGGAACGCGTGCGAATGCGCATTCGCGAAACCGGGAACGGTCAAGCCGCGCAGCACCTTTCCGGATTTCTCGGTGCCAACGGCGACCGACCGGATCGACGCTCCGGCGATATCGATGGTCACCGCCTCGGCCACTCCGGTCGGCAGCCAGGCGTATTCGGCCCAGTAGACGGTCATCGGCCCCACTCCCTCATCGGTTCGTCACGGCGTGCCGGACGAACTCCGCCTGGCACTGCGCAGCATTCGGTGACGTCGGCGATTTCGGATGGCTCCGGCGGCGAACTCTCATCCGGCCAGTTCCTCCAGCACCCGGGCCAGCGCCTGCGCGCCCGCCTCGATATCGGCCGATTCGGCGAATTCCTCGGGGGCGTGGCTGATCCCGGTCGGATTGCGCACGTACAGCATTCCGGACGGAACATGCGCCGCGAGCACACCCGCGTCGTGTCCCGCGCCGGTCGGCAGCGCCGGGATGCCGCCGAGCACCCGGTCCATCCGCCCGCGCAGCGATTCGTCGAAAACGACGTCGTCGGTGTAGGACTCCTCGGTGATGGTGACCGCGCACCCCTCGTCCGCGGCCGCTCGCCTTGCCGCCGTGGCGATCTCCTCGACCAGCGCGGCGGTATTGCCCGCACCCGCGACGCGGGCGTCGAGCCACAGATCCACCGTCGACGCGATGACGTTGGTGCCGCCCGGCGTCGGCACGAGGCGGCCGACGGTGGCCCTGGCATCCGGTGTCGCCGCGGCGACCCGGCGGGCCGCGGCGACCACCGCGGCGGCGGGCAGCATCGGGTCGCGCCGGTCGCCGATGAGCGTCGCGCCCGCGTGATTTCCCTGGCCGGAGAAGGAGAATCGGTATCGCCCGTGCGCGATGATGCTGCTGCCGGTGGCCACCGGGCCGCCGAGATCGATCAGCCCGCGCCCCTGTTCCACATGCAGTTCCACGAAGCAGCCGATCTGCGCGAGCGCCTCCAGATCCGGTCCGAACAGGTCGGGCCGGTGCCCGGCCGCCGCGGCCGCCTCGGCCAGCGTCGTCCCGGAGCTGTCACGCAGCGCGCGGGCCCGGTTCGGGTCCAGTGCGCCGGTGAGCAGCCGGGAACCCAGGCACGGCACGCCGAACCGGCCACCCTCCTCCTCCGCGAATACCACCACCGCCAGCGGCTTCGACGGCTGAAAACCCTTGGCGGACAGGATATCCACCGCCGCCAGCGCGCTCGTCACGCCGAGCGGCCCGTCGAACGCGCCGCCGCCGGGCACCGAATCCAGGTGGCTGCCGGTCACCACCGCGTCCGGGCCCGGTCCGCCCCACCAGGCCCACATATTGCCGTTGCGGTCGGTGTGCACGTCGAGTCCGCGCCGGATCGCCTGCTCGGTGAACCAATCCCGCAGCTCCAGCTCGGCGAAATCGAATACGTGCCGCGAATATCCGCCGCGCCGTGTGTCTTTGCCGACCGCCTCGATGGCGGTCAGCAGTTTGTCCGCGCTCATCCGTGCTCCTGCATGGGAATTCGCACCCCGCGCTCCTGCGCGACCGTGGCCGCGCGCTCGTATCCGGCGTCGACGTGCCGGATCACGCCCATCCCCGGATCGTTGGTGAGCACCCGCTCGATCTTGCGCGCGGCCAGCTCGGTGCCGTCCGCGACGGTCACCTGACCCGCGTGGATGGACCGGCCCATCCCGACGCCGCCACCGTGGTGGATGGATACCCAACTCGCCCCGGACGCGGTGTTCACCAACGCGTTCAGCAGCGGCCAGTCGGCGATGGCGTCGGAGCCGTCGGCCATCGCCTCGGTCTCCCGGTACGGCGATGCGACACTGCCGGAATCGAGGTGGTCGCGCCCGATCACCACCGGCGCCTTCAGCTCACCGCTGGCCACCATCTCGTTGAAGCGCAGCCCCGCCAGATGCCGCTCACCGTAACCGAGCCAGCAGATGCGCGCCGGAAGTCCTTGGAAGGCAATGCGTTCCCCGGCCATGGTGATCCAGCGGCGCAGGGATTCGTTGTGCGGGAACAGATCCAGGATGGCCCGGTCGGTCGCGGCGATATCGGCCGGATCGCCGGACAGCGCCGCCCAGCGGAACGGCCCCTTGCCCTCGCAGAACAGCGGGCGGATGTAGGCGGGCACGAAACCCGGGAAATCGAAGGCGCGTTCGCAGCCGCCGAGCTTCGCCTCGCCGCGCAGCGAGTTGCCGTAGTCGAATACCTCGGATCCGGCGTCGAGGAAGCCGAGCATGGCGTTCACGTGATCGACCATGGAATCACGGGCCCGCTCGGTGAATTCGTCCGGTTTCTTGAGCGCGTAATCGGGCCAGTCTTCGACGGCTATGCCGCGCGGCAGATAGGACAGCGGGTCGTGCGCCGAGGTCTGGTCGGTGACGATATCCACCTCCAGCCCGCTGGCCAGCAGCTTCGGCAGCATCTCCGCGGCATTGCCGATCAGGCCGACGGACAACGCCTTTCGCTGCTTGCGCGCCGCCGAAACCCGGCGCACGGCATCGTCGAAATCGGTGGCGATCTCGTCGAGGTAGCGGTCGTGCACCCGGCGCCGCGCCCTGGCCGCGTCCGCCTCGACCACCAGCGCGACGCCGCCGTTCATGGTGACGGCGAGCGGCTGCGCGCCGCCCATGCCGCCGAGGCCCGCCGTCACCGTCAGCGTGCCGGAAAGCGTTCCGCCGAAACGCTTGTCGGCGATCGTCGCGAAGGTTTCATAGGTGCCCTGCAGGATGCCCTGTGTGCCGATGTAGATCCAGGAGCCCGCGGTCATCTGGCCGTACATGGTCAGGCCGAGCGCCTCCAGCCTGCGGAATTCGGGCCAATTCGCCCAATCGCCGACGAGATTCGAGTTGGCGATGAGCACCCTGGGTGCCCACTCGTGTGTGCGGAATACGCCGACGGGCCTGCCGGACTGCACCAGCAGCGTCTCGTCCTGGTCCAGCGAGGTCAGCGCCCGGCCGATGGCGTCGAAGCTGGCCCAATCCCGTGCGGCCTTGCCGGTGCCGCCGTAGACCACGAGATCCTGTGGGCGCTCGGCGACCTCGGGATCCAGATTGTTGTGCAACATCCGCAGCGCGGCCTCGGTCTGCCAGTTCTTGGCGGTCAGTTGCGGCCCCCGGGCCGCGCGCACCGTCCGTGTCATGAAAGTGCCTCCGTTTCAGGCGTATTCAACGAATCAGTCGAGATAGGCGGCGACCGCGGCACGCAGCTCGCCGGAGCGGATCAGCTCCTCGGCGGCGGCGATCTCCGGCGCCAGGTGCCGGTCCGGGCCGGGCCCGTCCACCCTGGTGCGCAGCAGTCGCACGGCCGCGTCCGTGGCCGGACCGGGCCGCAGCGGCGCGCGCATGTCCAAAGCTCGTGCGGCAGTGAGGTATTCGATGGCCAGCACGGTCGTGAGACCATCCACCGCGCGGCGCAGCTTGCGCGCGCCCGACCAGCCCATCGAGACGTGGTCCTCCTGCATCGCGCTGCTCGGGATGGAATCCACCGAGGCGGGTACGGCCAGCCGCTTCAGCTCACTCACCACGGCGGCCTGGGTGTACTGGGCGATCATATGTCCGGAGTCGACGCCGGGATCCGCGGCCAGGAAGGCCGGAAGTCCGTGCGAGCGCGCGACATCCAGCATCCGGTCGGTGCGGCGCTCGGCCATGCTCGCCACGTCGGCGACCGGAATCGCCAGGAAATCCAGGACATAGGCGAGCGGGGCGCCGTGGAAATTGCCGTTGGATTCCAGGCGTCCGTCGGCCAGCACCACCGGATTGTCGACGGCCGAGGCCATTTCGCGCTCGGCGACCGATTCGGCGTATGCGACGGTATCCCTGGCCGCGCCGTGCACCTGTGGCGCGCAGCGCAGCGAGTAGGCGTCCTGCACCCGATTGCAGTCGGGGCCGCGATGGCTGGCCACGATCGGAGAATCGGCCAGCGCCAACCGGATTCGCCGCGCGGACCGCGCCTGTCCGGGATGCGGGCGCAGCGCCTGCAGGTCGTCGGCGAAGACCCGGTCGGTGCCGAGCAACGCCTCGACGCTCATCGCGGCGGTCAGGTCGGCGATATCGAGCAGCGCGTGCAGATCGTGGACGGCGAGCACCAGCATGCCGAGCATGCCGTCGGTGCCGTTGGTGAGCGCGAGGCCCTCCTTCTCGTGCAGGGTGACCGGTTCGATGCCGTTGGCGCGCAACGCCGTCGCCGCATCGACCAGCTCGCCTGCCGCGTCGGTGACCTGTCCCTCGCCCATCAGCGCCAGCGCCACCGCGGCCAGCGGCGCGAGATCGCCGGAGCAGCCGAGCGATCCGTATTCGTGCACGACCGGCGTGATCCCGGCGTTGATCAGCGCGGCGAGTGCGGCGGCCGTCTCCGGCCGCACCCCGGTGTGCCCGGTGGCCACTGTGCGCAGACGCAGCAGCATCTGGGCGCGCACCACCTCCGGCTCGACGGCGGGTCCGGCGCCCGCGGCATGGGAGCGGATGAGCGAGCGTTGCAGCGCGACCCGGCTCTCCGGCGGGATGTGCCGGGTGGCGAGCGCGCCGAATCCGGTGGACACGCCGTAGGTGGCCGCGGTACCGGCGGCCAGCGCGTCGACGTGCGCGCGGGCCGCGGCGATCCGCCGCTCGGCCGCGTCGCTGATCTGGACCTTCGCACCCGCCCGGGCGACAGCGACAACGCTGTCCCTGGTCAGCGGCCCGTCAACGGCCACGGTTGCTAACTGCGCAGTTTCCGGCATGCGGTCTATTCCACCCTTGCGAGGGTGCGTGCAGTATCAGGCCACGCCGGAATTAGTCTGGAATACCAGACTCGATGAGGAGAAGACCATGGGTACGAGCAGCGATATCCCCGCGCTGCGGCGCGGTCTCGCGGTGCTGCAACTGCTGGCGGGCAAGGCGGGCCCGGTTTCGGCCTCCGCCATCGCCCGCGAACTGGAGCTCCCGCGCTCGACCACATATCACCTGCTCGCCGAGCTGGAGCGGACCCGGTTCGTCACCAGGCTGCCCGCCGAACGCCGCTACGGACTCGGCATCGCCGCCTTCGAACTCGGCTCGGCCTACCTGCGCCACGATCCGCTGGAGCGGTTGGCGGGCACCCTGCTGCGGGAGCTGGTCGAACAGGTCGGCCACAACGCGCACCTAGGCGTGCTGCACGGCAACGAGCTGGTGTACCTGATCAAGGAGCGCCCCGCCCGGCCGGAAACGCTGGTCACCGATGTCGGCGTCCGGCTGCCCGCCCACCTCACCGCCTCGGGCCGCGCCATCCTCGCGCACCTCCCCGCCGCCCACGTGCGCGCGCTGTACCCGTCGGCATCCTCGTTCGTCCGCCGCACCGACCGCGGCCCACACAGCCTGTCCCAGCTGCGCCAGACCTTGGCCGCCGAACGACGACGCGGATGGGCCTGCGAAGACGGCCATGTCACAGCGGGATTCGCCTCGGTCGCCTACCCGGTATTCGATCACGGACACCTACCGATCGCCGCCATCAGCGTCACCCTGCGCCACCACTGCGACGGCGATCCATGCGAATTCGATTGGACCCCACTGGCCACCCGAGTCCGCGCGACGGCGGATAACCTCACCCGCCGGATCGGCGGACGTACCGCGTCTTAGTCCCGCAACGGCCGTGCACTCTGACGCCGACCGAGAGCCGCTGCACGGTAACCGAGTTCGGAAACAACTGATAACCAGCTTCCCGATGCCGGAGTCCGAGCGATGTCGGCCGGTGAGCCGTTTCGTGGTCGCGTGTGGCGACCTGATCGAAATGATCAGGTCCGGCGCGGATCGCGGGCCGTACCGCACAGGAAGTCCGCTCCGTAGAGCATGTCGTCGGTCACTCGGACTCCGGTGCACCGTTCGGCCAGAGCGAGCGCGGCGGTGATGGTCGGGCCGATGTCTTCGCGGTCCTCGTTCAGGTTGAAGCCGATCTGCTTCATGTACTCGAGACAAGCGTCCGGGGTGCTGCCCCAGCGGTCGTAAGCGAATATGGCCTCGAACCTCAGCCGGAGGTCACCGTCCTCGAACCAGTGGAAGTAGCCGCCGGTGTTCATGCTGTTGAAAACCGTGACCAGTCTGGACCCCGCTGACAGCGGGGCCATGAGTTCGAGAATCTGTCCCAGGTAACCATTCCTTTCGAACGCCAGTGTCCAGTCGCCACCGGCCCCGGCCACTGTGGTCGCCCCGATGAATAGAACATCGCCCTGCGACTTGTCCCAGCAGTCGAAGGCGATCTCGGTGAACTCTGCGCCGAACGGTAGGGCGCCGAACGTAATCCGCGCACCGATTCGGTCCATGAACTCCTGCGGAGTGACCCCGCGCACGAGGGTCAAGCAGAACGCATCGTATAGATCGTCGCCCTTGATCCAGTCGTAGTCGGCGGCAACGGCGTTCGACCGTCCACGATTCGATGACATGGGATCAATCTAGGTGTCATGTCATAGACCGGCAACCGCGTTCCGTAGTCGAACAGCTACTCCAGCACCGCCATCGCGGCATTGTGGCCGGGTATGCCGCTGACGCCGCCGCCGCGGACAGCGCCTGCGCCGCAGAGGAATACGTTGGGTAGGCCGGTGGCGACGCCCCAGCGGGAGGCCGGGTCGTCGGCTTCGTCGGTGCGGTAGGGGAAGGCCAGGTCGCGGTGGAAGATGTGGCCGCCGGGGAGGCCGATCTCGCGTTCCAGATCGATCGGGGATTTCGCTTCCAGGCAGGGGTTTCCGTTCGCGTCGGTGGCGAGGCAGTCCGCTATCGGTTCGGCTAGTACCGAATCCAGTTGGGCGATGGTCGATTTCACCAGTGCGTCGGTGGTGCCCGCAGGATCGTCGGCGAAAAGCCGCGCGGGGGTGTGCAGGCCGAAGAGGGTGAGGGTGTGCATTCCGCCCGCGGCCGCCTCGGCGGACAGGATCGACGGATCGGTGAGGGTGTGGCAGTAGATCTCCGACGGCGGCGCCGCCGGGATTCGTCCCGCCGCGGCCTCCCGATATGCTTGTGCCAGTTGGGAATACGACTCCGCGATGTGGAAGGTGCCGGCGAAGGCGTCGCGCGGATCGACGGCGGTGTCGCGCAGCCGGGGCAGCCGCCGCAGCACCATATTGATCTTCAGTTGCGCGCCTTCGGGTTTCGGCTCCGGTGTCCGGCCGAGCAGCCGGTCCAACTCGTGCGGCGCGGCATTCACCAGCACATGCCCGGCACCGACCGCGCCGCCGTCGAAGCGCACCTCCGCCGCGGCGCCGCCGGTTTCGATCGCGTCCACCGCGCAGTCGGTCACCAGTTCCGCGCCCGCGGCGCGCGCGGCATCGGCGAGCGCGTCGGTGAGCGCGCCCATTCCGCCGACCGGCACATCCCAATCGCCGGTGCCGCCGCCGATCACGTGGTAGAGGAAGCAGCGGTTCTGCCGCAACGCCGGATCGTGTGCGTCGGTGAAGGTTCCGATGAGCGCATCGGTGAGTACGACGCCGCGCACCGTATCGTCGACGAAGGTCGCCTCGATGGTTTCGCCGAGCGGCCGCTCGAACAGCGCCGCCCACGCGTCCGGATCGCCCACCCGGCCCGCCAGTTGGGCGCGGGTCGGCAACGGTTCGGTGAGCGTCGGAAAGACTTGGCGCGCAACCTCGTGCGTCATCCCGTAGAAGCGCCGCCAGGCGTCGAAATCCCGGTCCGAGCCGGTGAGCGCGCGGAAGCTCGCGCGGGTGCCCGCCGCGGACGCGGTGTCGACGAGCAACCCGCCGGAGCCCACCGGCGTATAGGACGAGATCCGCCTGCGCTTGGTGGCGAATCGCAGCCCGAGGTCGTCGACGATCCGGCGCGGCAGCAGGCTTACCAGGTACGAATACCGCGACACGCGCACATCGACGCCGGGAAACAGTCGCGCGGACACCGCGGCGCCGCCGGTCCGCGGCTGCCGCTCCAGCACCGCGACCGATCGCCCGGCCCGCGCCAGATATGCCGCGGCCACCAGGCCGTTGTGGCCGCCGCCGACGATCACCACGTCATAGGAGGAACGCGTCGGTTTCATGGGTTCTCGATATCACGGATGACGTGGTCCGCACCAGCACCGTCGCACCGAACGAGCACGTATTCACCTTCGGGCGGTAAAGATCAACGTTTTCCCGCATATCGGTGCCGACGGAAAGATCACGATTTCCCGGTCCGAATGTGCCGAATGCGGCAACGAGCGCGCAATTCGATCAGGAATGGAATTTTGCGGAACCGATGATCGTCGCGCCCGCCCCCGTGGTGGGCGCGACGACTCCCCCAACGGCGCTATGCCGCCGAGCCGGATCGCCCGGCGGACCGGGCGAAGATCATCGGCGCCGGGGCCGTACCGCTGACGGCGACCCACAGCATGGCCAGTCCGCACAGCGCGAGCAGCCCGGAATACAAGTCGAACACGTGATTCTCCCCCGAGACGGGGCCGCCGACGCGGCCGACACCATTCAGCTAATGCTAACACCCGACCGGAAGTGTCTTGCGCCGTATAGCAAATCGGCCCGCGGGCACAGGAATCTCACAGCGCGCTCGCAGATTCGTCCGGAAGTCACGCGTATACACGGCTTCCGGCCTAGGTTGGATCCATGACGCCGCTGCAGCGCTATATCGCGGAGGAAATCGCCGCCGATCACGCCGATGGCATCCTCACCCGGCGGGAGGCGCTGCGCCGCCTCGGCCTGCTCGGCATGGGCGTCCCGGCCGCGGCCGCACTGCTCGCCGCGTGCTCGTCGGACGGTGGGTCGCCGAGCCCCGGCCGAACATCAACTGCCACAACAACTTCCGGGCCACCCGGGATGGCCGCCGCGGTGCCGACGACGCCGATCACGTTCCAGGGTCCGCAGAATCGCACCCTACAGGGCGCCTGGGCAGCGGCGGCCCAGCCGCGCGGCGCGGTGCTCGTCATCCACGAGAACCGCGGCCTCAACGATCACATCCGTTCGGTGGCCGGGCGTTTCGCGGGCGCCGGATATTCCGCGCTGGCCATCGATCTGCTCTCCGAGGAGGGCGGCACCGATAAATTCAGCGATCCGGCGCAGGCCACCGCGGCGCTGAGCAAGATCCCCACCGACCGGTTCGTCGCGGACCTCGGCGCGGGCGTCGACGAGCTCGAGCGGCGGACGCCCGGTAAGAAGCTCGGCGCCACCGGTTTCTGCTTCGGCGGCGGTCTGGTCTGGCTGCTGCTGACCGCGGGCGGGCCGAAACTCGCCGCGGCGACACCGTTCTACGGACCGTTCCCGGACAACGGCGATCTGTCCGCGTCGAAGGCCGCGGTGCTCGCCATCTACGGCGCGCTGGACACCAGAGTCGGCGCGACCAGGCCCGCGGCGGAGGCCGCGCTGACGAAAGCCGGTGTGCCACACGAATCATTCGTCGCACCGGATGCCGACCACGCCTTCTTCAACGACACCGGCCCGCGCTACGCCCCGGCCGCGGCGAGCGAGGCGTGGCGCCGCGTCCTCGACTGGTACGGGCGGTACCTGGCCTAGTCCTCCATGGCCGGGACGACCGCGCTGTCGGCCGCGACGGCCAGCGCGAGCACGGTTGCCCGCGCACCGCGAGTCAGCAAGGAGTCCAACGCCTTCCGGTAGGCGGCCACGAATCGCGGCTCATCGATCAGATCGCCGAAGAGTTCACGGTCGGCGAGGAATGCGACCGGATCGTCGCTCTGCGCGCGTGCCGCCGCGACCAGCCGCTCGCGCAGCGGGTCGACGATCTCGATCGGTTCGCCCTGCTCGTCGATACCCGTGCAGTAGCGCGCCCAACCCGCGATGATCGTTGCGGCACAGTCTATTTCACCACCGAGCGCGAGTTGGTCGCGCACCACGGGCAGCACCCACTTGGGTATGCGGTCGGAGGCGTCGGTGGCCAGGCGGGCGATGGTGTCCCCGATGGCGGCATTGCCGAACCGCTCCAGCAGGGTGCGCCGGTAGGCCGCCAGATCGATACCGGGGACCGGCGGCAGTGTCGGCAGCGCCTCGGCGGCCATGTAGCGGGATACGAAGCGCGCGAACGCCGGATCGGCCACGGCATCGTGCACCAGCCGGTATCCGGCGAGATGGCCGAGGTAGGCCAGCGCCTGATGACTGCCGTTCAGCAGCCGCAGCTTCATCGACTCGTACGGCGCGACATCGTCGACGACCTGCACCCCGACCCGCTCGAATTCCGGCCTGCCCAACGGGAATCGGTCCTCCAGCACCCACTGGGTGAAGGGTTCGGTCAGCACCGGCCACGCGTCGTCGACGCCGTAGCGCCTGGCCAGCTCGGAGATCATCGGCGCGGTGGTGACCGGCGTTATCCGGTCCACCATCGAGTTGGGGAATGCGCCTGCCCGCGAAATCCATTCGGCCAGTTCCGGATCGCGCAGCCGGGCGAAGGCGGTGAAGGTGCGCCGGGCGACATCGCCGTTGCCCGCGATATTGTCGCAGGACATGATCGTGAACGGCGCGAGGCCGCGCGCCCTGCGGCGGGCCAGCGCGGCGGTCACCAGGCCGAATACGGTGGCGGGCACGGCGTCCGGCGCCAGATCGGCCAGGATCGCCGGATTCGCCGCATCGAATTCCCCGGTGGCGGCGACGAAGTTGTATCCGCCCTCGGTGATGGTCAGCGAGACGATGCGGATGTCCGGGCCGGCCAGCTTCTCGATGACGGCCTCGGGATCGTCTGGTGCGTAAAGGTATTCGATGATCGAGCCGACCACCCGCGGCGTCCACGCATCCGTGCCCTCCGCGACGCACAGCGTGTACAGGCAGTCCTGCCCGGTGAGCGCATCGCGCATGCGGCGGTCCGCGGGCAGCACGCCGACGCCGCAGATCCCCCATTCCCGTGCGGCGCCCAGCTCGTGCAACAGGTCCAGATAGCGCGCCTGATGCGCGCGGTGGAAGCCGCCGACGCCGAAATGCACTATGCCGGTGCGAATTTCGGAGCGGTCGTAGCCGGGGACAGAGACCGTCGCGGCCAGTTCGGGCAGGGTTCCCCTGCCGAGCGGGGTCACCGGGCGACCCCAACGAGTGTTGCGTGCATCACATTTCGAATGATACCGTATTGAGCAATAGTTCAGCTTCTGAGCATTTGCTCACTGCCGAGGCTGTGGTCACGATTAAGGATGTCTGTGACGCACGAAGCACCGCCGCCCGACGATGTGCGGCTCGCCCTCCGGGCCGCCGAGCTCTACCACCTCGAGGGCGCGACCCAAGCGGAAATCGCTGCCAAGCTCGGCGTTTCGCGTCCCACCGCCGGACGACTGGTCGCAAAGGCCAGGGCGCAGGGCCTGGTCCGGATCGAGATCAACGTCCCGCCCGACCTGCGGGCCACCGTGCACACCGACCTCGAACGCGACCTCGAGCGCCGCTACCGGCTCACCGAGGCGGTGGTGCTCGGCCAGGTCTTCGCCGAATCCGCCTCCGGCACACAGGCACTCGGCCGGGCGGCGGCCGCGCTGCTCGGCCGCCGCCTCCAGCCGACCGATACGCTCGGATTCACCTGGGGCCCGGAGATCGTGGCGATCGCACAGGAGCTGCGCACCCGGAACACCCGCTGCGCCACCGTCGTTCAGCTCGACGGCTCGCTCACCGCGATCGACTATCAGACCGGCGTCGACTACACCCTCGGCCGCTGCGCGACGCAGCTGCAGGCCACCCCGATCCGGCTGCACGCACCGCTCTACGCCGATCCGGCGACCGTCACCGCGCTCAGCCGGGATTCCGTACTCGGCAAGGCGCTCGCCATCGGGGCCGCCGCCGATGTGATGGTCTTCGGCGTCGGCCCGGTCTCCACCGCCACCACCCTGTTCGCGGGCAGCTACCTCGACACCGCGTTACTGGACGAACTGCGCGAACTGGGCGCGGTCGGCGAGATCGGCGGCCGGTTCTTCCGGCGCGACGGCGAGCCCGTCGGCGGCCCGCTGCCCGAACGCACGGTCGGGGTCACCCTCGACGCCGTGCGCGACTGTCCGACGTCGGTGCTGGTCTCCGGCGGCGAACCGAAGTACGAGGCCATTTTCGGAGCGCTCAACGGCGGACTGGCCACAGTGCTGGTCACCGACGCCGATTGCGCGCGATGGCTGTTGGAAAGAAAAGAGGAGGCGACCGATGCGGAACTCGGTCCCGGCCACCCGAAATCGGCGAAGGCCCCGAGGTCGGCGAAAGCCCCAAACTCTGCGAAGGCGTAGCGCCGCAGCGCTTTTCGTCACCGTTATGCTGGCCGTCACCGGATGCGCGGGCGCGGGGGCGCTCACCGGCGGCGGCGCCGACGCGGTGACCATCGCGATCGTGTCGAATTCGCAGATGCAGGACGCGATCCGCCTCGCCCCGCGCTTCGAACGCGAAAATCCGGGTATCAAGCTGAAATTCACCTCGCTGTCGGAGAACGAGGCGCGCGCCAAGATCACCGCGTCGGTGGCCACCGGCGGCGGTGAATTCGACGTGGTGATGATCAGCAACTACGAGACGCCGCAGTGGGCCGCGAACGGATGGCTGGCGGATCTCGGGCCGTACATCCGGCAGGCGCCGGATTACGATCAGGCCGACATAATTCCGTCGCTCCAGAAATCGCTGTCGTATCGGGGCGATCTGTATTCGGTGCCGTTCTACGGCGAATCCTCCTTCCTCATGTACCGCAGGGATCTGTTCGACCAGGCCGGGCTCACCATGCCCGAACATCCCACCTGGGATCAGGTCGCCGGATTCGCGGCGAAACTGAACACCGCGGACCGGTCGGGAATCTGCCTGCGCGGCAAGCCGGGCTGGGGCGAGGTGCTCGCACCGCTCACCACGGTGATGAACACCTTCGGCGGCCGGTGGTTCGACGAGAACTGGCATGCGCAGTTCACCAGCCCGCAGGTGGCCGAGGCCGTGCGGTTCTACGTCGATCTGGTGCGCCGATACGGCGAACCAGGCGCGGCCACAAGCGGATTCGGCGAATGCGCGACGCAGTTCGCCCAGGGACACGCGGCCATGTGGTACGACGCGACGGCCGCGGTCGGCGTCACCGAGGATCCGGCGTCCAGCAAGGTGGTCGGCAAGGTCGGTTACGCACTCGCACCGACGAAGTCGACGCCGAATTCCGGTTGGCTGTACACCTGGTCGCTCGGCATCCCGAAGACGAGCCACAAACAGGACGCCGCATGGAAATTCGTGTCCTGGATGACCAGCAAGGAGTACATCCGGACGGTCGGCGAACAGCTCGGCTGGACCCATGTGCCGCCCGGCAGCCGTCTGTCGACCTACGAAATCCCGGAGTACAAAAAGGAATCCGCGCGCTACGGGAAGGTGACGCTGGATTCGATGGCGGCCGCCGATCCCGAACATCCTACGGCGCAACCGGTTCCGTACACCGGCGTGCAGTTCCTCACCATTCCGGAGTTCCAGGATCTCGGCACTCGGGTGAGCCAGCAGATCAGCGCCGCGATCGCGGGCCGCACCAGCGTCGACGACGCGCTGGCGCAGGCGCAGCAGTACGCGGACGTGGTGGGCAAGACCTACCGGAAGGACCAGTAGTCGTGACCGGAACACTCACCGCCCCAACCTCTTCCGCGTCGGCGACCACCTTGTTGTCCAAGCGCGACCAGATCTCGCGGGCCGAACGCTGGCGCAGGCGCGGGCCGCTGCTGCCCGCGCTGATCTTCATGATCGCGGTCACCCAGATCCCGTTCCTGTTCACGCTCTACTACTCGACGCAGTCGTGGAATCTGGTCCGGCCGGGCTCCCGGCATTTCACCGGATTGCAGAATTATGCGGATGTCTTGCGGGACAGTCAGTTCCGGGAGGTGGCCTGGCATACGGTGGTGCTCATCGTCGGCACCGTGCTCATCTCGGTGGCGCTCGGACTGGGGCTGGCGCTACTGCTCGATCGCGCGTTCATCGGCCGCGGCATCGTGCGCACGCTGCTGATCACCCCATTCCTGGTGACTCCCGTCGCGGCGGCGCTCATCTGGAAGACCACCCTGCTGGACCCGGTCTTCGGCCTGGTGAACTTCGTGCTGAAACCGTTCGGGGTGCACCGGATCGACTGGGTCAGCAGATATCCGCTGCCCGCGGTCATGGCCGACCTGGTCTGGCAGTGGACGCCGTTCATGATGCTGCTGATCCTGGCCGGACTGCAATCGATGCCGCGTGACGTGCTGGAGGCGGCCAGGGTGGACGGCGCGGGCGCGTTCGCGCTGTTCCGCGAGATCACCCTGCCGCATCTGCGGCGGTTCATCGAACTCGGCGCGGTGCTCGGCGCGATCTACCTGGTCAACACCTTCGACGCGGTGTACATGATGACCTCCGGCGGGCCGGGCATCGCCAGCTCGAACCTGCCCTACTACATCTATCAGCGCGCATTCCTCGGCTTCGACATCGGGCAGGCCGCGGCCATGGGCGTTGTCACCGTGCTGGCGACCATGCTGGTGGCCACCCTGGCGCTTCGCCTCATCTTCAAGAGTTTCACCGGATCCGAGCAGGCGGCATGACTACATCGGAAAACATTCGCAGACAACGTAATTGGGGAAACGTCGGCTGGGGCGCGCTGGCCTGGATACTGGCCATCGGGTTCTTCTTCCCGGTGCTCTGGATGGCGCTCACCGCCTTCAAACAGGAGGGCGACGCCTATACCGATCCGCCGAAGATCGTCTTCGCCCCGACGCTGGACCAGTTCCGTGCGGTGCTCGACAGCGGTATCGGCACCACGCTGGCCAATTCCGCCTTCGCGACCGTCGTATCGACGATTCTGGTACTGGCCCTCGGCATTCCGGCGGCCTTCGCGCTCTCGCTCCGCCCGGTGCGCAAGACCAGGGACGCGCTGTTCTTCTTCATCAGCACCAAGATGCTGCCGGTGGTCGCGGCCATCGTCCCGCTGTACGTCATCGTCGGCGATCTTGGTGTGCTGGACAATGTTTGGGCCCTCGTCGTGCTCTACACCGCGATGAATCTGCCCATCGCGGTGTGGATGATGCGCTCGTTCTTCCTGGAGGTGCCGGGCGAGCTGTTGGAGGCCGCAAGCATGGACGGGGCCAGCACCTGGACGGCGGTGCGCGAGGTGATCGCGCCGCTGGTCTCGCCCGGTATCGCGGCCACCGCGCTGATCTGCGTGATCTTCTCCTGGAACGAATTCTTCTTCGCGGTGAACCTGACCGCCGTTCAGGCACAGACGATTCCGGTCTTCCTGGTCGGCTTCATCACCGGCGAGGGCCTGTACTGGGCCCGGCTCTCCGCGGCCGCGGTGCTCACCGCGCTGCCCGTCATCCTGGCCGGCTGGCTCGCGCAGAACAAGCTGGTGCGCGGCCTGTCCTTCGGCGCAATCAAATAAGGAGCTCGCGAAATGGCTTCCGTCAGTTACCGATCCGCCTCCTGCGTCTACCCGGGCGCGACCAGCCTGGCCGTCGATTCGCTCGACCTCGATATCGCCGACGGTGAATTCGTGGTGCTGGTCGGCCCCTCCGGTTCCGGTAAAACCACCGCGCTGCGCATGCTGGCCGGTCTGGAGGAGATCGATGCCGGATCCATCACCATCGACGGCGCGGATATGGTCGGCGTACCGTCCAAGGACCGCGATATCGCCATGGTGTTCCAGAACTACGCCCTCTACCCGAACAAAACCGTCGCGGAGAATATGGGTTTCGCGCTGAAGATGCGCAAGGTGCCGCTGGCCGAGCGCACCCGCCGGGTCCGGGCCGCCGCCGAATTGCTGGATCTCACCGAATATCTGGACCGTAAACCGGCGAAACTGTCCGGCGGCCAACGCCAGCGGGTGGCCATGGGCCGCGCCATCGTCCGCGAACCCCGCGTCTTCTGCATGGACGAGCCGCTGTCGAATCTCGACGCCAAACTCCGCGTGCAGACCCGCACCCAAATCGCCGCGCTGCAACGGCGTTTGGGCACCACCACCGTTTATGTCACGCACGATCAGATCGAGGCCATGACGATGGGCGACCGGGTCGCCGTGCTGCGCGACGGCAGGCTCCAGCAGTTCAGCCCGCCGACGGACCTCTACGACCGCCCGGCCAACGCATTCGTCGCCGGTTTCATCGGCTCACCGGCCATGAACCTCTTCCAGGCCGGGATCGTCTCCGGCGGAATAGATCTCGCGGGCAGCACGCTGGAGTTGCCGCGCACCGCGATGGATGGCCTCGCGGGCCTCGACACCGTCACCGTCGGTGTCCGGCCCGATCAACTCGAGCTCGCCGCACCGGGTTTCCCGCTGACGGTCGAGCTGATCGAGGAGCTCGGCAGCGAATCCTATGTCTACGGACGCCCTTCCGGTGCCGATGTCCGTACGCCAGATGGAAATCCACTCACGTTCGTCGCCCGCTCCCCGCACCGCAATCCGGCCCGGCTGGCCGAGACGATCACCGTGCGGGTCCGCGACGGCGGCGCGGTGCACCTCTTCCATCCGACCACCGGTGCTCGCATCGTCGAAGGAGATGTGCACGCGCGCAACGAGATTCCGCTTTCCTGAGACTACTTGTGCTGGACCGCGGCCTCCACCGCGGCGATGGCGTCCACCGGTGTGCGGTTGGCACCATCCGCGTTCTGGCCGAGCTGCGGCCAGCCCTTCCCGTCCGGACCGCGCAGCTGGACCCAGATATCGCGGGTCTTCTCCAGCAGCTCACGCTGTTCGGCGTCGTTCAATGCGGACATGAATTCCTCCTGTGTTCCGATGCCGCAGGCCGCGGCGAATTCGTTGGGCGACATGCCATCCGCGGAGTTCATGTCGCAATTGCCGAAGGGCGGACAGCCTTCGGGCAGGCCGCCCCCGTAACCCTGCCCGTCGGTGTATTGATGGGCGATCTGCCCCGGCAGGTTCGGGTTCCTGCCGTAACCGGCGCCGATCACCCGCAATCCGGCGGGCCGGTCCGGCCACATTTCGAAGAAGTCGGACCGGTTGGCGTAGCCGATCACCCGGCGCGGATCGCCGAGCCAGTCGGCGAGATTCCAATACGCGCGGTTGATGCCGTCGGATTGGTCGCCGGCGGGATTGCCGCCGGTTTCCACGTCGATCATCGTGATCATCCGCGGATGCGGCCCGCCCTGCGCGGCGACCATGTCCCGGTGTACCTGGACGCAGTCCTGCCAGTTCGGCCGCCAGTAGAAGTAGACGATGAAACAGGCCAGGCGCCCGTCATCGGCCGCCGCGCGGGCCCATTCGTAATTGGCCGCGAAGTTGTCGTCGCGGAAGGTTCCGTCGTTGGAGCGGAAGCTGAAGATCCCGTACGGGTAGGAATCGTCCACCCGCGCCTGGAAGTAGGACACATCCGCGAAAAGGCTGTCGACCATATGTTCTCCCCTCGATTACATACCTTGTAATTCCCCCGAGCCCAGGTCACGCCGCCCGATTTCAGCACCGGCCCACGCCGTGAGACGCCGCTGAAATCTGAATGAAGGGTGCACGCCGGAGACTCGGTCAGGTACGACGAGCCGCTCCGGAGACGCCCGAACGCGACGGAACAATCCTGGATCGGCCCGTGACCGAGCGAAAGCGGATGGTCGGGTGAGCGAACCGGTTGTTCCATTCGTTCGACCGCGCGCGATTAGTTAACGCGCGTGCTCGGTTGTTGCGGTTTCTGTAAGGCGGGAGGACAGAGTGGACGAGGCAACATTGGAACGCCCAGCACCGGCATTCGGGGGCCGCGGGGTGCTGGAGGGAGCATTCGCTCTATTGGAGGTGCTGTCGCACGGCGACGAGGCGGGGCTGACCCAACTCGCGTCGGCGGCTGGACTGCCGAAGGCGACCGCGTACCGGCTGTTGAACCAGCTGGTCACCGAGGGTGCGGTCCAGCGAAGGGCCGGACGGTATCGCTTGGGGCCCAGGGTATTCCGGCTGGGGCAGACCTGGGAGCCGGCGCGGCTGCTGCGGGCCGCGTCCGCGCAGCCGCTGCGCCAGCTCGCCGCGGCGAACGGTCGCGGCGGCTTCAGCCTCGCGATCGCCGATCGGCGCCAGATCATGCTCGTCGGCGGGATCGGACAGGAGATCGACGAGATCTTCCCGCTGCGCGCCGGCGTGCTGCTGCCGCCGGGCACGGCCGCCGAACAGGTGCTCACCGCGCCGAATACGCAGAAGCCCGCACCGGAGGGTTTCTCGTACCGGGAGTGGGAGCGGATGACGGCGGCGGCGCGCGGCCGCGGCATCGCATACGACGTCGATGCCAACCGGCTCGGGCTGGCCTGTGTCGCGGCGCCGGTGCGCGGCCCGGCCGGTGAGGTGGTCGCCGCGCTGGCCGCCACCGTCACCGAGGCGCAGCGCATCCCGGCGCTGGCCGAACAGGTGCAGCGGGCGGCGGGCATGGTCACCGCCAACCTGACCCGGATCGTCAAGGCCAAACGGGCGCTGTGAAATCCGATGCCGCCCGACCCGCGGACAGCGGGCCGGGCGGTCTTCGGGTCAGCTCGCGGCATCCGGCTGCGCGGTGATTCCCGCCAGCCGTTGGGGGGCAAGGATTTCCGCGACCTGATCCGAGGTCAGCAGACCATCGGCCACGGCGATATCCCCAACGTAGGCACCGGTTTTCAGCGCCTTCTTGGCGATCGACGCGCTGGCCGCGTAGCCGATGTACGGCGAGAGCGCGGTCACCAGGCCCACCGAGCGGCGCACGCCCGCGGCCAGATGTTCCCGGTTCGCGGTGATGCCGTCGACGCATTCGGTGGCCAGGGTGTCGGCGGCGGCGCTCAAATGCGTCGTGCTGCGCAGCAGGCTGTAGATGATGACCGGCTCGAAGGCGTTGAGCTGCAACTGTCCCGCCTCGGCTGCCATGGTGACGGTGAGATCGTTGCCGATCGTCTCGAAGGCCACCTGGTTCACCAGTTCCGGGATCACCGGATTCACCTTGCCGGGCATGATCGACGAACCCGCCTGTGCCGCGGGCAGATTGATCTCACCGAGACCGACGGCCGGGCCGGAGGAGATGAGCCGCAGATCGTTGCACGTCTTGGACAGTTTCACCGCGACCCGCTTCAGGATTCCCGAAACCTGAACGAACGCACCGCAATCCTGGGTGGCCTCGATCGGGTCGGCGGCCCGCACGATCGGCTCACCGGCGAACTCGCGCAGATATGCGCAGGCCAGTTCGGGATAGTCCGGATGCCCGTTGATGCCCGTGCCGATCGCGGTGCCGCCGAGGTGCGATTCCAGCAGCAGCCGCGCGCCCTCGTCCAGGCGGTCGCGGTCCTCGCGCAGCATTCGCGCGTAGGTGCCGAATTCCTGGCCGAGCGTCATCGGCACCGCGTCCTGCAACTGGGTGCGACCCATCTTGAGCACGTCGGCGAATTCGACCGATTTACGCTCGAAGGAGTCGGCAAGGCGGCCCAGCGCGGCGATGAGGTTGCGCAGATGGCCGACCAGGCACAGTTTGATCGCGGTCGGGTAGACGTCGTTGGTGGACTGGCCGAGGTTGACGTGATCCAGCGGATCCAGTTCGGAATACGCGCCGCGCGGATAGCCCAGGATCTCCAGCGCGCGATTCGCGATCACCTCGTTGGCGTTCATATTCGTCGAGGTGCCCGCGCCGCCCTGGATCGGATCGATCGGGAACTGGTCGAGCCACCGGCCCGCGCGCAGCTCTACGCATGCGGCGACGATCGCGTCGGCGCGCCGGTCGTCGAGCAGGCCGAGATCCCGGTTCGCTTGGCAGGCGGCCTGTTTCACGGCGGCGAGCGCGGAGATCAGCGCCGGGTACTGGCCGATCGTCGCACCGGTGATCCGGAAGTTGCGCAGCGCCCGCGCGGTGTGCACGCCGTAGTACGCGGCGGCGGGGACCTCGAGCGCGCCGATCGAATCGCGTTCTATCCGTATGGCATTCGATGGCTCACTGGTCGAAATCGCAGGCGCGCACGTTGTTTCCGTCACGCCGTCGATTGTCGCAGTGCCGTCCGCGGTTTCCTGGACCGCTGAGCCCACCTTCATCTCCTTGTTCGAGAAATATGACGCGGCACTGTATCTCCGGATGATGTCCGTGGCCGCCGGGTGCCCGCCCGCGCGGGCAATGCCGGGATCCGTGGTGTCGCCAGGTGGATCCCGGCATTCGTATGGTGTTCGGTCAGTTGTGGTTTCGCTCGGCCATCGCCCGTAGGAAGAAGGTCAGGTTGGCCGGGCGTTCGGCGAGACGGCGCATGAAGTAGCCGTACCATTCGTTGCCGTACGGAACGTAGACGCGCACATTGTTCCCCGCGGTGACGAGGCGGCGCTGCTCGGCGTCCCGGATGCCGTACAGCATCTGGAATTCGAATTCGTCGCGCTTGCGCCCGGCGGCCACCACCATGCGCGTCGCCGATTCGATGATCGCCGGATCGTGCGTGGCCACCATCGGATAACCCTTGCCCTCCATCAGGATTCGCAGGCAGCGCAGATAGGACTGGTCCACCGCGATCTTGCCCTGATGCGCCACAGATGGTGGCTCGGCGTACGCGCCCTTGCACAGCCGGATCCGCGAGCCGGGCCCGGCGAAATCGCGGCAGTCGCCCTCGGTGCGGTGCAGGTAGGCCTGCAATACCGTGCCGAGCCAAGGGAAATCGGCGCGCAGCTCACGCACGATCGACAGCGTGGAATCGGTGGTGGTGTGATCCTCCGCGTCGATGGTGACCCACGCGCCCGCGACGGCGGCGGCCGTGCAGATGGTGTGCGCATGCTCCAGCGCGATGGCGTGGCCGTCCTTCGGCAGCGACTGACCGAGCGCCGAGAGTTTCAGCGAAACCTCCAGCGGCCGAACCGATTCCGCATCCTCCATGGGCGGCAGCTCGGCCAGCGCGGACAGCAGCCGCAGATAATGCTCGACCGTGTCGCGCGCCTGCCCGATCTCGGTGATGTCCTCGCCGAGATAGTCGACGGTGAGGTAGCGGCCGGAGATGAGCAGCGCGTCGGCGGCGGCCACCGCCTGCTCCTCGGTCTCGCCCGCGACGAAGCGATCGACGACGCGTTTGGTGCTGCGCATGCCGGTGAGCGTGCGCGCGATCCGGGGCGACCGGGCGGCGGCCAGCAGCGCCGGGCGAAGCGGATTGGCCATCGGTTACACCTCCTTCATATGCGGGTACAGGTGATCGGTCGGCGGCACGAACGTCTCCTTGATGGTGCGGGCGGAGGTCCAGCGCAGCAGGTTCTGCGCCGAGCCTGCCTTGTCGTTGGTGCCGGAGGCGCGCGACCCGCCGAACGGCTGCTGCCCGACCACCGCGCCGGTCGGCTTGTCGTTGATGTAGAAATTGCCCGCGGTGAACCGCAGCCGCTCGGTCGCCGCGGCGACGGCGGTGCGGTCGGTGGCGATGACCGAACCGGTGAGCCCGTAGGCGGAACCGCCGTCCACCAGCGTGAGCGCATTGTCGAAGGCGCCTGGGACCGAGTCGTCGTAGACGTGCACCGCCAGGATCGGCCCGAAGTATTCGGTGCGGAACGCCTCGTCGGTGGGGTCGTCGCCGATCAGCACGGTCGGGTCGACGAAGTAGCCGACCGAATCGTCGGCATGCCCGCCTGCCGCGATGGTCAGGCTCGGCGTCGCCTTGGCCCGCTCGATGGCCGCGACATTGCGATCGAAGGCGCGCTTATCGATCACCGCGCCGCCGAAGTTGCCGAAATCGGTGACGTCGCCGTAGGACAGCGCGCCGACCTTGTCGATGAAATCGCCGGACATCTTGGCCCACACCGATTTCGGAATGAACGCGCGCGAGGCGGCCGAACACTTCTGGCCCTGGTAGTCGAAGGCGCCGCGGATCAGCGCGGTCGTCAGCGCCGCGGGATCGGCGGAGCTGTGCGCGAGCACGAAATCCTTGCCGCCGGTCTCGCCGACCAGCCGCGGATAGGTGTCGTAGCGGTCGATACCGTTGCCGACCGTGCGCCACAGGTGCTGGAAGGTCGCCGTCGAGCCGGTGAAATGGATGCCCGCCAGCCTGCGATCGGCCAGCGCCACCTCGGACGCCTCGGGCCCGAAGCCGTGCACCAGGTTGATCACGCCGGGCGGCAGGCCCGCGGCCTCCAGCAGCTTCATCGTCCAGTAGGCGGCGACGGCCTGGGTCGGTGAAGGCTTCCACAGCACCGTATTACCCATCAGCGCGGGCGCTGTCGGCAGGTTGCCCGCGATCGCGGTGAAGTTGAACGGGGTGATCGCGTAGACGAAACCCTCCAGCGGCCGGTATTCGACCTTGTTCCACACACCTGGAGACGAGATGGGCTGGTCGGCCAGGATCTGGCGGGCGAAGTGCACATTGAATCGCCAGAAATCGATCAGCTCGCACGGGGCATCGATCTCGGCCTGGTACGCGGTCTTGGACTGACCCAACATCGTTGCGGCGGCGATGGTTTCGCGCCACGGGCCGGAGAGCAGATCGGCGGCGCGCAGGAAGACGGCGGCCCGGTCCTCGAACGAGAGCGCCCGCCAGCCGGGGGCGGCCGCCGCGGCGGCGGCGAGCGCGTCCTGAACGTCGGCGGCGGAGGCGGGGGTGAAGGTGCCGAGTACCGCGGCGTGTTTGTGCGGTTGGACAACGGCGACCGACTCCCCCGGCGTGCGCCGGTGCTTACCGCCGATGACGTGGTGGATCTCGGTGGGCTCGGCCGCGAGCTCGGCCAGCTTCGCCTGCAGACGAGCGCGCTCCGCGGTGCCGGGCGCGAAGGTGCCGACCGGCTCGTTGCTCGGTCGTGGCGTGGCCACGATGGCGTCCATTTGGGCTCCTCTGTTCTGATTCGTAGCAGCTCAGCCGAAGTCAACACGGCAAAACGCCCATGAGGATGAGCCAGACGGATAAAGATGGGATGTGCGTCTTGGCGAATTGGCCAAAACACACAAGTGTGTGACTCTGTGCGGGCGATCCCCGCACGACAACGCAGGAGGCTTGATGAAGGTGGCGACTGAGGAGGATCTGCTGGGGACGGACACCGATCTGTTCGGCCTGGCGCAGATGGTCGCCCAGAGCGCGGGCGGCATGGTGTCGATCGAGGATCCGCAGTCGCATGTACTCGCGTACTCCGCGTCCGATCAAGCGGCCGACCAGATGCGGGTGCTCTCTATCCTGGGCCGCGAGGGCCCACGCGAATATCTGCAGGTCCTGCGCAAGTGGGGAGTTTTCGATCGATTGCGGCGCAGCGACGAGGTGATCGACGTGCCCGCGCACGAGGAGCTGCGCATCAAGCGCAGGCTCGCGGTCGGCATCCACCGTCCCGCCGACGAATCCGGGGTCGCGCCGCGGCTGCTGGGCTCGATCTGGTTGCAGCAGGGCGACCGGCCGTTCAAACCGGACGCCGCGGAGATCCTGCGCGGCGCGGCGGCCATCGCCGCGCGCATCATCTCGCGCAGCCTCGCCGCGCCGTCGGCCGAGGCGATGCTGGTGCAGCGGCTGTTCGGCGCCCGCCAGGGCGGCATCGATATCGCCGGTGCGGCAAGCACTTTGAACATCCCGATGACCGGCCCCGCCGCGGTGATCGGCTTCGCGCTCACCGGTGTCGGCGACCACTCCTCATTCGGCAATCTACTTCGCCTGCGCGCCAGCTCATTTCGGCCCGACGCGGTGACAACCCTGCTCGGCGATCGCGCGTATGTGCTGTTCCCGCAGTATCAATCGAGCCGGGCCGTCACCCAGTGGGCGCGCCAGCTCGTCGAACAACTGGAGGCGAAGCGGTCGGTGAACCTGTGCGCGGCGATCGCCTGCCCGGTCGCCGATCTCACCAAGGTCGCCGCCGCACGCGGCGAGGTGGACCGGGTGCTCGACAGCAATCCGGATCGCAAGGTCACCACGCTCGCCGAATCGCGCACCTCGGTGCTGCTCGGCGAGATCCTCGATCTGGTCGCCGGACGGCCCGACCTGCACGACCCGCGGTTGCAGGCGCTGTTCGAGTACGACCGCAAACATTCGGCGAATCTGCGGGAGAGCGTCGAGATCTACCTGCGCGCGCACGGCGACGTGCGCAACGCGGCGAACGCGCTGTGCGTGCACCCGAATACCCTGCGCTACCGGGTGCGGCGGGTGGAGAACATCCTGGGCATCGACCTCGGCGACCCGGGCGACCGGTTGCTGCTCGAGCTGCAGTTGGCGCTGCATCGGCGGTTGTACGGTTGAGCCGATCTTTGTGGGTTTCGCGGCGCGGGAACCGTTTGTGACCGTGGCTCAGAACAGCTCGTTGGTGCTGCGGGCGATCCGGAAGCCGTGCCCGGTGCGGTCGTTGCGGCAGGTGACGCCGTTCCTCGCGGACGTGCAGGTGTAGCCGTTCACCGTGAGCGTCGCGCCGTAGGCGAGGATGTGCCGGTTCGGGCCGGTGTAGGTGCTCTCGGTCAGGCAGCGGAAGTGGGCGGTGTCGGTGACCTCGATGGCCGGTTCGCCCGGTTCGGCCCGGCAGTCCGCCATATCCGCGGGCAGCGGTTTGGTGGGGCCCTGACAGCCCGCGCCCTTTTCGACGATGCCACAGGCATATCTGCCGCTCGGCGTGGTGAAATACCAGCCGGTGGCGTCGCGGAACCGCTGCGGATCGGCCGGTTGGGTCGTATCCGGTTTCAGCTCAACGGTTTTGGTGACGGCCCGATGGGTGGCCGGGACTTGGCTCGACGGATCGGAACCGCACCCGATGAGCGTGCCGGCGACACCTGCGGCGAGCAGGATTGCGGCGAGGCGGGATGACACGGTTCCACAATGACCCCGGCGGCATTAAGGAAGTCTGAAGAAGACGATGCGACCAATCCGGCGATTCGGGTTCCCGATTGCCGGTATTTCGGTTAAGGATCGATACGGATCGCCCGCAGCCGACCTGCCGGAGGAACGCATATGAGGTACCTGCCAACCCGCGGCGCCAAGGCTGCCGCCGTCACGGGCGGGCTCGCCGCCATCGCGATCGCATTCGCCGCCCCGACCGCCGGAGCCACCGCGAACCGGATCGCGGTGCTGCCGGGGATCAACTTCGGGCTCGGCACCAATTACGGCACCGGCTGCACGTACATGATCGAGGCCATCGTCGACGACGCCGCCGTTCCGGTCGCCTTCTACGACAACGGGGTTCCCATCGGCACCATCCGGCCCTCCGGCGGAGTCGCACTGCTGCAATGGGTTCCGGGCAGCGTCGGGACGCACACCATCGCGGCGTTCCAGGCGCCGGACGCGAAGCAGGGCATCGCGATCGACATCAGGGTCGCGACGGGCGTGCATCTCGGGTACGGCTGCAACGTCTTCGGCTGATCCGCTCGCGGTTTTCTTAAGCGAACCCAAAGTTCGCTGGCCCCACCGCCCGACACCCGATAACGTCGAGATCCGTTGTCCGGACGACCTATTCGCGGAGTTGAGGAGATAAGAGTGGGTTCGACATTGTTCGCGGTATTCCTACCGTTGGCACTGGCGCTGGTGCTGTTCGGACTCGGATTGACGCTGACCACAGCCGATTTCGCCAGGGTGCTGCGCTATCCGAAGGCGGCGGCGGTCGCGCTGGCCTGTCAGATCCTGGTGCTGCCGGTCATCTGCTTCGGCCTGATCCACCTCTTCGGGCTGACGGGCGCGCTGGCCGCGGGCATGATGCTGCTCGTCGCGGCGCCCGGCGGGCCGTCGGCCAACCTGTTCAGCCATATCGCGGGCGGCGATGTCGCGCTGAATATCACGCTCACCGCGATCAATTCGGTTATCGCGGTGTTCACCATGCCGTTGATCGCCGCCTTCGCCTTCGACCGCTTCCTCGACGACGGCTCGAAACTCGGTGTGCGACCGGACAAATTCATCCAGGTGTTCGCGATCGTGCTGGTGCCGGTGGCGATCGGCATGCTGGTGCACCGCCGGTTCACCGCATGGGCCGAACGGATGCGCCGCCCGGTGAAGATCGGGTCCGGCGTGGTGCTGGCACTCGTGGTGGTCGGCGCGTTCGCGCAGCAGCCGAAGACCTTCGCCGACAACTTCGGCAAGCTCGTCACGCTCTGCCTGGTGCTGTCCACCATCAGCTTCCTCATCGGCTACTTCGTGCCCCGCCTCGCCCGCGTCGACGCCGACCAGGCCATCGCCTCGGCCATGGAAATCGGAATCCACAACGGCGCCCTGGCCATAACCGTCGCGGTATCGGTCCTGCACAACGACAAAATGGCCGTCGCCCCCGCCCTGTACGGCCTCACCATGAATATCCCGGCCGTCATCGCCGCCTACCTCCTGGCCCGCTACATCCGCAAATCCCCCACCGGACCAGTCCCCGCAACCGTCTGAACCCCCGCCGAATCCGGGCAATAATCCACCATGTTCGATGGATTCGAGGAATTCGATATCGCCGTGGCCGGGACGACCGTCCACGGGCGAATCGGCGGCGCGGGTGCGCCGCTGCTGCTGTTGCTGTTGCACGGCATACCCGAAACGCATGTGATGTGGCATCGGGTCGCGCCCGCGCTCGCCGAAGAACACACCGTGGTCGTCACCGACCTCCGCGGCTTCGGGGCCAGCGGTAAGCCCGCCAGCACTGCCGATCATGCGCCGTACGCGATGCGGGCGCTGGCCGCCGACCAGGTCGAGGTGATGAAACGGCTCGGCCACAACGCATTCGGCGTCGCCGGGCACGACCGCGGCGGCCGCTGCGCGTACCGCATGGCGCTCGACCACCCCGATAATGTCACCGGGCTCGCCGTCCTGGACATCGTCCCGACCTGCGATGCCTTCGACAATGCCGATATGAAGTTCAGCCTCGGGTATTGGGTGTGGTCGTTCCTCGCGGCCCCGTACCCCGTGCCGGAGACACTTATCGCCAACGACCCGGCAACGCTGGTCAACCACATGCTCGATACATGGTCCACGGACCCATCCTGCTTCACCGACGAGATCCGGTCCGAATACATCGACAAGTTCTCGCCGCCGGAAACCATTCACGCCATCTGCGAGGAGTACCGCGCCGCGGCGACACTCGACTATCACCACGACCGAAAAGACAAGGGCAGCCGCCTCATTCGCTGCCCGGTCCTGGCACTGTGGGCCACCGACAGCGCGGTCGCGGAATGGTATGACCCGCTACGAATCTGGCGAGACTGGGCTGTGGCGGTTCGCGGAAAACCAATACCGGGCGGACATTTCATCGCCGAGGAGAACCCCGCGGCGGTGACCACCGAGCTTCTGAACTTCTTCGCCGACGTCGCCTGACAAGGGTGATATACCCCCGGCGATCACTTATCCGGCCGAGGCGCGTCCCAGCATGCCGCGGCCATGACCTCCTCGAGCATGTGCAACGAGGCCTGCCGTTGTTCGATCTCGGCGATGAGCCGCGACCGAACCGCCTCGAGTTCACCGGTCAATTCTCCGGATACGACTACTCCGACAGCGTCGCGACAAGCGGCGGGCAGCACCTCGGCGACCTTGGCACTCGACAGGCCCGCGGCATATAGAAGCTGTATGCAGGCAACGACTTCCACCGCCGCCTCGGTGTAGTCGCGATAACCGTTCGAGACTCGGCTCGGCACCAATAGGCCCCGTTCTTCGTAATAGCGCAGTGCCCGCACGCTCACACCCGTACGATGCGCCAACTCACCGATCCGCACACATCCAACGTAACCCCTTGACCCTCTCGCCCACGTGAGGCCTTACGGTCCTGCGGCAGCCAATTCACAAGCGAGGAAACACATGTCGCAACCCACCGTCCTGATCATCGGCGCCACGGGCATCATCGGTTCCGCTCTCGTCGATCGGCTCATACCGGACCATCGAGACCGGCACCTGCGGTTGGTGGTCGCGACCCGGCATCCCGAAGCGGCCGCCGAGCGGTGGCACAACCATGGGATCGAAATACGCCGGCTCGATCTCGATGACGCGGAAAGCGAAGGGCTGACGGCAATCCGATCAGCCTTCACCTCCATCGATCGGGTCTTTCTGCTCACCGGCTACACCGTGCAGATGCTGGCGGAATCGAAGGCGGCGGTCGACGCCGCGAAAGCCGAAGGCGTCACCCACCTGGTCCATATCGGTGTCTCGGCGGCCAGGGACACGACAATTGCGCACTTTGCCTGGCATCAACTCATCGAGGCGTATATCGAGCGTTCCGGACTGGGTTACACCCACCTTCGTCCGGCCGCCTTCATGCAGAACCTCGCACGCGGCATCGGCGAGCCCGGCGTGCTCACACATTTCATCGGTGCCGCACGGACGAATTGGATCGACACCGACGACATCGCGGAGGTAGCCGCGATCGTGCTGCGCGATCCGGCGGCGTATGCCGGGCACGCCTACGACCTGGCCGCGGAGTCCGCGTCGATGAGCGAGATCGTCGAGCAACTGACGGCGGTCACCCGGCAACAATGGCGATACCGACCCGCGGAACCACAAACGTTCTACGACAACATGGTCCGAGCGGGCGCGGACCCGGTGTACATGGCTTGCGTCCGAAATGTATTCGAGCGCACACGCAATGGTTCGCTGACCGAGCCGGACGACATCCTCGGCACGATCAGAACCATCACCGGCCACCCGGCAACCTCGCTACGCGACTATTTCGAAAAGAACCGAACCGAATTCACCGTTGCTCGTTGAGCCCGATGGCACGGAGCGGTTCGGCCCACTGCGGCCAGCGGGGGTCGAGCCCGCCCGCCTCGTCTCCGACCATGTTGGTGCATGTGTAGCCGACCGCGAGGCCCGACTCGGGGTGCGCGAGGCCGATTCGACTCCGGTACCGGCTTACCCGAGGGCTCCGCTGTCGAACAGCGTTGCGGGATGGATGATCTCCGCAATGGCAAGACCGGCCAGGATCGCTCGTATCAGGCGAGAACCGATATCGATCGCGAGCCCGGCCGGGCGCGCTTGCACGACGTCAACGGTCGACAGGGGTTTGCGGGTGAATTGGGGTGCTACGCGGTACTCCTCGCTCTCGGGCAGATCGATCCACAGGCTCAGCCCGAGCGGTTCGGCGATCTCGGCGGCGAGGAAGTCCCCCACGCTCTTGCCCGCAACCCTGTGGATCAGCTCGCCGGGCAGGTAGCCCCACGTGAGCGGGTGCTAGTAGAACGTGGTCCCAGGCACGTCAATGAGGCGAAACCCTTCGCCCGCAAACGGTGTCCGACCGGTTTGCGCCCAGATCTCGTGGCTTGACGTGCCGAAATCGCGGTTGCCGATGGGATGCAAGCTAATTCATGGTTTCGCCGGTTTCGAGAGAGTCTTATCATGTGGAACGTTCCTGTTGGGATATTCCGAACTTAGTGTGACACAATCATTTTGGACTCATTTGCGAAAGACATAACTCTTGGTTCGAGTGGCTGTTTTCTCGTGACTTTCGAATGCAGGTTCGATAGAGTCTTGATATGACTTCGGCCGATCCCGCTGGTGGGCAACGGGTTAGCGACCCGTTGGCCGTTGGTGTGGACTGGGTGTCGGATCTTTCGTTGGTGGGGGTATCCGATGAGGAACTGGTCGAATTGGTGCGGCGAGTCGAGTGCGAGAAGCGTCGGCTGGCCGCGGTAGAACATCGGCTGGCGGTGGAGTTGGCTCAGCGGTCGATCCCGGCGAAGGTGGGTGCGCGGGGTGTGTCGGGGTTTCTGGTTGAGACGCTGCGGATTCCGCATGCTGAGGCGTCGGCGCGGGCCAAAGCGGCCAAGGAGTTGGGTCCACGTGTCGATATGGCCGGGGAGGTGCATCCGCCGTTGCTGCCCGCGACCGCGGCCGCGTTGGCCGAGGGCGCGATCAGTATGGCGCACGCGCAACGGATTTCGGCGGTGCTCGCGCATGTGCCGGGGTCGGTGGACAATCCCGAATTCGAGGCCACCGAAACCTTGTTGGCCGGGCTGGCCCGCACCCTGTGCGCTGATGACATTCCCGCGGTCGGGGACAAGGTCCTGGCGTATCTGGATCCGGATGGTCGTGTCACCGATGACAAGGATCGGGCCCGGATGCGGGGTGTCACGGTGGGGCGGCAACGCCCGGACGGGATGTCGGTGATCCGGGGTGAGCTGTCGCCGACGTTGCGGGGTTTGTGGGATACGTTCATGGCCAAATACGCGCGCCCGGGCATGAACAACCCCGACGACCCCGACTCACCGCGCGGGGCCTGTGATGTCGCCGATCGCGAGGCGATGGTGGCGGCCGCGACACGCGATACCCGCACGGTGGCGCAACGTCAGCACGACGCGTTGGCGATGCTGCTGGACCCGCAAACCCGGGTCGATGAACTCGGGGAACACCGCGGCCTGCCGGTGTCGATGATCATGACCGTCAGCGTCGAGGATCTGGAACGCAAGACCGGTGTGGCGACAACCGCGACCGGCGGCACCATCCCGATCAGCGAGGCCCTGCGGTTGGCCGAACACGCCGACCCCTACCTGCTGGTATTCGACAAACACGGTCTGCCACTGCATTTCGCGCGGAAACGACGCCTGGCCTCCGCGTCACAGCGGTTGGCGTTGACCGCGGCCCTGCGTGGCTGCACCCGCCCGGGCTGCGACGCACCGGCGAGTATGTGCGCGGTGCACCATGTGAGCGAGTGGCACGCCGGCGGCGCAACGGATATCGAAAATTTGACCTTGGCGTGCGACCACTGCCACAGTCTGGTCAACGATGGCCCCAACGGCTGGAAAACCGTTGTCCTGGGCAAGGATTCACGGTATCCAGGCCGTACCGGGTGGATCGCGCCACCACACATCGACCCCACCAGGACACCGCGCGTCAACCACCGCCACCACCCCGGCGAGTTGCTGGCACGAGCCCTATCACGGATCCACCACCGCAACAACCACGACCAGTCCCGCCACCGCGACTGGCCCAACAACTCACAACCACCAACAGACCGGGACTGACCCGCACACCCACCACGGTGTGCGGGCACAACCCGTGCCAACGAATCTGGCGGGAATGGGCGGTGGCGGTTCGCGGAAACCAATACCCGGGGGACACTTCATCGCCGAAAAGAATCCCGCGGCAGTGACGACCGAGCTCCTGGACTTCTTCGCCTATTGATCGATAGGCGGTCGAAATCAGCGAGTCGGCTTGGTTATCCGCCGACTGCTCCCGATCTCGGAGGGGCGATCTTGGATACGTCGCGATTCCTCCATCGCACCCTTGGCGCAGAGCTGAGCAAACCTCGAGAGAACAGACAGGACCTGCACGCTGACCATCCAAGGAGCCTGGCCAATTCGGTTGCTGCGGTCCGCGATTGATGGTCGAATGCCGTTCATGACCGCCTGGCGCGAATCATCGATGGGCTACCAGGCTGCTGACGGCGGCGAACAGCCCATGTTGGTCTTCGAGCCGTCCGAGGCCACGCGGCTCGCGGCCGGCATCGTCTTGTTCCACGGCGGCGCGCTGCGCACCGGATCGGCCGACATGCTGGCCCCACACTGTCGTCGACTGGCATCGCGCGGGATTTTCGCGGTCTCCGCCGGGTACCGGCTACTCGGTCAGGGCGCTGAGAGCATCGCGGACTGCGTGACCGACGTCCGGCGGGCGGTTGAGCACTTCAGGACGCTGGCCGCGCCACGCGGGCTCGCGCCATCCCGCCTGGCCTCGGGCGGCAGTTCGGCCGGCGCACATCTCGCGCTTGTCGCCGCGATGACCGCCCCCGGCAGGCCCGCACCAGCATCCGGTACCGCGGCGGTGGTGGCCCTCAATCCGGCGGGCCTGGATCTCCTCGCCTTCCCGCCGGAATTGCAGCGTTCCCTCGAACATCGGGTCGGCATCGATACGGGAGCCTTGATCGAATACTCGCTGATCGAGTTCGTGCGGCCGGGCAATCCGCCGATGCTGATCTGCCACGGCACCGACGACGAGGTAGAGCCGGTCGACCACGTTCGGCGCTTCCGGGACGCCATGGCGCACGCCCGCAACGACTGCACACTGCGCGAGTACGAAAACGCCCAGCACGGCTTCCACTACCCCGGCCCCAGCGGGCACTTCGACGACGTCATCGACGCCACGACCCGATTCCTCTTCGATCGGTTCGCAGCGAACTGACAACCCAGTCGGTGGTAAGGATGCGATCGAGCTCGCAGAGGCGCTGGACAATGTGGCGACGGTCGAGCCGTTGCTCGGGGAATCGGCCACGCTCGAAGTGGTGACGACCGTGCCGATCGTCCAGGTCGCCGACGTCGTGCTCGCACACGTAGTCAGTCGGACGGCTTGTGCCACAGGAGGAAATAGCGCCAGAAGACGAGGCGGCGCACCTGGGCGCCGGGGAGCAGTGCGGCGGCGTATTCGCGGACCTGGCGGGTGGCCAGGGGTGGATCGAGTAGCACCGGCATTGCGGAGTGGGTGGGTTCGTGGGCGAACCAGTTGCCGCCGTTGAACTTTCGTAGCAGGGCGAAGGTGAGACCGAATAGTCGCTGACTTATCAGGGCGAGAAGTTCGACGGGCAGTTCGCGGGGTAGGTCGGTGCGTGGCAGCGCTACCGCGACGAGCACACCGCCCGGGCGCAGCGCACGCGCCAGCACCGGAAGCGCCATCTCGAGCGGGAGGTGGTGCAGTGCGGTTACGGAGACGATCGCGTCGTAACCCGCCTCAGGCAGTGGCTCTTTCAGCACATCGCCGAGTAGGAGGGTGACGTTGTCCGGGGTCGTGTCGTATGCGGCGGCGATCATCTCCGGCGATTTGTCGACGGCGTCGACCTTTTCGGCTCGGGCTGCCAGCTTCGACGCGAAAACGCCCGCACCGCAACCGACATCGAGTACCCGGCGCAATCCGTCCGGCAGCTGACGCAATAGTAGGCGGTGATAGAAGGCATTGTGATCCCAGTCCAGCGCGCTCACCGGTCGCAGTCTGCCACCGCGCGCCCCGGCCCGCGACCCCCGCCCATCCGGAGCGCGACCGCCGTCAGCCCCTAGGTCCGCGCAGAGTACAACGGGGCTCACCCAACATCGTCCAGGCGATCGCCGCGGTGATCCTGGCCGACTGGGATCTGCTGCCGTGGATCGATGCGAGCTCAATGGAGTGCCTCTTGCGCAAAAACCATTGTGCGGCAATCGCCCGATCATGCGATGATGCCGCCGGTGACCACAGGCGATCCGAAAGACCTTGTCCGACAGGGCTACAACGCCCTCTCCGAACACTACGACCGAGCCTTCGGCGGCGAAACCAAATATCAGGCATGGCTGTCCGAGCTCGATCAGCAAATCCCCTCGGCCGCAACCGTACTCGACCTCGGCTGCGGTTCCGGCATCCCCGTCGCCCGCATGCTCGCGACGACCGGACGCCGGGTGGTCGGCGTCGATATCAGCGATGTTCAAGTCGACCGAGCCCGCCGACTCGTGCCGACGGCCGAGTTCATCCGCGCCGACGCCGCCGCCGTCGACTTCGAACCGGCATCGTTCGACGCGGTGATCTGTCTCTACGCGCTCATCCACATGCCGCTCGACGAACAGCTTCCATTGCTGACCAAGGTCGCCCGCTGGCTGCGCCCGCGGGGTCTGTTCGTTCTCACCACCGGCCACCGGGCCGGGACCGGCACCGACGACAACTGGCTCGATACCGGAGAGACCATGTGGTGGAGCCATGCCGACGCCACCACCTACCGAACCTGGCTCGCCGAGGCGGGCTTCGAGGTCCGGCGCGCGGAATTCATCCCCGAGGGCACGGGCGGCCACATGCTGTTCTGGGCGGTGAAACCCGATCCGACACAACCGCTTTCCTCGACGGACCGTTGACGACACGGCCCGACCAGCGAACAGTCTGATTGCCAGTTCATAGCCGCATCAACGGCGGCACGCATTTGTCGAACCGCGAAAATCCCGTTGTTCACCCCAGCATCACGGCACAATATGTCGATGCGGTCATTTGCCGGATTGATGCTGAGCGCCGTCGCCGGAGCACTGCTCGTGACGCCCGCCCCGAGTTACGCGGATTCCCACCTGCCCTTCTGGCCGTCGCCCGAACCGCTGGGCGTGCAGGCGCCGCTGGCGGAATTGGCGGACGGGAACACCGGCGCGGTGCGCTGGTCGCGGCAGCCGGACAGTCCGGCCCCGATCGGCAGCATCACGAAGGTGATGACCGCGCTGGTGGTGATCGGCGCGGGCGACCTCGATCGGAATATCACGGTGCCGCAGGCGATCATCGCCTACGACAACAAGTACGGCGCGAGCACGGCGGGCCTGACTCCCGGTGAGGTGCTCACCGCCCGGCAGCTGCTTTACGCGCTACTGCTTCCGTCCGGCTGCGACGCCGCCTACGCTCTTGCCGAGGCATATGGGCCCGGCCAAGCCGGTTTCATCGACAAGATGAACGACACCGCGCGTCAACTCGGCCTGGCGGGAACGCATTTCACCGATCCCAGCGGCCTGCCCAATCCGAGCGACTATTCCACCTATTCCACGCCTGCGGATCTGGTGCGGCTCGGTCTGCGCGCGATGAGCCTGCCGATCTTCCGCGATATCGTGCGATCGCAGAATTATCACCTGCCCGCCGGACCGAATAATCGCGATCACATCTGGCAGACAACGAACCTGCTGCTGCACGACTATCCCGGCACCGCGGGCATCAAAACCGGATCCACCGACGCCGCGGGAACCTGTCTGTTGTTCGAGGCCGTCAGGGCGGGGCAGCCGCTGATCGGTGTGGTGCTGCACAGCTCACCGGATAGCGAAACCGTCGCCGAGGACGATGCCGAGCACATGTTGAACTGGGGCTTCGGCCCGATCCTCAGCGCACTGCCGATCGGCTACTCGCCGCCTTCGTACAAGTAGAGCCGACGGCCCGCGAGCACCGACCGAATCCACTCCGTGAAGTCGTCCGGAGTCATCGAGGACCACGGCGGAGTCTCGGTGACCTGAGCCTGCCCGAGGCGCCTGCCGAGTTCCACCAGCGCCGTGCCCGCCGGACACCGCTGCGCGTCATATGCGGCGAGCAGCTCTGCCCAGTTCCCGTGCTCGCGACACAGGCGGCCCAGCGTCAGCGCATCCTGCACGGCCTTGACCGCGCCGCTGCCGGTATGCGGCCGGGCGACCGTGCCCGCGTCGCCGATCAGCGCGAGCCGATGCGCGACATAGCTCGAACTACGAATATCGACAACCGGATGGACAACCGTGCTCGCCGGGCTGGTCTTGGCTATCACCTCGGCCCAATACGGCGGAAAATCGGCGGACAGCACCGCGTCCAGACCGGGCAGCGAATCACCGGGCGCCTCATCGGTATCGGATGAAAACGGTTGCGCCGGTTTGTGATACAGACCCCAGTAGACCCGCAGAACACCGGGTCGCGGATCGGGGGTGATCATGATGAGACAGTGCCCGCCGGTGTAGGCCACGGTCACGATCTGGTCGTGCAGCGCGTCGGGCACCGGTTGCGGGAGTTCGGTAACCGAATAGCCACCCCGCCACACCACATAGCCGGAATTTTCGACCGACGCCGCCGGGTCGACCAGCGCGCGGACCGCCGACCCGTAACCATCCGCGCCGAAGACGATATCGAACCGTTCGGCCGTCCCGTCGCCGCGGCGCAGCGTGACCGAGTCGGCGTCGGGCTCGATGTGGTTCACCGGTACACCGTCGCGATAGTCGTTGTCGGCGACGCGCTTTCGCAGGTTCGCCCACAGCATGCCCCAGTTGTGCACGACCGTGGTGAACGACTGCTCCCACAGCAGTCGGCCGAGCGGGGCGTCCCCGTCGCGGACATACCACGAACGCTGGGTGATCGAATGCGCGGGCAGCTCGGCGTCGATCAGGTCCGCCGCCGCCAGCTCGGCGCGGACCTCGGCCGAGAGCCCGACGCCATGTCCGCGATCACGCAGCCGTCCCGAACTCCGCTCGAAAACCGTGACATCGCAACCCGCTCGCCGCAATACGACGGCGGCGGCGCATCCGGCGATGCTGCCACCGATGATGCCGACCCGACTTCCGTCCACCCCGTACCGCCTCAGAAATTCCCCAAACTGCAACGAATCCTAATGCAACCCTGCGGGACTGCCCGACCCCTCATCGGATCGGGCAGTTCCGCAAGGCGTTTCGTGACTCGTTACGCGACGGGGGTGTGCACCGAGGTCACGGGATCGGCCCCCTGCAGCTTGGAATGCGTTCGGGAGTAGGCGAAGTAGATGATCAGGCCGACGACCAGCCAGACCGCGAAACGCACCCAGGTCTGCCACGGCAGCGACCAGATCAAGTACACGGAGAAGCCGATGCCGACCACCGGAACCACCGGCATCAGCGGCAGCCGGAAGGTGCGCGGCTCGTCGGGCCTGGTGTAGCGCAGCACGATCACCGCGATGCTCACCACGATGAACGCCATCAGGATGCCGATATTGGTGAGTTCGGCGACGGTGTTGATGGGCAGCACGCCGGCCAGGATCGCCGAGCCGACGCCGACGATCCAGGTGACGCGGGTCGGCACCTTGCGCTGCGGGTGGGTCTTGGCGAACCATTCCGGCAGCAGGCCGTCGCGGCTCATCGCGTACCAGACGCGGGTGACGCCGAGCATGAAAGTGAGCACGACGGTGATGATGCCGACGATGGCCCCGACGGCGATGACGTTGGCGATGCCGTTCATGCCGACGGATTTGAAGGCGTGCGAGAAGCCGCCGTTCGGGTCGATGTCCTTGTAGTTCTGCATACCGGTCAGCACCAGCGTGGCCAGCACGTACAGCACCATGGCGATGCTCAGCGAGTAGATGATGGCCTTCGGCAGCTGCTTTTTGGCCTCGGTGGATTCCTCGGCGGCGGTGCTCATCGCGTCGTAGCCGAATACCGCGAAGAAGACGGTGGCCGCACCGGTCCACACCGCGTTCGCGCCGAACGGGAAGTACGGGTGATAGTTCGCGCTGTTGATCTTGAAGACGCCGAGCACGATGATCAGCAACACCAGCGCGACCTTGATGGCGACCGCGACGATCTCGAACCGGCCGACGCTGCGGATGCCGCGGGAGAGCAACCACGCGGTGCCGAGGCAGAACACCATCGCGAACACATCGAACTTGTGACCGTCACCGGTGCCGAACGCGCCGAGCATCCAGTTCGGTAGGTGAATCCCGACCTGATCGAGCAGGAAGCCGAAGTAGCCGGATACACCGATCGCGACCACCGCCGCCACCGCGATGTATTCGAGCAGCAGATCCCAGCCGATGAACCAGCCCGCGATCTCCCCCAGCGACACATAGCCGTAGGTGTACGCCGAACCCGCCTTCGGCACCATGCCGGTGAACTCGGCATAACACAGCGCGGCGCAGGCGCTCGCGACGCCCGCGATCAGGAACGAGATGAGCACCGCCGGGCCGGTGACCTTGTGCGCGACGGAACCGGCGAGGGTGAAAATGCCCGCGCCGATGATGCCGCCGACGCCGATGGCGGTCAGCTGCCACAGACCGAGTTGCTTCGACAGCCGTTCATCCGCAGGCGTGTCGTCGTCCTCGATCTGCCCGATGGGTTTGCGGCGCAGCATTTGGCCGCGCAACTCCGCAATGGACATGGGGCATCCTCTCCGTCCTCCGCGTCACGCGACAATGCGTAACGCAGGTCACACTGTGTAGCCGCAAGAAGCTAATACGACCACAAACACGCTGTGATCAGCGAATTGGCTAAATAAAGTGCGGCGGCACTTGGCCGATCGGACAATCGTGCGCGTCACCATGGCATATGTTGTCCCCGCGCAGGTCATCGGCGTGTCATCGCGACGTCACGACTTGGTCAATCCGGGCCCGCCGGTGATGTGCACCGGCACGTCGTCGGCCCACGGCTGGCGCGTCACCATCTCGGCCACCTCGACGTATCCGCGCTCGAATTCGCCGGTCGCCGCGTCGACGAGGCGATACCGCTGTATGCCCCGGTGGATCGGCTGGGCGTCGAGCAGGACGACGCGGACCTCCCCGGGTTCGAAGCGGCAGCGCCGATGCAGCGCCGCGATGAGCTGCTCGTTGTGCAGATGGCCGTCACCGAAATTCCAGCCGAGCGCGGTGGCGCAGATCCGCTCGCCGTCGGTGAGTGTGTAATCGGCTTCGTCGCCGTCGGCCATGGCCCGGTGCACCAGCGTGAACAGCGCCCTGCCGTGGGTGTTCATGGCGCGAAACGCGTAACCGAGGTACATCGACAACTGCCCGCGGTCCTTGCCGTAGAACCGCTCCAGTTGGGCCTGCGGCATGCTCGCGAGCGCGACGACGTGCGCGCCGATCTTCGCCGCGGCCGACGGTGCGACGCACCACATCGTGGTGTCCCAGTTCCCCGCGTAGTAGCGCATGCCCGGCAGGAAGGAAACCTTGCGCGGGAACAGGTTTCCGGCGATGACGATGCTCGCGAGCACGAGGAACAGCACCGCCACCGCAACCGGATGGCGCAGGTCGCCGAGCCCGTGATCGGCATGCGCGACGAACAGGGTGAGCACGCCGAAGATCATGAAGACGTTCCACTCCAGCGGCGCGCCCATCGGAATCGCCGACAGTATCGCCAGGTGGAATCCGATCAGCAGCGCCGCGGCCAGCACCGTCGGCACACCGCCGTGCGTGCAGAACAACACCACCGGGACCGCGAGTTCGATCGCGGTCGCGGTGTGCGCGATAATCCGCGACGGCGCGCCAGGCCGCAGGTCGTCCGGAAATTTCTCGAAGAACTTGCGCTTCAACGATTTTCGCCGGATCAGCGGACTGTTCGACATCATCGTCGCGATGACGAACGGGAAGTGCCGGTTCAGCTTCGACAGCGCGGCACCCAGCCAGATCACCAGGAAAACCACCTTCGCGGCGACCACGAAATCCGCGCCGAACAGGAAGGTCACCGCCAATGTCGCGTATACCTCGCCGCGCGCGGCCAGGAATATCACCTTGTCGCGCAGGCCGATCAGCGCCAGCAGGGCGAGAATCACCGCGACCCGCCACGCGGGCAGCAGACCGATCGTGGTGTGCAATTCCGGCACCGGACCGGTGCCGTCGGAGAAGAGCGTCAGCGTGGTCGCCACCAAAAGCGCCGCGTACAAAGCGATATCGACGAACGTTCGATCATCGCCCTTCGTCAGCGGAATAAGGCGCGGCCACGGCGGCAGCCGAATCGTCTTGGGCCGCAACCAATACAGTATCGAGCCGAACGGCGGAAAATACCTGTTGTTCAGCGGGCCGAAACCGCAGCCGAGGCCGATCACCTCGAATAGCAGCGTGTACAGCACCGCCTTCTGGAAGACGATCGGCTCCGACCAGTCGCCGAACCCACGAATACCATTGGTGGACAAGGCAATCAGCCAACCGACGAGCAGATACCCGCCGATCTTCGCGACATAGAGCAGATGCAGTGCCGCCGGCGTCCCGAACCCGGCCTCCGCCCAGTACCGGGCCATCTGCCGGATGCGGGCGGCGCGCGTGCCGCCACTCCATTCCGCCATATCGACGGCGGGTAGTTCCGGTTGCAGAAATCTCATCGCGTTCCGTCATCCCTGGGTTTCGTCACGGTGACACGCGGTCCGGGGGCTGTCAATCAGCGGTCCCGGCCAGTGAGTTGTGAACGAAGTGTGACGCCCGGGTCGCGCAGGAACTTTCCGTACCCGCACGTTGGTTGTACCGGGTGCCGATATGAGGAGGTCATGTGGCACAGGAATACAACCGCAACCCCGCGGCGGTGGCGGCGCTTTCGCCCGAGCAGTACCACGTCACCCAGGAGAACGGGACGGAGCGGCCGTTCACGGGCGAGTACTGGGACAACCACGAGCCGGGTATCTACGTGGATGTGGTGTCCGGTGAGCCGTTGTTCGCCTCGGTCGACAAATTCGACAGCGGCTCGGGCTGGCCGAGCTTCACCAAGCCGATCGACACCGGAAATGTGGTGGAGAAACGGGATTTCAGCCACCTCATGATCCGCACCGAGGTGCGCTCGGCGCACGGCGACAGCCACCTCGGGCACGTATTCCCCGACGGGCCGCGCGCCGAGGGCGGCCTGCGATACTGCATCAATTCGGCGGCGCTGCGGTTCATCCATCTCGACGACCTCGAGGCGGAAGGCTACGCGCAGTACCGAACCCTGTTCACGAAGGAGGACGCGTGACGGACACGCGCACGGCGATTCTGGCGGGCGGCTGCTTCTGGGGTATGGAGGAGCTGATCCGCAAACAGCCCGGGGTGCTCTCGACGCGGGTCGGTTACACCGGCGGCCGCAACGATCACCCGACGTACCGCAACCATCCGGGCCACGCCGAGGCCGTCGAGATCGTCTACGACCCGGCGCGCACCGACTACCGGGCGCTGCTGGAGTTCTTCTTCCAGATCCACGATCCGACGACGAAGGACCGGCAGGGCAACGATATCGGCACCAGCTACCGTTCGGCCATCTTCTACCTCGATGACGAGCAGAAGCGAGTCGCGCTGGACACTATCGCCGATGTCGAGGATTCGGGTCTGTGGCCGGGCAAGGTGGTCACCGAGGTGACCCCGGCGAGCACGTTCTGGGAGGCCGAGCCCGAACACCAGGACTACCTGCAGCGCTACCCCGACGGATACACCTGTCACTTCCCGCGCCCGGGCTGGAAACTGCCGAAGCGGCAGACCACTCGGTGAACGACGCCGCGCCACCCGGTCCCGGGTGGCGCGGCCGTCTCGTATGCTCTTGCCGGACGGAACTATTCGGTCCGGGGAGGACGGTATGCGAATTCGCACTGCGTCTATCGGAGGCGCGGCTCTGAGGCTGACGCGAATCGCAGTCGTCGCCGCGGTGGTCGGTGCCGCGGTATGTGGTTGTGGGTCCAAGGATTCGGGTGATCAGGTCGCGTATCACGCTCCCGCCGCGGCCACGAGTACGAGACCGACCAGTTCTGCGTCCAGTGCCTCGGCCAAGCCCTCGACGCATGTGCCGAACACATCGGGTCCGGTCGAGTCGGATCCCGACCTCGGATCCAATCCGGTGCTGCGGCGGCAGGGCGTCGGGATCTCCGGGGTGAGCTGTCAGCTGCCCGCGTGGAGTGCCGATCCGGCGGCGGCCGAGGCGTTCTACCGGGCCGCGATCGAATGCCACAACTCGGCATGGCGGTCCACGCTGACCGGATTCGGTATCGAGTTCACCGGGCCGAAGCTCTGGGCGGGCGCCCGCTCCGCGCAGTACGACGGCGGATGCGGCCACAACGGGACCGGCCGCGAGGCGTTCTACTGCCCCCGCGACCAGACGATCGTCATGCCGTTCGACACCATGCAACCGATCAGCCGCAACGGCGCCGGATATGCGCTCGCGGTGCTGTCCCACGAGTACGGCCACCATATTCAGCAGTTGACCGGAATTTTCAACGCGTTCCAGGCGCGCGGGAACGCGCTCAACTGGGCGGGTTCGGAAACCGATCTGCTGAACCGCCGCCTCGAGCTGCAGGCGTGGTGCTTCTCCGGAATGTTCTACGGCACCAGCACCGGACGCGGCTCGGTCAGCAAGGCCATGGCGGATCAGGCGTACGACAACAACAGCGGCGCCGGTGACCGTCCCGGCGAACGCCGCTGGCACGGCACCAGCAAGAATGTCGCCAACTGGTTCGGTTGGGGCGAGCATCCCGCCGACGATCCGTCGACACCCGCACAGCCATCCCTCTACGAGTGCAATCCGTGGGCGGCTCGCAGCGCGGCCTGGCTCGAATAGCGCCACACCCGGTATTCCAGGATGACGCAACATGTTTGCGTCGCGGGCCGCGGGCGAGTTGGATATCGGTTCATGGGTCGCAAGAGCGAGCGCAGGCATACCCCGCCTGCGTCGATGGCTCAGCCGCTCTTCGATGCCGAGGTCGAGGTCTGGCTGTCGGGACACTGGGATTGTGTCGAAAAGGAAGGCGGCGATACTCAGGACGCGTGTGGCATGCGGTGGTGGCTGTTGCGGGAACGGGAACGCCGTGGGCTCACGTTCCCGATACCTACGTGCGAGTCACCACCCGGGGCGCCGCCCCCCGATATTCGCGGCGTCGAACGACGCCGGGCGCGGTTCCGAAGGTAGGACCGTCGCCGCCAGATATTTCCTGATCGCCGCGGCGGATTCGCTGATCGCCCCGATATATCCGTCCGGACGGACCAGTACGTATGTGCCGGAGGCGACGTCGTAACCCTCGGCCGCCACCGTGGGAACGCCGAAATCCTCGACGGCGGCGCCGACTGCGAGCACCGTCGCGTGCGGGCCCCGGAAAAGATCGAAAAGCCGCTTCCCCGAAGACAATACGCCGTCCGGCGCGCGATCGCCCGCCCGCAGCGGTCCGGGCGCCTCGCGATCGTCGAGCGCCAGTGGACCGTTCCGGTAGGTGATGTCGAGCTGATCGATCGACGGTGCGGAATCGCCGCCGTGGAAGTCCTGATGATGCAGCAGCGTGCTCAACCCGAGCACCTGCGCCGCCACCGGCATCCGTTCGGCCGCATAGGTTTCCAGCAGCGCCGGATCAGCGCCGTCAATGACGGCGGCGAGCTTCCAGCCGAGGTTGTACGCGTCCTGCACGCCGGTATTCAGACCCTGGCCGCCCGCCGAGGAATGCACGTGCGCGGCGTCGCCGGCCAGGAACACTCTTCCGACCCGGAAGCGGTCGACCATCCGGACATTCACCTTGTACAGCGAGATCCAGCGCAGGTCGTGCAGGTGAATGTCGGTGCGCCCGGAGCGATCCCGGCACAATTGGCGGACCGCGTCGAGGGTGAGTTCGGGCGTGCGCTCGGCGGGCACCGTCGCGACGAACTGGTAGTAGTCGCTGTCCGGCAGGTTCCACAGCGAAAACCGTTCGCCGACATCGCCTCCGCCCGTCAGCAGATGACAGCGCCTGCCGTCCAGGCCGTCGGCGCGCACATCGCCGATCAGGGTGCGTTCGATGTCGAAGGTGTCACCCTCGAAGCCGACGCCGAGCGCCTTGCGGAGGGTGCTGCGTCCGCCATCGGCCGCGACCACATAGTCGGCGCGCAGACTCCCATCGCCGGTGTGCAGTGTTACGCCGTCGGAATCCTGTGTGAGACCGCTGATTTCGGTATTCCACTCGACTCCCCCGCCGAGCTCGGCGAGCCGGTCGCGCAGGATTCGCTCGGTCCGCCACTGCGGGATGAGCCACGGACCGGGATACGGAATCGACGGTGACGCCGATCGTGCCGGCGCACCGAGCAATTCGTCGACGGTCCGCTCCCAGACCACCGTATGCCCCTGGTACAAGCGGAATTTCGGGAAGGGTTCGCCGCCGTCGAGTATCCGGTCGACGATGCCGAGATCGTCGAACACCTCCATGGTCCGCGCCTGCAAACCCTTTGCGCGCGAACCGATGAACGGTTCGGCAGCCCTGTCCACGATTCGGTGGGGCACACCCCGTCTGGCCAGGTCGCAGGCCAGGGTGAGCCCGGTCGGCCCGGCGCCGACGATCAGCACGGTCATCTCATTGTCCTTCGTAATGGAGTAGGGCGAGCAGCACATCGTCGACGAGGCGGGTGGTGAACGCCGCGCCGAAGCCGGCGCCGATCTGCAACTGGCGCAGGATCATTGCCTCGGCCACGTCGTGTACCAGCTCGAAATCGGTGTCCGCGGGCAGCTCGCCCCTGGCGACCGCGCGCCGCAGCGCCTCGTGGAACGGCGACAGCTCCTCGTTCTCGATATGTTCGCGCAGCGCGGCGGCCAGTTCCGCGTCGTGCCGCATGGCGGCGGCGAGTCCGCCGACCATCGTGAGATAGCGCTCGGAACTCTTGGCGCCCAACGCCTCGACCACCGCGACCAGGTCACCGCGCAGGGTGCCGGTGTCCGGGATGGCGGCGTTGTGGTCGGCGTCGTACGCGTCCATGGCCGCCTTGACCAGCTCCGCCTTATTGCGCCACCGCCGATAGATGGTCGCCTTGCTGGCCTTGGCCCGCTCGGCCACCGCATCCATGGTGAGCGCGGCATAACCGCGCTCGGCGAGCAGATCGAGCGCGGCCGCCAGAATCGCGTCTACCCGTTGCTGTCCTCGAACCACGATCGAAGTGTACGAAACTGTTTCGTACTGTTCAACTCTTTTCGGTCGCCGGATCCTCGTGTACGCGGTCGAAAATGATGCCGCTCGCGCGGGCCTTGATCTGATCCCGGGTGCGGCCGGGATGGTCGGCGGCCAGGAAATGACTGCCGATGGCCATGCAGAAGGCGAGCAGGCTGCGGGCCTCGATCTCATCGGGGTCGGAGCAGAAGGAGCCGATCGCCTCGCGGGACAGCTGCATGCGCCGATTGTCGACGCGGCGCAGGCGTTCGGCGACGGCCGGATCGCGGCGGGCCCAGTCGCGAACCGCCAGATCGATCGGCAGCAGCCGATCGCTCTCGAAGGTGAGCCGCCCGGCCAGCCGCATCTTGTCCAGCGCGTCACCGCCCGCTTGCTCGACCTGCTCGAGCACATCGTCGATGCTCTCCCGCTCCCAGGTGTCGAGCATCTCGGTCAGCAGCGCGTCACGGTTTGCAAAGTAGCCGTAGAACCCGCCCCTGGTGACGCCGAGCGTCTTGGCCAGTACGTCGACGCGCACCGCATCCACACCGCCCTCCGCCAACGCCCGCAGCCCGGCCTCCACCCACACCTCACGCGGTGTGCGCAATGCGCCCATCGTGTCGCCCACCTCACTCTCCCAAGCCATTGTACAGCTCTGTATAACTGGTTTAACCTTGCGTTATACAGAACCGTATAACCATATGGAGTTCACATGATCAAGACCGCAGGGTGGCTCTTGGTGGCGCTCGGCGCCGCACACACCATCGGAGCCCTGACGATCGACCACGCCGCGCGCTACGCGGGCACCTGGTTCAGCGGTGGGCTGTGGCGGGAGGCGCAGGACGGATTTCTGCCGATGAGTCAGGCAGGCAGCGCCTTCTGGTTCTCCCTGGAAAGCTTCGGCCCACCCATGATCGTGATCGGACTGATCGTCTTGTGGCTGGATCGGCGCGGAATCACGCCACCACCATTCATCGCATGGATATTGGGGATCTCGACCGCACTCGACGCCGTCATCCTCTTCCCGACACCGTGGGCACTCGGCCTCATCGCGCAAATCCTGCTGCTGATCGCGGCCCGACGCGCCGCCCGCACACCCCGACCCAGCGCAACGTAGCGGTATTGCCGCGTCGAGCGCCCCTGTGCTCTGATGTAGTGGATTGCGTTTGCGCACAAGGGGACACCATGGACGAACCAGTGATCGGCCACATTCCCGACTCGCTCCGATACCACGACGGCAATTACTTTCCCGAGCGAATCCGCCGTCGTGCTGGGCAGCCGACGCGGCGTGACGTTCGGCGGATCACCCGGCCGCTGCACGCTCTGCACACCGTCTGGTTCGCCATTCGCCTACCGCACGGCATGGGCATTCTCACCACCACGGGGCGGAGAAGCGGTAAGCCCCGCCGAACATTCGTCAAGGCGATCCAGCGGGGCGACAAGGCCTACATGGTGTCGATCGGCGGCGAGAATGCCTTGTGGCTGAAGAATATTCGCGCCGACCCTAAGGTAATCCTCCGGGTCCGCGGCGGCACCTTCGCCGGAGTCGCGCGCGATCCGCGCGATGGTGCCGAACGCACCGCCGCCTACGCCGCTCTCTGCGAGACGGTCCATCCAATCGACTACGCGGAGAACGCCTTCAACCGTCGCGGCATTCCGACTCGCACCAAAATCCTGGAGCTGCACCGCGCTTGGTTCGTGGGTGGCACGCCGCTCGTGGTGGACCTGCGCCGAAACTAGCCGGTGCGCAGGGTGAGGCCCGGATTCGCGTCGAGGATTGAGCGGATCGGCTGGAAGAAGACCTTGCCGCCGACCACCGCCAGGTCGAGGCCCAGCGCTTTGGTTCCGCTGAATAGTGGTGTGCCCGCGTCGCCGGGGAGTGAGCCCGGATCGATATCCGCCACGGCTATGTGCTCGAATATTCGCCCGAATGTGTTGAAGTTCTTTTCGTCGAACTTCTTCCCATCGATTTCATCTATATCCACCACCGTCACCGTCCCGCAGGCAAAGCCCATGGGCGAGTTGACTTTACAGACCGGCGCGCCCGCTACGGGGTCTGTCACACCATCGATGGCGACGGACGCCCCTTTGTCCAGTCCGACGAGATTGTTCTGGAAGCGGCCCTTGACCGAATCATCGATCCGCACGATCCCGTAGTCGAGACGCACATCGAGCGGCGGGGTCCGCAGAATTCCGACCCGCGAACCGAGCGGGGAGGCGAGGAATCGCGGCAGGGCGTTCGGCATTATCCGGACCACATTCGCATCCGAATCGGGCGGCTGCGGCACCGGAATGGCAAGGCCGCTCGGCGGATTCGGCTGGGTCCGGTCGCAATGGGCGCTGGTGATATTGACGGTATTGCCGTCACCGTCGGTGGCGTTGAATCCCGTTCGGCAGAAACGGGAAATCCCGCCGCGCACGGTGTACAACCAGGTCCCGCCGACGACGTCGAGACCGGCGGCCGCCGGGTTGGACAACTCGTTGCCGACAATCGCTCCGGGGGTACCCGATTCCGCATCGACAAGGGTCGTCGGCGCCTGATCAGCGTTTTCGACGGTGAAGCCGACGTATTCGGCGGCCGCTCGTATCGCACCGGCGATCGGGACATCGGCCAGGACGACGACCGGGCGTCCGGTGCGATCGAGACGAACATTACGGATGACCGACGGGTATACGCGGCGCACGGATTTCTCGAAGGCCGCCAGTCGCCGCGCCGTATCCGCGCGATGCACGAATTGCGCCGGGGTGAGCCCGAGATCCCTGGACAAGGCCCGCGCCAACGCGATCGGAAAATCCGCACCCGGCGCCGCGGCGACCGCCGGAACCGGATCCGCGCCCAGCGCGATCAGCAGCGCACAACCCGATAGCAAGGCAAATCCACGTATCGTCGAGACCATTTCCGGCATAGCCCTTTCGCGGTCACATACGGCAAAAGCAGGCTCGATACCAAAGATCGATGACAGATATCGTGGGCAAAATAGCAATAGCCGACCCGCCGGACAACGATCCGCACCATCCATCGCGCGTCGCGTCCGGGTACGGGTTCTATTGGAGCCCCCGGGAATTCACCGGCCCCGGCCAGGGTGTCAGGGACCGCTCACGGATTGCAGATAGCCGTGCAGCACGGCGGTGAACACCCGCAGCGACGGACCGTCGTGTTCGGGTTCCGGATATGCGGCATCGGCGATGGCATCGCCATCGAAACGCTGCAGGACGATCGCACCCAGGTACGGGACGACCTCCGCCGGGATGGAACGCAGGACCGGAATCCGTTCGGCGGCCGCAGCGATGGCCACGCCGTACTCTGTCCGCACCGGAGCGAGTTTCGCGCGCAGCACCGGGTCGGTGCGGGCCGCGATGGTGAGCTCGATCCAGACAACGTTGATCGGTTTGCGCGCGTTGTCGCGCAGTAGTTCCAGCACCGCACCGAGGTCTTCCGGATCGGCCAACCGCGCCAAACCGGTTGTGAAACTTTCGATCTGGCGGCGGCCCACTTCGACGGCCGCGGCGACGACCAGATCGAACAGCGTCTCGAAGCGGCCGAAGAGCCCACCGTGCGAGATACCTGCCCGGCGGCATATCTCCTTGACCGTCGTTCGGCCGTAACCGATTTCGACGATCGAGCGGATGGTGGCCTCGATGAGTTTCGCCTCGGTGTCGGCGCGGCGTTCCGCCTGTGTGCGCCGTGAGGTCGCCACCGCGTGTTCCCTCCTGGTCGATCGGATGCCTTCGAACACTACCGGACGCGGACCCAACAAATATTTCGAGTGGTCGAAATCTTGTCAGCTCGATGTGAGAGCGGCTACATTCCCTACTCGCCGGTAATCGACGGCACAGCAACACCACCTGATGCGGGTCATACAAGGGAGTAGGTCGGGATGAGGGCGGGATATCGAGCAAAGTGGCGGGCTCCCAAGGTTTTTGCGGCGGTGGTCGCGGCGGTGGTCGTCACGCCGTCGATGACGCCGACCGCACGGGCGGACGGCGGGTTCACCGGCATCGACGGCGGACAGTACGCGGCGGCCTGGCGGGCGGCGGTCGATGGGGCGCAACCGTATCCGGATATCAGCGCGGATCTGGCGGTGCCCATCACCATGGACGACGGAACCGTACTGAAGGCCGATATCATTCGCCCTGCGCGCGGAAACCAAGTGGCACAAGAGAAAACGCCGGTCATCCTGCAAATGCAGGGGTACGGCAAGGTCGCCATGAATCTGGCCCAGGTGCTGCTGCACATTCCGGGCATCGAAAGCGTGCTGCTGCCGTGGCTCGCCTCGCTGAACTTTCCCGGCAGCGGCCTCGATGGCATCACCGACTTTACGCGGCAACTGGATTCGGGCGCGCTCCAGGCGGCGATCCAGGACTTCGATCTGGCCAAAGCGGGCTACACCCTGGTGCAGGTGGACCTGCGTGGAACGGGAACTTCACAGGGCCAGTGGCAGGTGTTCGGCGAACGGGAGCGGCAGGACACCGCCGAGGTGATCGACTGGATCAATCGGCAACCGTGGGCCAGCGGGAAGGTGGGGACAATGGGCACCTCGTTCACCGCTATCACCGCTTTACAGGCCGCGGACCGGAATCCGCCGGGCCTCGACGCCGTATTCGCTTACGAGGGCAGCGCCGACATCATCAACGATATCGTCGGTGTCGGCGGCGGAGTCGGCCTCGGGTTCCTCGCCTTCTGGCTGGTCGCCGTGAACCTGGCCAAAATGGCTCCCGACGTGGAGTCGGTCATCGCGGGCAAATTCGATCCCGCACAGCAATTACAGTGGTTGCGTGATCGTTTGGCGGATCCGGCGACCATGCTGGATGTGGTGGCCAATGCCTACACGGCACAGTCGGTCGGCCAGCTCACGCCGCGGACGCGGGAAATCCTGGACCCCGACTCCGGATTCCGGAAGGGCCTGAAAACCAACGTCGCGAATATCAAGACGCCGACCTTCATGGTGGGCGCCTGGTTCGACATCTTCGGCACCACACCGACCGGTACGTTCAACGGCATTCCATTGCCCGAGACCCAGAAGAAACTCATCATGGGCGACGGCTACCACTCGGGCACCGGCGTCGGCGGCTTCGGTCGACCGGGCATGCCACCGCGTTTGGATGTCCTGCAGCGGGCATGGTTCGACAAGTGGCTCAAGGGAATCGACAACGGCATCGACGAGTACAGCCCGCTCACCCTCAAACAGCAGGGCGGCGGCTGGGCCACCGGCGGCACCGCCTTCCCCCGCCCCGAGGCCACGTATCGGCGCATGTATCTGAACGACACTCCGTCCGGCACCACCCAAACCTCGCTCTACGACGGCGGTCTCGCGGCGGATCCACGGCAGGGATCGGTGCGTGACCTGACCGTCGCCCCCGGGTTGGCCAGTGTGTGCAGCCGGGACACCGCCCGCATCCTCGCGGGCATCCCCGCGATAGTCGTTGCCTGCACCGAGGATTCGCGAATCTGGGAATCCAACGGCCTCACCTTCACCAGCGCGGCGGCAACCGAGCCGACCACCATCTCCGGGCCGATCGCCGTCCACCTGAACACGGTGCTCGACGCGATCGACGGATATTGGGTCGCCACCGTCAACGATGTCGCGCCGGACGGACAGTCTCGGGAGATCGCCACCGGCCAGCTGGTGACCTCACTGCGCCAGATCAACGAGGCCGCCAGCGAGAAATCCGCGAACGGCGACTACACCAAACCGGCGTACTACCTGGAACTCGAACGCCGCCAGACGGTTTCACCCGGCGAGCCGGTGACGATGGACATCGCCCTCACCCCCGTCGATGCCGTCCTGCAACCGGGCCACCGCCTCCGGGTCGACGTGTACGCGAGCAACTTCCCGAAAGGCGCACCGCCCATGCCGATCCTGGCCGACAGCCAGCTGAAGCCACAGCACCTGCGCCTCGACCCCGACGCACCCAGCTGGGTGAATATCGCCCTGAACAGCGACATTCCGAGCTGATTCCACCGGAAACAGACGGAAGGCCCAACTCGGCGAGCGGGGCCTTCCTGCTGTCTTGATTCGTGCGATCGAAATTGGCTATCGTCCCGGCGGACCGCACCGCTGTCACCTCAGACTGACCGCATGACACCCATTGCCGAATTGGTCGACAAGACCGCCGAATTCGTCCTGTACGCCACCCACGAGATCCGCGATGGCATGACGAACGCGGACGAATCGATCGTGTTCCAGGGCACGGACGCACGGTCCACCTTCGCCGCGGCCCGCGCGCAGGCCGCCGGACTCCTGCCGCAATCATGAACGGCCGCACCGTCGTTCAGCTGACGGATACCCATATCCGCCCTGCGGGCCAGTCCGTGCACGGTGTCGATACCTACGCGAATCTCACCCACGTGCTCGGGCAGCTCCTGGCGGCCGACCAGTCGATCGACGCGCTTGTGCTCTCCGGTGATCTCACCGACGACGGATCGCCAGAGGCGTATCGACGGCTGCGCGACGCCGTCACACCGGTGGCCGCCGAACTCGGCGCGACCATTCTCTATGTGATGGGAAACCATGACGAGCGTGGCGCTTTCGCGGTGGAACTGCTCGGCGCCGATCCGGCGACGGTGCGGCCGGAGCAAACGCTCGACCAGGTCATCGATGTGGGCGGGCTGCGCATCATCGCGCTCGACAGCACAACACCGGGTCGGCACGAGGGCCATCTGGAAACCGCCCAATTGGCTTGGCTTACCGATGAACTGCGCCGCCCGGCCCCGCGCGGCACGCTGCTCGTGCTGCACCATCCTCCGATCGCCTCACCGCTGGCGGCCACCGAATACCTCCGGCTGCAGCGGCCCGAACTGCTCGAAACCGCCGTCGCCGGAACGGATATCCAGATGATCATCTGCGGGCACAACCACCTGACCGCGGCTGCCGCGGTGGCCGGAATCCCGGTCTGGCTCGGGCCCGCACTGGCCTATCGAATCGATCCGATGCCGCCCGCGACCAGGCACCGCGGCCTGGCCGGATTCGGTTACAGCAGAATCGATCTGATCGGTTCTACCGTCATCGCCACCGCAATCGAGGCGACCCCGGCAACGGCGCTCTACGATCGCCCCACGGACGAGGTGCTCGCACAGTTGGCCGCGCTGGCCGGGGACGGCCGGTGATGTTCGTCGGTATCAACACAATCCAGGAACCGCGAGACCGCCGGATTGGTTTCGTCGGCGCGCCACACCGCGTACAGATCCAGCGTCGGCACCGGATCGAACAGCTTCACCGCCACCGGGGTGCCGGCATCGGCGCCCATACCCATCGAAATCGCCCGCGGCAGCGAGGCGAATCCCACCAGCGGCCGCACCGAGACCACGTGCGCGGTGGCGCCGGGATCATCGGCGATCTGCGCCACCGACAGGCTGATCGCGGTATCGGCGGCCGCGCGAAAGATGGTGTCGTACATGGCCGGACACTGTTCGCGCGCGAACAGTACGACACCCTGCCCCGCCAGCTCCGCGAACGGCATGCCCGGCCGGTCCGCCCAGCGATGTCTGCGCCCGACCACCGCGACCAGCGGAATCCGATGCAGCAGACGGCGATACCGGTATTCCGGGGTGCTCGGATGCCCGTAAACCATTGCCAGATCCAGTGATCCGTCGGACAGCGCCGCCAGCTGCGGCCCGGTTCGCTTCTCCCACAGCGACACCATGATGTCGGGGTGCCGTTCGGTCATCCTGGTCAGCACATCGGGTAGCACATGTCTGCTGGCGGGGAGGTTGTATCCGATATTCAGTGTGCCCGTCCGGCCCGCCGCGGTGGCCTTGGCCGCCTGGGCGGCCCGGTCCATCTGGGCGACGATGAGCCGGGCCTGGCCCTCGAATTCGCGTCCGGCGGGGGTGAGCTCGACCACGTGTGAGTTGCGGGCGACCAACTGCACGCCGAGGGATTTCTCCAACTTCCGCAGCTGCGCGCTGAGGCTGGGCTGGGTGAGATGCAGGCGCTGCGCCGCGCGACCGAAATGCAACTCCTCGGCGATCGTGATGAACGAGACCAGATGTCGGAACTCCATGCCCGCGGCTCCTTCCGCTATGCCGGAAGGCTAACCACGCCGGGTAACCGGCAATGAATCCGAATCGCACTTGCGTAGCCGGGCGGTGAACCCGATTCGAACGGCAGGCGACCGTCCAGAACCGCGGCGAAGGTGCGACGCACAGCAAATCCACAGCTGATCTGCTGAAGAATATTCGGTACCGTTGCCGCTGTGCGAAAGAATGAAGCATCGCCCCGCCCGACCGCCGCACGATCGACGATCAACCCGCGGACGGCCGCGCCGATCGACGATATCGACCGCGTCCTGCTCGATCACCTCGCCCGCGACGGCCGGATGACCAATAACGCGCTCGCCGAGGCGGCGGGCATCGCGCCGTCCACCTGCCTGGGCCGGGTGCGGGCACTGGTGGAGCGCGGCATCATCCGCGGCTTCCACGCCGATATCGATCCCGCCGCGGTCGGGCGCAACCTGCAGGCGATGGTGGCCGTGCGGGTGCGCGCCGACGCGCGGGGACAGCTCGCGGCCTTCGGGGATCAGATGGCCTCCTACGACGAAGTGCTCAATGTCTACTTCATCGCGGGCGCGGACGACTATCTGATCCACGTGGCCATGGCCAACTCCGACGAGCTGCGGGTGTTCGTACTCGACCATCTCAGTGCCCATCCCGCGGTCGCCTCCACCGAGACGATCCTCATCTTCGAGCACACCCGCACCCGCGCCGGAGCGGTCATCGGAGCTTAAGCCGCTAGGTGCTGTGCGGCGTATCCGTGTGCGGCGGCGACGGATTCGTTCAGCAGCATGCCGCCGTGCGTGCTCAGGCCCGCCGCCAGACCGGGATCCGCGGCGGTCGCCTCCCGCCAACCCCGCTCGGCCAGCGAAATCACGTACGGCAGTGTGGCATTGGTGAGCGCGATGGTCGAGGTGTTCGGCACCGCGCCGGGCATATTCGCCACGCAGTAGAACACCGAGTCGTGCACCTTGTAGGTGGGTTCGGCGTGCGTGGTCGGCCGGGAGTCGGCGAAGCAGCCGCCCTGGTCGATGGCGATGTCCACCAGCACCGAGCCCGGCTTCATCTGTGCGACAAGGTCGTTCGAGACGAGCTTGGGCGCCTTGGCGCCGGGCACCAGCACCGCGCCGATCACCAGATCGGCCGCGCGCACGGCGCTTTCGACCTCGTGGACGTTCGAGGTGACGGTGCGCACCCGGCCGCCGTAGAGCGCGTCGATCTCGCGCAGCCGGGCGATGTTCAGGTCGAGCACGGTCACCGAGGCGTGCATGCCGACCGCGACCGCGATGGCATTGCTACCCGCGACACCGGCGCCGATCACCACGACCTCGGCCGGGCGCACGCCGGGTACGCCGCCCATCAGCACGCCACGGCCGCCCTCGCTGCGCATCAGGTGGTAGGCGCCCGCCTGCGGAGCGAGGCGGCCCGCCACCTCGCTCATCGGCGCGAGCAGCGGCAGCGAACCGTCCTTGCCGGTGACGGTTTCGTAGGCGATGGAGGTGATGCCGGAGGTCAGCAGCGCGTCGGTGCACTCCTTGGACGCGGCCAGGTGCAGGTAGGTGAACAGCAGCTGACCGTCGCGCATACGCGAATACTCTTCGGCGATCGGCTCTTTCACCTTCAGCACCATATCGGCGGCGGCCCACACCTCGTCGGCCGTCGGCAGGATCTGCGCGCCCGCCACCTGGTATGCGGCGTCCTCGAAGGCCGAGCCGGCGCCCGCGCCCGCCTCGACGTAGACGGTGTGGCCGCGGGAGACCAGCTCACGCACGCCCGCGGGGGTTCCCGCGACGCGATACTCGTGGTTCTTGACCTCGCGGGGGATTCCGATCTTCACCTGCACTCCTGTATCCGATGGACCGTTCCGGTAGGCGCCAGCGCATGAGCTGGATCACCTTTCGTGAGCGAGTATGAATAATTAACGGAAATAGATCCAGTCAGCTGAAGATAATTCTTCTATCGGCGAGTAGTCGAATCAAATATTCGGATCTACGGTTTCGCGATGACCTCGTTCCGAAGCATCTTCGACGCGAGGGCATCGGCCGCGGAGAACCCCTTCCCGAGCGATCGAGGGTGACTGATCCGGCGTCAGAACATGCCGTGCGGATGCGGCAGCGGTTCGGGCACCGGCTGCACCACATCCCAATGTTCGACGACCGCACCGTTTTCCACGCGCAGGATGTCCACGACGGCCATATCACCGCCCGCGAGGACCAGCTGCGAGTGGATCGCGACCAATCCGCCCTCGGCGATGATGCGGTGCACCACGGTTTTGGCCGCGGCCAGTTTCCGGCCCGCGGGCGTGGCGAAGAAGTCGGCGAATGCCGCTTTGCCCGTTCGGGTTTCCGGGTCGTGCGGCACGCGCGGGTTGTGCGAGACGAAGTCCGCGCCGAGCAGTTCGAGCGCGCCATCGATATCGCCCGCGCCGAACCGGCGGAACAGTTCGATCACCAGGGCGCGATCGGTCCCGATTTCGGAGGTGGTCATATCCGTACCTTTCCGTGCATGGTTGACACGGGTGAGACGCACCCGGACCCGTTCGCGTCACACGGCCGCGTGACGCGACGGCGGGCCCATCCGTCGAATGGATATGGACGTGGATTTCGAAGACCACCGCGCCGAATTGTTCGGCGCGGCATACCGGATGCTCGGCAGCCGCACCGACGCCGACGACGTGCTGCAGGAGGCCTGGTTGCGCACGACGGAGGTCGACTGGTCGGCGGTGCGTGAACCGCGCGCGTATCTGTTCCGGTTGGTGTCGCGGCTGGCCATCGATCGGCTGCGCCGCGTCCGTGCCCGCCGTGAGAGCTATATCGGCCCTTGGCTGCCCGAACCGCTGATCGCCGGGCCGGACGCCGATGCCGAACTGGCCGAATCGGTTTCGATGGCACTGCTGGTGGTGCTGGAATCGCTCGATCCGGTCGAGCGCGCGGTTTTCGTGCTGCACGAGGCATTCGGCTTCGAGCACGCGGAGATCGCCGCGATGATCGGGCGCACCGAGCGGGCCACCCGCCAGCTCGGCTACCGTGCGCGCAAACACGTCGAGGCGCGCAGGCCGCGGCACCGGCCCGCGCTGGGCGCCCATCGCGAGGTGACCGAGCGCTTCCTCGCCGCGGCCATCGGCGGCGACTTGTCCTCGCTCACCGAAATTCTCGCACCCGGCGTCACGTTCTCGGCCGACGCGGACGGCCGCAACGAGACTCCGCGCGAACCCGTGCGCGGCCGGGCGGCGGTGGCCGAGTACCTGTGCTCGATCACCTGGGCCTGGCCGCCCGCGCTCGGCATCCGCCCGGTCACCGTCAACGGCGGCCCGGGCGCGATCATCACCTCACACGATCTGCCGTACCTGATCCTGGCGCTGGATGTGGACGGCGACAACCGGATTCACGCCGTGCACGTCCAGCTCAACCGGGACAAATTCGCGGGGCTGCGCTGAATCTCAGGCGTTGGCGGGCAGATTCGTGCCCGCGCCGCGTCTGCGGATGGCCACCAGGTCGTGTCTGGCCTCGGGCAGGCTCTGTTCGTCGGCGCCCTCGATGACGAATCCGGCGTCGGCGATCATCTGCCTGTCATCCGCGCCGGGCTGCCCCTCGCTGGTCAGATAGTCGCCGAGGAATATCGAGTTGGCCAGGTGCAGCGCCATGGGTTGCAAACCGCGCAAATGGATTTCGCGCCCGCCGGCCAGCCGCACCTCCACGTCGGGGAAGTAGAACCGCATCAGCGCGAGTATGCGCAGGCAGCGGTCGGGAGTGAGCTCCCAGCGCCCGCCCAGCGGGGTTCCCTCGAACGGGATGAGGAAGTTCACCGGCACCGAATCCGGATCGAGGGCGCGCAGGTCGGTGGCGAGATCGACTATGTCGTCATCGGTTTCGCCCATGCCGAAGATGGCGCCGGAGCACGGGGAAAGCCCGGCCGCGGTGGCCCGGCGCAGTGTATCGGTGCGGTCGGCGAAGGTGTGCGTGGAACAGATTTCGGCGTAACGGGATTCGCTGGTGTTCAGGTTGTGGCTGTAGGCGTGCGCACCCGCCGCGGCGAGCCGCTCGGCCTGGCCGTCGGCCAGCAGGCCGAGGCAGACGCACACCTCCACCAGCGGGCTGTCCTGTTTGATGGCCGCGATGGTGTGCTCGATCCTGGTGATGTCCCGGTCGCCGGGCCCGCGCCCGCTGGCCACCAGGCATACCCGCTTCACTCCCGCCTCGACGGCCTGACGGGCGACCTCGGCGGCCTTCTCCGGTGCGATCCACGAGTACTTCAGCACATCGGAGGCCGAGCCGAGGCGCTGCGAGCAGTAACCGCAATCCTCCGGGCACAGGCCGCTTTTCATATTCACGATGGTGTTCAGCTTCACCCGCTTGCCGAAATGCGCCTGCCGCACCCGGGATCCGGCGGCCACCACCTGCAGCACATCGTGCGAATCGGATAGCAGTTCCAGTGCCTCACTTCTGGACGGCGCTTCCCTGCGGAAAGCCTTGTCCACCAAAACATTCAAAAGATCACTTGCCATGCCAGGCAACATAGCAACCGACTTGAACACTGTTCAAGTATTTTCATGAACAGCGTTCAAGAATCTAGTTGACCAGCTTGTATGCCGAGGGTTAACCGGCCTCGCAGGTGATGTCCTCGGCGGGCAGCGCACCGTCGCCGAGATACCCGGTGGCGATCCGCGCGGCGCATACGCTCTTCAGGAACACTCCGTGGGTCACCACATCGCGCAACGTCACCATCCTTGATGCGGTCAGCGCCCGATGTAATGCGACGCCACCCTGGTAGACGGTACGCGGGTCGCCGGTGGCCTGAAGGATCAGCGCGGGCACCGAATTATTCACGGCGGTGGGCTCTTCCACCGGCGGAAGCCAGAACGCGCACGGCGAGATGTTGTTGACGAACGATCCGAAAATCGGCTGGGTGGCGCGGCTGTCCTCGATATTCCGCCAGTACCACAAGGGATTTCGCGGCGCCGCCACGTCGCCGCAGAACACCATGGACTGCGCGGAATACTCCATCGGCTCGGCGCGCAGCCCGGATCTCAGCGAGGTTTCGAGATCCGGATTCGGCCGCACCGGCATTCCGGTAGCGGCATCGGCGAGCTGCCGAACGCCCTGGGCCAGTTCGGGATACCCCTGATCGTCCACGATGCCGTCCATCAGCAGCGATGGGAGGAGGTACTCGTCCACGGCGAAATCGCCGATTCGGATCGGCGCCCGCGCCGCCTGCCGGAGCAGTTCGGTCACGGCCGCGCGAACCGCTGAACCCGTCGTGCCCATGTGATATTCGCCGTCGCGCGCGGCCACCCACGCCGCCCACAGATCGAACGCCGCCTCGTTCGCCGGGCCGGCGTCCTGCAGCATGCCGAGGGGGTAGCGCGCCGGATCGACCACGCTGTCGAGCACGATTCGGTCGACGCGCTCCGGGAACATCTGGGTGAACACCGCGCCCAGATAGGTGCCGTACGACCCGCCGAGATAACTCACCCGCTGCTCGCCGAGCACGCCGCGGATCACATCCATATCGCGGGCGGTGTTGCGCGTGGTGATGTACGGAATTTCCGCACCGTGTGTCATCAGGCAGCGGCCTGCCAGCTCCGCCTCGGTCCCGACGTTCTTGCCGTAGGCGATCAGGTCGCTGCCGCCGGAGCGCAATTGGGAGGCGATCGGCCAGCCGCAGTGCAGCGGAGTCGAGCGGCCGACACCGCGCGGATCCATGCCGACGAGGTCGAAGCGCTCACGCACCCCGGATCCGAGCGACCGCGCGGCTTGGACCGTGAATGTCAGCCCCGCCACACCCGGCCCGCCCGGATTGGACAGCAGTACCCCGTGCCGTCGCCCCGGATCGGTGGCCGCCACCCGCGAGATCGCCACCGTGATCGTGCGGCCTTGCGGCTCGGCATAATTCAGCGGGACGGTGATATCGGCGCACCGCGCGCCCGCCGCGTCCAGCTGCTCGTCGCCGCAGGCCCGCCAGTCCACCTGCTGCCGATAGAAGCGATCCAAGCCCACCGCATCGGCCCGAGCGACGCCCACTCCCACAAGCGATCCCGCTACGATCGTTGCGGCGCAGGCCGCCGCCATAATGTTGCGATTCGCGGCACCCGTCGCCGGTTGGTGCCGAAATAGCTTCGCGTACAAGGCATCCCCTTCGCTCCACCCCGCACGACCGCTCGGCCGCCGTACCCAGCCTAGGAATCCGGCGACGCACGGCCATCGGGTGAAACCCCGATTCGGACCCTGAAGTCGCTTTGCTCCGCGCTTGCCGAGCGGCGGCGTGACCGATGCCACAGCGCCGACGAAGACGCCGGGAACTTTTCCGCCCGCCCAGCCGACCCGTAACCGGAGTGCTGTTCGATTCAGCTGCGAGACGCGAGGTTCCGGTTATCAGGATGGCGGGTACGAACGTGCAGATCAGAGAGTTTTCCCACCGTTCGGTCGGTCTCGCCGCCGCGATCGGGGCACTGGCGCTGGCCATCGGCTCCGCCGTCGCGGCGGGCGCCATGCCGTATCACGCGGCGGGTACCGCCTATCCCGGTGCGCTCGATGCCGTCGGCTATGTGCTGCTGCGGGTGGTCGCCGCGCTGGCAGGCGCGTTCACCCTGGGTTCGCTGGTGTACGCGGTCTGCTGTACCGCGATCACCAAACAGGGCCGGGTCGATGTCGACGGATATGCCGGGCTGCGGACGGCCGAGCGGGCGAGCCTGGTGTGGCTGCTCGCGGCGCTGGCGCTGATTCCGGTCGGCGCGGCGCAGGCGGGCGGCATGTCGACCGGCACGCTGCTGCGGCTGGGCGCGCTCGGCGCGCTACTGGATGCCAGCGAGAAGCCCCGCGCCTGGATCGTTGTCGCGATATTGGCCGCGGTGATCGCGGTCGCGACCCGGATGACGCTGTCCTGGAACGGATCCGCGATTCTGGTCGGGGTGGCGGGGCTCGCGGTGCTGCCGCCCGCCGTTGTCGGCAATGCCGGTGAGGGGCCGAATCACGACTACGGCACCGGCGCGGTGATCATCTTCCAGATCGCGGTCTCGGTGTTGCCCGGCCTATTGTTCGGTGTCGCGGCGCACGTCCGGCGCGGTGGCGCCAACGCGGACACCGCGATTCGGCGCTGTGTGCGCATCGTGCGGCTGTGTCTCGCGGCGGCCGCGGCGAGCGGTGCCGTGCTCGTCGCCGTGCTGCTCCCGCCCTCCGCCGTGCTCGGCACCGGTTACGGGCGGCTGGCCCTGGTGAGCCTGGTTGCGGCGGTTGGTATTTCGTTCCTGGTGCGCCGGACCGCTTCCGTGCACCGGATCGCCTGCGCCGGTGCGCTTTCCATGCTCGCGCAGGCGGCGCTGGTGGCCATGGCCGTCCGGCCCGCACCGGCCTTCGCCGACCGCACCTTCACCGCACAGCAGGTTTTCCTCGGCTTCGATCTGCCGCACGCACCGGATCCGCTGCGCCTGATCACCCTGTGGCGCTTCGATATCGTGCTCGGCACCGCCGCCATCGCCGCCATCGGGCTGTACCTCGCCGGTGTGCTGCGCCTGCGCGGGCGCGGTGACACCTGGTCACCGTGGCGCACCCTCTCGTGGCTCACCGGTTGCCTCGTCCTGCTGCTCGCCACCTCGTCCGGGCTCGGCGCGTACGGCTACGGCATGTTCAGCATGCACATGATCCAGCACATGACGCTCAATATGTTCGCGCCGGTGCTGCTGGTGCTCGGCGCACCCGTCACCCTGCTGCTGCGCGCGGTGTCACCCGCGCCGCGCGACGGCGTGCCCGGTGTGCGGGAATGGGTGCTGTCCCTGCTGCATTCGCGTCCGACGGCGATTCTGGCCCATCCGGGCGCCGCCCTCGCGCTGTTCGTGATCTCGCTCTACGGCCTGTATTTCACGCCGCTGTTCGACGGGCTGATCCGGTACCACTGGGGCCATGTCGCGATGAACGTGCACTTCCTCGTCGTCGGATATCTCTTCTACTGGGGCATCATCGGCATCGATCCGGGCCCGCGGCGGCTGCCGCATCTCGGACGGCTGGGAATGCTGTTCGCGGTCATGCCTTTTCACGCCTTCTTCGGTGTCGCGGTGATGTCGATGACCACCGTCATCGGCGAACGCTTCTACAGTCAGCTGCAGCTGTCCTGGCCGTACTCGCTGATGTCCGATCAGCGGATGGGCGGCGGAATCGCCTGGGTCTCCGGCGAAGTCCCGATCCTGCTGGTGGTCGGCGCCCTGCTCACCCAGTGGGTGGCGCAGGACCGCCGCACCGCGGTGCGCACCGACCGCAAAGACGACGAGTACGGCGATTCCGACTTGGCCGCGTACAACGCCATGCTGGAACAGCTGGCCCGCACCCGGCGCTAGAGCCGAACCCGCCTGAGCCGCAAGCTGTTCGACACCACGAAGAAGGATGAGAAAGCCATGGCCGCGCCCGCGATGAGCGGGTTCAGCCAGCCGAGCGCGGCGACCGGGATGGCGATCACGTTGTAGCCGAAGGCCCACACCAGATTTCCCTTGATGGTGCGCAGCGTGGCGTGCGCGAGCTCGATGGCGTCGGCCACCGCGCCGAGATCCTCGCGCACCAGGATGACATCGGCGGCCGCGATGGCCACATCGGTGCCGGCGCCGATGGCCATGCCGAGGTCGGCGGTGGCCAGCGCGGCGCCGTCGTTGATGCCGTCGCCGACCATCACGACGCGCCTGCCCTGCTCCTGCATCCGGGCGATCAGTTCGACCTTGCCCTCCGGAAGCAGTTCGGCGACAACCTCCGTCACGCCGATCTCGTCGGCGACGGATTGGGCGGCGTATGCGTTGTCACCGGTGAACATCATGGTGCGCAGGCCGAGGGCGTGCAGCCGGGCCACCGCATCGCGGGCGCTCGGTTTCACCGTGTCGGCCACCGCGAGCACCGCGGCCACCGCACCGTCCACGACCACGAGCACGGCGGTGCGCCCGGCCCGTTCCTGTTGGCGCACCGCGCGATTCATCTCCTGCGGCACGGCGATCTCGTCGAACAGGCGCGTCCTGCCGACGATCACCTCCCGCCCGTCGACCATCCCGCGCGCCCCCAAACCGGGTAGGGCCTTGAAGGATTCGGCCGCGGGCAGCTCGCCGAGCCGCTCGCGCGCATATCCGGCGACAGCGACCGCGACGGCGTGTTCCGACGCGGCCTCCACCGCACCGGCCAGCCGCAGAACCTCGTCCTCGCCGAAGGATTCGGCGACGGTCACCGCGACGAGGCTCATCGCGCCCTCGGTAACCGTTCCGGTCTTGTCCAAGACGACCGTGTCCACGTCCCTGGTGGCCTCCAACGCTTGATGGCCCTTGATGAAGATGCCCAGCTGCGCGCCGCGCCCGGAGGCCACCATCAGCGCCGTCGGAATCGCCAGGCCCAGCGCGCACGGGCAGGCGACCACCAGCACGGCCAGCGCCGCCGACGCGGCCCGGTCGGCGCCAGAGCCCACGGCCAGCCACACACCGAAAGTTGTTGCGGCGACGGCGAAGACGAACGGAACGAAAACCGCCGACACTCGATCGGCGACCCGCTGCATCCGCGCCTTGCCGGTCTGCGCCTGCTCGACCAGCCGGATCATCCCCGACAGCTTGGTATCCGCGCCGACGGCGGCGGCCTCCACGATCAGCCGCCCGGTGAGCGCGGTGGTGCCGCCGATCACCTCCATGCCGGGACCGACGTCGACGGGCAGCGATTCGCCGGTCATCGCGCTGGCGTCGATGCTCGATTCGCCCGATCGGACCAGCCCGTCGGCGGCGACGGTCTCGCCGGGGCGCACCACGAAGCGCTGCCCCTCGACGAGTTCGCCGATGGGGACCCGCATTTCGCGATCGTCGCGGGTGAGCACCGTCACCTCGCGGGCGCCGAGCGCGGCCAGCGCCCGCAGCGCGCTGCCCGCCGACCGCTTCGCCTTCGCCTCGAAATACCGCCCGGCGAGTACGAATGTCGTGACACCCGCGGCCACCTCGAGGTAGATGGAATCGCTGTGCCAGATCGCCGCCCACACGCCGTCCGATCCAGTAGCGGCCCGGTCCGGCTGCAGGAACAAGGTGTTCAGCGATAGCAGCGTCGCGCTGAGCACACCCACCGAGACGAGCGTATCCATGCTCGCCGCAAGGTTTTTCGCACCGGCGAAGGCCTTGCGGTGGAACGGCGCCGCCGCCCACAGCACCACCGGCAGCGCCAGCGCGGTCAGTATCGGCTGCCAGCCGGTGATCCTGGTGGCCGGGACGGTGGCGAACATCACCGAGAGGTCGGCCAGCGGGAAGAACAGCACCAGCGCGACCACCAAGCGGCGGAACAGATCTCGCACCGCCGCATCCTCGGGGGCGGCGGAGCCGAAGGAGCCGGTATCCGGCGAAACCGGTTCCGCGCCATACCCGGCGGCCACCACCTGGGCGCAGAGTTCTTCGGCCGTAAGGTCGTTCGGCGCATCGATGGTGGCGACGCCGGTCGCGTAGTTCACCGAGGCGGTGACGCCGTCGACTCGGTTGAGCTTGCGCTCGACGCGGTTCGCGCAAGCGGCACAGGTCATTCCGGAGACGGCGAGCGAGATACGGGTGGGTTCGGGGCGCAATGCGAGGTCGGTCATGGGTCCGTTCGATCAGGCGGCGGGATCTTGGGTGGCGCGCAGGTGGGTGGCGCGGCGGCCGAGGCGCGCGCCCGGCGGCAACACCAGTTCGACCGGTTCGCCGAGACCGTCGCGGGTGGGCGGCGAGGTCTGCGGGCGGCGGGTCCGGTGCACGATCGCGACCAGCACCAGCGCGGCGACCAGCACCAGGTGCGAGAGCACCCGGGATACCGGCACCACCCCGGAGCGCAGATCGTTCACCACGAATACGGTCAGTGTGGCGACCAGCACACCGAGCACCGGCAGCACACCCGCGGTCGCATGCGGCCGGACCGCGCAGTAGACGAGCCCGATGCCGATGGCCAGGCTCCACGCGGTGGTCTCGTTGATGAGGTGCCGGGTCATCTCGGCGCCGTGGTGGTGGCTCATCCCGAAATCGACGCCGGCGAGTTGGGCCAGCGCGAGTCCGCACTGCGCGGCACCCAGCACACCGAGCAGCAACCGGACCGCCGACAGCCGCGCCGCGAGCGCCCGATCACGCAGCCGGGACAGCCGTGACCAGCGCGGACGCTCCAGCTCGGCGGCCGCGAAGATGGCATCGGTCAGATCCGGCGCGACGGCCGGGGCGCCGCGCAGATGCTGTGCGAGTTCGACGGCGGCGGCATACCAGGAGCAGCACGCGTCGCACCGCTCCAGGTGTTCGTCCACCCGCGCCGCGGGAACGGTTTCGCGTTCGCCGTCGATGCGGGCCGACAGCGCCGTCCGGCACACTTTGCACTCCACATGTGAATTGTCGGCTACCGGTGCGCCGAAGTTCCCGACGGTTGAACTACTACCGGTTTGCGTAGATGGTCGAGTGACCGGTTATTGTCGTCCTCATGCCGACGCCCGCCGAGGACGACAACACCACTCGGCTCGCCCTCGCCGCGGCACGCGGAGATCGCCGGGCCCTCGAAGCGTTCATCCGAGCCACCCAGGGTGATGTCTGGCGGCTGCTCGCCCACCTCACCGAGGTCGGCCGCGCCGACGACCTCACCCAGGAGACCTATTTGCGCGCCCTCGGCAGCATCAAGCGGTTCGAGGGCCGGGCCAGCGCGCGCACCTGGCTGCTGTCCATCGCCCGCCGGGTGGTGGTCGACCAGGTGAGGATGGCGGTGGCGCGGCCGCGGATCGCCGACGGCGTCGACTGGGTGGCCGCGGCCGACCGGCAGACCACGCGCCGGGACGGTGCGGCCGATATCGTCGAATTGAATTTGCTGCTCAACGATTTGGCGCCGGAACGCCGAGAAGCGTTGGTGCTCACCCAGATTCTCGGACTGTCATACGCCGAGGCCGCCGCCGTATGCGGCTGCCCGGTCGGCACCGTGCGCTCCCGCGTCGCGCGGGCCCGCGAAGATCTCGTCGCCGCAACGCGATTCGGCGGGCAGCGCAAGAGCGGCTGATCAGGCCGTCGCGAGCCGGACGATCTCGGCGCACAGCCGGGGGAAATCCCATCCCGCGGCGCGCGCCGCCAACGGCAGCAGGCTCGTGCCGGTCAACCCCGGCAGCGAGTTGACCTCCAATACGCACGGCCGCCCCGCCGCGTCCAGCATGATGTCCACCCGCGCATAGGATTCGGCGCCGAAGCCGAGCACATCGACCGAGCGTCGCGCGAGCTCGACCAACTCGTCGCGCAGGACATCATCGATCGGCGCGGGGCATATTTCACGCGAACGACCCGCCTGATACTTCTGTTCGTAGCCGAACCAGCCCTCGCCGGGTTCGATCAGCACCGGCGGCAGCACCCGCGAACCGACAACGCCCACCGTGAACTCCGGGCCCGGCAGCAGCTCCTCGACGAGCACCGGGCCGTCGATCTCCTTGACCGCGACGGCTATCTCGTCTGCTGTCGCGCATTTGAACACATTGATACTCGACCCGTCGAGCGCCGGTTTGACGATGCATCCCGCGGTGGGTTCGGGCCAGCTGAGCTCGCCGTTCTCGTCGGTCTCCGGCCGCAGCCGCCGGGGAACCCGCACCTGCGCCGCCGCCAACTCCGCGACGGTGTCCTGCTTGTCCCAGGACCGCGCCATCACCGCGGCCGACGCGCCGGTGCCGACAAGGCCACGGGATTCCAGCTCCGCCTTGAGTTCACCGGACTCGCCCATACCGCCGTGCAGGGCAAGGAAGATCACCTCGCCGTCGACGGCGCGCCAGAACGCCTCGTCGCGCAGGTTCGCCCGGAAGGCCGCCGCGAGTCGCGCGCCCTCGGCCTCCGACGGGGCATTTCGGCCCACCTGTGCCGAAAACCGCGCGGGCGCAGGCCAAGTCGCCGGATCGATCGCGGTGACATTATGGCCGGAGGCGCGCAATGCCTCGATGACGGCAGCCGCCGAGGCCGCCGAAACGTCTCGCTCATTGCTCTCGCCGCCGCCGAGCACGGTGATCTTCAGTGTTCCGCCCTTTCACCAATCCGTCCGGATCGAGGGTAGCAAGCGCCCGAGACCCGTTGCCGCAGCCCGATTCGGCCCAGGTCAGAGCATTACGATGCCGACGCCGGTCAGCAGCGTCAGCTCATCGAACAGCGGCGACGCCGTCGACCCAGCAGAACGGGTTCGTGCACGCCGGGGCCATCACCACGCTCGCCGATTCCGCATGCGGTTACGCGGCCATGTCGTTGCAGCCGCCCGATCGCGATATCCTCACGGTCGAATTCAAGGTCAATTTGATGAGTCCCGCTGTCGGGCAGTATTTCCGGGCAACGGCGACGGTGGTGCGGTCCGGGCGCAACCTGACCGTCTGTACCGCCGAGGTGGTGGCCGACGACAGCACGCGGACCATCGCGCTCATGCAGGCGACGTTGATGGCCGTGCCGACATCCTGATCCGGTTATTCCGGCGCGGCCAAAGGGTTTGCGGCGTAATGCAATCGGATGATGCCGTCGGGGTGGCGGTCGGCGGTCGCGGTGATGCCGAAGACATTTCGGAGCAGCTCCGGCGTGACGACGTCCAGCACCTGCCCTGCGGAGACGACTTTCCCGCGATCCAGGACTACGAGCCGGTCGCAGTAGCGGATGGCGAGGTCGAGTTCGTGCAGCACCGCGAGGGTGGTGATACCGGTGGCCCGCACCAGATCCAGCAGTTCGAATCGGGCGCGGACGTCCAGGTGGTTCGTCAGCTCGTCGAGTACGAGCAGGCTCGGCTGCTGCGCCAGCGCCCTTGCCAGCAGCACCCTTTGGCGTTCGCCGCCGGACAGGGAACCGATGGTCCGGTCGGCATACGCGGCGACACCGGTGCGCAGCATGGCGTCGTCCACGGCCGCGCGGTCGGCCGCGCTGTCGCGGCCGAACAGTCCGTGATGCGGATTGCGGCCGAGCGCGACCATTTCCGGCACGGTCAATTCCGGTGTGCCCGCGCCGTTCTGGAGCACGGCCGCGGTGGTGCGGGCCGCGGCCCTGATCGAGATCGCGGCGATGTCCTTGCCGTCCACCAGCACCGCGCCGCTGTCGGGACGCAGCGACCGGTAGATCGTGCGCAGCAGCGTGGTCTTCCCGCTGCCGTTGGGGCCGATGACGCCGACGAGCGCACCGGGCGGCGCATGCAGGGTCACCGCGTCCAGTGCGGCGGTGTCACCGAAGCCGACACTCACTCCGGTGACCGATAATTCGGCCTGGGTCATGCTGAGCTCCCGTTTCGGCGCAACAGCCAGAGAAAGAACGGCGCGCCGAAGGCGGCGGTGAAAATACCGATGGGCAGTTCGTTCGGCGGGTCGGCGATGCGTGAAAGCAGGTCCACCGCAACCAGATACGCCGCACCGAGCAGTGTGCACAGCGGCAGCACCCTGCGGTGGTCGGACCCGAACGCGAGCCGCACCAGATGTGGAATCATCAAGCCGACGAAGCCGATTCCGCCCGCGACGGCGATCAGCGCGCCGGTCAGCAACGAGGTCAGCACCAGCAGCGTGATCCGCAGCGCGCGCACGTCGACGCCGAGCGCCGTGGCCTGATCGTCGCCGGTGACCAGAGCGTTCAGCCGCCTGCCGAAGGCGAGCACGACGGCGAGGGTGAGCAGCACGACGGCGGTCACCGGGCCGAGCCGCTGCCAGCTGGCGCCCGCGACGCTGCCCATCGTCCAGAACATCACCGAGCGCAGCTCGTTCGGCGTAGCCCGCAGCTGCAGATAGTTGGTCGCCGCGAGCAGCAGATAGCCGATGGCGACACCGGCGAGCACCAGCCGGGCAGGCACCAGCGTGCCGCGCTGCTGCCCGAGTAGGAAGACGACCGCGACGGCCGCCATCGCGCCGAGAAACGCACCCATCGAGACGCCGATACCGCCGATGCCGCCGCCTGCCGCGACGATCACCAGCACCGCGCCGAGCGATGCGCCGGAGGATGCGCCGAGCACATAGGGGTCGGCCAGCGAATTGTTCACCAGCGCTTGCAGAATCACACCGGATACGGACAGTCCCGCACCGCACAGCGCGGCGAGTACGACCCGCGGCAGCCGGTAGTTCCACACGATCTGATCGACGGTGAACCCCAGATCCGGTGTGCGGCCGGACAAATGCGCGATGAGCACGCGCCCGGTGTCGGCCAGTGACACCGTGGCCGAGCCCACGCAGACCGCCACCGCCGCGACCGCGAGCAGGAGAACCGCGGATCCGGCGATCGCCACCGGCAACGGTATTCGCGCCAGCGGCGGCCGCCCGGCACGGCTCACCGGAACCGATCCGGGTGCACGAGCCTGGCGATCCGGTCGACGGCGATATCGTTACTCGGGCCCAGGTAGATCGAATCCGCGAGCACCGTGTAGTTGTTCGACTTGGCGGCGGCCCACTGCGGGAACTGATCCAGTATCCGTTTGGCGGCGGCATCGATATCGCGGCTGCGGTAGTTCACCACGATCAGCCCGTCGATCGGCGTCACCGCCAGCTGCTCCTTGCTGACGGTGACGAAAGTCGTTCCGTCCGTGCGGTTGAACGGGTTCACCGCACCGGCCTTCTCGATGATGTCGTTCCAGATGCCGCCGGCGGCGATGGCCGAGAAGTCGGACGAATCGCCCATGCCCATATCCGGAAACACCAGCAGCACATTCTTTTTCGGCTGCCCCGCCACCTTCGCCACGATCTCGGCGATGGCGCGGCGGGATTCGGCGATCAAGCGGTCCGCCTTACCTGGTGTATCGAAGATCGCGCCGAAATCCCGCAGCATGGCATAGCTGTCCTCAACGGTCGGGATTCCGGTCACCGCGCCGGTGACACCGCAGTTCGACTGCGGCACATAGGTATTCGCGCCGGCGGCGGCCAACTGGTCGCGGGTGGCGTAGCCGAGGTCGGCGGAGAAGCCGCCACCGCCGGTGGAAATCACCAGATCCGGGTGCTGACTCAGCATGGCCTCGCGCGGAATGTCTTGCAGATTGTCGGGTTTGAAGCCGCCCGTCGGCAGCGCGTCGATGACGGCGGCCCGGCCCGGCACATCGGAGACGCCGTACGATTGCGCATTCGCCACCACCCGGTCGCCGACGCCGAGGGCGACCAGCGTGGACACCTCACCGATCGAGCCGCCGTTCATCACGACCACCCGTTCGGGCGCCCGATTGAACGTGTATGTCCTGCCGCAGTTGTCCAGCGTCAGCGGATAGTGCGTCGCGCCCTCGGTCGCCGCGACGGAAGTCCTTGCGGCCGAACTGGATTCGGGCACCGTGGTGGAACATCCGGCCACGGCGAGCACGCCGAGCGCCATGGCCAGCACACCGGCACGGTTCATCGTCGACCTCTCCTGGGTTGAGCGGGCACCGGGAGGAATCCGGTGCGCAGTAGGTGGGAAATCGTGGCGGCCAGGGCGGAACGCGGATCGGGTTGCGCGATCGGCGCGTCGGCCAGCGCGGCCATGGTGTTGTCTCGGGCGTAGCGCACCGGATCGACGGGCGCGGTCAGGTGCGCGGCGTGGGCCAGCGCGATGGCGGGCGCGTGATCGCCACGGTCGCCGGATATTTCGGCGAGCTCGCGCAGCCGGGCCAGCCAGTCGGACAACGGTTCCGGACGCAACGGGATGTCCTCGGCGTCGAGCAGCCGGATGAGCCCGGCGAACGGAATTTCGTTCTGGCCGGTCAAATGGTATGTGCGGCCGGATTTTTCGACCATGAGCCGGACAACCACCGCGGCAACCCAGTCCACCGGGGACAGGTCAATCGTGGCCGTCTCGGTCATTTCCGCAGGCACCGAACCGCTCAGGACCATCGCCCTGATCAGGCTCCAGAACGCATCGTCGGGTCCGATGACACCCGTGCCGGAATGGCCGCCGATCCGGCCCGGACGATAGACCGCGACGGGTATGCCCCGCTCCCCCGCCGCCAGCACCAGACCCTCCGAAACCCACTTGCTCGCGATATATCCGTTGGGCGGCAACGCGTTCGCGGGCGCACGGTGGTCCTCGCGAAGGATGGGCGGGTTGTCCGACACGGCATAGGCGGTATCGGCAGAGGAGACGAAGTGCACCGATTTACCGATGCCCGTCGTCGCCAACCGCAGAATCCATTCGGTGCCTTGCACATTCGCCGGGCGCAGGCGCGCGTACGGTTCGAAGTGGTGTACCCGGGCGCCGTTGTGCAGGATGACGTCCACATCGTCGGCGAGTTCCAGGAACCGTTCGGCCGGAAGACCCAGCCGAGGTTGCGCGAGATCGCCCGCGACGGCGGTGACCCGGGAATCGAATTCGATGGTGTCGAGTCCGTATTCGCGCCGGGCCGCACGTATCCGGTCCAGTGCCGCGGCATCGTTGTCGGCGCGGACCAGGCAGTGGATGGAAAGTTCGGTGCTCCGCAGCAATTCATCCAGCAGGAAGCTGCCCAGGAAGCCCGTCGCACCGGTCAGCAGCACCGTGCGCGGCCGTCCGGGTGCGGCGACGGGCCGGATCGCTTCGTCGAGAAGCACTTCGCTCTCCAGATCTATTCCCGCCCTGGATGATTCGCTTTCCGTTCCGGTAGCCAACCGCTCGGCGAGCCCGGCGACGGTCGGAGAGTCGAAGAGCGCACGCAGATCCCAGCGCACACCGAAGTTTTCGCGGATCCCGGTCAGGACGCGGGCGGCGCGCAGCGAATGCCCGCCGAGCGCGAAGAAGTCGTCGTCGATGCCGACCTCGGCGCGGTCGAGTGCGGCCGCGAACAGCCCGGCGAGGGTGCGCTCGGTCTCGGTGCGGGCGGGCCGCGATCCCGTCGCCGACGCGGGCGGCGGTGCGAGGGCGGCCCGGTCGAGCTTGCCATTGGCGTTGTGCGGCAATCGATCCAGATATACGAACGCCGACGGCACCATGTAGTCGGGCAGCCGCTCGGCCGCATGCACGCGGAGCTCGGCGGGTTCGGGCCGGTCCGCGCCGGATGCGGCCACCACGTAGCCGACCAGTATCTCGTCGTGGATCCGCACGGCCGCCGCGTCTACGGCCGGATGGGTGGTGAGCGCGGCCGCTACCTCGGCGTCCTCGATTCGATACCCGCGCAACGACATTTGGTCGTCGCCGCGGCCGAGGTATTCGAGGTGACCGTCCGGATGCCAGCGCACCAGATCGCCGGTGCGATACAACCGCGCGCCGTGCGCGCCGAACGGATCGGCGACATATCGGGTCGCGGTGCTCGCCCGGTCGCCGTGATATCCCAGCCCCACCGGCGCACCGCCGATGTACAGCTCACCGACGACACCCGTCGGCACCCGCCGCATCCGGCGATCCAGCACATGGCAGCGCCCGTTCGTCACCGGAGTGCCGATGGACGGTTCGGGCCGGTCCGCGAGCGGACACCACGTGGCATCGACGGTGCACTCCGTCGGACCGTAAAGGTTGTAGGCCAGCACATCGGGTTCGGCCCGAAGCGCCCGCCACAGCTCGGGATCGGCCGCCTCACCGCCCAGCGCGACAATTCCCGGGCGATGCGGTCCGTCCAACAATCCGGCGTTCAGCAGCTCGCGCGCGAAAGTCGGTGTGATATCGAGGAAGTCGATCCGTTCGCGCCGGATGTACTGGACCAGACGCTCCGGATCGCGGCGCAAGTCGTCATCGATCAGGTGCAGTTCGTGCCCGGCCAGCAGCCAGAACAGGCCCTCCCATGCCGTGTCGAACGAGAGCGACGCCGTCAACGCGGCCCGCATCCGCCGCCCGCGCCCTGCACGCTCGATCATCGTCGTGCGATGGTGGTGGAAGAGGTTTACAACCGAATCATGGCTTATCACAACGGCTTTCGGTGTTCCGGTGGTGCCGGAGGTGTGCACCAGCCAGGCCGGGTCATCCGATCGGATAAGCGGGGTGTGTTTCGGCGACGAACCGGCACCGAGATGGTCCAGCACAACGAGCCGGTCACTGAACCGATCCGGAATCCGCGAAGACATAGTCGCCGTGGTGATCAGGGCGGCAAGACCGAGTTCGCCCAGCTCGATGCCATCGAGCAGCGCCGCCAGACGCGCATCCGGCTGCCCCGGATCGAGTGGCAGATACGCCGCGCCGCGTTCCAGCACCGCGAACACAGCCGCGATCGCGTCCGCCGTGCGCGGCAACAGAACACCCACCACCTGCCCGGGGCGCGCACCGAACTCCTCGAGCACACCGGCTATCGCGGCGATCCGAGAACCCAAGTCCCCAACAGCAACCCGCAGTGCGCCACGTCCGGTACAACGGTCCCGCACACTGGCGCGCCGAGCGGCCGTACGCCCCCGGGATCGACTGGCTTCGCCACCTGAGCGGAGTCGCCGCCCGCAAAGGCCCGCATACCGGCGGCGTTGGCCCCGGCCGGACCCGGAAGTCGCGATAATTGTCCGACGCCGCCCCGGCAATCCCGCTCGGTCCGGGTCGAATCCGGCACGATGACGGGACTCATCGCCGCCGACGCCAGAGCTCGCATCGTGCGGCTGTCGTCGCTTCCACCGCGGGAACCGTCGTGAGGATCCGTCGTGTTGGTGTCCTCCGCCCCGGCGGACGCCTGTGGTGCTCGATCGATGGCTTCGACGAAAAGGTCGCGCAGATTCCGTTCCGGCCAATTGCGAACAGGGCCGGTTTCCCACGCCCGCAACGTTTCTCGCTCGCCTGGCAGTAGGAGGTCGGCATCTCGCACCGGAACCCCGGGCAACTCCAGTACCGCCCGGAGGAAATGCAGGAACCGCCGCAGGTGGGTATTCAGGGTCTCGGACGAGTAGACGGCGGGGTGACCATCGAGGTAGAGCATCGGATCCGCACCGTCGGCACGGTCGTACAGGTTGAATACGAGATCGTCGATCATGCCCGCGGAAATATTGTGAACCACGCTGTCGCACATCGGAATTCGCAGATCGTAGTCGAAGAGCATGAGGTTCACCGACGGCCCGTACATGGCCCGGTCGGTACCGACCAGCCCGAGGTCGCGGCGCAGGTCCTCGGCGCGGTAGCGGTGATGCCGCCTTCCCCGCACCAGTTGCCGCGCCACCCGGACCGTCACGTCGATCAGCGCCGGATCGTCGCCGAATTCGATCCACAGCGGAATTCCGTTGAGCGTCATGCACGGAACGCGTAGCGCGGGCGTGCCGGTGCGCAGCATCACCGGCAGCGCGAGACACACCTGTGCGGCTCCGGTCATCCGGTGCAGATATCCCGCGACGGCGGCGATCAGCACCTCGGTCCAGTTCGTCCGCGCCGCCCGTGCCGTCGCATGGAGGCCCGCGACGATATCCGGCGGCAGCACCGCGTTCGCCCGCACCGGGCTCGCGGGCGCGGTGGCGCGGGCCGCGCCGGACAGTGTGACGGGTGCGGGCCGGTCCGCGAGCTGGTCCAGCCAGAACGCCCGGTCCCGTTCGCGATCCGCCGAGGCGGCGTATGCGCGATCCGCCGCGATCACCGCCGACCAGTCACCGAATGTGGTCGGCGGAGTCGGCAGCCCGTCGACGGCGGCGCGGTAGAGTTCGGCCACCCGCCCGGTGAGCAACGCCATCCCGTATCCGTCGAGCAGGATGTGATGTGCCCGGTGGTACCAGAGGATCCGCCGGTCACCTACCCGAAACACCCTGTGCGCGAACAGATCACCACCGGTCAACGACCGTGGTACCGCGACGTCGCGCAGCATCCACGATCGCGCGGCCGCCACCGGATCGGCCTCGTCCAGCAGATCGATCACCGCCACCTCGGCGGTAACCGCGGTCCGTACCTGACCGGATTCCACGAATCGAACATGCAGCGCCGAGGCCTCCGCCACGGCGGTCTCGATGCATGCGACGAGTACGGAAATCTCGACCGGACCCGAAATATCAACGTACTCGGCGATATTGAACTGTGGCGACTCGGGCGCGAGCTGCTGCCCGAGCCAGACACCCTGTTGCGCCGAGGTCAGTGGCCAGAAATCGACCATCACGCGTCCTGGTGCGGCGCGAGCAGCGCCCACCAGCCGTCCAGCGTCGGCCGCTCGGCCAGATCGGCGAAACTCACCGCCGCGCCGTGCGTTTTCCAGCGTTCGACGAGGCCGACCAGCCGAACCGAATCCAGCCCGGCGTCGAACAGATCGTCGGTGGCGGCGAGCTCCTCGGGTTCCAGGTACAGCAGCTCGGCGATATCGGCGCGAAGCCGGTCATAGGTCAGCGGCTCTGGCATGGCGTTCAGTTGACCTGTCTTTCGCGATCGGCCCAGAACGGCGCGCGCAACCGCCTGCGCAGGATTTTGCCGCTCGGGTTGCGCGGCAGCTGCTCGGCGAATTCGATGCGGGTGGGAATCTTGAACAGCGCCAACCGCTCTCGGCAGAAATCCACCAGATCACGGGCCCGCACCGATGCGCCGGGCCTGGCGACGACGAAGGCGCATACGGCCTCGCCCAGCGCCTCATCGGGGATGCCGATCACCGCGGCGTCGGCCACCGAGGGATGACGGGCGAGGACGTTCTCGATCTCGGTGGGATAGATGTTCTCGCCGCCGACGATGATCATGTCCTTGACCCGGTCGCGGATGTACAGATAACCGTCGGTGTCGAGGTATCCGGCGTCGCCGGTGTGAATCCAGCCGTCCACCAACGTTTCCGCGGTCGCGTCCGGCCGGTTCCAATAGCCGAGCATGGCCGCGGGCGTATGCAGGCATACCTCACCGATCGCGCCGGGCGGCAGCGCCGCGCCGTCCTCGTCGATGATCCGCACACGCACACCGGGATACGGCCGTCCCGCCGCGGCCGTGCGCGGTCCGCCGGTCCGATGGTCCGCGGGCGGCAGGCAGATGGCGGTATTACCGGTCTCGGTGAGGCCGTATATCTGCGCGAAGTCGGCGTCGATAACCGAGATCGCTTGCCGCAACGCGGTTTCCGAGATCGGCGCGCCGCCGTACACCACCTTGCGCACCGTGGCGAAGGTCTCGGGGCCGACGCCGGGTTCGCCCACTAGCAGCCGCAGCATCGTCGGGACGACGCACATGGTGGTGATCCCGAGCCGTTCGATCAGCGCGACGGCCGACGAACTGTCGAAGCGCGGCATCGCGACATTGGTGATCCCGGCCGCGAATCCCTGTACCGCCCACCAGATTCCGCCGACGTGGAATCCGGGTAACCCGATCAGGCTGCGGTCGTCCGCGCGGAAATCGATCCAGTCCGATCCGGCGGCGGCCATGGCCTCGGCGATGGCGAAGAAGCTGCGCTGCGCCAGCACAACGCCTTTGGGCAGGCCGGTGGTGCCGCTGGTGTACAGCTGGATGACGGCGTCCGCACGCGATTCGGCTCGCCGCTCGAAAATCGCCGGGCCACCGAGCCATTCGCGATAATCCGGGCCGTCGAGCGCGACCAGCCGCAGCGTCGGCGCCGCGGCACGCGCGATTTCTGCGGTGCCGTCGTCGACCAGGACCAGCACGCTGCCCGAATCCCGCAGGATATGTTCGACTTCCGGCGCGGTCAGCCGGAAGTTGATCGGCACCAGCACCGCACCGAGCCGGGCGCAGGCGAAGAACATCAGGTAGTAGTCGACCGATTCCTGCGCCAGGTAGGCCACGCGATCACCGGCGGCGACACCGTCCGCGGCCAGCGCACCGGCCAGCCGCGAACTGTCCGCGCACAACGTCGCGTAGTCGAGTTCCCTTCCAGCGCAGATGATCGCGGCCCGGCCACCCCGGGTCGCGGCATATTCGTCCAGTATCGAGCCGATGGTCCGCTCGGCCAGGCCCACGGTCACCGCGCCGCCGCCAATCGCAAGTCCGCGCCGACGACCGCGATCCGCACCGCGCCCGCGCACGCCCCACCGGCGTCGTCCCAGCACCGGAAGCCGGTGTCCAGCGCGATATACTCCGCCCCCTCACCCGAAACCCGCTGTGCGACACCGTCGATCGTGATCTCTCCGTGAAACCGACGCGGCTCGATCGGCCGCCGGAACGCGCTTTCGAAGCGGGTGATCAGGATGTCGGGCAGCTGCCGCCGCCGGAATTCGTCCATCGTCCACGCGCCGAACACCGCGCCCACCCGGTTGCGCACCAGCATCGCGATGCTCTGGTACAGCATCTGGTTGTAACAGATGTTCACCTCGACGGAGTTCAGATGTCCGGTCGCGTCGATGTAGCAGGATTCCGTTATCTCGAAATCGGCTGTACCGACCGTCTTTTCACCATCCGACTCGATACGCAACGCGCCCAGGTACCGGCAGTGCGGCTGGTAACAGCGCAGCACCTCGCCGAGCAGGGCCGGATCGTTCGGATATCTCATGCCGGGATTCCCGCGTCGTCGTACACGGTGACCCGATGCGAAACCGTCGGCTCGTCGGTGCTGGTATGCCGGGCCCGGTGAATCAGGCTGCGGTTGTCCCAGATCAGCAGATCGCCCGCGTCGAAGGTCTGCAACCGGATCGCCGGATGTTCCATAGTTTCGTCGAGTTGCCCTGTGGCGTCGAGCAGTTCGTGCAGCAGGTCGGGACGTTCGGTGCCGTCCGGTTCGGTGATCATGGTGGTGAACCCCTCGCTGACGTAGACGACGTCGGCGCCGGTGTGCGGATGCGGATGGATCGTCGGCATGGTGACCGGCGGTGTCCTGCGCTGGATTTCGGCGAGCACCTCGGAGATCGGCCGGTAGACGTCGGCGGGCCGGATCTTGAAATACCGGTGCACGCTGTGCGTCGCCGTCGTTCCCGCGACGGCCGCGCGCAGGCGCGCGTCGATGGTCTCGTGCGCGCGGGCCAGATCGATGAAGTAGGTGCCGCGATCGCGCGACGGCACGGCCACCGGGTGGATGAACGTCAGATCGAATGGGCGCGGCATGAACTGATAGTCCGAATGCCAGAACTTCCCGGTCTTCGGCACGCCGACGCGCCGCGGACCGCTGTCGACATTCGACGAGACGAATACATCCGGCACCTCCGGATGCGCGTAGATGGGTTCGTAATACCGCACCGGCTGCCCGAAAGCGCTTGCCAGCGCCAGCAATCGGTGCGGGTCCAGGTCCAGCCCGCGCACCAGCGCGATCCGTTCCCGATAGATCGCCCGCTTGAGGTCGCGGATATCGTCCCCGTCGGCCGGGTCGAAACCCTCGACCACGACGCCGAAATCTCCCCGCGGCGCGATCCGCATGGCTGTTCGCTGCATGATCAGCTAGTCGCGCGATCGAACGCGATAGTTCCCGGGAATTTCCGGCAACTCCGAAAACGTGCTGCCGCAGGTGATCCGGCTCACACTATCGCCGATCGCGGGGAACTTCCGGGCCGTCACCACCGACCTGTCCCCGACGGCATCCGCGTTCCGGTGCCGGACAACAACTTTCACTCCATCCCGGCGCGCGGTTCGCGCGGAGAGGGCATTCGTTCCATGAAGGCAATGACATTCGCGGTGGTTTCGGCATGTGCGGTGGCCGCGGTCACCGGCTCGGCGGCGCGGGCCTCGGCCGAGCCGTCTCCGCCACAGATCGGCTATTCGCTGCGGCTGGACGGCGGTTCGGTCGAGCTCACCATCGACAAGGGCACGCTCGCGGCCACCGACGGCAGGCTGGAGGTGCGCGATACCGACGGAAATCCGGTCACCTCCTTTCCGCTCACCTACCGGCGCGACGATCTGATCCATCCGATCGCCACCACCGTGCACCCGACCTCGGCGCGGCTCACCCCCGACACCGACCCGCGCAACGCGATCCCCGCGACCGTCCCGGCCCGCGATATCGCGATCGACCCACAGTCCACCGCGTTCAATACCGCCGTGATGAATTTCGCCACCCAGTCCGCCCTCGGCGTCGCGCTCGGCACGCTGATCGGCACCGCCGTCGGCGCGGCGATCGGGTGTGTCGCGGGCGGTCTGCTGGTGGGCGCGGCGACCGCCGTGCCGACCATCGGCGTGCTCGCGGTGCCGGGATTTCTCGGTGGCTGCCTGGTCACCGGCGCGGCGGCCGGCGCGATCGGCGCGGTGTTCGGCAATGTGGTGGTCGGCCTTCCGGTGACCGGCGTCGCCGCGTGGTGGTTCTTCGACGCCCTGCGCGTCCAGGCCACCAGCTGACCGCGCAATTCCGAAACGGTCCCGGTTGACACCCGCCGGGAACCGGCGTGTACTCACCAGATCGTGCATCCAGTCCGCCGAGAGGAGCGTCGTGCGAACCATCCCGTCACACAGTACGCAGCGGAATATAGGCGGGGTGGCATGACCGAACTCGCATTCGGCGGCGTCGCCGGGCAGGCGGATGCGGTCCGCGCGGGCCGGATTTCGGCGGTCGAACTCACCGAGCAGACCCTGGCCCGCATCGAACGGTGGCAGCCGCGGCTCAACGCGTTCACCCGGGTGCTCGCCACGGAAGCGCTCGAGCAGGCCCGCGCGCTGGACGCCAAGCAGGCGAGCGGGCAGCCACTCGGCCCGCTGCACGGCGTTCCGATGGCGGTCAAGGACGAGGCCGATATCGCCGGTGTGCCGACCACTTTCGGCGGTGCGGCGAATACCGTTGCCGCGAAGGATGATTCGGCGATGGTGGCGCGCCTGCGGGCGGCGGGCGCCGTCTTCGTCGGCAAGACCGCGCTGCCGGAATTCGGCACCTGGCCGTTCACCGAATCCTCGGCCAACGGCTACACCCGCAATCCTTGGGATCCGACGCGTTCGCCCGGCGGATCCAGCGGCGGCTCGGCGGCCGCCGTGGCGGCGGGTATCGTCGCCGCGGCCACCGCGGGCGACGGCGGCGGCTCCATCCGCATCCCCGCCGCCTGGTGCGGGTTGTTCGGTCTCAAGCCGCAGCGCGGGCGGATCAGCACCGCGCCACACCGGGATCTGTGGCGCGCGCTCGGTGTGCTCGGCGTGCTGACCAGATCGGTGGCCGACAGCGCACTGCTCTACGGGGTGCTGGCGGGCGGCGGTGCGACCGACCGCTGGCAGGCGCCCGAAATCCGTTTCAGCACAACCGAACCCGAGCGTCTGCTGCGCATCGCGGTGACCACCCGCACCGCCGTGCCTTTCGTCCGCCCGGCGCCGGAATGCGCTGCGGCCGTGCGCGATACCGCGGAGACATTGGCGAAGCTCGGCCACCATGTGGAGGAATTCGATCCGCACTATCCGGATGCCACCGCGGCCTTCCTCCCCCAATTCGTCGGCGGCATAAAGGAAGAGGCCGACCTCGTCGCCCGGCCCGATCTCCTGGAGCGCCGCACCCGCGCCATCGCCGCGTTCGCCAGGGTATTCACCCCCGAACCGGTGCTGCGCTGGGCCGAGGAACGCGGCGAGCGAGTCGCCGCGACCGTCAACCGCCTCTTCGACACCTACGATCTGCTGCTCACCCCGGTATTGCCCCAATTACCGCTGCCGGTAGGCCAATTGGACGGTGTCGGCGTGCCGCGCGCCCTCCTGCGCAGCCTTCCGATGACCGCCTACACCGCGCTCTGGAATGTCACCGGCAATCCGGCCGCCGCCGTCCCCGCCGGATTCGCCCCGAACGGACTACCGCTGAGCATCCAGCTCATCGCCCGCCCGAATGCCGAATCGACGATCCTGTCCGTGGCAGCGCAATTGGAGCAGGCGCGTCCGTGGGCCGAACACTGGCCCGTCTAGCGTTGCGCCTACTGCGGGCACGGCGTCTGGTCGAGTTCCGCTGCCACGGTGACGGTTTCGGCGGTGCGGAACACCGGCCGTCCGAGGGCCGCGATGCCGAGCAGCACCGCGCCCGCCGCCACCGCGACCACGAAGCCCGCGTTCGCGCCGTGTCCGTCGATGATCGGTCCGGCGGCGGCCGGGCCGATCGCGATACCGAAGCCGAGCCCCGAGGTCGACCAGGTCAGCGCCTCGGTGAGAGTGGCCGGGGGAACCGTGGATTCGATGATCCGGGCCGCCAGGATCATGCTCGGCGCGAAGAACGCGCCCGAGATCAGGACCGTCACGGCCAGTGCCGGAATGGAGTGCACGAACAGCAGCGGCAGCGTCATGAGCGCGGTCGCCGACATGCCGTAGCCGAGCAGCTGCCCGATCGGGCGGGTGAGTTTCGCTGCGCCGAAGGCGAATCCGGCCGCGCACGAACCGATGGCGTAGACCGAGAGCACGATACTCGCGGCCACGGGGCTGCCCTGTAGCTCGGCGAGGGCGATGCTCGCGACATCGATGGTGCCCGCGATGGCGCCCATCGCGACCATCATCAGCGCCACCGTCCACACGGCGCGGTGCTCGAGCGCGCTGAGCAGCGAGCGCCGCTCGAGCGCGCCGACGGCGGGTTCGGTCCCCCGCTGGGCGGCCAGCCACAGCACTCCGATAATCAGCAGCAGACCGGCGATCAGCGGCCCGGCCTGTGGGAACAGTGCGACGCTCAGCCCGAGCGAGATCGGCGGGCCGACGATGTAGCACACCTCGTCGAGCACCGTCTCCCAGGCGAACGCGGTGTGTAGCAGTGGCGAATCCCGGTGCAGCTCGGTCCATCTCGCGCGGACCAGTGCGGGCGCACTCGGCATGGCGCCCGCGACGACGGCCGATGCGAACAGCGACCAGTCGGGGCCGTTCACGGCCGAGACCAGCAGGAGCGCGCCCAGCGCGGTGACGCTCAGCGCCGCGGCCGCCGGGATCACCCGCCGCTGCCCGAATCGGTCGACCAACCGCGACACCTGCGGCGCGGCCACCGCCGTCGCGATCGCGTAGGTCGCGGCGAGCGCTCCGGCGAGGCCGAAGCTGCCGCGGGTTTGCGAAACCATGGTGATGAGCCCGATGCCCACCATGGACAACGGCATTCGTGCCAGCAAACCCGCCAGGGTGAGCGATTTCGCCCCCGGCATTCGAAACAGTTCGCGGTAGGAGTTGGCCATGCGCTTCCCTTCGACCGGCGCCATCCAGATTCACATACGGCGCGTATGTGAAGGCAAGCTATTTGACATACGCGACGTATGTCAAATAGCTTTCTCGATGTGGGAGCGAGCCGTACACGTGCCGACATGCTGGAGGAGACCCGGATCAAGCTGCTCGACGCGGCTCGGGATCACTTCGGCGAATACGGCTACGCGGACACGTCGATGGACGATCTCACCGCCTCCGTCGGACTCACCCGCGGCGCGCTCTATCACCATTTCGGCGGAAAGAGCGGTCTGCTCGCCGCGGTGGTCGACGCCCTCGACACCGAACTCGACGCGCGGCTGACCGAACTCATCGCGGGGGAACCCGATCCGCTCACCGCACTGGACAAGCGGTGTCGCGCCGATCTCGAGCTCTCCTCGCGACCCGATATCCAGCGCATCCTGTTCCAGGACGCGCCGTCGGTACTCGGACGCACGGTCGACGCGACGAACTCCCACTGCGTCGCGTCGATGACCAGCCTGCTGACAGCGGCCCAAACCCAGGACCTGATCACCCCGGACGTCTCCGCGCACAGCCTCGCGGTGCTCATCAACGGCGCGCTCATCGATGCGTCGTGCTGGATCGCCGCCGCACCGAAGGGCGAGCAGGCGCGGCGGCGAGCCGACACCCTCACCGCTATCTCCACTCTCATCCGCGCGCTACGCGTATAGCGGGCCCCGGCTACCGGATTCGCCTTCCGAGTGCCATCGTGGTGGGATGGCACGACGCACCGCCGGGCCTGCGGTTCGGCGACCGGGGTGGTAGCGGAAGATGATCATGGATGCGCGGACGGCGCGGAATCGGTGCGAGCGAGGGGATAGCGTTGAAACCAGGTGCTGAGCCGGGCGGCTCACTGCTGGAAATCGTTGCCGCCCAGGGTCCGCTGCCCGCGGACCTGGTGCGCAGGCTCGGCGCGGATGTCGCGCGCAGACTCGCGCGCCTGCACGCGACCCGGCAGGTGCACGGCGGTATGTCGCCCGCGGCCATCAGAATCACCCCGGAGTCCGCCGACCTGGTATCCGCCACACCGGTATTCGACAATCCTGGCTATCTTTCGCCAGAGGTGGCCGAGGGTAAACCGGCCGGTCCGGCCGCCGACGTCTACGGGCTCGGCGCGGCGCTGGTCTACGCCGCGACGGGCGCCGGACCGTTCGGCGCCGGCTCCCCGATCGAGGTACTGCACCGGATCATCGAGATCGAACCCGACCTGCGCCGGGTACCGGAACCGCTGCGCGAGGTGGTGCTCGAATGCCTGCGCAAGAATCCGGACGACCGCCCGCTCGCGGCACAACTGGTGGTCCGGCTCGACCCGCCGATCCCACAGACCGTGCGCATGACCGTGGCGGAACCGGCTGCGGCACAACAACAGCCGGCCCCATCCGAGGCGGTCACCGAACGGCATCGCATCCAAATGCCATCCGGCGCCGAACCACAACGCTCCCCGACCCGGTGGGAGGCGACCACCGAGCCGAACGCGACCACCGTGCCGTCCCCCGCACCGGCGAATCCACAAGCCCCCCAGGGCAATCCGCATGCCGCGACGGACCGCGACGCCCGGCCGCTGCCCGGTCCCGCGACTCCGCATCAGGGCTTCCCGGCCGTAGCGGGCATCCAGCAACCGCCGCCCCGGCGTCCCGCCGCGCCGCCGACGCTCAGCCCGAAGGCCCGCAGACTCCTCCCCTTCCTCGTCGCGGGCGCCACGGTGATGGTGGCGCTCACCGTGATCGCCGCCGTCCTCGCCTTCGTCCTGCGCGACTCGAATCCGCAGACCGCCGCGACGAGCGGGCTCACCACCTCCGTCGCCCCGGGCCCGCCGCGCATCTACGCGGGTGAGGTGGGCGGCCTTGCGGCGGCCACGGATTCGCGGCACCTGTTCGTCTCGAACCGCAAGGACCGCACGGTCTCGATCATCGACACCGAGACGAACAAGATGTCCGCGTCGATTCCGGTGCCCGGCATACCGTACGGCCTCGCCGCCTCCGCCGACGGCAAATTCGTTTACACGGTCACCGATATCGCGGTGGCCGCGATCTCCACCACGACCAATTCCGTTGTCCGGCAAAGCGCCCGCGAGGTGCGCGGCCCGGCCGACAGCGTCGCCCTCACACCCGACGGCCGCAGGCTCTACGTCGCCAACGGCGTGAACCCGACGGTGACGGTGTACGACACGCAGGCGATGGCCCCGCTCACCACCATCCCGTTCAGCGCGGGCCAGCTCTACGGCGTGAAGCTGGTCGTCATGGCGCCCGATGGGAAACACGCGTATGTCGGTGACCCGCACGGTATTTCGGTGGTCGACACGGCCGCCGACACGGTCGTCACCCAGATCCCCCGCGAGGCGCAGCCGGTGCGGATGGCCGTGAGCCCGGACAGCAAATACCTCTACCTGCCCAAACCCTCCGGCGGCATCGACGTCATCGACGCCGCGACCGGCGGCGTCGCCGGCACGGTGAACCTCACCCTGTCCAATGTCAACATCGCCGTATCACCCAGCGGCCGTTATATTTTCGTCGCCGGTAAGAAGGATCCCACCAGCAGCGTGCTCGCCGTGGTCGACGCGGCCAGCCGTCAGGTGGTCGACACGCTGGACGTGAGCACCGGATTCGAACCGGCGATCGCGGTATCGCCCAACGGCCAACGCGTTTACCTGGGCGCCACCCTGGGCGGCAACGACGTCACGGTGCTCGATGTGAGCCGCTACGCCTGATTCCACCGCGCGGTGAGCGCCGCCTCGGCGGCCGGGGTCAGCGCACCGTTGACCCGCAGCCGCGCGATGCCGCCGTCCGGGTAGATATCCACGTGCACGTGGGTCGCCGGGCGGCGGACGGTCAGCCGGAATTTGTGCGGGGTGTCGGGCTGCAGCTGGGTGCGGGGCAGGAGTTCGAACCACGCCGGATCGGTTACCGGCGGCAGCGGGCCCCCACCATCGTGATCGATGCCGAGAACTCTGGCGGCACCCGGCGCGTTGAACAGCAGGTTGCTGGTGTCGAGCTCGAGCACCTCCGGAATCCCTTGAGCGGCAAGCTTGATCGTGGCCCAATCATTTCCGTCGTCACGACGGCGCGCGGTCTCCCAGCCCTCTGACTGATTGCGCGCCAGGCCCGGCGCGAGCATATTGTCCGGCGCCGAGTAGAACCAGTTGGAGCACCCCACCGTGCGCGCACCGTGCTCCAGCGCGGCGAGGTCGACCGTGAGCCCGGTGAGCAGCGCCGGATCCGGCACCGCGTCGCCGTGCACCCGCAGCCGCGCGATTCCGCCGTCGGGCAGCATATTCAGCCGCACATGGGTGAAGATCCGCTCGTCGGATACCGGGAATTCGTGCTTGGCGTCACCGCCGATCGCGCTGCGCGGCACCAGCTGCGACCATTTCATCGTATTCAGTTGCGCCACGGTCGGATAACCCTGCGCCCGCACCGCGTCCACCGAAATATGCGGCGGGTAGTTGCCTTTGAACCACGCGGTGTCGACGACGATGCCGCGGATCACGCCCGCGAAACCCAATCGGACAATGGCCCAGTCGTGTCCGGGGCCGCGGTGGCGGCGGGTCTCCCAGCCGTCGTACTCCTGCCCCTTGGGGCCGAAGGTTTCCGGGGAGAACTTCGGCTCCCACGGGTTGATGAGATTCTCCCGCTCCTCGAAGGATTCGTCGCTGGCGGCGAGTACGCTGCCTCGGTTGCTGCGCAGCGCCAGGTCGGGCAGGCCGGTGAAATCTGACATATATTCTCCCTCAACGGTTTTCGATGAGCAGGTGCCGTCCGGCCTGCGGATGCCCCGCGCCGGCGACCCGGCCGCGCAGCCAGGTGGAGTGGACGATGCCGGACAGTTCCTGACCGCCGTACGGTGTGATCGGATTCTTGTGCGCCAAGGCGTTCGGCTCCACGGTGAACGAGCCGGCCGGGTCGAAGGCGACCAGATCGGCGTCGCAGCCGACCGCGATACGGCCCTTGTCGGTGAGGCCGACCAGTTCGGCCGGTGCGGTGGACATCCAGCGCACCACGTCGGTGAGGCCGAATCCCCTTGCGCGCGCGGCGGTCCAGACCGCGGGCAGGCCGAGCTGCAGCGACGAGATGCCGCCCCATGCGGTCGCGAAATCGCCGACCTTCAAATCCGGCGTGCACGGCGAATGATCGGACACCACACAGGACAGCACCCCGGAGCGCAGACCCTCCCACAGCGCGTCCTGGTTGGCCGCGTCCCTGATCGGCGGGCAGCACTTGTATGCCGTCGAATCCGCTTGTGCCGCGGACAGTGTCAGATAGTGCGGGCAGGTCTCGGCGGTGATCCGCACGCCACGCCGCCGCGCCTCGGCCAGCGGTTCCAGACAGTCCGCGGCGGAGACGTGCAGGATGTGGGTGCGGGCGCCGGTCGCCTCGGCCAGCGCGATAACCTGCTGCACCGCAACCATTTCCGCGGCGCCGGGCCGGGAATCCAGGAAGGCGCGGTAACTTCCGCCGTCCGGCTCCCGCAGCCGCGCCGGATCCTCGGCGTGCACCACCAGCAGCCCGTCGAATTCGGCGATCTCCTTCATCGCCGCGGCGACCTCTTCCAGTGTGAGCGGCGGGAATTCGTCGACGCCCGACGGCGAGAGGAAGCATTTGAAGCCGACGACGCCCGCCTCGTGCAATGGGCGCAGCGCGGGCAGATTACCTGGAATCGCACCGCCCCAGAACGCGACGTCCACGTGGCACTGCCCGGCGGCCGCAGCCCGTTTGACGCCGAGATCCGGCACGCTCACCGTCGGCGGCAGCGAATTCAGCGGCATATCCACGATGGTCGTCACGCCGCCGGCGGCCGCCGCCCTGGTGGCGGTGGCGAACCCCTCCCACTGGGTTCGCCCCGGCTCGTTGACGTGCACATGCGAATCGACCAGACCGGGCAGCAGCACCAGATCCGCCAGGTCGACGATGGTCGTACCCCGCAGCGCGGTGGCGTGATCGACGACGGCGGCGATCCGCCCGTCGCGCACCGCCACCGTCGCGGCCCGGATGCCGTCCGGCAGCACCACGCGCCGGGAACGGATCACCAGCTCATACATCTACACCAACCTCGTCTCGAAACACCCTGTCCACCAACGTCATACGTGTTGCCGCCGTTCGGCCCGCAGCGGGTCACCCAGCCATTCGCCTGCGATATCGGCCGCCAGCCGGGCCAGCAGCGGACCCGCCTCGCGCATGCACACCGCCGGATCCGGCTCCAGATCGGTGAGCGCGTACGCCGCCGCGATTCCGGCACCGCGCAGCTGCCCGTCCGTCAGCTCGCGCCGTCCGGCGACGGCCACCACCGCGACGCCCGCCGCTGCCGCCGCCCGCGCCACCCCGACGGGCGCCTTACCGTGCAACGTCTGCCGATCGAGGGAGCCCTCGCCGGTGATCACCAGCCGGGCCCCCTCGACCTGTTCGGCGAAACCGAGCTCATCGAGGATCAACTCGATACCCGGCCGGACCGCCGCACCCAGAAAGGCAAGGGCCGCATAGCCGACCCCGCCCGCGGCGCCCGCGCCCGGTGTGTCCGCGACATCGATACCGAGGTCGCGCCGGACGATATGCGCGAGATGCGCCAAGCCGCTTTCGAGTTCGGCGATATCCGCCTCGCTCGCACCCTTCTGCCGCGCGTAGACGTTCGCCGCGCCGCGCGGGCCGAGCAGTGGGTTGTCCACATCGGAGGCGACGGTGACCGGCACCCGAAGCAAGTCGGTGGTGTCGATGCGGGCCACCGTCCGCAAACCCGCGCCGCCCGGCGGGATCGGCCGGCCACGCTCATCGACGAACCGCGCACCCAGCGCCGACAGCAGGCCGACGCCGCCGTCGGTGCACGCACTTCCGCCAAGGCCCAACACGATTCGCCGCGCACCGCGTGCCGCCGCCGCTCTGATGAGCTCACCGGTGCCGAAACTCGTTGCCGCCAACGCCGTTTCGGAAGTCGGTTCGGGCGCCCGGCGCAGTCCGGATGCCTCGGCCAGCTCGACGACGGCCGAGTCGCCCCGCATCGCGAACGAGGCGACCACCGGATCGCCGAGCGGTCCGGTCACATTCGTTTGGAACCGGGCGAAACCGGACGCAACCACCGCGTCGACCGTACCGTCGCCGCCGTCGGCCACCGGCGCCACGACCACCGGGAGGTGCGGCCGGACCCGACGCAGTCCGGCCGCCAGGTGTGCGGCAACCTCCGGCGCCGTCAACGACCCCTTGAATTTGTCAGGGGCGAGGACGATATGCCCTTCCTGCCACAGCTTGCGCGGTGCGCCCGGTCCGGTCATGCCGGTTCCGGTTCGAAGGTCGCGGTGGGTGCGTCGGCTGGGGTTTCGGCGAGTTCTTCGAATTCGTTGATGTTGTCGATCTCCAGGCCCATGGAGACGTTGGTGATGCGTTCGAGGATGACTTCGACCACGACCGGGACGCGGTATTGGGTGAGGAGTTTTTTGGCGTCTTCGAAGGCTTGGGCCAGCTGGTCGGGTTCGAAGACGCGGAGTGCTTTGCAGCCCAGGCCTTCGGCGACTTTGAGGTGGTCCACGCCGTAGCCGCCGAGTTCGGGGCTGTTGATGTTGTCGAAGTCGAGTTGGACGTAATAGTCCATGTCGAACTGGCGTTGGGCTTGCCGGATCAACCCCAGATACGAGTTGTTCACCACCACATGGATATACGGGATGTTGAACTGCGCGCCGACAGCCAACTCCTCGATCAGGAACTGGAAATCATAGTCACCCGAGAGCGCGACCACCGTCGCGTCGGGGTCGGCGGTCGCCACACCCAACGCGGCGGGCAAGGTCCAGCCCAGTGGCCCGGCTTGTCCGGCGTTGATCCAATGCCGCGGCCGGTAGACGTGCAAGAGTTGGGCGGCTTGGATTTGGGACAGCCCGATGGTGGACACGTAGCGGACATCGCGGCCGAACGCCCGGTTCATCTCCTCATACACCCGTTGCGGTTTGATCGGCACCTGCGTGAAATGCGTTTTCCGCAAACCCGTCTGCTTACGCGCGAGCACCTGGGTTGCCCACGAACTGTGATCGGCGAGTTTGCCTTGTGCGGCGTGTTGTTTCGCGACATCGATCAACACGCGTAAGGCTGCGGCGGCGTCGGAGACGATGCTGTAATCCGGGGCCAGGACCCGCCCGATCTGGGTGGATTCGATATCGATGTGCACGAACGTTCGCCCCCGCGTGTAGGTGTCGAGGCCGCCGGTGTGGCGGTTGGCCCACCGGTTCCCGATCCCGACCACCACATCACTGGCCAACAGCGACGCGTTGCCATACCGGTGCGAGGTTTGCAACCCCACCATCCCCGCGTGCAACGGGTGGTCATCGGGGATGGCACCCCATCCCATCAGGGTGGGCACGACCGGAATCCCGGTCAGCTCAGCGAATTCCACCAACAATTCGGCCGCGTCGGCATTGATGATCCCGCCCCCAGCCACGATCAACGGCCGCTCGGCCACATTGAGCATGGCCAGCACCTTCTCCGCTTGCGCGCGGGTCGCGGCCGGACGCTGCACCGGCAGCGGCTCGTAGGTGTCGATATCGAATTCGATCTCGGCTAGTTGCACATCGATCGGCAGGTCGATCAATACCGGGCCGGGACGGCCTTCGCGCATCAGCCGGAACGACTTTTGGAAGGTGCCGGGCACTTGGGCGGCCTCCAACACGGTGACCGCCCACTTGGTCACCGGTCCCGCGATCGCGGCGATATCGACCGCCTGGAAGTCTTCTTTGTGCAGTTTGGCGACCGGCGCTTGCCCGGTGATGCATAGGATCGGAATCGAATCCGCACTCGCGGAATACAACCCGGTGACCATATCGGTCCCCGCCGGACCGGAGGTCCCGACACAGACCCCGATATTCCCCGCCGCCGCGCGGGTGTAGCCCTCGGCCATATGCGAGGCCGCCTCCACATGCCGCGCCAACACATGCCCGATCCCACCGTGGGCTTTCAACGCACTGTAGAACGGGTTGATCGCCGCCCCCGGCAACCCGAAAGCCTGTGTCGCTCCTTCCTTTTCCAGAATCAACACAGCCGCATCAACCGCACGCATACGAGCCATCGTCAGCTCCCCTCGCCGCGACCCGACAGCGCTTCGGCCACCAGAAGCAGACCCGAATGATCGAGATTCCCATAACCCATGGCGCGGGCCGCCTGGATCAGTTGCGCGGTGAGCGCGCCCATCGGGATCGACACCTCGGCCTGGCGCGCCGCGGCCAGGATGATGCCCATATCCTTGTGGTGCAGGTCGATTCGGAAGCCGGGTACGAAATTGCGGGCGAGCATCGATTCCCGCTTCAGCTCCAGGATCCGGCTGCCCGCCAGACCACCGGCCAGCACGTCCAGGCCCTTCTTCGCATCCGCGCCCAGGTTCTCCATGAGCAGGATCGCCTCTGCCACAAGGGCGTACGTACCGCCGACGACGAGCTGGTTGGCGGCCTTGACGCACTGCCCGGAACCATTGCCGCCAACCAGTTCGTACGTCTTCCCGACGGCCGCGAAAATCGGCAGCGCCGTCTGGAAGTCCTCCGCCGACCCGCCGACCATGATCGACAGGGCCGCGTTCACCGCGCCCGCCTCGCCGCCGCTCACCGGCGCGTCCAGCACGCGCAGACCCTTCGCGGCGCCCTCGGTCGCGGTCCACTGCGCGGTTTTCGGCGCGATCGTGGAGAAGTCGATGTACAGCGCACCCTTCTCCGCGTGCCGCAGCACCTCGGTGAAGACGGCCTCCACGTGCTCGTCCTGCGGGAGCATCGTGATCACGATGTCCTTGTCCCGCACCGCCTCCGCGACGCTGCCCGCCGTCGCGCCGCCCGCCGCCTTCAACTTCTCCAGCCCGGCCGGGGCGACGTCGTAACCGGTGACCTCGTATCCGGCCGCGACGAGGTGTCCAGCCATCGGGCTCCCCATGATCCCCAGCCCGACAAAACCAATCTTCTTCACTTGATCCAAGTCCAATCCAGTTCAGGGTCTTTGTATTCCAGGCCGATCCAGCCGCCGTAACCCACCTCGTCGAGGGTGGCGAACAGTTCGGCGAAGTCGAGTTCGCCGCTGCCGGGACGGCCGCGGTTCGGCGCATCGGCGATCTGTACGTGGCCGAGATGCGCTGCGTGCGTTCGGATCACCCGATTCAGATCGGCGCCCATCCGGGCCAGGTGGTAGAGATCGAGCAGGAAGCGGATATTCGGCTCACCGGTCTGCTCGATGACGCGCACGGCGTGATCGGCGTCGACGATCGGATAGTGCGGCGACTCAATGGAATTCAGCGCCTCGACCAGGACGACGGCATCGATGCCCGCGGCGGCCTGGGCGGCCAGGCGCAGGTTCTCCAGCGCCAGCTCGTCCTGTTTCGCCGGATCCTCACCCTCGATCCTGTTGCCGTACAGTGCGTTCAGCGCCTTGCAGCCGGTGCGCTCGGCGATGCCGACGGCGACGTCGATATTGTCGCGGAAGCGGGTGACCTCGCCCGGCACCGACACCAGACCGCGGCCGCCGAGCGGAATGAGATCGATGAAATTCAGGCCGACGAGTCGCACCCCGGCGTCGGCGAGCGCACCGACGAACGCATCGATTTCCCGGTCGCCCGGCACCGGATCCGCCCCGAACGGCCACCAGAATTCGACCGCGTCGAATCCGGCGGCCTTGGCCGCGGCCGGGCGTTCCAGCAGCGGCAGTTCGGTGAAGAGTATCGAACAGTTCACGTCGAACCGTGGCATCATGCTCCTTCGCGGTATTTCTGCCAACTCCCGATTTCGGTGATATCGATGAGTTGCGGATAGGAAACGGGCGGACGGCGCAGCACCATCGAAAGCACCGACCGCTCGTCGTCGAGCTCGATTACGCCCAATTCCAATTCCGGCGGTTCGGCGGGCAATAACCGGGTGCGCAGCACGTCGAGGGAAACATCGAATAGCTCGCCCTGAATCGCGGCCCCGCCGTCCGATACCGGATGCAGCCCGGGAAAACGGTCACCGACCGAATAGAACCGGTATTGCGGTGCGGTCCGTGCGGTGCCCGCGAACGGCGCGCCGTCGAGCAGATGGTTGAGCGGACCGCCGCGCATGGCGCCGCCGTTCAGGAAAATCAGGGGCATTATCGGGTCCTTCCTTTCCGTCGATCGAAATTATGTCGGCGGTCACACCGCCGCGAAAGCCGCGATCAGCACAATCCTGCGAATCGATCGGGAGCCGATTTCGTAGGTTCGTCCAGCCCGGCGGCTCAGTCCCGGATGTCGTCGTCGATCCGGTCGCCGAAACCGTCCCGTTCGTCCGCGGCGGCGGTGAATACCGACGCGCCGGATCGATTTCCGATGGTCAATTCGTTGAACAGCAGGTTCAGCACGATCGCGACCAGCGCGGTCACGCTGATTCCGGAATGCGCCACCACCGCGAACGATCGCGGAAAGGCATCCCAAAAGGTCGGCGCGGCAATGGGAATCAGGCCCGCGGCCAGCGATACGGCCACGATCACCATATTCAGGTTGTCCTGGAACCGCACCCGTGCAAGCGTCCGGATACCGCTCGCCGCAACCGATCCGAACAATACGATGCCCGCGCCGCCGAGCACCGGATACGGAATGCCGGCCACTATCGCACCGATCGCGGGCACCAAACCCAGCAGCAAGAGGACCGCGCCGCCCGCGGCCACCGCGAACCGGCTCCTGATGCCGGTCAGCGCGACCAATCCGACGTTCTGCGCGAAGGCGCTGCACGGGAAGGCCCCGAACAGCGGCGCCACCGCGGTGGCCGCCATATCCGCGCGCAGACCGTCCGCGACGCGCCCGGAATCGACCGTGGTGCCGACGATTTCGCCGATGGCGAGGATATCGGCGGTGGTCTCGGTCATGATCACCAGGATCACGATCGTCATCGAGACGATCGCCCCGATCTCGAAGGTCGGTGCGCCGGACGGCAGAAACTGCGGTAGCGCAACAACTTTCGTGTGGGCAACGGCGCCGAAGTCGGCCTTGCCCGCCAGCGCGGCCGCCGCCGTGCCGAGCACCAGCCCGATCAGTATGGACAGCCGCGAGATCGCACCCTGGAACACCCGGCTGAGCACCAGGATGATCAACAGGGTGAGGCCGGCGAAGCCGATATTGCCCATCGACCCGTATCCGGGTTGGCGCGGATCGTTGCCCATCGCCCACTGGAATGCGACCGGCAGCAGCGACAATCCGATCGCGGTGATGATCGTGCCGGTCACCACGGCCGGGAACAGCCGGACCAGTTTCGCGAAGAACGAGGAGAGCACCAGGCCGATGAGCCCGGCGACGATGATCGCCCCGTAGACCTCCCGCAGCCCGCCGGAATGCGCGATGGTCACCATCGTCGATACGCTGGCGAACGAAATGCCTTGCACGATAGGCAATCTGCTGCCGATACAGCCGATCCCGATGGTCTGCAGCAGGGTGGCGACACCCGAGACGAACAGTCCCGCGGTGACCAGCAGCGCCATATCCGCGCCGGACAGTCCCGCCGCCCCGCCGACGATGAGCGGCGGCGCGATCACCCCGCCGTACATGGTGAGGATGTGCTGTGTGCCGTAGACGACGAGTTTCGGCAGCGGATAGCGTTCGTCCTCGGTGCCCGGATGCCTTTGTCGCCCAGTGAGTTTCATGGTGTTTCCTCAACAGAATCCGGGCACCCCGAGCCAGGCGTTGCCCGCCGGGGTCGCATCGTCGCGGTGCACGCTCGCCTCGATCAGACCGTAGGGACGGTCGGCGGCGATGAACACCTCGCCCGGATTCTCCACCTGGAACGGGCTCAGATCCACCAGGAAGTGATGCTTGTTCGGGGCGGAGAATTTGATCTCGGCGACCTCCCGATGCTGTTCCAGCGCAGCGCGACCCATGCTGTAGAGGGTCTGCTGCAACGCCATCGAATGCACCACCGCGAACTGGCGCAGCAGGGTCGCGCGAATCGAGGCATAGGACTTGTCCCAGTCCACCTCCGTATGGTCGTAGCGCCACCGCGCGACCAGTGAGGTCGCCATGATGCGGTCCTCGGTCGGCCGCAGGGTGGTGTACTTGTCGGTGAAGAAGCCGTGGAATTCCGAGCCGGTCGACTTGAGCAGCAACAGATCTCGGATGCCGGTGATCACGTGGGTGCGGCGTTGGTCGCCGTAGCCGTCCATATTGACGACCGTGTTGCGCACGCCGCCCTCGGCCCGCACGAACGAATGATCGTGTCCCGCACCGTCTACCGGAATCCGGTCCCAGGCGTACTCCTCGATTTCCACGCGCGCGCCGTCGGCGCCGGGGCAGCGTGCGATGAAATGGTCGGCCAGCGTCAGCGCGAATTCCTCGATGGCGCGCACACCCTTCTCCTTGGCGAAGGAGAAAGCGGTGTTCTTCTGGGTGTCGGTGGGCAGGACGTCGCGCTGGTCACCGGTGATGTGCGCATCGCCGAACCGGCCGCGCAGCGCCGATGAGACATTGAGATCGCGGATGACGTGCCGATCGGTGTCGCGGTAGACCCGCACCACCCGGCTCTCGGCCTTGCCGTACTGATTGTGTCCAAGCTGGATTGCCATGCGAAACGTTCAACTCCCTCGGTAAACGGAACAGGCGAATGGGCTGAGCAGCAGCGGTATGTGGTAGTGCGCGCGCCCCTCGACAGGCGTGAAGCCGATATCCACCGTGGTGAGGAAGTAGTCCTGCCCGGTGGCGACGCCGTACTGGGCGACGTCGAAAACGAGTCGGTAGCAACCGGATTCGAGGTGGTCGGGGCCCAGCTCCCGGATCCGGCCATCAAGGTCGGTAACACCGGCGCCGAGTACGCCCGCGCCGGCCAGCTCCAGCCGCACCGGAACTCCGGCGGCCGGTACACCCAGCGCCGTATCGAGGACATGCGTTGTGACAGCGCTCATTCCGCGATCACCCTCCGCAGCCGCAGGCGGGCGATCTTCCCGAGTTCGGCGGCGATCACCCGGATTTCGGTTTCCTCGTCGTTGTCGAGGCGCGCCGCCAGCGCGGTCAGCACCTCGTCGGCGGTCAGACCGGTCGCGCAGATCAGGAAGACGCGCCCGAATCTGTTCTCGTACCGGCGATTCGCCGCAGCCAACGCGGTCGCCGCGTCGGCGGATATTCCCGACTGTTCCGCGCGGGACCAGGCCGCGCCACGGTCCGCGCCGTCGCGGCGCTCGCCGATGCGCGGGTGAGCGGACAACGCGCGGTCCACCTCGGCCGGGGTGAACTCGCCCGCGAGGCGATCGGAGGTGTCGAGCAGGCTGTTGAGATCCCGATACGGCCGGGCGCCGAGCAGGGCGTTCGCCCATCGCGGTGCGTCGCAGCATTCGAGCAGCGCGGGCAACAGTCGTTCGCTCCCCAACCCGTTGAACTCGTCGATTGTGAGCATAGGCAGCACTTTCTCGCATTGCGGAATTATGATTCCGACTAGAGAAATAGTGTCACAGGTCACGACGTTGCGTCAACAGTTTGTTGAAACCGCGCTGCGGTCAGTAGAACCCGGCAACCGCCGAACTCGCTACGAAACGTGGGACACCCGTTGCATCGCAACGGGTTTCAAGTGACTATCGAATCAGGAGCGAGTGCGGTTGAGGTAGTTGTAGATGGTGAACCGGGTGACCCCCAGCGCCTCGGCCACCGTCTCGGCGGACCTGCGATAGCTGAACGCACCGCGTTCCTCCAGCAACCGCACCGCGCGCTGCTTGTCCGCGCGCGGCAATTCCGCTAGCGGCCGGTCGAATTCGGCCGCGACCTCCCGCAGCAGGCGCTCGATACCGTCCGCGACGCCGAGCCGCACGCAGGCGAGCGTCGCACCCTCCCACACCAGCGGCACATCGTCGGCGGCACAGTCGGCGGCCGGAATCAGCGTCGCGCCAACGCGTTCCAGCAGCGGTGCGATGGTGACCAGCACCGGATGCGTGCGGTCGGGCCTGGGCGATTCAGTCATCGTCCCGCTCGACCTGCAGCGTCACCCGTGATGCACCGTTGCCGAAGGCCACCACCAGCATCTGCTGCAACGCCGGGAGCAGCGCCGCGGCCGGACCGGCCACCAACGTGCCGAGCGGGCCGAATTCGCATGTGAGACCGAGCTTCTCCAGCGCGGCCAAGGCCTCGGTGGCATGCGGCGGCGGATCGCCCTCGCCACGGAAGGGCTCGGTGGTGAACTCCGCGCGTAATCGCATGGCGAACAGGCTACCGCCCTGGTCACCCATGCCGAGCCGGACGACCCGGCGACACATCGAACTCCGCGAATTCGAGGGTATCCGGCACCGCGACCTCGGGCACCGGCACGCTGTCCCGGTGGATCGGGGCGCCGCTCGTGCCGAGCGGCAGGCCGGAGCCGCCGCGGCGCAACGCGATGATCTCGGCCGCGATGGATACCGCGGTCTCCTCCGCGGTGCGTCCGCCCAGATCCAACCCGATCGGCGAACGCAGGTGCGCCAGTTCGGCTTCGGTCAATCCAACGGCGCGCAGCCGGGCCATCCGGTCCGCGTGGGTGCGGCGCGAGCCCATCGCGCCGACATAGGCCACCGGCAGCCGCAGCGCCACCTCCAGCAGTGGCACATCGAATTTCGCCTCGTGCGTCAGCACGCACAGCACGGTGCGCGAATCCACCTGCGTACCGGCCAGATAGCGGTCCGGCCAGGAAACCACCACCTCGTCCGCCTCCGGGAACCGCGCCTTCGTCGCGAACACCGGCCGGGCGTCGCACACGGTGACGTGGTAGCCGAGGAACTTCCCGATCCGCGCCACCGCGCCCGCGAAATCGATTGCGCCGAACACGATCATCCGCGGCGGCGGCACCTGCGACTCGATGAAGACGGTGCGCTCCCGATCGGCGCAGCCGAGCACCCGCACCCCGGTCGCGCCGAATTCGAGCATCGCCCGCGCCTCGGCGGCGACGGTGGCATCGAATTCCGTCCCGACGATCCAGGACGCGCCGACGGCCATCGCCTCGCCGGAACGCAGATCACGCACCAGCGCAACGGGTTCGACCGCCCGCAGCACCGTATCCAAGACGGACCGTTCGGCCTCCCCCACCGGCTGCACGAAGACCTCGATGACGCCCCCGCAGGTCAGCCCGACCGCGAACGCGTCGTCGTCGCTGTACCCGAAGCTTTCGCGCACCGGCGTTCCGGTGCGAAGTGCCTCGCGGCAGAGCTCGTAAACGGCGCCTTCCACACAGCCACCGGAAATACTTCCGATCACTGTGCCCTCATCGTCGACGGCCATGGCGGCACCGAGCGGCCGGGGCGCGCTTCCGGTGATGCCGATGACCGAGGCAACGGCGTAATTCTTCCGCGCCGCATGCCATTTCCCGAGTTCTGCCGCGAGGTCACGCATTATCTCCCGACCCTTTCCTATCCGCCGAGCAGCAGCTCGATCGCGGAAATCCCGAAGTAACAGGCGAATACGGCGCCGACCACCCAGAGCAACCAGTGCACCTCGCGGAATTTGCCGCGCGCCGTCTTGATCACCAGCAGCGCGATCAGACCCGCGCCGACACCGTTGGTGATCGAGTAGGTGAACGGCATCAGGATGATGGTGAGGAACGCCGGTACCGCCACCTCCAGATCCGTCCAGTCGATCTTGCGGGCCTGGGTCATCATCAGCGCGCCGACCAATACCAGCGCGGGCGCAGCGGCCTGGATCGGCACCACACCCGCGAGCGGTGTGAAAAACACTGCGAGGCAGAACAATCCGCCGGTCACCAGGCTGGTGAGTCCGGTGCGGGCACCCTCACCGACACCCGTCGCGGACTCGACGTACACGGTGTTGCCCGCACCGCCGCTGAGACCACCGATGATCTGGCCGACGCCGTCGACGGTGAGCACCTTGCCGAGCCCCGGCATGGTGCCGCGCTCGTCGAGCAGCCCGGCCTCGTCACATACCCCGAAAACCGTTCCCATGGCGTCGAAGAACCCGGTGAGCACCAGGGTGAACAGCACGACACCCGCCGTCAGCGCGCCCGCGGTGGCGAAGCCGCCGAGCGGATCGATATGCAGCATCAACCCGAAATCCGGTGCGGCGAACAGCTTTTGCGGCGTCTTCGGCACCACCGTGCCCCAGGACTTCGGATCGATCCTGGCCAGCGAATTGATCACGACGGCGACAACGGTCGCGACCGCGATGCTGATCAGGATGGCGCCGGGCACTTTCCGGACGTAGAGCGCGAGCATCAGGACCAGCCCGACGGCGAAAACCACTACGGGCCAACCGACGAGGTGCCCGCTCTGCCCGAGCGTCACCGGTGGACCATCGCTGGCACCGTGCCCGACGACGCCGGAGGACACCAGTCCGATCATCGCGATGAACAGGCCGATGCCCACGCCGATGGCGTTTTTCAGCCCGATCGGGATGGCGTTGATGATCAGTGTCCGCAGCCCGGTCGCGGCCATGATCACGATGATCACGCCCATCAGGAAGACCAGGCCCATGGTCTGCGGCCAGGTCATATGCGGCGCCGCCTGGAAGGCGACCACCGGAACCACGCCGAGACCGGCCGCCAGGGCCAGCGGCACATTGCCGACGACACCCATGAGGATGGTGCTCAGCCCCGCGGAAAACGCGGTGGCCGTGGTGAGTTGGGCAATGCTGAGCGATGCCCCGTTGACGTCCTTGACGCCGCCGAGGATCAGCGGGACCAGGAGTATGACATACGCCATAGCGACGAATGTGGTGACACCGCCGCGGATTTCCCGGGTTATAGTGGTTCCGCGTTCACGCAGTCGAAACAACTTCTCGAGCGCGGTCGAACCAATCGCCTGCCGCGATGCGGGAGATTGGGTCTGTACTTGGGTCATGGCTGCCCTCCTAAGGGCGTAGCCGACCTACGGTGCGCGGGGTTGCCGCCCCGGCACCGGTTGGTTCGGATCTAGCGGTTGTGGGGCCCGGACATGTCACCCGCCAGGCCCCCGTTGATCAACAGCTCCGGATGATGTCCTCCGGTCGCACCGGCACATGGGTGATGTGCACGGTTCCACCCGCCGACCGGCACGCGTCACGAATGGCGGCGACGATGGCGGGAGTCGAGGAGAGCGTGGGTGGCTCGCCTGCGCCGCGCAGCCCGTATGGGGCACGCGGATCTGGGTTTTCGAGTATGTCGAGCCGCTGCGGCGGCGTATCGAGGATGGTCGGGATCAGATAGTCGGTGAAGGACGGGTTGCGCACCTTGCCGTCGCGCACCTGGATCTCCTCCATCACCGCGAGGCCGAGGCCCTGCACGGCGCCGCCGTGGATCTGACCCTCCAGCGAGAGCCGGTTCATGATCTTGCCGACGTCCTGAACCGCGTCCAGCGCAACGACTTTCACCAGACCCAGCTCGGTGTCGACGTCCACCACCGCGCGGTGCACGCACAGCGCGAGCTGGGTGTGGCTATTGCCCTGGCCGGTGACCGGATCCATCCCGGTGGTCCGATGATGCGAGTAGGTCCTTGTCTCCTCGATGAATTCGTCGCCGAGGATGTCGACGATGGCGGCCAGCACCTCACCGGTATAGGAGACCACCTTGCCGCCGATCAGCGCGACGGCCGGATGCCCCTGTGCGGCAGCGCGTTTCAGTAGCGTCTCACGTACCGCCTCGCATGCCGTCTTCACCGCGCCGCCGGTCATATAGGTCTGCCGGGACGCCGAGGACGAGCCCGCGTCGCCGACTCCGTTGTCCGCGGGATGGATGGTGACCCGTTCGATGCCGAGTTCGGTTCGCGCGATCTGCGCCTCGACCGTCACCAGGCCCTGGCCCACCTCGGCCGCCGCGGTGTGCACCAGCGCCACCGGCTCGCCGCCGATCACCTCCAGCCGCACCCGCGCCGTCGAGTAGTCGTCGAAACCCTCGGAGAAGCAGATGTTCTTGATGCCGACGCCGTATCCGATGCCGCGCACCACACCTTCACCGTGCGTCGTCTGCGACGCCCCGCCGGGCAGATTGCGAATGTCGGCCGCGTCCAACGGTTCCGGCAGCGGCATCGCCTTCGCCCTGCTCAACATCTCGGCCATCGGCGTCGGCGCGTGCAGCACCTGTCCGGTGGCCAGCTTGGAACCCTGCGATACCGCGTTGATCTGGCGCACCCGCACCGGATCCATATCCAATGCCTCGGCCAGCTTGTCCATCATCGACTCGTGCGCGAAACACGCTTGCACCGCGCCGAATCCGCGCATCGCGCCGCACGGCGGATTGTTGGTGTACACACCGTAGGCGTCGATCTCGAGATGCGGAATCTCGTAGGGGCCCACCGCGAGTGAGGACGCGTTACCCGTGACGTTCAGCGTCGCCGAGGTATACGCGCCGCCGTCGAGCACGATGCGCACCTTCCCGTAGACGAGCTTGCCGTCCTTGGTCGCGCCGTATTCGTAACGCATGTGCGCCGGGTGCCGGTGCACATGCCCGAAGAACGACTCCTCGCGGTTGTACATCATCTTGATCGGCTTGCCGGTGTACATCGCCAGCATGCCCGCGTGGATCTGCATGGACAGGTCCTCGCGGCCGCCGAACGCGCCGCCGACGCCGGCCAGCGTCATCCGGATCTTCTCCGGCGGCAGGCGCAGGCATGGGCCGATCTGCGAGAGATCGTTGTGCATCCACTGGGTGGCCACATAGAAGTCGAGCCCGCCGTCCTCGCCGGGTATCACCAGACCGGCCTCGGGGCCGAGGAAGGCCTGATCCTGGATGCCGACCGTATAGTCCTCGGTCACAACGACTTCCGCGAGCGCGCGGCCCACCGCGAGATCGCCGGTGCGCACCGGCTGATGGCGGGCGATGCCGCCGCGCTCCTGCACCTTCAGCCGCTCCGGATCCTCGATCACCGCGATCGGATCGGTAATCGGTTCCAGCACTTCCCATTCGATCGCGATGGCCGCGACGGCGCGGCGGGCGATCTCCGGATGATCGGCGGCGACCAGTGCGATCGGCTCGCCGTGGTGGCGCACCTCCCCGATCGCCAGCACCGGCTGATCCCAGGTGTGGTCGAGCCCGTACATCTTGCGCCCGGGTACATCCTCGTGGGTGAGCACCGCGTGCACACCGGGCAGTGCCAGTGCGGGCGCGATATCGATCGAGACGATGCGGGCGCGCGGGTGTGGGCTGCGCAGCGTCGCACCCCACAGCATTCCGTCCATCCACAGGTCGGAGGCGTAGGCGAATTCGCCCTTCACCTTGAGCGTGCCGTCCGGGCGCAGCGGGCTCTCGCCGACGCCGCCCTTACCCGGCGCGGCGACCTGCTCCGGAAATCGCGTAGTACGTGCTGTAGTCATCGCCCCTCCTGTTCGAATCGCGCGAGGCGTTTACGGGCCAAAGCACCCGCGCGGCCGACGGCATCGTGTGCGACGGTGCGCAATTCGTCGTTCTCCACCACGGTCCGGCCGCCGACGAGCAGCCGGGCCAGCGGCGGCTGCGGGCCGAATACCAGGGCGCACACCGGATCCGCGACCGCGGACCGGAAACCGTCGACCCGCCACATCGCGATATCGGCCAGCTTGCCCGGTTCGAGCGTGCCGATCTCGTCCTGGCGGCCGAGGTTTCGCGCGCCGCCGATGGTGCCGATCTCCAGCGCCTGCCGCGCGGTGAGCGCCTTCGGTCCGTGCACCGCGCGTTGGAACAGCATGGCCTGCCGCATTTCTCCGGCCAGGGAGGTCAATTCGCTGGAGGCCGCGCCGTCGACGCCGAGGCCCACCGGTGCGCCCGCCGCCAAAAGGTCGGTGACGCGGGCGATTCCGGCGCCCAGCCGGGCATTGGAGCTGGGGCAGTGCGCCGAACCCGTCCCGGTTTCGGCGAAGCGGCGAATATCCTTGTCGTGCAGGTGCACCGCGTGCGCGAACCAGACGTCGTCACCGAGCCAGCCGAGCTTTTCCATGTATTCGACCGGGGTGCAGCCCATCTGCTCCTTGCAGTGCTCCTCCTCGTCGAGGGTTTCGGCGAGGTGGGTGTGCAGCCGGACGCCCATACTCCTGGCGAGCGTCGCGGATTCGGTCATCAGATCCGCGCTCACCGAGAACGGCGAGCACGGCGCCACCGCGACCCGCAGCATCGAGCCGAAGGACGGATCGTGGTACTTGTCGATGGTTTCCGCGGTGTTGGACAGGATCTCGTCCCGGTCCTCGACCACCTCGTCCGGCGGCAGCCCGCCGTCCTTCTGCCCGCGGTCCATCGAACCGCGGCACGGGTGGAACCGGATGCCGAGTTCGTGCGCGGCGCGCACCTCGGCCTCGAACAGGTCGCCGCGACCCTTCGGGAAGACGTAGTGGTGGTCGGTGCTGGTGGTGCAGCCGGTGAGCGCCATCCAGCCCAAACCCGCTGCGGCGGCGCCATATACGACATCGGCGTCCATCCGCGCCCAGAGCCGGTACAGGCCGGTCAGCCATTCGAACAGGGTGGCGTCCTGGTACAGGCCCTGCGTCGCCCACTGGTACAGGTGGTGATGGGTGTTCACCAGACCGGGCGTCACCAGGCAACCGGTGCCGTCTATCCGCTGGGCGTCCGGGCCCGCGGGCGCCGCGCCCGAGCCGACCGCCTCGATCAGCCCGCCGTCCACCACCACGTACCCGGATTCGATCTCCGGCCCGGCAATCGGTGCGATGTAAGCGTTTTCGATGACGAGCTTCATGACCGCGCCGCCTTCCGCTCGGCCGCCAGCCGGACGGCATCCAGGATCTTCTCGTAACCCGTGCAGCGGCACAGATTCCCGGCCAGCGCCTCACGGATCTCGGCGTCCGACGGATCGGGGACCCGCTCGATCAGGTCGTGCGCCTGCACGATGAGACCCGGTGTGCAGAAACCGCATTGGACCGCACCCGCCTCGACGAAGGCCTGCTGCATCGGATCGAGCCGGTCGCCCTGGGCCAGCCCCTCGACGGTGCGCACCGAGCGGCCGTCGGCCTGTCCGGCCGCGACCAGGCAGGAACATACCGGGGTGCCGTCCAAATAGACCGTGCACGAACCGCATTCGCCTTGTTCGCAGGCGTTCTTGGAGCCGGGCAAGCCCATTCGCTCGCGCAGCATGTAGAGCAGGCTCTCGCCCTCCCAGACATCGTCGACGGTCTCTTCGGAGCCGTTGACGTCGAAGGTGACGCGCATCAGGCCGCCTTCCTTTCTGCCACATAGTCGTTCCAGGCCCAGCCCAGCGCGCGGCGCGCCAGCACCGAGAGCGCGTGCCTGCGGTAGTCCGCGGCGCCGCGCACGTCGTCGATCGGCTTCGAAGCCGCCGCGACCAGTGCGCCGAATTCGCGCCGCACCGCATCCGGCAGCGGCGCCGGATCGTCCCACGGCAGTCGCGCGGCCAGGAATTCCTCGGCCGGGGTTGCCCGCAGCGGCGTCGGACCCGCCGAACCGATCCCGGTGCCAACGGTTTTCGTCTCCGGATGCAGCGCGACGGCGAACGAGCAGACCGCGATCACCATTGCGTTCCGCGTGCCGACTTTGGCGAAATACTGTGGTCCGCTTGCGTTTTCCAACCAGATGGCGCGGATCAGCTCATCGGGCTCCAGCGCGTTGCGCTTCACCCAGACGTAGAAGTCGTCCACCGGGATCATCCGGGTGCCGCGCGCCGCGGATTCCACCTCGATCACCGCATTCGCCGCCAGCAGCGCCGGATGGCTGTCGCCCGCGGGGGATGCCGCGCCGAGGTTGCCGCCGACGGTGCCGCGGTTGCGGATCTGTGGCGAGCCGACGGTGCGCGAGGCCTGTGCCAGAGCCGGCAGCTGCCGGTGCAGATCCCGGATGATCTTCACGTAGGGCACGCCCGCGCCGATACGCAGCCGGTTCCCCTCCGCCTGCACGCCGAACAGCTCACGACAGGGGTTGAGATCGAGCAGCGCGGCCGGGCGGCTGTGGTCGAAATTGAGTTCCACCATCACATCTGTGCCACCCTGTATCGCGCGGGCATCGGGGCGCTCGGCCTTCAATTCCAGTGCGTGCGACCAGTTTTCGGGTCGTAGAAAATCCATCGCTCACTCCCACGCCGGGCCGGGGGCCGGGGCGTCCTCGCGCAGCACGGCGCCCTCGATGAGCCCGTACGGGCGGTCGGCGGCGAAGAACACCTCGTTATCGTTGACCAGCCCGAACGGCTCCAGATCCACCTCGAAGTGGTGTTTGTTCGGCAGCGAGAGCCGCACCTCGACGATCTCCGGACAGGCGGCGAGCACCCTGTCGCCCATGGCGTAGAGGGTCTGCTGCAGCGAGAGGCTGTGCGTCTGCGCGAACGCCTCCAGCATCGCGCGCCGCGCCTCCCGGTAGGACTTGTCCCAATCGGCGGTGGCATCGAAGGCGTGCCGCCATTCGGCGTTCACCTCGGTGGCCAGGATCCGGTCGGTGGTCTCGCGCAGGGTGGTGTACTTGTCCTTGATGTAGCCGTGGAATTCCGAACCGGTCGAGTTCAGAACCACCAGATTGCGCAAACCCGATACCACCCAGGCGTTTTCGCCGTCGAAGTGCACCCGGGCCGTCCGGGTCTCCTGACCGTTGCGCACGAAGGAATGCTGTTTGTCGCCGTTGTCGGCGACGATCCGCTCCCAGCCGTACTCCTCGAGCGAAACCCGCGCATGATGGATCGGCTCCTGTGAGCCGACGAAATGCCTTGCGAGCAAAAGACCGAACGCCTCGGGCGAATCGATGCCGTATTCCTTGGCGAAGGCGAAGACGGTGTTCTTCTGGGTGTCGGTCGGCAGCACCGTCGCGTTGTCGCCGGTGAGATGCACCTGGTCCATCTCGCCGGAGAGCGCGACGCTCACGTTGAGATCCCGAATCTCATGTACGCCACCGTTTTTCGTCACCTTGACGACACGGTTCTCCGACTTTCCGTATCGGTTCGGACCGAGCTTGATCGACATTGTTCAGCTACCTCGATAGGTGGAGTAGGAATACGGACTCAGCAGCAACGGCACGTGGTAGTGCTCGTCGGCATCGGTGACGGTGAATTCGATGGTGACCGTCGGATAGAAGGGGCTCACCGCCGCGGTGTCGAAGATCAGTCGGTGCACGCCGGGCGCGGGCGCGGGCAGATCCTTGACCCGGCCGTCGTCATCGGTGCGCCGGTCGGCCAGCACCATGCCGTCCGCGGCGACCAGCCGGACAGCGAGGCCGGCCGCCGGGCGGCCCGTCGCGGCATTCAGCACATGGGTGGACAGACTCAACTGTGTCCCTCCACCAGCTTGGCCACCCGCAGCCCGGTGATCTCGGCGAGCTGATCGCGCACCACATCGCGCTCCACCTCGGGCGGGTTCCCCAGCCGTTTGTGCAATTCCACGAGCATCTCCGCCGCGTCGCGCCCGGCCGCCCGGATCAGGAACACATGGCCGAAGCGCTGCTCGTAGTCCCGGTTACCCTGCGCGAGCGCCGCGAGCACGGCCGTGTCGGCGTCGGCCGCACCGGACTGCTCGGACCGCGACCAGGCCGCTTCCCGCTCCGAAAGGCCATGCGGCCCTTTGGTTTCGGCGCGATCACCGATGCGCGGGTGGGCGGCGAGCGCCGCCTCGACATCGGGCCAGGCCAGTTCGCGGACCGCGGCGGTCGCGGTCTCGATCAGGACGGCCGCATCGGCGTACGGGAGACCCGACGCCACCGTGCGCGCCCACCTCGGCGAGGCGCAGCAGGTGAGCAGTTCCCGCTCGGCCTGGTCGGGCGGCAGCGCGTTGAGCCATCCGATTCCATTCGACATCCAACCTCCATGCGGCCATATCCGGTGGTCAGCCCAGTACACCCGCATTGGAGATCCACAGCCAGAAGCGAGAAATCTGAATTGTGCGCTGCTTCACAACCCAGCTTTTGTACTTATGTCCAAGGCCACCTCTCGTTAACCCTGTTAACCTTCGCAAACGTGCGACTTCGATCCCTGCTCACCATGACTGACCTGGGCCTACAGCTGGTCACCGGCGAGGATCAGCTCGACCGGTTCGTGCGCTGGGTGGTCACCACCGACATGCTCGACCCCAGCCGCTACCTGTCCGGCGGCGAGCTGGTGGTGACCGGGATGCAGTGGCGCCGCGACGCCGCCGACAGCGAGGCGTTCGTCGCCGCCGTCGCCCGATCCGGTGCCGCCGCGCTGGCCACCGGCGACGCCCGCTACGGCGGTGCGCCGCCCGATATCGTCGATGCCTGTCGCCGCTACCGGCTCCCGCTCTTCCGCGTCCCGGAGGACATTGCGTTCGCGCAGGTCACCGAGGAGATCACCCGAAATCTGTCGACCGGCCGCGCCGCCGACCTCACCGCGGTGCTCGACCGGCACCGCCAACTGGTCTCCGGTGACGGGCTCGGCGCGGTGCTGGAGCTGATCGAACGCGACCTCGGCATGCGCTGCTGGGTGCTGTCGTCCACCGGCCGGGTGGTCGCCGGGCCCGCCGAACCGCCCGCCGACGTCACCGCCGCCTTTCTCGGCGCCCGCCGCCTACCGCACCTGATCGCCGACCGGCGGCTGTCGCTGTTCGCCGTCGACGAGCACAGCACCTCCCGCGCCGCCGACTGGTTCCTGGTCTTCGAGGGCGATTTCAAGGATTGGCCGGAGGAGCGGCGCGCGCTCGCCGAGGAATTGGCCGCGGTGGTGTCGCTCGAACGCGCCAGGCAGGACGACCGGCAGCGGACCTCCGGGCGGCTCGCGCAGGAACTCATCCAATTGATCGTCTCCGACGCGAAACCGGCCGAGATCATCTCCCGGCTGGAGCTCACCGGGCTCGGCGCCACCGAGAACTATCTCGCGGTGGCCGCCGACGCGGATCTGCTGCGGCCGGGTGAGGTGCGAATGTTGTTGCGAGAGATGCAATTCGGCAGGCGGCCCGCGGTCGGCGTCGTCGAGGAGGAGGCCATCGCGCTGGTGCCCGCCGACGACGGCGGCTCCGTCATCGACGAAATACGGGACGCCGTCGAGGCTTTGGCGCCGGGGCTGCGCGGCAGCAGGCTCTCGGTCGGCGTCAGCGGCATCGTCGACGGCGAGGGGCTGCGCGGCGCGGTGGAGGAGGCGCGCTACGCCCGGCGGATGGCCGCCGCCCGCCCGCAGCGGGCCAGCGTCGTCGGCCACGGCGAACTGGCCACCCACATGCTGCTGCTGGCCAGCGTGCCCGACGAGGTGCGCCGCATGTTCCGGCTACGCCTGCTAGACCCGCTCAGCAGCTACGACCAGGACAACCGCGCCGACCTCATCCACACCCTGGAAACCTTCCTCCAGGTCTCCGGCTCGTGGACGAAATGCGCTGAGCTGCTGCACGTTCACGTGAACACCCTGCGCTACCGCATCCAACGGATCGAGGAGCTCACCGGCCGCGACCTGTCCCGGCTGGAAGACCGAGTCGACTTCTTCCTCGCCCTGGCCCTACGCTGACCGCCTTCACCGCGAGCACCGTCGGCGTCGGCCACCCTCCCTCCCCGAACCCAACCAATTCCATTCCAGCGCCGACGAATTCGGACAACAACCCGGCCAGCGGCAGATGCGCGGCCCCGACCTTGTCCCGCAATCCACGATCGGTCCACGACCGCGTCGTCCAGTGCGGTTCCCGATAACCCGGCCGGATCACGATCGCCGCCGCGTCGCCGCGATCCGCGAAACTCCCACAGAAGCAGGGATGTACGCCGATATGCACGAATATCCCGCCCGGTCGCAATACCCGCCGCACCTCGCCGAGCACAGCCGGATAGTCCGGCATATCGGTATGCGTCATGATCGCCACCGCGGCCGGGATGCTGTTGTCGTGGAACGGAAGTCGTTTCGCATCGCCGCGCACCACCGGTAGCCGGGGCGCCGCGTATGCCAGCATTCGGGCGGACAGGTCGACGCCGAGCGGGCGCCAGCCGAGCTCGCGCAGGCGGGCCGCGTATATTCCGGTGCCGCAACCGATGTCGAGACAGGTGTCGACTTCCTCGCGGCGGCCGAGCAATTCGCCGAGGATGCGATCGATCTCCAGCGGGTCTCCCGGGCGCTGGCTCGCCAGGAACTCGCGCTCGTACCAGTCGGCGATGCCGTCATATCCGGTATTCATTCGGTTTCAGCCCCTCCGTTGCCATCGGTCGATTACAGACGGACCGAGCGGGTGGGCGCCACGGATTCGGCCGTGGGCGGAATCGGTGTGTTCGCGATCTGCGGAAACGCGGTGAAATGGGCTCGCATGCAGCTACTTTCGCTGACATAGTGCATATATGGCCGTGACCGGGTTGGATGCCGATGGGTTCATCGCACGAGAGGGTTCGCTCAGCAATGTTCAGCCGGAGTTCGCGCCGCTGGTGGCGCGTACCCGCGAATTGATCTCGGACACCTTCGGCCCCGGCCGACTGCACAGCGCCTACCTGTACGGCAGCGTGCCGCGCGGCACCGCCGTGCCAGGGGTATCCGATCTCGATGTGCTGCTCGCGCTGCGCCGCGAACCCACCGAGGAGGACCGCGCCGACGCCGACCGCATCGGTGCCGAACTGGATGCCGCCTTCGCCCAGATCGACGGCGCCGGAATGCAAATCGCCGCGACCACCACGCTGCTCGACGATATCGGCCACCACGACCTCGGCTGGATGGTCGCCTGCCTGTGCACCCCGCTGCTCGGCGACGACCTCGCCGCTCAGCTTCCCCGCTACCGCCCCACCGAACGCCTCGCCCGCGCCGCCAACGCCGACCTGGACCAGGCCATCGCCGCCTGGCGCGCCCAACTCGACACCGAACTCACCGACGCCGACCGGATCATGCTGTGCCGCAAGGCCACCCGCCGCATCGTCCGCACCGGATTCACCCTGGTCATGCCCCGTTGGGGCGGCTGGACCAGCGACCTGCAACTGTCCGCCACCGTCTTCGGCCGCTACTACCCCACCCGCGCCGCGCAAATGCGCACCGCCGCGACCGCCGCCACCGCCCCGGACCCCGCCGTCCTCGACGACCTCATCAACGATCTCGCCCCTTGGCTCGCCGCCGAATACGATTCGGTCCTCGGACCGAATACGCCCGTTGCGGGACAGTCCTGACCCACAATGTCCTTGACAGCCGGCGGGGCTGCTTGCGAAGCTGGCGATCGGCCAGGTGCGGCCCGCCGCTCACCCCCGGTTCGGGGCAGGTGAACGCATCCTCGACGAACTACGCGAGACATCGAGTGCGCGGCGTGATCGTGGCAATGTGAGCACCACCGTCAACTTCCGCCGCGAGCAAGGATGTCCCGATGGAACCCACCTCCCGCGCCAAATCCATGGCCCGTGCGCTGCGTTCGGCGCTGGCCGAACACGATGTGACGCTCGGCCACGGCCAGTGCCTGGAGATCGTCGCCCGCCAGCTGAACGCCCGCGACTGGAATACGCTGTCCGGCACCGCGAACGGCGGATTCGCCTGCGCCGCCGCGATTCCGGTGCTGCGCATCTTCGACCTCGCCAAGGCGACCGAATTCTATGTCGACTACCTCGGATTCACCGTCGACTGGGTGCATCAATACGAACCGGATATGCCGCACTACCTTCAGGTTTCGCGGTCGAATACGGTATTGCACCTGTCGGAGCATCACGGCGACGGCAGCCCCAACACCGTCGTCTGGATCGCGGTGCGCGATGTCGAGGCCCTGCGCACCGAATTACATTCGCGCCCATACCAATTCCTGCGCCCCGGCATCGAGGACGACGGTGGATTCCGCACCCTCGCCGCCATCGATCCGTTCGGCAACGTGCTGCGCTTCGCCGAAGAGACCTAGAGTCCGCCGATCATCAGGTCGATGGTGAAATCGAACCGTTCGTGGCCGTCGCCCGCGGTGAGTTCGGCGGCGTAACGGGTTGTGTGCGGGAAGGTTTCGGCGGGCAGCGCGGTGAATCTGCGGATCAGTTCGGCGCGGTCGAGGACCCAGGCGGTGTCGTCGTGCACGGCGCGCTGACGCACGACCGATATTTCGAGGCAGTACGCGGCCACGTACAGCAGGAGGGCATCGGCCGTCCACGCGGCGACCTGCGGGGCGATGCCGCCCGCCAGCAGGATCGCCAGCATTCCCTCGTTGATCCGCACGATCTCGAGATCGGTCGGGACCATTGCGAGCGCGGCGCGCGAAATCCCGGGGTATTTCAGGTATTTGTCGCGCAGCTGGGTGCACACGTCGCGGATCTGTCCCCGCCAGGCCGCCGGATCGGGTTCGGGTAGTACGAGTTCGGCGCACAGCCGCCCGATGAGCAGTTCGCCGAGGTCGGCCTTGTCGACGACGTGCGCGTACAGCGAGGCGGGTCCGGTGTCGAGCGCGCCGGCCAGCCTGCGCATGGTGAGCGCCTCGTAGCCCTCCGTCGCGATGACGCCGAGCGCGGTGTCGACGACCTGTTCCACGGTGATCGGGGCCTTGCGGCGCCGCGGCCGCGGACCGGCCTCGACCTCCGGATTCGGCGGCAGGTGGCGCGCCGCGCGCCGCTGTCTCGGGTTCACGCGACAACCATAGCCCGCCACGAACGGCGTTCGCGTATAGAGCACTGCCCTTGACACGAACGGTGTTCGTAAGTAGAACAATGTTCGTGTTCAATGATCGAGACGTGACCGTGGTCGGAGCCGGGCCGGTGGGCCTGATACTCGCCGCTGAGCTGGCGCTCTCCGGCGCGAAAGTGCAGGTGCTCGAGCGCCTGACCGAGCCCGACGAGGCACTGAAGGCACAGGCGATCAACGTGCCGACGGCCGAAGCGCTCGACCGCCGCGGCCTGCTCCCCGCCGCCGCGGCGGTGCACCGGGAAACGCTCGCGCGCATGGGGCCGTTCGCTGGCACGCCCGACAACCGATTCACCGGACATTTCGCGGGAATCGTCCTCGATGCCGACCTCGTCGACTGGTCCGATCCCGACCTCGCCGCACATACCGCGGCCGCCGGGGCGCGAATGGTGCCGCAGCGTGAACTGGTCGCGCTGCACACCGAACACGTTGCGCGACTTGGTGTTCCGGTGCATCGCGGGGTGACGGTCACCGAGCTGGAAGACACCGGCGACGGCGTGCTCGTAGGCACTACCGCGGGCCGGATCCGCACCGGCTGGCTGGTCGGCTGCGACGGCGGGCACAGCACCGTGCGCCGCCTCGCCGGCATCGAATTTCCCGGCACCGACCCCGAATTCACCGGATACCAGGCGGTCGTCGAGATCGCCGACCCGGAAAAGCTTGCGAACAAATGGGTTTGGTCATCCGAAGGCGCCTACCGCTACGGACCGCAGCCCGGCCGGGTGGCCACCGTCGAATTCGACGGCGGTCCGGTCGATCGCTCGGCGCCGGTCACCCTCGCGGAGCTGCAAACCAGCCTGCGCCGGATCTCGGGCACCGACGTCACGCTGACCGCGCTGCGCACCACCCCGACCCGCTGGACCGACAATGCCCGCCAAGCCGCGACCTACCGGTCGGGCCGGGTGCTCTTGGCGGGCGATGCCGCACATGTGCACCCGCCGTTCAGCGGTCAAGGGCTCAACCTGGGGGTCGGCGATGCGATGAACCTGGGTTGGAAGCTCGGCGCCGTGGTCGCCGGATGGGCGCCGGACGGGTTGCTCGACACCTACGACGCCGAACGCCGCCCCCTCGGCGCCTGGGTGCTGGACTGGACACGATCCCAGACCGCGGTAATGCGCGGGGACGCCAAATCGGCCGCGCTGCGCGGGATCTTGGCCGATCTGCTGAACACCGGGGACGGCGCGACCTACGCGGTCAAGAAGATCTCCGGCGTCGACCAGCGCGTCGAGCTGCCCGGCGACCATCCGCTGATCGGGCGGCTCGTCCCCGATCTGTGGCTGCGCGACGGCTCACGCCTCGTCGATCACGGTCACGGCGGCGAATTCCTGCTGCTCGATCGCACTCCGGACGGCGCGTTCGCCCGGCTCGGCGCGGCGTGGGGCGAGCGGGTGCGCCGCGTGACCGACGAATACGCGACGCCGACCGGTGTGCTGGTCCGCCCGGACGGGGTGGTCGCTTGGGCCTGCGACACGACCGATACAACCGGTCTCGAAGCGACTCTTCACCGGTGGGCAGGCGCACCACAGCAGCGGTCCGCGACATCCGCCTATAGTGTCGGCTCGGACTCGATGCGATAGGGAGAACCCATGCCGCACCTGCCAACTCGCCTCGCCGCCGGCACAGTCGTCGCGCTCGGATTGACGATGGCCTCGACGGCCGTCGGGCACGCCGCACCGCCGCCGGGCACCAAGTGCGACAACGGCAGCGCCGTCATCAACACGAACGGCCAGTGCGTGCCGAACGGAAGTATGTGCTTCCTGACCGACGGAATCCTCATCGGCTGGACCAACGGCGACACCGGCCGCTGCGTGTCATACAACTTGTCGCAAAGTTATTGAGCGGACCGGGATTACAGCGCGGATCCCATCAGCAACGCCAGATCGATCAGCCGATTCGAGTACCCCCACTCGTTGTCGTACCAGCCGACGACCTTCGCCTGCGGTCCGAGCACCCGGGTGAGCCCGGCGTCGAAGACACAGGAGGCGGGGTCGCCAACGATATCGCTGCTCACGATCGGCGCCTCGGTGTAGGACAGCAGACCGCGGTACGGACCCGCCGCCGCGGCCGCGTACGCGGCGTTGATCTCCTCGATCGTGGTGGGGCGCTTGGTGATAACGGTCAGGTCGGTCAGCGAACCGGTCGGCACCGGCACCCGCAGCGCCGACGCGTCGAGCCGTCCGCGCAGTTCCGGTAGCACCGCGCCGATCGCCTTGGCCGCGCCGCTGGACGTCGGCACGATGTTGAGCGCGGCGGCCCTGGCCCGGCGCGGATCGCCGTGCGGGCCGTCGTGCAGGTTCTGGTCCTGGGTGTACGCGTGCGCGGTGGTCATCGAGCCGTATTCGATGCCGATCGCGTCGTGCAGCACTTTGGCAAGTACGCCAAGGCAATTGGTGGTGCACGAGGCGTTCGACACCACGGTGTGCCGCTCCGGATCGTAGGTGTGCTCGTTCACGCCGAGCACGATCGTGACGTCCTCGCCGTCGGCGGGCGCCGCGACGATCACCTTCTTCGCGCCGCCGCGCACATGTGCGCGGGCCCGATCGGCGTCGGTGAAGCGGCCGGTGGCCTCGATCACCAGATCGACGCCGAGATCGCCCCAGGCCAGCGCGGCCGGATCTCGCTCGGCCAGCACGGTGACCAGGCGGTCGCCTGCGCGGATGGCGCCCGGCTCGGCGGTGACCGCCGCCGGGAAGCGGCCGTTCACCGAGTCGTAGGCCAGCAGGTGCGCCATCGTCGCGACGGAACCGAGGTCGTTGATCGCGACGATCTCCAGCTCCGCGTCCCTGGCGAACGCCGCGCGGAAGACGCTGCGGCCGATGCGCCCGAAGCCGTTGATGCCGATCCGAACAGTCATGGGTACCTCTCTCAGAGCCGACGAACAGCGGCGTCCCGCGCCGCCGCAACAGCATAAGTCATTTAAATAAATAACTTAAATAAGCTCGGTGATTAGATTGGTCGCCGTGGATCACACCATCGACGTCGACGCCTTCGCCATCGCGATCGAGCAGTTCAACCGCTTCTTCATCCGGTTGCCCACGCTGGAGACGCTGTCGTTCACCACCCTGTCGGTGCTGTTCACCCTCGAGCATTCCGACGGCCCGCTGCGGCTCAGCGAACTGAAGAAGTCCGAGCAGGTCACCCAACCCGCGATCACCCAGCTCGTCACCCGGCTCGAACGCGACGGCCTGGTCGAACGCCGCCCCGACCCCACCGACGGCCGCGCCGTACTGGTCCACATCACCGAGGCCGGCTCGCATATCGTTCGTTCCCGCCACGCGGACCGCATCCGCAGACTTCAACCCCTCGTCGACCAACTCACCGAGCAGGATCGCGAGGCGCTGGCCGCGGCCCTCCCCGCACTGACCCGCCTGGCCGAACTCGGCCGGCAGTAACCGGCCGGTTTACGCCGGGCGCATTCCGTCGATCAGCCAGCGGAGGCCGGTTTCGAAGGTGGTGTCGGCGTCCGCGGACGCGGCGGCGATGCTCTGGACGCCGGGGCGGTCGAGGTTGCGTGCGGCGCCGGTCACGGTTTCCTGCTGCTGTTCGGACAGCGTCATGCCGACGGTGTAGTTGCTGACGGCGATGAAGGCCGCGCCCGCCTGTTCACGGGAAAAGCCCGCCGCGGCAAGGAGTTCGAAGAGCTGGTCCAGATAGTCCAGCTGATATTCGGCGTCCGGCCGCGCCCTGATCATCAGCAGCGCACCGTCGCGGCGGGAGCGGATGGCGCGGCGCTGGGTGCGCGCGAGATGAGTCAGCCAGGTGTCCCACGTCGCGCCGGGATACCCCACCTCGCCGACCACCGAAAGCACCAGCTCGCGCGCCATCTCGTTCAGCAGATCCTGCTTGTTCTGGAAGTGGTAGTACAGCGCCGACGGATGCACCTCGAGGTCCTTGGCGAGACGGCGCAGCGAGAGCGCCGCCAACCCGACCTCGTCGAGCTGAGCCAGGGCGGTGCGCACGATCAGTTCACGGTCGAGGGCCATGGCGGATGATCCTAACCTTTTCTACTAGACAGTGTTCAGCTACTGTCACTAGACGGTGTTCAGTGAACACTGTCTAGTTGGGAGGAAACCATGACTGAAATCGCCCTGGACCGAGACATTTCGCCGGGTATCCGGCTCGGCGTCGTCCGCGGCATCACCTACGGTCTGCTGCGCCCGCCGGAACGGATCATGCCCGCGGTACGCAGCGTCGGCGCGGGCATGCTGCGCTGCTACCTGTACTGGTCACAGATCGAACCCGAGCCGGGCCGCTTCGTCTGGGATGCCGTCGATGCGCTGCTCGGGCAGTTGGACGGCGACGAGGAGGTGCTGATCACCGTCTCGTCCGCATCGCTGTGGGGCACCCGGCGGGTCACCGATATGCTGCCGCCCTCTCCGGCAAAGGATCTCGACACCTTCGGCGCGTTCGTCCGTGCGCTGGTCACCCGCTGCCGTGGCCGAATCACCTACTGGCAGTTCGACAATGAGCCGTCCATACCGATCCTGTGGGCCGGGACGCCCGCCGAATACCTCGAACAGCTGAAGGTGTTCGCGGCCGCGGTGCGCGCCGCCGATCCGGACGCCCTCGTCATGCTCGGCGGCGAACCACCCGAAAACAACATGCGGCCGGGCACTTTCGAATACCTCGTCGAACACGGCCGCGATCATTTCGACGTATACGACGTGCACCTGTACGAGGATCCGTACCAGATTCCGGACCGGATCGCCGCGATCCGCGCCCTGATGGCCCGGCACGGCTACCAAAAGCCTATTGTCGCCGCCGAATACAACGGCCCGCTGCCGGGACCGGAGGTGTGGACATACCTGGCGGCCGCAGCTCCCGGATTCATGGCGATGATGTCGGAGAACTCGGAGAACAGCGATTGGACCGCGACCACCACCGACGACAAACCCGCCGCAGAACACGACGCGATGGTCGAGCTGTACAACCGGATGCCCGAATTGCCGCCCCAATTGCAGATGTTCATGCAGGGCTGCCCGCCGGAGTACGCGGATATGCACGATCGCTGGATGTGCCGAGAGATCGTGATGCGCAACCTGCTCGCCCTTTCGGCGGGTATCCGGCGCACGGCATGCTGGAACCTCGCGCCCGAAACACCCGGCGGCCAAAAGCCTTATACGATACTCGGCCTGATGTTCAACAAGTTCGCCCTCATGGACTACGAGGGAGATGACATCACCCTGCGGCACCGACAGGCGGACGCCCTCGCACTGACTTCCCGAATGCTGCACGGCGCCAAGATGATTCGGCGGACACCCACCGAGAATCCGGATTCCTACATCTTCGAGGTCGACCGCGACGGTGGGCCGCTCGTCGTCGCATGGCAACGGCACGCGGACCTCGGCGACGAGTCGGCCCCGGCGACGGCCCACGAACTCCCCTGGCCTACCGCCACCGCCCGCGCGCTCAACGCGTACGGCGAACCCGTTCCCGTCCGGGTCACCGGCGGGCGCGCCACCCTGCCGCTGACGCTGACTCCGATTTTCGTCGAATCCTGATCTTCGGGTCGGCGCCCGCCGCGTCAACGGCAGCGCCGACCACCGATCGGATACCTTGCCGGACAACACATGCTGGCTGTCACCCGATCGATACGAGGATTCCTTCGTGCGGGCCTAGGCGAAGACCACCCGATCCGGTGCTGCCCGGGTGGGTGGAGCAGAGCAGGCGAGCATCGGCGAGCGCCATCGGAGCGGTCACCGAGGTCGCCGCGAAATTCAGTGCGACCAGCAGGCGCTCGTCACCAGTCTCGCGGTGATAGGCGAAGACCCGATCGTCACCGAAATCGGCTACGCGGTAGGCGCCCTCGGTCAGTGCCGGATGAGTTCGACGCAGCGCCAGCAGTTTTCGGTACAGGTTGAGCAGGGAATCGGGCCGGGCGCGCTGAACCGCCACATTGATGGCAGGCGCGTCGGCGGCGATGGGCAGCCAGGGTGTGCCGAGGGTGAATCCGGCGTGCCGGTTTTCGTCCCACAGCATCGGTGCGCGGCAGCCGTCGCGGCCGTCCGGGTCGTGTGCCCGCTGCGCCGGGACGGGTACATCGGTCATGCCGATCTCCTCGCCGTAGTACAGAAATGGCGTGCCGCCCAGGGTGAGCAGCATCATCGCCGCCAGACGCGCCCGCGCCGGACCGTGGCCGTCTTCGGCGTAGCGGTGGGCGGCGCGCGGGAGATCATGGTTGGACAGCGCGTAGGTCGGCCATGCGTGCGCTGGTGTCGTGGCCTCCACGACCGCGACCGCGTCACGAAAACCGTTGGCGGACCACGGTTGTGACCAGAACGCGAAATTGAACAGCAGATTCAGTTCGTCGTCGTCGCCGTAGTAGGCGGTCAGCCTGCCGGAATCAGTGACGCCCACCTCGCCGACTGCCACCCGGTCCGGATAGTCGTCGAGCACGGCCCGCAAGGCGCGAAGCACCTCGTGCACCTCCGGGCGATCGATATGCCGCTGCCGCCCCGGCGGTGCGCCGGTCGCCTTGCGCAGGTGCGCCACATCGGGTGGATTATCTTGCAGCGCACGGTCTTTGATCAAACGGTGCGGGACGTCGAACCGGAAGCCGTCGACACCGCGATCCAGCCAGAACCGCATCACCTCGGTCATCGCCTGCCGCACAGCGGGATTCCACCAGTTGAGGTCGGGTTGATTGCGCGTGAACGAATGCAGATAGTACTGGCCGGTGGCCTCGTCGAATGTCCACGCCGCTCCGGTGTCCGGAAACGTGCTCAGCCAATTGTTCGGCGGCCCACCATCTTCCGCGGGATCGGCCCACACATACCAATCGCGGCGCGGCGCATCCCGCGCGGACCGCGATTCCTGGAACCACGGGTGCCGATCGGAGGTGTGGTTGGCGACGAGATCCAACACCACCCGCAGCCCCATTCCGTGCGCGGCCGACAACAACTCGTCGAAATCGCGCAAGGTGCCGAACACCGGGTCGATATCGCGGTAATCGCTGATGTCATAACCGAAATCGACCATCGGCGACCGATAGCACGGCGACAGCCAGACCGCATCCACCCCCAAATCCTTCAAATGCGCCAGCCGCCCGATGATTCCGGGCAGATCACCCACACCGTCCCCATCCGAATCGGCGAAGCTGCGCGGATAGATCTGATAGAACACCGCATCCCGCCACCAGCCCATGCGCAACCCCTTCCGGCCCAAGGCATCGCCACGACCCTATCCAATCGCCGCCGAATGCCGGGAGATCACGCGACCAATCGTCTGGCCGCCGGGCCGCTGCCACGCACTGTCCCCATCGCACGGTGCAGGGGCTGCGGCGATTACGGCTGTTCCGTTACCGCTATCATCATCGCTCGCGTCGGTGATCTGGTGCGTTGGGAATGGTCGCGGGCGATGCCAATGGATCGTTCGGTCAATTTCGTTGCGGCCCAATATGATCGCGAGGTAATGCGGGTTGCGGCGGATCACTCGTGGGAGACTCCGGAGCGCACCACCGGACGTCTCATCCTGACCGGCTTGGATGACGCCCGCCTACGCGCGTACGGCATTACTCCTGTCCGGGTCATAAGGAATCGTCGCCTTCGATGGCCCGCAGCGCGCGGCCGACGGTGGCATCCCGTGGCCGCGCGCTCTGGCCCTGCTGAAAGATCAAGGCATGCAACCGTTTTGGCGGAGCTGCGCCGCCAACGTGTCCGAGATGGACACCGATGTCCCCGGGCTGACCCCGTTCAGCGCGGAAACGTCGATGTCGGCGCGGGTCGCGCAGCCGAGCAAATCCGTGGTGACGGTGATGGTCTGGTCGGCGTGTGCGACACCCGCCCCGGCGACACACAAACCTGCCAGCAGTACAACCGAGGCACCCGCCTTGGCGAATCTCATGAGATGTCCTCCTTCGAATCGCGATCGTGTGAGTTTTCTCGATACCTGCACCGGTGGTCTTCCCTGATTGCGCGAAAGTAACCATCCGCAGATATCGACGGTCCGAAGCAGGTTTGATCGGACACCGCACATCCGACGCAGCGGCACCCGTCAGGCGGCGAAGACGGCGCGGACGACGGATTCGTCGCCGTCTATCTCGACCAGTCCGAGGGCGCGGGCGTCGCCGAGGGTGATGGCGCCCGCGGCGAGTCCGAGTATGTAGGCGGGTTCGGCGCGGACGGTGGCGTCGAGATCGCGGCCGTCGTGCGGGCCGACCTCGAAGCCGGAGCGCGTCGCGCGGAGCTGGAAGGGTGGGCCGCCGATCTCGAGGCCCACCGTCGCCGAGGGGCGGACCGCGACCCGAGTGTCGAGCAGGGCGGGGACGGCGAGGGCGAGCCATCCGGGGCGGAAGGCGTCGCCGTCGGGGCCGCGCAGCATCAGCGGGGTGGACCAGCGGATCAGGCTTTCGATCGGCCGGCGCAGCTCGGCACCCCACGGCGTGAGGGCGTACTCGACAGCATTGCCCGCACCGGCCAGTCGCCGCTCGATCACGCCCGCGGTCTCGAGGTCGCGGAGCCGGTCGGCGAGCAGATTGGTCGCGATGCCGGGGAGGCCGTCGAGCAGGTCCCGGTAGCGGGCGGGGGCGATGAGGAGCTGGCGGACGATGAGCAGGTTCCACCGGTCGCCCACGACTTCGAGGGACCGGGCGAGCCCGCAGTACTGGCCGTAGCTACGCATCATTCCTTCTACTTGTTTTTCTCAAGTGTGCGTGACATTCTCAAGCATACCTTGCCGCCAAGCCTAGAGGGGGCCGCCATGGCCGATACCACCAGCAGCGTGCGGCCCGATTGGGTCGACGACACCCTGTTCCCGTTCGAGAGCCGCTTCGTCGATATCGACGGGCACACCGTGCACTACGTCGACGAGGGGTCGGGGCCCACACTGCTGCTCCTGCACGGCAACCCGACCTGGTCGTTCCTCTGGCGCGACGTGATTCGCGCACTGCGCGACGACTTCCGTTGCGTCGCAATGGATTACCCTGGCTTCGGGCTGTCGGCGGCGAAACCCGGCTACCGTTATCTGCCCGAGGAGCACGCCGACGTGGTCACCGGATTCGTCGACAAGCTCGGCCTCGAGGGTGTCACGCTGGTCGGGCAGGACTGGGGCGCCCTGATCGGCTTGGCTGCCGCGGAGCGTCGGCCGAGCGTGTTCGATCGGCTGGTGCTCGCCGACACCTGGGCCTGGCCGGTCAATGGTGTCCTACACTTCGAGTACTTCTCTCGCATCTTCGGCGGACCCCTGGGCCGCTTCCTCGCCCAGCGCCTGAACTTCATCGTCAACGTGTTCATCCCCTTGGGTCACCGGCGGCGGAAACCAACGGCAGCCGAGATGGCCCACTACCGCCGGGCTATGGACACCCCCGAGCGGCGCAAGGCCTCCGCCGTATTCCCCCGCCAGGTCCTCATCAGCCGAGCCTTCTTCGCCGAGCTCGAGGCCGGTCTTGCCGACCTCGCCCACCTGCCGACACTGATCGTGTGGGGTGACGCCGACATCGCCTTCCGCCCCCAGGAGCGCAAGCGTCTGGAAGCGACCTTCCCCAAGCACCAGACCGTGATCGTCGAGGGTGCAGGCACTTACGTGGAATCCGACGCGCCAGAGGAGTTCGTCGCCGCGATCCGCGACTGGTCAGCGAAACAGCCCTGAGGTCATTCCGGCAGTTTCACGTCGCGAGATTCCTTGTCGGGCCGCAATCCTCGCCACGAGGGATGGCGAAGCCTGCCGTCTCCGGTCCATTCGGTGAAGGTCACCTCGCCGACGAGGGTCGGCTCGACCCAGACGGCGTCGGCGACGGGGGCCGCTACGGGAGCTGTATTACGTTGCAGCGGTTTGAGTTTTGCATGTAGGTCGGCGAGCATGGCCTGGGTGAAGCCGGTGCCGACGTTTCCGATGTAGGTGAGTTCACCGGTGTCGTCGTGCACCGCCATGAGCAGTGAGCCGATCTGCCCGGCGCGCCGTCCGGCGCCCGGCCGCCAGCCGACGATCACGACCTCCTGATCGCGGATGTTCTTCACCTTGATCCACAGCGGACTGCGTCGGCCCGGCGAATAAGGGCTGTCCACGCGTTTGCAGACAATTCCCTCCAATCCGAGGCGCCGCGATTCTTCGAGAACCGCCGCGCCGGATCCGTTCAGGCGAGCCGGGGTTTGCCAATTCGGGCCGCGCAAGTCGAGTTGTTCGAGTAATTCCCGTCGCTGCTGGTAGGGCAGGTCGATCAGCGAGCGATCCCCGATATGGAGCAGATCGAAAATCATATAGGTGGCCGGGACGCTGCTGACCAGTGCGCGGATCGCGGCGGGATTGCGTTGATGCATCCGCGGCTGTAGCGCCTCGAACGAGGACCGCCCATCCGCGGCGAAGGTGACGATTTCACCGTCGACGACGAATGGCGGATCCGATGGGGCGAGCCCGGCGAGTTCGGGCCAGGCCGCGGTGATGTTCTTGTCGTTTCGAGACATCAACCGCAGGTCGCTATCGATATAGCCGATGGCGCGGACGCCATCGAATTTCACTTCGTAATTCCATTGCGAGTCGTTTCCGGGTATGACGCCGGCCGTGGCCAGCATCGGCGCATAGCGCGGCAGCCCCTTCATATCCGCCTCGCCGCCATCGCCGGTCCTCTCGCGAACTCGAACGCCGTTGCTCGACAGTCGCTCCAAGAATACCGGCCGGTCTTTACTTTGAATGGAATTACCGATGCAGACGTTCTCCGGCCAGGACGAGCGCCACCGCCAGTGCGAGTGCGGTGGCCCCGGAGATCAGCAGGGGGATGCGGCCGTCGGCATACCAGGCGAGTCCGGCCCACAGTCCGGCGGCGAGGATGGCGCCGCCTGTGAGTCCTTGATAGATGCCTTGGGCGGTGGATTGCCTTGCGGCAGGCGCGATATCGGCGATCCAGGCCTTGCCGACCCCGTCGGTGGCCGCGGCGAATCCGCCGTAGATCGGCAGGACGACGAAGACCCATCCCGGCGAGGTCGCGAACCCGAGGCCGAGATAGCCCACCGCGAAGCACGCCAACCCGGCCGCGAAGACGAATTGCCGCGGCAGCATGTCCGATACCGCGCCGGCCGGGTAGGACAGCAGCGCGTATGCGGCGTTGTAGGCGATGTAGGCGCCGATGACCCCGGCCACCGAAAGCCCGAGTTGGTGCGCGCGCAACAGGAGCAGCGAGTCGGGGAAGTTCACCAGGGAGAAGACCGTCAGCACGGCGATGAGCGTCTTCAATCGCGTCGAGAACCGTTGGGACGACGGATCATCCGGCTCATCGACTGTGCGATTCGTTGCGCCGGAGGAGTTTTCGCGGACCGCGGCGACCAGCGCGACGGCGGCCAGCGCGGGGACGACGGCGAGCACGAGCAGCGGCCGCATGCGGTGGTCGAGTAGTTCGTAGAGCGCGAGCCCGAGCGCGGGTCCGACAACCGCACCGAGCGTGTCCATGGTGCGGTGGACCCCGAATATGCGGCCCTTGACCGCGGGATCGGCGCCGACCATCAGCAGGGCATCGCGGGGTGCCCCGCGCACGCCCTTGCCGAGCCGGTCCACACAGCGCCCGGCGAGCACGAGCGGCCAGGCGAACGCCGCGGCGACGATGACCTTGCCGAGCGCGGCGAGCGCGTATCCGAGCGCGATCAACGGCCGCTTGCGGTAGCGGTCCCCGAGGCGGCCCGCGGCGATCTTGGTCAGCGCGGCGGCCGCCTCGGCCGCGCCTTCGACCGCGCCGACCACGGCGGCGGGCGCGCCGAGGGTGACGGTGAGGAAGATCGGCAGAATCGGATACAGCAACTCGCCTGCGGTGTCGGCGAGGAAGCTGACCCCGCACAGCACCCGGAGATTCGGCGTCAGCCAGGTCGGCAGGCGGCGACGGGCACCCGGCGGAGTCGGCATGGGCGCACGCTACCCGGCCACTGCGGCTCAGGTGGACGGGTGCGCCGCGATGACACCGGCGAGCAGGAAATCGATGCCCGCGAGGAATTGCTCGCGGTCGTCGTGTCCGCGGAGTTGATCGGCAATGGACCGGAGGAACGGGTAGTCGTCGGGGTCGAGTTCTTCCCATGCCGCCGCCGCGTCGCCGAGGAATTCGCCGCGGTCCGGATGCTGTTCGCCGACGCGGGAGTTCTCGGCGTTCTGGCCCGCCGCGCCGAGGATGTAGTTCACCAGCGCCGAGGTGGCCGTGAACCAACTGCCCTCGGGCACGCCGAGCGCGCGGACCCGGCGACCGATGCTCTCGTAGATCCGCCGGGTCATCGAACCCCATGGGCTGCGGGCCAGCTGCATGGCGAGTTGCGTTCCGAGCCAAGGATGTTCGTCGATGGCGTCGAACAGGCCGAGCGCGATGGCGCGGATCTCGTCCCGCGCCGTGCCGGGAGATTCGGCGGGCGCGATGGCCAGCGCGGCGGCGACGACGGTGTCGGTGGCGGCGGCGAGCAGTTCGTCCTTGTTCGCCACATGCCAGTAGATCGCCCCGGGTCCGGTGGCGAGGCGTTCGGTCAATGTCCGGAAGGTGAGCCCGCCCGCGCCGGTGGCGTCGAGCAGTTCGACGGCGGCTTCGACGATGGTCTCCCGGGAAAGCGCCGCTGCCCGACGTGTCCGCGTTGCCATGCCGCCATCTTGACACATCTGGAACGTTGCTCCAACATGGAACGGCATTCCAGTTCTGGAATGGCATACCAGAAGGTCGAACCTCGAAGGAGCCACCATGAAGATCACGATCATCGGCGCCGGGCTCGGCGGCCTGACGCTGGCCCGCGTCCTGCACGTCAACGGCATACCGGCCACGGTCTACGAGGCGGAGGACTCCCCGACCGCACGCACGCAGGGCGGAATGCTCGACATCCACGACTACAACGGGCAGCCTGCGCTGGCGGCGGCCGGTCTGCTGGACGAGTTCCGCGGCCTCATCCTGGAAGGACGTCAGGCGCTGCGGATCCTCGATCGGGACGGAACCGTTCTGCTCGACGAACCCGACGACGGTACGGGCGGACGCCCCGAGGCGCAGCGCGGCGAACTGCGACGGCTGCTGCTCGATTCGCTGCCGCCCGGCACCGTCCGGTGGGGCCACAAGGTCAGCGGCGCCCGCGCCATCGGCGACGGCCGCCACGAGGTGAGCTTCGCCGACGGCGGCACCGCGGTCACGGATCTGCTGGTCGGCGCCGACGGCGCGTGGTCGCGGGTTCGGCCGCTGCTGTCTGCCGCCACCCCCGAGTACACCGGCATGTCATTCGTCGAGACCTATCTGTTCGACGCCGACACCCGTCATCCGGCCGCCGCGAAAGCCGTTGGCGGCGGGGCACTCATCGCGCCCGAGCCGGGCAAGGGCATTCAGGCCCACCGTGAGCGCGGCGAGACCCTGCACACCTATGTGGCACTATCCAAATCCCAAAGCTGGTTCGCCGAAATCGATTTCACTGACCCGGCCGCGGCCGCCGCGCGCATCGCGGGCGAATTCGACGGCTGGGCACCGGAACTCACCGCGCTCATCACCGAAAGCGACACCGCACCGGTCCTGCGCCCACTCAACACGCTGCCGATCGAACACCGCTGGGACCGAGTGCCGGGAGTGACATTGATCGGCGACGCTGCCCACCTCGCACCCCCGAACGGCGAAGGAGCCAACCTGGCCATGCAGGACGGCGCCGAACTCGGCAAGGCCATCGCCGCGCACCCCGGCGACGTCGAGTCCGCGCTGACCGAATACGAACAGGCACTGTTCCCGCGCGCCGCCGCGGCCGCCGCCGACGGCGCCGAGGTCTTCGAGTTCATGTTCGGCGCCGCCGCGCCGCACAGCTTCGTCGAGATGTTCACCAGGCACTGACCCGCGGGGCCTACACGGGTGCTGCGGTCGGCGCGAGGATATCGGAAAGTCGTTGCAGCGCAGCGGGAACCACCCGGTAGTAAACCCAGGTGCCGCGTCGTTCCGAGGTCAATAGCCCAGCTTCGCGCAGGACCTTGAGGTGGTGGGAGATGGTGGGCTGGGACAGGTCGAAGGCCGGGGTCAGCTCGCAGACGCAGACCTCTTCGCCGCCGGCGGCGGCGATCAACGACAGCAGCCGCAGCCGGACCGGATCGCCCAGCGCCTTGAACGCGCTCGCCAACTCGACCGCCGCGGCGGCGTCCAGCGGTGCGGACAACGTGGTGCAGCAGCCCGTCATCGCGGCGATCAGCGGAAGCTCCTGTTTCGACACACATCAATATTGACAGATATCTAATCAGAGCGGCAAACTTGCTTCGATAGATTTCAATACAACCTGGTCAGGAGTTGGTTCTCATGTCGGAGCAGGGTAACGAGCTGCGGGAAACCGTGCGTGAGCGCTACGCGGCCGCCGCCGTGGCGGTCGCGGATGGCGGTACCGCGACGGATTGTTGCGGCGGCAGCGGCTGTGGGGTCGAGATCGACGAGCAATTCGGCGCGAGCCTGTACGGGGCCACCGACCGCGATGTCTTGCCGATTCGGGCCGTCGCCGCATCACTGGGCTGCGGCAACCCGACCGCGGTCGCCGAGTTGCGCGCGGGCGAATCCGTACTCGATCTCGGATCCGGCGGCGGCATCGACGTGCTGCTGTCGGCGCGCCGGGTCGGGCCGAGCGGCAAGGCATTCGGCGTCGATATGACCGATGAGATGCTGGCGCTGGCCCGGGATAACGCGGCGAAGGCCGGTGTCACGAACGTCGAGTTCCTGAAGGGCACGATCGAGGCGATCCCGTTGCCCGACAACAGCATCGATGTGGTGATCTCCAACTGCGTCATCAACCTGTCGACCGACAAACCGGCGGTATTCGCCGAAATGGCAAGGGTGCTGGTGCCTGGCGGTCGCATCGGGATCGCCGATGTGGTCGCCGACGACGCCCTGACCCCCGCCCAGCGCGGTGAGCGCGGCGACTACGTCGGCTGTATCGCGGGGGCGCTGTCGTTCGGCGAGTATCGAAACCACTTGGCGGCGGCCGGATTCGGCGACATCGAGATCTCCGCGACGCATCCGGTGGCCGACGGGATGCACTCGGCGATCATCAAGGCCGTGAACCGCCTCTGAATGATCAGACCCGGCGCATCACCGAGACGACCTTGCCGAGCACGACCGCCGCATCACCGTCGATCACCTCGTACGCCGGATTGCGTGGCTCCAGGTAGACGTGCCCGTTGCGCCGCCGGTACACCTTGACGGTCGCCTCCCCGTCGATCATGGCGGCGACGATCTCCCCCGAATGCGCCTCGTGCTGTTTGCGGACGACCACGATATCGCCGTCGCAGATGGCCGCGTCGATCATCGAGTCGCCGCGCACCCGCAGCCCGAAAACCGTTCCGCGGCCGACGAGTTGGCGCGAGAGGGTGAGGACGTCGTCGGTGTGCTCCTCGGCCAGGATCGGGGTGCCCGCCGCGATATCGCCGACGACGGGCACCGGGACCGAATCCGTGTCCTGCGTGCGCGGCTCGGCCGCCCGCAGGAACATCCGCACATCGATCGGCCGCGACACCGAACCGCTGCGCCGCAGAAAGCCCTTCTCCTCCAGGCTGTTCAGATGTTTCGACACCGACGAGGTCGAGCGCAGCCCGACGGCGTCGCCCAGTTCCCTGGTGCTGGGCGGGTACCCGTACCGGACCACCCAATCCCGAATGGTGGCGAGGATCCGCTGCTGGCGCGGCGGCAGCAGCGAGGTGTCGAGGTGCTCGAACGCGTCGAGGTCGTATCCGGTCACCCCGGAGATGTTAGAGGCAGTGACTCCCGGATCGGCGCAGGCTACCGCCGGGAGTCGACCTCGGCCCAGAACGCGGTGAGGTCGGCGCAAACCTGTTCGGGCCGTTCCTCGTTCGGCAGATGGCCGACGCCGGGGTAGACGACGCGCCGCGCACCGAGGTCATCGGCGTAACGCTCGTGCACGGCGGGCTCCCACAGATCGCCGGTGTCGCCGTAGGCGATGAGGATCGGTACCGCCGCGGCCCGCAGACCGGCGATATCGTCGTCGACGGTCTCCATGGTGTGCAGGATGCCGACGAGGTTCGCCTTCTTGGTCGCCATGATCCGCCGGTGCAGGAAATCTCGTTTCGCGTCGGGGAGCGCGCTCATCGCGGAACTCATCTGCTCCCAGATCGACTGCTGCCCACCGGCTTCCACCATCTGCGCGACCGATCGCGGTGGCGGGAAGGCGATATCGCGCACCGAGGTGGGCCCCGAGGCGAGCAGGGTCAGGCTGCGGAAGCGGCCCGGATCCGCGAGCACCGCGGCGCGGGAGACGTAACCGCCGAAGGAGTGGCCCACCAGGTGCACCGGCGCACCGATCCGCTCGGCGACGCCCAACAGATCGCCCGCGAAATCGCGCAGCGTGTAGTCGGCCGGATCGTCCGAACCGTCCGACTCCCACTGGCCGCGCTGATCGTAAGCGACACAGTGGAATCCGGCCCGCGCCAAGCGCGACAGCATGGCCTCGAAATCCTCCTTGGAACCGGTGAAGCCCGGAACGAGCAGAGCGGTGCCGCGCACCTCGACACCGTCCGGCGGCGCCGAACGCCACGCCGACAGCCGCCCCGCGCCCCCACGCAGGTCGAACGGCACGATTTCGGCGGTGTTCCCGGTGGCGTAACTCATCAATCCTCCTCGATTGCGACGACACGAGTGTGCCGACAACCGGCATCGTAACCGAGCACTCACTCGGTAATGTTATATATTCGAGACCATGACCGGACGGTACGGCAGACCGCGTGGCGACGCGCGCCGCGAACAGATCCTCGATGTGGCGCTGAAGACGTTCGCCGAGAACGGATTCCGCGGCGCGTCCCTGGCGGATATCGCGACGAACTGCGGACTGTCCCAACCCGGCCTGCTGCACCACTTCGCGAGCAAGACCGAGCTGCTCGCGGCGGTGCTCCAGCGCCGCGACGAAATCGACGCGCGGCGAATGGAATTCGACGGCAGACTGTCCGGCGTCGCCGCACTGGAGCGGCTGGTGCAGCTGGTCGAATACAACGCGCACCTGCCCGGGCTGGTGCGACTGTTCACGGTGGTGACCGGGGAGGCGGTGACCATCGACCACCCCGCGCACGAATGGGTCGTCGGCCGCTACCGCATGCTGGAGACCTGGCTGGTGCGCGCGCTCGACGACGGAATCGCCGACGGCGCCATCCGACCGGATACCGATACCGCCGCCCTCGCCCGCCAGGTGTTCGCGATGATGGACGGCCTACAGCTGCAATGGCTGCTCGATCCGGAGCAAGTCGATATGCCGAAGCTGTTCCGCGCCTACATCACTCAGGTCACCTCGGCCATCGCCGCCGGGTAAGTTCGGGTTAGCAAACAAGCGGCTTGCGCAGCTCCGTCGGCCGCATGATGACTCGCGAAAAATAGCGGGGCACAGGCGAATACCCGCGCAAGCTCACCCGTCGGCGGGGTGCGCGCCGGTTGTTCGCAGGCCGTCCATGGTGACCGCGAGCAGGCGGTCCGCCGCCTCGGGTGCGGTTTCGCAGGCGATGGCGATGCCGTGCCCGAAGCGCAGGAGGTCGCGCGGTTCGATATCGCCGCGCACCATGCCCGCCGCCTGCGCGGGTTTCAGAATCGCGGTCGCCGCGTCGTTCATCAGGACACGGCACATCTCGAAGGTCTCCGACTCGCGGTCGATCAGCGCCTTCAGCGTCACCGCGAGACTGCGTTCCTCGAGCACCCAGCGCACCTGCCGCTGCAGCCACATCTCCAGAGCCGCCTCCGGCGGATGGGTCGCGGCCAGCTCGTGCGCGTACGAGCTGAGCCGCTCGATACTCGACCGGTAGACGGCCTCGATGAGCGCGTCGCGGTTGGGGAAGTGCCGGTACAGGGTGCCCGCGCCGACCCCGGCGCGGCGGGCGATGTCATCCAGTGGCGCATCCGGACCGTGTTCGGCGAAGGCCGCCCGCGCGGCCTCGACGATCCGCTCGTAATTGCGCCGCGCGTCGGCGCGCATGGGCCGTGCGGTCGACGGTGCGTCCACTGATTCCTCCACTGGAAACGGATGAACTCTCCGTTTAGGCTTGCGTAAACGGAGACCTTCTCCATATGCTAGCTCCTGTCCAAACGGAGACACTCTCCGCTTAGGTTCATCCCATGGAGCGTACTTGTCTACCAACACCATTGCCGCGGACATCCGTCCGGCCCTCGCCCGCCCACTGCGGCATGGCGTCGTGCTGGCCACCCTGCTGACCTGCCAATTGATGATCGTCCTCGACATCACCGTGATGAATGTCGCGCTGCCGCGCATCCGCACCGACCTGCACTTCAGCGCCACCGGCCTGTCCTGGGTGATGAACGCGTACACCCTGACCTTCGGCGGTCTGCTGCTGCTCGGCGGCCGCGCGGGCGATCTGTTCGGTCGGCGCAACCTGTTCGTCGTCGGCACCACCCTGTTCACCCTCGCCTCGTTGGCGGGCGGGCTCGCGCCGTCCGCGACCTGGCTGATCGCCGCCCGCGTCGTCCAGGGCATCGGCGGCGCGATGGCGGGCCCGAGCACCCTCGCGCTGCTCACCACCACCTTCACCGAGCCGAAGGCCAGGGTCCGGGTGCTCGCCCTGTTCTCCGGCATGTCCAGCGCGGGCTTCGCGATCGGCCTGATCATCGGCGGTCTGCTCACCCAGTGGCTGAGCTGGCGGTCCGCGCTGTTCATCAACGTGCCGTTCGGCGCGGCGGTCGGCGTGCTCGCGCTGCGCTACCTGCCCGATTCCGAGCGCAGGCCCGCCCACCTCGATCTGCCCGGCGCGTTCACCGCGACCGGCAGCATCGCGACGCTGGTGTACGGCTTCATCAGCGCGGCATCCGATGGCTGGTCGGCCACCACCACCGTGCTCTCGCTGGCCGTCGGCGCCGGACTGCTCGCCGCCTTCCTGACCATCGAAATGCGCACGGCCGAACCGCTGCTGCCGCTGCGCCTGTTCGTCGAGCGCAATCGCGCCGCCGCGTACGCCAATATGTTCCTCGGGCCGATGGCGGGCATGTCGATGTTCTTCTTCCTCACCCGGTACCTCCAGGAGGTGCGCGGAATGAGCCCGCTGACAACCGGTTTCGCCTTCCTGCCGACCGCGGTGATGATGTTCACCATGATCCGGCTCGTCCCGCGGCTGCTGCCCCGCCTCGGGCCCAAGCCGCTCACGCTGACCGGAACGGTATCGATGGGCGCCGGATTGGCGCTGCTGACCCAGCTCTCGACCGACAGCGCGTACTTCCCGATGCTGTTCGTCGCCACACTGCTGCTGGGATGCGGTATCGGCCTTGCCTTTTCGCCGCTGAACGTGATCATCATGTCCAGCGTGCCGAGCGCCGACGCCGGCGCGGCGGGCGGTGCGCTGCAAACCCTGCAGCAGACCGGCGCCGCACTCGGATTGGCCATCCTGGTCACGGTATTCGGCACCGCGGCCAAGGATGCGACGGGATCACCCGAGCATGTGCTCGTCAGCGGCGTCACGGCGGCCTTCGCCGGTGCGGTCGGCATCGCGGCGCTGGCCTTCCTCGTCGCGCTGACCTTCCGCAGCGTGAAACCGGCTCGCGCGTAAGGAGAGACCGCCCGCGCCGGGTATACGAGTGCCGCACGCGGCAGCTCGGCCCGGCGCGGGCCGCGTCTCGTTCCGCGACTGGTCGATATCCGCCGCCTTTCCGTGCGGTAGGCAGAACTTTCGGTACCGGTTACCATGCGCGGGTGGCAAAGCTGAAGGTTTCCGTCGATGTGCCGATCCCGCCGGAGGACGCGTGGGCGCACACGTCCAATCTGGCCGACCTGGGTAAGTGGCTGACCATGCACGAGGCGTGGCGCGGGGAGGTGCCCGCGGAGCTGACCGTCGGCACCCAACTCGTCGGAGTCGCGACCGTGAAAGGCCTGCGCAACCGGGTGACCTGGACGGTGCGCGCCGCCGAACCGCCACACAAGCTGGCCCTGCGTGGCGCGGGTAAGGGCGGGACCAAGCTGGGCCTGGAATTGCTTGTGCGGCCGAAGGGTTCGGGTTCCGAGGTCACGGTCGACATCGAATTGGGCGGCGCACCGCTGTTCGGTCCGATCGGCGCCGGGGTGGCGCGGGCGGTGAAGGGCGATATCGAACGATCGCTGGACAGGTTCGTCGCGCTGTACGGCTGAGGCCGAGCCCGCTCCCTTTGCGAGCGGGCTTTTTCGATCAGAACTTCGGCCCCGCGGGCGGTTGATAATCCGGGCGCACCACCCGCATGGCCGCGATGTCGTCGCGGTCGCGCAGCGCGGGCATGCGCTGCCAGCGTTCGTGGAACCGGGCGAGCGCATCCCGGTCCAGTTCGATGCCGAGTCCGGGCGCGTCGGTGACTTCGATTGCGCCGTCGTGGAATTCGAACGGCTCGGTGATCACCTCCTCCGCCTGCCACGGGTAATGGGTGTCGCAGGCGTGATCCAGCTCGGCGATGGTGGCGGCGACGTGGGTCATGGCGGCGAGACTGATGCCGAGATGGGTATTCGAGTGCATCGAAACGCCTTTGCCGTATGCGCCGCATATCGCCGCCAGCTCCCGGGTGGCCAGCAGGCCGCCCCAGTAATGGTGATCGGACAGCACCACCTGCACCGCGTCCAGGTCGAACGCCGGTTTGATCTCCGCCACCGAGGTCACCACCATATTCGTGGCCAGCGGAATACCGGTGCGGCGGTGCAGCTCCGCGAGATCGGTCAGCCGGGCGGTCGGATCCTCCAGGTATTCGACTGTGCCGGAAAGCCTTTCGGCCACCTTCAGCGCGGTCTCGGCCGACCAGCCCGCATTCGGGTCCAGTCGCAGCGGATGGCCGGGAAACGCGACGGCCAGCGCCTCGACAGCCGCGCACTCCGCCTCCGGCTCGAACACCCCGCCCTTCAACTTGAAGGAGTGGAATCCGCCGTGCGCCTTGAACTTCCGCGCGAGTTCGACGACGCCGTCCGGATCGAGGGCCGCACCCCACTCGTCGACAGGGGCGTCCGGCACCGGGTGTTCGGCCCACTTGTAGAACAGGTAACCCGAGTAGTCGACGCGGTCGCGCACCTTCCCGCCGAGCAGCGCGTGCACCGGCAGGCCGAGCTCACGGCCGTGCGCGTCCAGCGCGGCGACCTCGAAGGCGGACAACACGCTCAGCCGGACCTTATCGGTGGTCAGCGCCCCGCGTAACCCACTGGCCAGCGGGTTGTCATCGATCAGCCGGTCGCCGCTCGCCCGCTGCGCACCGAGCAGCCGGATGGCGTTGATACCGGCCAGCGGCATGCCGATGAGCCGCGGCGCGAGTTCGGTGGCCCGCTCCAGGTAGCGGCGGTCCCCGTAGGTTTCGCCCAGACCCACCGTGCCGGAATCGGTTTCGACCTCGACGATCAGCCGCGGGGTATACGGCTGATGCACGCCGCCCACCAGCAGCAGCGGCGGATCGGCGATCAGGATCGGGGTGAGCCGGACATCCTTGATAACGGCGGTCATACTTCAGCTTCGCTTTCCGTCGATACGTCGGGGTAGATCCCATGGATTGTGTTCGCGCAGCGCGGGCGGCAGCAGCGCGTCGGGGAAGCCCTGCCAGGCCACCGGCCGCAGGAAGCGGTCGATGGCCGCCGCACCGACCGAGGTGGTCGTCGGCGTGGTGGTGGCCGGATAGGGTCCGCCGTGCTGCTGAGCCCAGCTCACCGTGACACCAGTGGGCCAGTCGTTCCACAGCAACCTGCCCGCCAGCGCGGTGAGCGCGGGCAGCAGCGGGCGGACGTCGTCGATCTCGGTGTCCTCGGCGAAAACCGTTGCGGTGAGGCCGGGCTCGAGTTCGCCGAGTAACCCGGCCAGCTCGTCGGCGTTCGCGTATTCGACCACCAGCGATGCGGGCCCGAAACATTCGTCCCGCAGCACCTGTCCCGCCGCCAGGAAATCGGCTGCCGGGACGCTCAGGAGGGTCGGCCGCAGCGAGCCCGGGTCCGGCGCGGAAATCGCTGTGACAGCAGGATGTTCGCGGATGCTCTCGACACGGGTCGAATAGCCCTCGGCGATGCGGTCGTTCAGCAGCGGCTGCTCCGGTGCGGCGTCGACGGCGGCGCGCAGCGGTTCGGTCAGGCCGTGTCCGGCCGGGAGCAGCAGCAGTCCCGGTTTCGTACAGAACTGCCCGGCCCCGAGTGTGAACGAATTCAGGTATCCCGCAACGATTTCCGGCCCACGTGCGCGAACGGCGCCCGGCAGTACCACCACTGGATTGACGCTGCCCAGTTCCCCGTAGAACGGGATGGGGCGCGGTCGGCTCATCGCGATATCGAACAGCGCGCGGCCGCCCGTCACCGAACCGGTGAACGAGGCCGCCGCGATATCCGGATGCCGCAGCGCGGCGACACCCGCATCGACACCCTCGACCACCGCGAAAGTTCCTTCGGGCGCACCGGATTCGGCCAGCGCCGCGCGCACGATCGCACCCGTGCGCTCGGACAGTCTCGGATGTCCCGGATGCGCCTTCAACACGACCGGGCACCCGGCCGCCAGCGCCGACGCGGTATCACCGCCCGCGACGCTGAACGCGAACGGGAAATTGCTTGCGGCGAAGACCAATACCGGCCCGATCGGCACCATCGCGCGCCGGATGTCCGGCCGCGGACCCATCGGCCACCCCGGATCCGCGTGATCCACCGTAGCGCCGAGGAATTCACCGTCGGCCAGTACATCGGCGAAGAACCGCAGCTGAAAGGTGGTGCGCAGCAACTCTCCACGCAGGCGCGGAGCCTCGGGTAAGTGAGTTTCCGCGGCGGCCAGCGGAATCAGTTCATCGGCGGCCGCGTCCAACGCATCGGCGACGCGCATCAACCAGCTCGCCCGCTCGACGGGGGTGGTCTCGGCGATCCGAACGGCGGCGGCCGCCGCATCGGCGATGATCCGGTCCAGGTCTCGCGAATCGGTATCCATCTGTCTCCTTTCGAGGTCGAGCGGTGATCGGTACGCGAAATCAGTTCCGCGCACCGCGCTCGCCGACGGCCGAGCGCGCGCTCTGCGCGATACCGGGACCAGGTCCATCGGCAAGCGAGCGCGCCATATCAGGCTCGCACAACATGTTCCGCGACGGTCCAGGCGCGCGCCTGTTCGGTGAGCGTCACGCCGAGTCCGGGCCGGTCGGACAGGTGCATGCGGCCGTCGCTGATCGTCAACCGTTCGGCGAACAGCGCGTCGAACCATTCGAAATGTTCGACCCACGGTTCCAGCGGATAGGCGGCGGCCAGGTGGACGTGCACCTCCTTCATGAAATGCGGTGCGAGCGCGAGGTTTTCCCGTTCCGCATGGGCCATGATCTTCAGGAACTGGGTGATGCCGCCGACCCGGGGCGCGTCGGGTTGCACGATATCGGCCCCGCCCGCCTGGATGAGCCGCGCGTGCTCTCCCGCGCCGGCGAGCATTTCGCCGGTGGCGATCGGGGTGTCGAAGGCGGCGGCCAGCCCGGCGTGTCCCGCGAAATCGTATGCGTCCAAGGGTTCTTCGATCCATTCCAGACCGAACGGCTCGAGGGCGCGGCACATGCGGCGGGCCGTCGCGCGATCCCACTGCTGGTTCGCGTCGACCATCAGCGGCACCCGGTCGCCGAATTTCTCCCGGATCGCGGTGAGCCTGGCCAGATCGACGGACCGGTCCGGATGACCGACCTTGATCTTGATCCCGCCGATGCCCTGCGCGAGCGATTCGGCTGCGCGGTCGAGCACCTCGTCGATCGATGCGTGCAGGAAGCCGCCCGAAGTGTTGTAACAACGCACCGAATCACGGTGTGCACCGAGTAGTTTGGCCAGCGGCAGCCCGGCGCGCTTGGCCTTCAGATCCCACAGCGCGATATCGAATGCCGCGACGGCCTGTACCGCGAGCCCAGCGCGGCCCACGGACGCACCCGCCCACACCAACCGATCCCAGATCCGGCCGATATCGTTCGGATCGGCGCCCAGCAGCTCCGGGGCCAGTTCCCGCGCATGCGCGAATTGCCCTGGCCCACCGGCCCGTTTGGCATAGCTGATGCCGAGGCCACGCAGCCCGGCCGCGGTGTCGATCTCGGCGAGCAGCACCGCGACCTCGGTCATCGGGCGCTGCCTGCCGGTGAGCACCTTGGCGTCGCTGATCCCGGCCTCCAGCGGCACCACCACCGAAGACAGTGCGACGCCGGTGATTTCGTCGACGGAACTCATCACGCCACCGTGATGGTGCGCACCAGCTCGGTGAGTTCGTCGAGCTCGGCTTCGGTGAGGTTGGTCAGCGGCGGCCGCACCGATCCGGCGGGCCTGCCGATCGCGGCGAGCCCGGCCTTCACGATGGATACCGCGTAACCCGGTCTGCGGTCGCGGATGTCGAGATAGGGGATGACGAATTCGCGCAGCTTGCGGTAGACGGCGGCCCGGTCGTGCGCCCGCACCGCCCGATAGAAATCGAGCGCGAACTCCGGGACGAAGTTGAAGATGGCCGAAGAGTATGTGGTAACGCCCATTTCGGTGTAGGGCAGCGCGAAGGTCTCCGCGGTCGGCAGCCCGCCGATGTAGGTCAAGCGGTCGCCGAGGCGGGCGTAGACGCGGGTCATCGTCTCGATATTGCCGACGCCGTCCTTGAAACCGACCAGGTTCGGGCAGCGTTCGGCCATCCGCGCCACCGTCACGTCGTTCACCGCGGCATTGGCGCGGCTGTAGAAGATCACGCCGAGCCCGGTCGCGCCGCAGACGGCCGCGACGTGTTCGACGATACCGTCGGGACCCGCCTCGGTGAGATACGGCGGCATCAGCAGAATCCCTTCCGCCCCAGCGTCTTCCGCGGCCCGCGCCTGTTCGATGGCCACCGCCGTACCCGCCGTCGCGGGTGCGACCACCGGGATCCGGCCGCCGGTTTCGGCCACCGCGGCCCGCACCACCTGATCGATCTCCTGCGGTGTCAGCGAGAATCCCTCGCCGGTGCCGCCGGCCGCGAACAGCCCGGCCACCTCGTATTGGGCCAGCCAGGCGATGTGCTTGCGGTAGGCCGCCTCGTCGAAGGCGAGGTCGGCGTCGAAGTGGGTGACGGGGAACGAGAGCAGCCCGCGCCCTAGCGCTGGGCCCAGTTCTTCCGCGGACAGATGGGACACGGTCTTCCTCCTGGGGACATGGAACGATCGGCGGATTCAGTGCGCGGGCGGCAGCGAATCCAGCAGTGCGACAACGCGATGCAGTGCCGGGTTGGCGCAGTCGCGCCGCCACACCGCATGCAGTACGACCGGGTCGTCGACACCGGCCAGCGGGCGGAACCGCACGCCGTCGGGATGTAGGTGGGTGGCGCTGTCCGGTACCAGCGCCAAGCCGCGGCCCGCGGCCACCAGTGCGAGCATGGTGTGCACCTGGGTCAGTTCATGGGTCGCGGTGTACGGCACGGCGGCCAGGATGCCCGCGACCAGGTCGGCGAAATACCGGGCCGGGCCCGGCGCGTATACCAGCAGTGATTCGCCGCCCAGTTGCTCGATCGGCAGCGGCTCCAGCCCGGCCAGCCGGTGCGTGGCCGGGACGGCGAGCACCAGCCGCTCGGAATGCACCGCGCGGCAATCGAATTCGTTCTGATCGAAGGGCGGGCGGGCCAGCGCCAGATCGAGTCGCCCGCTGCGCAGGTTGGCGAACTGCTCGGCGCTCACCATCTCGCGCAGCACCACCTCGACGCCGGGCAGCCCCTGCTCGATGTGATTGAGGAAGCGGCCGAGGAAGCCGAAACCGGAGGCGGCGGTGAAGCCCACCCGGACCGTGCCCGCACCCCCCGCCGCGATCAACCGGGCCGCGCCGGGCGCCGCCTCGGCCAGCGCGAGCAGCCTGCGCGCCTCGATCAGGAATACCTCGCCCGCCGGGGTCAGCTGCACCTGCCGCTGGGTGCGATCGAAGAGTTCGACGCCGATATCGCGCTCCAACTTCTGGATCTGCCTGCTCAGCGGCGGTTGGGTCATCCGGAGCCGCTCGGCGGCGCGGCGGAAGCTGCCCTCCTCCGCGACGGTGACGAAGCCGCGGATGTGCTCGAGCGAGATGAGCGAGCCGAGTTTGCCCGCATCGCCACGGATCAGGTCGACGCGCGGGTTGCCGTTGGACGGCGTGGCGGCCAGGCGCAGCAACGCGGGCGCCCGGTGGCTATCGCTGTTCATCGTCGGCCTCCTGTACAACGGCGTAATCGCAGGCTATGCCGCCGAAGTGATACTCGTCCAACGCCATTTCCGCATCGTCCGATACCGGGTGGGTATCGAGCGTCATGACGCGAGATCGACGATCTCGACCCAGTTCGGATCGTCGCCGACCCGGCAGCGGCCGACGGCCCGCAGCGCGCCGTCGCCGCCGATGGCGTAGCTCGTCACCTGCCCCGACAGCTGGCCCGCGACGACGAGGTAGCGCCCGCCGGGATCGATGGCGAAACCGCGCGGCCGCGTTTCGGTGGGCGTATACCCGATCGGTTCCAGCCCGCCCGTCGCGCCGTCCACCCGGAATCCGGCCAGTGTGCTCGAATTGCGGTCGGCCACATAGAGATACCGGCCGTCGGGGGTGATGTGCAGATCGGATGTCCATGCCGAGGCATGGCCGGGCGGCAGCACCGATGCCGACGCGGTCTCGGTCAATACACCGGCATCGAACAGGTAGCCGTTCACCGTGCCGTCGAGTTCGTTCGAGACGAATACGACGCGCCCGTTCGGGTGGAAGACGATATGTCGTGGTCCCGCACCGGATTTCGTCGGCGTAGCGGTCGGCTCACCGTGGACGAGACCTTCGTCGAATCGATATCGCAGGATCACGTCACCACCGAGCGCACCGACCAGCAGGTGGCGATTCGACGGATCGGCGACGATCGAATGCGCGTGCGGCGGCGTCGCGACCACCGCGACCGCCGCACCCACCGCCGCACCATCGATCGGGCACACCGCGATCCGGCCGCCCGTGTACGACGCGCCGAGCAGATACCGCCCGGACCGATCGGTCGCGAGGTAGGCCATATTGTCCGGCAACGGATTTCGCGAAACAACCCGCAACTCCCCCGATGCCCGATCGATGGTGAGCACCACCACCTCATACGGCTCCGACCGCAGCCCGGCATATAAATACCGGCGATCCGGGGCGACCGCGAGCGGCATCACCTTCCCACCGACATCGGTGGCGGACAGCGGAATCAACTCACCCGTTGCGGTCAGCCGCAGCACCGAGATCGCGCGGCTTTCCGCATTCGACACGTACACGATCACCCGCTACACCCTCACTTCGCCTGCGCCGCATGGCCGCCGACGCGCGCCCGCAGCTCCAGCTCGATCTGTTCCAGGCTGCGTCCCTTCGTCTCCGGCACGAACCGCTGCACCAGGAAGTACAGCAGCACGCTCACCGCGCCGAACACCCACGCCGAATGGGCAAGTCCCAGATGGTCGTTCATCACCGGGAAGAGGAAGGTGATGGCGAAGGTGGACGCCCAGAGCACCACGCTGCCGACACCCATGCCGACGCCGCGGACGCGCAGCGGGAAGATCTCGGCCATCATCACCCAAACCACCGCACCCCAACCGAGTTCGTATCCGGCGAGATAGACGTTGAGCAGGATCAGCGTCGTCAAACCGGTGACGGTGTGGTTGTGCACGGTGAGCACCACCAGGCCGAGCAGGAACAGTGAAAGCGCCATGCAGACATTGCCGAGCAGCAGCAGCGGTTTACGGCCCCACCGGTCGACCATGAAGATCACCCACGCGGTGAACGCCACCTTGATCACGCCGAGCACGATCGAGGCGAGCAGCGAGGTCGAATTGCCGAAGCCGAGATCGGTGAACATCGTCGGCGCGTAGAGGTTTACCGCGTTGACACCGGAGAACTGCTGCCCGACGGCCAGAATGAGCGCGACGAGCAGCGCCGGTTTCGCCCACGGCATCAGCAGATCGCGCAGCCGGCCCTTCCGTTCGGCGTCCAATCGAATCACCGTGCGAATGCTGTCGATTTCGGCGTCCACCTCGTCGGCGCGATGGGTTCCGGCGAGCACGCCGCGCGCCTGCTCCACCATTCCCGCCTGCACCAGCCAGCGCGGCGTCTCCGGCAGCACCGACATGCCCGCGAGCAACACCACCGCCGGAACCGCGGCAAGCCCGAACATCAGCCGCCAGTTCCCGGAGCCGGACAGCGCCCAATCCACTATGTAGGCCAACAGGATTCCGGAAACGATCATCAGCTGGTTCAGCGTGGACAGCGCACCGCGGGCCCGGGTCGGCGCCAGCTCGGACAGATAGGTCGGCACCGTCGCGGACGAGCAGCCCACCGCGATACCGGTGATGAACCGGGCGACCACCAGCACCGCGACATTCGGCGCGAGCGCACAGCCGATGGCGCCGACCGCGAATACCGCGGCGGCGATCATGATGGTGCGCCGCCTGCCGAGCCGGTCGGTGATGCGCCCGGCCGCGGCGGCGCCGAATATCGCGCCCGCGGCGAGACATCCGCCGATCACGCCCTTGGTGAACGAGGTCAGGTGCCATTGATCCTTGATGAACAGCAGCACCCCGGAAATCACGCCCAGGTCGTAGCCGAAAAGGATGCCGCCGAGCGCGCCGAAGAAATAGAGGAAACGAACATCGGCGCCGAGAGCCGACACCGTCGATTTGTACTGCATGGTGCTGCGCTTCTTTCGCGGTCTAGCGGAGATTCCCAGCGTCACATGCGCGGGGACGATGATTGCGCGGAAATACGATTCGTTCTCGGTATCGCGCAATGCGTTTCAGAGTGGGTTGGGTTTACCCAGCGGGGTATCGCAGAACGGCCCGCCGATATATTTCGGCGCATTCGCCGGATCGGTGTCGATCTCGGCGGCGAAGCGTTCGGCGTCGTCGACGCCGCGATAGCCGAGCGCCTCGGCCTCGCGCAGCGAGACCACCGCGCGGGTATTCGGCGAAACACCCCAGATCACCTGGTAGCCGGGACTTTTCGCGGCGAGGCAGGCCTCGAGCAGCCGGGCGCAGTCGTCCGGCGACAGCCACATGGACAGTCCGCGCAGATCGGCCGGGCGCTCGAAACAGGAACCGATCCGCACGCAGATCACGTCCATGCCGAATCGGGAGTGATAGAGGCTGCCCAGCGCCTCGACGGCGGCCTTGCTCACCCCGTAGTAGGTGTCCGGCCGCGGAAACGCTTCTCCGGCAACCTTTTCCGCGCCGATTTCGGCGAATCCGGCGGCGTGGTTGCTCGATGCGAGCACGATCCGGGATATCCCGGCCTGCCTGGCCGCCTCCAGCACCGTATGCGTGCCGTCGATATTGGCGGCGACGATGCGATCCCAGCTGTCCTCGCGACTGATGCCGCCGAGGTGGATGATCGCGTCGACGTCCCGGCAGGCGGCCGCGATCGTCACCGGATCGGTCAGTGAACCCGTGACGAGTTCGACGGCCTCGCCGGGCCCGGCGGGCGGCAGCGGCCGCAGGTCGAGTAGGCGCAGTACGCGATCGGGCCGGGCCAGCCGCGGCCGCATCAGCGTGCCGATCCCGCCTGCGGCCCCGGTGACGAGGATTCGTTGCGTCATCGTCGGTCCTCCTGTCGACGCCGGATGTGGTTCGAGTCACATCACCTGGCCTGTCAGCAGGCTATTTCGGCCGACTGATGCCTGTCCAACACCATCTGGGCATCGACCGATACGTCAGACGCATCAAATGAGTCCGGCGGCTGCCGCGGCAGCCGCCGGACCTCATCGAATTCGGTGTGTCAGTGCACCATGGCCGCCGCGGCGTCCTGCGCGGGCGCCTTCGGCTTGGTCCGCGGCAGCAGGAACGCCGGGATCAGCGTCAACACGATCAGAACCACGGCGACCACGTAGGTGTGCGCGAAAGCCGTTGCCGCCTGGCTCAATCCGAGCTCGATCGCCTGCGGCGGCAGATGCAGTTTCGCCGCGAACGCCGGATCCTTCAGCGCCACCATCGCCGGGCCGGCCAACTCCTGATGTTTCAGGTTGTTCGTCAGCACCACCGAGATGGTCGCGGTACCGATCGAACTGCCGGTCTGGTTGATGATGTTCATCAGCGTCGATCCGCGCGCCACCTGCTCATGGGTCAGCGTCTGGATGGCCGCGGTCATGGTCGGCATCATGGTGCAGCCCATGCCGAGACCCATCACGAACAGCGCGGACAGAATCATCGGATACGGGGTATCCGATTTCAGCTGGGTGAAGAAGGCCGAGCTCACCGCGATCACCGTGAGTCCGCTGAGCACGACCTTGCCGGGACCGATCTTGTCGACCAGTTTGCCGCCGATGGGCATGGTGAGCATCGCGCCGAGACCCTGCGGTATCAGCAGCACACCGGTCATCACCGGCGTCTCACCGCGCACCTGCTGGATGTAGTTCGGCAGCAGCACACCGGCGCCGAAGAAGGCGGTCGCGAACAGCACCATGGTGAGCACCGCGAAGGTCAGCGCCTTGTTCCGGAACAGGTGTAGGTCGATCAGCGGATGTTTGGTGCGCAGCGCGTGGAACACGAACGCCACCATGAGCGCGAGGCCGATGGCGGCCGGTATCAAGACCTTCGGCGCGATCACCCTGCCCTCGCCGGGTATCGACGAGACGCCGTACAGGAACAGCGCGAGGCCGGGTGAGGCCAACAGCATGCCGAGGAAGTCGAAGGATTCCGACGGCTCGGGCCGGTCGGACGGAAAGACGATGTAGGCGAGCAGGAGTGCGATGATGCCGATCGGCACGTTGATCAGGAAGATCAGCTGCCACATATTGTGCCCGTCGGCCCAGTGGAAGCCGATCAGCCAGCCGCCGAGGATCGGGCCCGAGATCGGGCCGAGCAGCATCGGCACGCCGAGTACGGCCATCACGCGGCCGATCCGCTGCGGACCCGCCGCATGGGTCATGATCGTCATGCCCAGCGGCATCAGCATGCCGCCGCCCAAACCCTGGACAACGCGAAAAGCGATGAGCGACTCGATATTCCATGCGGTACTACACAGCACCGAACCGAGTACGAAGAAGGTCAGCGCCAGCATGTACAGGCGCTTGGTGCCAAATCGGTCCGCCGCCCAACCCGTCAGCGGGATGACCGTGGCCAACGCCAGGGTGTACGCGGTCATCGTCCACGCCGCGATGGCGGTCGTGGTGTTGAACTCGGTTTGGAAGGTCGGCAGCGCGATGATGACCACGCTGATGTCCAGAATCGACATGATCGCACCCAGTACGACCACACCCGCGACCTTGAGGACCGCGGGGTCGAGTTTGTCGGTCGACGGGTCTGGGCCCGCCGCCGCTATATCCGGAGGTGATGTCACCGCTTAAGCGTTCCACCACTTTCGCTATTTCTCTAGTGAATTCGGAACTTCTGCGCTGGCGGAAATTCGTCGGCGAGTGCGAGCGCGGCCATCGTGGCCGATTCGCCGGCCGGTAACAATGGCAGCCGGACGGCCGGGCTGGGAATTCGACCCAGTGCGGCGAGTACCGATTTGATGACCGTCGGGTTCGGTTCGGCGAACAACGCGGACGACAGCGCGCTGAGGCGGTGTCCGATGGCGCGCGCCGCATCGATGGACCCCTTGTGCCACAGCGCGATCAGGTCGGCGAACTCCGCGGTCGCGACGGCGGCGGAGGCGAGAATGCCGCCCGCCGCGCCGAGGGCCAGCAGCGGAGCGATGAACAGGTCGTCACCGGCCAGCACCGCGAAATCGGCTGGGCGCCTACGCATCAGCTCGATCGTGGTTTCGTCGATCGCGCCGACGGCCTGCTTTACGCCGATGATATTCGGCGTTTCGGCAAGGGCGACAAGGGTATCCGCGCCGAGCGTGCGTCCGGTGCGGTACGGAATGTTGTAGACGATCAGCGGTATCGGGCTGGTTGCCGCGAGGCTGCGGAAATGCGCGAGCACACCGGCCTCCGACGGCCGGGTGTAGTAGGGGACGACGGTCAGCGCGGCGGTGAGCCCCGGATCGAGGTCGCGCAGCGCCGCGTGTGAGGCCGCGGTGGAGTTGGATCCGGTGCCGACGATCAAGGGCGCGTTGTGTTCCCGGCACACGTTCGCGCAGATCCGGATGACCGTCTCCCGTTCGTCGGCGGTGAGCGTCGCCGGTTCGCCGGTGGTGCCGAGGGCGACGATGCCGGTGGCGCCGTCGGCCAGTACCTCGTGCGCGAGCCGCTCCAGCGCGTCGGTGGCGAGGTCACCGCCCGCGGTGAACGGCGTGATCAGGGGGATGAAAAGGCCTGCGAGCGTCATGGTTCCAGGTTCGCGCGCGAAAAGCTTCAGGTCCAGTTCACATTTCTGCCGCTGAGCATAAGCTGAGGTAATGCTCGATGTCCGGAAACTGCGCCTGCTGCGCGAACTGGCCCACCGGGAGACGATCGCCGCGGTGGCCGAGGCGCTCAACTACACTCCGTCGGCGGTATCCCAGCAACTCACCGCGCTGGAACGCGAGGCGGGTACGCCGCTGCTGGAGCGCACCGGCCGCCGGGTGACGCTCACCCCGGCCGCGCACCGGCTGGTCGCGCACGCGGAAACCATTCTGGCCGTGCTGGAACAGGCCGCCGCCGAACTCACCGGCGACGAACTCACCGGACATCTGCGGATCGGCGTATTCCCCACCGCGGTGCGCACCATCCTCTCCCCCGCCCTGGTGGCGTTGAGCACCGCGCATCCGCGCCTGGAACTGTTCGTCTCCGAACTGGATCCGGTGCTCGCACCGGGTGCGCTGCGGGCCGGGACGCTCGATGTCGCGCTGGTCCAGGAGTACGACTACGTGCCGGTCGAACCCGATCCGGCGCTCGACACCGAACCGCTGCTGACCGAAACCGTCTATCTGGCGGCGCTTTCCGATGGATCCCTCGATACGCGACGGGAAAGCCCCTGGATCGCAAGCACACCCGGCACGCTCTGTCACACCATGACGGTACGGGCCTGCCAGGCCGCCGGATTCACGCCGCGGATCCGCCATCACGCCGACGATTTCGGCACCGTGCTCGCACTGGTCGCCGCCGGTCAGGGCGTGGCGCTGGTACCGGGCCTCGGCGCCCTCGAACCGCCGCCCGGCGTCACCCTGACACCGCTGCGGACAAGGCGCAGAACGCATCTGGCGTATCGGCGCGGCACCGGCGCACATCCGGCGATCGATGCCGCCAGGGCGGCGCTGCACGCCTCGGTGGCGGATTTCCGATGAGCCGCTTCGCTTTTCAGGCCCGTTCCGAGGACCGGACCCCGCCGGACCTGCGGGCCGCGCGGATATCGCGGCAGATCCGGTCGACGGTGTCCTCGACGGTCCAGTTGCTCTCGATCCTGGTCTCGCCGACGAAGGACAGCGGCTGCCAGCCGTGGAACCACAGCGCCATCTGCGATTCCGGAATGGTGGCCGACTGCGGGCGTCCGGCGTGCCGCAGCAGGGTTTCCTCGAAGGTCAGATCGAAGCTGTAGAACAGCGCGGCCCGCGCGGCGGCGGCCAGCCGCTCCAGCATCGCACCGTATCGCCTGGCATCGAGGATGCCCTCGACGATCACCACCAGTCCGCGCGAAAGGCACAGCGCCGCAATATGTTCGATCAACTCGATATTGAATCCGCCGGACCGGTCCGCCTCGCGAACCATCTGCCTGCGCACCACGTCCTGCGGGATGACAACGCATCGCCCACGGGCGAACCTGCGCTGCGTCGCCGCGGCGACCGTCGACTTTCCGGATGCCGAATTTCCCCGGATCACAACGAGTGTGCTCACCCCGCGCGCCAAAACCGAACTCCCGGTCGAACCTCGAAGGATGGCACGTCACCGGTGTACACGATCCGCGCGGTGATGTCATGTGCCGCACCTCGACCGCGGGTGCACCGACCCAGATCTCGCCGTTGAGATCTCGTCGCCGTTGACGGTGACGGCGACCCGCGGTTGCCGACAGTACTGGCATACCCGTCATACTCGGATCCAATCGTGTTGCGCTCGAAGACAAATGGAATTCAGGACTCCCCGACCGATACGTATACCGGCTCGTCGGTACGGGCGCCCGGCTCGTCCAACGTCCAGTCGTCGGGCAGGCCGCGCACCAGCAGGTCGGTGCCCTCGGCCTCGATGCGCACGGTCACCGGACCGAGCCGCAGATCGGTCAGGACGAGCCTGCCCCAGTCCGCCGGGATGCGCGGCGCGACGGTGAGCGTCCGCCGCGGCACATCCGGCGCCAACCCGAGAAAGGACCGGACGAGCAGCAGTGGCGCGGCGCTGGCCCAGGCCTGCGGGGAACACGACGTCGGATACGGAATCGGCGCCGGGAACTGCTCTCTGGCGAAGCCGCAGAACAACTCCGGCGGTCTGCCGTCGAAGGCGAGCGCGGCGGCGACGATGCCGCCGGTCAGCTTCTCGGCGAGGGCGAGCGCCCCCGGAATATGCCGGTAGCGCAGCAGACCGGCCACCGCGATCGCGGTGTCGTGCGGCCAGACCGAACCGTTGTGGTAACTCATCGGGTTGTACGCGCCCATGCCGATTGCCAAGGTGCGCAACCCGAACCCGCTGTCCATCGCCGGATCGGCCATGGCGGCGACCAGTTCGCCCGCGTGCTCGTCGTCGATGATTCCGGTCCACAGGCAGTGCGCCGCATTGCTGGCCAGCGCGTCGACCGGTCGTTTGTCGCGATCCAAAGCCATTGCATACCACCCCTTTTCGGGTATCCAAAAGGCCTCGTTGAACTTTCGCTTCAGCTCGGCCGCCGCGGCGCGCGAGCGCTGCGCGACGCGGGAATCGCCGAAGGCCTCCGCCAATTCGGCGCGGGCCAGCCACGCCGCGTACACATAGCCCTGCACCTCGCACAGCGCGATCGGCGGATGGGCGAGGTCGCCCGCGGCGTCGTTGATCGCGTCGAAGCTGTCCTTCCAGCCCTGATTCGACAGTCCCCGATCGGTTTTCCGGTGATATTCGACGAAGCCGTCGCCGTCCGCGTCGCCGAAGTGCTCGATCCAATCCAGCGCGGCATCCGCGGCGGGCAGCAGGTCGCGCACCGCGTCGTCGGGCGCACCCCATCTCCGGCATTCGGCCAGCAGCATCAGGAACAGCGGCGTCGCGTCGGCCGAGCCGTAATACACCGTGCCGCCGAGCACCTGATCGCCCGCCGGGCCGCGCCGCATCTCGTGCATGATCCGGCCCGGCTCCTCCTCGGTCACCGGATTGACCTCTTTGCCTTGTAGTTTCGCCAATCTGCGCAGCGTGCCCATGGCCAGGCCGCGATCGAGCAGCAGCGCCATCCACGAGGTCAGCAGGCTGTCGCGGCCGAACAGCGTCATGAACCACGGCGCGCCCGCCGCGACGAAAGACGAAAGACCGTCGTGACTTTCGATCCGCAGCGCGCCGAGATCGCTCTCGGTGTGCCGCAACATATGCGCCAGACCGGGATCGGTCGCGGTGAGATCGGTCGCGGTGGCCCGCCACGCGGTGATCCGGCCCGCCGGACCGTCGGCGGGCGCCTGCGTCACCTGGGTGCGCTGATGCCCGACCACCGGCTGTGCCCGCACCGTCGCCGACCAGTTGCCGCGGGACGGCACGACCGCGCGCCAGTTCAGGGTGCCGGGCAGCACCATCGGGTCACCGTTGGCGGTGACCACCAGCCCGCGTCCCGGATCCGCGTGCGCGGTCAGATGCAGCTCGTCGCCGGCCACCGCCACCTCGGCGGTGCCGTGTTTGCTGCGGCCCTCCTTCACCGAGAACAGATCGGCGAAATCGGCGTCGATGTGAATGGTCAGCGTCAGCGCGGTGTCCTCGCCGCCCAGGTTGTGCACCGTGAGCGTCTCCTCCAGGCCGCCGCCCACCCGGCGGTGCCGCTCGATCAGCACCGTGCTGTCGGCCAGTCCCGGCCGGGGCGGCAGGCGGAGCAGGAAACGGGCGTCGAACGCCTCCGAGGCCTGCACGCTGAGCTGCTCCACCGGATGCCCGTCGACAGTCAACGCCCAGCGCGACAGCACCCGCGCGTCCCGGTAGAACAGCCCGAGCGTGCCGCCGGGGTGGATATCGCCGTGCTGGTCGGACAGGCAGAACGTGCTGGCCTCGACCAGGGTGATGGTCGAATGACCACCACCGACGCCGACCGGCGGCCCCGCGTTGAAGATCCGCGGCACGGTCACGGCCTGCTCCGCTCACCGCCGTGCAACAGCGTCACGGCACCGGCCAGATGGGATTCGGCGGCATCGACCTTCGGGAACTCGATCGCGTCGTCCGCGCGGACGACCGCCGCCCGGTACGCGGCCTCGTAACCGGAACCGAGCCGGTCGATGCTGAACAACTGCTCGACACGCAGGCGGCATTTGCGCGGATCGATACTGTCGATCGCGGCGATGGCATCGGGCAGTTCCGCCGGATCATCGCAGATGAAACCGGTGACACCGTCCTCGATCACCTCCGCGACCGCACCGCCGCGCAGCGCGACCACCGGTGTGCCGCAGGCCATCGCCTCGATCATCACCATGCCGAAGGGCTCCTCCCAGCGAATCGGGAAGAGCAGGCAGCGCGCCTGCGACAGCAGCAGCCGCTTCGACACCGCGTCGGCCTCGCCGAATACGCAGTCCGACGAGGTGAGCAGCGGCCGGACCTCGCTGTCGAAATAGGCCCGCTCCGGACGCTCGTTGCATTTCGCGGCCAGCACCAGCCTGCGGCCGGCGGCGTGCGCGGCGGGCAATGCGAGATGGGCGCCCTTGTACGGGGCGTAGCGTCCGAGGAAGAGCAGGTAGTCCTGCTTTTCGGCCTGGAACGGCCAGGTATCCGGATCGACGGCGTTGTGCACCCGGCCGATCCAGTTGAGATCGGGCGCGAGCGAGCGCTGCCGATCGCTGATCGCGACCAGTTGCGCGCTGGCCGCCATCGCGCGGTAGTAGTCGCCGGGTCCGTCCTCGACCGGGCCGTGCACGGTGATCACCGTCGGGATGCCGAGGGCGCGGTAGGCGGGCGCGTTCAGCGGACCGGCGAACGTGTGGTCGTGCACCACATCGATACGCTCGGTGGTCGCCAGCCGCTGCACACAGCGCCGCACCTTCAGCGCGTGCATCACCTCCGGAAACGGGTCGCCGAGGACCGCGGCCTGCGTGGTTTCCCACAGCGGGATGAACCGCGCCCGCGTGCCCGGCTCCCCTGCCCCGAGCAGTGTCACCCGATGACCGCGCGCCACCAGCGCGTCGGCGAGCTGCGCCACCACCGCCTCCACCCCGCCGTATCCGGATGGCGGCACCGAGAAGTAGGGTGGCGCCACCAGCACGATGTGCAGTGCCGCATCGGTAGTCCGTCGTTTCAGTGCCGAATCCATATCGGCCAATACACTGCTCACGGTCTTTCCTCCTCAGCCGTCGTTGCTGCGGACAAGCGATCTCGTGATGGTCGAACGTCCAGACCAGGGTGGTCCGGTGGGACTGCACTATTGAATTGGGGAAAAGCGCTCGCCGGGAAGAGAATTCGCGAGCCGGACGGGTGCGCCGGAAACAGGGGGCCGACAAGCGGTTTCACATTTTGGCGGCCACCTGGTTCGCCTCATCGAACAGACCGTCTGCTGAATGTTTACCCACTGTTCGGATTTCAAACGTGGCCGAGCGCCGCGGCCGTAGCCGCGGCGGTGACCCGGTAGCGTCGAACGAATGGCGACGCCACGATCAGCACCACCGACCCCGGGCATCCAGCGGCTCGCCGAACGCTGCCGCGCCGAGACTCCGGTGCTGACCAGGCGGCTGATGGCGGCCGTATTCACCGACAACCCGGAATGGAACGACTACACCTCGGTACCGCGCGCGGATCTGCGCGACGGCTGCCGCCGGTACCTCACCCGCATCCTCGACCTGCTGACCGGCACCGCCGCCGACCCGGATCACGACGATGTTGCCGCGGCCATCGGGCGACGGCGCGCCGAGCAGGGGGTGCCGCTGGAGGCGATGCTGCGCACCTTCCGGCTCGGCGGCCGGATCATCTGGGAGGCGCTGCTGGACAATGCGGAGCACACCGGGACGCGACCGCAGGAGATCAGGGATGTCGGCACCGCCATGTGGACGGTGATCGATGGGCTGTCGTCGGCACTGTCCACCTCCTACCGCAATACCCAGCTCGAACAGGTGCGCCGGGACGAGCGGCGCAGACATGCGCTCATCGAGGATCTGCTCGCGGGCCGCGCACACGACGCCACCTTCGCCGCACAGGCGGCGCGCGAACTGGACCTACCCGCGCACGGCGCCTACCTGGTGGTGGCGGCCGAGCCGAGGACCGACGGCGCACCGGTGCTGCCCGGTGCGGAAACGGTGTTGGCGGCCTTGGGAATTCGTTCGGTCTGGCACAGCAGGGTGGACACCGCCATCGGCATCGTCGCGCTGGAACACCGGGACGCCGGCGCGGTGCTGCACCGGCTGCGCCCGCTCAACCGCGGCCGCACCGGCTGCTCGCCCGCGGTCGCCCAACTGGCACAACTGGATTCGGCGCACGAGTTGGCACTCATCGCCCTGGAGACGTTGCCGCACAACGCGATCGAGCTGATCTCGCTCGACGAGCGCTATCCGGAAGCGCTGCTGGTGCGCTCCCCCGATCTGACCCGGCTGCTCACCGCGCATCTGCTCGGCCCGGTGCTCGAATTGCCCGCGAAAGAACGCGACGTACTACTGGACACCCTCGCCGCGTGGCTGGCCGAGAACTGTTCGGCCGCGCACGCGGCCGCGCGGCTGCACTGCCACCGCAACACGGTGCTGAACCGGCTACAGCGGATCACCCATCTGCTCGGCAGGCCGCTCGACGGACAGCGCGCCTACCTCGAGCTCACCCTCGCCCTGACGGCGCTGCGCTTGCCCGAAACCACTGCTTGAGACCGGTACCGTCGGTCCTACCGCCGGGTACAAATTGTGCATAGCGCCCATTTTCGGTCACACAAACCTGGGCTTTCGGGCATTGTGTGTGCAATTCTGGCGCGAAAGACTTTTCCGGCATGGTCCGTGCCACAACCTCGGCGCGGATGAATCATTCGAGATTGAGGAGCACCACGAGTGCCGGAATTCGATCTGCTGGTGGTCGGGGTGGGCCGGGCGGATATGTGGCGGCCATCCGCGCCGCGCAGCGTGGTCTGTCGGTGGGCCTGGTGGAGAAGGAGCGCCCCGGCGGGGTGTGCCTTAATTGGGGATGCATCCCGACCAAGGCGATGCTGCGTTCCGCCGAGGTCTTCCAAACCGTAAGGGATGCCGCCGAATTCGGCGTGCTCGCGGACAATGTGCGCTTCGACTACGGCGCGGTGCGGCGGCGCAAGGACGGTATCGTCACCGAACTCACCGACGGGGTCGCGGGACTGCTTGCGGCCAACGGTGTTTCGGTGCTGGCGGGCCACGCCCGATTCACCGGCCCGACCACCGTCGACCTGTACGAGACGGGTCCGTCGCCGATCGCGCCCGACGGTCCGCGTTACGCCGCCGCGCCGGGGAAGTTCATCCGCAGTGTCTCCGCGCGTGACGTGATCATCGCGACCGGTTCGGTACCCGCGCGCCTGCCCATCCCCGGCGCCGACCTGCCCGGCGTGATCACCTCCGACGGCGCCTTCGGCCTCACCGAGGTCCCGGACCGGATCGTCATCGTCGGCGGCAGCGCGGTGGGCGCCGAATGGGCAAGTCTCTTCGCCACTTTCGGCAGCCGGGTGACCGTCGTCGAAATGCAGGACCGGTTGGTGCCCGCCGAGGACAAGGACATCTCCGCGGCGCTCGGCCGCTCGTTCAGCAAGCGTGGCATCACCGTGCTCACCGGGCATACGGTCGCCGCGATCGCGCAGACCGACGCGCTGCGGGTGACCGTCGAGGGCCCGAAGGGGCAGGAGATCGACGCCGACGTGGCGCTGGTCGGGGTCGGCCGCAAACCCAATACCGCCGAACTGGATCTGGAGAAGACCGGAATCGTCACCGACGCACGGGGTTTCATTCCGGTGGACGACCAGTTACGCACCGGCGTGGAGCATGTGCACGCGATCGGCGATGTGACCGGCCGCGCGCTGCTCGCGCACGTCGCATCGCATCAGGGCCTCACCGCGGCGGATGTCATTGCCGGACATGATGTCCGGATCGACTATGCCGCGATCCCGGCGGCCACCTTCACCCATCCGGAGATCGCGAGCGTCGGGCTCACCGAGGCCGCGGCGAAGGCGGCGGGCCACGAGGTGATCACCGCGCGGTTCCCGTTCGCGGCGCTCGGCCGCTCGAAGACCTTCGGCGATACCGAGGGGTTCCTGAAAATCGTTGCCGGAAAACAACATCAGGAGGTCCTGGGCGTCCACATCATCGGCCCGTCGGCCAGTGATCTGATCACCGAGGGCGCGCTGGCCATCACGCTGGAGGCCACCCTCGACGAACTGGCCGACACCATCCACGCCCACCCGACCCTCGGCGAGATCGGCATGGAGGCCGCGCTCAGCGCGCTGGGCCTGCCCGTGCACGTCGCGCCGCGCAAGAAGCGTTGAGGAGCACCGATCGTGACAACTTCGACCGCACCGCGCAAGACCACCCGTAAGTCCGGCAAACCCGCCGCCGCCGAAAACCAGCTCACCGCAACGGATCCGGAAACCCTGGTGCGCCTGTACCGGGACATGCTGTTCGTGCGCCGCTTCGAGGAGCGCACCGCGCAGGCCTACCAGCAGGCCAAGATCGGCGGCTACTGCCACCTCAATCTGGGCGAGGAGGCCACCGTCGTCGGGCTCGGCGCGGCCATGCGCCCCACCGACTATCTGTTCACCAACTACCGCGAACACGGCTACGCCCTCGCCAAGGGCATCGAACCCGGCCGGGTGATGGCCGAGCTCTACGGCCGCGCCACCGGCACCTCCAAGGGCTGGGGCGGGTCGATGCACATGTACGACACCGCGACCCGACTGCTCGGCGGCTATGCCATTGTCGGCGGCCAGGTTCCGCTCGCCATCGGCGCGGCGCTCGCCGTCGACTATCGCGGCGGCGACGATGTGGTGGTGTGCCAGATGGGCGAGGGCACGACGAATATCGGCGCCTTCCACGAATCGCTGAATATCGCGGCGCTGTGGCGGCTTCCGATCGTATTCCTGGTGATCAACAACCAGACCGGCATGGGCACCACCGTCGAACGCTCCTCGGCCGAACCGGATCTGTGGAAGCGCGCCGCCGCGTACCGCATGCGCGGTGAACGCGTCGACGGCACCGATGTGCTCGCCGTGCGCGATATGGCGAGCGAGCTCATCGAAACCGCCCGCCGCGAAGGCAAACCGGCGCTGCTGGAGGCGGTGAGCTACCGGCTGAAGGGACATTCCGTCGTCGATCCGGCGAAATACCGCAGCAGCGATATGGTTTCGACGGCCCGCTCGCACGATCCGATCGAGATCTGGCACGCCAAATTGCTCGACGCCGGCGTGCTCACCGCGGAATCCGCAGCCGACATCGAGCGTGAGGTGGCCGAAAGCGTCGCCGCCGCGGTCGAATTCGCCGATTCCAGCCCGCATCCCGAGCCGTCGAGTCTGTTCGACTACAACTACGCGACCCCGGTGCCCGGCGATTCCCACCGCCTGCCCGCCGACCCACTCTTCGCCTAGCTTTCGCCTGAAAAGGATTACATCACCGTGGCTGTCATGACCTATCGGGAAGCGCTGCGCGAAACCCTCCGTGAGGAGATGCGGCGCGACGACGATATCTTCCTCATCGGCGAGGAGATCGGCGTTTTCGAGGGCTCTTACAAGATCACCGCGGGCCTGCTCGCCGAATTCGGCGAAAAGCGGGTGCGCGACACACCGATCGCCGAGGAGGGTTTCGTCGGCGCCGCGATCGGCGCGGCCATGCTCGGCCTGCGCCCGGTCGTGGAAATCATGACGATCAACTTCTCGCTGCTCGCGCTGGACCAGATCGTCAACCACGCCGCCAAGATCTACGGCATGTTCGGCGGACAGACCAGCGTGCCCATGGTCATCCGCACCCCGGGTGGCGGCGGACAGCAGCTGGGTGCGACGCATTCGCAGAACATCGAGCTCTACTACGCGTTCGTCCCCGGGCTGAAAGTGGTCGCGCCGAGCACCCCGGCCGATGCCAGGGCCCTGCTCAAGGCCGCCATCGACGACGACGATCCGGTGCTGTTCCTGGAGAACCTTTCGCTCTACAACACCAAAGGCGAAGTGCCCGAAGATCTTCCGGCCGCCCAGATCGGCAAGGCCGCGGTGACCCGCACCGGGACCGACATCACCCTCATCGGCTACTCGCGCATGGCGACGGTCTGCACCCAGGTCGCCGAAAGGCTCGCCGCGGAAGGTATTTCGGCGGAGGTCGTCGACCTGCGCAGCCTGCGCCCGCTGGACCGCGACACCATCGTCGCCTCGGTGCGCAAAACCGGCTGCGCCGTGATCGGCGAGGACGACTGGCTCACCTACGGCATCGGCGCGGAGGTGGCCGCCTCCATCTCCGACGGCGCCTTCGACTACCTCGACGCGCCGGTGCGGCGGGTCGCGATGGCCGAGGTGCCGCTCCCCTACGCGAAACCACTCGAGCGCCTCGCGCTGCCGTCGGCCGACTCGCTGTACACCGCCGCCGTGGAAACCCTTGCCGCCGTCGGCAAACGACGCTGAGATCCGGAGGACACCCATGCCCGAAATCACCATGCCCCGGCTCTCCGACACCATGGAGGACGGCGTCGTTTCCGCCTGGCTCAAACAGGTCGGCGACCGGGTCGCGCGCGGTGACGTGCTGGCCGAAATCGAAACCGACAAGGCCCTCATGGAATTGGAGGCCTACGACGACGGGGTGCTGGAACAGATCCTGGTCGAACCCGGAACCCGGGTGGCGATCGGCGCGCCGATCGCATTGGTCGGCGATGGTAGCGGGGCCGCGAAATCCGCTGCGCCGGTTGCCGGTTCGGCGAGCGCGGGATCGCTCAGCGCGGATGACGTCGCCGGTAACACATCCGTTGCCGATGTGCCCGGAGCTGCGGCATCGACCGGTGACGCAACGTCAAGCGCTGGCGCGCAGAGCGTTTCGCCCGGCAACGGCGCGCGACCGAAGTCGTCCCCGCTTGCGCGCAAGATCGCGGGCGAGCTCGGAATCGATATCGCCACCGTGCGGGGCACCGGCCCAGGCGGCCGTATCACCCGCCAAGATGTCGAGGCGGCGCACCGGGCCACACCCGCATCGATACCGAGCAGCCCGATCACGCGCCAGGATACCGACGCCGGACAGCCGACCGCCGCTACCCCACCGGGAACGTCGCTTAACGGAACAGCCGCTGCCGCAACGGTATCCGCCGCACCGGCGGGCGATTACACCGAGGAACCGCTGAGCAATATCCAGCGGGTCGCCGCGAAGCGCCTCACCGAGAGCAAACAGCAGGCCCCGCACTTCTATCTGACCAGCGCCATCGATGTGACCGATCTGCTGGCCTTCCGGGCCGAGGTCAACGCCACGCTGGAGAGCGCGGGCAAGCGCAAGGTCAGCGTCAACGACCTCATCGTCAAGGCGGTGGCCGCGACGCTGCGCACCGACCCGGCCGTCAACGTCTCCTTCGCCGGAGATAAACTGTTGCGGCACAACGGTATTCACCTGGGTGTCGCGGTGGCGATCCCCACCGGCCTCGTCGTGCCGGTGATCCGGGATGCCGACCGGAAGGGCGTATCCGAAATCGCCGCGGAGACAGTGGAAAAGGCCGAACGCGCCCGCGCGGGCCGACTGCGTGCCGACGAAATGTCCGGCGGCACCTTCACCATCTCGAACCTGGGCATGTTCGGTATCGAACAGTTCGCCGCGGTCATCAACCCGCCCGAGGCGGCCATCCTCGCGGTCGGGGCGGCCACCGACGAATTGCGGCTCGCCGACGGTGAAATCGTGGTGCGGAAGATCCTGCGGGTGACGCTGTCCGCCGATCACCGCGCGATCGACGGCGCGACCGGCGCCCGGTTCCTGCAGCAGCTGAAGTCGATCATCGAACAACCACTGCGTATCGTCACTTAGTTCCGACTAGAGGGGTGCCGCCGCAGATCGGCACCCCTCGAAGGAAATCCCTACAGGGTCACCGGCAACTGGTGGTGCCCGTTGGAGATGAAGCTCGCCACCGTGCCGAGCTCCGAAATATCCGCCGCCAGCCGCATATTCGGGAAGCGCTGGAAGATGGCGGGCAGCGCCACCTCGGCCTCCAGGCGGGCGAGTGGCGCACCCAGGCAGTGATGGGCGCCGTAGCCGAAGGCCAAGTGCTCCTTGGTCGCTCGGGTCACGTCGAATTCGTCGGCGGTCGCGCCGTGTACCTTCGGATCGCGGTTCGCCGCCGCATAGGACGCCAGGATCGGTTCGCCCTTGGCGATGTTTATGCCGCCGTCCAGCTCGATATCGTCGGCGGCGTAGCGCAGCGGCAGATGCGCCACCGGCGCCTCGAAACGCAGCGATTCCTCCACCAGATCGGACCAACCCACTTGGCCCGCAAGCAGACTCGCCCGCTGCTCGGGCCGGGTGAGCAGCGCGAAGATAGCCTGATCGAGCAGGTTGACCGTGGTCTCGTGCCCGGCGCTGATGACGAGCAATAGTGTGTCGATCAGTTCCTGCTCGGTGAGCTGTGAGCCGTCGTCCTCGTCGCGGTGCGAGATCAGCAGGCTGGTCATATCGTCGCCGGGATGTTCGCGGCGGAATGCGACCAGTTCGGCCAGAATCCGGTACATCTCCATGTAATTGGCCTGCGACTCCTCCGGGGTGAGGGTGGTGTCGAAGATGCCGTCGACGCATGTGCGCAGCCCCGGATTCAGCGCCTCCGGCACGCCCATCAGCTCGCTGATCACCCGGATCGGCAGCGGATACGCGAAACCCTCACGCAGATCGACGATTCCGTCCTGTGTGGCCAGCTCGTCGAGGAGTTCTTCGGTGATCGCGACGATCCGCGGCCGCAGCGCCTCGGTGCGGCGCGCGGTGAACGCCGGGGCGACCAGTTTGCGCAGCCGCCGGTGGTCGGCGCCGTACGCGGTGAACATGTTGTTCACCGCCACCCACAGGAAAAGCGGCCAGTCGGGCGGGATTTCACCGTTGATGAAGGCAGGCCAGTGCTGTTTGGCGTCCTTGGACACCCGCGGATCCACCAGCAGCTGCTTCAACAGCACCTGATCGGTGACCGACCAAGCCTGTACGCCGCCGGGCAATTCCACCTTTGTCACGGGGCCGCGCTCGCGAATCCGCGCGGATTCGCCCTGGATATCGGTTCCGGTGGGATCGAGGACTAGGGGCTGTTGATCCATCGGAATCTCCTTAATACACGTTGAGCGGAGGGGATTTCGGGAAGGTGACCGGTAGGGACACCAGAGCGCGATGGAAGGGCCCTGGCCGCCAGGTGAGGTGCTCGGGCCGTACGGACAGACGCATTTCGGGTAGTGCGTCGAGCAATTGGTCGATGGCGTCCTGCACCACCAGATAGGCCACCGAGCGGGCCGGGCAGGCGTGCGGGCCGACGCTCCACGCGAGATGGGAGCGGTTGTCGGTGTAGCCGCCCGCGTCGATCGCCGGATCGTTGTTGCAGCCGGTCATGCTGATCACCACCGGCTGATGCGCGGGCAGCCACACCTCGTCGATGAGGATCGGCTGCTTCGGATACGAGACGCAGTAGTTGGCCATCGGCGGGTCGTTGAACAGCACCTCGTCCAGCGCGTCGCGGGTGGACAGGCTGCCGCCCAACACATTTCCGGCGAACCGATCGTCGGTGAGCATCAGCAGCAGGGTGTTCACGATCAGGTTCTGCTGCGGTTCGATACCCGCGCCGTAGAGCGTCACCAGCTGATGGATCATCTCCTCGTCGCCGAGCCCGGCGTGGTGGGCGATCAACCGCGAGGTGACGTCGTCACCCGGTTCCCGCCGCTTCAGCATCACCAGCTCGTACAGCGCGTCGGTGAGCATCTGGTTGCCCTTGTCGGCGTTGACGCCCTCGAACATCGCGGCCATGCCGGTGGCCACCTGCTGACCGATATCGGCCGGGCAGCCGAGCATTTCGTTCAACGCGGCGAAGGTGAGCGGGAAGGCGTACTGGCTGATCAGATCGGCGACGCCGTCGCCGCAGAAACTGTTGATCAGCGGGATCGCGATCCGTTCCACGGTGGAATGCAGCGCGTGCAAATCGATTTCGCCGATGGCCGTGATATTGGCCTGCCGGTAGCGCGCATGTTCGAGGCCCGCGCTGCGCAATGCGTTCGGGCGCCACTCCAGCATCGGCAGAATCGGGCACTCACCCGGTATCTCGCGCTGCCAGATGCGCGGGTCGGCCGGAAAGTGGTCCGGATCGTTGAGGATGCGCACCGCGGTGTGGTAGCCGATCACCAGGGTCGCCGGTACGCCGGGTGAGAGATCCACCGGCACCAATGAGCCGAATTTCCGGCGCATTTCGCGGTAGGCGCGGTGCGGATCGGCGGCGAACTCCTCGGAATACAGTGCGACCCTTGGTCCGTCGGTGTCCACCGGCGACCCGTGCGCGACCGGGCAGCGGGCTTGTTCGGTGGACCCGGCGGTGGATAGTCGCTGCGACGGGGTCAAAGACGTCCTTCCATTCTACGGAACAGGAATTCGACGAGCGTGATCAGCGAGCGCAGACAGGTGCCGCGGTCGCGGGCGTCCAGCATGGTCAGCGGGGTGTCGGGGGTGAGATCGAGCGCATCGCGCACCTCGTCGAGCGGAAACTGTTTGGCGCCCTCGAATTGGTTCACCGCCACCGAATACGGCACGCCGCGCTCCTCCAGCACCGAGAGCACCTCGTCGGCCTTCTCGATGCGGCGGGTGTCGACCAGCACCAGCGCGCCGAGCGCGCCGCGGGCCAGTTCCTCCCACAGCGGCACGAACCGCTGCTGCCCCGGCGTGCCGAAAAGATACAGCGCCAGTTCGGGATTCAGCGTGATGCGACCGAAATCCATTGCGACCGTCGTGGTCGACTTGCCGGGCAGACCCGCCATATCGTCGACGCCGACGCTGGCCTCGGTGATGGTCTCCTCGGTGCGCAGCGGCTTGATCTCCGAAACGCTGCCGACGAAGGTGGTCTTGCCGACACCGAAATTGCCCGCCACCAACAACTTCACCGACCGGGTCACCGTCTCGGCGACGTAGTTCACCCGCTCCGCCGACCGCCACCCACCCGGATCGACATCAGACGGCGAGAGCACGGAGCCCATTCAGTACCTCCTCCAAGAGGGCCAGATCCGGCAGCGCATCGGCCGGTGCCGGTGAGTTCAAATGTCCGCTGTCCAGCAGATCCGACGCGACGATCTTTACCACCGAGGGCGGCAGATCGAGGTACGCGGCGATTTCCGCGATGGACAGCGAGCCGCGGCGGACCACGTCCATGACCCGGCGCGCGTCGGGCCTCGCCCCCGGCGCGGGATCCTTGGCGGCGACCACCAGCGTGACCAGGTCGAGGTCACGGGTGGCCCGAGAGCGTCCCCCGGTGCGCACATAGGCGCGCACCAGGTCAGGGTCGCGACGTGGCCGGCTCATCGCAGGTCGACTCGCCTGCGCGGTTCGGCGCCGAGCTCCCGGCCCACGCGCCCGGCCAGTTCGTTCATCCGGTGCGCGATGAGGCCCACGTCGATATCGGTGGTGGTGGAGACGCCGAGCAGCGCGCCCTCACCGGCCGCGGTGATCAGGATCATGCCCTCGTCGTATTCGGTCATGTTCTGCCGCACGGAATTTCCGCTGCCGCCACAGAATTCGCCGAGCGCCTTACCGAGCGAACGCAGCCCCGACGCGGCGGCCGCGAACCGTTCCGCGTCGTCCTTGGCGACGCCGGCCGAATGCGCGATCCGCAGGCCGTCCTCGGAGAGCAGGACCGCGAAGCGGACCCCGGGAATTTCGAGATCCTCTAGTAGCCAGGCCAGTTTGTTGCCGCTGTCGGTTGCCGGTGTGCCCATCAAGAATCCATCCCTTCGCTGTGATCGGAAGCGGCGGCGCGGCCGCTCTTGGATCCGGTCTGCCAGGCGGCGGCGATATCCGGTCGCGCCAGCGCCGGTTCGGTGCGTGGACCGTCAACCCGCAAGGCAGGCGCGACATCTCGGCGCCTGCGCTTCGGTAGTCCGCCGTTGGTGATCTCGTGCAGCGCGAATTGTGGCTCCTCCATTGGCTGTTCGCTCACGGTCACCGAAGCGGGCTCCGGTGCGATCTCGTCGGCGGGGACGGGTGCGGGCTGATGCTGCGGTTCGCTCTGCTGCTGCGGCACGGCCGGCGCCGGTGCCACCTGCGGCGTGACAAGTAGTGCCTCCGGGATGTAGACCATGGCGCGCATACCGCCGTAGGCGTTGGGGCCGTCGATGTAGACGGTGAAGCCGTAGCGGCGGGCCAGCGCGGCGATGCCGGGGAAGCCGACCTTCGGGGACGGCCCGAGCTGGTGGATGTCGACCGGGCGCTCGTTGGCGAGCACCTGCCTGGCCTCCTCCATCTGCTCGGCGTTCATCCTGACGCCGGCGTCGTCGATGATGACGGTGACGCCGTGATGCCCCTCCTGGAAGCTCACATCGACGAAAGACGTTGGCGGGGAATAGCGCAGCGCGTTGTCGAGCAGCGTGGCCAGGGTGTGCACCAGCGGTTCGACGGCGCGGCTGATGACCATCCGGTCGAGTTGGTTCGGCCGCACCCGCAGATAGTCGCGGACGCGGCCGACGGCGCCGCCGACCACATCGGTCAGCGACTGAACCGGCCAGCGGCGGCCGGGCAGGCCGCCGGAGACGATCACATAGGACTGGGCCTGGCGGATCATCTGCTGAACGGTGTGGTCGATGCGGGTCAGCGTGCCGTACACCTCGTCGTCGCGGTGTTCGCGCAGCGCCTGGCTCACCACCTGGCCGACGTCGGCGCCGAGGCTCACCACCGAGGTGCCGAAGGAGCGCACCGCGGCGGCGGTGGCCTCGCGGGCGCTCGCGGTCACCTTGGCGCGGGTCGCCTCCTCCGCGGCGTGGATCGCCTGCTGCGCGCGCTCGTCGGCCTCACGGTTGGTGCGCTCCCTGGTTTCGGCCTGAATCGCGCGCAGGTCCTCGGCGCCGCGCTCGGCGATCCAGCGCAGGTATTGGGCGAACCGCGAATCCTCCAGTCCGGCGGGAAGTTCCACCCGCGGCGCCGGTTCGAAGCGGCGCACCGCCTCGGTCACGGCGGGTAGCGTGCTGACGGCGAAATGTTCCAGTGCGTCCTCGCGGGCCCGCTGTTCCCGTGTCAGCGCGGTGATCTGCTCCTGCTTCGCGTGCCCGGTTCGTACCGCGTACCCCGCCGCGGCGAGTACCAGGACGGCGGCGATGATCCACGGAAGTACCACGGCGATATCCAAATTCATCAGTTCTCTCGTCGTCGACCAGCTCGGGGATCGTCCGGAAAACCTGACCACGCCACAACCGGTGTCGGCCCGCTCCGGCGCTGTGGACAGCCAGCTGCCACAGAGTTTCGTCCCACCTTCCTCGCCACACCGACCGCGGCCGACCAGGCCGGATACGGTCCGCGTCGAATGCCGAGCACCTGGCGGGTGACCGGCGGCGGACCGCACAGTACCTGCGGGACAGGCGATTCCAGCACCGCCCACCACCCACAGCGGAGTCCCGCCAGCAACCCGGAACCCGACGATTCGATCACCCTAGCAGGGTTGTCGATCGCGCTCGACGTATCGACCGACATGCCATACATATTGCGAAGTTTCGCGAGATCATCCCAGGACCGCACCGAAAGATGTTGTGCACAGGCCCATCCGAGCCGACACCTCGTCACCCGCACGCCGACCCCTGACCAGCGGTTGCCGCATTCCGGCAATACACGCGCTATCACCCCCGACTGTGACCCGACCCACTGATGTCGAACAGATCCTTCACCTCGGTCACTTCCGGCCCTGTACCGAGGACCCGGATCCTGTGCCCACCACTGAACTCCGCGCCGCCGTCCCCGATAATGGGGCGCGGGCCGAGCCGAATCGGTGGCCCGGCGGTGGGGACGTAACCCCGAACCGACCCGAGAGAAGGTATGGATGCCCGACGAGCGGCCGTGCGCGACAACCCTGTTCGATCCCGGCGAGCGTGCGCCGGCGGAGTGGGTGAGCACGGCTTTCGCCGACCGGCATCGGGCGGCCCGGTCGACAGCGCTGGCGTCGCCGCGCGGCAGACTCATCGAGGCGATGGTGGAATGTGTTGAGCACAAAGGCTATTCGGCCACCACACTGAGCGATATCGTGGCGCGGGCCCATGTTTCGCGCAGCACCTTCTACGAACAATTCGCGAACAAGGAGCAGTGTTTCGTCGAGGCGGTGCACACCGGCATCGATATCGTGGCCTGCCGGATCGCGGAGGAACTCGCGCAGCTGCCCGCCGACGCGGATGCCGTGGCCAAGATCGCGTCGATGGTGGCGACATATTGTGAAACCGTCGCCGCCGAAGCCGATTTCGCGCGCCTGGTACTGGTCGAGTCGTTCAAGGTCGAGCAGGCCGCGGTGGCCTACCGCGATCTCGCCGTCGACCGGTTCGCGGATCTGTACCGGGAGTTCTACGCGCAGGCGCGCGCCGCGGATCCGGCGCTGCCGCAGCTGCCCGACCACCTCATCGCGTTGATACCCGATGCCATCGGCGAACGGACCCGGCGGGTGATAGTCGACGCGGGCGCCGCGCGGGTACCCGAGCTGGCGCCGCTGTTCACCGACTACGCGCTCGCGGTGCTCGGCCTGCGCGGGCGGCGCTGATCACCGGCGTCGTACGCTGGACACATGCCCGATATCCAGGAACCGCCCGGATTCGAGCGGCTGCTCGAATCGCTCGGCGGGCGCCGGATCGCCGTCCTGACCGGCGCCGGGCTCTCCACCGACTCCGGCATACCCGACTATCGCGGCCCGGATTCGCCGCCCCGCAATCCGATGACGTACCAGCAGTTCGTCGCCGATCCCGTATTCCGGCAACGCTATTGGGCGCGCAACCACATCGGTTGGCGACGCATGGACGGTTCCTGGCCGAATGCGGGACACCGGGCGCTGGCCCGGCTGGAACGGATGGGCGCGGTCACCGGCCTGATCACGCAGAACGTCGACATGCTGCACACCAAGGCGGGGCAGCGCCGGGTGATCGACCTGCACGGCACCTATGCCCGGGTGCGCTGCCTCGGCTGCGACGCGCTCATCTCCCGGATGGCGCTGGCCGAGCGGCTGGAGGCGGCCAATCCGGGATTCGCCGCGGCGGCGCGGCTCGACGGGCTGGAGGTGGCGCCGGACGCCGATGCGGTGGTCGCGGACACCACGGGCTTCGTGATGGTCGATTGCGCGCGCTGTGGCGGCATGCTCAAACCGGACATCGTGTATTTCGGCGAGAATGTGCCGAAGGATCGGGTCGCCGACGCATATGCGGTCGTCGAGTCGGCGGATGCGCTGCTGGTCGCCGGATCGTCGCTGACCGTACTGTCCGGGCTGCGATTCGTCCGGCACGCCGCCAAGCTCGGGCATCCGGTTGTCATCGTGAACCGCGGGCGGACCAGGGGCGATGAACTGGCCACGCTCACCCTGCACGCGGGATGCTCACCGACGCTGACGGCACTGGCGGACCGACTCTCGACGCGGTTCGAGATCCCGGCCTGAACTCCGCCGGGATCAACCGGGCGAGCCCAGCCGGGGCGCGGTCGGCACGCCGGACGGCGATTCGGTGGTCGCGGTTTCGGTGTCCGACGTTTCGGTGGTCGGCGAATCGGTAACGCTCGGAACGGGATTCGAGGTGTGCGCGCGATTCGAGTAGTGGTCGTACAGCACCCAGCCGGTGATGAGAGCGATCAGCACGATGACGATCACGGTCGTACTCATGCGGTCCCGGGATCCCGGCCCGGCGGATTTCGGCCGCGCCGCATCCGGTTCCGGCGCGGCACGCGCACCCGCGGGGTTGATCCTGGTCGGTCCGGTTCGCGAAAACCTCGGCCCCGCAGCTCCTTCCAGCGCCGCCCCGGCCGCGACCAGCAACTCGCCCGCCGAGTCGTATCGCGCCGTCGAATCCTTGGCCATCCCGCGTGCGATCACCGCGTCGAATGCCACCAGCCCGGCATCCATCGCCGACGGCCGCGGCGGCGGTGCGGAAAGGTGCGCGGTGATCAGCTGTTCGACACTGTCGCCGGGAAACGGCCGCACACCGGTAAGGCATTGGTACAGAACACAACTCAGCGAATACACATCCGAGCGGGCATCGCAGACGCCGCCGGTCAACCGCTCCGGAGCCATATAGGCGAAGGTGCCGATCGCCGACCCGACGGTGGTCAGCGCACTGTCTCCCGCCGCCACCGCGATACCGAAATCGATCAGGTACGCGAACCCGGCCGCGGTGACAAGGATGTTGGACGGCTTAACATCCCGGTGCACCAGTCCGGCCGCGTGCGCCGCGTCGAGCGCACCGGCGATCTGGCCGAGCCGTTCGACGGCCACCGCGGCGGGGAGCCGTCCTTCGGCCGCGAGCAGCGTCCCGAGATCGGCGCCCTCGACCAGTCGCATGTCCAGGAACAGCCGTCCGTCGATTTCGCCGTACGCGTGAATGGGCACGATATGCGGTTCGGTGAGCCGCGCCGTCGCCCGCGCCTCGCGGCGGAACCGCTCGCGATATGTCTCGTCGTGCGCGAATTCGCGCGGCAGCACCTTCAGCGCGACGGTGCGGCTGGTCTCGGTGTCGTATGCCCGGTAGACCTGCCCCATACCGCCCGCGCCGAGCAGCTCGAGCAACCGGTATCGCCCGAACGGCGTCCCATCCACGCTGTACGAGTACCACATTCGGCCGCGCCGTTCAGCGCGTCGGCGGAATTCGGCGAATTCAATCCAGATGGTATGTGACCGTTGGACTCCAGAGAAAATAACTGTCGACATTCGCCGCCGCGCAGGCAGCGATTTGCGCCTGCACCCGATCCGGTCCGTAATCGACGCCGAGGCTGAAATCCTGCAGCCACGGCACCAGTTTCGCACCGGTGCCCGCGAGTTTCCCGGCGAAATCGGCCAGCGCGCGGTACACGATGTCGTAGGGCTGGGCATTGGGATTCGCCACGCCGTATTCGCCCGCGTTCCAGTGCGAGGGATACAGCATCGGCGACACATAGTCGAGGCTCTTCGCCATCGCCGGAATATCCTGTGCGATCTCGTCGGGCCGGGTGGCGGCGATACCGAAGACGGCGGCGCTCAAATAGGCGCCCGCATCGCGAACCGGGTCGCGGCTGTCCCGCAGGAAATCCGCGATGGATATCGACGGCTCCTGTGTCGCGCCGGGAAAGCGCATCTGCGACAGACTCCCGTCCGGGCGCCGAATGTAGTCGTACATGATCCCGTCGAAGCCGATCCGCGCCGCCTCGACCGCGAGATCCGTGTTGTACCTGCGGATTTCGGGTTGAGCGAAATTCGTGAACGCGATCGGTCCATAATGGCTGGCGTACGGCTGCCCCGCCGGGTTCTGGATCACCCAGTCGGGATGCCCTGAGCGCCAAGCCCATCCGGCCACGGTGGGATCGCGGAAGGCGACGATCCGGCCGACCACCTGCAGGCCGAGGTCGTGCAGTTGTTTGACCGCCGCGCGTGCGTCGTAGATGCCCGCGACCGCACCGGATTCCCGGGCCAGCGGCACCTGCGAGTCGTAGCCGACCACACCGTCCTCGTCCTTGATATCGAGTTGTACGGCGTTGATGCGGCCCGCCCGCGCCAGCCGCAGCACCCCTTCGCGCAGCCCGGCGTCGGCCCAGCCATACGCGGTCACATGCACCGCTTTGATCTGCGGCACCGTGACGGTCGCCGTAATGTCCTGTGCCGCTTCGTTTCCCGCGGCGTCGACGGCCACCAGCCTGCCGCCGACCGGCGCCCGCGGCAGCGTCAGCTCGAATGAGCCGTCCTCGCTCACCCGGGCCACCTGATCGCCGACGCTCACCCGCTCCGCGCCGATCGCCTTGCCGCGCACCGTGACCGGATGCCGGTAGGACAGCGCGGTGACCGGCTGCAGCTGGTCCAGACGGGGCGGTTTGCTCTGTACGGTAAAGGTTGTGGTGACGCCGGGACCGGTGCGCAGGAAGCTGAGCGAGCCGCGCGGCGGGATGGTCGCGCCGAGGGTGTGTTTGCCGTCGGGCAGATAGCCGGGCTGGAAGTGGACGACCGACCCGTCCACCCGGCCGCTCACCGGTTCACCGTCGAGCGTCAGGCGAACGGCATGTGGATCGTTGCCGCGCGCGTCCACCTGAATATCCAAGCCCGGCAACGCTTTCGCACCGACCGGCCCGTTCGGCACACCGGCCACCGGCAGCCGCTCCGGCTCGGCCCTGACCGCACCGACGGCCACCGAGACGACCAGGATCGACAACACCGCGGTCAGCGTGGCCAGCGTCAAACGGTGTCTACCGCCGCCGGGCCGCCCGCGCCGGCCAACCGTCCTGGAGTGCCGCCCTGTCCGCCGGATCCGTTCGAGCAACGCGCGCACCAACTTTCGTTCGTCGATGCCATTACTATCGCGCAAACGAAATCGCGACGCGCGGCTATTGTTGGATCGATGACGCGTCCGTTCGCGCTCGGCAGCCGAATATGCTCGGCGATCATGGTTTTCCTGATCGCGGGCTGCGGCGCGCCCGCGCCGCGGCCACCGGCCGAAACGAGCAGCGCAGCGCCGCAGGCGGCGTCCGCTGCGGCACCGATCGACGCCGACGAGCTCGGCGTCGTGCCGATCTTGATGTATCACCAGGTGGTGGCGGACCCACTCGGCGAATACGACCAGACCCCGGACAAATTCCGCGCCGAACTGGAACGGCTGCATCGCGAGGGCTACCGCCCGGTCACCGTATCCGATTACCGCTCAGGACATCTCGACCTGCCAGCGGGTACGCATCCGGTAGTGCTCACCTTCGACGACTCGACGCGCAGCCAGCTCACCCTCGCCGAGGGCGGCGCGCCGACACCGGACTGCGCGGTCGGCATCCTCCAGGAATTCGGTGCGCGGAATCCGGATTTCCGGCCCACCGCAACGTTTTACGTGAACAACGACCCGTTCGGCGGCGATCCGCGCGCACTGCCGTGGCTGGCCGCGCACGGCTACGAGATCGGCGCGCACACCGCGACCCACGCGAACCTCGGCAGGCTGGACCGCGCGGGCGTGCAGCGCGAACTCGTCCAGAATCTGCGCGCGATCGAGGCCGCCGTCCCCGGCGTCGCGGTGCGAACCATGGCCCTGCCGCTCGGCGTCTACCCGGCCGATCGCGCGCTGGCCACCTCCGGTAGCTGGGACGGGCGCGACTACCGGTTCGACGCCGTCCTACTCGTCGGCGCCGAACCGGCACCGTCGCCGTACGGCAGGCTCGACCCCGCCGCGCTGCCCCGAATACGTTCCGGCAGAACCCGAGTCGCCTTCGATTCGGGCTACTGGCTGGACCGGCTCGCCGCGAACCCGGACCAGCGCTACACATCCGATGGCGGCACGGCCACCGTATCGTTTCCGAAAAGCCGTGCCGCCGAATTGAATCCGCAATGGGCGAGCCGGGCCCGCCCCTACTGATCGATCGAAACCCACCCCGGCCACGGCCGGGGACCGACATCGCCGCGGATACAGGCCAGCCGGTGTGCGCTCTGCCCGCGCAATCCCGGATCGGCCGTCGCGGCCACCGTGACCTCGACGACCATCCGGAATTCCTGGATGTCGCGCAATAGATAGCAGCCCGGCCATCGTGTGACGTCCTGGCCGTACGCCTGGCAGAATTCGGCGTATTCCGGTGCGGTCCGCCAGCCGAACGACCACAGCTCCATCGATATCCGCACCAGATCCCACTCCGGCGGCCCGATCACCGCCCGCTCCAGTGCGAGCGGAATGACCATCGCGCCATCGATGACGATCAGCTCGTCGAGCGGTGCCGAACCGCGGATGACGCACCACGGCCTGCCGAGCGGCATGCTGTCCCACCGGCCCGACAGCTCGGCCAGATGGCCGGTGAGCCAATTCCGCTCGTCCGGGTCCAGCATCCGGGCCGCGGCGATTCCGGCCGCCATGCCCGCGAACGGATCCAATTGGGCGAGTTCGGTATTCCGTGGCCGGGGTAGCCGGTGTAGGTGTTTGAGGGATTCCGCCGTCGCGGCGGGCCCGGACAAGCCGGGATCGGTTCGGGTGGAGAGTGCAGTTCTTCGAATTCCATTGTCCGGCATCGCTGAACTCCAGTCACTGCCGTGCCTGCCGACTGCTGGTATTTGCTCACTACCTGGCGACCGCGTTCGGGCGCCCCTCCAAGGGTACGTCGAACGGCGTTCCACTACTTCGTGTTTCAGCTTCCGGACGACGTGGCAGCCGGTTGGTCCATGACCTGTCCAGTACCGGTCGGCCGGGTCAGCCCGGCTCTGGTGCGATACCGGATCAGCAGCCAGAGCAGCACCGCCTCGGCGATCGCGGTGAATACGGTGAGGAATTGGCTGAAGTAACTGGCCAGCACATTCACCACGGTCAGCGAGAGAACGGTGGACCAGATTCCCACGCGCACACCGATTTCCGCGCGGCCGCGCAGCCACGTCACCGAACCGGCCGCGTACCCGATCGCGACTATCAACTCGGCCACCGCGGCGATCGACAGACCGACAAGGGATTTCCAGCCGTGGTGCTGCGACGGGTCGAGCATGTGATCGAGTTGCCGCCACGGCGAATGCCAGCCGGAGATCACCACCACCGCGGCCACCAACCGCACCAGCGTCCACACGGAATGGCCGAGCATCACCGTGATCAGCGCGACCCGCAGGAACGGCAGCGGCAGCAGCGCCGCCTCGAGCCGCACCGCGGTGTGGGCGATCCTGGTGCTCAGCGCGGAACGGTTGTCCTCGTGGGTGGTGTTGAGGTAATCGGTGAGCGCATCACACAATTCGATCATGTCGGGCCCGAAGGTGCTGCGGTCCAACCGATTCAGCCGATCCAGCAGGTTCGCCCGGCGCTGCGGGCCGATCCTGGAGCCGACCTCCTCGCCCACCTGCGCGGTGACCTCGCCGAGTATCACCGACGGCGCCTGCACCCGTTTCCTGGCCGCGTACCGGGCGACCAGCACGATGAGCAGAAAGGCCAGATAAATAATGGGCGCGGCGAGCGGGAAGAAATAATCGTTGTCCGCGGTGATGAATTTGCCGACCTCGTCGATGAACAGGCCCAGCCCGACACCGGACAGCACCGCCGCGGTATTCAGTGCCGCCCGGCCCGTGAACAACAGGAATACCAGGCAGGCGATCACCAGCAGCAACCCGCCGAACAGCGCGTGCGCGATGTGATAGGTGCTGCCGCCGATCTTCGGATACCCGGATGCCATCAAATACAGCCGGGTGATCACCACCGTCAATCCGAATCCGACGGCCATCACCGTAACCAACCGCCCCGATTCGGAACGCCATCTCATCGTTGTCAATCGCGTACCGAACATTGGGACACCATGGCACATCCGCCCGCCCGTCCACCACCGCCGTCGATATTTTCCGGCGAGCTACAGCGGCGCCGCCGCGGCCATCCGGCCCGGCCGCACCCGTCGCCACGCGATGGCGAACAGGGCGATCAGCCCGAGCACCGGCAGCGCGCATACCACCCAGCTGGCGGCGATCGGCGGACCGGGCTGATCCAGGACCGTCAGATTCTCGAGCGCGCCCGCGCCGTGCCCGGCCGGCCCGTCGATCTCGAATCCGATGCGGTAGGTGCCCGGCGCGTCGAACGCGCGAACGTCCAGCCCCCAATCGTCGCGCTCGCGGGGATGGCGGACCAGCGGCTCCACCTCGTGTCCGCCCTTGAAGCCGGGACCGTCCAGCACGAGTTTCCCGGATTTCCCGGCGATTCCGCCGTCCGGGGTGAAGGTGAAGTCCAGCGATTTCATCGCACGCAGCGGCCATACCGAGAAGCCGAGGGTGACGTCGTACGGCCCGGCCTTGACGTGCTCGGTGTGCACGACGGTCACCGGGGTGACCGCCGATGCGGGCGTCGCGGGGAGCAGCAGCGTCAGCAGTGTGACACCGAAAATCGCTGCGAGAGTGCGTAATACGCGCATGTCAGCGTCCCTTTCCGGACAGCGCGACCAGTTCGTCGTAGCGCAGCAGCAGCGCGATGCGCTGGCCGAGGAACCCGGCGAGCGCGCCGATCGCGATACCCCACACGCCAATGGTCACCAGGCGCGAGACCGACGGCGTCGCGAGATGCCAGAGGAGCACATGCTGCATCGGGAACGTCACACCGATCACCAGACCGCCCACTGCGCCCATCAACGCGGGCAGCCAGCGGGTGGGCCAGCCGCGCCGCAGCGCCTGCCAGCGGATTCCGTCGACCACCACTGCGGCGATGATCAGGCACACCGGGATAGCGCTCGGAATCGACGGTGGGTGCGCGACGAGCCCGTCACGCAGCGGCAGGCCGACCCAATCCGCGTAAACCCGTGCCGCCCAAGGGGAAAACCACCACAGCACCCCCTGCATCGCGCCCAGTGCCACCGCGACGAGCACCGCGCCGTACGGCAACCGCAGCACACCCGCGGACAGGATCAGCAACAGCACGACGAAAAAGATGGTGCCCAGCGTCCGCGGATCGACCGGCAACGGCAACGCCGCGAACGCCAGCACGGTGATCGGGGTGAACGTCATCAGGATCGGCACCGCGAGCACGAAACCCGTTCGCCCCCACAGCTGCTCACGCGCGGACGCGAAGATGATCAGGCTGCCCGCCATGGTGATCGACATGGAGAGGAACAGCGCGATGTGCGGCGGCGAGTTCAGTACCGCGTCGAAACCGTAGATGGAATGCCAGGCGAGATCGAGCAGGCCGTACAGCAGGAACGACGCGGCCCCCGCACCCGCCACCATGTAACCCAGTGGGGCGGTGAACATTCCGCCGAATACCCGGACCGGGACGCCGCCGCGGAATCCAGTGATGTCGCGGTCGGCGCGCTGGGCCGCGGTGGCCCGCAGCACCATCGCCAGGCTGGCGAATCCGGCGATCGCGCTCCCGGAGTACAGGAACAGGTGCGGCAGCGTGAAGAAGGTGTCGGGGCCGACATCGTTGTGCCACTGCACATCCCAGCTCAGCCCGATCAGCGAAACCACGGTGCCGAGCAGCACCGTCAGCGCGCCGGCGCGTTCGGCGTCTATCCGCAGTGCCGCGACGGCGGACCGCGGCCGGGCAACCCCGCCCGGATGGGCCGCTATGTCCATGAATAGTCCTTTCTCACAAGGTATTTCAGTTGCCGACCGTGACCGGCACGATCACCCGGTCGATGCCGGACCGGTCGACGAGGGTGACGGTGATCTGCCACTGACCGGCCATCGTCAGCTCGATACCGTCGGCCCGGAAGCGTCCCGGGCCCACCGGTTTCGCGGTGACCGCGCCGATGGCGTGGCCCATCATCGCCATCACCGGCTCCACCCGCACCTGGTCCAGGGTTGCGGGTGCGCCGTGCGCATCGCTGATCTCGAGGTCGAATGCGGTTGTGCCGACCCGCAAGTCGGCCGCGGTCAGCACAACGGTGTGCTGCGCGCTCGCCGAGGTGAGCACCGTCGGCCCGCCGCTCGACGGCCACAGCGACCAGACCAGCGCGGCGACGGCGAGGATCAGCGCGGCCACGACGACGAGGACGGCGGACCGGCGTCGCACCGGCGGCTGACGAATTGTCATGGTGTACCCCCATTTTCGGTTGACGCGCGAATATCGACGGTGATCGGCACCGTCAGCACCCGGTAGCCGCGCTCGGCCTGGACCCACACCCGGTACCGGCCCGGCAGCGGGAACCGGTAGGTGAACGGCACGGCCGGACCGAGATTCGCGACGGTCTCGTCGGGCGGGCTGTCGCCGTTCGCCGGTGCGATGTTGTAGATCATCGAACCGGAACCGCCGTTCATCGAATGGACGTGTGCCAGCAATTGCGCTCGTTCGGCTGCCACGCCCGCGGGTTCGGCGATGTCGAGCGGACCCGCGACGATCATGTGCCCGGTCATGCCGAGCCACGGTTGCAGCTCGGCGCGGTCGCCGAAGGTCGCGGTGATGGTGACCGGCGCGCCCGCCACCGCGTCGGTCACCGCGACATCGACCGGTGCATCGCCGAGCGAACGCCGCCCCGCGCCCGCGGGATTCGTCACCGGGACGGCGGCGCCGCCGGCGATATCCAGTCCGGCCGCGGCGCGGACCTGCTGTACGCCGCCGCCGCGGCGGGACAGTTCGGCGGCCACCGCGTAGTGGCCCGGTTCCGGTGCGGGCAGCCCCACCTCGAACACACCGGGCGCGATCCGGATCGGATGTACGTGCGAAAGGCGGCCCGACGGCGAGATCAGCAACAGATGCATCAGCGCGCTGTCGTGCACGATCAGATCGTCCACCGGATAACCGGTCGCGGCATCGGACAATTCGATCGTCAGCTCCGCGCCGTCCGGTGAAGTTCGTTGTGCGACGGTCAGATTCACCGGCGGCCTGGAGAAGTTCACGATCGGCGGCTGCGACCTCGCATACGGGTCGGTGACATTGCCGACCGTCGGATCCAGTTGCACTCCGGGCTGCGGCGGCAGCGGGAAAATCACCGAGAGCACCGCCGCGGTCACCGCCACCGCGATGCCTGCGACCAGCCCGGCACCCGGGAGCAGCGCCCATCCGCCGCGCCGGGACCGGGTGGCGACCACCACCGTCGCGACGAGACAGATTCCGGCGGCGGCGAATCCGCCGTAGACGTAGCGCTCCGGCGGCGAAGTCACCTGCGGGCTCGCGACGAACGGGATGCGCGCCACCCGCGTACCGTCATCGATCGCGAGTTCCCATGGGCCTGCCCGATCCACCGGCAGCGTGGTGCCGTACATGCCGGGCGTGCCGGGCAGATCCACCGTTCCCCGCGGCGCCGAACCCGGTGCGCCGCCGGTGAACAGCGCGCTGATCGTCAGTCGCCCGGCTCGGTCGCCGTCGTGGCTCACCACATCCACCCGCAACGGTCCTGGCACCGAGGTGATCCGGCGCAGGATCACGGTGAGCTCGCGCCCGTCGAAGGTCTGCGCGACCTGCACGTCACCACCCGACGACGGGCTGTCCGCGACCGCCGGGCCCGCGCCGCCGAGCGCGATCAGGCCCGCGCACAGCAGAATCGCGCCGATATCCCGCAATCGGGCGCACATCGTGTTCATCATCGTGCACAACGCTAGGAGTGGCATTCTCCTCGGGCATCACCGCAGGAGGTGATCGCGAATCCCCCGTCAGAGTGATGATCGGATCGCCGCGATCTGCCACGATGCGGCCGAGACGGAAGACGGTGAAGTGATATGTGGGGTCCGGGCGGTGACGTCGTCAGGTCGCTGGCGCGCCAATCGCAATTGGTGGCGCTCGGCGCGCTTTTCGCGGATCTGGCGCAGCTGCTGCTGCGGTTTCCCGCGGCATCCGGCTCGGTGGCGTACTGGTTGGTTTGCATCGCGGTTATCGTCGCAGATCTCGCGCTCGCCGCGCCCGCGCGCTGGTCGGGGCGGATCGCGGTGGCGCACGCCGCGGTAATGCTGACCGCGGGAATCCTGTTGTACGACACCCCTGCCCGCTACGGCGGCAACGACGCGGGGGTGATGATCGCGGGCTACCGCGTGGGCGCCTGGCTGCGCGGCTGGCCCGGAATCGCCGCGATGGCAACGCTGTTCGCGGGCGCGATCCTGACCCGCATGCACAACGGCGATTTCGATCTCGCCCATCTGTCCATCGTCGGTGTCAAGAGCTCGATATTGCCGTGGCTGGTCGGCCGGTACACCACCGCGCGCCGCGCCTACCTCGCGGAGCTGGATCGCAAGGCCGACAACGATCGTCGCGACGCGCAGCAGGCCATCGCGGAGGCCGTGCTCGACGAGCGCCGCGCCATCGCGCTCGACCTGCACGATATGATCTCCCACCACGTCAGCGCGATCGGGGTGCACGCGGGCGCCGCGCGGCTCGGCCTGGCCGCGGCGCAAGGCGAGTCCGGCGCGCGAAACTGCTCGGCCGCAACACGAAACGGCACGCTGGTGCTGGCCAAGGCGCTCGACGAGGTCGAAAGTTCCAGCCACGCCGCGATGGACGACCTACGCCGCATGCTCGACCTGCTGCACGGCAACGACGGCGACGGCATGCGCCAACCCGGCCTCGCCAATCTGGACGAGCTCATCGACGGGGTGCGCGCCGCCGGGCTGCGGGTCCGAATGGATGTCACCGGTGCGCATTTCGCGCCGCTGCCCGGATCCCTGGACATCGCCCTCTACCGCATCACCCAGGAGATGCTGACCAATGCCCTTCGGCACGGCGACGGTTCGGTGCACCTGCGCATCGAGCGCGACGCCGCCGGGCTGACCGTATCCAGCGAGAACCCGCTGCCGCCGGATCCGGCTCCGGCCGCCGATCCGGTCACCCATCGCGGGCTGGCCGGAATCCGGCGGCGCGCGGTACTTTTCGACGGCCGCGTCGACCACGGGCCGGATCCGGCGCGCCGCAGCTGGCGCACGGCCGTCACCTTTCCGCTCGCGAAACCGGTTGCGGGCGAGGTGCTGTCGTGACGGTGCGGGTGCTGCTGGCCGACGATCACGCGACCTTCCGGTCCGGGCTGCGGCTCGCGCTGCAGACCCAGCCCGATCTGTGCTGCGTCGGCGAGGCCGGGGACGGGCGCACCGCGGTCGCGGAAACCCTTCGGCTACAGCCGGATATCGTGCTACTCGACGTCCGCATGCCGAAACTCGACGGGCTCGGCGCCGCGGAGGCGATCCTGGCGGTGCCCGGCGCGTTCGCCAAGGTCGTGGTGCTCACCACCTACGATCTCGACGACTACGTCTACCGCGCGCTGCGGGCCGGTGCCAGCGGATTCCTGTTGAAAAGCATGCCGACCGCCGAACTCGTCGCGGCACTTCGGGTCGTCGCCCGGGGTGATGCGCTGATCGACCCCTCGGTGACCAAACGGCTGATCGACCGGTTCGCGGGCAGCCTGGCGCCGCGCCGGGAACCCGTTGAACTGCAACGGCTCACCGCGCGGGAACGCGAGGTGTTGCTGCTGCTCGCCGACGGCAAAGCCAATGCGGAGATCGCGCTGACGCTGCGGGTGAGCGAGGAGACCGTCAAAACCCATGTCTCCCGGATACTGTCGAAGCTCGGGCTGCGAGATCGGGTGCAGGCCGTGGTGTACGCGCACGTGAACGGGCTCGTCGCCGGATCGTAGAAGTTCAACGGCGCCACCGGGATCGCGGCGCGGGCGGCTCGATATCGCGCAGCGCGCGGGTGATCAGCCGCACCGGCTCGCTGCACGAGTTGTATCTGGCCCCGGGCTCCTTCGCCAGGCATTTGGCCAGAATCGAATCCACCGCGTGCGGAATCCACGGCCGCCGTCCCGAAACGTCCGGCGGCGTCCGCCGCAGCTGCGCCTCCATCACCGCGAGCCGATCCGGCAGCGGGAACGGCGGATGGCCGGTGAGGAATTCGACGATCGCGCAGGCCAGCGAGTACTGATCCGCCGCAGGCCCCGGCGGGCCGCCGCGCAGCACCTCGGGGGCCGCGTACGGTATCGACCCGAACATCACCCGCCCGTCGTGCCGCCGGTCCGCCGATCGGCGAGCGATCCCGAAATCGGTGAGCACACCCGAATTATGCGCGCCGACAAGCATATTCGCGGGTTTGACGTCCAGGTGCACCACCTCGCGCCCGTGCACGTAGTCCAGTCCGGCGGCGATACCCGCCAGCAGCGGCAGCACGCGGACCGGATCCATTTCGGCATGCCGATCCGGCACCAGCGCGACGGCGGTTCCACCGGGTACGTACTCGTAGGTGAGCCAGGGGCGGCCGTCGAGTTGGCCGTGGTCGAATACGGTGATGACATTCGGATGCCGCAGCAGCGCCGCCACCGCGTATTCGTTGCGGAAGCGGCTGCGCGCCGCCGCGGAAACGGCGGCGTCCCGGTTCAGTATTTTCAGCGCCACCGGCCGCCCGCGCACCGGATCGTCGGCGAGATACACCTCGCTGCTGCCGCCCTCCCCAGCGGCATGCGAATGACATATCCCGCGAACTGCGCTCCGGCCCGGAGCAAATCGGTCACGAGGTCAATTTGTAGCAAACTATCCGCAACTTAGTCTCGCGCCATGTGCAAATAGCATCGGCCGATGCCGCGGACGCAATTCGAACGGGCCGTGGCGGGTGGTCGCCCAGCGTAGCGTGCCCGCCATGAACAGCAGTACCGCGAGGCCGGTTCGCGCGTTGGCAATGGGTGTGCTCGCATTACTCGGCACCACCGTATTTCCGCCGAACGCCGCCGCGCTGCCCGATCTGCCGGTGCCGAATACCGTCGTGCTCGACGGCCAACGGCTTGCGGCGGCCCGCACCGCGGTCCAGGCAGGCGACCCGGCGGCGCTTGCCGCGCTCGCCAACCTCACCGGTATGGCCGATAAGTACATGAATCAAGGCCCGTGGACGGTGGTAGCCAAGGATTATCTGCCGCCGAGCGGCGACAAGCACGATTACGTGAGCCTCGCGCCGTATTACTGGCCCACCGCGGACAAGACCGCCGACAATCCGAACGGCTGCCCCTATGAAAACCGGGACGGCCGGCGCAATCCCGATGTCGACGCGATTCCGGACAAACCCGCGCACGGCAAGATGTTCGATGCCGTCTACAGCCTCACCCTGGCCTGGTATTACACCGGCAACACCGCGTACGCGGACCGCGCGATACTCGATCTGCGCACCTGGTTCCTGGACCCGGCCACCAGGATGAATCCCAACCTGAATTTCGCACAGGGCGTGCCGTGCATGTTCGACGGGCAGGGCATCGGCATCATCGACTTCTCCCAGCAGTTCACCGATCTCATGGACGCCACCGCGATTCTCGACGCCGGCGCGCCCGGCTGGAATCCACTCGACCGAATCGGCATGACGATCTGGTACCGGCAATTCCTGGATTGGCTGCGCACCAGCCCGAACGGCAGAGCCGAGGCGGCCGCGGACAACAACCACGGATCCTTCTTCGACATGCAGGCCGCCGGACTCGCGCTCGCCGGGGGCATGCCGCAGCTGGCGGCCGATATCGTTGCCGCGGCGCGCAATTCGCGCATCGACGGACAGCTGGCGGCCGACGGCACCCAGCCGAGGGAGCTCACCCGCACCCGCAGCTGGCACTACTCGACCTTCAATCTGCTGGCCCTCACCCGGCTGGCGATGATCGGCAGGCATGTCGGCGTCGATCTGTGGGGCTACCGTAATCCCAACGGCGGCACCATCTTCGGCTCGGTGGACTATACGATCCCGGCCGCGACCGGCACCGGGAAATGGCCGTACGACGACCTCGAATTCAAACCGTTCGCCGCCAACGAGATCATCCACGCGGCCGCCGACGTGGGCGACACCGCGGCACAGGCCGCGCTCCCGGGACTATCCGAGCAACCGCGCGGCGATATGTGGATCCTGCGGCCCGCACCGGAACAGCTGGATTCGATCAACCCGTGGTGAATGCGGAACTCGCGGTCGCCGAACTCGGCGAGTCAGTGGACCGGCCGAGACACAAGGGTCCTTCGCCCCCTTGCCTACCGGCCGCGGTGCGCGGAAACTCGACAGGTGTCAACAATGCTGTGGCTCTTGCTGCCGTACAGCGCATTCGCGTCCTTCCTAGTCGGGCATGTGTGGCGTTACCGGCGCGACCGGTTCGGCCGCGATGCTGTCGAGCAGGACCAAGATCTGCCATATCGGGTGGGGGCGTTAACCTTTCGAGTCGGTTTCACCGTCGGTATCATGGTGCGCGTCATCGATCTGCTCAGCTCGGGGCCGCATACGCACCCGGGCGGCAACCTGCATACGGCGCTGGTGATCGGTCAGGCCATCTCCATCCCCTGCGCGGCCACCGGCATCGTGCTGGTGTTGGTGCCGAATCTGATTTCCGCCGCGCCGAGGCCCGCCGTCACCCCGGTGGACCGAATCACCCTGCCCGCCTTGGCTTGTGGGCTGATCACCCATGCGATGATCCGGTTCGATCCGTACGACGAGGGCGGTTCACGCACCGCCGAAACGCTTTTCGCCTGGTTCCGTTCGCTGTTCACGCTGCATCCGAATCCGGATGTCATGCGGTACGCCCCGCTGATCTATCAGGCGCGCGGGCTGATTCTGCTGCTGCTCATCGCGATCTGGCCGTACACGAGGTTGGCGAGCATTCTCTTCGGCCCGATCAAGCGGCTGCGGCTGCCGAGCCGACTGCACACGGCCGCACCGTAATTCAGTTGAGCACGCCGGGCCATGGATAGAAGGCGAGGTGCAGCAGCAGGATCACCAGCAGCGCGAGCAGCACCGCGGCCACCGGGTGCGCGCGCCGCTCCAGATAGCCGATGGTGCGAAACAGCGTGGGAAACGGCACTTCTCGGCGGAACAGCGCCAGCACGCTCGGCACGATGACCCACATCAGCGCGATCAGCCCGTAGAGCACGTACGCGCCGAGGTAGGAGTCCGGATTCATCCGCCGGTCGGTGATCGCGAACGCCATGCCGACGATGTAGGACGCGGCGGCGAGCAGCAGGTAGACCTCCATGTTCACATAGCGGACCGCCGCGAGATCCGTTGTGACACGGCCGTTCGCGGTGAGCTGCTTACCGGCGACGATCCGCGGCACCTCGGGATCGCCCCGCAATTGCCCGACGGCGTAATAGGCGACGACGACGATCACGAACACCACGATCAACCGCACCCAATCGTGCTGATCGGCCAGATGTCCGATGGTCGCGGAGATGGTCGGCCACGGCCCGACCCGGAAGATGGCGGCGAACTCCGGGATCGCGATCGCGATCCCGGCCAGCCCCCACATGACATAACCCCAGAACTCGGCCGAACGCCCGATCGCCGCCGGCGCGCTCGCGGTGCCAACCGCCTCACTCATGCTCTTGGTTTACCACCGGCAAAGCACATCCAAAATACACACGGGCAAACCAACGCAGTCGATACGGATTCGCAACGCTCCCGCGACCGACCGGGCGTTCTGTCAGGCCTCCGTACCGCTCGCGGCCAGGCGATCGGCCGCGTTCAGATGGTCGCGCGACCCGAGTAGCTCGAGTCGCTGCAGCGCGATCGGCACGTTACCCTCACGCCACAGCCGATCATGAAACGCATGTATGTCAAATTCTGGCCGCCGCGAGCAATCCGATAGCAATTCGAGAATCTGCCACCGCCCCGCCTGGTAGCTGAGCCCCTGCCCGGGATTGCTCGCGAAGAACACCGCCTCCTGCCATGCCGTCGCGGAATCCAGCGGCACCCGCCGGGCCAGCCGATCGGCGGCCTCGTCCACGGTGATCGCGCCGACCGCGAGATCGATATCGATCTCCACCCGCAGCGCGCGCAGGCGCATCGAGTTCACATGGAACAGGGCCGAATGCGGCCGATCGTCGAAAAGCCCTGACAGCAGGAACAATTCCTCGTTGTAGTTGGCAATGCCCTCGTTGGGCACCGAGTCGAACGGAGTGCGGCGGATCGGGTCGGGATGCCGCCAGGACAGCGCCAACTGCTGGGCGTGCACGCCCTCGTGCGCGATGGCGGTGCGCGGGTCGCGCGCCTTGGCCGCTTCGAAATACGGCAGATCCGGCGCGGGATCGCTGATGTAGCGAACGGCGTCCGCGTCCATCCTGGCCTGCGACGCGGGATCGTGGCAGACACCCAGCCAGGTGAGTGGGGCGAGGTAGTCGGGCATCTCCTGGAATCGATAGTGCCGCAACGTTTCCGGCTGCGTCAGCAGATCGTGCCCGGTGTAGTGGTCGCGCACCGCCAGCTCGTCGCGATACTCGCCCGCGACCTGCGCGGCCGCGTCGGGGAACAGCGGGTCGTCCGGCAGATCTCGATGGCGGTGCCGCAGAATGGTTTCGGTGGCCACCACGCGGTGCCACTCCTGCGCCGCCATATCCCGCAGGCGCGGTATCGAATACGGAAGCAGGGCAACCGTATACAGCAGGCTTGCCAGGGCGGCGGCACCCACCGCCGTCGCTTCGGTGCCGTCGGGCGGAGTTTCGGTCAGCCAGTCGCGGTAGGCGACCAGCGCCTCGGTCGCCGCCGCGGCCGCCGCGGACAGCCGTGGCACCCGCTCGGCCGGAAACGCGGCCGCCAATGCCTTGGCGCAAGCCGTCATTCGGTCCTCTACGGGGCCGAGCATGCGCACCGCATACCGGGTGAACGGCGCCGCGGCCGTGCCTTGCAGATTCACCCGCGCATCGGCCAGGGTGCGCGGAATCTGTTCGAGCAGAATGATTATCTGGTCGGCCCGCGCCGCATCGAACGAATCACGCACCAGCAGCAGCGCGTACAGCGGACCGATGGCCTGCTCGACGTAGAAATACGGGTTCCGCTGCCAGCCGCGCAGCGTATCGAGTTCCCACCGGGCCCGAGCCAGCGCACAACCGACCAGGCGCTGGTCCACCTCCGCCGCGACCGACCGCGGGGCGGATAGGTTCCGGTGCCGCGCAACGAATTCGGCGAGTGCGCCGCGTCGCTCGGCGATCGCGTCCGCCGACCAGTCCGGCCGCCAGCCCGGCGGACGGTCGAAGCGGAACAGATCGTCGTAGGTGTCCGGCGCGGTCAGCGCCCGCCAACGCCAGAAGTCGCGGTGCAGGGCGAGGAGGTCCGGGGCGAGGGGTTCGATCATGGCATACGCCTTCCGCTGTCCAACATCTGAGTGCACAATTGGGTGACCCAGTTGTCCAATTATGGAGGACACCGCATGGACGCGGACCTGTTCGACAAAGTTCCGAGCGAGCGGCGCTACGAATCGGTGGTCCGGCAAGTGCTGGCGCTCATCGCCGCCGGTGAGCTGGCGCCGGGCGCGCGCCTGCCCGCCGAGCGCGACCTCGCCGAGCGGCTCGGGGTGAGCCGGAACGTGCTCCGCGAGGCGATCCGGGTGCTGGAGATGCGCGGCATCGTGCGGTCGCGCGCGGGCGGCGGCCGCCACCTGCGTGCCGACAATCTCGCCGCGGCCCTACCTACCGAAGGGGTGATCCTGCGGCTGGAGGAGTCGGTGATCGCCGACATCCTCGAGGCCCGAGAACTGTTGGAAACACAGGTCGTCCGGCTCGCTGCCACCCGCGCCGGCGAGCAGGCGCGGCAGGCGGTGCTCGCCGCGTGCGCGGGCTCCGACGGCGACTGGTCGGAGAACGTGCGCTTCCACCTCGCGGTCGCGGCCGCCACCGGCAACTTCATGCTGGAAAGGATGATGCGGCTGCAACTGGATCTGCTCGCCGGGGCGCGGCCGCGCGAACACTATCCGTCGCCCGAGACCGCACCCGCGCTGCTCGCGGAACATCGCGCCATCGCCGAGGCGATCGCGGCGGGCGATCCCGATGCCGCCGAGGCCGCGCTGCGCCACCACCTCGCGCACACCAGGGCCGCGACGAATACGGCGGCACGATGATCGACGTCCTCATCGCAGGCGGCGGAATTATCGGCTGCGCCACCGCGGTTCAGCTACTGCGCGCCGAGCCGAGCCTGCGGGTGCTGGTGGTCGAGCCGGATCCGAGCTATCGGCACGCGGCAACGCCCCGCGCGTCCGGCGGTGTGCGGCAGCTGTTTTCGCTGCCGGAGCATATCGCGCTCACGCAATACACCCTGACGGTCGTCGCCGACTGGCGCGAATTCGTCGGGGCCGGCGCGCCCGAATTGCATTGGCGACCGAACGGATATCTCTTCATCGCCGGACCGGACCACGCCGACCGGCTGGCGGCGGCGCATGCGCGGCAACTCGACAATGGTGTGCGCGCCGATTGGCTGACGCCCGCCGGACTCGCCGCGCGATTCCCGGCGCTGGAGATCCGGGATCTCGCCGGGGCGGTCCACTCCCCCGATGACGGCTGGCTCGATCCGTGGGCCATGCTGTCCGGTCTGCGTGCCGCCGCACAGCGGCTCGGCGCCGAATTCCAGCGAGAGCGGGTGTGCGACTTCATTGTTCGCGACGGTGTCGTCCGCGCGGCTCGACTGGTCTCCGGCCCGCGCGCGGCCGAGGTCTTCATCGACGCGGCCGGTTGCTGGGCGGCCGAACTCGCGGCGGGAGTCGGCATGCCGGTGCCGGTCGAGCCGATGCGCCGGTGGGAGCACCAGATCGAAACGCCCGTCGACCTTTCGGACCTGCCGTTCGTGAAAGACCCTGCCGGGCTGGCTGTTCGGCCACAGGGTGACGGATTGTCCACCGGGTTGGTCGATTTCGCACAATTCGGCGACGATGGCGGCCGCGGCTATTTCCAGCGCGTCGTCTGGCCCGCGCTGGCCCACCGATTGCCCGCACTGGACCGGCTGCGCCTGCGCGCCACCACCACGGGCCACTACGATCAGAATCGGTTGGACGGCAGCATGATTCTCGGCGCGAATCCGCGTGGACCGGCGAATTTCCTACTGGCATGCGGCTTTTCGGGCCACGGCCTGATGCATGCGCTCGGCGTCGGGCGGGCGCTGACCGAACTGGTCCGCCACGGCGAGTTCCGCACGCTGGATCTGAGTCGTTTCGGCTACCAGCGGGTGCTCGACAACCGGCCGTACGCCGAGACCTCGATCCGCTGACATAAACTCCGCAGATTTCCGGGAAATAGTTTTACAGTGGTGAAACAACACGCTGCCGCGCGCTGAAAATTCAGTGGTTACAATACGCGCGAATTACCCGATCCGGACTTATCGGAAATTACCCTACCCTTAATTACCCAACCCTTGGTAACCATTCCATATGGAAGAGATCTCGATCACATATACGTTTGGCGCTATGCGGCTGACACAAAGTTGCGTTAGCGTTCCGGGTGATGTCAGATCCGGTCGAACATCAACGATGACGTTGGGGGTATCGGGCCGATTCGAAATACGCTTCACCAATTTGTCTGCGATCGTCGAATGGGTACTGGATGATGCAAAATCTCGTCAGCTCCAAGCATGGCTTGGTCTGTTCCAAAACCACCGATCTGAGCTGGACCGTGGAGGCGGTCAAGCAAATCGAATACCAGGTGCGAATCGCCGACGATTTGTTCGGGCCGGGTAACGACACCGCACTGTTCGGCCTACCGGGACGGCAAATGTCACCCGGTGACCGCCGCCTGGTCGTCATCGATACGAACGTCGCGGCCATACACGGTGACCGCATCCGGAACTTCTTCGAGGCCAACGGTATCGAAACACAGATCGTCCCCGTCACCGCGGACGAGACGGTCAAGCGCTGGGATTCGGTGACCGCCGTCGTCGACGCGATGAACGATTTCCGCATCGACCGCCGCCGCGAACCCGTCGTCGCCATCGGCGGCGGTGTGCTCACCGATGTCGTCGGATTCGCGGCCAGCATATTCCGCCGCGGCACACCCTATATCCGGATACCGACCACACTGATCGGCCTGGTCGACGCCGGCGTCGGCGTGAAAACCGGCATCAATTACAAACTCGGCAAGAACCGGCTCGGCACCTATCAGCACGCCGATGTCACGCTACTCGACCGGACTTTCCTGCGCACACTGCAACGAAGACATATCAGCAATGGCCTCGGCGAAATACTCAAAATGGCGCTGATAAAGTCCCGCGAACTCTTCGAACTGCTGGAGAACTCGGGCCGCGACGTGCTCGCCGACCATTTCCAGGGCAGCACCCCGGAATTGGACCGGGCGGCGCGCACCATTATCGCCGAATCCATCCACCTGATGCTGGAGGAATTGCAGCCGAATCTCTGGGAGGCGACGCTGGAGCGCTGTGTCGATTACGGGCACACCTTCAGTCCGACCATCGAGATGCATGCACTGCCCGAGCTGCTGCACGGCGAGGCAGTCTCCATCGATATGGCGCTGACCACCGCGATCGGCATGCGGCGCGGCTACATCACCGAGGCCGACGCGGCCCGGGTGTTCCGGGTGATGCGCGCGCTGGAACTGCCGCTGTGGAACGAGGTGCTGGCCCGGCCCGGCATTCTCGACGCCGCGCTGGAGGACACCGTCCGGCACCGGGACGGTCAGCAGCGCCTGCCGCTGCCGGTCGGCATCGGCCACCACCTGTTCGTCAACGACCTGACACCGCAGGAATTGCACGCCGGATTGGAGTATCTGGCCACCGTCGAGGTCCGCTTCCCGGCGCACTTCGACGATTCCGCGCGCACCGCGGGCTGAAACGAAGGAGCAGTCATGGCAAAGGCATTGGTCGTCGGCGGTTCCACCGGAATCGGCCGTGGTATCGCCGACGCGTGGGCCGCGCTCGGCCACGAGGTGACCGTTTACAGCCGATCCGAACCGGTCGGCGACGGCGCCGCGGAATTGCGCTGGGAGCAGCTCGATTTCCGGGATCCGGCGCAGGCGCGCAAGGTGCTCACGACAACGGTGCCGGCGCGGGTCGAGCTGGTGTGTTATTCGGCGATCTATTACACGCTGCGGCGGGAGAATTTCCTCGACGTCGGCGAGGAGGATTGGCGCGACCAGCTCGATATCAATGTGCACGGGCTGTGGCTCACCCTGCAGGCCACCATTCCGGCGCTGCGCGCGGCGAAACCCGGCGTATTCCTCTCGGTCTCGTCCGAGGTGGTCTACAACGCGGGTCCGGCCCGCTCCGGTTACGCCGCGACCAAGGCCGCCGCCGCCTCGCTGATCGGTTCCGTCGCACAGGAAGAGGACGCCGACGTCATTCGGTTCGCCCAGGTCATGCCCGCAGGGATGGTGGAATCGCCGGGAATCCGGGCCCGCCGGGCGCCCGATTTCGACTACAGCGGCTATATGCAGCCCGCCGACTTCGGCCCGTTCGCAACCGATCTGGCCCGCGCGAAGGGCGCCGGATTCGCCCGTGACGTGTTCATCGTCGAAAAGGGCGGCGGCTGGCAATCGATCACCGACGGCCTGCCGGTATCCCAATCGCGCCCGCTGGGTGTCGCCGGATGACGCCCCGGCAAATGGTCGAACTGCGGGCGACCCGGCTGCTGTTCGACATGGATGGCACGCTGGTGGATTCCAGTGCGCTCGTCGAACAGACCTGGACCGATTTCGCGGCGAAACACCGTCTGCGGGCCGATGAGGTCATCGCCTTCGCACACGGCAGGCCGACCCGCGCCACCGTGCACGAATTCCTCGGCGACCATGAATTGGCCGCGGCGGAGACGGCCCGCCTCGTCGCGTACGAGGAGACCGAGACCACCGGTCTGCGGCAGGTGCCGGGCGCGCGGGAGCTGTTGCGGCGCTTGCCATCTCACCTCTGGGCGGTGGTCACCTCGGCCAGCCGGACGCTCGCGGTGAACCGGATGACGGCCGCGGGCGTCCCGCTGCCCGATATCCTCATCAGCGCCGACGACATCACCGCGGGCAAACCCGACCCGCAGGGTTACCTCATGGCGGCCCGCAGGCTCGGCGTCGAGATCGGCGAGTGCGCCGTATTCGAGGATTCGGTGGCCGGCGTGCGAGCCGGAATCGCCAGCGGCGCGACAACTGTCGTCGTCGGCGCGATCACCGAATTCGACGGCACGCTGACCAGAATCGCGGATTTCGCCGATGTGGCGCTCGACCTCACCGGCGACGCCGTGCGGATAGCGGTCCCGGATGGTGACTGAGCAGCGCGTCCGAGGCCGCAACGCCACCTACCTGATCGACCTCGGCGGAACCTGGCTGCGCCTCACCGACGCGACCGGCCCGAGCCCCGTCGTCACCTGTCTCCCGGCGCCGAGCCTGCTGCGCCGACCGGACCGCACGGTGGCCGAGCTGCGCCGTGAGCTCGTCGAACTCCTTTGCGCCCGAACACCTTCCGATGCGGTCGTGGCCATGTCGTGCGGTGCGGCGATGGACGAGACCCGCGGCATCGTCTACGGTTCCGCACCGCTGTGGGGTGCGGCCCGAGATCAGTTCCGGCTGGTCGACGCGCTCACCGAGCGCCGTCCCGACGTCCGGTGGTATCTCGTGAACGACCTCACCGCGGGCCTCGCCGATTTCGCGCGCTTCGCCCCGTCCACCGCACGGCTGATCGGATATCTCACCGTCAGCAGCGGAATCGCCTACCGCTGTGCCGATTTCGCCCGCCGCACGATCCCGGTGGACGAATGGGGGTTGCAGGGCGAGGTCGGTCATTTGACCGCGCCGCTCTCGGACGAGCTGCACCCGGCCCCGCGCTGCGGCTGCGGCGCCAGCGGACATATCGGCGCGATCGCATCCGGGCCTGGAATCCAGCAGGTGGCCGCCACCGTCGGGCTCGACTGCGGCCCGGATTTCACCGCGGGCTTCACCGAGCGGCTCGCGGCCCGGGATCGGCTGGCGCTGCGCGTGTTACGCGTCGCGGTCGCGCCGATCGCCGAATTCTTGCGCGGATTGTGGTACACCACACCGCAATTGGATCTGGTCGGACTCGGCGGCGGCGTGGTGGAGAACCTGCGCGAGTTCTATCGAGCCGAACTGTTCCGGCTGCTCGCCGAGCGCCGGTCCTATGCCGACCGCGGGCGTGACGAGGAGTGGCTGACCCGTCACGTAAAGCTCTGTGCCCCCGGCGAAATCGACAGCATGCGCGGCGCGGCCCGGATGCTGCGCGGCGAATTGGCGGTGGCCCGGTGACGCATCTAGCGTTGGTACGCGACGGGGAGGACGGCATCGCGGTGCGGCAACGGCCGACTCCCCGGCCCGGCCCCGGCGAACTGCTGCTCGAACCGCTGGTCGCCGGGATCTGCGGCACGGACCTACAGATACTGGCCCGCCTGCGCAGCGATCCCGCGCCCGTGCTCGGGCACGAGGGCATCGCGCGGGTGCTCGCCACCGGGCCCGGCACGACCGGACCCGCTCCCGGCGCCGTCGTCATCGTGAATCCGACTCATCCGCACGATGATTCGTTCCTGCTCGGCCACAATGTCGACGGGCTGTGGGCCGAGCGGACGCTCATCCCCGCGGCGGCGGTCACCGGCGGACTGGTGCTCACGCTGCCCGCATATCCGTCCGGGGCGCTGCCCGCCTTGATCGAACCGCTCGCCTCGGTGCTGTACAGCTACGACATCACCGGCGCGGTGCTCGGTGCGGCGCCACGGACGCTGGTGATCTGGGGCGACGGCATCATCGGTCACCTCGCGGCGCACTTCTGGCGGCGCAGGCATCCCGAAACCACCATCGTGCAGATCCACCACACCGATCGCGGGCTGCGCTGGTCCGATCGGCACGGTAGCGCGGATATCGCACTGCGCCACGATGATCCGGGCCTGCCACGCGCGCTGAGCCGGGCGGCGGGCCCGGTGGCCGGGCTGCTGGCGACGCCGCGCACCGCGACGGTGCCCGCACTCGTCACGCTCGACGCCACTATCCGCGCCGAACTGTTCGTCGACGTGCACGGCGGTCTGGCGCCGGGCCGCATCGCGACGAACGCGGGCGCACTCGACATCGCCAGGATTCGCGCATACAACTGCGGTGGCGAGCCGAATCCGCCACGGGCCGAACGCTTCGCGCGACCGTTCGCCGCACCGCTCACGGTGTTCGGCCACCGCGGCGTCGCCAATTCGCACCTCGCGGCGGCGGCCGCCGAACTCGACGCCGATCCAGCGGGCTACGGCCCGCTCGTCACACATGAGACGGATCTGGCGACGGCGGCCGAACTGCTCACCGCGATTCTGCGGGGCGAGCGCGCTTTTCGCGGTGAACGGGTGATCAAGGCGGCCGTCACGATCGGCGCGGCCGCATGACCGCGCTGGCGCTGCCGCAGTGGCGGCTCGACACCGACCGCGGTATCGCCATCCTGCGCGCCCTGCGGCACGGCATCGCCCGCGTACACCTCGATTTCGGTGGTGCGCATCGCGGCCCGCGCTTGGACGATCCACGGACGCTGCGGGAGACGGCGCGGGCCATGGCCGGTGTCGAGGTCCCGGTGCTCGCGGTGAATCATGTCAACGATGTCGGAATGTTCGGCGGCTCCGGTGATTTCGCCCCACACTGCCTCCGGCTGGTCGAGAGGGCGATTCAGGTCGCAGCCGAGCTCGGCATCCCTACCGTGCATATACCCAATTTCCGGGCGAGTGCCGTCACCGACGCCGCGAAGCTGCGGATCGCGGCCGAATTCCTCGCGGCGGCCGCGACGTATGCGCGGCGGTTCGGCATCGGCGTCGCCTCCGAATCCGGCCTCGGCGCAGCCGATCTGGCGCTGCTGTATCGGCTGACCGGCGCACGGGAGCTGACCATCGTGGTGGATACCGGCAATCTCGTCGACGCCGGACATGCCATCCCCGAGATGTTCGCACTCGCCGAAACGGTGTGCCTGCACTCCGACATCCACGTGAAGGCGCCGACCGCGCCGGGCGCACCACCGCTGAGCGAATTGATCGCCCACCAACTCCTCCCTCATCACCGGCCCGTCGCCGTGCTTCTCGAAAACGACTACCGCGCAAGCGAATCCGCCCTCATCAGGGATATCGCCTGGGCCCGCGCGGCATTCCGCGCCCGATCCGGAGGGAGCGCCGCCTCATGAGGGCAACCGCGAAACCCGCCATCCTGCGCCTGGATTCGCTGACCGGCCTGCGCTTCCCCGCCGCGCTGGCGGTCTTCGCATTCCATACCGCGCTACCGGAGCTGCCGCTGCTACGGGATGCCGCCCTACAGGGCGACTATTACCGCGCGGTGAGCCAGGCCGGTGGTGCGGGCGTCACCTTCTTCTTCGTGCTGAGCGGGTTCGTCATCGCCTGGTCGGCCCGCGAAACCGATTCGCCCCCGGCCTTCTGGCGGCGGCGGTTCGTGAAAATCTTGCCGCTGTACTACATCACGTGCGCGCTGGCGGTGTTCGTGATGCACCTGCACGACTTCTCGTTGCGGAAAACCGTGCTGTACCTGGCGATGTTGCAGGTGTGGGTGCCGGACTACCCGCTGAACTTCGCGGTGAACGCCCCCGGCTGGTCACTGGCGGCGGAGGGATTCTTCTATCTCGTATTCCCTGCGCTGATGCTCGGGCTGGTCAGGCTGCACCGGCGCGGGCTGTGGATCGCGCTGGCGGCAACCCTTTTCGTCGAGTTGGCGATACCGGCGGTCAGCGGGCTACTGCCGATGGGCGGCCAGCGGCTCACCAACGAGCCCGCCGTCTCCGGAGTCCAGTACTGGTTCGATTACGTCTTCCCGCCCACCCGGATTCCGGACTTCCTGGTGGGCATGATCCTGGCCAGGCTGGTGCGTTTCCATCAGTTCCCGCGCATCCGGTTCCGGCTCGCGATCCCGACGCTGATCGTGGGATACCTTCTCGCACTGAATATTCCGGTGCTCTACGGCCAGCGCGTCGCCCTGATCGTGCCGTGCGCATTGCTGATCACCGCCGCGGCGCAGTGCGATCTGGCCGGTGCGCCCAGCGTGCTGCGCGCCCGGATTCCGGTGCTGCTCGGCGAGATCTCGTTCGCGTTCTATCTGATCCACTTCAGCGTGCTGCACTTCCTGAACGTGTACCTGCTGCACGGCCCCAGCGACTCACCGCAGGCCATCGCCGTCTATTTCCTGCTGGCACTGGCGATCACGCTGCCACTGTCCTGGCTGGCCTTCACCTGGATCGAGCTGCCGCTGGTGCGGGCCTGGGGCGGCCGGACGGTCCGCGGCTTCCGCGGTGTCGAAACCGTCTCGCCCGCAACCGAACACGTAGGAGTGCGATGAAAGCGCTGACCCTGGTCGGCCCGAAGGAGCTGACGTTCGCGGAACTGGAGCCACCGTCGCCCGCCGTCGGTGAAGTGACCGTGCGGATCTCGCATCTCGGGCTGTGCGGCACCGATCTCGGATTCTACGACGGCAGCAGCAACTACCTGCACGACGGGCTCAAATCGTATCCGTTCGTACCGGGCCACGAATGGGTCGGCACGGTGGTGGACACCGGACCCGAGGTGTCACGGGAACTCCTGGGGCGCAGGGTTTCCGGGCACAACTTCCGCTCGTGCGGGCGCTGCGGGCACTGTGCGGCCGGGCGCATCAGGTACTGCCCCGACCGCAGCGAGATCGGGGTACTCGGCCCGCGCTCCGGCGCCGCCGCGGAACTGCTGACGGTTCCGACGGCCACCCTGAGCCCGATTCCCGATGAGCTGTCCGATATTTCGGCGGCCATGCTGGAGCCGACCGCGGCCGCGATGCACGCCGCGACCCGGCTCGGCATCCGGCCCGGTGAGCGCGTCGCGGTGCTCGGGGCGGGCACGCTCGGTTCGGCGGCCGCGCAGATCGCGCGCGCCGCGGGGGCCGAGGTGACCGTCTTCGAACCGAATCCCGGACTCGCCGAACTGACCGCAACCCTTGCGCTTACCGCCAAACCGGCGCCGGAGGCCGGTGATATGGATCACTACGACGCGGTGATCGAGGCGTCGGGGGCGGAGGCGGCGAGCAGCGCGGCGATTCATCTCGCCGCATCGGGCGGCCGCGTCGCCCAGCTGGGCACACCGCACGGCACCGTACCGGACTTTCCGGCATCGGCCCTGGTGATAAAGGATCTCACCGTGCACGGCGTGCTCTCCGGCGTCGGCCATTGGGACGCGCTGATCGCGCTCGTGCGCGCCGGCGCGGTAAACCTCGACGCACTCGTCGACCGGGTGTACCCGATCGATCTGGCCGCCGCCGCCTTCGATCGGCTCGCCGAACGCGGAAGATCACGACCCAAGGTGCTGTTGCATTTCGACACTGGCAACTGAACGGCACACCACGAGCAATCGAGAAGGAGTTCCTTCGTGGACATCTACATCGTGCACGGCTACAACGCAGGCGTTACCGAGCACTGGTTCCCCTGGCTGGCGAAGCAGCTGCGGGATCAGGGACATCAGGTGGAGGTCGTCGAGTTGCCAACCCCCAGCGAGCCCAAGCGCGACGAATGGGAGGCGGTGCTGGCCGAGACGATCGGCGCGGTCGACGAGAACACCCTGATCGTCGCGCACAGCCTCGGCACCATCACCGCACTGCGCCACCTCGCGAGTCTCGAATCCGGTTGGACGCTGGGCGGACTCGTCTCCGTCTCCGGCTTCACCGGCGGACTGGAGGTGCTGCCGGAACTGGAGGATTACATGGCCGAGGGCATCGATGTCCGGCCGCTGGTGCCACAGATCAACGCGCGCACCATGATCCACTCCGACAACGACTCCATCGTCCCGCCGTCGGCATCCATCACTCTCGGCAAGGAACTGGCGGCCGAACTCATCGAGATCCCCGGCGGCGGGCACTTCCTCGGCGACGAGGGGTTCACCGAACTGCCGGAAGTCCTTGCGGCAGTGGAACGCATCGCCCGGTGAGGTGATTCGGTGACCGTCGCGACCCGCACCGGCGGCGATATCGACAGCGGCGTCCGGCTACGCCTGAGCCTGCTGGCGGCCGCCACCTTCATCTACGTCACCTACGAGCTGTATCCGGTCGGGCTGATCACCGCGATCGCCGGCGATCTGCACGTCTCCGACGGCAGTATCGGGCTGTTGGTGAGCGGTTACGCGGTGGTCGCCGCCATCGTCACGATTCCGTCGGTCGCCTTGGCGCGCAGGATAACTCGGAAGTGGGCGCTGCTGGCATCGCTGGTCGCGCTGATCGCCGCGGAGCTGGTGACGGCGCTGGCGACCAACTATCCGATGATGGTGGCCAGCCGGGTGCTGGCCGCCCTGACGCACGGGGTGCTGTGGTCGCTGGTCGCTCCCGCGGCGGCGGCGCTGGTGCCCGCGCGGCGGGTCGGGATGGCCACCGCCGTCGTATTCGCGGGCGCCACACTGGCTTCCGTGCTCGGCAGCCCGGTGAGCACCCTGCTCGGCCATGCGATCGGCTGGCAGGCCACCGCGGTGGCGCTGGCCGCCGTGACGGCGGCGGTGGCGGCCGGGTTGCTGTTCACCCTGCCGAATACCGATGCCAGACAAATAGATTCGGATTCTGGGCATGATGCGCCGCCGCGCTGGAACCAGGTCACGGCGATCTGCCTGCTGGCCCTGCTGCTGGTCTTCGCGCATTTCGTCTCGTACACCTATCTCGCGCTGATCGTGAACCGGGTGCTCGACGGAAGTGTCGCGGTCGCGGCCTATCTCGGCCTGTTCGGCGTCGCGGGCGCGATCGCCACCTACTTCGCCGGGCGGCACAACGACCGGAATCCGCAGCGCTCCACCGTGATCGCGGCCGGGGTCTTCGTCGTGGGCGCGACCCTGCTCACCGTCACCGATCTCGAGCTGCCCACCGCGGCGGCGGTGGCGGCGCTCACCGCCGCTGTCGCGCTGTGGGGCGCCGCGTACGCCGCGGTAGGGCCGATCTTCCAGTCGGGGATCATCCGGGCGGCGGGCCGCGAACAGGATCGCGCGTCCGCCGTATACGTCACCTGCTACCAGATCGGTATCGCCACCGGATCCGCCTGCGGCGCAGTCGTTCTCGGTATTTCGGTCGGCTGGCTGCCGGTGACGACGCTGGCCGGAACGGTGCTCGCCTTCCTCGGCATCGTGCGCTGGCGGCACGCGTACGCGTGATGGGCGTTCAGGCGGACGCCCTTATCGGCCAGCGGTTTTCGACATCGGCCCGGAAGGCCGGGCAGGTGTGTACGTCCCGGTCGCGTCGACAGGTGGTGAGATGTTCCAGATAGCCGCGGGCATCGCGCAGCGCGGCGATCTGCGCATCGATTTCGGACATCCTGGCCCGCACGACGGCCCGCCAGTCCGTCTCGGCATCGGTCCCGTGCAGCACCGCCGCCACCTCGTCGACGCCGAGCATGCCGATCTCGCGACAGGTGGCGATCAGGGCGATCCGGCACACCTGATCCTCGTCGTAGTACCGGATTCCGGCCCGCCGCGTCGGCGTGAGCAACCCGCGCCGCTCCCAGTAGTGCAGCGTCGAGGCGGGGAGCCCGAACCGGTGCCTGACCTCCCCGATCGACATTTCGCTAACTCGCACCAACCAACCATACCAGCAACTTAGGTAAACCTAAGTTCGTTACGGCTTTCCGGGCTTCACCGCCGTCACATACCTGGTGAGGTCGACCAGCGGAGCGAGCGCTTCGGGCAGTTCCGGCAGCGCGCGCTCGTACCGCTCGGCCAACTGCGGAATCGAAAGTGATTCGGTAGTCCAGCCATTGGCGGCGAACCAGATATCGGGATCGGTGCGCTCGTCGGTGTAGAACAGCTCGGTGACATTGATGCCCGCCATCGGCGACCGGCGCATCACCTCGGCCTCCTGATCGGCCAGCCGGTCCAGGCCCGTCGCGTCGGTGATCATATCCGTCGCCACGCGGCTGCCCGGCGCGGAAAGCCGTTGGATCCGTTCGAACAGCGCGTCCTGCGCGGCGCCCGGCAGGTACGGCAGCAAACCCTCGGCGGACCACGCCGACGGCGCCGACGGATCGAAACCGGCGTCGAGCAGGGCGGCGGGCCAGTCGTCGCGCAGATCCACGGCGACCTCGCGCCGATCCGCCGCCGGACGCACGTCGATATCCGCGAGTACCTCCCGCTTGAACTCCAGCACCTTCGGCTGATCGAGTTCGAAGACGACCGTGCCCGCGGGCCAATCCAGGCGATAGGCGCGCGCGTCCAATCCGGCGGCGAGGATCACCGCCTGCCGCACCCCGGCCGCGGCCGCCGCGGCGAAATGGTCGTCGAAGAATTTGCTCCGATAGCCCATCACGACCGGGGGCATCGGCATATCGTCCAGCGCCGCAGGGTCATTCAGCCAGCGGTTCATTTCCGCGTGCCCGGACGCCGCGACGAACCGCGCGGCGTATTCGTCGCGGACCAGCGCGTCCGGCTGGGCGGTCTCCAACGCCCGCGCGGCGGCGACGCCGAGGGCGGTGACGCCGACGCTGCTGACAATGTCCCAGGTATCCCCTTCAGTGCGCACGCCTACCTCCGAAAATATCGAATCATCCTGTGACACAGATGGTCTCGAGTGGTGAATGGGTTGAACGCGATCGAACTGACCTTACCTCTGCTAACAAAACTACGCCGAGGACGCCGATCCGGCCAGTGTCCGGTCCGGTGAGCGGGTCGACCCGGGGACAGTCAACATTCCGCAACGAATCCGAGTTAGCCGTTCGATAACAATTGGACGGTGGTCCATCTAACAGCGACGCCACTGGTGGCCATCCAGCATCGCCATATGCGGGCCTCGGCCGGTGAACGCCGGGTTAACGGACGATCACTGCCGCCCTTCCGCGCAACCATTCGATTGCTAAAAGTTTGCTAAATACCTTTACTTGGTGCACCGCTTCGAGTCGCGCCCACCCGCCTCGGAACGAGCGGTTCGAAGAGAAAGCGAGCATCTCGTGCCCAAGAACGCCATCATCGCCACGGCGATCGGGATCGTCGCGGCAGGCGCCACGATCTTCGGCGCCGGTACCGCCCTGGCCGATCCGGGCTCCGCCGTGCTGGGCGGCGGCTCCGGCATCGTGCTCGGCGGCCACGCCCGCTGCTCGCTGACCACGATCGGCCACGACGGCGCGGGCCGCCTGGTCGGCCTTACCGCGGGACACTGCGCCGCGGTCGGCGACTCGGTGACCGCCGAGCACGACCGAGGTGCCGGCGTCGTCGGCAATGTCGTCGCCTCCGATCGCGGCAACGGCCTCGACTACGCGGTAATCGAATTCGACGCGGCCAAGGTGACCCCGGTGCGCAGCCTCGCGGGCACCACCATCGCCGGATTCGGTCCGGCGCCCGGCCCCGGGGCGACTGTGTGCAGCAACGGCCGGTCGAGCGGATTCGACTGCGGCGTGGTGTGGGGACCGATGAACAACCGGATCGTCAATCAATCTTGTTCCATCCCAGGCGATTCCGGCGGACCGGTGACGATGGGTGATCGGCTCGTCGGCATGAACCAGGGCCACCTCACACCCGGCGGCATCGACATCCCCTGCGTCGCCGCGGCATTCCCGCTGCACACACCCGCCTACTTCCAGCCCATCGACCGCATCATGCAGGCCGTGGACGGCGCGGGCGGCGTCGGCGCGGGGCTGCAACCCGTCTGACCCGATTCGCTGGCAGCACCGGATTCCGCGGTGCCGCCGAGGGTTTCGCGGTGTGGATCCGGCGTGGCGGGGACGCCGGATCCACACCGGGCGCGGCTGCTTCGGCCTCGGCAGGTGAAGCTATGCCCGCGCTGCCGCGGTCTGCTCGCGAAATACCTTGTCGAACAATGCTTCCGCGCGAACGATCGCCTGCGGCAACGACTCCGGCCGGAGATCGGCGAGCACCGCGTCGACGCGGCGCAGCCCGGCCCGCCGCAGCAGCCGCTTCTCGTTCGTCACCCATTCCCCGCGCGCCGCGAGGATCGCATGGGCGGTCTGCATCGCCGCCGTGGCTATCGCACCCGCTACCTCGGCGAGCTGCCCCTTCGACGCGAAAGCGCCTCGCGCGTAACGCAAAGTCGCTACCGCACGCTCACGCCAGAACACCGGCGCCGACGCCCGCAGCGCCGCCGGATAGCCCGGGCGTGGCAATTCACCGGACAGCACCCGGTTGACGCTGAGCTCCGCGACCACGAGGTAACTCGGGATGCCCGCCAGATGGAACATCAGTGGCTCCCAATGGAATCGCCCCGCCTCGGCCTCGGCGAGTTCGTGCTCCACCACTTCGAGATCGCGATAGTGCACATCGACCTGCCGCCCGTCGACGGTCAACCAGGCACCGCCGTTGAAAACACCGCCACCCCAACCGCCGAGCTCCGAAACCTCACCCGGCCAGCCGATCGCACGCAGCTCGGCCGGGTCGAACTCGCCCCGATAGTAAATCGCGAAATCCCAATCGCTGTCCGGGGTGTGGGTGCCATCGGCACGTGAGCCGCCGAGCGTCACCGCCCGCACCCGCGGCAGGGCCGCCAAACGAGTGACGAGGTCGGCGAGAAATATGGCATCGGTCATGAAATCTCCAGAGTGACGAACCATCGACAGAATCGAACCCACACCGGACAAAACATGGGTCCCAACAAATTCGGCTCACTTCTACTTCACATCACGACCATATATCGCCCCGCAACCGAATTTCCACCCGCGTGAACCCCAGCTGAAACCGATCGAATCTCCCCTAATCTTCCTCGACGGCCCGCAACCCCGCCCCTACGGTCGATGCCGATGACAACTCCGCTGCTCATTCTGGTATCGGTCCTGATCGCGACCAATGTCGTGATCTGGATCTGCGGAGCCCGCCACCGCCGCGCCCTACTCCGGCGCTCCCGGGGGCTCGACCCGAACGGAAACCCGCCGCCGTGACCGGTTCAGACGGAGTTGCTTCCGTCCTGGAACGACGGCGGCGCGTCGGCCGGGTCTGCACCCCATGCCGTATTCGGCGCGGGCGAGAGAGTGAAATCCAGTGTGCCGCCGGTGGTTACGAAGGTTTCGGGAAGCCAGGGCTTGGTCCAATTCCCCCCGTTCACCGTCAGCGCCGAAATATAGATATTCGTCGGCGATGCGTCCGGGGCATTGATGGTGATCGCCGGTCCACCCGGGCGGGTAATCGTGGCGCTGGTGAAAATCGGGCTGCCGATTACCAATTCGGCGCGGCCGGGAACCTCCGGATAGAGGCCGAGCGCGGCCCAGACATACCACGACGACATCTCGCCCAGATCATCGTTTCCGACGAGACCGCCGGGCGCGGCCTTCCAGATTTCCTTACGCACCCGGTCGACGGTGGACTGCGTCTTGTACGGGGCGCCCGTGTAGTTGTAGATCCACGGTGTCTCCAGCGTCGGTTCGTTACCGAGGAATGCGTACGGCTCATGCGTTCCCGCATTGAGTTTGGTGAAGAAGGTGTCCAGCCGGGCATTCACGGCGGCCGGGCCCCCGAGCGCATCGATCAGCGCCCGATAGTTGTAGGGCACCATCCAAGTGTATTGGGCCCCATTGCCTTCCACATATCCGTTCGGATCGGCCGGATCGAAATCGGCGGCGAACGAGCCGTCGAGATGCCGGGGCTGTAGATATCCGGTGGCCGGATTGAACAGGTTGCGCCAATTCTGCGCCCGCTGCATGAAGACGTCGTATATCGCTTGGTTGCCCAGCCGGTGCGCCAGCTGCGCGATGGCGAAGTCGGCGCTGGTGTATTCGAGGGTGTCGGCCGCCCCGTCGGGTACGTAGCCGAGCGCCAGATAGCCGACCAGCCCCGGCCTTTCCTCGTAGCCCTGGCTGTTCGTGCCGGGTACGCTCGCGCCCTTCACCATCAGGTCCAGTGCCTCGGTCGCATCGAAATCCGTTGCGCCGAAGGCATATATGGACGACACGATGATGTGGTAGGGATCGCCGTTCATCACGCCGGTGTAGTCGTTGGCGACCGTCCACCGGTCCCAGTTACCGCCCTCGCGCGCGAAAGTGACCATGCTGCGGGCGATATCGGCCGCCTCCCGCGGCGCGAGCAGCGCCAGCAGCTGCACCTCGGAGCGGTAGATATCCCAACCCGAGAAGTTCGTGTATATCGGGTGGGCCGGATCGGTGGTGTGTATCCGCTTGTCGAATCCGGCATAGTGACCGTCGACGTCGGAGAACACATTCGGTTGTAGCAGAGCGTGATACAGCGCGGTGTAGAAGATGGTGCGCTGCTCGTCCGTGCCGCCCGTCACCCGGATCTGGTTCAGCCGCGCATTCCAGCTGTCCCTGGCCGCGGCGGCCACCTCGTCGAAGGTCCGCGCCGGATTCTCCGCGGCGAGATTGGCCGCGGCGCCGTCCGGCGAGACGAACGACAGACCGACCTTCACGTTGACGACGGCAGGCTTTCCCGGATCGAAGGTGACGTAGGCGCCGACCTGCGTGCCCGATGCGGTGTCGTCGGACCGCACCTGATCCCCGTCCCAGATGCCCGACTCCGTGATCGGTTGATCGAATTCCGCGTGGAAATACAGGGTGTAAAAACTGTTCGTGCCGCAGAACCGGCCGCTGTGCACATGGCCCGCAACATAATTCGGGCCGATGGTGACCTGCGCGTCATCGGTGCCCGAAATCGAGCCCGCCGCGTTGATCAGCAGCGTCGCCGGGCCGCCATCGGGAAAGGTGAATCGGCCGGCGCCGGTGCGCTGGGTCGCGGTCAGTTCGACCCGGATCCCGCCGTCCAGATCGACCTGGTAGCGCCCCGGACTCGCCTGCTCGTGCGCGTGCGAGAACGTGGCGACATAGGCGTCCGGCGAGGTCGCCGGTGAGGCGCCGATCGTGCCCGCGAGCGGCATGAACGGCACATCCTGGTAGGTGTCGCAGCCCGCACCCGACAGGTGGGTGAGGCTGAATCCCTTGATCCGATTGTCGTCGTAGTAGTAGCCACCGTGCTGCTGGGTCACCGTATCCGGACTCCACTGCACCATGCCGAACGGCACGTCGGCGCCGGGAAAGGTATTACCCGCCCCGCCGCCGGTGCCCATGTCCACATCTCCGGGCCGAGTGCCGATGAACGGATCGACCCACCCCGTCAGATCCTGCATCCTTCCATCATCCACCGGGCCCGCCGTCGCCACAGCCGAACCGAATATCGTTACGACCACGACGACTGCCGCCGCCACGAAACGAATCTCGCGGCACCGCAACGACATGCGCGCCAGTGGGCGGCGAACGAAACGAATTCCGCTGATGTCCAACCGAACTGGGGATCCCCAAGCGGCGCGTGCGCGATCCTCGGCAGCCGGAACCGAGGCGCCCACATATGCGCCCGGCACTGCCGCGACCCGCCGCCCACCGATCATGCGTAGATGCTATCGAGCTATCCGGCGGCAATCCGTTCATCCACGCGGCAGTGTTGCGGGTCGGCGACGATTCCGGCGCTATGATTCAGCCACGGCTGGCCCGGATCGTTCTTCGAGGCGCACAAGATCCTCGGACCGCTCACCGATCCGGCCGCGCACGGCGGCGATCCGGCCGACGCGTTCCACGTCGTCGTGCCCAGCCTGCCCGGCTACGGGTTCTCCCCGCATCCTGGCCGGCCGGGCATCGGGCCGAAAGAGATTGCGGCACTGTTCGATCGGCTGATGAGCGAGGTGCTCGGCTATTCGCGCTACGGCGCACAGGGCGGCGACTGGGGTCGGCCGTCCCGGCGCGGCTGGGCCGCGATCACGCCGAGCACGTCGTCGGCATCCTGCTCAACCGGGATTCGACCGCGCCGGTCATGGGTCCGGACTCCCCGCCGCATCCACCATGGAGCCCGGCTATATCTCCGTACCGACCGGCTATGCCAAATTCCCGAAGGAAAGCTGGCTGCCGCCACGCGAATGGCTCGAACGCGGCTGTAATCTCCAGCGCTACACCGAACTTCCGCGCGGCGGCCACTTTCCCGCCATGGAACGTCCCGAACTGCTCGTCGAGGAGATCCGCGCCTTCTTCCGTCCGTTGCGTTGAGCGGGGCCACCTGAACGGGCCCGCCGCAACCGCGGGAGCGCTCGCTCAGGTACACGTCGGCGACGGGAATAGGAGACTGAGTCGTCGAGCGCGCACGACGATCGGCTACCGTGGCTGAACGAAGCACCGTTCGTCATCGCAGGGAGTCAAGTGTTCGTGAGGCCGTCAGCCGAGGTTTTACCCGGGACAGCGGCGGCACTTTCTCCCTCTCGGAAAACGATTTTCGAGATTTACGATCCGCGTCTGCGGCCGCGCGAGCCAATTTATACTGAGAATTTCCGCGAACCGCGAACCGCGAACCGCGAACCGCAAACCGCAAACCGCAAACCGGCGCGTGATCTTCGACGCCGTGCGGGCGCCATTCGGCGAGGTGTCCGGTGATCTCCCGGCGCGGCCGAAAACCGAAGTCCGGCAATCGCCGCGACGATCCGGCGTGGCTCACATTCGGCGCCGACCAGTACGTCGTTCTCGCCGTCGCCCGCACGCTCACCTCGGCTTATCGCCTGCTGGAGGCCGTGCACTGGTTCCGGGACGACTTCCGCGTCCAGCTGATCTTCACCGTCGACGAATCGTCGGCATTCAGCACCGGAGTCCGGGAGCTACTGCGCGAATCCGGTGCCGATCTGGTGGCGTGGAGCCGGATCGAAGACCGCTCGTTCGACTATCATTTGGCGCTGACGGCCAGCGAGAACATCGACTTTTCCGCGTTGCGCGCGCATACGATTCTGCTGCCGCACGGGCTCGGATTCAACAAACACGTCCCTAATGGCAAGGCACTGCGCCTCGCCGGATTACCGCCGCACAGCGCGATCCGAGCGGGCAAGGTGACCATTTCGCTCTCGCATCGCGAACAACGCGAACAGCTCGCGGCGATCAGCCCCGATATCGCGCCCGCCACCGAGGTCGTCGGCGACCCGACCCTCGATCGACTCCGAGCCAGCCGACCGCTGCGCGCGCTGTATCGCGAGGCGTTCGGCACCGGGGACCGAACCCTGATCGTCATCGCCTCCACCTGGGGCGAGCATTCGGCCATCGCCCGATGGCGCACCTTGCCCGTGCGACTCCTGTCCGCCCTCGACGCGGATGCGTATCAGGTGCTGCTCGTACTGCATCCGAATATCTGGTCCAGGTACGGACGATTGCAGATCGAGGTCTGGCTGTCCGCGGCGCTGGACGCCGGGCTGATCCTGATGCCACCCGAATCCGGTTGGCACGCCGCGCTTATCGCCGCCGATCAGGTCATCACCGATCACGGCTCGCTCGGCCTGTTCGCGGCGGCATTGGACAAACCGTTGCTCATGGCGGGCGGCGCCGCCGAAACCGTAACCGGCACACCGGTCGCCGCACTCACCGAAGCCGCCGAAAGGCTCCGGCCCGGGGATGACCTGGTCCAACAACTCGATGACGCTCGAAAACGCCATGTGCCAGGCCAATTCGATGACATCACCGACCGGGTATTCGACCATGTCGGCGAAGCGACCCGGAACATCCAGCGCCTGATTTACCGCAGGCTCGACATCACGCCACCGGCCCACACCTCATCGCTGACACGAATCCCGGTCCCGCACTGCGTGATTCGGACGGTCACCGGCTACGTCGTGCGGACCGCTCCGATCGAGGATGCGACGCTGACCCTGGAACGCATCCCGGCATCGGTCTGGCACCGGCGCGCGGACCCGGACCGCTACGAAACCCACGTGACCGCATCGGAGACCGAACCCGATCCGAAGATCCTCGAGCGGGCCGCGGCCGTAACGTCTTCCAGGACACTCGATTACCCAGCCGCGCAGGTGTGGGCGCATGCGACGCTCGCGGACCATCCCGGCGCTCGGCTCGCTGTCACCGCCACCTCGGCGGGTTTCCGCGCCGTCGCCCGCGGCGGCGCGGTGATCGAGGCCGATGCCCAGGTCGACGGCGCCCAGGTCCAGCTGATCGCCTCGGCGATGTACTGCTGGCTCCTCGCCGCATCACCCCGGCACGAAGACATCACCATCCGTGCCGGGACCATCTCGATCACCGTGTCCTTCAAGATCTTTCGGTGAAGCCCCGCAGCAACGCGGCGAGTTCGTCGGCCCGGTCGCTGCCGAGGTTCCGGTGGATCCACACCATTCTGGTGAGCGTCGCGCGCCGAACCTCCTCGTCGCCGTCCGCCTCGGCGAATCGGAGCCGCAGTTCGAGCGCCTGCGCCTCGTAGAAGGCGTCACCGCTGGCGGCCAGGACCTCGATCGCTTCGTGGATCATGGCCCGCGCCCGCCGGTGTTCGCCACGCTCGGTGAGTATCTCGGCGAGGTCGATCAGCGATCGTCCTTCCATCCGCGGATCGCGCGCACCCCTGATCAGCTCGAGCGCGGCCCGCATCGTCGACTCGGCCTGTTCGAGATCTCCGGCGCGGCGCTGCGTCCGCGCGAGGAAGAACATGACGAATCCCTGTCCGCGAGCATCGTTTTCACGTCTGAACAGGTCGAGCGAACGTTCATACGCCGCACCGGCGTTATCCGGATCGGCGACGTCACGATAGCGGCCGACGAACTCCCACACCGAGGCCAGCAATCGGCGATCACCGGCGGCCTCGGCCAACGGCAGCGCCTTATCGATCAGTTCCTCGCGGGCGCGCGCCAACCCTTGGCCGGTGTCCGACCGCTGCTCGAGCCACGCCCGCGACACGAAGCTGCGCAGCCGCGCCTCGGCGCGCGAATTCCCCGCCAAATGGGCCGCCGTCGCGCCGATATCGCTGGAGACCGTCCAATCGGTGTAATAGCGCCTCGTCACGTAGACCGCGGTGAGCGATTCGGCGAGCTGCCACGCCCAATCGTGCCACCCCAGATCGGCCGCCATGCGTTGCACCGCAAGCAGATTCATCCGCTCGGCGTCGAGCCAATCAAGCGCGGCCCCGCGCGCCTCGGTTTCATCGCCGGTGAATGGGGTCCGGCGGTCTGCCAACAGATTCGGCGATACGCACCGATAGCGCTTCTCCCCAAGCACGGCCAGATCCGCGAAAGCCGCCTTGATGAGCAGATATTCGGTGACCGCCCGGATCGCCGCCGTCCGCTCTTTCGCCGAGTCGATCTCGTGCGCCAGCGCGGCCGCGTGCCGCTTGAGCAACGTATGAAATGACAACCGCTGCATGGAATCCTCTGCCAACAGTCCGGCCTCGACCAGTGCGCCCACCGCGGCATCCGTTGTCGCGGCATCGCCTCCGGTGAGCGCCTGGACGGTGTCCATGGTGAGGTCCTGCCCCGGGAACAGCCCGAGCAACCGATAGAGCCGCGCCGCATCATCGCCCAATTCGGCGTACCCCTCGGAGAACACTGCGGTGACCTTGTCCCTTCCATCGAGGGCGAACGACGCGAGCCCGCGTTCGTCGGCCGTGATCGCGGCGACCAGCGCGCGGATCCGCAGCCCGGGACGCGACCGCAACTTCGCGGCGGCGACCGTCAATGCCACTGGCAGCCCCGCGCACTGGCCGACCAGCTCGGATACCGCTTCGGGCTCCGAATGCGCACGGGCGCCGACGAGTTCGATGATCAGGTGGGCGCCCTCGGCATCGTCGAGCGGCCGCAACTCCCGGACCGCGGCCCCTTCGAGCCACAGCTCGGTGAGTCGGCTGGTGCTTATCACCAGCAGCGCGCTCGTCGCGCTGTTCGGCAGAAAGGGCAATACCTCCGCGGAACCGGTCACGTTCTCCAGCACGATCAGGACCGATTTCCGCGCCGTGAGAGTGCGCAACCGATTCGCCCGCTCCGCCGCCGTAGCGGGCATGACCTCCGGTTGCACGCCCAGTGCTCTCAGGCACTGTGCCAACGCGTCCGCGACGGATGTTCGCTCGGCTCGCTCCGCCCCGAAATCGACATGCAGTTCACCGTCGCCGAATACGCCGTTTGCCCGCTCCACGCACCGCCGGACGAATGCCGTCTTCCCGACGCCGGGCAGCCCGGTGCACACACCGACTCGGGTCGCTGCCGAAGCCCAGAAGTCTTCCATCCATTCGAAATCCGACTCTCGGTTGACGAAAACCCGAGGCCCGAACGGAACCTCATGCGGCACCACCACGCTGACCCTCCCGCGTCTCGGTTCGACCACCGGCGACCCCGATGCTCCGAAGAACCGGACTTTATCGTGACCGCACCCACGGATCCGCGAAAGTCACTATCGCGGCCGATAATAGCCGTGTCGAGCACCCGAATCCGCTACGCCGCTGGGTAGTTCGCCATCCTACGGACCATGCGAACCGGCAGTGCTCGATTCAGGATCCGCCAGCGCCACCGACGGCAGCACCTCCGGCAACTGCTCGAACCAATCGAGCACGGCCTGTTCATACCGTATGCCGAATTCCAGTGTGGCCAAGCGGAAGTCGGCATTGCCGAGCTCGCGCAGTTCGCCACGCGCCTGCTCGTATCCGGCCAATCGTTCGCGATGAATAGCGCGGTGTTCGGCGATGGCAGCGCCGAGCCGCTCCGGGGGCAGGTGGTCGGCGAACATGATCGTCACCAGGAGTGGGAACCTGATCTGTTCCAGGCCGGGCCGCTGTTCGAGCCATTCCCGGAAGGCCGCGCGGCCCTCGTCGGTGATCGTGTACGGCTTGCGGTCGCGGCGGCCCGGCGGGCCGACGGTCACCAGTCCGGCGTTCGCCATCGCGGCGAGTTCGCGGTACACCTGGCTCTGCGTCAAGGTCCAGAAGCTGCCGATGCGCTGTTGGGCGACGGCCACCAGATCCCAGCCGGTCATCGGGCCTTCGTGCAGAAAGCCCAGTAGGGAGGCGGCGGTCGCGTTGAGTCCGGAGCGAACCATCGCTCTACTCCCTTCATCCGATCCACGATGACATGTCATTGTGACATGTCACGAATACGCCGGACGTCGGCGGCACGCGACAGACCGAGTTCAGCCCTCCGCCGCGACCCGCACCTGCGGCGCGACAACCGGCGCTGTCTGCTCGCGCCGCCGCCACAACCGACCGGGCCACCACATCGCGCGCCCGACATCGATCGTCAACGCGGGCACCAGCACCGTCCGCACCACGAAGGTGTCGAGCAGCACCCCGAACGCGACCGTGAACGCCAACTCCACCAGCAACACCAGCGGGATCACGGCCAGCGCGGCGAAGGTCACCGCGAGCACAACGCCGGCGGAGGTGATGACCCCGCCGGTGACGACGAGACCGCGGACCATCCCGGTCCTGGTGTCGCTGCCCATGGTCTCCTCGCGCACCCGGGTCATCAGGAAGATGTTGTAGTCGGTGCCGAGCGCGACCAGGAAGACGAACGCGTGCACGGGGAAGGTCGCGTCCACCGCCGAGAACCCGAATACATGCTGGAAGACCAGCGCCGAAACCCCGATCGCGGCGAGATAGGACAGCACGACGGTCAGCAGCAGCAACAGCGGCGCGACGAGGGCGCGCAGCAGCAGGGCGGTGATGGCGCAGACCACGATCAGCACCAGCGGCATGACGGCGCGGTCGCGGGCCGCGGTGTCGTTGAAATCGGCGAGCGTCGCGGTATATCCGCCGAGCCGCGCGTCGGCGCCGGACACCCGGTGCACCGCGGCGCGCAGCCGGTAATAGGTATCGAGCGCGGCTTTGCTGTCGGGTGCGTCGGCCAGCGTGGCATCCACGCGGGCCAGACCGTCGACGACGACCGGCACCTGCCGCGTCCCGGTGTACGGCGCGGCCGCGGTGACCCCTTCGACACCGCGGACGGCCGTGAGCACCGCGTCGAGCCGGTCCTGCCGGACGACGATATTCACCGGGCTGCCGCTGCCCGCCGGGAAGTGCCCGGCCAGCACCTGCTGCCCGGCCACCGAATCGACATGTTTGCCGAGGATCATCTCGTTTTCCGGAATTCCGTTGGCGTGCAACTGGAAAGCCCCCGCGGCGAGCGCCGCCAGCACGAGCGCCGTGCCGATCCACAGCACCCGCCGGCGCCGGTCGACGAATCCGGCGATTCCGGGCCAGCGGCCGACGGCCGCGACCTCCCCCGATACCGGACGCCGCGGCCAGAATGCCGCCCGCCCGAACACCATCAGCAGCGCGGGCAGCAGCGTCAGCATCGCGAGCAGCGCGCAGAGCACGCCGATCGCACCGGCCGGGCCGAGCTCCCGGTTCAGGCCCAGATCGGCGAATTGCAGGCAGAGCAGACCGACGGCCACCGTGCCGCCGCTGGCCGCGATCGGGCCGAGCGAGCGACGCCAGGCCACCCGCATGGCCTCGAAACGGTCATCCCGTTCGCGCAATTCCTCCCGGTACCGCGACACCAGCAGCAGCGCGTAATCCGTTGCGGCGCCGAGCACCAGGACGTTGAAGATGCCCTGCACCTCCGAGCCGAGCGCCAGCACACCGTGCCGGACAAGGAGATAGAGCACGCCCTGCGCGGATTCCAGTGCGAGCCCGGCGACTACGAGCACGAGCAACGGCAGCAGCGGGCTGCGGTAGACCGCGACCAGGATCACCAGAATCACCGCGACGGTGACCAGCACCAGCATCACGTCGATACCGCCGGTCGCGTTCTGCAGGTCGACCGCGCCGCCCGCCGGGCCGGTGATGTGCACGGCGAGCCCGCCGTCCGCCGCCAGCAGTCCGCGCAGGTCGGGTACGTGCCCGGCCGCCGCGCTATCCGATCCGGCGAACGGCACGATCACCTCGGCCGCCTTGCCGTCGGCCGAAATCATCGGGCCGACAACGGGTCCGGTGAGTACGTCGTGGAATCGGGCGCCGATCCGGTCCGTCTGCGTCCTGACCGCGGTGAGGTCGGCGTCGGTGAGCCCGCCGTCCCGCTGGTAGACCACCACCGCCGGCGAGCTCTGCGCCTCGCCGAACCGCTCGTTCAGCTTGTCGACCGTCTTCGAATCGGCCGCCGCCGGTAGGTAATTCGCGCTTCCGGTGGTGACGACATCACTGAGCTTGCCCCCGAGCACGCTGAGCAGTCCGCCCGCCGCGAGCCAGACGGCGATCACGAGCACAGCGAACCACCGGCGCCGGGCCGCGCCCGGCCGTGACGAGGACATTCGATGCGATGCGGTTCTGGACATCGGGCAGGGCTCCTCCCCGCGAATAACCCAACACTGTGGAAGGTCTATACATCGAGGCTAGATATGACACAGTGGGATGTCAACGAACTATTGACATCCCACTGTGGGTGGTCGATGCTGGAGGAGGACCTAGCACAGTGGGATAACCGAGACGGAAAAGAGCCCTGCCGTGTTGCATACCGTCCTGATCTATCTGCATGCCGCGTTCGGCGTCGCATCCTTCGGCACCGGCATCGCGGCACTACGCCGGAGCGCGCTGTGTCCGCCGCATCTGTGGACGTTGATCGGCACCATCGTTTTCCTCGCGCTGCCGATCGCCGCCGAATGGTCCCGGCTCGACGGCACCGCGCAGACGCTCTACTCGGCCTTCCTGGTGCTCGGCTTCTACATGATCTGGCGGTCGACCGAGGCCTGCCGGGTCCGTCCCGCCCGCGGCGGGGCGCCGAGCCGCGAATACGTATCCCACCTCGGCTTCAATCTCATCGCGCTGTTCGACGCGTTCGTGGTGATCCTGGTGCTCGACCTCGGTGGGCCGGTGTGGCTCATCGTCACCGTCGGCGTGCTGGTCGCCGCGGCGGGACATCCGGTCCGCCGCAGCCTCGAACACCGCCTGGCGCCCGCGGGAAATCCACTGCCGTCCGCCGATCGAACGGAATGAACCACCCATGGAATACCTGCTGCTGTTCTACAGCGACGACGCCCAGATGGCCGAGATCATGGCGAACGATCCGGAGCCACTGATGAATCGGCATGTCGAATTCAACAAGACGGTCAAGGCGCGCACCAGGATCGTCACCTCGCACGCGCTGGAGCCCGTCGCCGCCACCGTGACCGTCCGCCCCACCGGCGACGGCGAATCCGTCGCCGTACCCGGGCCCGCGAGCCCGAACCCGGTGGCGCTCAACGGTTTCTACCTCATCACCTGCAAAGATATGGACGAGGCCGTCGATATCGCCAAACGGTATCCGATGCCGGAGGATCTGGGCTATATCGAGGTGCGGCCGACCGTATCCCGGTGGCGCGGAACCCCGCTCGCCGACAGCAGCGCGCCGCGGGAGCAGGTGTGGGAGCGTTACGCCGACATCGAGTCCTGGCCGGAGTGGCTGGCCGGTGTCGCCGCCGCGCGAGGCACGTTCGCCACCGGCGGCACCGGCGAGCTGCGCATGGCCGACGGCGCGGTGCGGCCGATGCGCATCGGTACGGTGACCGATCCGATCTCGTTCACCATGGAAATCGAAGTAGCACACGATGTTTGGGTTTGGTACGGCCATTACCTGACCGCGCGGCCGGACGGCGGCACCCGCATCATCCACGAGCCGTCGGTGCCGCACCACGCGCTCGACACGATGGGTCTGCATTTCACCGCCGCCGTCAACGAACAGGCCGCACAGAGCGTCGCCACGCTCGCCGCGCTCGCCGCCGACCGGGTTCAGGCGGGCACCCGGTCCAGGAGGTAGCCCTTGGCCCAGACCGTGCAGATCGACAGGCCGAGCGGACGAATGCGCTTGCGCAGTCTGAAGATTCGCAGGTCCACCGCATTGCGCTTCGGCGGCGACTCCGGCCAGCCCGCCTCGATCAGATCCGCTCGCGACACCACCGACTGGAAGGAATCCACCAGCACCTCCATCATTCGCGCGTCGGCCGCCGACAGCGAAAGCCAGCCGCCGCCGAAGCGCAGCACGCCGGCACCGTCCACCACCGGAATCGTCGCTCGCGCAAGCGTTTCCAGCGCCTCGACCCGGGAGCGCAGATCTTCCGGGGCAATCGGTTGCCGCACATAGTCTTCGAGCATGCCGAGGCCGGGCGGCGGCGCCGAATCCGCTCCAACGAGGATGATCGGCACACCCATTCGCTTGTAGCGGTCGCGTTCCCGTGCCTCGGCGGGCCAGTTGAGAATTATCACTTCCATCCGTCGGCTTCCTCCCCGGTACTGCTTCGCGCCACGGACATTCCTCGTTCCGCTTGGGTCGGCGACCTCCGTCCCCCCGGTTCGCCGACATATCGTTCGTGCCCGAATTTACACCCATTCAAACACCGCCAGCATCCCAGAATACTGAGGGCATCCGTATCGCTCAGTGACCCGCTCGAGGCGAAAATTTCTGTCACGAACACAAGGTCGAATGTGTTTCAGCAAACCCGGCGTGACGTGACAGAAAGTTGGTCCGATGACCAACTGTCCATAAGTACGGATGGGTGCACCGAAGTCGTGTCGAATTACATGATCTTGCTGATCAACCACGCAAATCGATCCAGCCCGGTAAACACGCCGAAAATGCATCGACCACGATTTGAATTTTATTTACGCTTTACCCGATCAGCGGCCGATACATTATTCGGGCAACCGCACCGCATCCATTCCCACCGCCGAATATCAGCATGCACCGGCGATTCCACGCATCGGCGTGCGGTGATAGTGATCCGGCATATTCGCCTCCCGGTACTGGGGCCGAATCGTATCCATCACCTCGCGCCACAATCGCGCCGCGTCCGGCGCGGTCGCGGCGACGCCGAGCACCACCGCGATCATCGTCTGCCGAAAATCCACGGTATGCCCAGGCTCCGCGGCCAGCGGGATCACTGCGCGCACCCCGGGTACCCGCGCCGCGGCCGCCAAACCATCGACCCGCCGCACCCGCGCGCCGACCGGATGCTGCGGCGCGACGAACACCCCGTACCCGCCGAACTCGGCCTCCCGCCGTGGCGGCAGGCCGAGCGCGACCCGGCCCGCCTCACGCGTCAGATCCACCGACGACACCAGCGGGAACAGATAGGGCAGCGCACCGCCCGCCCGCGCGTTGACCTCGATCACCCGAGGCCCGTCGGCGGTGAGCATCAGCTCGGTGTGCGCGAGGCCGGTATCGAACCCCAAGGCGCGCAACGCCTTATCCGCCGCGTCGACGACTTCGGCGCGCCGCCCGGCGGGCAGCGAGGAGGGCAGCACCATGCCGGTCTCCAGCGCGGGCGGCGCGACCGGGAACCGGTCGGTGACCGCGAGATGCGCGATCTCGCCTCGGCCGCCGATCGACTCGACGCTCACGTAGGGCGCGAAATCCGTTGTGCCATGCCAATTATCGCCTACCAGCAGACCCTCGAGGAGGAATTCGGTTCCGGATTCGACGGCGGCGCCCGCATCCGCCACCCCCGAAAGCGATTCGCGCAGCACCGGTTCCAGCTCCTCGGGCCGCGAGATTACGAAGGCGAGCGCACCGCCGCTGCCCCGGGTCGGCTTGAGTATCGCGGGCAACGGCACCGCCGCCAGCGCCGCATCGACATCGGCCGGTTCGCGCAACAGATGGAACGGCGGCACCGGAACACCGGCCGCGGCCAGCGCCCGCCGCTGCGCGAATTTGTCGCGGTAGCACACCATCGCCGCGGGCCCACCCAAACCCGGCAATCCGTGCTCGGCGGCGAAGGCGGCGGTCACCTCGACCAGATCGTCGCTGAAGGTCAATGCGCCGTCCACCGGTTTGGCGCGGGCGTATTCCCTTGCCCGCGTGAGTATTTCGCCGGTGGTCGGCACGACGACGATATCGCGCACGGTCTCGGCGGCGTCCGCGAGCCGATCCGCGCGCCGAGATACGATCCGGTCGCTGGTCACGAGCACCACCTCGGCGAGCGGCGCGAGCGCGGCGCAGGTGTCGGCGACCCGGATACCTCGGGCGCCGACGAACAACATCAGGGTCGGGCGCGCGGTCATCATTGCACTCCTTCTCAGACCGTCACCCGCACGTCGTATGCGCGCAGCCAGCGGTCGATCTGCCACAGGTAGGCCAGCGCCAGCCGCTGCATCCACGGCGGGCGTTTGCTGCTGCCGTCCACCAGGGCGTGCACCCGCTGCGCGTCGAGCAGCGGACCGACCGCCGACTCCCCGCTCAGCAGCAGACGCGCGCGGGCGCGGACGGTGGCGTCGTAGTCCGGGTCGACGGTGGCCGGGTACTGACTCTTCGGCCGCCACACCAGCGCGTCGGGCAGCAGGTCCGCGACGGCCTTGCGCAGCAAGGCTTTCGGCGCGCCATCGGCCTTCATCCGCCACGGCACATTCCACAGGTACTCGACCAGCCGGTGATCGCAGAACGGCACCCGCACCTCGAGCCCGACCGCCATGCTCATCCGGTCCTTGCGGTCGAGCAACACCGGCAGGAAGCGGGTGAGGCCCAGGTACATCATTTCCCGCGAACGCCGCTCCGCATCGCTTTCCCCGGCCAGGCGCGGCACCTCGGCCAGCGCCTCGGCGTAATGCTCACGGACGTACTCCCCGGGATCGATCCGGTCCTTGATCGCGGGCGACAGTACGGCCGCGAAGCCGACATCATCCATCGACCACGGGAAACCGGCACGCCGACGGGCGTTTTCGTCGTGGAACCACCAGTAGCCGCCGAATACCTCGTCCGCGGACTCACCCGAGAGCGCCACCGTCGAACGCCCGGCGATGGCGTGGAACAGCAGATACAGCGACGCGTCCAGATCGCCGAGGCAGGGCAGGTCGCGGGCGCGGCTGGCGATATCCTGCACGGTGAGCAGATCCGGCGTGTCCAGCACGACGTCGGTGTGGTGCGAGCCGATATGCGCGACCAGCTCGCGCACGAACGGGGCGTCCCGGCTCGGCCGCGCCACATCCGCCGCGAAATCCCGTTCGCTGTCCCGGAAATCGACCGCGTATGTGGACAACTTCGCACCGCCCATCCGGTCGGCGGCGAGCGCGGCGATGGCGCTGGAGTCGACACCGCCGGAGACGAGCGCACACAGCGGAACATCCGAAACCAGCTGATGCGCAACGGTATCCGCGAGCAGCTCGCGTACCCGCCGCACCGTTGTCGCCGCGTCGTCGGGATGTGGCGCGCTGACCAACTCCCAATACCGCGAATGCCGCGTACCCTCGCGGCTGATCCGGACCAGGGTGCCCGGCCGCACCTCGCGCAGACCGCGCAGCACGCCCTCGCCCGGTGTCGCGGTGCCGAACAGCGCGAACAACCGCACCAGCCCGGCATCGTCGAGTATCGCGTCGAAGACCGGATTGGCCAGCAGCGCTTTGGGTTCCGAGCCGAAGATCACCCCGCCGTCGTATTCGTGGTAGTAGAGCGGCTTCACGCCGAGCCGGTCGCGCACCAGCAGCAGTTCCTGCCGCCACGCATCCCAGATCGCCAGGCCGAACATGCCGTTGAGCCGGGTGACGAAATCCGCACCCCACTCGAGGTAGGCGCGCAGCACCACCTCGGTATCCGACTCCGTATCGAAATAGTGCCCCCGAGAACGCAATTCGGCACGCAGCTCGCGATAGTTGTACACCTCGCCGCTATAGGTGAGCACGACGGGGCGGCCGCCGCGTTCGGCGATCATCGGCTGCGCGCCGCCATCGATATCGATGACCGCGAGCCGCCGGTGCCCGACCGCCGCGCGCGGGGAAAGCCACGTGCCGCGCGCGTCCGGGCCACGACAGGCGAGCGTTTCGGTCATGGCGTCGACGACCTCACCCGACATGGTGAGATCACGATGCCAGTCGACCCAACCGGTGATACCGCACACGAAAGCCTCCTGGGCTGTGAAAGATGTTGTCGGCGAAGGTCATCGGGCGGTGTACCCGCCGTCCACCGGTAGTTCGGCGCCGGTGACGTAGGACGCCTCGTCCGAGGCGAGGAACCGCACGACGCGCGCGACCTCAACCGCATTCGCCTTGCGGCCCAACGGAGTTGCCGCCATGAACGCGGAGACGAAGCCGGACGGGAGCCCGTCGGTCATCGGGGTGTGCACCAAACCGGGAGATACGGCATTCACCCGGATACCAAGCGGCGCAAGCTCGATCGCCGCCGACACCGTCATCGCCCGCACCGCCCCCTTGGCCGCGCTGTAGGCGAAGGCGGCGCCGGTGCCGACCAGACCGAGCACGGAACCGACGTTGACGATCGCGCCGCCCCCGGCCAGGCTCATCGACGGCGCGACCGCCCGCATACCGAGCCAGGTACCGCGCTGACCGACGTCGACGACCCGCTGCCATTCGGCCTCCGACACCCCGGTCAGCCCGTGTATGCCGAGTACCCCGGCATTGTTGACCAGGACCGACGGATAGCCGAAGCGGCGCCGGGCCAGCCGGACGATCCGGTCCCAGTCACCGGCGGACGTGACATCCAACCCGGCGGCGACGACGCGGGCGGCGGGCACCTCGGCGGTGATCGCCGCAGCGGTGCGGGCACAGGCCTCGGCATCGATATCGCCCAGCACGAGACCCGTTCCCACCGTGGCGAATTCAGCGGCGATGGCGCGCCCGATGCCACCGGCCGCGCCGGTGACGATCGCGACTGCCGCACCCGTCATACGATCAGCGCTCCCCCGTCAGCCAGGCGATGGCCGCCGCGTGACCGCCCGCGTGGGTCAGCGAGATCCCGGGCACCCGGTCCAGTTCACCGCGCGCGACCAGCCTCGGCGGACCGTCCGGCGATCGGAGCACCGCGAGGTCGGTCCACGGCACCTCGGTCCGATCGAGCGCCCGGGCCGCCGCGCGCTTGGCCAGCAGCCGGACCGCCAGATGCTCCTCGACGCGCCGAAAACCGTTGCAGTAGGCGAGTTCCGCCGCGGTCAGCCACTCCCGCCACAGCGGGTCCGCCCGGCCGGGCAGGTCGGCGAGCGAGCAGATCTCGTAGGTGACGTTCACCGGTACGGTCCGACGATGACGGTCGCGTATGTCCCGCCCCAATTGGCCGCCGAGATCACGCACGGCCCCGGGGGATCGGCCGCCCCGGCGAAATAGCCCGGGTGCCCGGCGAATTCGGGTACCGGATCGCTCAGCGCGTACACCCGGGGCACCCAGCCGGTCGCACAGGTTTCCAGCGCGGCCACCGCCGAGAGCAGCGGCGTCACGCTGTGCACGTGACCGACCTGCCCGGACAGATTCGCCACCCGCACGCCGCCGCCGGGCCACACCGCGGCGATGGCCCTTGCCTCGGCCTGATCCAGCACTCGCATCCCGCGGGCGTCACCGTATACCGCGCAAACCTCGTCGGCGGACAGGCCGGCGTCGGTCAGTGCGCGGCGGAAGCTCTCCGCCCACGCCAGCCCGGACGGCTCGTTGCCCGCTATCCGGTAAGCGTCAGAGGTGACGGCCTGACCGGTCACCTCCGCCAGGATCGTCGCGCCGCGCTCCAACGCGTGCTCCAGCGATTCGACGATCAGCGCGACGCTGCCCGCACCGAGCACACAGCCGTCCCTGGCCATGTCGTACGGCCGGGGGCCGCCGTTGGAGAGCAGGCCGAGCCGGTCGTATCCGAGGTGTAGCAGCGAGGTCAGCTCGTCGGCGGCCACCGCGAGCATCACCTCGGCGGCCCCACGCCGCACCAGATCCACCGCGTAGCCCAAACCCAATGCGCCGGAAGCGGTTCCAGTGGCCAGCGTGGACAGCGGCCCCTTCAATTGCAGGGATAGACAGGCATGCCCGGCGGCGGCGTTCATCACCGAATTCGGGAACAGCCGCGGGCTGACCTTGTGCGGACCGCTGGTCTGGATGGTGCGGGTGAGCGCGCCGACCGTCTCCAGCGGACCGGTGTATGTGCCGAACACCATGCCAGCCCGCTCGCTGTTCGCCCGGGTGATCTTGAGTCCGGCGTCGTCGAGCGCCATCCGCGAGGCGGACAGCACCAGCAGTCCGAGCTGATCGAGCCTGCGCGCGTAGGACCGATCCACGTAGGCGCGGTAGCCGGTATCGGTGATCTCCGCGACCAGCTTGCTGCCGCAGCCGCCGGTGTCGATCGATCGGGCCGGGGCGATGCCGGTCGCGCCCGCCCGCAGCGCGTCTTGAAAACCGCTGCGGCCCAATCCGATCGGCGAAACCACACCCGCGCCGGTCAGCACGACCCGGCGATCCGGCCGCCGCGGGACCTCGTACGGGCGGCGGGTCAACAGCAGCGAACAGTTGTTGCCGCCGAAGGCGAACGAATTCGACAGCACCACATCCGCGGCGGCCGGACGCGCCCGATTCGGCACGATATCCCGGCTCTGCGCCGCCGGATCGGCGACATTGATGGTGGGCGGCAACACCTGATCGCGCAGCGCGAGCGCGCACACCGCGGCCTCGATCGCGCCCGCGGCGCCGAGCATATGACCAACCTGAGATTTGGTGCTGCTCACCGGTGTTCGCGACGCCGCGCCGACGAGGGTGTCGATCGCCTTGCGCTCGGCGCTGTCGTTCGCCGGTGTGCCGGTGCCGTGGCCGTTGATGTAGTCGACCGCGTCCGGGGCGAGCCCGGCCTGAGCCAGCGTGCCCCGCATCGCCCGCAGCGCGCCGCTGCCACCGGGTTCCGGCGCGGTGGCGTGGTGGGCGTCGCTGGTCAACGCGTATCCCTGCAGATAGCAGATGATGGTCGCGCCGCGCGCCCGCGCCGCCGATTCCGCCTCCAGCATCAGCATCGCCGCGCCCTCGCCCAGGTTCAGGCCCGTACTGCGCGAATAGGGTGCGCAGGGTTCGGGATCGAGCGCGTCGAGGCTGGAGAATCCGGCCATCGACAGGATGTCCAGCACGTCGACGCCGCCGGCCAGCATCGCGTCGGCGCGGTCCTCGCGGATCATATCCACCGCGTAGCCGATCGAATTCGCCCCTGCCGCACAGGCATTGGAGATAACCGCCTTGGGACCACGCAATCCGAACGCGGCGCTCACCGCATCGGCCGCCGTGTAGAGCGGATAGACCAGCAGGTGATGTCTGCGCGCGGCGGGCGCGCCGCCGTCGAGGAATTCCCGATGGAACCGCTCCCCCTCGTCCAACCCGCCCACCGAGGTGCCGAGCGCGACACCGATCCGGTACGGGTCGAGCGCGGCGATATCGAGCCCGGCCGCGCCGACCGCCTCGTCCGCGACCGCGAGGGCCAGCCTGCTCGCCCGGTCCAGCCGCCCGCGCGGACGCCGGGCCGGAATCGGCACCTCATCCATTTCACCGCTGTACCGGCAGCTCAGCGTCGGCACGTCGAACCGGCGCAGCAGCCGGATCCCGCGCCGTCCCTCGCGGATCGCCCGCCACACCGTCTCGGTGTCGGTGCCGAGTGAGCAGCTGATCGCCAGTCCGGTGACCGCAACCCGTTCTTCGCTGCGCGTCGTCATCACTACTCCAGCGGACGGCCGAAGCTGGACGGCACCAGGAACGGCGCGGAGATGCTGCGCGCCTGCGCGTCGTCGATCAGGAATTCGACGCCGGAGGCCGCCACCGCGCGGTCGACCCGCGCGGTGCCGATGACCCGCTCCAGCGATGGCGACCAGACCGCGTGCGAGACCGCGCCGACCACGATCCCACCGATGAGCAGCGGCGCACCACGCTCCGGGACGGCGGTCACGCTCGCATCCGCCTTCCAGCAGATCGGCGATCGTTCCGGCCCCTGCTCCCAGATCCGCAGCGCCGCATCCCTTCCGAGGAATTCGTGCTGGAAATCGACCATCCACTGCAATCCGACATCGAACGGCGTGAACGGGTCGGGACCGCCCTCGCGTTCCAGGTTGACGAAGCGCATCTCCATCCGGCAGATATCGAGCGCGTCCGGTCCGGCCCGCTGCGCACCGAGTTCGGCGAGTTCGGCCGACAGCTCGTCCGCCGCCTCGGCGGGCGCATGCAGTTTGTAGCCGTATTCGCCGGTGACGCCGGTACGGGAGATCAGCAGGTCGGCGTCGTTCCACCGCTCGACCGCGAAGCTGCGGTAGGCCATCGAGGAGATGGGGAACGACAGGTACTTCTTGGCGATCCGATACGACTCGGGCCCCTCGACCGCCAGGACCCGGTACCGCTCGCCGACATCGGTGACGGTCACGTCCGGCACGGTCTCGGCGAGGGAACGCAGATGTTCGGCAGCCGCATCCCGCTGCGCTGGCCACACCTCGAGCAGGTATTCCGCGCCGTCACAGTGGATCAGCGCCTCCGCGACGACCGTGCCGTTCGCGCGCAGCAGCAGCGCCACCGCGATCTGACCCTCCAGCAGGAAGTCGGCGTTGCGCGACGATGCCGTGCCGACGAATTTCCCGGCCCCCGGACCGGCCACCCGGAACAGGCCGGTGCCCGCGTGGTCGAGCAGACCGGTGCCGTGGCGCAGTGCCCGGTAACCGGTGCTCACATCGATATCTGTTTTCATCTGCGTGCTCCTTGCCCGCTGCCATCGGTGTCGTCCCGGTCGGTCACCACGAGCCGGGTGGTCATCACCACGTCGCGGCCGACCGATGCCTGGCCCTGCACGGAGATCAAGCGGCCAAGCCGCGGTCCGCTCTGGGCCCGGATCACCACCTGATCGCCCGGGGTGACGGTCTTGAGAAATTTCGTCTGTTTGATCTCGGCCAGATAGCCGACCCGCTCGGCGACGTCCCCGAGGTCCGCGCCCGCCGCGGCCAGCGCACCCGTCCCGTAGATCACCGCCGCGAGCTGGGCGACGCATTCGACGAGCAGGACGCCCGGATAGAGCATCCGGCCCGGGAAATGCCCGGCGAGCACGCCGTCGGCGGCGCTGATGTTCTTGATGGCCACCGCACGGACACCGGGCTCCAGCTCGGTCACCCGGTCCAGCAGGAAGAACGGATGCCGGTGCGGCAGCAGCCGGAGTACGTCGTCGGCGGTCAACGGCTCACTCACGTGCGGTTCGCCTCGACGTGATCGACGAGCCGGTTCAGCGACATCAGGATCTCGGTCTCGTCATCGGTGATGACGACACCGAATTCGTCCTCGATCGCCATCGCCAGCTCGAGGGTGTCGATGGAGTCGAGCTCGAGCCCGCGGCCGAACAGCGGCTGATCGTCGCCGATCAATTCGGGTTCGATCTCCAGCGCGAGCCGCTCCACCAGCAGTCGCTTGACCTGTCCGCACAGTTCGTCGCGGGCGTCGCCGCGGGCCCGGGCCTCGGTGAGTGTCATGGCCATTGTCGTTGTCCTCCTGGTGATTTCATGCGGTGAGTCCGCCGTCGATGAGTAGCGAGGCACCGGTGACGTACGCGCTCTGCTCGTCGTCGAGCAGGAAGCGCACCGGGGCCGCCACATCCTCGGGGCGGCCGATCCGCCCGAGCGGCACGTGGGCGAGGTAGTTGGCGAGTTGGTCACCCGGCATGCCGCGGGTCATCGCGGTGTCGACGAAGCCGGGCAGCACGGCATTCACCCGGACGCCGTGCTCGCCGAACTCCTTGGCGAGCACCCGGACCATCGCCTGCAGACCCGCCTTCGCGGCCGCGTAATTCGCTTGGCCCGCAGGAGCATTCACGGCACTGGTGGAGCTCACCACGACGATCGCGCCGCCGCGCTGCCGGACCATCAGCCGCCCGGCGGCGCGACAGCACAGGAATGCGCCGGTGAGATCGGTGCCGATGACGCGCTGCCATTTCGCGTCGCCCAGCATCAGCGCGTAGCCGTCGGCGGTGATTCCGGCGTTGTTGACGAACAGGTCGAGCCGGCCGTGGTCGGCGCGAATCCGCCGGAACATCGCCGCGACCGCGTCGGGGTCGGCGACGTCGGCTTGGATGAGCTCCGCCTTCGGACCGACGGCCGCGACCTGCAGCAGCGCCTGTTCGGCACGCTCGGTGTCGGAGCGGTAGTTGAGCAGGACGGTCGCGCCCTCGGCGGCCAGGTCCCGCGCGATCGCCAGGCCGATCCCTTTCGTCGCGCCGGTCACCAGCGCGATCCGGTCCCGCACGCTCATCGCCGCACCGCGCCTTCGCCGATGATCGCGCGGGAGTACAGCGCCTCCTGCGCGGTGAGATGACGGGCGTCGCGATTCATCTCCCGATCGAGTCCGGTGAGCGTCCGGCCGGGACCGACCTCGACGAACGTGCGGATGCCCGCGTCGAACATGGTGCGGAAGGTGTCGCGCCACCGCACCGGGCTGGTCATCTGGCGCAGCAGCTCGGCGCGGTAGGCGGCGACATCGGCGACCCAGTCCGCGGTGACGCTGGAGACGAACGGCAGCCGCGGCGGGCGCAGCGGCGCGACGAGCAGCCGCGCCGCGAACGCCGTTTCGGCCTCGTCCATCAGCGGTGAGTGGTAGGCGCCGCCGACCGGTAATCGCTTGGCGCGCAACGCTCCTCGACATTTCGCCGTCGCGACCACGCGGTCGATCACCTCGGGCGAGCCGGAGACGACGACCTGCCGGTCGGAGTTGATATTGGCAGGCACCGCGACCTCGTCGGCCCGCGTGTCGGCGCAGAGCCGCAGCACCTCCGGCATCGGCAGGCCGACCACCGCGGCCATTGCGCCGGGCGCGTCGGCGGCCGCATCGGCCATCGCGCGACCGCGGGCGACCACCAGCGCCAGCGCGTCCGTCCACTCGAGGCCGCCGCAGGCCACCAGCGCCGAATATTCGCCGAGGCTGTGCCCGGCGACCGCGCTCGGCCGGTAGCCGAGCCCGGTCAGGTGGGTGTACAGCACCGACGACGAGACGAAGACCAGCAGCTGCGCGATCGCCGGATCGGCGATGGTCGCCGCGTCGGCCCGGTGCAGCAGCTCCGTGACCGGCAGCCCGCTGATCTCTTCGGCCATCGGTATCAGCCGCAGCGCCGCCGCATCGCAGCGGGCCAGCTCGCGGCCCATGCCCGGATATTGGCTGCCCTGTCCGGGGAAGACGAATGCGGGCTCGATCGGGTTCATCGCGCGCCGTCCTCGGTCGATGCCAGCGCCCACGAGAGCAGGAGCCGGGGCGCGACCTCGGCATATCCCGCGACGATCGTCACCGCGTTCCGGTCCGCCCACCTGGCGAATTCGCCGCGCAGCGCGATCGGCCGGACCTCGGCGGCCGGGCCGATTTCGATATCGGCGTAGCGCCCGCCGCGCGGCATGCCACCGAGCACCTTCACCACGCTTTCCTTCATGCTGAACAGGGCGGTCAGCCCGGCGATCGGATCGTCCAGCGCGGCCAGTTCGGCGGTGGTGCACACGCGCTGGGCCAGGTCGTCGCCGCGGCGCCGGACCGTGACGCCGATGCGCTCGACATCGCCGAGGTCGATTCCGGCCCGGTGGATCCGGCGGGCGCCCATGCCGTCGACGGCGAGGCGATTACCGGCGGTCCGCCAGCGCGGCGCGAGTTGGTTCGATGTCAAGGCGAAAACCCCCAGATTTACCGAAATGACCAACCGGCGACATAACTTACGGACAATTATCGAATCGCCGGTCGGCGTACCCGAGTCTAGAAATACGAAAACGACGATGTCAAGCGGTCGAATATTCTTGGAAGTCGCTGGGAAACACCGATGAAGGAAAGATCAAAGCTTTCTGGCCAGCGTCTTTCGCACAATAAATGATATGTGAAATATTTGCGCAAGAACCCTCGTCTAGCTGGTGTTATACATATTAAACCTCGAGTAGGTATACCAATTATTCTGCCCCAGAAAATGGGGCTCCATTGACAAATTCGGAGAATTCCAGCATTCTCCATTCAACACGACCCGAGCCGGTGCGGACCGAACTCCCGACGCGAAGTTCAGCGCACCCGAATTCGGGCCGGAGATTCAGGGATTCGTCCGCCGTGCACCGTATCGCGCGCGTTCGGCGAGACCGAGGAGGACATATGCCACGTTGGGTCGAATCGGCGCCGAAGGTGATGCGCTGGGGTTACGTCGAAACCAGCACCACCGTCCGCTGGTCCGAATGCGACGGCCAGCAGCACGCCTACTACGGCAACTACATGGCCTGGTGCGATCTCGGCCGGGAGGCGTTCGCCCTCGCGGTCGGCGTCGACTTCTGGAACTACCTGATCACCACCACCGAATTCCACATCCGCTACCACGCGTCGGCCCGGTACCTCGACGAGATCGTCATCAGGACCTGGGCGACGACACCCACCGCACGGCTGGACTGCCACTACGAGATCTACCGCCGCAAGGGCGGTCAACTGCTCGCCGAGGCCAGGTCCGGGCACGCCCTGGTGGACCGCGAGCGCGGCCTGCGGATGCGCGCACCCGACGACTTCCACGAGAAGTTCGAACGCTTCCTGCGCGGACAGCGGCTCGGCAACGGCGCCCCGAACCGTCCCATGGCCGTGACACCCGCGCGCTAGCAACCACTTTCGATACCGGAGATTGTGATGACCGACCAGGTCAAGTACCTGCTCGACGAGTCGGAGCTGCCGACCCACTGGTACAACATCGTCGCCGACCTACCGGAACGCCCGCCGCGTCCACTGCATCCGCGAACCCACCAACCGATGACCGCGCGGGAGATGACCAGCCTCTCCGCGATCGGCCTACTCGAACAGGACGGGTCGACGCAGCGATACATCGAGATCCCATCCGTCGTCCGGGACATCTACCGGCTTTGGCGGCCGACACCCCTCTTCCGGGCCCGAGCGCTGGAACGCCTGCTCGACACGCCCGCCCGCATCTACTACAAGTACGAGGGCGTCAGCCCCACGGGCTCGCACAAGGTGAATACCGCTGTGCCACAGGTGTTCTACAACAAGGCGGCGGGTATCGAACGGCTCACCACCGAGACCGGAGCCGGTCAGTGGGGTGCGGCGCTCGCCTTCGCCTGCGCCCAGTTCGGTGTCGGCTGCGAGGTGTGGTGGACCGGCAGCTCCTACGATCAGAAGCCCTACCGCAAGGTGCTCATGGAGGCGTTCGGCGCCACCGTGCACCGCAGCCCGTCGGCGGTGACCGAAACCGGCCGCCGCGCCCAGGCCGATGGCAATACCCGCGGCAGCATCGGGCTGGCGGTCAGCGAGGCGGTCGAGGTCGCGCTCGCCGATCCGGCGGTCGGGTACGCGCTCGGCAGCACCGCCGGACATGTTCTGCTGCACCAGACCGTCATCGGCGAGGAAGCGCTGAAGCAATTCGCGTTGGCCGATGACTACCCGGACGTCTTGATCAGCTGTGTCGGCGGCGGATCGAGTATGGGCGGGCTCGCCTTTCCGTTCCTGCGCGAAAAGCTAACGGGCGGGCGGGATATCCGCGCGCTCGCGGTGGAACCCACCGCATGCCCGGCATTGACCCGCGGCCGCTACGCCTGGGACCACGGCGATTCGCAGGGGCTGACGCCGCTGATGAAGATGTACACCGTCGGGCACGCGTTCGTACCCGAGGCGATCCACGCGGGCGGGCTGCGCTATCACGGTATGTCACCGCTGATTTCGTACGCCTACCACACCGGGCTGATCGAGGCGGTCGCCAAGTCGCAGCGCGAATGTTTCACCGCCGGAGTGCGTTTCGCCGCGGCGGAGGGCATCCTGCCCGCACCCGAATCCAATCACGCCGTCGCCGCCTGCCTCGACGAGGCCGAACGCTGCCGGGAGACGGGCGCCGCGAAAACGATCCTCTTGCTCGTCACCGGCCACGCGCATTTCGATCTCTCGGCCTACCAGTCCTTCCGCGACGGCACGCTCACCGACGCCGAACTGCCCGACGAGCGGTTGCGCACCTTCCTCGACCAATTGCCCGCCGTCTCGGCCTGAATCTGGAGAACCCATGGACGACAACGTGATTCAGCCATTTCGTGCCGGATTGGCCGGTACCGTCATCGTTCCCGGCGAGCCGGGATACGACCGGGCCCGCGCGGTGCACAACGGGCTCATCGACCGCAAGCCCGCGCTCATCGTCCGCTGTATCGGCGCAGCCGACGTCCGCGCCGCCCTGCGATTCGCCGTCGCGGAGGGGCTGCCGGTCGCGATCCGCGGCGGCGGGCACAGCGTGGCCGGGCACGGCACCTGCGACGGCGGGCTGCTCGTCGACCTGTCCATGATGCGGGGCGTCCGCGCCGATCCGCTGCGGCGCACCGTCCGCGTCCAGGGCGGTGCGACGCTCGGCGATCTGGACCGCGAAACCCAGCTGTACGGGCTCGCCACCCCGAGCGGGCAGGTGTCCAAAACCGGGATAGCCGGGCTCACGCTCAGCGGCGGCATGGGCATGCTGCAACGAAAGTACGGCCTCACCTGCGACAACCTATTGTCGGCCGATATCGTCACCGCCGACGGTTCGCTGGTGCGGGCCAGCGAAACCGAAGACGCGGAACTGTTCTGGGCGCTGCGCGGCGGCGGCGGGAACTTCGGCGTCGTCACCTCTTTCGAATTCCGGGCCCACCCGGTGACCACCGTCTACGGCGGGCTCATCGCCTACCCGATAGACCGGGCCGCCGAGGTTTTGGCCTTCCTGCGCGATTTCATCGCCGACGCGCCGGAGGAGCTCAGCGCCGACGCGATCTTCCAGCATGTGCCGCCGATCCCCGTCTTTCCGGCCGAACACATCGGAAAACGGGTGATCGGCATCTTCGTCCGGTACGCGGGCACGGCCGAGGCGGGCGCCGAGGCGATCCAGCCGATCCGCGCGTTCGGCACGCCGATCGTCGACTTCGTCGCGCCGATGGACTACGCGAGCGTGCAGTCGCTGCTGGATCCGCTCAACCCCTTCGGCGGCCTCAACTATTGGACCGGCGAATATCTGCCCGCCTTCGGCACCGCGGAAATCGATGCCGTCGCCGAGATCGGCGCCACCTTGCCGTCGGGGCATTCGATCGTCGAGGTGATCCCTTTCAACGCCGCACCGACCAGAATCCCAACGGACGCAACCGCTTTCGCACAACGCGCGGAGAGCTGGCTGATCCACGTGATGGGTCAGTGGCAGGACCCCGCCGACACCGAACGCTGCCGCGACTGGGCCAGGGCGGCGGGCCGCACGCTGCGCGCATTCAGCCACGGCAACACCTATCTGAACCTCGTCGGCGACGACGAGGACACCGATCGGGTGCGCGCGTGCTGGGACGACCGCCGCCTCGCCCGGCTCGCCGCGGTCAAGGCGCGCTGCGACCCGGACAACATGTTCCGCTTCAACCACAACATCGCGCTCGCCGAGGTATCCCCATGACCCGCAACGATATCGACGACACCACGGCCATCTTCCATCCCGACAGCTACGTGCGCGGCGTGCCGCACGAGGCGTTCGCCAGGCTGCGGCAGGCGGCCGCCGCGGTGTGGGTCGAGGAACCCGCCGTCGACCATCTCGCACCCGGCCCCGGCTTCTGGGCCGTGCTGCGCCACGCCGAGGCGCAGGTCGTACTGCGCACGCCACGGCTCTTCTCGTCCAGCCGCGGGCTGACCCAGATCTACGACGCGACACCGCAACTGCTCGGACCGCTGCGCCGGATGATGATCAATATGGATCCGCCCGACCACGGCCGGATCCGCGGTCTGCTGGCCCGCTCGTTCACCCCGCGCGCGGTCGCGATGCTGGAGGAACGCATCCGGGAGCACGCCGATCGCCTGGTCGCCGCGCTGGCGCGGCGCGGTACGGCCGATTTCGCCCGCGATATCGCCGCGGACCTGCCGCTGCTGAGCCTCGCGGATCTGCTCGGAATACCCGAGTCGGACCGATGGCTCATGTTCGACTGGAGCAACCGGGTGATCGGCCTGCTCGACGCCGAATACAACGCCAGCGACGCCTTCGACGTCGCCAACGCCAGCCCGATGGCCCGCACCGCGCTGCGGGTGCGCCCGCAACCCGACGCCGACGGCAGGATGCCGGACTCGCGGCATCCGTTCGGTATGGCCGATCTCTACGCGTACGCGCGCGAGCTGGGCGAATACCGGCGTCGTCATCCTGGCGACGACATCATGTCGATCCTGCTGCAGCAGGCCGACCGGGTCACCCTCGACGAATTCGAGCAGGTGTTCTTCCTGTTCTCGGTGGCCGGGAACGAAACCGTCCGAAACGCGTTGCCGGGCGGCATGTTCGCGCTGCTGTCGCATCCGGACGAATACCGCAGGCTGCGCGCGGATCCCGGCCTGCTCGACAGCGCGGTCGAGGAGATGCTGCGCTGGTGGTCGCCGGTCACCCAATTCCGGCGCACCGCCGACGCCGACACCACCCTCGGCAATGTGCCCATCGAGGAGGGCGACAAGGTCGTCGTCTTCTTCGCCTCCGCCAACCGGGACGAGCGGGTGTTCGCGGACCCGGACCGGTTCGACATCACCCGCGACCCGAATCCGCATCTGGCATTCGGGCACGGACCGCATTTCTGCATCGCCGCCCATCTGGCCCGCACCCAGATGCGTGCGATGTTCGCCGCGGTGCTCGAACAACTGGGTGAGGTCGAACTCGCCGGTGAACCCCAGCGGCTGCGATCGAACTTCCAGAACGGCATCAAACATCTGCCGATCGAATGGCGGACGACATGAGCGACCTGGCAGCACCGGATCCCGACCAGCTTTACCCCGCCCTGTACAGCCCGCGTGCGGGTGGCGCGATCGAACAGCAGCGGGTGGTATTCCTCAAACCGCTCGTACAGTCGGAACTCACCGAGGTCGGCGACTACACCTACTACGACGACCCCGACGACCCGACCGGCTTCGAACGCAACAACATCCTGTTCCACTACGGGCCGGACCGGCTGGTGATCGGCAGATACTGCGCGCTGGCCCGGCGCGTCCAATTCTTCATGAACGCCGCCAACCACCGGGCGACCGGCGTATCCACCTATCCGTTCCCGCTGCTGGGCGGGGCATGGACACAGGCGGCCGAACTCTTCCGCGACCGCCCGTACCGCGGCGACACCGTCGTCGGCAACGACGTGTGGATCGGGCAGGAGGCCGTCATCATGCCCGGCGTGCGAATCGGCGACGGCGCGATCGTCGCCGCCAGATCCGTTGTCACAGTGGATGTTCCGGACTACGGAATCGTCGCGGGCAATCCGGCCCGGCTGGTGCGGCTGCGGTTCGACGCGGAGCGGATCGCGCTGCTGCGCCGGATCGCCTGGTGGCGCTGGCCGGTCGACGAGGTCACCGCACACCTGCCGGTGCTGATGGCGGGCACCGTCGACGAATTGGCATCCGTCGCGCGCGAGCGCGGCCTGATCGAGGAGGCAACCTCCGATGTGGACCTTTGAACACAGCGTCGAAACACCCGCCGAACCCGCCGCCATCTGGCGGCTCTACACCGACGTTTCGCGCTGGCCCACCTGGAACAACGCCGTCGAACAGGTCCGGCTGAACGGCCCGTTCACCGCGGGCGCCACCGGCGAACTCACCCCCACCGGCCAGGAACCGCTGCCCCTGCGCATCGCCGACGCGACCGAGAACACCGGCTACGTCTCGGAAACCGAGATCGCCGACACCGTCACCCTGCGCCTCGTCAACACCCTCACCGCACTGCCCAACGGCCGCACCAGGATCACCCACCGCGCCGAACTGGTCGGACCAGCCGCGGACCACTTCGGCCACAGCTTCGGCCCCGCGCTCACCGCAGGCATCCCGCGATCGGTCGAAACGCTGGCCGCCCTCGCCGAACGCGAGGATTGACCATGCGCGCCATCCTCGCCATGACAAGCTGCGACCGCATCGGCGACCGACCAACCGGCGCCTACGCATCGGAACTAGCCGACGCCTGGAAAGTGTTCCGCGACAACGGCTTCCAGGTCGACACGGTATCGGTGCGCGGCGGTCGCCCACCCCTGGAGGCGATCGACGAACGCGACCCGGTGCAGCATGCCTTCTTCCGCGACCCACAAATGCGCACCAAACTCGCCCACACGGCCTGCCCGTCCGAAATCGAACCCGCGGCCATCCTCTTCCTCGCGGGCGGACACGGCGCCGCACTCGACTTCCCGGACGCCACAGACCTCGCCCACCTCATCCAACGACACCACGAATCCGGCAGCGTCATCGCCGCCGTCTGCCACGGCCCAGCGGCCCTACTCAACGCCGGCACCCTGATAACCGGCAAAAAAATCACCTGCTTCACCAACGCCGAAGAATGCGCCGTCGGCATGACCCGCCTCGTTCCCTACCTCCTCGCCGACGAACTCGCCGCCCGCGGCGCCGACATCTCCACAGGACCGAGCTTCCTCCCCCACGTAATCACCGACGGCCACCTCATCACCGGCCAAAACCCCGCCTCCGCCACCGAAGTAGCCACGCGGGCAGCCCATTTGGCGATGACCCCACCCCCACAAAACACCCATCTTCCAGGCGATTCGTCGTCACGCAACACCCTGAGGTAATCTCTTCGAGCACCCAAAACAACCGGTGCAACGGGCTGTGGCGCAGTTTGGTAGCGCACTTGACTGGGGGTCAAGTGGTCGCAGGTTCAAATCCTGTCAGCCCGACAGAGAAAATCCCCTCCTGACGTGCGATCGGAGGGGTTTGCTCGTTGGAGGGTCCGCTCGGCTTGGGACCATGTGGGGACCACAACAGGTAAATCACCCCGTTCTCAGTGTTGTCAGGCGTCGTCGGGGACGATCCGAAGCCTCGGCAGCACTTTGGGACCGTCCGAGGACCAGTACTCTTCGCCGCTGATGCGCGCCAGCAGCTCGGGGATCAGCGGCCCGACGTTCGGCATCGTCAAGAACCGCGACAAGAGCTCACCGTCATTTGTGGTTTTCGAACCGCCACTCTCGGTGGTGGCCTGGTCTAGCGCACTGAGCGTTTACGACGCGCGAACACACCGCCGTGGGCAGCGGACATCCAACGTGTCGACCAACGCAACCACTCGGCACCCGGCCCCGATTTGCGTCCTCACGCCCCTCCCGTCCCTCCTCGGTAACCTTGAAAATCTGCCCGGATTTGTTCTTTGGTTGGTCGTGTGCCGAACGCGCAGTTCAGGGCAGATTTTCAAGGTCACCTGCCGGGACGGTGCCGGGACTTGGCGAGTCCCGTTCTTGTCCAGGCACTGTCCCGGTGCTTTCGTTTGGGGCAGCATTGGCTCGACCACAAAGGATCGTGGGCAAGCTTATAACAAAACGGTTGGCACGTTTTGCGTTAGTAGCTCGTAATGAGCCTTGCATGCGCACAGAAGTCCTGTAACTCATCGCAATCTTCTGGTTACGTCGCGTGCTTGCGAGTACGATCACCGACACGAGCTAGCGCCATTAGAGGCGCTAGTACGGCCTCCTAGCAAGCTAGGAGAAAGCGATAAGCGACTATGGGTACAATTGTCTCTGTTGCAGACAAGAACGTTCATCATCTGATCCGTCAAGCGTATAATGCTGGTGGTCCGTATCAATGGGCACGAGAAGCTCTCGTTAACTCCATTCAGGCCGAAGCGACATGGGTCTATTTCGGAGTAGACGAAGAGTCCTTCGCCGCACATGGAGTCGCACGGCGTTATGTTGCCGATAACGGGCTCGGGATGGACGAGGAAGATCTCAAGATATTCTTGTCCTCGTTCGGTGGCGGTGGACGGACAATCTCGCTGACCGAGAATTTTGGACAAGGATTCAAGGCGTCGTGCTACGAATGGAATCCTTACGGTATTATCGTAATATCGTGGACCAAGAAGACGCCAGATGGTCGAATGATATGGATTCACTTCGATGAGCGCCATGATCGGTGGCAGCTCAAAGACTTTGAAGTTTACTACGAGGATTCCGACCTTGCGGGAACGCCAGATGATATCAGCGACCGCATTCCACCTGCGTTTAATCAAGCTCTTGGAATTGACTTGCGAAAATTTCACTTCGGCGAAATCAAGGCCGCTGGACATGGCACGGTCTTTCTCTTCTTAGGCGACGGCATTAAAAGAGATACCGTGGGTGGCGATTACAAGCGCGGCGAGGAGGAGGTCAAGCGAGGAATTGTGAACTATCTCAACTCACGGTTTGTTGAGCTCCCAAGGAACGTCACCGTGCGCGTGGCAACTATCGAACCAAAGCCTGTCGAGACCGAAAGGCGCGAAAGTAAGGACAGAATCATCGTCGACCCGGACGGAAATAAGTTCGCAATTCATCCGCGTAGGGTAGATGGCATCAAGGCGGTGATTTCACCGAGCCATCAGCATGGGGCCGTGATGGTGAGGCACGGAACCCGTATCGAATGGTATCTCACCGACAAGGACGAGGATGCACTCTATGTCGAGAAGGGGCCCACAAAGCCGATCATAGCTGTTCAATATGAAAACGAGGCATACGATCGTAAAGATCGACTTCAACAGTACCGCCAGTTTGGTATTCCGGACGCCATCAGAATGCGTGTTTGGCTTTTTGTTATTCCGCCGCCCTACAAGGAGTCAGAGCCTACGCACTGGGGCGTCATGCCACAAGCATCCCGAGGAATGCTTATCGGTAAGGGTAGCACCAATCTTCCCTGGGAAGATTGGCAGGATAATTTCTATCAGCAAATGCCAGGTCCGATAAAAAAGGCAATCGAGGCGAGTCGAGAGGGGGTTGCGGACAGTAATGACCTTGACCGTCGAGAACGACTCAAGCGGACAATGGAGCGCCTGGCGACCAGATTTCGCCCAGTACTGCTGGTTCAAAACGATGCTGGCCGAGAATCTGGAAATCCGGCATCGTCGACGACTGGCAGACCGAGGGCCGGGACCGGGAACCCACACAACCAAGAATCGGTGGCCACTAGGCCACGAAATCGCTCGAAGGACGCTGGAGGCACTGGAGACAAGATTATTCTTAACCGTGACGAGTCTGGCGAGTTTTCGGGCTCTGAACGCCGAAAGAGTGACGGCCTACCCGATATCAGATGGGAAACATTTCGCGAGGAGGACGTCCAGCACGCCGCGCGATTCGACAGGAGGGATTCAGCTGCAGGCTCATTCGGTACAATCTATGTAAATACTGCATTTCCTCTGTTCAGGAGCGAGTTCAACTTCTGGACCCAAGAGTATCCCAAGGCCGACCAAAACGATGTAATCTCCCTTGTCAAACAGGTGTACGAGGATGAGCTGGTGTCAAAGGTTATGCATGCTTTCAAGCTCAAGAAGCAGGAGTTGGCTCTTGATTCTGAGGGAAATCCCGTCCGCATCAAGGACGATCATATTAACAAATGGATAGAGCCCGAAGCGTTGACAATGGCGGTGCTAGGGCTCGTAAACGTTGAGCAGCGCATACGGGTGACAGCGGGTTCCCGCTTCGGAACTGGAAGACGAGCCAAGACTGCGGTCGGAGGTCGTAGATAGCGTAGACCAAGAACTGTGGCGTAGCCGATCCCCTAGCCAGCCGTGGACCGTGATTGTCCCCGATAGTGCAACCCAGCCCCAGGCGTTGAGGCCCAGGCGGGTGTGACTGCCATCTGGAAACTCGGTCGGTCGGACGAAACCGCTCTGCCGGCTTAGGACCACCTGGGACCACACGAGATGCGCGGGCGTGAACATCCAAGGTCGTTCGATAACGGCGAATGAGTGCCTAATGTTCGTGACGTGCGGAGATTGAAAATCCGGATTTCTGGGGTCAAGTGGTCGCAGGTTCAAATCCTGTCAGCCCGACAGAGAAAACCCCTCCCGACCTGCAGTCGGAGGGGTTGCCGTTAGGGGAAGATTCGGAGCCTTGGGACCACTTTGGGACCATCGTTCCAACATCATGCCAACACGATCCCCATCGTCATCACAATTCAGCCGAACAGTGAGGCGCCCGTCGCCTCCCAGTCCCCCGGCTGAGCGACGGTGCACACGCCCAGAGCAACCTTTGGGTCGTTCACCGGTCTCGGGATCCGGGTGGTCAGCATCAATTCGAGCAGACCGTTAGCAATTGTCGAGCTAGTTGCCGGGGTCAATCCATGCTCATTGAATCCGAGCCGGTTGGCAGTCTCATGGAGAATGATGGCCGACCCAACCACCCTTTGACTTTCCGCCAGCGGCAATTCGGCGGGAGTGGACCAACGCCGGAGCGTGGCGGCGGCTGCACCAGGCGGTACTCGACGAGCTGAGCGATCGGGGCCTGATCCATTGGTCGCGAGCGCTGGAAAACGCCGAAGGCACTGGAGTAGCAGTAGCCGACTTATCCGCGTGACCTGGCGATGCGCCGTCGTCGCGCTCACACCGATCTCCCCGAACCTGCAGTGGAGAAAACTACAGGTGATATGGGAATTCAGCTGCAATGGCAGCGGGCCTTCGATCGGGGAGGCTGCGATATATGGCAAACATGTCGTTCTCAACCTGCTGGCGTCGCGGGCTCGATAAGCCTGGTGGTATTGCGGCGGATCGGAAGCCGGGGATGATGGGATCTTCGGACGGCGATGCGACGTGGCCAACGGCACGGAATGGGGGGACGGGGATGCGGGCGAGACTTGCCACACCGGTGTACGCGCTGGGCATGATCTGTCTGTCGGTCGCCGGAATCGGCTCGGCGGCACTGGTTTTGGTCAGTGCGGCGCTGATGGTGGTCGGCGTCGGACGGTTTGTGTTCCCGTCGGCGGTCGCGTTGCTGCGGACGGTCGCGGACGCGGCTCGGCGGCTGTCGGGACGGCTCGGCGTGGACATCGAAAGCCCCTACGGTGACGAGACGAGCGCTGCCGAGCTGCTGAAGGCACCCTCTACTTGGCGGGATGTGGCCTGGGCGTTCGTCGACCCGATCATCGGTACCTGGACTGCCGCGCTGGCGCTCGGCATGCCGCTCTACGGGTTGTACGGCGCCGCAGTGCAACCGTGGGTGTGGCGGGCCAACGCGCGCGCCGGGGGTGTCAACGCCTACGGTCCCATTCACGTGACCTCGACGGCCGCCGCGCTGGCAGCGATCCCGGTCGGGATCGGGTTGATCGCGCTGGGCCTCTACATCGGGCCGGCACTGCTGCGGCTGCGTGCCAGTTGGGCGCGCGACCTGCTCGAGCCGTCACGCACCACCCGGCTCAAACGACGGGTCGAGACATTGGTGGACACCCGCACGGACAGTATCGACGCCCAAGCCGCGGAGCTGCGCCGAATCGAACGGGATCTGCACGACGGTGCGCAGGCCCGGTTGGTCGCGCTGGGTATCGGCCTAGGCAACGCCGAACGGCTGTTCGCCGAGGACCCGGACGCGGCACGGCAACTCGTGGCCGCGGCACGAGAAGCCTCATCACAAGCGCTGGACGAACTGCGCGACCTCGTGCGCGGCGTGCATCCACCGGTCCTGGCCGACCGAGGCCTCGCCGACGCGATCCGCGCCCTGGCACTGGATTCCCTGCTCGATGCCGAAGTGTCCTGCGAGCTGCCCGGGCGACCGGCGCCGGCGGTCGAGTCGGCGGTCTACTTCGCGGTCAACGAACTGTTCGCCAACATCGGCAAACACGCGGGTACGGCCGCCGTGCACGTCACCCTCGGCTACCACAACGGTGTGCTGCGCTGTGCTGTCATCGACGACGGCGACGGCGGCGCGGACCCGGCCAAAGGCACAGGGCTCCAAGGTATCCGGAGCAGATTGGCGGTCTTCGATGGCACCATCGCGATCGACAGCCCGCCCGGTGGCCCGACCCACATACGGCTGGAGGTGCCGTGCGCGATCCGATCCGAGTAGTCGTCGCCGAGGACCTGTTCCTCATCCGAGACGCGCTGGTCCGTCTACTCACCGAGCACGGCTTCACCATCACCGCCGCCGTCGACAACGGCCCATCCCTGCGCCGGGCCCTCGCAGAGGACCAGCCCGATATCGCGATCGTCGACGTCCGACTGCCGCCCTCGTTCACCGACGAGGGCCTGCAGGCCGCCATCCACGCACGCCGCGAACGGCCCGGCTTCCCAGTACTGGTGCTGTCCCAATACGTCGAACAGCTCTACGCCCGCGAACTGCTGGCAGACGGCATCGGCGCGGTCGGCTATCTGCTCAAGGACCGAGTGTCCAACGCCGAACAGTTCATCAGCGCAGTCGAATCCGTCGCCCGCGGCGGCACCGCAATGGACCCACAGGTCGTCGCCAAACTGCTGACCCGAGGCGACGCACGCGGCCGCACCACCGACCTCAGCCCCCGCGAACGCGAAGTCCTCAGCCTCATCGCCTCCGGACGCTCCAACATCGCCATCGCCCGCCGACTGACCATCTCCGCCAGCGCGGTCACCAAACACATCGCCGCCATCTTCACCAAACTCAACCTCCCGGAATGTGAAGACGACAACCGCCGCGTCCTGGCCGTCCTCGCCCACCTCGACCACTGACCAACCGCAGGTAGCCAGTTCCGGTTTCGGAGATTTCACATCCGAGGACTGAAGTGCACGAAATAGTCGCATGGTTCGAGGCGCCACAGAGCCGCCTCGAACATCAACGGCCCGAACGACTCCCGACAGCTGACATCGCGCGCTCTAGCCGAATGCCGCGTCGATCAGTGCGGGTGAAACAGGTCAGCGAAGGTATTCGAAGACGTCCTCACCCGGTCGCCAACCCATCCACGCCCTGTCGACAAACCCAGACAGAGTAGCGATCTCAGGGCCGACGAGTTCGTCGTAGGTCGGGCGCAGCACTATCGCGCCGTTCGAGAATTCCACTCGTAGACCCACCTCGAACGCTTCGGCCGTTGCGACAACCTGCCCGGGGATGAACGCCCTCAGCGCGTCCGCGTAACCGATCTCGCCCTCTCGAAGCTGGGCGCTTTCCGTATGGACCACCGGGAAGACATCGCACGTAAGTATCGGCCTGTCTTCGGTAGCGTCCGAGTCGAAGCACAGCTGCACATAGTCCATGACGAACACCACTGAGAACAGACGGCAACCCACCAGGCGGGACAAGAATTCGTTGGGCGTGTGGATCACAAGTTCTCCCCGACTCGAGCTCACCGATATCCGTTGTGTGTCATCGGAATTGCGCTGACTCTGAACAGCCTACGGATTCAGCGTCGAGGGCGAGCTCGATCCGGTGAGCAGTTCGCGCGGGCCGCCGAGCGACTCGGCCGAGCCGGTGAATGCGCGGACCATACCGTCGACGGCGTCGGCTGAACCGGTGGTGATACCGGCCTTGGTGGTGGCGGATCCGACAGCTCCGTCGATCCCCAGTGCCGACTGGATTGGGGAAGGTGCCATATCGGCGATAATTGTTGTGTACGAACACCTTTGGCTCGTGCGGTATTTCCACGGCCGGTGTTCGATCGACCGTCGACATGACAGCCCTCTGCAACAGGAGTCGGCCATGGCCAATGTGATCCCTGAGCCGATCCGCCGCCCTCGGTTCGCTCGCCGGCGTGGACCGGGTCCTGCATGTATCGCGCCCCGCCCGCGGCGAACGAGCCTGGTCGTCGCCGCGCTGTGGTGCGCGGCGATGTGCGCGGTCGCCTACGGCACCGGCTCGGCGGCTCCTCAGGCATCCACGAATGCGCGGGCGGCGGACAGTACCGTCGCGTTGGACGGAGCCGTCTACGGTCAGCCGATCGTCGCGGGCGACAACGTGTACGCCGCGACCGAGAACGGCACGGTCTACGCGGTGTCGAATTCCGCGGTGCGGTGGAGTACCCATGTCGCGGACCCGATCTCGCAGTCCGCCCTGCCCTGCGGCAATATCGACCCGGAGGGGATCACCGGGCGCCCGGCCTTCGACGGCGCAGCCCATCGGCTGTACGTTGTCGCCGAAACATCGGACGCGCACCATGTGCTGTACGGACTGGACTCCGACTCCGGCGCGGTGACCATGCAGCTGACGATCGATCCGCCCTTCGGTGATTCGCCGTCGTATCTGCAGCGTCCGGCGCTCGTGGTCGCGAACGGTCGCGTCTTCGCCGCGTTCGGCGGTAATTGGGGGACTGCGGAAATTACACCGGTGCCGTTGCGGCCGTTGACGTTTCCAGCAAGGCCGTCGCCTGGTATCAGGCATCGACGAGCGGTCGCGGCGGTATCTGGGCACCCGGCGCGCCGGCCCAGGCGAACGGACTGCTGTACTACTCCGTCGGCAACGGCAATGCCGGGTCGGGGCAGGACTACGACAACACCGATTCGGTCGTTGCCCTGACGCCGGATATGCGGCGCGCGGACTTCTTCGCGCCGGCCACGTGGGCCGACGACAACGCGGCCGACCTGGATCTCGGCTCCATGAACCCGGCGTTGGTCGGCAGCCATATCGTCATCGCGGGAAAGGCGGGCGACGGGTATGTCCTCGATGCCGCCCACCTCGGCGGGATCAGCGATCTGGCTCCCGCGTTCACCGGCTGCCGCGCCTTCGGGGCCGCGGCGGTGGCCGATGATGTTGTGTACCTGCCCTGTTCGAAGGGCACCGCGGCCGTCCGCATCGCTGCCGACGGCAGCGCGTCGGTCCTGTGGCGGGCCACGGTCTCCGCGAACGGCCAGCCGGTCCTCGGCGCGGGACACCTCTGGGTCACCGACTGGCGTTCCGGAACGCTCTACGCTCTCGATCCCGCGACCGGCGCCGTCGTCCAGCAGTTCAGCACCGGGCCGCTACCGCATTTCGCCGCTCCCGCGGTATCGGGAACCAACGTCGTCCTCGGCACGATGTCGGGGCTCGCATCCTTTACGGCTCAGTAGCAATCCTTTTCGCAACCGGAGGCGTTCATATGGAAACCATCGGCAAGACCCCCGAGCAAGCCAAGAAGCCTTGGCACCGCCCCGATTTCGCCTTCTTCGATACGGCGCTGGAAGTCACCGCGTACTCCGGCCGCGGCTGATGCCCGCCGCATTGGAGTCCGAAACCCCTTGGAGCGCAGCCGAATTCCAGGAGGCGCTGTACGCTGTCGAACCAGCGTACTGGGACCGGCATCCGTTCCACGAGCGGCTGCACGAGGGGCGGTTGGACAAGGAGGAGCTGCGGCTGTGGGCGGCCAACCGCTGGTACTACCAGCGGTGCCTGCCGCAGAAGGATGCCGCGATCATCGCCAACTGCCCGCTGCCGGAGGTACGGCGGCAGTGGCTGTCACGGATCGTCTACCACGACGGAACCGAAATCGGCTCGGGCGGAGCGGAGAAGTGGCTGCGACTGGCCGAGGCCGTGGGTCTACGGCGGGACGAGGTGATCTCGGAGCGCATCGTGCTGCCCGGGGTGCGGTTCGCGGTGGACGCCTATCTCGACTTCGCTCGGCGCCGCCCGTGGCTGGAGGCGGCGGCATCCGGCCTCACCGAACTCTTCTCGCCCGGCTTGCTCACCTATCGGCTGGGCCGGATGCGGCGATGCTACCCCTGGATCGCGGAGGAAGGCTTCGCATACTTCACCGCGCGCATCGAGGTGGTGCGAGCCGAGGGCCGGTCCCTGCTCGACCTGGTGGTCCGGTATGCCGCCACCCGCGCGCAGCAGCAGGCCTGCGTCGACGCGCTCGCCTTCAAATGCGATGTGCTGCAGGCCGTTCTCGACGCGCTGGACTACTACACGGGGGCGGGGAGGAGCCGCGGATGACCGGTCTGCCCGAGCCGAATGTTCCGCGGCTGCGGCCCGGCGTGCGGCTGACCCGCGACCCGGCACGCGGCACGCTCGCCCTGCTGCCGGAGGGGGTGGTCGTCCTGAACGACACCGCCGCCGCGGTGCTCGCGCTCTGCGACGGCGCATCGAGCGTCGGCCGCATCGTGGAGCGGCTCGGTGCGGAGTTCGAGGGCGTCCGCGCCGAGGACGTCACCGAACTCCTGGACCGGCTCGCGCAGCGCCGGGTGGTGACCCTGAGTGACTGAAACGACCGTCGAGGCGCCGCTCGGGATGCTGGTCGAGCTCACCCACCGCTGCCCGCTGCACTGCCCCTACTGCTCCAATCCCGTTGCACTCGTTCCGCGTTCCGAAGAGCTGACCCGCGAACAGTGGTCCGATGTGTTCACCCAGGCCCGAGAACTGGGCGTGGTGCAGATGCACATGTCCGGCGGCGAACCGCTGACCCGCCCGGACCTGCCCGACCTGGTCGAGCACGCGCGGCGCCTCGGCGCGTATGTCAACCTGGTCACCAGCGGTGTCGGACTGACCGCCGAGCGGGCCCGCCTGCTTGCCGAGCGCGGAGTCGACCATGTTCAGCTCTCCCTGCAGGACGCGGATCCGCGGGCCGCCGACATAGTTGCGGGGGCTCGCGTTCACGCCGTCAAACTCGGTGCGGCCCAGGCGATCACGGCCGCAGGGCTACCACTCACGGTCAATGTCGTGCTGCACCGGACGAATATCGACCGGGTGGAGCAGCTCATCGACCTCGCCGTCGGTCTCGGTGCCGACCGGATCGAGCTGGCGAACACCCAGTACTACGGCTGGGCGCTGCGCAATCGTGCCGCGTTGCTGCCGACGACGGCTCAGCTCGCCGCCGCGCGCGCAGCCGTGCGGCGGGCCCGGGCAAAGTACGCGGGCGGTCCCGAACTGATATACGTGGTAGCGGATTACTTCGCCGACCGGCCGAAACCGTGCATGGGTGGTTGGGGCAGAATCCAACTCACCGTCACCCCCGCGGGAGACGTGCTGCCGTGTCCGGCGGCGTCCGCCATCTCCACGCTCCCGGTGGAGAACGTTCTGCGCCGCCCGCTGGCCGAGATCTGGTATGCCTCAAGAACATTCAACGCTTACCGGGGAACGGCCTGGATGCGCGAACCGTGCCGCTCCTGCCCGGAACGCCACACCGACTTCGGCGGCTGCCGGTGCCAAGCGTTCCTGTTCACCGGCGATGCCGGGGCCACCGACCCGGTCTGCGGGCTCTCCCCGCACCGGCCGCTGGTGGATGCCGCGCTGCGGCAGGCGGCACAGCCGATCTTCATGATGCGGCGGCTACCGTGAGGGTCATTCTGCTCGGCACCGCCGCGGGCGGCGGTTTCCCGCAATGGAACTGTGCCTGCGCATTATGTCTCGGGGCTCGCCGCGGGACGCTGCCGCCACGTAGTCAGGAATGCGTTGCCGTCAGCGGCAATTCGCGTGACTGGTGGTTGCTCAATGCCTCTCCGGACATCCGCGCGCAGCTGCTCGGCACCCCGGCGCTGCGGCCCGGCCCGCAACCACGGGACACTCCCGTGCGCGGTGTGCTGCTGACCGATGCCGAAGTGGATCACACACTGGGTTTGCTGATCCTGCGCGGTGCAACGGATCTGACCGTTTACGCCACAACGGCGGTGCTCGACTCGCTGCCGCTGCGCGGCCTGCTCGACCGCTACGCGCCGTGGATGTGGCGCGACAGCGTCCGGCCTGGCGGCTTCGACCTGGCCGGTGGGCTGCGCGTGACCGCTCACCCGGTCGGCCACAAGACACCGAAGTACGTCGTGGCGGCGGCCAGGGACGACCACTGGGTCACCGCCCTGCGAATCGAGGACACGGCGACCGGCCGGGCGTTGCTGTACGCCCCCTGCCTGCCCGCACGGCCGACCGGCCTGGACGATCTACTGACTTCCGCCGACTGCGCACTATTGGACGGCACATTCTTCAGCGCCGACGAAATGGGCACCACCATTGGCTCGCATCCAGGCACGCAACAGGCCCGAATGGGCCATCTGCCCATCACCGGCCACAACGGCACGCTCGCCGCACTAGCCCACCATCCGAACCTGCGCCGGATCTACACCCACCTCAACAACACCAACCCCCTCCTGGATCCTCGCTCTACCGCGAGCACTCTGGTCGAGCAGGCAGGTGTGGAAATCTGTTCCGACGGTGCCGAATTCGTCGTCTGAGGCGGTCATCGGGTGCTGAGCAAGGCTCCCCGCACCTCAGCGACACCCCGAGCGGGATCGTAGAGCGTAATCGACATCGTTCAGGCCACAGTGAGAGATACGGATGCGGAAAGCTGACCGAACACCATCCCCGAAGCCGTCGGCACCAGTAGCACCTTCGCGCCCTTCTCGATCACGCCTCGGCGCAGATACTCGTGCAGCACAACGAAATGCGACGTCGAGGACGTATTGCCGAATCGTTCCAGTGTCAACAGGCTCCGCGGCATGGGTAATCCCAGTTCCCGCTCGCTGATTTCCTGGATCTGTGCGATCGCAGTCGAGCTGAACTGGTGATGGATGACGAAGTCGAAACCCTCGGAATCGAACGACTTCCCCTGTGCCGCTAAATAATCGATGGCCCACTGAATACCCTGAAGGTACCGGTTGGCGTTGTGCATCGAGACACTGTCGGTGTACATCGCGATGCCTTGGCTCTTGTCGCTGGGCATACCGATACACAACTCAGCGTATTCGGCACAGGTCATCGTCTCCACATAATCGATGAGGTCGCCGGGGCCACCGTCAGCGTCGAGTATTACGGCGGCACCGGCATCACCCACTGTCAGCGCGGCGAACTGAGGGTCGAGGTCACCGACGATCTCCCGAACCGCGGTCTCGGCGATCGGCGTGATCTGCTCCCCGCTGACCACGAGCCCATTTTCGACCACACCCGCGCGAATCATTCGATCCAGCACCATCACACCGGTGATCATCCCGGCGCACGCATTGGAAATATCGAAATACGCGGCTTCCGGTGCGCCGAGTTCATTGCGGAGCATCAGACTGAATGGCGGCTCGAAGCAGAATTTGGTCCGATCCCTGGTGCGGGTAATCGATGTCGAGATCACGATGTCGAGATCCCGCGCACTGTATCGAGAGTTCGCCAAACAGATATTCGCGGCCTTTTTCGCCAGCGCGAACGAATCCTCGTAGTCGTTTTCGGTGCGACTGTATACCCGCCGTTCCCGGACACCGGTGACCCGGGCCAGGTCCACGGTCAGCCGATCGCCGATCTCCGCGAGCATTTCGGCGGTCGAGAGTGATGCCGTCGGCAGGTGTACGCCAATGGATTCGAATCTTGGAGTTGGCACAATGACTCCTTTCAATGATCAACGGTGTACACACCGTCGCTGCCGAGGCGGGCGGCCGAATCGAGCAGCATCCTGGCCTCCTGATCGCGCAGCCGATCGGCCGGTTCACCGTCGTCGCCGAGCCGGCGATCGACCGGCCGGTCATAGAGTGGGGCGCCACCGCACATCGCCTCGGCCATTCGCTGTCGGCCCGCCGCCGCACGATCACCGGCACGCCTCCGATAGTCGGCGCGCCGCTCGGCCGGGATAGCCTGCACGAACGCCTCCGGATGCACCACGGCCAGCACACTCGACACGTGGCCGAAGCCGAGGCTGGTGGCCAGGCCGGCCTTGAGCGGATACCGGCCGTCGAAGCGCAGCGGTTCGGTCGGCCACACCAGGTGGCGATACTCGGACATGACCGCGTCGACGCAATCCAGATTGCGATTCGGCGGGATGATGCCGTGCATCAGGACCTGGCACAGCCCGATCAATTGGAATATCGCCGCGCCGCCCTTGGTATGACCGGTCAGCGCTTTCTGCGAAATGACGAACAACGGTGCGGAGTCCGACCGACCCAGTGCATCCGCCAGTCGCTCATGCAGTTCGGCCTCGTTCGGGTCGTTCGCGAGTGTGGACGTGTCGTGTTTCGACACCACCGCGACATCGTCCGGAGCGACCCCCAACCGGCGTAGCCGGGTGGCCAACTCCGATTCCGCACCATCGCGCGCCGCGCCGAGCGCTCCGAGCCCGGGCGCCGGGATGGAGGTGTGAATTCCGTCCCCGAACGAGTGGGCATAGGCGACGACGCCGAGCACCGGCAACCCATGCTCGGCCGCGACGCTTCCGCGCGCGAGCAGAACCGTTCCGCCGCCCTGAGATTCGACGAACCCGCCGCGCCTGCGGTCATTGGCGCGGGAAAATTGCTGTGGGGCAAGACCTTTGGCCGCCATCTCCGCGGAGTCGGCGGTGGCCGACATCGCACCGAATCCGACGACCGAGAAGATGTCGATATCGTCGACACCGCCCGCAACCACGAAATCGGCCTTACCGAGGCGGATTTTATCGACTCCTTCTTCCACCGAAACGGCCGCCGTCGCACATGCCGCCACCGGATGCACCATCGGCCCATAGCTGCCGATGTACGACTGGACGACATGCGCGGCAACGATATTCGGCAGCATCTCCTGGAGTAGATCGTTCGGTAGATCCGTGCCGAGCAGCACATCGACGTTCATCCGCCGCACCGACCGCGCGCCACCCATTCCGGTTCCGACGGTGTTGGCCACCATCGTCGGATGCACCCAGCGCATCAACTCGACCGGGCTGAATCCGGCACTCAGGAACGCGTCGACGGTGGTGACGACGTTCCAGAGCGCGACCCGGTCCATCGAGGCCGCCAGGTCGGGCGAGATACCCCACCGGGTGGCGTCGAATCCGGTCGGGACCTGTCCACCGACGGTCCGAGTCAGTTTGAGCCGCCGCGGCACTCGAATCTCCGTACCAGCCCTGCGGGTGACCTGCCAGTCGGTCGAGTCCGGGAGTGGTGCGATCACCGTGTGCTCCGGATCGGCGATCTGGAAGGCGCGCGCGTCCTCCTCGCCGCGGACCGCGAATGTCAGATCCTCATCGAGGTACACCGACGTCAACAAGGGCGCCGTCACCGAACCATCGGGGCCGACGGTCATTTCGCCGTCGTCGGCGTACGGGCGGATGCCGCAGCGTGCGACAACGGCGTCGTGGTATCGCTCGCAGACCTCTGCCTCGGGTACCGGGTCTCCGGTCGCGGTGTCGTACCAACCGGGTTCCGGGGTGTGCTCCCAGGTGATCATGCCGGTGACCCAGGCCAGCTCGGCGACACCGGCAGCCGACAATCGATCCTCGACCTCCAGTTCGAACCGGGTACGCGCCGAACCGCATGGACCCAATTCGCCCGCGCCCACGATGACCACCAGTTCCTCGGGGGCGGCCGCGACCTCGGGCCAATCCGGCACTGGCAACTCCGTAGGACGCATCGGCGGGGCGGGCAACGCGGCGATGGTTGGCGCCGCGTTACCGCCGATCGCGCCATCCCCAGGGCTGTCCGATCCCGCTGGACGGGTGGCCAGATGCAGCTCCGCCTCGGCCAGTCCACCGGTGAGATCGGGCAAGCACGGCTCAGTGGCCGCACGCGCTCGGGCGTCGGGCTTACACCAGACAAGCAACTGCTCGGCTATTTCGTCCGGGGACCAGGTGCGGACTCCGGCGGCTTCGACTGCGTCCACGAACGGATCGTTGTGACCCATCAGCCCGGTGCCACGAACCCAACCGATCTGGGCGTGCACCAAGGTGGTGCGATCGGCCCACCCGTGCGCACCGCGGTCGCCGCGCTCGGCGGTCCACTTCGCGACGATGGCGTCCAGTGCCGCCTTGGCTTCGCCGTAGCCGCCATCACCGCCGAACATGCCGCGGTTGGGCGATCCCGGCAGTACGACATGCAGTCTGGCATCGACGCTGGTATCCGCGCCGAGCGCGGCCAGCCCGCCGATGAGTCGTTCCGTCGACCAGAGCAGTACGCGCATTTCCAACTCGGTACGAGCGCCCGCGTCCGACAGCGTTCCCAGCACCTGCGGGGCGGCGAACGGGAACAGCAGCGTCGGGATGAGCGCCGGTTTGACCGGGACCGAACTCCCACCGGAATGGTCGACGACGGCCTCGCCGATCCAGGCGGCCAGCGCATCGACATCGGAGAACGACGCCATATTCGCCGGTACCACCCACAGTGCGGCCCCGACCCGGGCATTGTCCCGGTACAGGTCGCGATAGAAGGTCAGCCGCTGCTCGTCCAGCCGTGACGTCGTCGCGACCACCGTGGCACCCGCGGCCAGCAATCGCCTGATCACCGCGGCTCCGATCGAACCCGCGCTGGCTCCCGTCACCACCGCGACGTCCGCGGCGAACTCCCCCGCGGCGCAGTCGTAAGCCGCCAGTTCGATCCGTTCGTAGAGCTCGGCGAGTTCCGATGCGGCCGCGGCGTCGGCCCGGTTGCGCCACCATCGCGCTTGCGCGGCAACGATTTCGCCGGCTCCGGCAAAATTGCGACCGGCGGCGTTCGCGCCGGAATCCACCCAGATATCGGCCAGATCTGCTCTGGCACTCGCCCACCGATCGTCGAATAGGACGACTCGACGCGCATCGAAAACCGGGGTTACCACCTGTTGCCACTCCGAGCCCAATTCCGCGGACACCAGGTCCACCAGCTCGGTGTTGTCCATCCGCATCGGCTCCACCGGCTGTTCGGTCAGGGCCAGCTTGTCCAGGACGAGGCGAGCCATCGAGGCCAGCACGCCGTCCCGGCCCGCGATACGCGCGCCGAGTTCGTCGAGTGCAGCGGCGTCTACCGCCGGTCTCGACGCACCCGAGGTGTCAGCGGGCAATCCGACGACTACTCCGTGCCGGTTCGCGACCGTATGCACCGCGGCATCGATGAGCGCATCCACCGCGGGTCCGTCACCAGGCCGGATCAAGGCCGGATCACCCAATTCACCACCGCGCGCGCTGTTCCCGTCCCGGGTGGCCAGCACCAGCTCCGCTGTCACATGTGCAGCCCACCCCGCGCCGAGTAGCCAATGATTACGGACTCGCTCGGCAATCCCGTCCGGTCGGCGACCGGACGGGCCGAGCAGTTTGCGAAGGTGTCCGTCGAGCGATCCCGTCAACACGGGACCGAATGGCTTGTAAGTGCGGGCCATTTTGTTGACCGTCGCCGACAGGGCGACCATATCCGCGTCCGCGGCGCCGTCGATCGCGCCGAGTGACAATTCCGCGCCCAGATCGACCAGCACCTGATTGCGCCGTGACGACACTCCGTCACACAGCGTCTCGATTGTGTCCGCTGAGCCGATCTGGTCTATCCGCAGCTTGGCCCACGTCGCCAGCAATACCCTGGTGGCGTCCGCAGCGGTGAACGAGATGTCCTCGGGCCGTTGACCGCTCGGCACGGGCACCGGAAGTTCATCGGCCGGGACCGATGTCGTCATCGGTGGGGGCGCCGCTACCGATCTCTCGTCATCCGATTCGGCTACTTCGGCCTCGGTGTCCGGATCGGTGTCGGCACCGAATAGGACCGCCGCGTCGCGTTCGGCATTGAGTATCGCCACCGGCCACGCTGGTCCCCGAGCCTTCACCGTCGCGGCAGCCGAATTGGCGACTGTCGGCGCCTCGGCCAGACCGACCTCGACAAATCGCTCGATGCCGAGACCACCGCCTTCGATTTCGGTGAAAAGCAGGTCCTGAGTTTCGATCCAACGCACCGGACTGGCGAACTGCCAGGCGAGCAGTTCGATAAGCAGGATCCGGCAGAGCTCTGCCGGGCGGGCCGACCAAGCCTGGAAGTCGGCGAGCACCTGTGCAAGTGGTTCCGATGGCACCAGCGCCGCGACCTCCGCGACGAAGGACCGATCCAGTGCGAACAACCGGGGCAGCAGATTTGGAATGTAGCGTCCGACAAGCTGTTTCGGGTCGATCGCGGTGGGTAGCAGCTCGGTCAGCGCCGTACGGAACTCCGTGACACCGGGCCGCAGCACATCGGAGTGGAATGGTATGTCGATGCCGGGAACTTCGATGAACGCCCGTTTGCCACCGGATTCCGCTCGGCGGCGGTCGATTTCGGCCGCCAGGGCGGTTAGCCCGGCGACGGTCCCGGCAACCGAATATTGGGCGTCGCGCACATTGAAGTTCACAACTTGAAGGAATTCCCCTGCGGCAGAGGCTATCTCGGCAACGAAGGGAATCACCTGCGCATCGGACAACCCGAACTCGGACGGTCGGATCGCGGCCATTCGATAGTTGCTGCGCCCCAGCGGATCACGCGGTACGAGCGCATGCATCAGGGTTCCGCGCCGGAACACAACGGTCAGCAGGGTTTCCAGCGACATGACACCGACCGCCGCGGCCAGGGCGCTGAACTCGCCGATCGAATGTCCGCACAGCGGCGGGTCCGCCACCAGCACACCGGCCTCACGAAGTTCGGCGACCTGGGCGCAGGCGAGGGTTGCCAGGGCGACCTGGGTGAACTGCGTCAAGTTCAGCACGCCATCGGGATGACGGTGTTCGATGCCGCGGACAGTGATCGCGACGGGGTTGTCGCGCACCACGGCCAAGATGGAGAAACCCAGTTCGACGCGAGTATGACGGTCGGCCTGTGCCCAGATCTGCCTGGCCGCATGCGATCTGGCGCATGCCGCCAACCCCATGCCTTTGCGCTGCACCCCCTGGCCGGGAAAGGCGAGAACGGTCCGCGGCGGCGCCACCCGTCCGGTGGCCAACAGCACGATCTCGCCGTCGACCCGGCAGGAAACCTCCAGGATTTCGGCGCCCGCGTCGATGGCTGTTCGATCGGCCCGTAACGCGATCGTCGCACCGGGAGTCACCGGCGCAACGAAACGGACGGTCCACGCCGTAATGGTGCTGGCGGGCCGGTTTTCATCGCTGTCGCCTGCGGAGATCGCGTGCTGCGCCGCGGCGGACAGCCACATGCCGTGCACAATCGGCTCCCGCAAGCCCGCCAACAGCGCGGCCGCCCCGCTGGTGTGGATCGGATTGTGATCGCCGGACACCTCCGCGAATGCGGACATGTTGCGGGGCGCCGTCAGCGTGCGGTCGCACCGACGGCGCCGCGCGGTGGCGGCTACGGAGTCGCCGACCGTGCCTGCGGCCCTGGGTGGTTCGGGCACTATCGCATCACCGGTTCGCCCGCGGACCACGAATCGCTCCACCAACTCCGCCGTCGGTACGGCGGGTCCGCCGTCGCCGGAACTCGCGTCGACCCGCACCCGTACCTCGACGATTCGTCCCAGATCGGTGTCGACCGCCGTGGCTGCCTCCGCTCGGATCATCAGACCCGTTTCCCGCTCGGGCACGTCGGCCAGCAGTCGCACCTGATGATCCAGATGAACGAGATCGAGCATTCCTTCGATGACCCTCGTGCCGTCCGGACCGGTCGCCGCGCCGAGCACGGCGAACACCGCAGGCCAGCAGACGCCGACCAACACGTCCGGCACAACCCGGCCGCGCTCGCCGGACGAATTCCCCGGGCCGCCTGCCGTGGCCCCGGCGTGGTCGGCGATTACCTCCGGTGTCCAGCGCACCTCGAGCCGAGCGACCGGTGCACCGCCGTCAAACCGAACCTCCGGCAATCCGGCGCGGGCACCGCCGCCGCATCCGGCCGCGACGACCAGCAGTCGGGCCATCGCGGATTCCGCATCCGCGGCGGTGATCACCGGCGCCCCACCCGTCAGCGCCGAGGGCGGCACGCCGATTCGGATACGCAGATCGAGTACCGCCGCCTGACCCGCAGCCGACAATGGGACGGTCAACTCGACCTGTGTCCCCTGTCCATTCACTGGGTGTTCCACCAGCATCGCGCCGGTCGCGGTATGGACCGCTGCCCGGGACGCGCCGAACTCCGTGTCCTGGAACACCCATTCATCGATGCTCCCGAGCCGACGCACCGGATTGACTGTTGTCCTGCCAGCCCAGTACACATCGGGAGCGACAAGCACCACCTCGATCGACCCGACCGCGCCGTCAACGCAACGCCGCGCCGATACCGCGACCGGTGCGTGCCCGCGCTGGAGCAGGATATCGGTCGTCGCGCGTTCGAAGCGGCCGAGCAGATCCGCGACCGGCTCGTCCACCCGCGTGATTCCGGCCACCGACACCGGACCCGGAATCACACAGACCTGATCTGCGGGATACCGCCGATCATGGGCCTGCCACAACGAATCCGACCGCCACCACCGTCGGATATCGGCATCGATGACCGGGACGAAGTTCACCGGCTTGCCCGGCTTCTTGCACAGCGAAATGAAGAAGGCCGAATCGGCCGGATGCAGGACAGTGGCCGCAGCCTGCGGATACGCCTCGATCAAGCAATCGATCGCGTCCCGGGCGCGATCGAGCAGGTCCGGATCCGTGAACAGGGTCGGAATCGGTCCGGCGTCGGCCGGATGCAGGCGAGCCTCGGCGCGCTGCAGCATCTCGGCGAATCGATCCCGCCACGAGATGTCCGCCCAGTTCGCGCCGCTGTCGACCGGGAAGTACGACAACTCGACATAGCGGGACAACCACTGAACGTATGTCATTGTCGCGACATCACCGAAATACGGCTTGGCGGTACTGTTCAACGCGGCGATGATCTCCGCCCGCCGAGCCTGGACCGCATCCGCGTCACCGGCGACTTCGTCCAGCAATCGGCCGGTCCGTGAGGCCGTGTTGTCTATTTCGTGGATATCGGCGCCCAATTGACTGCGACCGGACGCGATGCCGCCCGACGCCGCGCCCGCGCTCACCCAATCCGCGGTACCCGGCACCTCGACCAGCATTTGCTTCACCTGCGGGCTGGTGGTCGCCTCGAGTGTCGCCATCGCCGCGGTGCCGACCAGCACACCGTCCACCGGCATGATCGGATATCCGTGGGCGACCGACCACGTTCCGGTCAGATATTCCGCGGCTCGCTCCGGCGTGCCGATTCCCCCGCCCGCACAGATCACGACATTGCGCTGGGCACGCAGTTCGGCGTAGGTCTCGAGCAATAGATCGTCGAGGTCCTCCCAGGAGTGGTGGCCACCGGCGCGCCCGCCCTCGATATGCACGATCACCATGCGCTTGGGAACCTCTCGCGCGATGCGCAGTACCTCCCGTATCTGCGGCACCGTCCCCGGTTTGAAGGCCACATGTTCGATACCGGCATCGGACAGTTCCTCGATCAGCGCCACCGCCCTGTCCAGTTCCGGGATACCCGCGCTCACCACGACACCATCGATCGGGGCGCCGGCCGCCCTTGCCCGTTGGACAAGACGTTTGCCGCCCAAATGCAAGTTCCACAGGTACGGATCGAGCAGCAGCGTATTGAACTGCGCCGCCCGCCCCGGCTCCAGGAGCGACCGCAGCTCGACCAGCCGATCGGCGAGAATCTGCTCGGTCACCTGACCGCCGCCGGCCAATTCCGCCCAGTACCCCGCATTCGCCGCGGCCGCAACGATTTTCGCATCGACCGTAGTCGGTGTCATGCCGGCGAGCAGGATCGGCGAACGCCCGGTCAATCTGGTGAACGCCGTCTCGGTGACCGTGCGACCATCCGGCAATGTCACCGGTCGGGGTGCGAACTTCGACCATGCGGGCGGAATTTCGGGCGCGGCGCCGGGCGTCAGCAAGCTCCGCTGCCCATCTCGCGTCGACGCGGCCACAAGGCCGACACCGCGGCCGCGCACGGTGGGCGCGGTCATGCGGGTGAGTGCGTCACCCGGGCCGATATCGAGCACCCAGGTCACGCCGGTCTCGACGACCCGTTCGACCGAGGCGACCCAGTCGACCGGCTCGATCAATATCTCCGATGCCAACCGCACCGCGGTGGAGGTGTCCAAACCACAGCGCGCGGCCCACTGGTCGACCAGTTCGATCGTTTCCGCCAACCCCGGATGATGAAAGCCGACCTCGATCGGCAGGTCCTCGAAGACCGGAGCGAACAATGCCCCGCCCCGCACTTTCGCCGCCCGCTGCCGCTCCTCGTTCGTCGCGATCTGCGCGCACCGGCGGCGCACGCGGTCCAACTGATCCGGCGGGCCACTCACGACGGCCCTGCGACGACCGGCGCGAATCGCAACCACCGGCGCCACGCCGGCGTCGACCCCGGCGCCCAGCTCCATCACCACGGCGCGCAGCCGATCCGGATCCACCTGGGAGACCGCCGACATCGGCATCCGCTCGCCGATCGAGATCAACCCGCGACGCCGCGCGACCAGCCGCGCGGCCGCTCCGATCACCTGTGCCGTCGCGAGCAACTGGACGTCGGCCTTGTCCCGGTTGACGACGGACTGTACGCCGAGCACCCCTTGCGAATAGCCGAGCACCAGCGCAGGCGGTGTGACCAGTGGATCCAGGCCGTATGTCTTCAGCGCGCGCATGATCGCCAGCTGCGCGAGCAATGTGCCTGGAACCGATATCGCGACCGATGTCAGTGCGTCGGGTGGCCGTGTGCTCGCCGTATCCGAATCGCCGACACCGATCCAGGTAATCGGGTCGAATCCGTCCGGGCAAACCAGATTCAATTGCGGGCGGAGCGGCTCGACGATGGTTGCCGCCTCGTCGACCAGCCGGCCCAGTTCGCGCTCGAGTCCGTTGTCCTGCACTGTCGCGGCCAGCGAATCGAGCCAGTCCGAGCCCTGGCCACCGAAGGCCAGCGCGTACCGCTCGCCGTTGGCGATCCGATCCAACAATGGGATGCGAACGCCATCGGTGGACCGGTTCAGCGGCCGCCACCCGGAATGCACCCGCTCCGCAGAGTTTCCGATTTTCATATTTTTCGACCTCGCTATCGGATTCGATACGCAGCGGACGCCGCCGTCGGACCATTTCCGGCCGATACGAACAGCAGATGCCGGCAGTCATCTGGAAATCCACGCCGCAACCCGGCGTGGTAAGCAAATATCAGTCCGGAGGTATGCGGATTCCCACTCGTATCCGGTAGGCACACCTGCCCCTGCAAGCCGAGCCCGGACCGGATCCGCTCGGCAAAGTCAGGAAATGGTTCGGACGTGACCAGGACGGTATTTTCGGGAGCCAGCGCATTCTTTCGAAGACAATTTCTCGCCGCTTGGCAGGCTGCACCGAGCACATCCCACTCCGCACCGTCGTCGACCGAAATCGTCACCTGTGACCGGCCGGCGGCGCCCATGACGGCGGTATCGACGTAGCCGCCCGATCCGGTCACGCTCATTGCGCCCGCCGCACTGTGCACCGGGCCGAATCCCGAGTCGTCGTCGGCTCGTTCGAGGATCGCGGCGGCTCCGGTGCCTATATAGGGGAAGTCGGGAGTCGGCCGGTCCCTGGTCAGGGAAGGATGCGTATCACCCGCAACCACCAAACAGCGCCGCGATGACGGCCGCACCAGGAAGCAGGCACCGATCTGGACGGCGTTCAGGAAGCCGCACGGGCCGTTCATCACGTCGAACGCCATCGTCGGCGACTGCCTGCGACGATATGTCAAACCGATGCCGGCGCGTTTCTGCACCAGCGCGGCGACAGCGGGCTCAGAGATATTCGAATCCCGATATACCCCGGTATTCAGCAGCATCGAGATATCGCCTGCGCCGATGCCGGCCGCATCGAGGCAGGCGATGGCGGCCCGAGCCGCACGTTCGATATAACTTGCCGTGTCCTGATCGGTGTTCACGGCAGTGGCGACTATTCGAAGGCCCATATTCCCCCCATAATTTATCTACCGAGATCGGACCAGTCATATACCGGGCAACGCGGGTTCAGCGGATTCCCCAAAACGATCTCAATTTCTTCTGTTCATCCGAATCGAGCAGTTCCAGCCGACCGATCGGCCGCAGCGGGTCGGCCAGCGCGGCACTCAACAACCGGTGGTACGACCCGGCCATCCGCCGGACGGTGCCGAGGTCGAGGACATCGGTGGCGAAGGCCCACGCGAGTTCGATATCGGCACCGCGATCCATCGCGAAGATCTCCAGATCGAACCGCACCGCGACCGCTGGGAGATCCAAGCGTTCGGCCAGGGCTTCGCCCAGCACGATCCGTTCGGCGAACGGCTGGACCACCTGGAAGAGAAGCTGGGACAGCGGCTGCACGCCCGCCCGGCGCTGCGGGGCCGCGGCCTGGACCACCTGCTGGAACGGCAGGCCACCATGGTCGAAAGCGGAAAGCGCTCGATCCCGGACGCGCAGCAGCAGATCCGCGAAGGTGGTCCGCGCATCCACCTCGACCGCGACAATCAACGGATTGACCGCCGGACCGACGATTCGCTCGGATTTACCGCCGGTTCGTGATGAAAGCGCCGTCGCCACCGCGATGCGGTCCGCGTCCTCGTACCTCGCCAGCAAGGCCACCAACCCCGCCAGCATGACCATGAACAGCGTCGTTCCGGTTTCGGTGCAGTGTGCGCGCAGCTCCCGCAGAGCGGCGGGGTCGACGATTGTGCGCATCTCGCCGCAGTCGCCGGATCGGACCGGACCGGGCTGCCGGTCGAGCGGGAGCGGCGTCCGCGGTGGCAGTCCCGCCAAAGTGGCTCGCCACCAATGGGTTTCGCTGTCCGTATCGATCGCGCGGTCGAGTTCGTCCGGCGTGCCGACCGGTTCGGGTCGCGGAACCGGAACTGTACCGAGCCGAGCCGCGTAGCACCGTCCCAAATCCGCGGCGAGTATGTCCAAACTGGCTTCGTCGCCGGCAATGTGATGCAGGTACAACCCGAACACGCTCTCCACCGCCGAGGTCGACAAGACGGCGCGGAATGGACCGGTGGCCGCGAGATCGAACGGTTCGCTCGCTATCCGCCGCGCCTCCTGTCGGCTGTCGGCGGACGTGCGCAGCTCCAGTTTCGGTGCGCGGTCGAAAACCTGCGCGGGGCGACCGCCGTCCTCGACGACGCGCATGCTGAGCGCCGGATGCAGCATCGCCAGATCGCCGACGGCGGCGGCAAGCACCTCCGAGTCAACGGATCCGGTCAGCCGATACACGGCCCATAATGTCAGGCGCGCCGAAGGCTGGGACATTCGCTCGGCAAGCCAGATGCGAAGCTGCGCCGAGCTCAGCGGACGGGTGCGGGCGGTCAGGTATCGCGCAGTCGGAGCACGATCGAAATCTACTGATCCGCTTGGCAATTCGGCGACAGCCGAACAGAACTCGGCCAGTGTCGGATGCTCGAACAATGTTCGCAGCTCCACGGCGAATCCGAGTTCGTCGCGGACCCGGGCCAGCATCCTGGCCGCGAGCAGCGAATCCCCGCCCGCCGCTATGAAGTTCGTTCGCGGACCAACGGTTCCCACCCCGAGCGCTTCACACCAGATCGCCGCGACCGCGTGGTGATACGGGGCGTCGGTCGAGTCACCCGCATCGTCCGCGAGGTGCGTGGCCCGGTCCACGAGTGCGCGGACGTCGACCTTGCCGCGGTCGGTCAGCGGCAACGCATCAACGGCTTCGAGCACCGCAGGTACCTGCGACTCCGGCACCCGCGCCGCCAGCCAGCGACGGGACTCGTTGATCGCATTCGCGCGCAGCACCGGTCGAATCATGTTGGCCGCAGGCGAATTCACCAGCTCGCGGCCTCCGACGCGCTCACGGATATCGAACGGCGCGGCTCCACGCCGACTAAGCAGCACGGTAAAAACACGACCGGCCGCACCTGACCCCATGGCCCAGTGCGGATCGTATCCATGCGCTCGTATCCGAGCGGCCAGATCGGCCGGATGAACTCCCCGATCGGCGGCCGCAATCGTATGCGCGGCACCATCATCGGGCATCATGTCCAACGATGCGGGCCGAACCACGTCCATCAGCTGGCCATTGGGAATCTCGGCAAGCACGATATGTTCGGGCAGTTCGGCGAGTATCCGATCCACCTGGTCCAGACCGTGCGACCGATCCCACCGGACAATGTCGGATGCGACCGCACGCCGACTTCCTCTGCGGATCAGCGCATCGCAGCGGAAGCGGTTCATCTCGTTGCGCCGCCTGCCCATTTTCGGCGCCACGTCCACACCGCCCACTCGGGGATCCCGCTCGGCCAGTGCGTAGAACCAACCCGGATCGATGAGCAACTCGCGCTCATCGGCGCAGGCGCGGGCGACCCGTGCGCGGATCGCCGAGACAGGCTCCTCCGGCTCCGCCCGGTAAAGCTCGACCGATGTATGGTGGTCACGCAGCAGCGCCAAATTCCGGACGTCACCGACGAATACGTGCCCGCCCTCGCGAGTTACCCGCAGCGCCAGATCAATTGCCGCGTCCAGATATCGCTCACTCGGGAAATGCTGGGTGACCGAGTTGATCACCACGAGATCGAATTCGCCGTCGCGCAGTCCGGTATCGTCGGTCGCCTCCGCGATTCTGGTCTGTACCTGTGACAGTCCCAGGCGCTCCGCATGCGTCGCCACCCTGCGCAGGGTGTGCTCGGCGAAGTCACTCGCCACGTATCGGGTCGTGGACGGGGCGAGTCGGAACAGCAAAAGTCCTGTGCCACAACCGATCTCGAGAACCGAATCATGTGGCACCGAACGCAGTGCCGCGATGGTGTTCTCGACCCACTCCCGCATATCCGCTTCCGGCAGCTGTACGCCGGTATAGCTGCTGTTCCAGCCGTCGATATCGAAAGCCTCGTCGACGGGTCGATCCGCTTCCAGGTCCTGCTGATAGATTTCGCGCCATCGGCTCACCTGTTCGGCTTCGGCACCGGAAAGCTCGGCTCGGCCATGATCGATCCCATCTCCGGGAACGACGAAAGCGGCGAGAATCGCGGACCGATCGCGACGCGGAACCGCGACCACCGCGACATCCCGGATGACGGGACACTGCCGGAGTACCGCCTCGATCTCCCTGGGCCGCACACGGACGCCGGCAATCTTGACCTCATCGTCGATCCGGCCCAGGAATTCGAGCACACCCGCGGAGCCCCGTACCCGGTCTCCGGTGCGGTACCAGACCGCGTCATCCGGGCCGCCTCGGACGAACGCCGCGGCGGTTTCGGCCGGAGCGTCGAAATATCCCAGCGCGACACCGACACCACCGATGTGCAGCTCGCCCGGCACACCGTCAGGAACTTCCAGCCCGCTCTGGTCGCACACCCGCACCCGGACTCCGGGCAGCGGCGATCCGATCGGCGGGTCATCGTCGCTCGGCACACCGTCGCCGACCCACGCGGTGGCTATCACGCTGGTCTCCGTCGGTCCGTACGTATTGATCCAGCGAATCGCGGAGCCTGCCACGCGCAGCCATCTTTTGTAGTCGGCGGCCGTGGCCGATTCGCCACCGACGACGATCGTCCGCAGGCCTTCCGGCAGCGGCGCGCCGCTGCGCTCCATATCGATGAGCCATTCCCGCCATCTGCCGGTCGGTAGGTCGAGCACGGTGACGCCACGGCTTTCGACCGCATCGTTGAAGCCCTGTCCGAGCAGTGGAGTCGCCTCGTCCAACAGAACGACTGTGCCCCCGCATCGCCAGGTCGGGAACACCTCCTCGAGCATGATGTCCGAACCCGGCCTGCTGAGCAGCGCCACCCGATCGCCCGCGCCGAGGGCGAGCAATCGCGCGGCGGCCTCGCAGTGATTGAGCAATCCGAGATGGGAGAGGACGACCCCCTTGGGGACACCAGTCGAGCCGGAGGTGTGCAGGATGAACGCGGCATCCCCGGTCACCGACTCGATATCGGCCGACCCGGCCAGCTCGGACAGCGGTAATACCGTCCCGTGCGCCGACAGCGCGGCGTCCGTCCGATCCGCGGTGAGCACCGCGGCCGGACGAAGCCTGCCGCACAACAACTCTCGCCGCGCCGACGGATGGCGCGGGTCCAACGGCGCACAGATCGCTCCGGCCCGCAGGATTCCCAACATCGCGACAAGCCAATCAATGTCGAGTTCCGCACTCAGCACCACTCGCGAACCGATCCCTACACCGGCGGATCGCAGTGCGTCACATGCCTCGGCGGAGCGGCGGTGCAACTCGCGGTATGTCACACTGCCCGACTGCGATTCGATGGCGCAGCGCTGCGGCATTTGTGCCGCGACCTGCGCGACGATCTCGTCCAGGCTGTTCATCGGCTCGCCCCGGATAGGTCGACGAACGCACAGATACTGCGCAGATCCGATTCCGGATTCTCGACAGCCGCCTCCAGCAGAACGAGATAGTCGACCACGAATCGCGTCATGTCGGCCTCGTCGAAAACCGTATTGTTGAAGGCCAAGGTACCTACCAGCGAACTGGCGTCCGCATGGAAGGTGAGATCGAGATCCACCGGCCCGATATTGATCTCATCGGGCTCGCCATTCGCGGCGGGCGGATATTCTGTGGACTCGATCTCTTCGGCCCATGGATCGATAGCCAAACCAGGCAGCTCGAGATTCCACGGCCGTCCCTCGATGACGTAGAAGAGGACGGAATTCGACAAGCCCCGATCCAGCGCCTTCGCGACCGATTCGATGGCGAGGAGCATATGGAACGGAACGTCGGCATTGTGTGCGGCGTCCAGTGTCGCCGCCCGAACCTGGTCTACGACGTCGATGAACCGCAACTCGTCGCTGAGATCGGCGGTCAACCCATAGATATTCGGGAAGATACCGATCAGCGGACGCGTCTGGGGACGAAGGCGGTTTTGCGCGAAGGCCGCGACAAGCGGTTTCGCACATCCGGTCCGTTGATAGATCAGGGTATAGAACGCGCTGAGCAGGGTCATGAACAATGTGGCCTGATGTTGCTGCGCGAGCCGCACCACCGCCTCGCGCAGCGTGTCCGGAATGTCGAATTGTATCGATCGTCCGTTGGGGGACGCCTGGCCCGGCCACGGTTTCGACTCCGGCAGCCGCATCGGCTGTATGCCGCTCAAGCGGTCATTCCAGTATTGGAACTGACGAGGCAGCTCCGTGGTCGCCAGACCACGCTGCCATTGCGCGTAATCGTGGTATTGGATCGGCAATTCGGGCAATGTGCCGACGCCGTTTTCGTACACCTCGGCGATCTCACGAAATGCGATCGCCAGCGATTCCCAGTCGGCGGCGAAATGGGATAGGGACAACATCAGCGCATGGTCGTCGGGACCGATCCGGATCAGCAGACAGCGCAGCAGCGGCGTACTGGTCAAGTCGAACGAAGTCTCCGAGGCCGTGGTGGCCGCCGCCACTGCGGCAGCCACCCGTTCCTTCTCCGGGAGCGTGCTCACATCGAGGAAATCCGATACGTACGGCCGCGCCGGGTGCAGTTCCACATTGGTGATCGGTTCGCCGTGGATGGTTGTGCGCAGCACCTCGTGCCGTGCGATGAGCTCGGTGAGCGCAAGATCCAACCGGGCCTTGTCGAAGCGGCCGCGAATCCGGAAAGCGGTGCGCTGGTTGAAGAACGCGTCCGGATCGCCGCCGGTCATCATATTCAGGAATGCCAAACCCTGCTGCGCGAACGACGGTTGCCTCGGCAAGTCTTCGGGTGCCCGCTCAATTGTGGTGACAGTGGACAACGCTCCAGGATCGGCGAACAATGCCGCCAGGCCCGCCACGGTGGGATTCTCGAACAACAGATACGGGCTGATATCCCGACCGGTCATTTCCGAGAGGCCCGCACAGACCTCGATTGCCAAGAGCGAATGACCGCCGAGCCGAAAGAAGTCTTCATCCCGACCGATATCGGCTTTCCGCAGAACTCGGCTGAAATGTCGGGCGATCTCATGTTCCATATCGGTCCGCGGCGGCGACTTCGGGGCTCGCCCGGCCGTTGGCTGCGGCGCGGGCAGCGCGCCGCGGTTGATCTTTCCGTTGGTGTTCAGCGGGAACGAGCCGACTTTCACCCAATCGACCGGAACCATATAGCTCGGCAGCAGCGTCCTGGCATGATCGGCGAGAATATCGAGCTCGTCGGCCGCCAAATCGGTTCGAACGTAAGCCACCAGCCTGCGTTCACCATCCGGCAATTCGGGCGCCGTGACCACCGCGGCCTGGACCTGCGGATGCCTCGCTAGTGCGGCTTCGATTTCCCCTGGTTCGATACGGAAACCGCGGATCTTCACCTGGTCGTCCTCGCGCCCCAGGAATTCGATCCGGCCGTCGGGCAGAAATCGCGCCCGATCTCCGGTCCGATACATCCGACCCGGCTGAGGCGCGAATGGGTCGGTTCGGAAACGGTCCGCACCGGTCTTCGCCGCGGCGCCCAGATAGCCTCGTGCCACGCCGCTGCCGCCGATCCACAGGTCGCCGCGCGCACCGATCGGCATCGGCTCCAGCGCCCTGTCGAGGATGTAGGCGTAATACCCGGGCAAGGGCCTGCCGATAGATGGGCGGGGCACCGCTTCGGTGATTCGCTCCGCTGTCGCCCAGATCGTTGTCTCGGTGGGGCCGTAGACATTCCAGAGCTGTACGCCACGCTCGAGCAACGGCGCGATCAGGTCGGCGGGCATCTGCTCACCGCCACACAACCCGATCAATCCCGGCCGGCCCGGCCAGCCCGCCTCGCACAGCAACCGCCAGGTGATCGGGGTCGCCTGCAACACCGTTGCTTCGGCTCGGTCGAGCAGCTCGGCCAGCAGGTTCGGATCCCGTTGCTGCCGCTCCGTCGCGATGGCGAGACTGCCCCCGGTCACCAGCGGCAAGAAGATCTCGAGCACCGAAATATCGAAGGTCAACGTGGTCACCGCTACCAACGTCCAGTCCGAATCGAGCTGGAGAATTTCGGCGAAGGACTCCAGCACGCCGATCACACCGGCGTGCTCCACCATGACCCCTTTGGGTTTTCCGGTCGAGCCGGAAGTGAAAATCACGTACGCGAGATCTTCGGCAGTGGCGTCGCTGCTATCTATCGACGATCCATTGTGCAGATCGGTAGCGCACACGATCGGTACTTCGATTGTGGGATCGAAGGAGAAGTCCTCGACGATCACCATTTTCGCCTGAGCCTCGGACACCATCGTTTCAATGCGCGCTTTCGGCCATTCGAGATCCAGTGGCAAATATGCCGCACCCGCACCCAAGATTCCGAGCAGGACAGCGGGTAGCTGCTTGGTGCGGTCCATGGCCACACCGATCACATCGCCTCGGCCGAGCCCGTGTGCCCGAATCCCCGCGGCAATGTCCCGCGCCCGCCGCATCAATTCCTCGTAGGTGAATGCCCCATCCGCACCTGTCACCGCGGTGCGCGACGGAGATCGCTTTGCCACCCCATCGACCAATCCCCACAAAGTGTCCATCTCCGGCCCCTCCCTGCTGTGCTCGACGTTAGGAGCGACCCTAGCCACAGCCGGCATCATCACGTTCTCAGCTGAGCTCTATTCTGTTTTCGCGCAACGACTTTCAGAAAACAGAAACCCGCTGACCCACACGGAGGTCAGCGGGTTCGCTGTCGAGTGGTAGTGCGGCTATTCGTACTGGAGGGCCTCCACGATCGGCTGCCGCGCTGTCCGGATCGCGGGGACGACCGTGCCGACCAGCACAACGGCGATCGACAGCAGAACATAGAGCAGCACATCGGCGATGTCGATATCGAACGGCGGCCGGAACCCGACCAGAAACAGCGCCTGGTTCCGGAGGGCTTCGTAAATGATCAGGCTGCCCGCAGCACCCAATAATGCGCCGACGATGCCGACCGCACCGGCCTCGTAGATAGCGAGACGCCCCAGCGCGGCCGGAGACAGACCCAAGGCCGAGAGCACCCCGACTTCTCGGCGTCGCTGCAACCCGATGAGCAAGAGGCTCGAAGTTGTCGCGATGAATGCCACGAGGAGGAGCCCCCGCTGCAGCGCCCAAAAGGGAGTGAGATAGGGCTTGGTCGAGTCGGCGCCCTCGGCCGCGAGCTCGGTCGGGGTCGCCACCCGAAGCGCCGGGTCCACGTCCGCGGCTCGGACGTTCGACGCCAGCTGGTCAACGGTGACACCCGGCGCCGGTCTGAGGAACAAAGGATCGGGCGGCTGCGGCCCCCATATTCGCTCGAACATCTGCCAAGGGACGGTCACGATCCGTCCGGCGTTATTGGCGTTCTCCCAGATTGCACCGACGGTCACCTTCAGGTCGCCGTTGCCGGTGGGAATCGAAAGCGTGGATCCGACCGCCAAGTCGCGTTCCCTTGCGAGCATCGCGCCGACGAGCACATCTCCCCGTGCCAGCACCGCCGCTCCTGCGTCTCCGGTTACCACGGCGAACGGAAAAGTCGGATGCTCTGCCGCGGTGACCGCGATCTGATCGGCGCCGTCGCTGCCGACCTCCATATACGATTCTCGTTCGACCGCGGCCACCCCCGGAATGCGGGCCAACCGATCGATGAGTTCCGGGGAAAGTTTCGCATCGAATTCGGACGAATCCGAAAATGGAAGTACGTTCACCGCGACTCGGCCGTCGGCGTACGCACCGGTGGTCGCCGAAGACGCATTCTTCATTGCCGGTATCAGCATCGCCAGAATCGTCGACAGTGCGACGGCAACGGCGACGGCCGACGCCATCACCGAGGTACGCCGAGGATCCGATGCGATGTTCGCGAGCGCCACCCGGAAGACGCCGGCCCGATCGCCCATCCGGCGGTTGACGATCCCGAGGACCATCGCCGTCAACTGAGTCACCGCCAATAGCGTTGCGACAGTGGCGATACCGAACACCACCGCGCTGGTCGGCGACTGCCACCAGGCCAGTCCGCCACCCCGGCGCGTCGCTTCCGATATCGACACGGCGATGCCGACGACGATCACTGCGGCCGCAGCACGGCCACGTAGCGGGCGGCCGCGGCTTTCCGCGCCAACGTCCCGATTTGTCAAGGTCGCAACAACATTCGTCCGGCCCGCTCGCCATGCCGGGACAAGCGCGGCCAGCACGGCGACAACGACACCCATCAATATCCCCGAAACCAGGGATGGGGTTTCGATCACCGGCCTGATGCGCAACCCGACGAACCGCTCGGACAACGTCGACATACTCGCCACCAATGGCTGTGCCAGCAGAACCCCGACGCCCCCGCCGAGAATTCCGCCGAGCGTGCCCAATACCGCAGCCTCACCGAGGACCCCGAACACCGCGGTCCTCGGACTCCCGCCGAGAGCGGCCACCACGGCGAGATCACGGCGGCGTTCGGCAACGGACAGACCGACGATATTGAATACGAGAATCGCACCGATCCCGACGGCGAACAGACCGACGACACCGATCAGCGGCAACACCTGTCCGGTGACGTTCACCCCTGGCGATCGATCGGTCGGCCGCAGAATCGCGAGCTGGGGCCGACTGGACTCGACGAGTCGTTGCCGCAGTTCCTCTTTCGATACTCCCGGTTGCGGACGAACGTAGACGACATCGACGTTATCGCCGCGATCGAATACGCGCTGCGCGACAGGTAATGCAAGCGCGACGACGCCACCGTCGTTGAGCGCATCGAGTTGCGGCACCGCACGCTCGGGATCGATCGGAATTCGGGCATGATCTGTGCGCAGCCGACTTCCGGCACCGATCGCACCCGCGAGCTTATCCGAGAGAATCGGCGGGTCGGAGTCCTTCGCGTTCGCGATCAAGGCGTCGACGCAACCGACCTGGCCGACCAGCGCCTGGCTGCGGCAGTCGATCCCGAGCGCGAGTACGGTCCTCGTCGCATCGCCGGTCTCTACCAGCGTAATCGCTTGAACCACAGGCACAGCCGTCGCAACGCCCGCGGTTGACTCGATGCGGGCCATATCGCTCGGGGTGATTCCGCCCCTTCGAGTCGGTCCGACGACCCGGACGGCATCGAGATCGCCACCACCCATCTGGACGTTGAAGCTTTCGTTGGCGGCATCGACGCTGCGTGCCTCGACCAACACCGCCACACTGAGCCCGACACCCCCTGTGACCGCGAGCACGGCCAGCACTGTGCGGATAGGCTGGCGCCAGACCCTTCTGATGGAAAGCCAGAGCAAAGCCGTCACTGGACCAGCCGTCCGCCCTCGAGCCGCACGATCCGGTCCGCCGCCTGCGCTACGCCGAGGTCGTGCGTGACAAGCAGAACCGCGCAGCCCTGCCTGCGGGAAGCCGCCACCAACTGGTTCATCACGCGTTCACCGGTCGCGGCGTCCAGACTGCCCGTCGGCTCGTCGGCGAGCAGCAGCGTCGGCTCGCCGACCATGGCACGGGCGATGGCCGCGCGCTGCATCTCGCCCCCGGAGAGCTCGCTCGGCACATGGGCCGCCCGATGGGAAAGCCCAACGCTGTCAAGCGCTTTCATCGCGGCCTCGCGACCCCTGCGGTGATCGAGAACGAGCGGAAGCGCGACGTTCTCGAGTACGGTCAGGCTGGGGATCAGATAGAAGAACTGGAAGATGAAACCCACATGACGCCTGCGGAGTTCGGCGCGTGCCGAGGCGCTCATCGGCCGTAGCTCGGCGCCGTGCACAGCCACTCGCCCGCTGTCCGGATCATCCAGTGCCGCAGCAAGATACAGCGTCGTGGATTTACCCGAACCGCTTCGCCCGATCAGTGCGACGATTTCACCGGAGCGAACTTCGAGGTCGGCCTGGTCGAGGATCGAGATCGTCTCGCCCCCACGGCGATACGTCTTCGTCACTCCCTCGAAGACCAACGCCGCAGTATCCGAATGAAGCTCGGTTCGGCTGCCGGATACGACGGCCGACTCCGTGTCGATTGTCGCCGACTCGTCTCCGGCACCCGGGTGATCATTGGCCACTACTACAACCCCCTCGCGTAGTCGATGCGCAGTGCCATGAAATTTCGAATCGTGAATCGCTGAGATCGCAAACTTGTCCACCGCTCATGCGATGGTAGCACGGAACGTTGGAAATATTGCCGACCGGCGAATCGTGCGTAACTTATTTGCACTACCAGACAAAGCTCGGCCCCTCGCTGTACAGCTCATTATCCGCGCCTTCGACCCAGGGTATTCTGACGACGATACGGGCCAGATCATCGTGCAGCACCGCGTCGTGCAACATTCTCAATTCATCCCCGGGTTCCGTTCCGATCTCGTCCAGCATCAGCTGACGAGTCGTCCGATAAGTTGTCAATGCGTCACCTCGCCGACCTGCGCGGTATTGCGCTATCATCAATTGCTGACGAAAACGCTCCCGATAAGGATAATTATTGGTGAGCGGGATCAGCTCACCAATCAACTCACAGTCCTTGCCCGCCAGCAACTCCGCATCCATCAACCACTCGACAGCCGCCAATCTCATTTCATCGAGCCGGGCGGCCTCGCCCTCGACCAAGGGTGTTACCACCCCATCCAGAGCGTGCCCCCGCCATAACGAGAGTGCTCCTCGGACACCTCGGGAGATCGCAGGCCAGTCCATGGCACCACGCTCGGTAGCCGACACCAGCTTACTCATCCGCTCGACGAACTCGTAGTGATCGAAGAAATGATCGGAGCGCTCGAGAACATATCCGGGATGAGCGGTTTCTATTATTTCGCCATCGCCGTCGGGGCAGAGACTTCGGCGAAGTCGCATGATGCACGACTGTATCTGCCGCCGTGCAGTCGTCGGCGGATAGTCCTTCCAAACACCGTCGATGAGGCGATCGACCGAGACGATCTGATCCGGCTTCAACAGCAGCATGGAAAGGACGACCCGGTCCCGACGGCTGTTGATGCGCACCCTGCGCTCGCCCCAGACCTCGAGCGGGCCGAGGATATGGAACCTGAGATGGTTTCGCATTGAGGTTCTTTCTGATTAAATATAATCCTTGACCAGCCGAAGCACATACCGTGACGCCCGCCGACCTCGGTATGATCGAATCACCTCCTGTCCCACTATGATGCAATAGATAGCCGAACGAAGGCTCTCACCCGTGGATATAATGCATGGTCAAAGTCTTTCGACTTCGGCAAAGTTCTGAATTGATACCGGTTTCGATTACGATGATGGTAATCGAAAATCGTCACGCTTCGGCGCCGTCAGGCAACCTGAATCATAAGTCATCACACCGATGCATTGAATGCATAATTCCATCGAGCAATCGGACAAATAACTTCGAGACGCGCAATGAGTCCCTCCCTATTTGAAACTCCCCTGCTGCCCTCACAGACTATACTCAGGCAACGACTCGCTCAAGGGGGTTGACAGGATTTTGTCAACCCGATCCCCGTGCACATTTCGAGCACAGTTTCCTTCAAGATCATTTCCAACAGAAACCAACTGTTAGGTATTTTATTTTTATATATCCGAGCTATGGCACGATTTCGCTCATTATGCGCGCGTGCATATCGAGCATTTCGCGCCCGAATTTTCTATATCGGGTACCCATTCCTCGACCGAGGTCGAGTTGCCGCAGGTTCAAATCCTGTCAGCCCGACGGTGCAAACCCCTGCCGACCAGCGGTCGGAGGGGTTTGCACGCTCTCGGCTCGGGGACCATCCCTCCAAGATCCTGCCGACGCCCGGCGCGCCGCGATCACAGTTCAGCCGAACAGAGACGCGCCCGCCGCCTCCAAGTCCTCCGGCTGAGCCACGGCGGACACGCCAGAGCAAGCCCGTTCACGGAGCCGATGGAACATCGCCGAATACTACCGGCGATACCGATATAGTCGGGCGTACCGTACCGAAACCTTGCTGGCTGCAACGCTTCTCACTCTAGGTACCGAGCTGAAAGAATTGACGGAGAACCATGTCGAGGTCAGCTTGAAGGAAGTCGACAGCTATTGTCCCGTACCGGCCGTCTGACCGGTAGATACTACGACAGCCCGGTGACGCTGCCCTCGTGCTCGCCACCCGGCGGGGCGACAACGCGAACCACACGATGCCGACCGTGGATCATCGAAAGGCGCTTGATGACAACAACTTCCGCCGCATACGAGACCACCGTCGGTTTCACCCTCGCCGCGTTCGCACGGAATTCACCGCAAGTGGCAATCACTTATAACGGAGGGGAATGGACGTACGGGCAGCTGCTTGACCGGGTTCACCGGATGGCGCGCTCTCTCGCTGCTCGAGGATTGAAACCCGGCGACGTCGTCGCGCTGGCAACCGGCGCGGACCCGGACACATTCGCCCTGAAGTTCGCGGCCAACGCCCTCGGCTGCGCCGTTTGGATCATCTATGACGGCCTCGGACCGTCGCTGCTGACCGAGATGCTGAGCTATGTCGAACCGGCCGCGGTCGTGTTCATTCCCGGCCCTGACGATGACCATCTGCTGGCGGTGGTCAAGCAGATGCCGGGCACTGCGGCACTCGCGCTGGGCCCGCATCCGGACGCGGTGAACCTCGCGGATTTGGCCGCCGCCCAGTCCGGAGAACCGGTCACCGTCCGAGCGCGACCCCAGGATCTTTCGTCGATTCGGCTCACCGGCGGCAGCACCGGAACACCCAAAGGCATCCCACACACGTTCGCTCTGCCGGTCTATTACAGTCCGGCCGCGCTGCAAGCCTGGAACTTCACCCAATTGCTTTCCACCGCGGTCGGGCACCTCGGTGGGCAGCTCGCCGAAGTCGTTCTCACCGCGGGCGGGCGCGTGGTGCTGCACGGCGAGAACGCCTTCGATCCAGGTCACGTCCTGGAATCCATTGAGCGCGAACGGATCGGCTTCATCTGGATGCAACCGGCGATGCTGCACCAATTGCTCGACCATCCGGCCCTGGAGTCCGTCGACACCTCGAGCCTGCGCTCGCTGATGATCACCGGCGGTCCCACAACGCCAGAACGAATGGCTCAGGCGGTCAACCGATTCGGGCCGATCATCTCCTCCGGATACGGCACCTACGAAATCGGCCAGATCACCATGCTCAGCCCAGCCGAACACCAGCATCCTGAACTACTCAACACCGTCGGACGCCCAGTACCGGGCGTGGAGGTGAGTATCCGCGACGTCAACGACGAGCCACTGGCCACCCGCCAGACCGGCGAAATCTGCGTCCGTGGACCGGGATTGATGAGCGGCTACTACAAACTGCCGGAGCTGACCGCCCAAGTGCTGCGCGACGGCTGGCTTCACACCGGTGATCTAGGTTTTCTCGATGGCGACGGCTATCTCAATGTCGTCGGCCGCAGCAAGGACACGATCGTCGGTGTCCGCGAGACCGTGTATCCGGCCCAGATCGAGAAGGTCCTGAACCGGCATCCCCGAATTCAGCAGTCCGCCGTGTTCGGCGTAACCGTCGGCGCTGTGCGGGATGAAAAGATCGCCGCCGCAGTGGTTCCCAAAGCATCGCACCAGCTGTCCGAGCATGAGGTCATGGATTGGGTACGGGCCGAAATGGGAGAAGCTTACGCACCCGAGGTCGTGCTGATTCTGCCCGAGATGCCGACCATCAGTAGCGGCAAGCCGGACCGCACGGCTCTTCGATACCTTGCCGCCGACGGCCGGTGACGGTCACGCAGCGCCATAGTTCTGTGCACGCCCGGCGGCCGTGTAACACCTGGCGCAGTAGCCATGCGCTTGGGGAAGCACGTGGCCGGGCAAGCGCCGTGTACGGGTCAGCCCGCAGTCCACACAGTGGGTTGGACGGCGGCTGGTTTCAATCCGCTTCCGCTGCCGACGTTTTCTACACCAGAATCCCCGGATTCGCCGGTATCTCCACCCTGCCAGGCGTCCGGGGATTCTGTCGTTGACCACGCCGTCGTGTCGTTGATTACGACAGCACGACGGTGTGATGACACTGCAGACCGTTGAAGTGTCCCAAGACCCTTATCTTCACAACATGATTCGGTCGATCATCGAGGCGTGAACTCTGCTGCCTCGCAGCGGCGTCCGGTCGGTCGAGTCCCGCAGCTCGAACGCCCAAGACCCCGCAGTCGCCTTCAGAAACGCTTACTGCGAATAAGGAGGTTGGTAACAAAACATAGACATGCGGACCCGGTGAGGAGGCGTCGACCACAACGCAGTCGTCGCATGCGAATTGCCACCCCAGTTCGCCAACGCTCGACCGGTATTCGGCGACTAGGAAGGTGGATTCACGCCGGAGTCACGTGGGACGGCTGGCTGAAACTCGGTGCGATCGCCACCGCATCCGGAGTGCTCGGCGGACTCTGGTTCACTTCACACTCACTTGACGCCACCAATAGACAGCTCGGGGTGGCCGAGCAGGCGGAAGTTACGAACAGATTCTCGAAGGCCGTCGAACAACTCGACAGCGACCATCTCGATACCAGAATCGGTGCGATTTATTCGCTCGAGCGGATTGCCCATGACTCCCCAGCAGATCGATCAACAGTATTCGATGTGCTCGGCGCCTTCGTCCGAACGCGGGCACCAAATACTCCCGAATGCTCTACCTTACCGCCACCGCATCCAAACCCCGACGACCTTCCTAGGCTAGCACCCGATATCCAATCCGCCATAACGGTGATCGGTCGACGCGATACCCCGAGCGTTGGCCACGTGGATCTTTCCCGCACCTGCCTTAAAGGAGCTGACCTTAGGTTCGCAGACCTACGGAACGTAGACCTGGAGTTCTCCAGCCTCGTTTGGGCCGACATGCGGCACGCAAATCTTCAAGGGGCAACAGTACACTTGGCGAATTTTCACAGTGCATACATGAATGGCGTGAACTTGGAAGAGGCAAGATTTGAGGTCGTGAACTTTACCGCCGCATTAATGGAGGATGGCAATATTCGTAGCGCCAAAATGATCAATTGCCCCTTGATCAACGCGGTCTTTTTAGGAGCAGACCTCAAGGGCTTGGAGATCAGCTTCTCCGATCTATCCGGCGCAGACTTTGCCCCGGAGGTTAATTTAGAGCATTCGACTGCGGCGAAGAATCTAGGCCAGGCGAAATTAGAGCACGTTCATTACAACAACGATACGACGTGGCCGAAAGGGTTCACCCCTCCCGAGAATGCCGATCCAGGTCTCTAGATCACACCGTTTGCATGGTGCCACAGCTCGAAAGTATAGTTTGCCGGAGACGTGATATTCACGCCGACATTAAAGTGCTGACCGACGTGCATCGAAGATTGGCAATTGGGTACTGAAGTTCGGCTACAGTTCCAGGCGCCCCTGATCGCCGTAAATTTCGAAGTCCGCACCTCGAAGATAAGCGGCGTGCTGAGCATCCGCACGAGCGGCGATCTCCGCAATTGCGGCTACGTGCTCCCTTCTCATAAGCCACACCCAAGCCGAAATTGATGCGATTACCAGCAATACACCCCACGCGATCTGTGGATAATGACCGGTTGCGGCGGTACTGACGCACACGGTGATACCAAGCGCGATACCAACTACAGCCGTGGATTTCGGATAAGTCACGATCAAATAGCGCACCAATCGCAAGACGCGTGGTACCAGCCAGCAGAGGATGACAACCAGGACCAGGACAAACTCAAGGAATGAGCTTGCGTTCGGGGGTTTCTCTGTACCGGTCCGCGAAGTTCGTGTTGTTCTCCCACGACTTCGGTTACGTCGTCGATGGCGCGAGACACCGACCGAGAACGGGCCGATGCCACCTCCGAATCCACGGTTGGAAATACCCGCCCTGACTCCGAACAGGCTCCCACCGATGCCAAGCCTCGTATCTCGTAATCGTTGTCAACCCATCGATCGCTACAGAAGCTCGGTCGACAGGGCATTCCAGAACCACTGATCACAGCTCCGGCTCATATTTCTATCCCTCTACTATGCCGATCGGCTCGACGCCGCTCAACAATTGCTGCATCAGGCCAGTCTCACCTCGGTAAGCGAGGCCTCCACCAGCTCTCAACTCGCAACCCTCCACGACGCCCGTGAACCACGGCCGACTTACACTGCGGCACAACGCGTTCCTCTCACCTGGGACACACTCGACGAATTCGGCACCGTGGCTCGCATCGACTTGGTCGCCAACATCTACTGCGGACGATTCGGAGCCTTGGGGACCACTTTGGGACCAGCTTGATCTTTGCAGGGGTAAGGAGAGCATCGCACCGTCGTCTTGAAGAGCCTTGATGTCGGAGTGCAGGTGACGCTGCGTGATACTGGGATCGGAGTGGCCAGCGATCTGTTGTAGCCGGTGCGGCAGGAGCTAGCGTCGGCGAGCCAGGTGAGCCCGGTATGCCGAAGGTCAAGGCGACGCAGAACGCTCGTACCCGAAGGCGACCGCATCGCATCCGCATCGGCTGCCCCGCCATCGACGACAGCATCGGCATCGAATACCTCGAACACGATCACCACAATGCATCCGAACCACACCACCACCGAACCCCCGATGGCCATCTACCCGGAGAGCCCGGTCACCGCGGTCCGGAGAACCAATGCCTACAACCGGAGCCGACCCAAGGTGCGTTTGAAAGTTGGTCACCGATCACCAGATGTGTGGGAGCAGACGGTATTCGACCTTCTGGGTGTAATCGGAGTAGTCGGTGAATATCTGGCGCAGGACCTTCTCCTCGTAGGACATCCGCATCAATGACAGCGGCACCATGCCGGCGAAAACGACCAGGCCCCACCAGGATCCGAGGGCGACGGGTATCGCGGCCGCGTAGAGGAGGACCCCGGCGTGCATGGGGGAGCGGACGACGGCGAAGGGGCCGGTCGAGATCATCCGCCGATCCTGCGGCGCCTCGGTGGTCACGGAGGTGGCGCGGCGGAGGATCTCCTGGCGTACGCGGTAGGTGATCAGCAGGCCCGCGGCGACGAGGAGGTCGGCGGCGAGGCTGATCGAGGGCGGGACCGATGACCAGCCGAACCGATGGTCGAAGCCGGGGACGACGAGCAGGGCGCAGAAGCCGAGCCTCGCGAGGATTACGATGAGCCGCTGACTCGTCAGAGTTTCGCGCTGCGATTCACCCGACCTTCGCCGCCACGACGGTGCTTCGTCACGACGCGCGAAAGAAGCCAGGATCGCCGCGCTGTAGCTGCCGAGCATCGCTGCCATCAGCGCCCATGCCTGCCAGTAGTTCAGCGTCCAGGCCGAAAGGAAAACAATCGCTCCACATATGGCGACCGCCCCCACCAATGCGATGGTGTACACCACATAGGCTCTGCTCATTGCTCAAACATCCAGTCCGCGAGACCTACCGAGTCTAACAGTCGGTCTCAGCATGAGCACGCGCAAACATCTGCTACCACAACATGATTCGCCGTTGCGGTCAGCTAGCTCGAATTCCCGACGAACCACTGACATCCCACCGGCGTGAGCTGACAGAGCGCCAGCACCAGCCCTGGGCTCATCCCCCGCAGGCGCAGGGCCGACGCCCGCCCTGGCGACCGTGATAGATCCCGAGGGGGCTCATCCCCACAGACGCGGGGCGGACTAGCCGGTCCCGCAACGGGTTTCAGAACAGGGCTCATCCCCGCGGGCGCGGGCCGGACCAGCATGGCAGCGTGTGACAGCCAACTCAGCGACACAAACCGATAGGAATGCATATAAAGCACGGTCTCACCGATACCGGGCGGGCGCCACGAGTCCTAGTGCGCCGTAACCGGTCAGCAAGATCCCGATACCCGGGCCGACGACCGCGCTGGGGGTAACAGCCGTGGCGAGGCCTGTGACGAGACCGGCTAGGGCGACCAGGCAGGTGAGGACGCTCAGGGGTTGGAGGCCTGGATCGTTCAAAGGTGCTGCGAGCGGATAGAAATGGGCCCCGACTACGCCTGCGACGGCGACCGGGATGAAAGCCGAGTTCCCGGTTGCTCCGAGAACGGCGGCGAGAACCGCGATCAGACCGAATTCGACGCCGACGATAATGGCGTAGTGGCGGCTCGCCGCGGCGTCCCGCACAACGGTGTCGCCGCCTCGATTGCGGAAACAGACTGCGGCACCGGCGATTCCGACGACAACGGCAAGTGCCGTGCCGATGTCGAGCCAGAATTTCAGCCATCCTGGCGGAGCTTCCTGCCCCCAGCCGAACCACATCAAGCTGAAGAAGCCGAAGATCACCGCCGTGATGCCTTGCGACAGCCGCGATCGTCCACCGTTCAGTGCGCCCATCGGATCCCCTCCTGAACCCAGACTACCGAGTGCGCTGGCTGTGACGCCCCCTGGAGTGTGGCTGCTGGTGATGGGCATCGGCGCGGCCATCGCTTCACTTCTTCTGACCGTATGCGGCCGGGTCCCGCGTGCCGGACTGGTACAGGCAGGATGCCTGGCCCTCGGCGCCGTAGCTCTCGGCACCCTCGCCTTCGTGCCGACGCAGCCCGCCCATGCCGAATCCATCACCGCCCCAACCTGATCAACGGATGCCGCACCGAAACCACCATGACGACATCACGGATCGAGAAGATGTCTCACATCTGCCTCTTGATCATTTTGATGTTTCTGTGGAATCTGTTCTGTCGAGATCCTCGGCGGTGCCGTCGATGGCTGGGCCGCAATTGTCGGGAAGGTGGGCAACGAGCAGCGCGACCGCCTCGTCGGGGGTGTCGACCAGTCCGAGCTCAACTGGCTCACGGTGCGGAATGCCCTGCCTGACCACGCGGTATCTGCCGTCCTTCAAAGGCCAGATCACGGGGAGGTCGCGGCTGTAGGGAAACCGGGTGCAGCGGCTCAGACGCAGTGACTCGTGGCTGGTGAAGGGGAACAGGACCCGCAGTCGTGGTTGCGCGTAAGCCGCTTCGATCAGGTCGTGGTCGATATGCGATGCTCGGGTCCGACGATAGGATTTCCACGTAACGGCGACGGGATCGCCGTGCTCATAGGCTTCGGCGAGCTCGCTGTAACGGACGAACGACCACCCGTTTCGCAGGTCCCGCAATGTGGCGCCGGATTGCCAAAGACCGACAGCGCCAGCGGCGGCGTCCAGTTCGACAGTCCCTCCGCTGGCCATCATGACGCCGCGCTCCCAGAACTGGAGAGAAAACCACCGCTCCTTGATGGCGAGCAAGATGCTCACATACCGACGATCGTTGCGAACCGTGGCTCCGACATACCGCCAACCCGGAGATTCAGACGGAACCACCGCCAGGTCGAAACCGACACGACGTAGTTCCGCCTGGAGCACCAGATCCAGGCTCCCCGCAACGGCAACTTCCGGATAGAGCGCGGCGATCTCGGGCCCGAGCGGGCTCGACACAAACGGGTTCGAAATCTCGACATGAGGCATGCATCCAGTGTCGCAGTCGACTCACGCCCCTTCCAGGTTCGGCAACGGCCTGTGGCGATTCCGGCCGAATACCGGATCTGGCGCAGAATGCACATTGATCATGAGCGATCATCTGCGGCGTCGCTCGCCGTGCCGCATACCTTGCAATGGCCGAGTTTTCGGAACTCGGTGAAATGTTGCTCGAATGTGACGAAATTTATTTCGAAGAGTCTGTTGAAAGTCAGTGGCGGGGCGATCCCTAGTGTCAATCGCAACATTTCGTACACCAGGAAGTAGGCATGGAACATGCCGGCCGCCCCGTTCGCGACGTTGAAATCGCTGCCTCGAGTACAGCTGAGTTCCTGGGCGAATTTCGGAGCGCGCTTTTCCGCAACCAGGCAGTTGTAGCACCCGGAGCGGCCGGGCGTGACGGAATATGCATTGCCGATTCCGGCTGCGACGCTGCCGGCGATCATGATGATGCCGCGATCGACGCAAGCATTATTGACCCATCGGTTGATGAAGCCGTCGAGCTTGTCGGCAACGCAGACAACTACATGGGGTGCGGCGTCATCGATGAAATCGGCCGCGTCTTCCGCCCAACGGATCCGGCGAGCTGACGCGGCGAAGTCGGTATCGAATCCGGTGCGAAGGTGGCTGACGCCTGCCTCCAACTCGTCGACAGCGGAGGTCGAGCCTTGTCTATTCGGATCACTAAAATGGACTTTGTCGAAGTCCACCGCTCTGACTACACCTACGCCCAACTGTGCCAACGCGATCGCAACATTGGACCCGATATCTCCCATGCCGATCAGTCCGACGCGCAATTGCTTCAGTGAGCGCTGGTGCCGATATTTGGATTCGCCCATCGGACCGAGAAGATCGAAGAAGCTCAGGTTGTCCAGGTATCCTTCCAATTCATCTCGGGACATATCCGGCTCCACCGCATCCTCCAGATATCCGGATTCATCGAGTTCGTGGAGAGCGTTATCGACTTCCCGGGGAGTCAGTACGTCGCGGAGTTCGTCCTTCAAATGTCCGATCGTCCTGCTGCCATCCAGCAGCACAACGAGCCGGCGATACCTGCCCTCGGGATCACCGATCTCGGCCGCGTACCCCTCGCCCGCGTCGAGACGAATCCTCCGAGCCAGTAGCAGGACACCGAAGATTTCTTTGATCCGTGGCCGCACCATAAGCTGGACCGACATGCCCCTCGTCTCCTCCGGATATCGTGGCCGCCACCCTGACCGTGCGTTCTCCCGCCGAATCGGCGGGTGATCAGAGAGTGCTCGTTCACCCGCGCGCAATCGTTGTGGGAACGTAGAATTCGCTGGTAAAGGCGCGATGGTGGTCTATCCATCGAGGGGTGGCATAGTGGCGACGTTCCGTGTGCTGGGACCCGTCGAAGTGGTGGTCGGTGGTAGTCCAGTCGATCTGGGACATGCGCGGCAACGGTCGGCGCTGGCCGTACTGCTGGTCGAGGTCGGCCGGCCGGTATCCGTGGACGTGATGATCGATCGGTTGTGGGGTGAACGCCCGCCGATGCGGGCGCGAGAGACCGTGCGCGGCTACGCATCTCGGTTGCGTCGCGTGCTGGAGACGGTAGATGTGACGTTGCGCCGGCGGACGGGCGGCTATGTGATCGAGGCTGTGCCGGCGGCTGTGGATGTGTACCACTTCAGGCAGTTGGCCGAGGACGCACGCCGGGTCGACGATGACGTTCGAGCCGCCGACTTGTTCGGCCAGGCACTGCAATTATGGCGTGGTACACCATTTTCCGGGTTGGACAGCCCATGGCTCGCCGAGGTGGCCGATCGATGGGAGGCCGAACATATTGCGGTACAAGGCGAATGGATCGACCGGATGCTGCGGGCAGGGCGGCATCCGGAACTGATCGGCGTGCTGCCCACGTGGGTTGCCGAACATCCGCTGGATGAACGTTTGATCGGCCAGTGGATGGATGTGTTGCGGCGCAACGGCCGACAAGCCGAGGCGTTGCAGGTATTCCACGACTTGCGTGGCCGGCTGGCCGAGGAGTTGGGCGTCGACCCCGGACCACAGCTTCAACAGCAATATCAGTCCATCCTGCGTGGCTCCCCGATTCCGACCACACAGCGATCCACCAGACAAATCGGCCGTAAAGACATTCCCAGGGACATACCGGATTTCACTGGACGTGGACAGGAATTGGCCCGCCTGATGTCCGTTCTCGGTCAGGGCGACGACAATGCCACCACGGGCGGAGTCGTCACCATCGACGGCATGGCCGGTGTCGGCAAGACCACCCTCGCAGTCCACGCCGCACACCGGCTGGCCGATCGCTGCCCCGATGCTCACTTGTACATCGACCTCTGCGGCCACAGCGAGCACGACTCCCTGGACCCCATGACCGCCCTGGAAGCTCTCCTGCGCGCGATCGGCGTGCCCGGTCAGATCATCCCCGCCACGCTGGACCGGCGTGCGTCGCTCTGGCGCGCCGAAACCACCGGGCACAGCATGCTTTTGGTGTTGGACAATGCCGCCGACAGCGGTCAGGTCCGGCCGCTGCTCCCAGGCGCGGGCACCTGCGTGACATTGGTGACGAGCCGACGGCGGCTGGCCGATCTGGAGGGTGCGCGTGCGCTCTCCATCGACGTGCTGTCCTCCGAGCAGGCGATAGACCTGTTCACCCGGATCGTGGATGACGCTCGCGTCATCGCCGAACGCACCGTGGTCGCCGAGGTGACAGCGCTCTGCGGGCAGCTGCCGCTGGCGATCCGGCTGGCCGCTTCCCGACTCCGCGCCCGGCCCGCCTGGACCGTGCGGCATCTTGCCGACCGGTTGCGTAATCAGCAGCGTCGGCTCGGCGAACTGGCGGTCGGCGACCGCAGCGTAGCCGCCGCCTTCACCCTGTCCTACCAGCATCTCGATCCGCAGCAGCGGCGGATGTTCCGACTGCTGGGCCTGGTACGCGGCCCGGATATCGACATCTGGGCGGCCTCGTCCCTGGCCGCGATCGGCCTCGACGCCGCAGAGCGATTGCTGGAGAGTCTGGTCGACGCCCACCTGCTCGAGCAGCCCCGGCCCGGTCGCTACCGTTTCCACGATCTGCTGCGCGATCACGCGCATGCCACCATGCTCGCCGAGGAAACTCCGGACAGCCGACGACAGTGCGCGCAACGGTTGGTGGACTTCTATCTGCACACCGCCTACGCCGGTGACCGGCTGCTACGACCGACCAGGATTTTGTTCCGGCCGGACTTCCCATCGCCGGGCTGTCACCCGCGCCCGTTGCACGATCACACCGCCGCGTTCGCGTGGTTCGATGCCGAGCATCTCAATGTGACCGCGGCCCAAGAACTGGCCATCACCCAGGGATTGCACCAAGCCGTATGGCAGCTGGCATCGACTCTGCGCCAGTTCCACTGCCAGCGCGGCCATTTGTCCGCCGATCTCGCCGTCTGCCGGGCAGGCATGGCCGCGGCCGACGAGCTCGGCGACCCCGTCGCCCAGGCCCATGCACACCGGCTCCTCGGCCAAGCCTGCAGCACGGTCGGGCTGTGGGTGGAAATGCGCGAACATCTCGAAAAGGCTCTCGCGCTGGACGAGCAGACGAGCGACCTGGCAGGCCAGGCCCATACCCACCATCTCCTCTGCTGCTACTGGGATATGGGCCGCAGCGATCCGCACCGGGCAGTCCAGCACGCCACCCACGCATTGCGGCTGTTTCAGACCCTCGGCCGATCGGATTGGGAGGGGGAGGAACTCAACAGCGTCGCATGGCTTTTCGCCCATCTGGGTGATTACGACCGCGCCCGCGCCGACGCCACCACAGCCCTGGAGCTCTGCCGACGTCACGGCAACCGACTCGGCGAGGCGATGACGCTGGACACCCTCGGCTACATCGCCCACCACAGCGGCGGTCACACCGATGCCCTGACCTTCTACCAGCAGGCCCTCGCGATCGACCGCGAACTCGGTATGGATTTCGGGTTGACGGCCACTCTCGATCAGATAGGTCACACCTACCGGGCCCTCGGTCGGCCCGACCAAACGTTGGCCGTCTGGCAGGAGGCCCTGGAGCTGTTCCAGAGCCAACACCGTAAGGACGACGCCGAGCGGATGGCGAAACAGATGGCCGCACTGGGCTACTCGTGAGGCGCCGCGCGGCGAACGAGCAATCGCGAAATCACGCCAGACCCTGGCCGCGGTCTTCGAAGAGGTTGTCGCCGATTGGCCGGAAGGAGACGCCGAGCACTTCGTCGGCACGCTGGAACGATTCGTGGGCGATTTGAGCGACGATACGAGCTCGCACGTAGCGAGTGAATCCCGGATACGGCAGGGTGCGGGATCGTCAGGTCCGCAGGTAGGAAGCACCATTGAGGTCGAGTACCGTCCCGGACGCCCAGGCCGCCTCGGGCGAGGCCAGATACCGGACCGCGGCGGCGACCTCCTCGGGCGTCCCCACACGCCCGAAGGGGCTCTGGGCGCGAATCGCCGCACCGGCCGGAGCGGCCAGGGACGACTCCTGGCGTTCGGTGCCGACGATTCCGGGCGCTACGGAAGTCACCGCGATCCCGTGCGGGGCAAGCGCGATGGCCATCGACTGCCCGAAAGCATGCAGTGCGGCCTTGCTCGCACCGTAGGCGGGGAAATCCGGCTCACCCCGGAACGCACCGCGCGAACCGATATTGACGATGCTGCCGGACGCACCGCGGTCGATGAGATGGCGAGCGGTGCAGTAGGTCAGGTGGACGGCGCCCAGGAGGTCGACATCGATCATTCGCCGCCAAATCCGTTGCCACTCGGGATAGTTCACCTCCGTCACGGCGTGGCGGTTGTCGGCGCCCGGCGCGATGGCGGCATTGTTGACCAGGACATCGATCCCACCGAGCGCACGCGCGGTCTGGTCGACGATATGCTGCGCCGCAACGGGATCGGCGACATCGCCGGTCACAATCGTGTGCCCGATTCCAGGTAGCCGCCGCACTGTTTCCTCGGCGCCGGTGCGATCGCTCCCGTAATGCACCGCCACCCGATCACCGCACTCGGCGAATGCCAGCGCCACGGCCCGGCCGATCCCACGCGAGGCTCCGGTGACAAGGACGTTCCTCATCGGGCGAATATCTGCGACTCGTCGTGGAATGCCTTGAACTCCAACGCATTTCCGGCGGGATCGCGAAAGAACATCGTCCACTGCCGCGCCGGCCGGTCAGGGAAGCGGAGATAGGGCTCGATCACGAATTCGATCCCGGCCGCGCGCAACCGGTCGGCCAGCGCATGGAAGTCGTCCGGCGTCAGCAGGAGTCCGAAATGCGGGATCGGCACGTCATGCCCGTCGACCTCACTGGTTCCCGGCGGGATCCGGCCGCCCGGCACCAGGTGCGTCACCAATTGGTGACCACGCAGATTCCAATCGATCCAATGGTCGGTGGAGCGTCCCTCGTCGAGGCCGAGCACATTGCGGTAGAACTTGCGGGCCTCATCCAGGCTGTCGACCGGTATCGCCAGATGTACCGCGGGACGGGTCGCCATGATGACTTCTCCCTTCGATCCGATCTGCTCCTGCGAAGCGGAGCGGGTTCGAGCTTGCGGCATCGAATGTCCGAATGTCAACATTCAGACATGACAACGCTGCCCAAGGTGCCCCGTCGCGGCCTGGCACACGAGGCCGCCGATCTCATTCGCCAAGCGATCTTCTCCGGCGATTTCCCGCCGGGGGCGCCGCTGCGGGAGGTTCAGCTCGCCGCCGCGCTGGGAATCAGCCGCGGCTCGGTGCGCGAGGGCTTGGCGCTGCTGGAACGCGAGGGACTCATTCGAGGCGGCTGGCACCGCGGCACCAGCGTTATCGAGATCACCGCACGCGATGTCGAAGAGGTTTACACACTGCGCTCCGCGTTGGACCGGCTCGCGGCCGTCACCGCCCAGGCCAAGGCCGGCCCGGCGCAATGGGCCGAACTCGACGCCCTGGTCGAGGCGATGACGGCGGAACTCGGCGATGCGGCGTCGGCACCCCGATTGCTCGCGCTCGACATCGCCTTTCACGACCGGATATACGAAGCCGCCGACAACGACAGACTCAACCGGGCCTGGCAGGCGGTGCGCTCACAGGTCTACCTGTTCCAAACGCGCCGGGTCGCCTTCGGCTACGAGCACTATCGCGAACGTGTGGTCGACGAGCACCGTGAACTGGTGGCCCTGCTGCGCGGCGGCGACCGCGAAGCATTGGCCCACTGCGCCGAAGAACATGTCCACACGGCCCGCCGCAGCCTCCTCGCCCATCTGCCGCCCGATTCGAGCGGCCAGAAATCGAGCACCACATGACGGACCAGCGTCGGGAGGGATCCGGCCGCGGCCGATCGACGTCCAGTTCTCCTGAGCGTGCCCCGGATCGCAACCATCAATGGGCGGAGCCCCGCCAGCTCCCGCGAAAATCGTGCCAGCATTCGGAAATTCCCGCATTCGCGCAAATCGCCGCAGGTAGCGGTCGCCGGAGAATTCCGATGAATATGGCGCACTATGTTCGCTGTGACGATGCGTATCCGTCGGCTCGCGAACTCGGTGCTGGTCGTCGCCGCTTGCGTGGTATTTGTCGGCGGGTCGGATGTGCGTATCGCACGAGCGGATCCGATCACCGATGCGGCGACGGTTCTGGCGACCAATATCGAGAACTCCGGAGCGCTGCTCGCCGTTTCGGCCGGGCGATTCGTCGAGGATGCGGTGACGGGTGTCGTCGATGTCGTCGATTCCGCGGATCGGCTGATCGAGCAGATTGTTCCGCTGGTAACTGTTGATCGGACGACGCGGCGATTGAAGATCGCGATCGAGGACAATGGCAGGCGATTGCGTGCGTTCGTCGAAGACGGATTGCGAGAAGGGGCGAAGGTTCTCGCGAATTTCGTCTCACATGCCGGTGACATGATGTCGGCATGTGTCCAGGAAGGTCTTCCATCGGCGGTTATATCGGGCATCATCGCCGCGATAACCGGTGGCCTCACCGCTCTTCCGTCCGGTCCGATGGGGGTGGTTACCGGTGCGGCGCTCGCCGGAATGGCAGGAGCATTCCAGGGTTTCGTGACAGGGTGCGTCAAGGGGCTCGGAATTGTGCGAGAAACATCGAACGGTAGGGCCGTAACGTTCGACCAGGTACGGCCCATACCGTGAAGCGCCCCTTAGTTTTTCAGGGCCGAGAGCCAGGGGACCATGAGCCCGTTTGCGGAAGAGTCTGCGGCCCAACTGACGATATCCGGACGTTTTCCGACTCCTCAATTACCCGGAAAACCCGAATCATCGGCCAGAGCAGGGCCGGTTATCCGGAGTGGGCTTTCAACCAGGCGGTGAACGACGTCCGGAAGTCGTCATTGTTGTCGTGGGCATATTGGTAGAACTGATCGACAAATGGGTGTGCGGCGGATTCCTTTTCGAGGTTCGCCGCGCCTTTGGTACCCGCGTGGGGCGGGTCGATGAGGTATTGACGGCGCAGGATATCAGCCAGTGACACCTGTTTAGCATTGCGCATCATGTCGTACAGGGCCATGAAGGTTGTCGTCCGGCCGTGGCCCGCCCGGCAATGGAAATGCAACCAGGTGTCGGGTGGCAGGTCGCGCACGAAGGCGACGAAATCGTCGACCGTGCCCGGATCGGGCATGTGGCGGTCCGGCACCGGAAAATACGCGTATTCCATCCCGGCTTCGGTGGCGGCTTGCTGTTCGGTCTGTACGGTGCGGGGGCCGGTGATCGGCGGTATCGGCTTGCCGTGCGGACCACCGAAGGTGATTTCGCGATCGTCGTGAAGTTGTCGCGCCCGTTGGTCCTGCAGGTTCAGCACGGCCTGCTTGCTCATACCCATATTCGCGTCGTCGCCGGGGCCGTACCAGGAAACGACCATGCCGTTGACGTAGAGATGCGTCTCCTGGCGCAAATCCACATCGATGTGCCGCCCTGGCGGCAGCGTCTCCTGTATGGCGCGAAACCCATCGGCCGATGGCGCGGTGCTCCCGGACTCGTGCAGCTCGACCAGTCCGGCGACACTCGGAGCCGGCCCACCGTCGGACCCCAGTGGCATGCCGGTGGTCCGGAAGTTCGCAGGCAGCCCGGGCTGATTCAGGAAGTCGACGATCAGCGTCCCCCGACCGCTCTCTGCCGGCGCCGCCGAATGCCCGCAGCCGACGAGCACAACCCCGACCGTGACGATCAAGGCAGTCAGCCGAACCGCGCCGGTACCGCGCAACAACCTATGGCGCATCGATGTCTCCTATGGTCGGTCGGCCTACATATATCAGCGGATCATTGTGACGGTCGATCTGTCACATAAGCCAGGCAGGCACGCGCTGGACGGCGAATTCGACGCCGACCGAGACGAACGGCACTACCACCACACAGACGGCGCCGTCACCGTCGGCTCGGCCGATCCGAGCTGGTGGCACGGCGTCCGACCCGGCCAGATCGCCCAGCGGATAGAGGCGTACCAGCCGTCGCGGTGAGCGGCCCGAGAATTTCGAATGCGGCCTTAGATCGTGTCTCATGTCGTCGATTTCGCCGGTCTTCTGCAGCGGACCGATGCGGCGGCGAGGGCGGTGCCGTAGTGGCTGGGTTCCTACTTGGGTGCGGCCGGGGGAATGGCGGCAACACAGACGGCAAGGTCGTTGCGCAGCCGACGTTGTTCTTCCGCGGACAGTGGGGAGAACATTTGCCGTTCGATGGCGCGCACGGCCACGCTGGCGGCGTGCAGTTTTTCCTGCCCGGAGGTTGTGAGCCGGGTGGGCAGCACGCGGCCGTGGGGGGCTTGCTCGGGTCGGGTGAGCAGGCCACGGTCTTGTAATCCGCGCAGGACGAGGTTCATTGATTGGCGGGTGACGAACGCGCCACGGGCGAGTTCGGAGTTGGATATTCCGGGGTTCTGGCCGAGCAGTTCGAGGCAGGCGTATTGCGAGACGGTCAGCTCCAGCGGCCGCAGCGCCGCGTCCATCGCGGAGTGCAGCGCGGCCTGGGCCTGTTTGAGGACATAGCCCACCGACTGCTCTAGTTCGCCCACGGTCTCCTCTTGACTCATGTCAGCATGTTGACACAGAATCTGTATGTCAACATGCTGACATACCGAAGGTGAGTGATCCCCCCGAAAGGGTGCGGTCGCCCGGCTTCGGCTCCATATTCACGACGGCAAGGGGCAACGATGGCTGAGAGCCGCAACACGGCGGACGATCTCGACGACATCAACCGGCGAACACGCCACGGGAACACACGGCCTGCCACGATCTCCAGCAGCCACACCGACATCCTGTACAAGAAGGGCTTCGCGCACCTGGCGTCTCTGGGGCCCGACGGTGAGCCGCAATCACACCCGGTATGGTTCGACTTCGATGCCGCCCACGGGCGGCTGCTCGTCTCGACCGGCACCGACCGGCAGAAATACCGCAACATCCAGCGGGATCCGCGGGTGTCGGTCTCGATCCTCGATCCCGACGACCCCTATCGCTACCTGGAAGTCCGCGGCCGTGTCGTCAAGATCGAGCCAGATCCCGAGAAAGCATTCCTGGACCAATTGGCACGCAAATACCTGGATCTGGACACCTACCCCTACGAGCAGAGACGGAATGTCGAGCGGGTGATCCTCCACATCCAGCCCGCTCACGTCATAGCCTGACCTTGCGCCCAGACCCCGCGGACACGCTCCTCGAGCGCCGCCCGCTCGGCACGCTGATGTGATCGTTTCGGCCTGGTGTACGAGGCGAAGGCGGTACCGGATGTGCGGTCGCGGCGTGGCCGGCGTCGGCGCAAATCGGAACGCCTCGGCTTCCTCACCCTGGCTGCGGCGTTGATCTGCTACAGAAACTGGCGAAATCAGCGACATGAGACACGGTCTTAATGCACCTGCCCGGCTCGGTTCAAATATTCTCCCGCGCGATGCCAGACTTCGCATCGGAACTCCCAGCAGGCATCGCCCATTTCGGTCTCCGACGCTGACACGATATCCATTCCCGGGGCGCGTGGTGGCTCGAACTCGGGCGCCCCGGTCATGTACCGACCCGATGGAGATTTGTCGGTGAGCTCGTTATCATCCATTTCCATCTCCCTCGAAGAGTCCCGATTACGCTTCCGAATCGTATGAGAGACTTCGTGCGCGGTCATGCTAACTTCCGCAGATCGGAAATGGCCGCGATGGGGGCGGAAACAACTTTTCCGAGCGCATACTTTGATCAAATCGAGACCGCACGGGGCCGCGGCCTGCTTCCGCTGCCGACTCCCGACCTCCTCATCGAGACCGAGGCAGCCAGGACCGGCCTCGGAAGCTCACCGCGTCGACGGTTGGTTCGGCCCGGGAATTCAACGGCAGGCCACTGTCGGTAGCGCGGCTCGGACGGACAGTGCATAGATCAGGTCGGCGTGCGGGCTGCGAATGGTTCGCAGCCCGCACGACGTCGGCGCCCGGCGGTTGATCGTCAGAGCACGATGGCACCGACCACGGCGCCGATCGCGCCGCCGACCGCGCCGCCGATGAACATGCCGGGGATGGCGCCCACGACGAAGAACGGCAGGCCCAGTGCGAAGCCGACGCAGGCGCCGATCGCGACGCCGATGATCGCGCCCGCCGAGGCGCCGATCAGGCCGACCTGGTGTTCACCGGGCAGGCTGGCCCGCACCTGCGGCATCACGACATCGCGCATGCCGTTGTCGAATGTCGCGCCGTTGACCGGGGCGTTCCAGTCCGGGGTACCCAGTGTCAGGGTGCTGCCGTCCGCGCTCACCTGCGGCGTCAGGCCGACCGTACGCCCGGCGACCTGATAGCTCAGCGGCGCGTGTTCGACCGTTGCGCCGTCGGAGTTCTTCACGGCCAGTTGACCATTCGATACCGAGAACGACCCGCCGGTCAGATGGGTCGTCACACCCATATGGTTATCGGCCAGCGATGTGGTGTACGCGATCCCCTGGTCGGTACCGCTCAGCGGGGAGGCGGCCGCGGGGTCGGCGTGTGCGACGGTGGACGCGATGCCGGTTGCCGCTATGGCGAGAACCGATGTAGCCATGAACTTCTTGATCTTCATGCGATCACAACCTTCCGTTCGACTGACGATCCAGCTCATTTGCGGATGGGGAATCCAATCGCGACAGATCGACAGCAATTTCTCATCGCCTTTGCCGACGATCGGGAATAAAATCTCCTGTCGCTGCGGATATGCTGATTGCCCACAAGCCCGGTAAATTCCCGGAGGATAGCGGCAATCGCAACTTCATATGAAATTGCTAATAATTAGCTGATTTCATTTTTTGAACATATCCGTCGCGCAGTTATCGCGGGCAGGGCAGCACCGGACAGATCCGGGTTTCACCGGACAGCGGGGTCGATATCTTTTCCGTCAAAAATGCATTCGGGACGGTCGGCGCCACCACATACGATTCCCAGCCCGGCCGATCTGTCCGCTACTCCCCCGTATTGACCGTTGCGGCCCTCGCCGCCGTCACCGGTCGGCAGGTGATCCCGCGATCTTCGAGATCAGCTACCAGAATCGCAGGCAAGCGGTTCCAGATAACGACGAGCAACCAGAGAGTCCGGATCACGCGGAAACGCCCATCGACCAGCGAATACTCGGCTATCTACACAGAGTGGCTTGACCTGGACAAAGACACCGCGAACGATGGTCGAACCAGAGACACGACGACATCAGCAAACCAGCCGCTGGCCAACTACCTCAGATCTCCTCCTGCTTCCGGGACAGCGGCGCAGGTGCCGAACGCGAGAAAGGAGGCGTTCCGATGGAGATCCGTGACTCCGAACTGTGTGAGGCCACCATCCCGCCAACGATTCTGGCCCGACTGCGCGCCGTTGCCGCCGAGCGTGGATACGACGTCGGCCCATGGTTCGCCGGCACCGGCGTATCGCCCGACCAGCTGACCACTCCGGATGCCAGGGTGTCCTTCCGGCAAGCCACGACGGTCATCCGGCGGGCACTACGGACGTTCCCCGGCGAACCGATCGGATTGCGGGTGGGTGCGCGCGACGCCCGCGACGCGTTCGGTCTGCTCGGTTTCGCGATCCGGTCCTGCAAGACCGCCGCCGAGGCCCTCGAGCTGGCACTCGAGCTGCACCGATGCGCCGGCAGCCTGCTCAACTTCGAACTGACCGGCCGTGGGGAGGCGACCACCGTGCAACTCCAGGAGCGCATGGCCGACCCCGAACTCCTCCCGTTCCTGTGCGAAGAATTCCTATCCGCCGCGACTCTGTTCTCGCGGTCGTTGCTCGGCGAGGACGCCGCGCCGACACGAATCACGGTCGGCTACCCGAAACCGGACTATTCCGCCGAATATCAGCGGATATTCCGCTGCCCAGTGGTATTCGACGCTCCGACCAACACAGTAAGCTTCGCCACCCGGATGCTCGAGCGGAAGATCGCCACGCGCAACGAGGCCAACCGGCTCGCAGCCGTCGAAGCCTGTTACCGGCTTCTGGATGACGGTAACGCCCGCCAGGACGTAGTCGCGGCGGTCGAAGCCATCGTGGCCGAGAACCTGCGCAGCCAGATCACGATGGTCGAGGTCGCCGACCGCCTGTGTCTGACCGAACGAACTCTGCGCAGGCAGTTGAATGCCGCCGGTGAGCGATTCAACGACATTCGCGACCGTGTGCGGCAACGGCGTGCGGCGATCCTGCTGGAGGAGACCCTCTTGACGGTCACGCAGATCGCCGCGGAAACCGGATACGGCGATGTGCGCGAGTTCCGGCGCGCCTATGTGCGGTGGAACGGCCATCCGCCCAGCGATTTCCGCCGCACGCATCGAACGATTCCGAAAGCACGCCCGCATTAGCCTCGCGCCGGCCGCCCGGTCCGACCGTTCTCGAAGTGACCGGCAAAAGCGACGCTGCCCCGAACGAATACGGGGATCCGCACCCCGCTCCAACGACGACAACTCGCCGATCGATTCGCCCGCCCTCTTCTAGGCCGGACATTCGCTCATCGCTCACCTCCGCGGCGTTCTCCTATTCGCTCGAACTTCTCGAGATTCGACAGATGAATGACGAATAGGACAAATGCCAACTTTGTTCACATCGGGCTCAATCAAGACGGATACCCGCTATCGATCCACCCCAGCACAGGGGAAGGTCGGGTTGACAAGTAGACCAAATACGAAGAGTCGTGATGTCCCAAACAAATACATCTTCCCGAGGTGGACGCGACGACATGGATATGCCGAACAGTCCCGCGCAGTACGGCATTTTCCACTCCACGGCAGTTACCGAGACTTCCGCAATACTCTGGCTAACCTCACTGGTATGGCCAGGCGGATCTGCCCATCTCCGGTTCGTCGCGCTATTACTGAAGGCACAGTACAACTTTCGTCGAACGGCCAGTCACTCCCCACTGCCCCCCAGTCGAGATCATCGCCCAAATATGGTTCCTTGACGGAGAATTCGGCACACCGACGTACAGAACGCCGCTGTCCGGATCGAATTCGTGACTCACTCCAGGAGTTCCGTCATGCCCTTGTCAAGATATCTGTCCACGATCGCTGTCTGTGCGTTGGCCATCGCCGGACTGTCCGCCGCTCCCGGATCGGCAACTGCGCAGCAGGAGCGGGAAGTGTTCTCGGAGGACGGCACTATCAGCCGTGTTGTCACGCCCGTCCACGACGAAGTCCCGGCGCCGCAGTCCGCCGTGCGGGCCGACGTCGTACCGATCCAGGTGACCGGGCCGTCCGATCAACGGTTCGACCTGGTGTTCGTCGGTGACGGGTACACCTCGGATGAACTGGACAAGTACAAGCAAGACGTGCTCAACCGGTGGAACGAGATGATCCAGGTCGAACCGTTCAAATCGGAGCAGAACTCCTTCGACGTCTGGGCGGTCAACGTGGTGTCCCAGGAGTCGGGCGTCTCCAACGATCCGCAGGGCACCCACCGGAGCACCGCCCTGGAAATGACGTTCTGGTGCGACGGCATCGAACGTCTGCTGTGCGTCAACGAGACCAAGGCATTGCAGTTCGCCGGGCTCGCGCCCGCGGCCGACCAGGTGATCGCGCTGGCCAACACCACCAAGTACGGCGGCGCGGGCGGACGGGTCGCGACATCGTCCGGCCAGAACGTCAAGGCAGGACAAATCGTGCTGCACGAGCTCGGGCACTCCATCGGCGGCCTGGCCGACGAGTACGACTACCCCGACGACACCTATACCGGGCCGGAGCCGCGCGAACCCAACGCCTCCACCTACACCGCCGCACAGATGCAGCAGAACCAGACCAAGTGGTACCGGTATCTGGGCAAGCAGTCGCCCGACGGCGGTGTGGTCGACACCTACGAGGGCGCGGTCTACCACAAGTACGGCGTGTACCGGCCGACGGAGAACTCGCTGATGCGGACGCTGGGCCATCCGTACAACCTGATCGGCCTGGACGCGATGAAAGCCGCGATCGAGCGCAAGAATCCGACCAGCCAACCCTGATCCGGGCCGCAGGGATCAGCGAGCCGATAGAGACCGAGTTGGCGAAACCGATCGGACGGCCGCCGCGCCTCTGCACGATGCCAGCCTCCATAACGGCGAACAGCGATGCGGCCAAGCTGGTCCCGCCGACTCGGTCGATCCCGAAAGTGCCGTTGAGATGCTGTAGCAAGGTGCTGAAGTGCACCGGTTGCCCGGTCGGGAGCCCGTGCATTGTTCAGGACCCTCGGCGGCGGTGTGGGTGTCGGTCAGTAGCTCCACGCCTCCAGGACGGTCGTGTCGCGCGACGCCGGAGGGCCGAATACGCGCAGGTCGTTGTCGTCGCGGAAGGGATGCCAGTCCTCCGATGGGACGCCGATGGTCACGCGGCCCGGATCGCCGCCGAACGAGGCGATATTCGCCTTATTGGTTCCGCGCTATTCCCGGCCGCCTGAAAATTGGCGAATATGATGGCCTACCAAGTGTTATCGGTATTGATGAATCGAGTGGCTACTGTTCGACCGAAGGCCGTCAGGCGAAGTGAGCGCCCAAAGCTTGGACGACTTTCCTCGATTCTTATCCGATGATGTGAGGTCACCGCCGTCGAGCCGGGCTTCCCTGCCGCGAACGCGCCGTGGGTTCGATCTTGTGCGCCCGCTGCTGTGCGGGGAAGATCACAACTCTGTTCACCAGTTCGGTGCTGTGCACCGAACTTTGCTCGACGAGAGGCTGCGCCATGGCCCTGCGTGACGATGCATCCGCGCTATCCCCCGACCTCGTTCGCCTGCGGCGTGACCTGCATCGAATACCGGAGGTCGGACTCGATCTGCCACGAACTCAGGAGCGGGTGCTCACCGCGCTCGCGGACCTGCCGCTGGAGATCAGCACCGGAAGCGCGCTCACCTCGGTGACCGCGGTGCTGCGCGGCAGGCCCGGCGGCCCCGCGGTACTGCTCCGCGGCGATATGGACGCGCTGCCGCTCACCGAGCGGGCCGATGTGTCCTACGCTTCCCAGACCGGCGACACCATGCACGCCTGCGGCCACGATCTGCACGTGGCTATGCTGGTCGGCGCGGCGCATCTGCTGGCCGCGCGGCGCGAAACCCTTTGCGGCGATGTCGTTTTCATGTTTCAGCCCGGGGAAGAGGGGTGGGACGGGGCCGGCGCGATGTTGTCGGAGGGCGTGCTGGACGGCGCGGGCCGGCGGGTCAGTGCCGCCTACGGGTTGCACGTCTCCGCGGCGAGTTTCCCGCGGGGCGTTTTCGCATCACGAACCGGGCCGATGCTGTCCGCCTCCGACCGTCTCACCGTCACGGTTCGCGGCGCGGGCGGGCACGGGTCGGCGCCATACCGGGCGAAGGATCCGGTACCCGCCATGGCGGAGATGATCACCGCACTGCAGACCATCGTCACCCGCCAATTCGATGTGTTCGACCCGGTGGTGCTCACCATCGGTCTCGTACAGGCGGGCACCAAACGCAACATCATTCCCGACACCGCCTTCTTCGAGGCGACCGTGCGCAGCTTCACCCGAACCGCCCAGGCCCGCATCACCGATGCCGCGGTTGCCGTCGTCCGTGGGATCGCCGCCGCGCACGGACTCGAGGTCGACGTCGAGTACGCGAACGAATACCCGGTGACGGCAACCGATTCCGCCGAGACCGACTTCCTCACCGAGACCGTCGCCGAAGTCTTCGGCCCCGAGCGCTTCCAGCCGATGGCGAACCCGCTCACCGCATCCGAGGATTTCTCCCGCGTATTGGACGCTGTGCCAGGCAGTTTCGCCATGCTCGGCGCCGCGCCGGAGGGCACCGACCCACAGACCGCGCCGTCCAACCATTCGCCCTATGCAATCTTCGACGACGCTGTGCTGCCCGATGGCGCAACGTTGCTGGCCGAGTTGGCGATTCGGCGACTGGAGCGAGAGGCCGCACATGCGAACCAGTCGTGACCTGTTGCTGTTGCTACCGCTGATCCCCACGACGGCACTGGTGGCCACCCCTTTCCTGCCGATGGTCAATTCCGCCCACCTGTGGCTGGGCCTGCCCGCGATGCTGGTGTGGACCTCGTTCTGGGTTCTGATGATCGTTCCGGCCTTGGCCGCCGTCGAATTCGGACGCACCCGGGTGTTGGAGAAGAAGGATCCGGAATGAGCGTCGTACTGGTAGTAGCACTGCTCGGTATGGTGGTGATCGCCGCGGTGGGTCTGCTCGGCCGCCGCAAGCCCACCCTCGATCTGGCCGAATGGTCTTTGGGCGGACGGCGTTTCGGCGCCGTCACGATCTGGTTCCTCCAGGCCGGCGAGGTCTTCACCACCTTCACCTTCCTCGGTATGGCCGGACTCGCCTTCAGCGGCGGCGTCGCGGCCACCTACGCGATTCCCTATGTCCCGATAGCCTGCGTCGTCTGGTACTTCATCGGGCCGCGGATCTGGCGGCTCGGCCGCCGGGACGGATACATCACCCAGGCCGACTTCTACGAAAAGCGCTACGGCAGCAAGGCTCTCGGCACGCTCGTGGCACTGTTCGCGGTGGTCTTCATGCTGCCCTACCTGCAGCTGCAGATCGCCGGGATGGGGCTGATCATCAAGCTGGTCACCCACGACACCGGATCCGGGATCTGGGGCGAGGTCATCGGAACCGTGCTGACCGCGGCCTTCGTGCTGTGGGCCGGGATCCGGGGCACCGCGAACACCTCGTATCTGAAGGACGCGCTGATGCTGATCGCCGTCGTTGTGCTCGCGGTGGCGATTCCGCTGCACTTCACCGGCGGGCTCGGCCATGCCTTCCACGAGGTTTCGCGCCTGCACCCGGACCTGCTCACCGTGCATCGCGGCACCAACGATCGGGTGTGGTGGACCACCAGCATGATCGCCAGCACGATCGGCGTCGCGCTGTTCACCTTTCCGCACACCTGGCCCGCGGTGCTGTCCGCGGACAGCGTGAAAAGCCTGCGCCGCAATTGGATTCTGTTGCCGCTGTACCAGATCACGCTGATCCTGCCCATCATGATCGGATTCGTGGCGATTCTGGCGCTGCCGAAGGGATCGTCGGCCAACGGTGCGCTGCTCACCCTGACGTCGCTGGCGCTGCCGGGCTGGCTGGTCGGCCTCATCGCCGTCGCGGGCGCCGCCGCGGCGATGGTCCCGGCGTCGGCCATGATCCTGGGCATGTCGTCGAACATGGCCCGCAACGTAATTCGCACGAGCAACCCACGGGTGCAGTTCTTCACCAATCATGGTGCGGTCGTGGTGATTCTGGCGCTGGCACTGGTCCTGGACCTGGTCCGGCCGAACGCACTGGCCAACCTGCTGCTGCTCACCTACAGCGGGTTGGTGCAATTCGCCCCGGGTCTGGTGGCCGGCCTGCGGGAACGGCCGCGGCTCAGCGCACCGGCGATCATCGCGGGCATCGTCGCGGGAGAAGCGTTCGTCATCTGGGTGACGCTGTGGAAAATCGGTCTGGCGAATGTGAACGCGGGAATCCCGGCACTCGGTATCAACATCCTGGTGGCAGCGCTGGTCGAGATATCCGTCCGGCGGGCGCGTCATCCGGTACCGGAGCGTGCGCAGAGCAGTCCGGTGGCCTGACCATACTGCCAACCTCCAGCCTGCCGCCTGCGCGCCACGGCGTGCAGAATGCTCAATTTTCGCGACCACTATTGCCCAAACTGTGCGTCGATGATCGGCTATGGGCGGAGTTCTGCACACGCAGCTCGGATCAGGCGCCGGAACCTTGTCGAAAGGACCACAGCAATGACCGCCTGGACGCTCGACGCCCCGTCCACCCGGCAGGCCACGGACGCGCTCGCGGAGATCGAGCGGCGCGTGCTGTGGTTGTCGACGTCGATGATCCACCACGCCAATAGGATTCGGCCCAATCCGTCGGGCTTGAAGGTCGGCGGCCACCAGGCCTCGTGCGCATCGATGGTGTCGATCATGACCTCGCTGTGGTTCGAACAGCTGGGGCCGGGCGACCGGGTGTCGGTCAAACCGCACGCCTCCCCGGTCCTGCACGCGATCAATTATCTGCTCGGTGAACTCGACGACACCCAGATGACGACGCTACGCGAATTCGGCGGTCTGCAGAGTTACCCCAGCCGGGCGAAAGACCCTGACACCGTCGACTATTCGACCGGTTCGGTCGGCATCGGGGCGACCGCGCCGATCTGGGGCGCCATCGCGCGCCGGTACGTCGAGGCCGCATTCGGCCGAGCCGGAACCGGTCGGCAGTACTCGCTGGTCGGCGACGCCGAGCTGGACGAGGGCGCGGTGTGGGAGGCCATCCTGGACCCCTCGGTCACCGAACTCGGCGAAATCGTCTGGATCGTCGATCTGAATCGGCAGTCGCTGGATCGGGTCGTGCCCAATATCGCCGCGGGCCGCCTCGCGGGTATGTTCACCGCCGCCGGTTGGCAGGTGATCACCGTGACCTTCGGCGCGCTGCTCGAGTCACTGTTCACCAGGCCCGGCGGACAGGCGCTGCGCACCCGGATCCTCGATATGCCCAATCCGGAATATCAACGGCTGCTGCGGTGCGATGCCGAGGAGATCCGAAAGCGACTGCCCGGCAACGGATCCGATGCCGCCGAAATCGGTGCGCTCATCGGCGATCTCGACGACTCGACCCTGACGCGCGCCATCCGCAACCTCGGCGGCCACGATCTGGACGCGCTGCGCGAGGCATATGCGCAGATCGATGACACCCGGCCAACGGTGATCATCGCCTACACCATCAAGGGCTACGGACTGCCGACACAGGGCCACCCGCAAAATCATTCGTCACTGCTGACGGTGCGGCAGTACGAACAACTGGCCGCCGAACTCGGCGTGGATCCGGCGAATCCGTGGACGCGGTTCGCCCCCGACAGCGCCGCCGCGGCTCGATGCCTGGCAACGGCGCAACGGCTCAGCCGCGAAAATCCCACTCCCACAGCGCCTCCGACGGTGCCCACCGATATCGGCCGCACACCCGCGGGCACCTCGTCGACCCAGGCGGCGCTCGGGCGGGTGCTGCTCGATCTGCGCAGGGCGGCGCCCGAGGCCGCTCGGCGAGTCGTCACGGTGAGTCCGGATGTCAGCTCGACGACGAATCTGGCCGGCTGGCTGAACAAGGTCGGCGTGTGGTCGCCGAACGAACGGCGGGACTGGTTCGCCGACGACGCCGAGACCATCATGCACTGGCGGGAGACACCGGCCGGTCAGCATATGGAACTCGGTATCGCCGAAACGAATCTCGTCGGGCTGATCGGTGAGCTCGGCGCGACCTGGAGCCGTTGGGGCCAGCCGCTTTTCCCGATCGGCGTCATGTACGACCCGTTCATCCAGCGGGCGTTGGAGCCCTGGTCGTACGGTATCTACGCGGGCGGCCGGTCGATCCTGGTCGGCACCCCGTCCGGGGTGACCCTCGCCGCGGAAGGCGGTGCGCACCAATCGATCACGACCCCATCAATCGGACTGGAGCAGCCGGGATGCGTCGGATACGAACCGGCCTTCGCGATCGATGTCGAATGGTCCCTGCTCGACGCCATCCGCCGCTTGGGCCGACCGGATGGCAGCTCCACCTATCTGCGCCTGTCGACCCGGCCGGTGGATCAGACGCTGGCCGCGGTGCCGGGCGATGCCGCGGCACGGGAGCGCCGGCGTCGGCAGGTCGTCGCGGGCGGGTACGTCCTGCGGCATCCGGCGAACCCCGCCGTCACCCTGGTGGGCATGGGTGCGATGATCACCGAAACCCTTTGCGCCGCAGACCGACTCGCCGAACAAGGCATTGCCGCCGACGTCGTGTGCGTCACCAGTCCCGGCCTGCTGTTCCGGGCGTTGCAGGCCCGGCGCGGGCTGGCGGACGGTCCGTCGTGGATCCTCGGCCAGATCTTCCCGGCCGAGCGGGCCACGCCGATGGTGACCGTTCTCGACGGCCACCCGCACACCCTCGCATTCCTCGCCGGGGTCAACTCCGTGGCCGCGGCCGCCCTCGGGGTCAGCGCGTTCGGACAGTCCGGATCGCTCGACGACGTCTACCGCCACCACGGCATCGATACCGACAGCATCGTGCGGGCCGCGCTGGACCTCGTCGAATGATCAACGGACACTACAGCTTCCGGATCCTGACCGCGGTGCCGTAGGCGCAGATCTCCTGGCCGTCGCCGCCGAAGTCGTTGGCGTCGAAGCGCATTGCGAGTACGGCGTGCGCGCCCTGCTCCCGTGCGTTCTCGATCAACCGGTCCCTGGCCTCGATCCTGCTGTCGTACAACATCTTCGTCATGCCCTTGAGCTCGCCGCCGAACATGGACTTGATGCCCGCACCGATCTGCGAACCCAGGTGCCTGCTGCGGACCGTCAGGCCGACGACATCCCCCAGCACCTCCACCACCTCGTAGCCGGGCAGGTCGTTCATTGTGCTGATGATCATGCGATCCGCCCCGGCACTCCGGTAACCGTCGAACTCGTTGCTACTCACAGACGTTCCTCCCATCGGTATGTGTGCCCTTCAGATCTTCGGCATTCGATACCGCCGCCACATCGCCCACGAGTCCCGACCCGATTCGTACTTTGGTCGAGGCCCAGGTATCACCCGCCGTCCTCCTCTAGAACGGTGCCGGGTCATCCTTCGGCTCCATGGCAACAGAGCCCGTCAGAAGTGCCCGAGTGACCTTGTCCGGGTGTCGGCACCTGCTCTGCATGGCTCCCCGTCCGGCGCTCAGGCCTCCGCTCGTCCAGGCAGCGCAGGCCCTAATTCGAGACGTCGTCGTAGCCGGTGCCGAGTTTCAGGCCCGCAACGGTATTGGTGAAGTCGGTATCCTCCGCGCCGTAGACGCCCCACTTCGGATCGTTGCTGACATCCCATGTGCGACAGCTGTATTGGGTGGTGCCGTCGCTGAAGGTCTGGGGCTGGCCGTTGAACCACAACTGGATCCAGCCGCCGGTCAGATCATCGGACGTATGGAGGCCGACCACATAGTGATACCAGGTGTCGGTCGTGATCGGGTTCGAGGTCCAGACGATCTGCTGCTGGTTGCCGGGCTGGCGCTGCAACACCACCATGCGTCCGTCTTTCACCTTGATGACGAACGGCCAGTTCTGAGTCATGCCGTCCCCGTACGACTTCCACTGGAAGTTGGCATTGTCGTCGGCCGAGCTGCTCAGCTTGCTCCACCAGCCGAAATAGTAGGTCGAGTCGTTCTGGAAATGATATTTCTGCCCGTCGACCGAGATGCCATGGCTTTCACAGCGATTGTCGCCCGCCGGTTTCTGGTACTGCCAGACCGCGCCATGGTCCGGATCCTGCCCGACGGTGATGCTGCCCGGTGAATCACAGTTGAGGTTCCCGAACACGCCGGTGCCCTGGGCGGGATCGCCGGACCAGATCACCGATGCGTGCGCCGCCGGGCTCCACGCGATCGACCACAATGTCGCCGACAGCACGATCACTACAAATCTCGAACGCATGCGCATACTCCCCTATTGTTCGGAGCCGAAAACCGCAGCACCCCAAGCGATCTCGGCATCGACCAGCTGACCGCAGGCTACTATTGTCCCGCTGGATTCGAGTGCGTGAACAGCATTGTGGCGCAACCGTTTACGCATCACCCGATGCAAATCTCGCATCGGGATCGCCTGCCGAACCCGACCGGCCGCAACGAGGCCATGGACACTACGCCGGTACCGTCCTCCCCGGAATTCGGCCACTACCAAGAGCAGACCAGTCAACCCATCGGAATTGGGGTTTATTTGCTCAGGTTTCGAAACCACTAGCATTGGGGTGCATCTCGGCTATGCCGTCCTGATTCCTTATGACGGCTGCCGTCGGCTCTCGGATACATCGCGGGGACTTATCTTTCAGGGGGGAGACATGGCCACTCGACCGGCCACGGTGGTAATACATGAAACGCGCCATATCGAGTATCGAGAGCTCGACACCACCGATTCGGAAACTTGGTTGCGGACCGTACTTGCGGCAGCGGCCATCGACTACATCCAGCTAGGACCGCAAATACGACTCTATTTCGATCGATATTCCGACCGGGACCAGAACACCGTTGCCAACAGCATGGCCCACGCCTATTCGGCACCGCTTCCCGGCACTATTCGCGGTCCAGTCGCGCTCTGCCGGAATGATTCCAAGAGCGGCATGGTGCACGATCTGTTCGTGGCGCAAATAGACCGGATCATCGAGCGGTTCGGTCGGGACCTCGAAACGGACTCCCCGCGCGCCGCCGAAATTCCTGAAACCGTAAGCATTCTCACGCAACCCGGTCCGGTCACGGTAGGCGACCATGTCCACATGCCCTCGGACCAGGTACAGGATTGGATCGCCGCCCGGCTCGGCACTTCGTTCGCTCGGGTCGAGTTCCGCGAACTCGACGCCGATATGCTCATGCTGCACGACCCGTTATCGGCGGACGACCGTAACTACACGGCCGACTACATCTGCGCCACACTCATTCCCACACAACGCGTATTCGTCCGCGGACCGGCCCTCGTCTGCCGCCGAGACCCGGCGACCGGTCAGCTCGGTGACCTCGAACCAGAACAGATCACTCGGCTGCTCGCCCGGTTCTCCAGGGTCGTATTGGATCGATTGGCCAACATCCTCGGATTCTTCTTCCTCCGGCACGGTTACTACATCACCATCGAACACGATCGACCCAGCCAGAAGTTCGGATTCAGGTTCGACCAAGACGCGGAAACAGAGGGCTGACCGAGGCTTCCAGGGGGTATCCAACCAGAAACGAAGCACGGGCATTTCCGGGTTTCGGGCAGCTCGGCGATCGACAGTTCGCCGCGGGTGAGTCAGCCGAACAGTGTGTGCAGTGGGCCGATTGCCTCGGGTCCGTAGCCGACGGCGCCGACGGGGACCGCCGAGTCGATCTCCTCTATCACGAGCGCCGTCCATGTCGGTCCGAATGCGCCGCACAACTCGATCAATTGGGCGCCGTCGGCGACCAATTTCGCTGCGACAGTGAGGGCTTGGTCGGGTTTGCCGACACCGACCAATACGGTGCGGCTGGCGCCGGTATCGATGACGGAGACGTCGCGGGTCGGATCGCAGCCGTCCGCGATATAGATGAATCCCCAGTGAGTCAGCGCCATGGTCTTGCAACCTCTTCTGTCAGTCGAGATTTCGACGCTATAGCTACTGCGCGGGGCCAGCGTTTTCGATACACGCAGAAAAGTTGTGGCCGCACGCAAGGTCGGCCAACTATCCTGCGTGGCGCTCTCAGCTGACCACTATCGAGGAGGAAGCCGATGAACGACGGAGTCGATCTCGTCGAGTCCGCGACGACGCGGACCGTCGCTCCCCATGAGCGCATGGATTACTGGGCCGCGCTGATTCAATCGCACCACGGCCGTCGCATCGGTCACGCCTTCCCGCGCCGACGAGACTTTCACGGGCACACCGTACTTCGGCGCACCACCAATTATCAGATCATCGGCTGGCGAGCCGATGCGGTCACCTATTACCGCACTCCTGGCCTCGTGCGCGCCGATTCCGACGAGGACTACCGCCTCATGCTGCCCACCACCGGGCGCGTCGCGATCTGGCAGCCCGATCGGCCCGCGACCCTGACACCGGGCATCGGCTGTCTGGTGACCGTCGATCAACCGTTCGCCTTCAGCCAGATCGATGGCACCGAGGGCCTTACCATGACCATTCCCCGGAGCGAGATCGATCATCGCCTCGACCGCAGGCAACCGGCGCAGCTACTGAATTTCGGATCGGGCATCGGACGGGTGGTCGCGGATCTCGCCACCGGTTTGGTCGCCGAACGAGACGTCCTCACCCAGCACCAGTTCGACGCCGTCGCCGAACGACTGGTCGAACTGCTGTGCATGCAGATCCTCGGCGACCAGCCCACCGAACCGCATCACCTCGATGCCGTGGAAGCAACGGTCCGCCAATACATTCGACAACATGCCCACGATCCCGAACTGATCGGCGCCAAAGTAGCCCGCGACCTCGGCTGGTCGCTGCGCCAGGTTCAACTCGCCCTCCAACGCGGCGGCACCACACCTCGCGAACTCATCAAGGAAGAACGCCTGCGGCTCGCGCGCGCCCGTTTGCAAAGTCCCGCGTATCGCCACCAGAGCATCGCCACCGTCGGTCTGGACCTGGGTTTCGGTTCCGCGAGTAGTTTCAGCACCGCCTTCCGCCACCGTTTCGGCGTCACTCCCCGCGATATTCGCCATGGCACACCACCATCGGAGCCTCGCGCGTGATGCCATCGGCTCATGCGGACATGACCGTAGGCCCGAAAGTCGCTGCACCGAACGGTCATCCGCTATGCGGCCGGGCAGGTGCTGCGCGCGGCGACAACATTCGTGCGCGCACCGGCAATTCGGGCCCACCGCCCACTTCTAGCATCGTTGATCGTGTGGGTACGGGGGCGTTCGCACGGAGAAGTGCGATCGTCGGGGGCACAACCGTCCTGCGCGGTCCGAGGGCGCTCATGCCCGAAAACAATTCGAAGGATGTTATGCGAATCGTAAAGATTGCCACGGTATTTGCTATGGCAGCCGCCGGGCTCGGAATCGCCACCGGTACCGCCTCCGCCGATCGAGGCGTTTCGGGCTGTATCTCTTGGTCTTTCGACGAGCAGGACGACAACGCGACCGTCACCGTCTACTACCACAACCGCTGTAATCGCCCGGCGACCATCACGGTTCGCACTCGGGGCAATCCCACCGTCTGCTCCGACTGGACCAAGAACCTGGCCGCCGACGAGAAGGACCACGAGACCTTCGTCTGCGCGCCAAGGGATGTGATCGGCTCGGACTAGGAACTCGGCGCGCCGAAGGTCATAACCCATCGCTCCGGTTCGCGACCGCGACGGGCCTCGACCATATGGACAAGGCAATTAGCTTTTTGCCATAATGCCTTCCTGCTGGAACTGGCCGAGGCGCAAGGGATGTCGAGCGGTGGATAGTGGTTTGTACGGGCGGCTGATCGCCGATCTGGAGGCGTGCGGTGCGGAGTACCGGATCATCGATCACGCGCCCGAGGGCCGTACCGAACTGGTGAGCGCCCTACGCGGACACGATATTTCGCATGCGGCCAAATGCCTGATCGTCATGGTGAAGGTCGGCAAGAAGGTGACCCGGCATGTGCTGGCAGTGGTCCCGGGCGACGCGCGACTCGACCTGAACGCGATCAAAACACTGCTCGACGGCACTTATGTCGCGTTCGCGAGCAAGGAGAAGGCCGAGGCACTGGCCGGTAGCGTCAGCGGTACCGTGCTGCCGGTCAGCTACCATCCCGATCTCGAGGTCATCGCCGACCCGGCCCTGCTCGACGCGCCCGAGCTGTATTTCAACGCCGCCCGCCTCGACCGCTCGGTCGCCGTCGCCACCGCGGACTACCTACGGCTCGCCGAACCCAGACTGGCACCAATCATCGCCTGAGGAAACCGGTTGAACAGCAACGGATTCCGCCCGACTCACGACTGTTGGGCTCGGCGGTCTCGCCACTCCAGAAAGGTCGGACTGCGGTCCACCGCAGCCTCGTAGACCTCTTCCGCCGCGCTGATCAGCTTCGGTGCGAGCCCGGCGATCGGACCGTATTTCTGCCAGACCAGTGCGTGGCTCGCCCACAGTGGGTTCCCTGCCAGCGGTTTGACCACGATCCGCGGGGTCACCCGAAATGTGGCCTGTCCCAGGCCGATTGCCTGACCGCTACTGATCAGATCCGTCAAACTGCCCGCTTCGGCCTCGTAGCACACACGCGGCATGAAGCCCGCGTCGCGGCAGGCCATCGTGACGTACTCGCGAAATCTGTTGTCGTCGGGCGGTTCCAGAACCCAGTCTTCTCGCGCCAGCTCCGCGAGGCAGACCTCGGGCCACCCGACCGCGGGATGGTCATCGGGCAGCAGCACGAACACCGGTTCGGTGGCGATGACGTGCCGTCGCATATCGGGCTTCATCGGCAACTCATAGCCCGGGAACTCCAGGATCGCCGCGAGCTCCAGTCGTCCCCCGGCCACCAGATCGGTCAGCACGGCGTTGGACGGTTCGGTGAGCAACCGGATTTCCGCCGCGGGAAGCAGGCGCCGCAACGGTGGCAGCAGCCCAGCGGCCAACGGCCCGAGCACCGCACCGAAGCGGATCCGGCTCGGGATGTCGGCGCCGGCCGCCTCGCGTAGGGCGTCGCTGTTGATCCCATCCAGTGCGGGCAGTACCGCACGGGCTCTGGACAGCACATATTCACCCAGCGGCGTCGGCACCGATCCGTTACCGCTGCGGGTGAACAGCGGGCCGCCGAGCCCGTGTTCGAGGCGTTGCAGCTGCCTGGTCAGAGCCGGCTGCAACATGCCGAGCGCCGCGGCGGCCCGGGTCAGGCTGCCGTGGTCCGCGATCGCGCAGAGCATCCGTAGGTGGCGCACTTCCAACTCCATACCGGGATGCTAGTGAAAAACCCTCCTTGACAAGCCATTTACGAACACCGGGCCATGCCCTGATGGCATGGCCACCTGGGATTGGGCCGCACCTGCCCAGCGCCGACACACTTTATCTGTATCGCAACGATCTCCCGCAGGCGCGCAACAAAATTCGGCGCCGTGCGGTGATGACCATCTGGCCGGCTTTCCTCCGCGAAGGGCTGATCCATGACACGGAACCCGGAACCTCGTCGAACCGCCCCCTTCACCAGCAAACGATGCACCGTCAACGACACCGGGCCGCTGGTCATGGTGAAAAACGTCGCGCCCGACGAGCTGGAGGTGGGTGCGGACAACCTGACCATCGGCGAAACTGTATGTCTGGCAAGGAATCCCCGCCAGCGGCGGGCCGGGCTGCACGAGGGCGCGATCGCGCGGATGCGTAACTCGGTCGCGCTCAAGCACCGGCTCATCGCCGACCGCCAGCCCATCTACGGCGTCACCACCGGCTTCGGCGACAGCTGTATCCGGCAGATCAGCCCGGACAAGGTAATCGAGTTGCAGCGCAACCTGGTTCGCTACCACCTCAACGGATCCGGGCCGGACGCGGCCGCGGAGGTGGTGCGCGCCACGATGCTGATTCGCGCCAACTGTCTGGCTCGTGGCTACTCCAGCGTCCGGCCCGAGGTGGTGCGGCTGCTGCTGGACTGCCTGAATGCCGATGTCCTGCCGGTCATTCCGGAGCGGGGCTCGGTCGGTGCGAGCGGTGACCTGGTTCCCCTGTGCTACTTGGCGAATATGCTGACCGGCGCGGGCGAGGTCCGGTTCCGGGGGACGCTGTGGCCGGCCGAGCGGGCGCTGGCCGAGGCCGGATTGCGACCGATCGTGTTGCAGGCCAAGGAAGCTCTCGCGCTGATCAACGGCACGTCGTTCATGTCCGGGTTCGCCGTCCTGGCCGCGGCGGACGCCACCGAGCTGGCCGCGGCGGCCGATGTGTGCACCGCGCTGGCGGTCGAGGCGCTGCTGGGCAATCGCGGTCATTTCGAGGCGGTGATCCACACGCAGAAACCGCATCCCGGCCAGCTGCGCAGCGCCGCGCGCATTCGCGCACTGCTGGCCGGATCGCAACTGTGCCGCGACCAACCTCAGGTGCTGGCGGAGAATCCGGAGCTCGGCGACCAGGGATACGTCCAGCTGACCCATCCGATTCAGGATCGCTATTCGATCCGCTGCGCACCCCATGTCACCGGTGTTCTGCTGGACACGCTGGACTGGGTGCGCCCGTGGCTGCATACCGAAATCAACTCCACCAACGACAATCCCCTGTTCGATGTCGACACGCAGAGTGTGTACAACGGCGGGAACTTCTACGGCGGGCACGTCGGGCAGGCGATGGACAGTCTCAAGGTCGCGGTGGCCAGCGTCGGCGATCTCCTGGACCGGCAGCTCGCGCTCATCGTCGACGAGAAGTTCAACCGCGGGCTGACGCCGAACCTCATTCCACGCTTCGCCGACGACGACTATCAGGCGGGGCTGCACCACGGATTCAAAGGTATGCAGCTGGCTTGTTCGGCGCTCACGGCCGAGGCGCTCAAGCTGGCCGCTCCGGCGACAGTGTTCTCCCGGTCCACCGAGGCACACAACCAGGACAAGGTCAGCATGGGTACCATCGCCGCCCGCGATGCGCGCACGATCGTCGAATTGGTGCAGAACATCACCGCGATTCACCTGGCGGCACTGTGCCAGGCCGTCGAATTGCGTGGGCACGAGCGGCTCGGACGCGGCACGCTGGCGGCGTTTCGCGCGGTCCGCAAGCGCGTCGCGTTCCTGGACGCGGATCGGCGATCGGACACCGATATCGCGGCCTTGGTCGAACTCATCCGATCCGGCGAGCTGCGGCGCGTGAGCATCGAGGAGGTCTGAGATGCTTTCGACGGAACGCAACGAGCTGCTCACCCGCTTCGGCGCGGGCACCGCGATGGGCGAGCTGCTGCGACGCTACTGGTGGCCGGTCGCCATCTCCGCCGACCTCCCGGCACCCGAGGTGCGCAAGGTGCGGCTGCTCGGCGAGAACCTCGTCCTCTACCGGCTCACCGACGGCAGCGTGCACGTGCTGGAGGATCGCTGTCCCCATCGGGGCGCCGCGCTCTCCCACGGGATCGTCGAAGCGAACGGGTTGCGATGCCCGTATCACGGATGGCTTTTCGACGGCACCGGAACCTGTTTGGAGCAACCCGGCGAACCCGACGAATCCACCTTCGCGCACCGGGTCACCGCGAGGGCCTATCCCGCAAGGGAATTGGGCGGTCTGGTCTTCGCGTATCTGGGGCCCGAACCGGCGCCGACCCTGCCGCGCTACGACCTGTTCTGCTGGGACGACGCCATCCGCGACATCGGATACGCAACGGTGCCTTGCAATTTCGTGCAGATCATGGAGAACGCGGTCGACCTCGATCACGTGGCCTGGTTGCACGGACGGTACAGCCGGTGGATGGCCGATCGCGGCCATGCGGTGCGCATCCCGGCGACCTTCGCCAAGCTCAATCGCGAAGTGGCGTTCGAGGAATTCGAGCACGGCATCCTCATGCGCCGTCAACTGCACGGCCAAGGGGCCGACGCCGACGACTGGTCGATCGGGCACCCGCTGATCTTTCCGCACATGCTCCGGCTCGGGGGCGGTGGTAGCTCGCACTATCACTTACGGGTGCCCATCGATGACGAGAACACCTGGGTGCTGTGGTATACCGCGTGGCGCCCCGGCGGTTTGCCGGTGCCCGACCCCGGCCCGATCGCGTCATTCGAGGTGCCGTGGCGCTGGCCCAACGGTGAACATCGCGTGGATCACGTCGAGGGCCAAGACATCATGGCCTGGGTGACCCAGGGCCGGATCGCCGATCGCTCCAAGGAACACCTCGGAACCGTCGATCGCGGGATTATCCTGTTGCGCCGCATGTATTTCCAAGCCATGACCGCCGTCGCGGAAGGACGTGATCCGCTCGGCGTGCACCGCGGCGCCGATGAGATCATCGATATCCCACAGGAGATCGAGAAGTTCGGATCCGGCATCGATTTCGTCCGCGACTTCCTGTCCGCGGCATACCCCCGATTCAGCCCGCGGCGCGCCGAAATCGCCCGCCGCTACGGCGAAGTCGGGCTGGATCTGGGATCGGACCTCGCGGAGGCGGTCTCATGACGACGCCGACCTACTGCCCGTGGTGCGGGCGAAGATATCCGAATTCGGCACTGGTGCAAGAATTCTGGGCTCGTGACGAGCGTTGGTTCTGCTGCTGGTGCACCGGCTGCGGGCGAACTTCCGACATCGGTGACGTGCATCGCGTGATCGTCTCCGAGGCGCTGCCCGCATGACCGACAACGCCCCGAATCTGACACCGTCGATGCACGTGGACAGGTTCACCCGACGCCACGCGCTCGCGGTGCGCCCATGGCCGGACCTGATCCACACCTCGCCGCACCTGCGATATCCGAAGCAATTCAACGCCGCCACCGCCTTGCTCGATGACACCGCGGCACGGTACGGGCGGGCGCGCCGCGCGATCGTCACCGAATCCGCGGTATGGAGCTACGCGGAGCTGCTGGCCCGCGCCAACCAGATCGCACACGTGCTCCACGACGACCTGCGAGTCGTATCCGGCAATCGTGTGCTGCTGATGGGCGCGAACTCGCCCTGGTTCATCGCCTGTCTGCTGGCGATTCTCGAGGCCGGCGCGGTCGCGGTGCCGCTGCCACCCATCGTGCGCGGCCATGAACTGAACTCGATCGTCGATGCGGTCGACCCGTCGGCCGCGCTGTGCGATGCCGACAGCCTGGACGCGCTCCACGGTGCCGGTGTGCCGGTCCTCGAATATACCGACGAACTGCGTCGGCGCCTGACGCGGCATCCTATCGGTTGTCCGAGAACGGATCTGGCCGCCGACGATGTCGCGCTCATCCTGATCAGCTCCGGAACCACCGGTAATCCGAAGGCATCTCTGCATTTTCACCGCGATCTGCTCGCCGTCGGCGACACCGTCGGCCGCCATCTCCTGCGGCTACGACCCGACGACCTCGTCGCCTGCAATCGGAGTATGGCCCTGACCTATGGCCTCGGCGGACTTGTGTTGTCGCCGTTGCGATTCGGTGCCGCGTCGCTGCTGTCCGACGACTCCGGTCCCGAGTCGCTGTTCGACGCCTGCGCCCGCCACCGGGCAGATGTCGTACTCACCACGCCGTCCGGCTACCGGGCCGGAGTCGGCCTGCCGGACACCGAGATTCCTTGTGCCCCTCGTCGTTACGTGTCCGGTGGCGAGCACCTGGACCAATCCCTGTGGCACACATGGCACGACAGAACTGGACGAAAAATCATCGACATAATGGGCGCGACCGAATTGACCAACGGCGTGCTCGGCGCCACCGAAGACCGAATCCGCCCTGGTTCCACCGGATTACCGGTACCCGGCTATCAGGCCCGGGTCGTCGACGAGAACGGTCACCCATGCCAGGACGGGGAAATAGGGCAGCTCGCGGTACGAGGCCCTACCGGATGCCGCTATCTGAACCACCCGCGCCAACTCACCGCGATTCGAGACGGCTGGACGCTGACCGGCGACCTCTGCCGCCGCGACTCCGACGGCTACTTCTGGATGCGTGGCCGCACCGACGACGCCATCAGCATCGATGGCTGCAATGTCGTCCCGGCCGAGGTCGAGGCGGTGCTGCTGAGCCATCCGGTTGTCACCGAAGCGGCCGTCGTGGGATATCCAGCAGAATCCGGAACAATGGCGCTGGCGGCCTACATCGTGCTCACCGCCGAGACGCTCGCGGTCGACGACCTCACCGAACTGCTGACCGATCGCCTCTCGCGCTACGAGCACCCGCGTACCGTCACCGTTCTGCCCTCGATCCCCCGCACGACAACAGGCAAAATCGACAGAGCCGAACTGCGCCGCAGGGCCACGAGGGTATAGCTCGTAAACGGCAGGATTCCAAAGGCGGCCGCCGGCGCGAAAGGATGCGATGCGTCCTGGACGGATAACAACTCGGCCACAAAAAGCGCTGCCGCCGACTCATTCACTTCTTATATGCAGCACGTGTTCACAGAGACTCCAAAGTCACTAGGCAGGATGGCGTTCAGGCCCGAGGGTGCTGGCAGGGCGCTGCCATGCAGATTTCGTGTAGGCGCTCCGGATAAGAGATGGGATGCGTCTCGGATGTCCGTAGGACTTTCCTCGTTGCCGATCGTCAGGATCTCTAAAGTCATACCTACCCAGTGCACAATGTCATCCTCAGTTCGCGGAACGGGCTGCGCCCGCACCGCATCCAACCTACCGCCCGCGAGCCGCTCTACGGATCGCTTCCGTTAGACGGCCGTAGCCGTCGCTGTCGAACAAATCCACCCGATGCCAACGTGAGAGCCGACGCGGAATTGAGCATGGTTCCAACCGGGTAGGGATAAGGTAAATCTCACCTTCTGGCCTTCTCTCGGCGGCGTCTAGAGCGATTGAAATCTCCTTCTGGACGAAACCTGTCTTCGTAATGGAACTCTCGGATAGACATACGACTACCACGTCTGACGACTCGATAGCCTGACGAATTTCGTACTCCCAATCCTGACCTGGTATAAGTTCCTCCACGTCCAACCATGGTCGAAATCCCTCGCGGAGAAGCTTTTGATATAAATCCCGAACTGCCGCCTTGTCGCCAGACGAATGACACAGAAAAGCCTGCCCAAAGTCAGGAATGTTCTCAGACAGTGAGACAAGCGCCTTCTGCACCCTACTTCCCTGAGGAGCCCACGCCGACTTCGATGTGTCAGTTTCACGTATACGCATCGAACGACCCGGGCCGACCAAGCCGGTAAGGAAGTCCTGCGTTTCCGAATCAACAGCGTATATGACTACCCCACGCATCCCGCGAGTCAACAACACCTTGTAAACATTGCGCACGAGGGCCTCGAAGTCCTCGTCCAAAATCGGATTTTCCTTAGAACCCTTCAACCCCGGATCGACGTTAAACTCCCTTGTTACCGTTAAGTGTTGGCTGTCGATTGCTATATCTGGCCCTATGATTACGCCAGCCCAGTCGAACTCGAACCCTTGCACGGTATAGACACAGCCGATTTGCTCAAAGCCACGAGGGTCAGTTGCCCACAACGTCGCAGGTGGCGCACTGCCAGTAATTCGGTTGTCTCTCTTGTTCCACGGCTTCGACCAGTCGCCGATGACAATGTCGGACACAAGAGACCCGTCATCTCGTGTATCACTCCACGGCCAACAGTACCCCGCCGCCATTCGAGCCGTTTCCCCTTGATTGTGTTTGATACGAAGAAAGTCCTCCATCTCCTGCGGTGAACGCGCCACGCGTACCTCGAAGTCATCGCCCGTCCAAACTGTCGGACCTCCCGCCCGTATGCCGAGCAAGCGCAAAACCCACTCGTCAAATGCCGCACTACCGCCGACTCTGAACTGCCCGTCAAGCTTGATATGAAATACCGGAAATCCTGATCGAGCCGCATGGTCCATGATTAAGTCGACTGTCCCGACCTGATCGGGGCGAACAATCTCGTGCTCATCCAAAAGAAAAATCGGCACCCGTGCTGCAGTCATCAACTCGTCAATTTGGGGCCGTTCGGTAGTATACCCTCGCTGGCTGAAGCGATTTGCCGATGTCCGACGAATACCATGCGCCTCATCGCAGATCAGCACATCAAGTGCGTTCGGCTCGACTGCAGCGTATTGCTTATAGTAAGTGAACAGTTTCCTGAGCTCCGGTGATTGCGCACAGCGAAATTTACGCATCGTTTCGATGACAGCCGAAGAACCTGATGCGTAACGCACTCGCCGCCCGGCTCTGTACAGTTCGGCAAGAAGCGAAACAGCAATCAGGCTCCTCCCGCTGCCGGGACCGCCGGTCACAAGTATGACGCTCTTATGTGTCGAGGTAGACACCAGCCTGATCCGATTCATGACGCTCTCATAAGCGAGCTTTAGGCTGTCAGGAAGGGAGCGCTCGGCAACCATCCAGGGATCGTCAACGGCGAACCGGACAGATAACGTCTTCCTGTGCCGAATCTCACTGGCAATAATTAGGTCTGCGGCCGCAGCGCCGGGAGCGGGTGCGAATTGGGAACGCAAATACGCTATGAATTCATCGTACTGATCACCCGTGAACATTCGCCCCAGGTCATCCTGTACCCGCGCGAACAGTGCACTCACTGACTGCCGGGTCGCGTTGTATAGATAAGCGACACCGTGTATCGCTTCAGGCCGGTCGTGAAGCAGAACCATTGACTGCCTTAGATAGTTGCAGTACCCCCGAACCTGATCGACTGGGTGCATGTGGTCTCCACGCAACTGACGCGACCGCACGATCCGATCGCTGTTCCACGCCAGCTGAGCTTCGCTCCACTGCTTGTGTTCAACTACGACGTAGTTGGCAGCACCGGTGACCGGGTGCACTCCAGCGAGCACCACATCGGCCCGGTAGCTCGATCCCGGCAGGGGATATTCGATGAGCATGTCGACCAGAGGCAGTCCGGCATCAACCAGGATCTCAGCAAGACGTGGCAGGCTAGCGTCCCACCCTCTTTGCTCTACTGGCTGGGCCCTCCGACTCAGCTGCGTTGTGATGACTGCTGACAGTGAGGGCGTGGTGAGTACTTCCCTTGCCGTAGACCGATAAAAATGTCTCGTCACGCCACCCCCGAAGCACGAAAGTTCTTAGCAGCCAACAGATATCCATCTCGATAGCGAGATACAGACAGCTAATGATACTAACCTCCCTGCCACGCACTGTGTAGCACGACACACACTCGTCGACGTCGAGCGCACCTCCGGACGCCTCACCTGTCGACCGATCATGTCGGGCTTCGAGGGTGCCGCCGGCCAATGCGGCTGACCACCTCGCCGGCCGCGCTGCATCAGGAAATGGAGCACGGCGAATTCCTTGGGGGTCAACGGGGTCAGCACCTCCGCGCACCACACCCGCCGAGTCGCCATATCGAGCCGCACATCCCCGACGGCGAGCTCCGCACCGCCGGCCGTCACCGGGTGGCACGACACCGCGCGCACGCGAGCGGCTGGCTCGGCGAAATCGAACGGATTGGCCAGGTAGTCGTCGGCGCCGGAATCCAGGCCCAGCACCAGCTCAGCGAGTTCTGTTCCGAATTCGACGATCAGACCACATCGATGTCTGAGGTGGATATTGCTGCCGTCGTGGTGTTTCGACGTGTTGTGGTCCGGGCCAAGAGGGTCGCGATGGTCAGGGCGAGCAGTCCTGCGGTGATCGTCTGCATTCGGTAGTCGAGCACGGCTACCAGCGCCGAACCGCCAAGCAGCGCAAAGCCGTTGGGGGCGAACATGATCGTGTTTGCTGTCGCGCCCACGCGTCCGAGCAGGGCGTGCGGGGTGCGCTGTTGGATGACGGTCATAGCCGCGACCAGTGGGCACGGCAGGCCCAGCCCGATCAGCAGACTGCCGCCGAGCACGACCGGCAGCCACGGCGTGGCCCGCGCGAGAACACCGAGGGCGAATACGACAAGCCCGGCCGTTGCGAAGCTGCGCTCGGACGTCCGGCGCATCAGCGCACCGGCCGCCAGTCCGCTGACGATCGAACCCATCCCCTGCACCGGCATCAGGACTCCGGCGAATGCCGGAGACTGGTGCAGCCCCGAGTCCAGCATCGCGTAGGTGGCGGTACTGCTGAGGCTGGCCAGCATAATCGCGAACCCCGCCGAGACGACGATCGCCCGCGACTCGGGTTGCCGCCACAGATAGCGAATCCCGTCGGCGGTATCGGCCGTCCACCGGGTCCGCGTGCGCGGCCTGACGCGTCGGTCCCGCAGCCGGATGCCCGCGCTTTCGGATGTCCGCCACCGTCGGGTGCGCACGGTCGGGTTGTGCCGTGGGACGCGCAGCAGCCGGAACGCCGCCGCGGCCATCATGAAGGTGACCGCGTCCACCAGTGCCACCGCAGGCCCGCCGATCGTGGTGAACAGCGCCGCTCCGGCAAGGGGCGCAACCAGTTTCATACTTTCGATGGCCGTGCGCACCAGACCGTTGAAGTCGCCGCGCAGTTCCGGAGCGATCGCGGTGGCCACCAATGCCGTCTCGGCCGCATCGGTGATCACCATGCCGATACCGACCACCAGCAGCACGGCGAACAGCAGCCACACGTGTCCAGATGTGCGCACTGTCAGCAGTGCGGTCATGACCACGGCGAGTGCCAGGTTGGTGCCGACCAGCAGCCGGCGACGCGGCACCCGGTCGGCCACGATGCCGAGCACGGGCCCGGCGATGGTCGGCGCCCAGACACAGAACCCGACCAGTGCGGCAAGGCTGTTGGAACCGGTGAGCGTCTTCACCCAGATTCCGGCGGCCAGCATCATCGCCGTGTCGCCGAATCCGGAGACGATCACCCCACCCAGATACAATCGCGCATTGCGGTCTCGCAGGACATTCGTTGCGCCCCAACGCATTTGCCCCCCAAGTCTAGCCTCGTGCCCAACACCCTACCCCACCACCGCCGAATCCCCGCACAACGGCGCCTCATGAGCCGCGCCGGTGGCTCTGGCATGTGTTGGCGGCGAAGACAATTCGAGCTGAGTAACCTCCTTTCCTGATTAATCCCAGCGCGGTTTCCCGAGCACGGCTTTCAACCAGTGCGGCACCCGCGCCAGCCGATTGCAGGGGCTCCTCGGCCGGTCAAGATGAATCCGCCTGGGGCACGGTGTGATCCGGGAGTGTGTCGGCGGATAGCAGCTGGGCGGTATGGAATTGCGGCGCGCTCCCGTGTGCGACCGGGCTTCGAACCCGAAGCCGGTGGGCATACCTCCATCGAAACTTCACGATCGTTCGGTGATCGTCGATCGCCGACGGTTGACCGTTCTCGAATCCGGCACAGAGGGGAATGCGTATGCGCCACAGGCAGATTCATAGCGGAAAAGAGAGCCGCCTCCGGTTGTTCGGTCCGGCGAGCGGCCGGTAATGGGTGAGCTGATGGCGCTGTCGGCGGCCGGGTGCTTCGGCATCACCCATTTCGTCAGCGGGCTGGCCGCGCGCCGCGCGCCGGGGATGGTGGTGTCGCTGTATGCCCAGTTGGGCGGCACCGCGATCGCCATCATCGCCGCCCTGCTGTGGCAGCACGGCCCGGCGACGATATCCGCCGTCGGCTGGGGAGCGCTGTCCGGCGCCGGAACGGGAGTCGGGGTGGCGTTCCTCTATCGTGCGATGAGTTCGGGCGCGTTCAGCGTGGTGGTGCCGATCAGCGATGTCGGCGCCGTCGCGATCCCCGTCCTGATCGGGCTGACCGTACTCGGCGAACACCCGGGCTGGACCGGACTGCTCGGCATTGTCGTTGCGCTGCCTGCGATTTGGCTGATCTCCGCCGGACCGGCCACAACCGGACACGTCACCGGGCCATCGGCGGTGCGCGACTCACTGATCGCCGGTGTGGGATTCGCCGTCCAATTCCTCGGCATGACACGAATTCCGTTGTCGGCCGGGCTCTGGCCCGTCGTGGTGAGCCGCGTGGTTTCGGTGCTGGTGATCATGAGCTTGGTCCTGGCCACCGTCAGCAATAGACGAATGCCCGCAGGCTGGGGATGCGCGGCCGCCGGCGCCGGAGCGATCGGCAGCGTCGCGATAATCCTGTATTGGATTGCCACACACCAACAATTGATGGCCGTCGCCACCGTCTTGGCCGCCCTATACCCGGCCATCCCAGTGCTGCTGGCGCTGATCTTCCTGCGCGAGCGCGTCAACCGACGCCAGACCGCAGGCCTCCTCGGCGCCGCCACCGCCATCGCACTACTGGCCTTGCCGTGAATTCACAACGACGTAGGTCATTCCCAAGTGCTGCGCGCGGCGGCCAACGTCTCGTACGAGCCGCCCGGTGCGACTGCCCAGGCGACGACGCCGTCGGGGCGGATCAGCGCGGCGGCCAGATCCCCGCGGCCGGTCGAGACGATGTCCGGCGGACCGATCTGCACCAGTCCGCCGGTGCGGGTCAGATCGGATAACCTGCCACGCCTGCCGTCGGCGTAGGTGAGATGCAGGTCGGGACAGTATGTCCCGGCCAGCGGGTGGTCGATGGGATACGGCAGGTCATGGCGGGTATCGAGGCCGGATGTCATTCGGCCGAAGTACCGCACGACCGCTGGAATGTCCATGAGGTCGGAGATGATGTCGCGCAGCGCGTCGGTGTGCGGGCCGGGTCGCAGCAGTGCGGATTGCGCGCGGGTGTTGTGCAGGACCGCGGCGCCGACGGGGTGGCGCTCGAGGTGATATGTGTCGAGTAGGCCGTCCCGGCCGTTGGCAAGTTTCCAACCGAGGTTCACCGCATCCATCAGGCCGAGATTCAGGCCCTGACCACCACTCGGCGAGTGGACATGCGCGGCGTCGCCGGCCAGGAATACGCGGCCGCGACGGTAATCGGTGACCTGGCGCGCTTGGTCGGTGAACCGTAGCCCATCACCCACGTTCATCACCGTCACATCGGCGCCCGTCACCCGTTTGATGCTGGCTTGCATCTCTTCGGCCGTGATCGGGCCGTCATGGCGGTCGTGATCGTCGAAATCGAAGGTGGCGACCGTACCGCCGCTGTAGTAGAACGTGCCGTTGTCGAGTCGCCCTGGTTGCGGTAGCTCGCCGGTGACCTGGGCGACGACCCGGCGCACGGTCATCAGCGGTGGTGTGCCAGGGAATTCGAAGCCGGCGAGCCTGCGGACCGTGCTGCGGCCGCCGTCGCAGCCCACGAGATAGTCCGCGCGAAGCTCGTTGGCGGTGACGCCGTCGGCATCCTGGTGCAGTTCGGTCAGCTCTGTGCCGTAACGGATTTCGACGCCGAGGCCGCGTGCGTACCGAAGGAGGACTTTCTCCAGTTCCGCCTGCCAGATCAGCGTGAAGCGGCGGTCGGGTTCTTCCTGGGCGTCCTGGTCGATCTTGAAGATCGAGGCGAAGTGGCCCTTCGCGCTGCCGTGATCGCGAAGCTTGTCCGCGCGTCCTTTCTCGTCATGTTCGGCCAGTTCGGCGCCGAGGCCGCGGCGCACCAGCGCCTCGGTCGCCAGCGGACCAATACCCCTGGCGCGCGGCTGACCCGAAGGGCCGTCATGTTTTTCGATCACCAGCGGATCGGCGCCCGCCAGCTTCAGTTCGGCGGCGAGGAGCATTCCGACCGGACCCGCTCCCACAACAATGACATCCATCAGGTTCTCCCGGGCACAGTGTTCGCAGTTATGAAACCAGGCTACACTGTTCGCAGTGGATGTCATTTGGATGCGACCGGAGCGGGCGGCACGCGGGCCGAAACCGGCACACAGCCGGGACGAGCTCGCGGCCTCGTGCGTGCGCATCGCCGACGCCGAGGGCCTGGAAGCCGTATCCATGCGACGGGTCGCCGCCGAGCTGGGGACCGGAACGACCTCCCTCTACCGCTATGTGACCTCGAAGGACGACCTGTTCGACCTGATGGTCGACCAGGTATTGGGATCGGTGCCGCTACCGCGGCCCACCCAACACTGGCGCCGCGACCTCACCCTGCTGGCATCGTGGAAACGAGCACTGATCCTCGACCACCCCTGGATGGCGTCACTGTCCGGCCGGCCGGCCGTCGGGCCGCACGGATTGGCCTTGCAGGAGCGCGGGTTACGCGCGGTCGACGGGTGGGGGCTCTCGATCGACGAAATGATCGTCATCGTCGAGTCGATGGACGCGTACGTGCAGGGTTACGCGGTTCGCGAATTGGCGGAGCGAGCGGCGACACTGCGGTCCGGCCAAGACCTCGACACCTGGATGGCCGCCCATGACGCGTACGCCCGGACGATCATCGACAGCGGACGATTCCCCCTGGTCACCAAAGCCTGGCTCGACGCCAACGAACCGCATGCGGCGGACCGCGCCGAACGCGGCTTCCGACATGGACTGGACCGGCTACTCGACGGCTACGCCACCGGCATGCGCCGAGCGCGCGAACGCCCACGCCGGTAAAGGCCGAGACCGACCTCGAACGGTAATCGAATCGGCAAGCGCGGCATCGGATTCGACGCGGAGGGCCGACCGTGACACCATTCGGCTCGCGTTCATCGGCGTTGCGGAGTGGGCAATTCCCGACCTCGGACGGCGCTTTCCCCACGGTTGGATCATCGAGGTGAAATGCTGACGGCCGGTAGGACTTTCACTATTCCAAGGTCACGTCGCCACCGACTCCGTCGACCTGATAGACCGATCCTCCGATCCATGATTCGTGCACCGACTGGGATCCGGTCGGCGGAGGTGGCACGGAGCCCCTACGGTCGGGCAGCGTACCCGCCGGCGGCGGCGCAGAAGGCGCCCTGACGACGTCGACGTCACCGTGGATATCGGCCAGCTGCACGGCATCTGCCCCGATCGTGCTGTTCGTGATCGACTGGGTGGCGCCGATTCCCTTCGGGGCGGCGGCATTCGCCCCACTCGCCGGAATCGCCCCGGTTCCGGTGCTTGACTTTGCGGTTTCTCGTTCGGTGAACAATTGCGCCGCTTCGTTCACCGCCCTTCGTAATGCCGCGTAGCTGCGATGCGCGGCCGAGTCCGGACGGATGATCGACGAGTGGTCGCCGGGTAGCGTGAAACTTCGCTCGTCGTCGAAAACGAAAGTGGCCGAACGTGATCGGACAACCCGATCGGAATCGCCCGCGAACGCCCAGATCGGTATCGGCACTCCCGGCACTTTCGCGGTCGCCGAGTGGACGACCCGTTCGATGACAACCTGTTGCGCCTCGGTCACTTCCGCATTGAGCGGACGCAATTGACGCTCCTGGGGATGGCGCCACCACGGCATCGATCGCCGCAGCGCGCCGAAGATCTCCGACCCTTGATTCGGGCAGGCGAACATGACGACTCCGGCGATATTCGCCAGTTCGTCGAGCCGCCCCGCACGCAGGCGATCGGCCAGAAAGCGCTGCGTGACAAGGCCGCCCATGCTGTGCGACACGATCAAAACGGGACCCCGCGCCGCCTCGTCGCGCAGCCAGCCGCGCAGGCTCGACGCTATATCCCCCAGGTCCGGTATCCGCCGCAGCGGGCTCACCCGCAGCACCGGGGTCGTATAGCCGAATCGCTTGACCACCAATGATTTACCGAACTCCTGGTCGGCGCCGAGCACGTCGGCGAACCGATCCCAGGTCCGCTCGTTCGAGAAGAACCCGTGCACCAGCACCAGGGTCATATCGCCCATTACCTCGTCCTATCAACAGATCGCCCGACATATTTCCGTGCCCGCCACCGAATACCGCCCCATGTTCGCCGCTGAAAACACCGTATCGCGAGCGGTGACCGTACAGACCGGAGAAAATCGGTCTGTTTCAAGCCGCCTAGACGCGACTGCGTGTGCATACTTCTGAATTCGCATGCCCGGCAACATATTTCGACACCGACTCTTGTCGGCCCGATATCGCCCTACACCATCAGGTTTCAGCGCAGCGAGAATCTGCTGCTGTCCTATTCGACCCGGGCCCGAGCGATCCCGTCGGTTCGTGATGACGATCACACCGTGCGCCCGACTTCGGCGGGTCGATGTCGTTCCGCCCAGCGGATGGCCGTCGGGACAACCGCTCCACAGAGTGCGAAGCCGACGCCGCGGTCATATTCACCAGCACGGTGGCGGCGAGCACCCGGCTGGGCCCACCCTCCGGAAGCAGCCGGGACAGGGTGTGCGGCGTCGCCATGGGTCAGTCGGCGACCGCGTCGGACAGGGCCTTCATCAAGTCCACACCGGCTTGTACCTGGGTGTCCGACAGCGGGCTCAGCGGTCGGCGCAGATGCCCGCCGGGCAATCCCACCGCGTTCATCAGCGATTTGATGCCGATCGGACTCCGGTAGCCGTAAAGGAAGTTGATCAGGGGCAGCACCCGGAAATAGCGCGCGGAAGGTATCCAGATCGGTCGTGGACGTCCACGGCCGCGCGAGGGCCGCGAGTTCGCCTGGCACGAGATTGCCTGTGGCGTTGGCGATTCCGCGCGCTCCGAGGGACATCGCGGTCACCAGGATGTCCTGTTCGGGGCTGTCGTCGGCCAGGAAGCACACCTTCGGACGCGCGGCGAGGATTTCGCCGATCTGCCCGGTCCGCGGTGACCCCTCCTTGTGCAATTCGATCGCCGGATGCTCGAAGATCTCGAGCAGGGTCGCCGTGTCGAGGTCGGTGATCAGCCGCGCGGGGTTGTTGAACGTGCCGATCGGTATGGCGCTGTGGTCGGCGACCTCGCGGAAGTAGCTCGCCGCCTGCGCCTGGTCCGGACCCATATTCGCGGGAACGGTGAGAATGGCTCCGTCAGCACCGTATTCGGCGGCGAGCGCCACCCGATCGATCGCATCACGGGTGTATCGACCCGTGCAACCGATGAGATGTGGGATGCGCCTGCGGGGTTCGAGCACCCGTCGCACGAACTCCGCGAATTCGGCGTCGCTCAGGGTGGCGCCCTCTCCCGCAACACCGAGGAAGAACAGGCCCGAGGTGCCCGACTCCTCGTGCAGCGCAACGAGTTCCGACAGTGCGCCGTAGTCGATGCCGCCGTCGGCGTTGAACGGCGTCACGAGCGCGACGAGGGATCCGGTGAAGTCCAGCAGTCGGCCGGTCATGGCCGGTACCGTGGGACCGGTACAGTCCACGAAACCAGATGCGCCACACAGACTCCTCCCCGAAAAGCAATCCACGAGAAGCTAACACTTTTCGCCCGAGCCCGGACGACAATCGCTGATGCACAACGGCTTCCGAATAGGTGAATCTGCTTCCGATGGGGATTACCGTTCGGCCGTGCCGATCCCGACACAGCAGGCCGGTATTGATCGACGAACCGCATAGCGGGGCTGCTGCAGCCATTCACACTGCGCCGTCACCGTGGCAGTACGGTCGACACCTCACCAATCGCCCGCGAAACAACAAGTAGCCGTATGTGATTGCCCGCCAACGGCATTACCTGGTCCTGCGAGGCTCGAAGGGCTGGCGTAGTCCCACGACGACTCCGTCCGGGCCGTGGGCGACCGTCACCCAGTCGAGCGAGGGTGCGATGACATGGGCGGCGCGGAGGTCCGATGCGTCGTGGGTGGTGGTGATGGCGAGGACGGTGGCGCCGGCGCGTAGGCCGGCTTCGATGCCTGCGGGTGCGTCCTCGATTACGAGGCAGTCTGCGGCGCGGACGCCGAGCGCGTCGGCCGCCAGTAGGTAGCCTGTGGGGTCCGGTTTGCCGTCGCGGACGTCGTCGGCGGTTACGACCACATCGGGGAGCGGTATGTGGGCGGCGGACATTCGGGCGCGCAGCAGCGGGGCGGTGCATGAGGTGACGAGGGCCCATGGGAAGTCGCGTAATCGACCGAGGAGGCGTTGCGCGCCGGGCATGGGGACGATATCGGTCAGGTCGCGGATCTCTTGCGCGTCAAGGCGTTCCATCGCTCGGGTGCGTTCGGGCGGCGGTAGCAGCGCGGCGACGGTGTCCTCGGTGCGGCGGCCGTGACAGATTCGGAGAACGTGCGCGGGATCCAGGCCGTAGGACTGCGCCCAGGTCCGCCAGGTGCGTTCGGTCGCCGCGCGGGAATCGACCAGGGTGCCGTCGACGTCGAAGAGGATGGCGGCGTACGAAGGGCGCATCAGTCGCTTCCCGTTACGGATGCGGACATGCGTAGGACCTGGAACGCCTCCGCGGTCCTGCCTCGCCCCAGCCTGGCGCCCCGGTATCGATTGAGGCCGAGGATGAACTGCTCGTAGGGGATATCGTCGAGTTGCGAGGCGTAATTGTCGATCACCGATAGTTGTCGGTCGATGAATTCGGTGGTGTCCTCCAGGTAGCCGGGTCGCGAGATCGGCGACCACACCTCGTAGCCCAGGATGGTCCGCACCGTCCACGGTTGACCCGCCGATTCCGGAAGCCACGGGCCCGCAGCGATATTGACGGCCTTCAATACCAGTCGGTGGGCCGCGATGTGGTCGTGATGGTCGTCGTGCTCGTGCGGCAGATAGACGAGATGGGGACGCCAGTCCCGGATCGAATTCACGATCGCCCCGAGCAATTCGGCGTTTTCGGTGAGCAGGCTGTCGGGTTGGCGCAGGAAATCGACCCGGACGACGCCGAGTGCCCGGGTGGCGGCCATGGCCTCCTTTTCCCGGATGGCGCCGAGGTCGGCCCGCGTGTACCGCAGATTTCCGGCATCACCGCTGGTGAGATAGTGCACGGCCACCTCGTTGCCGGATCGCGCGTGCTTGAGGATGCAGCCGCCGCACCCGATCGTCTCGTCGTCGGGATGGGGTGCGAACACGCTGACGCGCATCGGATCTCGTCGATCAGTCATCGGATCCCCGAGTGTCGAGGGCGAATTGACCCCACGCCCGCAGCAGATCGCGCCGGAAGTTCTCCTCGGAGACCTCCGCGGCGACGGCCCGCCGCAGTTGCGCGCCGATCGCTTCGGGCGGGCGGGGGTTGCGGTGGATGCGCTCGATCGCCTTCGCGAGGCCGTCCACCGTGGGGTCGAAGCGGTACGTCGATGGGAAAAGCCGTGCGGCCTCGACTTTTTCGGAGTCCGCGATCAATGTGCAGACACCGCTCAGCGCGGCTTCCAACGGAGTTATGCCGAGGGTCTCGTAGCGGGACGGGCAAACGAAGATGCCGTTGCGCCGTGCCTGCCGGAACAGCGAATAGAGTTCGGGTTTGGTGAGTTTGGGGACCGCCATGAATTGCTCGGCGTACTCCCTCGGCACCCGGTTCGCCAATTCCGCGCGCACGGACTGTTCGTTGTCTCCGCCGCCGGCCACCAGTATCCGGATCGGTATTCCTTTGGCGCAGAGGCGGATACCGGCATCGATGAGCAGCTCGACATTCTTGAAGTGGTCCAACCGGGCCACCGCGGTGCAGAGCAGCAGCCCGGCATCGGCGACAAACGCGGCCAGTTCGGCCGACCGCATGGGCGCCGGGGCGGCGGGAACGGATATCGGTGGCCGCAAGGCGAAGATGCGCCGGTCGTCGACGCCCCGGTCGATCAGATACGAGCGCTGCAGGAACGAGTGTTGCAGCACATACATATTCGCGTTTTCCCGGACCCTGGCCAGACCGCGCTCCTGCTGTTCGAGCAGATGCAGCGCCTTCGTCGCCCCGCCGAAGGCGCGGCCGGTCTCCTGCGCCGAGAACGTACCGACGACGTCGTGCACGAACGGCCCGTGGTGGGTGACACAGCAGATGAGCTCATCGGGATGGAACCGGAGCAGCACGTCGGTCTGGTAGCAGAGCACCCCGTGGCCGTCCCATCCGTAGCCGGCGAGCAGCCGGTCGGCGGCCTCGGCGATGGCGGCGCGCACCGCGCGCTCACTCATGCCGAAATGAAACCTCAGCACGATGCAGGTGATGCCCGACCGGTACACCGTCTCGAGCACGGGTTCGTCGGACGTCTCGTCGCGCCGGTACAGGATCATCCCGGCGAACAGCTCGGCACGCCGCAGGCAGCGCAGCACCGAACGGGCGAACGAGGTCGCGCCGACCCGCGCGGCGGCCAACTCGTTCTCCGGGAAGTAGCGCTCGTTCAAAACTACGATGCCGGGCAATAAATGGTCGGGCAGACTCGACGTGCCACACCGCTCGGTGCCGGTCGGTGTGGTGGCGATCCCCCGAATGTCCGCCGGTTCGGCTCCGGCCAGCCTGATGCCATACATGCTCACCCTGGATGTTCCAGTGTTGCGCTGGTTCCACTTTCGTCGCGAACAGGGCGACGGCGGGTCCGCGACACTCGCTTTCGTCCGGAGATCTCGCCCTCCCCCGTGCGCAATTACCACCGTTCTCCCGTTCAGCGATCTCGGCAACCCGTCACTATCGATGGCTTTGCCCACCGGCGCGCCGGAACCCAAGGCGCACAACATGGTCGACTCGTTTCATCGAATGGCGAACAGGCCCCAGGTGATGGCCCAAGCCAGCCAGGCGGACCCGGCGGCGAGCAGAACGACGAGCCCGGCGCGCGATGCCGCGGCCCGGTCGCGCACCGCCGCGGCCGCGGTGACGGCCAGCAGCGCGACGGTGAGTATCGCGAGACCCTGCAGGATCAGCCAGATGAGCGGCCGGCCCGCGACCACCGGGCCGACGGTCCGCGCGGACTGGGCGAGGATCGACTCCACATACACCACGGTCGCGACCAGGGAGAGCAACCCGAACAGCGCCGACGGCCGAGCCGATCCGAGGCGGCGGTTCATGAACAGGGATGCGAGGAATCCGGCCAGCACGGCGGCGAACACCACCAACTGGACCCACGCCGAGGCCCACCAACCGTGGCCCGGGTCGGTACTCGAACGCGCCTGCGCCGGAACCGGTTCCGCCGACGAAACCGGTGCGGCGGCGTTCGCGACCTGGTTCACCCATCCGGTCATCGTGTCGAGGTAGCCGGGAGCGAAGGCCCCGCGCGGCGCGCCCGGACCCGCCGCGGCGCCCGGCCGGTCGAAGCCGTCGGTGGTCGAGCGCCCGTTGTGGGCGCCGCCCGCGACGAAGCGGATGGTCACCGAAGGGGATGCGGTCAGCGAATCCCGCAGCACCGCAGCGCTTTCCGCAGGCGGTACCTGTACGTCCCGAGCTCCCCACAGCGCCAGCACCGGGACGTGCACGCCGCGCAATCCCGGTAGCGGATCGAATGCGGCTTCGGGGAACGCCCCGGTCTCGCCGAGCAATCGGGCGGCGGGCCCCGCGACGACCCCGGCGAGCGGACCGGTATCGCCGTGGTGGCGAAGGGTTTCGGCCAGGCTCCAGGTCTGCGTGCGCAATGGCGTGAACCCGGGGGCTCCGAGGGTTATCAGGAATGCGACGTCGGCGGATCGCGCGGCGACCGCCGGTGCGACCCACCCGCCCTCGCTGAATCCCCACAGCCCTACCTGATCGGCTCGCACTCCCGGTGTGTGGCGCAGGGTTTCGACCGCGGCGAGGGCGTCGTCGGCGAGCAGGTCGAAGTCGCGGTGGGTGCGTGAGTAGCCCGTGGTTCGTTTGTCGTAGATCAATGCGGTGATCCCGGCCGCCGCGAAGGCGCGGGCCTCGGCGAGATATTCCGTGCGCGGCCCGGATCCGGCGCCGCCGACCAGGACGATGCCGGGTGCACCGGAAGGTGTTGCGGCCGAGGCGATCACGCTGCCGTGCAGGGTCGTCCCGCCGCCACCGGTGAACGTGACGTCCGTGCTCTGCGCCGCCGGCGCGGGTTCGGCCGCGGCCGCCGGGGCGAGGAGAACGGTGAACAGCACCGATGCCAGCAGAAGTGGGCGAAGGGAGCGCATATTCAGTTGCCTTTCAGGTCAATTCAGGCTTCGGGGAAGCTGAACAGCCGCAGCAACACGGTTTTCGGCTCCTCGGCGGCATCGTCGGCGCCGTAGCGCTGGACGAGCCGGATGTATTCCTCGAAGAATTCGCGCAATCGCGCCAGGTCGACGCGAATTGTCGCGCGGGAGAACAGAAATGCGTCGGCCCACGCCCCGAGCTCGGGTGCTTGCCGTTCGAATCGCTCATAGAGTTCGACGAGTTCGGCGAGGTTGTTGCGGCTCATTTCCGCACTGGCCTCCCGCATTTCGGGAGTCTGCTCGGTGTAGGGCGGCCAGCGGCGGTCGCCGGGCACGGCGCGCCACCAGCGTTCCTTTCCGGTGGCCAGCTCCGGAACCTCTTCGACGAAGCCGTGTTTGGCGAGTTGTCGCAGGTGATAGCTGGTGAGCCCACTGCTTTCGCCGAGGGCTTGGGCAAGGGTGGTCGCGGTGACCGGCCCGCCGCGCAATTGTTCCTCGATGCGACGGCGCAGTGGATGCGCGAGCAGCCGCAGCACGGCGACATCGGTAATCGTGCGGGGGGCGGGATGATCGGCCACGCCAGCCAGGCTAGATCATGCAAAGACTCTTTGCAAAGACTCTTTGCACACCCGCCGAGGCGGTGTTGCCGAAACCGGGAACGGGCTTAGTCGAAACGCCTTCGCGGCCATAGCTTGTGACAACAACGAAACCTGAAGACAAGGAATAGATCTCATGTACTCGAAGAAGGCGTCGACAAGAACCGTCCTGACGGCGGCCATCGGGGCGTTGGTCGTCGGTGCCGGGCTCAGCGCCTGCGGTCAGGCGAACACGGCGCCGAATGATCGGGTCGAGGTTCTGGAACTCGCGATCGAGAACGACCAGTTCGCGGGTCCGGACCAGACTCCGGCAGTGGCGAAACTCGGTGATCTGAGCGCCTATTCGGGCTGGATGCTGAAGGACGGCCGTCGAGTCGGACAGGGCGGTGGCTCATGTCAGGTGGTCCGCATCGAGGGCGACAAGAGCACCATGCAATGCGTGCTCACGATAAAGCTCGAGCAGGGATCGTTGACGATGCAGGCGCTCCAGACGGCGAACGAGAGCCCGCTCGACATGGCCATCACCGGCGGCACCGGCGCTTACCGCGATGCGCGCGGCACCGCCCGATGGTGGGATGTCGCGACGCCGAAGGAGCGTGTCCGGGCCGAGATCACCCACGGTCGTTGACCAGTGGCGCGCGAAAACCGCCACCGGACAGTCGGATTCAGAACCGGAACCGCACGATGCGGGAGGACCGCTTCATACCGGGCAGCAGGTTCAGCAGGTGGAAGATGCGGCGGGCGTTCGCGGGGGCCTTGGCCATCAGGATCGGTGAGTCGTTCATCGGCGCCTCGTCGACGAATTCGAGCCGCGGGTGCCAATCGGCCAGCGCGGCGGGATCGTCGAAGCCGCAATGGAATTGGGTGTGGTATTTGCGCAGGGTCGGATCCCATTTCGAGGTTCGCCACGCCCAGACCGGCACCGTGTCGAACTGTATTTGCCCGGTGGGGAAGGTATCGATGATACCGGTCAGCAGCCGCCGCAGGTCGGCCTCGGTCAGGTAGGGCACCAGTCCCTCGGCGATCATCAGCACTGGCCTGCCGCGGGGGATACGGTCCAGCCAGGTCAGGTCGGTGACGCTGGAGCCGATCAGGGTGTAGTGCTCGCGCGGCGGCAGGAATTGTTGCCGCAGTTCGATCATCGCTGGATAGTCCAGGTCGTACCAGTCGACGGTGGCCGGCGGGTCGAGCCGGTACACCCGGGCGTCAAGACCGCAACCGAGGTGCAGCACCACCGCGTCGGGATGATCGGCGAGATAGCTTCGGGCCCAATCGTCGTGGGCTTTGGCGCGCACCACGGCGGCCAGGCCGAGCTGGCTGGTGCCGAATCTGCGTTTGTCGTAGTCCGGGTCGAGGCGGCGCATCGTCTGTTCGGCATAGGTGTCGGCGAGGATCGGGTCCGGCAGCCGGTTGTCCAGTGCTTTGGCCCTGAGGACGGGGCTGGCGGTCCGCTGCACTCCGTCGAGTTCGGTAGCTTGCACACCGGCTATGCTACTCATGTTTCACGAATTTCGTGAAACATATGATGCGAGAAGGAGACTGCTTCGGTGACGCGAGCGGACCAGAGTGCGATCGCTGCCTTTCGGGAACGGTTCGCACAGATCATGGTGGAATCCGGTACGCCACGGATGGCCGCGCGCGTATACGCCGCGTTGATGGTCGACGACTCCGGCAAGCTGTCGGCCGCCGAACTCGCCGACCAACTCGGCGTGGGTGCGTCGGCCATCTCCGGAGCGATCAAATATCTGGTGCAGGTGCGGCTGGTCGAACGCGGCCGCGAACCCGGCAGCCGACGCGACTTCTGCCGGATCCACGAGCACACCTGGAGCCACTTCATCAGCCAATCCGATCCGATCCTGGCGCAGGTGCAGACAAACGCCGAACAAGGCGCGGCACTCCTGGGTCCCGACTCCCCCGCCGGACGCCGCCTGGACGAGACCCGTCGGTTTTTCGAATTCCTGCGCGAGGAAATCGAACAAACGATGGCCAAATGGCAGCGGCTACAGGCGATCGACCGCGAATCCCGTTGAACGGACGCCGGAATGTGTTCTGGGGAGCGAAGTTTCCCCAGTCATGTATTGACGCGCGCATGTCACCCTATACGTAATTCATTCGGCTCCAAGGTTTTTGATGGGAGCGTAACCAATGTCACGACGTCCTCGACGGCTGCTCCGCCGATTAATGATCTTCTCGGCGGCAGCCGCCTTGTCGGCCGCCATGGCCACGGCGCCATCCGGCGCCGAGCCCGCGAACGGCGAGGACCCGAGCTGGTCCGGCTGCTTTCACCGCGTGAACGACACCGCGGAAAAGCTGCTGCCCTGTATTCGGGCGGCGGATCTGGAGCACCATATGCGTGCTTTCCAAGCGATCGCCGATGCCAATCCGGGCCCCGACGGCCACCCCTCCCGCAACTCCGGCGAACCGGGTTACAAGGCGTCGGCGGATTACGTAGCCGAAATCATGCGCCATAGCGGTTATGACGTAACGATCCAGAACTACAAGTTCTTCTACTTCGCTTTCACGGGACTGCCGAAATTCAGCGAAACATCGCCTACGCCACATGATTACACCGTCGTCACCGACTGGAATCCCGGCCAGGCCCAAGGGTCGGCCACGGCGCCCCTGCAAGCCGCGGGCGGAATCGTCATCCCGCCGACCCCGGCGCCCAGCTCGACCAGCGGTTGCACCGCCGCCGATTTCACGGGTTTCACGGCGGGCCATATCGCGCTGATCCAGCGCGGCGGCTGCTCCTACGGCGTCAAGGTGCAGAACGCCCAAACGGCGGGCGCCACCGGAGTGATCATCTTCAACGAGGGGAATCCGGGGCGAACCGGCGTCGTCAACGGCAGCCTGGTGGACGCCAACGGCAACCGGATCGTGCCGCAGATCCCGGTCGCGTTCACCTCGTTCGCGACGGGCAGCGACCTGCTCACCCAGGTCAACGCGGGCGGATCCGCGGTACCGACGATGACCATCGACGTGCAGGCGGTGGTGAATCCGAATGCCGATGATTACAACGTGATCGCCGACTCCAAGGAAGGCGACCCGGACCACACCGTCGTCGTGGACGCGCATCTGGACGCCATTTACGGCGCCGGGATGCTCGACAACGCCTCCGGCTCGACGACGATCCTGAACATCGCCCAACTGCTGCACAAGGCCAAGCCGCACAACAAGTTACGGTTCATCTGGTTCGGCGGCGAGGAACTCGGCCTGCTGGGTTCGACGTACTACGTCAACAATCTCAGCGCGGCCGATAAGGCCAAGATCGGATACGACCTGGACGCGGACGTGACCGCGACGCCCAATTACGATGTCGGCGTGCTCGACCCGGCCGGGGTGGACCTGTTCACCCGTACCGTCTCCACCCAGTTCCCGCCGAACGTGTACAAACCGTCGCAGGTCGCCCGGGATCTGGGTATCAAATACTTCGACTCGATCGGCAAGAAGAACATTCTGTTCTCGCCGGTGGGCACCGATGCCTTCACCTTCAACCAGGCGGGCATCCCGGCCAGTGGCGTACTCACCGGACAGGACTGCTGCAAGCTGGATTCGGATGTCGCCCTGTTCGGCGGGACCACCGGCAACTTCGAGGGCAACGTGCCCGGCACCGACGGCGGCTGCGTGGACAACCCGTTCCGCTGGTGCGATAACTTCGACAATAACGATTTCGCTGTAATGGAGTTCATGTCAAGGGGTTTCGGCAACATGGTGATCAATATGGCCATGGCCGACCCGCTTCCGACCGCCGCACCGGCAGCCCCCGAAGCGGCGCCTAGGACGAGTTCACCCGCCACGGCAGGCAGCAGGACCGCCCCGACCAGCTGACCTATCGCCCATCGAAATGCCCTCGAGCAGTACATGACTCGAGGGCATTTCGGTGGCCGACCGACGCGACCTTGCTTAGAAGCACCATCCCCCGAAACTTGGGTCGGGTGGCAGCACTCCGCCTGTGTACTCTCGATTTCGACCCCTTTGCAGGGGAATCCTGTTGACACAGAGGGAGATTCGCCTTGATCCACTCGAAGAAGGTCGCCGCGGCGGCGCTGGCATCCGGCGCGCTGATCACCGCCATCGGCTTCGCGGCGCCCGCCGCACAGGCCGACATCAGCCGCGTGGACGTCGCGCCCGGGCTCAGCTTCGGCAGTTCCAGTTCCTATGGCACCGGTTGCTCGTACCAGGTCACGGCGAGCGCCCCGCCGGACGACGCGCTGATCTTCGTCGACGAAACCGCGAACGACCGCACCACCCAAACGCTGAAGCCGAGCTACCTGGCCACCGATGTGGACGGCAAGGCGACCGTCACCTGGACGCCGACGACCAAAGGCGCGCACCGCATCTGGGTGCGGGAAAACCACCCCGGCGCAACACCTGTCACCGCATCGGTGAACGTCGGTACCGGCATCCAACTCGGACCTATCTGCCTCGTACTCCCGTAATCTCCCGGTGTGGACCAGGAGAATTCACGCGAGATCGGTCAGGAGACCTTGCGGCGGTAGACGACCATCGAGAAGTAGTACGCGACAAGAAGAATGCCGACGCACCAGCCGAGGGCGACCCAGATGTCGTTGCCGACCGGCTGCTCCGCGAACAGATCCCGGATGGCGTTGACGATCGAGGTGGCCGGCTGGTGTTCGGCGAAGGCGCGCACCGGCCCGGGCATGCTGTCGGTCGGCACGAATGCCGAGCTGATGAACGGCAGGAAGATGAGCGGGTAGGAGAATCCGCCCGCGCCGTCGGTGGTTTTCGCGGTGAGGCCGGGGATGACGGCGAGCCAGGTCAATGCCAGGGTGAACAGGAGCAGAATCCCGGCGATCGCGAACCAGGCCAATAGGCCCGCGCCGGAGCGGAAACCCATGAGCAGGGCGACGAGTACGACGACGACGAGGGAGATCGCATTGGACACCAACGACGTCAGCACATGCGCCCACAGGATGGACGAGCGGGCGATCGGCATGGACTGGAATCGTTCGACGATGCCGTTCTTCATATCCAGGAAGAGCCGGTATGCGGTGTAGGAAATGCCCGAAGCAATGGTGATGAGCAGAATGCCGGGCAATAGGTAGTTCACATACTTATCCGACCCCGACTTGATCGCGCCGCCGAAAACGTAGACGAACAGCAGCATCATCGCGACCGGCGTGATCGCGGTCGTAATGATGGTGTCGGGGCTGCGCAGGATATGGCGCAGCGACCGGCCGAGCAGGTAGCCGGTGTCGCCGAGAAAACGTGCTGTCATTACTGATCCTTACTCGTGGTGTCGGCGCCGACGAGGGCAAGAAAGACGTCTTCGAGAGTTGGTTGCTTCTCGATGTATTCGACCCTGGCCGGTGGCAGCAGCTGCTTCAGTTCGGCGAGGGTGCCGTTCACGATGATCCGGCCCTCGTGCAGGATCGCGATCCGGTCCGCGAGTTGTTCGGCCTCGTCCAGGTATTGCGTGGTGAGCAACACCGTGGTGCCTTGTGCGGCAAGTTCTTTCACTGCCTCCCAGACCTCGATACGGGCCTGGGGGTCGAGTCCGGTCGTCGGCTCGTCGAGGAATATGACCGGCGGATTCCCGATGAGGCTCATCGCGATATCGAGGCGGCGGCGCATACCGCCGGAATATGTCGACACCTTGCGGGTGGCCGCGTCGGTCAGCGAAAAACGCGCGAGCAGGTCGTCGGCGACCGCCCCCGGATTCGCGACGCGCCGCAGATGCGCGACGAGCACGAGATTCTCCCGCCCGCTGAGGATTTCGTCGACGGCGGCGAATTGCCCGGTGAGGCTGATGGATTCACGCACACTGGCCGGTTGCGCGGCCACGTCGTAGCCGTTGACGCTCGCCGTCCCCGCGTCGGATTTCAGCAGCGTGGACAGGATTCGCACGGCCGTGGTCTTGCCCGCCCCGTTGGAGCCGAGCAGGGCGAAGATGTCCCCCCGCGCCACGTCGAAATCGACGCCGCGCAGCACGTGCAGGTCCTTGTACGACTTCTCCAGACCTCGCACCTGGATCGCCGGATTTTGCTGTGTTGTCATCGTCATGATCACCCCTCGGTTACTACTTAGTGCCATTGACTACCGGTAGATAGTAGCACTGACTAGTGAGACCGCAAGCCCTCCATCGATCACCGGAGGAGCCCGCGCACACGGCACTGCATCGTCCGGCCGGATCGGCCCTTCGGTCGCGCGATCGGACGAAATGCCATATTCTGCCAATGCGCCGAGTTCATTAAAAATTTTGAAAGCGGCAAAATGATCGAAACCCGCTAAATGTCCGATGTGGGCGAATTACGTTGAAACCGTGAGTTTTTCCATAGAATTATTTCCAGGCTATAAGGCGTGCTCGTCGCCCGTTTCGGCGAAACGTCCGGTATTCGAAGCCGCTCGGCCGCCGCGCGTTCATTTTCCCGAAAAAGACTTCACGGATGCTTTAGCGTCCGATGTAGTACCGAATGATTGGAGTCACCTCATGCTCGAACTGCTCACCGCGCTCGCCAACCTGGCGATCGAAATTGTCAAGGTTGTCGGCACGGGGATCAGCATCAGCGCCGGCTGATACGGGGTGCTCTGTCGAGCGACCTGAAAGCGGCCCCGGTGACCTCTCGGTTACCGGGGCCGCTTCGTATCTAGCGGGGTGCGACGGGTTTGGTTTCGTAGGTTCGCAGGACCAGAGATGTTGTGACGGGACCGAATCGGGCGATTGCGTCGACGATCTGTTCGATGCGTTCGGAGCTTTCGGCGAACACATCGATCAAAAAACAGTCCTCCCCCGTCAGCCGGTAGACGGTGGTGATCTCGGGGACCTCCTCGAAATGCGCGAGGACGGCGGCGAGGTGGGCATGGGTGGTGCGCAACCGGATGACGGCATGCAGATTCAGGCCGAGCGCCACCGGATCGACCACGGCACGGTAGCCGGTGATGACGCCCGATTGTTCGAGGCGTTTGATCCGCGCCGATACCGCCGGTTGGGACAGATTGACCCGGCGGCCGATCTCGGTGACGCCGAGGCGGGCCTCGGTTTGCAACAACCGAAGGATCGCCCGGTCGGTGGGATCCAATGAAACCGTTGTCCGTGTGGTCATCCGCTTTCCATTCATCGGCCTGCCGTGACAGCGGCGAATGGATCGCACACAGTTGTCCATCGAAACATCCGCACCATCCCGCTTCAGGGAATGAAAGGCAACGATAGTGCACTATCTGGTCGTTCCCGGCATCGATGACTCCGACGCCGATCACTGGCAGAGCCACTGGCAAGCCGAATGGGGTACGGCGGCAACGCGTATCGCGCCGTCGTCCTGGACCGAACCCGACCTCGACGACTGGCTCGACGCCCTCGATCGCGCCGTCGCAGCACCGGAGACGGTGGTGGTGGCCCACAGCCTCGGCTGCCTTGCGGTCGCCGAATGGTTGATCCGCCGACGCCCCGGCGCCGCGGGCGTGATCGGCGCGTCCCTCGTCGCGCCTCCCGACAGCGCGGGCCCGAACTTCCCAACGGCCGCACGGAGTTTCGCTTCGACCACCACCGCGCCACTGAAGTTTCCGGGTGTCGTGGTCTCGAGCATCGACGATCCCTACTGCGCGCCCGCCGCGACCGCCGCCTTGGCGGCCGGGTGGCGACTCGACCACATCATCGCGGGCAGCCTCGGACACATCAATTCCGCCAGCGGCCTTGGCATCTGGCAATACGGGCGCAACCTGTTCACCGCTTTCACGGCAGGGCTCGGCCACCGCTGACGTCGCACGATGCATCTGGCCGAGATCGACGCCGCGGACTACATCGGGGTCGAGGACTATCGCCGGATACCGACCCCGCTGATCCGCCCCTTGCCCGAAAACGACTGGCAAATGACGACGGTGGTGATCATCGCTCGTCGGCCCCGACGAGCACGGGCTTCAGATCGATGACGGGCGTGCCGTCGACGGCCTCCAGCGCGTCGACCGAGAGGAACATTCCGTCGATGCCGGTGATCGTCACCCGGTGCAGCCCAATCGGATTCGGCCGCGCCGGGGACCGGGTGGCGAAGACGCCGGTCGGTGGCCGCGACATATCCCCGCGCGGACGCACCGTCAGAACATCGCGATCCGCCTGGTGCAGCCAGGTCAGCACCAGCACCTCCGCACCGGGCCGCAGGTCGGCCGCGGCCTCGAAGATGTCCGCGCACAATCTGATTCGCGCAGGCGGCGCGCCTTCGTCACCCTGCTTGGGCGCCGCCGCCCGGTCGGTGAGCGACGATTCCACCCAGCCGACCGGACGCACCGTGAATTCCGTTGTCACGGTTGCCACTATCCCACTGGCGCCAACCGTGCGCCGGAAACTGTCGTACCGTGACGGCCCGCCAGCAGATCAGTACATCGAGTATTCGTCCATCTGGCCTTCGGACGGCATGTCGTAGCCGTTGTGCCATGGGTCCCAAGGGATTTGGCCGGTGTCGGAGGTATCCCAGTTGCCCCAGTCGTTGTCACCGCCCGGATAAGTGTCACCGTCGCTGGGGTATCCGTCGCCGGGGTTGTCGCCGTCGCTGGGATTGCCGTTGCCAGGCTTGTTGCCGTTGCCAGGGTTGTTGCCGTTACCCGGCCGACCCGGGCTCGTCCCAGCGGGCGTGCCGAAGTCCTGGGTCCAATAGGGTGTGCCGTCGCCGCTCGTGGCATAGCCGACACCGATGTCCTGAAGGTCGCAGTTGAGGATGTTGGCGCGATGCCCCGCGCTGTTCATCCACGCGTCGACCACCTCGGCGGGGCTGCGCTGACCTTCGGCGATGTTCTCGGCCCAACCCTGAGCGCGGTAGCCCGCCGCGCTGATCCGGTCACCCGGATCGCCCTTCGACGAGTTGTGATCGAGGTATCCGTTGGCCGCCATATCCTCGGTGTGGTCTTGGGCGGCGCGGGTGAGATGACTTTCCGTCTTCAACGCGGGGCATCCGGCCTTGGCGCGTTCGGCGTTGGTCAGGCTGATCACCTCGTCGGCGGCGGACGCGGACTGCGGCGCGGCGAAGGCGAAGGGCGCCGCCGTGACGGTACAGAACGCGACGGCCGACAGCGCGACGGCGGCGGACAGTGATCGCAGTGAAAGGGATGAAAGGCTCATGATTCCTTCGAGGTATGTCGGGTAGAAACAGCGTTCCCACATAGGCGCACAGCATTTCGCCGTCGGCATGATGTGCGATGACTGCGCGCTCGGATATTCCGGCCTGAGCGAACAAAGAAATATCCCGTGTACTTCGATGCCCGAAGTCGGCATCCGAAATATCATCGGAACGGATTCGATATATTCGGTCCAGCGAATCCCGTCAGCAGGTCCGCCACCCAATCGTAGGCAAACCGTGACCTGCTCGCAATGCGAATCGTGTTGCACTGAAAGGGTTTTAAGCCACCACTTAAGACTGACCAGGGGTTTCGGCCGAGATTAACTCATCTTTAGGCGCACTCATCGGGCTGGCCATCTCGCATTCCGGCACATACGCTTCGAAATGCAATGCCGCAGCTTGTCCAGATCGATATACGCCCGTCGCGAAATTATCGCGCCATCGAGTATTCGAATTCGCGAAAATCCACGACTCCAGAAGGACAGAACTGATGGGTAAACACAGCGCACCGCGCAATCCCCTCGTTTCGGCGCGGTTGGCCATGCTTTCGATGACCGCGCTGATCACGGCCGCCGTCTCGACCGAGAACGGACCGACGCCGGATGATCGGGCGACGACCCTGGCCAGCAGCTGGACCGACCTCGATACCGCTCCGCAATCCGACAATGCGGCCCCGCCCGCCGCGGCCGCGCCGACAACGGACCGCATCGCCGCGGTCGCACCGGCGACGGACCCGATCGAATACGAAGTGGGACAACCGAAAACGCCGTCGAGCCAGCGCGGTCTGCCGCTCACCGAGGCCACCGACCCGGATGACGAGGCTTCGACGGAACCCGACACAACCGCGGTGAATACCGAGCCGAAGGCCCCGAACAAGAGCCGGACGCAGAACGTGTCCGATCGTCCGGCCACGCGCCCCCGCCACGCCCGCCCCGAACCCGTCGCCGACTCGAAGAAGGCGCCCGATCTCGGTGCGGTGCTGAGCAGTATCGCCGAGGTATTGAACAGCGGCAGCTCCGCGGGTGGCGCGCTGGCGCAAGCCCTCGGCAGCGGCAGCTCGGCCCTCGGCACGGGCAGCGCCGCCGCCGCGCCGGTGGCGGGCCTGATCAGCAGCGGAAGCACCGGAGGCACCGGCAGCGCGATCGCCGAGCCGCTGGGCGCCCTGGCCAAGGCGCTCGGCTCCGGCAGTGCGGCGCTGGGCACGGGCAGCAGCTCGTTCGGCAAGGTCGGTGACGCCCTGACCTCAGGTTCCGGCAAGAAGTCGTCGGGTGGTGGATCGAAAGTTCATTAGCCACAAAGGAACTCATCGGCCGCGGCGGGTGGTGGCGGCACCGAGCTCTTGTCCGATCCGCTGACGTTCCCGGCGTGTCGGCAAGCCCACTCGAATCATGTGCTCGCATGACAGGATTCGCATGGGGGTATCGGGCAGATTGAACGGGGAAGACGCGAATGAGACTACGTTGGGGTGCGATCTGCGCGGCAGCCTTTGTCGCGCTTACTGTTCCGGCTGTCGCCGCGGCGCAACCGGCGCAGCAGGGGCCGCAGGCGGAGATGAACGCCGAAGCCGCGCTGGAGGGTTGGCAGCAGACCGCGGTCCGGCAGGATTCGGTGTTCACCGTCGGCGAGGGTGTCGCGACCCGAAAGACCGCCGCCGGTTCGGAATTGGTGTTCCGCGGCGTCGGGCAGGTGCCCGCCGACCTGGCGGACAAGGGCTGGAATCACGTCGGCGATCCGGATTCGGCACAGGGCTACCTGTTCGACGCCTACGAGCAGTCGGGTCGCTCGACGAAACTCTTCCGTGCGACGGACCCCGCGGGCGCGACCGCGGACTTCGTCTACACGCTCGAACCCGGTGCGCGATTCAATAATTCGTGGGTCGCAGTCACGCCCGACGGTCAGTGGATGCTCAACGGCGAGTGGGATCGCATGTCCCGCTTCCTGATTTTCCCGACACCGCTGCTCAACACGGCGGCGGCGCAGCCCGGACCGATCACTCGATCCGGGTATCTGAACCTCGACAAGCCGGTGCAGAACGTGCAGGGCTGCACCTTTTTCGACGCGACGACGCTGCTGTGCACCTCCGACGTCCCGAACGGCGGCGGGACCACGCCTACTCTCTTGGAGGTCAGCTGGAGCGGGGTGCTCGACGGCAAGGACAAATCCGCGATGGTGCGTTCCGTCGGCACCCTGCCGCAGCTCAGCGTCTGCCACGGCACCTTCGAATCCGAGGGCCTGGATTACGATCCGGCCTCCGGCAATCTCACGGTGGTGGTCAACAAGCCGATTCCCTGCAAGATGCAGAGCTCGGTATACACGTTCACCCGCAAGAATTCCTGACCGGTGCGTCGAGCGTGTCCCGAGCCGACGCATGTGCGGCGCAAGCGCGCCGCAAGATGATCCGAGCACGCTGAGCCGCATGCGAATTGCGATCATCGGCGCCGGACTCGGCGGTTTGGCATCGGCCCATCGGTTACTGGCGGCAGGATTCCAGGTCGATGTCTACGAGCGAGATACGGCGCTGCAGGCCCGCTTCCAGGGATACCGAATCACCTTGGAGGAGGCGGGCTTCGCGGCGTTACGCCGCGCGGTACCCACCCGGCTGCACGAGCTGCTCGAGGCGATCGGCGACGAATTCCACGGCACCACACGCACCGTGGATCCACAGCTGACCACGCTCGACAAGCCCGAATTCAGCCATCACGGCCGGATGTTCGACCGCAATGTGCTGCGCCACCTGCTGTTCGCCGGTGTCGCCGACCATGTCCGGTTCGGCCACAGGTTCGAGCGGTATACCGAATTGCCCGATGGGAACGTCGAATTGGCGTTCGCCGACGGCCGCAGCGCATCGGCCGATCTGGTCATCGGCGCGGACGGCTTGGGCTCCAAGGTGCGCAGACAACTCCTGCCGCAGGTCGAGATGCGCGAACTACCCATCTGCGCCGCCATCGGGCGCACCCCGCTCACCGAGCGATTCGCGGGGTTGGTTTCCGGGCGGAGCCTCTTCGTCACCAGCCCGGATATTCAATTGATGCTGGGCGCCATGCGTTTTCGTCGGTCACCCGCGCTCGCCGCGCAGACCATGGCGCCGGATGTGCGGCTGCCCGACGTCTCCAGCTATATCCGCTGGGTTTTCCTGATGCCCGGCCCGGCGCCCGCGGACGGCGACCCGAGCCGGATACTCGATTCGATCCGCGAATGGCATCCGGAGCTGCGCGCGCTGGTGCGGCACGCCGATCCGGAGAACAGCGGGATCGTGCCCATGCGTCTAGGAGATCCATTGCCCGCGTGGCAGACTCGCGCGGTCACCCTGCTGGGCGACGCCGGGCACCTCGCACCGCCCGGCGGCAACGGCGCCAATGTCGCACTGCTGCATACCGATCAGCTCGCCGCCGAGTTGATCGAGGTGCGCGACGGTGACTCGGATCTGCCGACCGCGGTGGCCCGCTACGAACAACGCCTGCGCGAATACACGGCGATCGGCCGGACCGAAGTCGAGCGAGTCTACGACAACTTCGCCCGGCTGCGCGCCGACTCTCGATAGCCCGAGAGTTACCGGCAAACGAACAGAATCGGACATTTCCGGACGATGGGCGCACAACCACCTGGCCAGCAGATACATGAAACTTCCAGCTGCGGAAGGCAACTCGCTGGCCAAAGTCCATCACCCGGGAGTTTACCCGGTCGAATCGTCGGTGAATTCAGCTGCACCGCACTAGCGTTCAGCTAATTTCAGATGGAATGGTCTAGACCATGAGATCGAATAGCGCCGCCAACGCCAACACCATCCTCCGCGCGACCGTCGCGGCCACCATTGCCACCGCCGTGCTCGGCGCCGCCGGACCTGCGGCGGCACTCCCCCAGCTGCCCGATACCGGTTCGCCGGGCAGCGGATCGTCCGATGGCGGCTCGACCAGGCCGGGCGGTAGGAAAGTGGTGGTCATCGGGCTCGACGGCACCATGTACAGCAAGGTCGTCGAGGCGAAGGCGCCGAATCTGCTGAAGCTGGCCGAGCAGGGCACGCTCGGCCAGTCCTCGATCGCACCGCACACCACCATCTCCGGACCGTCCTGGGCCACCGTGCTCACGGGTGTGGGATACCAAGCACGGCATCAAGAACAACAACTTTGACGCAACGCCGTTCGAGAAGTACCCGACCGTATTCACCCAGTTGGAGCAGGCCAAGCCGGGGCTGAAGACCGAATCGATCGCCACTTGGCAGCCGATCACCATCATGGCGGGCAGCAACGATCCGCACGCCGACGTCAATATCGCGACGCCCGGTCAGCCGAACGATACGGACGAATCGAAGATCGACGCGGCCACCGCGGACACCGGCGCAGCGGCGATCGCCAAGGACGCTCCCGACTTCCTTTTCGTCCACCTGGACCAGGTGGACGAGGCGGGCCACAGCCACGGCAGCAAGTCGCGGGAGTACCTCGACGCCATCGAGCGCGTCGACGAGCAGGTCGGCAAAATCGTTGCGGCCGTTGACGCCAGGGCCAAGGCGAACCCCGCCGAGAAGTGGCAGATCATCGTGACCGCCGACCATGGCCACCGCCCCAATGGCGGCCACGGCGGCCAATCCGCCGAGGAGACGGCAAATTTCGTGATCGCCCGCGGCTCGGCGTTCAAACCCGGTGCCAAGACCGCGAATTCGCTTGTCGACATCACCCCGACCGCCGTCGCCCTGCTCGGCGTACCCGCCAGCAAGGATTTCGACGGCAACTCCATGATCAACGCCGAATGACCACCTGAGTACCCGAGTGCCTCGCGGGGGCTCGGCCCCGGCGAGGCACCGTCAAAACCATTGCACAACACTGGTTTCCGCGAGCAATACCCGCCCGACGTACTCTTGCACGATCCGGCTTCGGCCGCGAACCGACTCCGCCAGGTCCCGCCCGAGCTGCCCGCCTACCCAGTCCCGGATCCAGATAAGTGCGTCCTCGTTGGGCGAATTCGCCTTGTCCACACGCGCGTTCCCATGCCGCAACGCCAGCCTATACAGGCCGCGGGCAGGTTCCAGAGCTGGCAGTCCCAGCAGCTGTGCCCGGCGGGACGCGGATCGGGCCACCCGGAATCCACCTGCGTCTATGTCACCGAAATACCAGCACCGCAACGGTTTCGGCGCACCGGTGAGCGCGGAAAGGCGAGTTGCCACCTGGTTTCCGGATCCCCAGATGATCCGGCCGTCGAAATCCGTCTCGCGGGCACGACGAGCGATCGAGTAATAGGTCGTGTAATTCTCGACGATGAGCCAGGCCGCGTTGCCGAGCACGACCTGCTCGACCGGCGGCCAGCACGGAAAGGCTTGCAGCAGTTCCCAAGTGAGTCTGCCAGGCGAGAACAGCCGGCCGAGGACAACGGTGTCGAGAACCTTTTCGTCACCGAAGATCTCCAACGACCGTTCGCGCATCGGAATCACCGTCCCGGTACGTCGGCGCAGCCATGCGTTGATATCCGTCAGCTGCCGGTACTCGGTCGCCGTCAGTACATCCGCATCACAGAGCTGCGCTGCCCATGACAGCTCCGCATGCCAAACCGCTCGCTCTCGCGACGGCGGCGGGTCGTTCGGCTCGACGGCCCTGGTCACGAACGACGGCAGCGCAGGTAGCGCCGTGCGATCCCAGGAGGTGGTCGGTAAGCGGATATCGCCGGATTCGGTCAGGTCGGTCAAGGCAGCCATGATCCGCGTCCGCCAGCCGACCGATGCGGCGGCGGTTCGGTCCACCGCCGCTGCCGCGCCGAGTATCTCGCGTAACGGCACCCGCACCGTGGGGTGGGTCGCGATCCAGTCGCGAATCGCGGCGGCCAGTAATGGCTCACGATTCACGACGCACCATCGACACGATGTCGAGTAGCTGCGAATTCTCCATATCGACCTGGACATACGCGCGACCCGCGCGGGTAGTCGACGGTCGTTTGTGCATCGCCGCGATCCGCGGAAAGGTGGTGACCGCACCGAGATCACCTATACCGGTCCAGAACACAAGCTGTACGCCACAGGCTTGCGCGACCCTCCGCTGCAAATCGAGGAACGGCAGGTAGTTCGCTTTGCCAAGGGGGTTGTCCAGCGGAAGCACGCCGCCAGCGGCGCCGGTCCGGCTGCCTACCCGACGCTCGGCGCGCAACCTCGCCAGGACGCAGAACAGCACCAGCGAGGCGGTCAAGTTCTCGCCGCCGGACCATTTGCGCATCTCTTCCACCGGTGTTCGGCCGGTCGGCTGGTCCGGTGCCGGTTTCAGCACGGTCGCCCGAAAACCTTCCGGCACAGACACTTCGGTGGCTCGCCACAGGAGTTCGGCGGCGTCGGTTTCGATCCGCCCGCTGGCCACCATCGCCTCGACAAGTTCGCCGACCCGCAGTCCGATCTGCTCACGCGAGGGCCTGGATCGCGGCTCGACCGCGAGGAACCGTTTGTGCGCCCACGGTCCGATACCCTCGGGTAGCTCGGACAACGTTGAAGCCCGGGTGAGCATACTCAGCCCGTCGTCGACCAGCTCGATCATCCGAACGACCACATTGCGCTTGTGCGTTTCGACCTGCTCCAGTTGCTGTGCAATGGCTTTCGCGCGTACGTCGAGATCGTGCACGAGTTCGTCGGCATTATCGGCCACCCGCTCGATGCGGTTCTTGTCCCGGAACATCTCGCGCAGCCGACGCACCGCGCTGCCGTGTTCGTCCTCCGCGAGCGTGACGAATTCGTCGCTCCCCGCCCAATGATCGAGCAGATCCGCCTGCTCGGCGCGCACCCGATCTGCTTTACCGAGAGCGGCCTCCGCAGCGGCCAGTTCATCGACTATGCGCTGGACCACCGAGCGGACACCGGCGTTGTCGACCGGTATCGCAAAGGTGGATGTGTCGGTTGGCTCGATCGAACGCAGTAGAGCGATCTGGTCGTTCAGCATTTCCTGGCGGGCCTTCGCCGCCGTGGCATCCTTCAATGCGGCATCGCGATCACCATCCAACCGGTGCCGGGTGGTCTCCCGTTGCGCCATCTCATCGGTCGATCGATCGGCCAGGTCCAATGCGTGTTCGCGGTCGGTGGGATTCTCGATCTCGACGGCGCCCTTCGGACGAGCCGATTGCGCCGTTTCATATCGCGTTTGCGCGTCACGGAGCCGCCCGCGTTCCGTCCCATGCGTCTCCGCTGCCCGTGTCAGCATCACCCCCGCTCGCTCGGCGGCTTCCGCGCGCGTGGCCGGATCGGATCCTGTTGCGCTGGTTGCTAATTCGGCCGCACGGCCACGAATCCCGTCCTCGATGGCATTCCAGAGCTGCGCCGCCTTCGCGACTTCCTTTTCCGCCTGCCGCACCGCTTGCCGTAGTGTTGTTTCCTCGAAACGCTCCCGGAGGTTGGTCTCGGCGATTTCCACGGCCGCACGCGCGGCCGCCACCGAAAGATCTGTCGGACCTGTCGGTTCCGGGAGAGCCGCCAGCTCCGCGCGCAGTTCATTCCGGCGACGTTTTTCGAGCTGACTTTCGGTCCCGATCGACTGCACGTCTGCGATGGCCTGCCGCTGATCCTCGTGCGCCCTATCTCGCTGAACACGAACCCGATCGATCTCCCGGGGGATGGCGGCCGACCGAGTTCGACCCGGCTCTACATAGTCGCTCTCATATTCTGCGGCGCTGCGCACCCTGGGGAGCGTGCTGTCTAAACGGGCAAGTCGTTCACGTACGTCCGATATGCGCGCCTCGCACCCGGTGAAGGCGCTTCTCAGCTGAGCCAATGCCTCTGTCGCGCGCTTCTCCTTGGTCATCGCATCGTCCAAAGCGGCCTTCGCGGCAGTGGTCCTGGTACGCAATCCGCCGAGACCGTCCGGCGGCAGATCGCTCTCCCATGCGGTAATCGCCGACCGCAGTTCGAGATCCGCATCGCGCCGCCTCGCCGCATCACTGATCCGAAGCTGCAACGCATCACGTAATCCGGTGCGCCGCTGCAGTTCTGTAGATCCAGCGGCGGTATCGTGTTGCGCTTCGGCCGGACCGATGACGACATGTGCGGCACGTCGATCCTCGAAAACCCCTGCGGCGGAGATGACAACCAGCTCATCGCTGGATCCGGCGCGGTCCGCCGCCGCGGCGACAGCGGTCGCGTCGCCGTAGACAATTACACCGTCGAGTACCTCCGGCAATTCCGTGATGTAGCGGCCGTGGTCGGTTCGATCGATGTGCTTGGCGAGATAGTGCCATCCGGCGACGGCGGTGATACCGGCGTCATCCAGCTTTTCGATGACTTTCTCAACCGCCAGCCGCGGCGGCAGCAGCTGGATGTCGGCCAGCGCGCGGATGGCGCGTTCACCACGCGCCGATTCCTCGCCGAGCGCCGCAAGCATTTTCTCCGCTGCCGTGATCTCGCGGGTCAACAGCGTAATCGTCTCGGTCGCAACAGTTTCCAACTCGACAAGATCGGTTTGGTGCAGCGTGCGCAGTCGCGAGTCATCCGCCAGTCGCCGAGCCTTCGCGACGAGGCGGTTCAGCTGACCGTCCAACTCCTGGTACGCGGTGCGAGCGCCACCGGTTTTCTCCTGAGCTTTCGTCTCGATGGTCGCGGCAGTTCCGATGCGATACTGGAGATCGTCACGTTCGGAACGAAGCCGCTCCAGTTCTGCCGCGGCTTCCACGTGCTCTTCGGCCAAGCGATTCACCGCATCCCCGAGTCGCTCACTCGCACCGATGATCCCATCGGCAACCATCGACCGGCAATCGTCTTCGAACCGTGCGAGCTGGCCGCGAATTCGTTCGGCTTCACTATCGAGTTCGGCCAAACGCCGCTCCGCCTGTCGCCACCGCTCGGCGGCCGCGTCCCCGTCGGCTTCGGCCTGGTCCCTGCGGACTGCCAGCTCTTCGATCACCAGGCCGATCTTTTCGATTTCGCCGGTGAGCGCAGCCGCGAGCACCGCCTTGGCCGTATCGCATCGGTCGATGAGCGGGCGCGCATCCCGGGCCGCTGTTTCCAGCGCCGACCGGTGTGCGTCGTAGGCCACCTTGCGTTCCTCTAGTTGGGCATATCGTTCCGCGGCCGCCCACGCGTCGGCTTCGAGCTTGCACTGATCCATCCGGATCTTCGCCTGTTCGACAAGCTTTTTCGCCTCCGTAAGTTCGAATTTCGCTGCCCGGAAGGCATATTCGTCCCGTCTGCGACGAGCCAGATCGATCTGGGCGCGCACTTCGCTGATCTGAGCGTCGTAATCGGCCGCACGCTGTTCCGCGAGCTCGTAACGAGCCGTCGCGGCGGCGACCGCGTCGAACAGCGCACGTTTGAGGGCTGCGGACCGGCCGACGATCGCCGCCCGCTCGTCACGGCGCACGACAAAACGCCGGTGTGCATCGCCCAGCGCCGTGACCCGTGGCGCGGCGTCGACACAGAACTGCCGCTGGGCGGCATAGGCCGGACGTTTCGCGATCTCGACCGCAGTGTCCGACAACAACTCTCGCACCGGCGCGACGCGCTGATGATCGCCGACGAAGCGCAACAGGTAACGGACGAATCGGCCCGGCGAATCGATGTCGTTGAACAGACCGTCGATCCCGCCCTCGGCGGCATTCACTTCGGTGAAGTACCGGAACAGATCCGGGTCGAACCGCCGCTCCCGCAATGCGCCGTGCCACTCGGCGATGCTCTGCGACGCGACGACCGCGTTGACGCCGAGCGCGGCCAAACCCCTTACATGCGTGCAGAATCGGTCGCGGTCATAGTTTCCACCGCTGCGCAGCGTGAATGGCAGATCGTCCAGCGTGGCGCCCGCCACGGCCGGATCCGGATGCACACACCACCAATTGCGCTGTAGCCGCTCTTTACCACGCCCGTTGTAGTCGTGTGGCCGTGTGCGCCCATCCCATTCGTATACCGCGCCGGTCAGCAGGAGCTGCCCATCCGGATCGGTCCATTCGGCGACGACGTGTGCCGTATCTCCCGCCAGCACCAGATCCTCGAGTGTGCGTTTCTTGGTTCGGGTCGCCAGAAAGTCGCGGCGATCCGGCAAGATCAGAGCGAGCAGCAGCGACAGCATCGTTGTCTTGCCCGCGCCGTTGCGCAGCCAGACGATGGCATCGGCGGGTTCGCCTGCCGAGTCCGTCAGGTCCACCAGCAGATCTGCGAACCGGTTTTCTGTGACGCCGATCGAATCGAAATACAGTCTGCGCAAACGGAACATCAGGGCTCCTCCGCTTCCCCCAGCTCCTGCCATGCCTCCGGCATCAGAGCTCCCGACATCTCGGCCAATCCGATTCGGAACCGGTCGTTGAGCACGTACGCTTCGCCGTGCTCGTCGTCCAGGGTCGGTTCCCGGCGCGCTCGCCCTTGCTCGACCAGAAACGCGAGCAGGTGGTTCACATACCAGCGGCGACAGTTGCGCAGCACTCCCCCGCGCTGCCCCGGCAGCACTTCGGGCAGGTCCATCCAGATACCGGCCGCCGCGCCGAGCTGCTGCTCCATCTCATCTGAGCCGGGCGGCCGCTCCACAAGTGCGGCGATGCGCCGATCGAGGAACCGCTCGAGCTCGCCGCGACGAACCGTGGGATTTACTGTATCGGCCAACGCCTCCCCGTTCGGGTACGCATAGGCGGCCAGCGCGACCAGAACCAGTCCGAAGCATCGCCGATCCTGCAGTCGCCCGTCACCGGACCTGATCGGCAATCCACAGCTGTCCAGGTTCACCGCGAACGGACCCTCGGCTCGGCCCGAGATCAGCAGTCCGAGTTGAGTCGCCGTATGGATATCGAGCGCGAGCCCATCAGCGATCCGGCCGACGATCTCCGCGAATCCGACGTCGGTTCGGTAGCGGTCCAGCAGAATCCGATATTGGCTCCCTGGTGCCGGTCTTTCCTTGGGGCCGAATGCATAACGCAGTAGCCGCGCCGCATCGGAGATATCGGCGGAATTCATGCGATCTCCTCGGAGTCGAGATCCATTCGGTCCAACGAGATCGGCGACGCCAATAGCAAATCCGATCCCGAATACCGCTCATCAGCCAGTTGACGGTCGTCCAGCGTCGCTACGAGCGCGGCCACCGCAGCAGCCAGGTCGGTGCTCTGCGGCCGCTCCTCTGGTGTCGCATCGGCATCGACGACGAATGTCCACAGCGCGGCACCCCACAGGATGTCCAGTAGCCGCGCCGGATCGGCGACATCGGCCGCGCGGTCTCGCCCGGCTGTCAGCAATTCCGACAGCCTCGCCGGCTTTTCCGAAACACCGCTCAGTATTTCGGCGGCCACTGCCGCCGAATCCGCAGGTATGGAGTCACCGATAGCCTCACCCAACTCGCCCGGATCGTCGATATCCGGCGGACGGCGTTCCTGCGCTACGGGGATACGGAGCAGAATGTCACACAGGTCGCCGAGCCCCCAACATGCCGGACGCACCGGCGGCGCGACGCCCGTGATCAATCGTTCGGCAACGATCTCGAGCAGGTCGTCGCGACCCAGCGCCGGATCGAGAACATCCCGCGACAAATCGATGGCCACCGCTAGACCCCTCGGCTGAAACCGCTGCACCGCCTGCGCTTCCAGGAATACCGGAATAGCTTGTTGCAGATAACGTTCCAGTCGAATCCACACCTCCTGGCCGCGCTGCACCTCCTCGTCGATGCTGCGGCACACCGTCGCCGCGCCAACGTCGCTGAAGAATTTCGCCGCGAGCTCACGCAATTGGTGATCGCGCTCGAGCTGCTGCCCCACTTGGCCCACCACGTCGGTCAACCAGACCGGCATCTCACCCTGCCAATCCACCGCCGACACATCGCGTTTGGTGTCGGCCAGCCGCTCACGCAGGCTGGCCGACAGACCCCGGGCCGTCCGGGTGGCCTGCCGGGCCGACTCCAGCGCCTTCTCGAACTCACCTGCGTTCATTTGTATTTCGACCATCAGCTTGAGCGCCAGCGCCCGATCCGCGAGATCGGTATTCAACGCCTGCAGGTACAGAACGATGGCTTCATCGCTGGCCGTGACGCATGGCCCCGCTTCACTATCGGCCAACCGCAGCAGTCGAAAACGAAACTCCTCGGTTCGGGCCGGACCGAGCTCGGATTCCGGTTCGACCCAAACAGCTTCGTGCGGACGGCCGTTGTTCAGCACAGTCGCGAAGACCATCCTTGCGACCTTCGACCACGGCCGATCCGGATCCACCGGATGCATGCGCCTGGACAGTTGAGTCAGATGATCGACCGCGGCGCTCGGCGTCACAGCTCCTTCGAGACTCGCCTGATGGACGACCACATAGTCGATCAGCCGAAGTGCTAGCTGTGCGAGGTCATAGCCCCGATGATCGAACTCCGCTCGCGGCGCGGCCCGATTCAGCAACTCGAAGACCGGGCTCAACAATTGCAGCGTTTGCCAACGCCCGCGCAGTTCGGTTATCGGGCCACGCGACCTTACCGCCATACCACCACCCTCTCGCCGACCAGATCCAGGCCAGGCCGATGCGACGTTCGAGCAGACTATCGACCAGTACCGACAAGACGTTCCAAACGCTGTCCACCGATCAGGCGGAAACAACCGCCACCCCCCGGTATGGACTTCCGTGCTCGCCGATTGAACGGAGCTCTACAAGGCAACTCGCTTGCGACTCGGCGAGCCGGGCGAACAGTACATCACGAATCATGCTGCACTGCAACGAATTGACGTTCGCCGCCCGATGAAGACAGCCCTGGCAACATACGAGTACACGACCACGTCAACCTTCGAATCGATCATAAAACAGTTTCGAATGATCAGAGTCGATGTATGTTATGGGCATGACTGTGGCGGCGGATCGGCATGCGGAGATCGTTCGGGCGTTGCAGGCCGGTGAGGTGGTTACCGTCGCGGAACTGGCCCGCGCATTGCGGACATCGGAGGTTACGGTTCGGCGTGATCTGGCCGAACTGGAGCATGCCGGGGTGCTGCGGCGGGTGCGCGGCGGCGCGGTCAGTTCGATGCTGCGGGGCGAGGGGCTGCCGTTCGCCATGCGGGAGTTGGAGCGCGGCGAGGTCAAGGCCCGGATCGCCGCCGCTGCGGTCTCGTTGATCGCCGATGGCGAATCGGTCGTACTCGACAGCGGCACAACAGGTTTGGCTGCGGCGCACGCGTTGAGCTCGCGCCGGGTGACGGTGGTGCCGCTCGCGGTCAATTCGCTCGCGGTACTCGCGACGGCGGCGCGGGTTTCGCTGCTGCTGCCGGGCGGAACCGTGCGGACAGGTGAGTTGTCATTGGTCGGACCGATGGCCGAGCAGAATTTGTCGACGCTTCGATTCGACACAATGTTGTTGACCTGCTGCGGTTTCAGCGCACACCGCGGGGTGACGGCCTACGACCTGCAGGACGCGGCGGTCAAGCGGGCGGCCATGTCCGCGTCGACGCGGACCATCGCGATGGTCGACTCCAGCAAATTCGCGCGCACGGCGATGGCCGTCGTCTGCCAGACCTCGGCGATCGATATCGTCGTCACCGATACCGACGCCCCGCACGATGCGGTCGCCGCGTTACGCGCCGAAGGCATCGAGGTGCATCGTGTCTGATTCGGCGGGAGCCGCGACCATCGCCCGAGCGAAACCGCATGTCCGCGCGCATGTTTCGATCGCGGCGACATTCTTCGTGCACGCACTGCTGTTCGCATCGTGGACCGCGCACATCCCGCACATCAAGGACCGATTGCAGCTCGACGACGGAGCTTTGGGCACCGCGCTGCTCGGCGCCCCGATCGGTTCGGTGACGGCGATGACGATCGCGAGCTGGTTGCTGCCGCGGCTCGGCAGCAAGCGCATGATCCAGGCAACGGTGGTCGGCTACGCGGCAGGCGGGGTGGCGGTCGGACTCGCGGATTCGACGATCCTGCTGTTCGCCGCGCTCGCGTTCTGGGGCCTGTTCCAGGGCGCGCTCGACGTGGCGATGAATACCCAGGCCGTGACGGTGGAGCGGGCGGTGGCCGCGCCGATAATGTCTCGGCTGCACGGGATTTGGAGTATCGGCGGATTCTCGGGCGCACTGGTCGGCGCGGGCGCCGTCGCGATCGGCCTCGAGTTGAGCGTCCAACTCGCCGGGCTCGGCTCGATCGCGATCGCGCTGATCTGGGCGCTGTCCCGGCCACTTATCGCCGACGGCGCGAAACCCGCCGCAACCGAGCCCAATCCGACGCGCGGACACCTCTCCGTGACGGTATTGACGTTGGGCGGCATAGCTTTTGCCTCGATGTTGTGCGAGGGCGCGGTTGCCGACTGGTCGGCGACCTATCTCCGCGACGACCTCGGCGCCGGTGCGGCGTCGTCCGGCCTCGGCTATGCGGCGTACGCGTTCACGATGGTGCTGACCAGGCTGAACGGCGCTGTGCTGCAACGCCGATTCGGTAACAGGACGCTTCTTCCGGCGCTGGCGACGGTGTACGCGGTCGGCATGTGCGCGGCATTGGCGGTTCGCCAGCCGACGGTCGCATTACTCGGTTTCGCCGCGATGGGGGTCGGGCTGGCATTGCTCGTCCCGAGCGCGTTCAGCGCGGCCGGCGCTGTCGGCCAAGACAATTCGCACGGCTCGGCTATCGCGGCCGTCGCGGCGCTCGGCTGGTTCGGCTACGTTTCGGGACCGCCACTCATCGGCCACCTGGCCGACCGCACCGGACTGAGCGCCGCCCTGTGGATGCTCCCCGCGCTCGCCATCGTGATCGCGGCGACGGCACGGTTCAGCGGAGCCTTCGGCATCGACGCGCCGCGTCGGTGGTTCCGGAAGCTCTGGGATCGGCGCTCCCCCACTGGCTTTCCCCGGATTCGGCCGACCGGGAACCGATGTCCTGATGAATGCTGACCGAGCCCCACATCCGGGAATCCTCGGTGCACTCGCGGTATGTCGAATGGATGTGGACGGAGTGGAAGATGGGCATACCTCGGCCTCGATGGTGTGGGCGCATGCAGTCGCCTACGGGAACCGTCGAGCGCGGGTAACGCCCCGGATGTGCGGGGGCGCCACAACCTCATCGGGAGGTACGCGTGGTACGGGATGGCGGGAGGACCGCCGGAAGGGGCCGACCTCGAAGTGACATACCGCAATTCAGGACAGTAGTCGAGCCATGATCGGTATCCATTGACAATTGCGGCCAACCTGGCTGTCACTCGCCATCCGGCTCATCGAATTTCACCAGTGCGAAACCGATGGTCTTCGATACCTCCGGATCGATGGGACGCCAGGTGAAGGTGCCGGACATCCAACCGCCTGCCAATCGGCGCGCTCGAACACGTTCTCGCACATGCCCTTCGGCGAACGCACGGGCGCGGATCTCGGGCATCCGGGCGATATCGTCCGGATGCAGCCCAGGCCGCTGGCCGCTGCTGGCGCCGTGTCCCAGGCCGGGCGGGAAACCCGGAATCCATTTCAGGATGCAGGTGACCGGCCACCGCCAGTCCCAGATATTGCCGAACTGCCCACTGGACTCGATGGCCGCGTGCGCCAGGTTGACATCCATTATCTCCCTGCGCATCTCACGCGGGTCCATGGTGTCGGTGACGTCCTGGCACAGCACCCGCAGCCGCGGCCCCACCTCGGTCGTGACGTACCGTTGCGCGTACAGCAGCGCCCACGGCTGCCCGTCGCCGGTCTGCATGAGCAACGTCCCGGAGTCCACATAGCCGGGTTGCGCGTCGACGATCGACTCCCACATCCGCACGAGTTGCGGAGTCCGGGCGACCCGGATGAAAAAGTCCAACGGCCCGAACACCACTCGATCCCGGTGGGTTTCGGTGATCTCCAGCAGATCCACCAACTGCTGCGGCATATGCAGGCGCGGTGGACCGTTCGGAATCCCGAGCTCCCACTGGTAGGCGACGGTCGTCCGATGGTGAACCGGCGCTGCGGTATCGGCGTCGGCCGCGACCCGCACACCGGCGACGTTGTTGTCCGGACCGATCACCGGAAACCCGGCGATCGTGCGCGGTTCGTCGTCGGCGGTGCGGCCGGTCCGGACCACGGTGTCCCCCGTCGCGACGACCTCGGCGAGCAGACCGTTCATCAATGTCCGCTCGGCGCCCCGAAAGATGCTGGATACCTTGCGGAAATCGCGCGCGCGGCCGCCGTCGGCGATCAGCCGAGGTTCCGAACCCATTGTCTCGAACAGATATTCGTTGTGCCCCCCTGTCGGCACAGCACATCCTCTCTCGTACCGGACGTCGATCGAACCCAACAATAGTCCGGTCGAAAACCACTGGCGGCCAGCTACATCTGTGTCACGGCCGCAGTGCCGCGAGCGCGATCGGCGGCCGCAGCAGCGCCAGGCTGATCGTCGCCACCAGCAGCGATCCACCGGCGACGAGGAACGACAGCTCGGGTGCCACGTGGTAGAGCGGCAGCAGGGCGATGGGGGCGACGGCGGCCCCGCCGAACCGGAAGGCCGACACCGCGGACAGCGCGCCGCCCCGATTGTCGGGAACCTCACGGACAGTGAGGTTTTGCAGCGACACATTGAGCATCGAGTAGGCGACGCCCGCGCCGGTCCAGCAGATGACCAGCTCCAGCAGCGTTGTCGTCGATCCGGTCGCGATGACGAGCACCGCCGAGCAGACGGCGGCGATCGCCCCGCAGCGCCGGGCGCCGAACCGGTCGCCGAGCGCGCCCCAGCTCGCGCCGAGCAGCAGTCCGGCGACGCCGAATCCGAGCAGGGCGACACCGATCACGGCGGGCCGGACCCCCAGGTGCTCCCCGGCGTACAGCGCGACCAGGAACGGCAATCCGGCCGCGCCGAAGTAGCTGACGAACGCGGCCGCCGACAGCTTGCCCATCCGCCGATTCACCAGCGGCCGTAGGCGCGGTGCTCGGGTGCCTGGGCGGGGCGCTCCCGGCGGTGGCGCCAGCGCGAGCGCACCGGCCGCGACGGCGACGCCGACGAACGCCCAACGCCAATTCGTCGCTGCCGCAATGCCTCCGAGCAGTGGCGCCACCGACTGTCCGGCGGCCTGGCAGCTGGCGAGCAGTCCGACCGCTCGGCTCAGCCGGGCGGCGGGCACCATATCGGCCAGTCCGGATAGCAGCAGCGGCGAGATGAACGCGTTGGCGGTACCCATGATCGTCCGAGTTACCAACAGCGCCACCATATTCGGCGCCGCCGCCCCGGCCACCGCGGCGATCAGGTAGATCAGATAGGCGGCTAGCACGGTCCGGCGCCTGCCCCAGCGTTCCCCGACGGTCCCGGAGATCAGCTGTACGGCCGCGAAGGGAATGAAGTACGCGGTCATCGTCAGCGCCGTCGTATCGGTGCCGGCGTGGAACGAGCCGGCGATCTGCGGCAACATCGGGGCCACCACTCCGCCGCCGAGCGGGCCGAGTGCCGCGCCCGCGTATACGGCGAATATCCGGATTCCCGCTGTGGTCGCAGGTTTCTTCGTGCGTAATTCGTGGTCGATCATCAGCGCTCTTTCTGGGCATCGGCGGACGAAGCCCGCCGATAACGCTAGATATTCCGCACGCCGATGAGAAATGCCTGATGTGCCGAATCTATTTCCGCAGCGTATAGATCGATGTGCGCGTCAGTCCACCGAGGCCACGGCCACATCGATAAAACGGCGCAGCGGCAGCCGTTGCGACTGCGGCAAATATGCCAATCGAACCGGAAATGCAGGTGCGTTCAGCAATGGGATGAACATCACTCCGGGATGGTTTATCCGGCGCCGCCCGCTCGCAGGCGCGACGCCGATACCCCTGTTCGCGGCCACCGCTTCCACCCATTCGTCGTAGTTCGCGGTCTCTATCACCGACGCCGGACCCGCGCCGGGCGACCAGGACCACGGCCCGGTGGCCCCGCTGACCACGTTCGCCACCAGTGGCCAGCGCGGCACCTCGCGCCAATCGATGGATTCGGCGTCGCGCAGCTCCGACCGGATCGAGCACGCCACCGCGACGCGCGCCTCGTCGAACAGGTGCACCAGCCGGATCGACCGTTCCGCGTCGACATCCCCGCGGACCAGGGCGATATCGATCGTGTGCCGCCGCAGATCGGCCAGCGGGTCCTCGCAGCGGGTCACCTGCACCCGGTGGCCGCAGCTGCGCTCGAATTCGTCGATGGTTTTCTGCGCCCACGGATCCGGCATCAGCCAGCTGAAACCCAACCGGACCGTGCCCCGCTGGTGCAGCGCGTCGACGGCCCGGTTCAGCTCGCCGAGTGCGCGTTCCACCGGTTCCAGCAGCTCGCGGCCCTCGGCGGTCAGCGCGACGTGGCGCGAACTGCGGTCGAAAAGTCGGGCACGCACCGCGGTTTCCAGCTGCTGGATGGTGCGAGTAAGAGCAGGCTGGGTGATGTGCAATCGCTCCGCCGCCCGGGTGAACGACCGTTCCCGAGCCAATTCGATAAATGCGCGGAGTTGCCGCAATTCGACATCCATAAGCATCGAGCATAGACCGTGACCAGCCAGCATAACTGTGGTGCATACCGCATTCGGAATAGGAATTAAACCTGTCCGCATTCGATGCCTAGTATCCGTCCGGGAAAACATTCGAATAGAGAAGGGCAGGTCGGAAGTGGCGAAGGGATACTTGGTCGGCACCTATCGCTCGGTGCAGGATCCGGAAAGGCTGGCCGAATACGGAGCGCTCGCCAAACCGGCGCTGGAGGCGGCGGGTGGGCGGATACTGGCCCGCGGCGGCCGGGTTACCGGATTCGAGCTCGGCATCGCCGAGCGCACCGTGCTGGTGGAGTTCCCCAGTTACGCGGCGGCGCTCGCCGCCTACCGCAGCGCGAGCTATCAACAAGCCGTCGCCGTGCTCGGCGATACGGTGCGGCGCGATGTCCGGGTGGTCGAAGGTCTCGACTGACCGCGCCCAAAGCGGTTGGGAGCGGTGTGGTTCCGCCGTTCAGGGCCTGAACCAGGGTTTTCCCTGAGGTCCGCTGAGCGGCGGGCCACCAGGATGAGCAGGTGAAATTTTCTGGTGTGCTGACTGTTTCGGCATCTCTGTGTTTCTGCGGATACGGTCTGATCCGGCTTGCCGGAAAGGCGGGTGGGCTGTATGGTCCCGGTTTCGCCTGGCAGGCCGCGCATCTCGCCGGGCTGGCCGCAGTGGTGCTGTTCGTTCCGGTGGTGCTCGGCCTGGGTGGGGAACTGCCGCGCACCGCAGCCCGCAGCGGCGTCGTGGCCGTCACCATCGCCGGGTTGATCGCCGCGATCATTCAGTTCGGCGCCGATATCGTCGTCGCCGCCATGGCGAGCGACAACGCTCGGATGAACGAGCTCTACCACGATTTCTGGACCATCCCAGGCATCCACCTCGCGGTGTATACCGTTGGGCCGCAGCTTTTCTACCTCGGATTGGTAGTGCTTGCGATTCTGCTCGCACGGGCGGGCCGGCTGCCGTGGTGGAGTCCGGTCATGCTGATCGCGAGCGTACTGTTGTCCGCCATCTCGCTGGATCTCATATCCCTTGCGAGCTTCGGCATTCTCGGCGCGCTGCTGCCCGTTGCCCGTCGCGGCGGTCTACCCGCCGACGATGCTGCGGCACTGTGAGTCTCGGCTGGTCGGCGTTCGAAAGATGTGCACCGCATCGGTTTCCGGTCCCGGCGTGTAACGCCCGGACATATCCGTAAATGTCCCCGTCGATGCCCACCGGTACCGGCGGGGGCTCAACCGGAAGGAAACCGAATGTCATCTCCAAGCAGTAGAGCCGCGGCCATAGCCCGGCTCGCCGCGATCGCCGCGACCATGGCCGCCGTTCCGGCGGTCGTGGCCGGCGTCGCCGGTCCGGCCGAGGCGGCGACCGCCCCGCCGGTGCCGACCCCCGCAGTCGGGGCCGCACCGCTGACTCACCTGTCGACATTGCTCGGCCAGGGGGCCACCGTGGAGCTCACCGCCGCGCACGGCGTGCATCCGGACACGGTGGAACCGAATCCGTTCCATCAGTTCCATCAGTACAACGAGGGTCCATTCCGTCAGGGAACAGGCTTCGACCAGTTCAAGCCGTTCCACCAGGCGCCCCCGCCGGTCAATCCGCCGCCGGACCCCTTCCAGCAGCTGTCCCAACCCTGATCCGCGCACCCGCCCGTCGCCAGGCCGTGCACGTCCTGGCGGCGGGCGCCCCCCAGACGCCGACGCAAGAAGGATTGTGCCCCAAGTGGATTCGACCAACAGAAGTATGCAGATCGTGGTGAAGGTCTCGAAATTCTGCAATCTGCGCTGCCGATACTGTTATGAATACCCGGAACTCGGCAACCGCGCGGCCATGTCCAATGCGCAGGTGGCCGCCATGTACCGCAACCTGCGTGACTATATCCGATTCGCCGACAACCGGGACGGCGCGCGGACGAGGCTCGAATTCATCTGGCACGGTGGCGAACCGCTGCTGCAGCCTGCACAGTTCTACCGACAGACGTGGGCCGATCAGCGGGAGATATTCGGCGCGGAGATCCCGACGGGCAACAGCGTACAGACGAATCTCGTTGTGCTGGACGACGAACGCCGCCAGTTGCTCGGCGAGGGTTTCGACTCCGTCGGCGTATCCATCGACGTGGCAGGCGGATTGCGGGTGAACGCGGCGGGGCGTGACTCGCAGGACCGCGTGGCGCGGAACCTGGACACGCTGCTGGCCGACAGTATCCCCTTCGGCTGCATATCGGTCCTGACCGCACAGAACATCCATGCCGTCGACGAGGTGTTCCGCTTCTTCGAGGAACGGAATCTGCACTTTCGGGTGCTGCCACTGTTCGATACCGGCGAACCCGGCCAGACCACACCGTTCGAGGTGAGCAGGGAGCAGGAGTTGTCCGCGCTCGCGCGACTGGTCGATCTGTGGCTGGCGGGCGAGACGATGGCGCGACCCCCGGCTCCGCTCGACGGCTATGTGCAGTTCGCGGCCCAGCATCTGGCCGGGGCCCAGCGGACCGAGTATTGCGACCGCCGGGAATGGCTGCCGGTGCTGTTGGTCAACACCGACGGTTCGTGCTTCACCTACGGTGAACCCTACGGCGATCCCGAATGGTCGATCGGCAATATCTTCACCGAGCCGTTCGCCGATATGCTGGCGGGCCCGGTCTTCGAACGCTGCGCGGTCGAGGCCGAGCGCAGGGTGGCTCGAAACTGCTTGTCCTGCCCGTTCTTCGACGTCTGCGGCGGCTCGCTGGTCGCCGATACCGAGACCCGCGATCGCGACCAGGACGGCCACGGCACCCTGCTGTGCACCGCCAGGCCGATGATCGCCTACATCATCGAGCAGCTGCGCGGCCGGGTACCCGAGACGGTAGCGCAGTGGCAACGACAGCACGCCGTCGCATAACCGCGAAATACGCGGCACCCCAACCACTTACCGACCCCCGGAACAACCATGCTGATCCGAAAAGATATCGACCACCCCGGCCTCCTCGACGGAATGACCCTAATGCTCCCGTCCGGCGCACCGGCCGCCGGACGGGTGGAACTGAGTTCCGGCGTCCTTCCGGCGACCGAAACCATTTGCGCCACAACGTATTCCGATGGCGCGATGGTACCCAACCAGCGGTGGCGACCACCGACCTGTCACGAACGCTCCGTCCTGTACGGCACGCCCGCCCCGCAGGCGCGGCCCGGTGACTGGATCACCGTTCTTCCCGTTCCCGCTCAGGTGCTTTCGGCGTTCACCGCACTGCGCGCCGCAGCGGCCGACGGCGATGGGCAGGCACTGAGATCACTGATCGACGGTCCGGCGGGCCGCATGGCGCTGGTCGAGGCGATCCGCTGGGCCATGACGCTGAACGACCCGGCGCGGCCCGGTATCGAAAACCCGCTCATCTACGGCAGAACACCCGCGGGGAATCCGACGATGACGACGGGAGATGACGGCCGCAGGGTCGGACTGCACGTCGACAGTTGGGACGACAGCCCGCTGGCGGAGCGCGCGACGGCGCCGAATCGCCTGTCCGTCAACGTAGGTCATCACGACCGCTGGCTGCTCTGCGTCAACGCTCCCCTCCAGGCGATGGAGCGGGCGCTGCGCCGACGCGGGCTGCTCGACGGCGCGGACAACCCGCGCCGCGCCCTGGGCAATCGCTTCATGGAGGTGTTCCCGCGTTATCCGGTCACGAAGATCACCATCCACCCGGGCGAGGCCTATATCGCCCCCACCGAGAACATGCTCCACGACGGCTACGCCGAACCCAACGGACAGATAGATCTCCAGTTCTGTTGCCGCGGCTACTTCGTTGTCCCGCACGGAATCTCGACGCACACGCGGTAGCCGCGGTCGACCCGGTCAACCAATTCGCATACTGCTTCCGTCCCTACTCGCGGATCTCGTTCAGCAGCGCTTCGGCGAGGGCCTCGACATGGGGTGGCCGGACGATGCCGTAGTGATCGCCGGGCAGCTCGACGATCCGGGCGTCGCCCGTGCAATGCGCGAGCCACGCGGCGGCGGTGGCCGGGGTCGCACCGTTCGCCGCGTGGTAAAAGCGAACGGCGCCCGCGTAATTGGGAGCCCGGTAGGTCAGCAGCGCCCGGGTGTTGCGGGAGAATCGGGTGACGATGGCGGTCAGCGTGGCGGCGTCCACGTCGGCGGGCAGGACGCCCGTGGCGCGCGCCCAGTCGTGCAGATCGTCGAGGGAATCGAATTCTACTGGTGCCCACTCGATTCCGGCGAGGCCCGCGAGATCCCTCGCGAACCAGGACAGGAGTGTGGCGTCCGCGGGGATATCCGGATTCCGGGGGCTCGGCGGTTCGAGCACATCTACCATGGCGACGAATTCGACCTCGGCGCCCCGCCGGTTCAGCCGTGCCGCCATCTCCAGCGCGATCATGCCGCCCATGGACCAGCCGCCGAGCCGGTACCGGCCGCGTGGGAGTGCGTCGACGTAGTGCGCGGCCAGCTCTGGAATTGTGGTCAGCGGCTCGTCGGTGTCCGGTACCTGTAGCGCGTACACCGACTGGTCGGGGCCGAGCCGCGAAGCCAGATCCGAGTAGCAGAGCACATCGCCGCCGACCGGATGCACCAGGATCCACGGTGTCGCCGAACCGGTTTCCCTGATCGGCACCAGTGCGCGCCGACGAGCCCGCCCTTCGCGCACCACCTCGGCCAGCGTGGCGATGGTGGGGTGCTCGAAGAGGACGGACAGGGGTAGCGCACGGCCCAGCTGTGTGCCGATGCGGGCCATCAGGCGCACCGCGAGCAGCGAATTTCCGCCCAGCGCAAAGAATGTGGTGTCCATGCCGAAGTTCCGGCCGGGGAACAGCTCGGCCCAGATATCGGCCAGCGTCCGTTCGACGTCGTCGCGCGGCGCGACCAGCGCGGGCGGGGCAGCCGGGGACAGTTCGATCAGGGGCAGTGCGGCGCGATCCAGTTTTCCGTTGCGGCCCAACGGAAGTGCGTCGAGCAGCATGATATGCCTCGGCACCAGGTAGTCGGGCAGTTCCGCGCGCAGCGCCGTCACCAACTCGTCGGGTGTCACGGCGTCGGCAACGGCGTACGCGGCCAGCCGCCGATCCTGCTGTTCGCCGACGACAGCGGCCGCGGCGGCCCGAACTCGGGGGTCGCGCAGCAGCGCCGCCTCGATCTCACCGAGCTCCACCCGATAGCCGTTGATCTTGACCTGTGTGTCGCGGCGACCGAGGAATTCGATGGACCCGTCCGGCAGGTAACGCCCGAGATCCCCGGTGCGGTACATCCGTTCGTCGGTCGCCGGGTGCCGGACGAAGGCGGCCTTCGTCTTGGCCTCGTCGCCGAGATAGCCTCGGGCAAGGCCCGCGCCCGCGATGTACAGCTCACCGGGGACCCAGGTCGGGCATGGCCGCCACGCCTCGTCGAGTACGTGGAATCGCTGGTTGCGCAAGGGTTTTCCGTACGGGATCGACGTCGCAGCCGGGTCGACCCTGTCGATCGGGTGGTGGATCGACCAGATCGAAGCCTCTGTCGCGCCACCGAGACCGCAGATCACGGTGGCGGGGGCCAGCTTTCGGATGCGGTCCGGCAGGGTCACCGGGATCCAGTCGCCGCTCAGCAGCACCACCCGCAACGGAACCGGCGCGGGTCGCGCTGTCAGGTGATCGACGAACATCTCCATCAGCGCGGGCACACTGTTCCACACGGTGACTCCGTGCGCGGCAACGAGATCCGCCCACCGAGCCGGTTCCCGATGTGCCGCGGGCTCCGGCAGCACGAGTGCCGCGCCGGCCGCCAGCGTGCCGAAGATGTCGTAGACGGACAGGTCGAAATTCAGCGCGGACAGTCCGAGCACCCGGTCCCCCGGGCCGATCCGGAACCGATCGTTGATGTCGAGCACGGTGTTGCGGGCGGCGCGATGCTCGATCATCACACCCTTGGGCGTTCCGGTGGATCCGGAAGTGAAGATCACATATGCCAAATCATCCGGCCTGGCGGAACACGGCAACGGCGCGCCATCGGTCGACTCGTCCGGTTCGGGTTCGTCGACGCACAGCAGATCTACGCCGCTCGGCCACTCGGTGCGCTGTTCGACCGCCCGCTCGGTCAGGACCGCCGCGACGCCCGACTCGGCGAGCAGCACCCGCAACCGCTCGGCCGGAACGTCGGCGTCCATCGGCACATAGCCCGCGCCCGCCCTGAGCGTGCCGAGCACGGCGACCACCTGATGCGCGCCCTTGTCCAGCACAACCGCCACCAGCGCTCCGCCGCCGACACCCCGATCCCGCAGGCGGCTCGCCAGCCGCGCCGACCGCGTTTCGAGCTCGCCGTACGTGAGGGTCGCCGCGGCCGAGATCACGGCGACGGCATGCGGATTCTCCTTGGCCCGCAACAGGAACGGCTCGTGCAGCAGGCCCGCGTCGACGGATTCGCCGGTGGCGTTGGCCGACCGGCGAGCCAGCAGATCGGCATCGGGCGCGAGGATCGGGGCCGGCCGCTGCCACGCGGACTCGTCGGCGGCCAGGCGACGCAGCAGTCCGGCGTACGCGCCGAACATCGTCTCGATCATGCCGTCCGGGAACAGACCGGTCACCACATCCCAGTTGACGACCAGTTCGCCTGCCTCCTCGATGATCTGGTGATCCAGCCACACCTGGGGTGTGCGAACGCAGCTGTACACCTCCGTCGCCGCCTCGCCGAGCCCGAGCAGGTGATGCACCATGCCGGTCATACCGCCCGCGCCGTCCCGGCCCGCGAAGTTGACCATGCTGGCGAACACCACCGGCATACTGGCGCCGATGATGTTGCCGCGCAGCAGATTCACCTCGCGCAGCACCTCGACACCGGACATGTCGCCGTGTTCCAGATCCGTCCACAGCCGGCTCTGAATCCGTTCGACGGTGCGGGCGAAGGTTTCGTCGGCGAGGTCCACCGCGAGCAGGGTTGTGGTGCTGAAGTTCCCGACAACGGAGTCCACCTGCTCGTGTGACATCACCCGGTTCGCGAACATCACATTGAGGGTGAAAGAGCTTGTGCCGCTCCATGCGGCGAGAATCCACGCGTACGCGGTGCACAGCGCCGCGGACGGGGTGACGCCGTGCGCGCCGGCGATCCTTCGCAGCTCGGTCCATTCCGCGGCGGACAATGTCGTAGTGTGGTGGGTGAATTCGGGGATGCCGACCTCGGCCGGGTTTATGGCGAGCGGAAGCCTTGGCGCCCCGGGTAATTCGGCGATGCGCTCACGCCAGTACCGCTCGGCATCGGCGCGCCGGCGGGCATTGCGCCGCTCCCGCAGCGCGGCAAGGTAGTCGCGGAAGGTCAGCGTCAGCTCCGGCAGCGCGTGCGGACCATCCCGGTATACCGTGGCCCATTCCCGGAACAGCAGCGCCGCGCTCCAGCCGTCGACCACCAGCGCATCGAGACCGATGTGCAGCCGGGTGGTTCGTGCGTCCAGCCGGGTGGCCCTGACGTCGAAAAGCGGCCAGGTGGCCGCATCCAAGACCTGGCCCTTCGACTCGCTTCTGATGCGATCGAGCGCGGCGTCCCGTTCGGAGGCCGACAGGTCGGCGAGATCCACTGTGCGGATGGTGAATTCGGGTACCGTCGGCAACACTCGCTGGGTGCCGTCCGCGCTGACCACCGCGCGCAGCATGTCGTGCCGCCGAATCAGCACCCGCAGCGCCGAGGTGAGCCGGTCTATTTCTAGGCCGACGATATCGACTTCGAAATAGGAATAGGTTGAGACTCCGCCGAGTTCGAACGCCGTCGACCGGCCGACCAGATATGCGTGCTGTAAATCGGTGAGCGGGAACGGATCATGACGACCGGCCTCGTCCGGCGTCGACGGCGCGGACTCGTGCCCCTCCGCTTCAGGCGCGCCGACCAGGTCGGCGATGAAACTGTCGACGCTGGGCGCGTTCAGGAATGCGTCGAGCGGCGGGGCCACGCCCAGGTCGTCGCGCAGCGCGTCCTGCGCCTCCAGCGCCATCCATGAGTCCAGGCCGAGATCGGTCATGGGGATGCCGGGGTCGAGATCGGCTTCGCGGATGTCCAGAACCCGGGCCAGCGTTGCGATCACGACGGTGCGTACTCGGTCGGCATCGTTGAACGGCTGTGCGGCAACATGATTCGGTGCGGCGGTGGTCGGCGCATCGCGCATCGGCTCGACGGAAGCGTCATCATGCACCGAATCGGCAGCAGACGCTTCGCGCATCGGTTCGAGGGAAACGTCATCTAGCGCCGAATTGGCGACAGCCGCACCGGGTATCGACTCAATGACAGCGGTCACCGACGCAGCGGCAGCTGCACCGTGTATCGGCTCGGCGACAGCGCCATCGAGCACCGACCCAGCGGCAACATCGTCCAACACCGGCTCGGCGGCAAGCACTGACCCGGAATCCACCGAGTCCTGGGTGCGGGTCGAGTCGTGGACGATGACAGGGCAATCCCGAGCCACCACGCGGAATTCCACGCGATGAGCCTCGGCGACGACTCTGCCGGAGGCATCCGCGAGAAAGAACGATGCCAGCGGCGGATTCGGATCGACTCGGCAGTAACAGTAGAGCGGCTGGCCGGTGGTCGTGCCCTGCCAGACGAATCGCTCTATCCGAGTGACCACGGGTGGCTGCTCGGGTAGACAACCGAAAACGGTGTGGAACATCGCTTCCAGCAATCCGGGGTGCGGCGTGCGCCCATCCCAGCGGATGTGCTCGGGCGAGCTGAGCCGAGCCATCGCCGCATCGTCGGCGTACCAGATATGTTCGGCCCAGCGCGCCGCCGGACCGAGGTACACGGCGCGCCGCCACAGCCGCCGGTACAGGTCGTCGGCGGTCAGCTCGCCGGTCAGCCGACCTCGCATCGCGGCAACATCCATCGTGGACGGCTCGGCGGCGATATCGGTGCGCCCCTGGCAGATTTGGTCCCAGTCGGCGGGTTCGGCCGCGTCGGTCGAATGAAGCCGAAACGAACCGTCGGGCTCCACCACGAACTGGACGCGCCTGCGGTCGTCCGGTTCCAACCACAGCGCCCGAGTCAGCTCGTAGTCCCGAATGGTCACCGCCCCGGTCCCGGTCAACTCTCGCGCCGCGTCCGCCGCCATGGCCAGGTGCACACCAGCCCCGACCAGTGGACTGCCGTCCACCACATGCTCATCGATCGCCCGATACATCACTGGTGCCAGCGTCGATTCGAATTGCGCAGTGGGCAGCGGGGATTGCAATCGTCGGCCGAGCAGCGGCGGTTCCTCGGACCGCCCGGCCGCCCCATGGCGATCCCGCCGGAACGGATAGGTCGGCGCGGTCACCAAACGCCGCCCCCTGCCCTCATCGAAACGGCGCCAGTCGATCGCGACACCCGCGGTATGCAAGGCGGCAACACACTCCCCCAGCACCTGCCAATCGTCCCGTCCCCGACGCAGCGTCGGCAACAACAGCGCGCCCGGCACCGCAGCCTCCGCCGGACCGAGCAGTGTCGGGGTCGGCCCCAGTTCCACAAAGGCGCCGACACCCTGCGTCGCCACCGCACGCACCTCGTCGGCGAATCCGGCAGCCACACCGCTCAACTCACTCGGCGCACGGTCGAAACCGCCTACCGCGGACACCGACTCTGCCGCCGCACGATCCAACCCGCCTAGCGTGCGGTCCGACCTGCCCGCCGCAGACTCCAACCCTGCCGCCGCACCATCCAATCCGCCTGGCATACGGTCCAACCCGCCTACCGCGGACTCCGACCTTGCTGCCGCACGATCCAATCCTCGTGGCGCGCGGTCGCACCCGTCACACGCGCGATCGGATCCCCCCGGAACACCGTCGATCCCACCAGGTGAAAAACCGGTCCCGCCACGCGCACCGCTCTCTGCGGCCAACCGTAACCCGGTCGAGAAATCCAATGCACCCTTTACACATTCAGCCACCAGCCCACCGACACCGCGGCCGAGCAGCACATCCGCTTCGATACCCCAATGCCGCAACAGTCGGGCGAGTGCGTACTCCACGGCGAACAGCGCGGGGCGGGCGTAGCGGGGCTGGGCGAGCAGATCGTCGCGGTTGAGCACATCCGGTAGTGGGCAGCCGAGCAGTGGCCGCAGTACTTCATCGGCTTCGGCCAGGGTTTCCCGGAAGCGTGGCTCCGTATCGAGCAGCCGACTACACATGCCCGGGTAGACCGCGTCTTCCCCGGAGAACAGGAAGACGATCCGCCCGCCGGGGGGCTGGGAGCCCAGCTCCGCGAGGCGTTTCCGCATGCCCCGCGCGGTGCTCGCGGTGACTGCCGCGCGATATGGAAACAAGGCCCGGCCGATGTTCGCGGTGAAACACAGGTCCGCGAGCCGATTGTCATCGATCGCCGACAATCGGGCGGAGTATGCGGCGGCCAGTTTCGTCAGGGCGGCGACCGATTTCGCCGACAGGGCAAGGACGTGCGCGGTGCGATCCGGCCCGGCCGGGTCGTTTCCGGCTGTGCCGCAGGCCCGTTCGAGGATGACGTGCGCGTTGGTGCCGCTGGCCCCGAACGAGCTCACTCCTACGACGGGCGGCCGATCGGGTGGCAGCGTGGTCAGCTCGGTGGGGACCGAGATGCCAGTTCCGGCAATGGGATTGAGTGTTTTCAGGTGTGGATGCGGCGGAATCTCACCGTGCGCGAGGCACAGCACCGCCTTGAGCAGGCCCGCGACACCCGCGGCCGGTTCGAGATGGCCGATATTCGACTTCACCGAACCCACCAGCAGCGGCCGACCGTCGCGGTCCGCGCCGAGTGCGGTGCGCAACGCGCGCAGCTCCGCCGCATCCCCCATGGGCGTGCCGGTGCCGTGCGCCTCCACATAGTTGATCCGTTCGGGCGGCAGGTCCGCGGCGCGCAATGCCGCACGGATCAGGTCGATTTGGGCGTCGGTGTCCGGTGCGGTGATGCCGCGGCTGCGGCCGTCGGAGTTGACCGAGGAACCGCGGATCACCGCCCAGATGCGGTCGCCGTCCGCTGTCGCATCGGTCAGACGTTTGAGCACGACGACGCCGCAACCCTCGCCGCGCACATAACCGTCGGCGGTCGCGTCGAACACTCGACAGCGTCCGGTCGGCGACAACATTCGCGCCTCGGACAGCACCCGGAACCAGTACGGGGACAGCAGGATATTGGCCCCGCCCGCCAGCGCGAGATCGGATTCGCCGGCACGCAGGCTCTGGGCGGCCAGATGCACGGCGACCAGCGATGACGAGGTCGCCGTGTCGATGGCGACGGCAGGCCCGCGCAGCCCGAGATGGTACGCGAGCCGCCCCGCCGCGAACGAGGCCGCGCCGCCGGTGAGCGCATGCCCGGATACCGAATCCATTGGCCCGGAAGGAATTCGCACACCCTCGTCATGGGATACGCCGACGAACACCCCGACCGCCTCGCCGACCAGCCGGTCGGCGGGGCATCCGGCATGTTCCAGTGCCTCCCACCCGACCTCCAGCAGTAGCCGGTGCCGCGGGTCGACGGCCGCGGCCTCGCGAGGCGAGATCCCGAAGAACTCGGCGTCGAATTCGTCTATGCCGCTGAGTAATCCGGCCCGATGCGGAACAGCCATCCGGGATTTCGGCATCTCGACGACACCATCGCCGCCCGCGCGCAGGAACCGCCAGAACGATTCGGGGCTCGACACCCCGCCCGGCATCCGGCACGCCATGCCGACGAGGGCGATCGGCTCCGCCGCCCGGGACAGCGCACCCTGCCCGGCCGAATGCGACTGCGCTGCACCGAGATCGACCATCGAACGTTCCATCGTCTGCGTCGTGAACACGACATCGACTGGCCAGTTTATTGAGATACCGCGTCCCGCGATACGTTCGTCATCCCCAGATCGACCGAACCGTCACCGCCGGCCGCCGCCACGATGCCGAACGACCACCAAGGGCACCACCCCGGCGACCACCGCCGCGACCACGGCCACCAACCGAAATCCACCGGCGGCGAACAATTGTCCCGCCGACAGACTGGCCAGCGCGGAGCTGGCCCACACCACGGCGTCGACCCGCCCCTGTAACCGGGCGCGCTCCCCAGTCGGCAGGTCGCGGCTGAGTGTGCCGCTGCCGCCGACGAATACGAGATTCCAGCCGTAGCCCACCAGGAACAGCCCGATGGGTATCCAGAGCCGATAGGAACCCGGCGCCGCCACGACGGTGATCGCCGCGACCAGCAGCACGGCCAGACCCGCCGTCATGGCGACGCGGCCGCCCCACCGGTCGACGATCCGGCCGGATACCGGTGCGAGCGCGTACATTCCGGCCATATGCGCGCTGATCACCCAGCCCACGGTGTCCAACCCGCTGCCGAGATGGCGCATCTGCACCGGCGTCATCGTCATCACCGAAACCATCACCGCCTGCGCGGCGACCATGGCCACCAGCGGCGCCAGCACCGTTCGTGCACGCAGCGCCGACCACAGCGAGGACCGCTCCGGTCGCCCGTCGTCGGCCCGGCCCGCGGCGTGCGGCAGCGCGACGGTCACCGCCACGGTGGCGACGGCGAATATCGCCGACAGCGCGACCGGTCCGGACAGGCCGGGTAACCGCACACCGTCGGCGGCCGCCGACGCGGGCGCGATGAGGGCGGGTCCGGCGACCGCGCCGACCGTCCCCGCCCACACGATCAGCGATACTCCGAATCCGCGCCGATGGTCGGGCATTACGGCCGCGGCGACATAGCGGGACAACTGGGTCGCACCGTAGCCGCCGCCGAAGACCAGCACGCCGACAAGCAGTGTCGGCAGCGAAGAACGCAGCGCGCCAACGGTCGCGACCACTCCGCCGAGGCCGGCCGCGCAATACATGACCAGCAGCGCGGTGCGGCGGCCGTGCCTGGCCAGCAGCGCGGATGTGCTCAACGCCCCTGCCGCCGTACCCAATACCAGCGCCGCGTTGGACAGCCCGCTCGCACCCGGTCCCGCCTGCTCCGCGGCGAACATCGTCGCCACCGTCGACAAGCCCACCGCGCCGGTATTCATCAGCACCGCGCCGGCGAAAAGCGTTGCCAGCGAACGTCGTCTCGTCGATGCGACCGACTCGGCTCGTTCGACCGGTCCGGGGGCCGACGGCTTGACACCCGACATCGATCCATCTCCTCTGCTGGTCCGCACCGATCGTGGTCAGCGGCTGTCGGCCGGTTCCGGTTCGATGCGGAGTTCCGCACGGAATTGTTTCAGGAGTAGCACCGCGGTGCTGCCGAAGCCGAGGCAAAGTCCGAGCCAGACGCCGTAGCCGCGCCAGTGCAGTAGGTAGGCCGCCCCGGCCATCGCCGGTATCCCGATCAACCAATAGCCGATCACCGTAATGCGCAGGCCCGCGGTCGTATTGCCGAGGCCGCGCAGCATTCCGACGCAAATATTCTGTGCGCCTTTGCAATACTGGTGCGCGATGGCGAACCACAGCAGGGTGGCCGCGGTCGCGACCACCTCGGCATCGTCACCGCCGTGCAGGAACGGCGCCAGCACGAGATGCGGCCCGGCGAGATACGCCAGCGCGAGCACCGTCATGGCGGCGGCGCCGACGGTGAGCGCACGGCGGCCGATCCGCCCGGCCTCGGCGCGGTCGCCCGCGCCGACGGACCGGCTGATCAGAATCGAAGATCCCTGGGAAAGACCGATATTCAGCTGATAGGCGATGTAGGTGAGCTGGTTGACCACATTGCTCGCGGCCAGCATGGCCGGCCCGAACGCACCCATCAACAGGGTGGCGACCGAGGTGATGGCGGCCTCGTTGCCGTAGGTGAGCGATATGGGGATCCCCATTCGCACGATGCGGCGGGCGCTGCCGCGATCGAGATTCCAGCAGTCGAGGGCGAGCAGCCCGGCGAGGTGCGGGTCGCGCCGGATGCGGGAGTAGAAGACCGCGAGGGTGAACACCTGAACGCAGGTTGTCGACAGACCGATGCCGGTCAGGCCGAGTGCGGGCAGCCCGAGCCAGCCGTAGATGAACGCGGCGTTCAGTACCGCGTTGACCGCGATCGACACGATGGTGACCTTCAGCAGCGAGCCGGGCCGACGCATCCCGATCGCGAACTGCCGCAACACATTCAGCCACAGCATCGGCAGCAGCCCCGGGGCGAGCACGATCATCATCGGGCGGGCCTGCTCGACGATCTCCCGGCGTTGCCCGAACCACGGCAGCAGCAGCCCGAACCCGGTGAGCGCCATGGCGGCGACGAGACCAACGACGGTGGCGACGAGAAATCCCGACCGCACCAGGTCGCGCACCTGCGCGCGGGTCCGATCATCGATTTCCGTTCCACCCGTTCGCTTTTCACCGCTGCCGACCGCACCCGCGATCAGATTCCCCACCCCGGTGACCATGCCGACGCACATGGTGCGCACTTGGTTGTACAGCAGGATGGCCAGCCCGCCCGCGGCGACCGCGACGACGCCTATCAGCCCCATCATCGCCAGGTCGACGGTGGTCAACGCGACCTGTGCGAGTTGAATGCCCGCGATCGGCAATGCCAGCGCGATCACCGGCCGATAGCCGCGCGGGTGGATCTTGTCGCCGACGAATCGTGGCATCATGCGGCAGCCCTCGGTCAGTTGGTGTCGAGCGTCCAGACGTATCGGCCGTCGTGCTCGCGCAGCCGGACCTTGGGTGGCAGCGGCAACTGATGGAATTCGCTTTCGTTCTTGTCCATCTGGTAGCCGGCCGTATTCGGATAGATGAGCAGATCGCCGTGCCGCGGCGGTCGCGGAAAGGTGATCTTGCGCCAGGTGAGCACGTCGTATTCGAGGCAACTCGCACCGCCGACAAATGCGGTCACCGGCGAGTCGGTGTCCGAATTCGCTTGCCACAGTATGGGTTCCGGAAGGAATTCGCTGCCCTTCCACTGTTCGGACAGGCTCATGCTCAGCCCGGCCACGGTGACGACACCGTGGTCGCCGCGCCATTTGAATCCCTGCACCGGAAACACCGAGAACCCGGCCTGATCCAGAAGCGCGCGCCCCGGCTCACAAAGCAGCCGGGTCGAGGTCGCGGCGAAGCGCCGACCGACCTCGCCGAGAATCGCCGCGAGCATCCGCGCACCGGCCGGGCTCTGATGGTAGGGGTAGAACTTCGCGAATCGAATACCGGAATGGAACCAGTCGGGGCGGTAGCCGTCCCGAAAACGTTGCCAGTCGGCCGATTCGAGGTAGCTACAGGCGAATCCGCCGCCGATGGAGATCGATGTCGCGGCCAGTCCGCGGGCGCGCGCCGCCACGCACGCGTCGACCAGTCGATCGGCGAGCTCCACCCGCGGCGCGACCTGATAACCGTTGAGGTGGAAGGAGAATCCGTCCATCGTCACCGTGTCCAACGCTTGCGCGCAGCGGTCGACGGCGCGGGCGAGCTGCTCTGGGTCGAGGCCGAATCGACTGTCCGGATCGGCTTCGGGCAGCACTCGCAACAGGATTCGGACTCGGACGCCGATGTCGATCAGACGATCGAGTTCGTCCAGGCTGTCGATGGCGATGAGGCACCGATGACGAGACGCCAACCACAGCAGGCGGTCCGCCTTCGCCGCGCCGGTGACGACGATGTCCTCGCCCCGAATGCCATGCGCCAGTGCGTGAATCAACTCGGGCGCGCTGGCGACGTCGACGCCGCCGTCGTAGCGCGCGCATTCGTCCAGCCAGGCGCCCGCCTTGTTGGCCTTCTTCCCGTAATAGATCTGGCCATCCACGCCCGCAGCGCCGAGCGCAGCCTTGAATGCCGCGAGATTGTCGCCGAATCCGTCCGGATTGATCACATGGAACGGTCCGGATACCGCGCGGGCGATATCGGCGAGCAGGCGGGGGTCGGCCTGCGCCCGCAGCGCCCAGTCGGACTGGATCGCGGGCAGAGCGGGTCCGGTGGCCGAAACTGTCACTGCCACAGTTCGACTCGCTGTCCACGGCCCGCGGCGATCGCGCGGGTGGCGAGCGCGTGCGCCACCGGGATATCGGTGATGATCATCCCGCTGGAGAAGGCGAAGACGCGGTCGTCCCGGCTGCGCCTGCCCGCGGCCCGCCCGGCGAGGATATCGGGCAGGACCGCGTCGATGCGCACGCTGCCGTCGGGTCCGGCCAATCGCGTTCCGGTAACGCCTAATTGGCCGATGCTGGTGGTCACGGTGTAGTCGGCGTCCCGCAACGCGCCGCCGGCGACGCCCTTGCTGGCCACCGAGACGAGCAGTCCGCCGGGCGGCAGCCAACTCGTCTGCACCGGCGGGTGCGCGGCCCGCCCCGAGGCGGCGACCACGATATCGGAGGCAGCCACCGCCGCGGGCACATCCGTCACCAATTCGAGTTCCCTTTCCGGGAAGTGCTCACGGAAGATGCGCTGCGACAAGGCGATTCCATCCGGGTGGGTGCCGAATAACCGCAGCCGCTCCAGCTGCGGCAGCGTCGTGAGCAGATACGGCAGCGTGTGCACGCCCTGCACCCCGGTGCCGATCATCAGCGCCGACCGCGCATCCGGTCGCGCACAGCTGCGCGCGATCAGCGCCGTGGTGGCCGGCGTGCGGGAGGCGCCGACCCGCTGACAGTCCATGAGCGCGTACGGTAGGCCGGTCGCGTCGTCGTACAAACTGATTGTGGTGTAATACTTTTCGTTGGTCCGGCTGCCCTGGCGGTATGACGTCTTGAAGCCGAGGAATTCGAGGTCGCCGTCGTAGCCGAGCATCGAATACGACACCGAATCCCGTGCCTCGTCGGGCAGCGGCATCATCAGCTTCGTCGGGCACCGGGATCGCCCGTTCGCCAGTGCAAGGTAACCGTTTTCGACGGCGTCGATCACATCTTTCGGGGATAGATCCAGATCCGCCAGGTCGCTGCGCGTGAGGATATGCATGCAGACCGCCATCCAATCGTCATGCCGAGAATTCACCGAGAATCGGTGAGCGCCCGCGAGATTGTCAACGGACAGTGGATCGCCACTTGCGCACGCCCGAACGCGTCCCCAGTTCGGGATGCCGCGCCGGCCGAAGTGGTTGGGTTACGATCCCGGCAGTAGCCGAAAGCTATCGATCGCATGTTCTCGCCCGCGTCCTCGGTGATCGCGAGACGCCTTCCACCGTAACGTGTTTCGAGAACGGGGAGGGTAATGCGGTGCCACACGGTCTCGGCAAGGCGCGGATACGGCGGGCAGGCCCGGTCCTGGCGCTGCTGGCCGTGATCCTCTTGACCGTACCCGCCGCGGCGAATTGCGAGTTGCTCTGCGCCGATCACGACGAAACGTCGACGGCCGTCGTCGATACCGCATACGCGTCGACCACCGATGCCCCACAGGTAGAGGCACACGGATGCCCGGACAATCGCGGTCCGGACGTCATCGACTCCAGGACCCGGTCGGCGGTGACCGATATCGTCGCGCCCCTGATCCATTCCGTCCCGCTCGACGGAATGGTCTCGCGGCCCGGCGAATTCGAGATGTCGCGGGTCGGCACGGTGCGCGGGCCGCCGGTCGCGGAACTTCCGGCATGCGATGGCCGGGTTCTGCTCGATCGCTTCTGTATCGCTCGGCGCTGACAGGTCAGCGGCAGGCCGACGGTGTATTCGGTCCCGTCGGCCGGAGTTCGCTGCCCTGCTCATCTTTCGCCGCTGGACGGCGGCCTCGATACCGGAAGCGACAGTCGATGAACAAGATTGCGCTCGATGACCCGACCGAGATCCCCGCGGCGCTGGTCGCGGCGCCCATACCCGCCCGGCGGCCGCACGCCCTCGTCGGCAATACACCCGTGATGTGGGTCGGCGCACCGCTCGCGCCGTGCGGCCGCGGGTTCTGGGCCAAGCTCGAAGGGTTCAATCCAGGTGGAATGAAGGACCGGCCCGCACTGCACATGGTGCGCTGCGCCGAACAGCGCGGAGAGCTCGCGCCGGGGGCGCGGATAATCGAATCAAGCAGCGGCACATTGGGTTTGGGCCTCGCCCTGGCCGGGATCAGCACCCGGCATCCGGTCGTCGTCGTCACCGATCCCGGGCTGGAACCCATGGTGGCGCGGTTACTCAACGCGTACGGCGCGCGAATAGAACTCGTCGACGAACCCCATCCCGTCGGCGGCTGGCAGCAGGCGCGGCGCGAGCGAGTCGCCGAACTGCTCGAGCGAGATACCGGTGCGTGGTGCCCGGACCAGTACAACAATCCCGACAATGTGGCTGGTTACGAGTCGCTGGCACTGGAATTGATCGGCCAGCTGGGCCGAGTGGACGTGCTGGTCTGCGCGGTGGGCACCGGCGGCCATTCCGCCGGTGTGGCCCGCGTGCTGCGCCGGTTCAACCCAGCGATGAGACTCGTCGGCGTCGACACGATCCGCTCCACCATCTTCGGCCAGCCGGCCGGGCCGCGTTTGATGCGCGGACTCGGGTCGAGCATTCATCCGGCCAATGTGGACTACCGCGCCTTCGATGAAATCCATTGGGTCGCACCGTCGGAGGCGGTATGGGCCTGCCGCACCCTGGCGGCGACGCACTACGCGACCGGCGGCTGGAGCGTGGGCGCAGTCGCACTGGTGGCGGGATGGGTCGCGCGCGTGCACGACCCGGATGTGCGGATCGCCGCGATATTTCCCGACGGTCCGCACCGCTATTTCGACACCGTCTACAACGACGCGTACTGCGCCGAACACGAACTCCTCGATATCGACCCACCGGTCGAACCCGCGACTATTGATCATCCGGCGCGGACGACGGTGACGTCGTGGACCAGATGCACCACCGTGCTCATTCCGGAGCGGGCGGCGGACTACGGTCCGCTCGTGCCGACCCACTGGCCGAAGCCCGCGCGGGCGGACCGATGATCAGGCCTGTTGTCGGCGACGTAATCGACCACCGGTTGGCCGGCGAATTGAACCGCGGGACCGCTCGGTTGCGCCCTGGATTCGGCCGAATTCTGGGGAATACAATGCGGTTGGCGGTAGGCGACTCGACTTCGGCTGCCGGACAAGCGATTTGTTCCCGGATATCCGCCTTCCCTTGGCGCAGAACACAACTGGGGACATTATACCGCCTGGTCACGATGCTACGATTTCGGCACGTTCGGGCCAGCCGGGATCGGGACCGACACCGGGCGCACTCGCGAGGCCTGACTTCACAGACCTCCGAATTCCCTTTCCAAACAAGAGATATCGCGAGAAATCCATGTTCAAGAAGTTCGCCGCCGTCGGCGCAGCGATATTCGCGTTCGCCATTCCGATATCCAGCTCGACCAGCTCCGCGGATCCCGGGTTGAATTCACCGCCACCGGATAAAATCACCATCGACGTGGTGACCGTGAACGGAAGCGGCTGCCCGCCCGGATCCGCGGCCGTCGCGGTCGCGCCGGACAATACGTCCTTCACGGTGACGTACAGTCAGTACACCGCGCAGGTCGGCGTCGGGGCGAGCCCGACCGATTTCCGCAAGAATTGCCAGCTGAACCTGCTGGTGCATTACCCCCAGGGTTTCACCTACGGCATAGGTGAGGCGGACTACCGCGGATTCGCCCATCTCGAGGCCGGTGCCAGCGGCCTGGAGCGGGCGCGGTACTACTTCCAGGGCAATTCGCCGAGCACGTATATCGACCACCCGTTCAACGGTGTGTACGACGACGACTGGCAGACAACGGATACGGCCCCGGTCGGGTCGATCGTATTCCTGCCCTGCGGCGAAAACCGCAACTTCAATATCAATACCGAACTGCGGGTGAACGCGGGCTCCTCGGATCCGACCAGGACCACCAGCTTCATGACCATGGATTCCGCGGACGGCAGCATCACCACCACTTACCATTTCTCGTGGAAGCAGTGCTGATCGCGCGGAAATAGCGATCATCGGCAAAGCCGGAGCGGCCCCGATCCGTCAACGGACCGGGGCCGCTCACTCCGTTGCCGCGCGAATCAGGTGACGCCGCTTTCCAACCTCTTGAGAAAAGCCCGGAATGACATTATCCGCCACATCCATCGGGCGGTATTGAAAGTGATTGCGGCACCGCCCAATCCATTTTCGTTTCGCTGAAGACGCCCGCCATCACCGGTCCACCGGAATCGCTTGTGGCGCGATCGATTACAAATCACCCACCTTGCGGACCCGGGTGGTCGCCGCGGAAACCGGTTCGCCGTCGCGGTTTTCGGCGCACAACTGGGCGATCGGGTCGCCGTCGCGGTCCACGAGCACCGAGTGGGGTTCACCGGCGGCGAAGGCGTGGCGTTCGCCCCACTGGCGCATCGCCACCACGACGGTGAAGAGGTCACGACCCGCTTCGGTGAGTTCGTAGGTGTGCCGCTTACCGCTGGGGGCGGTGGCGAGGATGCCGTGATCGACCAGCCTGCGCAGGCGATCAGTAAGGATATTCCGGGCGATGCCGAGGCGCTGCTGGAATTCGGTGAAGGTGGCCGCGCCGTCCATGGCGTCGCGCACGATCAGCAGGCTCCACCGGTCGCCGACGAGGTCGGCGGTTCGCGCGACAGGACAGGTGGGATCGGTCCATTCGCGGCCGGTACCGAGCGTCGTGATCATGAGCCACCTCTCAATCGGTTGCAATTCGAAACCATTATGCCCTACGGTCAAACGGTTGCATTTTGCTACTGATTTGGGAGGTGTGATGGCGACAGGTGTGACAAGGTCGCAGCGATTCGTGCTGGCGCTGGTGTGCGCGGTGGCCGTGTCGACGATCTATGCGATCCAGCCGGTGATCGAGGCCGCGGGCGCCGGCCTCGGATTGGCGCGTGAATCGATGGGCGGGCTGGTCGCCGCCGGACAGATCGGCTATTTCGCCGGTCTGATCCTGCTGGTCCCGCTCGGCGACGTGGTGAATCGCCGCAGGCTCATCACCGTGCATCTGATACTCACCGCCACGGGCGCCGCCGTCGCGGCCGCCGCCCCGAACGGCGCCGTCGCGGTCGCCGGACTGGTGGTCGCGGGCCTGTTCGCGGTGGTGGTGCAGGTGACCGTCGCCTACGTGGCCGCGGTCTCCGCACCGAGCGAGCGGGGCCGCAATATCGGCGCGGTCACCTCGGGTGTGGTGATCGGCATCCTCGGCGTCCGCGTACTCGCGGGCGTCCTGGGCGATACGGTCGGTTGGCGCGCGGTGTACGCGCTGCTCGCCGTGCTCTGCGTGACCCTGGCGTATATCGTCCACGCGACGCTCGACGCCGATCGCGGAACTCCCGGTGCGCGATACACGCAGGTGCTGGCGTCCATGCGGCGGCTCGTGCGCACGGATCGCCTGTTCCTGAGCCGAGGCCTGATCACCTTCTTCCTCTTCGCGTCGTTCGGGACGCTCTGGACCGGGCTCGCCCTCCCCCTCGGCGCCGAGCCATGGAACTTCGGCACAACGCAGATCGGCCTGTTCGGCTTGGTTGGCCTGGCCGGAGCGCTCGGCGCCGCCCGCGCGGGCCGATGGGCCGATGCCGGGCGCGCGCAGCTGATCACCGGTTCCGCACTGGCGCTGCTCACCGTGTCCTGGCTGCTCATCGCACAGCTCCGGACGACGCTTGCGCTGCTGGTCATCGGCATCGTGCTGCTCGACTTCGCCGTCCAGGCGGTGCACGTGAGCAGCCAGCATCTGTTGACCGCGGCGCATCCGGACCGCGCCAGCAGCGTCATCGGGGCCTACATGGCCTTCTATTCCCTCGGATCCGCACTCGGCGCGATCACGACCACCTGGGCGTACGGCACCTGGGGTTGGGCGGCCTCGTGCTGGGCCGGAGCGGGCTATTCCCTTGCCGGACTTGCTGTTTGGGGATTCACCCAGATACCGCGTCGAACGTCGGGCGCGCAGCACGCGAGCCATCCGGAAAACCGGTTGCAACCGCACGGGTAGTGCCGCACGCTGGAGATCTACCCGGATCGCGCCACCTGCGCGCCACCTCGACCATCGAAAGGATCCGCGTGCAGGCTGCTGTCACGGTCACCCCGGCCCGCTTGCCCGAGCTACTACTCGGGCTCGCCACGGTGCGCCCCGTATTCCTCTGGGGCGCACCGGGTATCGGCAAGTCGTCACTCGTGCGCGACTTCGCCGAATCGCTCGGGTTGGCATGCGTGAGCCTGCTCGGCACGCAGCTGGCGCCGGAGGATCTGATGGGGGTGCCGCAGATCCGCGACGGGCGCTCCATATTCTGCCCGCCGGAGACGATCGCCCGCGACGAACCGTACTGCCTATTCCTCGACGAGCTCAACGCGGCGACACCCGATGTGCAGAAGGCCTTCTATTCCTTGATTCTCGATCGCCGGATCGGGAATTACGAACTGCCGCAGGGCAGCATCGTCATCGGCGCCGGAAATCGGGCCACCGACAACGCATTGGCGCGGCCGATGGCCTCGGCGTTGATCAACCGCCTCGCCCACGTGCATCTCGCGGCCTCGTCGGCGGATTGGCTGGAGTGGGCGGCCGGTCACGGCATCCACCCGTGGGTGATCGACTACCTGACCGATCGCCCCGATCACCTGTGGACGGCGCCGCCGAAGACAGAGGAGCCGTTCTCCACCCCACGCTCCTGGCACATATTGTCCGACGCGCTGCATTCCTTCGGCCCGGCCCTGGACGAGGACATCCTCGCCGTGGTCGCACAGGGCACGCTGACACCCGCGCACGCGGCGGCGTTCCGTGGATACGTGAAGACGGTCCGCAGCCGCTACGGCATCGAGGCGATCCTCAAGGGCGAGGCGTCATGGCCGCATCGCGTCGAAGACCGGGATCTGCTGTATTTCCTTGCGGATTCGTTCCGCGGACGGCTGATCAAGGAGCTGCCCGCGAACAAGCAGCACGCCTCGCCCGCGGTCATGAAAATGGCCTACCGTGCGAAATCGCTGCTGGTGCAGTTGGCGGAGATCTCGGTCGAGGTGGCGCAGACCGTGATCGCCGCCGACGCCGACGGCCATCCGGTGCTGCCCGGCTGGTTCCTGATCGAGGCCGCCCGCGACACGCCTCGACTCGTCGAGGCCAGGGCGTGAGCCGATCGCGCGCGAAAAGCGCCGAGACCCAACAAGATCCGGCGACGATCGCCTATCTGGCCGGTCTCGCGCTGGTGCGGGCGAACCCGGCGCTCGACGCATTGCAGGTCAACTTCTGCCGGGACCCGAAATGCACCTCGGCACCGGAACACGGGCTGGCCGCCGTCGATTCGAACGGCGCGATACACGCACACCCGACCCGCCGCGCCGACCCGGACGAATGGGCTTGGGCGCTGGCACACTGCCTGCTGCACCTCGGCTTCGGTCATGTCCCGGCCGCGAAAACCGAACGCCGCCAACCGGATCGGTTCGAGCTGGCGGCCCGCTGCGCCGTGGTCGGCCGCTTCCAGCAGAAGTTCGCCGTCGGCCGCTGCCCGGACCGGCTGCCCGCCACCTACCCCGCGGGTGACGAGGAGCAACTGGCCCGGCGGTGGCGGCTCGAGGGCATTCCCGCGGAGTACGAATCCTGTGGCGCCGCCGGACCAGAGCCCGACCAGATACTGCAACCGATGAACACGTGGAATACCGCGGTGCCGGATTGGCCCGAGGTGTTCGCGCACGCACTCACCCGGACGATCTCGGCCGCCATGGATGTGGCGGGCGGACGGCGCGAGAAGTTCACCGGAGAGCGAATTCCGTTGCGCGCCTGGGATCGCGCCCTCAGCTGGTTCATCTCCTCCTATCCCCTGCTCGGCGGCATCGCGGCCGGTCTCACCCTGGTGGCCGACGCGGAAATCGCCCGCGCGCACGATATTTCCATCGCGGCGGTCAGCGCGACGGCCGGGGAGATCTATATCAACCCGCTGATCCGCTACACCGACGAGGAGTGGCGTTTCGTGCTGGCACACGAGATGCTGCACGCCGCGCTGCGGCACGGCGACCGCTGCGGCGCTCGCGACCCGTACCTGTTCAATATCGCGGCCGACTATGTCATCAACGGCTGGCTGCGTGAGATGGATGTCGGCGACATGCCCGAGGGTTTGCTGTACGACCCTGAGCTCCAAGGCCTTTCGGCCGAGGAGATCTACGACCGGATCGCCGTGGACCTGCGCAGGCTGCGCCGCCTCGCGACGCTGCGCGGCAAGGGCCGCGGCGATATTCTCGGCGAGCCGATCGCCCGCGGCCCCGCCCATTACGTCGACCTCGACGAGTTCTACCGTCGCGGTTTGGCGCAGGGCTTCGAATTGCACAGCGCCCGCGATCGCGGCCTGCTTCCGGCCGGACTGATCGAGGAGATCCGTGCGCTGACCCATCCACCGATCCCGTGGGACGCCCAATTGGCGAGGTGGTTCGACGAATTCGTGCCGCGCCCGCAACCGGTGCGCAGCTACGCCCGGCCGTCCCGCCGCCAGTCCGCCACCCCGGATATCCCCCGTGCCGGCCGGTGGTATCCGCCGGAAGAGGTGGCGCGCTGCACCTTCGGGGTCGTGCTCGACACCTCCGGCTCGATGAGCCGCACACTGCTCGGAAAGGCGTTGGGCGCCATCGCATCCTATGCCGAGGCGCGCGATGTGCCCGCCGCGCGCGTCATCTTCTGCGATGCCGCCCCGCACGACGCCGGATTCCTTCCCGTCACCGAGATCGCCGGACGCGTCCGGGTGCGCGGCCGCGGCGGCACGGTGCTCCAGCCCGGCATCGACCTGCTGCAGCGCGCCCGCGACTTCCCTTCCGGCGCACCAATTCTGGTCATCACCGACGCCGAATGCGATGTGCTGCGCATCCGGCGCGAACACGCCTTCCTCATCCCCGAGGGCGCCCGGCTGCCGTTCACCGCACAGGGACCGGTGTTCCGGGTGCGGTGACGCGCCTCGCGATCAGTGGCCACCTAGGTTAGCTACAATATTGCCGAAGGTTGTTACCGAAGCTTGCCGGGTTCCACTTCGAGAAGCGAGGCAAGATCGTGCATATTGTCCAGAAACCGTTGTACCGCAACATTATCGGCCTACTCGGCACCGTCGCCGCCGGATTGCTCACGGCCGCGACCCCCGCCGCGGCCGACCCGCAACCGCTGCGGATCGAACTCGGCGTCACCAACGGCGTCTGCAGCAGAACACAGATCTTCACGGCCGCACGCGTACCACTCGAACTGGTGGTCGTCACCGCTTTCAACCCGACCACCCAAACCCACCTGCTGATCCCCTCCAAGAACGTCGACCTGCAACTACCCAACACCTGGCTCTGGACCCCCAACTCCATCGACCTGGGCACCAACGACCCGGGCGTGATCTCGTACCGGGTGACTTCCCAACCCTGGTCGGGCAGCTCCCAAGCCGGCTGCCAAGGCATCATCAACTTCGGCTGAACCAGCGGGTGCGCAGTCCCCGCGATCACGGGCGCCCTGCCGACCAGGAATCCTTCACCACCAGGCCGCGAAGCCCCGCGTGATCGGTTCGGCGAGTGGACCGCGCCACGCCGTGCCCGGCGCTTCGGCGCAGATCGAGAGTGACACAATGCAATCCGCCGCCCATCGTGCGCGCGTGCCGAAGCGTATACGGGACGACCTCGATTCCACGCCGCCGCAGGGCCACACCGAGGTCGTGTTGTGCGGCATCGACGACGGCGAGGTCGGGTCGCACCATCAACAGGTTCATCCCGATCCATGTCGATGACAACGGATACCGTGCGGAACAGGGCGAGGCGGCCATCGGCGGACACCAGATGTGCTCCCACGACCGGAGAGGTTCGGGCAGTTGTGCCGGATCGCTGATCCGTTCGGGATTCAACAGCGCCAGTCCCTCGCGCAGCAGGCTGATCGTGGAATCGATGTGGGTATAGGGGTAGACGCCGCGAATCGGGTGCACGCGATAGTCCCCCAGCGCGGACAGCGTGGTCTGCAACCAGCGATGGCCGAGTTCGTTGCCGCTGGCCGATACCAGGTAGAACAGATCGGATCCGCAGCGCAGGACGTTCGCGGCGTCGAAGACCGGTTCGGTCTCGCCCAAGGTGACCCGGCCGTGACCGTCGTCGGGGAACAAGTCGTCCCGCAGTTGCGGCTGCGGCGCCGCGATCCACACCGATCCGGCGAGCATGCGCTGCTGGAACAGCTCTCGCATGCCCGCGAGTTCGAACAGCCGCGCCCGCATAGGACTCGGCGCCTCGATAATGGTCGAGCCGACGATCAGCGCGAGGTCACGGGGGCAGTAGGAATAGAAGCCGCTGGTACGCCAGTGCGGCGTACCGAACTCGCGCTCATGTGCCACCGGGGCCGGCCGAAACACCCGAATCCCGAGGCCTTCCAGCAGCTCGGCGAGTCCGTCGAGATCCTCGGCGGCCTCTGCGAGCACCCGGGGCGGAAAGGCGCCGACCTCGACACCGGCCAGCTCGGCGGCATCGAGATCCGGATAGAGATTCAGCCATGCCGAACGGTCCAGTGGCGGTATTCGCGCACCTTCCGCGGTGCCGACGAGTACCTCGAGCAGCGGGCTGAATTCGTCATGTGATTCCACCGGACCGGGCTCGGCCATAGGCGGGGCAGGGGCAGGCCGCGGCGTGGCCGAGTACGTCACAAAACGGTCCTTTCGGAAGGGAAGGGGCGCAATCGTGGCGTCCGGCGGCGTCAGCCGACCAGGCGGACCGAACCACGGCGACGTTGCGCCTCGATCGAGGCCGACGTCATAGCGCGCAGCAGCCATCGGTCGAAACCGTCGTAGCGTGGATGAAACAGGGTGCGGCCGTGGACTATTCGGCGATTGTCGGCCACCAGCACATCACCGGGGCGCAGTTCGTGACCGATCGTGGCGCGATCCAGCGCGGCCGAAAGCGCCGTCAGCGCGGCGGCCGCCGGACGATCGGCGGGGTCGGCCGGCTGCTGATAGATCGCATCGAAACAGATCTCCGGGTCGGTGTCCGGTCCGGTCAGCACCGGTCCGATGACCGGTGCGGTATGACAGGGCCCGTCATGGGCGATGTCGGCGGCGATCATGAACCGGGGCTCACGCAGCACGGCCGCGACATCGGCGGCCAGATCGAGATTCCGGGCGGGCGCGAGCATCGTCACGGCTCCTGGATGGCCGCGCAGACAGAGCAGGCCGAAGTAGTGGCAGCGGTCGTCGGTGAAACCGTCCTCGACGTGCCACTGCAACATCGACGCACTGCCCGCGCTGGATTGCGCGCTCTCGTGCCCCGGGACCGGGATGACATGCTGCACCAGCCGCCCGTCGTACAGCCCCCGGAACGTGAACGGCTCACCGAGCAGCAACGACACGGCGAGTAGCAGCAATTCGGCGGCCCCGACCGTGGGCGGCAGCGCGCCCGGTGTCACCGTGGCCGGGGTGGTCGGCAATTCGGCCAGGTCCCCGCACATGCCCCGCAGCAACAGCGCGTTGTGTGTCGTGCCGACGGCACGAAACCGAAGCAGGGCGGCGATCAGGCGCCGGGGCAGATCGGCGATCAGATCGGCGGCGGACTCGGCGGGATCCGCCTGCTTATACGCCGCCCGCAGCGCCGAATCCCAGACGTGTGCCGTCTCCGGCTCGGTCAGTGCCACTACCTCGCCGGAGGTGAGACCCGGAATCAACGGTTGACCACCTCGACTACCGCCCGTACTGGGCGATGTCGCCGCGTTTGCTCCGCGTGCGCCCTCGACGCAACCGCGAGATCGGGGCGAATGTAGTAACTCGTCCGGCGGAGCAGACTCATATAGGCGGCCTTCGGTCGTCGAGGCAGGTTACTGGCACAATCGTGCCAACGCCTCGGACGCCGACTGCTGGCGTCCCCGGTCCATCAAGAAAAAAGCTTGGAACGGCGACGATGGCGGTTCAATGTAACCGACCCTGCCGCCATTGCCCAGATAAGGCTCGACGTATTGGAATAATACCGGGCTCTTCCGGCGCAAACCGTCGACATCCAGCGTGTACAACCCGAAGCCGACGAATAGGTTGCTGGCGGCGACGCTGAATCGGCAACGTTCCAGATCTTTGCGGCTCAGCCCCTTCCCGAGCAGCAGCGTCCGATATCGCTGGGCCACCTGCTCACGATCGGGCATATCCGGCGACAGGACGAAGTGGTAGCGTCGTTTCTTCGCCAAGTTCTCGGCAACGACCGTGATGAAGTTGCCCGCGGCCATACCCCGCTCGATATCGCTGTTGACCTCGACGATATCGTCATCGAGGTTCCCGGTGACGATCGTGCTGTCTTCACTGAAACGCTCGAGTTCGAGAATCTGCACTCGGTCGAGCATCCCGTGCAGCGTCATCGCCCGCCGGGCAGCGGTCCGGGCCGCCTCCGTGATCTGATCGGTCAGGATCGTTCCGATTTTTGCGACGAAGGCGGTCTCCGCGGCAATGTCGGCACGTATCGAGGAAATACTCACCTCCATGTAGCGGGCGATTGGTCCATATTCGAGGACACCGCCCGGCCCGGCGACAGTATCCTCGCCGAACATCAAGAAATCCAGCGACACCTTGAATAGGTCCGCCATTGCGATCAGCTTTTCCACACTCGGCATCGTCTGCCCTCTGATGTACTGCGACAATGCCGCCGGAGTAATATTCAGCTCGGCGCAGACCTGCCTGCGATTGCCCTGGAATTCCCCCTCGTCGACGAGTCGCTTCAGCGTCGCGGCCAGCTTCACCTCGCGCATGGCTTTCCCTCTCCAGATTTCCCACCCAGGCGCGGCAAGGAGTATGAACTGTATCACACATCAAGTGGGACTTACCGGATCGGCCAGCACGGTTCAGTACCGCTTGACATCCACTCTGAGCTGGGACAGCATCGAGGAATCGGGGTCTTGCACGTGAGGACCCTTGATGCGGTGGAAGAGGTGCTCGCCATGGCCGATGTCAGCTTCAAGCACATCGAGGATCGCGAGCCGGAGTCGTTAATCGAGACCGCGCTGCGCACCGGGCGGGTGGTCGTGGTAGGCCACGGAATCGTCGGCCACCAAATCGTGTACAGCTTATTCTCGGCAGCCCGCCGCGCGTCCAGCCCCATCCAGATTCTGTGGATCGCCGATCGACATGATCATCGCATCGCGAGTTTCGGTGCCACCGGCTGGCACATGCCATTCCTGCATGGCGATCCCAGGATCGCCACATGGGCGCGACGATCTTTCCTGAACTGGCCCATGCTGACCGAGCTCGGTTTCGGAAATTTCCTTGCCCGCACCGAAAGCGTTTACCTCACACGTGAACGCGGTGTGCATATCCCGGCCGGACATCCGGGCACCGCGATGTCATCGGATCCGACCGCTTACTCGGCGCCCTTCTATCGTCGAGCCAATTTTCTCGACGACGGATCCATTATTTCCACCTGTTCTCTCATGCCCAAGCTGTACGCCGCGGTAGAAAAACTTCCCGGTGTCACGACCCGCCTGCTCCATCTGCGCGACCTCGGCGAGCTACTGGCCGTCACCGCCGAATTCGGTGCCGAGATCGCCTGCGTCGCCGCGGGTGATCGCGCACAATTCTTACTCGGGGACAAACGAATCGAAGGAGATCTCGGGATATTACTTCTCGTCGATATTCGGAAAGTGCCCGCGCCGTTCGACCGGATTGTCCTGATGGACCAGGATCGGGACCACGAGTTGACCTACAGCATCCCTCATCGTGCATGTGGCCACGTATGCCTCGGCGGCGCGTCCGGACGGCTCGTCACGGAACCGGAGGAATACGACGAACTGGAGCGAGGACTCGCCGACCCCGCACGCGCTCCCGGGTATATCACCGAGGCGGTCCGGGAGATCAGGGACCGCGTATTCGAGCGTTTTCCGGCGTTCGGCCCCGCCCTGGCGGGCAGTGAAATTCGGTATTGGTACGGGCTTCGGCCCTCCGCCGAACGGGCCATCGCCGAATGGGTCCCGCGTGGCATCACCGGACACATCGGCGTGCTGCACCTCGGCGGACTGGCCGGATGCGGGTTCACGGTCGTACCCGCGTTCGTTGCCGACGGTTTGGCCATCCGAAGGCCGACACCGGGTATGGAGGCACATCTCGGACGGCCAACACCCGCGCACTCGGTCTAGCGGATTCGCCGGGGCGAGAACGCATTTCGCGATGAGAATACGCATCTCATGGCATTTCCAGCGATCAGCGTGCTATCATACCTATTGGTGTGTTGTCGCATCAGCCTTTCAATTGTGAAGCAAAGACATTGCGCCACAAAGCCATTCACCACATGGCCGAAAGACGAGGTGCGCCGTTCATGAAGCGCTACACCGCCGAAACACGACTCACCGTAATGTTCACGTCAGCCGCCATATCGCTTGTGGGCCCACTGGCGCGCGCGCACTCCGCCTCGGAAGAGGAAATGATCTGCGCGGCCGTCGTCGCGATGCTCGATTACTTCGATGCCGACGATGAAATCCGAGCACCGGCCGAAAGAGTGGACGCAGGCACGTATCGGGTATCCGACGCGGGCATCGTCGAATCCAGAGATTTCGACCCGCTGACGGGCGCCATCGTGCACGACGGATCGGATACCCGGGTCGGCGTGCCCGTCGATATCCATCTCGATGCGCCGACCTCGGCACGATTGGCCGATCTCTGTGCACGGTTGCAGCGCAGCAGAGCCTGGGCGATTCGCATGTCGGTCGATCGCTACCTCTTCGATCAACTCACGGCTACCGCTCCGGGTACGGCGCGGGCACCGGGCGAAGGGGCTTCGGCCGGCTGACGGCCATCAGGCGGAGGACCTGCCGTGCCGCAATGTGGACCGGTACGCGGCGGCCGCCGCTGCCTCCGGGGCTCCGATACGCGCATACATTTCGATCGCCTCGCGGAGTTCCGCGAGATCACCCTCCGCCCCCATGCCCACTCGGCACCGAGCGATACCTTCCAGGGCGTGCGCCTGTTCGAGTTGACTGCCGAGCTCACGGGCGACCGCGAGGGCCTCGGTGAACCTGCCGAGTGCCACATCAGGCGCACCGGTATCGAGCAACAACGTGCCTATATCGACGAGAACCTCGACCACGCCGCGACGGTAGCCGAGTTGGCGGAACAGAGCGAGAGCCCGTTGGTGCAGGTCCACGGCCTCGGCACGCAGACCGGTGCGAGCGCGGACAATTCCGAGGTTGTTCAACGCATTCGCTTCGCCGAGGCGATCGCCCAACTGATGATACAAAGCCAACGCCTGCTGATGCAGATCAACAGCCTCGCTGTGCAAACCCGTCCGAGCGCGGACAATTCCGAGGTTGTTCAACGCATTCGCCTTGCCGAGGCGATTACCCAACTGATGATACAAAGCCAACGCCTGCTGATGCAGATCAACAGCCTCGCTGTGCAAACCCGTCCGAGTACGAACAATACCGAGATTATTCAACGCATTCGCTTCGCCGAGGCGATTACCCAACTGATGATACAAAGCCAACGCCTGCTGATGCAGATCAACAGCCTCGCTGTGCAAACCCGTCCGAGCGCGGACAATTCCGAGGTTATTCAACGCATTCGCCTTGCCGAGGCGATTACCCAACTCATGATACAAAGCCAACGCCTGCCGATGCAGATCCCCGGCCTTCGGATATTCCCCAATTTTCTCATGAATGGTGCCCAGACTGTTCAGCGTATTCGCCTCGCCGAGCCGGTTACCGAGTCGGCGATAGCGGGTCAACGCCTGTCGATGCAGACCGGCGGCCCTCGAATAGTCGCTGGTTTCACCGTGAATGGTGCCCAAGTTGTTCAGAACATTCGCCTCGCCGAGCCGGTCGTCCAGTTTGCGGTACAGGGTGAGTGCCGCCTCGCAGCGGTCGATGGCCGCCGGATAATTCCCGGCGCGCCAGTGCACGCCGCCCAGATTGTTGAGCGCACAGGCCTCGCCGAGTTGGTCGCCGAGACCACGTGCGGCACCCACGGCACGTTGATGCAGTTTGCCTGCCAGTGGCCAAGGTCCGTCGCGGTCCAGTAGTCCGGCCAGCGCTCCGGCCAAGGCGATCACCCGGGTCGGGTGTTTGTCGGCGAGGGTGTCGAGACAGGCCAGCAGGTTCTCCCGTTCGAGGCGCATCCATTCCAATGCCTGGATCTCGTTGCCGAATGTCCGTGCGGCGACCCTACGGCCGGCCGGAGGGTCGCCACGCTCGCTGGTGGTGCGCGTCCAGCGGGTCAGCCAGCGATCCGCCGCGGCGGCCGTGTACTGGTAATAGTCCAGCAACCGTTCCTGCGCTCGGGAGCTGTCGCCGCCGGGCTCGGCGTCGGCGAGGGCGCGAGCGAATTCGCGCAGCAGGTCGTGCAGGCGGTAGCGGCCCCGAGCAGGCTCGTCGAGGAGATGGTCGGTATACAGCGAATCCAGGTCCCATCGCATCGTGGCGACATCGACGCCGACCAGCGCGGCCGCGGCATGCGCATCGAAGTCGGGGCCCGGGTGCAGACCCAACCGGCGGAACAGCAGGCGATGCTTGGACGGCAGGTCACGGTATGACAGGTCGAACGCGGCGCGGACGACCTGGTCACCGGCATCGAGTTCGCCGAGACGATCCGTTGCCCGGCTGAATTCGTCGGCGAGTTCGGCGATCGTCCACGTCGGATGGTGCGCCAAACGGCCCGCCAAAAGCGTGATCGCCAGCGGTAGATATCCGCACAGCCGGACGATCCGCGCCACCGCCGCCCGATCCGCGTCGCCGTCCGCGGTGGGCTGCGCCAGGGCGGCGAACAACTCTGCGGCAGCGCGCGGATCGAGGATGTCCAGCGCCACCGGGACCGTGTTGTCCAGGGTGATCAGCCTGCGTCGGCTGGTGACGAGCGTCAGACATTCGGGGGCGGCGGGCAGGAGCGGTTCGATCTGCGCCACATCGCGCGCATCGTCGAGGATCAGCAGCACTCGCTTACCGGTCAGCCGGTCGCGCCACAGGTCGCGCCGCCCTTCCAGACTGTCGGGGATGTAATCGGTGTCGACTCCGAGGCTGATCAACAGGCCGGCCAGCACATCCGTCGGCTCGGCCACCGCGCGATCCGCGGTGTGGGCGTGCAATTCGACGAAATACCGGCCGTCGGGAAATTGATCCACCAACAGGTGCGCCGCCCGGGTCGCAAGTGCGGTCTTCCCGATACCGGGCATGCCATCGATGGTGTAGATCCGGGGTCCGCGGTCGGTGGCGGCCGCGGCCAGGATCTGCTGGAGTTCGGCGTCGCGTCCGATGAAGGTGCCCACGTCGCGACGCAGGGCCGTCTTGACCGCCGGACGCAGCTGAGTCGCGACATCCGAGGCGGGCTCATGTTCCGGTCGCAGTGCCGCGCGGCGTATCCGGCGGCGTGTTTCCAGCCATGCGGGCAGGTCTTCCCGGGGTACGCCGCAGCACCACAAATAGATCTCCAGCCTGTTGTCGTTCGCCGCGCCGATAGGGTTACCTTCGAGCCGTTTCCCCTTCTCCATGTCCTCGATCAGATTCTTCGTCAGACCGACGAAACGGTGCGGCCCGCCGTTGGCCCGGTCGGCCGCTTTTCGTTCGAGCCGACGAATCGAAAGGCCGGCCGCTTCCCGGATTCTGCGCAGCGCACCGCCGAATTCGGTCTGGTTGGTGAGCCTCGCCAGGTATTCGCGTGTCACCGCCCGGTTCGGAATCGCGGCCATTACGCACTTCCCCCCTTCACCAGCGCCCCTTCGTCGCACGTCATCAATTGTCCGGCAGTGTCTGCTCGATGTCCGCCGGACGGTCCGGAAATGCAATGCGGATCCGCCGGTCTGTCCGAACAGGTGTCGGACGCGAGGTTTGTCCGGATTTGCTGTTCGTAGCGGCAGATGTGTCGCAGACGTATCCGAAGGACAGCCACTATGAATCCGAACACCACCAAACGTGCCGACCGGGGCATGAAATTCAAGTTTTCACCATTCGCTGGAAATCAATTGCTGTCGCCGCGAGCCGTACCGGAGGCGAAATACGGACGCGATAAGTACCGCCCAGCGGTTTACGGATGTTCAGGGGGCGATCGCTGATGTTCGATCGACTTGTTCCCGGCGAAGTCGTGAAGTTGCGCAGGCAGGAGGCGGCTCGGGTGTGGACGGCGGCGCTGCGGGCGGCCTGCGCGCACCGCGGATCGCAGGATTCCGTCGAGGTCGCTTCCGGTCTCATTGCCTACCTTCCGTCGAGTGTGATCGGCGCACTGCACCGCTTCCGCACCGTCGGCACCGCACACAATGTGCTGTTGGTTCGGAATCTGTGCGCGAGTGCGGCCGGATTGCCTGCCACTCCGGCAACCCGGACACCCTCGGTGTCAACACCGGTGGTCGATGCCGCCGCACTGTTGCTGTTGGCGGTTTCCTGGTCGCTGGGTGAGCCGTTCACGTTCCGATCACTGATCGATGGACGGCTTGTCGAACACATAGTCCCGGTAGCCGGCCACGAGGACGACCAGAACGGTGGCGGCAGTACCGCCGCGCTGCAGTGGCATGTCGAGGACGGTTTCACCGACGACCGTTGCGATTACTTCGGATTGCTGTGTCTGCGCGGCCACCCCGGGGCCGCGACAGTGCTGGCGTCGGCCCGCAACCTCGATCTGCCCGATGAGATAACGGCGGTCCTGCGTCAGCCGCGGTTCATCATGGTGCCCTCGGCCGAACACGACCTCCCGCACCCCGTCGACCTCGTCGCCGCGCCGATATTGACCGGACCCGAGGACGACCCGGAGATCTGCTTCGACGCGATCTACCAACGTCCCGCCGATCCCGACGACCGTCAGGCGGCCGCGGCGATGATCGCGCTGACCGCGGCCCTCGACCGTGCGGCGATCGGTCACCACGCACGTCCCGGCGACCTGCTGCTGGTGGACAACCGGCGAACGGTCCACGGCCGCACGGTATTTCAACCGCGTTACGACGGTACCGATCGATGGCTGCTGCGCACGTACACCTGCGCATCCGTCCGGGCCCACCGCCGCCGTGGCGCGCTGCGGGTCGTCGGATGAGAACGTCGCGCACCACTATCGTCGAGCCGATCGAGCGAGGGCCAGGCGTCCGGCCGCGGTGGATTCGAGGAGTTGGCGAACCTCGGCCACCTGACGGATGGCGGTGCGCCCGACGGTAAGGGCATCCAGGATCTCGACGACGCGCTCCGGGACCAGCCCACCGCCGATCTCGTTCGGTAGCTGCTGCCACACCGTCATGAGCTGGTGACAGCCCCATTCCAGTTCACCCGCGTCGATATGTGCGGCGGCCTCGTCCAGCCACAGCAGCGCGCGTCCGACCTGATCGTGGTCGGCCAACGGAAACTCGAGCACCCGCCGGCGCAGCGACGCGGCCTGGCTGTGCGCGCCGACCAGGGCCAGCGCGTTGGCCTGGTGCCAGCGCAACAGATATTCGCTGGTATGGAATCCGTCGGGAACGCAGTCGTCCGCCCGGAGCTCGGCGAACAACCGGTCGGCGTTGCATACGGCCTCGAGAGTTTCGCGGCGCCGCCCCAATCGGGCATGCACCCCCGCCTCCATGAGGTATCCCAGCACCGTCGACGAATCGCGGACTCCGATCGACTGGGCGGCGCGCGCGGCGTCCAGGCCGGGTTTGAACTGGCGATGGCAGGCGCATGCGTCGCAGGTCCAGCCGGCGATCCAGGCCTGCACCGCCGTGTCCTCGGCGAGCCGGGCGGCGCGGCGGGCGATGCCGAACCACTCGAACGCGTCGCCCGCGCCCGCGATATCGGTGAGCCGCCTGGCGATGAATCCGGCATTCTTGGCATAGATCCGATACAGCCTGCGCTGAATATCCTGGGTCGGCGCGGCCAGCAAGCACGCCTGTACCCGAGCCAGATCGATCATGCGCGCGGGAATGAACTCCGTCGGCCGAGAATAGAGCCGATAACCGTTCTGCTCGGTGAGTTCCTCGAGTAGACCCACATACGCCGCCGTAGCCCGCGGACCACCCGGTGGGTCGATATCGTCGCCGAATATCCCGTCCGGCGGCGCATACATGAACATCGCGCCGGTCGCGGCAAAACTCACGAAATGACGTCGGTCCATCGATTCCCGCAATTCATCCGCCGAGAACACACCACTCGGTTCGGAATAGTCGTGCCCGAATCCGAGCCGGTCGGGTCTGGTGCGATACAGAAAACACAGCGCGTCCAAATAGTGCGGAGACGGCACATCCTGGCCGTGCTCCCACTGCGACATCCGCTGATGGCGTAGGCCCGCGGCGGGCATCCCCCGCGATGCGAGCACCTCCTTGAGCGCCTCCACCGCATCCATCAGCGTGTAACCGCAGGCAATGCGGTGTGCCCGGAGCAACGACACCCCGCAATGCCGATGTACCGCGAGCGCCGCCTCGTAATCGGAACCGCCCGCGATTTTCACCCCACGAGCCACGCGCCGCGCACACCGGTTGTCGTGCGGAACATTCGTCATACGAATCACTCGTTTCCGGGGACCACTATCCGGTCACACCGAGAATTCAGTTTATCCGTCGGTCCCGCCGCATGCCCGCGCCTCGTACCGCTCTGCCCGCGTTGCGTGCAAGAACAAACCGCCGCCCGGGAATCGAATCCCCGCCAAGAGATTCACACGCCATTCTGACAAGGTAATCCACGCTCGGCCGACTCCTCGGCCCGAATAATCAAAATCATCATTTGCGAAGAAGAGGCGCCTCGGATGACCTTGTACGCCACCGATTGGACGATCACCAGCGATATCACCCCCGAGTGGGCCATCCGTATGCCGCAGGACGGCAGCCATGTCTGGCAGCTGAGCTGGCTTCCCGGCCGCCTGCTCACGCGCGAGCAAGCAATTATCGGGATGGAATTGGACGAACTGCTCAGCGACCCCGATGGGGTGTACGACGACTACCACCTGTCCTTGGTGGACGATCGCGCCGAGCGCATCGGCATACTGCGCGAACACGCGATCATCCTGCTGGCCAGGAGAATTGCCGCCCGCTTACACGCCGCGCAGGCGCACCATGCCAGGCGGGCCGGACCGCCCGCGCGACACTGCCGGGCTACAACGCCCGCCATATCTTCCACCACGCCGATGACGATTCCAAAAGCCGCTCAACAGCTTTGACCACGGCCCTCGATGAGGTCGATCCGGGTCCCGAGATCGAGTCTTGAATAGTGTCTCAGACGGACTTACTCTGGGTGACACGCCGCTTTTGCGCGTGAACGTCCATCAGCGGCGGCCGCCCAGCTGCCGACTTTATCCGAGAGGCCCAGACAATCGTGACCACGGCATCGAACGGTGAAGCGGCGGTGCGGGATTCGCGCCCCGACCACGAGGTTGTCGTCATCGGTGCCGGGCCGGGCGGGATCGCGGCGGGTGTGAAGCTGAAACAGGCCGGGATCACCGAATTCGCCATACTGGACCGCGCCGACGAGGTGGGTGGCAGCTGGCACGAAAATCATTATCCGGGGCTGGAAGTCGATATCCCGTCGATCGCGTATCAGTACTCGTTCGCGCGGAATCCCAACTGGAGCAGGCTGTTCGCGGCCGGAGCCGAGGTGAAGCAGTACCACGTCGACGTGGCCCGCCGGTTCGGGCTGTACCCGCACCTCAGATTCGGCACGCATGTGGTCGCCGAGCGGTGGGATGCCGAAAACCACAGGTGGAACCTGCATCTCGCGGACGGCGGGGTGATCACGGCGCGATTCGTGATCAGCGCGGTCGGCGCGTTCATCAGCCCCAAACAGGATCCGGGGATTCCGGGGCTCACCGATTTCCGCGGTAAGGTCCTGCGGCCCGCCGACTGGGATCACGACTACGACATCGACGGCAGGCGCGTCGCCGTCATCGGCACCGGCGCGAGTTCGGTGCAGATCACGCCGTCCATCGCGGCGCGAGTCGGCAGCCTCACCGTCTACCAGCGCACCCCGGTCTGGTGTATTCCCAAGCCGAATCCGCGGATTCCCGGCATCGTCAAGTTCGCCCTGCGCACCCCCGGCCTACAGGCCGCGACCCACGGCGCGGTGCTGCTGGTGGTCGACGCCGGACTGCGCGTCCTCTCCAATGCGCCGATGCCGCTGGTGCGCCCGGCCATGCGCGCGGCCGACGCGACCGCCATCGCCGGATACCGGGGCCTGCTGCGGCTCATGGTGCGCGATCGGGCGACGCGAGCGAAACTCACACCCGACTACGGCCCGATCGCCAAGCGCCCCACCGCGAATACCGGCTACCTGCTCGCCTTCAACCGCGCGAATGTCGCACTCGAAACCACACCGATCGACCGGATCACCACGAACGGCATCCGCACCACCGACGGCATCGAGCGCACCTTCGACGCGATCGTGCTTGCCACCGGATACCACGTCTTCTCCGATCCGGAGACCTACCTGCCCGGCATGGTGGTCGGTGCGAACGGATTGGACCTCGGCGCGTTCTACGCCGAGCACGGATTGCAGGCGTACCAAAGCGTTTCGCTGCCCGGCCTGCCCAATCGTTGGACGCTGGTCGGCCCGTATTCGTGGACCGGCAGCGGCTGGCACGCCTTCGTCGAGATGACCGCCGATCACGCGGTGCGCGCCATCCGGGAGGCGCGCCGCCGCGGCGCGACCTATATGGCGATCCGCCAGGATGTGCACGACGCGTATCACCGCGATATCTACCGTCACGGCGCGGCCATGCGCTTCTACCTGACCGAACTCAACGGTCACGTGCCGACGTACTACCGAAATTCGCAGGGCGACAGCACTTATATCAGGCCGACCGGATTCTTCCGCGCCCGCCGCGGGCATCGCCGGTTCCCGCTCGACGATTACAGCTACGAGGCGCTGCCCGTGGTGGCCACCAACAGGGCCGCGCGCGTCGCCGAGGCGTCGTCACGATTCTGAACAAGAGGTCTCAACGATGAGTTCCACCAACGGTTCTCGCACCATCCCCCAATACGACGTCGTGATCATCGGCGCCGGGCTCGGCGGGATCGGCGCCGGCGTCGCGCTGCGCGGGGTCGGCGTCGAGAATTTCCTCATCATCGATAAATGGGGCAGGGTCGGCGGAACCTGGTTCGCCAACACCTATCCCGGCGTCGCCGTCGACGTGCCGTCGCCGGTGTACAACTTCTCCTTCCAGCAACGCTCGAACTGGTCGCGATTCTTCGCACCCGGTCACGAAATCCAGCGCTACGCCGAGGAAGTCGTCGACCGGCAGGGCCTGCGGGACAAGCTGCGGCTCGGCTGCGGCGCCGTCGGCGCGGCCTTCGACGAGGCGGCCGATCTGTGGCGGATCCGCACCGAACACGGCGACGAGATCACCGCCCGGTTCACCATCGGCGCGGTCGGCGGCCTGGAAGTGCCGCAGACACCGGACATTCCGGGTATCGACGAGTACGCCGGCAAGATCATGCACAGCGCGCGGTGGGACCACTCCTACGATTACCGGGGCCAGCGGGTAGCCGTAATAGGCACGGGCGCAACGGCTTTGCAGGTGATACCGGAGCTCGCCAAGTCGGTGGCGCAACTGACGGTGTATCAGCGGCGCGCGATCTGGATCGGCCCCAAGCTGGACTTCCCGATGGGCCCGGCGCTCAACTCGGTCCTCAACTTTCCGCCCTTGCAGAAGACGGTCCGGTTCGTCGGCAATGTCGGCGTGAACGCCGGTCTCGGCGCCGGCCTGGCCCTTTCGAGTTATCCAAGGCTCACCGGTGCGGCCATCGGGATCGGTGAAATAGCGCTCAAGGGCTACCTTTTCAGCCAGGTGCGCGATCGGGAACTGCGCCGCAAGCTCACCCCCGACTATCGGCTCGGCTGTAAGCGGCCGTCGGTCTCCAACGTGTACTTCAAGACCTTCACCCGATCGCACGTCGAACTCGACACCACGCCGATCGCCCGGTTCACCTCCACCGGAATCGTCACCGCGGACGGCGCCGAACGCGAATTCGATATGGTGCTGTGCGCCACCGGATTCCGGGTGATGGAAAAAGGCGCGACACCCGCCTACCCGATATACGGCCGCGGCGGCATCGAACTCGGCGAATTCTGGGACACCAACAGGTATCAGGCATACCAGGGCGTCTCGGTCCCGGGATTCCCCAACGCATTCCTGGTGATCGGCCCGTACGCGTACGCGCCGGGCTCGTATATCCCCTTGATCGAGTCCACTTCGGCACACGCCGCCAGGGTGATCGCCGAAACCCGCAGGCGCGGCGCCACCCGGGTCGAGGTGCGCCAGGTTCCGCACGACCGCTACTTCGCCCGCATGGACGAACGCGCCAAGCGGACGCACCTGTTCACCCAGGGGTGCGTCACCTCCAACACCTACTACATCAACTACCAGGGCGACGGCGCCGCCTTCCGCCCGTCGACTCAGCTCGAAATGTATTGGGAGAATCGGCATTTCCCGCTGAACGACTACAGCTACAGCACCACGCGGCCGCGCGCCGCGACGCAGGACGACGCACTGGCCACCACCAGCTGAATCACCGTCGGCCGGATGATCGCGTGCTCATCGCGGTCTACGGGTCGGCGAAAATTTCCACCGGCCAAGATCTTTCGTTGCCGGTGGGAATTCATCGGTTCAGTTAATTCTCCGGAGTTATTTCGAGCGGCCCGAAGCGCCGGATAAAGCTCCCGGTTCCTGGGGAACCTTTCCCCAGTTGAGACCGCCCGCTCGGATCGCTCTCGCCGGTATCTTAATCACATCTTTTTCAGACGACGGAATCACCGTCGTCGACTAATCCCTCATTGATCGAGGAGTGCGTAATGCTCGGCAGATTTACCTTCACATGCCTGGCGCTGACCGCGGCGAGTTGTACCGCGGTCGCCGTCGCGAGCCCGGCTCAGGCCGACGCCTCGACAACGGTCACCCCGGCGGGCGCCGCCGTCTCGGCCGTCAACCAGGGCCCGCTGACCTTCGCCGCGGGCGAAGTGACCGGAAGCTGCAACACCGTCAACGCGAACGGTTCCGTGCCCGCGGCGCCGGGCAACCAGAACGCGAGCGGTCCGGTGTCGGTGCAGATCGGGTCGCCGACGATCGGTGACTGCTCCAGCAGCCTGCCGGTCACGATCGCGGTGAGCACCAGCGGCACCTGGGGGGTCCAGGTGCAGTACGGGTCGACGATCACCGGAAGCCTGACAATTCCGCAGGGCGGCATGGTAATTCAGGGCAGTGGCCTGGCCAACTGCACCACCGTGGTGGCACCGGATGGCCCCGTGACGCTGTCCGGCACCTTCACCAACGGGAATCCCCCGACGGTGACGATCGACAATGTCTCGGCCCCGATCAGGACTACCGGTGACCCGATCTGTCCGACGGACGCCACGACCGGATCGGTATCCGGCACCCTCGTGTTGAACAACACGACGGATCCGTCGCAGCCGATCACCGTCGGCCCGTAACCGATTGTCACACAACGAATAACGGCCGGGCGAGCCCCGCACCACGGGCTCGCCCGCGCCGGTATCCAACGATCAGTCCGTCGCGGCAGGCAAGCGGTTGTGCAACCCCGCGGCTCGATACACCCCGGCCAGAATCAGCAGGAACAGCAGCCCGATCACCAGCGACATCGTCATCATGTGCACCGCGGCGGCGGTCGCGACGATCGCGAGCACACCTGCGATGCCGACCAGCGCGGCGGGCTTACCCAATTTCGCCGCGAACCCGGTCCGCGGCGCCCCGTCGCGAAAACGCAAGTACGACACCAGGATCAACAGCCAGGTCACCAGCACGCCGAAAATCGCCACCGATGTGAGCAGCACATAGATATTGGCGACGCCCGACATCGTGAGCACCGCCGCGACGAGGGTGCCGGTCGCGGCCAGCGCGACCGCCGCCACCGGAACGCCGCGCCCCGAGGTCGCGCGGAGTATCCGGGGCGCCATACCGTCCAGCGCCAGCGAGTTGATCAATCGCGTCGCGCCGTAGAGGTTGGCGTTCGCCGCCGAGACCGCCGCGACCAGCACCAGGAAGTTCGTGATCGCGGCCGCCGCCGGAATCCCGACCGCGCCGAAGACCTGCACGAACGGACTCGACCGGACGCCGCCGCCCGTCGCGGCGTCGGTCCACGGCACGACGCAGAGCACGATCGCGACCGCCGCGATATAGAAGAACGCCAGCCGCCAGATCAGCGTGCGCATCGCCGCCTCGATGGCGCCGCGCGGATCCTTCGCCTCCGGCGCCGAGATGGCGACCAGCTCGATGCCGACGAATCCGAAGATCACGATCGACATCGATTGCCACACCGCCGCCCAGCCGTGCGGCGCGAATCCGCCGTGCCCGGTGAGGTTTTCGACGCCCACCGCGTCCAAGCGCGGCAGCCCGACGAATACCAGCAGCACTCCGAAGACGATAAACAGCGAAAGCGCAATGACTTTCACGCTGGACAGCACGAATTCCACCGCGCCGAACGAACCGACGCCGACCAGATTGATCGCGACGACGATCCCGGCGACCACCGCGACACCCACCCACATCGGCAGGCCGGGCCACCAGAACCGCAGATAGGTGGCCGCGGCCACCACCTCGCTGCCCACCGCGATCACCGCCGCCGCACTGTAGGACCAGCGGGCGACGTACCCGGCGAACGGCGACAGGAACCGCGCGCACAGCGCACCGAACGCGCCGCGCAGCGGGTAGCGCGCGGTCATCTCCGCCAGACACGCCGAGATGATGCCCGCGATCACCGCGCAGATCACGTACGCGACGATCACGGCGGGCCCGGCGATACCGATGGCCGCACCGGACCCCAGAAAAAGTCCGGTACCCAATGCCGACCCGAGCCCGAGCATCGTCATCTGCCGACGCCCGAGCGACCTCCGCAGATCGGTGCCCACCTGATCTCGCGTCGTCGTCACCGCGCACCCGCCCGCACCACCGAGGCCCGGCCCCCACGCCACAGCCCGACGACCACTCGTCGCGCATCCAGAATCGCGGCTTCGGCGAGAGGCATCTGTGCAGACTCCTAAAGGCAAATGGTCAGGCGACCGAGTCGCCGCATACGCCGGAAGGATGCCAGCTCGACCACCCTCCAGGGAAATCGGCCCGCATCCGACGCCGTCAACGCGAACGCCGGTCACAGAGCAACGAAGCGGCTACTCATCGTCCGGCCAGCAGCTCGACCACCGGCGCGAACTGGTCGATGAAGAGCTCGTTGACGGTGATGTAGGAGAAGCCGAATGCGTCGCGGCGACGCTGGATCTCGTCGGCCATTTGCCGAGGGGTACCGCGCAACAGGCTCAACGAGTCGGCCGCGATCAGGGCGCCGATATCGTCGCCGGCGAGTGGCGCCAGCCGCCGGGGTATGGCATCGCCGACGATGAGGACGTTCATCAGGTATTCGAGCCGGTCCGCGCGGGGTCCGGCGGCCGCGTCGATCTCGGCGACGATTCGCGCGATCTCCTGCCGGTCGGCCAGCGGGTGGTTGGCGGGGGTGACGATATCGGCGATTTGCCCGGCCAGTTTTCGAGAGCGCGGGCCGCCTGCGGCGATCAGCACGGGGGTGTGTGCGGTCGTCTCCAGTTCCCGCAGGTGCCGCACGGTCTGCTCGACGAGGGCCAGTCGCTGCGCGGGTGTGGTCTCGGGCATCCCGAGCTCGTCGACGGCCGCCCGGTTCATCCAGGGATTCCCGGTGCCGATGCCCAACTCCAGCCGGTGGTCGGTCAGCACCGCGACGCTGGCGGCCTCCCATGCCGCCGTTCGCGGCATCCGCACGGTGCTCGCCAGCACGAAGGTGCCGACGCGCAGCGTCTTGGTGACCGAGGCCGCCACCGCGGCGGCGGGCAACGGTGCGAGCAGGCTCAGACCATCCGGCATCAGCAAGGTCGAATAGCCGAGTTCCTCGGTGCGGCAGGCGAGTTCGCGCCACTGGGCTCCCGGTCCACCGATCACCCCGAAGCGAAAACGTCTATCCATCATCGTTTCTCCTCTTCGCTAACCTGTAATACGTTCTAGAAAACTATTTTTCACCGAGCCATACGCAGATATAGGTCGCGCAGTAGCGCGATTTCCGCGCCATGATGAATCACCTCGCGGTTGACGTGCTGGACCAGCGCCGCCAGCGGACGGCTCGCGAAGGGACCGGAGTCCGGGCCGCAGCCGCGTTCGAGATCCGCCGTGCGCATACCGGACGCCCACGCGGCATAGGCGCGGTCGAGCTGGTCGAGGGCCGCGGCGGCGGTACCCGCGTACACGTGTGTGTCGTAGTCGACAGGCGTTGCGCCGAAATGTATTTCGGCGCGTTTGGCCAGCACGTGCACGGTGATGTGGGCCAGTCGCCATGCGATGGTGGTCACCGGCGCGGGGCTCGGGGCGGGAAAGGCGTAGTCGACGGTGAACCGGCCGCCGCCCATCTCGTGCTCGCCGCGGCGCGGGCGCACGGTCCAGCAATCCGGGACCGGCTCCCAGAAATACTCCGCATCGGTCAGCCCGATCAGCCTGGGCCGCAGGCGTTCTCGCCAGTGCCAGTCCAGTTGATCGCCGAGTTCGTCTGCCCAATCGATAGTCAACAGTCCCTCCTCCACCAACCACTTGGTTGAGTGAGCACAGTCAACCACAGGCGCTACGATCAACCAACTGGTTGGTGAGCGAGGAGGCCGCGTGGGCGGACAGGCGGACAGGCGGACCGAGATCGTCCGGGCGGCGTTCGATCAGCTGGCCCGGGGCGGGTTCGAGGGTCTGCGACTGCGGCAGATCGCCGAGGACGTCGGCATCGACCACTCGACCCTGCACCATCACTTCCCCGGAAAACAGGACATCATCGCCGAGGTGGCGCGGTACACGATCGGCCGGTTCGCCGTGACGCCCGCCGAAGGTGCGACCGAGTCCCTGCGCACCTACCTGACCCATCTGCGCGAGCTGCTGGCCGACGCGCCGGAGGTGTTCGTCGTCACCGCCGAACTCGATCTGCGCGCCCGCCGCGATCCCGCGGTGCGGGCGATACTCGAGCGGCACGAGGCCAACTGGCGGCGCTGGCTGCGCGAATTGTTCGTCGCCGGAACGGAATCGGGCGCGTGGTCGGCGCGCGTCGATCCGGACGAGGCGGTCGAGCTCATAATCGCGGTGATCAAAGGTGTTCAGCTGACGCCGAATACGGCCGCCACGGCATTCGCTCAGCTGGAAAAGCTGCTCTATAAGTAACTTCGGGGCAAAATATCGGATAGGCGCCCGGTTCGACATACCGAGAACCGCATTCACCTGATAGAAGACCATTTCCGCCGACGCGCGGATCAATTTCCGATCAGCGATTGATCATTTTCGCACCGACGTGTGGCTTCCTCCCGGCAACTGCACATTTCGGCTCTATACAGTTGCTCGACAGATCACCTAGGAGGAATGGATGGAAACCGGTCGCACGGGCGAAGATACACCGGCGTCGAGCAGACGGGAGCTTTTCACCGTCGGCGGCGGACTCGCGGTGGCGTCGTGCGCACCGGACAGCCGGGCAGCTACCGACGACGCCGGGTTGCGATCGGCGGTCCGCGGCCGGGTATCGCTGCCCGGCGACAGAGATTTCGATCAGGCGCGCCAGCCGTGGAACCTGACCGTCGAGCAATCGGTGCGCGCCGTCGTCGAGGTCGCCGACGCCGACGACGCGGCCGCGCTCGTCCGCTATGCCCGCGACACCGGACGCACGCTGGCGGCACAACCGACCGGGCATGGCGCCGCCGACGCGCTGGACGGGGCAATCCTGGTGCGCACCAACCGAATCGACGAAATTCACGTCGAACCTGGCACCCGATCCGCACGGGTCGGCGCCGGGGTCTCCTGGGCCCAGGTGCAGGAGGCCGCCGCACCGCACGGGCTGACCGGCGTCACCGGGAGCGCGCCGCAGGTCGGCGTCACCGGTTTCACGTTGGGCGGCGGATTGAGTTGGTTCTCCCGCGAATTCGGTTGGACCGCCGACAGCGTCACCGCATTCGACGTCATCGATGCCGACGGCGGGAGGCTGCGCGTCACCGCCTCGTCCGAACCGGATCTGTTCTGGGCGTTGCGCGGTGGTGGCGGCGATTACGCGCTGGTCACCGCGATCGAATTCGCGCTGCACCCGGTGCCGTCCCTGTACGGCGGCCGGATGGTGTGGCCCGCCGAGCGCGCCCCGCAGGTGCTCGCGGCGTTCCGGGAGATCGTCGCGATCGCGCCCGACGAGCTGACCCTGTGGTGGAGCCTGTCCCAATTCCCCAGCGCCCCACCGATGGTCGGCGTCAGCGTCACCTACCTCGGCGACGCCGCGTCCGCGCAAGCGCTGCTCGCACCGCTGGAGCGCGTCGACGGACGCACCGCCGACACCCGAAAGATCCTGCCGCTCAACGATATCGGCGCGATCACCGCCGAACCGACCAGACCGAGCCCCAGCCTGCACCACACCGTGCTGCTGACCGATCTCACCGAGCCCGCCATCGGGGCCCTGCTCACGGGGCCGATATCTCCCCTGATCAGCGTGCAGGTCCGGCAGCTCGGCGGCGCGCTCACCCGCCCGTCGGACAGCGCGGCGGGCGCGGTGCCCGAACGCTTCTGCGTCGGCTTCCACGGCTTGCGCATGCGACCGGAGGACACCGCGAACGTCCAGGCCCGGATCCGCGACTACCTCGACGCGTTCGGCGAGAATGCGACCGGCCGTACGCCGTTCGGCTTCCTGGCGCCCGGGCAGCGCGCCGCCGACGCCGTCGACGCGGACACCCTGGCCCGGCTGCGCGACATCAAACGGCACCGCGACCCGAAAGGCTTGTTCCGCAGCAACTTTCCGGTCTAGGAAAGCGCACGCAGCCGCGCGATCGCGCGAACGTCGCCGTCCACCGCGAACCACATGGTGAGCGCGTCGGCGGTGCGGTCGGTGTGGATATCGACGTGCTCACCGAACCGCACCGGCTTGTTGTATTCGAGGACGTAGCGATGCGGTCCCGCCATGAGATCGGCCGCCTCGGCGCATGATTCGTGCACACCGTGCCAATAGGCCGTATTGGTGAGATGGTCGAAGTGATCGATATCGGTGCGGCGCAACGGGAATCGCGTACCGGCGACCGACGGTAGCTGATCGGTGAGCCACTGCTGCCAGCGCAGCCGGTGCTCGGCGGTGGTGCTCGACATGAGCTCGAAGAACCGGTCGGCGACGCGGGACGGACCCATCGTCTGCTTGTTCATGTGGATCCAGAAGCCCTCGGTCTCGATCAGTCCGCCGTTGTCGGCGTCGATGCGCACCCGCATATTGCACCAGCGGGGCGACAGCCCCGAGCACCACCGCCGCAGCCGCAGCTCGGCGGGCCATTCGATCGGCCGGATCACATCGATCACCGTGCGACGCACGATCCAGTGCGGATGGTCGTCCATCGCATCGACATGGAACAGGTGGTCGACGCCCGCCTCCTGGAGCTGGCGGGCGATACCGTCGACGCGCAGGCACATGCGCTCGTCCATGTCGACGGTCCCCATCCGGCGCCGGATATCGAAGATATGACCGGTCGGCGGCACCGGGGCCAGCGGGCGCAGCGCTGGATGCTCTTCGATAACCGTCCCCGCGGACGAGGCCGGGCTGACGAATTCTTTCGGCATGGTTGCGATCTCCGGACATTCGGCCGAACGGCGGACAACGGTGGACTGCCTGTGGCGACGACACTGGGCCACAGTGGATCGAGCCTAACTCAGATATCGGTCGCGGGCAGGTTGCCGCAACACGCGGCGCGGTGGCCCCTACTCCGGCGGCAGGCGGGCGGCCGCGGATCCGTGCGAAGGTATTTATATGACAGACCTAGCCAGGCTCGGACGGCCGAACCGCTGGAGCGCGGTATGCGATTGAACCCGTTGGCAATCGAGGCCATCTACTCGCCGATCGCCAGCGCGCACGCCCTGCTCGGCCAGCGCGCCGGGCGGCTGGACCTGCTCGATCTGGCACAGGCGGTGCCGCAGTACCCGCCCGCCCCCGAGGTCGTCGAGCATATCGCCGCCACCGCGCGCGACCCGCACGGCGCGGCCTATGTGGCCACCGCCGGGCTACCCGCCCTGCGCGAGGCGTTCGCCGCCGAGCTGACCGCCGACTACCGCGGCCTGGTCCGTCCAGAACACGTGATCATCACCGCCGGGTGCAACCAGGCCTTCTGTCTGGTCGCGTCGGCGCTGGCCGCGCCCGGCGACGAGATCGTGCTGAGCCTGCCGTACTACTTCAACCACGACATGTGGCTGCGGATGACCGGCATCACGCCGGTCTACCTCGATCCGGGCCCCGATCTGATTCCGCGACCCGAGGCGGCCGAGGCGCTGATCACCCCGCGCACCAGGGCGATACTCGTTGTGACGCCGGGCAATCCGAGCGGCGTCACGGTGCCGCCCGAGCGGATCGCGGCGCTGGCGGAGGTGGCGGCGCGCCACGATATCGCGCTGATCCTCGACGAGACCTACCGCTCGTTCCGCGACACCACCGAGCCGCCGCATCCGCTGTTCGCCGACCCGGAGTGGACCCGCACCGTCGTCGGCCTGCACAGCTTCTCCAAGGATCTCGCCATCCCCGGCTACCGGGTCGGCGCGGTGGTCGCGTCCACCGAACTGGGCGCCGAGGTCGCCAAACTGCTTGACTGCGTTGCGATCTGCGCGCCGCGGATCGGCCAGGAGGCCGCGCTGGCCGGTCTCCGGTCGGCCGGACCGTGGCGGCGCGCCCGAGCCCGCGATATCGCCGTGCGGCGGCACCGGTTCACCGAGGTGATGGCCGGTCGGCCCGGCGGCTACGAAATGCTTTCCACCGGTGGATTTTTCGGTTGGATACGGCATCCGTTCGCCGGGCGGTCCACCGAGGATGTGGTGCGCGAGCTGATTCTCGAATACGACACCCTGGTCATCCCGGGCACCGCGTTCATGCCGGACGACCGCGGCACCATCCGGGTCAGCTTCAGCAATACCGATCCGGATTCGATCACCGAATTCGCCGGACGGCTCGCCGCCTCCGGCCGTCAGCCCGCCGCCGCGCTGCGACCCTGAAGCGACCGGACATTATCGCCGAAGGTCCAGCCCCGCGAGCCATCCCAGTTGATGGACCAGGTCATCAGGCCCTTCAGCGCCGAGCCGTAATGGTTCCACGCTTGCGCGACCAGATCCGGCGACATATAGCCGCCGCCCGCGCCCGGTTGTGCGGGCAGGCCGGGGACCTGCTTGTCGTACGGCACGGTGACGGTGGTGCCCTGCACGGTCAAACCCGTTGCCAGGCAATCCGTTTGCACGGTGAACCCCTGGACGGTCCCCGCCTGGTACGAATCGCCGGAGCAGCCGTACATGCTGCCGTTGTAGTACTGCATGTTCAGCCACCAGAGTCGGCCGTTGTCCGCGTACTTCTTGATGATCGGCAGGTACGCGCCCCAGATCGAGCCGTAGGTGACGCTGCCGCCGGTGACGTAGGCGGTCTCCGGCGCCATGGTCAGGCCGAAGCCGGCGGGCATCTGCGCCAGGATGCCGTCGATGATCCGCTCGAGGTTCGCCTGCGAGGTGGACAGCGTATTGATGTCGCCGGAGCCGGTGAGGCCGGTTTCCAGGTCGATATCGATGCCGTCGAAGTTGTAGGTCTGCAATATCGGCACGATGGTCGCGATGAACCGGTCGGCGACCGCACTGGAATTGAGGTCGATACCGGCCGCCGCGCCGCCGATGGACATCAGGATGGTCGCGCCCGCCGCCTTGGCCTGACACATCTCCGCAGGGGTCGCGACCTTGACGCTCTGGTCCATCCCGTCCTGCCACAGCGCGGTGCCATCCGATTCGATGACCGGGAACGCCGCGTTGATCACGTTGTAGCCGTGTCCGGCGATGCGGGAATCGGTGATCGGGATCCACCCCATACCGGGGTGCACGCCATTGGAGGCGCCGTCCCAGTTCTCCCAATAGCCTTGCAGCACTTGACCTGTCGGGCGCGGCTTGGTCGCGCAGGTGCTGTCCGCCGGTGTGCTGTTGTCCCGCGCCGTCGCGGCGGGGGCGAATCCGGTCAGGCCGAGCAGCAGCCCGATTCCGATCGCCGCCAAGCGCATTCGCCGGCCGTTCGCTTTTCGCGCTGCCCGGCCGCGTCCGAAGACCGCCGAAGATATTCGCCGGACGTTCATGTCTCACTCCGCCCGAGTCCGATACCGCCCTCGCGCATCCCGGAATCGCCGAACGACCGACCGCGCGCGTCAAATGTGGAATTCATGACAAAGTTGAACCACATCCGGCGTGATCATCTCGACTGGCGACAACTGGGGTGATCAGTCGGCGTCGGCGAGATCCCGCATGGTGAGCGCGGCGGCGAAAAGCTGGGCGTGATCCGGCCTTCCCGGATCGTATCCGGTGATCGTGGCGATCCGGCCCAGTCGGTAGTTGAGCGTATTGCGATGCAACACAAGGGAAGCCGCCGCCTCCTGCCGGTTGTAGTCGTGGGCGATCAACGCGCGCAACGCCTCCAGCAGATGCGGATGGGCCAGCAGCGGGGCGAGCAGGCCCAGCAGCCACGCCCGCGCGGGCCCCGGCCTGGCCAGCTGATATTGCAGCGCCAGCTCGCTCATCCGGTAAATGCCGGTGGGACGGCGCAATTGGCGGGCCAGCAGCGCGAGCTCGGCGGCCTCCGCCGCGCCCGTCGCGACGTCCGCGACGCTCGCGGCGGTGGCCAGACCAGCGACAGTGCGCGCGCCCGCATTCGCCGACAACCTGGTCACGAATCCGCTCAGCTTCGCGGCCGCATCGCTTTCGGCCGTCGGCAGCAGGACGGTGCCGCCGCCGCGCTCCAGCACGCTCAGCGCCCGCGGCGAGAGCGCGTCCACCTCGGTCTGCGCGATGCGCAGCACCGGCCGGACGCCGCCGGGTTCGTCATCGGGCTCGGCCGCCAGCCGGAAGACCAGCACGTGGAAACCGCCGTCGAGCGCGATGCCGAACCGCTCGGCCAGCAGCTCGACCGGGTTGCCCTGCAAAAGCGCCTGCGCCACCGCGCGTTTGGCCTCGCGCTGCTCCCAGTGCAGATCCTGGCGCTCCCGCACGTATGCCGCCGCGACCCCGGGCGTCACCGCGCCCAGATAGCCCAGGATGAACGGCACCGCGGCCAGCAGCTGCTCGCGCTGTTCCGGAGTTCGCGCCGCCGACGCGATGGCGTTCCAGGCCACCGCGGCGCCCTGGTGATACACCGAAAGCACGGTGTCCAGCGCCATTCCCGCCCGCGCCCGGCGCACCGCGATGGCGATCAGTTCGGCCAGTTCGTCCTGGCGCGGCACCCGCTGCTCCTGCACCGACCGCAGGAACAGGCGCAGGTTCGCCTCGGTCGCCCTCGGCAATTCCTCACCGACCAAATCATCGGGCAGCGCGCGATAGTCGGGCACCGCGTCGAGCACACCGACGATCATGACGCGCGCGATGGCGGGCAACGACGAACGGAAGTACTCGGAAAATTCATCGAGTACCGGGGAATCACTCACCGCATATTGTTTGCATGACCAAACCCGGTGGCGCAATGAGCAGTCCGACAAGGATATTTGTGCACATTGCCAATCTTCGGCGCGGTCGAATGCACAAACCTCATCAGGTAACGCTTCTGACGAATTCCGCGAGGTACTGGCCGCTGTAGTCGGGTTTGCCGTTGTTCTGCACCGCCGCGGCGCCGATGGAGTCGATATGGGTGTAGCCGGGCAGGGATTCCACCTGTGCCAGTGGCGGATTGGGCAGCCAGGTCATTCCGTACTGCACCACGCTGTCACCGGCGTAGAGCACCAGGTTCGGCTTGGTGCGACTCATATTGTGGTAGCGCAGATTCGACATATCACCGCCGCGTGCGCCGCCGTAGCCCGCGGCGATGTCGAGCACCACCCGCAGCGGGAAGTAACTCTCCCAATAGGCGGCCGGGCCACCGGAACCCAACTGGCGGGCCACTTCTCGGATATCGGCGATCTCATGGTTGGGCGCGGTCCACGGGATGCCCGCCACGTCGTTGTAGTTGCGCCAGGTGTACAGGACGTTGTGATCGGTCGGCGCGACTCGGGTCTGCGGCCCCGTGCTCATCCGCAGGAAGTTACCCAACACCGGAATCTGTGCCACACCACCGGGATTCGGGAATGTCTTCTCGGCCACCGGACCACCGGACAGCGCACCGACGCCCTGCTGCAAGAGCGCGAAGTTGCCGGAGTTGTTGTCGATCAGGCTGCCCAGCAACGCGGTATTGGTGAGTCGGTAGTCGCGCAGCGTGCCGTCGCTGCCGGTGATCACCCCGCCCCAGCTCTGACCGGACATGAACGCCAGCGTCGCCTCGATCTCCGGATCACGCGGAATATGCGCCAGCAGTTGGCTTTCCGCGTCCGGCTCGAGATATGCCGCCAGCCCCGCGAGCCGGTAGAGCAGTAGCGCCTTGGTGCCGATCACCGGAGTCGGACCCAGGATTCGCAACGGCAGGACGCCGCTGTCCAGCCCGGCCTTCACCAGCCCGTTGATCGGGCCGACGATGGCGTCGGTGATGTCGTGGAAGAACGGGGTGTTCTGGATCGCGGCCGGATCCGATGACACCATGGTGTCCTGCGCGGCGAACGCGGCGCACTGGTTGTAGCCCGCGGTCGCGGGATCGCCGCCGCCGAAATCCCAATCGGAGAAGAATCCGGTGACCAATCCACCCATCGAGATCCCGGTGCACACGTACTTGCGTTGCCGCTCAGCCTGATCCGGCATCTCGGCCAGCATGATCTCGTACTGGTCGCGGATAACCCGTTCCAGCCCCATCCAGTCGAGGATCGCCAGATCGCCGGAGTTCTTGAAACCCGGGAACGTTCGACCGCCGACCGGTTTGCCGTTGAAGTAGTAGTCGACCGCGTCGAGGTAGTTGCCCGTGCGCAGTGCGTAGTCGAAACCCGTTGTCTCATCCAGGCATTGGCTACGCCGGGCCAACGCCCAGAACTCCACCGAACGCCCCGACGCCTTCGCCGAGCGAACCGTATTCGCCGCCACCGCATCCGAATTCATCGCACCGCCGGTGAACCCCTGCTGCTGGACCACCACCGCGTCGGCATCCCGGGCATCCGCGGGCCCGCCCACCGGCCGGTAGCGCAGGAAACCCGCTCGGTCGCACGAATCCGGGTGCGGTGGCGCGTTATCCGGCAACGGCAGCCGAAAGCTCACATACGACACGGCGACCCCGTCACGGGTCGCCAACTGCTGCTCTTGTCGATCGGTTGCCGCCGAAACCGGCGGTCCAGCCGCCGCGACACCGGGCTGCAGAGCACCCGCAACAACGAACGCCACCGCAGCCGTCGCAGCCCAACCATTGATTCCATGCCACGCCGCATATCTCACGCGCGACACGTTTCCACGCCCGATCGGCCCGGGCATTGGGCTATTCACAAGGAGTTCGGTGCACCGACCAGGCATCCCGACGAGAAATACCGTTGGGAATTCCGCGAATTCGGTTGCGGAACAACTCCGGCGGCCGAACTTTGTCATCCGACCAAATCCGCATCCGCGAAGCCGTGCCGCCAAATGGCATATCGCGGATCAAGCCGCCGTTGTAACGCACCGGGATTCGGCCGACCGCGATGCGCTCACACCCGCCGGATCGATCGCACATAAAGCGCGACCCCGAGCGCCGCACCGGCCCCCAACGCGACGCAGATGCCGACCGCCTGCGCGAAGAATCCGAAACCGGACCGATGGAACAGTTCGGAGATGAGTCCTTGATACACCGTGAGACCAGGCAGCAGCGCACCGGTGATGCCGATCAACGCCATCGCGGTGACCGGCAGATGGAACCGGTCGGCGACGATCCCGGCCGCGAATCCGAGCACGACCGCGGTGAGCGGCGCGGCGATCAGCGGTTTCACCTCGGCGGCATGGACGAGCACCTGATAGATCGCGCCCGTCACCAGGCCCTCGATCGCGGCCGGTATCAGCAGATCCGGTCCGCCCCGGTTGAATACGGCATTGCCGACCGCGGCGAGGATCGCGAAGATCAGCGCCAGCCAGACCGGCAGCACCGGCAGCTCCGAATGGATGGGCCCGTCGAAGACCACCCGGTGTGAGGCGGCGAGGGCGAGCGCGCCGCCGACGCCGATGCCGATCACGGCCACACCCGCCGACGCCGCGCGCTCCAGCGCGGTGAGCCCGCGCGTGCCGACCGCATCGGTCGCGATGAGCAGCAATTGCGGAATCGGCATGAGCAGTAGCCAATTGGTGGCGATGAGCACCGCGGTCCCGGTGATCGGCAGCAGCCCGGCCGCATACAGCGCAGCGCCCAGACCCACCGTCGCCGCCGACTGGGCGGCGACGGTGTACATCGACGGCAACCGCAGCCTGCCGACGCCGCGACCGATCAGATTCACCGCGATCAAAACGACCGCCGCCAGTGCCGCCGCCGTGGGCGAACCGCCGACCTGCAGCGCGATGCACACCGCGAGCAGCGCGCCGCCGCCGGGCACCACCCACCACGGCCACGGCGGCCGGGCGCGCAGTGCATCCGCCAATAATGCGGTGGCCCTTGCCGTTTCGGGCCGTTCCCGAATGACCGTCTTCGCGACCCGATCCAGCCGCCGCATCCGGTCACAGTCGAAGATATCGAGCGATCGCGCCATCGCGACCCGGGTGACGGCATGTCGATTGCCGACCGCATGGTCGATCGTCACGACGCGACCGAGCGTCACCACGGTCGCGCCGCGCACGCCGAGCGCGACGGCGCAGCGCCCGACCGAGTCGACCACGGCGTCGGTGGCGGATCCCGATTCCAGCATCGCCACCGTCAGCCGGGTGAGGAAATCCAGCGCGCCGTACGCTGGCGGGCCGTCGGCATCCGTATCCGGCATGTGCTCAAGGTAGCTGTCCGATTGCGGAATTGCGGCGCAGCCCGACCGGCGGGTCGGCGGGCTCAGCTCAGGTAGCGCTCGGCGACCTTCGCGAATTTGTCGAGGGTGCGCAGGGTTTCCGATTCCGGGAGGCCCGGCAGCACCAAGGTCACCCGCTCCGCCCCGGCCTCGGCGTACGCGTCGAGCAGGGCCGGAACCGGCGCGGCCCCGAGAACCGTGATCGGCAGATCCCGGCCCGCGAGCGGAGCCAATTGCGCGGGCACCTCGGCGGGATCGGTCACCGCGATCGGTAGCCAGCCGGCACCGTGCCGGATCGCCCGGCGCACCGCGGCTTCCCCGCCGCCGATGTAGATCGGTGGCTGCCGGACGGGTTTCGGCCAGGCGTACATCGGATCGAAATCGATGAAGCGGCCGTGGAATTCGGCGAGATCCTCGGTCCAGATCTGCCGGATTGCCCGCAGCTGCTCGTCCAGTAGCGCGCCGCGGGTGCGCGGGTCGGTGCCGTGATCGGCCATCTCCTCCAGATTCCAGCCGACGCCGACGCCGAAGACGACGCGGCCGTTGGAGATCACGTCGAGCGTCGCGACCTCCTTGGCGGTGTGGATGACATCGCGCTGGATCAGCAGGGTGACCCCGGTACCGAGCACCAGCCGCTCGGTGACGGCCGCGATGGCGCCGAGGGCGACGAACGGATCCATCGCGCGGTAATACACCCGCGGCAGTTCGCCGCCGCCGGGATAGGGGCTCTGTCTGCTCGCCGGGATATGCGAATGCTCCGCGACGAACAGCGATTCGAATCCGCGCTCTTCCAGCGCGACGCCGAGTTTCGGACCGCTGATGCCCTCATCGGTGACGAAGGTGTTCACACCTATCTGCATACGGGGACGAACCAGGTCCGGCCGTCGAATATTCCGCTCGATCGAGTGCGTCAGCTCTGCTCGTTGATGCGGACCAGGTTGCCCGACGGATCACGGAACGCGCAGTCACGGACCCCGTACGGCTGCTCGGTCGGCTCCTGCACCACCTCGGCGCCGCGGGCCCGCACCTTTTCGTAGACGGTGTCGAGGTCTTTGGCGGACAGGATGATATGCCCGAACGTGCCCTTCGCCATCATCTCCGCGATCACCCGGCGCTCGTCCTCGGTGATACCGGGATTCGCCTCCGGCGGATACAGCACGATCGAGGTATCCGGCTGACCGACCGGGCCGACGGTGATCCAGCGCATCCCGTTGTAACCCACGTCGTTGCGCACTTCGAAACCGAGGATGTCGCGATAGAACTCCAGCGCGGCGTCCGGATCCCGCTGCGGAAGAAAGCTGGCGTCGATGCTGATATCCATGACGGTCACGTTAGTTGCTGTGAGGTAACCGGAGCTTCTCGATTTCTGATCGGTCTGGTTACCTGCTTCGCGACGCACGACGGCATCCCGGCAGTCGCGAGCGCGGCGTCGCGCCGGTAGACGCTCGGCGCGACGCCGACCAATTCGGTGAAACGGGTGCTGAAGGTGCCGAGCGACGAACACCCGACCGCGAAACAGACCTCGGTGACGCTCATATCACCGCGCCGCAGCAGCGCCATCGCGCGCTCGATGCGCCGCGTCATCAGATAGCCGTACGGCGATTCGCCGTAGGCGAGCCGGAACTGGCGGCTGAGGTGGCCCGCCGACATGTGCGCATCCCTGGCGAGCGATTCGACGTCCAGCGGCTGCGCGTATTCGCGGTCGATCCGGTCCCGGACGCGGCGCAACCGGGCCAGATCACGCAGGTGCTGCTCCGTAGCGGATGTCACCTGCCAGATAGTGCCACGCCGAACCGGATTTGCCCAGATCAGGTCGGCGCGGCCCGGATCTGTTCCGATACCGTCGATGATGCGATTTTCCGGTCGAGCCGGATACCGTTGTCCTGTACTAGTTTTCATACATGTTCACATATGTGGTTACCGCGGAATTCACCGGCGACGAGGCGCGGACGGAGTACCTGGCCTGGATGCGTGACGGGCATGTGGCGAAGGTGGTCGAGCTCGGCGCGGCCGTTTCCGGCCAGGTCGTCCTGCTCGACGACGGGCGCGTCGAGAGCCGCTACCTGTTCCCGGATCGGGAGACCTTCGCCGCGTACGAATCGGGCCCGGCCGTCGAGTTGCGCGCCGAGGGCGCACGGTTCGTCGAGTCGGGGAAGGTGAGCTTCACCCGGTGCACCGGGGAGGTCGTGTTCAGCGTTCGTTGAGGGATCAGCGCTTGTCGAGGCGGGATCTCATGCCGCCCGCGTGCCCGGTTCGAAGGGGAATCGGTCGGCGAACGCGGGGGTGAGCTGATCCAGCCACACCGCGGCCGGATCGTATTTCGCGAAGAACGGCCGGTTGACCAGCTCCGGATCGCGAGCCTGGATGAAGTGCAGCTGGAAGACCTGCTCGCCGTTCACCTCCACCAGGCCGTCCACGCACACCTTGCCGGGGGTGGCCGACATCGACGGGCCGCGAACGGTTCGCGCCAGTCCGGAGACATTCTTGTAGGCGTCCCGGAAGATCTCGTACGCGCGGGTGAGCGGTACCGCGAAGTAGTCCCGCGGCCCGGTATCACGCTCGACGAACAGGTAATAGGGCACGGCGCCGAGCCGTATTTGGCGGCGCCACATCGTTTCCCAAATCCGGGGGTCGTCGTTGATCGAGCGAATCAGCGGTGACTGGGTACGGATGGTCGCACCGGTGTCGGTGATGCGGCGCATCGCCTCGGCCACCGACGGCGGCTCCAGTTCGCGCGGGTGGGTGAAATGCGCCATGAACGCGAGGTTCTTCCCGGCCGCGCGGACCCGTTCGAACAGACGGAGCATATCGTCGGCGTCCGGGTCGCCGATGAACTTCTGCGGCCAATAAGCCAGCGATTTGGTACCGATCCTGATCGACTCGAGTTGCTCGATCCGCAGCAGCGGATCTACGTACCGACGCAATACCGACTCGTTCATGATCATCGCGTCACCGCCGGTGATGAGCACGCTGGTGATCTCGGGGTGGGCGGTCACATACGCGACCAACCGATCGATCATCCCGCCGCTGATCTTGAGATCGGGTTCGCCGACGAACTGGGCCCAGCGAAAACAGTATGTGCAGTACGCGTGACAGGTCTGGCCCTGACTCGGGAAGAAGAGCACCGTCTCCCGGTATTTGTGCTGCATGCCGGGTAGCGCTTCGGTCCCCTGTCTGGGCACGTTGAGTTGCCGCTGCCCGGCCGGATGCGGATTGAGCTTCATCCGCACCGCGTGCGCGGCGGCCTCGATCTGCGACCGTGGGGCCGCGCCGCTGAGCAGATCCGCGATGGCGGCGACGTCCTCGGCAGGCAGCATATCCGCCTGCGGGAAGACCAGCCGGTAGATCGGATCATCGGGTGCGGCGGACCAGTCGATGAGCTCGTCGACGACATAACTGTTGGTGCGGAACGGCAATACGGTCGCAACCGCTCTGACGGCCAGGCGCTCGGCCGGGGAAAGTCCGGCTCGCGCGGTCAGTTCGTCGAGGTGTTTTGTGGTGTAGGCCCGGAACGTCCGGACCGGCGGGCGGGAAATCGCCGCGGTCACAGTGTCCCCCTTCTTCCATGGGTCTTGTTGCGGCTCAGCCGAATTCGTCGTAGCCGAGCTTGAGGATGAGCGATATCGCGGTACAGATCAGCACCGCCCGCACGAACGTGGCTCCGCGCCGGAGCGTCGTTATCGAGCCCAGCCGCGCGCCGAGCACACTGGCCACGGCCATCCCGAGACCGACGCTCCACAGCACGTGCCCCTGCAGCGCGAAGACGGTCAGCGCCCCCACGTTGGTGCCGGTATTGACGATCTTCGCGAGCGCGGAACTACGCAGGAAGTCCGTGCCGATGAGGCCGGTGAACGCCAAGACGAGGAAGGCGCCGGTGCCAGGCCCGAGGATTCCGTCGTAGAAACCGATGGCCAGTCCCGCGACCGCGGTGGCGAGGACACCGCGCAGCACAGGTCTCGGTACTACCCGCTCGGTGGCTCCGAAACCGGGGCGCAGCACGACGATTGCCAGCACGCCGACGAGGACCGCTAGGACCATCGGACGCAGCACGGCCGAGGACATGGCACCCGCGCACGCGGCCCCGGTGGCCGCCGCGCCGATGCCGAGCAGCCCGGCGAGCCACGCGATCCGCCGGTTCGTGGTCAGGCGGCGGGTGTACGTCAGCGCGGCCATCGACATGCCTGCGGCGGATGCCAGTTTGTTCGTTCCGAGCAGCGTGGCCACCGGAGCGCCGGGAACCGCGATCATGAGGGCCGGAAGTTGTAACAGGCCGCCGCCGCCCACCACGGAATCAATCCAGCCCGCGGCGAAGGCGACGATCGGCAACAGAAGTGCGGCGGTTGAGAAATCCATTTATATGCTGAGCCAGAATCTGGTCAGATGGCGCGCCCGGTCGGAATATTCGGATCGGGCGTGCAGGAGGCGCTGATTATCCCAGATCAAAAGGCCGTTTTCCGGAATAAGGATTCGCGTCCGGAATTCATCGAACAGCGCACTGACCTGGTGGGCAAGGGAAACTCCCGCCGCGCCCGCCGGAAGATCCGCGGGGTCCGGCGTCGGTTCGGTCAATTTCGCTTCGTAGCTGCCGCTGGTCAACAGATTGAAGCTGAACCGCAACAGTTTGCGGCCGTCCGCATGTGTCTCGAACATCGGCGCGGTGATCGAGCCGTTTCGTCCCGGGAATGTGATCGGCATAGCGGCCATGAGGTCCAGTTCCGCGGCGGGCAGCCGTTCGCGCAGCACCTCGCCATCGAGCAGGTCGGTGTGGCCGCCGCCGAACCGGTCCTGCCGATGACAGTACAGCGCGAGGTAGCGGGGCGGTTCCGGAGTCCACCCCGGTGCCTCGGTATGCGCGCGGATCGTATTCGTGCTGCGCGAATAGGACTGATCCTGGTATCCGGGCTGATAGGTCACATCATGCCGGACTTTGCCGTCGTACTGCGGAATTATCGAACCAAGGGACTCGAGCAGGTGGACCGCTTCCCCTTCGTTCCGGAGTTCCGTTACCAGAGCGTGGCCGGTATCCGCCAACGCGGTCTCGGAAAAACTCTTCTCATCAGTGATCCGCACGTCAACCCCATTACTGGTAATAGGTTACAAGGCTTTTCGATTCATTTAGGAGGCTAGGTCTGTACGGCGAGGTGTAGCCAATGCAAAGATCGCATGGTGTATACGCTGAACACATATCCGGTGGTTACTCGCGGTGGCCCAATCGGGCGCAGCCGATTCGCTCCACAGTCGCTCGAATGGCATCCGAGCCACGATAGGAAGCTATCGGACCGACCAGTCGGAATTTATGGGGCGCCAGAAGTCGGGTCTGGGTTTGCGCGGGTTATCGGTTCATTCTTCATGGTGGTGTCGTGACGCACTTGGGGGGCGGCATGGGCAAGATGGTTTCTTCGGGGAGCAGAATCGAGGTCCGGCATCTGCGCGCGCTGGTCACCCTCGTCGAGCAAGGGAGCTTCACGCGCGCGTCGAACGCACTTTTCGTGAGTCAGCCCGCGCTGAGCCGGACGGTCGCGCAACTCGAGCGGCTGATCGATGCGCGGCTGGTGGACAGATCCGGTCAACAGGTGACGGTGACCGAGGCCGGAGCCCGACTGCTGCCGTACGCGCATCGGGTGCTGACGACCATTCGAGAGGCCGAGCATGCCGTTCGCGGGCAACGGATCGTGCTCCGAGTCGGCTTCACCTGGACCGCGGCCGGGGTGTACACGGCGGAAATCGTGCGCGAGTTCGAGGAGACGTGCCCGGGTGCGCAGGTCGAATTGGTCCGCACCATGACACCGCTGGCCGGCCTCGACGAGGGCGACACACACGTGGCCTTCCTGCGCAGCGAGCCTCCGGACGATCGAGTCGCCAGCGCGTTCTTGCTCAGCGAGCCTCGGGTGGCGGCACTTCCGGCAGACCATCCATTGAGTAACCGCAGGACTGTCTCGCTGCGCGACCTGGCCGCCGAACCGCTCGTCATCGGAATTGTCGGCACCACGGAGGTCGACCTCTGGGGACATGCGACGGACGGCCGGATGATCACCACGGCCCGGAATATCGATGAATGGCTCGAAGCGATCGCCGCGAAGCGGGGTGTAGGGGTTACACCCCTATCGACCACGACCTTTCACGGGCATCCACACGTCCGGTTCCGGGAGCTGACGGATGCTCCGCCGGTCTTCCTGAAAATCGTCTGGTTGAACACCACCCACCACCCGCTCCGCGATGCGTTCGTCAAGATCGCGATTGCCGTCACCCAGCGTGCGCGCACGCTGCCTGCGGCCGACGAGTAGCCGTTCGGTCTTACCGGGCACCGCGTACCTGACCGGCTTCCCCACCGAATTCGATCAGCGCGCCAGTTGCTCGGCCAGGTCTACGACATCGGCGGCGATGAGGTCGACGTCGGTGGGTGCGGCGACCGGCGGGGCGTCGGGGCCCCATTCCAACGGGCGGGGAATGTAAGCCGTGCGGAGGCCGGCCCGCGCGGCGGCCGCGAGATCGGTGGGGTGGCAGGCCACCATCAGGAGGCGTCCCGGCGCGACATCGAGGAGTTCGGCGGCGCGCAGATAGACCTTCGGATCGGGTTTGTACGAGTTCGCCAATTCCGCCGACAGAATGCAGTCGAAGCGCAGCCCGGCCTGTTTGGTCAGGCGGGCGAGCAGGCCGACGCCGCCGTTCGAGAGCGTCGCGGTGAGCACGTCGGACCGGTGGAGTCGCGCGAGGCCGTCCGGTGCGTCGGGCCATGGGCGGAGGCGATGCCAGGCCGTCACCAGCTCGTCGCGGGTGGGCTCGTCGAACCCGTCCAGGCCGAATTCCGCAAGCACCTCGTCGAGCATGATCCGGTGCAGCGCATCGAGCGACTGCCAAGGCAGCTCTCCCGCAAGGACTTTCGCCAACGTCGGACTGTACCGACCGCGCCATGCGTCGGTGACCGCGAACCAATCCGCGGACTGTCCGGCCCCGGCCGCGGCCAGCTCACCCGCCACACTGGAACGCCAATCGGTCAACGTGCCGAACACATCGAACACCGCGGCATCGATATCCACACCCACCCCTTTCAAGATCATTAGCGGTATCACCCTAAGCGCCCGGCACTTTCGCAGCTACCTCATGTGACCCGGCTCTCCGATCGATCGGTGTGCGGGTGCGGTGAGTAGCTGGTCGAGGTGCGTGCGAGACCATACGCACAAAGTGTGAACGGTCTCGACGAGCCCCGCTCCGGCCGCCGCCGTCGGTGACTTTCTGCTCATCGCGGGCGCACCCGAACACACCGACCGATACCGGTCGACGATCGGTCCGGTGATCGTCGACGATCTCGACGAATTGATCGCCGACCTCACCGAGGCCGCGATCATCGGTGGCCCCTTCCGAAGCGAAACCGGCCGATACGCCTACCTGCGTCACAGTGACGGAACCAATGTCGAATACGTGCAGTGGTCACCACGGCTGCGGGCCCGAATACTGGCTAATCCGGTGCCCAGGGAAGGAGCGTCGGAACGACTGTGCGAACCTGAGGCAGAATAGGGGCGTGAGTGACTTGCCGGGCCCCGGTGAAAACGAGTTCGATGCGGTGCGATCTGGTACGCCGGAAAACGAGGATGCCGCCGAAACCGGTCACCCCGAAACGGGCAAGCACACAGCGAAACTCATCCGGCTACCGCATCGCCCCCGGCGCGTCACGGAAGATGCCGCCGAACCTCGCCGCAAAACCTGGCGCTCCGACAGTGGCCCCGTCCTCGATCCGACACCCACCAAACCCGTACTGCGATCGGAGCTGCAGCGCGAAACGGGTGCCTGGCCGTTGGACCTCGGTCCCGCGTGGCAGCACACTCCGGTATCCGATCCGGGTCGAACCGAACATGACGGGAGCGTCATCGATTTCGGCGCGGTGCGGCGGAAACGAGCGGGCAACGACGCCTCGGCAGCGGGGATTCGGCGCATCGCCAAACCGCGCAGGATCGGGCCTGACAAACCATAGGCGTACCTCGGCCATTTGCTCCGGCCGTGCACGGGCCGGGAACAGCTTCGCCGACAGCACCGATTAGACATACCTCGGCCATTCACTCCGGCCATGCACGGGCCAGGGACGGCTCCACCGACAGCACCGATTAGGCGTACCGCCGCATTCGCTGCGACTATGCGCGGTCTGCGGACGGCGTTGCTGGCGGCGCACATTAGGCGATGAGCGGGCTCACCTTTTCGGCGATGAAGCGGACGAACCCTACGGGGTCGGGCTCGTCGGGTGTGGGTTCGAGGATGACGGTGTCGGCACCGGCCTGCGCCCATTGTGCGACGGTATCGGCGATCGCCTGGGCATCGCCGACGGCACAGAGACCATCTTCGCTGGTATGGCCCAATTTTCGCACTTCGGCTTCGGCGCGTTCGGCCGCGCCGGGGCCGGTGGCGGCCACCAGTTGGACCATGAACGAGAAGTCCCCGCCGTGCGGCCGGTCTTCCTGCGTGAGCTCGATAGCCTGTCGCATGCCTGCGAGCGCGGTGCCGGTGACGACGCCATCGGCGGCCGCACCGGCCAGCCGCAGCGTGCGCGGCCCGAATCCGCCGACGATCACGGTGGGCGCGGCCGCGGGCGGCCAGTCGAGCGCGACATCGTCGAGTCGAATGTAGCGGCCCCGCACGCTGATTCGCTCTCCCGCGAGCAAACCCCTTAGGGCATCGAGATATTCGCGCAGCAGGGTGAGCGGCGAGGCGACCCGGGCGCCGGCCTGACTCATCCACTGCTGATTACCGTGGCCGACACCCCAGATCGTCCGGCCGGGAAATATTCGCTCCAGCGTGGCGATTTCCATCGCCGTCACCGCGACATTGCGCAGCGGAGCGGGAAGCACCCCGACACCGATGCGCACCCGCTCGGACCAGGCCAGCGCGGCCGCGGCGGTGGCGATGCCACCCTCGGCGAAGCAGTCCTCGCACAGCCAAAGCTGTTCCAGGCCAGCCGAATCGGCTACGCGCACCACCTCTCGCAGTTGCTCCGGCGGATTCTGCGGTTCGAAGACAACACCCAGACTCGTCACCCGCCCATCGTTACCGGACCGGACCGCCGCGGTCGACCGAATATTCGGCGACCCAAGGGATTTCCGCGGCTACCTGGTGTCGATGCGGCCGATCGGGTGGGTGGCCCGCGCGAGATCCTTCCACGCCGTCTCGTCGATCCCGAGTTCGCTGCGCAGGTACGCCCAGGTGGCCTCCCGGATGAAGGCGACGCGTTCGGGGCTCTCGTCGGTGGTGTCCGCGGCGTTGTAGCCGTGGATTCCGCCCAGCGAATGCTCGCCCCCGAATACCGTGAGCAGGCCGCGGGCGCCGGGACTGTAGACGTAGGCGTCGGTGAACCAGTCGGGGCCGCGGGTGGAGAGGTGGGATTGGTCGTTATCGCCGGCGACCACGAGGGTCGGCGTGGTGAGGCCGTCGAAGTCGGGGTTCATGAAGGGGAAATTCTGCGTCGCGAACGGTGTCAGGTCATCGCCGCCGCGGCCGGCCGTCGCGAGGAGCACACCGGCTTTCACCCTGGGATCGGTCATATCCTCCTCATCCGCGCCGAGTACGCGCGCCCCGAGCAGCATGCCGACGGTCTGACCGCCCCAGGAGTGTCCCGCGGCGGCGATGCGGTCGCGATCGATTCGGTCGCCGAGCCCAGGAATCGCGGCGACGACGCGATCGAGTTCATCGAGTACCCGCGTGACGTCCCGGACCCGAATGCGCCAGATATCCGGGTAGCGCGGGTCGGCGGGGTTGAGGCCGAGGGTCCGTGAATCGAGGAATGTCGGTTGGACGACGACGAAGCCGTTGCTCGCCCAGAAGTCGACAAGCGGGTCGTAAGAGGACATCGACTGTCCGAAGCCGTGGGCGAATACGAGGACCGGCAGGCCGGAGCCGGTGACGGGCGCGGACACGCGAACCCGCAGGTCGTCGCCGCGCTCCGGCGCGGGAAGAACGACCGGTTTGACGCTGATGATCGCGGTGGGCATGGCGGGTACGGCGCTCGGGCTGGGTGCGGACATGGGATTCCCTTCGATTGCGATGCGCGCTTCATCCGCTTCGGCCGCGGATACACTATTAAGCGGAGCGCTGCTCCGAATATACGGAACAATGCTCCGCTTAGCCAGGGTTGCGAGAAGGGAATGCCGCGTGGACGCAGACGAGCAGGTCGTGAGCCCGGCCAAGCGCGCCGACGCACGGCGCAACGAGCGAGCCCTGCTCGATGCCGCGGCGTCGGTATTCGTCACGCACGGGGTCGACGCGCCGGTGCGCCGGATCGCCACCGCCGCCGGCGTCGGCATGGGCACGATCTACCGACACTTCCCCACCCGGGCAGACCTCGTCGCGGCCGTCTACCGCCACCAGATCGATGCCTGCGCCGAGGCCGGGCCTGCGCTGCTCGCCGAGGAAACCTCCCCATCCGCCGCGCTGTGCCGATGGGTGGATCGCTTCGCGGACTTCCTGATCACCAAGCACGGCCTCGCCGCGGCGATGCGCAACGACCCCGACGGCTACGCCGCCCTGCACACCCTGTTCCTCGACCGCCTAGTACCGATCCTCGACGACCTGCTCACCGCCGCCCGAGCCGCAAACGAAATAACCGCCGACCTCACCGCCTACCAACTGATGCGCGCCATCGGCGATATCTGCGCGGGCGCGGAACTGACCGACCCGAACTACGACGCCCGCCTAACCATCCGCCTACTCCTCGCCGGCTGCCGCAGATAGCAACGAACTCCCCTCCGCCGCAACATTATCCGCCCGACCGCTCCAGCGGCTCGAGCGAAAATAGTTGACGTGAACGACCGAAGAGAGCTGATCGGCGGCATCGAGAAACGTGATATTCGGATCGTCGACTACGACGCCGCGTGGCCGCGACGCTTCGCCGAAGAACGCGCCCGCATCGCCGCGGCGCTCGGCGCGACCGCACGCCGCATCGACCACATCGGTTCGACCTCGGTGCCGGGTCTGGCCGCCAAGCCGATCATCGACATCGACCTCAGCGTCCCGGATGTCGAGGACGAGGCAACCTATCTCGACGCACTGCTCGCCGTAGGCTACCGCCTACGAGTCCGGGAGCCCGGACACCGCATGGTGCGAACCCCGCACCATGACGTCCACGTCCATATCTGCACCCTCGGCAGCGAATGGGAACGCCGCCACCTGCTCTTCCGAGACTGGCTGCGGCTCGACGCTGCCGACCGCACGGCATATGAGCAACTCAAACGTAAGCTCGCGCAACGAGACTGGGCCGACATGAACGCATATGCCGAGGAAAAGGGGCCACTGATCACCGAGATAACCCGGCGGGCACAGGAGTGGGCACAGAATTGCGGTTGGACGCCGGTTTGATCGGGGGCTTTCGGATGGCGGCACTGGTCTGGTCCAGATGGTCGGAGTATCAACGGCTTCGATAAGGTTCGGGGCGTCGATGACGGTGGCAGAGTGCATTACATGCTCGGCGTGCGACGTCCGATACTGTTTCTCGATGTCGATGGGCCACTGCTGCCGTTCGGCGAAAACCCGCGGCGGGGCGGCGCGGGTGTTCGTCGCCTCGACGGCGAGGTGGGGAAGCGGCTGGCGGCGCTGCCGTGCGAATTGGTTTGGGCCACAACGTGGGAGGACCGGGCCAATGCCGAGATCGCGCCACGGATCGGGCTGCCGCGGCTGCCGGTGGTGTATTGGCCGGAGCCAACGGCTGGGGAGGAGCATGAAGACCGCTGGTTCGGGCTCTGCTGGAAGACCCGGACTTTGGTGAGCTGGGCCGCCGGGCGACCGTTCGCCTGGGTCGACGACGAGATCGGCGACGCGGATCGCGACTGGGTTGCCACCCATCATTCCGGCCGAGCATTTCTCCGGCATGTCGAACCATCTCTGGGGCTTGCCGACGAGGATTACGCGGCCATCGAGCGGTGGCTGCGCGGAAGCTGAATCATCCGAGATCCGCAGGGGCCGAAGGCTTCTCAGCCGCAGCCAGGGCGGATCTTGCATATGGTTTATTTAGACTGTTAGAGTTAGACCATGCCAGCGCGTGTACTCGATAACCCGATCGTTGTCGCGGTGCTCGGCCTGCTCCTGGAGCGACCGGCGCATCCCTATCAGATATTTGCCGAATTGCGTTCGCGCAGTGAGCATTACGCTGCCGTCGTGAATCGAGGCACGCTCTACAATGTGGTCTCCGCGATTGCCGACGCGGGGTGGGCGGTGCCGGAGGGGCAGCAGCGCAATGGAAATCGACCCGAGCACACCGTTTACGCGCTGACCCCCGAGGGGACCGCGGAGCTGGTGCGGCGGTTGGACGCCGCGATCCGCAATCCTGGGCGGGAATTCTCCGCATTCCTCGGCGCGGTGAGTTATCTCGGCGCGCTCGGGCCGGAAGGGGCCGTCGCGGCGCTCACCGAGCGGGCGGCCAAATTGCGTGAACGCGCCGACATCGATGCGGGAAAGCTGCGCGAATGTCATGCGGACGGCGTGCCGCGACTGTTCGTCATCGAAGCCGAATACGCACTGGCACAGGCACATTCGGAGATCGCGTGGGTCGAGTCGGTGGTCGCGGAGATCCGCTCGGGCACGCTCGCCTGGCCTGCGACGCAACCACGGAAATAAGTCGAGGTCAACAACAAAATAGAAGGAAACCCAATATGACCGAATTGACCTTCGGAATATATCCCGGCGGGGTCACGGGAACGGATGCGCGCGAGGAGTACCTCGGTCAGGGGTACCTGGCCACCGGGCCGGACGACGACCCGGCACGGATCACCGCGGCGCTGAATCGGTTGCAGGGCAGGCCGGGACGCCCGTTCCGGGTGCGCGCCTATCTACCGTTCAACGACGACACCGCATCCGGTGCCCAGCCCACCGCGACACCGGCCGACGCGCGCCGGTACGCGGTGGATGGACGGCGGCTGGAGCTGGTCGCCCAGTACCAATCCGCCACCGGAAATACCGACGGCTATTGCGGATTCGTGCGGGAACTGGTCGAGCAGTACGGCGAGACGATCGATCTGCTGCAGATCGCCGAGGAACCGACCATGACGGATATGCCGATCCTCGACGGCTATTTCCCCGGCGTGCGAGAGGCCATCGTCCGTGGCGTCGCCGCCGCGAAGGAGCGAGCGCACGAACTCGGATTCGCCCATCTGCGTGTGGGTTTCAACTTCACCCCGCTGTACGGACCCGCCGCATCGTTCCTTTCGGAGATGGCCGAGCTGGGTGGCGCCGAATTCATCGAACAACTCGATTACGTTGGACTGGACTTCTTCCCGGACGTCTTCCACCCGGTCGCGGCCGAGGATATGCCGCGCGCCGTGGAAGGCCTACTCCGCCACCATCGTTCGCTGCTGAACGAGGCGGGCTTCGGCGCGATCCCGCTGCACATCGCCGAAAATGGTTGGCCGACAGGGCCTGACCGCACACCACAGCGGCAGGCCGAGGTCGTCTCGACCGTCGTCGAACAGGTGGCCGCGCTCGCCGAGGAGCTGAACATCACCGGATACACCCATTTCGCACTCCGCGACGCGGACAGCGCCAATCCCGATCTGTTTCATCAGTTCGGCATCATGACCGACGACTACACCCCGAAGCCCGCCTTCGACACGCTGTGCGGGCTGATCGAAAAGTTCGGCCGCTGACCATGTCCATGAATCGGGTCCGCGACACCCCGCCGCAGACCCGATTCCTATCCGACAACGACAACTCCTGTAGCCCAAGGTAATTCGTACTACCGCGACCGCCGGGACAGCCGCGACTCCAGAACGACGAGCGCGCCGAGGACAAGCACGGCAATGCCGATCACCCGCAGGCCGAGATCGGCGCCCGAGATGAACGCGGTGACGATCTCCCCCGCGCGACCGGGTGCGGCGACGGCGAGCGCCTGCGCGACCGTGTGCGGATCGTGTTCGGCGCGAATATCCTGCGGCAGCGCGGCGGCGAATCGCGCGGTGAGCACCGTGCCGATGACCGCGACACCGAGGGCGCTGCCGAACTCCCGGGTTGTCGCCTGCAATCCGGCGCCGACCCCGGCCTGCGCGGGCGGCAGCGAGCCCGCGATTGCGCCGGATAACGTCGGAAGGGCAAGCGTCACACCGATTCCCATGACGACAAGCCATACGGCGTATTCCGCGTACGGTGTCCGCGCGTCGCTCACGGACAGCCCGAGCAGTCCGCCGCCGACACAGCCGAAGGCCAGGGCGATGGTGGCGTCGAGGCCGATCCGCTCCGTCAAGCGCCCGACATGTCGCGCGCCGAGGATGATCGGCACGGTCAGCGGGATAACGCCGATACCGGTCCACAGCACGCCGAATCCCTTGGCGTACTGCAGAAATGACGCGTTGACATAGAACAGCGCGAACATTCCGAAGAACACCGCCGTCATGCCGAGGCCGGCGCTGCGCAGACCGGGAAGCCGGAACAGCCGGGGATCGAGCAGCGGGTGTTCGGCCCGCAGTTCCACGACCGTCCATGCCGTGAAAAGTACGGCGGCACAAACGAATCCGGTGACAACGAGCGGACTCCCCCAGCCCGCCTCCGGACCCTGCACGATACCGAGCAGCAGTGCGACCGACGCGCCGACGAGCAGCACCGCGCCGAGCGGGTCCAGCCTGCGGTCGTGCCGCGGCGAGACCGGCGCGATCGCCCCGACGAGCGCGGCGAGCGCCAGTGCGATCGGTACCGCGGCGGCGAACAACCACCGCCACGACCCGGCCGAAAGGATCGCCCCGCCACCGACATTGCCGATGACGCCGCCGAGACCGGTCATCGACGCCCAGGTGGCGATCGTCGCGCTCTTGCGTTCGGTGGGAACGGCGTGCAGCAGCACACCGAGCGTATTGGGCAGCACAGCGGCCGCACCCGCGCCGGTGATCGCGCGACCGGCCAGCAGCACAACCACATTCGGCGCGAACGCGGAGAGCAGCGCACCGGCGGCGAACAATCCGAGCCCGGTGAGCAGAACTCCCTTGCGCCCGAAGCGATCACCGGCCGCCCCGCCGGGAATCACCAGGCAGGCAAAGCAAATCACATAGGTGTCGACGATCCAGACCAGCGCCGAAGCGGATGGACGAAGCGCGTCGGCGGCGAGCAGCGGGACGGCGAGGTTGATCGCGGCGACCATGCCGACGACGAGCATGACGCAGGCGCACATGACCGCGAGCAGGCCGCCGGACCGTTCCCGCGACTCCGGTGGGCTGTCGCGGATCAATAATTTCAAAGGCATGGCCATCACGCTATGGACCTGGAAAACCTACGCGCGACGCAACTTCGGCAACAAATCCTTGCGTAAGATGCAACCATGCCCGAACAGCTCGACCTGAACCTGCTGCGCGTATTCGACGCGTTGCTGCAGGACGGCAGCGTCACCGCGGCGTCCGAACGCCTGCACCTGTCCATCCCGGCGACCAGCCGCGCGCTCGGCAGGCTGCGCCGGGCAATGGGCGACCCGATCCTGGTGCGTGCCGGCCGCGGCATGGCGCCGACTCCGTTCGCGCTGCGCACCGCGCCGCGGGTGCGGTCGCTGCTCGACGAGGCGGCGGCGTTGATCAGCGCCGACCGCTCGGTGACCATCGCGGAACTGAAGCGCACCTTCACGATTCGCATCAACGACGGCATCGCCGCGACCCTGGCGACGGTGGCCGTGGATGCGACGGCCGCGGCCGCGCCCGGCGTGACACTGCGTTTCGTCGCGGAGGGCAGCGAGAGCATCGAGGCCCTGCGCGACGGCTCGATCGACCTGGATATAGGCGCGAGCGATGCCGCGTCCCCCGATATCCGTACGGCCGTGCTGTATCGCGAGCGAATAGTTGGCATCGTCCGCTCGGACAGCCCGCTGGGCAGGCGCCGCCGCCCGACGCTCGCGCAGCTGTGCCAGCACCCACACGTCTCCGCCTCGCGCCGCGGACGCACGCGCGGTCCGCTCGACGATGCGCTGGAGGCCGCGGGGCTGCGGCGGCACGTGGCCGCCGTGGTGCCGACCCCCGCGGTCGCCGCATTCCTCGTCGCCTCCAGCCACTACGTCGGGCTGGTGCCGCAGCGCCTCGCCGAACAGTATGGGAAAACCCTCGGCATACGCTGGTTCCCCATCCCGGCCGATCTACCGGAGGTCGACGTGCGCCTGCTCTGGCATGCCCGGCTCGATGCCGACCCGGCGCAACGCTGGCTGCGCGACACCCTCCGCACCGCACTGAGCGGAAGCTACCGTGTCACACCATGAGCCGCGACATCGCGGTCGAGGCTTGGACTGTTCACGGTGACGGTGTCGATATGGCAGCTGCCACCGGTGCCGGGTTGCGGTTGCGTGATCCGGCCGCCGGTGCCGGTGTAGCTCAGTTCCGGGTTGCGGCAACTGTTCTCGTCCGGATCGCGGAAGGTGATGGTGGTGTCGGAGAAGGTGAGCGTGTCGGTGGCACTGCGCGCACCGTCCCACGGCTCGATCGCGAACAACGCCTGATTCTGCGCCTGGCCGCTCATATTGATCGAGTAGTCCACCGAACCCGCCGGCCCGGTGACGGTTTGGGTCCACACACCGGTCGTCTGGTTCAGCGTCATATCGATATCGAGCGGGTCACCGACGTTCACCGACATCGCCTGGCCCGATTTGCAGCCGGAGTAGTCGGGGTCGTTGCCGACATTGACGTATTGCGCCGAAATCCACCAGGTCGAGTAGGTCGGCGGCTGCGGGGTCGGGGCACAGGCATCGCCCCAGGTGAGCACGGGTTGCAGGACGCCGAGGCCGATCGGATCGTAGTTCCGGCCGCCGGCCCGCGGCTCGAGGCCGGGCCACAGGAACAGCGTTCCGATCTCGGCGGGCTGCGCCGGAACCGTGAAATGTGTTCGGAGGCGGATGATTTCGTTGGCCAGCGGTATCTTGAAGTACACCCGCGACTGCTGATCCGGCTGCAGCGGTTCCGGCTGCGTACTCGGACCGACAGGCGCGGCTTCGGACGTCGCACAGGCACCCGGTAATACGGCGAAACCTGTTGCCAAGAAACCGATTACAAATGTCACGGCGTAACGGGTCGCCGTGCTGCGCATGAGATTCACACTTGCACATGGAAGCACAGGTGATCGTGTGCGCGAATGGGGGCCAACTGGGGAGGTCCGCACCCGGATCTTTCGTGTCATGATTCGGGCAGCAATCCGGAATTTCGGCGGCCGTCGGCTGGGGCATCTTCTCGCGCAACGGTTCTCGCCCTCCGTCAGCCGCGCGGCGAGCAAGCGGGATATCTCCGGCGAGGTCGATACATCTCCCCGAAGCGAGGTCCCCTGTGTATCGCAAATATCTGCTGCCCGTATTCACCGTCTGTCTGGCCCTGTCACTCGGGCCGGGCTCGGTGGCCGTCGCGGCGCAAAATACCCAGCCGGTAACCGCCCCCGCGGTCACCGACCCGTACTGCTATGACGAATCCTCCTCACCCCAGGCCGATGTGAGCGACCTGGCCGCGGCCTTCTCCAGCTCGAACTGGATGCAAACCCTCCAGGGCGTATACCACCGCCGTTGGCCGAGTGGGGAAAAGCTGGCGATCGCCCAGGCCGCCGACCCCAACTGGAATCAGTTCGTCGATACCAGCAGTTTCAACGCGTTCGCCGAATCGATGATGGTGGCGATCCACGAGGAAACCCACATGTGGGATCTCGATTCGTCCAGGACCAACTGGGACCAGTACACCGCGGCCTGGATCAACGCCGACCAGCAGCTCACGAATGTGCCGCTGCACGACGGTTTCCCGCGCAAGGAAATCCTGCCGCTGATCGATGACGATTACAGCAACGATATGGACGGCATCTACCTGCGCGATCAGCAGCAGGGCGACTATCACCTGCAGGGCGTGACCGCGGAGTTGAACGCGGGCCTGATGGGACTTCCCGCGGTGACGGTGCTACAGGAATTCATCCAGGGCATCGGCGCCAGCAACGCCAGGGATATCGCGGCGACCAATCTCCGCTATCTGCTGCTGTATCTGCGTGTCGCCAAGAGCAACCACCCCGACTACTGGGAGCAGATCAAGAACGAACCGGCGCTGCGTGATTTCGTCTTGATCGAATTCCTGCGCACCGCCTACTGGCTGGATAAATCCGCGCCGTACACGGGTAAGCTCGGCAGCCCGAACGCCGACAAGGTCACCGAGAAGAACTATTCCTCCGAGAATATCTCGATACTGGAGGAGTTCACCGGCCACAAGGTTCGTCTCGATTCCCAAAAGAATTGCACCGCTCGAGCCGCATCTCAGTAGTCGATACGCAACCGCACCATGGGCAGCACCCCGACCGGTCTGCCCGTGGCGCGTTCGATGGCGGCGCGCAGGTGTTTCCACATTCGCGGATGCCTCTGACTGTAATACTCGAGCGCCGCAATCGAATCCGGCTCGGTCATCGGGGTCGCGGTCGCGGATGCCGCGCGCCGGAACCCGACCCAGATCCGAACCTGCGGATGGGCCAGGATATTTCGATACCACTGGGCCCCGGCGCCGAATCCGGACACGATGATGTACTCACCGGGTGCGGGACGGTCCACCACCTCGACCACCACGTAGCGGCGCTTCCCGCTGCGCCGCCCGAGATGTTCGAGCATGAGCATTCGGCGACCGAATACGAAACCCATTCCGGCACGGTAGATTCCGATCGGCGCGCGCACCATCCAGCGGGTACTCAGCGTATGGGCGCCGAACCTGGCGACCGTATCGGCGATGGTCATGATGTCCTCCGTTCGATCACAGCGCACGTTCGCGGACGACGCGGGCAACGTCGATCCGTCGCACGAAGCGCAGGGCGGGCAGTTGGGAGAGGGCGGCGGCCGCCAGCACCGCGGCGACCGCGAGCGCGGGGGCGACAACGCCCACCGAGAGGTGCATGGTGAACATGTCGCTGTTGAACGAGCGCAGGAACACCCAGGCCGCGATGAGTCCGGCCACTACGCCTGCTGGCACGGAAATGGCTGTGGCGGTGAGGTTTTCGATAGCCAGAGCGGTGGTGAGGCGACCGTTGGGAACCCCGGCGGCGCGCAGCGTCGCCAGCTCGGTCGTGCGCTCGGCGAGGTTGACGGTCATCGTCACGTAGATGACGGTGAACGCCAGCACCGCGCCGAGGCCGAGCATGACTCCGACGAACACCCAGAACAGTGACAGGAAGCTGTTCACCTCGTCCACGATGGCGTGGGTATCGCTGTAGGCGACCACACCGTCGATCCCGGTTATCGCGGCGCGGATCGCGCCCCGGTCGGCTCCCGGCGCGAATCGCAGCAGATAGCCGGGCAAGGCCGCGGGCGCGATCCGGCGGGCGGTATCGCCGGTGGCGTACAGCGCGGTGCCGAACGGCTCGTCGACGAGCGCGACCAGCCGCACCTGCTGCGATGTGCCGAAAGCCGCTGTCACCGTGAGCATATCGCCGACGTGCGCGCCGATCCGGTCGGTGAGCCCGGAGCCGGCGACGACCCCGTCGGCGGGCAGTCCGCTCGCACCCTCGGTGGTGCGGAAGCCGTGCATATCGGTATCGGGTCGCAGCCCGGTCAGCACCGTCGAATACGTTCCGCCGTTGGCGCGCACCGTGATCGGTGCGGACGATTCGGGCTCGGTGCCCACGACGCCGGGTACGGCGCGCAATCGGGCGTCGAGATCCGTTCCAGGCGTGACAAATACGGTGGCGTCCTCGCGATCCACCTGGCCGAACTGGATATCGAGGATCCGGCGCATGCTCGTCACCATGCCGACCGACGCCAGGATCAGCACCAGCGCGAGCACGGTGCCGAACATGGTCGCCAGCGTGCGGCGGCGGTCCCGGGTGAGCGACCGCACGGCCATCCTGGCCACCACCGGCAGCGCGGTCCAGCGGGCCGAGAGCCGGGCCAGCGGGCCGGGGCGCGCCGGGCCCGCGCCGTCGCCGCGCATGGCCCGCGCGGGTGCGGTGCGCGCCGCGGTCAGCGCCGGGGCCAGCCCGGCGACGCAGCCCGCGGCCAGGCCGAGCGCGAAACCTATTGCGGCGGTGTTGATCCGGTGTTCCACCACGGTGTCCGGAATGCCGACGGCCCCGGTGTATGCCGCAGTGACCGCCGAGGTCGCGACGGCGCCGAGCAGCACACCGGCCGCAGCGCCGACGGCCGCGACCACCGCGCCGTAGCCGACGTAGTGGCGCACCAGCGCGCCCGGACGCGCACCCATCGCCAGCAGGGTTCCGATAATCGGCCGCTCGGCACGAACGAGCCGGGCGATGAGCACGTATTCGGCGATCCCCGCCGCGACGAGGAACAGCAGCGGAAAGCCGACCGCGATTTCGGAGAACCCGTTGAGATCCTCGTGCAGCGCCGCGTCCGACGGCTGCTGCGCGCGGGTCGCGACATCGGTGGCTCCGGCTCTCCGCAGCAGTGCGGTCACTCGGTCACGATCGGCCGCGCTTGCGGCGGAAGACATTTCGATCAGCGCCTGATCCGGCCTTGGGCGGCCGGTCAGGCGCAGCGCCTGGGCCTGCGGCGCGAAAACGACGGCGAACGAATGCGGGTCGGCGATCACGTCCTGCCTGCTGCGCGCGGGCCACAGATATTCCGGTGAGCGCGCGATGCCGCCGACCGTCACCGCATGCCAGGCGCCGCCGTCGAAAATCCGGAGCCGATCACCGACCCGCAATCCGAAGGTGTCGGCGGCGTGGTGTTCGATCACGACGTCGTCGGGCCGCGCCGGGTCCGGTAACCGCCCCGCGGTGAGCGTCAGTGCGTCCACATCCGAATCTGGTTGCGCCGCAACACCACTCACTCTGCCGAGCAGTTTGGTGCCGCCGATCTCCATCGGCACGTCCGCCTGGACCCGCACCGCCGTGCGCGCCACCCCCGGCGCACCGCGCACCGCGGCCGCGAGCGCGCCCGGATCGTTGCCGGTGGCCACGAAATCCGCGAAATGCGTTCGCGCGTAGGTCTGTTCGTAGGATGCCGACAGGTTCCGGAACGAGTCGTAGCTGGCGATGAACAGCAGTACGCCCAGCATCACGGTGATCGCGATCGCCACCGCCTGCGCAGGTCTGCGCCGCAGGTCGCGCCGTATCTTGCGGCCGAGCAACCGATTCCGGGACAGCCACATCGCACTCACCACCGCACCGATGCCGCATCGGCCGGGACGGCGTTGCGGTCGTCGGCGACCACCCGCCCGTCCCGCATCCGGATGACCCGATCGGCGATCTCGGCGACGGCCTCGTTGTGCGTCACCATCACCACCCCGCGCCCGTCGCGTGCGGTGCGCTGGAGCAATTCGAGCACCCCACGGCCGGTCGCGACGTCGAGCGCGCCGGTCGGCTCGTCGGCGAGCAGCAGGTCCGGGTCGGTGGCCAGGGCGCGCGCGATCGAAACGCGCTGCTGCTGACCGCCCGACAGTTGCGCGGGAAAGTGGTCGGCCCGCTCGGCCAGCCCGACCGCGTCGAGCAACTCCCGCACGGCGCGGCGGTCGCCGCGACCGGTGAGTTCGATGATCACCTCGACGTTCTCCCGTGCGGTCAGGCTCGGTATCAGGTTGAAGAACTGGAATACGAAACCGATGTGTCTACGCCGGAACTCACCGAGATCACGCGGGTGCAGGCCCGAAATATCCTGTCCGGCAACAGTAACCGAGCCGTGATCGACCGGTTCGATCCCGCCGACGACATTGAGCATGGTGGTCTTGCCCGATCCGCTCGGGCCGAGTACCGCCACCAATTCCCCTGGTGCGACGTCGATATCGATATCACGGAGCGCGTGCACCGCGATATCGCCACTGCCGTAGGTCTTGTCCACCGCGTGCAGCCGGATCCCGCCGCGCGGGCCTGCTGCCATGGCCGAATCGTTCATTGTTCTACCCCTCCGGTCCCGCCGTAGTCGGACAAGCGTTCCTCCGCATTCGCTCCGGCCATGCGCGGTCTGCGGACGGCTTCGCCGACAGCACCCATTTGGCCGGTCAATCGGCGCAGCGGGCCGTCGACACCGGATTCGCCCAGTCGCGGATCGATCAGGCGATGCAGGATCAGCCCGTCGAGCACCGCGGTGAGCACCACCGCGGTCGCCGCCGGATCCGGCACCGAGCCGTCGAGCCAGGTCGCGACCGCGGCGCGGAATTCGCGGAGCACCTCGCCGAGCCCCTGTTGCAGGCGCTCGTATCGCGTTGCCGCCAAAAGCATTTCGCTGAATACACGAGTGTCCACATCGGCGGCGGTGTACAACTCGACGGCGTCGAGCAGGTAGCGCACCCCGGCCGCACCGGACCGGGTGAGCGCACCGTCGAGCACGCCCGCGCCCAGCTGCCGAGCCATCCGCAGTGCCGCATCGATCAGCAGGTCGTTCACCGAGTTGAAGTGGTAGTGCACCAGTCCGGGCCGCAGCCCGGCGCGCTCGGCGAGCATCCGGGTGGTCACCGCACCCCACCCGCGTTCGGCGATCAATTCGACCGCCGCATCCATCAGCCGGTCGCGGGTTTCCCGGCCCTGTTCGGCGGATGTCACCATCGCGCCCCCTCACCAGCAAGCCGTGTATTGGGCATTCACCTTGGGCGTATGCCCAACCCTACCAAAGTTTGGCAGTGTGCAACAGTTGCTTACTGCATTCTTTTTCGGAGCACGCGAAACCCGCTGCGCCGCTTCAGAAGTGGTAGCCCTCGATGACCGTCGCCGCGAGCGGTTCACCACCGGCGGCGCTGAAGGCGGTGAGCGCACGCACCAGGCCGGACCGGTCGGCGGCGGGCATCCGCTGCACCACGTCGGCGATTTCCGCGCGGCGGCGCGCGGTGACCGCGTCGACGACTTCGCGTCCCCGCGTTGTCAATTCGATGATCAGTTCGCGGCGCGACTCCGGATTCGGTTTGCGATCCAGCAGATCCGCCGCCACCAGCCGATCGACCATGCGAGTTGCCGTGGAGGGCTGCACATTCAACAGCCCGGCCAGCGTCGCGATCTTCGACGGACCGCGGGTCGACAGGATCACCAGCGTGCGGAATTGCGGGATGGTGATCGACTCGTCGACGTAGGCGATCGAGCGGGCGGACAGCGCGACCAACAACCGCGACGCGGTCATCAGAGCATCGGTGATCTCATCGACCGATTCTCCGGCCACCGCATCCTTGCCCACCACGACTACCTCCGTCACCATATTCGCCGGTTACCTCTATCCTGCCGTCTCATCTCGGCATGTGGACAATCTCGGCAATCGTGTCGCACTCAGGTAACCGGTGCATAAGGAAACTGTTGCACACTGCTTTGATCATGTAATGTCTCCGGCTCGTGGGTGTTCGTGCAGTTCCCCGGCCGCGCAAGGACGTATACGGATGGGGGTTGGTCACCGTATTCGGCGTGGTCGCGGGCTACGCCGCGGTGCTGCTCGCCAACCCGCGCCACTTCTACACCGACGACACCGAATCCCAGTACGGTCCGATGTGGGTCATGCTCGGGCGGCACCTGCGCGAGGCGCGTTTCCCCGGCCTGGTGCCGTGGGAGTGGATGTCGGGCAACTATTCGATGGAAGAGGCGGGGCTGTACAACCCGCCGCAGATGCTCGTCGATCTGATCGCGCCGTCGGTGGACAACCTCGCGGCCTACGTCACCGTCGTCAAGCTGATCTTCTCGATCATCGCCGCGCTCGGCGTATTCCGGATCTGCCTGGCCTACGGCGCCCGAGCCGCGTGGGCGGCCGTCGCGGCCGTCGCCTTCCCGCTCTCGGGCTGGTTCCTCTTCTTCGACGAGGCCAGCTGGGCCACCTCGCTCACCGGCACCGCCTGGATGCTGCACGCCTGGGCCTCGGCCGTGCGCTACACGCGCGGGCGCGGCGGGCCGATACCGGTATTCGTCTACCTCTATCTGGCCATCTCGGTCCAATACGTCTTTCCCGCAGTCGAATCCGCGCTCATGATCGCCGCCGTCGCGGCGGGCGAACTGGTGTACCAGCGGACCTGGCGGCCATCGGCCCGATTGCTGATGGTCGCCGCCTGTGCCGGGCTCGCGGGATTGGAAACCTATCTGCCGGGCATACTCTCCTCCGCGGTGACCTGGCGCGGCAACGAGCGGGTCATCAACGACCAATTCCTCACCGTGCCATGGTCGGAATCGCTGAACGCCAGCCTGCCGAGCACCGTACCCGCGTTCACCGGATGGTGGGGCTACGTACAACCGATGCCGATGGTGTACATCGCGTGGTTCCTGATCCCGATGCTGGCGTTCCTGGACTGGCGTGAGATCCGGCGCGTGGCACGGGAATTCACCGGGCCGATCCTGTTCGCCGTCATCTTCCTGATGTGGACCGCCGGGCCGGGCCGGATCGGTCCGCTGCGCTGGCCGGCCAGGGTGCTGCCGATGCTCGCGGTGGCGCTGCTGGTACTGGTGTGCGTATTCCTCAGTCGCTACGGGCGTTTCGCGGACTGGCGGCGGCGCGGTATCGCGGCCGCGGTGTTACTCGGCCTGCTGTTCATTCGAACATATTGCGCGGCACCGCATTTGATCATCCGGCATCTGATCGCCGTATGCGTCGTCGGCGCGCTCACCGCCGCGCTGGTATGGCTGGCGCACACCCGGGGCGGGGCCGTCGCGAGCGTGCTCGCCATCCTGGCCATGTTCCCGATCGCGTACGACCAGGTGCGGGCCCAGTCGCCGACCCCGATGTCGTACCACTTCCCGGAGCGTCGCTCCGAAATCGCCGCGACCTTTCCGCATTTCGATGGCGTGACACTGCAACTCGCCGACCGGGGCCTGGTCGGGCCGAAGGATCAGAGCCTGGCCGGCGCCTGGGGTTCGCTGGCATTCGGCAACTACGCCAAGAACATTCCACTGAACTACGTCAACGCCTACACCCCCATCGGCTACTCGGCGTTCAGCGCGATCCTCTGCATGGGCTGGGACGGCAGCACCTGCCCCGATGCCTTCCGCCGCGCATTCGCCACCGAACCGGCAACCGGCCGAACGATAGTGGACTTGATGAAGGTGGATCGCGTTGTGCTGCAACGCGTCCAGTATCCGGACGCGCGCAATCACCCTGCGCCGCCGGGCTGGAAGTGGGTCGACTATCCGGGCCACGACCGCTACATCTGGGTGCTCGAACGCGCGAACGGCCCGGTCTCCACGCGGAACGGTTTCATCGCCGACACCCGCGACGCCACCGCCGCACCGATCTCCAAGGATGGTATGACCAGCCGTATCCGCGTCAGCTCGCGGACCGGCGGCAGCGTGGTCTTCGCCCGCCTGGCGTGGCCCGGCTACCGGGCCACACTCAACGGGCACGACATCGGATTCCGCACCATCGCACGCACTTTCATCGCGGTGGACATACCACCCGGCACCGACGACGCCGAGCTGGTCCTGGCCTGGTGGCCGCCCGGCTGGAAGATCGGCATCGCCACCGCCATCGCTGGACTGGTCGGCCTCGGACTGCTGCAGTGGCGCTACCGCCGCACGCGACGCGGCGAACCGGGTACGCCACCCGCCGACCGGCCCGAAGACCGGTCACCGGCCGAACCGGACGCCCTGGTCCACGCGCTCGTGTAATCGCGCTGCGCCGCAGGCGATTCGCGAGCTACTGGTGACCGGGATGCGCGATGCGCCGGATCCGCGCCGAGCCCGGTGGCGAAGGTGTCAGCGGGCCGCGGGCTGCTGCTGGGTGATGCAGTGGATACCGCCGCCGCGGGCGAATATCTCCCTCGCGTCCACCGTCACCACCCGGCGTCCCGGATACGCCTCGGCCAGAATGTCGCGCGCCACCGCGTCGTTCGGATCGCCGAAGCCGCAGCAGATCACCCCGTCGTTCACCACGAGATGGTTGATATAGCTGTAGTCCACCCACCCCTCGGCATCGCGCAGCACTCGCGGCGCGGGCACTTCGACTATCTCCCAGGGCTTTTCATCGACATCGTGGGATTCCCGCAGTGCCGCGATCAGTTCGGCGGTGACCTGGGCGTCCGGATGGGCGGGGTCGCGTTGCGCGTGCACCAGCAGCCGCCCGGGGCCGGGACGGCCGCGACGATGTCGACATGCCCACGGGTACCGAAACGTTCGCTGTCCCTGGTGAGTCCGCGCGGCAGCCAGACCAGATGCCGCGCGCCGATGGTGCGGGCGAGTTCGGCTGCGACGGCGGACTTCTCGATGCCCGGATTGCGGCCCGGATCGAGCTGGACGGTCTCGGTGACCAGTACCGTGCCCCGCCCGTCGACCTGGATGCCGCCGCCCTCGTTGACCAGCGTCGAACCGATGAGCTCGGCCCCGGCCAGCCCGCCGACGAGCGCGCCGATGTGCCGGTCGCGTTCCCAGCGCGCCCAATCCTGGCCGCCCCAACCGTTGAACACCCAGTCGACCGCGCCGAGCCCGCCCTGCTCGTCCAGGACGAAAGTCGGCCCGATATCCCGCATCCAGGCGTCGTCGAGCGGCGCCTCGACGAGTTCGACCTCGGCGGACAGGTAGCGCCGCGCCTGCGCCCGGTCGGCCGGGTCGACGACGACGGTGACCGGTTCGAAGTCCAGTACGGCGTGTGCGACGGCGGCCCAAGCCGTTCTGGCGTCGTGCGCGGATTCGGGCGTATCGAAGACGCTCGCGCCCAGCGGCGGGAATGCCATCCAGATCCGTTCCTGCGGAGCGGTTTCCGGCGGCATCATCCAGGTCACGGCGTCTCCGATCCGTACGGTGCGGCGGCATCCACAGCGGCGGTGAGTCTTCCGTAGGTGTCGGGCCTGCGGGTGGTGAGGAAGGGGAACAGATCGAGCCAGTCGCGCCGCTGCGCCAGATCCAGATCGGCGACCAGTACCGCGGCGGCGGCGCGCGGCGCACGCACCAGAATCCGTCCGTACGGGTCGGAGATGAACGACGATCCGTAGAAGCACACACCGCCCTCGTCCCCGCAACGGTTCGGCACGATCATGAAAGTGCCTGCGGTGATGCCATTTCCGACGATGACGTGCCGCCACAGCGGTTCGGTGTCGAAGCTCGGAAAGGACGGCTCCGAGCCGATCGCGGTGGGGTACACCAGGATTTCCGCGCCGCCGAGCGAATACATCCGCGACACTTCGGGAAACCACTCGTCCCAGCAGGTCGGCAGGCCGAGCGCGGCGCCGTCCAGCGCGGCGGGCCGGTACACCGGATAGGCATCGGTGGCGGGGCCAGAACGGAAATAGGTGTCCTCGTAATAGCCGTCGGTGACCGGGATGTGCAATTTGCGGGTGCGCCCGAGTAATTCGCCCTCGGGCGAAACCAGGATCGCGGTATTGAAGCCGAGCCCGTCCGCGGCATCGGCGCGCTCGTACAGCGAGGCGTGAACCAGCACGCCGTATTCCTTCGCGGCCCGGGCCGCGAAGGTGAAGGTCGGCCCGGACAGCAAATCTTCCGCGCCGGCACCGGGATTCGCGCCCGCCCTGGTGTCGGCCGGGTAGCGCGAGAGCGTCAACTCCGGCAGGAATACCGCCCGCGCGCCGTATTCGGCGGCGATCCGGATGCCGTCGGCGAGCCGGGCGGCCAACTCGTCCGGATCGGCCAGCCAGCGATGCTGCACCAGCCCCACCCGCAGCGGCGGCCGGTGCGGCGCGCCGAGGCGGGCGAACGAAGGCGGTGGCGTGAGCGCGGTTTCGACCACATACGCCGGTTCGGTCATGGGATATCTCCTGATTCGATCGACTACGGCAGCGCGATGTACTTCGTTTCCAAGTACTCTTCGATGCCCTCCGTGCCCGCCTCCCGGCCCAGCCCCGATTCCTTGACACCGCCGAACGGCGCCGCGACATCGGAGATGACGCCCCGATTCACACCGACCATGCCCGACTCGATCGCATCGGCGACGCGCAGCGCGCGGTCCAGGTCTTTCGTGTAAATATATGCGGCCAAACCGAATTCGGTGTCGTTGGCGGCGGCGACACCGGCCTGTTCACCGTCGAAGCCGGTGATCGCGGCCACCGGGCCGAACACCTCCTCGCGCAGGATGCGCGCATCGGGCGGCACGTCGGCGAGCACGGTGGGTTCGTAGAAGTAGCCCGGCCCGGGCAGACTCGCGCCGCCGGTGGTGATCCGCGCGCCCTTGCGCACCGCGTCGGCCACCAGTTCGGCGACCGACTCGCGCTGTTTCGCGCTGATGAGCGGCCCGACCTGTGCGCCGTCGAGCAGTCCGTTACCGATCTTCAGCGCCCGCATCCGATCGGTGAGCCGGGCGGTGAATTCCGTGCGCACCGCGTTGTCGACGTGGAAGCGATTGGCCGCGGTACAGGCCTCGCCGATATTGCGCATCTTCGCCGCCAGCGCGCCATCGATGGCGCAATCCAGGTCGGCGTCGTCGAATACCACGAACGGCGCGTTGCCGCCGAGCTCCATCGAGGTCCGCAGCACCCGCGAAGCCGATTGCGCCAGTAGGGTTTTGCCGACGGCGGTGGATCCGGTGAAGGTCACCTTGCGCAGTCGCGCGTCGTCGAACAGCGGATCGGTCAACCGGGCCGCCCGCGCGGTCGGCAGGATCGATAGCACGCCCGGCGGCAGCCCGGCCTCGGCGAAGATCTGTCCGAGCAGCAGCATGGTCAGCGGCGTCTCGGCCGCCGGTTTCACCACCATCGTGCAGCCGGCGGCGAAGGCGGGCGCGATCTTTCGGGTGCCCATGGCGAGCGGGAAGTTCCACGGCGTGATCGCCAGTGCCGGGCCCACCGGCTGCTTGGTGACCAGAATGCGGCCACCGCCCGCGGGCGAACGGGTATAGCGGCCGTTGATCCGCACGCCCTCTTCGGCGAACCAGCGCAGGAATTCCCCGCCGTAGGTCACCTCGCCGTAGCTCTCCGCCAGCGGCTTACCCATTTCCAGCGTCATCAGCATGGCGAAGTCGTCGCGTCGCTCGTTGATCAATTCCCAACCGCGGCGCAGGATTTCGGATCGCACCCGGGCCGGAGTCGCCGCCCAGCCCGGCTGCGCGGCCGCGGCGGCGTCCATCGCACGCGCACCGTCGGCGGCGGTGGCGTCGGCGACCGTCGTCAGCACCTCCCCGTCGCCGGATCGAATACCGGGAAGGCGCCGCCGCCTGTCGCGGGCAGCTGTTCGCCGCCGATCCACAGGCCGGTCGGCACGGCGGCGAGCAGGTCGGCCACCTCACGCATGACGAATTCTCCTCTCTCGGTGGAACATTCAGGCACTGGCTCGTAGTGCGTCGGCAAGCACGCCGATGCCGTCGGCGAGCAGGTCCGGCCCGATCACCAGCGGCGGCAGCAGCCGGATGACGTTGCCGTAGGTGCCGCAGGTCAGCGTCAGCAAGCCCTGCGAGAGTGCGTTGGCGGCAACGGCTTTGGCGAGTTCCGGGGCGGGTTCGGCGGTGCCGGGACGGACCAGCTCCAGTGCGAGCATGGCACCGCGCCCGCGCACGTCACCGACAACGCCTGTCTCGGCAGCCAATTCGCGCAATCGGGGTAGCACCACCGCCTCGATCTCCCGGGCCCGCGCGGGCAGATCCAGCTCGCGCATCACCCCGAGCGTGGCCGAGGCAGCCGCACAGGCCACCGGATTTCCGCCGTAGGTGCCGCCGAGCCCGCCCGAGTGCACCGCGTCCAGCAGTTCGGCCCGTCCGGTGACCGCCGCGAGCGGCATACCACCGGCGATGCCCTTGGCCATGGTGATCAGATCGGGCACCACGCCCTCGTGCTCGCAGGCGAACCACGCTCCCGTGCGGGCGAATCCGGTCTGCACCTCGTCGGCGATGAAGACGATCCCGTGCTCGCGCGCCCAATCCGACAGTGCCGCAAGGAAACCCGGTGCCGGAACGATGAAACCGCCCTCGCCCTGTATGGGTTCGACGATGACCGCGGCGACAGCATCGGCGCCGAGCTGTGTTTCGATCCGGGAAATGGCCCGCCGCGCCGCCATCGCGCCGGTCAACCCGGGCTCGTCACGATACGGATAGGACATCGGCATCCGGTAGATCTCCGGCGCGAACGGCCCGAACCGCTCCTTGTACGGCATATTCTTCGCGGTCAGCGCCATCGTGAGATTCGTGCGGCCGTGGTAGGCGTGGTCGAAGGCGACGACGGCGGTGCGGCCGGTGGCCAGCCGCGCCACCTTCACCGCATTCTCCACCGCCTCGGCGCCGGAATTGAACAGCACGCTGCGCTTGTCGTGGTCGCCGGGGGTCAGCGCGGCCAATTCCTCGGCCACCCGGACGTATTCCTCGTAGGGCGTCACCATGAAGCAGGTGTGGGTGAAACGCGCGGCCTGCTCGGCGATCGCCGCCGCCACCGCGGGGTGGGACGCACCCACCGAGGTGACCGCGATACCGGAGCCGAGGTCGATGAGCGAATTGCCGTCGACGTCGACGAGTACGCCGCCGTCCGCGTCGGCGGCGAAAACCGGTGCGGTGGAACCGACTCCGGCGGCGACGGCGGCCTTGCGGCGGGCGGCGAGCGCCGCCGAGCGTGGGCCGGGCAGTGCCGTGACGAGCTTGCGGCGCTGCGGCAGGCGATGGGCGAGTTCGATCATTCGGCAGACTCTCCAGTCGAACAGATGGGTAAGTTTTCGAAACCGATTCGGCCGCAACCGGATCAGGCCGCTTCGGATACCAGCGGCGCGGGTTCGGCGAATTCCCGGCCGAGCGGGCCACCGCGGAAGAAGTCGGGATTGCGCCAGCGGGCCACCAGCATCAGCAGCCCGCCGAGCAGCAGGATGCCGAAGCCCATGAAGAACACCAGGCCGATGCCGCCGATCGAGGCGCCGCTGCCGTTGTCCGGATCCATGCTCTCGCGCACCGACACCACGAACACCACGGCCAGCATGATCCCGCCGATCAGCGGGAAGAGGAGTTTGAAGGCGATATTGCGCGCGGAGGCGAAAAGCTCGCCGCGGAAATGCCATACGCACGCGAAGGCGGTGATGCCGTAGTACCAGCAGATCATGATGCCAAGTGCCGCAACGGTATCCACCAGCACCCTGGTCGAAAGCAGCGAAGCGGCGGTGTAGAAGGCTCCGGTGACCACCCCCGCGACGACGGTGCCGAACACCGGAACCCTGGATCGCGGGCTCACCGCGGCGAATCGCCTCGGGAAGGCGCCGTACACGCCCATCGCCAGCACGGTGCGGGCGGCGGGCAGGAAGGTGGTCTGCAGGCTGGCGACCGCGGAGGCCAGCACGGCGAGCAGGAGCAGCGGCCCGGCCCAGCCGAGCACCGGATCGGCCAGCGCGCCGAAGACATTGTCGGCGTTGCGCGCGTTGCCGAGGCCGAGTCCGGATTCGCCGACCCCCGCGTACATCATCACCGCGACCGTCACCAGCAGATAGGTCGCGAGAATCGAAAGTACGCACAGCATTCCAGCGCGGCCGGGCACCCGCTTCGGATCCTTGGACTCCTCCCCCAGCGTCAGGCAGGTGTCCCAGCCCCAGAAGGCGAAGATGGATCCGGTGACGCCGATCATGAAGGCGCTCATGGTGATTCCGGTGAACGGGTTGAACCAGTCCAGCCGGAAGTCGAGTCGCGCGGGCGCGTCACCGGAGCAGGCGCGCACCAGCGCGGTGATCGCGAAGACCACGAGCACGACCATCTGGAAGCCGACCAGCACCTGCTGCAACCGCTCGCTGGTGGTGATGCCGCGGCTGGAGATCAGCGTGGCCGCCGCGACCAGTGCCAGCGTGGTCAGGATGTTCACCGCGCGGTTGTCGGCGAGTTCGGCGATGCCGGGATGGCCGGATATCCGGGCCACGAACAGGTATCCGAATTTCACCGCGATGGCGGCCAGATTCGACAGGACGATCACGGTCGCCATCACCATGCCCCACCCGCACATCCAGCCGACGTAGGGCCCGAATGCCTTGGTGGACCAGGTGAACGACGCCCCGCAGTCGGGCATCCGCGCGTTCAGCTCGCGATAGGCGTATGCGGTCAGGAACATCGGGACGAATCCGGCGAGCACGATCGCGGGCATCTGCAATCCGACCGCGGCCACGATCAATCCGATGCTCGCGGTGAGCGTGTAACCGGGCGCGACCGTCGAAATGCCGAGCACGGCACCGGAAATCGTGCCGACGCTACCCGGCGCCAGTCCTTTGTCGACGGGCTGCTGCCCCGCGCCGTTGCGGGGTGCGCTGATGTCCATTCGTATTCTCCTTGCCCGGCAACGACTTCCGAAGAAGGCACGGGACGACGCCGATCGGCCCCGGATCCCGAGGCCGACGCGAGAACGCGCTCAGTCGTGCGCGCTCATGACATGCTTGATCCGGGTGTATTCCTCGACGCTGTAGACCGAGAGGTCCTTGCCGTAGCCGGAGTATTTGAATCCGCCGTGCGGCATCTCCGCGACGATCGGGATGTGGCAGTTCACCCACACCGCGCCGAAATCCAGTGCGCGGGTGAGCCGTTCGACGGTGCCGTGATCGCGGGTCCAGACGCTGGCGGCCAAGCCGTAGCGCACGTCGTTGGCGAGGCCGACGGCGTGGTCGGCATCGGTGAACGGCTGCACGGTGAGCACCGGGCCGAAGGTCTCCTCCTGGACGATCGGGTCGTCTTGGCGGACTCCGGTGATGACGGTCGGTTCGACGAAGAATCCCTTGTCGCCCAGTCGTTTTCCGCCGGTCACCACGGTGGCGTGTGCGGGCAGCGCGGCCAGCCTGCCCATGACCGCGTCGAAATGGTTGCGGTTGTTGAGCGGTCCGTAGAAGGTGTCCGGGTCGTCGGGCAGGCCGGGCCGCAGGCTCTGCGCGCTCTTCACCAGCGCGGCGACCAGCTCGTCGTGGACCGACTCGTGCACCAGCACCCGGGTGGCCGCCGTACAGTCCTGGCCCGCGTTGAAGAAGGCCGCCTGCGCGATACCGTTGGCCGCCTTGGCCAAATCGGCATCCGGGAACACCACCACCGGCGCATTGCCGCCGAGCTCCAGATGCGCGCGTTTCACCTGCTGGGCCGCCGACCCGGCCACCGCGATACCGGCGCGCACCGATCCGGTGATCGACACCAGCCCCGGTGTCGGGTGACGCACCAGCTCGGCGCCCGTATTCGCATCGCCGAGAACGACATTCAGCACACCGTCGGGCAGAATGCCGCGGCTGAGCCGGGCCAGCGTCAGCGTGCTCTCCGGCGTGGTATCGCTCGGTTTGAGCACGATCGTATTGCCCGCGGCCAGGGCGGGCCCGATCTTCCAGACCGCCATCATGAAGGGGTAGTTCCACGGAGTCACCTGCGCGACAACGCCGATCGGCTCGCGCCGCACATACGAGGTGAACCCCGCCATGTACTCACCCGCCGCGCGCCCCTCCAGCAGGCGGGCGGCGCCCGCGAAGAATCGGATCTGATCGGCGCCGACGGCGATCTCCTCCGCCGCGATCACCGCCTTGGGCTGTCCGGTGTTGCGGCACTGGGCCTCCACCAGTTCGTCGCTGTGCTCGTCGATCGCGTCGGCCAGCTTCAGCAGCGCCGTCTGGCGCGCGCCCGGCGTTGTCCTGCCCCAGGATTCGAAGGCCCTGGCCGCCGCGGCCACCGCGGCGTCGACGTCGGCGCGATTCGAGATCGGCGCCCGTCCGACGACGGTCTCGTCCACCGGATTCACCAGGTCGAGGGTTTCGATGGCCGACGATGCCACGAACTTGCCGTCGATGTAGTTCTCGAGCACGGGACTCGACATGTATTCACCGTCCATCCATCTGAGCGTGCTGTGTCGTTCGTCTGGGCACCAGTGTGCGCCACGACACATTCAGCCCACCCTTGACGAAATGGATAAGTCTGGGCAGAACTTTCGCCGTTTTGTACACTCCGGGCGATGACCGTCTCCGTGGAATGGGTGTTGCGGCAACCCGATCTGGCCGTGCGGCTGCGCGGTGGCGCGGCCGGGGTGCGCCACGATATCCAGCTCGTCGTCACCACCGAGCTGGAAAATCCGTTCCGGTGGCTGTCCGGCGGCGAACTGGTGCTCACCACGGGGATGCGGCTGCCGAACGGCGTCGAACGGCGCACCGCCTATCTGCGCGGGCTCGCCGAGTGCGGGGTGGCCGGGCTCGGCTTCGGCACCGGCCTCACCCATGCCGAGGTGCCCGCGGATCTGATCGCGGCGGCGGACGCGATCGGTCTGCCGGTTTTCGAGGTACCGCTGCCGATTCCGTTCGCGGCCATCGTCAAACGGGTCACCGCGCGGATCGCCGAACAGCAGTACGACGCGGTGCTGCGCGCGTCGAACGCACAGCCGAGGATGACGAGGGCGCTCATCAGATCCGGTGCCGACGCCATCGTCGCGGAGCTGGCGAAATCGTTGTCCGCCACGGTGATCGTGTTGGATCCGGACGGTGCGGTCGTCGAATACCAGCCCGGCAGAACGGATCCCGGCCTGGTGCGCACGGCGCGCGAGGCCGCCGCCAGCGGACCCGCCAGCGGCGTGCGCACCGATCCGTCCGGTGCGTCGATCACCCACCAGCGCATCGGCGTCGGCCGCCGCAGGCACGGCGATCTGGTGGTGGTGAGCGCGGCGCCGCTCGGCCATGTCGACCAGATCCTGCTCGGTCACGCGAATTCGCTACTGGCACTGGACTTCGCCAAACCGGCCCGGCTTCAGGCCACCCAGCACCTGCTCAATGCCCAGGCGCTGGCGCTGCTACTCGGCGCCGACACCGATCCGGAACCGGCGTGGGCGCAGTTGACGCAGGCCGCCGACCCCCAGGGGCTGATCCGGGTGCTCGCCGCCGAATGCGATACCGAGGAGGCGGCCGACGCGATGCGAGACGCGGCCGAGGACGCCGTGATCCGGGCCGGGCTCCCACTATTCCTGCATCGCACAGGGCATCTCGTACTCGTGGTGCTACCCGCGGCGCGGGCCGTTCCCGTCGCACATCGGGTGAATGCCCAAATCATCGGCGGCACACGGCGGTTCATCCGAGCCGGACTCGGCGCCGCGCATCCGGTCCGCGAGCTGGCGACGGCGGTGTCGGGCGCCAGGACGGCCGCCGCGGCGGCCGAACGCGGCGGCCCCGTCGTGGAATCCGGCTCGCTGACCCTCTTGTCGCATGCCGCCACCCGGGACGTGCTCGCGTCGATGGCCGTCACCGTATTGCGCCCGGTACTCGACTACGACCGGGCGCACGGCACCGAACTCGTCGTCGCACTGCGAACCTTCCTGGAGGCGAACGGACACTGGGACGCGGCGGCCGCGGCATCCGGCGTGCACCGGCACACGCTGCGCAAGCGCATCGGCACGGTGCGCGACCTGCTCGACCGCGATCTGGACAGCGCGCGGGTCCGCGCGGAACTGCTGCTCGCGCTGCTCGCCCACGGCGACTGAGCTACGGATTCCACGGCAGAGATCGAAAAATCGACGGAATTCGTTGTCTGTCGGCCCGCCGAGAGACGTATTCGATCTCGAAGCACCACGGTGCGGATTGTCCGCGACGCCGTTCTTCGGCAGGATGCCCACCGTGACCGACCAGGAAATCAACCGCCAGGCCCGCCCGATGCTCGACGAGATCTCCAAGCGGATCATCGCCCAGCTGCAGGAGGACGGCCGACGGCCGTACGCCACCATCGGCAAGGCCGTCGGTCTGTCCGAGGCGGCCGTGCGGCAGCGGGTGCAGCGGCTGTCCGACGCGGGCGTCATCCAGATCGTCGCGGTCTCGGATCCCTTGCAGGTCGGGCTATTTCGGCAGGCGATGATCGCGATCACGGTGGACGGCCCGCTGCGGCCGGTGGCCGACGCGCTCGCCGCGATGGACGAGATCACCTACGTGGTGGAATGCGCCGGACGCTACGACATCCTCTGCGAGGCGGTGTGCGCCGACGACGCGGCGCTGCTCGAGCTGGTATCGGACCGGCTGCGCAGGCTGGCGCAGGTGCGGCACGCCGAGATCATGGTCTATCTGGAACTCCGTAAACAGACCTATCGATGGGGCGCGCGTTGAGCTACGAAATCCGTAGCTCGTGTGCCATTCGGCAACTGTTTCTTGCAATCTGAGCGCCTATCGGCAACCGATTCTGTTGCGGACCCGTAAATAGTTGTGGCATAAACGGAGTCCTCCCCGCCCTTCCGGTCCGCTCGCTAGGAGTCCGCACATGACCGTCACCGATCCGCATCCCACGACCAGCCCGGATGCCGCGCGCATCATCCGGGACAACATGTGGCTGCACTTCACCCCGCACACCGGGCTCACCGGCGCCGATGTACCGGTGATCGTCCGCGGCGACGGCGCCTACATCTGGGACTCGACGGGACGGCGCTACCTGGACGGCCTCGCCGGACTGTTCGCGGTACAGGTCGGGCACGGCCGCGAAGAACTCGCCGAGGCGGCCGCCCGGCAGACCCGCGAACTGGCCTACTTCCCGCTGTGGGGCTACGCCCACCCGACCGCCATCGAACTCGCCGAGCGCCTGGCGAATGCCGCGCCCGGCGACCTGAACCGCGTCTTCTTCACCGTCAGCGGCGGCGAATCCGTGGAAACCGCATGGAAATTGATCCGGCAGTACTTCAAGGCCACCGGAAAACCCACCAAACACAAGGTGATCAGCCGGTCGATGGCCTATCACGGCACCTCGATGGGCGCGCTGTCGATCACCGGAATCCCCGGAGCCAAGGCCGATTTCGAGCCGCTGGTGCCGAGCACCCAGCGCGTTCCGCACACCAACTTCTACCGCGCCACCGAGCACGCCGACGATTACGAGGCGTACGGACGCTGGGCCGCCGACCGAATCGAGGAGGCCATCCTGTTCGAGGGCCCCGACACCGTCGCCGCGGTATTCCTGGAACCGGTGCAGAACACCGGCGGCTGCTTCGTCCCGCCGCCCGGCTACTTCCAGCGGGTCCGCGAGATCTGCGACCGCCACGATGTGCTGCTCGTCTCCGACGAGGTGATCTGCGCCTTCGGCAGGCTCGGATACGACTTCGGCGCAAAGCGTTTCGGCTACCAGCCGGATATCGTCACCACCGCGAAGGGCCTCACCTCCGGCTACGCGCCGCTCGGCGCGGTGCTCATCAGCGACCGCATCATGGAACCGTTCCAGCGCGGGTCCACCTTCCTGCACGGCTCCACCTACGGCGGGCATCCGGTGTCCTGCGCGGTCGCGCTGGCCAATCTCGACCTGATGGAGCGCGAGGATCTCTACGGGCACGTCCGCGCGAAGGAGGCGGCCTTCCGCGGCACGCTGGAAAAGCTGTACGACCTGCCGATCGTCGGCGATGTCCGTGGCACCGGCTTCTTCTACGCGGTCGAACTGGTGAAAGACAAAGCGACCAAAGAGAAATTCACCGACGAGGACGCCACCCGCATCCTCAAGGGCCATGTCTCGCACGCACTGTTCGAGGCCGGCCTGCACTGCCGCGCCGACGACCGCGCCGAACCCGTCATCCAGCTCGCGCCGCCGCTGATCTGCGACCAGCAACAATTCGACGAGATGGAGCGGGCGCTGCGGTACGCGCTCACCGGCGCGTGGCAATTGCTCTGAGCCGCAACGGAATCCATCATCGCTGCCGGTAGGCGTAGTAGTTGTAGCTGCGCACGCGCTCGAAACCGCACGATTGATAGAGGTGCAGGGCGTCGTCGGTGACGGCGTCCACCTCCAGCCAGATATCGCGCGGGCCGCGGTCGCGGATGTCTTTCACGACGCCGGTGAGGATCAGGCGGCCGACGCCGCGGCCGCGGTACGCGGCATCGACGGTCAGCCCCATGATGCAGACGCTGTCACCGGTTTCGAAATAGTCGGCCTTCCCGATCGGCCGTCCCTCGTGCAGCGCCAGGAGACCGCGCACCTTGTCCTCGGCGATATTTCGGGCGTCGAACCAGGTGACCTCCGCCAGCGGCATGCCGAAACCGTCGGCGGTCAGCGCGCGCAGGATCGGCAGATCGTCGACGGTGGCACGGCGGAGCTCGAATCCGTTGCGCCGCACCGGCACAACCGCACGGTCGGCCGGATATATCAGTTTGTGTTCGACATGGTCCGGTGTCGCGCGCAGTGCGTCGGCGAATCGCTTGCCCGGCACCGACGCCGCGTCGACGATCAGCAGATACGACTCGTAGCCGAGCCGGGCGCCCTCGGCCATGGCGGCGGCCCACAAGCGCCGAAAGATGCCGCGGCCGCGGTATTCCGGATGGACCATGCCGCTGAGCTCCGGGCCGGGCGAGGTGAAGGTGCCGAGAAAGCCGACGAGCCTGCCGCGGTGGTAATAGAGCAGGTAGTGCCTACCCGGGCGATGCTCGTCCGAGGTCAGGCGCGACCAGATCAGCCGCACCTCGATGCCGTCGAATTCGTCGACGGCTCGGGCCAGTTCGCGCAGTTGATCGTATTCCGCGGGCCGCAGGAAGGATCGGGCTTCGATCCCGTGTAACTCCGTCATCTGTCCGGACTTTCGTGATTCGCGCAGGGGCGGCGCACCCGCCCCTGCGCGGATGGTTATGACACGGTGACGCTGTACAGGTCCAGTTCGCGGAACTGCGTCGGCTGCACATTGTGCATCCGGCTCGACCAGATCGACAGCGCACTTTGGAACCAGATCGGGGTCGACGGCATATCTTGCAGGACAATGCGTTCGGCCTCCTGGTAGAGCTTCCAGCCGTCCTGCTCCGTCGGCGCCGCGTCGGCGCGGGTGAGCAGCGCGTCGACGGCGGGGTTGGAGTAGAGCCCCGCGTTCACCGAACCGCCGGTCCGGTACGCCTGGTTCAGGAAGTTCTCGATCGACGGGTATTCGGCGACCAGCGCCGAACGGAACGGCATCGTCATGGTGTGCGAATCGATCTGCCTGCGGAACTCACCGAGCGATGGCACGGAGACGAAATTACATGGCCTGGCCAGTGATTGGGCGATGTAATCGCAGGCCACCCGCATCCACGCCTCGTTCGCGGAATCGACATTGGACGCCAGCTCCACCGCGCCGGTGAACCCGGTCGAGTCGAACAGCTCCTTGGCCCGCTGCGGCTGATAGGTGCACAGGTCACCGCACTGATGAGAGGCAGCGCCCGGCATATCCGGCGGCACGATGCCGTCGGCGGGCACGCGATGGCCGAGGAATACCTTCTGGATCAACCCCACTCGGTCGATGGCCATCGAAATAGCCTGGCGCACACGCGGATCGGCGTAGCGCTGATCATAGATGGGAAAGGAGATCCCCTGCACGCCGATATAGGGCTGGGAGACACTGCGATCGCCCACCTCGGACTTGTACCGGTCGTTGACGAGCGCCGTCCACGGGGCGAAATCCAGGTAGTCGAGCTTGTTCGCCACCACATCCACGTACGCGTCGTCCAGATTCCGATAGAACCGGTATTCGATGCCACCGATATGTGGTTTCTGGCCCGCGTACTTGTCGTACCGGCGCACGACGATATTCGAACCCGGTTTGTGCGAGACGAATTCGAAGGGGCCGTCGCCGATCGGATGCGCCTTGAACGCCACGGGATCCCGGTAGAACGACGCGGGCAGCGGGAAGAACTGCACGCTGCCGAGCTGACTCGGGAAGACCGCGAACGGAGCGCTCAGCGTCACGACGAAGGTCCGGTCGTCCACCACATGCAGACCGGACATCTCTTTGACAGGCGCCGGGCCGGCGGCGGCCGGTGATACGTCCGCACTCGAGTTGACCTGATCGAAGCCCTGGATGTGCGAGAGCAGGCTGGCGCCCTTCTGGTGGTTGGGTCCGTACGCCGTGAAATTCCACGCGTCGACAAAGCTTTTCGCGGTGACCGGGGTGCCGTCCTGGAAGGTCCATCCCGGCTTCAGCGTGATGGTGTACACCTTCGAATCGGTGGTCTTGATGGATTCGGCGATCGCATTGCGCGGCGCCGCGGTCTTCGGATCGTATTCCACCAGCCCCTTGAACAGTGCGCCGAGCACCTTGATGCCGCCGACCTCCACCGTATCGCCCGGCACCAGTGGGCTTTCCGGTTCGGTGGCGTTGTAGCTGATCACCGCGTTCTCCCCGGGCGGGCGGGGGTGACGGGGGCGCGGGCGGGCGCACCGCCGCACGCGCCGGCCGTGAGCGTGAGCGCGGCGAGCACCGAATAGGCCGCGATTGTCTTGGGTCGCATTCTTTCTCCGTTCGATCGAGCAGGCTCGCTTATCCGGCGAGCTCTGTTATCGGTTGACTTGTCCGAGCTGGGCTCGGGCCGTCGGGTTTCCGGGTGCCAGGCCGAGACACAGGCCGAAACTCGGTGTGCCGCCGAGCAGATACGCACCCGCCGACTGCAGGATGCGGTCCTGCGCGACGACGTGCTGGCACATCGTCGTGGTGTCGCGCAGCCAGCGGTCCAGCGGCGACGGACGGTAGATCGACGCCGTCTGGCGCAGGTCGTAGAGCCGGGCGACGATCGAACGCGCGGCGCGGAAGGCGAACAGGCGCGCGAGCGGCAGCGCCGCGCGTTCCTCCGGCGTGAGCTCGTCCAGCGTGCCGCCCGCCGCGAGCACCTCCCACTGCCGCCGCAGGCTGCCGTACACCGCGCAGCGGGCGGCCAGCAGCTCCGCCTCGCATTCCGCGACGGTGACCTGCAGCCGGTAATCGTCGGCCCGCGAGGCGGATTCGGACCGCACGTAGTCGAGTGCGGCACGGGCGGCGCCGAGCGCGACGCCCGGCATATTCCGCATGTGCACCTCCGGCTGGGCCAGCGGTCCCGGTGCGTGAGCGGCATTCAGCAGCAGGGTTCGTCCCTCGGGCACGAACACGTCGGTGACGGTGTAGTCGCAACTGCCGCTGCCCGCCAGACCCGTGGTGTGCCAGGTGTCGAGCACCTCGACCTGTTCCCGCGGCACCATCAGCAGCCGCGAGGCGTGCGCGATGCCCTCGGGTCCGGGTTCGGGCCGCCCGTCCCGGTACAGGAACGCGCCCGAGACCACCCAATCCGCGTGCGTGATACCGCTGCCGAACTGCCAGCGGCCGGTCAGCCGGTAGCCGCCCGATACGATCTCGGCCCGGCCCACCGGAAACAGCAGTCCGGCCGTCACCATGTCCAGGCTCGAAAACATCTCCTGCACAACATGTTCGGCCAGGAACGAGGCGTAGAGCCCGGTATCCGAGCCAATCATCGCGCACCAGCCCGCCGAGGTGTCACCGTAGGCGATGGCCTCGATCACCTCGGTCTGCTCCACCGAGGTGAGTTCCGGTCCGCCCCAGCGCCGGGCGAAGCCCATCCGGAAAACGCCGGTGTCGCGCAGCATTTCGACGATATCGTCCGGCAGTCGCCGCAGCCGCTCGATCTCCGCGGACCGCTCGCGCAGCCGCGGCGCGACGGCCTGTGCGCGGGCGAGGATTTCGGCGGCATCGCCGCGCTCGGGCGCGATCGGTTGTTCGGAAACGATGGTCATCTGGGTCTCCTAGCCGGAAGGTAGTACGTGGTAGCCGCCGCGCAGGAACACCAGGCGGCTGCTCTTGCGGTGGGTGCCGGACCCGACGACCGCGCCGACGAACAGCGTGTGGTCACCGACCTCGTAACCGCGCTCCAGCACGCATTCCAGCCAGCCCGCCGCATCGAACAGCAGTGCGCCGGTGTGCGGGCCGGGCCGGGTGCGCACCGAACCGAGCGCGGCGGCGCGCTCGATCCGCTCGCGTGCGAAATAGGCTGCCAGCCACTGTGATTCGCCATCGAGTATGGAAATCGACCACACCCTCGACGTCTCCAGATCCGCGCGGAACCGGGAGTCGCGGCGCAGGCTGATGGACACCAGCGGCGGCGACAGCGACAGCGACGTCAGCGAGTTGACGGTGACGGCGTCGTGCACCCGGATACCGGTGTGCTCGACATATGTCGCCACGATGGCGACCCCGGTCGCGAAGTCGCGCATGGTGTCGCGCAGGGCATCGGCGGTAATTCCGCTGGGCCGCAACGGCATCGATGCGTCCGGGCCATCGAATTCCGGTACCGGTCCCGGCGGTTCCCTCAGCTGTCCGCCGAGATCCGCTGTGCACCCGTTCATAACGCCTGCGGAAAGTCGAAGAAACGATCCGGGTCGTAGCGCCGTTTGATCTCGACCAGCCGCGACCGGTTCGGACCGTAATAGGACGAACGCCAGTGCGGCAGGCTCGGATCGGTGAAGTTGACGTAGGCGCCATCGCCCGCGTACGCGCCCATCTCCGCGTACAGGCCGTCGAGCCATTCGAGGTTGCACCATACCGTCCGCGCCCGATCCAGTCGGCTCCACGAGGTGTCCATCGAGATCAGGAACAGGGTGTCGCGATGCGGGAACGCGGTGTCCGCCACCGGGATCCGACTTATGGCCCCGCCCCAGGTGAACAGCGCGACACCGGCGCCGTCCGGATTGCCGCTGCCCGGCCAGCGATCGAGGGCGGCGACGATCGTCTCGATACCCGCCTCCGGGAGCGGTTCCGCCGTGCAGCGGGTGCGCGCGGCGAATGGATCGCCGGAGGTCTCGTGGCGCAGGAAATCCTTTGCCGCCCAATACGATCGATCTCCGATATCGCAATGTCGCGGCTGTTGCGCCGCGAGCGCGGGTGCGAGGAGTTCACGCAATTCGGCCGCGGTGCCGAGATGTTGGCCGACGATGGACACCGTCCCGGCCGCCCGGCCCGCACGACTCGCTCCGATCCTGGCCGCGAATTCGTCGGGCGCGGCCGCCATGATCTTCTGCAATATCGCCAGCACCTCGCGGGCATGCGCCCATTCCCAGAGCACGAGGCAGGTGGCACTGGGCCGCGGCGCCCGCGCCTGGAAGGTGAAAGATGTGTTCACACCGAAGTTTCCGCCCCCGCCACCGCGGCAGGCCCAGAACAGGTCGGCATGTTCGGTGGCGTCGCAGGTGCGAATGGTGCCGTCGGCCAACACGATCTCGGTCCGCACCAGCGCGTCGGCGGTCAGCCCGAAGGCGCGGGATACGGCGGCGACACCGCCGCCGAGCACCAGCCCGCCGATGCCGACATCGTCCGAATTTCCCAGCGGGAACGCCAGATCGTGCCGCTGCAATACCGAATAAAGTGCGCCACACCGTGTTCCGCCGCCGACCGTGACCAGCCCGGATCGCGCGTCGACCCGGATATCGTCGAGCGCGCGCAGATCGAGCACCAGCTCCGCGCCCGCCGAGTAACCGGCATAGCTGTGCCCGCCGCCGCGCACCGCCACCCGCACCCCCTCGGTGCGGGCCCAGTCGATCGCGCGCGCGACATCGACCGCGCCGCGCACCGATAGCGCGGCGGCGGGCCGCAAATCGGCGTAACGCTTGTTGAAAGGTGCTGTCGCGGCGGCGAATCCGGGTTCGCCCGGATAGCGAACCCGCCCGGCGCGCAGCTCGGCGAGCTCGTTCATCGCACCTCCTCCAGATATGAGACGCCGGTGGCCGAATCGCTTCCGTAGCGCTCCCATTCCTCGCGCAGGCGCAGCACGCCATGCTCGGTGTGTTCCGGGGTCGTTCGGGTGTGTCCGGCGATGACCGCGCCGTCGGCGAGCACCATCGTGTAGGCCAGTCGCAGCACACCGTCCCGCTCGCAGACCCCGGTCGCGGCGCCGCGGCGCACCGGACCGCCGGCGAAATACGCCCACACCAGGTCGCCGCGCTGGTGGTAGCGCGCGATGACACCGTCGTCATCGGCGGGGTTGCGGAAGCGGCGGCCGTCGTAATTGATCATTTGTCGGCGTCCAGCAGTCCGGCGGGCAGCGTGAAAGCCGCACCGGCGGTGAGCGGTTCCAGCGGCTCGCCGTCCAATCGCACGGAATCCGCCGCGGCGTCCAGGAATTCGGCGCATCGGGCCGGATCCGCCGCCGCGCACACCACGAACGAGTGCCGCGCGATGTATCCGCCCGGCGGCAGCCGCAATTCGGCGCCGGGCTCGACCATCGCCGCCGCCGTCACCAGACCGGGTCCCCACTCGGGCACCCGCACCGAGCGGACGACGCAGTCGTGCTCCGGATAGCCGAAACGGATACCCGCCACGGCATTTCGCGTCCGGGCCAGGGTCGGCCGCCGCCCGGTCGCGATATCGACGAGCACCTCGCCCGGATCGATCCCGGTGGCGATCTTGCCGAGGAACGGAATCAGATCGCCGCCGAGCCGCCCGTTGATCTCGATGATCAGCGGGCCGCGCGCGGTGAACCGCACCTCGCTGTGCGTGATGCCGTTCTCGACACCGAGTTCCCGGTGCGCGTCGGACAGTGTGCGCAGCAACGCCTCGTCGCGCAGCAGCGGATCGTCGGCGTCGACGATATGCCCGACCTCCTCGAAATACGGCTCCATTCCGGTTCGCTTGCGCGCCAGGAACATCGGCAGGTACTCACCCTTGTAGACCGCGGCGTCGATGCTGATCTCCGGACCCACCGCGAACTCCTCGACCAGCGCGGTGTCCCGGAACGGCGCGTCGCCGATGGTGCTCGCGCCGGCCGCGACGCCGAACGCCACCGTCAATTCGCGCTCGTCGCGGGCGAGTACGACACCCATGCTCGCGCCGAGCGCCTGCGGCTTCACCACCACCGGGTAGCCGATGCGCGCGGCGGCGGCCCGCGCCTGTGCCACGGTGTCGGTGAGCGCGAAACGCGGCTGCACCAGTCCGGCGGCGGTGAGCACCGTCCTGGTCCGGTTCTTGTCCCGGCAACCGCGCACGCCGGCGGGGCTCAGTCCGGGTACGCCGAGTTCATCGGCCAGGTCCGCGGCGGGTTGCACCAGAGGTTCGTCCCAGCACAGCAGGCCGACAATGCTTCGCCTACGGGCGATTTCGCGGCCCTTCGCCATGAGGATGTCGTGATCGAAGAGGTTGGCGACGACGAAATCGTCGAAATAGTCTCGCTGCCAGGTGGGTTCGAGGTTGTTCAGCAGGATCAGATCCAGCCCGTGTGTCCTGGCCCGAGCGTGCGCGGACCGGACCAGGTATTCGCGATATACCCGCAGCCCGCTGCCGATCACCAGCAGTGCGTCGTCGGAGGTGTTCATACTTTTTGTCTCCCTTATGTTTTCGTCAGGCGGCCAGCCCGGCCGCGGCCAGTTCGGCGATGCGCTCGGCGACCAGTGGCGCGGTGCGGAACCCGTCGCCGCCGACGGCCGCCCTGGCCCACACCGCGGGACCGACCTGTTCCAGTGCCGCGCGACCGGATTCGGCGTCGACGGTGTAGTGGCAGTGTTTGATCGCGACCACCCCGTACCGATCCGCCTGCGGCAACAGCAGTTCCCGGCAGCGCAGGGCGGCCGCCACATCCGTGTCGGCGGGCTCGGTGAATGTCGATACCGCACGGCACATTCCGGTCGAGCTGAGCTTCAGCAGCGCGCCGTCGCCGGGCGGCAGCAGCCAGCCCGTACCGTCCGCGCCGACACCGCCCGCGCTCGGCGCCCGCTCCCACCACGGCAGCAATTCCTCCGGCGGCCGCACGTATACGACGGTCTGACGGTGCACGACCACCCGGACGGACACCAGTTCGCGCGTCCGCACGCCCGCGGCGATCAGCACGAGATCCCCGGTCAGCGCGGTGCCGTCGGCCAGCTCGACGCGGCCCGCGGCGGCGTCGACGGCCACCACCTCGGTCCACGGCCGCAGCGTCACCGCCTGCCGCGCACGCAGCCACCGGACGGCCGCGTGCAATACCCGCGCGGCGAGCAGCACCCCCGCGTCGGCCTCCCGGATGCCGAGGTATCCGGCGGGAAATACGATGTGCGGCAGCCGGTTCGGCGTGACGAAGCTGATCGGGATGCCCGCCCTGCGCGCCGCGGCCATCGCGCCGTCCACGCGTTCGCTCGGCCAGCCGGTGACAACGCCGACCCGCCGGTAGAAGTGGCCGCCGAGCAGCAGTTGCAACCCCAGCCACCGCCGGTGCAGGCCCACATCGGCGTCGGTCGGCGCCCGCAGCACCCGGTGTTGATCGAAGGAGCTCGACGCGGGATTCGGGATGGGGCCGCGATCGATGACGATCACCCGATGCCCCTGCCCCACGCATTGGACGGCGGTGAGCAGGCCGGTGATCCCGGCCCCCACGATGACGACGGTGCCCATTCAGCCACCCACCCGGCTCAGGCGCGGAAGACGCAGCGGTTCGATATGGGTCCGGTCGGCCGCGCCGGTGATCCCGGTATCCGGCAGCACGGCTGCCAGGTCGATGAGAATTGGTGCGGCACAGCGCAATACCACATCGACCTGCTGACAGAAATCGCCGCCTTCCTCGGCGGTGGCGGCCAACCGGATCAGTTGCCGGGTCACTGTCCGCGCAACGCGATTCAGGCTGAATCCGGGCAATTCGTATGCGGCGGTGAAGCGCTCGACGATCCGGGCGGACAGTTCCCGGGCCCGCGGCGACACCGCGAGCGGGCCGCGCCCTACCCAGGCATCGACCTTGTCCGCCACCCGATTCCACGGGTCCACCAGCCGAGCGCCGGTGCGCTCGGCCAGCGCGCGCTCGTTGAAGCTGGTGCGCTGGAACTCCGGGCTGTCATCGGCCAGATGGAACCGGGTCAGATCCCGCGGCACCCGCGCCGCGAGCTCGCGGCCCCACACCACATGTCCCCGGCTGGTCGAGAACTTCTCATGGTCCAGCTCATAGAACTCGTTGGTGAGGAACATCTTCGGCAGCGCATAGCGATCGCCGTGCGCGAGCATCAGCGCCGGAGCGACGATGGCGAACGGGTAGATATTGTCGGCGCCGAGGAAATACGCGATCCGCGCCCCGGATTCCCTGCGGCACAGCGCATCCTCGGCCTCGGGGTTGCCGCCGCGGCGCTCCGCCGCGACCGTCGCGCAGTACATCGTCCAGGCGGCGGACTCGGCGTTCGGATTGATCACCTGACCGCCGAACTCACCGCCCTGCACCGGTATGCCCCACGAAATCGGGTATGTCACAGGGAAATCCGGCAATCGACTACTGAGCAGCTCGGCGAGCAGACGGGCCGGGTGCGGCCGCAACGTCGCGACCAAGCCGGCGAAATGCGCGCGCAGCTGAACCCGATAGCGTTCCAGCGGCAGCACGAGAACCACGGCCGTGCGGAATTCGAGCGGCTCGTCCGGATACCGGGTCGACCGCGGGTCGAGCAGTTCGGCGGCGGCTACCGGATGTCCGCAGCCCTCACACAATCCCGCGCACGACTCCTCCAGGCATACTGGGCAGGCCCCGGCCACATGACCGTCCACCAGGAACTCGCCGGTGCGCGGTAGATACGGGAAGGTCATCGGTCGCGGCTCCAGTCGGCGCAGGTCGTACAGCTCGCGCACGAAGCGGGCGACGAATGTGGTGAAACGCGACTCCCAACCGGTGAATCCGTCGACGGCGATACCGAGCGCGCCGAGCGTCGCCTCGACCTCCTTCGCGGAACGCCGGATCAGCGCCTCCGGGGTGGTGCCGAGCCGATGCGCGGTCGTCGTCACGAAGGTGGAGGTGTCCTGAACGCCGCTGCCGAACAACACCTCCCGGCCGACCGCCCGCGCGTACCGGGTATATACATCGGCGGCGAGAAAGGGCCCGGCGATATGGCCGAGGTGCAGATCGCCGTTCGCCGTCGGCGCCGGGGAGATCACGATAGTGGGCCCGCTCATGCCGCTCCCTCGCTGGCGCTCGGTCGCGGCATGCGCGGTGCGCGCTGTGCCCATTGATTCGCTCGCAAGCTCGCTCATCGCGCCGACTCCTCGTGCCGCGCCGCGAATTTCGCCGTCATGGCGGTGTCCCACCAGATCGCGTACCACTCGAAGTCGGCATCGCCGTCGTTGCGGACGTGATGGGTCGCCCCCGGTGTCAGATGCACCAGATCGCCCGCGGCGAACGCGTGCCGCTCGCCGTCCACCTCGACGACGGCCCGGCCCGCGATGCCGATGAACAACTCGTATTCGTGGTGCGCGTGCGCTGCGGACACCCCGCCGGGGCGCAGCACACACCACGCGCCCTCGAACGGCGCGTTCAGCGCGGGCCACGGCAGCAGGCGCGCGGATTCGACGCCGTATGCCCGGATCAGTTCGGTGCGGTCGAGACCGCGGATCTCGATCATGCCGACCGCACCTGCGCCATGCCGGATACCGCGCGGCGATCGAGCAGATCGTCGACGATGTCCTGGGAGCGATGCGCCAGCACGCTGATCAGGCTGTCGGAGATACCGTGCGTCCGCTCGTTGACGCCCTGCAAATACAGTGCGCCCCAATTCGATCCACCGAGCTCGACCCGGTAGCGCCGACTCACCGCCGGCTCGGCGAGCCCGATCCGGGCCACCAGTTCCCGCACCATCGCAGGCATTCGCTGGTCGTAGCCGGTGCCCAGCAATACGGTGTCGCAGCGCAGCGGTTCCACCTTGCCGCTCTTGCGGTCGCGCAGGTCGAGCACGATCTCGGCGCCGTCCATCCGCGCCGCGACCACCTCGGTCATCGAGCGGATCCGGGATCGCCGCTCCCCCAACATCTTCTGCCGGTACAGCATCGAATACAGCTCGTCGAGGAACGGCGGCGCCAGACCCGCGTAGTTGGTCAGATGCACCTCGTCGAGAATCCGGCCGCGCACCTCGCCCGCACAGCCGTAGAACTCGTCGACGAACGACGGATAGAACAGCTCGTTGACGAATTTGCTTGTCTGGTAGTTCTGCAACCCGATCGAGCGCAGCACCATGGTCGGTTCACTGCGCGGCAGGTCAGCGTGCACCGCCATGAACATCTCGGCGGCGCTCTGCGCGCCGCCGACCACCACCGGGCGAACCGATTCCTCCGCCGCGGCGACCTGCGCGATCCTGGCGCAGTACTGGCTGCTGTGAATCACCTTGTCCGCCGGTAGATTCGCGAAGACCCCGGGGATGTGCGGATCACGTCCGGCACCGAAAACCAGATCGCGGCAACTGATCCGGTCACCGTCGGCCAAATACACGGTCCACCCGGTGATCCCGCCGTCACCGGCGCAGCGGGGCTCGATGCGTTCGGCCCGCGCGTTGTAGCGCACCCGGACGTGGTCCAACGAATGTGCCACCCACTGTTGATAATCCGACAGCTCCCAGCGGTAGGGGTTGAACGTGGCTAGGTTGACGAATTCGTCGAGCCGCCCGCGCTCGTACTGGTAGTTCAGGAAAGAGAACTTGCTGCGCGGATTACGGAGTGTCACAAGGTCTTTCAGGAAGGAGACCTGACTGCGCGCCCATGGCAGCAGCAGGTTGCGCTGCCATTTCACGTCGGGGTGCTGTTCGAGCAGCAGGGTGTTCTCGGCGAGGCGCCGGTGCCCGGATTCCTCCAAGGCGACGGCGAGGGCCAGGTTCGCGGGCCCGGCGCCGACCGCCAGGACGTCGAGGTCGTATTCGGTCACATCTTCCGCCTGATTCTCGATGGGTTCGATTCGCTGGAATCAGTGAATGCGGCGCGCGCATTGATCGACAGCGTTCGCCGGACCCGGACATCAACTCCGAACACACCAAAAAGCCCTGGGTAGCAACGTGTTACGCGCTACCCAGGGCTCAGCTGGTCACGACTGCGCGGTCCAGAAGCCGATCCACAGCGATCCCCACCAACACAGCTGGGAGACAACGGTTGTCGCGACGCCGCGAACCAGCAGCCGGGTGCCGATCGGCTCGGCGGCCGTCATCCGCCTGCCGAGCGCCAGCGCCTGCACGCCGTTGACGATCAGGATCAGCACGAGCGCCAGCTTGATTCGCGTCGCCGTCGCATCGAGTTCGGGGCGCAGGAACATGCCGCTGGTCACGAGGCCGGACAGGCCGAGCCAGATCGGCAGGTGCAGCCGTTGTGCGCCCGCCACCGCCTCGGCGAGTGTGCAGCGCCCCGCCAGCCACAGCACGGCGAGGTAGTCGGCGACCAGGACCGCACCGAATCCGAGCACGAGCGAGGACAGGTGGGTGAACAGCGCGGCGTGATACAGCACCGGCCCGGCGTGTATCCGGGTCGAGGCCCAGATCGCGGCCCCGAACGCGGCAGGCGCCGCGATCGCGACGGCGACCGGCGCCGTCAACTCCCGCCCACGCGCCCGAACGCCGTTGCGCGCCTTGGCGACATCGATGGGCATGGTTTCCTCCGGCGACGATCGATGCTGCCTCAGGCCGCCCGGCGCATCCCGGCGTACGCGCACCACGCCGCGACGAGTCCCAGTGCGCCGCACAGTGGCCAGACACCGGACCCGAGCCGCTCCCACGCCAGCACGCCGAGCGTCGGCCCGAGCGCGGATCCGAGCCCGAAGGTCGCCTGATGGGCGGCGACATAGCGGGCCTTGACCTCGGCGGGGAAGCTGCTCGGATACGCGAACATCGTTGGGCCACTGATCATTACGCCGAGCACGAAGACCGCGGTGCAGGCCACGATCGCCGCGGCCGAGTATCCGGCGAAGACGAAGCCCGCGGCGCCGAACCCCATCACCATGGTGCCGACCGCACCCGCCGCCGCGCCCGGCCAATGCCGCACGTACGAGGTGATCTTCAACTCGCACCCGATCAGCACCGCGGACGCCGTCACCAGCACCGCGCTGTAAAGCGTTGTCGGATAACCATCGGCGGTGATATTCAACGGCAGCGCGACGATGTACTGCGTGTAGATCACCGAGCCGAGCAGCACCGAGGCCAGGAACAGGTGGTAGCGCCGGTCGCGCAGAATTACCGACAGCTTCGAATTCTGGTGCGCCGCAGCAGTATCTATCGAACCCCTGACCGCACGACCGGGCAGCAGCGTGCAGGCCAGAACGGCGTAGACCGCCGCCGTCGCCGCATCGATCCACAGCAGCAGATTCCAGTCGGCCAGGATCACCGCGGCGGCGATCAACGGGCTCACCGCCGCGCCCGCGTTCAGCGCGATCCGCATCATGGAAAACGCCATCACCCGATGTTGTTGCGGCATAAGGTCGCTCAACAGCACCGCGGCGGCGGGCCGATAGGCCTGAGTCACCAGCCCGGCCGCCGCGACCGCGCCGATCAGCGCGAAGAACAGTCCGGGCCGGGCGAGCAGCGGGATCGCCGCGAGGACGGTCGCCGACCCCGTCATAGCGGCGACTATCGTGCCGCGCGCACCCAGCCGATGGGTCAGCTCCCCGCCGAGTACGGTGCCGAATACGGCGCCCCCGCTGTAGGCGGTGAGCGCGATACCGGCCTGACCGACGGTGAATTCGCGATGCGTCAGGTACAGCACCAGAAATGTCTGGGCGAACGCGCCCATTTGATTCACCAGCACGCCGAGGAGGAGATAGCGGACCGGCGGCGGAGTTTCGCGGATCGCGGTGAGCACACCGCCGCGGACTCGGGTACGAACAGCAGTCATCGAAGGGTCCTCGTCGGGAGCGATGCACGTCTGGGATATCAACCCGCGGAACGGATTTGCGAGATGACGCTACCCACGCGACATCGATGTATTCCGCCGCCGAACGCGAATCACGAACAAAAGAACAACAATTCGACGGCGACGCGCGACGGGCCGGGAATTGTCCGGAAGCCGGCGCCGATCAATCGGGCACGAGGTGTCAATCGGCGAAAGGGACGCCCGCGACCCGCAGCACCGCACGCAGCGGCTCGGTGTCCGGGTCGGCCTGGATGGCGAAGCGATCGGTCTCCTGCGCGATCAACTGTCCGATCAACGGTGGCACGAAATATCGATCATGGGACGAAACACGATGCAGGAGACCGCCATCGATCAGCCGGTCCATCGCGTATTCGGCGGAGTCGATGGAGATGTGCAGCATTTCGGCCAGCCCGCCGACGGTCAGCTCATCCGCTCGCCCGCCGAGCATATGCACAACATGCTTGGCCAGCGGTGGCAGCGCGAGGAATGCGGGCAATACCGCGTCGGACAGCCCGACGTCGCCGATCCGCAGCCAATTCGCCACGTGCACACCGGCGGCGAGCCGATCGGCCACCTCGATCAGCCGGCGTCCCGGCTGGGCCGCGATCTTCCGTCCGGTAATGGTGAGCGCCAGCGGCAGCTGACCGGAGAACTCCGTGATCTGTTGTGCCGCACTATATTCCGCATTGACGCGGTCGCCGCCGACGAGCACCCGCAGCAACCCGATCGATTCGGCCCGTGACAGCGGGCCGAGGGAGATGCGCCGCACCCCCTCCAGCCCGAGCAGCCGTGAGCGGCTGGTCACCAGGATCTGGCTGTGCTGTGAGCGAGCCAGCAGCGGCCGGACCTGCCGCTCGTCGAATACGTTGTCCAGCAACACCATCACCCGGCGTTCGGCGAGCATGGAGCGATAGAGGCCGGTGCGGTGCATCTCGTCGCCGGGTACCTGATCCGGCGGCACGCCCAGCGCATGCAGGAATCCCGCCATCACGTCCATCGGCACGGCCCGGTCCGGCCTGGTCGCACCCATATCGGCATACAGTTGCCCATCCGGGAAGTCGCGGACCAGTTGATGGGCGAACCGCAGCGCGAAGGTGGTCTTACCGATACCGACCGGTCCGCGCACGATCAGCGGCGCCCGGGAATCCAGCTGTGCGGCCGTGGCGCGCGCACGGTCGAATTCCGCTGCGCGCCCGACAAATTCGTGCGGCCCGATCGGTAGCTGGGCCGGGCGCGGACGGCCGGGATCCGCGGCGGCCTGGCGATCGTCGGCCGATTGTTCGCCGGGCGCGTCGGTGCCGCATACCGCCCGCCAGCGCGACTCCCACTCGGCGGCGCTGCCGCCGCACGCCTTGACGAATGCCAGGGTCACCTGCAGCGTCGGCAGCCGGTGGCCGCTCGCGGCCTCGGAGAGCACCGACGGTGAATACAGGGCGACACCGGCCATCCGCCGGTAGGACGGATTGCCCGCTGCCGCGCGGAGCCCGCGGAGCTCGCCCGCGAAGGCGGCAAGCGGCCCGGTACAGGTGTCGATGGGTCGTTCTCGTCTACCCATGTGCAGTTGTCCAACTTCTGAATCACAGTGCGGCACAAGGGAACGCCTGGGCCTAGTGCCGCCGCTCGACATCCGTGTCGGTCACCGCAGCGGTACCGGTCGCGCTCCCGGGCGCGCGCGTACCGGGGTCGCCCACCGCGAACAGAGCATTGTCTCCGGAACACGACGGTGCGGCTCCCGCGGTTCACGGTACACACGAACAAGGGGCCTCCAATTCGATTCGTTCGTCCGGCAGATGAACGGACAGCGAGGTACCGGCGAGTAGCGGACACACCGCATCCACCCCTGGATCGGCGGAAAACGGCCCAGCATTAACGATTTCGGCAAAGTGCTCCGGATGGATATCGTTTCTCTATGGTGTGGGCCACTGAGATGGGTCCTGAACGAAGCGGATTCGCGGCCCGTATGGGTTTCGTCAAGGAAACGGCGTGCACCGGTAACGAGACGTCAATGTGCCGGTGGCATCGGGTCGTCGCTCGTAGGTTCGATTACCGGATTCCTTACGACGACGCGAGGCACGAACCAGGTGAGTCGAGACCTGCGGGATTTGGTGAGCAACCGACACGTGGTCGAAGTACTCGACGCACTGTCGGAATGCCCATGCACCACAAGAGAGTTGGCGAAGATCGTGGGGTGCCGCCGCCGCCCGCTGGCGAGCGCGCTGCGCACCATCGCCGCGCACGGCCTGATCAGCGCGGGCGGCGGCAGTTGGGACGATCCGGTCGACACCGTCGTGCGCCTGACGCCGCGCGGCAGCGCACTCGTCGCCGACCTGTCCAGCTCCGCCACCTGGGCGGCGCTCTACACCGGAACCGATTTCGGAAGGCGGCGCCATGCCGGCGGCGGATGGTAGCGGGATAGCGGGCGGGATTTCCGCCGCCGAAGGATCACTCCGGATGCCGCGCACGGTACTCGTCATCACCGCGCTGTGCCTGGTGGGCGTCCTGATCGCCAGCGTAGTCGGCGCGGTCGCCTACCGCGACGCCGCCGACCGGATCAGCGCGATGGACCGTGCGAAAACCGTTGTCACAGCGACGATCACCGACGATCCACACTACGATCAGGCCGCCCGCCGCTACGAGGCGCAGGTCCGCTGGGTCCGCGACGGCAAACCGCACATCGCGACGGCGCCCGTCGGCAACTTCGCCGCCCGCGGCGCTCGCGCACAAATCTGGCTCACCCCCGACGGCACCCCCACGGACCCACCCGCCCCGGCCTGCTCGGCCATCTGCACCGCCACCGGTACCGCGATAGCCACCTTCACCGCCCTGCTTTTCCTCATCCGGGTCGGCATGGGCCCGATCCGGCGCCGCTGGCTGCGGAACCGGTCGGCCGAGCCGCGATGAAGGTAGTCGTCACCGATTACCAGGGCATCCGGGGCGGCATTACGATCGAGTGGTCATGTCATCGGTCGATCAGCAGTCAGCGTTCGGTGCGGGGCGCTGGTCGACTTACTCGAACGAGCGAACCGTACTCGCCGTCGTGCACAATACGACGGCGGCGACCCGGTTGTTCGATGTCGTCGGATTGCTCGCGGCGGATCCGAGGGTTCGGATCGTGTTCACTCGGACCGGATCGTCGGTCTTCGATACCGATACAGCGGAATTTCTCGCCGCGCGGGGCGTGCTGGAGATTCCGTGGGCACAGGCGATCGAGGGCGAATACGATCTAGCCGTTTCCGCCAGTTATGGCGGGGATTTATATTCGGTGGACGCTCCGTTAATTGTTGTGCCACACGGTATGGGATACAATAAATATCTCGCCAAAGAACAAAGAACAAAGAACAAAGAACAAAGAACAAAGAACAAAGAACAAAGAACAAAGAACTTCGGTCTTCGGATTAGCCCCCGAATGGCTGCTACATAACGAACAACTCATTCCATCGATAATCGTTCTCTCCCACCACGAACAGCGCGAACGCCTCGCCCGAGCCTGCCCACCTGCGGTCGACCGCGCCCTCATCGCCGGTGACATATGTTTCGACCGCATTCGCGCAAGCACCCCATTGCGACCGACATACCGCCGCGCGCTCGGCCTCGGCACCGATCAGAAACTGATCGTCCTCTCCTCCACCTGGGGCCCCGATTCGCTGCTCGCCACCAATCCGGATCTGCCGCTCGCGCTCGCGACGGCGCTGCCGTCCGACGAATTCCGGATAACGCTGGCCATGCACCCGAATATCGCCGCATATCACTCCCGCTGGCAGGTCGCGGAATATCTCGCCGACGCCGCACGGGCCGGGGTGCATGTCCCGGATTCGGTCGACGATTGGCGGGTCGCGATCATCGCCGCCGATCTCACCGTCAGCGATCACGGCTCGGTCGGCTTCTATTCGACGGCGCTCGGCAACCCGATCCTGCTCGCCACCGCCCCCGCACATACCGTCGATCCGGCGTCGCCCATCGCTCGACTGCTGAATTCCGCACCGCGACTGGATGATTCCGGCGATATCGCCGCACAGGTGCGGCGTGCGATCGACGAGCACGACACCGGCCGTTACGCGGCGATCGGTGCGCTCACCACCTCCATCCCCGGTTCCGCCGCCGCCCTGCTGCGCACCGCGATGTATCGCGCGATGGATCTACCCGAACCCGCGCGCCCGCCCGCGCTCACCACGCTGCCGGTCCCGCAGAAACCGCTGCACGCACCGAATGCGCATATGGTTGTGGTGCATATGGATTCGGAACGTACGGCGACCGTCACGCGTTACCCGGCCGAACGGCTGTCTACGGCGCACACCAACGGTCGCCGCAGCCATCTCGCCGTCGGTGTCGACGAACCACAGATCCGCTGGCTGGAATCCGCCGACGTCCTGATCGGCGGCCACGGCGGGGAGGCCGCGGCGTGGATCACGGAAACCCTTGCCCACCTGCGTAATTGCGCAATAGCCTGCGCTCCCGCCGAGCATGGCCGGTGGCTGGTGGGCGATGCGACCGGACTGCTGTCGGTGCGCGGGGCCGACCTCGGCTGCCGCCTGTTCGCCTCGCTGAGCCGTGAACTCCGCGCGGACGGCGCGGCATTCGACGATCTGCTCGGCGAATGGCGAATAAGCTGCGCCGCAACGACTTACCCGGTCACGGTCGAAGCGGCGGCGGAACTCGACCGTCCATCATCGCGCTGATTCGCTCCGCGACCGCCCGCGCCGGGACAGTGAAACACAGCTCCTCATATATGCCGAGGCCGATTCGATGCTGCTCCAGCGCACCGTCCACGTCCCCGGAGGCGAATAGACAGGCGCCAAGGGCAACAACGAATTCTGCCTCGTCGAAGCGCCGCCGCCGCGCACGCAGCACGGTGAGCGCCGAGCGCAGCGCCGTCTCGGCCTCGGCGATCCGCCCCAGCCGCAGCAACGCACGGCCGCGCCACCCTTCGGTCTTCGCGCGGTTCTCGGTCTCGTCATCCGCCGAGGCGGCGAACACCCGCTCGGCCTGCGACAGCAGTTCCAGTGCCTGACCCGATTCCTCGATCTTCGCCAAATGCATTGCGGCGATGGCGATTCGGCGTGTGTCACCGATCTCCTCCGCCTGCTGGTAATTCAGTCGGAGTTCCGCGAGCGCGTCGTCCAGCCGATCCCATGCGAGCAACGCGAGACCCCTGCCCTCCAATGCGGATGCCTCCAGTTGCCTGCTCGCCATCGATCTGGGCAGCGCTCGCGCCAGCTCGACGGCGCTCCCGAATGCCGAATCGGCCTCCGGGAGTTCGCGCCGCCAGTAATACAGGAATCCGAGCTGAGTATGCAGCAGGCTTGCCACCGCGGGATCCTGGCTCCGCTGCGGCGTTTCGAGGGCCAGCAGGTGCATGGCCAGCATGGTGTCGAGGTACTTGTCCTTCTCGTGGAACGACCACAGCAGCACGCACCACCGCGCGACCAACTGGCTTTTACCCGCGCGGCTCGCGAATTCGGCCGCGGCGGCGATGTTGTAGATCTCTTGGCGCAACCATTCCCGCGCCGACGCGGCATCGTCGAATTCGCCGACGCCGGGCCCCGGAAACTGGACGGCCCGAAGCAGCAGAGCGCGCCACGGCCGGCCGGGCGCCAGCAGTACGTCGGCGAAACGGATTGCCCGGTCATAGTATTCGACCAGCCGATTCCCGATGGCCAGGTATTCATCGCGATTCGGGTCACGGGCGACGCCGCGGGCGTGCACCCGCACCAAATCGCCGACCCGGTAACCGCCATGGAATTCGCGGACCAGGTCCATCCGCACCAATTTCAGCATGGCCCAATCGATGTCGTCGACCGGCAGTTCGAGTGCCGCCGCGAGTACCGGCGTCCTGATCCACCCCGCGTACGCATGCGCGCCCAGCGCACGGTAACACCGCTTGGCGGTGTCGGGCAGCGATTGGTATGCCGCATCGTATATCTCGGACAACTTCAACTCCTCCGCCCTGCGCCCGTCGTCGGACATCAGGTTGGCCAAGCGGGAAATCGACCAGCCGGGATTCACCGCGAGTGTTCCACCGACCACCAGGATCGCGGAGGGCACATTGCCGCACAGCGCCAGCAGCCGGTCCACCGCCTCCGGTTCGCGCTCGACGCGGTGGGGTCCGGCGATGTGGCCCAACAGCTCTCGGGCGGCCACGGGAGGCAACTCATCGACATCGATCGCCGTCGTGCCCCGGCTCAGATCGGTCGCGGCGGTGCGCGCGGTCACCAGCACCACCGAATTGCCATCCCCCGGCTCGAGCCACTTCAACTGTCCCGCAGTGAGAGCGCCGTCCAACACCACGCACAGCTGCCGACCCTGCGTCTTCGTGATGTATCGGTTGTAGCGCGCATCGAGTCGATCGGGGAGCTCGTCGTACTGATCGCCGAGTGCGGCCAACGCGACGCCGAGCAGATCCGCCGCGCTCGCGGACACGCCGTCGATCGACAGCGGCAGAAACAGTTGACCATCCGAAAACCGATCGGGCATAACCTGTTTCACGTGATGTACGGACTCGATGGCGAGTGCCGTCTTTCCGACGCCATGAGGGCCGGACAGCACGATCACCTTATTACCGTCGGCGTCGCGGACCAACCGCTCGACCAACTGGAGCTGCGACTCCCGATTCACGTGATTGCGGTTCCGCGGTGGAATCTGCCTCGGCACCTCGTGCACCCGCACACCTCCCCTGCTCGGCCACCGCGCATCGAGGCAATGGCGATCGCAGGCACGGTATCAGCATCCGCACCGGGCGGGAAAGACCACGCGCCGCAACGCAATCCGTGAATTCACGAAGTCCGTCTGCGGACGATGAACCACAGCAGCGCCGCGAGCACTAGCAGGGCGATCGCGATCGGTAGCGGCTGGCCGCGCACCACCGCGGAAATCCGGCGGCCCCGGCTGGCGACGGCCTCCGGGATCGGCGCCTTGTCCATCACCTGCCGGGTTTGTTCCGCCGCCTCGGCGCCGCGCTGCTGCACCGTCTGGCCGAGGCGGGCCGCGGTACCGGTGACGCGGTCCACCGCGAGCGCCGCGGTGTCCTGCGCGGATTCGACACCGTGGCGCAGCGAGGCCCGCGCCCGGCCGGTGACATCGAATTTCTCGGTGAGCGCCGCGACGGTGCGGCCCAATTCCTCCCGGGTTCGGTCGCGATCGCGGCGCAGTTCCTCGGGATCGTTCGGAATGCTCATCGCTGACTCCTGTCCTTGATGACGGCGACGTCCGTCTTGATATCGGCGACCGCCTGTCGCGGCAGTGGTGGTGCCGCCTTGCGCACGGCCGCCCACCCGGCCAGCCCGAGCAGCGCGGCGACAAATAGCAGTGCGCCCGCGATGATCAGCGCCGCCGCCCATGCGGGCAGCGCCAATGCCAGCGCCAGTATCGCCGCGGCGATCAGCGCGCCGATGCCACCGAGCGCCGAAACCGCTGCGGCGCCGGTCAATCCGGCGCCGAATCCGGCCTGCCGCGCCTTGCCCCGCGTCTCCAGCGCGGCGAGCGCGACCTCCTCGCGGATCAGCCTGCTCAACTGCTCGCTCGCCGTGCTGACCAATTCCGATACGGGCGGTGACTGCGCCGCCCGGTCCCCGACCGTGCCGGTCATATCCGATTCCTCCGTTTGCGCTGGCATGTCGACACCGCGGGGCGCACACCCGCACCGACCCACGGTCGTGCCGCGAATACCCGGCGGGTCGGCGCCGACACCTCGACCGGCCGATGATTCGAAATATGCTGTGGCCGAATATATTTCGGCCCAGCCGCAGCTCTCGATAGCAGGATGCGGCGGTTGTGGTTGTCGGTCATCGACTTTCGTGTTTACGGGACACTGCCGCAGGACACCGTGTGGGGCCGAGACCCCACACGGTGATCGGTCAGATACCGAAGGGCGCGGCGTATCGGATGACGCCGCCAGGCAGCGGATGCCGGGCGTCGAGGGCCATGGCCATCAGCGCCTCGTCCGGGACATCGATGGTGATGCCGATCCCGTGCGTACCGGCGCGGGTGAAACCGAACCGCGGATAGTAGTTCGGGTGCCCGAGAACGGTGACGAAGCGTTCGCCGATGTCGGTGGCGGCCCGCAGTGCCGCACGCACCGCGGCGTCCCCGACGCCGGTGTTCTGGTGTTCGGGCAATACGGCCACCGGGCCCAGACACAGAGCCGGGACATCACCGATGTGGCAGCGGGTCAGCAGCGCATGCCCGACGGGCCTGTCGTCATGGTCCGTGACGACCAGGGACAGGCCGTCGATCCACGCCGGGTCGGTGCGTAGTGCCTCGACCAGAACGGCCTCTTGCGCGGTATCGAAAGCCGCCAGGTCGATCTCACGGATGGCGGGGATGTCGGCGTCGATTTCCGCGCGCGTGATCCACGGTCGTCCGCTCACCCGAGCGTCGGTGCGAGTCATACGCAGTTCGATGACATTCTCGTCGGCGGACGTGGGCCATCGCTGGAACCCGGATTTCTCCAGCACCCGCACCGATGCGGGATTGGACAGTTTCACCTTCGCGAACACCGTATGCACTTCTGGTGCGGTGAACGCGAATTCGGTCAATGCCCGCGCGGCCTCCGGCGCATAGCCGCGGCCACGTCGAGACGGCACGATGCCGTAACCGATTTCGAGTGCACGATCGCTCGGCGGCCAGAACAAGCCGATCGATCCGACGATCAGACCGCTGCCGCGTTCGACGACGAGCCGATGGCCATACGCGGTCAGCCAGCCGGGATGATCCGACAGCAGACCGGCAATGACGAGATCCCCCTCGGCCGGGAAGTCGGCGGCCCAGTGCGGTCCGCGCCGGCCCGCGAGCACGGCTTCGATCTCGGCGTGGGTCCAGCAACGCAGAACAAGATGTTCGGTGACCAGCTCGGTCACCGGGGAAATAGAAGACACGAAAACTCCAGATCGTGGAAACGATCCGGTCGTGCGTCAGCGCACGGACCGGACGAGGACATGCTGAATAAAGCCCGTGACGGCCATATTCATCAGCTCCTTCGTTCCGGTCACAACGCGCGTCCTGCGCGGAACCAACCATAACAGCGTCGACGTCACCGACGAAGTCCGGGCGAACCGAAGCCGCCGATCCACGAAAGACGTTCAGCGAAAAGAACTTTCGGACTGTCGCGCATCGGCGTCCAGCCCGGCCAGGAGTCGCAGACCGTCCGCGGATGGGCTGCCGGGAGCCGCGGACTGCACGAGCAACTCCATCCCCGATTCATCCGGCAGCGCGAAATTCTCTTGGTGCAGTTCGAGTTTCCCGACCAGTGGGTGTCGGTAGGCCTTGCGGCCGTAGGTCCGCGCGCAGACGTCCGCGCGGGCCCACAGGCGACGGAAGCGTTCGCTGCCCATCGCCAGCTCCCCGATCAACGAGGCCAGACGCGGATCATCGGGGTACTTGCCCGCCGCCAGCCGCAGATGCCCGACCCCGTCGCGGGTGCACCGTTCCCAGTCGGCGTACAGGCCGCGTTCGGTTTCCTCCAGGAAGATGTGCCGAGCCGTGTTGAAGCCCTGCAACGGCCTGCCGTACAGCAACTCGCCGAGGCGGTTTCCCGCGAGGACGTCGAGGCGGTGGTTGACGATGAACGCGGGTGCGTCGGTGATCAGGCCCAGGACCCGCGCCAGTTCCGGGCGCAGCCGCCCGCTGGGCGATTTCGCCTTCCGGCGCCGCTGCCGGGCCAGTCGGTACAGGTGTCCGCGCTCGATGTCGTCGAGCCCGAGGACCCGTGCGAGCGCGTCGAGCACCTGCTCCGAAGGCTGTGTGGCACGGCCTTGTTCGAGGCGGACGTAGTAGTCGACGCTCACCCCGGACAGGTGCGCGACCTCTTCGCGGCGCAGCCCTTCGACCCGGCGGCGGCTGTCGACCGGAATGCCCGCCGCCGCCGGGTCCACCCGGGCGCGGCGGGTGCGTAGGAAGCCCGCGAGATCGTCCATCGGCCAAGTATCGCGCGGGCCGCGGCGACGAGGGTGGCCCTGTCGTTACCAGGAAGTCGAATCCGACGGAAGCGCCGTCCCTGAACAACGGCCGCCCGGATGCGCAGGATCGAAGGCATCCGATTCGAAGGAGTTCACATGAAAACGCTGATCGTCTACGCACATCCGGAGCCGCGCTCGCTCAACGGTTCGCTGAAGGATCTGGCGGTGGCCACGCTGGAGCAGGCCGGGCACGAGGTGCGAGTCAGCGATCTGTACGAGATGCGCTGGAAGGCGGTCGCGGACGCCGGGGATTTCGGCCCGTCCGCTTCGAGCCCGTTGAAGGTCGTCGCGGATTCGGGGCGGGCCTTCGACACCGGAACCCTCACCCCCGATATCCGCGCCGAACAGGAGAAGCTGCTGTGGGCGGACACGATCATCTTCCAGTTCCCGCTGTGGTGGTACACGATGCCCGCGATCCTCAAGGGTTGGGTCGACCGGGTTTTCACCTCTCACTTCGCGTACGGCGTCGGCGAGCACAGCGATGTCAAGTACGGGGAGCGTTACGGTGAGGGGACGCTCGCGGGCAGGCGGGCGCTGCTGTCGGTGACCGTCGGCGGCCCGCGGCCGCACTATGCCGAGCGCGGAATCAACGGCCCGATCGACGACCTGCTGTTCCCGATCCACCATGGGATCCTCTTCTACCCGGGCATCGAGGCGCTGCCGCCGTTCGTGCTGTACGGCACGGACCGAACCACCGATGACGATTTTCCCGAGATCGCCAAAGCCTGGGAACAGCGCCTGCTCACCCTGGACTCGACCGAGCCGATCGCGTTCCGCCGCCAGAACTTCGGCGACTACGAGATCCCATCGCTGCACTTGAAGGCGGGGCTGGAGCCCGCGGGACGCTCAGGTTTCGGACTGCACGTGAATTCCCCCTCATAAATAACCATAACACACCGACTCGCCGAAAAATAGAGTTTTTCTCGCCGACCCACGGAAATGAGATATATCCGAAACTTCGAAGCCGAATACTTGACTATCGAAGGGCCCGAATGTCATTATTGTAGTAGCAACCGGTTCGGATTCCGGAATTTTATTTCCCATCACCTCTCGACATCCACCGAATATGGGTGTAATTTCGGCTGAGCGTTGGCCGCCGCCTGCCCAAACCTCGATTCACGACCCCATTGAATTCGTCCCGGAATCGGGTCGTCGTCATCGAGTTCCGCGGGCGGTACGGAATTGATCTACGCATAGTCGGTGGGCGCCGGGCATACGCCGGTGCACGGGGTGGAAGGACGCATGGTGGCAACTAGCTCTCGAACCGAATCCAGGGACGGGGTACCCGGAGCCCCGAGGCGGGTCTCCTTCGCGAAAATCGCCGAGCCCATGGCCATTCCGAATCTGCTTGCGGTGCAGACGGAATCGTTCGCCTGGTTGATCGGCGCACCGGAGTGGCGGGCCGCTCGTGGTGACGTCGGCCTAGTCGGTGGACTCGAGGAGGTGCTCGAGGAGCTTTCGCCGATCGAGGACTTCTCCGGTTCCATGTCGTTGTCCTTCTCGGATCCGCGCTTCGAAGAGGTGAAGGCCTCGATCGATGAGTGCAAAGACAAGGACATGACCTACGCGGCGCCGTTGTTCGTGACCGCGGAGTTCATCAACAACAACACTGGTGAGATCAAGTCCCAGACGGTGTTCATGGGGGATTTCCCGATGATGACCGATAAGGGCACGTTCATCATCAATGGCACGAGCGTGTTGTGGTGTCGCAGTTGGTGCGTTCGCCGGGTGTGTATTTCGATCACTCGGTCGACAAGGGCACCGAGAAGGATCTGCACAGTGTGCGGGTGATTCCGTCGCGTGGTGCGTGGCTGGAGTTCGACGTCGACAAGCGTGACACCGTGGGTGTGCGTATCGACCGTAAGCGTCGGCAGCCGGTGACGGTGTTGTTGAAGGCGCTGGGTTGGACGACCGAGGAGATCGTCGAGCGGTTCGGTTTCTCCGAGATCATGATGTCGACCTTGGAGAAGGACAACACCGCCGGTCAGGACGAGGCGCTGCTGGATATCTACCGGAAGTTGCGTCCGGGTGAGCCGCCGACCAAGGAGTCGGCGCAGACGCTGTTGGAGAACCTGTTCTTCAAGGAGAAGCGTTACGACCTGGCCCGCGTCGGCCGCTACAAGATCAACAAGAAACTCGGTGTGCCGCAAGACGATCGGGTGACGACGGCGCTCACCAAAGAGGATGTCGGCACGATCGTCGAGTACCTGCTGCGCCTGCGCCGGGGCGACCGAACCATGACCGTGCCGGGCGGTATCGAGGTTCCGGTCGAGATCGACGATATCGACCACTTCGGCAACCGCCGCGTGCGCACCGTCGGCGAGCTCATCCAGAATCAGATCCGAGTCGGTCTGGGCCGCATGGAACGGGTGGTCCGGGAGCGGATGACGACCCAGGATGTCGAGGCGATCACGCCGCAGACCCTGATCAACATCCGCCCGGTGGTCGCCGCGATCAAGGAGTTCTTCGGAACCTCGCAACTGTCGGTGTTCCTGGATCAGAACAATCCGCTGTCGGGTCTGACGAATAAGCGCCGCCTCTCGGCGCTCGGCGCGGGCGGCCTCACCCGCGAACGCGCGGCGCTGGAGGTGCGGGATGTGCACTACACCCACTACGGCCGCATGTGCCCGATCGAGACGCCGGAAGGCCCGAATATCGGTCTCATCGGGTACCTTTCGGTGTTCGCCCGGGTGAACCCGTTCGGGTTCATCGAGACGCCCTATCGAAAAGTGTTGGGCGGCAAGGTCACCGACGAGATCGACTATCTCACCGCCGATATCGAGGACCGGCACGTCGTCGCCCAGGCCGACGAACCGCTCGACGCCGACGGCCGATTCCGCAACGCGCGCATCACCGTTCGGCGCGCGGGCGCGGAAGTCGAGGTGGTCGACGCGTCGGAGGTCGACTATATGGATGTGTCGCCGCGTCAGATGGTGTCGGTGGCGACGGCGATGATTCCGTTCCTCGAGCATGATGACGCGAACCGTGCGCTGATGGGTGCGAATATGCAGCGTCAGGCGGTGCCGTTGATTCGGTCGGAGGCCCCGTTGGTGGGTACCGGGATGGAGTTGCGGGCCGCGGTCGATGCCGGTGATGTGGTGGTGAACGAGAAGTCCGGTGTGGTGGAGGAGGTTTCGGCCGACTACGTCACGGTGATGGCCGATGACGGCACCCGCAAGTCCTATCGGATGCGCAAGTTCAACCGGTCCAATCAGGGCACGTGCTCGAACCAGCGTCCGATCGTGGACGAGGGCCAACGCGTGGAGGCCGGGCAGGTCCTCGCGGATGGGCCGTGCACCGAGAACGGTGAAATGGCGTTGGGTAAGAACCTGCTGGTGGCGATCATGCCGTGGGAGGGCCACAACTACGAAGACGCCATCATCCTGTCCCAGCGTCTGGTGGAAGAGGATGTGTTGACCTCGATTCATATCGAGGAACACGAGATCGACGCCCGCGACACCAAACTCGGTGCCGAGGAAATCACCCGCGACATCCCAACGTCTCCGACGAGGTCCTCGCCGACCTCGACGAGCGCGGCATCGTGCGGATCGGCGCCGAGGTCCGCGACGGCGACATCCTGGTCGGGAAGGTCACCCCGAAGGGTGAAACCGAACTCACCCCGGAAGAACGCCTGTTGCGGGCGATCTTCGGGGAGAAGGCCCGCGAGGTCCGCGACACCTCGCTGAAGGTGCCCCACGGCGAGTCCGGCAAGGTCATCGGGATCCGGGTGTTCTCCCGCGACGACGATGACGACCTGCCCCCCGGCGTCAACGAACTCGTGCGCGTCTACGTCGCCCAGAAGCGGAAGATCCAGGACGGTGACAAACTCGCCGGCCGCCACGGCAACAAGGGTGTCATCGGCAAGATCCTGCCCACCGAGGACATGCCGTTCCTGCCCGACGGCACCCCGGTCGACATCATCTTGAACACCCACGGTGTGCCGCGGCGTATGAACATCGGCCAGATCCTGGAAACCCACCTCGGGTGGATCGGCAAGGCCGGATGGGACGTCGACGCCGACGGGTCGGGCCGCCCGGACTGGGCCAAGGCCCTGCCCGAGGAAATGCTGGCCGCCCCCGCGGATTCGAATATCGCGACCCCGGTGTTCGACGGCGCCCGCGAAGAAGAGTTGACCGGCCTGTTGGGGTCGACCCTGCCCAACCGGGACGGGGAACGCATGGTCGACGCCAACGGCAAAGCCCAGTTGTTCGACGGGCGTTCGGGTGAACCGTTCCCGTACCCGGTGGCGGTCGGCTACATGTACATCCTGAAACTGCACCACCTGGTCGATGACAAGATCCACGCCCGCTCCACCGGCCCGTACTCGATGATCACCCAGCAGCCGCTCGGTGGTAAGGCCCAGTTCGGTGGCCAAAGGTTCGGGGAAATGGAGTGCTGGGCCATGCAGGCCTACGGCGCCGCCTACACCCTGCAAGAGCTGCTCACCATCAAATCCGACGACGTCGTCGGACGGGTCAAGGTCTACGAAGCCATCGTCAAGGGCGAGAACATCCCCGAACCCGGCATCCCCGAATCGTTCAAGGTCCTGCTCAAAGAGCTGCAATCCCTGTGCCTCAACGTCGAAGTACTCTCCTCCGACGGCGCCGCCATCGAACTACGCGAAGGCGAAGACGAAGACCTCGAACGCGCGGCAGCCAACCTGGGAATCAACCTCTCCCGCAACGAAGCCGCAACCGTCGACGATTTGATGAACTAGGTCCGCACAGGGCCAACAGCCGTGGGCGTACCCGAATTGGGGTACGCCCACGACCCGGCGGACCGGCGAGACCTTCCTACTTCTCGATGTTTTCGAAATCGAACTGTCCAGCCCAGTTGAGTTCCGCCTTCTTCACCTTGTCCGAACGGCCCCCTGCCGCAATGTAATCGAACAGCGGGATGCTGGGAAGGTCACGGAGCAAAAGGGTTTGGGCTTGGCCGACCAGTTTGTCCGACTCCGCCTGGGTCGGGGCGGCCAGTGCCTGGTCGATCAGATGGTCGAATTCGGGATTGTCGTAGTTGGTGTTGTTGTATCCGGCGGTGCTGTAGTAGTTCGAGGTCAGGAACTCCAGCATCGTCGGATAGTCGCCCTGCCAGCCGTAGCGGAACCCCTTGCCGATCGTCTTGTTCGTGATCGCCGACCGCATGTCCTTGAAGGTCGGATACGGTGCGCCGGCGGCGTCGATACCTAGGGTGTTCTTGATGCTGTTGCACACGGCGTCGACCCAGGCCTGATGGCCGCCGTCGGAGTTGTACGCGATCTGGAACTGGCCCGACCACGGGGAGATCGCGTCGGCCTGCGCCCACACCTTCTTGGCTTCGTCCGGGTTGTAATTCAGCACATCGGCCCCGGGCAGGTCCGAGTTGAAGCCCGGCAGCGTCCTCGCGGTGAAGTCGCGCGCCGGGACACGGAGGTCATGGAAGATCTTGTCGGCGATCAGCTTCCGGTCCACCGCCATCGAGATCGCCTTGCGGCGCAGCACGCCCTCCTGTCCACCGAAATGCGCCATCGTCGGTTGCACGCCGACATGCGAATTCTGCGCGGTGGGTTTGGTGATGGCGCGGTCGCCGAGGTCCTTCTTATAGGTGGCCAGCGCGCTATCCGGAATGGTGTCGAGGGTATCCAGGTTGCCCGCCTGCAGATCCGCGTACGCGGTGTCGAGGGACTGGTACATCACCATCCGCAGACCCTTGTTCTTCGCGGGCCTGCTGCCCTTGTAGTCCGGGTTCGGCACCAGGTCGACCTGTACGTTGTGCTGCCAGGCGCCGTTGCGCGCGAACTTGTACGGCCCGTTGCCGATCGGGTTCTCGCCGAACGCCTTCAGATCCTTGAAGGCCACCGCGGGCAGCGGATAGAACGGCGCGTACGCCAGCTCGGCCTCGAAATCGATCGACGGACTCTTCAGCGCGACGGTGAAGGTGTGGTCGTCCACCACTTGCAGACCCGACATCGTCTGCACCTTCGGATCTTTCACGCTCACATCGTCGTAGCCGACGATCGAGCTGAACACGTAGCCCTGAATCTGGGCGTTGGTGCCGAGCGCCGCGTAGTTCCAGGCGTCGACGAATGATTTCGCGGTCACCGGGGTGCCGTCGGTGAATTTCCAGTCCGGCTTCAGGGTGATCTTGTAGTGGATGCGATCGTTCGTCTCGATCGACTGGGCCACCTCGTTGTAGGCCTTGCCATTCGCGTCGTAGTACTTCAGGCCCGCGAACAACCGGTCGACGATGCGGCTGCCGTTGTTGTCGTTCTGGTTGGCGGGTAGCAGCGGATTCTGTGGTTCGCCGAGATTGGTTCGCACGACGCCCGTGTCGTCGCTGCTGCTGGACGAGCAGGCGGTCAGCGCCAGTCCTGCGGTCAGCAACACCGCGGCGCCCAGCGCGGCGATTCTGTCGAGCCTCAACGGGTTCTCCGATCGACAAAGCAGAGTTCGAACCGCCCGGCGCGGGGTGCCCGCACCGGGACGGTCCACTTGTGATTCCCTCGGACAGTAATCAATCAGAACGTCCAGTGTGATCGGATCGACCGACCAATCCGGCGACCGGCGGTCCCGCCCCGCCCGCGACCACGCCGGAATCGTGATCATCGCGCATCCGGTTCACCCGGAAAAGCCCGCGGGGCCGTGGTATCACTGACCGAATGCGGCGTGCCGCGTGCTCGCGGCCGGTCCCGTCGACGCACGGAGGTACGGCAACGGAAGATCCCCAGTTGGTCCGGCGATCCCATCCGGGCATGCGGCCGCTCCGAAGGCCATGCGGATGTGTGGTGGTGCCGAAACCCTTGTTCTGATTGGCCTTTCGGATCGGAGTTCTATGCGCTCGTCTGTTCGTCTGTGTTCGATTGCCATGGCCGCCGCGCTGGCCGTGCTCGCCGGGGCGGCAACGCCCGCGCAGGCCCACGCCCAAGCGCCCGGGCCGGTCGCATCGCTGGGACCCGATTTCCTTTGGGGCGTCGCGGCTTCCGGATTCCAGACCGAGGGTTCGGCCCCGGATAGCAACTGGACGCGCTATATTGCCCGGTCGGGATACGAGCCCTATCTGAATTCCGTTGACAGCTATCACCGTTTCCTCGAGGACATCGCCCGCGCGGCCGCACTCGGCGTCAAGGTGTACCGCGTCAGCATCGAATGGGCTCGGGTGCAACCGCGTCCGGACGGGTGGGACGAGGGCGCATTCCTGTTCTACGACGCCCTCATCGGCGCGATCACGGCCGCGGGCATGCGGCCGATGCTGACGCTGGACCACTGGGTGTATCCGGGTTGGGTGTCCGGTGACGGCGGCTGGCAGGACGACCGAATGGTGCAGCGGTGGCTCACCGGCATGCGCCGGGTGGTCGACCGGTACGCGAACCGGAATCCGTTGTGGGTCACCATCAACGAGCCGGTCGCCTATATCGTGCAGGAGCTGAACAACACCGGCGTGCCCGGAGCCGACCGCGACCGGGTGTTCAACGCGATCGCGGACCGAATGGCGCAGGCGCACAACGGAATCTACGACTACATCCACGGCGTGCAGCCGGGTGCCATGGTCACCAGCAATGTCGGATTCGTCGCGAAGGCCGACGAGCAGGTCAACGGGCCGTGGGTGAACCGGATCCGGGACCGGCTCGATTACGTCGGGGTGGACTACTACTTCGACGCGGTCGCCGACCCCAGGGCCGTCGCCCGCTCCGCCGCGGGCAGCGACACGCTGCAACTGTGGGAGTTGCCGCTGGCGAGCGAGGGAATCTACTACGCGCTGCGGCGCTATCAGCGAATCTTCCCCGGCAAGAGCCTCTACGTCGTCGAGAACGGCATGGCCACCGAGAACGGGCTGCCGCGTCCGGACGGCTACGACCGCGCCGACTACCTGCGCGATGTCGTGTACTGGTTGCAGCGCGCACGCATGGATGGCATCCCGGTGATCGGCTACAACTACTGGAGCATCACCGACAACTACGAATGGGGTTCCTACACACCGCGTTTCGGCCTCTACACGGTGGATGTCCGCAGCGATCCGATCCTGTTGCGCCGCCCGACCGACGCCGTCGGAGCCTACAGCGAGATCACCAGGAGCGGCGGCGTGCCCGGAAACTATCTGCCGACCCGCCCGCCGGCCGGCTGCTCCCAGATCGATCCGCCGTCCAGCTGCGACGATCCGATCACACTTCCGGGGGTGTAGCCACCGCAATCGCGTTTTGCGGATGCGCGACCCGGCGGATGGTGACTACCTTCGCGATCATGGCGAGTGATGCAGCCTTCGATGACAGGGCCGTACTGGACACCGATGTGCGACGCGGGCCGCGGCGCCGCCTCGCGCTGCGGATCCCGCTGCTCAGCCCGGTTCTGGACAAATTGGCGGGCGACCGGCACGCCATCATCGACCGGGTCGTCACCGCGCCCGCGCCGCTGCAGCCGATCGATCTCACCGACGACGCCAGGGTCGCGGAGGTGCTCGAGCTGGCCGTGCGGGTCGGTGAGGTGGTGTTGGCGTCCGGCACCAGCGTGATCGATACGACCGCTCAGGTCAGGTTTATCGCCGAGACGTACGGGCTGTCGCAGTGCCACATCGATGTCACCTACGACGCGATTCGCATCTGGGCCGACCGCGGGCCGCTGCTGCCGCCCGCGAGCACCATGCGCGTCGTGCACCATCGGGCGCTCGATTTCACCCGATTGGCCGCGGCCGACCGGCTCACCCGCCGCATCCGCCGGGAACTGCCGCCGCCGGAGGAGGCCCGCGCCACGCTCGACGCCATCGTGGCCGCGGCCCACCCGTATCCGCGCTGGGCCGCGACGCTGGCGTGGTCGTTGCTGGCCGCCGCCATCGCGGCGCTGCTCGGCGGCGATCTGATCGTCGCGGCGGTCAGCTTCGTCGCGACCGCCGCCATCGACCGCACCAACCGGGTGCTCAACCGGTACGGGCTGCCGTTCTTCTTCCAGCACATGGTCGGCGGCGCGATCGCGGCGACACCGGCGATCGTGCTGTCCACGCTGGCCGAACCACTGGGCATCAAGGTGGACGCCACCCTGATCATCGCCGCCGGAATCACCGTGCTGCTCAGCGGTTTACAGCTGTTCGGCGCGGTGCAGGACGCGATAACCGGCGCGCCGATCACCGCGTCGGCGCGCATGCTGGAGGTGATGATCATGACCGGCGGCATCATCGCGGGCATCGCCTGCGCGCTGCGGGTCGGCGAGATCACCGGCGCCACCGTGCCCGCGATCAATATGAATCCGGGCCGGGACAGCACCGACCTGGTGCTCAAGGTGGTCGCGGGTGCGGTGGCGGCGTTCATGTTCGCGCTCGCCTGCTACGCCGAGCGGCGAGCGCTCGCGGCGGCCGCATTCGGCGGCGCGGCGGGCACCATCTGCTATCTGCTGGTGCAGGACGCCGGATTCGGCCCGGTGGTGTCCTCCGGGGTCGCCGCGACGATGATCGGCCTGGCCGGCGGTCTGCTCGCGCGGCGCGCGCTCACTCCCCCGCTGGTCGTCGCCGTCGCCGGAATCACCCCGCTGCTACCGGGCCTCAAGGTGTATCGCGGCCTGTACGCGCTGCTCAACGATCAACTCATCCTCGGAGCCAACCAACTGCTCGCCGCCTTCGGCGTCGGCTGCGCCCTCGCCGCGGGCGTAACCCTCGGCGAATGGTTCGACCGCACCGTCCGCAGACCCCGAATCCTGCGCACCGACGGCACAACTCGCCGCCCCATCTTCTCCCGTCGTTCCGGCACAGTGTGATTCGCGGCTTCCGGATGTCGGCCGCGTGGCCGGTAGGGTCAGGTCGCCCGGGCGGACTTGGAGCACCTGTTCGTATCCGGCTCGGCGAACCGACTGCTCAGCGAGTTCGTCGCCGGGCTGAACCGACTGCGCGGCGGTGCGTCCCTTCCCGCGACGACCTGATGGTTATCGCAACCGCGATCCGATCAGTTGCGGTAGATCGCTACGTAAGCGTTGGTGGCTGTCCCAATACTGGTGGGCCCCAAACACGAGGCCGTGCCCTGACCGGTCGGGGCGAAGGAACCACTCCATGAACCCTCGTAGGGACCGATTGCCATGAGCGGAAAGGCGTTCGGAATACCGTGCAGGCCAACGCATTCGACGATCAGGGCGTACTCCCTGCCAGCAGGCGCGTCGGTGTCGTGACATGTCGCTGTCGCGCCGAACAGGTCTCGCGTGACGACACAGTCCTGTGGTGCGGCTTCGGCTGTCCCCGAACCGATTACCGCGGCAAAGCCCAGCACCGATACGGCCCCGACCGCGACCCGTGCGGCGGCGATTGTCGGTTTTCTCATGTGAAATCCTCCCAATAGGTCATCCGATCATCGGATTTCGACCTCGGGTCGTTACGGCGGTGAGCTCACCCGAGGCCACTATCACCGCCTGACCTGCCAGGTCTACCCGGTCGCCACGCAGGTGCATGCGTACGATGCCGCCGCGCTCCGATGCCTGTTCGCCGACCAGTTCGTTCCGGCCGAGCCGGGCCGCCCAATATGGGGCCAGCGTGCAGTGCGCCGAGCCGGTGACCGGATCCTCCGGTAAACCGAACGCCGGGTAGAAGGCTCGGCTCACCATATCGATGCCCGGTCGATCACCGGGTGCGGTGACGACCAGACCGCGTGCGTCCCACGTGGATACAACAGCCAGATCAGGTTGCACGGCACGGACTTCGGCCGCATCGGCCACCGCCACGATCACATCGGATACACCTCGGCCGACGAATTCGACCGCCACACCGGGCAGGGCTCGCTCGACGGGCACCGTCGCCGGTTCGGGCGGGTCGGCCGGGAAGTCCATGTGCACCCAGCCGTTCTCGGCCCGGCAGACCAGCGGGCCGCTGCGAGTCCGGAACACGTGCTCGCCACCGAGCACGTGCGCGGCCGCCAGCGTGGCATGCCCACAGAGATCCACTTCCTTCGCCGGAGTGAACCACCGAAGCCGATCACCATGTACGAAAGCGGTATCCGAATGTTTGAACTCGGCGGCCACCGCCTGCATCCACGCATCATCTGCCGGAGCGTCCAGTAAGACGACACCTGCGGAATTACCGGCGAACGCGGAATCGGTAAAGGCATCCACCAACCAGAAGCGCATGGCCAAGCGTAACGCCGCGACATCGCGGCAAGAGACCACCGAGCCGATCGAAACACCCTGCCCAGGCATGCATCCGGACATAGCTGCGGTTACGCTGAGCCGATTCGACCGGAATGGGGGGCGAGATGGCTCGTCGTGATGGGTTGCGCCGCAAGCGAATGAGCGCACTGTGGTATCTGCTGTCGCCGCCGGCGCTATTGGGCGCCGGCGTCTGTTTGATCATCCTGCTCGTTTCAGTGGTGTTCGTGCATCCGCATGAGCTCGGGCGGCCGGTGCTACTGGATGCGGACGCCTCGTACCAGCTCAGCGGTTCCGTCAGCACCGGTGACCACATCATGTGCGCATTCCGGCCACCGGCCGGGCAGCCGCCCTTCGATCGCGAATTCACCGTTCCCCAAGCACATCCGGAAAACACAGTAAGACGACCACTATCGGCACGTTCGCCGTGCCGAAGTCGGGCACCTATACCGTCGATTGCCGATCGAACGGCCAACCCGTGCACCGGGCCTCGATCGACCCGCCTACCCCCGAGTGGGTCAGCATCGATATCGCCATCGGTTCCGCCCTGCTTCTCTTCGGCATCGCGTGGCCGATCTATGTATTCCTGCGCCGCAGGCGATTCAGCCGCAGCGGCACACTCGAAATCATGAGCGAAGTCGCGGACTTCTGAGCATTTCGCCTTTGAACGAGTGCAGCCCGGCCACGCACAGGGTCTGCTCGGCATCGAACCATTCAAAGGTGCCGACCGGACGAAAGCCCAAGCGGGCCGCCGAGGTGAGCCCAGACCGCGACACCGCGGCCCGACCGATCCGAAACGGCTGTCGCCCAAGATCGAATTCCGCTGTTCGGAAGGGGAATTGAAAGCTCGCCGCCGAAGGTTTGAGTTCCTGCCCGCGAGGCACTACCGGTTCTGGAGGGGCGGTCTCGTCGAAGGAGGATGAGGTGGCTGTTGTGTGGGTGATCGTAGTGGTAGTGCTGATCCTGGCGGTCGCCGTAGTGCTGTGCTGGCCGCTGATCCAACGGCAGCGACTACGCAGGCGGTTCGGTGCGGAATACGACCGGGCCGTGGCCGACCATGCGGACCGTCGGTCGGCCGAACGCGAGCTGAAGGACCGGGAGCGCAGGCATTCGCAATTGGAGCTGCGGGAGCTGCCCGCCGAACGCAAGCGGCACTTCGCCGACGAATGGGCAGGCGTGCAGGAGCAATTCATCGACAACCCCGACGAGGCGGTACACGCCGCGGATCGGCTCGTCACCGAGGTGATGGCCGAACGCGGCTATCCCACAACGGATTACGATCAGCAGGTGGCGGACCTCTCGGTCGAGCACGGCGGGGTACTGGACAACTACCGCAACGCGCACGCCATCGCCCTCCGGCACGACGGCGCCTCGACCGAGGATATGCGGACCGCACTGGTGCACTATCGCGCGCTGTTCGCCGAACTGCTGGACGGGAATTCGCACGACGCGCAGCGCGGTGACAAGCACGCGACGGGATCCGAAAACCACAAGAAGGACGTGCTGCCATGAACGAACGAACAACGGACGCGACCGAACGCGACGATGCCGAGACCGGCCAGCATGCCGCAGGCCGCGACCCGAAGCTTGCCGCAGTACACCGTCAAGCCGAGCATGAAGCGCCGCAGGCGAAGACGACAGCACCACAATCCGGCCCGAGCACGTCCGATACCGACACATCCACCGAATCGGCGGTACACGATATGCGTGAGGCCGGTATCGCAAGCGAATCCTCAGGTCCGCAACCGCTCTCGGAGTCCGATCGGCTTGCCGCGCAATCGAATTCGGGGCAGGAACCGATCGAGCCACTGTTCGTCGCGGCCGACCGGGAGCGGCTGCGCGACCGCTGGCGCGAACTGCAGATCGCCTTCGTCGACGATCCACGCGCCGCGGTCGAGCAGGCGCACGAACTGGTCGGCGCGACAATCGATCAGCTCACCGCCTCCTATGCCGATCGGCACAAGCGCATGTCCGACGAATGGTCGAGCGGCGCGGGCGATACGGAGGCGCTGCGCACCAGGTTCCGCGAATATCGCGTGTTCTTCCAACAGCTGCTGTCGACCTGAGCTATTCGGCCGGTTCACCCTCGGCCGACCACCGCCGCGAGCAATTCCCCTGCGGCGCCGCCGAGTTCGCGCGGCGCCCGCCAGACGGCCCGCAGCGTGCGGTGCAGGTCGAGTTCGGTGACGCGCACCGGGCACAGCTCGCCGCGCGCGAGCTGGTCGGCGACGACGAGGGTGCTGAGCACGGCCGGGCCGACACCGCCGAGCACGCTGGCCCGGATCGCGGCGGCGCTGCCGAGTTCCAAAAGCGGTTCGGCACGCGGATATTCGGCGAGCGCGAGATCCAGTGTGTCGCGGGTACCCGAGCCGGGCTCGCGGACCAGCAGCGGGGTCGCGGCGAGTTCGGCGGTGGCGAGCGGGCGTTTGCGCCGCGCCCACGGATGCCGCGGCGCCACCACGACCACCAGGCTGTCGCGCGCCACCGCGACGCTGTGCAGCCGTGGCGGCACGGTGGGGCATTCGACGAATCCGAGGTCGCATTCGCCGGCGAACAGTTCCTCGAACACCTGTTGTGAATTCTTGACCTGCAGGTGAATCTGGATATCCGGTCGCTGCCTGCGGAATTCGCCGAGCCAAGCGGGGAGCAGGCATTCCGCGACGGTCAGGCTGGCGGCGATGGTGAGTTCGGCCGCCCGGTCGGCGCGCAGTGCGTGCGCCGCGTCGACCAGCCGGTCCAGGTCGGCGAGTACCTCCCGCGCCCAGTGCGCCACCACGGTGCCCGCCGGGGTCAGCCGGGAGCCGCGCGGGCTGCGTTCGACGAGTTGCAATCCGAGCCTGCGCTCCCACTGCCGCAGCGCGCGGCTCGCATTCGGTTGTGCCATACCGACATTCCGGCTCGCGGCACCGAGGCTGCCCTGCTCGTCGACGGCCACCAGCAACTCCAACAGCACCAGATCGGGCCTCGACATGTCCCGATCATATGGGGTCGGAGCTCATATCACCGGGATATGAGGTGATAGCCGGATCGGCTCTACCGCCGCCGATCCGCACCCCGCACCGTGATGGGGTGACAACCGAAGCGACCGGCAATCGAAAAACCCTGCCGGGCAAGACATCATGGACCAATCGCCGGGTCGCCGAATTGCGTGCCGCGGCACCGGGACTGGGCCTCGCCTGCGCGGTCATGGCGATCGTGCTGACGATCAACCACTATCTGCCCGCGCTGAGCCCCCTGCTGGTCGCGATCGTGCTCGGTGCGGTGCTGGCGAATGTCGTTGCGCTGCCGCAGCGTTTACAGCCGGGCCTGCAATTCTCCGGCCGCAGACTATTGCGTTCGGGAGTCGCGCTGCTCGGCTTGCAGCTGACCTTCAGCGATATTCTCGGACTCGGCCCGGTGGCCATCATCGTCGTCGTCGCGATCGTCGGATCGGGTATCGGATTCACCATGTGGCTCGGCCGGTTTCTCGGCATCAGCTGGAGCCAGCGGCTGCTGATCGCCTGCGGCTTCTCCATCTGCGGCGCCGCGGCGGCCGCAGCGGTGGACGGCGTGATCGACGCCGAGGATGAGGAGCTGTTGACCGCGCTGGCACTGGTAGTCGTCTTCGGCACCGTGATGATCGGCGTAATCCCCTTGTTGGCTGATACTTTCGGACTCGATCAGCACACCGGCGGCATCTGGGCCGGCGGCGCCATCCACGAGGTGGCCCAGGTGGTCGCGGCGGGCGGCGCGATCGGCGGTGCGGCGCTCACCGTCGGGGTGGTGGTGAAGCTGGCCAGGGTCGTGCTGCTCGCCCCGGTGCTCGCGATCGTCGGCTGGCAGGTGCGGCGCACCAGCCCCGACCGGGCCGCCGCGAAAAATGTTCCGCTGATGCCGCTTTTCGTGCTCGCCTTCCTCGGCTGCGCCGCGCTGCGCACCACCGGCATCGTGCCCGCCGGGGTGCTCGGACCGGCGAAACTGCTGCAAACCGCGCTGCTCACCGCCGCCATGTTCGCCATCGGCGCGGGGGTCCGGCTCACCGCGCTCGCCAAGGTCGGGCCGCGCCCGATTGTGCTCGCCGCCGCGAGCACCGGCTGGATCGCCGCCGTCGCACTCGGCGGTGCGCTGCTCGCGGGCTGATCAGCTCGAGCTAATCGTGGCGCGGCTCAACCGTTTCCGGAAAGCGCTGGTGTATGCGCTCGATATAGCGCCGGACGTTGTGCAGGTCGACGCGTAGCGCGCGGGCTTCGTCCGGCCGCCGATTCCGCTCGGCGACGTCGACCGCGCGCGTCAGCGAGATGATCTGTGCGGCAAGGGCGTCCAATAGCACACGGGCCTGCGCCACATCCGGGTCCTCCGACATTCGGAGTTCATATCACGTTCCGGCGCAATATACGGGCCGCTGCGCGCGATCGATACCGGACGATAGCTGTTCACACCGCCGCCGCGATCGCCCGGATCACCTCCTCCATCTGCTCCGCATGGGTGCGCACGCTCAACGGGCACATGCGAACGGTGTAGGCGCCCGCCACCTCGGTGCTGGACAGGAAGTACCGTCCGGCGCCGTTGATCCGTTCCAGCAGTTGCCTGCTCGCCGCCGTGCCGTCGCGGTGCCGGAATCCGACGACGGTCAGATCCGGCGCCCACGGCACCTCCAGTCGCGGTATCCGCATCAGCTCGCGATGGGCGAATTCCGCGAGTTCGAGCTTTTCGGTGAGCGCTCGGCGGAACGCGCCGATCCCGTGCAGGTGCAGCGGCAGCCACAACCGCAAACCTCGCCACTCCCTTGATAATTCGGGGCCGATGTCGGCGTAGTCGGGCAGACCGGCGCACCGTTCGATATCGTGCAGATAGCTGCCGTCTCCCGAATGGGCTGCCCGCAGTGCGCTTTCCGAGCGCACCAGCACCACCCCGGTCCCGTACGGGAGGAACAAGCTCTTGTGCGGATCGAGCACGATCGAATCCGCCCGCTCGATGCCGGTCAGCAGCGCCCGCCCGCGCTCGGTGAGCTGGAACGGCGCACCGTACGCGCCGTCGACGTGGAACCACAGCCCCTCGCGTTCGGCCAATTCGCCGAGTTCGTCGAGCGGGTCGATCAATCCGGTACTCGTACTGCCCGCCGCCGCGGCGAGCAGGAACGGTCGTAGCCCACGCGCCCGATCGGCGGCGATCATCTCCGCGGCCCGCCCGGCATCCATCCGCAGTTCCGCGGTGGACGGCACGATCCGGATCCGGTCGTCCGGCAGTCCGCACAGCCGCGCCGCCTTCGCGATGCAGTGGTGCGCGTATTCGCCTACGTAGAGCACCGAATCCGGGCCGCCGCCGCGTTCGCGCGCCGCGACGACGGCGGCCAGCGTCGCCAGCGATCCGCCGGTGGTTATCAACCCGCCGGCCCCTTCCGGCAGCCCGAACAGGCGACACAGCCAGGCGATGACGCTGTGCTCGATGGCGACGAGTTCCGGTGCGAGCGCGGCGAATCCGGTGAAGCGGTTGAGCGACATGGCGACCATCTCGCCGATCGCGGCGCTGATCAGCCCGCCGGCCGGAAAGTACGCCAGATAGCCCGCGGACGCGGTGTTCAGTCCGCGATCGGCGGCATCGCCGACCATCGACAACAGCTTGTCCAGCTCGCCCGGCAGCTCCGGCGGCGGCGCGAGCAGCGGATTCGTCGCCCCCGGGCGCCACACCGGCGTCCGCGGCCATTTCTCGACCTGTTCCGCTACGAAATCTATTGCGCGCATGCCCATTTCACGAATGGCCTCGGCATCGGGCTCCAGTGGGAATTCCGTCATTCCGCGACGGTAGAACGCGACCGGTCGGCGATTCTTGTACGTGATTGCGGTCAGCGAGCTCCGCCCGTCTGCGCCCGATAGATACCCGGCGGCATTCCGACGATGCGGCGGAAATGCCTCGACATGTGCGCCTGGTCCACGAATCCGGTTTCGGCCGCCGCGGCCGCGAGCGGGGTACCGGCCGCGAGCAGTTCGCGCACCCGGCGCACCCGCAGTTGGTTGAGGTATGCGAACGGCGGAAGTCCCAACTCCGCGTGAAATGCCCGCAGCAGCGCGAACTTTCCGGTTCCGGCGTGCTCGGCCAGCTCATCCAGGGTCGGCGGTGCGGCCATCCGCTCGTGCAACATGGCCCGGGCCAGCGCGACATCGCGGCGGCCCGCGGTGCGCACCGGCCGCGGTCGCCGATCGCCGTGCCGGGTGAGCAGCAGGCCGAGCGCGGCGTGCAGCGCCGAACTCGCGGCGAGCCGGTCACCGCGTTCGGCGGCCCGGTGCGCGACGCGAATACCGTTGGCGCACAGGTCGTCATACACTACGGACCGCCGGAACTCCGCCGCGCCGGTCGACAGTTCCCGTGCCACCGCGCCGACCAGGGCCGGGCTCGGATATATTGCGCGATAACCCCATTCGCCCGGCGTCGCGGGCCGCCCGGTGTGCACCTGCCCCGGGTTGATCAGGATGAGTCCGCCGGGCCGCACCACCTCGTTGTCACCGCGGATGCCGAGGCGCTCGCCGTTTATCTCGTTCAGCCCGATGGCGAATGCCTCGTGACTGTGCCTGGTGAATTCGTGCCGCCGGTACCGGGCCACCACCAGATCGACGTCGGCGACGGCCGGATGCCGCCAGTACCTGACCTGTTCTGCCACGGTTTCATGATCCCTCGGCCATCCGCCTGCCGGGACCCCGAGACCGAGGGCGTGCGCCGGGAACCGGTTGACGGCATGATCATTCGGATAATTGATCTTTCCCAATCGATTCGGACGAAAGGAAGCCCGATGGCCGGTTCGAAGCGGTGGTTCGCCGCCGCGCTCAGCGGTTTTCTGTGCTGCTCAGCGCTTTTCGGCTCCCTGGCCCCGAATGCGGCCGCGGCGCCGTTCGGCAAGAACCCCGACGGCAGCGTTGCGCCGCCCGGAGCGAACGATTGGAGCTGCGCACCGAGCGCCGCACATCCGGAGCCCGTGGTGCTCGTCCACGGAACCTGGGACAACCAGAACGCCTGGGACGTGCTCGCGCCGCGGCTGAAAGCCGTTGGCTACTGCGTCTTCTCGCTGAACTACGGCCGAGACGCCACAAGTTTGTTCGGGTCGATTCCCGGCCAGTACGCGACCGGCGATATCCGGGCATCGGCACGGGAGGTCGGCGCGTTCGTCGAGCGGGTGCGGGCCGCGACCGGGGCGGCGAAGGTCGCGCTCGTCGGCCATTCGCAGGGTGCGGTGGTGTCCCGGCAGTATGTGCGGTTCGACGGTGGCGGCGACCGGGTCGGCCACCTCATCACCCTGGTCGGATCGAATCACGGCACCTCGTACCAGGGACTCGTCAACGCCAATCGCGTCGACACCCCGCAGAGCCCGGAGCATATGGCCGCGCCGCTGCTCGGCGTCGCGATAGTGCAGCAGCTGGTCGGCAGCGAATTCCTGCACCAGCTCAACGACGACGGCGAAACCGTGCCCGGCATCGACTACACGGCGATCGCCAGCCGCCTCGACGACGTATCGCGGCCGCCGGAGGAGACATTCCTCCATGCGGGCCCCGGCGCGACAGTGCACAACGTGATGGTCCAGGACCTCTGCCCCGCCGACCCCTACCTACACGCCACCCTGCCCAATTCACCAACCGTCGCCTACATCGTCGAGCGCGCCCTCGATCCCTCCTTCGAGGGCAACCCCTGCCCCTAGCAGGATGGCCGGGTCGGTAGGCGCAGTTCGTCGCCCTTGCCGATCGTCTTGCGGCCCAACGGGGTTTCGAGGGTGACCGGGCCGCCGTCGGTCACGGTGACCGTGGTGGTGGACTTTTCGATGCGCACCGTGAGCCTGCCGTCGCCGACGGCCAGGCCGCGCACCGTCATGCCGTCGCGAAAACCGCTGGGCAGCATGGGGTCCAGGCGCGGACCGGAATCGGTCCAGCGCAGGCCGGTCGGGCCGTAGAGCAGACCTTGCAGGAAGCCCGCCGAGCCGGTGACGAAGATCCACGCCGACTGTCCTTGGGCGTTCGCACCGGAGCGGTCACCGCGCGCCTCGGACTGAAAACCGTAGGGCGGGCGCACATATGGCTGTGCGCCCTGATCCAGGAATTCCTGGGTGCGGCACGGATCGTATTGCGCGCTCAGGATCGCGCCGACGCTGTTGCTCATATTCGGGCCGCCCGGATCGGTCCGGTCGAAGTAGTAGTGCAACGTATCGACCGGCGAATAGCCTTGCCCCGCATAGGAGAACGGATAGCTGAGCAGCACCGTGTCGGCCTGCTTGATCGGCGCGCCCGCGTAGCCGAGGTATTCGGCGGGCACACCGGGCACGATATCCGGCGGCATCGCCATATTCGCCTCGATATCGGCCCACCGCGGATCCACCGGCAGACCCGCCAATTGCGCCGCGCGCCTCGCGATTCGCATGGTGTTCATGACACCGCCGTTGGTGAGGGCGTTGTCGACCGAGGTCGCGACGTATTCGTCGGCGCCACCGACCGGCGCGTAATGGTATTTGCCGTCCGGCAGTTTCGGGCCGACCCTGGCGGTGAGGTAGTCGGCGATCGCGGCGATCACCGGTGCGCCGTCGGCGCGCAGCCACTGCTCGTCACCGGTCGCGAGATAGTACTGCCACTGCGCCAGCACGATTTCGTTGTGCAGATGCTCTTCCACCAGGCCGCACACCGCGGGTGACGCGCAGCGCTGGCCCGGGCCCTCATCCCACGGATACAGCGCGCCGGGCAGACCGTAGGCGTGCGCGTTCGCCTGTGCCGCGGGCAAAGCCGCGACCCGGAATTCGACGACGGTGCGCGCCAGCTCCGGATACAGCGCGAGAAGCGTTGGGAAGATCCAGGTTTCGGCATCCCAGAAGGTGAGCCCGCCATAGTCGTCCGAGGAAAGACCCGCGGGCTGCACCGACCACCGGTCCCCCGCCCGCACGCTGGCCAGTACCGAATACAGGGCGGTGCGCACCCAGCGGCCGTAATCGTCGCGGCCCGCGATCCGAATCGCGGGCCGCCACAGCGCATCCCACGCCGCGACATGCTCGGTGCCGACCGCGTCGAAACCAGCGGCGCGGCCCGCTTCGGCGGCGGCCGTCGCGGCGGCGCGGGGGTCGGGACCGTAGTCGTCGGAGGAGATGCCGACGTATTTGACGAAGCCATAGCTGCCGCCGTCGCGCACGTCGAGCGTATAGGCGATGCCGTCGCCGCCGGGCAGCGCGGATCCGGCGGCACCCGCCGGTGCGTCCACCGCGGAGACCAGGTACGCGGTGTCGTCGGTGCCGTCCGCGCGCACCCCGACCACGGTCCGGCCGAGACCGGGATCGGCGGCCGCGGTGATCACCGACGCGCGGCGGGCGGCCGCCCGATCGATCAGGTCGGTCACCGTGAGCGGGCCCGAGAAGTGCGGGCGCACAGTCACTTTCTGCACCGCCAGATCGGGACGCGCACGCGAGACGAAGGTTTCGTATGTCAACTCCACCGGATGATCAGCGTCCGGCGTCCAGGTCGCCAGGGTGGTCGCTTTCGCGGCGCGAAAATCCATGGTCTGCCGGTAATCCCGGACCGTGGCCGGGTCCGTATCCGGTCGATAGGCCTGCCCCGCCGCCTCGACGGTGAAGCCGGACCACGCGGGCAGCGCCGCGATCACCTGGGTGTTGTTCCACGAAAGTTGCGAGCGCGCATAGAAACCCGCGAGATAGGTGCCTGTGTACCTAGGTTCCTGCAAGGGAAATGCCGTGCGCACGTCGTCGCCGTAGCCCTGGTAGCCGCCGCCGCTCGGCGGCAGCATGGTTCCGATCCGGCCGTTGCCGAGATACGGGGCCGCCCGGAAGTCCTGCGGCGCGAACGTATCCGACGTGGCCGCCCACTGGCCGGAATCATCGGTCTCGGCGCGAACCGGCCGGGCCAGATAGGCCGACGGCAACATGACGATGGTGAGCAGGACCAGTGCCATGCGCACGATGCCGTACCGCATCCGCGATCCCCGGGCCGATGCCATCCGCGAGTGTCCTCTCGACGAGCGTATTCCATCCACACCACAGCCCCGGCTGACACACTATCGACCGGCGGACCTGATCCCCGACAGGCACGCACGTGATGGTGCCAACACAAACAGCTCGTCCGGAAGCCGGGGAAACTACCGGTTGTGCAATTCAGCGCACCGGCGGCAGGGTGCGCTCGTCTGGGTCGACATCGGGCGGCATATTCGCGCCGTTGTTCGGCACATCCGGCCGGGGAGCGTTGGCCGCGCCGCGAATTTGTTGTCCCGGCGGCGGGAAATCGCAGTAATTCCACTTCGGCAGGGTGCCGTCCTGAACCACCTCGGATTTGATCGGCGTCGACCGGTACTGGCAGTACGGCCGCAGCCAGATATCGAAGATGGCGTGGAATTCGTTCTCGTGCGCCGGAACACCCAGCGCCGCACCGCCGAGCGCCAAGGACGGGAACAGCGCCCGCAGCGCGGAATTCCGCAGCTGCGCCGCCCTGACGATGGCCGAGAGGTTCGTGAGCAGGCCGGTGATCGGGTCGGCACTGCGGTCGAGTACCGCACCGAGCTCGGTCAATTGTCCTGGCGCGCTGTCCAATACGGTGCGCAGTTCGGCATTGGCTCGATTCAGCTGATCGACCAGCACGCCCGAATTACGGGTCAGGGTGGTCAGATCCGGTTGAGCGTGCTTGGTGGTCGCGGCGATGGTGCGCAGGTCGGTGATCAGATTCGTGGTCTGCGGCAGCAGATTGTCCAGACCGGCGGCGGCCAGGCTGAGCCCATCGACCGTGTGCCGCAGCTGATCCGGGCCGCCGCTCAGCGCGGTATCCAGCTCGCCGAGTATCACCCCGATCTTCTCCGGGTCGAGCTGGGTGATGAGTGCGCTGACATTGTCGAGCAGCGACCACACCGGCGTCGGCGTGTGCACCCGCCGCGGATCGAACGGCACCACAGCCCCGTCGTCGAGGTACGGCCCGGCGTCGTGCGCCGGACGAAAATCCAGGTACTGCTCGCCCGCCGCGGACAATCGGGCGACGGCGACATCCGTGTCGACCGGAATCCGGTATTTCGCGTCGATCCTCACCTCTGCGGCAATCGAATTCCCGGCATCGACCACGTCGACCTTCGCGACATCGCCGACCCGTACCCCGCGCATGGTGGCATCACCGCCCGACTGCAGGCCGCCCGACGCGTCGAGCAGCACCGTGACGGTGTAGGTCGAGCGCAGCGGATTCACCCGCATCACCGAAACCAGCAGATATCCGCCGCCAACGAGCAACACCAGCACCAGGCTCAGGTTCGCCAGCAGCAGCCGGTGCCGCACAAGGGTTTTCATCGCGGCCCCGTCAGCCGGGCGGTGATGATCTGCAGCACCTGCATCAGGCTGCCGACGAAATCCGCCATATCGGTCAGATCGAAGAATTTGCTGGTGCCGGGGGCCGTCAGCAGCCCGATATCGAGGTACTGGATATTCGCGTACGGCGCGAGCGCGCTGCCGCGGAAGGTGGCATCGACATACGGCCGGATCTCGTGGAAGGCGTCCTGCAGCGCGCCGAAGGTGTCACCGGTGGCGGCCAAGGCGGACATCAGCTTTCGGGTGTTGTCCAGCAGCCCGCGCAACTGTTCGGTCGAGGAGTCGGCGTAATCACCGAGCGCCGCACTGACGGTCGCCACCTTCGCGAGTAATTCCCCCAGCGCCCTGTTGTTTTCGGCGATCGTGCCGAGCAGCGGCGGCAAGGTCTCGGCGACCTGCCCGAGTTCGGCGTGATTCGCCTCGATGGTGGCGGTGAGCGCGTCGAATCCGGCCAGCGCGCCGTCGATTCGGGAGCTGTTGTCGTGCAGGGTGGTGAAGGTGCTCGTCGTTTTGGTGATCAGATAGGACAATTCGTCGGCGCGGCCGCCGACCGCCGCGTCCAATTCGTCGGTCAGCTGCGCGATATCGGCGATGCCGCCGCCGTTGAACAGCAGCGATACCGAAACCAGCAATTCCTCGACGGTGGCGCCCGCGGAGGTCTGCTCGATCGGCAGGGTGTCGCCCGCGCGCAGTTTCGGACCGTCCGGAGCCGCGTTCGGTTCGGCGAGCGCGATGAACACATCGCCGAGCGGCGTCGCCTGCCGCAGCTGTGCCGTTGTGCCCCTTGGTAATTCGATATCCTTGCGGATATCGAGCTCGACCTCCGCCCGATAATTGTCGACATCGATGTGCGAGACCACCCCGACATCCGAACCGCCGACCTTCACCTTCGCCTGATCCGGCAGGTTGAGCACATTCGCGAAGATCGCGTGTATCGGGTAGGTGGCTTCGAACATTCCCTTGGACGGCAAGGGCAATCGCTCCACCGTGACCCCGCAGCCCGCGGTCGTGGCCAGGACCGCCGCCGCGATCAGCGGCATACCAGCCCGCCTCACTTCGTCAACCCCAGCAGCGCGGCGGTGATACCGAAATCCGGTCCGAGATCGGCGACCCGGCCGGTGCGGCAGCCGTCCGCACGCATCTGCAGCCGTTGGCAGATCACGGCGATCTGCTCGCCGGACAGCGCGGTGCCGAGCAGCGCGTGCAACCTGATGTAGCCGTACTGCCGGTTCATCGACCGATCGATGCTCTGCAGCAGCATCGGCGCCACATCGACGATCTCGGTGACGCCGAACGCGTTGGCGCGCAGCTGATCCGTCACCTCGGTCAGCCGGTGCACGGTGTCGATCAGCCTGTCCTGGTACTTGCTCAGCAGCGAGCTGGTGTTCACCAGGAAGCCGTTGATCTGCTCCAGCGTCGCCTGCAGGCCCGGCGCCTGATCGGCGAGCAACCCGGACAGCTGGGTGGTCCGATTGCTGAAATCCCGTACGGATTCGTCGTTTTCGGCGAGCACCGTGGTGAGCTCGTTCAGCTGCACGATGATGGTGGCCACCGCGTCCTTGTTGTCCACGCCGACCTTCAGCGCACCGGACAGCGCGTTCAGCGTGTCCCGCAGCTTCGCACCGTTCCCGTTCAGCATCGGATACAGCACCCGGCCCGACAGCACACCGACCTCGGTGCCCGGCTCCGGCTTCAGCGCCGCGGCGAACTGATCGATGGTTTTGATCAGGGCATCGATCTCGACCGGCGTCCTGGTCCTGGCCGTCGGGAGATGCGTTCCGGCCGCGAGGGTTTCGCCGCCGGTGTACGCGGGTGTCAGCTCGATGTGCCGATCGGTCACCACCGACGGCGAGACGATCGCGGCGACCACGTCGTGCGCGATCTTCACGTTCCGGTCGATCGAGAGGTGCACTTCGGCGAATGTCGGCTTGGGCACCACCTTTTCGACCCGGCCCACCGGCATGCCGAGCACATCGACCTCGTCGCCCTCGAAAACGCCTGCGCCGCTCTCGAAATCGGCGGTGATGCGAATCGTATTGCCCAGCGCGCTGTTCACCGAGCCCGGCACCAGCGAGCAGCCGCCCATGGCGAGTGCGATACACCCGGCCCCGAGTACCCTGACCCACCTGATCATCACCGGCACCCCTCGATCACGTTCGCGAAGCACAGCCAGTTGTCCGGGAACAGCCACGGGAAGGCCACCTCGGCGTAATTGCCGTTGCCCCAGGCATTCGCGAGATAGCGGACCGAGGGCGGCATGATCGACAGCAGCCGGTCCAGGTTCTCCTTGTTCTTCCGCAGGCCCTGGGTCATGGTGTCCAGTTGGTCGATGGTCGGGCCGAGTTGGTCGTCGTTGTCGGCGCCGATATCGCGCAGTTGCCGGGTGAGCGTGGCGATATTGTCCAGCAGCTGCCGCAGCAACCCCTCCCGCTCCATCACCCTGGCGGCGATCGCATCGCCCTGGGTGATCACCAGCAGCACGCTGTTGCGGTTCTCCCCAAGGATTTTCGTCACCCGGTCCAGATCCTGGAGCAGGTTCGCGACCTCGCCGCGCCGCTTGTCGATCACCTCGGCGAGCGCGCCGACGCTGTCCAGCGCCTGCGCGAACAGCTGGGGTGAACTGCCGAACTGCTGGTCGAGCAGGTTCAGCGTGGTCACCAGCTTGCCGGTGTCCAGCGCCGCGAACTTCGGCGTGCCGATCTGCACCACATCGGCGAGGTTGTACGGAACATCGGTGTTGGACAGCGGAATCCGATTTCCCGGCAGGCCGGAGTGGTCGCCGGGACGCAGATCGACGTAACGACGGCCGAGCAGGGTGGCCAGCCGGATCGATGCCTTCGCGTCCGGACCGGGCCGCACGTCACGGCCCACCTGAAGGGTGACCGTCACGAAGCTGCCGTCCAGCCGCAGCCCCGAAACCCGGCCCACCGCAACGCCGGCCACATCCACCTCGTCCCCCACCCGGATCCCAGCCGCCTGCGCGAACTCCGCCTGAATGGATTGCTCACCGGCGCCGAGCATTTGGCAGCCGCGGGGCACCGCGAGCATGAGCGCGAGCAGCACCGCGCCCAGCAGGCCGATCCACAGATTGCGGTTCCCGTCGAATCGGGCGAGGATGCCGGTCACGGACGGCACACCGCCGACTGTGCCGGGCCGCCGATCTGCGAGATCAGGCCGCGCGGGAAAAGCACACCCCACAGCGTGATGTCGACGCGGCACATGTAGGCGTTGGTGTAGGTGCCCTCGTCGGCGAATCGGCCCGCGTCGGCCATGATCGCGGGCAGATCGACCGCCGTCCGGTCCAGTCGCTCACCGTTGGCCAGCAACAGATCCAGCGCATCCCTGGTAGCGCGCTGGGCCTGTCCCAACTGCGGCTGGACCCGGGAAAGCATGGCGACGACCGAGCCGGTGGCCTCGGCGATCCGCGTTGTCGACCGCTGCAATGACTGCCCCTGTTCGTACAGCCCGTTCACCAGCGCCCTGGTCTGGGTCACCAGTGTCTCCAATTCGCTTCCGCGCCTTGCCAATCCGGACATCACACCGGAGAGTTCGGTGATCACGTCACCGAGCAGCGTGTCGCGCTGCCGGAAGTCGGTGGCCAGCGCGGCGGCCTGGGTGATGAACGCGCTCAACGACACTCCGTCACCCTGCAACGCCTGGATCAAGGTCTCCGAGAGGTTGTTCACCTGATCCGGGGACAGCACCTGGAACAGTGGCCGGAAACCGTTGAGCAGCACCGACACCTCGAACGACGGTTCGGTGCGGGTCAGCGGGATCGTGGCGCCGCCGGGCAGCGGCGCCGGATCGCCGTCCTTGCCCGGTTCGAGTGCGATGTAGCGCTGGCCGATCAGATTCTGGTAGCGGACAAGGGCTTTCGTATTGCCGTACAACTTCTTGTCGCGCCGCACCAGAATTCGCACCCGCGCGTGATCGGCGCCGTCGAGCTCGATGCCATCCACCTTCCCGACCCGCACGCCCGCCATGCGCACGTCGTCACCCTCGCGCAGCCCGAGCACATCGGTGAAGGTCGCGGTGTAGGTGTCGGTCGCCCCACGTACCGGCCGCGCCAACGTATTCCAGATCACCGCCGTCACCAGCACCGAGACAACGGCGAACAAACCGAAGCCGATCAGCGGCCGCCGGATGCTCATTTCCCCTCCCCCGGGCTCACTTGCACGGTCCCGCCACGCAGAATCGTTGCCAGCAGGAGGTATTCGGCGGTGTTCGGCCGTCGGCCGAGCAGCGCGATCTGCGCGGCATCACCCGAGAGCGCGATCGTGCCGCCCGGCTGCGCCAGCGCGGCCGGAAACAGGCCCTGCAACGGTGTTCCGGCGAACGGGTCGGGCCCACTGTGCGGCAACGGATTTCCGGGCGCCACAGGTGCGGGCGGCGGTAATCCGGCGGCCGCGTCCAGCCGGTGCGGGCGCATGGATTCGGGCAGGTAGCCGTAATCCGGGACGGCAGGGGCGGTTCCGCAACTCGGACCCGTCAGCGCGCCGTAGCGCGGACAGTCGGCGACGGTATTCGGCTCCCACGGGGTGAAGCTGATGCCCGCGTTCCAAACCTGTTGGTGCTGTGGGCCCCAAGTGAAGGTGGTCTTCAGTCGGCGGGTCGAATCGTTCAGGTTCGCGATGGCCTGTGTCACCGCGTCCGGGTCGGCGGCGAGACCGCCGAAGGTATCGCTGGTGCCCGCCGTAACCTCTTTGCCGACATCGGGATTGCGCGCGAACAGGTCCTGCACCGTGCCCACCGTGCTGGTACTTCCGGTGAGCAACGCCACCAGCTGCCCCCGCCGGTCCGCGATGGTGCGCGCCGATTCGACCGAATTCGCCAGCACGCCGATCAGATCCGGCGCCGACTGATTCAACGCGTGCATGGACGCCGCCAGATCGTCGAGTAGGCCCGGCACGTCGGGCGTCGCGGCGCTCACCTCGCGCAGCCAGCGATCCACCCGCTCCAGCGTCGAGCCGGGCATCCGGCCGCTGCCGTCGAGCGCGTACGAAAGGGTGCCGAGCACCCGGCCGAATTGCATCGGATCGATCTTGTCGAGCACGCCGCGCACCGAGGTGAGGGTGTGTTGCAGCGTGATCGTGCCCGCGCTGCGGTCCTGCGCGATCCGCGAACCCGCGTGCAGGAATTCGCGATCGCCGCCGTTGAATACGAGTTCGACACCGGCCACCGCGAACAGATTGTCGGGCACCACCCGCGCCGTCACATTCGCCGGAATCTTGCCCGCGAATTCCGGATCCAGCTCGATGCGCACCGATTGCTCCGTGCCCACCGCGGCGACCGAAACATCGGTCACCTCGCCGATCCGCATGCCGCGGAATTTGACCGAGGACCCCTGCGGCAGACCGTCGCCGACATTCGTCAGCTGTGCGACCACGGCTATTTTCGATCCGAAAGAGCCGGTGTATCGGCCCATCAGGAAACCGAGCGCGAGCGCGAAAGCCACCAACCCCGCGGCACCCGCGATAAGCAGTTGCCGCGCGGTCGGACCACGCCCGGTCTGATCGATCACCGGCGAGCTGACACAGGATCAGCAAGTGTGACGCAACAGCGCCTGCCGCACCGCAACAAACTCCCCTCTCGACGCCGATGATCAGCCGATTTCGCGAGAATCCTAACCATTCACCGAGCCTCAGCCCGGCCGCCACGCCGTTCCAGCTATCACTCGGTGAATGGCCGCGGACCGCCCGTCCCGCACCGATTCCGAACTGTGCCAGACAGTTATGCGCTACCGTTTCGGTTATGTGCAGCCCGTTTTTCGGCACGTGGTACTCGGCGGGGATGTCCGTGGCGGAGCCCATCTTCCTGCGACCGGTCCGGCGGAAATTGTTGGCCGACGCGCGCGGCCGGGTCCTGTTCATCGGGCTGGGCCCCGGACACGACATCGGCTATCTACCGGTAGAAGTGACCTCGATCGCCGCCGTGGAACCGAACCCGATAATGCGCTCGACCGCGCTGGCGCGGGCGCGCCGCCACGGGATCGCGCTCGAAATCCACGACGCGTACGCGGAGAACCTGCCGTTTCCGGACGCCGAATTCGACACCGTCGTCTTACCGATGGTGCTGTGCAGCGTTCGGGATATGGCGGCGGCGCTGGCGGAAGTGCGGCGCGTATTGCGGCCCGGCGGACAAGTCCTGGTGCTCGAACATGTGCACGCCGGCGACGACGGTCTGCTCAACCGCGCGATCGGTTTCACCCAGGACGCCATGGAACGTCCGTGGATGGCGCTCGCCGACGGCTGCCACCCGAACCGCCGCACCCGAGAAGCGTTGCGCGACGCGGCATTCGACACCTCCGGCCTGCACCGCGTGATCCCCCGCCTGCTGCCGCCGACCCCGATGACCATCCTGCTGGTCGGCCGCGCTCTCCCGATGGCGGCGTGAATCCCGCCCAGAGCGAATGCGGAGGTACGCCTACCACTCGCCCAGCACCGGTTCCATCGCTCCGCGAAATGCCCGCATGCACAGTGCGGTCAACTCGTCTCGGGTGATGGTCCGCGATTCGATCCATTCCACGCACACCGCCCGAACGAAGACCAACCACCCGTGTATCGCCACCGCGGCCAATTCCCGTGCGTGGCTCTGTAACCCGAGTTTGTCGAGAATGCGCTGCCCGACCGTCGTCAATTCCTCCGCGATGATCGCCTGGATCACCGGATCACCGGACAGCGCACCGCGATTCACCGACAACGCCTCGCGGGGATGGTCGACGAAGTATTGGATGTGCGCGTCCAGCCCGGACGCGAAGATCTCCTCGAACGAGCGATCGTCGTCGAGTTCCGTACTGGACAGCAGGCGGTCGCTGGCCCGCCGGAAGACCGCGGCATAGAAGTCGCGCTTGGTCGGAAAATAGTGGTACATCAGGCCGCGGGTGACGCCGGCGCGCTCGGCGACCTCCTCCATCAGCACGTCCTCGTAAGGCATTTCGGCGAAGAGGGCCGCGCCGATATCGAGCAGTTGTCCGCGGCGCTGCTCCGGGCTCATCCGTCGTCGTACCATCCGCAACACGTTACTTGACACGCGTACAACAACGAGTACCTTCGTTATTGCACACACGCACAATAAGAGGATTCGCCATGACCTCCTCCGTCAACCTCCCCACCGTCCCCGGCTACGTGAACTGGCTCGTCCGAAAGACTCTCCGCTCACCGCTGCACCCGATGCTCAGCCGCAGCATCATGCTGCTCACCGTCACCGGCCGGAAAACCGGCGCCCGCTACGTCATTCCGATCCGGTACCTGCGCGAGGGCGATGTCATCACCTGCTACACCGATGGCGGGTGGTGGCGCAACCTGCGCGGCGGCGCCACCGTCGAATTGCGGATCGCCGGGCGGAACTGGAGCGGAAATGCCACGGCGACAAGGGATTCCGCCATCGTCACCGAGGGCCTCGCCCGCTTTCTGCAGGCATTTCCGAGCGATTCGAAATACTACGGCGTCCGCCGCGACGCCGATGGACGCCCGAATGCGGGCGATATCGACGCGGCCGCCGCCCACACCACCCTGGTCCGCATCGAACTCGCGAGCTGAAGGCCGACGACAAATCCATTGCCCGACGGCTTCTTCCATCGCGCTCGATACCGAAGCGCCTACGGCGGAGGAATTCTCACCTCAGCCGCGGCCGGCCGACGCACGTCGATCCGCGACATAACTTATGCCGGTGACGATGTCGGGTTCGATGCGGAATATGCGGGCCTGCGCCCCGGATATTCCAAGTGGTAGTAGACGCCGATAGCGCTCCAATTCCGCGGCGTCGGTGACCGCCTCGGTGAGCCCGGTGACGATCACGCACCAGCCGAGCAGGGTTTCGTGATCGATCATGTCCGCTTCGTACGCCACCACCTGCCGGTCCGCCGAAAAGCCGGTCCCGAGATGCGCTCTGATCACCACGCATCCACCATCGACGATGTGGTTGACCGGCCGGAGGGTGGGCAGGGCGTAGCGCGCGAAGACCACCCGGCCGAACCGAGCGGTCCCGAGCAACCGCAGCGATTCCACGATCGGTAACTCACGCGCCTGCCGCTCATCCTCGACAGCCATGAATAACATTATTCCGCACCACGTTTCGCAAGGACAGCGTCAACCCCGACACAATCTCACCGTCGCGGCAGGCCGCGCGGATGCTCGAAATGCACCGGACCGGGTGGATTTCCGGTCACCGCCTCGATGATTTCCGCGGCCAGCGCGGCGACTTTCACGTTGCGGTGCTGGGATATTCCGCGCAGCCGGTCGAAGGCATCGTCGCGGGAGCAGCGGAATCTGGCCATCATGATGCCGAGGGCCTGATCGATGGTCGATCGCGAGGCCAAGGCGGCGTGCAGTTGCTCGGTCTGTTCCGCCCGGTCGGCCGCCGTCAGCGCCAGCGTCAACAGCACACCGATGTGGTCGGCGGTCAGCTCCGCCGCGTGTCGGGCGGCGGTGCCGAATCCGTTCGGTTCGGTCGCATACAGCACGAGCGCGCCGACCGGCGCGGACTCGATCACCAGCGGTTGGGTGAAAACCGACCGAATTCCCTGTATACGCAACTGCTTCGTATGATCCGGCCACCGCCGTTCGAGATCGAGATCCGGCGCGGAGACCGCGAGCCCGGTGGCGACGGTCTGCCTGGCCGGACCGAGATCACGAATCCGGTTCTCGGCCAATACCGTCCGGCGCAGATCGACGGTCCCGCCGACGAATTCGGCGCCCGCGCGGACAACGATGATGCCCACCATCGGCTTGCCGGGCAGCATTCGCGTCACGATCGCGCCGACCTCGGCCAACGAATCGGTGAGATCCCCGCTCGCCAGCAACAGCCCGGCAAGTCGCGACATTCCGGCGGCCAGTTCATCGGTCATGTCAGCGCCTGCAGTCCCTGGACGATCCGCGAGACATCGGCGCGCACTACCCGGGCGGTCGCTCACTACACGGACGGTCTCCGTGTGACCGCCCCGCCCCGACGTCACACGGCTACACAATACCCGGCCACGGTCGTGTCAATCCCCTTGTGCGCATGGCATTGTCCCGCGCACGGTGGTCAATGGCCGTTGGCGCGCCTGCTCCACAATTCCATCGGTGGCCGTGCGGACGTCAGCGCGAGCATCGATACGCCGGTTTCCCTGATCATCCGATCGAGGCAGTCGAGCAGCTCGACCATGGCCGATCTGGCAGCGCGCAACTCCTCGACACTGACCTGCTCGCCGTCGAAGATCGCCCGCACCTCCTGCAGCCGCAGGCCGATACCGAAGATTTCCCGCACCAGATCGTCGCCGAGTGCGGCGAATGCGGCGGTATCGCCGGACAGTCCGGCCCGGTCGTGGGAATAGGCCAGCGGCCAACGGAATTCCCACGCACGTGCATCACGATTCCACATCGGCTCAGTCACGGAGTTCTCCATCGGCGGTAGCGGATCCGGAGCCGCTCTTCGGGACTCGAGGGAATTATTACGAAATGATACCCGCTCAGATCCGAAATCCCTCGGCTGCCGGGGGTTTCGCGGGTGTAAAAACCGGTGTGGGCACAATGGGCCGATGGAGATCGCCGAGCTGATCGCGGATTTGGTGGCAGCGCACCGTGGCGGGCCCGCCCCGCTGGTGCTGGTCGGAGATCCGGTGCTGCGCCGGGAGGCGCAACCCGTTGCCGGACAGATCGATTCGGCGCTGCTGCGGGAACTGGCCGACATCATGTTCGCGACCATGCGCGCCGCGCCCGGCGTCGGGGTCGCCGCACCGCAGATCGGCATCCCGCTGCGGATGGCGGTACTCGGCGATCCGGCGACCGGTCTCGACCCGGAGGTGGCGGCGGCGCGCAAGCGGCGGCCGCTGCCCGAGTTCACGATCGTCGATCCGAGCTATACCGCCGACGGTGCGCCGGTCGGATTCTATGAGGGCTGCCTGAGCATGCCCGGATTCCAGGCCGTCGTGCGGCGGCCCGAGTCGATCGTGGCGAGCTACACCGATCTCGACGGCATCCGGCACACCGAGCGACTCACCGGCTGGCCCGCGCGCATCTTCCAGCACGAGACCGACCACCTCGCGGGCACCATCTACATCGACAGGGCGCTCACCCGATCTATCACCACAAATGCCGCACTCCAGGAACGATGGGCCCAGCCGACGCCGGCCGCGGCGGCGGAGGCGCTGGGCTTCGACTTGGCGTGACGGATCAGTGCCGGTGCGTATTGTCAGGTTGGTCGGTATCGCCGGGATGTTCGAAACCCGGTGCCATCACCAGCGATTCGCTGCGGCGCAGGTCGAGCCAGCGGGCGAACGCACGCAGCCGCTCGCCGTCGTCGCGGCGGGCGATGCGGGCGGGCCGGTGTGCGATCTCGTCGACTCTGAGGTAGTACCAACGGTTTCCGTCGATCAGCGGGCCGATCACCGTGCCCGGCACCGCGGCACGGGCCGCGGCGGCGAGCACGACGGGTAGGTCGTCGAGCGTGCTCCAACCGAGGCTCGACAGCGACGGCCGGGCCGGTGGCGGATTCCCCGTCCCCATCGCGTAGCGGATCCGCCACCACCGCACCGAATCCGGCGTCTCCACCTCCCGGTCCGCGCCGGGAATCACCGCGAGGAATGCGGCCGCGACCGCCGGATCGGACTGCCACGCGGCGTAATTGATCGATCCGAGCTGCACCGCGCCCACCGCGTCCAGCGGCACCGTCGCGCGCGGCGCCATCGGAACCGCGCGGCGGCACAGCTCTTCGGTGCAGATGACGTGCGCCGTCCAGCGAATCAGCTGCCGGTATTCGCTGGTACCGGTTTTCGGCAGCGCCGCGGCCCGCCGCCCGGCGTGCAGCGCCGCCAGCCGCGCGTCCAGCCGCTCACGCGGCACGGGCGCGCCGTCGATCCAGCCGATGACGGGTGCGTCCTGCCGGATCATGCCGTCACCACGAACGGGATCGCGGGACTGTACTGGATGCGGCCGAACCACATGAGCTTCACCAGGATCCACCAGCGCCCCGGCCGCGCGTCCGGCGGCACCGCGACATCGAAGGTCAGCTCGCCATCCGAATTCGGCGGCACCCGGAACCCTTTACTGCCGGGCCCGACGAATTCCCAAGTACCCCACGGGCTGATCGGCATGGCCTCGCCCTCGATCGGACTGCCTGCGATGCTGCGCACCCGCAGCGCGAGCTCGGCGGCACCACCGGACCGGACGGTGACCGATTCGGTGATCGCGGTGATCTCCAGGCCGAGCGGCCGCGCGGAATCCGCCGCGGTACCGGCGTTCTGGGTGCCCTGGTCGAGTTCGGGCCCGGCAGGCGGCGGCAGCACGGCATCGGTGCCCGCGCCGGGCACCAGCACGGTGAGCACATCCTCGATGGTGTCCGCGCCGACCGCGAGTTGCGCGCGAACGAAATACAGGCCGGGCGCCACCCCACCGGGCGTTGCGATGGTGAGCGGGAACGCGGTGTGCCCGCCCGGCGGCAGCGTGACAGGGCGCGTCGCGGGTTCGGTGACCCAGCCCTGGGGGGCGACGACGGTCAGCAGCGCGTCGACGGCGGTTTCGGTGTATTGGCTGGCAATGGTGATTGTGCTGTCGAGCGGTTCGCCGGTGGCGGTGAACACCGTCGGCCCGGCCGAGATGGTGACCGGCAGGAATCCGAGCGGCGCGGGTCCGCGGTTGTGCAGCCAGTATCGCGAGTACACCGGCTGCGCTGTTTCGGTCTGCCGCCCAAGGGTTTTCCTGGCGCGTTCGGCCGCGTAACTCTTCGGCTCGCCGACGATGGTGGCGATCTGACTCGCGTCGAGCGCGGTGACGATGACGTTGTCCTCGATGCTCAGCACCGCGTCGCGCCCGTCTTGTTCGAGCAGATCGGTATGCCGCGCGGCGATCCAGCCGAAGGCCGAGAAAACCGTTGCGCGGACCGGCAATCCGTTGGTTTCCACCAGCCGCACGGTGAGTCCGGCCGCCGGGTCGAGTTCGGCGGGTGCGCCGTTGGCGCTGGGATTCCCCGCGGGCTTCACGGTTTGGATCTCGACCCGGCGCTCGGGCGTCGCCCGCAGCAGCGCGTAGGTGGGTGGCAGATCCCCCGCATGACCTCCGGACGTGCGGGCGTGCATGGGCGCGGAGAAGGCGTGGCCGTGCGCGACCAGATCGACGGCGCGCCAGTCGCCCGCCCCCGCGACGATGGCGTAGTCGAATTCGTGTGTCCAGTGCTGTAACTGGAAGGCCGAACCGTCCGGCGTGCGGCGGCGGGGCGGGTCCAGCCAGACGCCCGACGGCCAGCCGGTGCAGGACCGCATGAGCGACAGATGCAGCGCGCCGCTCGGGTCGATCGCGAAACCGGGCATGCCGCGGCTGAGCAGCCCGACGGTGTACGCGTCGAGCGGCCGGGTCGCGCCGAATTCGACGGCCGTCACCCGCGCCGCCGTATGCGCGCCGAATTCGATGGCCAGCGCCGCGATCTCGGCGGCCAGCGTGTCGGCGTCCCGGCCCGCGACGATCACCGCTGGCAGCGCGCCGATATCGCGGAGGTCGGCGTTCGGCACCCAAGCCTGCTCCACCGCCCGCTCGGACGGAACGAAAAGCCTTGCGCTGCCAGTAGTCTCGAGCTGGCGCCGCAACTGCGCGGCGTACCGCGGATCGCGCGCGACGAGTTCGGCGGCCAGCGGGTTGGTTTCGGGTCCGCCGAGCACGATTCGCACATCGGGCAGGTTCGAATCCACGTCCAGCCAGCCGTATCTGCTGCCCGCCGCCGTGGACGTGGTCGCGGTGACCCCGATTCCGGCCAGTGCGACCACCAGATCGCGGGCGTCGGCCGCGGCGTCCAGGGTTGGCACCACGATCTCGGCGACGGCGATCGCGGCCCGCCCCAACTCGGCGCCGTCCGGGTCGTGCACGGAAAGGTGTGCGGTGCTGCTGAGTGCGAAGCAGGTGTTGGCCGGATTGTCCAGCGTCCACGGCGCCTGCGCGGAATCCACGTCCGGCAGCGCGAATCCGCGGGCGATCACCGCGCCCGCCACCTCGGACACCGGCCGCGCGCCCGGCACCTCGACGGCGAACTTCACCCGCAGCAGCCGATCGCTCCCGGTGAAGTCGATCACCCTGGTGCGCAGGTCGATTCGCGCCAGCCCGGCCCAAAGGGTGATCACCTGTTCGTATTCGACCTCGCCGACCACACCCGTGACGACGAGCCGCTGCCCCGCGGCGCACCGTTCGACCCGCAGGCTCGACGCGGGCCGCTCCGCCGAACTCACCACCCGCCCGGTCGGCACGAGATGCCATGGCCCCTCGCCGAATTGCGGATGCTGCGGATACTCCTCGTACACCCGCAGCTCATTGCCGAGTCCGCCGTCGCGCAACAGCTCCCGGCCGGAGGCCAGCTCGCGGATGCTGGTCAGGCCGCCGCCGCGGGCGAGATCCGCGCGGACGGCGAAGAATTCGTTGCCGATGGTGTCGGCCTCGACGGATGCCCAACCGGCGCCGGATGTTTCGGCGGGAAGTAAGCGCCAGGTGCGCCAGCCGATGCCGGGCACATCCACCGCGACGAAGGTCGCCGTATCGGCCTCGACGACGAACGGGACATCCGCGCCGGTATCGTCGACGAGCCGGAACGCACCGGGCGGCATGGCGATTCGCACCAGGTCGGTACGGGTGAACGACAGCGTGTTCACCACGACGACGGGCAGACCGCCCCCCGCCGTGTCGATCCGCCCGATGAGCGCCGTGAGCGCGGTATCGCGCACGTCCGCGGCCAGATCGTGCGCCTCCCGCCATCCGGTGACCAGGTCGATGTACACCTGGTCGGATTCCGAACCGGTGATCCCGTCGTGGTGCGCGCCGAAGGCGAGGTGCCGCCAGACCTTGTCCAGCGCGGCCTCCGGATACCGGCCGAGCCCGAGCAGCGCCGCGCAGCTGGCCAGCTTCTCGGCGTCGGTCGCGGCCGTCTCGGCCGCCCGCTGCGCCTGTTTGGTGTCGATATAGGAGACGTCTTTACCGGTGTAGATCGGGTTCATATCGCGCGACTGCGGGCTCGGCCGGACGCCGCGTTCGGCCAGTTCGGCGTGCACGGCCGCGAAGAAATCCTTGGGCAGGCCGCAGATGAACCGCGGCCAAACGTATTTCGCGTTCCAGTCCCGGTGGATCTCGGTCACCCACTTGTTCGGCGGGGTGTAGTCGGTGCCCACCGGCAGCAGGCAATTCCTGGTCGCCGCAACGGGTTTCAGTGCCTGGAACAGCTCGTAGACCTTCTGCTCCGCCTCCGTCAGGGTCGCCGAGGAATCCATCCACCACCCGGCCGAATAGTGGTTCGGCATGTAGTGGGTGAGCACCCCGCGCCCGGACGGCGACAACCATTCGAATTCGGCCGGGAACTGCATGTGGCGAGCGTCCCCGCCGACGCCGTGAATGGTGTTGAGAATCGGCCCCCACTGATGAAACGGCCCACGGGCCCACGAGGTACTGCTCAGCCCGGCCTCGGCGACCAGCCCGGGAAATTGCGGATCGTGACCGAATACGTCGAGCTGCCAGGCGGTTCGCGGCCGCGCGCCCATGATCGAGCGCTGATATCCGATGCCGTACACCAGATTCCGGATGGTGGTCTCGGAGCCGGTGAGGTTGGTGTTGGGCTCGTTATAGGTGCCGCCCATGATCTCGACCCGACCCTGTGCGATCAAATCCCGCAGCACCGAACGATATTCGGGAAAGGTGTCCCAGAACGGCTTGAGATAGTCGACCTCGGCCAAGACGAACGCGTAGTCGGGATCCGAGAGCGCCATAGTGAGATGCGCACGCACCAGGTTGAATCCGTTGTGCTCCCACACCGGCCGCGTCGTGCCGTCGTTGCCCTGGAGCTCCCAGGTCTGGGTGAACGCGGCCTGGGTGTTCCACCACACCGGGTCGTAGTGGAAATGCGAGATCATGAACATGGTCCAGCCCGGTTCGGCCACCGTCACCGCCGTCTCCAGCCGGGCGGTTCCCGCCGTCACCGCCACGGGTAGTTCGGCGCCCGGGCGCGCCTCGATGGTGAGCGGCACGTCGACGACGACCTGCCCGTCCCCGTCCGGAACCGCCGCGCTCCCCCGCACGGACTGCCCGCTCACCTCGATGGTGCACGACCCTGCGCGACGCAGGGTCACCCGTAGCACTTGCCTGGGTTCCGCCTCGGATCCCACGAAGAGGTCGGTCGAGTCGGCGGCGACGATCTGCGCGGTCACCTCTTCAGATTCCCATGCGAAGCGATCTTCTACCGGCGGATGAGAGATGAAGGTGCGGTCATGCGCGCACGACCGGCCATCGGCAGCGTCCCGCCGGACCGGGGCGACGAAACACTTAGCAACTGTTTGCACATTAGTTGCCCAATTATCGGACCTGAAGTTTGATTCGCCCGCCGAAATTCACCTGAGCCCGCTTTTCACCCAGGGAGCCGGACTACTTAAAGTTACGCCGAGCAGACGCCGCCGAGATTAACCCTAAACCTAGGAATCAATACGATTTCTTATTGGGGTGATTTGGATTACACCCACTTGCATGAGGTTTGCTGAAGATTAACGCTTTTAGTCATGGCCCATTTGCTCGTTTTCACGCGTCCATCGAAAGGTCACCTATATCCACTTGTTCCGGTTTTGGGGAATTATCGGCTCGGGGACATCGGGTCACCGCGGAAACCTTGCCAGGCAGCCGGGAAACGCTGGCCCCGCTCGGCATCGAGACCCGCGACCTGCCCGCCAACCTCATCCACAACGGCCTCGGCGACGGCGCCCAGCGCTCACCGCTCGCCGCGCTGCGGGCGGCGACCCGCTCACTGGTCGACAATATCCCGGCCGAGATCGCCGCGATGCGCGCCGCGGTCGCCGCGACCCGCCCCGACGCCCTGCTGATCGACATGACCTCGGTCGGTGCTCAAATCTTCGGCACCGCAACGGGTTTGCCGTGGGCATCCTGGTCGCCGATGCTGCTGCCGATGCCGTCGAAGCAGGTCCCGCCGTTCGGGCTGGGGCTGACTCCGAAGCCGGGCCCGCTCGGCAGGCTGCGCGACGCGGCCGTGCGCGGCGCGATGAACCGGATGTGGGACGAGGTGCTCTCCGACCTCAACGCGGCCCGCCGCGGCCATGGCCTCGAACCGCTCCGGCACACCCTCGACTACCTGGCCCAACCGCCGCTGATGCTGAATTTCACCGCGCGGCCCTTCGACGATCCGCGCGACGACTGGCCGACCGAGGTGCACCAGATCGGCCCCGGTCTCTGGGCGCCGCCCGCCGACCGCCCGGCCTGGCTGGACGGCATCGACAAGCCGCTCGCGCTGGTCACCTGCTCCACCGAATTCCAGGACGACGGCGAGCTGGCACAGCTGGCGCTGGACGCGCTCACCGGCAGCGGCATGTACACGGTGGTGACGACGGGTGCGGTGGACCCGTCCGGCTTCACGGTACCGGCCGACGCCCGCGTCGAACGCTTCCTGCCGCACCACCTGCTGCTGGACCGGGCCGAGGTGGTGGTCTCGCACGGCGGTATGGGCATCACCCAAAAGGCTTTGGCCGCAGGCGTTCCCGTATGCGTCGTGCCGTTCGGGCGGGATCAGCGCGAGGTGGCCCGGCGGGTCGTCACGAACGAGGCCGGGGTGCGGGTGTCCAAGAAGAACCTGAACCCGGCACGGCTGCGCGCGGGTATCGACGAGGCCATCACCCGCCGTGCCGGCGCGCGGCGGGTCGCCGCCGGATTCGCCGCGGCGGGCGGCCCGGGCCGCGGCGCGGACCTGCTCGAACAGCACCTCCGGCTATCCGCCGCCATCTCGATCGGCAGGTGATCCAGTGGCCGACGGATGGCGTCGCTGGGGTGCGCTCGGTGCGGTGTGCCTGGCCGCACTGCTCATCGGCATCGCGAATACCGTTGTGAACGTTGCCCTTCCGAAGCTCGGCAGCCAACTCGCGGCGTCGACGTCCGCGCTGCAGTGGGTGATCGACGCCTACATCCTGGTGCTGGCCGGGCTGCTGCTGGTCGGCGGCTACCTCGGCGACCGGTACGGGCGCAAGCGGATGCTGCTGCTCGGCCTCGCGCTCTTCGCGCTCGCGTCGCTGGCGGCGGGTTACGCGGACAGTGCCGGTGCGCTGATCGCGGCCCGCGCGGTGCTCGGCGGCGCGGCGGCGCTGATCTATCCGGCCACCCTCGCCAGCATCGCCGCGACATTCACCGACCGGGCCGAGAAGGCGACCGCGGTCGGCATCTGGTCGGCGGTTTCGGGGCTTTCGGTGGCGCTCGGACCGCTCGCCGGCGGCCTACTGCTCGCCCATTTCCATTGGGGCGCGGTATTTCTCGTCAATATCCCGGTAGTGGCGGCGACCTTCGCCGCGGTACTGGTTGCGGTGCCGGAATCGCGCGGTCCGGTGACCGGACGGCTGGATCGGATCGGCGCGGCGGCCGCGATCATCGGCACCGGACTGCTGGTGTGGGCGATCATCGAAGCACCGCAGCGCGGCTGGCTCGATCCGGTGATCGTCGCGGCCTTCGCGGCGGCGGCCCTGGTCCTGGTCGGATTCTTCCGCTGGGAGCGCCGGACGCGGCATCCGCTGCTGGACGTCCGGCTGTTCCGTGACCGCCGCTTCTCGATCGCGAGTTGGTCCATCACCACCGCCTATTTCGGGCTCGTCGGCTTCAGCTTCATGATCACCTTCTTCTTCCAGACTGTGCGCGGCTACAGCCCGCTGCGGGCCGGGCTCGCCACCATCCCCTACGCCGTCGTCGTCGCGGCGACGGCGCCGCTCGCGATGTCGCTCACCCGCAGATTCGGCACGAAAATCGTTGTCGCGGTTGGGTTGTCGCTGATGAGCTGCGGCTTCCTGCTGGCCTCGACCATCGGCGTGCGGTCCGCCTACCTCGGCCCGATCCTGCCGAGTATGTGCGTGATGGCGGCCGGGCTGGCCTGCGTCACCGGTCCGGCGACCGACGCGCTGCTCAACACCGTGCCGCCGTCGCGCGCCGGCGTGGTGTCCGCGGTCAACGACACCACCCGCGAACTCGGCGCCGCACTCGGCGTCGCCGTCCTCGGATCCGCCATGAGCTGGACCTACCGCGACCGGCTCGCCCGGCTCTGGTCCGAGCTGAACATTCCGGGCGCGCTCGTCGAACGAGGACGCGGATCCGCCGTCACCGCGCTCACCGCGGCGCCGGACGCCACCGCCGCCGACGCCGCCCGGCTGGCCTTCGTCGACGGGCTGCGCACCGGGGCGTTCGCGGCCGCCGCGGTCACCGCCATCGGCGCGCTGCTCGCCATCGCCCTACTGCCCCAACGCGATCGAACCACCGCAGACCACCCGGCGGGCGAACTCGCCGCACTCGCCGGATGACAGCCCCGCCCTGATGACGAAGCCGTCGTCGACCCCCACTACCCACACTGGAGGCCAACAATGGTTCACCTGATCGACACAATCGCTCTGGAACCGCTGGACGACAACGTCTTCCGCAGCGCACCGAAGGCGGGCACGACACCGGCCCGGGTATTCGGCGGTGAAATCGCGGCCAAGGCCGTCGCGGCCGCCGCGGGCAGCATCGGCGCGGAATTCGCCATCCATTCGCTGCACGGATATTTCGTTCGCCCGGGCGACCCGGAATCGAGTATCGATTTCGGCGTGGAGGCGGTGCGCGACGGCCGCACATTCGCGCTGCGGCGAGTGGTCGCGCGGCAGGGCGACCGCGACATCTTCGTCATGAACGCCTCCTACCACGTCGGCGATAAAGGTGTGCGGCATGCGGATCCGGCGCCGCTGGTCCCCGCACCGGAGGCCATCGCGCGCTTCGGCCCGGCCGAACCCGGCCACGCCTGGCTTTCGGCGATCGGACTGGACGACAACTGGGAGATCCGCCGGATCCCCGACGGCCTCACCGATTCGGCCGACGGCCCGCATACCCGCCAGCAGGTCTGGCTGCGCTACACCCATCCGCTGCCCGACGATCCGGTCCTGCACAGCTGCGCCCTCGCCTACGCCAGCGATATCACGTTGCTCGGCGCGGCGCTGACCCGGCACAACTGGGTCAAAATGCAAACGGCCGCACTGGATTACTCGATCTGGTTCCTGCGCCCGTGCCGCATCGACGACTGGCTGCTCTACGACGAGGCCTCGCCGTCGGCCGATTTCGGCAGGGCGTTCACCAACGGTCGCGTCTTCGACCGCGACGGCACGCTGGTCGCGATGGTCGCGCAGGAGCGAATGCTGCGGCTGGTCGACGCGATCTGATCACTCCCCGGACCCGCCCCAGTTGCGAATCCTTACGGCTCAACTAGTTTGACGTGCGTGAATGATTCGGGACTTCCGGCCACTCGCCTCACGCGTAGGCGTTTTCTGGGTGGCGCCGCGCTGGCCGCGGCGTTCGCGGCGATGCCGCCGAACGTGCGGCGTGCGCTCGCCCAACCGGTGACGCCGCAGCCGATCGAACACGTCGTGCTGCTCATGCAGGAAAACCGTTCCTTCGACCACTATTTCGGCACCATGCCGGGCGTCCGCGGCTTCGGTGATCCGGGCGCGATCCGGCTACCCAACGGCGCATCGGTATTCCAGCAGCCGGATCCGCAGAATCCGGACGGCTACACGCTGCCGTTCCACCTCGACACCTATCGCAACAGCGTGCAGAAGATCCCGTCCACCTCGCACGCCTGGTCCGTGCAGCACGCCGCGCTCAACGGCGGCAAGATGGATCAGTGGCTGCCCGCGCACCGCAAGGCCGACGGGGTGAACGGCCCCTACGTGATGGGCTACTACGAAAGGGCCGACATCCCTTTCCATTTCGCGCTGGCCGACGCGTTCACCGTATGCGACGCCTACCACTGCTCGGTGCTCGGACCGACCTGGCCCAACCGCATGATGTGGATGACCGGAACCATCGATCCGGATGGCACGAACGGCGGCCCGATCATCCGGAACCTCCCCGGCGACTACAGCTGGACGACCTATCCGGAACGCCTGGAACAGGCCGGGGTGAGCTGGAAGGTCTACAACGAGATCGACGACTACGGCCTCAACCTCCTCGAACAGTTCAATCAGTACGAGACGGCCGGGCCGGATTCCCCGCTGTTCACCAAGGGCATCGCCACCTCGCCGATCGGCCAGTTCGAGGCCGACGCCCGCGCGGGCAACCTGCCCGCGGTGTCCTGGATCCTGCCCAACGCCGCGGCCTGCGAACATCCCGATTTCCGGCCCGCCGACGGCGCGAAATTCATCGCCGACCGGATCAACGCCATCGCCGCGAACCCGGATGTCTGGGCCAAGACGGTATTCATCCTCAACTACGACGAGAACGACGGACTCTTCGACCACGTGGTTCCGCCGCTGCCGCCGAGCGGTGAACCGGGCGAATTCGTTCAGGGCGCGCCAATCGGCGGCGGTTACCGGGTGCCGTGCGTCATCGTCTCGCCGTGGACGGCGGGCGGCTGGGTGGCGACCGAAAAATTCGACCACACCTCCTGTCTACGATTCCTGGAGTGGTTCACCGGCGTTCGCGAGCCGAATATCTCCGACTGGCGCCGCCGCACCTTCGGCGACCTGACCTCGGCGCTACGCCTGGACCGGCCGCCGAGCACCCAGCCGGTGCAGTTCCCCGGCGTCGATGCGGAGGTGGCCCGCGCCAACGCCACCGACCTGCTACCCAAACCGCAGGTCCCGGCGAGCCCGCAAACCGAACCGGCACAGGAGCCGGGCACCAAACCGCATATCCCGTAATCACCTGGCACCGAACGATATTCGTGCCGGACCGCTCAGCCGAACGGCATCTGCACCGGCGCATGATATCCGGACGAGGGCGGCGCGGATCCACCCCCGAACGGCATCTGCACCGCACCCTGGTTACCAGGCTGCGGCGCGGATCCGCCTGAACCGAACGGCATTTGGGCAGGCCCCTGATTACCGGACGATGGCGGCGCGGAACCGCCTGTGCCGAACGGCATCTGCACCGCACCCTGGTTTCCAGACTGCGGCGCGGAACCGCCTGTGCCGAACGGCATTTGGACTGGCCCTTGATAACCGGACGACGGCGGCGGGGATTCGCCTGAACCGAACGGCATTTGCGCCGGGCCACCGGATCCGGGCGATGCCGGCACCGGACCCGTTGTGCCGAACGGCATTTGCGATGGAGCGCGATAATCGGGAGCCGGTGCGCCGGATCGGTTGTCGCAGAACATGACACAACCGCCGGACAGCGGTTGCGCCGGTGCCATGATGCCGCCGCCGGATGACGCGCAGAACAGTACGCAGCCACCGTGCGGCGCGGGTGACGGCGCCGGATTTCCGGCGAAGGGGTAGTCGGTCGCGACCGCGACCGCCGCCGGGACCAGCACCGCCGCCGCCACTCCAACGCCGATCACGGTGATCGCGGCCATCGTTGCGACTTCCTTCCGCAAGCGGGTTCGTCGTGCTCCGGCCTGGCTCCGAAACGGGCGTCAACCGCCCCTTATTCCCACGATAACCGCACGATTCGAGACCCGTCGCGACCTGACGTACCGCCCCGGGAAAGCCCTGCACAGCGCCGTCCATCCGGATTGATGCCGCGCTACCGGTCCGCGACCGCCGGGACGGCCCGTTATACGCCGACGACGCGACCGGTTCACCGCTCAGCGAACCCTTTTCGGCCCCGGCGCCGCAAGGTTCGAGCGGCCGACCGTGCGCCAAGATGCCTCCAGCGAAAGGACTTTCGGCCCTAGGTGGGTGAGATCATCTCGATGGAAGGTTGACAGGTGGGTACGCACGCGCTTCCTGTCGACCGCAGACCGAGACCATGACCCGGGCACCCGCACGCATGCGGCGAGTCCAGGTGACGGTGCACGGTGTTGTGCAGGGCGTCGGCTACCGGCCGTTCGTCTACCGCCTCGCGCACGAGCTCGGCCTCACCGGTGATGTGCGCAATGCGGGCGGCCAGGTCGTGGCGCGGGTCGCGGGCGATACCGATTCCATCGCCGAATTCGTTGTGCGCCTACAAAATTCGGCACCGGCCGCGGCCGTCATCGACGATATCGCGGTGACTCCGCTCGCCGCGGGTATCGAGCTGAGCCCGGATTTCGCGGTCGCCGACAGCGGACCTGGCACCACGCCGAGGCTCGCCGCGCGGGTTCCGCCGGATCTGGCGATCTGCCCGGCCTGCCTGCGCGAACTCTTCGATCCGGCCGACCGGCGCTACCGCTACCCGTTTCTCAACTGCACCGACTGCGGCCCGCGCGCGACGGTGATCGACGCGCTGCCCTACGACCGGGAGCGCACCGCGATGCGCGAATTCCCGCTGTGCCCCGCTTGCGCCGCGGAATACCGCGATCCGGCCGACCGGCGTTTCCACGCCGAGCCAACGAGCTGCCCGGACTGCGGCCCCCGCTTGAACTGGCTGCCGACCGGCGCCACCGGGGATGACGCGCTGTCGGCGGCCTGCGCCGCGGTGGCGGCGGGCGGCATCGTCGCGATCAAGGGCATCGGCGGCTATCAGCTGGTATGCGATGCGCAGGCCGCGCACACCGTCGCCCGGCTGCGCGCGTGCAAGCCACGCCCCACCAAACCGCTGGCCGTCATGGTCCGCGATCTGGCGGCGGCCCGGACCCTCGGCGCGGTCGACACCGTCGCGGCCGGGCTGCTCACCTCGCCCGCCGCGCCGATCGTGCTGCTGCCCCGGCGCGTCGACGCGCCCGTCGCCGCCGATATCGCACCCGGCACCGCGACAATCGGCGTCTTCCTGCCGTACAGCCCGCTGCATCATCTGCTGCTCGCCGAATTGGACCGCCCGCTGGTGGTGACCAGCGGTAACCGCGGCGGCGTGCCGACCGTCATCGACGATGCGGCCGCCGTAGCCGCGCTCGGCCCGATCGTGGACGGGGTCCTGTGCCACGACCGGGCGATCCGCGCCCGCTACGACGATTCGGTGGTGCGGGTGGTGGCGGGCCGGACCGTCACGCTGCGCCGCGCCCGCGGCTATGCCCCCGGCGCGCTGCCGCTGCCCATATTCGCGTCCAAGCCGGTGCTCGCGGTCGGAGCACAGCTCAAACATACTGCTGCCCTCGCTATTTCGGACACCACGAGCATCGGGCCACACCTCGGCGATCTGGCCGACGCGGATGCGTACGCCGCCTTCGAGGCGGGCACCGACGCGCTGTGCCGGTTATCCGGCGCACACCCGGAATTCGTTGCGCACGACCGTCATCCGGGTTATCTGTCGACCGCGTACGCGCGTGCGCACTGGCCCGTGGACCGCCGCATCGTGATCCAGCACCACCACGCGCATGTCGCGGCCACCGCCGCCGAACACCTTGTCAGCGACCCGTTCGTCGGAATCGCCCTGGACGGCTTGGGCTTCGGTGACGACGGCACGCTCTGGGGCGGCGAGGTGCTGCTGGCGAACTACACCGGGTACCGCCGGGTCGGCCGCTTCGCCACCGCGCCGCTGCCCGGCGGTGCGGCCGCGGTGCGCAGGCCCGCCCGCATGGCGCTCGGATACCTCTGGGGCGCAGAGTCTTTCGGAACGGTACTGCCCGAAGATGCGGCAGCCGGACTGCTGGACCGGCTACCCGAACGGGAAACCGCCGCCGTCCGCGCGATGATCGAACGAAATATCAACTGTCCGAGGGCATCCAGTGCCGGACGGCTGTTCGACGCGCTCGCCGCGCTACTCGGCCTCTGCGACGACAACAGCTACGAGGGCGAGGCGGCCGTCCGGCTGGAGGCCGCAGCGGCCGAATTCGCCGGTACCGCAAGCGAACCGCTGCGCTGGGCGCTGCACCGCCACGACGGCTTGCTGGTATACGACCCGGCGCCGACCCTGTGCGAGGCGCTCGCCTGCGACCGCCCGGCCGGCGAGATCGCCGCGCGGTTCCACCGCACCATCGCCGAGGTGGTGGTCGCCATGGCCGTCGATGCCGCGGCAGTGCTCGCACCGGATGCCGTCGTCTGCCTCGGCGGCGGCGTCTTCCAGAACGCGCTGCTCACCTCCCTCGTGCTGTCCGGCCTAGCCTATGCCGGTCTGAAAGGTCTTGTCGGTGAGCGGGTTCCGATGAACGACGGCGGAATCTGCTACGGCCAGGCCGCGATCGCGGCCGCCACGATCGCGAATCCGTATCCCACCAACGATTAGGAGTCAGCCGATGTGCCTCGGAGTGCCCGGCCGGATCGTCGCGGTGACCGACGAATCGCCGCTGCGGATGGGGACGGTCGATTTCGACGGAATCCGGCGCCCGGTGTGCCTGGCCTATGTGCCGGAGGCCGCGCTCGGCGACTACGTGATCGTGCACGTCGGCTTCGCGATCAGCCGAGTCGACGAGGTCGAGGCGGCGAAGACGCTCGCGGTGCTCCGGGCGATCCCGGACGCCATCGCCACCGAACTCGGACCCGATGTGGAGGTCGTATGAAATACCTTGACGAATACCGTGATCCGGCGCTGGCCCGGCGGCTGCTGCACGAGTTGCGAGCCACCGCGACCCGGCCGTGGGCGATCATGGAGGTCTGCGGCGGGCAGACGCATACGCTGGTCCGCCAGGGCATCGACGAGTTGCTGCCCGCGGGCATCCGGATGATCCACGGACCGGGCTGCCCGGTGTGCGTCACCCCGCTGGAGATGATCGATCAGGCGGTCGAGATCGCCGCCAGGCCGGGGGTGATCTTCACCAGTTACGGTGACATGCTGCGGGTTCCGGGCAGCACCGGCGATCTACTCGGGGTGAAGGCGCGCGGCGGCGACGTCCGGGTGGTGTATTCGCCGCTGGACGCGGTGACCATCGCCCGCGAGCATCCGGACCGCGAGGTGGTGTTCTTCGCCGTCGGTTTCGAAACCACCGCACCGGCGAACGCGATGGCGGTGCTGCACGCCGCGACCACCGGGGTGACCAATTTCAGCATGCTGGTGAGCCATGTGCTGGTGCCGCCCGCGATCACCGCGATCCTGGACGCGCCCGACAATCAGGTGCAGGCATTCCTGGCCGCCGGGCACGTGTGCGCGGTGATGGGCTGGACCGAGTACGAGCCGATCGTCGCGAAATACCAAGTGCCCATAGTGGTCACCGGTTTCGAACCGCTCGATCTGTTGGAGGGCATCCTGATGGTGGTGCGGCAATTGGAAAGCGGCACCGCCGAACTCGGCAATCAGTATGTGCGTGCCGTGCGCCGTTCCGGCAATACCGAAGCGCAGCAGACGATTCGGCGGGTCTTCCAGGTGAGCGAGCGCAATTGGCGTGGTATCGGCACCATTCCGGACAGCGGGCTAACCCTGGCCCCCGAATTCGCCGGGCACGACGCGCGACGCCGCTTCGGCACCGACGACACGGTCGCCACCGAGAACGCCGATTGCATCGCGGGCGACATCCTGCGTGGCACCGCGCTGCCGACCGACTGCCCGGCGTATGGCACCCGCTGCACACCGCGCAAACCGCTTGGTGCGCCCATGGTTTCGTCGGAGGGCACCTGCGCGGCCTTCTACACCGCCGGACGGCGGCCGAATGCGGCGGTGAGTCGATGAACACGGCGCGGATAGCCGACCCCGCCTGCCCGCTCCCCCATACGGAGAACGAGCGGGTGCTGCTCGGACACGGATCCGGCGGCCAGCTGATGGCGGAGCTGATCGATCGGGTGATCGTCGCCGAACTCGGCGGGCACGAGCCGTTGCAGGATGCCGCGATAGTCGAAATCGACGGTGCGGGTGTGGTTTTCAGCACCGATAGTTTCGTCGTCACCCCGCGCTGGTTCCCCGGCGGCGATATCGGCGCGCTCGCGGTGCACGGCACGGTCAACGATCTGGCCATGCGCGGCGCGCGGCCGGTCGCGCTCTCACTGGCCTATGTGCTGGAGGAGGGGTTGTCGCTGGCCGAGCTGCGGGCCGTCACGGCCTCGGTGGCCCGGGCGGCGTCCGCGTGCGGCGTCCGCATCGTCACCGGCGACACCAAGGTGGTCGGCAGCGGCGCCGCCGACGGAATCTACATCACCACAACCGGAATCGGCGCCCGGCTGCCCGGCGCCGACCCATCGGCCACCCGTGGCAGACCCGGTGACGTGGTGCTGCTGTCCGGCCCGATCGGCGCGCACGGCACCGCGATCCTCTGCGCCCGTGGCGATCTCGGCTTCGACGCCGATATCCGTTCCGACACAAGGCCGTTGCACGAGCTGGTGGCCGCGCTGATCGCGGCGTGCGGCGCCGACGTGCACGCGCTGCGCGATCCGACCCGCGGCGGGCTGGCCAGCGCGCTCAACGAACTCGCCGCCGCCTCCCGTGTCGGCGTCGAGATCGTCGAGGCCGATGTGCCCGTGCCCACCGAGGTCGCCGCCACCTGCGAACTGCTCGGCCTGGACCCGATGCACGTCGCGAACGAGGGCTGCCTGGTGGCCTTCGTCGCCGAGTCCGCGGCCGAGCGCGCACTCGCGGCCATGCGTTCGGTGGCGGCGGGCGCGGCGGCGACCGTGATCGGCCGGGTCACCGACGGTCCGGCGGGACGGGTCACCGCGCGCACGCTCATCGGCGCGGCCCGCATCGTGGACATGCTGGTCGGCGAGCAGCTACCGCGAATCTGTTGAAAGGCGTTGCGAGTGAATGGCATCGGTCGCAACGCACGGGGACGTTGGACCCTCGTCCGCGACGCGCGATCGGGCCAGACTCGAAGGGCGAAGGCAGGGAGGCAGTGCGATGACCGGCTCCGGTGACAGTGCGCACGAGACCGCCGTGATCGACCGCGACGGCCTGGATCGGCTGGTGGATGTGCTGCGCGAGCAGCGATACCGCGTCATCGGACCGCAGGTGCGCGACGGCGCGATCGTCCTGGACGAACTCGATTCCGGCGCCCGGTTGCCCGCCGGTTGGGGGGTGCGCACCGCGCCGGGCAGCTACCGGCTGTTCCGCCGCGAAGACGAGGCGGTTTTCGCGAATTCGGCGGGCCCCGGCTCCTGGAAACAGTTCCTGCATCCGCCGCACCGCAAGGTGTGGGAGACCGGACCTGACTTGAATATCGTTGCGGCCGAGGAGGTTCCGGTACGCACCGCATTCATCGGCGTGCGCGGATGCGATCTGGCCGCGATCGCGGTGCTCGGCCGGGTGCTCGGCGGCGGCACACACCCGGACCGGTCGTATGCCGCCCGCCGCGCCGGACTGTTCATCGTCGCGGTCAACTGCACCGAGCCCGGCGGCGTGTGCTTCTGCGCGTCCATGGGGACCGGCCCTGCGGCGGGCCCCGGCTACGATCTGGCCCTCACCGAACGCGTCGACGACGCCGGACACCGCTTCCTGGTCGAGGTCGGTACGCCCGCGGGCGCCGAGGTGCTCGCGGAGCTCACCGCCCGCCCCGCCGATACCGCCGAGATCGCGGCGGCACATGCCGCGGTGGCGGCGGCCGCGGACCGGATGGGCCGCGCGATGCCCGATGTCGACGTGCCCGCGGTGCTGCGCGAATCCCGCGAATCACCGCACTGGGACGATGTGGCGAGCCGCTGTCTGACCTGCGCCAACTGCACCATGGTGTGCCCGACGTGCTTCTGCACCACCACCGAGGACGTCACCGACCTGACCGGCGAGCACGCCGAACGCTGGGAACGCTGGGCGTCCTGCTTCGAACTCGACTTCTCCTATCTGCACGGCGGCAGCGTGCGGCAGTCGGGACAGAGCCGCTACCGGCAGTGGCTCAGCCACAAGCTCGGCACCTGGCACGACCAGTTCGGCAGTTCCGGCTGCGTCGGCTGCGGGCGGTGCATCGCCTGGTGCCCGGCCGGGATCGATCTGACCGCAGAGGTAACCCGGCTCGCGGAACTCGGCTCCACGGAACGACTTTCGCAAAGGGACCAGGTATGACGACCGCCGCCGAACTCGCCGAATTCGCCCAGCTGGCCACGCTCGGCCCCGAGGAGTTGGCGGTACTGGCCGCGGCCGGACACGACGTCACCTACCCGACCGGGCATCGGCTGATCGTGGAAGGTCAACGGGCGGACCGCTGTTGGCTGATCCGCGACGGCGCCGTGCTGCTCGACGCGCAGGTGCCCGGACGCGGTGACGTGGTGGTGCAGACGCTCGGATCCGGCGATCTGCTCGGCTGGTCCTGGCTGGTGCCGCCGTATCGCTGGCATTTCGGCGCGCGCACCGTCGACACCGTGCACGCGATCGAATTCGATTCCGCGACGCTGGCCGAATTCGCCGAATCCGACCCGGCATTCGGCCACGCGCTGACCCTGATGCTGTTCGGCGCGGTGCTCGAACGGCTGCAGGCGACCAGGGCCAGACTCCTCGATCTGTACCGCAATCCGGCCGAAACCTGTACCTGCACACCGGTGCGGATCGGCGGCCCGCGATGACCGTCGGCGCACCGGCCCGCGACAGGCAGGCCGACGACATGATGCGGCCGTACCAGGTGGTCGACCGTATCCAGCAGACCGCCGACACCGCGACGCTGCTGCTGACGCCGACCGGTACCGCCGCCCCGCCCTTCCTGGCGGGCCAGTTCATGATGCTCTACCACTTCGGCGTCGGCGAGGTCGCGATTTCGATAAGCGGAAACCCTTGTGCCACCGACGGTTTGCTGGAACACACGATTCGCGCGGTCGGCGCGGTGAGCGATGCGCTGCACGATCGCGCGGTCGGCGAGTCGATCGGCGTCCGTGGGCCTTTCGGCACCGGTTGGGATCTGGCGTCGGCCGCCGGGCGCGATCTGGTCATCGTCGGCGGTGGGGTCGGCCTCGCGCCGCTGCGCCCGGTGGTGCTCGGCGCGCTCGCCGACCGCGCCCGCTACCGCCGGGTCACGCTGATCACCGGCGCGCGCACCCCGGCCGACATTCTGTTCCGCGACGATCAGCAACGCTGGAAAACCCATGCGGCACTGGACCTCTACCAGACCGTCGACCATCCGGCGCCCGGCTGGACCGGCCCCATCGGCTTCGTCACCGAACCGCTCGCCCGGCTCGCCGTCGATCCGGCGAATACGACGGCCTTCCTCTGCGGCCCGGAACCGATGATGCGGTTCTGCGCGCAAACCCTGCTGCGCAAGGGCATTCCGGCCACCGATATCCGAGTCTCGCTGGAGCGCAACATGCGCTGCGGCGTCGCCCGCTGCGGCCACTGCCAGCTCGGCCCGCTGCTGGTGTGCCGGGACGGTCCCGTCGTCGATTACGCGACCGCCGAACCCCTGCTCACGGTGCGGGAGCTGTGATGGGCGCCCCGACGCTCGCGGTCTGGAAGTTCACCTCCTGCGACGGCTGCCAGCTCACCCTGCTCGACTGCGAGGACGAACTGCTCGCGCTCGCGGGCCGCATCCGCATCGCGCATTTCACCGAGGCGTCCAGCGCGGTGGAACCGGGACCGTACGATGTCTCGCTGGTCGAGGGTTCCATCACCACGCCGGACGACGAACGCCGGATCGCCGAAATCCGCGCGCAATCCCGGATTCTGGTGACCATCGGGGCGTGCGCCTGCCACGGCGGAATCCAAGCGCTGCGCAATTTCGCCGACATCGCCGAATTCACCTCGGTGGTTTACGCCAGCCCGCAACATATTTCGACGCTGGCCACCTCGACGCCGATCGCGGCGCACGTACCGGTGGATTTCGAGCTGCGCGGCTGCCCGATCGACCGCCGCCAACTGCTGAACACATTGGGCGCCTTCCTGACCGGTCGCGCACCCGATATCCCGAACACCAGCGTCTGCACCGAATGCAAGCGCCGCGGCACCACCTGTGTGACCGTGGCACACGGCATTCCCTGCCTCGGCCCGGTCACCCAGGCCGGTTGCGGCGCGCTGTGCCCGTCGTACCACCGCGGCTGCTTCGGCTGTTTCGGCCCGATGGCGCGGCCGAATGTCGGTGCGCTGCTGCCGATCCTGCGCGTCAACGGGATGTCGACCGACGACGTCGACCGTGTTTTCACCACCTTCGCCGCGGCCGCGCCCGCCTTCGCCGAACGGAATCGCGATGAGTCACCGGAGTAGACAGCTGCGGGTCAGCTCGCTGGCCAGGGTCGAGGGCGAGGGTGCGCTGCGCGTCGTGATCGACGACGGCGTCGTGGCCCGCGCCGAACTGAATATCTACGAGCCGCCACGATTCTTCGAGGCGTTCCTGCGCGGTCGGGGCTACACCGAACCACCCGACATCACCGCACGCATCTGCGGCATCTGTCCGGTGGCCTACCAGACCAGCGCCTGCAACGCGCTGGAACAGATCTGCGGCGTCGAACTCGACCCGCCGCTGCTCGCGCTGCGCAGGCTGCTCTACTGCGGCGAATGGATCTCCAGTCACGCCTTGCACATTCACCTGCTGCACATACCGGACTTCCTCGGCTATCCGGACGCCATCACGCTGGCCGCCGATCACCGGGATCTGGTCGAACAGGGTCTCGCGCTGAAGAAGGCGGGCAATGCGCTGCTGGAATTGATCGGCGGCAGGCCGATCCACCCGATCAACGTGCGCGTCGGCGGGTTCTATTCGACACCGGGTCGGGTGGATCTCGCACTGCTCGCCGAACAGCTCAGGCGCGCACTGGATTACGCGATACACACCGTCCAGTGGGCGGCCGGTTTCGACTATCCGGACCTGGAACTCGACCACGACCTGCTCGCCGCCACCGCACCGGATCGGTATGCCATCGAGAACGGCATCGTGCACACCAGCACCGGATTATCCTTTCCGCCAGAGGAATTCGCCGCACACGTGGTCGAACGCCAGGTGCCGCACTCCACCGCCCTGCACGCCGAACTCGACGGCAGGCGCTATCTCACCGGGCCGCTCGCGCGATACACGCTCAACTACGAACAGCTCTCACCGCTGGCCAAGGAGATGGCGGCGCAGGCCGGTCTCGGTACCGTGTGCCGGAACCCGTTCCGCAGCATCCTGGTTCGGGCCGTTGAGGTCGTCTACGCCGTCGAGGAGGCGCTGCGGATCATCGACGACTACGAAATGCCCGCGCGCCCAGCTGTTCCCGCCGAGGCGCGGGCCGGGATCGGGCACGGGGTGACCGAGGCGCCGCGCGGATTGCTTTATCACCGTTACCAGGTCGACGCCGACGGCATCGTTCGCGCCGCGAATATCGTCCCGCCCACTTCACAGAATCAGGCCGCCATCGAGGACGATCTGCGCCGCGTCGTCGCGGCCAATCTGGACCTCGACGATGCCGCGCTCACCGCGCTGTGCGAACGCACCATCCGCAACTACGATCCGTGCATCTCCTGTTCGGCGCATTTCCTGGAGCTCGAGGTGGTGGGCCGATGACCGGGCCGCGGGCCGTCGTCATCGGCGTCGGCAACGAGTTCCGCCACGACGACGGCATCGGCCCCCGCATCGCCACCGATCTCGAAAAACTCGGCCTGCCAGAGGTTCTGGTGACGCTGTGCGACGGCGAACCCGCGGGCCTGCTCGACCTGTGGGCCGGCGCCGAATTGGCGGTTGTGGTAGACGCGGTGCTGTGCGAACCGTGCACGCCGGGCCGCATCTGGCGCACCACCGTCGACGCGCTGCGCGGCGTCACCCGCGCCGCCAGCTCGCATGCCATGGGCATCCCGGACGCGCTCCCGCTCGGCCGGGCGCTCGGACGTGTCCCGGACGAGCTCGTGGTCATCGCGGTCGAGGCCGAATGTCTGGAACTCGGTGTCGGCCTTTCGGATCCGGTGGCGGCCGCCGTACCGGACGTGCTGGCCGCCGTGCTCGCCGAGCTGGCCCGCATCGGCATCGAGACGCCGGCCGAGCCGGATCGTTCATGACGCGCTGGGTTTGCGCCGATTCGCCGCCCAGCCAACCCTTTTCAGGCCCGCATCACACAGTTCGAGCAGGCGCGCACGGTCGTCGTCGGCGCACTGGGCCGCCTGCGCCTCGGCGCGCAATGCGGCGATGTGCTGCCCGAGCGCCCCGACATCGCCGGAGGCGAGCGCCTGCCGGGCATCGTGCAGCGCCTGGCGAATGCGCTGTTCCAAATCGTTCATCGCACAACACCTTCCGAACACGGCGTGACCACTCAACGATAGATCGCGCCGCGCGCCGTACGGCCGGTTTACGGTCAGCCCACCGGGACGATCAGCCCGAGATCCGCGTCGTAGCGGCGGTACAGCAGGTGGCCGCGGCCGGTATCCCGGTCGGTGTAGAACAGGTACGGCAACCCGTACGCGCACAATCGCAGCGTCGCTTCGGTTTCGGTCTGTTTGCGCGCGGACGTCGGATTGGTTGTCAGCAACGTGGTGTCGGCCGGATGCACCCGATGCTGGCGGGTCATCTTCAAACCCGTCGGCCCCGCGCGGTAGATCACGGCATCCTCGCCGGTCTCCGCGTCGGTGAACAGGTGCGCGTCGTAATCCATGGCGTCCAGCACCGCGGCGGCGGCCAGCGGTTCGGCGACCAGCAGCGGGTACACCTTCCGCCGGGCGAGGTCACCGGGCCCGATACCGGCGAGCGGGCGGGCGGCGGCATCGGGCCACGGCCGCGGCCGCCACGGCGCGGACAGTTCCGCGATCCGCCGTTCCAGCCGCACCACCACCGTCAGGATGTCGCCGCCGCCGCGGGTCATCGTCTGCACCCTTACCGGCTTGTCCCCGACCCGCAGATTCACCTGGATGAGCAGCGGCCCGTCGTCGCAGTTCGCACCGGTCACCCGGACCCGTGCGCCGCCGGGGATCCCGTATCGCTCCAGCAGCCTGCCGATCGCGCCGGACACCCGTTCCATCTCCAGCGACGAAACTCGGCCGCGCGCGAACACGACCACGTCGGGAAATCTCGGCGACGACCACCCTTGTGACGCGCGCGGCAACGTCGGCCCTCACTTTCGATCGATCCATCGGACGCGTTCCGTGGAGTCACCCACTCTGGCCGATGCCGCGCATCGAACCAAGATCCGAAAGGATACGAAGGTGAGGACCAAAGACCTTGACACCCTCCGCCACAACAGATTTCGCTGCACCATCGAGTGCACTCGACCGAGCAGCGCCCGCCGGTCGTGCCCGGCGCCACATTCGGTGGCCGGGCCCGCGGTTGCCCACTACCCGGGGCGCTACTCTCGAAACGCCTCCCGACCCGGCACTCCAGCGGTCGAAGGTGCCCGCCGACGAACGGAAGAATGGTTCCCATGCGCACAGCAGCACGACGCGACGAGGAAAACGGCGAGTCCGCGACACCCTCCATCGCGCAGCGGATCCGCTACGCCTGCGGCGGCACCCTCCCACCGTCGATGTCGGACTGGGTGATCGACGATCTGACCGGACCGGGCGCGGCCCGTCGCTACCTGCTGCGTATCCTGATCCCGATCATCCCGCCGCTGTGCCTGTTCCTGCTGATCCCCGGGCCGCTGTGGATGGGTCTGGCCATGATGGCGCTGCTCTATCTGCCGCTCATCTATTTCACCGTCGCGCTCATGTACGTCTACCGGCGCCACCGGCTGGCCAAGCACGGCCTCGATCCGGCGCTGGCCGATGTGCGCGAACGCGACCGGGCCGCCGCCGAGCGCGCGGCGTACGAGCGCCGCCACGGCCGCGGCTGATCCGTTGCCGCGCAGGCTATTTCGTCTCCATATCGATGACGACCTTGATGTCGGCATGCTCCCCCGGCCGGAATGCCTCGGCCGCCCGCTCCAGCGGCAGCCTGCGCGTGATCAGGCCCGCCAGCCAGCCGGTATCGGCCCGCGCCAGCGCCAACGCTGCCTGCTCGTAGTGGCGGCGGTTCGCGTTCACCGATCCGAAGATCACATCGTTTTCCAGCACCAGATTCCGGTTCAGCAGTCCGGCGTCCACCTGCGTCGCCCGGCCTGCCGATGACACACCGGTGAGGCAGACGATGCCCGCCGGGCTGCTGGTCTCCATCGCGCCGAGGGCGACCTGTGCGTTGCCGGTGGCCTCGATCACGATGTCCGGGGCGATCTTTGGGCCGACCACCGTCAATTCCTCGGTGTGATACTGCGCGCCGAGCTCGGCGACCAGCTTCGGCTTCGGCCCGTCGGCGACGCGATCGAGCACATGTACCTCGAGCCCGCGCTCGCGGCCGAGCAGCGCCGCGAGCAGCCCGATCGGTCCGGCGCCGGTGATCAGCACCCGGCGAGGCGCGAACCACGCTCGCGCACCGATCTTTTCGATCTGTTCCCAGGCCTTGGCCACCACCGTCGCGGGTTCCAGCAACACCCCGACATCGGCGAGCGCCGGATCCACCTTGATCGCGTACTCCGGCTCGATGGTCCACTGCTGCGCGGCGTAACCGTCGCGTTCCTTGATGCCGCGCTCGGTGTATTCGCCGTTGCGGCACATATCGAATTCGCCCCGGGCGCAGGCGCCGCACGGCAGTGGATCCGGCCGCCGCACGATGCCGACCACCAGATCGCCCGTCGCGAATCCGCTGCCCGTGGGCGCCGTTCGCACCCGGCCGAGCGATTCGTGGCCGAGGATCAGCCGTTCCCGGCCCGGCGGCGCCCAACCGTATGCGCCGGAAGCGATTTCGCGATCGGTGCCGCAGATGCCGACCGCGATGGCGTCGACCGTCAACACACCGGCCTCCGGCGCCGGGTCCGGCACCTCCGTCACGCCGAGCGTGCCGGGTGTCTGCGGGATCAAGGTGAGCGCGCGCACAGCATCTCCTTATCTCGAGCATCGCGCGCAGCGAATACCCGGACGCGGCCGTTCACACCCCCGACCGCTCGGACCATACGCCGGAAGCGCCCGCGACAGGCCGGATTCGGCGCTCGCCGAGGATCAGCGCGCGGCCATGCGCAGCGCGGCATCCAGACGGATGACCTCGCCGTTGAGCACCGGATTGTCGATGACGTGCGCGACGAGCGCGGCGAACTCATCCGGGTGGCCGAGCCGCTGCGGGTGCGGAATCTGTTCCGCCAGTGCGGTTCTCGCCTCCGGCGAGAGCCCGGCCAGCAGTGGCGTATCGAACATGCCCGGCGCGATGGTGACCACCCGGATGAGATGTTCGGCCAGATCGCGGGCCAGCGGCAGGGTCATGCCCGCCACCGCCGCCTTGGACGCCGAGTACGCGGCCTGACCGACCTGCCCGTCGAAGGCCGCCACCGACGCGGTGTTCACGATGACGCCGCGTTCACCGTCGACCGGCGCGGTGCGGGCGATGCGCTGGGCGGCCAGCCGCAGCACGTTGAAGGTGCCGACCAGGTTGACCTCGACGACGAGTTGGAAGGCGGACAGCGGAATCACCCGATCCCCGGTGAGCACCCGGCCTGGCAACCCGATGCCCGCGCAGTTCACCACGGCCCGCAGCGTGCCGAGGGATTCGGCGACGTCCAGCGCGGCCGTGACGTCGTCCTCGTCGGTCGCGTCACCGGGTGCGAAGGTCAGTCCGGGTTCCGCGGCCACCCGCGCGGCATCGGATTCCGGCAGGTCGAAGCTCACCACCGCGGCGCCGTCGGCGGCGAGCCTGCGCGCGGTCGCCAGCCCGAGCCCGGAGGCCCCTCCGGTGACCAGCACCACGTTGTCCCGGATCTGCATATGGTTCCCTCCGAACGACGCGAATCAGGCGCAGCCATTCATATCAGCAAGGAACCACGTTATCAACAAGATGTCTTTTTAAGAGGGGACGACCGCCCGGACGATATGCGGACCGAGGCGTTCCGCCGGCAGATCCGCGCCGAGGTAGCGGCCGATCGCGGCGGCCGGATCCAGATCCTCGGCGATCTCGAATCCGGCGGCGCGCAGTTCCCCCGCCATCTCCTCCGGGGTGAACAGGCTGAGCCAGCGCTCACCCAGCGCGGCCAGCCGGGCCTCGCGCACCTCGGCCATCGCCTGTTCCTCCGGCGTGACGGCGCGCACCGGCTGGGCATAGTCGAGCACCACCTCGGTGCCCGGTGCCAGACCGGCCAGGTAGCGCAGCGTCGCGCGGATCGCGTCGCCGGTGAGATAGACGACGACACCGAGCCAGATCACGAAGGCGGGCCGACCTGGATCGAATTCCGTTGCGGCCATTGCTTGTTCGAGTGTTTGCCGTTCGAAGTCGACCGGCACGTAGGTCACCGAGCCGGGGATATCGATCGCGGTCTCGCGCAACCGGTTCCGCTTCCACTCCTGGGTGGCCGGATGGTCGATCTCGTAGACACGCAGTCCCGCATGCGGATTGCGGTAGGCGAGGGTGTCCAGGCCCGCGCCGAGCACCACGGCCTGCGTCGTGCCCGCGGCGACCGCCGCCGCCAGCGCGTCGTCCGCGTACCGCGCTCTGGCGGCGATGATCAACCGCATCCTGCGACGGATCGCCGGATCCTCGTGAATGTTCAGCGGATCGACCATGCCGTCGACGACGCGAACGGCGAGCGGATCGGTGAAGATCCGCCCGCCGTCCTCAAGTTGGTGCTCCGCACGATAGATCGCGACACCCATCGCGGTGCGGCTCGGTTCTCCGGTCTGCATGCACAAACCCTTTCCTGCTCAGACCACGTGCCGGAAAGGCTTGTCCACCAACTACTTACGCCGACACATAGTGCAAATTGACCACTCCGCAAGCCAGCGTATCGGCACCGGTCAGGCGCAGATCAGGCACGGTCATATCGTGCTCGAAAAGGCGGGCCCCTTCGCCGCCGAGGATCACCGGGAACAGCAACAGATGCAGCTCATCGAGCAGCCCCTCGGCCAGGAGCCAGCGCACCAGGGTCGCGCTGCCGCCGACGCCGATCACCTCACCCGGCGGATCCTCGAGCTTGGCGATCTCATCGGCCAAATTCGTATTGAGCACGGTGGTGTTCTTCCACTCGGCCTTGCCCATCGTCGTGGAGACAACGTATTTCGGCATCTCGTTGACGGCATCGAAATACGGTCCGGATTGGCTACCGAAGAATGGCAGGAAACCCTCATAGGTCTTGCGGCCCATCAGCATCGCGTCATTGCGGGCCATCAGGGCGCCGACCGCCTGGCCGACCTCATGTCCATGCTGATTCCCTCGTACGAACCGAATGTCCTACCGATACCCAACTCCGCCAACGGAATCGAATTGCGACATCTGCGTGCCTTCGTCGCGGTGGCCGAGGAGCTGAATTTCGGCAGAGCGGCGCGGCGGCTGCACATCACCCAACCCGCGCTGAGCCGCCAGATCCGGGCGCTGGAGCGGCAACTGGGCTGCGAGCTGGTGTATCGCAACAGCCATACGGTGCGGCCGACCCTGGCCGGTGAGGTATTCCGGGAATGGTCGAACCGCCTGCTCGCGGAATTCGACGAGGCGATCACCGCGACCCGATCGGTCGGCGGCGAGCTGGCGGCCCGCACCCGGCGCATGTGGGAGCCGGTCGAATCGCTGCTGGATGTCTGTACCGATCGGGCGACCTTCCGTGCGGCCTTCGAGGATATGCAGGCCGAGCTGCCGAAGGCCGCGCTGCTGTTGTGTCCGGGCACCGGGCTGTACGGTCGCGACGCACCGACGCCGGGCGACCGCGGCGTGCACGAGCAATTGCAGGCGGGCTATCTGGGCGAGGCATCGCTCGACGATCCGATCGCCAACCCGACGGTCGCCGACCTGTCCGGCCTACCGCCGCTGCTCATCCAGGTGGCCGAGCACGACGCGTACGGCGCGGGCGGTCACGCGCTCGCCGAACAGGCGCGCGCCGCGGGCGTGCCGACCCGGTTGGAGGTGTATCCCGTTCCGGCGCACGCCTTTCAGGTGTTCTGGTCGTTACTGCCGGACGCCGACGACGCGCTGCGCAATGCCGGACGCTTCGCCAGCGATCCGGCCGCGCTCACCGCTTGACTCTCACACCATGTCAGGCGGTGCAGTGGAGCCATGGTCTCCTATATCGGCTCCGGCCCGTACTGCTACAGCAACTCACTCGCCATGCTCATCGGATCCGACGCGCCGCCGGTCGGTCTGATCGAAACCCTCGCCGGCGCACCGTTCGGCGTCGAACTGTATCGCGGCCCCGGGTCGACGCCGGGCGGCATGCCGTTCTTCAGCCCGATCGGCTGGGATCCGGAAATCGGCCTGGACGCGGCCATCGAACTGCTCGGCCGCACCTGCGCGCGCACCACCGGCGGCACACCCGACGAGGCGCTGGACCGACTGCGCGCGGCGGTGTCGCGCGGGCCGGTGCTGGTCGGCCCGGTGGACATGGGCTTGTTGCGGTACCACCCGAACTCCGGAAATGTCGGTGGCGCAGACCATTACGTGATAGCACTGGAGGTCGGCGACGATTGGGTGCTGCTACACGATCCGCAGGGCAACCCGTACGCAACGCTGCCGATCACGGATTTCCTGGAATCCTGGCGCGCCGACCGCATCTCGTACACGAATACGCCGTACATCATGCGATCCGAATTCAGCGTCAACCGCAAAGTAGAACCCCTTGCGGCACTGAAGGATTCGCTACCATACGCGGCGCGCTGGCTCACCGGCGCCGCGCAGCAGGCCGAACAGTTCGCCGAACTCGCCGATGCGGGACTCCCCGACCCGGCCCGCGGCCTGCTGAGCTGGTTCTCCGTCGGGCTCGGCGCGCGCAGACTCAACGACGCATCGACCCACCTGCGCGCGGTCGGCCGCACCGAGGCCGCCGATATCGCCGCCGAACAGTCCAGAATCATCGGCGGACTGCAATATCCGGTGGCCAACAAGGACGATGCCGCCTTCGCCACCGGAATGCGCCGCCTCGCACCCGGTTACGACCGGCTGCGTCAGGCCTTGCAGTGACCGAACCGCCCCACCGAGCCCGCCCGAAACGCGGGCGAGCCGGGCGACGCATCGACCCACCTGCAAGCGGCGGGCCACACCGAAAACCGCGACCGAACAGTCCAGAATCATCGGCGGACTGCGATATCCGGTGGCCGACAAGGATGATGCGGCATTCGCCACCGGAATGCGCCGCCTCGCACCCGGCTACGACCAGCTGCGCCGGGCCTTGCAGTGATCGAACCGCCGCACCGAGCTCACCCGCAACGCTGGCGGGCTCACCGCGATCCGGCGCCTGATCTCGGCCTCACTCCAGCACAGCTCCGAGGTAGCCGTTGTCGCGAGAGCTCGGTGCGGAGCAGCCGAATTCGCCACAGCATCAGTGGAACACGCGGCTGCTCAACTCAAACCAGCAGCGCACCAACGCGTTTCACAGTGCGAATGATCGGCGCGGATTCCAAGGTCGCTACACCGGACACCCCCGCGATCCGTTCGGTGAGATAGCGCCCGAGGTCGACTGCATCGCGGCAGTTGACGGCCGCGACCAGATTGGTCGGGCCCGTCGTCAATCCGACGAAGGCCACCTCGGGATGCCGGGCCAGTTCCGCCCCTACCTCGGCGACCGCCGATGGCTGTGCGCCGATCCACAGCCTGGCCTCGGTGCCGAATCCGAATGCGGCGGCGGGGATATCGAGGCGGAAATGCAGAATCCCACTGCGCCGCAAGATATCCATGCGGCGACGGACGGTGACCTCCGACCAGCCGGTGGCGGTGGCGAGCTCGGCATAGGAGCCGCGGCCGTCCCGGCTGAGGGCGGTCAGCAGCGCGCGCTCGCCATCATCTAAATGCGTTGGTGTAGTGGTGATTTCGCCGAGCTCCGGACGCAGCCGGTCGATCTGGTCCGGCGTCAGTACATCCGGGGCCTGCCACTGGTCCGGCACCTTGAACCCGCCCAGGATGAGATGCGCCGACATCGCGACGATCCGGCTGGTGCGCGGAAGTTTGTGCAGCAGTAGCGATTCCTGGTCGTCGGTACTGCGCGTTTGCACGGTGCACGACACCTCGGTCCCGCCGGAGAGCAGATAGACGAAATGCGTATCGTCGCGGGCGGCAAGCGCCTTCGCCACCGACTCGGCCGCGTCGGGTGTGCAGCGCAGCCGAATGGTCCACTGCGCGTGGCCGAGTCGGCTGCCGTCCACCGCGCCGACCACGCGCATACCGTATTCGGCGCGCAGCCGCCGGTAGCGACGGGCGACGGTGTTCTCCGAAATGCCGAGCACCTCGCCGACCGCCCGGAAGGGAACCCGCCCGTCGATCCGCAGGGCGTGCAGAATTCCGCGATCGACGGAATCCATCTACAATCCTCCATTCGATGACGGTTTCCAGCAATAATAGCCTCGGTTATGTGGACCCATTCGCCCGGCTGACCATGATCGTGCCATGAGCAACGACCCGAATATCCTCGTCCTGGCCGCGACCGGCAACGTCGGCACCCAACTCGTCCACCAGCTGCTCGACGCGGGCCACGGCGTCCGCGCCGCCACCCGCGATCCGGCTACCGCCGAATTCCCGACCCAGGTCCAGGTGGTTCACGCCGATCTGGCCGAGCCGGATACGCTGCGCGCTTGCGTCCGCGACGTCGACGCGGTGTTCCTGCTGTGGCCGCTGCACACCGGCGCGCAATTTCCGAAGGCGCTCGACATCATCGCCGAACGCGCCCGCCGCCTGGTCTTCCTCGGCACCGGCGGCGTCCCGGATCTGCCGTATACCGAACAGCTGCGCCTCGTGCACGGCCTCGGCATCGAATCCGTTGTGCTGCAACCCACCATGTTCGCCGTCAACACGCTGTGGTGGGCCGACCAGATCCGCGCGGGCGATATCGTGCGCGGCAGCCACGGCGATTTGCCGATGTGCCCGATCCACGAGGCGGATATGGCCGCCGTCGCACGGCACGCGCTCACCGAATCCGGCCATGCCGGAGCCACATACACGATGACCGGCCCGCAGGTGCTGACCAGAGCCGAGCAGGTGCGGGTGATCGGCGAGGCGCTGGGCAGACCGCTGCGCTGGGTGGAGCTCACCCGCGCCGAGGAACGCGAACGCATGCTCGCCGATCCGGACTTCCCGGACTCCTATGTCGATGTGCTGCTCGATGGTTTCGACGCGATGCGCACCGGCCCGCAACAGATTCCGACCAGCACCGTCGCCGACATCATCGGCCACCCGCCGCGCACGTTGCACCAGTGGGTGCTCGACCACCGCGCCGAATTCCGCTGAGCCGAAACAGGATCCACTGAACTCAGCAGTAGGAGGAATCACATTGAGCGACAGACCATTTCGCTTCGGCATCGGATTATCCGCCGACGCGTCGATGTCCGACTGGCAGCACCAGGCCCGAGCGGCGGAAGACCTCGGCTACGACGTGATCATGGTGTCGGACCATCTCGGAATGGCCGCGCCGTTCCCGGCATTGACCGCGCTGGCCGCCGTGACCACCCGGCCGCGGCTGGGCACATTCGTACTCAACACAGGTTTCTACAAACCAGCGTTGCTGGCCCGCGACGTATCGAGCACCGACCTGCCGACCGGGGGACGCCTCGAGCTCGGGCTCGGAACCGGTTGGGCACAAGACGAATTCGCCGATGCCGAGCTGCCGTTCCCGCCCGCCGGTCAACGGATCGCGCATGTCGAGCGCACGATAACCGAGCTGCGGCGGCGGTTCGCGACCGGGAATCCGCCGGTGCTGCAACAGCCCGCTCCGCCGATTCTCGTCGCCTGCCGCGGCGATCGGCTGCTCGCGATGGCGGCCGCCAACGCCGACATCATCTCGCTGGCCGGGGTGGATGTGACCGAACGCCCGGTCACCGAGGAGGCCGTCGAGCGGGCGCTCGCCGATCGCATCGAATTCATCCGCGCCGCGGCCGGACGTCCGATCGAGCAACTGGAACTCGGATTGACCATCATGACAGTGCATTTGGACGGCAAAGGCATGCCCGACCTGACGACGCAGCGCATGTTCGCCCCCGGCCTGTCCGACGACGAACTGCTGGCCCTGCCCGGCGTCCTACACGGTTCGCCCGACGACATCGCCGGAACACTCGAGTGCTATCGGCGGAAATATCATCTGACCCACTTCGTCGTGCCCGCCACCGCCATGGCCGACTTCGCCGAGGTGATCGACCGGCTCCGTTGAGCCGCAAACGAAATCGGGGCCGACCGGCTGGCCGACCCCGATTTCATCGCGTTATTTCTTGGTGCGGTCCCGCTTTTCGCGCACGCGCACCGAGATCCGCACCGGCGACCCGTCGAAGCCGAACTCCTCGCGCAGCCGCCGCTCCAGGAACCTGCGGTAGCCCGCCTCCAGGAAGCCGGTGGTGAACAGCACGAACGTCGGCGGGCGGGTGGTGGCCTGGGTGGCGAACAGGATGCGGGGCAGCCTGCCGCCGCGCATCGGCGGCGGCGTGGCCGCGACCACCTCTTTGAGCCAGGTGTTCAGCCGGCCGGTCGGAATCCGCTTATCCCACGACTCCAGCGCGGTTTCCATTGCGGGAACCAGCTTTTGGACGGCGCGCCCGGTGTGCGCGGAAATATTGACCCGCTGCGCCCACGGCACCCGGACCAGTTCCCGGTCCACCTCCTTCTCCAACTGGAGCCGGCGGTCCTCGTCGACCAGATCCCACTTGTTGAAGGCCAGCACCAGCGCCCGGCCGGAATCGGCGACCAGGCTGATCACCCGCAGATCCTGTTCGGTGATCGGCTGCGAGGCGTCGATCAGCATGATCGCCACCTCGGAGGCCTCCAGCGCCGATTTGGTGCGCAGCGAGGCGTAGAACTCGGTCCCGCTGGCATTGGCCACCTTTCGGCGCAGGCCCGCGGTGTCCACGAATTTCCAGATCTTGCCGCCCAATTCGACGAGCGAGTCCACCGGATCCACGGTGGTGCCCGCCACATCGTGCACCACCGAACGCTCATCGCCCGAAAGCTTGTTCAGCAGACTGGATTTGCCGACGTTCGGCTTGCCGACCAGCGCGACGCGGCGTGGGCCGCCGAGGCCGCCGGAACCCTCGCGTGGGGTCTCGGGCAGCACCGCGAGTATGTCGTCGAGCAGGTCGCCGGTGCCGCGGCCGTGCGCGGCGCTGACCATCCTCGGCTCGCCGAGCCCGAGCGACCACAGCGCCGCCGCATCGGCCTCGATGCGCTGATCGTCGACCTTGTTGGCGACCAGGATCACCGGAATCTTGGAGCGGCGCAGCTTCTTCACCGCCGCCTCGTCGGTCGCGGTCGCGCCGACGACCGCGTCCACCACCAGCACGATCGCATCCGCGGTTTCCATCGCCAGCTCGGCCTGCCGCGCCACCGACTGCTGCAGGCCCTTGGCATCAGGCTCCCAGCCGCCGGTGTCCTGAACCCAGAAGCGGCGGCCCGCCCAGAGCGCCTCGTACGAGACGCGGTCCCTGGTGACGCCGGGAATGTCCTCTACGACGGCCTCGCGCCGCCCCAGAATGCGGTTCACCAGCGTCGATTTGCCGACATTCGGGCGGCCGACCACGGCGAGGGTCGGCATGGCGAGCTGTTCCTCGTCCTCCGGCTCACCCGCCAGATCGACGATCTCCCAATCGGATTCGTCGCTCCAGATACCGTCGCCCGCAAGCACGTCTTCCGTCACGACCGCCCCTCTCCGGCCGAAACCTGCTGCGCCACAACGCGATACAACTCGTCGATGACCTCGTCCATATTCATTTCACTGGTGTCGACCAGCACCGCGTCCGCGGCGGGCCGCAGCGGCGACACCTTGCGGGTGGAATCGAGGGTGTCGCGGCGCTGCACGTCGGCGAGCACCGCCGCGTAGTCGTCACCGCGCCCCTCGGCGATGTTCTGCTGATTACGCCGATGCGCCCGCGCCTCGGCCGAGGCGGTCAGATAGATCTTGGCGTCCGCGTCGGGCAGCACGACGGTGCCGATATCGCGGCCCTCGACCACGATCCGCTGCGCCACCAGCGCGATCTCGCGCTGCAGGTCGACGAGCAGTTCGCGCACCTCGGGCACCGCCGATACCGCGGACACCGCCTTGGTCACCGCGTCACCGCGGATCTCCGCCGACACGTCGACACCGTCGAGCTCGATCAGCTCGCGCCGCGGATCGGTGCCGATGCGCAGCGGCAGCTCCTTCACCGCCGCGGCGATGGCGGCCGAATCGGTCAGCTCGATGCCCGCGCGCAGCACGCGCAGGGTGGCGACCCGATACATGGCTCCCGTGTCCAGATAGCGGGCGCCCAGCCGGGTGGCCAACCGCCGCGACACGCTCGACTTACCGGTCCCCGACGGCCCGTCCATCGCGACGACCAGCGGCGACGTGCCCGACAGCCGCTCGGCCCGGACCGGAATCTCCACACCGTTCACAACGACACCGCCTCATACAGTTTGCCGATTTCATCGCGGCCGAGCACCCGCAGCGTGCCCGGACGCTGATCGCCGAGCGCGACCGGCCCGATATGCGTGCGTACCAGCCGGGTCACCGGATGGCCGACCGCGTCGAGCAGCCGCCGCACGATGTGCTTGCGCCCTTCGTGCAACACGATCTTGACCAGAGAACGTCCCTCGCCCAACTCCAGCACCTGGAACCGGTCCACCTTCGCCGGACCGTCCTCCAGTTCGATGCCGTCGCGCAGGCGCTTACCGGTGATCTTGGCGTTGACCTCACCGTTGACCGTCGCGAGATAGGTCTTGGACACCTCGTACGAGGGGTGCATCAGCCGGTGCGCGAGATCGCCGTCGTTGGTGAGCAGCAGCAGCCCCTCGGTATCGGCGTCCAGCCTGCCGACATGGAACAGGCGCTGGCCCGCGGCGATGCGTTCGGCGACGATATCGCCGACGCACGGCCTGCCGAGATCGTCGGACATGGTGGACTGCCAGCCCTTCGGCTTGTTCAGCGCCAGGTGCACCAGTTCCTCGCGGACCATGACGCGGGTGCCGTCCACCCGGACCACCGCATGCTGCGGATCGATCCGCAGCCCCTGTTCGGTGACGATCGCACCGTCCACCTCGACGCGGCCCGCGGCGATCAGCTCCTCGGCGGCGCGGCGCGAGGCGACACCCGCCTTGGCCAGCACCTTCTGCAGCCGTTCGCCCTCACCCCACGGCAGCTTGGTGTGGCCGCCCTCGGCGGGCGCGTCGACGTGCTGGCGGCGGGCCGGTTTGGCGTTGCTCAGCAACGTCGGTTGCTGGGACTGCCGCTGCGGCTTGGCGTTCTTGGTTTTCTTGCCGACCGGCTTACCGGCCGTCGCGGATTCGGTGCGGCGCTGGGTCCCCGGCTCCTGCTTACGCCCGGGTTCCGCTTTGCGTTGCGAATTCCGTTGCGGTGCGGCACTTCCCGCACCATAGCCGGTACCACGGGCACCGGCTCCCCGGCGTGGCGCGCCGTCGCGCTGCCGATCCGGGATGCCGCGTTCGGAGCTCCCCCGCTGTGCCGCACGGGCGCCGCGGCTGGTGCCCGCGGTGCGGCCGGCGCCACCCCGTGCGGGCTGGTCGCCTCTATTTCTACGATCCGGTGTGCCATCTCGGCGAGCGGAAGTATTCATCTGTCCTAATCCTCGGCGCCGAGATCCAGGTCGGTCTCGGCGGGTTTCCTCAGCCTGGTGTAACGGGGGTCCGTATCCAGGCTCTCGTTGATCTCATCGATCAGGTCGACGCCGGGCAGCAGCGGCGCCAACGGTGGCAGGTCGCTCACCGACGCCAACCCGATCCGTTCCAAGAACAGTTCGGTGGTGCAGTAAAGCGTCCCGTTGGTTTCCGGGTCTGCCCCGGCCTCGGCGATCAAGCCCCTGGCCAGCAGGGTCCGCATCACACCGTCGACATTAACGCCACGCACCGCGCTGACCCTGGTCCGGGTCACCGGCTGGCGGTAGGCAATCACCGCCAGCGTTTCCAGAGCCGCCCGCGTCAATTTCGACCGCGAGCCGTCGAGCAGCATCCGTTCCACATACGGCGCGTACTCGCTGCGAGTATAGAAGCGCCAGCCGTCACCGACGAAACGCAGATCGATCCCGCTGCCCCGCTCCGACAGCTCCGCCGACATCGCGCGCAGCGCCGTCTCCACCCGCAGCGCGGTATCCGCCAACGCCGCAGCCAGCTGATCTACCGGGGCCGGAGCGTCGACGACAAGCAACATCGCCTCCAATGCCGCGCGGAACTCGGCATCCCCGAGCGGTTCGGGCGTGAGTTCCGCCACCTCGTCGTCGGAAGCGGCGTCTTCATCGCCGGTGTGATCGAGATCAACGAGATCCGCATCGGTCGCCCGCCCCGCATTCGCCGACACGACAGCATCGGGCGAGTCGGTGGCATCGCCCAAGTCGGCGGTATCGGCCGAGTCGGCGGCATCGGGTGGAGCTGAAGTACCGGTAGAAGTGTCGGCATCAACCGTGATCTCGGCATCGACCGAGGCGGATGCACCCTCCAGACCCGAAGTACGGATAGGGGTTTTGCCACTGGCCGGGATCGCCGCAGCACCCGGGGCGACAACATCGGCCGCAGTAGCAGTCGCGCCGGCATCAACCGAACCAGCATCGTCTGAGGCGACAGCATCCGCCAGGGCCGAAGTACCGGTAGAGGTTTCGGCGTCGACCGAGGTCGCGGCAGCGGACGACGCAGCCGCATCAGCCCGAGCCGCAGCCGCGATCGCAGCGGCGACATCGACCGGAGCAGAGACATCCGCCGAGGCCGACATGTCAACGGAGGCATCGACATCGCCAGACACCGCGGCATCGCCAGAGATCGCGGCATCGGCTGACGCAGCAGCATCAGCCCGAGCCGCGGCGGCAATTGCGGCGGCGACATCGACCGGAGCAGAGGCATCCACCGGGGCCGACTTATCAACAGAGGTATCGACATCGCCAGACACCGCAGCATCGCCAGAGGCACCGGCATCGCCAGAGGTCGCAGCGTCAGCCCGAGCCGCAGCAGCGATCGCCGCAGCGACATCTACCCGGCGAGCGGGAGTATCGACCGAGGCTGCGTCCACGGGAACGGCGGTGTCGGCATCGACGGAGGAGTCCGCGGATTCCTCCGTCCGCCCGCTGAACTCGTTCACCCGTAGTCCTCCTCGATGGTCAATGCCGGTGTGTGCGCCGCCCCGTTCTCCGGATCCCCGATCCAGCTGATCGACAGCGGCCCGAGCGGATCGGGCTGGTCGAATTCGATTGTCTTGCCGCGGTACAGCTCGAGCAGCGCCAGAAAACGGGCGACGATCTCGATCGGTATCGTGCAGTCGGCCACCAGCTCACCGAAGGTGGTCCAGCCGCCGGGACCGCGCAGCTTCAACCGTTCCAGCACCAGCGCGGCCTGTTCGGCGATCGAAATGGCATGTGCGTGCAGGTGTTCCAGACCGACCTTGCGTACCGGCCGGGGCCGGAACGCCGCCGCGGCGATATCGGCGAAACCTGCCGCGTCAACCCCAAGGGTAACCTCCGGCAGCAGGCCGAGGTAACGCTCCTCCAACCCCACCGCGCGCGGATAACGCCGCAGCGCCACCGCCTCCAATTCGCCGAGCAACTCGGCGACCTGCTTGAACGCCCGGTATTGCAGCAGCCGGGCGAAGAGCAGGTCGCGCGCCTCCAGCAGCTCGAGGTCCTCGGCGTCGGTCACCTCGCCGGAGGGCAGCAGCCGCGCCGCCTTCAGATCCAGCAGCGTGGCCGCCACCACCAGGAATTCGGTGGTCTGATCCAGGATCTTGTCCGCGCGCAATTTGTGCTCGTCGGCCAGGCTCGCGGTCAATGCCTTGGTGTAGGCGATGAATTCGTCGGTCACCTTGTGCAGCGCGATCTCGGTGACGTCCAGCTTGCGCGAGCTGATCAACTGCAGCAGCAGGTCGAACGGTCCCTGAAAGTTGCTCAGGCGCAGCTGGAATCCGGATGGCGGCTGCGACTCCTGTTCCGCCGCAACCGGTTCGGCGGACACGGCGGTATCACCCTGCACGACAGCAGGTTCGGTACCGATGGTTTCCGTTGTCGACTGTCGTGCGGATGGGGCAGGCCCGGTCACCGGCCGGACCGGTAGATGACTTCCCGCGCCATCGACCGATATTGTTCGGCTCCACTGGATTTGGGGGCCCAGGTGGTGATGGGTTCACCGGCGACGCTGGCATCGGGGAATCGGACGGTCCGCGAGATCGCCGAATCGTAGACCAGGTCACCGAATACCTCGACAACCCGCGCCATGACCTGCCGGGAATGTAGTAGGCGCGCATCGAACATGGTGACAACGATGCCGTACAGGCTCAGTCGGGGATTCAACCGGTCCCGCACCTTCTCCACGGTGTCGTTGAGCAGGGCGAGGCCGCGCAGCGAAAAGTATTCGCATTCCATCGGAATGATCACGCCGTCCGAACACGCGAGTGCGTTCACCGTGAGCAGACCGAGCGAGGGCTGGCAGTCGATGAGGACATAATCGTAGTTGTCGCGGATGGGCGCGAGCGCGCGGCCGAGCGACTGTTCCCGCCCGACCTCGTTGACCAGCTGGATCTCCGCGGCCGATAGATCGATATTGCTCGGCAGCAGATCCATGCCCTCGACCCGGGTGTGCATCAGCACGTCGTTGATGCCGACCTTGGAGCCGATGAGCAAATTGTGCACGGTGAATTCCAGATCGTGGTGCGCCACACCCAATCCCGCGGACAGCGCGCCCTGCGGATCGAGGTCCACCAGCAGCACCCGCCTGCCGTATTCGGCGAGCGCGGCGCCGAGATTGATGGTCGAGGTGGTCTTGCCGACCCCGCCCTTCTGGTTGCACATGGCGATGATCTGGGCATTGCCGTGCGACTGGACCGGCGCCGGGTCGGGTACCAGGCGCAGCGGGCGCCCCGTCGGACCGAGTGTCGCGTCGTCCGGCAGATCCGCCCCGGACCACACGGCTGCTTCCGCCGCGGCGGCCGAGTACGGACCTCGCGGGCCCATAAGCGGCTGCGCCCCAGCACCCATCGGCGGCTCCGCCGCGTCGGCTGTCGTCACGATCCGCTGCTCCTTATACGTTCCTGCCCGTTTCTTCGCCGAGCCTAGCGAAGCCGATCAGGCCCGACCTCGCTTACGGCTCCTCCTCGCTGGCGCTCGGTTCCGCCGTGCGCGATGCGCGCTGTATCTGATGGTTCGCTCTCTTCGTTCGCTCACGTACGGTCCAGCTTCCGATAGACGCTACCGCCCGATCGCTCGAGATCCACGCTCGGACACGCGACAGCGGTTTTCCGGCGATTCGCGGATAAGTCTCGAATACGCCATCCACGCCTTTCCGGCCGGTCGATACCGGCCGTTTCGTCCGAATTCGCGGTCGGGTGTGTCGCGCCGCATGGGTTTCGTGTTCGTGTACACCGCGATCCGCTGCGCGCGAACACAAATGGTATGCGCAGCGGCGGTCAACGCGCCCGGGGATGCGCGGTCGCCCAGACTTCGCGCAGGGTATTGACGGTCACCAGGGTGTAGATCTGGGTCGTCGTCACCGAGGCGTGCCCCAGAAGTTCTTGTACGACACGCACATCCGCGCCGCCGTCGAGCAGATGCGTGGCGAACGAATGCCGCAGCGTATGCGGTGAGACCGCCGCGTCGATGCCCGCGCGCTCGGCCGCGGTCTGCAGCACCTGCCACGCGCTCTGCCGCGACAACCGCCCGCCGCGCGCGTTCAGGAACAGCGCACCGGCGTTCGCCTTGCCGCGCGCGGCGAGCAGCGGCCTGCCGCGCACCAGGTACGCGTCGACCGCGGCGAGCGCGGGCCTGCCGATCGGCACCATGCGCTGCTTACCGCCCTTGCCGTGCAACACCACCGCCCGCTCGGCGGTGTCCAGATCGTCGACGTCGAGCCCGACCATCTCCGAGATCCGGGCGCCGGTCGAATACAGCAGCTCGAGCAGTGCCCGGTCGCGCAGCCCGCGCGGCCCGCCATCCGCGCCGTCACCGTCCACCGGGCCGCCCGCCGCCTCCAGCACCCGCAGCACCTGTTCGTACGGAAGGGCTTTCGGCAACCGGCGGCCGGGCGCGGGCGGTTTCACCGCGTGCGCGACATCGGTGACGGTGAGTCCCTCGGCGGCGGCGAACCGGTGCAGCCCGCGCACCGCGATCAGTGCCCGCGCCACCGAACTCGCGGCCAGCGGCGGATGCTGCGGACCACCGGCCCGCAGCGCCATGATGAACTCGGCGACATCACCCTCGGTCACCGCGTCCAGCGCCGGAATACCGCGCCCGGTAAGGAAATTCCGGTAGCGGTCCAGATCGCGCCGGTAGGCGCCGAGCGTATTGCGCGCCGCGCCGCGCTCGACGGCGAGATGGTCGAGATAGGCGTCGATCTCGCGCGCGAGCACCATGGGGCGCCCCGTCAGGCTTCCGACTGCTGTTGCGCGGCTTTGCGTTCCAGGAACGCGGTGGGCTGTCCCGGCCACGGCGCATCGGCGGGGCGCGGCGCGATACCGCTCGCCCGCGCGGCGGCCAGCGCGAGCACACCCGCGACGGCGGTGGCGTTGGAGATCTCCCCGCCAGCGCCGCGCGCACCGCCTCCGCCACCGGCAGCCGCACCAGCTCCAGATCGGCCTCCTCGAATTCCGGTTCGGGACGGTCGGTTTCGGAAAGACCGCTGGCGAGGTACACGCGCAGCGCCTCATCGGTGAAGCCGGGCGAGAGCGCGACATCCACCAGCACCGACCAGTCCCGCGCCGCCAGCCCGGTCTCCTCGGCGAGCTCGCGCCGCGCCGCCGTCAACGGGTCCTCGCCCGGCACGTCGAGTAGCCCGGCGGGCAGCTCGAGCAGCCGGGCGCCGACCGGATGCCGGTACTGGCGGATCAGCACCACGTTGTCGGCATCGTCGACGGCGAGAACGGCCACCGCGCCGTGATGTTCGACCACCTCGCGTTCGACGACCTTGCCGCCCGGCATGGCCACCTTGTCGAGCCGCAGCGCGAGGATCGCGCCACTGTAGACGGTCCTACTCGCCACCGTCTCGAAATCGTGGCTCCCCGGACCGTTCACTCAGGCACCCTGCTCCGCGTCGGCGAATTCTTCCTCACCCGGGATGTCGACCGGAAGACGTTCGGCCAGTTTGTATTTCAGCGCCGCCGCGATGAGCGCCGCGAACAGCGGATGCGGCCGGGTCGGGCGGCTCTTCAACTCGGGATGCGCCTGGGTCGCCACGAAGAAGGGGTGCACGTCGGCGGGCAGCTCGACGAATTCGACCAGGTGCCCGTCCGGCGAGGTGCCGCTGAACTTCAGCCCGCTCTGCGCGATCTTGTCGCGGTAGGCGTTGTTCACCTCGAAGCGGTGCCGGTGCCGCTCCGACACCTGCTCACCGCCGTAAGCCTGGGCGACAACCGAACCCTTTTCCAGCACAGCGGGATACGCGCCGAGCCGCATGGTGCCGCCGAGATCGGCCGCGCCCGCCACCGCGTCTCGCTGATCGGCCATCGTCGAAATCACCGGATGCGGTGTGTCCGGATCGAATTCGGCCGAGCTCGCCTCGATCAGGCCGGCCGAGCGGGCCGCCTCGATCACCACGCACTGCAGGCCCAGGCACAGCCCGAGCAGCGGAATACCGCGTGTCCGTGCGTATTTCACCGCACCGATCTTGCCCTCGATGCCGCGGATGCCGAAGCCGCCGGGAATCAGCACCGCGTCCACCTCGCGCAGCGCCGCCTGTGCGCCCGACGGGGTCTCGCATTCGTCCGATGGCACCCAGCGGATGTTCACCTTGGCCCGCGAGGCGAAGCCGCCCGCGCGCAGCGCCTCGGTCACCGACAGGTACGCGTCGGGCAGGTCGACGTACTTGCCGACCAGCGCCACCTCGACGGTTTCCCGCGGCGAATGCACCCGCTCCAGCAGGTCGCCCCAGACGGTCCAGTCCACGTCGCGGAACGGCAGCCCGAGCTTGCGCACCACGTAGGCGTCGAGGCCCTCGCGATGCAGCACGCGCGGAATGTCGTAGATCGACGGTGCGTCCGGGGTGGAGATGCACGCGTCGACGTCGACGTCGCACATCAGCGCGATCTTGCTCTTCAGACCCTGCGGCACCTCGCGGTCGCAGCGCAGGATCAGCGCGTCCGGCTGGATACCGATGCTGCGCAGCGCCGCCACCGAATGCTGGGTCGGCTTGGTCTTCAGCTCACCCGACGGCGCCAGGTACGGCACCAGCGACACGTGCAGGAAGAAGACGTTCTCCCGGCCGACGTCGTGACGGATCTGCCTGGCCGCCTCCAGAAACGGCTGCGACTCGATATCGCCTACGGTGCCGCCGATTTCGGTGATCACCACATCCGGGGTCTGCCCCTGCAGATCCGGACCGGCCATAGCGATGATCCGGCTCTTGATCTCATCGGTGATGTGCGGAATCACCTGCACCGTATCGCCGAGGTATTCGCCGCGGCGCTCCTTGGCGATGACCGACGAATAGATTTGCCCGGTGGTCACATTCGCGTCCCTGGACAGATCCCGGTCGAGGAATCGCTCGTAGTGGCCGACGTCGAGATCGGTCTCCGCACCGTCCTCGGTCACGAACACCTCTCCGTGCTGGAACGGATTCATGGTGCCCGGATCGACATTCAAGTACGGGTCCAGCTTCTGCATGGTGACCCGCAGTCCACGCGCCGTCAGCAGCTGTCCGAGGCTGGAGGCGGTAAGACCCTTACCCAGAGAGGAGGCGACACCACCGCTGACGAAGATGTGCTTCGTGGCCGTTCGCGCCTGAATCCGTGTTTGACCCACGGGTCTTCACGGTAACACGGAAAGGGGGTCCGGATCGAACGCCACGCGCGTTTGCCATCCGGTGACTGGGCCGCGGTCAGCGTGGCATCGCCGCGAGTGTGAGCGACGTCGCCTTGGTGCCGGTGCCGTATCGGCCCGCGCCGCCGCTGAGCTGTTCGGTCAGGCCGAGGGCGGTGGTGACGCGGCCGATCTCGCGGTCCAGGTTGTCGACGGTGGTTACGCTGCCCGCCAGCGTGGCGTCGGAGCGGACCGCGGCGATCGGCCCCGGCGTATCGGCCGATCCGGCGCGTCCGGCCAGTACGACACCCGCGCCGCGGCCACGCAGCGCTCCGGCGAACCGCGCGAGATTCGAACCCTGGTTGTTCTCACCGGATTTCGCGCCGTTGCCGGTGACGACGACCGCCAGCTGCGCGGGCCGCACCGCAGGATCCCCGTACGCGAGGAAGCCGCCGCCGCGCAGCGTCTCCAAGGCCAGCCCCAGCTCCTGCGGGGTGCTGCGCGGTTGCGCGTTGCTCGGATCGAGCAGCAGCACCAGGCCGAGCAGGTCGCCGGCCAGGCTGCCCTGGTCCACCGCGCCGGTGCGCAGCTGGGCGCCCGCCGGGATGACGTTGGTGATGGCCGTGCGCAGCCGGTCGCCCTCGGTGGCGTCGAGGAAGGCATCGGTGAGCGCGATCTTGCCGGTGACGGTGGCATTGGCGGTTTCCAACGCCTTGGTGACGCCCTCGACGTCGGCCGGATCGGCGTCGGGTGCGGTGAAGACCGCGACGGTGCGATCGGCGAGGGTGCCGCCGAGGATGCGGCCCGCCGAGCCGGCGATGAACCGGTCGGCCGCGTTCAGCTGATCGGTCAGTTTGCGATTCTGGTCGGCCGTCGAATCGAGCTGCTGGCGCAGATCCGTCTTGTCCGCGCGCAGCCCGGATAGCAGGTCGGCGGCCAGCGTCTGCGAGCCGAGCACCACCCCGATGGCGAGTGCGAGGAAGATGGCGGCGATGGAGATTGCGTGCTGGCGAAGCGAAATCATCTGCGTCCCTTGCTACTTTCGCTCGACGTAATGTGCCAGGAACCGATGTCCCCAGTGCGAGAGCCGATGCCAGCTGTCCAAACCCCAATTCAGCAGGTCGGTACCGGAATTCGAGGCGAGCAGCACCACGATCACCGCGATCAGCGCCGCGAGCACCACCAGCGCGATCGCGGTGCCCGACATCCGGTTTCGGTACAGCGTGGCGACGGCTTTCGCATCCATCAGCTTGGTGCCGAGCTTCAGCCGGGTCAGGAAGGTGGCCGGATTGCTGTCGCGGCGGCTGCGGTCGAAGAAATCGTCGAGCGAGGCGGCCGCGCCGACGGTCACGATGAGCGCGGCGCCGTGGTGGTGGGCCAGCAGCAGCGCCAGATCGGCGGGTGCGCCGGAGGACGGGAAGGTGGTGGCCCCGATGCCTAGGTCCTGGATGCGTTCCAAACCCTTCGCATGCCCGTCGGTGTCCGCGGGCAGGATCATTTCCGCACCGGATTTCAAAGTGGCCGTGGTGATTTCGTCAGGATCGCCGACGATGAGATCGGGTTTGTAGCCCTGCTTCATCATGGTGTCGGCGCCGCGGCCGACACCGACCATGATCGGCGCGTACTCCTTGATGAACGGCTTGAGCCGCTTGAGGTCGTCGGCGTGGTCGGGCCCGTCGGCCACCACGACCACCTGCCGGTGCTTCATGTTCAATTCCAGCTCCGGCACACCGATTCCATCGATGAGCAGGGCGCTTTCGGTGCGGATGAACTCGATCGTGTTGCCGGCGAACGCCTCCAGATGATCGGCGAGACCGTTGCGCGCCTCGATCATCCGGTCGGCGATGGCCGATTCGGTGAGCTCGATGCCCTCGACCAGGACCTCGGGTTCCTTCTTGGTCACCTTGTCGGCGTAGACGACGCCCTCGTCGATGCGGACCTTGACACCGTCCTTGATCCTGCCGAAGGCATCCGAGGTGACCGTATCCAACAGCAGAATTCCGTTGGCCACCAACACTTCCGGGCCCAGATTCGGATAGCGGCCGGAGATCGACGGCGAGGTGTTCACCACCGCGACCACCCCGGCCTCGACCAGCCGGTCGGCGGTGACGCGGTCCAGGTCCATCTCGTCGAGCACCACGACATCCCCCGGCCCGACCCGCTTGAGCAGACGCCTGGTATTGCGGTCGACCCTGGCTATCCCGGTCAGTCCGGGCAGCGTCTCGGTGTTCTTCGACAGCAGTGCCAGCATCCTCATGGCCCGATGATGGCCGCAAACCCTCAACTAATGGTGGAGGCGCGCCGCACCATGCGTCACATTCGTCACTGTGATACTTCCGGTTACCGCGGTCGGTTCGTGCCGGCGTCAGCTGCGTGGGTCGGGAAAGCTGACCGTTATGGGGTCCGGATCGAACGGGCGGGTTGCGCCCAGATGATCATCCGGAGGTACTGGCCTGCGCGGTTCGCGGACACCCGCGGCGCCGCCACTGGGGTCGCCGCGGTACTTCACTTTGGTCTGTTTTGCCTTATCCCGACCGCGGCCCATGGCTGACCTCGCATTACTATCGGGCTGCCCGAAGATTCATCGGCGGCCGATTCTCTTTACTGAAAGCCACTTTAGGCGTGTCCGGCGCAACCAGGGATCATGCAGGAATCAGTCGTCGGTCAGCTGCTTGCGAAACTCCTGCCGCCATTGGGGGTCCTGACGGCAGCCTATGACCAAGCCCAGGGCTTCCCGGACCGGCAGGCTGAGCGCGTCGGCCAGGGCGCGGGCGGCCATGGCGCGGTCCTGCCAGACAGACCGGTCGTTCCAGTCGGCGTATATCACTTGGGCCTCGGCGTGAACGCGGCGCAGCCGCAGGTCAAGTGCGGAATCGTCGGTGATGCCGGGGCGATCCTCCGCGCTGAGCAGGGGCAGTGCGTCGGTGACCTCGCGATAGGTGTCGAGTCCGGTCTCGGCGGCCAGTGCCGACATCTGCATGGCGAGTGCGCGGCGCAGGCGCTCGGGCGGCGCGGCGTCGACGAGGGAGGCAAATCGGTCAGGCACGGGTACCCCGGAGTTGTTGTCCGGCAGCAGAGGAAGGATCCGCGCGCTGTCGAGTTCACCGTCCAGGCCAGGCGGCGGCAGTAGGATGCCGCAGCGGCGAACGACCGCATCACACACCGCCAGCAGCCGTTCCCGCCACTGCTCGGGTGTTGGTTCCTGACCGCCGTACGGCGGCAGACCGGGGAAGATCTCGAACGGGTCGCGCCCGCAGTCAGGCGGGACGGCCCATTGCAGCGCGGCCCACTGAGTGTTGTACTTCGTCACCAGTTCGCCGTTGTCGAAAAGAGACACCGAGATAGGGCCGCTTTCACCCCAATAGCTGACCGACACCGCACGGGTGCCACGGGACATGCGGCGCAGCACCTCATCGCGTGTGCCCTCCAAAATATGGTGACCTTCCTCGATGCCGAACGCCCAACCGCCGTGGGTTCCCACACGGACCACCGGCAGCAGCACGGCAGGGTTCTGCCGCTGGTCCGGAATTTCCGCCTCCTCCCTCCACCGTGGGCGCCGGGTCTCGGGCAACGCGCCGAACCGGCGCAGGAGTTCGGTCTCGTCCAAGGCCTGCGCGAAGGTCAGGCAGAAATTGTCGTACCCGCTGGGCCAGGTCTTGTTCGGCGTGGTTTGCGCAGTCGTCCGGCGTGGCGCGGCGATGACCGGGTCGGCGAGCCCGCGGTCGAACAGGGACCGCGGCTCGGGTCGCCGTTCGGGAGTGAGCTCCCACAGCAGCATCCCGTCGTCGACGACAGGCACATACGACAGCCCAACCGTCATGGCGGTTCCGCTCTCCAGGGAGTCGGCGACCTGTTTCATGAAGGCTCCCAGGCTTCCCCATTCCCCGAATATCGTGCCCTCGGCCTCCGCATCCTCGCCCACCGCGCCGAACGACTCGCCTGGACGGCAATCCACGACCAACGCGTCCGCACTGATGTTGCGGGCGAAAGCCAGGAAATCCCGGTGCCAGTAGCCCCCGGGTCCCTCGAGTAAGCCCTCGGGTCCCTCGACTACCCCGTCCTCGGCGTACCTGGCCCACGTCTCCTGCTTGCTCAAGCCCGAGGAGACGATCTGGGCGAGGGTGTAGGGCTCGAAGCCGGGAAAGCTGAAACCTCCCTCCTCGGGGGAGACGTAACCCCGCTTCCCAGGGGAGACTCCGTCGTGGTGCCGCAGATACGCGACCAGATCCGCGGGGAACTCCACTCCCAGCTCGGCAGCCGCGGCGCTGATCGCCTCCTGCGAGGCGGGCGGGCGCAGGGATGCGAACGTGCGCGGCGCGTTCGCGGCGAGCCAGGAGTCGATCCGTCGCCAGGACTCTTCCATGAGAGAAACGTGCATCGTCGGATCATCACATCTACCTCTGACATCGATGCCTGCTCCGGAGGCCACCTCGGCCGATACGGGCGACGGTCTCAACCCTGCCGTCAAGCCGACCACGCTGATCAGTGCAATGCCAGCCGAGGCCATCCACATCGAGCACACCGATGCGTTGTGTGCCCTCGGGGGCCGCTCTTCTGCACGGACTGTTGATCATGTAGGTCTATCTTCGTTCCCCGGAAGGGCAAAGATCGAGGCTAACGTGACGAGTTAATTCGTTGGGTGATCGCCTGCATCAGCGCGGTGGTCAGGTGCTCGGCGTCGGAGAAACGCGAGGCAGATACACACACGACGATCTTGTCGACAACTGCGAGTATCACTTCCGTCGAATATTGGGGGAAGTCCGCTTGGAAGTCTTGATGACTGATGAATGTCCATCGCAGCGATGTAGGGTTGATATCTCGCAGCTCGATGGAGAATGGGCCGGAAACAATATCCGAGACTTTCACTGCTAAGGTTCCCGACGTGTTTCCGCACGCGCGAACCCTATCAGCGATACCTGTATAGGCGCGTTGGGCCGAGGACGCGTCCGGATAAGCTGCCACAGTCTGAATTATCCGATAATCGGAGCCCTCCGGTCCCAAACGCCTGTACTGCGAGTACCCTGTCCAGCCAGCGATATCGAAGTTATACGACTGCCGGACCGCATCGCTACATTGGCTCGGTTCGATATTTTTGAGGTCAGGCCATGGAGATTTCGTATCGGGCGGTTCGGAAAACCCGGCGGTACGCCATTGTTCGGGCCCGTCCCGGCTTGTGCGCAACGCCTTCATTTCATCTTCGTGGAGCAGGAGCGAAGCCAGCCGGTTATCCAGGGCAGCATCACGCTTCATACTCGACGAAGAGGCCACAGTCGATGTCGACGACACCACGGTCGATGATGGCGATGGCGCGACTGAGCCCGATGAACACCCTGATAAGATAATCGCGATTGCAATGGAAAACGCGATTCGGTACACGATCATCCCCCTTAGGTTGTCCACGGACGCAGCTATCGACATCACGTTCGCTGCGCCGGGTCGACCGACGCTAACGTGACGATGTAATTCGCTGGGTTAGCGCCTGCATCAGTGCGGTGGTGAGGTGCTCGGAGTCGGAGAAACGTGAGGCAGATGTGCACACCACAATATTGTTGACAACTGCGAGCATCACTTCCGTCGAATATTGGGGTGAGCTTGCTTCGTAGAATCGATGACTGATGTATGTCCACCGCAGGGAGGTATCATTGTTATCACGCATCTCCATGGAAAATGGTCCGACAATAGGTGTTCCCCCCGAGACATTCACCCCTACAGTTCCCGACATGTTTCCACACGCGCGAACCTTATCAGCGATACCCGCATACGCGTGTTTCGCCGCGGACATATCTGGATAAGCCGCCACGCTCTGTGATATCTCATATTTGGACCCCTCGTTCCCGAAACGCCTGAACCGCGCGAACCCTGTCCAGCCAGCGATATCGAAGTTGTACGACTGCCGAACGGCATCGCCGCATTTGCCCGGCTCGACAATTCTGACGTCTGGGGGTGGAAGCAACGTATCGTATGGCTCAGAAGTCCTCTTACTGAACCATTCTCGAACCCCGTCCCGATTGAACCCAGGCAGGTCCTGACCCGTGCGCAGCGCATCGACTTCACCTTCGTCGAGCAGGAACGAAGCGAGCCGGTCATCCAGGGCAGCATCACGCTTTACGCTCGACGAAGGTGTCACAGTCGACGACGACGATACGTTCGACGACGGTGGCGAAGCGACGGGGCTCGATGAACACCCCGATAATATAGCCACAATTGCAACTAGAAAAGCGATTCGGAACACGACCCTCCCCTTAGGTTGTACACAGACGCAGCAATCGACAGCACGTTTCGGCGTACGGGTTGACCGGGACCCTTATCGGGATTCGGCCACATTATACGCATGTGTTCTGCCGGAGGATATTGTTCACTCGCGCAGCACGTACCGAGCAGTAGTCGGAGTTATTGACAAAAGGCGCCTGATCCTCCTCCAGCTTGCCGTATAGGGCCTTCGCGTTGTCCCAGTTGGCCTCATAACTCGGATAAGGGCCGCCCCCATTATGCAGCTCCAGCATGGCAGGGCGCTGAATAGCTTGTGCAATCGCCCAAGGCGGTAAAGACTTCGGAGAACCATCCGCTATCTTGATAGTCGGATTCCGTTCCTTCGGCTCGTAAAGATACTGACTTTCAGCGGACGGGTCGATAGCTATTCCACGATCTCGGGTGTAAGTCCAAATACCATCGGCTAGCACACCACTCGGCGTACATCGGCCTTTGTAGAACATTGTTGCAGCCTGCACCGGATCCATGATCTCGTCGGCAGTTCCCCAGTACCCGTTTTTATCGAACGGATGCTGCTGGAAAATTCCGGCACCACTTTCTTTATCCGAGTCCTCGGTGTGACCCATGCACTTTTTCCCATTGCGGCCGTCCGCTTTTTCTTCCGAGCCAGCTATGGTCTTGTCGCCGATATTGTACATGTGGCTTTCGAGCAACGCGGTCATCAACGCGAGCTGGATCTCTTCCTTCTTCATCCCGAGACAACGCCCTACCGCATAAATATCTCGAGCGTTCCTCTTCTGCTCTTCAGTGAAGTCACCCCACGTCAACCCGCCAGTAATGTGACATTTTGTGTCCCAGTTATCCGGATTGCCATACCCAGGAGCGGGGGCGGCGACGGGCTGGATATTCTTGTACGCGGCCTCGATCTTCTGCCCAGCGAGCTTCTCCGCGTATTCATACCCGTCGAGCGCTCCCCGAAGTGCGACAGAGTTGTTTTGCAAACTCTCCGACCACGCCGTGTCATTTGCGCCCGATACATCCTGAATCGACCAATCATTACCGACTTTGAAGCCGTTGGCCTCCAGCTGTGCGACAGTGCTGAGCACTTTCGCTTTGGCGGTGCTCAGGTCCGCCGCCGCACTGGTGACCGAGGTTTGCAACTGTTCTACGCCCTCGGCGTTGGCTCGCAGTCGCCGCATGTGGTTGTCGAGGCTATCGCTGGCGCTGTCGGCTGCCGAACCTCGCCAGCCGTCGTCGAGATCGTGCCAGATTTGTTCGTGCGTTTTGGCGTGCTGCGTCAGTTCCTCGTGAACATTTCCCACTTGTGTCGCGAGCCCGTGTAACGCGCTGGGATCGACCGCTTCCAGTTGCGCTCGGGTCAGCTTCACTGGGCAGTTGCCTGTTTGATCGCGTCGGCGCTGGTTTGGTCCTGCTTCGAAATCTCGCTCACCACTCGCGCGAATCCTTCGCTGGTGGACTGCACCAACCCGGCATGGCTGGTCAGCGCCGAATCGAGAACGTTCGCACCGTTGCCGAGGATCGCGGCCAGGTCTGATCCGACGAAAGAGTTCGCGGTACTGGCGAAATCCACTGACCCGACCAAAGCCGTCAGGCTGCTGCCGGCCGCATCGAGGAGCCGCGCATGCTGGGCGACCTTTTCGGTGTCCAAATAGAATCCGGTCGCCCCACAACAACCGCCCGGCTTGCTGTAAATCGCCATTCGATGCTCCTCCCCTGATCGGCAGACCACCCCAACGCCGCTGATGCCTCATCGTAGCGACCACACCATCACCAGCGATACCCCACGAGGAGTCCGAACCCTCACTGTCGCTTGGGATTCAGCGGCACATCGACCAGACATCCCCTGACAGCTGACGGACCGCGACCCGCAACGCCTGACCGCATGCCGGCCGGCTATCGCCGGTCGCCCTATGAGCCGGTGACTTCACGTGATCTGATGGAACCGAAGCGCGGCGAGGTGCGTCATAGACCTCGAGGCGATGTGCAGATCTGAGCGATTGGGGGATAGTCGGTGGTCTTTCCGTTCGACCCGACGTCGATAACGGTCATCAGCTCGGTACTGAGCGAATGGCGCAAGTCCGGCCCGCCGCAGGTGTCACCGGATCAGAGCCCCGACGCGTCCATCGCCCGCAACCGGATCAGGGAGATCCAGAACGAGGGCCTCGGCCTGCAATCGCAATCGGCGAAGGTGCCTGAGGACGCCTACAAGAACCCGTCCACCATGCACGACCTGTACGAGCGGGTGCAGGCCATGTCGGTCGACGAGGTGGTCTCCACGCATAAGCGCTGGGAATCGGTGCGCGACCGGCTCGACAGCGGCCTGAAGGATTTCGGCCCGGCGATCGCCAAGGCCACCGACGACAAGTGGCAGGGCGCGTCGCACAAGGCGGCGTCCGAAGGCATCACCGAATACGTCAAGAACGCGCAGGGTCTGCTCGGTTCGGTCCAGCTCGTGTCGGAGAAGGTGAAGATCATCCGATCCGGCATCGAGCTCACCCGGCCGAATGTGCAGAAGGCCCCGGACCACACCCTGTCGAGCAATATCGCGAGCTGGGTCCCCGGTCCGACCTGGCGGATCAATCAGCACCGCGACGACCAGTACCAGAACGCCGCCGTCAACACGATCAAGAACGTCTTCTACCCCGCCGTCCGGGAAACCGACAGCGGAGTTCCGCTGGTGCCCAAGCCGGACAACCCGATTCACCAGGAGGAGGTCGGCCCGGTCGTCCGGAAGACCGGCGGCGACCAGCCGAAACCCGGCGGCGACCCGGGCCCCGGCAAGAACGGCCCGGACGGGAACGGCAAAGACAAAGGGGACGGCAAAGACAAGGACCAGGGCACCAATCCCGACAACACGAAGCCCGACGGCACGAACCCGACCGGCACGAACCCGACGAATACGGACCCCACCAAGACCGACACTCAGAAAACAGACGACCCGTCGAAGACCAAAACCAACCCCACCAGCACCAACCCGACCTCCACCACACCGAGCCCGACGACGTTCGACCCGAGCAAGACGGGCCTGCCCGGCACCCCGAAGACCGGCACCCCGAATACCGGTAACCCGGGCGCACCGCGCAGCAGCCTCAACTTGCCACCGGTCGTCACCGCCGCCAATCCGGCGAACCTGGCCGCAGCCACCCGGGCGGGCGCCAACGGCGCGTCCGGTTTCGGCATGCCCGGCGCGGCCCGCGGCAAGGGCGACGACGACAAAGAGCACAAGACGAAGGATTACCTGGTGAATCGCGAGAACGGCGAGGAGCTCACCGGACTCGACGAGAAGAGCCGCGTGAAATCGGTGCCGCCGGTGATCGGCGAATGAGCGTGCGGGAATGGGATTTCAGCCCACTCGGCTTCACGGTGCTGTGGCGCGCCTTCGACCGCGACATCCTGCCGTATCCGTTGCAGTACCGCTCGACCCACGAGACGGTGGCCGAATACGAGCAGGCGTGGAAGGACGAGGCCGGGCAGTTGCACGCCCGGCTCGACGACTGGCTGTACTCCGCGCTCGGCGTGCTCACCCAGCCGGAGGCGCGCGTCGAGGTCGCCGGATTCCTCGGCCCCGACAAGCTGCGGGCCCATGCCGCGGTGCAGCGCAACACCGCGGTGCTGCTGGTTCAGGAACCGTCCGGTGCACCGGATTCCGGTGGGACGGTTCGCATGTCGATGATCGACGCCGAGCAGGTCGCGCCGCGGCTCATCGCGCTGCTGCCCTCCGTGCCGCCCGCGAGCGGTCCGGGTCTCGAGGTCGCCCGGCGCGATATCGAAGAGGAGGACGACCGGCCGTACCGGGTCGGGCATCGCTCGCCCAAGGAGCAGGCCGCGCGCTTCTTCGGACGTCCGCGCACCAACGTCGTCCATATCGCCGCCTACGCGGGCCCGGCATGGGACAACCGGCCCGCGCCGTCGCGCGGCTTCCACGTGATGGACTATCCGGATGGCCGCTACCTGGTTCGCAGCGGCGACACCCTGCGCGCCACGCCCGCCGAGGCAGCGGGTCTGCGGGACAATCTGGACCGCGCCCTGAACGCCACGATCAAGGGCTATCGCGAAGAGCACGATCCGGACTACCGCATCGACGCGTGATCCGCCGAAGTGGTTGTCGCACAGCATCATCGGCGATCCTTCGGCACATTCGCCGCGACCGGGCCGGTTCGTCCTGAGTGAAATCCTTTGACAGCCCGCCGCGCCCGTGCGGATATTTGTCCCGTGACAACCGCGGTCCTGGCGCACTCGCGATACCGGCGGATCTGGCGCGCACCGGACGACCAACCGGCTTGGGCGCGCCCGGCACTGCTCGCGATCGCCGCCGTCGCCGCGGTGCTGTACGCGTGGGGTATCGGCTCGCAGATCCCGCACGTCTACTACGCCGCGGCCGTCCGATCGATGTCGATGAGCTGGCACAACTTCTTCTTCGCCGCCTTCGATCCGGACGCGACGATCAGCGTCGACAAACTGCCGGGCGCGCTCTGGGTGCAGGCGCTGTCGGTGCGTATCTTCGGCCCGCACACCTGGGCGTATCTGCTGCCGCAGGTCGTCGCGGGCGTGCTGACCATCCTGGTGCTCTACCGCGCGGTGCGCCGCCTCGCCACTCCGACGGCCGGGCTGATCACCGCCGCGGTGGCCGCGCTCACCCCAGCGACGGTCGCGCTGAATCGCGGCAATATCTCCGATACGCTGCTGATCCTGCTGCTCGTGCTGGCCGCCGATCAGGTCGCGGCGACGATCGCGTCCGGCCGCACGAGGAACCTGATGTACGCCGGATTGTTCGTCGGTCTGGCGTTCCAGACGAAGATGGTGCAGGCGTGGTTCGTGATACCGGCGCTGGCCGCCGCGGTGCTCATTACCGCGCCGAGATCCGAACTGCGGCAGCGTATTACTGCCACCGTACTGTTCGGCCTTGTGGCGCTTGTGGTTTCGTTGAGTTGGCTGACGGTGGTGCAGGTGCTGCCCGCCGAACACCGGCCGTATATCGATGGCAGCCAACATAATTCGCTGTTCGAGCAGGTCTTCCTCTACAACGCCGCCAGCCGCGCCAACGACTCGTTCAACGTCGGCGCCGCCAGTTTCGCCACCAGCGCCGCGTCCGGCACGAGCTATCGCGCCGCACTGGTGATCGGCCCGAACGAACGCTTCGACCACATCTTCGGCGGTGTCGGCGGCCGGGAAATCGGCTGGCTGGTACCGCTGGCGCTGCTGTGCCTGGTCGCGCTCGCGCTGCGCGCTCGCCGCGGACCGCGCACCGATCCAGCGACCGGCGCTCTCGTGCTGTGGGGCGGCTGGTTGCTCATCCATATCGCGGCGTTCCTGACCATCGGCACGGTCAACCCGTACTACCTCGCGGCGCTCACACCGGCGCTGGCCGCGCTGATCGGGATGGGCGCGACGGCGTTCGTCGAGGCGGCGGGCGACCGACGAATGCGCGGCCTCGGCCTACTCGCCGGGGCCATCACCATCGCGTACGCCTGGTGGCTACTCGCCCCCGCACCACCCGGAATACGTTGGGCAACAACCATTTCGGCGCTGGTCCTCGGCATCGCGGCACTGTTGCGGCGGACCACGGCCCTCCTACTCGCCGCGGTACTGGCCGCACCGGCGGTCGCCTCGGTATCGCTGCTGGTCAACAACGACGGCGCACTGGACACGCCCTTCGAATCGGCACAGGCCCGCCAGGTCACCCACGGCTTCCTCGGCTCATCGCTGAAAGCGGCCGACAAAGTCCTCAACGACCTGCACAAACAACCCCATTCCGAGCGCTACCCACTGCTCACCTACACCTCCGCCCTGGCCGCACCGTTCATCACCGTCAGCGGCACCGAAATCCCCTCCATCGGCGGTTTCACCGGCGAGGCCCCCGTCCCGACCACCGAGCAGATCGCCCGCCTGATTGCCGGCGGCCAGGTCGGCCTGGTTCTGATCGCCCCCGCCGACGATTCCCGGGTGCACTGGATTCGGCAGCACTGCAAGGAACTTCGCCCCGGCGGCAACGGACCGGCCGTCCTCGCCTACTACTGCGGGCGCCGCTAGCGGCCGTCGGTCCCGGGTTCCGCGAGCTGATCGGTGACGGCCCGACGTGGCTCGGCGCCGCGCAACAGTCCGCGGACGATCGCGGCCAGGGTCGCGGCGGCATCGGCGCTCGCGGCCGCCCGATCATCGGTTTGCGCGACAAGCAGACCGGCCTCGGTGATCGCGCTCAGCAGTAGTTTCGCCAGCATGGAGATCGGCATGTCGACCAGCAATCCCGCGGCTTGCGCCTGCTCGAGCTGTGCGGTGATCAGACCGAGCCCATGCCTGGCCTCGAACTCCCGCCACGCCTGCCAACCGAGCACCCCCGGCGCGTCGGACAGCGCGATCTGCACCATGTCGGGGCGCTGGCAGATTTCCAGAAATACCCGCAGCCCCACATCGACGGTTTCGACCAGATCTCCCGGATCGGCGACGGTGGCTATGGCCGCCTGGATCTCGGCCGAATTCTCGCGTTCCATACGCTCGAGCACAGCCAGGAACAGTCCGCGTTTGTCACCGTAGTGATAGTTGAGCGCGCCGCGGGTCACCCCCGCGGCGGCCACGATCTCGTCCGTGGATACGGCGAGGAAACCCTGTTCGGCGAAAAGCGTTCTGCCAGCTTGCTCCAACGCCGTCCGGGTCACTCGGGAACGGTCTTCCTGACTACGGCTTTGCATGTGAACGAGTGAACTCCAGAATCAGCTCGGTCAGCAAATCAGGCTGGTCCTCGGGGCTCGCGGTGTACGAGTCATCGATGAATTTCAATGTGGCGTTGGGCAATTCGCGGACAAGACGTTCCGGGAGCCGGACCGGGAACAGCTTGTCCTCGCGCGCCCACGCCAGCAGGACGGGCAGATCGATCTCGGGGAAATGCTCGGCCGCAGCCAGCGTGTATTTCCGGTTCGCTGTCTTCAAGAACCGGCGCAGGTCGTGCCGGATAGCACCCGACTCGCGGCTGGGCATCAGGTAGGTATCGATGATGTCATGTGGCACCGGGTGTTTCGCGACCCAGCCGAGCGCGATCGGCAGCGGGTGCAGCGCCCTGATCCGCAGCAGTTCGGTCACCGGGCGCAGCGAGCCGGGAATCCGGGCCACCGGGGGCAGCATGTTGAACGGTGGCGGCAGGAACCGCTCGTAGCAGTCCACCGAGGCGAGCACCACCCGGCCGATCCGATTCCTGTTGCGGCTCAACAATACCTGCGTGATCGCACCACCGGTGTCGTTGGCGACGATGGTGACATCGTCCAGGTCGAGCGCGGCGAGGAACTCCGCCATCATGTCGGCGAGCCCGGTAGGCGTCAGATCCGCTCGCGGCACCGGGATCCGGTGTGCGCCCAGCGGCCAGTCCGGGCTCAGGCACCGGTGTCCGGCCGCGGCGATGGCGGGCACCATCTTGCGCCACAGGTTGGCATTCACGAGCAGGCCGTGCACGAAGACGACGGGCGCACCGGATCCGGTGTCGTAGTAACGAATCCGGCCACCGGATAGCTCTACTTCGTGTTGCCCGCCGAGCGAGCTGCTGAGCTCCACACTTTCCTCCTTGGCGATATGTCGTTGTCCTGCTGTCGATTACGGATCCGGATCTACCGCGGCCCCCCGGCTCGGCGACGCCGGCCGGCGAACCGCCGCATAAGCGGATCGTCCACCCAGTAGTAGACGGCGGCGCCCGCGAGCACCGAGACGATCAGACTCAGCACCGCCCATCCGAACCAACCGAAGAAGCCGAACTGCTTGCCGCCTATAAAGATTCGAGTAATCAACACCATGACGGGAAACTGCACGAGATAGAACGCATAAGAGACATTACCGAGCCGAACCATGCGCGGTGTGGCATTCAGCCCCCGAATTCCGGCCAGATCGCGGGCGGCCATGGTGGCCACCACCGCCGTCATCGGTCCCACCAGCAGCGCCGACATCTTGTAGTTCACCGGTACCACCCAGGTGGTCGCGTACGCCGTCGCGAGGGCGAGCAGCGGCCATCCGAGAGCCGTACGGCGCCAATGGCCTTCGAGCACGAGCCGGGCCGCGAGCACCCCCAGGAAGAACTCCGGCAGCCGCGACGCGGGGAAGTCGTAGCTGAGCCAATACGACGGCGAGACCGGGATATCGGATTGGGCGAACCACGCGTGCGAGGCATGCAATTCGTAGTACGGCGAGGTCTCTCCCGGAACAAGCCGCGGCGCAAAGGCATTCGCGATGCCCTTGGGTCCGGGCACCCACAGGTAGTATGCGGTGTGCAGCAGCAGGATCAGTACGAGCAGCCCGCCGAGCCACCACCACAGCCGCGCCCCGCGGATGCGCCGCACCAGCGGCAACAGCAGCGGAAAACTCGTGTAGAACAACATCTCCGAGCACAGCGACCAGGACGGCACGTTCAGTCCGCCGACGGTCGTCCACTTCGGCACCCAGGTGTGGATCAGCAGCAGGTTCGGCGCCCACACCACCGGTCGGTGCAGCGGAACGCTCGCCGCCGCAACGAACAGCAGCGCCGCGACCAGATGCGACGGATAGATCTTCAGCACCCGCCGCCAGTAGAACCAACGCACCGAATCGCCGGGCCGGAACGACCAGTAGATGATGAACCCGGACAGCACGAAGAAGAACGTCACACCCGCCGCGCCCAACTGCATCGGCAGCACCGCATGGATCCGGCGGAACAGCTCGGACTTCTGAAATGGGTATACCGGCAGGAAAACCAAGGCGTGCAGCAGGAATACCGCGAACGCGGCCCACCATCTGGCGCCGGTGAGCGACGGCAGCGCGGGCCCGCGCCGGTCCGTGCCGCCCAAATCTGTCTGGGCGGCAACAGTTCCCGGCGTCCGCGCCACCGTCTCCTCGGTGGTCATCGCTCGGCGATCAGCTTCTGCAGCGCCCCGGCGACCACGGCGTCACCGTGTGCCGACGGGTGCACCGGTGTCCCCATCAAATCGCTGCGCGGATCCAGTATCCCGGCCAACCACGGCTCGGCCGAACACAATCCGTGCCCCGCCGTCACCGCCTTGGCGTCGAAGAACTCCACACCGAGGGTCCGGGCCGCGGTCCGCTGCGCCGCATCCATTCGGTCCCACAGCTCGATCGCCGCATCGGCCCTGGTCTGCACGATCGAGCCGACGCCGAGCACATCGATGCACCACTGCCGCTGACCGGGCGCGTTCATCTCCGGATAACCGACCAGGATGATCCGCGCGTTGGGCGCGTAGTACCGCACATAATCGACCACCGGCTTGATCCGCTCGGTGTAGAGCCCGCCCTCCACGCCGCGGAAGTCGGTCGCCCGCCCCTCGGCCGCCGCCTCCGGACCACAGCCGCGGATCACGTCGAGCACGCAGTTGAGCAAGGTCTGCCGCAACCGGACCTGGTTATCGCCCCAGGCGTCGTTCAGACCGGTCTGGATGAGCACCGCCCTGGTGTTCGGTCCGAACGCGCCTGCCGCATCGGCACCGCGGGCCTCGTGCGCCAGCGTGTAGCCGGGACCGCTCACCAGCGAGGCGCCTCGGCAGGACAGGTCGGCGAAATCCGGTGTGTCCCAGAGGCCCATCCCCTTCGCCAGCTGGGTGGGCCAGGATGTGGCGCCGTGCGAGCAATCGGGGCTGGCGTTGGGTGCGGCGTTCTCCAGCGCGGCGGCGATATCGCCGTTCGCGGTGAACGAATCACCGAGTACGACAACGGATTTACCGCCCTCGGCGGCCGTCGCGGCAGGCGCGGTCCCGGTGAGGACGGCCGAGGCGCAGCCGACAGCGGCGGCGATGGCGCGTAAGCGTGTCGAAGTGGTCATGACTTTCCTCGTAGCTGGCCGGGTCAGTAGCCGGGCTTGGGTTCGAATCCGGGGTCGGGCAGGGTCGGCGGCTGCGGTTTGGCGGTCTCCGGTTTCGGTTGCGGCGCGGCGGGTTTCGGCTGCGGCTGGGGCGCGGGCTGTTGCGGCGGCTGGGGTGCAGGCTGTTGCGGCGGCGTGGGTGCAGGCTGTTGCGGGGGCGGCGCCGGCTGTTGCGGGGGCGGCACGGGTTGCTGCGGTTGCGGCGCTTCGGTAGGCACAGCGGGCGCGACAGTGATCGTCGCCATCGGAGCGACCACCGGGCTCTTCGTCGCGGGCGGCGAATCGGATTTGTCACCGCCGCAGGCGGTGGTGGTGAGCGCCGCGGCAAGCACCGCAGCGAGAGCAGCGCCGCGGATGATCCGTATCCTGTTCTCGGGCACGGGTTTTCCCTTCGATCTCAGGCGTCTACGGTGAACACTTCGAACTGATAGACGAAGGCGTAGTCGTCGTGGTACAGCTGATCGCACAGCGCGTCGTCGCGGGTGAGCACGTCGAGCAAGCCGGCGGCCGGGCGATGCCGGGACAGGAAGTTGCGGTAGACGATCCGCGCGTCCTTGCGGGCCACACGCACAACCTCTTTCATCATCACCGCGAATTGCTCCCGGTCGATGCAGCTGGTTACGTCGGACAGCGAAAACTTGTCGATCGCACCGTCCGGCAGCGCGCGCAGCCGCTGCATCAGATCACCTCGGACGATGTTCATTTCCGTCCGCGCCGACCGGATCACCGCGACGTTGTCACGTAACAGGTAGTGCGGCAGCACTTCCCGATCCGGATAGCCGCCGTGGAACATGAAGGACAGCCAATCATTGTTCCTGGCAAGGTGATTGGTGAATATATGATCCAACCGTTCCAGCACATACCCGCCGCAATCCTGAACATCGGTGACAACCCGGTAGGAGTCGTCGTTGAGCACCAACTTCAGCGTGCGTTCGGAAAAACCGTTGCGCACCATGGCCCGCCACAATCGGCCGTCCACCTTGGTCCGGTAGATCCGGCGCTGGTGCTCCAGATCGGCGGCGGTGAAGATCTCGCGCATCGCCGACCCGTACAGCAGCCGCATGACGGGCGCGACCACCCGCACGTACAGCTGCTCGTGCCGTCCCTGCGTCAGCACACCCTTTTCGATCGCCTTCCGGTAGCGGGTGAAATACGCGACACATCCGGGCGAAAGCCGCTGCGATAACTCGTCGAACAGTCGCCATCGTTCGTTCGACGGGTCGACGCCGAGGAAGGCCAGCAGCGTGTCGTACGAGAAATGCCGGATGGCGGCGAGTTTCAGCTCCAACAGATAGGTCTGCCCCGCCGAGCTGTCCACCGCGGTGACCGTGCGCGGGTTGTTCACCATCAGACTCAGCGCCCGGCAACCGCTGCCGGTCACCGCGAGCACATCGTCGTTCGCGCCGATCTCCAAGGCCCGCATCTCCGAGCGGGAATCCTCGTCACAGGTGCTGTACAGCAACCAACGATCCTGTGGCTCAGCAGTTTTCATCTTCTACAAATCCTTAATGGGAGACGCTGTCGCGGTATCCGGTTCGGCCGGTTCGGAATTCGGATCTTCGGGCGGTTGGGTGGGCAGCAGTGCGCCCGCCGCGAGGGCGGCTGCCGCGCAGATGCCGGTCACCACCAGGCAGGCCACCTCGAAGCCGTGCAGGAACGCCTGCTGCGCCGCGTCCCGCAGCGCGGAACCCACCGTCTCTTGACCGCGTGCGGCCAGGGCGGCCGCCGCCTGCAGTGCCGCGCCGACGGAATCCCGGCTGTGCTCGAGCACCCCGGCGGGCACACCGGGGACGCTGCCTTCGCCGAGCCGCCCGGTGTAGAGCGAATGGTGCACGCTGCCGACCACCGCGATGCCGAGCGTGCCGCCGAAAAGCCTTGTCGCGTCGTTCATCGCCGAGCCGATGCCGGCCTTCGCGGCGGGTACGACGCTCATGATCGCCTCGGTGGCGGGCACCGCCACCGCGCCGATCCCCAACCCGATCAGCGCCATCTGGCCCGCGATCACGCCGTAGGCGGTGTCGATGCCGTCCGCGGAGAACCAGGCGTACGCGATGCCCATCAGCACCAGGCCCGTCGTCACCACCGCCCGAGTGCCGACGCGCGTAACGAATTTGCCGCCGAGCACCGAGCCGATGATGATGGCCACCGCGACCGGGATCAGCCGCACACCCGCGCCAAGCGGGGTGTATGCCTTCAGAAACTGGAAGTACTGCGTCACCAGGAAGGTGAAGCCGTTCAGGGTGAAGAACGTGATGGTGATGGTGCCGCAGGCCGCCGAGAAGCGCAGGTTGCCGAACAGCCGGACGTCGATCATCGGATGCTCGGTGTTCAGCTCCCGCCACACCAGTACCGCCAAAAGCACTGCCGCACCAGCGAATCCGAGCAGGCTGGCGGCGCCCGACCAACCGCGGTCCGGCGCCTCGATAATGGTGTAGACGAGCAACCCGATCGCGGTGGTCGACGCGATGAGGCCGGGCAGATCCAGTCGGGGTGTCCGCGGGTCCCGTGAATTCGGCACCACCAGCACCGTCAACAGGACACAGAGCACTCCGACCGGCACGACGACCACGAATACGCTGCCCCACCAGAAGTGATCGAGCAGCAGGCCGCCCAGGATCGGCCCGAGCACCACGCCGATACCCGACACCGCGCCCCAGACGCCGATGGCCGCCGCACGTTCCTTGCGCTCCGTGAATACGTTCGTCAGGATCGACAGCGTCGACGGGTAGATCAGTGCCGCGCCGAGCCCCATCACCGTGCGCGCCGCGATCAGCTGTCCGGTCGATGTGCACAGCGCACCTGCCCCGGTGGCGACGGTGAACACCGCCAATCCGGCCAAAAGCGTTGTCCGCCGGCCGAATCGGTCACCCAGGCTGCCCGCGGCCAGCACCAGCGCGGCGAAGGTGAGCGCGTAGGCATCGACGATCCACTGCAGCCCGCTGGTACTCGATCCCAGGGCACTCACCAGGCTGGGCAGCGCCAAATTGACGATCATCGCGTCCATGTAGATCGCGATGACGCACAGGCACAGCACCGCCAGCACCGGCCCCTTGGCTCGGGCCGTCGTCGTTGTCGTCATGAAATATTCACCCCTGCTTCAGTTTTCGCGCTCATCGCGGTGGCGACGAGCGTGGCCTGGAACGACAGCGCGATCACGTCGTTGGTGACGAGCACCGCGCCGCGCACGAGATCGCCCGCCACATGGAGCCCCCGCACCGGCGCGCCACCGGCATCCAACGGTTCGAAGGTGCTGACGTCGATGCGCACCCCGCCCTGCGGATGCGGCGTCAGCAGGCCGGAGTCGAGCAGGCCCGCCAGCATCGGTTCCCGGCGCAGCGCCGCCTCGTCGGTGCCCGCGCCGGTGGCATTGATCACCACATCCACCACGTCCACCCGATCCGCGGTGTGTACCTCGAATCGGCCATCACAGCACCGTATTTCGTGCAATCCACCCAGCACCCGCAGTCGTCGCGCATCCAGCTCGGCGAGTACCCGGCGCGCGGTGACCGCCGGAATGGGCGCGCCGTGCACGAGCAGTGGGGTGAGCCATTCTGCGAAGAACTCCGCCCGGTCCGCGGCGGCGAGCAGCTGCCACGCGGGCAGCAGCAGCGGCGACGCACCGTTGACCACCTGCTGCCAGCCGCGTTCGGCGCCCGCCTCGACCTCGGCCAGCTCGGCGGCCAATTGCGCGCGGGTGGTCGGCCCGCCGCGCACCTGTGACCAGTCCGGCGGGGCGGCCGACGCGGCCTCGATATCGGCCATCAGCGCCCGCCCGAAATCGGCGAGCCGCAGCGTGCCGGAATCGGCGGCCCGCCGCATGCACAGCTCCACATTCGGCACCGGCGCAACGGTTTCCGGTCCACGCAGCCGCGGTAGCCGCCCCGTCCGCGAGGCCAACAGCACCGGTCCGGTATGCCCGCGCGCGGTCAGCGTGAGCAGGGTGTCGATGGCGGTCAGCCGGGTGCCGAGCACCGCGACCGCGGCGTGCTCCGGCAGCGACGGCAGCCGCCACGGATCATCGAAATATCCCTCGTGCCCGGCTATTCCGGGATACGGATCCGACTGCGGCAGCATGCCGGTACAGACGACGACTCGGTCGGCGCCGAAAATCCGCCCGCTGCGACAGCGTATCTGCCAACGCGTACCGAACTGCTCGATCCCGACCGCGTCGTCGGATACCACATCCACCTCGACGCCGGCCGAAACCGCCTGCCGCACCGCTTGATCGAACATATCCCGCACGTAGCGGCCGAACAGGGCGCGGGCCGGGAATTCGGGCACCGAGCCCCCGGTCGCCGCGGCCAACGCGGTGAGCCAGCGCTGAAATTCCTCGGTATCACCGAGATTCAGGCTGGATTTCGCCGCTCGGGTGTTGAGCAGATGGGTCGGCTCGGGCGTGCCGAACGGCAGGTGCGGTGCGCCCGGGTCGCGGTCTATCACCACGTATCGGGTGCCCGGCGGCAAGGTCGGGAGCAACTGCCTCGCCAACGCCGTCCCGGTCGGCCCGCGCCCGATCTGGACGATGACCGCAGCCACGGCGACGGTTGTCATGAGAACCTCGAATTCTGTACTGCCGGTTGCGGATCTAGGTGACGATCAGCGGCTCGCCCGCGACGAAGCGGTCCAGCGGCTCGGCGATGTTCATCCGCGACGGCGGGTGGAAGGCCAGCCCGCGGCATGCGGTGTACCGCAGCGCGCTCGAGCCCACCATGAAGGCGACGCCGCCGAGCAGTTCGGTGGCGAGGGCCGAGGTGCGTTCGATGGTGCGCTGCACCGCGAACCGCAGGTGCAGCACCCGGCCCACCGTGCCGGATTCGGCCGCGCCCGAACCGATTTCGAGGGCGACAGCTTCGATCGCCGCCATCGCCGTCTCCAGCTCGCCGACCAGCAGCATCCGGTCCGCGGCACCGCCGCGACGCTGGTCGAGCACCTGTTCGACGAGCCCGCTGACCATGCCGAGATAGCATGCGGACACCAGCAGTTCGAAGGTGAGCCAGGCCGCCGACAGCGCCGCGTTCAGCGTGTCGGTCTTGCCGAAGAACGACACGGAATCCGCCGTGATGTCGACGTCGGTGAGCACCACCTCGTTGGTCTCCGAGCCGGGAAAGATCCGGTTCGCGCTGTCGAGCGGGCGCACCTCGATACCCGGTGTGCCGGCCGGGATCACGGCGAGCGCCAACTCGTCCTCGTCCGCGCCGTCCGGGCGCAGCAGCACGCTCGCGGTCAGGATGTCCATCGAATTCGACAGGCTGCACGGCTTTTTGCTGCCGTTGAGCCGCCAGCCGCCGTCGATTCGGGAACCGCTCAGCGTCGGCGCGATCACGCTGGCGCCCGGAATCCCCTCGGCGAAGGCCGAAGCCAGATACAGCCCGCCCTGCGCGACCATGCCGAGCAGCATTTCCGAGGCCGGGCCGGGCGGGATGGCGGCCACCGTGCACGAGTGCATGTTCACCGCGATGGCCAGCGATGGCGAATAGCTGCCGATCAGCCGGTGGATGCGCGCGGCGTCGAGCAGCGAGGCGCCGAGCCCACCGGATTCCGCGCCGATCAGCAGCCCGGTGCCGCCGGTTTTCTTGAAGATCGAAAGTCCCGGGCTCTCGGTCGATTCCAGCACATCCAGCGGCGTCTCCCGCAGCTCGGCGTCGAGGCCGGGCAGGAACCGTTCCGCGGTTTCGCGTTCTCGTGTCATGAATTGCATTGCGTCCTCCGAAGTTTCGGAAATGTTGGTCCCCCGCGATATGTGGCCGGGTCAGATGACGAACAGTTGGTCGGCGAGCATCTCGTCGAGGCTCTTCTCGAAGGCATGCGCGACCTGGTCGAGGTCCTCGCTCGTGTGGGCGGCGCTGATCAGGAAGCTGTGCAGCTCCGGCAGGTACACCTGGTGCTTGCGCATGTAGTAGGCCAGGGCGATGGTGGCCTTGAAGTTGCTGCCGGCCATGCGTTCTCGGTACAGCCCCGCCTCGCGGTGGCTGAAGTTCAGCGAGAACACGGAGTTGCGCGCGTTGATCCGGCACGCGATATCTCGCCGGTGCGCCGCCTCGCGCATCATCGCGGCCAGCCGCTGGGTGTTGTCCTCCAGTCGGGTGTATATCTCCTGGTGCGAACCGAGATGGCGCAGGGCGGCCAGTCCCGCGGCGCAGGTCAGCGAGTTGCCGCTGAGCGTGCCGCCGGCGAAAACCTTGTTCTCGTAGTCGTAGAACGGGTCCTGTGAACTCTTGGCCATGTCGATGAGCTGGGCCGCGCCGACCACCGCACCGCACGGCAGCCCGCCGCCGATCACCTTGCCGAGGCAGGTCAGATCCGGGTGGATGTCGGCGAGCACCTGCACCCCGCCGTACGCCACCCGGAATCCGCTGACCACCTCGTCGAAGATCAGCGGAATGCCGAGTTCGGTGCACAGCGTCCGTAATTCGGCGAGGAACTCCAGTTTCAGCGTGACCACCGAGGTGGGCATCGGCTCCAGGATCACGCAGGCCAATTCGTCCGCGTGCGCGCGCAGCCGGGCCAATCCGGCCCGGTCGCCGTATTGCAGCACCATGGTGCTTTCCACCGTGCCCGGAGCGACACCCAGCGATCCCGCAACGGGTTTCGGCTCGTCGCGGTCGCCGGAGAACCGGAACCAGGAACTCACCATGCCCTGATCGGAGAACCCGTGATAGTGACCCTCGAACTTGGCCACCTTGGTGCGCCGCCGCAGACCACGGCACATCCGGATGGCGATCTGGATGGCCTCGGTGCCCGAATTGCACAGCAGCGCTTTGTCGGCCGAGGGGAACGCGTCGACCAGGAGTTCGGCCAGTTCGATCTCGGCCGGATTGCCGATACCGTTCACCAGGCCGCGTGCCACGCCGTCGGCGATCGCGGCATTGATCGCCGGATGGGCGTAGCCGAGCAGGTGCGGCCCGTATCCCCCTGACAGATCGATATATTCGTTGCCGTCGAAATCGCGGACCATGCCACCGACCGCCTCCTTGACGAAGACGGGGAATCCGCTCGGAAAGAAGTAGCGGTCGATATGTGTTGGGGCGACGAGGGTGTCGCGGGCTCGGTCGCGCATCTTCAGCGAGGTCGGCATCTGCTGGGCGAAGCTCTCGGCGAACCGCCGTTCGACCTCCGCGTTCATGTACGGCGAGTACCGATCGGTGAATTTCCGCGCGTTGGCCCAGATGTCGATGCCCGGGTTTATCTGCGAGGCGAACCCCTCACAGGAAAGGAACACCAGCTCCACCTTGGTGAAGTTGGTGGTGTACTGCGAATTGTACTGACGCAGAACGGCACTGACGTCGTTGAAGTAGGCGACGGTGGACCAGCGGTTGGAGCTGACGTCGAAGTGGTAGCGCAGTACCTCGGCCATCTTCGCGTCGTACTCGGCACGGTTGCGCTCCAGCTCCGGCCCCGCGAGCACGAAGTACCGGGTGAACCGGTCGATCGCGATATCCCATTCCTTGCGGGTGCAGGCGTAGTAGAACGAGGACAGCCCCCATTTCTCGTCCTCGCTCAGCTCGACGGTCACGCCGTAGTCGAGCAGGATCAGCTCACCCTCCGGGCCGAACATGATGTTGCCCGGATGCGGGTCGCCGTGGCTGAGCCCGTGCATGTACAGCATCGTGTAGATGACATCCTGCAGCCGCTGGGCCAGCCGTTCGGGCGGGAATCCGACCGTGTCCGAATGCTTTCCGGGTATGCCGTCCATGTACTCCATGACCAGCATCCGGGCCGTCACCAGCTCGGGCAGCACCGCGGGAACCCGCACGTACGGATGCGATCGAAAGTTGGCGTATATCCGCCGCTGCTGGGTGGCCTCATGGGTCATGTCGGCCTGCGGCCGCAGCAGCCGAGCAACCTCGTCGAATCGCTTGGGCAGCTCCAGTTCCCGGATCCGCGGCGTCGCACGGTGCGCCAGACGCAGCAGATTTCCGATGGCTCCGAGGCTTTCGTCGATCTGCTCGGGCACCGCGTCCTTGACCAGCTTCACCGCGACCTTGCGTCCGTCGCACAGCTCGGCGATATGCACCTGCGCCACCGATGCGCTGGCCACCGGAGTGAGATCAATTGTGCGGAAAGTCTTTTCGATCGGCCCACCCAATTCCCGCTCGATCGCCCTGCGGGTGCGCTCCGGCGGCATATGCGGAGTCCGGTCCTGCAGCGCCCGCAACGTGTTCACCCATTCGGGCGGCAGTAGATCCGAGCGGGTGGCCGCGATCTGGCCCATCTTGATGTAGATGGGCCCCATGCGGACCAGGAATTCCAGGATGGCGTCGGCCCGCCGCTGGTCGCGAGACCTGTTCCCCCGCTCGCGCAGCGCGGCAAGGGAGTACTCGGCAGCGCCGAGCGCCGTGAACGTGGCCGCCTTGGCCAGATGTTTCAACATGATTCGGCTCCGGGTGACTGGTCAGATGACGAAACTGAAGGCGCCGAAGGACATTCCCGCACTGCCCACCCAGCCGACCGCACGCCGCCCGGTCTGCAGCCGACCCGCGGCCAGCGCCGACGCGATGGCCGCGGGCACCGACGCCGAGACCACGTTGCCCGTCTCGTGGTAGATGTGCTGGATCACCGAGCCGAGTCCGACCTTGTCGGCCATCGTCTGCCAGTAGCGCTTGCTCGACGCGTGGGTGAACAGGGCCGCCACCTCGTCGGTCGGCGGTGCGAGCTGTTCGAACACCGCCAGCGCCTCGCCGGCGCCCGCCTCGTGCATCTCGAAGCCGAAGGAGGTGAAGATGCCGACCCCGTTGCGGGCCAACTTATCCGAGGGGTCGCAATAACCGTCGTAGCCGTCCAGGGTGACGTTGCACAACGGCGCGAGGTCCGGGCGGGAGATGAACCGGAACTCCCACGGCTCGTTGTCCTCCGCGGAGAGCACCGTAGCGGTGGCCGCCTCGCCCAGGGTGTACGCGGGGAAGGTCGATTCCAGCGCCGCCAGCCGTTCGATGCGGAACAGGTGCGGGAACACCACTCCGCCCGCACGCAGGTTGAACTCCGCGTTGACGATCATCGCGTGCCGGAATTGCCCTGTGCGGAACAGTGATTCGGTGATCTGCACCGCCCTGGTCCAGCTCATGCAGGCGTCGAGGACGTCGAAGCAGTGCGCGTTGCGCAGGCCGATCGCGGCAGCCGAATGATAGGCGCCGCCCGGCTCGATGAACCCGCGACCGATACCGGTGTAAATGAGCAGGTCGATCTGGTCCACCGACAGATCCGCTTGGGCCAGTGCCGAATTCGCGGCCTTGCGGAGCAGGTCTATCGGACGCTCTCCCGCGTCGAGCCAGCGTCGTCGCTCCGATCCGGCATATCGCAGGTAGTAGTCGACGGTGCGCAGCGCGGCGTCGAGATCACCGTCGAAACAGCCGGTGCTGTGCGCCGCGATCAGCTCCGTGATGTCGGTATTGCCGACGACGCGGGACGGCAGGCCCGCCGCCACCGAGCGCAGTCTCATCTCAGTTCACTCCTACGCCGGTGGGATCTTCTGTGGCCCTTACAATTTCGTCGGAGGTATCGGACCCGCCCGGCACGATGTGCGCGGCGATCAGACCGGTCATCTCCTCGACTGTCTCGGCGTCCCACATCAGTTCGGGTGGAAAACGCTTGCCTGACCAGGTTTCCAGCGCCTCGTGCAGGTTCATCTGGTGCACCGAGCCGAGTCCGTGCTCGGCCAGCGAACGGGTCTGGTCCAGCCGCGGCGCGTCGGGGCCGAGATTGCGGGTGATCCAGTCGGCGATCTGGACAAGCAGCCCGGCACGAACCAGCTCGAACATCGACACCAGCTGCGGGGACGAATTCTCCTGTGCCGCAGCGGTTTCAGTCACGGTAACAATGCCTTCCCAACGATGGATCTCCGCGAGCCGCCCGGCTCGGAAGTCGGCCCTGCACTGCTGTCGGCGCAGTTTGCCGCTTGTGGTGCGCGGTATCGTGCCGGATTCGATGAAGACGATCACCGCAGGCGCGAGCGCGTGGCGTCGGGCCACCGCGTCGTGCACGGTGGTGACCAGGTCCGCGGGCGCGGGATCACCGCCCGCGCGATATTCCGCGACCAGCACCAAGCCCTCCACACCGTCCTGCTCGACCGCGAAGGCGATCACCGCGCCAGCGCTGAGCGAGGTGTCGCTGTTCACCACCGTGGACTCGATGTCCTCCAGGTAGTAGTTCACGCCGTTGACGATCATCAGGTTTTTCACCCGGCCGCAGATGTACAGCTCGCCCTCGTACTCGAAGCCCAGGTCACCGGTCCGCAACCAGGTTTTGTCATCGTCGGCGCCGGTGATGCGGGCGCGGAAGGTGCGTTCGGTGTCCTCGGGGCGGTCCCAGTAGCCGGGCGCGGTGCTGGGCCCGGACACCCAGATCTCGCCCACCTCGTTCGCACCCACCTGAAGCCCGGATTCCGGTGCCACGATCGCGATTTCGGTCCACAGCACCGGTCGGCCGCAGCCGACCAGTTCGGTGGCGTCCGGTCCGCTGCCCGGTACCACCCGGCGCAGGCCGAGCGCGGACTCGTCGAACGCGGTGGCGGTATACGCGCTGTCAGGTGCGCTGGAGGCGACCTTGAGGGTGGCCTCCGCCAGCCCGTAACCGGGCGACAGCGCGGTCGCCGAAAGTCCGTACGGCTCGAACATGCGCTGGAAGCGGTCCAGGGTGGCCTTGCGCACCGGCTCCGCACCGTTGCACACCAGTTGCCAGCTGCTCAGATCGAGCCCGAACCGTTGCTGCGGCGTGGTCCGGTCGACACATAGGTCGTACGCGAAATTCGGTGCGCCGCAATGCGTTCCCCGATACTCGGTGACGGCGGCCAGCCAGCGGATCGGTTGCTTGACGAAGGTGGACGGCGCCATCAGCACCGCCTCGATACCGGCGTACACCGGCAGCAGCACACCACTGAGCTGCCCGAAGTCGTGGAAGTGCGGCAGCCACGAGACCACCACCGCGTCGTCGCCGACACCCCAGCCCGCCACCAGCTCGGCGCACTGGTGGGCGAGCATCCGATGGGTGACGATCACGCCCTTGGGCGTCGAGGTCGACCCGGAGGTGTACTGCAGGTAGGCAATTCGCGCATCCGCGTCGGGCGCGGTCGGCTCGGCGATTTGCGCAGAGTTCGTCGGCTCCGAGGGATCGGACAGCATATCCACCGCGATCACCGGCAGCTCGCCCAACGGCGATCCCGCAGTCTGCGTAGCCATTTCGGCGGCCACCGCCGGGGTGGTCATAATTACCGCGGCGGCGCAATCCTCGGCTATCGCCTCGACCTGCCCCAGCTTATTCCGCTGTACCGGATAAAGCGGTACCGCGATCACTCCGGCATACAGGCAGCCGAAAAAGGAGACCACATACTCCAACCCGGGCGGATGCAGCAAAAGTGCCCTATCACCTGGAGATACCCGATCGCGGAGCCGCTCGGCGACGGCGCACGCGCGCCACTGGAGCTCCCCATAGGTGAGCATTTGCTCCGGCTCACCTTCGGCATTCAAGAATACGAATGCACGCTGCTCGCCCTTATCCTCCGACCGCGCACGCAACAGTTCTGCGAAATTATGAATTGCGGGCAGGGTGGGAGGTACTGATGGATCTCGCACGAAACACCTCGACACAGTAAAGAAGCCTCCGCACGATCGATACGCCGTATTACGCAGAATGCCGTGTCACGACAGTGTGACCACAGCTCGTATTACAAGTCTCGAGCGGAACTGAAATCGACATTAATCGACCGATGAAGCGGACGCAACCAAATGGAATTGAAATACGCTTATATGACATCCATGTTAACTGGCCTGCGTCGCAGGGCTCCGCACGAGGCGCGCGCGACCCACCCGCCTCGACCTGCCGCCGATGAACACGAGTTATGTTGATGCGCAATAGATTCAGCAATGATGAAACGATGATGTCGAGGCGAGTCGCCCAGCTCACACAGCACACAGAACAGACTTTCGCCGCTGATTTTCGTATTTTTCACGAACGACGGAGTAGCAAATTATTACTACCCGTTATCGAAATTCCCGAAACAGTGTGAATAACTCAGCGCGGCTGCGCCGACAACCACCGTGCGCATTCGACATCGGTGACGAGCACCTTGGCCAGCCCGCCGTTCAGCGCACCGAGAACGGCCTCATGCTTGGCCACGCCACCGGAGACCAGCACCGAGGTCCGGCAGTCCCGCACCGCGGCCAGCGATACCCCGATCGTGCGGGCGGACAGCGCACCGCCGACCTGCGAACCGTCGATCCGGAAGAACCTGCCGCCGATCTCCCCGACCGCTTCCGCCGCGCGCAGCTCGTCGAGCGCCGCGGCATCGAGATAACCGCCGGTGCACAGGGTGCTCGCCGGGCCGACCGGCCCGGTGCCGAACACCATGATGTCCGCCGCGGTACCGATCGAAAGAGCTTGGCTTACAAGGTAATCCGCGGTCAGCACGCCCACGTCGGCGTACAGCGGGGCCGGTAGCGACACGGGCCGCGCCTGCAATAGGGTGGCGCAGCGTCCGAGGATGTAGTCGGCTCCGGTCCGATATTCGGCGGAGGTCATCGCCCCGTTCAATTGCACAACCGCCGCACAGCGGGCGGTCCGCGCGCGGATCGCCTTCGCGAGCGCGACCGTCTCCGGCCCCCAGGTGTAGCCCAGTGTGTCGGTGCGCCGCAGTCGCCGCACCAGCAGCGCCGCGGCCGCGTGGCCCAGCGCCTGGTCACCGGGCGATTCGTCACCGCCCGATTCGCCGAGCACAACCGCCTCGACCAGCCCGAATCGCGCCTCCAACGCGTGTTCGAGCGGGGTGTGCACGGCCGAATGCCACGCGTTTGTGACGCCGATTTCGACGCGCACCATGCCGTGCGCCTTGGCATGCGCGATGAGCCGACCCGCGGTAGGGCGGGAAACTCCCAGCTTGGCGGCGATCTCCGCCCGGGTGGCGCCCTCCAGGTGGTAGAGCTCCGCGGCGCGCAGTGCGAGTCGCACCTCGTCGGAGACCTGAGGCAGCGGCGAGTAGGGCGTCACGATCATCCTTGTACCAGGCGCCTGCTCATGCGGCGCCCAGTTAGGGTAGCACAACCAAACCTGTTCCGTCGCACCATCATTCGCGGTATAAATCGACGATCGAAGCCCGCCACGCGGACGGTGGCACAGATATCTGTATGCTGCCGGTCACAGGTAACTCGAGGAGGAGACCACATGGCCACCAGCACCGTCGACGCCGTCATCCCCGCACCGCGCGACGTCGTATACAAGCTTTTCACCGAGCGGGAATCCATGAGCCCCTACCTGCCGGTAATCCAGGTGACCAAGATCAGGCCGGGGATCAACGCGGGCGACGAGGTCGGCGCGCAGCACGTCTTCGGCCTCGGGTCGGTCGGTATCACCGAGGAGATCACCAACCTGGTGCCCGGTGAGCGGATGGAATACAAGATCGTGAAGGGCGTTCCGGTCAAGCGGCACGTCGGCGTCGTCACCTTCGCCGACGCCGACAACGGCACCCTGGTCACCTACACCATGGAATCCGAACCCAAGCTCCCGGTGCCCGACAAGGCGCTGGAGTTCGTGCTGCACAACCTGATCACGCAGTTCCTCAAGGGCGCGCAGAAGGCCGTGCGCGCCTGAACGATTCGTCGCCTACCGACGAATCAGCTTGCCGCGCCCGCCTTTTCGGCGTGCGCAGTCTCCAACAGCTCCTCCGCGTGCGCCCGGCCGGTCTCGGTATCGTCGAGGCCGGCCAGCATGCGCGCCAGCTCGATCACCCGCTCGTCCTTGGTCAGCGCGCGAACGCCGCTGTTCACCTTGCCCTTCCCGTCATCGGACTTGTTCACCACCAGATGGGTGTCCGCGAACGCCGCCACCTGCGGCAGATGGGTCACCACGATCACCTGGTGGGTGCGCGCCAACCGGGCCAGCCGCCGCCCGATCTCCACCGCGGCCCGGCCGCCGACACCCGCGTCGACCTCGTCGAAAACCATTGTCGCGCCGTGATCCGAGCTCGCGAGCACCACCTCCAGCGCCAGCATCACCCGGGACAGCTCACCGCCGGACGCGCTCTTGCTCAGGGGAAGTGACTGTGCGCCCGAATGCGCCGAGAGCCGGAACTCCACCTCGTCGACCCCGGATCCCCCGGCGTGCAACTCTTTTCCGCCGATGGTGAGCGGCGCCGAATCCTGCGGACCCGCCTGCGCCTGCCGCACCTCGACCTCCAGCCGCGCCTTTCCCATTGCCAGCCCGGACAATTCGGCGCTCACCGCGGCGGCCAGCTTGCCCGCCGCCCTGGTGCGCGCGGCGCTGAGTTTGCGCGCCGACTCCCGCACCCTTTCCGCGGCGATCTCCACCTCGGCGGCCAGCTTCGTCAGCGCCTCCTCGGAGACGTCCAGCGAATCCAGCCGGGAGCGCGCGTCATCGGCCCAAGCGAGTACGCCGTCGATATCGGGCGCGTATTTGCGGGTCAGCGTTTTCAATTCGGCCTGGCGGGTCAGCAGCGAATCGAGCGCGCCCGGATCCGACGGCAGATCCTGCAGATAGCCGCTGAGTTCGGCGGTCAGATCCACCACCACCGCGATCGCCTCGCCCAATCGCGGCGCGAGCCCGGAAAGCGCGGGATCCTCGGCGGATTCGAGCCTGGCCCGGGCGCCGCCGAGCAAATCCAGTGCGCCGGAACCGGTCTCGGGCGCGTCCGCGGGGCCGGTCAGCGCGTCGTGCGCCGCCGCGGCCGCCTCGCGCAGCGAATCCAGATCGCTCAACCTGCGCACCTCGGCCACCAGGCGTTCGTCCTCACCCGGTTCCGGTGCGATACCGTCGATCTCGGCCAGCGAATGCTTCAGCCGGTCCGCCTCCAACGCCAATTCCCTACTGCGCGCTGTCCTTTCCAGCAGTTCACCGCGCGCGTCCAACCAGGAACGCCGGTGCACCCGGTACTTGCGCAGCAGCGGACCGATGGTGTCGGCGGCGAACTGGTCCAGCGCGTTCAGCTGTTGTTCGGGGCGCTGCAGCCGCAGCTGATCGTTCTGGCCGTGCACGGTCAGCAGCGGCGCGGTGAAATCGGCGAGTACCGAGGCGGGCACCCCGCGCCCGCCGAGGTGCGCGCGGGACCGGCCGTCGCTGCCGACGGTGCGGATGGCGATGACGCTGCCGTCGTCATCCTGTTCCGCGGCAGCGGCTTCCAGCACCTGCGCCACCTCGGCGCGGGCCGACGGATTGACCTCGTCGACGGTGAACCGGCCCTCGACCACCGCGCGCGTCGCGCCGAGCCGCACCCGGCCGGCGTCCGCCCGCGCCCCGCTGAGCAGGTGCAGGCTGGTCACCACCATGGTCTTACCGGCGCCGGTCTCACCGGTGAGGACGGTGAGACCCTCGTGGAACTGCGCGGTAGCCGTGGATATGACGCCTAATCCGTCAATCCTGATCTCTGTCAGCACTCGTGTTCTCCGTTCGGCGGTGCTCGACCTCGCCTTCGCGGGGCGCTATGTGGTTACGCTCCGCTATCTCCTCCGCACCTGACCGCGCAGGACGGCGACCACGCCAGCCTGTCACGGGCAACTGGAACTTGCGCACCATCCGGTCGGCGAACGGCGCGGAATCCAGCCGCACCCAGCGCACCGGCTCGGCACCGCGGACCGCCTCCAACCGACCACCCTTCGGCAGTGCGAGAGTACGCCTGCCATCGAGGAAAACTATCGCATCATGGCCCGTCGCAACGGATTCGACGGCGATCCGCGATTCCGGGCTGGTGACCAGCGGCCTGGCGAACAGCGCGTGCGCGTTACTCGGGATCACCAGCAGCGCCTCCAGTTCCGGCCACACCACCGGACCGCCCGCGGAGAACGCGTACGCGGTGGATCCGGTCGGCGTCGAGATCAGGATGCCGTCGCAGCCGAACGAGGAAACCGGACGCCCGTCCACCTCCAGGACCAGCTCCAGAACGCCCATGCGGGAAGCGTTTTCGATACTCGCCTCGTTGAGCGCCCAGCCCGATTCGGTGACGACATCGTCCACCCGGACGCTGACATCGATCGTCATGCGGTGTTCGATGCGGTATTCACCGCGCACCACCTGCGCCAGGGCGTCGTCGAGGTGTTCGGCCTCGGCCTCGGTCAGGAATCCGATGCGGCCCAGGTTGATACCCAGCACCGGCACCCTGGCCGGGCGGGCCAGCTCGGCGGCACGCAGGAAGGTGCCGTCGCCACCGAGCACCAGCACCATTTCGCAGCCGACCGCCGCCTCCGGGCCGTGTTCGACCACCCGCACCGGGAAGCCGCTCGGCTCCGCCTCGAATCGGGTGCTGTCCGCCTCGTCGGCCAGCACCCGCAGACAGATACCGGCATCCGCGAAGATCTTGGCGACCCGGTGGGCGGTCTCGATGATCTCCGCCCGCCCCGGATGCGACACCAGCAGGATCTCCCGGCAACCGGAACCGCCCGCCGACAGCGCGTTCACTGTGGACCCTCCATAACCGCATGCTCGACGAGGCCCGCGACCTGCTCGCCGTCGTACTCGAACTGCCCGATCTTACGCAGCCACAAGAAGTATTCGACATTGCCGGACGGTCCCGGCAGCGGGCTGGCCACCACGCCAAGCGTACGCAGGCCCAGCGCGGCCGCCGCGGCCGCCACCTCGCGCACCGCCTCGGCCCGCAGGCCCGAATCCCGCACGACGCCACCGGAACCCACGCGGTCCTTGCCGACCTCGAACTGCGGTTTCACCATCGGCAGCAGATCCGCCTCGGGCGCCGCGCACGCCGCGAGCGCGGGCAGTACCAGGGCGAGCGATATGAACGACAGATCGCCGACCACCAGTTCGACCGTGCCATCGATGGCGTCCGGGTCAGGTTGCGCACGTTCGTCCGGTCGAAAACCCGGACTCGATCGTCATTTTGCAGCCGCCAGATCAGCTGTCCGTAGCCGACATCGACGGCGACCACCTCGCGCGCGCCGCGAGACAGCAGCACATCGGTGAATCCGCCGGTCGACGCGCCCGCGTCCAGGCAGCGCCGCCCCGCCACCGTCAGCCCCCGCGGTTCGAACGCCTCCAGCGCGCCCAGCAGTTTGTGCGCGCCGCGCGACGCCCACGACACCTCGTCGGGTTCCTCGCGGACCAGCAGCGGGGTGCCCGCTTCCACCGCGGTCGCCGGTTTCACCGCGACCGCGCCGTTGATCAGGACCCGACCGGCGCCGATCAGCTCGACCGCGTGTTCCCGCGATCGGGCCAACCCGCGGCGCACCAGTTCGGCGTCCACCCGCGCGCGTCTGGCCACCTCAGATCTTGTCCACCGTGGCCAATGCCTGGACCAGCACCTCGTGCGCCTGCTCCAGGATCCGGGCGCGCCGGGTCAGATCGGTGCCGTCGATCTCCGAATCCCGTGCCCCCGCGGCCAATTCGGCCAGCAGCGCATCGATCTCCGCCCGGACCTTCTCGGGCTCGGCGAACGCGGCCTGATTCGCGCCGGGCAGATGCTGCCCGGGCAGCGGCGCGGCCGGTCGAGGCCCGGGGACCTGGGGGTGCGGCATAGGAGTAGTCATCGTGGCGACAACGCTACCGGAGTTCGCATTCGCACACACGTACCCGTCGCGTCCGTCACGCCGGGCCGGTTCGGCTGACGCGTCATGCACCACCGGCTGCGGTACCGCGTCACCGTCGGCGCCGCCGCATCCGCCGATGTGATCGACATCCAGGCTCAGGGTTCGGAGGCGGATACCGCGAAATTCGCCGACTTCGTCCGCCAGGCCGCCGCCCAGGCGCGGCAGCGGAACCCGCGCGTCGTCGTGCTGGCCGGACTGAGCACTAATCCCAGCGGGCAGCGGGTGACGACCGATCAGCTCCAGCAGGCGGTCGCGGCCACCCGGTCGTTCGTGGACGGCTACTGGCTCGATATCCCGGCCGTGGGCACCGCATGTCCGCGCTGCGGAACACCGCAGCCGGAGGTCGCGGTGCCGCTGCGCGAACTGCTGAACAGTTGACGGATCGCCCGACCCCATACCGCGAAATCGCCTGCTTCGCGTTACCGCGCGAACTCGCGAACGGCCAACGGAATCGCTCGGCCCTGATGCCGCCGCAACCCGGCGACCACCCGATCCCCGAAATCACCTGTCGCCGCAATCGGGTCGATCGCGGCGACCGGATGGTTGAGCGCATCGAGCGTTTCCGCGACGAATGTCGGAATCCGTTCCGCCGGAGCGTCTTTCAACTCGTCGATGGTGCTGACGCCGGTGAGCACCAGCAGCGAGTCGAGGCCGACGCCGTTGGCGCCCTCGATATCGGTGTCCAGCCGGTCGCCGACGACCAGCGCGTCGCGGGTACCGGCACGCCGGATGGCATCCTCCAGCAGCGGCGGGTACGGCTTGCCCGCGACCAACGGTTCCCGGTCGGTCGCGGCCCGCAGCGCGGCGACCATCGCGCCGTTTCCGGGCGCCAGTCCGCGCTCGTTCGGCAGGGTCTTGTCGGTGTTCGCGGCGATCCACAGCGCGTCGGCGCGCACCGCATACGCCGCCTCGGCCAGGTCGGGCCAGCCGGTGTTCGGCGAATGTCCCTGCACCACCGCGGCCGGGGCGACGCCGTCGAAGCGGCGAATCGGGTGCAGACCGACCGCGGCCACCTCGGCGGCCAGATCGTCGGTGCCGACGACGAGCACCGTCGCACCGGTGTCCAGCCGCTCGGCCAGCAGCCGGGCCGCCGCCTGCGCGCTGGTCACCACGTCGGCATCGGTGGCGGGGTAGCCCAGTTCGGCGAGATGTTCGGCCACCGGTCCAGGGCGACGGCTCGCATTGTTCGTGACATAGATCAATCGTTGCGACGCGCCCGAATTCGCCAGCGCCTGCGGTGCGCCATCGATCACGACGGGACCGCGATAAAGCGTCCCGTCCAGATCGAGCAGCAATGCCGCGTAGCGGTCCCGTAGTCGCGTCACACCCTCACTCCAAATCCATACCCGTATCGGCTCGAATCATCCGCACCATACGCCAGCGCCCCGATCCGGAGCCGACCGCGTCGCGGGCGGCCGCGATTTCACCGGTGAACCGCAACCGACGTTAAAACGTGTCGATCAGTGGTACGCCCGCACCATGCCGAATCCGATCGGCACTATCTCGGATGCAGATACATCGTCTACGATGAATCCGGTACGAGCCCTTGGGATCTCGACATCGGCGCGCAATATCGCAGCATCCAGATGCAGTCCGCGTCAGCACAAAGCAGAGGCCGCACAGTGGAATTCAACACCGTGGATTTCAGCGAATCCGGAGACGACCCGGCGGCGATCGAGGCGCGCATCCAGGCCGGGATAGCGCCGTACCACGCTCGCATGCTGGCCGTCTACGACTGGCTGGTGCTGGGTCTGATCAGCCGCTGGGTCTGGCGCTGCCCACGCTCGAAGATGTTGGCGCACTACAACGATCAGGTCGGCGCCCGCCACCTCGACGTCGGTCCCGGCACCGGCTGGTTCCTCGGCAACTGCCGATTTCCCACGGCCACACCGTCGATCACGCTCGTCGACCTCAGCGCGGGCGCATTGGCCGTGGCGGCCAAGCGAATCCGGCGCTACCGTCCGGCCACGGTAGTCGGCGACGTGTTCAAACCTCTGGATCTCGGTGCCGCACAGTTCGATTCGATCGGCATGAACTTTCTGCTGCACTGCCTGCCCGGTGCCGTCCACCGGAAGGCCGCCGTCTTCGACAATCTCGCGCCCCTGCTCGACGATGGCGGCCGACTGTTCGGCAGCACCGTCCTCGGCGCCGATCCAGGACACAACGCGGTGTCGTCCGCGCTGCAGCGACGCCTCAACCGCCGCAACTCCTTCAGCAACAGCGCGGACCGCATCGAAGATCTGGCAACCGAATTGGCAGCGCGTTTCACGGAAGTCCGGATCGCCCGCTCGGGCGTCGTCTGTCTTTTCTCCGCGCGAAATCCCCGCGCCGGCAACTGAACGGGGGAATCCCTGTGAACTTCACGGTTCTCGGTGAGTTCTCGGTCGAATTCGACGATATCGACATCACGCCGAGGCAACCGAAGATCAGAAGCATCCTGGCCCTGCTCACCATCGAGCACGGACGCACGGTGCCGATCGAATGGATCGTCGACGAACTCTGGCGCCTGCCGAGCTCCGCAACACCGAGCCGGACGGTACACACCTATATCTACGAGCTCCGGAAAATACTCGGCAAGGGCGGCGAGAACCTGATCGTCACCAGGCAGGGCGGCTATTCGCTGCGGCTCGACGACGCCTACCTGGATCTGGACGAATTCGAGCGGCTGGCCGACAGCGGCGCCGGCCTGCTGCGCGCGGGCATGGCCGAGGACTCACCCGAAAAACTGGCCGAGGCAAGCGATTACCTCGGCCAGGCCATGTCGTGCTGGCACGGCGCGCCGCTGCGCAACGTCATCCTCGGCAAGCGGCTGCGCAACCGGGTGGCCTGGCTGGAGGAACGCAATCGGCAGGTGATCGAGATGCGCCTGCGCGCCGAGATGCGGCTCGGGCGCTTCGACGAGGTGATCGGCGAACTGAAATTCCACATCGAACAGAACCCGTATCACGAGGGTTTCCACGAAACGCTGATGGCGGCGCTGGCCCGCTCGGGCCGGCGTTCGGAGGCATTGAACGTCTACCGCGAGCTGCGCACCCGGCTCGCCGACGAGATGGGCATCGAACCGGGCCAGCCGGTGCGGCAGCTGCAACAGGACATCCTGCGCGGCAACCTCGGCCCGGTTCCCGCGGCGCCGGGCGATATCCGCGGTGAACCGCTCAAGCTGACCCAGCTCCCCCCGATGGTGCCGGATTTCGTCGGGCATCGGCACGCCGTCGACGCGGCCGTCGATCTGCTCACCCGGAATTCGCCGCGGACGATCTGCGTGCACGGTATGCCGGGCGTCGGCAAGAGCGCGGCGGCACTCACCATCGCGCACGCGGTGGCCGGATCATTTCCCGACGGCCAGCTGCACATCGATCTCGAGGACACCGCGCGGTCCGGGCTCGACGCCTTCTCCGATGTGCTGCGCGCGCTCGGCATCGGCGACCGCGAGCTACCCGCGACCCTCGCGGGCGCGGTCTCGCTCTTCCGCTCGATCACCCGCGGGCGGCGCATCCTCGTCGTCCTCGACAATCTGCACCGCGGCGCCGATATCGTGCCGCATCTGCCCCTCGGATCCGCGACCATCATCACCGCCCGCCGCCCGCTCACCGGCCTGTTCGGCGTGGACAAATGCCTGCTCGACCCGCTGTCCGTCCGCGACGGCCTCGACCTGCTCGCCGCCATCGTCGGGGCCGACCGGATCAAACGGGAGCAACGCGCGGCCGAACAATTGATAGAAATCGTCGGCGCGCTCCCCCTGGCCATCCGGTTCATCGGCGACCGGCTGACCGTCTCGCCGAGGTACCCGCTCGAACATCTCCGCAGGCGGATCATGAATCCCGATGACGCCGTGCGCCTTTCGGATCTGGCCAATCTGGGATTCGACCTGTTCTACCGCATCGATGCCGTCTACCGCGACCTCGACGCCGTCGAGCGCACCGTCTTGCGCAGCGTCATCGCGCTGCGGGACCGCCCGTTCGACATCGACGACGTGATGACGCTCGCGCCGACCACGCCGACGCAAACCGAGATCGCGCTGCTGAGCCTGATCGATTCCGGCATGGTGACCGCGCGTGTCGCCACCGAGCGCAAGCCGATGACGCTGCCGCCCATGGTCGCCCGCTACCTCTCGGAGCTGGACACCGGTTGAGCCACACCGAGAATCGACCGGAGCACGGTCGCCGGCGCGTCGTCCGCCGCGGCGTTTCGGCTGCGCCAAGCGATGAAACCGTCGGGCCGCACGAGCACCGCCCCCGACTCGGTCACCCCGTACGCCTCGGCCCACCGGCCCTCCACATCGATCAGCTGCGCCCCGATCCGGTGCACCACAACGCCGAGCCCGTCCACGGCCCGCTCCCAGCCATCCGAACCGGTGAGCAGCACGAAATCCGAGCCGAACAAATCCAATGTCGAAATCTCCCGGCCATCTCGCATCAGCACAACATGCGCGGCCCGCGTACCGGGCCGGCCGGTCGGCTTACGCGGATCCTCCGTCGCATCCCCGGCATCGGGCTCCTCCGGAATCAGCGCGCCCGCACGATACCGATAGCCGAGGCAGATGCTCGCCTTACTCGGCCGGTTGCCGGGCTGGCGCGACCCGCCCTCCGCGGAACCCGCGATGAGCAGACCCGCCCGAACGACGGAATCCTCGATCAGCAACTGCGCGACCGGTTTTCGTTCGACCTCGTAACTGTCCAGCAGATCCGGCGCTGCCCTGCCCGCCAGCACGAACGCCAGCTTCCACGCGAGATTGTGTGCGTCATCGATACCGGAATTGCCGCCGTAACCACCGGTGGGCGGCAAGGTTTTCGCGGCGTCGCCCACCAGGAACACCCGCCCGCGCCGGAAGGTGTCGGCCAGCAACGCCCGCATCTGCCAGATGTCAACGCCCAGTACTTCGACCGCGAGATCCGGATCGCCCACCGCGCGCCGGACCAGTTCGGCGCAGCGCCGCTCCGACAGCTCCGGATCGGTCGCCGGATCGTGCGGAACGCTGAGCGTCCAGCGATTCAGGTTGCGTTCGAGCAGAATATTCAACCGGACACCGGCGGCGGACGCGTCCAGATCGTTCACCATGCACAGCACGAAACTCCGGCCGCGCAGCGCCGCGGTCAGGTCCGCGCGAAACAGGATGCCCGCCTGCAATGCGAGCAATCCCGGTCCGGCGCAACCGATTCCGAGCGCCTCACGGACCGGGCTGCCCGAACCGTCGCACGCGATCAGATAGTCGGCGACCACGCTGACGCGGCGCCCGGTCACGGTGTCGCGCAGCTCGGCCCGCACCTCCCGCTCGTCCTGTTCGAATCCGGTTAGCTCCGTGCCGAATCGGATCCCGGCGCCGAATTCGACGGCCCGCTGCCGCAGAATCGGTTCGAGCTGATCCTGATCGCACCACACCTGCTTTTCCGGCGTCAGCCCGCCGAATTCCTCCGGCCCGCCCATCGAATACCGATCGATTTCGCGTCCGGCCAGCGTTTCGACCCGCAGGATCGTGCTCTCCCGCTCCTCGTCCAGCGGCCGGATCCGGTCCTGAATTCCCAAGGCCCGCAACAACTCCATCGCCCGCGGCCCGATATCGCTCATCCGCGGATGCCGGGAAAGACGGTCGCGCCGCTCCACCAGCAGACAGCCGACCCCGTGCCGCGCCAGGAACGCGGCCATCGTCAGCCCGCTCACCGCGCCGCCGACGACCAGCACCGGCACCCGTTCAACGGTATTCATCACGCGCCGAGCTCGCCGACAAGCGATTCGATGTAATCGCGCACCGCCTCCTGATTGGCGGCGGTGTGCTCGGCCATCCGCTCCCGCCACTGCGGTTCCTCGGCGCGCTTGTCCTCGACGAGTTCGAAGTACATATCCCAGGTCATCTGGCTGCGATATCCGGGCAGCGGCTGATAGACCCAGGTGAGATGGTTGAACGTGAAGGGCGCCAGCGGCTCGTACCGCTCCGCGTACGCGATCAACGGCGGATACAGCATCCGCCACGACACCCAGGAAAGATTGTCGGCGTTGGTCAACCGGAACCAGATCTTGCGGCCCTCGCGGCGCAGGATCTCCGATTTCAAATATTCGGGGATCATCTGCGGCCACTGATCGATGCGATTGGAAACCTCGTAGACGACGTCGACGGGCGCGTCGACGATTACGGAGCGAGTGATGACCTGCATTGTCTTTCTCCCGATCAGGATTGGAGCACAGCGATGGCGCGGGTCCACGCGGCGGTGGCGCCCGCGATCAGGACGGGTAATGCGATGACGAAAAATCCGGCGGCGGGCAGCTTGTCCAGATTCGCCAACCGCTCGATCTGGTAATACGGGCGGTGCCGCCCCAGCACATGCGCCGGCCACAGCGCGGCACGGTCACCCGCCAGAAAACGTTCGATCATCGGCTCGAACGGACCGTCGAAACTCGCACCGTCCGTACCGATTACGGTTATTCCGGCATCCAGCAGATATTCGATCGCCTCCGCCGCGATCGCCTTGTCACCGCCGGTCCGGATCAGCACGATGGATCCCGGCGCGGTGCCCTCCGGCAATTCGATATCGGCCCGGGTGACGATCTCGCCGTCCGGTTTCGCCAGATCGAACAGCACACCGGGCCCGTAGAAGGAACGCAGCGGCGCATCGTTGATATCGCGCCGCACACCGTCCGCCGCCGGACCGTAATGGCCCGGTGCGTCGATATGCGATCCGGCGTGCACGGAGGCGTGCACCATTTCATGGCGGAGAAAGGCGCTGTCCGGGAAATCGGCCGCGTTCAGCCTGCCGACCGCGTGCGCCGCGATCTTGGGTAATACGTTGGCGCAGAAGAAATCCGCGCCCGGTTCGGGTTCGAGCGCATCGATTCGGGTGGTGAACGGTCCCTCGGCGTGATCGCCGATATCGCTCGACAAATCGATGAGTTCCGCCGCCGCGAAAATCTGGGCGAGGTTGTCGGGCATCATTTCTCCTTCCCGTCATGCGCCGCGTTCGGCCACCAGCGCGAGAACCTCGCGCGGTGTGGTGGTGACCTTGATGGCGTCGTCGCCCAGTTCGATGTGCTGTGATCGCTCGATATCCGAGGTCACCTCGAGCAGCGCGATGGAGTCGTAGCCGAGGCTTTCGAAATCGGTGTCGACGATGGTGTCGTCCAGGACCACGTCCTCGTCGGCGCCGGCGCAGCGACGCAATATCGCGATGAGTTCGTCGAGCCGCATGGCGGTTTCTCCCTTCTACTGTGTTGATCGGCGCACCACCATGGCGGAATTGAAGCCGCCATGGCCGCGAGCGAGTATCAGCGCCGCGTTCAGCGGCATCGGCCGCGCGGCGCCGACCACCAGATCGATGTCGTATTCCGCGGCGGGCGCCACATTGCGGGTCGGCGGAACCACGTTGTCCCGCAACGACAACAGCGCGGTGGCCAGATCCAGCGCGGCACCACCCGCGCCCAGACGGCCGATCAGCGTCTTCGGCGCGGTCACCGGTACGCCGCCGGGGCCGAAGACCGCCGCGAGCGCCAGCGCCTCCGCGGTGTCCAGCGGCACCGAGGCCGCGGCGTCGGCGAAGACGACATCGATATCGGACGGTTCCGAATCCGCCGCCGCCAGCGCCGATTCGATCGCGCGTCGCAGACCACACGGATCCCCCGTGTCGGGGTCGAAGGTGGTGCCGTATCCGGCGATCTCGCCGTAACACCTTGCGGCACAGCGTTGCCGCGCATGATCGGCGTCCTCGACGACCAGGATCGCACCGCCCTCACCCGGCACATATCCGCTCGCCCGCGCATCGAACGGCAGGTACGCGGCACACGGATCGTCGGATACGCTGAGCCGCCCGCTCGCGAGGTGACCGGCCCAACCCCACGGGCAGATGACGCCGTCGACGCCACCGCAGACCACCACCGGTGTGCCCCGGCCGACGAGGCGGCGGCCCTGTGCGACCGCCGCCAGCCCGCCAGCGTCATCGGCGACGAGAACCCCACTGGGGCCGCGTAATCCGTGCCGGATCGAGATCTGACCGGTGTTCACCGCATAGAACCACGCGAACGACTGGTAGGCACTCACATACGAACCGCCCTTGCTCCACAGGTTCTGCAACTCCCGCTGCCCGAACTCGAAACCGCCCGCGCTGCTTGCGGTTACCACGCCGACATCGAAACCGTCGCCCTCGCGGACATCGATCTCCGCATCGCCCAGCGCCCAATCGGCCGCGCCGAGAGCAAGTCTGGTCATGTGATCGGTCTGCGGCAGCAGCCGACCCGAAATATGTTCCTCGGCAACGAAATCGATCACCTCCCCGGCCAGCCGCGCCGGATACCGGTCCGGTTGGAAACGACGGATCCGGCGGATCCCCATCTCCCCGTCCAGCGTTGCGGCCCAATACTTCTCGGCCCCCATCCCGTTCGGCGCCATGATGCCGAGCCCGGTCACCACCGCCCGCACCGCTACCGCCTCCCCGGTGCGCGCAACACCATCGCGGACTGGAATCCGCCGAAGCCGCTGCCGACGGTCAGCACCACATCGGTCCGCCACTCCCGCGCGGTGACCGGCACGTAGTCGAGATCGCAATCCGGGTCCGGCTCACGAAGATTCGCGGTCGGCGGGACCACATTGTCACCGATCGCCAAAACACACGCCGCGATCTCCAGCGAACCGATCGCGCCGAGCGAATGACCGATCATCGACTTGATCGAACTCATCGGAACGTCGTACGCGCGAGCCCCGAAAACGCGCTTCACCGCATTGGTTTCGTGCAAGTCGTTCTGTTTGGTGCCGGAGCCGTGCGCGCTGATGTAGTCGATATCGCCGGGATCGACCCGCGCCCGGTCCAGCGCCGTCCGGATCGCCGCCGCCATCTCCCGCCCGTCCGGACGCAGACCCGTCATGTGGAAGGCATTGCAGCGGGAACCGTAACCGGCCAGCTCGGCCAGGATTTCGGCGCCGCGCGCCCGCGCCGAATCGTATTTCTCCAGCACGAATATCGCGGCGCCCTCACCGAGCACGAACCCGTTGCGGGTGCGGTCGAACGGCCGCGAGGCGTGCTCGGGATCGTCGTTGCGCGGTGTCGTCGCCTTGATGGCGTCGAAACACGCTGTGGTGATGGGCGAAAGCGGCGCATCGGTCGCACCGGCGATCATCGTGTCGGCCATGCCGTCCCGGATGAGTTCGGCGGCATGCGCGACGGCATCGATTCCGGACGTGCATCCGGTCGACACGATCTCGACCGGACCTCGCGCACCGGTGCGGCGGGCGACCTCCGCCGCGATCGAACTCGGGACGAAATAGTCGTACAAATGCCCGACCGCCAGCCGATGATCCACCAGCCAGTCGCGGCCCTCCGTGCTGACCACGCGGTACTCCCGCTCCAAACCCATCGTGGCGCCGACCGCCGTACCGATGGTCACGCCCGTGCGATGCGGATCGAAGGTGCGCCCGGACCCGAGCGCTTCCCGAACCGCCGCCAGCGCCAACTGGGTTGCCCGATCGAGCCGGGACGCATCCTCCTCGGTGAGCCCGTGTTCGGCTGGGACGAAATCGATTTCGGCGGCCACCTGGGAGCGGAACGGCGCCGGATCGAACAGCGTGATCCGCCGGGTCGCGGTGCGTCCGTCGCCGAGCAGCTTCCAGAACTCGTTGACGCCGACACCGCCCGGCGCCAGCACACCCATACCGGTGATCACCACACGCGATTCCACTGCGCTTCCCTACCGAGCCACCAGACCGCCGTCGATCACCAAGCCGTGCCCGGTCACATACGACGATTCCGCGGAGACCAGCCACAACACCGCCTTCGCGATCTCCTCCGGCGTCGCCATGCGACCCATCGGCACGATCGCCGTATACCGCGCCTCCACCTCCGGCACGCCGCCGGTGAACCGCTCCAGGAACGGGGTGCGCACCACACCGGGACACACCGCGTTCACCCGGATACCGCGATCGGCGTACTCCAGCGCCGCGGTCTTGGTCAACCCGACCACCGCATGCTTACTCGCGACATACGAACCGTTCTTGTCGAAGGCCACCATGGCCGCCACCGACGCGCCGTTCACGATCGCGCCGCCACCGCCGCGCAGCATCGCCGGCACCTCGTACTTCATGCTCAGCCAGACGCCCTTGAGGTTCACCGCGAGCGCGTGATCCCACGCCGACTCGTCCGCCTCGTGGATTTCCCGTTCGGCCATACCCTCGACGCCCGCGTTGTTGAACGCGCAGTCGAGCCGCCCGAACTGCTCCACTGCCCTATCCACCATCGCCTGCGCGTCAGCGGCCCGCGAAACGTCCGCGCGCACCGTGATCGCCTCGCCGCCAACGTCTTTGACCGCGCGCTCCACCTCGGCGCAATCCTGCAGATCGGCGAGCACCACCCGCGCGCCCGCCGCGGCGAGCACCACCGCGGCCGCCGCGCCGATACCCGACGCGGCGCCGGTGACCAGCGCAACCCGATCATCGAGACGGATTCCCATGTCAGCGACCGCCTTCCGGTACGACGCCCTCGACGAGGGCGAGGAAAGTTCCAGTCGACCGCACGCCGTCGAAGCGGATGCCGACGCGCTCGAAGAGTTCGGCGACGTGATGCGAATTATGTTTGCGCCCACCGACGTTCAACAGCAGCAGCATGTCCAGTGCCGAGGTGACCACCGGCTCCGGCGTATGATCCGTCAGCGTCTCCACCACCAGCACCCGGGCGCCCGGTCGCGCGTTGCGCCGCACGTTCTCCAGGGTTTTCACGGTGCTGTCGTCATCCCATTCGAGAATGTTCTTGAGAATGTAGACATCTGCCTCGATGGGTATATCCGCGCGGCAGTCACCGGCGAGCACGGTGGCCCGCCCGGCGAGCGCCCCGGTCCGCAGTTCCGGAAGCGCTTGAGCGACAACGCCTTCCAGGTCCAGCAGATAGCCGCTTGCGTTCGGATAAGCCTCCAATACCGTGCACAGTAGTCTGCCCTGTCCGCCGCCGATATCGGCCACCGTCTCCGTGCCGGACAAGCCGAGCGCCTGAACCACCGCATCGGAGGTGTGCGCGCTGGCCTGGGTCATCGCCGCGGTGAAAACCACCACGGCCGCAGGCTCGTTCGTGTGGATGTAGCGGAAGAAATCGCTGCCGAGCACCGCCGTCGACTGCGGCTTCCCCTCCTGCACGGCCTCCCGCAGATGCGGCCACAGCCGCCAGAAAATCGGGTGACCGATCCAGCGGACCAGGTACGTCACGCTATTGGGATCGTCCTCGCGCAACAGGTTCGACAACCCGTTGTTGCCGTACGCGCCGTCATCGGATCGGTCGAAAACCCCGCGTGCGACAAGCGCATCCAATAGCTGCGCCAGCGCGACAGGGTCCGCGTCGAGCTCCGTCGCCAGGGCCGCCGCGGTGCGCGGCCCCGCCGCCAGCGCACCCGCGATACCGAGATCGACGGCCGTAACCAGCGCTGCCGTCGAAACCAGGCCCCAGGCAACCTCTTTGATGCGAGAAATATCGGATTGGATTGCGGAGATGCTTGCCATGTCTTCGCTTTCGTCGCGGTCGATGACGCAATCCTGACGGCGGCGCATCCGGCGAAAATCCGCTGCGGCTCGAGCGCGTCTCAACCGGGCGAAGATACGGTTCAGCCGGGCGGCAAATCGGTTGAGCGGCAGGCGTTTACGCCGAGAGTGTCCGTCCGGCGGCCGCGGTCGTCCGCGAGTAGCCGACGGGCAGCAGGAACTCGAATACCGTTCGGCCATTCGATCTTCGGCAGCATCAGCCTCGAAAATGCCCTGCCGAACGCACAATTCGCGTCTATCAGCGATCAGTGGAGATTCCCGAGGACCAGCGCCGACGGGCTGGTCAGATCTATCGAGCCTGATCGGCCTAGCGCCTACGGAACCGGGATCATTTCCGGGTGCAGCAAGGTGTCCGGGGCTTTCGGGAGATCGTCGTATCGGCCGAGTGTCGTGTCGAAGAAGCCGCGCAGGTAGCCGCGCTGCAGATCGAGCGAGTCCCGCGGGTCGATGGTGCCGACCATCTTGGCGGCGAAATCGGCGGGCACGATGCCCGCGGCGGCCAGGACGGGAACGATCAGCTGGTTGTCGCAGAACGAGTGATGCTGTGAGCCGTCGAGCCGGAATTCCAGTTTCGGTCCGCGATCGGCGGCCCAGAATTGCTGCCAGCCGGTGTCCTGTGCTCGTCCGTGATCGGTGCCGCCGATCAGTACGAACGGACGGTCCAATCCGTCGGTGAGCACCGAACCCCACAGGGAGCCATCCAGATCCACCCCGGCGACGACGCGCCGATCGTCGTGCATCACCTGGGCCGCGGTGGCGCCACCGAGTGAATGCCCGAACATCGCGACCTTCGACAGGTCGAGTATTCCGGCGAGGTTCGCGGGCAGCGGATGCCCGTCGGCGTCCGGGTCGGCGCCCGTGCCGAGGTCGGCCAGCCGGTCGAGTACGAAGCGCGTGTCGGCGACGCGGACCTCCATCGCCTGTCCGATTTGCGCCTCGAGCTGTTCGACGTCCTGGGCCTGCGGCAGCATGTTCTTTTCGAGCCGTCCGCCGGGGAATTCGGTCGCCAGCGATTCGTGGGTGTGGCTCATGGCGACCACAACGAATCCGTGACTGGCGAGATCCTCGGCCTGTGCGGTACTGGCCTCTCGTGGCATGCCCATGCCGGGAGAGAACAACACGACCGGCCGTCGCCCACCGGCGCTGTCCGCGGCCGCATCGATCCGACCGTGGCTGGGCGCCAACGTCCACGACCCCGTGGCCGGTGGACCGATCTGGGCCAAGCCGTCCGTGTAGGCCCGGCCCATCTGTTCGGAAAACCAGGGCCGCACCGGCATTGCCGCCCGATCGGCGGCGGGGTACCAGATGCTGACCATCAACTCGCGTGCGCGAGCCGGGACATACGGATCGTGACGGGACGGATCGATCAGATGCAGATCCACCACACCGATCGCATCGGTGCCGCTCGGCTCGGGCAAGGTCACGACCACCGACGCCGGTTGCGATGGCGCCGGTTCGGCTCGGGCACCGCCGTCAACCGCGGCCGAGGCCAGCAGGAAAACCAATAGACAACGAAATACCCTGCCCAACAAGACAATCCCCTCCCAGTCCCGACGTGCTCGCCTTCGGCCGACTCAGCCTAGCCAAATCCCCGCATGGATGGCACCCCGCTCCAGAGGAGACCCCTATTGATGTCGTTGGCCGAGGACGCAGAATTCGTTACCTTCGGGGTCCGCCAATACGACCCATGATTGATCACCTTGGCCGATATCAACATGCTGTGCACCATGGGCCAGCAGACGAGCCACCTCGGCGGCCTGGTCATCGGGCCGGAAGTCGAGATGGAGTCGGCTCTTCACCTTCTTGGCCTCATCGAGCCGGACGAAATCCAACCCCGGCAGGCGATCCGGCTCCGGACGGATCTCGAACTCGTCGTCGGAGGAGTAGACCACGACCCACCCCAGAGCCTCAGCCCACCACTGCCCCAAGGCCACCGGATCCACTGAATGAACAATTACCTGTTCCCATTCCAAGCTCACCCACCGAGCTTAGGCATACCAGAGCTTCAGAACCAGGCGATTGATTCGGGGATCTGTTGGGACTAAGCCAGTTTCGTCCCGACGGGACAGGCCGAAACCCCCTGTGGCCACATACCACCGAACGTGCGCCGACGGAGTCTCTGACGTTCAGGCCAACGGATCCGCTTGGCCCGGCTAGGACCGAGGCGATGGCTGTCGTCGCCAGCATTCACCGGGCAGGGTTGCTTCTACGCGCAAAGATAACCATAAAGTCGCCGGTGGTCGGTGTTGGGCAGTAGTTGTTGTCTAACTCTGAGCGACAACACCGGACGCGGATCCAAATTGTCGCTCACAGTTAGACAACAACTACCTGTTCGACGCACACCATGATGTCTCGTGCAAACACTCAGCTTCCGAGTTGACCATCACACGCCGGGAAATCACAACCTAACCGCGAACTCCACCCCTGGCGGGAGCTCGAGGGCGGCGAACCCTCGAAACTCCCCAGGTTCGGGAGTCCGAGGGCGTCCAGTCGCCAAACCTCGTGTCCAGGGACAGTTCCCGGACATGCCCGTCATCGCCCGAAGCGCGAAGCAGCGGCACTCGACATATCCCGAGAACTCGGGAGCGGTAGCCCCTCGTTACTGGTAGTCGTCGCCCAGTTCGTAGGTTTCGCCGGTCAGTTCGGCGGCGCGTTCTTCGGCGTCGGTTTCGCTGTCGAGGTCGGCGGAGGCGGCGTTGAGGAACCAGGTGAGGCCCTCGTCGGTGCGGCCCGCCGCGACGAGGGCGTCGGCGTAGGCGTAGAAGAGGCGGGCGTGGGCCGAACCCGTGCGGGCCGGATCGAGATCCGGAGTCTGCAGGGTGACCACGGCTTGGTCGTATTGGCCCATGTCCATCCGGGCGCCCGCCACGACGATGCGAAGTTCGATCGCCTCGTCGCCGCGCAGCGCACGCGCCTCGTCACTGCGCCCCAATTCGATGGCGCGCTCGGGACGACCGAGACCGCGTTCGCAGTCGGCCATCACCGCGAGCAGACCAGACCCGCCGGACATCCGGCGCGCGGTACGCAGCTCGGACAGCGCCTCCGCCCATTCGCCCGCGTGATATGCCGTGACGCCGGCGGTTTCGCGGACCACCGCGATCCGGCCCGCCCGCTGCCGAGCCGCTCGGGCATGTGCGAGCGCGAGCCCCGGATCGTCGTCGATCAGCCGCGCCGCCATCACCAGATGCCGCGCCACCGTCTCGGCATTGCTCTTGTCCAGGCTCAGCAGATCCCGGCGAACCGCCATATCCAATTCGGTGGCCTGCACGTCATCCGGCAGATCCGGCTCCTCGGGCCGCGGCGGCCTGCGATCGAGTGAGCGGCCACCCCGCGCACCCTCGCCCCCGCGCCGCCGGTCCGCCCCGTCGTCACCGCCCCGCGCGAATCCACCACGCTCACCCGAATCCGAGCGCCGGTCGTACCCCCGCTCCCCACCGCGCTTGAACCCGCGCTCACCCGAATCCTCACGATCCGAATCACCACGCGACCCCGCGGCACCACGCCGTTTGAATCCACCACGCTCGTTCACGTCACCCCCCCGTTCGCCAGCGCCGGACCGATCGAAATCACTTGCACCGGACGCACCCCGACGCCCGAATCCACCACCCTCATTCACGTCGCCACCTCCCTCGAAGCCGCGCTCACCCGAATCCCCACGACCAAAACCACCCGCACCGGAATCACTCCGACGATCGAACCCACCGCGCCCACCGACGGCAGCACTGCGATCGAACCCACGCTCGCCCGAATCCTCACGGCCGGAATCACCCGCACCGGAATCACTCCGACGGTTCAATCCACCACGCTCGCCTACGTCACCCCCACGATCGGATCCACGCTCGCCCGAATCCTCACGACCGGAATCAACCGCGCCAGAGTCACTTCGACGGTCGAACCCACCGCGCTCGCCGACGGCAGCACTGCGATCGAACCCATGCTCGCCCGAATCCCCACCACCGGAATCACTCCGACGATCGGATCCACCACGCTCACCCGCGTCACCGCCGCGACCGAACCCACGCTCGCCCGAATCCTCACGACCGGAATCACTCCGACGATCAGATCCACCACGCTCGCCTACGTCACCCCCACGATCAAAGTCACGCTCGCTCGAACCCTCACGACCGGAATCACCCGCACCAGAGTCACTTCGACGGTTGAACCCACCGCGCTCGCCGACGGCAGCGCCGCGATCTGATCCGTACTCGTCGCCCGAATTCCCACCAGAATCACTCCGACGATCGGAGCCGTCACGCTCACCCGCGTCACCGCCGCGACCGAACTCACGCTCGCCCGAATCCCCACGGCCGGAATCAGCCGCACCGGAATCACTTCGACGGTCGAATTCACCACGATCGCCTACGTCACCGCCGCGGTCAAAGTCACGCTCGCCCGAATCCTCACGGCCGGAATCACCCGCGCCGAAATCACTTCGACGGTCGAAGCCGCCACGTTCACCCGCGTCACCCCCGCGACCGGATCCACGCTCGCCCGAATCTTCACGACCGGAATCACCTGCGCCGGAATCACTTCGACGATCGGAGCCGCCACGTTCACCTGCGTCGCCGCCGCGACCGGATCCACGCTCGCCCGAATCTTCACGGCCGGAATCACCCGCGCCAGAGCCACTTCGACGGTCGGATCCATCACGATCGCCTACGTCACCGCCGCGGTCAAAGTTACGCTCGCCCGAATCCTCACGGCCGGAATCACCCGCGCCGGAATCACTTCGACGGTCGAAGCCGCCGCGTTCACCCGCGTCGCCACCGTGGTCGAATCCACGCTCGCTCGAATTCCGGCGGCTGGAATCGCCTGCGTCGGAATCATTTCGGCGAATGGGCTCACTGCGGTCGCCTGTGTCGCCGCCGCGCTTGGCCGAATCTCGGCGGTCGAAACCACCCTGCCGGTCCGCGGCACCGCGTCGTTTGAATCCACCGCGCTCGCCCGAGTCCTCTGCGCCGCGCCGATTGAAATCGGCTGCGCCGGAATCATTTTGGCGCCTGAATCCGCCACGTTCATCCGAGTTGTCCCGGCGGTTGAATCCGCCGCGCGAACCCGAATCACCCTGCCGGTCGGAACCGCCGCGTTGACCCGAGGTTCCGCGCCTGTCGAATCCACCGCGCGAACCGGAACCACCACGCTGATCGGCGTCACCGCGCCGCTCGAAGCCTCCGCGGTCACTCGATGCGCCGCCGCGACGGAAACCTCCGCGCTCACCGGAGTCCTCACGACGGTTGAAACCACCGCGCGAATCCGAGTCACCGCGACGCTCGAAACCGCCACGATCACCACCCCGGCGGAAACCACCGCGCTCACCGGAATCGTCACGACGGTTGAAACCACCGCGCGAATCCGAATCACCGCGACGCTCGAAACCACCACGATCACCACCGGCACCACCGCGACGGAAACCGCCGCGCTCACCGGAATCGTCACGGCCGTTGAAGCCACCGCGGTCATCGCCACCCCGGCGGAAACCACCGCCGGATTCCTCACGGCGGTTGAAACCACCGCGCGAACCAGAATCACCGCGACGCTCGAAACCGCCACGATCACCACCGGCACCGCCTCGGCGGAAACCGCCGCGCTCACCCGAGTCATCACGGCGATTGAAGCCACCGCGGTCATCGCCACCCCGGCGGAAACCACCGCCGGATTCTTCACGGCGGTTGAATCCGCCGCGCGAATCGGAATCACCACGGCGGTTGAATCCACCGCGTGGGGCGGGATCATTGCCGCGCCGGAAACCTCGGTCGCCGGATTCGCCGCGGCCGCCTTGGTAGCCGCCGCGGTCGTTATCGCCGCGCCGATTGGGTCCGCGTTCACCGGAATCACCGCCGCGCCGGAATCCTCGATCGTCGGAGCTGCCGCGGCCGCTTTGGTAGCCACCTCGGTCATTGTCACCGCGCCGGTTGGTATCGCCGCTGCGTTTGAAGCCGCGCTGGCCTTCGTCGCCGCGGCGGTTGGATCCGCCGCGCTGGTCGCCTTCGCGGTCGCTGCCGGAGCGGTTCTGGAACGAGCGGCCATCGGACGAGCCGCTGCGCCGGAAAGGCTTACGGCCGTCGTTCTGATCCGACACGGTGATCCCTTTCTAGGTGCGCTATCCGCCGCGACCCCGCAACGATACCGCGTGAATTGTCTTTGTCTGCGTAGGTGATTCTGTTCCCCCACCCGGTCCACCAACCCCACACCCTGTACATCGAATGTGCGGTGCACATACCGGGTGCGGCAGGCACCTGACAGGGTGCTGAAACGCCGATAGGGGACCCAGAATCTGGGTCCCCTATCGTGAAAGATGTTCCGGCGGTGTCCTACTCTCCCACACCCTGTCGAGTGCAGTACCATCGGCGCTGGCAGGCTTAGCTTCCGGGTTCGGAATGGGACCGGGCGTTTCCCTACCGCTATGACCGCCGTAACTCTATGAAACTATCCACACCCACCCGAACCACAGGGTGATCCCCGGGTTCGAGGGTGTGCGTGTGTTGTTTCAGATACCGCACAGTGGACGCGTAGCTTCTTTGTTGGTAAGTCCTCGGCCTATTAGTACCAGTCACCTCCACCCATTACTGGGCTTCCAGTTCCGGCCTATCAACCCCATGGTCTGTAGGGGGCCTTAACCCATCAAGTGGGAGAGAAACCTCATCTTGGAACAGGCTTCCCGCTTAGATGCTTTCAGCGGTTATCCCTTCCGAACGTAGCTAACCAGCGGTGCCCTTGGCAGGACAACTGGCACACCAGAGGTTCGTCCGTCCCGGTCCTCTCGTACTAGGGACAGCCTTCCTCAAGTTTCTGACGCGCGCGGCGGATAGAGACCGAACTGTCTCACGACGTTCTAAACCCAGCTCGCGTGCCGCTTTAATGGGCGAACAGCCCAACCCTTGGGACCTACTCCAGCCCCAGGATGCGACGAGCCGACATCGAGGTGCCAAACCATCCCGTCGATATGGACTCTTGGGGAAGATCAGCCTGTTATCCCCGGGGTACCTTTTATCCGTTGAGCGACACCGCTTCCACATGCCGGTGCCGGATCACTAGTCCCGACTTTCGTCCCTGCTCGACCTGTCAGTCTCACAGTCAAGCTCCCTTGTGCACTTGCACTCGACACCTGATTGCCAACCAGGCTGAGGGAACCTTTGGGCGCCTCCGTTACATTTTAGGAGGCAACCGCCCCAGTTAAACTACCCACCAGGCACTGTCCCTGAACCAGATCATGGCCCGAGGTTAGAAGTCCAATACGACCAGAGTGGTATTTCAACGACGACTCCACGAACACTGGCGTGCCCGCTTCACAGTCTCCCACCTATCCTACACAAACCGTACCGAACACCAATACCAAGCTATAGTGAAGGTCCGGGGTCTTTTCGTCCTGCCGCGCGTAACGAGCATCTTTACTCGTAATGCAATTTCGCCGAGTCTGTGGTTGAGACAGCAGAGAAGTCGTTACGCCATTCGTGCAGGTCGGAACTTACCCGACAAGGAATTTCGCTACCTTAGGATGGTTATAGTTACCACCGCCGTTTACCGGGGCTTAAATTCTCAGCTTCGCACCCAAAGGGCGCTAACCGGTCCTCTTAACCTTCCGGCACCGGGCAGGCGTCAGTCCGTATACATCGTCTTACGACTTCGCACGGACCTGTGTTTTTAGTAAACAGTCGCTTCTCTCTGGTCTCTGCGACCCCAACCAGCTCCCACCGCAAGGGTGTTCACCAGTCCGGGTCCCCCTTCTCCCGAAGTTACGGGGGCATTTTGCCGAGTTCCTTAACCACAGTTCTCTCGATCGCCTCGGTATTCTCTACCTGACCACCTGTGTCGGTTTGGGGTACGGGCCGTGTACCAACTCACTAGAGGCTTTTCTCGGCAGCATAGGATCACTGAATTCGCCTCAATCGGCTACGCATCACCTCTCAGGCTAAATGTCCGGCGGATTTGCCTACCAGACGCCCTACAGGCTTACACCAGGTATTCCATCACCTGGCCCAGCTACCTTCCTGCGTCACCCCATCGCTTACCTACTACACCCAGGATCCCATGCAGCCACTTCCGGCCTCCCGAAGGAGGTCCATCCGCTTTTGGATGGTTAGCACAGATGATTCGATATTGGGCGCGGATACACGGGTACGGGAATATCAACCCGTTGTCCATCGACTACGCCTGTCGGCCTCGCCTTAGGTCCCGACTCACCCTGGGCGGATTAACCTGGCCCAGGAACCCTTGGTCATTCGGCGGACGAGTTTCTCACTCGTCTTTCGCTACTCATGCCTGCATTCTCACTCGCGCAGCCTCCACGACTAGGTCACCCCGCCGCTTCCCTGGCTACACGACGCTCCCCTACCCACCCAGACACCTGGCTCGAAAGCAGGTACATGTCTGAGTGCCGCGGCTTCGGCGGTGTACTTGAGCCCCGCTACATTGTCGGCGCAGGATCACTTGACCAGTGAGCTATTACGCACTCTTTCAAGGGTGGCTGCTTCTAAGCCAACCTCCTGGTTGTCTTCGCGACCCCACATCCTTTTCCACTTAGTACACGCTTAGGGGCCTTAGCCGGCGATCTGGGCTGTTTCCCTCTCGACTACGAAGCTTATCCCCCGCAGTCTCACTGCCACGCTCTCACACACCGGCATTCGGAGTTTGGCTGACTTCGGTAAGCTTGTGGGCCCCCTAGGCCATCCAGTAGCTCTACCTCCAGTGTGAAACACGCAACGCTGCACCTAAATGCATTTCGGGGAGAACCAGCTATCACGGAGTTTGATTGGCCTTTCACCCCTACCCACAGCTCATCCCTCAGTTTTCAACCTAAGTGGGTTCGGGCCTCCACGACGTCTTACCGTCGCTTCACCCTGGCCATGGGTAGATCACTCCGCTTCGGGTCCATAGTGTGCGACTCAAACGCCCTATTCGGACTCGCTTTCGCTACGGCTCCCCCACACGGGTTAACCTCGCCACACACCGATGACTCGCAGGCTCATTCTTCAAAAGGCACGCCATCACCCCACCAAAGGAGGGCTCTGACGGATTGTAGGCGCACGGTTTCAGGTACTATTTCACTCCCCTCCCGGGGTACTTTTCACCTTTCCCTCACGGTACTAGTCCGCTATCGGTCACCAGGTAGTATTCAGGCTTATCGGGTGGTCCCGACAGATTCACAGCAGATTTCACGGGCCCGCTGCTACTCGGGAACACATCACAGTAGAGCACGCGTTTTCGCTTACCGGACTCTCACCGTCTACGGTTGGCCGTCCCAGACCAATTCAGCTAACACGAACTTTTCTGACTACTGCTCACCACGGCAGTGATAAGAAGATGAGTCCCACGACCCCGCATGGACAACGCCTGCCGGCTATCACATCCACACGGTTTAGCCTCTTCCGCTTTCGCTCGCCACTACTCACGGAATCACTGTTGTTTTCTCTTCCTGTGGGTACTGAGATGTTTCACTTCCCCACGTTCCCTCCACACCACCTATATATTCAGTGGCGGGTGACACGACATCACTCGTGCCGGGTTTCCCCATTCGGAAATCCTCGGATCTCAGCTCGGTTGACAGCTCCCCGAGGCTTATCGCAGCCTCCTACGTCCTTCATCGGCTCCTGGTGCCAAGGCATCCACCGAACGCCCTTAAACACTTACAAACAAAGATGCTCGCGTCCACTGTGCAGTTCTCAAACAACACACAAGACCGAAACCTGATGCAGCACCAGCACTCCCACACGGAGCCGGTATGACTACGGCACGATCCTGTCGTTATCTCTTGCCTGGAAAGAACGCCTGTTCTTTCAGGACCCAACAGTGTGTCGACTACATCCCCGAACCCGAACCCCCTTGGAGCCCAGGCACATTCGAGGCACATGTCAGCGTTCCACCCATGAGCACCGCAGTCCTGCATTCGAGGACATGAACGGCTCTGGCACCCTCGGTTCCGACTCTTCGGACCAAGCAGTGCAGATGCTCCTTAGAAAGGAGGTGATCCAGCCGCACCTTCCGGTACGGCTACCTTGTTACGACTTCGTCCCAATCGCCGATCCCACCTTCGACAGCTCCCTCCCACAAGGGGTTAGGCCACTGGCTTCGGGTGTTACCGACTTTCATGACGTGACGGGCGGTGTGTACAAGGCCCGGGAACGTATTCACCGCAGCGTTGCTGATCTGCGATTACTAGCGACTCCAACTTCACGGGGTCGAGTTGCAGACCCCGATCCGAACTGAGACCGGCTTTAAGGGATTCGCTCCACCTCACGGTATCGCAGCCCTCTGTACCGGCCATTGTAGCATGTGTGAAGCCCTGGACATAAGGGGCATGATGACTTGACGTCGTCCCCACCTTCCTCCGAGTTGACCCCGGCAGTCTCCTGCGAGTCCCCGGCATAATCCGCTGGCAACACAGGACAAGGGTTGCGCTCGTTGCGGGACTTAACCCAACATCTCACGACACGAGCTGACGACAGCCATGCACCACCTGTACACCAACCACAAGGGGGGCGACATCTCTGCCGCTTTCTGGTGTATGTCAAACCCAGGTAAGGTTCTTCGCGTTGCATCGAATTAATCCACATGCTCCGCCGCTTGTGCGGGCCCCCGTCAATTCCTTTGAGTTTTAGCCTTGCGGCCGTACTCCCCAGGCGGGGCGCTTAATGCGTTAGCTACGGCACGGATCCCGTGGAAGGAAACCCACACCTAGCGCCCACCGTTTACGGCGTGGACTACCAGGGTATCTAATCCTGTTCGCTACCCACGCTTTCGCTTCTCAGCGTCAGTTACTGCCCAGAGACCCGCCTTCGCCACCGGTGTTCCTCCTGATATCTGCGCATTTCACCGCTACACCAGGAATTCCAGTCTCCCCTGCAGTACTCAAGCCTGCCCGTATCGACCGCAAGCGCACAGTTGAGCTGTGAGTTTTCACGATCGACGCGACAAGCCGCCTACAAGCTCTTTACGCCCAGTAATTCCGGACAACGCTCGCACCCTACGTATTACCGCGGCTGCTGGCACGTAGTTGGCCGGTGCTTCTTCTACAGGTACCGTCACTCCCGCTTCGTCCCTGTCGAAAGAGGTTTACAACCCGAAGGCCGTCATCCCTCACGCGGCGTCGCTGCATCAGGCTTCCGCCCATTGTGCAATATTCCCCACTGCTGCCTCCCGTAGGAGTCTGGGCCGTGTCTCAGTCCCAGTGTGGCCGGTCGCCCTCTCAGGCCGGCTACCCGTCGTCGCCTTGGTAGGCCATTACCCCACCAACAAGCTGATAGGCCGCGGGCCCATCCTGTACCGATAAATCTTTCCACCCCAAACCATGCAGTCCGAGGTCATATCCGGTATTAGACCCAGTTTCCCAGGCTTATCCCGAAGTACAGGGCAGATCACCCACGTGTTACTCACCCGTTCGCCGCTCGTGTACCCCGAAGGGCCTTACCGCTCGACTTGCATGTGTTAAGCACGCCGCCAGCGTTCGTCCTGAGCCAGGATCAAACTCTCCGTTGAAGACTCACGAAACACCCGAAGGTGAATCAAAAGTATCTCGAACCAGAGTCCGAAAACCTAACTAAAACGCCAGCCGGAAATTAGCTGACAAAAAATGTCCATCCCTCACACGGGGGTATGAGGAACAGAACCAAAAATATTTGGCACTGACATTCATCGACACACTATTGAGTTCTCAAAGAACAGGCGCACAAACATCTGATCCGGTTTAGCCGGATCTTCAGTGAGGCAACTTTTCCAGCCTAACCTCAGGCCCGAACGAAGTCAAGTTCGGTCGAGCTTTCTGATCTTGCTGGGGTGGTCAGGCGCTCCTCGTCCTACCTCGTTTCCCTGGCCGCTGGGGCCCGGGTCGGTGTCCGTGTCGCTCTGACCTGGAATAAGTTACGGGTTCGGAAACGCTACGTCAAATCGCCTGGACGCGACCGCGTTTGCGCATGTCAGGATCGCGCGGCGGGGCCGATCGGCGGCTCGGCCCACACAATTGTGAGCCGAGCCACCAAGATCAATTTCCGGTGGCGCGCAGCACCCCGGCGATGTTCCGCTTTCCGCGGCGCAGCACCAGCCAACGACCGTGCAGGTAATCGCCTTCCGCGGGCGTCCATTCGAGATCGGAAATCCGTTCGTTGTTCACCGACGCACCGCCCTCGTTCACCGCGCGCCGAGCCGCACCGCGACTTTCCGACAAACCGGTCGCCACCAATAAATCCACGATCGTGTTCGGCGTGCCCGGTCCGATTTCCGCGACGCCGCCGTCCACCGCGGCCTCCCGCAATGCGGCGCCGAGCGTCGACTCGTCCAATTCGCGCAGTTCACCGCGACCGAAAAGGGCCTGGCTGGCGAGCTGCACCGCGCGGGTGTTCGCCTCACCGTGCACCAGGGTGGTCATCTCGGCGGCCAGCCTGCGCTGCGCCTCCCGCGCGTGCGGGCGCTCCTCGGTGGCCTTCTGCAGCTCGTCGAGTTCCGCGCGGGACAGGAAGGTGAACCAGCGCAGGTACCGGACGACATCGGCATCGGCCGTATTCACGAAGTACTGGTACCAGGCGTAGGGGCTGGTCATCTCCGGATCCAGCCAGAGGCTGCCGCCGCCGGTGGACTTGCCGAATTTCTTGCCGTCGGCCGAGGTCACCAGCGGCACGGTCAGCGCGTGCACCGACGCACCGTCGACGCGGCGGTTCAGTTCGACGCCCGCGATGATGTTGCCCCACTGATCCGAACCGCCGACCTGCAATACGCAGCCGTACTTGCGGCGCAGCTGAAGGTAGTCGTTGGCCTGGAGCAGCATGTAGCTGAACTCGGTGTAGGAGATGCCCTCACCGTCGAGGCGCCGCTTGATGGTGTCGCGGGCCAGCATGACGTTCACCGAGAAGTGTTTGCCGATATCGCGCAGGAAGTCCACGGTGCTCAGCTGACCGGTCCAGTCCATATTGTTGGCGATGACCGCACCGGTGGGCGAGTCGTCGAGGTCGACGAAGCGCTCCAGCTGCGAACGGATCCGCTGCGCCCATTCGGCCACGGTGTCGGTGGAGTTCATGGTGCGCTCGCCGACATCGCGCGGGTCGCCGATGAGTCCGGTGGCGCCGCCCGCCAGCACGATCGGGCGATTGCCCGCGCGCTGGAACCGCTTGAGCGCGAGCAGCGGAACCAGGTGACCGGCGTGCAGGCTGGCGGCGGTGGGATCGAACCCGGCATAGAGGGTCAGCGGTCCGGCCGCCAGCGCCGCGCGCAGGGCGTCCAGGTCGGTGGACTGTGCGATCAGTCCGCGCCAGGTCAATTCATCGATGATGTCGCCGCTCACGATGTCCTATCTTTCCGCACGACAATTCCGGTTCGATCCGAGGTTCAGTCTCGCCCGGCCACGCAGGCCGAAGCCAACGGTTTTATCCAGCGGCGAAACCGCGGACCAGGATGTCGACGGTCGCGGTGAAGCGGGTTTCGAAGTCGAGTCCGGCGCCGGTGGCGAGGGCCGCGGCGAGCAGCGGGTAGGCGTCTGGATCCGCCTCGGCCGGGGCCGACTCGTCTTGTTCGTGACCTGGGGTCGCGCCGGCCTCGGCGAGGGTGTGCCCGATGACGAACATCATCACCGCGTTGAGTATGTCCATCGCCCTGCCGAGTTCGACGCCTTGATCGCAGAGCACGGCGAGCCCGGATTCCAGGATGCGGAAGGCGCCGGGTGAGTTGACCGGCCGGGTGGCGATGATGCCGAGCGCCGCCGGATGCCGCAGCAGGGTGGTCCGGAATCCGTGCGCCATCGCGGAAACCGCATCGGGCCAAGAGGTTCCGGGCGCGGGCAGCAAATCCGCCAGCGACTGTTCGAGCAGGCGCTCGACCATGCCGTCCAGCAGCGCCGCCTTGTTCGGCACGTAGTGGTACAGGCTCATGCCGTCGACGCCCATGGCGGCGCCGAGCTTGCGGGTGGACAGCGCGGTGAGCCCGTGCGCGTCGACGAATTCGATTGCGGCGTCGAGGATCTTTTCCCTGGTCAGCCCGGCTCGTGGCCGTGCTCTGCGATCAGCCATGCCTCGATCATCCCGAAGTTTTTCTTGCACCGCAAGAAAAACTGGTTTAGGGTTTATCTTGCACTGCAAGAAAACCTGAGAGGGCTTGTCCACCATGCTGATCGCCGCCATGTCCCGCCGCCTCAACGACGACGTCGACTACGCCACCTTCCGGAAGGCCTGGATCCCGGACGAAACCGTTCCCGGTGACCCGCGCACCCGGGTGATCAGCGCGCTCAATGTCGAGGACCCGCGCGAGATCCTCACCATCGCGCTGATGGAAGACGCCGAACCGGCCGATATTCCGGCCTGGCTCGAGCGCCTGAACCCCATCGAGATGCGCCGCTACGAACGGATCAAAGACCTGGTGAGCGAACCGACCCTGAACGCCGTCTACCAGGTCGTCGCGGAAGACGATCTGTCCCAGCCCATTTCGGAGTGACAACGCGCGACGGCGGCGGACCGTGCGGTCCGCCGCTTTCGCGTTTATCGCGTATTACTCACCGGGAGAACAGGTTCCGCGCGGCGATCAGGCCATCGCGGCGCTGGTAGGCGATCCAGGCGAACAGCGCGGCCAGCGCCAGCGGGAAGATCGCCATCGCGGGCGCGCCCATCACGAATGCCTGGGTGGCGGCGGCCAGCACCATGGTGATGGACAGGCCGGCGGCCGCCAGGCCGTTCAGCCGCGGCACCAGCAGGCCGACGCCGCCGGAGACCTCAACCAGGCCGGTGAAGTAGCGGAACCAGTCGCCCCAACCGATTTCGTTGAAGACGCGGATGGCGTCCTGCTGGCCGGCCAGCTTCGGCGCGCCGGAGGCGATGATGAAGAACAGGCCGAGCACGATCTGCAGGGTCCACAGGACACGGTTGCGGACCTTGCTCGGGCGGGCGACGGCGGGGGCGGCGATGGTGGCCATGATCTTTTCCTTCGGGTCGGTTCGCGCTCTCGGTAGCGCGTTCACCTGATAAGACGCCGCCCCGGCGCGGAATTCATCGCAACCCGCCGAAATTTGTTCCGCCGCAGGTCAGGACGCGCGTTCCGGCGCCAAAGGCGCGCGCGGGCTGCGCTTGTAGGCCGAGACCGCGGCCGAATCGGGCAGCCAGAAACGCCACGGCCGGTCGGCGGCCAGGCTGACGCCGACGCGCGGCCCGCCGGCGATCGCGGACTTCGGCAGCGGCTTGCGCAGCTCGAGCCGGATCGCCGAGGCCGGATCGAACAGCGCGGTTCCGTAGTCGCCCAAGGTGATTCCCAGCGCGCTACCGAGATTGCCCGGGCCCCTTGCCAATCCGGCGTCGTTGCGGGCAGTGGGGCGGCGGGCGCGCACCTCGTCCAGTCCGGCGATGACCTCACCGGAGCGGAGCAGGGCCGCGCTCGCGGTGCCGTCCGGGCCGGTGGTCACGTTGATACAGGTGTGCATGCCGTAGCTGACGTACACGTAGAGAAATCCGGGCGGGCCGAACATCACCATATTGCGTTTGGTGCGGCCGCGTCCGGAGTGCGAGGCCGGATCGGGCCACGGCCCGGCCGGATCTCCCCCATACGCCTCCACCTCGACGATCCGCACCGCCACCGCACCCGACCACAGGATCGAACCGAGCAACCGACGGGCGGCAGCGGGTGGTTCGACGGCGAGCTCATCAACAGACACAGCGCTCCATTGTTCCCGATGGCCTGCCCGGACCGACTGCTACACGTAGGAACTGTGCTGCCCCGCGCGCAAAGCGACGAGGTCGTCGGCGATGACCGCGGCGTATGCGACGGCGACGAGGGCGACGAGCTGACCCCAGGCCACCCATGCGACGCCGATCGGGATCGTCGCGGCCACCGCGACGGCCGCGGCCAGGCGCGACCACGGGCGCGAAAGACGCAGCGAGAGCCGGAATGCGAACTGGCCGAGGAAATAGAGGGTGACACCGCCGGAGAGCGCCGCCGCGGCGGCGAGCGAGGTGGGTTGATTGCCGTGCGCGATGCTCAGATTGATACCGGCCGCGGTGACGACGATGCCGATCAGCATGGGGTACAGCGAATATCCGTACGCGAGCACAGCGGGCGTCGATCGTTCCCGGACGGGCACGGCGGCCAGGGCATGTTCGCCGCGTTCGTCATCGATGCCGAAATAGGCCCACCACAGCACATATGCCAGCGACAGACCGAGCGCCACCTGGGCGACGAGCGGAACCGTGATCGACTGCCCCGCCAGCCCGACTCCGATGGCCACGACGGATTCACCGATGGCGACGATGATCACCAGGCCGTGCCGTTCCGCGAAATGGGCGGCGCGCACCTGGAAATCACGGGTCTCCACCAGATATGGACTGATCACCTGAACGGCGAAAGCGGCTGTCCAGCACAGGTATTGGAGCCAGCCGTCGGCGAAGCCGCCCGCGAGCACCAGCAGCGCGGCCAGCGCGTTCAGCGGGGCGATGCGTTTGATCGCGATCGTCGCCGATTCGCCGCCGCCGGAGGCGAACAGCAGGGTGTGGATGACGGTGACGAGGATGTAGGCGAGGCCGAAGGGGATTCCGGAGCCGTGGAAGGCGTCCGGAATGGACAGCGCGAGCACGAAGAACGCGAACATGCCGATGAGCAGCCAGGTGCGCCGCGCCGAATTGCTCGGTGCCACCTCGTTGGTGAGCCAGACGTATCCGCTGTACATCCACCAGATCACGCCGAAGAGCACCGCGACCTGACCGAGCGCGCGCCAACCCGGGTCGTGGGTGAAGACGTGGGTGAGTTGAGTGATGGTGAAGACGAAGACTAGGTCGAAGAAGAGTTCCAGGGTGGAGACCCTGACCTGTCCGCCGTCGGCGGGTTCGGCGTTCGCGGTGGTCACGGCAGGAGCGTAAACCGCTCCGCCGGAGTTATTGCTGCACGGGCGGCGCGACAGGTTCGACGCCGAGCCGATCGGAGTATTGCGCGTTGAGCTCCGGCCAGCCGTGCGCCATGGCCGCCATCCCGATGATCGGTCCGACGGGGCTGCCCGCGAGCAGCTCGGCGGCGACGTCCAGACAGATATGCCAACCGGCCGCCATCATCGCCGCGACGCCGCGCTCGGGCAGCCGGTGGGTGAGCGTCAGCGCGGTACCGGTACCGCTCGCGCACAGCTCCCAACGCAAAAGGTCACCGCCCCAAGTGAATTCGAGGAGAGTCGGCGACTGCGCCGCACTCACCTCGCCGGGCAGCTCGGTGCCATCGGTCATGAACAGCGTGACGGGTCCGACCGCGGCCAACGACCGATCGGCGGTGTACGGCGCCCACTCCCGCAACTCGTCCGGTTCGGTGAGGGCGGCCCACACCGAACCGGGCGCCTGCGGGAACTGCCGGTGGAAGACCAGCGACCACCGCCCGCCATCGTCGACGAGTTCGACTCGCTGCAGCGGACTCGGCCGGTAGTTGCTCATCGGGATTCCTTTCGCTCGAGGTGTCGGCCCAGCGCGTCGAGATGCCGTGTCCACAACCGCAGATAGGGCGCGAGCCAGTCGTCGAGTTGTTCGAACGGGGCCGGGGCGAGTTGATATATCCGTTTCTGCGCGGCGACCTCGCAGGTGACGAAGCCGGAGTCGCGCAGGACTCGCAGATGCTTCGACACCGTCGGCTGGGACAGCTCGAGCCGGATGACGAGATCGCTGACGGTAGCCGCGCCGGTGCGCAGTTCGTCGAGGATTCGCCTGCGCTGCGGTTCGGCCACCACAGCGAATACATCGGTCGTCACACCGCTAATATACTCCTTCACGTATATACGCAACAAGGAATATTTGCAGGTTATTCAGCCGATCAGGTCGGTGCCGAGGTGGAGACCGCGCAGCTTGGCCGGATTCACCTGGAAGCGGAGGTTCTCGATCTTGCCGTCGACCAGGTCGTAGGTGAACGCCGAGACCGGATTGTCGTCGAGATAGGTGATGACGCCGAGTTCGCCGTTGATGGTCGCGGGCGCCAAGGTGAATCCGGCGACGATCGGCTTGGCGAGCACGCCGAGGATCCACCGGGCCACATGGTCCGGTCCGTAGAGCGGGCGACGGGCCGCGGTGACGACGCCACCGCCGTCGGTCCACGCGGTGACATCCGGCGCGAGCAGATCCATCAGGGCATTGAGATCGCCGCCGGATGCCGCCGCCATGAACAGCTCGGTGACGTGATCGCGGGCGGTTCGGTCGGTGTCGAACCGCGGGCGGCGGGCCCGCACGTGTTCGCGGGCGCGGTGGGCGATCTGCCGGATGGTCGCCTCGGGCCGGTCGAGGGTGTCGGCGATCTCGGCGTGGGTGTAGCCGAACACCTCGCGCAGCAGGAACACCGCGCGCTCGATCGGACTCAGCGTTTCCAGTACGACGAGCATCGCGGTCGAGACGGTATCGGCGAGTTCGGCGTCCTCGGCGATGTTCGGAGTGGTCAGCAGGGGCTCGGGCAGCCAAGGGCCGACATAGTTTTCGCGGGTCGCGCGGGCCGAGGTGAGCCGATTCAACGACAGGTTGGTGACGGTGCGCACCAGATAGGACTTCGGATGCTCGACCGCCGTGCGATCGGTCTCGTTCCATTTGAGCCAGGCGTCCTGCAGCACGTCCTCGGTGTCGGTCACGGTGCCGAGCATCCGGTAGGCGGTGGCGAACAGCAGTCGCCGATGCTCCAGGAACGGATCGCGCATCGGGTCGTCGGTCATCGGCACATCGTCGCGCATCGTCACCCGTACCCGTCGCGGCAATTCCCTGCCATCACCCTCATGCCGCGGTGGCGTATTCGCCCGCCGGCAGCGTCACCGCGACGTTCATCTTCTTGCTGAGGTGGAACACCGGAACCGGGCTGCCGCTGACCATTTCCTTGTAGCGGACGGCGGCGCGGCCGGTCAGGTACCAGCGGCGCGGGGTGTCGTCGCGGTGGGTGAACTGGATGACCGCATCGTCGCGCCCCAGGCTCACCGGCTGGTGGATGTAGCCGAAACGGAACGGCCGCACCGGCTTTCCGCGCAGCTCCCGGGCTATGGCGTCGGCGGTGTAGGCGGCGGTCGGCATACCGCTCTGGCAGGTTCCGTGCAGCGGTCCCCATGGCATCCGCACCGCGGCGGCGTCACCGACGGCGTGAATTTCGGGGTGCGACAACGATTTCAGCGTCTGGTCGACCAGGATCAGCCCACGCGCGTCGGTGGCGATACCCGACTGCGCGGCCAGCGGCACGCCGCGCACCCCGGCGGTCCAGAGCGTGAGATCGGCGGGAATCCGTTCACCGCTTGCCAATTCGACCGCGTCGGGCCGCACCTCGGTAACCGCGCTGCCGACCAGCCGTGCGATGCCGAGCCGGTCGAGGGCGCGGTTCAGGTAGCCGCGGGCTCGCTCCCCCATCATCGCGCCCGGCTCGGCGTTGCTGATGAGCGTGACCCGCAATCCCGGGTTGCCCGCCGCTATTTCGGTCGCGGCCTCGATGCCGGTGAGCCCGCCGCCGATCACCGCGACCTCACCCCCGCGCGCCGCGATCTCGGCCGCACGCCGCGAGAAGTGGTGTACCGCAACGGGATTGTCGAGTGTGCAGGCGTATTCGGCGGCGCCGGGCACGGTATCGGTCGCGGCGACGCCGCCCAGTGCGTAGATGAGGTGGTCGTAGTCCAGTAAGCGCGTGTCGTCGACGGTGACGCGGCGCAGGACCGGATCGATGGCCGTCGCGCGACCCTGGAGGAATTCGATTCCGGTGCCGCGCAACAGATCCGGGATCCGGTAGTCGGCGAGTTCCTGCCCCGCCGCGACCTGGTGCATGCGCAGCCGCTCGGCGAAGCGGGCCACCGGGTTGACGATCGTGATGTGCACGCCGCGCCCGCGGGTGCGCCGGGCCAGCCGGACGGCGGCCAGCATGCCGGTGTAGCCGGCGCCGAGGACGACGATCCGGGTTTCGGTGTTCATGGTCTGCTCCTTGGTCGATCGGGTTGATGACGACCAAGGGACAAACGACCCGACGCGGCCGTGACAGTCGGGCTATGTGATCCGCGTCACTCAGCGCTTGGCCAGCGCCTCGGTGCGGATCAGTTGCAGCACGGTCGGATTCTCGACGGTGGTCGCCACCCCCACGATTTGGCGGATGAAGACGTCGCTCTCGGCGAGCCGCAGCAGTGCCGCGGCTAGATCGGTTCGAGCGGTGTATCGATGATCGAGATGCCCTTGCGCCATCGTGTAATCGGTGACGGACGGGAGGTTGTAGAGACCACCGGGGCGGACGATGGTCCAGTCGAGATCCGTTGCGGTGAGCACGGATTCCATCCGGCGCATGTCGTCGTACACGGTTTTGCCGAGGAATTCGGCGATGAACGGCTGGATGACACGATTGAACAGGAAGCCGGCGCGAGCGAACGTCTGCGGGTCGACCGCGCTGGACGACACCACCGCGATGCGGCGAATGTCGTTGCGGCACATGGCGTCGACGATATTGGCGACGCCGAGCGAATAGGTGTCGATCGGCTTCCTGCCGTACGGGACGCCGAGCGTCGAGAGCACGGCGTCGCCGCCCGCGACCGCGGCCAGCACCGAATCCGCTCGGCGCACATCGCCGCCGAAGACGGTGAGCCGGTCGCCAGCGATGGGGAATTCCTCGGGCCTGCGGGTGACCGCGACGACGTCGTGACCGGCGGCCAGCGCCTGCCCGGTCAGCAGGCGGCCGGTGGGTCCGTTCGCTCCGAAAACGATGATGCGCATGACGACAGTCCTCCTGTGCGCGACGCCGGACCATCCGAGCGCCGTATCATATGACAACCATATCAACTAATATGAAAGTCATACAATATGACAAACGTATCCGATTCGGCCCGGCGACATCGCCGCGCCGCGCAGGCGGTCAAGGATTCGCTGCGCGACCTGAACACCCAACTCGCCCTGCTCAATCGGCAATTCGGCGCGAAGGTCGAGCTCAGGGACGTGGACTGGCACTGCCTCGACCTGATCAATCGACACGGTCCGATCGGCCCCGGCGCACTGGCGAAATTGGCCGCACTGCATCCGGCGACCATGACCGGCGTCCTCGATCGGCTGCAACGCGCGGGCTGGATCGTCCGGGAGCGCGATCCGGCGGCGAGCGACCGGCGGGCGGTCGCCGTCCGGGCGACCCGCGACCGCAATCCCGAGGTGTACCGGGTGCTGTCCGGGATGAATCGGCGGATGGACGAGCTCTGCGCGGACTACACCGAGGAGCAACTCGCGGTGATCGCCGATTTCCTGCACCGGACCGCCGACGCCGGGCGCGCGGCGGCGACCGAACTCGCCACGGAGTGACGTCCGGCGCGTCGCGGCTTGTCGTGTCGCGGCGGCCGAGCTAAATTCATCACACAGTGAATTCAACACTCGATGAATTGAGGCGACCATGTCGCAAAACCCTGCCGTCGAGATCCGTGACCTGACCGTCCGGCGCGGCGGCCGCGAAGTGCTGCACCACGTTTCGCTGACCATCCCGCGCGGATCGATCACCGGACTGCTCGGCCCGTCCGGCTGCGGCAAGACCACATTGCTGCGCAGCATCGTCGGCACCCAGATCGTGGCGTCCGGCCAGGTCACCGCGCTCGGCGAAGCCGCGGGATCCGCCGGATTGCGCCGCCGCATCGGCTATGTCACCCAGGCGCCGAGCATCTACAACGACATCAGCGTCCGCGAGAACGTCGCCTACTACGCCGCCCTCTACGGCCGCGCCCGCACCGCCGTCGACGACGCGATCGCCGCGGTCGGCCTCCAGGAACACGCCAAACAGCGCGGCGACGAACTCTCCGGCGGACAGCTCACCCGGGCGTCGCTGGCCTGCGCGCTGGTCGCCGAACCGGAACTGCTGATCCTCGACGAACCCACCGTCGGCCTCGATCCGGTACTGCGCGTTGACCTCTGGAAGAAATTCCGCGAATTGGCCGCGGGCGGAACGACATTGGTGGTGTCCAGCCATGTGATGGACGAGGCCGACCACTGCGACAAACTGCTGCTGATGCGCGATGGACAGCTGCTCGCCCAGCTCAGCCCCGACGAACTGCGGTCGAACACCGGCGAACAGAATCTGGAAAACGCCTTCCTGGCACTGATCACGATGGGACGCGCAGCATGACCGCCGTACTCGAAAACCCGTCCTCGGCAACCGCTTTGGTGCGTCCGTACGTCGCGACCACCGGGCGCATCCTGCGTCAGCTGCGCAACGACCACCGCACCGTCGCGATGATCCTGGTGGTTCCCGCACTACTGATGACGCTGCTCTACTTCATCTACAAGGACACGCCGACCAACCCGTTCCGCCCGGTCCGGCTGTTCGACGAGGTCGGCATCAGCATGCTCGGGATTCTGCCGTTCATCGTGATGTTCCTGATCACCGCCATCGCCATGCAACGCGAACGCACCTCGGGCACGCTGGAGCGGCTGCTCACCACCCCGCTGCGCAAACTCGACCTGCTCGCCGGCTACGGCACCGCGTTCTCGCTGGCCGCGGCCGCGCAGGCCACCGTGGCCTGCGTGGTGTCCTTCTGGCTGCTCGGCCTGAAATCGACGGGCAATCCGGGCTGGGTAGTGTTGATCGCGATGATCGATGCGGTGTGTGGTGTGGCGCTCGGATTGTTGGCAAGTGCCTTCGCGCGCACCGAGTTCCAGGCGGTGCAGTTCATGCCGGTGGTGGTGGCGCCACAAATCTTCCTGTGCGGCCTGCTCGTTCCGCGCGGACAGCTGCCCGGCTGGCTCGAGGCGCTCAGCAATGTGCTGCCGCTGAGCTACGCGGTCGAAGCGCTGCAACAGGTTTCGAGCCATCGGGATGCCACCGGCGTCATGTGGCGGGATCTGGTGATCGTCGCCGGATTCACCATCGTCGCACTGTGCCTCGGCGCGGCCACGCTGCGGCGGCGGACCGCATGAGCGAGCTTGCGAGCGAATCATCGACACAGCGCGCATCGCGCATGCCACGACCGAGCGCCAGCGAGGAAGCGGCATGAGCGAGCTTGCGGGCGAATCATCGACACGGCGGCCGCCGCGACCGAGCGCCGGTGCGGCATGAGCGGACCCGATCCCGACAGCCGCCCCGGCAGAACCGGCCGCCGTCCCGGGCGCACCGACACCCGTGGCACGATCCTGGCCGCGGCACGAAAGCGCTTCGCCGACAACGGTTTCGACAAAACCTCGATACGCGCGGTGGCCACCGACGCCGGGGTGGATCCGGCGCTGGTACACCACTACTTCGGCACCAAACAGGAGTTGTTCGCCGCGGCGGTCGAACTGCCGATGGATCCGAATATCGTGCTGCAGGCCATCGCCGCGGCGCCGGTCGACGAACTCGGCGAGACCATCGTGCGGGTGGTGCTCGGGGTCTGGGATTCCGCCGCGGGCCCCGGCCTGGTCGCGACCATGCGCAGCGTCATCGGCGGCGGCGACAGCGGCGACAGCTCACTGGCTCGCTCATTCCTGCTGGAGATCGTGCTGAAGCGGGTGCGCGAGCGCATAGCGACGCCCGAGGACGACGGCCGATTCCGGGTCGCGATGGCGATATCCCAGATGGGCGGGCTGCTGCTGACCCGCAAGCTCCTCGAGCTGCCGCCGTTGACCGAGGCGAGCGTCGACCAGCTCGTCGCGGCCGTCGGACCGACGCTGCAACGCTATCTCACCGGCGATATCGGTTCCGGCACAACGTCATCCGCCGGGCCTACCGCGAAAGGGCAGCGGCCCAACGGCATTCGGAAAGGCTAGGCCCTGTGTCGAAGTCCGGCCGGATGCATCCGTGGTCCAGCTCGTCGCCTGGCAAGGCGGAGGAGGAGCCGATACCGGGGTTGTATCGGCGACGACGACAACGCGGCCAGGCGGCGAGCTGGGCCGCGGAGGCGCCGGATGGGACTTCGACACAGGGCCTAGGCTCAGGACTCGGTTTGCTCGGCGAACGCGGCCGCCTCCGCCTCGGATACCTCGCGGGCCTCGTCGATGAGCAGCACGGGGATGCCGTTCTCGATCGAGTAGGCGCGCCGCAGCCGCGGGTTGTACAGCACGCTGTTGCCCGCGGCGTCGCGCACCAGCCGCAGCGGGCCCTTGTCCTGCGGGCAGGCCAGCAGGCTCAGCAACGTGGCGTCCAGGGTGGTTTCCGACATGAGCGATAACCTACCCGGCTTTCATCGGGAAGCCGATTCGGGTAGGCGCCGGAACGAAATGTGCCGGTGCCCGAAGTAGCTGGCCACCGCGACCAGGCCCATCACCACGACGGCCGACGGCTTGTCCGGCAAATGACACACCCGCACCGCGAACTCCAGGAGCAGGCTGTTCGACACCAGCCCAACGGAATTCACCGCGACGAAGGCGACGAAATCGCGCAGCACCCGGCCGCGCACCCGGAACACCAGCGTGCGGTGCAGCACGAAGGCGATCGGAATGCTGACGCAGTAGGCGGCGACCACCGCCACCGACGGCGACACCCGGTCACCGAACACCGCGAGCCAGCCGACGGTGAGCACCATGCCGAGCAGCGTGTTGAACCCGCCGACCACGGCGAAGGCCAGTTCCTGGCGGCGCACCAGGCGCAGCAGCGGCCCGGGATCGGCCTGCGCCGTCCCGCCGGCCTCCGCCGCGTCGACAACCGCGGCGGTCGAACCGTCGACCGCCGCGGCATGGTCCGCCGAACCGGCGGTCATCGCGCCGCGCCCGCCAAATCGGGCTCCGGCGTCGCGTTCTCCGCAGTGCTCGTGGCGTCCACGGAATCATCATCGCGCCGCCGCCCGCGCAGATACCACCACTGGAATACGCCGAGGTCGATCAGGCCGAGCAGGATCGCGACACCACCCAGCCGCCAGCCGGGCGGCCGCCAGGTCAGCTCCAGGTCACCGTTCTTGGTGCCCGCCGGAATATCAACCGCGACAAAGGATTTCGCAACGACAGTGAACGGCAGGTCCTTGCCGTTCAGCGTCGCCCGGTATCCGGGCCACCCCAGCCGCGCGAAAACGACGCGCCCGCCGTTGTCCGAATTGACCCGCACCCGGCTGGTCATATCGGATTCCTCGACCGACGTCGCGACAACGCCCTTGGCATCGGAGATCCGGCCGTTGCGGGTGGAGATCGGGCCGTCCTCGCGCTCGAGCACCGAGATGAACTTCTCGTGGCCGGGATAGTCGACCCACTTCCAGCCCTCCGGCGCCGGATGGTTGCGCGCGTCCGGATACAGCGCGCGCTGCAGCACCACCCGGTCCACCTTCATCAGATCGACCAGCGTGCGCTGTGTGCTCGGTTCGACCGAGAAGGCGCGGCGGAACGCGTCGGGGCAGACGCTGGTGTCCCAACGCATGCACAGCATGTCGCCGAACCAGTAGTGCCCGTTGGGCGTGTAGCCACCGGTGTAGGTGAGCTCGAGATCCTTCGCGTAGTTGCCGAAGACCAGCGAACCGTACGCGCCGTCGAGGTTCTTCTCCCCCGGCTGCAGCAGCGCCCGATCCGCCAATTGCAGTGTGGTGCCGGTGAAATGCGGGAACTTCGCCTTCATCGCCGACCGGCTCTCCGGCAGATTCCAGCTCATCGGCGTCGGCTGCACCGCGTACACCTGTAGATAGGCGATCGGGAATACCGCGAGGATCGCCAGCGCGCAGGCCGCGACCGTGCCGCGGGTGCGACCGAGCCACACCAGTCCGGCGCCGAGCGCCGCCACCGCGGCGGCCGCCACCAGATGCCACACCAGGGCGTGCGGGTCGGCCGAGTAGGTGCGGATCAGCAAGAGCGCGATGAGCACCCCGCCCGCGATGCCGCGCCTGCGCCAATCGGCGAAAGTCGCGTAGCGGCCGAGCAATACGCACACCAGCACCAGCAGTCCGAGCGCGACCATCGGCAGCACCCGCGCGGGCCAACGCAGCGGCCCGATGGTGCCCGGGCCAGCCGTCCACATCAGACCGGCCGCCGCGAACAGCGCGATACCGCTGAACTCCTGCCAGTTCTCCCGCGCCTTGCGCCAATCGATGAAGGCCAGCGCGGGAATCAGGAACCAGGCGATGTACACCACCGGCAGCGGCTGCACATAGCCCCACCAAGAACTGAACGCGGGCATGGTGCTGGGCAGGCTGGCGTTCAACGACTCCGACCACGGCACGGTGAGGAATTGATCGTTGTTGATCTGCGAGGTGCCGCGCCAGGTCACCTTCGCCGAGAGAATGCTCGGCAGATAGGTGGCCACACCGGCCACCGCCGCACCGGCCGCCACCCCGAGCAGCCGCAGCGACGGCACCCACTTGCGCTGGTAGATCAACTCCCCGACGGCCACCGCGCCGATCATCAGACCGGCCTCCACCGCGGGGAAGATGTACTGCACCGAAATGGCCAGGTACAGAAAGACGAAAGTGGGAATCGGCCCACTCTTACCGCGCGCGTACTTCACACCGGAGGCCCAGGCATGCACCATCCACGCGGTGCCGGTGAACGCGGTGACCCAGCTCGCCTCGTCGAAGAACAGCAGCCAGCCGGTGAACGGGATCGCGACGCCCGCCACCGCCGCCCACGGCGCCTTCGCCCCGTACACCAGACAGATCCGGTACACGCCGAGCGCCAGGATGATCGCGAAGAGCAGCTTCACGACGGTGATGTAGATCAGCAGGTTGTCCACCGAGGGCGCGATCAGATCGATCAGCAGCTGCGGCGGGTTCAGCAGACCCGCCTCCTCGATGGAGTAGTTGCCCGCCATCCAGTGCTCGGGCACCAGCGCCGGAATTTCACCGTCGCGCAGCCGCCGACCGAGCATCACCCACAGTGGCGCGTATTGGGATTCGCTGTCGTCGGTGTAGAAGTGCCGGACGTTTGCGAGCAGAACCGCGACGTATCCCGCCACCACACCCAGTGTGGTCACGCAGCCCCAGCGGTAGATGTCCTTCTGGGTGAGGGTTCTACTTTCCACCACGAGTCCCAGACCCTACATGCCAAGTCGAGGGAAGGCCGCGTCCGCCGACCCGCTCGGACCCTGCGGTCCGCTTCGCAGCGCGTGTTAAAGTTCCTCACGGCTCGGGCTCAGCCTTCCGCGACGAGTACCGGCATCGCACCGTCATCGAAAGTCGAACCTCGCCAATGCCGATTCCTTCCGCACGCCCGCCACGGCCCGGCCGGTCGAACGGCCACAGCCCCCAGGCGAACGGGTACCGCCAGCGCGTGCATTCCGTATCCGTCGTGGTTCCCGTCTATCGCGGTGAGCAGACCATCGGCGCGCTCGTCGCCGAACTCGACCGCCTGTCCGCGGAAACCGTGACGCCGGGCGGCACCGCCTTCGCCGTCGACGAGATCATCCTGGTGCACGACAACGGGCCGGATCGCTCCGATGTCGCGCTGCTGGAGCTGGAACAGGCCTACCCGCAGGTGCGCCCGGTGTGGTTGAGCCGCAACTTCGGCCAGGACGCCGCGACCATCGCGGGTATGGCGGCCGCGCAGGGCGAATGGATCGTCACGATGGACGAGGACGGTCAGCACGATCCGGCGTTCATCGCCGACTTCCTCGACACCGCACTGGCCGAGCGGGCCGACCTGGTGTACTCCAAGCCGACCAACACCCGGCCGCACGGCTTCCTGCGCAACATCACATCGCGCGGCGCGAAACTGGTGCTGGCCACCGTGTTCGCCTTCCCGATTCCACCCGCTTCGAAAGCTTCCGGCTGATCCGCGGCGATATCGGCCGCCAGCTCGCCGAGGTCGCCGCCAACGGCGTCTACCTGGACGTCGCGCTCACCTGGGTGGTCGGCAACGCCGTCTCGGTGCCGGTGGTGCTGCGCGCGGAGGGCCGCGACGAATCCGGTTACAACTACCGGCGGCTGTTCTCGCTGTTCTGGAAGATGGTGCTGTGCAGCGGAACTCGCGGCCTGCGCCTGGTGAGCCTGCTCGGCGTCACCCTCGCGCTGGCCGGCGCGGCGATGGCCGCGGTGATCATCTGCCAGAAGCTGTTCGGCAGCGGCAACGATCCAGAGGGCTGGACCTCGATGATCGTCGCGCTGCTGCTGTGCTCGGGCGCGATCCTGTTCTCCCTCGGCCTGATCGCCGAATACCTCGGTGTCGCACTGCATATCCTCGTCGGCAAACCCCTCTACCTGACGGTGGATTCGCCGACCCCCCGGCCCGATACCATCGAGACGCCGGATGTGCTCGAACGAGTGGGTGTTTCGGGACAGATGCAGGCCGCGGCGCCGGCAACCGCCGCCGAGAGGGGCAATGGGGAGTGAGTGACCGCATTATCTTCAGCCGTCCGTACCGGGCCGGTCGTGAACTGACGAATCTGGAGGCCGTACTCGGCTCCGATCACAGCCACGGAGACGGCCGGTTCACCAGATCGGCCACCGCCAAGCTGAAGGACATCACCGGCGCACAGCACGCGCTGCTGACCACCTCGTGCACGCATGCGCTCGAATTGGCCGCGCTGCTACTGGAACTCGGCCACGACGACGAGGTGATCGTGCCGAGCTTCGCCTTCACCTCCGCCGCGACCTCGATCGCATTGCGCGGCGCCACATGCGTTTTCGTCGATATCGACGAGCAGACCGGCAATATCGATCCGGCCGCGGTCGCCGATGCCATCACCGCGCGCACCAAGGCGGTGCTGGTGATGCACTACGGCGGTGTCGCCGCCGCGATGGAACCCCTACTTGCCCTTGCCGATCGGCACGGACTCGCCGTCATCGAGGACAATGCGCACGGCCTCGGCGGCACCTGGCGCGGCAGGCAGCTGGGCACCATCGGCACGCTCGGCACCCAGAGCTTCCACGACACCAAGAACGTGCACTGCGGCGAGGGCGGCGCGCTGCTGCTCAGCGACGACATCCTGATGGGCCGCGCGGAGATCATGCGGGAGAAGGGCACCGACCGCGCCCGCTTCCTGCGCGGCCAGGTGGACAAATACTCCTGGCAGGACATCGGTTCCAGCTATCTGCCCAGCGAACTCAACGCCGCGGTGCTCGACGCGCAACTCGACGAATTCGAGACCATCCAGAAAGACCGGCACCGGGTGTGGGACACCTACGCCGCCGCGCTGCCGGATTGGGCCGCGCGCAAGGATGTTCGCCTCATGCACGTGCCCGACGACGCCGAGCACACCGCGCACCTGTTCTATCTGCGGATGCCGACCGAGGAGAGCCGGGACGGCATGATCCGGCACCTGAGCGAACTGGGTATCGTCGCGCCGTTCCACTACATTCCGCTGGATTCCAGCCCGGCCGGATCGAAGTACGGGCGCACGCCGGTGCCGTGCGTGCGCAGCGCGCGTTTCTCCGCGACGCTGCTGCGGCTGCCGCTGTGGCCGATGCTCACCGAGCAGCAGTTGCAGCGGGTCGTCGACGGGGTCACCGGTTTCGAGTGGTGAACGTGCGGTGGACCCGGCCGGGACCACCGCACGAAAGCTCTACGCCCCGAACAGCTCTCGCGCCTCGTCGGCGGTGAGCGATTCATAGGATTCGGTCTCCGGGTGATACCGCCAGGTGTGCTCACCCGGTTCCGGCAGCCCAGCGGCCTGCACCGCCCTGGTGGACGGACGGTAGGAGGCGCTGCGCGGGATGTCATCCACCACGTAGACGATGTCGGGGCGCTGATCCGGATCGAGTGCCCGCATGCCCTCGGTGACATCCTTCGCGGTGAGCCGGAAGCCCTTGCGCACGCTCACCGCCGCCACCGCGATGCAGCTGTCGCCCGACGGCAGACCGTAGGCCACCTCCATATCGACCGCGGTGATCTCGTTCAGCGCGTCGACGATCGGCTGGCCGAACACCGGGCCGCGCTCGGTGTGGATGACCGTATCCTTCCGGTCGACCAGCCAGTAGTCGCCGTCGGAGTCGCGGCGGAACAGATTTTCGGTCGGCATCCAGGAATCGCCAGCCGCGAAGACACCGCGCAGGCCGCCGTCGGAGATGTCGACGCCCTCGGCCGCCTTGCCCAGCAGCAGCCCCACCTCGTTGTCGGCGGCGCGGCGGGCGAAACCGTGGTCGTCGGTCAGGATCAGGCCCGATTCCGGATCGTAGGCAACCAGTTCCACCCGCGCGGTACCGGGCACCGGACGGCCCTTGCAGCCCGTCTTCACGCCGGTCACGTTGGCCAGCACCACATCTCCCTCGATGGAGGCGTAGAACTCCAGCACCCGCGCGGGCGCGAACTGTTCGGTGGTGCGCCGCCACAGTCCGGCGGGCATGCCGGAGCCGATGAACAATCGGATGGGATGGTTGTGCCCGGCCGGGAAGACGTCCGCGTCCAGGATGTCGCGCAACATGGTCCAGGTGTAGGTCACCACGGTGACGCCGTAGCGGTGCACCTCGGCGCCGAACCTGGCCGGATCGAGCGAGCGGGCCAGCGCGATCCGGCTGCCGCCCGCGACCGCGCCGCCGAGGCTCACCAGCAGACCCGACGAATGATGCAGCGGCGCAAGGCAGTACACGGTGTCGCGGCGGTCGAGATCGGCGGTGGTCGCGGTGCCGAAGGCGGACAGTGCCCAGCGATGGTTGGTGATGTACTTGGCCTCCAACCGATCTCCGGTGCCGCTCACCAGCACGAAGGCCAGTTCCCGGGCCAGCCCCGGATCCGGCCGGTACCAGGCGGGCAGCCGCACCTGCGCCGGATCGATCTGCTCGAGATCGATCACGTTCTCGCCCAGCGGGATACCGAGTTCGCGGGATTCACCGCCGCCGAGCACGAGCACCCGCGCGCCGGTCGCGACGGCCTGGCGCAGATTCTCCGGATCGGCGACAAGCGTTGCGACACCGGTGAGTTCGATGGCCCGAGCCAGCTCGCTGCCCGGTGACAGCAACACCGCCACCGCACCCAGCCGGGACAGCGCCGCCACGGTGGCCAGCGCGCTCGGCCGGGTCTCCATCACGACGCCGACGCGCTGCGCGGGCCGGATGCCGACCGAAATGAGGCCGCGCACAACGTTATCGATGCGGACGTTCACCGCGGCATTGGTGTGCACCCGGTCGTCGAACAGGAACAGGTCACGCAGCGGTGCGCGCCGGGCCTGTTCGGCGAGCAGCCTGCCGAGCGAGATGCGGGTGTGCGGCTGGATCATGCCCAGGCGGGTCAGCCGGGGCAGCGCACGGGCCGCCTCGCCGGCCAGATCCACCGAGCCGCGCACCGTATTGCTGACGATCGCCTCCAGCGCCTTACCCATGCCCGCGCCCGCCTCGGCGAGCGACGCGGTGGTGTGCACCACCCTGGTCGCCGCCGACCGCGGCTTGCTGACCGCGGCCTGATCCGACATCGGCACGATATCGTCGGGCAGCGGTTTGTCGTTGTCCAGCCAGTCGATCCAGTCACGCACCAGCGGCCAGGTGTGATTGGTCGCCATACTGCCCGCGACGAGGCCGAAATGACCCGCGACCAGGGTCGCCTCGTACACCTCCGCATTCGGCGCCGCCCGCACGATGCCGCGGACCGCGGCGGGTTGGCCGATATCGTCCACCTCGCCGACGAAGGCGAGGATCGGGCATTTCAGCTCGGCCAGCGAAATCGGCTGATCGCGAATTACGAAGCCGCCCAGCATCAGCCGGTTGTGCGCCACGAATTGTTTGAGCAGGTCGGCGGCCGCGGGGCCCGCGTAGCCCACCCAGCCGTCGCTGTTGAGGAAGCGGCGCTGACGCTCCTTCGGCAGCAGCGCCTCCCGATCGTGCAGCTGCCGAAGGAAATCGATGCGGGCCTTGGCGGTCTTCATCGGATCGAGCATCTGGAAGCCGATGCGCACCATGGATTCGGTGATCGGCAACCGGGTGACGACATGGTCGGCCAGGAAATCCGCGACATCGGAGACGACGCCGTACGGCAATCCGAACGGCATGCCCGCGACGACGTCCACCGGGCTGCCGAAGGTGACGATCGATTCGACGCCCTTGCCGTCTCGGTAGGCGGCGGTCTGGTAGGCGAACATGCCGCCCTGCGAATATCCCATCAGGTGCACGTTGGCGCCGGTGGCCTCGGTGACCGTGTCGATGGCGCTGTTCACCGCGAGCACATGGTCGGCGAGATCACGCTCCCAACCGCCCTCCTCGGTGGACGGCGAGCCGAAATCGACCACCCAGCAGTCGATTCCGCCGCGATGCAGGATGCCGACGGCGCCGTCCGCGACATTCACGTCCCAGATATCGGCGTTGACCATCAGCGGCGGGACGAGCACCGCGACCGGGCGGCCGGGGGCCGCGTCGTCCGGGAAATAGTGGCGCAGCCGGTACATCCGACGGCGCTCGACGATCTCGTACGGCGAGGCCACGACGTCATGACTCAGCCCGCCGAATCGAATCACCTCGAGCCCGTTCTGCGCGGTCGCCATCAACCGCTGCACCGACCCGACCACATTTTTCGCACTGAACTTCACGATCACTCCTGGCCAGATTCCCTATGTGACCCGCATCACACACCCCACTGTGTTGAGACGAGCTTCCCACACCGCATGACCATTATGTGGCTCGTGTGATCGGTTACATGCATCGAGGATGCGATTTCGGCACCGGGCGGCGATCGCGGAGCTACCGGAAGCCGCCCGGTGCGTCGATATATCGCGCCGCCGCATGCGGATCCGGACACCGGTGAGCAACCGCGTGGCGGTGTGCGGCGATACCCTTCGGCATAAACCGCGGCGGACGTTATTCGCCCATTCCACACCACACCCGCCCCGAAACGTGCCGACCAGTACTCAGCTTTGTTCCGAAAACCGCTGCGGGCAACAGGTTTCGGGAACTACCATCAGTAACGGCTCCGAACGCACTGTCGCGCAAGCCAATTCGCTCCATTGCATAGTTTCTCGCAGACCCGATCCGGGCCTGCCGGTTTGTTGTGAACAACTCTCGATGATCGACACCTAGGTGAGGACGACGCATGACGATCGAAATGCCGGTCCAGACCGAAACCAACGGACAACAGAAGAGCTTGAGTACGGGCGCCGCCCATCAGCTCGCGCACACCACCAAATCCGAACCGCAGATGCAGGGCATCACGTCCCGCTGGCTGACCCGCATGCTGCCGTGGACCGAGGTCAAGGGCGGTATCTACCGGGTGAACCGCCGCCTGACCCACACCCTCGGCAACGGCGAGGTCGAATTCGTCGTCGACGGTTCCAAGGCCAAGGTAATTCCTCTCGAACTCACGGAACTTCCGCCGCTGCGAGATTTCGAGGACGAGGAGGTATTGAACGCCCTCGCGCAGCGATTCGAACAACTCGATATCGAACCGGGCGCGGTGGTGGCCGAATTCGGTAATCCGATGGATCGGGTAATGCTGATCGTGCACGGAAAACTGACCAAACTCGGCACCGGTGAATTCGGCGAGCGAACCGTGCTCGGCCTGCTCGGCGACGGCGACTACTTCGGCTCCGAAATGCTCACCGACTCCGATGCCATCTGGCCGGTCACCGTCAAGGCCGTGAAAAAGACGACCATGCTCGTGCTGTCCAGGCAAGCGCTCCAGGAGATGCTCGACAACGCGCCCGCATTGCGCGAGCAACTTTCCAGAGTCGCGAGCAGGACCGCACCGCCGCAGAACACCAAGGGCGAGGCCAACATCCAGATCCACTCCGGGCACGCCGGCGAGCCGCTGCTGGAGGGCACGTTCGTCGACTACGACGCCACCCCGCGGGAATACGAACTCAGCCTGGCACAGAGCGTGCTGCGCGTGCACACCCGCGTCGCGGACCTGTTCAACGACCCGATGAACCAGGTGGAACAGCAGTTGCGCCTGACCATCGAGGCGCTGTACGAGCGCCGCGAACACGATCTGGTCAACAACGAGGACTTCGGTCTGCTGCACAACTGCGATCTCAAACAGCGGATCTACACCGAATCCGGCGCGCCGACACCGGACGATATGGACGACCTGCTGAGCATGCGGCGCAGCACCAAACTCTTTCTGGCACACCCGAAGGCGATCGCGGCATTCGGCCGGGAGTGCAGCAAACGCGGGCTGTATCCCGATCCGGTCGAGGTGGACGGCCATCGGGTGCCCGCATGGCGCGGTGTGCCGATCTTCCCGTGCAGCAAAATTCCGGTGAGCGAGACCCAGACCACATCGATCCTCGCCATGCGCACCGGCGAAAATGATCAGGGCGTTATCGGCCTGCACCAGACCGGAATTCCGGACGAATTCGAGCCGAGCCTGAACGTGCGGTTCAAGGGCATCGACGACCAGTCGATCATCTCCTATCTGGTGAGCTGCTACTACTCCGCCGCGGTTCTGGTGCCGGACGCGCTCGGGATTCTCGACAATGTCCTGGTCGCCCGGCAGGCCGAATAGGTGATGCGCAATGTCGGTCTTCTCCCGCGCGGCGGCGCGACCGGCCACCTCGGACGTGGCCGCGGCCGTCGCCGCGCTGCTGGCTGATTTCTCGACGACCGCACCGGCGGACCCCTTCGCCACCCAACCGGAGACGACCGGGGATGTCACCGCGACCCCGCAGCCGCCGGTGGCGTCACAGCCGCCGGTGCCGCCACGGCTGCTCGGGCCGAGCGGGCTGGGGGCCGCGGCGCTGCGGTTGCCGTCTATGGAAGCCGCACTAGCGCAGGTCGGCGAATCCGTTACCGCGCCAGCGGAATCCGCTGATATCAGCAACGCCTCGGCGGCCGCCGAGACGGATGTTGTCGTAGGCACCGAGCCGTCCGCATCGCGGATCCCGCTCGGTCCAACGGGATTGGGGGCCGCGACGGCGTACTCGCATCGGGTGCGCCTCGCGCCGAGCTCCGGCGGTGCACCGAGGGGTCCGCAGGAGTGGCGACCGCCGTCGGACCCGACCCGGTCGGGCACACCGGCGGCGGACCCGTCACCGAGACCGCGATTCCCAACCGGACCAACGGGATTGGGAACCGCTTCGGCGGGCATCCGCCGGCCGCCCGCCGAAGCGGCATCCCCGATCCCCGCGCTGTACTGCCCGCCGCCGGTGCGCGACAACCCCGAGCTCGCCGAGCTCGTCAACGACGGGCTCATCGCATGGGCCGCCGAAATCGGGCTCTACGAAGGCAGATTGGATGAGCTCCGGGACGCCGACTTCGGCAGGCTGATCATGCTGGCCCACCCCGACAGCGACGACCCGGACCGCCTGCTCGCCGCCGCCAAGTGCGCCGTCACGGAATGGTCGGTGGACGACTACTACTGCGAGGAGGACGCACCGGACACCGCACCCGACGGCTCACCGTCGGTGGCCTGGGCCGAGCTCGGGCCGAAGCTCGAAATGGCCGCCGCCGCAATGGATCCGGTACACCTCCCGGCCCGCTACGCGCCCGAGCTGGAGAAGGCGCTGCAGGCCGACCCGATCCTGCGCGCCTTCCGCACCTCCTTCGAGCACATGGCCCACTACGCCAACCCGGCGCAGTTGGCCCGGCTGCGCACGGAGATCGCGGGCTGGTTCATCGCGCTCGGCGCGGAGGCGGGCTGGCGGGCCGCCAAGCGGATGCCACCGGTGTGGGAGTACCTCACCAACCGGCAGCCGCACAGCTTCCTGCCGTGTATGGCGCCGATCGACGCGGTGGGCGGATACGAGCTGCCCGCCGCCGAATACACCGATCCCGGGGTGCGCCGGGTGACGACCACCGCGGCCCTTGCCGCCCAGATGGTCAACGACCTGTATTCGATGGCACGCGAAGACCTTTCCGGCGGAAGGGAATTCAACCTGCCGACGGTGCTGTCGGCCAGGGAGGGCTGCACCAGGCACGAGGCGGTGCAGCGCACCGCCGAAGTACACGACGAACTGATGCACCGATTCGAACGCGAGGCCACCGTGCTCGCCGCGGCCGGCTCACCCGAACTGCGCCGCTTCCTCACCGGGCTGTGGGCGTGGATGGGCGGCAATCGCGCCTGGCACGCAGGCAGCAAGCGCTACCAGTAGCTCTTCACCGCACGAGAGAGGACGACTTGGCATGACGATTGCCGACACCGGATCCGTACTGCGGACCAGCTATCAGAAATCCGTTGCGGAGTATTGGAACAACAACCCGAACGACGACCGGGTCAACACCAAACTGGGCGAGGTCGACGGGATCTATCACCACCACTACGGCATCGGCGAACCGGACCTCTCGGTACTGGAGGGTCCGGAGGAGACCCGCCAGCAGCGGATCGTCAAGGAACTGCACCGCCTGGAAACCGCACAGGCCGATCTGCTGCTCGACCACCTCGGCGACGTCCGCCCCGGCGACCGGCTGATGGACGGCGGATCCGGCAGGGGCGGAACGAGTTTCATGGCCAACCAGCGTTTCGGCTGCCAGGTGGACGGGGTCACCATCTCCGAATACCAGGTCGGATTCGCGAATGATCAAGCGCAACAACGGAATGTGGCGGACAAGGTGCGTTTCCACTTCCGCAACATGCTCGACACCGGCTTCGACACCGGTTGTATGCGCGGTATCTGGACCAACGAAACCACCATGTACGTCGACCTTTTCGAGCTGTTCGGCGAATTCTCCCGGCTGCTCGAACCCGGCGGCCGGTACGTCTGCATCACCGGCTGCTCCAACGATGTCACCGGTGGGCGCTCGGCCTCGGTCAGCTGGATCGACGCGCACTACGGTTGCATGATCCATCCGCGCAGCGAATATTTCCGTGCGCTCGCCGACAACGGCCTGGTGCCGATCGATGTCGTCGATCTGACGGCGGCCACCATCCCCTACTGGGAACTGCGCACGAAATCCGAGCTCGCGACCGGGGTGGAGAAGCCGTTCCTCACCGCGTACAAGGACGGCAGCTTCCAGTACCTGCTGATCTCAGCCGATAAGGTGGGGCGGTGACCCAAGCACCGACCGACCGCGAGAACCTGCCCGTCGAATTGGTCGACGAGGCCGGTCGCGCGGTCGGTACGTGCCCGGTATCGGTGGCGCACACCGCGCCCGGCCTGCTGCACCGCGCGTTCTCGGTGCTGCTGTTCGACGACGCTGGCCGGATGCTGCTGCAACAGCGGGCCGCGGTGAAGACCCGCTTCCCCGAGCTCTGGACCAACACCTGCTGCGGCCACCCCGCGCCGGGCGAACCGGTGGCGGCAGCGGCGGCGGTCCGGCTCGCCGAGGAGCTCGGCTTGGCGACCGAGCTGACGGAGGTCGGCGCCTTCCGCTACCAGGCGGGCGATCCGGCCACCGGCCGCGTCGAATACGAATGGGATCACGTGCTGGTCGGCACGCTCGTCGGCGCGGTGCCGCAGCCCGATCCGGCCGAGGTCGCCGACTGGGCCTGGATCATGCCGGACGCGCTGCGCGACGCGCTCGCCACCGATCCCAGCGGCTACACCCCGTGGCTGCCAGGCGTTCTCGACGTGATCGAGGCGGGCGCCGGAAAGCACCGCCTCAGCCGAACGTAGTCCCGCTGAAATGCCCGGTCCCGGTCCGCAGGCCGGGACCGAGGCAGTCCATCACCATATCCGGCGTCATGTCGTAGACCACGGACATATTCGCCCGCAAACCCTTGCCGAGGCCATCGACCACGTCGAGCGGGCCCACCGTCGGCTGCACCATGCCCACCGGCCACTGGCCCCACAGCGTGCTCTTCACCCCGTTCGACCAGGTGACCCACACCGTCAGTGGACCGTCGGCCGGATGCATGCAATCCGACATCGCCACATGGCTGCCGGTGAACGTGCCGCCCGTGATGTCCGGCGGCCCGCCGATGCAGTCCCTGATCACGCCCACCGATGCGAACGTCAGCAACTTGGGCTGCATGGTGATCGCGCCTTCCGTTGCCGTCCAACGGAATTCACCACCCGAGCAGCCACCGAGCGGAAGCTCCGGCGCCGCACCCGCCGGGGCGGCGAACGCCGACGCGAACACGACGGCCGCCACCGCGGACCTTCCGAGAACCGACACGCGTGCACCTCTTCTCGCGGGCAGTTGACCTGCAGAAACGGTGAAGTTTGAGCCGGGTCGAATATTCCATACCGCTCCTTGCCGGTCTTTGTACCGAGGTTCCGGGCGTGTCCCGAGCTTGCATCTAATAGCTAGATGCGCATATCTACGTCTCGGTATGTATATGACTTCTAGCGCAGGTAGTCGGCTGCGCGGGAAGGTGGGTTGGGTATTCCAGCGGCTCAGCGGCCGAATTCACGCAGCAGGCCGACGTACCGCTTAGGCGGCGGCGCGGCGTACTCACCCCTTCCCGATTTGCGCAGGCCCATCATGAGCAGCGACTGCACGGTCAACGTCGCCGCCGCTACCCCGTCGACCACCGGTATCCGGAGTTCCGCGCTCAGCTGCGCGCTGAACTCGGACATCCCCGCGCAGCCGAGGACGATTGCATCCGGCTGGTCGGCCACCCTCGCTTCGAGGCACGCCGCGGTGATGATCTTGCGCGCGTCCGGATCGCTGTCCAGCGCGAGCACCGGCAGCTCACAGGAGTGGATGCCGCGGCAAAATCGTTGCATCCCATAGCGTTCCACCAGATCGGCGGCGAGCCCGACGGTTCGGCCCAGCGTAGTGACAACGCTGAAGCCGCGACCGAGATGACTCGCCGCCCGCATGGCGGCCTCCGCGATGCCGATCACCGGACCCGCGGCCAATTCCCTGGCGGCATCCAGGCCCGGATCGCCGAAGCAGGCCAGTACATATCCGTCGACGCCATCCCGCTCCCCCGCCGCGATGGCCGCGAGAATGCCTGGGACGCTCAGGGCTTCGTCGTAGTGGCTCTCGATCGAGACCGGACCCATCTCATTGGTCACCGCGTCGAGCAGCGTGCCGGGGCCGACGACAGCCCTGGCACCCCGCTCGATGACGCCGGTCATCGCCCGAGTGGTGTTCGGGTTCACGACGCGTATGCGCATCAGGCGGCGACCTCCGCGCGTGAGCTGCCACGGGCCGCGCGCGCGGCCCGCACCGAAAACAGGTGGTAGACACCGAAACTGATACCGCAGCCGATGAACCAGCTGTACTGAGCGGCGGTGTACATCCCGGGAATGCCCTTCGCCAGCACCGGAACAACGGCGACTACCGCGCCCGAGACCGTCGCGATAATCGCGACGGGGTTGTAACCGCCTCGGTACCAATAGGTTCCGTGTTCCGCCATGGTGAACAGGTCATCGACCACCACCCGCCGCCGACGCACCAGGTAGTAGTCGGCGATGAGCACGCCGAACAGCGGACCGATGAAGGCGCCGAGCACCTCGAGGGTGTAGTGGATGACATCCGGGTTGCTGTACAGGTTCCACGGGGTGATGAGCACCGAACCCACTGCGGCGATCATGCCGCCCGCGCGCCAACTGATCCGCTGCGGACGCACATTCGAGAAGTCGAAGGCCGGTGAGATGAAGTTGGCGACGATATTTATGCCGATGGTGGCGATCGTAAAGGTCAACGCGCCCAAGGCGATCGCGAAGGTGCTGTCGATACGCGCGACGGTCGCCACCGGATCGGTGATGAGTTCGCCGTAGACCGGCACGGTCAACGAGGCGGTGATCACCACCAGTAGCGAGAACAGCAGGAAGTTCAACGGCAGCCCGAGCAGATTGCCGCGCTTGACCACCGCGAAAGTCCTGCCGTACCTGGCGAAGTCGCCGAAGTTCAACATCGGGCCGGAGAAGTACGACACCACCAGGGCGATAGCGCCGAGCATCACCGGAACCGACGCCCAGCCGGTGTATTTCACCGCACCGAGCTGCAGATCCACCGCGTGCCAACCCGCCTTCGAAATCAGGTATCCGGCAAGCAGGAACATGACCACGTACACGGCCGGACCGCTGAAGTCGATGAATTTGCGAATCGACTCCATTCCGCGCCAGAACACGCATGCCTGCACCACCCACAGCAGCAGATAACTGACCCAGCCTAGCGCGGAGAGCCCGAGGAAGCCGTAATCGGCCACCACCGCGTACCGCGCCAGACCCGGAAACAGTTTCACCAGAACGACATCCAGCGCAGCGGAGGCCAGGTAGGTCTGGATGCCGTACCAAGCCACCGCGATCAACCCGCGGATGATGGCCGGGATATTCGCGCCGCGCACGCCGAATGCGCTGCGGCACATGACCGGATACGGCACGCCGGCCGTTTGGCTCGGTTCGGCGACAAGATTGCAGAACACGTAGACGATACCGATCCCGATGAGCAGCGCCGCTAGCACCTGCCAGCCGGCCAGACCGAGTGCGAACAGGCTGCCCGCGGTGACGTAGCCGCCGACGCTGTGCACATCGGACATCCAGAAAGCGAAGATGTCGTACACGCCCCAGGTCTGTTCGCGCAGCGGCGCGAGATCCGGATTGGTCAGTCGCGGATGATATTCGGCAGCCGGAGCCGCAGCAGGTGCGAATTCGGCTGGGGAGCCGAGCGTTTCGGTCATGAGGTGTTCCGATCCGAAGGGTGAGACGGTGTGCACCGACGGTAGGAACGATGGATTGCCCGGCCGTTGCGCGGTTATTTCCCCGCTATTGCGCGACAGATATATCTTCCGGCACGAGCAGTCCGGTATCGGTCGGCAGCGTCGCGATTACCGTGGCCAACCTGCGGTGATGTCGTTCGGCACGGTCGAGCAGGCGATCGATGTCGCGGGCCAGGAAGGCGTCGAGCAGCAGCGCGTGATCGGTGTGCAGCCGCACCCGGTCGGCCCGGCCGACATGCACCATGGACTGCACCGGCTCGGTGACGTTCCACGCCGATTCCAGCATGTGCAGCAGCCGGAACATGCGCGACGGTTTGGTAAGTGCCACATGGAAATTGCGCGACTGCCGATGATATGTCATCGGGTCGTCGTCCCGGATCGCCTGCTCCAACAACGAATTCACCCGGCGCAGTTCGGCGCGATCGGCTTCGGTGGCATTGGCGACTGCGGCGGCCAGCGATGCGGTCTCCAAGGTTTCTCGCACGATATACATTTCCCGCAGCTCATGCGGGGTCAGTTGGGCCACCGCGTAGCCGCCGTGCGGGCGGTGGGTGACCAGCCCCTCACCGATCAGCGTCTTCAGCGCCTCGCGCACCGGGATGTGGCTCACCTCGAACAGTTCGGCCACCTCGCGCAGCGGGATCACGGTCCCCGGCGGCGCCGCGCCGTCCAGGATCACCCGGCGCAGTTCGCCGAGAATCACCCGTGGGCGACCCGGTTCGTCCACGACCAACCGCGCGAGCAGCGCCGAACGTCGTCTCGATGGCATGCCGCCACGCTAGGCGCTTCATGTTGCGGTCCGGGTCGGCCACGTGACGTTTGGGAAACGTTCACCGGATCGAGGGGCGGATTCGGGCCGTGTCATGCTGTCGGAATTCGAGACAGAGGGTTACCGATGACAGATTCTTCGCCGCGCCAGTTCGTCGACCGGCGCTTCGCCGGTCTGGTCGCCGAATTCGACCGGCTCTTCCGGAAACCGTCCGACGGCGGCGGCGCGCTCGCGGTCTATCAGCACGGGGTGCCGGTGGTCGACGTGTGGGCCGGATTCGCGCGGCCGGGCGAGCGGTGGCGGCACGACACCGTCGCGATGGCTTATTCGACCGGGAAAGGCGTTGTCTCGACCCTGATCCACCGGCTCGCCGAACGCGGCCTGCTCGACTACGACGAGCCGGTGGCCACCTACTGGCCGGAGTTCGCGGCCGCGGGCAAACAGCGAATCACGGTCCGCGAGTTGCTCACTCATCGCGCCGGACTGCACCGCCTGCGCGGTCTGCTGCCCGGGCCCGCCGACCGCTTCTTCGACGACGCCGCGGTCACCGCCGCCCTCGCCGCCGCGACGCCCGATCCGCGGCACTGCCGCACCAGTGGCTACCACGGAATCTCCTACGGGCACTTGGCCGCCGAGCTGGTGCGCCGCGTCACCGGGCAGAAATTCACCGAGGCGCTGCGCACCGAGATCGCGGAACCGCTTGCGGCCGAGGAACTCTGGTTCCGCGTACCGGAGGATCAGCGCCACCGCATCGCACCCAACTTCCCGCGCCTGACGGTGGCCGGTATGAGCTGGGACCGCGGCAGCGACCTGCTCACCAGAACCCGGTTCGCGGCGGCCGCGGAGACCACGCCACGCGGCTTCGCCGACCTGGTTTCCGATGCCCGCCTGCATGATTCGGTGATGCCGGGAGTGAACGGCGTGTTCTCGGCACGCGCGCTCGCCCGGATGTACGCGGCGCTGGCGAACGGCGGCGAGCTCGACGGCGTGCGGCTGCTGCGGCCCGAAACCATAACGGCCATGCGCAGACGTCAGGTATTCACTCCGGATTACGTTCTGGCGCTGCGTGTTCCGTGGGCGCTCGGCTTCCACGGCGTGCCGATGCGCCCGTCCAAGACCGAACCCGTTTCCGCCTTCGGCCATTTCGGTCTCGGCGGATCCGGGGCATTCGCGGATCCGGCCACCGGCATGTCGCTGGGATTCGTGACGAACCGCCTGGGCGGAAAGTTGACCCCGCTGGGCGACGCCCGGCTGGCACGGTTGGGCGCGCTGGCACATCACTTCGCCCGGGAGTCGGCCGCTTCCGAGTAATCGTGCGTCGGGTCGCATCGCAATATCCGACGGCCCCCGAACCGACCGGTCCGGTCACTCCAACCCGGCAAATTGTGCACGCGCGACGAGGCCCGGCCGAGTGGAGCTGACCGTTCTGCGCACTGGGGACAGCTGCGTGCGACAGGTCGGCGGGCGGCTGGCAGGATCGCGGCATGGACTTGATCGGGCTGGATCGGATCGAAGCCGCCGCCGGACTGCTGGCCCCGGTGATCCGGCGGACACCGCTGGTCGCGTCGCGGGTGCTGTCCGAGAAGGCGGGCGCCGATGTGCTGCTCAAGTGCGAGAACCTGCAGCGAACCGGGTCGTTCAAACCGCGCGGGGCCTACAACCGGATCGCCAACCTGCCCGCCGCCGACCGGGCCAGGGGCGTCGTCGCGGCCAGCGCGGGTAATCACGCGCAGGGCGTCGCATGGGCGGCGGCCTCACTCGGCATCGAATCCACGGTCTTCATGCCGGTCGGCGCGTCGCTGCCGAAGCTGGTGGCCACCAGGGCCTACGGCGCGACGGTGCAGCAGGTGGGCGAGATCATCGACGATTCGCTAACGGCCGCACTGGAATTCGCCGAGCACACGGGTGCGACGCTGATCCACCCGTTCGATCACGCCGATGTCGTCGCCGGGCAGGCGACGGTGGCACTGGAAATTCTGGAGCAGCAGCCGCAGGTCGGGACGGTGCTGGTGCCGACCGGCGGCGGCGGGCTGCTGGCCGGTGTCGCGATCGCGCTGCACCACCTGGCGCCGCACGTGCGGGTGATCGGGGTGCAGGCGGCGGGCGCCGCGGCCTGGCCGGGTTCGCTGGCGGCGGGTAAACCCGTTCGGGCCCAACATATGTCGACGATGGCCGACGGTATCGCCGTCGGACTGCCCGGCGCCGTGCCGTTCGCGCACGTCGCCGAATTCGTGGACACCGTGGTGACGGTCGACGAGGAGGAGCTGTCCCGGGCGCTGCTGCTGTGCCTGGAACGGGCCAAGCTGATCGTGGAGCCGGCGGGCGCGGCCGGGGTCGCGGCGCTGATGAGCACCGCCGCAAGGGATTTGGAGCTCGAGGGGCAGGTCGCGGTGATCCTTTCCGGCGGCAATATCGATCCGCTGCTGCTCACCAGGGTGATCGGGCACGGGTTGAGCGCCGCGGGCCGCTATCTCGCGCTGCGCCTTACCCTTTCGGATCGTCCGGGCGCGCTGAGCGGACTGCTCTCGGTGGTCGGCAAGACCGGGGCCAGCGTGGTCGACGTCGCGCATTCGCGCACCGGGACCTCGCTGGCCGTCGACGAGGTGGAGGTCTCGCTGACGCTGGAAACCCGCGGCCCGAACCACCGAGCCGATGTGCTCGGTGCGCTCGAGAACGCGGGTTACGCAGTACGCGTGGAGGACTGAGCCCACCCGTCGCCCGACCACCACCCCTCATCGAATCGCTACGCGATGCTGGTCAACATTTGCTCTTGTAGAAGTACTTCGAGTTGGCATCCATATCGGCCTGGGTGATGGCGATCATGTCGGTCTGGATGGTCCGCGTGACGGGCTTGCCCTCCAACGCGGCCGCCGCCTGATCGACGCCCTTCGCACCGATACCGCCCGGGTCCTGGGCGATAAGTGCCTGCACCGTACCGGCTTTCAGATCCTCGACCTGTTTCGGGCTCGCGTCGAAGCCGACCAGCTTCACCTGGCCGAGTTTGTTGGCGTTACGCAGGCCTGCGGCGGCGCCCTCGGCCGAGCTCAGGTTGGTCGCGAAGATCCCGGCCAGATCCGGGTGCGCGGCCAGCGTCGCGGTGACGATCGAGGTGGCCTGCGCGGCGTCGTTGTTGTTGTATTGCACGCCCAGCGAGGACATTTCGGGGAAGCTCTTGACCGCGTCCTCGAAGCCCTGCGCCCGCGCGTCGGTGGTCGATGTGCCCGCTTTGGTGTTGATCACCAGCACCGGGCCCTTGTTGCCGACCAGCTTCGCGAGGGTCTGCGCGGCCAGTTGACCGCCCTTCTTGTTATCCGAGGAGATCGAGGACAGCGCGATCGAGGTGTCGCCGAGGGCGGTATCCACCTCGATGATCTTGATCCCGGCATCCTTGGCCTGCTTGATCGGGTTCGCCATTGCGGTGGCATGCGTCGGCGCGATCAGGATGGCGCCGGGCTTGTTGGCCACCACACTGCTCAGCACCGGCGTCTGCGCGCCCGCGTCGAACTGGGTCGGGGCCTGCGTATCGAGCTTGTAGCCGAGTTTCGCCGCCTCCTCCTGCGCACCGCACTGCATGGAGATGTAGAACGGTTCGTTGGCCACGCCCGGAATCAGCACTATTTTCTTCGCGTCGTTGCCGCCCGAACCGCCGACCTTTCCACCACATCCGGCCAGCAGCGCACCCGCCGCGACCATGACGCCGAACACCACAGCGGTACGTTTCGCCACCCTCATCTCGGCTACCTCCGCCCTTTCTTGTGTGTAACTGCCGAACTCCTATGCCCGGTCCCTGGCGCGGCGGCGGGCCTGGTCGAACCAGACCGCCGCCACCAAAACCACGCCGACCGCGATCGGCTGCCAGAACACCGGCACGTTCGCGATGACGAAACCCTTCTTCAGCACCGAAGGGATGAATACGCCGATCACGGTGCCGATCACCGAGCCGACACCGCCGAAAAGGCTTGTGCCACCGATCACCACACCCGCGATGGCATCCAGGTTGTCGGTGCCGTGGCCGCTGATGGTGGTGGTGCCGAAGTAGGCCAGATTCATGAAACCGGCGAGGCCGGAAAGCAATCCGGTCATCAGGTACACCAAGACCAGATGGCGGGTGACCGGGATGCCCGCCCGGCGGGCGGCCTCCGGATTGGATCCGATGGCGTAGGTGTGTCTGCCGAACTTGGTGGTGTGCAACCCCCACGCGGCCACCACGGTGACCACGGCGGCGACCAGCACCAGATTCGGCACACCGCCCAGCGCGGTGCCGAAACCCAGTGAGTCACGTAACTTTTCGGGGACGGTGCGGGTGTCGACGCCGCCGGTGATCAGCTGGGCGGCGCCGAGCGCGGCGCCGAAGGAGCCCAGCGTGACGATCAGCGGCGGAATCTTGGCCTTGGCCACCAGCAGACCGTTCACCAGACCCCAACAGCCGCCGCCCGCAACGGATATCAGGAAGCCGAGGCCGATCAGGCCCCAGCCCGCGTGGGTGGCGTCCTCGTTGGGGCTCAGCCACTCCATGGTTTTCGCGCCGACGACGCCGGAGAAGATCAGCACCATGCCCACCGACAGATCGATGCCGGAGGTGATGATGACGAACGTCATGCCGACCGAAAGCACAAGCAGCACAGCGGTTTCGATGAGCAGCGTCTGCAGGGTGAACCTGGTGGGGAACGCGTTCGGGCGCAGGATGCTGAATATGATCACGAGCAGCACCAGCACCAGGCCGATCCAGACCGTGCTCGCGCCGGTGAGCCGCTGCCAGATGGTGCGCCTCGGCAGGTCCGCGCCGCCGTTGGTTTCGACGGGATCGATGGTCTTTTCGGTCATGCCGCATCCTCCTCCTGCGACAGCGCGCCGGTCATCGCGCCGACCAGTTGTTCCAAGGTCGCGTCGGCCGCGACGAAACGGGCCACCCGGCGGCCGAGCCGCAGTACCTCGATGCGATCGGCGACCGAAAGCACCTCGGGCATATTGTGGCTGATCAGCACCACCGCGATGCCCTGATCGCGGACCCGGCGGATGACGTCGAGCACCCGTTCGCGCTGGACGACGCCGAGCGCGGCGGTCGGCTCGTCCATGAACACCACCCGGCTCGCCCACATCACCGCGCGGGCGACGGCGACGCTCTGCCGCTGCCCGCCGGACAGCGCGCCGATCGGGACGTCGATGCTCTGCAGGGTGACGCCGAGGCGGCGGAAATGTTCTACGGCTTGGGTTTTCATCGCCGACCTGTCCAGCATGCCGAGCTTGCCGAGCAGTCCGCGGCGCGGAAGTTCGCGGCCGAGGTACAGATTCGCGGCCGGGTCGAGATCGGGTGCGACCGCCAGGTCCTGGTAGACCGTCTCGATGCCGAGTTTGCGCGCGGCGGTCGGCGTGCCGAAGACCACCGGAGCACCGTCGAGCAGGATCCGTCCCCCGTCGGGCTGTTCGGCGCCCGAAAGGCATTTCACCAGAGTCGATTTGCCCGCGCCGTTATCCCCGATCAGCGCGACCACCTCGCCGGCGCGGGCCTGGAAATTGGCCCCGCGCAGCGCCTCTACCCCACCGTATCGCTTGATCAACCCCTCGGCCTCGAGCACAACACCATTATCCGAGGTCATCCGGCACATCCAGCGAGCCGCGGCTGAGCAAACGTCCAGTCCATCGGCCGATCGTACGATCGGATGTCCGATTCCCGGGACGTATTCGCGGAAATCCCCGGTTTGTTGCGTACTGTGCAGCGGAAGGGGTTGGCACCCCGGCCATTTCGCCTGGTAGACGGCGAATCAACCTGGCCGGACGACCATTTCGGAACCCACCGAGATCCGATCGTGATTTTCGGCGGGTCGCGGGAACCGAAGTGGATCGTGTCACGTCATAGACAAAAGGAATAGCCGAATCGACGCTGAGGAGGGTCTGTCCGATGAAGAACTATCGAAACCACCGAGAGGACGCCGGATGACCGTGCTGCCGCCACGACACCTGCCGATCCAGCGCGCGACATCGCCTACCACACCCAGTTACGCTGGGAGTATGAGCCCGATGGACTTCGAGGTGAGCGTCGCCGATTTCGAGCGGCTGGAACGTGCGTCGTCGGATGAAGTAAACCTCGAGCTCATCAATGGGAGGATCTACGTGGCACCTGTCCCGGACGGTGAGCACGATGAATTCATCGCCGATATCGGCGAGCAGATCCGAAACAACTGCCCTGAACTGCGATTATTACCAGAGCGCGGGCTACTTATCCCGGCTTATCGAGAGGGGCGGGCCCGGGTCGATGGCGCGGTCGCGCCGCGTGGCTACTTCCGCGATCAACCACCTTGGTCCGATCCGGCGGAGGTGTCCATGGTCGTGGAGATCACCTCCGGTCGTGAACGCGATGCGGATATAGACCGATACGAGAAGCGGTACGCGTTCGCCGACGCGTCAATTCCGACGTATCTATTGGTTGACCGGCACAAAGCCGAGGTGACGATCTTTTGGGAACCTCGTGAGGGCGACTACATCGAGAAGTTGAGCGCCAAGTTCGGGGCACCTTTGTCACTACCCGAGCCCTTCAAGTTCGATCTGGACACCGCCGTATTGCTCTGAATCGGGAGCGGGGCACGCCGACTTCGATCAGCGTGCCCCGCCCAACTCGAGTGCCAGCACACCCACGATCACCAGACCGATGCCGCCGACCTGGACCAGGCTCAGGCGCTCCTCCAGGAACAGCACGCCGATGACGGCGATCGCGGCGACGCCGACCGCGGACCAGATGCCGTAGGCGACGCCGATCGGCATGCCGCGTTTCAGTGCCTGCGAGAGGAAGAAGAAGGCGGCGCAGTAGCCGACGACGACGATCACCGATGGCGCGAGCTTGCTGAAGCCGTCGGAGAGTTTCAGCGATACGGTCGCGGTCACCTCGGAGGCAATGGCCAGCGCCAGCAGTAGCAAGGTCATTGCCGCAGCGTAGTCAGCGTGCGGGCGTTCGATGGGCACCGCGGTGTGGCCGAGGTGGGCAAGGTCACGCACAATGATGGCGGACCGGCGCGCGGGGGCGCCGAACGAGGGGGGTGTTCGATGGAGTTGATCGTCGGTGCGGTGGGTCTCGCGGTCGTCGCGGTGCTCATACTGGGGCTCGTGGCGATCCCGCTGCGGAGCCACGCCGAGTACAAACGCTTGGAAGCGCTGCGGCAGTGGGCAACCGCACGCGGGTGGAGTTTCGCGGAATCCGGCGGCGCCGAGTGGATCACCCGGATGCCCGGCACGCGTAGGCGCGGCATCGGCGCGATCATGTCCGGCCAGGTCAACGGTCGTTGGATGACGATCGCCGAATACTGGTATCTGACGGAGAAGACCGGCACCGACAGCCACGGCCGCAGCAGGACGCGCACCCACACCACCTACTACGTGGCGACTGTCGTCCACCTCGATCAATCGCATCCGCACATCGAGGTACGCACCCGCGGCGCACTGTCCCTGCTCGGCCGGGCCGTATTCGGCGAGAAGCCGACCGCGACCGGAAATCCGGTGTTCGACAAGGACTTCCGCATCCTTGCCGCGGATCCGCAATACTCCGGTTGGCTGGTGAGCAAACCGCTGATCGACGCCCACGTCGCTCGAGCCGTTCCCGAATGGTCGGTGGCGGGCAATCAGCTACTCGCCTATTACTCGGGCCGACTGCGGGATCCGGATGTCGCATACGGCCGTGGCATCGGCCTGCTCCGGGTGGCCGAACTACTCGGCCACCCGTGACTCTCCGGCTCCCGGCGGCGTCGGCGGCCATCAACGCGGTTGCGGCAGAATGATCTAGAGGACGTGTGGTGGTGATGGCGACAGCTCTGACGATCTTTTCGGTGGCGACGGCGATCGTGCTGGTGGTCGTCGCGATCCTGGCCGCCGCCCTGGCCCGGGCCGGTTCGACCAGGCGGCAGGCGCTGGAGCGGTGGGCAGCGGAGACCGGATGGCGGTACGCACCGCGATCCGATGCCGAATGGGTGGCGCGACTACCCAGGAAAAGTGTGCGCGGGCTGCGATCGACGCTGACCGGTGTGCTGGACGGGTTTCCGGTGACCGTCGCGGACTATTCGTATACGACATCGGCGAATCCCGCCGACCCCGAGGACGATTCGGCGCGGCTGACCCACCAGTGCGTGGTGGTGGCGATCACCCTGGACCGTCCGCATCCGCCGGTCACCGTCACGGTCCGCGACCAGCACACCGAGTTGGCCCATACCGGGCACCCGCCGGTGGAGACCGGGAATCCGTTGTTCGACAACAGTTTCCAGATCACCAGTGCGGATCCGGAACATGCCCGTCAGCTCGTCGGTCAACCGCTCCTCCAGGCGCATCTCGCCGGCATCGTGCCGCACTGGTCGATCACCGGCGACACCCTGCTCACCTATTTCCCCGGCAGCTTGGGCGACCCGGCCGCGATTCCGACCCTGGCCGCCCCGCTGCTCACGGTCGCCAAACTGCTAGAGCGCTGAATCCGGTTCCGCCCAGCCGCGCAATTCCACGGCGGTGGAGCGGATTTCGTCGAGCTGCTCGGCGACCCGCACACCCGCGGTGCCGCCGCGGGCATCGCGCGAGGCGATCGAGCCCTGCACGGTGAGCACCTCGCGCACCTTCGGGGTGAGCGCCGGATCGATGGCCGCGAACTCCGCGTCGGTCAGCTCGTCGAGTCCGACGCCGCGCGCCTCGGCGGCGCGCACGCACGCACCGGCCGCCTCGTGCGCCACCCGGAACGGAACACCTTGCCGGACAAGCCATTCGGCGATGTCGGTGGCGAGTGTGAAACCGGCGGGCGCGAGTTCGGCCATGCGCTCGGTGTGGAAGGTGAGCGTGCCGACCAGTCCGGCGATGGCGGGCAGCAGCAGCTCCAGCTGGGCGACCGAATCGAAGAGCGGTTCCTTGTCCTCCTGCAGATCCCGGTTGTACGCCAGCGGTTGGGCTTTCAGGGTGGCGAGCAGGCCGGTGAGGTTGCCGATGAGCCGCCCGGCCTTACCCCTGGTGAGTTCGGAGACGTCCGGATTCTTCTTCTGCGGCATGATCGACGATCCGGTCGACCACGCGTCGGCCAGCGTGATGTAACCGAATTCCGGTGTGCTCCAGATGATCACCTCTTCGGCCATGCGGCTCAGATCGACGCCGATCATGGCGAGCACGAATGCGGCCTCGGCCGCGAAGTCACGCGATGAGGTGGCATCGATCGAATTGGCCGCCGCCGCGGTGAAATCCAGTTCGGCGGCGATCGCCTCCGGGTCGAGACCGAGCGAGGAGCCGGCCAGCGCGCCGGATCCGTACGGCGACACCGCCGCCCGCTTGTCGAAGTCGCGCAGCCGGTCGATATCGCGCAGCAGCGGATGCGCGTGCGCGAGCAGGTGATGGGCCAGCAGCACCGGTTGGGCGGCCTGCAGATGCGTTTTGCCCGGCATCACCGCGTCCGGATGCGCGGCGGCCTGGGCGACCAGCGCGTCGACCACATCGAGGACCCCGGCCGCCACCCGGCGCACCGCATCGCGCAGCCACATCCGGAAAAGCGTTGCCACCTGGTCGTTTCGCGAGCGGCCCGCGCGCAGCCTGCCGCCGAGTTCGGCGCCGACCCGCTCGATCAGCCCGCGCTCCAGCGCGCCGTGCACGTCCTCGTCGGATTCGGCGGGGGTGAACGCGCCCGAATCCACGTCCGCCGCAAGCCGTTCCAGCCCGGCCAGCATGCCGGACAGGTCGGCATCGGAGAGCAGGCCCGCCTTGTGCAGCACCCGCGCGTGCGCCTTGGACGCGCGAATATCGTAGGGCGCCAACACCCAGTCGAAATGCGTCGACTTGCTCAGCGCGGCCATCGCGGCGGCCGGTCCGGCGGCGAACCGGCCACCCCAGAGCGCGCCCTCGTTGGTCCCCACGTGTACTCCTCGTCGTCAGGCCGGAAGTTCGGCGGTGATCAGATTGTGGTGCCCCAGTTCGGCCCGCGCCGTATCGGGCACCTCGCGGCCGCGCTCGGTGAGCAGCGTCACCGGGTCGCCGGATGAGATGGTCCAGCCGTGCCCGGCGAACCACTCCCGCGGATCGGAGCGGCCGTCGCTCGGGTACCACAGCGTGTCGAAATCGACCTCGATACCGAGTTGTTCCTTCAGCCGGGCCCGCCGCTGCCGCTGGTCCTCGGTCGGTCGCGGACGGTCGTGCGCGATATTGACCGCGACCCGGCTGCCGGGCGCGCTCAGCGCGACGATGTTCTCGAACAGCCGGTCCTGCGCGTCGGCGGGCAGGTAGCGCAGCAGTCCCTCGGCCAGCCACGCCGTCGGTCGTCCCGGGTCGAAACCCTTGTCCCGCAATGCCTTCGGCCAGTCCTGACGCAGGTCGACGGCGACCTCGCGGCGGTCGGCACGCGGGCGGTGCGCGGCGAGCGCGGCCGCCTTGAACTCCAGCACCTTCGGCTGATCCAGCTCGAATACCGTTGTGCCCGTTGGCCAGTCGAGCCGGTACGCGCGGGCGTCCAGCCCGGCCGCCAGGATGACGACCTGCCGGATGCCCGCCGCGCTCGCCGCGGTGAAGTACTCGTCGAAGTACAGCGTCCGCGCGACCATGAACGAACCGATCGGGCGATAGGACTCGGCGGTGGCCGCGTCTACCCGGGACCGCACCGCCGCGCCGATCCGCTGCCACGCGGGCGCACCGGTCGCGGCGACCAGTTCCGCGGCGTACGGGTCGTGGAACAGCGCGTCGGGGCGGCTGGATTCGGCCGCCCGCATGGCCGCGACACCGAGCGCGGTCGCGCCGACGCTCGTCGTGATGTCCCAGCTGTCGTCATCCGTCCGCATAGCGCTGCCGCTCCTTCTATCCGCCGATCCGATCCGACGCTACGTCCAGAGCACCGCTCGCGTACTACTTCTGGTTCAGGTCGCGGCGGGCCGCCACCTTCGACGACAGGCCGTGGATCTGCACGAACCCCTTGGCCAGCGACTGGTCGAAGGAATCGCCCTCATCGTAGGTGGCCAGGTTGAAGTCGTAGAGGGACTGCTCCGAGCGCCGGCCGTTGACCACGACATTGCCGCCGTGCAGCACCATCCGGATATCGCCGGAGACGTGCTGCTGGGTCTCGGCGACGAACGCGTCGAGCGCCCGCTTGAGCGGGGAGAACCACAGGCCGTCGTAGGCCAGCTCGCCCCAGCGCTGCTCGACCTGCCGCTTGTACCGGCCCAGCTCGCGCTCGAGGGTGACGTTCTCCAGGTTCTGGTGCGCGGCGATCAGCGCGATGGCGCCGGGCGCCTCGTAGATCTCGCGGCTCTTGATGCCGACGAGCCGGTCCTCGACCATATCCAGCCGGCCGACGCCCTGACGGCCCGCGCGCCGGTTCAGCTCGACGATGGCCTCGAGCACGGTGACCTGGCGGCCGTCGATGGCGACCGGGACGCCCTTGTCGAAGGTGACGATCAGCTCGTCGGGCGCCTCGAAGTTGACCGTCGGGTCGGTGGTGTAGTCGTAGACGTCCTTGGTCGGGGCGTTCCAGAGGTCTTCCAGGAAGCCGGTTTCCACCGCGCGGCCCCAGACGTTCTGGTCGATGGAGAACGGCGACTTCTTGGTGACGTTGATCGGCAGCGCGTTCTCCTCGGCGAACGCGATGGCCTTCTCCCTGGTCCAGGCGTAGTCGCGGACCGGGGCGATCACGTTCAGGTCGGGGGCGAGCGCGCCGATGCCGACCTCGAAGCGGACCTGGTCGTTGCCCTTGCCGGTGCAGCCGTGCGCGACTGTGCCGGCGCCGTGGAATTTGGCGGCCTCCACCAGGTGCTTGACGATGAGCGGGCGGCTGATCGCGGAGACCAGCGGGTACTGGCCCATGTACAGGGCGTTGGCCTGGATGGTGGGCAGGCAGTACTCGTTGGCGAATTCGTCGCGGGCGTCGACGACGACGGCCTCGACGGCGCCGCAGTCGATGGCGCGCTGGCGCACGACGTTCATATCCTCGCCGCCCTGGCCGAGATCGATGGCGACGGCCACCACCTCGGCGCCGGTTTCCTTACCGATCCAGCTGATCGCGACGGAGGTGTCCAGCCCACCCGAGTAGGCGAGTACGACGCGGTCGGACATGTCTTTGTGCTCCTTCGTGCCAGTAGGTCTGTGGTGGGTGCGGGCGGGGCGCGGTCCGGCGTCCCCGTCATTCGAGCGCCGCGGCGGCCCGCACGGCCTGCAAATGATTATGCATGACGATGCAAGCCCATTCACAACCGGGGGTGGGTCGCCCGCCTGACGGCCTACTGAAAAGCACGAAAGTCACTGTCCATCAAGAACATTCCGGGGGTGGGCGGGGGGCGGATGTGCGACCCTGGAGGGACAGGGATCGGGGCGGGACCAAGGACGGATGCCATGCTGAACCTCATCGCGGGCGAATTTGCCACCCTCGGCAACGACGTGTTGAACATCGGGCACGCGATCGTCGGACTCATTCAGGACATTATCAACGTCGGCACCCAGAACAGTCCGGGTCACGGCGGGGGCGGGCAGTACCCGTTCAGCTGACGGCGGGCTCATCCGACGACGCGACGGGCCGGGTTGTCCGCGCCGAACGGGCGCGGTCGAGCAGCACGAGCGGAACGGCGAGCACGGCCAGCACGATGCCGATCCAGTAGACCGACGTCAGGGCGGCGCCTCCGGTGAAGGCCGCGGCCGCGAGCACCGGCGTGAGACTGATGCCCAATTGGAAGGACGATACGTTGGCGGCGCCCGCGACGGTCGGGGCGTCGGCCGCGATGGCGAATACCCGGCCGTAGAGAGCCGGGTTGAGCACGAAGGCGGCTACCCCTATGAGAAGTACGGCGGGCGCGACAACCCAGATCTGTTCGATCGCCACCACCAGTACCACCGACAGCGCGATGATGCCGACCGCGCCGATGTTCAGCGCGAGGTGCGGCCGCCGATCAGAAATCCGCCCACCGATGGATAGTCCGACGAATGCGCCCAGCCCGAACAGCGCGAGTATCGCCGGAATCCAGACCTCGGGGATCGCGGTGATGTCGTCGAGCATTGCCGCCAGGTAGTTGAACGAGATCATGTACGACGCCGTGGTCAGGATGGTGATCGCGAATACGACCCACAGCGCCGGTTTCCGCATCGTGGCGAGTTCCCGCGACAGGCTCGTCCCGGGATCTTCCGTCGGCGCACCGGCGGGCAATCCGACAACACATCCGATGGCACCGATAAGTGTGAGAACTACGATGGCCCAGAATCCGCCGCGCCACTGGGTGAAGTGGCTGAGCAGTGTTCCGGCCGGACCGCCCGCGACCATCGCGACGCTGAGCCCGCTCACCACGACTCCGGACGCGCGCGCATTGCGGTCGGGAGTGACCAGGCTGATCGCGGTCACCGAAGCGACAGCGAAGAATCCGGCGTATGCGAGACCGCAGACGACCCTGGTGACCAGGAGAAGCGGATAGCCGCCGAGCAATCCGACGGCGACGCCGGCCGCGAAGACCACCTGCGTCAGAACCAGGGTGGTTCGGCGCGGCCAACGCAGGCTCAGCACGGCGAAGATCGGCCCACCGACGACAACGCCCAGCGCGAACGCGGTGATCAACATCCCGGCCGCGGCGAGCGTGACATCGAGATCGACGGCGACCGCGGGCAGCACGCCCGCCAACAGGAACTCCGCGCTGCCCATGGCGAACAGGCTGAACCCGAGCAGATATACACCGGCGGGCAGGCCGCCGCCCCGGGATGCGTCTGCCGAGCTGGTTGTCGTACTTACTGTCACGTCCATTCGGACCACCTCCGGACGGCAGCATCGACAGCGCGGACGACATCGCCGAATTCTGTTGCCGAAAGCGGGATTCCGTAACGGGCCTGCGTCGGGCTCACCTGGACGCCGCTGGGCGTGGCGTGCGCCGATGAATGCGGCCGACGGTCTGTTCGCGCGGGAGGTGGGCTCGGCCCGCGCGGGCGGTCGCGGCCGTTCCGGCGACCGGTAGTGTGATCGAGTTGGCCGATTCCGAATCGAGCATTCCGAAAAGGTCGACACGACAGAAGGATTCAACTATGACCGCACTGCATGGTATGTCCGTCGACATTCAGACACGCGATGGCGTCGCCGACGCATATGTTGTACACCCCGACGATGGCGCCGCCCATCCGGGAGTGCTCGTGATTCAGGACGGTTTCGGATTACGGCCCGCCCTGCGATCGCTGGCCGATCGCATTGCCGCCCACGGCTACACCGTTCTGCTGCCGAACGCCTTTTACCGGCACGGGCGTGCGCCGGTGATCGAGTTGCCGGACTTCATCGACCCGGCGCAGCGGCCGGAGCTCTTCCAGCAGATCATCCCCATGATCGTCGAGCTGACACCGGAGGTCCTGCGTGCCGACGTCGGCGCCTACCTCACGTGGCTGGCGGAGTCGCCGCTGGTCACCCCGGGTAAGGTCGGCGTCACCGGCTATTGCATGGGTGCGCGGCTGGCGGTACTCACCGCGGCCATGTTCCCCGATCGGGTCGGGGCGGTGGCCGGATTCCATGGCGGACCATTCGTCACCGACACCCCGGACAGCCCGCACCTGATCGTCGGAAATATCACGGCGGAGCTGTATCTCGCGCACGCGGGCGAGGACCACCACATGACCCCGGAGCACATCGCCCAGTTCGACAAGGCACTCGACGCCGCGGGCGTCCGCTACCGCACCGAGGTCTACGAGGGCGCCCACCACGGCTACACCCAGGCCGATACCTCCGCATACGACGCCGAATCCGCCGAACGGCACTACCGCGAACTGCTGGCCCTGTTCGACCGCAATCTGCGGTAGTGCCTTCACGAGGCCCTGGCGACAATGGCGTCGGCGGTGGCCCGCAGCGCCGCGATCGCCGCGGCCGGGAACGGCGCCTTGTCCAGTGCCCGCTGCACCCGCAGCCAACGCTCCCTGATCAACTGCTCGACCTCGGTGCGGGCGGTGACGGCGAGGATTTCGCGGCAGATGGCGGCGCCGCGCTCGTCCAGCCGCCGATTGCCGACCAGGCCGCGCAGCCGTGCGGCCTGGTCGGCGTCCGCGTTGCGCAGCGCGAGCGCGAGCAGGGCGGTGTGCTTGCCCTCGCGCAGGTCGTCGACGATCGACTTCCCGGTTCGCGCCGGATCGCCGAAGACGCCCAGCAGATCGTCCTGTAGCTGGAACGCCTCCCCCAGCGGCCGGGCGTAGGCCGAAAGAGCTTCGCACACATCGGATCCCGCCCCGGCCAGGACCGCGCCGAGCTGCAGCGGCCGCTCCACGGTGTACGCGGCGGTCTTGTACCGGATGATCTCCAGCGCCTGGTCCAGGTCGGCCGTGGGGTGCCCGGTGGTGAGCAGATCCAGGTACTGGCCGTAGTTGACCTCCGAACGCATCGCGTCGAGCACCGGCGCCGCCGCGGCCAGTTGCTCCGCGGAAAGCCCTGCCGTGTGCAGCAATTCGTCGGACCAGACGAGGGCGAAATCGCCGATGAGGATGGCGGCGCTGGTGCCGAACAGGTCCGCGGCCGCGGCATCGCGCGCGGTGCGGTTGCGGTCGGCCGCCGCCCGGTGCACCGTCGGCTGGTCGCGGCGGGTGTCGCTGTTGTCGATGATGTCGTCGTGGATCAGCACGGCGGCGTGGAACATTTCCAATGCGGCCGCCGCCCTGATGATTTCGTTCGGCAGCTCGCCGCCGCCCGCGGCGTGCCAGCCGAATGCGCACAGCAGCGGGCGGATTCGCTTACCGCCCGCGAACAGGAACGAGCGCACCGCGTCGGTGACATCGCCGGGCAGCCCGCTGGCCGTGCCCGCGCGCGTCTTGCGTTCCAGGAATTCGTAGAGGGCATTGTCCACCCTCGCGCGAATCACGGTGCGGTCCAGCGGGTTCGTACCAACGGTTGCGGTCATGATACGGCCTCCGGTTCGGTGTTTTCGGTCAGGGTCGTGGCTTCCTGGAGCGGTTATCGCACCTCCCGATACGTGCCGAGCCGTCCCGCGCCCGCGCTCAACACCGCGCTCAGGATGCTGCCCGGGGTCAACCCGGCGGCGGCGAGCAGCTCGGATCTGTTGCCCTGCTCCAAGAATCGGTGCGGCAGCCCGAGCGCGCGCACCGGGACGCGCTGGCCCGCCTCGGCCAGCGCACGGGTGAGCGCGGCGCCGATGCCGCCCGCGCGGGTGTTGTCCTCCGCGACGACGACCAGCCGATGGCATCCGGCCGCCGCGACCAGCCGCTCCGAAATCGGCAGGACCCAGCGGGGATCGACCACGCTGGCGGCGATGCCCAGCTCGCGCAGCCGCGCCGCGACGTCCAGGCAGGGACCGGCCAGCGGGCCGATCGCTACCAGCAGCACGTCCCGCCCGTCGGCGCGGTGCAGCACGTCCAGTCCACCGTCGCGTTCCAGCGCCGGAATATCGTGTCCCACCGAGGCTTTCGGGAAGCGGACGGCGGTCGGGCCGCGCCAGTCGGCGACCGCCTCGCCGACCAGCTCGCGCAGCCGTGCGGCGTCGCGCGGCGCGGCGACCCGGATACCGGGCACGGTGGCGAACAGGCTCAGATCCCACATGCCGTGATGACTCGGGCCGTCCGGCCCGGTGACCCCGGCCCGGTCGAGTACCAGGGTGACCGGCAACCGGTGCAGTGCGATATCCAGCAGCAGTTGATCGAAGGCGCGATTGAGGAAGGTGGAGTACACCGCGACCACCGGATGCAGTCCGGCCGTTGCCAATCCGGCCGCACTGGCCATCGCGTGCTGTTCGGCGATGCCGACGTCGTAGCAGCGCTGCGGGAACCGCTCGGCGAAACGGGCCAGGCCGGTGGGCCCCGGCATGGCGGCGGTGATGGCGACGACATCGGCGCGTTCGGCGCCGATCCGAACCAGCTCCTCGGCGAAAATATCGGTCCACGCAACAGATTTCGCCGCCGCACCGCCCCGAGGGCCGGTGCTGTGCATCCGCTCGGCGTCGGTGCCGGCGGGCGGATAGCCCTTACCCTTGACCGTCACGGCGTGCACGACCACCGGGCCGCCCAGCCTTTTCGCCCGGCGCAGCGCGGACTCCAGCGCGCCGATATCGTGACCGTCCACCGGACCCAGATAGGCGAAACCCAACTGCTCGAACAGATTCGGGCCCATGGCGCGGCCCTCGCGCAACCGGGCCAGGTGTTCGGCGATGGCACCCGCGGTCGGCGAGTACGAAAGGCCGTTGTCGTTCAGCACCACGATCACCGGCCGGTGCGGTGCGGCGCCGATATTGTTCAACGCCTCGTACGCCATACCACCGGTGAGCGCGCCGTCACCGACGACGGCGACCACCGCCCGGTCCCGGCAGCCCTGCAGCGCACGGGCTTTCGCGATGCCATCGGCATAGCCGAGCGCGGCCGACGCATGGCTGTTCTCGATGACGTCGTGCGCGGATTCGTTCCGGCTCGGATAGCCGGACAGGCCGCCGGGCCGCCGCAGCCCGCGCACGAAACCGTCTTTCCGCCCGGTCAGGATCTTGTGCGCGTACGCCTGATGCCCGGTATCGAAAAGTATGGTTTCCCTGGGTGATTCGAAGACGCGATGCAGTGCGATGGTGAGCTCGACGACGCCGAGGTTCGGGCCGAGATGGCCGCCGGCGCCGAGCACGGTGTCGATGATCAACTCGCGGATCCGATCGGCCAGCGCGGGCAGCAGGTCCGCGGGCAGGCGGCGTAGTTCCTCGGGGCAGCGGACGCGGCCGAGCGGATCGAGCTCGGCAGGTGCGGTCAGGGTGGAAACGGGGGTCGGTGCGATCATGGTGTGCGCCAATCGGGTACGGCCGGACACGATCCGTCGAGCCCGGCCGGTGAATGCGGAGGCGAAAAGGTTCTCCTTTGCTGCGACGGATACGTGCGATTCAGGAGCCGGTGGGCCTGCGCGTCGATGCGCTAGGCACACCGGTGCGCGACCAGGTACGCGAGTGCGATCAAATCCGCTGCGGCCGACCGGTCCGGGAGCGCGGCGATCGCGGCCGCCACCCGCTCGTCGGCCACCCGCCGGGTCAGCTGTCGGCCGCCCGCCAGCTCGATCAGCGCGGCGGCGCGGGCGATATCCGGTGCGGACAGCGATTTTTCGGACCGATACAGGTTCGCCAATTCCCGCGCGGCGGGCGTTCCGGAGCGCAGGGCCGCGACCACCGGCAGCGAAAGTTTGTGGTGGGCAAGATCATTGGTCGGCTTGCCGCTGACCTCGGGATCGCCCCAGATACCGATCAGATCGTCGATGAATTGAAAGGCGAGACCGAGGTTGCGGCCGAAACGGTCCAGCGCGGCGATGACGGAATCGCCCGCGCCCGCGCACAGCGCGCCCATGGCGCAGGCGCAGCCCATGAGCGCGCCGGTCTTGCCGAGCGCCATCCGCTCACAGTCGGAAATATCCCAATCGGTTTTGCTGCAGCAATCCAGGTACTGGCCGCGGCACAACTCGACCACCGTCCGCTCCAGCCGATCGATCGCGGCGGCGGCGAGCGCGGCGGGCAGCTGCTGTGCCAGCACCTGCCCGGCCAACGCGTGCAGCGCGTCGCCGACCAGCACGGCATTGGTTGTCCCCCAGACCTTCCACACCGCGGGCCTGCCGCGGCGGTTCTCGTCCGCGTCCATCACATCGTCGTGCACCAGGGTGAAGTTGTGCACCAACTCCACCGCGGCGGCCGCGGGCGTCGCGGCCGTCGGCAGCGCACCGCATGCGGTGGCCGCCGCGATGGCCAGCGCGGGCCGCAGTGCCTTGCCGGAGTCCGCGTTGGTCGCCGCGCCGCGCGCATCCCACCAGCCGAAGTGATATCCGGCCATGCGCCGCAACGGTTCCGGGAGTGCGCCGACGGATTCGCGCAGCACCGGCTCGAGAATCGTCCTGGCCCGCGCGAGGAGTTCGGCAGGCCGGTGCTGCGGTCCAGACGAGGTTGCGGTGGTCACGGTCGACCTTCTTTCCGCGGAGTCCGAGTGAGGGGAATTATCCGGCAGTGCGTTGCATCCGTGCCCTGATCTCGCCGACCCGTGCGGCGCGGGTGCCGATGCCGGTGGGGCCGGCGAGCGACCAGCGCGGCCCGGCGGCGCGGTGGCGGTCGAGCAGCCACGGCTCCTTGTAGCGCCCGGTTTCGATGTGCCAGTTGAGGATTCCGATCATCCAGTCCTGGAATTCGTGTGCGCGCCGATCGAGAATCCGGCGTGCGGTCGCATCCAGGTGATACTCCTCGTACAGCGCGGGCAGGTCCCGCTCCACCACGCGCTGGAATTGGCGCACGCGCGCATCGAGCAGGTCGGCGACGATCCGCACCGCCCGATCCCGGTCGCAGTCGAAGAAATTCTGCATCACTCGCACCCCGTTGTGTGGATCGCCTTCGAATTCGATCTGCTTCTGGTACGAGAAGATGTCGTTGACGAATGCGCCGACATCCATTGCGGTATTTGCCAGATCGGCGATCACCTGAGTCCGTTCGACCTCGGGCGACACGCCTTCCCGGTGCCGCATGGTCATGGACGAGCCGAATGTTTTGCGGCGCATCTCCACATAGTCGATCGGGTCGGGTACGCGGTTCAGCGCCGAATCGGCCATCTTCCAGTCGGAGCCGGCGAGGAAATCCGCGAGCGCGGTGCGGAATTCGCGCCGCGCGGCCGAATCCATGGGAGCCGTCGTGCGCCGCCAGAGGTCGGCGAAACCTCGTTCCAGCGCGTTCACCGGGGTCGGCGGCGCGGTCATGAATTCGCGCAGTCGCCGGGTCTGTAGTTTGGCGCCGATGAAATCCCTTCGCACGCCGAAGACTTGGGAAAGGTAGTCGTCGTGGTAGGCGCGCCAGGCCAGCCATGCCGCTGCGAGATCCAGTTCGTCCATGGTGGCGTCCGGGTCCGATCCGGCCGCGCACAGCGCGAAATCGAATTCACGCATATCCGTTTCCCGCCACAGGCCAGGACCGGGAACACCGGGCACTGGATCATAGAAGCCCATCCGCCCGCCCCACTCGAGCAGATTCCGCCGCGCCTGCCCCAGCAGCGGATTCAGCGCGAGCCGGAACGGCAGGTGGAGCTCGGGCAGCGGTGTCGGGCCGACCTTTTCCTTCCGCGGGTGCGAGAAGTTCTTGAACCGGTCCAATCCCAGGCCGTTATAGGTTAGGCGCGGGCCGGTGTGCGGCGCCGCGAAACCGTTTGCCCGCCCGAACGGCTGAATAGCCGACATGCCGAAACCTTTCGGCCCCAGCGACTTCGGCGGCACGTTCTTGTTCATGTATCGGCTCGACCGCATATGCCACTCGTGACCGCCCGCCTGCCAGTCTTGCAACCCTTTCACGTACGCGGCGACCGCGGCCTGCTGATCCGGCCGCGGCGCGTGCTCGGCGAACAGCACCGGTATCTCGGTGATCGCGGTGTGTTCGAACTGCTGCAGCCTGGAGCTGAGCAGGTCGTTGATCACCTCGGCGGCATGTTGGGTATCGAAGCCGAAGAACCGCTCCACCACCAGAATTCCATTCGAGTTCTCCCCCTCGGCCAGCACCTCGCGCTCGTAGGAGAAGATGTCGTTGCGCAGGTGTACCGAATCGGCGAAGGTGTCCCGCAACACCCGCAGCTGGCGGGTGCCGGCCAATTCGGGCGGCACCTCGGCGGCGACGGCATGTTCCACCAGCGTCGCCGACCACGGCGCGCCGCCGACCTTGCGCCGCATCTCGATATATTCGATCGGATTGGCGATGCGGCCCTCCGCGATATTCCGCAGCTCCCACCGCGACTCCTCCATCAGCGCGCGATTGTGCTCGGCGAAACGCCGCTGCCACGCGGTGGACATGGCCGGTATCGTGCGCGCCCACAGGTCGGCCAGTCCACGCTCGACCGGATTCTCCGGCGGCCGGGTCGCACCGCCGCCGATCGGCATCAGATCCCAGATACGTTCCAGATATGCCCTGGCGCCCTTGATATCCCGCGTCCGCTTGTAGAGTTCCAGGAAGTGGTCGTCGAAGTAGAACACCCAGGTGTACCAGTCGGTGATCAGCTCCAATTCGTCGGCGTCGCAGTCGGGGTGGGTATAGGCGCACATGAGGCCGTAGTCGTGCCGGTCCACGTCGTCGGGGACCCAGATCTGTTGTCCCGCCTGTGGTTCGAAGAATCCCATCGCCGCGGCCCACGCCCTGGTGTGCGCGCGTGCGGCCTCGACGTTCGGGTTCAGCCGGGCGGGATACGGTGTGTAGAAATCGGGAAGTTCGAATGGCTGCGCCGTATTCATGCGGTCGCCCTTCTCTCGGTTTTCACCCGGTGTCGGATGTCGTCGATGAAACGCGTTGCCCCACTTGGCTTTCGGCATCCTCCCGATAGGCGCGCTCGGTCTGTGCCCGGCCGCCGCAATCCGCGGAAGCGGCGGATCCAGTGACTGGTGAGATTTTCGGAAAAAGTACGACCACAATGTCGCTAGTTTCACCTGAAATTAGTGTAGGTCACCGATCTCGTATCTGTAAATGGTTGCGACACAAGGTGTTACGTTCTCAATTCGACAGACGAAGACATCTGGCAAATCGGCCGCGCATTTGCCGAAATGCCGAGCGAGTATCAAATTTTCCGATGAACCGGATTATCGAGATGTGGATCGGAGTCATTTCATCGAGCTGGCAGACGCCGACGGTACCGCCGAATACTCTTGCGGCACACGGATGACCGAATCAGTCGCGGCGGATTCGGCTGCGCACCGGTAACTTTCAGCGAGCCTGATCGCACGGAGGCCCGGGGCCGCCGCGGTTTCGCCACCGCGACCGCCCGGGTGCGCACCGCGGCCTCGGCGCGTTGACGCGCGGCGGCCGCGCCGGATCGCCGGTCAGCGGGTCTTCGGGGGATGCGGCGGAAGCAACGGATTCGCCGCCGAATAGGCCTGGCACCGTCATATCGAGGTCGCACTCCTCGTGGTCCATACCCGCCGCGCCGGTCGGTCGAGCGTTTCGCGTCATCGGCGGACAGGTGGAAATCACCCTGTTTCATAATCACAACGGCGAGCCGCGCCGATCCCCGCTGATATTCCAGAAATCTGAGCCTGCGACAATTGTAGGTCGGCCGCCGTTTACCGTAAAGCGTTACTTCCCAGCAACTTTCGGGTTACGCGACTATTCGGTATCGGCGGGTCCGCGCCGGTCCAGCAGCCGGACATGTCCCGGCTCCAGTTGGTCGAGCGAACCGACACCGAGCAGCTTCATCGTGCGGATCACCTGGCCGCGCAGGATTTCCACCGCGCGATCCACACCGGCCTCGCCGCCCGCCATCAACCCGTAGAGATAGGCGCGGCCGATCAGGGTGAAGCGGGCGCCGAGTGCGCGCGCGGCGACGATATCCGCGCCGTGCATGATGCCGGTATCGAGGTGCACCTCCAGATCGGCGCCGACCTCGCGGACCACCGACGGCAGCAGATGCAGCGGTACCGGAGCCCGATCCAATTGCCGCCCACCGTGATTCGACAACACGATGCCGTCGGCGCCGACGCCTGCCAACCGTTTGGCGTCGGCCACCGTCTGCACGCCCTTCACCAGCACCTTGCCGGGCCAGCGATCCCGCAACCACGCGAGGTCGTCGAAGCTCACGGTCGGGTCGAACATGGCGTCGAGCAGTTCGGCGACGGTGCCCGACCAGCGGTCCAGCGAGGCGAAGGCGAGCGGTTCGGTGGTCAGGAAGTCCCACCACCACCGGGGACGCCGCAGCGCGTCCAGCGCGCCCGCCATGGTGATCGACGGCGGCACCGTCATTCCATTGCGCGCGTCGCGCAGCCGCGCCCCGGCCACCGGGACGTCGACGGTGATCACAAGGGTGTCGAAGCCGGCGCGGATCGCGCGCTCCACCAGCGCGAGCGAACGGTCGCGGTCGGTCCACATATACAGCTGGAACCAATTGCGGGCCCGCTCCCCCGTCCCGGCCGCCAGGTCCTCGATGGCGGTGGTCCCCATGGTGGACAGGGTGAACGGAATACCGGCGCGCTCGGCCGCCCGGGCGCCGGCCAGTTCGCCCGCGGTGTGCATCATCCTGGTGAAGCCGGTGGGCGCGATACCGAACGGCAGCGCCGATTCCTTGCCGAGAACCATTGTGCTGGTGTCGGTTTCGGCGACATTGCGGAGAATGGCCGGCCGGAACTCGAGATCGGCGAATGCCTCCCGCGCCCGGCGCAGGCTGATTTCGGCATCGGCCGCGCCGTCGGTGTAGTCGAAGGCCACCTTCGGGGTGCGCTTGCGGGCCAGTTCGCGCAGATCCCAAATCGTTTGCGCGCGTTGTAGTTTGCGTTCCAGACCGGCGAACGGGCGCTCGAACCGGACCAGCGGCGCGAGTTCGCGCGGCCGGGGCAGTCTGCGTTCGGTCACCGGGCCGCCTCCCCTTGGCCGGAGCGCGCGGAGGCCGGAGCCCGCAACCGGAGCGAATGCATGCCCGCGTCCACCTCCAGCATGGTCGCGGTGGTGGAACCCGCGGCCGGACTCGCCAGATAGGCGACCGCGGCGGCGACCTCCTCGGCTGTCACCAGCCTGCCGTGCGGCTGCCTGGCCCGCAGCGCGGTGAGCTCCGCGCCAGGATCGGCGCTGGCGGCCAGCAGCCGCTGCACCCACGGTGTATCGACGGTTCCGGGATTCACACAGTTCACGCGGATGCCTTCGGTCAAATGGTCGGCGGCCATGGCGCGGGTCAGCGCGAGCACCGCACCCTTGCTGGCACTGTAGACGGCGCGGTCGGGCAGGCCGGTGGTCGCCGCGATGGAACACATGTTGACGATCGCGGCCGACGCCGAGACGCGCAGGTGCGGCAGCGCGGCGCGGCAGATCCGGACGGTACCGAAGACATTGACCTCGAAGACATTTCGCCACTCGTCGTCGGTGTGGTCGGCGATGGTGCCCTGTGCGCCGATGCCCGCGCAGTTCACCACGATATCGATGCCGCCGTATGTCTCGGCGACGGTAAGCACCGCCGCGCGCACGTCGGCGTCGTCGGTGACATCGCAGCGCACCGCGAGGCCGGTGGTCGGCGCGCCGAGGTCGCGGTCGAGCACCGCCACCCACGCGCCCCCGGCGGCCAGCGTTTCGCTGACGGCCTTCCCGATTCCGGACGCGCCACCGGTGACGATCGCGGTCAGCCCGCCGAATGCCTGCGCCGACATAGCATTTCACCCTTCGAAGCACACAGATCCGATGTTTAACCGAGCCGACACTAACACCGTTCGGCCGATAGAGGGAGATATTGCGCACGAGAGGGCCAACTTTCAACGATTTCGCCAAACCCCTTGCCTGCACAGACCTCCGATGTATAGTCGTGATCCAAGTCACTCTCCATCTCCCGGGGGTTACATGCCGACGGCACTCATCACCGCGCTGGACACGCTGGATATCCGGTTTCCCACCTCGCTCGAACTGGACGGTTCGGATGCGATGAATCCGGACCCGGACTATTCCGCGGCCTACGTCATCCTGCGCACGGACGATCCGGACGGCCTGGCCGGTCACGGTTTCGCGTTCACCATCGGCCGCGGCAACGATGTGCAGCGCGCGGCCATCCAGTCGCTGGGGCGCCTGGTGATCGGGCGGTCTGTCGCCGAGATCACCGGGGATCTGGGCGGATTCGCCCGCATCCTCACCGCCGACTCCCAATTGCGCTGGCTGGGCCCGGAAAAGGGCGTCGTGCACATGGCGGCAGGCGCGGTGATCAACGCGGCCTGGGACCTCGCCGCCAAACGCGCCGGAAAACCGGTGTGGCAGTTGGTATCCGAGATGACACCGGAGCAGATCGTCGACCTCGTCGACTTCCGCTACCTGACCGACGCGCTCACCAGGGACGAGGCGCTGCATATCCTGCACACCGCGGCGCCGGGCCGCGCCGCCCGCGCCGAAACCCTGCTCGCCACCGGATATCCCGCCTACACCACCTCACCCGGCTGGCTGGGTTACTCCGATGCCAAACTGGCGCGGTTGGCCAGGCAGGCGGTGGCGGACGGCTTCGGCACCATCAAAATCAAGGTGGGTCGCGACGTCGACGAGGATGCCCGCCGCGTCGAAATCGCCAGGGCGGCAATAGGTCCCGACATCGGCCTGGCCGTCGACGCGAATCAGCGCTGGGATGTCGACGCCGCGGTCGCGTGGATAAGCAGGCTCGCTCCGGCGGGCCTGGCCTGGGTCGAGGAGCCGACCAGCCCGGACGACATCCTCGGCCACGCCGAGATCCGCCGCCGGGTCGCGCCGGTGCGCATCTCCACCGGCGAGCACGGCCAGAACCGGATCCTGTTCAAACAGCTGCTCCAGGCGGGCGCCGTCGACATACTGCAAATCGACGCCGCGCGGGTCGGCGGCGTCAACGAGAATCTGGCGATCCTGTTGCTGGCGGCCAAATTCGGCGTCCCGGTGGTGCCGCATGCGGGAGGCGTCGGACTCTGCGAGCTCGTGCAGCACCTGGCCATGATCGACTATGTGGCGATCAGCGGCACCATGGACGGCCGCGCCATCGAATACGTCGACCACCTGCACGAGCATTTCCGCGACCCGGTCCAGGTGCGCGGCGGTCGCTATCTCGCCCCGCGCACACCGGGTTTCAGCGCCGAAATGCTGCCGACCACCCTGGCCGCCTATGCCTATCCCGACGGAATCGCTTGGCACACCGAACCTTTCGCCGACAACCCGGCCGCCGCCTCGACAAAGGAGTACGAGATCTCATGAAAACCGCCAGGATTCTGGTCGCCGCCAGCTGCGCGGCGCTGGTCGTCGGCGCGGCGGCCTGTACCAGGGAGCCGACGAACAACGGTGGCGCACCGGCCGTCAAGGTCGGCACCGGTGCGGAGAACGGCGTGCTGGTCGGCGCGGATCAGCCGCGCTCGGATTCCGACTTCTGGAGCGCCTACGCCGGATACCTCGGCCCGAAGGCCGCCCAGGCGGGGGTGAAGCTGGAGAACACCTCGTCCGACAACGACGCGAACCGTCTCAAATCGAATGTGGACACGCTGCTGTCCAAGAACGTCAAGGCGATCGTCATGGCGCCGCAGGACACCGCGGCCGTCAAACCGGCGATCGCCGCCGCCGCGGCCAAGAACGTGCCGGTGATCAGCGTCGACACCCGGCCCGACAGCGGCGGCGCGTATATGGTTGTGCGCGCGGACAACCGTGCGTACGGCACCAAATCCTGCGTCTTCCTCGGCGAAACCCTTAAGGGCACAGGCAAAGTCGTCGAATTCCAGGGCGACCTCAGCTCGATCAACGGACGCGATCGGTCGGAGGCGTTCGCCGACTGCATGAAATCCCGCTACCCCGGTATCAAGGTGATCGAGATCCCCACCGACTGGAAGGGTGACCGCGCCGCCTCCGGCCTGCAGGACAAGCTGCTCACCGATCCCGATATCAACGGCATCTACATGCAGGCGGGCGGCGTATTCCTGCAGCCGACGCTGGCCCTGCTCAAGCGCTCCGGAAAATTGGTGAAAGCCGGTGCGCCGGGCCATATTACGATCGTCTCCAATGACGGCATCAAGGCCGAGCTGGACGGCATCGCCGACGGCGAGATCGATGCGACGGTCTCCCAGCCCGCGGATCTGTACGCGCAGTACGCCGCGTTCTACGCGAAGGCCGCCACCGAGGGCCGCAAATTCGCGCCCGGCCCAACCGATCACGGTTCGGTCATCGTCGATACCGGCGTCAGCGGCATGTTGGAGGACCAGCTCCCCGCGCCGGTGGTGACCCGCGCGGGCGGCAAGGTCGGCGAGCTCGATACGGTGGCGCCGACGGCGCCCGGACTGTGGGGACACGGCGGCTGATGACCGATCCGCTGATCGCCGAGGCGCGCGGCGTCTCGAAACGGTTCGGCCGCACCGTCGCACTCGACGAGGTACACCTCGAGGTGACGGCCGGTCGCACACACGCGCTGGTCGGCCGCAACGGTGCGGGCAAATCGACACTGGTGTCGATCCTCACCGGACTGGCCGCGCCGGACGCGGGGCAGGTGCGGTTCAACGGCGAACCCGCACCCGCTCTCGCCGACCGGGACGGCTGGCGGGCCAGGGTGGCGTGCGTTTACCAGAAGTCGACGATCGTCCCGGATCTCTCGGTGGCCGAGAACCTCTTCATCGGCGCGCAGGGTTTCGGCGGCCGAATCGTCAACTGGCGCAAGCTGCGTGGCCGCGCACGGGAACTGCTCGACACCTGGTCGGTGCCGGTCGAGGTGGACACGACGGCCAGGGAGCTCTCGGTGGAGCACCGGCAACTGGTGGAGATCGCCCGCTCGCTGTCGCACGGCGCGCGGTTCATCATCCTGGACGAACCGACCGCGCAACTCGACGGTCCCGCGATCAAGCGGCTTTTCGCGCGCATCGGCGATCTGCAGGCGCAGGGCGTGACCTTCCTGTTCATCTCGCACCACCTCGACGAAACCTATGAAATCTGCCGGGACATCACGGTTTTCCGCGATGCGCGGCACGTCGTCACCGCACCCGCCGCCGAACTCGGCAAGCGCGAGCTGATCGCCGCGATGACCGGGGACGCGGTCGCGCTGGAGACATCGGTGCCCCGAGCCGCACCCGAAATTTCGGCCGAACCCGCGCTCGCGGTGGAAAACCTCACGCGGGCAGGTGAATACGACGGCATCGGACTGGAAGTCGGTCCGGGCGAGATCGTCGGGCTGGCGGGCGGCGGCAGCAGCGGGCGCACCGAGGTGGCCGAAACGATCGTCGGATTGCGCAGGGCCGCAAACGGTTCCATCCGGGTCAACGGTGTGCCGCTGCGGCGCGGCGGCGTCCCTGCCGCGCTGCGCGCCGGAATAGGCTTCGTGCCGCGCGACCGGCACGAGGAGGGACTGGTGCCGGAGATGAGCGTTGCCGACAATGCGACGCTCACCGTGCCGCGACGGCTCGGGCGATTCGGCATCATCTCCCGGCGCGCCCGGAACACGCTGACGGACAAGGCCGTTCAGGATCTGGATATCAAGGTCGACGGGGCCGAGCAGAGCGTCGCGGAGCTGTCCGGCGGCAATCAGCAGAAGGTGGTGTTCGCCCGCGCGCTGGCCACCGATCCGGCGGTGCTGGTGCTGATCACCCCGACCGCCGGAGTCGACGTCCGCTCGAAGGACACCCTGCGCGCGGTGCTGCGCGGGGTGGCCGAACGCGGCACCGCGGTGCTGGTGGTCTCCGACGAACTCGACGACCTGCGCGACTGCGACCGGGTGCTGGTCATGCGGCAGGGCCGACTGCGCGCCGAATTCGAAAAAGGTTGGGGCGACCGCGAACTGGTCGCCGCCATGGAAGGAATGTCATGACACGGACCGCCGAGCCCGCACTCGGCGCGCCCGCCGCGACCCGCCGGGCCCGGCTGGCCGCGGTGCGCTGGGGCGCGCTGCGCGATTTCCTTTTGGTGCCACCGATTCTCCTGGTATTGGTGGTCGGGTATTTCATCAACCACAACTTCGTCTCCCCCACCAACCTCACCAATGTGCTGACCACCATGAGCGGCATCTCGCTGCTGGTGCTGGCCGAGGTGCTGGTGCTGGTGGTCGGCCGGATGGATCTGTCGCTGGAATCCACCTTCGGGCTGGCGCCCGGCATCGCCATCTGGGCCACCATGGGCACCGCGAAAGTCGGTGCGTACACCTGGACCTCGCCGTGGATGGCGATTCCGATGGCGCTGCTGGTAGGGCTCGCGGTCGGCGCGGTGAACGGAATCCTGATCGTGCGATTCGGGCTCAACGGGTTCATCGTCACCCTGGCCATGCTCATCGCGCTGCGCGGGCTGCTCACCTTCCTGACCGAGGGTTTCACCCTCACCAAGATTCCGGCCTCCATCGATTGGCTCGGCAACACAAGGGTTTTCGGCATTCCGGTGGATATCGTGGTGTGCCTGGCGCTGTTCGCGATCGGCTATTTCGTGCTCACCTATACGACGGCCGGCCGGGCGCTGTACGCGGTCGGCGGCAACGAGGCGGCCGCGCGCGCCGCCGGTATACGCACCGACCGAGTGGTGCTCGGCGTGCTGGTGATCGCGGGCGGGCTGGCCGCGATCGGCGGGCTGATCTATTCGGGCCAGTTCGCCAGCGTGCAGGTCAGCCAGGGCGACGGCATGATCTTCCAGGTCTTCGCGGCCTGTGTGATCGGCGGGGTCGCGCTCAACGGCGGGCGCGGTTCGGTGCTCGGCGCCTTCTTCGGCGTGCTGATCCTCACGCTGATCCAGAAGCTGCTGTCCTACGGTGGGGTGAGCGCGGATTCGCTGAAGTTCATCAACGGCGCACTGATCCTGGTCGCGCTGGTGATCACCCGCATCGCCAGCGGGCGCAGGCAGGAGTGATATGCGAATCGCGTTGCACACCAAGTTGAAACCCGGAAAGGTCGCGGAGTACGAGGCGGCGCACCGCGCCGTGCCCGGCGAGCTCGTCGCGGCGATCAGGAAGGCCGGGGCCAGCTCCTGGACCATCTGGCGCAGCGGAACCGATCTGTTCCACGTGATCGATTGCGCCGCATACGATGTGCTGCTGGCCGAGCTCGCCGCACTGCCGGTGAACGTCGCCTGGCAGCGGCGAATGGACGAGTATCTCGAAGCGGCGCACGACTATTCGACCGACGGGGCCGCCGCGGCGCTTCCGGTGGTGTGGGATCTGGAGACGGCGGGTGAATGAGATCGTGCTCGGCGGCGCGGGTTACGCCGGACTGTTCCAGCCCGTCGACGCCGACAGCGCGCAGGACGCGTTGACGGCCGCGTGGGACAGCGGTATTCGCGCATTCGACACCGCACCGCACTACGGTGCCGGGCTCAGCGAGGAACGGCTTGGGCTGTTCCTGCGGAGTAAGCCGCGGTCGGAGTTCACGGTATCGACCAAGGTCGGCAGGCTGCTCTACGACGATCCCGGCGCGCCCGATGGTGTCGACGATTTCTATGGCGCACCGAAACGTTCTCGGCGACTGGACTATTCGGCCGACGGCGTGCGCCGTTCGGTGGAGCAGTCGCTGCGGCGACTCCGATTGGATCGGGTGGACACCCTGCTCGTCCATGATCCCGACGACCACCAGGCGCAGGCGTTGGCGGAGGCGATCCCCGCGTTGGCGCGGATGCGTGCGGAGGGACTTACCTCGGGTATCGGCGTCGGGGTCAATCATGTCGCGGTGGCGCTGCGTTTCGTGCGCGAGGCGCCGATCGATGAGCTGATGATCGCCGGGCGCTACACGCTGCTGGACCGACGCGCGGAGGACGAGCTACTGCCGGAATGCGCGGCCCGTGGCATCCGGGTGCTGGTGGCCGGGGTGCTGAACAGCGGGGTGCTGGTCAATCCGGAACAGCGGCCGGTCTTCGACTATCGACCCGCGGCGGCCGAGATCGTCGAGCGGGCGCGGGCGCTCGCGCGGCTGTGCGCGAAATACGAAGTGCCGCTGCGGGCTGCGGCATTGCAGTTCCCGGGCAGGCATGCCGCCGTGCACGCCACCGTGCTCGGCGCGGGCAGCCGCGACGAGATCGCGGACAGCATCGCGATGCTGGAATTCCCTGTCCCCGACGAGCTTTGGGACGAGCTGATGTCCTCGGCCGCGCTGTGACCGGCGCGCTTCCCAGATCAGCCCGCCGCCATCCGCAGCCACTCCATCACGCCAGCGACGTGCGCCAGCGCCCTGGCGTGCGCGAGCTCCGGATCGCGCGCGGCGATCGCGTCACAGATGGCGCGGTGCTCGGCCACGGTGCGCTCGAACGCGCCCTCCTCGGTGACGCCGCGCCAGATGCGTGCCCGGGTGGTCGGCAGCGAGAGCGAATCCAGCAGCGAGGCAAGGACTTTGTTGCCGGACGCGGCGGCGACGGCGGCATGGAAGCTCAAATCGAGCGCGACCAGATCGGTCACCGATCGGCCCGCGGGCTCCACCAGCGTGCGCAGATGCTCGATCTGCGCGTCGGTCATCCGCGTCGCGGCCAGCGCGGTCGCGGCGGGCTCCAGGATCCGGCGCACGCCGAGTATGTCCAGCACCGAATCGTCCTGGTGGAATTCCAGCAGGAAGCTCATCGCGTCCAGCAGCGAATTCGGTTCCAGGCTGGACACATACGTGCCGTCGCCCTGGCGCACGTCCAGGATCCGCACCAACGCGAGCGCCCGCACCGCCTCGCGCAGCGAATTCCGCGAAACACCCAGCTCGGCGGCCAGATCCGCCTCCCGCGGCAGCCGCGAGCCCGGCTTCAGATCGCCGGAGACGATCATCGCCTTGATCTTCGCAATCGCATCGTCGGTGACCGACACCTGATTCCTTCTGTCGAGGATGTGAAGCTATGCCTCCGATGACTGTAGACGCTCATGTGCACGTGTGGACCATCAGCGGCCGAAAGTTCCACGTGGAATACGACTGGCTCACCGATACATCCGATGTCTTGTCTCGGAATTACACCCTGGCCGACGCCGAATCCGACTTCGCCGAACACGGTATCGATGCGCTGGTACTGGTGCAGGCATCGGATTCGCTCGCCGAGAATCACGCGCTGCTCGCCGCGGCCGCCGCCGCACCACGCCCGGCCGCGGTGGTCGGCTGGCTGCCGCTGCACCGGCCGGACCTGGTCGCGCGGCTGCTGCCCGCACTGCGCGGATATCCCGAATTCGTCGGCGTCCGGCATATGATCCACCGCGATCCGGATCCGGAATATCTACTGCGGCCGTCGGTTTCGGACAGCCTCGGCCAACTCGCCGCGGCCGGACTGGTTTTCGACGCGGTGGCCGAGCGACCCGATCTGTTGGCTCAGGTGCCGGTGATCGCCCGCACCCATCCCGGACTCACCGTCGTACTCGACCATCTCGGCAAACCGCCGATCGGCGCCGGGGGCTGGCAGCCGTGGGCCGACCTGCTGCGCGCGGCCGCGACCGAACCCAATGTGGTGGCCAAGATTTCCGGTCTGGCAACGGTTTCCGGGGACGAGATCAGCGCGGCGCGCTGGCAACCGTATGTCGATCATGCGATCGCGGTGTTCGGGCCGGATCGGCTGCTGCTCGGCGGCGATTGGCCGTTCACGCTCACCGCCGCCTCGTACCGGACGGTGTGGCGGACCACGCTCGAAACCCTGTCCAGGTTGACGGCTGCCGAGCGGGCTGCCGTTCTCGGCGCCAACGCGTGCCGGATTTATCAACTGCCGCAGTTGAATTCGTGTCGAATCTCGGAATGAAGTCACACGGGCGGCGGAGCCACCCACTGCCACAGCTCAATTCGAAGGGAACACCAGCATGAAGTTGCAGCGGATCGGCGCGCCCGGCGCCGAACGGCCGGTCGTCGTCGACGGCGACCGCGCCTACGACCTGCGCCCGGTCACCGCCGATATCGACGGCGCGTTCCTGGCCGCCGACGGAATCGCCACCATCGCAATGGCTTTGGCTGCCGATCGGCTCACACAAATCGATATCACCGGACAGCGCGTCGGCCCGCCCGTCGCCCGCCCGCAGGCGATCTGGTGCGTCGGCCTGAATTATGCCGCGCACGCGAAGGAATCGGGTGCGCCGCTGCCCGACGCACCGGTGATCTTCTTCAAAACACCCAATACGATCGTCGGCCCCGACGACGACGTGCTGATCCCACGCCGCTCCACCAGGACCGATTGGGAGGTCGAACTCGCTGTCGTGATCGGCGCCCGCGCCCGCTACCTCGAATCTCCCGCCGAAGCAATGAAATACATTGCCGGATACACCATTTCGAACGACGTCTCGGAGCGGGAATTCCAACTCGAACATTCCGGCGGCCAATGGTCCAAGGGCAAATGCTGTGAGACGTTCAATCCGCTCGGCCCCGCCCTCGTCCCCCGCGACCGGCTCGACCCCACCGACCTGCGCCTGCGCTCCTACGTCAACGGCGAACCGCGCCAGGACTCCACCACCGCCGACCTCATCTTCGATGTCGCCCACCTGGTTTGGCACCTGTCCCAATACGCCGTCCTCGAGCCCGGCGACATCATCAACACCGGCACCCCCGAAGGAGTGGCCCTTTCCGGCCGCTACCCCTACCTCCGTCCCGGCGACGTCGTCGAACTCGAAATCGAAGGGATCGGACGCACCCGCAACGTTTTCCGGGCGGCTCCATAGGTTGCATCCGGTACCTGGGTACGGGCTTAGCATCGAAGCAGCCGATACGCCGGAGGTGTTTTGACCATGAATTCTTCGTCCTGGGTGCCGACCGATACCTGCACATTGCCGACGCCTCAGCAACCGCTGCGGGTGGCCGAATTCGACGCGCTGTTCGCGACCGCGTTGCGCGGCATGAAGCGCGTCTCGCAAACGCGACTGCGTCTGGAGTTGGCGGCCGACGCCGAGCCGACGGCCCGCGAACTGACCGAACGCGAATCGGCCTGCTGCTCCTTCTTCACCTTCGAATTCATTGCGAAACAACCAGATTCGCTACTGCTGGAGATCGAGGTGCCACCGGCCCACAGCGCCGTCCTGGACGGCATCGTCACGCGAGCGACATCGGCATGACCGGCTTGCGCACCGGCGAGGTCGCCGCGGCCGCCGGAGTGAACATCCAAACCCTGCGATACTACGAACGCCGCGGCCTGCTCACCGAGCCGGAGCGATCGCTCGGCGGCCACCGCCGCTACCCGCGAAATACGGTGGCCCGACTGCGCATAATCAAGGCGGCCCAGCGCATCGGTTTCACCCTCGACGAGGTAGCCGGACTCCTGCGGCGCCACCCGGGTTCCACCCTACGATCCGTAACCGCCGCCAAACTCGCCGAAACCGAATCCAGAATCGCCGAATTGTCCACGGCCCGCGACACCCTCCGCGCCGCCCTGTCCGCCGACTGCGCCGACCTGCTCACCTGCAGCGAAACCCCCTCCTGCCCACTACCTTTCGAGGCCGGATCAACCGAAGAGTCCGGCTGACCGGATAGTGCGCAGTCGGCTTCCGCACCGCACCGGCCCACCGCCGCGCAGCGTTCAGGCGAGCAGGCGGGTTACCTCGCGAGCACTTCCCCAAGACAAGCTCACGCCCAACCCGTCGTGCCCATAGTTGTGCACAACTCGCGCGTCGCCGAAATGTTCGATCTCCAACCGAGCTTCGGCGCGCCCGGGCCGCAAACCCACCTCGTGCCCGAGCACCTCGGCCTCGGCGAGTTTCGGTTCCACCGCGATGCAGCGGCGCAGGATGCGGTCGGCGAGTTCGGGATCCGGTTCCAGGCTCCACTCGCCGGGCTGCCGGATGCCGCCGAGGATGAGCCGCTCGCCGTGTGGGAAGAAGCCCGCCCATTCGGGGCTGTCGATGGTTTCGTAGTAGAAGTAGTCGATGCCCGGATTGCGCACGATGACGTGCTGGCCGCGCACCGGCTGCACACCGTCGTCGCCCGCGAGCGCGCGTGCCCCGATTCCCGTGCAGTTCACCACGATCGGCGCGGCCGAGGTGGCCTCGGTGAGATCCCGGACCGTCCGCTGTACCACGAAGACGCCCGCCGCGGCCAGCCGATCCACCAAATAGCGCAGATAGCAGGGCAAGTCGATCAGCGGGACGGTGTTCCACAGTCCGAGCACCATGCCGTCGGGCAGTTCCTCGGCGCTGCAGATGCGCACATCGCCCAGCTCGTCGACCCAGTCGGGCGGTTCGGACGATAGGCTCGACGCCAACAGCCCGCGCTCGAAATGCACACCGGACCCGGATTCCCCGGCCAGCCGCGAGAATTCGGCGAGCGAGACCCGGCTCCACGCCAAATCCCTTGGCGTATAACCGGGCCCCCACAGCCCGCTGGCGACCGCCGAGGTGGTCCGCTCGGGCGGACGTTCGGCCCAGATCCGGACCCGATGACCCGCCTCCACCAGGCACACCGCGGTGGTCAATCCGATAACACCTGCTCCGAGCACCAGCACGTCATTCGCCATACCCGAAGGTAACCCACCTGCCGCTCCGCTGACCCCGACACCGGCCAAACCGGTATCCCCGCTCGAATAACGAAGCAACACAACGACTCCGGCACGGGCCCGCCGGCCGCACCGTCAGGCGAGTTGCTCGATCTTCGCCGCCAGCTCGGCGCCGGTGAGCGGTTCGCGCGCGATGACCGCGATGGTGTCGTCGCCCGCGATGGTGCCGACGATGTACGGCAGCGCGGCCCGGTCCAGTGCGCTGGCCAGGTAGTGTGCCGCGCCGGGCGGGGTGCGCAGCACCGCGATATTGCCGCTGGCGTCGGTGGAGACGAGCAGGTCGCCGAGGAGTTTCGAGAGCCGGTCGGTGCCGCCGGTGACGCCGCGCACCGGGCTGCCGTCCTCGGGCACCACATAGACGCCCGCACCGCCGTCGGCGGCGCGCAGTTTCACCGCGCCGAGCTCATCCAGATCCCGCGACAGCGTCGCCTGCGTCGTCTCGATGCCCTCCGCCGCGAGCAGCGCCGCCAGCTCGGTCTGGCTGCGCACCGCGTGCGCGGTCAGCAGTTCCACGATGCGGGACTGCCGCCCGGCCCTGGTCCGCGCGATCGCCGGACCCTTCTCCGCCTCGGCCGTCACGGCCGTCGCTCACATCGCGCGAGCAACCACACCAGCAGCGCCTTCTGCGCGTGCAGCCGGTTCTCCGCCTCGTCCCAGACGACGCTGTGCGTGCCGTCCAGCACCTCGTCGGTGATCTCCTCGCCGCGATGCGCCGGAAGACAGTGCAGCACAACGGCATCCGGCTGAGCCTGGGCCAGCAGATCGCCGTTCACCTGGAAGGTGCGGAACGGGCCGACCCGGTCGAGGCCGTCGTTCTCCTGCCCCATCGAGGTCCAGGCGTCGGTGACCAGCGCGTCGGCGCCCTTGGCCGCGGCCACCGGATCGCCGGTGATCGTGATGGTGGCGCCGGTCTGCGCGGCCCGCCGCTGCGCCGCGTCGACGATCCACGGCAGCGGCTCGAAGCCCGCCGGCGCGGCGATGGTTACGTTGATGCCCGCGGTGACGCCGCCGAGCAGCAGCGAATGCGCCATATTGTTGGCGCCGTCGCCGAGGTAGGTGAGATTGCGGCCGGACAGCACGCCCCAATTCTCTTTCAGCGTCAGCAGATCCGCGAGCACCTGGCACGGATGGAATTCGTTGGACAGCGCGTTGACGACGGGAACCGTTGCGGTGACGGCCATCTCATCCAGCCGGACTTGTTCGAAGGTCCGCCACACGATGGCGTCGACGTAGCGGGAGAGCACCCGCCCGGTGTCGCCGAGGGTTTCCTCGCGACCCAGTTGGGTGTCGCGCCCATCCACCACCACCGCATGCCCGCCGAGTTGAGCGATGCCCACCTCGAACGAGAAACGCGTTCGGGTGGAATTCTTTTCGAAGATCACCCCGACACCGCGCGGCCCCTCCAGCGGCCGGTGCGCGAACGGATTCCGCTTGAGCTCGACGGCAAGCTCCAGCACCTCGGCCTGTTCGGCTGGGGTCAGATCGTCGTCCCGCAGGAAATGCCGTAGCCCACTCATCCCTTGGCTCCCTTCGCATCCGCGGCGTTGTCCAGGATCCGCGGCAGGTCGCCGACGAATTCGTCCACCTGGGTTTCGGTGAGCACCAACGGCGGCGCGAGCCGAATCACGTTGGGCTTGGGCGCGTTCACCAGATATCCCGCCTCCCGCGCCTGAGCCTCGACCTGTGCCGACACCTCGTCGGCGAGCACGATGCCGAGCAGCAGGCCCGCACCGCGCACATGATCGACGAGCGGATGCCCGAGCTGTTCGATCCCGTCGGTCAGCCGCTTGCCCACCGATTCGACGTGTGCGAGCAGACCCTCCTCATCGATCGTCCGCAGCACCGCGTTGGCGGCGGCCGCACAGACCGGATTACCGCCGAAGGTGGTGCCGTGCAGCCCCGGGGTGAGCAGTTGCGCGGCGGGTCCGGTGGCGAGCACCGCGCCGATCGGCAGGCCGCCGCCCAAACCCTTGGCCAGCGTGATCACGTCGGGGGTGATGCCGAATGCCTGGTGCGCGTAGAACTTTCCGGTCCGGCCGATGCCGGTCTGCACCTCGTCGAGCACCAGCAGCGCGCCGTGCCGTGCGGTGATCTCGCGCGCCCGGACCAGATAGTCGGTCGGCGGGACGACGACACCGCTTTCGCCGAGGATCGGTTCCAGGAAGACGGCGGCGGTGTCCTCGTCGACCGCCGCGGCCAGCGCGTCGGCGTCACCGAACGGGACGTGCACGACGCCGGGTGGCATGGGCGCGAACGGTTCCCGCTTGGCCGGTTGACCGGTGAGTGCGAGCGAACCCATGGTCCGGCCGTGGAACGCCTCGGCGCAGGCGATGATCTTGGGCCGTCCGGTCAGCCGCGCGATCTTGAACGCGGCCTCGTTGGCCTCGGTGCCGGAATTGCAGAAGAACGCCCGGGTGCCGTGTTCCTCGTCGACGCCGAAGTGGGCGATCAGCCGCTCGGCCAATTCGACCGCGGGCTCGTTGACGTAGAAATTCGACACGTGCCCGAGCGTGCCGAGCTGTTCGGTGACCGCGGCCAGGATCGCCGGATGCGCGTGGCCGAGGCTGTTGACCGCGATGCCGCCGAGGAAGTCGACGTAGCGCTTGCCGTCCGCGTCGTGGACCACCGCACCCGCGCCGCGCACCAGCGCGAGCTTCGGCGTGCCGTAGTTGTTCATCATCGCGGCGGACCACCGCTGCTGCAGTTCTTCGACTTTGGTCATTTTTTCGTTCCGTCCAGCGACCCCGTGCCCTCGGGCGCGGGTGTCACCATCGTTCCGATTCCTTCTCCGGTGAACAGTTCGAGCAGGACCGAATGCGGCACCCGGCCGTCGATCACATGGGCGGTCGGCACGCCGGCCGATACCGCGCGCAGGCAGGCCTCCATCTTCGGCACCATGCCCGCGTCGAGGCGCGGCAGCAATTCGGCGAGCGCGCCGGTATCGATGCGGGTGATCAGCGAGGAGCGGTCCGGCCATTCGGTGTACAGACCCTCGACATCGGTGAGCACCACCAGCTTTTCGGCGCCGATACCGGCGGCCAGCGCGGCGGCGGCGGTGTCGGCGTTGATGTTGTGCACCACGCCGTCGGCGTCGGGGGCGATGGTCGAGACGACCGGAATGCGGCCTGCCGCGATCAGATCCAGCACCGCGTCGGCGTTCACCTCGGTGACGTCGCCGACCAGGCCGATATCGGTGGGTTCACCGTCGACGTCGACGGTGCGGCGGGTCGCGGTGAACAGGCGCGCGTCCTCGCCGGAGATGCCGACCGCGTACGGACCGTGCGCGTTGATCAGCCCGACCAGCTCCCTGCCGACCTGACCGAACAGCACCATCCGCACCACGTCCATCACCTCGGGTGTCGTCACCCGGAAGCCGCCGCGGAATTCCCCTTGCAGGCCGAGCTTTTTCAGCATGGCGCTGATCTGCGGGCCGCCGCCGTGCACCACCACCGGATGCACGCCGACGGTGCGCAAGAAAGCCATATCCGCGGCGAAGGCGCGCTTGAGCTCGTCGTCGACCATGGCGTTGCCGCCGTACTTCACCACCACGATCTTGTCGTGGAATTTGCGCAGCCACGGCAGCGCGTCGGCCAGCACATGCGCCTTGTCGAGTGCCGAAAGATCCCGCACCGCATCACTTGTCATGAGCTGTACGCCGAATTCTCTTCGACGTAGCCGTGCGAGAGGTCGGTGGTGCGGATCATCGCCGACGCCGCACCGACATTCAGGTCGATCCGCACATCGATATCGGCGCCGGACAGGTCCACCTCGCGGGCGCCCGGCACCCCGACGCTGTCGACGCAGACCGGATTTCCGTTGAACGACACCGCGATCCGGTCCGGATCCAGGGTGACCGGGGCCATGCCGACCGCGGCGAGCACCCGGCCCCAGTTCGGATCCGAGCCGAACAGCGCGGTTTTCACCAGGCTGTCGCGGGCGACGCAGCGCGCGGTGGCGACGGCCTCGTCCTCGGTGTGCGCACCCGTGACGGTGATCCGCACCCGCTTGGTGACACCCTCCGCGTCGGCCATCAGCTGGGCGGCCAGATCGTCGCAGACCGCGAGCACGGCGGCGTCGAGTTCGTCCTGGGTCGGCGTGACCTCGCTGGCGCCGTTGGCCAGCAGCAGCACCGTGTCGTTGGTGGAGCAGGAGCCGTCGACGTCGAGCCGGTCGAAGGTCCGCTTCGTCGCGTTGCGCAGGGCGCGATCGAGCTGTTCGGGGGTGGCCGCGGCGTCGGTGGTCAGCACCACCAGCATGGTGGCCAGCGACGGGGCGAGCATGCCCGCGCCCTTCGCCATCCCGCCGACGTTCCACTTGGCGCGGTGGTGGAAGGCCGATTCCTTGGGCACGGTGTCGGTGGTCATGATCGCGTGCGCCGCGTCCAGTCCGCCGGACAGTCCGCCGCCCATCTCGTGCACGATCTCGGTGACGGCCGGGATCAGCTTGTCCATGGGCAGCCGGTCACCGATCAGACCCGTTGAGCAGACCGCGATTTCGCCGGCGCCGGTCTCGGTGCCCCAGTTGCTCAGCGCCTTCGCGAGCTCCTCCGCGGTGCGGTGGGTGTCCTGGAAGCCGAGCGGACCGGTGCAGGCGTTGGCGCCACCGGAATTCAGGATCACCGCGCGCAGGCGGCCGCCGCTGAGCACCTGCCGCGACCACAGCACCGGGGCGGCCTGCACCTTGTTGCTGGTGAATACGCCGGCCGCCGCGTATTCCGGCCCCTCGTTGAAAACCAGTGCGAGATCCGGTTTTCCGTTCTTCTTGATGCCCGCCGCGATACCCGCCGCGCGGAAGCCGAGCGGTGCGGTGACGCCCTGCGTGCGTACCAGCTTTCCGTCCGGGATTTCAGTTGTCGTCACGGTGCCACTCCTACGGTGGAAAGTCCTGCGGTCTCGTCGAATCCGACGGCCAGGTTCATGGATTGCACCGCGGCGCCCGCGGTGCCCTTGGTCAGGTTGTCGATCGCGCCGATCACCACCAGCTGCCCGGCATCGGCATCCACCGCGACCTGCAGCGTGACGGCATTGCCGCCGAGCACCGAACCGGTCTGCGGCAGTTGACCTTCCGGCAGCAGATGCACGAAAGGTTCATCGGCGTAAGCTTTTTCGTAGACGGCTCGGGCCTGTGCGGCGTCCACCGTCGTCCTGGCGGTGCACGTGGCCAGAATGCCCCGCGGCATCGGCGCCAAAACGGGGGTGAAGGATACGGCGACGTCGGCGCCGCCCGCGGCCTTCAGGTTCTGCGCGATCTCCGGGGTGTGCCGGTGCGCGCCCGCGATGTTGTACGCGCGGGCCGAACCCATCACCTCCGAGCCGAGCAGGCCGATATCGAGTTTGCGGCCCGCGCCCGAGGTCCCGCTCACCGCGACCACCGTCACCGCCGGTTCGACGATGCCCGCCGCGACGGCGGGGGCCATGGCGAGGCTGGCGACGGTGGGGTAGCAACCGGGGACGGCGATTCGCTTGGCGCCCTTCAGCTTTGCCCGGCCGCCGGGTAGTTCGGGTAGGCCGTACGGCCAGCTGCCCGCATGCTCGCTGCCGTAGTACTTCCGCCACGCCGCGGGATCGGTGAGCCGGAAGTCGGCGCCGCAGTCGATGATCACGGTCGAATCCGGCAGTTGTGCGGCGATGGCGGCGGACTGACCATGCGGCAGTCCGAGGAAAACCACGTCGTGCCCGGCCAATTCCTCGACGGTGGTCGGGGCCAGCACCCGGTCGGCCAGCGGTAGCAGGTGCGGCTGCAGCTCACCGAGCGCGGTTCCGGCATTCGACCCGGCGGTCAGCGCCCCGATGACGAGGCGGCCCGCGCGGTAGGCGGGATGACCGAGCAGCAGGCGCAGCACCTCACCGCCCGCGTATCCGCTCGCACCGGCCACCGCGACCCGCAGCGCGGGTCCGTCCGAGATATCAACCATGTGATGATTATGCACGACTATGCAAGCTCATTCACGATTGGGTGTGACTGGGGAACGAATCTACGCTACGATTAGAACATGCGTTCGAACAGACGCCTCGAGGAGCAGCTAGCCGCCTTGGAGGGAGCGGTCGCCGGACTGCGTGGGCTCGACCTCACACCCGCGACCGAGGATGAACTGGCCGAGCTGCTGCGCCGCGTCGAATCGGCGGCCCGGGCACTCGCCGTATTGATTGCCCGGGTAGCCGATCGACTTCGGCAGTTGAGGGCGAAGTAGCGATGCTTTCGCGCCTCGTTCCGGCCGGGCTCGGGTGATGAACGAGCGCGACGGCGTCGGTCGGTGGTTCGGGCGCTCCCGGGGTTGATCGCCCGAACCACCGATCGACTTCACGGCTCGCAGGCGCCGCATGACGGTTCAGCACCGGTTTTCGCGCATGGGACCGATGCTTTCCCGCGTGTGTAATTGCTTGCGCGGCAAGCTGATCGCTATATGCGCGGACCGGAATAGGACAAGTCGCTCAGCGCAGTTCCGCCGGATCGATACCGAGCAGTTCGTGCAGTCCGTCCTCCCCTGCCGGGGTGACGCGGATGGCCCGGCCCGAGCCGATTCGTTTGATCCAGTCCAACTCACGCAGGCGGCGGCAGACCTGAGCGCCCGCCAGGCCGCCGAGGTGGGTGCGGCGTTCGGTCCAGTCCAGACAGGGGCGCGCCAGCGGTCTCCGGGTGCCGCGCAGCACCTCCGGATCGATGCCGAGCGGGCCGGTCAGAAAGGCCATTCCACTCCCGGTCAAGGCGAAACCGTTTGCGGCATCCAGGAATTCGCGCTCGGTGAGCGCATCGGCGATGGCGACGCCGAGCCGGCCCGCCAGATGGTCGTAGCAGGTGCGGCCGCGGGCCATGGTCGCGGCGACGGTGGCCGATTTCAGGTTCCGCACCTCCTCGCTCGGGGGTCCGACATAGGCGGCGAGCGCCTCCAACAGCTCGGCCACCCGCGAATTCGCCAGCTGCACATAGCGGTGCCTGCCCTGGCGGCGTTCGATGAGCAGACCGCCCGCGAGCAGCCGGTTCAGATGTTCGGTCGCGGTGGACGGCGCGACGCCCGCAAGCCTGGCCAACTCGCCCGCGGTCCAGGCGCGGCCGTCGATCATGGCAAGGCACATCCCGGCGCGGGTGCGGTCGGCCAGCAGCGCGGCCAGTGCGGCAAGGTCGGCTCCTCTGGTATCCACCCCACCATGATGGTGCGCCGACATTTCGGCGGTCGACGAAATATCCGATGGTTACCGTCGCCGCATGAATACTGTGCTCACCGATCCCGACCAGGTGCGCGCCGCGCTCGAGCAGGCGCCCGTCCCGCACGCTCCACAGGGCCGCCATCCCATCGGAATGGCCTGGCTACGGGCCAACGTCCCGCGGTTCTGCGACGGCGAGGACCATGCGCGCCGCCGCGCCCTGGTGCTGGCCGAACTGGTCCGGCTCGCGCCCGCCGATCTGCACGATCGGGTGTTGACCGCGGCCGGACCGCTGCCGCATGTGACGGCGCTCGCCGAAGCCATGGGGCTGCACGGCATTTCGGCCGAATCCGTGGAAATCGTTGCCGCGCACTACCATCCGCACGAGCCGGACAGCGCGGCGGCCGATGCCGCGGTGGCCGAACTGGTCGCCGCCTGCGGCGGCGTCGCCGACGAGATCACCGCGGCCCGGATCTGTGTGCTGGTCCAGAGTTGCGCCGCGACAAACGGATTGGTCGCCAACGTGCGCGCCCGCGGCGGCTCGGAACCGATCGTGGAACGGATCGAGCAGACCATGCGCGACGATCCGCCGCTGCGGGTGACCCGGCGCGTCATCGACGGCGAACTCGTCGAACTCGATATGCGCCATCCCGGGCTCGGCTGGGGCGCCGGACCGCACGCCTGCCCGGGCCGCGAACACGCCACCGCGCTCGCCGCCGGAATCCTGGCACGGGACGGGGCCTGAAAAAGATTTCGCGGCGGTGTCGATTCCCGCGGTGCGCGTTCGTGTAGGAGATGAGGCCGATCGACGGGATCGGCGCCTACCGAAGGAGTAATGATGAGCACTGCCACCGACCCGAGGAGCGGCATGAAACAGTACCTGCTCGGCATCTACCAGCCCGAGGGCGCGACGCCGCCGGACAATCTGGACGAGATCATGCGCGAGGTGGACGCGTTCAACGCGGATCTGCGCGCCGCGGGCAAATGGGTATTCGCCGCGGGCCTGCACGCGCCGGAGACCGCGACCGTATTGCGCGCGAACAGCGGCGAGATCCTGGTGACCGACGGCCCGTATCTGGAGTCGAAGGAGTACATCGCCGGGTTCAGCATCATCCGCGCCGAGGACCTCGACGAGGCGCTGACCTGGGGACGGCGCCTCGCCACCATCCTCGGCGCGCTGCCGGTCGAGGTCCGGCCGCTGGTCGACGAGTAGATGCCTCCCGCTGCACACGCGGTGATCCGCGACGTGTTCGCCGAACACTACGGCCGCGCGGTCGCCGGCCTCACCCGCGTCCTCGGCGATATCGGCCTCGCCGAGGACGCGGTGCAGGATGCGTTCGCCACGGCGGTGCTGCGCTGGCCGAGCGAGGGCGTGCCGCCGAGTCCACCCGGCTGGATCTTCACCACCGCGCGCAACCGGGCCATCGACCGGCTGCGCAGGGAGGCGGCGCGGAAGGACAAATACGCGCAGGCGGCGCTGCTGCGGATATCCGGCGAACCCGAGGACACCGGCGCGGTGCGCGACGACCGGCTGCGGCTCATCTTCACCTGCTGCCATCCGGCGCTGGCACGAAATGCCCAGGTGGCCTTGACTTTACGGCTACTCGGCGGCCTCACGACGGCCGAGATCGCCCGCGGCTTCCTGGCCGCCGAGCCGACGATCGCCCAGCGGATCGTGCGGGCCAAGAACAAGATCCGCCACGCCGGGATCCCGTACCGGGTACCGACGGATGCCGAACTGCCCGAACGGCTTTCGGCAGTGCTCGCGGTGATCTACCTGATCTTCACCGAGGGGCACACCGCGTCGTCGGGTGCGCGGCTGACGCGGGCGGATCTGTGCGCGGAAGCCATCCGGCTCGCCAGAGCGCTGACCGAGCTGATGCCCGACGAACCCGAGGTGCGCGGCCTGCTCGCGCTGCTGTTGCTCACCGAATCACGCAGGGCCGCGCGAACTTCCGCCGAGGGTGCGCTGATTCCGCTCCCGGACCAGGACCGCGGACTGTGGGACCGCACGCTGATCGCCGAGGGCCATGCGCTGGTGCTGGAATGCCTGCGGCGAAATCGACCGGGGCCGTATCAGATCCAGGCGGCGATCAATGCCGTGCACACCGACGCGGCCGATACCGCGAGCACCGATTGGGCGCAGATCCTCGCCCTCTACGACCAATTGCTCACGCTGACACCGAATCCGATCGTCGCATTGAATCGCGTCGTGGCCGTCGCGGAAATATCGGGACCGGAAATCGCGCTTAGGCAACTCGATTCGATCGAATTGCCGAATCACCATCTGTTCCACGCTATTCGCGCCGATCTGCTGCGCAGGCTCGACCGCGACGCGGAGGCGGTCGCGGCATACGATGCCGCCATCGAACGGACGGCAAACGACGCCGAACGAGAATTCCTGCTGCGCCGCCGCGATTCCATCGACTCCGATATCCGCTGAGCCCACACCCGGTTTCGTTTTCGTCGCTAGCATGGGATCTATGCGGCGGAATCAGAGGTAGCTCTGTGTTCGAGAAATTCACCGATCGGGCCCGGCGGGTCGTCGTACTCGCCGCGGAAGAGGCGCGCCGACTCGCCCACGACCACATCGGGGCCGAACATCTGCTGGTCGCCTGCCTCCGGGAATCCGGCGAGGACACCGCATCCCCGATCGGCAGGCTGCTCACCCAGGTCGACCTGACGCCGGCGGCGGCGATCGCACTGATCGACCTCACCCCCGGATCGGCGAAAAACGCTGAGATCGGCCATATTCCGTTCGACGACGAGGCGAAGGCGGCGCTGGAGTCGTCACTGCGGGAAGCCATACAGATGGGCGCCGAGAGCATCGCGCCCGGACATATCCTGCTCGGCGTGCTGCGCGCCGCCTCGACGACGGAAGGGTCACGGGCCCGCATCGCCATCGCCGATCTCGGCATCTCCGGCGCACTGCTGCGCAACTATCTCGGGCGTCGCGAACCGGGGCTGGCGTCGCGGACGATGAAATCCATCGCGCTGGCGAAACTCAAAGCGTCCCAGGGCGATAGCACGCACGTCCGCACCGAGCACCTGCTCTGGGCGCTGCTCGCCAGCGATCCGGAACTCTTCGACCGAGTACTCGAACCGCTCGGCGTCACCCGTGAGCGGCTCACCGCCGAGGTGCAGCGCCTCGTCGATCCGTATCCGGACCCCTATCCCGACCCATACCCCCATCCGGAGCCGTATCCAGAGCCCTATCCGAATCCGTACCCGGATCCCTACCCGCCGCCCCCGTACCCGGATCCCTACCCGCCGCCTCCGGAACCGAATGCGGAGCCCGGCGAGTAGGCCGGGATCCGGCTCAGTTCGCCACGCGCTCGAAGGTTCCCGGCTCGTATGAGCCGCCCTTCGTGCGGGTGATCACCAGCAGCCGGTTGGCGGCGTTGATCATGGCGACCAGATAGACCAGCGCGGCGACCTGATCGTCGTCGTAGTGCTTGCGCACCTGAGCCCAGGTCTCGTCGGACACACCATGATCGGCGTCGGCGAGCCGGGTACCTTCCTCGGCGAGCGCCAAGGCAGCGCATTCGGCCTCGGTGAATACGGTGGATTCGCGCCAGGCGGCGACCAGATTGATTCGCACCGGCGGTTCGCCCGCGGCCGCCAGTTCCTTGCTATGGGCGTCGACACAGTAACCGCAGCCGTTGATCTGGCTGGCGCGCAACTCCACCAGCTCCTGCAGCGACTTCGGCAGCGACGACCCCATGATCGCCATGCTGGTATTGGCGAACCGCTTGCCGATCTTGGCGCCGAACTCGTTGCCGTTCAGGTCGAAACGGGGTTCCATCATCGAATTCCTCACTCGGGGTATTGAATTGAACGACCAAGAGACGACCGCGACCGGAATCCCGTAACAGCGCCGATATGTGATGAGAGCCACTGCCGCAACGGTGTTACGCAACAGCGGGAACCGGCGTCTGGTGGGGTGATATCGCAGAGCGAGGACAGGAGTCACCCATGGCCGGAACAACATCCGATCCGGACCCGGCCACCGCGGCCTTCATCGCCCACCGCAACCTGCTGTTCACCGTCGCCTACGAAATGCTCGGCTCGGCCGCCGACGCCGAGGACGTACTCCAGGAAACCTGGCTGCGGTGGACCGGCGTCGATCTCGACACGGTCCAGGATCAGCGCGCGTACCTGATTCGGATCACCACTCGCCAGGCGCTCGACCGGCTGCGCTCACTCGGCCGCCGCCGCGAATCCTATGTCGGCCCTTGGCTGCCCGAACCGCTGCGCACGGCGCCCGATGTGGCCGAGGATGTCGAGCTGGCCGAAAGCATCTCCGTGGCAATGCTTCTGGTGCTGGAAACGCTCACACCGGTCGAGCGGGCGGTATTCGTGCTGCGCGAGGTCTTCGATCTGGGCTACGACGAGATCGCCGCCGCCGTCGACCGGACCCCGGCCGCCGTGCGCCAGCTCGCGTACCGAGCGCGGGCCCACGTCGCCGCGCGTCGCCCGCGCGGCGCGGTCTCCGCGGCCGAGACCCGAACCGCCATCGCAGCTTTCCAGCGCGCGATCGAAACCGGCGACCTACAGAATCTCCTCGATGTGCTCGCGCCCGACGTGGTTCTCCTGACCGATGGCGGTGGCGTCGTACAAGCCGCACTCGAGCCGATCGTGGGAGCCGAGCTGGTAGCCCGAGTAGTCGGCCGGATCGCGGGCACCGCACTGCTGCGGGCCGAGCAGATCAACGGCCATCACGCCCTCGTCGTGCGGATCGATGGCCAGGTCGACACCATTCTGACCGTGCGGATCGACGACGGTCTCGTCACCGGGCTCTACGCGGTTCGCAACCCCGCCAAGCTCGCTCGCACGGATCGCGAGACCACGCTGCTGCGCTGAACGGAATCGCCACTGCAACAGGGGTTTTCGAATGCCGGGCGCGACGGCCTACCGGCATGCCTCGGACACGTTCGCCAGCCAGTGCCGAACCGCCTTCATCTGCTCGGCGTCGAAGGCCGCCGCCAGTTCGGCCTCCCGGCGGATGACGGCGCGATGCGCCTGTGCGTAGCGCGCCGCACCCGCCTCGGTGACGTGGAACTGCTGGGTGCGGCGATCGGTCGGATGCGGCCGTCGCTCGATCAGCCCCTCACGCTCCAGACCGCCGAGCATTTCGGTGGCGGACTGCCGGGTGCAGCCGACCTCCCTGGCGATATCCGCGGCCGACATGCCGGGCTGCGCGCGGGCCATCATCAGCGTGGCGTATTGCGGGCTCGACAGCCCGAATGCCTTGAGCTCCTCACCGATCGCCGAACGCATGGCGAGCCACGCCTTGCGGACCGCGAAGGTCAGCGAACCCGAATCGTCCCGGCAGGAATCCACACTCGACCTCATAAGTAGATTGACAGGTTCCTGACAAGTCTGCACAATCCTCTCGTCAGGTTCCTGTCAATCATAGCGAAGGTTTCGATGACCACGCCCCCGACGTTGCCGAAGTCCCGGCAGCGCTTGATCCTCGCCGTACTCCTGTTGGCCTCCTTGCTGATCTGGATCGACAACACCATCCTCGGCACCGCGTTCGAGACGCTGGCCGACCCGGTCCGCGGCCTCGGCGCCGATCCGGCCCAATTGCAGTGGGCCACGGGCTCTTACACGCTCGTCTTCGCCGCGCTGATGTTCACCGCGGGCGCGCTCGGCGATCGCTTCGGCCACCGGCGCATGCTGGGCACCGGGCTGGCGATCTTCGCCGCGGCGTCGGTATGGGCCGCCTACGCGGGCGACGCCGACCATCTCATCGCCGCGCGGGCCGTGATGGGCATCGGCAGCGCCCTGCTCATGCCCGCCGTAATGGCAACCATCACTTGGACTTTCACCGGTCCGGCACGTGCGTCGGCGATCGGGCTCACCTCCGCGTCGGCCGGGGTCGGGATCGCGGCCGGACCCCTGCTCGCCGGTGTGCTGCTCGCCCATTTCTGGTGGGGCTCGGTATTTCTCGTCAACGTCCCGATCGTCGCGGTGGCGCTGGCCGGAATCGCCTTGCTGGTACCCAACTTTCGCAGTCCCACCCGGCGCGCCCTCGATCCGGCCGGGCTGCTGCTCTCGATCGGCGGACTCGGTGCGCTGGCCTACGGCTTGATTCGCGCCGGACAGGTCGCCGAGTGGGGCCGTATCGATATCGTGGGACCGCTCGTCGCGGGAGCGGCGCTGCTCGCCGCCTTCGTATTCGTCGAACTGCGCATCCCGCAGCCGAGCTTCGACCCGAGACTCCTCGCACAGCGCTCCTTCGGCGGCGGCGCCGCCGCGCTCGGACTACTGCTGTTCGCCATGACCTCGGCCGGTTTCTACAGTGCCTTCTATCTACAAGGCGCACGCGGCTTTTCGGCGTTGGCGGCGGGTTCGGCCAGTTCTCCCGCCGCGGTCGGCGTCATCGTCGGCGGACCGCTCGGCATTCGCCTGGTCCGCCGCTGGTCGCTGCGCCCGGTCACGGTGATCGCGCTGATCGTCACCGCACTGTCGATGGGCTCCTTCACGCGGTTCGGCTTGACCACCCCACTGCTCTGGAACGAGATCGTCGTGCTGGTACAGGGCCTGTCGATCGGCATCGTGATCGGCTCGGTGAGTGCGGCGCTGATGAGCACCCAACCGCTCGAGCGCGCCGGCGCCGCATCGGCGGTCATCAATACCGTGCGACAGACCGGCAGCGTGCTCGGAATCGCCATCGGCGGAACGATCATGGCGATCGTCTACCGCCACGCCATCGAGGCCGCCCTCCCCGATCTGCCCGCCCCTGTTCAGGATCGCGCGCGGACCTCCGCCGAACAGGCCCGCCACGCCGCCACCGCGCTGAACCGCCCGGCCCTCGCCGACGCCGCCGACAACGCGTTCATCCACGCCATGCACGTCTGCTCGGCCTGGACCATGCTCATCGCACTGTCCGCGGCGGTCATCCTGGCGATCACCTTGCGCCCCAACCGAAAACCCGAACCCGTCGAGCTGGACACCCTCGAACCGGTCGCTTCATAGCATCGAATGTCCGTGCGTCGCACGGTATCTCGACCCGTCGACAGAACGGCGACCCGAAATCAAGGGTTTCCGATGCGGGGTCCGACCTCGCCCGGCGAGCGGTCGAGGAGGAAATCGCCCGCGCGGGCGATGACCTCGGCGCGAGTGCGGCCGGGATGGTCGGCGGCCAGGAAATGGCTGCCGATGGCCGCGCAGAAGGCGAGCAGGCTGCGCGCCTCGACCTCGTCGGGGTCGGCGCAGATGGTGCCGATCGCGTCACGGAGCAACTGCATGCGCCGGTTGTCGACGCGGCGCAGGCGTTCGGCGACGGCCGGGTCGCGGCGGGCCCAGTCGCGGATGGCCAGGTCGATGGGGAGCAGGCGGTCGCCGGAGAAGGTGAGTTTGCCGGCCAGTCGCGCCTTGTCCAGCACGTCGCCGCCCGCCTGTTCGACGCGGTCGACGACATCGAAGGTGCTCTCCCGCTCCCACACGTCGAGCATCGCGGTCAGCAGCGCGTCGCGGTCGGCGAAGTAGCCGTAGAACCCGCCCTTCGTCACTCCGAGCGCCTTGGCCAACGCCTCGACCCGTACCGCGTCGACACCGCCGTCGGCCAGTGCCCGCAGCCCCGCCTCGACCCATGCTTCGCGCGGTGTGCGCAGTGCGCCCATACGTGGTCCACCTCACTCCCCGAACCCGTTGTACGGGTCCGTATAACAGGTCTAACCTCAGGTTATACGTTACCGTATAACTACAGAGGGCAGTGACAACGATGAGACTCCCCGTAACCGAGCACACCGGCCGCCCGTGGCGGATCCACGAGATCGCACCCGACTTCCAGGTCTATGACGTGTGGTCGTTCCGCACCCCCGGCGCCGGACCCGACGACTTCCCGGCAATGCTCGCCGCGCTGCGGGCGACCGGCGGGCCGGGCGATCAACCCCCACTGGTCCGGTTGCTGTTCGCCGTGCGCTGGCGACTGGGCGCGCTGTTCGGCTGGGACGATCCGGACGCGGCCATCGGACGGCGAATTCCGGCACTGCGCGACCGGTTACCGCAGGACCTGCGCGCGACCACGGACGGCGGCCCGCTGCCGGACACCCCGTTCACCACCATGTACGAACTCCACGACGAAGCCGCCAACGAGATGGCGAATATGACGGTCCACACGGTCATGCACCTCGGTTGGGTTCCGGCCGCCGACGGTGAATACGAGCTCCGAATGGCGGTGCTGGTCAAACCGAATGGACTATTCGGACGGTTATATATGACAGGGATCGGACCGTTCCGATTCCTGATCGTCTACCCGGCCCTGACCCGCCAATGGGAACGCGCGTGGCTCAACCGCGGTCCCGTGTCTCGGAACGGGGCGGACCGATGATCAAGTGGGCAGGCGGACTCATCGTGTTGTTCGGCGCCGCGCACACGATCCTCGCCCTGACGCTCTTACGCGCCGCGCGCTATGCCGGAACGTGGTTCAGCGGCGGACTCTGGAGCGACGACCTCAGCGCGATGAGCCCGGCGAACAGCGCATATTGGTTGACGCTGAACAGCTTCGGCATACCGCTGGTCATCCTCGGCCTCGCCGTGCTGTGGCTGGACCGCCGCGGCATCACCCCACCCCCGTTCATCGCGTGGACGCTGGGAATCTGGACGATCACCGTCGCCGTGATCCTCACGCCGTCACCGTGGCCGATCCTGCTCATCGCCGATATCCTGCTGCTGATCGCCGCCCGCCGCGCGGCGCGTGCCGCCTGATCTCGAGATTCGCTTTCTGAAAAGCCTGCGGATCACCGGTTTCCGATCGCACCATAGCGAGATCCATTGTCGGGCGGGGAGTCGAGAGCGAAGGATTCGTTACCGGCCAGTAGGTCGAACCCGACGCCAAAAGCCTTCGCCGACAATGGAACTCGCGCAGTCGGCCGCACGCCTGAACTGGCACCGCGACACCGGAAAAACCCAACTCGGAAGTAGCTTCCCCACCGGTTGACGGGCATCGGGTGGAGGTTTAGCCTCCATCCGGTGAACAGTGCTCACCACTTGGTGATGGTGCGACCAGCCGTCCCGCTCGACACGGTCGCCGCCCGCCGCACCTCGCGGCACCGCATCCGCCGTCCCGCCTCGTGAACCAAAAGGCGATGCGCGGCAACGGAACATACGCGGAATTGTGAGCAACGAGCCATCCAGTCGGCCAGGCCGGTGCCTTGGAGAGAAGGACCTTCGAGTGTTCGAACGTATCGGAATCGTCAACCGGGGAGAGTCCGCGATGCGGCTCATCCGCGCGGTGCGGGAACTCGCCGCCGAGACCGCGACCCCGATCGAAACCGTCGCTTTATACACCGACGTGGACAGCACGGCCGCATTCGTGCGCCAGGCTGATATCGCCTACAACCTCGGCCCCGCGTCCGCGCGCCCCTATCTCGACCTGAACGCGCTGCGCCGCGCGCTGGTCGAGACGAAATGCGACGCCGCATGGGTCGGTTGGGGTTTCGTCGCCGAAGATCCGGCGTTCGCGGAGCTGTGCGCCGAAACCGGCGTCACCTTCGTCGGACCCAGCGCCGAGGCCATGCGCAAACTCGGCGACAAGATCGGCGCCAAACTGATCGCCGAGGAGGTCGGCGTGCCGGTCGCCCCGTGGAGCCGGGGCGCGGTCGAAACCCTCGACGCCGCAAAGGCGGCCGCGGCCGAGATCGGTTATCCGTTGATGCTGAAGGCGACCGCGGGCGGCGGCGGTCGCGGCATCCGGGTGATCACCAGCGAGGCCGAGCTGATCGACGCGTACGAACGCACCAGCCAGGAGGCCGCGCGGGCCTTCGGCAGCGGCGTCGTATTCCTGGAACGCCTCGTCACCGGCGCGCGGCACGTCGAGGTGCAGGTGATCGCCGACGGCCAGGAAACCGCGTGGGCGCTCGGCGTCCGGGACTGCTCGGTGCAGCGGCGCAACCAGAAGATCATCGAGGAGTCGGCCTCGCCGGTGCTCAGCGCCGAACAGGCGGCCGAGCTGAAGGCGTCCGCGGAACGGCTCGCGCTCGCGGTCGGCTACCGCGGCGCGGCGACGGTGGAATTCCTCTACCACCCGGGTGAGCGGCAGTTCGCCTTCCTCGAGGTCAATACCCGCCTGCAGGTCGAACATCCGATCACCGAGTCCACCACCGGATTCGACCTGGTCAAGGCCCAGCTGTGGGTGGCGTCCGGCAACCGTCTGCAGGGCGAGCCGCCCGTCGAGCGCGGGCACGCCGTCGAGGCCAGGCTCAACGCCGAGGATCCGGACCGCGATTTCGCGCCCGCGCCCGGCCGGATCGCCCGGCTGGTCATGCCCGCGGGGCCCGGTATCCGCGTCGACACCGGTGTCGGCGAGGGTGACACCATCCCGGCCGATTTCGACTCCATGATCGCGAAGATCATCGCGCACGGCCGCGACCGGACCGAGGCCCTGAGCAGGCTGCGCCAGGCCATGAACCAGACGACGGTCGTCATCGAGGGCGGCGTCACGAACAAGAGTTTCGTCCTCGACCTGCTCGACCAGCCCGAGATCATCGACGCCACCGCCGACACCGGCTGGATCGACCGCGCCCGCGCCGCGGGCAGGCTGATATCGCATCGGCACACCGCCGTCGCCCTCGCCGCCGCGGCCATCGAAACATATGAGGAGGCCGAGCGCGCGGAACAGCAGCGGCTGCTGACCACCGCGTTCGGTGGCCGCCCGCAGGTGCAGCACGACAGCGGCAGGCCGCTGGATCTGCAGCTGCGCGGCGTCGGCTATCGCGTGCGGGTCGCCAGAGTCGGCGCGAACCGGTTCCGGGTCGTCATCGAGGCGGGCGGCGAAATCCGCACGGCCGATATCGAATTGAACCGCTTCGACCGCAACACCGGGCAGATCATCGTCAACGGCACCCGGTACCGGTTGCTCACCAGCACCTTCGGCCCCACCCACCTGGTCGAGGTCGACGGTGTGACGCACCGGGTCAACCGGGACGACGGCGGTGTCGTCCGCGCGCCCGCGCCCGCCCTCGTCGTCGCCACTCCCCTGGCGGTCGGCGCCGAGGTCGAGGCCGGTGCGCCCGTGCTCGTCCTGGAGAGCATGAAGATGGAGACGGTGCTGCGTGCGCCGTTCGCCGCGCGCCTCAAGGAATCCCACGTATCGGTCGGCACCCAGGTCGAGACCGGCGCGCCGCTGCTGCGCCTGGAACCGCTCGCCACCGACGACGAGGAAGACCAGGCGACCGCCGCGCCGGTCGAGCTGGATCTGCCCGCGGGCCCCGATTCCGTACCCGCCGCGCAGCGGGCCCGGCAGGGTCAGGAGGATCTGCGCAGCCTGCTGCTCGGCTTCGACGTCGACCCGCACGACGAACGCCGGGTGCTCGACGACTATGTCGGCGCGCGCCGGGTGCTCGGCGCGAACGGCGAGCGGACGCTCGCCGAGGAGCTCGAGCTCATCGACATCTTCACCGACCTCGCCGAGCTGAGCCACAACCGGCCCGCGGACGAACACGTCGGCGGCCACATCCACAGCGCCCGCGAATATTTCCACGTCTACCTGCAGAGCCTCGATGTCGACCGGGCCGGGCTGCCCGAATCGTTCCAGACGAAACTCGGGAACGCGCTGCGCCGTTACGGCGTCACCGAATTGCCGCGCTCGCCGGAGCTGGAGGCCGCGGTGTTCCGCATCTTCCTGGCGCAGCAGCGCGCGTCGGCGCATGCCACGCTGCTCGCCGCGCTGCTGCGCGAATGGCTGCGCGAGCCGGTGCCCGAGAAGTCCCTGCGCGAGCCCATCGGCCTGGCGCTGGCCCGGCTGGTCGCCGCCACCCAGGTGCGTTTCCCGGTCGTCGCCGACCTCGCCCGCGGGGTCGCCTACGCCTGGTTCGGTCAGCCGCTGCTGCGCCGCAACCGGGCCCGCGTCTACACCGATGTGCGTAGGCACCTGCGGCACTTGGATATTCAGCCCGACGCGGCCGATCGCGCAGAACGCATCGCCGAAATGGTGCGCAGCACCGAACCTCTGGTGCGCCTACTCGGCCAGCGGTTGGCCCGGCCCGATCTGAACAGCGCCGTGCTGCTCGAGGTGCTCACCCGCCGCTACTACGGCAACAAGGGCCTCACCAGCCTGCGCGCGAGCGAGATCTCCGGCTGCACCTTCGTCATCGCCGAACGCGCCGATTCGCTGGTGGTTTCGTGCGCGGTCGGCATGGCCGAACTCGGGGACGCGCTGCGCGCGCTCACCGATCTGATCACCGTCGAACATCCGGTGGTCGTCGATATCTACCTGCGCTGGGAACAGCAGCCGGAGGATTTCGACGCGATGGCCGCCGCGCTGCACGAGGTGGTGCGATCGGTGCCGCTGCCGAAACAGGTCGGCCGGGTCACCATCGCCGTCGCCGGAAGTAAGGCCGCGGTGATGCACCACCACTTCACCTTCCAGCCGTCCGATGCCGGATTCGCCGAGGATCGGCTGATCCGCGGCCTGCACCCGTACATCGCGCAGCGCATGCAGATGCAGCGGCTGAGCAAATTCGACCTCACCCGGGTCTCGTCCTCCGACGACGACGAGGTCTACCTGTTCCGCGCCGTCGCGAAGGACAACCCGTCCGACGACCGGCTCATCGCGTTCGCGCAGGTCCGTGACCTGACCGAGCTGCGCGATCACGACGGACAGCTGGTCGCGCTGCCGACCGCGGAGAACACGCTCGCCACCTGCCTCGACTCGATCCGGCGCGCGCAGTCGCAGCGGCCGACGGCAAAGCGGTTCAACACCAACAGGATCGTCGTGTACGTGTGGCCGCCGAGCGAGATCACCCGCGCGGAAATGGATATCATCGCCGCGCGCATCCTGCCGACCGCCGCGGGCGCGGGCCTGGAGGAGATCCAGTTCATCGCGCGCCAGCGCGACCGGAAAACCGGTGAGCTGCACAAGATTTCGGTGCATTTCCGGTTCGACCCCACCGGCGGCACCGAACTCGTGCTCGGCGAGCCGTCGGCCGAGGAGATCGAACCGCTCGACGACTACCGGTTGAAGGTGCTGCGCGCCAGCATCCGCAATACCGTGTACCCGTACGAATTGACCGACCTGCTGGGCGAATTCACCGAATACGACCTCGACGACAAGCACGCGCTGGTACCGGTGGACCGGCCGAAGGGCCGCAATTCCGCGGCGATCGTCGCGGGTGTCGTCACCACCGCGACCAGGCGGCATCCGGAGGGTGTCAGCCGGGTGGCGCTGCTCGGCGATCCGACGAAATCCCTTGGCGCGCTGTCGGAACCGGAGTGCCGCCGAATCATCGCCGCACTCGATCTCGCCGAACGGTTGGGCGTGCCGCTGGAGTGGTACGCGCTCTCGTCCGGCGCCAGGATCTCCATGCAGTCGGGCACCGAGAATATGGACTGGGTGGCCGCCGCGCTGAAGCGCATCGTCGAATTCACCCAGGACGGTGGGGAGATCAATATCGTCGTCGCGGGCATCAACGTCGGGGCGCAGCCGTACTGGAACGCCGAGGCGACAATGCTCATGCACACCAAGGGCATTCTGGTGATGACGCCGGAATCGGCGATGGTGCTCACCGGTAAACAGGCGCTCGACTTCTCCGGCGGTGTTTCGGCCGAGGACAATTTCGGCATCGGCGGCTACGAGCGGGTCATGGGGCCGAACGGCCAGGCGCAGTACTGGGCGCCGAATTTGACCGCGGCGCGCGACATTCTGATGTCGCACTACGAGCACACCTATGTGGCGCCCGGCGAACAGGGTCCGCGCCGCGTCACGACGACCGACCCCATCGACCGCGACATCTGCGACTACCCGCACCTGGTCGCGGACAGCGATTTCACCACCGTCGGCGAAATCTTCTCCGCCACCGCGAATCCGGACCGCAAGAAGCCGTTCGACATCCGCACCGTCATGCGGGCGCTGGCCGATCAGGACCATCCCGTGCTGGAGCGCTGGGCGGGTATGGCCGACGCGGAGACCGCGGTGGTGCAGGATCTGCACCTCGGCGGTATTCCGGTGTGCGCGTTGGGGATCGAGTCGCGGCCGGTGGCGCGGCGCGGCTTCCCGCCCACCGACGGCCCCGACACCTACACCGCGGGCACGCTCTTCCCGCAGTCGTCGAAGAAGGCCGCGCGGGCGATCAACGCGGCCAGCGGCAACCGGCCGCTGGTGGTGCTGGCGAACCTGTCCGGCTTCGACGGATCGCCGGAGTCGCTGCGGAAGCTGCAGCTGGAGTACGGCGCCGAAATCGGCCGCGCCATCGTGAATTTCCGCGGACCCATCGTGTTCTGCGTACTTTCGCGATACCACGGCGGCGCGTTCGTGGTGTTCTCCAAGACGCTCAACCCGGAGATGACGGTGCTCGCGGTGGAGGGTGCGTTCGCCTCGGTGCTCGGCGGCGCTCCCGCCGCGGCGGTGGTCTTCGCCGCCGACGTGGCTGCCCGCACCGCATCCGATCCACGGGTGCGGGAGCTGGAGGCCCGCGCCGCGGCCGCCGCCGGCGCCGACCGGGCCGCGCTCACCGCCGAACTCGACGAGCTGCGGGCGTCGGTGCGCACCGAGAAGCTCGCCGATGTGGCCGCCGAATTCGACCGCGTGCACAGCATTCAGCGCGCCGTCGAGGTCGGTTCGGTCGACGCCGTGGTCCGCGCCGCCGAACTGCGGCCGCGCATCATCGCCGCCATCGAGGCCAAGGCGGCGGACCGGGCGATGACGCTGGTCTGATGCATCGCATCGGTTGGGCCGCGCGGCAGCGCGCGGCCAACCGATGCGATACCGGTTGGGCCGCGTAATTCAGTCAGGCACAAAGGGATTGGAACCGATGGCGACGATCAGGCGCGGATTGACCCGAGACCGGCTGGCCGCCATCGCTCACGAATACGTCTCGGAATACGGACTCGACGCGCTCACCATGCGCCGGCTGGCGGCCGCGGCGGAGGTGACACCGGGCGCGCTCTACAAGCATGTGCGCGACCGGAAGGATCTGCAGCGGGCAATGGCCGACACGATTTTCGGCGCCGTCGACCTCGCCGGCCTCGAGGCCGGCGACCCCGACGCGGACAAGGTGATCGCGTGCTGTGAGCGGATTCGCGCGGCAATGCTGCAATTCCGGGACGGCGGGCGCATCGTCGCCGGCTCGTATTCGCCGTCCGCCGCGACCGTGCGGGTATCGGCCACGCTGTTCGCCCTGCTGCGAGCCGTCACCGTGCCGGAATTCGATCCGGGCGAGATCGCACTGGTATTGCGTTCCTACATAACGGGTTTCGTCATCGAGGAACAAGCCTATCTGGAACTGGTCGGCGCGGACGAATGGGACGATCTGGTGCACGGCATTTCGGCCGACGGCACCGCGCGGGCCGACGAATCCGGTGACATCATCGCCATCATGACCGGCGACCGCGACCGGCGCTTCACGGCCGGGCTGCACGCCGTGATGTCCGGCAAGGTTCCCGCGGAAGCGTCCATATCCCGTTAGTGCTTGCGGACGACTCGTTCGCCCCGGCCCGGTTTCCAAATGGTGATGTCGAGGTGGTCATCGATCACCTCCACGGTGGACGCGCCGGTCAGGTCGGCGACGTAGAAGTGGTCGAACTCCCGGCCGCGGATATCGAATCCGGTTTCCTGGTACAGGTTTTCGGCGAATCGTACGTGTAGCTCGCGGTCCGGGCGGTTGGTGACGGCGCCGAACAGTTTGGCGTCACCGTCGCCGACGTGCGTGTCGACGGTCGCGGTGTGCAGACAGAACCGTGGATCGCGGGCCAGATCGGCGAATTTGGTGGTGTTCGGCATACCCCCGATCACCAGCATGCCCTCGAATACGCGCGGCTCGATGGGGCTGATCCGCGGTGAACCGTCGGCGCGCACGGTGCCGAGCAGGCACAGGTTGCCTGCGGCCTTGTGCCTGCGCTCGAAGATCGCGGCGATATGCGGCGCTTCCACGGTGAATTGGGTCCAGGTGGTCATGACCTCGACGGTAGCGCCGATACTGGACATCTTCTGTCAGGTTTTTCGAATAGGCTGGCCGATATGCGAGCGAGTCGGTTGGTGCGGTTGCTGCTGCTGTTGCAGACGCGCGGCCGGACCACGGCCGCGCAGCTGGCCGCCGAACTCGAGGTTTCGGTGCGCACCGTTTACCGGGATATCGACGCGCTGTCGGAGGCGGGCGTCCCGGTCTACTGCGAGCAGGGGCGCACGGGCGGCGTCCGGCTGGTCGACGGTTACCGGACCCGGCTCACCGGCCTGACCACCGAGGAGGCGGACGCCGTGCTGCTGGCCGGATTACCCGGCGCGGCAGCGGATTTGGGCCTCGGCACAGTGCTGGCCACCGCACAGCTCAAGGTGCTCGCCGCGCTGCCACCCGAATTGCGTGGCCGCGCAACGCGTATCGCGGACCGGGTGCACATCGACGCGCCCGGCTGGTTCCATCGCCCCGACGAGACACCCACCCTGGCGGTGGTGGCCGAGGCCCTCTGGCACGACCGCAGGCTCTCGATTCGCTACGGCCGCAAGGACAAAGAGGTGCGGCGCACGATCGACCCGCTCGGACTCGTCTTGAAAGCGGGTAACTGGTACCTGGTGGCCCGGCAGGACACCGATATCCGCTCGTACCGGGTGGGCCGGATCATCGAAGCCATCCCGACTGACGAAATATTCACGCGTCCATCGGATTTCGATCTCGCCGCGCACTGGGCCGTCGCGGCGGACGAATTCGCCCGGTCGATGTTGCGAGTGCGGGCCCGGATCCGCATCGCGGCAACCCATCTGCGGTTCCTCCGGCTGTCCAACGATCCGGCGGCGGTCACCGCGGCGCTGGCCACGACGACCGAGCCGGATGCCGAGGGCTGGGTGGAGATCGTGCTGCCGTCGGAATCGTATGAGGTTCTGGCACACGGGATTCTGCCGCTGGGCGAGTACGCCGAGGTGCTGGACCCGCCGGAGTTACGGACCCGGCTCGCCGAAACCGCGGCTCAGATGCACTCGCGCTATTCGCGTTGAGGCGCTGTCCGGCGAGCTAGTTCAGCTGCACGGTGGCGGCGTTGAGCAGCCCGACGCCGTCGGTGCCGGTCCAGAGAATCGTCGGCCGGTTGCCGCCGCCGTCGAATCGGTGGATCAGCGCCGGTCCCGCGATGCTGAACTCGTCGAGCGTCGTCACCCTGGTGATGGGATCGCGACCGGCGGCCAGCGCCGAGGTATCGACCTCCGCCAAATTGAGCCGTCCCGCGCCGTCGATTCCCGTCCACGCCACGATGAGTTCATCACCTCCAGTGTTCTTCAAGGCCGGTTGAAAGCCGCTTTGCTGAGCGGATACGACAACCGGCGGCGTGCCCTGCGCATCGACACCGGTTTGCGCGAACCGGAGGAATCCATCGGAGCCGGTCCACGCCCACACCAGCGATAACGGATCGTCCAGTTGTTCCGGGTGCGCTACCCCTCGGGTAGCTCCGATCCAATTCAATTCGAACGCCGGATTGAACGCGAGCGGCTGACCGGCGTTCGCCTGTGACTCACTGATCCGCCCATTTTGATCGACCACATCCACATGCACCGTTGAGCTCTGGCCCCCGGACAAGCCGATCGACGGAGAACTATTGCCACTGATCGACGTGCCGTTGACGAATGCGCGGCCGAGTACCGCACCATTGAACTGCCCATTGCCGTCGACTCCGAGGGTCGCGATATTCGTCGTCCGGCTGCCGTTGGTCCCCGTCCATGCCAACAAGATGTTGTTGCCATCGGTTGCCAATGCCGGGGCGAAATTCGACGTATCCGTGAGAGTGGTTTTCCGCAACGTACTGCCCGCCAATTGTCCCGACGTGGACTCCGATACATTCGCCACCGAGATGTTGGCGCTGTTGCGATCGCCGCACCACGCGACGATCGGCGTACCGAATACGACGGTGACGGCCGGACCGGCGATGCTGCTCTCGTTCCATGTCACCTTGTCGATTACCGAACCCATGATCTCGCCTTTCGAGCTGGAAACGATCCCCTCCGCGCTACCGGCGGAGGCCGAGCCCTACACCAGGCTCCCGCCGACAACCGGGGTCCGGCACCCGCGGTTCCGTTGAATGGACCCATTGCACAGCCTCGACCAACTCGGAGTTGCCGCGCATCAGCGGCGTCGATTGCCGAGGGTTCGAACACAAACCTCCGGCGATGAGTGGCACATGGTGGCGGGCCACTCGCGATGTTTGCCGCCACCATGTGCCACCGGAGCTACCGGACCGTGCGGAAGAACTCCCGCACATCCTCGATCAGCAGATCGGGCGCTTCGAGCGGTGCGAAATGCCCGCCGCGGTCGTATTCGGTCCAGCGGACGATGTCGTGTTCCTGTTCGGCGATGGCGCGGATCGGGCGTTCACCCGCGAAATTCGCTGCGGCCGTTGGCACTCCGGATTTCGGCAGCCGTACACCCCACACGTTCGATTCCCGGTACACCCGGATCGAGGAGGCGAAAGTCTCGGTGAACCAATAGATCGCGACGGTGGTGAGCAGCGCGTCGCGGCCGACCGCGGCATCGGGGAATTCGATGTCCGGATTCGTGAAACGCTGGTAGATATCCGTCATCCAGGCCAGCATGCCGACCGGGGAATCGTGCATGCCGATGGCCAGGGTCTGCGGGTGCCCGGAATGCACCATCGCGTAGTCGTATCTCGTCTGACTGTTCGAGCCGTTGAGTTCGGCCAGCCGCTCGAGGTCGGATTCGCTGTATTCCGTATCGGATTCATCGCCGTCCCAGGACGGCAACGTTATCGGGCCGTTGAGGTGGATGCCCGCGACCCGGTCCGGCGCGATCCGCCCGAGTTCGGCGCAGACGAACTGCCCGGCGTCGCCACCCTGCGCACCGTAACGCTCATAGCCGAGCCGGGTCATCAGCTGCGCGATCAGCCGCGCACCGTTCTCCGTGCCCGCGTGCCCGGCACGATGCGTCGGACCGGAGAAGGCGAAGCCGGGAAGTGATGGAATCACCAGGTGGAAGGCGTCTTTCGGATCACCGCCGTGCCCGCGCGGATCGCTCAGCGGACCGATGACCTCCAGGAATTCGGTGAAGGTGCTCCCCCAGCCGTGGCTCAGCACCAGCGGTAACGCATCCGGTTCCGGCGACCGCACGTGTACGAAATGCATTCGCTGCCCGTCTATTTCGGTGACGAACTGCGGTAGCTCGTTGAGTTCCTTTTCCACGGCACGCCAGTCGTATTGATCGCGCCAATATTCGGCCAGCGAACGCAGATACGACACCGGCATACCGTAATCCCAACCGACGCCGGGCAATTCATCCGGCCAGCGGACACCGCCGAGCCGTGCGCGCAGGTCGTCCAGCCGGGCCTGTGGGATCTCGATGCGGAAGGGTCGGATGTTCTCGTTGCTCATGAGTACGACGCTAGACTCCGCTTAGGACAGTCTCGTTCCTAACTCGCAAACTTCGAGATCACGACCCATGCCAGGACGGATGAGCACGCATCCCGACGCCATGACCGAAGTCAGGATCGAAATATCGTCACGGTGGTTGCGAATCGGTTCCCACAAATAGCGGTCCACTGAATGGACTGAAGCACGAGAGCATATTCGACGACGACCTAGCCTGGCATACGAACACATATAAAACTCTTCGGCTCGCAGCGCGAGCCACTGGCCCGAGATCGCGCGCCGGATCAGGAGATTCATCATGTCCATCGTCGTAACCTTCACCGACCGCCAGCCGGTTGCGGCAACCGGTCCGAATGCCGGACTTCAGGTTTGGACGTATACCGTGCAGGCATCGTCACCGCTGGATCTGTCCGCCACCAAGCGCATAGCGCTGGCATTGCCCGCCGATATCGAGATCCAGGACCCGCGTAAATTCCCGAATATTCCCGCGCTCAACGGCGCGTTCCTGGAGATCGACCCCGGTGTCACCCGCCAATTCGCGGGAAAGGTGCTCACTCAACCCCTTTCACTCACCCAGACGATTTCGTTCGTCGCACCGGCCACGCAGGAAAACCGCGAACTACTGCTGATGAGTTCGGGCAACGGTGACGGCTGGACGGTGCTGCCATTCGCACTCACCGCGGGTGCGGCGGTCGCGAATACTCAGATAATGCCCGCGCCCGCCGGATCGAGCCAGGTCTTCACGGGACGCCCGCTCGCCGATTTCACCGGCACCTTTCCCTACGCCGCCGAGATTTTCGGCGTATACCAGCCGCTCAAGGGCTGGCAGGGCGCACAGAGCACACAGATGTTCGCACCCGCTCCCGCGGACGCGCCGCCGTCGACCGCCGGGATTCTGTCACCGGTCGGTGTGGTGGATCTGTTCCGCGAATACTTCTTCGAATTCGATACCTTCCTCGGACCGCCCGCCGGACATTTGTGGCTCAGCCCCGGCGGCACCGTCGAGGTGGTCGAGACCAGCACGCGACGCACCTTGGTCGAGCAGTCCGCGGAACAATCGGTCCAGACGACCCGCAAGTCGGAGGAGTCGCTGACCGATCAGACCGATATCGCCGACGCCGTCAAGGAGGAGAACGCGAACGATACCAAGCTGGGCGCGAGTGCGAAGGCGGGCGCGAATTTCGCCGGCATCTATCACGGTGACGTCAGCACCAGTTTCGAATCCACGAATACCACCAAAAAGGCGGCGGAACAGTCGCACAAGCAAACTCGGGCGCAGAGCTCGAAGGTGACCAGCGAGATCGTCCGGAATTTCAAGACGACATTCAAGACGGTGACGGAATCGACGGACACCTCCAGCAGGCGCTACGTCGTGCAGAACACCACCGACCGACTGGTGAACTACGAACTGCGCAGGAAGATGCGCAAGGTCGGCGTGCAGTTGCAGCACATCGGCAGTCAATTGAGCTGGCAGGTCTTCCTGGGGTCCGGCCCGAACACCGCGACGCCGGGCGCGATCACCACCGCGCCGGGACGGCTGCTCGGCCTCGGTGAAATGGTGCATGTGGTGCCCGCCCCGGATCTGACCTCATTGCACAAGCCGGAACCGCCGACGCCGCTGCAGCAATTGCATACCGCGTTCCCCGGTGTCTTTCCCATTCGCCGTTTTCCCGGCACGACGAACGCGCCGCACAATGATGTCAATTACACGCGCGCGGGTACCACCGACGAGATGAACAGCGACGACAACGACGATCACATCATCGCGACAGCGCATTTCACCGCGTCGCCGCCCGCGCCGGGCTATCAGCTGACGAGCATCTTCCTGGTCTCGGCCAAGACGCATACCGGAGAGGACGCGCTGTTCGTCGCCCCAGCGAATCAGATCGTGGTCGAGGACGCCGCCTCCGGCGCGTTTCGAGTGCAGGCCGATCAGGTGAATTTCGGTGGCGGCGGGACCATTACGCTGAATTTCACCTTGTTCTGGAATCCGCCGGCCGTCGATCCGGCGCAGGCGGAGTTCGAACGCCAGCTGGCGGATTACAACGCCGCCGTCGCCGAGCTCGAGCGCAAGGAATACGCGAACGCGGTCCGCGACCGGTTGCGGCTGCTCAGCGGTACCCGCACCCGCTCGGCCGACGATCTGCGCAAGGAGGAGCGCGAGGCGGTGTTCGGCGAGCTGATCAAGAAGATCCAATTGTTCAAGGACAACCCGCATTTCGGCGCCGAGACGATTCGCCAGCTGTTCGACGTCGACGAGATGTTGTACTTCGTGGCGCCGGACTTCTGGCGTCCCGACTATCCGGTCGACCCACCGGTGTCGAATACCGTCGGGCGCTATCCGGTGCCGCCCGCGGTATTCACGGCCGATCCGAACCAGACGGACCCGGTCCACGGCGAGACGGTGGTGAGCTGGTATTCCCATACCGGCAAGGAGAATTCGGCTCGCAGCGATACCGCGGGCATCGCCGACGAATTCCGCGTCAACTATCTCATCACCGAGGAAACGCAACCCGCTCCCATGGGCAGTTCGCTGGGCTGGCTGATACAGGCGGACGGCGACGAACGCCGCAACGAATTCCTCAATGCCGCCTGGGTCAAGGTGGTGCTGCCGATCCGGCCCGGACACGAACTGGAGGCGTTGGATTGGTTGCGGAAATCGAACGTCGAGGGCGAGGCGGCACTGGACCAGCCGTACCAGGTGCAGCCGGGCGATCCGCCCGACTTCAACGGTAAGACAATCGGCCAGGTGTTGACCGAGGTGGCCACACGGCTACAGGCCACGAACACCGATATCGGCAGCACACTGGCCGCGGAAAAGGTCTTCCAGACCGGATTCGATCCGTTGGACGGTGGATTCCGGCCGCCGGCGCCGTTGCAGATATTCGACCAGTGGGTGGAGGTGCTGCCCACCGATCAGATCGTGGCGGTCGAGGTGGCCTACGACCCGAAGTCCGGCCGGCAGCTGTAGCGAATTACCATGTCAGAGTTACGTATTCGGTTGCACCAGGCGGATACCGATCCGGCTTTCAAGCAGCGGGTGCGCGCGTCCGCCGACACGCAGGCCGGTAGCGTCGGCGGCGACGAGTTCCGGCTGCCGTTACCGGGTGCGGGCGATTTCACGGTGACCGTCGAGGTGCTCGCACCGGATCGGAGCACCGTGGTCGAGCTGATAACGCAAGGCTTCACGATCACCGCCGCGGGCGCGCTCGTGGCGGCGTTCGCCGCGACCAACGGCGCGGTGCTTTGGACGCACCGCCTGCATCCGAGGCTGACCGGCGGTCTGGCACCGGATGCGGGCGGGGTGGTGCGGCTGCGGCTCGACCTCACCTTCGTCGATATGACCTCGGTGGTGGCGAGCCAGCCCGGCTCGTTCGAGGAGTACAACCGGCCGCACCTGGCCGACCCGCGGAATCCGGGACGCGACGACCCGCATCACGGATGTCTTTGCTACGCCTTCGAATTAACCCGTGCGCCGACGCCGAAGACATGGTTCATGCTGGTCCCACCGAAGGTCTCGACACAGCCTGCCAATCCGTTCAACCCGGCGCCCAAGCATGCCGCGGTACCGGATATCGACGCGCTGACGGCGCGGAAGTTCGATGTGCTCACGTTTTTCCGGCCGAGCACGGGCACCACCTACAGCCGGGTCGAGCAGACACCGGTGAGCGGGCGCATCGGCCGGTACTTCGTCGACCCACCGGTGTTCGCGCCGTTCTTCGCGACACCGAATCCACCCTTCTGGCACAGCTTTCCGGCGATCGGCCTGCAAGAACAGCTCGCGCGCAGCGGAAAACGGGTGCTGTCGGTATTTCCGTGGCCGAGCCAGGGCAACTACGGACCCGCCGGCACGAGCCAACTGCCGAAGCTGCTGGAAAGCCTTGTGCTGGCCGCATATTCACGCGGCATTATCGGAACGGCGAATCAGCTGGGTGTCTCCGTCGGACGGCTCGGCATCGCCGGCTTCAGTCTCGGCGGCGGCACGGCGATCCGTGCGTGGCTGGATCCAACCGTGCGAGGGCGGTGTTCGGAGCTCTACCTGTTCGACGCGAACGATATCGACACCTTGGTGCGAGACCCGCGGACGGTCCGGGACTGGCTGGATCGCGACCACACCCGGGTCATCCGCATGACCGGCGCGTTGCACCTACGCCAGGCGCTCGCCCTGGCCACCGCCGTCGACGCCGGTTGGCCGGACAAGCTGGCCAAGGCGGATCAGGATCCGGCGAAGAATCCGCCGCCGCGGGTCTGGTGCAGGCCCGGCGAGGTGGCCTTCTTCACCGGCCGCACGCCGGGCTCGATCTACGGTTGGGCATTCCAGGTGCCGCCCGATCCGGCCCACCCGCGCGACCGGAGCACCTATCCGGCGACCCCGCCCGGGCTCGCGGTGACACCCGCGAGCTCACCGCTGACCAGTCGGTCCGGCATCGTATTCACCGATGCCGGAACGGCTTCCACGGTGACCGTCGCGCTGGCGGATACGCCTGCCAAGACAGTGCCGATGAACGGAGTTTCGGCGGTCGAGGTATCCGGTTTCGCCGCGTTCTCCCTACGCGATTCGCAGGGAGCGGTGCACACCATCGGCGAGTTGCGGAAGTTCGCCGACGCCGCGTCGCGACTGCTGGTGCTGCCCACCAACGTGCGCCACCAGTGGGCGATCTGCGGCGGCCAGGGCGATCCGAGCCGCGGTGACGGCTTCGAGGGGTATTTCTTCCTCTGTCTACGTGACAGCGGGTTCGCCACCTGAGGTTTGGCAGGATCGAGATCGTGTTGGAGACCTCCGCGCGACTGCTCAAACTGCTCGCCCTACTTCAGACGCATCGCGATTGGTCCGGTGCGGAGCTGGCCGAGCGGCTCGGCGTCACCGGTCGCACCGTGCGCCGGGATATCGACCGCCTGCGCGACCTGGGCTATCCGGTGCACGCGACCCAGGGCACGGCGGGCTACCGGCTGGGCGCGGGCGCGGCGCTGCCGCCACTGCTCCTGGACGACGAGGAGGCAGTCGCGGTGGCGGTCGGGCTGCGCGGCGCGTCCGGCGGCTCGACCGGCATCGAGGAGGCGTCGCTGCGCGCGCTGACCAAACTCGAACAGGTATTGCCGCCGCGCCTGCGCCATCGGGTCCAGACGTTGCGGGCGGCGACCGTCCGGGTCGCGGCGCCGGGAGCCGCGGTGGACGCCGAGGTGCTGATGGCGATCGCCGAGACGGTGCGGCGGCACGAGCGACTCCGCTTCGACTATCGCGACCACAACGGCCGAACCGCAAGGCGCACAGTGGAACCGCACCACCTCGTCAACTTCGACCGCCAGTGGTATCTGGTCGCGTGGGATACCGACCGCGCCGATTGGCGCACCTTCCGCGTCGACCGGATGACGCCGAAGGTACCGACCGGACCCCGCTTCTCGCCCAGGGAGATTCCCGAAGGTGATGTGGCGGAATATCTTTCGCGCAGGCTCTCGGTACACGCCTGGCCGTTCCAGGCGACCGTTCGGCTGCCGGTATCGGCCGAGGCGGCCGCCGAACGCGTCTGGCCGGGCACCGGTGTGTTGGAGGCGATCGACGAACACGGTTGTCTGCTGCGCGTCGGCGCGGATACGCCGTGGTCGCTGGTGTGGATGATCACCTCGGTGGATCTCGACTTCGAAATGGTAAGCGGCCCACCGGAATTGGCGACGGCGCTGCGGACGCATGCGGACCGCTGCGCGGCCGCGGTGCGGAACGTGCCGCCGGACGTACCGCAGCGCTGACCCAATCGTGAGCGCCCGGCACCTTCACTCCGGCCCCCTCAGGGCTGCCAATCCAGCACTGCCGCCGCCGTTTTCGCCTGGGCCTCGGCAGGCAACCGCCGCATCACCGCATTGCGCACCGCGACCGCGGGCCGCCAGGACAACTGCGCGATGGCTCCGATCTGTCGCGAACGAACACGAATCATCTGCGTGCGCCGCACGCGTTCGGCGTCGTATCGCGCCAGTCCGTTCCCCTCGGCCGCGATCCGTGCCAGTACCACCGCGTCCTCCAGCGCCTGACAGGCGCCCTGCCCGAGATTCGGCGTCATCGCGTGCGCCGCATCGCCGACGAGCGCGATGCGTTCGGCCACATATGTTTTCAGCGCGGGCAGATCGTAGATCTCGTGTTTGAGCAGGTCTTCCTCGGTGGCCGCCGCGACCAGCGCGGGCACCGGCGCGGGCCAGTCGGCGAAGCGCCGCCGGAGCTCGCCGAGCCCGCCATCCTCGGAGCCCGCCGCCTTATTCGCTACGGCGAAGCAGTAAACCCGGCCATCGTGCAGCACGCCATAGCCGAATCGCTCACCGGTGCCCCAGATCTCGGCTATCTCACCCACCGGCTCGGTCGGCGTGACCACCATCCGCCATGTCACATAGCCGCTGTAGCGGGGCTCGATCACACCGCACACCGCGCGCCGAACCGCGCTCCGGATACCGTCCGCGCCGACGATCACCTCGCCTGCCGAGGTGCCCGCGGAATGTTCCACGGTGCCGTCGGGATGCGCCCGCGTCACCGTGATTCCCGTGCGCAGTACGGATTCCGGTACGGCGGCGCGCAAGACCTCGTGCAGCTCGGCGCGGTGCATCATCTGCGGCAGGCCGTACTTCGATCTGAACAGTGCCACGTCCGACCGGCTGAGCCAGTGCCCGTCGGTATCCCGGATCCCCGCCGAGCCGGACTCCCGCGCGGGCACCGCATCCGCGAGTCCGAGCGCGGCCAGCGCGCGAAGTCCGTTGGGCCACACCGACAATCCCGCACCGACCTCGCGGATCCGCGGCGCCCGCTCCAGCACCTCCACATCCCAGCCCTGTCTGATGAACGCGACAGCGGTGGCCAAGCCACCGATCCCAGCACCGACGATTATCGCCTTCGGCATCGCACCCTCCCGGTGAACTCGCTCCTGCCGCCGACGCTACTCGCGCGAGCATCGCATTACTACATCTGTAGTACGGATCACTACTTATGTAGTATCGGTGGATGCCGACCAAACGCGACATCGCCCTGGACGCCGCGATCGAACTCCTCGGCACCAGGGGTCCGCGCGCCCTCACCCATCGCGCCGTCGACGAACTCGCGGGCCTGCCCGCCGGGTCTACGTCGAACTATTTCCGCACCCGCGAGGCGCTGCTCATCGGCATCGTGGAACGGCTGGAGCAGTACGACTACGCCTACTGGGAGGTGGACGGCAATGCGCCCGCTCCGCACACCGTCGATCAATTAGCGCACGCCGCAACCACTTTCGCCGAGGATATGATCGGCGCGAATCAGGCCAGAACCCTGGCCCGCTACGCGCTGCTGCTCGAGGTACGGCAGATGCCCGAGCCGCTGCTCGCACTGCGGCGCGGGCACGAGCGCATCGTCGACTGGGCGGCGGCATTGCTCGGCGAATTCGGCGTCGCCGAGCCCCGCATCGCCGCCAAACAGTTGATCGATTATCTGGACGGCATGATCCTGCACCAGCTCACCAGCCCGACAACGGATTTCGACGTCGCCGATGCGGTGACCCGGATGGTCCGGGCGCTGCTCAGCTGACGATCGCGAACAGCACGGCGGCCACCGCGAAGCTCACGACGGACAGCACCGTTTCGAGCACGGTCCAGCTCTGCAGCGTCTGTTTGACCGTCAGGTTGAAGTATTTCTGGATGATCCAGAATCCGCCGTCGTTGACGTGGCTGAGGATGATCGAACCGGCCGCGATCGCCATGGCGATCAAGGCGATCGAGGCCTGCGAGTAGCCGTGCCCGGCCACCAGCGGCGCGACGATACCACCGGTGGTCACGATGGCCACCGTCGCCGACCCCTGCGCGATGCGCAGCCCGCAGCTGATGAGGTAGGCGAGCAGCATCACCGGAAGTCCGGCGTCCGACATGGTATTCGCGAGCGCGGTGCCGATACCCGTTGCGGCGATGATCTTTCCGAAGAAGGCGCCCGCACCGACCACCAGCAGCAGCATGCCGACGGGCCGCAGCGATTCGGCGGTGAGCGCGCTCAACTCCTGCACGCTGGAGCCGCGCCGCACGCCGAGCAGGTAGAAGGCGATGAGCACCGCGATGAGCAGCGCCACCGCCGGGGTGCCGAGGAAGGTCAGCACCTGCAGCAGCCGCGAATTCTTGTCCAGCAGTTGAGTTCCGAAGGTGGCGCCGAGGATGAGCACCAGCGGCACCGCGATGATCCCGCCGATGGTCCACACCGAGGGCGCGCCGCGTTCGGCGGTCCGCGTCGGCGCGGTCGCCGCGCCGGGCCCCTCACCGTTGCCCTCCTTGCGCACCAGGAATTCCTCGGGCACCTCGACCTGGATCCGCTTGCCGATCCAGGCGCCCCACACCAGGCCTGCCGCGATGAATCCCGGTATGCCGCAGATGAATCCCATCAGGATCAGCCAGCCGAGGCTCACCTCGAGCAGGCCGCCGATGGCCACCGGACCCGGATGCGGCGGCAGGAAGGCGTGCGTCATCGACAGGCCGGCCAGCATCGGCATGGCGTAGAGCACCAGCGAGCGCCCGCCGCGCTTGGCCGCCACGTAGATCAGCGGGGCCAGCACGAAGATGCCGATGTCGAAGAACACCGGAATGCCGAAGATGAGACCGAGCAGACCCATCGCGATCGGAGCGCCCTTGGGCCCGAACAGGTTCAGCAGCTTGCCGGTGAGAACATCGGCGCCGCCGGACCTTTCGAGGATGGCGCCGAGCACCGTGCCGAGGCCGATGATCACGGCGATATGGCCGAGGATGCCGCCGAAGCCGGTCTCCAGCAGCGAATCCCCGCTCTTGATCGCCGTGCCGACGATCTTGTTCACCGGTAGCCCGGCGGCCAGCGCGAGCGCGAGACCGGTCAGCAGCAGCGCGATGAACGGCTCGAGCTTGATCTTGATGATGGCCAGCAGCAGTACGGCGATCGCCAGCCCGCAGAGCACAAGCAACCCGGGGGTCGAGGTGCGCAGCCAGTCGACAGTGGTCCCCATCGGGTACCCCTTACTTCATGGATCGAACGAAAGCGGCCGCGCGCGAGGCGATATCGGACCATCGGCCCGCGGCGACATCGGCGGGCGCCACGACATCGGTGCCCGCGGTGACGGCGACCGCCCCGTTGGCGAGGAAGTCGGCGGCATTGCCCGCGTTGACGCCACCCGAGGGGATGAGCGCCACATCAGGGAAGGGCCCGCGCAGGTCCTTCAGGTATCCGGGCCCGAGCGCGCGGGCCGGGAAGATCTTCACCGCGGCCGCGCCGAGATCGAGCGCCTGCAGCACCTCGGTGGGCGTGAAAGCGCCCATGATGACCGGGATTTCGCGGGCGACGGCGACCTCGGCCACCTCGGCCCGCAGCCCTGGGGTGACCAGGAACCGTGCGCCGTTGTCGATGGCCGCGCGGGCCTGCTCACCGGTGAGCACGGTGCCGACGCCGAGCAGCGCATCGGCCGCCGCGCCCGCCCGCTTCAGGTAGTCCAGCACGCCCGGCGTGGTGAAGGTGAGTTCCAGGGTGCGAATCCCGGAGTGCGCCAAAGCTTCCGCGAGCGCGACCGGATCCGGGATGTGCGGGGCGCGGACCACGGTCAGCACCCGGTCGGCGCGGATGATGTCCAGCGCCGTCGTTCCGGCGGTCATCTGGTCTCCTTTCGCGAGGCGTCCATACGCAGCGAGCGGCCTGCCAGAATGCCGGTCGGCGTGCCGTTTTCGATGGCGAACCGGCCGTTGACCAGGACGTGCGCGATACCGCGCGCCCGCTGTTTCGGATTCTCGAAGGTGGCGGTGTCGGTGATCGTCGCCGGATCGAACAGCACGAGATCGGCCGCGTATCCGGCGCGGATCAGCCCGCGCTCGCGCAGCCGGAGTCGTCGGGCGGGGCGGCCGGTCAGATGGTGCACGCATTCCGCCAGCCCGAGCACGCCGAGTTCGCGCACGTACCGCGCGAGGTAGCGGGGAAAGGTGCCCCACGCCCGCGGGTGCGGCCGGTCGCCGACCAGCAGCGCGTCGCTGCCGCCCATATGGCCGGGGTCGGCCATGATGGCGCGCACGTTCTCCTCGTGGCCGACGTGCTGAAGGATGGTGGTGGCCAACTGATCCCGGCGCAGCAGGTCGAAGAAGATCGCCACCGGTTCGGCCCCGCGCTCGGCCGCCAGCTCCGCGACGGTCTTGCCGACGGCGGAGCGCAACTCGTCATTACCGACGCCGCTGATCTGGATGGTGTCCCATTCGACGGTCACCCCGTGGCAGCCGTCCGATCCGTTCACGTTGACGTCCAGGGTGATTCGCGCACGCTCGGCCGGATCGGCGAGCCGGGCCAGCGCGGCGTCCGGGCCGCCGGACATCGCCCAGCTCGGCAGCAGCGCCGAAAGTGTGGTGGAGCCGGGCAGATACGGGTAGGTGTCGAGGGTGATATCGCAGCCGTCGGCGCGGGCCGCCGCCAGCAGCGCGAGGAATTCCGGTGCGCGCCCGCGGTTCACGCCGAAGTTCATGGTGGCGTGGGTCAGGTGCAGTGCGCAGCCGGTCGCGCGGGCCAGCCCGATCATTTCGGCGTACGCGTCCAGCGCGCCCTTGCCGTACGAGCGGGTGTGCGGGGCGTAGAAGCCGCCGTATTCGGCCACCACCTCGCACAGCGCGGCCAATTCGCCGGTGTCGGCGTACATTCCGGGGGTATAGGTGAGCCCGCTGGACATGCCGACCGCGCCGTCGCGCAGTCCCTGCGCCAAAAGCTCACGCATGCGGTCGATTTCGGCCGTCGTCGCCGGACGCTGCTCGGGGCCCACCACCATCAGGCGCAATGTGCCCTGCGGTACCAGGTAGGCCGCGTTCGGGGTGATGCCCTCGTCGAGCCGGTCCAGGTATTCGGCGACGGTGCGCCAGGAGAAGTCGAGTCCGGCGGGATTGCCGTTCCACCCGGCGATCTGGCGGCGCAGCACGGCGAGCGCCGCCGCATCGATGGGTGCGTAGGACAGTCCGTCCTGCCCGATCACCTCGGTGGTGACGCCCTGGCTGATCTTCGGCAGATGCCCGGGTTCGGTGAGCAGGTGCAGGTCGGAATGCGCGTGCATATCGATGAAGCCGGGGGCGAGCACGGTTCCCGGCGGCGCCGCGACGACGGATCGCCCTGCGGCGTCCAAGGTTCCGGGTGCGGCGAGCTCGGCGATCCGGTCGCCGCTCACGCGCACATCGCCGCGGAATCCGGGCGCACCGGTACCGTCGATGATGTCGATATCGCGAATCAATAGGTCGGTCATGGCATTCCGGCTCAGAAGAAGGTGTGCACGAGGTCGACGACGCGCGGATCCGCGGCGCTCGCGTCATCGATGACCGGGATGAGCCGCCATTTGTCGAAGGCGGTACACGGATGCGAAAGTCCGAGTCGCAGCACGCTGCCTATCGGAACGTCGGCGGCGTCACCACCCGGCAGCCGCAGAAAGGTGTGCTGATCGTTGAGCGCGCTCACGGTCGCGGCCGGATTCAGCCCCGCCGTTCCAGCTCCCACGAGCAGCTGCGGCGCGGGCAGACCCTCGTCGAACGGAAAGTCGCGCTTTCCCGCGTCGAGCAGCGCGAGTTCCGGCTCGGGCCGGGAGACCGTGCGGGCCCAGCCGTGCATGGCCGAGCGCAGCCGTCCGGCCAGCGGCGAGATACCGGCGTAGAAGCCGTCGTCGTGGATGATGTACGCGCCGGAGCGCAGCACCACCGTGGTCGGAACGCCCTGTGCGCCTTCCTCGTCGGCCAGTTCCGCCAAACCCTGTACCACCAGGTCCGGATAGGAGCTGCCGCCCGCGGTGACGACGGCGGCCGCGCCGTACCAGCCGCGCGCCGCGAGTTCGCGGTGCAGGCGCGCCATTTCGCCGAGGTAGTGGCGGATGGTGTCGATCGCGGCGGTACCGCGGTCGTGGCCGAGCGCACCCTCGTAGCCCGCGATCCCGGCCAGCTCCAGCCGCGCGGATTCGGTGACCGCCCCGGCCACCTCGAGCGCGGACTCGACGCTGCGCGCACCCGTACGGCCGTGCGGCCCACCGAGTTCCACGAGCACCCGCACCCGGGACGAAGTATCGCCCAGGTGCTGGTCCATCCATCGCACGGTATCGACCGAGTCCACCCAGCTCACGAATTCGAATTCCGGATCGCGCGCCGATTCCGCTGCCACCCAACGCAATCCGACCGGGTCGACCAGCGCGTTGGCCAGCAGGACGCGCCGCACCCCGAAGGAGCGGGCCACCTGCACCTGCCAGGGTGTGGCCAGGGCGATACCCCAGGCGCCCGCGTCCAGCTGCTGGGCCCAAAGTTGCGGTGCCATGGTGGTTTTCCCGTGCGGTGCGAGCCGGACGCCATTGGCCCGCGTCCAATCCGCGTATACCGCGACATTATTTGCGACGGCGGCCCGGTCGATGGTGAATACCGGGGTGACCAGATCAGCCAAATGCGGTGCCGTGGCCAGGAATTCGCGCACGGTGCGACCCCAGGCCGCGGGCGGGAGCCCCTTGTGCTCCGGACCCAGCGTCCGACTGTCCAGTGCTGCAACGACTTCCTTGTCGATCGCCACGGCCGATCCTTCCCGCGGATATACACCCGCCGAGCTATAGCCTCCTTGCATTGCACAATATGCAATCAGTGTTGCACATCGTGTTTGGTGTGGTTATTCTGCACGTACTGTCCGATTACCGCAAGCGACGGAAGGAGTTCGGTGTGACGCGGCATACGTCGCTACGGCCCCCGGGGATGGCAGGCGGCGACGTCGACGGGTCCGAGAGACGGATCGCGGTGACCGTGGGCGAGGGCCTCGCGGTGCTGGTGGCGCATCCCGGCCCGCTGGAGGATTCCGAGACCTTCGAGCGCACGGCGGGCGGCGCGGAGGCCAATGTCGCCGCCGTCCTGGCCCAGCTCGGCGTCGAGACCGCCTGGATCTCCCGGGTCGGCGACGACGGCTTCGGCCGGTACCTCGTCGGAAATCTCGCGGCACAGGGCGTCGACGTCTCCGCGGTGGTCACCGATCCGGCCCGCGCCACCGCGGTGTACGTCAAAGAGCGCGGCAGCGGCTCCGGCAAGGCCACCGATCTGGCCGAGCAGCAGAGCCGAATGCTGTACTACCGCACCGGATCCGCGGCCAGCGCGCTGTCCGCCGCCGATTTGGCCGCACCCGCCGCCGCGCACCTGCTCGACCGCTGCCACCTGGTGCATTTCAGCGGTATCACCACGGCGCTTTCGGCCTCGGCCACCGAACTCACCGACGCGCTCATCGCCCTCCCGCGCCGCGGCAGGCTGGTGAGCTTCGACCTCAACTACCGGCCGCGTCTGTGGGCGGGCCGCCGCGAGCAGGCCGCCGATGTACTGGCCCGCCAGGTGCGCGGCAGCGATGTGGTGTTCATCGGCACCGACGAGGCGGGCGAGGTATTCGGCACCGACGATCCGGACCGGCTGCGCGCGCTGTTCCCGGAACCGGGCAGCCTCGTCATCAAGGACGACGCCAACGCCGTTATCGGATACGAAGGCGCACAGCGCGTTTCGGTGCCCGCACTGCGGGTGGAGGTGGCCGAGCGGATCGGCGCGGGCGATGCCTTCGCCGGCGGTTACCTCGCCGCACTGCTGCACGGCCGTCCGCTCGAACAGCGCCTGCGCTACGGCCACCTGTGCGCGGCGGCGGCGCTCACCGGAACCGGAGACGCCGCGAGGCTACCCGCGCCGGAAGTGCTGGCCGCGCTGGCGGCCGTCGACGAAAAGCAATGGACCAGTATCGATTACGCCGCCGCCGTAACGGGTGGCGCCGTGCTTTCCGACCCGGCATGCGATAAGGCTGAGATATGAGTCAAAGTCTGCTGCGCGCACTCACCATCCTCGTCTCACTGGGCACGGACACCCAGTCGCTGGATCAGCTCGCCGCCCAACTCGGCGTCCACAAATCCACCGTGCTGCGGCTGCTGCAGACCATGGAGTCCGAGCGCTTCGTCACCCACGACAGCCAGCATCGCTACGCACTCGGCTCCCGGCTGTTCGAACTGGCGAATCAGGCGCTGGAGCACCGCGATGTCCGCGCGCTCGCCCGCCCGCATCTGGCCAAGCTGAACGCCCAGACCGGGCAGACCATCCATCTGGCCACCTACGAATCCGGCGATGTCATCTACATCGACAAGATCGATGCGATCCACAGCGTGCGAATGTATTCCAGGATCGGGCGGCCCGCTCCGCTGCACTGCACGGCCGTCGGCAAGGTGCTCGTCGCGGCGCAACCGCCCGCCGAGCGCAGGGCCATCGCCGACCGGATCGACTATCACCCGTTCACCGAGCGCACCATCCGGACCCCCGAGCGATATCTGGCGGAGCTGGAAATGGTTGCCGCACAAGGTTATGCGGAGGATCACGAGGAGCACGAGACCTTCGTCAACTGCATCGGCGTCCCGGTGCGCAACGGCACCGGCGCGGTGATCGCGGCGGTGTCCATGTCGGTGCCGGACATGCTGCTCGACCACGACCAGGTGCTCGCCGCACTCCCCCAGGTGCGCGCGGCCGCCGACGCCATCTCCATCGAACTCGGCTGGACCGCAGGCCGGGACACCAACACGAAAGGCTGACCATGTCGGAAAAGATCGCTGTCCGTACCGAACTCGCGCCCGCACCCGCGCACACGTTCTCCCAGGGTGTGCGCAAGGGCCCATTCGTCCAGGTCTCCGGTCAGGGTCCGGTGGATCCCGCCACCAACCAGTACCTGTTCCCCGGTGACGTTGCGGCACAGACGATCCGGACCCTCCAGAACGTCAAGGCGATCGTCGAGGCGTCCGGCGCCACCTTCGACGATATCGTGATGCTGCGCGTCTACCTCACCACCCGCGACGACTTCGCCGCCATGAACGACGCATACGGCGAATTCGTCGCCGCCAACACCACCGGCGACGTACTCCCCTGCCGCACAACAGTTTTCACCGGCCTCCCGCGTGCCGAAATGCTCGTCGAAATCGACGCCGTCGCCATCGTCGCGGAGTAGGTTTCTCCGGGCGGCCCCCGTCGGCTTTTCGGCGTTCGATCACATGCCCGGGCGGTAGCTCCGCTCGATGTGGCCGTCGAGGTCCTCAGGGTAGAAATAGACGGGCCGGAGGTTGCCGCTCGCGTAGCGTTCGACCTGGTCGGTGAAGTGTGGCGAGTCGGGGTGGCCGCTCTGGCCGCCCTCTCGCACCGCCATGGCACGCAGCCTCGGCCCGAATTCCACGACCGCGACGAAGGTATTGCCGCTGGTGCCGTAGTAGCGCTTGGTTGTGCCACCGTCCGGTGTCGGTTGGCGCTTCGCACCGTACGAGGCGAGGGACCCCCACGTCGCGGAGACGAAAGGCACCGGGGTGCTCGGCTTCTCATCGTCGAAGGTCTGGTCGATCGCGTCGTCGAGGCGCTGAAAGCGGTTGATCTCGCCCCAGGGCACCTGCCAGCTGCCGAAATCGCGCGTGAGCCGCTCCATCGCCGCCTCCAGCGATGCGAGTCGCTGCTCATCGGTGCCGCGCGGCCCCTCGGCGCAGAATATGGCCAGCGAAGTCGCGGTCGAATCCGTGCCCCACCGATAGTCCCAGCCGCGCAGCAGGCCGATCGGGTCGGCGAGCTTCGCCTTCCGCGAATTGCCCTCGGGCAGTTGGTCCCACGCCGCGACGAGCTGCTGTATGAGCCCGTGCACCGGCTCCCCGTTACCCGCATCGGGGGCGAAGGCGGGGATATGGGAATCAAAGGCGGTGTCGCGCAACGTCTGTGGGGTGAAGACCTGCTGCGCGCTCAGCAGCTCGACAGCATGCGGCCCGCGTTCGGTCTCGCCGACCTGATCGAAATACCGCGGATACTTGGTGGATTCGGGACTCGCCGGGCCCGCGCAGGTCCAGGGCCAGTTGTTCGTGTTGAACACCCAACCGTTGCGCGGATTCACCGCCTGCGGCATGTCCGCGAGATCGTGCAGCCCCTGCCAGTCGGTCGCCGGATCGCTGCCGTCGACGGGCTTGCGATAGTCGAAGCGGTCGTCACGGATCGGCATGAACTGCGGCATCAGGAAGGCGATAGTGCCCCTCGAATCCGCGAATATCGTGTTGTTCGAGCTGTTGGCCTTGAATTCCGCCACCCGAAGATATTCCGCGTAATCCCTTGCCTTGGTGCGCAAGTAGCTTTGCTGCAGCGCCGCCACGGGCTTGTTCATCAGCGCGAACGCGATCCATTTGCCGTCCGCCTCACCAACTATCGGTCCGTGATGCGTCGCGAAGGTGGTGAAACTGCGATCGGCCTGCCCGCCGTCGGCCGTGCGATAGGTCAGGGTGATCGTCTTCGTGGTCACCGGCCGCGACTCGGCGCCGTACCGGTAGGAAAGGCCGCCATCCGCCGCTGTCACGATCGTCTCGGCGAACTCGTCGACGTTATCGGCGCCGGTCGAGGTGTGCATCCAGCCCGTGTGCTCGTTGAAGCCCTGGTAGATGAAGAACTGCCCCCAGGTGGCCGCACCGTAGGCGTTGAGCCCTTCACCGCTGGTCACCTGTTGTTCCGAGCGGAAGTAGAAAGTGGTGTGCGGGTTGATCAGCAGCAGCGCATTGCCGTCCTGCGTGCGGCTCGGCGCGATCGCGATGCCGTTCGAGCCCGTGGGTTCGCGCGGCAGCCCGGGGCCCGCATCGGTGGGCGCCGTTCGGTTCTCGTAGAAGGCCTGCAGCCGGGTGAGCGACGCTCGCGTGATGTCGCCGCCGATACTGCCCTCGGTGAAGCTCAGCGCCATCCACGGCTCGAATCTCGTTATCACGCGCGGATGTACATCAGGGTGCGTCGCGAGGTAATAGTTCAGCCCGTCCGCCCAAGCCTCCATCAGCTCGCGTAACCAGGCCGGGCAACTCGGATAGAGATCGTTCTTCAGCGCCTCGGGATCGATGAACAGCCGCTGGCGCAGGTCCTGCCAGATCGCACCCTCGCCATCGGCCTCGGCGAGCCGGCCGAGGTTGGTCAGATAGTTGGTTTCGATCCGGTTGAAATCGTCCTCGGCCTGGGCATACATCATCCCGAACACCGCATCGGCATCGGTCCTGCCATAGATATGCGCGATCCCCCAGTCATCGCGGGTGATCGTCACCTGCGCCGCCCGCCCGAGCCAGCGGGCGAAATCAGGCAGGGTCTGCGCGGATTCGACGGCCGCCCGACCACCTGACAGGCTCGCCGCCACCACCGCCGCTCCCCCCAAGAACTGACGTCGGCTCAGCCCTTCGTACTGCGCATTTTTCATAGTTCGGTTCCACTGATCGGTTGTCCGGCAACACTATCCGGCCCGACGGCCCAACGCACGCCCAAGCCGCACGCGCGCCGGATGTGCCGCAACCGCTGGCCGACAAGGCCGTATTCCCCGAGTGGCATCACCTCGACGCATGACCTCCGGTAGGCGGCGTCGGAGTGCTTCCCCACCAATGCATTCCGTTGTCGTCGACTCGCAGGTGGTCCCGCACGGATCCGAGCGGTTCACCGATGTCGTAGTCGGCAACGTCGCGACCGTAATCCACCGGATTCGGCGCAGTGGGCAGCCGCGGGGAATACATACTCGCGAAGGTGTCGTCAGCAGGATCGTAAGTCGACCTTCGCAACGCCAGGCGGCCATCGAAATACGGGGATCGGTAGACGACAACGAACGTCCACTCATCCTCGATCCACGCATCCTCGACGGCGATGCGCCACCCCTCGGTGGCGGTGCTGGTCATGAGCCAACTCAGGCATGCGGAAACAGCACGCTCGGACCACCGGGGAGAATCAACCGCGGCGAACACCTCCGCGAGGCGTCGATGCGCATCGGTGATCACTCGCTGCCCGGGTTCGAGGCCAGCCGTCGAGCTCACCTGTGGCCGATAAGCGCCGCAAGCACGGGTCTCCGGTCCGGGATTCACCCTGATCGCCCGCGCATGAAGCTGGGGACGTCGGCGTCGTCCGCATCCGTGCGACACATCCTGCATCCCCAGTCCGGGGAGTCCGGGCTCACCACACAACCGCCCAAGATGATTTCGCCCCGTTCGGCACTCTCGTACGCGGCATATGTGGCCTTGCCGTACTCGATAGGCGTCATCGCCATGCCGCACTGCGGGCACAGCGGGCGATCGGTGTTCTGTTCTGCCATACCGACATTCCTTCAATCGTCCATGCGATGTCGCAGTTGATGCCCGGCATCAAGACCGCCGAGAGGCCCCGTGCTAACCCGAATTGCGCAAGGCCGTGGCCAAACTGTTCATGATCAACACGGTTCCTCACTTGACCATTTCTGAGCATCTTGCACTGCACGCCCGGTTGAGCTCGCAGCGCAAGATCCTTTAGTCCAAACCACGCCGTTCGGCCACGCTCATCGACGGGGTAGAAATCGCAATGATTGCGGTAGCAGGCATCACCTGCTAGCCCCGTCTACCGGAAGTTGCGAAACATAGGTTCTGGATCAGTTCTTCAGGGATCGAATCATGCCCACCAGTACTCGCGCACCGGTCTCCGTTGTCCGATCATCGCGGCCAATGAATTCGAACTCTCCCCGCCATCCATCGATGGTTGCCGTAAGCAACACATATTGAGCTGAGGTTGTTGTACCGGGCGGCACTGTCTTTGCAGGGCTCGGAGTTGCAATGATCGAGATACCGTCGACGACCAACACCCGTGCCGGAAAGGTTGCAGTCGGTGATGGCGTTGAGGACGGACTCCACGTCGCCGATGGCGCATCAAGGGATATATATCCAAGATATTCGTAATCAGAGTCGGCAGGATGATAGTCGCATCCGTTTCCGGCTCCGATCTTTTCGGTCACAGGTTTCGTAGCTATAACTTCGACCTGCAACTTGTCGACCCGAAATTGGTCCGTGTAGAATTTCTTCGGAAAGTCACAAAGCTCCTGAATAGTATGGTTACTCTGCCGAACTTCGGACTTATCGGCAGGCGAGTTCGTTCCCGGCGACCTGCAACCAGACAACAAAGTCACCGATACCAGAACCAGAACGGGTCCGAGCAGTTTCCTCATTCCGCCGCCGTCCATGCTGGAGTAGGATCATTGGCATCGAATTCCGTGGATGCGCTTTGCGGCCATTTGTTATTGTAGATCCCTTTTGGGTTACTTATCGCGGCATAGACTTTATTTATGCTATCAACCTCAGCCCTTAGGGCTACAGTAAGATTTTTAGCATATGTAACGAAATTATTAGAAACAACTTTGATCAGGTCTATCACATCCGAAATTCCCCAAGGAGCCGAGAAGTAGGTAGCAATCTTGACGAGAGCCGCCCCTAGGGACGCCAGGAAACTGGTCAATTGGGCAGCAAGATCAGTATAGTACTGCCAGGCCGCATTGGAAGCCGCTACGAGACTCGAATTCAGTGTGTCACAGATCGTTTTCACCGAATCCATGGCAGTGTCCTGGATAAGACGCTTGTTCAGATACCGATCGGCGGACGTTCCTTTCCAATAGCCGGTCAGGTTGCCACTATTGATCTCATCGTTCTGCGCCGCACCTATCGTGCCCTTGAGATCCAGCCACTCTCCGCTGGTTTGCAGCATTGCGATCGGCGCCTTGGTAGCCTCAATGGCATCGTGAAGGTCCTCGAGAAGATCACGAATCTTTTGTTTGATTTCTTCCTTATTCCTTTGCATATTACCAGTCAGGTCATTGTGCGTAATTTTTCCATAAGCACCGCCCACTACTGCACCGAGACCTGGAAAAGCTCCGTTTGCTTCTTGCGCCGCAGCGATTACCGCCGCTTTATTGAAGGCATCTTCGACCTTATCGGGCTGTTTCCGCAGATCCTCAACCTTGTCCGCAAATTTTTGTATCACCTCATTGATATCATCGAGGGTCTTGTTTGCGCCCATTGCTACACCCCTTCGAGCTTTATCAAGGTATTTGCAAATCGCTTATCTTTTTCATGGTATACATTGGCGACATGAAGCAGGACAGAGCCGATCGAATACGCTTCGTTCTTTCCCTCCGTCAGCCTTTCGTTCATGTACTTCGCTGCGATAATATGCGCATGCCAGATAGACTCGAAGACAGACCAGTTCACATCCCGGTGTTCGTCCTTGAGCTTCTGCGCCAGCTCAGCGCCTTCACCGAGCGCTCGGCTCGCATCACGCCACGCCTTTGCGGCAGCACGAAGATGATCCAAGTCGACCTGCAACTCTGTCATTGAGGGTTCCTCGTCAAGTAGTTCCTATATTCGTTGAGCTCGTGTTCGAGCTCCTCATCATCACGCTGCGCCCAAGAGCCATCCTCATCGAAGCGCGGACGCTGTCGGCGAACTTGATTTGCGCACTCGATGATGTCGTAGCCGATATACGACGGTTGAGTAGATGCCGCCCACCTAACATCGATCTTGATGTCGAGCAGGCGCGACATATTTGCAGTGACAGTTACCGATGGCAATTCGAAATCTGTTGTAGGCCCAGTGCCGATGAACTCGCAGTACCCTTGTGCGGCTCGTTCGATCAATTCATATTCCGCCAGGGACTTCGAGTTGAGTAGCGCGATCATCTCTGCACGCCTGGATGGGCGGACACTCAGGGCGGAAAAGTTGCCAGTTGCGATCACAGCCGCGTCATGCTTCCATAGGGCATTGTAGTAGCCGGTCATTGCAGCGGCGGAAAAGTTACATGATTCCAGCTGGGCATGCAGGCTGCCGTTCACATCGATCCGCGTTGGCAGTCGACCATCGTCGAGAGTCATCTCGAATAGGCCGATACCAATCAGTGTTGTAGTCACTTTGTCACTTTCCTAATTTGTGGCGCCGCAGGTATTCATCATGCTGTTGATTCTCGCGGTAAAAGCGTTGGGTGAGGGTGGTGAGGCGGTTGATTTCGGAGACCATGGCCACCTGGTCGATCGGCCTGGCAATGATCGGGTCTCCGGTTTTGGCGCAGTAGCGGCTATCCGGGTAGTCCACCCACCAGAAGCCGAGCCCGAACGCTGGGCGGGCATCGATCGCCGGACCAGCGAATATCGCGATCTCCCCACCCTGCCAGTCATCAGACCCCTTACTGATATCCACAGCCATACGCAGCGCGATGCACAAACCCCCGCTACCTGCGCAAAACTAAACAACTCGCGCACTGTTGGCGCTAATATTACGGGCTGGAAGCACCTTCCGCCGACATTTCGACCGAGCGCTGATCACGGCCCTCCGCGCAACCGCCGACGCCCCGCACTCATCTCGGCCACCAAATCTGCGTAACCGACGGTCAGCTCCGCGAGTCGTTCCCACGCATCGCCGAGCTCCCGCTCCACGCGGCTTGCCAATGCGGCGTACGCGCGAGCGATGAATTTCGCCACGACGGTCCACGACGGCAGCCAGCGCTTCCGTGTGTACATGTGATCACCCATGCCTCGGTGGGAGATTAGCACTGACCCATCGATCGAGTTCACGCATCAAAGTTACACGGCGAGAGTCGATTTCGTCGATGGCGTCGCGGTCGGCGCGGGTTGCGCGAGCGGCCCGCCAATGTTCGCTCGTGTAGGTCGGTGAGCTCACGTGCGCATCCCAGCATCGGGTGCTCGCCGGAGACCTCGCCTCGACATGCTTGCAGCAGTTGATGTTTCGAAGGAACCAGACCGGTCACCACCATGGCGCTCATGCCCGGCACAAGCGTGCGGCGTCGAGTACGACAATTCCTAAGGGGCGAAATTTGTCCCGTGGCGGGATGATCCAGCGCCGGTATCCGGTCGCGGCGTCATGGGCGACAGCAACGAGATCTCGCCGCCCACGGGAACGATCTCGATGTTCAGGTGCAACAGTTCCGCCGACAGATCCACACCCTCGGGGAGGTCTGGTCTCCACAGAAACGACCGTCGATGAGATTGAAGGTGAAAAACGATGGGCCCCAGGGTGACTCGCCGGTGCAACATCTCGTGGAGTACCCGCTGCCCAGCATCGCGATCATGGTGATGGCCTCCGAAGCTGTGCAAAGCCCCAAGATGCGAGTCGCACCTGATTCGGGATTTATTCGATTCAAGATGCCATTCCACTCATTTCACAACGAGATGCGATGACCAGCGACGATGAACCCGAACCCTCGACATTGGCGCGACGACAGCCGGGCCGGGTCCTGCGCGAGCGACGAGACGAGACCGGTCACGGCGAGTTCAGCCCTTGTGGCTGAACGGTGGTAGCCCGCTGTGGAGCAGGGCTACCACCATGCGAAAACCCTTGCTGCTAACCGGAATTGCGCAGGGCCGTGGCCAAACCGTTCATGGTCAGTAGGATTCCGCGCTTGACCAGTTCCGAATCGTCTCCCGCGCGGAGTCGTTTCAACAGCTCCACCTGCATTTGGTTCAGGGGTTCCAGGTAGGGGAAGCGGTTGTGGATGGATTCGGCGAGGGATGGGTTGTCGGCGAGGAGGTGGTCGTTGCCGGTGATGGCGGCGTGCATGCGGACGGTGCGGGCGTGTTCGTCGCGGATCATGCCGAAGATGTGCTCGCGCAAGGCGATATCGTCGACCAGTTCGGCGTAGCGGGCGGCGATGTCGAGGTCGGATTTCGCCATCACCTGCGCCAGGTTCGAGAGCACGGTGCGGAAAAACGGCCAGCGGCGGTACAGCTCGGACAGCCGGGCCAGCCGCTCCGGATCGCCGCCGACCCACTCCTCGAGCGCGGTTCCGGTGCCGTACCAGCCGGGCAGCATCACCCTGGCCTGACTCCAGGCCATCACCCACGGAATGGCGCGCAGATCGGATACCGAACTGGTGGGTTTGCGGGAGGCCGGGCGGCTGCCGATATTGAGGTCGCCGACCTCGGCCACCGGGGTGGACTGCCGGAAATACTCGACGAATCCGGGTGTTTCGTGCACCAGGCGGGCGTATGCGGCGCGGGCGCGGGCGGCCAGCTCGTCCATCAGCTCGTAGGACGGTTCGGCGTCCGCGCCGAGACCCTCGACGTCGAGCAGTGTCGATTCCAGTGTCCCCGCGATCAGCGATTCCAGATTGCGAAGTGCCGCACCGGGTTCGGCGTATTTGGCGGCGATCACCTCACCCTGTTCGGTGAGCCGCAGCGATCCGCGTACCGCCCCGGCGGGTTGCGCCAGGATGGCGTCGTAGCTGCGTCCGCCGCCGCGACCGACCGTACCGCCGCGACCGTGGAACAGCCGCAGCCGAAGGCCGATCTTGCGGGCCATCTCCACCAGATCCAGTTCGGCCCGGTACAGCGCCCAGTTGGCGGCCAGATAGCCACCGTCCTTGTTGGAATCGGAGTAGCCGAGCATCACCTCTTGACGCATTCCCTTGGCCGCCACCAGATCTCGATACACCGGCAGCTCGAGTGTCGCGGCCAGCGTCGCGGCGCCCGCACGGAGATCCTCGATGGTTTCGAAGAGCGGCACGATGCCGACCGGACAGCTCGGCGACGCGTCCGGCCCGCTGCCCGGATCGAGCAGCCCGCCCTCCTTCAACAGCAGTGCGGCCTCCAGCATGTCGCTGACCGAGGTGCACATGCTGATGATGTAGTTCGGCACCGCGGCGGCGCCGAGGGTGTCCACCACCTCCTTCGCGGCGCGGACGATGCCGAGTTCCTTGGCCGCCAGCTCGCTGAGCCGGGCGTGCGGACCGAGCAGTGGGCGACGAGTGCGCAGCTCGTTCGAAAGCAGTTCCACCCGTTGCGCTTCCGGCAGTCCGGCGTAGTCGTCGTGCACGCCCGCCCAGGCCAGCAGCTCGGCCACGACCTGCTCGTGCACCTCCGAGTTCTGCCGCATATCGAGGCTCTGCAGGTGGAAGCCGAAGGTTTCGATCGAATGCCGCAGTGCCGCAAGGCGATCGTCGGCGAGCAGGCCGTCACCGCTGGCCCGCAGCGAGGCGTCGATCGCGTCCAGGTCGTCGAGCAGCGCCTGCGGATCCGAATACGGTTGGGCGGCAGGCGCGTCCGGCAGGCCACCGGAACCTGTCGTCGGCACGACGAAACCCTTTCCGCCGCCGGTGCGCTCGGCTCCCGGCATCGGGATGCCGCCGAGCGCCCGCTGCGCCGTCGCCGTCAACTTCGACCGGATCCCGTGCAGCGCACGGCGATACGGTTCGTCCGCGTGCGGCGCCGGATCGGTGTATCCGGCGGCCGCCAGCGCCGCGACCTCGAGCGTCACCGGCACCAGACGCGCCGACAGCGCCAGCGATTTCTCCAGCTCGACCAGCTCGTGCAGATAGTGCCCGAATGCCACCGCCGATGCGGAATACGCGGCCTGCCGCACCACTTCGGGTGTCACATACGGGTTTCCGTCACGGTCACCGCCGATCCAGGAGCCGGGCCGCAGTATCGGCCGCGGCAGCAGCTCCACGCCGGGCCAGCGGGACCGCAGCGCCGCGCGCACCTCGGCGTTGATCCGCGGGATCACCTCGAGCAGCGTGAGATCGTAGTAGCGCAGCCCAACGGCGATCTCGTCCTGGATCCGCAAGCGCGCCAACCGGATCAGCGCCGTTCGCCACAGCGTCAGCACCTGCCCGCGGATCCGCGATTCCAGCTCGTCGCGCTCGCCCTCCGGATACCGCTGGCGCTGCCGCATCAGCTCGGTGATCCTGGTCTGCACGTCGAAGACGCTGCGGCGGCGGGTCTCGGTGGGGTGCGCGGTGATCACCGGCGACACCAGTGCGTCGGTGAGCAGATCGGCCACCGCATCGCCGTCGAGTTCGGCCGCGTCGAGTTTGCGGTAGGTGGCGGCCAGCGAGGAATCCTGCGGCGGCTCTCCCGCGGCGATGTGCGCGGCCCGCCTGCGGTCGCGCTGGATGTCCTCGGCCAGATTCGCCAGCAGCACGAAATGGCTGAACGCGCGGATCAGCGGCAGCGCGACCGCGATATCGACGCCGTCGAGCATTCGCGCCACCGCGCTGCGCCCGACCTCCTCCCGGCGCACCCGGAACGCCTCGATCCGCACCCGCTCGATCAGGTCGAATACCTCGGGGCCCTCGTGGTCGCGGATGGTGTCGCCGAGTACGCCGCCGAGGAAGCGGATATCGTCGCGCAGCGGCCGGATCGCGTCCTGCTCGGTCTCGATTCTCGATTCGCCCATGTAACAGACCCTATTGCGGGCCCGCCACGCTTGGTATGCGACCCCGCCCACATCCGGCTATCGCTTTGGCCAATGCCATGCGGGCGCGTCCAGAATTCCTTGGTCGGCAACGGTTGTCGCGCCGTTCTCCTTGACGAGTTCGACGGTGTGCGGTTCGACCTCGCCGTGCGCCATCGCGTTGATCAACGGCTGCGAATGCGTCACCACCACGATCTGTGTCTCGCGGGCCGCCGCGGCGATGAGTATGCCGAGCGGAATCAGCAATTCCGGATGCAGGCTGGTCTCCGGCTCGTTCAGTACCAGCAACTCGGGCGGGCGGGGTGTGCACAGCGCGGCGACCAGCAGCAGGTATCGCAGTGTGCCATCGGATAATTCGGCGCTCTCCAGCGGGCGGTGCAGACCCGGCTGATGCAGGGCCACCGCGAACCGGCCGTCCTGGTTGACGATATCGACCTCGCTGCCCGGAAACGCGTTATCGATCGCCTGCCGCATGCCGTCGGCATCACCGATCTCGCGGATGGTCTGCAATGCGGCGGCCAGATCCGCGCCGTCGTGCGCCAGCGCCATGGTGCGGGTGCCGACCTGCGGCGAGCGGGCCGGCGCGTCGGCATCGGTGCGCAGATGATCGTAGAAGCGCCATGAACGCATCCGTTCCCGCAGCACCAGCAGGTCGGGTGCATTCTGCGGGTCGGCGAGTTCGCTGAGCATGCTGTCGAACGACTTCATCGGATGCGGCACCATCGACCAGCCGCCCTCACCGCCGCGCAACCGGACCACCGGCCCGCCGCGCTCGGCCAGCAGCGTCGACGGCCGCAGCACCGGACCGGCCCACACCGCCTCGGCCTTGATCTCCGGATCCCGGTTGAACATCGACGGCAGGCCGACCCCGTCGCTGGTCGGGACCGGAATTCCGAGATCGACCGCGTAACCGAAGTCCTCGCCGCCGAAACCCACCCGGAGCCCGAGCGATTCGTTGCGCGCCGTACGGCCGGGCCCGGCCCACAGCGTGGAATCCAGCCCACCCTCCCGGGCCAGCGTGGCCACCGCGCCGTTCCCGGCGCAGTTCGCCAGCAGCCGCAGCACCCGGTACATACTCGATTTACCGCTGCCGTTCGCCCCGGTGACGACCGTCAACTGCCCGAGCGGCACCACCAACTGCCGCAACGACCGATAGTTCTGCACGGCGAGGGTGGTGAGCATGGCCCCAGGCTATCCGCGAGCTATGACAATCCGCCGGTTCACAGCTCCCGCAGCACCCGCGCCGGATTACCCGCAGCAAATGTTCGGGGCGGAAGGTCCCTTGTCACCACGCTGCCCGCGCCGACCACCGTATCGTCGCCGACGGTCACCCCGGGACAGACGATCACCCCGCCGCCGAACCACACGTTGTTCCCGATCCGGATCGGCGCCGCCGACTCCCAACGCTGCCTGCGCAACTCGTGCTCCGCCAGCGGATGCAGCGCGGTGAGCAGCTGACAGCGCGGCCCGATCGATACGTCGTCACCGATGACGATCGGCGCGCAATCCATCAGGATCGCATCGTAATTGAGGAAACTGTTCGACCCGATCTCGATGAGATACCCGTAGTCGCACTGGAATCGGGGCATGATCCACGATCCGTCACCCAATTTGCCCAGCAGGCCCCGCAATACGGCATCGCGCCGCTCGGTCTCCGCCGGCCCCAACCGGTTGAACTCGTCGCACAACTCCTGCGCACGCAGCCGCTCGGCCACCAACTCCGGATCGCTGTCCCGGTACAACTCCCCGCGGAGCATCCGCGCCTTCTGTTCACCCACCGCGCCCAGCGTATAGCGCCGAAACGCCACGAGGCTTCGACGAAAGTGACGGCGGCGCTACCGAATCCGCCGTCACCCCCGCACTAGCTGACGACCCGGTGTTCGGCCGAGAGCCGGTGGAACAGCACCTGTTCCAGCAGCGCGACCAGCACATCCTTCACCGATTCCCGTTGCCGGGCATCGCAATCCAGCACCGGGATCCACTCGTCGAGATCGAGCGCCTCGCGCACCTCGTTCAGGTCGAACTGGGCCATACCGTCGAAACGGTTGACCACCACCACGAACGGGGTGTTCTTCTCCTCGAAGTAGTCGAGCACCGGGTAGCAGTCCTCCACCCGGCTGGTGTCCACCACGATCACCGCGCCGAGCGCGCCGTCCACCAGGTCGTCCCACAGGAAGACGAACCGGTCCTGGCCCGGCGTGCCGAACAGGTACATGATCAGCGAGCTGTCCAGGGTGATACGACCGAAGTCGAGCGCGACCGTCGTCTCGGTCTTCTCGGCGCGCCTGCCCGGATTGTCGATGCCGAGCGCGACCTCGGTCATCGCCGCCTCGGTGACCAGCGGCTCGATCTCGGAGATGGCCCCGATGAATGTCGTCTTCCCGACGCCGAAACCCCCGCTCACCACGATCTTCACCGAAGAAGGCATGGGGCGTTCGACCTCGGGCGTGCGATATTCAGAGTGCCCGTACAAGGTCCCTGATCCTCTCGATGGCTGCGGTGGATAGCTCCGGCGCGTCGCGCACCGTCACGTGCCCGGCCGCCGCGAGATCGCTCACGATCACTTTCGCGACGCCGACCGGAACATGAAGCGCCGTACCGATTTCGGCGATGGAATGCGGTTTCTGGCACAGCTGCACCACGGTCCGCTGCTCGAACTGCAGCGGTGCCGACAGCGCCGCGGGCGGCGCGTGCACCAGGGTTTCGATCCGCAACCCGTCCATCAGCGGGATGGTGCGGCCTGCCGTCACGACGAAGGGCCGGACGAACCGGTCGGCGGGATCGTCGACCGGTTCCGGCTCCTCGTTGCGCTGCACCGGCTGATCGCCGCCGAACCAGCCGAAACGCGGCGGCGGGGGGATCATCCGCGGATCCGGCGTCCGTGGCCGGTCTGGATCTCTCATCTGCGTAACGTCTCTCTCAGTTCCGAGATCAGCGCCGGATCGAGCAGCGCACCGGCCCGTTCGGCGAGCACGGCCATCTCGTAGCCGACCAGCCCGACATCGCAACCGCCGTCGGCGATCACGCCGAGGCAGCTGCCGTCACCGAGCGCGGAGACCAGCAGGAAGCCGCGCTTCATCTCGATCATGATCAGCTTCAGCCCGTCGAACTGATAGCTGCGCGATGCGCTCTTGGCCAGGCTGGCCAGGCCGGACACCATGGCGGCCAGCCGGTCCGCGCCGGTGCGGTCCAAACCCTCGGACATGGCGATCAGCAGCCCGTCGGAGGAGACGGCGACGGTGTCGCGGACACCGTCGGTGTTGCGCACGAAGTTGGCGAGCAACCAGTTGAACGTGTGCGGGTCGGCACTCTGTAAATGGGGGGTCACCGATTCTCCTCCTGCGATCACGGCTCGGGCCAGTTCTGCGCCAAATCCGTGGCGCTGCTGTCGGTGTCTGGGGTGGTCCCACCACGCTCATGACCGGCCCGGAAGGACGAGAGCATGCTGCGGACGTCGTTCGGTGTGCGATCGGGAGCTGGCCCGCGATCCGCGTGCGCCCCCGACGCGGCCGGGCGGGTCGTCCCGGAGACCTCGGTGTCCGGTCCGGAGCCGCGAGATCGCTTGTTGCGCTTGACGAGTCCGTTGCGGGTGCGCTGCACCCCCATGTCGTTCGATGAATTTACACCCGATCTTGCCGTCGCGCTGTCCGACTGCGGGATGCGCCACTGCGAACTGTCGTTCGGCAGCACCGGTTGCGCGCCGGTCGGCGGATCGACCGGCGAGACGAAATGCGAGTACGCCGAGGTGTCGAAGGCCGAATCCGAAAGCCTTGGCAGCTCGCCGGTTTCGTAGCCGGGTTCGTCGCGGTGCGCGGCATGCGCCGGGGTGCGGCGCTCCGGAACGATCGGGTATGCGCCGGAATGCTCTGCGGCACGGACGAATTCGGGATCGTGTCCGTTGCGCACCGAACCGCCTGCCGGTCCGGTGGCCCCGGCCAGGCCCGGCACCTCGTGCACCTCGACCGCGTCACCGCGCACCGCGAGCGCGGGCTCGGAGTACGACGGCTCGGCGGGACGGGCGACCTTCGGCGGAGGCGGCGACGGCAGCGCGGGCGACGGCCCCGCCGACACCGCGGTCTGCTTGGGCGCCAACGGATCCTGATCCACGGCGAGCACCGCGGTCGGCATGAAGACCCGGGCCACGATGCCGCTGACCGGCGAGACGTTCAGCTCGACCTCGACGCCGAGCCGCTGCGCCAGCCGGCCGACCACGTAGTGGCCGAGGTAACGCGACGGCGAAACGATGAAGTCCTGCTCGCCGCGCAGCCTGGCGTTGGCCGTCGCCAGCTGGTCCGGCGGCATGCCGACACCGTGGTCGACCACCGCGAGCAGATAGCCGCCCGGCACCTTGCGGCCGTAGATCTCGACCTCCAGATCCGGCGGCGAGAAGGCGAGCGCGTTCTCGATGAGCTCGGCGAACAGGTGGGCCAGCTCGCTGACCACCGCGCCCTGGATCTCGACGTCGTCCACCCGGCGCAGCGCGACCCGGCGGTAGTCGTCGACCTCGGAAAGGCCGGCCCGGATCACGTCGGTCAGCGGGATCGGCTGGGCCCACCGCCGCGGGCTGCCCTCACCGGTGAGCACCAGCAGGCTTTCGGCGTTGCGGCGCATGCGGGTCGCGAGGTGGTCCAGCTCGAACAGCTTGGCCAGACCCTTCGGATCGAGTTCCTCGCGCTCGAATTCGGAGATCAGGTTCAGCTGGCGGCGCACCAGGTTCTGGTTGCGCCGGGCCAGGTTCGCCATGGATTCGGTGGTGTTGCGCCGGATCAGCGCCTGCTGCGAGGCGAGTTCGAACGCGGTGGTCTGCACGTTGTCCAGTGCGCTCGCCACGGCTTCGATCTCGACGCTGGAACCCGCCGGGGTGCGCACCGGCGCGGGCGGATCCGGGTAGCTGTCACCGGATTTCAGCCACGCGTCGATGACCTCGGGCAGTCGCCGCTCGGCCACGTCCTCGGCCTCGGTCGCGACGATGGCCAGCGGGCGCTGGATACCGCGCACCGAGATCACCACCAGCACGATCATCGCGATGATCGCGAGACCGGCGCCGATGAGGAAGGCGATGAGGTTGAACAGCGCGGTGCCGCGCAGATCGTCGGCGCGCGTCTTCACGTCGTTGCCGACGGTCTGCTGCACCGCGCGCTGATTGTCGATGACGCCGGTCATCTGGTTGAACCAGGCCATCGAGTCGACCCGGCGCGCCAGCTGCCCCTCGCTGGAGGTGAGGGCGACGTTCTCGGCCTGTTCGGCCTTCGTCGCGTTATCGCTCAGCGTCGAGACGTCGAGCTGGGCCCGCTCGCTCTTGGTCGCGTACTGCGCGAAGCTGGCCAGCGCCGAAAGCTTCGCCGCGCGAATCTCCATGAACTGCAGGTATTCCCCGCCGTTGAAGCCCTCGGAGGCGAAGATACCCGCGAGGAAGCCGCGCTCCTGCGCCGCCTGCTCCTTCGCGGTGCCGAGCGCGTACAGCGCCTGCAGCCCACGCCGGACCGAATTGTCGCTCGCCTGGTCGAGACCCAGGTTCAGGTTGTTCAGCGCGCCGATCGCGTCGGTGTACGCCTGGAAGGACGCCTGCCTGCTGGTGCGGCGCGAATCCACCTGGGCCCGAGTGCTCTTCAGCACATTGAACTGGGTGAGCGCGGTGTTCACCTGATCCGAACCGGGCGTACCGCCGGACGCGGCCTTGCGCAGCTCTTCCAGCCGCTGGTCGACCCGGCCGCGGGATTCGATGAGCGGCTGCTGCATCCGGTTGTCGCCGCCGAGCAGACCGCTGCTGAGCCCGCGTTCGCGCTGCACCTCGTGGATGAGGTCCTGCGCGGTCAGCGCGAGCGAGACACCGCTCACCGCGTTGTCGGCCTCGCGATAGTCGGAATACTCGTTGTAGACCGTCACCGTGAGCAGCACCAGCGCGAGCGCGAGCGCCAGCACCAGGATTCGGGCCAGCTGACCCGCGATCGTGCGGGGTCGCAGCACGCTACCCGCCGATACTCGCTTGGGCCCTGGGGAGGCCGCAGGCTCGAGAACGGTTATGTCCCCGGACTTCTGTTGCCGTAGACGTTGTGGCACGAACCTGCTACTCCTCCGAAAAGCCAGCCGTGACAGCTCCACGACGAGCGCACGGGAAGTCACGGAGCAAAATCCCATATGCCCGTTCCCCCGTCAACTCGAGAACCGGACATATAAGCCTTTGTTCATACTTTTCAATCGGATTGAAACAATCAGCAACCGACTGGTCAGTTTCCAGCTATCCGTGACCCGCTACCGAACCGTTACCGAAACATCGTGGACACACGAAATCACCCGCCGCCGAACGGGATTCGGCGGCGGGTGATCGTCGCGACCGATCGCTCAGGCCCCGCCGAGGATGCCGAGCACGGCCTCGGAGTAGTAGAACGGCTCCAGCCGCTCCCGAATCAGCTTGGCCAGCACGCCGTTCCGCTTGGCGCCCTCGACCACCGCGGGACCGTAACGCAGGATCTCCGCCCCGATATCCTCGCCGGTCAGCCCCAGCTCGGGCAGCATGGCACCGAGGGTGTAGTCACCGTACTTGGCGAAGAACACCTCGACGCATTCGTCGACGAGCACGCCGAGGAATTCCTTTTCCCTTGTGGTGACGGCGATCTCATAGCAGATGAGCACCAGTTCGCGCAGATCCCGCTGGGACAGGTAGTCCCGCAGGCCGCTCACCGGCTCGTCGGCGTGCAGATCCCAGAACTCCATCGCCGCGTCGTGCACCGGCGCGTCCCGCAACATCTCCCGGATGGCATTGTTGGTGCGCTTGAGCGCGAACAGCGCGCCCTTACCGGCCATATCGCCGATGAAGGTGCTCTCGGTGGCCTTGCGCGCGGTCTTCGCCGCGCTCTGCCCCATCGAGATCAGCGACGATACGCCCGGGATCTTGCCGGCGATCTGCTTGTTCGCCTCCATGAAATCGGAGATCAGCTTATCGACGAATTTCGAGGCGACGGTGGCGACCAGCGGGCTCTCGGTGAGCCGGTCCAGAATCCGCTCCTGGGCCTGATGCATGCCGAAGATCTTCTCCAGCAGGGCCTCCACCGGCTCCCGGTCGACCACCTGGCCCAGCGTGTACTCGTTGTTCGCCGCGATGTTGTCGTAGATCGCGTCGGCGAAAACCCCGGCCATATCCGCGAGCACCGGGCTGCCGCCGATCAGATCGATGATGGTGGCCACGGTTTGTTTGGCCTGATCCACCCGCACCACGTCGCGGAAGATCAGGGTGTCGGCCACCTCGATGGTCTGGGCCACGTCCCGGGCGACCACCTCGGCGAAGCGGTCCCCGGTGACCTCGCCGATGATGAACTCCACCTGGGCGTCCAGCAGCCGTTCGGCAATCTCGCGGGGTTCGCGCCCACCCGTCGATGCAGTGCTCATAAATCCCACCTCGTAATCCGGCGCGCCCGGCCAGATTACGGTTCGGTGGCGCCGATATCCTTGCCGTGCACCGACTTCCGAATCTGTTCCAGACGCTCGCGGGCCGCCTGCTCCCGCGCCTGCCACTGTTCGTCGGCACTGCGGCCCACGGGGGTCTGCCGGTCGAGCTCGCCCATTCCCTGCGCGGTGCCGAAGCGTCGCTCGACCTTATCGCGAACTGACTCGAAAGTAGGGACACCGCCCGCCGAATATCCGCCCAGCCCTTCGGAAGTCGGCACACCGACCACCGGAACGACCCCGCCCACCTGCCCCGATGCCGGCGGGCTCGGCTCCGGCGCGACACCCGGCGGCCTCGACGTGTCCGGAGTCACATACTCACCCGTGTGCACATGGCCGCCGACGCCGGCCAATTCCGACAGCGCGGCGCGCACCGCCCAGAACGCCGGACGCCCCGAGGTGGCGGTGAACAGCACGGCCGCCAGTTCGGCATCGGGTAATGCGGCTAGCTGGGAGGTTATCTCGCTGGTATCACTCATGCCCCTGCCTCGTTCCGCTCGATTGCGGGCCGTGCGGATATCGCCGCACGGTTCCCTTCCAAGCTACGCAGCGGCGGGCGGGTCGTCAGCCAGCGCTATAGGAGTCAGCAAGAAACGGTTGTGTACGCGGCGTCGGCCGGAAGGGTCTCGTTGTAGACCCATTCAACCGTGTCCGAGCCATCGGCCACGCCGTCGTATCCGCCGGTGCTCGTGGCCTCTTGCGAATAGATGGTGCGATGGCCTTGGTAGTCGACGGCCGGGCAGACGCGAACTCCGCCCGCTGCGCAGTTCGCGTAGTAGTGCACCAGGCGTCCTCCTTGCGGGGACGGTGGGGCGAACGTGGTCCAGCAACCGATGGCGTAGACGCCGTTCGTCGGCGCCGAATGCGGCAGCACCCGTGGATCCAGCGGATCCGTCACGCCTGCCGCGGCGGACGCCGCCGTCGCGACCGTAATTCCTATTGCCGCTGCCAGTACCGCAGCACCCGACCAGAGCCGCTTGATCTCGGTCATCGCCATCCCCTCCCGTTCGGCATGTTCGCAGCCCACCGCGTCGAGTCCGGTTGACCAGGCTGCGGCACCGAGCCTAATCGGGAGATGAATGTCGTTGCCAGACCAGGAAATCGAGGGGTCGGCCGAAATATCCGACCCGCGGTCACGCCCTTCCGAGGTACTGCGCGGTCCAGTCCCGGATCAGCGCCAGCCACGCCGAGGCCGCCGTCGCGATGATGTCGTTGTGGCCCGCGCCGGGGAACACCACCAGTTTCCTCGGCTCGGGGGCGGCGGCGTACAGCCGTTCGGCATGGCGCAGCGGCAGCAGTTCGTCCTGATCGCCGTGCATGATCAGCACCGGTGCGCGCAGCCGCCGGATCCGGCGCAGGCTCGGATAGGCATCGGGCACGAACGGCGAAGGCAGGAACGGATACACCGAGCGCGCGGCGTCCCTGATGCCGGTGAAGGTGGACATCAGGATCAGCGCGGCGGGCGGTTCGGCGACCGCCAATTCGGTCATCACTCCGCCGCCCAGCGATTTACCCAGGTACACAATGCGTTTCGGATCGACGCCCGGCCGCTCGCGCAGGGTGTGCAGTGCCGCACGGGAATCCAGATAGGTGCCCGCCTCGGTGGGCCTGCCGGTGCTGCGCCCGTAGCCGCGGTAGTCGAAGGCGAGCACATCGAATCCGGCCTGTACCAGCAGCGCGAGAATCGGCACCCGGTCGCCGATATTGCCCGCGTTACCGTGCGCGAACAGGATGTGCCCCACCGGGTTTCGCGCGGGCAGCCACCAGCCGTGCACGATCTCCCCGTCGGTGGTGCGCATGCTCAGCTCGCGAAAGTCCATGCCGAGCAGCGACGGATCCTGCACGATCAGCTTTTCCGGCAGATAGGTGAGCGCGTTCAGGATCGGGCTGGCCGGATGCCGCATCCGGAGCTAGCCGATCACGACGCCGCGCCAGAACGCGACCCGGTCCCGCACCATTTCCGCCTCGGGCTTCGGATCCGGGTAGTACCACGCGGCATCCGGATTCTTCGCGCCCTCCACCGCGACGGTGTAGTACGACGCGACGCCCTTCCACGGACACACCGTGTGCGTATCGCTGGCCAGGAAATACTCCTTCCGCAACGACTCCACCGGAAAGTAGTGGTTCCCCTCCACCACCACGGTGTCATCGCTCTCGGCCAACACCACGCCGTTCCACGTCGCCCGCATCGAACCTCCAAGGCCGCAGCAATGATCCCTTCGGACCACGCTACCGGACGAAACTGGACGCACCGGTTTCCGCCAGGACTGTCGGAAAGCGGTTCCGGTCTGCCGCTATCAGCACTCGATGCCGCTCGAGATCGTCGTCGACCGAACAGGCTCAGCCCGGATCCTTCCGGAAGCCGATGCGTCCGGCGTCGGCGTCGAAAAGGTAGTCGTAACCGGCGAGTACATGTCGGCCGGTATTGACGAAGGGGCCCGATCGCGACCAGCGGGCGGCCGGATTGCCCTGTGGGGCAAGAGGATCGTCGGCCGCGCCGGTGGTGATGGAATAGTCGAGTGCGGGGTCGGTGAAGTCCGGTGTGCCGATATGGATCCGCGTGCCGTTCGGAATGGTGTCGTGCATGGTCGACGGTCGCTGGGCGGCATCGAGGCCGACGATCATCGTGCCGATTCCGGTATCGAACAGGACTGTCCCGCAGCGCTTTTCGTTGCCGTTCTCGGGCAGGGCGAAACACCCTGGCGCAGGTCCCCAACTGCCGGGCAAACCCGCCGGACCCGCCGACGGCCCGTCCTTCGGCAGAGCGATCTGCCTGAACGAGGCCAGGTCGTCCGCCGTTGGGCCGAGCGTGATGCCGTTGCGCGTAATGACATAGCCGCGTCGGGCAGCGCCCGACTGCATGGCCCGCAACTCCAGGAATGGATTGACTTCGGTCGTGGGAGTATCGCTGGTCTTGGCATACTCGCCGTAGCCGACGCCGAGCATGCCGATGTGGTCGATGTTCGCGTCGGGTGTGCAGTGCGGATATTTGCTGTCGCAGCTGCTTGATTCGACACCTAGGACGCGCACGGGAATCGTCTCCACCGTCGCTCGAGCGGTGTGGAACGTGATGGGAGCGAGGAAGTACTCTCCGGAAAGAATCAGCCCGTCACTGGTGTATTCGAGCCAACCCTTCTGCCCGGTATCGACGGCTTGGGATCCGATCGCCGAGCGAGCCACCACCACGCCCCGCGACCCGGTGTCGACCTCGACGATCTTGTCCGAGCCGCCGGCGATGGACACTGACAGATGCAGCCCCGATGCGAGACTCTTCGCCGCATCGGAAACCAATGGGAGAGTGAATGTTTCGCTGGCCGGATCCGCAGTGGACGTAGCCGCACCCCAGCCGCAAACACCTGTCACGAGCGCCAGAACACACAAGACGCCGCTGATCCGACCCAACAAAACACTCACATTCTGTGAACGGGCGTTGACACAACCGACAGTAACATTCTGCCCGCGCATCGGACAGATGTATCGCTGTTCCCCGGATCGTGGTGGTCACTCGGCGTGATCGGCGAGCTGGGGCGCACTCCGGTTCGGCGGCGCCCGCCACTAGCCGGCCGGCTTCGGACTCCAGTTCCGGCTCTGGAGAGCGCTCTCGGCGATCGGTGCGACGGTTCTGAGATTCTTCGCGTCGGTTTTCAGATTATTGACCGCCGTCTCGGCGTCACTCCGGTATCCAATGATATCCCTGATCACCTTCCCGGCTTCTTTGATGAACTCCGTGAGCGCGTCGACGAGAGCGGTGCATATACCGGAAAAATTCGCCGTAAAGAAATCGGTGATCACATCTCCGGCGAGCCTGACGACAATCGCCGCACAATTCGCGATATGCTCGATCGCCTGACCATAGCAATTCATGATCTGGGACCTGAATTTATCGATCTCCTTGGCAATCTTGACAATGATGTCCGTCACCTCCTTCGTGGTGGAGGTAACATAGGTTACATATTCTTTGGCGGCATTGAAGCCACGCCCATCCCAATAGAAACCGAGATCCGCCATCGTGGTCGGCAAGCTGTTGCCGCCGGCGCCGCCGTCCGTGGCCTTGGTGAGATGACCGACCGCATCCTGCCAACTGTCCCGAATACTCGCGACGGCCCCCGGGTGGCCCAGCATATCTTGGATCATATCGACATAAGTTCGCACTATCGGCATATCCATCCGATCGCCGGCGGTGACGACAGCCGCCGCCTGATCCCACGGAAAGACCTGCTGGGCCGGCAGATCGTCGGGATTGCGCTCGACCGGTACCGGATACCCCTTGGCGGTCTTACCACCCATTTTCGCTCACCTCTATTTCTCGGCCAGATATCCGAACCGACGGTAGAACTCGGCATCCATCCGCTCGTAAATATTCGCGCATTCACCGATACCGACACCGGCGGAATGCACAGCTTCCCCACTCTTGCCAAGCGCTTCTACCACGCTTCGGGCCGCCTCGTTGAAAATCGCTGGAATGCCCTCACCGAACCTCCCCAGCACTTTGTCACCCATACTTTTCGACGCGATCAGCCCGACCGCGGTGCCGTATCGGTTCGAGCATTCGACGATTGCGTCGGACCGTCTGCGCAACGCTCTGGGTACGACGCGAAAGTCGGTCATCGGTCGCCACCTGCCCCATCGGCCGAACGAGCCCGCTCGAGCGCGGCGTTGGCGGCGATTATCACGGATCCGATCACATCGGCCTCATAGACACCGGCTGCCCGGTGCGCATCGAGATCGATGGATCGCAGGATTCCGCGGCCATCGATCTCGACGGTTCCGAACCTCGTATCCGCGCCGGTGATCTCGAGTCGATACAGCCGGTCGGATAATTCTGGTCGTCCGTCACGGATATTTTGTACGGTCCGGTTCCAATCTCTGTTCATTTCCCGGACGTGGTCATAGATGCGGTCGAAATCCGACACGGTTACTCTTTCGCTAGGTCAGTGGTTTGTGGCCGCAGGTCGGTCAATAGATCGAAAGCAGCGGAGAATTCACTGCGGAGTGTCGCGCCCCACAGTTACCGCATGCTGGTTGACGAATTCGCGAGCGGCAGTGGGAGGCAAGCAATGTACAGACCAGGAATCGTGCGCTCATTGCTGATCGCCACCGTCACCGTGCTGGGGACGTCGATCGCACCGGCGCACGCCCAGACCCAGGATGTGTGGTACCAGATGCTGAGCGATTGGCCGATCCATCAGTGTCCGGCCAACAACTGCAATGTAGGGCAGACCCACCAGGGCGACTGGCTGCATCTCTTCTGTCTCGTCCGCACGAGCGAGAACATGTGGTACTGGGTCTACAACACGGCCAACAGCCACGAGGGCTTCATCGAAGGAACTGCGCCGCCCGGCCCATGCGACGGTGATGGTTCACAGCCGGGGATCGGCAACAATGTGCGCCTGACCCAACAGGATTCGGAGATCATTTACCAATGCCCTTGGGAGGGATGCAATCAGGGGCAGGCCTTCAATGCGCACGAGCTGTCGGCGGCGTGCTATGTGCGCGTCGACAATACGCGCTGGATCATGCTGTACGACCACGGCAACAAGCACACCGGCTTCATCCGTGACGATCGTGTCTCCTATGAGCCCACCGCGTTCAACCGCGATTGCGGTGCGGGTCGGCCGAACTGACATTCCTGCCGCTCGCGGGTGCGTGACTCCGTGCGGGCTGAAGCTCAGGCCCGGGGCGTGAGTTCCATTGCTTCGGCCAGTAATTCGTACGACCGGACGCGCGCCGCGTGATCGTGGACGATCGACATGACGATCAGTTCGTCGACGGACAGTTCCGCTGTCATCTTGATGATCAGCGCGCGGATCTGGTCCGGGGTGCCGACGAGGCAACGGGGCCAGGGTGATTCGTCGTCGGCCAACAGGTCGGGCGCCGACGCCAGTTCCGCGAGCGCGGTATCGGGGTCGGGGACCGGCGCGAACCGCGACCGGACCATCCGGCCACGCAGCGCGCGGTGGCTGGCGTACAGCCGGTGGGCTTCGGATTCGGTTTCCGCGCAATATATTCCGACACCGAGGAGTACACGCGGCGTGGTTCCGGATGCGGCGGACGCGAATTCGCGGCGGTATGCGTCCAGCGCGGTCTCGGTGGCGGCGGGGTTGATGAAGTGTGCGTAGGAGTACGGTAATCCGTTGCGGGCGGCCATGATCGCGCTGGCCGGGCTCGATCCGAGCAACCAGACCGGCGGTGCGTCCGGTGTCGCGGGCATGACCACGATCGGTTCGTATGGGTGGTCGGCGGGCAGGCTGTCACTCAGGAAACCGAGTAATTCGCTCAGCTGGGACTGGAATTCGGCTTCGGTGGGCGGCCGGTCCGGATCGCGGCCGAGGGCGCGGACCTCCAGGGGCAACGCCCCGGTCGATCGCCCGATCCCCAGATCGATGCGCCCCGGATAGAGCGCGTGCAGCGTCCGGAACACCTCCGCGACCTTCAACGGACTGTAAAGCGTAAGCAGTATGCCGCCGGATCCGATTCGGATACCGGAGGTTTCGGCCGCGACCCGCCCGATCATGATCTCGGGCGCCGGGCCGGCGTGTGAGGGCAATCCGTGATGCTCGGCGAGCCAGAACCGGTGGTAGCCGAGGCGATCGGCGTGCCTGGCCAGGGCGACGGTGTTGGCCAACGCATCGGCGGCGGTCGCCCCCGATGCGACCGGTGAATGGTCGAGCACCGAAATCCTCATGGCCGCAATCCTGTCAGCTCTGTCTGGAGCTCGGTCACGAGCCGGTGGATTTTGGGGCGCAGTCCGCGCCGGGCCACGCTGAAGCCCCGGCCGAGCACCCCGAGCACCCCGATGAGGTCGCCGGATGTGTCGTACACCGCCTCCGCGGCACAGCTCCAACCGCGCAACACCTGTTCGTATTCCAGCGCCGATCCGGTTGCGCGCGCCGCGTCGAGCAGGGCGCGTAGCCGTTTCGGGTCGGTGACCGAATGGTTCGTCAGCGGCGGACAACTGGTCGTGGATATCCGGTCGATGAGCTCGTCGTCGTGGGCGATGTGCAGTCGCCCCGCGGCGGTCAGCACGAGGCTCGGGCCGAAAGCGGAAAGGTCGAGCCGGGACGTCGCCTGGACGATCGCACGGTCGGCCAGCCCGAAAGCGGTTGCCGCGATGGCCAGTTCACCGTGACAGCGGATGGCGTACCATGCGATTTGCGCGTCGGAACAGGCATACAACTCCTGCAAATACGGTTGCACGGTAATGGTTTCGCGCTGCCGGTCCCGGGATCTCATGCCCTGCCACAGCAGTCGCGGGCCGATACGGTAACCCATCGATGTCGCGGTGAGCATCCCGCGCCGCGCCAACCCGTTGGCGATTCGCCGCACCGTCGCCTTTGGCAGGCCGGTGCGGATCGTCAGCCGGGCGAGCGATACCGGAGGGGTGCCCGTTGCCACCGCATCGAGAATGCGCACCGCGCGACCGACCACCGTACGGTCACCGGCCCCTGCGTCACAGAGCTCGGCGTCATCGAGTTCGCCCATCGGCGATAACGGAAGTTCACTCACCCGGACGACGGTGCCGGTCATGCGCCGCGATGTCTTGAGTAAAAGGAATCTCCGCAGGTAGCAGGGCTGGCGCTACGCGATTTCGGCCGGACCGCCGCAGCTTCCGGTCAGCATGCCCAGATATTCGGTGGGTGCGCATCCGGCGAGCGCTCGCCATTCGTTGCTCATATGCGCGTGATCGCTGTAACCGCCGGCCGCCGCGATATCCGAAATCGGGCCACCCGGTGTGGCGCGCAGCATTCCGGCGCAGTGTTCGAAACGGACCAGTCGGGACAGCTGCTTCGGACCGAGGCCGACCTCATTGCGGAAGCGACGGGTGAGATACCTTCTGCTCCACCCTATTTCGGTCGCCAACTGTTCGATTCCGACCTTACCGCGGGTGTGGACGATCCGGCGCCACGACCAGGCGAGTTCGGGGACGACCTGGTGCTCGCGCAACGCCGTCAGCAGACAGGTATCGAGCACATCGAATTGAGCATCCCAATCGGGCTGCGCGGCAAGCCGTTCCGGGAGAGATCCGGCCAACGGCACCGGGAGATCAGCCAAATCGACCACGGCACCGGTGATTTCGGCGGCGGGTAGACCGAATAACGCGGGCAGCGCCATCGGATGCAGCCGGAGCTCGAACGCGTACTGCTGAAGGTCGTTCGCGATCAGCAATGGCGCCATCCGCAGTCCGTGCACCGGCGCCCGGGCACATACCGCGGAAGGTGCGGAGCCGTCGAGAACCCGTAAGGGGTTGGCCAGACTGATCACCAGCGTGATCGACCGGTCGGGAATCAAACGCCGGGCCGCCGCGATGGTGCCGCCGCGAAACCGGTAGCCGGAGTATCCGGACACCACATGCCGCAGCGCCGGATGAGCGGCCCGGGACGCGCTTTCCATTCCCGCTACCAACGGCGCCCCCCAGATGCATCGCGCGCGGATTGCCGCCATCGGTCCGCGGATTCGGCCGATTCACGCATCGACACCGGATCAGTATCCGGTACGCGACCGCGCACTCGGCAGCCGCGAAAAAGTGGGTCATCTGGTGAAACGAGTGTCGCGACAAGCCGGTCAGCACGTGTCTACGTTTCGGGGAGGACAAGGGGGATTCGAATATGGGCAATCACGGATTCGCGGGATTCATGCGCCGTCACGATCTGCTGTGCTTCTTCGGGCTGACGTACGGAGTGAGCTGGTTGTTGTGGATCCCATATGTGTTGTCCGGCAATGGTTTGGGGATATGGTCGGTCCATTTTCCACGGATTCTCGGGGACGAGGAGCTCGGCGGCTTACTGCCGGGCGCCTATCTGGGGCCGCTGGGCTCCGCGTTCTTGATCACCTCCATGACCGAGGGCCGGACCGGCCTGCGCCGATGGCGGGCCCGGCTGACTCGCTGGCGGGTCGGGTGTCGTTGGTACGCACTGGCGTTGGCCGGAGTGCCGGCGATTCTGGTCGCGGGCACGCTGGTGCTGCCGGGTGCGGTATCGGGTCTGCGGGGAACGCACGTAGCGGCGGCGCTGTTCTATTCGCCGCTCTATCTGCTGATGATGCTCGTGCAGGTGCTGACGACCGGGGTCGCCGAGGAACCGGGCTGGCGTGACTTCGCGCTACCGCGTCTACAACAACGGCGGGGACCGCTGACCGGCACGCTCGTTCTGGGTGTGCTCTGGTCGGGATGGCACCTACCGCTCTTCGTCACCGATTGGGCACTGCGCCGCAACGACTTACCGACAATCGCGGTATTCACCGTGGTTGGCATCGAACTCAGCATCCTCATCACCTGGGTCTTCAACCACACGCGGGAAAGCCTGCCGGTAGCCGTACTCATCCACACCAGCAACAACAATCTACTGTCCGTGGTGTGGCCGGAGATCTTTCCCGACCTCGACAGATCCCGTGACATCCTCCTGGCGAGCGCGATCGGCTACGGAGCCGTGGCCATCGTCGTGCTGCTGACCACCCGGGGTCGCCTCGGCTATCCATCACCGCATACCGCCGACACGATGGTCCGAGCGCATCCGCCGGGATGACGGAATCCGGGTCTACTGCCCGCACAGGGCGTGATCGACGAGGACCGTCGCGCCGCGCTGCGCCTTGAACGCCGCACTGCGCTCGAGCGGTTCGGTGACGGCCAATGCGGTCGACAGCGATACCACCGCGCTCCGATGACCGTCGTCGGAAACTCCGTTCTCGGTGATGAAGCCGAGTTGGCCACCGTTGTGCATCCAGTAGACACCACCGCACGACAGCGGCACACCGAACAGCCCCAATCCGTAACGGGCACCGGGCCAGATGCGTTGAATGTCGGCGCGCACCGGGACCGATCGCTTCATTTCTTCGAGCTGTGCCTCGCCGAGTAGTCGCCCTGACATCAGTGCCCGCAAGAAGACGCCCACATCGGCAGACGTCGAGACGAGGCCGCCCGATGCGTCGGCATCGATCAGCTCGGTTACGTCCACGAGTGGACCATCGGCGTCGAACTGCTGGTAGCCGCGCGCATGCGGCGTCGGCAGGTCCGGCGAATCTCCGGGCCAGATCGTATGCCGCAGCCCGAGTGGCGTCAGGATTCGCGAACCGAGCTCCGCGTACCACGGCCGACCGGTAATGCGCTCGATGATCATCCCGAGCAGCAGATAGTTCGTATTGCTGTAACCCCAATCGGTCCCCGGCGGGAAATCCGGCGGATAGCGCATCGCGGAATCCACTACCTCCCGCGGCGTCCGGGTCCGGTACCGATCGGCGAGATATCGATCCGCGGTGTCGTATGTGGGGAGGCCGTCGTGAATACCGCTGCGGTGCTGCACAAGTTGCCGCACGGTCACGGTTCTGCCGTCGTTTCCGTTGCCCCGCACCATGTTCGGCAGCCAGCGCTCGACAGCGTCGTCGAGTCCGAGCCGCCCCTCCCCGACGAGTTGGAGCACGAGTACCGCAACGAATGTCTTTGTGAGACTTCCGATTCGGAAGTAGCCCTCCGGGGCGACCGGTGTTTTCGTTTCCAGATCCGAATAACCGGCACTGTCCGCCCATTCCGCATCGTCGCGGGCTACTCGCGCCTGCACTCCGGATACCCCTACGGACACCAGGCCGAGGAGGTCGCGACGCAGCGTGTCGGCGGGCGTCTGTGGACACAGCGCGCAGGCTGCGGTCACCACCAGCATCGGCACCGTCAACAGTGCGACACGGCCGCGGAGAATCAACGCTCCCCCTCTGCGAAACGGACTACCAACCGTTTTCGCAGACATACTGTCGACGAGCAACCATCGCGGGTCGATCAATGACACTCGGCGATGGCTCACCCCAGGCGATCCGTGGCCGCGTTTCATCCAGTGAATCGTCGACCTATCACCCGGATCGCACCGGACCCGAGTATGGAAGCCATGAGAACGAATATCCGAACTCGCACAACGTATCTCGTCGGCATCGGCGTGCTGACGGGACTATTGCTCGCCGCCGCACCAGCCCAAGCCGACAGTAGTCCCGGCATCGGGATCGACGGCACCCGAATCACCGTCCAACCCGACGGCACCCGAATCACCGACCGCGACCACTACGCACCCGTGGGTCGCGACTATCTCGCCCCGGCCGACCGCGACCACTTCGCCCCAGCTGATCGCGACCACTTCGCCCCAGCCGGTCGCGACTACCTGGTCCCCCTCGACCGCGACCACTATGTCCGCACGGCAGGTCGCGAGTACTGAGACTCGTATCTCACGCCGTCACGGTGAACGCCGGGACACAGACCGCGATACATCCGCCGTTGTCCGGATCGAACCGCTGATCGGTGCGAAGCCGGATTCCGGCTTTCCGCCGGGTTGACAGGGGGCCATCGCGCGAAACCGCGCCTGAGCAACCCGGCACCGTTCGCCCGGGTCCGGCATCGACGCCGGGCCCGGGTGAGCTTTCAGGAACGCAGCACGGCCCCAACGGATTCCGCGGCCGAGGCGACCGCGGCGTCGCGGGCGGCGCTGGCCTCGTCCTCGGTCAGGGTGCGATCCGTCGCGCGGAAGCGCAGTGCGTAGGTGAGGGACTTGCGGCCCTCACCCACCTGAGCGCCCTCGTAGACGTCGAAGAGGGCGATGTCCTCGAGGAGTTCGCCGCCGCCGGCGCGCAGTGCCGATTCGACCGAGGCGGCCGGGATAGTGCGCGGAACGCTCACCGAGACGTCCTGCAGCACCGCCGGGAACGGGGAAACCGTTGGGACCGGCCGGGATTCGCGCAGCGGCAGGGCGTCGAGATCGAGTTCGAGCGCGCAGGTGCGCGGCGGCAGACCGGACCGTTCCAGCACCGCCGGATGCAATTCACCGGCATATCCGACGACGACGCCGTCCACCACCAGCTCGGCGCAGCGGCCCGGATGCCACGGCAGGTGCGCGGCGGGGCGGCGCTCGATGCTGACGCCCGCCGCATCGCCGATCGCGTCGGCCAGCGCGAACGCGTCGGCGGCCTCGGCGGCACGGCCCTGCCCCACGGTCCGCGCGGATCGCGGCGGCCGGTGAGCACCGCGCCGACGTGCACGGGCTGCGCGGGCAGCGAGTCGAGCAGTTCCGCGATTTGGGCGTCGGTCGGGCGGCGGTCCACCGGCAGTTCGGCGACCGGGCGGGTGTTCGGACCGGGCAGCACCACCTGGGCGATGCCGTAGATGGTGAGATCCCTTGCGCCCCTGGAGATATTGCGCTGCGCCACCTCCAGCAGACCGGGCAGCAGCGTGGTGGCCAGCTCGGGCCGCTCGGCGTCGAGCGGGTTCAGCACCTTGGTGGTGTTGCGGCGCGAATCGTCGGCGTCCAGACCCCACACATCGAAGACGCCGGCGGGCAGGAACACCGGCGGCGGCACCTCGATCGCACCCGAGAAGGCCAGCGCGCGGCTCACCGCGCGGCGACGGCGTTGCGCCGCGGTGAGACCACGCCCGGCGGGCGCCGTCGGGATCACCGACGGAATCTGCTCCAGCCCCTCGAGCCGAAGCACCTCCTCCACCAGATCGGCGGGCTGGGCCAGGTCGGGCCGCCAGCTCGGCGGGGTGACGACCAACTGACCGTGCCCGGTCTCCTCGTTGACCCCGACCTCGACGTGGCAGCCGATCTGCGCCAGCCGCCGCGCCGACGTCCCGGTCGGGTAGGTGACCCCGGCGACCCGGTCCGCGAGATCGATATCGATCCGGATCGGCTCCACCGGCGGCAGCGGCAGCCGGATATCGGTGAGCTCGGATTCCACGGTGCCACCGGCGATTTCGGCGAGCAGCGTGGCGGCGCGATCGAGCGCGGCGATATTGATCTCCGGATCGACGACGCGCTCGTAGCGCTTACCCGCCTCCGAAACCAGCTTGTGCCTGCGCGCGGTGCGGTACACCGCGAGCGGATTCCAGATGGCGGCCTCGAGCAGCACATCGGTGGTTTCGGCGCTCACCTCGGTGCTCGCGCCGCCCATCACACCGGCCAGCGAGACCACGCCCGAATCGTCGGCGATCACCACGTCCTCGGCGTCGAGCGTGCGCTCGACCTCGTCGAGGGTGCGCAGCGTCTCCCCCTTGTTCGCGGTGCGCACCACCAGGGTCCCGGTCACCTTGCCCGCGTCCCACGCGTGCAGCGGCTGGCCCAGTTCGAGCATGACGTAGTTGGTGACGTCGACGGCGGGCGAGATCGGCCGCACACCGGACAGCAGCAGCCGCCGCTGCAACCACCAGGGGCTCACCGCCTTCGGATCGATGCCGGTGACCCGCCGGGCCCCGAACCGGGTGCACCGCGAGCTGGGCTCGACCTTGATCGGCCAGGCCTCGGCCTGTGCATCGGGCAGCGAGCGGACGGCGGGATCGGCGTATTCCAGGTCGAATCCGCAGGTCAGCTCGCGGGCCAGCCCGCGGACCGAGAAGCAGTAGCCGCGGTCGGGGGTGATGTTCAGCTCGATGACGGTGTCGTCGAGGCCGAGCAGTTCGTTGGCGTCGGCGCCCGGTTCGGCGGTGCCCGGCTCGAGCACCAGGATGCCGGAATGGTCCTTGCCGATGCCGAGTTCGGCGACCGAGCAGATCATGCCGTTGGAGACGTGTCCGTAGGTCTTACGCGCGGTGATCTCGAACCCGCCGGGCAGCACGCCGCCGGGCAACACCACGACCACCAGGTCGCCGACCGCGAAATTCCTTGCGCCGCAAATGATTTCCTGCAGCTCCGGATTACCGATATCCACCTTGCAGAACCGGATCGGCTTCTTGAACTCGGTCAGCTCGGTGATCTCGGCGACCCGGCCGACCACCAGCGGCTTCGGGACGCTGCCGGGCACCCGCCGCAGCTTGTCGACCTCCTCGACCTCCAGGCCGACCCGGACGAAGCCGGCGTCGAGTTCCTCCGGCGTCACCGACCAGTCGGGGGTGGTGCGCCGGATGATTTCGGTCAGCCAGGACTGCGCTACTCGCACTTGACGTTTCGCTCTCTCGATCGAAGGAAGGTCAGGACCGGATACCGAAGGGCAGCGTGAACCGCACGTCACCCTCGACGATGTCGCGCATGTCCGGAATGCCGTTGCGGAACTGCAGCGTGCGCTCCAGACCCATGCCGAACGCGAACCCGCTGTACACCTCGGGGTCGATCCCGCTGGCGATCAGCACCTTCGGGTTCACCATGCCGCAGCCGCCCCATTCGACCCAGCCCGCGCCGCCCTTCTTGTCCGGGAACCACACATCGACCTCGGCCGACGGCTCGGTGAACGGAAAGTAGTTGGGGCGCATCCTGGTTCGGGTGTCCGGCCCGAACAGTGCGCGGGCGAACGCGTCCAGCGTGCCGCGCAGATGCGCCATGGTCAGGCCCTTGTCCACGGCCAAACCCTCCACCTGGGCGAATACCGGGGTGTGGGTGGCGTCGAGCTCGTCGGTGCGGAAGGTCCGCCCCGGGCACACCACATAGATAGGCAGCTCCCGCTCCAGCATCGAGCGCACCTGCACCGGCGAGGTGTGCGTGCGCAGCACCTGCCGCGAACCCTCCGGCGCGATGTGGAAGGTGTCCTGCATGGTGCGGGCCGGGTGATCGGGCAGGAAGTTGAGCGCGTCGAAGTTGAAGTGCTCGGTCTCCACCTCGGGACCCTCGGCGACCTCCCAGCCCATCGCGACGAATACGTCGGCGATCTGCTCAGAGATCACGGTGATCGGATGCCGGGCGCCGACGGCGGTGCGGCGGGCGGGCAGCGTCACATCGATGGCCTCGGCCACCAGTACGGCGGCATCGCGCTCGGCGAGCAGCGTGGCGCGGCGAGCCTCGAAGGCCTCGGAGATCCGGGCCCGCGTCACGTTCACCCGCTTGCCCGCGTCGGCCTTCTGGTCTTTGGGCAGGCCGCCGAGTGCGCGCTGGGCCAGCGCGAGCGGTGCCTTGCCGCCGAGATGTTCGGTCTTCGCGACCGCGAGCGCGTCCAGATCGGCGGCCGCCGCGAACGCCTTCTCGGCCTCCGCCGCCGCGGCGGCCAGCGCCGACTCGGTCAGCACCGCGTTCTGCTCGGCTGCGCCGTTTCCGGCTCCGTCGTTGTCGGCCACGATCGTTCGTCTCTCCCCTGGGGATCGGTTCGCGGGCCGCATCGCCGACCCACATTGCTGCTGGTGGAATCCTATTGGATGGGCGGTACCCGATTCACACCGATTACCCCCGCGCCGCCCAACGGCGCGCCGAATCACCGGTATCCGCGCCACAATCCACCGCGACACCGCAGGTCATCGACGGTCGCACGATTTGTCCCCGTGCCGTTGTCGGCGAAATCCACCCTCCGCGGACGGCCGATCACCAGCGTGCCGAATGAACAGCACCGCCCCTACCCGCGCACGGCCCGAGCGGTCGCGGCGATGCGCCTACGCGCCCTCCGGCGATTCGCCTTCGCCACCGCGCCCCGGTACGGGCATCGGTACCGCAGGTGCGAAGGCCCGCATCCATACCTCGCGCAGCGCGACCGCCGCGAGCACGATCACCAAGGTGAGGATCGGCGTGAATTCCACACTCGCGTCCAATCCATGCGCGGCGAAGGCGATCCCCACCCCGGAAACCAATGGCACCGCGACCGTGACCAGTCCGGCCACCAGTCGACGGCACAGCACCGCTTCGACCACCGCCGCCAGCACCACGAGACCGAAGGCGATCAACGCATAGGTGGCGGGCTCGGTCAGCACATTGATCGAATCATTCGGCAGGTAGTCGGCGTATCGGCGCGGCACACCGGTCACGAACCCGCTTGTCCACCAACCGCATTCACGCCCCACACCGGCGAATCCGGCCCGCCGCGCCTCGGTGCCGAGCCAGGTGAACCCGCCGCCGATCATCATCGCCACCACGAAGACCCACCAAAACGCATGCCCACCGACCCGGGCGATGCCGAACACGCGACGCCTGTCCATCCGCACAACATAGTCGGCATGGCACCGCATCCCGCGAACGAACCGCGGAACTATTCGGCGTGCTGGACCCGTGCGCTCGCGTACAGGCAGATGGCCGCGGCGGCGGCCAGATTCAAACTTTCGGCGCGCCCGTGAATCGGGATCCGCACTCGATGATCGGCACGCGCCGCCACCTCCGGGTCGAGACCGTGCGCCTCGTTGCCGAACAGCCAGGCCACCGGCCCGCGCAGGATCTCGTCCGAATCGTCGAGATCCACTTCACCTTTCGCGGTGGTGGCCAATACGGTGATCCCCGCCGAACGCAGACCGGTGAGCACGGCGTCGATATCGCGTTCCCGGGCCACCGGAACATGGAAAAGGCTTCCGGCGCAAGACCTTACGCACTTCCCATTGTGCGGATCCACCGAATCACCGGCCAGCACCACACCGTTCGCGCCGACCGCGTCGGCCACCCGGATGAGCGTGCCCGCGTTACCCGGGTCGGCGATCTCGACCGGCACGGCCAGCATGTCCGGCGCACCGGAAAGTACCTGCGCCAGCGGCACATCCACCTGATGGCACACCGCGACGAGTCCGGGCGGCGTCACCGTCTCCCCCAGCTGTTGCGCGGCCCGGTCGCTCACCAGTGTGGTACGCACCCCCGCCGCCGCGGCGCCCGCCACCAGCTCGGTCTCCCGCGCCGCGGCGCCGACGGTGTAGAACAGCTCCGCGACCCGCTCGGTATCCAGCGCCGCCGCAACGGAATTCGCGCCCTCGGCGAGAAAGAGGCCGGTCTTGCGGCGCTGCGCCGCACGATGGAGCTTGACAGCGGAAACGACCCGCGGGTTGCGCTCGGAGAGCGCGTCCGCGGGTCGTTCCGGATGTTTTGTCGTCACGCAGGCCGAATCAGGCGGCAGGCGCGTTGACGTCCTGCGGCAGCGCCGCCTTGGCCACCGCGACCAGGCCGGCGAACGCCTCGGCGTCGGAGACGGCGAGCTCGGCCAGGATCTTGCGGTCGACCTCGACACCCGCGGCCTTCAGGCCCTGGATGAAGCGGTTGTAGGTGATGTCGTTGGTGCGGGCCGCCGCGTTGATGCGGGCGATCCACAGCTTGCGGAAGTCACCCTTGCGCGCCCGGCGGTCCCGGTAGGCGTAGGTGAGCGAGTGCAGCTGCTGCTCCTTGGCCTTGCGGTACAGCCGCGAGCGCTGCCCGCGGTAGCCCTTGGAGGCCTCGAGGATGGAACGGCGCTTCTTCTGAGCGTTCACGGCCCTTTTGACGCGTGCCACTGGTCAGTCCTGTCGATCTGGGGGCGCTGGGCGCCCGAGAGTTGGTCGGGAATGCCGGAAGTTCCGGCGCGGTGTGCTGTTCGGTGGTGCCGCGCTGTGCGCGTCAGATACCGAGCAGCTTCTTCACGCGGGAGACGTCGGCCTTCGCGACGACCTCCGTGCCGTCCAGACGACGAGTCCGGCGGCTTGGCTTGTGCTCGAACAGGTGGCGACGGTTCGCCTGCTGGCGCAGCAGCTTGCCACGGCCCGAAACCTTGAAACGCTTCGAGGCGCCGCTGTGGCTCTTCATCTTCGGCATGGATTCCTCATATCTGTCGTGCCGGCGGTCGTCGCCGACCGCCGGTGCTGATCGGTATTACTGCGGGGTGGCCGACTCGGCCTCGGTGGCCGGGGCCTCCGCCGCGGCGGGCGCGGAACCCGGCCGGGTCGTGGCCGCCTGCTGCGCCTTCACCCGCGTCTTCGCACCCTTGTGCGGTGCGAGGACCATGGTCATGTTTCGGCCGTCCTGCTTGGCCGAAGTTTCGACGAAACCCAGTTCGGCGACGTCGGAGGCCAGTCGCTGCAACAACCGGAACCCGAGTTCGGGCCGGGACTGCTCACGACCGCGGAACATGATCGTCACCTTGACCTTCGACCCGGCCTCCAAGAAGCGCAGCACATGGCCCTTCTTGGTCTCGTAGTCGTGGTCGTCGATCTTCGGGCGGAGCTTCTGCTCCTTGATCACGGTCTGCTGCTGGTTCTTTCGCGATTCGCGCGCCTTCTGCGCCGTCTCGTACTTGAACTTGCCGTAGTCCATGATCTTGCAGACCGGTGGACGTGCATCCGGAGCGACCTCGACCAGGTCGAGATCCGCCTCCATGGCGACGCGTAGTGCATCTTCAACACGCACGATCCCAACCTGCTCGCCGCCAGGTCCGATGAGTCGAACCTCGGGAACGCGGATGCGATCGTTGATGCGGGTCTCAGTGCTGATGGGGCCTCCTAGGTCAAGCGGTGTCGTCTAACGACCGCACGCAATAACTGCAACCCCTTGTTCAACACAAAGGCCCCGGTGCGGTATTTCACCGCCTCGGGGCCCGATGTCGACCGGCCGACCGCATTCGCGATCCTCGCGCGTCGCGGATCTCCATCGAGAATCCCTCGCACAAGAAACCCGCCCCCGGAAGGGCGGGTGACCGGACCGTTTGACCTGTACGATCGCTCGTCGGCAACGGTGGGAGTCGGGCTCCACTTATGTGCCCCAAGCCAGGCCTGGGGCGGTCGTCGCCGGATAGTCTAACATTCACGTCCGCTATCGCCGAATCGGCGGCCCGGCCACGCCGTCCGCGCACCCTTTTGCCATGCTCATGGACATGAGTGACGCCGATGTTCGCGAACTTGCCGATATCCCCTCGGTCGAGGTGATCAGCCGGGCCGCGGTGATGCTGATGAGTTCGGCGGCGGAGAAGCTCGGCCTGGCCGATCCGGATCCGGACAACAGCCCGCACCGCGACCTCGACGAGGCCCGCCGGGTCATCACGGCGCTGGCCGGACTGGTCACCGCGTCGGTGGAATACCTCGGGCCGCACGCCGGACCCATCCGCGAGGGGCTGCAATCGCTGCAGCGCGCGTTCCGCGAGGCCTCCGCGCATCCGGACGAGCCCGGCAAGGGCCCCGGCGAGAAGTACACCGGCCCCGTCTACTGATAAGCCCGCGCCCGCATTTCGAACAGTTCGTGCCGAGGTCGTGATAGCCACGAAATACCCTCGCGCTGAACCGGCTATGTCCATCGAAATTCCTGCGGCACTTGGCAATCGATGGAAATATGTGGGTTCGAGAGCTATCCGCGACGACGATGTCCGCCATGAACGGTGTCATGGTTGAGGTTTCGTTGTGCATCGCGAGTTGTGCCGGTGGGCCGCGAACCGCGCCCGTCCCGTCGATTTCGGCGCCGCAGATAAGCCGGTCAAGGCAGGGATCAACCGAAATGACAGGGGTATCATGACAATTCGGATACTGCTCGTGCCAGGTTTCTGGCTCGGCGCGTGGGCGTGGGACGAGGTGGCCGCCGAACTGCGGGCCCGCGGGCACGAGGTGATCGCGCATACACCGCGCGGTATGGACCCGGCCGATCCGGACCGGCTCACCGTCACGCTGGACGAACAGGCGCAGGGCATCGTCGACGCGGTATCCGAAGACGAGCAGGTGATCCTGGTATTGCACAGCGGCGCGGCCGTAACCGGTTATCTCGCAACGGATATCGCCCCCGAGCGGTTCCTGCGCGTCGTCTATGTCGATACCGCGCCCGCGCACGAGGGTTTCGCGGTGAATCCGGCACTGGATCCGGCGCTGCGCGAATGGGAGCTGCCGAGCTGGGCCGAATTCACCGAGCGGATGCCCGGTGTGCTCGACGGACTCGACGAGGCGATGCTCGCACGCTTGCGCGCCAACGCGATATCCGAACCGGCCACCATCGCGGCCGTCCCGCTCAAGTTGAGCGAACACGCCGACCGGTTGACGATCCCGTCGACGGTCATCTGCTGCACGTTCACCCCGGAACAGGTACGGCGGGAACTGCAATCGAGCGAACCGTCCTGGCTGTTCGACGAATTGCGGCGGATCGACGCCGACTACCTCGAACTACCCACCGGCCACTGGCCACAGTTCTCCCGGCCGAAGGAGCTCGCCGAGCTGATCGACCAGGTCACCAACCGCTGAGAATACGGTGGCGCCGCCCGCACCGGACGGCGCCGTCAACCGAATCAGCGCAGCGCGGCCGCCTTTCGTGACGCGCGCTTGGCCGCCTTGGCCGCGGCCGCGGCGTCGGGCGTCTCCTCGGCCGCGGACGCAACCTTCTTGGCCGCGACCTTCTTCGCCGTAGCCGACTTGGCCGCAACCTTCTTCGGCGCGGCGGGCTGGGCCAGCACCTCGCGCAGGAACTGTCCGGTGTAGCTGGACGCGTTCTCGCCGACATCCTCCGGGGTGCCCTCGGCCACCACGGTGCCGCCGCCGGAGCCGCCCTCCGGCCCCATATCGATCACCCAGTCGGAGGTTTTGATGACGTCCAGGTTGTGTTCGATCACGATGACCGTATTGCCCTTGTCGACCAGGCCGTTGATCACGGTGAGCAGTTTGCGGATGTCCTCGAAGTGCAGGCCGGTGGTCGGCTCGTCGAGGATGTAGACGGTGCGTCCGGTGGATCGCTTCTGTAGTTCCGCGGCCAACTTCACCCGCTGCGCCTCACCGCCCGACAGCGTCGGCGCGCTCTGGCCGAGCCGCACGTAACCGAGCCCGACATCGACCAGCGTCTTGAGGTAGCGATGGATCGAGGTGACCGGCTCGAAGAATTCGGCCGCCTCCTCGATGGGCATATCGAGCACCTCGGCGATGGTTTTGCCCTTGTAGTGCACCTCGAGGGTCTCCCGGTTGTACCGGGCGCCGTGGCACACCTCGCACGGCACGTAGACGTCCGGCAGGAAGTTCATCTCGATCTTCAGCGTGCCGTCACCCGAACATGCCTCGCAGCGGCCGCCTTTCACGTTGAACGAGAACCGCCCCGGCTGATAGCCGCGTACCTTGGCCTCGGTGGTGGCCGCGAACAGGGTGCGGATCTTGTCGAACACGCCGGTGTAGGTGGCCGGATTCGAGCGGGGGGTGCGGCCGATCGGCGACTGGTCCACCTGTACCAGCTTGTCCAGGTGGTCGAGGCCGTTCACCCTGGTGTGCCGCCCCGGCACCTGACGCGCGCCGTTGAGCCGGTTGGCCAGCACGGTGGCCAGGATGTCGTTGACCAGCGTCGACTTACCGGAGCCGGAAACACCGGTGACCGAGGTGAGCACGCCGAGCGGGAACGCGACATCGATGCCCCGCAGGTTGTGCTCGTTGGCGCCGACGACGGTGAGCTGCCGCTTCTTGTTCACCGGGCGGCGCACCAGCGGCACCTCGATCCGCTCCCGACCCGAAAGATAGGCGCCGGTAAGCGAATTCGGGTGAGTGAGCAGATCCTGATACGTCCCGCTGTGCACCACCTGGCCGCCGTGCTCGCCGGCCAGCGGACCGATATCGACCACCCAGTCGGAGGCGCGGATGGTGTCCTCGTCGTGTTCGACGACGATCAGCGTATTGCCGAGATTGCGTAGCCGGGTGAGGGTTTCGATGAGGCGGCGGTTATCCCGCTGATGCAGGCCGATCGATGGCTCGTCCAGCACATACAGCACACCGACCAGGCCCGAGCCGATCTGGGTGGCCAGCCGGATGCGTTGCGCCTCACCGCCGGACAGGGTGGCGGCGGCCCGGGACAGCGACAGGTATTCCAGGCCGACGTCGAGCAGGAAGCCGAGCCGGGCCTGGATCTCCTTGAGCACCTGACCCGCGATGGCGGCCTGCCGATCGTCGAGGGTGAGCGCGTTGAGGAATTTCGAACAGTCGCCGATGGACAGATCGCTCACGTCGGCAATGGATTTGCGGCCACCGTCGGCGGACAGCGTCACCGCGAGGATCTCCGGCCGCAGCCGCGCACCCTTGCAGACGGGGCACGGGATATCCCGCATGTACCCGTCGTAGTGCTCCTTCATCTGCTCGGATTCGGTGCTCTCCATGCGCCGCTGCAGGAACGGCATCACGCCCTCGAAATCGGCGTAGTACGAACGCTTCCGGCCGTAGCGGTTGGTGTAGGAGACGTGCACCTGATCGGAACTGCCCTCCAGCACGGCCTTGCGCGCCTTGGCGGGCAGATCCTGCCACGGCGTATCCATGGAGAACCCGATCGATTCGGCGAGTCCGGACAGCAGGCGAGTGAAGTATTCGGCGGTCTGCCCGCGCGACCACGGCGCGATCGCGCCATCGTTCAGGCTGAGCTCCGGATCGGGGACCACCAGATCCGGGTCCACCTCCTTGCGGATGCCGAGGCCGGTGCAGTCCGGGCAGGCGCCGTATGGCGAGTTGAAGGAGAACGAACGCGGTTCCAGATCCTCGATATCGAGTGGGTGGCCGTTCGGGCAGGCCAGACGCTCGGAGAAGCGGCGCTCACGATCGTGTGCGTGCTCGTCGCGGTCGACGAAGTCGAGCACCACGATGCCGTCGGCGAGCCGCAGCGCGGTTTCGATCGAATCCGTCAGGCGCTGTTTGGAATTCGGCTTCACCTGGAGGCGGTCCACCACCACCTCGACGTCGTGCTTCTCCTGCTTCTTCAGCTTGGGCGGATCGGTCAGCGGGTAGACGACGCCGTCCACCCGCACGCGCGAATAACCTTGTGAATTCAGCTGATCGAACAGGTCGACGAATTCGCCCTTGCGGGTGCGCACCACCGGCGCGAGCACCTGGAACTTGATGCCCTCCTCCATGGCGAGCACCTGGTCGACGATCTGCTGCGGGGTTTGCTTGGCGATGAACTCGCCGCACACCGGGCAATGCGGCGTGCCCGCGCGCGCGTAGAGCAGGCGCAGGTAGTCGTAGACCTCGGTGATGGTGCCGACGGTGGAGCGCGGGTTCCGGTTGGTCGATTTCTGATCGATGGAGACCGCGGGCGACAGACCCTCGATGAAGTCGACATCCGGTTTGTCCATCTGGCCGAGGAACTGGCGGGCGTACGCGGACAGCGATTCGACGTAGCGGCGCTGGCCCTCGGCGAAGATGGTGTCGAAGGCGAGGCTGGATTTGCCCGAGCCGGACAGCCCGGTGAACACGATGAGGCTGTCGCGGGGCAGATCGAGATCGACCCCCTTCAGGTTGTGTTCCCGAGCTCCGCGCACAGTGAGGCGTTCCGCCACCGGCCGTCCCTTCCCAATCGTGTTCATCGTCCGGACAGTCCCCCGCGCGCCATGCTAGGCCGACCCACCGACAAGTTTCGCCGGGCGCCGCGACGAGGTGACCGCCACAACGCCCGGCGAAGTGGTCACGGGCTTTCTACCAGCGCAGATTCATTCAGCCGCCGAATCGGGCGCGCCCTCCTCCCGCTCCTTGGCCGCCAGCAGTGCGACGATCTGCGACATACCGAGATTCACCTTGGTGAAGGCTTCGCGCAGCTCCGACCGGACCTCGGCGAAACCGGCACGCATCTCCGACCGCAAGCTGTCTATCTGCCGACCCTGTTCCGATATCTGCTGACCCTGTTCCACCTGTGTCTCGCGCAACGCGTTCAGCAACCGCTGCTGACCGCGCAACACGACACGCACATCCGCCGCATCACGATCGGCGGCCTGAGCCAGAACTTGCGCCGCCGACGCATTGCGTACGGCCTCCACGGTTTCCCGCCGCAGCGCCGGAATCTCCTCCTCCACTCGCCGAAGCATCGCGACCTCCCCTTCCAATGCGCTGATGCGCGCCTCGAACTCCTCGTCTTTCCCCATGCGACGAGGCTATCGGAGCACTACGACGGGCGCGACCGGCTACGCCTCAGATGACACGACCGTGTCCTATCGGTCCGATTCGACGTGTCCTGTCAGTCCGATTCAATGGTCGGCGCGCCGCAGATCACCGGACAACCCGCGCACATGCCATCCCTCGGTATCCACGTACACCGTCAACGCGTTCGACCCGACCCGCAACCCGCTGACGCTCAACGGCAGATACCGCTCCGGCACCACCGGTGCCACCGAGAGCACCCCCTCGGGCACGCTCGGTTCCAGCCGCAGCAGCGTCCGCAGGAACAGCAGCGGCGCGGCGGCGGCCCACGCCTGCGGTGAACAGGAGGTGGGATATGGCACCGGCACATCGAATTCGGCGCGATCGAAACCGCAGAACAATTCCGGGAGCCGGTACCCGAACCGGGTGGAGGCGTCGAGTACCGCGTCGACCACCCGGGTGGCGTGCTCGGTGTATCCGTAGCGCATGAGCCCGGCGGCGCAGATCGCGTTGTCGTGCGGCCATACCGACCCGTTGTGGTAGCTGACCGGGTTGTACGCGCCCATCGATGTGGCCAGTGTGCGAATTCCCCAGCCGCTGAACATTTCCGGGGAGAGCAGCCGGTCTGCGACCTGGCCCGCCTTGTCACCGTCGACGATCCCGGTCCACAGGCAGTGCCCGATATTCGAGGTGAGCGCGTCGATCGGCCGCTTGTCACGATCCAAACCGATTGCGTACCAACCCTTTTCCGGCAGCCAGAAGGTTTCGTTGAATGCCGTCTTCAGCGCGGCGGCCTTGGCCCGCCACCGCTCGGCCAGCGTGTGGTCGCCGACGCCGGAGGCCAGCGTCGCGCGCGCCATGTACGCGGCGTATACGTAACCCTGCACCTCGGCCAGGGCGATGGGCGCGGTCGCGATGGTGCCGTCCGCGAAATTCACGCCGTCCCAGGAGTCCTTCCAGCCCTGGTTGGCCAGCCCGTGTTCGGCGGCGCGGGCGTATTCGACGAATCCGTCGCCGTCCACGTCGCCGTACTTCTCGATCCATTCCAGCGCCCGATCGGCGTGCGGGAGCAGTTCGTCGCGGGTCTTCGCATCCAGGCCCCAGCGATGCAGCTCGCCGAGCAGCATGACGAAAAGCGGTGTGGCATCGGCGGTTCCGTAGTACACGGTGTCGCCGCCGAGCAGCAGCGTCGCCGCCCGGCCGAACCGCACCTCGTGCGGGATGCGTCCCGGCTCCTCCTCGGTGGCGGTGCGAATCCTGTTGCCCTGCAAGCCCGCGAGGCTCTGCAGCGTGCCGACCGCCAACCGGCGGTCCAGCGGCAGCACCATCCACGAGGTGAGCAGCGAGTCGCGGCCGAACAGCGCCATGAACCACGGCGCGCCCGCGGCGACCACCGCGCGCTCCGGATGATCCGGATCGAAGATCCGCAGCGCGCCGAGGTCGACGACGGTGCGCTGCAGCACCGCGGCCAGCGTCTCGTCCTCGGTGTGCACGGTCGGCGAATTCTCGTACCACTCCCGCAGCCGTTGCGCGGGTGCGCTGCGGCTCACCGGGGAGCCGCACGGATAGCGCGGCTCATGCGAGTCGGCGTCGAACGCGGGCAGGTACTCGATGCAGGCCGTCCACTCACCGCGCCCGGGAAGCTCTATCTCCCAACGCAGTTCGCGGTCGTGCGCATGCGCGCCCGATCCGCTGACGGTCACCGCCAGCTGCAGCTCCGGCCTGCTGATCTGCACCGCGCCCGCACCGCTCCTGGTGTCGGTGTGCACGCCTTCGCCCGCGCGACCCTCCTTCACCTCGAACAGGTCGGCGAAATCGGCGTCCACCGCGAGCACCACCGTGGAGTGCATCGGCTCGGCGGACAGGTTGCGCACGATCAGGTCTTCGCGCATCCCGTCGCCGACGTGCCGTCCGACGATGACCAGCGCCGTGCTGTCGGCCCGGCCCGCCCTCGGCATGGTCCTGGCCAGCAGGGTCGCACTGTACGGCGCGGCGTATTGCACGGTAAGCGCTTGCGGCACTTGACCGTCCACCGTCAGCCGCCAGTGCGAAAGCACCCTGGTGTCGCGCACGAACAGACCCTCGGGCCGGTCCGCGCTGACGGTGCCGCCGGTTTCGCTGATGCAGAAGGTGGAACCCTCCACCAGCGTCACGCCACCGCCGAGCGCGGCCGGTACCCCGGTATCCGCGCCGTCACCCCACGGCCGCGTCACGAAACCGGTGCGGGCTCGACCGCCCGGCTCGTCCGTTCGCCCGTCAGGATCGTTCGGTATAGCCGTTCGTGATCGCGCGCCATCCGCAGCCGCCCGAATCGGCGTTCGGCCGCGTCGCGGCAGTCGCGCCGATCGAGCAGGTGCACCTGATCCAGCGCGTCGACCATGGCGTCGGCATCGCGGCACAGGAATCCGGTGCGCCCGTGCTCGACGATCTCGGGCGCCGCGCCGTTGGGGAAGGCGAGTATCGGTGTGCCGCAAGCCAATGACTCCGCCATCACCAGACCGAATGGTTCGGGCCATTCGATCGGGTTGATCAGCGCATCGGCGTGCCGCACTACCTCGACGCGTGGCTCCAGCGGCAGTTCGCGGGGTTCGGGGTCGTCAGGTCCCATGAGTGGACGCACGCGCTCAGTGTAGTAGGCCCGCTCGGCGGGTTCGCGGATCTTGGTGATCAACACCAGTTTCCGCCGCGCCAGCCGCGCCACCTGCACGGCGCGGTGCACCCCTTTCTCCGGGTTCATCCGGCCGACGAACACCAGGTAGCCGCCGCCACCGGGCCCGTATTTATATGCGTTCAAATCGATTCCGTGATGGATGACGGCCGAGATGGGCACGGTGCCCGCCGCCTGCCGTTGCGACTCGGAGATCGCGATGATATGCGCGGTCCGCGCCATCGACCGGAATAATTCCTGACGCATCGGTGTAAAGGGCCCGTGATTTGTCACCACCACCGGCGGACCGTCCGCGCCCGCCCCGATGAACGGGCCGAGCGAGGTGTGGTCGTGAATGATGTCCATATCCGCGAGCGCGTCGTAGGCGGCGAGCACATGCATCAATTCCGCCTCCCCGACGCCGATTTGCGCCGTCGGGTGGTCGAAGATGTGATACCGGTGCACCGGACAGGTGGAATCACCGACGGTGAAGAGGTGTACATCGTGCCCGAGGGTTTTCAAACCCTCCGCCAGATTTCCAACCACCGCTTCGGTACCGCCGTAGGCAGGCGGGGGTACCGGGACCCAGGGTGGGACGATCAGCCCGATCCTCATCGGGGTGGCTCGTCGTCGACGTCCTCCGAAACCGCACTCGGAGGGCCCCATTCCGCACCGCAAACGGTGCAGTGCAACAACTCCCGATAGGGGGAACGGCGAATGGCGGCGGATCCACAACCCGGACAGATTTGCGAAAATCCGAAGACCGCGCCGAAATCCAAAGTAGCTGAATACTTCATGGGAGGAACCTCGTTCACGGGCCCGTCTGGCCGCACTGCCCCAAAGCCCTCTCTGATCGACTTCATTGCAATCATACTCGGAACCTCCTGGTCGGCTTCGGCTTTCCGGACTTTTCAGTGGTGCGGATACCCCGCGACGACTACTTTGAACGGAGTGCGGTCCGGCAAAACAATGCAGCGCGGCGAAGTCGGCCGCCGGACGTGCGAAAAGACAAAAGGCGGGAGGCCGGGCGTGATCAGTGTTTTCCTGGTGGACGACCACGAAATCGTGCGACGCGGCCTGATCGATCTGCTCGACAACGATCCGGAACTCGATGTCATCGGGCAAGCGGGGGATGTCGCCCAGGCAATGACCGGCATTCGCGCACTGCGGCCCGATGTCGCCGTATTGGACGTCCGACTACCCGACGGCAACGGCATCGAACTCTGCCGGGATCTACTGGCCGAATTCGACGGCCTGCGTTGCCTGATCCTGACCTCTTATACCGATGAACAGGCCATGATGGACGCGATCCTGGCGGGCGCCAGCGGTTACGTCGTAAAAAATATCAAGGGTATGGAACTGGCCGAGGCAATCAAACAAATCGGTACCGGTCGGTCGTTATTGGATACCCGTGCCGCGATCACACTTCGGGAACGGCTGCGCCGCAGCACCGAGAGCGACGGCGCCCTGGCCGGACTGACCGATCAAGAACGCAGACTGCTCGCCCTGCTCGGCGAGGGCCTGACGAACCGCCAGATCGCCGCGCGCATGTTCCTGGCCGAAAAGACCGTCAAGAACTATGTCTCCCGGCTGCTGGCCAAACTGGGCATGGAACGCCGCACCCAGGCCGCGGTGCTGGCCTCCAAACTCCGTGAGGCCTAGCGATTCATGATCGAACGGTGTGGCGGCCCGCCGCTACGACGGCCAAATCGCCGTCGTAGCGGCGATACAGCAGTCGACCCCGGCCGCTGTCGGCGTCGGTGAAGAACAGAAACGGCATACCCGCTCGGCACAGGCGCTCCGCCGCGGACCGCTCGGACAGTGTCGGGGCCGATTCCGGATGCACCGTGACCGGAAGGGAATTCGGCACCGCGTGCGGCGCCGAGGTGTCGCGCTGACGGATCAACCGCACACCCAGCGGATCCCCCCAGTGCACGACGGCGTCCTCGCCGGTTTCGGCGTCGGTGAAAAGATAAGCGTCGTAATCCATCGCGTCGAGCACCGAGGTGGCCTCGGCGGGCGTTCCGGTGAGCAGCGCACAGGTCTTGCGGCGGGTGATCGGGCGCGGTTCGGTGATCCTGGCCAGCGGCGGCCGCGCCGGATCCGGCCACTCCCGCGACTTCGCGGTGGCCAGCCTGGCGATCTGCCGGTCCAGCCGTTCGGCGGCGAAGGTCACCGCGAAGCCGCGCGGACCGCTCACCTGCACCCGGCTCGGCGCGCCGCGGAAGCGAATGTTGGCCTGTACCAAGGTATGTTCGTCGGCCCCATCGGGCGCGGTGACGCGGACCCGCACCGAACTGTCGAGCCGGTGACGACGCAGGATCAAGCCGATCGCGCGCACCGCCCTGGTGACATCCCGCGGCGGCACCGCGCCCCGGGTGGTGACGGCTAGTTCGGGTTCCAGCGCCCGCGTCGAAATCATGCGCCCATGCCATCACCGCAATGCCACCGCGAACAGGGCCGAAAGTCCCCGATCGGCGAACTAGACTGGCGGAGGCGCTGTTCAGCGTCGGCTATGCAGGGGATCCGACATGACCGAGGAGTACAACACCGGTCCCTACTCGGTGCGCGAAACGCTCTCGCAACTGCGCCTGCGCGAATTGCTCACCGAGGTCAAGGAACGCGTCGAGATCATCATCGATTCGCGCGACCGGATGGCCGGTCTCGTCGAGGCGATGCTGACGGTCACCTCCGGCCTGGATCTGGACGAGACGCTCTCCGCGATCGTGCGCACCGCAACGAATTTGGTCGACGCGCGGTACGGCGCGCTCGCGGAGCTCGGACACGACCGGCAGGTGGTCCAGTTCATCGACGAGGGGATGGACGACCGGATCCGGGAGCGGATCGGCGCGGCGCCGCAGGGACACGGCGTACTCGGGGTCGTCTTCGACGAGCCGACGCTGCTGCGCCTCGACGACCTGACGAAACACCCTGCCTCCGTTGGCTTTCCGCCGCATCATCCGCCGATGCACAGTTTCCTCGGCGTCCCGGTGCGCATCCGCGACGAGGTGTTCGGCGCCATCTATCTCACGGAAAAGGCAGGCGGACAACCGTTTACCGAGGACGACGAGGTGCTGGTGCAGGCCTTGGCCGCCGCGGCCGGTATCGCGGTGGACAATGCGCGACTATACGAATCCGCCCGCACCAGGCAGGCGTGGATCGAGGCGACCCGCGATATCGCCACCGAATTCCTCGCCGAACCCGATCCGGACCGGGTGCTCGCGCACGTCGTCGAGCACGCCCGCACGCTGACCGGGTCCTATCAGTCGTTCCTGGCCAGCGCCACCGAGCCGGATCCGGTGACCCACTTGACGATAACCCAGTGGTCCGGCCCCGAGACCCCGCGGGCACTCGACGCGGTGCGCATCGGCGGCACGGTGCTCGGCGAGGCGTTCACCCGGCGCACCCCACTGCGCTCGGATACCGTCGAATCGCTGAATCTCGGTGTGCCCCTTGATGATACCGGCCCAGCGCTGATCCTGCCGCTGTGCACGCCGGATGCGACGCTCGGCGTGCTCGTCACCGTGCGGCCCGCGGGCTCGGCACCCTACTCCGATGAAATGCTGGAGCTCACCGCGGCTTTCACCGATCAGGCGGCGCTGGCGATGCAGCTGGCCACCGCCCAGCGCCGGATGCGCGATATCGATATCATCGCCGACCGCGACCGCATCGCCCGCGATCTGCACGACCATGTCATCCAGCGGCTGTTCGCGATCGGGCTCACCCTGCAGGGCGCGCTGCCCAAGGCACGCGTTCCCGAAGTGCGCCAACGACTTTCGACGGTAATCACCGATCTGCAGGATGTGGTGCAGGATATCCGCACCTCGATCTTCGATCTGCACGGCGGCAACGACGGACAGGGCGGGCTGCAGCAGCGCCTCGAATACGCGATCAAGCAGCAGACCGCCGACACCGCGCTGCGCGCCACCATCCAGGTCAACGGCCCGCTGTCGGTGCTCGATCCGGAACTGGCCGACCACGCCGAGGCCGTGGTCCGCGAGGCGGTGAGCAATGCCGTACGGCACTCCGGCGCGGACACCGTCTCGGTGGAGATCTCCGTCGCCGACGATCTGACCATCGTGGTCACCGACAACGGCTGGGGCATCCCGAACCACGTCATCCGCAGCGGCCTGCGCAATCTGGAGCAGCGCGCCGAAAAGGCCGACGGCACTTTCACTCTCGGGCCCGGCGCCCAGGATCTGGAGGGCTTCCCCGGCACCCGGCTGCGCTGGTCGGTGCCGCTGCCGACGGGCGAGCCGGACTGAATCCGGCCATGGAATGCGCCCTAAACAGGTCCCAGCACGACCATCGAATTATTGCCGCCCATCCCCAGCGACAACTTGGCCGTGATCCCGCCCTCGAACGGGGACGGGCCGTCGAGCAGCCGCGGATGCGCGGGCGCGACGATCGGCGCCGCGGGCACGATGCCGCGGTCGTAGCCGAGCGCGGCGGCGGCGACCTCCACTCCGGCGGCCGCGCCCTGGCAGTGTCCCGCAAGGGGTTTCAGCGCGTACACATGCGGGCGCTCATGAAAGAAATTTGCCATCAGGTCCCGTTCGGCGAGATCGCACTGCCGGGTTCCGGTACCGTGCGCGTTGAAGTAGCGCACATCCTCGACGTCGACCCGCGCGGCGGCCAGCGCTCGGCTCGCGCATTCGAAGATCTGGGTGTGCGCCGGATCGACCGAAACCACGTGATAGGCATCGTTGGTCATGGCTCCCCCGAGCACCCGCACATACGGTTGCGCGGTGTCGCGGCTCAGCACGAACGCCACCGACGCCTCCCCCATGCCGAATCCGCGGCTCCCCAGCTGGAAGGGGCGGCATCCGTCCAGCGGTTCGACATCGGCGACCGACGCGCCGAGCCGGACGAAGTGCTCGACCATGTCCGGTGTCGCCGACATATCGGTGGCCAGGCACACCACATCGTCGGCGATACCCGCGTCCAGCCACATCTTCGCGGTGATCAGCGCGACGTTGCCGGAGCTGCACGCGGCCGAGATATTGATCGCCGGGCCGTGAAAACCGTACTCCTGCAACAACACCGAGATCGGAGTGGATGGCAGCAGCCGCAGGTAGTCGCGGGAGCGGCGGTGGCCGTTGTCGACGAGGTAGAAGTCGCGCCAATTCACCACGTCACCGAGCACGATCGCGTGCACCAGTCCGACGGTGCGGCCGGGCCGCCAGCCGCGCGCCAGCGCGTCATCGATCGCCTCGCGCGCCGATTCGTGCATTGCCCGCCCGTAGCGACTGGGGCTCACCGCCGGGTCGCCGCCGTCCGGAACCAGCGCCACCCAGGCGTTCTCGTCGCGCCCCGGACCGTAGCCCGGCTGCACCGCCGCCGCCGACTTACCGCTCAGCAAACCCTGCCACAGCGCGTCCCGTCCCCAGCCGTAACCGCTGACGACACCGATGCCGGTAATCGTCATATGATCTTGATGGTTGAGTTCGCTTTTCGGGATGGCGCCCGGCATGGCCTCGCTCCTTCGCCGGCTCCAATGGACCGATCGTGGACCGATCCGACATCATCTACTAGAAGATCCGGGTCCTTGTAATGATCACCAGACGGAGCCCGATGAAGTGCCCGGAGTGTGATCGAGGCGATAACGTCGACGGCGTGATCTTGTACACGTCGATACAAGAATAATCCCGTGTTCCAATGGCCATGACCGGGTCGACGATCGGGGGTTGAAGTGGGAGAGGACGATGCGGCGGCCACCGTCGGCGCCGCGGAGCAGCTGGCCGAACGCTACCGATCCCTGGTCGAGCACACCCCGGACGGTATCTGCGTCCATGAGCGCGGCATCGTCGTCTACGTCAACCCGGCTACCGTCCGCATGTTCCGCGCCGCCTCCGCCGACGAGCTCGTCGGGCAGCCGCTCACCAAATTCGTCGACTCCGCATCCATCCCGGGCATGTTGGACCGGATCAGCAGGCTGACCACCAAGGGCGCCGCCTCCGAGCCCACCGAGATGACGCTGCTGCGGCTGGACGGGGTGAAGATCCAGGTGGAGACGGTATCGGTGCTCACAGCATGGCACGACCACCTCGCCTACCAGGTGGTCATCCACGACCTGACGGCGCAGCGATTGGCCGAGGCCGCGCAGCAGCGCGCCGAACAGCACTTCACCACCGTGGTGTCGCAGCTGGAAGAGGGTGTGGTGGTGGTCGACACCGAGGGCAGGATCGAATCGATCAACCCGGCCGCCAAACGCATCTTCGGCACCGAGGACATCGATGACGCCGATCTGATCGGCCGGGCCATCCAAACGCTGCCGCTGACCCTGCTCGACGCCAACGCTCAGGCGCTGCCGCCCTCCCGGCACCCGATGGCGCGCACCCTGGCCACCGGCGAGACCGTCACCGGATATGTCTTCGGCGTCGACCGGGCCGACGGCCAGCGCCGGTGGCTGTCGGGCAGCAGCAGGCTGCTCAACCCGGACGACCCGGGCTCCTCGGCGGTGTCGTCATTCGCCGACATCACCGAATTCCGGGCCAGCCGTAGGCAATTGGAGTACCAGGCGACGCACGATTCGCTCACCGGGCTGGCCAACCGCTCGCTCATCCTCTCCCAGCTGGCCGCCGCGCTGGCCAGCAGCGCCGATCTACCCGTTTCCACCGTCCTGTTCATCGACCTGGACGGTTTCAAGGCGATCAACGACACCCTCGGCCACGCCATCGGCGATACGGTGCTACAGATCGTGGCCCAGCGCCTACAACGCGCCCTCCGCGCCGACGATCTGGTCGGGCGGCTGGGCGGCGACGAATTCCTGGTGCTGCTGTCCGGCCGGTCCCGGCTCGTCGATATCGACGCGCTGGTGCACCGGCTGCGTTCGACCATGGCCGACCCGATCATCGCGCGGGGGCACCGCATCGAGGTGAACGCGTCGATCGGGGTCACCGCGCTCACCCCGGGCGATCAGCGCACCCCAGAGGCCGTGCTGCACGACGCCGATCTGGCCATGTACCGCGCAAAGCCGTCCGGTCACCGGGACGGCACAGTCGGCAGCGGGCGCAGGCCGAACAGCACCCACGCCTCCTGATCCTGCGAAGATCGTCCGGTGATCATCGAACACGCTCTGCTCCCGGTCCGCCCCGGCGCGACGGCCGACTTCGAGGCCGCGTTCGCCGAAGCGCGGCACATCATTTCGGCGATGCCCGGCTTCCGCGGGCTGTCACTTTCGCACTGTGTCGAGCGCCCCGGCACGTATCTGCTGCTGGTGGAATGGGATCGGTTGAGCGATCACACGGAAGGCTTCCGCGGATCGCCCGAATATCTGCGCTGGAAAGAACTGCTGCATCACTTCTACGATCCGTTCCCGGAGGTCTGGCATTTCGACCCGGTGTCATCGGTGCCGGATCCGACGGCCCGACCTGGCGTTACGGCGAGCACGGCGCAGCGGCAGTAAACTCGACAACTCTGTTCACGAGCGCGCGCCCGCGCCCGGCTCATTCGCGGTGACAAGGAGATCAGTTTGCCCGACCTCAGTCAGGACCGTGCCGCGGTGGATCCCGCCGAGCGGCCCGGCACCGGGAGCGAGCTGGACCAGGAGCAGGCCTACCTATCGGTCTTGTACGACCGGCTCGACGCCATGCGCGACTACGCCAGGAACCGGCTGCGCACCGTGCTGCTGGAGACCGGCGGCACCCCGCAGGCGCGCAGCGAGCGCGAATCGTTCACCCAGCTCTACAGCGAGGATCTGGCCAAATACGATGCGGCCGAACACGGTCTGTGCTTCGGCCGCATCGATCTCGAGGCGGAGCAGGACGGCGAGGGCCCACGCTATATCGGCAGGCTAGGCATCCTCGACGAGGCGAACGATTACGCCACCCTGCTGCTCGACTGGCGGGCGCCGCTGGCCCGGCCGTTCTACCTGGCGACCACCGCGGCGCCCGACGGCGTGACGCGCCGCAGGCATATCCGCTCGCGCAATCGCCGCGTCACCGCCGTCAACGACGAATACCTGGATCTGGCGGCCGCCGACGCGGCCGGAGTCAGCGGGGGCGACGGCGGCGTCGGCAGTGAGAGCGCGCTGCTCGCCGCGCTCAACGCGGCCCGCACCGGCCACATGAACGACATCGTGGAGACCATCCAGAGCGAGCAGGACGCGATCATCCGCTCCGAGCACAAGAGCGTGCTGGTGGTGCAGGGCGGCCCGGGTACCGGCAAGACCGCGGTGGCCCTGCACCGCGCCGCCTACCTGCTCTACACCTACCGCCAGCAGCTGGCCAAGGCCGGCGTGCTGATCATCGGGCCGAATGCCACCTTCCTCGACTACATCGGCCAGGTGCTGCCCTCGCTCGGCGAGACCGGTGTGCTGCTGTCCACCATCGGCGATCTGTACCCGGGCGTGAAGGCCACCCGCGAGGATTCGCTGCGGGCCGGCGAGATCAAGGGTTCACTGGCCATCCTCGAGGTGCTCAAGCAGGCGGTGCGCGATCGGCAGGAGGTGCCCGCCGAGCCGATCCGGCTGCGCTTCGACGGCTACGAGGTCGTCATGGACCGCAAGATCGTCACCAAGGCCCGCGGCCGGGCCCGCTCCTCGCGCAGGCCGCACAACCTGGCCCGCCCGATCTTCGCCGCCTCGGTGATCGACGCGCTCACCGATCAGCTGGCCCAGACCATGGGCGCCGACCTGTCCGGCGGCCAATCCCTGCTCAGCTCGGCCGATCTCACCGAGATCCGGGACGAGATGCGCGCCGATCCCGAGGTGCAGGCGGCCATCGGCAAGCTGTGGCCCATCCTCTCCCCGCAGGAGGTGCTCGCCGATCTGCTCGCCGACCCCAAGCGCCTGGATCGCGCGGCGAGCGGTATGTCCGCGGCCGATCGCGCCGAGCTGGTGCGCCCCGACAACGGCGAATTCGCCGCCGCCGACGCACCCCTGCTGGACGAGCTCGCGGAACTGCTCGGCGTCGACGACACCGAGGAACGGGAGCGGGCGCGCCGCCGCTGGCGGGCCCAGCTGGCCGAGGCGCAGGACGCGCTCGACATCCTGACCGGTTCGGCCCCACAGGATCTGGAGGACGAACTGGATCCGGAAATCCTGATGGCCTACGACCTGATCGACGCGAGTCAGCTCGCCGAACGCCAGGACGTGCGCACCCGACAGACCACCGCCGAACGCGCCGCGGGCGACCGCACCTGGACCTACGGACACGTCATCGTCGACGAGGCGCAGGAACTTTCGGAGATGGCGTGGCGAATGGTCATGCGCCGCATCCCGAATCGCTGGATCACCGTGGTGGGCGATGTGGCGCAGACCGGCGACCCGGCGGGCGCCTCGTCGTGGCGGCGGATGCTGGAACCCTATGTGGCGCAACGCTGGAAGCTCACCGAGCTGACGGTGAACTACCGTACGCCCGCGGAGATCATGGCGGTCGCCGCCGATGTGCTCGCCGCCATCGATCCGGCCGCCGAAGCGCCGCGCTCGGTGCGCGAATCCGGCAATCCGCCGCGGGCGCACCGCGTCGCGCCGGACGAATTGCTCGGTGCGGTAAAGGAATTGGTCGGCGCCGAGGACGGACCGGGCACCACGGCGGTGATCACGCCGCACGCGCTGATCGGCGAATTCGCCCCGCTGGCCGCCGAATCGGTGCGGGTGCTCACCGTGCACGATGTGAAGGGGCTGGAGTTCGACGCGGTGTATCTCGTTGAGCCGCAGGGGATTCTCGACGAATCGCCGCGCGGGTTGAACGACCTCTATGTGGCGCTCACCCGCGCGACGCAGCGGTTGGCGGTGGTGCACACCGGCGAATTGCCGGAGGTGCTGGGCACTTTGAGCTGACCGGCTACTTGCGAACGGTGTGCACGATCAGCACGTCCGAATGCGATTTGCGCGCGACATCGGACGGCACCGAACCGAGCAGGCGGCCGGTGATGGTGTTGAGGCCGCGGTTACCGACCACCAGCAGATCGGCCTCCACCTCCTTGACCAGCGTCAGCAGCGATTCGACCGGCTCGCCGACCACGGCCTTCTCCACCACGTCGGTCGCGCCGGCGGCGACGGCCTTGTCCCGGGCGGTGCGCAGGATATCGTTGGTCGGCGCGGACCCGCGGACCTGGTAGGCCTCCTCCTTGAGCACATCGGCCGCGGCGGCGACATCGCGATCGTCGGTCGGGTAGTACGCACAGGCGACAACGAGGGTCGCGCCCGAATCCGCCGCCAGCGCCGCGGCCTTCTCGACGGCGACATACGACGAGTCCGAGCCATCGGTACCGACGACAATGGTCCGGTAGGCGGTCATGTGTCCTCCAACTATGCGTGGGTCGGGTGCCGCGCCCGGCGCAACTCCGGTGTACGGGTGTACCGGCGCGGCGACTGGGACCGACCATAGCGGCAAACGGTGCGGAAACAACAGAAATCGCGCCACATCACATCGGGATGGTCCAGGCTTTTTACACCACATCCCGGCGGCCGCCGACCGAGGGGCCCAAGCCACCTGCGGCGACCCGAAGACCGGCTCGACTCGCTGTGATTCCGCACAAATCCGGCGAACACGATTGCGGTGCTGGGATATTCGTCACAGCGAAAAGGTATCGGCCCGGACCCGGCGCACACTTTCGGCGACGAGGCGGGCCGATCCGGCTTTACCAGGGTGTCGGATCGTAGCCCGCGAAGAACAGGCCCATGATCGCCGCCCAGATGTTGTCCATACCTACCCTTTCCGCACTGGAATGACGGGCCATATTAACGCGTCATCGGCCGCAACCAGGCCGAAAAGCGGTGCGGTGACAGCTGATCCGAGGTGGCGGATAGGCGAGGCGCAGGCATCCGCAACTATCTCGCTTCCGTTATCACCTTGGATGTAACCTCATTCCGAGACCGCAGCGAATACTTGGCGTATTCGAGTGGGGCCATGCCGATCTCCGCCGCGAACTCCCGCGAGAAGTGCGCCTGATCGAAGTAGCCCAATTCGGTGGCCAGCGCGGCCAGATCCTCCGTTCGGCCGCGGGCGAGCAGATCGGCGCCGTCCTGCAACCGGTAGCGCCGCAGCACCCATTTAGGGCTCGCACCGACGTAGCGCCGGAACAGCCGCTGCAGCGTGCGCACCGGGACGCCGAACCGATCGGTCACCTGATCGACCCTGGTCAATTCCTGTTCGGCGGCCATCGCCGCGACGATGCGCAGCACCAGCTCGTAGTTGGGATCGTCGGCGACGAGGCGGCGCGCCAGGAAGTCCTCGACGACGGCCCGCCTGCCGGTGTCGGCCGGTTCGGCGAGTACGCGCTCGGTCAGCCCGTCCGTCCCTGGCAGCACCTCGCCGAGCGGCACCGCCCGGTCCCGCAGGGCGCCGACATCGAGCCCGGTGAAGGCCCCGAAGCCGCCGGCCCGGAACCGCACCCCGAAGGTTTCCCCGGCCCCGCTGAGCTCGCGCACATATTTCGTCGTGCACACACCGTTGACGAAACCGCCACTGCGCGTTGCGCTTTGCTCGAACGACAGGTTCACGCTCGGATACGGCAGCACCTCGGCGTGGTACGGCGGCCTGCCGCCGAGATCCCACCGCACCGACCAGTACCACTCGACGAACCGGCCCACCTCCGGCCCGGGTGGCAGCCGGTGCAGCGTGCGGAACTTGGCCTGCTCGTCCGGATGCAGAATGCCCTTCATATCCTGCGGCGCAATGGGATTGCGCGGCGGTTGCGCCATGGGTTGCCCGGTGTTGTCCAATACGCCGAACCTCATACCGCTCGGTGTCGCGTTCTTACAAGACCCGCGGCCCGCCCGCGACGAGAGTGGACGCCATGACGAACACCGTGAATCCCATCGCCGACGGCTACCACTCGATCACCTGCTTCCTCGCCGTCGCCGACGGCAACAAGGCCATCGACTTCTACTCCGCGGTCTTCGGGGCCGAGGTGATCAGCCGCAACGATCTGCCCGACGGTCAACCCGCGCACGCGGAACTGAAATTCGGCGATTCCACCCTGCAACTCGGCATGCCCATCCCGGACAACGGCGTGCTCGCCCCGAACGGGGAATGGGTGCACACCTCGATCGTGCACTACTGCCCCGACGTCGACGGCGTCATCGCCCGCGCCGCCGAACACGGCGCCCGCAAGGTCGAGGAGCCGCAGACCTTCGTCACCGGCGACCGCTTCGGCGTGGTGATCGATCCGTTCGGGCACCGCTGGGCGGTGCTGACCAAGGTCGAGGACGTACCGAGGGAGGAGGCCGAGCGCCGGGTGAACGAGTGGTTGGCCTCCCAGTCCTGACCGGAGCCGGCCGGTATCCGCCACGGGACACGAATCCCGTTGGCGGATACCACCTTTCGACCAGTGGGCGGTAGCGCTCACTTCAGCCCGGCAGCGTCCATGCCGCGCAGTTCCTTCTTCAGATCCGCGATCTCGTCGCGCAACCGGCCGGCCAGCTCGAATTGCAGCTCGCGGGCCGCGTTCATCATCTGGTCGGTGAGTTCCTTGACCAGGTCGGCCAGTTCGACCCGCGGCATCGACTTGATATCGCGGCCCTCGAACACGCCCGCGCTCACCGCGCGCCCCGGCTCGCCCTGTGCCCGGCGGCCGCGGCTGGCATTGCGACCCGAACCGCCGATCTCCACCTCGTCGTCCACCTCCCGGTACACCTGGTCCAGGATGTCGGCGATCTTCTTGCGCAACGGTTTCGGGTCGATGCCCATCTGCTCGTTGTATGCGATCTGCTTCGCGCGGCGGCGATCGGTCTCCTCGATGGCGTGCCGCATCGAATCGGTGACCGCGTCGGCGTACATGTGCACCTCGCCGGAGACATTCCGGGCGGCGCGGCCGATGGTCTGGATGAGGCTGGTCGCGCTGCGCAGGAAGCCCTCCTTGTCGGCGTCCAGGATGGCGACCAGCGAAACCTCCGGCAGGTCGAGGCCCTCGCGCAGCAGGTTGATGCCGACGAGCACGTCGTATTCACCGAGCCGCAGCTGGCGCAGCAGTTCGACGCGGCGCAGGGTGTCGATCTCGGAGTGCAGGTAGCGCACCCGGATGCCGAGCCCGAGCAGATAATCGGTGAGGTCCTCGGCCATCTTCTTGGTCAGCGTGGTGACCAGCACCCGCTCGTCGCGTTCGGCGCGCACCCGGATCTCGTGCACCAGGTCGTCGATCTGGCCCTTGGTCGGCTTCACCACCACCTGCGGGTCGACCAGGCCGGTCGGGCGGATGACCTGCTCGACCACCTCACCGCCGGTCTGCCCCAGCTCGTACGGGCCCGGCGTGGCCGACAGGTATACCGCCTGGCCGATCCGGTCCGCGAACTCCTCCCAGGTGAGCGGCCGGTTGTCCACCGCCGAAGGCAGCCGGAAACCGTATTCGACCAGGTTGCGCTTGCGCGACATATCGCCCTCGTACATGCCGCCGATCTGCGGGACGGTCACATGCGACTCGTCGATGACGAGCAGGAAATCCTCCGGGAAGTAGTCGAGCAGCGTGGCGGGCGCGGATCCGGCGGGCCGCCCGTCGATGTGGCGCGAATAGTTCTCGATGCCGGAGCAGAATCCGACCTGGCGGATCATCTCCAGGTCGTACTGGGTGCGCATGCGCAGCCGCTGCGCCTCCAGCAGTTTGCCCTGGCGCTCCAACTCGGCGAGCCGCTCGGCCAGCTCCTCCTCGATATCGCGAACCGCGCGCTCCATCCGGTCCGGACCGGCGACGTAGTGGGTGGCCGGGAAGATGCGCAGCATATCCACCTGACGCACCACATCACCGGTGAGTGGGTGCAGGTAATACAGCGCCTCGATCTCGTCGCCGAAGAATTCGATGCGGATCGCGAGTTCCTCGTAGGACGGGATGATCTCGACGGTGTCGCCGCGCACCCGGAACGAGCCGCGCACGAAGGACATGTCGTTGCGGGTGTACTGCACGTCGACCAGCAGCCGCAGCAGTGCGTCGCGGTCGATCTCGCCGCCGACCTCGAGCTGCACCGACCGATCCAGGTAGGACTGCGGCGTGCCGAGGCCGTAGATGCACGACACCGAGGCGACCACCACGACATCGCGCCGGGACAGCAGGCTGGAGGTCGCCGAATGGCGCAGCCGCTCGACATCGTCGTTGATCGAGCTGTCCTTCTCGATATAGGTGTCGGTCTGCGCGATATACGCCTCGGGCTGGTAGTAGTCGTAGTACGAGACGAAATATTCAACCGCGTTGTTGGGCAACATCTCCCGCAACTCGTTGGCCAGCTGCGCGGCGAGCGTCTTGTTCGGCGCCATCACCAGCGTCGGCCGCTGCAGCCGCTCGATGAGCCAGGCCGTGGTGGCCGATTTGCCGGTGCCGGTGGCGCCGAGCAGCACGACATCGCGCTCCCCCGCCCGGATCCGGCGTTCCAGCTCGGCGATCGCCGCGGGCTGATCGCCCGCGGGCTTGTGCTCGCTGACCACCTCGAACCGGCCGTCGGTGCGCTCGATCTCGCCGACGGGCCGGAATTCCGAATGGGCGAGCGGCGGCTCGTTGCCGGCGGGGATCTCGGTTGCGAAAGCCATGCTCCCAGCCTAGAACCAGGCACCGACAAGAACAGCCCGCCTTCGCGCCCCGCGGAATCCACCGCTATGAAGACTGGACAGTCTGGTTGCCAGGCGTGTGCACAATGGTTCACCCAACCCTTGTTCAAGCCTTGCTCAAATAACCGTAATGGGCTCGAAAGGTCTGTTCTCGCAACAGTATTCATGGCCGGGTCGGCTTTGTCACACCGGGTGAGGGAGGGGTTGCCCAGGTGTACTCTGAACTGGTTGTCCAGACTTGGTGAAGGGACGAGGCTATGAGCGCACTGCTGCCATTGCTCGTCGCCGCACCGGCGGTCACCGGGATCGCCGGATTTGTGGCCCGGGATATCCGTGGAATCGCATTCGCACACGGAACCATCGCGACCAACGGCAGCAACGGGGCCGCCGCGCCGCCGGGGCGAACGCCCACCAGACCAAGAGTCGAGTACTTCAACGTCGCCGAGTTCACCAATACCGATGCCAAGGGTTTCGTCCGGCCGGTCGAACGCTTCCACGTCGAACCGTGGGGCCTCTATATGGCGCGCTGCGTCGACGGGCCGCAGTTCCACTACCTGGAATCCTGGCTGCTGCCGGATCTTTCGATCCGCGCGACCATCGCGCACCGGCACGCCGGCGACCATCACGGCCGGGATTACTGCCTGGATATCGGCGAATACACCCGCATCGAGCCGAAGCGCTGGAAGGCGGTGGACCACTACCTCGACATCGAGGTGCAGGGCGGCCGCCGGGCCGATCTGCGCGGCGTCGACGAATTGCTGGCCGCGCACGCGGCCGGGGTGGTCGACACCGCGCAGGCGCACCGGGCCTTCGAACGCGCCACCGCCGCCATGGACGGGCTCGCCGCGCACGACCACGACGTCGAACGCTGGCTCGCCGCCCAGGGCATCGGCCTGACCTGGATGTAATCCGGCGCTCCACCGGCCGCGCACCGCCGCGACCAAGCGCTCGAGTGGCGGTAGATTTTCTGCATGACACCCGGCGGGAAGGTCCGGTCGAAGAGGAGGCGGCGTGCGTAATCACGGAGGACTGGTCAACGCCGACCCGGCGCCGGTGCACGTGCACCGGCCCAAGGTCGAATATTTCGACCTCGCCGGGCTGACCAACACCGATCCGAAGGGATTCGTGCGGCCGGTGGAGACGTACCGGGTCGAGTCGTGGGGCCTGTACATGGCGCGCACCTCGGACCATCCGCAGTTCCACTACATCGAGTCGTGGCTACTACCCGAACTGTCCCTGCGCGCGACCGTATTCCACTATCACCCGGCACATCAGCGCGATCAGGACTACTACCTGGATCTCGGCGAGTACACCCGGCTCGGCCCGAAACAGTGGAAGTCGGTGGACCACTACCTCGACATCGTGGTCCGCTCGGGCCGCGAGACCGAACTGCTCGATGTCGACGAGCTGCTCGCGGCCCATGCCGCGGGTCTGATCGGCGCGGCCGAGGCCGAGGCGGCGGTGGCCAACGCGGCCACCGCCATCGACGGCATCGCCGCGAACGGCCACTCCCTGGAATCCTGGATGGAATCCATGGGCATCACCCTCACCTGGATGTAAGACCTTCGCGGCCCTCGTCGATCCGACCCGGCGCACCTCGACAAGCTGGCAAAGCTGTTCTGACGCATCGGATTATCGCGCCGCATGCCAAGCGCGGACGCGCTCGTACGCGGCGTCGAACCACGGTTCCTTCACGTCCAGGTAGGCCAGCGTCGCCTCGGTGCCGGTCAGCCCGGCGGCCTTGGCCTCGCCCGCGCGTTTCACCTCGAGGTATTCGGCACGGGCCGCGGCATCGGCGCGCAACCAGTCCCGGAAGTCGAGCGCGAACCGCTGGCCGGGCGAGCCGTCGACCCTGATGTGCACGTTCGCCAGGCGGCCCGGGTCAGCGCTCGCGTGAATTCTCTTGGCCCACAGTGCTTTATCGGTTCCGGCCGGATCCTGCGGGGTGGGCTTCGGATTATCCCCGGTGATCTCGGCGATCACCGGGAAACCCGCGGCGCCCAGCGCATCGCGCAGCCCGTCGGCCACGTCCAGATCGGCGATGGTGATCTGCAGGTCGAGCACATCCTTCGCGGGCAGGCCCGGCACGGAGGTGGATCCGATGTGATCGATCCGCGAGGCCGAGGTACCGCAGGCCACCCACAGCCGCGCGATCAGCCGCTGCGCCTGCGCGGGCCACTCCGGATTCGGCGGCGCCAGTGCGACATTCGCCCGCCGCGCCCGGGTTCCGGTGCGCAGATTGTGCTCGAACGGCACCAGCCGGTCCCGCCACAGGTCGCGCACCACCGCGTCGACCGCACCGGCCGGACCGGAATTGTCCAGCAACACATCGGCCGCCGCGCGCCGCTGCTCGTCGGTGGCCTGCGCGGAAATTCGGGCGCGCGCGTCGGATTCGGCGATACCGCGGAATTCCACCAAGCGCCGAATTCGGGTTTCCTCTGGCACGTCGACGATCAGCACCAGATTCATCAACGGCGCCAATCCGTTTTCCACCAACAATGGAATGTCCTGCACCACGATCGCATCCGGCGGCGCCGCGGAAATGAGTTCCGCGGTGCGTTTACCGACCAGCGGATGGGTGATCGAATTCAGGGTCGCGCGCGCGGCGTCGGAGCCGAATGCCTTGGCGGCGAGCGCGGGCCGATCCAGGCTGCCGTCGGCGGCGAGTATCTCCGCGCCGAAGGCCGCGACGAGTGCGGCCAAACCCTCGGTACCCGGTGCGACCACCTCTCGCGCGATGACATCGGAGTCGATGATCACCGCGCCGAGTTCGGCGAGCGTCCGCGCCACCGTCGACTTGCCCGCTCCCATGCCTCCGGTGAGGCCGATCCGCAACATTGGCCAAGTCTCGCATCCCGGCGGCGCACCGACCCGCGCGGCCCGGGGGGCGGACAAACCCTCCTAATACCCAGCCGCCCACCACATTCCACATACCGACCGACCATTTGGCCGATCCGTGACATCGCCGAGACCGATCCGCAACAATTACCGGAGAATCCGGACCGGCGAAGATAACTTTCCGACACGCCGGGGCAATTACTTGCGCAAAATACCGTGCCCGCCAGTTTCGTTCGGCTAATCTTCGCCCTGGCGATCCAGGCCAGCACCAGCAAGCAAAGGAACACAATTGGGCACCAGACACGACCAGACGGGTCGCCACCGCCTGGGAATGGCGGGCGGAGTGCACTGCATCCACATCCCCGCCGTCGCGGCCGCGCTCGCCGAGCATCGCCGCACATGGTTCACCGCGTTGATCAGCCCGGCCCGGCACAGCTTCGCGGCCATGCGAAAACGCTCCGCCGTCGTCCCGAGTGTCCGCTGGGTGCCCGCCACCGTCGGCTGAACACACACTTGGGCAGTGGCCCAGCCCATTTCGGGGCTGGGCCACTCGCCTGTCTCGGGCCGGAGCCGAATGTTCTTACATCTGTAAGGATTACGCGCGCACGAGACCGCTCGGCTTGCGCCGGGTGCCCGGCTGCTGGCGCGGCATCTCGTTCGGCGGTACCGGATACGGCACGCCCTTGGTCGCGGTGCCGAGCGCGATATTCGGGCCGCACTGGGCAACGGCCGCATCCATTTTCGGCTTCGGATCGCTCAGCACCGGCTTGGCGGCGTTCGGCGCGGAACCGAAATCGAAGGCCGAGGTCATATCGCCGGTGACGCCGCGCCGCCACTTCGTCAGATTCGGCACCTCCACCCCGAACCGGGTTTCCAGCAGCCGCAGCTGCGAGGTGTGGTCGAAGGTCTCCGAGGCCACCAGCCCGCCCCGGCTGTACGGCGAAATCACCAGTCCCGGAACGCGATACCCGAGCCCGATCGGACCGGCGATACCCTTCGCCGAGCTGACCCGGTCCAGCGGAACGGTCAGGAATTCACCCGGCGTGCCCGGGGGCGCCGTCGGCGGGGTGACGTGATCGAAGAAGCCGCCGTTCTCGTCGTAGCTGATGATCAGCGCGGTCTTCTCCCACACCTTCGGATTCGAGGTGAGGATGTCGAGCAGCTGCACGATGCCGTACGCGCCGAAAGCCGCGGGCAGCGCCGGATGTTCGCAGTTGATCAGTGCCGGGATCACCCAGGAGACCGCGGGCAGCGTGTCATTGGCGACGTCGGCCTGGAAGTCGTTGGGGTACACCGGCGCGATGCCGCGGCGATGCAGTTCGGAGTTCGGGTCCTGCGACTGTTTGAAACAGCCGAGCATGCCGTCCAGGATCACCGAGGACAGCGGGCCGACATCGCGGTTGTTGTATACCTTCCAGCTCACCCCGGCCTCGGACAGATTCTCCGGGAAAGTGCGCCAGCTGTAGGCGTTCTGCGGAATCAGCGTCGGCGTCTCGACCAGCGGACCGCCCGCGCGGCCGTCCGGATCGATGGTCGCGCTGATCCAGTAGAGCCGGTTGGGATCGGTCGGGCCGAGCACCGAGCAGTGGTAGTTGTCGCAGAGGGTGAACGCCTCGGCCAGCTCGTGGTGGATCGGAATGTCCTCGCGCAGGTAGTAACCCATGGCGGCGGGCGCGTTGGCGGGGCCGACGCTCTCGATGGACATCGGCATCCACTGATCGTTGCGGCCGCCGTTCCACGCCCGGTGCATACCGCCCCAGGTGTGGTCCGGATCGTTGATGCATTCGCCGTCGAGGGTCGCGCCGCGGGTGGTGTCCAACCGGAACGGGTTGACGTAACCGTCGGGCGATGGGCCCGCGCCGGGTGTCCACCCGTACTGGCGCCACGACGCGGACGGATCGTCGAAGCCGCGGACGCCGGAGTAGGTGCCGAAGTAGTGGTCGAACGAGCGATTCTCCTGCATCAGCAGCACGAAGTGTTCGATATCGCCGAGTCCGCCCATACCCGCCGGGTCGGCGGCGTACGCGCGCTCGATGATCGGGTTGGCCCAGGAGGCCAGCGCGCCGACCGCACCCGCGGCCGCCGCCTTCGCCAGGAACTGTCTACGGTTGAGGCCGCTGAACGGGCTCGCTGCGCACATCTTGCGGTAGGGCCTTTCTGCCGAGCTGACTTTCCCGCAGCGACACTACCGTTAAGTTGGTCAAACGTCCGACTTCATCGAATTCGATCAGGCAGCGCGCACAATTGCGGCATTGCCGCGAAAGCCTACCGCTCGCCGGCGGCTGTCCCATTCCCTGTGTCCGATTGTGCGACAGGATTAATCGGCCGGTTGCGTAGAGTTCGCGGGGACGGTCCGGCCGCGACCTTCAGCGCCGGTTGTCCCGCCCGCGATTCAGCCACTGCAGACCGTCGCGCAACGTCGGCGGCTGCTCGATGGAACCCCGGTCGAATTTGCGCTCCTCATCCGGCTGATCGCCGCGCTTCCCGTACGACTGCGCCTGCGTCAGGAACCGGTCGAAGGTTTGATCGATGATCGAATTCGACCGCCCGCCTTCCTTACCGTCCTGTTTGAACGGCACGCCGGTGGAGAAGGCGCGCACGCCGAGGGTCAACATCTCCCCCAGCATGCCGATACCGATCGACAGCGTGGTCGGGCGCGCGTCGTGATGCATGCCGAGCGCGAGGCCGACCATGCTCACCCCGAATCCGACCGCGAACGAAGTCACCCACACCACAACGGTTTTCACGGTGTAGCGCTGCCAGAGATGCCCGTCCCGCTCGAAGATGTCGACCGTCGTCCCGCGCACCGCGCCGAAGGCGATACCGATCACGCCGCCGATCACCAGGAAGGTGATGTCGACGGTGCTCAGATCCTTGACCTTGGTGACGCTGAACACGCCGATCGCCACCAGGATCAGCGGGGTGAGGAAGATATCGCGGGCGTCCATCGGCTCGCCCCGGAATCGCTTGATCACCAGCGCGATCACACCGACGATGATGGCCACCAACAACCACGTACTCATACCGTCTCCCAACCGTTTTCATCCTGCGGTTGGAAAACTACGAGGCGGCCCTGAATCCGAGATCCGCCGAAGGGAGGACTCGGCGGAGGAGTCGAGGACGATTCAGGCGCTGTCGGCGAAGCCGTCGGGCGGCGAAACTTGTCGTACCCCTGCGGCAGAATACGAAGTGGGTCGGACGTCGACCGAGTTGCTGGACAAGGTAATTCGCAACTCGAGCCGAGGAGGGGCCATGCCCGACGTCCATGCTTCGATGCCCGACCCGCGGGATCCGCTGCCCGTCCGGCGCCTGCCTGCCGAGCAGCCGTCCAACCGGCACCGCCGCGCGCTCGACCTCGCCGAGGAGGCCGAACGCCACCGATCGCTGCTGCGGTCCGCCGCCGCCGACTACCGGTGGCGGGTGGCGCAGCGGGTGTCCGAGCTGGCGCCGGAGGATCAGCGGTACTACCTCGACGAGGCCGAACGCCTCATCGAGCAGCTGATGATCGACCCGGTCCGGCACAGCACGCTGGACCTGGACGCCTATCGCGCGATCCGCGACGGTGTCCCGGTCACCTACGACAGCGCGCAGCGCATGTACGTGCTGCGCCGCCCCGGCCGCGACCCACTGCCGATCCGACCGGGCCTGGCCGAACATCGGCTCGGTGTCATCGCGCGCCTGGCCGGACTCGGCCTGCGCCTGGACCAGATCCAGGTCGTCGCCCTCACCACGGCGCAGATGGTCGCCCCACACGAGGCGGCCGTCCCACCCCGCGGCGCCCCCGAAGTCCTGCGTGGCACAACGGGATTCCCGTCTCGGCGTGGAGCTCCGGTCACCCCGAGGCCATCGGGGTTGCCGAACAGCGGCGTCTGAGCTGGTGCTGTCTGGGGTGATCGGCGCGTTCAGCTGGTGGGTGTGCCGCCACGACGGCTGGATTGCCCCAGGTAGGTGCGGAGTGCGTTGGCATGCGGGGTGCGGTTTCGCACTCGGTGAGGCCGATATACCTACTGGCGCTGTAGCATCCGGCCTGAGCGGACAAAACCAGACGACTTCCGCGGGATTTCCGCATATCCCAGCTGATTTTGTCCGCCTAGGCCAGCTGAATCGCCCCAGACAGGCGCGCGGTGCTGGCAAGCGGGGGGCTCGTTCCCACCAAATGGGACGGGTCGGCCGTTACCCGTTCGTCGATAACCGCCGCACCCCGGCTTCAAGGTGCACACCCCGTACATCGTGTGCACGGTTCGAAGCCGGGGTGCGGCAGCCCTCATTCACCTTTGAACACGTAGGTAAGCGGTTCGCGCGGAGCAATTGGCTTCTCGCACAAGCTATTGCATGCGCGAGAAACTGAAACCTTCGCGGGAACAACGGCATCCGGAATACGAAACCGGAACACCCTCGGCGTGGGGTCGGATTGGCGTCATCTAAGGTGCGAAACCGGAACGCCGCATACCAACGCACACCGCGCCTATCTCAGGCGATCCAGCCGTCGTAGCGACGCGACCACGAGACCAACCCACCGATCACGCCGACCAGCACCCGCCCAACAACACCCCGGAAAACGACTGCGCCCCAACCGAATCCGGTTGGGGCGCAGCGTTCGTTCACCCGAGGCTCGAACCAACCCGAACATCCGCTCACAAAGCAACCCGGGAAGGGGGTCCGGGGGCGTAGCCCCGCCGGGTGGGGTGTGGGGGCTTCGCCCCCACAAGATACGAGCGAAACGAGAAAGGCGAGCGCTCTTTGCGAGCGCTCGCCTCCTACTCGTGCAGCGGCTTAACCGTTGCCCGACAGCTTCTCACGCAGAGCGGCCAGCTGGGCGTCGCTCGCGAGCGAACCGCCGGCGGGTTCCGACTGCGAGGCCGCGGCCTGCGCACCGCTCTCGGAGGAGTAGTTGGACGGGCCACCGTTGGCGGCCTCGGCCGCGGCGTCGGCCGCCATCTTCTCCATCTGCGCGGTGTGCATCTTGTGGCGACGCTCCGCCTCGGCGTAGCGGCCTTCCCACTCCTCGCGCTGCTTGTCGAAGCCCTCGAGCCATTCGTTGGTCTCGGGATCGAAGCCCTCGGGGAAGATGTAGTTGCCCTGATCGTCGTAGCTGTCGGCCATGCCGTACTTCGACGGGTCGAACTCGGCGTGGTAGTCCTCGTTCGCCTGCTTCAGCGACAGCGAGATCCGGCGACGCTCCAGGTCGATGTCGATGACCTTGACCATCGCGTCGTCGCCGACGGCGACAACCTGATCCGGCACCTCGACGTGGCGCTCGGCCAGCTCGGAGATGTGCACCAGGCCCTCGATGCCCTCCTCGACGCGGACGAACGCGCCGAACGGAACCAGCTTGGTGACCTTGCCCGGCACGATCTGGCCGATCGCGTGGGTGCGGGCGAACTGGCGCCACGGATCTTCCTGGGTCGCCTTGAGCGAGAGCGAAACCCGCTCGCGATCCAGGTCGACGTCGAGCACCTCGACGGTGACCTCGTTGCCGACCTCGACGACCTCGGACGGGTGGTCGATGTGCTTCCAGGACAGCTCGGAGACGTGCACCAGACCGTCGACACCGCCGAGATCGACGAAGGCGCCGAAGTTGACGATCGAGGAGACCACACCCTTGCGGACCTGGCCCTTCTGCAGCTGGTGCAGGAATTCGCTGCGCACCTCGGACTGGGTCTGCTCCAGCCAGGCGCGACGGGACAGGACCACGTTGTTGCGGTTCTTGTCCAGTTCGATGATCTTGGCCTCGATCTCCTTGCCGACGTACGGCTGCAGATCGCGGACGCGGCGCATCTCGACGAGCGAGGCAGGGAGGAAGCCGCGCAGGCCGATGTCCAGGATCAGACCGCCCTTCACGACCTCGATGACGGTGCCCTTGACGGCCTCGTCCTTCTCCTTGAGCTCTTCGATGGTGCCCCACGCACGCTCGTACTGCGCCCGCTTCTTCGACAGGATCAGGCGGCCTTCCTTGTCCTCCTTGGTGAGAACGAGGGCCTCGACCTCATCGCCCACGGAAACGACCTCGTTCGGGTCGACATCGTGCTTGATGGAGAGTTCGCGGGAGGGGATGACGCCTTCGGTCTTGTAACCGATGTCGAGCAGAACCTCGTCGCGGTCGACCTTGACGATGGTTCCTTCGACGATGTCGCCGTCGTTGAAGTACTTGATCGTGGCGTCGATGGCGGCGAGGAAGTCCTCGGCGGAGCCGATGTCGTTGACGGCTACCTGCGGCGAGGTGACGGTGGTGGGCATGTGTCGGTTTGCTCCGGACGGATTGTGGTCGGTTGCGGACATTGGAACTTTCGGTACGCTGCGATCTCACCGCGCAGGTGTGATTGACGGACACTAGGAACGTACCGCACGCAACGCATGTGAAACTCAGCACGGGTTGAACTCCGGTACGGTTGTACTGAAGACACTCGCGCGTTCAGCGTACGCGACCTTGGTCCGGCCGGGCAAACCGGTCCCACGCGCCGCGCCGATTACGCTGTCGGCGTGTCGGATGAACGCCATGCGATGGCAAACGCACTGCTCGGAACCGCGGGAACGGCGCGGACCCGGCTCGGTTCGGCCGCGAGTCAGCAGGCCAGCCGGCGCTGGTGGGACGCCGACGCCGAGCAGTACCACGAAACCCACGCCGATTTCCTCGGAGTCGACTCCCCCGAGGGCGAATTCATCTGGTGCCCAGAGGGTCTGCACGAGGGCGATATGCATTTCCTCGGCGAGCTGGCGGGCAAGCGGATCCTGGAGATCGGCTGCGGTTCGGCGCCGTGCGCGCGCTGGCTGGCCGGGCAGGGCGCGCATCCGGTCGGGCTCGACCTGTCCATGGGGATGCTGGCGCGCGGGCGCGCGGCGATGGACCGGGGCGGGCCGCGGGTACCGCTGGTGCAGGCGGGCGCGGAGGCGCTGCCGTTCCGGGACGAATCGTTCGACCTGGCCTGTTCGGCCTTCGGCGCGGTGCCGTTCGTCGCGGATTCGGCCCTGGTGATGCGCGAGGTGGCCCGGGTGCTGCGGCCGGGCGGCCGCTGGGTTTTCTCGGTGAACCATCCGATGCGCTGGGTCTTCCCCGACGATCCCGGTCCAGCCGGGTTGACCGCATCGATTCCCTATTTCGACCGAACGCCCTATGTGGAGTTGGACGGTGAAGGTCTGCCGACCTATGTGGAACACCACCGCACCATCGGCGACCGGGTGCGCGAAATCGTCGCGGCCGGTCTGCTCCTGAAGGACATCGTGGAACCGGATTGGCCGGAATGGCTGGACCGGGAATGGGGTCAGTGGAGTCCGCTGCGCGGCGAGTTATTTCCCGGCACCGCCATATTCATCACCGAGAAACCGGAATCCTGAGGAAGGCGACGGCATCCATGCCGATCGCCGGATCGAGCGGGGCATAGCGGGTGTCGTCGGTGGACCGGGGCCGCAGCTCGGGATATTCCGCGAGGATGGTGGCGAGTTCGCGCGGCGGGAAGAGCGCACGCTCCGCGGTCGCCGCCGCGAGCACACCTTGCAGGGTGGACCGGTCCTCCCGGGTGTCGACATCGTCGACGCCGTCGGCGGCGATGAAGACATAGCGCTCGCCCAGGTGCGCGGCGGCGAGCGCGCCCGCACTCCACCAGCGCCAGTCCGGTCCGATGGTGGTCCGCACGTTGGCCTCGTTGCGCTGTAGATGCGCATTGCTCGCGAATACCAAGGCAGGCCTGCCGGTTTCGGCGATCGCGAGCAGATTCTCCGACATCATGACATCGCGCAGGCCGCCCAGTATCGAGATCCGGTCCGGCACCGGATTCGCCATCGCGGCGTGGTAGCGCAGCAGCCCGTGCGCGGTTCTGGCGAACATGCTGGCGCGCTCGAAATCCTTGTCGGAAACGGCCTTTCGCAGGATGGGCACTTCGGCCTCGAAACAACCCAGTAGGTCGTCCACGGCACAGCGCAATGCCCTGGCCCGGTCGGTGTCGCCGATGGACCGGGCCGCCTCCCACATGGCATCCGGATTCGACCATTCCGCGTCGTCACCGATCAGCTCGTCCAATTCGCCTGCGGTGTGCGGGATTCGCGACGCGGGCAGATGTTCGGCCAGAAAGGTATGGACCGAGTGCACGACGACGCGGGGGCTCGGCGCCGCCGCTATCTCGAGCGGACCGTCGAAACCGTGGAAGCGGACGCGATCGGCCGGGGCCACACCGGCGTTGTAATCGCGCAGCCAGCAGATCAATTCACGATTCGCCCGGAACGTACCGAAGTTGTGACTGAACCCGCGCGCGAGCACATCGTCGAGATCGCCGCGGCCGGTGGTCACGTAATCGTCGACCAATATGCCCGCGAGGCAATCCGATTCGAGTGCGATGGCGCGAAAACCGTGCCGCGACACCAGTTCCCGCAGCAGGCCGTTGCGCAGTTCCGGGAATGCCTCGATGCCGTGCGTCGGCTCGCCGAGGGCGAGCAGCGACGGCGGCGTCGGGAGGGCGTCCAGGAAGGTGCGTACCGAATCGGCGAGCGCGGCGGCGGAGAGGTCGAGGCCGGAGACTGATATCGGAGAGGTCATCGGAATCCTTTGCTACACAACAAAATGACCCCTTCAACGATATCATTGAACACCGTATTGGTATTTTCCGCGAATTTCTCTGCTATCTAGCGGGTAAACCCTCAAATGCCCAGATAGCACGACGCCGGGCGTCGCACCCGATGCCCGGCGTCGCTTCAGCGCTACTCAGTCCCCCACAGGTTTCGATTTCGGTTTGCGGCCCGCCTCCTCCAGCGCCAGCCGCAGTGCGTACTCGATCTGGGCGTTGATACTGCGCAGGTCGTCGGCGGCCCACTTGGCGATGGCGTCGTGCACCGACGGATCCAGGCGCAGCAGTATCTTTTTGCGCTCGACCATGAGATCGGCTCAGCTGTAGAGGGTTCCGGCGTTGACGACGGGCTGTGTCGCGCGATCGCCACACAGTACGACAAGCAGGTTGGACACCATCGTCGCCTTGCGCTCCTCATCCAGTTCCACCACGCCCTGCTCCGCCAGCCGGTCCAGGGCCAATCCGACCATACCGACCGCGCCCTCGACGATCTTGGTCCGGGCCGCGACCACCTGGGCGGCCTGCTGACGAACCAACATGGCCTGCGCGATCTCGGGCGCGTAGGCGAGGTGGGTGATCCTGGCCTCGATGATCTCGATGCCCGCCATCTCGGTGCGGTCGCGCAATTCGGTGGTGAGCTCGCCCGCCACCTCGGCGCCGTCGCGCAGGCTGGTGCGCTCCGTGTCGTGCGCGTCGTACGGGTGGGTGGTGGCCAGATGCCGGACCGCGGCCTCGGACTGGGTTTCCACGTACACCTCGTAATCGTCGACGGCGAAGGCGGCCTTGAAGCTGTCGACCACCCGATAGACCACCACGGCGGCGATCTCGACCGGATTGCCGTCGGCATCGTTGACCTTCAGCTTCTGCGTTTCGAAGTTACGCACCCGCAGCGAGATGCTCTTGCGGTCGGTGAGCGGGACCACCGAGTAGAAGCCGGGTTCGCTCACCGAGCCGATATAGCGGCCGAAGAACTGAATAACCTTGGCCTCGTTGGGATTCACGACCACCAGCCCAGTCGCGGAGAGCAGTAGCGCGACCACGACGAGCGTCCCGACGATTGCCCCGGCTATTGCCAGCGCGTTGTCGTTCTTGGCCCCCTCGGCATAGCCGGCCGCCGCGGCCGCACCGAATCCGATGACCAGCACGAACACCCCCAGTAGCACCGGGAACCCGTTGACGTGAAAGGCAGCCCGAAGCTTCATGACATCCTCCTAGTATCATGGTGATATCACTAAGATAGCAGCAGTATCCCCGGCCCGGAAGTCCGGATTTTCGATGACGATCGGTTCAGCGCACGGCCGCGAGCTCGGCGAATTCGTCGAACAGCGGATCGCGCCGCTCGACCGCCCAGGCCAGGCATACCTGGTTGGGTGCGAGCCCGCGCACCGGCACATAGGCGATATCCGGCCGGGTGTAGAAGGTCGCCACCGAGAGCGGCAGCACGACGATCCCGTATCCGGCGGCCACATGCTCGAGCTTTTCCTCGACGCTGCGGAAGACCGGTGCCACGTCGCGCGAACGCGTCGCGATATCCCGCCATTCCGGCACCGCATCCGGATCCTGACTCAGCCGCTCGTCGGCGAGATCGGCGATCTCGACCGACTCCTTGCCCGCGAGCCGGTGCTCGGCGGCCAGCACCACCACCCTCGGCTCGGTGTACAGCGGGCGCACGCGCAGGCCGTGCCGGTCGATCGGCATGCGCACGAAGCCGGCGTCGACCCGGCCGTCGCGGATCACCTCGACCTGGTCGTCCCAGGTGGTGCGCACCAACTCGACGGTGAGCCCGGGATGGCGTTCACGCAGCGCCCGCACCGGCTCGGTGACGATCAGGCCGGGCATGAAGCCGACGGTGAACGTGTCCGCATCGCGTGACGCCCGAATCACCCTGCGACGCAAGGCATTCGCGCTGGCCAGCAGCGGACGTGCGTCGGCGAGCAGCTGTGCCCCCGCCGCGGTCAGCTCGGTCGAGCGACGGTCCCGGACGAACAGCTGCGCGCCGAGTTCGTCCTCGAGCGCCCGGATCTGCCGGGACAGTACCGGCTGCGCGATATACAGCGCCCGAGCCGCCCGGCCGAAGTGCAGATGCTCGGCCACGGCGACGAAATAGCGCAACTTGCGCAGGTCGACATCCACCATGATGCCCTCAGGGTATTACAGACGCGGAAAAGGGTTTTGGACGCGGGCGGGCTCGCGGACCGAAGGTGGACAGGCAGTTTCGACCGAAAGGAAAAGCCATGTCCCTCACTGGACAACATGTCGTAGTCCTGGGCGGTACCTCGGGAATCGGATTCGCGGTGGCCGCCGCCGCGGCCGGGCGGGCGGCGAAAGTCACGGTGGTTTCCAGTGATCCGGAGCGGGTGGCGCATGCGGTCGCGCAGCTGCCGGACGGCGTCGCGGGCAAGGTCGCCGACCTGACCGAACCGGCCCGGGTGACCGCGCTGTTCGACGAGATCGGCGCCCTGGACCATCTGGTATTCACCGCGGGCGAGGCGCTGCTGCTCGGCCCGCTCGCCGATCTGGACCTGACCGCCGCGCGAAAGTTCTTCGAGCTCAGGTATTTCGGCGTGCTCGCCGCGGTGCGGGCGGCCGCGCCGCTGATCGCGCCCGGCGGCTCGATCACCCTCACCACCGGTACCGCGAGCCCCCGGCCGATACCCGGGTCGACGGTGACCTCCAGCGTCTGCGGCGCGCTGGAGGGTCTGACCAGGGCGCTGGCCGTGGAACTCGCCCCTACCCGGGTGAATGCGGTGATGCCGGGCGTCGTTCGTTCACCGATGTGGGATTTCCTGCCGGAGGATGCGCGCGAACAGCTCTACGGCAGCGGCGGCGGCGCACCGCTGGGCCGGATCGGCGAGACCACCGATATCGCCGAGGCGTACCTGTTCTACCTGACCCAGCGGCACGCGACCGGCACGATCATGCCGCTGGACGGCGGCGCGATCCTCGTGTGACACACGAATCGGGCGCGGTGCCGACATATTTCGGCACCGCGCCCGATCAGGCCGGGCGGCAGGTCAATTCGGCCGGATGTTGCGGTTGAACCGGAACATGTTGTGCGCGTCGTACTTCGACTTCAAGGCCGCGAGCCGGGCGTAGGTCTCGGCGGCGTATCCCGCCCTCGTCTGCGCCTCGTCGGCGGCCGCGCCCGCACCGTAGAGGAAATTCAGGCTGTGGCCGATCGTCCACGGCGCCAACGCCTCTCGCACCTGTGCCAGCGCCGCCGGCGCCGCGGCGCCGTCCGCCGGCTCGGGCATGGCGATCACCCGCACCACATACGCGGCGTCCCGGTGATCGACCGCGACGCCGTTCGGGCCCGGCCGCCGCAGCGCGCCGCCCAGGTGGCGGATATCGACGACCACTCGCAGCGGGCCGTCCGGACCGGTCAGCGCGAGCAGCGCGGACAGCGTCTCGGGGGTCAGCTCGCCGAGCATGGCATTGGTCGCGGCGTACCCGTGCGGATGTTCGGGATCGCTGTGAATGGTGTGGTTTTCGGTGTACGGCATGGTGCGCAGGTCGTCCTTCAGCCGCGGGCCCACCGCCCGCAGCGGTGCCACCAGCCGCTCCCCCTCCTCGGCCGATCCGGTGAAGGCGATCCGGAACGAGGCCACGTACCGGCCGCGCAACGGCTCGGGCACCTGCGGGATATCCGGGAAGGTGAGCAGGACGACGGTGGAGGTGAGTTCCTCGGGCACCGTCGCGGTCCATTCCCGCCACGCCGCGAGCGCGGCGTCCACCAGCGGCGTATCGAACACCAGCTGACCGCCCCAAACCTCCGTCAGCTCAACCAGTTCCACCTCCAGCGCGGTGATCACGCCGAAGTTGCCGCCGGTGCCGAGCACCGCGCCGAACAGTTCGTCGCCCGGGGTCAGCCTGCGCACCCGGCCGTCGGCGGTGACCAGTTCGATCGCACGCACATGATCGGCCGCGTAGCCGAATTGCCTTGCCAGGATGCCGGTTCCACCGCCGAGGCTGTACCCGACGACGCCGACCGATGGCGAGGACCCGTTGAGCGGGGCGAGACCGTGCCGTGCCGCCGCCTCGACCAGCGCACCCGCCCGCACGCCCGCACCGATCCGGGCGATCCGGGTGGCCGGATCTATGGTGATGGCGGTCATCCGGCGGGTGCTGATCAGCACACCGCCGTCGGCCGCGACCGAGAGCCCGTGCCCGGTCGCCTGAACGGCAACCGGAAGTCCTTGCCGCGCCGCGTATTCCACCGCGCTGCGGACATCCTCGGCGTGCACCGCACCCACCACGAGCGCGGGCCGGTGCGTATACGCGGTCTGGAATCCGGCGATCTCCGCTTCGTACCCTTCGTCGCCGGGGCGGAAGACCGGGCCGGTGAAGGTGTCGACGGTCTGCGTTGCGTTATTTCCCATGACTCATACGATGCTCGACCACGAGCTAGAAGTACAACAGATAGATCTTCTAATAGCTAGAATGATTGTTTATGGAACTGCGGCAGCTGCGCTACTTCGTCACGGTGGTCGAGGAGGCCAATTTCACCAGGGCCGCGGCCCGGCTCCACCTGGCCCAGCCCGGCCTGAGCGCACAGATCCGCCAGCTGGAGCGCGAGCTCGGGCAGCCGCTGCTGGAACGCGGCCCGCGCTCGGTCGTCCCCACCGCGGTGGGCGCGGCGGTGCTCGCGCACGCCAGGGCCGCCCTGGACGCGGCCGAGCGGATCACCCAGACGGTCGACGAATTCACCGGGCTGCTGCGCGGCCACGTCCGGATGGGCCTCATCTCGGGCGCGGCCACCGACGAATTCGACGCACCGGGGCTGCTCGCCGATTTCCACGACGACCATCCGCAGGTCGGCATCAGCCTCACCGAGGACACCTCCGACCGCATGCTCGCGGCCGTGCGCTCCGGCGAACTCGATCTCGCCCTCGTCGGATTGACCGGCGCCGCACTGGATCCCGCCATCGACACCGAGATCGTCCTGGATACCGCCGTCGTCGCCGCGGTGGCCGCGGCCGACGACACGCACACCGACCGGATCGCGCTCGACGCGCTGCGCGAGCATCCGCTGATCTGTCTGCCCGCGGGCACCGGTGTCCGCGGCGTGCTCGAACGCGCCTGCGCGGCGGCCGGATTCGAGCCCGATATCGCCTTCGAGGCCGCCGCTCCGCCGGTGCTGTTGCGACTGGCCGCGCGCGGGCTAGGCATCGCGGTGGTACCGGAACTCACCCCCGAGCAGGCGGCGGCGTTCGGTGTCCGGACGCTGCAAATCGTCGATCCACCGTTGCGCGGCAGGCTCGCGCTCGTCTGGCGGCGCGACCCACCACCGGCCCCGGCCGCGAAGGTGCTCCTGGGCCAGCTCCGGATAGCCGTGCATCACAAGAACTCCCGGAACGTACAGCCGTAGCGATTCGGCCGTGCAACCGAATCAGTGCACGCCCCAAAGCGTTTCGGCGAGTTCATCGATATCGGTGATTCCGGTCAGGTCGAACGGGACCTCCTCCAACACCTCGAAATCGTGCAGGAAGGTGAAAGCCAGCATCGCCCTTGGGAACTCGGGCGTCACCTCGAATTCGGCGGCCGCCAGCGCGACACCCAACAGCTCCCGGTCGGCGCGGAACGCGTTGAGATGCAACTGCACCAGGCTGTACCGGAAGTCGCCCGCGTAGACGTCGTTGAAGTCGATCAGGCCGGTGATCTCACCGCGCTCCGGATCGGCGAAGAGATTGTCCGCGTTCAGGTCGCCGTGCACGAAAACCGGTGCGGCGCCGTCGATCAGGTCGTCGACATCCGGCAGGAATCCCTCGACGGCGGCGAGCAGCTCCGGCGACAGGTAGCCCCACCCTCGATGGTCGGCCACCGTCGCGCTGCGCCGTGGCCGCAGCATCTCGGCGAATTCCGGTGCGTCGTAACCGAGTACGCCGGTTTCCACCAGCGGCACCGCCCGCAGGCCCACCAGCAGCTCGCCCGCACTCCTGGCCAACCGCAGCGCGGTGGCCCGGCCCGCGGTCGCCAGCACCTGCCGCCACGGCCGTCCCGCCACCGCCGATGTCACCAGAAACGGCCAATGCCAACCACTTTCGCCGGGAAGCAGCTCACCCCGGGCGAGCAGCCGAGGCACCGGCAGCGGTTGCCCGCCGAGCACCCGATACGCCTCGGTCTCCGACACCAGACTCTCCGGACCGGACCAATACGGGCCGAAGAACTTCACCACCATCCCGTTATCGCCGACGACCACCGGATTGGTGCTCGGCCCCGGCACCGTCAAGGTCCGCGGCTGCGGTAGCCCCACCGAGGCCAGCGCGTGCCGGGCCCAAGGCGCCCACAGCTCGATATCGTTGCGGCGCGCCGCGTACGCCGCGTCCGAATTCAACTCGCTCAGGTCCGGCAGCACGGCCGGAACTCTATAGGATCCGGGACAGGAAAGCCTTCGTGCGCTGGTGCTGCGGATTGGTCAGTACGTCGAGCGGCGCCCCGGCCTCGACCACCACGCCGCCGTCCATGAACACCAGCTGATCGGCGACCTCGCGGGCGAAACCCATTTCGTGCGTCACCACCACCATCGTCATACCGGACCGCGCGAGTTCCCGCATGACCGAAAGCACCTCGCCGACCAGCTCCGGATCCAGCGCCGAGGTCGGCTCGTCGAAGAGCATCAGCTTGGGGTCCATGGCCAGCGCACGGGCGATGGCGACGCGCTGCTGCTGACCGCCGGACAGCTGGGCCGGATAGGCATTCGCCTTCTCCGCCAAGCCGACTCGGTCCAGCAGCTCCTTGCCCCTGGCGATCGCGCGCGCCCTGTCGACCTTCTTGACCTGTATCGGCGCCTCGATCACGTTCTCCAGCGCAGTGCGGTGCGGGAACAGATTGAAATGCTGGAACACCATGCCGATTTCGCGGCGCTGCTTGGCCGCCTCGCGCGGATGCAGCTCGTAGAGCTTGCCGTTGCGCTCGCGATAGCCCACCAGATCACCATCGACGTACAGGCGGCCCGCGCTGATGTCCTCGAGATGGTTGATGCAGCGCAGGAAGGTGGACTTGCCGGAACCGGACGGCCCGACGACACAAAGCACCTCGCCCCGCCCGACATTCAGCGAAACACCCTTGAGCACCTGCAGCGCGCCGAAGCTCTTGCACACCCGATCGGCGACGATCATCGGCTGCGCCGGGTCGGTCGGTTGCGTCATGTCCTGCTCGCCGCTCATTTCGCCTTCACAATCGTCTGCGCGTCCGCCAGCTCCTGCAGCTGCTTGGAGGTCAGCTGTCTGGTCGCGCCGCGGGAGTAGTAGCGCTCCAGGTAGAACTGGCCGACCATCAGCACGCTGGTGATCGCCAGATACCAGGTCGCGGCGACCAGCAGCAGCGGGATCGGCTGGAAGTTCACCGCGAAGATGTCGCGGGCCCGGCCGTACACGTCGGCGGTGTAGGGCACCGCGGCCGCCAGCGAGGTGGTCTTCAACATGCCGATCAGCTCGTTACCGGTCGGCGGGATGATCACCCGCATCGCCTGCGGCAGCACCGTGCGGCGCATGGTCTGGCCCCAGGACATGCCGAGCGCGATGGACGCCTCGCGCTGTCCTTCACCGACGGAATTGATTCCGGCGCGGACGATTTCGGCCATGTACGCGGCCTCGTTCAGGCCGAGGCCGATCACCACGAAGAGGAAGGTGGCCTGCATGTGCTGCACGTCGATGTGGAGCAACTGCGGCCCGAACGGAACGCCGAGCTGAATGTTCTTGTACAGCGACGGGAACAGACCCCAGAACACCAACTGCACGTAAACCGGTGTGCCACGGAAGATCCAGAGATACACCCAGGCCGCCGACCGCAGCACCGGGTTCGGCGATAGGCGCATCACCGCGAGCACCGTGCCGAGCACCACGGCCAGCGCCATGGCCAGGACGGTCAGCTCCAGCGTGATCACCACACCGGATTCGATCCGGCTGTCGAACAGATATTTCCAGTAGGTGCGCCAGCCGTAGGCCGAGTTGGTGGCCGCGCCGTAACCGAACAGTGCGACCAGCACGAGGATGATCGCGGCGGCGATCCAGCGGCCGGGGCGGCGTAGCGGTATTGCCTTGATCGGAGTGGGTTCGCCTGCGGTGGTGGCTCCCCCACCTTGCCCGGTGTCGCCGGGCAAGGCCGTCGTATCAGATGAGGGCATCGATCAGCTCTCGGCGCCGTTCACGACCGACTTGGTGATCGCACCGTCCTGGACGCCCCAGTTCTTGCAGATCTCCAGGTACTTTCCGGAATCGATGAGGTGCTGCACGGCGGCGGACAGCAGTTTGCCCAGCGGCGAACCCTTCGGCACCGCCCAGCCGTACGGCGCGGAATCGAATACCTGACCGGCGGCCTCGATCTTGCCGCCGCTCTGCTTGATGCCGTAGGCGGTCACCGGAGAGTCGGCCGACATGCCGTCGACCTGGCCGAGCACCACCGCGTTGGTCGCGGCGCTCTGCTCGTCGAACGACTTCTTATCGATGGCGGGCTTGCCCGCATCGGTGCACTTCTTGCTCTTGGCCGGGATCTCGTCGGTGTCCTCGACGGTGTTGGCCTGCACCGCGACCCGCTTGCCGCAGGCGTTGTTCGGGTCGATCGGCTTGCCGACCGGCTGCGCCCACTGGATGCCTGCCTTGAAGTAGGTGGCGAAGTCGACCTGCTGCTCGCGTTCCTTCGAATCGGTCATCGAGGACATACCGACGTCGTAGGTGCCCGCCTGGATGGTCGGAATGATCTTCTCGAAGGCGGATTCGGTGTATTCGGCCTTGATGCCGAGGGTCGCGGCGACGGCGTCCATCAAATCGACATCGAAGCCGACGATCTTGCCGCTCGGGTCCTTGTACTCGTTCGGCTGGTAGGGGACGTTCACACCGACGACGATCTTGCCGGACGACTTCAGCTTGTCCGGCAGCTGCGCGGCGAGCGAATCGACCTTCTCGATACCGCCGACCTTCTCGGCCTTCGGCCCGGTGTCCTCGGTGTTCTTCGTACAGCCCGTCAGCGCCAGTGCGCCGCAGGCGAGCACGCACACCGCCTGCAGGGCGCGCCTGCCAACTACCGATCGAACAGACACAGCAGCCCTCCACATTTCGAATACCTGAAACCCGGGCGTCACCACCCGTTTGGCAATCTAAGCGACCGAGCCGCTCCGTGCGTGACAGTAACGGAAGATTCATCCGTACTGTGTCGTACCACGGCGACACTCCGATTACCGGCGGTGCACCCTAGCACATACCTGCTCGGTGAATTCGCTGGTCGAGGCCAGGCCGCCGAGGTCAGCGGTGGCGATACCGGCCGCGAGCGCGGCGGCGACGGCGCGCTCGATCCGCTCCGCGGCCTGCCGCAAACCACCGTCTGAGTCACGAGTCCCCAACCAATGCAACAGCATTGCCGCGGACAGCTGCAAAGCGGCCGGATTGGCGCGATTATGCCCGGCCAGCGCGGGCGCGGCACCGTGCACTGCCTGGGCCATCGCCCTGGTGGCCGAACAGTTCAGCGATGCGGCCAAACCGAGTGAGCCACTGAGCTCACCCGCCAGGTCGGAAAGGATGTCGCCGAACAGATTCTCGGTCACCAGCACATCGAATTGCGGTGCGGCGCGGACCAAATGGGCCGCCATCGCATCCACGTGCTGATCGTCGACCGTCACACCCGGATAGTCGCGAGCCACTTCGTAACAAACATCACGAAAAAGTCCCATCGTCATCGGCAGCACATTGGCCTTGTGCACGATGGTGACCCGCTTGCGCCGCGCCACCGCCAGGCGAAACGCCTCGTGCGCGATCCGGACGCACGCGTCCCGGGTCACCACGCCGACGGCGAGCGCGACATCCGGCGTCGGCCGGAACTCCCCCGACCCGGCGAACATATTGCGGTCGGCGTAGAAGCCCTCGCTGTTCTCCCGGACGATCACCAGATCGATATCGGGTGCGACGGAACGCACACCGGCGAACGCCCTGGCCGGACGGATATTGGCGTAGAGCCCGAACCGTTTCCGGATGGCCCCGCCGGGTGCGGCCCGATGCTCCGGCGGGTACGAGGCGTTGTCGTGCGGGCCGAGGATCCAGGCGTCGAGTTCGTCCAGCGTGTCGAGGGTCGATTCCGGCAGCGGTGTGCCGAATTCGGCGATCGCCCGGTGACCGATCGGCAACGGCACCCATTCGACCGGGGCGGCATCGGCCGCGGCCAGCGCCTCGTCCACCACCCGCCGGGTGGCGCCGACCACCTCGGGGCCGATGCCGTCACCTTCGATCAGACCGAGTCTGATGCGCCCATCGTTCACCGGTTCATCCTCCCCGCGCCGCGCGGGCACGCCCGAACCGACCCGCCCACCCGGCGATACCGCTACCTTCTGGAGATCATGGTGCAATCGGTCGAACTGCTGTTGGACGATGCGGCCGACGCCGAGATCCGGCGCGAGTGGCGGTTGCTCGCCGACGCCGGAATTCCGAGCCCGGCGGCCAAAACCACCGAAACCAACCGGCCACATATCACTGTCGCGGTGGCGCGGCAGATCTGGCCGCGCATCGACCATGCCCTGGACGGCTATGTTTTCCGGCCCTTCGCCATCCGGCTGGGCGGGGTGCTGATCTTCGGCGCGCGCAACCCGATCCTGGTCCGGCTGGTGGTGCCGTCCGAACAGCTGCTCGCGGTGCAGCGCGCCATCTTCGGGATCGTCGCGCCGTGCCCCGGCGTCCCGGCCAACCTGCACCCGGACGCGTGGACGCCGCACATTACGCTGGCCCGGCGGGTCGCGGCGCAGCGGCTCGGTGAGGCGGTGCACGCGGTGGCCCGGGACCGGGATTTCCCCGCGACCGTGGTGGGTATCCGCCGTTGGGACGGCGATCGACACTGTGAGTGGGGAATCGGCAGTGGAAGATAAGCGGAACCGGATGTGTTATAGCGGTGCATACCGAATATGAGAGGACGTCATGGCCACCCAGACGCTGACCCAGCAGAACTTCGATGAGGTAGTCACCGGAAACGACGTGGTACTCGTCGATTTCTGGGCTTCCTGGTGCGGTCCGTGCCGCAGCTTCGCGCCGACCTTCGAGGCCTCCTCGCAGGCGCACCCCGACGTGGTGCACGGCAAGGTGGACACCGAGGCCGAGCAGGGCCTGGCCGCCGCGGCGAATATCCGGTCCATCCCGACCATCATGGCCTTCCGCGAGGGCGTGCTGGTGTTCGCGCAGCCGGGTGCGCTGCCGCCCGCCGCGCTGGAGGATCTGGTCACCCAGGTGAAGGCGCTGGACATGGACGAGGTGCGCAAGCAGCTGGCCGAACAGTCCCAGGGCGAGTAACCGAGCAACTCAGGGCCGTTCACATTCACGAAATGTGAACGGCCCCTTGTTGTTTCAGACGCGGTTCAGACGCCCAGGCGGTTCACGCCGGCGATCATGGCGCGCACCGTCGATTCGGCGCTGTCGCCGGCGATGGCCGCACCCCAGCCGCGCCTGCCGTCGCATTCGCACTGCACGAAGGTGGCGGTGCCATCCTCGGTGCGGCGCTGATGGAACTGCAGGATTTCGACCGGATAGCCCTCGTCGTACAGCGCCGAGGTGAGCGCCGCGACCGGGCTGCCGCTCGCGACGACGGTGCGCAGGCGGTCGGCGAATTCGAGGGTCGCGATGAAATCCGCGCCCCGATTGACCGACGACCAGTCGCCGAGCCGGATCGGGCCCGCGTTCTCGCCGTACCGGAGGTGGAATTCGGCGGGCGTCATGCCCGTGCTCTCGGCGCGCAGGCCCTTCGGGGCGGCGGCCAGCAGGTTATTCGTGTCAAGTGTCAGGATCGTCATGTGCACGTAGGTCTTCCCGGAGAAGTCTTTCCACAGATGGAGGAGGGGACCAGCAGCCAACAATCAACGGCCCGCAGCGAGGGGGCCGGTCCGAATCAGGCCCCGCTGCGGCGGGTTACTACGAGAATTAGCCGACGCGCCACCATCGCGGTGGGCGGAATTAGCGCGGCGCGGTCGCGGTCTGCGACATTCGCTGCCGCACTGTGGCGGTCGGTCGGATTCGGCACGCGATCGACAATAGGCGTCCGCCGGTGTATTGGCAACGATATTTCGCGTCCGTTTTGCCACAGTTTTCGCTACCCGCGAGTATCATCGCCGCACGTCATGGGCTTGGTAGCCCGAGGGCATCGGTCGGCGGCACGATCGATCCTCCTCGCCCGCACCCCGACGGCGGCGTAGCATCCGATCAGGACCACGCTTCGGGGGAATCGTGCAATCGGCCGTTCCATGGGCATCGTTGCGCGCGGCGAGTCTGCTCTGCCTCGTCGGCGCGCTGGTGATCGCTTGCGGCTCAGTGGTTTCCGGGACACCCGTGCGGCAGGAGGCCGATCTGTCGCGGCTGGAGGTCGGCAACTACCCCACCGTCCCGCGCCACCTCGGCACGGCGAAGACCTTGAAACAGGGCAGGATTCGCGAATCGCAGCGACTGGCCGACTATGTCGCGCTGCCGTTCGAGGCCGATCCGAGCTACACCGAGGACAGCACCGGCGGGATCCAACGGCATATCGTGCTCGATTCGAAGGGTATGGGCAATCTCGTCATCAACGACACCTTCGACGATGTGGCGAAGGATCTGGTGGCGGGCTGGGTGAACCGTTGGGATACCGGCGGCCCGCCCGAGGCTCCCCGGCGCACGCTGGCTATCGCGGTGCTGGAATTCCCGGACGCCGCCACCGCGAGCATCGTCGCGGCGACGCTCGAGCACGACGATTTCACCTACCACAGCACCAACCTGCCCTGGTACATGGCCGATAGCGAACCGGTGTCGTTCCCGAAGTATCAAGGGACCAAGGCACATTGGCGCCCACCGACACCCGCGCTCGTGTCATGGACCGTCCGCGACCGCTATGTGGTCTTCGTCAAGATCATCGACGATACCGCCGCACCCGACCTGCCCGCGCTGATCGGCCGGACCGAACACATGCTGGACGTGGCGCTGCCGCTGCTGGACCAATTCCGGCCCACCCCGGCCGATCAGCTGAGATCCCTTGCGCTGGACCCGGATGACGTCCTGGCGCGCACGCTGGCGACCAATCCGGACTTCCTCTGGCGGCCCGACCCGGACGGTGTATTCACCGGGCGCGGCGCGGTTTTCGGCCTCGAGTCCACGAATCTGGACTTCCTGACGACCGGGGATATCGACCGGATCGCCTTCGGCGACACCACCGTGTTCCGCAGCCGATCGGCCGCGGGCGCACGGCGGATCTGGCAGAAGTGGGCCGACGAACTGCGCACCGACCAGAACCGGCAGATGATCGATCCGCCGAAGGGTATCGACGGCGAGATCGTCTGCGCTCGGCCGAATCAGCAGAGCCAATTCGATGTGTTCCTATGCATTTTCCAAGTCGACCGATGGACGGTGCAGGCGCCGGGCCGCCAATCGCAGGACCTGTTCCAGAAGGTCAGCGCGCAGTACGCGTTGCTGACGAGAAGGTGAGCGGCGCATGGGATTTCCCCGAAACCGCGGCTTGGCGCTGGTGGCGCTCGCCGCCCTCGCCGCCGCAGCGTGTGCCGCGACGACGAGCGGGCAGCCCCATCCGGGACCGACACCGGCGGATCTGTCGGCGCTCGACACCGGCCCATTCCAGGCCGCCCCCTTCGACTTCCGGCCGCGGCTGCAAACCAAGGACGACGTCTTCCATATAGAGGCCCGCCGGATGATGGGATACCTGCTCTCGCCGCACGAGGTCGATCCGCAGCTGAACCAGCTCGACGACGCCCGTATCGTCGACGAGACGAGCTTCGGCGAGCAACCGTACGCACCGTTACCCGAGCAGTACGGGGCGGTGGCGACCCGGCATCATCTCATTTGCGGTGCGCTCGTCACCCGCACGAATAACAAATCACGCGAACGCAAAACGATGACGATCGTGCTGTTGCGCTTTCCATCCGCGGACGAAGCGCGCGCCGCCGCAATGGAATTCGCGGCAACACCGCTCAACGACCGCACCGACCGGCACGATATCGCGCTGCCGGATATCGCGGGCGCGAGCGCATGGTCGAATACCGACGTCAAGGGTTTCGCCTTCGCCGCGCACGGCGACTACGCCGTGCTGAGCTTGGCCGCCGTGCCCAGACCGGACCCGAATGCGCTTGCGGCGCAGTTCGAAACGATGTTCCGAGCGCAGTTCGCCCGGCTGGAGCAGCTCACCCCGACACCGGTGGACGATATCCTCGATCTGCCATCGGCCACCGAACCGCTGATGCGGCTGGCGCTGCCGCTGTCCAAGAAGGCGGGCACGAGCTTCAGCCTTTTCGACGCCACCATCGGCATATACACCCCGGCGGGGGAACTGCATTTCGAACGCGACGCCACCGTCGCCGGTAGGGCGTTCACCGACGCCGGCGTCGACCTGGTCGCCCACAATGACGGAATCGTTTACCGAACACGGGATTTCGATTCCGCGGTGAAATTGCAGACGGCGTTGACCGCGCCCGGCCGCAACGACGACGAGATCGATCCGCCGCACGGAATCACCGACGCCCACTGCCTCGCACTCGCCGACCCGGAGCCGATCCGGCACGATTCGTATCTGTGCGCGGTGGCCGTCGGCAGGTACGTCGGGGTGGTCGGCGAGGAGTACGCGTTCGGCGAACGGATGGCCCCGACGTTCTATCAGCGGGTCGCCGCGCAGTACGCGATATTGGCTCGGGCGGAGCGAATGTGATGGCGCGGCAGCGATATTCGATCACGGCAATGCTGACGTGCACGCTGCTGCTCACCGCGGCGGGCTGCGATTCCGGCTCCGGTCCACCCGCCGTCGACCTGGCGAAGCTGGACTCCGGCAACTACCTCACCACGCCGCGCACCATCGCGCCGACCGCGCAAACCGGCGCGATCCAGGAGTCGGTCGAACTCGCGAAACACCTTCCGCTGATCCTGGATATCGACAGCCGAATGGTTTTCGGCAACGCCACCAGCGGCAATTTCGCATTCACCGCCGACCACCCGCCGCCGGTCGAACCCATTTATCACATCGACGATTTCAATGCCGCCGCACCCGGTTTGATCGCCGGATTCCGAACCGGGGGGCAGCGCAGGATCTCCTACGCGCTCGGGCTGGAGGCCCAACTCGGCGTACTGCGTTTCGGAACGCCCGACCAGGCCGGGCACGCACTGTCCCTCCTCGCCGGAGCCCAAGCGGCGCAACCGAATACCACCGATACGTCGATTCCGGCGTATCCGGATGCCAGGGCCGAGATCAACGAGTACGGGTCCGTCATGACCTGGCTCGTCCGCGATACCTACCTGGTGTGGACCATTGTCGAGGACAACCTCGCTCCGGCGCCGGATCCGGTGCCGCTGAGTCGATTCACCGCGCGGATCTACGACAAACTTTTCGAAATGCTCCGCGACTATCACCCGACAGCACCGGATCGGCTGGCCACGCTCCCGGCCGATGTCGACGGCCTGCTCGGCCGCACCCTGCCGAGTCCGAAAGTGTCCGACTGGACACCGGCGATCTTGACGCCAAGGGCCGCACTGCATCTCGACTATTACCCCGCGCAGACCAGCCGGATATTCGCCGACGCGAAGGTCGATCTGGTAGCGATCGACCGTTCGACGATCACCCGGGCCGGGGACCGGCCGGCCGCGGCCCGGCTGCTGGCCGCCTACGTCGACCAATTGGCCGGCGACTACGGACCATTCGACGGACCGCCCGGATTGCCGGGCGCCAAATGCCTGAAGAAGCTCGATGATCCGGTCGGGCCCGCGGTCGTCACCTATACCTGTTTCATCGGCTACGACCGGTATGTGGCGCAGGTGTGGGCCGAACAGCCGCAGGACCTCTATCAAGAGGCGGCCGCGCAATACAAGCTGCTCGCGGCCGGGCACTGATGGTTGCTAAATTCTGGACAACCCCTACCAGGTAGGAGAGTCGAATGCCGTTGCCTCCCGGTGCGATCGTGGGCGGCTACCGGATCGTTCGCGTGCTCGGCGCCGGTGGCATGGGTACGGTCTACCTGACCCAGGACCCGATTCTGCCGCGCCGGGACGCGCTGAAGGTGCTCAATGCCGACCTGAGCGAAAACGCGGAATTCCGAGCGCGTTTCGAACGTGAGGCGAATCTGGCCGCCGCGCTGGATCATCCGAATATCGTCGCGGTCTACAGCCGCGGTGAGGCGGACGGACAGCTGTGGATCGCCATGCAGTACGTCGACGGCACCGACGCGGCGCGGGAAATCGCGCGCGGATCGGCGGTCATGACGCCGCAGCGCGCCCTGCGCATCGTCACCGAGGTGGGCAAGGCGATCGACCACGCCCATCGGCGCGGACTGTTGCACCGCGACATCAAACCCGGGAACTTCCTGCTCGCCGAGGTCGACGGCGAGGAGGAACGGGTACTGCTCACCGATTTCGGTGTCGCGAAACCCATGGTGGACGGCCAGGAACTCACCGAAACGGGCGACTTCCTCGCCACCGCCGCCTACGCGTCACCGGAACAGCTGCTGGGTCACAAACTGGATCACCGCTCGGATATCTACAGCCTGGGCTGCGCCTTCTACAAGCTGCTCACCGGACAAAGCCCGTATCCGTACGCGTCGCCCACCGAGATCGTGCTCGGCCATATCAACGAGCCGCCACCGCGGCCGAGCGCGGTGCGGCCCGAACTGCCGCCGGCGCTGGACGCGGTGATCGCCCGCGCCATGGCGAAGGATCGCGGCGACCGGTATTCCAGTTGCCGGGAGCTGGCGCAGGATGCGGCGGCGGCCTTCGCCGATTCCCGGGCAGCGCAACCTGATTCGGCGACTCGGCGCCTGCCGGACAAGCCGCCGCGCCTGTCCCGGTTACGGAAGTTCTTGCTGCCCGCGATATTCGGGGTGGTCATCGCGCTGGTGGTCGGCGCGGCAACGTATTTCCTCACCGATCACGGCGGCAGCGGTCCCGCAGCGGACCGGGCCGCGCAGATTCGGGCCGGACATCCCGAATTCGCCGACAAGCAGATCGCCGCCTTCCTGGTGACCGATACCGATCTCTCGGTCTTCCTCGACCCGAGTGATCAGGCGCGATTCCTGCAAGCCATCGGCTTCGTCTACAGCCGCGAATACCGGGCCACCGGCGGCGAGAAATCCCCGCGGCTGCTCGCGCTCAGCAGCTTCGTGCTGAGCACGCCGGTCGACGTCGTACTGGTGCTGCGCGCCGACCGGAGCGCGGGCGGCGGCGGGCTGGCCGGACTGCCGCACGGCCTTGTCGACAACCCGAATTCGAAAGTCGCCGTGGTAGACGATGTTTCGGCGGTGCAGGGCTTCCGCGTCTGGACCGATCAGTCGCCGGATACCGCCGCGGGCAAGGTGGTGCCCGCGCTGGCGAAAGCCCTGCACTGAGACTCAGTGCGCGGCGGCGTCCCAGCTGCGGCCGACGCCGACCGAAACCTCCAGGGGCACCGAGAGTTCGATGGCGGCGGACATCTGCTCGCGGGCGAGGGTTTCCAATGCCTCGCGCTCACCATCGGCGACCTCGAAGAGGAGTTCGTCGTGGATCTGCAGCAGCATCCGGGAGCGCAGGCCCGCCGCGCCGATCGCCTTGTGCACGTTGATCATCGCCACCTTGATGATGTCGGCGGCGGTGCCCTGGATGGGGGCGTTGAGCGCCATGCGTTCGGCGGCCTCGCGGCGCTGACGGTTGCTGGAATCCAGATCGGGCAGATAGCGCCTGCGGCCGAACAGGGTTTCGGTGTAGCCGACCTTACGGGCCTGCTCGACCACCTCGTAGAGGTAGTCGCGGATGCGGCCGAACCGGGCGAAGTAGACGTCCATCTGCTCCTTCGCCTCGGCCGTGCTGATCTTCAGCTGCGCCGACAGACCGTAGGAGCTCAGGCCGTAGGCCAGGCCGTACGACATGGCCTTGATTCGCCGCCGCATCTCCGGATTCACCTCGGAGATCGGGATGTCGAATGCCTTGGACGCGACGAAGGTGTGCAGGTCTTCACCGGAATTGAAGGCCTCGATCAGGCCCTCGTCGCCGGACAGGTGGGCCATGATGCGCATCTCGATCTGGCTGTAGTCGGCCGTCATCAGCGACTGGTAGCCGGAGCCGACCACGAAGGTGTCGCGGATCTGCCTGCCGGTATCGGTGCGGATCGGGATGTTCTGCAGATTCGGCTCGGTGGACGACAGGCGCCCGGTGGCGGCGATGGTCTGGTTGAACGTGGTGTGGATCCGGCCGTCCGGCGCAACGGATTTCAGCAGACCCTCCACCGTCACCTTCAGGCGGGTGGCGTCGCGGTGCGCGAGCAGATGTTCCAGGAAGGGGTGCTCGGTCTTCTCGAACAGCGATTCCAGCGCGTCGGCGTCGGTGGTGTAACCGGTCTTGGTGCGCTTGGTCTTCGGCATGTCGAGTTCGTCGAACAGCACCACCTGCAACTGTTTGGGCGAGCCCAGGTTGATCTGCTTGCCGATCACGTCGTATGCGGCGTTCGCCGCGGCGTTAACCCGGTCGCTGAATTGCCGGTGCAGCGTCTCCAGCTGATCGGTGTCGACCGCGATGCCCGCCTCCTCCAGCGTGGCGAGCACGCCGAGCAGCGGCAGCTCCATCTCGGCGAGCAGCGGGGTGGATTCGATCTGCTCCAGTTCGGTGTCGAGCGCGGCGGCCAGATCGACGACCGCCCTGGCCCGCAGCATCTCGGCCTGCGCCAGCTCGGCGTCGGCCGCGCCCTCCTCGTCGAGCAGGGAGAGCTGTGGCGCCGCATCGGTTTCGGCGCGCAGCTCGCGGCGCAGGTAGCGCAGCGACAGATCGTCGAGGTTGAAACTGCGCTGGCCGGGCCGGACCAGGTAGGCGGCCAGCGCGGTATCGCTGGTGAGCCCGCCGAGGGTCCAGCCGCGCCCGCGCAGCGCGTGCATGGCGGCCTTGGCCTCGTGCAGCGCCTTCGGCACCGCCGGGTCGGCGAGCCAGGTGCCCAGCGCCGCCTCATCTTCCGGGGTGAGCACGCTGACATCGATGTAGCCGCTCTCGCCGTCGGCGGCGGCGATGGCGAGCGCGCGCACGTCACCATCCGCGGGAGTGCCGGTGCCGACGATCGAAACGCCGTGCCGCACACCGGCTTCCGCATGCTCGGCGAGCCAGCCGGCGACCGCGCCGACCTCCAGCGCCGCACCGCTGATCTCGAATCCGGCCTCGGCCTCCGGCTCCGGCGGCGCTAGGGTTTCGAACAACCGGTCGCGCAGCACCCGGAATTCCAGATCGTCGAACAGCTGGTGGATCTTCTCCCGATCCCACGGGCCCTGCGCCAGCTGCTCCGGCGTGTACGGCAGCGGGACGTCGCGCACCATCTCGGTGAGCTGACGGTTCAGCACCACGCTGCTCAGGTTGGCGCGCAGCGCGTCACCGACCTTGCCCTTCACCTCGTCGACCTTGTCCACCAGCGTGTTCAGATCACCGTATTCGCGAATCCACTTGGCCGCGGTCTTCTCCCCGACGCCGGGAATGCCGGGCAGGTTATCGCTCGGGTCGCCGCGCAGCGCCGCGTAATCCGGATACTGATTCGGGGTGAGACCGTATTTGGCCTGCACCTCCTCGGGGGTGAACCGGGTGAGATCCGAGACGCCCTTGCGCGGATAGAGCACCGTGACATCGTCGTTGACCAGCTGGATCGAGTCGCGGTCACCGGAGACGATCAAAATCCGGAAGCCCTCGGCCACCGCCTGCGTGGTGATGGTGGCGATGATGTCGTCGGCCTCGAAGCCCTCGATCGCCATCACCGCGATGCCGAGCGCGCCGAGCACGTCCTTGGTGAGTTCGACCTGCCCGCGGAATTCGTCGGGGGTGGCATTGCGGTTCGCCTTGTATTCCGGGTACGCCTCGGTGCGGAAGGTCTTGCGGTTCACGTCGAAGGCGGCCGCGATATGCGTCGGCTTCTCGTCGCGCAGCAGGTTGATCAGCATCGCGGTGAAGCCGTACACCGCGTTGGTGGTCTGCCCGGTGACCGTTTTGAAGTTCTCCGCGGGCAGCGCGAAGAACGCGCGGTAGGCAATCGAATGCCCGTCCAGCAGCAGCAGGGTCGGCCGGTCCGTCCCGGACGCGGTGGCGGAACGCTCAGCAGTCGTCGGTGAACTCACGCGCATGAGTCTAGGGACCGGCACCGACAAGGGGAGACGCCGACACCACCGAGTTGGGATCGGCGTCTCTCCGGCCGAGTTGCTAGAGCGTCGCCACGAGTTCCCGGAGCACCGGCAGGCTCACCGAACCCGAGCCGAGCACCACATCGTGGAACGCCTTGATATCGAAGGCCGCGCCGAGCCGCTCGGCGGCCTGCCTGCGCTGGCGGCGGATCTCGAGCTGCCCGACCTTGTAGCCGACGGCCTGACCCGGCATGCCGATGTAGCGGTCCACCTCCGTGGTGATCTCCTGCACGCCCACCGGCGCGTTGGCGATCATGAAGTCGATGGCCTGCTGCCTGGTCCAGCCCTTCGCGTGCAGTCCGGTGTCCACCACCAGGCGGCAGGACCGCCACGAATCACCGGCGAGCATCCCGACCCGGCCGAGATCGTCGGCGTACAAACCCATTTCGTCGGCGAGGCGCTCGGTGTACAGCGCCCAACCCTCGACGAACGCGGTGTTCGCGAAGGACTGCCGCTGGAAGCGCGGCAGGTGGTCGAGTTCGTTGGCGATGGTCAGTTGCAGATGATGGCCCGGAATGGCCTCGTGGTAGGCGATGGACGTTGTCTCGTAACGGTGTTTGCTCGCCGGGTCGTGCACGTTGACGAAGTACGCTCCGGGTCGCGAACCATCGGCCGCGGGCGGAAAGTAGTACGCCGCAGGCGAATCCGCCGCCAGGAATTCGGGAATCTCGACGATGTCGCATGATTCGCGCGGCAGCCTGCCGAACCAGTTGCCCATCTCCGCATTCGCCGCCGCCAGCGCGGCACGCGCGTCGGCCATGATCTCCGCGCCGCTGGTGTAGCGCAGCGCCGGATCCTGGCGCAGCCTGCGGAAGATCTCCGCGACATCGCCCGTCCCGAACAGCCGCTGCCCTACCTCGGCGTACTCGTCGCGCAATAGCTTCAGCTCGGACAGCCCGAGTTCGTGTATCTCCTCCGCACCGAGATCCGGAAGCGTTGTGTGCCTGCGCAGTTCGCGCCGGTAGATATCCTCGCCGTCGCCGCCGAGCCAGCACAGGCCCGGTTTATCGTCCGGCCTGCTGGCCGGGCGCAGATCCGCCGCCAGCGCGTCACGATAGCGCTGGAAGGCGGGACGGATACCGTCGCGCACCACGTCCACGAGCTGGTCGCGCCAGGCCGCCTCGCCGTCCCAGTTCGCCGGACCGCCAAGGGAGGCAAAGGGATCCGATGCGATATCGGAGGCGAGGTAGCCGTCCAGCTGATTCAGCGAACGCTCGATGGTGATCCGCGGCGGCGTCCGGCCCGCGGCCAGCCCGGCGCGGAATCGCTCCACGGCCCGATCCAGCATGGTCCCGAACTGCTTGTAGCGCTCCAGCAGTGCGAGCGCGTTCGCCGGTTCGGGTGCGTTGGTCTGCGGGGCGATCATCAGCAGTTCCGCGTGTACACCGTCCATCTGGTCGGAGGCCAGCTCCACCGGCCGCCACTCGAGATGGTCCACCGAACCGGTCAGCTCGGCGCGCAGCAGGCTGCGCGTCACCCGATCGGTGGCGTCGAGACCGGCCGGATCGATGGCGTCGACCTCGGCGAGCAACCCGCGATGCGCGGTGAGCAGCCGCTGTTCGGCGGCCTCCGACGGGTCCTCGATGCGGTCGTCGAACCGCCGGTCCCCCAGCAACGTCGCCTGACTCGGGAACGCTTCCAGGAAACTATCCCAGTAGCGATCGGCCAGACTGATCAATTCGTCGTGCCCGTTCATGAAACCGATCATGCCCGAGCAGGCGACGTCACCGCAGCGGCTTTACGCGACGCCGAGGTAGGCGGACTTCACGGCGGGATCGGTGAGCAGTTCCCGCCCCGATCCCGTCTTGGTGACCTCACCGGTCTCCAGGATGTACGCGCGATCGCTGCGCGCCAGCGCCTGGCGCGCGTTCTGCTCCACCAGCAGCACCGTGGTGCCCTGCTGGTTGATCTCGCTGATGATCCGGAAGATCTGCTGAATCACCATGGGCGCCAACCCCATCGACGGTTCGTCGAGCAGCAGCAGCCGGGGCCGGGCCATCAGCGCCCGTCCGATGGCCAGCATCTGCTGCTCACCGCCGGACAGCGTGCCGCCGACCTGTCTACGCCGCTCGGCCAGGCGCGGGAACAGGTGGAGCACCCAGCCCAGGGTTCTCGCGTATTCCGCCTTCTCCTTGAAAACCCTGGAGTAGCAACCCATATCGAGGTTTTCCTGCACGGTCATCCCGGGGAAGACACCGCGGCCCTCCGGCGCCTGGATGAGCCCGAGACCCACCCGCTCATGCGCCTTCATCTTGGTGATGTCGCGGCCCTCGAACCGGATTCGCCCCCGGGTGAGCGGCAGCAGGCCGGACAGCGCGCGCATGGTCGTCGTCTTGCCCGCGCCGTTCGCGCCGAGCAGGGTGACGAGTTCACCCGGCGCCACCTGCAGCGAAATCCCGTGCAGCGCCTGGATTCTGCCGTAGTTGACGACCATGTCGTCGACCTCGAGCAAATACTGCGACTGCGACGTGCTGGACTGCTCGTTCGGCTTCGTTTGCACCATCACTGCTCCTGTCCGCCGGTCGGCTCGGCGAGGATCTGCTCGATTTCGTCGTCGGGCACACCGAGGTAGGCCGCGATGACATCCGGGTTGTCCCGGATGTCGGCGGGCAGCCCATCGGCGATCTTGCGGCCGAACTCCAGCACGACGATCCGATCGGTCACCCCCATCACCAGTCGCATATCGTGCTCGATCAGGAGCACGGTGAAACCGTCGTCGCGGATCTTGCGGATCAGATCCATCAGCGCCGATTTCTCGCTGGGGTTGAAGCCGGCCGCGGGCTCGTCGAGGCACAGCAGCTTCGGTTCGGTGGCCAGCGCCCTGGCGATCTCCAGCCTGCGCTGATCGCCGTACGGCAGATTGCGCGCCTTCTCCACCGCCCGCGGCGCGATGCCGACGAATTCGAGCAGCGCCATCCCGCGCTCGATGGCGTCGCGCTCCTCCCGCCGGTGTCGCGGGGTGCGCAGCACCGCGCCCGGCACCGAGGTGCGGTGCCGGGCGTCGGTGCCGACCACCACGTTCTCCAGCGCCGTCATCTCGCCGAACAACCGGATGTTCTGGAAGGTGCGCGCGATACCGAGCCTGGTGATGGCGTTGCGCTTGGTCTTGGTCAGCGGCTTGCCGTCGAAGTACACCGTGCCGCCCGACGGCCGGTACACGCCGGTGATCGCGTTGAAGCAGGTGGTCTTGCCCGCGCCGTTGGGTCCGATGAGCCCGAGGATCTCACCGCGGCGGATCTCGAAACTCACGTCGTCGAGCGCGGTGAGGCCGCCGAACTTGACCGTGAGACCCTCGGTGCGCAGCAGCGGCTCACCGACCGCGGTCTCGATATCCCGATGCGGTGCGACGACTTCCGCGACCGTTTCGGCATCGGCGAGCTCCGGGGCGACCGCCGAGACATCGACGACGCCCGCGCTGGACTCCGTCTGCTCCTGGGTGTAGCCCGCCGCCATATCCTCGTTGTCGAACAGCGCGCCACCCGCGCCAGGCCCGGTCATCCCTGCGCTCCAATCGCTTTGGCGCCGAACGGTTTGCGCACGGCCTGATACACCTGACGCCCGAAGGTGAGCAGCTTCTGCCGCACCGGGAACAGACCCTGCGGCTTGAAGATCATCAACACCATCAGCGTGATGCCGAAGAAGAGGTATTTGAAGTCGCCGAGCGACTGCGCGCCCTGCTCGTGGAACTTCAGCACATTGCCGAGAATCACCAGCAGTACGACGACCACGACCGCGACGCCGCCGAGATAGCCGTACCTGACCCGGTTCTCCGCATCACGAATCCGCCTGCGCCACACCATGACCAGCGCGACGATCACCGCGATCGTCACGATCAGCATCACATAGCCGAGCACGCTCTGGCCCACCGCCTGCACCGAGAGCAACCGGTTCGGCAGGTACACGATGATGAACGCGCCGACGATCACACCGAGCTTGTTGCCCTGACCGCCGATCACCACCGCGCACAGGAACAGCATCGAGTTGATGACGTTGAAGCCGGTCGGATTGATGAACTGCACCTGCCCCGCGTACAGCGCACCGGACAGACCGCCGATCGCGGCGCCGATCATGAACGCCCACAGCTTGAATTTGAAGGTGGGCACCCCCATGATCTCGGCCGCGTCCTCGTCCTCCCGGATGGCGACCCAGGCCCGGCCGACCCGGCTGCGCTCCAGATTCCCGACGATCAGCAGGGCGACGATCACCAGCGCCATACCGACCCAGTACCACCAGATTCCGGAGTTCGCCTTATCGAAGATGTTGGAGCTGTTCGCATTTCCGACGTTACCCGCGGAGAACACGCCGTTCTGCTTCGTCGCCGACTCGCCGACGTGCGGATAGGCGATACCGGACAGCCCGAGGCTGCCGTTGGTGACATCGCCGAGGTTGTCGGCCAGCAGCCGGACGATCTCACCGAAGCCGAGGGTCACGATCGCCAGATAGTCGCCGCGCAACCGCAGCGTCGGCGAACCGAGGATCAAACCGGATACCGCGGTGACCGCCGCGGCCAGCGGCAGACAGGCCAGCCAGGCCCAATCCTTGTGCAGCCAGCCGTCGGTCTGATTCCACGGACTGTTGGGACTGGTCAGCAGGCCCACCGTGTACGCGCCGACGGCGTAGAAGCCGACATAGCCGAGATCGAGCAGACCCGCTTGTCCGACAACGACATTCAAACCGACGGCGATCAGCGCGTACATCGCGAACTGGGCCATCACCCCGCCGAAACTGGTACCCGGGGTGTCCAGGAACGGCGGCGGATACAGCGGTAGCAGGGCCAGCAGGATGATCGCCGGAACGCCGATCCCCCACTGCGCGGGCCGCGACAGACCCGACCACCAGCTGCGTAGCGCGTCACCGACGCCGTGCTTCTCCGGCACCTCCGGTGCGTTCTTGCCTTGCGGCTCAGCGGTTTTCACACTCATGCTCGTGCCCTCCCGAGACTTTCGCCGAGGATGCCGGTCGGCCGGATCATCAGCACCAGCACCAGCACCACGAATGCGACGACGTCACGCCATTCGGTGCCGAACAGGATCTGGCCGTAGTTCTCGGCCAGACCGAGCAGCAACCCACCGAGCAGCGCACCGCGCAGATTGCCGATACCGCCGAGCACCGCGGCGCTGAACGCCTTGATACCCAGGATGAACCCACCCGAGTAGATGATGCCGTTGGGAATCTTCATCGAATAGAGCAGCGCGGCCGCACCGGCCAGCACACCGCCGATGAGGAAGGTCAGCATGATGATCCGCTCCCGCGAAACACCCATCAGGGTCGCGGTATCCGGATCCTGTGCCACGGCCCGGATGCCGCGGCCGAACTTGGTCCGGTTGATCAGGATCTCGGTGGCCAGCGCCAAAACGATTGCGGCGACCACGATCACGATGGTCACGTTGGTGATATCCGCGCCGCCGAAACTGAACTGGATCGACGGTTCGACCAGCATGATCGGCTTCTGCGCGTTGGTGCCGCCCAGATCCGGCCAGATCTTCGGGATCACGAAGTGCACGATCTCCTGGATCACGAACGACGCGCCGATCGCGGTGATCAGGAAGATCAGCGGTTTCGCCCCCCGCTTGCGCAACGGCCGATAGGCCACCCGCTCCAAACCCACGGCCGCGCCGCCGGATACGGCCATGCCGATGATCATCGCCAAGGCCAGATAGGTGACGGTGAGGATGACACCCTGCGAATAGACATCACCGCTGGGCGAGAAGCCCAGCAGCATCAGCCCGACATACTGCCCGAACAAACCGAGCATGAAAATTTCGGAGTGGGCGAAATTGATCAGCCGCAAAACGCCGTAGACCAGGGTATAGCCGACAGCGACGAGTGCGTAGATGGCACCGTAGGACAATCCGTCGACGGTCAGTCGCCAGAACTGATCGATCACCCCTTGATAGTTGAAGTCGATCGATCCGGCAGCGAGTTGTACAACGCCGCCGACTGCTGTGGAAAACATTCTTTTATTCGCCCTCGCTTATTCGCCCTTTACGAAACAGCACGTATGGGGATTCACGCGACCCCATACGTGCTGCGCGATTTCGTGTCGGGCTACTTGGCTACTTGACCGTGTAAATCCAGATCAGCGCGTTGGCGAGCTCGCCGTTGGCACTCCACTTGTAATGCCGCGCCAGTCCGTCACCCTCGTAGTTGCGCACGAACTCGAGCAGATCGGGCCGGGTCACCTTGCCCGCATCGATACCCTTCGCCAGGATCGTCGCCAGATCGTAGGCCTCGACCGAGTACACACCCGACGCCATGTTGTTGAACGCCTGGTAGTCCTTCGCGAACTTCTCCGGAGCCGGACCACACGGGCAGGTCAGCGTCGCACCCTTGGCCGCGCTACCCGCCTGCGCGATGAACTGCGGGTCGTTCGTGCCGTCCGGGCCGACGAACACGGCCTTCACGCCACCCTGCTTCAACTGCTGGGCCAGCGGCGCGCCCTCCGCGTAGTAACCCGAGTAGAAGACGGCATCCGGATTCGCCGCCTTCACCTTGGTCACCGTCGCCGAGAAATCCTTGTCACCGGCCTTGATGCTGGCCGCGCACGCCGAATCGGCCGCACTGCCGAGACCCTCGGTGATCGACTTCGCCAAACCGGTGCCGTAATCGCTGTTGTCCTGGATGACACAGACCTTCTTGTAGCTCGCCGTGTTCACCAGGTACTTCGCCACCGAAGGGCCCTGCGTGTCGTCATTGGCCAGACCACGGAAGAAGCTGGTCCAGCCGTTCTGGGTGAGCGTCGCGTTGGTGGCCGACGCGGTGAGCGAGGCCAGACCCGCATCGCTGAGGATCTTGCCGGTCGCCTTCGTCTCACCAGAGAACGCCGGACCGACCAGACCGATGATCGACTTGTCGTTGACGATCTGCGGAATCACCTGGGTGGCCTTCTGCGGATCACCCTCGGTGTCGAACGACTTGATCTCGATCTTGCAATTCGGATTCGCCTTGTTGTGCTGATCGATAGCCAGCTTCGCGCCATTGTTGATATTGATGCCGAGCTGCGCGTTCGGGCCGGTCAACGCGCCGGCGAACGCGATGGTCACACCGGGAGCACAGGTGGCCTTGCCATCACCGGCCGGATCGGCGGCCTTCGCGGTCTCGGACTTCGGGACCTGCTTACCGTCCTTGTCCACCTGAGCCACCGGCTGGATCGACAGGCCGCTCGAAGCGCCCTCGCTGGTGCCGGAAGATTTGTTGTCGTTACCGGTCGATTTACTGCTACAACCCGTCAGCACCAGCGCCGCGGCAGCGCCGACCGCCAGCACACCAAGCGTCGTACGACCGCGCCATGTCGAACTAAGCACGTTTCACCTCTACGTCCTGTGCTCCCCCCGGCATCACCGAGAGGGGACCGACCACTGTCGGCCCGGTCAGAACATAGCGTTGGCACGTTAGATCCGCATCACATTCGGATCATGTCGATGACATTGCAACGAATTGTTCTTCGCCGCGAGGTTTCCGGTACGTAAAATTTCCAGCCGTGATGCTGGAACTTGTCACTGTGGCGTCAAGTTCTCCAAGACGACCTCCGCGACAGCCTTCATCGTCGTCCGCCGATCCATCGCCGTCCGCTGAATCCACTTGAACGCCTGCGGCTCCGACAACCCCTGCGTCTGCATCAAGACGCCTTTCGCCCGCTCCACCAACTTCCGCGTCTCCAAACGATCGGCCAGATTGGCCACCTCGCTCTCCAACGCGGTGATCTCATGGAACCGGCTCGCCGCCAACTCGATCGCCGGCACCAGATCCGACTTCGTGAACGGCTTCACCAGATACGCCATCGCCCCGGCATCCCGCGCCCGCTCCACCAGATCACGCTGGCTGAACGCCGTCAAAATCACCACCGGCGCAACACGTTTCGACGCGATCTCCGCCGCGGCATCGATACCGTCCCGACGCGGCATCTTCACATCCATGATCACCAGATCCGGCCGGTGCTCCACCGCTAGGTCGACAGCCTGCTGACCATCACCCGCCTCACCGACAACCTGATAGCCCTCCTCGGTCAACATCTCCACCAGATCCATCCGGATGAGCGCCTCGTCCTCGGCCACAACGACCCGCTTCGCCCCGGCTTCCCGCTTCACGCCGGCGCCCCCTGCTGTAGTCCGCTCACTCATAGGTAGACCCCTCTGGTTCCGATGCCTGTCCCGACACGCCGAACGCCAAGCCGTTGGAGCCCTACGGACCGACGACCCGTCATCGCGCAATCGAGTGATGTAAAGAGTACCTTTCAGTTGCGCATAGAACGCATATACCCTGCGCAAACCGTGCCGTGGCGCACACCGACGCAACCCATTCGGTGTTTTCGCCCTCCACCCGCTATAGTCGTCACCCGGTGCGCCGAGTTGGCGGAACTGGCAGACGCGACGGTCTCAAAAACCGTTGTCCGAAAGGACGTGTGGGTTCGAGTCCCACACTCGGCACCATTGGCGACGCATGTTCGCGCAAATCGCTCACCTTTGTGGTGCCTCGTCCTTTCTTCTGGGGGTGCGACCCCCAGACCCCGCCCGGGGGCTTGCCCCCGGACCCCCTTCTGTTGGGGTTGCGATTGGCTGTTCGATGCGGGCTTGGGCTTGGTTGCGGTTGGTTGCTCGTATTGAGTGCTTGTGGGTTTCGGTTGGATCGGCTGGCGTTGGGTCTGTGTGCGCCTGTCTGTTGGGTGGTGTCGCATTCGTTCATAGCTGCCGTATCCGTTCATCGCTGGCGCATCCGTTCATCGCTGCCGCACTCGGTCGTGGCTGGCGCACCCTGTTTGTCGCTGGCGCACCCTGTTTGCGAAAGTTCGCGGCGTGGCGGGCGGTGTGTCTTCTGACACAGGGTGTGGGGACCTTTTGTTTAGCTTTGGGCGCGTAGGTAATTGGAGTGTCGGCGGGCGACATACCGGTGGTGAGGTTCGCGCGTGGCAATTGGCCTCTCGCGCAGGATATTGCGTGCGCAAGATGCTGAAAGGTGTGCGGGAACAACGGGATTCGTAGTGGGATCGGAACGCCGGATGCCAACGGGCCACGTGCCCAGCTCGGGCGATTACGTCGTCGTAGCGACGCGACCACCCACCCGACGGGCCGATCACTCCGAAGCTTGCGCGAAGTGGGGATCGGAACGCCGGATGCCAACGGGCCACGTGCCTATCTCGGGCGATTACGTCGTCGTAGTGACGCGACCGCCCAACCGACGGGCCGATCACTCCGAAGCTTGCGTGAAAGTGGTTGGGGGGCTTGATTGGATCTTTGGACCGGACCACAGCCAGTCCTCACCTCACCGGGACGAGAACATGCGGCTGAGCCGCGGTAGAGCAAGTCGGGTACGGCAGGCGGCGCGCCCAGCACTGCTCAGGTAAGACCCCGGACTGGTATCTCTGTCGAAAGCGACCCGTACGGAGTCGTAGGGGGTATGGGCTCCGGGATTGTTGGTGGCTTCGGCTGGCTCCTTGCTCGGCTCGCACGGAACCGCAGGGGCATGGGCTCCGGAATGTTGGTGGCTTCGGCTGGCTCCTTGCTCGGCTCGCACGGAACCGTAGGGGGCATGGACTCTGGAATGTTGGTGGCTTTGGCCGGATTCTCGCTCGGCCCGCGCGGAACCGGAGAGCATCGGCTCCTGAGATGTCGGTGGTTCCGGGGACACTCGACGGGTGAACCGGACTGATCGGCTTTATGCGTTGGTGGAGGAGCTTCGGGGGGTTGCGCCGGGGCGGTTGAGTGCGCGGGAGTTGGCGGGGCGGTTCGAGGTGAGTGTGCGGACGGTGGAGCGGGATATTTCGGCGCTGCAGCAGGCTGGGGTGCCTATTTACGCCGATGTGGGGCGGGGTGGGGGGTATGCGATTGATAAGCGGATGTCGTTGCCGCCCTTGAATTTTTCGGCGGCGGAGACGGTGGCTGTCGCGGTGGCGCTGGGGCGGACACGGGGGACGCCGTTCGATGCGGCGGGGGCCAGTGCGTTGGGGAAGATTTTGGCGGCCATGCCGGAGGCGGGGGTGCGGGCGGCGCGGGAGTTGGCGGGGCGGGTGCAGATGTTGGAGCCGGTGGTGGTTGCGGAGCCGGGGCGGTGTGCGGGGGTGGTGCGGCAGGCGGTGGCGGAGCAGCGGCCGGTGGCGATGTCGTATGTGGACCGGTACGGGGCGGTCAGTGAACGGGTGCTGGAACCGATGGTGCTGATGCTGGGGCGGGAAGGGTGGTATGTGATCGGGTGGTGCCGGTTGCGGGAGGAGACCCGGCTGTTCCGGCTGGACCGGATCCAGTCCGCCGAACTGATGGACGTCAAGTTCACGCCGCGGGCGATCCGGTATCCGGACGACCTGCCCGCCGATGTGGCGGCGAGCAGGCTGGCGCTGTAGTCGGAAATTCGGCGGAAACACCGACATAGGGTTGTCGCCATGAGCGCCGAAGCTGAACGGGCGCAGGCATTCCGGCCGCGCAGCGATGCAGAGGAGACGCTTTCGATGACAACGCCCCCGTTCGACACGGTCACCTGGTTCCAGATCGGCAGCGCCGATCCCGATGCGGCACAACGCTTCTACGGTGATCTGTTCGGCTGGACCGCGACCGCCGACCCGGGCAGCGGCCCCGACTACCGGACCGTCAAATACCCCGGCTCGGCCGCGCCCAGCGGTGGAATCACCGCGCTCGAGGAAGGGGATACCCCACACGCCACCTTCGGCGTCATGGTCCGCGACGTCGCCGCCGTCTGCGCCCGCACCGCCGAACTGGGCGGCAAGGCGCTGTCCGAGCCGAGAACGACACAGAATGGCCTGATCTTCGCCGACCTGCTCGACCCGGACGGCAACCGCTTCCTGGTTTTCACCCCACCGGCGCACTGACCGGCTTCGAAGGGCGGGTCCGAATCCTCGAACCCGCCCCTCACCGCGCCCGTATCTCCAACCGGATCCGGCGACAATCGATTGCGGACGATTCACCGCGCCCGGCCGGAGCCACGGTGTGCGGGTACGCGAAAGGCGGTCTATGCGATGCGAGTGAACAGGACGACCGTCGACCTGTCGGGCTATCCGGATCTGGTGGTGATCTATCTCGGTATGCGGGTGCGTAAGCCGCGCGGCATGCTGCGGCTGCTCGGCATCGGGCCGAAGTTCTATCGGTCGCACCGGGATCGGCCGGATGGGCTGCTGCACCATGAGGACGTGATCTGGTCGCTGTTCCCGCCGCACTGGGGCGCCCGCCAGTACTGGCGCGACCTGGACAGCCTGGAACGTTGGACTCGGTCGGCGCCGCACCGGGATTGGTGGCAGGCCTTCCTGCGCGACTCCGGCGGCACCGGCCTGTGGCACGAGGCCTACTTCGCGCGCGGCGGCATCGACGCGATGTACGACGATATGGCCCCGGAGGTCGGGCTGGCCCGTTTCGCACCGGTCCTGGATTCGCGCGGCCGGATGTTCTCCACCCGCGGCCGGGTGCACGGCGAACCGGCGAGGGCGGATCCGGTGGTCAGCGAATCCGCCTATTACGGAACCGATTCCGAGTGACGCCACCCACAATTTCAACCGGAACGTTTCATTCGCGATGCCGCCGGGTAGATTCGATCATGATCACCGAATGATATTGTCCGGTGTCGCAATACAGACCCCGGAGACCGCCGCGGTCCGCCCGTCTCGCGTGTACGGCACGCAAAGGCCAGATGAAATTGTCCTACGGAACGTGTGATTCGGGGTTATCCGACTTCGAGTTGGGTATCGAGCGATTTACCGTATCGGTATGCACGTCCTGTTCGTCTGCAATGGCAATGTCTGTCGTTCGGCGATCGCCGAGCGGCTCACCCGAGCGTTGGCGGTCGAACACAATCTGCCCGGCCTGACCGCGGAAAGCGCGGGAACCCGTGCGCTGGTTGGCTTTCCGATCGAACCGCTGGCCGCGCAGGCGATCACCGGTCTCGGCGCCGACCCGGAAAACTTCAAGGCGCGCAAGCTGAAGCCGGAACTGATCGACCGAGCCGACCTCGTCCTGGCCATGACCCAGCAGCTGCGCGACCAATCCATTGATATGGCATTCGGATCCGCCCCACGCACCTACACGCTGTTGGAGGCCGCCAGAATCGCCAAGGTGACCGGCGCGCGCACCATCGCCGAATTACACGGGGCGCGCAACGATCTCTCGCTGGTGGGCCGCGAGGGCATCGCCGATCCGGTCGGCCTGTCCGAGGCCGCCTATTGCGAGGTCGGCGACCGCATCGCCGATGCGCTGGTGCCGCTGCTGCTCGCGCTCGCGCCGCACGAACAAACCCATCTGGTGGACAGCGAAGTACCCGGACTCGTCATCCAACCGAACTCCAGGCAGGCGCCGCTCTCGGCATTCCTCGCCGCCCAGCGCGCCGGAATGCGATAGCGGCACCGGAATCCGGTACTGACCGGCCGAAATACCCGCGCGGCGAAAGATTCCGGTACCGGCGGTCGGCTGTTCCCCTGTGCGCCAACGGAGAGTGGGATTGACGCATTCCGGTGAAAAGGGATTACACTCCCCGCGGATAAACTTCCGCCGTTGGATGGTTCGACACAGGACAGGAATCAGACATGCCGAAACGAATTTCGGATGTTTCGCTCCATGTTTATGTGACAACGGAAACCCTGGACCGCGTCGTGGAATCGGTCCGCGAGGTGGTCGATCAGCACCTACGCAACCGCGAGGTGTTCGCGTGGCGGTTCACGCTACCCGTCGACGCCGACGACGCCGCCCATGTCCTGCTCGAAACCCAGTGGCGGATGGACCATCCCGGCGCGACGCCGGACGGCTGGCGCACCTACGAGATCGCCATCAGCCTCGTCGGTCCGGCCAGCAGGCTCACCGAGGCGAATGTGGCGGCGCTGGAACAGAAGCTGGCCGTTGGCATTTCGGCCCTCACCCCGCCCCCGCCCAGCACCACCATCCCGTGGACCATCCGCTGCAGGCATCGCGAAACCTACGACTCGGCCCGTCTCTCCGAGTATTTGGCGCACTAGCGCCGGATCAGCGGCGCGCCGGGTAATGCCGGATGACGCCCTCTTGCACGGTCGTCGCCAGCAGATCCCCACTGCGCGAATAGAATTTGCCGGTGGCCAGCCCGCGCGACCCGGCCGCGACCGGGGATTCCGTTGCGTAGAGCGCCCATTCGTCGAAGCGGAACGGCCGGTGGAACCAGATCGAGTGGTTCACCGTCGCCGCGATGATCCGATCGAGGCCCCAGGACAGCCCGTGCGTGGTGATGATCGAATCCAGCACCGTGGTGTCCGACGAATAACCAAGCATCGCAACGTGAATCAGCGGATCGTCGGGCAGCCTGCCGTCCGCGCGCATCCACACCCGGTTGTGGTTGAGCCGCTCCCCCGTGCCCTTCATGATCCACGCCGGATCGTTGGTGTAGCGCATATCGATCGGATGCGGGGCGTTGACGAACATCTCCAGCTTGTCCTCCAAGCCTTCGAAGCTCTCCTCCACCCGGGGCAGCGTCTCCGGATCCGGCACCTCGGGCCGGGCATGCGCATGCTCGAGGCCCTTACCCCAGTCCTGGAACGCCGCCAGCATGACGAACAGCTCCTGCCCGTCCTGAGTGGCGGTCACCGTGCGATTGGCCAGCGAACGGCCGTCCCGGTGGCGGTCCACCCGGTATTCGATCGGCCGCTTCACATCGCCGCCGCGCACGAAATGCGCGTTGATCGCGTGCACCGGCCGATCGCCGACGGTGCGACCCGCGGCCATGATGGCCTGGGCGACCAGCTGGCCGCCGAAGGTGCGGCTCCACACCTTCTCCGGATGCAGGCCGACGAAGACATCCTCGTCGACCTGCTCCAGGTCCAGCAGTCCGAGCAGCACGTCGAGATCCGCATTCCCCGTCGGCGCGACGCCGACCGAACCGCCTAGGGATCCGCTCAAATCAGTGGTCCTCCTCGCCGATGCGATGCACGTGGATGAGGTTGGTGGAGCCGATCGTGCCGGGCGGCGAGCCCGCGACGATCACGACCAGATCGCCCTTCTGATAACGCTCCATCGACAGCAGCGCCTGATCGACCTGCCTGATCATGGCGTCGGTGCTGTCCACCGTCGGAACGATGAACGTTTCCGTGCCCCATGTCAAGGCCAACTGGCTGCGCACCTCCGGCAGCGGGGTGAACGCGAGCAGCGGCAGCGGGGTGTGCAGCCGGGCCAGGCGGCGCACCGTATCACCGGATTGGGTGAACGCCACCAGCGCCTTGGCATTGAGCCGCTCGCCGATATCGCGGGCCGCGTAGGAGATGACGCCGCGCTTGGTGCGCGGCACGTGGGTCAGCGGTGGGACCCGGGTCGATTCGGTCTCCACCGCGTGCACGATGCGGGCCATGGTCCGCACCGTCTCGATCGGGTACTTGCCGACCGAGGTCTCACCGGAGAGCATCACCGCGTCGGCGCCGTCGAGCACCGCGTTGGCGACGTCGGAGGCCTCCGCCCTGGTCGGGCGCGAGTTCTCGATCATCGACTCCAACATCTGGGTGGCGACGATGACCGGTTTGGCGTTCTCCCTTGCCATTTGGATCGCGCGCTTCTGCACGATCGGCACCTGCTCCAGCGGCAGCTCGACGCCGAGGTCGCCGCGCGCGACCATCACCGCGTCGAAGGCCAGCACCACGGCCTCCAGGTTGTCGATGGCCTCCGGCTTCTCCAGCTTGCCGATCACCGGCACCCGGCGGCCCACCCGGTCCATCACGTCGTGCACAAGCTCGACGTCCGACGGGGACCGCACGAAGGACAGTGCGATGAAATCGACGCCCAGCTTCAGCGCGAATTCCAGGTCCTCGATGTCCTTTTCGGACAGCGCGGGCACCGAGACATCCATGCCGGGCAGCGAGACGCCCTTGTTGTTCGAGACCGGGCCGCCCTCGGTGACCCGGCAGACCACGTCGTTCTTGTCGACCCGCAGCACGGTCAGCCCGACCTTGCCGTCGTCGACCAGCAGCCGGTCGCCCGGCTTGGCGTCCTTGGCCAATTCCTTGTAGGTGGTGGAGACCCGGTCGTGGGTGCCGTCGACATCGTCGACGGTGATGCGCACCTCTTCGCCGGTCGCCCATACGGTGCGGCCATCGATGAACCGGCCCAGCCGGATCTTCGGTCCCTGCAGGTCGGCCAGGATGCCGACCGCTCTGCCGAGGTGATCCGAGGCCTGCCGCACCTTCTTGTAGTTCTCGGCGTGGTCGGCATGCTCACCGTGACTGAAATTCAGCCGGGCCACATCCATGCCGCTCTCGACGAGTTCGCGGATACGGTCCTCGGTGGCCGTAGCCGGGCCGAGCGTGCACACAATCTTCGTCCGTCGCATCACGGGTGTGAGCCTAGTCCGGTGTGCTCGAGTGGACCCGTCGTGGCCTGGGTGAAAGCTTGGTGAAAAATACGAACTCGCTTTGTCGGAACATACGAAGCGCTGCTCATCGCGCAACGTGCCTGGCCAAACGCGTCTCCAGCCGGGTCTGCGCGAAACCGAGAATCAAACAAATTACCCAGTAGTAAATAGCGGCGACGCCGTAGAGCGCGAAGAAGTCGAACGTCGGCGCGGCCGCCACCTGAGCCACCCGCAGCAATTCCGTCACCAGAATCGTCGAGGCCAGTGAGGTGTCCTTCACCAGCGAGATGAGCGTATTGGACAGCGGTGGCACCGCGATCCGCGCGGCCTGCGGCAGGATGATCAGCCGCATCGTCTGCGGATACGACAGGCCGACAGCCTGCGCCGCCTCCCACTGACCGTGCGCGACGCTCAGGATCGCCGCGCGCACCACCTCGGCCGCGTAACCGCCGACGTTGAGGCTGAACGCGATCACCGCCGCCGGAAACGGATCGATGACGATCTGGAACTGCGGCAGCGCGTAGAACACGATGAACAGCTGCACCAGCAGCGGCGTGCCCCGGATGATCGAGATGTAGAACCGGGCGGCGGCGGCCACCGGCCATATCGGCGACATCCGGGCCAGCGCGACGAACAGGGCGATCGCCAGGCCGATGACGAAGCTGATCGCGGTGAGCGGGAGGGTCTTGTCCAGCGTCGCCTGCAGCATCGGCCACAGGTTGTGCAGGATCAGCTCCCGAGTGCGGTCGTCCACCGGTTATTTGGTGACGTCGGTGCCGAAGTACTTATCCGAGATCTTGGCCAGCGTGCCGTCGGCGCGCAACTCGGACAGCGCCTTGTTCACATTGTCGATCAGCGCGTCACCCTTGCGCGCCGCGACCGCCTGCTGGGTGGTCGTTCCGGTCTTGGCCGCCACCTTCAGCGAGGTGTCGCCGGTGGTCTTGGTGTATTCGCCGACGGCGAGGGTGTCGTTGATGACGGCGTCCACCCGGCCCTGCTTCAGCAGCTGGATGCCGGGGCCGAAATCGGTGACCGTCTCGACCTTGGCGCCGGCGTCGGTCGCGATCTTGCCCCAGTTGCTGGTCGCGGTCTGGGCGCAGGTCTTGCCCTTCAGATCGGCGAGCGAAGTGATGCTGGTGTTGTCGGCGCGGGTGACGATCACCCCGTCGGAGGTCGTATACGGCTGGGAGAGAGCGTATTTCGCCTTACGGTCGTCATTGATCGAGACCTGGTTGACCACCAGATCGAAGCGCTTGGACTCCAGGCCCGCGAAGATCGCGTCCCACGGCGTCTGCACGAATTCGACCTTCTTGCCGAGCTTGCCGCCGATCGCCTGGGCCACCTCGATATCGAATCCGGTGAGCTTGCCGTCCTGCCCCTGGAAGCTGAACGGCTTGTAGGTGCCTTCCGTGCCGATCTTCAATACGTTCGGATCGCTCTTGCCGCAGGCACTTAGCCCGGTGGCGGCGACGATGGCGAGCATGGCGACGGCGAACAGCTTGCGACGCACGGGATCCCTCTCTTCTGTGCGCGGGCCGAGTCCCGCACACGGCACACAAATCCGGCCCAGAGTACGCCTGGTCGGTTTTGTCGAACAGTATTGCGCTCACGCCGCGCCGAATACCGGCGATTCTCCCCGGAGCTGGTAATGGCCCCCGGAAACGACGATGGGCACCGCCGCGGTGGCGGTGCCCATCGGGTAGCGGCCTGATATCAGTCGCGTAGCGGACGCCCGTTGACGTCGCGGACGCTGCCGGTGAGCATCATGATGCCGTCGATCAACGGCCAGATGCCGCCGATACCGCAGGTGAGCCAGACGACCGCGATCTGCGCGATGCCGAGGCCCGTGTAGCCGAGGTAGAACCGGCCCGCGCCGAACGCACCGAGGAAGATCTCCAGCAGACCCGCGATGAGCTTCTGCTTATCCGACAGCGGCTCGCCCTGCTGGTTGCGGCCGTAGGGCGCCTCCGGATCGTTCGGGTTGAACCCGGGCTGGCCCTGGTACGGAGCCGGGTAGCCGGGCTGTGGCTGGCTGTACCCGTCCATGGGCTGCCCGTAGCCGGGCTGCTGCCCGTAGCCGGGCTGGCCGTACGGGTTGGCGGGCTGACCGTACTGCGCACCCGAATTATCGGGCTGCTTGTTCAGATCCGGCCCCGTACCGGGCGGCCCGTACTGCGGGCCGCCGAATCCCGGATTGTTCTGCTGGTAAGGGTCGGTCACTCATGTCCTCCTCATTCGTGCAGGAACCCTCTGCTTGGCCCCCGGCGTGACTGATCTGCCGAGCAGCAAGACGGCCCCGCGAAGATCAGGGGACATTCTTGCCGGAATCGACCGAGTTTGTCTTCTCGAAGTGTGTACCTACTTCCACTTCGGCGAAGCCAAATCCGTTGTCCGGTCCGGATATCGCGGTGCGACCGGAATGGGTTAACCGGTCGGATTGGTATCCGCCTTGGCGGAATCCTTTTCGGCCGACGCGGTCTCGTCGCCAGCGGGCTTGACGGGTTCCTTCTCGGGTTCGTCCGATGATTTTTCGGAGACGTCCGCGTTATCGGGTTCGGCCGGTTCCGGCTTTTCATCCGACGATTCCTCGGCCGCAACGGTTTCCGTCGATTCGGCCGCAGCGGTTTCCGCCGATTCGCTTGCCGCATCCGCCGCGCGCAGTGCGCCGAACTGCCACGGCCACGGCCGCTTGGACGCACCGGGCTGCAGCGACTCCGGTTTCTCCCTGCCCTTCGTCGCGAAGACGAAATAGGCGATGGCGGCGAGGAATACGAGCGCCGATGTGAAGGAATTGATGCGGATGCCCGCGATATGCGTCGCCTCGTCGTCGCGCATCAGCTCGACCCAGAACCGGCCGAAACAGTAGCCCGCCACGTAGAGCGCGAACAGCCTGCCGTGCCCGATCCGGAATCGCTTGTCCAACTGGACGAGTGCGATCACCACGAGCACATTCCAGATCAGCTCGTACAGGAAGGTCGGATGCACGATCTTGTCGACGATGCCGGTGGAGGTGCCGTTGAGCATATCCAGCTTGCCGTTCGCGTCGAATCGGCGATAGATCTCCAGACCCCACGGCACGGTGGTCTCGCGGCCGTACAGCTCCTGGTTGAAGTAGTTGCCGAGCCGGCCGATCGCCTGGGCCAGCAGGATGCCGGGCGCGATCGCATCGGCGAAGGCGGGCAACGGAATTCGGTACACCCGGCAGCCGATCCAGGCGCCGATGCCGCCGAGGAATACCGCGCCCCAGATGCCGAGGCCGCCCTGATAGATCTTGATGATGTCGGCCGGATTGCCGTTGGCGCCGAAGTACTTCTGCCAGTCGGTGGCCACATGGTAGAGCCGCCCGCCGATCAGGCCGAACGGCACCGCGAACATCGCGACGTCGAGCACCGCGCCCGCCTGCCCGCCGCGCGCCCGCCACCGCCGCTCACCCCACCAGATGGCGATGACGATGCCGAGGATGATGCACAGCGCGTATGCCCGTAGCGGGAGCGGCCCGAGATGCCATACGCCCTGCGACGGGCTGGGTATATAGGCCAGCACATCGCCGTCGGTCAGGACACTGTCTGCCAGGACTGGAAAAGTCACGGCCCCACCGTAGCCGAGAGTCCCGCCGACGGCTGCCGCTGGGAGGTCGGATGGCCAGACGGACCCCTAGCTCCGTACTGTCGCCGCCCGGACGCCTTCGGCGAGTTCGGCGGTGAGCGCGCGCACCGCGTCGAGTCCGGATGCCGCCGCGGACACCAGCGCCGAGCCGACGATGACTCCGTCGGCGTACCCGGCGATCTCGGCGGCCTGCGCACCGCTGCGCACGCCGAGGCCGACGCCGATCGGGATATCGGAGTGTGCCCGGATGCGCGCGCACAGCGCGGGAGCGGCCGAGGAGACCATGTCGCGGGCGCCGGTGACGCCCATGGTGGACGCGGCGTAGATGAAGCCGCGGCTGGCCTCCAGCGTCTTGACGAGGCGCTCCTCGGTGGACGACGGCGCGACCAGGAAGATGCGGTCCAGATTGTGCGTTGACGAGGCGACGAACCAGTCGTCGGCCTCCTCCGGAATCAGGTTCGGCGTGATGATGCCCGCGCCGCCCGCGGCGGCGAGGTCGCGCGCGAAGCGGTCAACACCGTATTTGAGCACCGGATTCCAGTAGCTCATCACCACGGCCTGGCCGCCCGCCGCGGTGATCGCCTCGACGACGGAGAACACGTCGCGCACCCGCACCCCGCCGCGCAGCGCCTGGTCGGCGGCCGCCTGGATGGTGGGGCCGTCCATCACCGGATCGGAGTAGGCGACACCGACTTCCACTATGTCGCAACCGGATTCGACCATCGTCCGGCAGACCTCGATGGATCCGGCGAGATCCGGATAGCCCGCGGGCAGGTAGCCGATCAGCGCGGCCCGGTTCTCGGCTCGCGCGGCGGCGAAGGTATTGGCGAGACGGGACTGCTGACTCACTCGTGGCTTCCGTTCTGCTCGTCGAACAGCCCGAACCAGCGCGCCGCCGTATCCATATCCTTGTCGCCGCGCCCGGACAGGTTCACCAGGATGACCGCGCCCTTGCCGAGTTCCCGGCCCAGCTTCAGCGCGCCCGCCACGGCGTGCGCGGATTCGATGGCCGGAATGATGCCCTCGGTGCGCGAGAGCAGCAGCAGCGCGTCCATCGCCTCGGCATCGGTGATCGGCGCGTATTCGGCGCGGCCGATGTCCTTGAGGTAGGCGTGTTCGGGGCCGACGCCCGGATAGTCCAAACCCGCTGAGATGGAATGGGATTCGATGGTCTGGCCGTCCTCGTCCTGCAGCAGGTACGAGTAGGCGCCCTGGAAGGCACCCGGTGAGCCGCCGGTGAAAGTGGCCGCGTGCCTTCCGGTTTCGACACCGTCACCGGCCGCCTCGTAACCGATCAGCCGGACGCCGGGATCGTCGATGAAGGCGTGGAAGATGCCGATGGCATTGGATCCGCCGCCGACGCACGCCGTCACCGCATCCGGCAACCGCCCGACCAGCTGCTGGATCTGGGCGCGCGCCTCCAGCCCGACGACGCGCTGGAAATCGCGCACCATCATCGGGAACGGATGCGGGCCCGCCGCGGTGCCGAAGCAGTAGTAGGTGTCATCGGCGTTGCTGACCCAGTCGCGCAGCGCCTCGTTGATCGCGTCCTTGAGCGTCTGCGATCCGGTGGTCACCGAAATCACTTCCGCGCCGAGCAATCTCATGCGCGCGACGTTCAGCGCCTGCCGCGCGGTGTCGACCGCGCCCATGTAGATCACGCAGTCGAGGCCGAGCAGCGCACATGCGGTGGCGGTGGCGACGCCGTGCTGACCCGCGCCGGTCTCGGCGATGACCCGGTTCTTGCCCATCCGCTTGGCCAGCAGTGCCTGACCGAGCACATTGTTGATCTTGTGCGAGCCGGTGTGGTTCAGATCCTCGCGCTTGAGCACGATCCGCGCGCCGCCCGCATGTTCGGCCAGCCGCTTGCATTCGAAGATCGGCGACGGACGGCCGGTGTAATCGCGCTGCAACCGGTCCAACTCGTCCAGGAACGCCGGATCCAGCCGGCACTTCTCGTACTCGGCGGTGACCTCCTCGATCACCGCCATCAACGCCTCCGGCACATGCCGCCCGCCGTACCGGCCCCAGTGGCCGCCGACATCCGGCTCGTGACCACTGCGCTCGTGAACGCCGGAACTCGCGGTGGGCAGTGCGGTCACGACGCGTCCTCGCTAGCGCTCGGCCGCGTCGCGACCGATGGTGCTGTGCCCATGGTTCCCTCGCTTCGCTCGGTCACGCGCACCTCACCCGGACGGGATGTGCTCATAGCTCGCTCATTTCGTTCGTGCGACGCGGTCACCGGCCGCGCCGCACCGGGCGCGGGCAGGACGGGTGCGTACCCGCGGTGACCAGTTCGGAGACGGCCGCCCGCGGATCGCCGCTGATCACCAGGCTCTCGCCGACCAGGACGGCATCCGCGCCCGCACCCGCGTACGCCAGCAGGTCGGCGGTGCCGCTGATACCGGATTCGGCGATCCGGATGACCTCGGTGGGCAGGCCGGGCGCGATGCGCGCGAACACGTCGCGATCGACCTCCAGGGTCTTCAGGTTGCGGGCGTTCACCCCGATCACCGACGCGCCCGCCTCCAGCGCACGATCGGCCTCCTCCTCGGTGTGCACCTCGACCAGCGCCGTCATCCCCAGCGATTCGGTGCGGTCGATGAGCGAGGACAGCACGTCCTGCTCCAGCGCCGCGACGATCAGCAGGATGACATCGGCGCCGTGTGCGCGCGCCTCGTGGATCTGATAGGGCCCGACCACGAAATCCTTGCGCAGGATCGGGATATCGATCGTGGCGCGGACCGCGTCCAGATCGTCCAGCGAACCGTTGAACCGGCGGCCCTCGGTGAGCACGCTGACGATGCGCGCGCCGCCGTCCTCGTAAGCCTTGGCCAGACTGGCCGGATCCGGGATATCCGCGAGCGAACCCTTGGACGGACTGGCCCGCTTGACCTCGGCGATGACGCCGATACCGTCCTCCAGGAGCGCGGCCCGCGCATCGAGTGGCCTTGGCGCGGCGGCCGCGGCGGCCTTCACCGCCTGGAAATCCAGGAGGGCTTCCCGAGCGGCCACATCCGCGCGGACCCCGTCGAGAATCGAGTCGAGGACCGTCATCTGGCTCGAATCCTTTCTGGGGAGACGGACTTGCTGCCTGAGTGTCCCCCCAGGCGCTGTCTCACCGATGTTGACAAAGAATAAATGGCTATCCGTCTCGCTCTGACGGCGGGGTTGTGTTTGCCCGCCTTACCTGCGCGAACGTTGCTCACCGCCGCGACGCGGCGGCCCGAGCCGCACCGGTCAGCGTTCGGCACGATCGCCGTCGCCCGCCGAATCGCCCGATCCCCCATGGGGTTTCGGATCCACACCGGCGTCGTCCGCGGTGGGGTCGGCGCCCGCGTCCAGCGCATCCCACAGCACCCGTTCGGTGACCTCGCCCTGCGTCTGCCCCTTGGCCACCTCCGCGGTGGCGGCGGCGCGACGGAACACCGGGTTGTCGTACTTGCCCGAGAGCCGCGCCGTCTGCTCCGGCATCCTGGCCAGCAACACCGCCGCCGCACCCGCCGCCACCGTCGCGAGCAGCGTCAGCGACGGCGGGAACGGATGGGTCAGCACATCGGTAACCATTGCGCGGCCGGGCAATTCGGCCAGCGCCTTGGCCCGGTCCGCGGTGGCGCCCTTGCCTAGCAGCAGGGCGAATCCGGGCACCGCGGTGACCGCCGCGACCAGACCGATGAGCACGCCGAAGATCCGGCGCAGCCAGCCGCGCGTCGCCAGCACCGCCGCGATGGCGGCGAGCAGGACCAGTGCCAGCGGGGTCAGCGCGCCGAACCAGGTGCCGCCGTTGAGATCGTTGGTGCGCGCGACGGTCAGTCCGTCCTCGGAGTGGATGGTCACCCAGGTCAGCCGGGAGGACAGCCACATCAGCCCGGCGGCCACCGCGAGCAGCAGCACCGGGACCACCGGATAGCGGCGCTTGCCCTGCGCCGCACCGGGCTCACTCACCGTGCGCGCCCTCGGCGTACGCGCGCACCGTTCTGGCCGCCGCGACCGCCTTCAGCACCGCCATGGCCTTGTTGCGCGACTCGTTGTCCTCGTACTCCGGCTGTGAGTCGGCCACGATGCCGCCGCCCGCCTGCACATACGCCACACCGTCTTTCAGCAGTGCGGTGCGGATGGCGATGGCGGTGTCGGCGTCGCCCGCGAAGTCGAGATAGCCGACCACTCCGGCGTAAACACCGCGCCGGGTCGGTTCCAGTTCCTCGATGAGCTCCATCGCGCGTACCTTGGGCGCGCCGGAGAGCGTGCCCGCCGGGAAACAGGCCTTCACGGCGTCCAGCGCGATATTGCCCGGCGCCAGCCTGCCCGACACCGTCGACACCAAATGCATGACGTGGCTGTACCGCTCGACGTGCCGGTATTCGGTGACCCGCACCGTGCCGGGCAGGCAGACCCGGCCCAGATCGTTGCGGCCGAGGTCGACGAGCATCAGATGTTCGGCGTTCTCCTTCTCGTCGGCGAGCAGCGCCTTCTCGAGCAGGAGATCGTCCTCCTCGGTGGCGCCGCGCCACCGGGTGCCCGCGATCGGATGTGTCGTCGCCACACCGTCTTTCACGGTCACCAGCGATTCCGGGCTGGAGCCGACGATGGAGAAGGCGGTGCCGCCGTCACCGTCCGGGACGTGGATCAGGTACATGTACGGACTCGGATTGGACGCCCGCAGCATCCGGTACAGATCGAGCGGATCGCCGTCGTAATCCATTTCGAACCGCTGCGAGAGCACCACCTGGAAGGCCTCGCCCGCCTCGATCTCCTTGACCAGCCGCCGCACCCCGGCGCCGAACTCGTCGGAGGTGCGCCTGCGCCGGAACTCCGGTTCCGGCGTTTCGAATACCGACACCGTCGAAACCGCCGGGGCGGCAAGGGCTTCGGTCATCCGGTCCAGCCGGGCCAGTGCGTCGTCGTATGCCTCGTCGACGTGGTCCGCGGTGCCATTCCAGTTGACCGCGTTGGCGATCAGCGTGATCGCGCCCTCGTGGTGGTCGAAGGCGGCCAGATCGGTGGCGAGCAGCAGCACCATTTCGGGCACGTGCAGATCGTCGACGGTGAGTTCGGGCAGCCGCTCGATCCGGCGCACCGTGTCGTAGCCGAGGTAGCCGACCATGCCGCCGGTCAGCGGGGGCAGACCGGGCAGCCGCTCGGTCCGCAACAGCTGCAGCGTCTCGTGCAGCGCGCGCAGCGGGTCACCGCCGGACGGCGCGTCGACCGGGATATTGCCGAGCCACGCCGCCTCGCCGTTCACCACGGTGAGCGCCGACGGACTGCCCGCGCCGATGAACGACCAGCGGGACCAAGAGCGTCCGTTCTCCGCAGATTCGAAGAGGAAGGTGCCCGCCCGCCCGGCACCCAGCTTGCGATAGGCCGAGAGCGGAGTTTCGGAGTCCGCCAGCACCTTTCGGGTCACCGGGACCACCCGGTGCTCCGCGGCCAGCTGATGGAACTGTTCGCGGGTCGTTGTGGTTGGAGTCGACGCGCCGTGCATTGGCCCATCATCCCAGTACGGTCCGACAGGCTGGGCGGCGCACCCTCCGAGGGTGGTCCGCCGCGCGAGCGGCGATGACCAGGGAGTGTGGCAAACACACCGAGAGTGCGGCAAATCAGGCAGGACCAGGTGAAAACAACTGCTCGGTTCGTACGTGCCCGCACACCGCTGTGTCCGGCGTCACTACACTCGCTCCGTTCGATATCTCCAGTTCCAATTCGCGCGGTACCCACTTACGAGAGGAGTCAACAAACGATGTACCCCTCGCAACCGGTGGCCCCGGAGGGCCCTCGGCACGCCGCCCCAGGCTCGATGCCCCGCATGGTCGGGCTCAGCCAGATGGGCGGCGGCCAGGGCACGACAACGGTCAATGCCCTGGCCTCCTTCGTCACCTATGTGAAGGCACTGGAAGCGTTGGACAAGAACCACTTCCCCGACGAGTACGCCACGCACAGCGACCGGATTCGCGAGCTCAAGCCGTTCCTGCGGGCACACGGGATCCTCGATGTCATGGAGATCAAGAATCCGGAGGTGGCCGCGCTCATCGGTGCGTGAGGGCACCGGGTTGCCGCCGAAGGCGTTCGGCGGCAACCCGATTCGACGACGGCACCGCACGGCCCGGCATTCGCCGCATCCGGGTGTACTGTCCAGTTCATGCAGATAGGTCAGCTCGCCCCCGAATTCGAGCTACCGGATCAGACCGGCACGGTGCGCTCGCTGGACGCGCTGCTCGCGAACGGTCCGCTCGTCCTGTTCTTCTACCCCGCCGCCAACACCCCCGTATGCACCGCCGAGGCTTGTCACTTCCGCGATCTGTCGGGGGAATTCGCCGCGCTCGGCGCGTCCTGTGCCGGGATCAGCACCGACAGCGTCGACACCCAGGCCGGATTCGCCGACAAACAGCGGCTCGGCTACCCGGTGCTCTCCGATGCCGACGGGAAGGTGGCCGCGGCATTCGGCGTCAAGCGCGGCCTGCTGGGCAGGTTGGCTCCGGTCAAGCGGCAGACCTTCGTCATCGGCGCCGACCGGAAAATCCTGAAGATCATCACCGGCGAACTGCGCGCCAATGTGCACGCCGATGAGGCGCTGACCTTCCTGCGCGAGCGCGCCGCCTGAAAACGCGCCGCCGATAGCATCGTTTCGGCTGGTCAGCAGCCTACGCTGGAAGCCATGACCGACAGTTACGCAGAACCGAAATCGTTCTGGGCCCGCTGGCGTGCGCGCATCGTCGGGGGTCTGGCATTCGTCGCAGTGCTGTTCGTTGCCTATTTCATCCTGGCCGCCTTCATCCCGCGATGGTGGGCTCAACGCGTCGGCGATCTGGTCGGCAAGAGCTTCGGCAAGGGCATCGCGTGGGGTCTCGCGTACGGCGGATTGGGCACGGCCATCACGCTTTTCCTGCTGCTGTTCGCGGTTCTGATCTGGCGGCGGCGGGCGGGCAAGGTGCTGGCGGGCGCGGCCGGGGTGATCGCGATACTCGCCGCGATACCCAATCTGATGACGCTCACCATCGTGCTCGGCACCGGCAGCGCGTCCCAGGCCGGTAAGCGGATCATGGATGTGGAGGCGCCCGCGTTCCGTGGCGCCTCGCTCGCCGGTGCGATCGCCGCCGCGGTGCTGTTCCTGCTCACCGCCTTCCTGGTGATCCGGCGACGCTGGCGCAAACGTCGTGCCGGGAAGCGGGTCGCACCGCCGCCCGCGCAGGTCGCCGCTCCCGCACCGGTCGCCGACAGCGGTGACACGGAGGCGACACGCCAGGCAGGTATGTGAGTGACCTCACGTCAGCCAGCAACTCCATGACGGTCGAGCGAAGCCGTGGCAAACTCGTCTCCACGGGTGACAGTGAATATGCATTCCAATAACCGCTAGGCGGACGACCAAAACCACGTCACTTGGCTTGAAAGAGGGCACACAGTGACGAAATGGCTCGACCCCATCGAACAACGAGCTTGGCGCGCGATCGTGGCGCTGATGACACGTCTACCAGGCGCTTTGGATACCCAATTACAGCGCGAATCCGGGGTCACCCATTTCGAGTACTGGGTACTCACCCTGCTGTCCGAGGAGCCGGGACACCGGTTGCAGATGAGTGACCTGGCCCACAAGGCAAATGCATCGCTATCACGACTGTCGCATGTCGTTTCGAAATTGGAGCGGATGGGCTGGGCGCAGCGCACCGCGACCACCGGACGCCGCGGCGTCCAGGCGGTGCTCACCGACGACGGCTATCTGAAGGTGGTCGAGGCGGCGCCCGGCTATCTGGAGGCGGTGCGCCGCTTGGTGTTCGACGGTCTGGACGCCGGCCAGAAGCAGAAGCTGGCCGACCTCAGCGAGCTGCTCACCGCGCAACTGGCCGACGCGCTCGCCGAGGACAGCAGGGAAAACCGCGGACGAACCTGAAATCCCTTATTGCACAGCGGGATTCAGGTCGGCCAGCAGTACGTCGGTGTCGAAGCAGGTGTGCGTGCCGGTGTGGCAGGCCGCGCCCTCCTGGTCGACGACGAGCAGGACGGTGTCGCCGTCGCAGTCCAACCGCACCTCGTGCACGTACTGGGTGTGCCCGGAGGTCTCGCCCTTCACCCAATATTCCTGACGCGAACGCGAATAGTAGGTCGCCTTACGGGTTTCCAGCGTCCGGGCCAGCGCCTCGTCGTCCATCCACGCGACCATCAGCACCGCACCGGTGCCGCGTTCCTGTGCGACGGCGGCGACCAGGCCCGCGTCATTGCGCTTGAGCCGGGTGGCGATGGCGGGGTCCAAAGTCATAGCTCTTTATAACAACAACGCCGCACGGACTATGCCCGAGGTTTGCTGTTCAGTTCGCCGAGCAGTCGCCAAGTCCGCAACCGGTCGGCATCACCATTCAGGTCGGTGCTGGCGACGATGACGTCGGTGGCGCCCGCGTCGAAGAATTCCGCGATGCGCGCCGCGACGGTTTCCTCGTCACCGATCACCGCGAGCTCCGCGGCGCGCCGCACGCCGGACAATTCGATCACCCGCCGGTAGGACGGGACCTCGTCGTAGAAGGCCATGGACTGCTCGGCCTGTGCGCGGGCCGCCTCGACATCCGAGGTCACCACGGCGGTGACCATGACGGCGATGCGCGGCCGGGGACGGCCCGCCCGCTCGGCGGCGGCATTGATCGGTTCGACGATATGCTTCGCCAGCACCTGTGGACCGATCAGATACGGCAGGGTGCCGTCGGCGAGTTCACCGGCGACACGCAACGCCTGCGGTCCCATCGCGGCGACCAGCACCGGAACCCGCGGCCGCGCGCCCGCCACATCGGCCGGGAAAGGCGGTGCGGCGGTGAGGATTTCGCCGTGCAGGTCGGCGGTGCCGGTCTCCAGCAGCTGTTGCAGCGCGGTCAGGAATTCGCGCAGGTAGGCGATCGGGCGATCGAATGTGATGCCGAAGGCCGATTCGGCCGCGGCCCGCCCGCCGGTTCCGACGCCGAGGGTGAACCGGCCGTGCGCGGTGGCCTGCGCGGTCTGCGCCTGGCCCGCGACGACGAGCGGATGCCGTCCCCCGATCGGCACCACCGAGGTACCCACCTCCAGCTCGGGCAGCTCACGACCGACGGTACCGGCCACCGCGATGCTGTCCTGGCCGAACAACTGACCGAACCAAACCGAGCTCAGTCCGGCGGCGACGGCCTCCCGCCCGAATGCGACGGCGGCGTCGACGGCGTTATCGGAGTTGTTGAGGGTGAAGGGGGACAACGCGATTCCGATGGTCATCCCTGATGTAACCGCGTCGATCCGATGACATTCCCGCCGGGCCGATTCCCGCTAGCGGACGACTATGCCCTCCGCGCGCATCGCGTTCTTCACCTCACCGATCGTCATATCGCCGAAGTGGAAGACGCTCGCCGCCAGCACCGCGTCGGCACCCGCGTGCACGGCGGGCGCGAAATGTTCGACCGCGCCCGCGCCGCCGCTCGCGATCACCGGCACCGTCACCGCGGCGCGCACGGCGCGGATCATCGGCAGATCGAAACCCGCCTTGGTGCCGTCGGCGTCCATCGAGTTCAGCAGGATCTCGCCGACACCCAATTCCGCACCGCGCACGGCCCATTCGACTGCATCGATCCCGGTACCGCGCTTACCGCCGTGCGTGGTGACCTCCCAGCCCGACGGCGTATCGGGCTGCCCGTCGGGCACCGTGCGCGCGTCCACCGAGAGCACGATGCACTGCGAGCCGAACCGCTCCGACATCTCGCGCAAAACCTCGGGCCTGGCGATCGCGGCGGTATTCACCGAAACCTTGTCCGCGCCCGCGCGCAGCAGCCGGTCCACATCCTCGACCGTGCGCACGCCGCCGCCGACGGTGAGCGGAATGAAAATCTGTTCCGCCGTACGGGTCACCACATCGATCATGGTGCCCCGGTCGCCGGTGGACGCGGTGACGTCGAGGAAGGTCAGCTCGTCGGCGCCCTGCGCGTCGTAGGCGGCCGCCAGTTCCACGGGATCGCCCGCGTCACGGAGGTTTTCGAAGTTGACGCCCTTGACCACCCGGCCCGCGTCGACGTCGAGGCACGGAATCACCCGCACTGCCAGTGTTTGATTTGCCGCGTTCATGGTCCCTCCGTGGTTACGCAAGCTGCCGCCTCCGGGCCTGACATTCACGCGGCGGTGTCATTCGTCGTTCCTCAAATCTTCCTCTGCGACCGTGCAGATCAGCTCGAGCAGTTCTTCGTGCACCCCGGGCGCGGCGGCGAGCACCGAACCGGAGGTGATGGTCCACGGCTCACCGGACAGGTCGGTGACAACGCCGCCCGCGGCCCGCACCAGCGCGACACCGGCGGCGTTATCCCACGGGTGATGGCCGAAAACGACTGCGCCACCGAGCACTCCGGACGCGGTGAAGGCCAGATCGATTCCGGTCGACCCGTGCATGCGCACTCGGGAGGACAGCCTGCTCAGCGGGCCGAGCAGGTCGAAGCGGAACTGTCCGGGGATGCGGCCCTTGGAATCGACGTTGAAGGTGCCGAATCCGATCATCGCCTCGGCCAGTTTGCCGCGCGGCAGCGGCGGCAGCGCCTGCCCGTCCAGCAGCACCGGACCGCCGCGCACCGCGGCGTATCTGCGGTCGAGCATGGGCAGCCAGGTCAGCCCGAGCACCGGTTCGCCGTCGCGCACCAGCGCCAGCAGCATGCCCGAAAGCGGGTGTCCCTGTGAGTAATTGAAGGTTCCGTCGATCGGGTCGAGCACCCACGCGGTGCCCGCGGTGAGCTGCGGCCCGCCGAATTCCTCACCGTGCACCTCGATTCCGGTGCGCCGGGCCAGTTCCTCGGAGACGGTGCGCTCCAACTCCAGATCGAATTCGGTGGCGAAGTCGTTGCGGCCCTTGGTCACCGCGCTAGGTGCGCCGACACCCTCGAGGAAACGCGGGCGCACCGCGTCGAGGACTTCGCTCGCGACGGCGAGCAGCGCCGGTAGTTCGGAAGCCGCAGTCATCGACGTTCAGCGCACCGCGGCCAGCGCATCGGGCAGCGTGAAACGGCCCGCGTACAAGGCTTTTCCGACGATCGAGCCCTCGACGCCGTCGGGCACCAGCTCGGCGATCGCGACCAGGTCGGCGATCGTCGAGACGCCGCCCGAGGCGATGACCGGCGCGTCGGTGGCCGCGCACACCTCGCGCAGCAGGTCCAGGTTCGGACCGGTCAGGGTGCCGTCCTTGGTGACGTCGGTGACCACGTACCGCGAGCAGCCGTCGCGCTCCAGGCGTTCGAGCACCTCCCACAGGTCGCCGCCGTCGCTGACCCAGCCGCGGCCGCGCAGTCGGTGCTCACCGTCCACGATGCGCACATCGAGCCCGACCGCGATGCGCTCGCCGTACTCGCCGATGGCGCGGGCGCACCACTGCGGATCCTCCAGCGCCGCGGTGCCGAGGTTCACCCTGGCGCAGCCGGTGGCCAGCGCGGCCTTCAACGTTTCGTCGTCCCGGATACCGCCGGACAGTTCGACCTTGACGTCGAGTTCGCCGACCACCTCGGCCAGCAGATCCCGGTTCGAGCCGCGACCGAACGCCGCGTCCAGGTCCACCAGATGCACCCATTCGGCGCCGGCTTCCTGCCAGGCCAGCGCGGCTTCGCGCGGGGAGCCGTAGCTGGTTTCGCTACCCGCCTCCCCTTGCACGAGGCGCACGGCCTCTCCATTGGCGACATCGACAGCCGGTAGCAGCACAAGACTCACGACTGTTCAGCTTAGTCGGCCGCCTCGCGCGTCCCACCTCCGGCCTGCGGAAATGCCGGATGCGGGCCGCCGGGTGAAGATCAGGAGCTCGCGGACCGTGATCACGGCGGAATCGAACTCAGCCGCGGGAATGATCATCGAGGATGCGGACCAGCAGCCGGACGAGTTGGGCGCGCTCCTCCTGGTTCAGCGCGGCGAGCAGTTCGTCCTGCGCGCCCTGCAGATGCTGATCCATCTCGGTCAGGTGCTCCGTGCCCGCCCGAGTGATGGTGACGATATTGCGGCGGCGGTCGGTCGGGTCCGGGCTGCGTTCGATATAGCCGCGCACGGCCAGATCGTTCAGCACGGCCACCACATCGCTGCGATCGATGCGGGTGTGCCTGCCGAGATCGGCCTGGCTGGCCGGTCCGAATTCACCGAGCGTGGCCAGGATCGCGTAGTGGTACCGCCGCGAACCGGTGGCGTCCAGCGCCCGGTCGGTCGCCCGATTCGCCACGATGGCAACCTGATTCACCAGCCGAGTGGGCAGCGCGCGCAGCCTGCCCGCCGCACCCTCCTGCGCGATCTCCATGCGCACCAATGTATCAAGAAGGTTGTTGGTGTTACCCGCAATCAAGACAGGTCATGGCGAATCCGCGCGGGATCAGATCGTAGCGGGGCGGCTCAGATCGATTCGATCCAATTGCGCAGCAACTGGGCTCCGGCGTTGCCGGATTTCTCCGGGTGGAATTGGGTGGCGGAGAGGGCTCCGTTTTCGACGGCGGCGAGGAACGGGACGCCGTGTTCGGTCCAGGTGAGTTTGGGGTTGGCGAAGTGTTCGCTGGGTGGGAGGTCCCAGGTTTGGGCGGCGTAGGAGTGCACGAAATAGAAGCGGGTGTCGGCGGGGAGTCCGGCGAACAGGACGCTGTCGGACGGCGCGGACACCGTATTCCAGCCCATATGCGGCAGCACCGGGGCGGAGAGGCGCTCCACCACGCCGGGCCATTCGGCACAGCCCTCGGTTTCCACCCCGAATTCGACGCCGCGTTCGAACAGGATCTGCATGCCGACGCAGATACCGAGCACCGGACGCCCACCGGCCAGGCGCTGACCGATGATGCGCTCGCCCCGCACTTTTCGCAGTCCGGCCATGCAGGCCGCGTAGGCGCCGACGCCGGGTACCACCAGGCCGTCGGCGGCCAGGGCCGCGGTCGCGTCCGCGGTGACCTCGACCTGAGCGCCCGCCCGGACCAGCGCGCGCTCGGCCGAGTGCAGATTGCCCGAACCGTAGTCGAGCAGGACGACGGATTTCGTTGTCACAGTGCGCCCTTCGTCGACGGGATACCGCTGACTCGCGGGTCGAGTTCCACCGCGGCACGCAAAGCCCTTGCCACCGCCTTGAATTCGGCCTCGGTGACGTGGTGCTGGTCGCGGCCGTACAGCACGCGCACATGCAGGGCGATGCGCGCGTTCAACGCGATCGATTCGAAGACGTGGCGGTTGAGCACCGTGGAATACGGTGCGCCGGGCCCGGATCCGGGGATCACCGCGTGCAGCAGGTGATCCGGTTCGCCGGTGTGCACGCAGTAGGGACGTCCGGAGACGTCGACCACCGCATGCGCCAAGGTCTCGTCCATCGGGATGTACGCGTCGCCGAAGCGGCGGATACCGCTCTTGTCCCCCAACGCCTGTCCGAGCGCCTGCCCGAGCACGATGGCGGTGTCCTCCACCGTGTGGTGCGCCTCGATATCGATATCGCCCTCGGCTCGCACCGTGAGATCGAAGCTCGCGTGCGCGCCGAGCGCGGTCAGCATGTGGTCGTAGAACGGGACGCCGGTGGCGATCTCGGTGCGCCCGGTGCCGTCGAGGTCCAGTTCGACGACGATATTCGATTCCTTGGTGACGCGCTCCACCCGCGCGGTACGGCTCATATCTATTCCTCCACAGGCGGATTCATCGAACGGTCAGGTCGGTGGCGGCGAGTGTGCCGCTCACCCGCAGGAATTCGTCGTTCTCCGCGGCCAGCCCGATGGTGGCGCGCAGAAAGCCGGGAATGCCGACGTCGCGGATCAGCACGCCGCCGTCCAGGTAGTGCTGCCACGCCTGCGCCGCATCGGTGAAGCGGCCGAACAGCAGGAAGTTCGCATCACTCGGAATCACCTCGAAACCCAAGGCGCGCAACGCTTCCGCCACCCGGTCCCGCTGCCGCGCCAATTCCGCGACGCTGGCGAGGGTTTCGTCGGCGTGCCGCAGCGCGGCCCTGGCGGCGGCCTGGGTGACCACCGACAGGTGATAGGGCAACCGCACCAGCAGCAGCGCATCGATCACGGCGGGCGCGGCGGCCAGATAGCCGAGCCGTCCGCCGGCGAAGGCGAACGCCTTGCTCATGGTGCGGGTGACCACCAGCTTGGCCGGATAGCGATCGATCAGGCCGATGGCGCTCGGCACACCGGAGAATTCGGCATATGCCTCGTCGACGATGACGATGCCGGGCGCGGCCGCGAGGATCCGTTCCAGTTCGTCCAGCGAAATGCTGTGGCCCGTCGGATTGTTCGGGCTGGTGACGAACACCACATCGGGGCGGCGTTCGGCGATGACGGCCACCGCGTAGTCGATGTCGAGGGAGAAGTCGGCGCCGCGCTCGGCCTCGATCCATTCGGTGTCGATGCCCTCGGAAATGATCGGGTGCATCGAATACGACGGCACGAAACCCAGTGCACTGCGGCCGGTCCCGCCGAATGCCTGCAGCAGCTGCTGCAGAATCTCGTTGGAGCCGTTGGCCGCCCAGACATTGGCCGCGTCCAAGGTGACGCCGGTCTGGCGGGTGAGGTACGCGGCCAGGTCGGTGCGCAGCGCGACGGCGTCGCGATCCGGATAGCGGTGCAGGTCGGCGGCGGCGGTCCGGATGGATTCGGCGACGTCGTCGATGAGCGCCCGGCTCGGCGGGTGCGGATTCTCGTTGGTGTTCAACTGCACCGGAACCGTCAATTGCGGTGCGCCGTACGGCTTTTTGCCGCGCAGGTTGTCGCGCAGCGGTAGGTCGTCGAGCGTGATGCCCGAGCCGGGAACGGTGAGTGTCATGCGAGGGCCTCGAATCGCGCGGTCACGGCCTGGCCGTGCGCGGGCAGATCTTCCGCGTTCGCGAGCGCGACCACATGCCCGGCAACATCTTTCAGCGCCGCCTCGGTGTATTCGACGACGTGGATGCCGCGCAGGAAGGTCTGCACGCTCAAACCCGAAGAGTGCCTGGCACATCCGGCGGTGGGCAGCACGTGGTTGGAGCCCGCGCAGTAGTCGCCCAGGCTCACCGGCGCGTACGCGCCGACGAAAACCGCACCGGCACTGCGCACCCGGGCCGCGACGGCCGCCGCATCGGCGGTCTGGATCTCCAGGTGTTCGGCCGCGTAGGCGTTCACCACGCGCAGCCCCTGCTCGATATCGTCCACCAGCACGGTGCCGGACTGTTTGCCGGACAACGCCTCTCGCACCCGGTGCGCGTGCTTGACCACGGCCAGTTGGATATTCAGCGCGGCATCGACCGCATCCGCCAATTCCGCGCTGTCGGTGACCAATACGCTGGCGGCCAGCACATCGTGTTCGGCCTGGCTGATCAGGTCGGCCGCGACGTGCACCGGATCGGCGGTGGCGTCGGCCAGAATCGCGATCTCGGTGGGGCCTGCCTCGGCATCGATGCCGACCAGCCCGCGGCACAGCCGCTTGGCCGCGGTGACATAGATATTGCCGGGCCCGGTGATCAGATCCACCGGCTCCAACTGCGTCCCGTCGGTGTCGACGCCGCCGTAGGACAGCAGCGCGACGGCCTGCGCGCCGCCCACCGCCCAGACCTCCTCGACGCCGAGCAACCGCGCGGCCGCCAGAATCGTCGGATGCGGCAGCCCGCCGAATTGCGCCTGCGGCGGCGAGGCCACCACCAGCGAGCCGACGCCAGCGGTCTGCGCGGGCACCACGTTCATCACCACGCTCGACGGGTACACGGCGTTACCGCCCGGCACATACAGCCCGACGCGTTCCACCGGCACCCAGCGCTCGGTCACCGTGCCGCCCGGCACCACCTCGGTGGTCTTATCGGTGCGGCGCTGATCCGCGTGCACTTTGCGGGCCCGCGCGATCGACTCCTCCAGCGCCGCGCGCACCGCCGGATCCAGTTGCGTCAGCGCCGCTTCCAGCTCCGCCGCGGGCACCCGCACCGAGGGCGGGACCACCCCGTCGAACCGCTCGCCGAACTCCAGCGCCGCGGCCGCGCCGCGCTCACGCACCGCCTCCACCACCGGACGCACCTGATGCAGCACCGAGTCGACGTCGACTCCCCCGCGCGGCAGCGCGGCGCGCAGCTCGGCAACGGAGGGAGTGCGACCGCGCAGATCGACGCGGGCGAGCTCGATGCGGGATGTCATGTGGTCCACGATCCTTGTCTACTGGCGTTACGACGCCGAACGGTCGGTTTTTGCCGCTCGGTTCCGGTACCAGAGTATCGGGCGGGTGCCAGGGGTTATCCGGTGCGGGTGGTGGACGGTGCGTTCGTTGAACGTCGCCGTCTCGACCGATGGGCCGAACTTGCCACGTCGAACGACCCGGAAAACCGCTGGCGATCCGGCCTGGAGACGAGCATCTTCTTCGGGCGAACCGGAAAGTCCGACTTCGCGACAGCCGATTTCTTCATATACCGCCGTCCGGAGGCCCGGGACCAAGATCTTCGAGCCGACAACGATTGCGGGACCTGTACCGAAATTATTCTCCGGAATGCTCGGCCAGCCAGCGCGCCGCCAATCGTTTCGGCGCACGGCACAACCATCCATCGGTGATGATTTCGGATAGTTCGTCCCGGCTGATCCGATGTAACTCGGACAACCGCACCAACACCGACGCATGCCCGTCGAAATGCGGTGTCGTGAAAAACGGACCGTCTCCGTCCACCAACGCCCGCTTCTCGTGTTCATCCGGTACGAAGAAACACACGACGTCCGTCAGCCGCTCACCGGTCTCCGGATCGACCGCGTCCGGCCGCGCACCGCGAAAGAATACGAACGACTTCCGCTTCACCTGATATACCGGCAGATCCCCCGCATGGGTCAGCCGAGTCACCTCGGGCAGTGACATGGCGATGTCGTGGATATCCTGCTCGACCGCCGGGGTTTCCATGGCAACGAGGGTATGTCGACGGGGCCGCCCGCACCACGGACGACCCCGTCGCCATCAGGCCGCGACCAGCTTCCTGAGCACGAACGGTTCGGCGAGGATCCGCTCCAGCACCTCCGCCACATGGGCGAAATGTGCGGTGGCGAAATGTTCGTCCAGCGCCGCCTCGCTCGTCCATTCCTCGACGAGAACCATGTGCGCCGCGTCATTGGGATCGATATATGGCTGGTACGCCAGGCAACCCGCCTCGGACAGCGTCGGTTCGATCATGGCCTCCAACGCGGTGCGCAGGCGGTCCTCCTGGCCGGTTGCGGCGCGGAATTCGGCGACGACGTGCAGGGTCATTGGTGACAGCTCCCTATCTGCCGGAACCGTTCCGGCGGTGATCACTACATTCGGCGCTCTCGAGCGTGGTGAACAGCGCCGCGTAAGCCTGGGCACGGCACGACCAGGATCCGGATCGGCGGCTCCCGGATACTGGTGATCATGAGTTTGGATCGTCGCGCCGAATTGGGGGAATTCCTGCGGTCCCGTCGGGCTCGCCTGAGCCCGAAGGAGGTCGGCCTGCCCGAACACGGGGCCCGCCGCCGGGTGCCGGGTCTGCGCCGGGAGGAACTGGCGATGCTGGCCGGGGTGAGCGTCGACCACTATGTGCGGCTGGAACAGGGCCGCACCATGCATTTCTCCGAATCGGTGCTGGACGCGGTGGCGCAGGCGCTGCGCTTGAATCCCACTGAGCGCGAACACTTCTACCGTCTGGCCCGGCCGTGGTCCGGCGCCGAACCCGAGTCCGAACAGCGGGTGCGGCCCGGGCTGCGCCGTTTGCTCGACACGGCCGCCGACGTCCCCGCCTATATCGTCGGCCGCGGCACGAACGTGCTGGCCTGGAATGCGTTGGCGGCCGCGATCATCACCGATTTCGGCGCGCTGCCACCGCGTGAACGCAATCTGGCCAGACTCGTCTTCTTGGACGAGGGGATGCGTGAGCTGTACGAGGACTGGCCCGCGAAGGCCGCCGACGTGGTCGCATATCTGCGCCTCGATTCGGCCCGCAATCCGGGCGACGCCGGAATCGCTTCGCTCATCGAGGAATTGAGCGACCGCTCCCCGAGTTCCGCACCCTGTGGGCCAGACACGAACTCAAGGACAAGACGCACGGCCGCTACACCTACCGCCACCCGGTGGTCGGCCGACTCGACCTCGGCTACGAAACCCTGCGCCTCCCAGACGATCCCGACCAGGCGCTCATCATGCACACCACCGAACCCGGTTCCGCCACCGAAACCGCCCTGCACCTACTGACCACCCTCACCGAAACCACGGCCCACACCGCCGACTGGACCGGAATCCGAGTGCCGCACAATGAGTTACGAATCCGCGGTACATCCGACGGATAAGCCGACGCTCGAGGAAGCGCGGCGATACGCCCGCGCAGCCCATCGGGCCAGCGGGTGTCGTTATCGATCAGCAGGTGTCCGCCCGAACAGCTGATCCGCGTCGCCCGTTGGCTCGTCGCCTCCGCTGTCCTCGACGGCACCTACGCGTCACCGCTGACCGACAACGCGGCGAGCCAGGTGATCGTCAGACGCGGGTGTCGGTGTCGATGAGCAACTTGCCGTTACTCGCCTTGACGAATCGCAGCACCACGGACTTGGTCTGCCCGTTTTCGTAGGTCACGCTGGCGACCCGGATCTCCACCGAACCATCGGAATTGGTACTGCCGCTGCTGTTCACCGGCGTGATGGTGTTGAAGGTGTTCACCTGGTTCTGCTTCCAGTACGTCAGGAATGCCTGCTGGCTGCCGTAAACCTGTTGGGCGGCGGGCGTCAGCTGATTCCAGGCGTTACTGGGATCGGATTCGGTCAACGTGTCGTAGAAGCGCTTGGTGTCGTCGATCGCCTGCCGCGTATCCGCCGAACCGACGCTCTTGGTATCGCCGACGGCGGCCTTGGTGGTCGGGCTGACCGAACCGCCTGCCGAGGTGGCGGGCACTCCGGCCTGCACGGTCGGCGTGCTACCGCCGCCGCTGTTCAGCGACGCGACCGCGATGGCGATCGCCGCGACGACGGCGCCGACCAGCGAGCCGATCAGTACCGCCTTGCGCTTGCCGCCCGATTTGGGGGCGGGTGCGGGGCGGTGGTGGGTTTGGGTTTTGGGGTGGGACGCGGCCTGGGGGTGCGTCGCGGTGTTCGGGTGCGCGGTGCCGTTGCGTCGCGGCGGGCGAGGTGGCGCGACGGGTAGCGGACGCGAAATCCGTTCGGTCTGGCCGTTGTTCGCCGCGGCGGAGGGGCGCAGGGTGCGGGTGGCGCCGTGCGCCGCGCCGGGCAGCTGGCGCGTGAATGCCTCACTGGCGGGCACGAATCCGGCCGCGGCGGGCACCGGGCCCGCGTCGGCGAGTGCGGCCAGATAGTCGCGGGCGGCCCGCATGGTCGGCCGATCCTGCGGTTCCGGGCTGAGCAGCTGCAGCAGGAAATCCGTTGCGGGACCGGCATTCCTGGGCTCGGTGACCTGACCGTTGGCGGCCGCGTACAGCACGGCGAGCGGATTGGCGTTGGCGCCGTAGGGCGGTTCGCCCTCGAGCGCGTGAAACAGCGTGGCGCCCAACGAGAACACGTCGGAGGCCGGGCTCGGATCGGCGCCGCGCGCACATTCCGGCGCGAGATAGGCGGCGGTGCCGCAGATCAGGCCGGTCTCGGTGAGCGTGACATCGCCGGTGGCCCTGGAGATGCCGAAGTCGGTGATCTTGACCGTGCCGTGATCGTCGAGCAGCACATTGCCCGGCTTCACGTCGCGGTGCACGATGCCCGCCTGATGGGCGGCGATGAGCGCCGAGGCGACCTGTTCGCCGATCCGGCCGACCTGGGTGAGCGGCAGCGTGCCCTGGGCGGATAGCACCATGGCCAGGCTGCGCGACTTGAGGTACTCCATGACCAGGCACGGATCGCCGTCGTGCTCGGTGATGTCGAACACCACGATGGCGTTCGGATGCTGGAATCGCGCCGCGTTGCGCGCCTCGCGGATGGCCCGCTGGCGCAACACGTCGCGCTCCCCCTCGGGGAGACTGGCTTTGACGTGGATCTGCTTGACCGCCACCGAGCGCTGCAGGCGTTCGTCGACGGCACGCCAAACAACGCCTGTGCCGCCGCTACCAATCCGCTCGACCAGGCGGTAATGCTCCGCGATCAACTGACCGGTATCGATGGCGCCTACTCCGAACCTTCTCGAAATCGTGACATCCCGCGTGTTGACCACATGCGTGGTCCGCGAACGAGTGTAGCGGGCCTCAGCGCATCCTCCACGCCGGATCCGGCGTGGCGCGTTTTCTAGCGTGGCGCACGCAACATTCGCCCAGCGGCGGCCACCGCCGGAGTCGACGATCCGGCGTCGCTGATGAAGACGGCGAAGGCGAGATCGCCGTCGATCCCGACGAACCAGCCGTGCGCGTGCTTGTCATCGATGTACTCGGCGGTGCCGGTCTTCCCCAAAATCCCTGGGATATCCCGCAATGCGGTGGCGGTGCCGTCGGTGACGGTTTCGCGCATCATCGGCTTGATCTGTTCGGGAATGTTCGCGGGCAGCGGCGCCGGTGCGCGGTCCGGCTTACCCGGCTGCCCGGCCACCACTGTCGGCGTCGGCACCGAGCCGCGCGCGATGGACGCGGCGACCAACGCCATCCCGAAGGGTGTCGCCGTCACCTGGCCTTGACCGATTCCGGCCTCGACACGCTGGGCGGCGGTGTCGGCGGTCGGCACCTTGCCGGTGACGGTGGTGAGGCCCGGCGTGACGTAGTCGATGCCGAGACCCAACTGAGCGGCCGCTTTGGTGAGACCGTCCGGCGGCAGCTGCACGGCCAGCTTGCCCATGGTCGTATTGCACGAGCGGGCGAACGCGGTGTGCAGCGGGACCTGTCCCAAATCGAAGTTGTTGTCGTTCGGGATGGTGCGGCCCTCGATATTCGCCTTGCCGGGGCAGCCGACGGTGGAATTCGGTGTCACGATGCCCGCCTGCAGTGCGGCCGATACGGTGATCGTCTTGAATGTCGAACCCGGCGGGTAGAGCCCGGTCAGCGCGATCGGGCCCTTGTCGTCCGCCGCCGCGTTCTGCGCCATGGCCAGCACATTTCCGGTGGATGGTTGCAGCGCGACGATCGCGGCGGGCTGGTCGATCGACGCGAGCGCGGCCTTGGCGGCCCGCTGTAGACCGCTGTCCAGCGTGGTGGTGATGTCGGGCGTCGGTTGGGCGTCCGCGCCCGCGATGCGAACGGTGCTGCCGTCGGCGGTTTTCGCGCGCACCGCCCAGCCCGCGGCGGCGTTCATCTCCTGCTGCCACAGATCGGACAGTCCGGACAGCGTCTGCGAGGCCACCGATTTATCGGGCAACAACCGGGTCTGCGGTGCCAGGGTGACGCCCTGGATGGCCGCGAGCCGGTCCCGGATCGGTCCGATATCCGATTCCCTGAGCGTGATCACGGTGGCCGGTTTCCCTTGCGCCCCAGCGATATCCGACTGCACCGAGGCCGCGGTGACATCCGAGGAGATCGGCGCGAGCAGTGCGGCGACGGCCGCGGTGTCGGTGCCCGGCGCCACATTCACCAGGGTGACCACCTGCTGGGACAGCAGTTCACCGCCGGCGGAATCGAGGACGCGCGCGGGCTTCGCGGGATAGGCCGGGCCGTAGCTCAGCGGCCCCTGGTCGAGTCCGGGCGCGACGGTGACCGGATTCCAGCGCACCTTCCAGCCGTTCTTGTCGGCGGCGGCGCCCGAGGTGGTGTATGTCCACTGCTGCTTGCCGTCCTGCCCGAGCTTCCAGGCGGCCGACAACGTGAACGCGCCATCCTTCCCGATCTCGCGGACCTCGAATTTCACATCTTTACCGAGGCCGTCGTAGAGCGGGCCGAGCACGCCCGCCGCGGTCTTCGGATCGTCGGTGAGCGCCGCAGCGCCCGCGACGTCGTCGCGGGTCAGCGCGTCGGCGAACTGCTGGGCGACGGTCTTGGGCTGATCCGGCCCCGACGACGAACAGCCGGGCAGCACCAGCGCGGCGGCCGCGAATACGGTCACGATGCGAATACGGTTGCGCACGCGCTCGACCATACCCACGGGGCGTCCGGCGCCCGCGATCATTATTCCCTCATTTTGGGATCAGCCAGCGCTGCGTCAATGCGGCGACATCGGTCGCGTCGAGTTCGATATCGAACAACTCGTTCACGATTTTCGGCAGGTCGGCGGGGTCGATGGTCGTCGATTCGGCGCTGCCGTCCGGGAATCGGGTTGTCAGGGTGGTGCCGTCGACGACGACATGCCGGTCGGGGTGGAAGCGCTGCGCGTATGGCCGGGTGGTGAACGGCGAGCGCGGCGAGGTGGACACATAATGGTTGCCGACCGCGTAATCGATCGGGTACTGCGGCGTGGTGGTGAACGTATAGCGCACGATCCAGCCGTCCTCCCCGAATTGGTGCAGCAACCAAAAGTCTTCGCCCAGTTCGCCTTTCGTCAATTCCAGCCGGAACCGCCAATCGCCCGAGCGGAATTCGCGGATATCGTCGCAGAGCTGATACGGCTCCAGCGGCCCGGAGCCGAATCCGACGTCGCACAGCCAGATCCGGTCGTCGTCGGCGGTGGTGACCCGCAACAGCGCGTGGGTGGCCGGGCGCGGTGCGCCGAGCGCCCCCATGACCACCCGGCCGACGAATCCGGTGACGCCGAAGCCGAGCCGCTCCAGCACGGCCGCGAACAGCGTGACGTGCTCGTAGCAGTAACCGCCCCGGCGGCGGCGGATCAGCTTGTCCTGCACCGTCTCCAGGTCCAGCGGGATACCGCGGCCGAGGATGATCTCGAAATTCTCGAACGGGATCGTCGTGGTGTGCCTGCGGTGTAGTTCGCGCAGGGTGCGCACGGTCGGCAGACGCTCACCGGTGTAGCCGATCCGGGCCAGGTACGCGTCGAGATCCACCTCCGCACCGCTCCAGTGGTAGCCGGGTGTGCTCATATCTCCCCTATCGTCGCCGTCCATCGAGTCAACCGCGGATGCCGCGGCCGTTGTTCCGGCGCGCGGTCACATCCGGGTTCGGACCGCCCAGAGCTCGGGGAAGAAGCGGTGGTCGCGGATCCGGCGCAGCCAGTCGAGCCCCGCGGTGCCCCCGGTGCCGGGTTTGGCGCCGAGCATGCGCTCGACCACGAGCAGGTGGGTCGAGCGCCAGTGCGCGAACTGGTATGCCACCTCCAGCAGCGCCTCGGCCAGCGCATACTGCTCCGGGTAGCGGTTCGGGTCCCGGTAGACCGCCAGCCAGACCTCCTCCACCGCGGGCTCGAGCGCCGGCCGGCTCGGTGTCGGCAGTGCGCCGAATGTCCGGCCCAGGTAGGCGATCACCTCGTCGTCCAGGCTCGGTTCGGCGACCTCGCGGGCGAGTATCGGCGCCAATGGGCCGAATTGCCGGATGTAGGCCAGACTTTCGTCGTCCTTATTACCCAGGATGAATTCCAGCGCGCGGTACATGAACGACTGGTTGCCGGAGGCGCTGCCGAGCACATGCCGGAATCCGAGGAATTCGGATGCCGACATGCCGTTGAGGTAATCCCAGGACGACTGGAGCACCCGCTGCACCCGGCTCACCCTCGCCAACGCGCGGCAGGCCTGCGCACAATCGTTGGCGCGCAACCGATTCCGTGCCTCGTCCAGATCGACGTATGCCATCCGGAACAGCAGCTCCTTCACCTGGGTGATCAGGATGAACTGCATCTCCAGCGGGGAATCGGTGGTGGGATGCTGCATTTCGTGCAGGGCATCCAGTTGGGAATAGCTCACATAGGGCGCCGTGCCATAGGGGCAGCCGAATTCCGTCGTGCTCATCGGATTCCCACTCGCCGCTCGACGAATATCACTGATCTGCACCGCATTTCGTCACGCTCCTAGCCGCGGCCAGCCCGATTCATCGGATGTATCGGGAAGCATGGCAGATCGAAGACAGGCCCGCCACCGGCGCGAATAATCATCGGGTCATTTCGACCGGCGCGTCGCGACGAAACCGGCGCCCGCCAGCGCCGCGACGCCGACCACGCCGCCGAAGACGGTCGCGGCCGCGGGCAAACCGATTGCGTCACCGAGGAATCCGGTCGCCAGCGGCAGCGCTGCGGCCGGCACGTATCCGCCGATGTTCTGCGCCGCGTTCGCCTCGGCCAGCCGGTCCCCCGGCACCGCGGCACTGATCGCGGTCAGCCCGCCCAGCTGTCCCATCCCCTGCCCGACGCCCGCGAGCACGGCCGCCACCGCGAACAGCGCCACCGAGCCCGCCTGCAGCGCGAGCACCAGCGCGGCCATCGCGGCCACCGCGGCCGCCGCGCCGCCGAGCAGGATGACGCGCACCGGGAAGCGCCGTACCGCGAACTGAATTCCGGTGGCGCCCAGGAACATCACGAAGGCCAGCGCGCCCGCGACCACTCGATCGGCGACCCCGAGACGCGCCAGCACCGATGGGCCGAGGGAGAGGACGAAGGAGGTCGCGGTGATGCCCGGCGCGAACACCGCGATACCGAGCAGCACGGGCGTGCGCCCCTGCGCGGGCACTGCGGGAATGCGGATCCAGGCGCCGCGCCCACCGGCCCCCTTCGCCAGCGGCAGCCGGGCAACCACCGCGAAAGCCGAGATCAGCAGCGCAATTTCGAACAGGAAGACGGTCGTGGTCGGCCACGGCAGCCGCTGCGAGAACAGCCCGGCGAGCAGTGGGCCGGAGCCGGCGCCGAGCACCATCGCCGAGGAGGCGGCAAGTGCGGCAAGCGGTTTGCGCGCCGGACCGCCGACATCGGTCACCGCGGCCATACCCGCCGACACCGTCGCGCCCACCGCTATGCCGGTCAGCAGTCGCGCAAGCGCCAATACCGCAACGGAATTCGCGGTGGCGAACAGCACGCAGGCCAGGACCGCGAGACCGATCGCGGGCAGCAGCACCGGTTTACGGCCGATCCGGTCCGAAAGCACGCCCGCCACCAGCAGCGCGCCGAGCAGGCCGACGATGTAGCAGGCGAAGATCGCGGTCAGCACACCGGAGGAGAAACCCATATCGCGCTGCCACACGACGTACAGCGGGGTCGCCGCATTGGACAGCACGAACACCGCGAGCACCGGCCACGCGGACAGCCAGATCAGGCCGCGCCGGGCCGGCAGGTCCACCGCGGACGGGCGGGCCAGGGTCGTCGTCATTCCATCCTCCACAAGTTCGAATTTTCTCGTACTAGTACGACAGGATTCGAACTGTAGCACCTTGTACGATAGAAGTCGTACAAGAAGTTCACGAATTCAGGAGACGCGATGCCCGCCACCGCCGCCCAGGACCGCACGGCCGGCCGCCCGCTGCCCGAGCCCGCGCGCGCCGACCTGCGGCTCGAACACATCATGGGCGCGCTGAGCGATCCGCTGCGGATGGCCATGGTGCGGCGCCTGCTGCTCGAATCTCCCGACGCCGACCGCACCTGCGGCTGGTTCGGCATCGACCGGCCGAAATCCACCATGACGCACCACTTCAAGGTGTTGCGCGAGGCGGGCGTCACCAGGCAGCAGCAGTACGGCCTGGAACGGCGCAGCCGGGTGCGCATCGAGGATCTCGACGCACGATTTCCGGGCCTGCTGGATTTGATTCGCGCCTGGGAACCCGCCGACTGACTACGATTCGCCTATGCGTTCGATTGATGCGGCCGAGCGCCGCGCCCGGCTGGCCATCCGGCACCGGCTCACCGCCGCGACCAGGACCGACTCGGTGACCGATATCGCCGCATCGCTGGTCGCGCTGCACGCCACCGACCCGGCCACCGTGCACCTGTCGGTCGCCGCGCGCAGCCGCGCGCTCGAACCGGGCCACGTCGAGAAGGCGCTCTACGACGACCGCACGCTGCTGCGCATGCTCGCCATGCGGCGCACCATGTTCGTCGTCCCGACGGATTCGGTGCCGGTGCTGCAGGCCTCGTGCGCGAATGCGTTGGCGGACAAGCAACGCCGGGTATACGGGCGCTACCTCGCGGAGGCGGGTGTCGTCAGCGGCGATATTTCCGCCTGGCTGGCCGAGGTCGAGGCGGAGACCCATCAGGCGCTGCTGGCCCGCGGCTCGGCGACCGGCGCCCAGCTGAGCAAGGACGTGCCGCGGCTGCGCACGCAGGTGAATACCGCACCGGGCAAGGCTTATTCGCGCCCGACGAGCATTACCACCTGGGTGCTGGTCATCCTCGGCGTCGAGGGCCGCATCGTGCGCGGCAGACCCAACGGCACCTGGGCCAGCAGCCAATACACCTGGGCGCCGATCGAATCATGGCTGCCGCAAGGGGTTGCGCGGCTCGGCGCGGCGGAGGCAAGGACCGAGCTGGTCCGGCGGTGGCTGGACGCATTCGGTCCGGCGCCGATCTCCGATATCAAATGGTGGACCGGCTGGACGCTCGGCGAGGTTCGTCAGGCACTCGCCGGAATCGACACGGCGACAGTCGATCTCGACGGCGACACCGGGGTGCTACTGGCCGACGACCTGGAACCGGTCGCCCCGCCGGATCCCTGGGTCGCGCTGCTGCCCGCCCTCGACCCGACGCCGATGGGCTGGCAATCCCGCGATTGGTTCCTCGGCCCGCACGGCCCGCAGCTCTTCGACCGCAACGGCAATGTCGGCCCCACCATCTGGTCCGACGGCCGTATCGTCGGCGGCTGGGCGCAGCGGCCCGACGGCGAAATCGTCTACCGGCTGCTGGAAGATGTCGGCGCCGAAGCGAAAACGATGATCGAAGCCGAGGCCGAGCGAATGGCCGCCTGGTACGGCGACATCCGCGCCATCCCGCGCTTCCGCACCCCGCTGGAGCGGGAACTCACCGCCTGATTTCACGACCGCGCGGGTCTGCGGGCTTTCCAGAGTGCGGCGCAGGTGAGCAGCCAGGCGCCGACCGCGATGACGAGCAGCACATCGCCGATCGGCCAAAATGCCGGAATACCCGCTGCCGCACCGGTATTCAGGGTGGACACGGCGGTCATCCCGAGCGGGAACACGGTGGCCCAGCGGCGAATGTCGTAGCGGTTGCGCGGGCGGGCCACCTCGGCGACCAGCAGCACCAGGTATCAGGCCACGCACAGGATCAGCACGACCAGGGTCGCGATCCGCAGCGCCTCATGCGCAGCACCGGTCCACCGCGGTGCGACAACGAGTTTCGACGCGGCCAGCGCGGATATCGCCAGCGCGCCCGACGCGACCCACTGATCGCCCGCACCGGTCCACACCTGACGTAGGTCCCGCATACCGGGGCAGGGAATCAGAGATCCACGGTGATCAGGCGGTAGCCGAGGTCGAGGGTCTGCGCGTCGAGCAGATCGGCGTGCCGGGCGGCCCAGACGCCGGAGTCGAGATCCGCGCGCAGGGCCGCCAGGCCGTCTCGCATCCGCGATTCTGGAGTGAGCGCGAACATGGACGCACCGGCGCGGACGGTCTCGTCGAGGTACGCCTCGGGGCGACGCCAGTACGCGCAGGCGAACCCGTCCAGGCAGTCGTGCGGAACCGGGACCGGCGTGACCGTCGCATCGCCAAGCAGCGCGACCAGCTCCGGCACCGGAACGGCAAGGGCCGCATCGGTTTCCGCCGCGGCGGGCAGATATTCGCGCAGCAGCCAGAATTCGCGGGTGACGGTGTGATCCCAGGTGAGCAGCACGATCCGGCGGCGCGCGATCCGGCGCAGTTCGGCCAGGCCGCCCGCGAGATCGGACCAGTGGTGCACGGTCAGGATCGCCAGCGCCGCGTCGACGGAATCGGTTGGTATGGGCAGGTTTTCGGCCACCGACTGGATCGCGGGGGCCAGGCCGGGCCCGCGCTGGGCGATCATCACCGAACTCGGCTCGACCGCGACCACCGTGGTCGCGGGTTCGTACGATCCGGTGCCCGCGCCGATATTCGCGACCGAGGCCATACCGTCCAATGCGGCATCGAGCACGGCGGCGATGCGCGGATCCGGTTGGCGGGTCCGCGAATACGTGCGGCCGGTTCGGTCATAGCGGGTGCTCATCTGCGAAATCCCTTCAGGCAGAGACTGCCATAGCTACTGCCACTGTTTGTCAGGACCACGGATTCTCCCGGTCGAGATCGATAGCGTTGCCGCAGTGATCTCGATCGAAGGAGGCTTCACCGTGTTCAAGAAAATCGTCGCCGGTGCGCTCATGGTGTCCGGCATATGGGTCGGCACCGCGGCCACAGCGGCCGCGGCCGGATCATGGCACGGACCGCAACCGAGCCAGGGGCAGTGCCAGACGGCGGAGGATATGAACCACTCCAACCACGGCGGCGACCCCGGCATCGCTTACACCTGCCGATACCTCACCAACCAGCCCGAGGGCGCGGGCTGGTACTACTTCTACAGCTAACAAGCACGAAACATGCTGGCCGCCTTCACTTCTCAGCGAAGGCGGCCAGCTGTGCTACATATCCAAACCGAGATCCAGCACGCGCACCGAATGGGTGAGCGCGCCGACGGCGAAATAGTCGACGCCGGTGCGGGCGTAGTCGGCGGCCGATTCCAGGGTCAGCCCGCCCGACGATTCCAGCTTCGTCGCGGGTGCGACCGCGTTGCGCCGCTGCACGGCCGCCTGCGTCTGCCAGAGCGGAAAGTTGTCCAGCAGAACGAGTTCCACGTTCTCGGCGAGCACCGCGTCCAGTTGTTCGAGGCTGTCCACCTCGACCTCACAGGGCAGATTCGGCGCCAGTTCGCGCACCGCGCGCAGCGCGGCGACCACCGAACCGGCCGCGACGACGTGGTTGTCCTTGATGAGCGCGGCATCGCCGAGCCCCATCCGGTGGTTGACGCCGCCGCCGACCCGCACCGCGTACTTCTGCAGGGAACGCAAGCCGGGCAACGTTTTCCGGCTGTCGCGGATCGCGCAGCCGGTGCCCGCCACCGCGTCCACCCAGGCGGCAGTGGCGGTGGCGATGCCGGACAGGTGACACACCAGGTTGAGCATGGTGCGCTCGGCGGTCAGCAACCCGCGGGTCGGCGCGACGAGCCCGAGCACCGATTCACCGGGCCGCACCCGGGTTCCGTCGGGAACGCGGTCGGTGATCTCGTACTCGCCCGCGCCGATCACCTCGTCGAGCACCAGCAGCCCGACATCGAGCCCGGCGACGGTCCCCGGCTGCCGGGGCACCACCGCCGCCTTGACCACCGCGTCGGCGGGAACCGTTGCGGCAGTGGTGATATCGGGCCCATAGCGCAGGTCCTCGTCGAGTGCGGTGCGGATCAGCCGCAGCACCTCGTCGCGGTCGATATTCGGATCGAGGGTCATGGGGCACTCCTATGGCTTCGCGGGCGGCCGGGCGGCGGCGAGCTGCGGGCGACCCTCGCGGGTCAGCCGGATGGGCAGGCTCTGGCGCAGCCAATCCTCGCGGCCGGGATAGTCGGATCGGGTGTGGCAGCCGCGGCTTTCGGTGCGTACCGTCGCCGCGGTGAGCAGGGCGCGCGCGGTGAGAGTGAGCGCGGCGTCCTCCAGTGCCGAAATCTGGTGTGCCGCATCGTCGTCCGGCCGGGTGAGGGTGGGCCGCGCGGCGGCGTCGATGGCCTTGAGCGCCACCGCGAGCCCGTCGCCTTCGCGCACCACGGCGGCATGCGAGCTCATCAGCTGCTGCAGGTCCGCACGGTCGACGTAATCCCCTGCGGTGCAGGTGATTTCGGTCACTCGCGCGCGAATCCCGCGCCGTTCGGCCGCCGCGGCGCCCGCACGCTCGCCGACCACCAGACCCTCGAGCAAACTGTTGGAGCCCAGGCGATTCGCGCCGTGCAAGCCGGTGCGTGCCACCTCACCGGCGGCGTAGAGGCCGGGCACCTCGGTGCGTCCGTCCGTATCGGTGAGCACGCCGCCGCACTGGTAGTGCGCGGCCGGTGCGATCGGGATCATATCGACGCTCGGATCGATGCCCGCCGCCAGACAGGATGCGGTGATCGTCGGAAAGCGTTGTGCGAAACCGTCGATCGCGCGCCCGTCCAGATACACGTGGTCGACGCCGAGCAGCCGCATGCGGGCGGCGATGGCTCGCGACACCACGTCACGCGGCGCCAGATCACCGCGCGGATGCACACCCGCGGTGACCGAATCGCCGTTGGCGTCGACCAGCACCGCGCCCTCGCCGCGCACCGCCTCGCTGATCAGCGGCCGTCGGCCCAGCCCGCCCGGCGTGTACAGCACGGTCGGATGGAATTGCAGGAACTCGAGATCGGCGACGGCCGCCCCGGCCCGCAGTGCCAGCGCGATGCCGTCGGCGGTGGCGCCCGGCGGGTTGGTGCTCAGCGCGTACAACTGTCCGAGACCTCCGGTGGCCAGCAGCACCGCGGGGGCGTGCACCAATCCGAAACCCTTGTCGGACACCGCGATAACGCCACACACTCCGTCGGCACCGGTGACGATCTCGCAGACCGCCGCGCCGAACAGCACGGGCAGCCCGGCCGCGTTCAGCGCGCGCTGCACCTCCGCGCCGGTGGCGTCACCGCCGGCGTGAATGATGCGCCGCGCACTGTGCCCACCCTCGCGGGTGCGCGAAATCCGGCCGTCCCGGCCGAGATCGAAGACGGCGCCCAGATCGGTGAGCGCCGCGACGGCGTCGCGTCCGCCGGAGACGACGGACCGCACCGCATCGACATCACAGAGCCCGGCCCCGGCCTCCATGGTGTCCTGCAGATGCGAGTCCACCGAATCCCCGTGCGGCGCAACGACCGCGATCCCACCCTGGGCGTATTGGGTCGAGGTGTCGTTCGGCCCGCCCTTGCTGAGCGTGAGCACCCGCAGGCCGCGCAGCGATGCCGTGCGGGCGGCGGTGAGGCCGGCGACGCCGCCGCCGACCACCACCAGATCCGCCTCGGCCTCCCAGGCGATCGTCCCGATATCCATATCTCACTCACCACCACCGGGATTGCCGATCGCGATCATCCGCAGCACCGAATCACGGCCGCGCGCAGCGGTTTCCGGATCGACGTGCACCTCGTCGCGCCCCTCGGCCAGGCAGCGCAGCAGCGCGGCCGGGGTGATCATCTTCATGTATTTGCACGAGGCCCGGTCGTTGACGGCCTGGAAGTCGATGCCGGGCGCGGCCTTTCGCAGCTGGTGCAGCATGCCGATCTCGGTGGCCACCAGCACCTGATTCGATTTGGCGGCCTTGGCGGCGTCGATCATGCCGCCGGTCGAGAGGATGTGCACCCGGTCGGCAGGGAACGCGCCCTCCCCCGCCAGGTACAGCGCCGAAGTGGCGCAACCACATTCGGGGTGGACGAACAGTTCGGCACCGGGGTGGGTGCGCGCCTGCTCGGTGAGTTCGTCGCCGTTGATGCCCGCGTGCACATGGCATTCGCCCGCCCAGATGTGCATATTCTCCCGGCCGGTGACCCGTTTGACGTGCGCGCCCAGGAATTGGTCGGGCAGGAACAGCACCTCGCGATCCGGATCGATGGACGCGACGACGTCCACCGCGTTGGACGAGGTGCAGCAGATGTCGGTGAGCGCCTTCACCTCCGCGGTGGTGTTGACATACGACACGACCACCGCGTCCGGGAATTCGGCCTTCCAGGCCCGCAATTCGGCGGCGGTGATGGAGTCGGCCAGCGAGCAGCCCGCCCGCTGGTCGGGGATGAGGACGGTCTTGTCCGGGCTGAGGATCTTCGCCGTCTCCGCCATGAAATGCACGCCGCAGAACACGATGGTGTCCTCGGGGGCGTCCGCCGCGATGCGGGACAGGGCGAGCGAATCGCCCACATGGTCGGCCACATCCTGGATCTCCGGCAGCTGGTAGTTGTGCGCCAGGATCGTCGCGTTGCGTTCGCGGGCGAGTCGCTTGACCTCGTTCGCCCACTCGGGGGTCGCCTCGACGCCCGTGTATCCGCCGGGCCCGTCGAACACCTGCCCCGATAGCGGGGGCGCCTGCTTCGTAGCCGAAGTCGCCATGATGGCTCCCTTCCTCGTGCGGTCGGCGACAGCGCCGATTCGCACCAAACCAGGTTTTCGACTTATAATCGAAAACGTGCCCCATAGTAGCACCATCCACGAAACGCTCACCGCGGTGTTCCAGGTTCGCCGCTTCCCCGCCGACATCACCGCAGGTAAGAACATTTCCTCCCCGGCGGCGCAGACATTGCAACGCACCCAGCGCCCCGAATTGGCGGTACTGCTCTGGGAGCGCGCGCTCGACCCACAGAAGGGCACCTGGTCGCTACCGGGCGGTCGGTTGCGCGATGACGAGGACCTCGACACCTCCGCGCGCCGCCAGCTCGCCGAGAAGGTCGACGTGCGCGAGCTGGCACACCTCGAGCAACTCTCGGTCTTCAGCGCGCCGGACCGCGTCCCGGGACCGCGGCGCATCGCGTCGGCCTATCTGGGCCTCGTCCCGCTCACCGCCGAGCCGGAACTCCCCGGCGATACCGCGTGGCATCCGGTCTCCGCGCTGCCTGCCATGTCCTTCGACCACGGCATCGTCGTCGAGCACGCCCGCACCCGCCTCGCGGCCAAACTCTCGTACACCAATATCGCCTTCGCACTGGCTCCCGCCGATTTCACCATGTCGACACTGCGCGAAATCTATTGCGCAGCACTGGGTTACGACGTCGACACGACCAACCTGCAGCGCGTGCTCACCCGCCGTGATGTGATAACCCCCACTGGCAAGACGCGCGCCCCCGGCCGCGCGGGCGGGCGACCGGCCGCCGTGTACCGCTACACCGACTCGGGCATCCGGGTCACCGACGAGTTCGCGGCCCTACGCCCGCGTGCCTGAACCGCCTTGCGCCACAACGTAAAAGGCCCGGTCCCTCCGGACCGGGCCCTCATGCCTCCAACGCCGCCTTGCGATGCTTACTCCCCCGCCGATACCGCCGTTTGTTCGGCAGCGGCTGGGCCGCACTGCTGCGCCGCAGCGCGTCCCGCCGCCGCCAGGCGGTGAGATCGGCGCGCTCCGTTGGATTTTCGAGCGTCGCACCGCTCGGCGCGCGCTCACTCACCTTGACCATCGGACCTCCCCGTTCCGGATTTCCCGAATATAGAACGGATCAGGATAACCGGGCATTCCCGGACTCTCCACCTATTTTCGGGCCGAAGCCGAACGGGTGTGCGTCGGCGATGCGACCCGCATAGGGTCGAATCAGACCGACTAGTACTTCGAACGACCCGAAGGAGCCACCGTGCCCACCGCGCTGACCGGAGCCGAAGCGCTGGACGCCCTCGACCGGCTGTACCGGCAATCGATCGCCGCATTGCGTCAGGCGCTGGCCGAATTCGTCGAACACGGCACCCCGCCGGACCCGAGCGCGCGGGCCGCTGGACTGTTCGTCTATCCGGAACTGCGCCTGAGCTGGGATGGGGCGGAACAGCCGAAGAACAGATCGCGCGCATGGGGCCGATTCACCCGCCCCGGCAGCTACGCGACGACCGTCACCCGCCCTGACCTGTTCCGCTCCTACCTGGCCGAACAGTTGGCGACGATCGAACGGGACTACCGGGTGCGGATCGAGGTGCTGCCCTCGCGGCAGGAGATTCCGTTCCCGTACGTCATCGACGATTCGCTGGTACCGGACCGGTCGCTGAGCGCCGCCATCGCGCGGCACTTCCCGACCACCGACCTGGCGAATATCGGCGACGAGACCGCCGACGGCATATTCAATTCGGGAGATCTGTTCCCGCTCAACCACTTCGACGCGCTGCGCACCGATTTCTCGCTGGCCCGGCTGCGCCACTACACCGGGACGCCGGTCGAACATTTCCAGCCGTTCGTGCTGTTCACCAACTACAACCGCTATGTCGACGAATTCGTGCGCTGGGCCTGCGAGCGCATCGCCGATCCGGACAGCCCATACGATGCGCTGTCCTGCGCGGGCGGCGGCGTCATCACCGCCGAAAACACCGATGTACCAGGCGATCTCGGCTGGCAGAAGCATCAGATGCCCGCATGGCATCTGATGGCGCCGGGCAAACGCGGTATCACGCTGGTGAATATCGGCGTCGGGCCGTCCAATGCGAAAACCATCTGCGACCATCTCGCGGTGCTGCGCCCGCACGCCTGGCTGATGATCGGCCACTGCGCCGGGCTGCGGGAGAGCCAGGCGATCGGCGACTATGTGCTGGCGCACGCCTACCTGCGCGACGACCACGTGCTGGATTCGGTACTGCCGCCGGACATTCCGATTCCCAATATCGCCGAGGTGCAGCGCGCCCTGTACGACGCGACGAAGGCGGCGAGTGGTTTACCCGGCGCGGAGGTCAAGCGGCGGCTGCGCACCGGCACCGTGGTGACCACCGACGACCGCAACTGGGAGCTGCGCTATTCCGCGTCCGCGCTGCGGTTCAGCCTCAGCCGGGCGGTGGCGATCGATATGGAGAGCGCCACCGTCGCCGCGCAGGGCTACCGATTCCGGGTGCCGTACGGGACGCTGCTGTGCGTATCGGACAAACCATTGCACGGCGAGATCAAACTGCCCGGTCAGGCCAACCGGTTCTATGAGGGCGCGATCTCGCAACATCTCCAGATCGGCATCAACGCGGTGGAATTGCTTCGCGCGGAGGGCGACCGGCTGCATTCCCGCAAGCTGCGCACCTTCGACGAACCGCCGTTCCGCTGAACGCGACCGAAGCGGTTCAGCGAGAATCGGTTCCGGTGTTCACCCCGGCATCGCCCACCGGGCCGTACGGGGTGTACACCGGATAAGGTTCGTAAGTGCCTGCGGCGTCCGGACTTTCAGGGTCGCCGAACCAGCGGTAGTTCCCGGTGCCCAGATCCTCGGTCGGGCTGAGCACGGCGAGGAAGAACACCACCAGCGAGACCACCAGCGGCTGAATCAGATACGCCGGCCATGTGCCCAATTCCGGCGGTAGCGAAACGATCTGGCCGACGGCCGGATCGTGCGGCCGCTGATGCAGCCACTGCGCCACCTGCTCGCCGAATTTCCCCATCACCACCGCGCCCGCGAACGAGCCGACGAGCAGCGCGAGCTGCATGACCGGCCCACGCGCGCCGCGCCAGCGCCACGCCGCCGCGGCGGACAGGAACCCGGTGACCGCGCCGATCAGCAGGAAGACGGCCACCGCGTCGAATTGATGCACGCTCTCCCCCGTCAGCGCCGCGCCGCGTCCCGGCTCGACGACGAGGAATTGTTCGGCGGGCGCCAACCAGCCCCACAGCGCCCCGCCGACCGCACTGGCCAGCAGGATCGCGCCGACGATGAAAACTCCCGCTCGTACCTCGCGCGCCCCCACTAGCGCAATTCCAGTCCGGCCGAATCGATTACGCCGTGCCGGGAGCATTTGGCCCACCACCCCTCGGGGTGTACCTGCACGATCATCCGCCTGCCGCAGTGTTCGCAGTAGCGCGGCGGTTCCAGTCCCAGCGCGGCGGCGGTGGGGACCGGATTCTCGAGCCCTTGCTCGATCCGTTTGCCGGTGAACGGGTTGTAGCGCTCGTCCATACCCATGACAGTACTCATGGCACCGGAATTCACAGCGTTTCGTTGAGCGCCTTGATCGGCATTTTCAGTTCGCCGAGCAGATCCAGATCCTTTTCGGCGGGGCGGCCGAGCGTCGTCAGGTAGTTGCCGACGATGACGGCGTTGATGCCGCCGAGGATGCCCTGCTTCGCGCCGAGGTCGCCGAGGGTGATCTCGCGCCCGCCCGCGAAGCGCAGAATGGTCCGCGGCAGCGCGAGCCGGAAGGCGGCCACGGCCTTCAACGCCTCCGCCGCGGGCAGCACCTCCAAATCGCCGAAGGGGGTGCCCGGCCGCGGGTTCAGGAAGTTCAGCGGCACCTCGTCGGGCGCCAATTCGGCCAGCTGCGAAGCGAATTCGGCCCGCTGCTCCAGGCTCTCGCCCATGCCGAGGATGCCGCCGCAGCACACCTCCATACCGGCCTCGCGCACCATGCGCAGGGTGTCCCAGCGCTCCTCCCAGGTGTGCGTGGTGACCACATTCGGGAAATGCGATTTCGCGGTTTCCAGGTTGTGGTTGTAGCGGTGCACGCCCATCGCGGCGAGTTGGTCGACCTGTTCCTGGGTGAGCATGCCGAGCGAGCAGGCGACCTGAATGTCGACCTCGTTGCGAATCGCCTCGACGCCCGCCGCGACCTGAGCCATCAGCCGCTCGTCCGGCCCGCGCACGGCGGCGACGATGCAGAATTCGGTGGCGCCGGTCTTGGCGGTCTGCTTGGCCGCCTCCACCAGACTCGGGATATCGAGCCAGGCCGCGCGCACCGGGGACTGGAACAACCCGGACTGCGAGCAGAAGTGGCAGTCCTCCGGGCAGCCGCCGGTCTTGAGGCTGATGATGCCCTCGACCTCGACCTCGGGACCGCACCACTTCATGCGCACCTCGTGCGCCAACGCCAGCAGATCCGCCAGCCGGTCGTCGGTGAGCCGGAGCACCTCGAGGGTCTGCTCCATGGTCAATCCGACGCCCTGCTCTAGCACCTGCTCGCGGGCGACCGCCAGAATGTCGGTGTGGACGGGTGCCTGGGTCACTGCGCGAATCCCTTCTGGGCCGTTTCATTCAACAGCGCTGCCGTGAAACTTGAACAGCGTTCAGGCTAGGGTAGCGTCCACAGTGAGTCAAAACACGATCGCGCACGCGGCGATCAGGGAGCGGAGGAGTTCGGGTGCAGCTGCACAGGGCCGACGTCGTCGACGGCGCCATCGCCATCCTCGACCAGTACGGGCTCGCCGATCTGACCATGCGCAGGCTCGCCGGATCGCTCCAGGTGCAGCCGGGGGCGCTGTATTGGCATTTCCCGAATAAACAGGCGCTGCTCGGCGCGGTGGCCGACAAGATACTCGCGCCGATGGAGGATCCGGTCACCGCGACCGAATGGTCCGGCCAGATCGGCGAACTCGCACATCGGCTGCGCGGCTGCCTGCTCGCCTACCGCGACGGCGCCGAACTGGTCTCGGCCACCTACGCCTCCAGGCTGACCACGAGCAAGGGCCGAGAACGCTTGGTGGGCGCGGCGATTCGCGCCGGAATGCCGCGCCACGAGGCGGAGCTGGCCGGATTCACGGTGCTGTACTACGTGCTCGGCCAGACGGTCGACGAGCAGTCGCGGATGCAGATGGACTCCGCGGGCGCCCTCACCGAGGATGCCTCGCCGCTGTACGAAACACCCGATGCCACCGCACGTTTCGATTTCGGGTTGCAGCTGTTCATCGCCGGTGTGCGGCATCTGCTCGGCGAGCGGGTGCGCTGAATTCAGTGCGGTCCGGCCGCGTTGCCGCTCGCGTTCCGCATTTGCAGCTGATACCGCTGGACGAACGGCAGGATCTGATTCTCGATGATGTCGTTGTACTCCACCGGACGCGAGATCGGGTTGGCGTGACCCCCGGTCCTGGTGAATGCCACGAGCAGGGTGCCGTTCACCCCGCCGGAGATATCGATCAGCACCCGGTGTGAGTATTCGTCGTCCACCACCATATCCCGGTCCGGATCCCGCGGGCGGATGAAAATGATTGCGGGGCGCGGCTTTCCGTCCAGCGGGCGGGCGAGCGAGCGCAGGTCGTCCGCCGCGCCGCCCGCCACGATGGCGGCGAACTGGGCCTCGATCAGGCCGTTGCTCGCCACGTCGCGGGACAGGATCTTATCCCGCAGTATCTCCACCTCGACATCGCGCAGCGCGCGAAACCCGATGTCGGGCAAGCCTTCCGGGCTCACGCCCAGGAAACGGTCGCGGCGCGCATAGGTTTCCGCGAGTATCCGCAGCAGCCGGCTCTCCCGCGCGCCGGGCAGCCAACCCGCCCAGCGCACCAGATCCTCTCCCGCGCTGCGACTCTCCGGGCGCACCGCGTTCAGGTCCACCGGCGTGCAGTCCAGCATGACGCCGACCAGCCTGCGATCGCTCTCGTTGCGGATGTGCTTGGCCACCTCCAGCGCGATCACCCCACCCATGCTGTGGCCCATCAGCACAATGTTTTTCAGCGCCGCCTGCTCGGCGGCACGGACGATCAGGTCGGCGATGACCTTGGTGTCGATACCTTGATTGTCGTAGCGGATCGCCCACACCATCCCGATCTGGTCGAGTGCGGGCAGGGCCGCGGCCGTACTGGTGGCGTCGAGATTTCCGAGCCCGACCATATCGACGACGACCGTATCCCAGTTCTTCGGATCGGCGGGCGTGTTGACGGCGATGATGGACGGCCGGGTGCGGGCCAGGCGTTCCCGCTCCGGGTTGACGTCGGCGGTCCAGTAGTAGCCGACCACGATGAGCACGGCCAGCATCAGCGCGGCAACCCGCAGTAGTGCCAGTCGGGTGCGGCGCAACCGGTGCCAATCGTGTCCGATGCGGGTTTCCCGCAGGCGGGCCCGGCGACGCGCGTCATCCCAATCGCTGACGGTGGACGGGTGCCGCTCGTCCATCGGCAACATGTCTTCAGGGTATGGATGGGTCGGAGAGCTCGCCAAAAGCCCCCGGTGTGTCGCGGAAATCCAACCGGCCGGTAGAGTTCGGGCGTCATTATCGGCGGGTGCGGGAATCCGGTTCGAATCCGGAACGGTCGCGCCACTGTGATCGCCCACGGGCGAAAGTCAGACCTCCCCCGCCGAAACGAACTCGAAAGGCCGCGATTTGCCTGTGGAGCCGCGATGATCCGCGTCCGGACATCGATCGCCCTGACCGTGCTGGCGCTGCTGCTGATCGCCGCGATGGTGGCCGCCACCGGATTCGGCGCCGAAACCCTGCCCGTCCGATCCGTCGTCGACGTGCTCGCGCATCGGTTGACCGGCCGCACACCCGCCGATCCCGGACTGGACACCATCGTGTGGCAGCTGCGGGTGCCGCGCACCGTGCTCGCGGCGATCGTCGGCGCGGGTCTGGCACTGGCCGGTGCGGCCATGCAGACACTGGTGCGCAATCCGCTGGCCGATCCGTATCTGCTCGGGGTGTCCTCCGGCGCCGGCGTCGGTGCGGCGGCGGTGATCACCACCGGCTTGTTCGCGAGCGCTGAGGTGTGGGCGCTGTCCGGCGGCGCGCTGGTGGGGGCGTTCGCGGCGGCGGCGCTGGTATTCCTGATCGCCGTCGCGCAGGGCGGTTTGACGCCGCTGCGGCTGGTGCTCACCGGCACCGTCCTCGGCTCGGCCTTCGCGGCGTTCAGCAGCTATCTGATTTTCCGCAGCGCCGATCCGGCCGCCGCGCAATCGGTGCTGTTCTGGCTGCTCGGCAGCCTGTCGGGCGCGGACTGGACGCGGATCGCGCTGCCGCTCGGCGTTGTCGCGGTGAGCGCGGCGACGCTGTGCCTGGCCGGTGGCTGGCTCGACGCGCTGCATCTCGGCGCGGATACCGCTGCGGCGGTGGGGGTTCCGGTGCGTGAGCTGCGGATCGGACTGTTCGGGCTGCTCGCGGTGCTGGTCGGCGTGCTCGTCGCGGTGTCGGGTGGCATCGGGTTCGTGGGGTTGGTGGTGCCGCACGCCACCCGGCTGCTGGTCGGGCCGCGACACCGGAGCCTGCTGCCGGTCTGCGCGCTCTGCGGCGCGTTGTTCCTCGTGATCGCCGATGCCGCCGCCCGAATCCTGGTGCGGCCGACCGAGATTCCGGTGGGCGTGCTGACCGGGTTGATCGGTGCGCCCGCGTTCCTGGTGCTGCTGGGACGGCGGCAGTACCGGTTCGGCGCGGCATGATCTCCAGTGCCGCACCGGAACCGGCCGAGATCACGGTGGATGGACTGGCCTGCGCGGCCGGGCGGCGAACCGTGCTGTCCGGGGTGTCGTTCACGATTCGGCCCGGTGAGACGATCGGCATCGTCGGCCCCAACGGCACCGGCAAATCGACGTTGCTACACGTCCTGGCGGGCGTGCGGAAACCGGCGCTCGGCCGAGTGCTGGTGAACGGTCAAGTGCTGCACGACCTTTCGGGCAGACAGCGGGCACGCACCGTCGCACTCGTCGCGCAGGACGAGCAGCCGCCGACGGACCTGCTCGCGGGTGAGGTCGTCGCGCTCGGCCGCACACCGTATCTGCCGCCGTGGGGCGCGGGGTCGCGGCGCGAGCGCGCGATGGTGGCCGAGGCGCTGGCGGCGGTCGATCTCGCCGGCTTCGCCGACCGGCCGGTGCACCGGCTCTCCGGCGGTGAGCGGCAGCGGGTGTTGTTGGCGCGGGCCCTGATTCAGGAAACGCCGGTGCTGCTGCTGGACGAGCCGACCAACCACCTGGACATCACGCACCGGTTGGAACTGCTCGCCGCGGCCCGCGACCTCGACCGCACCGTCGTCATGGCGCTGCACGAGCTGGCGCTGGCCGACCGGTACTGCGACCGGATCCTGGTGCTGCACAATGGCGCCGCCCATCCGCTCGCCCCACCCGAGACGGCGCTGCGACCGGAGGTGCTCGACACCGTCTTCGGAGTGCGCGCACTGCGCGTGCCCGAACCGGATACCGGCGCAAGCCATCTCATCATCACGGCACGGGAGGCCAGATCATGAAACGCATACCCGTACTGCTCGCCATCGCGCTGATCCTGACCGCATGCGGCGGGCAATCGACCGCGGCAGGCACGCTGACCGTTCGCAATTGCGATGCGGAACAACGCTTTCCGGTCGCCAAACGGATGTTCGTCAACGACGGCAACCTGATCTCGATGACGCTCGCACTGGGCGCGACCGATTCCGTGGCGGCGGTGTCGAGCCTGCAACGCGATGCGGAAACCCTGCGCAGGCACTACGGTCCCGCCGTCGACGCGTTGAAATCCGTTGCCCCCGGGTATCCGTCGCTGGAGACCGTGCTTGCCCAGCGGCCGGATGTCATGGTCGCGGGCTGGAGCTACGGATACGACGAGGCCAAGAACCTGACCCCGGACACATTGCGCAAGCAGGGAATCGCCGCCTACGTACTTACCGAGAGCTGCCGTCAGCACCCCGGTGAGCGCCAGCGCGGGCTGGTCGAGCCGTGGACCGCGCTGCGCACCGACCTGACCAACCTCGGCGCGATCACCGGCCGCGCCGAACGCGCCAGCGAACTCACCGCCGACCTCGATCGCAGGCTGGCCGCGCTGCGCGCCGCGCCGCAGGCCGAGCGCCGCCCGAACATCTTCCTGTTCGACAGCGCGAGCGATTCGATCATGTCCAGTGGCGATTACGGTGCGCCACAGGCGATCCTGGAGGCCGCGGGCGGGCGCAACGTGCTCGCCGACGTGCCGGACACCTGGGTGAAGACATCCTGGGAACGGCTTGCCGCGGCCGATCCCGACGCCATCATGTTCGTCGACTACCCACCCCAGTCCTTCGCCGAGAAGGTCGCACTGCTGCGCGCCAAACCGGGTATCAACCGACTGCGCGCGGTAACCGAGAACCGCTTCCTCAACCTCCCCTACGCCATGTGGACCAGCGGCCCACTCAATATCGACGCCGCCGAACAGATCCGCAAACAACTCGAACACTGGAATCTGGTGCCGCCCTCCACCATCGAACCCCGCGCCGACGACGTCATCCGCTGACGGTGCTCCGATTCCGCCCGCCACCGTCGAATCGGCGCAAAGATGGTGGGGTGCCGCCCGATTCCCGCCGCCTGCTCGACGATGCCGCGCTCGAACGATCATCGGTCGTCGCGAACAACGCGATGAACCGCGGCCGCGGGCTGTCCGGACCGAACAGCTACGCCAAGGAACTCGGCTTCGACCCTTATCAGCGGCTCGTCGAAACCAATTGCGCCGCACCGGCTTCCACAGTGACCTGGATCGACGTGTGCTGCGGATCCGGGCGGGCACTACTGACGGCCGAGGAGCGCTTCGCGAGTGAACTGCCCGACGCCGACGTGCGGTTGCTCGGAGTCGATCTCGTCGACTACTACCTGGCCCCGCCGCGCACGTCCCGGCTTCGCTTCAGCACGACCCCAGCCACGACCTGGCACCCGGACGGGCCCGCCGACCTGGTCACCTGCGTACACGGATTGCATTACATCGGCGACAAACTCGCACTGCTCGCAGCCATGGTGAGTTGGCTTGCCCCACATGGCACTTTCACCGCCGATTTCGACCCGGACACCATCCGGCACGCGGACGGTTCCTCGGCGGCCAGCCGGGTACTGGCCGTACTGCGTGCGGCAGATCTGACGTATGACCGCCGCCGCCACCGCATTTCGAGCCGCGGCCCGCGATCCATACGCTTCCCGGCCACCTACCTAGGTGCCGACGATCGGGCCGGACCCGGTTACACCGGCCAACCCGCGGTCGCGTCGTATTATGAATGGCAGCCGTAATCCTTTGGCCACCATTCAAATTCAGGGTCGGTCGGAAATATGGGGGGACCTTGTGAAGGCAAGTGCGGAAATCAGCGAGTTCGACGCGAACCAGGCGAGCGATGCGGATCTCGCCGACTATCACCGCCTCGTGCTGGCCAGCTCTGCGCTGGACAAGCCGGATCAGCCGCCCATGGACCGCGCGACCGCCGTCGGGGATTTGCAGAATCCACCGGCCGCCTACCGGCCACCGAGATACTGGGCAGCGCACGCGGCAGGCAGGCTGGTCGGATTCGCCAGGGTCGGATTCCTCGGCGCGGAGAATACCCATCTCGGGATAACCGAGATCATGGTGCATCCCGAGTTCCGTCGCCGGAGAATCGGCACCGGATTGCTGGCGACCGTCGTGTCGGCATTGCGCGCTGACGGGCGGAGGCTGATACAGGGCTGGGCGGTGCCACAGGGTGGTGCCGGTGCTCTCTGGGCCGCCTCATTGGGATTCCGGCAAGTGCACTCCGCCGTGTCGCAGCGGCTGGTGTTCGCGGAGGTGGACTCGTCGATATGGGAGGTGGACACGCCTCCCGGATACCGGCTGGAACGCTGGATAGGTGCCGCACCCGAGAAGTTGGTGACGTCATATGCGCACGCGAAGGGCGCGATCCTCGACCTGCCGGGCTGGGACCTGATGGGATATCAGATCCCGGATTGGACGGCAGGGCGGGTGCGCCAGGAGGAGGCCCACCTTCGGGAGATGGGCATAGAGACGCGGGTGGTCGTCGCGGTGTCCGAGGAAACCGGCGCGGTGGCGGGCATCACGGAATTGATGCTGTACCCGCATAATTCGGATCAGGCGCGCCAGGGCGATACCGCAGTGCTGGCCGAGCACCGCGGGCACGGGCTGGGCCGGTGCATGAAGGCTCGGATGGTGCGGTGGGTGGTGGCCGACAAACCGCGGCTGAAGTGGATCATCACCTCGTCGGCCACCACCAACAGCCAGATGATCCGGGTCAACCACCAGATCGGGTACCGGACTGTCCGGAATATCGTCACGGTCGAACACGACGTTGCCACACTGGAATCGGAACTCCAGAACCGCAAGCCGTGATCAGCGGGATTCGGTCCGGCTCAACGTTCTTCGCGCGTGAACAATGTCAGCCCGGGGTTTGCCTCCAGCACCGGACGAATCGGCTGAATGACGATATTGTTGCTGGTGGCCCCCGAGTTTATGGAAACGATACCCAGCGCTTTGGTTCCGCTGATGACCGGTGAGCCCAAATCGCCGGGCAGCGTCAGAAAGCCGACCGTCGCAGCGGCTACGTGCTCGAGATTTCGCCCGGGTGATCGGCGGCGCGCTGGATTGACATCTACCTTTGTCACTGTGCCGCAGGTGAATCCGGAGATCGGGCTGGCTCTGCAAATGGGTGCGCCGACTACGGGGTCCGCGATACCGTCGATCGCTATCGATGTGCCCGTGCCGACTCCGATGAGGTTGTTGCGGAAGCGATTTCCGACCGCTTCATCGAGGCGCAGGATCCCGTAATCGAGCGGCACATCGATCGGTGGGGTACGCAGGATCCCGATCCGGGGACCGAGCGGGGAGGTGGCGAACTGCCCGGCTGTGGCCGGTAATACCCAGGCCACATTGGGGTCAGGAGGGGCATCGGGTGGTGCGGGTATCGGGATGAACGGGGTGCCCGGCGGGTCCGGCGGCCCGGTCCGATCGCAATGGGTGCCGGTGATGGCGATGGCGTTGCCGTCTCGGTCGGTGCCGTTGAAGGCCGTCACACAGAAGCGGGAAACTATCCGGTCACGGATGGTGTAGAAGTAGGTCCCGCCCAGCACTTCGGGCTCGGAAGCCGCTACGGGGCTTGGCATTTCGTCGCTGGCCGCCGCGACATCGTCGGCGATCGGGGTGGCGTCCGCGCCTGCCGCCGAATTCTGGGACGCTGTTTCGACGGTGAACCCCGCGGCCTCGGTGGCAGCGCGTGCCGCATCGCTCGAGGATCCGCCGGTGAGCGTCACGACCGGGCGTCCGGCCTTGTCGAGGTGCACGCCCCGCACGACCGTCGGATAGCTTGCGCGCGCGGTTCTTTCGAATTCGGCCAGTCGCTGGGCGGTGTCGGCGCGTTGCAAATATTCCGGAAAGGTCAGCGCAAGATCGCGGGACAGCGCCGTCACCAGATCATTCGGTGCTATCCCGGCGGGCGGGCCCGCGGCCGCCACCGGGATCGCTTCCGGACCGAACGCGAAAAGCGTTGCGCAGCCGACTATCACCGCTCGTTTCGCAACGGACCGACCCATCGCCTGACCCTCCGGTACGGGTATGGAATGGCTGCGGGTGCAGATTCCGCACACAAGCGTATGGTCGCCGACCACCGAAATCGGTTGGCCCGCCATCAGTTTCGGGTAATTTCCCGATAACCGGATCGATGGACGCTGCGCCCGTTACGGATTAAGCGCTGCGTGGTTCCGGGAGGGCGCAGGCCATACCGTCGGCCATGCCGGTGGGGCGGACGCCGAGAGCCTGGTTCAGGCGGGCTCGCTGATTCTCCCAGGCGATGGTGGCGGCCAGCTCGGCGAGTTGGCCCTTGGACAGGTGGGTGAGCAGTTCGGTGCGCAGGTCCGCGATATCGAGGGGTGGTGGGGTGGCGGTGGCCGCTTCGGCGTAGGCGAGCACCAGTTTCTCGAGCTCGCTGTATGCGTCGCTGGATTTGTATTTCGGCAGGTCGGTGATCTGGCGCTCGGACAGCCCGGCCGAATTCGCCAGGGCCGAACCGATATCCAGGCAGAATTCGCAATTCACCAACCCGGCCACCTTCAGCTCGGCCAACTCCTTGAGCCGCGGCTCGAGCCGGTTGGAAAACATCAGCACGGTTTCGTACACCATGGTGCCGATCAACACCTGCGGCCTGCGAATCAACCATCCGGCCAGATCGGTTCGGTTGCGCCGCGCACTCCCGAACGCCTTCAGATAGTGCCAAAGCCTTTTCAGCGCTCTCACTTCCGCGCTCCCCTTTACTTCTCGCGGTATCGTCTCCCCGATCCTACGACGTAACGACAGTCTGTAGTAGAGACTTCGGGAAACTCAGGCGCGCGCCGGGCACGTGCTCATGTGTAGGTGACGGTGTTGCGTTGGGTGCCGAGGTCGATGGCACCATCGTCGGTGCCGATCCGGGATTCCACGACATCACCGTGCTGCAGGTAATCGAGCTTGCGGGCCTGGCGCTTGACGAACGCTTTCCATTTCACCGCCGGTGGCATGAGGGCGGCGAGGATTTCGACCGGTTTGGGGGGCGCGCTCAGCGCAGTGCCTGCGGGTGTGCCGGTAAGGATCAAGTCACCGGCGGCGAGGTCTTGGAAACGGCTGAGTGACTGCAATGCCTGTAGCGGGTGGTAAATGATGTCGGCGCCGACAAGGGAGTTTTGGCGCAGTTCGCCGTTGACGCGCAGTTGTAGCCGCAGATCGTCGAACCGTTCGAACTCATCACCGGACAGCAGGACCAGCGCCGGTCCGACCGGCGTGAAGCTGGGATAGGACTTCGCTTCGTAGAACTGGGTCTGGGGTAGCTGAATGTCGCGGGCGGAGATGTCATTGGTGACCACGAGGCCGGCGACGTAGTCGGCCAAATTCGATTCGGTGATCGTTGTGCCGACGGGGATGTCGCGGCCGATGACCAGCCCGATCTCGACCTCGTAGTCGAGCAGCCGGACGTGCGGAGGTTTGACGATCCGGTCGAACGGACCGGTGATCGATGCCGAGGACTTGCGAAAGAAGGTCAGTGGCACGGTTTTCGGGTTCATCCCGGCGTCGATGACATGCGAGGTGTAATTCGTCATCTGGGCGACTACCCGGCACGGCGTGGTGACCGGTGACCGCCACTCGAGGCCGGCCACGGGCACGGGGTCGGCGGTGCGGGCGGCGGCGATCGCGGCGCGATCGGCCAGCAGGTCGGCGGTTGTCGTCGCGGTGGTGTCGATTTCGAGTGCGCCCGCGGGCGTATCGACCCACCAGGCGTCGGCGGTGCGCAGGATGGAGATGGTCATGAGGTGGCGACTTTCAACAATCCGCGGAGGCGATACAGGTCGAATTCGTTGTTCGCGGTCAGCGCCGTGAGCACCGAACGGGCTTCGTCGCGCAGATGGTGGGGGGTGGTGCCGAGGAAGTCACGGGTGGCGGGTGGACCCCACTGGGCCAGACCGGAAGCGGTGAACGGCGCCCAGCCGGGTTCGAGGGTGTTGTCGAACATGTCGCCGTCGGTGAAGTGCTCGACGAGCAGGCCGTCGGGGTCGCGCCAGTAATCGAAGATCTGGCTGCCCTGAATATGGCGGCCGATGCCCCAGGAGCGTTGGTAGCCATGGTCTTTCAGGTATTCACCGCCCGCGGCCAGCGCGTCGATGTCGGACACCTGATAGGCCGAATGCAGATACCGGTTCGCCGGCCCCAGGGCAAGGGCGAGGGTGTGGTGATCGGCCGGGGTGGCGCCGCGGTCGCAGCGCAGGAAACTCATCGCCGGGCCGCGGTCGCGCTGGCCGGGAAAGAACAGGAAGTCGCTGACGATCATCCCGAGGGTGTCGAGATACCAGTTGAGCGCCGCGAGGTATCGGGTGCTCTGCAGCACCACGTGCCCGAGCCGCTGCACCGTGGTCGGTACTCGTGGCGGCCGCTGTGTGGTGTTGATACGGCTCACGTCGTGACCTGCGTTGAAGGTGTGCGCTCGCTGCGCCGTCAGCGCTGGCAACGGGTGTGTTCCGGCGACGACACGCACCGGCATGCCGCTCGGGTCCACGAGATCGACGCTCATCCCGCCGATCGACTCCGGCAGCCGCCGGGTCCGGCCGCCGGTGGCATCGGCCAGCCGCAACAGGTCGGAGTCCGCGGCGGCGGTGAAGGCCACTCCGCGGAAGCGGGTATCGCCGCGATGGACGATCGCACAGGGTGCGCCGGGATCGGCGCCCCGCAACCGCAGTTCGCTGTCGGTTCGTGCGGCGGTGGCGAAACCGAAGGCGTTGGCGAACGCCTCGGCCCGCGCGAGGTCGGGCTTGTCGAATTCCAGCCACGCGATGTCACGCACCTTGATCACCGGATTGCGGGACCGGCCCGGGTGTTCACCCTTGCGCGCGCCCTGCTCGCTGTGCAGATCGGTGTGGGCTCCGGCGATATCACTCATCTGTGCGCCTTCCTTCCAGCGATCAGAACGCATAAGGGCCGAACCGCCCCCAGGCCACGGCCACCGCCATCACGGCCAGCACAAAGTTGCCCTCTATCTGGACGTACTCGCCGCGGCGGGCGTGCACGGCGATCGCACCCATCATGACAACACCGACGCCGACGGCAGCGATCGGCGTGAGGATCGGCGCGATCCCGGTGATGGCGGGCGCGATCAACCCGATCGCGCCGAGCGCTTCCACCAGCCCCAGCGATTTGACGACCGGGGCGGGCACCGCGTTCACCCAGTCGCCGAGATTGTCGGCGAGCGCGGCGCGCGGCGCGAGGAGTTTGTACAGTCCGGCGGCCGCGAAGACGGCTGCGAGCACGCTTTGCAGTACCCAGAGCCAGATATTCATCACGGCGAGCCCTCCATGGTGCGGGTGATCGGTATGACGGTGCCCGACTTGCGAATTCGGCTCACGGACTCGACCAGGCGCAGGCCCTTCGTCCCTGCGGGGTCGGCGCCGCGGACGCGGTCGAGAATCCGGTCGGGCCGCTCCGGGGAGGCAGTGCCGCGCCAGGCGACATGGTGATCGGGCCGGATGAGGACCAGGTCGCGTTCGTAGAGGCGGCGAGTGTGCTCGTCGCGGACATCGCGGACGGTCAGCGGCATGCCACGGTCGGCGGCCGCGGTCACCCAAGCCCGCACATCCAGGTTGTCGTTGAATCGCAGCAGGGTGAAACCCAGCCCGAACATGTCGAACAGCGCCGTGCCGTCGGGCAGGAACACACTCGGTGGCCGCGCCCCCGGCCGTGTGCCGGGGGTGTAGCGGTGCGGAAGGTCTACGGTGGGTGGTTGCGGTTCGGTGCAGATGATCGGCGAGCTGTCGTAGCGATAGCCGAATTCGATACCGTCTGCCTCGTTTTCGAGGTTGCCCAGGTCGAGGATCTCGCGGCCGAGGCGGTGGCGGGACCGGTCACCGGACCAGCCCTGATCGTGAACCGCCCGGCGGTACGCGGTTCCGATCGCCAGCCGCACCAGGGTGTGCCGCGCCGATGCCTTCCGATTACGTATCGCGACCGCACGACGCTCGATCCCGTAGGCCGGCAACAGATCCCGGCCACCCCAGCCCTGTAGGACCGCGGCCAGCGCCCAACCCAAACCTGCTGCATCACCGACACCGGTGTTCATGCCATACCCGCCGGCGGGCACCACCTGGTGCGCGGCGTCACCGGCCAGCCACACCCGCCCGCGCCCGTAACTATCGGCCAGCGACAACCGCGGCCGCCACGCGTTGGCCAGGATTATCCTGCAGTCGAACCGCATACCCAGCCGCGCGAACAAGAACTGCTCGGGATCGATCCCCTCGGCGTTCACACCGGCACCGATCGGGGTGTGCAGCGTCCAGGTGTCGCGGTCGTTCTGTGAGATCAGTGTCCAACCCTCCGGCGACTGGGTGCGCCAGACCTGGCCGAATCGCTCGAGCAGAGCTCTGTCCGGTGAGGTGAAATGAATCAGATATACCCGTCCGTCCATCGGTGGCTTCCGCTCGCCGACGAACGCGCGGATCGCCGCGGGCACCAGATGCCGCAGCCCGAGCTCGCGCACCGCGAGCAGACGCAGCTCGATGTCATCGAGCCCGATACCGAGTTCGCGACGCACAACGCTTCCCGCGCCGTCACAACCCGCCAGATACTGCGCGCGGACCCGGCGGGTCCGCCCGGTCGCCGAGCAGCCGATGACCGCATCGACACCATCGGCGTCCTGGATAAACGACCGCAGCCCCCAGCCGTAGCGGATATCGATCCCGGCGCGGGTTTGCAGAATCGCCTTCAATGCCGGTTCGAGCAGCGCCTGCGAGGCCCGCATCGGTGGCTCCAGGGCCATGGTGCCGTCGTTACGCTCACGAATGAGCGCGCGCCGCTCGGCGACCGTCGGATAACGAAACCGCGCCAGCTCCCATCCGCTCAGCTTGGTCACCCATGACACATCGAACGAATGATCCTCCGGCACAGCGACTTCGCGTATTTCATCGGCCACGCCCAACTGACGGAACAACTCCATGCTGCGGCCGTTGGTGATGTCCATCTTCGGATGGGTTGTCGTCGACGGATTGCGCTCCACCAGCATCGCCGCCACCCCGTGTCGCGCCAGGGTCAACGCGAGCACGAGTCCGACCGGACCCCCACCGGCGATCAGCACCGGTACCTGCTCGATGTCCGTGGTCACAGTACTCATCCGATGTCCTTCCATCGCGGTACCCACATCGATTGAACATCTATGTTCAATATAAGTCAAACGTGTCCAATGAGGTATGTTTCAGCCGGAAATTGGACATGGTTGTACCTTCACGGGGTACGGTCATGACGGGCAGACAGGGACGGTGATGACAACTCCGACCGACCAACGGATACGTGCCGCCGCAGTGCGCCTATTCACCGAAAAAGGCACCGACAGCGTCACTCTGAGCGAACTGGCCCAGGAAGCCAACGTCGCGCGAGGCACCCTCTACCGCAATATCGGCTCGATGGACACGCTGTTCGAACGCGTCGTCGCCGACCTCGGCGAGAACATGCATCGTCGCGTCGCCAAAACCTTCGCCGATATCGACGATCCGGCTGCACGGCTGGCCACCGGCATCCGGCTCTGGGTGCGTTACGCCCACGACCACCCGCAATTGGGCCGATTCGCCGTGAAATTCGGACTCACCGCCGAATCGCTGCGCATTATGATGACGGGCCCGCCCGCCGCAGACATTCACGCCGGCGTCGAGGCAGGCCGCTACGCCATCACGGCCGCGGAAATCCCCACCGTCATCTCGCTCGTCCTCGGCGCCACCATCAGCGCGATGTGGATGGTCCTGGACGGCCACCAAACCTGGCGCACCGCCGGATCCGCCACCGCCGAACTCGTCCTGCGCGCCACGGGAATCGACCCTGCCGAAGCACGACAACTCAGCACCGTCGAACTACCCGATCTGCCGACCGACTGACCCGACGGCCCGGAGCACAATCGTCTCAGGTGCGGAATGTCCGGTCATCGGGTCGATTCTCGATCGAATTCATATTCCGCAGCAGTCTGCGTGCCACGGACTCACCGTGTGAATTATCGGTTCGCCATAAAAGAAACACCTCGAGGTCGACCACGAGATCTTCGATCGGAATTATTACGAATTCGGGTGGATCGCCGACATTGAGCAGATCGGCGGATATCGGGCAGAGCGTGATTCCCCGGGTCTGACGCAAGCCGACGAGGATACTGGTTATACCGTTGAATCGCCGGCCGGGTTTATCGCGTACTCCGGCTCGTCGCAGCGTTTCGATGGCGGCCCGAACCTGGGGGAATTCCCAATGGGCCGGTCCGCGTATGTAGAGATAATCGCGTAGATCGGCCAGCGTCAGCGTGCTGCGCCCGGGGAAATTATTGACGTCTGTCACGATGCCCAGTCGTTGCGTTGCCACGGTTACGGCGGTGAGCTGTGGCTGATCCGCGGCGTCCGAATAGGAGAGCGCCAAGTCGATTTTGCCGTCCGTCAGCTGGTGTGACATGTCCGCCGAAGTCATCTGGGATACGTCGATGTCGACACCGGCATCGGTCGCGGCGGCCGCCAGCTTGCGGCGCAGCGCGCCGTCGACAACCTCCGGTATGGCCAGGCGTGCGATATCCGTCGCCGGGTCGGGGGCGGCGCGGGAGGGCAGGGCAGGGCATCGAAGTCGGCAATGAGCTGCCTCGCCCACGGAAGCAACCGTTCGCCCGCCGGCGTCAGCCGGACATGATGGGTGGATCGATCGAAAAGTTGTTGTCCCAGCTCCGCTTCCAACGCTTTGATGCGTTGACTCAGCGGGGGCACCGCCATATGGAATTCCTGCGCCGCCCTCGTGAAGTTTAGTTCCCGTGCCACCGCAAGGAAGTAGCGTAGGTGATGAATCTCCACATCCGCCAGCGTAGCTCGGTGTTATCACGCTGGTCATGCTGTCGGATCCGATTGGACATTCCACGCCGCACCGGCCCGTCATACCGTGGATTCAGTAACAGGTTCAGGTCCCTCGCCGCGGCGGCCGACGAGGACGCACACGAACAGCGAACTAATAGAGGAGGATTGAAATGCCGTTCTATCAATGCCTGGTTCCCGCGGGATCACTGGATGCCGACACACGGACCGAGCTGGCGGAAGCCATTACCGACGTGCACACTTCCCTGACCGACGCCCCGCGCGGATTCGTCAACGTCCTGTTTGTCGAGTACGATCCGGAAGCCTATTTCACCGCCGGTAAGCCGAACAGATGCACCGTGATCAACGGCACAATTCGAGCGGGCCGTGATCATAAAGTGCGTACCGAACTGCTCACGAAATTATCCGAGGCATGGACTTCCCTGACGGGCCAAGATCCGACGACGCTCATCGTCGGGCTGAACGAGGTCGACCCGACCTCCGTTATGGAGGCGGGGGTGATCCTGCCCGCCCCCGGCGATGAACAAGCCTGGATCGAGCTCAACAGCGCCAAACTCGGCGAACGGCTCTCGGCGAGGTAGATCGAGCCCCTACGGCAGCCAACCGGGTGCGATCCATCCCGGTGCGGCGGCGGTGAACCGCTCCCGGTCCCACGCCCCGACGCCCTCCGGAATGGACCCGACAACCGGCACCCCGGTAACCCGCGGCAGATCGTCCCGGTTGCATTCCGATGCCAGATCCGGTGCGGCAGGCCAAGACCCGATCACCAGCCCCGCGCACCGCACCCCCGCGAATTCCAGTGCCCGTGTGGTCAACTCACTGTTATTCAACGTCCCGAGACCGGAGGCGACCACCAAAAGCACTGGCGCGTCGAGCTTGCGTGCCAGATCCAGCAGCGTGAAATCGCCCAGTCGCACCAGCAACCCACCCGCGCCCTCGACCAGGGTCAGGTCGAAGGTATCGAATTCCGCGATGGCCGAGGCTGTTTCGGCCAAGGTCAGCTCGCGCATCCCCGCGCGACGCGCTGCGGTGTCCGGCGCGAGCGGTTCGGGATACCGGGCGAGTTCCAAGCCGCCGCCGATCCCGGTGAGCCGTTCGATCTCCGCCAGATCGCCGGGTTCTCCGGGCGCGACACCGGTTTGCGCGGGTTTGCAGACGGCGACGGATCGCCCGGCCGCGCGCGCGGCGGCCGCCACCGCCGCGGTGACCACCGTCTTGCCGACCTCGGTCGAGGTTCCGGTGACGAACAGCAAACTCATGCGTGCACCACATCCAATCCGCGGGCCGAGGCCAGCACTTCATTCAAAACCGTTGCGATGGTGTCGATTTCACTGTCGGTGAGATTCGCCCGCGCGGTGAGCCGCAGCCGCGACGTGCCTTCGGGCACCGACGGCGGCCGGAAACAGCCGACGTCCAGACCCTTGGCCCGGCAGGCCTGCGCGGCATCGTAGGCGACCTGCGCCTCGCCGAGCACCACCGAGACCACCGCCGAATCCGGCTGTGCCACACCGGCGATGCGCGCGATCTCGGCCGCCCTGTCCAGCACCCGCCCCGCCATGCCCGGGTCTCGGCGCAGCAGCCGCAGCGCCGCCCGCGCCGCGCCGACCGCGGCCGGGGCCAGACCGGTGTCGAAGATGAAGGTGCGGGCCGCGTCGATCAGGTGCGCACGCACCCGGGCATCCGCCAGCACGACACCGCCTTGTGCGGCAAGGGCTTTCGACAGTGTCGCGGTGATCACCAAGTCCGGTTCACCGGCCAGGCCCGCCTCGTGCACCAGCCCGCGCCCGCCGCTGCCGCGCACGCCGAGCCCGTGTGCCTCGTCGACGACGAGCACCGCGCCGTTCGCCCGCACCACCCGGTGCAGGTCGGCCAGCGGCGCCAGGTCGCCGTCGGCGCTGAATACCGAATCGGTCAACACCAGCGCCCGCTCCTCGGTGCGCGCGGCCAGCATCCGGTCGACGGCCGCGACATCGCGGTGCGGCGCGATCTCGACCCGCGCCCTGGACAACCGGCAGGCGTCCACCAGCGAGGCATGGCTGCCCGCATCGGATACGACCAGCGCGCCGCGCCCGGCCAGCGCGGTCACCGCGCCGAGGTTGGCGGCGTAGCCGGAGGCGAAGACCAGCCCGGCCTCGGCCCCGACGAAATCGGCGAGTTCGCGCTCGAGCAGTTCGTGTTCGGTGGTGGTGCCGGTGACCAGGCGCGATCCCGTCGAACCCACACCCCAGCGGTGTACGGCGGCGATCGCGCCCGCGATCACCTCCGGATGCCGCACCAGCCCCAGATAGTCGTTGGAGGCCAGGTCGATCGACGGCGTTTCGGCGCGGCGCGGCCGCAGTTCCCGGCGCAGCCCGGCGGTCCTGCGCTCGGCCGCGCGCTCATCCAACCAGCTCAGCGGATCCATAGTCACAGCTCGGCAGCCTACTTGAACATCGTTCAAGATGACATCCCCACTGCTCGGACCGCCGCGGATATGCCGCGGGCGATGGTGGCGATATCCGCCGAATCGCTGACGAACGGCGGCATCGTGTAGATCAGATTCCGGAAGGGCCGCAGCCAAACCCCTTCGGCGACAAGGGCTTCGGTGGCCACCCGCATATCGACGGGACGGTCCAGCTCCACCACCCCGATCGCGCTGAGCACCCGCACGTCCGCCACGCCGGGTAGGTCGCGCACCGGCTCGAGCCCCACGGTGAGCTCCGATTCGATGCGCGCCACCTCGGCGCGCCAATCCCGTTGTCGCAGTAGCTCTATCGAGGCGACGGCGACCGCGCAGGCGAGCGGATTACCCATGAACGTCGGCCCGTGCATCAGGCCGCCGTGCCCGGCGCTGATGGTTTCGGCGATCCGCGATGTGCACAGCGCGGCGGCCAGCGACAGATATCCGCCCGTGATGGCCTTGCCGACACACATCACGTCCGGACTCACCCGGGCGCTGTCGGCCGCGAAAAGCGTTCCGGTGCGGCCGAATCCGGTGGCGATCTCGTCGAATACCAGCAGCACCCGGTGCTCGTCGCACAGCCTGCGCAGCTCGTTCAGGTAATGCGGGTGATGCCAGCGCATTCCGCCCGCGCCCTGCACGATCGGCTCGACGATGACGCCCGCGAGTTCGTGCGCGTGCGCCGCGAAGGCCCGCTCCAGCTCCGCGACATACGCCTCGTCGAAATCGCGCGGCGGCCGCGGCACGAAAACCTGTTCGGCCAGGATGTCGGTCCACAGCGAGTGCATGCCGCCCTGCGGATCGCAGACGCTCATCGGGGTGAAGGTGTCGCCGTGGTAGCCGCCGCGCCAGGTGAGCATCCGCCGCTTGCCGGACTCGCCGAGCGAACGCCAATATTGCAGGCACATTTTCACCGCGACCTCGACCGAGACCGAACCCGAGTCGCAGAGGAAGACCTTGTCCAGTCCGGCGGGCGTGAGCTCGACGAGCAGTTCGGTGAGCCGGGCCGCCGGTTCGTGGGTGAGCCCGCCGAACATCACGTGGCTCATCTTCTTCGCCTGTTCGGCCAGCGCCGCGTCCAGCACGGGGTGGCGGTAGCCGTGGATGGCCGCCCACCAGGAGCTCATGCCGTCCACCAGCTCGCGACCGTCGGCGAGGGTGAGCCTGGTGCCCGCCGCGCTCGCGACGACCAGCGGTTCGGTACTTGCGGGAAATCCACCGTATGGGTGCCAGACGTGTTTGGCGTCGATGGCGGAGATTTCGTCCGGAGTCAATGCCACAGGAATCCTCGTGGTAGCGCCGCTTGAACGGCGTTCAAGTTACCAGTCGAGCTGCGCGGCGGGCGAATTTCCACCAAGATGCGCCGCCGCGGCATATCCTTTGACTCAGTCAAACAATAGGAGTCGCCGTGACTGCCGTCGCCGCCACCGATATCGCCGCCGTCCGCGCCTTCAACCGCCGATACACCCGCGTCATCGGGGTGCTCGGCGCGGGTCTGGTGGATACCGATTACTCGCTCACCGAGGCCCGAATCCTGTTCGAGCTGGCCAGTTCCGGATCCACCGAAACCATCCGGCTGCGCCAGGAACTCGGCCTCGATCCCGGCTATCTCAGCCGCATTCTCACCCGGTTCAAACAGCGCGGCCTGATCGAGAGCGGCCGCTCCAGCACCGACGCGCGCCGGCAGGAGGTGCGCCTCACCAGTCGTGGCCGCGCCGAATTCGCCCTGTTGAACCGGCGTTCCAGCGCCGACGTCGGGAAACTACTCGGGGCGCACCCGCCCGCGGACCGCACCGAACTCCTCGCCGCCATGCGGACCATCCAGGACATCCTGGACCGTCCCGCCGCCGCGTCCGCGCCCGCGTTCACCCTGCGCGAGCCGCAGGCGGGCGAGTACGGCTGGGTGCTGCAGCGCCACGCCGCCCTCTACGCGGCCGAATATGGTTGGGACGCAACATATGAGGCACTCATCGCGCGCATCCTGGCCGACTACCTCGACAATCGCGATCCGGCGCTGGAGCGCGCCTGGATCGCCGAGGTGGGCGGCCGTCCCGCGGGCAGCGTCTTCTGCGTCCGCGAGGATGACACCACCGCACGCCTGCGCCTGCTGCTGGTCGAACCGAGCGCCCGCGGCCTCGGCGTCGGCTCGGCGCTGGTCGACGCCTGCCTGGACTTCGCGACCGAGGTCGGCTACCGCGATATGGTCCTGTGGACCAACGACGTGCTCGCCTCGGCCCGGCACATCTACCAGCGCGCCGGATTCGAACTGGTGGAGTCCACCCCGCATCACAGCTGGGGCGTCGACCTGATCGGCCAGACCTGGCGAAAGTCCTTGATCCGGGTACCGGAGCCCAGCTGACGCGCCCGTCCACAACCACCCGCACGAGCCGGACCGCCGCTGCCGCTACTGTCGTAGCATGGCCCAGCCCGACGTAGCGCCCGGTGATGTGACACCCCTCGGTGTCTGGCCGGGCACCGCATATCCATTGGGCGCGACCTATGACGGCGCCGGCACCAATTTCTCGGTGTTCTCGGAGGTCGCCGACGCGGTCGAGCTGTGCCTGATCGGCGCGGACGGCACCGAATCCAGGATCGCGCTCGACGAGGTGGACGGCTATGTCTGGCATGCCTACCTACCCGGCATCGGCCCCGGCCAGCGCTACGGCTACCGGGTGCACGGCCCGTACGATCCGGCGCGCGGATTCCGTTGCGACCCAAGCAAATTGCTGCTCGACCCGTACGGCAAGGCGTTCGACGGCGATTTCGACGACAATCCGGCGCTCTACACCAACGGCCTGGATTCGCTCGGCCACACCATGGCCGGGGTGGTGATCAACCCGTTCTTCGACTGGGGCGCCGACCGTTCGCCGAACCGCCCCTATCACGAGACGGTGATCTACGAGGCGCACGTCAAGGGGATGACCATCACCCATCCCGAGGTGCCGGACGAATTGCGCGGCACCTACGGCGGTCTCGCGCATCCGGCGATCGTCGACCATCTGCGCGGCCTCGGCGTCACCGCGATCGAACTGATGCCGGTGCACCAGTTCCTGCACGACCGGATGCTGCTGGACCAGGGTCTCCGAAACTACTGGGGCTACAACAGCTTCGGCTACCTGGCCCCGCACAACGAGTACGCGGCGGTCAAGCGCGCGGGCTCGGCGGTGACCGAATTCAAGGCGATGGTGCGGGATCTGCACGCCGCGGGCATCGAGGTGATCCTCGACGTGGTGTACAACCACACCGCCGAGGGCAATCACCGCGGCCCGACCATCGCCTTCCGCGGCATCGATAACGCGGCCTACTACCGCCTCGTCGACGAAGACCCTTCGCACTACATGGATTACACGGGCACCGGCAACAGCCTCAACGTGCGCCACCCGCATACGCTGCAGCTGATCATGGATTCGCTGCGGTACTGGATCCTGGACATGCGCGTCGACGGCTTCCGCTTCGATCTGGCCGCGACCCTGGCCAGGGAGCTGCACGACGTGGACCGGCTGTCCACGTTCTTCGATCTGGTGCAACAGGATCCGGTGGTGAGCCAGGTGAAGCTGATCGCCGAGCCGTGGGACGTCGGCGAGGGCGGCTACCAGGTCGGCAATTTTCCGGGTCTGTGGACCGAGTGGAACGGCAAATACCGTGACACGGTGCGCGATTACTGGCGGGGTCAGCCCGCGACGTTGGGCGAGTTCGCCTCCCGGCTCACCGGATCCTCGGATCTGTACGAGGCCACCGGGCGCCGCCCGAGCGCCAGCATCAACTTCGTCACCGCGCACGACGGGTTCACGCTGCGAGATCTGGTGTCCTACAACGAAAAACACAACCAGGCCAACGGCGAGGACAACCGGGACGGCGAGAGCTACAACCGGTCGTGGAACTGCGGTGCCGAGGGGCCGACCGACGATCCGGCGATCAACGCCCTGCGGGAGCGGCAGAGCCGCAATCTGCTCGCGACGCTGATCCTCAGCCAGGGCACGCCGATGCTGCTGCACGGCGACGAGATGGGCCGCACCCAACAGGGCAACAACAATGCCTACTGCCAGGATTCGCCGCTGGCCTGGATGGATTGGTCGCTGCGGGAGACCAATGCGGATCTGGTCGAGTTCACCCGCGCGGTGATCGCGCTGCGCACCGCGCATCCGATCTTCCGGCGCAGGCGTTTCCTGGAGGGCCGCCCGATCCGCGCCGAGGACCATTTCACCCGCGATATCGCCTGGCTCACCCCGACCGGCGCGGAGATGACGCTCGCGGACTGGGACAACGGATTCGGCCGGTCGCTGACGGTCTACCTCGACGGCGACGGCATCCACGAAAAGGGCCCCCGCGGCGAACGCATCACCGACGACTCGTTCCTGCTGTGTTTCAACGCGCACGACGCCGCCATCGATTTCGCGCTACCCGGCCGGGATTACGGCGCAAGATGGTCTGTCGCACTCGACTGTTCGTCACCCACCGGCCGGGCCGACGCGGAGTACGCCGCGGCGGCCACCGTCACCGTCCCCGACCGCTGCCTGCTCGTCCTCCGCCGGACCGCATGACCGACACGACTATGAACGAGACACATCTCACCGAAGCCATGTCCCTGCGCCGCAAGCCGGCCCGGCCGACCACCGTGCGCAGCACCTACCGGCTGCAATTGCGCCCCGACGCGCTGACCTTCACCGAGGCCCGCGCGATCGCGGAATACCTGCAGCAGCTGGGCATTTCGCATCTGTACCTGTCGCCGATCCTCACCGCGGCGCGCGGTTCGACGCATGGCTACGACGTCACCGATCCGACAACGGTCGCGGCCGCGCTCGGCGGGCCGCTCGGGTTGAAGGCGCTGGCCGACGAGGTGCGCAGCCGCGGTATGGGCCTGATCGTGGACCTGGTGCCCAACCATGTCGGGGTCGCCGATCCGCGCCAGAACCCTTGGTGGTGGGACGTTTTGCGCAACGGCAAGGAGTCGGCGTTCGCGCACTACTTCGATATCGACTGGAGCCCGGGCAACGGCGCGGGCGGCAGGCTGGCGCTGCCGGTGTTGCAGGGCGAGAACGATCCCGCCGCGCTGACGGTGGACCGCAGCGGCCCGGAACCCATGCTGGCGCTGCACGATCTGCGCTTCCCGATCGCGCCGGGCACCGACGGCGACAACGCGCTGCGCATACACGACAAGCAGCATTACCGCCTGGTGAGCTGGAAGGCCGGCGTGTGCACCTACCGCCGGTTCTTCGCGGTGAGCAGCCTCGCGGCGATCCGTCAGGAGGATCCCGAGGTCTTCGACATCACCCATCGCGAGCTGGCCGCCTGGTGCGAACATGACTTGATCGACGGCGTGCGGATCGATCATCCGGACGGATTGTCTTATCCCGCAACCTATCTGGCACGGCTGCGCCGGATCATCGGCCCGCACCGGCTACTACTTGTCGAGAAGATCCTGGCCAACCGGGAACCGCTGGACGCGACCCTGCCGGTCGACGGCACCACCGGATACGACGCGCTCGCCGACGTCGGCGGCGTGCTGATCGATCCGGCCGGTGAGCAGACGCTCACCGAACTGTCCCGCCGCTTCGCCGGACACGGCAGCGACCGCGCCTGGATCGGCGAGACCGAGCACCGGATCAAGCGGGCGGTCGCGGAGAACCTGCTGGCCCCGGAGATCAGGCGGCTGGTGGCCGCGATCAAACGCGATGCGGGCGCGGAGAGTTTCGACACGATGGCGCTCACCAACGCGACCATCGAGGTGCTCGCCTTCATGCCGGTCTATCGCGTCGACTACGCGCCGCTGGCCGGGATGACCGGCGCGGTGATCGCGGAGGTGGAGAAGCGCAACAGCGAACTCACCGCACCGCTGAGCGTGCTGGTGGCCGCGCTGGCCGCGGAGGGCGAGACCGCGATGCGGTTCAGCCAGGTCTGCGGCGCGATCACCGCGAAGTCCGTCGAGGACACCATGTTCTATCAGGCGGCCAGGTTGGTCTCACTGCAGGAGGTCGGCGGCAATCCGGCCCGATTCGGCCACTCGCTCAACGAATTCCACCTCGCCAACAGTGAGCGCGCGCAGCGCTGGCCCGCCACCATGACCACGCTGTCCACCCACGACACCAAGCGTGGCGAGGATGTGCGCGCCCGCATCGGCGTGCTGTCGCAGGTCGCCGAGACCTGGGCGCGCGCGGTGGAATCCTGGCACGAGACCCTGCCGAGCCCGGACGGCGCGACCTCGCTGTTCTTGTTGCAGAACATGTTCGGCGTCTGGCCCGCCGACGGCCGCCCCGCCTCCTCGGTGCCGGGTCTGCGTGAGCGACTGCATATGTTCGCGGAGAAGGCGATTCGCGAGGCCGGCGTGCACACCTCTTGGGAGGAGCCGGATTCGGAGTTCGAGTCGGCCGTGCACGCCTGGCTGGACGCGGTGATCGACGGCCCGGTCGGCATCGAGATCGGCGACCTGGTGCACGAGCTGGCCCCGCACGCCTGGTCGGATGCCTTGGCGCAGAAGCTACTTCAGCTCTGCGGTCCCGGTATCCCGGATATCTACCAGGGTTGCGAGCTCTGGGAGGATTCGCTGGTGGACCCGGACAATCGCCGCCCGGTGGATTTCGCGGCTCGTGCGGGTCTGCTGCAATCCCTCACCGGCACACCGGCTTTGGATACCACGGGCGCGGCCAAGATGTGGATCGTCGCGTACGCGCTGTGGTTGCGCCGCGAGCGGCCCGACTGCTTCGTCGGCGGCAGCTACCTGCCGCTGTTCGCGTCGGGCGAGCACGCGGGCAGGTTGGTCGCCTATGCCCGCGGCCGGGTCGGCTCGGAGCCGGAGGTGCTGGTGGCGGCCACCAGGCACAGCGTCGGGCTGGGCGAATCCGGTTGGGGCGATACGACTTTGGATCTGCCCGAGGGCAACTGGACCGACCGGCTCACCGGCCACACCTTCCAGGGCCGGGCCCGGCTGGAGAAGCTGTTCGCCCGGCTGCCGGTCGCCCTGCTGGTGCGCTGACGCTCAGGCGGGCCGCAGCAGCCGGGTCGGGAAACCCGGCACGGGTGCGCCCAGGTAGGCGCCGTCGCGGGTCATCCAGTAGCGGCGGACCACCTGCACCGCGATGCGGGTGTCCACCGCGGTGATGCCGGGATAGCCGCCGAGTTCTGCGGTGATGAATTCGGCGAGTTCCTGCTCGTCGCGGAAGACCGCCGTGTGCACGACGGAGGCCGAACCCGCGACCATCGCGACCAGGCGAGCCGAGGGGTGACGGCCGAGCCGGTCGAGGATTTCCGGGATCGCGCTCGGCTCGGCGGTCAGCGCGAATATCGCCTCCAGGCGGTGGCCGAGCGCGGCGGGTTCGATCTCGACGCGCGGCGATACCGTTCCGCTCTCCAGTAGCGACTGGGTCAGCCGGTAGGCGGCGGACCTGCTGATATCGAGTTCGCGAGCCACCTCGGCAGCCGAGACCCTGCCGTCGGCGGCGAGCAGTTCCACCGCGCGCAACTCCAGCTCACCGAGTTCGCTCAACCGGGTGGCGCGCGGCTCGGTGATCCGCACGCCGTGCGCGCTCAACTGCGTCTCCTGCGCCCGGGTGAGCCGAGGCAATCGCCATGAGTGCCCGACCTTTTCGGCGCGCAGCACCAACTGCGACTCGACCGAGACCAGGCCGGGCAGGCCGGGCAGCCGCCTGGTGAGCAGGTCGAGGACGTCGGTGCCGATCAGCGGATACACCGAGCAATACAGATCGGCGCTGCCGGTGGTGACGATGATGGTCTGCACCTGCGGCAGCTCGGCGATGCGGGCGGCCACCTCGTGCACCTGCCCCGGCAGGCAGCGCAGCCATACCAGGCGCGGGTAGGCGGTGGCGAACAGCGGCCAGTCGAGGCGGCCGATGACGCGCAGCAGATTTTCCTCGCGCAGCCGGGTCATCCGGCGGGTGATGGTGCTCGGGGAGCTGCCGATCACCTCGGCGAGCACATTGACCGGCGCCCGGGGCGCGAGTTGCAGCGCCGCGACCAGGTCGAGATCGACATCGTCGAGCGGCAGCTCCGCCGCGGGCACCAGGTTATTCGGCATCGGTCGATCATAGACCGCAATAATTCCGGTCTAAACCACCGTCGTTGACCTACCAGATGACACATGTCATCATCATCAAACTAATTTGTGGCACAAACAACCACCGCATCGCCATCGCGGTGGGCGGGTCCGCCGCCTCGGGATAATTCCGGGGTTCGCCGACCCGGGTGCCGGTCAGGTCGAGCAGTACGACCGGACCAGAAGAGAGTGGACACACGGCATGACTGAACCCGCCGTCGGCACACCGACGATCGACACACCAACCAACCGTCAGACCTCGGTGCTGCAGCGCGCGCTGGCCTCGATCGAGCGGGTCGGCAACAAACTGCCACATCCGTTCTGGCTGTTCGTGATCCTGACCGCGGTGGTGGTCCTGGCCAGTTGGCTGCTCGCGACCTTCAATGTCTCCGCCATCACGCCGGGCAGCGGCAAACGCGTCGAGGTCAGGAATCTGATCTCCGGCGACGGCCTGCACATGATGATCGGCGACCTGATCAAGAACTACGTCAACTTCCCGCCGCTCGGCCTGATCGTCGTCGTCATGCTCGGCGTCGCGGTCGCGGATAAGACCGGGCTGCTCGCCGCGCTGATGCGCGCGTCGCTGGCCAGGGTGCCCGCCCGGTACGTCAGCCTCGCGGTCGCGGTGGTCTGTATGTTCGCCCAGGTCGCGGCCGATGCGGCATTCGTGGTGATGATCCCGCTCGCGATGGTCGCCTTTCGCGCGGTCGGCCGGAGTCCGGTGCTCGGTGCGGTCGTCGCCTTCGTCGCGGTCGGCGGCGCGCACAACATCAGCCCGGTGCTGATCCCCGCGGATCCGGTGTTCGCGGGCATCGCCACCTCGGCGGCGCACACCATCGATCCGTCCTATGTGGTCACGCCGACCTCCAATTACTACTTCTCCGTGGTGTCCTCGCTGGTGCTCGCGGTGACCATCGCCGTCGTCACCGAATTGGTGGTCGCGCGGCGGGTCGCGGTGATGAACGCCGAGGAACCGGAATCGACCGACGCCGAGGAGTTGCCGGACATGTCCGTGTCCGCGCTCGAGATCAAGGGGATGCGCTGGGCGCTGGCCTCGGGGGCGATCTTCCTGGTCGCACTGGCGCTGGCGGTGCTGCCGTACGGTTCGCCGTTGCGCGGCAAGGGCGGCGCGATCGTGAACTCGCCGCTGATGGAGGGTGTCGCGGTCTTCCTGATGTTCTTCTTCATCGTGATCGGCACGGTGTACGGCATCGTCATCGGCAAGATCCGCACCTCGCGGGATCTGCCGGACATGATGGTCGGCGGCCTGAAGGAACTGGCGCCCGTGCTGGTGCTGTTCTTCACCATTTCGCAGTTCCTGGCCTATTTCCAGTGGACCAACCTCGGCTCGGTCATCTCGATCCACGGCGCCGAACTGCTGAAGAATATCGGCGCGAGCCCGGTGCTGATCTTCATCGGCGTCGTGCTGCTGGTCAGCGCGATGACCCTGCTGCTGACCAGCGGCTCGGCCATGTGGGCGCTGGTCGCGCCGATCCTGGTGCCGATGCTGATGCTGCTGCACATCCACCCCGAGACGACGATGGCGCTGTTCCGCATCGCCAACGCGCCGGTGCACAGCATCACGCCGATGAGCCCGTACTTCGTGATGGCGCTCGGCTTCATCCGCCGCTACCGGCCGACGGCCGGGATCGGCACCCTGATGTCGCTGGTATTGCCGCTCGCCGTGGTCGACCTAGTGGTCTGGCTGCTGATCTTCCTGGCCTGGTACTGGCTGGGTATTCCGCTCGGACCCGGGGCACCCGTCTCGTAGCCGCACCCGAACTATCAAGGAGAACCGAACGTGACCTCCGATCCGCTACCCGACCTCGTGTCCTGGATCGACGAGCACAACAGCGAACTCATCGCCGACCTGCGCACCCTGGTCGAATCCGAAACACCGAGCGGCGACAAGGCATTGCTCGACGCGATGGCGGACCAGCTCACCGCCTGGCTGCCCGAACGACTCGGCCCCGTCTACACGACCCGCCACCGGCTCGCGCGATACGGCGATGCCCTGGACGTGATCGTGCCCGGCGACGGCACGAACGTCGTGCTCATCGTCTGCCACTACGACACCGTCTGGCCGGTGGGCACCCTGGCCGCGCGACCGTTCTCCGTCGAAGACGACCGGGCCACCGGCCCCGGCATCTTCGATATGAAATTCGGTATCGCCCAAAGCGTTTGGGCGGTGCGGGCGCTGCAAAGCCTCGAATTGCCGCGGCCGACAGTGCGATTGCTGCTCACCGGCGACGAAGAGATCGGCTCGCCCGCGTCCCGGCCCCATATCGAACGGGCCGCCACCGACGCGATCGCGACCTTCGTGACCGAACCGGGCGGCGCCGGCTGGGCGGTGAAGACGGAACGCAAAGGCACCGGCGACTTTACGATTTCGGCGACGGGCGTGGAGGCGCACGCCGGGCTGGAGCCGACCCGCGGCGCCAGCGCGATCCACGCGCTCGCCGATGTCATCCGGCAACTGCTCGACGCCGCGGATCCGCAGCGGGGCACCACCGTCAATGTCGGGCTGATCGGCGGCGGCTCGGCCCGCAACGTGGTCGCCGGCCACGCCGAATGCCAGGTGGACGTCAGAATCGCCGATCCGGCCGAAATACCGCGCATGGACCGGGTTTTCGCGCGGCTGCAACCGCCGGATCCGCGCGTGCGGCTGGATATCTCCGGCGGCTGGCGGCGCCCGCCCATGGTGACGACTCCGGCGAGCCGCGAGTTGTTCGAGCTCGTCGACGCCGTCGCGCGGCGGTTGCGCGGGCCGCTCACCCACCCGCCGGTCGGCGGCGCCAGCGACGCCAACCTGATCGCGGCGCTCGGGCGCCCGGTGATCTGCGGCATGGGCGCCACCGGCGGCGGTGCGCACGCCCGTGACGAGCATATCGCGCTGGCCGATGTCACCGATCGCACCGCGCTGCTCGCTGGGTCGATCAATCGCCTTGCGGCTCAGGCCAGTTCGGTCTTCTCGATGAGTTCTTCGGGGAATGCGCCGTCCAATTCGTCGCGCCAGCTGCGCACGTTGGGCGGGGCGTAGTCGCGCACATCCTGGGTACTGGAGGCGATGCGGACGCACCGATCGGTCGGCAGGCACAGCCGCCGCCACGAATCCCGTTGGAAGCGCCGGTTTCTCGGATGCCGCATGGCGCGCATGAGGTTGAGCACCCGGTAGGCCGCCGAGAGCGAGTTGTGCAGATGTAGGTGGCGGTCCTTGGCTCGGCATTCGGCGGCCAGATGGTTCAGCCGGTCCACGTCGAAGACCAGCCCGACCTCCTCGGCCTCCCGAATCATCCAGCGCAGCGTGATATCCGAGAGCCCGCATTCGCGGTAGCCGCCGCCGATATCGCTGTGCACGCCCTCGAACCAGACCTGCTTGACCCGCTCGATTCGCTTGCTGTACTTGATATTCGGCACCACCGGCACCTCCCACAGGCAGGGCTCGAAGATGCGGCGGCGCTCATCGATGGCCAGGGCTTGGCGCGCGCAGTGCACATTGGGGGTGAGTCGCACGTCGTGGAAGCCGCGCCGGAACGCGCCGAGGCCCGGCACCCCGAGCGCGCCGACAGTGTCGAAGACACCGAGAAAGTCGATCTTGATCGGATGCTGGCAGTGGCGCTCACGGAAATCCCGCCACGCTGCGGGTTCCACGCCGTCGGCGGGTAATGGCCAGCGGTAGATCCGCAGCGCGTTCGGATATTCGCCGCCGATCATGGCCGCGGGCGTCAGCAGCCCGACCCGGTGGATCAACCCGGCCAGGCTGCGCGCGGTGTACGCGCCGCGGCTGAAACCGAAGATGTAGATCTCGTCGCCGGGCTCCCAGTTCAACGCCAGATGCCAGTAGGCCGCGGAAAGATTGGCATCCAACCCGAGCCCGAACGCGCCACCCATCAACCGATCGGCCAGGAATCCGCGCGCACCCGGCCCCGACACATAGCTGACCCATTGCTGAATGCGCTGCCCCAACGGCCCCTTCGCGTCGAAGGCGACCGTCTCGGCGATCTTGATGATGTTGGAAACCGTTGTGCTCGACTCCGCTTTCCAGGTGCCGTCACAGCAAACAACCAGGCGTTTCATGAGCCCATCCTCCCGCAGGACACACCGCGTGACGTGCGTACCGAACTACTCGATTCATCGCACGGGGACGCCGGGTGTTAATCGGGATTCCGGTCCTCAGAGCCAGGTCGGGTCGCCGAATACCGCGGCGGAGTCGTCCACCTCGGGGGATTTGACGTCGGCATACGTGTACTCCCGCAGGGTGACGGGGCCGGTACACGCGTTGACGACGATATGGAAATCGCGCACGCTCAGCTGGGTCAGCTTGCCGGGTACCAGATCCTTGTCCATCAGCGCGATCTCCTTGATCTCACCGGGGGTGAGGTTGATCGTCGCGACGGGATTCGGATTGAAGCTGGGCTGCTGGCCGATGACCAGGTCGGGCGTCGCGCCGAGCGTGCCCGCGCCGATGGTCACCGCGCAGCCGACGTGGTAGCCCACCCGCAGCTTGCCGCCGGACGCACCCTGGGCGATGCTGTAGCCGATCACCGTGACCAGCGCCTCCCGGCTGGTGCCGACCTGGTTCAGCGGCGCGATCCGGTTGATCTTCTCCCCCTTGGCCCCGACGATGAAGTGCATCGCGTTGTTCGGCGAGACGAAGCTGCGCTCGTGCGGCGGCATGGTGATGATCTCCGCGCGCGCCGGTACCGCGGCCACCACCGCGCACGCACCGGCGACGGCGGCACACGCGGTGACCAGGATCGCCCTCATGCGATTGGACGGCATGCCGTGAACTTTAGTAGCCGCTAGCTATTCATCCAGTAAATGACACGCGCCGAAACGGGCTTATGGCACAAGCCGTCTCACGCCGGTGCGAGAGCGCGTACGGCGAGCGAAACCAGACCGGACGGTCCGACGAGGAAACTGTCCGCATCCGGCGTCCACGGCGCACCGGCGCAGGTGCGCACCGAGGCGCCCGCCTCGCGAGCCACCAGCGCCGGGCCGAGCAGATTGGCCGGATCCACGCCGAACTGCCAGAACAGATCCAGCCGCCCCGCCGCCACGTCGGCGATCTGCCAAGCGGTCGGGCCGAGGTTGCTGGTGCACGGCACGCTCGCGACCACCGGTGTGACGAACCTGTCGGTGGCCGTGTTCTGCCGGGACAACGCCGAGTTGTACTGGTTCGTCACCGGGCTCGGCGCGTACGACATTCCGGCGGCCGAGGTCACCGTGGTCGCGACCGCGGTCAAGCGCGCGGGCCGGTCCTGATCCCGTTACGGTTGGGGACATGCTCCACGGAAGACAGGCCGAACAAGAACGAATCGATCGCCTGCTCGAGGGAGCGAAGGAGGGGCGCAGCGGGGTGCTCGTACTGCGCGGCGAGCCGGGTGTCGGCAAGACCGCGCTGCTGGAATACGCCGCCGCACAGGGCTTCCCGACCGTACGCAGCACCGGGATCGAATCCGAGGCCGAATTGCCCTTCGCCGCACTGCATCTGCTGCTGCGACCCGGACTGCACCTGCTCGACTCGCTGCCCGGCCCGCAGCGGGACGCGCTGCGCGGCGCGTTCGGCCTGGCCCACCGGGACCCCGGGGACCGGATGTTGGTCGGGCTCGCGGTGCTCTCGCTGCTCGCCGAGGAGACGGCGGCGGGTCCGCTGCTGTGCGTGATCGACGACGCGCACTGGCTGGACCGGGCCACTGCGGAAACGCTGCTGTTCGTGGCGCGCAGGCTGGCCGACGAGGGTGTGGTGATGTTGTTCGCGACCCGCGCCGGGGCCACCGATTTCCCCGCGCCGGGACTGCCCGAACTGCGCGTCGGCGGGTTGAGCCAGGAGTCGGCGGCGGCGCTGGTCGACGAGCGCGCACCCGATCTCGCGCCCGCGCTGCGTTACCGGCTGTTGGTCGAGGCCGCGGGCAATCCCCTTGCGCTGCTCGAACTTCCGGCGCTGCTGGCGGCGGAGGCGCCGAACTCCGGCCCGAATCCGCTGCCGCTGACCCAGCGTCTGCTCGTCGCGTTCAACGGTCAGGTCGGCCGCCTGCCCGCCGCCACCCGAACGCTGCTGGTGCTGGCCGCCGCGGCGGGCACCGACGAGCTCGGCCCGACGCTGCTGGCGGGCGCCGAAATGGGAGTCCTGCTCGCCGATCTCGAACCGGCGCAGTCGGCGGGGCTGGTGCGCACCGACGGACGCACCTTGACTTTCCGGCATCCGCTGCTGCGCTCCGCGATCTATCAGGGCGCGCCACTGGCCCAACGGATTTCGGCACATCGCGCACTCGCCGACGCGCTCACCGCGCCCGCCGACGCCGACCTGCGCGCCTGGCAGCTGGCCTCGGCGGCCACCGGCCCGGACGAAAACGCCGCCGCCGCACTGGAAGACACCGCCGACCGGGCCCGCGGTCGCAGCGGCTACTCCGGCGCCGTCGCCGCATACGAGCGCGCCGCCAGCCTCAGCACCGATCCGGCGGCCCGGGTGCGCAGGCTGCTGCTCGCCGCCGAAACCGCGGGCGAGGCCGGACAATTGGAGCGAGCCAGGGAGCTGGCCGAACGAACCGCCGCGCAAACCGCCGACCCGGCCGTCACCGCCCGGCTCGATGTGGTCATGGCGACCGCGGAATTCGCAGCGGGCAAACACCTTTCGGCACACCGACTGCTGCTGGCCGGCGCCGAGTCGGTGCGCGAAAGCGATCCGGCAAGGGCTGCACGCATGCTCGTCCAAGCCGCGCACGCCGCCTGGTATCTGGGCGCGACCGAACTCGCCGAGGTGACCGGCCGGCTCACCGAATTGCCGCTGCCCCAATCCGATCCGATGACGCCGATCGCCCGCTACCTGGTCGCGGGCATCGAGGCCCGCTTCGTCACCGACCTGCGCGACGCCGCCGCGGCGGCCCGCGCCAACGGCGCCGACAGCCCGCGCGATCTGGTGCAGATGTGCGGTATCGGCCTCGCCGTCGGCCAGGACGATCAGGTCGCCGAGCTGACCCGCGCGCTGCTCGCGGAATGCCGTGCGCAGGGCAGACTTTCGCCGCTGCCGACGCTGCTGTTCTTCCGGGCCGAGGCCGAACTGTTCCTCGGCCGCCCCTGCGAGGCCGGGATCGCCGCGGCGGAGGGTCTGCGCATCGCCGAGGACCTCGGACAGGGACAGTGGGTCAGTCAGCTGTGCAGCTTCCTGGCCTATCTCGCCGCGCTCGAAGGCCGCGAAACCGACTGCCACGACCTGGCAGGCCGCGCGCTGGCCGAGGAATTCGGCGGTACCGCCGCCGCGGGCGCACCGTGGGCGCACGCCGCGCTCGGCCTGCTCGACCTCGGCTACGGCCGGGTGGAAAGCGCGCTGTCCCGCTTCGCACCGCTCACCGTCGAACCGGCCCGCCACCACGTCATCGGCGCGCGGACACTGCCCGATCTCGTCGAATCCGCGGTGCGCCTCGGCGATTCCGCCCGCGCGGGCGACGCGCTCATCCGCTTGTCGGCGTGGGCCGAAGCGGCACAACAGGATTGGATAGCCGCCACGGCAGCCCGCTGCCGCGCGCTCACCGCACCCGACAGCGCGGCTGATACCCATTTCCAGGAGGCGCTGCGGCTCGGCGGCCGCCCGTTCGAACAGGCCAGAACGCAACTGCTGTACGGCGAATGGCTGCGCAGGGCGAAACGCAAAACCGACGCCAGGGTCCAATTACAGCTCGCCATGGAAACTTTCGACCGCCTGGACGCCGCCCCGTGGGCCGACCGCGCCCGCACCGAACTCGCCGCCCTCGGCGTCGGCGCCACCCCCAAACCGGCGAACGGCGTGCTGGCCAAGCTCACACCGCAGGAGTTGCAGATCGTCCGGCTGGCCGCACAGGGCCTGTCGAACCGGGATATCGCGGCGCAGTTGTTCTTGAGCCCGCGAACGGTGGGGCATCACCTTTACAAGGCGTACCCGAAGCTGGGTGTGGTGTCGCGCGGCGAACTCAGCGATCTACCGCTCGAAGCGGAGTGAACGCATCCGCCGCTACCGGTTGGTCGATAACGCCGCACCCCGGCTCGAAAGTGGACACCCCGTACACCCAATGCACGGTTCGAAGACGGGGTGCGGCAGCCTCATTTCACCTACCACCGACCCACCCCGCCGATCCCCCGAAAGCCCAACGCCCTAACGACGCCGCGCCACCGCCCCGACAATCCACCGCACTGCGGCGACCCCGGCCGCGGCCAGCACCGCTATCTCCATCGACCCGGTGATCAGCGCGAGAACAAGGCAGCTCACCACGCCCGCGGCCAATGCCTCGAGCTTGTATGTCGGCCACGCGGTGCCCGCGATGTCAACCGTTTCTGGGTGAACCACTGCCATCAATAGAGGATATGCGGACGGAAAAGTTCGGTCCACCCAACTTTGCCGGGAATATCTGTGATTCCGGCAACGTTACGGCGTCCATGCCACTTAAAGGAGAGTACGCACCGTCGCCGTCGGATTGGGCCCGTGAGCAGGCGGAGGCCATCGAGAACTCCGGCGGCGCGGAGGGCGGGACACACGAGGGCAAGCCGGTGATCGTGCTGACCACGGTCGGCGCGAAGACCGGCAAATTGCGCAAGACCGCGCTCATGCGGGTGGAACACGGCGGCGAATACGCCGTCGTCGCCTCGCTCGGCGGCGCACCGAAGAATCCGGTCTGGTACTACAACATCAAGAAAGAACCGCACGTCGAACTCCAGGACGGCGCGGTGACCAGGGATTACACCGCCCGCGAGGTATTCGGCGAGGAGAAGGCGCTGTGGTGGGAGCGCGCCGTCGAGGCCTGGCCCGACTACGCGAACTACCAGACGAAGACCGATCGCCAGATCCCGGTTTTCGTACTCACCCCGCGCTGACCGGCCCACCCGCCGCGCCCCGGCCGCGCGGCGGGTGGCAGCATATTTCGGGTGTCCGATCCGCTTGATCTCCTCGACGCACTGTCCACATCCCGTCCCGCGCTGAGCGCGGACGAGATCGATGCTGCCGCCAAGCGAATCGCCGACATTATCGAGCCGACCCCGCTACAGCGCAGCGACCGGCTCTCGAAGCTGACCGGCGCCGAAATCTATCTCAAACGCGAGGATCTCGGCGTAGTCCGCTCCTACAAGCTGCGCGGCGCGTACAACCTGGTGGTCCAGCTCACCGAGCAGGAACGGGCCGCGGGCGTGGTGACGGCCAGCGCGGGCAATCACGCGCAGGGCGTCGCCTTCGCCTGCCACGCGATGCGGATCAAGGGCCGCATCTACGTCCCGGCCACGACACCCAAGCAGAAGCGCGACCGCATCCGGGTGCACGGCGGTGAATTCGTCGAGCTCATCGCGGTCGGCGAAACCTACGATGCCGCGGCGGCCGCGGCGGCCGCCGATGTCGAGCGCACCGGGGCCACCATGGTGCCGCCGTTCGACGATGTCCGCACCGCCGCGGGCCAGGGCACCATCGCCGCCGAAATCCTGGAACAGCTCGGCGCCGCACCGGATCTGGTGGTCGTCCCGGTCGGCGGTGGCGGCTGCCTCGCGGGCATCGGCACCTATCTGCGCGAAAGGGCCCCGCACACCGGCATTCTCGGCGTCGAGCCGGCCGGCGCGGCCTCGATGACGGCGGCGCTGGTCGCGGGCGGCCCGGTGACGCTGCCGGAGATCGATCCGTTCGTCGACGGCGCCGCGGTGCGCCGGATCGGCGCGGTGCCCTACGCCGCGGTGTCCCGCTTCGGCGGCCGAGTGGTCTCGCACGCCTCGCTGCCGCTGCTCACCGCCACCGAATCACCCAGCGGCGCAGGCGCTTTCCGAATGATGCAGGTGGACGAGGGCGCCATCTGCACCACCATGCTCGAGCTCTACCAGAACGAGGGCATCATCGCCGAACCGGCGGGCGCGCTGGCCACCGCCGCGCTCGCGGAGATCCGGGTCGAACCCGGTTCGACGGTGGTGTGCCTGGTTTCCGGCGGCAATAACGACGTGTCCCGCTACGGCGAGATCATCGAGCGCTCGCTGGTACACAAGGGGCTCAAGCACTATTTCCTGGTCGACTTCCCGCAGGAGCCGGGCGCGCTGCGGCGCTTCCTGGACGAGGTGCTGGGCCCGGACGACGACATCACCATGTTCGAGTACGTCAAGCGCAACAACCGGGAAACCGGTGCGGCGCTGGTGGGTATCGAACTCGGCGCCCCGGACGGGCTCGCCGCGCTGCTGCAACGGATCGACGCGTCCCCGATCCAGTGCGAACGGTTGGAGCCGGGCTCGCCCGCGTACCGCTACCTGACCTGAGTCAGGCCGCGCGGCGCGCCTCGGTGGCCTCGGCCCGGCGCGCGCTGCGCAACCCGCGCACCGCGAGCGGCAGGATCCACGCGGCCGCGGACATATCCAACGGCAGCAGCCCGACCGAGAGCCGGTTGTGCACGAATCCGACCGACAGACCGAGCCGCGGGTCGGCCCAGCCGAACGATCCGCCGAGGCCGACATGCCCGAATCCGGTGCGGGCGCCCGGAATCGGCAACGAGTGGTAGCCGAGACGCCACATCATCGGCGTGTAGAACAGCGCCCGGTCGAGGCGATAGGTCTCGACCTTGCCGATCGCCCGCAGCGTCGCCGGGCTCAGGTACTGCCTGCCCTCGTACATACCGGTCGCGACCGCGCCGTACATGGTGGCCAGACCGTCCGCGGTGCAGACGCCGTTGCCCGCGCCGAGTTCGGTGTCCAGGATCGCCGGTTCGGCGCTCTCCAGGATCGCCTCCAGGCCGGGTAGGAACAGCGCCCTGGTGGCCGCGCCCGCCGCGCCGGGCACCAGGTGCGTCCGGCCGAGCACCTGCGCGACCAGCGGATTCCGGATCGAGCTCAGCTGCGTTCCGGCCAGCGGGGCATAGGTGGTGGCGGAGGCGGCGGGCGGACGGCCGAGGTGGATGCCGTCTGTGCCGAGCGGTTCGGCGATCTCGGTGCGAAAGAGTTCGGCCATGCCTCGCCCGGTGATGGCGCGGGCCAGGCCCGCGAGCAGCCAGCCGTAGGTGAGCGCGTGATAGGACGGCGTGCCGAGCAGGCGATCCGGTTTCGCGGCGGCCAGGCGCTCCTCCATGAGCCGGTGGTCGAGCACCTCGGCCGCGCTCGTCGCCAGCGCGCCGACCGAGCCGAGCCCGGCACTGTGGGTCATGATCTGCCGCACCGTGATTCGCGCCTTACCGTTGGCCGCGAACTCCGGCCAGTACTCGGCCACCGGTGCGGCGTAGTCGAGCAGCCCGCGGTCGGCCAGCCGGTGGATGACGGTCGCGGTGACGCCCTTCGTCGCGGAGAAGATGATGGCCCCCGTGTCGGCGGTCCACGGCCCGGCGCCCGCGCTACCGGTCCAGATATGCACGAGCGGCACCCCGTGCCGGTGCACGGCCAGCGCGCCGCCCGCACCGCGGCGATGACCGAAGGCCCGTGCGAAAGCGCGGACCAGCGGGGCGAATTCGGCGGCGGCGTACCCGCCGACCCCTGGCACAGCGTCATTGCTCATCTCTCCACGGTAATCGCGGACGCGAGATCGGGCAATGAACCTGTCCCGGACAGTTGATAATACAACGTTATCCGACCGAGATATATTGCACCGCTTCATATTACCGACAGTGCGGTACGCCGTTAGCCGATCGGAAGCTCGCCGGTGTCCAGCACCGCGAAACTATGCCCAGCCAGCTTGACCTCACTGTCTGATTCGGTAACGACCGAATCCCAGGCGAGCAGGACGCGGCCGGCCACCGGCACGACCACCGATTCGGCCGACAGATTGCAGACCAATCGCAGCGGCCCGCGATACAGCACCACCCAGCGCGCGGCATCGTCGTATTCGACGCGGACATCGGGCAGCCACGGATCGGTGATCTCGAACCTGTTGCGCCGCAATGCGATCAGCGCGCGATAGCAGGCGAGCAGCCGCGCGCCGCGCGGATCGGCCGGTTCGGACCACACCAGTTTCGATCGCCGAAAGGTCGCCGGGTCCTGCGGATCCGGCACATCGCCCGGCGGCCAACCGTGTTCGGCGAATTCGGCCCTGCGCCCCTCGGCGACCGCGGCGGCCAATTCGGGTTCCGGATGCGCGGTGAAGAACTGGAACGGCGTTCGCGCACCCCACTCCTCCCCCATGAACAGCATCGGCGTATACGGCGACAGCAGCACCAGCGCCGCCTTGACCGCCAGCTGACCGTCGGTGAGGTAGGCGCTGGGACGATCACCCTGTGCCCGGTTGCCGATCTGGTCGTGATTGCACGTGTAGGCCAGCAGGGCGCTGCCGGGTATCGCGCTGGTGTTCAACGGCCGTCCATGGATGCGCCCGCGGAAACTGGAATACGTTGCGGCATGGAAATATCCGCGCGTCAGCGTGGTGGCCAGGCAGTCCAGCGAGCCGAAATCGGCATAGTAGCCCTGCCTTTCACCGGAGACGGCGGTGTGCACGGCGTGGTGCATATCGTCGTTCCACTGTCCGGCCAGGCCGTAGCCGCCCGCGGCGCGCGGGGTGATCAGCCGCGGATCGTTCAGGTCGCTCTCCGCGATCAAGGTCAGCGGGCGGCCGAGTTGCGCTGCCAGCCGGTCGGTTTCGGTGGACAGCTGTTCGAGCAGGTGGATGGCGCGGTGGTCGGCGAGTGCGTGCACGGCGTCGAGCCGCAGCGCGTCCACGTGGAAGTCGCGGAACCAGCGCAGCGCGTTGTCGATGATGAAGCGGCGCACGGTATCCGAACCCGGCCCGTCGAGGTTGACGCTCTGCCCCCAGGTATTCCGGCCATCGCTGAGGTAGGGCCCGAAGCGGGGCAGGTAGTTCCCGGACGGCCCGAGGTGGTTGTAGACCACGTCCAGCGCCACCGCCAAACCCTTCGCGTGGCAGGCATTCACGAAGCGCTGCAGGCCATCCGGACCGCCGTACGCCTCGTGCACCGCGTACCAGAGCACGCCGTCGTAACCCCAGTTCCATGCGCCGTTGAACGCGTTCACCGGCATGAGTTCGACCGTCGTCACGCCCAATTCGACGAGATGGTCCAGCTTTTCCACGGCCGCGTCGAAAGTGCCCGCCCGCGTGAAGGTTCCGATGTGCAGCTCGTAGTAGACCGATCCGGCCAGCGGGCGCCCGGTCCACCCGGCGTCGGTCCAGCCCGCCGGATCGAGCGCGTGCACCGCGGACCGGCCGTGTACGCCGTCGGGTTGCCGGGGCGAGCGCGGATCGGGCAGCACGGCCGGATCGTCGTCGAGCAGATAGCCGTAGCGGGCGCCGGGCGCGGCCGGGAGTTCGGCCCGCCACCACTCGCCGTGACATGTCATCGGATGGACGACACCGTCGAGTTCGATCCGGACCCGGTCCGCCCGCGGCGCCCAAACCTCGAAGACAGTCACCGGGCCAGCATGTCACAGTGGACGGCATGGGCCTCTACGACGACCATGTTGTCCCCCGCCTCGTCGAACTGTGCTGCGGGGCGAAATATCACGAACCGCTGCGCGCGCAGGTCTGCGCCGGTCTGCACGGCAAGGTGGTCGAGATCGGCTTCGGCTCCGGACTCAACGTCCCGTTCTACCCGGCCGCCGTCGAATCGGTGAGCGCGGTGGAACCGGCCGATCTGGGCTGGCGGCTCGCGGCCGAGCGCGTCGCGGCGTCACGCGTTCCGGTCGAGCGGTCCGGCCTGGACGGACAGCGACTGCCGTTTCCGGATAACAGTTTCGACTGCGCGCTGTCCACCTGGACCCTGTGCACCATCCCGGATGCCGGGGCCGCGCTCGCCGAGGTCCGGCGGGTGCTGAAGCCCGGCGGCACGCTGCATTTCATCGAGCACGGCCTGGCGCCGGATCATTCGGTGCAGGTCTGGCAGAACCGGCTGAACCCGGTGCAGAAGACGATCGCGGGCGGCTGCCACCTCAATCGTCGGATCCGCGTGATGATCGAGGCGGCCGGATTCGAATTGCGCGAGGTCGAGCAGTTCTACGGCGAGGGCTCGCCGCGCGTCTTCGGCGCGCAGACCCAGGGTGTCGCGGTCGCGAATTAGCATTTTTGGACTGATCAATCCAAAACGTGTTAGCGTGTCACCCATGGCACGCCCGAAGGCATTCGACGAGGACCGAGCGGTCGATGCGGCGATGCGCGCGTTCTGGACCGCGGGTTACGAGGGCACCTCGACGCAGGATCTCTGCGCCGCGACCGGATTGGGCCGCAGCAGCATCTACAACACCTTCGTCAGCAAGCACGAGCTGTTCACGCGGGCGCTGCGCCGGTATATGGACAGCAAGAACGCGAGAACCTTCGAACTGCTCGACGGCCCCGAACCGGCCAAGGACAAAATCCGGACCATCCTGCACTGGGCCGTCGAGGCGCCGGAAGACGATCCGATGGGCTGCTTCGTTGTCAATTCCATCGTCGAACTCGGCCCGCGCGACGACGATATCGCCGCCGCGCTGCGCGACGACCACGAGCGCAGGCTCACCGCGCTCACCGCGGCGATCACCGCGGGCCAGCGCCTCGGTGAAATCGACAAAAGCAGGCCCGCAAGGGATCTCGCGCACTTCGTGATCGCGACGATCAGCGGCCTGCGGGTCGCCGCGCGCGGTGGCGCCGATCGAAAGACGTTGGCCGCCATCGCCGATACCGCACTGCGGTGCCTCTGATCACTCCCTGACGAGATGCGGCAGCGCCGCCGCTTTCCCATCGGTTCATTTTGAACCAATCTGTCCAAAATAGAGAGGTATTCGATGCCCGTCGCCGTCTACGTCCTGGGCCTGGCCATCTTCGCCCAGGGCACATCCGAGCTCATGCTCGCCGGGATCCTCACCGAAATGTCAAGCGACCTGGGCGTTTCCGTACCACAGGCCGGACTGCTGGTCTCGGCGTTCGCGCTGGGCATGCTGGTCGGCGCGCCGGTCCTCGCCGCGACGACGCTGCGGCTGTCGCGCCGCACCGCACTGCTGGGATTTCTCGCGGTATTCGTCATCGCCCATGTCATCGGCGCGCTGACCTCCAGTTACTGGGTGCTGTTCGGTACCAGGGTGATCGCCGCCTTCGTCTATGCCGGGTTCTGGGCGGTAGGCGCCGCCACGGCCATCAGCCTGACGCCGCCGAACAAGCGCGGACGGGCCATGGGCATTGTGGCGGGCGGGCTGACGGTCGCCACCATCATCGGATTGCCCGCGGGTACGGTCATCGGCCAGCACTGGGGTTGGCGCGCCGCGTTCTGGGCCGTCGCCGCGCTGTCCGCGCTGGCCATGCTGGGTGTGCTGGCCAGGATCCCGGCCGCCCGCGCCGCCGAAATCCCGGATCTGCGCAGGGAATTGCGTAGCTTGGTGAATCCGCGGGTGTGGCTGCACTACGGAACCACCGCGCTGCAGATCGCGAGCCTGATGGTCACCTTCACCTATCTCGGCGCGCTGCTCACCGAGACGACGGGGCTCGCCGCCGGTTGGGTACCCGTGGTGCTCACGATCTACGGTGTCGGCGCGGTGCTCGGCATCGCCATCGGCGGGCGAACCGCGGACACACATCCCGTCCGCACCCTCTACCTCGGATTCGCCGGCCTGATCGGCACTTCGGTGCTGCTCGCGCTCACCGGGCAGTACGCCGTGACCGCCGTGCTGGCGGCATTCCTGCTGGGCGCCTTCGGTTTCGGCGTCAACCCGACCCTGAACAGCCGCATCTTCGCGCTGGCCGCCGACGGACCGACCCTGGGCACCGCCTTCAACACCTCCGCGTTCAACGTCGGCATCACCGTCGGCCCCTGGCTCGGCGGACTGGCCATCGGCGCGGGCCTCGGCTACCCCGCCACCGCCTGGATCGGTGTGGTCCTCGGCATCGCCGCGATCGGCACCCTCAGGTGGAGCCAAGCGCTGCACCGGAATTCGGCCCCGGCGGCCCCGGAACCCGCTCTCGCCAACTAGATCGCCCTGTGCCACAACGGCCCCCCATCCATGGATGGGGGGGCCGTTGCCGAATCGCGGCTAGCTGGCCAGGCAGCCGGGGCCGAGCAGCGCCTTGAGGTCGCCCATCAGGGCGGAGGACGGCGAAACGCGCAGGCGGTCATCGAGTTTCAGCAGGTGGGTCTTCTCACCGGCGCCGACGAGGCGCAGGTGCACGTCGGAGGTGCCCGGGTGGCTGGTCAGGACGCGTTTGAGGGCGCTCACCTTGTCGGGGGTGCACATGCGGGTCGGCATGGTGACGGCCAGCGGCTTGGCCACGCCGATGGCCGAAAGATCCGGCACCGCAAGGTCGTTGGCGATCAGCGAGATGCGGTCGTCGCGCACCGAGACGCGCGCCTTCACCAGCACCACCGCATCCTCGACCACGTCCATGCCGTACACCGAATAGGCCTGCGGGAAGAACAGCACCTCGATACCGCCGGACAGATCCTCCAATTGCGCCGACGCCCAAGCCAATCCGTTCTTGTTGATGCGCCGGTTCACCGCGGCGAGGATGCCGCCGACGGTCACCTGGGTGCCGTCCTTGATATCGCCTTCCAGGATGGCCGGGATCTGGGTGTCGGACTGCGCCGCGAGTACGTGTTCGACACCGTTGAGCGGATGCCCGGATACGTACAGGCCCAGCATCTCCCGTTCCAGCGCCAGCTTGTGCTTGGCCTCCCACTCGTCATCGGGCACCTTGACGTTGAACACCGAGGTGATCGAGTCGTCGGCGTCGTCCAACCCGCCGAACAGGTCGAACTGACCCATCGCCTCGGCCTTCTTGGTGGACATCACCGCATCGATGGCGTCGGAGTGCACCAGCATCAGCCCCTTGCGGGGATGCCCGAGCGAATCGAATCCGCCTGCCTTGATGAGGGATTCGGTGACCTTCTTGGAGCAGGCCAGCGCGTCGATCTTGTTCAGATAGTCGGAGAAGTCGGTGAACTTCGATTTCTCCTTGCGCGCGGCGATGATCGAGGACACCACGTTCGCGCCGACATTGCGCACCGCGCCGAGCCCGAACCGGATGTCGTCGCCCACCGAGGCGAAGTTCTGCTCGGATTCGTTGACGTCCGGCGGCAGCACGGTGATGCCGAGGCGGCGGCAGTCGGCCAGATACTGTGCGGCCTTGTCCTTGTCGTCACCGACCGAGGTGAGCAGGCCCGCCATATATTCGGCCGGATAGTTGGCCTTGAGGTAGGCGGTCCAGAACGACACCAGACCGTAGCCGGCGGCATGCGATTTGTTGAACGCGTAACCGGCGAACGGGAGAATCGTGTCCCACAGCGCCTTGATCGCGGGCTTGGAGAAACCGTTCTCCAGCATGCCCTTCTCGAAGCCCTCGAATTCGGCCTCCAGGACCTCGGCCTTCTTCTTACCCATGGCGCGGCGCAGAATATCGGCTCGACCGAGCGAGTACCCGGCCACCTTCTGCGCGATCTGCATGATCTGCTCCTGGTACACGATCAAGCCGAAGGTGTCGGCCAGGATCTCCTTCAGCGGTACCTCGAGCTCCGGATGGATCGGCTTGACCTCTTGCCGCCCGTTCTTGCGGTCGGCGTAGTCGTTGTGCGCGTTCATGCCCATCGGACCGGGGCGGTACAGCGCGAGCACGGCGACGATATCCTCGAAGCCGGTGGGCTGCATGCGCCGCAGCAGATCGCGCATGGCGCCACCGTCGAGCTGGAAGACGCCGAGAGTGTCACCGCGGGAAAGCAATTCGTAGGTCGGCTTATCGTCCAGCGGCAGGTGGTCCAGGTCCAGATCGATGCCGCGGTTCGCCTTGATGTTGACCAGCGCGTCACCGATGACGGTGAGGTTGCGCAGGCCGAGGAAGTCCATCTTCAACAGGCCGATGGCCTCACACGACGGGTAGTCCCAGCCGGTGATGATCGCGCCGTCCTGCGCCCGCTTCCACACCGGGATCGCGTCCATCAGCGGTTCGGAGGACATGATCACCGCGCAGGCGTGCACACCGGCGTTGCGAATCAGGCCCTCCAGTCCGCGCGCGGTCTCGTAGATCTTGTTGACGTCCGGGTTCGTATTGATGAGCTCGCGGACCTCGGCGGCCTCCTTGTACCGCTCGTGCTCGGGATCCATGATGCCCGAGAGCGGAATGTCCTTGGCCATGATCGGCGGCGGCAGCGCCTTGGAAATCTGGTCGGCGATCGCGAAACCCGGCTGGCCGAACTGGACGCGCGCCGAATCCTTCAGCGCCGCCTTGGTTTTAATGGTGCCGAAGGTGATCACCTGGGCCACTCGGTCGCTGCCCCACTTCTCGGTGGCGTAGCGGACCATCTCACCGCGGCGGCGATCGTCGAAGTCGATATCGATATCGGGCATCGAGACGCGTTCCGGGTTCAGGAATCGCTCGAACAGCAGGCCGTGCGGAATCGGGTCGATATTGGTGATGCCCATGGCGTAGGCGACCAGCGAACCGGCCGCCGAACCGCGACCGGGTCCGACGCTGATGCCGACCTCGCGCGCATGGCTGATCAGGTCACCGACCACGAGGAAGTAGGCGGGAAAACCCATTTCGATGATGACGCCGAGCTCGTAGTCGGCGCGATCCAGGTATTCGCGCGGCGGGCCGTCCGGGAACCGCCGGTCCAGCCCGCGCAAAACCTCCTTGCGCAGCCAGGTGGCCTGCGTCTCGCCCTCCGGCACCGGGAAGATCGGCATCCGGTCGTGGTGCTTCCACACATCGTCGTAGGACTGCACCCGCTCGCCGATGCGCACCGTGTTGTCGCAGGCGCCCGGCACCTCCGCATCCCAGATCGCCCGCATCTCCTCGGCGGACTTCAGGTAGTAGCCGGAGCCGTCGAATTTGAAGCGGGTGGGATCGGACAGCGTCTTGCCGGTCTGCACGCACAGCAGCGCCTCGTGGTTCGCCGCCTCGGATTCGTGCACGTAGTGACAGTCGTTGGTGGCCAACGCCGGAATATCGAGTTTGCGGCCGATCTCCAGCAGCCCCTCGCGCACCCGGCGCTCGATGGACAGCCCGTGATCCATCACCTCGAGGAAGAAGTTCTCCTTGCCGAAGATCTCCTGCCACTTGGCCGCGGCCTCCAGCGCCTCACGCTCGTGCCCCAGCCGCAGGCGGGTCTGCACCTCACCCGATGGGCAGCCCGTCGTCGCGATGATGCCCTCGGCGTATTGGGCGATGATCTCCTCGTCCATGCGGGCCCACTTGCCGAGCTGACCCTCGATGGAGGCCAGGCTCGACAGCTTGAACAGGTTGCGCAGTCCGGTCGCGGTCTCGGCGACCATCGTCATATGGGTGTAGGCGCCCGAACCCGAGACGTCGTCACCCTTCTGGCTCGGATCGCCCCACAGGACGCGTTTGGTGTTGAAGCGGGATTCCGGCGCGATGTAGGCCTCGATGCCGATGATCGGTTTGATGCCCTGCTTCTTGGCCGAGTTGTAGAACTCCGACGCGCCGTACATATTGCCGTGGTCGGTCATGCCGACGGCGGTCATGCCGAGCCGATTCGCCTCCTTGAACAGGGGCGTGATCTTCGCAGCGCCGTCGAGCATCGAGTACTCGGTGTGGTTGTGCAGGTGAACGAACGATCCGGACGAGGCTGCCAAGACTGTCCTTCCTCCCAAGGTCGCGACGGGGGTTGGCTGGACCGATTCTAGGGGGCCGCACCGACTGCTTTCGCCAGGCGCGCGGCGGTGGCACAGGTGCCCGGCGTGTCGGTGGCGAAGATCACCGGCGCGTCGCGACGGTCGGCTATTTCCGTTTGCGCCACAGGAATTTCAGGGCCGACCAATCATCGTCCAGCGCCGCCACTTTCACGTCGACGACGCCGATCGGCAGCAGCACGCGATAATGCCACCCATGCACGCGCCGCTGGACCGCCGATGACGGCGACCGCGCTCGCCGCGGCCGCGGCGGCGGCGCTGTTGGCGGGCGCCCTGTTCATGTGGCGGCGGACCCGGCGCGTGGTGACGACACCGGCCGAGCGCGCGGTGCACGCCACCCTGCACACCGCGTCGCTGGCGGCGGTGCCGCTGCGGCGCGGGCTCACCGCGGATTCCGCCGGGCAGGCCGCACCGCATCTGCGCGCGCTCACCGGGGCCGAGGCGCTCGGCATCGCCGATCCGGACGCGACGCTGCTCGCCTGGGACGGACCGCACGCGGAATTGACCGAATACTTCACCGACGCCGCCGCGCGGGCCATCGCCGGCGGCCGCCCGGTGCTGGTGTCCGGGCCTGGCGAACGCGTCCGCACCGTGATAGCCCAACCGCTGCTCATCGAAAATGGCGGCGTATCAGGTGTTCTGGGTGTGGTGACCACCGGGCGGCCGGGTCCGGGCCGGCTGGGCGCGGTGGCCGAGGTGGCCCGATACGCCTGCGGCCAGCTGGAATTAGCGGAACTCGACGCGTCGCGAGCCAGGCTGGACCGGGCCGAGGTGCGGGCGCTGCGGGCACAGATCAGCCCGCATTTCATCTACAACGCGCTGAACACCATCGCCTCGTTCGTGCGCACCGATCCGGACCGGGCCCGCGAGCTCATCCTCGAATTCGCCGATTTCACCAGGTATTCCTTCCGGGCGGCAGGCGAATTCACCGTGCTCGCCGACGAATTGCGCAATATCGAACGGTATCTCGCGCTGGAGCAGGCCCGTTTCGGCGATGCGCTGCACGTGCGGCTGCGGATCGCGCCGGAGGTGCTCGGCGTAGTCTTGCCGTTCCTCGCGCTGCAACCGTTGGTGGAGAACGCGGTTCGGCACGGGCTGGCGGGGGCGGCGCGCGGCGGGACGGTGAGCATCATCGCCACCGACGCCGGCACCGACTGCCTGATCAGCGTCGAGGACGACGGCGTGGGCATGGATCCGGAGCTGCTGCGCTCCGGCGCGTTGGACGCGGCGGAGTCGGCGCATATCGGGCTGGCCAATGTGGACGACCGGCTGCGCGCAGCATTCGGCAACGATTACGGGCTGGTTGTCGAGACCGCGCCGGGCGCGGGCACCAAGGTGAGTATGCGAGTCCCCAAGTTCCGTGCGGGTATTCGGGCCTGACGCCGTACGATGAACCGGCTGTGGATACCGGCAAATCGGGCCTGCGCGTGCTGGCCGTCGACGACGAGAAACCCGCTCTGGACGAGCTGGTCTACCTGTTGCGCGCACAGGCCGGCGTCGGCGAGATCCACGCGGCCGGCGATGCCACCAGCGCGCTGCGACTGCTCCGGGCGCATCCGGTGGACGCGGTATTCCTCGATATCAACATGCCGGGCCTCGACGGTATGGAGCTGGCCGGAATCCTGTCCGAATTCGCGAATCCGCCCGCGGTGGTGTTCGTCACCGCGCACGACGACCACGCGGTGACCGCCTTCGATCTCGGCGCGGTCGACTACCTGCTGAAACCATTGCGGGAGCGGCGATTGGCCGAGGCGGTGCGCCGCATCGCCACCGCCCTACCGCCAAATGTCGTTGCATCGCAGTCCGATTCGAACGAGGTGATCCCGGTCGAACTGGGCGGGGTCACCACGCTGGTGCACCGGTCCAGCGTCGGCTGGGTGGAGGCCGACGGCGACTACGCCAGGCTGCACACCGCGGCAGGCTCACATCTGGTGCGGATCCCGCTGTCCGCCTTGGAATCCCGCTGGCAGGACGCGGGATTCCTGCGCGTGCACCGGTCGTACCTGGTCGCGTTGCGGTTGGTCACCGGGCTGCGCACGGTCGGCACCGGGACGGTGGTGTGCCTGCGCGGCGAGGGTTCGGCCGGGCCGGTGGAGCTGCCGGTGAGCAGGCGGCAGGTGCGCGAGCTGAAACAGCGTCTGGTGCACGGACCTCGGCAAACCTGGACGCAGCGGTGACCGGCCCGCAGCAGCGCCCGGCGCGGCAGCGGGTGGTGCTCGCCGAGCGGCGCGGCGCGCGGCGGGTGCGGACCAGGGCCGAGGTCGCCGAGCAGACCGAGATCGGCGAGGCGTTGCTGAGCGGGCTGATTCGCGCGCAACTCGGGCTCGCGCTACGGCTCGGCCTGCTGATTGTGTTCGTACTGTGCTCGCTGCCAGTTGTTTTCGCATTGGGCGGGCTCGGTTCGGTTGCGCTGTTCGGGATTCGGTTGCCGTGGTTGGCGCTCGGGTTCGCGGCCTATCCGGTGCTCGCGCTGGCCGGGCTCCTGTACGTGCGGCTGGCCGAGCGCAACGAGCAGGATTTCCTAGAGCTGGCCGAGGATTGAGATGAGCGCGGCGCCCGCCTTCACCGTCGCGGGATCGGTGGTCGCGGCGCTGGCCACCGTGGCGATCGGCGCGTACGGGGTTCGGTTGGCGCGCACCACCTCCGATTTCCTCGTCGCGTCGCGCAGCGTCGGTCCGCGCTGGAACGCCGCCGCCATCTCGGGTGAATACCTTTCGGCCGCATCATTTCTCGGCGTCGCCGGGCTGATCGCGAAATACGGCGCCGACGCGCTGTGGTATCCGCTCGGCTTCACCGCGGGCTATCTCGGACTGCTGCTGTTCGTCGCGGCCCCGCTGCGCAGGTCCGGCGCGTACACGGTGCCCGATTTCACCGAATTCCGCTTGGGCTCAACGCGTTTGCGCAGGGTCGCGGCGGTCGTCGTGGTGCTGATCTGCGGTGTGTACCTGATTCCGCAGTTCCAGGGCGCCGGTTTGACGCTGCACATACTGCTCGGCCTGCCGAAGTGGGTCGGCGCGGCCGCGGTCGGCGCGATCGTGATCGGCAATGTGGCCGGCGGCGGCATGCGCTCGATCACGCTGGTGCAGGCGTTCCAGTACTGGCTGAAGCTCACCGCGGTCGCGGTGCCCGCACTGGTGCTGCTCGGCTATTTCCTGGCCGCCGACCGCGACCTCGGCGCGCCGGCGCCGCCCGTGGTCACCGCGCGCACCACGGTGGATGTCACCACCGACGTGGTCGTGCGGGTCGGTGCGGCACAACCGGTTTCGATCACCGGAACACTCGACCACCGCGCCGTCGACGGGCCGGAACTGCTCACCCCCGGACGGCACGAGCTCGCGGCGGGCACCCGTCTCACGCTGGACGCGGGCGCGACCGTCCCGGTGGTCGCGGGCGCACCGGCCGACGGCGCGAGCTGGCTCGCCCCCGGCAACGGCTTCGGCGGCAAACACCCTATGTACCAGGTGTATTCGCTGATCATCGCGACCTTCCTCGGCACGATGGGGCTGCCGCATGTGCTGGTGCGGTTCTATACCAATCCCGATGGGCGCGCGGCCCGCACCACCGCGCTCGCGGTGATCTCGCTGGTCGGGCTGTTCTATCTCTTCCCGATCCTGTTGGGCGTATTCGCCAGACTGTATGTGCCGCAACTGCTCATCACCGGCACCTCCGACGCCGCCGTCGTACTGCTGCCGGGCTCGGTGCTCGGCGGACTGCCCGGTCAACTGCTCGCCGCGCTGGTCGCGGCGGGCGCGATCGCCGCATTCCTGTCCACCTCGTCCGGACTGCTCGTCAGCATCGCGGGCGTGCTCAGCACCGATGTGCTGCGCGGCCGGATCCGCGACTTCCGGCTGGCCGCCATCGCCGCGGGCGTTGTGCCGCTGGGTCTTTCGGTCACCGTCGTCTCGCTCGACCTGTCCCGCACGGTCGGGCTGGCCTTCGCCGTCGCCGCGTCGACGCTGTGTCCGCTACTGGTGCTCGGCATCTGGTGGCGCGGGCTCACCGCGGCGGGTGCGGCGGCCGGAATGGCGGCGGGCGGGCTCACGGCCGGCGGCGCGACGGCGGTGTCGGTGGCGGGCGGCTTCGCCTCCGAGGTGGGTGACGGCTGGCCCGCCGCGCTGCTCGGCTATCCCGCCGCGATCACCGTTCCACTCGCCTTCGCGACAATGGTGCTGGTCAGCCTGGTGACCAGGCGACAGGGCGCGCGCACGGTGCGCCGCGTCTTCGTGCGCATGCACGCCCCGGAACGGCTCGGCCTCGGCGCGGACCGGGAACGCGGCCTGCGCTCCCGGTGATCTCGGACCGACCGTTCGTCGCCGCCCACCGACCGTTCACCGCAGAACCGGCGCCTTCGGCGGAGTGACCCGCGCCACATCACCAATTCCTCATAGGAGGCTGGTTACCGTCGGCCCGGACAGAGCCAAGTAACACGCTAGGACTCAGCATGACCAGTACCGATGTCGGCGGCACCCCGACCCGACCAGAGGATTTCCGCGCCGTGCAGGCGAGCCCGGAATTCCAGCAGCTGCGCGATCGACTGCGCCGCTTCGTATTCCCGATGACCGCGCTGTTCCTGGTCTGGTACCTGAGCTACGTGCTGCTCGGCGCGTACGCGCACGACTTCATGGCCACCAAGGTGTTCGGCGACGTGAATGCCGGATTGCTGCTCGGCCTCGGGCAGTTCGTTTCCACCTTCGTCATCACCGGGCTCTACGTCCGTTTCGCGAACCGGGAGCTCGATCCGCGAGCCGCGGCCATCCGCGCCGAAATCGAAGGGGGCCGGGCATGAGCCATACCGAATACCTCGCCGCCGCGACCAAAGTCGGCAATCCGGTGGCGAATATCGCGATCTTCGCGCTGTTCGTCGCGCTCACCCTGGTGGTGGTGATCCGGGCCAGCCGCAGCAATGCCAGCGCCGCCGATTACTTCACCGGCGGGCGCGGCTTCTCCGGGCCGCAGAACGGCATCGCCATCTCGGGCGATTACCTTTCCGCCGCAAGCTTTCTCGGCATCGCCGGGGCGATCGCGGTATACGGCTACGACGGCTTCCTCTACTCCATCGGCTTCCTCGTCGCCTGGCTGGTAGCCCTGCTGCTGGTGGCCGAAATGCTCAGGAACACCGGCAAATTCACCATGGCCGACGTGCTGAGCTTCCGGCTGAAAGAGGGTCCGGTGCGCACCGCGGCCGCCTTCAGCACCCTGGCCGTCTGCCTGTTCTACCTGCTGGCGCAGATGGCGGGCGCGGGCGGTCTGGTCGCGCTGCTGCTCGACGTGTCCAGCAAGTCCGGGCAGGCCGTCGTCATCGCCGTCGTCGGCGTGCTGATGATCGTGTACGTGCTGGTCGGCGGCATGAAGGGCACCACGTGGGTGCAGATCATCAAGGCCGCGCTGCTGATCACCGGCGCCGCCCTGATGACGGTGCTGGTGCTGGCCAAGTACGGCTTCAACTTCTCCGACATCCTCGGCTCGGCCCAGGACGCCGTGCACGGCGCGAAGACCAAGGGCGTGGCCGCCCGCGACGTGCTCGCGCCGGGCGCCCAGTACGGCGCCAACGGCACCTCGAAACTGAACTTCGTCTCGCTCGGCATCGCCCTGGTGCTCGGCACCGCGGGCCTGCCGCATGTGCTGATGCGCTTCTACACCGTGCCCACCGCGAAAGAGGCTCGGCGCTCGGTGGTTTGGGCCATCGGCCTGATCGGCGCGTTCTACCTGTTCACCCTCGTGCTCGGCTACGGCGCCGCGGCCATCGTCGGCCCGGATCGCATCCTCGCCGCCGCGGGCGGCCAGAACTCGGCGGCCCCGCTGCTCGCCTTCGAACTGGGCGGCGTCGTACTGCTCGGCATCATCTCCGCCGTCGCGTTCGCCACCATCCTCGCCGTCGTCGCCGGGCTCACCATCACCGCGGCCACCTCGTTCGCGCACGATATCTACGCCAATGTGGTCAAGCGCGGCAATGCCGGTGAGCGCGAACAGGTCCGGGTATCCCGGATCACCGCGGTGATCATCGGCGTGCTCGCCATCGCGCTCGGCATCCTGGCCAACGGGCAGAATGTCGCCTTCCTGGTGGCGCTCGCCTTCGCGGTCGCGGCATCGGCGAACCTGCCGACCATCCTGTACTCGCTGTTCTGGCGGCGGTTCAACACCACCGGCGCGCTGTGGAGCATGTACGGCGGCCTGATCTCGACAATCGTGCTCATCGTCTTCTCCCCCGCCGTCTCCGGCAACGCCACCGCCATGCTGCCGCATGCGAAGTTCGACTGGTTCCCGCTGTCGAACCCCGGAATCGTCTCCATCCCATTGGCTTTCGTACTCGGCATTATCGGCACCTACCTCGGCGGCAAGGCCGGCGATCCGGACCGGGAGGCCGAAATGGAGGTGCGCGCGCTCACCGGCGTGGGCGCCGAGAAGGCGGTGGCGCACTGACCTGTTCGCGGTAACAAGTTGTCACCCTTGACCTTTCGATAGCAGGAGGAAATCGCGTTGACCAGCACCACCGCCCCGGCCACCTATCCGCCGAGCGCCGAATTCGCCGCGCACGCCAATGCCGATGCGGCGCTGTACGATCGCGCGGCCGCCGATCGTGATGCGTTCTGGGCAGAGCAGGCGGGCCGGTTGCATTGGCATCAGCCGTGGTCGCGGGTGCTGGACTGGTCCGGGGCGCCGGTGGCGCGGTGGTTCGTCGACGGCAAACTCAACGTCGCCTACAACTGTGTGGACCGGCACGTGCTCGACGGGCACGGCGATCAGGTCGCCATCCACTGGGAGGGCGAACCCGGCGATTCCCGCGACATCACCTACACCCAACTGCTGCACGAGGTTTCGCGGGCGGCGAACTACCTGACCGAACTCGGCCTGCACGCCGGCGACCGGGTCGCGATCTATATGCCGATGGTGCCCGAGGCGATCGTGGCGATGCTGGCCTGCGCCCGACTGGGACTGACCCATTCGGTGGTCTTCGCCGGATTCTCCCCCACCGCCCTGCGCCAACGCGTCGACGACGCCCAGGCCCGCCTGGTCATCACCACCGACGGCCAATGGCGACGCGGCACCCCCGCACCACTGAAAGCCGCAGTGGATGCCGCACTGCGAGAACCCGGTTCGCCGGTAGAGCACGTTCTCGTGGTGCGGCGCACCGGTATCGAGGTGCCATGGACCGAGGGCCGCGATCTGTGGTGGCACGAGACGGTGGCCGAGGCCTCCGCTACGCACGAGGCCGAGGCATTCGATGCCGAACACCCGCTGTTCATCCTCTATACCTCCGGGACCACCGGTAAGCCGAAGGGCATCCTGCACACCTCGGGTGGTTACCTGACCCAGGCCGCTTACACCCATCACTACGTCTTCGATCACAAAGCGGGACAAGATGTCTACTGGTGCACCGCCGATATCGGCTGGGTCACCGGGCACAGCTACATCGTCTACGGACCGCTGGCCAACCGGACGACGCAGGTGGTCTACGAGGGGACACCTAATTCCCCGAATGAGCACCGGCATTTCGAGATCATCGAAAAGTACGGCGTCACAATCTATTACACCGCGCCGACGCTCGTCCGAACGTTCATGAAGTGGGGCAGGGAGATTCCGGACGCACACGACCTGTCCTCGCTGCGTCTCCTCGGCTCGGTCGGCGAGCCGATCAACCCTGAAGCCTGGCGCTGGTACCGGGAGGTGATCGGCGGCAACCGAACCCCGATCGTGGACACCTGGTGGCAGACCGAGACCGGCGCGATCATGATCTCCCCGCTGCCCGGCGTCACCGCCGCCAAACCCGGCGCGGCCATGGCACCGCTGCCCGGCATCTCGGCCCGGATAGTCGACGAGGACGGCGGCGAACTCCCCGCCGGCGGTTCGGGTCTGCTCGTACTCGACCGGCCGTGGCCGTCGATGCTGCGCGGCATCTGGGGCGATATGCGCCGCTTCCACGAGACCTACTGGGAGCGCTTCGCCGCCACCGGTTGGTATTTCGCGGGCGACGGCGCGAAACTCGATACGGATGGCGCACTCTGGCTGCTGGGCCGGGTGGACGACGTGATGAACGTATCCGGCCACCGCATCTCCACCGCCGAGGTCGAATCCGCACTCGTCGGACACACCGGCGTCGCCGAAGCCGCCGTCGTCGGCGCCAGCGACCCCACCACCGGACAGGGCATCGTCGCCTTCGTCATCCTCACCGCCGAAACCACCAACACCGGCACCGCACTCATCGACGAACTCAAAGCACAGGTCTCCCGCGACATCAGCCCCATCGCCAAACCCCGCGAAATCCACATCGTCCCCGAACTCCCCAAAACCCGCAGCGGCAAAATCATGCGCCGCCTACTGCGCGACGTCGCCGAAGGACGCGAACTCGGCGACACCTCAACCCTGGTGGACCCCAAGGTTTTCGAGGCCATCGCCCGCGGGTGATCCCGCACCCGCGATGAACCCGGCCCGAATGGCGATACCGGGCCGGGTTCATCGCATCGAAATACGCTGAGAATCGCTAGCATTCGACCCGTGCGAATCAACCCGGGGCGCGTGCTCGCCGTCGTCGCCGCCCTCGTCACCATCACGGTCTGGGCGCCGACGGCCGATGCCCGAGTGGACAAGCGCTGCTTCACCAACGCCGCGGGCACCAGGTGCTACCACCTCTATCTACCGCCCGGCGACACCGCGGGCAAACCCTTGATGGTCTATCTGCACGGCTGCGACGATCCCCTCTCCGCCCCGGAGCCCAGCGGATTCTCGCTCACCCGCGTCGCCGACGAAATGGGTTTCGTCCTCGCCTACCCGCTTCAGGACAACGCGGTGGCCGAGAACGGCTGCTGGGGTTGGGACAAACCGGAGAACACGCGGCGCGATCAGGGCGAACCGGCGATCATCGCTGGAATCACCACCGCGCTCGCCGACGAATTGCGGCTCGACCGAACCCGAATCTACCTGGGCGGATACTCCGCGGGCGGGGCCATGACCACCAATATGGGCGCGCTCTATCCCGACCTGTACGCGGCGATCGCACCGATGGCGGGTGCTCCCTTCCTGAAACAGGGCGGCGGTCAGGTCGTCGTCGACGCCATGGGCGAGCGCGCACGACCGGTCCCCGCATACTTTCTGCAAACCCTGTTCGACGAGATGAGCAACTACGTCATCGGGCGGGTGAATATCGAACAGTGGCTTGCCGCCGACAATCTCGCCGATCCGGGCTCCGCACCGACCCAGCCGACCGGCACCGAAACCCGCCCGCTGGCGCCGGGCAGCCCGCAGCCGTTGCAGATCGAGCATTACGACAGCCGAAAAGGTTGCGCTATAGCGGAATTCACCACGCCGATACTCGCCGAACACGTGTACGGAGCTCGGTTGGTACAGGACGAGATCGGTATCGAAATCCAGCGCGACCTCATGCGTTTCCTGCTCGCACACCGGATGACCGAACCACATCGCGCGTGCTAGCCGTGCTGTCCTGCGGCCAGGACGCCGAGCGGATCCGGCGGTATAAACGGCTGTATGACGAACCCACAAGAGCAACAGGCTATCGATGCGCTTTTCCAGAAGGTCGCCCAGCACGCCGCGCAGTCCGGCCCGCGAAACCCACAGGTGGAGGCGCTGATTCAGCAGCGAGTCCAGCAGACGCCTGGGGCGCTCTACGCGATGGCGCAGCTGTTGATCGGGCAGGAGCAGGCGATCGGCCAGCTCCAGCAGCAGGTGGCCCAGCTACAGCAGTCCGCGCAGCGCCAGCCCGCACCCGCCGCCGCTCCGCCCCGTCGCTCCGGCGGCGACTTCCTCACCGGCGCAGCCCAAATCGCGCTCGGTGTCGGCGGCGGCATGCTCGCGGCGGGCGCCATCGAGGACATCGCGGGCGACCTGTTCGACGATGACGATGATGACGACAGTTGGTGAGTCAGCCGACGAAGAGACAGAACGGATGGCCCGCCGGATCGGCGTACACGCGTAGCGGCTCGTCGGGATCGTCGCCGCGGTCACAGCGCAGACGGCCGCCCAACTCCAGGACCCGGCCGTGCTCGGCATCGAGTTCCGCCCGCGAACCCACCGTCATATCGAGGTGAAGCTGTTGCGGCACTTCGTTATCCGGCCAAGTGCTCGACGGAAGATGATCGACCTGCTGAAAGGCCAACCGTCGCAATCCATCTCGGGTTGTCAACACCAGCCAGTCACGGCCGCGTATGTCGTCATGCCCCGGTTGCGGCGGCTCGTCACCGGGCCGGTAGACCAAATCCAGTAATTGCCGGTAGAACTCGGCGAGTTCTCGCGCGTCGGTAGTATCCAGCACCGTCTGTAGTAGTTGCGGCATAATTTCACCTCCGCTACCGAGGGTATTGCGGATACTGGGGCGGCTGGTATTGGGCGGGTGGGGCGTGGACCGCTCGCGGGGCGGCCGACAGCCATCGGGTGGTCGACGACGACAATGCGAAGATCAAGATCAACAACAGCAGGGCCAGGCCGGGAATCCCAACGGCCGGGCTGACCGAAACCCCGTCGCGCGAGCCGCCGATCATGCCGATGACACAGCCGACGCAGCCCACGCACGACAGCACGACCAGCAGCAGGCGGCCGCCGGACCTGCGGCTCAGCAGCAGCATCGAGCCCACAAACCACAGCATGCCGAATACGGCCTCCACGATCGCGATGGTGTACAGGGTCCGGGCGGTTCGGTCCGCGATCTCCTGGCCCGCGTCGATCGCGGCCGTGCGCAGCGCATCCGTCGCATTCGCCGTCATGACCGCGCCCACCACCGCGAAGGCCATCACCAGCAGACCGAGATAACCGGCGGCCTTCGCGGTGACACCGCTCGGCTGGACCGGCGCCATCTGAACCGAAAAGCCTTGGGGTTGAAGAAAACCCGGCTGCCCGTTCACCGGTGGGCCGGGCGGTGGATATATACCGTGGCCGAGTGGATAATTCACGACTCCCCCTCTCGTTCGATGGCAAATCGTATCGTGCGGTAGCCGCGGCCGAAGCCGGTTGAAGCAGCCCGACACGCCACGCCGCGAACACGCGATTGAACCGGCGGGTCATATTTCCCCGTACACAATGCGTAATGCCTGAGCCATCGACGGCCGCCCATCGAGGGAGACCTGTATGAAACGTCTCGGACCACTGCTGACACTCGCGGCAGTGGTGCTGTTCGGTGCGATCCTGCTGGCCGTCGACATGTCGAAGGACACGCCGACGCCCGCGGCGAACCCGTACGCGCCTTCGACCGCCGCGCCGACGACCACCGCGGCAGCACCCGCGACCAGCATCCCGCCCACCACTCCGGCCGCGATCCCGTTCCCCGCCAAGGCCGATTATGTCGGCACCACGACCGGAGCACCGCTGACCGTCTCGATCGCGGTGAAGGACGACAAGGTCACCGCCTACGTCTGCGACGGCAAAACCGTCGAATCCTGGCTACAGGGCGGCGCGACCAACGGCGCCGTGCACCTGACCGGTTGGAACAACGCGAAACTCTACGGCAGCTACGACGGCACCGCCGTACACGGGATACTCGCCCTCGCCGGGAAGCAATGGGATTTCACTGCGGCGCCAGTCAATTCCCCCGCCGGGCTGTACGTCAACCGCACCGACAATTCCCGGCAGAGCTGGATCGTCGACGCGAACGGCCGGGTCACCGGTGTCCAGCGCACCGCGGACGGCGGCACATCCCCGGCACCCGTACTCGCCCCGGACGGCACGGCGATCATCAACGGCCACAAGATAACCGCGACAAAAGTAAGTGGTGGTGACAGTGTCGGTTGACCGCAACGCACCAACGGCCCGGAACAACATTTCGGCCCTGGCGATCGTCATCCCGGTGCTCATCGGCGCCGCCGCCGCGGTCGCGCTCGGCGTCTACGCGAAAGTCCATGAGCCACGGTACTTCTCGATCAACCTCGCGGGTTTCTCCAGCCCGCTCGCGGTCAAAACCTGGCTCGCCACCGCGGTTCTCGTACTCGGCCTCGCCCAATTGGCCTCCGCCCTGGCGATTTACGGCAGGATCCCGAACTTCCGCGCACCGTCCTGGATCGGCGCCGCACACGTGTGGACCGGACGGCTCGCTGTGCTGATCAGCGTGCCCGTCGCGATACATTGCCTGTACGCCTTGGGTTTTCAGGATTACAACCCGCGCGTCCTACTCCACTCGCTGTTCGGCTGCTTCTTCTACGGCGCGTTCGTCGCCAAAATGCTGCTGCTCACCCGCGGGCGCCTGCCCGGCTGGGTCGTCCCGGTCGCGGGCGGGCTGGTGCTCGCCGGGCTCACCGGCATCTGGCTCAGCTCTGCCGCCTGGTTCTTCGAACACAACGGCCTCACCTTCTGATCGGAGCAAATAACGATGACAGTCGACCCGACCATGAATCGCCGCACCGCCGTGGTGGCGGGCGCCGGCGCGGTGGCCGCGGCCGCCGCGCTCACCGCGTGCACTACCTACGGCAAAAACGACACCCCGGCCACCGCTCCCGCGACCTCCCCCGTCGCCCAGCCGGGCGACAACGCACTCGCCAAAACCGCCGACGTTCCGGTCGGCGGCGGAATCATCAAGGGCGACACCGTGATCACCCAACCCACCGCGGGCAAGTTCGTCGGACTGTCCACCACCTGCACACATATGGGCTGCAAGGTGAACGCGGTGACCGACGGCACCATCAACTGCCCGTGTCACGGCAGCAGATACCACCTGGACGGATCCGTCGCGAACGGCCCGGCCCCGAAGCCGCTCGCCGCGAAACCCGTACGCGTCCAGGGCGATTCGATCGTCGCGGGCTGACCAGGGCGCGTCCCCGAAGTCCAGCCGGATGCATCCGCGGTCCAGCTCGTCGCCTGGCAAGGCGGAGGAGGAGCCGATACCGGGGTTGTATCGGCGACGACGACAACGCGGCCAGGCGTCGAGCTGGACCGCGGAGGCGCCGGATGGGACTTCGATGACGCGCCCTATGGCCCGGCGAACCCGCGCAGCTTACGTACCTGCGCCGCCGTCAGATCGGCGAGCACTCCGGGATCGAGCGGTTGCCGCGCGGACACGACGATTTGGGTCAGCGTGGCTCCGACCTGCACGATCGCCACCGATGAGGTGAGTGCCACATCGTCGCTGACCGAACGCACCTGGAATCCGGTCACCGCGTCACCGGCCGACGGTTGGGTGAGCCCGCCGATCCGGTAGTCGATGGGTTTGTTGCCGTCGGTACCCGAATAGCGTGTGCAGCGCGCGATCACCGCCTGCACCTGCGAAAAGGCCTGGCCTACCAGTTCGTTCGAATAGCTCGCGGCGTCGATATCGATTCCGGCGAAATCGGGCCCCATATATTGGACCGCCGCATGCGCCAGCGCACCGGAGGTCTGACTCGCCAAGGGCGAGAGCACCTTCGCGCATTCGGCGGGTGTGGTCGGCGCCAGACCGCCGAGCGAGAGATCGGAATTCGGGTCGGGCAGCGCCGTGAACGAGGGCGGTAGATCGGTGACGCCGAGCAGCAGGCCGCGCAGCCGCTCCGAATCGCCGATCGGCAGGCCGGATGCCGTCGCCGCGGGCACCGCGGGACCGACGGGCGGCAGTTTCACCTGATCCGCCTGCTGCTTACCACCGCATGCGGCCAGCGTGAGCGCGACGAGCAGCACACCGCAGGCGCGGGCTACTCGTTCCACGTCACCTGCGTGTCGATCGTCTGCTGCAGCACCGCGGCGCTCTGCGGATCCCGGTAGGACTGGTGGCCGCCAACGGTGATCGACCCGGAAATCGGCAGCGGCAGGCCGAGATCCACGATGATGGTGCCGCTGCCCTGCATCACGTAGTCGTTGATATCCAGCACGCCCGCATTGTTCGGCAGATTCCACACGGCGGACTTCGGCTTCTGTGTGACATTCAGTTCGATGGTCAACCGGTCGCCGTCGCGCTTGGTGAGCGTCGCGGTGGTCACCTGGTCGAGGGTCACACCGCCGGACACCTCCTGGCGCACCGTCCACACCGCACCCTCGCCGAGCGGTTCGTCCGGGAACGCGATCGACTGGTAAACCGCTTGGTAGAAGGCCTGTTCCAGGGCGGCACGCGCGGAATTCGAGGTATCCGGATTCGGTGCCAGACGTAGCGCGGTGATGGCGCCGAGCTCGCTCATATCGAAGCCGGCCCGCGAGCCGTCGGCGGCGGTCAACGCCTTGTTCAGCGACGGATCCGGCGTCGAGACCGCACCGAGGGTGCAGTCGACGCCGTCGGCGCCCGCCTTGGCCGTCATCGGGATGGTGAGCGCGGGCGTCGAATAATCCTGTACCGGTTGATCGTTGATCTGCTGGGAGATCTTGTGGTCGGTGCGCAGCGTCACCTGCTGCACCGTGCCCTCCGGATAGCGCGGCCGCAGCAGCTCGCGCGGTTCGTCGCCCGGTTGCACCACGGTCGCCACCGCCACCGAAATCGGTACTGTCACTTCCTTGCCGACGCCGAGCGGTTCGGTGCTGTCGCTCGACGTCCGCGCCTCGCTCCCGTCGCCGCAGCCCGCGCCGAAGGCCGACAGCCCGAGCGCCAGCACGATCATGAGCACCCCGGAACGGGTTTTCCGGGGTGTGTGGAGGGAAGACAACACCGTCACGGCTCACAGATTACGACCGGTTCCTGAGTAACACCTGGGACATGCGGGCGACCACCGCGGGATGACCCACGCCGCTCGAGCGATGATGGTGGGTGTGAGTGACGACCGGCCGCCCGAGGAGAACACCGTCGAACCCGCCGTGGAGACGGCGCAGCCGCCTAAGCGGCTGCCCATTCTGTTGATCGTTGCCGCCGTGCTGCTCGGCCTCGACCTGCTCACCAAGACGATCGCCGTCGCGCGGCTGACGCCACAGCACCCGGTTCATCTGATCGGTGACGTGGTGCGGTTCACCCTGGTGCGCAATCCGGGTGCGGCGTTCTCCATGGCCACCGGCATGACCTGGCTGCTGACGCTGATCGCGGCCGCGGTGGTGTTCGGGGTGATCAGGATCGCCCGGCGGCTGCGGTCGCTGTGGTGGGCGGTCGGGCTCGGCATGGTGCTCGGCGGCGCGCTCGGCAATCTCATCGATCGGCTGTTCCGTGCGCCCGGCCCGCTGCAGGGGCACGTCGTCGATTTCATCTCGGTCGGCTGGTGGCCGGTGTTCAATGTGGCCGACTCGTCCATCGTGTGCGGTGCGATCCTGCTCGTCGCGCTGACCGTATTCGGTTTCGAACCGGATGGCAGCCGCACCGGGCGCGGCGACGAGAAGAGCGAGGCCGCTGGCGAGGTGCAGGCGTGAGGGAAACCAGGACCATGCCGGTGCCCGACGGGCTCGACGGGATGCGCGTCGACGCCGGGCTCTCCCGGCTGCTCGGGCTGTCCAGGACCGCCGTCGCCGCGCTCGCCGAGGAGGGTTCGGTGCAGCTCGACGGCATCGCCGCGGGCAAATCCGACCGGCTCGCCGCGGGCGCCTGGCTGGAGGTCGTATTCCCGGAACCCAAGCGGGAGTTGACCATCGAGGCCACCCCGGTGGAGGGTATGAAGATCCTCTACGCCGACGACGATATCGTCGCGGTGGACAAACCGGTCGGCGTCGCCGCGCACACCGGCGTCGGCTGGTCGGGCCCGACCGTGGTCGGCGGTCTGGCGGCGATGGGTTACCGCATCTCCACCTCGGGCGCGCACGAGCGGCAGGGCATCGTGCACCGGCTCGATGTCGGCACCTCGGGTGTGATGGTGGTTGCGCAGTCCGAACACGCGTATACGGTGCTCAAGCGCGCGTTCAAGCAGCGCACCATCGATAAGCGGTATCACGCGCTGGTGCAGGGACATCCGGATCCGAGCAGCGGCACCATCGATGCACCGATCGGCCGGGCCCGGGGCAACGACTGGAAGTTCGCGGTCACCGCCGACGGCAGGCCGAGCATCACCCATTACGACACCGTCGAGGCGTTCCAGTCGGCGAGTCTGCTCGATATCCATCTGGAAACCGGCCGGACGCATCAGATCCGGGTGCATTTCTCCGCGATCCGGCATCCGTGCTGCGGCGATCTCACCTACGGTGCGGATCCGCGTCTGGCGGAGCGGCTGGGGCTGGAACGGCAGTGGCTGCATGCCCGTTCGCTGGGCTTCCAGCATCCGGCCGACGGGCGTTATCTGGAGATCACCAGCGAGTATCCGGCGGATCTGGAGCACGCGCTGGACGTGCTGCGCAATGCCTGAGGAACTGGCGGCGTCCGAGGAGCCGTCGGCCCCTCGGACGAATCCGCTGCGCCGCATCGTCATCGGTGTCGGCGCCGCGGCGCTGGTGGTGCTCATCGTGCTGCTCGGGGTGCTCATACCGCCCAAGAACGGCGGCGTGTCCACCGACCGGCTCGGCCCGGACCGCGGTGAGCGGATCGCGGATTACCTTGTCCGGGCCAAGGATTCGCTGAACGGCACCGACGCCGATGAGCACTGGGCGCTGGTCTCGTTCACCGATTATGTGACGCCGCAGCAGATTCCGGCGCACAGCGGCGGCCTGCGGATCTCCGAGGTCATCCAGCACGTCCCTATTCCCGGGGTTCAAACCCCGGTGCTCGGTATCCCGGTCCCGGCGGGTGACGCGGTCGCCGTGGCCGCCGCGGATGCCGCGGCGAGCCTGCTGACCGTCCGCCCGCCGAGCGGTAACGAGCGCATCGACCGAACCGTCGCCGTCACCGCGGCTCGCCTCCGGGCGGGTTGCGCATGCACCCCGGGGCTCGTGGTCCGCGGCCAACTCCCCCGCCTGCGAGAGTTGGCCGCACAGAACGGAATTCGCGCGGTCCAGGCACTCCCCGCCGATGCTGTCTGGGACCGCTTCGCGATCGTTCCGTTACTGCCGGAATGGACCGAGACGGCCACGCCGGGACCCGATAACGGCCCAGTTCCGGATAAGTGATTTCAGTAGATCGCGCACGGTCAAGGAATGGACAAGACTGTCTTGAGCGCAGCATTGACTGCCAGAATTGTCGAGGGCGCAGCAGTCCCCACAATGGGACCGAGAACACTGCGCCGTATTCGTTCCAAATTGTCGGTCACGATGTAACCGACCACCGGATCAGCGGCCGAGAGCGGTACCCAGGTAGGCAACTCCGCATGCTTGCTCGACGTCGAAATCCGGACAGCCAGCACATCCGACAGTGTTCGGTTACGCCGATTGTTCGACACGATCAGCCACGGCTCGAGACCATGACCGACATCAACGCGGTATACCTGACCACGGAGCGGCGCCGTCATGCGGGCATGTCCCGATCGACGTCTTCCGCGTACTGACGCAGGAATTCCGCCGACTCCGCCGGCCAGTCCTTGAACTCCTCATCCTCCTCCATCATTCGCGCCATCTGCTCATAGCCGCGATCCAGAATCCGATCCCGAAGTTGCTGCAGTCCAGCCGCCATCAACACTCGCAAAACTGTTGCCTCCGATGATGTTTCGGTCAGTTCATAACCGAGCTCGGCGGCGATCAACTGCAACAACACCCACTCCGGCCCCCGCTTATCTGCGAATACCGCGAGTGCCTCCTCCTCACGATCAGTCAATGTCAAAGTCGTCCGCCTGCTCATGCATCAGACTCTACATCAAACAGTGATGCGATGGGTGATGCTTTTCCGCTCATCACTCATCAGGAGATCAAAGCTCACCCGACCTGAGCCAATGCGCGATATCCGCGATGACCGCCGGATCGACCTGATGTGGCGACTCGTAGTCGGCGGGGGTCGACGGACCTTCACCCGGATAGAAGCAGTGATCATCGGCCGGGTACACCCGAAACGTCACGTTGTCGCGATGCGCGAGACCCTTTCGCCATAGCGCGAGATCCGTGTCGACGGTGACCTGATAGTCCCGCTCGCCTTGCAGCACAAGCATCGGCCGATCGAGCGCCGCCGCGGTCGAAACCTGGTCGTACTCACGCAGATCCAGCCAATACCCACCGGAATAGCCGAACGGCAGTTCGGCGGGCGGTGTCGACGGCGAGAGGTTCGGACTCTCGACCGCGGCGGCCTGCCGTTCGACCGCGGCCACGGCGTCCTCGGTGATCCCGAGCAGCCCCTTTTCGGCGAAATAGCGGAAGACACGAACGGCGGCGCGCTGCATCGGTTCCGCGTCTGCGGCGAGCAGCACCAGGCCCGCCACCGCCGGTTCGGTCGCGGCGACGCGCGGCGCGAACTTGCCGCCCATGCTGTGGCCCGCGACGAAAACCCGTGCGGGATCCACGGTTTCCTCGCTCCGAAGCAGTCGCACGGCCGCGACCGCATGCGGCACATACTCCTGCGTCGGCGTGAAATCGGGGCGCTGATACAGCTCGAGGCGGTTGTAGGTGACCTTGTCGAACCGCACAACGGCGACGCCCTGCTCGGCCAGTCCCCATGCCAGATCCCGTAGCGGCTTATTCGGCCCCGACGTCTCGTCGCGGTCGAAAGGCGCACCGCCGCTGAGCAATACGACACCCGGATGCGGTCCGGCGCCGCGCGGCACGGTCAACGTTCCGGCGACCTGTCGATCCCCGTCGCCGAGGGTGATATCGCGTTCGGTGAAGCTATCGGGACTATCTACCTTTCTCATATTTGAGAAAGGTAGCAGGTATGAGAAGGTTGCACAATGGACATCTTGGAACTGCTGGGTCACCCGGTCCGCCTGCGCATCGTGCATGCGTTGCGCGGCGGAAGGATGCTCACCACCGCGCAGCTCTGCGCGCGCCTGCCGGATGTTTCGAAGGCGACGGTGTACCGCCACGTCGACCTGCTCACCAGCGGTGAGGTGCTGGAGGTCGCCGGGGAGCAGCGGGTCCGTGGCGCGGTGGAGCGCACCTACCGGCTACGCCAGGACCGCGCGAGCATCGACCAGGAAACCGCGGCCCGGCTCACCCCCGAGGACCACCGCCGCGGTTTCCCGGCGGCGATGGCCGGCCTGCTCGCCGAGTTCAACGCCTACCTCGACAGCGAAAATGCCGATCCGGCAAAGGATTCCGTCGGCTACCGGCAGCACGCCATCTGGCTCGACGACGACGAGCTGAATACTCTCGTCACCAGGATGCGCGAGGCCATCCTGCCGGTGCTCGCCAACGAGTACACACCGGACAGGGCTCGATATCTGTTGAGCCCCATCCTGTTTCCGATGGCGGATCCGGACTGATCCCCGACCGCCACCCCGCATCGAATGGCTACGCGATGCTGGGCTTACTCGCCACCCTGATCCGGCAGCGTCACAACGCCATCGAGGTAGCGACGGCAGCGCCCGATGAGCAGCACCCGGTCGCCGTGCAGTTCGCCGCGCAGGGTTCCGCCGCGCCTGGACAACTGGCGCGCGAGCAGTTCGGCACGGCCGAATTCCTTGGCCCACAGGGGAACCAGTTGGGCGTGCGCCGACCCGGTGACCGGATCCTCGACAACGCCGAGATCCGGCCCGAAGACCCGGGAGACGAAATCGACGGTGTCGCCGGGCGCGGTGATCACCGCATCGAATGGTATCGGCGGAAAAGCGGAGTAATTCGGTTGTGCGGCACGCACTTCCGCCTCGGTGCCGAGGACGATCACCTCGTCGAACCCGGTGTAGGCGCGCACCGCGCGCACCCCGAGCGCGGCGACCAGCTGCGGATTCGGCTCCACCTCGGTCGATTCCAGCGCGGGCAGATCGAGCACGTACTCGTCGTCGTCGGTGCGGTCCACGTGCAACCAGCCGCTGCGGGTGTAGAAGCTCACCCGGTCCGCGCCGGGGTGGATATCCTCCAGCACCTGCGCCGCCGTCGCCATGGTGGCGTGACCGCACATGTTCACCTCGACCGTCGGGGTGAACCAGCGCAGGTGGAAGGCGGGCCAGTCACCCGGCGGGCCGCCCGCCTCGGGCGGTAATTGGGAGGTGTAGAAGGCGGTTTCGGCGAGGTTGTTCTCCTCGGCCAGGTTTTGCAGCAACTCGTCCGGCAGCCATGACGGCAGCGGCATCACCGCGGCCGGATTGCCCGAAAAGGGGCCATCGACGAATGCGTCGATCTGGTGCAGCAGTACCTCCATAGTGGGAGAAGGTACTCCAACCCCGAATCAGCGCTTCGCACAAGGCATCTCGCGGCGTGCCGGGTCAGTTGTCCAGTTGCTGGACGAGCACGCGAGTTTGCTCACATACCGCCCGGTGTGGGATGCCGTTCCGCGCCGGTGATGCGCGCGCCCACCCACCACGCCACCTCGACCAACACGATTCCCACAGCGCCACAGGCGAATGCGGCCGCCGTCAGCCCGGCGTTCGACGGATCCAGTTTGAAGAAATGTTTGGTGAACGGAACCGTGAACAAGAACACATACGCGGCCACCGACGCACCGATCAGCACGACCTTCCACCACACATACGGCCGCGCCACGATGGCAAGCACCCACACCGCGATCATGATCAGGGTGATCAGTGCCGTGGTGCCCGCCTGCACCTTCTCCGACTCGGTCGCGTCCTTCCCGGTATAGGCGAACAGGTAGGCGACGAACGTGCACACGCCGATCACCACACCCGACGGAATCGCCAAACGCATGACGCGGGAAACGAATCCGCTGCGGGCGCGCTCGTTGTTCGGCGCCAGCGACAGGATGAACGCCGGGATGCCGATGGTGAACCAGGCCGCGATCGTCACATGCCTCGGCAGGAACGGATAGCCGAGCGGGTCGTAGCCGAAGATCTTCGACCCGACACCCGCCGCGCCGACCAGAAACGCGAGCAATACCGAATAGACGGTTTTGGTGAGGAACAGATTCGAGACCCGCTCGATATTGCCGATCACCCTGCGGCCCTCGCCCACCACATACGGCAGCGTGGCGAACCTGTTGTCCAGCAACACGATCTGCGCCACCGCCCTGGTCGCCGGGCTGCCCGAACCCATCGCCACGCCGATATCCGAATCCTTCAGCGCCAGCACGTCGTTCACACCGTCACCGGTCATGGCCACGGTGTGACCGCGGGATTGGAGCGCGGCGACCATGGCCCGCTTCTGGTCCGGGCGCACCCGGCCGAAGGTGGTCTCGCGCTCCAGTACATCCGCGAGTTCGCTTTGGTCCTCCGGCAATTCGCGCGCGTCCACCGCATGGTCGCCGCCGGGTAGGTTCAGCGACGAGGCTACCGCGCCGACCGAGACGGCATTGTCACCCGAGATCACCTTGATCGAAACATTCTGCTGGGCAAAGTATTCGAGCGTGTCACCGGCATCGGGCCGCACCTTCTGCTCCAGCACCACCAGCGCGGCCGGTGTCACCCGGCCCGGCGCGTCGGCCGCGTCGACCGGGCGGTCACCGCGTGCCAGCAGCAGGATGCGCAGTCCCGAGGAGCCCAATTCCTCTGCGACACGGGCATCTTCGGAGCCCGGGTCGAGCAGCACGTCCGGCGCGCCGAGCAGCCAGTTGCCGTTGTCGCCGTAGGAGACGCCGCTCCATTTCTTCGCCGAGGAGAACGGCGCGTTCGCGGTGCGCGACCAGCCCGGCCCGTCCGGCAGCGCCTCCGCGATGGCCTGCACGCTGGCATTGGGCCGAGGATCGTCGGCGGCCATGGCGGCCAACGCCTTTCGCGCGAGGTCCGGATCGCCGTCGCCGAGCGCGCGAATCTCGCTGAGCCGCATGCCGTTCTCGGTGAGCGTGCCGGTCTTGTCCGCGCACACCACGTCGACCCGGGCCAGGCCCTCGATCGCGGGCAACTCCTGGACGAGGCATTTGCGCCGCCCCAGTCGCACGACGCCGACCGCGAACGCGACCGAGGTCATCAACACCAGCCCCTCGGGGACCATCGGCACCAGCGCGGCGATCATGCCGGTGAGCGCGGGCCGCCACGACTCGCCGCTGGAGAACAGCTGGTTGTAGATGCTCAGCAGACCCGCGGGTATCAGCAGGTAGGTGATGAACTTCAGGATCTTGTCGATACCGGTGCGCAGTTCCGAATGCACCAGCGTGAATTTGCTCGCCTCATCGGCGAGTTTGGCCGCGTACGCGTCCTTGCCGACCTTCGTCGCGCGGTACGCACCGGATCCGGAGACCACGTAGCTACCCGACATCACGGTGGCGCCGACGGTCTTATCGATCGGGTCGGCCTCACCGGTGAGCAGCGATTCATCCACCTCGAGCTGCGCCGATTCCTCGATGACGCCGTCGACGACGATCTGGTCGCCCGGCCCGAGTTCGATGATGTCGTCGAGCACCACCTCCTTCGGCGGCACCTCCCGCGCGGCGCCATCGCGGCGCACCGTCGGCTTGGCCTGGCTGACGATGGCCAGCTGGTCCAGGGTCCGCTTCGCCCTGATCTCCTGAATGATGCCCACCCCGCTGTTCGCGATGATGAGCAGGCCGAACATTCCGTCCACGATCGATCCGGTGGCCAGTACCAGCACGAACAGCACGCCGAGGATGGCGTTGATCCTGGTGAAGACGTTGGCCCGGACGATATCTCGCACCGAGCGGCTGGCTCGGTCGGGGATGTCGTTGGTGAGCCCGTCGCGGCGGCGCTGTTCGACCTCGGCCGCCGTGAGTCCGGTCGCCCCCGAGGCCTGCACAGTTATCGACATGATCGCAAGCCTAGCTATCGGTTGTGGTTGCATCGCGCAGCACAGCAACTCGGCAGCGAGTGTTGCACGCGGTACATTGGCGGCCGGCGGCAGGAAATGGGAGGGGAAATCAATGCTGGACGACGCACAGCTGGACCGCGCCGCGGGCGTACTGCTCGGCACAGCGGCGGGTGACGCACTGGGGGCGGGCTACGAATTCACCAATCCGGACCCGGATCTCGCGATCGATATGATCGGCGGCGGGGCCTTCCGCTGGGAGCCCGGCGAATGGACCGACGACACATCGATGGCGGTGGCCGTCGCGCTGGCCGCGGAACCCGGACCGGGTATCGATCCCGACGCCGTCGCGGCCGGATTCGTCCGCTGGTGGGATTCACGACCGAAGGACATCGGCAACCAGACCCGCACGGTGCTGGAGGTGCGTCCGCAATCCGCCGCGGATATGTGGGCTCGCGCCATGTCGCTGACCGGTCTGACCGGCGGCAACGGCTCGCTGATGCGGACAGCGCCGGTCGCCGTCGCCTACCTGCGCGACGCGGACGAATGCGTCAGGATGGCGGGCGCCATCGGCATGCTCACCCACTACGACGAGCACGCCACCGAGGCATGCAAGATCTGGACATACGCCATCCGGCACGCGGTACTGCACGGCACCTTCGACGGCGTCCGCGAATACGCCGCGACCTCCCCCGCCGCCGACTACTGGCTCCCGCGCCTCGACGAGGCCGAAACCGGTCGGCCCCAACTGTTTCCGAAGAACGGCTGGGTAGTGCACGCCTTGCAAACGGCATGGTGGGCCATCACCAACACCGACCCGTCCGGCCCAGGACAACTCGCCGCCGCACTCGAGAAGTGCGTCCGCGCAGGCGGTGACACCGACACCACCGCCGCCATCGCTGGCGGACTGCTCGGCGCCCGCTGGGGCGCACGCGCCGTCCCCGCACAGTGGCGCAAGAAACTGCACGGCTACCCCGGTCTGCGCGGCGACGACCTCGTCACCCTCGCCGTACGCATCGCCACCAGGAACGCCTGACCTGTCCCGCTCGGCCGACCGAAAGGCTATGAGTGTGTCCGCGTCACCCCCGAATCCGCACGACTCCTACTTCCGTCAGGTCATGAGCCGACCTGCCGACGCCGCAAGCGAGCTACAGGCAGTCCTGCCGAAAGCCGTTGCCGCGCGCATTGATTGGGCTGGGCTGGAACTGCAATCGGCCAGCTTCGTCAAGAACAACCTGCGGGGCCGCCAGGCCGACGTGCTGTACCGGACCAGCCTGGCTGGCCACGATGCTTACATCTACATACTGATCGAACACCAAAGCAGCACCGACAAGCTCATGCCGCTGCGGCTGCTCGGGTACATGGTCGATATCTGGGAGCACCACCGAGATACGAATCCGAACGCCGAAACGTTGCCGACGGTGATCCCGCTGGTGGTGCACAGCAGTCACAAAGGCCGTCGCTGGAACACCCACACCGAGTTCGCCGAGTTATTCGACCTGGACCCGGAGATGCGAACGGCTTTGAGCCCTTATGTACCGCACTTCCAGTTCCTGCTTGATGACGTCGCGGCGCTCGACCTGCCTACTCTGCTCGCCCGCGATCTGACACCCGTGATCCGAGTCATGCTGGTGCTGCACACGAAAGCCCCCGGCAGTCGTCACCGAAACATGTTGTTTCCACTGATGACGGATCTGCGCGCAATCAATTCCAGCCCCCGCGGCTACGACGATCTCGTCACCATCATGCACTACATTATTAGGGTCAGCGATATCACTGTTGCGGACCTGCAACCCATCGCCGACCAACTCGGTCCCCGAGCCCAGGAGGCCCTCTTGACCACCGCTGACCGGCTCCTCGCCGAAGGACGCATCGAAGGGCGCGCCGAGACGCTACTCGACCAGCTGCAAGACAAGTTCGAATCCGTGCCCGCCGATATCGCCGACAGAGTTCACGCAGCAGACCCAGATCAATTGCGGATATGGACTCGCCGCATCCTGCACGCCGACACCCTCGAGGACGTCTTTACTCAATAGGTCCCCGAGCCAAGGAGGCCCTCGTGACCACCGCTGACCGACTCCTCGCCAAAGGCGAAGCCAAAGGACGCGCCGACACTCTCCGTCGACAGCTGGCCCTGAAGTTCAAATCGGTGCCCGACCAGTTCACCCGCCTCATCGACACTGCGACTCCAGAGCAAATGCGGACCTGGACGGACCGGATCATCGATGCCGCCTCTCCCGAAGAGGTCTTCGCTCCGTAGGTTGCCGCCCCGAGCCAAAGAGGCCACCATGACCACCGCTGACCGGCTCCTCGCCGAAGGGCGCATCGAAGAGCGTGCCGAGACGCTGCTCGACCTGCTGTAAGAGAAGTTCGGATCTGTGTTGCTTCGACTTCTGGCCCGGACGTTCGGGCCGCGACCCGATGAAGTCACCAACACCGTCGGGCACCGCCGCCCCGACCAGCTCGAGACCTGGATGGACCGATTTCTGGACTCCAAGACCCTTGCGGACATCTTCGACCGCAAATCTGGTGCTGTCGGCGACCGACAGCCGCTACTCTCGAGCATGTCCTCGATCGTCAAGCCTCCCGAGCCAAGGAGATCGCTTTCCCTAACACTGAAAAGCTTTGTGCCACATGCGGTTCCACAGATCGTACCGATTCCGAGATTCTGCTCGCGATGTTGACGCTGAGGTTTGGCCCACTGTCTGCATCGACCATCCACCGCGTCCGCGCAGCAGACACAGAGCAGGTGCGGACATGGGTAGGCCGGTTCGCGAACAACCCTGATTTTGCCGAAATCCTCGACAGTCAGACACCGATCGAGCCTTTCCCTTGCGCCGACAGTCGTCTTCTGGAGGCGCTGATGCTAATAAAGTTCGGCCCACTACCCTTCTGGCTTGATGCCGATATCCGATGGTCAGATGCACAACAGATCCAAACCTGGACGGACCGATTCCTAATCGGCGGCAACTTCGAACACATCATCTACGGCGAAGAAGAAGTCAGCGCTTGGGCCGAGGCGCATGTCAGAGCGAAGAATCTGATCGAGACTTGGGCCGCAGACAAAGCGGAAGCCGAGGGTCGAGCCGAGGCGCTGCTAGACCTGCTGACAGTGAAGTTCGGAACTCTGCCCGAACACATCACCGATACAGTTCAGGCAGCGAACCTGGGTCAACTGGAAGCGTGGACTGGCCGCATCCTCAGCGTCGCCACCCTCGACGACGTCTTCACCGAGTAGTCGGCCACCCCTCAAACCGCAGGCACCTTACGAATATTCGGCTCCAGCTCGTGCGGATCCCGGTCCGGATCATCGATCCCGAAGCCGATGATCTTCTCCGGATGGATCCGAATGATCGCCCCGTCCACGTTAGAGTCCGGCTCGAACGCGGAATCCGTTGGCGCGGTGAGCGCTTCGCCGCGGCCACGGATTTCCAGGCAGCGTACCCGCCACGGCTGGATCGACGGCAGGTCGTCGACGACGAATGCGACTCGGCCGTTGGCGGCGACGTTTTTGAACTTCTGGCTGCGCGACATGTACAGGCCGCGGATGTCTATCGTGCCGGTCTGCTCGTTGTATCGGTACGACACGGGACTGACCTGCAGTGTGCCGTTCGACTGCACGGTCGCCAGGCGGCCGAGCAGTTGGGTGTTCAGGTATTCGAATTCGGCGTCGGTGAACAGCATGGTGGCCCTTCGGTTTTCGTGGCTTCGGACGACCACCATGCTGCAACCTCAACTTATCTTCAGGTCAAACGTCACCAGTCGAGGATGGTGTGCGGCGGCGCCCAGGCGCCCGAGCGGCGCACCTGATCCACCGTCACCCTGGCCGGTTCGGCCGTCGCGTCGATGGGCACGAACTGCTCGATCGAACCCCAGTCCCGGTTCCATTTCTCGTCCAGGTACGAGGGCAGTTGGCGCGAGGTGAACAACAGCTGGGTCCAGCCGAGCGGGCCGCCGCCGTCGTGCGCCTCCCACAGGTTGGTGATGGTCGCGCCGTTGCGGTCCGGCAGGATTCGGTACCTGGGCAGATCCGAGACGCCGTCGTGCGTCGGCACCAGGTTCTGGCACGGGAAATGCAGGCCGACGGCCCAGTCCAGCAGCACCGGTGTCTTCGAACCGAGCAGGCTGTTCAGCGTTTTCGTCTGCGGCACCCGCGGCGGCGTCACCGCGAACCACTGGTCCCGGCTCAGATCCTTGTCCTCGCCGACCAACCGCACCACGTCCGCGTCGCCGGGCAACCGGTTCAGCGGGACCCGCAGGTTGCGCCACATCGGCGACGGACCGATATCGATCGGCACCGTCCGGCCCAGCGCGGTGACCTCGCCATTCGGTTGCGACCTACCGTATTCCAGCTCCAGATTCTGTCCCTGATGCACGACGCCCTCGGCATCCACCGAATGGATCCGGCCCGCCACCGCGATCGCGACGATCTGGCCGCGGCTGCCGTTCACCTCGTTCGGCAACCGGTACCAGTCGCTGATCAATGAGGCCGGCGTCTGGTCGCCGTCGTGGTAGCTGCCGAGCACCGGCGTCGTCGCCGGATCGAGCCCGAACGGCAGGGATACGGTGCTGCCGTTGATGCCGCTGCCGTGCGAGGTATCCGATCCGGACCCCGCCGATTTGGCCGCGTCGCGCAGCTGGTCCGGATCGCTCGACACCGAATTCGCGCGGCCGGTGGTCGATTCGACCTCGTCCGAAACCAGTACCGGCGCAACACCGTTCGGCCCGAACCCGGTGGATTCGGTGCGGCCGAGCGCGGTGCCGACATCACCGGAGAGCGGGCGCAGCATCGAGGCGTTGGTATCCGGCTCCACCAGCACCTTGTCGGCCATACCGCAACCGCCGGAAACCGCCGCGGCCGCGTTGGATTGCGCCAGCGAATACGACGGATATTGCGCCACAGCGGCTTTCGCGAAGGAAAGCAGCATGAACACCACCATGGCCGCCGCGGTCACCGCCAGCACCGGGGTACGCATGATCCGGCCTGCCGGGGAATCCGGCCGCGGCCGCGATTCGGGACGGATGTGGAACCATCCGGCGACCAGCAGCGCGAGCACCGACAGCCCGAAAAACCCGGTGGAGAAACCCTTTCCGTGGAATGACGGCGGCTTGTCCCACCACGGGTTACCCCACGCCGACGCGTACCAGTAGCCGTTCGCCGCGGTGAAAGTCAGTGCGAGCGCGAAGAATACGGCCGCGGCGACCAGCGCCCGGTTGCGCAGTGGACGCATCACCGCCGGACCGACCGCGACGGCCGTCAGCGCGGCGACACAGGTCGCCAGTCCGGCGAAGACGCCGAACTGGTGGTTCCACTTGGTCGGCGAGAACATCAGCAGCACCATCGCGGCCAGGGTGATGCCGACCACCCGGCGCGACGGCCCCGGCGCGGTGCCCGGTATATGACCGCCGCGCCGCAGCATGGTCGCCGCGCAGACCACCAGGCCGAGCAGCATGACGAAGACGCCGAATCTGCGGGTGAGCCAGCCGTCGCCGTTGGGCTGGATCAGATACTGGTAGCGCAGGTATTCCGCGAACCAGGTGTCGCCGGGCCCGATTCGGTTGTGCACGTAGAACATCTCGAGCGCCGCGCCGAGCGTGCGATCCGCGAAAACGATGGTCAGAATGACGAATCCGGCCGCGAGCAGCGGTAACAGCAGCGCCAGGTAGCCGACGTCCTTGGCCCGCCGCAGCAGCACCGGGGTCAGGCTGCGCGCCCCGGCCAGTAGTGCGCCGATACAGATCAGGCCCGACGGCGCGACGGTCAGCGTCAGCGCCGCGATGATCACCGCGAGCGCGGCGGGCAGCAGCCGCCTGGTCGCGATGGCCCGCTCGACCGACACCCAGGTGAGCACCACACCGCAGGCCACGTACGGCTCGGCGCGCAGGCCGTTGTTGTAGGGCAGCCAGAACGCCAGGAATACCAGGGCGGCGGTCCACACCGCGATCTTGTTGCGCCGGAAGACATTACCGAGCCGCGGCAGGATCTCGCGGCTGATCACCCACCAGGTGAGCACCGCGACCGCGAGGGTCGGCAGCCGCACCCAGGGGCTCACCGTCGAGATCCGCGCCAGCCAGGAGATGATGTCGGTGTACGGCGTGTAGAACGGGCCCTCGTCCACCGAGAACCACCGGTAGTAGTTCGACATATAGCCCGAGCTCTGCGAGGCGCGCGCCATGCCGAGGATGTAGCCGTCGTCGGAGGTGTTGGCGCCGATGAAATGCCAGACCAGCAGCGTCGCGAAAACCACCCAGTCGGTGGGGCGCAGCCGCCACCAGCGCTGCGGCAAGAAACGCCGCGTGCGGCGGCCGTCGAGCCGGTCGAGCTGGTGCAGCGCGACGAGCGCGGCGCCGGTCGCGATCAGGCAGAGCACGATCACCGCCAATTTCAGCGGCGTCGGCGAGGTGGAGAAGCGGGAGTCGACGGCGATGTGCACGCGCATGCCCTGCGGCACCGCGCCGGTCAGTTCGGTGAATACGCCGACCACCTGCGGCCGCAGATCACCCGCGGTCACCTTGCCGGAATCCGTTGGGCCGCCGCCTGTTACTGACACCGTGGCGTTCGCGGCGGAGATATCGATCGCGAGTCCGCACGCCTGGTCGCGCACCGCGCTCAGCGGCGCCGACCACAGCAGCGTATTGCGCGAGACCACATCGACCCGGCCGGGCCGCTCCGCGGTGTCCGCGACGACCTTGACGACGAGGCCGTAGCGTTCGACATCCGCCGACTGCCGCGGGATGGTCGAGAGCACGGTGCCGCCGGACGCCGCGAGCGCGGTCAGCGCCGAGCACGGCACCTGCATCGAAAGATCAAGTGGCGCATAGGAAAGCAGTGGCGATTCGACATTCACCGCATTGGCCGCCTGCGGCCAGTCGACGCTCGCCGCCTCCTGGCGCACCGGCAGGAACGGCACCGCTGCCGCCAGCACGAATCCGAGCAGGCCCGCGATGATCGCGACCCGTCGAGCCCATCCCCCACGTCTATCGTTATCTGCCGTACCGTGTTCGGAGTCCTCGACGGACGGCTGCCCCGCCCACACCATCGTGTCAGCCACGGCAGCAGATGTTAGCGGTACGACATCGGGCCCAAATACCACGCTACGGTGATCGGGCTCACAAAAACGCGGCAAAACCGCACGCCAACAGGAACTTTCGGAAAAGCTGAGAATTTCCGGCAGTCCGGCTCACCGATACCGAACGATGAGCCGGACCACACCGGAATCAGGCGGCGCAGGCCTTCGACTGCACGTTGGCCAGCGACAGGATCTGGCAGGCCCACGCCTTCTGGACCTTCCACTTGCCGTCCTCGGCGACGAACGGCACGTCGGCGACGTTCTCCTGGCCGTTCAGCGTGAGCTTGGCCTTCGCGTTGACGGTGTCGCCGAATGCGGTGACGTCGGTGACGACCACCGACGCGCCGGTCTGCTTGTACGCCTCGGCGAGGCGGCCCGGCAGGTCCGGATCGGCCTGGGCGCCCTGCACCATCTCCAGCTTCTCGGCGACCGGCACGTTCGGGTCGAGCGCGCGCTGCAGTTCCTCGTTCAGCTGGGCGACGGTCGGGGTCGGCGGCAGATTCGGGTTCGAAGCAGACGCCTTGACGCTGGTGGTCGCCTTGGTCGGCTTGGCGTCACTCTTCTTGTCGTCGCTGCCACAGGCGGTCATGCTCAGGGCGGCGACGATGGCCAGGCCGGCGATAGCGATGCGTCCAGTCTTCTTCAACTGCTCGTCCTTTGCGTTCGGAGTAGGTACGTTTCGGTCACACCAGGCAGCAACCACCCGAACGGCAGCGCTGCACGAGGTACCCAGGCTACCCGTCAGCGCAGACTGCCGAGCGGATCCGCCCGCGACAAACTGATGTCGTCGGCTGCGAACGTACGCGCCGGGCCCGGCCCTGTCGAGCTGGTCTCGAATCGGACCGTCACAACACCTTGTCCGGCACCCTGTACCCAGCCGTGCCCGAATTCGGGATGTGCGACATCCATTCCGGGATACCAGACCCGGCTCGCGTCCGCTACCTGCGGCGCGGCGATCAATCCGCCCGGACCCGAATCGGGCTGCGGCAGTTCACCTTCCGATAGCGGATCCTGATCCAGCTCGGGAAACAGTGATTCCTGCCGCACCGCGGACAGCCCGCCGTAGCCGACCCCGACGAGCCGGACCGGACCCAGTTCGGCCGGATCGATCGCCGACCGCAGCGCCGCGGTGGTGAGCGTGGCCAGATCGGTTGTCGCGTAAGGCAGGGTGAACGATCGGGTGACAATGGACATATCGGACTTCTTGAGCTTCAGCACCACGGTGCGCGCCGCGCGCCCGTCCTTGCCGAGCCTGCGGTGCGCGGCCCCGGCCATCGCCTCGATCGCCGGGCGCAGCTGCGCGAGCGTGACGATGTCGTGCTCGTAGGTGGTTTCGGCGCTGATCTGCTTGGCCTCGGCGCGCTCGGCGACCGGGCGGTCGTCGATGCCGCGGGCCAGCCGGTGCAGTGCGGCGCCGACGCTGCCGCCCAGGATCGAGACCGCCTCCGCCTCGGGCAGCGCCGCGAACGCGCCCACCGTCTCGATGCCGAGCGAGCGCAGCCTGCCTTCGGCGACGGGGCCGATCCCCCATAGCTTGCGCACCGGCAGCCCGGCCAGCAGCCGCTGCTGCTCGACCGGTGAAATCACCCGTATACCATCGGGTTTCGCCAGTCCCGAGGCGATCTTGGCCAGCTGCTTGCCGGTGCCCGCGCCGACCGAGGCGACCAATCCGGTGCGCTCGCGCACCACCGCGCGCAACTCCTCGCAGAACCGGTGCACCTGCCCCGCGGTGGCCCCGGCCAATTCCGCGGGCTCGCCGAACGCCTCGTCGAAGGACAGCGTCTCCAGCACCGGAATTCGCGAGCGCAGCGCATCGAATACCTGGGCGCTCACCGCGCCGTACACCGACCCGCGGGCGGGCACCACCACCGCGGTGACCCCGACCAGCCTGCGCGCCTGATGCATCGGCATGGCGGAGCGGGCACCGAATACCCGCGCCTCATAGCTCGCGCCGGCCACCACACCCCGCGCGCCGGTACCGCCGACCAGGACCGGCCGCCCGCGCAGCGTCGGCCGGGTCAACTGCTCTACCGAGGCGAAGAACGCGTCCATATCGATGTGCAACACCCAGCGGCGGGCCGCGGTTATCGCATCATCGGTGGTCACACCCGAAATCTACGCGCGGACACTGACAGAATCCGTACACACGAGTGTGATGGGGATCCAAGTTGAAGCTTCCGCGTATATGTGATGATCGGACGCATGAAGATCCGCAAGGCCGTGATCCCGGCCGCCGGTATCGGCTCCCGGTTGCTCCCGCTGACCAAGGCCATCCCCAAAGAGATGCTACCGGTCGGCGACAAACCGGTGATCGAGCACACGGTACGCGAGCTGGTCGCCTCCGGGATCACCGATATCACCATCGTGGTGAGCGGCGGAAAGTCGTTGATCCAGGACCACTTCCGCCCGAACCCCGCACTCGTCGCACAGTTGCGCGCGGACGGCAAGACCGCATACGCCGACGCGGTCGAGGAGGTCGGCGAGCTGTCCCGGCTCGGCCACATCACCTACCTCGACCAGCACGGCCCGTACGGCAACGGCACCCCGGTGCTCAACGCGGCGCGCCACCTCGGCGACGAGCCGATGCTGGTGCTGTGGCCCGATGACGTATTCGTCGCCGAGACCCCGCGAGCCCAGCAGCTCATCGATGCGTACGAGCGCACCAGCGGTCCGGTGCTCGCGCTGATGCCGATGGACCCCAGCGAATCCCAGCGCTACGGCGTTCCGGTGGTCGCCGACGATCTCGGCAGCGGGCTGCTGCGCATCAGCGGCCTGCGCGAGAAGCCGAAGCCGGAGGACGCGCCGTCGAATTTCGCCGCCATCGGCGGCTATGTGGTCACCCCCGGCATCATCGAGGAACTGCGAATCCAGACCAAGCGCTGGTACGAACACCGAACGGGCGAGGTGTATCTCACCGACGCGATCAACGCGTACGCGGCCGATCACGCGGTGTTCGGCCAGGTGATCCAGGGGCGCTGGTACGACACCGGCAATCCGGCCGATTACCTCGTCGCCCAGTTCGCCTCGGCACTGGCGCATCAGCAGTACGGACCGCTGCTGCGCCAACTGGCCACCGAGCTCGGTTGAGCCGCCGCGCGATTCGCCGGAACCATCCGGCGAATCGCGCGGAATACGTTGTGCGTCAGCCTGTTACGGCGTCGGAACGATATGCACCACGTTGTCGGTCATCGCCGGGATCAACAGGTACTTCCCGCTCTTGTCGAGCGTGAAATCGGCGGGGCCGCGCACGTTGTCCGGCAGCTTCACCTTCGCGACCTCGGTGCCGTCGGCCTTGTAGACGGTCACCTTGCCCGGCACCGGGTTGTCGAACGAAACCCAGTCCGAGACAGCGATATTGCCGTCCGACAGCACCGCGATGCCGTCGAGCAGCCCGTGCACGCCGCCGATCTTCTTCGGCGACAGCGGCGCCTTGCCCAGCTCCAGCCGGAACAGATCGCCGCCCTCGTTGTGCGCGCCGTCGCCGTTGACGTATGCGATCTTGCCGGACTTCTCCAGCGCGATGCCGTTGGCGCCGGGCACCCCGCTGGTGAGCGTCGCGAACTTCTTGCCGTCCAGGTCGAGTTGGTAGACCGAACTGCGCAGGGTGTCGGTCACCAGCAGGGTCTTGTTGTCCAGCAACACGATATCGTTCAGCTCGGTCGGGGCGTCGCCGTCGATCTTCGCCTCGAACACCTGCCCTCGGGTGTTCAGGTCGTAGCCGACCACCCGATCGACATCGGCGACGTAGACCTTGTTGTCCACGAACGCCATACCCTTCGGCGAGTTCAGCGGCGGATCGCCCGCCTTCGGCATCGCCTTCTGCTCGATCACCTTGCCGGTGGCATCGAGCAGGGACAGGAAGCCGTCGCCGTCCTTGGCGACCGGATCCTGCTGCGCGCCCATATTCGAGACGACGTACTTGTCACCGGCGACAAGTACGCTCTCCGGATTTGAAAAGCCTTTGATCACACCGGGTTTCAGATCACCGGCATCATTCTTGTCGCCGCCGCCGCAACCGCTGAGTACCGCGGCGAGCACCAGCACGCCGAGCGTACTCGGCATCAAGCGCATACGCACTGTTCCCTCATCATCCTCATCATCACGCAGCCGTACTGCCGTGCCGTGCAAGGTATCCGATTCATCGCAGGATTTCCCGGCGGAGGCGCCGGACAGGTCTCAGAACCGCCGAATGGTGTAGATGAAAAACTGGCTGAGCGGGGTCAGACCGACCGGCACGCCCCAGTCGTAGGCGTTGAGCACCTGGCCGAAGCCCGCGTAGATGCCGACGTGTGAGGCGTCCTCGTTCAGTATCACCACATCGCCCGGCGAGAGCGCACCGAACGGCACCGGGGCCCCGGCCTTGGCCTGCTGCCAGGTGGTGCGCGGAATCTGGACGCCCACTTGCCGGAACGCCCACTGCACCAGGCCGGAGCAGTCCCATGCGTCCGGGCCGATGCCGCCCCAGCGATACGGTTTACCGGTCTGGGTCGATGCGGCGGTGAGCGCGCCGAGCCCGGCGCTGCTCGGCAGCGGCAGCGCGGCCGAGCCGCTGGAACTGCCCGAGCCGGAGCCCGAACCCGAACCGGAGCCAGAGCCGGAACCGCCGCTGCCGGAGGCGCTGCCGGTATCGGACCAGGCGGGCCCGGCCAGCACCAGCGTCGCGGCCGTCGCGACCAGGAATCCGATGGCGATGCGGCGCAGCGGCTTACGCGCGGATCGAGTCGGCATCTGCTCGCCCCTTCCGTCAATCGACCGAGGGCTACTCTCCGGCATCCCCGGCGGCACCCGAGGCGGACCACATCGTCGGACCGAACGGGGTGGCCGGGCCGGCGAAACCCCGCCTGGCACAGCAGTTTTCAGATCAGGCACGGCACGAGAAATAACTCCTATCACAGAAGAAGACTTCTGTAACAAGAGCAACATTGCCGATTGTGCCGCCGACCTGGTCGACCCGGCAAGGTTTCAGCTAATTTTCAGCATGTGATCTATGTCACATTCAATGGAGGCTAGTCACCCCTCCGAAATCGTCGGCAAGACCGCGAGATTGATCGGCAGGCTTCCCGACTAATCGGCGCGTTCGGTTCTGGTTGCGCCACTACGACGACTTAATCGCCCGAGGTACGCGCGTGGTGCGCTGGCAGGCGGGTCTCGTTCCCACCGAGCGGGACCGGGTCGGCCGTGCTCCCGGTTCGCGGATTACGCCGCACCCCGGCTCTCAGGTGCGCACCCCGTACAGACAACGCACAGTTCGAAGACGGGGTGCGGGAACCCTCTATTCACCTTTGAACACATAGGTATTCGGTTTACCGGGCGTGGTCGGGGCGGGGCCCATCGGCCCCGCCCCGATCAGTCGAGCGACCTCAGTTCTTGGTGACCGATACCCGCACGCCGCCGACCACTTCGGCGGCATCCGCGCCGGGATCGCCGAAAGTGAGCGTGGTGGCGAGGATTTCGCCCGCGATCAGGTCGCGATGCGTCTCGGCCCAGGCCTGGCGGTCGGCGGGGACCTGCAGCACGACGGTGATCCGGTCGGATACGTCGAGGCCGAGCGACTTGCGGGTCTCCTGCAGGTCGCGGATCAGGTCGCGGGCCCAGCCCTCGGCCGCCAATTCCTCGGTGACCACCGAATCCAGCACCACGAGGCCGGCGTTACCCGGCAGCGCGGCGGTCGACTCCGGCTCGGCGGCGACCAGGCGCTGCGTGTACTCCTCCGGCAGCAGCGCGATACCGGCCGCGGTCACCACACCGTCGGCACTCTCGCTCCACTCGCCCGCCTTCACCGCTTTGATCACGGTCTGCACATCCTTGCCGAGGCGCGGGCCCGCGGCCCTGGCGTTGACCACCAGCTCGAAACGGCCGTGCACGGCGACGTCGGTGGTCAGATCCACCTTCTTGACGTTCACCTCGTCGGCGATCAGGTCCGCGTACGGGCGCAACCGCTCGGCATCCGGCGCGGCGATGGTGACCTCGGCCAGCGGCAGGCGCACCCGCAGATTCTGTGCCTTGCGCAGGCTCAGCACCGTCGAGCACACCGTGCGCACCTCGTCCATCGCCGAGACGAGTTCCGAATCACGCGGCAGCTCATCATCTTTCGGCCAGTCGGCCAGATGCACCGACTCCCCGCCGGTCAGCCCGCGCCAGATCACCTCCGAGATCAGCGGCAGCAGCGGCGCGGCCAGCCGGGTGACCACCTCGAGCACGGTGTGCAGAGTGTCCACCGCATCGCGGTCCTCCGCCCAGAACCGCGAACGCGACCGGCGCACATACCAATTCGTCAACGCGTCGGCGAACGAGCGCAGTTCGTCACAGGCGCCCGCGACGTCGTAGACCTCCAGCGCCTCGGTCATCGCGTCCCGGGTCGCGGCCAGCTTGGCCAGGATGTAGCGGTCCAGCACATGCGAGTCCCCGGGTGCGGGTGTCCCGCTAGATACAGTAGTGCGCCACACACCGGGTTTCGACGCGTACAGCTGCAGGAACGTCCACGCGTTCCACAGCGGGCGCAGCGCGTGGCTCACCCCCTCGCGGATGCCGCGCTCCGTGACGATCAGATTGCCGCCGCGCAGAATCGGCGAACTCATCAGGAACCAGCGCATCGCATCGGAGCCGTCCCGGTTGAACACCTCGTTCACATCCGGGTAGTTACCCTTGGACTTGCTCATCTTCAGGCCATCGTCGCCGAGCACGATGCCGTGCGCGACAACGGTTTTGAAGGCCGGGCTGTCGAACAGCGCGGTGGCCAGCACGTGCAGGGTGTAGAACCAGCCGCGGGTCTGCCCGTTGTACTCGACGATGAAATCGCCGGGGAAGTGGCTATCGAACCACTCCTTGTTCTCGAACGGATAGTGCACCTGCGCATACGGCATCGACCCCGATTCGAACCAGCAGTCGAGCACCTCCGGCACCCGGCGCATGGTCGAATTGCCGGTCGGATCATCGGGATTCGGCCGGGTCAGCTCGTCGATCATCGGCCGGTGCAGATCCGTCGGGCGCACGCCGAAGTCGCGTTCCAGCTCGTCCAGCGAGCCGTAGACGTCGACCCGCGGATATGCCGGATCGTCGGACATCCACACCGGAATCGGGCTGCCCCAGTAGCGATTCCGGCTGATGTTCCAGTCCCGCGCGCCCTCCAGCCACTTGCCGAACTGTCCGTCGCGGATATGCTCGGGCACCCAGGTGATCTGCTTGTTCAGCTCGACCATCCGGTCGCGGAACTTGGTCACCGCGACGAACCAGGACGGCACCGCCATATAGATCAGCGGCTGGCCGGAGCGCCAGCTGTGCGGGTACGAGTGCTCGATCGTCTCGTGCCGCAACAGCTTTCCCGCGGCCTTGAGATCCTTGATGATCACCGGGTTGGCGTCGAAGACCATCAGGCCCTCGTACGGCGGCACCATCGAGGTGAACTTGCCGCCCGGATCCAGCGGCTGCACCAGCTCGATTCCGTTGGCGCTCGCCACATCCATATCCTCCTCACCGAAAGCCGGTGCGAGGTGCACGATTCCGGTACCGGAGTCGGTGGTCACGTAGTCGGCGGTGAGCACCCGGTGCGCGCGCGGATGGCCGAGGAAGAAGTCGAATGGCGGACGGTACGCCAGATCGGCGAGCGCCGCGCCGTCGTATTCGCCGAGCACCTCCGGTTCGTCACCGAATTCCCTGGCGTAGTGCGAAACCCGTTCGGCGGCCAGCAGGTAGCGCTTACCGTCGGCACCGCGCAGCTGCACGTACCGGACATCGGGATGCACGGCGATAGCCAGATTCGACGGCAGGGTCCACGGCGTGGTGGTCCAGATCAACGCATTGGCGCCGTCCAGCTCGTGCAGCGGATGGTCGGCGGGAACGGCGAGCACCATATCCACGGTGACCGCCGGATCCTGGCGCATCTTGTACGCGTCGTCGAGCCGGGTTTCCTGATTCGACAGCGGAGTCTGTTCGTACCAGCTGTACGGCAGAACTCGGAAACCCTGGTAGATAAGGCCTTTCTCATACAGCGACTTGAACGCCCACATCACCGACTCCATGAAGTCGAGATCGAGCGTCTTGTAGTCGTTGTCGAAGTCGACCCAGCGGGCCTGACGCGTCACGTAATCGCGCCACTCACCGGTATAGCGCAGCACCGAGGATTTGCACGCGGCATTGAATTCCGCGAGGCCCATCGCATCGATCTGTGATTTGTCCGTGATACCGAGCTGCTTTTCGGCCTCGATTTCCGCGGGCAATCCGTGGCAGTCCCAGCCGAAACGCCGATCGACCCGCTTACCGCGCATGGTCTGGAAACGCGGAACCAGATCTTTGACGTATCCGGTGAGCAAATGGCCGTAATGCGGTAGCCCGTTGGCAAAGGGCGGGCCATCATAGAACACGAATTCCGATGCGCCGGAACGATTTTCGATGCTCCTGCGGAAGGTGTCCGAGGCCGCCCACGCGTCGAGCACGCGGCGCTCCAGATCCGGGAACGAGGCATTGGCGCCGACCCCGAGGTCTACGCGCGGGTATGCGCTGTTCGTGGAAGTTTCGTCCGCCATCGCGGTGCGTCTCCTCGTGCCATGTCGATTCAGTGGGCACGGGGACGATGCCGGCGCGTATGCGCCGAAACCGCGGTACCACCCCGCTTGTCCGGCAGCTCCACCGGACCTCTCGTTACGAGCTGTGACGGGCTCACCCGTTCGGTTCTACTGGGCCACCGGATGATTGCCGGTGCGCTGTTCTTCCGAAGGCTCCCCGGTGATGGCCGGATCGACGCCGTATACATGTTTGATTCTAGCCAGCGTGGTCAAAACAACTAGCGGGGACCCGCCCGCTAACGTTTCGCATGCCGTCCGGGAGGTGGCGCGGCATCTCCGTCCGGCCTGCGCATCGATAGGGCGCTCACCAGCAACAGCACGGCACCGATGACACATACGACGATGCATCCCCACGCCCAGATCACCGATCCGGTGGTCAGCGCGGTCACGAGCAGGGCGAAACCGATCGCGGCAAGGACGAGCGTCAAGACGAGCACAGTGACCCCCTTGGCGTGCCAGGCGGCTCGACAGGACCTCTAGCTACTCGGACTGCTGGCGGCAGGGCGGCCCTACTTACCGCCCTTGACGAAGGTGGCGGGCTGCAGGTTGTTCGCGGTGTCGGCGGCGCCGAATTCGCCACCGTCCACCGGGACGGCCGAACCACGGTTCTCCAACTCCTCGAGCTGCGATTCCAGATACGACTTCAGGCGCACCCGATATTCGCGTTCGAACGTCTTGAGCTGCTCGATCCGGCTCTCCAGCACACTGCGCTGCTGGGTGATGGTCGCCATGATCTCGGTGTGCTTGCGCTCGGCGTCGGCCTGCAGGGAATCGGCCTTCTCCTTGGCCTGCCGTAGCTGATTCTCCGACCGGCTCTGCGCGTCCGACAGCATGGCGTCGGCCTTCTGGCGGGCGTCGGCGATCATCGCCTCGGACCGCGTTCTCGCATCACCGACCAGTCGCTCCGAGTTTGCGCGAGCGTTCGCGAGCAGGCCCTCGGCCTCCGCCTTGGCATCGCTGGTGAGCCGGTCCGCCATTTCCTGGGCGAGGCTGAGCACCTTGGCCGCTTGCAGATTCGCGTCGGCGCCGGGGGCGTCCTTCGGCTGCGCGGCGGGCATCGGCGCGGGCGGCGCCTGCGGCACCGGCGGCTTGATCGGTTCCGGCGGCGGCGGAGGAGCCTGCTGCACAGGGGCTTTCACGGTTTGCGCGACGGGTGCCGGGCCCCGGTTCTTCTTCGCGTCGGCCAGTTCGGCATCCAGTTCGGCAACCCGCTGGCGCAGGTCGGCGTTCTCCTCGATCAGACGTGAGAGCTCCTGCTCGACCAGATCCAGGAAGGCGTCGACTTCGTCCTCGTTGTAGCCGCGCTTCCCGATCGGTGGTTTGCTGAACGCGACGTTGTGCACATCGGCTGGGGTCAGCGGCATCGAAGGATCCCTTCACGCGTCTTTTGGAGATCTAGCAGATCTAGCGAGCAATCTTCTCGGCCCATTCTGTCACACCGGGGCTACTGGTTGCCCGAGCCTGCCCACGATCGACATCAGGATGAAGACGATGAAAAGCAGGACCATAATCGACAGATCCAGGCGAATTCCTCCCAGTGACACCGGGGGTATCAACCGCCTCAGCAGTTTCACCGGAGGATCGGTGATCGTGAAGATCACCTCTAGGATCACGACCACGACGCCGGTAGGACGCCAGTCGCGGGCGAAGTTACGGATGAACTCGACGATCACCCGGCTGATCAGCAACAGCCAGAAGATGAACAGTACGAAGTACAGCACCGCGAACAAGGCCACGAGTTCACTCTGCCCGAAAATCCGCGCCGCGCAAAATGACCGCGCCGCTGAACGGGCGTCCGGTCCGAATCTCCCCCCAGATCACGAGCTTATTTCTGGTTGTAGAACCCGGTTTCGGCGATGCGTCGGCGTTCCTCCGCCGATACGTCGACATCGGCCGGTGAGAGCAGGAACACTTTGGTCGCCACCTTGTCGAACGAACCGCGCAGCGCGAAGGCGAGCCCAGCGGCGAAGTCCACCAACCGCTTTGCGTCGGCATTGCTCAGATCGACCAGATCCATGATCACCGGGTTGCCCTCGCGGAACCGCTCGCCGATGATGCGGGCCTCGCTGTAATCCCGCGGGCGCAGCGTCGTGATCTTGGACAAGGGACCTCCGTCCTCGAAGATCCCCGGCCTGCGGGCGGGTGCGGGCTCGGGGCGCATGCGCTCCTCCAGCCGCCGCTCCTCGGCCTCGGGATCGACGGCGAGCGCACCCCGGGTGGCCCCCCGCAACACCGGCGCGCCACCGCCCGCGCGGAACCGGCCCGACGAGGGCGCCGATTCGATGCGGGTGGGACGCCGCGACGATTCGTACCGATCGTCGCCATAGGGTTCGTCGTAGTCCTCGCGCCGGGATACCGGATATCCGGCCTGATACGGCGATTTGTAAGCGGGCTCCGGGTAATCGGTTTCGTCCTCGAAGCGATCCGAACCGTACCGGTCATCCGCGTAACGGTCGCCGTAACCACCGCGCTCCGAATAGTCACGACGCGACCTGCGCGCGCCGCGATCGTCCGCGCCGCGGGCAGCACGGGACTCCCCGGCCCGCGCGTCGTGTTCGGCGACGTAATCGTCCTCGTAATCCTCGAGCGGAACCATGCCGAAGTACGCCTTGAACTTGTGCAGCGTGCTCATGCTCCCACCTCGCAGGTGGCTTCCCTTACGCCTCGCTCGTTCATTTGGTCGACCTTCCTTCGGCCCCGGTGGCGGCCGGGTGTTGAAGTCTTGCGCAGCCCTCGTCAGTTCCAAGCATATGTGTCGAATGTGACTGATGAGGTTTCTTTGCTACGCCGAGGTTATCGGTCGCGCGCCCATCAAGGCGGTACCGACACGCACAACCGTCGAGCCGTGTTCGATCGCGGATTCCAGATCTCCGGACATTCCTGCGGAAAGTTCCTTCGCATCAGGATGATCGGCGAGCAGCAGCGTGTGCAAAGTCGCAAGTCGCGCAAATGAACTATCAGACTCAGCCCCCAGCGGGGGAATGGCCATCAGTCCCGCCAATCGCAGCCCGGGGGCGGCGGCCACCCGATCGGCAAGCGGCCCAATGTTTTCGGGGCTTACCCCACCCCGATCCGGATCGTTGTCGAGGCTTACCTGAAGCAGAATACGAACCGGTTCGGTCCGTTCCCCGGCGTCGAGCGCGGCCGTCGCCGCGGCGTCAAGAGCCGTTGCCAGACGTTCGCTGTCGACCGAATGCACGGTGTGTGCCCAGCGGGCCACATGGCGGGCCTTGTTGCGTTGCAACCGACCGATCATGTGCCACTGGATATCCCGCAGCCCGGCGAGCTCCACGACCTTCCCGGTGGCCTCCTGCTCCCTGGATTCGCCGAATTCGCGGCGGCCGATGCGGTACAGGATCTCCACGTCGGAGGCCGGGAAGAACTTCGTCACCGGCAGCAGGCGGACCGAACCCGGATCGCGGCCCGCCGCGGCGCACGCCGCATCGATCCGGGCCAGCAATGCGTCCAGATTGGCCGACAGCTCGGCCGTACGGCGGTCGACGGCCTGTGGCGCAACCGAATTCATGCTCGCTCCCCCGTCTGCATCCAGATCACCCCGCCGAGCCGCCCGGTCGGCGCACCCCTGCGGTGGCTGAACAGCGTGCGATCCTCGATGGTGCAGCGCGGGTCGATGGCGACCGCGCCGACACCGGCCTCGGTGAGCTGCCTGCGGATGCCCGCACGCAGATCGAGGGCCGGGGTGCCGCGCACCGTCGTCGTCGCGCTGCCCGGCAGATGGGCCTCCACGTCGTCGCGCATATCGGCGGGCACCTCGTACTGGCGGCCGGAGGCCGCGGGGCCGAGGAAGGCGCCGATGCGGTCCATCCTGGCTCCCACGGACAGCATCGCGTCGAGAACCCTTGGCACGATGCCGATCCGGGCGCCGATACGGCCCGCGTGCACGGCCGCGATCACGCCCGCCTCGTCATCGGACAGCAGGATCGGCACACAGTCGGCGGTGAGCACCACGAGCGCGAGACCGGGAACCGTGGTCACCAGCGCGTCGGTGGCCGGGACGGGTTCCTGGCGCGGCCCGTCGACGATTTCGACATTGCGGCCGTGGATCTGTTCCATCCAGACCAGTCGCTCCGGCGCGAGGCCGATCCCCTCTGCCAGCCGGGTCCGGTTGCGCCGCACCGTGGCCGGGTCGTCCCCGACGTGGTCTCCGAGATTGAACGAGTCGTAGGGCGGGGCGGAGAAGCCGCCAGCCCGCGTTGTCGTCACCCGTCGAACGGTGAGAGTCGGCGCAGATGTCATGCGACCGAGAGTAATAGGACTCCCCCGGCTCCCCGCTCCCCCGCCTCTCCACTCCCCCGCCCCTCCGCGACTTCTCGCCGGTCGTGAGAGCCGCCGGACTTGGTCACCGGGCCGACGGTAGTCTGTCTGGCCCGGTTATGGGCGTACCCGGCGAGTTACCCATGTGCTTACGAAATCACCTGTCACCCTGTGGAGATCACCGTCACCCTGTGGAGCTCGGACTCCCCGCTCCGCGCTCCACAACTGCCCCTCACCCCCGGTGAAAGCCGGGATGCACCACACCTTTTGGATCCCACAGCACCGAAGGGCCGGCGCCGATAGCTAGCTATCGACCTAACCGCGGCGCATGAACGACGGGACGTCGACATCGTCGTCATCGTCGCCGGCGTCGGGGGGTTCGATATGCGAGCGGCTGTTGCCGGAGACCGTCGGCTCGGCGAGGCGGGCCCGCTCGGACTCCCGGTAGCTCGGGATGCCGCGAGTGGTGCCGGACGTGGTGCTCGTACCGGTTTCGGTGCGCGCGGCTACCTCGCTGGACCGGCCCGCGGAGATCTCGCCCGCCCGGCCGGAGCCGATGTGGCTGCGGGTGGTGGTGTCGAAGGTGCGCCGGGCCGGGCCGCCGCCGTCGAAACCCGCGGCGATGACGGTGACCCGCACCTCGTCGCCGAGCGAATCGTCGATCACGGTGCCGAAGATGATGTTGGCCTCGATATGCGCGGCCTCCTGCACCAGCGAGGCGGCCTCGTTGATCTCGAACAGGCCGAGATCCGAACCGCCCGCGATCGAGAGCAGCACGCCGTGCGCGCCATCCATCGACGCCTCGAGCAGCGGCGAATTGATCGCCGCCTCCGCCGCTTTCACCGAGCGGCCCTCACCGCGCGCCGAGCCGATGCCCATCAGCGCGCTGCCCGCACCGGACATCACGCTCTTGACGTCGGCGAAGTCGACGTTGATCAGGCCGGGGGTGGTGATCAGGTCGGTGATGCCCTGGACACCGTTGAGCAGCACCTCGTCCGCGGAGCGGAACGCGTCCATCAGGCTCACCGCGGCGTCGCCGAGCTGCAGCAGCCGGTCGTTCGGGATGACGATGAGGGTGTCGCAGGATTCGCGCAGCAGGTTTATCCCAACCTCGGCCTGGTTGCCTCTGCGCTTGCCCTCGAACGAGAACGGCCGGGTGACAACGCCGATGGTGAGCGCGCCGAGCTTGCGGGCGATGCTGGCCACCACCGGCGCGCCGCCGGTGCCGGTACCGCCGCCCTCACCGGCGGTGACGAAGACCATGTCGGCGCCCTTGAGCACCTCCTCGATCTCGTCCTTGTGGTCTTCGGCGGCCTTGCGGCCGACCTCGGGATCGGCACCGGCGCCGAGACCGCGGGTGAGCTCACGGCCGACGTCGAGTTTGACGTCGGCATCGCTCATCAGCAGCGCCTGCGCGTCGGTGTTGACGGCGATGAACTCGACTCCCTTGAGTCCCTGTTCGATCATCCGGTTGACGGCGTTCACGCCGCCGCCGCCGATACCGACGACCTTGATCACTGCAAGGTAGTTGTGCGGGGGCGTCATGGGCTCTCGCCTTCCTTCGATCTAAAGCCTGTCGTTTGCGGATTCGAGACATCGTCTGCTCGGGACGGCTTCATCGCAGCGATCCGCCTCCCGGGCAAACCCTAAACCTCAACCATAGGGTTAGTGTTATGTCAAGTATCCGACTGGTGCGGAACGCTATTCGCAGCCGCCGCGATCCGCGTGCAGGCGCGCCGAAACGAGTGACAGAATCTTGTGTGATCCCTCTCGTCTCGCCGCGCAACACACCGTATCGTAGGACGGTTGCCCCCCTGGCCCGGCGTTTCCGCGGCGGCGATCCGCCGAAAATTCCCTGGGCACAATGAGTATCGATCACTTTACCGTGACCAGATTCGGACTCGAAACGTCGAATACGGTTCCTTCGCGCGTCAACAGGGGAACCACCACCGCCGCCTTGCGCTGTCCGTCGTTCGCACCGCCCCACACCACCGTGCGACCGTCCTTCAGGTTCAGCGAGATATCCGAAATCGACCGTGCCACAACCTCGCTCACCTGGATGCCGAGCGAGGGCGGCAGTATCGCGAGCACCGCGACCGCCGCATCGGTCACCGGATCGCTCGCGCCGGGATGGGGGGTGATCAGCTTGGGCACGCCGATCGGCGGCGCCTCGATCGAGTACTCCACGCTCTGCGCGTCCACCAGGTGGGCGCCCTGCGGGCTGTCGAAGTACAGCACCGGAACGCGTTCGACCACCGTCACCTTCACCGTCGACGGGAACTCCCGCCGCACCCGCACCGACCGCACCTTGGGCAGCGCGGCGACCCGCCGGGCCATCGCCTCGGTATCGATCCGCAACATCGAACGGCCCTCGGGAATTTCGAGCAGCTCGCGCACCTGATCCTCGGAAACCGCTACCGCGCCGTCGATCTCGACCGTGCGCACCGACAGCACCGGGGTGAACCAGGCGATCGCCGCGAGCGCGATCAACACGACCACCGCGATCGCACCCCACAGCCGGACGCGCCGCACCGCCCTCGGGCTCAACCCGCCGGGCGGGCGGATGCGGCGGGTGAACGCGGGCGCCATCGCGTGCTCACCGCCCGTACTGTGTCGAATCGGCGGCGCTCGCTTGTCCCTGCGTGGTCACGCTCCGCTGCCGCCTCCGGTCCTGACGCTCGCGCCGCAGTGCTGAATCGGCGGCACTCGCTTGTCCCTGCGTGGTCACGCTCCGCTGCCGCCTCCGGTCCTGACGCTCGCGCCGCGGTGCTGAATCGGCGGCGCTCACGCTCCGCCACCTCCTCCGGGCCCGGAATTCGCGCCGCGCGGACGCGCCCTGAGCCCGTCGAGGATCTGGCTGCCGAGCATGGTCACATCGCCGGCGCCCATGGTGATCACCACATCGCCGGGCAGCGCGAGCGCGGCGACCTGACGGCCCACCCGCGACATATCCGGTTGGTAGTGAACGGGTTTGGTGACGGCCTGGGCCACCAGCGCGCCGTTCACTCCTGGCAGCGGCTCCTCCCGCGCGCCGTAGACGTCGAGCACGACCACCTCGTCGGCCAGGCTCAGCGCCGCGCCGAAGTCCGCGGCGAAGGTGGCGGTGCGGCTGTAGAGGTGCGGCTGGAAGACGACGATGACCCGGCCCTGCCTGGACCGTGCGCCGTCGCGCGCCTCCTGCTGGACCAGCTCCGCCGCGGCGCTGAGCACCGCGCGCACCTCGGTGGGGTGGTGGGCGTAATCGTCGAAGACGCGCACGCCGTTCTCCCGCCCGGTGAACTGGAAGCGCCGGTGCACACCGCCGAAACCCTCCAGCCCCTGCACGATCTCGTCGACATCCGCGCCCGACGCACGGGCCGCGAGCAGCGCGGCGAGCGCGTTCAGCGCCATATGCCTGCCGGGCACCGACAGCCGCAGCGACCGCGGGCCCGGCTCGTCGCTCAGCTGGAACTGCGCGACGCCGCCGACATCCCTCGGCTCCCAGCTGTGCAGCCGGACGCCGACCGGAACCGGCGCGTCGGCGAGTTCGCCGGAGCCGTAGCCGAGCACCCGCACGCCCTTCGCGGCCAGGCGCGGGCCGACGCGTTCGGCCAGCGCGCGCGAACCCGGGTCGTCGAGGCAGACCACCAGCAGCCCGCCCGGACCGAGCCGGTCCGCGAAATCGTCGAATACCTGGGTGTACGCCTCGGCGGATCCGAAGAAGTCCAGATGGTCGGATTCGATATTGGTGACCACCGCGACATCCGGGTCGTACTGCAGCAGCGAACCGTCGCTCTCATCGGCCTCGGCCACGAAGATGTCGCCGGTGCCGTGGTGGGCGTTGGTGCCCGCCTCGTTCAACTCGCCGCCCACCGCGAACGACGGATCGGAGCCGCAGTGCTGCAGCGCGACGATCAGCATCGAGGTGGTCGAGGTCTTGCCGTGCGTACCCGACACCAGCAGGGTGCGGTGTCCCTGCATCAGCGAGGCCAGCACCGCCGGGCGCAGCAGCACCGGGATATCGCGCCGATTCGCCTCCACCAGTTCGGGATTCGTCTTCGGGATGGCGGCGTAGGTGGTCACCACCGCGGTCGGGCCGCCGGGCAGCAGATCGAGCGCGCTGGCGTCGTGACCGATGCGGACCTGGGCGCCGCGGGCCCGCAACGCGAGCACACCGCGGCTCTCCTTGGCGTCCGAACCGGAGACCGCGCCGCCGCGGGACAGCAGAATCCGCGCGATACCGGACATTCCTGCACCGCCGATGCCGACCATATGCACCCGCCGCAGCGCGGGCGGCAGCTCGGAACGTTTGTCGCGCGCGGCGCCGTCGCTGTCCGGTCCGGCGTTGTCGAACCCAGCACTCACCGGCCCGCGACCTCCACGGCGATGCGCGCGACCGCGTCGGCGGCGTCGCGGTGGCCTGCGCCTGCCGCGGCGCGACCCATCTCGATCAGCCGTGCTGAGTCCATGAGCAGCGGGATCACCTCGTCGATCACGTATTTCGGGGTCAGCTCCGAATCGGGGACAATTCTGCCACCACCCTTGCGGACGACGGGTGCGGCATTGAACTCCTGCTCGCCGTTACCGTGCGGCAGCGGCACATAGAACGCGGGCAGCCCGACCGCCGACACCTCGGCGACGGTCATCGCGCCGGAACGGCACACGGTCGCGTCGGCGGCGGCCAGGGCCAGATCCATCCGGGAAAGATACGGCACGGCGACGTAGCGCGCGGGCCCATCCCCGCTGTGCCGATTCCCGGGTCGCTTCGCTCCTGCCCGCCGGGGACAGTCAAACTGTTCTTCGGCCCGTGCGCGTGCAGCACCGAGATGCCCGCGGCCAAAAGCTGTGGCGCGGCACCGGATACCGCCTCGTTGAGGCTGCGCGCACCCTGTGAACCGCCGGTGACCAGCAGCACCGGGCCGTCGGCGGGCAGCCCGAAATGCGCGCGGGCCTCCGCGCGCAGGGCCGCGCGGTCGAGCGAGGTGATGGATTCGCGCACCGGAATGCCGATCACCTCGGCCCGCGGCAATCCCGAATCCGGCACCGCGGCAAGCACTCTGGCGGCCCGCCTGGCGCCGATCTTGTTGGCGATACCCGCCTTGGCATTGGCCTCGTGCACGATCACTGGCACCCGGCGCCTGCGGCCAAGCACACCGGCGCCCGCGGCCAGGTACGCGGGCAGTGCGACGTATCCGCCGAATCCGATGATCACATCGGCCTGTACGGCGTCGAGCACCGCGCGGGTGCGGGCCACCGACGCGCGCACCCGGCCGGGCAGGCGCAGCAGGTCGGCGGTCGGCTTGCGGGGCAACGGAACCGGCGGAATCAGCTCCAGCGGATATCCGCGCTCCGGAATGATCTTGGTCTCCAGTCCCCGCTGGGTGCCGAGCGCGGTCACCCGGATCGCGGGGTCCAGCTTGCGCAGCGCGTCGGCGACGGCGAGCGCGGGTTCGATATGACCCGCGGTACCACCGCCCGCGACGATCACCGACAGAGTCGGCCGGGTCGGCTCGGCGGCGCTGCGCTCTCGCGCTCCGGTACCGCGGTCACTCACCTGGATCTACCCCGTTCTCTCGCATGTGGCATCGGATAGTTCGGCTCCCAGGCCCTGGTCGCCCGGGCCGAACTGGTGCCCCGGCTCTCCGGAACCCGGCGGCCCGGCTCCGGGCCACGCTCGATTCTCCTCGACGGTAGCGCCGCCTGCCGCGCGCGCTGCGACGCGGCCGCCCGCGCCCTGGCGTTGGCGGCCTTGGCATTCGAGTTTGCCTTGGCCTTCGCCGCCGAGCGGGCCCTGGCCGCATCGGCCCGGGCGGGGGAATATACCTCGGGTTTCGGCAATCTCAGCAATCGGCTGACCCGGCCGTCCTGGCCCGCGTGCAGCGCGGCCACCGCCTCCGGTTCGTGCCGGGCGGCATTGGCGATGATGCCGAACATGAGCAGCGTGATGGCAAGCGAGGAGCCGCCCGCCGATACCAGCGGCAGCTGCAGGCCGGTCACCGGGAGCAGGTTCACCACGTACCCGATATTGATCAGCGCCTGGCCGGTGATCCAGGTGGTCGCGGTGGCGGTGAGCAACCGCAGGAACGGGTCCACCGAACGGCTGGCGATCCGCAGACCGGTGTAGACGAACAGCGCGAACAGTCCGAGCACCACAGCGCAGCCGAGAAAGCCGAGCTCCTCGCCGATGATGGCGAAGATGAAGTCGTTGTGCGCGTTGGGCAGATAGCTCCACTTGGCCCGGCTCTGACCGAGGCCGCGGCCGAGGATCCCGCCGTCGGCCAGTGAGTAAAGCGCCTGGCGCGCTTGGTAATTGATGCCCTGCGGATCGTCACCCGGATTGAAGAACGCGCGCATGCGGTCGGATCGATAGCCGGCCGAGAGCGCGAGCACGCCCGCGGCGATAAAGCCGGAGGCCGCGATGGTCACGAACAACCGCACCGGCAGCCCGCCGAACCACAGCAGCGCCGAGAGCACGATGCCGAGCGCGATGGTGGTGGACAGATTGGGCTGCCACATGACGAGCACACACACCAGCAGACCCGCGGGCACCAGCGGCACCAGGATCTCGCGCAGGCTCGCCTGCTCGGACCGGCGCGAGGCGAGCAGATGCGCGCCCCACACCACCAGCGCCACCTTCACGATCTCCGACGGCTGCACCGATATCGGGCCGAGCACGAACCAGCGCCGCGCACCCTGCACCTTGGTGCCGATGCCCGGGATCAGCACCAGCACCAGCGCGAGCACCGACATCGCGAACACCGGAAAAGACCACTGCCGCAACCGTTTCAGCGACACCCGCAACGCCAGGTAGAAGAGTACGCACCCGATCGCCGCGAACATGGCCTGCTGGAGGAACAGCGAATACGCCGATTCGCCCTCGTGCACCGCCTCGACGCTGGACGCCGAAAGCACCATCACCAGACCGAGCACGGTGAGCAGGGTCGCGATGGTGACGACCAGATGGAAGGATGCGAGCGGCCGCGCCAGCCAAGCCCCGAACCGAGTACCCACCTGCCGCTTACGCCGCTCCGTCATAGCTGCCGCCCGATGTCACCGTCTTCCAAAGCGTCGACCGCGGCGGCGAAGCTGCGCCCGCGATGCGTGTAATCGGCGAACATATCCAACGACGCGGCCGCGGGGGCCAGCAGCACGGTGTCACCGCGCCGGGCGAACCCGGCCGCGACCTTGACGGCTCGGGCCATGACGGCATCGGCCTTGTCGGCAGTCGAGTCACGCATCAGTGCATCGTCTCCCGAGTCGACCTCGACGACGGGGACCTCGGGCGCGTGTCGCGCCAACGCGGCGGCGATCACCGGCGCGTCGGCCCCGATCAACACCGCGGCGACCAAGCGTTCGGCGACCTCTTCGATCAAATCCTCGATGCTCGCGCCCTTCAACTGCCCGCCGGCCAGCCACACCACCTGCTGGTGCGCCAGGATCGCCGAGCGCGCGGCATGCGGGTTGGTGGCCTTGGAGTCATCGATGAATTCGACGCCCGCCACCTCGCGCACGAACGCCGACCGGTGCGGGCCGACCTTGTGCTCGATCAAACCCTCGCGCACGAACTGCGGCGCGACATCGATCGCCCTGGTGAGCGCGGCAGCAGCCAGCGCGTCGGCGACACCGGCGGGACCCTGCGGGCTGATATCGCCCGCCTCGGCGAGGATCGCGGCCTTGGTGAAGGCGCGGTCGAGCAGCTTTCCGTCGACGACACCCAATTCGCCGTCGGCGGGGACGCCGACCCGGAAGCCGACGGTCCGTCGCGCCTTCGAGCGACGGGCCAGCGAGGCGGCCACCGGATCGTCGAGGCCGACGACGCCGATGCGGCCCGTCAACGCCCTGGCCTTCGCGGCGGCGTAGGCGTCGAGGCTGCCGTGCCAGTCGAGGTGATCCTCGGCCACGTTCAGCACGACGCCCGCCTCGGGCCGCACCGAAGGGGCCCAATGCAATTGGAACGACGACAGCTCCACCGCGAGCACCTGCGGACCCGGGTTGCGGCGCAGCGCGTCCAGGATGGGCAGCCCGATATTGCCGCACGCGACGCTGGCGATACCGGCCGCGCGCAGGATCGAGTGCACCATCGAGGTGGTGGTGGTCTTGCCGTTGGTGCCGGTCACCACCAGCCACTTGCGCACCGGGCCGTAGATCCTGGCCTGGTCGACCCACCAGGCGAATTCGACATCGCCCCACACCGGGGTGCCCTCGGCGACCGCGGCCGCCAGCACCGGCGAATCCGGTCGCCAGCCGGGGCTGGTGATGACCAGCGCGAACCGGCTCCAATCGGTGGATTCCAGCGACACCGAGGTGGCCACGTCCAAACCGAGACCGGCGGCCTCGGACAGCGCGGCCGCACCGGCGTCGGTGACCACCGGGCGCGCGCCGATATCGCGCAGCGGTTCGATCAGCGACCGACCGGATACGCCCCAGCCCGCGACGAGAACGTCACGGCCGCGCAGGAATTCGAGCATGGGCCCCGGTGATCGCAGGGCCCTCGGAGAATGTTCGACCATCGTTATGCTTCACCCGACCGCGGAAAGGTATTGGCTGTAGAACAGGCCGAGTCCGACCGCCGACGCGATCCCGGCCAACAGCCAGAACCGGATGATCACGGTCGTCTCCGCCCACTTGCTGAGTTCGAAGTGATGATGGAACGGCGCCATCTTGAACAACCGGTTGCGGGTGGTGCGGAATACCACCACCTGCAACACCACCGACGCCGCCTCGGCGACGAACAGCGCGCCGATCACGATCATCAGCAGTTCGGTCCGGCTGGTGATGGACAGTCCGGCCAGCAGACCGCCCAACGCGAGCGAACCGGTATCGCCCATGAAGATCTTGGCCGGGGCCGCGTTCCACCATAGGAAGCCGACGCAGGCCGCCGCGCCCGCCGCGCAGACCAGTGCCAGGTCCAGCGGGTCGCGGACGTTGTAGCAGCCGGCCTCCGGCTTGGTGGAGCAGGCGTGGTAGTACTGCCAGAACGTGATGATCACGTAGCCGCCGAGCACCAGGCTCATCGATCCCGCGGCCAAACCGTCCAGGCCGTCGGTCAGGTTCACCGCGTTGGACCAGGCCACCACCACGAAGCAGACGAAGCACAGGAAGATGATCACGCTCATCGACACCGTGGTGATGTCGCGGACGTAGGACAGGTGCCTGCTCGCGGGCGTCAACCCGTTCTCGCCGCGGAATCGCAGTGCCAGCACGCCGAATACGACGGCCGCGCTCAACTGCCCGAGGTATTTGCCCGCCGCGGTGAGGCCCAGATTGCGCTGCTTGCGGATCTTGATGAAATCGTCGACGAAGCCGACGGCGCCGAGGAAGGTCGCCAGGCCGAGCACCAGCAGCGCCGATGCGGATGGTCCGTCGGCGTGGTAGCCGATGCCGATCAGGTGCGAACCCAGATATCCGGCCCACATGCCGATCACGATGGCGACGCCGCCCATGGTCGGCGTGCCGCGCTTGGCCTGGTGCGAGGCCGGGCCGTCCACCCGGATCTCTTGTCCGAAGCCCTGTTTGGCGAACATCTTGATCAGCAGGGGCGTGAGCAGGATCGAGACGGCGAGCGCGATGGCCGCCGCGAACAGGATCTGCCTCATTTAACCGCCTCTCCACCGGTCAGATGTTCGGCGACCTCCCAGAGGCCGACCGACTTGGATGCCTTGACCAGCACCACGTCACCCGGCTCGACGGAGGCGTCGAGCAGCGCGATGGCCGCGCCGATATCGGGGACGAGGACCGATTCCTCGCCCCATGAGCCTTCCATCACCGCTCCCTGGTGCATCGCCCGGGACGGCCTTCCGGTGCCGACGACGACGAGCCGGTCCACGTCCAGGCGCACGGCCAGCCGTCCGATCCGATCGTGTTCGACGACGGATTCCTCGCCCAGTTCGGCCATTTCGCCGAGCACCGCCCAGCTCCTGCGCGGCGCCGCACCCGCCCGCGACATGGTGACCAGCGCCTTGAGCGCCGCGCGCACCGAATCCGGGTTCGCGTTGTACGAGTCGTTGACGACGGTGACGCCGGATGCGGTGGTGCGCACATCCATCCGCCGTTCCGAGACCGCGTGCGCGCCGGACAGCGCCGCCGCGATGGTCTCCGGATCCGCGCCGCATTCCATGGCGACCGCGGCGGCCGACAGGGCATTGCCCACCTGATGTTCGCCGTGCACGGCCAACCGGATTCCGATGCTGCCCTTGGGGGTGTGCATGGTGAATTCGGCGCGCGCCTCGGCGTCGAGACGGATATCGGTGGCCCGGATCTGGGCGCCGGCGGCCTGACCGACCGTCACCACCCTGGCGCGGGTCCGCTCGGCCATCGCGGCCACCTGCGGGTCGTCGGCGTTGAGCACGGCCAGCCCGGACGACGGAAGTGCTTCCACCAGTTCGCCTTTGGTCTTGGCGATGGCCTCGCGGCTGCCGAACTCGCCTAGGTGGGCGGTGCCGACATTGAGCACTACGCCGATGCCCGGCGGTACGACGCGGCTCAGCGCGGCGATGTGGCCGGGGCCGCGGGCCGAGAGCTCCAACACCAGGAAGCGGGTATCGGCGTTGGCGCGCAACGCCGTCCACGGATGCCCCAGCTCGTTGTTGAACGAGCCGGGCGGCGCGACCACCGGCCCGAGCGGTGAGAGCACCGCGGCGAGCAGATCCTTGGTCGAGGTCTTACCGGACGAACCGGTGACCCCGACCACCGTGAGACCGCCCGCGGCGGTGAGCCTTTCGACGCTGACCCGGGCCAGGGTGGCCAGGGCGGCGAGCACCGCGGCGCCGGAACCGTCCGAATCACCGGCCAGCGCAACGGAACTCGCGGGTACCGCGCCCGGATTCGGGGCGACCACGATGGCGGGCACGCCCACCGGCCTGGCCGCGAGCACCGCGACCGCACCCGCCGCGACCGCGGCCCGCGCGTAATCGTGGCCGTCCGCGTTCGCACCGGGCAACGCCAGGAACAGATCACCGGAACCGATTCGGCGCGAATCGAATTCGACCGCGCCCGGCACCGTCACCTCCGGGTCGGGTACGTCGTGCAGCGTGCCGCCGACGACCTCCGCGATCTCCCGCAGTGTCATCTCGATCATGAAACCGTCAAGTCCTTCGTGTCCGACCCCTGCGGACCCTGTTCTAGTGACTGATGGGACTCCCCCGGATGGGTGGCTTGGCCCGGATGGGTGGTCTGGCCGAGTCGCCGGTCGATGGCGGCGGCGAGCACGTCGCGGTCGTCGAACGGATGCTTGACGCCCCGGATCTCCTGCCCCGGCTCATGGCCCTTGCCCGCGATGAGGACCGCGTCGCCGGGCCCGGCCCACTCGACGGCGGCGGCGATGGCGGCCGCCCGGTCGCCGAGTTCGCGCACCTCGGCCCGATCGGCGGCCGGAACCTGTTGCGCGCCTTCGCGTACCGCGGCCCGGATGACCGCGGGATCCTCGCCGCGCGGATTGTCGTCGGTGACGATCAGCAGTTCGGTCCCGGTCGCCGCAGCCGCGCCCATGAGCGCCCGCTTGCCCGCGTCCCGGTCGCCGCCCGCGCCGACCACGACGGCGAGCCGCCCGGCGGTATCGGCGGCGAGGTGTTCGCGCAGCGTCGCGATCACCGATTCCAGCGCGGCGGGTTTGTGCGCGTAGTCGACGATGGCCAGGAAGTCCTGCCCGCGTTCCACCCGCTGCATCCGGCCCGGCACGTCGACGTGGGCCAGCGCGGACGCGGCGGTCGCCGGATCCACTCCGGCCGCGGCGCAGACCGCCACCGCGAGCAGACCGTTCGCGACGTTGTAGCGGCCCGGCAGCCGAAGGCGAACGGGCACCGCGCCGTTCGGGCCCGCGGCGGTGAATTCCTGTGCGCCGCCGTGCGCCTCGATCGGCCCGGAGACGCTCCAAACACCGGAACCGTTGGTGGACACCGTGATCGGGCGTTCCAGCGACTCAGCGAGGCGCACACCCCACTCGTCGTCGACGCAGATCACCGCGGTGCGCGCGGCGATCGGCGAATCCGCCTCGAACAGTTTGCGTTTGGCGGCGAAGTAGTCTTCGAAATCGGCGTGGAAATCCAGGTGGTCCTGGGACAGGTTGGTGAACGCGCCCACCGCGAACCGCACCCCGTCCACCCGGCCCAGCGCCAGCGCGTGACTGGACACCTCCATCACCACCGCGTCGACGCCCTTTTCGACCATCACCGCGAACATCGCGTGCAGCTGCGGCGCCTCCGGCGTGGTGAGCGCGCTCGGCACCCGCTGCCCGCCGATCCGGGTCTCGATGGTGCCGATCAGTGCGGTGGACAGTTTCGCGGCCGCGAGCCCGGCCTCCACCAGGTAAGAGGTGGTGGTCTTGCCGGAGGTGCCGGTGATGCCGATGATGCGCAGCCGGTCCGAGGGGCGACCGTAGATCGTGGCGGACAGCTCGCCGAGCACCGCGCGCGGGTCGTCGACCACCAGCACCGGAACGGGCAATTCGCCCGCCAGCTCGGCGCCGGCCGGATCGGTCAGCACCGCGACGGCGCCCCGCTCGACCGCGCCCCCCGCGTAGGCCGCGCCGTGTGCCCGCGCGCCCGGCATGGCCGCGAACAGGTCGCCGGGCAGCACCGCGTCCGATCGCTGCTCGATCCCGGTCACCGAAACCGGTGCGGCGTCCGCCGCGCCGCGCATCCGCGCGGAGATGGCGGAGGCCAGCGTCGTCAGCGGGGTCGCGGGCGGATGCGCCGGGCGCAACGCACGCGATTGACCGAACTGCACAGAAACCAGGCTCCTCTCGGCGGCGGTGATCGAGGTGTCAGGTTACCGGCGCGGGCCCACTGCTCGACCACGCGGTCCCCGGCATCAATCCCGCACGCCCAACCCTACGATGGCGGTCGGCCGAGAGCGGGACCGCCACGCGGGGTACCGACCGGGAAACGCACGGTGTCCGTTCCGGATCGATGTCCCGCGCCGGGACGGTCCGCGCGGAGACCACGGCCCGGCATCGGCCGGTCGGGTCCGGGTGTGGCGCGAGCTGCCGACCTCCTGCCAGCTTCCTGCCAAACATTCACGGGGCCAACAGTTTTCGGGCTACCGTCGCTTGCAGGGGGAAGCCTCCCCTGTCTTCACATCAATGGAGGGGCAATATGACCGTGATTCGAATCGCCACCGCCGGATTGGCCATCGCGGCGGCGGGGCTGTTGCTGCCGGTTGTCGCGGCGAATGCCGATACCGGTGATCGAAATGTGTGCAACACCATCGCGGATCGCGGCAACAGGCTGTACGACACGCGTGGGAACGTCGTCGCGAGCTGCCAGCTCGCACCGGACGGCCATGTGTTCTGGGGACAGGTTTAAAACAATAACGGGCCCGGCGATCCGGGCCCGTTTCCCGTTATCCGGCCTGGAGGACGAATCGCTTCGACGGTGTCGGCGACGGGGGAACGCGGTCGCGCTGCAACGCCCAGGAGGCGATGTTGTGGAACAGGGGTGCGGCCGACTGGCCGCCGCTGCCGTCCGAACTGCGCACCGGATTGTCCATCATGAGACCGATGACGTACCGCGGGTTGTCGGCCGGGGCCATGCCCGCGAACGTGATGTAGAACGCCGAGGTCGAATAGCAGTGGCAGCTCGGATCGACCTTCTGCGCGGTACCGGTTTTCCCGGCGATCTGATAACCCTCGATCGCCGCGGGCCAACCCGTGCCGTTCTGGTTGGAGTTCATCGGATCTCGCTGGGTGACGGCCTGGAACATGGTGCGCAGCGTCGCGGCGGTCTGCGGGCTCACCACCCGCACACCCTCCGGCTGCTGTTCCTCGGTGCGGGTGCCGTCGGGCGCCGTCTTGGCCTTCACGATCCGCGGCGGGATGCGCACGCCGTCGTTGGCGATGGCCTGATACATCCCGGCCATCTGCAGGGTGGTCAGCGAAAACCCTTGTCCGATAGGCAGGTTCGCGAAGGTGCCGCCGGACCACTGTCCGCGGGGCGGCACCACGCCCGCGCTCTCACCGGGCAGGCCGACACCGGTGCGCTGGCCGAGGCCGAAGCGGTGCAGCATATCGGCGAACCGCTCATCGCCGACCCGCTGCGCCAACATCAGCGTGCCGACATTGGACGACTTACCGAAGATGCCGGTGGTGGTGTACGGCGCGGTGCCGTGCGGCCACGCGTCGTGCACGGTGACACCCGACATCTGGATCTCACCCGGAACCTGAAGCACCTCATCGGGATTCGTGAGCCCGTATTCGATGGAGGCCGCGGCGGTGACGATCTTGTTCACCGAACCGGGCTCGAAGACCTCCTGCACCGCCGGATTGCCCATATCGGCCGCCGCCCAATCCTTCGGCGGCAGTGACGGATTGAACGTATTGTCGTTCGCCATGGCCAGCACCTGCGCGGTCTTGGCGTCGAGCACGACCGCCGAAACACCGTTGGCCCCGGACAATTCCTTCGCCTGCTGCACCTGCTGCTGGACGTAGTACTGCAGGTCCGAGTCCAGGGTCAGCTCGACGCCGGATCCGTTGACGGCCTGCTGCCGGTCGCGCCAGCTGCCGGGGATCACGGCGCCGTCGGAGCCGCGGTCATAGGTCAGCGAGCCGTCGGTGCCCGCGAGGGCCGAATCCAGCGAGGCCTCCAGGCCGATTTGACCGTGGCCGTCCCAGCCGGTGGTGCCGATGACATTGGCCGCGAGTGAACCGCCGGGATGCTCCCGCTGGTAGTGGGTGTCGGCGCCGACCTCCGGGAAGTCGGCGCGAATATCCGCGGCGATCCTCGGCTCGACGTTCTGCGCCAGGCTGACGAACTGTTTGTCGCTGCGCAGCTTGGTCAGCAGATCCGACTCCGACGGACCCGATTTACCGAGCTTGTCGTGCACACCCTTCGCGATGGCCTTCAGCCGCTCGTCCGGATCGGGCGCCTTGTCGCTCTTCTCCTTCGCGGCCGCGAGCTGCTTTCGGACCGCGACCGGCAGGAAGGTCAGCTCCTTCGCGGCGATCGAGAAGGCGAGCGATTTGCCGTTGCGGTCGGTGATCGGACCGCGGGTCGCGTAATCGGGCTCGCGTGTGGTGCGCTGACTGGCCGCCTGGGCGGATAGGGACGGCGCGGAAATGCTTTGGATATACAGCAATTGGAGCGCGACGACGAGCAGGGCGACCAGCATCACGATGCGGCCGAAGCCGAGCCGCAGCCGCAGCGGGCGCTCCGGGACGGCCTGACTCGCGGACGCTCTCGGCTTCCTGGACGGCGCGGGCCCGCGTCGCTGCTGCGGCGCGGGCCTGCTCTGCCTGCGTGTGGACGTCTGTCTGGTCACTGCGGCGTACCCCCGGTGGGCTGCGGGTTCGGAAGCGCTTCCGGCTGCGGGGTTTCCGCGGGCACGGGCGGCGGAGCCGGATTCGGCGGCGGCGCCTGATTCGCCGGTTGAGCGGGATTTGCCGGAGGCTGAGGCGGATTCGCCGGGGGCTGAGCGGGATTCGGCGATGGGGCCGGGTTCGCGGCCTGTTCCGGAGCCGGATTCGGCGGCGGTGGCGCCGGACTCGCGGGCGGCTGGGCCGGATTGACCGGCGCGGCTGCCGGATTCGCCGGAGCCTGGGCCGGGCCCGGTTGAGCGCCCGGTACCGCAGCGGCATTCGCGGCGGGGTCGGCGGGCTGGGCCGGGGCGGGCGTCGGCGGCTTCGTGGTCGTCGGCACCGGAACCACCCGTTCGCCGCGCGCCTGCGCGTTGCCCGCCTGCGGCCCGTCGGACGCGGTCGGCGAGACGTTCAGCGGCGGCACCGGTGTGCCCTGCGCGGGCGCCGGCTTGCCGATCACGGTGATCGCGCCGTCGGGGCCGACCACCAGCCGGGCCGGGTCCTTCGCCGGAATCATGCCCAGATCCCTTGCCCTGGCGGCCAATTCGGGTGCGGAATCGGCGGCCTCCACCTCACGCTGCAGTGCGGCCCGCTCATCGGCGAGCGTGCGGTTGGTCTGTCTGGCGTCGCTGAGCTGATAGCTGTCCTCGGCGGCCCTGGTGGTGAGCAGCAGTGTCAACGCGAGTCCGCAGCCGAGCAGCGCGATGATCGCCGCGACGAACGGGATCCGCCCCGCCGTCATCTCCGCCATCTTGCGCGACGGCAGTACCGGCGCATCCGACCGCTGCTCCGCCCGGCTCCGGCGGCGGGCGTAGGCCCGTTGTGCCGCACCGGATTTCACCCGCTCGGCATCCTGCGCACGCCGGGCGACCCGACCCGGCGCGGCCACCGCGCGCGTCCGCATGCTCATCCTCTCCCCTCCTGCTGTGTCTGCGCGGGACATCCGCATCCACCGGAGCCGATATGCGGGATCATCGGCTCACCTCCACCCGCTCGGCGGCGCGCATCCGCACCGGCGCCGCGCGCGGGTTCTCCTCGATCTCCGCCTCCGTCGCCTTCTCCGCGCCGCGGGTCAGCATCCGGAATTCCGGTCCCATACCGGGCAATTCGACCGGTAGGCCGGCCGGTGTCCTGGATGCCGACCGCGTCGCCAGCTCCTGTTTGACCACCCGGTCCTCCAGCGACTGATAGGACATGACCACGATCCGCCCGCCGACGCGCAGCGCGTCCAGCGCCGCGGGCAGCGCGGCCCGCAGCGAGTCGAGTTCGCCGTTGACCTCCACCCGAAGTGCCTGAAAGGTCCGTTTGGCCGGATGTCCCCCGGTGCGCCTGGTCGCGGCGGGGATGGTGTCGTAGAGCAGCTCCACCAGTTCGGCGCTGGTGGTGAAGGGCTTGCGGGCGCGCCTGCGCAGTACCTCGCTGGCGATCTTGCCCGCGAACCGTTCCTCCCCATAGGTTTTCAGCACCCGGGCCAAGTCGCCGTGGCTGTAGGTATTGAGCACGTCGGCGGCCGTCGGCCCGGTGGTCGGATCCATCCGCATATCGAGCGGCGCGTCCACCGAGTAGGCGAAGCCGCGGTCGGCCTCGTCCAGCTGCATCGAGGACACGCCGAGGTCCATCAAGATGCCCGACACCGCACCGGTCGCGGGCAGTCCGGCCTCGCCGAGCGCCGCGGCTATGCCGTCATATCTGGTGTGCACCAACGTGATTCGGTCGGCATAGGGTGCGAGCCTGGCCCGAGCCAGCTCCAGCGCCGACGTATCGCGGTCCAGACCGACCAGGCGTAGGTGCGGATAGGTGCGTAAAAAATATTCGGCGTGTCCGCCGAGTCCGAGTGTCGCGTCGAGGTAGACCGCGCCGGGTTCGCTCAGCGCGGGGCCGAGCAGCGCGTCGGCCCGGGTGAGCAGCACCGGAACATGGCGGGGGCCGGGCTGCTCATGATTCACCTCGACCTCCCGGATCCACGCTTGCTTGCGGTCGCCTTGTCAGACTTAAGCTTTCGAAAGCCAATCGAATGGCGAGTGCCGCGTGGTCTCTGACCGAATACGGCACCTGGCGTCGGGGAAGTACGTCAGGGTCCGCGTCCGGGCAGAGGCCGCGTGGCACTCGCCTCGCTCGGGGCTAGAAGATTCCGCCCAGCGACTCGTCTCTCGCTTGCGCGTAATCCTCCTCATGCTCGGCGAGGTAGGACTCCCACGCCTGCTTATCCCATATTTCGAGGTAGTCGACCGCACCGATCACCACGCAATCCCTGCTCAGGTTGGCGTAGCGCCGATGGTCGGGCGACAAGGTGATCCGGCCTTGGGTATCCGGACGCTGCTCATCGGTTCCGGCCGCGAGTGCGCGGACGAACGCACGCGCCTGTGGGTTGCTTCGAGACGCCGCCGCCGCCCGCCGGGCGAGCGCGGTGAACTCCTCTTTCGGATACACGGCAAGGCTGTGGTCCTGACTCTTCGTGACCATCAACCCTCCCGCCAGATCGTCTCGAAACTTCGCAGGCAACGTCAGTCGCCCTTTGTCGTCCAACTTCGGTGTGTAGGTACCGAGAAACACCCCGGAACCTCCCTACTGGATCACCTCAGCTGGTACGGCCTCTCCTGTAGTGCGCGCTCCACATTACCCCACTTTCCCCCACTTTCAATCGAAACCACGGGTGATCTGGCTCCCCGCGTCCGCAATTTCCCAGGTCATCCCAGCTATCACGGGGTGGGAGAACTTTTTCCGTGTTCTGCCGACACGCGCGCCGCCTCGACACGATCGCCCGAAAACTGCCAGCAAACGGCCTGGTCGACCCCATTCGGCCGATCATGAAGGGTCGATGACGGAGGCTTGTGGGGCAATGTGGGGAGCGTCGGAAAGATCGCTAGGTAGGGGGCCTGACAGACAAGCGAAGACGGCGGCGCCGCACCGGAATTCGGTGCGGCGCCGCCGTCGTATATTGCCGCCGTCAGGCTACGGCCGGGTTAATCCTGTTCGAACCGCCGCCGGAAACGATCTTCCATGCGTTCGGAGAAACCACCGGACTTGCGCTGTCGCCCAGGCCCGCTCGATCCGCCACCGCTCGGCCCGCCGGACTGCGCGTCGCCGGAGCGGTTGCTCCGCGTCATACCCTTCGTGCTGCCGAGCAACAGCAGCACGCCCGCACCGAACATGACGATGAAACCGATCAGGCTGATGATCGGAAAGCCGCCGGGCTTCACTGGTGCGGCGATGCCGGCGACGAGTAGGAAAAGGCCGAGGACGAACAAGGCCGCGGCCTGGAGTCTGCGGCGACTCGAGGTCGAACGAAGACGTCCGCCGCGGACGGACGAGGCGAACTTCGGATCCTCAGCATAGAGCGCGCTCTCGATCTGTTCGAGCATGCGCTGCTCGTGCTCGGAGAGTGGCACGGTACCTCCCCCGGCACTAGGACGTGGCTGTCGCCTCCGGGTAGACGACAGACGGCCGACTTTTCGGGCCATCTGCCACCAATGATACGAGTTCGATCAGAGCCGTACCACAAGAAGACACCTACTCGGTGATAACTAAGCGGTCATGCCGCCGGACAGACCGGGCGCCGGACGCAGGCGTGAGGCGGTGGCCAGCAGGTCTTCCACATCGTGGAGGAATGCGCCGACCCGCGAGGCGAACTCGTCGGCGGTGTGATCATCGACATCCCGGTCCAGCCCGGCCTCCAGCGCGGCCCGCAACTCCGAATGCGCGCTGAAATAGTCCGCCCACATGACGAATTCCGGTGCGGCGCGCTGCATCAGCACCCACGCGTTGCGCGAGCGCGCCCGCGGCGCCGCATCGGCCCCCGTGAACGCGAGCACCGCGCCCGCACCGCGCAGCGCCGCGAGATACGCGGAGCGGAAACGCTCGCGCGGATCCCGCTCCCCCGCCGCCTGCATGAGCATGCCGTCGGCCCGCTCGAGCAGCTTGCTCGCGCGGCCGGGTTGCCCCGGATGACCGTTGCGACCAGACATCAGCCGTTCCTCCGCATTCGCCGCACCCCGGTCCCTTTGCGCCGCAATGCCGCACCGCGCGGACCGAACAGGTATTCGAACGTTTGAATTGAGCTTGAATATAGAGACGACCACCGACAAACTTCCGCGCGTGCGCGGCCGACGAGAGATATGACCGCCGTCAAGCCGAATCACACCCCAGCCCCAGCCGTCGTCGACCTCTCCGTCGCCGCCTTACGTTCCAGGTTGCACGACGCGCTGGCCGTCTATGTCGCGGCCATGGACTATCCGCGGGGTACCGAACAGCACCGCGCGCCGATGTGGACCGAACACACCACCCGTCCGGGATGGCAGGCGGTCGCGGCCGTCGTCCCCGACGACTCCGGGCGGATCGACCTGCGCAGGGCGCCGATCGTCGCCATCGCGTACGGGTACCGCGGCGCGCCGCATCAGTGGTGGCATCAGCAGGTGCACAGCGGCATGCGCCGCTCCGGCTGGCCGGAGCAGTCCGCGCGCGAACTACTTTCGGACTATTTCGAATTGACCGAACTACATGTGCATCCGGCCGCGCAGGGTCGCGGCATCGGCGGAACCCTGTTGACCAAACTTCTGCGGGAGCGCCAGGAACGCGCGGTATTGCTTTCCACCCCGGAGGTTGACCGCGAGGACAATCGCGCGTGGCGGTTGTACCGGCGGGCCGGATTCGGTGATGTCATCCGGAATTTCGTATTCGCCGGGGATAACCGGCCGTTCGCCATTCTCGGGCGGCGGCTGCCGCTGGAGGCGGGATAGTGAGCGTGCTCGTCATCGGCTCCGGGCACAACGCGCTCGTCGCCGCTTGCTATTTGGCGCGTGCGGGCGAGCGGGTCGAGGTGTTGGAGCGCGATACGGTGCTCGGCGGTGCGGTGTCCACCGTCGAGCGGTTTCCGGGTCATCTGGTGGATCGCGGGTCGTCGGCGCACCTGATGATCCGGCACACCGGGATCATCGAGGAGCTCGAGCTCGCGAATTTCGGGTTGCGGTACATCGATTGCGACCCTTGGGGTTTCGCGCCGGGCACCGGTGACGCGGCGGCCATCGTCTTCCATCGTGACCTGGCACGGACCTGTGCGTCGATCGAGAACGCCTGCGGCGCGGCGGATGCCGACGCCTATCGCCGGTTCGTCGGGGTGTGGGGGCCGCGCAGCGCCAGGGTGATGCGGGCGTTCGGTGGCGCACCGACCGGTGGGCATCTACTGCGCTCGTTCTGGGGGCTGGATCCGCGCAGCGCGGCGGGCGCGCGCGGGCGCGGCGACGGCGGCGCGCTTTCCCGTGAATTCCTGCAGTCCGGTGATGCGTTGCTGGACAGCTGGTTCCGGAGCGAACGCTTGAAGGCCGCGCTCGCCTGGTTCGGCGCGCAGTCCGGGCCGCCGATGTCGGAGCCGGGCACCGCGCCGATGGTGGGTTTCGCGGCGCTGATGCACACCCTGCCGCCGGGCCGGGCGGTCGGCGGAAGCGGCGCGCTCACAACGGCTCTCGTCGCGCGGCTGCGCGACGACGGCGGCACGGTCACCGCGGGCGATGCGGTGACGGCGCTGCGGCGGGACGGCGAAGGCTGGCGGGTGACCACGGCGTCGGGCCGAAACCTGTTCGCGGACACGGTGATCGCGGGCACACACATCCTGGCGACACTGGATATGTTGCGGGACGGCGGATTCGACGCGAGCACACTCGACGACTGGCGGCGACGGATCCGGGTCGGCCCCGGAATCGGCATGGTGGTGCGCGCGGCGACCACCGAATTACCCAGGTATCCGGGAAGTTCGCCGGACGAATCGGCGCACGGGCTGCAACTGCTCGTCGACGATCGGCGGCAGCTGCGGCTGGCGCACGGCGCGGCGCTGGCCGGGGAGTTGCCGCCGCGCCCGGTGGTGCTCGCGATGAGCTTCAGCGCGCTCGACCCGAGCATCGCCCCCGCCGGGGAACATCAGCTCTCACTGTGGGCGCAGTGGCATCCGTACCGGCTGGCCGACGGCGGCGACTGGGCCGGGCACGCCGAGCGGGAGGCGGACCGGATCGTCGCCGAGGTCGATTCGTACGCACCGGGTTTCGCGGATTCGGTGCGGCAGCGGTTCGTGCAGACGCCGGTCGATCTGGAACGCGAGCTCGGGCTGCGCGGCGGCAACGTGATGCATGTGGAGATGTCGCTGGATCAGATGATGCTGTGGCGGCCGCTGCCGGAGCTCGCCGGGCAGCGGGTGCCCGGTGCGCCGGGGTTGTATCTGACCGGGGCGTCGACGCATCCGGGTGGCGGGGTGTCCGGCGCGAGTGGACGGACGGCGGCGCGGCTGGTGCTGCGCGATCGGCGCAAGGGCCGGATTCCGTTGTTGCGCAGGCGATGAGCGAAACATCCGGTTCCGACCGCTCCGACCCGCCATCATCGACGGGCGGCGACCGGTCGGCGGCGGCCGAGCCGGAGTCGCTCCGGCCCACTGCCGCGTGCAATGCGACAGATCGTGCCGGACAATATGATTCGGCCGGGTCAGCCGCGGCGCGGGCATCTGAGTCGAGCCGGGGCCGGTCGAGATGGCTCGCCGGAGTTGCGCCGATCCCGGTCGCGACGACCCAGATCGCGGCGCAACCACCCGGGTCGAGGCGGATCCGGTCCAGATGGCTCGCCCGGGCCGCGCCGATCGCGCTCGCGACGACCCGTATCGTGGCGCAACCGCCCGAGCCGGGCCCGGTCCGGCGGAGATCGCTCGCCGGGGTCGCGCCGATCTTGCTCACGGCGGCCTGGGTCGCGGCGCAGATCATGTACCCGCTGGCCCACGGCGCTGCCCGGGATCGAATCACCGTGGGCGTGGTACTGCTTTCGACGGCAACGGCTTTGACGCACGCCGCAGGTACCCGAGGCATTCGTTATGCCGCGGGCCTGCTGACGATCGTGTCCGGACTCGGACTGCTGGCCGAAATACTCGGCACGGCAACCGGTTTCCCGTTCGGATGTTACGACTACGCGGACGGGCGGATCGGTCCCGCACTGGCCGGGGTGCCGCTGCTTGTGCCGCTGGCGTGGACCGGCGGGCTGTATCCGGTGTGGGTGGTGGCCGGGCTGCTGACGCGGAGGCGGGCGGTCCGTGTCGGGCTCACGGCGGTCGGCGCGGTCGGATGGGATCTGTTCCTCGATCCGCAGATGGTCGCGGACGGGCAGTGGACCTGGTGCGCGAGTGCGCCTGGGCTGCCGGGTATCGCGCAGATTCCGTACACGAATTATCTGGGCTGGTTCGCGGTCGCTCTGGTGATGGCCGGATTGCTGAGCCTGCTCGAGCAGGTCTCGCCGCGCCCGGCCGGGATGCCGGGCGTGCCGGTCGCGGTATTCCTGTGGACCTGGCTCGGTTCCGTGCTGGCGCATGCCGCCTTCCTCGGACTGCCGTATTCCGCCTGGTACGGCGGTGTCGGGCTGGGCATCCTCGGGATTCCGCTGCTGCTCGCCGGAATCCGGCGCGGGCACGGCGGTGTCGTGTGGCAGTCCGGGCGACCGGCCTGGCACGATGTGAGCCGTGCAGCCGAGCCCTGATCTCACGACCATGCCCGATGCCCCGGTGAAACGGATGCCGCGCAGGCGCGTACGCGTCGCGGCGGCGCTGCTGCTCGCGGTATTGCTGGCACCCGTGCTCGCGGGCTGCCTGCGGGTGCAGGTGTCGATGGGCGTCTCCTCCAACGACCGGGTGTCCGGCCGGATCGTCGCCGCCGTGGTGCCCGCCAACCCCGGTGACAAGGGCCCGCAGCTGAAGGCGCCCGACCCGATCGCGACGAAGGTCCGGGTGGAGAAGTACGCGCAGGACGGCTACGTGGGCAGTCAGGTGTTCTTCGAGGATCTGTCCTTCGGCGAGGTGCAGCAGCTGGGCGGGCTCTCCGATCAGACGCAGGGCATGTTCAACCTGCAGTTCCAGCGCACCGGCGATCTGGTCAGCATGAACGGCCGGGTCGACCTGAAATCCGTTCCGCCGCAAGGGTCGGACGTGCAGTTCACCATCGCCTTCCCGGCCCGGGTGGCCAAGACCAACGGCAATCGCGACGACGATTCCACCGTGTCGTGGAAGCTGCCGCCCGGTGATGTGTCGACGCTGCGCGCCGAGGTGAGCTACGCCGACCCCAACACCCGCTCGTTCGCCGGATGGGCGGGCATCGTCGGCGGTATCACGCTCGCGGTCGCCGCCGTGGTGGCGGCGGTGGCCTATATGGATCGCAATCCCGCACCGCCGCAGGGTTATCCGAAGGTGCGGATCTCGCTGTCGCGATGGTGGCGCGAGCGCGCCCGGCGCTGAGCGCGCCCCGGTGATCGGCGCGGCCGTCCGGGCGGGCGCGGGCATCGCGCTCGCGGGTTGTGCGGTGGCACTTGGTAATCGGCTCGGCGTCCGGCGGTTGTCCGGTGCGGCGGCCGCCGTGATCGAACCCATCACCGTCTGCGTTCCGGCGCGCGACGAGGCGACCCGGCTGCCCGGCTTGATCGCGGATCTGCGCGCGCAGGTCGACGTCGCGCGCATGCGGGTGCTGATCCTCGACGACGGGTCCACCGACGGCACCTCGGACGCCGCCGTCACCTCAATCGGAGATGACGTGCGGTTCACCGTGATTCGCGCTGGCGGCGAGCCCCCACCCGGCTGGACCGGCAAGGCGGCGGCGTGCGCCCGGCTGGCCGCCGCGGCCGATACCTCGGTGCTGATTTTTCTGGACGCCGATGTCCGGCTGGCGCCCGGCGCCGTCGCGAGCGCGGCGGGCGCGCTGCGCCGCAGCGGTGCCGCGCTGATATCCCCTTGGCCCCGACAGGAATTCGGCTCCTTCAGCGAGGCGCTGACGCAGCCGCTGCTGTGCTGGTCGTGGGCGTCGACGCTGCCCATCGCGCTCGCCAACCGGAGCTTACGACCGTCGACCGCGGTGGCCTGCGGGCAGTTCCTGGTGTTCGACGGCTCCGCCTATCGGTCCGTCGGCGGCCATGCCGTGGTGGCTGGCAGCCCGACCGAGGATCTGGATATCGCACGCGCACTGCGGCGTTCGGGCCTGCGCACCGAGCTGTTCGCGGCCGGACGGTTGGCGCGCACCCGGATGTATCGCGGCGCGGCGGAAGTGGACGACGGGTACACGCGCTGGTTGTGGTCCGCGTACGGCGGAACGGTATTCGGCGGTATCGCCGTCGGCGCGGTTGCCGCCCTTGCGTATTGGGTACCGCCATTGGCAATGATCTTCGGACGCGGCTCGGTGCGGCGCGCCGGAATCGTCGGCTACGCCGCGGCGGTGACGAGCCGAATCCTGGCCCGCACCACCGAATCCGCGGCCACCCCCACCCGCGCCGACGTACTCGCCGCCCTGGCCCATCCACTCTCGATCGCCGCCTACCTGCGGCTGTGGATCCGCTCCCGGCAAGCCCGTCGCCAGGGTCGGTTGCAGTGGAAGGGCCGTCGACTCGCCTCCTGATGTCCAGTGCTGCGGCGATTACCGGCAGCGTCCTGGAACGTCTCCGGGCCGTGGGCGGCACGGTCGAGATTCGCGGCGGATCAGCTCCTTCGGCACACCGCGAGATATTCGTGCTCCTCGTGCAGGAGCGCGCGCAGGCTCGGATGCGGACCCGGCGGCAGCACTCGGTCGCCGATCACGATCGCGGTCAATGTCAAACCCGTTCCGCTGAGCAATAATTCGAAATCGGCGGGCGTGTAGCAGCGCAGCCGCTGACTGATCCTGCGCTCCGGATCGGCGGGCTCCCACCAGGTATCGATCGCGGTGCAGGTGACCGGATCGAATTGCGTGAGCTCGCGCAGTTCGTGGCGGTAGCCCGCGGCGGGGTCCGGTTTCCGCTCCTCCTCGTCACCGTCCCAGGCGGCCCACACGAACGGGTTGAACACATCGATCAGCGCTTTTCCGTTGGGCCGCAACCACTCCCCCGCAAGGCGCGCGAACAGCCTGCGCTGGTCGGCATCGGATCCGACACCGAAGCCATTCCAGTAGCAGACGCTGTCGAACGACCCGTCGAGATCGACGGTGTAGAAGTCGGCTTTGTGGATCGTCAGCGATCCGGGGCCTGGGGCGGAGATGTCGGTGTGGTCGGCGCGGTCGCTGATCTCGATCGCGGTCACCGCGTATCCGGCCCGCGCCGTCGCCAGCGCGGTGGTGCCGTATCCGGATCCGAGTTCGAGGATCCGGCCCGATGCGGCGCCATATTCGCGCAGAAGACGGACGCGACGCCGGTCGCGATCGGTGATCCTGGCATCGGCCTCGGCCCACCAGTCGCCGGTTGTCGAGTAGAACTCGCGCACCCAATCCATATCGTCGAGCCAATCAGTAAAAAGCCGTTGGACCAACGGGTTTTCGATGCGGGCAGGGACGCTCGGTCGGTGATGGCGACTCCGGCGCAGATGGCGGACAGCACCCATCGGGCGGCGACTCGCCGAGGGGTCATGGCCGGTGACTCGATGCCGGAGGCCGTGGATATCATGGGCGAACTTTGGACTTCGCGGGAGGGGAAACCATGTCGACACCGGAGAATCCGGGCGGGATCGGATCCGATCCGAATGCCGCGCAGCCGAACCATGGGCCGTCCGCGACGCCGCCGTGGGCGGGCGGCGACAACCAACCGCCGCAAACGATTCCGCAACCACCGGCCCCCGCGGCCGGGAGTTGGCCGGGTGCGCCCGGATACGGTCCGCAGGCGGCCGGATTCGGGCAGCCGGGTTACGGTCAGTTCCCGATGCCCGGTTACCCGCAGACTGCTGGGGCGGGTAAGCGGCCGATCGGTTGGATCGTCGCCACCGCGGTGGCGGTGGTCGTCGCTATCGGCGCGGTGGTGGTCGGAGTCGTGCTCTCGGCGCAGAGCTCGAGCAAACGTGATTCGGCGGACCGAACGGCCGATCAGTTGCGCGCGCGGGCCGCCGATGTGGATGCGGCACGCACCGCGACATGTGATTTCGCCACCGCGATCAGCACGTACGACTACACCAAGCTCGACGCGTATCTCGCCGCGGTGAAAAAGGCGACGACGGGTGAGTTCCGCCAGACGTTCGCGGACGCCGCGAAGGCGCTGCAGGAGACGATGACGCAGGCCAAAACGAGCAGCACGCTCGCGGCGAAGCACTGCGGTGTCGAATCGTTCGACGGTGATCGGGCAACCGTGCTGGTCAGCATCGCCCAGGCGGTGACCAACGCGACCGGCGCGCAGCCGACGCAGCAGATCAACGCCATCGTCACGGTGGAGAAGCAGTCCGACGGCCGGTGGCTGGTGAGCAAGATGGATCAGGTGAACCAAACCCGCTGACGACGGTCAGGGCACGGCGACCACGCCGATCGTCGGCAGGAAGAAGCACGGCACGCCGCCGTTGTCGACCGTGCCGAACATGGCCGCGAGGACGGTGCCGGAGCCGGTGTCGACCGGGACCGCTCGAACGCCGCCCGCGGGCAGGGCCGCGAAGAAGAAGTCGCGGACGGCGCGTTCGGCGGCGGGGCGAACGGCGGCGGGCACCGAGGCCGGGACCATGGCGCGGAAGATATCGGACAGCGGACCCATGTCGGCGATGCCGCTGCGACCGTTGCCGAGATTGATCCAGGCCACCCGCATCCCCTCCGGCTGCGCGGAGTCGCGGCCGATGCCGTACGGCACGAAGGTGAAAAGGGTTTGGCCCGCCTTGGCCGCGGAAAGGTCGAGGCCGGGCACGGTGAGCGTTGTCCTCGGCCACGGGCCCGGCATGGCGACGCCGACGGCCGGTGACATGCCGAGCACGCTGCCGCTGGTGCAGAACGCGGCGGCGGTGGGATAGATGAACGGGTCCATGCCGAAGGCGCGCAGCCGGTCCATGGACGCCTGGTAGGCGGCCAGCAGATCGCCCGGCGCGGCCGCTTCCTGACGTGCGTCCGGCGCGACGGCCGGGTCCGCGGCGGCGCTGGGCAGCGCGATCAGCGGCGCGGCCAGCACGGCGGCAAGGGCGAGACAACGGCGCAACACGGTCACACCGTACCGCCGCCCGCGGTAGCCGACCGCTATTACCGACGGCGCGTCGCCGCCCACAGAGTGGCCGAGCCTGCCACATCATCGGGCAGGCGCGCGGCCCGGACAAGGGCCAGATTCACCGTGATTCCTACCGTTGTCCGGGGGTTGCGTTGCCGCGCATCATCATTGGGCTCGACCCTGCGACCGTACCGGGGGGTCGGTAACACCATCCAGAGCGATCGAGAGACCTGGCTCGCCGACGTCGCAGCAACCCCCCGGCTCACCGGGTGCGGGTGCTTCCGCCAGGAACGATGGAGGATCCGAATGACAGTCTCCGCCGCCCCCGCGCAATTGGGGGAATCCGACGGCAGACCCGAGGCGCCCGACCGGCCGGACGCGCCGACGGTCGCGCGCACCAGGCATCCATGGCGCTGGGTCGGCAGTGCCGTCGCGCTGCTGCTGGTCGCCCAGTTCGCGCACGGCCTGATCACCAATCCCGGTTGGGACTGGCCGACTTTCGCGAAATACTTCACCGCCCGCTCGGTGCTGCTGGCGCTGAAGGTGACGCTGGAACTGACCGCGCTCGGCACGGTGCTCGGCTTCCTGCTCGGCATCGCGTTGGCGGTGGCCCGGCTCTCGGACAATCCGGTGCTGCGGGTGATCGCCTGGGTCTACGTCTGGGCGTTCCGGTCGATACCGCTGATCGTGCAGTTGCTGTTCTGGTTCAACATCGCCTACCTGTATCACCGGCTCTCGGTCGGAATCCCGTTCGGCCCTTCGTTTTTCAGCTTCGAGGTGAACGGGGTGATCAGCGGGTTCAGCGCGGCGGTGCTCGGGCTGGCGCTGCATCAGGCCGCGTACTCGGCCGAGATCATCCGGGCCGGATTCCTCTCCGTCGACGCGGGCCAGCTGGAAGCCGCTGCGGCGCTTGGTCTTCCGCGCCTGCGCCAATTCCGCACCATCGTGCTGCCGCAGGCCATGCGCTCGGTCCTGCCGAATGCCGCGAACGAGGTGATCAGCCTGTTCAAGGGCACCTCGATCGTCTCGGTGATGGCCATCGCCGAACTCTTCTACCAGGTGCAGGTGATCTACGGGCGCAACGGGCGGGTGGTGCCGCTGCTCATGGTGGCCACCGTCTGGTACATCGTGCTCACCACGCTGCTGTCGATCGCGCAGTACTACATCGAGCGGCACTTCGCCAAGGGTGCGCACCGCACCCCGCCGCCGACGCCGCTGCAGCGGTTGCGGCGCAAATTCCAGGATATCGCCGCCATTTCGGCCGTGCCGCGCGGGGCGACCCGGTGACCGGCGCGCGGATACCCGCGGTCGAGGTGCGCGGAATCCACAAATCGTATGGGGCACACCAGGTTCTGCGCGGTATCGATCTCACGGTCCGCCCCGGTGAGGTGGTCGCGGTGATCGGGCCGTCCGGTTCGGGCAAGTCCACCTTCCTGCGAGTGCTCAACCACCTGGAGCCGCTGGACGCGGGCACCGTGCGCATCGACGGCGAACTGATCGGATACCGACTGCGGGGCAACAAGTTACACGCGCTGTCCGATCGCGAGGTGCGTAGGCAGCGCTCCCGGATCGGATTCGTCTTCCAGCAGTTCAACCTCTTCCCGCATCTCACCGCGCTCGAAAATGTCGCGCTGGCACCGATTTCCGCGCAGGGACGGCCGCGTGCCGAGGTCGAGGCGCAGGCCCGCGAACTGCTGGATCGGGTCGGCATCGGCGAATTGGCCGGCGCCTACCCGCGCACGCTGTCCGGCGGGCAGCAGCAGCGGGTGGCCATCGCCAGGGCGCTGGCGCTGCGGCCGCCGGTAATCCTTTTCGACGAACCGACTTCCGCGCTCGACCCGGAGCTGGTCGGCGAGGTGCTGGAGGTCATCCGCGGGCTGGCCCACCACGGCACCGCGCTGGTGATCGTCACCCACGAGATCGGGTTCGCCCGCGAGGTCGCCGACACGGTCGTCTTCCTCGACGACGGCGCGATCGTCGAGCAGGGCCCGCCCGATGCGGTGCTCGACCGCCCGGAACATCCACGCACCCAGGCCTTTCTGTCCCGTGTCCGCTGATCGATGAACAGGTACCACATGAAACTCCCCGCCCTGATCGGTGTCGCCGCCGCGATCTCCGTGCTGATCGCCGGCTGCGCCAACGATCCCGACGCGGACACCAAAACGCAGACCGCGGGCTCGGTCACCTTCGACCTGTCCGCCGCTCAGCCGGGACGGGTGCACGCACAGCGGGTGGATGCGATCGCCGCCGAAGTGCCGCAGGCGATCCGGGATCGCGGCACGCTCAACATCACCGGTTCGTCCGGCACCGCGCCGCCGCTGCGTTTCTACGCCACCGACGACAAGACCGTCATCGGCTCCGAGGTCGATTTCGCCGTGCTGATCGCCGACATCCTCGGCCTGAAACCGCAACCGCAGGTGGCCGATTGGACGCAGAACTTCGTCGGCATCGATTCCGGCGCGTCGGACGCGTTCATCTCCAACGTCACGGTGACCGAGGAACGCAAGGAGAAGTACGACTTCGCCACCTACCGCAACGACACCGTCGCGCTGGAGGTGCCCAAGCAGAGCACGCTCGACTACAAGGACCGCAAGAGCCTGGCGGGCAAGCGAATCGGCGTCGGCACCGGGACGAATCAGGAGGAGCTGCTGGTCAAGTGGAACCAGCAGAACGTCGCGGATGGTCTCCCGCCGATCGATATCGCCTACTACAAGCAGACCAGCGACTACTACCTGGCGTTGGCGTCGCAGCGGATCGACGGATACATCGGCCCGAATCCGGCCGCGATCTATCACTCGACGGTTTCCAAGGAGACCAAGGTACTGGCCACCTTTTCCGGTGCGGGCGATGCGATGCAGGGCGAAATCGCGGTGCTCACCAAGAAGGACAACGGACTGATCGGCCCGATCCACAAAGCCATCGAATACGCCATCCAGCAGGGTCTCTACCAGAAGGTCATCGACCGGTGGGGACTGCAGAGCGAAGCGCTGTCCGCGTCCAGGATCAACCCGCCCGGCCTACCCAAGAAACTGTGATGACTCAACAACTTTCGAGAGACGACCTGCGGGTGCACACGGTGCCGCAGGACGATCCGCTCGCCGCGCCGCTGCTGGCCGAACTGGCCGTGGAGTACAGCAGCCGCTACGGGCGCAGCGCGGGCGAGCAGTACGCGGCGCTGGTGGAGCACCCCATCGAGGCGTTCGCGCCGCCGCACGGCGCACTGCTGGTGGTCACTCATGACGGCACGGCCGTCGCGGGCGGCGCCTTCCAGCGCTACGACGCGGAAACCGCCGAGCTGAAACGGATCTGGACCGCGCGCGAACGACGCAGGCAGGGGCTCGGGCGCTTCGTGCTCGAGCGGCTGGAGGCCGAGATCGCGCGGCGCGGCTATCGGCGCATCTACCTGACCACCGGGCCGCGCCAGCCGGAGGCCGTCGCGCTGTATCGCGCCGCGGGTTACACCCCGCTGTACGACCCGTCCGTTCCCGCCGAGGAAATCGGCCCGCACCCGTTCGAAAAGCTGTTATCCGTAAGGGCCCTCGCATGAAGTTCCTGTTGTTCACCCTCGTCACCCGGGTGCCCGATCCGGTGACCGGCGAATTGCCCGGCACCAGGGAAAGGCTCCGCGCCGTCGTCGAACAGGCAAGGCTGGCAGAGGAATTCGGCTACGACGGATTCGCCGTCGGTGAGCGGCACGAGGATCCGTTCCTGTCCGCCGCGCCGCCGGTGATCCTGTCCCATATCGCCGCGGTGACCTCGCGGATCACCCTGTTCACCGCGGTCACCACGCTGAGCCTGCTGGATCCGGTGCGCGCCTTCGAGGATTACTCGACGCTGGACAACCTCGCGGGCGGACGGCTCGAGCTCATCATCGGCAAGGGCAACGGCGCGGCGCAGGCCCAGCTGTACCACGTCACCACCGAGGACCAGTGGGACCGCAATCGCGAAGGCTACGAACTGTTCCGGCGACTGTGGGACAGCGCCGAGGTGACCTGGTCGGGGCGGTTCCGGCCGGAATTGCTGCGGGCCAAGGCATTACCACGGCCGCTGCAACCGAAGATCCGGATCTGGCACGGCAGCGCCACGAGCCGGGATTCGGTGGAACTGGCCGCACGGCACGGTGATCCGCTGTTCTCGGCGAACGTCACCAATCCGATCGAGCCGTACGCCGAGCTGGTGCGCCACTACCGGGAGCGGTGGGAACACTATGGGCACAACCCGGCCGACGCACTGGTCGGTGCGGGCACCGCGGGCTTCCACGTGGCCCGCACCTCACAGGAGGCGCTTGCCGTCTACCGCCCGATCTTCGAGTCGAAACTGGCGCTGGCGCGCGCACACGGGCTGCCGATCGTCTTCGAGACGCTGGACGACTTCGTCACGCGCAGTTCGGCACTCGTCGGCAGTCCGGAACAGGTGATCGACAAGGTCGGCCGCTACCACGAACGGTTCGGCCACGAAATCATCCACCTGTCCGCCGAGCGCGACGGCCGCACCGAGGACCGCTATCGGGGCAGCCTCGAACTGTTCCAGGCCGAGGTGGCGCCGGAGCTGCGCCGCCGCATCCCCAGCAGGCCGCTGGCGGGCGCCGAATTGGCCGGAGTCGTCTCGTGATCCGTGCCCGTCACCGAATCATCGCTCTCGCAGGCGCTTTCGTCACGTCGGCGACCCTGGCCGGGTGCGGCGGCAGTCCAGCCGCGCCCGGTCCCGACGCGGGGCCGCCCAAACCCGGCGGCACCCTGCGCTATGGGCTGTCACAGGCGCCGACCTGCTCGGATCCCGCGCAGAGCGGCACCAACCAAACCATCTATGTGACAAGGCAAATCGTCGATTCGCTGACCGATCAGGATCCGAAGACCGGCGAGCTGAGGCCGTGGCTGGCCCGCAGCTGGGAGGTCGGGCCCTCGGCCCAAACCTTCACCTTCCATCTCGCCGACGGCGTCACCTTCAGCGACGGCACGCCGCTCACCGCGGATTCGGTGAAGAACACCTTCGATTCGATCATCCGGCTCGGCGGGGCGAAGGCGACGCTCGCCGCCAGCTACCTCACCAACTACGCGGGCACGACGGTGGTCGACCGGCTGACCGCGCGGGTGTCCTTCAGCAAGCCGAATGCCCAGTTCCTCCAGGCGAGTTCGACCCCGCAGCTGGGCATCCTGGCCGACGCGACCACCGCGAAACCGGCCGAACAGCGCTGCCTCGGCGACAATATCGGCAGCGGACCGTTCACCTATGCCGGATACCGCCAGGACGCCTCGGCGACCCTGGCCAAGCGCGCCGGATACCACTGGGGGTCGGCGGTTTTCGCGCATCAGGGTGAGGCGTACCTGGACCGGATCGAATTCACCGTGGTGCCCGAGTCGGGGGTGCGCACCGGCAGCCTCGCCTCCGGACAGCTGGACGCGATCAGCGACGCGCTGCCGCAGGACGCCCCGCAGCTGGAGGCCGCGGGTGGCCGCTTGCTGACCACCGCCAATCCCGGTGTGCCGTTCGGCTTCCAGACCAATGTCACCCGCGGGCCGCTGCGCGATCCGGTGGTGCGGCAGGCACTGCTCTCGGCGATCGATCGCAAACAGCTGGTGGATACCGTGCTCGGTCCCCAATTCAAACCGGCGACAAGTTCTCTGGCCAGTACCACGCCCGGATACCAGGATCTGTCCGCCGTCCTCGCCTATGATCCGGCCGCGACCCGCCGGATACTCGACGGCGCGGGCTGGCTGCCCGGCGGTGACGGCATTCGCGCCAAAAACGGTGTGCGCCTGTCGTTCTCGGTGCTGTTCAGCCAGGTGTTCGCGGGCAATCAGGCGATTATCGAACTGGTGCAGCAGCAGCTGCGGCAGGTGGGTGTCGAGCTGAAGCTGGATCTCGTTTCGGCGCCGGAGAGCATCGCCCGGGAGAACAAACAGGACTTCGACTCCGCCTACTACAACTCGACAAGGGCCGACGGTGACATCCTGCGCACCACCTTCGGCCTGGATCGCAATCTCAATGCGCGCGAGCGCATTCCGGCGCTGGACGATGTGCTGGACGAACAGCTCGGCACGGTGGATCCGGCCGCACGCGTCGACCGGATCCACACCGCCCAGCGGCAGGTCCTCGACAACGGGCTCTGGATCCCGACCGTCGAACTGTCGCAGGCCATCGGCGCGGGCCCGAACGCGCGGGACGTGAAGTTCGAGGCCTCGGCGCGGCTACAGTTCTTCGACACCTGGCTGAGCGGACGCTGACCATGGTGCGATACGTGACACTGCGGATCTCGCAGGCGATCTGGGTGCTGTGGGCGGCGTTCACCGTCTCGTTCGTCGTGCTGTACCTGCTGCCGTCGGATCCGATCTCCATCGCCGCGCAGGGCGGCGGGGCGGGCACCCCGGTGGACAAGGCCGCGATCGCCGAACTGCAGGCCCGCTACGGTCTGGACCGCCCGCTCTGGGAGCAGTACACGAGCGCGCTCGGCCACGCGCTGCGCGGCGATCTCGGGCACTCCATCACCACCGGGCAGCCGGTATCCGCCGCCATCGGCGACGCGCTGCCGTCGACTCTCGAATTGACCGGGCTGGCATTGCTTTTCGCGCTCGTCGGCGGTGTCGCGCTGGCGCTGTTGGCCGACCGCATCCGGTGGCCGTTGCCGCGCGAAGCGCTGAAGGCGCTGCCGTCCCTCGGCGTCGCGGTGCCGACCTTCTGGACCGGACTGCTGCTCCTGCAGGTGTTCTCGTTCCGGCTGCGCCTCGCGCCCGCATTCGGCGGACACGGTCTGGCCGCGACCGTACTGCCCGCGATCACGCTCGCCATCCCGATCGGCGCGGTGATCGCGCAGGTGCTCACCGCCGGGCTGGAAACCACGTGGCGGCAACCGTTCACCGAAGTGGCGCTGGCCAAGGGCGGATCGCGGCGATGGGTGCAGCGCAGGCATGTGCTGCGTCCGGCCGGCGTGCCCGCGCTCACCATCGCGGGCGTGCTCGTCGGCAATATGCTCGCGGGATCCGTTGTGGTGGAGACGGTTTTCGCCAGGTACGGCGTCGGGCGGCTCACCCAGACCGCCGTACTCGCCCAGGACATTCCGGTGGTGCAGGGCATCGTGCTGCTCACCGCGGCGGTGTTCGTCACGGTGAATCTCGTGGTGGACCTGGCCTATCCGCTGCTGGATCCGCGCATCGGCGTCCGATTCCGCAGGGCCGCGGCCGCATTCCCGGCGGCGACCGAGCAGGTGCGCTCACATGGTTGACGTGATCGAGCGACCGCGCGTCACACTGCCGAGCCTGCGCCGGCCTGCGCTGCGCCGGAAGACCGCGCGCGCCAAGGCCGGTCCCGTTCTGGCCGGGATCGTGGCCCTGCTCGCGGTCGGCTGGGCACTGTTCCCTTCGTTTTTCGCGAGCGGCGACCCGCTGGTCGGTGTGCCTCGGGAGAAGTTCCAGGCGCCCAGCGCGCGGCACTGGTTCGGCACGGACAATCTCGGGCGCGATCTCTACACGCGCATGGTGCACGGGGCGGGGCTTTCGCTCACCGCGACGCTCACCGCCGTCGGGCTCGCGCTGGTGGCCGGATCGATCCTGGGGTTGCTGTCCGGCGCGATCGGCGGCGTCATCGATTCCGCCATCATGCGGTTCGTCGACGTGCTGCTGTCCATTCCGCAGCTGCTGCTGTCGCTGGCGCTGGTGACGGCGCTCGGCTTCGGTACCGGGAAAGTCGCTCTCGCCGTCGGTATTTCGCTGATCGCCAATTTCGCGCGGGTGATGCGATCGGAGGTGTTGCGGGTGCGTCGAGCGCCGTTCGTCGAGGCCGCGCACGCGGCGGGAGTGCGCTGGTACGCGGTGCTTTTCCGGCATGTGCTGCCCAATTCGTATCAGCCCGTGCTCGCCCTGGCCGCCGTCGAATTCGGTATGGCGGTGCTCTCGGTATCGGCGCTGAGCTTCCTCGGCTACGGCGCCAAACCGCCGACGCCCGAATGGGGTTCGCTGATCTCCGACGGCCGGAACTACCTGGCGACCGCATGGTGGCTGACCGCACTGCCCGGCCTGGTGATCGTCGCGGTCGTGCTGGCCGCCCAGCGCCTGGGCCGCGCAGCGGGAAAGCGCGGGTCGGCATGAGCGAACTCGCGATCGAAGCAGCGGCCATGGAGCCGCCCGCAGCCGACGCGTCCGCCGTGAGCGGGCCTGCGAGTGCATCGGCCGCACAGCACCACAACGGATCCCGGACCGACGCGCCCGACCCCGCGCTGCTGCGGATCGAGCGACTCGAGGTCCGCTATCACACCGACCGAGGACCGGTGCCCGCACTCACCGGCGTATCCATGACGCTGGCGCGCGGTGAGATCGTCGCGCTGATCGGCGAATCCGGTTCCGGCAAGTCGACGCTCGCGCAGTCGGTGCTCGGCCTGCTCGGGTCGAATGCCGAAATCCACGGCGGCACAATCACCTTCGACGGCACGGTGGTCGACACCGGATCCGAGCGCGCCATGCGCGAACTGCGCGGCGCCCGCATCGGATTCGTGCCGCAGGATCCCGGACTGTCACTCAATCCCGTTCGGCGCGTCGGCGATCAGGTGGCGGAGGCACTGCTGGTGCACCGGCGCGCGGACAAGCGAACGGCTCGGCTGCGCGCGCTCGAACTGCTCGCCGACGCCGGACTGGACCGGCCGGAGCTGCGGGCCGCGCAGTATCCGCACGAGCTGTCGGGCGGGCAGCGGCAGCGCGTGCTGATCGCCGCCGCCCTCGCCTGCTCCCCCGATCTGGTGATCGCCGACGAACCCACCAGCGCACTCGACGCCACCGTCGCCCGCCGCGTGCTGGACCGGCTCACCGAACAGACCGGCACCCGCGGCGCGGCGGTCCTGCTCATCACGCACGATCTGGCCGTCGCCGCCGAGCGGGCCGACCGGCTGGTCGTCCTGAACAAGGGTGAGATCGTCGAATCCGGGCCGACCGCACGGATTCTCGCCGAACCGCGGCATCCGTACACCAGGCGGCTGCTCGCGGCCTCGCCCGGGCTCGCGCCCGGCGGGTATCGCCCGGCGCGCGACCGCTCGGCCGCACCCCTGCTCACTCTTCGGGACGTGCACAAGCGTTACCACGCGAGCGCGGTTACCGCGGTCGACGGCATCGGCCTCGAGCTGGATCGCGGCGAAACCTTGGCGCTGGTGGGCGAATCCGGGTCCGGTAAATCGACGACGGCGCGAATCGCGTTGCGGCTCACCGACCCCGACGCGGGCAGCGTCGGCTTCGACGGCCGGGACCTGACCCGGCTGCGCGGTGCGCGGCTGCGTCGACTGCGCCGCCGGTTCCAGGTGGTGCAGCAGAATCCCTATGCCGCACTGGATCCGCGCTGGCGGGTCGAGACGATCATCGCCGAGCCGCTGCGCGCCTACCAGGTCGGCGATCGGACGGCCCGGCGGGCGCGCGTGCGCGACTTGCTCGAACAGGTCGCGCTGCCAAGCGAATTCGCGGCGCGGCGACCTGCGGAACTGTCCGGCGGGCAACGCCAGCGCGTCGCCATCGCGCGGGCGCTCGCGCTGCGGCCGGACCTGCTGGTGCTCGACGAACCGGTCTCCGCCCTCGACGCCTCGGTCCAGGCGCAGATCCTCGACCTGCTCGATCGGCTACAGCGCGAACTGTCGCTGAGCTATCTGTTCATCTCGCACGATCTGGCGGTGGTGCGCCGGATAAGCGACCGCGTCGCGGTCATGCGGCACGGCCGGATCGTCGAATCCGGGCGCACGGCCGACATTTTCGACCGGCCCGGCCACCCGTACACCCGGGAACTGCTCGCGGCGGTCCCCGTCGTCGCGAAAGGACCTTCCTGATGCCGAATTCACTGCTCGCCCGCATCCGGAACCGTTGGCATTCGGCCCGGTCCGCACGCGCGGACACCTCCGGCCTGGCGCTGTGGCAGCGCGCGGCGCTGTTCGCACCCGATCTCGCCGGGACCGCCGACCCCGCCGCGCTGCGGCAGCTCGTCTGGGGTCATCCCGGCGAGGCCGATCTCCCTTGGAAAGGACGCTACTGATGGCAGATTCCGATCTATTCCTGGCGGTGGAGCTCGCCGGGACCGGCGGCCATCCGGCATCCTGGCGTCGCGCCGATTCGCGCGCCGAGGATCTGTTCACCGGCGGCTACTGGGTCGCCGCGGTCACCGCCGCCGAAAACGCGGGCGTCGACGCGGTTTTCCTGCCCGATTCGTTCGGGCTGCAGCCCGGCGGGCCCGGCGTCGCCAAGGGCAGGCTCGACGCGGTGGCCATCGCGGCGCGAGTCGCGGCCGCCACCAACCACATCGGGCTGCTGCCGCAGGCGCCGGTGACGCACACCGAGCCGTTCCATCTCGCCAAGGCCATCCAGAGCCTGGATTTCGCCACGCTGGGCCGGGCGGGGTGGGAGGTCACCGTCTCGACGGGCGCCGAGCAGGCGAAGGCCTTCGGCCGCAAGGGCGTTCAGGACGAACCGTCGCTGTGGCACGAGGCCGACGAGGCGATCGAGGTGGTCACCCGGCTCTGGGACAGCTGGGAGGACGACGCGGAGATCCGCGAGCTGTCCACCGGCCGATTCATCGACCGGGACCGGCTGCACTACATCGACTTCGCCGGAGACAACTTCTCGGTGAAGGGTCCGTCCATCACCCCGCGCTCCCCGCAGGGGCAGTCGATCGTCGCGATCCGCGCCGAAGGCCCGCACAGCACCGGGGTCGCGGTGCACCGGGCGGATCTGATCCGCATCGCCGCAACGGATCTCGACGACGCCCGCACCCGGCGCACGGCTTTGCGCACGGCACTGTCCGCCGCGGGCCGCGACCCCGACACCGTCCAAGTGCTGCTCGACCTCGACATCCACCTCGCCGAAACGGCCGCACAGGCGCGGGCCGAGGTCGCCGAACTCGACCTGTGGACGGCCGAACCCCACCCGAATACCTTGCGGCACATAGGAACCCCCGCCGAGCTCGGCGAGTTGCTCGCGGCCGTACCGGTCGACGGCGTGACGCTGCGCCCGCTGGCACTCGCCGCGGCGCTGCACCACCTGCCCGCCCTGGCCCGGAAACCCTTGTCCGCCAACACCCTGCGTACCCGGCTCGGCCTACCCCGACCGGTCAGCCGCTACGCGACCAGCCAGCGAGGAGCCCTTTCGTGACCGCGAAACCGCGTAAAACCGTGCACCTGGCCGCCCATTTCCCCGGCGTGAACAACACCACCGTGTGGAGCGATCCGGAATCCGGCAGCCAGATCGATTTCGAATCCTTCGTACATCTGGCCCGCACCGCCGAACGCGGACTGTTCGACTTCTTCTTCCTGGCCGAGGGATTGCGCCTGCGCGAACACCGCGGCCGCATCCACGATCTCGACGTGGTCGGCAGGCCGGACACCTTCACCGTGCTCAACGCGCTGGCCGGGGTCACCGACAAGCTCGGTCTCGCGGGCACCATCAACAGCACCTTCAACGAACCATTCGAGGTGGCAAAGCAATTCGCCTCCCTCGATCACCTGTCCGGCGGGCGCGCCGCGTGGAATGTCGTCACCTCGTCCGACGCGTTCACCGGTGAGAACTTCCGCCGGGGCGGCTATCTGGAGCACGATCAGCGCTACCGCCGGGCCGCCGAGATCGTCGACGCCGCGCGCACGCTGTGGGACAGCTGGCCCGCCGACGCGCTCGTCGTCGACCGCGAGCGCGGCGTCTTCGCCCGGGAGGTGCCCGAAACCCGTTACCACAGTTCACAATTCGATATCGCCGGGCGCTTCGTGCTACCGCCGAGCCCGCAGGGACATCCGGTACTGTTGCAGGCGGGCGATTCCGATGACGGCCGCGAATTCGGCGCCGCCACCGCCGATGCCATCTTCACCGGACACGGCACCCTCGAGGCCGGACAGCGCTTCTACGCCGATATGAAGGGCCGCCTCGCCAAATACGGCCGCAGCGCCGACGATCTGAAGATCCTGCCCGCCGCCACCTTCGTCCTCGGCGACACCGCCGAGGAGGCGCAGGAACGGGCGCGGCACATCCGGTTGCAGCAGGTGGGTCCGCAGACCGCGCTCGCCTTCCTCGAACAGGTCTGGGGCCGTGACCTTTCCGGCTACGACCCGGACGGCCCGCTGCCCGAGCTGGAGCCCGAGGACAACGTGAACATCACCAGGGGCCGGGTCCGGCACGCCAAGGATCCGCGCGCGGTCGCCGAGGCGTGGCGGGCCAAGGCAACGGCCGAAAACCTGTCCATCCGTGAGCTGATCATCGAGGTCACCGCACGCCAGCAGTTCATCGGCACCCCGGCCCAGGTGGCCGGGCAGATCGACGACTACGTCCAGTCCGACGCCAGCGACGGTTTCATCCTGGTGCCGCACCTCACCCCGGGCGGGTTGGACGAATTCGTCGACCGCGTCGTCCCGGAACTGCAGGAGCGCGGCAGCTTCCGCACCGAATACACCGGCAGCACGCTGCGCGACCACCTCGGTCTACCGCATCCCCACCACCGCAAATCCGTCCACGAAGGAGCACGAGCGTCATGACCGCAAGCACCACAACCCTTTTCGAGACCGAGTGGGCGAATTGGCATCATGCGCGCGAGGATCAGCTGCGCGACCCGCTCGGCTTCCTGAGCCTCACCGGATTACATTGGCTCACCGATCAACCGGAACAGCTGCCCGATGTGCCGGGCACCTGGTGGGTCACCGATGACAAGGTGTTCATCACCGCCCGCCCCGCCGACCGGCTGGAGTACGACGGGGTCGGTATCGCGGGCGTGCGCATCATCCAGCCCGCCGAGGGCGCGCCGGGACTCAGTGTGCTGCACGAGAATCGGGTGCTGGAGGTGATCCGCCGCACCGGCCGCCACGCGGTTCGGGTGCACGATCCGGCCGCGCCCGGCCTGCTCACCTTCGACGGTATTCCGGCGTACGCACCGGATCCGCGCTGGGTGATACGCGGGCGCTTCGAACCGTTCGCCGAGGCGCATACGGTGACCACCGGCGCCGTCGTCGACGGGTTGGAACATCACCACATCGCCTCGGGCACCGTCGTTTTCACGGTCGGTGGGGCCAGCGAGCGAGTGCTCGCCTTCGGTTCCGCCGACGATCTGCGGCTGCTGTTCACCGATGCGACGAGCGGGGTCACCACCTATCCCGCGGCGCGGTCGCTGGCGATCGGCGCGCCGGAGGCGGACGGCACCGTACTGCTCGACTTCAACCGGGCCGCCAATCTGCCCTGCGCCTTCACCGATTTCGCGACCTGCCCGCTGGCGCCCCCGGAGAACCGGCTGCGGGTCGCGATCGAGGCGGGCGAACGGAATCCGCGGGGGCCGCAGGCATGACCGTTCCGCTATCCATCCTCGATCTGTCGCCGATCAGCGCGGGATCCACCGCGCGAGAGGCGATTCGCAACACCATCGATCTGGCGCGGCACACCGAGCAGTGGGGCTACCGCCGCTATTGGCTGGCCGAGCACCATTTCGTCGCGGTGGCCAGTTCATCATCGATCACGCTGATCGGGCTGGTCGCGGCGGCCACCTCGCGGATCCGGGTCGGTTCGGCCGCGGTGCAGGTCGGCCATCACACCTCCGCGTCCATCGTCGAGGCGTTCGGCACCATCGATGCGCTGTATCCGGGGCGGCTCGATCTCGGCCTCGGCCGGTCGGGGCACCGGCGCACCCAATTCGGCGCCGAGGGCGGCCGCCCGAAAGCCGCTCGGCCCGTTGCGGATACCGGGCGCACCAGGGTCCGGGACGGTGTCGTGGTGCCGCCGCCATTCGATCCGGCGCGTATCACGGACCGATCCAAATTCATCGCCTCACTGGAGGCTCTGCAACAGCCGGGCGCGCAATCGCTCGATTTCGCCGAGCAGCTCGACGAGGTGCGCGCCCTGCTCGACGGCAGTTACGTCGCGACGAACGACATTGCGCTGCATGCGGTTCCGGGTGAGGGCGCACAGGTCGAACTGTGGCTGTTCGGCAGTTCGGCGGGCGAGAGCGCCGAACTCGCCGGACGTCTCGGTCTGCCGTTCGCCGCGGCGTATCACGTATCGCCGGGCACCGCGCTCGACGCGGTGGACGCCTATCGCGCCGCCTTCCAGCCATCCGCGCGGCTGGATCGTCCGTATGTCGTGGTGTCAGCGGATGTCGTTGTGGCGCAGGATGATTCGACAGCGCAGCACCTCGCCTCCAGCTACGGCCACTGGGTGCACAGCATCCGGACCGGCGCGGGCGCGGCGGAATACCTCGACCCCGATACGGCCGCACCGCTCACCCCGGAACAGCTGCGGCTCGTCGACGACCGCCTGGCCACCCAGTTCGTCGGCTCCCCCGCCACCGTCGTCGAGCGCCTCGCCGCACTCCAACGAGTCACCGCCGCGGACGAACTCCTGGTCACCAGCGTCACCCACCGCCACGCGGACCGCCTGGAGTCGCACCGCCTCCTCGCCGACGCCTGGGGCCTGCGCGCCGCCCGCGCCGCATAACTCGAAGTCCCGCACACCGAACAGCCTCCCGCGTTTGCGATCGCGAGCGCGGGAGGGCGTGCGCGAATCACCGCAACCGACGCGAACCGTGACGGCGCATACCGAACTCGCCCAGCGACATTGGGCAAGCGCCGGAACCAGCACGCTTTCGCTGTGCGCTCGACGGAATCCAGCCATTCCCACAGAAACATACATTCCTGAACGTATCGTTCTGCCAACACGGATCGCGGCGAAGGGAATATCGATGCGGAACTCAGTCATCAGCCGGTGCGTCGACCTGCTTGTGCCGCTGCTGGTTTCGGGATTCCTGGCAGCGCCGCCTGCGACGGCGACGCCGGAGGGCGAGCCGGACTGGACAGCCGAACACGATGGGCCACAGCGATATCCGTCGATCCACATCGACTGGGATATCCCGATCACCATGAGCGACGGCACAGTCCTCAAAGCGAATGTGTACCGCCCGGCGGACGCGAACGGTCCGATCACCACCCCATTGCCGACGATCGTGAACGTCACCCCGTACACGAAGCTGGTCACAATGATCGGGCAGACCGCGGCGTCGATTCCGATCCTGTCCGACGCGGTGATCAACTTCTTCCGCGACTTCCAACTCGACGGCACGCCGCTCGAGGGCCTGACCGACGCGACCCGTTTCCTCGGCGGCGGTTTCGCACGCACCGCCCTCGTCGACCCCGTCCTGGTGCGCAGCGGATATACGCAGATCGTCGTCGATACTCGCGGAACAGGTTTCTCCCAAGGATTTTGGGAGCCGTGGGGACCGACCGAGCAGCGCGATACCCCCGAGATCATCGCTTGGGCGGCCGCACAGCCGTGGTCCGACGGCAATATCGGCATGTCGGGCGCCTCGTACTCGGGCGTCAATCAGCTCGAAGCCGCCGAAAAGCGCCCGCCCGCTTTGAAAGCCATCGTCCCGGTGATCTCGGGCAGCGATGTCGTGCGCAACGCGATCGCGCCGGGCGGTGCCGCCATCGGACTGCTACTGCCTTATGTGATCCAAGTGAACCTGCTCAAGCTGACACCAGACATGGTGTCCATCGCTTTGGGCCGACTGGACAGCAAATGGCTGGCGGACCGACTCGCCAGCCCGATGTCGTTCCTCGATGTCGTGCTCCAGACACTCACCACCACGTCATTCGACGCTATCCCGCCGCAACTCGCGGAGGTGCTGAACCCGGACAGCCCGCTCCGCAAGGCATGGGAGGGACATCCGGAACGAATCACGGTGCCCACCATGGTGATCGGCGGCTGGCACGACAACTTCGCCGATGGCGAACCCCGGGTCTACCGCGATATCCCGCTGCCGCCCGGCCAGAAGCAACTCATCATGGGCAACAGCTATCACATCACCGTAGGTTTCGACATGCGCGGTAAACCGGGCGAGCCACCTCGGATGGATGTATTGCAGCGGGCGTGGTTCGACAAGTGGCTCAAGGGTATTGACAACGGCATCGACCGCTATGGCCCGATCACCATGTGGCAGCAGGGCGGCGGCTGGACCACGGCCGATCAATTTCCCAGGCCGGAGGCAACGCATCGACGCATGTATTTCTCAGCAACAGCAAGCGGCACCGCCACCAGTGTGTTCGACGGTAGCCTCACCACCGAGCCGAACCAGGATTCCGCCAGTCTGGCCGTCGCCCCCGGCCTGGCCACTTTCTGCTCCGCCGATGCGGAGCAGGGGACCGTGGGAATGCTCGTGTTCACCGGCTGCGGCAAGGACGCCCGCATTGCCGAACGCGACGCACTGACCTTCACCAGCGCACCCGTCACCGGGCCGACCACCCTGTCCGGTCCGATCGATATCCACCTGAACACTGTGCTCGACGCAACCGACGGCTACTGGGCAGTGACCGTGAACGATGTTGCCCCGGACGGACGTTCGGCAACCCTCAGCACCGGCCAACTGCTGGCCTCACTGCGCGCCATCGACGAATCACGCAGTGCGCGTTCGGAAAACGGCGATCTCACCGACCCGTACCCCATCCTGTCGTTGGACAGCAGGCAACCGGTCACCCCCGGCGAACCGACGACCGTCGACATCGGTATCGCGCCCACCGACGCGATACTGCAACCCGGCCACCGGCTGCGGGTCGACATCTTCGCCAGCAACCTGCCCAAGGGCGTCCCGATCCGGCCGTTCCTCGATGCCACCGAGCTGAAACCGCAACACCTGCAATTGGATCCGGCCGCACCCAGCTACGTCAACGTGCCGCTGGCCGGTGACCCCGGCTGGTAAACCGCAGCGCCCCAACAGGTCCCGTCAGGCGCTGAGCGGGGCCGCGGTGACTCCGTAGCCGAGGTTGGTCAGCACCTCGCTGGTCGCCTTGGCGAAGTTCAACGTGATGAAGTGCAGGCAGGGCGCGCCCTCGGCGATCAGTCGCTGACCCATCTCGGTCGCGATCTCGATGCCGACCTCGCGCACCGCGGCCTGATTCGCCTCCGGATCCTCGCCCGCCGCCCGGTGCAGCCGCTCCATCACGGCCGCGGGCAGCGGCCGCCCGCACAGCTCCTCGGCGCGCGATACGGTGCGCAGCGAGGTGATCGGCATCAGCTCCGGGATGATCGGCTTGGCGCCCTCCACCGGATCGAATGCGGCGATCCGGTCGCGCAGCCGCAGATAGTGGTCCACCTCGAAGAACATCTGGGTGATCGAATACTCCGCACCCGCGCGGAGTTTCGCGGCCAGGTACCTGGTGTCGTGATCCAGGTCCGGCGAGCGGTGATGGCCCTGCGGGAACGAGGCGACACCGACATGGAAATCGCCGAGATCGCGCACGATCCGCACCAGTTCCTCGGCGTAGGCGACGCCCTCCGGATGTTTGCGCCACTCGCCGAGCGGATCGCCGGGCGGATCCCCGCGCAGCACCAGCACGTTGCGGATCCCGCAGTCGGCGTAACCGCCCACCAGCGAACGCAACTCCGCGACGCTGTGCCCGACCGCGGTGAGATGCGCCACCGGCAGCAGGGTGGTCTCCTGCGCGAGCTCACCGGTGACCCGGACGGTGCGGTCGCTGGTGGACCCGCCCGCGCCGTATGTCATCGAGACGAACGCCGGATGCATGCGTTCGAACTGGCGCACCGCGCGCCACAGCCGCGCCTCGCCCGCGGCGTCGCGCGGCGGGTTGAATTCCACCGAGAACGGCACGGACCGGCTCGCATGGGTGCGCAGGCTCTGCACCACCGAGGGCGTGTGGGAGACGTTCGGCCGCGCCGTGGACGGCAGGCCTGGGGTCGCACGTCCCCGCACGTTGTCGAATGTCACCAAACCAGTGTAGTGGGAACAGGTCGGCGCACCGTCGAGCCGTCCGCGTGGTACGCGTATCCTTCGAGCGGGCAGTCTTTCGCCCTACCCAAAACATCCGCACCTTTGGAACGTCGCGCGCCGCCGACAGCCATACGATCATGGAGGCTCCACTGTCCGCCGGACCCGAAACACCGACTCGGATCCCTACGACCGGCCCCGCAGCCCCGGGGCCGATTCCCGGCACCCCGGAATTCGTCGCCGCCGTCGCGGACGCGCTCACCGCCTTCTTCACCACCAGGCGCGAACTCGTGCGCGAACTCGGTCCGGTGTTCGAGGAGGCGGCCGCCGAACTCGAGATGTTCGTGCTGCGCGGCGGTAAGCGCACCCGGCCCGCCTTCGCCTGGACCGGGTGGCTCGGTGCGGGCGGCGATCCGGCGGGGCCGCAGGCGCAGTCGGTGCTCACCGCCTGCGCCGCACTGGAACTGGTGCAGGCGTGTGCGCTGATCCACGACGACATCATCGATTCCTCGCGCACCCGTCGCGGATTCCCCACCGTGCACGTCGATTTCGAGCGACGGCACCGGGAACGCGGGCTCACCGGCACCGCGGCGCACTACGGCACCAGCGTCGGCATCCTGGTCGGCGATCTGGCGCTGGCCTGGGCCGACGACATGCTGCACACCGCCGGGCTGGATCCGGCGGCGCTCGGCCGGTTCGCCCGGGTGTGGGCGGCGATGCGCACCGAGGTGCTGGGCGGGCAGCTGCTCGATATATTCGGCGAGGCGGGCGGCGATGAATCGGTCGAGGCCGCTCTGCGCATCAACCGCTACAAAACCGCCGCGTACACCGTCGAACGCCCGCTGCACCTCGGTGCCGCGATCGCCGACGCGGACGCGGACCTGATCGCCGCCTACCGCACCTTCGGCACCGATATCGGCATCGCGTTCCAGCTACGCGATGACCTGCTCGGCGTCTTCGGGGATCCGGAGGTCACCGGAAAACCGTCAGGTGACGATCTGCGCGAGGGCAAGCGCACCGTACTGCTCGCGGAGGCGCTGCGCCGCGCCGACGCGCGCGATCCGGCCGCGGCGACGCTGCTGCGGACCAGTATCGGCACCGATCTGAATCAGGAGCAGGTCGAGCGCCTGCGCGCGGTGCTCGTCGACCTCGGCGCGGTCGACGAGGTGGAGCTGCGCATTTCCGAACTCACCGAAAAAGGTTTGGCCGCAATGGAAGCCAGCTCGGCGACCCCGGCCGCCAAGGAACGATTGCGAGCCATGGCACTGGCCGCGACAAGGAGGGCCGCATGAGGGCCGTTGTAGGACCGAGCGACCGGGTGGTCGTAGTCGGAGCATGTCCGCCCGCGGAGGACGAGCAGAACGCGGGCCAGATGGCGGCGTTCGAGCGCCGGGTGGTGATCGGCGGCGCCTTCCCGACGCGCCGCGCGATCGGTATACCCAAGCGGCGCAGGCGAACCGCGGCATCGGTGTTCGACAGTCTGGTGTATGCGCAGGCACCGGCGCAGGATTCCGCCGAATAAATCGATTCTTTTACACCGCAGCATGATTCGGAGTGCCGCATGAAAACCGTCGCGGGACCGGCGGATCACGTTGTCGTCATCGGCGCCGGGCTGTCCGGGCTATCCGCCGCGCTCTATCTCACCGGCGCAGGCCGCCGGGTGACGGTATTCGAGCGCGCCGACCATCCGGGCGGCCGGGTCGGCCGCTATCGCGGGCCGGATTACGAAATCGACAACGGCGCAACGGTTTTGACCCTGCCCGAACAGATCTATCAGGCACTGGCCGCGGTGGGGCGGGAGCCGGCGACGCTGCATCCGCCGCTGCGGATTCACCAGCTCGCGCCCGCCTACCACGCCAGATACGCCGACGGCTCGACCATCCGGGTATTCGCCGACCCGGAGGCCATGGCCGACGAGGTGCGCCGCACCTGCGGCCCGGAAACCGCCCGCCGCTACCTGAAGCTGCGCGGCTGGCTGGCGGGGATCTACCGGGCCGAATTCACCGAATTCATGGACACCAACTTCGATTCGCCGCTGGATATGCTGCGCACACCCGAAAAGCGCAGGGCCCTGGTCGATTTGGTGCGCCTCGGCGGATTCGGCCGGCTCGGCGGCAAGGTCGGCCGGTTGCTGCGCGACCCGAAGTTGGCCCGGCTGTTCACCTTTCAGGCGCTGTACGCGGGCATGCCGCCCGCCGACGCGCTCGCCGTCTACGGCGCCATCCCGCATATGGACACCTCGCTCGGCGTCTACTTTCCCGAGGGCGGTATGCGGGCGATCGCGGCGGCCATGGCCGAGGCGTTCACCGGCGCGGGCGGCACCCTGGCCCTCGGCACCGAGGTGACCGGCATCGACTACCGCGACCGGCGCGCCCACCGCATCCGGCTGGCCGGCGGCGAAACGGTCGACTGCGACGCCGTAGTGCTCACCGCCGATCTCGGCTCGCTGGACCGGTTCGGGGTGCGTCCGCGCCGGGGCCTGCGCGCCGCGCCCTCCGCATTCGTCGCGCACGGCACCGTCCCCGCGGCGGTCGCCGACGCCTGGCCGGTGCGGGCGCATCACACCATCGATTTCGGCGCGGCATGGGATCGGACGTTCCGGGAGATCACCGCCCGCCGCCGGGGCCGCCTGATGAGCGACCCCTCCCTGCTGCTCACCCGGCCCGCACTCACCGATCCGAGTCTCTATCTGGACCGCCCCGGCGGCCGTCACGAGCCGCTCTCCCTGCTCGCCCCGTGCCCGAATCTCCGGTCCGCGCCGCTGGATTGGGCGCGCCTCGGCCCGGCCTACCTGCGGGAACTGCTGAACGTGCTGAAAGAACGCGGCTATCACGGCATCGCCGAACATTTCGCCGTCGATCACCTGGACACCCCGCTCACCTGGCGGGCGCAGGGCATGCTGGCCGGCACGCCGTTCTCCGCCGCGCACGTCTTCCGGCAGACCGGACCGTTCAGAACCGGCAATTTCCCACGCACCAGCGACAATGTGGTTATCGCAGGTTGCGGCACAACTCCGGGGATCGGCGTGCCGACCGCACTGCTCTCCGGAAAACTGGCGGCAAACCGGATAACGGGCGTTCCGGGCGCCGGGGCGATCGAAACCCCACCTACCAGCGGCATAGTGTTCCCCGCAACGCCGTAAACTAAGCGCCGACCTATTCGCTCGCGGTTGCGACCGCCGACCACTCCCGGGGGACCGACACCACGATGGCTTCCCCCGAAACGCACGCCCCGGCAGCGCCTACCACCGAAAACACTCCGACCACCGATCGCGCACCCGTCGGTGTCGTCGGCGACGCACCGCACCATTGGCTGCGCACCATCGGCGATTTCCTGCGCACCCCGGAGGGTCACGCCGCGCTGCTCGGCTTCGTCGGCGCGATCCTGATCACCTTCGGCGGCTTCGGCGCGGGCAGCACCCGGGTCCGCGACCCGCTGCTGGAATCCATGCACCTGTCCTGGCTGCGCTACGGGCACGGCTACGTGCTCAGCACGATCGTCATCTGGATCGGCGTGCTGATGATGATCACCGCGTGGGTCCGGTTGGGCCGCACCACGATCGGGCGGGACAACCGTCCCGGCGCGGGCGTCACGCTCAACGAGCTACGCGGCATCGTCGGAATCTGGATCTTCCCGCTGCTTTTCGCGGTCCCGATGTTCAGCCGCGACGCCTACTCCTACCTGGCGCAGGGCGCGCTGCTGCGCGACGGCTTCGACCCCTACAAGGTGGGGCCCTACATCAATCCCGGCGTGCTGTTCGACAACGTCAGCCAGGTCTGGACGCATACCACGGCGCCGTACGGCCCGATCTTCCTGCTGCTCGGCCGCGCGATCACCGTCATCACCGGGGACAACGTCGTCGCGGGCACCATCGCGCTGCGGCTGGTGATGCTGCCCGGCCTCGCGCTAATGATGTGGGCGGTGCCGTATCTGACCAAACACCTCGGCGGCAAACCGACCGTCGCGCTGTGGCTCGCGGTGCTCAACCCGCTGGTGCTCATCCACCTGATCGGCGGCGTGCACAACGAGATGCTGATGGTCGGCCTGATGGCCGCGGGCATCGCGCTGGTGCTGGAACGCCATCATGTCGCGGGCATCGTCGTGGTGGCCATCGGCGTCGCCATCAAGGCCACCGCCGGTGTGGCGCTGCCGTTCCTGGTGTGGATCTGGATGCTGCACGAGCGCGAGCGCCGGGCCGCCCAGCGCGCCGAACGCGATGACAGCGCGGCCATTCCGGACGATCACCCCGACGCGGCGCGGCCGAGCGAGGATATGCCGCATCCGGCCATCACCTTCGTCAAGATCGCCGGGCTCGGGCTCGCGGTATTCGGGGCGGTGCTCGCCGTCGCGTCGGCGGTCGCCGGCGTCGGCCTCGGCTGGCTGTCGGCGCTGTCGGGTTCCAAGAACATCATCAACTGGCTTTCGCTGCCGACGATCATGGCGTACGCGGTCAGCTGGGTCACCCCGCTGCAGGTCATCGGGCCGGATTCGGCGGCACTGCAGACCACCAGGATGTTGTGCGCCGCCGCGCTCGTCGTCGTGCTGGTGTGGACCTGGTGGCGGTGCAGGCACAGCGAACGCGAGGCGGTGCTCGGCATCCTCATCGCCTTCGTCGGCATCGTCGTGCTCTCGCCCGCCGCACTGCCCTGGTACTACTCGTGGCCGCTCGCGCTGGCCGCGGGTTTCGCGCTGTCCCCGAGGGCGCTGATGGTCCTGGTCGGCATATGCACCTGGCTGATGCTGGTCTTCCAGCCGGACGGTTCGAACGGGCTGTACACCACCTGGCATGTGGCCGCGGCGACCTTCGCGGCCGTGGTGGCCGCGATCTCGCTGCGCACGGTCGATCCGCTGCGCCTGCGCGCCACCTCGGCGGGGTCGGCCACGTCCACGCGCTCATGAGTGGCCTAGAACTGGCGTACCGGGAATGCCGACGGATCGCCGCGGCGCACGGGCGCACCTACTTCCTGGCGACCCGCCTGCTCGCACCCGAACACCGGCCCGCCGTGCACGCGCTGTACGCCTTCGCCAGAACCGTCGACGACATCGTCGACAACGGCTACTCGCCAACCGATTTCGCGCCCGAACACGGCCCCGCCGGTGAACTCGACCTGATCGAGAAGCGGCTCCGATTGCTGCTGGAAGGCGAGCCGGATCCGAATCGGCAAGGCGGACAATCCCGTTCGCGCGTGCTGGCCGCCGTTTCCGACACCATCCTGCGCTATGACATAGCGCCCGAACACTTCTGGATCTTCCTGGACTCCATGCGGATGGATGTCCCGGGCAGCCCGCGCTTCCGCGCGCACTATGCCACCATGGCCGAATTGCGGGACTACATGCGCGGTTCCGCCGCCGCCATCGGCCTGCAACTGCTGCCCGTACTCGGCACGGTGGTCGAGATCGAGGCGGCCGAACCCGCGGCGGCCGCGCTCGGCGAGGCCTTCCAGCTCACCAACTTTCTGCGCGATATCGCCGAGGACCTCGACCGCGGCCGGATCTACCTGCCCGCCGACGAACTCGCCACATTCGGTGTCGACGCCGAATTACTCACCCACTGCCATGACACCGGTCACACCCATCGGCGGGTGCGTCGCGCGCTGACCCACCTGATCGCGCTGAATCGGGATATCTACCGCCGCGCCGTCCCCGGCATCGACCTGCTGCTGCCGCGGGTGCGCCCGGCCATCCGCACCGCCGCCACCCTCTACGCCGATATCCTCACCGAAATCGAACGCGCCGATTACGCGGTGTTCGAGCGGCGGGCCGTCGTTCCCGGACACCGCCGATTGCGGGTCGCCGCAACGGAATTCGCGAGCGCCGCGCTGAGCGGCAGGCGGCAGTAGCCCCCGTGGCCCCGGTCGCGTACCGGGGCCACGGGCTGGAACTGATGATCAATCTCAGAAGGGATCCGCGGCTGCTCTGCGCAGCACCTCCCTGGCCAGCGGGCCGTGCAGGGCCTCGACGGGTTTGCCCGGCAGGGTCTCGTCATCGGTGAAGATCCACTCCAGGATCTCCTCATCGGTGTACTTGGCGTCCCGCATCACGGTGATCAGGCCGGGCAGCGGCTTCACGACCGCGCCGGCATCGTCGAAGAACACCTCGGGTACGCCCGCAACACCATCGCGACGCACCGCGATGAGCTGATGGTCGCGCAGCATCTGATGCACCCGGGTCACCACGATCCCGAGCTTGTCGGCCACGTCCGGCAGCGGCAGCAGCTCCACCGACTGCGGAAGGACATCATCACTGCAGGGAAATGCACTCACCGGGATAACGGTAGACGGTTGCGCGCCGCACGTCGTGAGACACCCTTGACGTACCCATCGAACGAAACTCGACCCGGCCGCGCGAGGCTTTCGAGCGCCGTCCGCGGCCGGCTCGCGGCCGACCAGCCGAAGCGCATGCGCCGCAGGCGCGAGTCTCGGCTGGTCGGCCGCGAGCCACAAGGGGCCGCGGACACGCCGAGCCGCCAGGCGAGGCCATCGAACACAGTTACCATCGTGGGGGCCGCACGGGGCGGTCGATCGCTTGTCGCGCGCGCAGCGAGGGGTGAGAACTTTGTGAAAACCGGAGGACATCAATTGATCGGCCAGATGCTGGAAGGGCGCTATCGCATAGATGCGCCGATCGCGCGTGGCGGCATGTCGATGGTCTTCCGTGGGGTGGACACCCGCCTGGACCGGCCGGTCGCCATCAAGGTGATGGATCCCAAGTTCGCCGGTGACCCGCAATTCCTCTCGCGGTTCGAATTCGAGGCGCGCGCGGTGGCCAGGCTCAAGCATCCGTCCCTGGTCGCGGTGTACGACCAGGGCATCGACGGCGACTACCCGTTCCTGATCATGGAGCTGGTCGAGGGCGGCACGCTGCGCGAGTTGCTGCGCGAACGCGGGCCGATGCCGCCGCATGCGGTGCACGCGGTCGCCGAGCCGGTGCTGGCCGCCATCGGCGTCGCGCACGACGCGGGCCTGGTGCACCGCGATGTGAAACCGGAGAACGTGCTCATCTCCGACGCGGGTGAGGTGAAGATCGCGGATTTCGGTCTGGTGCGCGCGGTCGCCGCGTCCACCACCACCTCGGCCAGCGTGATTCTCGGCACGGCCGCGTACCTGTCCCCCGAACAGGTGACGAGCGGCACGGCCGACGCGCGCAGCGATGTCTACTCCTTCGGCATCCTGATCTTCGAACTGTTGACCGGACGGGTGCCGTTCAGCGGCGACAACTCACTCTCGGTGGCGTATCAGCGCATCGAGAACGACGTGCCGAGCCCGAGCCGGTTCATCGCGGGCGTGCCGCCGGAATTCGACGAGCTGGTCGCCAAGGCGACGGCGCGTGAACCCGCGCATCGGTACGCCGACGCCAACGAGATGGCCGCCGCGCTGCGCTCGATCGCCACCACGCTGAACCTACCCGTGTATCGCGTTCCGGCGCCGCAGGATTCGGCCGAACACCTGAGCGCAAGCTATCGCGCGGTGGCTCCGGCCCCGCCGAGACCGGCGCCGGAGCCGTACACCCCGTCGTCGACCCAGCACACCAGGGTGGTGACCGCACCGAGACCCAGGATCGACTACGAGCCCGACGAATACCGCGACGATTACCCGCCGGAGGACTACGCGCCGCCGCAGAGCCTGCGCCAACAGCCGTACAACGGGTTCGACGATCGCAGACGTTCGCGGCGCACCACGTGGATCTGGATAGCCGTTGTGGCGATCGTGACATTGATCGTCGGGGTCGGCGGCTGGTGGGTCGGGGTCGGCCGCTACGCGGCGGTACCACCGGTCGCCGGCCTGGACACCGATCACGCGGTGGCCGCGCTGAAGAACGCGGGCTTCTCGACCGAGATCCGGCAGAAGGCCTCGGATACCATCCCCGTCGGCGGCGTCGTCGGCAGCGATCCGTCGGCGGGGAGCAAACTCACCAAGGGTTCCACCGTCGCCGTACTGGTCTCCAGCGGCAAACCGAAGGTGCCCGATGTCAAACCGGGCGATGACATCTCGAAGGTCAACCAACTGATTCGCGACGCGGGCCTGATACCCGTCGACGGGGGCGAGATCTCCAATCCGGCGCCGAAAGGCACACTGGCCAAGGTGGATCCGGGCGCCGACACCGTCCTCCCCGCCAACGCGCAGGTAAAGGTCTACCGCAGCAAGGGATCTCAGCCGGTGAAGGTGCCGAATGTGCGCAACAAGCCGACGGCCGAGGCGACCAAGATCCTCACCGATGCCGGAATCATCATCCGCGAGACCAAATCTCAGTTCGACCGCAATGTCGACGCCGACGCCGCCATCGGCACCCAGCCCGCCGCGGGCACCACGATCCAGACCGGCGACCAGGTCGTCCTACTGGTCTCGAACGCGCTGAAGATGCCGGACGTGCGCAGCCTCAGCGTCTCCGCCGCCCGCACCAAACTCGAGGCCCTCGGCCTCGATGTAGACGTCAGACAGTTTGCGCCACTGGACAGTTCGGTCGTCGTCTCGCAAACCCCCGCCGTCGGCGCCAGCGTCGAACCCGGCGACACCGTCACCATCATCGCTCTCCCCTAGCCGAACCCGAACGGGCTGTGGCGATTACACAGCCCGGCCGAGGCTACGACGGTTCGGCGATTCAGCGGAGCATTTCGGCGACCAGGAAGGCCAGTTCCAAGGACTGCTGGGTGTTGAGCCTCGGGTCGCAGGCGGTTTCGTAGCGGTCGTTCAGGTCGAGATCCGAAATGTCTTGGGCGCCACCGAGACATTCGGTGACGTCTTCGCCGGTGAGTTCGATGTGCAGGCCGCCGGGGTGGGTGCCCAGAGCGTGGTGCACCTCGAAGAAGCCCTGCACCTCGTCGACGATGCGGTCGAAGTGGCGGGTCTTGAAGCCGGTGGACGCCTCGTGGGTGTTGCCGTGCATCGGATCGCACTGCCAGATCACCTGATGGCCGGTGGCCTGCACCTTCTCGATGATGGGCGGCAGCACGTCGCGGACCTTGCCGTTGCCCATGCGGGACACCAGCGTCAACCGGCCCGGTTCATTGTTCGGGTCGAGGCGTTCGACATATTCGACGGCCAGCTCCGGGGTGGTGCCGGGGCCGATCTTGAGGCCGATCGGGTTGGCGAGCAATTCGGCGAACGCGATATGCGCGCCGTCCAGGTGCCGGGTGCGCTCGCCGATCCACAGGAAGTGCGCGGACAGGTCGTAGAGCACCGGCTCGCCCATCGCGTTCTCGCTGAGCCGCAGCATGGCCCGCTCGTAGTCGAGGACGAGCGCCTCATGGCTGCAGTAGATACGCGCGGACTGCAGGCTCGGATCGTTCACCCGGCAGGCGGTCATGAACCGCAGGCCGCGGTCGATCTCCTCGGCCAGCGCCTCGTAGCGGGCGCCCGCGGGCGACTGGGCGACGAAATCGCGGTTCCAGTCGTGCACCTTGTGTAGATCGGCCATGCCAGCGCCGGTGAGCGCGCGAACCAGGTTCATCGCGGCGCTGGCGTTGGCGTAGGCGCGGACCAGACGCGACGGATCGTGTTCGCGCACAGCCGCATCCGGGACCAGCGAATTGATCATGTCGCCGCGGTAGGACTTCAGGCCGAGCGCATCGGTGTCGGCCGAACGCGGCTTCGCGTACTGCCCGGCGATCCGGCCGACCTTCACGACGGGCAGGCTCGCACCGTAGGTGAGCACCACCGCCATCTGCAGCAGGGTGCGGATATTGCCGCGGATATGCGGTTCGGTGTTGTCGGCGAAGGTTTCCGCGCAGTCGCCGCCCTGCAGCAGGAACGCCTCACCGCGCGCGACCTCGGCGAGCCGCAACCGCAGGTCCTCGACCTCGGCGGGCACGCAGATCGGCGGCACGCTCTCCAGTACGGTGCGCATCATCGCCGCCTGCTCCGGATCCCAGGACGGCTGCTGCAGCGCGGGCCGCGCGAGCGCCTCGTCCAGTCGCCTGCGCAGCTCGGCGGGCAACGGCGGCAGTTCCGGCAGGCGATCGATCGGTACGTCGACGGTCCAGTTCACGAGATCAGAATACGGACGCACCCGGTGCCGGAGATACCCGGTGGTAGGGGTGAGATTCACCCACCTAGGGTGATTCGTAAAGCGCATCGACAACGATGGGCCGGAACGCGGAGGACAGAGCGATCTCGTTGAGATATTTTTATGACTGCGAATTCATCGAGGACGGACTGGTGATCGATCTCGTCTCGATCGGCGTCGTCTGCGAGGACGGTCGCGAATATTACGCCGTCTCAACGGAATTCAATCCCGACAAGGCGGGGCCGTGGGTGCGCAAGTACGTGCTGCCGCAGCTGCCGCCGCCGTCGTCGCCGTTGTGGCGCGGCCGCAGGCAGATCCGCGACGACCTCTACCAATTCCTGGTCCCGCGCCCGTCGGTGCAGCCGGAACTGTGGGCCTGGGTAGGCGCGTACGACCACGTCGCCCTGTGCCAGCTGTGGGGTTCGATGGTCGACCTACCGAACGCCCTGCCCCGCTACACGAACGAACTGCGCCAGCACTGGGACGCACACGGCCGACCCGAACTCCCCCCGGTCCCGCCGGACGCCCACGACGCCCTCGCCGACGCCCGCCACAACCTCGCCAAATTCGAGGCCATCGAGGCGGCCCGCCGCGCGGCCGCCAGGAGCTGACCGAAAAGCGCGGGCCCCGAGTCGATTTCGACTCGGGGCCCGCGCTGCTCAGATCGAGCGTCAGTGACCGTGCTTGTCGTTCTTGGCCCGCTCCTGGGCCTCCTGCAAGACGGCGAGCTGCTTGTGCTCTTCCTGGTGTTCGATCTCGAAGTGCTTCTCGCTCTCCGCGGGCGGGTCGGCCCGCAGGAAGCTGCCGGTGCCCGGCTTACCGGCCGAACCCAGCTTGTTCATCTTCTTCGGGATCGCGGCGCCCTGGTACTCCAGCGGCACCGGGTGGCCGTGGTCGTCGACCGGGCCGAGCGGCTGGTGCACCTCGATGTACTCACCGTGCGGCAGGCGCTTGATCACGCCGGTCTCGATGCCGTGCTCGAGCACCGCCCGGTCGCTGCGCTGCAGGCCGATGCAGAACCGGTAGGTCAGGAAGTACGCGATCGGCGGCGCGACCAGCAGACCGATGCGGCCCATCCAGGTGGTGGCGTTCAGCGAGATATCGAACTTCAGCGCGATGATGTCGTTGACGCACGACAGGGTCAGCACCAGGTAGAACGCGATCGACATGGCGCCGATCGCCGTGCGCACCGGGACGTCGCGCGGACGCTGCAGCAGGTTGTGGTGCACGTCGTCACCGGTGAGTCGCTTCTCGATCCACGGGTAGGCGATGAGCACCGTGAACACCAGACCCATGATCAGCGCCACCCAGAACACCGCGGGAACGGTGTAGCGGCCCAGGTAGAGCTCCCACGGCGGCATGAGGCGGGCCAAGCCGTCGGTCCACATCATGTAGAAGTCCGGCTGCGAACCCGCGGACACCTGAGACGGGTTGTACGGGCCCAGGTTCCAGATCGGGTTGATCTGCAACACGCCACCCATGAGCGCGACGGTGCCGAGGGTGAACATGAAGAACGCACCCTGGTCGGCGGCGAACACCGGGATGATGCGGGCACCGATCACGTTGTTCTCGGTGCGGCCGGGGCCGGGGAACTGCGTGTGCTTCTGGTACCAGACCAGCGCGACGTGCGCCGCGATCAGCGCCAGGATGATGCCGGGCAGCAGCAGCACGTGCGCGATGTACAGGCGCGGGATGATGATGTCGCCGGGGAAGTCGCCACCGAAGATCAGCCAGTGCATCCAGGTGCCGATGATCGGGATCGACATGGTGATACCGCCGAAGGCGGCCCGCAGACCCGTACCGGACAGCAGGTCGTCCGGGATCGAGTAGCCGAAGTAACCCTCGAACATGGCCAGGATCAACAGCAGCGAGCCGATCACCCAGTTCGCCTCGCGCGGCTTGCGGAACGCGCCGGTGAAGAAGATGCGGAACAGGTGGATGATGATCGAGCACGCGAAAAGCAGTGCGGCCCAGTGGTGTACCTGCCGGACGAACAGACCGCCGCGCACCTCGAAGGAGATGTTCAGCGCCGACTCGTAGGCCCGCGACATGGTGACGCCACGCAACGGCTGGTAGGCGCCGTTGTAGACGACCTCGGTCATCGACGGATCGAAGAACAGGGTCAGGTAGATACCCGAGAGCAGCAGGATGATGAACGCGTACAGCGCGATCTCACCGAGCAGGAACGACCAGTGGGTCGGGAAGACCTTGTTGATCGACCGCTTCGCGAACGCGGCGGCACGATACCGCTCGTCCATCTCATTGGCTTGCGTTGCCACACGACTCATGAACGACGCTCCCAGTAAGCCGGGCCGAGCGGCTCGATGAAGTCGCCGTTGGCGACCAGGTAGCCCTCGGAGTTGACGGTGATCGGCAGCTGCGGCAGTGCGCGAGCGGCGGGACCGAAGACCGGCTTACCCCATTCGGTCGCCGAGAACTGCGACTGGTGGCAGGGGCACAGAATCCGGTTGGTCTGCTGCTCGAACAGCGAGGTCGGGCAGCCGAGGTGGGTGCAGATCTTCGAGTAGGCGAAGTAGTCGCCGAAGTTGAAGCTCTCCTGGCCCTTGCGCTTGATCGCCTTCTGCGCGTCGGCGGTCCGCAGGCGGATCAGCATGACGGCGTTGCGGATACCGCGCAGCGACTGCAGGGTCGCGTGCTCGTCGCCGCGCCACTTCTCCTTCCACGGGAACACGGTCTCCATGGCGCCCGCGTCCAGATCCTCGGGACGGACCAGCACGATGTCCTCCGGGCGACCGGTGTCGCGGCGGATGTAGACGGTCTCGCCCGGGTAGTCGGGGGTCCAGCCGGACACCCACAGCGGCGCCTTGTCGCCCTTGGCCCACGGGTTCTTCACCAGGCCGCCGACGAACACCAGCAGCGCGCCGATGCCGAGCACGCCGACGCCCGCGCCCGCGGTGCGGGTGATCAGCTTGCGGCGGCCCAGCGTCGAGGTCTCCAGCGCGTCGGACAGCTCGGCGACCAGCGTGCGCCGCTCCACCTCGTCGGACGGGCCGTCGTGGCGGACCTGGATGGACAGCTCGGCCGGGATGAACTTCTTGCGGATCAGCACGACGGCGATGCCGATGGCGAGCACCGAGATGCCGAGGCCGATACCGACCAGCGGGGTGTAGAGGGAGTAGGCGCCGTGCCCGGACTCCGACTTGCCCTTCCACTCCCACGGCCAGAACAGGAAGACGCCGACCAGCACGGCCGCCGCCAGTCCGGAGATGGCGAACCAGAACGCCACCTGGCGCTCGGCCCGCTTCTCGGCGCGGGTGCCCGGAACCGGGAACCGCTCGCGCCGGTAGGCGACGTCGACTCCGTCGCGTTCGGTGCCGAGCTTGACCAGCTCGTCCCGCGACATCGCGTCGAGCTCGGCCTCCGTGTACTCCTTCGGCGCACCGCCGTCGTGGCCCTCTTCCGGCCGCATGTCGTTGGTCTCCTTGTCGTCGCTCATGAGCGGGATCCGATCCACATCGCCGCGCCGACGACGGCCACGATGCCGACGACCCACATGGCCAGGCCCTCGGTGGCCGGTCCGAACCCGCCGAGGTCCCAGCCGCCCGGGCTCTTCTCCTCGGTCGCGTTCTTCACGTAGGCGATGATGTCGCGCTTCTCCTCCGGGCTGAGCTGCCGGTCGGAGAACTTCGGCATGTTCTGTGGGCCGGTGACCATCGCGTCGTAGATCTGCTGCTCGCTCGCCGGTTCCAGCGGCGGGGCGAACTTACCGGAGGACAGCGCGCCGCCGCGTCCGGTGAAGTTGTGGCAGGAGGCGCAGTTCATCCGGAACAGCTCGGAACCGCGGGCGATATCCGGACCGCGCAGCGACTCCTCGGCGACCTTGCCGTCGGCGTCGCGGATGACGGTCGGGCCGCCGCCGTTCGCCGCGACGTACGCGCCGAGCGCGTCGGTCTGGTGCGCGTCGAACTTCGGGTCCTTGCGGGTGGCCTGGGCCTCGTTGCGCGCCATGGGCATACGGCCGGAGGACACCTGGAAGTAGACGGCGGCCTCACCGACACCGATCAGGCTGGGGCCGCGGTCCTGCACGCCCTGCAGGTTCGCGCCGTGGCAGGTGATGCAGGAGGTTTCGTAGAGCTGCTGGCCCTCGCGGATCAGCGCGGACTGATCGTCCTTGGCCGTCGCCACCTGCGCGGTCGGCGTCAGCGCCGCGGCGAGAAAACCGGCTCCGACCAGGCCCACCAGCAGCGCGAGACCGCCCGCGATCCGACGGCGGACGCGCCGCTGCCTGCGCGTCTTGCTGGCCTGACCGCCGCTAGCGACTGCTTGCAGGTCGCTCGAAACGACACTGCCGACACCGGCGGGCTCTGGCGCTGACGGGGGAGATGAACTCATCTGTGTCCCTTTGGAGTAGACGGAACCGACTTGTGTGCTGTGTGTTGCCCGCGCGAAATCAGCGGACGAAGTAGATCGTGGCGAACAGCCCGATCCACACGATGTCGACGAAGTGCCAGTAGTAGGAGACGACGATCGCCGCGGTGGCCTGCGCCGGGGTGAACTTGCTGACCTTGGTGCGGATCAACAGGAACACGAACGCGATGAGACCGCCGATGACGTGCAGGCCGTGGAAGCCGGTGGTGATGAAGAACACCGAGCCGTACGAGCTGCTCGCGATCGAGGTGCCCTCCGAGTACAGGGCGCGGTATTCGGTCCCCTGACCGATGACGAAGAACAGACCCATGAGCAGGGTGACGACGTACCAGCGCCGCAGCCCGAACACGTCGCCCTTCTCCGCGGCGAACACGCCCATCTGGCAGGTGAACGACGATGCGACCAGCACGGTGGTAACCGGCACGGCGAGCTTCATATTCAGCTCGGTCGGTTCCGGCGGCCAGTTGCCATGGGCCTGGGCGCGCGCGACGAAGTACATCGCGAAGAGGCCGGCGAAGAACATCAACTCGCTGGACAGCCAGATGATGGTACCGACGCTGACCATGTTGGGCCGGTTCAGCGAGTGCACACGCTGGGTAATGGCCGATCCTGGGGTCCCTACTGCGGTCGTCACGGGGGTAAGTATGACTCGTCGTAGTACGACAGCAGTACCCGGGTGCGAAACTTGTCCGTCCGTGTCGGAAAACCCACGGACAGAGGGGGTCTCGTTCGGGCGTCGGCGTGTTGGGCGGCCGAAGGCGATCATGGCAGGCCAGGTTGAGAAAAAGCTGAGATGAGGAGGCGAAGGTGGCGGGTTGGCTGCGACGGTTGCTCGGCCGTAGCGATCAGGTGTCGCTCGATCCTGGCCGGGCCGATCTCGTTGTGGTGGTAGCGAGTTTCGATGACGCGGAGGCGTGTTCAACGGCACTCGACCGCGCGACGGCTCTCAATCGGGACGAGCCGGCGGTGCTGCGCCACCATCTGCGGATCCCGGCGGAACGGGTCGGGCAGGTGTGCGCGATCGCCGCGCAGGAGGGTTACGCCGCGGCCGAGACGCCTACCGATGCCGGCGATGGACTGAAAAGGCTTCTGCTGCAACGTGTTCAGCTGCTCGATGCGCTGCACTGCGCGCAGGAGCGGTCCAGGATGGTCGGTCTGGCGCAGCGCAACGACGGCGTCGCGGACGGCTGGGACGCGCTACAGCCCGGCAGCGCGCACTAGGCTGCTTCGCGAACGAACTGGTGCGCGAACCAGTGGTGACGGGAGAAGTGGACAATGAGCGTGCGCAGCTGGCCCCAGGTGCTCGGGACCCTGGCCGACGGCCGCGATCTGGCCGCGGAGGATACGGCCTGGGTGATCAACGAGATCTTCACCGATAACGCCACCACCGCGCAGATCGCCGCGTTCGGCGTCGCCATCAAGATCAAGGGTCCGACCCCGGCCGAACTGCGCGGCCTGGCCACCGGCATGCTGCGGCACGCCAGGCTGGTGCATATCGACGGGGACGCGGTGGATATCGTCGGCACCGGCGGCGACCGCTCCGGCTCGGTGAATATCTCCACCATGTCCTCGATCGTGGTCGCCGCGGCCGGGGTGCCGGTGGTCAAACACGGGAACAGGGCCGCCTCGTCGAAGAGCGGCGGCGCCGATGTGCTGGAGGCGCTCGGGGTGCGGCTCGCGCTCGGTCCGGAATCGGTTGCCCGATGTGTGCGCGAGACCGGAATCGGGTTCTGCTTCGCGCCGCTGTTCCATCCGGCGCTGCGATACGCGGGGCAGGCGCGCAAGGAGATCGGCATCCCCACCGTCTTCAATGTGCTCGGCCCGCTGACCAATCCGGCGCAGCCCAGGGCCGGGCTGATCGGCTGCGCGTTCACCGAACTGCTTCCGGTGATCGCGGGCGTATTCGCCGAGCGCGGCAGCAGCGCGCTGGTGGTGCGCGGCAACGACGGGCTGGACGAGATCACCACCTCCGCCACCACCGACGCGTTCGTGGTTTCCGGCGGTCGGGTCCGCGAGACCACCATCGACCCGACCCGCATCGGCATCCCCCGGGTCGAGTTGGCCGCGCTGCGCGGCGGGGACGCGGCGACCAACGCGGAGGTGGCCAGGGACGTCCTCGCCGGGAAGGCGGGTCCGGTGCGGGACGCGGTGCTGCTGAATTCGGCGGCGGCCATCGTCGCCTACGACCTGTCGCGCGGCGCAGGCGAATTCGAGCAGGATGTGCACGAGGCGCTGGCGCGCGGCATCGAGCGCGCGGCGGGCGCGATCGATACGGGTGCGGCCGCCGCGCTGCTGGAGCGCTGGGTCGCGCTGACGAACACCCTCGGGGACAGCTGAACCCTTCAGCTGCCAACACCACATAACAGCTGGTCAGATGCGCGTAAGCTGATCTTGTTATCCGGCGCGCCCGCTCGACGTCCGGCGTGCGCCGACCCCATCGACGAGTGAGGAGCACGAGATGCGGCGCAGTATGTATGCGGTACCGATCGGCTTCGCGGTCGCGGCACTGGTCTGTGCACCCGGTGCGCATGCGGCGGGTGGCGACCTGATCGTCAACGGCAGCCCCTTCTCCGATCCGGCCGGCTGCGTCTTCCTCGGCGCGGACGATGTGTACAACATCCAGAACAACACCGGCAGCGTCATCACCCTGTACACCAAGGCCGAGTGCGACGGCGACTCCACCGCCATCCTCTCCCCCGGCGATTCCGGTTCATACACCGCCAAATCGGCGCTCGTCGGCTGATGGCTTCCTCGGCGATGTACGGAATCCCGATCCTTCCAGCGGTATTCGCCGCTATCGTGCTCGGCGCACCGGCCGCGGCGGCCGCTCAGGGAAATCTGATCATCGACGGCGTGACCTATTCGGACCCGTCCGGATGCATTCTGCTCGGCGGCGGCACGCATTTCATGCAGAACGACACCGGCAGCGTGATCACCATCTATCCGACCGGTCAGTGCGGCGGCTCCGCGAGCGGCATCCTCACCGCCGGTTCGTCCGGCAGCTATACCGGCAAATCGGTGGTGATCGGCGGTTGAACGCTCGGCCGCGGCGGCCGGAGGGGTTCGCCGCGGCCGAATCGTTCACTCGCCCAACGAGAATCCGGCCTCCACATCCGATCGTGAATACGATTTGAACGCGATGTGGGTGGTGGTGCGGACAACGCCCTTCACCCGATCGATCCGGTTGGTCACCACCTCGGCGATCTCCGCATGGTCGCGGACCCGCACGATCGCGATCAGATCGACATCGCCGGCGCAGGAGTAGACCTCGGCGACGCCCTCGGTGTCGGCGACCTCCTGGGCGGTCTCCGGGATGCGGGCACTCTCGACGTGGATCAGGACGATCGCGGTAATCATGGGTGTCAGCCTAATGGTCGAGATATTCGGCCTCCCCCGATCGCGCCCGCGCCGCCACCTCCGCCCAGCCGAGCCACCGGGCCGCACCGAAGATCGGCTCGCGATAGCCCTCGCTGGTCCGGACGATCCGCACTCCGGGCTTCGTCAACCAGCGGGCGATCAGGCCGACCTCCTCCGGCGACGCGCCGCGCAAGGGTGGAGCGTTATCTATCGCGTCCTTATCTATAGGGCCTATATCTATGGGGCCCTTGTCGTCATCGCGACGACGGAAGGCATCCTCGGTCGCCGAGTCCGTCCGCACCGGCGGATCGCTCGCGAGATCGGGCAGCGATGTCTCTCCTTCCGGGACAACCGTTTCCGCCGCGGCGACGATCTGTTCGACGACGGCCATCGGCGGGACGCCGCGCGGCGCGACGCCAGCGCCCGCCAGCCGTCCGTATCGGATCACGGAGAACTCCCAGCCCCGCGCGCCGTCCGGGTGCGCGACGATCAGTTCGGCGATGCGGGCGAGCGCGGCGAGTCGCTGGGTGCGGTACAGGGCACGGACGACGGCGGCGGTGCGGTCGCGCAGCCGGGCGGCCGCCTCGAAATGCTCGGCCCGCGAGTGGGTTTCGATGCGGTCGAACATGGCTCGCAGCGGCGCGTCGGATCGTCCGGCGAACAGGGCACGGACCAGCGCGGGCGCCGGCGCGTATGTCTCCCTATTAATAGCGGTGGGTGACGCGGCCGGGCAGCCGCCGACCACCGCGGGCGGGCAGACGTGTCGCCCGCCGCGGGGCAGGCGGGTGGTGCAGGTCCGCAGCCCGGTGAATTCGGCGATGACGACGGCGATTTCGGTGGCGTCCAGCCGGGACGGGAAGGGCCCGACGGCATCCCGGGTCGGGCCGCGGACGATGGCGAAGCGCGGGAACGCCTCCTCGGTGAGCGTGATCCACCAGCCGCGCTTGGGAAATTTGGAGCGGCGGTTGTACGGCGGGGCATGCGCGACGAGCAGGCGCAGCTCACGCACCCCCGCCTCCAGCCCGTGTGCGCAGACCACATGGTCGACGCGGGTGGCCAGGGCGACCATCTCCTTCATCCGGCCCCTGGTCTCGGATCCGGTGAAGTAGTTGCGCACTCGGCGGCGCAGGTTCACCGCGGTGCCGATGTAGAGGACCTCGTCCGCCGGACCTCGGAACAGGTAGACGCCGGGCGCGCTCGGCAGATCCTGTGCGAAAACACGTTTGGCGCGCTGGCCGGAGGTGACGCCGGGCAGATAGTCGAGCAGTTCGGTCAGGCTGTGCACGCCCTGATTGCCGACGCGCGCGATGAGCGCGTGCAGTACGTCGACCGTCGCCCTGGCGTCGTCGAGCGCGCGGTGCGTCGGCTGGGTGGCCGCGCCGAGCACCCTGGCCAGCACGCCGAGCCGCACCGTCGGGGCCTCGTCCCGGCCGAGTACCCGCCGGGCCAGCTTCACGGTGCACAGCACCTGCGGATTCGGCCATGCGGCATCCATGCCTGCCGCGGCGGCGCGCAGGAAGGCCATATCGAAGCGGGCGTTGTGCGCGACGAGCACCGCACCGGACGCGAACTCCAGGAATCCGGGCAGCACCGCCTCGATGCGCGGGGCCGCGCACACCATGGCGGTGGTGATGCCGGTGACGTGCACGACCGCGGGCGGGATCGCCCGTCCCGGGTTCACCAGGGTGGCGAATTCGCCGAGCACCTCGCCGCCGCGCACCTTGACGGCGCCGATCTCGGTGATGGCGTCGGCGCCCGGGCTGGTCCCGGTGGTCTCCAGGTCGACGACCACGAAGGTGGTGTCGTAGAGGGGCGTGTCGAGATCGTCGAAGGCCATCTGACGGGCCGAATGGGGGACGGACACGGCGTGCAGCGTAGGCCGCGGGTACGACAGGTACCGGGCGACGGAAAAGCCACCACGATTGTCCGGATCGTTCGACGAGTTTCTCCGCGCGTTGCCCGTGAAATGATCTTCCATTGTCAAAAGTGACGCAGCTCACATCATTGTCGAAAATGCATCAATTCTCCGGATGCGCCGGATTCCGGTACGGCGGTGCCAGCGGCCCGCTGCGGCGCCTCGACAAAACAGACTGGACGGATACCTTCCAACTGGCCGGTAGCATCAATGACGCGCGATACGAGCTGGGGAAACATCGCACGCGATGATCATTCGCGGGCCCCGGATCGCTCGGCGCGCCGCCCCGGTTGCCGCCCCGATGCCCGCGCTCGTTACCCGGAGTTATCGTTTCGTTATTTGTTGTGAGATATCTCGCATTTAATCCGGTGCAAATTTGTTGCCCATCGGCATTTCGCAAGTCGGCGACTTTACAAATGACCGTGATGCGTTCGTAATCTTTTCGAGACCTCGCGGAGTCCGACGCACCACCGGGTGCGGCGTCGCGGGGCAGATTGGAAGTACCGCATCATGGCGACCAACACCGTCAAGCGACAGGCGCAGCGAGTCGTTGCGTTCGGAGCTGTCGGCGCTGCCACCCTCGGCGCGTTCCTGCTTCCGGCAGCCCCCGCGTCGGCCCAGCCGGTGACCATCCCCGGCGTCGGAACCTTCGAGGTGCCGAACGAGATCCAGATCCCGCAGGGCATCCCGGGCATCGAACTGCCCGGCACCCCGCCGCCGTTCGCCGCGCCCAAGAAGTCGCTCGGCCAGATCGCGCTCGACGCCGCGATGACCAAGGTCGGCGCGCCGTACGTCTACGGCGCCGCGGGCCCGAACGCCTTCGACTGCTCGGGCCTCGTCCAGTGGTCTTACCGCCAGGCGGGTCGCGAACTCCCCCGCACCAGCGACGAGCAGCTGGCCACCGGCACCCCCATCTCGCTGGACGATCTGCAGCCCGGCGACCTGGTCTCGTTCTACGGCGGCAGCCACTCCGCGCTGTACGCGGGCGACGGCAACGTCGTGCACGCGTCCACCGCGGGCAGCCCGGTGCACGTCTCGCCCATTTCCTCGATGCCGTTCGCGGGCGCGCGCCGCTTCTGACATCATCTCCGATCGGGCCGCGAGCTATCGCGGCCCGATCTTCGTCTCGAAACGGTTGTCCTCTGGACACGGACCGACGCTGTTCCGTAACCTAACTGAGACCTTCCCGGGTTGCGGGGTTGTCAAACCTCGCACTCGAGTCGCATTCGCTACACGAGAGAACGGGGCACGGCAGGCCGTGACGAGTCACCGAAGACAGCGCAGGAATCGTCTGGTGGGAGCGATGTTCGCGGCCGGGGTGCTGGCCACGACCCTCTACGGTGGCGGTCCGGCCGGGGCCGATCCGGCGGCCATGCCCGCCCCGGCCAGCGCGAGTGACGCCATCCAGCGAATGATCGACCTGTCCCGGCAATCCGAGCAGCTCAACCAGCAGATGCTCAACGCGCAGGCCGACCTCGACGCCAAACTCGCCATCCAGCGCGACGCCGACGGCAGACTCGCCTCGGCCACCAAGGCGGTCGAACTCGCCAAGGACGAGGTCCGCAAGTACCAGCCGGTCATCGACCGCACCGCGATCGCGACCTATCAGGGCGCACGCACCAACAAACTCTTCGCCGTCCTGCTCAGCGACTCCCCGCAGCAGCTGCTCGACCAAATGTCAACGCTGGACGTGCTTTCCGCGCAAACCGCCGATCAGGTCGACAAGTACAAGAAGGCCACCGACGCCGCGGCCGCCGCGGAGAACATCGCCCGCACCGCCGACGACGCCGCCAAGGCCGCCGCGGCCAAGGCCGACGAGGTGCGCGCCGATCTGGAACGCAAGCGCACCGACCTATCCGCCGCGATCACCAATGTGGTGCAGGCGTGGACCGGCCTGTCCACTCAGGACAAGGCGACGCTGGCCGGATCGCCGTTCCCGCCCGGCTTCGACCGCGACACCCTGCTGCAGGGTCTGGTGCCCGGCAGCGGCACCAGCGCGCTGGCCGCCGCGCTCACCCGCATCGGCGACCCGTACGTCTGGGGCGCCACCGGCCCGAACCAGTTCGACTGCTCGGGTCTGGTCCAGTGGGCGTACAAGCAGGTCGGCAAGGATGTGCCCCGAACCAGTTCGCAGCAGGCCAATTTCGGCACCCCGGTGCCGCGGGATCAACTACAACCCGGCGACCTGGTCTTCTTCTACTCCGACATTTCGCATGTCGGCATCTACGCGGGCAACGGCCTGATGGTGCACGCCTCGACCTTCGGCGTTCCGGTGGCGGTCGCGCCACTGGGTTCGACGCCGTTCCATTCCGCTCGGCGATACTAGTGGGCTATGGGTAGGTTTCGCGCCTGGCTTTCGGCCCGCGGACGGTTTCAGTTCTGTCTGACCGTCGGCATGGTGACCGCGCTGACCGGTGTCTGCGGCGCGCTGATCCTGCTGCCGAATTCGGTGCTGCCGAAACCCAATGCGGCGCAGGCCGCCTCGGTCGAAAGCTATGCGCAGGCCAAATCGGACGATCCACGGCTGGCCGCGGTGCGCCGGACCATGGAACCGTTCGGCGCGCTGGTCGCCCGGCGGGTGCCCACCGGCGACGGCAAGGAGTCGATCGTCGTCGGGCATGCGCAGCAGGACGGCGAGATGACCGTCCTGGAGGGCGAACTCGGCGCCGCGACCGATGCCGTCACCCAGGTGTGGGGCACCGACTGGGCTCAGTCGACGGTGGTGGTCGTCGCATCGAATCCATCCGAATTCGCCGCGCTGGTACATGCCGGCGCGGATATGCCGACCGAGATCGCCGCGGCCTCGGTGGCCGATCCGTTCGCACCCGGCACGACGCCGACGGGCCAGCGGGTGGTGTTCAGCCCCGAATCCGGCCGCCGGGTCGGGCCGGAGGGTCTGCGCACGCTGCTGCGGCACGAGCTCACCCATGTCGCGGCCCGCGCGAAAACCGCTGACGGCGCGCCGCTGTGGATGCTGGAGGGTTTCGCCGACTACGTCGCACAGCACGGGCAGGGGCATCGCTTCGTCGATATCGCGCCGACGCTCACCGCGCGGTTGCGCGATGGCGATACCCCCGCGGACCTGCCCACCGACCGCGAATTCGGCGGCGCGCAGGCCGCTTACGCCTATGAGCGCGCCTGGTCGGTGAGCGAATACGTGGCCGAGAAATACGACCAGCCGAAGCTGGTGGACCTGTATCGCCGGGTGGCCGCCGCCAAGGTCGACGCCGCGGGCGAGGACCGGATACTGCGCGATGCGTTCGGCGTCGGCCGCGCCGACTTCGTGAACGACTGGCGCGCCTGGTTGCGGCGACAGATCGGCTGATCGCGCCCGCGCCGGGTGACTGCGCTCGGCGGCGGCGGGCAACGACACAGTATTTTGTTGCCCATGGCCCGAACTTTGCTGGTTACCAACGATTTCCCGCCGCGGCCGGGCGGTATCCAGTCGTATCTGCACGCCCTTGCGACGCAGCTGCCGCCCGATGATCTGGTGGTCTACGCCCCGCGCTGGCGTGGCGACAGCCATCTGAAGTTCGACGCCAAACAGAAGTTCCAGGTGGTCCGCCACCCCACCACGCTGATGCTGCCGACCCCGCTGGTGCTGCGCCGGGCCACCCGCCTGCTGCGCGGCGAGAACTGCGACACGGTGTGGTTCGGCGCGGCCGCACCGCTGGCGCTGCTGTCCCCCATGCTGCGCCGGGCCGGCGCCGACCGCATCCTGGCCAGCACGCACGGGCACGAGGTCGGCTGGTCGATGCTGCCCGGCGCGCGGCAGGCGCTGCGGGCGATCGGCGACAACACCGATGTGGTCACCTACGTCAGCAAGTACACGCGCAATCGGTTCGCATCGGCCTTCGGGCCCGCCGCCGGACTCGAATATCTGCCGCCCGGCGTCGATCCGGATGTCTTCCGGCCCGATCCGGCGGCCCGCGCGGAGCTGCGCACCCGGTACGGCCTCGGCGACCGCCCGACCATCCTGTGCCTGTCCCGGCTGGTGCCGCGCAAGGGGCAGGACGCGCTGATCATGGCGATGCGCGAAATTCGCGCGCGGGTGGACGGCGCGGTGCTGGTGATCGCGGGCGGCGGACCGTACGAGGAGAAGCTGCACGCGCTCGCGGCCGCCGCGGGCGTCGCCGACAGCGTGGTGTTCACCGGACGGGTCGCCTCCGCCGAACTGGCCGCCCACCACACCATCGCCGACGTCTTCGCGATGCCGTGCCGCACCCGCGGCGCGGGACTGGACGTGGAGGGGCTCGGCATCGTCTACCTCGAGGCGTCCGCGACGGGTGTGCCGGTGGTGGCCGGGAATTCCGGCGGCGCGCCGGAGACCGTTGTCGAGGGCAGCACCGGCCGGGTGGTGGACGGCCGCAAGATTCCGCAGATCGCCGCGGCCATCATCGACATTCTGAGCGACCGCGACGCGGCGGCCGAAATGGGCGCCGCGGGCCGGGCCTGGGTCGAGCGGCAGTGGCGCTGGGACGACCTCGGCGCCCGGCTGCGCACACTACTGCGGTGAATCGGGCGCGATCTACTACGCTTCCGGACGTGAGGGAGCGAACCATGAACACAGCGGCGTTGCTCATGACGGAGCCGAGCGCCAGCGAGGCGCGGTCGTGAGCACTATCCAGGTCGCTGATCAGACGTTCGTCGCCGCGCCGGGGAACGCCGTCGCCGATGTGCTGGCGGGACCGAACAATTGGCGCCGCTGGTGGCCGGATCTGACCCTCGACGTGCGGGAGGACCGTGGCGACAAGGGAATCCGCTGGACCGTCACCGGCGCGTTGGACGGCACCATGGAGGTCTGGTTGCAGCCCGCGCTGGACGGGGTGATCCTGCACTACTTCCTGCACGCCGAACCGGCGGACGCGCAACAGCTCTCGCCGCGCCAGTTGCTCGCGGCGAACCGCGCGCGCCGGGTGGCGGGTAAGAACATGTCGTTCGAACTGAAGGCCCGGCTGGAGGCGGGCCGTCCGGCGGGCGTCCCGCCGAACCACGCCTCCTGAAACCAGCGCCGACCGCATCGCGCCCGAAAGGAATACCGCCCGCCATGGCCGACAGGACCCAGAGGTCGATCATCATCGAGGCCCCGTCGCAGCAGGTGATGTCCGTCATCGCCGATCTGGCGTCCTACCCGGAATGGGTTTCGGCCGCGAAATCGGTGGAAGTGTTGGAGAAGGGACCCGACGGCCGGGCCCGCACCGCACGCTTCGTATTGGACGCGGGCGTCGTCAAGGACACCTACGTGCTGTCCTATCGCTGGCGCGCCGACGACAAGGCGGTCAGCTGGACACTGCTCGAGGGCGAATTGCAGAAGGCACAGGACGGCACCTACGAACTGATCGATCAGCCCGACGGCACCACCCAGGTGATCTACGAGTTGACCGTCGACCTGAACATCCCGATGATCGGCATGTTCAAACGCAAGGCGGAGAAGGTCATCACCGATACCGCGCTCAAGGAACTGAAGAAACGGGTCGAAGGCTGACCACGCAGCGAACCCGCGTCGAACTCTTCATCGGCAAAGGCGGGGTGGGCAAGACGACGCTGGCCTGTGCCACCGCGCTGGCCGCGGCCAGGTCGGGCAGCCGGGTGCTCATCGCATCGCTCGATCAGGCGCATTCGCTGGGTGACGCGCTCGGCTTCCGCTTCCCGCACGATCCGGGCGCCGTCACCGGTATCGCGCATGTGTTGCCGAATCTCGATGTGATCGAGGTGGATTCGCTAGCGCTGCTGGAGGACCGGTTCCGCGAGGTGACGCGGATGCTGTCCGGGGCGGGCCACGATCACGGCATCGATCACGGCATCGATCTCGGCGCGCTCGATCCGGCCGAGCTGACCGGGCTGCCCGGTGTGCAGGAACTGCTGATGCTGGTGGAGCTCACCGGTTTCGCCACCGACGACGAATGGGATCTGCTGGTCGTCGACTGCCCGCCGACCGCGGATATGTTGCGCATCATCACCGCGCCGGACACCCTGCTCGGCTATCTGGAGCGGGTGTGGCCGCCGCACGCACGGGCCATGAGCGGCGCGGGCACCGATCTGCGCCGGGCCGTGCTCGCCGCGACGGTGGAGCGAATCGTCAAGGCGGTCACCGAGGTTCGCGATCTGCTCGCCGATCACACCAGGACCGGGGCGCGCCTGGTCACCGTCGCCGAGCGGGTGACGGTCGCCGAATCGGAGCGGGTGCGTTCGGCGGCCGCGCTGCTCGGGCTGCGGTTGGACGCGATCGTGGTGAACAAGGTGCTGCCGCCGCTGCCGCCCGCCGAACCGGTCGCGCATCCCGCGGTGGACTGGTATCTGAACCGGCGCGCCGAACAGCTGCTCGTGGTCGCGGAGCTGGAGATCGCGGCCGGACCGGTCCCGGTGGTCATCGCCCAGCACACCGGATCCGAGCCGGTCGGGCTGCAATCGCTGTCGGCCTTCTCCTACGCGCTGGACGCGGATCCGGCGGCGGGCGACAATCCGGCGGGGGTTGGCGCGAGTTCCGGCGAACCGGTGGTTCGATGGGAGTCGGGCGCCGGCCCGCAGGCGGTGTACACGCTGCGGATGCATCTGCCCGTTGTCGATCCGGCAACGCTGCGACTGGGACGAGTGGAGGACGATTTGATCGTGGGAGCGGACGGTGTGCGGCGCCGGGTGCGCCTTGCTCCGGTGTTGCGGCGGTGCACGGTCGAGGGCGCCGAACTCGACAGCGGTTATCTCACGGTGCGTTTCCTGCCCGATCCGGAGGTGTGGCCGAAATGACCGGGTCGACGCAGGCCGACGGGCTCACCGAATTCGCCGAGGAATTGCGCCTGCTCGCCGAGGCCGTGCTGGAGCGGGTCGAGCCGGTGCTGCGGCGCGGCGCGGCGGACGGGCAGACCGAATGGTCGAGCTGCTCGTGGTGTCCGGTGTGCGCGGCCGCCGCGCTGGTGCGCGGCGAACATCACGACGTGGCCGCGGCCATCGCCGAACACGGCACCGCGATCGTCACCATCCTGCGCGAGGCGCTGGCGGGCGTGCCGGTCGAGCCGATCCTGCCGCCCGAATTCGATCCCGAAACGGGTGCACCCCATGATCATTCGGTGACCGAATCGAACGAGACACCGCGCCGCACCGGATACGTTCACATTCCCGTGACGATCAAGGCATGACGCGGCGCATGGCAGGTGGCCCACCGTTGACGGTCGGAATCGACGTCGGCGGCACCAACATTCGCGCCTCGGTGGTCGACGCCGACGGCGAGGTGCTCGACACCGTACAGGCGCCGACCCCGCATTCGGCGCGCGCACTCGAGGACGCGCTGGATCGCGCGGTCCGTGAACTGTGCCGCAGGCATCCGATCGGCGCGGTGGGCCTCGCGGTCGCCGGATTCATCAACGGCGACCGGTCCACCGTCCGCTTCGCACCGCATCTGCCGTGGAAGGACGCGCCGGTGGCGCGGCGGCTCACCGAGCGGCTGGAGCTACCGGTGATCCTGGAGCACGACGCCAACGCCGCCGCCTGGGCCGAGTACCGGTTCGGCGCCGCGGCGGGCGGCCACAATGTCGTGCTGGTCGCGATCGGCACCGGCATCGGCGCCGCGCTGCTCATCGGCGGCCAGCTGTATCGCGGAACACACGGCGTCGCACCGGAACTCGGCCACCTACAGGTGGTGCCGGACGGGCGCGCCTGCCCGTGCGGTAAGCGCGGCTGCTGGGAAAGGTATTGCAGCGGAACGGCACTCGCCGATACCGCGATCGAGATGCTGGCCACCGATCCGGTGCGTTCGGTGCTGGCCAAGGACGTTTTCCGCGATCCGGGTTCGCTTACCGGGCGCCGGGTGGCCGGTGCGGCGCAGGACGGCGATCCGCTGGCCTGCCTGGTGCTCGCCGATTTCGCGCGCTGGCTGGGCCTCGGCCTGGCGTTCGTCAGCGATATCTTCGACCCGGACCTGATCGTCATCGCGGGCGGCGTGAGCAGTTCCGCACCGCTGTTCCTGGACGACGCGCGAGAGCACTACGCCAAATCGGTGACCGGCGCCGGACACCGGCCGCTGGCCCGGATCCGGACCACTCAGCTCGGCGAGGCCGCCGGCATGATCGGCGCGGCGGAGTTGGCGCGGGCCACCGCGATCGGCGCGGACGACGGACGGGTCCGGGTCGCGCGTTCCTCCCGGTGACGGGTGTGGTGAGATACGCCCCTGAGGTTGGATGTGATCTGGAACCAGCGGTAAAGTCGCCTCAGACGCAGGTGCCCGCTTCGATCCCGGTCCCGGGGGAAGGACGTCATGTTCTACTGGCTGCTGAAGTTCGTGCTGCTGGGACCGTTCATCCATCTCTACAATCGGCCGACGGTCGAAGGTGTGGAGCACATTCCGGCGGACGGACCGGCGATTATGGCTGGTAATCATCTCTCGTTCGCGGACTGGTTGTTCGCGCCGCTGATGAGCCCGCGCCGGATCAACTATCTGGCCAAGGCCGAATACTTCAACACCCCGGGCATCAAGGGCCGTTTGCAGAAGTTCTTCTTCAGCGCCACCGGCCAGTACCCGATCGACCGCAGCGGTGCCGACGCGGCCGAGGACGCGCTGAACGCCGCCCGCAAACTGCTCGACGAGGGCCGCCTCGTCGGGCTGTACCCGGAAGGCACCCGCTCCCCCGACGGCCGCCTGTACAAGGGCAAGACCGGCCTGGCCCGGCTCGCACTGGAGACCGGTGTTCCGGTCATCCCGGTCGCGGTCATCGGCACCGACGAGGTGAGCCCGCCCGGACCGTTCCGCTGGCGCCGCCGCCGGGTCACCGTGAAATTCGGTGAGCCCATCGACTTCTCGCGTTACGAGGGCATGGGCGGCAACCGCTTCGTCGAGCGCGCGGTCACCGACGAGGTGATGTACGAGCTGATGCAGATGGGCGGCCAGGAGTACGTCGACGTATACGCCGCCAGCCTCAAGAAGGGTGTGCCGAGCGGCTCCCGCCCCGAGGCCAGCCGCATCCCCGACACCGCCGCCAGCTAGCGATCCCCGAAGTTTCCCGCCCCCACCGACACTCGTCGGCGGGGCGGATTCGTTTCGAACGGCCTTGCCTACGTGCGCATTCCGGGGAATGCTGCCCTGCGGGACCGCTGTCGCTGTGCGAGTATGGCGCGCGGAACACGGGAGTAGGACGCTTGGTATGAATTTGGGCTGGATCGAGGTCGCGGTGGTGGCCATCGTGCTGGCGCTGCGGCTGCTGGCCACCGGATGGCTGTTGAAGGTGTCGGTGCTGTCATTCGGGGTGGTGCCCGCACTGGTGCTCGGACCGTTGATCGGCGCCGGATTCGCGGCGACCCACATCACCCATCCCGCGCTATTCCTCGCCGACGGGTTCGCACTGTTCGGCGCGCTGCTGTTCCCGGACTTCGGTGACCCCGACGAATACCAGGTGCCGCTGCTCATGCTGCTGCGCGGCGATCCGGCGCTCTCGGCCGGAAGCCGGTTCGGCACAGTGTTATTCGTGCTCGGCGGCGTCGGATTCACCGGTTATGCGATCGGGCTCGCGGTGACCTGGATCCAGATCGGCCTCGGCTGAGACACGCGAATTCCCGGATCCAGCAACATTTCTTTGTCGATGATCGCCGCGGCGACAAGCTCGAGCCGTACCGCTTCCGCACCGCGAATTCGATGGTGACGGGCGCCACACCGAATCGAAGTCACCTTTTCGGCGGCCGGGGCGTCAAGGGATCGGTAGCACTTCTATCGACAAGGAGATGACGATGCCTCAGCTGATCATCCGCTACGCGGTGACCGAGGACGCGGGGGCGGCGGAGGTGGCCGCCGCCGTCGAGTCCGCGTTCCAGGCGCTGCACGCCGCCGCACCCGCCGGTGTCCGCTTCACCTACGGCCGGGTCACTGGCACAAAGGATTTCGTCGCGTTGCTGGAACTCGACGAGGGTGTGGAGAATCCGCTCCCGGCCATCGAGGCGGCACGGGCCCTACAGGCGACGGTCGGCAAATGGGCCGTCGGCTCCCCCGCGCCGGTCCCGTTCGAACTACTGGGTTCATACGGGATCAACCGATGAGTGCGGGCGCGAAGGTGGCCGCGCGCGCCGACGCAGCCGACGAGCGCTACCGGGCCGCCGCATTCCTCAAACGCTCGATCAACAAGGTCTTTCCGACCCACTGGGCCTTCCTGCTCGGCGAGATCTGCCTGTACAGCTTCATCATCCTGCTGATCTCCGGCATCTACCTGACGCTGTTCTTCGATCCGTCGATGAAGGAGGTCGTATACGACGGCGCGTATCAGCCGATGCGCGGGGTGCACATGTCCGCGGCCTACGCCAGCTCGCTGAACATCTCGTTCGAGGTGCGCGGCGGACTGTTCGTGCGGCAGGTACACCATTGGGCCGCACTGCTTTTCGTGGCCGGGATGATCCTGCACTGCCTGCGGGTCTTCTTCACCGGCGCGTTCCGCAAGCCACGCGAGGCGAACTGGGTGATCGGCGCGCTGCTGCTGATCCTGGCCTTGTTCGAAGGCTATTTCGGCTACTCGCTGCCCGACGATCTGCTGTCCGGCACCGGCCTGCGTTCACCGCTGGGCGGTATCACGATGAGCGTCCCGATCATCGGCACCTGGATCCACTGGGCGCTGTTCGGTGGCGAATTCCCAGGGACGGTATTGATTCCGCGCCTGTTCATCACGCATGTGCTGCTGTTCCCCGGCATCATGCTCGCGTTGATCGCGGCGCATATCGCGCTGGTCTGGTACCAGAAGCACACGCAGTTCCCGGGGCCCGGCCGGTCCGAACGCAATGTGGTCGGTGCGCGCATCGTCCCGGTGTTCGCCGCCGACCAGGGGGCGTTCTTCATGTTCACCCTCGGTGTGCTCGCGGTGATGGGCGGCGTCTTCCAGATCAACCCGATCTGGCAGTTGGGCCCGTACAACCCGGCGCAGGTGTCGGCGGGATCGGCACCGGATTTCTACATGTGGTGGACCGACGGGCTAGCCCGGCTGGTGCCGCCGTGGGAGATCTATCTCGGCAGATACACGATCCCCTCGGCCTTCTGGGTCGCGGTGATCATGGGTCTGGTGTTCACGGTGCTCGTCATATACCCGTGGATCGAGAAGCAGCTGACCAAGGACGACGCCCCCCACAACCTGCTGCAGCGGCCGCGCGACGTGCCGGTGCGCACGGCGATCGGCGCCATGGCGATCACCTTCTATCTGGTGCTCTCGTTGTCGTGCTTGAACGACATCATCGCGATGAAGTTCGATATTTCGCTCAACGCCACCACCTGGATGGGCCGCATCGGCATGCTGATCGCCCCGCCGATCGCGTATTTCATCACCTACCGGTTCTGCCTCGGCTTGCAGCGCAGCGACCGGGCGGTGCTGGAGCACGGCATCGAGACCGGCCTCGTCAAGCGGCTGCCGCACGGTGAGTACGTCGAGGTGCATCAGGCGCTCGGCCCCGTCGACGAGCACGGGCATCCGATTCCGCTGGCATACCAGGGGGCTCCGGTGCCGAAGAAGATGAACAAGCTGGGCTCGGCGGGCAAACCCGGTCTCGGCAGCTTCCTGCGGGCCGATCCGCGGCAGGAGAGCGAGAAGCACTTCGAGATCGAACATGCCGAGGAACGCAAGCAGCTGGCCGTACTCCTGGAATACCAGAGGCGCGACAGCGAGGGGCACTGATCATGTTGCGGCCCAACCGATCCGCGCCCCCGGCCGACGACTACGGTCTGCTGGCCGCCGCGGCGACCGTGCCCGACCCGATCACCGCACGCACCGTGCGGGACCTCTTGCGGGCCAACGGGATCCGCGCGACCACCGGCCCGGCCGGGGCGCCGGGCCCGATCGGCCGGAAACCGTGGCGAGTACTGGTGTTTCCCGAAGACGCCGTACGCGCCTACGAGGTGCTGTGCAGCCATACCGCCTGACAGCACCCGTCACCCGGTGGTCAGCCACCTCTCACCACCCACCGGGTTGACGCGAAGGCCCCGAACACCACCCCTGTTCGGGGCCTTCGTTTTCCGCCCGTCGGGATCTCGCGGTGCCATGCTGATCGCACGAGTTCCGACGGAAAGGTTTGGCTCCATGAGCATCCGCAAAACCCCGGCGGGCACCAGGGGTACGCGCCCGTTCTCATCCAATGGCTTCGTCCGCGTCATGATGCGGGCCCTACGGCCCTACCATCGCCTGCTCGGCGACCGCTACCTCGGCATGGACCTGCTCTACCTGACCACCGTCGGCGCGAAGACCGGCCGGCGCCGCACGGTCGCCCTCACCCGCTTCGCCGACGGCGACGGCTGGCTCGTCGTCGCATCCATGGCCGGATCGTTCCAGCACCCGGGCTGGTACCACAACATCGTCGAACATCCGGACCAAGTGTGGATCGAGGTGGGCGGCAAGAAGTTACGGGTCGTCGCGGAACAGTTGACCGGCGAACAACGCGAGGCTGCTTGGAAACGAATCACCACCGAGCACCGTCGGTATCTGGAGTACCAGGAGAAGACCGACCGAGTCATCCCGATCCTGAAACTCACTCCTGCCATGTGAGGTTCGGCGACGGGACGCGGCGGTTCGGGCTCCGGTCCCGGTCGGGAGGGATCGGCATGTCGAAACGTGGTCGCGCCGCTACGACGACGTAATCGCCCCAGCTAGGCGCGGAGTGCGTTGGCATGCGGCGGTGCGGTTTCGCATCCGGGGTGAGGCCGATATCCATACTGGCGCCGTGGCATCCGGCCTGAACGGACAAAATCAGACGACTTCCGCGGGATTTCCGCATATCCCAGCTGATTTTGTCCGCCTAGGCCGACTGACTCGGCACCCGCCCTGCATTTACCTTTGATCCAGTAGAGATAGGCACGCAGTGCGCTGGCAAGCGGGGTCTCATCCCAACCAAACGGGACCGGTCGGCCGTTATCCGTTCGTCGATAACGCCGCACCCCGGCTCCAAGGTGCACACCCCGTACATCGTGTGCTCGGTTCGCAGCCGGGGTGCGGCTGCAACCGGGCACGTCGCCACCAGGAAATCAGCTACCAAACCGAAAATGAACGCGACGGTGGAGATCAAGCTGGGACAGCGTCACCCTTGGTGCGAAACCGACACCCCCGCATGCCAACTCGACCCGCACCCAGCTCGGGCGATTACGTCGTCGTAGCGACGCGACCACGCACTCAACGCACTGACCACTCCAAACCGATCACTACCCGAACGCACGCGACAACCGCACGCCCGCCCGCGCCGCTTCCGGCGGCATCCGCGCCTCCTGCCGCAACTGCCGCACTTGGATGACCGCCGCGACCTTACGTGCCACCGTTTCAGCGTCGAAGCCGAAATCCGGCTCCTCAGCCGCGGACACGCCCGCATACCGCACCGAGGTCACCTGCACACCCTGCGCAGACAGTTCGGCGGCCGCGCATTCGGCGAATGCCGTCCACGCCGCCTGCGCGCTCATATACGGCGCGAAATTCGGTGTGGGGCCGGTATTTTCGGGGGCGACATTGATCACCTGTCCGGAGCCCGCGGCGAGCATGGCGGGTAGCAGGCCGAGGGTGAGGCGCAGCGGGCCGAAATATTCGGCGGCCATGGTGCGCTGGTAGTCGCGGAAGCGGTCGACGGATTGCGCGAGCGGGCGGCACAGCGGCCGGCCGGCATTGTTGATCAGCACATCGACCGAACCGAATTCGCGCAGCACCCAATCGGTCAATTGATCGACGTCACCCAGTGCGGCGATATCGCAGCGACACCAGTGCACCTGCGCGCCGACCCGACCGAGTTCCTCGGATAGCGGGACGAGCCGGTCCCCGCGCCGACCCACCAGCAACAGCCGCGCACCGCGCGACGCGAGGAGCGCCGCGGTGGCACGGCCGACGCCGGAGCAGGCGTCGGTGAGCAGAATGCGCAGACCCGCAATGGATTCCACGGGTTCGATGCGGCGATGATTCGGCGAGGTACGGAATTCGAGCATCGGCACAGCAACCTTCACGGACGAACGAGCTGAGACAAACGCATCGACACCCCGCCGACAGTGCCGAATCGCCGCCGCTACCTTCCGGCGACGATGGCAGTCTAATCGCCGGACTCGTACCGCATGGCGTGTTCGGACCGGCAGATCTCATCGATCCCGGAAACGATGTCCCGCAACAGCTCCGAGGGCAGCGCGGACGGCCGCAACCGGCAGGTGAAGGTGATGAGCCCGTGCTCCTCGCCCGGAATCCCGCGCGCCGCGGCCTCCTCGCGCAGGTACGGCGACCGCACACCGTAGGTCATCGCGGAGATGACGGTGAAGCAGCCGGTCTGCTCCCGGTGCCCGGAGAACAGGTCGTGTAGCCGGTAGAACACCGACGCGTAGTTGGACAGCGGCGCGAAAACGCCGACCCGGTAGGCGGGCCCACGCTCGGACGAGCTGAGCTGGGTGTCGGCGAGGTATTCGGCATCGCGCAGCGTGAGCACCTTGGGCGCGAACATCAGCGCGGCCGCCGCCGCGTTGCGGACCGGCATACCCGCGCGGCCGCCCGCGGCGGACGCGATGGCGCCCAACGATTTACGGGTCCTGGTGCCCGCCTCACGCCGGGCCCGCAGACCGCGGGTCGGCGTGGTGGGGTGCAGACTGGACCACTGACCGAACCGCACCGTGCCCAGCTGGATATTGCCGGTGCCGACCGGGCGGGAAACCTTGAGCGGTGCGGTGTCCACCCAGCGGCCCACCTGCAGCGAGGCGGTGCCCGGATGCAGGATCTGCGCGTGCGCGTGCTCGACGAACGAATCGAAGTCGAGGAAGCGGTCCGCGTCGGTGGTCAACCAGGTGTGCTCCTTGTCGACCTCGACCACGTCGAGGGTGAGCGCGGTGATGATGCCCGCGCGCCCACCCGCGCCGAGGATCCGGTGGAATCGCTCGGTGTGGTGGTTGCGGCCGCAGGTGCCGATCCGCCCGTCGGTGTCGACGTATTCCAGATCGACGACCCGGTCGATGAACAGGCCGTACTTGTGCGATGCGGTGCTCACCCCACCGACGGAGGCGAAACCACCTGCGGTGATATCGCGGTGGTCGCCGACGATCGGCAGCCCGAGCCCGTGCGCGCCGAGCCTGCGATCGATATCGGACAGTTTGGCCCCGGCCTGCACGCGCACCGTCTTACGGCCCAGGTTGATATCCAGCACCTGATTCATCCGGCGCAGCGACACCACCGTGCGCTGATCGGGCAGCGCGAACCCGTCGTCGACGTTGTCGCCGCCGACAATCGTCAGCCGTTCCGCCCGCCCCCGCGAATCCCGAACGGTGCGAACGACATCCGCGGTGTCGCGGGGTAGATACTCTTCGGCGGCAACGGAACGCGGCGTGCTCATGGCACGAAATCCAACCACAGCCCGGCGCGACACGCTCACTCGAATCGGACCCCAATTTTCCGCGGCCCCCGAACCCCCGTTGAGCAGGGATGATCATACTACTGCTCGTCAGCTCCCTTGACATGCCGTAACGCGGACGGCCGCGGCGCCGAAAAGCCCATTTCCAGCAAAAACGAAGCGCCCCACCGGAGTTCCGGTGGGGCGCTTCGAAAGAAACTGACGCTCAGTGCTTCTCGGGACCGAGGTAGTACTCGAACACCAGGCCCGCAGCGGCGCCGAGCACGCACAGCACGCCGATGGCGATCAACCAGAGCTGGAAGAAGGCCAGGCCCAGCGCGGTCACCGAGCCGGCCGCGGCCAGCGTGATGGGCCAGAAGCTGCCGGGCGAGAAGAAGCCCAGATCGCCTGCACCGTCCACGATTTCGGCGTCCTCGTAATCCTCCGGACGCAGGTCCAGGCGGCGGGCGACGAATCGGAAGTAGGTGCCGATGATCAGCGACAGCCCCGCGGTGAGCACGGTGGCGGTGGTGCCCGCCCACTCCACGCCGGTGCGCGACTGTCCGGTGAAGAAGCCGTAGACGATCGCCACAATGACGAAGAACACCGTGAGCAGTTCGAAAATCCGCGCTTCGATCTTCATGTCAGATCAGTCCTTACTTTGCCTCGGCCGCGGTCTTGGTGGTGCGGTCGGTGTTGAACGGCCTGGTGGACGTGGCGACCGGCGACTCACCGATGCTCGCGAGCGCCTCGGCGTTGGTCTTGCCGTCCTTGCGCGCGTCGAGGTACTTGGTGAACTTCTCCGGAGTGACCGCGCGGACCTCGAAGTTCATCATCGAGTGGAAGGTGCCGCACATCTCGGCGCAGCGGCCGACGAACGCGCCCTCCTTCTCGATCTTGGTGATCTGGAAGACGTTGTCCGAGTGGTTTTCCTTCGGGTTCGGCATGACGTCACGCTTGAACAGGAACTCCGGCACCCAGAAGGCGTGGATCACGTCGGCGGCGGCCAGCTGGAACTCGATGACCCGGTTGGTCGGCAGCACCAGAACCGGAACCTCGGTGCTGGAGCCGACGGTCTCGACCTTGTCGTAGTGCAGGTAGGACAGGATGTCGTTGGCCGGCTTGCCGTGCACGGGACCCGGCTGAGGGTGACCGTCCTCGGTGCGCTCCTTGTACTTCTCGAGCTGCTCCTGGTTCGCGGCTTCCTTTTCCTTGTCGATGCCGTCGAACTTGTAGCCGTCCTTGAAGTCAACATTGCGGTAGCCGAACTTCCAGTTCCACTGGAACGCGGTGACGTCGACCGTCACGTCCGGGTCCGACACCTTCTCGTGCACGTAGTTCTGCACGACGACGGTGAAGTAGAACAGCACCGCGATGATCACGAACGGAATCGCCGTGTAGGTCAGCTCCAGCGGCACGTTGTAGCCGGTCTGCCGCGGGAACTCCGGCGAATCGGCCTTCTTGCGGTGGAAGGTGACGGTCCAGAAGGTCAGACCCCACACCAGCACACCCATGGCCAACGCGGCGAGCACCGAGTAGGTCCACAGCTCCCGCATCCGGGTGGCCTGCGGGGTGACACCGGAGGGCCAGCCGAACCGCAGCCAAACATTGTCGATCGAGCAGCCCGAGACGAGCACCGCGGTGATCCCCAAGGACACCGCCAGCCCGGCCCGCCGAAGGATGCGGCCCCGCCGACCCTTGACGGGTCGTGCCCCGATCTCTTCGCTCGCCTTGTGCGCCACGCTCACGCCTTCCTGGTCGCCACACATTCCGACATTGCATCGGCGGGCCGCGAACGCCCGCCGACACGTACTAAGCACGTTTCAGGCCAGCCCTCCGGAAGACATGCGCTTCCTAAGAATGACCTGAGTACTACGCAGCGTAGACCAAACCGGCGCCCTGTTTGACGTCGGGTCGCATTCGACACTCCGCCGATCCGCAACCCGACGCGGCCACCTGCGATTTGCCGTCGCGACGCCATCCTCCGGGGCACGAATCCGGCGCGTGCGGCATACTCGGACACAGCATTTCGGCCCGCGGGCGCGCGCACCCATGCGCCGACAACGATGTGCACTCACCAAGACATTTGGATGCCCCGCCGACCCGGGGCTCGACCGGAGAAGCGAGGTTGCCGACGCCGTGTGTGGACTGCTCGGATTCCTGACATCTGACGCGGCAACCGATGACGTCGTGGAGCGGGTGTATCACGCCTTGCACTGCGTCCGGCATCGCGGCCCGGACGAGCGCGGCACCTGGCACGACGAACATATGATCTTCGGCTTCAACCGGCTCTCGATCATCGATATCGAGCATTCCCATCAGCCGCTGCGCTGGGGTCCCGCGGCGAATCGCGAACGCTACGCGCTGACCTTCAACGGCGAGATCTACAACTACTTGGAGCTGCGCGCGGAACTGGCCGAGGCACACGGCCAGGAATTCCCGGACGGCTCGATGTTCTCGACCGAGGGCGACGGCGAGGCGGTTGTCGCCGGATTCCACTACTGGGGTCCCGAGGTGGTGACACGGCTGCGCGGCATGTTCGCGTTCGCGATCTGGGATACCGAGACCGGCGAATTGTTCCTGGCCCGTGACCCGTTCGGGATCAAGCCGCTGTTCCTGGCCACCGGCCCCGGCGGCACCGCGTTCGGCAGCGAGAAGAAGAGCCTGCTGGAACTGCTCGCCCCGCTCGGCCTCGGCGAGGAGCTCGATCCGCGCGCGCTGGAGCACTACGCGGTGCTGCAGTACGTGCCCGAGCCGGAGACGCTGCACAAGGATATTCGCCGCCTCGAATCGGGCAGCTACGCCACCGTGAAACCCGGTGCCGCACCGCAGATTTCGCGCTACTTCCGGCCCCGGTACAGCTCGAGTCCGTTCGCGCCGGGCACCGAGCGGGCACGGATCCGGGAAATCACCGCGGCACTGGAGGATTCGGTCGCCAAGCATATGCGCGCGGATGTCACCGTCGGCGCATTCCTGTCCGGTGGCATCGATTCCACCGCGACGGCGGCGCTCGCCATCCGGCACAACCCGAAGCTCATCACCTTCACCAGCGCATTCGAGCGCGAGGGCTATTCGGAGGCCGATGTGGCCGCCGAGACCGCCGAGGCGATCGGCGCGCGGCACGTCGTGAAGGTGGTCTCCCCCACCGAATTCGCCGAGGCCATTCCCGAAATCGTCTGGTACCTCGACGATCCGGTGGCCGACCCGGCGCTGGTCCCGCTGTACTTCGTGGCCAAGGAGGCGCGCAAGCACGTCAAGGTGGTGCTCTCCGGTGAGGGCGCGGACGAATTGTTCGGCGGGTACACGATCTATCGGGAACCGTTGTCGCTCAAGCCGTTCGAATACCTGCCCGGCGGGTTGCGGCGGCTGGCGGGCAAGCTGTCCGACCGGATTCCGGACGGCACCAGGGGTAAGAGCCTGCTGCGCCGCGGCTCGCTCACCCTCGAGGAGCGCTACTACGGCAACGCGCGCAACTTCGACGACGCCCAATTGCGGGCCGTGCTGCGCGATTTCCGGCCCGAATGGACCCACCGGGACGTCACCGCCGCCATCTACGAGCAGTCGCGCGGCTGGGACCCGACGGCACGCATGCAGCATCTGGACCTGTTCACCTGGCTGCGCGGCGACATCCTGGTCAAGGCCGACAAGATCACCATGGCCAACTCGCTCGAACTGCGGGTGCCGTTCCTGGATTCCGAGGTGCTGAAGGTCGCCGAGCGACTGCCCGTCGACCAGAAACTCACCAAGGACACCACGAAATACGCGCTGCGCCAGGCGCTGGAGGAGATCATCCCCGGCCACGTGCTGCACCGGCCGAAGCTGGGATTCCCGGTGCCGCTGCGGCATTGGCTGCGCGGCAGCGAATTGCACGACTGGGCCCAGCAGCAGATCGCCGAATCGCAGACCGATCACCTGCTCGACAAGGCGGCCGTCAAGGGCATGCTGGACGAGCACCGCGCCGGGCGCGTCGATCACAGCCGCAGGCTGTGGACGCTGCTGGTGTTCATGGTGTGGCACGGGATCTTCGTGGAGAACCGGATCAAGCCGGATATCAAGGAGCCGACCTACCCGATCTCGCTCTGACCCGGATATGAATGTGCCCCTGAGCTTTTCGGCTCAGGGGCACAGTTCGTATCGGAGCGGCTCGGATCAGAGCAGCGGTTTGATGTCGGCGGCGGCATCCGCGCCGTAGGCGGCGGTGAGGCGCTCCAGGGCCTCGTCCTTGTTGAGCGTCCACTCCTGGGTGCCCATGGTCTCCAGCACCAGCACCGCGACGAGCGAACCCAGTTGCGCGGACCGCTCCAGGCTCAGCCCCGCGGTGTGACCGGTGAGGAAGCCGGCGCGGAAGGCGTCACCGACGCCGGTGGGCTCCACCCGCTCCCGCTCGGGCACCACGCCGACGTGCACCTCGGTGCCGTCGCGGTCGACGATGCGGACACCGTCCTTGCCGAGCGTCGTCACCCGGATGCCGACCCGCTGGGCGATCTCGGCCTCGCTCAGGCCGGTCTTCTGCAGCAGCAGGCCGAGCTCGTACTTGTTGGTGAAAAGGTATGCGGCGCCGTCGATCAGCCGCAGCGCCTGCGCACCGTCGAGGCGGGCCAGCTGCTGGGACGGGTCGGCGGCGAACGGGATGCCGAGCTCGCGCGCCTGCTCGGTGTGCAGCAGCATGGCATCCGGATCGTTGGCGCCGACCAGCACCAGATCCAGCGAATGCGCCTGGGCCAGTTCACCGATGGTGATATCGCGGGATTCGCTCATCGCGCCCGGATAGAACGACGCGATCTGCGCCATATCGTCATCGGTGGTGCAGATGAAGCGCGCGGTGTGCGCCTTGGTGGAAATGCGCACGCCGGAGCAGTCGACACCGTGCTCCTCGAGCCAGGCGCGATAGTCGGCGAAATCCGCGCCGACCGCGCCGACCAGCAGCGGGTTACGGTTGAGCACGCCCATGGCGAATGCGATATTTCCCGCGACACCACCGCGCCGGATCTGCAGATCGTCGACGAGGAAGCTCACGGACACATGGTCGAGCTGGTCAGCCAGCAATGCGTCGGCGAACCGGCCGGGAAAGCGCATGAGATGGTCGGTCGCGATGGACGCGGAAACGGCGATGGACACGGAGCTGAGCCCTTCAACGGTAGGCGACAGACGGCAGAAGAAAGGGACTGACATCCCGACCTAACCGTAGCTCACCGGACTCGACACGGGCTCGACGCTATTGCCAGTCAAGAGATCCCAGCTGCCAGTCAAGGGATCCCGGCGCGGTCCGGACAGCAATACCGGCCCGATCACCGCTACGGCGAGGGCCGGTTGGGGGTCCGGGGGCGGAGCCCCGCCGGGTGGGGTGTGGGGGCTTCGCCCCCACAAGATACGAGCGAAACGAGCTAGGCGAATGCTCCCCATGAGCATGGGTCACCCACGAGGAGAGCGGGTCGCCCACGAGGACAGCGGATCAGTTGAACGAATCGCCGCAGGCGCAGGAACCGGTGGCGTTCGGGTTGTCGATGGTGAAACCCTGCTTCTCGATCGTGTCGACGAAATCGATCGACGCGCCCTGCACGTAGGGGGCGCTCATCCGGTCCACGGCCAGCTTGACGCCGCCGAAATCGACGGTGAGGTCGCCATCCAGCGTGCGATCGTCGAAGAAGAGCTGGTAGCGCAGGCCGGCACAACCACCGGGCTGCACGGCGATCCGCAGCGCCAGGTCGTCGCGACCCTCCTGATCCAGCAGCGCCTTCGCCTTGGCGGCGGCGGCATCGGTCAGAGTCACACCGTGGGTGGCGGTCTCGTTCTGCACAGTCATGAACTCTCCTAAAGGGACACCTGTGGTCAACCCGTGAACAGCGCACGGGTCGTGTCGGTCAACACCACTCGGCGAGCTGCTATTCCCATCTTGCCACCACCGAGGGCGGGTTACGAAGCGGCCCGGGTGAGCTCGCGCACCGGGCGCGGGCGATGCGCATTTCGTCGCTCGTCCGGCATCGAATAGCCTGGTCGCGTGAAATTGTTCCGTCGCGGCGAGTCCAGCACCACCGACGCGACCGCCGAGACGACGGCGGTCGTGGACGATGATTCCGCCGCAGGCTCCACTCGTCGGACCACCACCGTCACCCCGGGCAAGGGCCGCCCAACCCCGAAACGCCGTGAGGCGCAAGGCAAACGGCGCGGCCCGGTCGCTCCGGCGCCGATGACCGCCAAGGAGGCGCGGGCCCGGCGCAAGGCCGTGCGCGGCACCCGCGAGGAGCGCAAGGCCGCCTCCGCCGAGCGGCGCGCCGCGGCGCAGGACCGCCGGGCCAGAATGCTCGCGGGCGAGGACAAGTACCTGCTGCCGCGCGATCAGGGTCCGGTCCGGGCGTATGTGCGCGACCTCGTCGACGCGCGGCGCAACCTGGTCGGGTTGTTCATGCCGATGGCGCTGGTACTGATCCTGTCCATGTTCGTCGCGCCCGCGCTGCAGACGATCGTCACGCTGGCCATGCTGGTGATGATGCTGTTCATGATCATCGAGGGCGTCATCCTCGGCCGGATCGTGAACAACCGGGTGCGCGAGCGCTACCCCGACACCACCGACGCCGGATTCGGTCTCGGCTGGTACGCGTTCGTGCGGGCCTCGCAGATCAGGAAGATGCGGGCGCCCAAGCCCCGGGTCAGCCCCGGCGAGGCCGTGTAGTTTCGCCATCTCGACCGAGCTCGAAACAGTCCGTGCCCGAACGGCGGGACGCTCACGAAGCGTGATCGTTGCCGTTCGGGCACGGATCTTTTCATATTCGGTGGATGTAGTCGGTCGCTCGTCGGTCCGCATCGGCACGCGGACGCGTCACACATCAGCTGTGCGAGGTGCGGCCCAGCAGCACGGTGAGGTCGTGGTCGCGGCGCTGGGCATCCCGGTCGACGATGTCGCTGGAGCCGAAGCGCGCGGTGTAGTGGGTGACGATGACGGCGAATCCGACGATGACGGCGAAGCTGAGCAGGAAAGCAATCATGGCAGTAATTTTGCGCCCGTCGAGTTCCCGCCGAAAGTGGCAGGAATGCCACACTTCGTAAATATGCTGCCATATACACTGTTGGCATGCTCTCGAAGGTCGCCGTCGTGCTCTCCCGACGGGTCGCCATGTTCGAATTCGGGGTCCTCTGTGAGGTGTTCGGTCTCGACCGCAGCTCGGATGGCCTGCCGGTATTCGATTTCAAGGTCTGCGGCGCCGAACCAGGTGTGCCGCTGCCGGGTACCAGTCCCGGAGTGTCGGTCACCCCCGAATACGGACTGGACGCACTATCCGATGCCGATCTGATCGGCATCCCCGCCTACTACGACGACGGACTGCCACCCGATCAGCGGGTGATCGACGCGATACGCGCCGCCGCCGACGCGGGCGCCATCGTGCTCACCGTCTGCTCCGGCGCCTTCCTGGCCGGGCACGCCGGCCTGCTCGACGGGCAGAAGGTCACCACGCACTGGCGCTACGTCGACAAACTCACCGAACAATTCCCGCTCGCCACCGTCGATCCCGATGTGCTCTTCGTCGACTCCGGCAACCTGATCACCAGCGCGGGCACCGCGGCGGGCATCGACGCGGCGCTGCACCTGGTGCGCCGGGAACTCGGCAGTTCGGTCGCCAACGCCATCGCCCGGCGCATGGTGGTGCCGCCGCAGCGCGACGGCGGGCAGCGGCAGTTCATCGAACGCCCGGTCGCCGCCTGCACAACCGACAGCCTGGTGCAGACCCTGGAATGGATGGGCGAGAACCTCGAACTCCCGCACACCATCGAGGATTTGGCCGCCCGCTCCGCCATGTCCACCCGCACCTTCGCCCGCCGGTTCGCCGCCGAAACCGGGACGACACCGGTGAAATGGCTAACCAACCAGCGGGTACTGCTCGCCAAACACCTGCTGGAGGACACCGACCTCGGTCTGGAGCAGATCGCGGGACGCTCCGGATTCGGCTCCGGCGCGCTGCTGCGCCACCACTTCCAGCGCCTCGTCGGCATCGCGCCGACGGAGTATCGGCGGCGATTCGGGGTGAACGCCGAGGTTCCGTATCCGGCCTGAGCGGACAGTATCGGCTGTTATTTGCCTAGTTTTCGCTGTTTACGGCCGAAATTGTCCGTCCAGGCCGACGCGAGTCCCGCACTATCGGCGTTCCGGTACGCGCGGCTGGTCGACGCGCGCCACGCGGTGACAGGTCGCGTTATACGGTGCCCGGCGCGAGTCGGGAACATCCGGCCGGGCCGAGTTCACTTGACATGCATCGGAATTCCGGCGACCACCAGGAAGACCTCGTCACAGACCCGGGCAAGCTGCTGATTGAGCCCGCCGATCTCGTCGCGGAACAGCCGCCCAGAGCGATGCGATGGGATAACACCCATGCCGACCTCCGGGCTGACGATGATGAGGCGTTCCCGGTAGTCGGCGACCGCCCGCACCAGCGCGTCCAGTTCGGGCGCGACGGTGCCGCGCGGTAGCTCCCAAGCATCACGCGCATCTATGCGGGCGGTGAGCCAGGTGCCGATATCGTCGATCAGGGTGACCGGGGCAGCGTCCGCGAGAACCGTTGCCGGATCGGCGCTTTCCACCACGGTCCAATCCGCCGGGCGGCGCGCGCGATGCACGGCGATGCGCTCGGCGAAATCCGTATCGGCCGGATCGGGCACCGATGTGGCGAGATAGCGCACCGGGCGTCCCGCATCCGACGCGAGCTGCTCGGCATATCCCGACTTGCCCGAGCGCGCGCCACCGAGGACGAGTGTTCGCAGGATTACGGAGCTGTCCGACACGTTCTGCACGGTAGCAACTGCACCCGACCGGCCGGGAACGCCTGCGGTTTCGTCCGTGCTGGGCTGCCGACCGCGAGTTCGATTCGTATCGGTGCGTATTCGTCTCCGACTGCCTCGGCTCCGCTCCGGCCATGCACGGGCTGAAGACAGCTACCCCGACAGTTCATCAGGCGAACGTGTATGCCGGGCGGGCACTTCCGTTGACACCATCCATCCGCCTTGGATCGAGGCTGATTACTGCGTCGACGCGATGCCGACAAGCCGCGGTAGCCGCATAGGCAACTCGTCCGATGGGTGAGCGCGGTCCGGCGCAGCCGCAGAGATCGCTCTACCGAGATGCTCTTGCGGCAGTTCCATCGCCGACCGCTCGACTCGCCGTTCACCCGTTCGGCGCGTCGGCCGGAGCGAAGCATTCATGCGGTGGCCGGGCACCTGCGCGCATCACCGAATCTCCACCCGCGCGGGTGGTGTGCGGACCGGCGGGCGGGGCGGGCAAGATTGGGCCGGAGAATGAGCGGCGAATGCCTCTACCGAAAGGCTCGATTGTGACAAGCGGATTCGGACCGGTTGCGCCACCGGACGCGCAGGTGCGGGTGGCGGCCGAACAGCGGCAGGGGCAGCTGACCAAACCCGATGGGTCGCTGGGGCGGTTGGAGGTGCTCGGCAACTGGGTCGCGGCCTGTCAGGGCGTTTGCCCGCCCAAGCAGTTCGCCCGGGCCAGGGTCGTGGTCTTCGCCGGGGATCACGGCGTTGCGCGCCAAGGGGTTTCGGCGTACCCGAGCGAGGTGACCGCGCAGATGGTCGCCAACTTCCTCGGCGGCGGCGCCGCGGTGAACACCCTGGCCGCGGTGGCGGGCGCGACCGTGCGGGTCGCCGATATCTCGGTCGACGCCGACACCGACCCGCGGGTCAGCGCGCACAAGGTGCGCCGGTCGAGCGGTTCGATCGATCGGGAGGACGCATTGCGCGCCGACGAGGTCGACGCCGCCATCGCCGCGGGCCGGGCCATCGCCGACGAGGAGATCGACGCGGGCGCAGACCTGCTGATCGCAGGCGATATGGGCATCGGCAACACCACACCCGCCACCGTTCTCATCGCCACCCGCACCGGCACCGAACCGGTCGCCGCCGTCGGCCGCGGCACCGGCATCGACGACGCGGGCTGGATCCGCAAGGTCGCGGCGATCCGGGATGCGATGCGCCGCGCCCGCCCGGTCGCCAAGGATCCGGTAGAACTGCTCCGGGTCGCCGCCGGCGCCGACTTCGCCGCCATGGCCGGATTTCTCGCACAGGCCGCCACCCGCCGCACCCCGGTGATCCTCGACGGCGTCGTCGTCGCCGCGGCCGCCGTCCTCGCCGCGGATCTCGCGCCCGGCGCGCAGGCCTGGTGGCTGGCCGGCCATCGCTCCACCGAACCCGCGCACGCCCTGGCACTGAAACACCTTGACCTGGAACCGCTCATCGACCTCGGCATGCGCCTCGGCGAGGGCTCCGGCGCCCTCACCGCCCTCCCCATCCTCCGCGCCGCCGTCGCCACCCTCACCGAAATGGCCACCTTCGCCGAAGCAGGTGTCAGCACCGCCGCCACCGAGCCAGCCGACTCCGGCGTCGAACTCCAGAAATGACCGGCGCGCCGGCTCCTCTCGTCCAGACAGCAACAGGGCGATGACTCACTGTGCCGCGCTGCCGGGCCACACCGGTGAATTCCTTACCAGCGGTTCCCGAGAGTTGGCCGGGCAGGCGATTGCCTCGGCACCCTCGGCCCGAGCAACGCGCAAGGACACAGCGTGAACGCCGTGCGGCTGGCACTGCCGCAGCCACCAGAATCGCCGAGACAGCAACCGGAGCAAACAAATTCGAACGATAGCCGGGCGGGCGATTGCCTCGGCACCCTCGGCCCGAGCACCGCACGAGGACACAGCGTGAACACGGTGCGTCCTGGCACTGCCGCGGCCGTCAGGATCGCCGGGACGGGAACCGGAGCAGACAGATTCGGCAATGGCCGGGCGAGCGATTGCCTCGGCGCACCCGGCCCGAGCACCGCGCGAGGACACAGCGTGAACGCGGTCCGGCTGACACCGCCGCGGCCGTCAGAATCACCGGAACAAGAACCGGAGCAGACAGATTCGGCGATGGCCGGGCGGGCGGTTGCTTCGGCACCATCGGCCGGAACATCGCGCGAGGGGGCGGCGTGAACGGGGTGCGGTTGGTGCTGTCGTGGCTGACGGTGTTGCCGGTGCGGGGGCCGGACGAGGTCGATCGGGTGGTGGCGGGGCGGGCTATTGCGTTGGCGCCCTTGGTTGGAGGGTTGCTCGGGGTGGGGCGGCGGGGTTGCTTTGGTTGTTGCGGTGGGGTGGGGCGACCGCGTCGTTGGCCGGGTTGCTCGTGGTCGGGGCGCTGGCTTTGGTCACGCGCGGAATGCATTTGGACGGTCTCGCGGATACCGCCGACGGGTTGGGGTCGTATGGTCCGCCGGAGCGGGCGCGAGAGATCATGAAAAGCGGTGGGGCCGGGCCGTTCGGGGTGGCGGCCATCGTATTCGCCGTTGGGGTGCAAGCGTTTTCGTTCGCGGCGTTGGCCGATGAGCGGCGCTGGTTCGCGGTGGCGCTCGCGGTGACGGCCGGACGGGTCGCGGTGGTGCTGGCCTGCCGCCGGGGCATCGAGTCCGCACCCGATGCCGGGTTCGGCGCGCTGGTCGCCGGAACACAGCGGGCGACGACAGGCACGCTCTGGGCCGTATTCGCCGCGGCCGTAGCCTTTTTCGCGGTACCTGAGCACCGCTGGGCCGGACCGGTCGCGGTACTCGCCGGACTGGCGGTGACGGTCGTGATCGTCCGGCACTGCGTGCGACGGTTCGGCGGACTGTCCGGCGACGTGCTCGGCGCCGTGATCGAAATCGCCGTCGCGATAACGGCATTCGGCTGTTCGCTCGCCTGACCGCGCCGGTCAGTGATCCCGCCCGTCGTAACGGGCATCGACGCGCTGGCCACCGAGACGCACCGGGCGGCGACCGATGACCTTCTTCGCCACGGCCGCAACATTCTTCGTTCTTCGCGATCCAGAACCACCGCCGAGCCGGTTCGGGACGGCCCCGCGCCCGTCCGGCAGTCCTCATCGCGGCGGGTGTCCGGCGACGCACTCGTCATCGAAATCGCCATCGCGATAACGGTGACATCTCGGCGACGCCATCGGTAGTTCTCACCCTAACTTCGGGACTCGGCCTGCCCTATGCAGCCCGCAGTACGGCCCTGGCCAGTTCGGCGGGCGTTCCAGTGGTCGTATCGACGATCGTGTCGTAGGTGTAGCCGTGGTCGTGGACCGTGCGAAGGTGGCCTCGGGCTAATCCAATTTCGTTGCCACGGGCCAGCTCTCGCTCCTCGGCGATGGCCAGCGGGCAGGTGACGCCGACCAGCTGGACATCCAGGCCGGTCAGCGCGTCCATCCACATGGGCAGCAGGTCCGGGGTCAGCAGCATCTCGTCGATTACCAGATGATTGCCGCCGCGGGCGAATTCGGCGGCCGCGGCGCAGGCCGACCGCAGCATTCGGCGCCCGACGGGGCCGTAGCGGATGACCACGAGCGGGTGACCGTCCGCGTCACGACCGGTGCGGTCGTACCAGAATCCGTCGCGGCTCAGCGGACCGTCGCGTCCACCACCCCAATTCGGCGGCACCAACCCGAACAGGGTGTCGATCCCCCAGTAGACGAACGGGATGTCGCTCTCATCCTGGATGGCCTTGGCCAGGGTGGTCTTACCGGCGCTCGATGTGCCGTTGAGAAAGATCACCCGCCGAGGGAGTTCAGGGCTCCGCATCCGCCCACGTTATCCAGTCTCCGGATCGGCCCGAGACCATCCGCCGCCGGCTGGTCGAAAAGTCCTGGCCCCGACCGTGACCCGGCCGCACAGCGGCGCACCGGCGGATTCGACGCTGACAGGACGCCGTCGCATATCTGGACTGTTGACCACTTAATGGGATGTCGGCGCCCGGGACCGCGGCGCGGGCAATAGGGTGGGCGTATGTCCTCTGAGCGCCTGTATTTTCGTCAGTTGCTGTCGGGTCGCGACTACGCCGTCGGCGATCCGATCGCGACGCAGATGCGCAATTTCGCCTACCTGATCGGCGATCGGGAGACGGGCGAATGTGTCGTGGTCGATCCGGCGTACGCGGCGAGCGACCTCGTCGACGCCGCCGCGGCGGACGGGCTGCGGTTGACCGGTGTGCTCGCCACCCACCATCACCCGGACCACGTCGGCGGCACCATGCTCGGCTTCACGCTGGGCGGGGTCCGGGAACTACTCGAAAATGTCAGCGTCCCAGTGCATGTCAACGCTCAGGAGCTGGGCTGGGTGGCCAATGTCACCGGTATCGCGCCGAGCGAGCTCACCGGGCACGAGCACGGCGACAAGATCGCCGTCGGCGCCTTCGAGATCGAACTGCTGCACACCCCCGGCCACACACCGGGCAGCCAGTGCTTCCTGTTCGACAACCGGCTCATCGCGGGCGACACCCTGTTCGTCGACGGATGCGGCCGCACCGACTTTCCCGGCGGCGACTCGGACGAAATGTTCCGCAGCCTCCGCTATCTCGCCGGACTGCAGGGCGATCCGGTGGTGTACCCGGGGCACTGGTACTCCGCCGAACCGTCCGCGAGCCTGTCCTACGTCCGCGACAACAACTACGTCATGCGGCCGCAGACGCTCGAGCAGTGGCATATGTTCATGCCCGGCTGATCACATCGGGGTCATCCAGCCGTGGATATCGGCGAAGGTGCCGCGCTGGATGCCGGTGAGGGTGTCGCGCAGGGCCATGGTGACCTCGCCGGGCTCGCCGCCGTTGATGGCGAATTCGCCCTCCTCGGTCCGCACCCAGCCGACCGGGGTGATCACGGCGGCGGTTCCGCAGCCGAAAACCTCGGTGATCTCACCGGATTCGGCGCCCTTGCGCCATTCCTCGACGGAGATCTTGCGCTCCTCGACCACATAGCCGGAGTCGGCGGCCAGGGTGAGCAGCGAATCGCGGGTGATGCCGGGCAGCAGCGACCCGGACAGTTCGGGGGTGACCAGGCGCGCCTGCGAACCCGAACCGAAGACGAAGAACAGGTTGTTGGTGCCCATCTCCTCGACGTAGCGGCGCTCGCACGCGTCCAGCCAGACCACCTGGTCGCAGCCCTTCTCGGTGGCCTGCGCCTGGGCCAGCAGCGAGGCGGCGTAATTGCCTGCCACCTTGGCCTCACCGGTGCCGCCGGGTGCGGCGCGCACGTACTCGGTGGACAGCCACACCCGCACCGGCTTCACGCCGCGCGGGAAGTAGGCGCCCGCCGGCGAGCCGAGTAGCAGGTACTTGTACGCGGAGGCGGGTTTCACGCCGAGGCCCGCCTCGGTGGCGAACATGAACGGGCGCAGGTACAGCGACTCCTCGCCACCCGCGGGCGGCACCCAGTCGGCGTCGACGGCCAGCAGCTGGCGCACGGATTCGACGAACAGTTCGTCGGGCAGTTCGGCCATCGCCATCCGGCGCGCGGACCGGCGGAAGCGGGCGGCATTGGCATCGATGCGGAAGCAGGAGATGCTGCCGTCGTGCTGGCGGTAGGCCTTCAGACCCTCGAAGATGGCCTGGCCGTAGTGGAAGACCATGGTGGCCGGATCCATCGGAAGCGGACCGTACGGCGCGACCTTCGCATTGCCCCAGCCCTCGCCCTCGACGTAGTCGACGGACACCATGTGGTCGGTGAAGAAGCGCCCGAATCCGGGTGCCGCCAGAATTTCCTGTACCCGCTGCGCCGGAGTAGGGGCGGGATGCGGAACACGACTGAACTGTGCGGCAACGGTCATAGCCCCGATCCTATCCGGGCGGATTCGCTCAGGTGCGCCCGATCCGCTAACCCGGTTGCCAAGCTGCCCCCACCAGGTGGACCAGCGTATTCCCCCAATACGTCCATTCCTGAGCAGCTTGCACAGCAACGCTCGCTCATCCCTGGTGCCCGGTGAGCAAAACGTGCCGCCCGCACGCGGTCATCAGGTTGCCCGGTGCACCGAAAATCCCCCATTCCGAACACGACTCGCCGAATACGACACGCGGCATCGGTTCGGCTCGCAGCCGCACCTCGTCTTCGAACCGTGCATTGTCTGTACGGGGTGTCCACCTTAGAGACGGGGTGCGGCAACTCCTCGAGCTACCCAACCCACCGACACCTCCGAGCCGGGTGGCCCTGTCGTAGTGGCGCGACCACCCACCCGACGCGCCGATCAGCTTGCGCCGCTACGACTTACGCGGTACGCGCCGCGACGAACGGCGGCCGGACGACCTCGCAACGCAGCCGACGACCGCGGACGTCGACCTCCACTTCGGCGCCCGGCTCGATGCCCGCCGCGGTGTCGAGCAGTGCGAGCGCGATACCGATCTTCAACGTGGGCGAGAAGGTACCCGAGGTGGTCTCGCCCACGGTCTCGCCGTCGCGCAGCACGGCCTGACCCTGGCGCAGTACGCCGCGGTCGAGTGCCTTCAGCCCCAACAGGATTCGGCGGGGGCCCGCCGACTTCTCCTGTTCCAGCGCGGCCTTGCCCCAGAACTGCGGCTTCTTCCAGCCGACCGCCCAACCGCAGCGCGCCTGCACCGGCGAGATCTCCGTCGACAATTCGTGGCCGTGCAGCGGGTAGCCCATTTCGGTGCGCAGGGTGTCGCGGGCGCCGAGCCCGGCGGGTTGGCCGCCCGCCGCCCGCACCTGTTCGGTCAGCGCGCGGAAGAGCGGTTCGGCGTCGGCCCAGCGGGGCAGCAGTTCGTAGCCGTGTTCACCGGTGTAGCCGGTGCGGCAGACGCGCACCGGGCGGCCCTCCCATTCGGCGTCGGCGTACGCCATGTACTCCTGGTCGGTCGGCAGGCCGAGCGCGGTGAGCACCTCGGTCGATTTCGGGCCCTGCACCGCGAATACCGCGTAGTCGCGGTGTTCGTCGGTGATGGTGATGCCCTCCGGCGCGGCCTTCTGCAATTCGGCGACGACGGCGGCGGTGTTGGCCGCGTTGGGCACCAGGAAGATCTCGTCGTCGGCGACGTAGTAGGCGATCAAGTCGTCGATCACGCCGCCGTCCGGCGTGCAGCACAGCGTGTACTGCGCCTTGCCCGGCCGGATCCGGCCGAGGTCGTTGGTGAGCGCCGAGTTCACGAATTCGGCTGCGCCCGCACCGCGTACCGTCGCCTTGCCGAGGTGGCTGACGTCGAACAACCCGACCGCGGTGCGCACCGACTGGTGCTCGGCGACCGTGCCCGCGTACGAGACGGGCATCTCCCACCCGCCGAACGGCGCGAATGTGGCGCCCAGCTCGGCGTGGACGGCGTGAATGGGGCCTTGCAGCAGGTTCGAGTCGGTCACGGGGCGAGCTTAACCGCCCGATACCGCGCCTGGGCCGCTACCCGGCGGATCATGGGATGAGATAGATCTCGGCCGCGGATTACCCGGACTCAACCGCGAAACCACATCGGGCGCAAGGTCGGTCCCGACTCCGGCAGCTCATGGGTGACCGGCTCGGCGGTGAAACCGTGCCGCGCGTACAGCCGGGCCGACCTCTCGGTGCTTGCCTCCAGGAATACCGGCAGACCGCGATCCGACGCGGCCTTCAACCGGTCGGCCAGTATCGCCGAGGTCGAACCCTTTCCCCGGTGCTCCGGGCGGGTGACCACGATCTGCAAATAGCCGTGCGGGAATTCGCGCGGATGCTCACGCGCCAGCAACTCCATGACCTCCGCCGCCCGGCGTACCGAACGCACGTCCGGCAGCGCGTCGGCCTGCGCCCGGGTCTCGACCGCCGCCGCGGTCGCGCGATCGAGATCGGTAAGCGTCTGCCAGATCGAAACCGTCCAGATCTCGGCGCCGGGCCCGGCCACCCAGATCTCGTCCTCGGCCAGCGCGGTGTCGATCAGCTCCCGCACGAACCCGGCCTGAATCGCCTCGACCGGATAGCCCGCCGAAATCCATTCGAACACCGCCTCGTCGGCGTTCGCGGCGGTGTAGGCGGCGATCAGCGCGTCCCGATCGGCCGCGCCCGCCCGGCGCACCGTCAATCCGGTTTCCATCCATACCCTTTCGCTCGTTGCCGACCACTCGCCAACGTAGCGGCGCATCGGCGGGATGGCACGAAACCGGGCATCGGCGGTGCGACCGGATCCGTCCACCGCGAACCGACCGCATAGCCTGTGCCCATGACAGCTGTTGCAGATCGCCCACTCGGACCGGAACTGGCCCGTGTCCAAACCATCGGACCCGATACCGATGTGCTCGTCATCGGACTCACCTCCTCCGATGCCGGTCCCGCGATCGCCCCCGCCGACCTGTTCGGCGACATTCTCACCGACGACCTGCGCGCCGAACTGCTCGACCAGCTGGGCGCGGTCGGCGCCAAGGGCAAGGCGGAGGAATCGCACCGGATCCCCGCGCCGTCCGGACTGGCCGGCGTCACCAGCGTGCTCGCGGTCGGCCTCGGCGCGCCCGACAAGGTCGACGCCGAACAGATCCGCCGCTCGGCCGGTACCGCGGCCCGCGCGCTGACCGGCACCGAACTCGTCGCGACCACCCTCGGCGGACTGGATCTCGGTGCGGCGGCGGAGGGTTTCTACCTGGGGGCGTACTCGTTCACCCCGTTCCGCTCGGACAAGTCGGCGCCCAAGCCCGACGAGCGTCCGGTGGCCCGGGTCGAATTCCTCGTTCCCGAACCGGAATTCGGTGACGCCGCGCTCACCCGCGCGCAGTTGGTCGCCGAGGCCGTCGCCACCGCACGGGATTTCGTGAACACCCCGCCCAGCCACCTCTACCCGGCCGAATTCGCCTCGCGCGCACAGGCATTGGCCGAGGGCGCCGGGCTGGAGGTCGAGGTGCTCGACGAAAACGCCCTGGAGGCAGCCGGTTACGGCGGCGTGCTCGGGGTCGGCAAGGGTTCGTCGCGGCCGCCGCGGCTGATCCGGATCACCTACCAGGGCGGCCCGAAGAAGGTCGCGCTGATCGGCAAGGGCATCACCTTCGACACCGGCGGCATCTCCATCAAGCCCGCGCAGAACATGGAGAACATGACCTCCGATATGGCGGGCGCGGCCGCCGTCGTGGCCACCACACTGCTGGTGGCGCGCCTCGGCCTGCCGGTCACGGTCACCGCGACGGTGCCGATGGCGGAGAACATGCCCTCGGCCACCGCGCAGCGGCCGGGCGATGTGCTCACCCAGTACGGCGGCACCACCGTCGAGGTGATCAACACCGATGCCGAGGGACGGCTGATCCTAGCCGACGCCATCGTGCGGGCCGGTGAGGACGGCCCCGACTACCTGATCGACGTCGCGACCCTGACCGGCGCGCAGCTCGTCGCGCTCGGCACCCGCACGCCCGGCGTGATGGGCACCGAGGAATTCCGCGACCGGGTCGCCAGGATCTCCCGCGAGGTGGGCGAGAACGGCTGGGCCATGCCGCTGCCGGCCGATCTGCGGCCCGATCTGAACTCCAAGATCGCCGACCTGGCCAACGTCGCCGCGCACCGCAATGGCGGCATGCTGCTGGCCGGGCTGTTCCTCAAGGAGTTCGTGCCCGAGGGCGTGCAGTGGGCGCACCTGGACGTCGCGGGTCCGGCGTACAACACCGGCGGGCCGTTCGGCTACATCGGCAAGGGCGGCACCGGCGTTCCGGTGCGCACGCTCATCGCGGTGATCGAGGATATCGCGGCCGAATAATCGTTTCGTCCCGTGACGCGACGGCCCATCGGATCCCGGTGGGCCGTTTCGATGCGTAAGGCGTTCGGCGACAACCGAATCGATAGCTGGAAACTATAGATCGCGCAGATCCTCTTCCATGGCCCGCTTTCGCTCGGCCCGTCTGCGCGCGTCGTAGTCCCGCATCCGTTGTGGATATCCGGTCTTACTCACGTCGTAGACCGGGATCCGCAAATCACGGGCAAGCCGCTGCGCACCCTGCTCGCCGACGAGTCGGCGGGTCCATTCACCGTCCGCCGCGACCAGCACGACCGTGACATCGGTCACCGCCGTCTTCGGTTCGACGAAGCCTTCCACGCCGACATGAGTGCGCACCCACTCGGCGAGGTACCTGGCGTCGTCATTCCCCCGGAAACCGGGACGCGGCCCACCGCCCCCGGTCGCGGCGCCTCGGAAACGATCCAGCAAACCCATAGACGCCGACCTCCTTTCCATCCCGGAGAAGCACTGCCCGCCGGTTATTCCATCTTGCCAGCTGCCGACTCTCCCCCGCCCTGTGCTACACCGCACCCGGACGAGTGCAAGGATGGTCGCGGTACAAGAACCACACGGATCTCCGGTGCCGCGCAGAATGATCGGCGGCTTCCGGGCTCCCGCCGCAAACCCGCGGTGCGGTGTCCGCCGAGAGATCAACTGTTGTAGAACCCGTCGAGCAGTCAGAGGAGTCAACGGACATGGCCTTCTCCGTCCAGATGCCGGCTCTTGGTGAGAGCGTCACCGAGGGAACGGTGACCAGGTGGCTGAAGCAGGAAGGAGACACGGTCGAGGTCGACGAGCCCCTGCTCGAGGTCTCCACCGACAAGGTCGACACCGAGATCCCGTCCCCCGCGGCGGGCGTGCTGTCGAAGATCGTCGCCAAAGAGGACGACACCGTCGAGGTCGGCGGCGAACTGGGTGTGATCAGCGGTGCGGACGAAGCCCCCGCCGCGTCGCCCGCGCCCGCCCCCGAGGCCGCGCCCGCCCCCGCACCGGCGCCCGCCGCGCCGGAACCCGCGCCCGCCCCGGCCGCTCAGGCCCCGGCGCCCGAGCCCGCACCGGCCGCCGCCCCCGCCGCCGCGTCCGGCACCTCGGTGAAGATGCCCGAGCTCGGCGAGTCGGTGACCGAGGGCACCGTCACCCGCTGGCTCAAGGCCGTCGGTGATCAGGTGGCCGTCGACGAGCCGCTGCTCGAGGTCTCCACCGACAAGGTCGACACCGAGATCCCGTCGCCGGTCGCGGGCACCCTGCTGGAGATCACCGCGCAGGAAGACGATGTGGTCGCCGTCGGCGGTCAGCTCGGCGTGATCGGCTCCGGCGCACCGGCTGCCGCGGCTCCGGCCCCGGCTGCTCCTGCCCCGGCACCGGCTGCTCCGGCACCGGCTCCGGCCCCCGCACCGGCTCCGGCCCCCGCGCCCGCACCTGCTCCGGCGCCTGCGCCCGCACCGGCCGCCGCCGCTCCGGCCCCCGCGCCTGCTCCGGCCGCTACCGCACCCGCCCCGGCCACCGCGCCGTCCGGCAACGGTGCGACCCCGTACGTCACCCCGCTGGTGCGCAAGCTGGCCGAGGAGAACGGCGTCGACCTGGCGTCGGTCAGCGGCTCCGGCGTCGGCGGCCGCATCCGCAAGCAGGACGTGCTCGCCGCCGTCGAGGCCAAGAAGGCGCCCGCCGCTGCCGCCGCACCGGCCCCCGCCGCCAAGGCGCCGGCCGCCGCGCCCGCCGCGCAACGCCCGCAGCTCGCGCAGCTGATCGGCACGGTCCAGAAGGCCAGCCGCATCCGGCAGATCACCGCGAACAAGACCCTGGAATCGCTGCAGACCACCGCGCAGCTCACCCAGGTGCACGAGGCCGATGTCACCAAGATCGCGCACCTGCGCGCGCAGGCCAAGGCGGCGTTCAAGGAGCGCGAGGGCGTCAACCTGACGTTCCTGCCGTTCTTCGCCAAGGCCGTCGTCGAGGCGCTCGGCGTGCACCCGAACGTGAACGCCAGCTACAACCAGGACACCAAGGAGATCACCTACCACGCGAAGGTGCACCTCGGCATCGCCGTCGACACCGAGCAGGGCCTGATCTCCCCGGTCATCCACAACGCCAGCGACCTGTCGCTGGCCGGTCTGGCCCGCGCCATCGCCGATATCGCCAACCGGGCCCGCAACGGCGGCCTGAAGCCGGACGAGCTGGCCGGCGGCACCTTCACCATCACCAATATCGGCAGCCAGGGCGCGCTGTTCGACACCCCGATCCTGATGCCGCCGCAGGCGGGCATGCTCGGCACGGGCGCGATCGTCAAGCGCCCGGTGGTGGTGACCGACGAGACCGGTAACGAATCCATCGGCGTCCGCTCGATGTGCTACCTGCCGCTCACCTACGATCACCGCCTCATCGACGGTGCGGATGCCGGTCGCTTCCTGACCACCATCCGGCACCGGCTCGAGGAAGCGGCGTTCGAGGCCGACCTCGGTCTGTAAGCCGAATGAAGGTCGTGGTCGCCGGCTCGTCCGGCCTGATCGGGACGGCGCTCGTCGCGGCACTGCGCCGCGACGGGCACGAGGTGGCCCGTCTGGTGCGCCGTCCCACCGCGGCCCCCGACGAGTTCCGCTGGGAGCCCGCGCGGGCCGAGCTGGACGAGCGGGCGTTGCGCGGGGCGGACGCGGCGGTCAATCTGTGCGGCGCCGGACTCGGGCGACGCCGCTGGAACGGCAGCTTCAAACAGGAGCTGCGGGACAGCCGCATCACCCCGACCGACGTATTGGCCAACGCGGTGGCCGCCGCCGGGGTGCCGGTGCTGGTGAACGCCAGCGGCGTGCACTACTACGGCGGCGCCACCGGCGACCGGGTGGTCGACGAATCCGCTTCCGCCGGAACGGGTTTCCTCGCGACGCTGTGCCAGGACTGGGAGGCGGCCACCCGGCCCGCCGCCGACGCGGGCGTGCGAACGGTGCTGTTGCGCAGTGCGGTGGTGCTCGCGGGCGGCGGCGGCATGCTCGGCATGCTGCGGCCGCTGTATTCGCTCGGCCTCGGCGGCAGGCTCGGTGACGGGCGCCAGTACACGCCCTGGATCTCGCTGGACGACGAGATCGGTGCGATCCTCTTCGCACTCGATACCGAAACCGTTGCGGGACCGATCAATTCGGTCGGCCCGGCGCCGGTGACCAATGCCGAGTTCACCCGCGCCCTCGGCCGCGCGCTGCATCGCCCGACCCCGTTCGTCGTACCCGCCTTCGCCTTGCGCGCCCTGGTAGGCGAATTCGCGGAGGAGGCGATTCTGCACGGCCCCAGGGCGATTCCGACCGCGCTCGAAGAGGCGGGCTATCAGTTCCACCACCCGACCATCGGCGCCGCGCTGGCGGCGACGCTGGGCCGAAGCGGAGATCCACGATGAAAGTGCGCGACGCGACAACCGCCGACCTACCGGCGATTCTCGCGATCCACAACGCGAATATCGCCACCTCGGCGGCGATTTGGGATATCGAGCAGGTCGGCATCGCCGACCGGGAGGCCTGGTTCGCGAACCGGACCGCGGCGGGGCAGCCGGTGCTCGTCACCGAAATCGACGGCGAGTTGGCGGGTTACGCGAGTTACGGTCCGTGGCGGCCGAAGGTCGGCTACCGGTACACGGTGGAGAATTCGGTATATGTCGACGAGCGGTTCCAGCGGCGCGGGGTGGCGACGCTGCTGCTCACCGAATTGCTCGACCGGGCGCGCCGAGCCGGTGACGTGCACGCGGTGATCGCCGGGATCGAGTCGACCAACAGCGCGTCGATCGCGCTGCACGAGCGTTTCGGCTTCGTCACCGTCGGCCGCTTCCCGGAGGTGGGCCGCAAGTTCGACCGCTGGCTGGATCTGACGCTGATGCAACTGACCATTCCGGTCGACGTCCGATAAGTATTGCCGCACAACCGGTTCGAACCGGTAGGAATTGTCCGCGAAATACTTCCACCTGGACATTTCCGGCCGCTTATCCGGTAAACCCGGCAACCGTGTGGCACTCCACACACCCGGCCAGTGGAATATCGTAAAGACCTCAGCGTACCGTCGATCCCGTGAACGACTCGCGCACCACCTGGTCCGCTCGCTTCGACAGCACACCCGTCGTGGTCGAGGATCTCGGACTGATCGACTATCACGCCGCATGGGACCTGCAGCGCGAGATCGCCGGACAGCGGGCCGACGGGCTGGGCAACGATCATCTGCTGCTGCTCGAGCACCCGAGCGTCTACACCGCGGGCAGGCGCACCGAGGCGGAGGACATGCCGATCGACGGCAGCCCGGTCATCCAGGTCGACCGCGGCGGCAAGATCACCTGGCACGGGCCCGGGCAGCTGGTCGGCTATCCGATCGTGCGCCTGGCCGAACCCGTCGACGTGGTGAATTACGTGCGCAGGCTCGAGGAGGCGCTGATCACCGTCTGCACCGAGATGGGCGTGGTCTGCGGCCGGGTCGAGGGCCGGTCCGGCGTGTGGCTGCCGGCCACCGAGCTCTACTCCGAGCGCAAGATCGCCGCCATCGGCGTGCGGGTGCAGCGCGGCGTCGCCCTGCACGGCATCTCGCTGAACTGCAATTCCGCGATGGACGGCTTCCAGGCGATCGTGCCGTGCGGTATCCGCGACGCCGGTGTCACCACGCTGTCGCGCGAACTCGGCCGCGAGGTGACGGTGGCCGAGGTGAAGCGGCCGGTGGCCGCCGCGATCGTCCGCGCGCTGGAGGGCGAACTTCCGGTTACCGCACACGATATCTCGCACGTCACACCGGCGAGGACGCGCTGACAGCAAGCGATCAGCTAGGCGTAAGGTCGGTTAAGTGACCTCAGCTTCAGCACCGGCAGGACGCAAGCTTCTGCGTATCGAGGCGCGCAACGCGGAGACCCCGATCGAGCGCAAACCCAACTGGATTCGCACCCGCGCGACCATGGGACCCGAGTACTCCGAACTCAAGGGCCTGGTCAAACGCGAGGGCCTGCACACGGTGTGCGAGGAGGCGGGCTGTCCCAACATCTTCGAATGCTGGGAGGACCGCGAGGCGACCTTCCTGATCGGCGGCGAGCAGTGCACGCGGCGCTGCGACTTCTGCCAGATCGATACCGGTAAACCCGCCGCGCTGGATCGCGACGAGCCGCGCCGGGTCGCCGAGAGCGTGCAGGCGATGGGCCTGCGCTACTCCACCATCACCGGCGTCGCCCGCGACGATCTCCCCGACGGCGGCGCCTGGCTGTACGCCGAAACCGTGCGCGCCATCAAGAAACTCAACCCGAACACCGGCGTCGAACTGCTCATCCCGGATTTCAACGCCGATCCCGCGCAGTTGGCCGAGGTGTTCGACGCGCGTCCGGAAGTGTTGGCGCACAATCTGGAAACGGTGCCGCGCATCTTCAAGCGGATCCGGCCCGCCTTCCGCTACGAGCGTTCGCTGTCGGTGCTCACCGCGGCGCGCGCGGCCGGACTGGTGACCAAGTCCAATCTGATCCTCGGCATGGGCGAGACCCCCGACGAGGTGACCCAGGCGATGCGCGACCTGCACGAGGCGGGCTGCGACATCCTCACCATCACCCAGTACCTGCGGCCGTCGCCGCGGCACCATCCGGTGGACCGCTGGGTGAAGCCGGAGGAATTCGTCGCGCATTCGAAGGTGGCCGAGGAGATCGGTTTCGCCGGTGTGATGGCCGGGCCGCTGGTCCGTTCGTCGTATCGCGCCGGACGCCTCTACGCGCAGGCGATGCGCCATCACGGCCGCGAAATCCCGGAAACCATGGCGCATCTCGCCGAGGAGGGCACCGCGGCGCAGGAAGCCAGCGCGGTACTCGCCCGCTTCGGCAACTGAATTTTCACGTCTGTCGGGCCCTCGCATCGGATGCGGGGGCCCGAGGCGCGCCATGGGCGGGGAACGATCTCGAGCGAAGCGTGTGCGCCGGGTGAACGTTGGTGGGAAGCTCGAAGTACAGCAGGTGTTTGCGGTGTGAACGACGGTCAGGAGGCGGCGAAGCGTAAACCACGCTGGCCGTCGCGCGCACCGCCAATCGACACAGCGGGAGCGGAACCACCATGGTCGAGAAGACGAGTGCACCCGCAGAGGTGAACGGCAAGGCGATGGCGGCGGAGCGGCCGGAGGCCATCCGCAATGTTGTCCTGGTCGGCCCGAGCGGATCCGGTAAGACGACGCTGGTCGAGGCGCTTGCGCTGACCACGGGCGCGCTGAACAGGGCGGGCCGCGTCGAGGACGGCACATCGCTGTCCGACTACGACGAGATCGAGCACCGCCAGCATCGCTCGGTGCAGCTCTCGGTGGTCCCGCTGCTGTGGGACGGCATCAAGATCAACCTCTTGGATACCCCCGGCTACGCCGATTTCGTCGGCGAACTGCGGGCCGGACTGCGCGCGGCGGATGCGGCGCTGTTCGTGGTGAACGCCGCCGAGGCCACCGAAACCGTCGGCGGCGCAACGCATGTGCTGTGGCAGGAGTGCGCGAACCTCGGTATGCCGCGGGCGATCGTGCTCACCCACCTCGACACCGCGCAGGACGAATTCGAACAGGTCGTGCAGACCTGCCGCACCATACTCGGCGCCGATTCCCCGGAAAGTATGCTGCCGCTGCATCTTCCGATTTACGAGGGGAAGAGCCGCACCGTCACCGGGCTGATCGATCTGCTCGGGCAACGGACCGTCGACTACTCCTCCGGCGAACGCAAACTCATCGACGGCATCGACGCCGACGGCGCGCGCGACCGCCTCATCGAGGGCATCATCGCCGAGAGCGAGGACGAGACGCTCATGGAGCGCTATCTCGGTGGCGACGAAATCGACACGGCCACATTGATTTCCGATCTGGAGCGGGCCGTCGCCCGAGGCAGCTTCCACCCGCTGCTCATCGCGGCGCCCGCGCCGGAGGGCGCGCGACACGGCCTCGGCACGGTCGAACTGCTGGAGCTGATCGTCGGCGGATTCCCAACGCCCACCGAACATCCCGCGCCGTCGGCGCACACCATCGACGGCGGCGCGACCACCCCCCTTACCTGCGATCCGGCCGGACCCCTTGCGGCGGAGGTGATCCGGACCATGTCGGATCCGTACGTCGGCAGAGTGTCGTTGGTCCGTGTCTTCTCCGGCACGCTGCACCCCGACGAGACGGTGCATGTGTGCGGACACGGCACGGACCGTCCGGAGGCCGATCACGATATCGACGAGCGCGTCGGCGCGGTGAGCGCGCCGTTCGGCAAGCAGCAGCGGCCGCTCGGCCAGGCCATCGCGGGCGATATCGCCTACGTCACCAAACTCGGGCACGCGGAGACCGGTGACACCGTCTCCGCGAAGGCGACCCCGCTGCTGATCGAGCCGTGGACCATGCCGGATCCGCTGCTGCCGGTCGCGGTGCACGCGCACAGCAAGGCCGATGAGGACAAGCTGTCCCAGAGCCTGACCAGGCTCGTCGCCGAGGATCCGACCATACGTCTGGAGCAGAACAGCCAAACCCATCAGATCGTGCTGTGGTGCCTCGGCGAGGCGCATCGCGACGTCGCGCTGGAGCGGCTGCGCACCCGCTACGGGGTGCAGGTGGACCTGGTGGAACATCGGGTGGCGCTGCGGGAGACGTTCGCGGGCAAGGCCACCGGGCGCGGACGGCACGTCAAACAGTCCGGCGGGCACGGGCAGTACGCGATCTGCGAGATCGAGGTGGAGCCGCTGCCCGGCGGATCCGGTATCGAATTCGTGGACAAGGTGGTCGGCGGCGCGGTGCCCCGGCAGTTCATACCGTCGGTGGAGAAGGGTGTGCGGGCACAGGCGGCGCGCGGGCTGGTCGCCGGAAATCCGTTGGTGGACATCAGGATAACGCTCTACGACGGGAAGGCGCATTCGGTCGACTCCTCCGACGCGGCCTTCCAGATGGCGGGTGCGCTCGCACTGCGCGAGGCCGCCGCCGCCACCCGGATCAGCCTGCTGGAGCCGATAGCCGAGGTGAGCGTCGAGGTTTCGGACGACTATCTCGGCCCGGTGATGAGCGATCTGTCCGGGCGCCGCGGCCGCGTCGTCGGCACCGAACCGTCCGGGACCGGCCGCACCACGGTCCGCGCCGAGGTGCCCGAACTCGAACTCGCCCGCTACGCAATAGATCTGCGCTCGCTCTCGCACGGCACCGGCCGCTTCACCCGCGCCTATCTGCGGCACGAATCGATGCCGCCCCAGCTGGCCGAGACGCTGCGCGAACAGACCAAAGCCAACACCTGACCCGGGCCTGCGAGTATGGTCGAGCGCGGGGCGGAGATGTCGTATGCCCCTGCTCATCCGGACTGTCGGAGCGAAAGTTGCTTGCTCATGCGGGTATTCGTGGCGAAAGGCGCGGCGGCCGGTTCCACGGCGCTGCTCGGCGAGCGCGGGCGGGAGTGGCCCGCGGTATGGCAGGGTGACGATCCCGCCGAACCCGGCCGGGAGTACGACATCGAGGTCGATATCGACGGTGTCGCACGGTGGCTGCCCGCCGAGCCGGAGTGGTCGGGCATCGCCGGGGTGAACGGCGCCGTCGTGGTCAGCGGCGTGGTGGCCAGCGTCGACGAGGATGTTTTCGCGGTGGACCTCGAACCCGGGCTCGCGGTGGTCGATCCCGTCGAGGATATGCCCGAACTGCGGCCGGGACAGCGCATCCGGTTCGCCGCGACCTCGATCACGGTGTTCCCCAGCAACATCTGATTCGGCCGTGGCCGAAAGAGGGTGCGCGGCGGACGTACCGGTTCGTAGGCTGCCCATATGAAGACTCCTCAGGGGCGGTTATGAAGCGGGTGGTGCTGACCTCGGAGGATCTGCTGCGGGTGCGCATCGGCGCGCCGCTCGGTGCGCTCGGCGAAACCCTGCTCGCGTCGCGGATGCTGCGGCGGGCCCGCCCGGCCATATTCGACGGGTGGCGCAGCACGGTGCTGCGCGAGATCCCCTGCGACTTCGGGATGCTCGCCGATCTGGTGCCGAATATCTACGACTTCGTCGATTTGATCACCCCGACCCGCGGCGCGCGCTCACTGCCGGAGGGGCTGGAGGCGCTGCGGCTGGTGTCCAGGGAGGAGCTGCGGCGCGAAATCGGTTGCACGGTACGGCGTTTGGCCGAATCCGGAGACAGGCCGCTGCCCGGCTGGACCGCCAAGCTGCCGGATGCCGACGGTACCGCGCTGCGCGAGCTCGCGACCGCGGTGGAGGCGTTCCACGACGTGGCGTTCGGCGGGCGCTGGGCACACGTGCAGTCGTATCTGGAGTCGGCGGCGGACCGGATGGCCCGCGTCATGGCGACCGAAGGTGTGTACGGGCTGTTCGCCGCGCTGCGGCCGCATGTGCGATGGCGTACGCCGGTGCTGGAGGTGATGCGGCTGCGCGGCCGCCACGACGTACGGCTGAATGGACGCGGATTGGTCGTCGTCCCTTCGATTTTCGTCTGGCCCGAGCCGCTGCTGCTGAGTTCGTGCATCGAAACCGGCGGGCCGTACACGCTGATCGTTCCGGTGCTGCGCGATATCGGCGATCTCGCGACCGCATGGGGTCCGCGGCCGCCCAACGAGGCGCTCACCGCGCTGCTCGGCCGCACCCGCGCCGCCGCGCTCCAGGCCATCGCCGACGGCTGCACCACCACGCAATTGGCCGGGCAGCTGGCGATCTCACCGGCGACCGCCAGCGAGCATGCCTCGATCCTGCGCGATGCGGGCTTGATCGAGAGCACGCGGCACCGCAATTCGGTGCGGCACCAGCTCACCACCCTCGGCGCCGCACTCCTCGACGGCGATCTCGAAACCGGAGTGCGGATCGCTTGACGGGCGCTCGCGGGGGCGCCCGTCTGCCCACCGGGATAAAGGGCTTGCGGACCCGTCGGACGACTCGCGACGATGGGCGGGTGGTTGTGTCGGACGGGGTTGTCACGCTACGGCCCATCGTGATCGCGGACGCCGAGGCGCATCTCGCCGGTGAGGACGACGAGTTGGCGCACTGGCTCAACGGCGGCCGGGGCACGCTGGAATCCGTTGTGGCGCACTTCGATCGATGTGAGCTACGGTGGCGCAACAATGGGGCCAGCCGCACCTTCGCGATCGTCGACGCGGTGAGCGGCACGCTCGCGGGCACCATCGACGCCCACACCAGGCAGCCGTATCTCGCTGTCGGACAAGCGAATCTGGCGTACGGCGTGTACCCCGACTGGCGTAAGCGGGGGTATGCCACCCGTGCCGTCGAACTCGTCTGCCGCTACCTGGCCGAATCGGAACTCGCGAAATGCGCGGTGATCCGGGTGGATCCGGAGAATATCGCATCGGCGAGCGTGGCCCGCCGCGCCGGATTCGCCTTCAGCCACACCACCGAGGACGACGACGGCCGCGTCGACTGGTATCTGCGCGCGGTGTGACTCAGTTGAGGTCCGGGTGTTTGGTCAGGTAGTCCGCCGCCGCCAGGCCGAGCCGGTAGGCGTTCTCGATGGCCAGCGGGAAACCCGGTGAGAAGCCGCCGGATTCGACATCGGCCATCGCCTGAGCCACCGTGCGTCCCGGCGGGGGCTGGTCGAAATTGCTTGCGGTGCGCAGGTTCACGTACCGGTCCAGTTTGCCCGCGCGGGCCAGCGCGGCGGCCGTGGCGTTGTCCTCCATCTGGGTGGTGCAGTACTTGCCCTTGCCGCCGGTGTGCAGCTCGACGATGTAGGCGGCCTGCGCCGAGGACTGCGCGCCGGAGTAGAAGTTGTCACCGGTCGCCGTATCACATTGCGCGACATAGGGTTTCATCTCGGTGAGGCCCGGGTACGCGGCCCGCGCCACGGTGGCTTCCTGGCTTTCGGCCAGTGCGACATCCTTGGTGTTGCGGTACACCGCGTCGACCAGCGCGCCGTTCAACTCGTAGACCTGGGTGCTCGGTTTGGCGTGCGGGAGATACCCGTTCGGAATGCTCGGATCGTCCTGCACCAGCACGTGGTGCCCGAGATCGACATCCACCACCCAGCGCGCCCAGGCGCCGAAGCCGAGCGTGCCCGCCGCCGGCGGGGTGCCCGCGACGCCCGCGGTGATGAAGTACGCCTTGTCGAGGTTCAGCTTCGGGCTCGCGAGCACGGCCTCGGTCGACAACCCGGCATTCACCTTGCCCATATCGGTGACCATCAGGCACAGGCCGGAATCGTTGCAGCGCACCGGCGTCCGCACCCCCGCCACCCGCACCTCGTGCGTCCACTGCTGCCGCTCCACCCACGGCTTCGCCTCCGGATCGAACATGGTGATGACCATCGCCCGCACCGGGATCCGATCGTCACCGGAATGCGCGGAACACCCGCCCGCCCCGAGGCCCAGCAGCACCACCGCCGCCACCCCCGCGAACGCCCTGGCCACCATCGATCCTCCTGCCGTAGAAAAATAGGTAATACGCATACCGTATGGGCTGTATTTATTTGCCGAGATGTCGGGGTGCCGGTCCGACGCGGGTGTCGGTGTCTCGAGCACGTATGCACCGCGATGAGCTCACTCACCCATCTCGGGTTTGCGATGCCGACGGCTCAGACGGGACCGAGTGCGCGGCGAGCCAGGGTGAGCCAGCGGATCTGGTCCGGCTCCGGTGCGTCGGCATCCGGGGAGGTGGTCAGCAGGAGGGTGATGTCGTCGACGGTGATGTCGGGATAGAGCGCGCCCGATCGGTGGGCGGCCGCAACGAGGTCGGCGACCGAGATGCGGGCGCGGTCGCGCAGATCACGCACGGCGTCGGCGGCGATATCGGTGACCGCATGCCGGAGCAGGCGCTCGTGCCGCGGTTCCAGGACCACGCGGCGCAGCAGAGCGACAAGTTCGTCGAGCGCGGTGGTTTCGCCACGCTCGACCCGCGCCGACGCTTGCCGGAGCGTGACACTGATAGACGCGTCGAGGTCGGCGACGACCGCCGCGATCAGGTCCTGTTTGGCCGGGAAGTGGCGGTACAGCGTGCCGACGGCAACCCCTGCGGACGAGGCGATTTCATCCATTCCGATGCCTGGCCCGCGCGTGACGACCAGGTCGCGCGCCGCGGCGACGATGGCATCGCGATTACGTAGGGCATCGGCCCGTCGGGGTTGTCCGGTCATCTCGGGCCCAACCCTACCGCCTTGCCGGAGAACGTGAACTAGTGGTTCACTTTAATGTGAACCACTAGTTCATGTTAGGAGCTCGATGCCATGCCCGACTGGACCGAAGCGAATATCCCCGACCAACGCGACCGCATCGCGGTGATCACCGGGGCCAACACCGGCCTCGGCTTCGAAACCGCCCGCGCGCTGGCCGAGCACGGGGCGACAGTGGTGCTCGCCTGCCGGAATCCGGACAAAGCCGAACGCGCCGCCCAGCGGATCGCCGAAACAGCGCACGCCACCGTCGACACGGTGCGGCTGGACCTCGCATCGCTCGCATCGATCGGCCAGGCCGCCAAGGAGATTCGGGCCAGGTACGGCCGAATCGATCTGCTGATCAACAACGCGGGTGTTACCGGCCGCACTGGGGTTACCGACGATGGTTTCGAAATCCAGTTCGGCACAAATCATCTGGGCCACTTCGCGCTCACCGGGCTGCTGCTGGAGCGACTGGTCGATACGCCGGGCGCCCGAATCGTCACGGTGAGCAGCATCGGCCATCGGTTCGGACGAATCGACGCCGCGAACCCGGCCGTCGTACGTGGCAGCCCCTATGCCACATCGAAACTCGCGAATCTGCTGTTCGCCTACGAACTCGGCCGGAGGCTCGCAGGCACCGGCGCGATATCACTGGCCGCACATCCCGGCGGCGCGAGCACGGAGGTCTTCCGATATTCGTCACCACTGTTTCGCCTGCCCAATCTGGCCATCGCCCGCGTGCTCGGCCGCACGTCCGCCATGGGTGCGCTGCCCACTCTCCGGGCCGCCACCGACCCCGCCGCGCGTAGCGGCGAATATTACGGTCCGGCAGGGCTTTTCGAGATCCGCGGCTACCCGGTGCCGGTTCGGTCCAGCGCCGGATCGCACGACCGGGCGCGCCAGGCTCGGCTGTGGGAGGTGTCGGAGCGGCTGACCGGGGTGCGTTATCCGCTCTGACAGGGTGCGCATCTCGGTGTTCAATTAGCCGGTGGGTAGCAGGCGGACCGGCTCGTTGATCGGCGCGATCGCCGGGCTGATCTTTATCGTTGTCAATGCCGGGCCGCTCGGTGGCGCGGTGGCCGCGGTGGTCCGGGTGCTCGGTGTCGCCGGATTCGGCGCGGCGATCTGGTACATCATGCGGCGGCCCGCCGACGACGCCCGGCGACCGGATCGTCGCGCGCTGCGGATCTACTGGCTGGCCGTGGCCGCAGAGGTGCTTGCCATCGTGGTCGGCGCGCAGGTTCTGGCGCGTGGTTTTCATCAGGCCGACCTCACCGTGCTGTGGGTGGTTTTCGTGGTCGGTGTTCATTTCCTGCCGTTCGCCGCGACCTTCGGCGCGCCGCTGTTCCGTTGGCTCGCTTGGAGTTTGATCGTGCTCGCGATCGCTGGGGCCGGACTGTCAGCGGTGCTGTCGACCGCGCCGTCGTGGACGGGCGTCGCCGCCGGTGTGGTTCTACTCGGCTTCGCGGTCGCGGGTGCGCGGCGGGGTGGCACGGCGCCCGCGCGGTGACCACTGCTGCGTCGATCCCGACGGCGGCGGCCGGAATCCTGGTACGCTATGGGCGAATGATCTTGGGCCGCAATGGTCTTACCGAGCTTGTCATTCATATTCGTCGTCTCGGCTTTATGCCGCTTGTTTTCGTGGTGTCGAATCGGCGGCATGTCAATGCGAAGTTTCTGCTATTTCTGTATGGCACAAGGCGACGTAGCGTCCAAAGATGGGGACGGGTTCTTTTCAGAACGTGTATATCAACGAGTCCTTCGATGCTCTCGCCACATTGCGGCAGGCGCTGGCGAAGATCGCCCGAGAGAGCACCCGGGCGCCGCGGAACGCGGGTGAGCGACACGACCCCGGCTGGGGCAAGGACACCTCGATAGACGAGGTGCTCGCGTCGATGGACTGGAACGAGCAGGCACTGGTGGCGGCAGGCAGCGCCGTCCAGGAGGCGCAGCAGAGGATGTTCTTCGCGCGAGACGCTATCGGCGGCAGCCAGATACGGCTGCAGTCACATCCCGGCTGTGGGGTTCCTTGGCGCGGCGGCGCGGCGGACACCTATATCGCCATAACGCGTGGTGTGCACGATAATTACGCTGCGCTGGCCGATTTGATCCTGCGGATGGACCGGCTGGACACCACCACCGATGATCGAGCTTATCCAGACAGGCCCGGCGTGCTGCCGGAAGCCGCCAGCGGTTATACACCGATGGGCCCGCCGATCGTGGGTGGTTCCTCGGCGGTATCCGACCATATGGACACCATCACCAGCGACATATTCAAGCGGGCCGCCGCGGTCGGCGCGGATACGCAGTCGGCTGCGCGGAAAGTTCTGAGCGGAAGCCCGCTGACGGGCGAGCTGACACCGCAGCAGCAACAGGAACAGGTGGAGTACGGAAATGCCGTGAGCAAATGCCGTGCTGCCGAACAGGATTTCCTGAGCTTCGTGTACGGCCAGCAGAACCGGATCACGACCGAGATCCTGCCGCTGGTCAAGGCTTGGGCGGCAGCGGCCCAATTCAAGAAACCGACCGGGCAGGGGGCGGAAACCGAAAAGCCCGAGGCGGTAGGGCTCTTGCGCTTCGGGCTCGAAGGCGAGCAGAGATACGTCGGCACGATAGCCGATGGCGCCCTCGCGGATGTGAAGAAGTTCATACACGACGCGAGAGACCTGCCCAATGACGCGCTCGGAACGTCAGCACAGGCCTATGAGGTGGTGCAAACCTGGAAATCGGCCTGCGACCAGCGCCTGACCGAACTCGACGAATGCATCGGGTGGGCCAGAGGTCTTTTCGGCGATCTGGGACTTGCCGTGAAGATGTACACGAACACCGAAGAGGACAATGCGGAACTCTTCAAGGAGATGCTGGACCACGTTCTGCACAATCGTCATCTGGCTCACGAAATGAAAGATATGAAGTTCGACAACCCCGACAAGCTGCTGACCGGACTCGAGCCCGATGCGTTCGACACCGTCGCGGGTGGCAAGGAACTCGGCGACGTCGGGCTGGACAATCAAATAGCCGGTCTGAGGGCGGGAGACCCCGAGGCGGGCGGGGAAGTGGGTCGGCGCGGATAACTCCGAACCGAGCTGGACACCAGTTAGGTTGATTGCATGGGCTACGAGTTCGCGGTGTTGCCGCCGGGGGTCGCGGCCACGACGGATGACGTTGCCGCACACATCGATTCGCAGCGGGGCCAGGCGGAAGACCCTGCGCTCACGCCGATCGCTGCCGGGGTGTGTGACTGGAATACCGCGATGCCGGTGTGGAACGCGCCCGCGACATTCGAGATCGTCGGGGATTGTCTGCGGGTGGCGGTGCCGGACCACGCGGGGTGGCGAATGTTGGCGGCGCTGGAGGAATTGCTCGCGGATACCGCATATCTGCTGTACGACGCCGGGGACGGCACGCTCGGTCCGGTGGAGATGCGGCGTGACGTGCGAGTGAGCCTCGGCGGCGTCAGGACGTTCTCGACGCTGACGCACCGCCGATTGCGAAACTGGTTGCCGCGCTTGGCCGAACTGGCGTCGGCGCCGTTCCTGACCGTCGACAAAGCCGGGACCGACTCGTTCATCCAGACCTATCGCAACGCACCCGACGACTATCGCCTGGAGGTTCGTGACGACGAGCATGTCGGCACGACGGTGCGTGACCCGCGGACGGTGGCGGATTTGATCTGGGCTTGGAGCACCGACCGATGGGACGGATCCGCCGAACTCGTTTGGGTGCCGGTCGTTTGAGAGCCACAGTCCAACCCCACGCCGAGTACCCGGTCGCGTAGAGACCCGCCTCGAACTGTTGCGCCGGAGCCGGTTTCGATCAGGCCTACAGTAGAAAGCACATCAGATCGAGATCCCGGTCGAGGCAGATCTGCAACCAGTCGAGCAGTTCGTCCACCGCTTCGGCAATCTGCCGGTCGCGCAGGCGCGCCGACCGCAAACCAGCGAATTCGTTTGATAACGCGGAGATTTCGCCGCGAGTAAGCGATCCGATCCGGGGCGGCCCATCGTAGGGCGGCAATTCGACCGGAGCACCCGAGCCGACCAAAAGCATCGGATCGAAATCCACCCCCACAGCGGCCAATCCGTCCCGCACCGCATCCGACCAGCCCGCCCGCACCGCCCAACCGGACAGCGCGCACCCGCCGTACTCACACAGCAGATGCAGCGCATATCCGTAGCACGCCCCGAGATCGACCTGCTGCGCTTCACCACAGAGCAACTGCCGCAACACATCCCGCCCGGTCAGCGCCGAACCACGTTCGCGCAGCAACCCGTCCAGCGGACCGAACAACTCCCCACCTCGGCCGCAACCACATCCGCGAACTCACCCCCATAGGCCCCGACGCATCGCACCCCGCCCAGATCGATCGCATACGGCCGCAAGAACTGCACCACGGCACCCTCCCCGAGATTGCTTCCACCCAATCCTATTCGGATCCGAAGCCCCTCGCCCCAACGCAATCTCCGCGCCGATGACACCCGGCGTGCGTGGGCACGAGCCCGATCGAGAAGGCCCGCGCCGATACCAAGAAAGAAAAAGACCCTCCCGCGCCGTTGCGGGAGGGTCTTTGGCCGTAGCGTCTTGTGCTACAACGACTTACACGTCGAAGTAGAGTTCGAACTCGTACGGGTGCGGACGGAGGTTCACCGGGGCGATCTCGTTGTCGCGCTTGAGCTGGATCCAGGTTTCGATCAGGTCGTCGGTGAAGACGCCACCCTCGGTGAGGTAGTCGTGGTCCTGCTCGAGCCGGTCGATGACGGACGACAGGCTGGTGGGCGCCTGCGGGATGTTCTTGGCCTCCTCGGGCGGCAGCTCGTAGAGGTCCTTGTCGACCGGGGCGGCCGGCTCGATCTTCTTCTTGATGCCGTCCAGGCCCGCCATCATCATGGCGGCGAACGCCAGGTACGGGTTGCCCGAGGAGTCCGGCGCGCGGAACTCGATGCGCTTGGCCTTCGGGTTGTTGCCGGTGACCGGGATGCGCACGGCCGCGGAGCGGTTGCGCTGCGAGTACACCAGGTTGATCGGGGCCTCGTAGCCGGGAACCAGGCGGTGGTAGGAGTTCACGGTCGGGTTGGTGAACGCCAGCAGCGACGGCGCGTGATGCAAGATGCCGCCGATGTACCAGCGCGCCAGATCCGAAAGACCGCCGTAGCCGGCCTCGTCGTGGAACAGCGGCTTGCCGTCCTTCCACAGCGACTGGTGCACGTGCATACCCGAGCCGTTGTCACCGAACAGCGGCTTCGGCATGAAGGTGACGGTCTTGCCCTCGGCCCACGCGGTGTTCTTGACGATGTACTTGAACAGCTGCAGGTCGTCGGCGGCGGAGAGCAGGGTGTTGAACCGGTAGTTGATCTCGGCCTGGCCCGCGGTGCCGACCTCGTGGTGGCCGCGCTCCAGTTCGAAACCGGCGTTCTGCAGGTTGGTGGAGATCTTGTCGCGCAGGTCGACATAGTGGTCGTACGGCGCGACCGGGAAGTAGCCGCCCTTGTTACGAACCTTGTAGCCGCGGTTCAGCGTGCCGTCCGGGTTGAATTCGGCGCCGGTGTTCCAGGAGCCGGAGATCGATTCGATCTCGTAGAAGGCGCCGTTCATGGCCGAGTCGTAGCGGATCGAGTCGAAGATGTAGAACTCCGCCTCGGGCCCGAAGTACGCGGTGTCGGCGATGCCGGTGCTCTTCAGGTACTCCTCCGCCTTGCGCGCGACGTTACGCGGGTCGCGGCTGTAGGCCTCGCGAGTGAACGGATCGTGTACGAAGAAGTTGAGGTTCAGCGTCTTCGCCGCGCGGAACGGGTCGATGCGGGCGGTGCCGTAGTCGGGCAGCAGCAGCATGTCCGACTCGTCGATGGACTGGAAACCACGAACGGAGGAGCCGTCGAAGGCTAGTCCTTCTTCGGCGAGGTCAGCGGTGAACGCCTTGGCCGGGATCGAGAAGTGCTGCTGCACACCCGGAAGATCGCTGAAGCGGATGTCGACGTATTCGACCTCCTCTTCTTTGATGTATTTGATGACCTCGTCGGCCGTGCTGAACGTCACTTGTTCTCCTTAACGGATCGGTTCCCAGCGAGTGTCGATTGCATGGGCACGTCGCGACCTGACGCTATGGACGCGAAGTTTCCCAGTAGTCAAGACTGTGTTTCGCCAGTGTTACACGTGCGGCTGACCGGGCGGGTTTGCCCGCCCGGAGCGAACAGCATGCTAGATCCTGCCACCCGGCTATGAATGGGCAACAGGCACTGGGTAGTTGCTCGATGTGTGTCGTGCCCCGGCCGCCCGCGCCGGGCCGGATTTCCGGCGCGAGACGCTCCCCTATCCTGAAGGTATGGGACGTACGACCGGCTCCTGGCTTTCCGGACCTTCCGCGGAATCCGGTGATTCGCCGACCTCCGACTATCCGGGCGAACTGCTCGGTCTCCCGCGCGAGGGCGCCGGTTCGCTGGTCGGGCTGGGTCGCCGGGTGGTCGCGCTGCTCGTGGATTGGCTTATCGCGCTCGGCATTTCCGCGCTGTTCGTGCGCGGCGGCTCGACCTCCAGCCTGACGCTGCTGGTGTGGTTCGTGATCGGCGTCGGCGCGGTGACGCTGTTCGGTTACACACCGGGCCAGTACTTCCTGCGGCTGCGGACCATTCGGATCGATGCGCCGGTGGGTGTCGGCCTGGTGCGCGCGCTGGCCCGCCAGGCGCTGCTGGTGTTCGTGGTGCCCGCGCTGTTCACCGACGCGGACGGGCGTGGCATGCACGACAGGGCCACCGGCACCGCGCTGGTCCGTGCCCGCTGAAATCGCTTACCGCGGCTGAATAGCGCGAAGGCCCGTATTCCCAAGCGGGATACGGGCCTTGACGGGTTCGCCGATCAGCGACGGCGGATGGTGCGCTGCACGCCGCGCATCTTCGCGCCCGTCGGCATCGGGCCCTTCGGCAGCGCCGGGCCGGTGCGCGAGTTGAGCGCGGCGAGACGGCCTTCGATGAGATCGATCCGCTTGGCGTCGATATTGCGCGGCAGCTTGGTCAGGTGTCGTTGCAGGTCCTTGAGCGGGACCTGGCCCTCCTCGTTGCCGATGATGATGTCGTAGATCGGGGTGTCGCCGACCAGCCGCGCCGTCCGCTTCTTCTCCTGTGCCAGCAGGGATTTCACCCGCTGCGGGGCGCCCTCGGCGACCAGGATGACGCCGGGCAGGCCGATCACCCGGTGCACCGCGTCCAGCTGCGTCGTCGCGGCGATACCGTTGCTCACCCGCCACTTGCCCTGCAGGTTGTCCAGCACCCATGCCGCGGCGCCCGCCTGGCCCTCCGCCTTGGCATACACGTTCTTCTGCACCCGGCGGCCGAAGATGATGAACGCCAGCAGCACGCCGAGCAGCACACCCACCGGCACCAGGAACCAGGACAGCCCGAAGATCAGGCCGAGCACCAGGAACACCACGATGCTGCCCACCAGCGCGCCGATCATCAGCGGCAGCAGCAGCTTATCTTCCTTGCGCTGCATCTGGAACGCTTGCCACAGCTGCTGACGGCGTTCCTTCGACTGCTGCTTGCGGGCCGCTTTCGCCGCGGCCTTCGCTTCCTTGGTGGGCTTACCTGCTGCCATACCGTCCAGCTTAGTGAGCGGCGCGAAACCGCCGAGCGGCGGCAGGTCAGTTCAGTCCGCGCCGGCCGATGGGCCCGAGCACGGTGAGATCCAGATCACCGGATGCCTCGGTCCAGCCCATGGCGCGCAGTTCGGCCGGGGTCCGCACGCCGAGCGCGTCGTGCAGGCCGTATGCCACCGAACGGGCGAACGCGAGCATGCCTTTGCCGGAAATCGGCCAGAAAAGGGTGCGGGTCCAATTATCCACCGCGGGCTCGGTCCAACCGTAATCGCGCAGCGCCTTGGCGGCGTCTTCCGAAATCGGCCGAGCCAGATACTGATTGCCGGTGAGTTCGGCGGAAAGTTTGATGTCGTACTGCACGAATTGCACATAGCGATTGCCGGGCGCCGCGATGATCAGGGTCGCCCGGCTGGGTAGTTCGTTCAAACAGCGCGCCAGTGCTCGCACGAACCCGTCCCAGTCCGCGGTCACCGGCTCACTCATATTTCCCCCGGGAACTCGCATTGGCCCGATCATACGCCGCGCCGCCTGGGACACTACTCGAATTCCCTTGCCCGCCTACCCCGTTCACCTTCGGCCATAGCAGATTCGCATGAACTTCTCGCCACCGATCCGGGTAATCGGCGGCCACCGCGGCAAATGAAATTCGGCAAGTGCGAAGGTCCGGTAATCGGGTGGACGCGAATGATGATCTTCAAACGACACCACCTTGGTGTTCAAGTTGCGGCTACCGGGCGGTGTTACCTTCCGGGCGTGTGTGCGCGGTTGGTGGTGAGCATCCATGACGTCGCACCGGCGAGTGCGGCGCAGACGGCGCGCTGGTGCGACGACGCGGATGCCTTCGGCATTCCGGTGTCGCTGCTGGTGATCCCGGGTCCGTGGCGTGGCGAACGGCTCGCCGACCATCCGGATTACGCGGCATTCCTCCGGGAGCGGCGGGCGGGAGGCGATGAGCTGATGGTGCACGGCTGGATCCACCGCGCCGGATCGGAGGGTCCGCTGGCCCGCCGCGCCGTCGGCCGGGCCGTCGCGCGAGGCGCGGCCGAATTCGCCGCGCTCGATGCCGCGACCGCGGCGGCGAAGCTGCGCGCGGCCACCGCGGTCATGTCCGAATTCGGGCTGTCCACAACGGGTTTCACCCCACCGGGCTGGCTGGCATCGCCCGCGGCGGAGCGCGCGCTGCGCGATGCCGGATTCACCCACACCACCAATCACTTCGGCGCGAAGGAGCTGCGCACCGGGCGACTGCACCGCGGCTTCGCGCTCTCGCACCGTCCCGGCGGCGGTTGGTCGGAGCGGCTCGGCGCCGATCTGTTCGAGCGGCTCGCCCGGCGCACCGCGGTCCGCGGCGGGCTGGTGCGGCTCGCCCTGCATCCCGACGACCTCACCCGTCCGGGGCTGCGGGAGACTACGCTGCGAGCCGTGGACGCGGCACTCACGGCGGGCGCGCAGGCGAGCACCTATGCCGACCTGGTCGGATCGGCGGTCGGCTAGTGCGCATCGTCCAACTGGCCAACTTCTACACCCCCGCTTCCGGCGGGTTGCGCACCTGCGTCGACGAGATCGGGCGCGGTTACACGGTCGCCGGTCACGAGCGGGTGCTGGTGGTGCCGGGGCCCGCCGACAACGACGAACAGACCCCGGCCGGTCGCCGAATCACGGTGCGCAGCCCCAAATTCGGGGCCGCCGGATACCACGTGCTGACCGCGCGCCGCACCCGCGTCGTGCTGGACCGGCTCTACCCGGATGTCCTCGAATGCAGCGATAAGCTCAGCGTCCGATGGCTCGCGCCATGGGCCCGACGCACCGGGGTGCCGCTGGTGCTGTTCTCACACGAGCGCATCGACGCCATCCTGCGTTCCAGGGTGCCGCGCGGCTTCCCGCTCGCCGCCGCCGCCGACCTGGCCAACCGCCGACTCTGCGTCCGCGCCGAAAAGGTGGTGGTGACCTCGAATTTCGCCACCGCCGAATTCGACAGGATCGGCGCGACCAATGTCCGGCGCATCCCGCTCGGCGTCGACCTGACCACCTTCCGGCCCACCGAAAGCGATTCCGCCGCCGATGTGGTGCGGCTGGTACTGGTGAGCAGGCTTTCACGGGAGAAGCGCGCCGAACGCGCCATCGAGGCGGTCCGCGAGCTGCGAGCGGCCGGAATCCACTGCAGGCTGACCGTCATCGGCGACGGTCCACTGCGTCCGCGCATGGAGCGCCTGGCCGCCGGGCTACCGGTCGACTTCCGCGGGCATCTCACCGACCGCGCCACCATGGCGGCCCTGGTGGCCGACGCCGATATCGCGGTATTCCCCTCCCCCGCAGAAACTTTCGGGCTCGCCGTGCTGGAGGCGCTGGCCTGCGGGACACCGGTCGTCGTGCCGGAGGCCGGGGCGGCCGGTGAACTCGTCGGGGCGCCGGGATCGGGTGTCGTCTCGGACGGTTCACCGCGCGGGCTGGCCGCAGGGGTCCGGGAGCTGTTGGAAGTGCCTGCGCCGCAACGCCGTATCGCGGCGCGGACAGCGGCCGAGCGGTTTCCGTGGTCGGCGACCGTCGCGGGGATGTTGGCGTTGTACGCAGATTACGAGAGCCCGTCGCGCACCGCGTGATCGGCTTCGCGCCGCTAGGAAACCCCTGCTGGGACAACGGGTTCCGGATCGGGTGTCGGCTCGCGCTCATCGTGTAGTGTCGGCGAATTCGCCAGCATCGCGATGCCCGCGAGCACGGGTAGTGCCGCACCGGCCAGCCAGAGTGGTTGCGGATGGACCGCGACTGTGAAAAGCGTTGCGCCCGCCGTGTAGCTGAGCACCGGGTCGGTGATGGTCATGGCGGTGAGCGCGGTGGGTAGCGAACCGCGGGCGTACGCCTCTTGGGTGAGCAGGCCGCCGAGGGTGGTGGTGACGGGGATGCCGAGCAGCGCCCAACTGGGATGCGGCAGTGCGTTGGTCGCGACGACGACAAGCACCGCGGTGCTGGCGAAGCAGCAGCCCGCCGCGATCGCGAACATCGCCGAACGCAGTTGGGTCGACCGGGCGGGCCTGCCGAGCAGCACCAGCCCGCCGACGGCGAATACGACGATGAGCGCGGCCCTCGGCAGCAGCTCGGTCCGCACCTGCGAATGCTCCGGTACGCCCTGACTCACCAGCAGGATCAGCCCGGTGCATACCAGTACGGTGCCCGCCCAGTCCCGCACCAGCAGCCCGCGTCGCCGCCGGGCCGCGGCCAGCGGCAGCGCGAACAGCAGCTGCACCACCAGCAGCGCCTGCACCACCGAGATCGCGCCGAGCCGCAGCGCGGCCGCGTGCAGCGCGAACCCGGCGACCAGCGCGCCCTGCCCGATCAGCCACCGACGGTCGGCGATCAACCTGCGGATGATGGCGACGACGGTCAGCCAACGCGCCTGCCCGGCGTCGGCGGCGGCCTGACGGGCGGCGCCCTGCTGCAGCGCGGCCGACACCGCGAACAGCAGTGCGGCCAGCAGCGCTAGCGCGATCGCGGGCACCGCACGCAGGTCGACGTTTTCGAGGCCGGGCGCCCCGACGGCATGCGGCATACCGCCATGTTTGCCGGGCCGGGTGAACGCGGGGTGGCCGAAGACCGGCGAGTCGGCAACGGATACCCCCAACCCACCCCCGGTTCTGGGGGCTGGACCGGGTCCGAGGCAAACTCGATGGTCCTATGGTGATCGATCGAACCGTCTTGTCGCGCGTACTGCTCGGGCTGTTGCTCGTACTCGGTGCGACCGTCCCGGCCACCGCGGCCGCGGCTCCGGTAAAGGTGCCCTACCAGTGGAAGCAGGCCTTCTTCGACGCGCCTGACGGCACCCGGCTGCACGCCGACATCCTGCGTCCGGCGGGCATTCCCGACGACGCCAGAACACCGGTGATCATGACGGTGAGCCCGTACCGCGCACACCTGATGTACCTGAGCGTGCCGCGACCCGAGGGCGGCCCGTCGGTGGACAACCTCAATGTCGAGATGTTCCTGAACGCCGGCTACACCTATGTGATCGTCGATCTCGGCGGCTTCGGCGGCTCCACCGGCTGCCCGGACTACGGCGGCCCCAGCGAGCGGATCGATGTGAAGACGGCGGTGGAATGGGCCGCGGATCAGCCGTGGTCCACCGGCAAGGTCGGGCTCGCGGGCACCTCGTACGAGGCATGGACCGGCATGCTCGGATTGTCCGCCAAGCCAAGGGGTTTGGCGGCGGTGGTGGCCGCCGGTGCGGTCGTCGATCCCAACTCCTACCTGTACATGCAGGGCATCGCGTGGAAGTTCAGCGGAAAACCGGTGACGGAGAGCGGAATTCGCCCCGGTGACTGGGCCGGATACGAACATCTGCTGATCGCGTCCACTCCGCCCCGCCCCGATGACCTCCCCGAATACCGGGACAATGCCATCAGCCGCCCGCGCGACTGCTACGCGCGCTACGCGCAGAGCATCGCCGATCACAACGCCGACACCTCGTTCTGGCAGCAGCGCAACCTGTTGAACGACTTGCGCGGCAACACGATTCCGACCTTCCTGATCCAGGGCTTCATCGATCCGAACACCAGGGCCAACCGCCAGTTCGATGCCTGGAACGCGATGGGGCCGGGCGACCACAAAGCCTGGTTCGGCGAATGGGGCCACCGCGACTGCCACGACAAATGCGGCACACCGAATTTCGACGGCGAGGTGCTCGCCTTCTTCGACAAGCATGTGGCCGGCCGGGACGTGACGGTGCCGGGCCCGCGCGTCACCGTCGGCGCCTTCGACGGCTCGTGGCGCTCCGAAACGGCCTGGCCACCCGCGGATTCCCAGCGGGTTCCGATCACGCTGCGCACCGGCGAATACACCGACCGCGGCCTGATCCCCGGACCGGACCGCGAAATCTGGTCCATCTCCGAACCTTTGGCTCAGGAGCAGCACATCGCGGGCGCGCCGTCGGTGTCGGCGCAGGTGAACGGCCCTGCGGCGGCGAGCATTACGGCCGAGGTGTACGACATCGATCCGGCGGGCACCGCCACCGTCATCACCCGCGGCATCGCACCCGTCGGCGATGGTAAGCCGCAGATCCGGCTGCTCGCCCAGGATTGGCCGATCGCCGCCGGACACCGGATCGGCATCCGGATCACCGATGTCGTCGACGATCAGTGGGCGCATGCGGCGACCAACGCGCGGGTCACCGTCACCGCGGCGACCGCGGAACTGCCGCTGCTGTCCGCCTACCGGCACGGCGACCTGCCGGGCGGAATCGGCGAGGGCATCACGAAATGGCGCGCCGAGAAGACGATCCCGATCGATCCCGCGCTGGTGAACAATGCAGTGGTGCCGATGAATCTGCCGAGCCGTACCGGTGACCGATGAACCCTGCCGACCGCGAGATAGCCGAGCGCCTGGCCGCCGCGCTGCGCTGCGCCACTGTCTCGGCTGAGCAGGGGGTCAGCGCGCAGGCTGTGTCTATTGGGCCAAGGCAGGAACCCGTCGGGCTCGGTCCGCACCTGGCGCAGGCTGTGTCTTCAGGACCACAGGACGAGTCCGGCCACCCCAGCGCGCACCTGGCGCAGGCTGCGTCTCCGGGACCACAGGACGAGTCCGGCCACCCCAGCGCACACCCGGCGCAGGCCGAGACATCTCCGGAATCACAGCGCGAATTCGTCCGGCTCGGTGCGCATCTGGAGCGGTCCTTTCCGCGGGTGCACACCGAGCTGGAACTGCGCATGTTCGGCCACAGCAGGCTGTACCGCTGGGCGGGCGCCGAGCCGGGTGTCTCGGCCATTCTGCTGGCGCACCTCGACGTGGTGCCCGCCGACGATCGCGACGGCTGGACCCATCCGCCGTTCGCGGGCGTCGTCGACGACGAATTCGTTTGGGGCCGTGGCGCGATCGACGACAAGAGCCGGGTGCTCGCGATCCTGGAGGCGGTGGAGGCCGCGCTGGCCGCCGGGGTGCGGCCGCGGCAGACCGTCTATCTCGCCTTCGGGCACGACGAGGAGGCGTTCGGCGGTACGGGCGCGGCCGCGATGGCCGCGCACCTGCGGGCGGAGGGCGTGCGCGCCGATCTCCTGCTCGACGAGGGCGGGGTGATCACCGAGGGCATCGCCGACGGTATCGATATCCCGGTCGCCGGCATCATGGTGGGCGAGAAGGGTTATGCCACAGTCCGATTGCGTGTTTCGGCGGTGGGCGGGCATTCGTCCATGCCGGGCGGGCAGACCGCGGTCGGCCGGATCGCCAGGGCCGTCGCCCGCGTCCAGGATCATCCGATGCCGCTGCGGATGACGCCGGTGGTCACGGACATGCTGCTGCGGTTGCGCGACCACATGCCGGAGGCCCGCCGCAAGCTGATGCGCTTCGCCGATTACGCGGGGCCGCTGGTCACCCGGGTGCTCGCGGCGCGGCCGCAGACCGAGGCGCTGGTGCGCACCACCACCGCGCCGACCGTCATCCGCGGCGGCGTGCAGTCGAACGTGCTGCCCCAGTATGCCGAGGCGCTGGTGAATTTCCGTATCCTGCCCGGAGATTCGGTGGCCGGGGTGCTGGAGCACTGCCGCAGGGTGGTGCGCGATCCCGGCGTCGAACTCGATCTGGTCGGCATGTCGTCCGAGCCGTCGCGGCGCACCGGGCCGGGTCCGTCTTTCGGGATGATCGCGGAGCTGACCACCGCCATCGTCCCGGGCATCGCGGTGACCACCGGCATCGTCCCCGGCGCGACCGATTCCCGGTACTACGACGACCTGGCCGAGACCCGCTGCAACTTCGCCCCCATCGTGCTCACCGCCGCCGACCTGGCGACGATCCACGGAACCGACGAGCGGATCTCGCTGGTCAACTACGCTCGACTCATCGAATTCAACCGGCGGCTCATCGACCGGCTGGCGCACGATTCGGTGACCGTGCACCAGGACTGACCGCCATGACTCCAGATGCAGGAGCGCCATGACAACCGAGCCGAGGGCAAGCGAACGCACCGGCGATTTCGACGGTAAAGGCAGCCGTGTCGCCTGGCGCGCCTGGTTGCCGGATACCGAGGTAACGGCCGCCATCGTGCTTGTGCACGGCGTCGCCGAACATTCCGGCCGCTACGCGCACGTCGGAAAGCGTTTCGCCGATGCGGGTTTCGCGACCTACGCGCTCGATCACATCGGCCACGGCAAGTCGGCGGGCGGTAAGGCCAATATCGGTTCCATGGACGGCGCCGCCGACAATGTCGCGGCCATGCTCGATATCGCCCGGCGCGAACATCCCGGCGTGCCAAGGTTTCTCGTCGGGCATTCGATGGGCAGCCTCGTCATCCTGTATCTGGCCACCCGCGCACCGATCGATGTGGCGGGCATCGTGCTCTCCGCGCCGCCGCTGGATATCCCGGTCGGCAATCCGGTGCAGCGCCTGTTCGCTCCGGTGCTGAGCCGCCTCACCCCGAATCTCGGTGTGCTGACCCTGGATTCGTCGATGATCAGCCGGGACCCCGCCGTCGTCCGGGCATACGACAGCGATCCGCTGGTCTACCGCGGCCCGCTGCCCGCCCGCACCGCGACCGAAATCCTCAATGCCACGGCGACGGTCAAACAGCGGCTGAACCGGCTCACGGTGCCGCTGCTGGTGCTGCACGGCACCGCCGACGCGCTGGCCGCGCCGACCAGCACCGATATGATCGAACGTGGCGCCGCCGCAAAGGATCTCACCGTCATCCGGTACGAGGGCCTCTATCACGAGATCTTCAACGAACCCGAACAGGACAAGGTGCTCGGCGATGTGGTCGCCTGGCTACAGGCGCATCTCTGATTGCCGCCGGGCCGCGGGCTCACCTGTGACTGTCACCTGGCCGCGGGCCGACCTGTCATTGCCGCCGGGCTGCGGGCCGACCTGTGATTGCCGCCGGGCCGCGAGCCCACCTATGACTGCCGCCTGGCTGCAGGCCCACCTGTGACTGTCGCCTGGCTGCGGGCGGGCCCACCTGTGACTATTTGTACTTGCTGAGGCAGGCGGATTCGCCGTCGAGGACGCCGGAGCGGAACGCCTCCAGGCGTTCGTAGCCGCTGGCGGCGACCTTACCGTCGACGTCGGCGGCCGCCGCGCCGTCGGCGAGCAGCCCGGATACCGCGGCATCCAGATCGCCCGCGGTCAGGCGCGGATCACTGCTCGGGTCGGCGAGTTTGGCGGTGGCGACGCCGGACAGGCACGCGGTGCGCAGGCCCGCGGTGTCGGCGCCGGTCAGCGACAGCTTCCGATCCTGTTCCACCGCAAGGACATAGCGGGAGATGAAGACGACGAATGCGGCGTAGTTGCCGGATACCGTCGCGCCGAGCGGATCCTTGTCGACCATCGACGCGCCGCGCTTGGCCAGCGTCGGCAGATCGACGCCGATCTTGTTCGAATTCGGGCAGTAGGACACCGGATCCGTCGGCGTCACCTGCGGGCAGTTGCGCACCAGACCCGAAAAGTCGTACTGAGGCGGAGTTTTCAGCGGGAAGATCTTCGCGAGAGCCTGGCTGGTGAGCGTAAGCGACGGCTGGTCGACCGGCAGCTGCTGATCCTGATCACCCGGTTCGAAGGTGGTCGGCAAAGTGCCTCGGCGCTGGGTGATCTCGGCCTTGTCGATCTTCTTGCAGCCGGGAGCGCCGTCGTTCCAACCGATCTGCAGCGCGGTGACCCGCTCGAACGCCGAACCGTGCACGTTCCTCGGATTGTTCGGATCCTTGTCGCGCACCGCGACCGTGGTGGCCAGTACGGAATTGAGCCCGTCGGTGGTGTTCAGCGTGAAATGCTTCGACTTGCCTTCCGCCACTTGGCGCATGAACACTCCGGCGAAGCAGTCCGCCTGCTGTTCGAGCACCAGCGTCGGGGTGCGGTAGCCGTTGAGTTTGGCCTGCGACTGCACCGAGTGACCGTATTCGTGGGCGAGCACCATCACCACCGACATCGGGCCGTACCGCTTCACCAGCGCGGGCAGCAGCACTCCGCGATCCCAGCCGATGGTGTGGTCGAGGTCGCAGTAGGCGGCGTTCACCACGTGGTAGGTGTTGGCGCGGCAGAAGGTCACCGATTTTTCCTTGGACGCGTTGGCGTCCCAGGAGATGTAGCGGGTGACCGGCGTGAACGTGCCGGAGAAGTTCTTGCCGTATTCGGTGGTCCAGAATTCGTCGAGATCGGCGAGGGCGTTGAGCGAGAGCTTGTCGTATTGCCCGCCGTCGCCGTTCTCCGCGGTGCGGTTGGCGTCCGGGACGCCGGGGCGGGGGCCGTTCGGGCCCTTGGCGCCCGTGTTCGATGCCGCGCCCGCGGCCAGCTGCCACGGGTTTTCGGCACTGGACGGGGGCGCCGGGGTGCCGACCGTCGCGGTTTGCCCGCAGCCCGTCACTGCCGCGGTGACCATGAGCAGCACCGCGAGTGCCGCGAAACGCAACCGCTTGGTAGTCATCATCGGATTCCGCCCCAAGGCTGTCATTCAATCCTCCCCAAGTCCCGCCCGGTACCGCCCGCCGCCGAGCCCGTCTCATCGTAATAGCGACGGGGCTGGTGTACGTATCGGAATCGGCGCGTCGGGCGGGGCTGGATCAACGCGTCATCCGCAGCCGCGCCAACAGAGCCCGATGATCCGAACGCGGAATCGTCAGTGTCCGAATATCTTCCGTATTACCGTCCGCGACGAGCACATGATCGATGCCGATCACCGGACCCCAGCGCCGGTCCGCGGGAAAGGTCGGCAACCAACCGGCGCCGGCCTGATCGGCGGCCGAGGCGAACCGGCCGGTCAGTAGGTCGCGGAATTGCGAATGATCGCGGGTCGCATTGAAATCCGCGCCGACTATCGCCGGACCCGGCGCGGCGTCGAGGATTTCCCGGATCCGTCCCAATTCCGTGCGCCAGATCGTGAAATCGGCCGTCGGCGGTACCGGGTGGAAGGCGAATACCGAAATCGGGCCGCGCTCAGGGTGTTCCATCGTCGCGGATAGGTTGTTCAGCACGAAGCCGTCGTATTTCCTGGTGTCCCGCAACGGATAACGGCTGTAGATTCCGCTGCCGCCACCGCCCTGCGCCGTCGGCTGCGCATATCGGTAGGGCAGCACCTGTTCGATGCCCGCCGCGGCCAGCCGGTCCACCTCGGCCTGGGTCAGTTCTTCCAGGGTCAGCAGATCCACCGATTCCGCACGCACCGCACGCACCAGCGTCTCCGCATCCCCGTTGCCGTGCCGCAGATTCGATTGCAGGACATTCACCGCTATACCGGTGGCCGCCTTGCCGTCGGCGACGAACCACGGCACGCAGGTGCCTATCACGGCCACCACTACCCCACCGGCGAGCACCGCGCTGCGCCAGGCACGCGTCGTCGCGCACAACACGAATCCGGCCAGCGCCGCAGCCATCAGATACGGTGCGCCCGCCGCCAGCAGCACCGTCGACTGCCGCCGCCCCGATCCGAAATGCAGTGCGATTCCGGCGATTCCCGCGAAGACCGCGCACCAACCCGCCCCGAGCACCAACCGCCGCAACCACATTCGCATGTCCGAAACCCTAAGCGGGCGATATGTGTCGGCGGTGGCCGAGCTGTGCCGATCTTGTGTGGATATCGCGGCTCACGCCCCGAATACCCGCTCCACCACCGCCTTCGCCCGGCGCGTCACCCGCATGTAGTTGTCCAGGAATTCGCTGCCATCGTCGTTCGGCCAGCCCGCCACCTTGGCGACCGCCGAGAGCAGCCGCCCGGGGCCGGGCAATTGATCGGCCGGTTTGCCGCGCACCAGCACCAGCGCGTTGCGCGCCTTCGTCGCGGTGAGCCAGGATTCCCGCAGCAGCGCGACATCCTCGGCGGTGAGCAGCTCGGTCCGCTCGATCACATCCAGCGATTCCAGCGTCGACGTATTGTGCAGCGCGGGCACATCGTGCGCGTGCCGCAGCTGCAGCAACTGCACGGTCCACTCGATATCGGCGAGCCCGCCGCGGCCCAGTTTGGTGTGCGTCGCCGGATTCGCCCCGCGCGGCAGGCGTTCCGAATCCACCCGGGCCTTGATCCGGCGGATCTCGCGCACCGCCTCGGCCGAAACGCCGCCCTCCGGATAGCGCACCTTGTCGATGACGTGCAGGAAGCGCAGCCCGAGCTGCTGATCGCCCGCCACCTGGTGCGCGCGCAGCAGCGCCTGCACCTCCCACGGCTGCGCCCACTGCTCGTAATAGACCTGGTACGCGGCCAAAGTCCGGACCAGCGCACCGTTTCGGCCCTCGGGCCGCAGCCCGGCGTCGACGTGCAGCGGCGGATCGGTGCTCGGCGCGCCGAGCATCCGCTGCACCCGCTCGGCGACGCCGATCGCCCATTTGACGGCCTTGGTCTCGTCCTCGCCGGGCCGCGGATCGCAGACGAACAGCACGTCGGCGTCCGAACCGTAGCCGAGTTCCATGCCGCCGAGCCTGCCCATGCCGATCACCGCGAGATCGGCGGGCGCCTGCGCGCCCAGTTCGGCCTCGGTGGACCGGATCACCGCCTGCAGCGACGCCTCCAGCACCGCGACCCACACCGAGGACAGCGCCCCGCACACCGCGGGCACGTCGAGCATGCCGAGCAGATCCGCGGAGGCGACCCGGGCCAGTTCGTGCCTGCGCAGCGAACGGGCCGCCGCGACAGCGCGATTCGGATCCTCGTAGCGGGCGGCGGCGGTGAGGATGCCGCTCGCGACATCCTCCGGGCGCGGGCTCAGCAGCAGCGGGCCGCCGGGCCCGTCGGCGTACATGCGGATGGTGTCGGGCGCGTTGATCAGCAGATCCGGCAGGTACTCCGAGGAGCCGAGCACGATCATCAGCCGCTGCGCGATGGCGCCCTCGTCGCGCAGTTCGCGCAGGAACCAGATCTGGTCGTCGAGGCCCTCGGACACCCTGCGGTACGCGAGCAGCCCGGCATCGGGATTCGGTGTGTCACCGAGCCATTCGAGCAGGGTCGGCAGCAGCAGCGCCTGTATGCGCCCCTTGCGCGAGACACCGCCGGTGAGCGCCTTCAGGTGCCCGAGCGCGTTTTCCGGCGCGGCATAGCCGAGCGCCGCCAGCTGACGCACGGCCGCGTCGGGGCTGAGCCGCAGCGCGTCCGGATCCAGCCGCACCACCGATTCCAGCAGCGGCCGGTAGAACAGCTTCGCGTGTAATCGCCGCACCCGCACCGCATTACGGCGGATCTCGGCGGTGAGCACGCCGACCGCGTCCTGCCTGCCGTCCGGCCGGATATGCGCGGCGCGGGCCAGCCAGCGCATGCCCTCCTCGTCGTCGGCGGCGGGCAGTGTGTGCGTTCTCTTCAGCCGCTGCAACTGCAATCGGTGTTCGAGCAGGCGCAGGAATTCGTAGGAGGCGGTGAGGTTCGCAGCGTCGTCGCGGCCGACGTAACCGCCCGCGGCCAGCGCGGTGAGCGCCTCGACGGTGCCCTGCACATGCAGCGTCTCGTCGACCCGGCCGTGCACCAATTGCAGTAGCTGCACCGCGAATTCGACATCGCGCAGGCTGCCGTGCCCGAGTTTCAGCTCACGCTCGCGCAATTCGGCGGGCACCAGATCCTCCACCCGCCTGCGCATGGCCTGCACGTCGGCGACGAAGTCCGGGCGTTCGGACGCGGCCCACACCATCGGCATGATCGCGTCGCGGTACTGCTCGCCCAGCGCGATATCGCCGGTCATCGGCCGGTTCTTCAACAGCGCCTGGAACTCCCAGGTCCGCGCCCATCGCCGGTAGTACGCCAGATGCGATTCCAGCGTGCGCACCAGCGCACCCGCCTTGCCCTCCGGCCGCAGCGCCGCGTCCACCTCGAAGAAGGCCGCGCTCGCCACGCTCATCATCTCGGCGGCCAGCCGGGTCGCGGTGGCGTCGGCGGGTTCGGCGACGAACACCACGTCGACATCGCTGACGTAGTTGAGCTCGCGCGCACCGCTTTTGCCCATGGCGATCACCGCGAGCCGCACCGGGCACGGCCCGCCCTTGCACACCCGCGCGATCGCGACGGCGAGCGCCGCGGTGAGCGCGGCATCGGCCAGGTCGGTCAGGTGGCGGCCGACGACCTGATAGGGCAGCACCGGCTCGTTCTCCACGGTGGCCGCCAGGTCGAGCGCGGCGAGCAGCATCAGCTGATCGCGATACCGCTTGCGCAGCAACGGAACAGCCTCGGGCCCGGCGACCGTCGCGCGGAACAGGTTGGGCCCGGCGTACGGACCGTTCTCCGGAACCGCGCCCACCGCGTCCAGCAGTTCGGCGAATACCTCGTCACGCGTCGGCAAACCCAAGCGCTGCAACAGTTCCCAGGACCCGGGCGTGGCAACGAGATGATCGGCGAACGCACTCGACGAACCGAGCAGCGCGAAAAGCCTGCCACGTAACGACGTATCGGTGCGCAGCACGGAATCCAAAGCCGCCCAGTCGGTTCCGAGTCCTTCCCGCAGCTTGACCAGCGTGTTCAGCGCCAGATCGGCGTCGGGCGCGCGGGATAGCGCCCAGAGGACGGGAACGCTTTCGACGTTGTCCCAGGCCAATTCGCGTAACGAATCGGCGGCCGACGGCTCGAGCAATCCGAGCCGACCGACACCTGGAACAGCGGAGCGGGCAGACGGTGGCCGGACCATAAAGTTCAAATTACCTGTCATTGACCAACGACATGCCAATGGCACCCGCAACTGTGACATTATGCGCATACCGCCCAAGCGGGCGGTATGCGCTTCTGCTCTCAGACCCACCCGCCGCCCGACCACCAACCCTCATCGAATCGCAGCGCGATACTCAGAGGCCCAGGTACTCCTTTAGCTCATAAGGCGTCACTTGGCTGCGGTAATCGGCCCACTCTCGGCGCTTGTTGCGCAGGAAGAAGTCGAAGACGTGCTCGCCGAGCGTCTCGGCCACCAGCTCCGAACGCTCCATCGCCTGCAGCGCCTCGTCCAGCGTGCCGGGCAGCTCGCGGAAGCCCATGGCGCGCCGCTCGGCGGCGGTGAGCGACCATACGTCGTCCTCGGCCTCCGGCGGCAGCGTGTAGCCCTTCTCGATACCGCGCAGACCGGCCGCGAGCAGCACCGCGAAGGTCAGGTACGGGTTGCACGCGGAATCTGGGCTGCGGATCTCGACCCGGCGCGAGGACGACTTGTTCGGCGTGTACATCGGCACCCGGACCAGCGCCGACCGGTTCGACCGACCCCACGACGCGGCCGTCGGCGCCTCGCCGCCGTGGATCAACCGCTTGTAGGAGTTCACCCACTGGTTGGTGATCGCGCTGATCTCCGGCGCGTGCTCCAGAATGCCCGCGATGAACGCGCGCGCCGTCTCCGACAGGTTGATCGGATCGTCCGGATCGTGGAAGGCGTTCGCCTCACCCTCGAACAGGCTCATATGCGTGTGCATGGCCGAACCCGGATATTCGGCGAACGGCTTGGGCATGAACGTCGCGCGCACACCCTCGTCGATGGCCACTTCCTTGATCAGGTAGCGGAAGGTCATCACGTTATCGGCCATGGACAGCGCGTCGGCGTAGCGCAGATCGATCTCCTGCTGGCCGGGCGCGCCCTCATGATGGCTGAACTCCACCGAGATGCCCATCGATTCGAGCGCGTCGATGGCGTGGCGGCGGAAGTTCGGCGCGGCGTCGTGCACGGCCTGGTCGAAGAAGCCGCCGTTATCGGCCGGGGTCGGCCGCGAGCCGTCCAGCGGACCGTTCTCCAGCAGGAAGAATTCGATCTCCGGATGCACGTAGCAGCTGAAGCCCACATCGCCCGCCTTGTTCAGCTGACGGCGCAGCACGTGGCGCGGGTCGGCCCAGGACGGGGAGCCGTCGGGCATGGTGATATCGCAGAACATCCGCGCGGAGTGCTGATGGCCCTTGCTGGTGGCCCACGGCAGCACCTGGAAGGTGGACGGATCCGGACGGGCGACCATATCGGCCTCGGAGACCCGGGCGAAGCCCTCGATGGCCGATCCGTCGAAGCCGATACCCTCTTCGAAGGCGCCCTCCAGTTCGGCGGGGGCGATGGCAACGGACTTCAGGTAACCAAGCACGTCGGTGAACCAGAGCCGCACGAAGCGGATATCCCGCTCTTCGAGCGTCCGCAGCACGAATTCCTTCTGGCGATCCATGTCCGCGAGCGTAGGTGCGCGGCGTTAAATCCGTGTTACATACGGAGTCCGGATTACGCCCGCGCGTTTCATCCGGTGAATCGGGCTGTGTTTCAAGATCCGCACGCAAGCTCGGGACCCGCACCGCGTTTCACGATCCGCACGTGAGATTTGGGGCCGGGGCCTTCAGCGACACCAGATAGTCGAAAACCGCACTGTCGACGCATTGTTCGCCGGCCACCAGCGCGACGGTATGCCTGCTCCCCTTGTAGGTGATGAGCGAGGCCCCCAACTGCCCGGCCAGGTCGACACCGGCCTGGTACGGCGTCGCCGGATCCTCGGTGGTCGACACCACCACCGTCTTCGGCAGGCCGGGCGCCGAAACATGGTGCGGCACGGTGGTATTCGGCACCGGCCAGGTGGCGCACAGTTCCAGCGCCGAGGCGCCGGTGCCGCGTCCGTCGTCGGCGAACGGCGCGGCGCGGCGCGCATCGGCGTCCTGCCTGGCGACCACCGCCCGATCGGTGACGCGCGGATCGTCGACGCAGCGGATGGCGTTGAACGCGTCGATCCGGTTGCTGTAGGTGCCGTCGTCGCGACGGGCCTGATACATGTCGGCGAATCGCAGCAGGGTGTCGCCGCGACCGTCGCGCAATTCCGCGAGCCCGAGGGTGAGACCGGGCCACAGCTCGTCGGAGTAGAGCGCCTGCCGCACGCCGGTGATGGCGTCGTCGTAGCCGAGCCCGCGCTGGTCGGACGTCGGAACCCGCTTGTCCCACAACGGATTCAGCAGTTCCCGGAATCGGGCGGTCGCCGCGGCGGGGTCGGTACCGAGCGGGCAGTCCGCGCGTTTGACGCAGTCGGCGCTGTAGGCGTTGAAGGCGGTCTGGAAACCCGCGGCCTGGCGCAGCGATTCGGCCACCGGATCCTGTGTCGGATCGATCGCGCCGTCCAGCACCATCGCCCGCACCCGCGTCGGGAATTTCTCGGCATATGCCGAACCGAGCCGGGTTCCGTAGGAATAGCCGAGGTAGGTGAGTTTCGGATCACCGAGCACCGCCCGCAGCACATCCATATCCTGCGCGACCTCCTTGGTCCCCACATGGGCCAGGAAATTCAGGCCGCTGCGCTGCACGCAGCGATCGGCGTATCGCTTGTTCTCGGCCTCGATATCGGCGATGCCCTGCGGCGTATTGTCCTTCGGCGGTTCGGTGCGCTCCGCGTCGTTCTCCTGCGCGGTCTGGCACAGGATCGCCGGGGTGGACGCGCCGACGCCGCGCGGATCGAAGCCGACCCGGTCGAAACGTTCCGCCAGCGGCGTGCGCCCGCCGAGCGCCGACATCGCCAGCCCCGCCTCACCCGGCCCACCCGGATTCATCAGCAGCGAGCCGATCTTCTTGCCGGTCGCCCGCAGCCGCGACACCGCGATCTGCGCGGTCGGGCCGTCCGGTGCGGCGTAGTCGATCGGCACCGCGACCCGGGCGCATTCGGTGGCGGGTGCGAATCGGGTCGAGCCGTCGCTGAATCCGGCGCAATCACCCCAGTGCACCGTCTGCGCGTAGAACTTCTCCAGTCCGGCGGGTGCGGGCGGCATCGGATCGCCCGTGCTCGCACAACCCGCGACCAGCGCCAGCACCGCGACCCCGAACACACCCAACCGCACCGACGACATGGCAAAGATATTGCACCATCCCCCTGTGACCAATAGCACCGGTCACGGCCCTTAATCCGGCCGTCATCCGGCTGGCAGACTGAATGCGTCAGACAAACCCGGGGACCCGTTACGGGCCCCGAGGCATTCGACGAAAGGGACGATGATGTCCGTATCCGATACGGAAACCCCTGCTTACGGCGCGGCGCCCAGTACGGCCGGTCCGACCGCGAAGGCGGCCAGGCGCAAGACCCGGGTGCACCACCTGCAGGAGATGAAGTCCGCGGGCGAGAAGTGGGCCATGCTCACGGCCTACGACTATTCCTCGGCGCGGCTGTTCGAGGAGGCCGGTATCCCGGTGCTGCTGGTCGGCGATTCGGCGGCCAATGTGGTGTACGGCTACGACACCACCGTGCCGGTCACGGTGGACGAGCTGCTGCCGCTGGTCCGCGGTGTGGTTCGGGGCGCGCCGCACGCGCTGGTGGTGGCCGACCTGCCGTTCGGCACCTATGAAGGCGGTGCACAGCTGGCGCTGGCCACCGCAACCAGGTTCATGAAGGAGGGTCAGGCGCACGCGATCAAGCTGGAGGGCGGCGAGCGGGTCGCCGAGCAGATCGCGCTGCTCGCCAGCTCGGGCATCCCCGTGATGGCGCATCTCGGCTTCACACCGCAGAGCGTCAACACCCTCGGCGGGTTCCGGGTGCAGGGCCGCGGCGACGCCGCCGAACAGCTCATCGCCGACGCCATCGCCGTGCAGGAGGCCGGTGCGTTCTCGGTGGTGATGGAGATGGTTCCGGCCGAGCTGGCCGGTCAGATCACCCGCAAGCTCACCATTCCCACCGTCGGCATCGGCGCCGGCCGGGATTGCGATGCCCAGGTGCTGGTCTGGCAGGACATGGCGGGCTACACCAGCGGCAAGACCGCCAGGTTCGTCAAGCGGTTCGGCAACGTCGGCGACGAATTGCGCACGGCGGCGGCGCTTTACGCCGACGAAGTGCGCCGGGGCGTCTTCCCCGGCCCCGAGCACAGTTTCTGATCCGATGACGTACGGCCGGGCCGCGAATGCGCCCGTTTCGCTGCTCGGCCAACCGATCGACCCGCTGATCGATTGGGCGGCAACCGAACTCGCGGGGTTCGGCATCGAGATCACCGGCCCCGCAACGGAAATCCGCCGCCGCGACTGGTCGCTGCTGGCCCGCATCCCCACCGATGCGGGCCAGGTGTGGGTGAAGGCGAACGCGCGCGCCTTCGCCCACGAGGGTCCGCTGCTGTCCGCACTTTCCCGGTTGCGTCCCGGCAGCGTTCTGGAACCTCTTGCCGTACAACCCGATCGCGGTTGGCTGCTCAGCCCGGATGGCGGCGCGACGGCCCGCGACAGCCCGGCCGAATGGGCCGCGCTGATCGACTCCTACGTCGATCTGCAGCACGCCGCCGCAAGCCACCTGGACGAGCTGCGCGCCACCGGAACTCCGTATCTCCCGCCGCCACAACTGATCACGGTCTACCGGCACTTCGAATCCCGGATACCCGGCCTCGGCCCGCGGATCGCCGAATCCGCCGCCGCCCTGGCCGAATTCGGCAGGCTGAGCGTCGAACACAACGACCTGCACACCGGCAATGTGTTCGCGGGCCGCGGCCTGATCTTCGACTGGGGCGACGCGGTGCTCACCCACCCCTTCCTGTCCCATCGCACCCTGCGCGGCCCGCACCGGAACCGCTATCTCGACCGGTGGCGCGAGTACGGCCCGGTCTCGTCCACCGAGGTGGCATTGGCCGATCGCCTCGCCCCGCTGGTCGTGCTCAATTCCTGGCGCACGATCGACGCGTCGGCGCCGGAGTGGGCCAGGGTGCTGCGCGAGTTGCTCGACGAGGTTCGCGGCGGCTTCGGCTGACGGCGGCGTGAGGTCAGGCCCGGAGGCGGTAGCGCAGCGTGACCACGTAGGGCCCCGAACGCCGCAATAGGTACAGCCCCCAAAGTTCGCCCGCGACCCGTCCGGGAAAAGGTGGCAAAGTAGATGCGGACAAACACGACTCGAGCATGAGGTGCCTATGCCGCAACGCCGTTGGATGCCCCGCAGCCTGCTGTTATTCGCGGGAGGATTGGTCGCGGTGGCCGTCACCGCCTGCGGCAACTCCGCGAATCCCGCGCAGACCGGCAGCTCCGGCTCGACGACCTCCTCGGCGAGTCCGTCCAAACCGGCCGGCCCGGAGATCTCCGACCAGGCGGCCGCGCAACTGTGCGACATGATCCGTCCAGAGCTGTCCAACTGGCGGGTGCAGGGGCCGACCCTCGGCAAGATCGGCCTGAACGCGGCGGTGCACGAGTGGGCGCTGCGCAACGGCGCCATCAACGGTGCCGTACTCGCCGATAAACCGATCATCGATCGGGTCACCACCAAAAGCTGTTCGGATGTCCGGGCGCAGGCCATCGACGCGCTGCAGATCCCGGACCTGGCCTCGGGATTGGCGTTTTGATGCGGATTCTCTACCCGGAACTCGAACCGTACGACACCGGCATGCTCGACGTCGGCGCGGGCGACAAGGTGTATTGGGAGGTCAGCGGCAATCCGGCGGGTAAACCGGTGATCTTCGTGCACGGCGGCCCCGGCGGCGGCACCGAACCGTTCCACCGGCGGTTCTTCGATCCGAAGCGCTACCGGATCGTGCTGTTCGACCAGCGCGGCTGCGGCAGATCCACCCCGCACATCGCCGACGGCGCGAGCCTGGACGCCAACAACACCCAGAATCTCATCGCCGATATGGAGCTGCTGCGCGAACACCTCGGCATCGAGCGCTGGCAGGTATTCGGCGGCTCCTGGGGTTCCACGCTGGGCCTGGCCTACGCGCAAACCCATCCGGAGCGCGTCACCGAGTTGGTGTTGCGCGGCATATTCCTGTTGCGCCGCAAGGAACTCGACTGGTTCTACAACGGCGGCATCGCCGCGCTGTTCCCCGACGAGTGGGAGAAGTACCTCGCGCCCGTACCGGCCGCCGAGCGCGACGGCGATCTCATCGAGGCGTACCACCGCCTGCTGCACTCCCCCGCCCCGGAGATAGCGCAGGAGGCCGCCGTCACCTGGTCCGTCTACGAGGGTTCGACGAGTTCGCTGCTGCCCAAACCAAACCGGGTCAGCGAATCCGCCGAACCGCGGTTCGCACTCGCCTTCGCCCGCATCGAGAACCACTATTTCCGCAACGGCGGCTTTCTCGAGGAGGGCCAGCTGCTGCGCGATATCGGCAAGATCGCCCATATTCCGGCGGTGATCGTGCAGGGCCGCTACGACGTGGTCTGCCCGGCGACCAGCGCATGGGATCTGCATCGGGCCTGGCCCGGGTCGGTGTTGCATATCGTGCCCGACGCCGGGCACGCCTCCAACGAACCCGGCATCGTCGACCGCCTCGTCGAGGCCACCGACGGATTCGCGGAAGCGAGCTGACGATGGCAGCCACGGCCGGATCCGCGATCGTCAAGGCACTGCGCGACGATGTGGACCGGCTGCTGGCCGCCGAACCCGACGTGCGCGCCGACGCCCCCGATTCCGTGCACCAGATGCGGGTGGCCACCCGCCGGTTGCGCAGCGTATTGCGCTCGTACAAAAGTCTTTTCGACCCCGCGCCGGTCGCCGATGTGCAGGAGGAGCTGAAGTGGCTGGCGGGCGTCCTCGGCGTCGCGCGCGACGCGGAGGTGCGCGCGGACCGCTTCGAGACCCTACTGGCCGAGAACACATCCGACGGTGCGGCGGAATCCGCGCCGATCGAGCATGTCACCGCCGACCTCGTCGACGCCGAGCGGGCCAGGTACGCCTCGGCGCACGACCGGATCCGCGACGTCCTGCACAGCGGCCGCTACCACAAACTGCGCGGCGAACTTTCGGCCTGGCGCACCGCGCCGCCGCTGCGTCCCGACCGCGCCGGGCTACCGGCCGACGAGGCCTTCGAACGGGTGCTGCGCAAGGATCTGAAGCGGCTGCGCAGGCTGGTCTATGCCGAGCCGAGCGCCCCGGCCGCCGAGCGCATCGAGCTGCTGCACGATATCCGCAAGGGCGCCAAGAGGTTACGGTATTCCTGCGATGCCGCCGCCCATGTGCTCGGCCGCGACGCCGAGAAGCTGGGCAGCCAGGCCAAACAGCTGCAGGGCGTGCTCGGCGACCATCGCGACGCCGTCGAATCCCGCGATTCGCTGCTGTCCACGGCCGAGCGGACCGATGTGCGGGATGAGGCGTCGATCTACGAAATACTGGCCGCCGCCGAGGATCTCGCCGCCGGGCAGGCGCTCGCCAGATATCCGTCGGCCGCGGCCTTCGTATCGGGGCGCTAAGTGTCCTGGTCCGGCGCTTGCGCGGGAAAGGCGAAGGTGACCTTTCGCGCCGTCGGATCAGCCGAAATCAACCGCACCCGAACCGATTCCCCTTCCGGTGGCCCGCCGACGCAGGGGCCGAGCACCGGTGGATCGGCGACGAAGATCTCCGCGGGACGGTTGCCGTTGGCCTCCCGCACCACCACCGCGTCGAATTCGGCGCCCGCGCGGGAGGCGAGCAGCGTCGCCTCGGTGAGGTCGATGCACGCGCGCTCCACCTTGCCCGCCAAACCGTCGCTGCGCCGCATACTTTCCGTGGTGTTCCCGAGACCGTCCCGAACCCATTGCGGCACTTCGGTTCCCGCGCAGTGCGCGATACAGATCTCGGTGGCGAATCGATCCGCCAGCCGTCGCAGCGGCGCGGTGACGTGCGCGTACGGCGCGCCGATCCCGCTGTGCCGCACCACATCCGGCTCCACCCCATCGAGCGCACGATCGGAGGCGGAGCCGACGGGGTGGGTGAACACGGTGTAGCCGGCGCCACGCAGCAGGCCGGTGGCCTCGGACATGAGCACAAGCGCCGCAGGGGTATTCGGATCCAGCCCGGCCAGCATCCGCCCCACCGGCTGACCGTCCGGCCATGGCACGCCGAGCGCGTGCGCGGTCCGCCGCATCGATTCGATGGCCGCGTCGGCGGGCGGCGGCATGGTGCGCAGCAATCCGATGCGCTCACCGGAACCGTTGCCGTCCAACATGATTCGTGCCGCACACATGCCGGTGAGCAGCGAGACCTGTTCGTTCCAGTCGTCGGCGGCGGTGCGCGGTTCCACCACCAGCCGCCAATGTCCCTCGGCCGAGTCGTCGCGCACCACGCTCTGCGCGGGCAACCGCAAACCGATCGCGCCGCGGGCCAGCCCGGCCTCGATGCGCCGCTTGCCGAATTCCGGCAGGGCCGCGATCGATGGATGCAGCGCCCGCCCGGCGTCCGCGGCGGCCTGCACCCGCTGATAATCGAGCCGAGCCCGCGATCGGACGGTGGCGCGTATCACCGAAAACTGTTGCGGCTCAGCATTTTCGTCGAGTTCGATGGTCCACAGCGCGGCCGGGCGCACCTGATCGGGCAGCAGGCTCGCCGAACCCTCCGAGAGCACCGGCGGATGCAGCGGCACCGTGCCGTCGGGCAGGTAGTAGGTCTGGCCGCGCGCGCCCGACTCCTTCGCCAGCGCGCCGCCGGGTTCGATCACCGCGCCCACATCGGCGATCGCGTAATGCAGCAGGAATCCGGTGCCGGTGCGTTCGAGATACAGCGCCTGGTCCAAATCCATGGCGCCGGGCGGATCGATCGTCACGAACGGGATGTCCGTGCGATCGATCCGGGCACCCGCGAACGCGTCGACCGCGTCGCGGGCCTCGGCGCTCGCCTCGGCGGGATATGCCGAGGCGAGGCCGAATTCGGAACGGATGGCGCCGAAATCCACCGGCGCCGAGACGATCCGCTGATGTAGTTCCACGGAGTCCGAACTACTGAAGTGCCAGCATGGTGCCGTTCAACTGATCGAACGGACCGTAGACGGTGAACGTGACCCGGCCGTTGGGAACCGAGGCCGAAACATCGGCCGCCGCGTCCAAAGCCGCCCCGAACGAGGGGGCGGACGGATGCGGCAGACCCGCGATCACCTGACCGAAGTGGGTCTGGTGCACCCAAACCGTGTCGGCCGGGCTGAGGTCGACCTGCACCCCACCCGGTAGCGGAGTAACCGCGACTGCACCGGCGGAACCGGCGCCCAGCATGCCGAAAAGCGAAGCGGCCCCGGCGATCAACGCACCGGCGACCAAGGAGCGAACTACCCGCATATGTGTTGAGACCTGCTTTCGGAGCGATCGAGATGTGAGTGGCCCGCTGCCGCCCGGCAACGGGCCTTGCCAACGGCGAATACTTTATGACGTCGCTCACGTTCTAGGCCAGTTACCCGAGAATCACGGTGCCGGCCCGGCGCGCCGGACACGGGCGGGCGCCGGTTGCTAGTGTGGCCGGACGGCGCGGGATACGTTCGCGGCCCGCGTATTCCGAAGTGTTCCCGTACGTCGACGAATTGGGAGTTCCACGCAGATGTCCTCGTTCCTTTACGACTTCCTTCTCCCCGTGCTCGGCGCCGATCAGGCCGCCTACTGGGCATCGGTTCTACTCATCGGACCTCTGTAGCTCGGCGCTTTCACCGTCCCGGTTCCGGTCGCCTCCCGTTCACCTCACGGGAGGCGACTTTCGTTCCGGCCCGCTAGCATCGCGCTCCGTGATACGAACCACCGCCGCAATCGCGGCCTGCGCCACCGCCTTTGCTCTGCTGCTCACCGGCTGCGGCAGCGACAAGGCGTCCAGTTCCGCCCCCGCGTCCGCGGCGGCCACCTCGGCCAAGCCCGCCGCCCCGGCCGGGCTCGACAATGTGAAGGCGGGTGCGTTCGTCGTCGCCTTCAAGAACGCCTTCCCGAAGTTGGCCGACGGCAAGGACGACACCAAGATCGCCGGTGTGCTGTCGGACACCTGCACCGACATCAAGGCGGGTAAGCCGGAGGACGCCGTGGTCAAGGGCGTCGGCACGCGGGTCAAGTCGGCCAGCGCCGACGCGACGACCGAAGAGTCGCAGGCCATCTACCAGATGGCCAAGCTCATGTGCGGCTGACCGTCAGTCATCGAACGGTATCTCTTGCCGCTGCGGCAAGCGGTTCGGCAGGTACTTCAGCACATATCCGATCGTGATCATCAGCACGATCGCGATCACGGGAATCAGCACGGACATCGGTCCGGTCCTAACGTTGTCGCCGATACGACGTGCGGCGAGCGCCGCACCCGTATCGGTATACGCCGGCCCTGTTACGCCTGTGTTCCGGTTGGGCCGGTCGCCTGCGTGTCGTCCGGGGATTTCGGCTGAGGCGCTTCGGGTTTCGGGTCGGCCGCGGGCAGGCTGCTACGTTCCAGGAAGCGAAGCAACTCCACCGGGAACGGCAGCACCAGCGTCGAATTCTTTTCCGCCGCAACCTGAACCACGGTTTCCAGCAGACGCAGCTGCAGCGCCGCCGGTGTCTCCGCCATCTGCGCGGCGGCCCGCGACAGCATGTCCGACGCCTGCAGTTCGCCCTCGGCGGAGATCACCCGGGCGCGCCGCTCCCGCTCCGCCTCGGCCTGCCGTGACATCGAGCGCTTCATCGCATCCGGCAGCGCCACATCCTTGATCTCCACCCGGTCGATGTGCACGCCCCAGGCCAGGGCCGGGCTGTCGATCATGATCTCCAGGCCCTTGTTCAGTTCCTCGCGGTTGGACAGCAAGTCGTCCAGGTCGCTCTTGCCGATGATCGAGCGCAGCGAGGTCTGCGCCACCTGCCCGACCGCGAACAGATAGTTCTCCACCTCCAGCACCGCGCGCTCCGGGTCGATCACCCGGAAATACACCACCGCGTCCACCCGTACCGTGACGTTGTCCCGGGTGATGCCCTCCTGCGCCGGAACCGGCATGGTGACGATCCGCGTCGACACCTTCCGCATTTTGTCCACGAACGGAATGAGCAACCGCAGCCCGGGATCCCGCGTCGCGACCATCCGCCCGAACCGAAAAATCAACCCCTTCTCGTACTGCGCGACCACCCGCGCACTCGCCGCCGTCGCGATCCCGCCGCCAACGGCGGCAATCCCCACGATGCTCGCCAGAAACTCCAAAATATCCATGGCGTCACTTCCATCTCGCTGTAATTCATGATTGCACCGAGACACGCTCCGTGGCGCTGACTTTCGCGAGCTCCACCGATCTTCACGATCCACCGCAGAGCGGACGACCTGCCCGAAACCGCGGTGCGGCAGCCGCGAATGAGCCGGACAATAACGCATATGGCGCAGAACGAGCGGCAAGCGTTTCCGGCTCTCACGCAATGGTTTCGCGACAATCTCAGCGAAAGCGCTTTCGAGTTCGTCGATCAGATGCCACTTCTTACGGCGATACTTCTGTTGGCCGGCCGCAGCGACGCCCCACCGATTCCCGACGATGTGTTGTCCGCTTGGCGGGCACTGCTGGTCAGAGAGCGGCGAACCGTCGACCAATCCGAGGCCGCCTTCTTCGAGGCAGCCCGCGACCAGGGCAAATCCTGGCGGCACATCGCCGAGGTCCTCGGCTACCCGACCCCCGAGGACGCCCAGCAACGCTGGGTCTTCCTCATCGGCGAGCTCCGCCGCACCCACCCCGGAACCAATCCGAGACCATGGCTGCCATAGGGATTCACGCCACGTCGATGATCATCTCCCGCTCGCGGCGCGGATTGTTCATCCTGGATGGTTGATCGCGGCCGGTGAATACGAAACCCTTTCGCTCGTAGAGCTTTTCGGCGTGGCGGTTGTCCTTCAGCACCCACAGGCGCAGTTCCCGGTGGCCGGTTTCGCGGGCGCGGGCGATCACCGCGTCGATGAGATGATCGGATGCGCCGGTGCCGCGGGCGACCGGATTCACCCACATCGAGACGAGCACCGGTAGGCCCTCCTGGATGATCAATCCGGCACAGCCGACCGGGGATCGGTCGAGTTCGGCGACGAAGAGCTCACGGCCGCGATGCCAGTCGCGCCACTGTTCGTCGGTCCACTCCGCCGCGATGTCGTAGGTGGTGGCGAAGGTGCCTCGCGGCGAACCCCGCAAGGCGTCCAGCCGGATCTCCCGCGTGATCTTCCATTCGTCGACGGCCAGTCTGCGCACGATCATGATTTCGATCGTGCGCGGCGACACCGGATCTCGGCAACAAGATCCGCTTCCCCGTGATGCGAACTACAGGCGGACGAGTTGGCCTGTAAGCCGGATCCTGTCCCCGGCTGAGCCGGGTGGCGACCATCCATCTGGGCACACCGTCGCCGGGTACCTCGAGCGGCCCACCCGCAGGCTCGGGCGAGCAGCCCTCGAACGCCTGCGCAGCCGCACCGCGAGCGATGCGACCTTCGACCTTGCTCCGGGCGGGGTTTACCTAGCCGCCCCGGTCACCCGGGGCGCTGGTGCGCTCTTACCGCACCGTTTCACCCTCACCGCGCGACGCCGCACCTCTCGCGAGGCCCGCCGCCGCGGGCGGTCTGTTCTCTGTGGCACTGTCCCGCGGGTCACCCCGGGTTGCCGTTAGCAACCGCCCTGCTCTGTGGAGTCCGGACTTTCCTCGGCGGCGGGCGGCGGCACACAGGTGCCCGTTCCCAACGCCGCGGTCGCCCGGCCAACTCGTCCGCCGGTACAGGGTACCCGCTACCCTCGGGCGTCATGGAACGTGTCGAGGTCAGTTTTCCGTCGGGCGGCGAACAGTGCGCCGCTTGGCTGTATCCACCCGACGGCGTCCCCAAGCCCCGCCCACTCGTGGTGATGGGGCACGGTCTCGGGGGCAACCGTGAAATGGGCTTGGATCGTTACGCACGGCGGTTCGCCGCCGCCGGTATGGCCGTGCTGGTATTCGATTACCGGCATTTCGGAGCCAGCCAGGGTTCCCCGCGCCAGCTGGTGCATATCGCGCGCCAGCGTGAGGACTGGCATGCGGCCATCGCGTACGCGCGCACCCTGCGCGGTATCGACGCGACCCGAATCGCATTGTGGGGCACCTCGTTCGGCGGGGGGCACGTGCTAGCGGTGGCACCCGACGACGCCTACATCGCCGCCGTCGTCGCGCAGGTCCCGTTCACCAGCGGGTGGGCGTCGGCGCTGGCGAAGGGCCCGATCAGCCTGACCAAGGTTTCCACGATCGCGGCCACCGATCTGCTGGTCGGGCCGTTGCGGCGCAAGCCGGTTCGCATCCGGCTGGCCGGGCGCAAACGTTCGGCGGCGCTGATGAGCGCGTCGGATGTGCCGGAGGGTTACGGCAGGCTGGCCGAGGAGAGCCCAAGGTATGAGCCGAAAGTCGCTGCGCGGATCGCGTTTTCGGCGCTCTTCGACGCGCCGGGCCGCCGGGCGAAGGCGCTGAAGATGCCGGTGCTGTACGCGGTGGCCGACCATGATTCGATCGCGCCGGCCAAATCGGCGCTGCGGGCGGCCGAACGCACCAAACACGCGATCGTGAAGCGTTATCCCGTGGGACATTTCGACGTCTACTTCGACGATCATTTCGAGCGGGCGGTCTACGACCAGATCGAATTCCTGGTCTCGGTGCTGCGCCCGTGAGATCGGGCTCGCGGCGCGCCGGGTATCCTGGGACCACCGGTCCGGCCTGTTCGTCGGCGGACCTCGTCGATGGCCCGATGCGCCGCGAAGCATCCCGTACATGAATCTCGTTGTCCCCCAGCCTTTCGGGAAGGGTTTTCCCGTCCGCCGATGACCGCGGCGCGCCTCCGGACGCGTCCGGAGCTGCGTCAGCAGCGCCGCAGGCGGGCGCACGGCTGCTGGAATCATCTGATCGCCGCACCGCTGTGGCCAAAGCACGGCGTGAACCTGGGCACCCTGCTGCGCACCTGCGATGCCGTCGGCGCCTGTCTCGCGGTGCCGCGGCGGCCATGGATTCCGGACGCGCTCGCGCACGGAAACACCCTGCGGCACCGGCAATGCGTGCACTGGATCGACGGCCGGGTCGATCGCTGGCTGGATCGTCAGCGCGACGGCGGTTCGGCCGTGGTCGGCGTCGAACTCACCGACGAGTCGATCCGGCTGGCCGATCTGCCCCCGGCCCGTCGCCGCACGATCATGTTGCTCGGCCACGAATCCGATGGCATTCCGCCGGAGGGGCTGGAAAGGCTCGACGTCGCGGTGGAGATCCCGATGGTCGGCACCGGCCACAGCCTCAATGTCGCGGTGGCGGGTTCGCTGGTGCTCTACAAGCTGGCCGGTCTGTGCTGAATCCGCCTCGGCCGCATGAGCTTTGGTGTGTCATTCGGCCAGCAGTTCCCTCGGTAGCGCGGCGGCCCACCATCGCTGCACCCGTTCCGGCGTCCAGCCGCGTTCGTCGATGAACGTGCGGTAGATATCGATATTGCACAGCGCGGCATAGATATCCAAGGCGGTGTCGAGGTCCAGCCCTTGGCGCAGTGTGCCTTTCGGCCAGGCGGCGAACACCTGACGGTGGGCGTCGTCGGCGCGGTCGCGTGCCTCCCGATAGGCGTGTGCCAGTTCGGGTTCGGCGCGCCCCGCCTCGCGCAGCAGCACAATCACATCCCCGGAGCGTTCGTACAACCTGCGGTCGTAACCGGCCATCGCGGCCAACTGTTTCGCGGGATCGCCTGCGGCGGAATCCAATTCGCCGAGCATCCGATCCGCGTCCGCGGACAGATCGGCCGCGTCGACCAGTGCACGGGCGAGCCCTGCCTTGTTGCCGTATGCGGCGTAGACGGTCGGGACGGAAACGCCTGCCGCCGTGGCTACCTCGCGAATGGTCGTGGCCGCCCAGCCGCGCGTGACAAATAACTCGCGCGCGGCATCGGCGATCGCCGCGCTGGTCTGCTGCGCCTGCGCCGCGCGACGTAACGAGTCGTAGCGCCGCCGCTCCTTCATCGTTCCCCTTTCGGTTTACGTCTACTATATTGAATACATGGTTAGTAAAGCTCTTGGCGGGCCGACCTGGCCCTTCACTCGAATCGGCGGCATCGGAGCGATCGTCTTCGCCACCGCCATCATCGGCATCAACCTCATCCTCTTCCCTGCCGGGCTGCCCGAGGGCCGCACCGATATCGCCGATACCACAAGGTTTTTCGACGACAACGGCGAGATCGTCCGGTGGGCGCTCGCGGCGACACCGGTCGCGTTCTTCGCCGTCGTCGCCTTCGGCGCGGGCGCGTTCGCGGCACTGCGCGAATTCGAGCGCGCCGACATCTCCGCCTGGTCGCTGGTCGGCCTCGCGGGTCTGGTCCTGCAAACCGCGGTCTTCACGGTGGTGAGCGCGCTGCGTCTGGCGCTCACCACGATTCCCGAACACACCTCGGCCACGGCGGCCGGTCTATTCGCGCTGCACAATGCCGTGTTCAATCTCAACGGCACCTTCCTCGCGACGGCCATGATCGGACTTTCGATGGGCGGCCTGCGCGCCCGGCTCATCCAACCGTGGCATGCGGCGCTCGGGTTCGTCGCCGCCGCACTGCAATTCACCTGGACGCTGCTCACACCCTTGATGCTCGACCGGCCGAGTCCGCTGTCGCTGCTCGGACTGGTCGGGTGGCTCATCTGGACGGTGTGGCTGGTTGTCTACGGCATCACGCTGATCCGGTTGCGCGCCAACCGGATTGCGGTCGCATACTGAGGGCGTAGATTGCGGACAATCACCTATCCGGGAGTCCGCGATGATCGATCCACTTGCCCTGGAAGGGCGTCGAGAACAGTTGCTGGCGCGGCTGCGTGAATTGCGCGGTGAGCTGGCGGATTTGGCCGACGACTATGGCGAGCTGCCCGCCTCGGGTCTGTTGATCGATACCGACGGGATCGGCGCGCTCACCACCCCCGGTTACTGCATCGCGGGGGCGCGCGAGGTCTTCGAGGAGGCGCTGCTCGAACTCGACGCCGCTGGAGATGCGCTCGGCCGGGCCGCGACATACACGGGACGCTTGCGTCCGGTGGTTTTCGACTGAGCGGATCTCGAAACCGTTCGCGCAGAAGGCTTTCGCGGTAATGCGCGTGCGATTCATCAGGTCCCAGCCCGCAGCGAGATTCGCGCATCGAGGAACGGGAGCGATCGAGGTCTTCCTGGTTTCATCAGCGCGTCGCCAGGCGATTATCCATATTCTCGACTACCTCGGCGAGGGCATCATCGAGATCGGGCAGGCGCGCGACACGGTCGCGCATTATCTGCGGCTACTGGCCGAGATGCCGCCCGTGAAGGACACGGAATCGGTTCGGCCGCTGGAGGTTCCGCTGAAGCTCTCGGCGGTTCGACCTCATTGCATCAGCTGGACGCGCGGGTGGTCGGTCGAGGCAGATGCGGACGATCTGGTTGCATCCGCGTGCGATTGGGATCTTGGCCGGGGTGACCCGGTCCGTCGGGATGGCCGATGCTCACCGCGTTATCGCACGGCGCTGTTCTCCTTGCCGGTTTCCGAGGTGCTGCGCCGATGCTCCTGCGGCGAGCTTCGTCGTTCTCGTCGTATCCGGTCAGCTCGGCGCATCCGTTGTCGATCGGGCGGCCGTCGAAGCGTGCCTGCAGGAAGGCCAGCGGGGACGAACATGAAGCTCGCCACCAAATGGTTTATGCCGGTGTATTCCGTGTAAGGGACCGTGACACGGCGGCGGCAGTAATCGGCGGCCAGGGCAGCTGTTAGCGCTTCGGCTGCTGCGATGGCCTCGGCACCGTTATCGGACTCGGCCGCGGCACCGTTCGCGGCGTCTGTCCGACATCTTAGTGCGCTTGCGATTCCGCTCTGGCTTGCAGACGAAGTCGGTCGACCGATTCGGAATAGCAGCGACTTCGCCTGTGCAGCACTGTGTTTGACGATTCTGTGAGCAGTAAGATTTTTACTTTGCAGTTGGCTATTTCTGTTTGTTTTCGAATCTTTATTCGATAGAATGTGGGCATGACTCCGGACGATCCTGACATGGCGCAACGGGTGGCCGACCCGTTGCCCGTCGACGTGGATCGCATCCTGCACGCGCCGTTGACGCCGTTATCTGATGACGAGTTGATCCAATTGGTGCGTGACACCGAGTGTTTGAAGCGGCGGATCGCGGCTCGGGAACACGAACTGTCGGCACAGTTGACCCAGCGGGCGATCCCGGCGCGGACGGGTGCGGGCGGCCTGACCCGATTTCTGACTGAAACCCTGCTGATTTCGCGGGCCGAGGCGTCGGCGCGCACCCGAGCCGCCGAAGAACTGGGGCCGCGCATCGACATGGCGGGTGAGGTGCACCCACCCCTGCTTCCAGCGACCGCCGCCGCCCTGGCCGAGGGCGCGATCAGCGCCGATCATGCACGCAAGATCGCGGCGGTGCTGAAACGAGTCCCTGGATCGGTGCACAACCCCGAATTCGAAGCGACCGAAACTTTGTTGGCCGGGCTCGCTCGCACCCTGTGCGCCGACGATATTCCCGCGGTCGGGGACAAGGTCCTGGCTTACCTCGACCCCGACGGCAAGCTCACCGACGACCGGGACCGTGCCAGGGTGCGTGGCGTGAGCGTGGGTCGGCAACGCCCGGATGGGATGTCGGCTCTGACCGGAGCGATGACCCCACCCTGCGAGCGCTGTGGGATACGTTCATGGCCAAATACGCCCGGCCTGGCATGAACAACCCCGACGACCCGAACTCCCCACGCGGAGCCTGCGATTTCGTCGACCGCGAGGCCATGGTGGCGGCCGCGGCCCGCGACACCCGCACTCAGGCCCAACGCCAACACGACGCCCTATTGGCCCTGCTACACCCGCAAACCCGAGTCGACGAATTAGGCGCGCACCGAGGGCTTCCCGTCTCGATGATCATGACCGTCAGCATCGAGGATATCGAACGCAAAACCGGTCTCGCGACCACCGCGACCGGCGGCACCATCCCCATCAGCGAAGCACTCCGGTTGGCCGAACACGCCGACCCCTACCTGCTCGTATTCGACAAACACGGCCTACCACTGCATTTCGCCCGCAAACGCCGCCTGGCCTCCGCCCCACAACGGATGGCGCTGACCGCCGCCCTGCGCGGCTGCACCCGCCCGGGCTGCGATGCACCCGCCAGCATGTGCGCGGTCCACCATGTCACAGCATGGAACGCGGGCGGCGCAACAGATATCGAAAGCCTCACCCTCGCCTGCGACCACTGCCACGCATTGGTCAACGATGGCCCCAACGGCTGGAAAACCATTGTCCTGGGCGACGATTCACCCTACCCAGGCCGCACCGGATGGATCGCACCACCACACATCGACCCCACCGGCACACCACGAGTCAACCACCGCCACCACCCCGGTGAGCTACTCGCCCGCGCGCTGTCGCGGATCCACCACCGCAACGACCGCGACCTGCAACGCCACCGCGAGTGGCTCAAAGACCAACAACCACCAACAGATCGGGACTGACCCGCACACCCACAACGGTGTGCGGGCACAGCCCGTGCCAGGGGAACCCGGCAACGAATCACTGACATCGACCCAAGAGTTACCCCCATGAGCACTGTCCCACCGCCACCACCCCGACCGACCACCGAACGGCGACTGACGAAAACCCAACAGCCACCGACAGTTCCGGGCGAACCTGCGCACCGCACTATTCAGTCAGAGCCCGCCCCAGCACCGATCCCAGGCGGACCGATCCACCCAGCCGCAGCAAGCTCGACCCCGAATCCCGAACCGGCAGATCCGATCTCACAACAGCCTCGTACTTCGCAGCCAGGCCGGCCGGTAACGTTTGCCCAGACCAGACGGACGATGCGGATCGCTCGACGACGAATGCCGTGCCACGCTTCCCATTGCGGGCCGCACGCACTCACGTGAGGTGCTGGCCTGGACCCATAAGCTCGGCGACGATAGCGAATTCGCCGGTACCGCAGTCATTGTCGCCTTGGAGGTCGGACAGCGGCACAGAGACGGCATCACTGTCACGACGAATCGAACATCTCTGCCCACCGAAGGACCCATGACTTACACCACCGCGCCCCAGCCGGTCGATACTGCGACCGTGTTCCCTGCGCTGGCACAGTTCGCTCGCACGGCGACCCGGCTGCACCCGCGCCCCGGAAATCCCTCGCCGCAGAACAGTTCCGTCGGCGGACCGACGGCCGAGCCGCGGCCGCACCGCGACGGCCCCAAGAACTGGACGCACCGAACACGGCCGCATCCCCGGCGGACGTGCCACTGATAGGAGATGCCGCACGAACCAGCAGGAGCATGACTCCGCAGTGGGAGGCCAATGACCGCATTCATCCCCGTGGCAGCACGGATTACCTGTCTCCCGCGGGATAGAAGGCGGGCAGCTGGATCAACTGACCACCACCGACACATACCCACAACCGTGCCCCGCCTGCGGCACACCCGCTCGGCCGCATCCCCGGCGGAGGTGCGACTGGTACGAGGTGCCGCACGAACCAATAGGAGCATGACTCCGCAGGCACGGCACCCCAATAACAGCATTTATCCCCCGCAGCAGCACCGACCACCCGTCCCCCATGGGATAGAAGGCCGGCCGGATCAACTAGGCACCACCGACACATACCCACAGCCGTGCCCCGCCTGCGGCACGTACACCGGGCCGATGCTGACCACCGTCACCTCACTAATGGGATTCGAGTCAGCACAGCTGGATCCCTTACGAGGATCGCGACGCCCTAGTCGACATCGGTCGTCCCGGGTTACCTGGCCAAGAGCCTCATCGCACGTGGGGTACAACCAGATCATCCGCGTCTGCCCGGCCTCGCCCGATTACCCGCGCGCCCCAGCTGATGCACGACCACCCGCGCGTCCGGCTTATGCGATAGGACCGCACGTCGATCCGCTGGTGACCCGGGCGAGTGTTTGATGCACGAATTGCTCTACGGCACTGGGACTCAGCTCGGCGGCGGGTAGGCAGCGCTGACGGTTCAGCGCGGTGCGGATCAGCTCGCGGTCCGGCTGGGGCACACGATCCATTGCCCACCGGCCGCCATCGATTTTGGATACGAGTGTGCTGTCCACCGCGAATCGCCAAGCGCGGCAGGCATTCAGCACCGCGTACTCGCCCGCGGCATGCTCGGCGGCCCAGCGCAGCTCGCGCACCAACTGGGCGAGGACCAGTTCGGTGGCGACCGGAGCGAACACCTCGCTCGCAGGTCGGCCTGAACCTATGCGGCGTCCGGCCTGCCGGCACACGGCGAAATGCAGTACCAGATCCGGATCTCCCGCATGCTCATGGCCGTCGACTACTTTGCTGTCATCGGGTGCCGTTGTCACATGCAGTTCGAATCGCGGAAGAGCCGTCGGATGCCGGGTGACCGGAAGCGTGACGACGCTCAATTCCAGTCCGTGCGCCGGACAGGGCAGGCGTTCCTCGCTCAACCCCACAGCGACGGCCGATCGCTCGGCCACCGTCAGCGAATTCGCGCACACGACAAGGACATCGATATCGCTGCGCCGCGCATCGAAGCCGCCGAGCACCGCGGAGCCGTGCAGATAGACACCCACCAGGCGCGAACCGAACACCGCCGCCATCGCGGATGCGAGGTCACCGGCGTAGCGGTCCGACGCGGCATCCATGCCACAACTCTAGACACCGGCTCATTTCGCACCGCACATGTCACCCGAGGACCCGTTGCCGCTCGGTAGTCGACATCTCACCCGCTCATTTCGCACCGCGCATGTCACCCGAAGACCCGTTGCCGCTCGCGGTAGTCGATATCTCACCGGATCGACCCAATTCCCAGGTTTGGCAACAGAATTCGGTGACGGCGGATCGTATCTGCTTATGTCGTTCGGAAATAATCCGAATGGACGCGACAGCGGGCACGCAACTCGGCTCGGGAAGTTGGGAAAAAGTAATGTGGAGAACAATTCTCGCGGTGGTGACGCTGGCGGCCGTAACCGTTGTCGGCATCGGGGCATCCGGGCAGGCCGGCGCGGTCAGCGATAAGGTGACGTGCGGCGCCGTCGCGCAGGCGGCCACGGATATGGCTGCCGCGCTCGGCGACGGCGATGTCGGCATCGCGGACGTGAAGAAGGCGCTGCACGACGTCGCGACCAAATTGGCCGACGCGGCGGTCGCCGCCGACGAAGGTCCGCTGAAAAGCGCGCTCAACGCGGATGTGGCACAACTGAACCGCGCGGCCACGGCCCCCGACGACCAAGTCATGAACATCCTGCACGAGCAGGAGTCCAAAGACGCGAGGGACGCGGTCAACTCCCGCTGCGGCTTCTGACAACGGACAGCGGCGCCGCCGGGCTCGAAGCGCCGGCGGCGCGTGAGCATCAACCAGCGACCCCGCCGCTACATATCCGGTTCGCATAACCGTCGAACTCGGCAGCCCTGACAACCTTCCGGCATGATCCGCCCCACTGCCTCGGCCGTAGATCGCACGCCCAGCCCCACACCGCATACCGGGCCCCACACCACACGCCACACGCCCCACACCACACACCCCGCCCCACACCACACACCCGGCCCGCACATCACATGCCCCGCCCCACATCACATGCCGGACCACACACCACATGGCCCCGCTGCACACCGCATGCTCGGCCGCACACCACACGCCCCGCCACACACCCACATACCCAGGCCGCACACCACACGCCGATCCCCACACCGCACGCCCGGCCCCACATCACACGCCCGCCGCACACCGCACGCCCGGCCCCACATCACACGCCCGCCGCACACCGCATGCCCGGCCCCACATCGCATGCCCGGCCCCACATCACACGCCCGCCGCACACCGCATGCCCGGCCCCACATCGCATGTCCCGCCGCACATCACATACCGGACCCCACACCGCACACCTCGGGCCCCATCCCAAAAAAATACAGCCGGACAGCGGCGGGCCGAGGCTGCGCTGTCCGGCTGATCGATCGGTGTCACTACATGGGCATATCGGGGAACATCATGTTCCACCAGTCTCGCAACATGTCCATCAACTGCATAAACATCGGTGACATCACAATCATCACCTCCTGACCATCTCCCGCCGGTCAGTTCTCGCGTACCCAGAGATCCCGCCGCTAGACCGACGCGAGCGGAGTGTCGTAATCCTTGACCGGCATCGAGTCGTAAAACCGCAGGCCGCGGGCGCCGAGTTTCGTTGCGGCGCGAGCCAACCCGGTGGGCAGGGCCGTGCCCAGTCGTCCGGCTTGGATGAGTGCCCACATGCCGAGGCGGGAGGTGGGCACGATCGTCGCGGCCGCCCGCGCGGCGAATATCCGGCTACGCCGGACCGATTCCGCCATCACCGCCTCGTAGGCGGGCAGCGCGACGGTGTGGTCGCCACCGGCCGCGGCGAGTTCCCCGGCCAAGGTGTAGGCGCCGACGATCGCCAGGCTGGTGCTGCCACCGACCGCCGGGCCGGGGCAGTAGGCGGCGTCGCCGACCAGCGTGACCCGATCCCGGGACCAGCGGTCGAGCCGAAGCTGGGTGATGGAGTCGAAATAGAAGGCGGGCGTATCGTCGAGCACCGCCAGCCACCGGTCGACCTCGGGCGCCGAGCCGGCGAATGCCTTGCGCACCAACCGCTTCTGCTGATCGATATCGCGGTGGTCGTAATCGAGTTCCTGTTCCGGCCGGAACAGGAAGAGGATCCGGGAGTCGGTCAGGCATTGGGCGGTGTAGATCCCCGCGACTCGGCCGACCGCCAACCGCGCGTTGAATTCGCCGGGCACCGCGAGTTCGCGCGGCGCCGAGGCCACCGCGAGGTAGCCGCCCAGAAACCGTTCCGGCACCTGCCCGAAGACCAGCCGCCGGACATTCGAGCGCAGCCCGTCGGCGCCGACGACGAGATCGAATTCCCGCGGTTCGCTGTGCTCGAAGCTGACGCGGCCGTCCGCGGTGATCGCGGTGATGGAATCGCCGAACCGATACTCCACATCGTTTCGTGTTGCGTCGTAATAGATTTCGCTGAGATCGTCGCGCATGATCTCCACATGCCGATCGGAGGCGGCCCGGGCGAGCTTGGCTTGGTCCAATCGCACCCGGCGGCTACCCGTGTGCACGGTGAGGTAGTCGGTTCCGGTGGCGTGCTCCATGATTCGCGGCAGCACACCCATTTGTTCGGAGATCTCCACGGACGGCCGGAACAGGTCGACCGCGTGACCACCGGTTTTGCGCAGTGTCGGCGCCTTTTCGACGACGGTTACGGTGAATCCGTACCGCGTGAGCCAGTAGGACAGGACGGGTCCGGCGATGCTGGCACCGGAGACGAGGATTCGCATATCGCACTTCCTTTGCGAAAACCCGCACACTGCAACAGTTTCCAGGCACGGCAAGAGGTACCGCGCCGACGTTCGTCAGGCGATCGGAGTGTCGCAGCGAGCTGGGAATGTATATGTCAGAACCGGACTGGGATACGGACTATCGCCGGACATCATGTCGTCCCCCACCTCCTCGCCGCGCTGATCACTATGAAGGCACAAAGGGGAACCCGAAAGACGGGCTGGCACCCCTCTCGTCAGAGCTTCGGCACTGCACGACGTATCCCGTTGCCGGGGAAGCCACTTCGGATAACCCCTTAATCCGGGGAGATCTGTCCTGACCCTGGGCGTCTCTCGACGTCGTCGGATCAGTGGCCTGTGTTCGTACAGGAGCCTCGCCTAGCGAGGTGCTGACCTGAAAATACTGACCCGCACTCGCCGGTGAAGTCAAGCGATTCTTCCTGTCGCGAAGGAATTTTCGCGCTCAGGGTGCGATCTCAGTGAAACCGACGGGCAGCGCGGCCGGACCGCGCAGGGTGACATGGTCGCGGTAGGGCGGCGGGTCCAGCAGCAGGCGTGGTTCGCGAACCCGTAATGCGAAGCGCGTCAACGCGACTCGCGCCTCCAATCGCGCGAGCGGCGCCCCGAGGCAGAAGTGTGCCCCCGCACCGAAGGCCAGGTGCCGGATGTCACGCCGCGGGTCGAAGCGGTCCGGGTCCGGATTCAGCCGCGGATCGCGCTGTGCGGCGGCGAGCAGCATGATCATGACCTCGCCGCGGCGCACCGGGAAATCGCCGATCCGCAGGTCCGCGGCGGCGATTCGCGGGGCGAGCTGTACCGGCGGGTCGTAGCGCAGCGTCTCCTCCACCACGGCGGCGGCGAGAGCCGGGTCGGCGCGCAGCGCGGCGAGTTGTTCGGGGTTGCGCAGCAGCGCGAGCACCGCATTGCCGATCAGGTTGACCGTCGTCTCGTGCCCGGCGATGAGCAAAAGCCCACAGGTGCTTATCAATTCGTCGTGGCTGAGCTTGTCGCCCGCCTCCTCGGCGGCGATGAGTTCGGACAGCAGGTCCGGCCCGGGGTCCGCGCGCCTGCGAACCGTCAATTCCTCGAAATATTCATACAATTCGTCGCTCGCCTGGTCGACGGCCGCGGGATCGGCGGCGAATTCGGCGGTGGAGCGCGATGTCGGATCCAGTTTGCGCGACATGAGCGCCGACCAGCGACCCAGCCGCGCCTCGCCTTCCAGTGGGACACCGAGCAATTCGCAGATGACGGTGACCGGCAGCGGATAGGCCAGCTCGGCGACGACGTCGAATTCGGTTCCGGAGACCCGATCGAGTATGCCGTCCACCAGCGCCGTGATCCTGGGTTCCATGGTCTGTACGACGCGCGGGGTGAACGCCTTCGCGACCAGCCGCCGCAGCCGGGTGTGGTCGGGCGGATCGCGGAACAGGAATGCGGGCCCACGTTCGTCGTCGCCGGTGCGGGGGTCCGGGAACTGCGACAGTTCGAAGGCGCTGAGCCTGCGGTCGACGCGGGCATCCGGATGCCGCAGCACCGTCGCGCAGTCCGCGTACCCGGGAAAGACGACGACGGGCGCGGAGCCGAGCCGGAACGGTCCGGCCGCACGCATCCGCGCTAGCAACGGGTACGGATCGGGCCGGTTGGCCGGGTCGATGAGGCTCAGGTAGTCGGCGATACCGATCGGCTCGTCCGTCGTGGTCATCACGGTCCTCCACAAATGCTACATCTACTGTAGCTACAGTCCCTGTAGCATCCTGGACTGAGCCACCCGCTGTCAAGAGCCCCGAAATGACTTTCCAGCCCCCACACAGAACAGAGAAGCAGCGATGACCGAACCGGCGACCCGGCGCAATCGCACCTACGCGCCGCGCATGGCCCCCGAGCAGCGGCGCGCCCAACTACTCGACGCGGCGCTGCGGATCATCGTCGAACAGGGCATCCACAAGGTCTCGATGGATGCGGTGGCGCGCTCGGCCGGTGTCACCAGGCCGGTGGTGTACAGCCAGTTCACCGACACCGACGACCTACTGCGCAGCTCGCTCGAGCGGGAGGAACAACTTGCCCGCCAACAACTTTCCGATATCGTGCCGCTGCGCCCGACCGGCGACCCCGCCGCCGACGTACTGCGCTACCTGGCGGGGTTCCTGCGCGCGGTCACCGAGGCCCCGGACCGCTGGCGAGCCGCCTTCGTACTGGTGGACAGCGCGACACCGTACTTCCGCCGCCGGATGGAGCACTGGCGACGCGAACTCGTCACCGCGCTGGAGGATTTCGTCCGCGCCGCGACCACCGACCTCGACGTCGCGATGACCGCCCGCGCCATCGACGCGCTCGTCTGGAACGCCGGACGCCTCACTCTCGCGGAACCCGGCGAGTTCCCGCCCGCGCGTGTCATCGCCTACTACACCGACCTGGTGCGCACCCACTTCGACCGGCGCTGACCTCGAGTTTCCTGTCGGTGGGCGGCGTTACAGTCCCGCCATGCATCCTGCCACCGCAGTCATCGCCGAAATCGTGCGGGGGATCGAACCGTTCGACGCGCTCGAATGCGAACACATCGCCCAAACGCTGCGCTGGCTGGACGCGACCGATGATGTCTTCCGCCGCGCGAAACCCGCGACGCCACCGCGACATCTGGTCACCTACGCGGTGCTCGTCGACCCGGACGGCCGTGCCGTACTGCTCGGCCTGCATCGACTGGCCGGGCTGTGGCTGCCGACCGGCGGCCATGTCGAGCCCGGCGAACATCCGCTCGCGGCCGCACGCCGGGAGACATTGGAGGAGTTGGGCATCGAGCCCGATTTCGGCGTCGTCGGCACCGCACCGCTGTTCCTGACGATCACCACCACGATCGGAATCGACGCCGGGCACGAGGACGTGAGCCTCTGGTACGTCGTCCGCGGCGACCGCACCCGCGAATATCGGCTGGATCCAAGAGAGTTCGGCGACGGCCGGTGGTGGGATATCGACCGGTTCGCCGTCCCGGAATCCGATCCGCATTTCGGGCGTTTCCTAGGCAAACTGGAGGCCGCGATCTTGCCTTGACGCCGGTGACAACGTTTACCGTTGCGGCCGACGCATCGAAGGAGGTCGCATGCTCATCGGCGAACTGGCCGAGCGGATCGGCACCCGCACCTGCGGTATTACGAACAGCACGGCCTGGTGCGAGCGCGCCGCTCGGCAGGTCGACGCGACCATGGACCAGCTCGCCGCACTGCGCGAACAACTGCTCGCCCGGCTGCGCGCCGCGCCGCCGAAATGTGAATTCCATTGAGCGACATGCGTTTCGCCATCAGCTATAGTTCGCCGTTCCACGGCGTGGATCCGGACCGGCTCATCGCGGTCGCACGGCATGCCGAGCGGTGCGGATTCGAGGGGCTGTACCTGCCCGATCATCTCGCGCTCTATCCGGGAGCGATGTTCGGCGCAGTGGAATTACCCACCCAACTCCCCTATCTGGAACCGCTCGACGCGCTGAGTTTCGTCGCCGCGACCACCGAACGAATCCTGCTCCAGCCACCAGACGATCAGTCATGAGCCGCACAACCAGCGAATCCAGCACGAGCCGCCGCACCAGCGCGATCTCCGACAGTATCGAGCCATGGAGACGCTCGGATCGCAGACGATGTACTCGAATCCGTGGATTTCGGTGCGCGAGGACGTGGTGCGCCGGGCCGACGATTCGACCGGGATATACGGCGTGGTCGATCTCCCCGACTTCGCCATGATCATCCCGTTGCGGAACAACATGTTTCATCTCGTCGAACAGTTCAGATATCCGCTCGGGCTGCGGCGCTGGGAGTTCCCGGCGGGTTCCTGCCCCGCCGACGACCCGGTCACCGCGGCACACATCGAATTGCGCGAGGAGACGGGGTTGCGCGCCGGGCGCCTCATCCACCTGGGCACGGTGGACAGCGCGCCGAGTATGAGCAGCCAGCGCGGCTGGATCTATCTAGCCACCGACCTCACCGACGGCGCACCCGAACGCGAACACTCCGAACAGGACATGCGCTCGGCCTGGTTCCTGCGGGAGACGGTCGAGGCGATGCTGACCAGCGGCGAAATCACCGACTCGCACACCGTCGCCGCCTACACCCTCCTGCTGCTGCACGAACGCCGCGGCGACTGAACCGATCCGCGGCGCGCCGAGCATCGGCGTCGGTCAGCGCGGCCGAATCCACATCCTCCCGAGCTCGGCTCAGAACTCCAGCATCATCTCGAATTCCGGGCGCGGATTCGCGGGCGAGATGATTGATCGCACCCCGGTGCGCGCGAAACCATTTCGCAGATAAAGCTTTTCGGCGACAACGTTCCCCTCCGCAACCTCCAGCCATACCCTGCGATATCCCGCTCCCCTGGCCCAGTCGACCAGCGCGCGCACCAGGACGTCACCGACACCGGTCCCCCGCGCCCCGGGCGCCACCCACATCGAAATCAGGTGTGCCCCATCGCGTTCCGGATCGGCCAGGCCGCCGATCGTGCCGACCTCGGCACCGTCGACGGTCGCGACGAACTGGACGCGCCCGGCCAACAGCGCCCGCCACCCCGCCTCGGTGCGCCGCTGCGCCTCGGCCAGCGTCGCACCGAAGGCGTGTGGCGCATCGGCGAGGGACAGCAGCCGTAACCGGCGAAAGGTCGCCCACTCGTCCGGGCCGAGCCGCCTGATGCCGATCACCGAACTGTCCACCGCACCTCGCTCTCGGAATACTGGATCGTACGACGGTTCCAGGCCAGTGCACCAACGGTTTTCAGCGCACAGGGATCAGGCGGGCCCCGATGGCCGGATGCGTGTGTTCTGGAATGAAGTGAACAGCCAGCTGCCATCCGCCTTTACGGCGGTCCTCGTCTGGATCGAAAGGTCTTCCGGGCGGCACGTTTCGGCGCCATCACGCAGCACGCAGACGCCGTTGGTCACCATCACCGCGAGATCGGGTGCCGGGAAGCGGATTGTCACCTCGCGCGGTTCCGACCAGCGGGTGCCCTTCATGAAGCCATCGAAGCCATCCTGCATCACCTTTGCGAGTTCGCTTCGGCCCCTGATGAATTCGCCGATAACGGAGACGAAGTCGACATCCTCGGTGCAGGTCGCGGCGAAGGCGGCGCCGTCGCCCGCCGCCCATGCCGCCGCCTGAGCCCGTTCCAGAGCTAGCAGCGCCGCGCGATCGCCGGATTCGATCGTGTTGTCGTACATCATGTTTCGACCTTCCAGATAATCAGGCGCGCAGCTTGCGCAGACCGGTGTACTCGAGGGCGGCGAAGGCGCCGACGACGGCGGCACCGACCCAGCAGAAGGCGACGCCGAGACCGGTCAGGTCGATGAGGCCCGAGTACGCGAGTGCCACCATGCCGACCGCGGATATCGCGTTCACCACGACGACCGTGGCCGCCTGCCGCACCGCGATCACCGGGTAACCGGCGATGAGCAGCAACGCCAAACCGCCGCCGACCATGGCGACGCCGAACGGGATCGACCACGCCGTCGGCAGTCCGAGCGGATCACGCAGCGCGACCGCCCCAGCCAGCAGCACCACGCCGAACGCGCCGGTGCCCCAGCCGTCCGTCCGCAGCGCCATGCGCAGAAACCCCTGCTCGCCGCGGATAGCAAGCGGCTGGGCCCGCATCGTCGATGTGCTCATCTGGTTCCATACCTTTCTTGGCGGGAGTTCGAGCCCTGGGCGTCGAAATCACCCAGAACTCTCCTTCGGCCGGGTTGGCCTGAAAGATCAGCCGCCCGTGATCCACCCTGCCGCCGTGCGGTATGCGTCTCAATAACCTCGGAGGTCATGGCCGGGCGTCGTTGCCGGTGATTAGCCTGGTGAGGTGGCATCCATGCAGAACCCGTCGCGAATCGGCCCGCTGCTGCGCGAGTGGCGGCAGCGGCGCAGGCTGAGCCAACTGGATCTGGCGCTGTCGGCGGACACCTCGGCGCGGCATCTGTCCTATGTGGAGACCGGCCGGGCCAAGCCGAGCCGAGCGATGGTGCTCCGGCTGTCCGAGGCGCTGGATGTGCCGCTGCGCGAACGAAATACGCTGTTGCTGGCGGCCGACTACGCACCCGCCTATCGCGAATCCGGTTTGGGTGACGCGGGTCTGGCCGCCGCCCGGCGCGCGCTGGACACCATGCTGGCCGCGCACGAACCGTATCCGGCGGTGGTCGTCGACCGGCGGTGGGACGTGCACCTGGGCAATTCCGCGATGTCCATACTGATGCAGGGCATTCCGGAGCACCTGCTGCTGCCGCGGCCGAATGTCTATCGGCTGGTGTTGCATCCGGAGGGTCTGTCGCGCAGCCTTGCCAATCCGGTTCAGGTGCGAGAGTTGTTCCTGGAGCGGCTGACCCGGCAGGCCGATGCCACCGGCGATCCGGAACTGCGCGCGCTGCTCGACGAGGTGTCCGAGTATCCCACCCCGCCGACTGGTCCGGAAGACGCCGACGCGCAACCGAGTCCGTTCGAGGTGCCGGTGCGCATCCGGACGCCGCACGGCGAGCTGTCCATGTTCAGCGTGATGGCCACCTTCGGTGCGCCCGCCGATGTCACCCTCTCCGAGTTGGCGATCGAATTGTTCTATCCCCTGGACGAATTCACCGCCGCCGCCCTGCGCGGGCTGGCGGCGGCGAATACGGCGGCAGGGTGATCATCCACCCGGACAACGGTTTTCGTCAGATCGGCTGGAATCCGGCGCCGACCTCCCCGCGCGCATCGATATCACCCAGGATCTGATCGATCGAGGCGAAGAAGGCGGGCGAGTGGTACGGGATGGCGGCGATGGTGCACGGCACGTCGAAGCCGATCGGGCCGAGCCCGGTCAGCCTGCCCTGGTTCATGCCGACGAGGCGGTCGCCGACGGTGACCGGGCCACCGGAATCGCCGGGCCGTGAACATGCCTGGTTGATCGTGGTGCCGTCCAGCACGCCCCACACCACACCGCAGCCGAATCCGCTGCTGCGCCCGTTGGCGCAGACGGTGCCGCCGAATCCGGGCGCCGCGCCGATTCCGCCGATGGTGGTCGGGCCGACGGTGCGCACCGGGATCACCCGGTCCGGATCGAATTCGATGACGGCGTAATCGATTCCGTCGCCATTGTCGGAATAGACCACCCGGCCGACCACCCCGGCCTCCCTGGTCCGCTCGGCGATCAGGTTCGCGCCGACGGGTGCGCAGTGGCCCGCCGTCAGCCCGACCAGCCTGCCGGCCCTGTCGTGGCCGATCGTGGTGAGCGAGCAGGCGGCGTCCGTGTCGAAGATGATGCCGGAGCTGCCGCCGAGCACAGCGCTCGGATCGGCCTGTGCGGCCCCGGCGCCCACCACGGCCAGACCCGCGAAGGATGCGGTCACCGCGGTGACCCACCTGAATGTCCTAGCCACAACTTCTCCTTATGACGGTCCCCCCGAATCGCGCGGCTATCTCCTGCAAGATCAAAGATAGGCGCGGTCGCGGAATAGCGGCAGGTGAAAGCCCGGGAACGCGGAACCAGCTAGTGTTCAGTTATCACAGTTTTTCTGGTGAATCAGGGCTACAGCAATGTGGGGCGCGCCACACGGCTCTATAGGTACGAGGTGTCGTTGACCGATCGCACCGACGACCCGCCATCCGGATAGAACTCCGCGATGGATAGCGACGCCAGGTCCAGATGCAGACGGTACAGCAGCGCGGGACCGACTCCCAGTGCCAGCTGCAACAACGTTTTGATCGGCGTGACGTGGCTCACCACAACGACATTCGTGCCCGGGTGCAGCGCCACCAGATCGCGGCGCACCGCCTCCACCCGCTCGCGGACCGCGTCGAAGCTCTCGCCGCCCGGCGCGGCCACGGCGGGATCGCCGAGCCAGCGCGCGTGCAACTCCGGATCCCGTTGCGCCGCCTCGGAAAAGGTCAACCCTTCCCATTCGCCGAAATCGGTTTCGATCAGGCCGTCCACCACCCGCACCGGCAGGTCGAGCGCCGCGCCCGCCGCCTCGGCGGTCGCCACGGCCCGATCCAGCGGCGACGATACGATCGCGGCGATATCCCCTTTCGCCGCAAGCATTTTCGCGGCACGCACGGCCTGTTCCCGGCCCAGCTCGGTGAGCGGCGGATTGCCGCGGCCGGAATACCGTCGCTGAATGGACAATTCGGTCTGGCCGTGACGCAGCAGCAGCAATCGGGTCGGCCGACCCGTCGCACCGGTCCAACCCGGCGCAGCGGCCGATTCCCTTGCCATGAGCGGGTTTTCGGCCGGGGCGCGCAGGTCCGCGCCGTTCGCCGCGCGCACCTCGTCGACCAGCGGCGCGTCATCCATCGCCAGATTCGCCAGCCGGTCGGCGTGCGAATTCTGTTCGCGCGGAATCCAGGTGAACGTCACGCGGTCGAATCCGGCGACCAGCGCCCGTGCCTGATCGGCCAACGGAATCATGGCCGCGTGCTTGACCTTCCAGCGCCCCGACATCTGCTCGATCACCAGTTTGGAATCCATCCGCACCGCGACTGTGCGGGCGCCCAACTCGGCCGCGGCCGCCAAACCCGCGATCAGGCCCCGGTATTCGGCGACATTGTTGGTCGTGACGCCCAGGCTCTCCCAGCGCTCGGCGAGTACCCGCACATGGTCGGCGTCATAGACCACCGCACCGTAGCCCGCCGGCCCGGGATTACCCCGCGAACCGCCATCGGCCTCGACGATCACCGAAAGTTCTGTCACAGACCGGATTCCTTCTCAACAACCACCGAAAAATCAGTCACAGACCGGATTCCCTCTCGACGATCACCGACACTTCTGTCACAGACCGGATTCCTTCTCGACGACCACCGACAGCTCAGTCACAGACCAGATTCCTTCTCAGCAATCACCGACAGCTCAGTCACGAACCGGACTCTTCTCAACAGCCACCAAAAAATCAGTCACAGACCGGATTCCCTGGTGCGCACCATGATCGCGCCGCATTCGGGGCAGCGCACGATCACCTCGGGCGCCGTCTTGGCGATTCTGGCGAGCTCGCCGCGGTCCAATTCGATCCGGCACGCGCCGCATTTGCGGGCCTGCAGCAGCGCGGCGCCGACACCGTGCTGGGCCCGCTGCTTGTCGTATATGGCGAGCAGTTCGGCCGGGAACAGCCCGATCAGGCCGGCCCGCTCGCCGTCGCAACGGCCCTGCGCCACTTCGAGATCCGCGAGCGCCTCATCGCGTTGGCGTTCCGCGTCGGCCAGATCGGCCTCGGCTTTGCTGAGCCGGGCGCCCGCGTGCTCGTGATCGGCGGCCGACGCCTCGCGCCGCTCCATCACCTCGAGCAGTTCGTCCTCCAGCACCGAGCGGCGCCGCTCCAGACTGCCGAGCTCGTGCTGGATATCCGAATACTGTTTGGCGCCAACCGATCCCGCGTCGAGCAGGCCACGGTCGCGCTGCTCGCGCTTGCGCACCGCGTCCACCTCGCCCTCCAGCTTGCGGATATCGCGGTCCAGGTCGTCGAGCACGATCTCCACCGCGACCGCGGCGTCCTTCTGCGCATTGCGCTCGGCTTCCAGCCGCGCCACCTCCTGCTGCTCGGGCAGCACGGCGCGCCGGTGCGCGATCCGCGTCAGTTCGGCGTCGACGGCGGCGAGCTGGAGCAGCTTGGCCTGGACGGATGGTTCGACATTCAACGCGGACAAACTCCTGCACGCTATGGACGGGTCGGGTCCTCAACCGTACCTCGCGCACCGACCCGTCCGGCTCCTGGCCACCCGGCACGGGCGGTAGTTAATTTCCGGCACCCATAATTTCAATGGCCGGCATTGCGCTCAACAGTCGACACTGCGCTCAACAGTCGACACTGGGCTCAATGGCCGGAACTCCGATCAACGGCCGACGCTCCGATCAACGGCCGACACCACGCGTTGCTCAATGACCAGCACCGCGCGTTTTGATCGCATCACGCGAGATATAGACGTCGTAATCGCCCGGCATCGAGATCACCGCATTGCCGTATGCCGAGCGGACGAACGGATCGGTCCACCACTTGCCCGACCGCATATCGCTGAAGAAGTCCTGGTCGTCGCCGTTCAGGAAGATCTGGTGCTGGCTGGTGGCCACCCCGTCCAGCCGCTGGCCGTACAGCCGCGACACCTTGTACCCGGAGTGGAAACCCAGCGCGTTCACCCACGGCTCCAACTCGACGATATTGGCCTGCAGCACCCACAGATCGCCCTCGACCTGATAGGTCTTGCGCTGTTCCGGATGCTCGTCGTCGCCGTACAGGGTGAGGTCTATCTTCAGCTGGTGATCCTGGCCGGGCACCGCGCTCGCCACCACGTGCGCGGCCTTGATCTCGCCGGTCAGACCGAGATAGGTCTGCATCAGCGTGGCCACCCACAGCAGCACCACCGCGGTGAGCAGCAGCACCAGCCCGCTCGCGCCGCGTCCGATGAGCACCCGCAGCCCGACCTTGCGCACCCGCAGGATCGCCGTCACCAGCAGCGCGAGCCCGACCACGATGATGAGAATCAGGCCGACTTGCACGAACCCGAATTCCACCGGGAAATTCATGCGGTAGTTGTACCCCGGTACGGCGGCATCACTCGGCAGACCCGCCAGATCGGATCCGAACACGCCAAGACACGCCGCGCACTACCTTTTCGAGCCAACCGCCCCCGGATCGGTGCACAAGGTTGAGACGCGCGTCCCCAACTCTGGGATGACATTGCGGACCACGCGCTGCACCTGTGCGCACCAAGGGAATTCGGTGGACCCACCCGGCCGGAGCCGCGACATCAGCTCTTCGCCCCGACTGTCTATGGATCAGTACGCACGCTCGAAACCATAGGTCTCCACTCCGGGAGCGCATTACAGACCACGCTTCTGCGCGTGCGCACGCCAATGGGCTCACCCGGCCAGGGTCGCGGCCCTTCGCCCTAACCGTCCACGGACCAGTACGCACGCTCGAAACACGGGTCTACAACTCCGCCATGGCATTGCGGACCACGCGCTGCGCCTGCGCACGCCAAGGAAACTCAGCGAGCTCACCCAGCCGGGGCCGCGGCATCAGCTCTACGCCCGACTGACCCCGGATCGATACGCACGCTCGAAACGCGCGTCTCCAGCTCCGGCAGCACGTTACTGACCACCCTGCGCCTGCGCACACCAGGAAACTCAGGGCTCACCCGGCCGGGCCGCGGCATCAGCTCTTCGCCCCAACTGTCCACGGATCGGTACGCACGCTCGAAACGCGCGTCTCCAGCTCCGGCAGCACGTTACTGACCACCCTGCGCCTGCGCACACCAGGAAACTCAGGGCTCACCCGGCCGGGCCGCGGTATCAGCTCTTCGCCCCGACCGTCCACGGATCGGTACGCACGTTCGAAACGCGCGTCTCCAACTCCGGCATGGCATTACCGACGACGCTCTGCGCCTGGGCGCACCATGGGAATTCAGTAGCCCAGTGGGCGGCGTCGACCAGGGCGGGGCCGCCCCTGCGAAGCCGTTCGTCGACCGGATGGTGGCGTAGGTCCGCGGTGACGTACGCGTCGACGCCGAGGCGCGCGACGGTGTCGAGATAGGAGTCACCCGCACCGCCGCACACCGCGACCGTGTAGACGGCGCGGTCCGGGTCGCCCGCGGCGCGCACGCCCCACACGGTGGGCGGCAGCGCGGCCGCGACGCGTTCGGTGAAGGTGCGCAACGATTCCGGCTCCGGCAGGTTGCCCACTCGGCCGATGCCGACCGGCGCAGGTAGTAGCGCGCGTTCGCTGATGTGATAGGCCGGAGATTCGTACGGGTGCGCCGCGCGCAGGGCGCCGAGCACGGCCGCGCGCACCGAGGGCGGCGCGATCACCTCCAGGCGCTCCTCGTCCACCCGCTGCAGTTCGCCGTGCGAGCCGATCGCCGGATTCGCCTCGGCCATCGGCCGGAACTGTCCGACCGCGGGCACCCGCAGCGCACAGTCCCGATAGTCGCCGCTGCCGCCCGCACCAGCGGCGAACATGGCCGCCAGCACCGCATCGCTGTGCGAGCTGGGTACCTGGACGACCCAATTGTCAACGGGCGCCTCGGGTTTCGCGTCGAGCGGGCCGGTGACGGTGAGCCCGAGCGCCCCGGCCAGCGCGTCCGAGACCCCCGGATCGGCGGAATCGGCGTTCGTATGCGCGGTGAACAGCGCGCAGCCCGCACGGATGAGCCGGTGCAGCAGCGCGCCCTTCGGCGTATCGGCGGCCACCGTGTCGACGCCGCGCAGCAGCAGCGGATGATGCACCACCAGCGCCTGCGCGCCCCACGTGACTGCCTCGTCCACCACGCCCGCGGTGGCGTCGACCGCGAACAGCACGCGGGTCACCTCCTCCGCCGGATCGCCGCACACCAGGCCGACGGAATCCCAGGATTCGGCCAGCCGCGGCGGATACGCCGCATCGAGTACGCCGATGAGCTCGCCCAACGTCGTCACCGCTCAGCCTCCTTCGTTCATTTCGGTCGACAACTCTGATCGACAACAACACCCGCGATCAACGACACCACCCACGTCGACGACCCGCCCTCCGATCGACGGCACCATCGCCGATCGACGGCACAATCCGCGACCGACCGCACAATCCGCGACCGACCGCACAATCCGCGACCGACCGCACAATCCGCGACCGACCGCACAATCCGCGACCGACCGCACACCCTCCGACCGACCGCACACCCTCCGACCGACCGCACACCCTCCGACCGACCGCACACCCTCCGACCGACCGCACACCCTCCGACCGACCGCACACCCCTCCGACCGACCGCACACCCTCCGACCGACCGCCTTCCGATTGACGCCGCCGACAACACAACCATCACAAACCGACCGCTGCGATCGCCGCAATCAACCGGTCCACCGCCTGCGCGTCCCGTACCGCGACGCGCAGATGATTTTGATCCAGCCCTGGAAATGTATCCGCCCGCCGCACCGCGATACCGAGGTCGATCAATCGTTTGCGCAGCAGTTCACCGTCCGGCACCCGCAGCAGGAGGAATGGCCCCTCGGCCGGCGTGTGCACCGCGACACCCAGCTCACGCAGGCGCTCGATCATCGAAGCACGTTCGGCCGCAATAACTTTCGCGGAACGTTCGGTCTCGGCGACGGCCGAGGGCGTCGCCGTGGCCGCGATCGCCTCCAATTGCAGTGTGCCGAGCGGCCAGTGCGCCCTGCCGTGTGCCAGCCGGGCGAGCAATTCCGGTGCGCCCAACCAGTATCCGCAACGCAATCCGGCCAGCGCCCAGGTCTTGGTCAGGCTGCGCAATACGAGCACATCCGGAAATGACCGGCGGGCAAGCGATTCGGGCTCCCCGGCAACCGCGTCGGCGAACGCCTCGTCCACCACCAGCACCCGGCCCGGTCTGCGTAACGCGAGAATCGTTGCGGCGCAATGCTGTACCGAGGTCGGATTGGTCGGGTTGCCGAGCACCACCAGATCCGCGTCCGCCGGAACCAGTGCGGGATCGAGTAGGTACGGCGCGTCGAGCAGCACCCGGGTGACCGCAATGCCCGCCTCGCGCAGCGCCAGCTCCGGTTCGGTGAACGAGGGATGGATCACCGCGGCCAGCCTGGGCGCCAACCGCGGCAGCATCGCGAAACCCTCGGCCGCACCGGCCAGCAGCAGCACCTGCTCCGGCGTCCGGCCGTGCCTGGCCGCCACCGCCGTCCGCGCCGCGAGTTCCTCGGCGGCGTCGGGATACCGTCCCAGCTCGCCCAACCGGGCCGCGAGCCGGGCGCGCAACCAGTCCGGCGGCGCGGCGGCGCGCACGTTCACCGCGAAATCGAGCAGTCCCGGCCGGGCCGCGACATCGCCGTGATAGCGCAGCTTCGCGTGGTCGGCGCTGTTCCCTGCCATGACAGCACACCCTACGTGGCGCTGTAGTAGAGGCACCGGCCAGAATGTCTGTCGTGGGTGAGCTGCACGTGTCATTCGTGTGTACCGGCAATATCTGTCGTTCTCCGATGGCGGAGAAAATCTTCGCCGCGCAACTACACCGCGCCGGTCTGGCCGACCGGGTGCGGGTGAGCAGCGCGGGCACCACCGCATGGCATGCGGGCGAGGAGGCCGATCCGCGCACGAATTCGACCCTGCGCGAACACGGTTACCCCACCGGGCACAGCGCGGCGAAACTCGACGTCGACCATCTCAGCGCCGACCTGCTCGTCGCCCTCGACCGCGGGCACGACCGGGATCTGGCCCGGCTCGGCGTCCCGCCGGACCGGCATCGGCTGCTGCGCAGCTTCGATCCGTCCGCCGACGGCCCCGACGTACCCGACCCCTACTACGGCGACCTGTCCGATTTCGAGCTGGTGCGCGAACAGATCGAGGCGGCCGTGCCCGGCCTGCTCGCCTGGGTCCGCGCCGCGCTCGGCGACACCCCCGAGACCACGAAGGGCGGGCACCGCTGATGCTGCGCCGACTCTCCTTCCTGCTGCGCCCCAGCTGGGTGATCCTCGCGATCATCGTGATCGCCTTCGCCTACCTGTGTTTCACCGTGCTCGCGCCGTGGCAGCTGGGTAAGAACACCACCACCTCACACCGCAACCAGCTCATCGCCGATTCGGTGCACGCCGACCCGGTCGACGTGCTCGCCGCCGCCGACGGCAGGGTTCAGGTGCACGAATGGCAGCGGGTCACCGCCAACGGCGCCTACCTGCCCGATTCCACGGTGCTGGTCCGCCTGCGCCATCTCGACGACAAGCCCGCCTACTCGGTGCTCGGCGCGTTCAAACTCGACGACGGGCGCATCGTGCTCGTCGACCGCGGTCTCGTCGCCGCCGTCAACGGCACCCGCCCGCCGGAGATCGCCGCCCCGCCCTCGGGTCCGCAACGCATCGAGGGGCGAATCCGGGTGGCGGAGGGCGTGATTCCCGGTAAGGACCCGAGCGTCCAGGACGGGTACCGCCAGGTGTACTCGATCGACGTCACCCAGGAGATGACGACGCTGCAACTACCGCTCACCGCGCTCCCCGGCGGTGACCGCGGCGGCTACCTGCAACTCGAATCGGGCCAACCCGGCGCCTTCACCCCCGACCCGCTCCCCCAACTCGATTCGGGCCCCTACCTCTCCTACGGGTTGCAGTGGCTCGCCTTCGGCATCATGGCACCGCTCGGGCTCGGGTATTTCGTCTACGCGGAGATCCGGGAGCGCCGCAAGGAAAAAGGCAGCGCGAAGGGCGAATCCGGCTCTGCGTCAACGGAACCCGTGAACCCGAAGCCGGAACCCCAAGCCCCCGAACCGAAACCGGCGCCGACGGCCACCGAAACACGGCTGGCTGATCGATACGGTCGGAAGTAAGTCGCGAATCGCGCACACCAATTGGTTTCCCGCGCCACCTACCACGCGCGCGGGAAGCTGAAACCTGCGCCGGAACAGCGTCATTCGGATGCGAAACCGGAACGCCGCAAGCCACCTCGGGCGATCCGTACATCTTCGCGGCGCAACCACCTATCAGGCGCATCGATCACTCACCTGTTGATCCGAGCACCTAACGGACACAATCCAACTGCCGCCCAAAGCGCCGCGCCGAGAACAGCAGCCACCTGCACCCCCTCCGAAATCAGCACAGCCCGGCGCAGATCCGAAATACCGGGCGCGGGACCGTCGCCCAGCGTCGGACGCAGTTCTGTGCCGTACCGATACTGGGTGCGCCCGCCCAACCGCACGCCGAGCGCACCGGCCATGGCGGCCTCCGCGACACCGGCGTTCGGGCTCGGATGTTTCACCGCGTCGCGCCGCCACGCCCGCAGCGCATCGGCGGGCCGCCCGCCGATCAACGGCGCGAGTGCCGCAGTGAGCAGGCCGGTGATCCGGGCCGGAATCAGGTTCGCCAGGTCGTCCACCCGCGCGGCGGCCCAGCCGAAACGCAGATAGCGCTCGTTGCGGTAGCCGATCATCGCGTCGAGGGTGTTGATCGCGCGGTATGCGAGCAGCCCTGGCACCCCGGCCACCGAACCCCACCACAGCGGTGCGACGGCGGCGTCCGAGGTGTTCTCGGCGACGGATTCCAGTGCGGCCCTGGCCAATCCGTCGGCATCGAGCACGTCGGGATCGCGTCCGCACAGCGATGGCAACAGCGCCCGCGCACCGGCCAGATCGCCCGCTTCGAGCCGGTCGGCCATCGCCCGGCCGGTGCGCGCGAGCGTATGCCCGCCGAGCACGGTCCAGGTGGCCAGCGCGGTGGCCGCGATGCCGCCGCGGCGCAGCAGCACACCGAGTCCGGCGACCGCGCCGACCGCGATCGCCTCGTGCAGTACGCCGGCCGACCGTCGGTCGGCATATGTTATGGCTTCGAGTTTGCTTGCCGCCGTGCCGAATCCGGCCACCGGATGCCGGCGCCGCGGATCACCGAAGGCGCGGTCGAGCGCGAAGCCGAGCAGCAGCCCGGCGGCAGTCGAGGTCCCCGTAGACACCGGGCGAGGGTAGCGGGTACCCCTACCCGGCGTCGCGAGTGGTCGGTTGGACGCTCAGAGCGTCATCGGGTCACCGTAGACGGTGACCGCGTGGTCGGCGGCGGAGGTCTTGATGGTCGCGGTGGCGAAGGAGCGCAGCGTCACCGGCCCCGCGCAGGCGTCGACCTTGATCTCCACCTGTTCGGCCGCGATCGAAGCACGCTGGCCGGCAAGGGGTTTGGTGCCGAAGACAATGGTGGTGATAGTGCCGGGCTTCAACGTGGTCTGCATGGTCGGGATCACCGCGGCCGAGCCGCCGACGGTCACGCCGGGCGTCCCGCCGACGGTGACGCCGACATTCGGGCCGAACGAGAAGCCGAGGCCGAGTTGCAGGCCGCTCGACACATCCACCTGACAGCCGAGTTGGTAGCCGAACGCGATATCGCCCGCGTCCACCTTGTGCTTGCCCGCGCCGTGGTATTCGGCGATCCCCTTGAGCGAGACGAACCCTTCGCGGGTGGTCGGGGTCGAGGCCAGGTTGGGGTACCGGTCGAGGGTTTCGGCGGTCTTGGTGACGGTGAGATCCCAGCCGTCATCGGTCTGTGTCGTGCGCGATTTATCGGCGGCCACCTCGGCGGCGGCCGAGCCGGAGCCCATCAGCAATCCGGTCGTTACCAGGGTGGCCAGCCCTGCGACGGCGATACTTCCTCGGCGAATTCCAGCCAGGTTCATGGGGGTGTTCTTCTACTTTCCGCTCGCTACGCGCTGATGAACCCAGCTGCGTCCTCAAAGGGTGATGGATCAAGTGAAACTTCCCTGGCTATCATTTGGCAACAATTGATAGGCCCGGTGAGCTGCCCAAACCGGGCGGCATTTCATTCCCCAGCCGGTTATGGCCAGATTTATTAGCCGTACGACCGTTTTGTGATATGCCACACCAGAAACCGCCGCACCGGCCGAATGTGACCCGGCGCACCGAATTTCGGCCGCGATGTCACACTGGACCGTCCCGCGTCGTCACCCGGATGACCCACTCCTAAACTCGGCCTCGACAGGCCAGGCACGACGAACGGCGACAGCAGTGAATTCCGAGCAACGACCGCACTCGACCGATCGGGCCGAACTGGCCCGCCAGTTCGAGGAGCACCGCCCCTACCTGCGCAGGCTCGCCTACAGCACGCTCGGCAGCCTCGCCGATGCCGACGACGTCGTACAGGAGGCGTGGCTTCGGCTACAGCGCCAGCAGGACGCGGGCAAGGCGGGCGAAATCGATAACCTGCGCGCCTGGCTCACCACCGTCACCGGCCGGCTCGCCCTCGACTACCTCGGCTCCGCCCGTGCCCGCCGCGAGCAATATGTCGGCGAATGGCTGCCCGAACCGGAGGTGACCACCATCGACGATCCGGCCGACCGGGTCACCCAGGACGAGCGGGTCACCACCGCGCTGCTGGTCGTGCTCGAATCCCTGTCCCCCGCCGAGCGCACCGCGTTCGTGCTGCAGGATGTGTTCGGCATGAGCGGCCCGGAGGTCGCCAAAGTGGTCGGCCGCACCCCCGCCGCGGTGCGGCAGCTCGCCTCCCGCGCCCGCAAGCGGGTCGAGGAGGGCACGCCGCGCTTCCCCGCCTCGGCGGACGAACAGCAGAAGGTGGTTTCGGCGTTCGCGGTCGCTTGGCGCTCAGGCGATTTGAGCGCGCTGCTCGGCGTGCTCGACTCGAACGTCAGCCTCGCCGCGGACGGCGGCGGCAAGGTGCCCGCCATCCGGCAGCCGGTGCGCGGCGCCGAGCTGGTGGCCAAGATGCTGCTCGGTTGGTACCACGCGCCGTCCGCTCAGGGTGCGTGGGGCCGCGCGGTGCTGGTCAACGGCGAACCGGGCCTGGTGGTGTTCGACGGCACGCATACCGGCGTTTTCTCGTTCACCGTCGACGGCGGCCGCATCGTCGCCATCAACGTCATCCGCAATCCGGAGAAGCTGCGCGATCTGCCGACCGACGGCGACCCCGACTGGTATCTCAACGCGCGGTAGCTCAGCCGACCAGGCCGACCGGCCGCGGCGCCGAATATCCGTGCGCCGCGGCCACCTCCACCGAGCGCAGCACGCCCGCGTCGGCCGTCAGCCCGTGCGCCAGCTCGGGATTCGCCGAGCACGCCACCTTCCAGCCCTGCGTCGCAATGGCTTTCACATAGGGCAGGGTCGCGTTGGTGAGCGCGACGGTGGAGCTGTGCGGGACCGCGCCCGGCATATTCGCCACGCAGTAGAACAGCGAATCCGCCACCCGGAAGGTCGGATTCGCATGCGTTGTCGGATGCGATCCGGCAAAACAGCCGCCCTGATCGATGGCGATGTCCACCAGCACCGAACCGGGGCGCATGGCGGCGACCAGCTCGTTCGAGACCAGTTTGGGCGCACGCGCACCCGGCACCAGCACCGACCCGATCACCAAATCGGCTGCCAGCACCGCCTTTTCGAGTTCGGCCGCATTGGAGGCCAGCGTGCTCACCCGGCCGCGGAACCGGACGTCGAGTTCGCGCAGACGGGCCAGGTTGGTGTCCAGCACGGTGACTCGCGCGCCCATACCCGCCGCCACCGCGGCGGCGTTCGCGCCCGCCACACCGCCGCCGATCACCACGACATCGGCGGACCGCACCCCCGGCACCCCGCCCAGCAGTACACCGGAGCCGCCGAGCGGGGCCATCAGGTGATAGGCGCCGACTTGCGCGCCGAGCTTGCCCGCGACCTCGCTCATCGGCGCGAGCAGCGGCAGCGAGCCATCGGCGGCCCGCACCGTCTCGTAGGCGATCGCGGTGATGCCGGAGCGCAGGATCGCGTCGGTGCATTCCCGCGACGCGGCCAGATGCAGGTAGGTGAACAGCACCTGCTCCGACCGCATACGCGAATATTCAACGGGGATAGGCTCTTTCACCTTCAACACCAGATCCGCGGCCCACCAGACCCGATCCGCGTCGGCCGCGAGTGCCGCGCCCTTCGCGGTGTAATCCGAGTCCGCGAAACCGGATCCGACGCCCGCCCCGGTTTCGACCAGAACCTCGTGCCCGAGCGCCACCAGCTCACCCGCACCCGCGGGCGTCAGCGCGACCCGGAACTCCTGCTCCTTGACCTCCCGCGGCACTCCGATTTTCATACGGTCATCGTGGACCACCGGACCACCCCGCGCCACGACCGCCGCGCCGGTGTCGCACCCTGCCAACACCCGGTCCCATCAGCGATGTTTTTCTGCGCACCGCGCGCAGGCGGGGTCGCCGCGCCGCGAGCGACACGGCGCTCCCGATGCGACGACCACGCCAGCACGATCGCAGTCCCGAGGCGATACACAACACTGGCCCATCGCGGCGGGCACCGCGCAAAGCCCCGATCGGCGATGCACGATGCGAGCACCTCAGCGTTCCGGCTGGGGCAGCACCCACGCCAGCACAATCGCGGCCAATGGGAGGCAGCACAGCTCGGCAACGCACGATGCGAGCACCTCAGTGTTCCGGCTGGGGTAACACCCACGCCAACACGATCGCGGCCAATGGGAGGCAGCACAGCACAGTCAGCACAGCCTGCGGGCCGTGCGCGTCGGCGATCGCGCCGAGCACCGGTGCGGCCAGTCCGCCGATGCTGATGGCCAGTCCGAGGGTGACCCCGGCGGCGGTGCCCGGGCGGCTGGGCAGATAGTCCTGCCCGAGTTTGACCAGCACCGCGAACGGAATATTGGTCGCGACACCGGCGAGCACCGCGAACACCAGTCCCAGCTGCGGATTGGGTATCACGCGCAGTGCGACGAGCGCGGGAATCGCCGCGACACTGCCGATTTGAATGGTGCGCAGCATGCCGAGCCGGTCGGCGAGCCTGCCGCCGGCGAGGGTTCCGCCCACACCGCCGACCAGGAATGCCGTCAGCGCGACGCCGCCCAACGACTGCGATGCGCCCAGATGCCGGATCCAGTACAGCGCGATGAAGGTGTTCACGCCGAAGGCGATGACCGACCGGACCACCGCGAGCGCGCTGAGCATCAGGAACGGCACCCACCGATCCCGGCCGGTGACGGCTTTGCCCGTGGCGGCCTGCTCCACCTGCCGCAGCTGATGCCGCCAGAGCAGGAATCCCATCAGCACCGCGGGCGGTATGAATATCGCCGTCGCGCCGACACCCCAGGCCACCAGCGCTGGCGTCGCGAGCGCCGGCGCGAGGAAGAAGCCGATGCTGCCGCCCACCGCGAAAAGGCTCATTCCGGTGGCGCTCGCACCCGCCGCCCGTCGCGCGTCCCGGCCCGCCGCCGGATGGAATGCGGCGACACCGACACCCGAGAGCAGCAGCAACATCCACACCAGCGAATAGCCGGGCGCCAAACCCGCGAGCCCGGCCCCGAGCCCGGCCAGGCTCATCCCGGCGGGAGCCAGCCAGAGCAGTCGACGCCGATCGGCGAGCACGCCCAGGATCGGTTGCGGCAGTGAACTTCCCAGTGTCGCCGCCAACGCGAGCCCGGAGGCGGCGACGTAGCTGTAGTGCCGCTCCAACACGAAGAACGGAATGCTCGCAGGCACCAGTCCCTGATAGAAATCGTCGACCGCGTGCGCGGCCACCCAGTAGCGCATCCGGTGCAATAGCGCCCAGCGGCCCGCCGCAGGCGTGACCGCGACCTGTGTTGCCATCACCAACCCTCCATTCGTCCCACGAATCGGAGCGTAGGTGGGCAACGACTGGGCGGGCTTCCGATAAAATGCCAATTCATGTCGATAATCGGCCACGAGCCGGTGCTCAACAGCGAGCTACCCGCTGCGACCCGGACCCGCACGGTGCAGGCGGGCGACCGCATCGAGCGGCATCGGCATCCCGAACATCAGCTCGTCTATCTCAGCTCCGGCGTCGCCGAAATACGCACCGCAGGAGGCAGCTGGCTCGCGCCGACGGACCGGGCGATCTGGATTCCCGGGGGCTACTGGCACGAACACCACTTCTACGGCCCGACCAGATTTCACACCGTGGCCTTTCCGCTCGACCAATCCCTAGGCGGCACAACGCCTTCGGTGCTCGCGGTGCATCCGCTGCTGCGTGAGCTGATCATCGCGTGCTCGATGCCGGGCCCGCTGCCGGACGAAGAACTGCGGCGGATGCGGCAGGTGCTGCTCGACCAGCTGAGGCGCAGCACCGAACAACCGCTGCGCCTGCCCGTCGCCACCGACGAAAGGTTGCGCCGCGCTTGCGAATTGATCGAAGACGACCTCACCGTCGGCTGGTCGCTCGCCGAGCTCGGTCACCGGGTCGGCGCGGCCGAGCGCACCCTGTCCCGCCTGTTCCGCACCGAATTCGGGATGACCTATCCGCAGTGGCGCACCCAACTGCGCCTGCACCGCGCCGTCCAACTGCTGGCCGACGCGGTACCGGTCACTGTGGTCGCGCACCGCTGCGGATGGGCGACCCCGAGCGCATTCATCGACGTCTACCGCCGCACCCTCGGGCACACGCCGGGCTCGTATCGCAGTGCCCGGGAATCGGATTCGCCATCGACCTACGCATTGCCCCGACTCACCCGCGAGCCCGGCGCGCAACCGCCCCGGGGACGAACGATCGCCCCGGAGCCCGATACCCCGACCGCACACCGATCACCGAAGTGATATCCGAGGCAGCCGATTCCACACGAAAACTGTTGTACGACAGATGATTCGGATCACACAGCGAATACCTTGCCCAGCGGCGGGACGTGCAGTTGGGTGGCGCGTCCGGCGTAGCCGAAGTTCCGTTCCAGGTAGTCGAGCGATTCGCTGAAGTGCGCCCATCCCTCGGCGTGTATCGCGATGATCGCCGCGTCGCCGAGCAGTTCGGCGGCCTCGACCGCGGTGCGCCCGTTGAGGGTCAGATCGATATCGCCGAACCGGCCGACGTTCGCCGCGCCGATGTTCAGGATCGCGACATCGATCCGCTCGAACCGCTCGGCGATCTGCCGGACCAGGTCCACCGAGGCATTGTCGCCCGAGAAGTACACGGTGGGCTGTCCGTCGGCCTGCAGGACGAATCCGGTGACCGTGCCCGTCAAAGGCTCGCACCCTTCCGGCCCGTGCAGTGCGGGCACCCAGGTGACCGTGACGTCGCCGATCTTCACCGACTCCCAATTCGCCAGTCCCCGAACGCCGTTCATCCGTCCCGCGGCCTCCGGTGTGGACAGCACGGTTTCGACGGTGCCCAGGAATTCCCGCCCGGATTCGTCGAGGTTGTCGGCGTGCTCGTCGTGCGAGAGCAGCACCACGTCCACCGGCCCGATCTCGTCCACCGGCACCGCGGGCCCGGTGAGCTTGTGCAGCGTGACGCCGCCCTGGTAGTCGCGCGGCTCGTCGAAGGTGGGATCGGTCAGCCAGGTCAGCCCGCCGTATTCGAAGCGCAGGGTCGGCCCGCCGATGTGCAGGGCCGTCAGCTGGACGTTGTTCGTACTCATGACATGAATCCTGCGCCATGGCGAATCCTCGGCAAAAGTGGCCCGCAGGCCGCGTAACGCTAAGATCAGGCCATGCGCACCGTGGCCGTACTCGCCTTCGACGGCAACAGCCCGTTCCATCTGTCCGTGCCCGCGCTGGTGTTCGGACGCATCGGCGTGGAAGGAAAAGCCCCCTACCGCATCGAAATCTGCGCCGAACGCCCCGGAAGCCTTTCCACCCCGGCCGGATTCGAGATCGTCGTGCATCACGGGCTGGAGAGCTTCGCCACCGCCGATCTCGTGGTGATCCCCAGTTGGCCACGCGGCCAAGATATCTCCGACGAACTGCGCGCCGCATTGCACGGCGCACACGCCCGCGGCGCCCGCATCGTCGGACTGTGTCTCGGCGCCTGGGTGATCGCGGCCAGCGGCCTGGCCGACGGCCGCGAAATCACCACCCACTGGGCCTCCGCGACGGAATTGGCCCGCGCCTACCCGGCGGTCCGGGTGCGCGCCGACACGCTGTGGACCGATCTCGGCGACGTGGTCACCTCCGCGGGCGTCGCCGCCGCACTCGACTGCTGCCTGCACCTGGTGCGCGCCGACCTCGGCAGCCGGGCCGCGACGGAGCTGGCCCGCTCCCTGGTCACCGCGCCGCACCGCAGCGGATCTCAGGCGCAATACATTCCCGTCGCGGTGCCCGACGCCGCGGACGACGACCCGATCGAGCGCGCGATGGTCTGGGCCAGAACACATCTCGGCGATCCCATCGACCTCGACGGCTGGGCGGCGGTCGCGCTCATGTCCCGGCGCACCTTCACCCGCCGGTTCCGCGAACGCACCGGCGACAGCCCGCAGCAGTGGCTGCTGCACCAGCGCGCCGACCGCGCCCGCCTGCTGCTCGAATCCACCGACGACACCGTCGACCGCATCGCCGCGGAAACCGGATTCGGCACCGCCGTCAGCCTGCGCCACCACTTCCACCGCATCCTCGGCACCAGCCCGGCCGCCCATCGCGCGCTGTTCCATCTCGCGGAGCCGAATGACCGGGGCACCCGGCCGTACCGCTAGGTTCTAGCTATGCAGCTCGAGGTAGGCGGGTTCACGCCGGAAATTGACGAGGGCGCCTGGCTCGCGCCCAATGCGACGGTGATCGGACGCGTGACGCTCGCCGCCGAGGTCAGCGTGTGGTACAGCGCGGTGATCCGCGGCGATATGGAGGCCATCGCGATCGGCGAGCGCACCAATATCCAGGACGGTTGCGTACTACACGCCGACCCTGGCTTCCCGCTCACCGTCGGCAGCGGAGTTTCGGTGGGGCACAACGCGATCCTGCACGGCTGCACGGTCGGCGACGATGTCCTGGTCGGCATGGGCGCGACCGTTCTCAACGGCGCGGTGATCGGCGCGGGCAGTCTCATCGCGGCCAATGCGCTGATTCCGGAGGGCGCGCAGATCCCGCCCGGATCCCTGGTCGCGGGCGTGCCGGGCAAGGTGCGCCGCGAGCTGAGCGAGGCCGAGCAGGACGGGATCCGGCTCAACGGCGCGGTATACGTGCACAACATGGCGAATCACCGGGCCGCACGGACGGTGTGACTCAGCACACACAGGCCGGACGTCCCATCGGAATCATTGGTAACATGCTGCCAGCGTTCCCGGTGGCCACGGGGCTTGCGCCGAATCCGCCGGGAGGTGGGAACGCGAGCGTGCAGGGCAGGAGGTTTCACGGTGGCGTACGGGCAGGACAGTATGCACCGGCCGGTGGGGCGGATCAGCGTGGCCGATATCGCGGCCCAACCTGGTGGCATCGAGGCATTACAGCGCAGGGTTCACGAATTGCGTTCCCGCGGCGTCGATTTCGCGGCCAATGCGATCGAGCAGGAAATGGTGGCGCTGGATCTTCCGCGTCCGTGACGGGCCGATCGGCCCGGAACTCGGCTGCGGCCATCCCCCGGATGAAATAATGAACGGCAATCATCCGCACCGTCGCGCGCCGCATCCCCGGGGATCGGCTGCCGCGCCGAATGACTGGAGAGCCGATGCCGACCGTTCCGTCCATGCTGCAGCGCATCCTTGACAAACCCGTCGCCGACGGTGAAAAGCTGTTGGAGAGCGCGCTGTCGGCGTTCCTGGACTTCGGCATCAAACGCACCAGCATGGGTGAGATCGCCCGCCGCGCCGGGATCAGCCCGGCCACCCTGTACCGCCGCTTCGAATCCAAGAACGAACTCGTCGAGGCGGTCAGCGTGCGCGAGGCGCAGCGCTTCGTCGCCGAGATCGACAAGCGGGTACAGGGCGTCCAGGGCAGCGACGAACAGCTGGTGGAGATCTTCGTCGCCTTCATCACCGCCATCGCGGGCAACGAACTGCTGCGCAGACTGCTGCGCACCGAACCCGAACTCATCCTGCCCCGGCTCACCACCGACGCCGGGCCGGTGCTGGCCGTCGGCCGCGGCTACCTGGCCGAAAAGCTGCGGGAATTGCGCGACGCCGGTGGCGTCGACGATTTCGACGCCGAGCTGGTCGCCGAAATCATGGCGCGCCTCGCGCTTTCGCTCGCGCTGACCCCGGACGGGCTCATCCCGATCGAGGACGCCGAGGCCGGGCGGAACTTCGCGCGGCGCACCCTGCTGCCCATGGTCGGGGTGCGCGCCCCGGCCTGATTCACCGTAGACCGAAGGCGGCCGACACCCGCTCGTCGAGTTCGCCGAGCGCGTCCGCGTCCGGCGCTGCCGAACCATCGGCGAGATCCCTTGCGAGGGCGATGATTTCCGCCGCGGCCGACGCCGCCGGATCCGGCAGCGGCAACCGGGAAACGTATTGCGTGATCCATCTGCGCCGCCCCGAATAGAGGCGGTTGCCGCACACCGCGTCGTAGAACCGCAGCCCGAGCGCCGAATTCGCCACGCCCATCAGCAGATACGCGAGCCGTTCCGCATCGCCCGCCTGCGCCAGATCGGTCAGCGATATCCAGTAGCAGTCCCCATTCACCACCGCACCGGAACGGTCCAGCGCGAACCGCGGCCGATCGCTGATATCCGGGAACACCACCTTCGGCGCCCGCCACAGATGCGGACGCTGCGGCACCCAGATCTCGAACCACTCCCGCCCGCCGGCGATCACATAGCCGCGGGCCGCCAACGTATCCTTGTGGGTCCGCAAATACTCTGCCGCACAAGGGAATTCCGCCAGATCGATCGGCGTGCGCACCGGCCGCGCCGTATCGTACGGATACAGCACCCTGGTGTCACCGGCCCGGCGCACCCGCCACGCCGCCACATCGTCGTGGGTTATCAGCGCCAGCAGTAGCGCGGCCTCCGGCCGCGGCACCCGCTCCCCCCACCGATCCGAGATGAACACCCGATCCGCGGTCGTCTTGATCCCCACCCGAATCCGCCCCACCTCCCCGAACGTCCGCCACGTCCGCGCACCTATCCGCCCAAGCCACGCATCCACCTCCGGCCGCGACATCCGCCAAGCCCCCTCACCCCCGGCCCGCATAACCGCGGGAAGCAACGCATCAACCGGCCGCACGAGCCCACGACCGGAAACCACTGCGGCAGAGACTTCATCGCTCGGATCCGCCGAATCCAGTGCATCAGCAGCCCCGGTGGTAGCGACGCCGCCCGACTCCACCGACACTGCCGCGTCGGCGCGGCCAGCCGATGCTGCCACGCATCCGGGCACTGCCCTATACTCTGTCGCCGAAAACGCTGCGGCAGTGGCTTCGTCGCCCGGATCCGCCGCACCCAGCGCATCAGCGCCACCGATCGGCTCTGCCGCGCTCCCCGGCACCGCGAGTCCGGCGGAAGCTCCTGCGGCAGCGGCAGTGTCGGTCGGACGAGCCGCTCCCAACGTATCCATGCGGCCAGCCGACGGGGTCACACTCCCCAGCCCGGCCATCGCCCCCGGTCCGGCCATCGACCCAGGTCCCGCCATCGACCCTGGCGCGGCACCTCCGGTGGTAGCGGTGCCGCCCGACTCCGCCGACACTGCCGCGTCGGCGCGGCCAGCCGATGCTGCCGCGCACCCGGGCACTGCCCTAGCCCCTATCGCCGAAAACGCTGTGCCAGCGGCTTCGTCGCGCGGATCCGCCGAATCCAGCGCATCAGCGCCACCGGTCGGCTCGGCTGCCGCGCTCCCTGGCACCGTGAATCCGGCGGAAGCTCCTGTGGCAGCGGCATTATCGTGCGACTCGCTCGAATCGGTTGTCGCGGGCAGATTCCCATCGCCGCCCTGCGAACAAGACTGTGCAGACGTCAGATCGGTCGTAGCAGCAGCGTTCATCCGCCCGAGCTCGCCGGTGGCCAGCAGGCCGACCTCAACTGCGAAGACCCGGCCGTTGTGCGCGACGACACCGCTGCTCTCGGCAACCAATGCCTCGAAAAGGTCTGCCGCGCAGGCGTTGCCGGTAGCCGGAATCTCGTATGCCGAGACGTAGCGGCAGGCGCGAGTGACCTCGCCGCGCGTCGCGATGGTCACGGCTGGCAGCACCGCCGCATCGAACAGTTTGGTGTCGCCGAGGTCGTACAGTTCGACCGGCGCCAATTCGGTGAGCAGCAGCCTGCGAATATTGGCACCGGCCCTGGTCGTGAGAAACCGGTTGGCGCAAAGCAATCCGAGCACACCGCCCGGTTCGAGCAGCCGGGGAATGGTCGCGACGAACGGGTGGGTCAGATCGATCCGGCCGCGCAGCCCGAAGCGCTTGGCCAGCAACTGCGCGGTCGCGCCACCCAGCTGCTGGGTGCGGACATACGGCGGGTTGGTGATGATCGCATCGAACGAGCCGTCCGCGAGATCCGCTGAGTCGAGCAGGAAATCACCTGTATGCCAATCGATTTCGATCCCAGCCTCGGCCGCACGGGCCCGCGCGACCGCGACCGCCGCCGGATCGAGATCGCAGCCCAGCAATTCCAGCCGCAGCCGGGGCAGCCGGGCCGCCGCCTCCGCGCACACCGCGAGCAGCAGTTCCCCATCACCGCATGCCGGATCGAGCACCCGTAGCGCATCGGCCCGCCGCGGGTCGAACACCGGAATATGCGCAAGCAACCGCCGCGCCAGGAACCGCGCAAGCGCGGGCGGCGTGTAATGCCGACCGTGCCGCTTCCGGTCCCGCCCGCCCGAGGCCTCGGATGCCATCCCTGGATTCTGCCGGGCCGCCCCCTATTCCGCGTTACGACGCGGCCGGAGAATACTGTGGGCGACTCCGGACGCCACCAACCTCGCCTCAGCCCACCTAGGATCCGCGATGAGCGCAACCGACCCGGTCTTCAGCCACGCCCACATCCTGTTCACGGCCGTTGTCACCGCCGCGATCACCGCACCCTTCGCTGTCTGGCGGTTGGGCCGTGCGGAATGGATCGATACAGTCGGTGTCACCATCGTCACCGGGGCGGCCACCTGGCTGTGGCGCACCAGCGCCAACCTGCCCCAGCTCAATACCGACGGCCTACCCGGCTTCTCCGCCAACGACTGGCTCGCCCCGGTACTCACCTATGTCCTGCTCTCGCTGTACGCCGCGCTGCGGCCACCACGAGATCTACACCGCTACAACCAAACCCGCGCCATCGCGGTTCTCGTCAGCCTCGCCGTCAATGTCATCACGATCTGAGCCGGGCAAACGACCGATCCGCGCAACCACTGCCGACTACTGTCCGGCAGCCGGCGCGACAGCTTCGACAACCAGATCGAGGGCGCGACGGTATCCGGCGATATCGATATCCGGTTCCCACGCCTGCTGCAGGATGAAGCCCTGGATGAGGGCCAGGGCGATGCGGGTGATCGCGTCGGCGTCGGCCCGGCCGGTTATCACACCCGCCGCCTGACCGGACCGGATCGCGTCGAGCGCCATGGTGCGCTGCGCGATGCCCTCGTCTACGCCGGGCCGCATCCGCTCGTTCACCAGCGATTCCGCCCACACCAGCACGCTGACCCGCCGCCGTCGCTGTTCGGCCGGATCGGCGAGCCAGTCGAAATAGGCGTCGAGGAAGGTGCGCAGCGCGGTGCGCGGATCGGCCGCCCGCAGCGCGGTCTCCAGCAGTTCGCGTTCGTGCCGATGCCGTTCGTCGGCGACCGCATCGATGATCGCCTCCTTGCTCGGGTACCAGCAGTAGACCGCGCCCGGACTCAGCCCGGATCGGCGGCAGATGTCCTGCATGGTGGTCGCGTGCAGCCCGCGTTCGGCGAAACAGTCGAGGGCCGCGTCGATGATGCGGCGGCGCCGCTCCCGTTCTGTCGCGGGCGTCAGGCGGGGCATGCGATCCGCGCCAGCGCCACCCGGTACAGCTCGGAGGCGCGGTCGGCGCGACCGCGCGGGCGAAAGTACCGATCTCCGGCCGCGGCCGTCGACTGCTCCCATATCAGCTCGTATCCGCGGGCGGCCAGGAATGCGCCGAGCCGGTCCGGGTCCAGGCCGAACGTCCATGGCTCGCCGACCCGCGCGACGCCGCGCAGCCACCGCTCGGCCTCGGGAAACGTTGCGGTGCCGTCGATTACACCGGCGTGCACATAGGTGAACACCAGCATGCCGTCCGGCCCGCCGACCCGGCGCAGCACGGCGAGCGTCCGGTCCACCGCGGCCGCGGTCAAATAGTTGGTGACGCCCTCCCACACGAACAGCGTGCGCCGCTCGCCGACGCCGCCCGCGCGCAATGCCGTTGCCAGATCATCGGTTTCGAAATCCACCGGCAGGAATCCGACGCGCCCGGTGTCGACGCCCGCCGCGCGCACGGCCGCCGCCTTCACGGCCTGTGTGCCCGCCCGATCGACCTCGACGATCCGCGCCCCACGCAGTTCCGGCAATCGCCAAGGCCTGCTGTCGAATCCGGCGCCCAGCACCACGATATCGCGCACGCCGCCCGCGACCAGTTCGACGATCGTGTCATCGATCAACCGCGTCCGCGCCACCGCCGATGGTCGCGGACCGGGAAAGGCCAGGTCGTACAGCCGCGCCACCAGAGAACCCGCCACCGGGATCCGGGCCATCCCGGCCAGCGCTCGCAACGGCGGGGACAGGAACCGCGTGGCCAAAGGATCGGTGAAGAGCCGGGATTCGGTGGGCCGCGCGGATTCCAGCGCCCGCTGGAATGCCATGGTCTGTGCCGTGAAACTCACCACAAACAGAATGTATATTCTGTTTGTATCGCCGTCCAGCGATAGCTGGCACACTCGTCGTATGGGATTTCGTGACCTCATGGCACGAAGTCGGGGGCGGATCCGGACCTGGCTTCGACTGCGCACTGTTCTTCGGCTGGCCGTCTTCGCGATCGCCGCGGCCGCACTCGTCGGATTCGGCTCGATCGCGTGGGTGCGTCATCAGGCGAGCGACGCCGAATATTCGCTCGACAACGTCCCCGCCGCCGAGGTGGCGCTGATTCCCGGCGCGCAGGTCTACGGCAACGGTCAGCCCTCCCCCTATCTGGCGGCCCGGCTGGACCTCGGCCGCCGTCTACTGGAGGCGGGCAAGGTGCGGGCGCTGCTGCTGACCGGCGACAACGGCACCAGCACCTATGACGAGCCGTCCGCGATGCGCGGATACCTGGTGCGAAAAGGCGTGCCCGCCAACAAGATAGCCCTGGACTACGCGGGTTTCAGCACCTATGAGTCGTGCGAACGCGCCCACCGGATCTTCGGCGTCCGGCAGGCGATCGTGGTGACCCAGGACTTCAGCCTGCCCAGAACCGTCGCGCTCTGCCGGAATGCCGGCATCGAAACCACCGGCGTCGGCGACGACACCCAACCACATAACTTCACCTACGAAAAGTGTTGGCTGCGTGACCAATTGGCGGCGACCAAGGCGGTCTTCGACATGGTGATCCATCCGGATCCGAAATTCCTCGGCCGCCAGGAGACCACCGTCCGCGACGCGATCAACGCGACGCCTTGACGCCCAGTCCTACCGAATAACGAAGTGGGCCCCGGAGAGTACCCGGGGCCCACTTCGTTCCCGCCGAGCCCTACAGCGGAATGTTCTTGTTGTGGCTGGCGCGCGCGGGCGCGGCGGCCAGGGCGGCGGCGATGGTGGACCGCGTCTTCGCCGGATCGATCACCTCGTCGACGACGCCGATCGCGATGGCCCGCTCGACACCGCCCGCGATGCGCTCGTGCTCGGCGGTCAACCGCTCGTGCAGCGCCTCCCGCTCCTCCTCCGGCGCGGCGGCCAGTGCCTTCTTGTGCAGAATGCCGACCGCGGCCTTGGCGCCCATCACCGCGACCTCCGAACCCGGCCACGCGTACACCGCGGTCGCGCCGAGCGAGCGGGCGTTCATCGCGATGTACGCGCCACCGTAGATCTTGCGGGTCACCAGGGTGACGCGCGGGACGCGGGCCTCGGCAAAGGCGTGCAGCAGCTTCGCGCCGCGGCGCACAACGCCCTCCCACTCCTGGCCGACACCGGGCAGATAGCCGGGCACGTCGGTGATCACCACCAGCGGGATGCCGAACGAATTGCACAGCCGCACGAAACGCGCTGCCTTCTCGGCACTTTCGGAGTTCAGGCAGCCGCCGAGCCGCAGCGGGTTGTTGGCGAGGACACCGACGGTGCGCCCGGCGAGGCGACCGAGACCGGTCACCATCGAGCGCGCGTATCCGCCCTGCATCTCCTCGAAGGTGGATTCGCCGTCGACGTTGTCGAGCAGTTCGTGCACGATCGGCTTCACGTCGTATGCGCGCTTGGCCGAGGCGGGCAGCATCGCCTTCAGGTCGACATCGCCGTGTTCGGCGGCCACCAGGTCGAATTCACCCTGCTCGGCGAACATCGAGACCAGCCGACGCGCGCGGTGTACGGCATCGGCCTCGTCGTCGGCGACGATATGGCATACGCCCGACTTCTTGCCGTGCGTGACCGGGCCGCCGAGGGTCTCCATATCGACGTTCTCACCGGTCACCGAGCGCACCACGTCCGGACCGGTCACGAAGACCCGGCCCTCCGGGGCCATGATCACGATGTCGGTCAGCGCGGGACCGTACGCGGCGCCACCCGCGGCGAAACCTAGCACCACGGAAATCTGCGGGACCAGCCCGGAGGCGCGAACCATCGCCTCGAATACCAGGCCGACCGCGTGCAGGGCCTCGACACCCTCGGCGAGCCGGGCGCCACCCGAATGCCAGATGCCGACCACCGGAATACCGGAATCGATGGCGGTGTCGATGGCGTCGACGATGTGCTTACAACCCTCGACGCCCATAGCGCCGCCCATCACGGTGGCGTCGGAGCAGTAGGCGACGGTGCGCACACCGTCCACCTCGCCGACGGCGGCCAGCACACCGGACTTGTCGCGGGGGTGCAGCGGAAGAACAGTGCCGGGATCGAAGAAGCGCTGCAGCCGGCCGAGTGGATCGCGCGGGTCGGTCGCAGTTTCGGCATGAAACGCGGGAGCAATGATCGTCATCGCGTCTTCTCCATCCTCACTGAGTAGGCCGCAACGGCGGCTGCGAAAGTCTAATCCCGGTGGGGCCGAACGCCTTTGGCGTCCGACCCCACCCCGGATCTGTGGTGAGTCGCCCCGGTCCGCGCGGGTCAAGCCCGGAGGCGGCAGCCTGCGTAACCACGTAGGGCTCCCGCGTGGACCGAATCAAACACGGCCTAAGCCCGACCGAAGGTAAGCGCGACGTTGTGCCCACCGAACCCGAAGGAATTGTTGATCGCGTACTCGATCTCCTGGCGGCGAGCCTCGCCGTGAACCACGTCCAGATCGATCTCTGGATCCTGGTTCTCCAGGTTCAGCGTCGGCGGGACGATCCCGTCCCGGATGCTGAGCACGGTGAGAACCGATTCGAGCGCACCGACGGCGCCGATCGAATGGCCGAGCGCCGACTTCGGCGCGTAGATCGACGCGTGATTGCCGACGGCCTTGTTGATCGCGTTCGCCTCCGCGGTGTCGCCGATCGGCGTCGCGGTGGCGTGCGCGTTGATGTGGGTGATGTCCTTCTTGGTCAGACCCGCGGTCTGCATCGCCCTGGTCATGGCCCGCGCCGCACCCTCGCCCGACGGCTCCGGCGCGACAAGGTGATATCCGTCCGAGGTGATGCCCGCACCGAGCAGCCGCGCGTGGATCGTCGCACCGCGCGCCTTGGCGTGCTCCTCGGTCTCGATGACCATGAGCGCACCCGCCTCGCCGAAGACGAAGCCGTCCCGATCCTTGTCGAACGGGCGCGACGCGCTCTTCGGGTCGTCGTTGCGGGTGCTCATCGCCCGCATCATCGAGAAGGCCGCGATCGGAATCGAATCGATGTAGCCCTCGACGCCACCGGTGACGACCATATCGGCGTCACCCATGACGATCATTCGCCAGGCGTTGGCGATGGCCTCGGAGCCGGACGAGCATGCCGAGACCGGAGTGACCACTCCCGCCCGGGCCTTCAGTTCGAGACCGACGACGGCCGACGGGCCGTTCGGCATGACCATCTGAACAGCAAGCGGCGAAATCTTGCGATAGCCACCGTTCTTCAGTTTGTCGACCGAATCGATCAGCGCGTCGGCGCCGCCCAGCCCGGTACCGATGGCCACACCCAAACGTTCGGGGTCGACCTCCGGGCTGCCCGCGTTCTTCCACACCTCACGTCCGAGCACGATCGCCAGCCGCTCGACATATGCCATGCGACGGATCTCGACTCGATCGAGCAGTGTGTCCGGGTTCACCTTCAGGTGTCCGCCGATGCGGACCGGAAGGTTGTATTCCTCGATGAAGGAATCCTCGAGAGCCTCGATCCCGCTCTCGCCGTTGAGGAGTCCCTTCCACGTCGCATCGACGTCACCCGCGATCGACGTGGTCGCCGCCAGGCTAGTTACGACGACGTTGGGGAAGTTCCCGTTCAAGGTGGAAGGAGTGGTCACAGGTTCGGCCCTACTCGGCTTCGTTCTGGAACTTGGCCTTGAGCGCCTCGGCGGCCTCGGCGTTCTCGGACTCGAGCTTCTGGATGTACGCCACCGCGTCGCCGACCGTCTTCAGGCTGGCCAGATCCTCGTCGGGGATCTTCACGCCGTACTTGTCCTCGGTCTGCACCGCGATCTCGACCATGGACAGCGAGTCGATGTCCAGGTCATCGACGAAGGACTTCTCGATGGTGACCTCGGAGGGTTCGATACCCGTAACCTCTTCGATGATCTTGCCGAGTTCCTCGACGATTTCTTCCTGGGTCAGAGCGGCCACTTGGTGGCTCCCTTCTTGTTACTGTGTAGGGCTCTACTGTTTTTCGGGTTGAGACGGACGCTGTTACGTCCGTCCGGTCACAACCATGCGTCCGATGCATGGCCGCGGATGGAAAAGCTAGCCGGACATTCCGAGTCCGGCCAACGCGGGGAGGTCTTCCGGCGTTTTCAGGGCCAGCGTCGGCGTGCCCTTCAACTCCCGTTTCGCGATACCGACGAGGGTGCCCGCCGGCGGCAACTCCGCTACGCCCGAAACCCCTGCGGCACGCACGGTTTCGGTGCACAGGTCCCAGCGCACGGGGCGTGTGACCTGGGCGGCGAGCTTATCGATCGCGTCCTGGCCCGAGGCGACCGGCTTGCCGTCGAAATTCGAGAGCAGGGTCCGGGTCGGCTCGTTGGGCACGATCTTGGCTATGGCGCTCGCCACAGCGTCCCGGGCCGGAGCCATGAACGCCGTATGGAAAGCCCCCGCGACAGACAGCGCGCGAACCCGGGCCTTCTCGGGTGGGTTCGCCGCCAGCTCCGCCAGGGCGTCCAGGGTGCCCGCCGCCACGATCTGACCCACCGCGTTGCGGTTGGCCGGAACGAGGCCGAGCTCGTCGAGCCGGGCGAGCACGGTGGCCTCATCGCCACCGAGCACCGCGGACATACCGGTCGGCTCCAGCGCGCACGCCTTGGCCATCTCCGCGCCGCGGATCGCGGCCAGTGCCACCGCGTCATCGGGTGAGATGACCCCGGCGACCGCGGCGGCGGCGAACTCGCCGACCGAGTGTCCGGCGACGATGGTATCGGCAGGAAGTGAATCCTGCCCGATTTCCGCGTACGCCAGCAGCGCGGCGGCGACCACCAGCGGCTGGGTGACGGCGGTATCGACGATCTCCTCGGCGGTTGCCGTGGTGCCGAGGCGAACCAGGTCGAGGCCCGAGGCCTTCGACCAGATGGTGAGGCGATCACTTGCACCGGCAACTTCGAGCCACGGCGTGAGCATGCCGGGAGTCTGGGAGCCCTGTCCTGGGGCGAACAACGCGATCACGCCTCTAAGAAAACACTGTGAGGTCGAACTCATGAGATGTCGACGCGAATGAGGTTTGCGGACCCGTTTTGTGTGAACCCCACAAAACTCCACGTGGGTTGTCCCGATCGACCCAATTGCCTATCGCGTTACAACCCCTCATGTCCCGATGGGACATATGTTGCTTCTGGGGCTGATGTTGACGTTTCGTTACGGGTTCGTGTCAGACGACCTACTGTGGCGGCAATCCGGAGCACGTAAGCATCACGCGGATTCATCGGATCGCGGCCCGTGATCTCACCGATTCGTTTGAGACGGTACCGAACCGTATTTGGATGGACGTACAGCTGGCGGGCACACGTCTCGACGGCGCCACCACAGTCCAGATAGGCATCGAGCGTGTCCGCCAGCGCCGAACCGGCAGCGGCCAACGGTAGGACAAGGTACTCGTTCAACGCGTCGATCGCAGCACGATCTCCCAACAAGGCGCGTTCGGGCAACAGCTCCGCCGCATGCACCGGCCGCGGCGCCCCGCGCCAGCCGACAACCGCCTCCATACCGGCCAGCGCCTCCACCGCGCTGGCGTGCGCGGCGCCCAGCGTCCTGGTGGTCGGGCCGATCACCACCGGACCGTCCGAGAACACCTCGGCCAGCAGGTCGGCCAGGAACGGCTGTATATAAGAGGCGTCGCCGAGATGGCCGCTGACCACCATCACCAGCCGGGTTCCCTGCACCACCGCGAGCGCCGCGCGACCGTGCCGGGCCGCGATCGCGTGCACCGCGCCGACCGCCGAGACGCCCTCCTCCCGCGGCGGCGTGCCGACCAGCACCGTCGCCGGGGCGGTGGCATCCCAGTTCAACGTCGCGGCCCGGGACAACATGTCCGGACCGGTGTCGCCGCGCACCACCGCGTCGACGACCAGCGCCTCCAGCCGGGTATCCCACGCACCGCGGGATTCGGCCGCGCTGGCGTACACCGAGGCGGCGGCGAAACCGAGCTCGCGCCCGTATCGCAACACCGCCTCGGTGAGCGCGACCAGCTGACGGTCGTTGCGCGCCAACGCCGGTAGCCACTGCTCGAAGAACTCCATGGCCACCCGGACCATGTCCACGGTCTGGCGCAGCGTCAACCGCCGCGCCAGATCCTGCGGAATCACCTGGAAGGCATCCAGGCTGAACCGGATATCGCTCTCCGGATCCTGCAGCCATTCCAGGAAGTTCACCACCGCGGTCTGCACCAGCATCTGGACGCCCGCACGCTGCGCGGCGTCCAGATCGGCGAAGAACGGCAGCCGATCCTGCATCGACCCGACCGCCTCGGTGGACAGACGGCCCGAGAACTGCTTCACGCGTTTGAGCAGCGTGTCCGGGAGCGGGTCGCGGGTTTGCCGGTTCGGGGAGAGCGCGCCGGTCGGCAGATACACCTCGTGCTCGGACGAGCCTTCGGAGATCCTCCGCGGCCGCGGCGGTTTACGGTCCACCATCCAATAGTCCGCTACGCCAGGTCGTCTTCCGAACCGACCGCTGCCTTCGGCGCGGCGTCCACATCGTCGATGCGGTATTTCGCCGCCGCCTCGACGACCTTGGCCCGGTCGATCTTGCCCGCCCTGGCCAGGCCGGACAGCGCCGCGACCGCGATCGACTGCGCGTCGACGTTGAATACGCGCCGGGCCGCGGGCCTGGTGTCGGAGAAGCCGAATCCGTCGGTGCCGAGGGTGGTGTAGTCGCCGGGGACCCACTTGCCGATCTGATCCGGCACCGCGCGCATCCAGTCGGAGGCCGCGATATAGGGGCCCTCGACCCGCGAAAGCGCCTGGGTGACATAGGGGACCCCGACATCGGCACCCGGATCGCGCAGCGCCGCAATCTCCTTCGCCAGCGCGTCCTTGCGCAACTCACCCCACGAGGTGACCGACCAGACATCGGCCTGCACACCCCACTCCTCGGCGAGCAGCGCCTGCGCGCGCAGACCGTCGGGCACGGTGACGCCCGCGACCAGGATCTGGGCGCGTACGGCGCCCTCTCCCCCGCGCTTCAGCAGGTAGATGCCCTTCAACAGACCCGCGACATCCAGATCGTCCGGCTCGGCCGGCTGGACATACGGCTCGTTGTAGAGGGTGATGTAGTAGAAGACGTCCTCGCCGCCGAAATCGCCCGGCTCCCCGTGCGGATGCGCACCCGGCAGGGTGTTCGCACCGGTTGGCGTTCCGCCGCCGTACATCCGGCGCAGACCGTCCCGCACGATATGCGCGATCTCGTAGGCGTAGGCCGGGTCGTAGCTCACCACCGCCGGATTGGTCGAGGCGAGCAGCAGCGAATGACCGTCGTTGTGCTGCAGACCCTCACCGGTGAGCGTCGTTCGCCCCGCGGTCGCTCCGAGCACGAAGCCACGCGCCAATTGATCGGCGGCGGCCCACAATCCGTCACCGGTGCGCTGGAAACCGAACATCGAGTAGAAGATGTACAGCGGGATCATCGGCTCGCCGTGCGTGGCGTACGAGGTGCCCGCCGCGGTGAACGACGCGGTCGAACCGGCCTCGTTGATGCCCTCGTGCAGGATCTGCCCGACCGTGCTCTCTTTGTAGGCAAGCATCAATTCCGCGTCGACGGAGGTGTACAACTGCCCATTGCGGTTGTAGATCTTCAACGACGGGAACCAGGAGTCCATACCGAAGGTGCGGGCCTCGTCCGGGATGATCGGGACGATCCGCTTACCGATCTCCTTGTCCCGCAACAGCTCCTTCATCAGGCGGACCAGCGCCATGGTGGTGGCGACGTTCTGCTTGCCCGAACCCTTGCGCACCGAGCGGTACGCCTCGTCGCCGGGCAATTGCAACGGCTTTGCCGGGGAACGCCGCTCGGGCAGGAATCCGCCGAGCGCTCGCCGCCGGTCCAGCATGTACTGGATCTCCTTGGCGTCCTTACCGGGGTGGTAGTAAGGCGGCTTGTACGGGTCGCGCTCGAGTTCGGCGTCGGTGATCGGAATCCGTTGCAGGTCACGGAAATCCTTGAGGTCCTGCAGCGTCAACTTCTTCATCTGATGCGTGGCGTTGCGGCCCTCGAAATGCTTGCCGAGGGTGTAGCCCTTGATGGTTTTTGCCAGGATCACCGTCGGCTGGCCCTTGTGCGCCATCGCGGCCGCGTACGCGGCATACACCTTGCGATAGTCGTGGCCGCCGCGCTTGAGATTCCAGATCTCCTGATCGGACATGTTCTGGACCAGCGCCTTCGTCCGCGGGTCGCGCCCGAAGAAATGCTCGCGGACGTACGCGCCGTCGTTGGCCTTGTAGGTCTGGTAGTCGCCGTCGGGGGTGGTGTTCATCAAATTCACCAGTGCCCCATCGCGATCCGCGCCGAGCAGCGCATCCCACTCACGGCCCCAGATGACCTTGATCACGTTCCAGCCCGCGCCGCGGAAGAACGACTCCAACTCCTGAATGATCTTGCCGTTACCGCGCACCGGACCATCGAGCCGCTGCAGGTTGCAGTTGATCACGAACGTCAGATTGTCCAGGCCCTCCATCGCCGCGACCTGGGCGAGGCCGCGCGACTCCGGCTCATCCATCTCGCCGTCGCCGAGGAACGCCCACACATGCTGATCCGAGGTGTCCTTGATACCGCGATCGTGCAGGTAGTGGTTGAACCGCGCCTGGTAGATGGCGTTCATCGGGCCCAGACCCATGGAAACCGTTGGGAATTCCCAGAAATCGGGCATCAGACGCGGATGCGGATACGACGGCAGACCGTGGCCGAGACCGCCGTTGCTGTACTCCTGGCGGAACCCGTCGAGGCGATCCTCGCCGAGCCTGCCCTCCAGGAACGCGCGCGCGTAGATACCCGGCGACGCGTGACCCTGAATGTAGATCTGATCGCCGCCGCCGGAATGATCCTTACCGCGGAAGAAGTGGTTGAAGCCGACCTCGTACAGCGCCGCCGAGGACGCATAGGTCGAAATGTGGCCGCCGACACCGATACCCGGACGCTGCGCGCGATGCACCATGATCGCCGCGTTCCAGCGGATCCAGGCCCGGTAGCGCCGCTCCACCTCCTCGTCGCCGGGGAACCACGGCTCGTTCTCGGTCGGAATGGTGTTCACATAGTCGGTGGATGTCAACGCGGGGATGGCGACTCGGCGCTCACCGGCCCGCTCCAACAAACGGAGCATGAGGTAGCGCGCGCGACCCGGACCCTCCCGGTCCAGCATCTCGTCGAACGACTCGAGCCATTCGCTGGTTTCCTCCGGATCGATATCCGGTAGGTAGGACGCCACCCCTTCGCGAATAACCCGCACCCGGCCGGCCGACTGCGGCGATCCGTTCGGATCACGAGCCTCCGGGCCGGAATCGGACGCAGCGGATTTCGCTGGAGCGGAAGAGTGGATCAGGTCGGTCAAATCTGCTCCTCGTACAAGGGGGTTCGGACATGCTGATGGCGTCTGTTTCCCCGGACTACCCGCGTGGTTGGCGGATCATCCGTTACGAAAGGTTCGGGCGCACCCTCCATCCTTGCCGATGATGTGGCCCAGGTCATCACGTGCCCCCGGAAATGCAGTACCGTGACGCGCGCAACCGTGAGTCAGCCACCGTAGAGCAAGCCGCCGAAAACTATGGAAGCGGGGAGGACGAATACATGCTGAGCCCACGCGGGTTCGGGTTGGTGTGCGCGGCCGGGGCGATCGTCGTCGGAGTGATCGTCGCGGGTTGTTCCAAACAGGTCGACGGCATAGCCGGGCCGAGTCCGGCGGATCTCGTGGCGTACCGCAGCGACGCCTCATCCTCGTCGCAGGCCGCGACCTCGTCGAAAAAAGCGGCGGCACAAGCGAAAGCGATCGGCGACAACTGCGATCAGTTCCCCACCACCACCGGTGTAGGGGTGGCCAAATACAACGAGTTCGTCGACGCGCACGACGCCAACGCCGCCGACTACCTGCCCAAGCGGGAACTGGCGGCGAGCACCCTCGACGAGGCGGCCAGGAAGGTGGAAACCGGAGTGAACGACGCCGCCGATGCGCTTCCCGAGGATATCGCCGCCAAGTTCAAGGAATACGTCGCCGCGGCGCGCGGCCTGGCCGCCGAAACCAGGAAGATGACCTACACCGCATCGGTGGATCCGCTCAACGCCGCCAGCCGCCGGGTCAACGACGCGCGCAACGCCGTTCGCGATGCCTGCCCGAAAAAATAGGCCGGTAAGCAGCGCTGACATGGTGTTCAGCGACACTCACAGCTCGCTCCCGCGCGACATTCGGTGGGTAATTCGCCCGATCGGCTTGCGCTGGAGCGCTTAACCATGTTCGCTTGCAACTACCTACTGTCGGGAGTTGAGGAGGACACCACCGTGGTCGCCGCGGCGGACGCGCAGAACTACGCTCAGAAGCTTGGCATTACACGCGACATGGTAGTTCAGGAACTGGGCTGGGACGAGGACACCGACGACGACATTCGGGCCGACATCGAGGACGCCAGCGGCGCGGAGATGGTCGACGACGAAACCGACGAGGTGGTCGACGCCATCCTGCTGTGGTGGCGCGAAGGCGACGGCGACCTCGCCGACGAGCTGATGGACATTGTCAGTCCGCTCGCCGACGACGGATTCGTCTGGGTCCTCACCCCCAAGACCGGACAACCTGGCTATGTCGATCAGAGCGAAATCGCCGAAGCCGCCGAAACCGCGGGACTGACCTCGACGTCGGCTGTGACACTCGGAGGTTGGAGCGGCAGCCGCCTCGTCCAGCCGAAGACGCCGACGAAACAGCGCTGACCCTTTCGCTATGGTGTCGCCGGGCGGCTTCGGCCGCCCGGCGCTCACCCCACCCCGCCGGGTGCAGGCCCGACACGATGGAGGATTCGCGATGCCGCTCGAAATTGGCACGGTCGCGCCGGATTTCACGTTGAAGGACCAGAACAACCAGGACGTCACACTGTCGGACTTCCGCGGCCAGAAGAATGTGCTGCTGGTGTTCTACCCGCTCGCGTTCACCGGCATCTGCCAAGGCGAGCTGTGCAAGGTCCGTGACGAACTGCCCAAGTTCCACAACGACAACGCCGAAATCCTCGCCATCTCCGTCGGCCCGCCACCCACCCACAAAATCTGGGCCGCCGAACAGGGCTACCTGTTCCCGCTCCTGTCCGACTTCTGGCCGCACGGCGCCGTCGCCCAGTCCTACGGCGTCTTCAACGAAAAATCCGGCTACCCCAACCGCGGCACCTTCGTCGTCGACAAGTCCGGAATCATCCGATTCGCCGAAATGAACGGCCCCGGAGAGCCCCGTGACCAGGCGGCTTGGGAGAAAGCGCTCGCCGCGCTAGATTCATAGACCGTTGCCCGCCGGATTCGGCGGACTCCGGGCGTATAGCTCAGCGGTAGAGCTCTGGTCTTACACACCAGCGGTCGGGGGTTCGAACCCCTCTGCGCCCACTCTTGAAGATGCATGTCGATGGCGGCTTTCGTGGGGCAAGTCTGACGGTCTTGCTGATTTCATGGGGCAAACGTGGGGCACGGCTCGTCAGCCGAGCGTTTTCCGCACATCTGGCCATTGACTCTCCCCTAGCCGGGCGTACCGCTGGGTTGTACGAACCGAGGCGTGTCCGAGGAGCAGCTGGACTTGGTCAATGGGCACCTTGGCACGCACCAGGCGGCTCGCGTAGGTGTGCCTGAGATCGTTCGGCCGAACCTTTCCAAGCCTTCGCCGGCCATCGCCTTCACCGACCCAGGCAACTCGGGACGCTGCCTCGAATCGGTCCCTGAAGTTGTCTTGATCGAAAGGGCGGTTGTCGACATGGGCCAGGAGGAGACCGCTCCGGACTGTTCGACCGCTCACGTATGAGACCGGTGCAGGGATCCCGAGTCCATCCCGCTCGATGACCGCGGCGAGGGTTTTGGTCAATGTCCGCCCGATGGGTACGACGCGACGCTCATGGTCCTTCGGAGCCTTCATACGCTTGGCAGCCTTGTCCCAAGCCCACTCGATCGAGATCGTCTTACGTTTGAGGTCGATGTGTTCCTTGTGGAGGCCCTGGGCTTCGCCCATCCGCATGCCAGTGCCGAGGAGTACGTCGACGATCAGTTGATCGAAAGGCTCTAGAGGGTCACGCAGTGCCGCAATCTCTTCGTCTTCGAGGTGGCGCTCCGGCGACGGGCCGGGTTTCGGCAAATCGATGTCAACGCACGGACTCTCCGTGATCAGCTTGGCCTTGCGAGCGGCCTTCATCGAGCCGCTGAGTAGGCGATAGCATTTCTCGACACTGGTTGGTGCCAAGGTTTTCGAGAGATCGACAACCCACTCTTGGACGTCGGGTTGGGTGATCTCGGTTAATAACGTGCCGCTCCAACGAGGAACCAGATGCTTGTTGATGCGCTGGTTGTCGATCTTGCTCGTGCCCTCTTCGACCGTGCGCTGTGCCTGCCAGCGTGGCAACCACCTACCCCACTCCAGTTCTGGCACGGGCCGCGAGGGACTCTCACGTACCTCGTCCTCTTTCGCGGTTGCTTTGCGTCGGGCGATGTCCTTGGTTGTGAAGATGCCCGCGCTCTGCTTATGGCCGTCCTTATCGCGGTAGACACCGCGATATCGGCCGCTCGGAAGCTTCTCGGCCCACCCCATGACGAGAGCGTAGCTCGCTCGCCGAACTCGCCGTATAGGTTGCGCCCGGATACGGTGGCCGTATGACCGCTGAGCTTCGTCGATGGGCCGAGCAGATCGCAGGCCGGTACTTGCGGGAGTTACCCCGCCGATGGGCTCACGTGCAGGGTGTCGCCCGCCGTGCGGATTGCGCGTCCAACGTCGTTGACGACGCAGATCTCCTCATCGCCGCGGCATGGCTTCATGATGTCGGTTATGCGCCAGAGTTGGTCCGGACAGGCTTTCATCCTGTCGATGGTGCCGAGTTTCTTACGGACCATGGTGTGGATGAACGCCTGTGTGCATTAGTCGCGAACCATTCGTGTGCGCATGTCGAGTCACGACGACGAGGCATCGCGTTGGATTGGCCCGATGAGCGTTCCGCCCTTCGGGATGCTCTGTGGTGGGCAGATATAACCACTAGTCCAACCGGCGACCAAACCGACTTTGATAGTCGTATTGCCGAAATTCGTGAGCGGTATGGACCCAATCATATCGTCACATTGTCGATAACTGAGGCTACCCCGGAACTGGCTGAGGCAGTCTTGAATACCGAGTCACGTCTTCAGGTTCACGTAAAATAAGGCTCGCCATCGTTCGCCAAGCCATGCTGAATTCGCAGCATTATCGAAGGATGGATGTCCAACTTTGCGAGCTTATCTGGACTAATCCAATCAACTTCCTTTGATTCGGTACTGGTGCGCAATTTGCCACCCACCGGTTCAGCGTAGAAACAAATCGAAAACTCCTGCAAGACCTCTCCATCATCGTAAGCGATGACATGATTCGGATCCGAGAACACACCTAGAACCTTCGTCACTCGTACATCGATTCCAGTTTCCTCTTTGACTTCCCGGACGACGGCATCCGCAACAGATTCCCCAGCCTCCAGCCCACCACCCGGAATGGAATACTTGTCATTGTCTGTCCTGCGAATCATCAGAACTCGCTCCGCAGAATCTTGCACAAAGGCACTCACCGCCACCCTGATACTGTTGGCTTTAGGTGCCCCTGGATCGTTGTAGTAGTCGATTCGACTCACGTTCACTCCTACAGATTCGCGGTCTTGGAGCCAGCCCAAACATGCTCAAAGCTGGTCATGTATGTTTCGAAGAGATCCCCAGAAGGCAATTGACGTAAGTGCATAGCAGGTGCATACGCACCTGGAAGCCCATACACATGCATGTTGACAATCATCTCGTCGTCGAACCGGAAAATCGAGGTGTAAAGGGTTGTCGAATGAAAGCGAAGTTCGACGCCATCGAATTTGGTCAACGGTCGCACTAACGCAAGAGCATTTCTAATTCTAGAAGCCATGGCGCCCTCGGCTAAGCGTTCTTCCGCTGTGCGTTTGGCCGCCTCGTCTGCGTCGGGATCGCCGAACAACAGCCGCATGGATACGCCCGCTTGCGTTTTCTTCCTAACTGTACGCACTAGCGTGGGTTCCTCCGCTAGGAATAACCCAGCTAGCACCAGGATATCTATCCGCTCCGTTGTGTTATCCAAAAGCCTGGTCCAGAGATCAACCGGGATGAGGTTGCGATGCGGATATAACTTTATAACCTCCGATTCTGCTATCTCAGCTTTCCGATCCAACGAGACGGCTCCGGGCCAGAGGTAACCCTCGGTTTCGTGTACCAACACAGCTACCGCATGACGGTGCCGTGGATACGGCACACGTCCTTGCGTGATCCACCGCTCCACCGTCTTCGTGCTGACTTCAAGAACTTCCGCAGCACTTTCGGGCGTAAACCCGCTGCGGAGCAAAGCATCTCGCAACCGATCGTTCGGCACCATTCCCTCCTAGGGACGTCTAGGGACATCCTAGACGTCTGTCGGACGTCCCCACAAGTCCTTCTATGTCGTGATGTCGTCCTATGCGTCTCAGCGAATCTTGCTGTGTCCCAACCAATCCGGACATGTCAGCCAAGAGGAGGGCACATGGGCAGGAAGAGAGCAGCTGGGCCAGCGCGACAGCTGCCGAACGACTTGATCAAGTTGCAAACCGCAGCTCGGATAGTCGGTGAAGGAGTACATCCGAAAACAATTCGGCGATGGATCAATCTTGGGCTCCTGGAAGGGTACCGGCAGGGTCCACGACTGTTGTTCGTCAGCAAACGCGAACTGCTGTCGGTAGCGCGACCGCTCGGAGCGACGGACGGTGCAGCATGATTCGCGCAATCGCCATTTGGTCGCTGGTTCTGGCGCTCCTGATTCTCGTTGGAGTGGTCAATCCACCACTAGGCGTATTTCTACTGAGCACCTTGATACTGCTTGGCGTTGGTTCTTTCGTTTGGATTCATGCGAACCACTGGGGTGGAGGACGACGAGGTGGTCGGCGATGAGCGATCACTATGTTGTTGCTCCCCATGGCAGTCGCGAATATTCGCCGCTGCATAACTTCAGTGGGCCGGAGTTCAATCCTGGCACTGTAATTGGGCTTGTTGGACAACTTGCGTGTCTTCTGCCGTTGCGGTGGGTGCTGGTTTTCGGCGGCGTCATCTTGGTGTTTGGTTTGGGCTTGTGTCTCGGGGTTGGACTGGGAAGTCCGCACAAGCCGCCGTCGCACACGGTGTGTTGGCCGAGTTCGACCGGTGTGGTGGATCCGGATTGCGCCGGAGGTGGGCGATGAGTACGCCCGGGTTGCGCGTGCCGCAGCCTCGTGAGACACGGATCGAGGAGTTCTATTGCCAACAGTACGGAATGTCGTTGGCGTCGCTGGTGAAGGCGATGGAGCGACGACCGCGCACTGCGTACAAACTCGCGGAACGGCTCAATAAGGCTGGACGTGCGCACGTGGTGCGTTTGGACTACGGTTCCCCTGGTCCGTGGCGACGTTCAACAAATTTCGACGAGCCGGGCACAGTGCCGCAGGGGCCGTTGTGGATATATCCGACGCGCGAGATCGCTTGGGGTTACTTGGATTTCGATCCGGGTGAGTGGCACCCGAAACCGTCGACGGCCGCGCATCTGACCGCGGTTACCGAGTTGCGGCTCGCGCTGACCGGTCTGGAGACCGATCCGGAGATATGGACCAGCGAGCGGCTATTGCGCCGTCGAGTGAAATCTGAGAACGGGCAAGCGAATCCGCATATCCATGACGCGTGGGTCCAGGATTTCACGGATCCGGACAAGGTGTGGGCAATCGAAGTCGAATTGACCCGGAAACGTGGCGAAGGCCGGTTGATGAGAGCGATGACAGCCGCGCTGGACGCCGCCGACCGTTATGAGCTGGCCGGAGTCCTGTACTTCGTGCGCAGCCCAGAATTGCTGCACGCGGTCAACGGTGTCGCAACCCGGATCGCGCATCAGCGCGGGATGGAGCGACTTCCGAATCTCGAAATCCATGACTTGGACGCGACTTTGACGCGGAAAGGAGAGAACGACGGTGAACGATTGCGCCTCGTTGATTGATTTCCGGCCCGAATGCAACACGGCCACTCCGCCGACCGAACACCCGGTTCCGGTTCCCACCCCGGCGTCATCCGCTCCGGTTACGTCGGTGAATCCCGTTCCAGCGCAGGAGCATTCGCCGGATCGGATAGAGAACCCGTCGCTGCCGAATGGGTGGCATGCTCCGGATTGGCATCCGCATGTGGCGAGTGTGGCGGAGGTGTCGGCGTATGTCGGTATCTCGCTGCTGGGTGCCGGGTTCGTCGTCGTGTTGTTGTTCGGGCTGAATTTGCTTGCGGCTAAACGGCGTTGGTCGACACGGCAGGTGCGTAACTATGCGTTGGGGTCGCTGGTGTTGACCGGTGGGTCCATGTGGCTGGCGAATTCCTGGGTTGCGCCGTTGCGGTTGTGGTGGCAGGGCGCGAGCGTGTTGGCGCATTCGGGTCCGTCGTTGGCCGCGGTGGTGGCGATGACGGTCGGCGCGCTGCCGTTGGCGTGGGCTGGTGCGGCGTTGTATCGGGCCCGGTTTTTGGCTCGCCTGGATAGCGAGGGTGTCGGGTCGCCCGCGAAGACACGCCGGTTGCGGCGCCGTCAGCAGCAGGGGCAAGCGCGGGCCGCGCGGCGTGCCGCGAAGTACGGTGCCCCGCTGGTCGCGGGCTGGCTGAAGTCCAAGGTTGTTCTCGGGCCGTTGTCGGAGTTCACGGATGCGACGCAGTCGGATGTGGTCACCGAGTTGACCGACCGGCGCAGTGCCCGTTTGGAGTTGCCGATCGATGATCTCGGCCATTTGGTGGTGCTGGGTAAGTCGCAGAAGGCTGGCAAGACCACCATGCTCGTCCGCCTCGGTACCGGCCTGTATTCGGCCTATTGGCATCGGTATGTGCGGACCGGTGAGAAGCGGCCGTTGCTGATTTTCGTGGATTGCAAGGGCGGTAAGCCGGGATTGCAGACGGGGCGTCAGGTGGTGAAGATCGCGGCCCGGTTGGGGGTGCGTCCTGGGCGGATCGCGTTGTGGCCGGAGACTAATCGTCTGGATTTGTGGGCGATGGATGTCGACGATATGTGCGCCACCCTCGAATCGATGATCAACCCGGTTCAGGCGACGGATGCGGGCGCGGAGCATTTCAAACAGAACCGGATCCGGGTCACCAAGCTCGCGGTGACCGCGCCGTGCGGGCCGCCGCGCTCGAAACAGGAGTTCCTGAACCGGCTTTCGGTCGACGCGCTCACCAATCTGTGGGCCGGGCACGACTCGGTGTTGGCCGAGATCGATGCATTGGAGAAGAACAAGCCACCCGCGATCGGAGACGTCAGCGGGAAGTTCCGCAACGTCTTCGCCGCGATCGGTGAGGGCTTCGACGGCGGGCGGCCCCTGGATTCCTTCGACGTGATCTATGCGACCGTGCCCGGCACCGTCCGCGGGGAATACGCCCGCGCCCAGGTCGCCGCGTTGACGACGTTGATCGAGCAGTTCGCCTGTGGTGAGCACGACCGCCAGATCGTCCTGATTATTGACGAGATGTCGGCGGTCGCGGACAAGACCGGCGGTATCAACCAGTTCGATATCGCCGAACGCCTGCTCGGTATGGGTGTGGTCGCGATCTTCGCCGCCCAGAACCAGTTCGGGCTCGGCCAAACCCCCGACGAACGCCGTCGCCTGCTCGAATCCTGCCCCTCCGGCGCCCTGCTGATGGTGTTGGAAGGCGCGGGCAAGGTCAGCGAGGTTTTCGGCTCCCGCCCGGTCAGCGAGAACACCCGCCACACCAAGAACAACAAACCCGGTGACGAAGGGTCGTTGGGGAACCGGCAAACCTTCTTCATCGATCCCGACCGGCTCGCGGAGTTCGAACGCGGCGATGTCGTCTGGGTGCACGGGCTGAAAGCCCAATGGGGGCACGTGATCCCGGTCGCCGAGGACGAACTTGTCCCGTTACCCGCGGATCCGAACCCGAAACGGTGGGCGGCAAGCACCCTGCCCCGCGTGCCTTTGAAGGCGGTCCGGGATCTGGATTCCGGGCGGGCACGGCGTGCTGATCTCGGATTCACCGAGCCGGAGGGCGGTGAAGCGGCGTGAGCGTATACGTCGACCAGCTCATCGACTACGGCGAGACCGCCCGCAAACGACGTCTACCCGACACCCGGTGGTGTCATCTGACCGCCGATACCCGCCAGGAATTGCACAGGTTTGCGGCACGAATTGGGTTGCGACGCACCTGGTTCCAAGATCCCGTCGTTTCCGGCAAACCATGGCCCGCCAAGCCGGGCAGTCCACACGCCCGCATGTGGCACTACGACCTCACCCCCGGCAAGCGCGCCGCCGCAATCCGTGCCGGAGCCATCGAGATCACCAACACCGAAATGTCGGCAGTCATGAACAAGGAGGGGCGATGACCGACTACTACCGCAGCATCGCCGCCTACGTGGCCAGCCAAAGCGGCCACCGCACCCACAATGACCACCCCAAAGATCAGCGTCCGCCACGACCGGTCACCCCGGACACCAGCACGGACACCCCAGTCAAGAACGCGGACAGCGAGGCGGACAGGGGGCGGACACGATGACCGTTTGGAATCGGTTGCGGCGACTGGTGGTGGCCGAGCGACGCGAGTTCTTCCTCGTCGAGGGTGTCGCGTTCGGGTTGTTGGCCACTGGGGTGGTGTTGTCGATGACCGCTAGTTTCGTGGCGTTGCGGGCGATGGCCGAGCTGGCCGGACAACCCCGTGGCCTGTCCTGGATTTGGCCGTTGATCATCGACGGCGCGATCATCCTGGCCACCGCCGCACTAATCGTGCTCATGCGTCACGCCCGCCAACCCGCGGTCCAAGTGCCGTGGTCAGCGCACGCCTACTTCTGGTCGCTACTGGTCGCCAGCGAAGCCATCAGCATCACCGGAAACGCTGTCCACGCAGCGATTTCCCCCACCCGAGTGTTGGATGCCTGGTTCGCCGCCACCATCGCCGCCCTCGCACCCTTGGGCTCGCTGGCCTACGTCCACGGATTCGGCGTCCTCGTCCGCATCCGCACCACCACGGCCGTCTCGGTGGCCGAACCGACTGTGCCTGCCTCGGTCACCGCAGCGGACACCCTGCGTGGTGCCGACGTTTCGACGCCGCTGCCACCGTGGCTGCAACCTGATGTGCTGACCGCCGCTGAGACTGGCCAAGGAACCCCCGCCATGGCCGCAGCGGACACCGTCACGGAACAGCTGGCCACCCCGGTGGCCAACACGGATACCACAACGGCCCACGGGGACACCGCTTCCGGTGACGCGGTCAACGACTCGGACGGCGGGGCAGACACGCGCCGCGTGGCAGCACGCCGCCTACACGCGCAGGGGTGGACACACGCGCAGATCGCGGCCGAGTTGAGGGTCAGCAAACGCACCGTGCGCCGCTACCTATCCACCCCACCCACCGACACCGCGCCCGAACATCCCGCCGGCCTTCTTCCCACCGAAACCACTGCCGAAGTCGGCGGCGGGGTTGAAACCAATCACCACCAGCCTTTGAAGGGAGTCCTCACATGAACGACGGTAACGGGTTCGACTGGGATGGCGAGCTGCAAACGCTGATGGAAGCCAGCGGCATCACCACCACCGAACTCAAACGCCCCCACTGGGCGAAACGACTGCGGCGTAAGGCATCCCGCGCCCGCGCCGCCTTGATCACCACGGGCGTCGTCGTTCCGGTGATGTGGATCGTGGCCCACTGCGGCGCACCGGCCGCCGCGATCACACCCGCCCTGGTGTGGCTGGCCGGGGTGATCGCGGTCAGCAGCTGGGTCAGTCTCGGCCGCCCGGACTGGGCCATCAGCGCCACCATCGTGCGCCGGATCAGTATCACCGTTTTCCACGCCGGATCCCGCTTCGGATTCGCCCGCACCCGCCCCCTACGTGTCCGCTGGCGCGCGTGGCGGGCCGCCCGCGAGCGCGAGGCCACCGAGTCCGGCCCGATCACCGCCTGACCATCAATCTTCGAAAGGACACCAACCATTATGAGCAGCAACGCCTCTCACGACCGGGACCGCGATCCCGACGCGGGTTTTCCCTCCTACTGGTATGGACCCAACCCGGTCGGCTGGGCCGAGGCTCTGCGTGGGATCGTCGCGGACCTGGATGCCCTGCTGGCGATCGATTTCGACGACGACGGGGAGTGAATTCTCATGTCGGGCAATGAAGTCGACGAAGCCGCCCGCAGCTGGGCGCAACTGGTGCAGCTGGTCATGCAGTTGATGCAGCACTACCGCGCCCACACCCGTGATGGATCGATCCGGCTGACGCGGCGCCAGCATCAGCAACTGCTCACCGAGGCCCGTGAGGTGCAGCGGATGTTCGCCTATCAGACCACGATCACCCAGCAGTGGTACCAGGCCCGGCTGGAGGACTACCAGCGCGAATCGGCCACTGCGGCAACGCGTGCCGAGGAAGGTGCGACCGCGGCCGAACGCGCCCAGGTGCGGGCGTATCTGTCCGGACTGCGGGCCGGGATCGAGCACACCGTGCACGACACCCCGCTCTCGGTCGAACAGCGCGGCCAGATCGTCCAAGTCCTCGACCAGATCGAAGCCGAACCGGAGAAACCGGTGGCCCGCAACGTCTTCCAACCCGTCAACGCCACCACGGCTGTTCGGGCACGCTACGCCGCGGCCGAGTCCGAGCAACGCGTGATGCGCCACCACCAACAACTCGTCGCCACCGAAACCGTCGACGAGCGGGCACAACCGAAACAAACGGTGAGCAACGCCGAATTGATCCAGCTGCGGCGCGACAACGCCGACCTCTACAACGACGTGGCACGGCGTATCCAACGCTTGGAACAACGCATCGAGCAACTCCAGATCCGGGAAACAGCCACGGCCGCAGCAGAATCCAACGGCCACGCACCCCGCACAGCCCAGCAAGACGCCACAGCGACGGCGACCGCGGAACAGCAGGCTGAGCAGCACGCCGACCACATGTATGCCGAGGCCGAGCCGGTGTCGGCCGAGCACGCCGAAGCCGAGCAGTCCGATACCACACCGCCGCAGACGGTCTATACCGCGCAGATGGAAGCCGAAGCATGACTAAACCGGCTCCATGCCAAAGGTTTTCAAATAACAACATCAGGAAGGAGGATGAGCCACCCCGGTGAGTCCGGAGACTTCATCTCTTGGGAAGGATGGAGTCGTGTCGAGGAGGAAGTACCCGGACGAGCTGCGTGAGCGGGCCGTGCGGATGTTTGGTGAGATCCGTGATCAGCATGGGTCGGAGTGGGCGGCGATGCGGGCGGTCGCCGAGTTGTTGGGTGTGGGTCATCCGGAGACGGTTCGTGGGTGGGTGCGTCAAAGTGAGGTCGATACCGGTGCTCGCTCGGGGGTGACGACCGGGGAGTCCGAGGAGCTGAAACGGCTGCGGCGTGAGAACGCAGAACTCAAGCGCGCCAACGCAATTCTGAAAGCGGCGTCGGCTTTCTTCGCGGCCGAGATAGACCGGCCACAACGCTGATAATCCGGTTCATCACCGAACACCAGGGCCGCCGTGATGCCGACGGCCTGCGGTGGGGCATCGAGTCTATCTGCGCCGGGCTCACAGAGCTCGGCGTGAAAGTCGCCCCGTCGACCTATTACGAACACCGCCGTCGCACCGTCACCAAGCAGCAGCTGCGTGACGAGGAACTGGCCGTGGAGATAAGGCGTGTGCACCGCGAGAATTTCGGCGTGTATGGCGCGAGAAAGGTGTGGCTGCAATTGAACCGGGAAGACATCCCGGTGGCGCGCTGCACGGTGGAGCGGCTCATGCGCCGGCTCGGGTTACGAGGCGCGATGCGCGGCAAGGTCAAACGCACCACGATCCCGGACCCGAACGCGCAGCGGCCGGCGGATCTAGTGCAGCGTAAGTTCGCTCCGGCGGCGCCGAACCGGCTATGGGTTGCCGACATCACCTATGTGTCGACGTGGTCGGGGTGGGTGTATGTGGCATTCGTCGTGGACGCCTATGCGCGGCGCGTTATCGGCTGGCGCACATCCACGTCGATGACCGCCGCGTTGGTGCTCGACGCGATCGAGCATGCCATCTGGACTCGTGAACGCGAGGGCTGGAACGTGAAAGATGTTGTGCACCATAATGATCGAGGATCGCAATACACGTCGGTGAAATTCACCGAACGGCTTGCCGAAGCCGGGATCCAGCCCAGCGTAGGAGCGGTGGGATCGAGCTTCGACAACGCACTCGCCGAAACGATCAACGGCCTCTATAAAACCGAGTTGATCAAACCGCGGGCACCGTGGCGCACCGTGGATCACGTCGAGTTGGCCACCGCTGAATGGGTGGACTGGTTCAACCACCGGCGCCTCTACCAGCACTGCGGGGACATGCCACCCGCCCAGATGGAGACCGCCTACTACGCTCAGAACCCAGCCCAGCAACCTGCTGAGCTGTCACACCAGTAAGTCTCCGGACTCACCGGGGGGATTCAGGAACCGCTACGACACCTGAAATCCCGTGATGCCCAACGCATCACACCAGTGAGGTCCGGACAACCTCACCGGAACCCATTCATGGATTTCCGAATCATCAACTGACACAACACTTTCTAGGAGAAACCACAATGTCCGGAGAAACCACCTTGACCGTGATCGGTAACCTGACCGATGATCCGCGCCTGACCTTCGTCAAGGGCGAAGGCACCGCGGTGGTCAACTTCACCGTCGCGTCCACCCCACGAATATTCGACCGCGAGTCGAACAAGTGGAAAGACGGTGCGGCACTGTTCCTTCGCGTCACGATGTGGCGCGAGCCCGCCGAGAACATCGCCGAGTCCCTGACCAAGGGCGCCCGGGTGATGGTAACCGGCAAACTTCAACAGCGCAGCTACGAAGACCGTGACGGGGTCACCCGCTACGTCATGGAAGTCGTCGCCGACGAGGTCGGGGTGTCACTGAAATACGCCGTCGCCAAACCCATCAAACGCAAGAACAACGCATGGGGCGACAACACCAACCGCGGCGGCAAATCCACGCCCAGTACCGGCCGAGGACGACGTTCGGCACCAGCCGACGACGACCCGAGGTCGGAATTCACACCGGATGAGGTGGCATGACCATGCGTACCTTCACCTCGTGGATCCAGCTGGAGATGGACGCGGCACCGAACCGGGTCAACTATTGCGAATCGATCGGTAGCCACCCGGCATCGGTGGAAGTGCATTTCAACGGGGCCGGTAACGGTTTCACGGTGTGGCTCAACATCGCTGACGCCTACCGGCTGCGTGACGCTTTGTCCGAGGCCCTGGCCAAGGACGAAGTCATCGCGGCCCAGTGTGCGGCTCGCCGGGAGGTACAAGCGTGATGAGCATCTTGTTTGCTCTGCTTCGCCGATACCTCACCCGCGAAGGTGTCACGAGAATCCCTGTGACACTGGTGTTTTCGGCTCGCTATGACAGCGGCAACGACATCGTGGTCGTTGGAATCAAAGAAGACGGCACCCTCGGTGGACCGGCGATCGAATTATCGATCTGGCAAGCACTCAGTGTGCGGGACATGATCGACGCCGCCATCGGCGACGCGATCGCGTTCAAGGCGGAGGTGAACTAGCCATGGCACACGCATCCGCCCGATACAGTGCCCGCGGTGCGAGCGGCGAAATCAGCCTGACTATGTTCGACGCGAACGCAAAGGTCAAGCTGGTTGACCCTGAGCACTCGAACCTCGAACCGATTCAAATTCGCTGGGTCACAAACGATTACGAAGCGACGGTCATGGCATTCCTCACTGCTGAGGAAGCCTGGAACCTGGCTATGGACTTGCTTGCGGCGGCCAGCACGATCTCCGAACCCATCGACAACGACGTCGATGACACGGCAACCGTCAACGACGACGGTGCCAACGCTGCGCCGAGGGAGGTCGCGTGATGCCCACGGACGCCACGGCATGGTTCGTCTACCTCGGTCGAGACCGGTTCGGTGCTATCACGATCCATCTGCCGCACCGTGCGACAGCCGGGTTCGTGAAGGCCGTCGCCGCCACCGCGGGGCAGCCCCCGATCCGGATAGACCGCACACCGGTCGTGTCCGGACGCCCGATTGAAGGGGTGGCGTGATGAGTTACGTGTACCGGCACACCGAGTACTCGTTGTGGACGGTCGGCTACTACACCCCCAACGGGGAGTGGGAACCCGAATCCGATCACAGCAGCAAAGACGCTGCGGCACAACGAGTGATGGCCCTCAACGGTGGCAACGTCGCCATCGATCTGGCCGAGCTGATCAAAGAACGTGACGACCTGCGGGACGAACGCGACGAACTGATCAGCCAGGTCGAAGGGGTCATGTGGGACTACGGCGCCCTCCAAGCGCAGCACGCCCGCTGCCACGAACCCGAACCACAAGGTAAGGGGGCGTGATGGTGATGTTCACCGAGGTGCACGTCATCGACCGATCACAGCTCTACACCGTGATCGGGACAGTGCTGGAGTATCTGCGCGAGGTCGGGGTCATCGTCGGTGACATCGACACCGCCGACGAGTCGATCGTGGCGGCGATCCAATCCCGTTGGACCGTCTACACCGATTCCCCGGAGGTCTCGGCATGACCGGGGACCGGAATGCGGTGCAAATGCGGTGGGTGCGCCGCGGCGCGGTGGTAATCCTCGTGACCATGGGGTCCGCGGCGTTCACGCTCAGTTTCGCAGCATTGCGGGAACTGGCGGTCATGGCGCACACACCACGGGCACTGGAGTGGTCGTGGCCGGTAGGAGGTGTCTGATGACGGCAATCAGCGAGAGGGGCGTGACCGGACTCCTGGAATCCCAGCAGTGCGCCTGCCCCGACTGCACCGATACCGGCATCGTTCGACCATCCGTGCTCTGCAACGGATGCGAAAACGCCGGATGCCTTCCGGGCCACGGTAGGTGTCAACGCGACGATGCGTATGACGGCTACGCGCGGCGGGAGGCGTTGGTGATCGGTCAGCAGATCCAGCAGCAGTACGACCAAGGCCGATCGTGGGCGGTGATCGCTGACGAGTTCGAGATCTCGAAGTCGAAGGCGCAACGGCTGGCGAAGGTCTACCGGGCCTACCGCGACTGGCAAGCCCACCACGACCAGCTGAGCCTGCTCGGCTGAACCACTCCGGGCACAACCGAATACCAACTGAACATTGAAAAGCGGAGTCCGTGCCAGGTAGAAGCTGGCACGGGCTCCGTGCTCTTTCTACCAGATCCCGTTGGATGCGATCAGGTCTGCTTGAACCCCTGGGCGTTCTGCTCGTCCTGGGCTTGGAGCTTGTCGATGGACTTCTGGATCGTGTCGCGCATGAGGGTCACGACCTCGATATGCGCCTGTAGTGCCGAGTCGACGTCACCGTCACCACCAATTGCTTTGGCACCCAACATTTTTGCGAGTTCATCGGCGCAATCGAAGCGTCCGAGCCCGGTCACCACCGCCATAGCGTTCAAATCGGTGCGCAATTTCTGGTACAACTCGATCTGCTTATCGCATGCGGCGCGACAATCTTTCGCCACATCAGGGTCCAGGAGAAGCCTGCCAGCTTCCGCTTCGCCTTTCAGATAGTCCCATCGCGACTTTTCTGCTTTCAAGTCCATTACTCCCCCTGATCAGTTCGGAAAGATTGACGAGAGCGTATCGGCGGCGTTCTTCGCCCTATCGCAGGATGGAATTTGACGCCCCTTGGCCGAGCTATTGAATACGATTATCTGAATTGAACCCTGAGATGCCGGAAAGGCTATAGTGCAAGCTTCGGAAGGGTTGGACCCAGTGGTGCGGTAAGTCAACCCATTACGGCCCTGTACAGATACGTCGGAGAAACCGGTGTTGTCTTTCTTCTTTTTGACGTCGTCGAGGGTATAGATCGTGGTGAACACGGTGATGTTGAAGTTCACCGGGTGCTCTGGGTCATACCACCCGCACGCCTTGTAGCCGGGTTCTTCGACTCCGGCTATGCCGGAGGTCTTCGACGAGGGATCCAGTCCTAGCTGCCGAAGTTTCTGTTCCGGAATCTGCGTGCACGGATCCCAGAGGGCCGCGGTCGCAGCCGAGGTATTGGCCGTGGTGGGGGACGGCTGGCCCTGCTTGTCCGGGCCGCATCCGGATGCCAGCAGCAGCGCCCCTGCCAGCGTCGCCATGGTTGCCGTTACCTGCCGTCGCACCTGCGCCCTCCGATCAGTCGTCACCCGAAACCGGCTCAAGGGTTAAGACGCGCCCCGCCGCTATTCGGTTCCTATCAGAACACGGTGGACGCTGTGGTGCCGAGAGCGGCGTCAACGGACCGTGTTCTCGAACTGGCACCGCCGACGATTTTCTCTATTGCGGCGGGGTGGGGGCGCGCGGTGCCGCGGGCAGGCCCCGCCTGCCCGGCACCGTGCCCGCGGTCGGCGCCGCGGATCCTCGATGTCAAGGGCGCACCCGCACCAACCGATCCGGGCCAGCCTGGCGTCGCCCTTGACATCGAGGCGGCGCCGGTAAAATTCGCGCGCCCATACCCCGCCATCCGGACGCGACAGGCCCTCGATCAACCGGCCAGGCACCGAATCGGGCGTCGCCCCATCGGACCGGAACATGGTTGCGGGCCACGATAATTCGATGCATCTGCCGGGCACGCGGCAGGCATAACAACGCCCATCACCGGCACAAGCCCGGCACCGCTGGGCACATCGCTGCACCAGGTGCACAAAACCCGTGTAGATCAGTGTCCGAGTTGTGCAACGCGATTTTCCGTCGTCCCGCCCCTGACCAGCACTGACACCGAGGTGTGTGCTCCTCTCGCCAAGGACACCAAATACACGCTTCGCTGCATATTTGGTGTCCTTGGCGAGAGGAGCAGTGAGTAAAAGTCAGGGGCGGGACGACGGAAAACAGTAGGTAATCAAAAACTTTCGAGAGTGCGGGGAATGGGTTGCGTTGGGTGCGGATCGTTGCGGTTGGGTGCGTAGTGGCGTCCGGTAACGAGCAGTGCGAACGAGGCGGTCAGTGCGTGGTGCGGTCCGGTGCGCTGCGCGGTGGTCACTTCCGGTGCGAACAGTGACGCACGTGTGGTCTGGTCCGGTGCTTTCGCGCGGCGTCTTCGGTCCGGTGCCGGGGGTCGTCGAGCTGACATCCTGCGTAAGTGGATTCCCTGGGCGCGCGCCGCAGTGTAAGGGCGTCGCACTCGGCGTCAAGGGCGCACATCGGTGCGTCACAACCGGTTTGGTGCGGACAGCGCCCTTGAGCGCCGAGCCTCCGCGACGCCCTGGGCGGCCGGTGCGGGCAGGCCGAGGGCCTGCCCCGGAAGGGGCGCGGCGCGCGCCCAGGGAATCCACGCCCCGTCCGGGATCCCAGCCATTGACACGTACGTGTCAACACCGTGCGTGAGCCGGTTGACACGTACGTGTCAAGATCCTCGGAAAGGCCCGGAGATCATGACCAACTCCGACACCATCACCGGTCTACTCGTCGACGCCCTCGAAACCACCTGGGCCGTAATCAGATCCCACCACCCCGACGTCCCCGCGGTCGTCCTGACCGTGGGATCAGGTTCCACCGGTACCGAATTGACCCTCGGACACTTCGCGCCGGACCGGTGGATTCGCGGCGAATACGAACTCCACGAGTTGTTCATCGGCGGCGAAGGACTCCAACGCGGCCCCGTCGACGTCCTCGGCACCCTGCTCCACGAAGCCGCCCACGGCATCGCCGCCACCCGGAACATCAAGGACACCAGCCGACAAGGACGCTGGCACAACGACCGATACCGCCAACTCGCCGAAGAACTCGGCCTCGTCATCACCAAACACCCCAAAATCGGATGGTCATTGACCACCGTGCCGGACCAAACCCGGCAGCGGTACCGAAACGAGTTGGAGGAGTTAAGCTTTGCGCTCGTCGCCTACCGCCGCCGCGAACCCAACCGACGCGGCGGACGCAAATCCAACAACAACGGGCTATCCGCCGAATGCGACTGCGGGCGCAAAATCCGAGTGGCCCGAAGCGTCTACGAAATGGGTCCGATCACATGTGGTGTTTGTGGACAAGTTTTTGAAGCCTGAGCATGGGGCAACGCTACTTCTCCGTGGGGCAATTTGTGGGGCAGACAAGTGTCTAATCGTGTCCAACTAAGTTCTTCAATGTTCGCAACTTTGACGCCGATATTGCGCTGAGCTGCAACGTCATTAATGCCACGAAACGCCGTTCTACTGGCGTTCCGAGAAACTGCCAACGTACTGGTCTTACACACCAGCGGTCGGGGGTTCGAACCCCTCTGCGCCCACTCGATCGAAGGCGTGTCCTGCTTGGCGGGCACGCCTTCGCTGTTTTCGATCATCGTTGTGTTTTGTGGGGGCCAAGCCCCCACACCCCAGCCGGGGGCGAGCCCCGGACCCCCACCCTTGGGTCGCCTACCCGGCGCCGTCGCTACGCCCCCGGACACCCCACCCGGGGTCGCGTACCCGAGGCCACTTCCGCCCCTTGTGGCCCGCTGCTGTTGGACGGTGCCTGATTGCCGCCGGTAGAGTTCGATTCATGGGCACTTCAGGGGGAACGCCGCGCTCCAGCCAGTCGTTATCGGTCGTTCCAGATAGCGTCCGAGAGGTCGGCGCCTACATTTATGATCTTGCCAATACCCTCAAATCGGCGCTCGACTCTGCTGGTCGTGAAGTCGAATCCGTGACGACAGGTAGCTGGACAGGTGATGCCGCTACCGGGTTCAGCACGGGATGGAACGAGGTCAGCGACGGCGGCGGGCAAATCATCTCCGCTCTCACAGGGCTGGCCGAGAAGTTGGGAGTTACGGCCGACACTTACCAGCGCCGTGACCGATCCAACGCCGATTCCCTGTCGAACTCCAGCCTCGACCTACCACCGCTGTCGTGACGAACCCTTTCACCGTCGACCTGGACGAACTCGAGCAGATCATTGCTCGACTGTCCGGGTTGGCCGCGTTCGTCGCGGACCATCTCGATGAAATCGATAGGCGGGTCGGGACCCTGCGTGGGAGCGGGTGGGACGGTGTTGCCGCAGAAGCGTATTCGGCGGCTCATCAACAGTGGATCTCGGGTGCGCGAGAATTCGCACAGGGCATCCGCGACATGAGTGATGCGGCCAAGACGGCCCATGGGGCGTATTCCGAAGCCGCGGACGTCAACTCGAAGATGATGCGGAGCAGGTGATCGGGTGGCCATCGTTGTCGACCCGCAGACATATTACAATGCCTCCACCAAATGCGCGAAGATAAACAGTGAGATCCTTTCCGCCTTATCGGCGTTGTGGAACTCGCTGCAGAATTCCGGTCAGATGGCAGGTAGTTATGACAAGGCGGCCGGTTGGGCTTCCGGCTACGACGAGAACGCGGCCGATATGCTCAGCACCTGCGCCTCGCTGTCGAATGCCCTCGCCAACTTCGCCAATATTTTGAACACTGCGGGAGACAATTGGGCATACTCGAATTGGAATGCAAATCCGGATCCAGCCAAGGGCCCGGCGCCGTCCCGGCCGTTCCATGTCCCACAGGGTGTGGTTTTCCAAAATGACATAAAGCCTCCTCCATCGGCTTTCGGCGGCTCGGCCAAAGGGCTTGATACCAGCGTGCCCGGACTATTGGATCAGATCGGCTACACGGTGCCGAACGGCGATACGGATCGCTTGAAATCCGCCGCCGACGCATGGAAGACATTCGCTGAAACGCCGGCCATCAAGAACGCCGCCGACGGCATAAAAGCGATCATCACCGATATCCACTCGGCGAACACCGCTGCACCGGATATAGCCGACGTCGAGACGCACCTGACCACTCTGTCGAACGGTGCAGCCGCTGTTGCGTCGGTATCGGTGTCTCTCTCCGGGGCGGTCGGTGAGCATCATACGAACCTGGTGGCGTTCAGGTCTGATCTGGACGGCCACGTCAACAGCTTGATGAAAGACCTGTTCTGGATCGCTATCGGTACTGTGGCCGCAGTTGCGTTGACCGAGATTCTGACCGCAGGTTTGGCAACTCTGGGTCCAGCCGAGGCGGAGGCCGCCGCAGGGACGGCCGCGGGAACCGCCGCGGTAGCGACTGCTGCCACGCGGATTCGGAATCTGTGGAACATCTGTCGGTTGTTTCAGACGCTCGAAGTCGGGGTGGGAATTGCCGAGGCCATCAATGCTGTTAACCCTCTCGATATCCAGTCCAAATTGGACGAGATTGCCTCGCTCGTTGCCGCTACCGTCGCTGGTGTCTTTGTCGCCGAAATGGCAAAGGGCGGAAAGCAGAACGTCGGCGACACGGGAATCGAGAATGAGATGCGCGCACTGATTGCCGCCGGCGCGGCGATCGGCAACTGTGAGGCCCTGGCGAAACTATGGGATGAAGCAAAAGGGGATAATGCGCGGCGGCAGCGGATCAAGCGGACGCAGAAGAAGTACGATTGTCGTCACTCCAGTGGCGGCGGTGGTCGATAGTGGGCGGTGGTCGATAGTGTATGTATTGTTGGTACAGCCCGTGTCCGTCGGCCGAAATCGAAGAATGTGAGGACAGGTGGACGGCGGAGGTTCCCCTCTCGATTCGGCGCTCGTGTCAGGCGACCCGGATCAGCAGGTCGACGCGTTGATCGAACTGATCAAGCGTGGTGATGGCGCCGCGGTTGCCAAGGTTCTGCCACTCGTCGATTCGGGTGATGTCGCAGTTCGTAGCGAGGCGGTGCGTGCGATCGGCTATTTGGGTATCGCGCAGGCGCCGGTTGTCGGTCCGGTGCTGCTGCGGATGCTGTCGGATTCGGACGAGATGGTTCGTAACGAGGCGGCAGAGGCGCTCGGCATCGTTCGGTATCAGCCCGCGGGTGACGCACTCGCGGCGCTGCTGGGTGCCGAGCCATCGTGGATGGTTCGAGCCTCGATCGCCGAGGCGTTGGGCAGCTATCCCGGACAGGCGACCGCAGGGCTGGTTCAGCGTGTGCGCGACGTCGAAGAATTCGGGGAGGTGCGGCGGTATGCGATCGGCTCACTCGCCCGCACCGGTGACCTCGCCCGTGTTGAAATGTCCGCTCTGGTAGCTGAATTCGGATACGAGCCGGAGATCGGGCCCCAACTGCGCATCGCTGCCTACCGGCTGGGCGATCAGACGCAGCTCGACGAGATCGCTGGCGACGCGGGCCGACTGGACGAGGACGAATCGGCCCGCCTCCTCAACGACATCGAAGATCTACTGCGGAGCCCACAACCACCGACACTGCAGGAAGACTCGCCGCGCATCAAGACCATTGTCGATGTGATCGCAATGCGCTGGCCGCTCTACTCGCGGCAAGCCGGGGCCATCCGCGACAAACTACCGAAATAGGCAATTCCCCGGGAGGCGTCGTCTTCATCGCCTGGGTCGTCGCGCCGTTGCGGCACGGCCAGACCGGCCCGCGCCACCCCGTGCGCCAGGATCAACTCCTCGATCATGGCCTTCAACAGCCGACGCTCCAGACGTCGTGGGTCCGCCGCTTCGACTTCGCTCGCGAGGGTCGTTCGCGTCGCCGCAGGACCATCGGCGTGCTGGCGCCGTGTTGCACTACCGGGACGTGGCCACCCCGGTCGTCAGCAACGCTCGGTCGGGCGATCCGGACCTCCTACGGTTATGGTCCAGGCCTGTCGGCGGCGGCCGAATCGGACAATTTGCTGCCGATTTTCTATCGGCCGTAACATCTGCTGCAATGAATCTGATAAGATGTATATCCTGATTGTCTGCAATGCAATCTGCGAGCTCATCGGAAGGAACGACAAATGGATGTCAATAATCCGGAAGGCGCCCTTATCTGGCTCGTGATCCTCACGCCGCTCATAGCTATAGGAGGGGTGTATGCCCTGTTCAACGGTATAGGTCATATGTTGGGTCTCAACTGATCGAACCGCGATGGTGGGCGACTCGAGCGCCTTGCCACCGAGACTGATCTGTGAATTATCCATTGCCCGGCCTCTGCTGGGATATCCATGTCCCTGGATTCTGTCGAACAGAGATGCAGGTAGTAGCTGCAGACGAGGGAGCTCGCTAATCGACATCGCCCTCAATTCGCTCGGATTCGGTCCGCAGGGTGCATTTTTCGAAATCAGCGCGCTCATATTGGGAACGAATAATCGATATGTGGCCGCGCGTTGCAAATAGACCCTTCCTGTACCAGTACCGCGAATGGCGGTACTGGTACATACCTCGCTGGAGTGTCCGAAGTGTTTCGGACACTCCAGCGAGTGCGACGAAAGTCCGTCCTTCCCATGTGGCCTACCCGCCTACCGAGGCGCTGGTAGAGGGCCGGGCTGCGGTCAGGACCCGCAGTGTGGTCAGGTCGACGGCGTCGGCTTGAATCCGGGCTCCCTGATCGTTGGGGTGGACCTCATCGGGGGATAGTCCGGGTGCCCAGTTTCGCGGATTGGTCGGGTCGGCGGTGGCGGCGGCGAAGTCGATGACGCCATCGAATAGTCCGCCGGTGCGGATGAATTCGTTGACGTGGTCTCGCTGTCGCTGCGGGCGTCGCAGTCCGTAGTTGCGCTCGAGTCCGAACGCCCCGCCGGTGGGTGTCAGGGTGCCGCCGATCGCCTTCAGTCCTGCGGCGTGTGCCTGGTCGACGAGATTTCGGTAGGCGTCGATCACCTTGTGTGCGCTGGCGAAGAATCCGAGATCGTTCATGCCGAGCAGGATGATGACGGCGGTGGCGCCGGGCACGGCGGCGACGTCGGCGCCGAATCGTTGGGTGCCCGCCGGTCCGCCGATGTTGAAGAATCGGGGTCCGATCAGGGTGGGCCTGATGCCGGGTGCCGCGAAGTTGAAGCTGATCGCGGAGCTGACCACCGATAGTCCTGCGCCGCCGGGGGCGGTTTGCAGTCTGCGCGTGAGATGGTCCGGCCAGATCTGGTCACCGTCGAGGGTGGTCGCGTTGCTTTCGGTGAACGAGTCGCCGAGCACGACCACCGCGGAGGTGCCGGGGGCGGCGAGCACGTCAATGCCGCTGAGGTGATACACCGAGCGAGTCGTCTCGGTGAATGCGGTGCCGGACTCCGCAGCGGCATGGTTACCACTGCGCGGTGCGGACAGATACGAGGTGTTCGTGCTCAGCCAGTGGTTGGTGGCGCCTACGGGTTTCGGCTGTGGCAGATGGAAACTCACCGCCAGCCGGTCGAGCGGCTGCACCGGGAAGGACACCGGATCGCTGACGGCTTCGGCACCGGCAGCCACGGTGACCTCGTCGGCACCGGCGAAGGTGACCCGGGTGTTCGAGCCGGGCACCAGATCCGCACCGGAACGCTGCCGACCGAGGTGGATCTCGCGGAAGGTGACCGGCGATCGGCCGTAGCGGTTGCTCAGGGTTATCCGCACCGCCGCGCCCGCGCCCCGCACGGTCGCGATCATCCGCAGGCTCTGGTCGGCGATCTCGCGGGCCGGGGCCATCGGATAGCCGGCCCGGATCCGGGTGCGTGGTCCTTCCGGCGCGGTCTCGGTTCGACCCTGGGAACCGCTGGGATTCGCGCGCCAGGCGCCGACCCAAACCGGTTCGGGGTGAGCGTGATCTGTCATTTCTGGCCTCCCTTGCTGTCCGATGGAGCCTTTTAAGAGACCAGCGGTCCCTTGCGACGGAACACTATGAGACCGACGGTCTGATGTCAACAGACCACCGGTCTCTTGACCCGATTCGGCCAGGTCAGCGGCCATTGTGATATAAGAGACTCATGGTCTTTTATGGCGGTTCGAGGTGAAAGCGGCGGACGGATTCCGGCGAGCTCGCCATCCCGAGCAGATCGCCGCCCGCCGGGCCGCGATCCTGGAAACGGCGACGGCCATGCTTGCGGAGATGCCCGTGGCCGAGGTCAGCCTGAACGAATTGAGCCGCCGTATCGGGCTGGCCAAATCGAATGTCCTGCGCTACTTCGAAAGTCGTGAGGCGATCCTGCTGCAAGTCCTCGACGACGCCTGGCAGGACTGGCTCGGCCGGATGGAGCAGTCCCTGGCCGAGGTCGACTCCCCCGCTCCGGTAACCGAACGGATCGATCAGGTGGTCGAGCGGGTCGTGGCCGAGCTGATCTCATCCCCGCTGCTGTGCGAGCTGATCAGTGTCGCCTTCAGCGTCTTGGAACGCAACGTCGCCACCGAGACGATCACTCGTTTCAAATATCGAATGCTGGATGCCACCACGGTCGCGGCCGCACGAGTCCGGCAATGTCTGCCCGAACTGACCGAGGGGTCGGCCACGGGGTTCGCGGCCGAGGTCTTCGTGCTCACCACCGCCGTCTGGCCGCTGACCCACCCACCTGCCCGAGTCGCCGACGCTCTGCAGGACCCCAACCTGGCCTTCGCGCGCCTCGATTTCGGTGAGACCATGCGACACCTGCTGATCACCCTACTGTTCGGCTACCTCGCCCGCCCCGCCGACGACCCGCCCATCAAGGCAACCGGGAACTAGGATCAGTTGGTTCCGGAGAATGCCACGCTGGTGCCGACTCCGATGATCATCAGTCCGCCGGTGCTGCCGATCGCCTCGAGGCGGCGCGGCGAGCGCGCGAACCAGGTTCGGGCGGTGGCGGCGAGTAGCGCCCACAGTCCGTCCGAAAGTGCTTGGATCACTAGGAAGATGAGGCCGAGTACCAGCAATTGGGCTGGCAGCGAACCGGATTCGGGCGCCGTGAACTGCGGGAGTACGGCGCCGAAGAAGACCATGGTCTTCGGGTTGGTGGCGCCTACCACGAAACCCTGCCGCAGGACCCGCTTGGCGTCGGCGTCCGGGACTTCGGCCGACAGCGCCGCCACCAACTTCTTGCGGTGCCGGATCGTCGCGATGCCCAGATAGATCAGATACGCGGCCCCTGCGATCTTCACGATGAGGAACAACGCCGCCGAGGCGGTCAACACCGCACCCAGCCCCAGGGCCACCGCCAGCAACGGCACGAGCGATCCGGCCACGGTGCCCGCCACCGACAGGATCGCGGACCGTCGTCCCAGCGCCAGCGCCCGCCCGATGGCGAACAGCACATTCGGGCCCGGAATGACGATGATGATGAACGCGGCGAGCGCGAAGGCGGCCGCATGCGAAACAGGCACCACCCCGGCAGCGTAACCCCTCCCCACCGGGTGATCGAAACGAATTCCCTTGGTGGGGTTCCCCTCTCACGAAGTTGCTGGAGACGCCCCGCGGCCTACGGCGATTCCCCAGCTACCGGATGCGAGAAATTACAAACCAAACGGACATTTCGGAATGAGACGGTAACATGACCGAATTGTCGGACCATCCAGGCAGACGAGGACCAACCGCGCACATTCGGTCGCCATTGCACGTAATCACAACGTACAAACTGTCAAGAATTCGGCTCGGTGCGTTCCTTGAATTGTCGCCGAAGCGGCGGTAACCACACCTCCCCAGATAGGTTGCCGCACAGGGAAATCTGCCCCACACAGCTGGTTCCCCAATGGCGCTCTTTGTTAGATTCCGTAACACAAACGTCAGCCCAGGCGAAACCCGTTGAAACATAAGTCGTTTCGCAGCAGGGGTGAGGGCCGTTAAGGACTGGGTGGTTGGTTTGGGGGACATGGATCCGATCGACAGACGGATCGCGGTCGCGGGCAACAATGGGGCTCATCGTGCGCGACGAATGCATCATCTGTTCGAGGCCAGCTGTGACGCGGCGCCGGACGCGATCGCCGTGGACCGGGACGGCGCGACCTACAGCTACGCCGAATTGGACGCACGCGCGAACAAATTGGCGCATCACCTGCGCGAACTGGGCGTATCCTCCGGCACCCGGGTCGCGATCCTGTTGCCGCGCTCGGAACAGACCTATGTGGCGTTGCTCGGCATCGGCAAGGCGGGCGCGACATTCGTACCCATAGATCCGGGCGCGCCGCCCGACCGTGTCGCCTACATCATCGAGGACGCCTCGGTCGCGGTGGTGGTGACCTCGACCGAATTGGACTCCGCGCTGGCCGGGCTCGACCGCGTCGTCGTGCGGGTCGACGCGGATGCGGCGCGGATCGCGGCCGCGCCGTGCGACAGGCCCGAACCGTTGGCGGACGAAGTCGCGGATCCGGTGGCCTATGTCATGTACACCTCGGGTTCGAGCGGCAGGCCGAAGGGTGTGCTGATCGCCCAGTCGAGCATCTGCAATTTCCTCGACGTGGTGCCCGAGGTGTACGACGTGCGCCCCGGCGACCGGGTGTACCAGGGCATGACCATCTCGTTCGACTTCTCCATCGAGGAGATCTGGCCGACCTTCGCCCGCGGCGCGACGCTCGTTGTCGGACCGACGGATTCGCGCCGCCTCGGCGCCGAGCTCGCCGATTTCCTGGAGTCGTCCGGGGTGACGGTGCTGTACTGCGTGCCGACGCTGCTGGCGACCCTCCCGCGCGAATTGCCCGCCATCCGAAGCATTCTCGTCGGCGGCGAGGCCTGCCCCGGTCAATTGGTCGAGCGCTGGGCCGGATCCGGCCGCCGCATGCTCAACACCTACGGCCCGACCGAGGCCACCGTCACCGCGACCGTCGGCGTGCTGCTGCCGGGCCGCACGGTGACCATCGGACGGCCGCTGCCGACCTATTCGGTGGTGCTGCTCGACGACGACCGAAATCCGGTGCCGGACGGGGAGATCGGGGAAATCTGCATCGGCGGGCCCGGGGTGGCGCTCGGCTATGTCGGCAGACCCGACCTTACCGCCGAGAAGTTCATCGACCACCCGGCGGTGCGGGACGGAAAGCTGTACCGCACCGGCGATCTCGGCCGCATCGACGCCGACGGCGAGATCGAGTACCACGGCCGCGCCGACGCCGAGGTCAAGATCCGCGGGCATCGCATCGATCTCGGCGAGATCGAATCGGTGCTGCTGGAGGACAAGTCGATCGCCGAAGCGGTGGTGGCGACGACGGCGGGCGACGGCGGCCCGGACTTGGCGGCGTATGTGGTGCTGGCGGACGACGCGCCGGTCGAGGACGATCTGCGGGCCCGACTGCACCAGCGCATGCGCGACCGACTGCCCGCCTACATGGTCGCGTCCTATGTCGAACTGCTGCCCGCGCTGCCGACGATGCCGTCGGGCAAGGTCGACCGCAAACAGCTGCCCGCGCCGAGCGGACACCGCTTCGTCGGATCCGGGCCGGTGGTCGCGCCCGCGGGCCAGGCCGAGGAGAGCATCCGCGATATCTGGGCCGATGCGCTCGGCCTGCCCGCCGAGGCGGTTTCGGTGACCGCCGACTTCTTCACCGACCTAGGCGGGCATTCGCTGCTGGCGGCGCGCACGGTGACGTTGCTGCGGTCGAGCGGGGTCGCACCGCACGCCGCCCTGCGCGACCTCTACCGGTACCGCAACGTACGCGCGATGGCCGGGCAACTTCCCGAAGCCGAGCCGGTCGCGGCCGAGGTTGCGTCGAAACCCTTGCGGCACAGCAATATCGCGGTGGCCCGCGGCGGGCTGGCGCAGGCGGCGGCGCTGTATCTGCTGCTGTTCGTGATCACGCTGCCGGTGGTGTACGTGTACACCGTCAACGACGGTGACGTGTCGTTCGAGGTGCTGGGGCAGCTGCTGGTGGCGATCCTCGTCGCGTACCTGAACGTGCGCTGGGTGGTCCCGGTGCTGCTCGGCAGGCTGCTCGTCGCGGGTATCCGGCCGGGCCGATATCCGCTGTGGGGCTTGACCTATCTGCGCATTTGGACGCTGCACCTGCTGCTTTCGGTCGGCCCGCTGCCGGTGCTTTCGGGTTCACCGCTGGCCAATGTCTATCTGCGGCTGCTCGGCGCGCGGATCGGGCGCGGCGCCCATATCGCCACCGCGACGGTCAGCATGCCGACGATGCTCGATATCGGCGCGGGCGCCGCCGTCGGCTACGGGGTGACCATGCTGCCGTGGCGGGTCGAGGACGGATGGGTGGTGGTCGCGCCGATCACCGTCGGCGCGGACGCGTTCGTCGGCGCGCACGCGATGCTGGATCCGGGCGCGACGGTCGAGGCGGGCGGCGCGCTCGGCGAGCAGTCGGCGCTAGGCGCGGGACAGACCGTGACGGCGGGCAGCCGCTGGGCGGGTTCGCCCGCGGCCGTCACCGATCGGTTGTCCGATACGGTCGAGACGCTGCTGGCCATCGAGCCGGACCGTACGCCGTGGACGGCGGCGCAGCTGGCGGCCATCGGATTCGCCGCCTTCGTCGTCGAAGTGGCCGCGATCGCGATGATCGTGCCCGCGACGGCCTTCGTCTGGTGGGCGCTGCTGCGGTTCGACATCCTCGTCGGGCTGCTGTCCACGCTGATCGTCGGGCCGATCTTCCTGGTGACGGTGTGCGCGGTGGTGGCGGCGGGCAAACTGCTGATCCTGCCCCGGCTGCCGATCGGAATCCATTCCGCGCGTTCCGGATTGGGCATCAGGAAATGGGTGGCGGACAAGTTGTTCGAGTACAGCCTGGAGTTCACCAACTCGCTGTACGCCACCCTGTACACGGTGCCGTGGCTGCGGTTGCTCGGCGCCAGGATCGGCCGCGGCTCTGAGGTCTCGACCGTCGCGCACCTCGATCCGGATCTGCTGGAACTCGACGCGGGCACCTTCGTCGCCGATATGGCCAGCGTGGGCGCGGCCACCTTCGCACACGGCCGAATCGCCTTCGCGCCCACCACCGTTGGACTGCGCTCGTTCATCGGCAACGCGGCCGTCGTCGCCGCCGGGTCGACCATCGGCGCGGGCGCGCTCGTCGGGGTCGGCACGCTGCCGCCGGAATCCGGTGTGCCGGACGGGACTTCGTGGCTCGGCTCACCCGCGATGCACCTGCCGGTGCGGCAGGATTCCGGCGATTTTCCGGAGGCGGCGACCTATGATCCGCCGGCACGGTTGGTGCGTCAGCGGCTGGCCATCGAATTCTTCCGCGCGACGCTGCCCGCGACCGTGCTCGGCACCGGGTTCTACCTGTATCTGTGGACGCTGTCCGGGCTGGCGCACGGCAACGACATCGGTCTGCCCGCGGTGCTGTCGCCGCTGGTCGCCGGGGCCGTCGGGGTCGCGATCGCGGGCTACTGCGCGGCGGTGAAGCGCAACGTCATCGGGCGTTACCGGCCGCGGGTCGAGCCGCTGTGGGATACGTTCGTGCGCAAGAGCGAATTCGTCACCGGTCTGTACGAGGCGGCGGCCGTGCCCGCCTGCCTGGCCCTGCTCACCGGGACCCCTTTCCTACCGATGATGCTGCGCTGGTTCGGCGCGGATATCGGCAAGCGCACCTGGATCGGCACCACCTATCTCACCGAATTCGACCTGTGCGTCATCGGCGACGACGCCGCCGTCGGATTGGAAGTGTCGCTGCAAACCCACCTTTTCGAGGACCGGGTGATGAAGATGTCCACCGTCACCATCCGGCCCGGCGCGACCGTCGGCGCCCGCGCCATCGTGCTCTACGACGCCGTCGTCGGCGATGACGTGGTGCTCGACTCGCTATCGCTGCTGATGAAGGGCGAACACCTCACCCCGGCCACCCGCTGGGGCGGCATTCCGGCGCAGCCGCGGGCGGCCGTCATCCAGAACATCCGCGAAACCATCGGCGGCGCACCGCAACTCGCGGGTGCGGCCGCCGGATGACCACACCCGACGACTGCGAGCAATCCATGAATCTGTTTCGACACTTCCGATCCGGCGCCGAATCCGCAAGGCCCATCGCACTCGTCTACCGCGGCCCGGCCACCCTGCCCGGCTGCCCGGAGGCGGCCGCCGCGGTGCTGGCCACCTCCCGATGGAACTTCGACATCCGGTTCATCGGCCCGCGCGAACACCTCAGGTTCGGCGATTCCGCCATGACCGGAGCCGCGATCTACGTCCAGCCCGGCGGCGGCGAACTCGAGCCCGCATATCGGCACCTGAAGTCGCATCGCGGCGAAATCCGCGGCTTCGTGCACGACGGCGGCGGCTATCTCGGATTCTGCCTCGGCGGCTATTTGGCAGGCGCCACACCGGGATTCGACCTACTGCCCGGCGATACCGACCGCTATATCGATACCAGGGGCGCCACCGTCGACCACGACGACGACACCGTGGTCTCGGTGCGGTGGCGCGGCCACCGCAGGCAGCTGTACTTCCAGGACGGCCCGATCTTCGATATCGAAACCGACGGCGGCACACAGGTTCTGGCCACCTACACCAACGGAACCATCGCCGCCGCGGTCACCGAATTCGGCCGGGGGCGGGTCGGCGTGTGCGGTCCGCATCCGGAGGCCACCAGTGACTGGTTCACCGATGCGGGCCTGCGCGATCCGGGCCGGGGTGCGGCCGATCCGCATATCGCCTACGGGCACGACCTGGCCATCGATCTCGTCGATACGGTGCTGACCCGATGACCCTGACCATTCCCGCACCGGTCGAATCGCCCTCGCGCACAGGCACTTCCGCCATCCGGCTGCGCGGTGTCGACGCCGCCCGCGGTATCGCGCTGATCGGCATGATGGCCGTGCACGTGCTGCCGGACGCCACCGTGGACGGCGACCCGACCTGGAGCTTCACGCTTTTCGGCGGCCGCGCCTCCGCGCTGTTCGCCACGCTGGCCGGGGTATCCATCGCCTTGATCACCCGCAGAAGGCGAGTCCGGCTCGCCGACGGCGCGGGCACGGCGGCCGGGCTCGCGGCGCGCGCGGGTGTCGTCGCCGTGATCGGATTGCTGCTGGGCTACACCGATCCCGCGCTCGCGACGGTCATCCTGCCGTACTACGCCGTGATGTTCCTCGCGACGATTCCGCTGGTGTTCCTGCCCACCTGGGCGGTCGCGCTGACCGGGCTCGGCTTCGTCGCGGGCGCGCCGGTGGCCACCCACCTGCTCCTGGACCGGCTCCCCGACTCCACCGGCGACAACTTCGGTTTCACCGATCTGATCACCCGCCCCGTGCAGCTGCTTTCCGAAATCACCGTCACCGGTGAGTTTCCGGCGCTGACGTGGATGGCCTATCTGTGCGCCGGGCTGGTGATCGGCAGGCTGACCCTCACCCGGTTGCGCACCGCGGTGGCGCTCACCGCGATCGGCATCACGATAGCTGTTGCGGCGCATATACTTTCGCTCGAACTGCTCGGGACCTACCACGGCATCGACCACATCCTGGCGGCCCAGCCCGGCAGCGGTCGCACCCTCGACGAAACCCAGGAACTACTCGACTTCGGCGCCGACGGCACCGTGCCGAACAGCACCTGGTGGTGGCTGGCCGTCGATCTGCCGCACACCGGCGCACCGCTGGATCTGCTCACCACCATCGGGGCGGCCTACGCCGTAATCGGTGCGATGCTGCTCGCCGAACACCTCTCGGCGAAGCGCGTGGTCGAGGCCATCCAGGTGCCGCTGGCCGCCGCGGGCCGGATCACGCTGACGCTCTACACAGTGCACCTGGTGTTCATCAACTCCGATTACGACCGCTATTCGCGCCCCGTCAGCTTCGTAATCCAAACCGCCGCAGTACTTTTCCTCGGATTGGCCTGGACGACGACCGCGGGGCGCGGACCGCTGGAATCCCTCGTCACCACCGCGGCGCAACGCGCTTCGGCGGCCGTACGCCGCACGCGATCGAGTGAGCCCGCATCGTGATCCGCCGCCGCACCTTCCTGATTGCCACCGCCGCCGTCACCGGGACGGCGGCGGGCGGTGGCGCGGCGTTCTACGAAACCTATCGTCACCGCGAGCCGGATCCGCTGGCGCTGGTGTATCGCGGCCCGGCAAGTAAACCCGGCTGCCCGGAAGCGGTGGCCGCGCTGCTGTCGTCCACCGCCACCGCGCTGCGGGTCGCCTATGTCGGCCCGCGCGAGCGGCTTCCGTTGACTGCCGAAACACTCTCCAGCGCAACGATTTTCGCGCAGCCCGGCGGCGGTGAGGTGGAGGACGCGTGGCCGAGCCTGCGCGCACACGCCGAACCCGTTCGGGATTGGGTCCGCGCGGGCGGAATCTACCTCGGGTTCTGCCTCGGCGCCTATCTGGCGGGCAAACTCGGGTACCGGCTGCTGGACGGTCACGTCGATCAATACATCAGCACACCGCACGCCATCGTCACCTCCACCCGCGACACGGTGATCCCGATCGACTGGCGCGATCGGCGCTACCGCCTGTTCTTCCAGGACGGTCCGGCTTTCCGGCTCAACGCGGCCGCCCCCGCGTTACGGCTGGCCACCTACACCACCGGCGAGCCCGCCGCACTCGTCACCACCTGCGGCAAGGGGCAGCTCGGTCTCGTCGGCCCCCATCCCGAGGCCGACAAGTCCTGGTTCCAGCCGCCCGAGCTCTCCCCCGAGGGCGCGATCCACCCCGAACTCGGGCACGACCTCATCGAATCCGCCCTCATCCCACTGCAATCCGCCCCACCCGTCTGAGGAAACAGAATGTCCAGTGATCGAGCCATTCCCCAATGGCTGAAGAGCACCTCCCGGGTGACCATCGCAGTAGCCGTCCTGCTCGCCGTTCCCGGAATCGCGCTCGCATTCGGCCTGTCCGCCTATTCCGCGTCAACGGCGCACCGGGCGCAGGCGCCCGCCGGCTCGGCGCTGGCCGCCGCCCGCGCCGGGGTGAACGCCTGCCCCGAAACGGCACTGTGGACCTCCGCGCCGAACGGCCGCGGCATTCGCGTCAACATGCGCAATATAGCGACGCCGGGCCGGGTCACCGTCACGGTGCTGCACGATTCGGACCGGGTGTCCGTCCGCACGAAAGATATTGCGGCGGGCCAGAACAGCATCGAGGTCGACTTCCACAAGATCTACCCCGACACCGTCGACGCGGTCTTCATGCAGACGACGCCGAACGACAAGTGCGAGCTGGATTCCCTCGACGACGCGCGGGCACCCGGCCCATCGACGACACCGGAGCCTACGCCGCCGGGCCGCTGAACCGCCCACGACTTCGGTTCGATCGCTGAGCGGCATCGAAAATCTGTCGCGAAGTGATCATCGGGTGACTTCACCGACCTCGATCGGGGTGGCGGCCGCGGCCATCGCCTCGACGGTGGGGTGGTTGACCACCCCGCACGGCAAGATCTTCAGACCGGCCTGTTCGCGGGCGAGCTGGATGAGATCCATTGCGCGGATGCTGGTTCCGCCGAGTTCGTAGAAATTGCTGTACACGGTGATCTCGGCGTCGTCGAACAATTGGCGGAAGATCGAGCACAGCGCTTCCTCGGCGGGTGTGCGCGGCGGCCGGGCGGGCCGCGGCGCGGGAACCGTCGGATCGGGCAGTGCGGCGCGATCGGCCTTCCCGTTCGGGGTGAGCGGAATGGCGTCGATCATCGAATAGACCGAGGGCACCATGAAGGCGGGCAGATAGCGAACGGCGTGCTCGCGCAACGCATCCGGTGTCGGCGCCGCGCCGTTCGCCGGTACCACGTAGGCGACGAGCCGAGCGTCGTTATCGCCGTCTCCGCGCACGACGGCCACCACGTGGCCGACATCCGGGTGCGTGCCGAGCACGGCCTCCACCTCGCCGAGTTCGATCCGGAATCCGCGCAGCTTGACCTGGTTGTCCAGCCTGCCGTGGAATCGGATGGCACCGTCCGCGCGCCAGGCCGCGAGATCACCGGTCCGGTACATTCGCGCGCCATCGCCGCCGAACGGATTCGCCACGAATCGTTCCGCGGTGCGGCCCGGCTGCCGGAGATAACCTCGGGCCAATCCGACTCCGCCGATGTACATTTCGCCCGCATCGCCGGGCGGCACCGGGCGCAGCCGGTCATCGAGGATGTACACCGATGCGCCCGGTATCGGGCGGCCGATGGTGACCTCCTCCTTGCCGTCGAGCGCATCGCTCGTCGACGCGCACACCGTGGCCTCGGTCGGGCCGTACGAATTGATCACCCTGCGTCCCTGCGCCCAGCGGGCGAGCAGATCGGGCGGGCACGCTTCACCGGCCAGTACCAGCGTCCGCAGGTCGGGAACATCCGCTGGCGATACCGTCGCGGCCGCGGCCGGTGGCAGCACCGCATGGCTGATCGCATTGTCCCGCAAGGCTTTTGTCAACTGTTGGCCGACGAGGGTGGCGCCGGCGGGCACCACGAGCGCGGCCCCGGCCGCGAAGGTGCCCAGCAGCTCGGTCAGGAACGCGTCGAAGCTCGGCGACATGAATTGCAGCACCCGACTGTCCGAAGTGACCTGCAGCGACGCGACTTTCACCGCGGCGAGCCCGGCCAGCCCGGCGTGCGTGACGGCGACGCCTTTCGGCCGGCCGGTCGATCCGGAGGTGTAGATCACGTACGCGAGATTCGCGGTGGACCCCCTGCGGCCGACGATATCGGCGGCGTCCAGCGCGGCGAGCGCGGCGGCATCCTCGGTGGCGTCCAACACGATTCGGCGGACCGGCGGGTCGTCGGGCAGGTTCCTGGTGGCGGCGCTCGTCGTGCACAGCAGGGCGGGCGCGGCATCGGACAGCATCGCGTGCACCCGTTCGGCCGGGTACCGGATATCGATCGGCAGGAAGGCCGCGTCGGCCTTCGCGACGGCTATTACGCCCACCACCATGTGGACCGAGCGGGGCAGCGCGAGCGCGACCATGCGTTCCGGGCCCGCGCCACGCTCGATCAGCAAGCGGGCGAGGCGGTTCGCCCGCTCGTTGGCTTCGGCGTAGGTGAGGGTTTCATCGTCCGACACGATCGCGGTATTGCCCGGGTAGGCCCGAACCGTGCGCTCCCAGAGTTCGGCGAGGGTGGCCGAACCATCCAGCATGCCGACGTCGTGTGTCATGGCATCCTCCAAATATCTTGTGACACAAGGTGTATGAGTTCGCCTCGCCTATCCGCACCAATTCCGTGGCAGCACATCGAAATAGCCGAGATCAAGGATCGAGTACCTGGGCCAGGATGCTCACGCGCGATCCCGGCACGCTCGAAGTCAGCAGGACGTATTCGCCGGGCCGCGTGCCGTCCGCATGCTGCCGGTCGACGAGGTTCACCAGCGGGTCCGCGCTGAAGCAGTGTCCGCGGTTCGCGATATTCCGCAGATACAGCTGATCGGGCCGGAAGCCGGACTGGCCTTCGCTCATCCGGACGATCGGCACGAACAGATTCGGTGGCAGCACAACGGATATCTCGTCCGGCCGGACACCGCATCGCCGGGTGATCCCGTCGGCGGCGACGCGGCCGAGCCGCCCGCTGAACCGCCCCATCGCGTCGAAAGCGGAAGGGTCGAGCGCGGATCCGGTCGCGACGATGGCCAGATCGCCGGGCTGTGCGGTGACGAGGCAGCTGGCCGCAGCGTCGCTGAAGAGTGCGAACTGCTGAAACCGCCTCTCCTCGTCCGTGATTCGGTCGCTGACGATGACGAGGACGCTGTCATACGTCCCGGACGCGACGAGCCGATCCGCGAGATGCACCGCGGACAGCAGGGTATTGCATCGCCCCAGCGTCACGCCGATGACGAACGCGTTCTCCAGGCCGAGCGTTTCGAGCACCACTCGGCAGTAGCTGGCATGGCAGTCCACGCTCGACGGGAACTCCGCGGCGCAGAGGATGACGGCGTCCACATCCGCACCGGCGCATCCCGTCATCGACAGCGTGCGGCGCGCCGATGCCACCGCGAGTTCCGCGCGATCGCGGTCGGATTTGAAATATCGCCCCCAGCCCCATGTTTCGGCGTCGTCCAGCATCTCGTAGCTGACGATCTTCTCCGCGAAACGATGGGCGCCGCGGTAGCCGACCGCATGCTCGCCGAGTTCATAGGACGCTCCCCGAACCGATACCCGGACGTTCACGGCACCTCCCTCCGAGCCCCTGCGCCAACGTGATTCGAACCCACGCGACGACATCGGCCACCATGTCCGGCGTGATGTCGTGCCCGCCGCGGTATTCGCGATAGGTCAGGCCGGCTCCCATGTCTTCCAGCAAGTCTCGCGCGTTCCTGCCTTTGTCGATCTTCACGACGGGATCCGAGATGCCGTGGCCGACGAATACGGGCATGCCGTCCAGGTCCGGACGTTCCGGCAGCAGGGCCAGCGTTTCGGGAAGGATGCGCCCGTTCACCACCGCGCAGCCGGCTATCAGGTCGGGTCGCAGCAGCGCGACGCTCAACGCCATCATCCCGCCCTGGCTGTGGCCGAACAGAAAAAGTGGCTCGTCCCTGCGGATTTCGTCGAGATAGGCGATCAATGCCGCGCGGCTGCGGCGTTCCTCCTCCATCGCTATCGCGACGCTGCCGTCCGGAAGATCCTCGTAGCCGAACCATCGGTAAACCGCGGGCCCCATCCGGAAACCCGCTCGGACCGCCGCCACCGACCAGTCCATATCCGATCGCGGCCACAGATCGAGCAGATGGCCGTGATACTTGCCGAAGCCGTGCAACAGCACGACGGCGGGCGCGCCCGCCACCCGCTCCTCGGCGACGGCGAGCCCCGTGTGCAACTGCCGGACGTTCGTCACCTGCGCTGCTCCGCCAGCACATGTTCGACGAGATCGACTACCGAGCCCACCGAGTGCAGCGCCGCGTCGGCGACGGTTCGGTCGTCGAAGACGATGCCCAGGCTGTCCTCGATCCGCACCAGCGCCTGCAACATATTCAGCGAGCTGATGCCGAGGCCCGCGCCACCGATGGCCGTCTCGTCGTCGACGAGCGCGCCGGCTTGCTGATCCGGTTTGGTCGCCAGCAGCGCCGAGACCACCGTGGCCCGAATCTCTTGTCTGCTGAGGGTTTTCGGTTCCACTGCCTTATCCGTTCAGTTGCGGAAGCTGGGCCAGGGACCGGCGAATCTCTTCGTCGGACACCGGCGTGTCCTGCATGGTTCCGTTCAGGTACGCCTCGTAGGAGGCCAGGTCGAACAGGCCGTGACCACTGAGACAGAACAGGATCACCGGGGCGGCGCCTTCCGCGTCCGCCTGTTTGGCCATTTCGATCGCCGCGTGGATGGCGTGCGCCGATTCCGGTGCGGGCAGTATGCCTTCGAGCCTGCTGAAGAGCACTCCGCTGGCGAAGACATCCAATTGGGGATAGGCCAGCGCCTCGACGATGCGATGGTGGTACAGCGCGCTGATGATCTTCGAACAGGCGTGATAGCGCAGGCCGCCGACATGCCCACCCGCCGTGGTGAACCGCGACCCGAGCGTGTACATCTTCTGCAGCGGCGATACGCCGGAGCCGTCGGTGTAGTCGTAGCAGTACCGGCCGCGGGTGAGCTTCGGGCACCGCTGCGCCTCCACGGCGATGCAGCGCACCTCGGCCTCCCCGCGCAGTTTCGCACCGATGAACGGCATGGCGATACCGCCGAAATTGCTTCCGGCGCCGAGTGATCCGATCACGATATCGGGCTGGTTCGCCGGCCCGAGTTGGTCACGGGCCTCCTGGCCGACCACGGTGGAATGGAGGATGGAGTACGCCTCCCCGCTGCCGACGCTCAGCTGCGTCCCCGGGTGCGCCAGCGCGTCCTCGAAGGCCTCGGTCACCGCGTAGGCGATATTTTCCGCATGGACCTCGCCCCGGCGCGCGGATGGCGCGGCATCCGGGGGTGGGCTCGGGACGACCTCGGCGTCGTAGAGCCGCATGATGGTCTGGCGGTAGGGCTTTTCGCGGAAGCTCTTCGCGACCATGTAGACCTTGCAGGCCAGCCCGAACTGCTGACACGCCACCGCCAGCGCGGTACCCCATTGGCCCGCGCCCGTACCGGTCACCAGGCGCTGCGCCCCCGCGGCCGCGTAGTAATGCGCCTGCGCCACCGCCGAACAGAGCTTATGGCTGCCGCTCGCGTTGCCGCCCTCGTACTTGTAGTAGATGCGGGCCCGGGTGCCGATGTGCTGTTCGAGCGCCCGCGCTCGCCGCAGCGGCGTCGGACGCCAGGACAGATATTTCTCGAAAACCGGCTCCGGAATGGGGATCAGCCGCTCGCGAGTCATGCTCTGCCGGACCAGCGCGAGCGGCAGCTGTAGTTTCACCGCATCCGGCTGGCCGGAACGGGCGGGCGGCGGAATATCGGGTGGCAGCTCGAACGGAATGTCGGCGAGAATGTTGTACCAATTTTTCGGCACGTCGCCCGTATTCGCGGAAGGTCTCGTCATCTGCGCCTTCACAGGGTTGGGATGATTCTTGGTTAATCCACGTCGATGCTATTCAATCCCGTTGTGCCACATCAGTCAAGACGTTCACTGTGCGGGTGCCCCGAGTTATCGGGGCTACACAACCCGTAAAAGAATGATCGTTTGAATAGACATCCTCGTGCTATTTCAAGATCACGAAAGGATTGCTCGCCGGACGAGGTCGACAGCCGCGTCGATACCGCCCCGGATGCGGCGAGGTCGCGATACCATGATTGCTCGATCCAGCTGGTTACCGGGTTATATCCGTTGCCACCCAACTTGTTTCACGGTCCATGCCGGTTGGCGGCAGCAGTTCGGCATCGTGGCAGGACCCGTTGACACGATCCTGGATGCCGACAGCTTCCGGAAATGCCGCTGGCCGCAGGCGGATTCGGCCCTAGCCGTGTCCCGCCGACCGGGACAGGGATCGCGCGGACGACCGCGACTCCTTTGCTGTGCGAACGATATGCTCTCCGCCGATCCGGAGGTCAGAAACAAGCGAAAGTCAGTAGCGTGCAATGTATTAGACACCCACTCTCAGCATGTAGACCACACGAGATGGACGGCCGTACAGTTCAAGCCGGTCCAGCCTCCACCGAAGTCGATGGTTGCGGCCACGAAACTGCGCATCCATGAATCAACTTGGTAACCAAGACCTTTCAGGCACATCCATCCACTGTCATCGAGGCCGGAGACGAAACACCCTGCCCCAGCGGCTAATTAAATCCCTTCCAGATGGTTGCATATCGTGATACACTGAACCAGCCCTCCGGAGAGGGACCGGTGGCGAGGCCGGTAGCACTTCTTTGCATTGGGGGACGTCGAGATCTCCGGCGGACGATAATCGAATTAGACACGCGTCGCCGAGTCATTTCCGGAGATTCGCTCCAGAGTCGTCGAGTGCATCCCGATCGTCGATGCGGTAAATAAGGATTACCACCCGTCGAGAATCAAGACGAACTCGCGGATGAAACACGTAGTATGACAATCCATTGACGATCAGAAATGGTCTGTAACCGTGCCCCTTCCGACCACGTTCGAGCCCGGCATACTCGAGCTCCCGCTGTTCGACGACGAACACCGGGCACTGGCCCAGCGGATCGAACGCTGGTGCGCCGAACGAGCCGATACCTGGGCGCATCCCACCGAAGTCGGCCCCGCGCAACGCTGCCGCGCCCTACTCACCGACCTCGGCCGGTCCGGTTGGCTCGACCATCTACACCCCGAACACCGCGACGGCTCGGACCTCCGCTCGGTGTGCATCAGACGCCAGGCCCTGAGCTTCCACGAGGACCTGGCGGATTTCGTCTACTCCATCCAGGAACTCAGCGCCGCCGCCGTCATCCGCCACGGCACCGCCGAACAGCGCCGCAGACATCTGCCCGGTCTCGCCGCCGGAACCAGCGCCGGGGCGCTGGCCCTGTCCGAACCGGCGGCCGGCTCCGACCTCGGCGCGGTAACGCTCGAAGCCGCAACGGACGGAACCGGATTCGTCCTCAACGGCAGCAAAACCTGGATCGCCCAAGGCGATATCGCCGACCTGTGCGTCGTACTCGCCCGAACCGGCGACGGGCCAGGCCCATTGGGGCTCACCGCCTTCCTCGTCGACGGCGACACCCCCGGGCTGAAGGCCGCACCGATCAACGCGATCGCACCACGCTCCTGGGCCGAACTGACCTTCACCGACTGCCGCGTCGGCCCGGACGCGATACTCGGCGAGCGCGGCCACGGCTACATAGTCGCCCTGGACGTGCTCGAACGGGCCCGCGTCACGGTCGCCGCCGCCGCCATCGGATTCGCCCGGCGCGCCTACCGATACGCGCTCGAACGGGCCCGCGGGCGACGCGCCTACTCCGGCCGCCTCGCCGACCTACAGCTCGTCAAATCCGCACTGTCGGCGATGGAGGTCAAGATCGCGGCCGCCACACTGCTGACCGCCCGCGCCGCCTGGTCCGCCGACCACGGCGAGGAATACGCCAAACACGCTGCGGTCGCGAAGCTCAACGCCACCGAGGCGGCGGGCGAGATCGCCGACGCCGCGGTGCAGATCTTCGGCGCCGCCGGGCTCGTCGCGGACAGCCCGGTCGAGCGGCTCTACCGCCAGGTCCGATCCCTGCGCATCTACGAGGGGCCGTCCGAGGTGCTCGAAATGATCATCGCCGACGCCTTGTGAACGAAGGGAGGCCAGTGACATCCATCATCAACCACATCGTCACGCACCGGCCCGAGCACGCCGGTGTCCTCACCGTCGCAAGCCTCGGCGGAACTCGGACGATGCCGCTCACCGAATTCCACGACCGCGCCCGAGCCGTCGCGAATGCCTTGCGGCGCTTGGGTATCGGCGAAGGCGATCGAATCGGGGTGCTCGCCGCCAACGGCCTCGAATGGGCGCTGCTCGACGTCGCGGCACTGATGATCAAAGTACAGACGGCGGGCTTCGAGCCGGGGAAGTTCACCGCGGGCGCCGACCTGATCGACCGCTACGGGCTGCGAATGCTCTACTGCGACAAGGTGATCGACGCAGCGTCCGGCGTGCTGCCGATCGCCGAGATCTCCGCGTACGCCGACGAACCACCCGCCGAACTCGATCCGGTCGGATACGGCCCCCTGGAATGCACCACCGTCAAGTTCACCTCCGGATCCACCGGAGTGCCGAAGGGGCTGGCGGCCACCGTCGGCAGCATCGACTCCAGCATCGAAGCCGTACAGGGCATCTTCGACCATCGCCCCGGTGACAACCTGCTCGTCTTCCTCCCGCTTTCGCTACTCCAGCAACGCTATTGGCTGTATTCCGCGCTGCGCTGGGGTCACGACATCACCATCACCAATTACCAGTCGGTGTTCGCGGTGCTGCCCACCGTGCGGCCGACCGTCGTCATGGGCGTGCCCGGATTCTTCGACGCCGCCAAACGGCATATCGAAAGCCGTTCGGGCGATGGGCTCGATCCGGCCGCGGCCGCCGAGGAACTGTTCGGCGACCGCATCCGCTACCTGTGGACGGGTTCGGCGCCCGCCGACCCCGCCGTGCTGCGGTTCTTCGACGACGCCGGGCTGCCGATCTTCGAGGGCTACGGCCTCAACGAAACCTGTATCGCCACCAAGAACCATCCCGGCGCGCACCGCGCGGGCAGCGTCGGTAAACCGTTGCCGGGCAAGAAGATCGTCATCGATGACGACGGCGTGGTCTGCGTCCGCAGCGATCATCCCGTCAACACCGCATACGCCTATGCTGCGCCCGGCGACAGCGAGCGGATGTTCAAACCCGGCGGCGTGGTCCGCACCGGCGATCTCGGGCGAATCGACGAGGACGGCTACCTCTATATCCTCGGCCGGTCCGATGACGTCATCGTCCTGGACAACGGTAAGAAGATCGTCGTCCGGCCCATCGAGACCCGATTCCGCGACACGGGCGCCGTCACCGAATGCGTTGTGTTCTGCCCGAATCAGACCGAACTGGTCGCCGTCGTCGTACCCGGCCCGGGCGGCGCCGCGGCCATCGCCGAGGCGCTGGACGCGGTCAACGCCGCGGGCGAACCCGACGAGCGCATCGCGCGGGCCGTCGTCGCCGACGAACCTTTCACCGTCGAAAACGGGCTGATCACCGGCCAATTCAAGCCGATAAGGAACCGGATCCGGGAACGGTACCGCGACCGACTCGACGACCAGAAGGAGGGCATCCATGCCGGCCGATCTCGACACCCTGGCCCGGGACCAGCTCGCGAAGGTACTGCGTAACGGTCCGGAACCCGCGGCGCTCGACCCGGACCTGGACCTGGTCGAGGCCTACGGACTCACCTCGCTCAACAAGATCTTGTTCCTGACATCGCTATGTAGAGCGGCCGAGGTCGGGCTCGACCACTTCACCGAGGACGACCTCGCCCGGATGCGCACCCTCGGCGACGTCGTCACCGCACTCCGATCGAATGGGCACGACCATTGACGCCGCTGCTCGAAATCTCCGGCTCCGCCCGCACCCGCGGGCTCACCCACGGGCAGGCCATCGCCGGACGACTGCGCGACTTCCTCGACGACTCGCTCGCCCGCCTCGGGCACCTGACCGATCGGCCGGTGAGCCTCGAATCGGTGCGGCCCCGCATCGCGGCCCATCGCGATGCGGTGATCACCGCGCTACCGGATCTGGCCGAAGAGGTCGACGGGCTGGCGATCGGCGCGGGCATCGGCCGGGACGAGGCGTGGCTGCTGCAACTGCGTCGCGAAATACTCGGCTACAACCGGATCACCGCGGGTGACTGCACCAGCTACGCGACGAGCCGCCGCGCGCCGGTGCTCGGCCAAACCATCGATCTGAACGGCAATCTCGACGATCAGATCGCGGTGCTGGCCGTCTCGGGTCCGCGCCACCGCTCGGTGGTGCTGAGCTTCGCCGGACTCCTCGGCTATCTGGGCGTCAACGACGCGGGGCTCGCCGTCGGCCTCAATCTCGTCCTCGGCGGGAATTGGGGGCCGGGTGTACCGCCGTACCTGGCGATCCGGCATCTGCTCGACACCGCCGACAGCGTCGAGCACGCCGTCGCGATCCTGCACGACCTCCCGCTGGCGAGTTCGCGGGCCTTCCTGCTCTGCGACGCGAGCCGCACCGTATGCGTCGAGGCATTGGCTTGCGAGCGGCGAATCCTGGAGGGAGACAAGCTGTTCCACACCAACCACTTCCTGCATCCGGATTTCGGGGCGCGCGACGAGCTGAATGTGTTCGCCGGGAACTCGTCCCGGCGGCGGCTCGAAGCGGTTCGCGCGGTTGGCATTCCGGCCGCGGATGACATCCGGGGACATCACCGGCTGCTCGCCGCGGCGCCGATCTGCGTCCGGGATAGCGGAGACATCCGCCGGGAGCGGACCGTCGCGGCCGTGGTGCTGCGGCCGGATCTGGGCGAGCTGCGGCTGTGGCCCGGCGATCCATCGACCGCGAACGAGCACGTGTTTTCGGCGGCTCACCTGCCACATATTGTCGGGAATTGAAAGGATTTCCATGTTCACTGGTTTCAGCGCCTTTCCCCTCACCCCCACCCAAGACGACGACGTCGACGAGAAACGATTCAGGCACCTCGTCACCCGGCTGGTCACGGCGGGCGTGGATTTGATCGGTGCGCTCGGCTCGACCGGAAACTATGCCTACCTCACCCGCGCGCAGCGCGAACGCATCGCGAAAATCGCCGTCGATGCCGCGGGCGACGTTCCGGTCATGATCAGCATCGGCGCACTGACCACGAAGGACGTTCTCTCGCTGGCCGAGGACGCGCAAAAGGCGGGCGCATCGGCGGTGCTGCTCTCCCCCGTCTCCTACCAGCCGCTCACCGATGAGGAGGTATTCGGGCTGTACGAGGACGTCACACGGGAATTGTCGGTGCCGCTGTGCGTGTACGAGAACCCGCGTACCACGAAGTTCACCTTCAGCGACGAACTGCACGGGCGGGTCGCGGAATTGCCGAATGTCGGCGCGGTGAAAACTCCCGGCGCCACCGCCGATCAGGCGGCCGCCAGAATCGCCGCGCTGCGTAGCAAGGTGCGCAGCGATGTGGCCATCGGCTTCAGCCTCGATGAATTCGGCGCGGGCGGCCTGATCGCGGGTGCGGATATGTGGTTCAGCGTCATCGGCGGCCTGCTGCCCGAGGAATGCCTGACGATTGTGCGAGCCATCGCGGATGGCGATACCGAGCGGGCCATGGCGTTGTCGGACCGGATGGAACCGTTCTGGGATCTGTTCCGCCGCTACGGGAGCCTGCGCGTCCTCACGGCCGGCGCCGCACAGCTCGGATTCCTGAATGCGCCGAACCTTCCCCGGCCCCTTCGCGAACTTCCGGCGGACGCCCAACAGGAGCTGGCCAAGGCGCTCGACGCACTGGGCGTCCGGGTGTGACGAGCGCACTCGAATATTGAAAATCGGTGGCGCACTGGTGATTTCAGCCAGTGCGCCGAGCCGCCGGCACCGGTTGGGCGCAACCTTAAAGGAGCAATTCAACGTGAACGCGGATATGTCACGCGGCCGGCGATTCGGCGAAATGGCGTGAAAGCCGGTCAGCGACTTCGCACCACCGGCGTGACCGCGCTGGCGCCCGCGTCCTGGGGCACCACGTATCTGGCGACAACCGAATGGTTGCCGCCAGACCGGCCGCTGCTGGCCGCCACCGTCCGGGCACTGCCCGCGGGCCTGATTCTGCTGGCCTGCACTCGCACCTTGCCGCGCGGAATCTGGCTGTGGCGGTCGCTGATACTCGGGACGCTCAATATCGGCGCGTTCTTCTATCTGCTGTTCGTCGCGACCTTTCAGCTGCCGGGCGGCATAATCGCGGTGATCATGTCGATGCAGCCGATGTTCGTCCTGATCTTGGCGGCGCTGTTCATCGGCGACAGAATTCGGCCTGCGCATGTGGTGGCCTGCGCCCTCGGCGCGGGCGGCGCCGTACTCCTCGTATTCAAGGGAACGGTCGGACTGAACTTCGCCGGTGTCGCGGCGGCGCTCAGCGGCGCGGTCTGCATGGCCACCGGCATTACGCTGACCAAACGATGGGGACGTCCGGACGGGGTCGGCTTGCTCACCTTCACCGGCTGGCAGCTCGTGGCGGGCGGACTCGTACTGCTGCCATTCCTGCTGTGCGCCGAGGGCCTGCCGACGGACATCACCGGAACAAATATCGCCGGGTTCGCCTATTTCATCTCCGTCGGCGCCGTCATCAGCTACGCGATCTGGTTCCGCGGCATCGGTGAATTGCCCGCGCTGGCGGTCTCCTTCCTTTCCCTCGGCAGCCCGATCGTGGCGACCCTGCTCGGATATCTGTTCCTGCATCAGACGCTGTCGATACTCCAGCTGATCGGAATTCTGGCGATCATCTGCGCCGCGCTGCTGGCCCAACCCCAATCGCCCGGGCCGCGCACCCACGCCGTCACCGTCGGCGACCCCGCGATACCCGCGCGGCGCAGGCGTTCGTGACGCTCAGCCGCCGTTCAGCCATTGGCGGTTCAGCTTCAGATGGTTGTCCCACCAGGTCTGCCATTCGGTTGGGCCCGCGCCGATGGGGGGTGGCGGGGATTCGCTGGGGAACAGGCCGACGATGTTCGGGGCGCCGACGGTTGTCGGGGGCTGGGTGGTGGCCGTTGGGGTTTCCGTCGGGCCCGGCGCATCGGTTGCTACGGGTTGTGTTGGTATCGAAGAGATTTCGGGTGCCGGCGCGGCGATTGTCACCGCGGGCGGCGGTGGCGCGGGCGGCGGGTGCGGCAGGCCGGGCGTCGGCAGTGCGACCGGGACGCCCGCGGCGTGCGCCACCGAAGCCCGGCCGGTTTCGACGCGAATGGCGATCAGACCGATCGCGACGGCCAATGCCGCGCAGCCGAAGGCGAGCATCGGGCCGCGTGATCTTGTGCCGGAAATCGGCACCGGCGCACTATGTCTCGGACCGGCGGCGACGAGCGCGGCGCCGCGCGTCACCGCCTCGGGGCGATACCGCACCTCGATCGGGGCCTGTCGCGATCCCAGGCGGCGGACCGCCGACATGGCCGATTCCCCTGCCAGAGAACCACATACGATGGCCGCGTCGAGGCGCAGTTCCGCGGTATCCGTCGAGCGCCACGCGCGAGTGATCGCGTCGGCGACACCCGCGGCCGCGACCGTCGACCGCCACGAACCGGTCGCCACGATGCGGTCCCGATCGGCGCCGACGACAACGAAGGTCACCTGATGTTCGGCGACGTCGAATGCCGCGACCGTGCCGAAATCATCGAGTTCCCGCGCATTCCCGATCGCGGCGAGCAGCGCGGACCGCACCGACACCAGCGAGGCCGAATGCCATGCGCCCGAGGCGAGTTCGGCGACCATGGCGCGCCGCTCCTCGGCGGTCCGGTAGACGACGCCGACATCATCGATCGTGTCCGGCTCATCGATTTCGGCCGCTAGCTGGTCGAGCACGGATCGGGGTCCGATCCTGTCCACACCACCGGGACCGCGCAACTCCATGAATCGGAGGTGTTCCGCCTCGTCGGTCGCGTCCGGAAGGAGCACCGCACGCGCAATCGTTCGTTCCGCGGAAATACCCGCCGTAAATCGCATAGCCAAACCTCTACTCGAACAAGACCACTCGCCAACTGCTTCGACGCACGAGCCGATTTCGATTGGTCCGAACCGAGATTCGTCCATTAGCCGCGATCGTCCGCCGCAACCCGTCCGGTCTCGATGGCCGCTGGCAGCGCCGCGTGATCCGCCTCGGACCGATCCGCGTAGGCGATACCGAATTCACCCATCGCGCGGCGGATTCGGCGCTGCGGCACAAGATGGTTCACGTCGGCGAATGATCTCGGCAGCATTCGATCCACCTGGGCGACACGGCGGTGCTCGACGATCACCCTGTTCCCGGTTTCGCCAGTCGTTAGGAGTCTCCGCATGTCCGACGCCATCAAACGGCGCGATGTCATCCTCGGCATGGGCGCATTGGCGGGTGCTGCCGCCGCCGCGCAATTCGTGCCGCCGATCGCCAGGGCCGTGCCGGGCCGCGAGATCCGGGTGTTGGCCATCAACATCTGGCAGGCCGGTGACAACATCTCCGGCGGTATCGATCTCGTCGCCGATCTGATCGTTTCGCTCGATGCCTCGATCGTCACGCTGACCGAGGCGTTCCGCGGCGCCACCGGACGCATCGCCGACGCGTTGCAACGCAGGGGCCGAACCTATGCGAACGCCCCCTCCGACGACACCGGGGTGCTGTCCATCTTCCCGATCGAATCCGCGGCGCAGCTCGGCTGGATGACGCGGGCGCGGCTGACCATCGATGGGAAACCGTTCTCCGTCTACGCAGCCCACCTCGAATATCGCTGGTACGCAACCTATTTGCCGCGCGGATATGCCCCCGGCAGTTCCGGTGACGAATTCGCGCGGTACGGCTGGAACAAGCTGCCCGGCGGCCCGGTCACCGATCCGGCGGTGGTCCAGCGGGTCAACGATGCCTCGGGCCGTCCCGACACCATCGGGAAATTCCTCGACGACGCGCGGGCCGAAATGGCGGCCGGGCGCACGGTCATCCTCGGCGGCGACTTCAACGAGCCCTCCGCCCTGGACTGGACCCCGGCCACGGCCCAGTTGTTCGACCACAACGGCGTCGTGCTGCCGTGGGGCAGCACCCGCCGACTACAGCAGGCGGGTTTCGCCGACGCCTACCGCTCCCGCTATCCCGACCCGGTGACCCACCCCGGATTCACTTGGCCCGCAAGCAATCCCGAGGCGCCGGTGAATAAACTCACCTGGGCCCCCGAGGCCGACGAGCGGGACCGCATCGATTACATCTTCACCGGTCCCGGTGCGGCGCTGACCTTGACCTCGGCCGGACTGGTCGGCCCGCGCGGCTCGATCGTCCGCAGCACGCGGACCGACGAGAACACCCAGGACAATTTCATCGCCAGCCCGCAACGGTGGGTCACCGACCACAAAGCCGTACTGGCGACCTACCAGCTGACCGACCCGAGCCCGAACACCGGATCCGCGGGCAGCTGAGACCGGCGCGGCTGCGTCGGCGAACCGGAGACCTCACCGCTCCCGCACTGAGCTGGGGCCTGGGATACCGTCACAGGGATCCGTCGACCACAGCTCAGGAGTCACCATGGCCCGTATCGCAGTCGTCACCGGCGCGTCGTCCGGTATCGGGAAGGCGACCGCCACCGCACTGGTGGCGCGCGGCTACCAGGTGATCGGCACCAGCCGCGATCCGGCGACGATCGCCGAGGACGCCCGCATTGCCGGTGTCGACTATCGCGCGCTCGACCTCACCGATACCGCATCGATCGAGCAGTTCACGGCCGGGCTCGGCGTCGTCGATGTGCTGGTCAACAATGCGGGCGAAAGTCAGGCCGGGCCGCTGGCCGAGTTGCCGACCGAGGCGATCGAGCGGCTGTTCCGGCTCAACGTGCTCGGCGCGATCACGCTCGGCCAGGCGGTGCTGCCCGGCATGCGGGAGCGCGGGTTCGGGCGCATCGTCATGGTCGGTTCCATGCTCGCCAGTTTTCCGATGCCCTACCGCTCGTCGTATGTCGCGGCCAAGGCGGCGCTGCGCGGGTTCGCCACCGCCGCCCGCTTCGAGGAATCCCCGTTCGGGGTGTGGTTCACCACCGTGGAACCCGGCCAGATCGCGACGAGCATCCGCGAGCGCCGCACCAAGTACGTGCGCGAAAACTCCCCGCACCGTGCCGATTTCGACCGTTTCATGGATCGCCTCGACAAGAATCAGGCGGACGGCATCGCACCGGAGCGGGTCGCGGCGACCATCGTCACCGCGATCGAGGCTCCCCGCCCGCGGCCGCTCTACGCGGTGGGCAGCAACGCACCGGTGATGTTCGCCGTCCGCAGGCTGCTGCCGCGCACGGTGATGGAGAGCCTCATCGCCCGCGCCCATGGACTGCGGCGGTAGCCGATTCAGACTCCGTAGTAGCGGCGGACGAGGCGGTGGTACAGGCGCGCGGGCAGCAGCCTGCGGCTCCAGAACGAGGAGCGCACATCGGATCCGCACAGGTAGAGCTGCTCCGGAGTGGTAGCCGCCAGGATGCGCTGGACGGTGCGGGCCACCGCTTCGGCGGTTTGGCCCGCCTCCAGATATCCGGTGACGCGTTCGACGACGGCGGTGCGGGCCGGGGTGTACGCATCGATCGGTTCGGATACCCGCACGGCCGAATCGATGATCGGGGTGACGGTCCAGCCCGGGGCGAGCACCGAGGTATGGATGCCGAAGGGCGCCGTCTCCATGCGCACCGCCTCGCCGAGGCGTTCGATGGCGGCCTTGGTGGCCGAGTACCACCCGCCGAAGGGTTCGGCGATGGCGCCCGCGCCGGAGCTGACGAGGACGATCCGGCCGCTGCCCTGTGCGCGCATGATCGGCAGTACCGCGCGCAGCACCCGGTGGGCGCCGAGCACATTGATGTCGAAAATCGTTGCGGCCTCGTCCGGTTCGGTCTCCTCGACCGCACCGACGATGGCGGAGACGGCGAAGGTGACCACCGCGTCGATGCGGCCGAAGGCGTCGTGCGCCGATCGCACCCACGCACGCACGGCCGCGTCATCCCTGACATCGACCGGGTCCAGGCCCGGTCGCTCGACGATATCGCTGCCGACGACGGTGTATCCGAGCCCCGAAAGATGCCGTGCGGTCGCCGCTCCCATACCGTTGGCGGCACCGGTGATCAGCACGACCGTCATGCCGCGCACACCCGCAGCGCACGCGGAAGTACTTGCAGGCGAGCCGATTCCACGATGGTGATCTCCCCGTCGAGTTCCAGCGGCGCCGGGTTCGCCGGACGCAGTTCCACGGCGGTGTCCCGAAGGCAGGTGGCGAGCGGAGATCCGGTGAACCTGCCCCGGTAGAGGCCTGCGATGAGGCCGAGGATCCGCAGCCGGGGGGCGGCCGCCCAGATATTCACGTCGAACATGCCGTCGGCCTTGGTCACGGGGGTGTCGTAGCGCATGCCACCGGCGAAGTGCACGCTCTTGAGCACACCCACATTCGTGACGGGCGCGGTATGCGTCCAGTCGGTGCCGTGCAGTCGCAGCGTCAGCGGGCTGTGCGTCGCGATATTCCACAGCGCGGTGGCGGCGATCGCCACCGAGACGTTGCGCGATTTGAGCCAGCCGATCGCGCCCCTGGCCTGATTGAACGAATGATTGCCCGCCGCAACGAGTCCCATGCTGGCATTGAGCAGGAAATAGCGCACCGTGCGGGTGCCGTCGGGCAGCAGCATGGTGGCCTTGCCGACGTCGATCGGTGCGGCGCGTTCGGCATCGATGCGCACGGGCACGCCGCCGACGTTGGTGCTCATCGGTTTGTGAAAGTCGTTGGAACTGCCCAATCCGATACCGCCGAGCACGATGCGCTCCGAACGCGGCCGATCGGTTTCGGGATCCATGATCGCGTTCAGCACCAGATTCACCATCCCGTCGCCCCCCGCGGCCACGATCGTTCCGGTGGCGAGCCCGCCGCGCACCAGTTCGACGGCGGCCTGTGGGTCCGTTGGCGTTTCGACGACGAGGCCGGGGTGGCGCAGGCGCAGTTCCCGCTCCACCGGTTGCCATTTGGCCAGTGCCGTACCCGCGTTGGACCGCGGATTCAGGACGACGAGCATGACTTCTCCTCGATACCCAGCCACCCGTGCAGCCGGGACCAATCCCCCGTGGTGACCAAACCTGTCGATGAATACTGTTGTGGCACATCACTTTCTGGCACATTGACCAGAAAGACCGGAATGCCGAGCTCGGCCGCGGGCGCATCGTTGGCGGCGTCGTTGCCGATCATCACGCAGTCCCGCGGCCGCGCGCCGAGCCGGTCGAGCAGTTCGCGATAGAACTCGATGCTGGGCTTGGACCGGCGCATGGTGTCCCCGCTGGTGATGAGCTCGAAAGCAGCCGGATCGTAACCGCCCCAGCGCAATCGGGTTTCGACCGTCTCTCGCGGCCACAGCGGGTTGGTAGCGATCACCTGCCCGATGCGCGCCGCGCGCAGCAGTCCGACGGTGTGCACCGCCGCGGGCACCGGTGGAAAACACCACCGCAGCAGCGAGAATCCGTGCACCGCCAAGTCGTGGAATCGCATACCGGCCACGGCGCGGTCGATCCGCAGACGTTCGGCGAGCAACCGCACCATCAGATCGGTGTTCGACTCGGTGGAGTCGTTGGCGCGCACCGGTTTCAGGGCACCGCCGAAGGCCAGCAGGAATCGGTGCGGCGCGACGAGATCACGGAACCACCACGCGGCCACCGCGGGCATCAACATCCGGAAGGTCCGCCGCCGCAATCCGATCAGCGTGCCGTCCAGATCCCACAGCACCGTCCGGAAATTCGGGCCGTTCATTCCTGACTGTCCAGCACCGCTTGCAGTTCGGCGCGATCGAGACCGAGTTCCGCGGCGAATTCGGCTATGCCCTTTGCCTTCTCGGCACCGCCCCGCAGCTCGCCGCCGTAACTGGCCGCGAGGTCGAAGACGGTTTTGGCCAGGGCCGCCGGGAACAGCCATCGGCCGAGATCGCGCTGGAAGACGCGAGTCAGCCGGTAGGGGGCGGCGATTCGCGCGCCCAGCGCGGGCAGCCCGCTCGGTGCGCGCAGCGAGCTCATCTTCGCGGCCTCGTCGCCGGGTACCAGCAGCAGATTCGACCACAGCCTGCCGAAGCACGCGAGCTTCTCGCTCGCCACCGCGGTCATATTGAACTCGGTGTACGCCTTCTCGATTCGCGAGGTGTGGGTGGACCGGCTGCGCAGCAGGGTATGGATATCGGCCGTCTTGCGGGCAGTGTCGTAGCGGGTGAACCGGTCGACGTCCGGTTCGAGCCAGGCGATCAGCTCGGCGAATTCGGGTATGGGGACGAGCCGGTGCGCCAGCGACAGCGCGTGATACATCAGCCGTTCGGTGCCCGCCGCGGCGATCTCGGACCGCAACAGGCCGTAGTCCAGTTCGGCGCCGCGGGCCAGATTCCAGATATCGCCGAGTTCACGAACACCGGTCTTGTAGTAGGGCAGGTGGATGCCGAGGTGGTGCAGGTTGTCCTCGTGCGCCATCGCCCATGCGGGAACACCGTGGAAGTCGATGCGGCGCACCCGATTCCAGATAGCGCGGTAGTCAACGGTGTACGGCGCGAGCGGGGTGATCAGACCCCAGTGCGTGCCGACGACGAGCGCGCCGTCACGGGAAACGAACGAAGGGAGGTGATGTGAGCGCTCGGCGCGAATCTTCGGCGCCTTCCCGAGCAGTTCGGTGGTGGCGAACAGGCCGAGCTCCCGGTAGACGCCGATGAGGGCGTCGACCTGATCCAGTTCGACGAGGATGTCCAGATCGTTCATCCGCTTGTAGCGCGGATCGCGATAGATCTCCGTGGCGAACAGCATGCCCTTGAGCACCACACAGCGGATGCCGCGTTCGTGGCAGCGCGCCAATAGTTCGATGGCCGCGTGCAGTCGCCGGTCGTTGACCTCGGCGATGTGGTCGGTGATCGCCGCGAATTCGGCCGCGACCGGTGGCGGTAGGAGGTCGAGACGATTCTCGCGCTCCAGCCGCCGCCGCACCAGCGGCACCGTGGCGTTCACCTTCGCCAGGGCGAGGAATTCCGGCCAGTCCGCGATGTCGTCGACCAACTCGCGCAACCGCATTCGTTCCAGCTCGCTGGGTCGAGCCAGGGCGGCGTGCACCAGCGCGCGTTCCTCGGGGGTGCCGCCCACCGCGATATTCGTATCGGTCATATCAGGCGGCACCTTCCTGCTCAGGGTGAAATCCGAAGCGGCGAGCCACGATCGAGATCTGCTCCAGCGCGAAATCCAGCTGGGCGAGGGTGAGCGTGGCCATCATCGAGATCCGCAACCGCTGGAGTTCGCGTGGGACGGCGGGGAATTCGACGCCGTTGACGAATACGCCCGCCTCGTGCATGGCCGAAACCACCTCGGCCACCGCCAGCCGCCGGGGCACCAGCAGCGGGATGATCGCGGTCTGCGGATCGACGCTGAACCCCATATCACGCAGTCCATGAACGAAATAGGCGCAATTGTCGTGCAATTGGGCGACGCGTTCCGGGTGGGCATCGATGAAATCGATCGACGCGAGCACCGACGCCACCACCGCGGGCGACAGCGCGGCCGAGAACATATAGGAGCGTGCGAAGAATCGCAGGGTGTCGATGAGATCCCGGGAACCCGCGACGAATCCGCCGGTGGTGGCGAACACCTTCGAGAAGGTGCCCATGGACAGGTCCACCGCGCCCGGGTCCATGCCGAAATGTTCGGCGGTGCCATGGCCTTTCGCACCGAGCACACCGGTGCCGTGCGCGTCGTCGATGGCCAGCCAGGCCCCGAACGAATCGCACAGCGCCCGGATCTCCGGCAGCGGCGCGATATCGCCGTCCATCGAGTACACGCCCTCGACCGCGACGACGATATTCGCACCCGGGTTGCGCCAGCGCACCTGCCGGAGCCGGTGCCGCAGCTGGTCGATATCGCTGTGGCCGAACGCCATCGAGCGCACCCGGCCCAACTGGATGCCGTCGTAGAGGCTGGCGTGGCTCTGCTCGTCGTAGATCAGCACATCGCCTTTCCGGAGCAGACCGGTCACCCAACCGATATTCGCGGCGTAGCCCGAGGAGAAGACGAGCGCGCTTTCGCAGCCCTTCGTCTCGGCCAGCCGTTCCTCCAGACGGCGGTGCAGTGAGGTGGTGCCGTTCAGCAGCGGTGGTCCGCCGCAACCGATTCCGTATTCGCGGGTGGCCTCGATGGCCGCCGCGACGATCTCGGGTTCGCTGGCGAGTCCCAGATAGTTGTTGGAGCCGAGCATGATCAGGTCGCGGACCCCGCCACCGCTCGGATCACGCACCCGCACAACGGGTCCGGCGGGTCCGGCGATCTCGCGCAGTACGAAACCGGTTTCCCGGGCGTTGGTCACATAGGGCCGGAACTCGTCGAAACGCCGCTCGAAGGTGGGCGCGGCGGCGTCCAGATAGTGCTCCAGGCTGAAGTTTTCGCTCATTCGCCCTCCCGGGCTATGCGGGTGACTGTCCCGGCCTTGCCGTCCAGGGCCAGCACGTCGCCGGTGGATATCAGACGGGTGGCGTCCTTGACGCCGACCACGGTGGGAATGCCGAGCTCCCGGCCGATGATCGCGGTGTGCGAGAGAATGCTGCCCTTCTCGCTGACCAGACCGCCCGCGGCCACCATCAGGAACACCCAGCCCGGATCCGTTGTCGCGGCGACCAGGATCTGGCCCGCTATCTCGATATCCGGATCCGGTGTCGCGATGGACAGGGCGGGCGCCTCCACCCGGCCGGGCGCGCAGCCGACGCCCACGAGCACCGTGCCCGACGCGTCGGCCTCGGAAAATTGCGGTACGGGATCGGCGAGGGTGGCTGCGGCGATGCCGGAGGTGACGATGCGCGACGGCGGCGCCACCGCGCGCCAGCGTTCGTGGTCGCGCTTACGGGTGGCGACCGTGCGCGCGGCGTCGGTGTCGACGGCGGCACCGCGGGTGAGCCCGGCGATCTCCTCATAGGTGAGCCAGAAGACATCGCGCGGATCGTCGAGCACACCGGCCCGGTGCAACTGCCGCCCGTATTCCCGGAACACCCGTTTCATCAGGCCGAAGGAGCGGCTGCGGCCCAACCGCATGTTCTCACGCTGTTTGACGTGTTCCCGTGCGCGGCCCAACACGAAACGGAATACGAGTCGTTCCAGCCGCTTGCCGCGAAAGGCTTGGGCCACGGTCTTTTCCGCACTGCGCCGGATCCGCCGCTCGCGCGCCTGCATTTCCTCGATGTTCTGCCCGCCGCGAAGGTAGTTGCGCAGCATCGGAACCAGTCGCTCGGGATGTTCGCCGAGCGGATCGGTCTCGAGTTTCAGCTCATCGACCGTGCGATCGCCGAACAGCGCGATATGCCGCAGGCAGGCCAGGCGGAAGCCGCCGAATTCCGGCTGCGCCAGCGTCTTCCACACCTGATCGGTATCGGCCGGGCTCTCGAACAGTTCGCGCAGCCCGCGGTCGGCTCGGATGGTCGCGGACAGCGCGAGCGCCGAGCGGACCGGGTCGACGCTCTCGACACCCTCCTCCCCGCAGAACAATTCGTTGCGCAGGGTGTCGGCTCCCGGGATGCCCGCACGCTCCAGCAGAATGCCGACGAGGTGGAAGAGCTGCTGTGCGAGGAAGTCGTTGAAGATCTGCACCGAGTACGCGGGCACCAGTTCGGCGAAGCAGCGCTCCAGCCAATCCAGCAGGGCGTGCGGATCCCGTTCGCGGTCCGGGGTTTCCGGCGCGAGGCGGCGCTCGAGGTCGGCGGTGAACCGCGCGAGCTCGGCGGCGAAGAAACGCAATCTGCGCGGCAGGCGCAGCCACCCGGCCCCGACGACCGCGATCACCCGCGCGCGCAGCAGATACGTGCGGATGCGCGCGATGCCGCGTGCCGGGGCGGCCGGACGCCGGTATCGGTTCTCGATATTGAGCGCGGCCTCCCAGCCCTCGATGGCGAATTCCATTCCCGGGATTTGCAGGAACAGCCGATACCAGTTGCTGATGTTGTAGTAGATGCGACCGTGCGCGGTGCCGACGAGGTACGGATACAGCGCCGCGGCATTGCGGTCGACGATCGAGCCGGTCGCGCCGAAATCACGGTGCGAGACCCGGAACACCTGTTCATAGGCCCGCCGCAGCACGGAGAAGGTGAGCGGGCTGGACAGGCCGGGATAGGACTCCGCGACATTGACGTTGTCGAAGATCGTTTCGCGCTGGCCGGTCGCGGTCACCGGACGGGACTGCAACAGATACAGCGTGCCCGCGCCGTCGTAGGCCCACTCGACATCCTGTGGTGCGCCCGCGGATTCGGCGAGCGCGGTGGCGGTGACGGCCAATTCGGCGACCTGCGCGTCGGTCAACGCCGCCTCGGTGACCGGGTCGATCCGCTCGAGCGCGGTGCCCGCGGCCGATGCGACGATCCGGCTCCGCTTCTCGGCGATCACGCGGGAAACGACGGTCCGGGAACGCATGTCGACGAAGTAGGTATCGCACTCGACGAGGCCCGACACAATCCCCTCGCCCAGCCCGAGACCGGCCGAAACCACCGCCTCGGCCGGGTCGCCGGTCTGCGGGTTGCAGCTGAAAACCACGCCGGAGACGCTGGATTCGATCAGCGCCTGGAGTACGACGGCGCAGTCGATGCGCGCGTTGTCCAGCCCGCGGTGGGCTCGATAGAAGAGGGAGCGTTCCGAGTAGGCGGAGGCGAGCACCGCCAGCACCGCGGGCGCCACCGCGTCGGCGGCGACGTTCAGCATGGTGTCGAGTTGGCCCGCGAAGGAGTCGGCGGCCGAATCCTCGCCGCTGACCGAGGATCGCACCGCCAAACGCGCGTCTGCACCGAATGTTCCTACAGCGGTATGTATTTCGTCGGCGATGTCATCGGGCAGGGCGAGTCCGGCGATCAATTCGCGGATGCTGTTCGCCACCGATCGCAGGGACAGCGGGTCGGTGTGGTCCAGGTCGGCTATCGCCCGCGCGATGGCATCCGCCGCCGGCGCCAGGATGCGGGCGCACGCACCCGTGGTGAGCACCACGAACGGCGGTACCCGATAGCCCGCGGCCACCAGCCTGCCGAGCGCGGCCGCCTTCGCGCCCACCTCTGCGATCTCCAGCCCCGCAACGGCTTCCGCCGAAACGACCTGGGTCGTCTTGATATCGGTCACGGCACATTCACCTCGGGCTCGAATCGGGCCGATCACGCCGGGTCAGCCGGACCAGCACGGGATCGGGGAAGTTGGAGATCTGCGGGTTCGCACGCACCCGCAGCCCGTTGACGAGTTCGATGTCATAGCGCGCCAACAGCATTGCGATGCCGATGCGTATCTCGGTCAGCGCCATGTGTTGACCGACGCACAGGTGCGCGCCCCAGCCGAACGGGAAATAGCGGAACGGCGGACGGGCCTTCACCCGATCCCTCGTGAACCGCTCCGGATCGAATGTCAGTGGCGAATCCCAGAATTCGGGCCAGCGATGGTTCACGAACGGGCTGATCACCACGATGGCGCCCGGTTCGAGATCGAAGCGGTCGAAGCGGTCGGGCACCAGTGCGGTGCGGCTGAACGCCCAGGCGGGCGGGTGCAGGCGCATGGCCTCGTCGATGGCGCGGCCGGTCCGTTCCAGCGCGGGCAGCGCCGGTTCGATATCGGTGGAAGTACCCGGTATGGCGTCGATCTCGTCCCGTACCCGGTCCAGAATCGCCGGATTGCGGCCCAGCTCGTATATGGTCCAGGCCAGTGCGCCGCCGGTTGTTTCGTGCCCCGCCAACAGGAAGGTCAGCACCTCGTGGCGCAGCTGCGCGTCGTCCATGGCGTGCCCGGCGTCGTCGCGCGCTGCGGACAACCGGTCGAGCAGTGAACGGGCCGCCGCGTCCGCGTCGTCGCGCCGCCCCGCGATGATCTCGTCCACCACCCGGTGCAGACGCGAAACCACCTGCCGGAAACGCAGATTCGCCGGTGTCGGGATGCGCGGCGAGAGCGGCGCCGCCATATGCCGCATCACCCATGACGTGCCCTGCCGCACATCGTCCTCGATCTGCGGCAGCACACCGTCGATATCCGTGCCGAGCACCGCGCGGCATACGACGTCGGCGGCGAAACCCATCAGTTCCGGCACCAGGTCGAAGGATTCGGCGCGGTCGGCGCGCGCGTCGAGCCGGTCGAGCATGCGCCGCGCGCACCGCACCATCAGCGGTATCTCGTTGTCGACGACGCGGCGCGCGAACACCGGTTTGATCAAGGCGCGCTGGCGTTTCCAGAGTTCGCCGCCGCTGGTGAGCAGACCGGGGCCGAGCAGATGGTTGAGACTGCGGTAGCTGACGCCCTTTTCGTACTTGTGCGCGTTGGTGACCAGCACCTGGTTGATGTGGTCGGGTTCGACGAGCAGGTGCACCCGCTGATGCGCCAGCCGCAGCCGCACGCTGCCGCCGTGCGCCACCGCCTGCTCGTAGAACAGGGTGAGCGGGTCGGCGCGGTAATCGCGGTACGCGCCGAGCGGATTCCGGCTCACCGGACCGGCCAGCGGGCGCGCGGATACGCTCATAACGCGGCGCCCCCGGTGCCGACCAGATCGCCCTGCCCCGGATTACGGTCCGCGCGGGAATCCTCGGGCAGCAGGAGCCTGCCCGCCTCCGAACGCTGGATCTTGCCGCTGGTGGTTTTCGGGATGGCGCGCGGCGCGACGAGGTGAATACCCGCGGGCAGAATACCGGTGCGTTTACTCACCGCGACCCGCACGGCGCGCCGCAGGGCATCGTGTTCTGTTGCGGGAACCGCGGATTCGACAATCAGATGCAGTTCCTCGGACAACCCGTCGGCACCGATGCGGCCCACCGCCGCGACACCGCCGGGACGCACGCCATCGACGCTCTGGGCCGCGACCTCGAAATCGGTCGGGGCATAATTCGCGCCGCGGATGATGATCAGATCCTTGTGCCGACCGGTGACGCGCAGACATCCGTCGCGCAGGTAGCCGAGATCCCCGGTATCCCACCAGCCCTCGTGCCGCGCCGCGGCGGTGGCCTCGGGCATGCCGAAATAGCCGATGGTGGTGGACGGTCCGCGGAACTGCACCCGGCCCACCATGCTCTCCTCCCGCACGGCGCCGGTCTCGTCGACGATGCGTACCTCGGTGCCCTCCACCGGCGCACCACAGTCGACGATCTGCGTGGCATCCGGATCGTCGGCCGAAACGTCTACGGCCACACCGCTTTCGGCGAGCGTGCGGCGCGAGACCGTATCGAAGTCGATCGGTGCGCGCGGCCACGACACCGTCACGGCCAGGGCCGCCTCGGCCATGCCGTAGCAGGGCACGACCGCGTCGCGCGGCAACCCCCACGCCGCGAATCGATCGACGAAGGCCTGGACGGTGGGTGGATGTATCGGCTCGGCGCCGCAGAACAGGAACCGCCAGCTCGACAGATCGACACCGGCCAGCTCCGCGTCCGAAATACGCGCCGCCGCATATCCGTACGCGAAATTCGGTGCGGCGGTGACGGATCCGCGGTAGCGGGTGACCGCCCGCAGCCACTCGGCCGGGTTGCGCAGGAACCGGCTCGGCGGCATCACCACCGCGTCGCCGCCGCGGAACAGCGGGGTGAGGAATCCGCCGATCAGGCCCATATCGTGGTGCAGGGGCAGCCAGCCGACCCAGGTGTCGTCGAGTTCCAGTGCGGCGGCACGGCTTATCTGCTCGCAGTTGGCGGCCAATGCCGAATGGGTGATCCGCACGCCCTTCGGCGTTCCGGTCGATCCGGAGGTCGCCTGGATGAACGCCACGTCGTCGCCCGCGGGCAGGCGCGGCTCGAGCATCGGTCCCGTCGGGGTGGTGACGAGGTCGTGCAGGTGTGCGCCGTCGATCATCGTCGTTCCTGGTCGCACCGCCGCCGATACCAGCGAGCTCGCCACGATCGCTGTGGGCTCCAAATACCTTGTGAGACGGTCGAATTTGTCACGGAACAGCTCCATCGAGCCGAAGCCGCCCGGGGTGGCGACGGCGGTCGGAATCGCGCCGAGCAGCAGCGAACCGAAAAAGGCCGTCACGAATTCCGGTGCGGTGGGCAGACATAGCAGCACCCGGTCCCCCGCCGCGACGCCTGCCTCGGACAGGGCGTGAGCGGCGCGGCACGCGGCAACGGCTACCGTGTCGTGCCGCAGTTCGGTCGCCTCGCCGAGCGCGGCCTCGGACCGTTCCGGAACGAAGACGGTTCGCGGCGCGTCCGCACCGCGCGTGGCGTTCGCCAGCAGCGCGTGCACGATACTCGGATGGCGCGGGAGCAGGGTCATGCCGCCGCCTCCACGTACCGCACGATCGCGCCGACGGTGGTCAGCCGGGCCGCGACATCCTCGGGGATGCTGATGCCGAAGGTCCGTTCCAGCTGAATCGTCAGCTCGATCGAGGTGGGCGAATCAAGGCCGTAATCGGTGAGCGATCCGTCCGGATCGAAATCCCCTGCCGCCACCCACAACACGTCGGCGACGACGGAGCGCACCCGGCGCTCGATTTCCGTCACAACAACTTTCCTTCCGTAACACAGGCGAGCACCGATTCCGCCAGCTCGACGCCGTCGCCGGTGTCGATGCGGTGGAAACCGACCTCGGGAAAGGCGCGGGCGAGCGTATGCCGCACGCGCACATAGCCTTCGCGCAACGCGCCGAGCCGTTCCGCCGTCTCGTGCGCCTCCACCGGCCCGTCGGCCGACCGTGCGGCACAGCGCGCCGCCGCCTGCTCCGGCGGGGTGTCCAGCCACAACACCGCGTCCGGCAGCGTGGTGCGGAACCGATCGGCGAAACCCGCGATGCTCTCGGGCACGGGGCGATCGACCAGATCGGCGATCTCACCGAGCACCGACCGGATATCCGGGGCCGCGCCGAGCCGAACGGCCTCGGCCCGATGCCAGGCCAGAATGTCGTCGAAGGTGCCCGGGGCGTATCGCTCGAGCACCTCGGCGATCTCGTCGAGCCGGGTCCGCTCCTGCCAGCCGGGGCGGGCGAGCGCGGTGTAGAGCGGGCCGTACACCAGCAGCTCGATCAACGGATGACGTTCGAACACAAGCACATCCGGTTCGAAGGTGGTGACGAAGTGGCGTTCCACCGGGCCGAACAGCGTCATCTGCAGATACATCGCGATGGCCTTCAGCTCGACGCTGCCGACCTCGTCGCAGCCGACGCTGAACGCCTTCAACTGCCGGGACAGCTCCGCGAGCGGGACATCGCGGGTGTTGTGGAAGTCCGGACACGTCATCGACGCGAAGACGGTCGGCGCCGCCGCGCCGGGCGCGAGCGCACGCAGCCGGGCCAGCACCGAGGATTTACCCGAGCCGTCGATACCGACGATGGCGATGCGCCGGGTCACCGGTCCGCCTCCAGTTGTCCCACAATGGATTCGGTGAGTTCGGCCGGGGTCGATGTGCCGTCCAGCCGCACCCAGCCCAGTTCATCGGCCAGTTCCTCCAGCGCATGATGGCTGCGCCGCTGGAATTCCAGGAAGGCGGCCTCGTCGCCGTATCCGCTCTCGTAGTCGCTGCGTAACTGCTTGCGACCCAGCGCATCCTGCGGACTCACCGTGAGATAGAAGGTGCGGTCGGGCTCCGGGAAGCCCGCCGCGAGCCTGCGCAGCACGGCCGGGTCGCCGCCGTGCGCGACCTCGGTCGCGAAGTACTTGTACCAGTAGGCATTCGCCAGCAGGATGTCCGCGTCGCGGGCCGCGGCCAGATCGAACGACAGTTGCATGGCGTGGAACAGGAAGTGCGCGCGGCTCAGCGGGGTGAGCAGTTTCAGATAGTCGTATACCTCGTCCGGATTCCGCCACGGCAATCCGGCGGAGATCGCCGGATCCAGGAAGGCATCCCAAATAGTCACCGCCGCAACGGTTTTACCCTGCGCCTCGAATTCGGCGGCAATCCGGGCCACCTGGGTCGTCTTACCCGAGCCGTCACCGCCCGCGATGCAGATCAGGCGCTTGCGCGTCGATTCCATCGAGCGGCGCAACGATGGGGATACGGTGTTGCTCGCTTTCTGTTTCGGTGAATCCGTTGCGGCAGTGACGCTTTCGGCGGGCACACGATCCGGCACCGGCCGGAAGAGCCCGCTCCCGTCGGCGGTATCGAGGATGGTCACCACCCCAGTGCCGCCGTCCACCCGGATCCGCTGCCCGGAGCGCACCGCGGCCGTGGCCCCCGCGACATTGAGTACGGCGGGGATGCCGTACTCCCGCCCGATGACCGCGGCGTGCGACAGCATGCCGCCGACCTCGGTGACCACGGCATCGACCAGTCCGAGCGCCGGCGTCCAGCCCGGATCGGTGAACCGGGTGACGAGGATATCGCCGGTGCGCAGCTGATCGATATCGGCGAGTGCGGTGATCACCCTGGCGGTGCCCTCGGCGATGCCGGGACTACAGCCGAGCCCGGTGAGCTCACCCGCTCCGGCGGTGCGCGGCGCGTCGACGGTGACGCCGCGACCGAGTTCATGTGGCGGCGTGAGATCCCGGTATCCGGCGTAAAGCGCACGGCGATAATTGATTTCGGGTGTCAGCGCGGCGGCGTCGACCCGCCCGGCCGCCAGGTCGGTCAGTTCGTGTATCGACAGCATGAAGACGTCATCGGCGTTGGCGATCGCTTTCGCGGCGGCCAGCCGGATCCCGGCCTCGACGACATACGCGCGCACGATGGCGTAGCACTGCTGCGAGAACTCCCGCATCCGTTCGCGCGCGATGAGATAGCGGCGCATCCGGTCCACCTGCCGATCGAGCGCGTTCGCGAACTTCAGCCGCGTCATCGGTTTGGCCCGCACCCTGGCGCGCACCGCCGCCAGCTCGTCCTCGTAACGCTTGCGCTGATCGATCAGCGTCGCATCGGGATCGGCCGGGCCCGCGCCGTGTTCGAGCATCGCCGCGATCATCGAGCGCACCCGCTCGGGCGCCTCGGACCAGCGCGGGCAGGTGAGATCGAGTTCGGCGTCGGCGTGAAAGCCCTGTGCGGCAAGGAAATCCGTCAGCGCCCGATCCCATTCGCGACCGTCGAAACCGAATTCCCCGGCCACCCGGTAGAGCTCGACGATTCCGCGCTGCAGATTCATATGGCTGATCTCGGCCAGACCTCCCATCAGCGTGACGGCCGAGGTTTCCCCGCCGGTGGCGGCGTCGATCTTGTCGAGCAGCTGCTTGAAATCGCTTTGCACGCTGGAGTTGTGGTAGATCGTGGTGAAGTAGGCGCGTTCGGTGCCCGCGTGAAAGGTCAGCAGGCAATCGGCCAGATCGGCGACGAAACTTGCCTCGTCGGTGCGGGACAGCTCGCGCACCCGCTCGCGCCAGGCCAGGTGTTTCGCGGGCCACGCCGCGGCGAAGGCGTCCACCTCGGTGAGCTGGTCGCGGTAGCTGCGCTGCACCGCGAGTGCCACCGGCAGCGCGCGGGCGATCGTCCTCGGCGAGTTCGGTGTGCGTTCGGGCCCGGCGGGGCCGTACTCGTTGAGCACGCCGAGGTCGTCGTCGAAATGCCGTTCGTCGTATCCGGGAATGCGGCGAAAGCAGTTCTTCACCGCGCTCACATTCCAGTAGGCGCGCCCGTAATACATGGCGAGCCAATCCGGTTCGTCCCCGGAGTCGATCAGCTGCAATCGTTCGAAGAATCGCTGCATCGAGTGCTGGAATGCGTTGTCGTACAACGAGAACATCATCGGCGTGCACACTCGCGCGGAGATTCCGCCGTCGCGCAGGTCGGCGTCGGAGAATTGGTCGATATCGGTGCGCCAGCCGATGGCGGTGATCGCGCGGGCTTGCAGCAGCCACAGTTTGCCGGTGTCGTCGACGGCCCATTCGATGTCCTGTGGCCGGTGCCGGTGCGCCTGGACCGCCAGCATGAGCGCCGCCAGCCCGGCGCGTGCCGAGGCGTCGAGTTCGACGTCCTCGCCGCCGGATTCGCGCTCCACCACGCCGCCGTCGCGCAGCCGCAGCGTGTAGCGGGTCGGCGCGACATGCCCGGAGACGAGTCGTTCGCCGAGCCCGCGGCAGCATTCGACCACCGCGTGCTCCTCGATACCGGTCAGCGGATCGATACTGAATCCGACACCGGCGTACTCGGCCGCGACCATGCGCTGGATCAACACCGCCACAACGGCTTTCGCTTCCGCGAAGCCGCCACGGGACAGGTAGGCGCGTACGCGATCGTTGCGCGCGGACCCTCTGCACTGTTCGATCCGGGTCCGCAGGGTGGCGATGTCGGGGATGTTCAGATACGACTCGTACTGGCCCGCGAAGCTGGCGTCGTCGAGATCCTCCAGCACACCGCTGGACCTGGCCGCGACGGGGAAGCCGCCGATATCGCGCACCCAGCGTTCGAGTTGCTCGTCGGTGATATCCGCCGGATCGACCTCGGCGGTGAGCACGAAGCCGGGCGGCACGTCGAATCCGGCCGCGCACAGCGCATGCAGGGCGGCCGCTTTGCCACCGGCGCGATTGTCGTCGAAATCGGCCGCTCCCAAGAACATCGGGACGTAAGACATGGTGGGTTCTCCTTTCGGGAGACGGACCGGGCGCAGCTCGTGCCGGTCTGCCAGCTCGCGCGCGGCGAGCACGCCGGACACCGAAAGACCGCCGTAGGAGGGGCTGGCCGTCTGCGGTTCGAAGCCGAGCAGAATGGTCTCGGCCATACACGCGTAGACCACCCCGGCGGGCAGCCCGGTCTCGGGGAACGAAGGTGTCTGGCCCAGCGGCAGCGCCATCCGGCCGCCGGAAACCAGGGTGACGTTGTCGCGCTCGGCCACCGCCGGGTCCACATCACCTGGGACGGCGAGATCGCAGATCAGCACCGAATGGTCGGCGGCGAGCCGATCGGCGGTGATCAGCGGCGCCGGGGAATTGGTCGCGGTCACCACGACGCGGCAGTCACGCAGCGCGGCGATATCCTCGCTGATCTCGATGGTCCCCGGCAGTGCCGCCGCGACCCGCCGCAACCGCGACGCCGAGCCGGGACGACCGATCAACGTCACCGAATCGGCAAGCGGGGCAACGAGTTCGGCCATCGCCGCGCCGATATTCCCGATCGCGCCGAGTATGCCGACGCGGCGCTGTCCCGGGGCCAGCCGGGCGAGTTCGTCGCGCACCACCTCATACGCGCAGGCGGCCGTGAGCGAATTGCCGGAGGTCACCTTGACGGTGTCGGCGACAACGTCGCGGGCGGCGTTGGTGACGATCGAGGTGTAACCGCCGAGCCCGATCACCGTCGCGCCCGCCGCGATCGCCTGATCCACCGCGTCGAGCACCAGCTCGCGCAGCCAGGCGCCGTGCCCGCCGCGCTGGATTTCGATGATCTGCTCGGCGGTGACCGGTACGGCGATCAAGCAGATCTCGACCTCGGCTCCGGTCGGGGATGTCACTGTCCGCCTTGATAATTCGAACGGTTCGGCGACACCGCGCAGGCGCTCGAGCAGCGCCGCGAACTCGCCGTCGGACCAGGCGGCCAGTTCCGGGGCGATGCGGCGCAGATCCGCCGCCTCGGGCAAATTGGCCAGAAACGCGACACGGGTGGGCGCATTCGGGTCCCGCGCGGGCTCACGCATCTGCCGGACCTTCGGTTTCCATTGCGGTGCGGTGGGATTCGTGGACGGATAGCCGGCGACGTGGGCCAGCAGCCGCGCGTAGTCTCCGCGGTCGAGCAATGCCCCGAGGTCGTCGAGGGCGGCTTCGACCCGGTCCAGATCGGTGTCGGCGATGAAGGCCGATGGTTGCAGCCGCAGTGTGGTCGGCGCCGACAAGGTCGGCAGCATCCGGATCCGATGGGTGTGCAACAGATATCCGGCCACCACATAGCCGAGCATCTCCGGGTCGAGGATTTCGCGCAGCAGCGCCGAATCCGGCCGCACCTCCCGCAGTTCGATGCCCTGCAGCAACCCCCGTCCGCGCACGGCGGCGATGGCCCCCGGCCACCGCCGCGCCACCGCGTCGAGTCGGCCGCGCAGCCGCGCACCCGCATCGGTTACGCGAATGCTGTTGGCCTGCAACATATCCAGAGCAGCATCGGCCACCGTACTGGACAGTTCGTCGTCGGCGAAGGTCGAGGTGTGGTAACGCCCGAAATCGGCCACCGAGCGCCCGGATTCGACCAGCAGCGCCGAGATCTTCACCAGCCCGCCGCCGAGCGATTTCGACAGCAGGTAATAATCGGCGCGCACCCCCGACGGCGTGGACGCCAGAAATGTTCCGGTGCGGCCCATTCCGGACTGGATCTCGTCGAACACCAGCGCCGCGCCGCGCCGATCGGCCAATTCACGCAGGGCCACCAGGGTTTCGGCGGGCACCTCGTGCACGCCGCCCTCGCCCTGGATCGGTTCGGCGAATATCGCCGCGATCGGCGATATCTGGATCCGGGCACAGGTCGGCCTGCCCGCACCGTCGAACAGAATGCGTTCCACCACAGCCGCTTCGGCGTCGAACGCGGCGACGACCCGGTCCGGATCCCAGGTCTCGAGCCGTCGCCGCTCGGGTCCGGGGACCACCAGATCGGCCGGTGTGTCGGCCTGTTCGGTGAGCGCGAAGGCGCCCGTGGTCTTCCCATGGAACGCACCGGACAGCGAAACGAAAACCGGTCCGCGGCCGCGTATTTCATCGATCGTCCGCAGCGATTCGGCGAGTATGCCCGCCACCGTGCGCGAATCGCCCGCGGGCCGGATGTCGTGTGACTCGTCGCGGCGGGCCCGCCGCAGGGTACGGCGCAGCTCGTTCTCCAGTTCGGTCAGCGCGCGGGCGTGCGCGACCGCCGCGTGTCGAATGGCGGCCTCCACCGCATCCGCGCCGGTGCAGCCGAAGGTCACCGTGTACTCGCGCCCGGTGCTCGCGCCGACCAGCTCCGACAACCGGCGCGCCAACCGGGCCGCGCCGGGGCGCACGCTGCCCTGGGATACGAAGGGGGCCAAGCGATTCAGTTGAGCGGTCGCGGTACGCACCAGCGCGGGGTGGTTGTGCCCGAACAGCGCGGCGCCGAATCCGCCGACCAGGTCGAGCACCTGGGTGCCGTCGGCACGGATCAGATGGTCGCCCGCCGCGCCGGTGTACACCACGTCGAGGCGGCAGGCCCGCAGCAGCCGGGCCAGCCCCGGCCGGTTGTGCCGGGCGAAATCGTCGAACAGCTCGCGTTCCATCGACTCGGGCGAGGGCTCGCCCGAGTCGGGATTCAATGGCAACACGGCTCAGGCACCGACCCCTGTGTGTCCCATTTTCGTTGTCACACAGTCGATTACGTCACGCGCGGTGTACAGTTCCGCCGCCTCCGCATCGGTGATCTCGACGCCGAACGCACGCTCCAACTCGATCACCAGTTCGGCCGAACGCACCGAGTCCAGTCCATAGTCCAGCAACGGGATATCGACGTCTATCTCGGTGACGTGCAGCCCGCGCCGGAACATTTCGCTTACTCGTTCCCCCACGACAAAAGCTGCGGTCACATGTCCTCCAGAATCTAGCTATCGAGACCGTCGCGTCTCTCGATTTGTGCAGCCGCACAAGCGTCGACCGGATCCGCTTGGCTCCACGCCATCAGTACTCCTGCTTCGGAGGCAACGCAATCCGCCGACCCGCCGGGCAAGACCGGTCGGTTCCAGGGCGAACCGATGGCTATTCCAAGTCCGAACTACCCACGAAACACCTTGTTACACAACGTAACACGTAGTTGCCGCCGACACGCGACGATCATCTCCGAATTACTGATACATCAACAATCTCCACAGGCGCAGCCGCCTCGCCGAGAATCCGCAGTTCATGCCGAATTCACGGGCTATATGCAATTTTTCAAAAACCAACTCGTTGGTATTTATTCAATCCCGAGGCACACGCACACATTTCGCCGAGGATCACAAGGACAACACCCACACCTTGATGCGATGTTCACAATCGGAGGTTGCCAGCCATGGCATGCGTAAGCAGCCCGGCTAACTTCTTGCATTTGGCGAAAATGTGATCACCGCCATCCCCACGGCTGGCAAGCATTGCCGGATCGGCCATCCACTACCAAACGAGCTACGGCCCAACCACTTTCGCCACCGCCGACGATGAACGGCCTGAGACCGGGCGAATCGGCGACGGCAATGCCCCTCGTAACTCGCTGTGCGGCAGCGAGTTACGAGGGGCGATGGGTCGCGTCAGTTGGCGGGTTCGACGGCGGCCGTCTCCTGCCGCTGTGACGCGGCCTCCGGCGCGGCCCCGGCGCCGGGCAGGTTCTCACTGAACGCGAAGGTCGCGATCGAGTAGGCGATGGCGGCGGTATTCACGGTCAACGCCGTGTCGTCGATATTGGCGACCGTATCGCAAGCGCTGTGGTAGCAGGGGTCGTACGGCTTGCCCGCCTCGCCGCCGAACATCTGCTGCTCCTCGGGCGTCTTGATGCCCTCGGCGCCGGTGAACAGCCCGCCGACCGGAATTCCCGCCGTCATGAACGGCCCGTAGTCCGAGCGGCCGTCGAGCGCCGCCGGGACGTGCGGCAGGCCGAGGAAATCGAAGTAGTCGGCGAAGGTCTTCTCGATCTCGGTGGACCCGGCGGGTCCCGCAGCGCCGTCGTGGATCTTGTATGCGAAGTTCGGTGACGCGATCATATCGAAATTGAGGTAGAGCCCGATCTTCTTACGATCAGCGTCGGACAGGCTCTTCACGTAGTGATCGGAGCCGAGCAGTCCGAGTTCCTCGGCGCTCCACCAAGCGAACCGGACCTTGTTCGGTGTCGGTACCCCGGCCAGCCGCAGCGCGACCTCGAGCAGACCCGCACTGCCCGAACCGTTGTCGTCGATGCCGGGACCCGCGAGCACGGAATCCAGGTGGGCTCCGGCCATTACGACCTTGTCGGCATCGCCCTGTCCGGTCTCGGCCACCACGTTGGACGTCTTGCGGGTGGTGCTCTCGGTATCGGTCTTCAGCCGGATGACCGCCTTCGCGGCGGCGAGTTCCTGACCGACGGCGAAACTCGCGCCGACCACCGGGATGGTGATGCCGGGACCGCCGAGGGTTCCGGTGAACGCGTCGGTGCGGCCGGGCTGGCCCTCATTGAATACGATCACGCCGGATGCGCCCGCCGCCTGGGCATTTCGCGCCTTGTCGCCGAAGGGGCAGGTACCGCGCTGAACCAGGGCGATATTGCCCTTGCCGAATCCGGCGAAATCCGCGGCCGCGCAGCCGGAGACCGAGCTGTTCGGCTGCGAGCCGGGCGGCAGGGTGAGGTTGACGGCCTGCACGGTCGCCTTAGTCTCGCCGGAGCCCGAATAGGTAAGCGTGGCAAAATCTCCGGGTTCACTGCTGTTCGGCGGGGTCGGCCGATAGGTCTTGGGGTCGGGTGTGATCTGTTCCATGGCCGCGGTCGACCGCTCCCGGAAGAACGGGAAGTCGAACTCCTGCACGGTCACCGAATAGCCCGCGTCACGCAGTTTTTCGGCCACATAGTCGCGCGAGGCATCCTGACCGGGGGTGCCCGCCGCGCGGATGCCGCCGTTGGCGTCGGCGATGGTCTGCAATTGTTCCAAGTGGCGCTTGATATTCGGCGCGTGGATCGAGTCGGCCAGCTGCTGCCGCTCGGGCGCTATGGCCGGGTCGGCGAGTACCGAACCCGTGCATGCGAGTGAAATGACAACGGGCGCAACAACTGCCGCGGCTACGGCGGGTAACACCCTGGCGCGGCTGAGAATACGGGGCATATCGGCTCCTCCAAAGGGACGGAAAAATCCCGCTGATCGGAAGGTAAACCGAGCCGTCGCCGTGATGAAACCCCAGTTGGAGCAGTGGGGAGCCGACAACCAGAGACATCGTGACACCGAAATATGCTGCGAGCGCCTATTTTTCGCCGCCGACGGCCGCGAGATAGGCGGCGGTCAACTCGGCGAGCACACCATCGGTGGGCGACGGCGCACCCGCGAGGTGGGTGGCGCGGAGCTCGTCCATGAATCGGTCCCAGAGCGGCGGCCCGCCCGCCGCGAGCAGTTCGGCCCGCACCGTCAGCTCCGGCGTCGTATCCAACCAGCGCGCACCCCACGCGCCCAACTGGGCCAGCACCGGGACAAGCTGGATCGCCGCCTCGGTGAGGCGGTATTCGACCTTCTGCCGATGGCTCGGATCGTCGCGGCGGGTGAGCAGGCCCGCGGCGACGAGCTTGGCGAGGCGGGCCGCCAGGATATTCGACGCGATGCCCTCCATGGATCCGGCCAGCAGCTCCCGGAAATGGGTGTTGCCGCTGAACATGATGTCGCGCAAGACGATCAGACTCCACCGGTCCCCGAGCAGTTCGACCGTCATATTGATCGGACAGCCCGACTTGCCACGCGGCACCGGCAACTTGTCGTAAACAACTGGTTGCGCCATGAGATCAGTCTAGGTATATTCGAAACCGGTTGCAAGTTGCAATCAGAAGGGATTTCGATGAAACAGTTGGTCCGCGTACAGAACTTCATGGTGTCCGCCGACGGATACGGATCCGGCGAGGGGCAGAGCCTGGACCGCCCGTTCGGCCACGCCGATCCGGGTGCGCTGTTCGCCTGGGCGGGCGCCACCGCGCACTGGGTCAACCGGACAGATCCGGGCGGCACCTACGGCCTCGACGACTACTGCACCCGCGACTTCGCCAACAACATCGGCGCGGAGATCATGGGGCGCAACAAGTTCGGCCCGCAGCGCGGGCCGTGGGAGAACTACGACTGGCAGGGCTGGTGGGGCGACGAACCGCCGTTCCGCACACCGGTTTTCGTCCTCACCCACCATGTGCGGCCCTCGTTCACGCTGGGCCAGACCACATTCCACTTCATCGACATGTCCGCGAAGGACGCGCTGGCGCGGGCCTTCGAGGCCGCCGACGGCAAGGATGTGCGCATCGGCGGCGGGGTCGCGACGGTCCGGGAATTCCTCGCCGCCGATCTGATCGACACCATGCACGTCGCGGTATCGAAGATCGAGCTCGGCCGCGGCGAAAGGCTGTGGACGAGCCCCGACGAGCTCACCGACCGCTTCCACCTGGAGCAGATCCCCAGCCCGAGCGGGGTGGTGCACCACTTCTTCTGGCGCAAGTAGGACCGCTCCCGGCCCGAGCTACTTCGTCGTCGTCGTGACCACGGACGTCGGCTTGGGCGCGGCGGATGTCGTCGCGGACGGCCGCGCCGGGGCGGTCGTGATCCGAATCGGCTCCGGGCACTTGCCATCTCGTTCGCCGATAATGTTGATCTCGGCATTCGACCGCGGGTCGCCCGCGTAGTTGATCTTGTCCGTGCACTTCACGTACTTGTCACCGCCGGGCTCGCCGCAGAACTGCTCTCCGCAGTGGTCCATGACGGTCGTGGTGGGTGCGGCGGTCTGGTTCGGATCCCCACCGGGCGCGCCGCAGTATTCGATACCGCAGTGATCCAAAACGGTCGTCGGCGGCGCGTCGGTTCGATTGCTGTCCGTACCGCAACTGTTACCGCAGCCATCCGCACCGGAACCGTTGCCGGACCGCGGTTTATCCGAGTCCGGCGATCCGCTCGGATTCCCCTGCGGCACGGTAGGACTCGCCGTCACCGAGGTCTTACTCGCCGAACTCGTCGCCGACGCACCCGAATTGGATTCCTTCGACGAACACGCCGACATCACCAGCAGCGCGGCCACAACGGCCAGTAACACACCCACCGTCAGCCGCAGCCGACCGCTCACCCGCACCATCACACACTCTCTCGTCCAACCCAACCGTAGCGACGCTACAGGGTCGGCGAACCGGGCAAACGCCCCAAAAGCTGTGGTGCGGATGTTCGACTGGGCGGATCTCCGGTTGAACGCCCGGATCACGGGTAGGCTATCGGGCCCATCGAGTAAAGCGAGTCGACATCGTCACCGGTGATGAAAGTCCAAGGCGCGGTGAAGAATCCGCTGTCACCCCAACCGGTCCCCCAGGTGTTCTCGATGGTGACGGAGTTTTCGTCGTATGCGACGATCGTCACGGCGTGGCCGCCGAGGATCCGTTCGCTGGGCTTCGGGTCGTAGCGGGAATTGTCCTTGGTCAGGTTCTCGAAGCTTTCCCTGACCTCGAATCCGATGACGACCGGCAGACCGCCCGCGATCGCGTCCTTCACCTGGGCCGCCCGGTCACCGCTGGACAAATCCCGGAAGCCGGAAAGCTTGTAGTGCGCGGCATTCGCCCGCTGCTCGTCGGTGGGCTTGTCGCTATTCCCGTAGTCCTCCGCGGTATCGATACCCTGCTGCTGTTCGAGGGTCAGTACGTCGCTCAGCCAGGGACTGTCCGGGAGCTGCGAGCAGACGTACATCGGCGCCATCGGCCCGCCGGAAATGTTCTGCTCGTTCATCAGCACCCCGTATCCGGTGTAGCCGGTGGCCCAACCGGAGACGCAACCGACCGCACCCTGATTACCGGCGGGTAATGCGTAGTCCCGCAACGAATACGATGCCGGCGGCGCGCCTGCCGAACCGGCGGGGCCGGTTCCGGGCGGATTCGCCGAGGCAACCCCTGCCGAGGCGAGTGCGCAACCCATGATGAATGCCACTGCGGTGACACGACGCATAGCTCTTACCCCTGTCGATTGATACCGGCCACGGTGGGCAACCGATCGAACCGGGCCGGGGATTCCTGCGCGATGTCGCCAATGCTCCACGCGCACAACGGATCAGGGAAGACCGTTCAACTTGGACAGGCCCGCGAAAATATGGTCATGCAAATTTTCGAATATTCGTTAGCCTGGCAATCGATTTGGACCTCCTGCCGGACAACAGAACGAGGATACTCAGCAGTGAGTGATGCAGAACGCGGTACCGCACGGCGCTCGCCGTGGTTGCGGGCCGCGGCGATGTTGGCGGCATTCCTTGTGCTACCGATGTTTTCGACCGTAGACGGACCCACCGCGCGCGCCGAGACCGGATTGACCCTGCCGACGGACGACCCCTTCTACCGCGCCCCCGACCGGCTGGCCGACGCCGCCCCGGGCACCGTGCTGCGCACCAGGACCACCGCGATCGGGATGGTCGGCGCGCGGCTGCCGATGGAAGCGACGCAGGTGCTCTACCGAACCACCGGTGAGCGCGGCGAACCCACTGCGACCGTGACGACAATCATTCGGCCACCGTCGAATTCGGGACCGCTGCGGATCATGTCGTACCAGTCCGCATATGACGCGCTCGGCGCCAAGTGCGATCCGTCCTACACGCTGCGCGGCGGTGGCGGCACGAGCACGCTGATGGACGCGCCGATCTACGCCGCGTATCTGGCGGCTGGATTCACCGTTGTCTCAACCGATTACGAGGGTCTCGACCTCGCGTACGGGGCCGGGCACAAGTCGGGTTACGCCACGCTGGACGGTATCCGCGCGGCGCTGACCGCCCTCGGTGCGCCATCCTCGACTCCGGTCGGCATGTCCGGCTTCTCCGGCGGTTCGATCGCGACCGAATTCGCCGCGGAGTTGGCGCCCGCCTATTCGCCCGAATTGAATATCGTCGGCGCCGCGCTCGGCGGCTATCCGGTCGATCTCACCAACGTGGTCAGCTACGTGGACGGCACCCAGGAGTGGGCGTCGCTGCTGCCCTACGTATTTCAGGGTGCGGCGCGTGGATTCGGCATCGATGTGACGCCGTATCTGTCGGATTACGGCAAGCAGCTGTTCGCACAGGTCGCCGATGAGTGCGTACCACCCACCGGCCCCGCATTCCCCGGCCTGCGAATGCAGCAGCTGCTGCGGCCGGAATATCCGGACTACCGCACCATTCCAGCGCTCGCGCCGATGATCGAACAGACCAGGATGGGCAGGTCCGGCACGCCGAAGACGCCGCTGTACCTCGGTGGCGGCAATGTCGACGGCATCGGCGATGGCGTCATGGTCGCGGGTGACGAGCGCGCACTGGCCGCCGATTACTGCCGCCGAGGTGTCGCGGTTCGCTACACGGAATATTCCGGCGCGAACCATTTGGCGGCAGGTGTCATGTTCGTCCCCGCCGCGATGGCCTTCCTGCAGGCGCGCTTCGACGGTGCCCAGTTCGACAACGGGTGCGCCGAGCTGACTCGATAGCTGACAGATCGGTCGAGATTGATGAGCTCGACACATGTTTGCCAGCTCATCGATCTCCATACAAGATTGGCCGATGGAGCTTCACCAGTTGCGCTATGTCCTGGCCGTCGCCGAGACGAACAGCTTCACCAGGGCGGCCGAGCGGTGCCTGGTCGTGCAGTCCGCGCTCAGTCACCAAATCGCACGGCTGGAAAGGGAACTCGGCGCGAAACTGTTCGAGCGCACCAGCCGCCGGGTGCGCCTGACACCGGCCGGTGCGGCCTTCCTGCCCGCCGCCCGGCAATGCCTCGACGCCGCCGAGCGGGCGAGCGCCGAGGTGGCCGCGGCCGTCGGCGAGGTGCGCGGGCGGCTCGCGGTCGGCGTCATCTCCACCGCCGCGGCCGTCGATATCCCGAATGCGCTGCGTGAGTTCCGCCGGCGGTATCCGCAGGTGCGCATCGGCCTGCGGGTGCGCCCGAGCGAGGACCTGCTCGAACAGGTCAGGCAGGGCACGATCGACGTGGCCTTCGTCGGGCTGCCGATCACGGCGCGGCCCGAGGGCGTCGCGGCGCACAAACTCGCCTGCGACCGGCTCGTCGCGGTGGTCGCGCCGGACCATCCGCTCGCCGCCGAACCGGCGGTGGATCTGCGCAGGCTCGCCGCCGAACCCTTCGTCGACCTGCCTGCCGGGACCGCCGGGCGCGCCGAATCCGACCAGATGTTCGCGGCCGCGGGTCTGGAGCGCGACGTCACCTTCGAGGTGAGCACCGGGGACTACATCGTCCGGCTCGTCCGGCAGAACCTCGGTGTCGCCATGCTGCCCGCCGCGTATGTGCCGCAGCTGACCGGCGTCGTCGCCATCGAGGTGAACGACGAATTCGCGCGCGTCGAATACGCCGTCTGGAACAACTCCGGCCGCACGCCCGCGGCGACGGCCTTCCTGACCGATCTCGGCATTCCCGTCGATGGTCACGAATCCTGAAGTGCCCCAATGCATCCGGACGCGCGAATGTGGGCCCCCGCAGGGTAGGGCCCACATCCGCATTCGGAGACGCTAACTCAGCGTGAGGTCATCCACGTAGTACTGGCCCTGCGCGTACCAGCCGTGCACCCAGACCGTGACGCTCGTGGTGCCGGCGCCGGTGCTGAACTGGGTCGAAAGCTGTTGGTACGCACCGCCGGTGCCCGGAGTCCAGGTGGACGTGTCGGTGGCTCCCGTACCGGTGACGCCCAGATAGACGTAGTTGCCGTTCACCCAGCCCGTCAGGGTGTAGGTGTGTTTCGGTGCGACCGTTATGGTTTGCGAACACTCGGCTGTATCGGTCGCGCTCGGCGCACCCGAGAGCGCGTGTTTGCCACCGTGCACCGGGGTGGCGACGACCGAGCCGAGGTTGCCCGTGCAGGTCCACGGGGTCAACGCGCCGGTTTCGAAGTCACCGTTGGCGATTCCGGTGCCACCGGGCGTTGTTGTCGTCGTAGTGGTGGTTGTCGTCGTCGTAGTGGTGGTCGAGGTCGGCGGCGTTGTTGTCGTCGTTGTCGTGGTGGTGGTCGGCGGCGTCGTCGTGCTCGTGGGCGGCACGCAGCCACCCGCCGAACCGTTCACGGCGTCGACGAGCTTGTTGAAAAGCGTTGTGCCCGGGTCCAAATCCTCCAGCGAATACGTCATCGCCCCGGCGAGGCCGTGGCAGTGCAGATAGTCCACCTTGGCCTGGATGGACTGAATGGAGTCACCACCCCACCAGTTCGTGCCGTCGTAGAAGTAGGCGGCCTGCGCGGTGGCGTCGTAGAAGGTGTCGGCCGGATTGTCGACCACGCCCGACAGCTCCTTGTACATCCGTATGCCCGGCACATTCCCGGACAGCGGTGCGCCCGCCGCCGGACCGGACGCGGGCTGGAACACCCCGTGCTTTCCGGCGTCGGCGACACCCGTCCAGCCGCGGTAGTAGGTCGGGAAGCCGAGGGTCAGCTTATTCGCGGGGAAACCGCCCGCTATCCCGTACGAGCTGTCACCGGTCGTCCACGCGGTGATCGCCTCGTCGATGTTGTACTTGGCGGTGCCCGGCGGGACCGGGTTCATCGGGTCGTCCGGGCGGCTGTAGATCGGATCCTGGAAGTTGGTGGGCCCGGTCGCCTCCCAGCCGCCGTGCATGTCATAGGTCATGACATCGGCGAAATCCAGGTATTTGCCGAGGTTTTCGGTCTCGTAGTTGCGGATCTTGTCCTGCCCGGCCGAGACGGCGGCGGTCAGCGCGTAATGCTTGTTGTCCGCGGTGCCCTGCGCGTCCAATTCGGTGCGGAATTCGGCGGCCAGCGCGGTGAAGTTCGCCTTGTCGGCGCTCGACGCGTGGTTGCCCAGGTGGCCGCCGCCGCCCGGGTACTCCCAGTCGAGATCGAAGCCGTCGAAGATCCCCTTGCCGGTGCCCGGCCCGCCATAGCCGTTCTGCGAGGGCAGATTTCCCTTCATGAACATGTCGACACACGAGGAGACGAACTTCTTGCGTGCGCCGTCACTGGCCGAAACATCGGAGAAGTACTTCGAATACGTCCAACCGCCGATCGAGAGCAGCACCTTCAGATTGGGGTACTTCGCCCTCAATTCCTTGAGCTGCTTGAAGTTTCCGACGATCGGATCGTTCCAGGCGTCCGAGGTGCCGTCGACGCTGATCGAGCCGTCGAACGTCTTTCCGTAGTCGGCGAACGAATCGCCCGCGCCGTCACCGGCATTCGGATTGTTCTCGTCCTGGCTGGCCGCCTTGTTCGCCTCGAAACAGGTCAGATTCGTCGGGTCGATGTTCTCGAAATCGTAGATCAGGTAATCGAGTTTGCCCGCGATACCTTCGGTATCGAGACTCTTGAGATAGAAGGCGTTTTCGTACACCGACCACTGGTCGTAGTAGGCGACCTTGATACCGCCCGATGTCGGCGACGCCGCCGCGGCCTGTTGCGGTGCGGTGCCGGGCGCCGCCAGCGCCATCGCCGCGCCGAGCGCCAGACTCGCGACCGCCGCGGCGAGCCCGGTAATCCTTGCCGTACGCATGGGTCTCTCCTGCGCTCGAACCGGCTACCGCGCCGACTCGCGCGGGAGCCGGTCGGGGAACTGACTATGGAGTTCGTTGAATAGCTGAATTCTCATGGAACACAACACCTCTGATTGAAGCAGCCGAGAACGCGCGCAATCGGACGACGCGCGCCGGAATCGGATTAGGCTGCCGGACACACGATCTGGTTATATGCCGCAGCAATAACAGGGTGACCATCCGCCGCGATCGAGTCCATAGCATGCGGCAGTGGGGATCAGTGGGGATCGCTCGACGAATGCCTACTCGATCACCGCCGGTTTTCGACCACTTCCCTGGGCAAACTCCGCCCGGTGATCAATAATTGAACTATGCCTACCGAATAGCCTTGCGCGGCAATTAAATTCCGGCAGCGACCGGACCGCGACGGAAAATAGCCGAATTACGCGTCGGTCGCGTCCAATCCGCGCCGCAGGTCGGCCTCCAGCGCGTCGAGATGCGCCTGCACGGCCGCTCGCGCGCGTTCCGGGTCCGCCGCGTCGGCCAGCGCGCGAAAGGAGTCGGCGCGCGGTTCGACGCCGCGCCCCTGCGCACCGTTGAAGCGATAGCGGCTGGCGGCATGCCACAGGTTGTCCAATGTCCGGATATCCCATGCCGTCGCGGCCGGCCGGATCAATTCGAGGTGGAACGCCAACTCGGCGTCGTATCGTTCGTCGGCGGCGCCCGCCGGTGCGGTGAGCCGATCGATCAATTCGTGCAGCCGGGTCCGAGCCGCCACGTCGAGCAGCGGGCAGGCGCGCGATCCGAGTTCCGGCTCGATCAGCCCGCGCAGCCGGAAGATTCCGCGCAGATCCGCCGCCGACAGCGGCGCGACGAGCGGGCTGCGGCCGGGCCGGTTGATTACCAGGCCCTGAGATTCCAACTCGCGCAACGCCTCTCGCACCGGAATGAAGCTGACGTTCAGCTGCGCGGCGATCTCGCGTACCGAAAAGGCTTGGCCCGGCCGCAGCACCCCGAAGACGATCGAGCGCCGGATCTCGGTGGTGACCTGCTGAGCCAGGGATTTATCCGCCAGCGGGCGAACGAGCGCCGCGCCTTCCCCGCGGGTGGCCATGGTCCTCCGATCCGGTATCGCGATGTAGCTGCCACCAGCCTAATGGGCGCTGTCGGGCGCAGCCCGTCCGCAGACCCGCGCATGGCCGGAGCGAATGCGGAGGTACGCCTAGTGGGCGGCGAATCGAGGCAAGGCTGCGCTATATCGTATAGACGCGGTCGCGATGTGCTGGAGGCGAAATGGACGACACGGCAGGGCAGGTGCCCGCGGTCGATCAGGTACTGCACGAGATCCGCCGCCGCGTCATCGGCGGCGAGCTGGCGCCGGGTGCGGCCATCGCGGCGCGAACGCTGACCGAGCAGCTCGGCGTCGGCGAACTACCGGTCCGAGAAGCGTTGCGCCAGTTGCGAACTCAGGGACTGCTCAGTTCGCGCCCCGCGCGCGGCACGGTGCTGTGCGCACTCGACGCGCACGATCTGGAGTCGATCTACCGGCTCAGGATCTCGATCGAGCCGGAGCTGGCGGCCGAATCCGTGCCGCTGCTCACGCCCGCCGATCTCGCGCGCCTGCAACGGCTGCTCGACGCGACCTTCCGCACGCCGATCACCGAGCGGAGCTGGGCACACGATCGGGAGTTCCACGAACTGCCGCTGCGGCCCGCCGCGACCGAATGGGATCTGCGCACGGTGCACGCGCTCTGGGACGCCGCGGATCGGTTCACCCGGCTCACCTTCGACCCGATCGACGCCGCCGCGGTCGATGTCGACCGGCACCGGCGCCGTCATCAAGCCATCGTCGACGCGGCGTGCGACCGCGATGCCTACGGAGTGCGCACCGCGGTGCGCATCCATCTCATGGAGAACGCGGCGGAGGCGCGCGCCATTCTCGGCGGTGTCAGTTGCGGTTGAATACCGGCGCGATTCGGTCGACGTGATTGGTCCACACCCCACCCCGATAACCCGGCGGCAGCCGCTGGAGATCTTCGGGTGAGTCGAAGCCGCTGGAGAATTCCTCGGTGCCGTCACCCTTTTCGATGACGACGACGGTGTCGTTGTCCGCCATGCGCTCGATGAAATCGTTCGGCCAGCCCCACAGCATGGGAGCGAACTTATCGGGCAGCAGGAGCTCGATATTTCGGCACGACTGCGGGACGTCACCGTGCCAACCGGTTGCGGCGAAGGTCGCGACACAGTCCGCGATAATAGCCCGCGAGGTGACCCGCATATCCGGAAGTTGTTGCCGCAGTGCGGCAATCGACTTGTCACCGCCCTCAACGCTGAGCAGCTTCCTGCGCCCCTCGGACAGCGTCGACAAAGCGGTCGCCAACTGCTGCCCATCGGCCGGTTCATTACTCTTCATATCGATGAGCAGGCGCTTGTCCGGAAAGGTGTCGAGCACCTGCTCGAGTGAGGGCATCAGGCCGATTCCCTTGCCGCGGAACGGATAGGTCTTTCCGCCGTCGGCGGTGTAGCGGTAGCCGACGTCGAGGGTTTGCAGCTGCGCCAGCGTATGATCGCTGGTCTTTCCCTTTCCGTCGGTGCGACATTCCAGATCCCACTCGTGGGTGACCGCGAATCGGCGGTCGGCGGTCGGCTGGATATCGAATTCGACGATATCCGCACCGATTTCGAACGCGGCCCGCATCGATGCGATCGTATTCTCGAGGTAGGGGTGCGTCGGCGGCAGCATCCGATCGGCGACACACGTCTGATTCGTCAGGCCCTCGGTGGAAAACGCCTGCTGCATACCACCATTCGCGAGGATGAACGGCCGGACCTCCGGCCGGTCGGCGTGTGCGGGCCCGCCGCCGAGCGCTGCGGCGGCGAATACGGCGAGACAGCTCGCCAGGATTGCGGCGGTGCGCGAATTCCCGTGACTCATCGATGATTTCCCTGTTGTCGGCACCACCGGCACGACGGCGGCGCATGAACCTTCGGCGCGCGGATCCGCACCCGAACTGCAAACGTTATATCATATAGCGACGGTCGAACGCCGTGGCCAGACGACTCGGCCGGTGCGCCGCAATCACCGAATAGCCTGGCGCACAGTCGATCCGGCTCACCCAGCCAGGAATGCCAGCATCTCCCGACGCAGCTCGGGGTCGATCTCCCACTCCGCGGCGGCCGCGACCCATTCGCCCGATGCGGCCGGGCGGACCGCGGGCGGCCAGGCGGCGAGGGTCGCGAGCGCGGCGCGGCGGCAGCGGATGACCCGATTCGCGAGCGCAACGGGCAGCAGGCCCGCGCCGATGCCCGGATGCACGCGCAGCCGTCCGACGACGATCTCCAGCACCCGGTCGGCCGCGAATTCCCGGCCGATGCCCAGTGATTCGGACGGGCCGTGGGCCAGCTCGGCAAGCGGCAGCAGCTGTTCGGCGAGTTCGACGACCCCGCCGATCCGATCCGCGCCCGCGTGCCGCATCGCCCACTGCCAGACATAGGCGTTGTCGGGCTCGATGCGCAATCGTGCGATGGCGTCCGGCAACGCATCGATGCCGAGCCTGCCCGCGCAGGACAGCGCGGTCTCGAAGATATGCCCCTCGCCCGTGACGGCCGAATTACCCGAGAGCACACCGGTGACCAACTCGCGCCACCGTCGTCGCGGAATCCGGTAGCCGCTGAACAACAGCGCTGCGTAGCGGACCCGAAGCCGACCGGGTTCGCCGTCCGGCCAGTCGAAATCCGCGTTGGACAACCACTTTTCGATGGTGAGTGCCGCATCGAGCCGAACGATGGCCGGGTCGGCGCGGTCGACCAATTCGGCGAAGCGGTGCATGGCCGCGACAGCGTCCGGGTAGTCGCGCATATCCTCGGCGGGGCCGCCGAAGGCCAGCGCCCGCAGGATGCCCGCGGCCCCGTCGAGCAGTTCGTCGTCGACGGTATCGTCCAGCAGGGCCTCGTACAGGCCGCCGGTCGTCGCGGCGATATAGGCCAGATACTCGTCCATCACATCGTTGCGAAAACCGCTGCGCAGCAACCAGGCTCGAATATCGGGGTCGCTACAGCCCGCCAACCGTTCGACCGCGTGGATGCGGCCCCAGCCCACGAGCTGGCGCGCCAGCTCGAAAACCGCGCGCTGACCGTCGGTTTGGGTTCGCAGCAGCGCGACGACCGCGAAAAGCGCGAACTCATCCAATGTTCCCAGCAATTGCAGCAATTCGCGGTCGCGTTCGTCACCGCAGATGCCGAGCAGCACGATACCGAGCTTGGCCACCTCCCTGCGGGTGGCGTTCTCGGTGACGAATCGTGCCGCCCGTCGCAGCTTTTCGCGCGGTAGGTCGCGAGATCGCAACTCGCGCACCAGATCGTCGGCGATCCGCACGGGCGACAGTCCCGCGAAGAGCTCCAGCAGCCGAGCCGGATCGTCCATTCCGGCGACCACACCGTCGGCCAGTTCGGTCACCGGCTGTGCCGCGGCCCGGCGATGATGGGTATTGATACCGTCGAGCACGACGCTCGGCAGTACGAATCGACCGTGCTCACGGGGCTTTTCATCCGGAAGCGGATACCCGTCCCCCGGCCAGGGACCGGGACCGTACAGAGCGGCGAGCGATAGTGCGTGGGCCACGAACGTGGCCTCGTCGGGGCTCACCGGCTCGGGCGCGAAACGCCCTTTCCATCGAAGATCATGAGCACGAGGATCGCAGCCGCGCCGCCGATGCGCAAGCGTCCGGAACCGGGGACGGCCAGGCCCTGTGTCGAAGTCCGGCTGGGCCACGGAGGCGCCGGATGGGACTTCGACACAGGGCCTAGTTCAGGTCGGCGGACAGCGCGCGACTCACCTCGGTGAGCAGCGGGACCGCGCGGCGAACCAGATCCTCGGACATGCGGCCGACCGGGCCGGAGATGGAGACGGCCAGTTTGGCGGGCGCGTCCGGGATCGCCACCGCGACGCAGCGGACACCCAATTCCTGTTCGCCGTCGTCGGTGGCGTAGCCGTCGCGGGCCGCGGCCGCCAGCTGGCGGGCGAATTCGGCCGGGTCGGTGACGGTGTGCTCGGTGTAGCGGGGCATGCCGGTGCGCCGCAACAGATCTCGGGCCTGCTCGGCGGGCATGCCCGCCAGCAGCACCTTGCCGACGGCGGTGCAGTGCGGCAGCACCCTGCGGCCGACCTCGGTGAACATGCGCATGGAATGCCGGGACGGCACCTGGGCGACGTAGACCACCTGGTCGCCGTCGAGCATGGCCATATTCGCGGATTCGCCCAGTTCGTCGACGAGATGCTGCAGCTGCGGCCTGGCTCGCACACCGAGCATGTGCGCCGAGCTTTCGCCCAGTTTGATCAGCTTCGGGCCGAGCACGTACTGACGCGAGGGCTCCTGCCGCAGGTAGCCGAGGTCGACGAGCGTGCGCACCAGCCGGTGGATGGTCGGCAGCGGCAGGCCGGACGCCGCGGCGAGCTGGGAAAGGCCCATCATCCCTCCCCCATCGGCCATGGTCTCGAGCAGCCCGAACGCGCGCTCGATCGACTGGACGCCGCCGCGCCCCTTGGTTTCGGTCACCAACTCGCCTCTTCCATGTTTCCGGATGGTGGAAGTTTACCGACTCCCCCGGATGCGGCCGGAAACCGCTCGACACCTTCGGCATTCCTTGACGAGGCCGGAGTCCGGCTTCTAGCATATTCCGTATATCAGAATCTTTCTTCCGTATTATGGAATAAGGAGCTACTGTGCGGCATACGCTTCGCTACGAGGTCAACTGTTCGATCCTGTTCACCGAACTACCCGTGCTCGCGCGCCCGGCGGCGGCGCGGCAGGCCGGCTTCGACGCGGTCGAGTTCTGGTGGCCGTTCGACAGCGCGGTCCCCGGCGACGCGGAGATCGACGCGTTCGTCGGCGCCGTCGCCGATGCGGGTGTCGCGCTGGCCGGACTGAACTTCGCCGCGGGCGATATGCCGGGCGGCGATCGCGGATTGGTCTCCTGGCCGGCCCGATCCGCGGAATTTCGCGACAATATCGACGTCACAATCGGGATCGGCGAGCGACTCGGTTGCCGGAACTTCAACGCGCTCTACGGAAATCGGATCGTCGGAGTATCGGCGGAGGAGCAGGACGAGTTGGCGACGGAAAACCTCGCCGCCGCGGCCGCGGCCGCCGACCGCATCGGCGGCACCGTCCTCGTCGAGCCGGTCAGCGGCGCCGACCGCTACCCGCTGCGCACCGCCGCGCACGCCCTCGCCGTCCTGGACCGGGTGCAGACCGCCACGGGCGCAACGAATCTCGGACTGCTCGCCGACCTCTACCACCTGGCGGTCAACGGCGACGACGTCGACAAGGTCATCGCCGAACACACCGGCCGGATCGCCCACGTCCAGATCGCCGACCATCCGGGCCGGAACGAACCGGGCAGCGGCGAACTGCCGTTGTCGCGTCAGCTCACCGAGTTGTGGACTCGCGGCTACCGTGGCTGGGTCGGACTCGAATACCGGCCCTCCGGCGCCACCGCCGACAGCTTCGACTGGCTGCCGCGCGACCGCCGCGCCGCCGATGGCGACTGAAAACCATTGTCCAGCAATAACTCTAGGGATACGAAATGACTACAGCATCGCGAAGCGATTCGATGAGGGGCGGTGGCCGGGCGACGGGCGGGCCCGATATCGCCTTCATCGGATTGGGCATCATGGGCAGCCCGATGGCCGTGCACCTGGCCAATGCGGGTCACCGAGTCACCGGGTACAACCGCACGGCCGCGAAGGCCGCGCCGCTGGTCGCGGCGGGCGGGCGTGCCGCGACCTCGATCGCCGACGCGGTTCGCGGCGCGGAGGTGATCTGCGTGATGGTGCCCGACTCGCCCGACGTGCGCGCGGTGCTGACCGGCGAGAAGGGCGTCTTCGACAGCGCCGAAGCGGGCGCGCTGATCATCGACTTCTCCACCATCCGTCCCGACGTCGCGGCCGAATTCGCCCGTCAGGCAGCCGAATCCGGTCTCCGGATGCTGGACGCGCCGGTCTCCGGCGGTGAGGCGGGTGCGGTCGGCGCGACGCTGTCCATCGCGGTCGGTGGCGCCGATGCCGACTTCGAGCGGGCGCGGCCGATCTTCGACGCGGTGGGCAAAACCGTTGTGCACGTTGGCCCCAGCGGTTCCGGTCAGACCGTCAAGGCGGCCAACCAACTGATCGTCGCCGCCAATATCCAGGCGCTGGCCGAGGCCATCGTGTTCCTGGAGACATACGGTGTCGACACCGAGGCGGCGCTGCGGGTGCTCGGCGGCGGGCTGGCCGGTTCGCGGGTGCTCGAGCTGAAGCAGGACACCATGCTGGCCCGCGCCTTCCAGCCCGGATTCCGAATCGACCTGCACCACAAGGATTTGGGCATCGTGTCCGACGCCGCGCGGCAGGCCGGTGTGGTGCTGCCGGTGGGCGCGCTGGTCACCCAATTGATGGCCGCCGCCAAGGCGAACGGCGATGGGGCGCTCGACCACAGCGCGCTGCTGCGCGGGGTGGAGCGGCTCAGCGGGCGGGCGAAGGTGAACTGACGATGGTTCGAATGCGTGCGGTTGACGCTGCTGTGTTGATTCTGGAAAAGGAAGGGGCTACACAGGCTTTCGGGTTGCCGGGGGCGGCGATCAACCCGTTCTACAGTGCGTTGAAGGCCCACGGTGGGATCGGGCATGTGCTGGCGCGGCATGTGGAGGCGGCCTCGCATATGGCCGAGGGGTACACGCGGGCGGCGGCGGGGAATATCGGTGTCTGTGTCGGGACTTCGGGTCCGGCGGGGACCGATATGGTCACCGGATTGTATTCGGCCAGCGCGGATTCGGTCCCGATCCTGTGCATCACCGGGCAAGCGCCGGTCGCCAAGCTGCATAAGGAGGATTTCCAGGCGGTCGATATCGCCGCGATCGCGGCGCCGGTGACCAAGTGGGCGGTCACGGTGTTGGAGGCCGCCCAAGTGCCCGGCACCTTCCAGAAGGCGTTCCGGCTGATGCGCGAAGGCCGTCCCGGCCCGGTGTTGATCGACCTACCGATCGATGTGCAACTGGCCGAGATCGAGTTCGATATCGACACCTACGAGCCGTTGCCGGTGCAGCGTCCGGCCGCGACCCGCGCGCAAGCGGAGAAGGTGCTGGCGATGCTGAACGCGGCCGAGCGGCCGCTCATCGTCGCACCTCGAGCGCTCGAAAAGGTAACGCCGCTAACCCAGTCGGGTGCTGAGGGTTTGGGCGGCTTCGTGGACGGCGGTGCCGAAGGTGGGTTCGGAGTCGGGGGTCAGGCGGCCGATGGGGAGGTTGACGCTGAGGCTGGCGATGGGGGTGGCGTCGGGGGTGCGGACGGCGGCGGCGACGGCGCCTACGTCGGAGCGCCATTCGCCGCGGTTGACGGCGAAGCCTCTGGTGCGGATGGCAGCGAGTTCGGCGCGCAGTCGGTCCGGGTCGGTGACGGTGGTGTCGGTGTAGCGCGGGAGTTCGGCGGCGAGGAGGCGCCGGACGGTCTCCGGGTCGGCGTAGGCGAGCACCGCCTTGCCGTTGGCGGAGGCGTGTAACGGAAGTGAGTGTCCCAGAGCCATATTCGTGCGGACCGGCTTATCGGTTTCCAGTCGCTCGATGAGCACCATCTTGCCGTCCTCCGGCACGGTGAGATGGATCGTCTCCCCGGTGCGCCTGCGCAGATCCTCCATGATCGGCAGCGCGGCGCCGCGCAGCCCGAGATCGCCGCCGGCCCGGCCGCCCACCGCGAGCGCCTTCGTGGTGAGCACCCACCGGGTGACCTCACCGGATGCGGGACGAATCCACCCGGCCGTATCGAGGGTGACCAGCGCGCGCTGCACCGAACTTTTCGGCATGTCCAGGACGCGCGCCAATTCACCGACCCCGACCGGCTGCCGGGCCGCGACCTCCTCCAGCACCCGCAATGTATTCAGCACGTTCCGCAAAGCCTTGACTCCTCGATTGGGCATCCCTACCCTTGCTGAACCTTCTTGCGGAACAGTGTGCCATCTCACGGCACAGAATGGAACCCGATAGTGATCACCCCGCACAGTGGACGGCATTTCCTGCAGATTCCCGGCCCCACCAACGTCCCCGATCGCGTGCTGCAGGCCATCGCGCGACCGACCATCGACCACCGCGGACCCGAATTCGCCGAACTCGCAATACATTTGATGGACAAGCTCAAACCGGTGTTCGGCACCGGCGGCCCGGTGGTCATCTATCCGTCTTCCGGCACCGGCGCATGGGAGGCGGCGCTGGTGAACACCCTCTCCCCCGGCGACCGGGTGCTGGCCTTCGAAACCGGTCACTTCGCGAGCCTTTGGCGGGAGATGGCCGAACGCCTCGGGCTCGCAGTCGAATTCGTGCCCGGCGACTGGCGACGCGGCGTCGATCCGGCCGCCGTCGCCGATCGGCTCGCCGCGGATACCGCGCACACCATCGCGGCGGTGATGGTGGTGCACAACGAGACATCGACCGGAGTGACCAGCCGGATACCGGAGATCCGGGCCGCCGTCGACGCCGCGGACCATCCCGCGCTGCTGCTGGTGGACACGATCTCCTCGCTCGGGTCCATCGACTACCGCCACGATGCGTGGGGTGTCGACGTGACGGTCGGCTGCTCGCAGAAGGGCCTCATGCTGCCGCCGGGCCTGGGCTTCAATGCGATAAGCGAAAAAGCGCTCGCCGCAAGGCAATCCGCGCTGCTGCCGAAGTCCTACTGGGATTGGACGCCCATCCTCACCGCCAACGAACGCGGTTTCTACCCGTACACCCCGACCACCAATCTGCTGTACGGACTGCGCGAGGCCCTGCTGATCCTCGAAGAAGAGGGTCTGCCTAATGTTTTCGCGCGGCACAGCCGCCACGCCGCCGCTACCCGGGCCGCCGTCCACGGCTGGGGACTCGAAATCCTTTGCGCCGACCCGCGCGAGTACTCCGGCGTGCTCACCGCCGTACTGCTCGGCCCCGAATACGACGCGGACAAGGTGCGCCGAATCATCTTGGACCGCTTCGATATGTCGCTCGGCGCGGGCCTCGGCAAACTCGCCGGGCGGGTGTTCCGCATCGGCCACCTCGGTTCCTACAACGACCTGATGCTGGCCGGAACCCTCGCCGGCGTCCAGATGGGTCTGCAACTGGCGGGCGTCACCGTCGACCCGGCGGGCCTGCAAGCCGCGCTCGACCTGCTGCGCGCCGAATAACCTTGGGCCGATAGGTTTTTCGGCCCGCAAATTCTCTCGCTCCCTGCTGGGCACGTCCGCCGATGACGGCATCCGATCTTCGACTCAGAAATGCTCCGCAACGAGTGGCTCACCCATGCTCGCAGAGCTGGATTCGATACCCGGCGCCGATCGCGCCGGTCACCTACGAGGAGGTAGGTCGTTGATCGAGCGGACTTCCCCCGTCCGGCGCCTGTCCGAAATGAAGCGCTGGACCTACATTTTGCCGATCGTCGTATTCATCTACGTCATCTGTTACATCGACCGGACCAATATCAGTTTCGCGCTGCCCCACCTCGAAACCGATTTGCATCTCAGCAAGTCCCAGCAGGGCCTGGCGAGCGGAATCTTCTTCTGGGGCTACCTATTACTGCAGATCCCCGGCGGTTACATCGCCGAACGCTGGAGCGCGCGCCAGTGGATCGCCATCCTGATGGTGCTGTGGAGCATCGCCGCCATGGCATCGGGCCTCACCCACTCCGTCGGCCAGCTGCTGATCGCGCGCTTCCTGCTCGGCGTCGCCGAGGGCGGTGTGCAGCCCGCGCTGATGACGACCATCCGGTCGTGGTTCCCGTTCGCCGAAAGGGGCAGGGCCTACGCGATTTTCAAGCTCTACACGCCGATCGCGGCGATCGTGGCGGCACCGTTCTCCGGTGTCATCCTCACCTATCTGGACTGGCGCTGGATGTTCCTGATCCAGGGCGGCGCCCCGCTGGTGGTCGGGCTGATCGCCTGGCTTGCGGTGGTGCGCGACACCCCGGCCAAGGCGGGCTGGCTCTCCCAGGCCGAACGCGACTACATCGAGCGATCCCGGCTGGCCGAGGGTGAGCCGCTGCAGCATCGCGGCACCTTCAAGGCGGCCCTGACCAGCCCGATCGTCTGGCAGTTCGCGATGATCTACACCCTGACGCAGATGGGTCTGCTCGGCCTGACGCTATGGCTGCCGAGCGTGCTCAAAAAGGCATTCCACACCGACATGAAGGTGGGTCTCGTCGCGATACTGCCGCAGTTGGCCGCGGGCGTCGCCATCATCCTCGTCGGCCGTTCGGCGGACCGCCGGGGCGGACATATCGCACACATGTCGCTGGTGCTCGCGACCGCGGCGGCGATCCTCGGCGGCGCGAGTTTGATTTCGGCACAGCAGAAGTGGCTGGTGCTCGCGGCGATGATCTTCGGCACCGCCGCGTCGATCGCCTGGTACGGACCGTTCTGGGCCACGGTCACCAAACTCACCCCGGTCGCCGCCGCGGGCGCGGGCATGGGCCTGATCAACGGGGTCGGCAACCTGGGCAGTTTCTTCGGGCCCTATCTCGGCGGTTGGCTCAGCGACCTCAGCGGCGGTGGTTACGCGCTCACGCAAGCGTTCTTCGGCGCGGTATTCGGGGTGGCCGCACTCCTCGTGCTGACGTTGCGAAAACGATTGCGCGCGGCAACAAGCACTTCAGCGACCCAGCCGCAACCGGAGGCCGCCGAACGATCCGCTTACCCCGATGGCGCAACTGTTGAAAGCAAATCGGTTGTACCGCACGACCAATCGGAAACGGATGCCGCTCGGCTCGGCTGATTGGCAGCCGCGCGAGATGCGCCGCCACTTTCGGCACCGACGCGAAAACCAATGGAGCACAAGGAATCCGATGACATCGAATACGACCGCCGAGCGCCTGGAGCGGGCGCTCCGCGAAACCATAAGCGGCGAGGTCGCTTTCGACGAATACACCCGTCACCTCTTCTCCCGCGACGCCAGCATGTACTCGATCATGCCGATGGGCGTGGTATTTCCCCGCGATGCCGACGATGTCGCCGCGGCGGTGCGGGCCGCGGGCACCGAGGGCGTGCCGATCGTCGCGCGCGGCGCGGGCACCAGCCTGGCGGGCCAGACCGTCGGCTCCGGGCTGGTACTCGATATGTCCCGGCACATGAACCGGATCATCGACATAGATCCGGTGGCCCGCACCGCGCTCGTCGAGGCCGGGGTGGTGCAGGATCAGCTGAACCGGGCCGCCGCCGCGCACGGGCTGATGTTCGGCCCGGACACCTCGACCAGCAATCGGGCCACCATCGGCGGGATGATCGGCAACAACTCCGCGGGCAGCGGCTCGCTCACCTACGGCATGACCATCGATCATGTCCGCGCGCTGGACGCGGTGCTCGCCGACGGCTCGCGCGTGCGGCTGGCGCCGGTCGACGAGGCCGAGCTTGAACGTCGCGCGCACCGGCCGACCTTGGAAGGCCGTATCTACCAAGCACTTCCGGATCTGATCAGCGCGAACGAACAGATCATCGAAGCCGGGATGCCCGTGTTCTGGCGGCGGGCGGGCGGCTACCGGCTCGACAGGCTGGCGGGTTTCGGCGCGGACCGCCCGTTCGACCTGGCCAAGTTCGTGGTCGGCGCGGAGGGCACGCTGCTGATCGTCACGCACGCGCTGGTCGATCTGGTGCCCAAGCCCGCGCACACGGTGTACGCGGTCGGCCATTTCGCCGACGCCATCAGCGCCATCGAGGCCACCACCGATGCGCTGAGCTGCGAACCGCATCAGGTCGAGCTGATGGATAAAACGATCCTCGACCTGTCCCGGCAGAAGATCGAATATGCCTCGCTCGGCGAAATTCTCGTCGGCGATCCCGGTGCGCTGCTTTTCGTTTCGTTCTCCGGCGACGACGAGACCGAGCTGATCGCGAAACTGGACCGGCTCGATGAACTGTGGCGGCGCGACGGGCACGGGTATCACACCCTGCGCGCGGTGACCCCTGCCGATCAGACCGCACTGTTGAAGGTCCGTAAATCAAGCCTCGGCCTGCTGATGGCCGCGGGCGAGGGCACCCGCCGCCCGCTCGCCTTCGTGGAGGACACCGCCGTCGAGCCGAGGCACCTTGCCGAATACACCAAGCGGTTCAAGGAGATTCTGGACGCGCACAAGCTGGCGGCCGGATTCTACGGCCACTGTTCGGTGGGCTGCCTGCACATCCGACCGTTCGTCGATCTCACCGATCCGGATCAGGTGGTGAAGATGCGCACGGTCGCCGAGGCGATCAAGGATCTGGTCGCCGAATACGGCGGGGTGAACTCGAGCGAACACGGCGACGGCCTGGCCCGCAGCGAATTCAATCCGGGCATCTTCGGCGACGAACTGTACGAGGCGATGCGAAAGGTCAAGCGGCTCTTCGATCCCGGCAACATCATGAATCCGGGCAAGATCGTCGACGCGCCGCCGATGACCGAGCATCTGCGCGACCGCGACGCGCTGCCGCCCGCACCGCCCATCGCGACGAAGCTGACGTTCGAGGTGGTCGGCGGTATGCGCGGCGCGGCGGACCGCTGCATGAATATCGGCCTGTGCCGCAAGGCCGGTCCCGGCGTGATGTGCCCGTCGTATATCGCGACGAAGAACGAGGAGCACGCCACCCGCGGCCGAGCCAACGCGCTGGTGAAAGCGCTGTCCGAACCGGATCCGCATACCGCGCTCGGCGACGAGCGGCTGCACGACATCCTCGATCTGTGCCTGATGTGCAAGGCATGCAAGAGCGAATGCCCGATGAGCGTAGACATGGCTTCGCTGAAGGCCGAAGCTCTGGCGCACCATCACGAAATCCACGGAACACCCTTGCGCGCAAAGGTTTTCGGATCCATTCGGCTGCTCAACCGGCTCGGTTCGGCGACCGCGCCGCTGTCCAACCTGCCCGGCCGGATCGGCCCGGTGCGCCGCATCATGGACCGCACGCTCGGCATCACGGACGCCCGCCCATTGCCGGTCTACCAGCGGCGCAACCTGATTCGCTGGTTCCGCCACCGAAGTGCCGCGCCCGCAACGTCACTGGGCACCGTCAACTGGCTCGCCGATTCGTTCAGCACCTATACCGAGCCGCGGATCGGCATCGCGGCCATCGAACTGCTCGAGCGCGCCGGATGGCGGGTCGATCTGGCCGCAGGCGGCTGCTGCGGCCGATCGAGCATGTCCAAGGGCCTACTCGATGACGCGCGGAAAAAGGCTGCGGGACTTATCGATTCGCTCGCGAACACCGAACCAGGCTCACCGATCGTCGGCTGCGAACCCTCATGCCTGTTCATGCTGCGCGACGAGCACGCGGCGCTGCTGCCCGACACGGCGGCGGTGCGAGCGGTCGCGGACCGGGTGCGGCAGGTGGAGGAACTGCTGATCGAGGCGATCGACGCCGGGCGGCTACGCCTGCGTGCCGATTCACCGCTCGCGGGCAAGCGGATCGTCTTCCACGGCCACTGCCATCAGAAGGCGGAGGTGGGCACGGCCGCGACCATGGCGCTGCTGCGGCGGATTCCGGGTGCGCGCGTCGAGGAGATCGATTCCGGTTGCTGCGGTATGGCCGGCTCGTTCGGCTTCGAATCGGAGCACTACCAGATGTCGATGAACGTCGGCGGCGACCGGCTCTTCCCGGCGCTGGCCGCCGAGCCCGCGGACACCGTCGTCGCCGCGACCGGAGTTTCCTGCCGCCAGCAGATCTTTCACGGCGCGGGCCGCACCGCATGGCATCCGGTCGAGCTGATCCGCGACGCGCTCGCCGAGTAGCGATCAGCCCCGGCAGCGCAGTAGCGCCGCGCGCAGATTCCTGCTGCGCACGTCGTCGAGTACGGCCATGCCGAGGCGGTTCATCGAATAGCCGAAGCCGAGACCCGTCGCCGGATCGGCGAAGCCGAAGGAGCCGCCGAGTCCCGTTGTGCCGTAGGCCCGTTTGTCCGAGCCGAAGCGGAAGGTGCCGCGGGACTTGCGGAAACCGAGGTGGTAGCGGCTCTTCATATGCAACACAAGGTCATCGGCGGGCACGTCGTCCGCGGTGTCGCCGACGGCGAGCCGGTCGAGCACCGCGTTGTCGATCGGCAGCGCACCGGTGCGCGCCGCGGCGGCACCGTAGACCCGGGCGAGGGATCTGGCGTTGCCGACGCCGTTGGAACCCGGCAACTCCACTTCGAGGAATTCGCGACGGGTGGCCCGGGCAGGTGCGCCGGTGCGTGGATTGGTAAGCGCCGCATACGAATGCCCGCGCTTACGGTAGACATCGATACCGATTCGCAGCGGCAGGTCGCGCTCGTAACGGAGAATGTCGACGCCCTTGGTGGCCGAGAGCACCGCGATCCGGTCCATCGGCTCGTCGGCGGGCAAGCCGATGAAGAAGTCCAGGCCTAGGGGTTTCGCGATCTCCTCCGCGAAAAACCGCCCGAGCGTTCGTTTCTCGGGGTCGACGCGGCGCACCAACTCGCCCTGATACAGGCCGAGGGTGATGGCGTGATAGCCGTGCCGGGTGCCGGGCCGCCATGCGGGCCGCTGCGCGGCCAAGATCTTCGCCAGTCCGTCCAGGTCGGCGATCTGCGGCAGCTTCACTACGGTGTCCAATCCGGACAGTCCGGCCTGGTGGTCGATCAACTGCCGCACCGTCACCGCGGCTTTGCCTTCCGCCGCGAATTCGGGCCAGTATTCGGCCACCGGCCGCTCGTAATCCAGCAGGCCGCGCGACACCAGGGTCGCGAGCACGAACGCCGCCATCCCCTTCGTCGAGGAGAACACCGGAACGATGGTGTCCCGCTCCCACGGCACTGTGCGCCGCCGGTCTCGATGACCGGCCCAGAGATCGACGACGGGCCGGTCGCCGTCGAAAACCGCGACGGCCGCGCCGATCTCGCCGTGCCGCTGGAAATTGCGCCGGAAGGCATCGGCGACGGGACCGTAACCGGTGGCCACCTCGCCGTGGATGGTGAGTGCTGCGCTCATAGTGGTACCGATGGTATCGGCTTCCGGCCGGTAGGCTCGCGGCGTGCGTTCTCTCGAGCAGATTCGCGATTGGCCGGCCCGGCATGCGGCCGCCGCGGTCGTCACCTCCGGCGGTGCGACCAGCGAGGGCGATATCGATCTGGTTTTCCCACTGGCCTCCGTCACCAAGCCGCTGGTCGCGTACGCGGTGCTGATCGCCGTCGAGGAGGGCGCGATCGAACTCGACCAACCGGCGGGCGCGCCCGGCGCGACCGTGCGTCATCTGCTGGCCCACACCTCCGGCGTCGCCTTCGACAGCGCCGATCTGCTGGCCGCGCCGGGCGCCAAGCGGATCTACTCCAGCACCGGATTCGAGTTGCTGGCCGCATTCGTCGCCGAGCAGACCGGCATCGCGTTCGAGGAGTATCTGCACGATGCCGTCTTCGAACCACTCGGCATGAAATCCTCGGAACTGGTCGGTTCGGCAGGACATGGCGCGCGCTCGACCGTGCGCGATCTGACTGCTTTTGCGACAGAATTGCTCACACCTCGGCTGGTGTCGCCGGAAATGCACGCGGCGGCCACCTCGGTACAGTTCCCCGGACTCAACGGCGTACTTCCGGGTTTCGGTTCGCAGCGCCCCAATGACTGGGGTCTCGGATTCGAAATCCGCGACGGGAAATCCCCGCATTGGACGGGTGCCACGAATTCGGCTCGAACTTATGGGCATTTCGGGCAGTCGGGAACATTTCTGTGGGTCGACCCCGAGTCGGCGCTGGCGTGTCTCGCGCTCACCGACGAGAATTTCGGCGACTGGGCGCGTGCGGCCTGGCCGCCGTTCAGCGATGCCGTGATCGCCGAGACATCACATACCGGCAACACGGTTCCGAAGTAACACGTGTAACTTCGGACACTCCAGTACACTCGGGCCACAGCCAGTACGACGGGTCGTTGGGGAAGACGGTCCTCGTCGAAGCTGGAGGTGTTAGTGGTGCGCGCATCGAGTCAGTTCGCGGACGCGACGGCGGGTGTGGTCTACATCCACTCGTCGCCCGCCGCGCTGTGCCCGCACGTCGAGTGGGCGCTGGCCTCCGCCCTGAGCGCACCCGCCAAACTGCGCTGGACCGCGCAACCCGCCGACGGCCAGCTACGCGCGACCAGCGAATGGATCGGTCCCGTCGGCACCGCATCGCGCATCGCCCAGGCGCTGCGGTCCTGGCCCGTACTGCGTTTCGAGGTCACCGAGGAGCCGAGCGACGGCGTGGACGGCGAACGCTACACCTTCGTACCCGGACTCGGGCTGTGGCACGGTTCGACCAGCGCCAACGGCGATGTCATCCTCGGCGAGATGCGGCTGCGCGCCATGCTGCAGGCCGCCCGCGAACTCGGCCGCTACTCCGGCTACGACCTGGCCGCCGAAATCGACCGCGCCATCGGCACCCCGTGGGACGAGGACCTCGAAATCTACCGCTACGGTTACGAATCCGGCGCCGAGGTGACCTGGCTCCGCCGCGACGTCGGCTGATCCGTCGCGACGGAGCCCGCCGCGTCTCAGCCGATCTGCCCGTTCAACCAATCGCCGAGCCACTGGATGGCGGTGCGGCCGGTGTCGTCGACGACGAGCGAGTTGTAGTTGATATGGGCTCCCGAGGTGACGAAGGTCGCGGCGCTCAACCCGTCACCGATCAGCGCGCCGAAATCCACTGCGCCGTATGCGAGTAGGCCACCGAGCGCGTCGGCCAGAGTCTGGGTGTCCACCTGCTGCAACATCGCGGCCAGATCGCGGCCCACCGGTTTCAGCCCGGCCAATGCCGCGGCCGCACCGTCGGCATCGGGCCGCTGTCCCGGCGGCGGGGCCAGCTTCGCGACCACCGAGGTGGCGACATCCTGGATCTGGCCGACGATCTTGGCCAGCTTGCTGAAATCGACCTTGGACAGAATGGCGGTCAGCCGCGCGATCGAGCTCGCGTAGCCGCGGGTATCGGGCGCCGCCGACAGCATTTTCGAAATCCAGTCGAAGTCGACGGATCCCTTCAGCAAGGGCTGGAACCGATTGTTCAGATCGGTGGCGGTTTGGCTGGCGCTCTGCGCATCTCCCGTCGCCACCTGCTGCACCAGCAGGGCGATATCCGACCCGATTCCGGCGAAATCCATTGTCGACACCGCGGATACGGCATCCAGGGTCTGATCGACGAACGCGCTGGTCTTGAGCGTCGGGAGGATTCCGGACGCCGAGCCGAGCACGTCGGGTGGCGTCGCGGTGAGCGGCGCGAGCTGGCCGCTCAGCGCATCGATCGCGCTGTTCAATGCGGTGGCGTCGGGCGAATCCATTGGCAACGTTGCGGTTCCGCCGTTCAGCAGCCGGTCGGCGGTAGCGGTGATCGACCGCAGCGCCGACGCGGCGTCGGTCAGATCGGACTGCGCGGCGCCCGCGAGCACCTGGCCCGCGCTGTTCTCCGGCGACCCGGCCGGTGCCGCGTCGAGCCGCGCGGTGGCGGCCTGATTCACCGCGCCGGAGCCGAGCAGATCCGCGAGCGGATCGATGGTGCCCGCCAATTTCCCTGCGCTGCTTCGTATCCGAGTCAGATCGAGACCGTCGCGCGCGTCGAGGGCCGCGGTCAGATCATTGAGGGCCGCGACCAGACCGGGCAGATCGGCCTTGGAGAAATCCGAGGTCAGCGCGCTCGCCAAGCGAGAGCCGTCGGCGCGGGTCTTGCTGAGCACCGAACCCAGCAATCCCAGAAACGGGTTGTCGCCCTTCTCGATCGAGCAGTACAGGTCACCGGGATCGCAGATCGAGACCACCCGCCCGGACAGTTTGCCCATACCCTCGGCCCGCGGATCGGCGATGCCGGTGCCGGACGAACGCGGCCCGACCTCCGATTCGCCGTTGGTCCCCGCGCCCGGATCGGCGAGCAGCCCCACCGCGATCACCCGGTCGGCGGATACCGGGCCGCGGCCGTTGCCGATATCGGCGGCGAGATCACCCGCCGCATCGGCGCCCTGACTGTATCCGGTGATGGTGAATCTCGCCGCTGGGCACCGCGTTTCGTAGTTACGCAGCGCGGTCCGCGCATTGCTCAGCGCGGTGGACTTGCTGTCGGCATACGTATGGCCGTTGTCGAAGGCGCGCGCCATGTACGGGGTGAAGTAGATGTCGGAGTCGGTGCCGTGCGCGCGCTGGAGCGCCTCGGCGATCGGCCCGAGCATCCCGGTGGGCCGGGTGGGATCGGCGTGTTCGTCGGTCTCCCAGGTGCCGGGGATGAACAGGTTGAAAGTTGTTGCGCAGCCGGCGGTTCCCGCATGTGCGGGGGCCGGCGCGGCGGCGAGGCCCGCGGCGACGCCGACGGCCGTCATCGTGGTGACCAGATATCGGGTGGACTTGGCTGACATCGGGGACCTCACAAGGGATTACGGGTGATTACGCGACGAGATCGGACGTTTCCGTGCCCGAGGTGGCGGCGGGAAACGCCCGATCCGTGATCGACGCCGAACTGCTCACGTGTTGACCTGAAGACTCGGCATGGCAACGGCCTTCACGGCATTACCCACCTGGACGCAGTCTTCGGCCGTCGTTCCGGCGACATGGTTCTGCACGTTGGTGCTGCACGCCTGACGCAGCGTGCTACCCAGCGTTCCGTAGGTGGCGTTCGGGGTCAGCAGCGTCTGCGTCGTGTAGTACAGCGCGGCCGTCTTCGGAATGCCGATACCGGTGACCGAGGTGCCGTTCAGCGTGCCGCCGTCCACCATCAGCTCGGCCGCCTTGTTGCCGACACCGCTGTTGATGTGGACCAGCCGCGACTGGTTGCTGGTGTCGGTGTACCAGTACTGGCCCTGGTAGGTGTCGGGCTGCTGATGTGCGTGCGGGTCGCGCATATCGCGGATCACGCCGAGGGAGCTGCATGCGCCGAGCTGCCACCGGTTGGCATCGGTGTTGCACGGGTTGGCCGTATCGGTCAGGAAGGTGAACTCGCCGAAGACATCCGACATCGACTCGTTGATCGCCCCCGAATCGTCGCGGTAGATCAGGCCGTTGAGCTTCTCGGTCACGCCGTGGGTGAGCTCGTGGCCGGTGATGTCCTCGGTGGTGACGCCCTCGCCGTAGGCCATATGGCCCTCGTTCCAGAAGGCGTTCGGGTACGGGCACTGATCGAGCGAGCAGATGCGAACGGTGCCGCGCAACGCCCTTCCGTTGCCGTCACCGGTATCGCTGCCGATGAGGTCGGTCAGGCTTTTCAACGGCGTGTACGTCGCGTAGAAGTTCTCCGTCGTGCCGAACCAGTTGTAGACGGCGTCGACATCATCGATGCCGGACGGGTCCTGCCCCTCGGTCCTGGTGGCCTGGAATCCGTCGGGGGTGCCGCACATGGTCGGGTCGGTCGCACCATTCAGGTCGACCTGCGCCTCGGCCGCATCGCAGATCACACGGTTGAGATGCTCTGTGTTGCTCCAACTGTCGAGCACCTTGCCGGTGTCGTTGGCGTCGACGAAGACGATCCACCGCCCCGGCTCCTCGCCCTTCTTGCCGTCGCCCTTGATATCGACCTTGTACGCGGGAACCGCGACGCTCGCCGCATCGTGCAGGGCGGCCAGCTTCGGGGCGTACCAGTTGGCCTTCGTCTCGACGACGGAGAACTTGTCGGCCGATACCTTGGTCTGGTCGACGAGCGCCTGCAGCGCGGTGGCGCCCACCTCGTCGGGCGGGGTCGCCGCGTCGGCCGGGTAGCTGCCCTGCGACTTGGTCGCCAGCGCACCGGTCACCGAGAGCAGCGAGCCGTCGGCGGCCAGCGACTCCGAGGCGGCGGCGCCGAAGACCGGGATGCCATCGATTTCCTGCCGCAGCCGGACGGTGGAGCCGTCGCCGACCGGAAGCACCTTGTCGACGACGAGTTCGCCTGGCACGTCACCGAATACCTTCTTGACGCCGTCGGCCTGCGCCTGCGCCGCGGCGGACGGTTCGGTGGCGATACCCGGTGGCGCGGGCAGCGGTTGCTTCGGCGTCACCTGGGTGACGCTGCCCTGCGGGTCCTTCAGCACATCCTTTGGCACGGCGCCCAATTCGGAGCCGGTGTACGAGCCGGTGGGCGGCTTCGGCGGAATCGGTTGCGGCACGGACGGAGTGGTCGGCGTTGCGGGCACCACCGGAATGGACGGCCGGGTCGAGCTGCTCGGTGGCACCGGACGCGGCGCGGGCGGTTTGGGGGCGGAGGTGGACGGGGCGGCCGGTGTCGTCGGTTTCGTCGGGGCGGCCGGTGTCGTCGGCGTGGCCGGCGCGGACGGTGAGCTCGGTGGAGTTGTCGGTGTCGTCGGCGGCTGCGCGATCGCGGAGCTGGTCACGAAAAACGATGCCAGCACCGCGGATACCGCTGCCGCGGTATAGCGAGATGCCCTTCGATGTGCGGAATTCATGCCCAAGTAGAACCACACTCGGGCCGTTACTTTCGAGTGGGGATTAGTGGGGACGGGGGTGTGCGCGGAGATTTGCCCGAGCGAATCCTAATCATCTCGGCGACGGCCGAGAATTCAATTGCCGAAACGAAACCCGCATTTACGCCGAATAGGTTCGGCACCAAATGCTTTGCGATTCCGGCGAATGCAGTATTGCGATTCCGGAGCCGTGCGATAATGAAAGGTCGGGCAGTTGCCGACGAGCCCGCCCTCGGCGCAGACCATAGCGTGGTCTACGCCGAGCGGCGCACCCGAGAAATACGGTACCGCCGTTCCCGATTGCCAACTCGCGACGTCCGGGATCGCCCGGATTCTGCGCACTCTGCGCAGAAATCCGAATTCGACGGCTATGCCACGTATTCCGACGGCGGTCCTTTCCGGGTCCTGGATTGCAAACGGTCACCTATCCGGGCCGCGAAACCCTGCCAGTTGGCCGCGTTCTGCCTGGCCATATCGAGGATGACGTTCAGACAGTGCTCCGGGATCCGGTCGGCGAGGTCCACCGACTGCGTCGGCGTGCGCGGACTGGCGTCCAGCCAGCGCAACAGCATTCGGCCGGTCTCGGTGAGCCGCAGCGACGGATCGCGGCGCAGGCTCTGCAGCAGCGCCGCGGAACACACCGGCTGCGCGGGCAGCGGCTCCGGCTCCGGCGCTGGTTGCGGCACCCCGGTGCGTTTTCGAGTTGTCTTGCAGCCCTTACGATCCGCGGTGCCGCGCACCCGGCGCATCCGGCCGTCGCGGCCGAGCCGGTGTCCGGTCTGGGGAACGTCCCCAGCGGACTGTCTGCGCACCGCGCCGACGGTTTTGTGGTCCAATCCGGTGACCTCGGCGATCTTGCGGTCCGACCACAGCGGATACATGCGCATGATGCGCAGCGCGGCGGCCTTTCGATCCACCGTGGTCAGCGGCATGCCGTGGGCGATATTGGCCCGCACCGCGAGCACGAACGCCTCCTGTTCGGTGCCGTCGAAGAACCGGGCCCGGATTACCCTGGCGCCCTTCGATTTAGCCGCCTGTAGTCGATGGGCACCGTCGATGAGCTGCATGGTGCCGCGGTGCACCAAGATCGGTGGCAGCTCAGTTTCGGTATTGGCGAGCACCCGCGTGTGTGCACAGTTCTCGGCGCGTACCCGAAGCGCGCCTCCATTGTCGATTGCCTCGATCGGGATTTCGACGACGATGTCGACAACTCCCGCTCTCGTGTCGTCATCCGTGTTCAACGTGTGTTCACTCACGGCGGTACTCCCCTGCCAGCGAAGCCGATTCCGTAGCAAATCCACGCCGATCCGAGCGCCGCATCAAGCGGAGATGATTGGGCACGACGCTGTACCGGGTCGGCGGTGATTGTCCAGCACGAACCGCAATCGTTTCACATGGAAGATGGAGCGGCAACGATAACGGGCCGAATGGTCGTAATTAGCCAGGTGCCGGTCGTTTGCGGAATCCGCCTCGGCCCCAACGCATCCGTGGCCGAGGCGCCGCCATGGGCCGTCACCTGCGCGCTCCCCAGTCGAGCCTCCCCACTCCTGGGAGGCTCGACCGGCTCGGCGACGGCGATTTATTGTTCAGATTCCAATTAACCCAGGGCCGGTCCCGGAACGGATATACGAGCAATCTCAGGAATAGAACATGTTTCGTCACCGCATCCTGTCCTTAGTCGGTGCCGTCGGTATCGCCCCCTTCATCGTCGCCATCCTGCCCGCCGCAACGGCGAGCGCGCACGGCTACATCTCCTCGCCCGCGAGCCGTCAGGCCCAGTGCGCTCGAGACCAATTGCCTTGCGGCCCAATCAAATGGGAGCCACAGAGCGTCGAGGGACCGAAAGGGCAACTCAACTGCAGCGCGGGCGATCCACGCTGGGCCGACCTGGACGACGACAGCAAACCCTGGCAGGTCTACCAGACCGGCAACTCGATAACCTTCACCTGGACCTTCACCGCCCGGCACCGGACGCTGAACTGGGAGTACTGGATCGGCGACACCCGCGTCGCCGTCGAGGACGGCAACGACAGTCAGCCCCCCGAAACCGTCACCCACACCGTGGATCTCGGCAACTTCACCGGACGGCAGAAGCTGATCGGCATCTGGAACATCGCCGATACCGCGAACGCCTTCTACTCGTGCGTCGACCTGAACATCACCGGCAGCAGCGCCGCACACCTGCGGGCCAACTGACCCGACGCCGACGCGTGGCGGGAGCCGGCTGCGGTGAACGGCTCGCTTCTCGCGTCTACCTTTGAGTCAGTAGATAATTCGGTGCCGCACCCCGTCTTCGAACCGCACACACGAAACAGCAAGTGTGAGGTTCGAAGACGGAGTGCGGCACCGTTCCGTGTCGTGCGACACGCGACGCCGCATGGCAACGCACCACTCGCCCACCTCGGGCGATTCCGCACGTCGTAGCGGCGCAACCACCTACGAGCGCGCCGATTCGGCGTGCAGCGGCCGGGGCGTCAGGCCCGGTCGGCGTCGGTGTACTTGATGATGCCGCGAATGTTCTTGCCGTCCAGCATGTCCCGGTAGCCCTGGTTGATGTCCTCCAGGCGGTAGGAGCGGGTGACCATATCGTCGAGGTTCAGCTGGCCCGCCTTGTACATGCGCAGCAGGCGCGGAATGTCAAGGCGCGCATTGCCGCCGCCGAAGATACAGCCCTTGACGGTCTTCTGCAGCATCGAGAGCAGGAAGCTGTTCATCTTCACGTCGAAGGCGTCCATCCGGCCCATCGAGGTGACGACGAGGGTGCCCGCCTTGGCGGTGAGCAGCAGGCCCTCCTCGATGTAATCGCCGTGCATCTCACCCATGGTGAGGATGACCTTCTCCGCCATCCGGCCCTCGGTGGCGTCCATCAGCGGCACGATCGCCTCGGCCATCGACGGATAGGTGTGGGTCGCACCGAATTTCTGCGCCTGCTCGAGTTTCCACGGATTCGGATCGATCGCGACGACCTTCTCCGCGCCGGACAGTACCGCGCCCTGCAGCGCGCTCATCCCGACGCCGCCGATGCCCGCGACGACGACGGTATCGCCGGGCATCACATTCGCCACATGCGTCGACGAGCCGAAACCCGTTGGGACGCCGCAGCCGACGAGGCAGGCCACCTCGAACGGGACGGTGGGGTCGATCTTCACGACGGAGGTGTGGTGCACGGTCATATAGGGCGAGAAGGTGCCGAGCAGGCACATCGGGATGACGTTCTGGCCGCGCGCCTGGATCCGGTAGGTGCCGTCGCTGACGGCGAGGCCGGACAGCAGCCCCATCCCCAGATCGCACAGCGCCATATGCCCGGCGACGCAGGCCGGGCAGCGTCCGCAGGCGGGTATGAACGACAGCACCACATGATCGCCGACCTGTAGGTCCGACGGCACGTTCGGGCCGAGTTTGGTGATCACGCCCGCGCCCTCGTGGCCTCCCATCACCGGGAAGGCGGGCATCGGGGTCGCACCTGTCACGATGTGGTGGTCGGAGTGGCACATTCCGGCGGTCTCCAACTGGATCTGCACCTCGCCCGCGACCGGATCACCGACCTCGATCTCCTCGACCGACCATTCCTGATCGATCCCCCACAGGATCGCGCCCTTCGTCTTCATTCCCGTCGGCCCTCTCGCATGCACGTGCTTATATGTGACTGCACCCACACTACGAGAAAAGTGGAACGCGTTCTAGTACTGCGTCGAAAATTCGTCCGTACCACTCACCTACCGACTTGAACGCGTTCCAGAAACCTCATCCTTTGACGTCGTATGCGTGATGCACCAGGTCGTGGATGAAGTAGCGGGCGAAGGAGTCCACCGTGAAAGTCGCGCCATCGCTGCGGGCGCCCTGCTTGGCACGCTCGGCGGCGGGCACGGACTCGAAGCTGTGCGCGACGATTTCGGCGGCTGCGGACAAATCGGCCGACACCGCGGCCGGATCCTGGGTGGCGTAGCCGTCGGCGATCGCGGTCTCGTCCTGATCCCAGTTCGCGAACTTCGGGACCGCGCCGCCCGGGGTGCCCGCCAGCATCAAACCGAGTCGTTGATCGAAGAGACGGCACACGTCACGCACGTGCGCGCCGTATTCCAGGGCCGACCAAGTGGATTCGTCGGGGCGCACGGCGGCGTCGGGACGACGCAGCACCGTCGCGAAGCGGCGCGCGACATCGCGGGTCAGCTCGGGCACGGCCTCGTACGCGGTGGCGCCCGCGTCGAAACCGCATTCGGGACAGGCCCGTTCGAGTACCCAGGTCCAGTTCTTCGTATCGGGAACGATCGGCATGCCGCCGAAGATATCCGTGGCAGCATTTGATCGGCGATAGATATCACGCCAGAATTCGGCGAGATCCGGTCACTCCATCAGACGATGGGCCTGCTCGAAGAGCTCCAAGGTGATCGCGTGCAGGAAATCGCCGACCTGCTTGGGCGCCTTGCCCGCGAACGCGCGAGCGTGCGTGCCCTCCAAGACGATTCCGAGCTTGAAGCAGGCGAGCACGGTGTACCAGGTGATCGAGCTGAGATCGCGATCGGAGAACTTGCCGTAGTGCGCGACCATCTCCGCGGGCGTCGGCAGCCCGCCCGCCGGGCCGAGCGTGCCGATCAGCGCGGATCCGGTGGTGCCTGGTTCCGGCCGGGTCGCGATCTGCCAGCCGAGGTCGAGCAGCGGATCGCCGATCGTCGACATCTCCCAGTCGACCAGCGCGAGCACCTTCGGCTCGTCATAGGAGAAGAGGATGTTGGCCAGATGGCAGTCGCCGTGCAGGATGCCGGGCGTCCACGTGGCGGGCCGGTTGCGATCGAGCCATTCGCCGACCCGTTGCACGCCGGGAATCTCCGGGCCCGGATATCCGGCGTTGGCGGAGTACGACTCCAGCTCACCGAGCCAGCGCGGGACCTGACGTTCCAGGAAACCCTCCGGCTTACCGAAATCGGCGAGGCCGATGGCGGTGTAGTCGACCGCGCCGAGCCGGGCGATGGCCTCGACCGCGGACAGACCCATCTGCCTGCGCGCCTCCGGATCCGACGCGTACAACTCGGGCAGTTCGTTCTGCGGGTTGAAGCCGTTGATGGGTTCCATCAGGTAGAAGACCGCGCCGATGACCGATTCGTCGAGGCAGGCCGCGATCACCCGCGGCGCGAGCACATCGGTTCCGGTGAGCGCCCCGAGCACCTTGGCCTCGCGTCCGATGACGTCATTGCTCTTGGCGCGCAGATGTTTCGGGCCGCGACGCAGCACATAGTCGCGGCCGCCCCTGGTGAAGCGCAACATGACGTTCTGGGTGCCGCCGCCGAGCGCGACCACCCGCTCGAATTCGCCCGCTGGCAGGCCCTGCTCATCCATCCACCGACCGACGGCGGCGAAATCGACGACGGCCTGGTCGACGTCGACCGGTTGCGAAGTAGACATGCCCAACATTCTGCACCACCGCCTCCGTAAACTGATGTCAGGTGACCACAGTTTCCGGCACGGGCCTGGGCGTACGCTGCGGGCACCATGCGCACGTTGCTCATCGACAATTACGACTCGTTCACCTACAACCTGTATCAGCTGATCAGCGAGGTGAACGGCGTCGAGCCGACCGTGGTGCGCAATGACGAGGCGGGCTCGGTCGAGCGGTTGGAGCTGGCGCGGTTCGACAATGTGGTGATCTCACCGGGTCCCGGGCGGCCGGACGTGCGGCGCGATATCGGGATCTCCGCGGCGGTGATCCGGGAGTCCGAGCTGCCGTTGCTCGGGGTATGCCTGGGGCATCAGGGCATCGTGGTCGCCGCGGGCGGCCGGGTCGGTCCCGCGCCGGTGCCGCGGCACGGATATCTGGAGACGGTCGAGCACGACGGAATCGATCTGTTCGAGGGGCTGCCACAGGATTTCACCGTGGTGCGCTACCACTCGCTGGCCGCGCTGCGCCCGCTGCCGGACTGCCTGGAGATAACCGCCGAGGCGGCCGACGGGGTGATCATGGGCGTGCGGCACCGGCACCGGCCGCAGTGGGGGGTGCAGTTCCATCCCGAATCCGTCGCCAGTGAATACGGTGCGGCACTGTTCCGGAACTTCGCGAAACTCACCGCGGCGCAGCCGAACCGGGCCACGCGGCAGGAAAGCTACGCGGTGCTGGGCGCGCCTGCCCGGCGTCCGGTCGAAACCGCCCGCGACAGTGCGCGATTCGAGCGACCGTGGATCGTCGGCCACGAGGTGATCGAGCGGGCCGTCGATTCCGAGGCGGCTTTCGTTCGGCTGTACGGGGATTCGCCGACGGCGTTCTGGCTCGACAGCGAGTACGTCGAACCCGGCCTCGACCGGTTCTCCTTCCTCGGCGACGCCAGTGGCCCTGGCGCGGAGGTGGTGCGGTACCGGGTCGGCGACGGCGCGGTGGTGGTGGAGTCCGCGGACGGCCACCGGCGCACCGTCGAGGGCGGCATCCTGGATTACCTGGGTGCGCAACTGCGGCTGCGGCGCGCCGAAATACCGGAGCTGCCATTCGATTTCGCGGGCGGATACGTCGGATACCTCGGCTACGAGGTGAAGGCCGACTGCGGGGCGCGGGCCGCGCACCGAGCGCCGACACCGGACGCGCAGTGGATCTTCGCGGACCGGTTGGTCGTCGTCGACCACGTCGCCCGCCGGACCCATCTGCTGGCCCTCACCGAACCGGCGCCGGATGCCGTTCGGGCGGGGGCGGATTGGCTGCGCGACACCAGGGAGATCCTGGAATCGCTGCCCACATGGGCGAATCCGCCCGAGCTCGCGGCGGTCACCGATCCCGGGGAGGTCGCGGCCCTGCTCACCCGGGGCAAGCAGCGCTACCTCACCGATATCGCGGTGTGCCAGCGGCGATTACGGGCGGGCGAATCGTACGAGATCACCATCTCCGACAGCGCCGTCACCGATATCGACGCCGACGGACTCACCTTCTACCGCGCGCTGCGCCGCTGCAATCCGGCGCCGTACGCGGCGTATCTGCGCTTCGCCGACCTCGACATCGCCTGCTCGTCACCGGAACGCTTCCTCAAGGTGGACCGGGCCCGCACGGTGGAGAGCAAACCGATCAAGGGCACCGCGCCGCGCGGCGCGACCCCGGACGAGGACGAGCGACTACGGCGCGAACTCGCCGACAGCCCCAAGACCAGGGCCGAGAACCTGATGATCGTCGACCTGCTGCGCAACGACCTCGGGCGGGTCTGCCGGATCGGCAGCGTGCACGTGCCGAAGCTGATGGCCACCGAGGCGTACGCGACCATGCACCAACTGGTTTCGACGGTGCGCGGCACCCTGCGCCGCGACGTGGACGCGGTCGATCTGCTGCGCGCCTGCTTCCCCGGCGGCTCGATGACCGGCGCGCCGAAACTGCGCACCATGGAGATCATCGACGAGCTGGAAACCGAAGCGCGCGGGATCTATTCGGGCACCATCGGATTCCTCGGGCTCGGCGGCACCGCCGACCTCAATATCGTCATCCGCACCGCGGTGCGCTACGCCGGGCGCTGGCGGATCGGCGCGGGCGGCGCCATCGTGCTCGACTCCGACGCCGAGGACGAGTACCGCGAGATGGTGCTGAAGGCCGCGGCCACCTATCGCGCGGCCACCGCCCGGTAATCGCACGGATCGCCGAACAAACACGCCGCCGCGATCGGTGTGTCGGAGGCGCGTGGCATAGTTCGAGGACGATGAAACTCAGCAAAGGCGCCAACGCACCGATCCCGACATCGCTTCTCGCCGTGGTTGTTTCATGGCGGTCCGGACCGGTCATCGATGCGAACGCGCTGTTGCTCGACGGTTCGGGCCGGGTGCGTGCCGACCGGGATCTGGTGTTCTACAACGCGCCCCGGCACATCTCGCAGGCGGTGACGCTCGACCAGGAACCCGCGCCGCGCACCGCCCGGCTGAGCGTCTCGCTGCCGCGCACCGAACCCGATGTCGAGCGCATCGTCATCGCAGGCTCGGTGGACGACGGAACCTTCGGCGATCTCGCGGGTTTGGCCGTCACCGTGCACGATGCCGACGGTCCCGCGCTGACCTTCGAGATCGATGCGCCCGATCCGGTGACGGCGATGGTGTTCGGCGAGTTCTACCGGCGCGACGGCGGGTGGCGCTTCCGTGCCGTCGCACAGGGCTGGGACAACGGCCTCGCCGGATTGGTCACCGAATTCGGCGTGCGGGTCGACGAGCCGAACGCGCGGGCGGGCTCGCGCCATGAATCCGGCTCGGCGGCAGACGGACTCGGCGCGGCCGAGGACCGATCCGACGGCACCCATCGAGCCGACAGCGGGTCGGCCGCATCCGGCCGGCGCCACGGTCCGGCCGAGGGTCACACTCGCTCCAGCGGGCACGGCGATGCCGAACACCGTCGGACCGATCCGGTCCGGCGGGTCGAACTGGATCGGCGCACGATCGAGATACCGCCCGCGCCGCCGCCGAATCCCGAACTGGCGGACTGGCATCCGGATCCGGAGGGTCGGCCCGGACTGCGCTGGTGGGATGGCACGGAATGGACCGGATCGACGTTCACTCCCCCGCCACTGCGCCCCGGGAACTGCGCCAGGTGCGGTAATCCGTTGCGGCGCAAACTGTTCGGCGGAACCGTGCCGTGTCAGAGCTGCGCTGCGGAGATCGAGGAGTTCCTGACCCACTGGCATTCCCGCGCCTGGCGGGTGCTGACCGGCTCCGGCGCGCGCGGGCCCGAATGGGCGGAGCTGTGGGCCTCGCTGCGCTACCAGCGGATTTCGGCGGACGCGGGCCGTAACGCGTTGCGCGACATGGGACTCACCTATGTGGAGCGCCTGGTGACCTTCGCGTTCGCGGACGGCGAGATCGAACAGGCGGAGCTGGACGCCTTCGAGCACGCGATCGCCGAATTGGGCCTGTACGGGCCGCAGATCGAGGAGCTGCGCAGGCGAATGCACCGGGGCCGCACGCTGTCCCGGCTGCGCGGCGGCGAGCTGCCGCAGGTGCGCACCCGCGGCCTGCACCTGGATCCGGAGGAGAAGGTGCACCTGGATCTGCCCGCCGTCCACGTCCGGCAGCTGGCCCGCGGACCGAAGTTCACCGAGGGCCGCCTGCTGGCGAGCAATAAGAAGCTGCGCTTCGTCGGGGCCGGTACCGGCACCGAAATCCCTTGGTCCCGAATCGTTTCGGTACATGCTGAGGCCAATACCGTTGTGCTCGGGGCCACCTCGGCGCGCGGCGGAGCCACCTTCGAGGTGGGTGACCCCGACTATGTCGCCGCCGCGTTGGAGGGCACGCTGCGGGTGGCCAAGCGGCTGGTGCTCACCCCGCGCCAGCTGGACACCCGCAGCATCCCGCAGGAGGTGAAAGCCGAAGTGTGGCAACGCGACGGTGGCAAATGCGTCGAATGCGGCGACGGCCACTACCTCGAATTCGACCACATCATCCCGCTCAGCCGCGGCGGCGCGACCAGCGCGAGCAATCTGCAGATCCTGTGCCGATCCTGCAACCGCGCCAAGGGCGCCCGGATTTGAGAACTCAGGATGGCAGGTGCCGCAACACCATCGGCTCGGCGCAGAACCGCTTGGTGGCCTCGTCCGGTGTCAGCCCGGTGGCGGCGAGACCACCCGCGTCCGCGACCGTACAGGTGCCCGAGACCTTTCCGGCGGCGTCCTTGCTCAGGTCGACCCGTGCGGTGACCACACGCCGCAGCTGGGCGCCCTGGAAGGTCGCGAAATCGATATCCCAGTGCGCCGCACCGTCTCTGGCGTCGATCGCGACATACCCGCTAGGCGTCCGTTCCGGGCCGAGACCGAACAGCTCCCCCGAGTTGACGAACTCCGGGTCGCCGCCGGTGGCGTGATAGATGACGAAGCGGGAGTTCACCACGCCCTGGGACAGCGGCACCACCAGCTCGTCTCGGCCGTCGGCGTCGAGATCGCGGAGCACGGGTTCGCCGACGATCCGATTGTCGTGCTCGACGATGGTCTGCCTACGCGCGCCGTCCCGCCCGATCACCTGAATGGTCACCGTGGCTTGACCGTTCTCGGTGGTGTGGCGCACCGTGAACGATTCACCGGCGCTGTCGGTGGAGGTGAGCTTGCAGTCCCGCGGTGAATCCGGCGGGGTCGCGACATCGCCGCACAGCGGCAGTTCGGCGTCAGGGGTACTGGGACCGGCCGAGCTGGTGGACGAACCCGCGGTGACCGTGGTCGGCGTCCCGGTCCGGTCCGCCGAGTCTTTGCCGCCGCACGCAACCGCCAGCACCGCGACTGCGGCGCAGGTGGTGGTGAGCAGGATCCGCCCCATGCAGCAGAGGGTAGCCACCCGCCGTCGTCACCACCCGGCGCTCGGTCACCACGGCGTGTTCCGGACCCGCACAACGCAGCCACAGCCGGATAGCCGCACACCCGGCCGCATCGGCACGGACGCACCGGCGCACGGACGCACCGGCGCACGGACGCACCGGCGCACGGACGCACCGGCGCACGGACGCACCGGCGCACGGACGCACGGACGCACGGACGCACGGACGCACGGACGCACGGACGCACGGACGCACGGACGCACGGACGCACGGACGCACGGACGCACGGACGCACGGACCAGCATTACGGCGAATCGGCAAATCCCACGGCCGAATCGGCTGAGCCACGGCCGAATGGTCGAATCGGGCTGAGCCACGACCGAACCAGCACAACCCCACGACCGAACCGGCTAAGTCCGCGGCCGCGTCGACCCACCCGGCGATCCGCGATCACATCGGCTCGGTCCGAGAACGAGCCTGCTACCCCTCGACCGGATCGGCCGACCCCGCCGACAAACCGACCGCGCGCCCCAACTCCGCCAGCATCGCGTCGAACAGAATCTCCGGGTTCGCCAGTGGGATCGGGTAATTGCCGAACACCTCGAGGGTCACGTGCCCGTACAGCCGCGCCCAGATCTGGATCATCAGATATGTGACGCCCAGGTCCAGCTTTTCGGCGGGGAACTTCTGCCCGGATTCGGAAAGCATTGCCAGCAGCTCGGTTTGGAAACGGGTCAGGTCGTCGCGCAGCTCCGGCGGTATGACATCCGTTGGCGGCGTGATGATCTCGCGGGTGGCCAGCAGGCGGCCCGCCGCGGCCAGGAAGACCAGGCCGAAGGGTTCGCCGAACCGGCGCATGGTGTCCGCACCCGCGCCGGGTGAGGCGAATACGAGGGTGTACTCCCTGCGGTGCGCGAGCGCCCAGCGCCGGAAACCCTTGCAGATGGCGAAGAATCGCACCGCGCCGTCCTCGGGGAGGCAGGCGATCTCGGCGGACAGCTCCGCCGCGAGGTCGGCGCAGAATTCCCGGCGCAGCCGCTCCATCAGATCGTCGAGCGACCGGTAGTACCGGTACAGCGCGGGCGCGGTGACCCCGAGTTCACGGGCGATGGCCCGCAGCGTCACCGCGCCGGGCCCGCGTTCGGTCAGCAGGTCGCGGGCGACGCGCCGGATATCGGCCTCGCGCACAACCGGCGCACGGCCCCGTGGTCTGGCGTTCACGACTCGATTCAAACGTATTCGACATCCCATCGCTTGATGCCGTTGAGCCAACCCGACCGCAACCGCACCGGATCCGCGACCTGGCGCAGGTTCGGCATGGTGTCGGCGATGGCGTTGAACATCAGGTCGATCTGCAGCCTGGCCAGATTCGCGCCGACGCAGTAGTGCGTTCCGGTGCCGCCGAATCCGACGTGCGGATTCGGATTGCGCAGCACGTCGAAGGTGAACGGATCGTCGAAGGCGTCCTCGTCGAAATTCGCCGAGCTGTAGAACAATCCGACCCGCTGCCCCGCCGCGACGGCCTGCCCGCCGATGACGGTATCCCTGGTGGCGGTGCGCTGGAAGGCGGTGACCGGCGTCGCCCAGCGGACGATTTCGTCGGGTGCGGTGCGCGGCCGCTGCGCCTTGTACAGCTCCCACTGCTCGGGATGGTCGACGAAGGCCTTCATGCCGTGGGTGATCGAATTGCGGGTGGTTTCATTGCCCGCCACCGAGAGCAGGATGACGAAGAACGCGAACTCGTCCGATCCGAGGTGCTCACCATCGATATCCGCGTTGACCAACTGGGTGACGATATCGTCGGCCGGGCAGCGACGCCGCTGCTCCGCCATATTCCAGGCGTATCCCATCACCTCCGCGGTGGCGGCGTGATGGTCGCCCTCGAATTCCGGATCGTCGTAGGAGATCATCTGATTCGACCAGTCGAAGATCTTCCTGCGATCGGCCTGCGGCACCCCGATGAGTTCGGCGATGGCCTGCAGCGGCAGCTCGCAGGCGACCTGTTCGACGAAGTCGCCGCTGCCGGATTTCTTGGCCTCGTGCACGATCCGGGCGGCGCGTTCGGTGAGCGCGGCGCGCAGGCTCTCCACCGCGCGCGGGGTGAAACCCTTGGAGATGATGCGGCGGATCTTGGTGTGCTTGGGCGGGTCCAGATTGAGCAGCAGCATATTGCCGAGCATGTCGATCTGTTCGCGGGTGGTCTCCTCGTTGAACCGGATGATCGCGGTGTTGCGCTGCGCGGAGAACACCTCGGGATTCTTCGAGATCTCTTTGATGTGCTCGAGTTTCGACACCACCCAGTAGCCGCCGTCGTCGAAGCCGCTCGCGCGGTCGGGCTGGGCGCACCACCAGACCGGTGCGGTGCGGCGCAGTTCGGCGAATTCGCGAACGGGCAGCCGAGTCGCGAGCAGGTTCGGGTCGGTGAAGTCGAATCCAGCGGGAAGTGCCGGTGTAGTCACGGTCACGGCTAACTCCTAAACGATCCGCACAGGTGTCAACCCACCTCGCGGATCACACGTCACTGCGTGGAACACGTTCTAGAAGGAGATCAAACCACGGATCGCCGATTCGTGAACACGATTTACTAAAACCCGTTTACCAACTGGATCCTGCTATTGCCCTGGACGCCCATGGACGCCGGACCTGGAAAGGCTTCTAATAGGTGCCACTGCCCCACTTCCGCGCGGAGGTAACGCCATGCCCAGTCTCTACGAGCACGTCGGCGGCGACGCGGCGCTGCACCGGGTGGAGGCGGCCTTCTACGAGAAGGTGCTCACCGACCCGATCCTCAAGACCCTGTTCACCGAGCGCAGGCCGGACCACGTCGAGCACCTCACCTGGTTCACCGCCGAATCCTTCGGCGGCCCCGGCAGATTCACCGAGCGGCTGGGTTTCGACCACCTCATCGCGGCGCACCGCGGCCTGGCCATCACCGACGAACAGCGGGAGCGCTTCGTCGAGCTGTACCTGGAGACCTTCGAGGCGGCGGGCCTTTTCGACAATGCCGCCTTCCGCACCGCGGTTCGCTCCCATGTGGAGTTCGGTTCCAAAGTGGCACAGCAGAATTCGCATGCCAGAACCGATGCGGAGCTGCATCCGCTTCGCGCGGTGCCGCGTTGGTCATGGGACGGCGACGACTAGGCCGCGCAGGCGCCGGATGGGACTTCGACACCGGCCCTAGGGCGCGGGAGTGAGCCCCGGCGGCTGCCAATTACCGTGTAGCACGGCATCTTTCGGCGCGTACAGCCGCATCGTCAGCGAGAACCGGCCCGCCGCCGGAATGGGCAGCCAGTTGCCCGCCGGAACACTCGGACCCGGATCGGCGTTCTGGATCACCAGATCCAGCGAACCATCCGGATTCGCGACGACCGGCACCTGATGCCCGATGGCGTAGATATTCGCCGGATTCGGCACCAGGTAGCTGTCGGCGTCGTAGGCGGTGAGCGACCAGAACGCGTCCACCGGCGGGGTCTGCCCGGGCGGGAAGTGCAGCCGGAAGCGGTTCGGTACGCCGTTGGCGTCGGCGACACCGTTGTAGGTCGGATAGACGGCGTCCTGCGGCAGGTTGGCGCCGAGCCCGGTCCAGGCGACAAGGGCGCGCAGCGGATAGTCGGTGCCGTACGCGCCGATATTCGGATCGAAGATCCAGCCGTTCTCGTTCCTGCCCTTGGGATCCCGGTAATTCGGTATCCGCTGGCGCGCGGTATCGACGACGGCGGCCAGATCCGCGTCGGCGATGCCGGTCAGGCCGCCGCCCGCGCGGATACCGAGTTTCGCGAACCGCGCCATGGCGGGCGCGTCGGCGGCGGCGGGCGGGTTCGCGGTCAGCAGCGCGCACATCCGGTCGAAGAAGGCGCGCGGCGTCAGTTGCGCGACCTGTTGCGGCGCAGGCGTTCCCGGACCGGACGGTTGCTCGGGGGCGGGCCGCGGCATCTCCTTGCCCGCCACCCAGGCGCTCAGCGGGACCAGCTTCAGCTGTTCCTGAATGGCGCGCACGGCGGGCAGATCTCCTGGGCCGTTCACCTGGATCCGGCCCACGAGCCAGACCATTGGTGTCGGCATGGCAAGTTGGGTAATGCCCGCGGGGAGCGTGCCCGACCATCCCGGACCGGTGACCGCATAAGTAAAGACCGACTGGTCGGTTCGCGACTTGGCTTGCGGCCGAACGCTACTCGGGTTGTGCACGGTGTTCGTCCAGGCGTCCATCAGCTGCATCAGCCAGTAGCGACCCAGATCCATGGCGGGCACCTGGAACACCATCGGTTCGGCCGTGAGATCGAGCCAGGCCGTCGAATACAGGGTATCCAGATTCAGCCGCACCACATCGCGGCGCGCGGGCGTCGGCAGCGCCACCGCGTGCTGGAAACGGTTCACCGGAACCACCGATTCCATCGCCGCCCGGGTGACATCCATCAGCACCAGCGGATATCCGAAAACGTATGCGTCGGTGGCGATCGAGCGCGGATCGCCGGACTCGGCGGTGCCGGTGGCAGCGGTCGAATTATCCGAGGATTTGCCGCATGCCACCAGCCCCGCGATCGATACCGCAGCCAGCCCGAACCCCCTGCGCGAAACGCCGACACCGTTGTCGTTCACCGATTCTCCCTGGTAGCAGCCGATTCGAAGATCAGGGAGTATAGATCAGCGCAGCGCCCAGGGGCGGGATCAACTACCTATCAGCGAATTCATGATGGTGCCCGCACTGGTGGCCACCACACCGCCGATCATCGCGCCCGCCACCATCTTCGGCGATTGCAGCGCGCCGCCGCTCCACTTCTCCCAGGCGAACCGTCCGCCCGCGTAAATGATGCTGACGGCGCCGGAGGCAATCGCGAACCAGGTGAAGTAGCGAACCATCTGGGTCAACTTGTCCGCTAGCGGCGGCGCCTGTGGAGTCGGGTTGCCGATCTGCGCAAGCGTCGTAAAGGTGTCCCCGATCGACGTCAAGATGATGCTCACCGTCTACTCCCTCTCCTGCTACTGCCACCTACCGTCGAGTCTGCCGGAGAACTGGCGAAAGTCGTTCGGCCACCGGTGAATTCGACCGTTGTCGAGGATACGGGTAAGGGTAGGTCGACTCATCCCCGGGCGGTGCGGAACGGGCGGAATCCGTTGCCGCGCCCGGCCTCGCGGGTGGCCGGACACCCGCCACCACCAATGATCCAGAGCTTCGGCAACTCGGGCAAGGGCCGGTAAGCTCTGTTGTTGCGTACCAAGGCGACTGCGTCACAATTGGCAAACCGATACCATTCGATAAGCGAATGAACCCCGTCCCGAATCCGGAATGAGCAGCACACGATGATCCTCGCCACCGCCCACGACATCCTGCTGGCGCAGATCGGCAATCCAACGCCCCAGGCGCCCCCGGTGTCCGACAAGTTCCTCCAACTCGTCCGCTACCTGACCTGGTTCGTTCTGCTGTCGGGAATCTGCGGAATCATCTACGCCGGCGGCCGCTTCGCCTGGGAGAAGTGGACCGGCGGCGGCCTCGAATCACCGAAGATGGTGGCGGGCGCGATGATCGGTGGCGTGGTGGCCACCAGCGCGGGCACCATCATGAACGCCGTCATCGGGTCATAGCGCGCCGCCGGTTGCCCGCGGATGGCGGGTAACGCGTGGCGAATTCCATGAGGGGTGGCGGGCCGGTCCGGATCAGCCGCGTTCCTTCGCCGTGGCGTAAGCGGATTCGATCTGCTGGCGCAGGTTCTTTTCGGTATGCCGGATGGCAGGCCCGATGAACGCTTGGATGATGCGGTCGAGTGCGCGCCCGGCCAGCCCGCCGGGCACCCGGTAGTCGGCGATCGCGCCGATCGTCATCGACCGCTCGTCGATGGGCGCGAAGGTCCAGCGAATGGTGCCCTCGATACCCTTGACCGCGCGCAGCGTGATCATCTCGTGCCGCACGAATTCGATCACCTCGGCATGCAGGTGCAGCGTGGTCGGGCCGAGGTGCAGGGCGGTGTCGAAGCGCGCGCCCACTCCGGTGGTCTGTTCGGTCAACGGAGTGAAATGCTTGATTCCGAACATCCATTTCGGAACGTTGCGATAGTCCTCGACATAGTCGAACGCGAAATCGACCGGCGCCAGCCCGGTCGCGGTGTGCTCGACGTGTCCCATTCGTCAACCCCTTCCAGACGGTCCGAGTCGAGCGTAACGACACGGCCCCGGCTTCCTCAGCTCTTTCCAAGATCACGCCCCTACCCTGTGGCCCATGCAGACACCAGGCCGCGGACACCGTCCGCACATCGCCGGAATACCCGGCGACCACAGCATCTCGCCCGCCGGCGAGACCGAATCGATCCAGCCTGCGGAAACCGCTGCGGCGCCGGGCAATCCGCCGGTGTACCGGATCCATCGGGCGGTCAAGGATCCGTACCGCGGCCGATTGCAGTGTCCGCGTTGGGCTTGAGTGAGTCATACCCGCAAGAGCGTTGGCGCACGCCCGATTTCAGGCAAGCTCGCCCGCGGCCCTGGCCCGGGCCTGAATGCGCGCGACGTATCGAATGGTGAACACCACCGGAATCGCGAACGCCGCGACCTGAATCGCGATCCGCGGCGCGTCCCGGTGCGCGAGCACGGCCAGCAGCGGGCATCCGATGGCGAAGCTCGCGGCCCACACCGAGGTGATGACGTAGTTCATCCGGATGAATACCGGATGGTCCCAAACCTCCTGCGGCGCGGACTGTTTGGCGATGCCCATGGTGAACGGGGCACGCACGGCCAGCGATACGCCCGCGATCACCGCGAGTACCGCGTTGGACAATGCCGGGCTATAGGGGTGCAGCGGGGTGCCCGGATCGGCGAAGGCGAGCACGGTCAGCGCCGCGAAGAACAGGGCCGAGCCGATATCGATGATCATGGCGTCGGCCTTGCGGCCCGCACGGGTCTGCCTGACGATCTCGACGACGGACAGGATCAGGGCGATGAGGGCGGCCCACTGCCAGTACCCGGAGGGGATGACGGCGTAGACGATCCACGGGGCGAAGGTGCGCAGGTAGGACATGTCGACCAGATCCTCGATATTCAATATTCCACTTCTGACATGTCGAAGATAGAGACTCCTATTTCGACATGTCAATACTGGAATGTACGATGTTGGTCATGAGTCTCCGGTATGCCCTGCTCGGGCTGCTCGCCGACGGTCCGGCGAGCGGCTACGACCTGCTGCGACGATTCAGGGAATCACTCGACAACGTCTGGCCCGCCACCCAGAGCCAGATCTACACCGAACTCACCAAACTCGCCGACGCCGAACTCATCACCGTCACCGACGAGGGTCCGCGCGGACGCAAGGAGTACACCGTCACCGGCGTGGGCCGCGCCGAGTTGCGCGACTGGCTCACCGGAACACGCCCGAAACGCGTGACGCGCAACGAGATGCTGCTGCGCGTCTTCTTCCTCGGCGAGGTCGGCAAGGAACAGGCCATGGAGTATCTCACCGGTGTCGAGAACGGCGCGGCCAAGGCGCTCGGCGAACTGGCGGCACTGAAGGCGACCGTCGACTGGGACGACAAGGACTTCTCGGTCTACGGCCGGATCGCCATGGAGTGGGGCGAGCGATTCTGGGCGATGAATCGGGAGTGGGCGCGCTGGGCGCTCGGCGAAATCGATTCGCGCAGGCCCGAGCCGCGCGGGAAGGCGCCGACCGGCAAGGGGTGATCACCGATCACGCGTGCGCTACATCATGTCTCGCTCAATGCCGATTGCGTCGCGGGTGATCCTGGTTAGCATCCTCATCTGAGATGTCAGCGAGTCGGGGAGACGAAACAGGTGGACGAGCCCAGCGAGGCAGTGGCATGAGCGAGCTTGCGAGCGAATCACGGGCACAGCGCGCTCCGCTCATGACGCGACCGAGCGCAAGCGAGGGAGCGGAATGAGCGGAATGTTGTGGTTGCGTGGACATGCCGCGCACGGGACCTGCTGGGTTCGCGCCGATCAGGTCGTCGCCGTATTCGCCGGGCCGCCGACGAACACCGGATACACCGTCTACGCCACCGTCGCCTCCGCCGATCCGCTCAACAAAGCCGCGCTGCGGGTCGCCGATGGCGTGGCCTCGGCCGAGCTGGCCAATTGGATCGCGGGGCGCTGCGTCGTCTTCCTGACCCTGCACCACGATGCCGCGGGCGAACTCGCCTTCACCGGCTCCGATGTCGAATTCACCGAGGCGCCACGCTGATCAGCCCTCGGCGAGGTCCGCGATGGCCTCCTCGTTGATCCGGATGACCTCCTCCGAGAAATGCAGCAGTAGCCGCAGCTGGTCCGGGGTGTAGCCGGCGAGCAGCCGCTGCATTTTGGCGCTGAAATCGACGTAGAACTCGGTGCCCGCCGCCCAGGTCGCCGGATCGACCTCGAGCAGCACCTTGCGGCTGTCGTGCGGATGTGGGCTGCGCCGGATGTAGCCCTTCTTCTCCAGGCGCGCAACGAGATACGTCGTGGTATTGGCGGCCAGCCCGCAGCTCTTCGCCAGCTCGCCCGGGGTGAGCGGGCCCAGTCGCTGCAGCAGTTCGAGCGTCTTGCCCTCGGCGGCGGAGATGCCGAGCCGCTCACCGACCGCGGCATGGTGCATGACCGCGACCGTGCTCATCTCGCGACCCAAGACCATCATCCGCTGCACCAACTCGTCGCGTTCCGCGCTCACCCGCATCTCCTGTAACTGCTGTCGCCGATTCTCCCGAATTATCGCCGTTGCCCGCGTGTCTCCGTCAGCGTAGCATTTCGTTCATTCAATTGAATGAATTAAATGGAGGTGTTCATGCTGCCGAACGCACTGATCATCGGGGGCGGGATAGCGGGTCCGGCCACGGCGTTGGCGCTACAGAAAGCGGGTATCGATTCCGTTGTCTACGAGGCACATTCGGATGTCGCCGACGGAGTGGGCAGCTTTCTTACGCTGGGCTCCAACGGAATCGATGCGCTGCGCGTGCTCGACGCGGACCGGGTGCTGGCCGCGGGATTCCCGACCCCGCAGATGCATATCGTCACCGCCGGCGGGAAGGTTCTCGGCTCGGTATCCACCGGCCAGACCCTGCCCGACGGCACCACCAGCCGGACTATGAAACGCACCGATCTGTACCGGGGCCTGCGCGATGAGGCGCTGCGTCGCGGCATCCGCTTCGAATACGGCAAGCGGCTGGTGGACGCGCACGAATCCGGGCATGGCGTGCGGGCCGTATTCGAGGACGGCAGTCAGGCCGAGGGCGCGGTTCTGATCGGTTGCGACGGAATCCATTCCAGGGTGCGCTACTGCATCGATTCGGCCGCGCCGCGACCCGGCTATGTCGGGCTCATCGGCAGCGGCGGATATACGAGCGGCGTCGAGATCGGCGGCAGGCCCGGCGATTACCGATTCGTCTTCGGCAAACGAGCGTTCTTCGGCTATGCCACCGGGCCCGACGACGAGGTGTGGTGGTTCGCCAACTGTCCGCATCCCGTCGAACCGGCGCGCGGCGCAGTCCTGGCCGACGGCGATGCGGCGGTCCGCGCCTACCTCACCGAACTCTTCGCCGACGACGCCGGACCCGCACTGCCACTTATCGCGGGCGGCCGAGAAATCTTGCCGCTCACGCCGATTCACTATCTGCCGCATCTACCGCGCTGGCACGGCGACCGGATGATCGTGATCGGCGATGCCGCGCACGCCCCATCCCCCAGTTCCGGACAGGGCGCGTCGCTGGCCGTCGAGGACGCGGTGATGCTGGCGAAGTGCCTGCGCGACAACGCGACACCGCGCGCGGCGTTCGAAATGTTCGTCGCCACAAGGCGTCCCCGCGTCGAGCGGATCATCAGGCAGGCGGCACGGATCAACCGGAACAAGGCCGCGGGTCCGCTCTCGCGCGTCTTCATCCGGCTGTTCCTGCCGCTGATCCTGAACCGGATGGCCGACGGCGAACAGTGGCGGCAGACCTACGACTACCACATCGATTGGGCCGGTCAGGTTTACGCTTCCTGAACCGACAGTCCGGTGACGTACAGCTCGAGGAAGCGACGCCAGGCATCCGGTCGCGTATCGATCGTCTCCCGGATGATCTGACCGATCGCCGACGTCAGCGCGGACAGGTCGGACATGCCGAAATCGGCGCGCAGCACGCCGCCGCGCTGCGCCCGTTCGATGATGCGCTCGGCGTAGACGACACCGCGCGCACAGGCCTCACCGATATCGACGCCATCCGGAAAACGTTGGGCCAGTGCGTCGTTCAGGCCGCGATCCTCGGCCTGCAGCGCGAACAGATCGGTCAGGAATTGGACGAAGCCGGTCCACGGGTCGGGCTGGGCGAGCGCCGCTGCGCCGATTCGGTCCAACGCCGCGAGGCGCTCCGGGAAGATCGCCGCGAAAAACGCTTCGCGGGAGGGGAAGTGGGCATAGAGGGTGCCGATGCTCACCCCGGCCCGGCGCGCGATGTGCTCCAGCGGGGCGTCGAGGCCGCGCTCGGCGAATACCGCGGTGGCGGCGGCCAGCAGCCGGTCGCGATTGCGCGCGGCGTCGGCGCGCAGCGGTTTCGATGTGGTCGCCATGGAACCCATTCTACAAAGTCGAGGGCACCCTCGGAATCGATGCTACGGTGGACGGGTAAGTCGAGGGCTACCTCGATTTCATCCAGAAAGGTTTGTCATGAACGAACGACGAACGGCCGTCGTCATCGGGGTCGGCCCCGGGCTCGGCATGTCGATCGCCCACCGCTTCGGCCGGGAAGGCTTCGCCATCGCCCTGATATCCCGGAACCCGGAACGGCACCCGGGATATATCGCGGCGCTGAACGATGCGGGTATCGAGGCGAAGGCGTACGCCGCCGACGTGCTGGATATGCCGCGCCTGCGCTCGGCGCTCGACACGATCGGTGCGATCGACGTCATGTATTACGGCGCGACCGCCATGGACCCGGCGCTGCCGAAGCCGATCACCACCATCGATGCCGACGAGGTGCGGCGGGCGATGACCTGGGTCTACCCCGCCGTCGACACCGTGGCCCACGTCCTGCCCGGAATGCTCGAAAGGCGTTCCGGAGCACTACTTTTCGCAGGCGGACTGAGCGCGGTCCGACCGCTGCCCGCGCTCGGCTCGCTCGCCATCGCCACGGGAGCCATGCGCAACTACGCGGTGACCCTGCACGCCGCGCTGGCCGAGCACGATATCTACGCGGGCACCCTCACCATCGGCGGCCTGGTCGAACGCGGCGATATCCACCGCCACGTCACCGCCCATCCGGAACAATTCGGCGATCCCACCGGCCGCACCCTCGACCCGGATGTCATCGCCGAGACCGCCTGGCGTCTCTATCGCGAAAGGGATAGTGCCGAGGCGGTTTTCGACGCCTTGGGCTGAGGGCGCGGCCCGGCGATTCTCATGCGTGGCGGGCCGGACCGACGCCCGCGCCGGAGACCTCGATCGCGGTGGCGATCTCCTCGATATCGGCCGGGGTCAGTTCGAGCGATCCCGCGCCGATCCAGCCATCCACCTGAGCCGCCTTGCGCGCGCCGACGATCGCCCCGGTGATGCCGGGCCAGGCGAGCACCCAGGCGATGGCCACCTCGGCGACGCTGCGCCCATGGCGTTCGGCGATCGGCCGCAGCGCCGCGGCGAGCTCGAGATTGGCGGACAGGCCCGTCGTGAAATCGTGGTGGGCCCGCCGCCAATCCTCGGCGGGCAGACCCGCGACCCGCTCGACCGAAAAAGCCCCGGTGAGCAGGCCGGATTGCAGCGGTGAGTAGACGATCACGCCGGTGTCGTTCGCACGGGCCCAGGCGATCTCGGCGGCCGACGACCGGTTGATCGCCGAGAACGGCGGCTGGATGACATCGACGTGGGCGATCCGCTCGGCGGCTTCGAGCAGATCGGGCGTGTGATTGGACAGCCCGATGGCCCGCACCTTGCCTTCGGCCTTCAAATCGGCCATGACCTGCCAGTATTCCTCCAGCGGTGTGGCGTTCGGCGATACGGCGCCGAAGCCGCCGCCCGCGTATTCCAGTGATTCGCCGGTGTCGGGGTAGTGCACCTGGTACAGGTCGATGTGGTCGACGCCCAGCCGCCGCAGCGAATCCTCGATCTCGCGGCGCACGCTGGCGGGCTTCATGATTCGCCGCGGCGCGGCCGACGGATTCGCCGGATCCCAGACCAGGCCGACCTTGGTGAAAATGTATGGACGATCCGCCTCCGGCAGGCCCGCGACGGCCTTGCCGACCAGTTCCTCCGAATGACCGAGGCCGTACACCGCGGCGGTGTCGATCCAGTTGACGCCCGCGTCGAGCGCGTGGCGGATCGCGGCGACCGACTCGGCGTCGTCGGTGGCACCCCAGCTGAAGGTCCAACCCGAACCCGAAACCGCCCATGAACCGAAGCCCATTCGGGTGATCTCCATACCGGTGCGGCCAAGCATGACAGTCATGAGTGCTGTGCTCCTGTGAATCGAAAGCCGGAACCGTTCCGGCGGATTCAACTTTCGCCGCCACGCGCTGAGTCAGGCAGTGCCCGGCTTTGCCTAGGCATCCCACGACCAGTCACCTCACGCTTCGGCGTGTTCGAGCACCTCACGCAGGCGCGTCATCGTGGTCCGCCAACCCCGCTCCATGGCATTGCGGGCCATCTTCTGGCGCCGGTCGGCGATATCGAATCCGGTGTGCGTCAACAGGAATCGGGTGCCGCGGCCCTGCGGCCGGATCGTCCAGTCGAGCACCCAGCGCCGCGGATATTCGGCGCGCAGATCCACCCAGCTCAGGGTCAGCTGTTCGCCCGGCCGGACCTCGAGCACCTCGCAGGCGATCTCACCGGCCGGCTGGGTCGGCACCGCGAAGATGAAATGGGTGCCGACCGCCGTCGTGAAGCCGATCGACCGCATCAACCACTGCTCGACCAGGCTCGGCTCGGTCAACGCCCGCCAGACGGCGCTCGGCGATTGCGGGAAGAAACTGCCGATCTCGACCGCGGCGGGATCCAATTCCGCTTCAGACATAACCGGCACCCGCTGCGACGAATTCGAGCATGCCAACCAGCATTCCACGGCGCGCCGCCGGGCGAGGGCGGCTCGAACCGGCATGTGTATGTAACTCGACGTTGCATATACGTGTATGATGTTTGCTACAGCAATGCAGGAACGGACGCGACGAGGCGACATCCGTGGATAGGAGTACCGATGAAGCTACTTCGCAGACGCCCCGGCATCGATCCGGGCGAGGTCGCGCTGCATGCGCGCAATGTGCGATTCGACTGGACCGATACGCCGCTGCGCTGGATGCCGGACGAACCGATCGCATCCCATGTGATCAACGCGCTGAATCTGCTGCTGCCCGAGGGCGAACGAATGTTCTGCGCGACCTACGCCGAGGCACTGCCCTACGTGAAGGACGAGAAGCTGCGCGAGGCCATGCACGGCTTCATCGGCCAGGAATCCATGCACGCCGAAACGCATGACAAGGTGTTGCACGAGGTGCTCGCGGTACACGGCATCGATCCGGAACCCTATGTGCGGCAAGCGGAATACCTCTTCCGCAAGACGCTCGTACCCACGGATGTGCACGGCGTCGCCGGGCGGCAGGTGCTCGTCGACCGGCTCGCCTTCATCGCGGCACTGGAACATTTCTTCGCCTACCTCGGCGACTGGGTGCTCAATGCGGACCTGGAGAAATTCGGCGCCGACCCTCGCATGGCCGATCTGTTCCGCTGGCACGGCGCCGAGGAGGTCGAACACCGGCACGTCGCGCACGATGTCGCGCTGTACTTCGGGGTCGGCTATGTGCGGCGCGCCGCCGTCATGGCGCTCACCTTCCCGATCTTCGTGACGCTGGTGGCCCGCGGCGCGAAATTCCTGGTCCACCAGGACCCGACGCTGCCGAACCACCGCTACCCGCGGCTGGTCCTGCGCATTTTCGGCTCGATGTGGCGCGGCGCGCTGCCCGGCGTGCCTTCACTGCTGCGCAGTGCGCTGTCCACCTATAAACCCGGCTACAACCCCGAGTCGGTCGGGTCGACCGCGCAAGCCGTCGCCTACCTGGCCGAGTCGCCCGCGGCGCGCGCGGTGGCTTCGTGAGGCATATCCCGACCGAAATGCCCGCGGATCTGTTCGGGAAGCGCGCTACCGACCGCGCGTTCCGGGTGGTGGACGCGGTCGCGACGGCCCGGATCCGCTGGACCGCGCGGATGAATCGGCGCGAGCTCGACCCGCGGGTCGACGATCGCCGGATACCGGTGGTGGTGACCGAGCGCCGCGTCGAGGCTTATGACCAGGATGTGGTGAGCCTGCGGCTCGAGGCGCCGGACGGCCGGGAGCTGCCGCCGTGGCATCCCGGCGCGCACCTCGATATCGAGCTGCCGTCCGGGCGTCTGCGCCAGTATTCGCTGTGCGGCGACCCCGCCGACACCCGCGCCTACCGAATCGCGGTGCGCCGCATACCGAATGGCAAGGGCGGCTCCATCGAGGTGCACGACGCGCTGCCGGTCGGCACGCCGGTGGTGCTGCGCGGGCCGCGCAACGCCTTCCCGTTCGCCGTGCCGGGGCACGGATCACCTTCGGCCCGTTTGCATTTCGTCGCGGGCGGGATCGGGATCACGCCCATCCTGCCGATGCTGCGGCTGGCGGATCGGCTCGGCGTCGACTGGTCCATGGTGTACACCGGCCGCAGCCGCGACACCATCCCCTTCCTGGACGAGGTGGAAAGCTTCGGCGGCCGCGTCACCGTGCGCACCGATGACGCGCACGGCCTGCCCGACGCCGCGGCGCTGCTGCCCGGTGTCGCGGCGGGCACCGCGGTCTACTGCTGTGGTCCCGTCCCGATGACCGCGGTCATCACCGAGGCGATCCGCGAAATGCGCGGTGTGGAACTGCATTCCGAGCGGTTCTCGCCGCCGCCGATCGTGGACGGTGCGCCCTTCGAGATCGAATTCGCCCGCTCCGGCGAGGTGGTCGCGGTGCCCGCGGACAAATCGGCGCTCGACGCCATCCTGGAGCGCCGCCCCGACCGGCCGTACTCGTGCCGCCAAGGCTTCTGCCGCACCTGCAAGGTGCGGGTGCTGGCGGGCGCGCCGGACCACCGGGAGACCGTGCTCACCGCCGAGGAGCACGCGGCGGGCGAAATGCTCGTCTGCGTATCCCGTTCGGCGGGTCAACGTCTCGTGCTCGACCTGTGAAATACGTCCTGTGACAAGGAGATATCCGATGACAGAAGCCATCCCGGACGCCCCGGCGAGCTGGCGGACGGTGCGCAGCGGCGAATTCGACATCGCCGTCTTCGAATCCGGCGACCCGACAGCGGAAACCGTTGTGCTGGTCCATGGTTGGCCGGATACCCACCATCTGTGGGACCGGGTGGTCCCGCTGCTGAACCGGCGCTTCCGGGTGGTCACCTACGACACCCGCGGCCACGGCGAATCCACCAGGACCAGGCGCATCGCGGACTTCCGGCTCGCGGAGCTGGCCAAGGATTTCTACGCGGTGATCGACGCGGTGAGCCCGGACCGCCCGGTGCATGTGCTCGCGCACGACTGGGGTTCGGTGCAGGTGTGGGAGGCGGTGTGTGAGCCCGGGGCCGCGGCGCGCGTCGCATCGTTCACCTCGGTGTCCGGGCCGAATCTGGACCACCTCGCGAAATGGATGCGCGAGCGGCTGTCCCGGCCGACGCCGCGCAATATCTGGCAGCCGTTCACCCAGCTGCTCTCCTCGGCATACACCTTCTTCTTCATGACGCCGGTGCTGCCGAGGGCCACCTTCGGACTGATCGGCAGCGAACGGCTCTGGCAGCTGTTCGTCGCCCTGATGAACGAGACCGCGCCGTCGAATATCAAGCTGGGACCCAGTTTTCGGCGCGACATTGTCGACGGCCTGCTGATCTACCGTGCGAATATCGTGCAGCACCTGCTTTCTCCGCGCGAGCGGCGCACCGACGTCCCGGTGCAGCTGATCGTCGCAGGCCGCGATATCGCGGTGCGGCCCGCGGGCTACGACGACGAACGCAACTGGACCGATCGGCTGTGGCGGCGGAATATCGCCGCCGGACACTGGGTTCCGTTCTCGCACCCGGAACTGCTCGCCACCGCGACCACCGAACTCATCGACTCACTCGCGGGCGCGCCCGCCGCCCGCGGCCTGCGCCGGGCCGAGATCGGCCGAGTCGGCGCGCCTTTCGCGGATCAGCTGGTGGTGATCACCGGCGGCGGCAGCGGTATCGGCCGGGATACCGCGCTGTCCTTCGCCCGGCGCGGCGCCGAAATCGTGCTCTCCGATATCGATCTCGTCGCCGCCAAGGAGACGGCCGAGCTGATCGCCGCGGAGGGCGGTGTGGCACACGCGTATTCGCTGGACGTATCCGACGAGACCGAGGTGGCCGCGCACGCCGACGCCGTCATCGCGGCGCACGGCGTGCCGGACATTCTGATCAACAACGCGGGCATCGGTCAGGCGGGCGATTTCTTCGACACGCCCGCAACGGAATTCGATCGCGTCATGCGGGTGAACCTGGGCGGGGTGATCAACGGCTGCCGCACCTTCGGCAAGGCGATGGCCGAGCGCGGGCTGGGCGGGCATATCGTGAACCTGTCGAGTATGGCCGCATACAGCCCGCAGCGCGGGTTCAGCGCGTACGCCACCTCCAAGTCGGCGGTATTCATGTTCTCCGACTGCCTGCGCGCCGAGCTGGCGGGCAAGGGGATCTCCGTGCACACCGTGTGCCCGGGCATCGTGCACACCAATATCGTTGCCAACACCAGGTTTTCGGGCATCGGCGCGGATGAGGAACGGCGCAAGCAGCAGCGCTACGACAAGATCTACCGCAGGCGCGGCTACGGGCCCGCGAAGGTGGCCGAGCTGATCGTGCGGGCCGTCGAACGCGACCGCAGCATCGTCCCCGTCACGCCGGAGGCGCGGTTGCAGTATCACGTCAACCGGTTCGCGCCCGCCGCGGTGCGCTTCTTCGCCGAGCGAGTCAAGCTCACGTAGCCAGCTCCGCCTCGATCGCCGCGACGCGGTCGGCGCCGATGCCCCAAGGGTTTTCGACGCCGACCCGCCGGTCCAGATCCCACAGCACGCACTCCTCCCCCGGCCGCGCCGCCAGCGACCAGGCCACCACCGTGCGGCCCAACTGCTGCTCCATCGAACCGTGCGCCGGATTCGGCGCGCCCGCGCCCTCCGGGAAGTGGTGCAGGAAACGGCCGTACGCGCCGGCGCAGAAGGCGGCGTAGCGCTCGGTGCACAGGATCAGGCCGTGCCACGCCTCGTCGACCGCGTGCGACGGCATCCCGATCACCTGGCCGTCGCGCATGGCCGCGCCGCAGCAGCGCAGCCACTGCCGCAGACCGGTCGCCACCAGGTCGCGGGGTTGCCAGGGGCAGGTTTTGAAGACGGCCTCCGGCAATTCCAGCGCGGCGACGGCGGCATCGACCCGGCGCGGATCGATCTCGGACTGCCGGGGGCGGAATACGCGGGTGAGTTCGCGGAAGTTGAATGGCGACACAGTTAACTGTACGGCGGGGCGGCCCGGGAGCGGTTAGTGTGCGGACATGGATCCACTCGGGGGTTTCGTAATAGTGCTGATCGTGCTCGCACTCGGCATCTGGCTCGTCGCGATGATGCGCCGCGGCACATCATCGGCGGGTGGCCGCGACGGGACCGGACCTTGGGCGGCCGGGGATACGGGGACGTCCACCGATTCGAGTTCGAGCGCTCCGTTCATGTTCGATACCGGAACCGACTCCGGATCGAGCCATTCCAGCGGGCATCACCACCATGGCGGGCACGATTCGACAAGCAGTTGCGGGGGCGGAAGTTCCTGTGGGGGCGGAAGTTCCTGCGGCGGCGGTAGCAGCAGCAGCTGTGGCGGCGGCAGCAGTTGTAGCAGCGGTTCCTGAATCATTCCGCCCACGGCGAAATCGACTTGACCTAAATCTTTATTCAGGTTTCATCCTGGACCTCGAACAGGACACAGCGAACGAGGAGAACGGTCATGCGAGCGGTTTACGCGACGGAATTCGGCGGACCCGAGGTGCTGCGGGTGCGCGAGACGCCCGATCCGGCGCCGGGGCCCGGCGAGGTGGTGGTCGACGTCGCGGCGGCGGACGTCATGTTCCTCGACACCCGGCTGCGCGGCGGTTGGGGCACCCAATACTTCAAGCTGACACCGCCCTATGTGCCGGGCGGCGCGGTGGCGGGCGTCGTCACCGCCGTCGGACCGGGCGTCGCCGAATCGTGGCTCGGCAAGCGCGTGTCGACCATTACCGCGGCCAGCGGAATCGGCAGCGGCACACCCACCGGCGGCTACGCGGAAAAGGCGCTGGCCAAGGCGGATTCGCTGATCGAAGTGCCGGATGAACTCGGCCCGGCACAGGCCGTCGCCGTCGCGCACGACGGGCGCACCGCGCTCGGCGTGCACAATCGCGCCGCCCTACAACCGGGCGAATGGGTGCTCATCACCGCGGCGGGCGGCGGCCTCGGCATCCTGCTGATCCAGCTCGCCCGCGCCGCGGGCGCACAGGTCATCGCGGCCGCGCGCGGCACGACGAAACTGGAACTCGTTACACGACTCGGCGCCGACGCCGTCATCGACTACACCGAACCGGGCTGGGCCGACAAGGCGCGCGCGATCACCGGCGGGTCCGGTGTGCACGTGGTGTTCGACGGCGCGGGCGGCGACCTCGGCGCGACCGCGCTCGACGCCATCGCCGACGGCGGCCGGTTCCTCGGATACGGTGCCTCCGCAGGCGAATTCGCGACGATGAACCGCGAAGCCGCGGCGGCGCGCGGGATCACCGTCATCGATCTGCGCGAAATCACCGCGGGCGAAACCGATTGGCACGGACTCGCCGAGCGGGCATTGCGCGAGGCGGCTGAGGGACGGCTGGAAGTGGTGATAGGGCAAAGCTTCCCACTGCACGAGGCCGACCGGGCACACGCCGCGATCGAAAACCGCGAAGCGATCGGGCGGACCGTACTCGTGCTATGACGATCTGAAAAACGGCTGGCACGCAACGCCATTCACCCTAGCGCCGACCCGTCTCGCCCTGCGCGCGAACCAGGTCGGCGCTAGGGTGCGTGCGTGATTACCGTGATTGTGGTCATCGTAATTCTCATAATCGTGGCCGTCGTCGTCCAGCTGGCCAGCCGCCCGCCCCGCGAAAAGCACTGGGACGGCGACGATTACGACCACCCCGACGATCACCACTGGGAGCACTGGGACCGCGACGAGGACCGCTGACCGCTCAGGCCGGCGTCAACACCACTACCGCGATCGGCCGCTTCGTCATCTTCTGATAGGCGGTATACCGCCCCTTGTTCACCTTGTCGGCGATGGCGAACCGCCGCGCGTAATCCGGGTCGTCCGGGTAAGTGGCCTTGGCCAGCACCGGAATTCGCCGCCGCCCCACCTGAATCTCGCACTTCGGCTCGGCCTTCACATTCGCCAGCCAACCCGGCGGGCGCGGCGAACCACCGTTCGACGCGGTGACCAGATACGCGTCACCATCCCGCCCATACGTCAACGCCGAAGTCCGCGGCTGCCCCGACCTGCGCCCAACCGTCCGCAACAGCAACGTCGGATTACCGAACAACAGTCGATGCCCCACCAGCCCACCGCTGTTCTCGTACACCCACTGATGCGCCTTCAACACATTCGTGAACACGTTCGACATAACGGACCCTCCAGAATGTTCGGCGGTACGCTCCAGCCTAATAGGCGCTGCCGGCGAAGCCGTCCACAAACCCGCGCATGGCCGGAGCGAATGCGGACGGACGCCTAGGTGGCGCTGCCGCCGAAACCGTCCGAAGCCCATGCACGGAGCGAACGCGGAATGCGCTCCCTAACCCAGAGCCGCCCAACACACGACACCCCCGACCAGCCCAACTGGTGTGACCGGCACCCCACCCGGTAGCATCCACCAAGCTGTCGGCACCCACCACAGCCCAGGGGCGGTAGCTCAGTCGGTTAGAGCCGTGGACTCATAATCCATTGGTCGCGGGTTCGAGCCCCGCCCGCCCCACCAACCCCCTCTGAGCTGCCCAAACGGGTAGCTTGCAGAGGTTTCGAATCCAGAACAGCGCATGTACAGCTTTGTATTCTGGGCGTACCGTCGGTCGGTATGGGGAGCTTCGACCTTGACGACCTACGGGAGCTGAAAGAGGACTTCGCCACCGAGCTACGTCGGAAGAACCGCAGCAAGAACACCATCGATGGCTATCTGGTCCGAATCGACTACCTCGTTGAGTACCTGATCGAGAACAACTTGCCGACGTTGGCACCCGCAGTTACGCGGGACCATCTGGGGTCGTTCATCGAGTCCTTGCTGACGCGGCCGAACAAGCGGACAGGCAAGCCGTTGTCGGCCGAGTACGCGCGAGGTCATTACCGGGCACTTCAGCAGTTCTTCAAATACCTTGCGGCAGAAGAGGTCATCCTTTCAAATCCGTTCGACAAAATGACCTTGCCCGACGCACCAGAGGTGCTTGTACCAGTTCCGCCTGACGACCAGCTCCGTGCGCTTCTGGCCGAGTGCGCGGGCAACACGTTCGAGGACTTGCGCGACACCGCCATCATCCGGATGTTCACTGACACCGGCTGCCGCGTCGGCGAACTGGCCGGAGCCGATACCGATGATCTCGACTTCGAAGAAAACAGCATGCTGGTCACCGGGAAGGGAGGACGGCCACGCTCGTGTCCGTTCGGGGACAAAACCCGGATCGCGCTACGGAAATACCTTCGCGCCCGCGCCAAGCACCCGAAGGCCCGCAACGACGAACCCGCACTCTGGCTCGGACACCGCGGCCGGATGACCGACCACGGCATACGGCAAATGCTGGAGCGCCGAGCCGCAGCAGCCGAAATCGACCACATCCACCCACATCAGCTCCGGCACTGGTTCGCTCACACCTGGCTCGAGAACGGCGGTCAGGAGCAAGACCTCATGATGCTCGCCGGATGGCGATCCCGGCAGATGATCGGTAGATATGCGAAATCCGTTGCTGACCAGCGTGCCAAGACGGCGCACCGTCGAGCCCGTCTCGGCGACAAGCTGTAGTGTCTCTCCCCCATTGGAACCCGTTGCGACATTGGATGGTTCGATCTAGCCTGCGGGCATGTTGAGCTGGTGTTCGATGAACGATCACGAAGATCTCGACTGGTCAGCGAGAATTGATACATGACTGGGCTTTCGTTGACGACCGAGCGACGGGACGAACTAACCGCACTGCTGGGAGACGAGCAACGACTCCGAACCGAGTACCCGAAGGTCGCCGACTATCTCGACATGGCACCTCAGCTACCAGGAACCGGCGATGACGTTGCCGACGCGGCGTTCGATCTTCGATTCGTGCACTTCATGACCGGTGGTTCGGCCGTATCGACGAACCCGTACTGGGACATCGTCAGCCCGTCGGTCGCAGACAACGAGGGGCGAAGGGTCGTCAACGGTGGTCGGCCGAACGGTAGCGCACGACTCGGCTACGCACAGATGATCTTGCAGGCCGTCTACGCATACGCGGTTCCGTCTCCCGAAACCCTTTCCTGGATAAAGGAATTCACCGAAGGGCAAAACGTCCTCGAACTCGGCGCTGGCCGCGGCTACTGGGCCGACCAACTGGCCAGGCACGATGTGACGGTATCGGCGTTCGATTCGGCGCCACCGGACCAGACCACGAACGTGTCCTTCCCCTCTGCCGCAGGACAACTCGATATCTGGTACCCAGTCGGCACCCTCGATGACCTCACCGCGGAGGAACAGAAAGACTGCGTGCTATTCCTGTGCTGGCCACCAGGTTGGGGTGACGCGATGGCATCCCAAGCGCTCCATGCCTTCGAAGAGGCCGGTGGCAACCGCCTGATCTTCATCGGAGAACCCAAGGGCGGCAAAACCGGAGACGACGCGTTCTTCGACAGACTCAACACATCCTGGGAATTGAAATCTCAAGACACACAATACGTTTCCTGGTGGAACCTCGGCGATATCGCCCAAGGGTGGGTACGCGGAAGCTGACTGCGATGTTCAGCTGATCGAGCCAAATGACAACGAGGCTCGATCAGCTGTACATCAGTCCGACTTAATCGCCAATTGCGGCCGTTCCACCAGTGGACAAGGTCATTCGAAACAGCATCGCGTCGTAGCGATCCCGTGGATACGACACATCCGACAGCATCACCAGACCGCCGTCAGCAGCAAGAAACCTCTGGTGCACGGTTTTGACGAGGTCTCCGGGCGGCGTTCCCAACCAATCGGCGTGGATGGGCGTCGGCAGTCGATCAGCCACGGTCTCCTCGAGGATGACCGCGCCAGATGTGTCGCTGATATTTGTCGGCTGGTACGAGTCCGAAACAGAGACCGGGCGACTGTCTTCTGCGGCTCTGGTGATCACATGTGTCAGCTCTTCGCCTGGTGCGATACCAAAGGCTTCCGCAAGCTCCTCGGTCGCCGCGACTCGTTCCACCTCGCGTTCAACGGTGACGGCCTTGTCCGACTCATGGCTGTATGTGACTTCGGGATCCTCCATTTGGCGTTCTGGAGCAACCCGAACAAGATTCGGCCGATCTGCCACGAAAATGCCGCGGCGCCGTTGACTTCTCACCAGCCCCTGACTTTGCAGCAGTTCGAGAGCCTTCCTGACAACGATTTCGGATACGTGGTTCTGTGCAGCCAGCTCGGCATAGCTCGGCAGCTGTGTCCCTGGAGGCAACGCTCCTGAACGGATACGCCGTGCGTAGTTGCCTGCGATCGTGACGTAGGCCGGTTCAGCCATTCGGGTTCGGTCCTTTCGGTCTTACCTGCCCGTATTGACAACGAAATTCAGTATACCCAACTACGTATACGCACGCTTCACTTTCTCAATTGCACCATAAGTCACTTCCGTCCCATGGTGCATTTCTTCGTATACGTAAGCCTTGTGCGTATACGCAACTACGTATACGCTGACCTTCTAGATGTTTCCGCACATAGGAGGAAGGCTCAGTGATCAGTAGGAACCCGTTGGGTGTTGACCAGGCGAGAGATCTCGTCAGTCTTCAGAAAGCCGCGACGCTCATCGATGTAGATCCCAAGACGATTCGGAACTGGATCAATGACGGGCGTCTACAGGGCTACAAGTTGAACGGTCGTATGTGGCGCGTCAACCGCGCTGAAGTACTGGCGCTTGCCCGCCCTATTAAATCTTCGGGTGGTGCAGCATGACCTCACCGAATGATCGAGTTCTTCAGGCTCGCATTGCCGTCCATGAATCGTGGGCACAAACGCAAGACCGAGCTGCACGAACAGCAGCAGCACGCAAAGCGATGGCGAGCAAATTTGAACAAGATGTCGATCCCGACGGAGTGCTAACACCCGACGAGCGTGCCCGCCGGGCCGAACATGCTCGGAAAGCGCATTACACCCGTTTGGCTTTGCGATCGGCCCAAGCGCGTCGTCGCCGTTGTCGAAATCCGCACTGGGGAGGTGCAGAGTGAGCCCGTCGAATGAGTATCGGTTGCGGTGGGGTGTCGAGCGTGTGGTGTTCGACGAGTTGCGTGAGCGGCATGGTCGGGATGCGGTGGTGATGCGCCCTATTGGAGGGGGCGTATCGGCGGAGCTTCCGGCGCCGGCGGATCCGTTGCAGGGCTTGGTTATTGCCGATCAGGTGATGCGTGAAGCCCGTCGGAGGTCGGTGGAGTATGTGCGTCGAGCGCGTGCTGAGGGTCGTTCGTGGCGGGAAATCGCGCAGAACTCTGGTCTGACTTCTGCGGAGGATTCCGAATCGGCGGCGTTCGAGCGGTTCGCGACGACACCGCAGAATTTCGGGGATTTGTATCTGAGTTGGCGGTGCACGTCGTGCGATGCGCTGGTGGCCGATTATGGCCCGTTCTCGGCGAACCCGGGTGATAACGAGCAGGGCCACAAGGATTCCTGCGTTCGGCATCAGGCCGAGATTCGCGCTTTCGAGGAAGGCCAGGAACGGGCCGATACCGAATCCTGGCAGGCCGATGAGATGCGGGTCGCCGCGGATCCGGAAGCGGACCAACGGAATTGGCGGTGTGAGCAATGATCCGCGCGATGTGGTGGCCCACCGCGGTGGTGTCGGTGCTGTGGACGGTGTCGACGAATGTCGATCTGGTCCTGGTTGTTGCCGGTGTCGGTGGCGGTGCGTGGTTGTTGGTGCGGCGGATGGGGGTGCGGTGATGGATCCCCGGATAGCGATGACCGGTCCGGAATTCGATCCGGCGACGGTGTATCGGCCGTTGGTGTGGTTGCCGGTGGAACTGCGTCTGCTGGTGCTGCTGGCCGCGGTGTTGGTGGCGTCGGCCGGGTGCACGGTCGCGTGGATCAGCGGCCCGCAATATCCGCCGTCGCGCAACATCTGCCGCGTTGATGAGACGGCTCGTACCGACTGCGTGCATGTGACGCCGACGGTTTCACCGACTGCGGGGGTGCGGCGATGACCGCGGGAAGAGACCCGTTCGAGGGTCTGGATCACCGGGTGCGGCGTGCGTTGGAGTCCTGGCAGGCGCTGGGACGTGAACAGCGTGATTACGCCATGGGTGTCGTCGCGGCGTCGGCGCCGGAGGTCGTGATCTCCGCGGCCAAGACAGCGGTCGAGATCACCCGGCTCAACAACCAATTCACATGTCTGGAGGCGCAACAGTGATTGAAAAGCTTGATAGCGGTGAGGGTCTGGTTGATCGGGCGTCTGCTTTGTTCGACGCGCTCACCGATCGTCAGAAACGGTCCGCCATGAACTGGTTGATCGGCTATACGCCGGAATTGGTGCTGAGAGCTTGCTGTTTCGCGCGGGAAGTTCATCGCGACGAAATGGAGGCTCAGTAGTGACGAGTGAACGTAATGCGTTGGCGCTGGAGTGGATTGCGCAGCAGTGCGCGGTTCCGGTGAGTTTGTTGGCGGAACTGTGTCAGGTGTCGCGTCCGCGTGCGTATGAGTTGACGCGGTCGTGGGTTCGGTCGGGGTTGGTGGTGGCCGAGCGGATGCCGTCGGAGGGCCCGGATTTCTCGTGGTCTAACGAGTTGTGGGTGTGGCTGACCCGTGAAACCGCGTGGGCGTATTTGGGTTTCGATCCGGGTCCGTGGCGTCCGCGGGTGTCGACGGCGGCGCATGTGCGAGCGTTGGCCGAGTTGCGGTTCACCTTGACCGGGACCGCGGTGGATCCGTCGGTGTGGACCAGCGAACGACTGCTGCGGCATCGGGATCCGGATTCCTGGGAGACCGGCCCGGGTCGTGGACACGTGCATGACGCGGAGTTCCGGGACCGGTCCGGGGATCGGTGGGCGGTCGAGGTCGAGCTGACCCGCAAGAAGGGCGATGGCCGGGCGGCGAAGGTGTTGCGCGCGTCGTTGGAGGCGGCACGCGCACGCGGGTTGGCCGGGGTCGTGTATTTCACGCGGGGTATCGCGGTGCGCGCCGGCATGAATGCCGCGATCCGCAGCCTCGAACAAGCCGGGGCGACGGACCTGCTGGCGAGTTTGGATGTCCGTGATCTGGACCGAACCCTTTCCGGCAGAACCGATTCGGAGGAGGTGAGCTGACATGGCAGATCGATCTGTGGCTGAGGTGGATACCGCCGTCGTTGAGGTGGTGGTGACGGCGGAGGCGGCCCGCGAGCTGACCGACCGTATCCGGATCTGTGTGGACACCGCCTGGGAGTTGATCAAACAGGCGTACGTCTCGCGGGTGTGGGTGGTCCTGGATTACGGCTCTTGGGATGAGTATTGCGCCCAGGAATTCGACCGGGCGCGGATCCGTATTCCCAGGGAGGAACGCCCGGAAGTTGTTGCGTCCCTGCGAGAAATCGGTATGAGTACCCGCGCGATCGCGGCGGCTACGGGTGTCAGCGACTTCACTGTCCGCCAGGACTTGGCGGGTGCGAGAAACCTCGCACCTGACCGGCCGGGCGCCTGCGATGACGGACCTGTTCCGGTGCTTGGGGAGGACGGAAAAACCTATCCGTCACCGAACCCGCGGCAGAGCCGGGTCGAAGGCGACGAGTCACGCGACGACGTGGAGCGCAAGTCACGGCGTAAGCCGTTGCCGGATGCGTTCTGGCAGGCGGGGATCGACGCGCGTAAGGCGGTGGAGCGGGTCGAGCGGCTTGTCGCCGATGACCGGTTCGACCGCAACGCCGAGCAGATCACCAGCACGAGTTTGGCGGATCTGGTGCGTGCACGAGACGCGTTGGGGCGCGTCATCGATCGAATGTCATCAATGAAATCTGGAGTGTAGCAATGGAATTCGAAGGTATGAAGCTGGCGGAGATCCCGCCGTATGTGGGCGTCTATGCCGGGATCGTGGATATCGATACCGATTTGGCGCGACGACTGCTCAAGCACAACACCCACAACCGCGCGATCCGTCCGGGCAAGGTCGCCGAGCTGGTGCGTGTGCTGGGTGCGGGACAGTGGCAGTTCAACGGGGAGGCGGTCAAGTTCGATCGGGACGGCACCATGCGCGATGGGCAGCATCGGTGCGCGGCGATCACCGAACTCGACAGTCCCACATCGTTTCCCACGCTGGTGGTGTACGGGCTTGACGCGCAGTCGCAGGAAACGATGGATCAGGGGACCAAGCGTCAGGCGTATGAGCAGCTGACGATCGCGGGCATCGAGTCGGACAAGACCGTCGCCGCCGCGGTGCGGGTGCTGATCCGCTGGCGTGAGGGTCTGTTGTTCGGTGATCACAAGCAGGCCGATGTCACCACCAGCGACATCGTGGCGTGGGCGAAAGCGAACCCGGGTGGGATGGAACGGTTCCGGGAACTCACCGCTCGCGGTTACCGGCGGATCAGCGGATGCCCGCCGTCGGTCTCGTTGGCGGTGGCCTACCGGTTCGCCGAGATCGACACCGAATGGGGTTATGAGTTCTTCGACAATCTGCTCAAACCGTTCGGGTTGCCGGAGGGGTCTCCGGTCTGGGCGTTGCGCAGCAGGCTGGAGCAGATCGTGAAGAGGCGCCAGCGTGTCGGTGACCGCAACATGATCGCCTATTTCGTCTCGGCGTGGAATGGATTCCGCGACTGCCGATCGATGAGCTTCATCCCTGGCCCCAAAGGTGGGATCTGGACTATCGAGAACTTCCCGGAGCCGAAATGAATACACCAGAGTTCACCGGGCGGGGAGCCGATCAGGCACGAAACCGGTTGTTGCCCAACGATGTTGGGATCGACTTGATCCCGGACTCGGACGAGTCGAGTGTCGTCTTCGCCGCGGTGCGGGAGCTCTACGGCGTGCGAGTCGCCGACTGGTTCGTGGTGTATGACAGCCACTGCGTCGACGCGGTCCGCAGCGCCGACATGTGCCTGGTCATCACGCCCGTCGACGACAAAAACGTACAAGCCCTGGAAAAAGCGCTGGTTACCGGTACACCGTACGGGTGTGAGGTGCTGCGCGCCCAGGTCGAATGCGGCGGCGCCTCGCTGACCAACATCACCACGACCGGGAGCCCAGACGAGCTGGCCACCCTGCGCACCGCGCTCGCCCACTTCAACACCAGCAGCACTGATCCCCGCAAGCACGCCGTATTCCGGGCGCTGTACCTGCACCTATGCGGTGCCGAAACATCAGTCCAGGCAACGCATTCCGTGCCATTGGGTTCCCGGTCCCGATCCGATGAGAGGAGGTGAGCCGCAGTGAGCGAGGGTACGTGCTTTCCGTTCCAACCCGACTGCGACACGACCTCACCGATGCCAGTACCCACGACACCTGCGGTGGTGGCGCCGCCGACCGGTTCGCCGGTGGTGCCGACCGGGGTGCAGAAACCGCCGGGTGTCCCGGAGGGGGTGCCGGATGTGCCGTCGGGGTGGTCGAACCATTGGGTCGGTCATGGCCTGGACGGGCATGTGCTGGCGGAGGTGACGCGGGTGGTGTTGGTGGGGGCGGGTTCGCGGTGGTGTGTGGTGTCGGGTTTCTGGTGGTGGTGAACCTGCGCAAGTGGCAGCCGGGGCGGGTGAAGAATTTCGCGGCCGGTTCGCTGGTGTTGCCGACGGTCTCGGCGGTGATGCAGTGGTCGTGGACGGGACCGGTGCACACGTTCACCCAGGGAGTGCAGGTGGCGTGGGCGGGGTGGGTGCCCGGTGGTGTGGTGGGGATGGCGGTGGTGGCGGTGCCGGTGGCGTGGTGGCTGGTGGCATGGTGGTGGGCCCGCTACTACCACAAGCTGGTCACTGTCGGGCACACCTCACCGGAGAAGACCGACCGTGTCTCGCGCCGTTTCGAAGACGCCCGCGACGCGGGTGCGCGGACGGCGGCACGGTATCCGGTGCCGTTGACCTATCGCGGGAATATCGTGCTCGGCCCCTCCGCCGCGGTGGCGTCGTCTCGCTCGCACTCGGTGTGGGGGCTGTTGCGCAAGCGGCGGGATCGCTGGCTGATGATCCCGGTCCGCGCCATCAACGAGCACTTGGTGGTCACCGGGGACAGCGGGTCGGGCAAGACCACGATGCTGCTGCGGTTGATCGCGGGCCTGTATGCCTATGACTGGCAGCGCTATCTGGCGACCCGCAAGGATCGGCCGCTGCTGGTGTTCATCGATTGCGGTGGAGACCTGCACACCGGGCGCCGGTTCGTGCAGTTGATGACCCGGTTGGGAGTCGATCCGCGGCGGATCGGGTTGTGGCCGATCACCACGAAGCTGGATTTGTGGTCGATGTCGGCGCCGGACTTGACCGAGACCCTGCAATCGATGCTGTGCCTGGCACCGGCCACCGATGCCTCGCAAGTGCATTTCGAGAACAACCGGCGCCGGGTCGTGTCGCTGGTGATCGGGACCGCGCTCTCGGACGCCGGAGTCGTGCTACCGAAACCACGCTCGCGGGCGGAGTTGTTCGACCGGCTGTCGACCAAGCGGCTCAAGCAGCTGTACGCGGCCGATCTGGCGATCTGTGAGGAGATCGACGCGCTGAACGAGTCCAAGCCGCCGGCGGTGGCGGATGTGGCCGGGAAACTGCGGGATCTGTTCGAAACCCTCGGTGAGGCGTTCGAGGGAGACCGCGGGCTCGACAGTTTCGACGCCCTGTATGTGTGCGCGCAGGGCACCACCCGCAAGGAGACCGCGCGGGCGCAGATCTCGGCGGTCAAGACGATGCTGTTGCAGTTCGCGGCCTCACCGCACAACCGGCGCATCCGGACCGCGATGGATGAGAAATCCGCGGTGGTGGACGACAAGGGCGATGTCGATGTGATCGATCTGGTCGAACGAGCCCGCAAACTGCGCTGCTCGGTCATCTACGCCGCCCAATCCTTTTTGGGTTTGGCGCAGACCGAGGACGAATGCCACCGCATCGTCGCCTCCACCTCCGGGGGATGGATCGGGATGCGCGGCAACGACCAAGGCCCGTTGTGCGAGAAGTTCGGCACCCGCACCGTCTACACCGCATCCCGGCATCTGAACGGCCGCCGGATGGGTGAAGAGGGCACGCTCAACACCGGTGACGCGATGTTGGTGCACCCCAACAAGTTACGGCGTTTCGAACCCGGACAAGCCGTCTACGTCAAAGGACTACAAGCGAACTGGGGCCAGGTCGTGACCGTCGACCCCGACGACATCCCGCAACTGGAATACCCCCACTGGGCCCGCATCGAACCCGCCACCGCGACGGCCGGACATGGTGAGCCGGAAAGCTCTGGGCCGCAACGGAAAACACACACTAACCGGCCGATCGCGCGACGTGCCGATATCGAACGGCCCAGGAACCGGAAGGAGGACACCGAATGAGCGACGACGACAACATCGACGCGGAGGTCGAGATCGACTGGGACGCGCAGTTGTGGGAGCCGTTACGAGAGCTGTTGCAAGCCTGCGATATCGACCCCGACACAGCGCGGCGCCCCTCCGAAGCGGTGATACTCGGCCGCCGGATCAAGAAAGCGCGGGCGGCGATCACCGCGACCGGCATCGTCGTACCAACGCTGGTGACGGTGACCATCTCGGGCGCCCCGATGACCGCGGTCGTGCCGGTCACGGTCTGGGGCATCGGCTGGATCGGTTACGGCGCATGGATTTCCGCCGGATCCCCCACCCTGATCGTCGCGCTCGGGCTGATGCGCCGTGGCGCGGTGCTGGTGTGGCGGTGGCTGACCTGGCGCACCACCCAAACCCGCGACCTGGGCCGCATCACTTACCCGAAACCGGCCGTCGAAGCACCACCGTTCTGAACAACTCATCGAAATAGTAAGGAGCACAACCCATGTGGAAGAACCCATTCCGGCGACACACACCCCAACCGGTGCGCGTGCCGGATATCGAATACGAACCGGAACCAGCGGCTACCGAAACCGATGAGCAGCGTTGGTTCGGACCGGTGATGAACCGGGATGAATTGCGGGACATGCTCACCCGGTTGCCGGATACGGCGTTGGAGGATGCGCCTGATCAGGGGTGGTCCTTCGATGCCGCCCGGATCCGCTACACCCTCGCCCAAAACCTGCAGGTTCTCGACACCGATGAAGCCGCGCGGGCGCGGGTCGTCGTCGACTGGATCGACCGTGACGCCCGCCAGAACACTCATTTCGACGCCGACCCGTGGTCGCTGGTGACCGACGCCGACGCGTACCGCCAGTGGCATGACCGCGCCCAGGAAACCGAGCTGTTCATCGATTGGCGGGACTACCTGGAGACCTCCCGCACCTACGAGATACGGCCGGATGATCCCACCGCGAACCGGTTCTGGATGCAGGAAGGCCAGTGACTCATGTCCGAAGTCGATGAAATCAACAGGGAAACATTGCGTTTCGGCGAACGTGTGGCCGGGGCGTGGTGGCAGCTACGGCAATCGCTGGCCAACCGCGAGTCGCGGCAAGCCCAATACCGGCAGCTGATCCTCGTTCAGGCCAGACAGCTTCGTCGGGTCACTGCCGACCGTGACCAGGCGCTGATCGATCTGGCGGCGGCGACCAAGCAGTTGACGGAGGTGACTCGGGAACGTGATCAGCTCGCGCACGAATTGGAGGGTGCGCGAGCCGAACTCGACAACGACCACCAGATCGGCGCCGTCGATACCACCTGGGAACGGGAGTACGAGGAGATCACCGAGTTCCAAAACGCCCAGTACACGCCCGAATACGAACACGACATCCCCATGGACGAGGTTGTCGAGGACGAACAGCAGGAGGTGTTCGAATCCGATTGGCAGGTAACCGAAACCGAAAACATCGAGACGCCGAAACCGCCGACGATGGAGGCCGGGTCATGACCACGGCACAACGATTGGATGCCGCGGGTCCGGGTGCGCGGGAATGGATGTGGCAGGCGTTCACCCGGATCAAAGCCCTGCACGAGCGGATGGACGCCGCTACGAATCCCGTTGAACAGCAGAGGCTTTCGGATGAGTCTGCGCTGGTCGCCGAACCCTGGGAATCGAGTCATTTCGCCACGGAATGGCGCGAACTGTGGCAACGCGACAGTGAGTCCGGTGAACACGCCGCGGTGGTGCGTGCGCAAGCGCAGCGGGACCGGTTGGCGATCGAGCTCGACGCCACCATCAACGATCGGGATCGGTTGAAAGCCGAACGCGCACAAGCCGATACCGAGTTGGAACAGCTGCGTCAGGCGGCCGAGGAGCGGCGGGTCTACGACCGGTTACGGGCCGAAGTTGCCCACGCCGAAAACACCCAGCATGTCGCGCGGATGGTGATGCAGCAATGACCACCGATCAGGACTACACCGATGACGCGGTGGCGGTGTTGGCGCAGCGGGTCGCGACCGCTCGCGGCAAGCTACCGCTACAACACGACGCGGCATTGACCGAGGTGCTGTCGGAGGCCGAACTCGGCGCCGAACGGGAACTAGCGGAATGGATCCGCGCTCAACGCCGCGCGCAGCGGCGCCGGGCGGTGGAACGGGAACTCGCCACCGAGACCCGTGACCGCAAGACCGCCGACGCGATCACGCGGGAAGCGGAACGAGACGCGCGCTGGCATCGGCGGGCGCTGGCGGCGCGGCGGCGGGCGGCGAGTGCGGATGCGCGGTTGGCGCAGCTGTATCGGCGGGCGGAGTGGTCGTCGCGGGCGTTGATCGGTGTGGTGGTGCTGGGCATGGTGTGGGCCGGGGTCAACGTGCAGCACAACCTCGTCCCGAACTCGGATATGACCAATCCGCTGTATTGGTTGAGCTACGGCATCGAAGCCATGATCTCCATCCCGTTGATCACGGTCATGGTCGTGGCCACCACCGCCGCCCGATGGGGACGCGAAATCAACCTGAATCCCCCCGGTGAGTCCGGAGACTTACTGGTGTGACAGCTCAGCAGGTTGCTGGGCTGGGTTCTGAGCGTAGTAGGCGGTCTCCATCTGGGCGGGTGGCATGTCCCCGCAGTGCTGGTAGAGGCGCCGGTGGTTGAACCAGTCCACCCATTCAGCGGTGGCCAACTCGACGTGATCCACGGTGCGCCACGGTGCCCGCGGTTTGATCAACTCGGTTTTATAGAGGCCGTTGATCGTTTCGGCGAGTGCGTTGTCGAAGCTCGATCCCACCGCTCCTACGCTGGGCTGGATCCCGGCTTCGGCAAGCCGTTCGGTGAATTTCACCGACGTGTATTGCGATCCTCGATCATTATGGTGCACAACATCTTTCACGTTCCAGCCCTCGCGTTCACGAGTCCAGATGGCATGCTCGATCGCGTCGAGCACCAACGCGGCGGTCATCGACGTGGATGTGCGCCAGCCGATAACGCGCCGCGCATAGGCGTCCACGACGAATGCCACATACACCCACCCCGACCACGTCGACACATAGGTGATGTCGGCAACCCATAGCCGGTTCGGCGCCGCCGGAGCGAACTTACGCTGCACTAGATCCGCCGGCCGCTGCGCGTTCGGGTCCGGGATCGTGGTGCGTTTGACCTTGCCGCGCATCGCGCCTCGTAACCCGAGCCGGCGCATGAGCCGCTCCACCGTGCAGCGCGCCACCGGGATGTCTTCCCGGTTCAATTGCAGCCACACCTTTCTCGCGCCATACACGCCGAAATTCTCGCGGTGCACACGCCTTATCTCCACGGCCAGTTCCTCGTCACGCAGCTGCTGCTTGGTGACGGTGCGACGGCGGTGTTCGTAATAGGTCGACGGGGCGACTTTCACGCCGAGCTCTGTGAGCCCGGCGCAGATAGACTCGATGCCCCACCGCAGGCCGTCGGCATCACGGCGGCCCTGGTGTTCGGTGATGAACCGGATTATCAGCGTTGTGGCCGGTCTATCTCGGCCGCGAAGAAAGCCGACGCCGCTTTCAGAATTGCGTTGGCGCGCTTGAGTTCTGCGTTCTCACGCCGCAGCCGTTTCAGCTCCTCGGACTCCCCGGTCGTCACCCCCGAGCGAGCACCGGTATCGACCTCACTTTGACGCACCCACCCACGAACCGTCTCCGGATGACCCACACCCAACAACTCGGCGACCGCCCGCATCGCCGCCCACTCCGACCCATGCTGATCACGGATCTCACCAAACATCCGCACGGCCCGCTCACGCAGCTCGTCCGGGTACTTCCTCCTCGACACGACTCCATCCTTCCCAAGAGATGAAGTCTCCGGACTCACCGGGGTGGCTCAACCGCGGCACCGTCGTGATATTCGAGACCGCTCTGCTGGCGACCACGATCGGGTTGAACACCGGCCCGCACCTGGCGGCCGGCGAATACGGCCGCGCCGCCGAGTTTGCGGTGGCACCGGTCATGGTCGGGGCCGTGATCTGGCTTCACGCATGGGTCGCGGCCCGCTACGCAACTTTGATCGACACCGCGACCGTGGTCGTGCCGCAGTCTCGACCGCATCTCGAGCCACCTGCCACCGCACCCCCACAGGCCAGCGGGAACGCGGCCGATACGGCAACGACCGCGCAGGTAACGCACCAGGGGCGCGAATATCGCGCGATGGCCGAGGAGGTCCTGCGGCAGCGGCCGAGGATGAAGAAAACGGTGGAGGAAGTGGCCGCGATCGTCGCCGACGCCAAGTTGTCTCCGACCGCGATCGTGCGGCGCCACAAAATGCACCACTCGACAGTGAACAACATCCTCACCGCTCTCGCCGAGATCCGTGAACGCCAACGACGAGACGGACTACGGCTGATCACCGAGACCGCGGAGGTGTCCGATGTCGGATAGGTCGGCGATCGAGTGGACGCAGGCGACGTGGAATCCAGTGACGGGTTGTGATCGAGTCTCGACCGGATGTGAGCACTGTTACGCGCTGGTGTTGGCAGCCCGGTTGAAGTCGATGGGTGTGACGAAGTACCAGCACGACGGTGATCCGCGTACGTCGGGACCGGGTTTCGGTGTGCGGGTGCACCCGCAGGCCTTGGCGGTGCCGCACACGTGGCGGCGCCCGCGGGTGGTGTTCGTCAACTCGATGAGCGATCTGTTCCACGCCTCGGTGCCGATCGAGTTCGTGCGCGAGGTGTTCGAGGTCATCCGTCAGACTCCACAACACACCTATCAGATCCTGACTAAACGATCACTTCGTTTGCGACGTATGGCAACTCGGCTGGAGTGGCCACCGAACGCGTGGATCGGGGTGTCGGTGGAAAACGCCGAACACCTGGTGCGAGTCGACCACTTGCGCGAAGTACCGGCTGCGGTGCGGTTTCTGTCGTGTGAGCCGCTGCTGGGACCGTTGAACCCGTTACGGCTCGACGGCATCGGCTGGGTCATCACCGGCGGTGAATCCGGCGCCGGGCATCGGCCGATGCGCGCCGAGTGGGTACGAGATATCCGCGATATCTGCGAACAAGCGCAGGTGCCGTTCTTCTTCAAGCAATGGGGCGGGCGAACACCAGCCGCCGGTGGCCGGACTCTCGACGGCCGAACCTGGGACGACATGCCAAATCCCCACGCCCCCAACAGCTTCCGGCCGCTGGCCGGGGGATCCGAAATCGGAAACACCAAATAAAGGAGACAACAGCTCATGAGTGACAAAATTCAGGTGACGGTGGCCGGGAACTTGACCGCGGACCCGGAAACCCGATTCACGCCCAACAGCAACCAGGTCACCCACTTCACCATCGCCTCGACCCCACGGGTCTACAACCAGCAAACCCAGCAGTGGGACGACGGGGAAACCAGTTTCGTGCGCTGCCAAGTCTGGCGCAATCAGGCCGAGAACGTCGCCGAATCCCTGCACAAAGGCGACCGCGTGGTGGTGACCGGCACCTTCGCTCAGCGCAGCTGGGTCGATGAGAACCAGCAGAAACACAGCGTCTGGGAGTTGCAAGCCGACGACGTGGCCGCCTCGATGAAATTCGCCCGCGTGCAGGTACAGCGACAGCGAGCCAATCAACGTGAAGGGCAGTCGAATTCGAGCCGTCAGCAGGCGACAACGGAGGGCAACGACAGCGGGCTGAACGAGTTCAAACCCGATCCGGCGAAGAAACCAGCGGCCCGTAAGCAGCAGATGCAAGCCACTGCATAACCCGACAGGAAATGGAAAACTGATGAGTTACGTCTACCAACGAAGATTCGGCAGCGAGAGCTATAACGAGGAAACCGGAGACCTGGAGTACGACTCCTGGTACTCGGTCGGGTTCTACGCACCCGACGGTCAATGGATCAGCGAGTCCTCGCATGACGATTCGGAACGAGCGGCTGAGCGGGTGCGCTGGTTGAACGGTGGACAGGTGACCGAGCAGCAAGTAACTCGGCAGCACCAGCAGATGCAGCAGTAACGAGGTTCCTAGATCGCACCTGAGATCAGGGCGGCGGTCGTGCCCATTGGAGGTGGGCACGACCGCCGCCCTTTGTATTGTGCCGTCCGTCATCTTCTTCGGTCACGCGGGGTGACCAGTGCGGTCTTCCCCTTGCGGCGCAGGGTCGTCCAACCACACCCCGGGCCGCGGCCCCGCAGCCGATTCTCAAAACTTGCCAGGAATTTCCCGCCGCCGGCCCGGGGTGTGGTAGACCCTGATGCGCCGCAAGGGGAAGACCGCACCGACACCGCGTCTCTCCCCGCAACGGTTCTCACCAGTTGGCGCCCCGTCTTCCCCGCAGCGGTGCCCGCCGGAGGCACATCATCTTTCCCCCTCTCATGACCATTCAGCAGGCCGAGCTGGATCACGCACCGCAGCGGATTTCTGTACCATCGCACCACTTTTCGATATGAATCATGGTTGAGGATCGGGTCTTAATGATCTCCATAAACGCCCGTGATTCCGCTCCGACAAACCTCTTACTGGACGTGTGATCCAAATTAAGGGGTGACCTTCCTCCCGACCTGCCGGTTTGGTCGATTTGGTGTCCCCGTTCCCGAGGACACCAAACCCCCACATTCGTGTGAGTTTGGTGTCCTCGGGAACAGGGACAGTAAGTGGAGGAGGTCAGGTCAGGAGGAAGGAGAGATATTCAAGATCAGAGAAAATGAGAAGGAGAGAGAAGTGAAGTTGGGAAAGTTGGTCCAAGTTGCGAGATGAGTCCAGTTGAGAGATGTGTGATGGGTCGAGTTAAGGAAGTTGGTTCGGCTACATGTTGCGTGGCGTGGTCGTGGGAGTTGGTGCAGGTTGATTGCTGGCAGTTAGGGTAGCGGTAACGGGAGTGATGAAAGTGACGGAAGTGGTTGAGTGTGGAATGTCAAGGACGGGAGTCGATACGGGTGGATTGAGGCATCAGTGGAGGTCGTTGCAATATGGGCGGTTGAACGGAAGTTCGATGTGTCTGTGTCAGATCAAGGGCGTAGAGTTCGGCTGTCTGACGGACAGTTAGAAGGTGACATTTATGGGAAATGTTACAGAGCTTGGGACGATCACTGGTCTTGAGCAGTTGATGCATGCGCTCGATCGTGAGCGAAGGCGAGCAAAAGTGACCCAACAAGCGATTGCTCACCATCTCGGTGTATCCCGATCCTATATTGCGAAGCTTTTCGAAGGGGGGCGAAATCCGTTACCGGAACACTTTCCTCTCATACTTGAATTCATCGGAGTTGATAACCCTGAACTCTGGTTACAAGCATTTCAGAGAACGCAGGCTACCAATGCCGAAGATTTCGCCGTAGCCACCGCGATTTCTCACACAAGTCGCCCTACTAATCACAAGCGTTGCTTAATAATGTCCCCTTCCGGAGTAGACCTTACGTCGCTGACGGAAATCCTTTCTCTCAAGGGCCTGGAAACAGTACTTAGTTCAGATCTTGGTGCTGGCGCAGAGCTGAGCCGAGTTCCCCTAGGAGAGTTTGATTGCGGGATTGGGATAATCCCCACAATAGAAAATACCAGAGATTCCGCAGTCACCTCCATTTATATGGAGATTGGAATATGCTTAGGTAAGGAACTCCCACTACTTGTAATTGTCGAGCCGCCTGGAGATATCCCACCGGCATTGTCCGGGGTGATGGTAGCAAATTCGTTGGCAACAAATGTAAGTGCACTCAATCTCCATACTGGCATCTTTTTGAGAGGGCTACACAGTCCAACTGCGCCCTCTTTTCAGAGTTTAGAATCTGAAGCTCTCACAATTCCGGGGCTGAATGTGGAAATCAGTGTTCCAGAATTAAGTAAACATATAGATAAAGCACGTAAAGGTCCTCGAGCCGGTGCAGTAGCTGTCGATTCTTTGAAAGCACTGTTTGCATACAACGGTGCGTATGTAGTGTCCGGGGTGGACGAGTATCATTTCGCGGCTCAAGTCCCAAACCTCGATTTGGCATGGGGGGATGGGACTGTAATAGTCAGTGTCAAAACTAGGAGTCGGTCAAGTAACGACTTGTTACAAGAAGAGAATCGCCTTTCAGAGTACGTTCGAAGTAGTGGAAGCAGCCTTGGATTATTGGTATATGTGGAACCGATTAGCTCGATGCTTCCTGACTTTGGCGGAGGAAATCTAGTCCTTACAACGACCATCGATGATCTGTTTTCCAGCCTAGAATCTCAACCCTTGGGGGCGTTTCTTAGACATGCTCGCAATCTTCTGGTGCATGGACTGCGATGAGTCTGGATCCCAACGAGGTTCAACGCCTTCTTTATGCAGCTGAGACCGCCTCTGATCCCGACAGTCAAGGTAAGGCATACGAAGCTCTTGCGGCCTACTTATTCGAATGCATTCCAGGATGTTTTGTGGAGCGCAATGTCTCCAGCTATTTTGCAACCGAACAAATTGATTTGGGTGTTGGAAATGAAAAACATCCAAACGGGCTTCCGACTTTTCCGCATGTAATGTTAGTGGAGTGTAAGTACTGGAATAAGCCTGTGGACAGTAGCACTCTAGGATACTTTATAAATATTCTTGCGAACAGGGCAGTCGAAACAGGGATACTGATTTCCAATAATGGAGTTACCGGAAGCGCATCTAGAGGGACCAACGCCCATGCGCTTGGAATCGGCGCCATGGCTCGGCAGATCAGAATATTGATTCTGACGACTGCTGAAATAAAATCTCTCACATCTACGTCCGACCTAATTGATTTACTTCGTAGACGGTACCTTAAAGCGATCATGTGTGGCGGTCTTGGGGTGTCTTAAATTATTTCCGTCGTACAAAGATATTAGTCTATCGGCGATTAGGTTGAGCGCGCGCCGCAGTGTAATCGCGCCGTCCCCGGGGGTGTGAGGGTCCGCGCCCGGCACGGACGAATTCCTTGTCACCTGGCGTGGACCAACTCGGCTGGAGTGGAACGGAATTCGTCCGTGCACGCCATGGCGCGTCCCCTCACACCCCCGGCTCCTACGGCGCGAAGGCAGGCGGTGCGGGCAGGCCGAGGGCCTGCCCCGGAAGGGGCGCGGCGCGCGCTGAGGAGATCATCGCGCCCCTCCGGGTTTCCAGGTTGACACGTACGTGTCAATGAGCCGGAGGGATCAGGCGGATGTTGACGGTGACCGATTTGTTTTGTGGTGCTGGGGGTTCCACCTCGGGTGCGGTGCAGGTGGCGGGGGTGCGGGTGCGGATGGCCGCGAATCATTGGCGGTTGGCGATCGAGACGCATAACGAGAACCATCCGGAGACCGATCATGATTGCGCAGATATCTCGCAGGTGGATCCGCGTCGGTATCCGCGTACGGATCTGTTGTGGGCGTCACCGGAGTGCACGAATCATTCCCAAGCCCGAGGGCGGAAGCGGAATGTGGACGCGACACCGGACCTTTTCGGGGAGATCCTGCCCGACGAGGCGGCCGAACGGTCACGGGCGACGATGTGGGATGTGGTGCGGTTCACCGAGTTTCACCGCTATCGCGGGATCATCGTGGAGAACGTCGTCGACGCCGCGAAATGGGTGCTGTTCTCCTCGTGGCTGCACGCGATGGACGCACTCGGCTATTCCCATCGCACGGTGTATCTGAATTCGATGCACGCCCAGGCGGCCGGGGCTCCGGCTCCGCAGTCGCGGGATCGGGTATATGTGGTGTTCTGGCGACGCGGAGACCGGACTCCGGATCTGGAGGCGTGGACGCGGCCGAAAGCCTGGTGCCCGCAGTGTGATCGGGTGATCTCGGCGGTACAGGCGTGGAAGGATCCGGTACGCCGCTGGGGCCGGTACCGGGCACAGTATGTGTGGCGGTGCCCGAATGTCACCTGCCGTAACACGATCGTGGAGCCGGACTGGTTACCGGCGGCGACGGTGATCGACTGGAGTTTGCGGGGGCAGCGGATCGGGGACCGCGACAAGCCCCTGGCGGCGAAGACGGTGGCGCGGATCGAGGCCGGGTTGGCGAGGTTCGGGGACGAGTCGTTCCTGTCGTTGTTCCGGTCGGGGCGGGTGCGGAACTTCTCGACCACGGACACTTTGGCGACGGTCGTGGCGGATGGCTCCAATCACGCTCTGCTAGTGCCGACCGGTGGGACGTGGCGGGATCAGGCGGTGTCGGTGGCCGAGCCGATGCCGACCCGCACGACCCGGGAAAACGACGCACTACTGGTGCCGGTGGAAGGCCGCGACGGCAAGCAAGCACAGCCGGTGACGGTGCCGATGCGGACCATGACCACTCGTTCGGAGACCGGCGTGCTGGTGTCCTACTACGGGCACGAGACCGCGCACAGCACGATGGATCCCCACGGCACAGTGCCGACGCGGGATCGGTGGGCGGTGGTGGTGCCGCTGCGGAACCACAACACCGCGAAATCCACTGCTGAGCCATTGGATACGGTCGCGGCGGCGGGCAATCACCACGGCCTGGCCAACCCGGTAACGCCACGCATCGAGGACTGTGAGTTCCGGATGCTGGAACCGTCGGAGATCAAACAGGCCATGGCCTTTGACCCCGACTACGTGATGCACGGTAACCGGCGCGAACAGGTCCGGCTGGCAGGAAACGCGGTCACCCCGCCCGCCGCCCGGGATCTGATCTCGGCCGTGGCCGAAGCGCTCGGGCAGCAAGTGAGTTGACGGTGCCGATGACGGTTACCGGACTGTTGGTCGCCGCCCTGGAATCTGTCTGGGCGGCGATCCGCCGACGCAGCCCGGATGTCCCCGAAGTCGTATTAACCATCGCCTCCGGCACGACGCCGGCCGGGCTGAACCTCGGGCACTTCGCGGCGTTCCGGTGGGTCCGCGGCGACTACGAAATACACGAGCTGTTCGTCGGTGGCGAAGGACTCGACCGCGGCCCGGTCGATGTGCTCGGCACCCTGCTCCACGAAGCCGCGCACGGGCTTGCCGTGGTACGCGAGATCAAAGACACCTCACGGCAAGGGCGCTACCACAACCACCACTACCGCGAACTCGGCGAAGAACTCGGCCTCAACCTCGACCAGGACGACGAATACGGATGGACCATCACCACCGTGCCACCCAAAACCCAGCGCCTGTACCGCCCTCAACTCGATGAACTCGACCTGGCATTGATCGCCCACCGGCGCCGAGAACCCGAACCCCCACAACGAAACAACAGCAACAACGGAATCACCGCGATATGCCAATGCCAGCGACGAATCCGAGTCGCACCGAGCATCTTTAGGCGCGGTGCCATCATTTGCGGAGTGTGTGGAGGGTCGTTCAGCGTGAAATCGTAAGCTGCTTATGAATCAAGCCTGACAAGATCACCAAGAGAGTGATTGAAGACCAATGTATTTCCCCGATATGCTTGTCTCTGAGCAGTATTTTCGCTGGTCAGAACAGCGTCGAGCCCATTTGATCTCATAATCCATTGGTCGCGGGTTCGAGCCCCGCCCGCCCCACAATCCTCCGGCGCGGCCGGTGGTGTCTGCACTCTCGGTCAACTCACCACGCGGACTCATTCGCCTGAGCTCGACAGCTGTCGTCGTAGGCGGGCTGGGGTGGGGTTTGTCGGCCTGCGGCGGCCAGACGGGTGGCGATGGCAGCGGTGTACGGGTCGTCGCGGAGTTCGCGCTGCAGGTCGGTGGCGATCTGGGCGGCCTCGGCGTGGGCGGCGGTATGTGCCGCGGTGATGGCGGCGGCAAGGTCACCGAGGTCGGTGCCGTAGAGCGTGGCGGCGAGCGACAACTCGACAATGGCCCCCGCCACATCCACGGTCACCTGTACCTGACCGTCGGCCGCCGTGGCATGACAGCAGATCTGAGCGAGTTCATCCTGAAGGTGCGCGGCCTTGACCATGAGTCGCTCCAGCGCCGCATCGGTGTCGGTCATCGTCGTTCCTCGGGGATCATGGCCGTTCCAGTATGAAAGGCAGTGTGTGCCTTGGGTTTCGGATCGGACCCGGATATTGCGGTGAGCGGCCCTCGATACTCAGTCCACCGTCGATGAAAACACCGTCGCCGGTCAGCGCGCCCTGAACATCGAAGGTGTATCGGTCGGCTGTTCGTGCGGTCACATGGTCGGGGCGGCCGACGGCCCGCCATCCGCGGGCGGTCCAGATATCGCGAATCATCCCGAGGGCGACCGCAATTCGGCCCTCGGGCACTCCGGTCACCCAGTAGTCCACCGTCAGGTCGACCGGTCCCCGACCGCTGTGATCGTTGTCGTCGTACGGAGCCGCGGTGGCGATTTCGCGGAAGGCGGCCAACTCCGGATTGTCCGAGCGCAGTGCCAAACCGAACTCCTTCGGCAGGGCCACCAACGTCTCCGAAAGGTAGGCGAGCAACCGGTCCTGCGCCAGATCGGCGGTCAGTGCGGATTCCACCATGGCTCCCTGTCCGGTCAGTGGACCTGGTCGGGCTTATTGGCGATCAGGTAGCCCAGATTGCGCAGTGCCTCGTTCGGTCTTTCATCCGGCTTACCTTCGTTGTCGATATCCCAGTACGCGCTGTGTGCCTTGTCGGGAGAAACCGTGTCGGAGGTGAAGGTCCGGCCGCCGTACGCCGCATTCGCCGGATCCGTGCCGTAGTGGCCGACCGGGTTCTTCTTATAGTCATCGATCACCTCCGAAGCCGCGACCGGTGGCGCCACGACCGCGGCAACGGGATTCTGGGCCACCCACGCCAAACCCTTGAGAGTCCCTCTTTCGTGTGCCTCGAGGTGAATCGGATCGAATCGGGAAGTTGTCGCCCAGACATGTTGAGCCACCTGGTCATGCGGAACGCCGGTCAGGTTCAAATCCGACGCGCGGTAGACGGTGGTACCCGGACTGGCCACGAGTGCGACATTATCGGCATCGAGACTGTTTCCCTTGCTCGCGGCCCAACCGATGAGCGTGGTGCCGTAACTGTGCCCGACGACGGTGTTGTAGGAGGGCGCGCCGTCGTGCGAGGCTCGCAGCCCATTCTGGAAACTGTCGAGCGCCGGTGCCCCCGCTTTGGCGTAAGCGGCATCGCGGGCATCGGGAATCTCGGGTGGAGCGTTGTAGCCGTACCAGCACACCACCGACGTATTGTCCGGCGCCCCAGCGCGCTTGGCCTGGGTCAGCATCCGTTCGCACCGCCCCATGTCACCGGCGATACCCTCCAGCTTCGACCCGGTGCCCGGCACGAAGGTGGAGATGTTGGCCGCGGTATCCGGATTGTTGATGGCAATCGCGGCGCGGCCCTTGTCGTCCAGGTGCAGCAGGAACCGATCCTTGCCGTCGAGCTGCCCGGCGACCGCGTCGTAGCCCGCTTTGCCCGGCCCACCCTTGGCCCGCAGATCGGCGAGCAGTAGCCGGTTGTAGTGGTCGCGGTCGACGGCGGGCATGCCGTCGATATTGCCTATCTGCGGGTTGATCTCGGCAAGTTTGTCCTTCTCCGCCGGAGTGAGTCCGCTCCACCACTCGTGGAATTTCCGCGGATCGTCTTGGTACGGCAGGTGACCGCCGCGTGCCATATCGAGGATCGGCTGGAAATCCGGTGGAAGGTTATCGGCGGATTTGGGGTCGTGGACCAGGTCGGCCACGGTGTCGGTCGCCTTGTTCAACGCGGCGGCCGCCGCAGTATCGGAATCGTTGAAATCCCGGACCGCGGGCAGTAGGTGCGACTCGATGGTGCGCGCCTTCTCGTCGGCGCTCGCCTGCGCGAGGAGCAGAGCGCTGACGATATTCAGCTCGGTCGGACTCATTTTCGAGGTGTCCAGGGCGGTGGGCCGGAAAATGGTCGGTGGCGTGACGTGGCCGTCCGGCGCGACAGCGCATCCGGCAGTGCCTGCCTGTTTGTTCCAATCGACAACGGTGTCGTGTGCCGAGGTCAAGGTCCGCGATGCCAGGTCGATCGCCTCGATCTGGCTATCGATGGCAGTAGTGATATGGCTGCCCTTCAGATGTGTCGCCATACCTTTCGCGCTTGCTTTCGCAGCGGCGTCACCTCTCCAGAGGTCCATGGCGGTGTCCACGTCGCGGCGCATCTGATCCATGGCTTTGCTGACATTGCGGTTCTTGTCGGTCAGCGACTGCGCGATAGCGGCGAGTGCGCCGGGATTGGTCGCGATGATCTCTGCGACGGTGGCCATCAGATGGCGCCTCCGTCGTATTTCGCTATGGCCGTGGCGATTTCGCTATCCATCTTCTGGTAGCTTTCCGCGCCGTGCCTACAGGCCACCGACATGGCCAGCATCGCGTGGGCCAGCTGGTCGTAGCCGTTCTTGATCGGCTCGGCCATGCGCGCCGCCGCCGCACCGAATGCGGTGCCCGGCATCTCGGTCGCCGCCTGCGTACCGTCGATGTGCGGATCGATGCCGCCCACCACACTGGAATGTCCCAGCAATTTACCGGCTAAGTCGGGCAATACGTATGGCTGAAGTTCCAGGATTGCCCGATCGACAGCGTCGGCAATGCCATCCAACAAAGACATGCACCCCCCCTGGGGCACGTGTGCATTCGAATCCAGCGCCGCGCCGGCGACTGTGTATCGAGACGGTAGCAGTACCTCGAAATATCATGTAGCCACCAGTGATCGGGGCAGGCTATGCAATACATTCGGCGCGTTGACAGCCGATCGGTTACGCCCCGGACTCATCCGCCGTGTCACCAACCGACGCGACCCGGATAGCGCGGAATCCGGGAATCAGTCGAGGATCGGTTCGCGCGAACGAACGCGTTCGAGTTCGAAGAAACCGTCGGTCGCCGCCATAGTTCTGAAACCGTCCCAGAGCTCTCTGGCCAATTCCCCACGGGAAGCCGGACTGAGCACCGGACCGAAGAACGTCAATCGGATACCCTGCGACCGGTCGGCAATGATCCAAGATGGGTAGTGGTGCGCTGATAGCTCGTCGGATCGTCAGGTAGACCCACAGCCCGACGCAGACGGTTGCGCGGAATCGGACCGCCGGGCACCGCTGGGAACTCGTCGCCGCCTGCCCGGCCTGCGGCGTGCGTACCGTCCACCGACCCGACACGGCAGGCGAACTCGTGCGGCAAGCCACCCTCCAGATCACCGCCGACGGCTGCATCTGCCAATCCTGCGGAACCGGCTGGGCCCCACCGCATTACCGGCTCCTCGCCGCCGCACTCGGCTGCGAGTTGCCCGCAGGGATTCTCGAATAAGAACTGTGAAAGGCGTTGCGCCTGAACAGTTCGGCAGTGCAGTCAGCCCACTCGATTGTGCCCGGGCAACCCTGGCCGCGCTGCCCGCGACGGGGCGCTGGATCCGAGCCGAACGCGCATCGACGGTTCCCGGTTACAGGCTGCCACCGCCCCCATTTCCGCCCGCACCTGGGCACGCTCCGAATGTGGAGAATCCGTACCGCCGATAGAGTGCGTATGCGTTGAACTCGATAGGCGTACACAGGGATTCGTGCCGCGATCAAAGCGATTGAACAGAACGAACCGCGGGAGCTTCTGCTCCCGCGACCCGTCAAATTGTCGCGCTAGGTGGCCTGTACCGGACGCGAACGTGCTGCTGGCACTACTTCAGTCCGATCCGAGCGGGCCGTGGCGCGCGCCGGATGTCCAGGGCGAAATCCCATTGTGCGGGAGCGGAGGTTCTTGGCGGCCAAGGTCTGTGACGGCGATTGTTGTCGAGCGCGCGCTGGGCCGCCACTGTAAGGAGAGGAGAATGGCACTGTGCGCCATCAAGATCCGACACCGGATGAGCAGAGTTTCTTTGCCGCGCTGAGAACACAGGTGGCAGCCATAGACGATTGGTACCACGCAGACGACGACGGCACTCTCTGGGTGATCGCCTCCCTGGACCTCGTAGACAGGAACGGCCATATCCACGACACACTGCGCGTCGACTACGACGGAACCTCCCTCCGCGGCGGGTGGAGTCCAGCAGGTCTCAACTGGGACGACGGCGTCAGGGCAACCAGTGCGGGTATCGACACCTCGCCGCCGGATGGTCTGTGCCACGACAACATCGCCCCACTCGAGGCAGCGCAAACCGCAGCGGAATGGTTCATCGCGCACCGGGAAAGGCGACGTCGATAGCTGGTCCTGTCGTACGCCGGAGCCACCCTGCCTACCCCCGCCTCAGCCTTTGCGCCGCAAGCACATCCCACGCCGCGACGACCCGCTGCAGAAAGAGCGGAATCTCGAAATCGCGGCGGATCCGCCACGCACCGGATCCGTGGGCAACCCCTGGCCGCAAGACGACTGCGTTCCAGGGCGCGGCCCCACCACCGGCACCGCCCACTGCCCCACGCCCGCAACGGAATACCGAGCCCGACGACTGGGACGAGGACGACGAATTCTTCCTTTCCGCTATCCCGCTTCAGGAGGCTCGTCGTGAGTTACGTTGCCGCTCTTCCCATTTGGATCAATATCATTCAGTTCGTCGGTCGGCTGATCGCCTCGATCGTCGGTGCGCCGCCGCTGTGAGCGTTCTCGGCAGCCGCACCCGCAGCGGCACGGTACCCGCACGACCGGCACCAACCGGCACGGCCGGTACGCTCCGGGGCATTCGTTGTAGCGACCCAACGCGCACAACAGGCTCACTGCCTTCGGATACGCCTGTTGCATGAAATCGGTTGCGATACCACAGATTTCGATGCCTCTGTCGAGGAAATAGGAGATCTGCCAGCCGTCTCGGGTCCACTGCTCGACCCCGAGCAGCGAGTAGGTCGCCCAGATCGGTTCGGTCCCGCGTTCGAGGTAGGCCGCCATGTACTGGTCTTCGGGATAGGCCGGCGGTGTTTCGCTGAACCCCAGTTGTGAGACGAGGTCGAGCCGGCCTCGGCGCAGGACTTCCTGCGAGTGGTCCAAGAGAATCGACATATGACTGGGCTTTCGTTGACGACCGAGCGACGGGACGAACTGGCCGCACTGCTGGGAGACGAGCAACGACTCCGAACCGAGTACCCGAAGGTCGCCGACTATCTCGACATGGCACCCCAGCTACCCAGAACCGGCGATGACGTTGCCGATGCGGCGTTCGATCTCCGATTCGTGCACTTCATGACCGGCGGTCCGACGACATCGGCGAACCCGTACTGGGACATCGTCGGCCCATCGGTCACCGACACCGAACAGCGAAGGGTCGTCGACGGCGGTCGGCCGAACGGCAGCGCACGACTCGGCTACGCACAGATGATCCTGCAAGCCGTCTACGCATACGCGATCCCATCCCCCGAAACCCTGTCGTGGATAAAGGAATTCACCGAAGGGCAGAGTGTTCTCGAACTCGGCGCGGGCCGCGGCTACTGGGCCGATCAACTGGCAAAGCACGACGTGGCAGTGTCGGCATTCGACTCGGAACCACCGGACCAGACCACGAACGTGTCCTTCCCCTCTGCCGCAGGACAACTCGATGTCTGGTACCCGGTCAGCACCCTCGACAACCTCACCACCGAGCATCAAAAGGACAGCGTGCTGTTCCTGTGCTGGCCACCAGGATGGGGCGACGCAATGGCGTCCCGAGCACTCCACGCCTTCGAAGAGGCTGGCGGCCAACGCCTGATCTTCATCGGAGAACCCAAGGGCGGCAAAACCGGAGACGACGCCTTCTTCGACAGACTCAACACATCCTGGGAATTGAAATCCCAAGACACACAATACGTTTCCTGGTGGAACCTCGGCGACATCACCCAAGGATGGATACGCCGAGGCTGACGCCGAACTACGGCTAAACGGCTGGCGCAGTGGCGGTTACGATGCGGGTGGTGATCCAGGGACCGCCCCACCACATGCGCCAACCGGCGGAGCGGGAGGAGACTGCGGTGGCGCCGAGTAGTTCCAAGGCGGTCTGGTATTCGCGAGTGTGAAAGACATCCACGATGACGAGGCGGCCTCCGGGGCGCAGCACGCGCACGGCTTCCCGCAGGGCATCGGCACGACGCTGGGCGTCGGCAATGTTGTGAATGGCGAGGCTGGCGGTAACGACATCGAAGGTGTTGTCCGAGAAGGGAAGCCGTGTCAGGTTACCGGTACGGAGTTCGATGCGGTCGGCAACTTCTTCGGCTCGAGCGTTCCGTTCGGTGACCTCCGGTGCGTTCCCGGACTGGTCGATCGTGCGCCACAGATCGACACCGACGGCGCGACCGTTCGGCAGTCTCCGAGCGGCGGCGAGCAGTACCGCACCGCGACCGCACCCGAGATCCAGCAGGCATTCATCGCCTCGCAGGCGCAGGTCGTCGAGCAAGGTTTCCCAGACCTGGAATTTTCCTCGGCGGGTGACATACAGATACAGGAGCCATTGCAGAGCTCCACTGAGACCGATCGCCAGCAGCCACCGGGAAATCCGTTGGCGCACAACCACGGCGGCGACGAGGAACGCCAAGGAGGAAACTCCGAGGCCGAGGAGCTGCGGTGGCCCATCCACGCCGTAGGAGCCGCGGCGCCGGGCCGTCATCGGCACAACTCGGTGATACTCATCGTCTCCCCCTCGGGTACTGGCAACGATCTTAGGGCGGCGATCCAGGCAGCGCCAGTACTCCACTCACGACTGCGACGCGAAAACGATTGTGCCCCCGGCTTTCCCGGACACGCTGCATCGTCAGAATTAGTTGTCCGGAAACGCCACAGCCACATCCGGCATGACAACGCCACCTGCGGGCAGGCCGCTGTCGTCCGAACGCACGGTCAGCAGCGTAAAGCGTTCTGTATCAAGCCATTCAAGTCACCCACCCACAAGCTGGCTCCAGTCGATGCAAGTATCCGCAATTACCGCGTGGTCCGGAGATCAACGCGCCGAGCTGATCTCGATCGCCCCAACGCACGGAAGCAGCCGATTTCCGTACGTTCGTGGAACGGTCCTGGGAGGCGGCGCGGCACCTGGCCGCCGATCCGGGACCCGTGACGAGTTTGCCGAATTCGACCCATCCGTATCCCGCACCGCAACGAATGCGGTTTCGGAATCGGTTGGCTACCGGCTGGAACAGTCTGTCCCAGTCCGGCGCAACCCGTCGATCCGGCACGCGGAGACGAGGTCCAGCTGGTGATCGGTTCTACCCGACCTCAGCCCGGGGTCGTGGCGAGGCCGTGCCGAAACATCCTGGCGGCGCGGCGTTGTCGTATCGACGCGCCACACAAACAACGGAAGGTTTGCATGGAAATCGAACGATCGAAAGCACAGGCACCGGCGAGTTCGCCGCGTTCGCATCACACAGGACCGGGCCGGTTCGCCCCGGCCGCCGCAGTGCTGCTGAGCGTCTGGGCACTCGGCTACAGCGCGGTCGCCGCCCCTGCCGCGATGGCGGAGAAGTCGGACACGAACACGACTACATGCACGATCGCCGAGAACACCCCGATCTCGGTGACACGGAACAAAGGCGACAAGGGATTCACCGTCAAGTCTGACATCAAATACACCTCCGACAGCGATTCCAGCTGCGTCGAGTTGCCCATCGATGATCCTGTGAACAAAGATGCCCTCGAGTTCCATCCGAACGGTAGCGCCTGTGAAATCTCGCTTTCCAAGGTGGGAACCGACGACAAGGACGCCAACGGTGATGAAGAAATATTCAAGCTGACGAAAGGTTCGATAGTCGTTCCTTCGAAAGGCGGTAACGCAAAACTTGACGTCGAGGGCACTCTGTCTGTGTTCGGAAAGAAAAGCACGATAACGTTCGACGGTCAGGTAACGAGCCTGAAGCTGGGATCGTGTAGCCCGGACGGATTTCAGGGCACGAGCGACGACAGCAAGATCTCAGGCACGCTCACCGACACCCCGAAGTCGTAGCGGCCCGCTTCTGCGTACTCGTTCGAGCAGCCGCGGCCAGGCGTGGCGTAAATGTGCTGGGGCTCGAGATATCCGGTATGCCGGTTAGGTAGCGAAGCCGCCCGTCGGAATGCCTGCGCCCGATACCGCCTTGGATGTGGCATCGCCGGGTAAGGCAATGCCACATCCAGCCGGTGACTTATCGGCTCCGGTCAGGAGGTTTTGAAGAAGTTGACCGAATCGGGCGGACCATCGATGAAGACACGGGCAAACGACTTTGTGCCATCGGGGCACGTCATCGGGCTGTCCGTCGTGAGGGCCACGATGGCGTTGATCGAGTAACCCTTGTACGGCCCGTTCTTGACGTTGATGACCAAATTCGCCCCGTTGCTCGGATTACTCAGATTCAGGGTGATGGTGTAGTCGGCGGTGCCGTTCTGGAAGGTGTCGTTGCGGTCGACCCAGTAGAGGTTTGCCGATCCGGTGAGGACTATCGGTCCCGCCGGGTCGCAACCGGTCATGCTGGCCGGCGTCGTGGCCAGCCATGAACTGTACTGCGGGGGCGGGCTACCGACGAGCGCACCAGGAACGGTGCAGTGTCGATATGACGCCGCGTACAGCGCTTTAGGAGGCACAAGATCTGCTTGTCCTCCCACATCACAGGACAGCGCGGGCAGCTGCGTGGGGATCTGGGTCTCGACCAACGGCGCCGGCGATGAGCCCGAAACAGCGGGAATGGCCAGCACGCTGCCGACCATGAGCCCGGTGGCCGTGAGGATCCGGCCGAGAGTAGCGGTGCGCATGATGTCACCTGTCTTCCTGCGCCCGTGGGGCACAATTTGTTCCGTCCCCGACCTGTGGGAGGTGCGCACCTCGTACTCATCCATCGCTGAGATTTTGCTGTGGGTTACATCACTATTGAGCTATAGCGGCTCATGGTTATTCGCTCACCGTGATCGGCTTGCCGAGCAAGTCCAGTACCCGACATTGGTCCCGGATCTCGGGGAGTTGTTGGAAGCCGGCCGACTTGTAGGTGACGATCGCACCGATATTGGAGCTCGGGGTGCAGACGATCGCGCTCGACGAACCGAGCTCCTGAAGTGCGGCCGCCGCGGCGACGGTGATCGCCTTGCCGTAGCCGTGGCCGCGATGTTTTCGATGCACGCCCATCGGCTCGAGCAACCCGGGCTTCGCAGGACCGGCCGACCACACCGTCACCGCCGCCACCGCCTCGCCCTGGTCGTCGTAGGCGACCAGACACCGGGCGTCGGCGTACGGCAACCCGGCCGCCATCGCGTGCCAGCGCTCGACGGTGAACGACGACCCGTCGAACGATGCCCGCTGTACGGCGGTCCGCACGTGCGCCTGCTCCGGCCCGATCACCTCGATCCGCACACCCGGGTCCGGCACCGGCTCGGTGAGGTCGCGGCGAAGCGGCATCCACGGCTCGTCGGCGTTCCAGCCGTCCCCGGACAGCAGATCGCGGACCAGTGCGCCCGTCGGCGCGGCGACGCACGCCTGCCCCTCTATCAATACGCCGCGCTCCGGGGCGGTCACGTCCTCGACCAGCTGCCGCGCCAGCTCCTCATCCCGCCCGGCATCCGGCGCGATCGCCAGCCGCAACAACGTGGGCCCGTCCAGCAGCCCGACCGCGCGAATCTGTCCCTCCCGGCGCCAAGTCCGCACCGCCGCGGCCGTAGCCTGTGCACCGAACCGCCAGAACCAGCCCAGATCCCCCGGATGCAGTTGCATCGGCGCCCCGTCGTACTGCCACTCCCGCAACGCTCCCACAGGCTCGCGCAGGCCGTCGACTCCGGGCGTGCCCAACACAATCGCCATACCCGCGATCACACACCACCGCGCCGACCGTCCGCACCCGGTTTTCGGGCAACGGAGGACTCGGGAGGCAAGGTCCCCATCCGGAAGGGCCGGTGGGCCGAATCGTCGAATGGCGGATCGGCCGAAGGGCTCGTCGTCGATGGCGGGAACGGCGGTGGCAGGCGGGCTATGTGCTTTGTTCCAGGTAGATCAGGATTGCACGGACGCGTTGGCTGTGTGCGGGGTCCTTGGTGAGGTGCAGCTTGGCGAAGATGGCGTTGATATGTTTCTCGACCGCGCTGGTGGACAGCGACAGTCGGTCGGCGATGCCGGTATTGGTGAGCCCTTGGGCGAGGAGCTGGAGTACATCGAGTTCGCGGGAGGTGAGGGAGGCGAGTGGGTCGGCGCGACGTTGTTGTGCGAATAGTTGCCGGACGACCTCGGGATCGAATGTGGTGCCACCGGCCGCGATTCGGTCGAGGTCGGCGAGGAAGGCGTCGACATTGGCGACACGGTCTTTGAGAAGGTAGCCGACTCCGCCGATTCCGGATGTGAGGAGCTCGATCGCGTTGTGCCGCTCGACGTATTGCGACAGTACGAGCACGCCCAGATCGGGGAACCGGGACTTCAGGTCGCGTGCCGCGTCGATTCCCTCGGTGGTATGCGTCGGCGGCATGCGGACATCGACGATGACGAGATCGGGTGTGCTGCTCTCGGTTTCGTGGACGAGTTCGATCGCTGTACCGACCGCGACGACGTCGTGGCCCTCGTCGGTGAGCAGGCGGACCAGCCCCTCGCGCAGCAGCGCCGAATCCTCGGCGATCACGATACGCATGGCAGCTCCGCGGTCACGATGGTCGGGCCCCCGGTGGGGCTGTGCACCCGCAGTACGCCGTCGAGGGCAGCCACCCGGCGCCGCAGCCCGGTCAGGCCGCCGCCCTCGGGGTCGGCCCCGCCGATGCCGTCGTCTCGGACCGCGGCGACGATCCGATCCGCCAGGTGCGTCACGGTCACCGAGATATCCTTTGCCCCAGAGTGTTTGGCAGCGTTCGTCGCGGCCTCGGCGACCACGAAGTACGCCGCCGCCGCGACCGGGGTCGGCGGTTCGCACTCGATGCTCAGCTCGAGCCGCAGCGGCATCATGGTGTGTGCGGACAGGCCCCGCAGTGCCGCCGCGAGGCCGCGCTCGTCGAGGATCGATGGGTAGATCCGCCATGCCACCTCGCGCAGGTCGGCGAGCAATCCGGTTGCCTGCTCGACGGCGCGATCGAGTTCGTCGGCGAGTGCGGTCGTGTTCCGGCGCTGCATGTTTCGGCGCATGCGGCCCAATTGCAGTGCGAGCGTGACGGTTCGCTGCTGCACCCCGTCGTGGAGGCTGCGTTCGATTCGGCGCCGTTCGTCGTCGACGGCACGAATAACATCGGCGCGAGTGCGTTCGAGTTCCCGCAACCGCGATTGGGTGCCGTCCTCGCCCAGATACCGCATCGCCGCGGCGATGTCGCCCTGACCGAGGGCGAGCGCGAACTGGCGGCACAGGTATATCCCCACGGCCCCGACAGCGAGCGACACCACGCTGGTCGTCAGTGGAATGCGGTGCACCAGTGTGAGTTCCAGCGCCCACCCGAAGTAACCCAGCGCGGCCGCGCCGGCCACGATCAGCATGACCCCACCGACGACCGCGTAGAGTGCGCGCAGCAGCACGTAGCCGGTGGGGTCGCGGTCGGGTAGCTCGGCCACGGCAGCGGCGCGGAACCAGCGCGCGAGTCGATGCCGTTCCCGGCGGGCGTGGCGGCGCAGGCCGAGACTATTCCCGCTGACGAGTGCCGCGAGCCCACGTAAAGCCGTGCAGGTCCCGATTATCGCGCCGATGACGGGGTAGCAAGCCCGGCGCGGCAGCGAGGGCTCATCGACCATGATCACGAACCCAGGCTAGACCGACCGCGCACGCGGCGAACCAACCAGAAGATCACTGCCACGCCTGCCGCGATGCCGACGGCCAGTTGGTACCGCGCAGCGTAATCGCGGACCAATTCCCAGTTTTCGCCCAGGTGATACCCGGCCAGCACGAACAGGGTGTTCCAGATCGCGCTGCCCACAGCGGTGAGCGCGATGAACTGGCCGACCGGCATCCGCTCGACACCGGCCGGCGCCGAGACCAGACACCGCACCACCGGCACCATCCGACCGAACAACACGGCCTTGCGGCCGTGCCGGGCGAACCATTGCTCGCTGCGCTCGAGGTCTTCGGCCCGAATCAGCGGTAACCGGGTCGCGAGGGCGTACAGACGCTCCCTCCCGACCAGCGCGCCGAGCAGGTACAGCACCAGCGCACCGACCACCGAACCGATGGTGGTCCACACCAGCGCGCCGGCCAACGGCATCTCTCCGCGTGCGGCCGCGAAACCGGCCAGCGGAAGGATTATTTCGCTCGGGATGGCCGGGAACACGCTGTCGGCGGCATTGGCCACCGCCGCGCCCGGTCCCCCGAGGGTGTGCATGATCGTCGTAGCCCATCCCGCGACACCGCCGGACTCGGCGGCGTAAATGGTTATCGCGTTGCTCATGACCGCCACGTTAGAAATCGAATGCTCGCTGATCAGTAGGGGTTTCCGGACAGTAGGGTGTGGATTCCCGCACCGGTCCGTGACGGTGGCACGATGGTGATCATGACGGAAATGCCAGTGGCCGTGGTGTCAGGAGCAACTCGAGGTATCGGAAAGGAAGTGGCACGCGGTCTGGCGGCGCGGGGATGCCGAGTGTGGTTGGGCTGCCGCGACTTATCGGCCGGGGAGGCCGTTGCGGCGGAGCTCGGTGCCAGCGGTGCGGTGACGGCCGTGGAGCTGGACATTGCTGACGACGACAGCGTGGTGGCCGCGGCCGGTGTGATCGAGCGGGACGGCCGGGTGGACATCTTGATCAACAACGCCGCGACCGGAGGAAGTCGGCCCGCCGTCGAAGACACCGTCGCCGGCGATTTTTCCGAGGTCATGAACATCAATCTGCTTGGCGCGGTTCGCCTCACCCATGCCTTGCTGCCGTTGATGCACAAGTCCGCGAGCCCGCGAATCGTCAACGTGACCAGCGGCCGTGGCTCTTTCACGGTCAACAACGATCCCGAACGGATGGAGTCTCAGCTGCAAGGGCTGGTGTATCCGGTGTCGAAGGCCGCGTTGAACATGCTCACCTACCAGTACGCGCGCGCTTTACCGACCTTCCGGGTCAACGCCGTCGACCCGGGGTACACCGCAACGTCGTTGAACAACTTCACCGGAACTCGATCACCGGCCGAAAGCGCGCAGACCATCATCGCTTTAGCCCTCGATGCCGAGGGCGGCGCCACCGGGCAGTTGTTCGACGCCTCCGGTGTCCTCGGTTGGTAACGCCTTCGTCCGCCAACGCACGAAAATGCCGCTGGGGCGGGCGATCTGACGCACTGAACGTCTTTCTATGCCGCGGCGCGGTCTTCGGACCGAAATCCACTGCGGCGCAACGTCCTGCTCGTGTCGACGAGCATGTGTCGATGAGGTTCGAACCGGGTGGCAACTCTTGCAAGTTCGCCGCCCCAACACAATTGGGTTGTGGCGGGGCTTTCCGTGCCGCTCTATCCGCTGAGCTGCACCGTTAAGCGCACATTAATTCTCGACAAACCGTGTGCAGCGATACTGAAGAGTTCGGGGAGACCTCCTCGACTCTGTCATGTCAAAGTTCAATCTTCGGGGGGCCCACGCATGAGTCTTCGAACCGACCTCGACATCATCGCCAAGTTGGCGTCGACGCTGCACGACCTCGCCGGACAGGCCGCAGGCGTCAAGGCGGACAACGCACCGGATCCCAATGCCGACAGCCCGATTCTGTCCGGCAGGACCGCAGGTGAGATAACCCGGGACCTGATCACCAACTCGCTGATCCCCACCGCCAAGGAGCGACTGAACGAGACCGGCGATGTGATGAGTCAGGCCGCCACACAATTCCAGAATATGGATGACAGCGCGGCCGACCAGTTCATCGCCATGTACAACGGCGCGACCGGCGACTGGGTCGGGGGCACGAAATGACCCCGCAGACGGCACTGGAGTGGCTGCGGGTCGCCGATCCTGGAATCCTGTCTCGGTTCGCGAACTCCTGGGACCAAATCGGTACCGGGCTGGAGAAGGTCTTCGAGAGGTACTCCGATTCCGTCGCTCGAGTGAACGGAACACATTGGGAGGGTAAGGCCGCCGAAGCGGCGCAGAACCGGGCGGCCGCCGACCTGAAGACGATGCAGTTCCTCGCCGATAAACTCGGTGCGCTCGCCAATGAAGCGCGTAAGGGCGAGCACCTGATAAGTGAGCCGCTGCAGCGGGCCAAGGGGTACCTCAACCAGTGCACCCACAACTGCTGGTCGGTGACACCGGATCTGCGGGTATCCGGCAATGCCGACGCAAAAGTACTGGCCGATGTACAGAACAACCTGCAAGCCGCGGCCCGCGAAGCCATGCAGGCGGATACCGATGTCCGGGACATGTTGAACAAGGCCAGGGCCGAGGTGGCGCTCGCCTTCGCTTCCGCGGCGGCGCTAGGCGCGGATCAGGGCAAATCCGATATCGAGCATCTGCTGAAGGATCCGCAACATCTGACCGATGCCGAAATCGACCGTTTGATGGCGGCAGGCCATTTGACAGGGGAGCAGATTTTCGCGTTGCAGGCCGGACAGCCGGTGCAGATCTCGGCATCGCAGATGCGCTACCTGACGGCGATCAGCCGGGCATTGGACGGTAAGAGTCCGCAAGAGATCGCACAGCTCATGGATAAGCTGCCCGCGAATGTTCGCAGCGCGCTCGCCAATTCACTGCAGCTGGTCTCCAACGCCGGCGTCAGGACCGGTGTCAAGGATAGTCAGATTATTCCGGAACATGGCGGATTGAACCTGCTGCCCAATAAGATTCAAGAGTCACTGAACCGCAACGACCTGGTCACCTCCCATTGGGACTACCTGGGCGGCGCGTGGACCAGCGAGATACGGCTGAACGGCGTAGCCGATAACCAAGCCATCGCGAAAATCGCCGGTTCCTCCGAGGCCAACTATCGTGCGGGTAGCGATTTGGACAAGAAAGTACTCGACGTGGCGGCGAGATACCTGCACGCACAGACCGAGTGGGAACAAGCTCCGAACCACAAACTCATCGGGTTCAATGTCGATGGCGGCGACAGCAGGCCCGAGCGCATTACCGAGGATATGTTCAAAGCGGTCGGCAACGACAAGGCTGCCGTGCTGGGTCTGGTAGCCGGCCCGGACGGTACCCCCAACCGAGAGTTCCTCCACGACGCGCTCACCCATAAGTGGACCGATGGCGGCGAAGCCGTCTCGACCCTGTTCACCCCGTATCACGACAACAATCAGAACTTCGGCAGCCCACAGGTGACCGCCGTCGAACATCGGCAAGGCGCGATCATGAGCGCTGTCGCGCAGTACATGTCCGAAGACAGCCCCAGGGTCGCCAACAAGGACGATGGCGATCCATTGCACCTGTACGACATCCCGAATACCGATCACAAATCCATCGGTCAGGTCAATCCGAAGTTGGTGCAAACGCTATCGGCCAGCATGGCCCCCTACGTGGACGACCTCATTCATCCCGCGGATAATGGCGACGGGTTCAAGGTCTCCGTGGGCAACAATCCCAACACATCCTGGACCGATCCCCACGGCAATAACACCTTCACCGGCTCGAGGAATGTTTTTTCGTTGCTCGATACCGACGAAACCGCGGGCAAGAACTTCAATGCCGCCGCGCTGGCCAAATCGTTGCAGCACGAACATGAATTCGGCCAGAACCCCGCTGCCCCGGATGCCAGGCAGGCGCTGCTTCGCGCCGGGCAGTTGCAGGGATTGGTGGACAGCGGGCTGCGCGGTGAGGTCGGCGCCTCGATAGTGGATAAGGACCAGATCGCGCAGGATATCTACAACCACAAGAAAACGGCCTTCGATACCATCAAAGCCGTTGTCGGCCTGGGTATTCCGATTGGCGACGGCGATAGCAAGATCACCGTCCAGGTTCCGGGTGGGGATGCCGTGTCCAAGGTTCTCTCCGTTGGTGGCGACACCCTCAAGGATGCGATCATCGGCCCCGCCCCGATTCCGCACAGCACCGATGTCCCCTCGAATCCGCCGAATTTCGAAGGGGAAAGCTACAACGTGCTTCAGACAACCGCTATCCCGGAAAGTCTGCGCGCCAAGTACCACGCACTGTTCAACGGCGACCAGCTATTACCGTTCCAGGACATCAGGCGGCACGGGGATGAGGGGCAACTAACCGCCCTCTTGAACGAGCTCGGTGACCGGGATGGACACGGCAACGCAATTCGGGAAGGATACGACGACACCACCAGGAAATAGCCGATCGCGCCTGGATCGGCATGCGGCGGGTATCACCAGGATGTTTCGACGATCCCTGTCGGACCTTGCTGATCCTCCCAATCGGTGAATTCGATCCAGTCGCCATGCACCGGAAGTCGATCCGCACCGGCCTCCGGTTCGGCGCGTTGCTCCGCCAATTCCCGTTCACGGACGGAGCGGCGCATCATCTCGATATATTCCGGTGCCAAGCCGGCATATTCGTCACCGGTTACCGAATCGTCAACAGTCGACATTGGTAGGTCTCCCCCTTATCACCAACAGGCCTTGCTGAAGTCTACCTACCCAGATATCGGCGGTGCTACTTACCCGCCACCAGCATCAGGAAAAACAGAAGTGCCGCCAGAAAGACGACGTTGATCGCGAAGCTGATGATCGCGATGAGGCGGGCTGCGCGGGCTGCGCGTAGCCCGTCCCCTGTGTCCAGGGCATGGATCGTGCCCCGCTTGGCGAGTGCGAATGCCGTACAACTGACCACAATGCGAGACACGGCGTAGCCCAGCACCTCAAAGAGGTTGGGGTTCTCGAATGGGCTAGGAACCCAGGCGCACACCATTGCCAGGCAAGCGACGGCGAGGGCAAGGTGAGCCACCCAGTTGAATCGGCGCGATGGTCGCACCAGCGAATGTTCCTGCGAGACAGCTTCGTTCATCGGCTGATGACAACAGTTCCGATGCACGGAGTACAACCCCTTCGGCTGATTCGCGATCACACCACCGAACTCGGCGTCACCGAAACGGTTGGCATGCAAGCGATCGCGAAGGCATGGTGGTTAGCTGAACGCGCCGCTCGAGGAAGGATGGGCATGGTCACCGGCGGATACTTCAGGCTTGATGTCTCGACCCGATGGCGGTTCGTGACACCCGGTGGAGAACCGTTCCTGTCCATCGGGGTCGTCCATGCCGACGACACGAATCTGCGATACCGGCACAACGCCGACCTTTTCGCCGAGCGCTACGGGTCCTCTCGCCGGCGATGGCTGCACGAAGGCCTCGTGCCGGAACTGTCCGCGTGGGGATTCAACACACTCGGCTGGACCTCCGAATACGTCAGCGGCAGTGGTCTTTCAGCCACTCACGATGTCGTCGACCTCGGTCACTCCGAAGGCCTGCCCGACGACGACGTCGCCGACTGCGGTCTGCCCTACACCCTGTCCCTGCGCGTTGCCGAGATCGAACACTGGAACGGCCACCCCGCCTACCGCGATCCCCGATCTCCGGCATTCGCACAATGGTGCGACCACCTGGCCCGCACCCGATGCCGCCCCGACGACCCGAACCTGATCGGATACTTCCTCGTCGACGCACCCGCATGGGCACAACACCCGGCCGGCAGCGGCTACCCACCCGACGAGCTACCCGAAATCGCCGAGGCCTACTACCGGACATCGGTCGAGGCCATTCGCAGACACGACCCGAATCACCTGATACTCGGCGACCGTTATGGAACTCGCGCCGGTATCCCGGCACCGGTGCTCGATGCAGCGGCCCACCATGTCGACGTACTGAGCCTGCAGACCTTTCCCGCCGTCGATCAGACCGCTATCGACGCCGTGGCCGAGCAATTCGACACCTGGCACAAACGCACCGGGCTCCCAATACTGGTCGCCGACACCGGCAACTGGTGCCCGACGATCATGAGCCCCGGCCGAGCCGGCTCGGCTCGCGACCAGGCCGAGCGCGGCCTCGGATATCGGATGATCGCCGACACCTTCGCGGCACGCTCATGGTGTCTGGGGTGGCACTGGTGCAGCTGGCTGGAAAACCCGCACCGCGGCTTCGGCCTCAAAGACCCCTGGGACGAGCCCTACATCGAACTGGTAACCATCGTTGCGCAAACCAACCACCGGTGGGCCGACATAATCACCTCCGCCGCATCCACATGACCCGAAAGCGGATGGTCGGGTAGCCCGAGGGTCCTCATCATGACCGGACCGCCTCTGCCATCAGAGTGACGATGTGGTGCATGATCGCGCTGGCGTTGATCGCGGTCACCATCGACGGGTCCAGGTGCGGGACGAAGCAGGCGATATCGCCGCCGACGACGTTCATTCCGCGGAAACCGCGCACCATGCGGAACAGTTCATTGGCGGTGAGACCTCCGGCTTCCGGGTCGGCGACCGCCGGGGCGTCGGCCAGGGTCAGCACGTCGAGATCGACGCTGATGAAGACGGGTCGGTCACCGATGAGTTCGCGGGTCTCGGTGACCGCGGCGGCAATCCCGTTGTCCTCCAATTCGGTCAGCGGGAAGATCCGGTAGCCGCTCTCCTGCGAGAACGCATCCTGGGCGGGATGCGCGAGCGGACCGTTGATGCCGATCTGCACCGACGCGGTGGGATCGATGAGACCTTCCTCGACGCCCATCCGGAACCCGGCGCCGGGATGATGTGTCACTCCGCCCAGTGGTGAGGGATAGGAATCGGTGTGCGAGTCGAAATGGATCACGCTCACCGGTTCGTGACGCCGCGAGTTCGGTCCCGCGATCGACCGCAGCACCGGAAGCGTGATGGAGTGATCGCCGCCGATGGTGAACGGGCGCGCGCCCGCGGCATCGAGGTGGCGGTAGAACTGCTCGATCTCGGGCATGGCGGCGTCGGCATTGCTGTGATTCTCGAACGGGACGTCGCCCATATCCCGGATACGGGCGAGGTCGAACGGGTTGACGCCGAACTCGCGGTGGGTGCGGTGGTAGGCGGTGGAGCGATGCCGGACGGCCCGGGGCGCGAGGTATTGGGTCCGCTCGACGGGGTTGCTGGTCAGCGGCAGGCCGACCAGAGCGATGTCGACCTGCCGCGGGTCGGTCTCGATGGGGCAGCCGAGCAGTGTCGGGATGCCCTGCCAGTACATGAAGCTGCGGATCTGCTCATCGGAGATGTCGATGTCGGTCATTGCCTGTGTCATGGATGCCTCCCAAAGATGTCAACGCCGTTGACTCTAAGGCGAGCAACAGAGAGTGTCAACACTGTTGACACTCTGTTAAGCTCGGCGCATGGGCGAGCGGACAACGACAGGTGAGCGCAAGCGCAGCGGCAAACAGCGGCTGTCCAGAACCGGCATTCTCGATGCGGCCCAGCAGATCATCGACGATCTCGGCGTGCCGGGGCTGACCATGCGATCGCTGGCCGCCCGGCTCGACGCCGATCCCACCGCGGTCTACCGCCACTTCCGCAACAAGGACGCACTGCTGGCCGCGCTGGCCGACGCTGCCCTCGCCGAGGTCATCGACCACACCGCGGGCGAGGGCGAGTGGCGAGAGTCCCTCCGCACGATCGCCGACCGCCTGCGCAGCCTGGTGCGTCGCCGGCCCGAACTGGTCGCGATCATTACCGGCGCTCCTATCACCTCCGCGACCCTGACCGCCACCGCAGCCATCCTGCGGCTACTTCGCACGGCCGGACTGAGTGCCGCCGATGCCGAGCGGGGGTTCTCCGCGGTGCTGTCCTACGTCCTCGGTTTCGGCATGCTGGAGGCCAATCCGCCCTGCGCCGCGGACACACCGGCCGAGGGTTCGGCCGACGAGGCCGCCGCGCTGCGCATCTGGTTACCCGAAACCCACTCCCGGGACGCGCAATTCGTCGCCGGATTCGACCTGATCCTCGACTCCCTCACCGCACGAATCGCCCCCCACTACACAGCGTGAACCCTGCCTGCCCCGATCGCCACCGCCGCCACACCTCCTCGACCTCGGCTTCGGTCAAAGGAATTCGCTTCTCCGACAACGGTCACGTCGACGCCATCACTCATCACATCCCCGTACACCACGAGAAATCCAGTGTTGCGATGACCGCATGAGACCACACCGAATTGGCCCAGCAATGAACGGCCGCACCCGCATCACCAACGTCGGCGTATTCGGCAGGCAACAGCTGATGCCCCATCGCGTCGACGTCGCCGTCGACACCGGCGCCATCCGGTGCGAGTCCGCAACCCAACGCGCACAATAGGTCTACCTGATCGACGGGGGACAAAGGTGACGGCGAGGTCGTCAGTGTCGGTGGCGAATGAAAACAGTGTGAACCCCAGAGAGCGGCAGTCTTGGTCTATCCGGTCGAGTAGTACTTCGATGCCTATTCATAGGCGTTGCGCAGTGCGGTTTGGGCTCGTTCGACGAGTTTTTTAGCGGTGTGATCGGAAATGCCGAGCAGCCGGCCGATCTCACGCCACGAACGTTCGGGACCGCCATCGAGACCGAACCGAAGTATCAGCGCTGCCGCCTGTCGTTCCTCCAGCCTGGCCAGCACCGCAGCGATCAACTCCAGCAGTGAATGCGTCACAGCGCTGTCCTCCGGCTGCGGGAACACCGTGCCCGGAATGGCCGCCGCCGCGGCATCGACATCGTCTGCGCTCGGGTCGGTGGCGGCGAGCTGTCGGTACAGGCCCAACGCCACCGCTGGGGACATGCCCAGCACGGCCGCCGTCACCGACACGTTCCCGAAGCGGTCGGCGAGCACCTGCCGTAACGCCACCGCCCGCCCGGTCAGGTCCGGCGGGATCACCGAGGGGAACTCTTGTTCGGCGATCGTCCGCTGAATCTCCTTGCGCACCCAATGTTGGGCGTAGGCGCCGAACGGCACTCCTCGGGCCGGGTCGTAGCGATCCGACGCCACGAGCAGCCCCACCAGCCCGGCCTGCAGCAGATCGTCGCGTTGCATCCGCCAGACCCGATAGCGTCCCGCTTCCCGCCGCACCAGCGGCAGGTATCGCAGGATCTGCTGCTCACGATCAGCGCCCACCTTGTACCTCCTGGAGGTGGGATACCGGTCGCACGCCGGTTCGCGAAGGTCAGCGGTATCGGTATCTGCTGCGGTGAAGGAGGAATCGATATGAACGTGAACACTATTGGATGGAACCGGATCGAGATCGCGCCATATGGCTGCGCTGTTCATCTTCCGGCGGGCTGGGAAACATTGCCGCCTGTCCCCTCCAATGGCCCGGAGATCCTGCGAGCCACCGGAGGTCCCGGCCGACAGCTCATTGTCTTCAAGATGCGCACAGGTAGTAGCTCCACCGAAGAGGTCGCGAGCAAAGTCGTCGAAAAGCTGAGCAGCCTCGGCTACGAAGACTTCGCCACCGACCAGGTTCGTTTCGCCGGACAGCTGGGAACTCGACTGGAGTTCGTCTACCGAGGAGGCGACCGACCCGACCGCCGCTCACGCGAATACTTCGCCCTCCGTGGCCCGGTCGTGTTCTGCCTCGGCATGGGTAGCTACGACTGGGACACTGACGAACCCGTCCTCGACGGGATCGCCGCCCGCTTCGAACTGACCTGATCGTGTAGCGCCGCTGCCACTCCACCCGGCCCTGTGGGGCAATGGGTTGACGGCCAGGCTGCGTGAACGCCCCCTCATGCCGCGCTCCGGGCGTTCGGGTGAGCCATAGCCGTTGGCCGCCAAGCGATCTCGCGAACACCCGCAACTGCCGGTTGAGTGGTCGGATTGAGGTGGATCCGTCTCAGGATGGTCGACCCTCGCCAGGCGGCAAGGTCGGGATGCGAGATCGCTTGATACTGCAACGACATTCAGGTGAGTGGGTGGGCCGCGGTGTCGGGAGTGGGATAGGCGTGCTTGGTATTGGCGGCGTCGTCATCTCGACCGAGCCCAGACGTGATCGGACGTCGTGGTGGCGGGTGAGATCGGTTGGGCCGCAATCGAATTTTGCGAGTAGCCTCGAAAGTGGGCAGGCTGCGAGCAGCGTGGCGACGCAGGGGCGGAGATCACGAGCCACTCGACGGAATACCTGCGAGTTCATTTCCATTTTCCGCAGCAGTCGGGGCTGTCTCATTCTTTCGATTCTGAAAGGCACCGTGTCATGAAGGAATGAAAGTCATCACTAAGACCGGAGACGTCCAGGGTGCGGGGACGGACGCCAATATCAAGGCGAAATTGCATAGCGCTGCGACGGAGTCGGATTGGTTCGCTTTGGACAATTCCGGTGACGATTTCGAGCGGGGGGACGTCGAAGGCTACAACATAAAATTCGGGTTCCTCGGTGGTGATCCCGTATCGATCGAGATCCAAAGCGATGACAGCGGGGTCGGCAGCGCGTGGTATCTGGAACGGGTATGGGTGGTGGACCTCGATGACTACGAGAATAAGAGGTGGACCGGAGTGCCGGGCGACCACTGGTTCAGGGCGGAGTCGACCAGTGACAGTGTGATCGATTCCCTGAACCAGACGATCAAGCTCGACCCGTACAAAGGCGCCCTCCCGAAGAGGCAGGAGTGGGTCGGCGTGATCGGAGGCGTGGGCTACACCCGGGAGCGGGACGTCTGACGACGGATTCCCCCAGCACCACCCGATTCGATGCTCCTCGATAGGAGTGCTCAGGCTGGTGCTCTTGATGTCGAGGTAGAGCAGGCGCTCCATGACCGACACCCGTGACATTGTTGCGGCGTCGGAACGCGGCGACGGCCGCGTCGATGAAGGCGCGGTCGAAGCTGTAGACCGGGCAGCTCGCGAAACTTCTCGCCACGCGGGCCGAACAGATCGGGCGTCCCGAAATACTCGGTCGACCACCGATCCGGTTTCCTAGCGCATTTCATCCGCCATGGATCGCACGTGTGTCCAGGGATGGATTGTGCGGGCGAAGATTCCGAGGGCGACGAAGATGAATATTACCCCCGCAATCATTTCTGCTGTTGCGTAAGCAGTGTCGGCAGGATAGATCGTCACCCCGGACAATTCTGGTGTGGGGATACGAAAGACATGAAGTATGTCGGCTGCCAGGAGGAAGGGACCACTTCGGAGCCGGTTTTGCCATGAGTATGGGACCACCCTGTTTGCCACTGATGGGACCACCTGACTAGCGGTTTTGCCAGTTATGGGACCACCCGGCGTGGCTTCGGGGCTTCCGGTCGCTCGGCCGCTGTATTGGCCAGATGAGCTACCGGGAGGTTTCGGTGATCGAGATCAGGGAGATGCTGCGGCTATGGCTGCAGGGTCGCGGCTTGCGGGAGGTGGCCCGGCTGTCGGGCACTGACCGCAAGACGGTGCGCCGGTATGTCGAGCGAGCGCAGTCGTGTGGCGTGGACCGCGACGAGGGTGTGGAGCAGTTGACCGATGAGCTGCTGGCGGCGGTGATCGCCGGGGTTCGCAGGTCTCGACCGAACGGTAAGAGCGATGTGTGGGAGACACTCGCCGGTCAGTCCGAGCAGATCAAACAATGGCTGGATCAGGGCCTGACCCTGACCAAGATTCATATTCTGCTGGCCCGCCGTGGCGTGGTGGTGTCGTATCGGACGTTGAACCGTTACGCCACAACGGAATTGGGGTTCGGGAAGCGGCGCACGACCGTGCGGGTGGCCGACTGCGAACCCGGTGCGGAAGTGCAGGTCGACTTCGGCCGGCTCGGGTTGCTGACCGACGTCGAGGGCCGTCGCCGGGTGGTGAAGGGTCTGATCTTCACCGCGGTGTATTCGCGGCACATGTTCGTCTTCCCGACCTACCGGGAAACACTCAACGACGTCATCGCCGGATTCGAAGCGGCGTGGGTGTTCTTCGACGGTGTGTTCGCTGTCGCGATCCCGGACAATATGAAAGCCATCGTCGACCGGGCGAACGCGACAGATCCCCGGTTGAACGATTCGTTCCGCGAATATGCCGAGTCTCGTGGGTTCGTGGTTGATCCGGCGCGGATCCGCAGCCCGCAGGACAAGCCCCGCGTCGAACGCTGTGTTCCTTACGCACGGTCGAATTTCTTTGCCGGAGAACAATTCCGAGACCTGGCCGACTGCCGGGAACGCGCGCAGCGGTGGTGCCGGGAGACCGCGGGAATGAGAATACATGGCACCACGCGACTACGTCCGGCCGAAGTGTTCACCACCGACGAGCACCCGAAGCTGAAACCGTTGCCCGACACTGCCTTCGATATTCCGACCTGGGTGAACCCGAAGGTCGCCCCGGACCGGCATGTTCAGATTTGTCAGGCGCTCTACAGCATTCCCGGTGATCTCGTCGGGCAGCGCCTGTCCGCCCGCGTCGACTCGCAGACGGTGAAGCTCTACTTCCGTGGCGAGTTGATCAAGGTCCACCCCCGAGTCGGAGCCGGTCGCCGCCAAACCGATCCGGCCGACCTGCCCAGCGAGCTCACCGCCTATGCGATGCGAGACCTGAATACGTTGCAACGCAAAGCATTCGATCACGGCGCTCATGTCGGTTCCTATGCGGCGGCGGTCCTCGAGCATCCACTGCCCTGGACGAAGATGCGGCAGGTCTACCGGCTGCTCGGGCTGGTGCGCCGCCACGGCGCCGACGCCGTCGACGATGCCTGCCGCCGAGCACTGGACGCCGAGGTCGTCGACGTCGGCGTCATCGACCGCATGCTCACCCGCGCCACCACCGGTCAGCAGCTGACGCTGCTGCCGCCACCGGCTCCGTCCCGGTTCGTCCGTTCCACCACCGATTTCGCGGTCAGGAGGCCGTCATGAGCGCCACTCGCCGTCCCGCCGCCGACCCGGCGGTCAAACCGATCGAGATCACCCCGGAGCTGAAGTCGCTGATGCGCAGGCTCAAGCTCGGCCAGCTCCTGGACACCCTCCCCGAGCGGTTGGCGTTGGCACGGTCGAATCGGCTGCCGCACCACGATTTCCTGGAAATGCTGTTCGCCGACGAGGTCGCCCGCCGCGACCGGCAATCCGAGCAACGCCGCGCCAAGACCGCCCACCTGGACCCGCAGATGCACCTGGCGGCATGGGACGACTCGACCGCGGTCACCTTCGACCGCGAACTCTGGGCCGAACTCACCTCGATGAGGTTCCTCGCCGACGCCTACAACGTATTGATCATGGGGCCGGTCGGGGTCGGAAAGACGTTCCTGGCCAACGCATTAGGACACATCGCGGTCCGCCGCCACCACACTGTTCACACCGAACGCGCCGACAAACTGTTCAAACGACTGCGCGGAGCACGCCTCGACAGCAGCTACGAAGACGAGATGCGCAAACTGCACCGCGTCGACTTGCTGATCATCGATGACCTGGCCCTGCACCGACTCGAAGCACCCGAGACCAACGACTTCTACGAACTGATCGTCGAGCGCCACCGCAAGGCCTCCACGGTGATCACCAGCAACCGGGAACCTCCGGAGATCCTGACCATGATGGCCGACCCACTGCTGGCGCAATCGGCGATGGACCGGCTCCAGTCCGCGGCCTACGAACTCGTCGTCGAGGGCGAATCCTACCGGCAACGGCAGAAGCCCCGCCGCGGCAAACCAGCCGATCCGGCCCACTCGGATTGACCAACAGCCCGATCGTCGGCCACCATCAGCACACGGCCCGCGACCGGACCCAACCCGGTCCCATGCTCATGGCAACCCAATGGTCCCTTCAGGCTGGCAGGCGACAAAGTATCGCACCGCGGTGGTAAGGGCCGCCCCCGACAACGATAGGCGTCGAACCTGCGCCGCCGCTATCGGGTACGAACGCGCCATCACAGATTTTCTTGTCGTCGCGGTGGCATTGGGACACGGTGACGCTGCCCGGAGTACCAATCCACCCGAGGCGCCCAGCGCTCTCGTAACCGGCGCTGAACCCGGCAAACACGCACAGGAGAAAGAGGAGCAGCCCGAATACTCCCTCGGCGATCCGATAACCAGCAGATGCCTTGCCTGACCTGAACGTTCTCCCCACTGTGCCGCATCTCCTTCGAGAGCGTTGTTGCCGCCGACGATACGCCCGAATCTCGAGATTACGAGCCCGCGTTCGGGCTGACACTGCGCCCGGAGATCGCCGCACTATCGATGTCGGGTTCCAGCCTGATCGTCGCGGTCAACGCGCTGTCGCTGAAGCGGCTGCGGCTGCCGGTACAGGGACGGGCCGACCACGTCGCTGTACCGGCTGGTTGCGCTGTCACCTGTTTACTCGAATCCGGTTGGACGGCACCGCGGATCGGTGAGCCCAACTGATCGAGACCGACACGGCCCGATCCAGGACGGTGAGTTGGGGTCCGTGGTCCCGGCCGGTGGTGCTATTCGGCCGTATCCTCGGTCGCCGCGGTACCCGCATGGTGAGAGGAGTACACCCGCCGCCTCCGAACCCTCGGCACCGGCACACCCGCCTGAGTGTCACTTACGCACCGACATTCGCCGTAGCGAACCGCAATGAAAGGCGATCGACAATGCCCGAGTCTTCATCGATGTCCGAGCCGTTATCGGCGATATTGCGCACGTCGTTCGCCGATGCGGTGGACCGAACACGGAAGGCGTTGGCGGAGCAGGGTTTCGGCATTCTGACCGAGATCGACGTGCGCGCGACCATGCGAGCCAAGCTTGGCGCCGAGATGGACGATTACCTGATCCTCGGCGCCTGCAATCCGCCCTTGGCCCACCGCGCACTGCAAGCCGAACCGAGGATCGGGTTGCTGCTGCCGTGCAACGTGGTCGTCCGCAGCACCGGCACCGACACCGTGACCGTGGAGGCCGTCGACCCGCACATGATGGCCGAAACCGTCGACGTCCCCGAGATCGGCAAGGTCGCCGACGAGGCCACCGCTCGACTGCGCACCGCGATAGCGACACTCACCACCTGACAACACTGCTCGCCATCGCCACCACCATCGCCGTGCTGACGGCCACCGTCGCGCTGGCCGGAATGCGCGACCTGGGTGCGGGTCTGCTCCCGTCGCGCGACATCGCAACCACCCGAACCCGAACCATGACCGGTGATAGACGACGTACGGTTGGAATGTTCGTCCCGTGCAATGAAGGAATGTAGCGAAATGGCAAGTGGTGAAAAGGAATCCGTCACCGGTCTACCGGGATGGCTGAAATACCTCAACCGGGTGATCATCTTTTTGCAGCGGCGGGGAATCGCCTTCTTCACGTTCCATCTGCTCACGGTGCCGGGACGGAAGTCGGGGAAGATGATCACCACCCCCGTATCGCCGATCACCGTGGGCGGCAAGCAGTACATCCTGTCGGTCGGCGCTACCGGGTGGGTCAAGAATGCCCGCGTGTCGGGATGGGGTGTGCTCGCGCGCGGGAAGCGAGAACAGCACGTGAAGCTGGTCGAGATCGCGACCGAGGAGCGGCGGTCGATCGTGCGGGAGTTCCCGGTGCAGGTGCCGCGTGGCGTCGACTTCTTCCTCCGGACCGGAGTCGTTGCCGCACCTGGCGACCCGGCTTCCTTCGAGGCCGCGGCAGACCGGATCGCGGTCTTCCGCGCGGACCCCGCCTGAGCTACCGAGATCACCCACGGTTGCGGTAGGCGCGTTGCCCCGCTACAGCCTGCTCGAGGCGACAGCCACTGTGGACTAGCCGGCGTCCTACGCGGCCGGGACTGATCATGCGGAGGCTCCGGGCTCACCGACGGTCGATTCCACCCGGCCGCCCGGCAATTCGACGGCGCCGGGCGGCGGACCGCCGAGGGCGTCGAGTTGTTCGGGGGAAAACAGCCGATACCAGGCGGCGGTCGCCGGGTCGGCGATTTCGGTGGCCTGTGTCTGCGGGATCAGCAGGTCGCGGTCGAGCGGGTCGATTCCGATGGCGGCCCACGCGAGGTGTTCGGTGTTGGCGCGGATCAGATCTCGCTGTCGGAGCATGCGCGGGGCGAGGTCCGCAGTGGACCAGTTCGCGCCGCCGGCGGTGAGTAGGACACCGAAACCGAACAGCGTCCCGAATTCGGCGCTTGCGGCGCGGGTGCGGAAGTCGGTGGTGAGCACCGGAGTCGGATGCGGCAACGGCGCGCGCGAGCCGAGCAGGGCTCCGACGATCGGGGTGAATTGGTCCCAGATCAGCGGGATTTCGGCGGAGATGGCCAGGGTCAGCAGTTCATCGCCGTCCTGATATTCGTCGCGCAACCATTGCCGTCCGGCGGATATCAGCGACTCCGGTGGCCGGGCCAGGACCCGGGGACGGCCGGGCGGGTCGAGACCCCGTAACCACGCCCGGGTCACGGGCATGAAACGGTTCAGTGCCGCAAAGCGTTCGCCCATCCGAGGGGCCGGTTCGATACTCGCGTCCTCGATTCCGGCCGAGGTGAGCGCGGCCGAGACCACCTCGGGCAATTCGAGACGCAGTTGCGGTGGCACGTCCCCGAAGTCGACCATGACGAGCCGCCCGTCGGGGATCGGGATCGGCTCGGACACGTAGGACGGACCATCCATCTCGTAGACGGCCGCCCGCGCCGCCGCCATACCCGCCGCCAGGCGCTCGGCGTCGGGTGAGCGCACCACGAACAACACGGTCTGATCCGAGTGCAGCTTGCCGCGCAGTTCACGCCGCACCCGGATCACCATCGGAACTCCTCGAATTCGGTTGCGCTACACCACTTGTCCCGGTCGCTGCCCGGGCTCACGCAGCATGGCCGTCTGGTAGCTGCAGTCCGGTACGTCCTCCTCCGCGGCCACATAGATGTGCCCCGGCCGGTTGCCGAGACCCCAGACATAGATCCACTTGTGTGAGAACCCGAGCTTGTTGCCGATACCGCTACCGATGTCGAACCGGGCCGCCCAGTTCTGCAGTTCCGTCGAGAAATCGGTCATTATCGACCAGTACGCCAGCAGGCTCTGATAATCGTTGAGCTGGTTCTGCACATCCTGGACGGTGCCGATGCCCGTCCACTTCTTGACCTCGAACATGTGCTTTTCCTCGGTCATGATATCGATGCGGAAGCCGTACTGCATGCCGCGCGGCGCGCCGACCTCCCAGTCCACGTTGTAGTCGACCGGTATTACTCCGATGAGCGGGTGCAGATCCCAGAATCCGATGCGGTTCCAGTCGAGTTGGGCGATGGCCAGTGCCTGGCCTGCCCGCTCGATCTGCCGGGGCTGGCGGGTGGCCAGATCCTTCAGCGCGTCGTTGTCGCCGTTGAGCGCGGCCTGGGTGAAGACGCCGCGGGTGTACAGCAACCGCTGGTTCTGGAAGCACTTCAGGTGCGAGCCGATGCTGTTGTCCCGGTTCGGATTTCCATTGCACGGATCGAGGAACGACGGCTGCAACACCGGCAGGATCGGCAGGCCCGCGAACCCGAACGACCAGGTGCCTTCCGGATCGACCCGGTTCAGCGGATCGTTGCGCACATAGGCGTACGGGTTGTTGGCGAGCGCGCTCTGCCCCAGCACGGTCAACGGGTCACGGGTGGTGAACCGTCCGAGCGCGCTGTCGTAGAGCCGGGCACGCAGGTCGGTGAGCGAATCGAGCACGAGCTCACCGCGATAGCCGAAGCGCGGAATCCGCGGCGCGAGCAACGGCGCCCGGTCGGGCTCGACCGCATCGGGCCGCCCGAACGCGTCGTAGCCGGACGCATGCACCCAGGGCCGAGTCGCCTCGGTCGAGATCGCCGAGGCATACGCGTCCCGCGCGAAGTTCACCGAGCCGTGGCAGGTAGTGGCGAACGTCCGGCCGTAGCCGTAGGTGAACCGCGCGGACGCGAGCGAACGGCCAAGCGGGGCAAGATCATTCGCCTGCGGCACCGCGGTGTGCACCTGCTGGGTGAGTATCGGTGGGATCGACTCGCCGACGTTCCACCGATACTGGACCGTGGTTTCCGGTGCGTCGTCGTCTCCGGCCCGCAAACCCAACCGCACCAGCAGACCGTCGCCGTCGAACACCGGAACGATCCGTTCGGCCGCCCACGCGCGGGTGCGCTCGAGCTCGCTGGGCCGGCCGAGGCCGTTGTAGTGGATGCGGTGCCGGATATCGCCGTCGGACTCCTCGCTGAGCTGACCCGCCGAGTTGTAGCGGTAACGGATCCGCCGTCCGGTCGACTCCACCGCGATCAGTTGGTCGGCGATGTCGTACAGGTAGCGGGTTGCTTGCCCATCGCGGACCAGCGCGGTGCGGTTCCCGACGATGTCATAGGCGATCTCGGTCCGCCGAACCCGGTCGCCGTCATGGTTTTCGGCGATCGAGACGAGTTCACCGGAAGAGTCGTAGGAATACTCCAGCACCGCGTCGAGGTCGTGCTGTTCGATGATCCGCCCGTCCGGATCCCGCACCAACCGGGTCCGGATGGCGCGGACATTCGCGCGCCGCTCCTCGAAGGCAGCCAGCAATCCGCCGTCGTAGCCGTAATGGCGTTCCCAGCCGCCGGGCAATTGCTCGGTGATCAGCCGCCCATCCGGATCCACGGCGTACACCGCCTCGCCGGCGGCGCAGTCACGCAGACCGACCAGCCGCCCGTTCAGGTCGTACCGGTAGCGCACCGTCGCACCGTCGGGATAGCGCAGCTCGGTCCGCTGTCCGGCTTTGTCGTAGGTCGTGGTGATTTCCCCGCCATCCGGTTCGATCACCTTGGTCAGCCGCCCGGCCCTGTCGTATTCGTACCGGGTGGTGCCGGTCGCATCGGTCATCGCGACCCGCCGCCCCGCCCGGTCGTATTCGTAGCGCACCTCGGTGCCATCGTCGCCGGCCATCCTGGTGAGCCGACCGGCCGCGTCGTAACTGAAGTGAATTGCCTTCCCGGAGGGCATGATCAACGCGGCCAGCCGCCCGGACCCGTCGTACTCCCGCCGCGTCGTGCGGCCCAGCGGATCGGTGATCGCGGTGCGCCGCCCCGCCCGGTCGTGCTCGAACCGCGTGACCGCGCCCTTGGCATCCGTCATCGACAGGATGTTGTCGGCCGCGTCGTGCTCGTAGCGAGTGATGCCACCGCGCGGGTCGATGACCCGGAGCAGCCGATTATCCGCGCTGTGCACGTAAGTCGTTGTCGCACCGGTGGGTTGGATGATCCGGTGCAGGTTGCCGCGCGCGTCGTACTCGTAGCGGGTGATCCAGCCGCGCGGGTCGACCTCGGCGATCCGCCTGCCGTTCTCGTACTCGTGCCGGGTAACCAGCCCGGCCGGTGTGGTCACGGCGAGCTGACGCCCGTTGCCGTCGTAGGTGAACCGGGTTCGCCCACCTTCGGGATCGATGATCTCGCTCACCCGGCCGGCCTTGTCGTAGCGGTAGCATGTGCGCCGTCCCAGCGCATCGATCACGGTATGCCGGTGACCCGCGGCGGTCAGGTGTTCCGTCGTGGCCGCACCGAGCGGATCGACCGACGTGACCGTCCGACGCTCGTCGTCGTAGTTCGTCTGCCAGACCGCACCGTCCGGCGCGGTCACCGAGGTGATCCGGTTGATGCCGTCGTAGGCGTATCGGACCACCGCGCCGTCCGGGCCGGTGACCTCGACCGGGTTGCCACGATTCCAGGTGGTGCGGGTGGCGCCTTTCGGGGTCGTCTCCACTGCTTTGTTGCCGTCGGCGTCGTACTCGTAGCTCACGGTCCCGAAGTCGGGCTGGGTCATGGTGGTGATCCGGTCCAGCGAATCGTGTTGGAGCGTCGCCTCGACACCGTCCGGCCGACGGACCGTCGAGACATTCCCGGACTCGTCGTAGGCGAACGTTGTGGTGCCATCCATCGCGTTCGTGGTCGCCACCAGTCGGCCCAGTTCGTCATAGGTGTTCCGAGTAGTGGCCTCGCCGGGTGAGACCGTTTCGGTCAACCGCCCGGCCGAGGAGTAGGTGTAGCGGGTCACGCCGCCCATCGGATCGGTCACCGACACCGGTCGGCCCGCGTCGTCATAGGCGTAGGTCGTGGTCTCCTGCCGCGGCGTGGTCACCTCGATCACCCGCCCGGCCGCATCGTAGCGGTACGAGGTGCGCTGACCCTCCGCATCGATTCGCGCGACCAACAGCCGATGCTCGTCGTAGTCGAACCGGATCGTGTCGCCATCGGGATCCGTGCTGGCGACCACCAGACCGTTCGAATACCTATAGGCCGTCCGCGCGCCCGACTGGGTCGTCACCGAGACCGGGAGATGGCTTGCGCCCGAATACTCGAAATGTGTTGTCGCGCTTACCCCGTCGGTGTCGCTCAGGATGCGGTGGGCATCGTCGAACGTCCACGTCTCGGCGACCCCGGCCCACGAACTGGACACCAGATCGCCGTTAGCGTCGTAGCCGCGCTCGATCCGCGCCCCGCTCGGCAGCGTCGCATCCACCAATCGGCCGTCCGCGTTGTACGCGAAGATCGTTCGGTTTCCGAGCGGGTCGGTCACGGCGACGACCCGCGCGGTGGTGTCGTGATCGAAGACGGTCAACGCACCAGCGGGCGTCGTGCGCACCCGGGTTCGCTGATCGTCGTATTCGATGGCTATGCCGCCCTTTCCGGCCAATTCCTGATGTGCCACGCGACCGGCCTGGTCATAGTCGTTCGTCAACAGCTCGACTCGGTCCGGATCGGTCACGGTGGCCAGCAACCCCGCGTCCGTATAGGTGAAATGAGTCTGCGTGGCATCCGCTGCGGTCACCGATATCAGCAGCGGACCGTCGTAGGCGTAGGTCACCGCGCGACCGTCGTCCGTGCGCACCCGGGAGAGGAATCCCTCAGGGCCGTACTCCAGGTCGATCCGCCGACCCGCCGAATAGATCAGGGCGGTCAGCCGTTCGCCGTCGCGCTCGAAATCCACTCGACGGCCCTCGTACAACCAGAACAACACCCGGCCGTCGCCGTCGAAGAGCCAGACCTCCCCGCAGAAATACCGAAGCGTGAAGCGACCGTCATCGTTGCGTGCGAGATCGGCGTCCAGATCCTGGGGACGCCGGTAGCCGCCGGACGGATCCCGGACGAACCTCAGGATCCGGCCGTCCGTGTCGTGGAACAGCACATCGCCGTCCGGTTCCGGCTCGATCCGAGCCAGATGCGCGGCCGTCCAGCCGCGGCCCAGCGCACTGACCCTGTCATCACGCGAGTTGTAGGTACGGACCCAGCTCAGTAAACCCTCCGGGGTGGGCAGATCCCCTACCGTGTGAGTGAAGTTGCCCGTTGCGGCGTGTACGCCACTGCCTACGTAGGCATACCCGGAATGAGTGCCGAACACCTCATGGACCGGCCGGTCAAAAGAACGCGCCTGCGTTCATGACCACCTCCTGAATATGGATATAGTCGAGTTCTCGCGCGGCTCATGGCGACCACCGCCGTATATCGAGCTTCATCGCCACGGCGCGAGCCGGATGTTGTTGGCATGACCTGCAATTCGGTGTCCGATAAGACAAGGAATCACGCCCCCTTCCCCACACCCCATCCGATGCCAACGGTAGCACGAGAAGCCCGGGACCGATCGATGTCGATGGCGACTTTCCCTGTAGCCCTTGCATTTTCGATCTTCGAAAGCGGATCGGACGTGGCACGCTTCATACGAAGCGCCAAAACCAGTGGTGGGCAGTCGGATACAACAGTATTGCGCTGCCCTGCAGAAGTTCCTGTATCCGGACAAGTTGGGGCCGGGCCGGTTCGACAAGATCGGTATTCCGGCCCCGACGTTCTTCGCGGACTTCGACGGTGTAGTCGAAATCGCTTGTGGCGCATTGATAGTGGCCGGGCTGCTGACTCGGCTGGCGGCGGTACCGTTGCTGATCGATATCGGGCTGGCGATCGCGCTGACCAAACTGCGTGAGTTGCGGCCCGGTGGTTTCCAAGGGGTACAGGGCTTCTGGGGCACGGCGCACGACGCGCGGACCGATTTCGCGATGCTGCTCGGCTTGATCTTTCTGCTGTGGGTAGGACCCGGCCGCTGATCGGTCGACGCGCTGCTGGCCCGGCGCTCGGGTGCGTCGGCGGCGGGCGTTGCGGGAGAACATGTTTCGTAGCCGCCCAGGTGCTCGCTGGATCATCGGCGGGTCAGCAATCAGCCCTTTGATATCTCCTCGAGGGCGAGGATCGTGAAAGATACATCCACTCAGGAGGCGCGGATCATGACACTCACCCCTGGCGCCAATATCCAGGTCACCTACGACAGCAATCCGAATAACGATCGGAGCGAGTCCGCACTCGCGGTCAACCCGAACGATGCCAACAATATGGTGGGGTCCTCGAAGCGATTCACCGATCCCGCGACGTATGCGTTCGCCCTGTCCACCTACAACACCTTCGACGGCGGCTTGTCGTGGACGGAGTCGATGCCGACCGTGCAGTCGGATTGGGCCGGTACCTCCGATCCCGCCGTCGCCTTCGACCGGAGCGGAAATACGTATCTCCTCGCGCTGCCGTTCGGCCCCGGCGCGAATGCGCCGCTCATCGGCATCGCCGTCTACCGCTCGACCGACAGCGGACGCACCTGGGGCGCACCACAACTCATCCACCAGAGCAGCGGCGACGACAAACAGGAACTCACCTCCGACACCTATCCGAACAGTCCCTTCTACGGCAATGTCTATGGGGCCTGGGACGACGGCACACCGACACAGGCGGCACTGCGTTTCGCCCGCACGACCGACCTGGGCCAGACCTGGCGTGGCGCCGGGAGCGACGCCGTCGGCACCAGTTTGGCCGACGACTCCTTCTCGCCGTCCCTCACGGTCGCACCTGACGGCACCCTCTACATCGTCTGGACGAACCAATTCGAGCTGAAGTTCGTCATGTCCACCGATGGCGGTGAAACGTTCTCCGATCCCGCGGTGATCGCCAGCGGCATAACGTCTTTGGATGCCGCTGGGCTGAACGCACCGGACGGCTTCCCGGAACTGCCCGGTGGGACCTTCCGAGTGGATACGATCCCGGCCGCGGTCGCCGGACCCGGCGGGAGCCTCGTCGCGGCCTGGGCCGACTATCGGGAGAATGTCTCCCGGATCTACTGCCGTCGCTCGGGCGACGGCGGCCGGACCTGGGACGGCTCGCCGTCCGGCGATCCGCTGCTCACGGGAGCAGCCGTCTCCGATCCCACCCTGCACGACTTCCATCCACAGCTCGCCGTCACACCGGCGGGGGCGATCGGTTGCGCCTTCTACGAATTCGGGCGGATGCCGACCACGCCCCTGATCAATGTCGTCATGGTCGCCTCCCACGACGGTGGAAAGACGTTCATCGATCGCGTCACCGTGACCGATCACCCCTGGGACCCCGCGGTCGACGCCCCGCTCTCGCACGGAAGCCCGACCACCACTTTCATCGGGGACTACTTCGGCCTGGCCGCCAGCTCACTCGGCTACTTCCCGTTCTGGACCGACACCCGCACCGGCATCCAGGAGATCTTCACCGCGCGCGTCACCGTCAGCTGAGGCGCCTTCATCATCGTGTCGAGGATGATGAACGTGGCCGCGATGTGATACATCGGGGTGCGGGAGCCGATGTGGCCATGGCCGAGTACCCGGCTCCGCCACGATCGGCATGGCCGCACGATTGTCGAACACGATGAATCGACCGACTTCTGGAGATGCGATGAATCGATCCGAGCGGCCGCTGACTCATCTGCTGCGCGCGTTCGGCGGCGAGTCGTTCAGTGAGGATCAATTGCGTCAGGCCGCCTGGATCGCCCGCTGCGTGGGGCGCGGTGATGCCGCACCGCTGCGCCCCGACGACCTGGTGGCGCTGGCGGACTTGCTCGAAACGCAGTCGCTGCCTTCGGGTTCGGCCGTGTTCACCGTGAGGAAGCCCGCCGACGGGGTGTGGATCGTGCGGCAGGGACGGCTCGAGCTCAGCGTCGGTTCCGGGCGGCACCGTGCCGTCGTGGACGTGCTGCGGCCCGGTGATGTGGATGGCGATATTCCGTTGCTGCTGGATATGCCGTTGATGTACACCGCGCGGACGCTGACCGACGCGACGTGTCTATATCTTTCACGCGCGGCGTTCGAGAAACTGTTGGCCGGATACCCGACGATCGCGCGGCGTTGGCTGTCGAGTGTCGCGCAGCGCACGGCCGCCACCCAGACTCGGTTGATCAGCATTCTCGGCCGCCCGTTGACCGCGCAGGTGGCGCAGCTGCTGCTGGACGAATCGGTCGACGGTTCGGTGCAGTTGGCCCAGCGCACTTTGGCGGCGATGCTGGGTGTGCAGCGCCCGTCGCTGAACAAGATCCTGAAGGAATTCGAGCGGGACGGACTCATCGGAATCGGTTATGCCGCAATCGATGTCAAGGATCCGGATCGTCTCGGTGACATTCGGCGGCGAGCCTGAATCCGGCCAAGCATCGAGGGAGCCACGTGAATCGTTGGACCGCAACCATTCTGGCGCTGTCGGGGGCCGCGACGGCCGCCGCCGCGAGTTATGCCGGACTGGTCACCGGCGCGGTGCCGATCGACCTCGGTATCGGTCGGCGCACCCGCGCGCTCGGACCGCGAACCGTCGACATCGACGCACCACGTGAAACGGTCTTCGCGGTGTTGTCCGAGCCGTATCTGGATCGGCAGACACGGGCGATGGCCGAGAAGATCGCCATCCTGGACCGGGGGGCCGATATGGTGTTGGCCGAGCACCGCACCCCTTTGCCTGGTGGCCTGGTCGCCCGCACTACCGAAACCGTCCGGTTCACCGCACCGGAACGGATCGACTTCCGGCTGGTCCGTGGGCCGGTCCCGTACGTGGTCGAACAGTTCCTGCTGGCCGAGACCGGCTCCGGTACCCGCGTGGAATATCACGGTGAGATGGGCACCGACCTGGGCCCGGTGGGGCAACGGTGGGCGCGGATCGTGGTGGGGCCGTGGGAAAACGCCGTCGCCGCCACATTCGCCGGCGTCAAATCCGAGGCCGAGCGCCGCGCACGGACACAGCCGCGCGCGCACTGAACCGGTGCCGCCATAGATCAGCGGTAGTCCGGGTTTCGGAGTCGAATCGGCCTCACCGATCCAGCCTGCGTCGTCCTGCGGCGCGCACGGGTCGGCGGCGGAAATGTCAGCGAGGTGACAAGGTCAGGTGATGTGGTTGGCTCGGGGCAATGGCGCGCCTGCCCTGGGGGCTGCCAGGTGATTCGCGGTGTCAGGCGAAAGTGCCCAGCCAGGTGGTGATGGCGTGGAGCCCCGCGTAGGTGCCGACCGCGATGGCCGCGATGGTCAGCAATCGCCATTTCAGCTTGCGGACACCGTCGATACTGCACTGGTTGCGGCGGCGCAGTGACCACCACACCAAGCCGGCCAGCACGGCGAGGCCGCCGAGACGGAACCACCAGGCGTAGTTGTCGTACAGGTTGTCGGCCCACGCCAGCGCGGTAGCGCCGCTGACGATTCCGAGCAGTGCCAGCACCGTTGGACCGACGCAGCAGAGCATGCCGACCAACCCCGCGGTGAGGCCGATCCGCCACGCCGCCAGGCGATCGGAGCGGGATCCGGTCCGTCGAGTGGGGCGCACCGGTGTGGGCTCGACGCTCATCGCCCGGTCAGCCGGGCCAGCCAACCGGGCCGGTCGTTGTCGGTGTATTCGATTGCGGTGCTGTCCTTTTCGGGTGTGCCCTCGACCCGCACGCCGTTCCAGAAGGCGACATGGTTCTTGATCTTCCGCGCCAGTGGACTCGGTTTCGGGTAGTACCAGGCCGCGTCCGGATTGACCTGCTCGCCGATCGTCACGTTGTAGTAGCTGGCCAAGCCCTTCCACGGGCAGAGACTCTTGCTCGGGCTGTCGCTGAAGTACTCTCGGTGCAGCGATTCGGGTGGAAAGTAGTGGTTGCCTTCCAACCGCACCGTCCGAGGCGCTTCGGCGATCACCGTGCCGTTCCAGATCGCTCGCATCATGTGTTCTGCCACCTCCTCGATGGGGTTATCTCCGATTGAACCGCTGGGCGGCGGCTCTGGTCGGCCGATTGTCAGCCGGGTGACACGTTCGGCCCGAACATAGGCCGCGAAGCAGGACACTGAACAGTGTCACCTGGACGACAGTCTCGATGACAGGGGTGCACAAGCTCGATGAGCTGGGTCGATCGCGGGCGAACGGAGGCTGTGTGAGTACGGTGCGGACCGATCGGGACGAGGTGTTCGTCGAATACACCAAGAGCATCTGCCCGGTGTGCAAGGTCGTGGTCGACGCCCAGGTCAACATTCGCGACAACCAGGTGTACCTGGGCAAACGCTGTCGCGAGCACGGCTGGTTCGAGGCATTGGTCTACAGCGACGCCGAGGCGTACCTGTCGATGGCGCGGTTCAACAAGCCCGGCACGCTGCCGCTGACGTTTCAGACCGAGATCCGCGAGGGCTGCCCGTCGGACTGCGGGCTGTGCCCGGACCACAAACAGCACGCCTGCCTCGGGCTGATCGAGGTGAACACCGGCTGCAACCTGGACTGCCCGATCTGCTTCGCCGACTCCGGCCACCAGCCGGACGGGTATTCGATCACCCATGAGCAGTGTCAACGGATGATCGATGCCTTCGTCGCCGCCGAGGGCGAGCCGGAGGTGGTGATGTTCTCCGGGGGCGAGCCGACCATTCACAAACATCTGCTCGATTTCGTCGACATGGCACAGGCCAGCCCGATCCGCACGATCACCGTCAATACCAATGGGATTCGGCTGGCCTCGGACCGTGATTTCGTGGACGCCCTGGCCGAACGAAACGGACGCGACGGCAAGGTGGTCAACCTCTATCTACAGTTCGACGGCTTCGACGAGCGGACCCACCTGCGCATCCGCGGCCGCGACCTGCGTGCGATAAAGCAACGCGCACTGGACAATTGCGCCGACGCCGGACTCACGGTGACGTTGGCCGCGGCGATCGAGCGCGGCGTCAACGAACACGAGATCGGCGCTATCGTCCGATTCGGGCTGGCCCACCCCGCGGTGCGGGCGGTGGCTTTTCAGCCGGTCACCCATGCGGGCAGGCATCTGGAATTCGATCCGCGACAGCGGCTGACGAATCCGGACGTCATCACCGCGATCGCCGAGCAGCTGCCGGAATGGTTTGTGCCGCAAGACTTCTTCCCGGTGCCGTGCTGTTTTCCGACCTGCCGATCGATCACCTATGTGATCACCGACGGCAAACCCGGCGAGTTCGACTACTCCGTCGTCCCGATTCCGCGGCTGCTGCAGGTGGAGGACTACCTCGACTATGTGACCAACCGCGTCGTGCCCGACTACGCGGTGCGGGAGGCGCTGGAAAAGCTGTGGAGCGCTTCGGCTTCCATGGGCACCGCCACCACCGACGAAAAGCTGGTGGCCGCCGCCGAGACCATCGTGTGCGGGCCGGGCGGCTGCGGCATCGACTTGCCAACGGCCGCACGCGAACTCGCCGATCGCGCCTTCATGATCGTGGTGCAGGACTTCCAGGATCCCTACACCCTCAACGTCAAACAGCTCATGAAATGCTGCGTGGAGGAGATCACCCCGGACGGACGACTGATCCCGTTCTGCGCATACAACAGCGTCGGCTACCGCGAACAGGTGCGCGCACAGATGACCGGCGTCGAAACGCCCGACCTGGTTCCCAATGCCACCGAACTGCGACCGCTGCTCACCAGATCGGCGCGCGGCTCGATGATCGCCCGCGACGGCAGCACCCGGCTCGCACCGAACACCACCAATGTGGGCGCCCGAGCTGTGCCAGAGGAGCGAGACCGTGACGGTGCCCGATAACCGTGTCGTCGGGCCGCTACCACCCGATGCGATGAAAGCCTGTTGCGCGGATGCGTATTCGCGTGACGTAGTCGCTCTGCTGCTCGGCGGCTCCTACCATCCCGGCGGCATCTCCCTGACCCGGCGACTGGCCGACCGGCTCGGCCTGCATCCCGGCCGGCGCATCCTCGATGTCGCCTGTGGTATCGGCACCACCGCACGCATTCTCGCCACCGAATACGACGCCCAGGTCGACGGAATCGACCTGGGCGAGCCCACTCTCACCCGGGCGCGCACCGCAGCGGCCGGGCTCGCCGATCGAGTGCGATTCCACCACGGCGACGCCGAATCAATCCCGTTCCCCGACAACACCTTCGACACACTCGTCTGCGAATGCGCACTATGCCTGTTCCCCGACAAGGCCCGCGCGGCAGCAGAATTCGCTCGAGTCCTACGCCCAGGAGGCCGAATCGGCATCACCGACGTCACCATCGACGAATCCGGCCTCCCCGCCGAACTCACCGACCTGACCGCCCACGTGGCATGCATTGCCGACGCCCGCCCCGCATCCGCCTACATCGAACTGCTCGACACCGCCGGGCTGCGCGTCATGACGGCGGAGAATCACGACTGGGCCGTCACCACAATGCTCGGCCATATCGAGGCACGACTGGCCCTGCTGCGCACCACCGCGCCCGAGCAACTCGCCGATACCGGACTCGACCGGGCAACCACCACCCGCTACCTGCGGTCCGCTCGCCAAGCGGTCGCCAACGGCCGCCTCGGCTACACGATGATCGTCGCCGAAAAATCACCGTGACCGAGCTGCGTTCGGCATCGGGTGTACTGCCCCAGACCGTGATGTGTGCCGCCGGGTTCCTGGTTCGGGCCGAAGACCGGGGGTAACCACGCGGTATGGGAATCACCAGCTTGCAGGAGTTGACCGGCCGGAATGGCCCCTTCAGGGCACCCTGATGGCTCGCATCGATGTAGAGGTCACCCATGCCGACCGGGAGCTCTTCCCCGACGACGGCATCACTAAGGGCGAACTCGTCGACTACTACTCCGACATCGCGCCGGTCATGCTGCCCCACCTGCGGAACAGGCCGCTGACCCTGCAGCGGTTTCCGCGAGGCATCGGCGAACAGGGCTTCATCCAACAGGATTTCGCTGACACGATGCCGGACTGGATGAGCCGCGCCGAAGTCGGCAAGCAGGATGGAACCGTCGTACATCCCGTCGCCGACCGCCGCGAAGCACTCATCTGGCTGGCCAACCAGGACTGCATCACCGTGCACAGCTGGCTGTCCCGACAGGGCCGCCAACCCGATCGGCTGGTGTTCGACCTCGACCCCTCCGGCGACGACTTCTCCGCGGTACGGGCGACCGCCCGCGCGTGCGCCGACGTTCTCGGCGATCTCGGCCTGGCGGCCTTCGTCCAGACCACCGGCTCACGGGGACTGCACGTCGTGGTACCGCTGCGGGCCGACGCCGACTTCGACACCGTGCGCGAGTTCGCCCGCGGCGTCGCCCAGGTGGTGGCCGCCGACGATCCGCGGCATCGGACAGTGGAAATCCGCAAGAACAAGCGCGGCGATCGCGTGTACATCGACGTCATGCGCAACGCCTACGCGCAGACCTCGGTCGCCCCGTACGCGGTGCGAGCCCGCCCCGGCGCACCGGTGGCCACGCCACTGCACTGGGCCGAACTCGATGATCGCGCACTGCGATCCGATCGCTACACCATCCGCGACATCGCCGAGCGCCTCGCCGAACACCGCGACCCCTGGGCCGACCTGTCCCGGCACGCGCGCTCACTCACCCGCCCCCGCCAGCGCCTGCCTCGGCTGCGCCCCGATTCGACCTGAGCTATGCGACGGCACTGCTCTCCGCCACGAAGGGTGACCGTTCCGGTCAGCGAGCGCGCAGCGGGTCATGTCCGATCGACATCAACCGATGCCGCCACTGTGGTTGTCCGGCAATGGATTCCGGTTCAGCTCCGTGTTCGTCGGTCACCTCCCACACCACCGCTCGCATCACCTCGGCATCGTCGGCGTCGAGATCGGTGCGGCGTTTGGCGAGAATCGCGAGCACACGATAGCCCAGCTCGGTGGCTCTGCCGTTGGGTAGCGGCTCGGTCTCGGGGCCCGCGGCATTGGTGCGCAACCAATCCCGCAGCTCGCGGGAGGTCATATTCACCGCGTGGTGGAAATCGGTCCACAAGCGGTCATCCACAATGCTTTCGGCCATGTCAGCCTCCGTTCGTTCCGGTCGTCGATCATGACGGCACCGTGCCGCGGCCGAGGGTGTGGGCGAGATGGTCGCCGAGTAGATTCCGCCCTCCGGTCCGGCCGGGCACTGATATCGCGCCCGACCGCAGTGCGGTCATGAGGCGATTAACCACGAATATCGGGCCGAAAACCGCAACCGCTCACAGTGTTCGGCGAGGGGATGTTTCCGCCATCGCGACACGGGAAGGCCGTAACCGAGGGTCGGAATGGAGCGCATCGTGTTCAAGGATCGATTGTTCAAGGATCGCCGAGAGGCCGGGCGCCTGTTGGCCGAACGGCTGTCGCTGCCGCGCGGCGAGGATGCGGTGGTGCTCGGGTTGACGCGCGGTGGGGTTCCGGTGGCCTATGAGATCGCGCGGGCACTGGGCGCGCCGCTCGATGTGCTGGTGGTGCGCAAGCTCGGGGCGCCCCACCAACCCGAACTGGCCTTCGGCGCGATCGGTGAGCATGCGGTCCGCGTGCTCAACCCGCGGATATCGGCGCAACTCACCGACGCCGAGAAGGCGGACGTGGAAGCTCGTGAACGTGAAGAGCTTTCCCGTCGAGTCGAACGGCTGCGGGGACCCGATCCGCCGATTCCCCTGACCGGGCGCACCGCGATCGTCGTCGACGACGGCATCGCCACCGGTGCCACCGTCCGTGTCGCCTGCCGCGTCGCCCGCGCCCGCGGCGCGGCCCGGGTCCTGCTCGCCGTTCCCGTCGCCGCTCGCGACACCCTCGCCACCCTGCGCGACGACGCCGACGAGGTGATCTGCCTGCACGCTCCGCCGGTGTTCCTCGCCGTCGGGCAGTGGTACCGCCACTTCCGCCAGACCAGCGACCATGAGGTGGCCGAACTGCTGCGCGCCGCCGCGGCGGAAACCACGGTGCCACACCCCGTTTCAGCCGCCGACCCGCCGCCGCACGACGAGGAGATCTCCTTCCTGGCCGAAACCGTGGAACTGACAGGACATCTCACCATTCCCGAGCATCCGATCGGGTTGGTCGTGTTCGCACACGGCAGCGGCAGCGGCCGCCACAGTCCGCGCAACCGCTACGTCGCCGAGGTGCTCGAGCAGGCCGGGCTGGGCACGCTGCTGTTCGATCTGCTCACCCCCGCCGAGGAAGCCCACCGCGACAACGTCTTCGACATCGCGCTGCTCGCCCGCCGCCTGGTCGACGCCACCCGCACCCTCGCCGAGCGGCCCCACACCGCCGGACTGCCGATCGGCTACTTCGGCGCCAGCACCGGTGCCGCGGCGGCCCTGCGCGCGGCCACCGACCCACGCCTGGACATCGCCGCGATCGTCTCCCGCGGCGGCCGTCCCGACCTCGCCGGCGACGCACTGAACCGGATGCGGGCCCCAACCCTGCTAATCGTCGGCGGCCGCGACCCGGTGGTCCTGGAACTCAATCGCCATGCCCAGCACACACTCCCGGTCGATACCGAACTCCGCGTCGTCCACGGCGCATCCCACCTGTTCACCGAGGCCGGCGCCCTCGAACAGGTCGCCGAACTGGCGCGCGACTGGTTCCGCACCCGCCTCGCCCCCGCACCCGCGACCGGACGCGCCCCCTCCTGAACCATCGAAAGGAACGCGACAATGACAGGCAACGGTCACCCATTCGCCCGCGCCGAACAGAACGCACGAACCTGGCTCGACGCCATCATGCAATGTCTGGACACCGGCGACTATCACTACGCCCACCGCGTCTTGCGCGCCTGGCTGCACCTGGTGCGCGATCGCCTCACGGTGGACTCCGCCGCACATCTGGGCGCACAACTGCCCGAACTGCTGCGCGGCATGTACTACGAGGGCTGGCGGCCCAGCGACCTGCCCATCCGCTACGACGCCACCGAATTCACGCAGCACTACGCCACCGAAGCCATGATCTCCCTCAGCGACGTCGAACACGCGGTGACCTGCGTGAGCACCGCCCTGCGGAACCGATTCGCCCCCGGCACACTCGAACACGCGCTCGGACAACTCCCACCCGCACTGCGCGAACTACTCCTGCCCGCCGAACCGGCACCGCCTCGCCCGGCCGCCGATCACACCATCACCGACCGACTGGAATGCTTGGAACGGTCGGTGGCATCGCTGTCGGACACCCTCGACCGCATCGACCAACGCTTGGCCGCCACCACATCCGAGCAGACCGGCAAATACGAGACGGTTTACTGACCCGGATACCCGCTACTCCGTACTCCGGCCGAATATCCGCCGGTCGCCGGGGGATTCGGAGCGGACCGCGGCGGTTTCGCGGGCGAAGAACGCTCCTATATCGCTGATGGCGCTCATCAGGGGTGCGGGGAACACCACCGTGCTGTTCTTGTCGGTGCCGAGTTCGACCAGGGTCTGCAGGTTGCGCAGTTGCAAGGCCAGGGGGTGGGCCATCATGGTGTCGGAGGCGTCGCCGAGGGCCGCGGCGGCCATCGATTCGCCCTCTGCGGCAATGATTTTGGCGCGCTTCTCGCGTTCGGCCTCGGCCTGTTTGGCCATCGCCCGTTTCATGGTGCCGGGCAGCTGGATGTCCTTGAGTTCGACCAAAGTGACCTCCACGCCCCATTCCACGGTCGTGGCATCCAGACTCTTGCGGATGTCGGCATTGATGGCGTCGGTTTCCGAGAGCACCCGGTCGAGCGGATGCTGTCCGACCACCTTTCGCAGCGTGGTCTGGGCGATCTGATCGATGGCCGCACGCACGTTCTCGATGGCTACCACCGACTGCCGCGCGTCGATCACCCGGTAGTAGGCGACCGCCGAGATATCGACGCTGACATTGTCGCGAGTGATGATGCCCTGCGACTGGATCGGCACGGTGACGATGCGCATCGACACCCGCTGCAGCCGATCGATCACCGGAATGATCACATTCAACCCGGGCTCCCGCACCGATATCACACGCCCCAACCGGAACAGCACACCCTTCTGATATTGCAGAACCACTCGAATCGACGCGGGCAGTACGAGTATCGCCACGATCGCGATCAATACGACCACGACGACCACGGCAATCGAGTCCACGACTTCCTCCTTACCGGAAGGCATCACACTCCGCCACGGGCGAGTGCGCTCGTCACCCGCTATGCCCGATCCCGTGTCCTCGAAACCGCCCGCTCCGTGAAAAGATTGCTCACCGCCGTGATCGCGAGACCGTCGTAGCCTCGACCATATGGCTCTGCCGTATCCGCCACCGATATCGCCGATCACTCGATCCGCGGGGTCATCGCCGGCATCGGAGGCGGAGACCAAATCACCGTCATCCCCCAACCTGAACGCCGAAACCATTGCCGCGCAGCCGATTTTACACGGGAGGGGCGTGAAGATCGATGAATGACAACGGCATCCGCGTCGCTGCTCTCGACGATATTCCGGTCGGTGAGGGTATCGCGATCGATCGCAGCGTCACCGGCACAGCCGACGATATCGCCCTGCTGCGGGACGACGACGGCACCGTGTGGGCGCTCGATGACACCTGTACCCACGACACCGCCTCCCTCTCGGAGGGCTGGGTCGAGGGCGGATGCGTCGAATGCCCGCGACATTCGAGCATGTTCGATCTGAAAACCGGTGCGGTGCAATGCCCGCCCGCAACCGAGGACACCCGCCCGCACCGGGTCGAGGTACACGACGGCGACGTCTATGTGTTCCCGAACGAACAACCGTAATCGGACCAGTCGCGGCCCTACTTCCTCCGCCGCGTCGCGCACGGCCGCCCTGTACTGCTGACCCGCCTCACGGGCGGCACCTTCTCCGGGTGGCGTAGCTCTGGTGTCCCGGGCGTTCGCAGTCTCCAGCACCCATCTCGTCATCCGGCATTCCTTCTGACGGGATCCTTTGTGGGCCTGTGGGTTTCGGCCGAAGGCACGCCGGAATGACAGTGGGGTTGTTTCAGGGCCTCGGCGGGCTCGTACAGGGATTTCGCTGCGGATGGGCTGCGCGGGTAGCGTCGCCTGCGGAGAGGTCGGTCAGACGGGACGGAGGCATGATGGTGTCGCTGGGGCGGTGGTGGCGCTCCGTCACCTGCTGGCGCATGTTGACCTTGGTCTTGGTCGTATTACCACAGGTGCTCAATGCACACTTCCCGGAGCTGCCGGACAGCGACGCCGGGGCGAGCCACAGCGAGGTCACGGACTTCGCAGTGGCGTCGTACATGTCGTCGCCGCCGCTGCTCGAGCAATGGGTCGAATTTGTCGCGGAGTCCGGCCTCGTGGTGCTGCTGCCCGCAGTCGTATTCGTGCTGCCGCGTAGGTATGCCCGGGTCGGAACGCGCTGGGCCGCAGGTATTCTGGCCGTTCTCGGCGCGGTAGGCGGATATCTCGAGATGTCGGTGCTCGAGCAGGGAACCACGGCGGTATCGGGTTGGCTGTTCATGTCGCCGGTCTACCTGCTGGCGGCGGGCGCGCTCGTGCTGAGTGAACGGCAGCACCGGCCCGAGACGAGTGAGCCCGCGACGAGCTAGCGTTGCAATGACACAACACCAGGACGTGTCACCCAATAGGCGGTGTCATATTTTCCACACGGGAGACCACGCATGCCGACCTCGGAGCGGGCCGACCAGCTCTGAGGACCAACGACACACCCTCAGCGGCAACAACGTCAGCCGCCGCAACCCGATCAAACCAGGTCACTGAAGTTGGCTCGAGGCAGAGCACAACACGACGAACGATAGGAGCTGTCGGCAGCTCAGTGTTGTCGCGTTTGATGAACAGCGGCTCGGCGCCTCACGAACGTCCGGTATTGGCTCCCCTCTCTTGTCAAGTCGTGGTGTGCGGGTCGGGTCTATGGTGGGTGTTGGTAGGTCCGGGGTGTGGCTTGTCCGAAGGGCCGGTGTCCGGGGTCAGGCCGGTCGCGCAGGAGTCGGTAGTCGCCCCCGATTGCCCTCCCGGGCTTGCCGTTTCACGATTGCGCTGGTCGGTGAGCATGGCTGTGTAGACGACGTTCGACAGGCGCCGTTTCAACGCCCGCATCGCTTCCATCGACGTCTTTCCCGCGGCTTTCTTGCCGTCGTAATAGACCCGTCCCGCGGTGGGATTGCGTAGTTGGACGATGGCCATGGTGTGCAGGACACGGTTGATCTTGCGGTTCCCCGCGCGGGAGAGCCGATGTCGTTTCTGCTCGCCGGAGGATGCATCGATCGGTGCGGTGCCGTTCCAAGACGCGAACCGGCCCCGATCGGAAAACCGGTGGATATCACCGACATCGGCCAGCAGCCGCGCCGCGCCGGCCGGTCCGATGCCTTTCAGCTCGATCAAGCCCGGACCGCGTTCGGTGACCAGCTCGCGCAGTTCCTTGTCCGCGGCCTTGATCTTGCGGTCGATCCGTTCCAGATCCTCGATCAACTCGACGGTCAGGCGGCGGCGGACCTTGCCCGCCGGATCCCGCGGTTTCACGGTCGCGACGAGTTCGCGGGCCTGCATGGCCGACAAAAACTTCTTCGCCCCACCGGGCAGCAATTCCAGCAACAGCCGATGCAACCGGTTGACGGTATCGGTTCGGGACCGGCCGAGCTCCTCACGACGGTCGGCCAGCATCCCCAACGCGACGAGGTCCGAATCTAGTTGCACCCGGCGTAGATTCGGCGACCGCAGCGCCGCCAACGCGACCGAATGCGCGTCGACCGGATCGGTTTTGCGGCCGTTGCCGGTAGCGAACACCCGCACCTGCGCGGACAGTTTCGCAGGCACATCGACCACGACCTCGCCGTCGTGGAGCAAGCGATAGGCCAAGTGCCGACCGACACCATTGCAACCCTCGACTGCCCACACCCGCTCACCCAATCGCCGTGCCGTGGTGAGCATTTCGGTGTATCCCGCAGTGTCGGTGCCGTATTGGCCTGTTCGCAGCACCTTCCCGGCGGGGTCGATGGCCTCGATCGTGGCCGAGCGTTTGTGCGGGTCCATCCCGATGATGACCGTCACCAGCACATTTCCTTCCCCAATTCGACATCGTTGGTGTCGCGCGGGAAGGCACCGCTACTTCGAGCTGGGCAGACCCCTCTTCAGCCATTCCCGGCACGATGCCCGATGAGAGGCAAGCCATTAGAGAGCCACACCAATAACCACAGTGGGCAGCCGCTGCGAGAGCATCTCACCGGGCACCTGGACCAGATCCTGGCCGGGAACCGGTCCTGCCTCAAGTCTTCCTGCCTCAAGTCTTAAGTAGCCGATGAGCGGGGCGTCGGCGAGCCGCCTGTCGACCGTCCGGATTCCTTCGCCAACAGAGCATCCGGTAGCGATAACGTTGTGCCGATGGAGCGCACGACCCCCGCGACAACACGCCTCGGTGCGGGATTCGCCAGATTATGGTCGGCCGCAACCCTTTCCGGATTCGGCGACGGGGTGACCCAGATCGCCGCCAACCTGCTGGCTGTGTCGATCACCCGCGATCCGATAGCGGTGTCGGGACTGATGATCGCCCAGATCACCCCGTTTCTGCTGTTCGGCCTGCCCAGCGGAGCGCTCGTGGACCGGCTCGACCGGCGACGATTCATGACCATCGCGACCCTCGTCCGCATCGCGATGCTCGCCACCGTCAGCGCCGCCGTCGCCACCGGCCACACGAGCCTGCCGCTGCTCTACATCACCTTCTTCGTGGTCGGCTGCGCTGGTCTGGTCTTCGACAACGCCTCCACGACAGCCATTCCCAGTCTGGTCGCACCCACCCAGCTCGAACGCGCCAACGGACGGCTTCAGGCCACCCGCTCGGTCACCGAACAAGTGCTCGCCCGGCCCCTCGGCGTCGCCTTGTTCGGAATCACCGCCTGGACACCGTTTCTCGTTGACACCGTGGGCCTTGCCGCCGTCGCCGTACTGGCAACCACACTGCCTGCCAGCGTCAATCGCCGCGCCCCTGTCGCTGCCCGGCAGCACCTCGCTGCTGCGGTCGTCGACGGCGCACGATGGTTGTGGCGTAATTCCCTGGTCCGCACCCTCACTCTCACCGTGGGACTGTCCAACATCGGTCTCGGCGCCATCTTTTCGCTTCTGGTCCTGATCGCCCGCGAACGGCTCGGCGTCGGCAACACCGGTTACGCGATGCTGCTCATCGCTGCCGCGGTCGGCGGCGTCTGCGGCGGCCTCACCGCACCCCGCATCATCGCCGCACTCGGCCCAGGCACCACACTGCGTCTCGGACTGCTCATCGAAATGGCCTCATACGTCGGAATGGCTCTGACCCACAGCGCCGCCGTCGCCGTGGCGATCCTCATCCCCTTCTCCATCCACCTGTCGGTATTCACCACCATCGGAGCCTCACTCCGCCAAACCCTCGTGCCAGTGGAGCTTCTCGGTCGAGTGCACAGCGCGTACCGCCTCGTCGGTGCTACCGGCTTGTTCGTCGGTGCAGTTTTCGGCGGACTGCTCGCCAGCCGATTCGGTCTCGCCGCACCCTTCTGGATGGGGCTCGCTTGCGCAGTGGTGTTCACCCTGGCAGCCTGGCGAAAACTCAACAACCACACCATCATCACCGCCCGAGACGTAGCCGAGCACACAGGCTCTACCAAGCAAGAGTGAGCGATATTGCCGATGTGCGCGTAGACCCCCGGTGCCCGTCGGCTGGGGCGCGGGGGCGGCGCAGTTCTAGCCCACGGCGGCGATGGCGCGGACCGGGAAGGACGTCATCCCACGGATCGGTGGGGGAAGCGCGGTGAGCCGGGCACCGATATCCGGCACCCGGTCCAGGTTCGTCAAATGCTCGATGATCGGTATCCCGGCGCCGAGCAGGGTGTGATGAACCGGTCTCGTGGGCCGAGACGTGTCGTCGATGTCGAGCGAGTCGATGCCGACCACGGCGACATTGGCCGCGACCAACGCGTCCGCCAGGTCGGAGACGAGATAGGGATGATCGGGTTCGCTATACGCGGGTGATCCCCAGCGACTGGACCACCCGGTGTGCACGAGAACGGCTTTGCCCCACAACCGTGCAGGGTCGCCGAGCAGGTCTGGTCCCACCGTGCGTTCGTCGGCCGCACGGATCATCACGATGGGCACATTGAGTAGTCGTTCCACGGGCAGATCTGCCATGTCGGCACCGTCCGCGTCGAAGTGGAACGGGGAATCGACATATGTGCCGGTGTTACCAACCAGATCAACTCGCGCAATCTCGTATGAAATGTCGACCAGTGGGCCATCCCGCCGCGAGGTATGCGTCGTGATCAATGGTTCCGGCAGCCCGGGATAGGTTGTCATCCCGTTGGTTACGGGATGCGACAGGTCGATGAACACGCTATACCGCTATACCGGTGTCGCGGCGCTCTCGACACAGCGGTCCGCGGGGGACGACGGTGGGCATGACGTTGTTCATCACGGTCTCCTTGGTGACGACGACCTTGGTGACGTCATCGCGGCTGGGTATGTCATACATGACCGGGAGTTGGACTTCCTCCATGATGGCCCACAGACCACGGCAGCCCTCACCCCGGCGGGGCAAGCAGGCGCTGACTAGGAGTGCAGATGGCAATCGACAAGCTCCCTGAAAATGGTCCCCAGAACGTCGCGCGCAAGTTGATCCGGTCCCATCTGGTGTCCGGGGTGATGAGTCCCGGTGAGGAGATCGGGTTGCGGATCGACCAGACGCTGACCCAGGACGCGACCGGCACCCTGGTGATGCAGGAACTCGAGGCGCTCGGGCTCGACCGGGTCCGCACCGACCTCAGCGCGCAATACATCGACCACAATCTGCTGCAGACCGACGAGAAGAACGCCGAGGACCACGAGTTCCTGCTGTCGGCGTGCCGCCGGTACGGCCTGTGGTTCTCCAAGCCGGGCAACGGTGTCTCACATCCAACGCATATGCAGCGTTTCGGCAGGCCCGGTGTCACCATGGTCGGCTCCGACTCACACACCCCCGCGGGTGGGGCATTGGGCATGCTCGCGATCGGCGTCGGCGGACTCGAGGTAGCCCTCGCGATCGCCGGACGACCGCTCTACATCCGGATGCCGCAGATCTGGGGCGTGGAGCTGACCGGTGAACTGCCGCAATGGTGTTCGGCCAAGGACGTGATCCTGGAAATGCTTCGCCGCCACGGAGTCGAGGGTGGGCTCAACCGGATCGTCGAATACCACGGCCCCGGCCTGGCGACCTTGACGGCGATGGACCGACACGTGATCGCGAACATGGGCGCCGAGCTCGGCGCCACCACCACCGTGTTCCCCGCCGACGGCATGGTGCGGGAGTTTCTGCGAGGCGAGGACCGCGAAGACGACTACACCGAACTGATCGCCGACGCGGGAGCGACGTACGACATCCACGAGCAGATCGACCTGACGACCATCGAACCGCTCATCGCCAAGCCGTCCTCACCGGGCAATGTGGTGCCCGTCCGCGAGGTCGCCGGGGAACCGGTCGCCCAGGTGGTCATCGGATCCTCGGCCAACCCCGGCCTGCGCGACTTCGCGATCGCCGCCGCGATGGTCTCCGGGCGCCAGACCGATCCTGCCGTCAGCTTCGACATCAACCCGTCGTCGCGGGAGATCTTCGAGGATCTGACCAGGATGGGTGCGACGTTCGAGTTGATCCGCGCCGGGGCCCGCATCCATCAGTCCGGCTGCATGGGCTGTATCGGGATGGGGCAGGCACCCGCGGTCGGGCGAAACTCGCTGCGCACCATGCCGCGAAACTTCCCTGGCCGCTCCGGCACCCGGGAGGACTCGGTGTGGCTGTGCTCGCCGGAGACCGCCGCGGCCTCGGCATTGACCGGGGTGATCACCGATCCCCGAGACCTCGCCGAGCAGCTCGAGCTGACCTACCCGGAGCTGGCCCTTCCCGCGCACGCGTCGGTGAACACCGCCATGCTGGTGCCGCCGCTACCCGAGCAGCAGGCCCGCCAGGTGTCATTGGTCAAAGGACCGAACATTTCCGCACTGCCGGACTTCGAGCCACTGCCGGATGTGATCGAGGCGCCGGTGCTGCTCGAGGTGGGCGACAACATCTCCACCGATGAAATCTCACCCGCCGGGGCCCATGCCTTGCCGTTCCGGTCGAACATTCCGAAACTGGCCGAGTTCACCTATACCCAAATCGACGAGACCTACCCGGCGCGGGCCGCCGAGATCGCTTCCAGCACCGGGCATTTCATCGTCGCCGGCGAGAATTACGGCCAGGGCTCCTCCCGCGAGCACGCCGCGATCACACCCCGCTATCTGGGGCTGCGGGCCGTCATTGCCAAGTCGTTCGCACGAATCCACTGGCAGAACCTGGCCAACTTCGGCATCCTGGCGTTCGAATTCGACAACCCCGACGACTACGACCGGATCGCCCAAGGCGACGTGCTGCATATCGACGGGCTCCGCAAAGCACTACAGATGGCAACCCCGATTTCGGTGCACATCACCGGCGGCCGAGGTGACGACATCCCGCTGCGTCACCGGTTGTCCGAACGCCAAATCCAGGCGGTGCTCGCGGGCGGAATCATCCCCCTGCTCGCCGAATGACCCGGCGGCGGGATCCACGAGGTCGCCTGCCGCATCTCACGCGTACGAGACATTGCGGGGCGGAAAGTCGATCCGGTCGGGGACCATCGCCCCTGCCCACAACGCACCTGTGACGCGCACCCTGACGGTGTCCGGATCGACGCGAGAAGGTGCATGCCGATGATGTGGGGCTACGGCGACAGCTGGGGTTGGGGCGGCTGGATGATGATGGCCGTGATGATGGTGCTGTTCTGGGGAGTGGTGATCGCGGCGATCGTCGCCGCGGTGCGCTACTTCGGCGGAAACCGCACCGCGACAACAGGGTCTGGTCCAACGATCACCGGATCGGCCGAGCGACTGCTCGCGGAGCGCTTCGCCCGCGGCGAGATCGACGAGGACGAATACCGCGCACGGCTGAGCCTGCTGCGAGAACACCGGTGACCAGGCTGCCGCGCGGCGTGACGATCGGCCTGCTCGCCGCGCTCGCCATCGTGCTGGGTGTCGCGTCGACCATTGCCTTCGCGGCGACCGGCGCGCTGCGTCCCCCTTCCGGCCGCTGCGATCCACCAGCGGCCACGGGGCGGATCGTGCACGTCACCGACAACCACCGGGACCGGTGAGACCGCGCCTCCGATCAGGAATCGGCGAGGGCGCGCCCGGGCGCGGAATAAGCTGTCCCGCATCGGGTATCCGGCGGACGAAATCCACCGGAGGAGAAGTTCGTATGACTACTCGGCTTATCCGCTTCGCCGCAACGACCGCCATGGTCGCGGCGGCGGCGGTCGCGACGACTGGGCAGGCGGCGGCAGCGCCGGCGAGCGTATCGATCAACGGCAATATGCAGGTGATGGGCCTGAGCATCCTGCACGTCGACGCGCAGGGGCAGGGAGACGGTCCCGCCACCGGCACCTACCTGGCCACCGCACAGTTGGGCGGCATGCCGCTGCCGGTGCGGGTCACCGGCCCCGTGACCTGCCTGCGTGTCGAAGGCGACACGGTTTCGCTGATCTACCCGATCACCACCAGTGAACCGGTCATGGTGTTCGCACCCGATTCGATGGCGATCCAGATCACCGTCGCCAAGGGCCGCGACGGTGCGCCCAACATGATCGGCTACGGACTGCCCATGCCCACCAACATGTTCCGGGACTGCCAGCCCGGACCGACACCGATGGTGTTCGACGGCACGATCGACATCAGCTGACTCGACGCCCGAACCTGCGGCGGACCGCTCAGGACCGAAGCGATTCGACACGCGCCAATGTCCGTGCGCCGCCGTCGACTTCGAGCTGCACGTGCAGTGCGGAATCGGACCGCCAGGCGCGGATGAGCACGTCGTCACCCGCCATCACCGGGCCGACGTGCTCGACGATCACCCGGTACGGCGGCGTGTGCGCATCGGGGAATCGCGCGAGCGCCTCCTCCACCGCTTCCCAGTGCACGGCGTTGTTGACGTGCCCGTAGTGGTCGACATCGGTCACCCGCAGCGGAAAGGGCCATGTCTCGGCGTCGGCGCGGGTGTGTTCGGCCAACGCGGCTTTCCACCGCAGCCGGTGTTCCGTGGTCGCCGCGAGCATCGGCGCCATGAATCGGTCGCTCATCCGGGCCGGGCGCCCGGCTTCGATATCGACGTGGATAAGGAACATCTCGGTCTCGATCAGGCCACCGTTCTCGCTGCGAACCTGGATGCGCATGTTGCACCACCGATTCGACAGCGCCGACGGCCAACGCCGCAGATGCACCCGGTCGCCGAACTCGATCGGCCGCAGCACGTCGATCACGGTGCGGCGCACGATCCAGCCGGGATGCAGGTCCCCCTCCTCGACCACCTTCAGATGGTCGTACCCGATGTCCTGGAGATATCTGGCCGCCGCGTCGAGCCGTAGCCGCTGCTCACCGTCGGTGTCTCCCAACCGAACCGGCCATTCCTCGTGGAAGGCCCGGCTCAGGTCCGGACACGGCGGCAACGGAAACGCGATGTCGGCCAACCGATCGACGGCGGTGGCGGCACTCATGAACGCTCCTTTCGCAGGCCACGCGCGAGCGTACCGACCGAGGCGCCCGACGGCCCGGCTCGACACGGTACGAACTTGTTACGTCAGGTCGCGATAACCGCCTCGGCCGTCACCCTCGATACCGGTGGTGGTTCGGTATCGACGGACGGCATCCAGGGTTCGGGCTAATACCGAATGTCGTTATCGCCGTGGCGAATACACGGCGATAACGCCAAAACGGGTCCCCGGCGAGAACCGCGTTCACGCGACATCGAGCCCGCGCCGGACCGGGCGAGGTGTCGACCGGCGCTGGCCGGGTATCGAGAAATCGTGACGTTCGACTTGACACCGACGGTCGCGCAGCACGACTTGGTGACGCGCGTACATGAATTCGCGCAGGACCGCATCAGGCCGGTGGCCGCACACTACGACCGGACCCAGGAGTTCCCATGGCCGGTGCTCGAGGAAGCCGCCGAGCGAGGGTTCTACAGCCCGCTTTTCTACCGCGACCTCATCGGTGACCGAACCGGTTTGTCGCTCCCGATGTTCATGGAAGAACTGTTCTGGGGCTGCGCCGGTATCGGATTGGCGATCGTGATGCCCGCGCTGGCCCTCTCGGCGATCGGCCAGGCCGCCACCCCCGAGCAGATGCTGCGCTGGGCGCCCGAATGTTTCGGCACCCCAGGGGATTTGAAGCTCGCTGCGCTCGCGATATCCGAACCCGAAGGCGGCAGCGACGTGCGCAACCTGCGCACGCGCGCCGTCCGCGACGGCGGCGATTGGGTTATCGACGGACACAAGATGTGGATCGGCAACGGCGGCATCGCCGATGTGCACGTGGTGAACGCGGTGGTGGACTCCCGGCTCGGGCACCGCGGCCAGGCGCTGTTCGTCATACCGGGCGGCACACCGGGTTTGGAGCTGGTGCGAAAGCTGGACAAGCTGGGTTGCCGGGCATCGCACACCGCCGAGTTGAAATTCGATCAGGTGCGGGTGCCGAATGATCACCTGCTCGGTGGGCCGGAGAAACTCGAGCACAGGCTGGCCCGAGCGCATGCGTCGGCCCAGGATGGTCGCGGCGACTCGGCCACCATGGGCACTTTCGCGCAGACCCGCCCGATGGTCGCCGCGCAAGCGCTCGGAATCGCCAGGGCCGCACTGGAATACATGACCGACTACGCCAACCGGCGGGAGGCGTTCGGCGCGCCGATCATCGACCATCAGGGCATCGGCTTCCCGATCGCGGATCTGGCGACGCGAATCGATGCCGCGCGGCTGCTGACCTGGCGGGCATCCTGGATGGCGGCCAACGGCGTGCCCTTCGAACGCGGCGAAGGCTCGATGGCAAAACTGGCGGCCAGCGAGGTCGCGGTGCAAACCACCGAACGCGCCATCCAAACGATGGGCGGATGGGGTTACATCACCGATCATCCGGTCGAAAAGTGGTACCGAGACGCGAAGCTGTACACCATCTTCGAGGGCACCAGCGAGATCCAGCGCATCGTGATCTCCGGCGCCCTGGGAGCGGCGGGCGGCAAACCGCCGATGCATTTCGGACTCGAGCCGTCGGGCGGCCCGCTGAACAAGATGTTCGGCCGCGGCACCGAGATCCGGACCAGGGCCGCGACCGCGGCATTGAAGATGAAAGACCATGTGCCGGAACCGGTCAGGAAAGCCGCGATGAAGGTACTTCGGCCACCGCGCTGAGCCGTCCGCGCGACCGCCGCGGTGGATTCACGCTCGGCCGCACCGATGAATTTCGCGCGGATCAGCCGTCGATGTCTCTGAATACCGAATGAGATCATGGTCCGTCAGGAGTGGCTGGTCTCACCGATTGCGGAGAGGAATTCGGTCATGACGAGACCGTTTCGATTCGGGGTCGTCGCCCCGCTCAGAACCGACGTGCCGACGTGGCGAGATCGCGTGCGCCGCATCGCCGACAGCGGCTACTCGACGCTGCTCGTGCCCGACTTCCCGCAGCTGCAACCGGCGCCCGGTCCCATGCTGGCCACCGTCGCGGCACTGACCGACCTGCGCGTCGGCACGTGGGTGTACGCCTCTCCGCTGCGTCCGGCCTGGCTGACGGCGTGGGAGGCGCATTCGCTGTCGCTGCTGACCGAGGGCCGCTTCGAGATGGGCATCGGCACCGGCAGACCGGGAATCGAGGACGAGCTGCGCGACAAGGGGATGCCCGCCGTACCGCCGCCGCACGAGCGGCTGGCACAGATCCGTGAAACCGTCCGGACACTGCGCGAACTCGACGGCCCCGACCTGCACACGCCCGTGGCAATGGCCGTACTCGGCCCGAAGGCCCAGGCGTTGGCGGCCGAGGTCGCGGATACCGTCACCTTCGTGCTGGGCGATCACCCTCGGCACGAAGTCGCGCGGCTGGCAAGCGATTTCCGCGCTCTCGCCGATGTCGAGCTCGCGCTCGCCGTCCCGGTTATCGGCGACACCGTCGCACCGCATATGGCGCCCCCCGATACCGACACCGCCGCACTCCACGCCGCGGACGCACTGACCGTACTTCCCGACGACCCGGCGGCCGCCGCCGAGGAAATCCAGCGACGCCGCGAGGAAATCGGCTTCTCCTACTTCGTCTTCGGCGCCGACTTCGCCGAAAGATTCGCCCCGATCGTCGCCGAGCTCGCCGGACGGTAGCCGGGCGTCGATCACGCGAGCCCGGCGGCTCGAATACGCGCCCCGGCGATGCCGTCGCCTGTGACACCCTCCTTCCGCATCTCCCGTCGATCGGGCGCTCCGCTACGAGATCGACTGCGGCGCAGCACATCCGGATGTGCTGCACTGCTGCTCGCAGCGGCAACGACGACTCGGCGGTTTGCACGGTCATGCCGCCGAGCAAGTGTTGGTCGATCATCCAGATCGCTTGGCTGACAATGCTTTCCGATATCCGCCAATTGCTGATTACCCGATGCTCGAGGCGGCGATCCGTCAGTGCGAGGGTAGGTTGCCCGCTGCCGAGCAGGACGGGCTACGGGGCCGGTAAAGGGGTAGCCGAGTACCGCGGCAGCCGAGCGGGTAACGTCGACATCAATCGAACACGATCTTCGGCCGTCATGCAGGATGCGGCGGGTCGTGGTCGAGTATCGGCCCTCGATCGCGGGCATCAGGCGTTCGGTCGGGGCTACCCGCAAGGAGTCTTCATGGCATCGGCTCGAAGCAGCTGTTTCATCGATCCGGCAATACCGTTCGCGGACGTTCGTGCCGCTGAGAAGGCGGCGCATCTCGAGCGGAACTCGCTGGCGGCGAGGACGACCGCCGTCCACGCACAGGACGCTGCCGAGTGCGCGCAACTGCTGGCCATGCTCGGCCTCGATTTGTCCGAATTGAAGTAGCGCGGGCGAAGTACAACCGGGGCCACGCGAAACCCACATGTCACAACAACCGAGAAAGACAATTGTGAGCGACGAACAACCCCGGGCCCAGCTGTTCAGTCATGAGCACAAGGCTTCCGACAGCGCACCCGCCGACACGGCCCACATCGATCGACGGCCGCTATTCCTCGCGGTGCCCGACGATGTGCGACAACACGACTCTCGGCCCCAAGTCGAGCCCGGGTGAACCGTCCGGGCAGCCTGGACCGCCGATCGACCCACCAACCAGCTGTTCAGACAACAGCACCCAACCTGCCCGAACAGTCGCACCGAAACCAGGGCCCGACGCACCGTGATGCTACTGGCGCGCGTTGATCAGCAGCACTGAGTCACTCCGGATCGATTGTCCGGCAAGACTTCCCAATGCACGCCCATGTCGATTATGTGGCGTCGGCCGCGCACCCCGGCCGAGCAGAACGAGATGCGCATCGCGCCTACCTCAGCGTCGGGTGCGGGAAATCCCAGAACACCCGGGGGAAGAATCCGGCTTTGTAACCATTGAACGTGCCGCGAATGCAGAGTTCGGAGGTCACTCCGATCAGCCGTGGTGACGTTTCCGCTATCTTCGGGACCGGTGCCACTGCTGTTCCGGGTTGGCATTCCTGTGTGGCGGTGTCGAAGGAGTCGACAGCGGCGGAGGCGAGTAGCCAGTCAGGATGGTCGATAGGGGGCGCGGCGGCGATGACGGAGGTGATTCGAGTGTCCGGACCATCGTTACGGATGTCGGTGATCGTCCAGAACAGGCTACTGCCGCTATTCGAGTCGCCCTTGCCAGCCGGGAAATAAGCGTTACCCTGCACCAATTCCGGGTCGGCGACGTAGGCGCTGATCTGGGCCCACAGCGGGACGTTGATCGGCCCTCCCCCCACCTTGCGCAAACACACGCGTCCGGTCACGGTGGCGCCGGGATCCACGAAACCGGTACGGGGCAGCGGACTGCCATCCTCGGGTGCGCAGTCGATCATATGCGGCAAGGAGGAGCCGCCACCGTCACCGTGGTCGTCACGGATCATCATGAAGAATCGCAGCTTGGCCAGATCCGCAGGCGTCTTGTCGATGACCCCGGCGTTCGCGATGTTCTGGGCGCTCACCGTCACCACCTCGCGATCCCCCATCGTTGCGTAGTCGGAGAGCGTGAGCAGCCACGGACCGATCCGACCGGATTGCCCGCCGGCCAACCCGGCGATCGGGCGCGAGGACTCAGCAGCCGCCGCCGGTGACCCCGTCCGCGGTACCAGCAGCCGGATAGCGATAACCCCCACTACCGCCCCCACAGCCAAGGCCACCACCACGATCAAGGTAACTATCCGCCGCCGTAGCACCCCAAGGGCACCGGGCTGCTTTACCTGCGCCTGTTCATCCGGCGCGGAATTGGTGGGTTGCTCTGTCATCACAGCCTCGGGGTGCTCGAACACGGTTCTCGGCCCTGATTCAGACCGCTCGGTATCATAGGCGGCTGGGCGTGACCCGTTTACCCTCAGACCTAACTTTTAGATCATTCCGCTGCTCACGACCGTGACACCAATCGGCCTGCGTCGGTGAGCAGGTCGGCAGGTCCAGTGCCGAGAACGTTCGTACCGCCAACTCCTCGAGACGCCATCGCCGACACCATGGCACGAGCGCTCGCGCCGTTCGAAATGTATTGCGGCTATGGGAAGCACGGCTAGGGCCCGCGTTCCGCTATACGATCATCCGCGGTCGCGGCTGCCGGCTCAGGCCCTCGATACCGCGCTCGATCCAGCTCTCATAGAAGTCGAGGAATTCCGGGCCCAGCTGCCATTCGGCGCTGTTGTACAGCAGGGACACCACGTGTCCGCGAGACTGTCCCGCGGTGATCACCGCCACCACGTCCCCACAGCCGATGTCGGTGATCACCAGGTAACCATGCTCGATACCTTCGTCATCCTCGTCGCGGTAGATCGGGCCGCTGCTTCCCGCTGGAAAGGCCTGCGCGCACGCCGGACTCGCGCAACGCTCCAACTTCGACCACGGAATCCCGTAGTACGGACCACTACCGGTGCCGATCCGACTCAGGAAACCTCGAAAGCCCTCGGGGAGCGGGCATTTCATCGCAGCCTCGAGACGCTGCAGCGCATGTTCCGGTACCGCTCGGTTCTCGTGGCGATGGAGATCGGCACCGAACATCACATAGCCGGGGAGCCGCTGGCCGTCGTCACCGACGAGGTTGGATGCGCCTGGCCGAGGCACATCCAGCTCACGTAGATACGCCAGCCGACTCTCGATCCGCTCCAACCGCTCCCCCAGACCCGTGTCCACTCGCCCATCATGGCAACAGACCATTCGCGACGCCACCGAGTAATCCGGTGATGCGGCGCCCAGGGCCGATCCCGAGGCCACGACGAATCGCCGGTCTACCCCGCGCGCGGCCAGCACGGCATCGATATCGCGCAGGCAGGCCTCGTAGTACAAATAGAGGATGGGACGACAGATAGGTGTCGTGATCTTCGTGCTCGCACTGGTGGCCGTCGTGGTCGCCGTGGACATCCTGTTCTTCAGAGGATATTTCTGGGCGCGGCTGGCCGCGAATATCGGGATCGTCCTGCTGTTCGTGGCGTTCTATCTGCGGTTCTTCAAGGGTTCATGATTCGGTACGGCAGGGCTATTCGATGAACTTGCCGATCAGGAACATCGCGGTGAGAAATCCACCGGCGACGACCAGTACGTAGTGGTCCGCGGCTGTGCCGTAGTCGTAGGCCGATATGGCGACGATAACCGCCATCACGAGAAAAAGAACGCGCTTCATCGCTGACTCCCGCAGACTCGGTCTTCAACCGTAGGAGAAGCGACTTCCGTTGCGCCACAGCGGAATAAATGAATGGCAGCATTCCGGCGACGCCGGGACAGCGGTACGACTACGCGCCCGCGGTGAGCAGGTCCAAACCGAGCGGCGTGCACTGATGCAGGACCGCCTTGCCGTCCCGCTGGGAGATGACCAGACCGGCCTCGCGAAGCGTCTTGGCCTGTAGGGATGCGACAGGCACGGTGACATCGAGATCGCGGGCGAGCTCGCTGGTGGTGCGCTGATGCACCAGCGCCCGCAGCGCGCGGGCGCGGGTGGTGCCGAGCAGGGCCGTGATCGGCTCGGCGGGCGCCGGCGCGTCCAGCAGCGGCAGTGGCGTCGCAGCCGGATAGAAGAGGAGGAGTCTGCCGTCCGGGTGTTGCCCGGCGAGCAGATGCCCCGCCCACAGCAGGGTCGGATAGAGGATGATGCCACGTCCGGTGAGCGTGATGGTGCTGTCGTTCGGCGAGTCGGCTTCGAGGGTTGTGCTGTCGCGCCAGCGGATCGACGGGACGAGACCACTGAGCACGGCGTGCAGGCCGTCGCGAGCAAGAACCCTTGTCCGCCAGGCGGTTTCAGCATTGAAGGCGGTCCGCAGCCGGGGCCACCGCTCGGCCAGAACGGCACGGTAGCCGCTCTTCAGCGCCTGCTCGAGCTCGCGCCAGGCGTCTCGGTCCCGCTCCGCGAGCAGGCGAACCCATGGGGTGACCGGACGATCTATCGCGCACATCCACCGCAGTTCGGCTCGCACCGTGGCGAGCGGCGTCGACATGATCCGATCGATACCCTCGTCGAAATCGACGCTGGGCGGCTCCAGGAAGTCGGGACCCGCGCCGCGCGGCGACACCAGCTGCAGCAGCGGGCGCGCTTGGCTGGGCAATCCCCGCAGGACCCGCTGCCGCCACGGCGCGAAGACCGGATGGGCATCCCGGCGCTGAATCATTGCCATCGCGATCGCCGCTTCGGCGAATGGTAACGGCTGCCCGGCGATCGTCACCCGAAGCAGATCATCGGCGGTGCACTGTATCCGCAACATCGCGCGGCCCCCTGATCGGACTGTACGGATCGAGCTTAAACCGCCCGCGCCGCAACCGCTCTCGCCACAAAGCGAATTTCTAGAACCTGTTCTAGTAGTCTTTCGCTATGGAGCGATTGACCGGGCTTGATGCCAGCTTTCTTTATTTGGAAACGGGGACACAGCATCTGCACGTCTGTGCGCTGCTGATCTTGGATCCCGAACCGGGGCAGTATTCTTTCGAGACGTTCAAGGCCGAACTCGCCAGGCGGCTGCCGTTGATTCCGCAGATGCGGCGGCGGGTGCACGAGGTGCCGTTCAACCTCGACCATCCGGTCTGGGTGGCGGATGGCGATTTCGACCTCGACTACCACGTGCGCCGAGTCGGCCTGCCGGGTTCGGCCGGGCGCGCCGAATTGGCCGAACTGGTCGGCGATATCGCGGGCAGACCGCTGGACCGGGACCGGCCGCTGTGGGAGATGACGGTGGTCGAGGGCCTCGAATCCGGCAAGATCGCGGTGATCTGCAAATACCATCACGCCACGGTGGACGGGATCACCGGCACCAATATGATGATGCACCTGTGCGATCTGGAGCCCGGCACGAGCAGGCCGGAACCCGAACCGTGGCAACCGGAATCGACGCCCGAGGACTGGAAGCTGTTCGCACAGGCCGCTCTTCGCTTCCCGGCCAAGGCGGGCATGCTCGGCATGGTGCCTAGAACTCTCGGCATGGTGGCCGGTTTCGCGCGGCGGCGGCGAAACAACAAGACGGGCATGGCATTGCCGTTCACCGCACCGCGCACACCGTTCAATCTCGCGATCACCCCGCACCGTTCGGTCGCGTTCACCGAAACCGAACTCGCCGGCATCAAGGAGATCAAGACGGCATTCGGGGTGAAGGTCAACGACGTGGTGCTGACCATCGTGGCCGGCGTGCTGCGCAGCTATCTCGAAAAGCACGGCGAGCTGCCGGAGACCTCGCTCATCGCCTCGGTGCCGGTGTCGGTGCACGAATCCACCAGGCACACCGCGGGTATCAACAAGGTGTCGACGCTGTTCTGTCGGCTCGGCACCGATATCGCCGATCCGGTGGAGCGGTTGCGCCAGGTGGCCGAGGCCAATCGCGGCGCCAAGGAGGAGCACGACCTGATCGGCGCCGATTTCCTACAGGATTGGTCGAAGTACGCTCCGCCCAACGCCTTTCAACTCGCCGCCCGGGTGTATTCCTCGCTGAAGCTGTGTGAACACCATCCGGTGGTGCACAACCTGGTCGTGTCGAATGTGCCCGGCCCGCCGATGCCGCTGTACTTCCTCGGCGTCAAGGTGGACGGGATGTATCCGTTCGGGCCGGTGTTCCACGGCGCCGGATTGACCGTCACGGTGCTGTCGAACAACGGCGATCTCGATTTCGGGTTCATCGCATGTAAGGAACTGGTGCCCGATATCGCGGCGCTCGCCGCGGCGGTACCCGAGGTTGTCGATGAATTACTCGATGCAGCAAGGCATTTCAACTGACGTCCGGGACGTCCTGTTCGTCGTCGGCGCCGGACAGGCTCTCCACCGAATCCGCCTGCCGCGCGGCGATATCGGCGCAGGCACGAACCAGCACCGGCACGAAGCGGTCCGCGCGCAGTACGCATGCCGCATGCCCCGCGCTGACCAAATGGATCGTGGCACCGGGAATCATGGTCGCCATCTCCAATTGCCGGTACACCGGAATCGCGTGATCGCGGGTGGTGATCACCACGGCCGTCGGCGCTCGGAGTGCGCCGAGCCACGGACCGGCGTCGAACCGGCCGACCTCGGCGATCACCTGGGCCACCGCCCAGCCGCTGGTACTGCGCAGCTCGCCGAGCGCCCAGGCATTGAATCCATCGGGGGCCCAAGAACATTCGGGCATTTCAGGTAACCGCGCACAGTACTCGGACGCGCGGCGATAGGCGTACGGCCCGAACGCGGCGGCGAGCGCACCGTAGGCCCCGTGGAATGCCCGCTCCCGCCACTTCTCCTGGAAACGGTAGGGCGTCGCGCAGAGCACCAGCCCGCGCACCCGGTCCGGATAACGGTGCGCGGCAAGCAATCCCACGACACCGCCGAGCGAATAACCGGCGCAGATCGCACCGTCGACGCCGAGCGCGTCGAGCACCGCGACCACGTCGTCGGCACAGTCCGCGGTGCGGAACCGGTCCGCGCGGATGCCGCGACCGTGCCAGCGCTGGTCGTAGAGCACCACGCGGAAACGCGCGGCCAGCTCGGTCAGCGCCGGAAACCAGTTGAGATAGGCGGTGCACCCGGCGCCGTGCAGGAGCAGCAGCGTCGGCGCATTGTCCGGGCCCGGTATGTCGACGACATAGGTTCGGCCGCCGGGCAATTCGACGAGCCGGCCGCCGGGCACCGCGCCGCTGCCGGGTACGCCGAATTGTTCGCGCAGGCGGCTCGATCGCATCCGGCGCCTCCTTCACCCGGCCCGAAAATGAAACAGGTTCTACAACGGATGCTACCGCTCAATCCAGCGCGCGGACCAGATACTCCGCGACACACACCGGTTTCTCGCCACCCTCCCGTTCGATGCTCGCCCGAACGACCACCTGCAACCCGCCCGCCACCTCGTCGACGCCGACGATCACGGCCCGGGCCCTGATCCGGGAATCGGCGGGCACCGGCGCCGGGAAGCGAACCTTGTTGAGCCCGTAGTTGAGTCGCGCCGAGGCATCGGTGATCGCGATCAGGTCGGCCATCAGCGGCGGCAGCAGCGAGAGCGTGAGATAGCCGTGTGCGACGGTGGTGCCGAACGGACCGGCCGCGGCGCGCTCCGGATCCACGTGGATCCACTGCCGGTCCTCGGTCGCCGCGGCGAACGCGTCGATGCGCTCCTGCGCCACCGTCAGCCAGCGGCTCACGCCGAGATCGGTGCCCGCGGCCTGCCGCAGCGTCGCCATCGTGAAGGTGATCGGCTCACTCATATCGCCACGGTAGCGGGGAAATCCGTTCGGCCACACCGGAATGGATCCGACCACGGGCGGGCGCGCACCGGGAATTTCGCAGGTAGGTTGACGGGGATTCGGTGACGAGACAAGGAGGTCCCGCAATGGGGCGTTTGACCGGCAAGGTGGCATTGATCAGCGGGGCGGCCCGCGGGATGGGCGCCGCGCACGCACGCGCCATGGTGGCCGAGGACGCCCGGGTGGTCCTGAGCGATGTCCTCGACGAGGAGGGCACCGCGGTCGCCAAGGAACTCGGCGACAACGCCACCTACGTGCACCTCGACGTGCGCGAGCCCGAGCAGTGGCGGGCCGCCGTCGAGGAGGCGGTGCAGCGCTTCGGCGCACTGAACGTCCTGGTGAACAACGCGGGCATCGCGAACGGCAACCTGCTCGCCGATTTCGAACTCGACAAGTGGCAGCAGATCGTCGACATCAACCTCACCGGCACCTTCCTCGGCATGCAGGCCGGGGCGCGGGCGATGATCGAGGCGGGCAACGGCGGTTCGATCATCAACATCTCCTCGGTGGAGGGCCTGCGCGGCACCGCGGGTCTGCACGGCTACACCGCGACCAAATTCGCGGTGCGTGGGCTGACGAAATCGGCGGCACTCGAACTGGCGCAGTACGGAATTCGGGTGAACTCGGTGCATCCCGGCCTGATCACCACGACGATGACCGAGAAGATCCCGGCCGATCTGCTGCAGATCCCGCTGGGGCGCGCCGCCGCGCCGACGGAGGTCTCGGCCCTGATCACCTTCCTGGCCAGCGATGAGTCGTCCTACTCCACCGGCGCCGAATTCGTCATCGACGGCGGTCTCACCGTCGGTATCCCGTACAAGCAGTTCTCCTGAATTCCACGCCGCCCGACCGATTCCGATATGCGCAACTCGGCATAATTCGGCGCGGCGGGCGGCGAAATTTCTCCCGAGCCCATACGCTGGGCCGCGGTTGAGCACCGACTGAACGGTATGTAAAGTCGCGAACGGTTAATCGACTTCACCTCCGCAAACATCCGGAAAACGCTGTGATGAATGGGAGTCGAAATCGTGCTACGCAAAGTGATGACGGCCGGCGCCGCCCTCATACCGCTGATCTCCGGCATCGGCGCCGCGACCGCGGACACCACACCCGCCGCGGCGGTCGTTCGCATCGATCAACTCGGCCCGACCAGGTCGAAGATGCTGATCGACTCGCCCGCCATGCAGCGCGTCGTCGAGGTGCACGTGCTGCATCCCGACAACGACGAGCCGCGCCCGGCCTACTACCTGCTCGACGGCGTCGATTCCGAACCGCCGGAGACCAATTGGACCCAGCACACCGATATCGTGCGGTTCTTCGCGGACAAGCAGGTCAACGTCGTGCTGCCGGTGGGCGGCGAGGGCAGCTACTACACCGATTGGGAGCGCCCCGACCCACACCTCGGCGGCCAGCTCAGGTGGGAGACATTCCTGACCGACGAGCTGCCGCCGCTCATCGACAAGGTATTCGACGGCAACGGCCGCAACGCGATCGGCGGACTGTCCATGGGCGCGGCCTCCGCGGCGATCCTGGCCACCCGCCACCCGGACCTGTACCGCGGGCTCGCGACGTTCAGCGGCTGCATCGACACCCTGGAGCCGAACGCCAAACTGGCCATCCGCGAATCGATCAGCTGGGTGGGCGGCAATCCGGACAACATGTGGGGCCCGGATAACGATCCGGCCTGGCAGGCGCATGATCCGCTGGCCAACGCCGAGGCGCTGCGCGGCAAGACCATCTACGTATCCGTCGGCAACGGCGCCTCCGGACCCGAGACCTGGTCCGATCCGCAGATGCCCGCCGCGGTCACCTTCGGCGCGCTGCTCGAATACGCCGCCCGGCTGTGCACCGAGGAATTCCAGCGCAGGCTCGGCCTGCTCGGCGTGCCGGCCACCTTCGTCTATCGCGAGGTCGGCACCCACTCGTGGCCGTACTGGCAGATCGACCTGCACGAGTCCTGGCCCGCGATAGCCGCCGCACTCGCCGAATGAGATGAATTCTCGGCAACATCGGCGTGTCGCGTGTCGATAATTTCCCTTCATCCTTCGAGAATTTGCGCGGCAATATTCCAGTTAATTGTCAAACCAAATGAGGAGGCGTACCCGTGAGGTCGATGATCGTGCGCATCGGGACGGGCGCGGCAAAAGGTTTCGCGTTGACCGGATTGCTCGCGGCACTGCTGGCCGGAATACCGGGAATCGCGGCCGCGCAACCGATCTATCCGATGCCCGATCCGGATCCTTTCTATGCCGCGCCGCCCGGTCTGGAGAACGCCAAACCCGGTGAGGTGCTCGCGGTGCGGCCCATGCCGCCGATCATCGCGTTTCCGGACACCACGGTCACCCTGGTGAAGTTCCGGTCGACGAGTTCGACGGGCCAGCCGATCGCGGCCACCACCACGGTGCTCACCCCGCGCAGCCACCAACCCGACGGGCCGCTGCTGTCCTATCAGCACATCATCAACGGCCTCGGCGCGCAGTGCGCGGTATCCAGGGTGCTCTACACCCCCGACCCGAATCTGCAGGTGCGCGAGGCGCCCGTGCTCAACGCCGTGCTCATGCGCGGCTGGTCCATCGCGCTGCCCGACCACCTCGGCCCGAACTTCGCCTACGGCGCCGCGAAACTCGGCGGCCAGATCACCCTGGACGGCCTGCGCGCGGTGCGGCAGGTGGGCGAGCTCGGGCTCGCGAACAGCCGGATGGCCATGCTCGGCTACTCCGGCGGCGGCATGGCCACCGCTTGGGCGGCGGCACTGGCCCCGACCTACGCGCCGGAACTGCCGATCGTCGGGGCGGCCGAGGGCGGCGTACCGATGAACCTGGTGAAGATGGTCGAGGGCCTCGGCTACAACCACCACCCGGTATTCGGCCTCGCACTGGCCGCCGCCATCGGCCTCGAGCGGGAATACCCGAAGGAACTGCCGATCAGCGATCACCTCAATGGGCTGGGCATCGTGCTGCGCAACCAGATCGCCAACGGCTGCACCAACGAGATCCTGGCCGCGGGCGCGGGCCACGGCGTACTCGACGTGGCCACCGAGACATCGATGGCATACGACCCGACCGCGCGAAAGGTGTTGGAGGACAACAGCCTCGAACTCTACGACGGCGTGCCGAACGCTCCGGTCTACGAATGGCGGGCCCGGGAGGACGCGCTCATCCCGACCGATGCCATCGATAACACCATGCACCGCTACTGCGCGGCCGGAGTTCCGGTCGAGGCCGACCTCTACACCAGCCCGGACCATCTGAGCACCGCGGTGATGGGCGCGCCCACCGCCGTCGCCTGGATCGATGCGCGGTTCCGCGGCGAGCCCGCGCCGAGCAACTGCTGACGAAAGTGTGACGGAGCGGCCGCGCCGGGCGACTCGGCGGGCCGGAATGGACAGAATCGGTCCATGCCCATCGACAGGACGGCCCCCATGCGCGTATTGCTCACCGGCGCCGCCGGATTCATCGGCGGCCGGATCCATCGTGCGCTGCTCGCGGCGGGGCACGAGGTGACGGCCATCGATGTGATGCTGCCCGCCGCGCACGGTATCGCCGCGAAAACGCCGATGGGCGTGCTGCGCAGGGATATTCGCGACGCCGACGCACTGGATCCGCTGCTGCGCGGCATCGATGTGGTGTGTCATCAGGCCGCGGTGGTCGGGGCCGGGGTGAGCGTGCGCGACGCCCCGGCCTACGCCGGACACAACGATCTCGGCACCGCAGTGCTGCTCGCGGCGATGGACCGGGCCGGCTGCGGCCGGTTGGTGCTCGCCTCCTCGATGGTGGTGTACGGCGAGGGCAGCTATGTGACCGCCGATGGTGTGCCCGCGACGGTGACCAAGCGGACCGTAAGTGATTTGGCCGCCGGATTTTTCGAGTACCGGTCACCGGAAACCGGTGCGGCGCTGGACTGGTCGCCGGTGTCCGAGGACGCGCCCGCGCGGCCGCGCAGCCTGTACGCGGCGAGCAAGGTGGCACAGGAGAATTACGCCGCCGCCTGGGCCGCGGCCACCGGCGGCAGCGTGACGGCGCTGCGCTACCACAACGTCTACGGGCCGGAAATGCCAAGGGATACACCGTATTCCGGGGTGGCGGCGATCTTCCGGTCGGCGCTGGAGTCCGGGCGGGCGCCCGAGGTGTTCGAGGATGGGCGGCAGGCGCGGGATTTCGTGCACGTCGACGATATCGCGGCGGCCAATCTCGCCGCGGTCGAGCGGCCGCTGGACGGATTCGTACCGCTCAATATCGCTTCGGGCCACCCGATCACCATCGGCGAGGTGGCCGCGCTGCTCGCCGCCGCCCGCGGCGGCCCGGCGCCGATCGTGACCGGCCGCTATCGCGCTGGCGATGTGCGGCATATCGTGGCCAGCCCGGAACGCGCCCGCAGCGCGCTCGGATTCACCGCACAGATCACACCGATGGCCGGTCTCGCCGAATTCGCCTTCGCCCCACTGCGTTCCGCTGCGGGTGTCGGCGCGCCCGCGCTCTAGGCCCCTGCCGTGCTCAGTGGCAGCCTGACCTCGAAACGGCAACCCCGGTCCCGGTTTTCGGCGGTGACCTCGCCGTTGTGCGCGGCGACCAGACCGGCCGCGATGGCGAGGCCCATACCGCTGCCCGCGGGGACGCCGTCGGATGCGACCGGGGATCGCGCCGCGGTGCCGCGGTAGGCCACCTCGAAGATGCGCGGCAGGTCCTCCGCCGAAATGCCGGGGCCGGTGTCGTCGACGCGGGCCCAGGCGTGGTCGTCGGCGGCGCCCGCGGAGATGTCGACCCGCCCGCCCGGCGGGGTGTGCGCGATGGCGTTGGAGACCAGGTTCGTCAGCACTCGGCCGAGGGCTTGGTCGTTGGCGGACACCATGATTCGCGCATCCGGCTGGTCGACGTGCAGGTCGACATGCGCGCGTTCGGCGGTCGGGCGGTTGGCGGCGAGCACCTCGTCGATGAGCTCGCGCAGGTCGACGGGTTCCAATTGCAGGCGCAGCGCGCCCGCGCTGATCTTCGACATCTCGAACAGATCGTCGACCATATGGGAGAGCCGGTTGGTCTCGCGGCCGATCTGCTCGGCATAGCGGGCGACATCGGCGCCCTCGGTGACAACGCCGTCGGACAGCGCCTCGGCCATGGCCCTGATACCGGCCAGCGGGGTGCGCAGATCGTGGCTCACCCAGGCCACCAGCTCGCGCCGCGACCGTTCCGCGGCGCGTTCCTGTTCGCGGATCTGCTTCTCCCACACCATCTTCCGTGCCTGCTGTCGACCGAGGAATACGGCGGCGGGCACGGTGACGGCGGCGACGACGGCCAGCACGATCAGGGTGCGCTCCAGCGCGTCGGTGAACATCAGCCCGCTCACCACGATCATGCCGACCAGTGCCGATACGATCGGAATCAGCACCAGCACAACCATGCTCAGCACCAGCGAGCGATTCCGGTTGATATGCAGCAGCACCGCGCCCACCGCGACCACCGGCACCGATCCGGCCAGGGTGTACGCGATCAGATCCGCACTGTTCTCGGCCATTTCACGCTTCCTTCTCGGATCCGTTGCGCGCCCACACATAACCGCGGCCCCACACGGTCTCGATGCGGTGCCGCCCGCCCAGCTTGGCGCGCAGGCGTTTGATGTGCACGGTGACCGTGGACAGGTCGCCGAATTCCCAGCCCCACACCTGGGCGAGCAGGTCCTCGCGGCTGAACACCTGCCCCGGATGATTCAGCAGGAAGATCAGCAGGTCGAATTCGCGCGGCGTCAATTCCGCGGGCGCACCGTCGATCAGCGCGAGCCGGGCCGCGGGGCGCACCTCGATGGGGCCGTCGCGCAGAACCTGTTGCGGCGTCTCGGGCGGTTCGGCCCGTGTCGACCGCCGCAGCACCGAGGCCACCCGCAGCGCGAGTTCGCGCGGGCTGAACGGTTTGGTGACGTAATCGTCGGCGCCCGCCTCCAGGCCGATCACCCGATCGTCCTCCTCCCCCAGCGCGGTGAGCAGGATGATCGGCGTGCCGGGGCGCGGGCCCGAGCGCACCGCGCGGCAGATCTCGATGCCGTCGGGCGCGGGCATCATCACATCGAGCACGGCCAGCTCGACCTCCGCACCGCGCTCCGCCAGGGCGGCCAAAGTGGTCGGCCCATCCCCGGTTTCGACGACGGAAAGCCCGTCGCGCTCCAGATAGCGGCGCACGACCTCGCGTACCACCGGATCGTCGTCGGCAACCAGAATGGCCATGGCCCCTTACCAATTCGTGAGGATGAGATGGACGAGCAGCAGCGCGCCCGCCGCCTGCACCGCCAGCCAGGCGCGGGCGGCGGGCCGGGGGAGGAAAGCGGTGGCGGCGAGCAGCCAGACGGTGAACGGCAGCCAGATCCGTTCGGTTTCCGCCTTGCTCAGCCCGCTCGCGTCCGCGGCCAGGATGGCGGCGAGGCTCGCCGCGACAAGTAATGCCGCCGGATTCAAGGCGCGCAACGTATTCCGCGTCAACACCCGGGGCAGCGCGGCCGGTGTCGCCAGCCCGACCGCGCACACGGTGGCGGCCAGATTGCCCCACCACCAGTACCCGAACGGGCGCTCGCTCGCGATGCCCTGGTAATACCGTTGCACCACAAGGTGATAGCCGTCGAGCCACCAGAATCCGGCGATGGTGAAGGCCGCCACCACCAGCAGCGCGCCCACCAGCGCCGGGAATACCGGCCACAGCGCCCGGCGCGACAACAGCACAGCGGCGGCGGGCAGCGCCATCAGCACCAGGCCGTAGTTCAGGTAGATACCGAGCCCGAAGAGCGCTCCAGACGCCAATGCCATTACCACCCTTGGCTTTTCGCTGGTGGCGCAGGCGAGCAGCGCCACCGCCCACGCGGTGACGCCCGCGAAGACGGCGTCCGCCGATACCGCGATCCAGATGGCGGCCGGCGCGAGCACCAGGAACGGCAGCGCAGCCCTGGCCCGATCCTCGGCGCCGAGCGCACGCAGCGTCACCGCCACCGCGAGCACGGCGCTACAGCCGATCAGCAGGCAGGCGACGGCCGCCCAGGCGCCGCCGACGAGGCCGACCCGGTCCAGCAGCACGAAGAACAGCAGCGCGCCCGGCGGATGACCGGAGACGTGGGTGGTCCAGGAGTCCGGCTGGAAGTCGAGGATCCGGCCGGTGAAACCGCGCAGCATCGCCGGAATATCGGTGACGCCGCGCACCTCCTTCAGATATTCGTTGGGGTCGAGTAGGCGGTCGGTGAAGCCACGCCGCCAGCCGTCGACCATGGCCAGCGCGAAGGCCCACCCGAGCGAGGTCAGATAGGCGGCGCCCAGTAGAGGTCGCCACGAAAGGCGCGCGGCGAGCGCCGGGCCGTAACCGATGACCAGTAGCGCGATCACGATCGCAGGCCCGCTCCCCCAGCCGATATGCGGCAGCCAGTTGCCGAATATCGGTGCTGCGCCCGCGTAGAGCGAGCTCCGGAAATGTTCGCCGGAAATTCGCGGAACGATGAAGGCCAGGGCGACCAACGCTGCGGCCAGCGCGGCGGCGATCAGGCCGGAGCGGTGTGTCCGGAAGGTTCGGGGCAGTACTTCGGTGCCGAGTTGCACGAAATTCACCTTAAGCCGGTCCGCCCCGGTCACGCGGTGGCTCTTGACGATGTCAGCGTTTCGTCACCGTTTTTTCGGGTCCGCCGCGGCCGGTGCGGCCTACGGTCGGACAGGTGACCGAAACCGTGAACCAACCGAGCAGTGTGACGGTCGTTATCCCGTGCCGCGACGAAGCTGAGGCGTTGCCGAACGTCCTCTCCGCAATTCCGCCCGGCTATCGCGCACTGGTTGTCGACAACGGGTCCACCGACGACACCGCGGCCGTCGCCCGGCGCGCGGGCGCCCGTGTCGTCGGCGAACCGCGGCCCGGCTACGGGTCGGCCGTGCAGGCGGGTATCGCCGCCGCCGATACCGAGCTGATCGCCGTACTGGACGGCGACGGATCCATGGACCCCGCCGAATTGCCAACGCTCGTCGCGCTCGTGCGCGGCGGTGCCGATCTCGCGGTCGGCAGGCGGCGGGCCGTCGGCCGGGGCGCCTGGCCATGGCACGCGCGGCTGGGCAATCGATTGATCGCGGGCAGGCTGCGCCGCGAATTCGGTGTGCCCGTGCACGATATCGCCGCCATGCGGGTGGCGCGGCGGGATGCGCTGCTCGCGCTCGGCCCGCTGCATGCGCGCTACGGCTATCCGCTGGCCCTGCTCATCGCCGCGGCCCGGGCGAAATGGCAAGTGGTGGAACGAGATATCAGCTACCGACCGCGAGCGGGCGGCGTGTCGAAGGTGTCCGGATCGCTGCGCGGGTCGCTGCGTGCGGTCCGGGACTTCTGGTCGGTGCTGGGGGCCGGGCATGAGTGAAACCGTCGCCGCGACCCTACTGGTGATCGCCAAGGCGCCCGTCGCCGGATTCGCGAAAACCCGTCTCACTCCGCCGCTCACCCCGGCCGAGGCGGCGACGGTGGCGGCGGCTTCGCTGCTCGACACCCTGGATACGGTGCGGCGCAGTGGGATTCGGCACCGCGTCGTCGCGTTCACCGGCGATATCGCCGCGGCCGAGAGCGGTGCCGAATTATCACGGATGCTCGGCGAATTCGAGATCGTTCCGCAGCGCGGGAGCACCTTCGGCGAGCGGCTGGCCAACGCGCACGCCGACGCGGCCCGCTGGGGTGCACCCGTATTGCAGATCGGCATGGACACACCGCAACTCGCCCCGGCCACCCTGACCGCGGCGGCCCGTCTGCTGACCGGAACGGGCGACGCCGTGCTCGGGCCCGCCGCCGACGGCGGCTGGTGGGCGCTGGGCCTGCCGTCGCCGCAGCCCGCGCGGGCGCTCGTCACGGTGCCGATGTCCACCGACCGCACCGGTGCGCTGACACGTAAGGCGGTGCGCGACCGCGGATTACGCGTACGGAATCTGCCGCTGTATCGCGATGTCGACACCTTCGACGATGCCCTGCTCGTCGCCGCAGAGACCCGGGGGCGGTTCACGGACGTGCTCACCGAGTTGTCCGACCGGCGAATGGCCTTGCGATGAAGGAGCATTCGCCCGATCTATTCGACTGGGCGCTGACCGGAACGGCCTGCTGGGCGCGCACCGGCGACGGACGACGGCACCGGCTGCCGACCGGGCGCTGGCTGGGCCTGGCCGAGGTGGATCCGGCCGCCGACCACGCGCTCACGGCGCGTTGCGATGGGCCGACGCTCGATCTCGGCTGCGGGCCGGGGCGGCTCGTCGCGGCGCTGCTGCGGCGCGGCGTGATCGCGCTCGGCGTCGATATTTCGCCGATGGCGGTGGCGATCACCAGATTTCGCGGCGCGCCCGCGCTGCGGCGCGACCTGTTCGGTCCGCTGCCCGGCAGCGGACGGTGGGCGTACGCGATACTCGCCGACGGCAATGTCGGAATCGGCGGCGATCCGGTGCGGCTATTGACCAGAGTTCGAGAATTGTTGGCCCCCAACGGTATCGCCATCGTCGAATGTGCCCGCCCCGGATCCGGTATCGTATCGCGACCCATTCGGCTGGAGTCGCGCGGGCGAGTCGGCGAATGGTTCCCGTGGGCTCAGGTCGCCGTCGACCGGATCGGTGCGATCGCGGATCCCGCCGGGTTCCGGGTGCTGGAGACCGCCGCGGTGAGCGGACGGCATATCGCATGGTTGGGTCGAGCTTCCGAACCGATCATCGACACGCCGCCGAGCGACGGAGCGGGGGCGGCATGAGCGAGTCGGCCCAACGCGCATCCCACACGCCGCCACCGACCACGAGCACGAGACACCGGCCACTCACTTCGTCGGCGCGCGGCCCGCAGGTGGCCAGCCGGGTCGGAATCGCCCTCGGCGCGGCCGTTCTCATATGTTTCGGCACCGGGCTGCTGAGCCATTGGATTCAGCATCCACCGTCCTGGTTCCAGTGGCCCGCACATCCGGTGTGGCTGTATCGGGTCACTCAGGGCACGCACGTCATCACCGGAGTCGCGGCGATTCCGCTACTCCTGGTGAAGCTTTGGGCGGTGTATCCGAGGCTGTTCAACCGCCCGGTATTCGGCTCGCCGTTGCGGATGCTGGAGCGCGGATCCATTGCGCTGCTGGTGGGTTCGACGATATTTCAGCTCGGCACCGGGTTGATCAATATCGCGCAGTACTACCCCTGGAAGTTCTTCTTCACCACCACGCATTACGCCATGGCCTATGTCGCGGTCGGCGCGCTCGCGGTACATCTGGCAGTGAAGCTGCCGGTGGTGCGAACGGCGTTGCGGGACAAGGATTCCAGCGAGCAAACGGATGAAATCGGCCCGCGAGACGGTGTTTCTCGCCGGGCCGTGCTGACCGCGGCCTCGGTCTCGGCGGGCGCCGCCGCGGTGGCCGTCGCCGGGCAGACCGTACCGTTCCTGCGCTGGGCCGCGGTGCTGGCGCCGCGCAGCGGTCAAGGGCCACAGGGCGTTCCGGTGAATCGCAGCGCGCTCGCCGCGGGCGTCGACGAGCTCGCCCGCGATCCGGAATACCGGCTGACCGTCACGGTCGGCGGGCTGCGCCGCCGGTTCAGCCGGGCCGAATTGCTCGCGCTGCCACAGACTTCGGCGCAGTTGCCGATCGCCTGCGTCGAGGGCTGGTCCGCCGGGGCGCACTGGTCGGGGGTGCGGCTGTCCGAACTGCTCGCGGCGGTGGGCACATACCGCGGCGGCGATATTCGCTTCGATTCGCTGGAACGCGGCGGTCTCTATGCCACCTCGGTGCTGCCGCACCACCACGCGACCGATCCGGACACCTTGATCGCGCTGTCGCTCAACGGTGCACCGCTCGATATCGACCACGGCTACCCGTGCCGCCTGATCGCGCCGAATCGTCCCGGCGTGCTACAGACCAAATGGCTTTCCGGAATCGAGGTGCTGTCGTGATCGTCATCCGCGCCGTACTGCTGCTGGCGGGCCTTGCTGCGCTCGCGTACGGTCTCGACCTGTTCACCGGTTTCGGGACAGCGGATCTCATCTCGATCGGGCTGTGGTTCGGCGCCGGAATCCTGCTGCACGACGCGGTATTCGCGCCGCTGGCCGCCGCGGTGGGACTGGCCGGACGAGGCGAGCTGCCCGCGCGGTGGTGGCCGCTCGCCGCCACCGGCGCGGTGGGCACGGTGACGCTCGTGCTGATCGCCGCCCCGGTACTGAACCGCGCGCACGCGCATCCGGACAACCCGACCGTGCTCGACCGAAACTATCCGCTCGGTCTCGCGCTCGCCGTCCTGCTGCTGTGGACAGTTGTCATCGCCATCGGTTGCCTCCGAAATATCAGAATCACCAAGCGATTCCACACGGTCGTGCGCGGCAGGCGGCCCGCGCGCCGATCATGATCGGGATGTAGCAGACTCGAATATCGTGCGATCCCTCACCGAGCTCGTCGACAGGCGCGGCGCCATCACACACGATGGTCGCCGCCGCGATTACCGGCTGGTGCACGCCGCCGACCCGAAACCCGGCGCCGCACTGGTGCTGGTGCTGCACGGCACCGGCGAAACCGGCGATTCCATCAGGGAATTCAGCAACCGGGCCTTCGAGACGTTGGCCGCCACCGGCGCGGCCGTCATCGCGTACCCGGGTGCGGTGCGGCGCGAATGGAACGGCGCGCGCAAGGCCGTGATGTTCTGGCGCGGCGCGAAATCCGTCGACGACGTCGGTTTTCTGCGCGCGCTGATCAATGAGCTCGCGACATCCGGCCTGATCGATTCGCGGCGGGTTTTCGTGATCGGCTATTCGCTGGGCGGGCAGATGACGATCCGTCTGCTGCACGACGCGCCCGAACTCCTGGCGGGTGCGGCCTTGATCGCCTGCAACCAACCGGCGCCGGACAACCTCGCGGCCTCGACCAAGCCGCCGGTCCCATTGCCGCTCTTGATATTCCACGGCACCGCCGATCCGGTGTCACCGTATTCCGGTGGCACGGTGAGCCTTTACGGTCTGTTCCCGAAAGGCGGGCACCTGGCCACCGCGGAAACCGCGGCATATTTCGCCGCGCGCAACGGGATCGACACCGGGCCGTCCTTCCACTGGCTGCCGGGCGGACGGGTGTGCCGAACCGAATACCGGGCCACCGGCCGACCTCCGGTCACGCTGTACTCGATATTCGGTGGCGGACATCACATTCCAGGCGTATCGACGACGGGCACGTGGCTGCGCGGGCCGGTCGCGCCCGAACCGGATACGGTGACCGTCTTCGCGGAGTACTTCGGCCTCACGATCTGAAATTGCGCCGCGCCACATCCATGGCTACCTTCGGGGCGTGACTACCCCGACCATCACCTGCGGCGGCCGGACGCGCACCCACGCGGCGGCACAGGATCGCGCCGGGCGGTTGGCCGCGGCGCTCGCGGCCGCCGGCGTCGCGCGGGGTGCGCGCGTCGTGGTGATGCTGCGCAACGATATCGAATTCCTGGAGATCTCCCTCGCGATCGCCGCCTGTGGCGGCAACCCGGTACCGGTGAACACCCGGTGGCAGCCCGCCGAGATCGAGCATGTGCTGCGGGACAGCGGCGCGCGAATTGTCTTCGCGCACACCGAATTCATCGACCGCGTCGAGACGGCCGCCGGCCGCGCCGATGCCGATCCGGCGGTGGTCGAGGTGGCCATGCCCGCCGAACTGGTCGAGGAGGCGGGCCTCGATCGGCAGCTGACCACCCCGACGGGGCGATACCCGACGCTGGAGCAGTGGATCGACGGACAGCCCGAACCACTCGGCCATCTCGACGGCGCGATCGCCGATTCGATGGGCCTGATCTACACCTCCGGCACCACCGGCGCGCCGAAAGGCGTACTGCGCGAACGTATGACGCCGCAGCAGCTGCTGTCCATCGCGGGCGCCACCGCACAGCGGATGGGCCTCGTGCCGGGCAGCCGGGTTCTGGTCGCGGGCCCGCTGTATCACACGAGCCCGAATGCCGTTGCGGTACTTGCCCTCCGGATGGGTGCGGAGATCACCATCATGCCGCGCTGGCGTCCCGAACGCTTTCTCCAGTTGATCGAGCGGCACCGCATCACCCAGGCCAAGGTGGTGCCGACGATGCTGTCGCGGCTGCTGTCCCTGCCCGCGCCGGTGCGGGCCCGCTACGACGTGTCCAGCCTGACCCACCTGGTGCATTCGGCCGCGCCGTGCCCGCCGTCGGTGAAGCGGGCCGCCATCGACTGGTTCGGCGACGCGCTCACCGAGTTCTACGGCTGCACGGAGGCGGGCACCATCACCTGGATCGGCGCGGCGGAGTGGCTGGCGCATCCGGGCAGCGTCGGGCGCGGGGCGGACGGTTCGGCGGCGGTGGTCGCCACCGCGGACGGAAAACCGTTGCCGCCCGGCGAGATCGGCCAGGTGTTCGTGCGCGGGGCCGACTACTGGCCCCGGTTCACTTACCTGCATCGCAACGGTGAAAACACAAGCCCGATACCGGATTTCATTTCGGTCGGGGACACCGGATATCTCGACGCCGACGGCTACCTGTACCTGACCGGCCGGTCCAGCGAGATCATCATTTCCGGCGGGGTCAATATCTACCCGGCCGAGATCGAGGCGGCGATCGGCGCGCTCGACGGGGTGGAGGACGTCGCCGTATTCGGGATACCGGATTCCGGAGATCTCGGGGAAATCGTTGCCGCCCATATTGTTTCGCGACCCGGTGCCGAGCTGACGGCCGCGGGCGTGCGCGGCTCGCTGACCGGATCGATCGCCGACTACAAGGTGCCCAAGGAGATTCGCGTGGTCGCCGAACTCCCCCGCGACGATTCGGGCAAGGTGTACAAGCGGCAGCTGCGCGCACTGTACACCGACTGAAGCGGTTACATACAGGGCGGATTCAGGGCAGCTGGTCCACGTCGGCGGCCGGTAGCAGCCGGGTGAGCAGTCCGGCCCGGTCGGTGGCGATGGGCCAGCCGCGGTTCACCCCCTCGATGGCGGCGTGCGCGGCCGAGAGCTGCCCGCGCACATCGTCGGAGACGGCGGCGAGCAGGGTGCCGCAGCGGGCCGCGACCACGTCGTTGAGGTCGGCGATCACCGTATTCGGCAGGGACAGTACGACATCCAGGATGTCCAGGCCGGAGCGCGGGATGCGCGCCCTCGCCTCACCGAGCACCGCGGCGGGCACGACGAGCACGCCGTGCGTGATGACGGTGCCCCAGATCACCGATTCCGGATACGGTTTGCGGCGACACGCGCCGATGAGCGCGGCGACGTCGAGTACGTATCCGCCGATCGCGGCGTATTTCACGCGGCGCCGTCGATCAGGTCGGGGCGCCCGAGCCTGCGCAATACCTTGGCCAACGCATCGGCGGGCGGTTTGGCGCCGAAGACCTCCTCCAATCGCGCCAGCGACACGTCACGGCCGATCCTGGCCCGCACCGATTCGGCGATATAGCCCGATACCGAGAGGATGCGGCCGTCCTCGGCCCAGCGCGTCAGCGTGTCCGCGAGTTCCGCGGGCATGGTGACGCTCACCTTCCTGGACTTGGCCATGCGGGAAGGGTAGCGCAAACATACCGGTTTCCCAGGCGTTTCCCCCGCCCGGTGTGGTTGGTTGCGGCACAGCGTGATTCGGTGCGGGCACGCGCGATCCCCGTGCCACGGGGGAGACACGGGGACCGGCGGACCGCACTCAGCTACCCACTTGCTGCACGGTCTGTATTCGGGCAGCCGGTTCCGGGAAAACAGACGAACAGGCCACACGCATGCGGTTCATCGCACCGTTCAGCGAGTCGAGCGCCGCGGACAGCGAATCGGTGACGCCCTGCGCGGGCCGCCCGCTGTCCAGCGCGGCGTTCAGGTCGCCGAGCGCGTCGTGCAGCCGCGCGCCCGCCTGCCCGACATCCTGATAGGTGTTGCGGATGAGCGGCGAATTCATCGTCGCCGTCGCGGGTTGGATACTCGCCGGGACCTGCGCCGCGAGCCGCATCCCTTGGCCGATACGGTTTTTCACATCGGCGAGGTCGCCGCGGGCCGATGCGGGCCCGATCCCGTTGAGCTGATCGGACAGTCCGCGGAAGGTGTTCTGCAGCCCGGAGATGGCTCGGCCACCCACTGCGCAGTCGACGGTGTCCGGGTCGCCCGCGCGGCTCTGCTGCGCCGACGGCCCCGTGCCCGCGCAGCCCGTCAACAGGGCGAGCCCGAGCACACCCAAGGCCAGGGCGGGCGCGCCGCGGACGAGTCGTCCGCGGCGCCCCGGCCGCACGATCCGGTCAGCCCGCATGGGTGATCACCGACAGGATCGCGTTCTGCGTTGCGGGCAGGAAGCCGATCGTCAACACCATCGTCATCCCGACCGCGGCCTGAATCGTGCGGTGCCGGTTCCACCAACCGATGGCACCGGTCCTGGTACGGGTGTTCCAGGCCACCGCGGGCGCCGCGGCGATTTCATTGCTGTCGTAGTACCCGTACCCGATCTGGTTGTCACCCAGCTCGAGCAGCCCGGCGAACGAGTCGACCGGAAGCCCGGAACCAACGTTGCGTGAATCGAACATGGCGCCAACTCCTTTCGTCAGGCTTCGATGCTGTTCAGCCAGGGCCGCATCAGCTCGTCGTATACCGCCTTGGTGAAATCACCGCGGCCGACCAGATCACCGAGCACCGCCGCAGTGACCGCCTGCCCGACCACCGTCACGGCGCCGAGCGAGCCGAGCGATTCGAACAGCCCGCTGAGATCGCCGTTCGACAGTCCGGAAGCGCCGGGCGAAACGGCCTGTCCGGCAATCATTCCCGCGACCTGCACATTGCGGGAGCGGCCGAACGACTTGGCGGTGGCGGTGGCGATGTTCAGCGGTTCGGTCTGCTGGGCCCCGCCCTGCAGACCCGCCAGCAGCCCGGCCAATCCGCCCTCCGCGCCGCCCTGCAGCCCGGAATAGCGCTGCTGCAGGAACTTCGACGCCTCGGCGTTCAACTTCTCCCGCTCGCCGGGGCGCAGTTGGCCCGAGCGTTCGATGATGGCGAGTACGTCGCGCCACTGCGGGCCGTAGAGGTACTCCAGGTGCATGGTCGCTTCGGTGGTGCCGACACCGTCCTGCATCGCGTGCGTCATGATCGTGCTCCTTTACCTGAGATGTGTTGGAACAGTGGGTATCCGGTTCAGACGGCGATGCTGACCAGTTGACGGGCGTCGTGTGTGACGCCGTCGGCCGCACCGTTTCCGGTGTACGGGATGTCCGCGTGAGCCACCGGATTCGCAGGCGCCGCACTGGCTTTCGGGCCCAGCGCCTGCTGGAGCGAGGTGATGAGCTGCTCCAGGCTCGGGTTGTCGGGAATGTTGTCGAGGAATTGCGTTCCGGTCGCCGCCGCACCGCCCGAGCCGAACGCGGGCACCGCGGCGCGGATGGCGGAGATGAGCCACACCCGCACCGGCGGGGTGAGCAGCACCAGCAATGCCAGGGCCAGGCCCAGCAGCACGGCGCCCGCCGTGAGCGCCACCGGAACGCTGACCGCGGCGGCCAGCGCCAGCACCGGAAGGGCCAGCAGCGCGACACCGCCCGCCACCGCGAGCGCCAGCAGCGGCAGCCCGACCGCGATGGCGATCGGAATGCCGATCGCCAGCGCCGCACCGAGCGCGAGCACCGCACCGGCCGCGAATGCCGCCAGCGCCACCGGAATTCCGATAGCCAGGGCGACACCGAGTGCGACGACGGCACCGGCAACGAATGCCGCGACCGCGAGCGCGGCCGCACCGAGCGCGGCGATGACCGCGCCGATGGCGAGCACCGGAAGGGCAAGCAGCGCAAGCGCTCCCACCGCGGCCAGCGCCAGCAGCGGCACGCCGATCAGCAGGGCCAGCGGAACGCCGACCACGAGCGCGGCGCCGACGGCCGCGACGATGCCCGCCACGAACGCACCGCCCACCACCGCGACGGCGGCCAGTGCGGCCAGACCGAGCAGCGGGATCGCGATCGCCGCCAGGACCGCGAGCACCGGCGGGCCGAGCACCACCGCGGCACCCACCGCCAGCACGGCGAGCGCACCGAGCGCGGCCAAACCGAGCAGCGGGATACCGATCACCGCGAGCACCGGCAGCGCGAGCAGCGCAAGAGCACCGACCGCGGCCAGCCCGAGGATCGGCAGCGCGATCGCGGCGAGCAGGAACAGCGATACGAAGCTCAGCGGCGCGGTGACCAGGAGCAGGGTCAGGAAAAGACCCTTCGCCGCCAAGGTGAGGCCGCCGAGCACGATCGCCGCCAGGATCGGCAGGCCGATCAGACCGAACAGCTGGATCGCGATGGCGGCGGCGGCCACCGTGAGTCCGGCCGCCAGCACGGGCGACCAGATGGCCGCGAGAGCCAGCGCGATGATCGGCATCAGTGCCGTCGAGACCACCGGCGCCAGCGGGCCGAAGATCAGGAACGGCAGCGTCAGCGCGGCGGCGAAGACGAATCCCGCCAACCCGACCGCGGCGGTGGCGATCACCGCGGCGATGCCGAGGGCGATCGCGATCACGTTGCCCGCCAGCAGGATTGCCCCGATACCGGCGCCGAAGACAATGCCGGTCGCGATGGCCAGAGCCATGATGGCCACGAACGCGACGGCCGCCACCGGGATGCTGACCAGCAGGAACGGCGGGAACACCGACGACACCGCGATGAAGGTGCCCAGCAGCAGGATGCCGAAGCCCACCCAGGATGCGATGAGGCCGAACCCGAGGAAGGCCACGAGCCCGGTCACCAGGCTGGAGACCACGGCCACCGTGCCGAGGGTGGCCAGCACGCTCAGCAACAGGCCGCCGAAGATCACCGGCAGCGCCAGCAGGGCCAGCGGCGGGTTCATGATGATCAACGCGAACGCACCCAGGGTCAGCAGGGCGAACGACGCCACGCCGATGGCCAGCCCACCGGCGAACACCGTCGCCGCGGCGGCCAGTCCGAAGGCGAGCACCGCCAGCGCGGCCGCGCCGCCGAAGAACCAGGTGAAGACCACGTTCGCCGCCGCGAGCGCGGCCAGCCCGGCACCGACGATGATCGCGAAGGCCAGGTCGGCCAACAGAATGATCGGAATCGCGTACGGCATGGTGATCATGAACACCAGCGAGGCGACCAGCGCGACGCCGGCCAGGTTCGCGATGCCGAACAGGATCAGGCTCGTGCACACGAACGTGAGCATCGCCCCGAAGGTGAACGCGCCGAACAGGAACACCAGGCCCAACGAGGCCGGGATGGCGACCAGTGCGATGAACAGCAGCGGTGCCAGCAGCGGCCCGATGATCGGCACGCCGATCATGATCGCGACCGTGGCGATCAGCCCGCCGGCGACGGCGAGCGCGGTCGCCGCCATGCCGAGGGCGCCGACGATCAGCGTCGCGGCCGACAACGCGGCCCAAACGACCACGTCGGCCGCCGCCAGAATGGTGCTGACCACCAGAACCAGTGCCAGCAGCACGGTCACCGCGGCCCCGCCGACAATGCCCAGCGCGACGAGCTCGACGAAGCCGAGCGCGGCCAAGATGGCACCACCGGCCAGTCCGACCGCACCCATCAGGATCACGGCGGCCGCACCGAGCGCGAGCAGGATCGGAATCGCGATCAGCCCGAACGGGGTGAACAGCGACAGCACACCGACCACCGCGAACACCGCGGCGCTCACCAGCGCGGCGATGCCGAGGACGCCGAAGAACGCGACGGCGACGCCGATTCCACCGAGCACCAGCCAGGCGAGCGCGGCGGTAAACGCGAGCGGTGCGATGATCAGGCCCAGGAACGGCAGGAAAATCGTTGCCAGCGCGGCGAATACGGTCAACAGAACGAATCCGGTGATCTGCACCGCCAGCCCGAGTGCCAGCACGACGACCGCCACCGCCGCGCCGCCGACCACCGCCGCCGCGAACAGGGCGAGGCCACCGGCCAGGATGAACGGTGCCAGCACCTGGAACGCGATGAAGGCGACCGGAAGCGCGATGATCAGCACCGGTATCGCGATCACCGCGAGCACCACCAGCACCGGGATGGCCAGCACGGCCAGGATCGCGCCGCCGATGACGAGCGCACCGATCACCAAGGGCGCCAACAGGAGCGCGCCGAGCACCACCGCGCCGAGGGCGAGCGCCCCGACGACCGCGATACCGCCGGCGAACAGCAGCGGCACGAGCGCGAACAGCCCGACCACCGGCAATGTCAGCAGGGGCAGCGCCGCATTGTGCCTACTGTCGCCGAGCAAACCCTGCACCTGATCGCGCAGCGTGGTCAGCACCGCGCCGATCGCGCCGACCGGATTCGAGGCGATGGCCAGCAGCGGCGCGAGGAAGCCGAGCACCGGGGCGAGGCCGTCGAGGTGCGGCGCGGCGAAACCGAGCACCGGCGCGACGAGCGCGGCCAGTCCGGGCGCGATGCCCGCCATCGGGTCGTTCTTGCCGACGGCCGGGCCGACCAGCAGGTCGCGCAGCGCCTGGGTCGGGTCGGGACCGTCCTTCGGGAAGCCGAAGACCGTGCGGGCCTGATCGATCAGATCGTCGATGGTCGGGTTCGCGCGCTCGCGGCGTGCGCCCGCGAGTTCGGTGGCCTGCTGGACGAAGCCGAGCAGATCATCGACCGGACCGCGCATCGGACCGTCGGGGAAGGTGGTGTTCGCCCAGCCCGCCAGCTGTTCCAGCGGCAGTTTGGCCACGGCGATCTGTGCGGCGGTCGCGGCGAGTTCGGCCACCGGGGTGGGGACCATACCGACGACCTGGTTCGCGATCGCCGCGGGCGAACCGGCGGGCGCGGGTGTGCCGCCGACGACCGGGGTGGTCGCGGGCTGGCCCGCCTGGGCCGGTTCGGGCCGCTGCATCGGTGCGGGCGCCTGTGGCGCGCCACCCGCCTGGAAGGCGTCGATGGCCGCGCCGACCTGGGAGCCGATGGGCGTCGGCGCGACGACCTGGGCCGCCGCCCCGAGCGCGCCGTTCAGCGCGGCCTGCTGGGACGGATCGAGCAACTGTCCGGCGACGGCGCCCGCGGTGCCGGGAAGCGTCTGGCCCACGGCCGCGCCCCGGTTCATACCGGGCGCCTGCGGGGATACCGGCGCCTGCTGGCCGTCCGGCGCCTCCGCGGCGGCCTGTCCGGCCATCATGACCGTGGCCATGGAGGCGAAGGTGGCGGCGGCGTACATGCCGCGGCGGGCGCGCTTGGCGTCCCTGCGGCATTTCGCCGATGCTTTGGTTTCTCGCGAACGTTCCATCACAACGCGCATGATTCGAGCCTTTCTTTGGGCTGCGAACGCGCCATCGCCCTGGGCTACCGCATTACGGGCATTCGGCGCGAAAAGGCAGAGCTGGGTCCGGAAAATGTTCAGGCCGGACCGTTTTCGCCCGGGGCACAGACCGCCCTGGACCAACCGCCATCCGACCCGATGGTCGGACCGATGTGGGTGTGTGCGATGCCGACGAGATCGCGGCACCGGATGAAGGCGTGCTGCCCCTGTCCGGAGCCCGGCTCACACTTCATGGTCATTTCGTTGGACACCGAGTAATCCGAGGAGCATCCCGGGATTTCCGGATCGGCGACCGCGCTCGGCGCAGCGATCAGAAGATCGGCCTGGGCCGCGAACAGCAACAACAGCCCGGTTCCACCGATAACGCCCGCGCTGATGCGCGGGGCCCGGCGTCCAACTTTTGCTGAAAGTTTGCCGAAGGTCATGGAGTAATCGTGGATTTGTCCAGAATCCTGGTCAACATAATGCAGATCACAATCGACCATATTCGCAGGTCAGCCGGTCCAAATTGGCCCACGAAGGGGTGCGTGGCGGCCAGAAAGCGTAAAAGAAGCTTTACTTACATGACCGAGTTGCCTATCCTTTGCGCGGACAGGATGTGAGAATCCCTATTTTCAGAGGAAAATCCGCGCCGGACCGGCAGGGAAGTGGACCTTCGAGAAATTCTCCCCAGTTATATAGGCTGACGATCAGCAATAAACTGGTCGTCCGTATAATTACTATAGAGTTTGCTAACAAGGCCGATTTTTGTCAACCCAGATAAGCGGTGATACCGGCGGCGATGGCCGCCGCGATGCGGGCGCGGCCATCCGGGGATTCGAGCAGCGCCGCATCACCGGGATCGCGCATATTCCCGCATTCGACCAGCGCGGTGGGTCGCTCCGACAGATTCAGCCCGGCCAGATCGGCCCGTGGATCGAGTCCGGCCGAGCCGACGTAGCTCGACGTCGCGAAGCCCGCGCCGACCATGGTGTCGCGCAGCGTGTTCGCCAGCCGGACCGACGGTTCGCCCTGCGCCGCGTTGAGCGGCGGCGCGGAATAGGCGATATGAAAGCCGTGCGCACCGGCGCCATCCGCGCCGTCGGCGTGAATGGCGACCACCGCCGCCGCGTCGCCGCGGTTGCCGATGGCGGCCCGCTCGTCGACGCATGGACCGACGCCGGAATCGTCGTTCCTGGTCATGACGACGCGCAGGCCGCGCGCGGTGAGCAGATCCCGCACCTGTTCGGCGACCGCCCAGTTGAACGCGTGCTCCGGATAGCCGTCCCTGGCCGAGGTGCCGGTGGTATTGCACGCCTTGGTTTTTCCGCGACCGTCGGGGACCTGCCGATTGATCGCCGCCGGATTCGCGCCGTTGCCGCCGTTGTGGCCGGGATCGAGCACGACAACCCGCTGCGCGGCGACCGGAGTGAACGACGGCGCACCGGCGGTTGAGGACGGCGCGCCGGTGGGCGGCGGGTTCGGCGGTTGCGCCGCCTCACCCGCGCAACCGCCGAGGAGCGCGCCGGACGCGGCGATCACCAAACCCGCTCGCGGCAAACAAAATTCCATGGCCCCACCGTAGGCCACCCCGGGGCAGGTCACCGCCCGAGAAGTAGTTCCGAACCGAAATCGTCACGCTCGCAATCTATTTCGCTATTGCGCCGGGAGCGCATCACCCACGCCGCCATGACCGCGATGACGGCCACGCACAGCACCAACGACCGACTGTTCACCGGCGACCACCCCGCACCGAATCAACCAACCCCGAACCGATCCCATCATCCGATGGATCCCCACTGAGCGTGCTCCTCCCGGGCAAAAGCATTGCCGTCACCCATCCGGAACGGACGGGCATGCGGTTGTCGGGCACGAAACTAGCGCACCGCGGCGAAACTGTCGCGACGCGATTCACAGGTTCGAAGTGAGCGCGCCGCGGGCCGCACACCGAATGTTCACCGCGACAGCAGCAGACCGACGGCGAGGGTGAGCATCACCAGCGCGATGAGCGAATCGAGGATCCGCCAGGCGATCGGCCTGGCGAACAGCGGGCCGAGCAGCCGCGCGCCGTAACCGAGGCCGGCGAACCACAGCACGCTGGCGGCCATCGCCCCGAGACCGATGAACCAGCGGTCCTGACTCGCGTGCCCGTTGGCGAAGGAGCCGAGCAGCAGCACGGTGTCCAGGTACACATGCGGATTGAGCCAGGTGAGCGCCAGGCAGGTGGCCACGGTCGCACCGAGCGCCATGGTCGCCCCCGCGTCGGCGATAAGCGCCGAATTCGCGAAAGCCCTTCGCGCGGCAAGGAATCCGTACCCGGCCAGGAACGCCGAGCCCGCGTAGCGCACCAGCACCAGCACCGCGGGCACGGCGGCGACCACCGCACCGAAGCCGCCGATACCCGCCGCGATCAGCACGATATCCGATACCGCGCACACCGCGACCACCGCGAAGACGTGTTGCCCGCGCAACCCCTGACGCAGCACGAACGCGTTCTGCGCGCCGATCGCCACGATCAGCGACAGCCCGAAACCCAAACCCGAGACGGCCGCAAGTACCGCCGATGAAGCCGTCATGCCATCGAACCTACGGCCGTAAACGATCGGCAGGCAAACTAAATATTCTTAACTATCATTAGAATCTCTGAATATGGATCTGCAATTCGACCAGCTCCGCGCGCTCGACGCCGCACTCACCGAGGGCACCTTCGAGGCCGCGGCGCGCAGGCTGCGAATCACCCCGTCGGCGCTGAGTCAGCGGATCAAGGCGCTGGAAGACGCGGCGGGCCGCATCCTGGTGCAGCGCACGAAACCGGTGCGCGCCACCGAATCCGGGCTCGCCGTACTGCGCATGGCCCGGCAGGTCGCACTGCTCGCCGAGGACACCGCGAGGGAGCTCGGCGATAACGATCGCCCCACCGACCGGCCGGTCCGCGTCCCCATCGCCGTGAACGCCGACTCGCTGGAGACCTGGGTGCTGCCCGCGCTGGCGGCCGCACCCGCCGGGGTGTGCTTCGAAATCCACCGCGAGGACGAGGAGCACACCACCCGGCTGCTGCGCGATGGCACCGTGATGGCGGCCATCACCTCGACGGCCGAGCCGGTGCAGGGCTGCCGGGTGCGCAGGCTCGGCGCGATGCGCTACCGCCCGGTGGCGAACCGGGAATTCGCCGACGCCTGGTTCGCCGATCGGCCCGCCGCCCGGGCATACGCCACCGCGCCGGTGGTGCTGTTCGACCGCAAGGACGATTTACAGGATCGCCAAATCCGCAGGCGGACAAGGCATCCCGTCGATCCGCCGCGACACTATGTGCCGTCGTCGGCCGGATTCGCCGCGGCGGTGCGGCTCGGGCTCGGCTGGGGCATGCTGCCGGACGCCCAACTCACCGCCGACCTCGTCCGGATCGACGGGGATTCGCATATCGACGTTCCGCTGTACTGGCAGCAGTGGCGGTTGGACTCCCCCGCGCTCACCGGCGTCGCCGCCGCCATCGCCGCGGCCGCCGCCGAATCACTGGGCTGAGCCGGGCGCGCCGGGCGCGCCGGCTTACCGGATCACCGCCCCGCAGCGGGATAGACTGCCGCGACCTGCGGTTTGGCTTGTGCGAATCGAGGAGGACCCGATGCTCGAGGTGTTCCGGTGCGCAACCCGCGGCGCGGCCGCACTGGCCACGGCCGGATATCTATGCGCGGCGGCCGCGGTCGCGGGCGGTGCGAGCCCGGCCGACAATCTGGTCGCCGATCCCGACTTCGCGAACGGCCTCGGCCGGTGGTCGGCCCACATCTACAATGCGACAACGGATTCCGTCGACGGCCGCACCGCGGCGCGCACCGGCGACAACGGCTACGTCGGCCAGGATGTCGGGGTGGTCACCGGCGGGCGCTACATCTTCTCGGTGCTGGTCTGGGCCGACCCGAGCGGCGGATCGGTGCTCGCCATCGCACTGGACGGGCCGAACGGCATCCCCTACGTCAGTCAGCAGGTCGGCTCTTCGACGCCGACGGTGGTCAGCGGCACATTCACCGCGACGAGCCCCACACTGTACGTGGCCTGCCAGTCCACCGGCGGCGCCGGCGGCTGGTGCACCGATTTCAGCGTCGTTCCGGCGACCGGGCCCGCGACGAATACCGGTTCGGCGAGCAGCGGCTCGGCGCATTGATCCGCTCTGTTCACTGAACGTCCGGCCCGTTCCCGGAATCCCCTCCATCCCGGGAACGGACCACCGTGCACGGAACCCCCGTCCGGCGGATCATTGCTTGCGAACACGATGACGCGGGGTCGATCAGGTCGGCGGCAACCGCGGAAGGGATTATCGAATCATGTTGCGTTGCACGGTGATCGTGGCAGCGATTCTGCTCGGCGCCGGCCAACTCGCCGGTTGCGGTTCGGCCGGTGAACCGGCGAAACCGGTCAAGACCAACAGACAGGCTCCGGTGGCCGCGCCGCCCGGATCCACCGCCGCGGCATCGCAATCCGGGCAGCCGGGGCAGCAGTGCGGGGTGAACCTCGGCTCGCCCATCGTCAGATCCGCCGTCTCCCGACTACCCGCCGAGTCGGTCACCGGCGCCCGGTGGTCCACCGAATCACGCTCGTATACAGGCGATTTCGATACATGCGCGACGCTATCGGTCGCCATCGTGCCGATCGAGAAGGCCACCGCCAGCTCACCGGAACACGCACTGCTCTTCCACAAGGGCGAATACATCGGCACCGCGACCCCGAAGGCCTACGGCTTCACCGCATTCGACCCCGAACACACCACGGACGAGACGGTCGGGCTCACCTACAAGACGCCCGGCAGCTGCGACGCCTGCCCCGACGGCACCTACACCCACGTCCAATTTCGTTGGGACGGAACGCATGTGCAGATGATCGGGGCGCCGCCGTCCTGATCAGAGGAAGGCGCGCAACCGGTCCACCAGCACCTCCGGGCGCTCCTCGGCGATGAAGTGGCCGCAGTCCGGGATCGGGCCGCCCTGCACGTCGTCGGCGTACTTGCGCCAGATATCCAGTGCCGGAAGCTTTTCCAGGAAGCTGCCGGAACCCCAGAGGGCCAGCACCGGCTGCCGCAGCGACCGCTCGGCATCGGCGTCGTCGTGTTCGGCGTCCAGTTCGGCGGCGCGGTAGTCGTCGAATCCGGCGCGCAGCGCGCCCGGCACGCTGAAGGCGCGGATGTATTCGTCGACGGCTTCCTCGGTCAACCCGTGCCTGTTCACCGTCCAATGTTCGAAGAAGTACCGCAGATAGCCGGAAATATTCTGTCCCACAAGCAGTTCCGGCAGATCCGGCTGGAGGTGGAACAGCCAGTGGAAATAGCGGCGCGCGATATCGGCGTTCATCAGCCGCCACACCTCGCGGGTGGGAATCACATCCAGCACCGCCAATTTGGTGACCTGATCGGGACGATCGAGCGCCCACCGGTGCGCGACTCGCGCACCGCGATCGTGCCCGACCACCGCCGCGGTCCGCACGCCGAGGTGTTCGAGCAGGCCCGCGATATCCGCGGCCATGGTGCGTTTGTCGTAGCCGCCGACCGGTTTGTCGGTGCGGCCGTAGCCGCGCAGATCCGGCGCGATCACCGTATGCGTCGCGGCCAGGTCGGGCGCGATCCGGTGCCAGCACAGTCCGGTCTGCGGCCAGCCGTGCAGCAGCACCAGCGCGGGGCCGGATCCGCTGATCCGGTAGTGAACGCGAATTCCGTTCACCGAGGCAACACCTAGTTCTTCGGCCATTTCGCCACTCTCATCGGTCGGGGACGAGGCACGGCATCCCGGTGGACGCCGCATGGCCGAGAGTCTGCCCCGGCGATTCGCATCGGTCTTGTAGAAATTCACTCCCCGGCTAGGCTGCGTCCTCGAAGTTCGGCCGGATGCGCCGGATGGGACTTCGAGGACGCGCCCTAGGTGCGCCGGAGCAGCCCGGTGCGGCGCGGTCGATCCTGCGGTGGCAGCCGGAAACCGACCCGCCCGCCCGGCCCCGGCTCGGCGAAGACGCTGCCGCCGTGCGCCGCGACGATATCGGCGACGATGGCGAGCCCGAGTCCGGATCCCGGGGTGCCCTGGGTGGCGGCGGACCGGTAGAAGCGGTCGAAGACGGCGGTGGTGTCGGCGGCCGCGATACCGGGTCCGTCGTCGTGCACCGCGAGTTCGGCGCCCCGGATGACGATGCGAACCGGCGTATCCGCCGGGCTGAACTTGGCGGCATTACCGATCAGGTTGTCCACGCAGCGGGCGATGGCGCGCGGCCGGGCCCGCACCGGCAGCGGCTCCGCCGCGGTGACGGTGATGGTGCGGCCGGTGCGCATGCGATGGTTCGCGGCACAGTCCTCGGCCAGCTCCGGCAGATCCACCGGCACCGGCTCCTCGGCGGTGTGCTGGTCGGTGGCCAGCTCGACGAGCTCGGCCACCAGGGTGTCGAGTGCGGCCGACTCCTGGACGAGCACGGAAAGCACCTGCCGCTCGTCGGCAGGGTCGAGCCTGCCGCGGGCGCGCTGCAGCAGTTCGGCGCTGCCGCGGATGGAGGTGAGCGGGGTGCGCAGCTCGTGGCTGGCGTCCTGCACCAGGCGGTGCTGCTGGTCCCGCGACCGGCGCAGCGCGGTCAGCATGGCCGCGAAACTTCCGGTGAGCCTGCCGATTTCGTCACGGCCCGCCTTCGGCAGCGGGGTCGTCAGATCGTTGGTGGCCGCGATGTGTTCGGTCGCGGTGAGCAGTCGCCGCACCGGGCGCAGGATGCGGCCGATCGCCAACCAGCTCAGCAACGCCGACACCGCGACCGCGAGTGCGGTGATTCCGCCTGTGCGCCAGAAGAATTCGTTCTCGATCCGATCGGATATCGCATACCGGTGACCGACCATGATCGCGCCGCCGCCCTGGCGCGGTTTGGTCAGGGTGCCCCACGGCTCGCCGTCCAGCTCGATATCGGCCGCGGCCGTGCCGATTCCGGTGTCGGCGACGGCGCGGTCGGCGGCCGATACCGGCAGCGCGGCCGCGCCCGGGGTGAGCGGGCGGACCGAGCCGTCGGGCAGCAGCAGTTGTTCGGTCATATCGGAGCGCGGCGGCAGCGTCCGGCCGGTATCGAGCAGCGCCGACACCGCGTCGAGACGGTCGTTCAGTCCGCGATCGAGTTGGTCCGCGACCAGGTCGCGGACGCCGCGATAGGAGCTGGCCATGGTGAACGCGATCGCCGCGACGGCGACGACGATGACGACGAGGGTTATCCTGGCGCGCAACATCATTCGGCTCGGATGGTGTAGCCGACGTTGCGGATGGTGTGGATCAGCCTCGGCTCGCCGCCCGCCTCGGTCTTGCGCCGCAGATAGCCGATGTACACATCCAGCGACCGCGAATCGGTGGCGAAGTCGTAACCCCAGATGTGCTCGTAGATCGCGTTGCGGCTCAACACGATTCGCTCGTTGCGCAGCAGCAGCTCCAGCACGTCGAATTCGGTTCTGGTGAGTTCGATCGGCCGCTCGCCGCGGCGCACCTGTCTGGTGGCCGGGTCCAGGACCAGATCGCCGACCGCGAGCGTGCCGGGATCGGCGTCGAATACGCTGCGCCGCAGCAGCGCCCGCAGCCGGGCCAGCAGTTCGTCGGCGGCGAACGGTTTGGCCAGATAGTCGTCGGCGCCCGCATCGAGTCCGGCGACTCGGTCACCGACCTGATGTCGCGCGGTGAGCACCAGAATCGGCAGCCGGTCGCCGCGCCTGCGCAGACTCCGGCACAGCGACAGGCCGTCGAGGCGCGGCATCACCACATCGACGACGGCCAGATCCGGGCGCTGCTTTTCCAGCAGCTCCAGCGCCTCGATGCCGTCGGCGGCGAGATGTACCCGGTAGCCCTCGAAACGCAGCAGTTGGTCCAGCGTGCTGCGGACATGCGGATCGTCCTCGACCACGAGGACCGAGGCCGGGGAGTTCGGAGTGCTCACCGCGTCATTGTTGCCGGGTGGTAGCGATAATGCCGGTACCGGATCGTTCATTTCGTGACCGCCGTCACCATCGGCTGCGTTTTCGTCATAGGGCAACCCTGTCCGCGCCGCGACAACGGCCGGTTAGCCGAATGACAAAGGCAGGTAAGAATCCAGTTCTGACCTCCCTTTGCCACTGCTTTGCACCCGCCCCGACAACCGGGCCCGAGGCTGGTTTCCGGTGTTGTGGTGAAAGGAGTTCGGAGAACGCGCAGGAAGATCCTGGGGTCGCTGTGCACCGCGCTGCTGACGGCGCTTCTGGTCGTCGGATGCGGTACCGCGGAACCCGCGGCTGCCGACCGGTGCCCGACGGTGTCCGGGCACGAGATGGAGTGCGGCACGGTGACCAGGCCACTGCTCGCGGACCAGCCGGACAACGTGCACGACGCGCTGGTCGACGGCGATCGCATCGCCGCGCACTACATACTCTCCGGCACCATGCGCGACAATGCGGTCATCCGGACCGAGATCTGGATGTTCGGGCGGCTGGCGCCCGACGGCCGAGTGCTCGGCATCGACCAGATCACCCGCACCGTGCCGGAATCCCCGGGCACCGCGCTCAAATAAAGCGGCTGGCCGGGATCGCGCATTCCCTGGACAATTGATGGTGGCGAGGAGGAGCGCCATGTCCTGGGAAACGATTACCGACGCACTGGATCGGATCGCCGGACGAGGTACCCGCAGCGGCGACTGGCTGCGCTACCTGTGCCCGGTGCACGAGGGCGACGGCCGCAGGCATCATCCGTCGCTCGGGGTGATCTACAACCGGCAGCGCGGCAAGACCGTGGTCCGCTGCTTCGCCGGATGCCCCGACGAAATGGTGCTGGAGCGGCTCGGGCTCACGGTACGAGACCTGTACGACCAGCCGGGCGCGCATCCGGTGGCTCGTACCTCGGCCCGTACCGGCGAGCGGTCCCTGGTCGATCGAGCGCTGCTCGCCGCGGGCCTGCCGCTCACCAGCCACCGGACCGATCCCGGCCGGGCGCTCGGCCCGCCGCGCATGGTGGCGCGGTACTTCTACCGCGATCCCGGCGGGCGGCCCGTCGGCATGGTGGTGCGCATGCACACGCCGCACGAATCCGGCAGGTCGAAAACCTTCTGGCAGGCCAGGATGACCGAATCCGGTTGGCGGCCCGGTGGATTCGCACCCATACCGTTCCTGTTGCCGGGCCTGCTCGCGGCCGTCGCGAACGGCGTCGACATCTATGTCTGCGAGGGCGAGGAGGATGTCCGCACCGCCGACCACGCCGGGCTCACCGCCACTTGCAACGCCGGTGGCGCGCTCAATTGGCAACCGGCGCACGCGAGTTGGTTCCGCGGCGGGCGGCGGGTGCTGATCGTCGCGGACCGTGACGCCCCCGGATACCGGCACGCCGCCCGGGTCGCCGCGACGCTGCGTCCGCTGGTCCGCGATATCCGGATCCTCCAGGCCCGGGACGGCAAGGATTTCACCGAACATTGCGACGCGGGCCACGAGATCGCCGAACTCGATCCGGTTCCGGTGCTCGACAACCACTTTCGGCTGCCATAGCGGCACGATTCGGGTCACTCGGATTGCCGAATTACGGTCCGCGCAACGTATTGCCCGCTATGCTCGAGTCGCGCCGACCGGATGGAATGGTAATGCTGGATGGCGTGCGGGAGCTCGGAGAAACGATGACGGTGGAACGTCGCCTACTGCTGACCTTTTCCGGTCAGCTCGACCAAACCCGGTTGGACGAATTACGGCAGCGGCTCGGGCTGCGCGGCAATGTCCGGCTCGCCGAACAGTCCGCGGGCGCGTTCGGCTCCAGGGAGATCCCGGATCACGGCAGCCCCGAACGAAATACGAACTCGATGGCGCTGAAGCTGTGGCGCGACGGCGCCGGTTGGGCCGTCAGCATCGACGTGCCGACCACCATGAAGGTCGCGGGCACCGAGGTGCCGTGGTGGGGTGACCGGGCGATCTCGGCGGCCACCGCGATGGGGCTGACGCTCGCGGAGCGCCGCACCTGGCAGCCAGGCGCCGCAGAGCCGCCGAACGCGTATGCGGCGCAAGCTGATTCGGCTGGGCCCGCGCCGGACGCGACCGCGGCGCTGCGCCTGCCGGAAGCCGAATTCCCGGCGACGGCGGCGCTACGGTTGCCACCTGCCGCACCCACGCCGGAACCGGATACCGTTGCGGCGGAACCGGAAGCGCGCCACCCACTGCCGGTGGCCGAGCCGGATAGGTTCGACTCGCAACCGAATCACGCCGCTACGGAATCAGAATGGCGCGACCCACTACTGACCAATGAGCCGGATAGGTTCAGCTCCCCACCGAATCACGCCGCCACGGAATCAGAATGGCGCGACCCACTACTGACCGACGAGCCGGATTGGTTCGACTCCGGTTCCGATCACGCCGCGGGCGAACCCGACCTCGACCTGCCCATCTCCCGCACCACCCGCGAGGCGCACGTCTTCATGGACATGACGCCGTGCGACTGCGGCGACACCAGATTCGAACGCGCCGATGCTCTCCATCCGCTGGCCGACGGAAGATTCGTCCGGCGATACACCGGAACCTGCGAAACCTGCTTCGAGCCTCGCGAATTCACCTTCCTGCTGCCGGATGACACCGAAACCCCTTCGGGCGATCTCGAATTCGGCGGCGCGCTGCCATCCCAGCTGATCGATGCGGGCGGTTGGCTGTGGGTGGCCGACGAATACGCCGCCGCCGTACCGCCGAATCCGTATCTGCTGGACGGCGCCGAACGCGACCAGGTGGCGACCTGGCTGGCCAGCGCCATCGCCGCACTCGACGAGGTGCGGAAATTCATACCGCCGGGCGGCGCCGAACTGCCGCCGACGCGGCTGTGGACCCGGCTCGGCCTCGATATGTATGCGCGGGATCCCGGGCGGTTGCGCCTCGATCGGCTGCAGGCCACACAGGATGCCTACCGTGATTACCTTGCCGAACTCGGCTATCCGACCGAGGCCGGGCCGCGCTGGCCGACAATGAATTACGGACATTCCACACTCTGAAACCCCGAATTTCAGGACAATTCCGGCACCTCGCTGTCCCCTTGTCCAGGGCACCCGCGCGAGTTACCGTTGATTGCGGTTACCACCTGCAATTTTTCCGTTATCGACCAGACCGCATACCGGCCAGAATTACCCATACCTTTTCCGAAAGGTGTTATCCGCCATGATCAACGTGCGGAACCAACCGCTCTTTCCGGTAACGGTTGTCAACGCGACCCACCGCGACTCCGACGGACACGGTGACCGCTGGGTCGCCACCCTCACCAACGAGCGATTGCGCCCCGACTGGATCGCCGCGGCGCTCGCCGCCGACCCGAGGATGACCCGCGTCTGGTGCGAAACCTGCGGCGCACACGCGCACCTCTGCCCGGAGATCGCCCACCTGCTCCCCGAGGAGCTACTGCGCGCCCTCGGCCAGGTCTGGGCCCACTACTTCCCGCCGTACCGGATCTGAATCCCGTTGCGGCGCAATGCCGCCGTCGGATGGTCAGTGGCGCCGGTCATACTGTGCGGCCCCGTGGTGAACTCGTCGAAAAGGTCGGCGACAGAATGGGGGCCATGAGCACCTTCGTCGTCGAGCCAGCCCGCACCGGTACCGAATCCCTCCCGGACGGAAGGTCGCTCGGCTGGGCGGAATGGGGCCCGGCGGGCGGTACGCCGGTGCTGTTCTCGCCCGGCGCGGCGACCAGTAGGCGGCTCGGATTCGGCGCCGCGGTGGTCGATGCGCTCGATATCCGCCTGATCGCCGTCGACCGGCCGGGACTCGGCGCGTCGACGCCGCATCCGGGCCGCACGTTCACCGATTTCGCGACCGATATCGCCGCATTCGCCCGGAGCAGGGACCTCGGCAGGCCGCTGATGGTGGGCAATTCGCAGGGCGCGCCGTTCGCGCTGGCCTGCGCCGCTGCCGGGGTCATCACCGCGCTTGCGCTGGTATCCCCCGCCGACGAGGTGGCCGAACCGCGGTTCGCCGACGTATTGCCGCAGCAGCTGCGACAGCTGATCGATACCGCGATCACCGATCCCGTTGCCGCCGAGCGGATTTTCGCCGAGTTCACGCCGCAGGCCATGGTGGACATGGTGCTCGCGGGCAGCCCGGACAGCGATCTCGCGGTCTACCGCGACGAAACCTTCGCCGCCGCATACCGTTCGGCGCTGGACGAGGCCTTCGCGCAGGGTCCAGCGGGCTATGCGCGCGATACCGCGCTCGCCATGGACCACTGGAATATCGACCTGGCGGCGATCCGGATCCCGGTCGACATCTGGTATGGCGAACAGGACACCAGCCACTCCCCCGACCTGGGCGCCGGTCTCGCCCAACGAATCCCGTCCGCGACCCGGCACCTGGTCGCGGGCATCGGCGGCGCGCTGCTGTGGACCGAACCCGAACCGATCCTGCGCGCCCTGCTGGCCCACGCCGTGAGCAACGTCTGAATCCCGTTGCGACGCAATGGCGTGCGATGATGCGCGAATGACCGGACTCGGAAGCGGCGGCAGTGCCGAAGACCTCGCCCGCTTTTACGAAATCGCCGGATCGCCCGGCTGGCACGATATTCCGCAGCTGATCGTCACCGTCGTCGGGCGGCGCCCGGCCTAGGTACCGCGGGTTTCGAGCTCGCCGACCGCGTCGTGGAAGAGTCCGATCATGGTCTGCCAGGCCGGGGTTCGGGCGGCGGGCTGGGCGGCGTCGAGCACCGCGTTCACCCTTGCCGCCACCTCGGGTCCGGCGAGGCGCAGATAGCGGCACGGATCGATGCCGATCCGGGCGGCGTGCGCGCGCACCGCCGCGTAGAGGCGCAGCGCGATCTCCGCGCGGTCCGACAGGATCAGGGCGCACACGCCCGCGTAGAGACAGACCAGCACCTCGGATGCGTTGGGCTGGCGTTCGAATGCCGCGACCGCCGAGGTGAGGTGCGCGAATACCCGGAGGATCCGGTCCGGCTCGGCGACGACCCGGCCGAGTAGCAGCCAGGCCAGCAGCAGTTCGGAAATGCCCTCGCCCCACAGATATCCGCACTCGCGCGCGAATTCACCGTTGGCGCGCATGGTTTCGGCCGCGCCGTCGACATCCCCGTCGTGGAACCGCATGATGGCCACACCGAGCCCGGCATTGACCCGCATATCGTCGGGCGCGTTCGGGCTCGCCGCGGCCATCCGGAAACGCCGATGCGCCGGGCGCAGCGCCGCCAGATCGACCAGGTCGGCCAGCGCATTGCATTGGCGGGAATAGGCCTTCAGCAGCGGCATCTCATGTGCGGGATCGGATTCGTCGAGCGATTCGATCACCGATTCGGCCAGCCGCAGCGCGGTTCGCGCGTCACCCGCATGCAGTTCGCATATGGACAGCGCGATCATCGCACCGGCCCGGTCGACGGCCGCCGCGTCTGGGCAGGCGGCCAGCGCGGCCCGGATGCACCGCATGCCCTCCGGCACGGACCCGATCGTGACCCACATATTTCCGAGCGCACCGGCCGTGCGCAGCGCCTCGATCGGATGATGGGTCAGGTCGTGGTCGAAACCCGCACGGATATTGGCCATTTCGGCCGCTAGCAGCGCGGCCGCCGAGCTCGACCGCGGCCCGGTGAGCAACGCCGCCTGCCCGCGCGCCAGCTCACGCACCCAAACCGCGTGCGCCGCAAGCGATGCCGTCGGATCCGGATCGGCGTCGCGGCAGTGGCGCCGGATGGTCTCCAGCAGCCGGTATCGGCCGCTGCCGAGGTCGACCGTGAGCACCGAGCGGTCCACCAGCGCCGCCAGCCCGGCCAGCACCGCGCCACCGCGGTCGGTTCGCACGGATTCGACCGCCTGCCAGGTGAATCCGCCCTCGAACGGCCAGAGCCGCAGCAGCAGCGCGCGATCGGCGGAGTCGAGCAGATCGATACTCCATTCGATGGCGGCGCCGAGCGAATCGTGCGGTGAGAGCGAGCCGCGCGCGGTCGGCGCGAGCACGTCGACGCGGTCGTGCAGATGCGTTGCGATAGTTGACAATCCGAGTGCGCGCTCGCGCGCCGCGGCGAGTTCGATGGCCAGCGGCAGACCGTCGAGCGCGCGACAGATGGTGCGGGCCGCCGCGGCGTCGGCCGGGGTGTGTCGCCAGTCGGCGCGACCGGCACGCACCCGCTCGAACAGCAGCTCGACGGCCGCACCCGCCCGGCCGTCCGCCGCGTCGACGGACAACGGCCGCAACGGCATCAACTGTTCACCGGCGATGCCGAGCGCTTGCCTGCTGGTCGCCAGCACGCGCGAACCGCTTGCGTGCGCGAGTAATTCGGAGACGATCGGGACGAGCTCGTCGACCAGATGCTCACAGTTGTCCAGCACGAGCAGCCCCGGCTGCCCGGTGAGCGCGCGGCATACCGCCGTCATCGGATCACCCGCGACGCCGGACAATCCGATCGCGGCGGCGATCGTCGGCGCGATGGCCGCCGAGCCGTGAATGTCGGCGAGCCGGACCAGCCAGACATCCGGCCGCTCGGCCGCGTATTCCACGGCGATGCGGGTCTTGCCGACGCCGGCGGGCCCGATCACCGTGACCAACCGCCGCGCGGTGAGCAGCTCATCGAGCATGCGCAGTTCGCCGCCCCGCCCGATCAGCGCGGACAGCGGCCGCGGCACCATCGGAACACGCTGCGCGCCAGCGCTTTCGGTGGTCTCGATGCGGTGGGATGGTGATCCGGCCAGCAACAGCTCCGGATCGTGCCCGAGCATTCGGCGTTCCAGCTCGCGCAGCGCCGGTCCCGGTTCCACGCCGAGCTCGTCGACGAGCAGGTCGCGCACCCGACGCAGTTCGGCGAGCGCCTGAGCCTGCCGCCCGCTGCGGTAGAGCGCCAATGCCAGTAATTCCCACCGGCGTTCGCGATACGGCGTCTCCGTGATCGCACCGCTCAACGCGACAACGGCCTGGGTGGTTTCACCGCATTCCAGCCGCGCCGCCTGCAACTCCTCCAGCGCCACCTCGCGCAATTCCAGCAGCCGGGCCCGGCTCGCCGCCACCGCCGCCGATTCGTCGAATTCCGGCCATGGCCTGCCGCGCCACAGCCGCAGCGCCGACTCCAGCGCTTCGGCCGCCTCGGCCGCCCGGCCCGCGGCGAGCGCCCGCAAACCGGTTGCCACCCCGTCGGCGAACAGCTCGTGATCGACGCCGCCCGGCCCGGCCGCGAGCCGGTACCCGCCCGGTGCCGGGGCGATCCATTCGCGTCCGCGCGGCCCCAGCGCCGCCCGCAGCCGATGCACCACCACCCGAATGGTTTTCATGACGTCGTTCGGCTGCTGCGCACCCCACACCAGCTCGGCGAGTTCGGCGCCGTCCAGCGGTGCGCCCATACCCGTCGAGAGCGCCGCGAGCAGCCGCCGCGGCACCGGGCCACCGAGTTCGACGGCCGCGCCGTCCACCTCGACCGCGACCGGTCCGAGGATCCGACAGAGCATCACCCGGTCACGGTAGCCGACGGCGCGACGCCGTGAGTCACAAGTCGGCGGGCCCCGCCATACCAAGACCCACCAAATGTGGGAAGGCGGCAGCAAATTTCCGGAACTATTGTCGCGCCATGCTTTTCACTCGATCTACAAAATGGTTGCGGTTCGCGGCCGTCGCCGTCGCGGCGGTGGCCACGACCTGTGGCGCTTCGGCGGCAAACGCCGACCCCGGCGGATGGTGGCATCCGGCAAAGGGTTTGACCTGGCAGTGGAACCTGCACGACAAGGTCACCGACCTGTCCATCGACGCACAGGTATACGACATCGACCTGTTCGAGAACCCCGCCGATACCGTGCAGACCCTGCACCAGCGGGGACGCAAAGCGATCTGCTACATGTCGGCGGGCTCCTGGGAGCCGAAAAGGCCGGACAGCGACAAGTTCCCGGATTCGGTGAAGGGCCCGAACCTGAAGGACTGGCCGGATGAGAAGTGGCTGGACATCCGCCAGATCAGCGTGCTGCAGCCGATCATGGCGGCCCGCATGGATCAGTGCAAGGCAAAGGGTTTCGACGGTGTCGAACCCGATTTGCAGGACGTCTTCGCGCAACCCGACGCGCTGTTCGGCGGCAAACAGCTGAGTTCCGACGACCAGCTGGCCTACAACAAGATGCTGGTCGGCCTGGCTCATGAGCGCGGGCTGGCCATCGGCCTCAAGAACGACCTCGAACAGATCACCGATCTCGTCGACAGCTACGACTTCGAGGTCAACGAGGAATGCGCCGAGCAGGGCGAATGCGATGCGCTGAAACCCTTTATCGCACAGAACAAACCGGTGTTCCACGCCGAGTACAAGCTGGGCCTCGACGAGTTCTGCCCGATCTCGAAGAGCCTGGGTCTGTCCTCGATACACAAACATCGGGGACTCGACGCCTGGCGCGAAACCTGTCCGTAGACAACCGATTCCGTGTCCGGCTCACCGCTCGGTGAGCCGGACACACCGAGAACCGGTTACTTCTCGATATTTTCGAAATCGAACAGCCCGGACCAGGCCAGCGGCGCCTTCTTCACCTTGTCGGAACGGCCCGCGTTCGCGACGTAGTCGAGCACCGGGATGTCGGCCATCTCCTTGAACAGCAGCGTCTGTGCCTGCCCGATCACCTTGTACGACTCCGCCTCGGTGGGCGCGGCCTGCGCCTGTGCCAGCAGCTGGTCGAACTGCGGGTTCTTGTAGTCGGAGTTGTTGGTGCCGGAGCTGCTGAGGTAGAAGGCGGTGAGGAATTCCATCATCGCCGGGTAGTCACCCTGCCAGCCGTACCGGAAGGCCTTGCCGATCGACTTCTTGTTGATCAGATCACGAATGGTCTTGAACGTCGGGTACGGCGTGGCGACCGCGTCGATGCCGAGGGTGTTCTTGACGCTGTTGGCCACCGCTTCGATCCAGGCCTGGTGGCCGCCGTCGGAGTTGTAGGCGATCTCGAATTTGCCCGACCACGGCGAGATGGCATCGGCCTGGGCCCACAGCTTCTTGGCCCCTTCCGGATCGAACTTCAGCGCCTCCGAGCCGGGCAGATCGGCCTGGAAGCCGGGCAGCGTGCTCGCGGTGAAGTCGCGGGCCGGGATCTTGGTGCCCTTCCAGATCTTGTCGCAGATGGTCGCCCGATCGATCGCCATCGAGATCGCCTTGCGCCGCAGCGCACCCTCCTCGCCCGCGAAGTGCGGCACGTTGGACTGGATGCCGATGTGCTGGTTCTGCGCGGTCGGCTTGCTGATCGCGCGGTCGCCGAGATCCTTCTTGAAGGTGGTCAGCGCGTTGTCCGGAATCGTGTCGAGCGCGTCGAGGTTACCGGCCTGCAGATCCGCGTACGCGGTCTCGTAGGTCTGGTACATCACGAAGTCCAGGCCCTTGTTCTTCGGCGGGCGGCCGCCGTGATAGTTCGGATTGGGCCGCAACTCGATCCTGACGTTGTGGTCCCACTTCTGGAACTTGTACGGGCCGTTGCCGACCGGGTTCTCGCCGAATGCCTTCATATCCTTGAACGCCACATCGGGCAGCGGATAGAACGGCGCGAAGCCGAGCGAGAGCACGAAATCGATCGACGGGTGGGTCAGATCGACGGTGAAGGTCTTGTCGTCCACCACCTTCAGACCCGACATGGTCTGCGCCTTGGGCGGATTCGCCTGCACGTCGTCGAAGCCGACGATCGGCGCGAATATCCAGTTCTGCAGCTGGGCGTTGGTGCCGAGTGCGCCGTAGTTCCAGGCGTCGACGAAGGACTTGGCGGTCACCGGGGTGCCGTCGGAGAACTTCCAGTCCGGCTTGATGGTGATCTTGTAGTGCTGCCGGTCGCTGGTCTCGATCGACTGCGCCATCTCGTCGTGCGCCGTGCCGTCGGCGTCGTAGTACTTCAGGCCCGCGAACAACCGGTCGACGACGCGGCCGCCCATATTCTCGTTGGTGTTGGTGGGCACCAACGGGTTCTGCGGTTCGCCCGCGTTCACGGTGACGACGCCCGATTCGGCACTGTCGCTCGACGAGCAGGCCGCCAACCCGAAGCTCGCCACCATCACCGTGATGGCGGCCAGGGTACTTACTCTGGTGAATCTCAAAATGCTCTCCCGATACTGCATGGCGAGGAGACCCGTGCGGCACGCCGATGGCGGAACCATCGGGTGTCGGCGAGTCGCCTCGTAATGACCTCGGACAGTATCCATTGCGCGCGGTCTTGTCCCCATAACCGGCAAGGACTTAACGGACAAAACTCCCGCCGCTGGTACAGAGCTCGATCAATACGGCTGTGCGGGCAGCGCGAAGCGGAGTTCGCCCCGGCGCGAGACGGCCAGTTTGCGGTACACGCGGGTGAGGTGTTGTTCGACGGTACTGGTGGTGATGGAGAGCGCGGCGGCTATTTCCCGGTTGCGCCTGCCGACGGCGGCGAGTTCGGCGACGCGACGCTCGGCGGGTGTCAGCAGATTCGCGGGCGCCTGCGGTTCGGCGGGCGGCGTCGGCCGCTGCGGCTCACCGGTCAACTCGCGCGACAGCATTGCCGCGCCGCAAGATTCGGCAAGGCCGGTGGCCTCGCGCAGCAACGCCCACGCCTTCTCGTTGTCGCCGACAGCGCGGTGGGCGCGTCCGAGTTCGCCGAGCGCCGTTGCCAATTCGAGGTCGCAGCCGCCGGTGCGGGCGATCGCCACCGAACGCCGCAGCATGCCGATGCGCCTGCACCGGTCCGCGGTCGCGGCCAGCAGCCGCAGCGAGGTGCCGCCGGTCGGATGCCCGTCGGGACCGCCGAGCAGATCCAGGTGCAGGGTCGCGAATCGCCGTACCTGGTCGTGATTTCCGGCGCTCAGGTAGGCGGCCGCGATCTCGTTGCGCCACGGCACCAGCCACGGATAATCCATCCGCCAACGCCGCATCAGCTGCCCGCAGCGCCGGAATGCGCGCAGCGACTCCCCGATCCGCCCCGTCGCCAAACTGTGCCGTCCGCGTGCCCGCAGATACGGCAGGGCGAAACGGGATTCGAACATCGCCCGCGGCACCGGCCTACGCAGTTGCGCATCGGCCTCGCCGTACCTGCCGAGCATGGTGAGCGCCCGCACCAGCGCGGCGACCGGCGTCCCGATCCAGACGCCGAGATGTTCGGCGGGCACCTGATTCAGCGCCAGCGCCGCATAGCGCACCGCCGCGCCCGGATTGCCCTTGCACACCAGGGTTTCCGCACGCAGCCCGGTGAAGATGGCCCGCCAGGTCGGCGCGTGCCTGGCCTGCGCCTGCGCCGCGAGCGCCTCACACCACGCCTCGGCGCGGTCCAGCCTGCCGCCGTAGATGAGGCAATACACCGCCGCGGCAAGGGGTTCCACGGTGGGCTCGGTGAGCCGGTGCCCGGCGAGCACCCGCTGTGCGAGCGCGACCGACCGCTCCACCGAACCGGTGAACATCGCCCCGAGCATGGCCGCCGCCTGCCGGTGCGGCGAATCGTCGCCGGCGCCGATATCCACCGATCTGGCGGTGCGGTTCACCAGGGCCGGATGTCGTTCGGCATGCACCGGATAGGTGTAACGCAGCCAGTGGCCCAGGAATTCGAGTTGCTCCGGCGCGGGCATTGCGGCCGACGGCCGCGTCAACCGCAGCAGGACGCGGTCGGCCTCGGCGCCGCAGCCGTGCCAGAGCAGATGCGGAAGCACCTGGGGCAGTTCGGCGTCCGGCACCTCACCGGCGGACAGCGCGGCGGCGAGCCGGGTGAAATTCCGGGTGCGGGTCGATGGATTCGTCCGCCATTCGAGCGCGACCAGCCGGGTGCAGATCGCCGCGCGGCCACCTTCGCGTCCGCTCGCGCGGAACGCCCGTTCGAACAATTCGACGGCGCGGTCGATCTCGTCGTGCGCCGCCGCCGTCTCGGCGTCGCTGAGCAGTGCGCCGACCGGTTCGGGCCGGTCGGCGTCGACCAGGAGTTCGGCGGTAAAACCGTTGTGCTGCAACATACTCGGTCCTTCGTGGATCGGGTGCGCCGACTGGGTGTATACGGCACCCCGGAAGGTGGAGCTGGGGTGCGCGCAAGAGCAGCATCGTCGCAGCGCGGGCATCTGAGCCCGTTGAATCCAGCCGGTACGCAACAGGTTCGGCACGGCTGCCGGGTGCAACCACCCTACCCGGACCCGGGTATGTCCCGCATACGATCCGCCGCAACAACTTTCGTGATTTGGACTGTGATCCGACACAGCCGTCGCGGCCCCTGAACACACCCCTACCGCCGGAGTCCCGGTCCGCCTGCCACACCGGGCAGGTGGAACCGACCAGCGCATTCACCCCGAATCCCCACTACAGCAGTGCTATTCGTGATCATTCTGCGGCCGCGCCCTGTGCCATGGTGAATCCCGTGCGGACGATCCTCATCACCGGAGCGACCTCGGGCATCGGCTTGGCCGCCGCGCGACAGCTGGCCGCATACGGCGACCGACTGGTCCTGGTGGGGCGCAATCCGGAGAAGCTGGCCGACGCCGCCGCGCTGGTGAGCGCGGCGGGCGCGGGCGCGGTGGACACCATCGGCTGCGATCTCGCGATACAGGCCGAGGTGCGCGCGCTCGCGAAGACGGTGCTCGCCACGTACGACCGGCTCGATGTGCTCGCCAACAACGCGGGCGGCTATTTCGGCAGCCGCACCGAGACCGCCGACGGAATCGAGGCCACCTTCGCGGTCAATCACCTCGGCGGCTTCCTGCTCACCGAACTGCTGGTGGATCTGTTGCGCGACAGCGCACCGGCGCGCATCCTGTTCACCTCCTCGGTCATGCACTACGGCGCGGCCATCGACTTCGCCGATCTCGGCATGCATCGCGGATACTCCGGCGAAAAGGCTTACAGCCGTTCGAAATTGGCGAACATCCTGTACGCACGCGCGCTGGCGGACCGGCTCGCCGGCTCGGGGGTGACGGTCAACGCCTTCCATCCGGGCGCGGTCGCCACCGGCATCTGGAAATCCATGCCCTGGTTCGCCAAACCGTTCCTGGCCGTCGCCGAACGGATCTTCATGATCTCGGCCGACGAGGGCGGGCGCGCGCTCACCCAGTTGGCCGCCGACCCCGACCTCGCCGATGTCACCGGCCGCTATTTCCAACGGCGGCAACCGAAAACGCCCTCCCGCCGCGCACGCGACGACGAGCTGACCCGCCGCCTGGTCGAGGTCAGCTATCAGCTGGTCGGCCTCGGCTGAACCGCCGCAACGGAATTCGGGTCCCTCAACGCCGGAAACGTTCGCGCAGTTGCGGATCGTTTTCCCACCAGAGCCCGGACGCCTGCGGCTCGTCCTCCGGTTCCGGCGCGGCGGCGCGCACGGTGCGCCGCGACCGCCGCTTCGCTTCCGCCGCATCCAGTTCGGCGTCGACCTGAGCGGCCTTGCGGCGCTCATCGGCCGCGAACGATCGCATCAGCACCAGCAGGAAGGGTAGGCCGAGCACATCGCCGAGCAGCCAGATGACGCCCGCGCCGATGATCTGATCCATCCGGGCATCCGGCCCCCAGGTGCGGCCGACCTCCGCGTAGTAGCCGGCGGCCAGCAGCGGACCCAGCCACAGCACGATGCCGAGCACGCCGTCGGCCAGCGATTCGAACACCGTGATCAGCAGCGAAATCGACTGGGTGAAGCGGCGCGGCACCGGATCGGCCTGTAACCGGGAATAGAAGTAGAGGAATCCGATCACCACCACCAGCAGCCTGGTGAGCACATCGGCCCAGCCGTTACGCAGCACCGCCTCGAACCACGGCGACAGGTAGAACAGCCACGGTGTCGCCAGGATCAGCAGCGAGGACACCGCGGGATAAGTGATGGCACGGGCGAATCCGCTCGCGAGCACGCGGTCGACGCGGGCCTGTCCGGCGGGACCGAGCGCATCACGCAGCACCGTCACCGGCTTGCCCGCGGCCAACCCGAACGGAACCACGTACAGCAGTAGCAGCATCTGCAGCGCGCGCACCCAGAACAGCGTGTCCGAGTAGACGCCGATCACGCTGATCCCGGTGAGCAGCCAGACGCCGAGCCCCACCGCGAGGAAGGATGCGGCCCGCCCACCGCGCACCGCGGTCCCGCGCCTGCGGGCCACCGACCACGCCGCCCAGTAGGCCGCGCCGAGTACCGCGGTGACCAGTACGGCCGAGGTGTCCCAATGCCACGATGTCAATGCGGAGCCGCCGGTCAGCGGGGTCTCGATCCAGCTCACTCGAGCAGTATGCGCCGATCCACACGCGGCGCGACCATCGGGCGCGAGTGTCCCGGCGGACGCCACCGCCCGCGCGCGCACGCTAGGGTCGAGGGGTGATGTTCGGCGCAAGGCCGTGTCCCCGGCCGCACCTCGACCCGGCAGGGTGGTGAACGATGCACCCCGAAACCATCTTTCGCGACCGGGTCCCGGAACGGACCGGAATGGCGCATCCACGGCGCGCCGAACTACTGCTGTGCGTCGCCGCCGTCGCGCTCACCGCATTCGCCGGATTCACGCTGAGCACCAGCATCGGCGCGGGTCCGATGGTGTCGGCGCTCGGCGTATTCGCGGCGATCGCGCTGTGCGCGCACCTCGCGGTGCGGTTCTGGGCGCCGCGCGCGGATCCGGTGATCCTGCCGTGCGTCGTGGCATTGAACGGGATCGGTCTGGTGCTGATCGAGCGGCTGGACCGGGCCGCCGCGCTGTCGGACGATACGGGGGCGGGCGGCTCGTCGTCCGATGCGATGCGTCAGCTCATCTGGACCGGGATCGGCGTCGCCCTGTTCGCGGCGACGCTGATCGTGGTGAAGGATCACGGCCAACCGGCGAAATACGGGTACACCTGCGGGTTGGCCGGTGTGGTGCTGCTGCTCATACCCGCCGTGCTGCCGAGCAGGTTCAGCGAGGTCAATGGCGGTAAAAGCTGGATTCTGCTGAGCGGGTTCTCCATTCAGCCCGGCGAATTCGCCAAGGTGCTGCTGCTGATCTTCATCGCCGCCTTCCTGGTCGCGAACCGGGATCTGTTCACCATCGCGGGTAAACGGTTCCTCTGGATGACCGTGCCACGACTGCGGGATCTCGGGCCGCTGCTGCTGGTGACGTTCGTCGCGGTGATCGTGCTGGTCTACGAGAAGAACCTGGGTTTCTCGCTGCTGATTTTCGGCACCGTGCTGGCCATGCTCTATATCGGCACCGGCCGGGTGTCCTGGCTGTTCATCGGGATCGGCATGTTCGCGGTCGGCGCGATACTGGCCTACAACCTATATGGGCACGTCCGGGTGCGCGTCCAGGTGTGGCAGGACCCGTTCGCCACCTACAACACCACCGGCTATCAGATCGCGCAGGCCCTGTTCGGCCTCGCCACCGGCGGCATACCCGGAACCGGCATCGGGGCGGGCCGCCCGCAGATCGTCCCATTCGCCAAAACCGACTTCATCATCTCCACCATCGGTGAAGAACTCGGCCTGGTCGGGCTCACCGCGATCATCGCCGTCTTCCTCGTGCTCACCATCCGCGGTTTCACCGCCGCCCTGAGCACCCGCGACGCCTTCGGCAAACTGCTCGGCGGCGGACTCGCCTTCACCCTGGCCTGGCAGCTGTTCGTGGTGGTCGGCGGCGTCACCAAACTCATCCCGCTCACCGGCCTCACCACCCCCTTCATGTCCTACGGCGGCTCATCCCTACTCGCCAACTACATCATCGTCGCCCTACTCATCCGCATCTCCCACGACGCCCGCTCCGCCACCACACCCCCACCCCGCCCGCCCGGCAACATCGCCGAAGCCCAAACCGAACACATCCGCCGCTGAATTCAATTGGGACGGAAGGTGCTTCCGTCCCGGCCGGGTATCGGCGATTCCGGCGGCGGATCGAAACTCCGTGGCGCACGGTAATTGCGGCGCTCCGATTCCCGGGCGCTCCAGCGGCGGATCTCCTGCTCAGCGATCGCCAATTGCTCATCGACCAGTAGTTTGTTCGCCTGCACGCCCGCGTCGAATTGCCGTTGCGCCTGGTCCTGTTCGAGATCCATGCGCAGGTTCTCCAGGAAATCATTGGTGTTCTCGCGGCGGGCCATCGACTTCGCCGCTTCCCGTTCCGCGGCCGCTTCGGTTCTGGCACTGAGCTTTTCGTATTCGGTGAGCGGGCCGAACAGGTGCAGCAGTTTGACGAAGACCGGCAGGACCTCGATGGAGAGGAACAGCAGGAACAGGGCCATCTGTGCGGTGCCGAGGTCCGGGCGCTGGTCGCTGAGCGCGTTCAGCGCTTCCAACCGGGCGAGCAGGCCGTCATCGTTGCTCACCGAGGCAGAGAACTCCTGGATCTCCCTGTTCTTTTCGGAATTCCGCTGGTCGATATCGTGCTGGATCCGGTCGGCGGCCGCTTTGGCATTCGCCGAATCCGTCTGCGCCGCGTTCTTGGCGTCGGCCTTGACCGCCGCGAGATCGGCCTCGGCCTGATCCAATTCCGCTTTGGCGTGCTGCTCCTTCGCTTGCGCCTCGCGCGCCGCCTCGGCGACACCGGGCACGTGCGTGCCCGAAGTGCCGACTATCTCACCGTAGGCGTCGGCAAACGCCTTATCGTGCGCGGCACGCGCCGCGTCCACGCGCTTCTGCTGGTCGACGACCGCCGGGTTCTGCTCGACCGCATTCGGATCCTTTGCCGCGACGGCGTTCTGCTTCGCCAACTCCTGTTCCAGGCCGGGAATCTCGTTGTAGCGCTGCACCCCGTCGAGATGCTTCTCGAAGTCCGCCTTCTTCGCGCTGTTGAGCACCTGGATCTCGGTATTGATCTCGGGCTCGAAGATCCGCAGCACCAGCGGCGTCGAGATCACCACGCCTAGCAGGATGGCCAGCGCCAGCCGCGGCACCGCGGCCAGCAGATTCGCCTTCCAGCCGCTGTGCCTGGTCATGCTGATGACCAGCAGCCGGTCGAGATTGAGAATGACTATGCCCCAGGCAATTCCAAGCAATATCGCCCATGGCAACGCCACGTGCACCGCCATTTGCAGAGCGAAAGTCGCAGAGACAGCGGCTATCGCGGCGGTGGTCAAAAGCACCCCTGCCATCGCGATGTAGCGGAACGTGTCGCCCGGGGTTTCGCGCAGCAACTCCGCGCGTACTCCGATCAGCCCGACCAGCCAACGCCGGATCATCGTGTCCCCCTGCCTTTTCCGATGAAGTCGGTGAACGCGCGGTCGGATTCCGGCCAGCAGCGCCCCGCCGGACGGAATGCCGGTGTGAAGAGTTTGCCGGACAACAAGATTCGCCAAAAGCGTGGCGGACTCGCCCATTCCGGCAGCGGATGGATGGCGGGCATCAGCGGCCGCGGCGCGGTCTCGGTCGCGGCGAGTTCGGTCAGACCCGGCAACCGCGCGATCGTCGTCGATGGCCCATCGGCCCGGCCGATCCGGGGACGCAATCGCTCGGGAGCGTTGTCGTACACCACGATTCGGGTACACGCGCAGGTAATCCGACCGGTCGGTGCATACGCCTCGGCGCGAAGCACACCAGGCCGTCGCACGACGATCTGGTGCTGCCCAGCCCAGACGTAACTCCCGGTGTCGGCCCGCTGGCCGTCGGGCGCGATGACCCGAACCCGGTGTGGCTCATCGGCGGACCAACCAACCGTCACCGTCGCACCGACCGGTACGACAGCGGAATCGATATCGAATACCACGCGTGGTGGCGGTGGACCGCCGTGACCGTTCGTTGCGCTCCGAGTAATTCGCGCGCTATCTCGGCACAGTGGATCGCGGCAATCGGACGACTGTCGGCAATGCAGCACATTCGACATGTAAAACAGTATTTTTCATAACGTCGCGGAGTAGGCCGCAGCGGATAGCCCCCGAAAATAGCCGAGCACCAATAGATCTCGAACGAACTCCCCGCTACATCAGCAGGATACACCGTTTCAGCGACGCCCGAACCGCGCCGATCCGGTATCTTTCGGCGGATCGAGGCGGACAATCATGATGTCGTCCAAGGAAATACAGCGGACGAATCGATCGCCGATTCGCGGCCGCTCAACCGATTGGGGGATTCGGATGACCGACGAGGGTGCCGTGGCGCCCGCCCGCCCCGGGTTGTTCGACTATTACACCGCCGCGGGCGGTCTCGCCGATGCCTTCGCGAACGGTCCGGCATCGGCTGGACAACCGACTACCGAGCCGCCCTTCGGCCTGACACCACCCGTCCTGCACGGCCGCGACACCCTCAAACGGACGCTCAACGCGGCGCTCGGACAAGACGGCGCGCCGATCATCGTGCTGCACGGAATCGCCGGCGGCGGAAAGAGTTCGCTCGCGCTGTGGCTCGCGGTGCAAGCCAGGGATCAAGGCATCGATGTGTACTGGGTCCGCGGCGCCGAGGTGGCGCGGTCGATGCTCGCGGTGGCCGCGGCATGCGGCGTCCCACCGCGCGAACTGCGTGCCGCACAGTCGGATTACGGCCAGGTGCGCGAATTGGTCTGGCGCGGCCTCGAATCCGCGGACCGGCGCTGGCTGCTCGTCTTCGACAATGTCGACGATCTGCGCCGCGGTCAACTGCTGGGCGCATCGGCCGACCACTACGACGGAACCGGTTGGATCCGGCCCGGCCGGGCCGGTCTGGTGCTGGTGACCACGCGGCGCGGCGACCAGCATCCGTGGGGCGACGCGGCGCGGCTGCACCGGGTGAACCCGCTCGAAAACGCCGACGGCGCCGCACTTTTGCTGGAGCGGGCCCCGAACGCCGGTGATCCGACGGATGCGGCGCTGCTCTCGGCACAGTTGGGCGGACTGCCGCTCGCCCTGCGCCTGGCGGGGGGCTATCTCTGCGATCCGCTCGCCAGATACCGCACCTTCGCCGCATACGGCGCCGCGGTCCGCGACGATCTGGCACTGCTCGATGCCGGCGAGCCGACACCGGCCGACCCGGACGACGAGGCGGACGCTCGCCGCTCCGTCCGCCTGACCTGGGAGCTGACGCTGCGCCTGCTGGCCGAACACGGTATGCCGGCCGCTCGCCAACTGCTGCAACTGCTTTCGTGTTACGGCTCGCCGCATCCGATCGATCTCGGGCTGCTCGTCGCCGGTGCGCCGCTGGCCCCGCTCGGCCCGCCCGCCGCGGATCTCACTCAGACCGCCCTGGATCAGATCGTCCGGAATATGCGAACCCACGCGCTGCTGGATCAGTTGGCGGCAACCGAGGACGATACCGCGCACGGCGATTGCGTCGCATTGCATCCGTTGCTCGCCGAGGTCGTCGCGGCGAGCAGGGACAGCGGTCCAGACCGCGCGGCCGTGTGGACCACCGCGGTCGGTCTGCTCGCCGAATTCACTTCGGTGACAAAGCCATCCGATGGTGAACGACGCTGGTCGACGCTGCCGTCGCTGCATCGCGGCGTGCTGGAGCGCCTGCCGGACGAATCCGCCGACACACTCGCCCGCGCGGTCGACGCGGCAAGCACGTGTGCCGGCTATCTATTCGTGGACGGCGCGCTGCGCGATGCGCACACGCTGATCGAACTCGCCCTGCTTCGGTCGGCCGCACTCGCGCTCGGGCACGATGTCGACCATATCCGCGTCCACCTGGAATCCCGGCTCGGCGCCGCGGTGGTGAACGGGGCCGAGGGCAATGCCACCGTGGTGTGCAGCGAACTGCGCACCCTGCTTGCCGATGCCCGCGCGTTGTTACCACCCGACGACAAACTGCTGATAGGCGTTCGACTGCAACTTGCGCAGGCCCTGGCGACCAGTGGCACGGCGGAGGCCGAGTCCATGTACCGCGAGCTGCTCGACGATCATGCCCGCGGCATCTGCGCCGAGGCGGCGACCGAAACGCACCTCGGCTACGGCCGCCTGCTCAATACGACCGGTCGATATGATGAGGCCGCAAGGGAATTGGGCCTAGCACTGGACGCCCGGCTCGCCGAGGTCGACCAGGACCGCGACCATCCGGCGGTGCTGGTCATCCGTGCGGTGCTCGCCGAGGTCACGGCGGGGCAGGGCAGGCTGGGCGAGGCGCGCGACGAGCTGCGTGCGGTGCTGCGGGTGCAGGAGCGGCGGTACGGACCGGACAGTCCGCACACCCTCGCCACCCGCATGGCGCTGCTCGCGATACTGCGGCTGCTGAACGATACCGGCGGCGCCGAGATTCAGCTGAGCGAACTGCTCCGGATTCAGCGCGACGCGCTGAATCCGGAACATCCGATGGCGCTGCTCGGGTTGGCGGCCCTGATCAACACCAGAGGCGCTGACCTCGCCGACGAGGATCCGGTCGGCGACGAACAACGGGTGCTCGCCATCGCCGACGCGATGGCGAAATCCGTCGGCGAGAACAGCAGCGCCGTGGTCAACATCCGGATGAGCGCGGCCTTCAGGCATTTTCGCTACGATCCCGTCGGCGGTGCCGGGGCGATCGAGGAGCTGATCGAACGGCAGACCCGGCTCTTCGGGCCGAACGATCTGATGGTGTTGAACAACCGTCTGGTCTACGCCCAATTGATCATCGAATCCGATCGGGACAATCCGCGGGCCGAGGCGATGCTGCGCGCACTGCTGCGCGATCAGATCGCAGCGCTCGGCACCGATCATCCGCAGACCGTGTACGCCCGCTCGGCGCTCGCGCACATCACGCGGCGCAACGGCGATCTCGCCGAATGCGAGCAGCTGCTGCGGGACACGATTGATGTCCAGGGACGCCTGTACGGCAGGGATCACGAGACCATTTGGTCGCTGCGCTCGACGCTGGTTCAAGTGCTGTGTGAGCAGCGACGCTTCCTGGATGCAGAGCGCGACCTGATCTCGCTCATCGACTCGCTGCGATTCGACGGCGACGCGGCACGGCCATTGCCCGCTCAGGTCATGCTCGCGCTGATCCACTTGACGCTTGGCCGGCCCGCCGAGGCCGAGCGGGAGCTACGTGAGGTGCTGTCCACGCTGCGCTCACTATCCGACTCCGAGCACGACATCGAGGTGGTGCGCTGGGCACTCTGCGATGCGATCCGCGCGCAGGGCGGCAGGCATGCCGAGGCACTGGAACTGCTCACCTCCGTCGCCGCGCGACTCGCCGAATTAGGCGATACGGGAGTCGATTCGGCCGCCGCGCATATGGATCTCGGCGAGTTGTCGCACGAGTGCGGCAACTACGCGGACGCGGAACGGGAATTGCAACTCGCCCTCGCCGAGCTCGCACCCGAGGACCGCGACGGTCCTCTCGCGGCCCGAATCCGCCGGGGGCTGAGCGTGATCGCGCAGGAGTTGAACGCCGCAGAACCCGCCACGCCGCCTGTCATCGACCTCGAATCCGAGGATGCGTCTCCGGTATCCCCTAGCGGCCCGGCTGTCGATCTGCCTGATTCCGTGGATGATCCGTGGTCCGCCTACCTGCGCGGCGATGGCGACCGGCCCGTCTCGGCCGAGCCGGTTCCGGAACCTGGTACGAGGGAATCGGATTCGACATCGGCCGAGTCGAATGCGCTTGTGACGTGCGGCGATGCACCTGACTCCTCGGCGGATCCGCGGCCCGCCGATCTACTCGAAGCGCGGCCGACCGCGACCGATTCGAACTCGAAAGCAATTGCGGGCGAAAACAATCCCCTGATCGAGCCGACAAATCGACTGCCGTACCCAGCGATCGGCCGCCCATCGACAACCGGTCGGCGCGACGCCCGTACCCTGCGCAGGGATATGGCGAAATTGCTTGTCCATCCGAATGTTTCGGATATCGACCGGGCCGCGATTCGACACCGCTATGCGCTGGCGTTGCGCGATCTCGGATTCCTCGCCGCGGCATACGGGCAGATCGCGATCGCCGTCGCGATCTACCGACGGACGGGCGGCGCCGACCATTCGCGCTGCCGTGCGGACGCCGAAATCATTGCGGCGGAACTCAGGAATCCTCCCGCCAGTGCAGTTCCCGATGGGCCTCGGCATTGATCCGGTCGTAGCGGGCGAGCGTATCGCCGAGTGCGGTGTCTACCTGATCCAGCAGCGACTGGACGTCGGCCAGCACGGTGCGGACCCGGTCGGTTACCGAGCCGCGCTCAGCGCCGTCGAGCCTGGCGGTCAGATCGGCGTCGACCTCGGCATGCGCTCGCAAAGCGGCGGACAGCACCAGGTATTCGTCGCGCAGCTTGGTTACCTTGCGCTCGGCGTCGGCGAACTGTGCGGCCACCGCCGCCCAACGCGATTCGGTGTCGCGCAGTCGGGTAAGCGCTTCGGCGGTGCTGGTCCCGAGCCGCGAAAGCCGTTCGGCGCTCAGCGCGCCGACCCGTTCGGCGGTGGCGAGCAGGGCCGCTTCGGCCGCGTCGGTCTCGGCCAGCATCGCCGACTCCCGCCGGGTGAGCTCATCATGCATGTCCCGCAGTTCGGGCAGCGAGTCGGCGAGTTCGCGCAGCCGGGTCAGCTCCGCGAGCCGGGCGGTGAGCCGATCGTGTTCGGCGCCACTGGCTATCAGCTCGGCCTCCACATCGCGCACCGCCTCATACTCATGCCCGGCGGCGGCGACCTGGTCGGAAAGACTTACCAGCGCGTCGATCTGGCGCCGCAGATATTCGGTGACCCGGACCCCGGCCAGCGCGTGGTCCGCGAGTCTCGGGACCACGTCGACGAGCAGGTCGGCCTCGGCCACGGCGTCGTCGACGGCGATCACCAATTCCAGTGCGGCATCGTCGGTTCCCGGCTCATCGCCGGATCCGGAGAGCGCCGCGGCGACGGTGGCCGCCGACCATATGATGGCGTGCCGCAGCACCCGAAGCGCCGCAAGGGGATCCGTGCCGTTGCCGACGATCGCGCGAATCGCGGCACATGGGTCATCGGTCATGCCGGACGCCGCTGTGCCGCGATGGGCAGTTCCAGCACCGCGTCCCCGTGCGCGTCCGCGAAACTCAGCATCCCGTCGCGCGAGCGCCGCGTCAGTACCCGCACCCGATAGCGCCCCGGCGGCACCCGTAGCTCGCTCGGCGCGCAATCGACCCATGCCCCGGCATTGTTCGGTCGCATCCGTATCACCGGCGAAACCCCCTGGCTCTCGACGACTTCCACTTCCAACGCCGCACCCGCGGCCGGAACCGGCAGTATGACCGATTCCAGCCGCCCGTACCGGATCCGGTGCGAAACCAGGCCGATCGTATGCGGGTATCCGGTCATCGGTACGACCTCTCCGCGCGCGATACGCAGCGCGCCTTCGGCGTTCGTGCCCGGTGGCAGCACGCGGACCGAGTGGATCCGGTCCGATACGGCGGCCGCCGCACTGGAAACCACGGAGCCGAGCGCGTTTCCACCGGTCAAAACCAGTTCGTCCAGCGGATCGCCGGTCGCGGCCAGCAACTCGCGCAGCAGCCCGGCAGCGAGGTCGGCGATCGGGCGCAGCGCCGCACCCGCCGATTCGGCGTCGATCGAATCGCCATGTGCGCCGGGCAGATACACCGTCGTGCCGAGATAGCGCGGTATCCGCTCGGCCCGGTCGAGCACCAGCTGCGCCCGCCGGCTGCGGATCAGGCGCTCCCGGTGCAGCGCGGCCAGTAGCCCCGGTGTCCGGCCGGGGCCGAGCATGGCTGCCGCAGGCTCGAATTCACCGATATCCCGGTGCGCGACATCGATGAGTCGTACGGCCGACCCGGACCGTTCGACGACGGCGGCGGACATGTTGCCGGATCCGATATCGCACAGCAGGCGGCAACCGTCAGGTCCGCCGAGCACGGCCGCCAAGCCGTGCAGGCGCGCGACCAACCGCACCCTCGCGAACCCCGCCGCCAGCAGCGCGGTGCGCCACCGATTGCCGACGGCGGTGTCTTCCGGTGCGCGAAGCGGCTCGTCCGGACCGTCGTAGGTCCACCGATCCGGTACCGCGACAACGAGTTCCAGCGTGCCGGGCCCGCGACCGGTCAGCAATCGCAGCAGGTCAGCGATCGCGGCGTCCGGCCCCGCGTCGCGCCATGGTGTTGGTTCTTGCCACGGTGGTGTTCCTGGATCGGTCGCGATCTTTGTATACACGGTTCCGATGTCGATTCCGATCGGCGTGCACGGCTGCTCAGCGATCCGCACCGGAATCCTTGCTACCCAGCCCGGGCACGAACTGACGCACTGTATCGGCCGCCCGGCGAATGCGGGTAGCCTCGCCCGAGTTTCGTGTCGCCGCCAGTACTGCCCGGCACAGATCGAGTTTCGCCTGCGCCACCGCATCCAGCGCCCGCACGTCGTCCGAACTCGGCCTGCCGCCGAGCCTGCCCTCCATGCGCGCGGCTATCAGCCACATCCCCGGCGTGTGCGGCGGCTCCTCGAGCCGCTGCCACGCCAGAATCGCGGTCGTTCTGGCGGCTATTTCGAGGCACTGAGTCGGATGCCACACGCAACCGCGTTGCTCGAGGATCGCGATCAGCTCATGCTCCCGTACTTCGTGGCGGTAGAGGTCGGCCACGATCGCGGCGACGTCGTCGAGCGGCGTTTCGGCCGAAAGCCGACGCACCCGCAGTTGTACGGCGATCCGCGCCGACTCCGGATCCTTATCGATTTCGGTCATCCACAAATGCATGGCACGCTCGCCGATCAGGCGATCGCCGGAGCGCCCCACCTCCTCCGCGACCGCTCTCCGGAGGAGGTGGGTGACGACGCTCGTCGCACCATCCGGATGACTGAGCTGCCACAGCAGATCGAGTATCGACCCACCATCCTCTGTGGCCCAACCCGGTTGGAGCCGATCGGCCACGAAGTCGAGCAAGATCGCCCGCTCATCTGTGGTCAACCGTTCTCGGCGTGAAATGTCCAGCAGTGCTCTGCGGTACGCCTCTCCGGTTTCCAGCCCACGCTTTGGGTGCCCGCCATTGCGATAGGCGAGAAAGTCGATCCGCGCCTGCTGGGCCGGGTCGGACACCGGAAGCGAACAAAGCGCGTCGATCAACGACTGTGGTAGTGCGATTGCCGAATTCCCTTCCGCGAGTGGCAATAACGCGCTCACCAGAATGCCGAGTTGGTCCGACCGTTCGGCGCGGGCGATATTCAGCAGCTCGTGGACCAGCGTCGGATCCGCCCGCCACAGCTCCTCGATATCCGCGGGCTGCAGACCGCCGGTCCGGCGCGCGAGACCTTGGAAAAGGCGACTTGCCCGCTGCCACAACGCATCCGAACTACTCACCTGGTCCAGCTCGTGCGGCCATTGCGCCCCAGCGCCCTGCTTCGTCACGAAGACGGCTCGGATCGCCGCCGCCGTCAACCTCGGTGCCGCGACAATCGTCGGCGCCAGCAGCGTGGTCCAATACGATTCCGCCACCAAGTCGACAATGGCACCGGCTACTTCGTCGCGACCGAACAGATCAGAAGACGATTCTGTCCGCAGCACTTCGGCGAATGCGCGCCCGGCATCCAGTCTCCGCGCGAAATCGGCTAGCCGCCAGAGGGTTTCCTCCCCAGGCGTGGCGCGCAACAGTCGTCCGAACGCCCGCGTCAGCGCCTCGTGTAACGTCGATGTGCCGACCTCTCGAACAACGAAATTCCAAGACCTCGTGAAGTTTTCCCGGTCGTTCACCATATCCACCACCCCCGCGCGGTCGAGATAGGCTGTCAGCACCGCACCGAGCCGGTCCACGCCGAGTGTTTCGGCCTTCCCCTGCGCCCACAGCTTGCGCAGTTGTTCCAGTCGCAGACACCGTCTCACCGCGCTGCTGTGGACGATATCGGGCAGGTCCATATCTTCGAGGGCCGCCAGAGCCGATCCCGCGCCACGCTCACGCAATCCGGTCAGTTGTGCGAGACGGTGCGCCAGCCCATCGGTTCCGTGCTTAGCGCAAAGCAATCCGAGCGCGGCCTGATAATTCGCGGCCGCCGGCGAGAGCACCGGTCCGGTCACCGCGGCGGTCCGCACATCGACGGTCACGTCACCGGCTCGACCCCCCTGGGCGAAGGTGAGGGCGATCCGGTATTTGCCGCCGAACTCCGCCCATGCGCTGGCGGTCAACCACCCTCTGGCCCCGCGCGGCAGCAACTCCGCTATCGAATCCAACAGTGCCAGCCGCGATTCCAGCTTTGTTGGGCCGCTGAGTAACGCGACGTTGCGCTCCTTGTCGAGCAGCGCGGCGGCGGCATAACGCAACGCGTCCTCGTTCCAGCTCCCGGTCGGACGTGGTTGCGGTGCGGACAGCTGGACCGGGATCTGTTGGTCGTCGCCGGGCCGCATCGCGTCGATTGTCGGTCGCAAGCGCATCGCGGCCTGATAGAAATCGATGAAACCCCAACCCGCGGTGATGAATTCATCCAGCGGTAAGCAGCAGAAGTGATTGATCGCAATGGGCCGGTTGGTGGCGTCCACCTCCTTTGTCCAGCTCCGGATGGTGATGCCGAGATAGCTGATGTCATTGATCGCCGCGGGTTGAAACCATACCCATGGCAGCGCAGCGGGCTCCGGATCCTGTGGCGACGGGCTGTTGCCCGGGTTGCGGCCGAGCACAAGCACTTTGATATCGCGCTCCGAATACGGAGCGCGACTCGCGGCCAGCACCGAATAGTCGGCGTAACTCCCCGGTGGTTTGCTGACGATCGCCCAACCCGCCAGCGCCTCGGAATCCGTCATCGCGTCGCTCGCAGGCTTTCGTGTAACCAGATCAGCGGCTCCAGCACGTTGATCGGATATACCTTGCCCCGGATACGGAAGTCGCTGCCGGTACCGGAGCCGACCCGCTCCACATTGAGGAAATCATGCAACCGAAACCGGCCGTTGGTCACGTAGAACCCGATGGACGAGGTGACGAAATAGCCGAGACGGGCCGGATCGAAGTGGTTTCGCAGCCCTCGCGCCACCAGATCGGTGTTGGTCTGCTCATCCTTACACAGCCATTCGAAGAAGTGCGGAGCCCGCCAGTTCTCCACCATCGGCAGATACGGTGGCTGCGAGCTCTGCACGGTGAACCCGCCGTGGCGCGCCAGCTTATAGATATTCGGCTGGTCGAATTTGGTGATGCATACGGCGACCCATTGCGGCAGCCGAGTACCCGGATAGCCGCCCTGGAAGATCCGTGCGGCCAGTTTCTCCAGAATCGGGTGGAAGTACTTGAAGGCGTCGCCCTCGCGACTGTCACGCTCCGGATCGAACAGATAGATGATGCCCTGACACATTTGCAGGTGATCGACGAGCTCCTCGATATCGTTGGTCACCGCATCCGGTAATTCGAGTTCACTCTCCGGCTCGTCCGGAAAGGCGAGGCCCCCGTCATCCGGCAGTTTCATCGCCGACGCATCCGCGTCGTGCTGCGGCCGATCCTCCTGCAGGCCGAAGAGCCAGCCCGGCGCATCGAGCACATCCAACTCGAACGCGTTGCGCTCCACTACATCACGCTTGATGAGGGTTCCGCGCACCATGTGCTGTTCACCCGTGAAGCGGAAGAGCATATGTTTATGTTTCTCGGTGGCGGTCGGAAAGGTGCGATCCTCGGTGAGTTTGCGCATCGACTCCTCGAGAAAGGCGGTCGAAACATCGTCGGCGCCGTTCATGATCCAGTTCCCGGGCAGTTCGCTGCGTAGCGTGGCGAGTTTGAGCGCGGCGAGGTAGGTGGTCTTCCCGCTGCCGGGCGGACCCCAGATGCCCAGGCGCATCTGGGCGGGCGGCGGTGGCTGTTGTGGGCCGGTCATCGAATGTTCTCCTGATCTGTTCGCCCGGGCACAATCGGAAATCGCAGGGGCGCGGTGCGTTCCACTCGCCCTAGTAGATCGGCGCGGATGGCGACGAATTCGGCGACGGCGCCGCTGAGTCGAATCGTCCGGTGCGGCGCGCTGAGCTGCTGCCACACCTTGATGGCTCGCCTGGTGGTCGCGCTATCGGCATCCATCCCGGCCGGCGGATCCCAGACCGCGAGATATCGCACACCCGAATCCTTTCCGCGTTTCAGTTGTTCGCGCCAGTCGTGGCCGTTGGGGCAGCGCGCCGCGTCGTCGTGGGTCGGCAGGTGCGGTGGACGGCTGCCGACGATCACCATGCGCCGCTCGACCGGCGACGACCGCCAGGCCAGCCGGGCCGCGGCCGCGAGGGCGTCCTCCAGCGGGGCCGCCCATGGCTCGATCAGCGGTGTGGCGCTGAGGTTTTCGGCGGCCCTCCGGGCGGTGTCGAGCGCTTCGAAGTTATGTATCCGCAGCACTCGCTGCCTGCCGTGTCCCACGTGGTCGGCATAGCCGATGAGCGCGACCCGCACCGCGCCCTGACCGGGGCGCCGATCGGCGAGCAGATCGATCGTCGCGGTGATCAGCTTCCGGCGGTGCGCCAAAGCTGTTTCGGTACCACCCAATTCGATGGCGAAGACCAGATCCAATGCGTGTCGCAACGGCCGGTGGACCGGTGGGATCTCATCGAGTACGGCGGGCCAGCCGGACAGCGCGACCGAGTCGGTGCGGCTCCCTTGTGGTCTGGAGATGATCACCTCGCCCGGCCCGCCTAGCATGAATTCCAGTGTGGCGGTGGGCTCGTCGGGCATCGGGCAGGTGGCAACGACGATCGGTGTGCACCGGTGCGGCGGGGTGTCCACGGCGCCGGCGACAACGGCGAGCACGAGTTCGCTCGCATCGCCCGGAACAGCGATGTCCGCCGAGGCGACTCGCGTGGATGCCGCGGTGGCCCCCGCCCGGAACAGCGGATGCACCCGTGGACGGGTATTCCCGGCCGCATCGACCTCGACGACGACGAGCCCGTGCTGGGTCAGTAGCGGCATTTGCGCGGCGAGCACCCCGGCGAACCGTTCGTCGAGCCGCGGCCCGTGCACCTCGGCGACCGCGACCCGGTCATCGAGCTGCCGCCCACGCACCCCGGCGGCGGCGAACCGGTCATCGACCGGCCCATGCACCCATGCAACGGTCGGAGCGAACCGGGCGGCGATCCGGTCCGGCATCGCCCATCCCGAAAGATGGTGCAGTACTTGCACTTTGGAATGAGAACCGGATGCCGTCGGCAGGAGCCGGGCGCATGCGGCGGCGTCGATGCCGTATCCGGGCGGATAGCCTTCCCCGATACCGCCCGCCAGCAGCAGCATCGCCGCCGCATCCGACTCGGGCCGCTCGGTCAACAGCGACCCCCACTGAATCCGGTGCGGCGGACCATCGGTCACGGGCGCACCCAACGGATCGATGGACAACTCGAGCACCCGGACGTCCTCGTATCCGATATCGATCAGAACCAGCGTGCGCCGCAACGGTTCCATGCTCACCCACACCAGCGCCCGCACCGATGCCTCCCAAACCGACTGCCGCGCAGGGACTTCGACCCCGACCCGCACCGCGGCCAGCTCGTCCTCGGCGGCTTCGCCGCCACGCACCAGCGCACACATTTCGGCGACCAACTCATCCGCGACACCGAGCACTCCTGCCCGCGCGACCGCCGACAGGTCGTAACGCCGTGCCACCGTTGCGATTTCCCGATCGAACCGGTCGCGCACCGCGTCGCCGATCGGGCCGAGCCACGGTCCGGCGGACAGCACCCACCCGCACCGTGCGCAGGCCGCCTCGTCGCCGATCGCGCCGAGACATACCGGACAGGTCATGACGGTCGAGGTCATTCCGGCTCCGGCACATCGACGGGAAGAATCAGCGTGCTGTGCGCGGCCAGCTGATCCGGCGGCAGTCCGCCGATGCGCACCGCGAGCCGAGTCTCGACCAGGCCCAGCAATTTCCGCACCGACCGGCCGTTGCCGAAGTATTCGCCCTCGGCCTCGCGCTCCGCCTCCAGCCAGCGCACCGCCCTGGCCTGCGTCCCCTCGGCGAGTTCGAAATGTTCGTGGTGCGCCATGTATTCGAAGATCGAGCGCAGTTCCGGCACCGTGTAATTCGCGAACTCGAGGCGGTGGGTGAACCGCGACGCCAATCCCGAATTGGCTCGTTCGAACAACATCATCTCCCGCGGGTAACCGGCCGCGATCACCGACAATCGGCCGCGATAGTTCTCCATGAGAGCGACCAGTTCGGTGATGGCCTCGGACCCGAAATCGTTGGCGCCGCGTCCGGCGAGGTCGTACGCCTCGTCGACGAACAGCACGCCGTCGAGCGCCTCCATCGCCTTGGCCCGCGTCTTCTCGGCGGTCTGCCCGACGTAGCCGGCAACCAGATCTGCCCGCGTCACGCTCACGACATGCCCCTTGACCAGCAGACCCAGCGCGACGAAGATCCGGCCCATCAACCGCGCGACCGTGGTTTTGCCGGTACCCGGCGGACCGAGGAAGAGCATGTGCGGCGCGGCGAGTTCACTGCGGCGGTGCGGTTGCTGCTGGCGCAGCCGCAGCACCAGCGCGAGTTCGCGCACGGCCTGCTTGACCGCGCCCAGGCCGATCATCGGATCCAGTTCGGCGAGTACCAGATCCAGCGATTCGGCGTGCTTACGGTATTTCTCGTAATGCGGCGGAATGTCGTCGATCGTGGCCGGTGCGATATCGCAGCCGGGTGTCGGGCGCGTCCGCACCGCCCAACCCCGCAGGATGTCCGCGGCGAGTTCGCGCATCGTGCGTGCGTTGCCGAATGTCTCGTCACGGGTGAGGTACAGATTGCGGGTGACCGCCCGCAATTCTTCGAGAAGTTCAGGCGCACAAGGAATCCCGATCCGGTCCTCGATCTGCTGACGCAGAATCGTCAGCAGCTCATCCGGTTCGAAATCCGGGAATTCGACCCGATTGCCGGGCGGGATCCTGCTGGACAGCCCCTCATTCCAGGTGAGCAGGTCGGCCATCCGGTCCGGATAGCCCGCCAAGATGACGACCAGCCGGTCCCGCAGATTCTCCATATCCGCGAGCAGTACGTTCACCGCTTCCAGACCGCGGTCGCTGTTCAACCGGTAGGCCTCGTCGATGAACAGCACGCCGTCGAGCGCGCGCCGCACCACCGCTTCTGTTCGGGTCGGCGTGTCACCGACATACGGCGACACCAGATCCGAAACCTTCGCCTCGACGAGGTGCCCGCGGCGCAGCAGCCCGAGATCGCGGTAGAGTTCCCCGATCATCCTGGCCACCATCGTTTTTCCGGTTCCGGGACTGCCACGGAAGATCAGATGTGGCGAAACCGGTTCGCGTCCGGTGCCGCGTCCGGCCACTCGCAACGCCGCCTCGGCCGCCAGCGCGCTGCGATGCGCGACGAAGAACTCCTTGACCGGCCGTAGCCCGACCATGCCATCGAGTTCGCGCCAGATATCCCGGCTCTCCGGCACTACCACCTTGATCAGCCCGTCCCGTTCCAGCGCGGCGACGGTCAGCGGTATATCCCGTTCCGCACAGGACACCAACTCCGGCCACCAGTTCCGGACCTGAAGCCGTTGTGCCGCCATCACTCTCATAAGGTGACCGAGGCCGGCCCAATCGCCGATGCGCAATCCGTTCAGCAGTCGAACGTAGTGCACCAGCCTGCCGAGTTCGGCCTCGGCCGGGTCGTCGATCCGGCCGATCACCGGCACAGGGCGGCTCGCCAATTCGGCCATTCGATCAGCCAGTTGCGGCGCATAGCTCTGCTGATGCAGCAGTTCTACGACGCCGGCGAATTCAGTTCGATTGAACAGCAGCACACAGGTATTGCGCGTCGCCGCCCGGCCCGAGCTCCACCGGACGAACATTTCCGCGGCGGAGCGCTGCACCTCCGGCGGCATATCGGGCAGCCAGGTCTCGGCCGCGAGCACCACCACGGCGGTGCGCGGCGCGGGCTGTGTCATCAGACCGTCGAGCATCCGCAGCCGCTCGGTGTCGGTGGCGGCGCCGCGCGGCAGTGCGGGCGCGACCCGCTCGGCCGTCCGGGTATCCAACAGCATCGCTTTGCCGAGTGGTCCAGCGAAACGACTTGTCCGCCTAGATGATTCGGAAGGCGGTGGATCGGCGCCGCGGGTCAGCCCGCGCGAGCGCGCATCCCGAAAGTACACCGGCTGTCGGTAGTCGCTGAAGACGATCCGCTCGTAGCCTTCGAAATGCAATATTTCCCAAAGCATTTCCTCCACCGACCGCGGCCGCAGATCGGCGCCGACGAGCAGATCGGACAAACCGGAGCCGTGCAGAACCCAGAACGGTTCGCCGGGAAGCGGCCGGGTGGCGCCGGTCAGCCGCTCGGGCATCGCCATCGGCGCGGCCGGTCGCCCCGGTGGATACTCGGTCATCGCTTCGCCCCTGTTCACACCGCCTCGGTGGCCATGCCCTTCCGTCGGACCAACTGTGCGACGTCCCGCACCCGAACATCCGGCTCCGACGCCTCCTCCGCGGACCGCAGATCGATGCCCGTACGTTCCAGGACGCTGTCATGGATCGATACCGTGCGCACCGTCCGCTCCTCCTCGGCGACGTCGCCGTCGAAGTTGTGCAGCCGCACCGTCGGCGGGCGGTCGTCGGTCTCCCCCGGCGCCACCTCGATGACGATCTCGCTGCCGGTGACGTGGTTGGCGCTCTTGGCCAGAAATGCCCCGCGCTGATCGGCGTCCGCGTAGCCGACATCGCTCTCGACCACCTGATAATGGTGGCGGCGGTCCAGCGCATCGGCGATGAGGTCGGCAAGATTCGCGCGCAGCTGCGAGGAGCGCAATCCGGTAACCGCCTGCTCCACCACCGAATCGAGCCGCCGGTCCAATTCCGGCACCCGGCTCGCGAGTAGCTCCCGCAGCGCATCGGTCGTCAGCGGCAGCTCATCGTCACGCACCTGCGCCAGCAGCGTAGTCACTTCTGCGGCAAGCCTTTTCAGTGCGCCCCTGGACCAGTAGTCGACATCGGGCCGCGCCACCGCCTCGCCCGTTTCGAAGATGATTTCCGGGTCCAGCGTCGCATTGCCTTCGATAACGCCCTGCAGGCGGAGCAGTTCGGTCTCCGCCGCGATGCGGCAGGCGCGCCATTCGGTGTCGAGCAGCACGAGTTCGGAGCGCAGCGCGCCCATCTCCTGACAGAAGTCCCGCGCGTTGGCGAGCAGGAACGCATCCAACCCGCCGCCGTCCCGATCGGCCTGCAAGGACCGCAGTTTCGCATCCAGTTCAGCCAATTTGCCGGGCAAGTACCGTTCGTGCGGCAACTCGGCCACTTGGGCGCGCAGTATCGCTGCGTCGTTCAGATAGGTTTCGGTGAGCCGCGCGGCGCGCGACCGATCGTCCGCGAGCGCGGTCACCTTGCGATCCAATTCCGCCAATTGTTCGGTGCGCCTTGCCCGTTCGTCCGCGAGTTCGCGCTGCCAGGTTTCCCGGTCCTTGCGAAGCGCCGCGGCGGTTTCACCGCGCAGGCGGGCATGCTGATCGCGCACCCGGGACAGGATCGCCGACGAGGTGTCGCGTAGCCGCCGCGCGGTGCGCTCCTCGGCCGCCCGGGTCGCATCGCTCAAGTCGGTGAGCGCCGTCTCGAAGCGATCGTGTCTGGCCTCGACCTCGGCCATGGAATGCGCGAGGTCCCGCTCGGTCTGCGTGCGTAGCTGATCGACGAGCTTCGGCAGATCTCGGTTCACCTGCGCCAATTTGCGCGCATCGGCCTGCAACCTATTCCAATCCGCTTCCGCGACATAGATTCGCTTACGGCCACTCATAGCTCTCCCACCCCACTTCGGCGATCGGCGCGGTCGAATTCCGCGCTTCGTTGCCAGCGCGAGTATACGGGAGTTCGCCCCGGTTTCCGATGGGTTGACTTTTACACTTCCCGCGAATTATCCGGCGAGAGAACGGGACTCAGTCACCCAATAGAACCATCTGGTCGGCAAAAGTGTCGCAACCGTTACCTGCCGCCGTATCGCGGGCCGCCAACCGCGCGGCGCCGCGGATATCGCAGTGCGGATCGCGAGCGAGCGCCCCGTAGAACACGGAACCGAAGGAACGAGCGCAGTCGGCGTCGATCGCACCGCGCCACGCGATCACGGTCTCGGCGAAATCCGTGAAATCCGTGGCGAATTCCGCACTCGCACCGATGGAGAACACGATCACCCGCGGTAGCGGCCGCCCATATTCCCTCGCCAGACCGATCCGCTGGACCAGCCCGTCGATCGAGATGACGTGCGGCTGCGCGGTCGGATCCGCGAGCAGGATCGCGCGGTCCGCGCTGCGGAATGCGCCGCAGCAGTGCACGATATCCGGCCGTTCCTCCAGCAGCTTCCCGATATCGCCCGCAGTACTCAATGTTCGGGCCGCGACCCGCAAACCACCCCGCCGCGCGACCCGGGCAATCGCCTGGAATTCCCGATCGCCGCGCACCCGGCCGAGCGCGATGTCGAAGGGACTCGCACCGAGAAACGCGACGGCCAATTCTCCGGTAGCCCCGGGTAATCCGCTCGAACGCGGTGGCAGTTTCGGAACGCCTTTCGCCATCATCGGTTCCGGATCCTCCGGTTGCCGAGTGAGTACCCGCAGCAGCTTCTCCGCGCCGGCGACGGTGAAATCCCGCACCGTGTACTTGCTGCCCGAGTACGGGCCGAGGAATACCGGAATATCGTCGGCCGTCGCGCCGGGCAGCAGCACCGGAAGAATGCGGCCGTACCATTTTTCCCGATCGGCGTAGATCAATTCGCGCAGCAGTGCGGCCTCGTAGTTCGCGCCCCGGCCCGCTCCGTTCGCGGCCCGCCGGTCGGAGCTGGCTCGATATGCGGCCGAAGCTGCCACCAGCACGTAATCCGCGGCCTCGATCTCACGCTGCATCCAGACCGGCCAATCCTGTCGTCGACCGGCGGCGGGAAGGTCGAGCCTGGCGTCGATTCCGTTCTGCCGCAAGAAGTTCCACAGGTTTCGTACCGCGTCGGAGTGCGCCCGATCCGCCTTGGCGTATGAGATGAACACCCGTACCGCGCCGGTCATCGCGCACCGCCCGGCAAACCGTCGATCACCTCGTCCAGCGTTTCCAACAGTCCGGGCGGCGGGACACCGATCAGCGTCACCGCCCGCTCGTCTATTCGCAATTCGGCAGACCTCGGCCGATTTTCGAAGTCGTAGCCGCAGTCCCGGAGCCGATCGGTCAGCCGGTGCACCCGCTGGTTGGTGCTGCCGCGCAGCCCGCGCCCGTCGTTTCGCGCGACCACGTACTGGCCGTCGATCAGCACGTCGACCACCGAAAGCAGCTCCGCAACCCCGGGCAGTGGCGGGTCGCGCCGCAGCCGCCGCAACGTGAAGCCGGTGAAACAGACGACGGTGACATCCTTTTCACCGCGCACGTGCCGCACCAACTCGGCCAGCCCGGCGGCCTGCGCCATCGGCTCACCACCGCTGAGCGTAAGCCCGTCGAACGCTGGTCCGCGCAACAGTTCGGCCGCCAGCTCACCGGGCCGGACCAGCCGCTGCGTCCGGAACGGAATCCATTCCGGCGCAATACATCCGCGGCAGCTGAACGGGCAGCCCTGCACCCAGACGACGGCCCGGCGACCGGGGCCGAGCGAATTCGTCGCGAGCGCAGTCGCGGCGATATTCAACATGCCGTCGGCCGCCTCGATCTCCTCACCCATGCTGACGCACCTCCCGCACCCCTCAGCCGCGTCGTACGAACAATGCTAGTGCCCGGATGGTTTTTCGCACCCGCGCGGCGGATTCCCGTGCTATGAGTGGTGTGTGGAGACACCTGGACCGGGCGTCGAGACCGACCCGGTGTGGTTACGGCTTGTTGAGCAATTGCAGTGGTACAGCGCGAGAAGCGCTGCGGCGCAACGAATGTACAAGCTGGTGAAGTTGGGGCAGATCGTGGTCGGGGCGGCGGTGCCGGTCGCGGCCCTCGCCGCGCCCGCCGTGCTCACCGCGATCATCGCGGCCTCGATCGTCGTCGCGGAGGGGGCGCAGCAGCTGTATCAGTGGCAGTCCAACTGGCTGCGCTACCGCCTGACCGCCGAGGCGCTCAAACGGGAGAAGCACCTCTACCTGACGCACAGCGGCCCCTATCGAAGCGGCAACCGCCGCACGCTGCTGGCCGAGCGCGTCGAGGCCATCGTCGCGGCCGAGAATACCGACTGGGCAGCCGAATTCGAGCAGCCGGAGGAGTAGGGCCCCGACGCGACGGGCCGCGCTCAGTCGATCGGGAGGGGGTCCTGGCCGAGGAAGCGGGTGCCGTTGGTGGCGCCGAGGCGGACGGCGGCGAATCCGTAGTCGATCATTTGGTGTTCGTAATTGCGCAGGGCCGCAATGAGGTTGCCGTTCGTGGCGGCCTCGACGAGTGCGTCGCGGAGGTTGGCGGCGTCGCGCAGGGCCACGCAGGCGCCCGCGCCCGCGGCGGGGCTTGTCGCGTGGATGGCGTCGCCGAGCAGCGTGATGGGGGTTGTCGGCCATGGGGCGATCGGGACGGCGGAGCGGATCTGTAGCGCGAACATCGCCGACCGATCGATCCGGTCGACGACGGCGCGCAACCGCGGATGCCAATTCGCTACCGCGGCAACGACTATCGAATGCAGGGCCGGGCCGTCGAGCTCGCGGAGGAGCCGGGTGTCCGGCAGGCCGAACCATTCGGCGCGGGCGCCGAAGGAGCAGGTCAGGTAGTCGGCGGTGGACAGCGGACGCAGCGTCGGCGTCAACCGTGCCGCCGCGGTTTCCGGCGATTCCCGGAATTCGACCGGCGCGACGCCCAAATGCGTCCGCTCCGGCCCCGGAACGATGGTGAAGATGCCCAACATGTTGTCGTCCAACAGGTTTCGCACCTCCGCCGTCAGCGGTACCACTCCGTACAGTGCCCGCAGCCCGGTGTCGACCACCCTGGCGTTCGGCAGATATTGTTGGCGCACAGCGGAATTCACACCGTCGGCGCCGATCAGCACGTCACCGGTGACCGTGTCGCCGTCCGCGAATCGCGCGGTTATCCGCCCGTCGGAGCCGATCTCGTAGTCGCACAGCTGTTTTCCGAAGACGACCCGGTCCTCGATGCCCGCGAGCAGGGTCTGCCGCAGCAGCAGCCGGTCCACCGCCAGATCGATGGGCTCGGTCGAGTCCTGCACGAAGACCGCGTCGAGGCTGTCTCGGTCCAGCACCGTGAACCGAGGTTTCGGCAAACCGGCTGTGGCGTCGAGGAATTCGAAGTTCTCGGTGGGCAGCAGCCGGCGCAGCGCCGCGTGGGCGAGCGCATCGATATGCAGCCGGTAACCCTGCCGCCGCGCGGTGAGCGTCGCATCCCGTTCGAAGACGGTGACCTCGATTCCGGCCCGGCGCAACCCCTGGGCCAGCGCCATCCCGCCCAATCCGGCGCCGGCGATCATGACATGGAGCATGACGAATTCGTCCCTTCACATAACGCAACAATGGAAGGAACGCACAGGTGGCACCCGTGGGGGGTGCGCTGCTCGAGCGACAAGCGCCGTTCGGACTAACCCATACCGAACTGTGTCTTCGCGCGTCCACCGGCGACATTAATCAGCCGGAAAGGCTTGCGCAACAACCAATTCTGTGGGCTGTGCGTCAGCCGGCGCTGATCGCGGTGATCAGCGTGCGATCCGCGGTGGTGCGGGTGGTGATCACCTGGGTGAAGGTCTGCGGATCCTGCCCCGGCTGTTGTTGGGTGAGCTGCACCTGCCACCGCGTCTGTCCGCCGTCGCCGCCGGGTGTCGGGGTGATCCGCACGCAGTAGCGGGTGCCGTCCGCGATCTGATTGATCCCGCGCTGGATCTGTTCGGCTGGGGGCACGGTGGCGTCAGGGGCGACGACGGCGCGCGCCGCGTATCCGGAACGCTGCACGTAGTAGGCGCGTTCGAAGGCGAGGATCGCCGACGGTCCATCACCGGTGCCGCCGGGATCGGTACCGGACACCACATCCGGTGTCCGCTGCTGCGCGCAGCCCGGCGTCGCCACCGCCGACGCCGGCTCGCTCGTCGCGGCGGCCGACGAACCCGCCGTCGGCTGCGCGGCCACCGACGAGGTGGTCGGCGCCAACGGATGTTTCGTCTTGCCGGACGCCTTGAACGCCACCAGCACCACCGCGACGATCGCCACCGTCACGCCCAGCGCGATCAATACCGGCAGCAACCGATTCCCGCTGCTCGCCGGTTCGTCGCGCCGCCGCGGCCGCCGCAGCCCGAGCCCCGGATTGCCGCCGGTGCGGTCGATGATCGACGGCACGACGGTGCGGTTCTCCTCATACGGTTCGGCGTCGGCCGGGTCGCGTCGGTACCGGCCCGGCTCCGGCTCCGGCTCGATCACCGGCTTTTCCGGCGCCGGATCGAGCCAGCGCTGCCAATCCTCGTCGCCGCGCACCGCTCTCACTCCCTGGTTCGGCTCCGGTCGCGGCGCGCGCCGGCCGGAACCGCGGCGCACCTTGCGCTTCGGCTGCGACTTGGCGGGCAACCGCAGCATGGGTAGACCGGTGTCGAACGGATTGTGTTCCTGGCCGGGCTCGTTCGAATCAGAGCGTGTCATCGCCGAAGTCGCCGATTACGGCGACCGGAACCGTCTCCTGCGCCGCGGGCACGGTCACCCCGAGCTGACCGTCCTTCGGTTTGTGTTCCTGATCGCCGCCGCCCGGCACCGCCGGCACCACCATGCCGCCGGTCGGTGCGGGCTGGGCCTGAGTGTCGGCCGACGGTTTGGGCGCGGGCGCGGGTGCCGGATCGGGTTTGGCAGGTGCGGGAGCGGGTGGTCGATCCGCGGCGGCGGGAGTTTGGAAGGGCGGTTGGGACGGCGCCGGATTCGGGGCCGGTTTCGGCGCGTTCGGCGCGATAAGGGGTGACGACGGCGCGGGCGCGGAGGCGTTACCGGTCCCGGTGCCCTTGCCGAAGTCGAAAACCCCGGGCGTACCCGGCGTGCCGGTGCTCGGATTGTCGCCGCTCGTACCCTGTGGCTGGGTGGAACCGGGATGAATCAACTCCGGAATCGCCTTATCGATCACCTTGTCCACCGACGAGCCGACGGTATCCATGGCGTGCGTGCCGATTTCGACGATCTTATCGATCAGGTGGGTGCCGATGTTGACGCCCGCATTGATGGCCGCGGTGCCGACCTGCACGCCCGCCGAGATCAGCTGCTGCTGGACCTGCAACTGCGCGGCCTGCACCGGATCGAGCTGCTGACCGGGAACGCCGGTGCCGTATGTGCCGACGCCCGTGCCGATTCCGGTGCCCGGGACGTACTGGGTGGACGGCGTCGTACCGATGCCCGCCGGTTGGGTGACGGTGAGCGGGCCCATACCGTCGAGGGTCTGGGTGTGGGTGTCCATTTCGGTCTGCGCGGCCCGCACCGTGCTGACGGCATCGCGCAGCGCCTGGGTGGCCCGCGCGATCACGGCATCGGCCTCCGGCGCCGACGAAGCATTGCCCAGAATTTGCTTGGCATCCCTGCGGAAGTCGGCGATGATCTGGTCGACCCGTTGCGCCGCACGCGAACTCGTCGACTGAGCAGCGGAAAGCACCGACAGGTAGGCCGGTCCGCGATCGGAGATGTCGCCGATCTGGGTCTGGGTGGTGCGCAGCGCGGGCACGGCGGCGTCGGCGCCGGTCGAGGACCAGGTCGATTCCAGGGCGTGCAGACCGTCGCGGTGCGGGCCCTCGGTATCGGCCGCCTGCGCCGACGCGGCGGAAAGGGCTCGGGTGATGGCCGGATCGGGTGTGGACGCGCCGGTGCCGAGCGATGCGCGCAGCCGCAGCATCGGCTGCACGAGCGCGGCGACGATCGGCGGATCCACCTCGGGATCGCTGGAAGTTGTCCGGCGGACCGGTTCTCGGGTGGGCGCCGCGGCGGGGCGCCGCCGCAGGGTGGCCAATCTCCTCATGCCAGTTCCCCTTTCGCCCGGTCGAGCTTCGCGGCGGTATCCACATCGGAGGCGTGCATATCCGCGCTGTATCCGCGCAGCACCGCACCATAGGCGGCGACCAGGCGGCCCGCGGTGGACAGCGCCTGCTGATGTTCCGTCACCGCCGCCGTGAACCGCTGGGCGAACTGGGCGCCGATCAATCCGAGATCGGCCGACAATCGCTCCGGATTCACCGCGCCGCCCGCGACCTGCGCCGCCGATGCCAGCTGCTGCGAAACCGTCTCCGCGATCTTCGTGTAGGCGGCCATCGCCGCCGGGTCGAGCTTCAGCGTGTCCACTGTTCCCCCTCACGGAAACCAATACTTCGCTGTCGCGGCATGATTCGACACACCGAGCCTACTTCGCGCCGGGCCCGCGCGCTCGCGATCCAGGAGCCGAAATCCGCTGCACCGCGGAGTTCGCGAGCATCCGACCTGCGAATTGTAAAGCCAGCGCGGCATGCTGGACCAGACCGAACCGTTCGTACCGGGGACTTCGACACAGGGCCGAGGGGGCAAGTGGACGCGCCGCGCGCACACGGGACACACTTGAGTGGTGAACCGTTGGAGAATTGGACAATTCCACCAGCAGGGGGACGGTCTATCGTGACGACACTTGCCCGCGGCGAGAATCGCCCGGCTCCAGCCGACCGGCTCTCGATCACCGTCACCTGCTCCGCCGGTGTCGACGTATCGGCGCTGCTGCTCGGCGCGAACGAAAAGGTGCGGTCCGACGGCGATTTCATCTTCTTCAACCAACCGGTCGGCCCCGGCGTCGTCTACCGGCACGGCCGCGGCGCCGGTGACGTCGTCGATGTACAAACCTCCGCGCTGCCCGCCGATATCGACAAGGTGGTGATCACCGCCAGCCTCGACGGCAGCGGTCCCGCGACCTTCGCGGGCGTCGGCACGCTGCGGGCCACCATCGAATCCGATTCCGGCGCACTCGCTTTCCCGATGACCGGGCTCACCACCGAGACCGCGGTGGTATGCGTCGAGATATACCGCCGCGCGGGTGCGTGGAAGGTGCGGGCCGTCGGCCAGGGTTTCGACAATGGTCTGGCCGGAATCGCCACCGCATTCGGGGTGAACGTCGACGACGAGCCGGAACCCGCGCCGCCGCCGAATCCGGTTGCGGCACCGAATCCGCAGGCAGTGGTTCCGCCCGGCACGCCGAATCCCATTGGCGCGCAGAATCCACAGGCACCGATTCCGCATGCGCGGATTCCACAGTCGCAGATTCCGCCGGGTGCCCCATATCCGCCGCCCGGGCAATACCCTCCTGCCAATCCACCGGCCGGGCAATACCCTCCGGTCCCGAATCCGGCGGCACCCGCATACGGTGCACCGCCCCCATACCCGACACCCGCCCAGCCCGCATTCCAGCAAGGAGCCATGCCCATGCAGAGCGAACTATTCGCCCAGAAGCACGCCGAGGTCGCGGGCGCCGGCATTCAGGTGCAGGGCAGCAAGATGATTCGCGTCGGGCTCAATGGCGAGGTCATGGCCCGCGCCGGTTCGATGGTCGCTTACCAGGGCGATCTGCATTTCCAGGCGCTAGGCGCCGGCGGTATCGGACGGGCGATTCAGCAGCGGCTCACCGGTGAGGGCGTGCCGCTGATGAAGGTGTCCGGCCGCGGCGATCTATTCCTCGCCAATGCCGCCACCGATGTGCACATCATCGATCTGGACGGCACCGACGGACTCACCATCAACGGCGCCAATGTGCTCGCCTTCGACCCGACGCTCACCTATAACATCCGCATGGTGCAGGGCGCGGCCGGATTCACCAGTAATGCGGGCCTTTTCAACTGTGTTTTCACCGGACGCGGCCGCATCGCCATCACCACGCACGGCCATCCGGTGGTGTTGAACGTCGATCAGCCGACCTATGCCGATCCGCAGGCCGCGGTTGCCTGGTCGTCGAGCCTGCAGACCGGAATCAAACGCAATGATTCGTTCGGGCTCGGCAGGCTCATCGGGCGCAGCACCGGTGAGGGAATCACGCTGTCGTTCTCCGGCCACGGATTCGTCATCGTGCAACCGTCCGAAGTTCCCACCGGTGGGATCATCGGCGGCGCGGGCGGCGGGGAACGCGCCGGAGAAAACAGCGGAATACTGGGCGGGCTCTTCGGCTGAGGCTATTCCGGGTAGAACTCCAATGCCGCCCGCAGCGGCTTACGGCTCAGATCCGGTACCTCGCAATCCGGCGCGGGATAGCCCACCGGGAAGAGGATGTAAGGGCGTTCGGAACCCGGACGCCCCAGAATCTCGGAGAGGAAGCCCATAGGATTGGGGGTATGGGTGAGCGTCGCGAGGCCCATGGAATGCAGCGCGGCGATGAACATTCCGCACGCGATGCCGACGCTCTCGTTGACGTAGTAGTTCTTGCGCAGCGAACCGTCGGGTTGCGGGGTGCTCTTCTCCGCGAAAACCGCCACGATCCACGGAACCACATCCAGATAGGACTTGTCCGAGTTGGTCTCCAGTGGCGCCAATGCCGCACGCCAGGCTTCGGGTAACCGCCCGCCCTCGTAGTTGATCCGCTCCTCCTCTTCGGCCGCGACGCGAATCCGGTGTTTCACCGCTGGATCGGCGACCGCGACGAACTTCCACGGCTGGTGATGCGCGCCGGACGGTGCGGTATTCGCCGCCGCGACGGCGAGTTCTATCATCCTGCGCGGAACCGGATCCGGGGCGAAGAATCGCACGCTGCGCCGGGTTTCGAGGAATTCGTGGAAGGTCTCGCCGCGCAGGATGCCCTCGGTCTGATCGAGGCGGGGCGGTGCGTACGGCACGAAGGGGTGGTCGTGCCTGCGGGACGGTTGCGTACTGGTCTGGTTCACCATGCAGCCAGCGTATGGCCGGAGCGCGAACCGGGCCGCGGAACCGAAAGAATCCGCCGCATTGCAAAATCCACAACCGGCCATAGCAAACTCGATTGAATGGGATTTGGAATAATTGGGTATCCGCATTAGCATTCGAAGGAAATACCCGCACCTACCCTAAGGACTGCCTCATGGCCAAGAAAGTAACCGTCACGATGGTCGACGACTTCGACGGCACATCGAAGGCGGACGAGACCGTTCACTTTTCAATCGACGGCGTGGCCTACGAGATCGATCTGTCGACCAAGAACGCGGGCAAGCTGCGCGCCGCCCTGGAGCCGTGGGCGGACAACGCCCGTCGCACCGGCCGTCTCAAGACGAAGACCCGTGGCGCCGGGAAAGATTTCCGCTCCACGGTCGATCGGGACCAGTCGCTGGCAATCCGTGAATGGGCCCGCAAGAACGGCCACAAGGTTTCGGCCCGTGGCCGAATCTCCGCGGATGTGGTCGCCGCCTACAACAACGCACAGAAGTAGCAAATCCACCCGGTCGCGCCCCAGGGTTTCCACCATCCCCTGGGGCGCGATTTATTGTCTTTCCACAATGGCGCGGGCCCGCCCGGTTCGCGAAATTCGACTGATCTCGCGAAGCAAACGACGCCCATTTTCATATTCGCGCCCGCTACCGCCCGGTCCGCCACCAACGCGCCGCGACCGAGCGAAATACCTTGTGGCCCAAGGTTTCAGCGGGCGCTCAGCCGACGACCGGATTCGGCGGACCGGCGGATCGTGTCCAGCAGCCGATGCACGCGAACCCCGTCCGCGAAGGTGGGCACCGTATGCGCACCAGTGCGGATATCCTCGGCCAGCGCCGCGTAGAGCCCGGCCACATTCCGTGGTTCGGTGCCGAGTTCCGCTGCGAGACCGGTTCTTTCGCCTAGTTCCCGCCAGGTTCCGTGTACGCCGCGGGAACCGAACAGGCGCAGCTCGCTCATCTGGATGCCGCCCAGTGGGCGCGCATCGGAGACGATGGCCAGATCGCCCTCGGTGCCGGAGATCGCGACGCGGGTCGGATCGTCGGTCAGCTTCGCGTCATGGATATGCGCCGAGATCACCGCACCGCCATCGAGCGCGCCGGTAAGCAGCACGTGGTCCGGGCTGGTGACCGCGATCCGCTCGCCGGTTTCCGCGATCGTGTTGTGCGGGTGCCGAATCGACAGCTGCGCGGACACCTCGGCGAAATCGCCCACCAGATACCGCACGGCGTCGAGGGTGTGCCCGCCCGCCACCTCCAGCACGCCCGCGCCGTTGCGCTCGTCCAGGGTGTATGCCACCCAGCCGGGTACCGTCGTGCCGGCGCCCTTGCCGCGCGGCGAGTAGACGGTGGCCGAAACCACTTCCCCCACATAGCCTTCGGCGATGAGATCGCGGGCCCGCCGGATCTCCGGGGCGTACCGGGCCTGCAATCCGACGGCATGCCGAACGCCCGCGGCCGCGGCCATACCGGACAGCTCGACGGCCTCGTCGGTGGTCAGGGCCAGCGGCCATTCGCAATAGACGTGTTTTCCCGCCGCGAGCGCCGCGCGGATCAGCGTCGCGTGCGCGGGCACCTTCACCGTGATCGCGACCAGATCGACGTCGGGATGTTCGGCCAGCTGCCGCGGATCGGTGAACGCGTGCGCGCCGCCCACCAATTCCGCGGCGGCCCTTGCGCTTTCCGGCCTGCTGGTGCCGACCGCGGTGATCTTGTAATCCGGCAGCGCTTGTAGCGCCGGAATGTGCGCGCGCACCGCCCAGCCCCGCTCCGGATTGGCCCCGATGATGCCGACGCGAATCGGATCCGCCATTGCTCCTCCTCGAAATAAGCGGACTCATGTGGTCCGCTTAAGCACGCTACGCTAACCGGACCCACAGAGTCCACTTGGTAGGCTTGCCGGTCATGAGCGCACGCGACGCCGCAACGACGGCGATCGATCGACTGCTGGCGGAGCAGGACGGCCCGCCGCGGGCCGACGCCCGCCGCAATCTGGAACGCCTCGTCGCCGCGACGCGCGAGGCCGTCGCGGAGATCGGCGTCGAGGTCACCGCGCAGGAGATCGCCCGGCGGGCCGGAGTCGGCAAAGGCACCTTCTACCGCCGGATCTCCTCCCGCGAGGCGCTGCTGCGGGCCGTACTGGAGGAGGTGCTCGACGAAATACTCGCCGCCGCCGACGACGGACTCGCCGACCCCGACGCCTGGCGCGGATTCACCGGATTCGCCACGAAATACGCCCGGCTGCGCGCCGAAAGCTGCGGTGTCGCAGCGGCTTTGGGCGCCGAACCCTGCCTGGAGCGCACACTCGCCGACCTGCGCGGCAAACTGCGCGCCATGGTCGAGCGGGCACAGTCGGCCGGCGCGATGCGCGCCGATATCGCCTGGGCGGACGTGGCTTTCGCGCTGGCGGGCGCGACGAGCGGCGAGCACACGCTGGGGCTTACCGCCGATTCCGACCAGTGGCAACGCAATCTACGCATCGTCCTCGACGGGCTGGCCGCCGGATAGACCGCCGAAATCGCCCGCACCGGAACATATTCCGGCACGGGCGATTCGAACTATCGACTCAGAGCAACCACGGGTTGAGGGAGCACACCAGATTCGGGTGACCCACCGGATCCAACGCCTGCAGTGCGATGGAGGTGGCGCGCGGCGAGAACATCATCGAGTTGTGGTCGGAGGTGTCCAGATCGCAACCGTCCTGGAGCAATACGTCGTGCACCTGCGCGCCCGGACCCGCCTGCAGGTAGGTGCGGGTGTACGGGCTGGACACCTCGTCGTAGCGGTCGGCGACGATGGTGTACTCGACGCCCGGCATGGTGTCGCCGCCCGCGTTCAGCTCGGTCAGCACCGGCGAGCCGATGAGCTGCTGGATGCCGGCGTGGCCGATCAGCGTTTCGGTCGGCGCGCTCAGGTCCAGGCCCGCATTCTTGAAAACGCCCAGCAGGCTGCCCAATCCGCTCAGCGTGGTGCCGTGGTTCGTCGCGCCGAAGGTGATCACCTTCTTCACCTTGTTGCGCGACGGATCGCCCGCGTCGGCGCCGCCGTTGAACTTCAGGTACTGCCGGATCACCACACCGCCCTGCGAATGCCCGATGACGTCGACCTGCGCGGTGCCGGTGACGGCGCGCACGCGATCGACGAAGGCGGCCAGCTGCGCGGCGGAATCCTCGATATAGCCGGTGGCGCCGATGGTCGGCTGCACCAACCCGGCGCCCGGCGCGTCGGCCCGGCCGTAATTGAAGGTGAAGACGCAGTATCCAGCCTTGGCCAGGCGCGGCGACATGTACGCGTACGCGCCGTACGCGCTGGCCCAGGTGCCGTGCACCAGTACGACCGGGCGCGGGTGGGTGGCGTCGGGGCGGCACGACCAGTTGTTCGCACCCTGCGGAGCGACATCCGGATTGGCCAGGCCGTAGGCGAAGGCGGCCGCCTCGTCGGTGAGTTCCGGGCCGTAGCCGACGGTGTCCGACGCGTGCGAGCCGACACCGTTACCCGGATCCGCCATGGCCACCGCGGCATTCGACCCGATCCCGACGATCGCGGCTGCCATGATCGCCGCGACGGCGCGCGGCGTGCGGAAATTGCGTTTCATTGACGTGCTTCTTCCTGGAACTTTCGGGTGTACCCCCGAGGGATTTCGAGTGACCGGCGCAGCCACAGTAATGGTCATACGTCCAGTTGGAGTACACCGTAAAGCCACTTCGCCAAGAATTAGCCGTGACGATGATCATCGGTCGGTCAGGTGAACCGGTCCGGCCCGGCTTCTGGCCGGTCGATGTACAGATCGATACGCGAAACCGCACCCAGTGTTTACGCGTCGTTTCCGGCGTTCAGCACTGTCGAACGCTTCCGATTGAAAAGATGACGACCATCGCGCATACCCGCCGGAACTCGCGGACAATGGCAGTGCGTAAAACGGCCGAACATCGATAGCCTACCGATAACCTGAACCCGATTCTCCGCGCATACCCGGAAAATGGAGGACGCCGCATATGACCACCGATTCGACACCGGAAAACACTGCGGCCCAACCGAACAGGCGCGCGCTACTCGGCGCCGGCGCCGCCGCGCTGGGCGGCGCCGCGGTGGGCGCGGCACTGGTCGCCGACGCATCGACCGCCGCGGCGGATCAACTCCCCAACACCGCCGCGCTGGACGACAACCTCAACACCGCACCCCACCTGTTCCACCTCACCGCCACCGAACCCAACCGGTTCGACGGCGGCACCCTGCAGGGCGCGCACGAGGACAACTTCCCGGTGCTGGCCGGGCAGAGCGGATCGGTGTACTTCGTCCGGCTCGAACCGGGCGGCGTGCGCGAACCACACTGGCATCCGACCGCGTGGGAGCTGAACTTCGTGATCTCCGGCACCGCGCGCTGGACCATCCTCGGCACCCATCCGGACGGCGGCTACCGCAACGACGTCTTCGACGCGGGCAAGGGCGATCTGGTCTTCGCGCCGCAGGGCTTCTTCCACTACTTCGAAAATCCGGACGCCACCGCACCGCTGGAGGTGCTGGTCGTATTCAACACCAGCGCAAAGGAACCGAACGACGATATCGGCATCGTCGGCGCGTTCAACGCGGTCCCGCGCGAGGTCCTCGCCGCCGCCTTCGGCGTCCCCCGGTCGGCATTCGACGCGATCCCCACCGAGACGAAGCCGGTGGTGATCACCAAACGTCAAGTGCGGTAACGCAACTCAGCGCGCCACGCGCCCGATCCCCACATAGCCGTCGAAATCGCGCACCTCGACGATATCGTCCGGATCGGGCCGCCACTGCGACAGATACACCAGACCCGGTTCGACCAGCTCGAATCCGGCCAGGAAAGCGGCGATTTCGGTGCGCGAGCGCAGCACCATCGGAGTCGGCGTGCGGCGGTAGAGCTCCAGCGCGGCGGCCATCTGGTCCGGCGGGCCCTCGTTCCCGGCGTGCGAGATCGCCAGATAGCTGCCCGATGCCAATGAATTACGCAGGCGCGCAATGGTTTCGATGGGCCGGGCGGTATCGGGCAGGAAATGCAGTAGCGCCACCGCGAGCACCGCGACCGGCCGGTCGAAGTCGAGCATTTCGGTGACCTCCGGATCGCGCAGCACCGCGTCGATATCGTTGACATCGCCGCGGACCGCGGTGGCGGCCGGATTTCCGTCGAGCATCATGCGGCTCATCGCCACCGCCACCGGATCGATGTCGACGTACACGACGCGGGCCGCCGGATCGTGCGCGTGCACCACCTCGTGCACATTGCCGACCGTCGGAATACCCGAACCGAGGTCGAGAAACTGGGTGATACCGGCCTCGGCCACCAGGTAGGTCACCGCACGGCGCAGAAAGGCCCGGTTTGCGCACCCAGCGGCTCTTACCGTCCGCCTTGGCCTGGTAGAGCCCGGTATCCGCGGCGTCGAACAACGATTCCGCCGGTGTGCCCGCGGCTCTCGCGGTCACCGCGCCGATGCTCGCGGTGACCCGCAGCAACTTGTTGCCGACCGGAACCGGCCGGGCCAGCGCGGCGAGCATGGCCTCGGCGACCGCGGCGACCCGGTCGTCGTCGGCGGGCGGCGGGATCAGCGCGGCGAATTCGTCGCCGCCGATGCGGGCCACCAGAACGTCTTGCGGGGCGGCGCTTTCGCACAACCGCTGTGCGACGGCGGCGAGCAACCGGTCGCCGACGCCGTGCCCATAGCGGTCGTTGATGTCCTTGAACCCGTCGAGATCGATGAAGCACAGGCCGAGCCGTTCCGCGCCGTTCCCGGTGAGCAGCAGTTCGATTCGCTCCAACAGGTGACGCCGGTTCGGTAGGCCGGTCAGCGGGTCGTTGCGCGCCTGCCGGTGCAGTTCGTCCTGCATCCGGTGCTGTTCGGTGCTGTCGACGCCGACCGCGAGCAGGTAATCGTCATCCCGGCCGATCCCCCGCACGAACGTGACGGCGAAGGTGACCCAGCCATGGCCGCCGTCCGGTCGCACGGTGCGCAGCTCCATGTTCACCGTGCCCTCCCCCGCCGGAATCAGCTTCTCGTACACCAGTTTCCGGATCTCGTCGCGATCGTCCGGATGGGCGAAGTCATATACCGAACGGCCGCGCAAACAGTCGACCGGCACGCCGACCATATCGGCGAGCCCGCGATTGGCGTCGACGACCGTGCCGTCGACGCTGCCCACCGCGATGGCGACCGCCGCATTGTCGAACACCACCCGGAACCGTTCCTCGGCCGCGCGGCGCGCCTGGTCCATGGCCAGCGCATCGCGGCCACGAAATCGCCGCTGCTGCAACGCTTCCCCGTAGCCGCGCCCGAAAGCCGCGAGCAGCGCGGCGAATCGGGCCGCATCGGGCCCGGCCAGCTCCGCGAGCACCCGCGCCGAGGTGGTGAGCACCGGTGCGCCGGTGAGCCGCGCCTCGACCAGCGCCGCCCCGATCGGCGCACCCGCGTCGGCGTCGAATGGTTCGGCGGCCAGCGCGGCCGCGAAATCGCTTACCAGCCTGGCGAGTAGCCGCCGGGCCGCGCGCGCCGGCATCGGCAGATAGGACACCTCGGCCAGTTCCTGCCACCATGCCCGCGCCAGCCTGGCCCGCGCGCCGTCGTCCACCGCACCCCTCCGGTCCGCGCCACCGGGCTACCCCCATCCCGCGCGGCATCCCGATGGTAGCAATGCCGAAACCCGACCGCTCGGGATAACCGTTGCCGCACTCGGCGGTTCGGATCAGCTGTCGACGTGCACGTGCGGCCGTTCGGCCGGATTCGGCACCGCGCGCCGGATGATCTCCCGGGTCACCGGCGCCACCTCGCCCTCGCCGACGAACATGAACTTCAGCAGGTTCACCAGCGGATTGCCTTCGGTCCATTCGAAATACACGTGCGGCTCCAGCCCGGTGCGATCCCGGACGGCCAGCAGAATGGCGGCGATCGAATTGGGGACGGCGGTGGCCTCGACGCTCAGAATGCGGTAGCCACCCACCTCGATTCCGTTGACCCGCAGCTCGGTGCTGAAATCCGATGCGTCGCCGACGATCACCTCGAGGAACATGATCGGCGCGTCGTCGGGGATGTGGCTCTCTATCCGCTGTTCGGCCGCCTTCTCCAGATACTCCTCCGGCTGACGCTGATCCACATCGTGGGTGACGATCCGGATCATGCCCTGCGCCGCGGCCTCATCGATCATCGCGGCCGCCGCGTCGTCGAATGTCACCTCCAGCGCCCGCAATTCGAACGAGCGCCGGGCCCGGGACACGAACGACACCACGATGATCGCGAGGATGAACAGCGAGGCCAACTGCACACCCTCCGGCCGCTCGAAAATATTCGCGATGGTGGTGTACACGAATACCGCCGAGACCGCGCCGAAGCCGATCACCTTGCGGTGCTCGCCTTTTCGCACCGCCGAGATCGTCACGGCGACGGCGGCGGAGGTGATCAGCACCAGCACACCGGTGGCGTACGCGCCGCCCTGCGCATCGACGTCGGCGTCGAAATACCAAGTGATGCCGAAGGATATGACCGCGAACACCAGCACCAGCGGCCGCACCGCGCGCGCCCACTCCGGCGCCATGCCGTAACGGGGTAGGTAGCGGGGCACCAGGTTGAGCAGCCCGGCCATGGCCGACGCACCCGCGAACCAGAGGATCGCGATGGTGCTCAGGTCGTAGACGGTGCCGAACAGATCGCCCAGGTGCTGGTGGGCCAGGTAGGCCAGCGCCCGCCCGTTCGCCGCGCCGCCCGGCTGGAACTCCTTCTCCGGAATCAGGACGGCGGTGATGAAGCTGGTGACCACCAGGAAGGTGCTCATGATGAGCGCGGCGGTGGTGAGCAGTTTGCGGGTGCCCGCGATCCTGGTCACCGGATTGTCCTCCGAATCACCGGGCGCGCCCTTGATCTGCGGCATCACCGCGACGCCCGTTTCGAATCCGGAAAGGCCGAGCGCGAGCTTCGGGAACACCAGCAGCGAAACGCCGACCATGGCCAGCACATTGCCGTGCTGCGCGGTCATCGCATGCGTCCAATCCACCACCAGCCCGCTGGCACTGAGCACCTGGTACAGCCCGACGACCGCCACCACCAGATTCAGCGCCAGATAGGTGCCGACCAGCGCGACCGCGATACCGATCGCCTCGGCGAAACCCTTCAGGAAGATCGCCGCGAGCAGTGCGAGCAGCACCAGCGTGATCAGCAGGTTGTGATGGTCGAACGCCTTGGGCACATACGGGTTCTCCACGATATGCGCCGCACCGTCGGCGGCCGACAGCGTCATCGTGATGACGAAGTCGGTCGCCGCGAAACCCAGCAGCACCAGGATGAAGATCTTGCCGGTCCAGCGGGGCAGCACATGGCTGAACATGGCCAGCGAACCGCCGCCGTGCGGGCTCTCCTTCGCCACCCGCCGATATACCGGCAGCGCGCCGAGCAGCGTCAACGCCACCAGCACCAGCGTCGCCATCGGTGAGAGCACGCCGGCGGCCAGCGCCGCGATACCCGGCTGATAACCCAGGGTCGAGAAGTAGTCGACGCCGGTCAGGCACATCACCTTCCACCAGGAATGCTCGTGTTCGGCATCACCCGGTTTGCGCATCGGACCCGGATGCTGCGAATAGCGTTCGTCGGTGGCGCCTTCCAGCAGCCAATCCCGGAAGGGCGTCGCCGTCCGGTCCGCGGTCGTTGTCACCGTTGTCCCCTCGGTGTTGTCCGGTCCGGCTGACCCGGGCCGGGCGCGAGCATGTCGACGGAACCTTAGCGGGCCAGAATTCATAGGACGTGTCCCCCGTTCTCGGCGATTCGCCCTTCCTATGCTTTACCGGGCATCGGCCGGAACGAATCCGGGTCCGCCGCGGCCCAGTCCATGCGCCAGCCGCGCGGCGGATCGCTCAGCAGCTCACCGGGGGCGAGCCACTCGTACAGCTCCGCATACGACTGCACCACCGTCGGCGAAATCTTCTTGCGCAGCATATGGGGGTTCAGCTCGCCGGGCTCACCCACTCCCAGCGATGCCATCAGCTGCACGGCCTGCTGCACCGTCGCCTCCTGATAGCGCTGGGCGCGCACCGATTTGTCCGCGACGTCCAGCGCGTGCGCCCGCCGCGGATCCTGGGTGGCGACACCGACCGGGCATTTGTTGGTGTGACAGCGCTGAGCCTGGATACAGCCGACGGCCATCATCATGGCGCGCGCCGAATTGGTGTAGTCGGCGCCCTGGATGAGCCGCTTGACGATATCGGTTCCGGTGGCCACCTTGCCGCTGGCGCCGAGCCGGATCCGGTCCCGCAGGCCGGTGCCGACCAGCGCGTTGTGCAGCGTCATCAGCCCGTCGGTGAGCGGCAGGCCGACATTGTCCTCGTATTCCAGTGGGGCAGCCGCGGTTCCGCCCTCCTTGCCGTCGACGACGATGAAATCCGGTGCGATGCCCTCGGCTTGGATCGCCTTGCAGATGGCGAGCACATCGATGCGCGATCCGACGCACAGCTTGAAGCCCACCGGCTTACCGCCGGACAATTCGCGCAGCCGCGCGACGAACGCGATCAGCTCACGCGGTGTGTGGAAGGCCGAATGTGCCGCCGGGCTGACGCATTTCGTATGCGCGGGGACACCGCGATAGGCCGCGATCTCCGCGCTCACCTTGGCCGCGGGCAGCACGCCGCCCAGCCCGGGTTTCGCACCCTGGCTGAGCTTTATCGAGATGGCCTTCACCTGTTCGCGCGCCGCGGTTTCGGTGAAGCGGTGCGGATCGAAGGCGCCGTCGGCGGTGCGCGTGCCGAAGTAGCCGGAACCCAACTCCCACACCAGATCTCCGCCGCCGTCGAGATGGTACGGGGTGAGCCCGCCCTCGCCCGTGTCGTGCGCGAAACCACCCATCGCGGCCGCCCGGTTCAGGGCGCGCAGCGCGTTCGCCGACAGCGCGCCGAAGCTCATCGCCGAAACATTCAGCAGCGACATGGAATACGGCTTGGTGCAGTCCGGGCCGCCGATCAGCACCCGCGGCGGCGTCTTCGGCTCCGGCACCGGCGCCGTCGAATGCACCAGATATTCGTAGCCGACCTGCTCGACATCGCGTTCGGTGCCGAAGGACAGCTCGCCGTGAATTCCCTTGGCCCGCTCGTAGATCATGGTGCGCACGTCGCGGTCGAAGGGGCGACCGTCGAAGTTGCGTTCCACAAAATACTGCTGAATCTCCGGGCGGATGCCCTCCAGCAGGAACCGCATATGCCCGAGCACCGGATAGTTGCGCAGCACCGAATGCCGCTTCTGCACCATGTCATAGACGCCCACGCAGAGCAGCAGCACCAGCAGCGCGACGAGCACCCACCACGCCCATGACCCGATCGCCGCGGCCACCCCCACCAGCAGCACCGCGGTGGCAAGGAATCCGAGTATGAAAAATCGGAGCATTGTCGACCTTTCCGATATCGCACGCCGTGTCGGAAACTACCCCCTCGGCGGCCCGCGGCGCCGGATTCGTCAGCGGTCGGTCGGCGAGGTCTGCCGATACGCCCGGTCGAGTTCGGCGAGCTCGTCGGGTGTGAGCACATCGGTGATGCGCTCGAATCCACCGGGTGCGCGCTCGGCGACGGCGCGCAGAATGCGGTCCGCGGGCATGTCGTGATTGGCCAGCACGATGGCGTTGGCCGGTTCGCGGCGCACGCTGTCGTAGCGGGCCAAGGCCTTCTCCGGCGTCGGTTCCCCGGCGAACGCCTCGGCGAGCGCGGCCGCGTCGAGAATCGCCTGGGTGCCGCCGTTCGAGCCGATCGGGTACATCGGGTGCGCCGCGTCGCCGAGCAGCGTCACCCGTCCCTCGGTCCACGCGGGCAGCGGCTGCCGGTCGACCATCGGGTATTCCAGGATGCGCGGCGCGGAGGCGAGCAGCGCGGGCACATCCAGCCACTCGAAACGCCAATCCGCGTAGTACGGAAGGACATCCGCGAGAGCGCCGGTGCGGTTCCAGTCGGCCCGGCCGGGCTCGGCGGCCGGATCGGCGACCTCGCACACCCAGTTGGTCCGGGCCATACCGTGCTCGTCGAGTTCCACGGCGATCGGATAGACCACGAGCTTGGCCGATTTGTTGTCACCGGCGATGGCGACGGTGCGCCCGGTCCGGAATGGTTCGGCCCGGCCGACGCCGCGCCACATCCGCATTCCGTACCACAGCGGCCTGCCCTCATCCGGATACAGCTGGGCGCGCACCGCCGAATGCAGGCCGTCGGCGCCGATCAACGCGTCGCATTCGATGCGCTGCTCGGTACCACGCACCGCCACAACCACTTTCACCCCGCGTTGATGCTGGGTGAAGGATCGCACCGCGGTGCCGGTGCGCACCGCGTCCGGTCCGAGACGTTCCAGCACCGCGCGGTAGAGCATGTGCTGCAGCGACCCCCGGTGCACCGAATACTGTGGCCAGCTCGCCCCCGCCGCCAATCCACGCGGCTGCGACCAGATGAAATTGCCGTGCCGGTCGAAATGCGCCATTTCGGCGGTGGCGACGGCGATCTCGTCCAGCGCGGCGCCGAGGCCTAATTCGATGAGCCGCCCGACCGCGGGCGGCAGCAGGTTGATGCCGACGCCGAGCGGGCGCAGTTCCGTCGCGGCGTCGAGGATCACGACCTCGACGCCGACCGCGCGCAATGCGAGCGCGGCGCTGAGCCCGCCGATACCGGCCCCGGCGATCACCGTGGAAACCATTGCGACCTACCGTGACTCGGGCCCTACGGAATATTCGCAGTGTAGGCCGGTCGGCGGGTTCGGGCGGGCCTATTGCTCGATCGTGATGGCACCCGATGGGCAGGCCAGCACCGCCTGGCGTACCGCCTCTTGCCGATCCGGCGCCGGATTCTCGTCGAGGACGAGCACCCTGCCCTCGTCGGTGTCCTGGTCGAAGTTTTCCGGCGCGGTCAGGGCGCACATTCCCGCGCCGACACAGATTTCGCGATCCGCGATAATTCGCATCGACAATCCTTACCAAGTGACGGGAAGCTCGCGCACGCCACCGATTTCGAAGGGCCCGTGGAATCCGATCCGCTCCGGCGCGACGGCGAGACGCAGCCCCGGGAACCGGGATAGCAGCGCGGGGAAGGCCACCCGCATCTCGGTGCGGGCCAGCTGCTGGCCGAGGCACTGATGCACGCCGTGCCCGAAGGCCAAGTGCCCCACCGGGTTTCGACGGATGTCGAGGGTGTCCGGGTCGGCGAACCGAGTGCTGTCGCGATCGGCGGCCTGCACCGAGAGCAGCACCGTCTCACCGGCCCTGATCACCTTCCCGGCGATTTCCACATCCGCGAGGGCGGCCCGGCCGATGGTGTGCGCGATGCTCAGGTACCGCAGCAGTTCCTCGATCGCACCGTCGATCAGGTCCGGATCCGCCCGCAGCAGCGCGAGCTGCTCCGGATTCCGCAGCAGCGCAAGGGTTCCCAGCGCCAACATATTCGCGGTGGTGTCCAGCCCTGCCACCAGCAGCAGGCCGCCGACGCCCGCCAACTCGTCCTCGGTGAGGTCGCTCTCGGTCAGATCGCTGAGCAGGTCGTCGGTGCGCCGCTCGCGTTTGCTGACGACGAGATGGCGGATGTAGGTCCCGATATCGGTGAACCGAGCCAGGCGCTCTTGGATTACCTCCTTCGCCGGTGCGCCGGGTTTGGCCGCGGCAAGTGTCCGGAATCGGTCGTGGTCGGCCCGCGGCACGCCGAGCAGCTCACAGATCACCATTTCCGGTATGGGGCGGGCGAATTCGGTCACCAGATCGACCGGCCCGCCGCGCCGCTCCAGCGCGTCCAGCCGTTCGGCGGAGAATTCCTCGATGCGCTCGGTGAGCAGCCGCATCCGACGCACGGTGAACTTGCCGGTCAGCAGCTTTCGGAACCGGGTGTGTTCGGGCGGGTCGTAGCGGATGAAGGTGCCGGGCGGCAGCTCCAGCGGCGCGATGCCCTCGAACGGCGAGTGCTGCAACGAACTTCGCGAACTGAACCGCGCATCGGCGAGCACGGCGCGCACCGTCGCGTGATCGGTGGCCAGCCAACCGCGGTGACCATCCGGAAAATCCATGCGGACCAACGGTTCTCGCTCACGCAGCCGAGTCTGCTCGGCGGGCGGGTCGAACGGCCGATCGGCCTGCCGGTCGAGCGGCAGACCCGAGATGACCGATACCGGCTCCGACCCGCTTCGCGATGCTGTAGTCATATTGACTCCTCAATTATTTGTACCGAGGCCAGAACTCCTGATGGGCGCTGTCGACGAAGTCGTCCGTAGACCCCCCGCACGGCCGACGCCTACCGCTGTCGGACGCTACGTCGCTTTCATCAGCCGACTCAACCAGTCTGCCGCCGATTCCCGTTCCGTCGCAGCTAGATTCGCCGTGGTCATTGCAACGGTCATGTGCATGAAAGCAATTGGCGAGGGCGTCGTTGCAATGGTGTGTGTATGAACGCATACTGGCGGCAGCGAGCGAGGGAGGTGCGCGCGATGCCCGGCGGCAGGTTGACCAGCGCGGACAGGGACTGCATCGCGGCCGGATTGGCCGAGGGACTCGGCTACGCGGAGATCGCCCGCCAACTCGACCGTCCCACCTCGACCATCAGCCGGGAGGTCGCCCGCAACGGCGGTCCGGGCCGCTATCACGCCGAGTGGGCGCACCTGGCCGCGAAGCGGCGCGCGCGGCGCACCGACCGGCGCCGGGCCGCGGTGGAAAATATCGATATCCCAATCGGATTCGATCGAGACCTGACCGCCGTGCACGAATTCGCCGTCCGCGTCGTCACACTGCTCACCGACGGCGGAATGCCGCGCACGCCCGCCCGGGTGCTCGCCTGTTTCTTCGTCAGCGACTCCGGCAGGCTCACCTCCGCCGACCTGTCCCGCAGGCTGCGGGTGAGCCCGGCGTCGATCTCGAAGGCGCTGCGCCATCTCATGATTCGAGATCTGATTCAGCGCGAGCGCCATTCCGGCCGCGCGGACCACTACGTCCTCGATGCCGATGCGTGGTTCCGCGCCACCCTGGTCTCGGTCCGGATCTTGGGGGTGCTCTCCGCGACGGCCCGCGACGGCAGCGAAATCCTCGGCGCGACCACTCCCGCGGGCACCCGGTTGGACGAGATGGCCAGCTTCCTCGATCGTTTCGGTCACGATCTGGTTCGCACCGCCGAGCGCGTACGCGCCGCACTCGCCGCGGGCGCCGACGAACCGGCGCTCACCCGGCGTCGGGATCTCCCGCCGACCGGAAGTACCTGATCGCCTCGTCCGTCGCGTAGGGCCGCCACGGCGCGAGCGCGGGCCCGTTCGGCGTTCCGGTCGCGACGAAAGCGGCCAGCGCACCGCCGAATTCGGCCGCGAGAATCCGGTCCGCCGGACTGAACGTGCCGAGCATGGGGGCGTTGGGATAGCTCTCGAAGGTGCCGAAGAGGAATGGCAGTTCGGCGCAGTGCGCCGCACCGAACCCGTACGGATCGACGGCGGGGCCGCGCATGAACCGATAGACATAGGTCTGATTACCCTGTGCCACAAGACCATTCGCAAGATCCGTGGTACCGCACAGCAGATCGCCGACGATCGCGGTGAGCAGTTCGGCCGGTCCGGCGGCCGGATAGCGGTCGACGTATTCGTCGTACCGCGCCGCACCGCCCTGTTCGGCCAGCAGGCGAACGGCGGTATCGCGGTCGGCGGTTTGGATGATCGGGTTCAGCGCCAGGAAGGATGATGCCTCGTTGGCCGTGGATCCGATCAGCACGTCCTTATCCGCCAGTACCCCGCTCGCCAGCGCCTCCGGCCAGCCGACGGCCTGACCCGCGCCGCCGCGCACCGGATACATCGGCGGCGCGATACCGCCCGGCCGCGCGCTATCGGCCAAGATCCGCGCATAGGCCGCGAGCAGGCGGGCGACCGGCAGCTCGCGCAACCGCTGCCGGTCCGACGAAATACCAAGGATCTCGAGGTATTTCGCCGCGACACCGGCCGCTTCCCCGGGATCCTGCGGCGGCATACCCCACGGACCGGACTGCCCGATCACCCGGCGCACCATGCCCCCGGTCCCCGGATCCGCGGCCAGCGCCAGCGCCGAGAACGCCCCCGCGGACTGACCGCCGACGGTGATCGACCCCGGGTCGCCGCCGAACGCGGCGATATTGTCCACCACCCACCGCAGCGCGGCGGCCTGGTCCTGCGTGCCGAGATTGTCCGCGCCGAATTCGGGCAGATACAGATAGCCGAGCGGCCCGAGCCGGTAATTCGCGGTCACCACCACGATGCCGCCCAGCGCGGCGAGGCGTCCGCCGTCATACCAGTTCCAGCCGCCGCTACCGCTGGTGAAACCGCCGCCGTGGAACCAGAGCAGCACCGGCCGCGCCGCGCCGAAATCGTCGTCGGGCGTCCAGATATTGAGGTTCAGGCAGCCGTGCTCCGACCAATCCGGCAGCCGGGTGCCCATCACGGCCTCGAGCCGCGACGGCCACTGCGGCGCGGCGGGTCCGGCGTCGATGGCGTCCCGGATCCGCGTCCAACCCGGATGTGGTTGCGGTGCCGCGAATCTCAGCTCACCGATCGGTGACCGCGCGTACGGGACGCCGCGGAAGGCCACCGACCCGGTGGCGACCCCGCGCAGCTTGCCCGACCCGGTTCCGACCACCACGTGACGCTGTTCGATGCTGTTGTCCATACGTCCGGTTTACGACGCGGCACCGAAATCGCGACGTGTTTCATAGCCGCTTGTAGATTTCTGGACTGTATGCCGCCGAAAATGGCGATTATGCGACAGAGCCTCGACCAGATCGAGCAGCGCATCGCCGCCGCGCTGCTGGCCGCTCCGCGCGCGTCGTGGCGCACCATCGCGGACTGCCTCGACCTCTCGGAGCGGACGGTGCTGCGCCGGGCGGCACCGCTGTACGGTGACGGCACCCTGCGCGCCACCGCGATCCGCAACCCGCTGTGTTTTCCCGAGCTCACCCCCGTCGCGCTGCGAATCCGCTGCCGCCCGAGCACCATCGGCGCCGTCGCGCGCACGCTCGCGCACCGGCCGGATACCGTGTGGGTCGAAATCCTCGGCGGCGGTGAGGAAATCAGCGTCGTGCTGTTCCTGGCCGACGCCGCGTCGCGCAACGGGCTACTGCTGCGCGACCTTCCGGCCACCGCCGCGGTCACCTCCTGGACCACCCAGCAGCTCATCCGGGTCTTCCCGACCGCCTTCGCATGGACCGGCGGCCTGCTCACCGAGGCCGAGCTGGCCCGGCTCCGCCCGCCCGCCGAGCCGGTGAAACCCGCTGCGCCGCAACCGGTCGACGCGGCGCTCATCGAGGCGCTCACCGCCGATGCGCGCGCGAGCTACGGCGCCATCGCCGCGCGGGCCGGAATCGGCGCGACCACGGCCCGCCGCCGCGTCGCCGCCATTCTGGACGGCCAGATGATTCGTCTGGCAACGGAATTGGACCTCACGCTGCTCGGCATCAAAACCGACGCGCTGCTCTGGCTGACGGTGCCGCCCGCCGAGCTCGAGCGGACCGGCAGCACGCTCAGTGCCCACCCGCAGGTCCGCTTCGCGGCCGCGACCACCGGAACCTCGAATCTGTTCATCGCCGTCGCGGCGGCCGACCGCACCGGACTCTACGAATTCCTCACCGCGACCCTCGGCCCACTGACCGGCCACAGCGCGGTGGAGACCCATCCCATCCTCAGCACGGTCAAACGCACCGGGCTCATTCGGTGACACGGACGTATTTCACAAAAAAGCCGGGCATATCGCGGCTAATCCGCAGGTCAGCGACCTCGGTAGGTTGTGCATCTTGCCAAATCCGCACCGTCAGCTTTGCCGATTTGACGGTATGCACCGGATAAACAATCGCGTGTGATGGATCTGTACAACGGCCGTGATGCGGCGGCCGACCTGATGAAGGACGCTTCGATGAAGAAGACGCTGTATCGGCTGTTGGTGCTGTGCTCGGCAGCCTGCCTTACGACATCCGGTGCGGGTGTCGTCTCGGCCTTCCCACAGAATTTCCCGCCCGACCAGAATCAACTACCGGACCTGCCGAGCGAACCGCAGCTATACAACATGCTGCCGATCCCGACGCCGGACAAGGACCCCTGGTACGACGATCCGGCCGACCTCGCCTCCTACGCGCCCGGGCAGATCGTGCGCACTCGCGAGGTGCAGACCCGAGTGCTCGGCATTCCGTTCCCGGTGTACACCAAGCAATTGCTGTACCGCACCAACGATATCTACGACAATCCGATCGTCACCGCGACGACCGTCATCGTCCCCGGAATTCCGTGGCAGGGCAGCGCGCGCCCGCTGGTGTCGTTCCAGGAGGCCATCGATTCCAGCGACTCGTCCTGCAATCCGTCCTACACGCTGCAGGTCGGCACGATGAAGGAGTCGACGCTCGTAGTCGGCTGGCTGGCACAGGGATTCGCCATCAACATCCCCGACTTCGACGGCAAATTCAACACCTTCAACACCTATGACGAGGGCAAGATGGTCCTCGACAGCCTGCGCGCCGCGAAAAACGATGCGGCACTGGGCCTCACCGATTCCGGAATCGCGCTCTACGGGTACTCCGGCGGCGGCTCCGGCTCGATCCGGGCGGCGGAACTGCGCCAGACCTACGCGCCCGATGTGCGCCTGCTCGGCACCTCGATCGGCGGCACCCCCGGCGACCTGCGGATGCTGGCCGACTACGCGACCAAGCCGCAGCCGGGAGTCACCGGGCTGAGCAGCTTCACCATGTGGCTCGGCCTGGCCTCCTTCGCCAAGGAATATCCGGACGCCTTCGAGGTCGACGACCTGCTCACCCCCGAAGGGCAGCAGCTCGTCGCCGACGTGCACCACCGCTGCGTGTACACCGCCGCGGTCACCGGCTTCTACCGGCCCGTCAGCGCCTACTATCAGCCGGGCAAGTCGCTGGAGACCCAACCGGAGATCCTGAAGGTGTTGCAGGACAACAGCCTCGGCAAATACGTCCCCGACACTCCGATCCTGTGGTGGCACGGCATGTGGGATGAACTCATCCCACCCTCCGTCGTGCTACCCGTCGTCCACTCCTACTGGGAACGCGGCGCCGACCTGCGCTTCTACACCGTCCCGCTGCCCGAACACGTCGTCAACGCGGGCGTCGGCTGGACCCCGGCGGTGGCCTGGACCTCCGCGATCCTGCGCGGTCTCTCGCCGGGGCCCCGCTTCATGGCCGATTTCAAACCCCTGCCGCCCGGTTTTCCCGGCAGCTGAAACCCTCGGCAACCCAACCGTTTACCGAATCGCGTCGCGTCGGCGATCTTCCAGCCATTCCTGAAAGCCATTCCGTGCGGTAGTTTTTCAGGATCACGGGCTGTACAGGGTATGGCATCGCCGGCGCGCATCGCCCGGCGGTGACGACGATGATGGGGGCCGCGGTGAACGAGTTCGTACCTGCTGCACCGGTATCCGAGCGCCAGCAGAGACCGAGAACCACCGGCGGCGTGCCGGTTCCGGCAGGTCCGTCCGCGCCGCTGCTGGTCGGCCGATTGCTGGAGGCCAATCGCGTTCTCGCCCAGCTGATCGGCGAGTTACATCATCAGGCGCGCCACGATCCGCTGACCGGACTGCCGAATCGGCGGCATCTGCTCGAACGGATCGATGCGGCGATCGCGGCGGCGGGCGAGGACGATATCGGCCTCTGCTTCGCCGACCTCGATCACTTCAAGGAGGTCAACGATCGGTTCGGCCACGGCACCGGCGATCAGGTACTCGCCGTGGTCGCGGACCGGCTGCGCGACAGTGTGCGAGGAAGCGACTGCATGATCGCCCGCATCGGCGGCGACGAATTCGTCGCCCTGATCCCGCCGCCCGCCGACGACGCCCGCATCCGCACGATCGCGAACCTGCTGCTGACGGCGCTGGCCGAACCGATCGTCGTCGCGGGCCACCCGCTGCGCCTGTCCGCGAGCATCGGCGCGGTGCTCACCGCGGTCGCGGGCGCACATGCCGAAGCACTGCTCGATGCCGCCGATACCGGTCTCTACGAAGCGAAATCGACCGGCAAGGGCCGCTGGATCCTCAGCATTCGGTGATCCGTTCGAGCGTGCGCAGGCCGATCCGGCTCAGCGCCGGATTGCTCTCGGCGTAGTACCAGACCAGCCCCATCGCCTGTTCGAACGCCCAGGCCCTGCCACGCTCCCACTCGAGGTCGGAACATCCGAGATGCGCGCGAAAGGCGCTGCGCGGCACCGCATCCAGCAGATGCCACGCCGCAACCAGGTCCAGCGCCGGGTCCGCGGGACCCAGCTCGCCGACGTCGATCACCCCGGCCAACCGACCGCCGGACACCAGCACATTGCCAGGGATCAGATCGCCGTGGTTCAGCACATCCGGGGCAGCCCCGCGCGGCAGGTCCCGCATCCGCGCCCAGATCGCCCGCAGCGCTGCGACATTCAGCATGCCCGCGCTGCGCTCGAAACAGGTGCGCATCCACTCGTCGTGCGCGTGCAGCTCGCCGCCGCGACCGCCCCCGCCGAATCCGCGCCCGTCCGTACCGATCTCGCGCACCGCGCGGATGAACTCGGCCAGATCCAGTGCGAATTCCACCGAGTCGCCCGGATCGGCTACGGCGGCAACGGTTCCACTCACCCACGTCTGCACCGACCACGGCATCGGATAACCGGCGCCGGGCACACCGAGCGCGATCGGCTCCGGTGTCGGAAAAGGCGTGCGGCCCAGCAACTTCCGCGCCGCATCCGCTTCGTCCAGCAATGCCTGCCGCGCCGCCTCGACCGGTCGGAGCACCAGCGGTAACCGGGCCGCCAAACGGTCGCCGATCCGGAAGATCGCATGCACCGTCCCCGTCCCCCCGACCGCCCGGATCGGCAGCCCGCGCCAGGCCGGGAACTGCTCGTCGACCAGCGCCCGCACCGTCGCCGGGGTTACTGTCAATTGGTCGGCGTGCATCTTCACCCCCGCAGCCTCACCCACCCCCGCCGGGCGCACAAGCGATTTCCGACCGAGAGGACGTGCCGATGAGTATCTCGCTCGAACAGGCCGACCGGGTGATCGCGGCGGCCAAGCAGGCGGCGGCCGAGCGCGGCGCGCGGATCGCCGTCGCCGTCGTCGACGCCGCGGCCAACCTCGTCGCCTTCGCCAGAATGGACGATGCCCATCTCGGCACCGTCGACTCCGCGCCGCGCAGGGCCACCGCCGCGGTCATGCTCGGATACGACACCGTCCAATTCGCCGCGATCCTGCCGCCGGGACAACTGCTCGGCCACCTGTTGTCGGATGCCCCGTGGCCCGCCGATCCGGATTTCCCGGTGCCCGAGCCGGGTGGCGTGCTGATTCGATCGGACGGTGCGACCATCGGCGCGGTCGGCGTAGCCGGCGCGGGCTCCCTCATGACCGATCACAAAATCGCGGCAGCCGCGGCCGGATCGCGCTGAGCCACCGGTGGTTATCCCGTCCGAAATTTCCCACATGCCGGATTCGGGTCGGCGGACTACACTTTCGAATACGTGAAAGAGTCAGTGCGTCAACCATTTCCGCTGGAGCTGTGGCAGCGTGGCACCGGCCGGGATGTGCTGTGTTTGATCCATCCGATCGGCGGTGACATTCGGGTCTACCGCGCGCTCGCCGCCGCCCTCGATCCGGCGCTCACCGTCTGCCTCATCGCCGATCCCGGACTGCGACAAGAAGTTTCGCCGCAGTGGACGCTGGCGGAGCGGGCGGCCAACTATCACGGCGCACTGCAGACGCGATTCCCGAACGACGAATGGCGTTGGCAGTTGGCGGGCTGGTCGTTCGGCGCCTGGGTGGCCATCGGCATGGCCGCCGAATCGGAGGCGGCCGGAACGCCCGTGCGCGCACTGCATCTCATCGATCCCCCGCCGCCCGCGTCGGGCGTCTTGTTCCGGCACTTCGACGAGGCGAAGCTGGCGGCGATCATCGCGCACGAGCTCGATAGCGCCGAAGGGCCCGGCACCCAAGAGTATGCGGACCAACTGGCCCGCTGCTGCCGCACCAACCTGCGGAGCATGAGCTATCACCGGCTGCCCCGGCTGACGCAGACACCGAGCAGGCTCTGGGTCGCCGACCGGCCGGTCCCGGAGCTGACGCCGACCGCGACGCCGCAGGTGTGGCAGGCCACCTGGCACATGCATCTGCCGGAGCCCAGCGCATGGCAGTGCCTGGACACCGACCACTACGGCATCATGCGCTCGCCGCACGCGGAAGTCATTGCCGCCGGGATCAATTCGACAATCGGCGAGCTGAACCCGTAAGCGCCTCCGCCACCGAGCCCTACCGCCGACGGTGGTGCCAGCCCCACCCCGATCGGGGAGCCAAGGTCATGCCGCCGAGCGTTTCCGACTCCTAATTTCATTCGTACGAAACATTTTTCGTCACGATTCGAAAGGGAATCCGATGAACGCACCGACATCCGCGACGGACCGGCAATCGACGACGAAGCCGCCGGATACGCGCCGCGCCGTGCTCGAGAAGATCGCGATCAATGTGGTCGCGCCGATCGCGCTCTACTACGCACTGCGCGCGGCGGGTGTCGATCCGTGGTTGGCCGTCACGCTCGGTGTCATCCCGCCCGCCATCCGGACCGGATGGACCGTCGCCACCCAGCGGCGCATCGACACGATGGCGATCTTCACCATCAGCATCCTGGCCTTGAGCGTCGCGATGTCGTTCGTCACCGGCAGCCCCCGCTTCGCACTGGCCAAAGACGGTTGGATCACCGGCGCGGCCGGCCTGTGGATATGCGCGACCCTGTTGCGCACGCCGTTCTACTTCCAGTTGTCGCGGACGATGACGACGGGCGCGATCCACGAGCGAATCGAGCTCAGCTGGCTGCGCTCGACCACCTTCCGCCGGGCGATGACGCTCGCCACGGCCATCTGGGGCATCGGTCTCATCGCGGATGCGGTGGTGCGGGTGGTGCTCGCCTACACCCTCCCGATCGACCAGGTGCCTCTCGTCAGTGGTCTGCAATATGTGGTCGTATTCGTCCTGCTGGAGGTGAGTAGCCAACGGGCCGTCCGCAATTCGCGCACGCGCGCGAAGGTCGCCGCCGAGGCCGGGTTCGAGCGGCTGTAAACCGTGGCGTGCGCCGGCCGCCAAGTGATGTACTGTTGTAGCAAACTGCCGCCGTGTAGTACGGAGAACCGTGGACAGCGAACAGGCAGCTTCGGAGAGCCCGGACCGGGCCCGAACCGAGTTGGCCGCGAAGATAAATCGGTTGTTCGAGGTCATGCGTAGACCTTCCGAACCGCCGTTGTCCAATGCTGCTGCCGCGGAGGCGATTACCCGCTCGACCGGGACGTCGATCAGCGCCGCCTATATGTGGCAGCTGCGGTCGGGGGTGAAATCCAACCCGACGGTGCAGCATCTGCAGGCGATCGCCCAATTCTTCGGTGTCCCGGCCTCATATCTGATCGACAACGGCGCCGACGAGTCGATCGAATCCCAATTGCGCCTGCTACAGGCCATGAAGGACACCGACGTGCGCAACCTCGCGCTGCGCGCCTCGGGGCTCACCCCGCGAACGCTCGCGAATATCGCCGCGATCATCGACCGGGCGCGCGAGATCGAGAATCTGCCGCCCGTCGAATCTTCCGTCACACCGGATGACCATCGGTGATGGGGGCGCTCCAGTCGATGTGATGGTCGATCAGCCAGTCATCGGCGTTGCGGTTGCGGGCCTTGGCCAGTCGCAGGATCACCACATCCCGGAAGATGCGGGTAAGAGCGCCGGCGGGCGTGGCGAATTTGCTCATGCGCGCGCTGGTGGCCGATACGCGCGCCACCCGCGCGCGACGTAGTCGATCGTAGGTGGCGAACGCATCCTCGATGGTTGCGATGTCGCGCAGGCATTTGGCCAAGGTGACGCTGTCCTCCAACGCCATCGAAGCACCATGGCCCGCTTGAGGTTTCGCCGCGTGCGCCGAATCGCCGACCAGGACCATGGTCGGTGTGTACCAAACGGGGAGCACGGGCAGGTGGTACGCGGGCACCGCGAATATCCGTTCGGTGGATCGGATGAGGTCGATAACCGGGGTGTTGTCGCCGGACAGGAGATCGGCCACCCGGTTCTTCCAGCGCTCGGCGCTGTCGAATTCCAGGTTTTCCGTGCATGATTCGGGGACGTTGGTGAACCACCAGGTTTCTCCGTCGGGAGTGGTGGTGTAGGCGAACATGATTCGGCTGCCGTAGGTCACGCGGTAGGTCTGCGGCGCGGGTGGGACCGGCGCATTCTCGGCGTATCCGGAGATCACGATTGTCCCGCCGTAGCGGGCCTCGGATGCGGCGGGATCTATGACGCGGCGGACGGTCGAGTGCACACCGTCCGCGCCGATCAGCAGATCCCCCTCCGCCTGGCTGCCGTCCTCGAAATGGGCGATGACACCGCCACCCGGGGCATTCTCGGCACCGATCAGCCGTTTACCGTATTCGATGCGCAGGCCACGCCGCGTCCCCTCATCCCGCAGCACCCGGTACAGCTGCGCACGGGTCAGCGTGCGGGGACCGATACCGCGCCGGCCGCCGAGGCTGCCTTGCCCCGCCGGGCGACCAGCGCTGTCGAATGCATCGGTTTTCTCTGCGGGAAAAGAACTTTCGAGCACCGGTTGATGTGCGTCGATCGCGCGCAGGGCGTCCATACCGTTGGCGAAGACGGTGAGGAAGGAGCCGACGTCGTCGGCTCCGCCCGGATACGCTTCGTACACAACGGAATCGATGCCCGCCTGCTGCAAGGCCATCGCGGTGCCGGTACCCGCGATGCCGCCACCGATTATCAACGCTCGAGTCACTGAGTTCCTAGTTGTTCGCGTTCGTGCGCAGGGCGCGCGAAAGGGTGAGAAGTTCGTCGACGTCGGCATCCAGCCCGGGGCCGGACGGCGGCGCGATCAATGCGACGGATTCGCCCGGGAATACACCGGCGGCCCGCAGGCCGACCGCGGCGGCAAGCTGGTCGGCCAGCCGTGCGGTCGCAGGTCCGTCCTGCCGAATCTTGGTGATATAGGGGCTGATTCGCAGTAGACCGTCCCGGCATTCGATGACTCGCCGGTAGAAGCGGCGATGCACACCGGTGAGCCGTACCCGATCCAGCCATGGATTCACCGGCGTACGGGCCAACGCATCCTCCGGGAACTCCGCGTGGAGCACGGTCCACAGCGGACCCAGTGCGTGGTACGCACGCAGGTGGTGCCACCAAATACGCACTGCCGCAACCCTGGTGATCGCGGCGGGCAGCGCGATCCCGATGAGGAACAATGCGCAACCGGGCAGCAGCAGCACCAGCGCGGTCAGATGGATCGGGGTGGGCAGGTTGGCGTCGGCGAAGAGAAAGGCACCGTCCAACATGAAGATGACGCAGACCGGCACCAGCGTCGCCGACCCCGCCGTGGTGATCAACAGCGCGCGACGGAACCAGCCGACCGCATGACGAGCGGCCCGTCCGGTCGACACCGCCGCGGTCGCCATAGCGGAGAGCATGTACGCGTTCGCGGCCGTATAGAACACCGCGATGGCTATAACGCCGCGGGCGGCCGGTTGCGGATTCATCGCATTCTTCGCGGCGATGAGCCGCATATCCGTCGGCATGGTCGCGGTCGCCACGATCATCACGATCAATACGGTGATCAGGACCAAGGCATTCCATTTGGCGCGAGCGGCCGCACGCCGCTGATCGAACAGGGTGAACAGGAAGAAACACACCATGCAGTACGCACCGGTGAGCACCGATACCTGGCCGATCAATTGCCACCACATGGGATCGAGGCCCAGAAAATCCTGGCCGGTGCCGGCCTGCATTATGCAGGGAATGTTGATGCTCCAGCACGCGACCATCGCGGTGATCCAGCGCAGCCGGATATCGCCCGGCCTGCGCGTCACCAGGGACAGCATCCACAGCAGGGCGGCAGCCTCCACCCACTCCACGAGACGAACCGAGATCACAACCAACCCAGCCTGTCATCCAGTGCCGACTCGAACCGCCGGACGGATTCATCCGATGCGGGCGGCGGCGCGACCAGATCCAGTACCGACGCCCATTCCAGGATGATCGTGGCGACCGTCTCGGCTTCGCGCTCCTCGGCCGTGTCATATGACGTGCGGCGCAGGGCGCGACGCACCGCGTCGGGGTTCCAGCCGGCCTCGGGTGGAAACAATTGGCTCATCAACGCATCGTCCTGCTCGTCGCCGCCGTGACCGGCGATGATATGTCCCAGCTCGTGCAGGATTATGTGATCTTGGTGGGCCTTCGTCGTTTCCTGTTGATACAGAATGTAATCCGTATCGGCGGTCGCGATCCACGCCCCGAACGGACCGGAAACCTCGATGGGATGCGCCAACAGCACAATCGGCCTTCCCCGCCGCTCACCCAGCCGCCGACACAGGGTCACCACATCCAGCGGTGGCCGGATCCCCAACTCGTTGAGCAGGTCTCGGCACCGGCGACGTAGCTCGCGTTCGGCCCTCATGCCCCCCGATTCCCTCGCCTTACGCGCCATGGCTTTCCCCACCTTTCTGGCGCATCGCCGTCCAGGCAAAGAGAATACGAAATTCGACGGCGTTGGAAATGGGGTTCAGGCTAGCCCGCCGAAACGAGGCGCGTCAACCTCGACCGGCATGCGGGGACCGCCATTGCGTTCCGATCGTAAAGCGTTGAGCTGGTTCAACTCTCGTTCGATCACGTACGCGGCTCGGTGGCAACCTGTCGCATGCAATGTTGCGATCCGGGCGATCACGGCCTCGGATCCGTATGCGGCGATGACGTCCAGCAGGCTGAATCGATGATCGATGCTCATGCGGCGTTATCCGAAACCGTGATCACGGTGACGGCCCGCAGCGTCGCCGGTATCTCACCGCCGTCGAAATGGTCGAGGCTCGGCACGAACAAGGTGTCGACGCCGAGGGCGCCCAGTGCGGCGCTCAGCCGTTCCACGGGGCGTTCGGTGCGGGCGCAGAACGTGATCGTCTTCCGCAGATCGAATCCCAACCGCTTTGCCAGACTGCGGATTTGAGTTTCGTCCCACTGCTGTCGCGTGCCCGCGATATCGCGCCGCAGGTATCCGACAGCACCAGTCCTGGCCATCGTGCCCACCCTCGAGTTCTATCGGTATTCCATGGGCACACACTGGTAGCTGACCCCAGGGGTAGGTCGATTCATCCGAATCCCGTTGACGCCCAGCATGTCCCCGAGTGCCGGGGCTTCGAGCATCGCTGACCGAAGCACCCGGACATTCGGCATGTACTGACACCCCTGCGCGCCAGTACATGTGTAGATCCAACTCGTGTACTTATGTATATAGCGCCTACCCTGTCATGCACGTGGGTATATGTCAATCATTTCGCCATGTACTAGCAAGGTAGCCGAACACCGACCCGGCCCACCCCCAAAGTCGCCTCACCACAACGTCATTCGGTTCGCGGTACCGGGAGTCCGACGCTTCGCGTCCGACCTACTCCCGAAAGACATCGACGAATCGAAGCCACCCCACATGGCAGTACGACGTTCTGGGACGCCGAGATCGGTCGGTCACCTTCGACCATGTTCCGCCTGATCACCTCCCCGGGGCTGCCGGAAGCCACCGAGCCTTCCGGGCATTGGATCCGATGGCGAACTGAGCTGGCGATACGCCGGAAGCGGTTGGGGTGCAACGAGAAAGCACAGGACCACGGGTATGAACGTGATCTTTCGAATCAATGGAACCGGCGGAGCATCAGTTGCGTCATTGATTTGGAGGGAAAGAACGGATCGTGAAGGCGCGTGCCAACTGTCGAGGACGCGCCAGGCCGCCGCTGGTTCTGGGTACCGGTCAACGGTCCGCTGGGGAACGGGAGGAATGGTCATGGTCAGATCGATCGCACAGTGCCACAGGGGAACTCATCCACACCACGTCGAGCAGGCGAGGTGACGATGCGCTTCCGAGTCCTAGGCCCATTGGAGATCTCCTCAGGTGATACCACCATCCGAATTCCCGCGGCGAAACAACGTATCGTCCTGGCGGCGTTACTGTGTCAGCCGAATCGGACAGTCTCGGTCAGCGCATTGACCGACGCAGTGTGGTCTGATCAGCCACCGGCGAGAAGCCGTGTGGTTCTTCAGGGGTACATCATGCGGATTCGAAAAGCCTTGGCAACATTCGGAGAACCGCAGGACCGGATCGAAACCGTAGCTCCCGGATACCGTATGACGGTCGCCGAGAACGAGCTGGACACAGCCACATTCGACGCCGCGCTGCTCGACGCCGATCTGGCACTGGGCCGAGGCGATATCGCCGCACACGCCGACCACCTGCAGGACGCGCTTGCGCTGTGGCGAGGCCCCGCCCTCATGGATATCGAGTCGGACACCCTGCAGTCAACCGAGGCGCACAGGCTCGCGGAACTGCGCATCATGGCGGTGGAAAAGCTGATTGATGCCTACCTCACGCTAGGCAGACACAGTGCGGCGGCGGTGGAACTCCGCCAGCACATCGCCCGAAATCCCTTGCATGAGCGCTTTTACGGTCAGCTCATGATCGCACTCGACAGGACCGGTAGACGTGCCGCAGCTCTGGAAGTCTACCGGCAGGTCAACGAGTTGCTGGCCACCGAACTCGGTATCGAGCCCGATCAAGAGATCCGTCGGCTCGGTGACGCGATACTACGCGGGCGAGCCATCAGCTCGATGACACGACTATCCCTCGGGGCTCGCCGCCAATGACAGACCGGACTGGGTGGCCAACTCCCGATAGTAGGAATTCGACTCGAGCAGGTCATCGTGGGTGCCGATGTCCTCGACCCGGCCATTGTTGAGTACGATCACTCGGTCGGCGTCCCGGACCGTCGAAAATCGATGTGCCGCAACAAGTATCGTGCACTCACGGTGTAGCGACCGCATTGTGCGGGAGATCGCCGCCTCGCTGAGCGGATCGAGATTCGACGTCGGCTCGTCGAGCAATAGCAACTCCGGACCGCTCAGCAGCGCTCGCGCGATCGCGAGACGCTGCCGTTCACCGCCGGAGAGCGCATGTCCGTGCTCGCCGACCTCGGTGTCCAGCCCTTGCTCCAGCCGGTGCACGACCTCTTCGAGTCCGGCGAGTTCGATGACGCGAGCGACCTCCTGCTCGCTCGCCTCGGGCGCCGCGTACATGAGGTTGTCGCGTAGCGTGCCGTACATCACCGGGGCGCCCTGTTCCACCAGAGCCAGACAACGCCGATAGGTCTTCAAGGCGATCCGATCGATGGGCACACCGTCCAGTCTGATCGAGCCCCGATCTGGTTCGTAGAAGCGCTCAATCAACGCTAAGAGCGTGGACTTGCCGCTACCCGATTTGCCGACGAGAGCGACCCGGCTGCCGCGCGGAATCTCGAACGAAACCTCGGACAGAATCGACCGATCACCATAGGCGAAGTCCACACCATCGACCGACAGGATCGGACCGCTCGTATTACGCGCGGATGTGGGCGCCGTTGCGCTGGAACCGGATTCGTCCCCAGTCTCGATGTCCATGCCGAACACTTCCGCGACCCGCTGGAAAGCCGCCATACCCTTCTGCATTGCCCCGAGCAGTCCGATCGCACTCACGATCGGGGTGGCCAACTGCATGAAATACAGCAGGAATGCGACCAGCTGACCCACTTGCAGTCGATCACTGGCCACCATGATCCCGCCGACGAGAAGTACGACCAGAAACGCTCCGTGGGCGGCCAGCATCGTGGCGGGTCTGATCGCGGCGTCGAGCCGCGCCGCCCGCACACCATTCCGGTACGCCGCGCGGGCTCGACCGACGAGCCTGGTCCGCTCTTGTTCCTCGGCCAGGCTGGCGCGCACGGTACGAAGTGCGCTCAGCGCGCGTTCGGTATCTGCGGTCAGCGCACCAACACTGGCCTGTGCGCCCTCCGTCGCCAGTCGAATCCCGGCGAGCGCCCCCGCGACGAGCACACCCGCGCACAGCACCGTGAGCAGGACGACGAGTGTCATGAGCGGGCTCAAATAGATCATGATCGCTACCGCGGCCACACTCGACACCAGTGCAATACCCAGTTGCACGAAGCTGGTTACCGCATCTTCGCGGAGCAAAGTCGTATCCGCACCCAGGCGCGAAACCAGATCACCCACCCGCGATCTATCGAGAATATTCAGCCGCAGATGCAGGAACCTGTCGATCAGTCTCGTCCTGAGGTCGAAGACGACACTTTCACCGGTCCGGCTTATCAGAAAGTTGCCGACCGCCTCGAATACCGCCTGCGCGATAAATATCGCGACGACCAGCATCACTGTACCCGCGATCGGGTCGCTTGCCGATACCGCATTAATGATGCGCATCGTCAATAACGGCTGAAGCATTCCTGCAGCGGTACCAAGAACCATCAACAGCGTTCCGGACACAACTTTTCCGCGGTGCTTCCGGAGCAGTGCGATCAGATCGCGGTAGCGCACTCTTGTCGAATTCTGCTGAGTCATCGAATCACTCACTGTTCGATCGGTGGAACCACGATCAACCGGCTGAGGTAATCGTATGGCACCAACTCGTTGACCAACTTTCCCTCGGCCTCTACCCAGGCGTGCGCACCGAATGGTGGCAGGTTCTGCACGCCGATGCACCAAGTCGGCCACTGACCGAAGAACCGGCACAGCAATACGGTGGACAGCGATCGGACGAGACAGCCGTCCCGTCCAGCACAACGCATGCTGACCGCGACGACGGCGTTGCGCGCCGCGACCGCCGACTCGTGCGAGGCAGGGTGCGCACCACGCCGAACCACCATGAGTATCTGGCGAATTCGATACGGCGGCAGGTAAGTGAGCACGGTCGCGACCACGATTATGAACCGTGCGACCACTCCGTGCACCAACCGTACCCGTGCGGTCGGCAACTCCAGAACACCTTGATAGGTCATGGGATCAGCAACCCTTTCGATACGATCTCGTCCACGAACTCTGTCAGATCTCTTTGCGCCTGTTCGAGTTCGATGTCGTACTCCGCTGCCACGGCCACGGCTGCCGCGTCCAACTCGCCACCGGCGAGCAATGTTTCCACGACGACTCGGCCTGTGCCATTGATTTCCCAGTAGGTGCCGGACCGTCCATCGAGCAAAACATAACCGTCACGGGTCTTCGCCACATCGACGTGCCCAGCAAACCTGCGAGTCACGTACTCCCCCTTAGAAATCGAAGCGATCGGACAGCGAACCGAGCCACAACTCATTGGACAGTGTGTTGTCCAAATTCGCGTCCGCGAAATTGGAATGCCACGGTTTCCCCAGGAGATCCTCGAGATGATCGACGTCAACCAACCCACGTCGACCCAAGTGCGAATCGCGCCAGATCGCCGCGAGATCCGCCTGATGTTGACGCAACCCCTCGGCTTTGTCTGCGGCACCGGCACCTTTCGTCTGCCGGGTGAGCAACGAAGGTGATACGACATCTTTCATCGCGACCTTGATGAGGGTCTTGAAATCCCATGGCGTTGCCCGCTCCAGCGGCCGCACGGCCAAACACGCCTCGACTACCCGATCGTCGAAATACGGCGATTCCATCGGCAAGCCCCGCGCAGCACTCAGCTGGTGCAAGATCCGGGTGATGCGGGTGCCGTGCCGGACAATGAAGACATCCGAGTGGATGCCGCGCCGTGCCGACAGCGGTGTCGCGGCATCGGCCGCCATCCGCAGTGCCTCACTCGCGATCTCGACGGCATCGGCACTGAGCCATGATGGGACCCGAGGTGCCATATCCCAATCCAGCAGCTGATATGTCTGCGGTGTCTGCCTGTCGCGAACTTGTTCTGCTGCGCTACGAAGCCAGTCCGCATACGACCCGCTCCGCAGGACGGTCGACAGCACTGGCAGGAGTGGCCATCGCTCCTGTGCCCGATTCGCCCGCAAGTGCCGAACGGCCACGACGGGGTGGCAGGTGAGTTCGTCGCGGCAGTGTGCGAGTGGTGGGGTGAGCAGGTGATCACCACCGATACCGGTCAGGTGGATCCCAGCACCACCCTCGATCAGCCGCTCGTACCCGGCGAACTGCCGGGCCGCGTCGAGAACTGTCGGCGCCGGCTCATCCACTTGTGGAACGGAGTCGTGCACGCCGGAGTAGAACAGTGGCAGTTCATCGGCGGGCACGATCAGATGAGTTATCTCGGGCAGATCGTCTGCGGCCTGCAACGCGAACTTCATATCGTCATCCGCCGGATCACGGCTTGCGATGGTGCGGGCCAGTACCCGCTTGGCACCCCCGGCGGCGAGATAACAGACTGGTGTGGAATCCAATCCGCCGGACAGGTCGCAGCTGACAAATCCGCCGTCGCAGGTTCGCGCGTTGACCGCTGCGTCGAGCGCATCCCTGAGTCGCGCCGCGCCTGCCGCGAGTGGCAGCACCGGCTCCGGCGGCCGCCACCATGAATGCGCGGATGCAGTTCGGCCGTTCGCGCGAATAGCCAAATAGGTTCCCGGCTCGATCAATTCGACGCCGTGCCACATCGACCGATCGTTGAGTGGGTAAGGGATGAAATCCAACAGCCGCAAGGCCAGCATCTGGTCATCCAGGTGCGCACCGGACAGGCCCGCCAGTACGTCGGCTCGATCGCTCGCCACCAGGACTCCGTCGATTCGGGCGACGTACATGCGCCGCATACCCGAGGCCGTACCCTGCACCCGAATATGGCTGCCATCAGTGGCGATCAAATTGTGACTACCGATCAGCGACGCAGCGAAGCCATCAAGCGCATGCACCGTCGATGCCTGTTTGGCCGCAGCCTCCAGAACAGCCGAATTCTGTTGCCCCATACCGATTGTGACGAGCAGACAGGTGCCCGACCTGCCGACTGTCAGTTCTTGATCGGTCCAAGAGCCCAGCAACCACGGGCGACCAGACGGATGGTCCACCCGCTGCAGGTACTGCCCAGACAACCGTTCGGCCACGGTGAGGGCCTCCGCGGCGTCAGGCAAGACGATGAAGAAGCCCCCACCGAGCGACATCAGTCGTTCCTTTCTACCAGCGTCTAAACGTTACTTGCCGAGCGGAACCACAATGATCGGCTCGGGAATGCCGCGCCGGAGATTGCCTGTGTCTTTGCGGAAACTACCTCTGTCGATCAACACGGGCTTGTCGTACTTCTGCTTCTTCACGGTCACTTCAACTCTCCTATCGCGAGAACGATGCGCCGACTTCCCGACACATCAACCCGTTCCTCTCGAGCGGGCTATCTCGATCATCACGAACCCCGCTAGTTCCTCGCTGTGGTCCGATTGTTCCCCCGCTGTTTCCCCTCTCACCTACCGTTGCCGATAGACATTCCATGGTCCGAATCCGGAGCTGTCATACCGGGAATTTCTGCTGCTATCGAAATATCGATCCGAGAAACCCTCTAATGAACAATTGAAGAACCGACGTCATGCTCGGACCCGTTCGGCCCGAAAACAAGCTCGATCCGATCCCGTGGTCGAAGTACCCGATAACAGCGAACCCCAACGAGGCGATCGCCACTACATCTCGGTGTAAACGGTGTTCAGGTCAACCAGTATGGGGCTGTCGTGCCCGCTGGGCCGCTGCCCGGGCCCAGCGCCGACGGCCGCCAAGTTCTCATCGAATCCCGCTCCGCTGTAACAGGCCAGCACGGTTTGGCTGGTGCCATATCCCTTGGCCGCCAACAATTCTCCGGTTTCACCAAGTCAGCCACGGTTAGAACTATACTTCTAAGAAGTACACTTCTATGGACTCTCGCCCGGGCTCACCGACCCGTAAGTGTCGGCAACCGTCGCTACGGTTCGGCCGTGACAACTCTGCCGAACGAGTCGGTCCGTACCTGGTTCAGCGACGCCACCGCACGAGGCTCCGATCCAGGAGATACGGACGCCCAGCGAAGACAGGTTCCTGGCCGATGTCACTTTGGTGGACGATCTGATCAACTCTCGCTGACGAGTCCGGTCCAATCAGCTCGTAGATCTGCGCACTCGATGTAGACCCTACCGTCTGTCAGCACGATTTCGTGCGAGCATCCCGATTGAGCAGGCAAAATCTCGTCCAGCATCACAGAGCCGAATCCGTGATAAAAATATCCGGCCGCCCCGAGATGAATATCGACCCCTCGAAATATTCTCATACACGATCGTAAGGCCTTTTTCATGCTTGAACTCGTTCGGTCCGAAAATTATCTTTGCCGATCCTTCCCCGAAATGATCGATGGCTCTCAGATTCAGATCCTTCACGCATGTGGTCCCGTAGAAGTCATAATGACCGGGATCGGAGGCGAATGCCCACGCGCCAGCGGGAAGCCGACCCGCTAGACCGTCGAGTTGTTTCACATAGGCGTCCGCGCTGATGGTGAAACCTTCCGGGCCTCGATGGACTTCGATGAATTTCATTTCTTACATCCAATCCGATCGCGTTTCCATTTATCTCCGCTTATATCTTCGGTTCCCTTCGGCCCGATCCTCCCCTGCCTCCGCATCTCGTCGCCTCCGCATCTCGGCGACCGCAACACCCTCGAGCTCCTTCCTCGCGGACCAGACAACCTCTCACCGACGCGAACATCCCATCCTGGCTGTGTGGGTACTCCCGCGCACGGATGACGGCCAAGGCGATTACCAGCCGTTCCGGGTGGCGGCTGGGGAGCGTGGAGAACAACACGTGCCCGCTGCTCCCACTGTGGTTGAGCGTGTGGTGATCGAAAAATGATCCGGCCTCGTAAACGACCGCTTCATCGCCGCCGATGATCCTGATGGCTCCTTCGTTATGGACCGAAAACCATTGGAGAAAAAGGAGTTTCACGGTGATAAGAGTCTTGTTCGTGTTGTTGTCCGCGATGATCGCCGCGGTGGTCGGTGCCGGGCAGGCCGCTGCCGGTATACCGCACGCGCCCGCGGGCGACGCCCAGAAGGAATGTTCTGGATCGATACCGAATCGGGGCTACTTCTACTCGAACACCTACCAGTTCGCCGCACCCGGCCCGAACGGCGATTTCGGTATCAACGCGGAGAACCACCACTTCCGGTTCGACGGATTCCTCGCGGGTCTCGAGAACGCACGTCGACTGCAAGCTTGGGGCAACTGGGTCATCTACCGCGCCGCCGACTTCGACCTGGCCGTCCCGTACCAGCCCACAGGCAGCCTGGCCATTCGGCCCTGATCTTCGTGCTCAGCACGCCGGTCAGGGCCCGGATTTCGAATAAGGTCCGCACCTACGTCAACCACCGCAGCAGCATCACGCGCGTCCACCACCCACCGAATACGCTCGACCCATGATCATCTGGTTGAACGGGACCTTCGGAGCCGGAAAGTCCACTACGGCAAAGGAATTGACCGCGCTCCTGCCGGGTTCGCGAGTCTTCGACACCGAGGAAGTCGGGGTCATGCTCCGCCACGTCCTCTCCACCGAGACCGTCAGGGACTTCCAGGACTGGCAGCCCAGGCGCGGACTGGTCGTCGCCGCGGCAACACAGATCCTCGACTACGTCGGCGGGATCCTGGTGATCCCCCAATCGGTTCTGGTGCACCAATATTGGCAAGAGATCCGCGCCGGACTCGAAAACTCCAGCATCCCGCTACAGCATTTCGTTCTCCACGCCGAACGCGACGAACTGCTCCGGCGCATCGAATCCGACCCCGTCGAGCCGAACTCCACCTGGCGTCTGGAACACCTCACCGACTACGACGAAGCCCGATCCTGGCATCGCAAGGAGGCCCGCATCATCGACACCACCGAACTCCAACCCCGACAGATCGCAACGATGATCGCGACGCAGATGTGACGGTCGACGAAATCAGTGCGGCACCGGCCTGATCCGACACCAACGTGCTGCGGGCACATGGTGGACTAGCACCGTGCCCTCGAACCGTAACCGCAAGATCTCGTTGCCCGGCGACCTCTCGCCGAGAGTGATCGAAGTGTTGGATGCCTCGGCCCATTCACTCGCCGAGTCGGGCGCGATCGTTATCTGCGGTTTGCCCGCGTCCGGGAAGTCTACCGCCGCAACCTATTTGGCCGACCGTATCGGTGCGCCGGTGTTCGACAAGGACGGCTTCGCACCCGGTTTGGAGGAAGCGGTGATGACCCGGTTGACCGGTGATCCGTTCGACCGCGACAGCGACGTCTATCGAACGGTGGTCAGCCCGCACCTGTACGACGGCCTCGTTCATGCCGCGTTCACCGTGGCCGCACACCATCCCGTCATCATCGATGCCCCACTCATTTCGTTCATCCGGCAAGCGGCATCGAGCGGCTCGACCCTCACCGAATACCTGTGGACACGCTCCGGTCTCACCCCGAACGCGATCGTCACCACGATGTGGTTCGACAGCGCGAACAACGACATCCGGACACGGATGCTCGCCCGCGGCGCCGCACGGGACGTACCCAAACTCACCAACTGGGACACATACGAATCCCAAGTGCTCGACGGCGGCGTCCGCACCGCCGCCCGCGCGATCGTCGATATCGTCGTCACCAACTGATCTGCAACCGATAGAAACCAAGACCCGCGCCGCCGGGCACGAAACATTCGCGGCGTGGCTACGAAATGATCGGTTTGTTCACCGGCGCGTGTGGATGTTTATCGGCCACCAGAACCAGCGACCAGCAAGGGTCGCGATGGCGGGTACGACCAATGACCGGACGATCAGCGTGTCGAGAAAGAGTCCGATGCTCACGGCTGTGCCGATTTGGGCGATGTTGTGCGCGTAGCTCACGAGCATTGCGAACATCGTCAGGCCGAAGACCAGGCCCGCCGTGGTGACCACTCCGCCGGTGTTGACCATGGAGCGGATGATCCCGGTGTTGATTCCAGACTTCAGTTCCTCTTTGAACCTGCTGACAAGCAACATGTTGTAATCCGCGCCGACGGCGGCAAGGAATATGAATGCCACGGGGGCCACCGACCAGTGCAGCGGATTGCCGATGACGTGCTGCCAGATGAGCACGGTCAGGCCCATGGCGGACAGGTATGACAACGCCACGGTGCCGACCACCGCGACGGCCGCGACCAGGCTGCGGAGCAAGATCAGCACCACGCAAAATACGAAAGCGAACGCGGCGAGAGCGCTGGTGATGAAGTCCTCGCGTGCGAACGCCTCGATATTGAGCAGCGTGCCGCCAGGTCCTCCCATACTGACCGTACTGCCCGCGAGGGAGGTGCCTTTCATCGTTCGAAGGGCCTCCGGGATGATTTTCGCGCTGAGGTCCATGGCTTCGCGGCTGAAACCCTCCATCTGTGGCGTGATGATCATTCGCGTGACCTTGCCGTCAGCGGAGAAGAAATACTTCATGCCATCTTTGAAAAGCGGATTAGTCAACGCTTGACTGGGAAAGAAGAAAAATTCGTTGGGATCGCCATTGGTAAAGCCCCGGCTGACTTCGTCCAAGAATTGTGTTATTTCCGATACCTGCGGGATCAATACGTTCAACGTGCTCTGCAGCGGTGTGAGCACGTCTTCGACCTGCGCAATGAAATGCTCGAGGCCGCTCAATTGGGCGGCAAGCTGCGGTAGGGCCTGAGCGGCCACGTTTGCGCCGGAGACGAGGCCGTTGACGAGATCGTCGAACTGGTCGACATCGTCGAACAGGGAGAATCCGGTGAGCGTCGCACGGCAGGCGTCGATATCGCGGCAGTTGGGAATCGAACCCACCAATTCCTTTACCGGTCCGGCCGTCTCCCGTAACGAGTTCAGTTTGTTCACCACCCCTTCCACGGCGGATCGCAGCGCGGCTGCGTTGCTGTTCACCTGGCTGAATCCCTGTTCGCCGGTGTCCAGCGCGCCTTGGAGACCATTGACCGTCCGGGTCAGCTGTTCCAGATTCCCGGACAAAGCATTGACGTCGTCAAGTCGTCGGGTGAGCATGTTCGTTATCTGGGTGATGCGATTTCCGATGTAGCCGGCTTGGTTGGCGAGGGTGCCTTGCTCCAGCGGAGCGGCCAACGGCCGGGTAATCCCCTGTACCGCACTGACTCCGGGGACATCCAAAACCGCGTTGGTCAATTTCGCGAGCGCGATCAAATCCGCAGGGTTGCGCATGTCGTGATCGGATTCGACGAGAAAGATACTCGGAGCCATGACGTTGGGCGGCAAATGGCGGTCGGCCGCCATGAACCCCTGGTTCGCGAGCGAGTTGCTCGGTTGCGCGACGCGCTCATCGAAGCTCGGCCGGAAGGTCGGCAGGACGAGGATCGCGAGCAGGAGAATGGCGAGGCTGCCGGCCAATACAGGCCCGGGCCAGCGCACCACGGAGGTCGCGATCCGCCGCCACCTGCGCTGCGATCGCTGCCCGCGGGGTTCGAGGAAGCCGAACCTGCTACCGATTGCCAACAGGGCCGGCCCCATCGTCAAGGCCGCGGCGAGAGTGACGGACACCGCGATCGTGCACGGCAAACCGGATGTGCTGAAGATCGCGAGCCTGGTGAGCGACATGCAGGCGGTCGCACCGGCGACGGTCGAGCCGGACGCGATGATGATGTGCAGCACCCCGCGTAGCGCGGTGTAGTACGCGGTTTCGGGGTCTTCTCCGGCGCGACGAGCCTCTTGGTACCTGCCGAGCAGAAAGATGCCATAGTTTGTGCCCGCTCCGAGCACGATCACCGCGAGTAGCGCAGAGGCGAAAATCGATACGCCTATCAACCGATGGTCCCCGAGGTAGGCAACAAGAGACCGGGCCACGGCGAGGCCCATTCCGACCGTCATCAACGGCATCGCAGCCGTGATCGGCGAGCGATACACGCAGATCAGGACGGCACCGACGAGCGCGGCGCACGAGGTGACGAGCAGAAGAATTGAATTGTCGATCGATACGAGCTCATCGTTGACAACCGCGGATGGACCCGTGAGATAGACCTTGATCCCGTGCGGCGGGGGGTAACCGGCGATGATGTCCCTCGCTGCCTGCGTGGATTCCATGGCCAACGCCGTGCCCATATTCCCAGCCAGGTTGAGCAATACATACGAAGCTTTCCGGTCGGAACTCTCGTTCGCTGGGGCGAAATCCGGATCGGACCACAGGTCCATCGCGGAGTTGACGTGTGTCTTGTCCTCGGTCAGTCGGTCGAGGAGCGCCGTGTAGTAGCGGTGGGCTTCCACCCCGAGCGGGGCGTGCCCCTCTAGCAGTACATAGACGAAATTGTTCGTCCCCGATCCGCCGAAATTTCGCCCCATTTTCACGATCGCCTGCACCGATGAGGCTTCGTCCGGCAGAAAGGACTGGGCATGCCGATGGACGACGGTCTCGAGCTGGGGAACGAATATATTGAGCCCGCCGGCTACCGCAAGCCACGCGACGATAATCGGCAGCGAAAACTTGTACATCAGCCGCGCCCACAGTGACCGCCCCGGTGCGCGCCGCAAATGGGTCCTTTCGAACGGCATCGACAGTTCGCGCCGCATCCCGTCGCGCAGATCCCGAATGCGGATCGGATACCCGCTCATGACACCAGGACGTTGCAGTTGACGGCGGCGGACGGCGCATTCGAAGCGCGCGAATCACGCGCTTGCCCGTTGATGACTATTCGACACGAAACCTGTTGCGCATCCGATTGCGCAACCAATCCCGTCGGCATGGTCAACCTGTTGGTGCGCAACGAGATTCGCCACGGTAGGGCTGCCGCCACGTCCTGAACCTCGCCATTTGCATCAATGTAGGACAACGTCGCCGACGCTCCGACCGGACCGTCGACCTCATAATCGACGACCTTTTCTCTCGGCCTCCCGAACGAAGGAGGCGGGTTCGAATACCCGATCGCCAAGTCCGGGATCCGGCTCAGCCGCAAATCGGCTATGAAGACAGCCGTCAAACCCAGGACCGCGATGACAACGCCGTACACCCATACACTTTTCATCCGACTCTCCCTATGCGTTCGAGCCTGTGAGCAGCTGGCGCAGCTGTGAATTGACGTATCAGTGCGGTGCAGCTAACCAGAAGCTACACTATGACAGTCGGCATAGTCGAGGCTTCGCAAGAAATTGGCCTCGCAAGAACCGGTACAGCGCCCCGAGCCGAGCCCTGGCCCGGTGGGTGAGCCGCGCGGTGGGCTCGCCGGATCGGCGCCGCTTCCATGGCCGCGACCTCCTGCACACCCCGAGCGGGGGCGCGCTGGATGTTTGGGCAACCAATCGAACACTGGTGTCGCGCGGCTACGCAGACCTGGTGGTGGAGCGTGCGGCACCGGATCCTCTACTGGCACATGGGATTACTTCAGCCCGCGGGAACAGCAGGATTATCTCGAGGTGCTCGCCTGGATCCGCGAACAGCCGTGGTGCGACGGGCACGACGTCGAACTGCCTGAATGAGCATTTTCACTGCGACCACTACAACGGGAAACCTCGCGGTATCGCCGTCGCGGCAGTATGTGCAACAAATTGGCAAACTAGACGGGCCCTTGATGTCACTTGCATTCGCGGATACCCTCACATCAAGATAACCAGTCGTCTCGAAAAAGGCCGATGGCCCCGAAAGTTCGACCGGCTCCATTTCCTGGCCATCGAGCCAGCAGCCTGCACGGCATCACTACACAACAGCGACCTAACCGAATTCAACTTCACGGTCTCGGCTCAATAACAGAATTGACCAATGCCGGGCAGTTGTCCAATAGTCTCTCGACTCCCCGGTGACAGGTTGCGAGACCCCGGAAATCAGGTGGAAAAATGACTTACCCAAACGACACGACACAGGATTCAGTCGACTCCGCCTGGGTAATGGAGTTCAGTCGGCGCTTTCTGGCGGCATGGAACGACCATGATCCGGATCAAGTGCTCGATCTGCTCACCACCGACGTAGTCTACGACGACGACTCCTGGCCAACCGTGATGCACGGCCATGGTGAGGTCCGGGTGTGGCTGGAAACGCTATGGCACAACCTACCCGACCTGGAATTCGAAGTCCTCGGCGTCTACCCGATGCCGGAGCAACCACGTGCGGCCGTTCACTGGCGTTTCCGATGCACCATGACCGGCCATTTCGACTCACCCGACTCCCCGGCCACCGACAAGCATTGCGAGCTCGAGGGCACGGATATCTACAAATTCCGCGACGGCCGCGCATGCAGTGTACGGACAATAATGAACATAGCCGACCTAAACCGCCAACTCGACATACCCTCACCTTCAGCGTCTGCGGCGAATGCGTCGCCGAATTAGGCATCTGCGGATACGGTGCGTAGGCGGGTTACGAAGTTTTCCGGCATCGCGAATCGGTGCGGTGACGGCCGTTTTCGCGGGCGATCATGATTCAGTTCGCGGTGGAAACCTCGAGAGCCGCGCGGATCAGCACTTCCAATTCGGCACCCACCTCGTCCAGGGGCTGGGTACTCCGATCGGCCTGGCAGAGCACAACCGCCCCTTCGACCGCGGCGATCATCAGGGTGGACAGACTGGCTGCCCGGGTGGCAGACACACCTTCGGCGCGGAGTGTGGTGGCCAGGGTTTCACGCCATTCTGTGAATACCTCGGACACGGTGTCGGTGAGTTCCGGCGCCTCATCGTGTACCTCGACCGCGACGGCCACGATCGGGCAACCGGCGCGAAACTCGGTGTCGCTGAGCATCTGACGCCACAGCCCGAGAAATATATGGAGCATCGTCACCACATCGGCGTCTGCCGCCAGAGCAGACATTCCGTCCTGGATGAGCCTCCCCAGGCCCGGGCAGCTTCCTGGCCCAACTGAGCCTTGCCACCGGGAAAGTGATGATAAATCGACCCGCGCGGAGCGCCACTGTGCGCGATCACGTCCCGGAATCCCGTTCCGCTGTAGCCGTGTTCTCGGAACAACTGCACCGCGCTCAGGACCATACGTTCCCGGCTATCCGATGCCAACTGAGCCTCCCACACGCGCGGACGAGAACAAGTCCTTCTCGTCATGCTAGCGCGTCCCTATCACAGACGTCATATTGACACGGTGTGGTTAGATATTTGCCGCACTCTCGGCTGCCGCGCGGCCATCATGCGTCGCGAACCGAGCCACTACGGCAGATGATCCAATGAATAGCTATTTTGCTCGCGGCGTATCCGAATACACGCGGAACGAAGAGGCTGCGCACAGTACCGGGATGAATGTGTTGGTCGGATCGGATCGACCACGTAATTTCATCACTTCGTACGGTTGCCACCACTGAGCTTCGTCAGCGGCGTCAACAATGGTCCCGTGCGCGGCCAGCACCCTTTCGGGTACGGTTTTCGCCTGCTCGGTGAGGCGAGCGGCTTCATTGACCGGGTCACCGATGACCGTGTACTCGTAACGGTCCTCGGCGCCGATATTGCCCGCCACAACCACCCCCGATGACACGCCGATTGCGACATCGAGGCCAGGATAACGCCGTGCCAGTGCCATCAATTCGACTCGCAATGCTCGTGCCGCCCGCAGCACTGCGGTCGAATGCCCGATGTTCTCCGCAGGCGGACCGAACACACACAATGCGGCGTCCCCCTCGAACTTGTTGACCCACCCGTCCTCCTTACCGATACATCTGACAACCGCCGCGAAGACCTCGTTCAGCAGCGCCACCAGCGACTCGGGCGGCAAACATTGCGCCAGTGTGGTCGACCCGATCACGTCGACGAACAGCACGCTGGCCTGGCAGCGCCGACCGCCCAGGCGCGCACTTCCAGCCAGTGCCACGCGGGCCACTTCGGTCCCGACGTGTCGGCCGAACAGGTCATACAACTGCTGACGCTCCCGCAGCCCGTAGACCATGTCATTGAACCCGGCCTTCAGCAGCCCGACCTCGCCTATGTCGTCCACCGGAACTCGTACCGTCAAGTCACCCTGTCGCACCATCCGCTGCGCGATCTGAAGATCGTTCACCGACTCGACCAGCGACCGGGTCAACGCAAAGGTCACCGCCAAGCCGGCGACGACACCGGCCGCGGCGATCACCATCAGCGATACCGGCAGGCCGGCCCGCTGGCTGGCCGTCAGTCCGATCGGCGCGGTGCCGAGCAGCACGATCGGCACCGCGCCACTCAGTACCCAGGCCAACATCAGCCGCCAACGCAGGCCGAACATGACGACCGGCTGATCCTCGCACGCGAAGATCAACTGAAGCACCGGCCTACCACTTCTTTCCAGCAGGAGAAACGAGAGTGCGGCGCTGGTCAGCCCGGCGAGCACAATGACAAGGCCGACCCGTAGGGCGTAGAGCAGCGGGTACCCCAGGGCACCTTCGACGGTGGCCGCCAGTAGCGCCCCGAACAGCCATCGGCCGAATATTTCGCCCGCGACAGCCACAGGTAAGAACAACGTCGACGACTGCTCGTGCGTTGTCGGCTCCCGCCGTTCACGGACCCACGTCAATATCTGATTTGCTCGTCGCCGCCCCAGATAGTCAACGGTGACCGTCGCGGCGATCAGGTACACCGCACCGGCCGAGCCGAAGATGACGACATCGCGCCCGAAGTGGCCGCCGCCTTCCCACGGAAAACCGACTGCGATTATCTGGGCCGTGACCAGCGCCGCTCCGACAAAGTTCGCCAGTATCACGGAGTTTCGCCCACGGTAGCGCTCGCTCACCGCTGCCACCGCGTCCCACACTCTGTCATCGGGCGACAGTTGCAGGCCTCGAAGCTGCCCCGACTGGTCGTCGGTCGTCCGACCCGTGCCGCTGCGCCGCAATCCTTCTGTCGCGGCACGCACGGCCCGATCAGCGGCCGAGTCCGGCCTTGCGGCTGATAGCGCGACAAGGAAAAGGGAGTAACGCAGCCACGAGACCACGCTCAAGTGCGCTCCACGCACCTGGGATGGGTGAGGGCAGGCGTCATGGTCGCCGTGGACATCGACGCACGTCCCATGACTACTCCTCACCCCGAGTCAGTCACTATGACGGTAGTCATAGTGACTGAACTGTACTGCGACCACGGTCTGATTTCAATGCACGGTGCCTGATTCAGGCACGAGGCCGTACCGGCCGAAATTCCGAGGCCTTCACGCTCATCGGCGGATATGGTCGACGAACTCGTCGAAATGCCGGACAACTCCGGCGGGATCTTCGATCTGCGGCCAGTGCCCGATATTGTCACCGAGCATGACAACATCAGGATTCGGGATCAGCTCGCGATAACGAACAGCCATATGCGCACCGGAGTTCGGATCGCGGGGTCCGTCGATGAAACGAAGCGGCACCGCCGTGTCCTGCATCGCCGCAACCCATCGGTCCCGTCCAATGCGGCGATCGTGGAGGAACCGGCCGACCAGATGTGTCACCCGCTTGCCATGGTTATATGCCAGAATTTCATGCCACTGGCTCAACAAACGCCTCGACGGCTTTGTCTCGGGCCCGAACATCTCGGCGAGCGCGATATCCACGAGCCGGTCCGGCATCAGAAATGGGAAACGACCGACGACTGAACCGGCGACGGTATCCGAGAGCAACCTCTGGACGAGCCGGGGCCGATACACCTCATGGAAGAGACCGCCATTGAGAAAGGTGATCGATGCCAGCTTCGGCGCCTCTTCGTCCTCGATCGCTCGCGCGAGCAACTCCTGCGCGACACTCACGCCGATATCGTGGGCGATGATATGGCAGGTGCCGATGCCGAGCTCGCGAAGCAGCGCGACGTGCATGTCGGCGTGTGCCGCAACCGAATACCGGTAATGGACCGGCTTTGCCGAAAAGCCCATACCGAGCATATCGGGCGCGATGACACGAAAGTGCTTCGTGAGATGGGACCAGATCGACGCCCAGTCCCAAGAGCTGAACGGGTATCCGTGAATCAATAGCAACGCAGGCGCGCTGCGCCCATCGAGCACGCTGCCCTCATCGATGTAGAACACCTCGTGTCCCGAGAACTCGAAGAAACGTCCACGCGAGCGCCAGTTGATCAGGCCCTCGTCGGCAAGTACCTCGCCGGATCCGGCGGCCGATGCGGTCGGGGACATGTCCGCCTCCTCACTGGATCGGTTTTTCGTCCTCAGCCATTGCGACCCGTCCTTCGGCGGTATTTCGACCCACAGCTCGGGCCGGCCGTCATCCCAACTCCAGGGTACGAGCTCGCAGGTCAGACCCACTATGACATTCGTCATAGTGGGTTGGATCTTGACTACGGCAATCCACGAATCAACGATATATGACAGATGTCATAGTTCATCGCTGTGTTCTCGCCCGAGTACGGATTCGAAACCGGAGGATGCCAATGACGAACGCGACGAGGTGGACGCCGGAGCGTGTTTCGGCGTTGGTGATGCGGATCGTCGGCCCACATCGGTCGGCCGATGCGGCAGCGTTGCAGCGGGCGGTCGCGGGCAAGATCGTGGTGATCACCGGCGCCTCCTACGGTTTGGGTGCGGCGACGGCCCGGTTGCTCGGCAGTGCCGGCGCGACGGTCGTGCTGGCCGCACGCAGCGAGGGCAGGCTGGGTGAAGTGGCGGCGGATATCGAAGCGACCGGCGGCGAGGCCTTCACCTATCGGCTCGACCTCGCTGATGCGGCGAGCGTGGCCCACTTCGCATCCCGGGTACTCGGCGAGCACGGACATGTCGATTACCTGATCCACAACGCAGGCAAATCGCTGCGCCGGTCGATCCATCTGTCCTACGACCGGCCCAAAGACCTCGACGCCACCATTGGCGCGAACATGCTCGGTCCGATGCGTCTGACGCTGGACCTGCTGCCGTCCATGCGGGCGCGCGGGCGCGGCCACATCGTGAACGTCTCCACCGTGGGTGTGTTGTTCCCGGTGGCACCGAAGTGGGCGTTCTACCTGGCATCCAAGGCCGGATTCGATACCTGGATGCGGTCGGTGGCGATGGAATCCCGGACGGACGGAGTGGGGTTGACCACGGTGTATGCGGGACTGATGCATACCAGGATGAGCGCGCCGAGCGCCTGGATGCGGCGGCTGCCCGGGCATACCCCCGACCAGGCCGCACAGATCATCGCCTACGCACTGGTGCACCGGCCACGCGTACTGGCCCCGATGTACGGACGTGTCAGCCGGATCGGCGCGGCGCTGGCACCGGTCCCGATCGAACGGCTACTCGAACATATCCACCGACACCACGGCGACACCGAGGAAGCAGAACTGGCCGGGCTGACCGGTATCCGCCGGTCAGGGTTGGAGCTGGTGCGATGAACGCCGCCATCCGCACCACCGCCACCGCCCTGCGCCACCTGCTGATGTCGGGTTTGCTGCGTCCAGTCGGACCGGTGACCGCGGCACGCATGGCCCGCGCATGGCGACGCTACGGACGTTCACCGGCAACCCTTGTCGCCGTGTCCGCCGCCCGGTATCCGCGGCGGACTGCCGTCATCGATGAGCGGGGGTCACTGACCTACCGGCAGTTGCAGCAGCGGTGCGAGGCGATCACCGCCGCTCTCGCCGGCCGCGGCCGCACACCGCGATCGGTGGCGGTGCTGTGCCGCAACCATCGCAGTTTCATCGAAGGACTCGTCGTCGCCGGGCAACTCGGCGCCGACACCGTGCTGATCAATACCGAAATGCCTGCGGCACAACTGAATCGGATCCTCGACCAGTACAGCCCGGATCTGTTGATCGCCGACCGGGAATATGCCGCAGCGCTCGCCGACTACTCAGGGCGGATCGTCTTCGACACCGCCCGCCCCACCGAGCACGCGACACGGACATTGGACTGGCTGGCAGCCTCGGGACGTGGCCGTCGCACCCGGCGGGTACGTGGTGAAACCACGCTCACGATGCTGACCTCGGGCACCACCGGACTGGCCAAAAGTGTGTCCCGGGCCCCGCTACCGGCCGGCACGACCGGTCTCGGACTCTCCGCCATGGCGGCCATGCGATTACGCAGCGGCGACGTCACCCTCATCGCGACCCCGTTCTTCCACGGGTTCGGGCTGCTCAGCCTGCTGGCCACCCTCGGCACCGGGTCGACGGTGGTGTGCCGCAAACGATTCGACGCCCGCCGAACCCTTCATGACATCGACGCTCACCGTGTGAGCGTGCTCGCCGGGGTTCCGGTGATGCTCCAGCGCCTGCTCGCCGTCGGCGGCTCCGACCTATGCACGACCACACTGCGCCTGGCGGTCACCGGAGGAGCAACGGTACCCGCCGCTGTCGTCGCCGCCTTCCAGCACACGTTCGGGCCCATCCTGGTGAACGGGTACGGATCCACCGAAGCCGGAGTCATCTCCCTCGCCGAACCCAACCAACTCGCCGACAACCCCGCCACCGTCGGTACCCCCGTTCTCGGCCTGCGCCTGCGAATACTCAGAACCGATCGAACCGACTGCGAACCGGGTGTAGTCGGAACAATCTTCGTCCGCGGCGGAATCAGCTACACGGGCTACGTTCCCGACGCCGCGGGCACACCCGCCGAGGAAATCGTCGACGGCTACCTCAATACCGGCGACCTGGGCCACCTCGACGAGCATGGCCGCCTCTACATCGATGGACGCGCAGACGACATGATCATCTCCGGTGGCGAGAACATTTTCCCCACCGAAGTCACCAATGCACTACTGACCCATCCCGCTGTCACCGACGCCACAGTCATCGGAGTCCCCGACGATGAATATGGGCAAGTATTAACCGCCTACCTCGAACAAACTCCCGGCAGCGCACGCCCCAGCCCGGACGAACTCAAACTGCACCTGCGCACCACGCTGGAACGCTACAAAGTCCCCAAAACCTTCACCTGGGTCGACCGAATCCCACGCAACGCCACCGGCAAAGCCACCCTGCGCGGCCATACCGCGGGCCCGGAACCGGGTACCCGCGACCCCGCGTTCTGCCGACGAGGGGGGCAGCGATGACAGCCACCCTCTGGCTTGCGCTCGTCATCGCCACCCCGACCGCACTCGTCCTCCTGCAGGACCCTGATGCAATGGACTTCTACAGCCGTGCGACCAGTCGCGGTCACCGATCAAAAGGGAGGCAATTATTCCGTGCCTCGCCGAACGCCGGTGTCCGCGTCTCGCGGACTCGTCCTTCAGTTGACAGCAGGCCGGTTCCACCAGCCCGCCCTACAAAGTAGGAAGGCGAATTCGACAGGGCGATATCTAGTCAGTTCTCCGACAGTCCTGGTGCTGGGTGTCGGTCGCTGCCCCTATCGTTGGGCATATGACCGACATTGCTCCCCTGGCTGCCTCCGCGCGGGCCCGGTTCGGCGACCCGGGTGTTCACGCGGTCGTGCGGGCCGGGCGCACCGTGCACGCGGTCGGTTTCACTGAGTGGGTCGGGGGTGAAGTGGTTCCGGAGTTGCTGTGCCACACCGGCGTCGCCGGATGGTCCCCCGCAGCGCTGGAGCCGACCCGTGCGGACGTGACGTGCGCGCGCTGCCTGCGCAGGATCGGCGGGCACTCCTCGACCGGGCAACTTCCATTGTTCGGTGACGATCGCGCCGCCGGGTAACCAGCCGCACATCACGAATGATATTGCCGCACTTGCGGAACCGACGAGGCGACGGTGGTCAGGCTCCGGTGGATTCGAGGACTACCGCGGTTGTCGTTCCGCCGAGCCCGTGGGCGAGCAGGAGAATGTAGCGCCAGTCGACGCGTTCGACGTTGACCAGGTGGTCCAGGCCGACCAACGGGTCCGCCGGGCCGATATGCCCCACCCGGCGCGAGAGCTCCCATGGCGTGATGCTCGAGTCGAGCGATAGCGGCGTGAGAAATTGCTGCATGGTCAGTTGTAATCCCAGGAATGGGCATACGACGTGGTCGATATCACCGAGGCGGATACCGGCTTGTTCGGTCGCCGAATCGACCACCGACCGGACGTCATCGGCCACCACCTGCCAGATACGTTCACCATCCACGATTTCCTCGTGCCGCGTGCGCAGATATACCGGGCCGGTGAGTTTCTCGCGCTCGGGCGAAAAGGGGTTCAGACCGCGACCGATCGGCTCCAATTCGGGATCGCTGCGTGACGCAATACCGGCAATACGCGCGAATCCGGCCGCACGCGAAACGACGACCGCCGCGGCGCCGTCACCGAATGGATTACTGGACGTCCGCCAGCGATCGACCTCGTGTTCCCGCCAGCAATCACCCGCGGTAATGAGGGCGAGTTCGTCATCGTTTCGGCCCGCGAGATATGCGGCCGCCAACTCGAGTGCCACCAGGGCGCCATCACATCCGGCATCCAGGTCGCTGGCCAGACACCGGCCGGCCAGTGCGCCGAGCCGCCGGTGCACATAGGGCGCACCGTGCCAGAGGCGGCCACCGGGCGTGAGCATCATGCAATGTAATGCGAGGCCGATTTTCGCGGGAGAAAGCCGCGCCCGCCCGAGCGCCTGACGCGCCGCGTCCACCGCCATATCGGGAGAATACTGTTCGCTCGACGCAATGGTAACCGCGAGTTGTTGGGTATCGGCGGCGTCGCGTTTCGTCCAGGCACCGGCCGCGAGAGCCTCGTCGACCGGTACGGCCTCCGGTAGCACAGAACCGATTCCGGATAGAAATATATTACTCACTGCGCACGCACCTGCTTTCTTACCGAGCGCGCGTATACGACGCTCATGGCTCACTCCAGTCAATTCCTAGACCCTGTGCCGCCCCGCGTAAATTGAACCATCGCACTTGCCCAAAGGTTCATGTCCAAAAGTTCTATTGAATGCAAGATCACCATGGCATGAGAATGCAAGCAGGCCGACATCGGCGGAATTCCACCTGGGGAAATGTTCGGGCAGGCTTTACCGGCTACCTTGTTTCGAGGACATAGATGGATTTTGCACCGACCGCCGCGCAGCTCGAACGATACGAGGAGTTGCTCGACAAGACACGGGACCGGCTGACGGACGGCGAAGCGTCCGCCGCCGACAAGTGGAAGACCGCCGCGACCCTCGGATTCACCGGGTTGTGCATCCCTGCCGAGTACGGCGGCAGCGGTTTCGGCGCGCTGGACACGGCACTCTGCCTAGAGGCATTCGGCCGGGGGTGTCCCGACACCGGGCTCGTCTTCGCGGTCTCGGCCCACCTCCTGGCCGGCGCCGTAGCCATCCGGGATTTCGGCTCCGAACGCCTGCGCGGGGAGCTGCTGCCGGGACTCGCCGCGGGCGATCTGACGGCGGCCAACGCCATTACCGAGGACGATGCGGGTTCCGACACCGGTCGCCTCGCGGTGACCGCGCGCCGCGAGGACGACTCGTATGTGATCGCCGGGGAGAAATCGTTCGTCAGTAACGGACCGGTCGCCGACGTCCTCGTGACGTACGCGTCCACGGCCCCCGACGGCGGATTCCTCGGCATCTCCGCATTCGCGATCCCGTCCGACCGCAGCGGCATCCGGCTCGGCTCGCCCTTCCGCAAAATGGGATTGGACGGATGTCTGGCCGGACGGGTGGAATTCCAGGACAGCCAGGTGCCCGCGGACTATCTACTCGGCGACGAGGGCCAGGGTTCGGCGATCTTCGCGCACGCCATGACCTGGGAGCGCGCCTGCCTGTTCGCCACCTATATCGGGATGATGGACGATCAGCTCGACCGCTGTGTCGCGCATGCGCGACGGCGACGGCAGTTCGGTCGGCCCATCGCCAGGTTCCAGGCCGTATCGCATCGCATCGCGACGATGAAGCAGCGGCTCGAGGCCGCCCGGCTGTTGGTGTACCGGGCGTGTTGGCTCATCGACCAGGGGCATCCGGAGCAAGCCGCCGCAGCCGCGCTGTCCAAGGTCACGGTTTCCGAGGCCGCGGTGGCCAACAGCCTCGACGCCATTCAGATCTTCGGCTCGGCGGGATATCTGGTCGAGGGCGGGGTCGAGCGGTATCTGCGGGATTCCGTTCCGGCGCGACTGTTCTCCGGGACCAACGAGATTCAGCGCGACATCATTGCCCGGGAGATGGGCCTGTGAGTCTGCATCGACTACTTCTCGACGCGGCCGATCGGTATCCGGATCGGTTGGCCCTCGCGGGGCCACTGGGTGAGTTGAGCTATGCGGAACTCGTCCGGACCGCGGCAGGCGCCGCCGATGCGTTGGCGCGGCTGGGCGTCGGCCGGGGTGATCGGGTAATCGTGTGGGAAGACAAGTCCCCCATCGCAATTGCCGCGATGCAGGCCGTACTGCGCCTCGGCGCGGCCTACGTGCCCGTCGACGGCACAACTCCGCCGAGCCGGGTGGCGGCGCTCGCCGCGGACTGCGCCGCCGCGGCGGTGTGTTCCACGCGCTCGCCCGTCGCGGATCTTCCCCCGGATACGGGATGGCTCGATCCGTCGGTCCCCTCGTCCGCACCCCGTGCCGAGATCGTCGACACCGACCCCGACGACCTGGCCTACATCCTCTACACATCGGGCTCGACGGGAGCGCCCAAGGGTGTCTGCATCAGCCACGGAAATGCCCGCGCCTTTGTGGAGTGGGCCGTCACGATGTTGGACGCCGGGCCGGACGACAGGTTCGCCAACCACGCGCCGCTGACCTTCGACCTATCGGTGCTCGACCTCTACGCGGCGTTCGCCACCGGGGCCTCGGTTCATCTGATCCCCGCCGAACTCGCCTATGCCCCAGTGCAACTCGCCGAGTTTCTGCGCGAGCAGCGGATCACCGTCTGGTATTCGGTTCCCTCGGTTCTCATGCTGATGATGCGCGACGGCGGACTGCTCGACGCCCCGGCCCCGCCGTCGCTGCGCGCCGTACTCTTCGCGGGCGAGCCGTTCCCCATCGGACACGTTCGCCGGCTACGGGCATGGACCGGAGCGCGGCTGCTGAACCTGTACGGGCCGACGGAGACGAACGTGTGCACCGCGCACGAGGTGACCGATGCCGATCTGCTGCGTGACCGGCCGGCACCGATCGGTCAGGCCACCTGCGGCGACAAGGTCTGGGCCGAGCGCCCCGACGGTGTGGTGGCCGAATCGGGCGAAGAAGGTGAGCTGATCGTCGCGGGACCGACCGTGATGCTGGGCTACTGGGGGCAGGATCCGCAGCGCGGGGACTACCGGACCGGGGATGTGGTGCGGGTGCGCGAGGACGGCTCCTTCGACTATCTCGGGCGGCGGGATCAGCTGCTCAAGATTCGAGGCCACCGGGTCGAGCTCGGGGAGGTGGAGGCCACGCTCCTCGCGCACCCCGCCGTGGCGGAAGCCGTTGCGGCGGTGCGTGGTACGGGTATCGACGCCCGGCTCGCCGCATTCGTGGTGGCGCATCCGGACCAGCGACTCAGCGTGCTGGAGATCAAGCGTCACAGCGCGGAAAGGTTGCCGCGCTACATGATCCCGGACGAGGTGCACCTCGTGCCGTCGCTGCCCAGAACACGGACCGGAAAGACCGACCGCGCCGCGCTCCTCGCGGCATCCGAACGCGGGCACCGAACGGTGCCCCCTGCCGAAAGCACAAGGAGTACAACATGACGCAGGTCGAACTGACCGAACGACTATTGGCTTTCATCCGGGAACGGTTTCTCGATGACGACCCGGCCAGCAACCTGGACGGCGAAACCCCGCTACTCGACTGGGGCATCCTCAACTCGGTGAACACGGCGGAGCTGATCAGCTTCATCCGCTCGGAATTCGACTGCGCCGTGCACCAATCCAGCGTCAACGTTCGAAATTTCCGCAACGCCAACTGCATTGCCGCACTTATCGTCGACACGACCGAGGCGAGTCGAGATCAGTCGGCATGAGATTCCGTCTCGGCGCGCTGGTCCGTTGGACGACCACCGCGCCGAGACGGGGCCGTACTCAGCAGATCGCCGATTCGAGGTGATTCGGCATATAGGGACACGAACACCCTCGTCCCAGCACACTGCGCACGCTATCATCTTGTCTCGCAAGCTGATAGGCGTACGAGACCAGCCCGGCCTGCAAACGTGATTCGACACCGAGCTTTGCCATGATTCGTGCCACGTGCGCTTTTACCGTACGTTCGGTGATCTGCAATCGACCGGCAATGGCCCGGTTCGACTGCCCATTCCCAAGCAACCAGAACACTTGAATCTCCCGAGACGACAACAATGCTGCCCGCGCCGTCTCGTTGTGCCATGTCGGAGGAGTATCCTCGGTCGAGCAATCTTGCCGAACCAGATTTCCCTGCCCAAGCTCTTCAGACATCAAATCTTTCTTCCCATGGCTGCCGCGGGCTTTACCATACCCGGCCGTCTTCCCCATATCCGAGAGCGCGCATCACATTCCGCCGAAGCGACATCTCGTGCCCACAAAGGCAATACGATTCCCATGCGGGTAGCGGAGATCGAGATGTCCACGGAGAATCCATGATCGGAGGCTCTCAGCCGACTCAGACTCGCAAAACCCCCTTTTTCCAGGCGATCCGACTAAACAACATCCTATCTATCGATGATGTTACCGTACCTGAAAGTTTGTTCCAGCCGGAACCTTGGAACAGGTATCGAATCCCAGCTCGGCGCACGTCTCGGTCGACGAAAACGCCACTGCCACAACAACGATCACGCTCCGATGCCTGATCGATTCAATACCACCGAACGGAAAAGTTTTGCGCCACAGAGCAGTCGGAATCTTCCCCTGCTCCACTCCCGCCGATGCCGGTATACGCCAACGACTCTCGTACACAGGCACCCGGGCGCGCGACCACCGATCGAGGTGGCTCGTCGAGATAGCCGACATCGATCGCGACGGAATTCCATTCATACTTGAATGTAAAATCTCCGCCTCCTCATACGACGGGATCGCTGGGGCCGAGGCTCCGGTGCGCACTCCTTCTTGTACTGTCGTCCTGGTTGAACATTTGACTCGATGACGCGTCCCCTGTCCAACAACCGGTGCATCCGGCCCGACAGCCAACTGTTGTGAGAGGAGCAGGTTTGGAGCTGGACCTAGGTGCGGTCCGCGCCTTCATCACCATCGCCGACCGCCTGCACTTCAGCGAGGCCGCGGACCAGTTGGGGCTGACCCAGCAGGCGATCTCCAAGCGAATCTCGAAGCTGGAAACCGCATTGGGCACAACGCTGTTCCGCCGATCCCGGCAGGGGAACACACTCACCGAGGACGGACTCGCCTTCCTCCCCCAGGCCCGAGCCCTCATCGCGCTGGCCGATCAAGCCACCGCCTCACTGCGGGGGCGCAATCGTCCGCTGCGCGTCGACGTGCTCGGCACCCGCCTCACGGCCACCGAACTGGTCAGGACGTTCCACGAGATCCATCAGGATGTGGAGATCGACGTCGTGACGTCCAGCGGACTGCGCAGCGGGCGGTCCGCGTTGATCGACGGCACGATCGATGTCGCCTTCGCGCGGGTGGTCGGTGCGCTGGATCCCGCCATCGAACATATGCCCGCGTATCTCGAACCGCTGCATATTCTGGTGGGCCGCAAACACCCGCTGGCCGACCAGCGCCGAATCCAGCTCGCCGATCTCGGGAATTCGATCGCCCGGATGCCCGGCAACGAGCCGGGCAGCGAATGGGCGCAGTTCTACGACGATCTCGCCCAAGCCTTCGGGCTCACCATCGATGCCGATGGACCGAACTTCGGCTTGGATCACACGCTCGACGAGATCGCCGGATCACCCGATGTCTACATGTTCTCCGGCGAACGATTGCGCGTCCCTTGGCATCCCGACATCTGCCAGATCCTGATCGTCGACCCGACCCCCGGCTATCCGCACTCCATGCTGTGGCACCGGCGCAACCAGCATCCGGCTCTGCCCCGGCTCATAGGTCACATCGCCGCCGATTTCCGCCCGTTCGACCCTGAACGTCACTGGCTGCCCCGGCCGAGATCAGCGGGGGACTTTGGGGCCGGTCCACCTGAGCGACAAGGTCTTTCACGGAGCGAGGCCGACCAGTGCGGCGGTCTCTCGCCAAAGTCGTTCGCAGCGTTCGGGATCGGTGGTGTGGGGCGCGGGCTCGACCGGAGTGCGGCCGGCATAGAAGCGGCCGGTTATCCCGTCCAGCTCGGGCGAGACGGCCAACCAGATGGGTGTCCGCGCGCCGACCTCGGGACCTGGCAGCTCCGCGGGATCGGACCGACCATGCTCCCAACGCCCGACACCGGGCTGCGGACCGGGCTGCGGCAGAATCCCGTCGCGGTGTGCCCGCACGATGATCGGGCCGAGCCCCGGCGCCTCCGTGCCGAGCCCCGTACCGGCAATCGTGCCGGGGTGACAGACATTGACGGTGACGCCGGTGCCGTCCAGCCGCCGGGCGAGGGCATGGGCGAACATCGTATTCATATTCTTGCTGCGCGCATACCCGTAGTACGGCCACAGGCCGGTGTGCTCGCCGAGGCGTTCGGGGTCGGCGCAGATGATGTCGTCCAGATCGACCGGCTCGTGCGCCAGCAGGACCGGGTCCGAGCCGATGATGATCAACCTGGCGTGATCCACCATCGCGGACAGGGTCCGCAAGAGCAGATACGGCGCGAGATAGTTGATGGTCAGCATCCGGGGCAGACCGGCGGACGTCATGCGGTCCACGGGCGCCACCACGGCGGCATTGCTGACCACGACATCCGGTGGCGGCCCGGCCGACAGTCCTTCGGCGAGACCGCGCACCTCGTCCAGTTCGGCGAAATCGGCCCGCGCCAAGGCGAGTTCGGCGCCGGGCACCTCCGCGGCGATCCGATCCCGAGCCGCGCGGAGCCGAGAATCGCTGCGGCCCACCAGCGTTACCATCCGGCCGGGTCCGGCGAGGCCACGTGCGATCGCCTCGCCGATCCCGTTGGTCGCCCCCGTCACGACCGCGTGCTTCACTGCGCTCCCTCGTCGAACTTGTTCGTGCTCAAGCGAACTCGGCAACCCGCGGGTAGATGTCGTCGGGCGGCAGCTGGCCGGCCTCCAGGTCCGCCCACTGGTGGCCCGGATGCGGCCGGTAGGTCGACTCGGCGTCGGTGTAGGTGGTGATGAAGGCGACGCGGTCGCCGTCGGAGGTGTTGCCGCCCGCGGTGTGTCCGGTCCGCCACTGATGGAAGGTGGCATCACCGGCGCGCAGCGGAACGGTGACCCGCCGTTCCCAGGCGAGCTGCGGATAGGTGTCGAACAGATAGGAATCCGGATTCTCCTGCGCCGCGGCCAGCGGAGCGCGGAACGGCTCCGGCCGCCGATGCGAACCGGGGATGAAGGTCATGCAGCCGCGCTCGACCGGGACGTCCACCAGCGCGATCCACGCGTTCAGCAGGATCCGGCCCTCCAGCGGCGCGAGCGTCAGATCGTCGTGCCACATGGTGGGCAGTTCGTCGCCCGGGGACTTGACGAGGGTTTCGCCGCCCCACACCCGCAGCGAGAGACCGGACAGCTGTTCGGCGATCGCGCCGACCCGGGGGTGACGGGCGAGGGCGCGTAGCGCCGGATTGTTGCGGAACGCGTCCTTGGTGGTCCGGACCGCCGTCCGGCCGACCTTCATACCCATTCCGGCCACCATGCCCTCGCGCTCGATCGCCTCCAGCGCGGCCTCCCGGTAGTGCGCTACTTCCTCCGGGGTGAGCACATTCGGAATGTGCGTGAAACCGTCCTCCCTGAACTGCGTAACATAGCGCTGATCAACGACGTCCGATCGGGTCACGTCGATTCTCCCGTCATTCCTGGGCATGAACTAGCTATTTCTAAACGCGCTCGGGACCCGCCGTAAAGTGAACCTTCGTGCATCGCACAAAGGTTTAATGTACGAAGGTTCACTTCTAATGCGCCGTCGACCTGCGCAAGACTGCGAGCATGTCGACATCCGTTGCAGAGTTACCGGAGACAGCGCAATGACGACGTTCGATGAAAATCAGGCGGTTCGCGGTTTTCCGATGCGGCGTCGATGTCCGTTCGCTCCGTCAGCGGAATACGCCGAGCTCCGGGAAAAGGGACCACTCGCTCGCGTGGTGCTGCCGAGCGGACAGTCGGCGTGGGTGGTGACCCGGTACGACGAGGTGCAGCGAGTACTGGCCCATCCGCGGATCAGTACCGATATCACCCGGCCCGGCTTCCCGGAGCTGACCTCGGATCCGGATGCCGAACGCTATCAGCTGTTCGAGGGCGAGTTCTTCAATATGGATTCGCCGCGGCACGATTTCTACCGGCGCATGCTGATCCCCGAGTTCAGCTTCAAGCGCATCAAGGCGCTGCGGGCCGGCATTCAGACCATGATCGACGAGCTGCTGGACACCATGCTCTCGAACGGTTCCCGCGCCGATCTGGCCGAGGCGTTCGCGCTGCCGGTCGCGTCGCTGGGCATCTGCCAACTCCTCGGCATTCCGTACGAGGATCACAAGTTCTTCCAGTCCCGGGTGCGGACCCGCAAGATCGAGGCATCCGAGGACATGCTGGCCCCGGTCGCGGAGCTGCGGGCCTACACGGACGCGGTGATCAGCCGGGCCGAGCGGGATCCCGGCGACGACCTCATCGGCAGGCTGGTCACCCAGCGGGTCCTGACGGGCGAGATCAACCACAACGAGGCCGTCGGCATGGTCCTGCAGTTGCTGATCGCCGCGCACGAGACGACGTCGAACATGATCATGCTCGGCACGCTCACCCTGCTGCGGCATCCCGGGCAGCTCGCCGAACTGCGTGCCGATCCGACGCTGTGGCCCGGTGCGGTGGAGGAATTGCTGCGCTACCACTCGATCGCCGACGGACCGACCTTCGCCCGCATCGCCCTCGCCGATATCGAGGTCGGTGACCAGGTCATCCGGGCGGGCGACGCCGTCTTCGCGCTGTGCGCCTCGGCGAATCACGACGAACGAGCCTTCCCCCGGGCCGGCGAATTCGATATCCACCGCAGCGCGGGCAACCACCTCGCCTTCGGATACGGCGTCCACCAGTGCATCGGCCAGAACCTGGCCCGGGCCTGGCTCGAGACCTCCTACGAGACGCTGTTCCGGCGCGTGCCGACGCTTCGGCTGGACGCGCAGGTCGAGGACCTGTCGTTCAAATACGACGCCGCGATCTTCGGCCTGGACGAATTCCCCGTCGTCTGGTGAGCGCCCGCATGCATATCTCCGCGGACCGGGACCGCTGCATCGGCGTCGGGCACTGCCTGCGCACGGCCCCCGACATCTTCGACTCCGGAGCGGACGGGCGGGTCGTGGTCATCGATCCCGAACCCGATCCGGCGCGCGCCGACACGGTGCGAAAGGTCGTCCAGCTCTGCCCGAATGCCGCCATCGCACTTCTGGACGACCCTCGAGAAGAATCCGCAACCGAACGGGAAGAGACCTGATGACAGTCAGCACGGATGATGTGGCCAGCTTCTACGACGGAACCGACAAGTTCAGTCTGGAGGGCAAGATCGATGAGCTGTGGGGGGCGAACCTGCACTACGGCTACTGGGAGAACAGCACCGACGAGGACGGTCCCATCGAGGCCGCGACGGATCGGCTCACCGACCTGATGATCGCGGGCCTGAACGCGCAACCCGGCCAGCACATGCTCGATATCGGTTGCGGCAACGGCAATCCGACGCTGCGCCTGGCCCGCACCAAGGGCGTATCCGTCGTCGGGATCACCATCAGCAAGCTGCAGGCCGAGCAGGCGCAGGCCCGGGTCGCCGAACTCGGCATCGCCGACCGCGCCGAATTCCGGTTGGCCGATGCGATGAAGATGCCGTTCCCGGACGATTCCTTCGATCTCGCCTGGGCACTGGAATCGATGTTGCATATGCCCGACCGCGGCCAGGTGCTGGCCGAGGCCGCCCGCGTGCTGCGCTCGGGCGGACGGCTGGCGATCGCCGACGTCGTCGAGCGCGGGCCCGTCGGCCCGGAGGGCAAGATCGTGCTCGACCATATTCGCAGCACCTACAAAATCCATTCGCTCGGTACCGCCGACGAATATCGCGCACACCTGGCCGCCAACGATTTCGTCGATGTCGAGATCACGGATATCACCGACAAGGTAAATCGCACCGGAATCGTGCTGGCCAAAACCGTCGAAAAGAAGCGCGCCGAATTCCTGCGGCACGCCACCGAACAGGAACTCGACTCGTTCACCGATTTCATGCGCCGGGCGGCCGCCACGCCGGAGAACGGCTATTTGTTCATCACCGCCACTCGCCGCTGACAGTTGCCGGGTCGCGCTACCGTCGCGGCCCGGCATTTTTCTGCGACGAATATATAGAAGGGGCGCGGCCGCCGTTCGAAGCCGCGCCCCTTTCTCTATGAGGTCGAACCGGCCCGCGCGAAGGCGGCGGCGATCTCCCGGTGCCGCTGCTCGATCGGTCCGTACCACTCCGCATGGGTCACGGCGTACAGGTCACCGTTTTTGATGGCATCGACCACCAGCGCGCCGACCTCATCGGGTTGCAGCCACCGCTGCGAGCGGTATTCCTCCTCGGTCATCCGGAAATCGGTCAGCCCGCCGCCCGCATAGCGCTGCGGCCGATTGCGGGTGCTCGTCGCGACATTGGTTTGCACTGTGGCCGAACACAATACGGTCGCCCCGACCTTCGAACCGTCCTGTTCGAGCTCGCCGGCCAGCGCCTCGGTGAGCGCGACCACCCCGTACTTGCTGACGGCGTACGCGGCCAGCGGCGGTTGGGAGAACAGACCGAATATCGATGCGGTGTTCACGATGTGGCCGCCGTCCGCGTTGGCCTTCAGGATCGGCAGGAAGGTTTGCACGCCGTGGATGACGCCGAAGAGGTTCACGCCGAGCATCCACTGCCAGTCCTCGATGGTGAGATCGGCGATCCGCCCGATCGGCCCGACACCGGCATTGTTGAAGACGACGTGCACGGCGCCGAACCGATCGGTCGCCGCCCGGGCGAGTGCCCGCACGCTGTCCAGGTCGCTGACGTCGGTGGGGATACCGACCGCGCCGATCTCCGCCGCGGTCCGCTCCAGGGCGTCGCGCTCGATATCGGCGATGATCACCCGCATCCCCTCGGCGACGAGTTGCCGGGCGGTGCCTTTTCCGATGCCGGAGGCGCCGCCGGTGACCACGGCGACCTTTCCGCGCAGATCCGGATATGCGCTCATCTGTGGTTCGCTCCTGTCCGATGTGGTCGGGTGGCCGTCATGCCGCGGTCCATCTGCTGAGTGGGCGGGGTAGGCCGAGCCGCTCCCGCAGTGTCCGGCCCGCCGCCTGCGCCGATCGGTCGCGCACGGCGATGGCGGTCGCCAATATGTCGGCGTACGCCTTCTCTGCCGAATCCTGCTGTGCGGCAAGCAAACTGAATCCGTCGACGGGCTCTCGCAGCAGCTCGTCCACCGGGGTGGCCGCCGACCGCTCCGCCAGGATCAGTACGTCGCCGCGCCGCCGACCGGCGCCGAGCGCCGCCTCGGTCACCGCATCCCCGATCTCGCGCACCTCGTCGGCCCGATCGATCGGCACGATGGCGACGTCGGCGACCCGGCCCGCGAGCGCGGCGGCCTCGGCGCTGTCGGCCCGGCGTACCAGCACCGGATGCCCCTGCGGCGGGCGGGCGATATTGAGCGGGCCCGCCACGTCGAAATATTCACCCTTGTGGCCGAGCGTATGCAGCCGCTCCGGCAGGAAGTAGACGCCGGATTCGCGGTCGCGCAGGAATGCGTCGTCGTCGAAGCTGTCCCACAGCCCGGCGACGACATCGGCGAATTCCTCGGCGCGAGCAAGCTGCCGATCGACTGCCGCCGGGGCGCCCGCGTGATAGTTGGCGGTGTCGGCGCTGTCGCCGGGTGTGCTCATTTCCCATCCCGCACGTCCGCCGCTGAGATAGTCGATCGTGGCGAGCAACCGGGCCACGTGGTACGGCGCGAGATGTTCGGTCGAGATCGACGACACCAGTCCGATGCCGTCGGTCGCGGCGGCCAGCGCGGCCGCCAAAGTCCCGGCCTCGAAGGCGCCTGGCCCGGCCGGTTGCCGGCTTTGGCGGTCGTCGAACAGCAGGGCGTCGATGCCCGCGCGTTGCGCGGCGCGCGCCCAATCGCGGACGTGAGCGAAGGTGGTGCGGCCGTTGCCGCCGCCACCTCCCGCGGTGGTCAGTTGGGCGAAGAGCACCGTGGTCATCGGGCACCTGCCAGTGTCGATTCGGCGAGGCCGAGATTGTCCCGCAGGGTGCCGTCGACATAGGACGTGCGCACCAGCCCCCTGCGCCGCAGCTCCGGCACGACCTGCTCGACGAAGTCGTCCAATGATGCAGGCAGACAAGGGAAGTCGATGAGGAACCCGTCGGCGGCGCCTTGGCTGAACATGGTCTCCATATGGTCGGCGATCTGCTCGGGGGTGCCCGCGACGACATCGCCCGCCGTGCGCAGGGACAGCTGGCGCAGGGTCAGCTTCTCCCGGTGCGCGAGGTCGATCCAGCGCTGGGCGGTGCTGCGCGAATTGTTCGTGACGGGGAGGTCGGGCACCGGCCCGTCCAGCGGGTAGTCGGTCAAGTCCACCTCACCCAGTTGAGCCTGCAGCGCGCGCAGCGCGACGATATCCGGCATCAGCTCCTGCAACTCCCGCAGCCGGTCCCGCGCCTCGGCCTCGGTGCTCGCGACGATCGGCTGCAATCCGGGCCAGATCTGAATTGTGTTGGGGCCGCGACCATTCGCGGCGGCACGCGCCTTCATGTCGGCGTAGAACTCCTGTGCGTCGGACAGCCGCGGGTGCCGGGTGAAGAGCACCTCGCCGTGCCGGGCCGCGAACGCGCGGCCGACCGGGGACGCGCCGGCCTGGAAGATCACGGGTCGCCCCTGCGGCAGGGGCGCGATGTTGAGCGGACCGCGAACATCGAAGAACCGCCCGCTGTGTTCGATCGGCTCGTCGCCCGATGTCCACAGCCGATTCGTCACCGAGACGAACTCGTCCGCCCGCGCATAGCGCAGATCGTGCTCCATATGCTCGGGGAAACCGAAGTTGCGCGACTCCCAGGGCGCGGCGGAGGTCACCACATTCCAGCCCGCCCGGCCACCGCTGATGTGCTCGAGCGACGCGAATTTCCGTGCGAGATCATAGGGTTCGTTGTAGGTGGTGGTCGCCGTCGCGACCAGCCCGAGGTGCTCGGTCGTCGCGGCGTAGGCCGACAGCAGGGCGAGCGGCTCGAGGTGCTCGTTGCGGGCGGTCCGGCTCAGATGCTCCACATCCGTGCCCCACAGCGCGACCACGTCGGCGACGAAAAGGCAGTCGAATACGGCACTTTCGAGCGTTTCGGCATTGCGGCGGTGGAACTCGAAATCCAGCTGCGCGTCGGCCGGGGTCCGCGGATGCCGCCAAGCGGCGATATGGCCGCCCGGCCCATCGATACATGCGCCGAGGCGCAGCGTTCTTTGCTGCTGTGTCATGGTTTTTCCTCGTCTCGGATCAGTCCGGCAGGATCGGCGGCGCGGCGACGCCGCCCGTCTCCGTGCCGATGCGGGGTCCCGGGGTGAAGTACGCGGGCATCCGCACGAAGCCGTTGATCTGCCCGACCGTGGGGTACTTCTGGGCCCCATCGATCCGGTAGTCCGGTATGCGGCGCAGCACCTCACCGATGACAACCTCGAAATCCATTCGGGCGATGTGGCGTCCGATGCAGCGGTGGATGCCGATACCGAACGCGGCCTGTTTGCGCGCATCGCGATCCAGATCGATGACATCGGGATCCGGGAAGACCTTCGCATCCAGATTCGCTGCGGCCCAAGACAATAGGATCCGCTCGCCCTTTGCCACCGGGCAGCCGTCGATCTCGGTGTCCGCCGTCGCGGTGCGGCCGACACCCATGACCGGGGTGTAGTACCGCAGGAATTCGTCGCAGGACGCGGGAATCCGCTCCGGCGCATCGATCAGCAGCTGCCGGGCCTTCCGGTTGTGCTCGAGGTAGTCCAGTGTCGAGGCGAGCAGCGCCGTCGTGGTGTCGACTCCGCCGGGGATCACCGCATTGCACACCGCGACGATGTCCTCGTCGGAGATCTTGGCGCCGTCGATCTCGAGCTGGGTCAGGAAGCTCAGCAAATCGTCGCCGGGCTCGGCACGCCGCTTCGGGATCAGCTCGCGCACGGTCTCGATGAGCTGCGCGAAACCCGCCTCGACCCGCGCGAATTCCGGTGTGCCCGGTGGCGTGTACACCAGTGCGTGCACGACGTCGGCGTACAACCGCCAGTCGTCCATCGGCAGCCCGACGATATCCAGCGTGACCAGCGCGGGCACCGGATTCGCCAGATCCAGCACGAGATCGATCGCGCCGCTTTCGATGTGCTGATCGAGGCACCAGGTGGCGTACCGCTGGATGCGGGGGCGCAGCCGCCGGGCCGCCTGCGGCGAGAAGAAGACGTTCAACGCCTTGCGCCACTCCAGGAATTCGGGCGGGTCGAGCTCGAGCGGCAGCCCGCGGAAGGAGGAGGCGGGTACCACGGTCCCCTGCGGCCTGCCCGGGGTGTTCGGCAGCTCGTGCGCCGAGGAGAACAGCTGCGGCTGATGCGCCACCTGCGATACCTGCTGGTATCCGGTCACCAGCCAGAAACCACCGTGCCGGCCGCTGTACGCCACCGGCGTTCGGCTATTCAATGCAATGTTTGCGGCCCATGGATCACGGGCGTACTCGGCCGAATGGTGATCGTAGTCGACTTCCGGCACTTTATCGGACATTCCCATCCTCGAATCCCGTGGAAGGTGCGCTGCACATCAATTCGTTCGTACCGCACCGAAACCCGAGTGTGAATTGAACCTTCGTGCATTTTCCGCCCGTCCGTGTACGAAAGTTCAATTCAACTGCGCCCGACGGGTAGGCAAGGATGAAAACGCTTGCTCGGGACCAGAGGCCAGCGAGGTGGTAATAGATGAAGCAGGTACTACTCGGCGCCAGCGGCGTCGGCACGTCGATGTTCGCGCTCGGCACCGCGACTTTCGGCGATTCCACCGACGAAGCCGAAGCCGGCCGCGCGCTGGACGTATTCGTGGATTCCGGCGGGCTGCTGATCGACACCGCCGACGGCTACACCGGCGGGCGCGCCGAGGAGATCGTCGGGCGCTGGCTGGGCAGGCAACCCGCCGAGATCCGTGCCCGCGTCCTCATCGCGACCAAGGGCGGCGGGTACACCACGACCGCCGCGATGAACGAGTGGGGCAACACCAGGCACAACCTCACCCGGGCGCTCGACACCTCGCTCACCAAACTCGGGCTCGATTCCATCCCGCTCTACCAGGTGCACGCGTGGGATCCCCTGACCCCCTTGGAGGAGACGCTGTCCTTCCTGGACAACGCGGTGCGCCAGGGCAAGATCCAGTACATCGGGCTGTCCAATTTCACCGGCTGGCAGCTGCAGAAGGCCGTCGACCTGGCGAAAACCCTCGGTCTGATCGGGCCGGTGGTGTATCAGGCGCAGTACAGCCTGCTGTGCCGCGAGGTGGAATGGGAGATCATTCCGGCCGGTATGGCCAACGGCCTGGGCCTGCTGGCCTGGTCCCCGCTGTCCGGCGGGTTGCTCACCGGCAAGTACACCACCGACGAACGTCCACGGGACTCCCGCTTCGGTGCGCAGCTGGACCGGGGAATGATGCACGACAACTATGTCGCGGCGCTCTACAGCTCACATGTCGCGCAGGACCGCACCTGGGCGGTGCTGAAGATCCTGCACGATATCGCCGCCACCAGGAATGTGACGCCCGCCGTCGTAGCCCTGGCCTGGGTCACCGCCCGGCCCGGGGTCAGCTGTGTGGTTCTCGGCGCCCGCAACAGCGAACAGGTGGCAGCCAACATGGCGGCGCCCGACCTCACCCTGGACGCCGACGAGCTAGCGCGGCTGACCGAGGCGAGCGATCCGGCTCCGAGCGGCTATCCCTACGGCAAGTTCGGCGCCGCACTGCGGGCCCGCCTGCTGCCGTGACGGCGCGGCGGAATTCCCGCCTTTGTGCGGCGAATTGAACTTTTGTACACAGCACTATTTTGCGTGTACCAAGGTCCACTTTACCGCCGGGCCGGTATTACGTAGAAATTATTTGAAAGAGATTTCTCTCGCCGGTTCGCCGGTCAATTGACGACGGAACTCGGATGCGCCGCGCGCGCCGAAACTCCGTTTCCGACTCGAGCACGGTATTCGTCGTTCGATTCACACCGCCGCGCCGCCGACCGCGAGAAGACACGATCGGTCTCCAGTGAACACGCACCCACGAAGGGGGAAGTAGATGCCGCTGCGTATCGACGGTGACATCGCGGTGGTCGGAATCGCTTGCCGGTTTCCCGGCGCCGCGAATCCGGATGCGCTGTGGTCGCTGCTGACCTCCGGAACCGTCGTCGACGCACCGGTCCCGGACGGGCGCTGGTCGCCCGGCGCGCTGGCGGGCGTGTCCGATGCCGAGGCGGACATCATCCGGCGCGGCGCCTTCCTCGACGATGTCGCCGGATTCGATGCCGAGTTCTTCCGGGTCTCGCCCCGGGAGGCCGCGACGATGGATCCGCAGCAGCGGCTGATGCTGGAGCTGAGCTGGGAGGCATTGGAGGACGCGGGAATCGCGGGTTCCTCGGTGTCGGGCAGCCGTGCCGGCGTATTCCTCGGCGTCACGGGGGACGACTACACCACGCTCGTACGCGAGCGCGGCGCCGACGCGATCACCGCGCACACGTTCACCGGATCCCAGCGGTCCATCGTCGCCAACCGCGTGTCGTACTTCCTGCGGGCCAAGGGCCCCAGCCTCGTCGTCGACGCGGGGCAGGCATCCTCACTGGTCGCCGTCCATCTCGCCGCGGAGAGCCTGCGCCGCGGCGAATGCGCCGTCGCCATCGCCGGTGGCGTCATGCTGCGGCTCACCCCGCACCACACCCTGGCGGCCCACCGGATCGGGGCGCTGTCATCCGACGGGCGGTGCCATGTATTCGACGCGCGCGCAAACGGTTTCGCACAGGGCGAGGGTGGCGGCGCCGTCGTACTGAAACCGCTGGCCGCCGCGCTCGCCGACGGTGACGACGTCTACTGCGTCATTCGCGGTAGCGCCATCACCAATGACGGTGGCGGTGAGCAACTTTCGACGCCGACCGTCGAGGGGCAGATCGAGGCGATCCGGGCCGCGTACCGGCAGGCGGATATCGATCCCGCCACGGTCGCGCACCTCGAGTTGCACGGAACCGGCACGCCGACAGGGGATCCGGTCGAGGCCGCCGCGCTCGGCGCGGTACTCGGCGCGGTGCGCCGGACCGGGGATCCGCTGCGCATCGGATCGATCAAATCGAATATCGGTCACCTCGAGGCGGCGGCCGGTATCGCGGGTTTCATCAAGACCGCGCTGTGTGCTCGCGCCGGAACCCTCGTGCCCACCGCGGATTTCCGCACGCCCAACCCGGACATTCCGCTGGACGAGCTGAACCTGCGCGTCCAGACCGCCGTCGAGCGGCTGCCGGCCGACGCCGCGGTGCTCGGGGTCAGCTCCTTCGGTATCGGTGGAACCAATTGCCACATAGCGGTTTCCACGCCGCCGGCGGCATCCGCGCGGGCGCGCGCCGCGGCCGCGACGGCGACACCGGTGCCGCTGGTGCTGTCGGCCACCGGCGCGGCGGCACTGCGGGCGCAGGCGGCCCGGCTCGCCACCGCGCTCGAAAACGGTTCGGACGTGCTGGATCTGGGGTGGTCGCTGATCACAACGCGCTCGGAATTCGAGCACCGCGCCGTGGTGCTCGCGCCCCATCGCGATGCCGTCGGTTCCGCGCTCGACGGGCTGGCCGCGGTCGCCGCCGGCGAACCCGCGACCGCGGTGGCCACCGGCCGGGCGCTCGACGCGGCCGATCCGGTATTCGTCTTTCCGGGGCAGGGTTCGCAGTGGGTCGGCATGGCGGCGGAGCTGCTCGACACCTCGGCCGTCTTCGCCGAATCCATCGCTCGATGCGCGAACGCCCTTGCGCCGTACGTGGATTGGTCGCTCACCGAGGTGCTGCGCGGCGACGGGCCCGCCGCGGCGCTCGACCGTGTCGACGTGGTGCAGCCCGCGCTCTGGGCGATGATGATCGCGCTGTCGGATATGTGGCGCTCGCTGGGTGTGCGGCCCGCGGCCGTTGTCGGGCATTCGCAGGGTGAGATCGCCGCCGCATGCGTGGCGGGCCTGCTCTCGCTGTCCGACGGTGCGCGAGTCGTCGCGTTGCGCAGCCAGATCATCGCCCGCCACCTCGCGGGCCGGGGCGGAATGGCGACGGTCGCGCTGCCCGCCGATGAGCTGCGCGAGATACTCGCGGACTATCCCGAGGTCGGGCTTGCCGCGCTGAACGGGCCGCGCTCCGTCGTGGTCAGCGGCCCGTCCGAACCGCTCGAACAACTGCTGGAACTGTTGGCGAGCCGAGAGATTCGGGTACGGCGCGTACCCGTCGACTACGCCTCGCATTCGGCCTATGTCGACGCCGTCACCGACGAATTGCTCGACGCACTCGGACCGATCACGCCCCGGTCCGGCGATATCGCCTTCTATTCCACCGTGACCGGTGCTCAGCTCGACGGCGCCGAGCTCACCGCGGCGTACTGGTGCCGCAACCTGCGCGAGACGGTCCGGTTCGAGCCCGTCGTCGCGGCACTGCTGCGGCGATACACCGCATTCATCGAACCGAGCCCGCACCCGGTGCTCACGGTCCGCGTCCAGGAGACGGCCGAGGTGGCCACGCTGCCGGTCGCCGCGATCGGGACACTGCGACGCGACGAAGGCACGTACCCGCGGCTGCTGAGCTCGGCCGCCGAGGCATGGACCGCCGGGGTCGCGATCGACTGGACCGCCGTCTTCGACGGCACCGGTGCGCGCCGGATTCCGTTGCCCACCTACCCATTCCAGCGCACGCGCCACTGGCTCGACACGGTCGACGCCGTGGTCGCGCAGGATATGTCGGCGCTGGCCCTGCGACTGCGCGAGGCGGGTGCCGAGAAGCTGCGCGATGTCCTGCTCGATATGGTGCGCAGGCACACCGCGGTGGCGTTGGGCCTCGACGGCCCCGCCGCGGTCGAGGCCACGAACCCGTTCCGGTCGCAGGGATTGACCTCGATCGTCGGGGCGACGCTGTGCGCGGACCTCGCCAAGGCCACCGGAGTCGGCCTGCCGCCGACCGCGGTCTTCGACCATCCGACGCCGCTGGCGCTGGCCGTCCATCTCGAAGAACGCGTGCGCGGCACCACCGCCGCCGTTCCGGAGGGCCCGGCGCGTGCGGTGGCCGCCGACGACGATCCGGTGGTGATCGTCGCAATGGCCTGCCGCTATCCGGGCGGGGTGGCCACCCCGGAGGAACTGTGGCGGTTGGTCCGCGCCGACCGGGATGTGATCGGCGCCTTCCCCGCCGACCGCGGTTGGGCTCTCGATGGCATGGGCGCCTCGGCGACCTCCCGTGGCGGATTCCTCTACGACGCGGCCGATTTCGATGCGGCGTTCTTCGGCATCTCGCCGCGCGAGGCGCTCGCGATGGACCCACAGCAGCGACTGCTGCTCGAAACCGCCTGGGAGGCATTCGAACGCACCGGCGTCGACCCGAAAGCGTTGCGCGGCAGCGATACCGGTGTGTTCATCGGGGCGATGGCGCCGGATTACGGCCCGCGGCTGCACGAGCCGTCGGACGGTACGGACGGTTACCGGTTGACGGGCACCACGGGCAGCGTGGCCTCGGGCCGGGTGGCCTATGCATTCGGGTTCGAGGGACCGGCGGTCACCATCGATACGGCCTGCTCGTCGTCGCTGGTCGCGCTGCATCTCGCTGCGGATGCGGTGCGGCGCGGTGAGTGCTCGATGGCGTTGACCGGTGGCGTTACCGTCATGTCCTCCCCTGGCATGTTCGTCGAATTCAGTCGGCAGGGCGGGCTTTCACCCGACGGACGCTGTAAAGCGTTCTCCGCCAACGCCGACGGCACCGGATGGGGTGAAGGCGTCGGACTACTACTGCTGGAACGACTTTCCGACGCACAACGCAACGGCCATCCCGTGCTGGCGATCGTCCGTGGCTCGGCCGTCAACCAGGACGGTGCGTCAAACGGGCTCACCGCACCCAACGGTCCTGCCCAGCAACGGGTTATCCGGCAGGCCCTCGCCAACGCCGGTTTACACGCGTCCGAGGTGGACGCCGTCGAAGCACACGGCACCGGAACACGACTCGGCGACCCCATCGAAGCCCAAGCACTCCTAGCCACCTACGGACAAAACCGCAATCAACCCCTCTGGCTCGGCTCGATCAAATCCAACATCGGCCACACCCAAGCCGCCGCAGGCGCCGCAGGCATCATCAAAATGATCATGGCCATGCGGCACGGTGAGTTACCGCGGACCCTGCACATCGATCGGCCCACACCCCATGTCGACTGGTCCGCTGGTTCCGTACGACTGCTGACCGAAAGCCAGCCATGGCCCGAACACGATCGTCCTCGCCGCGCGGGTGTGTCCTCCTTCGGCATCAGCGGCACCAATGCCCATGTGGTGCTGGAGGAACCGCCCGTCGACATCGAGGCCATCGCGGTCGATCCGGCTGACGGATCGACCGAGCGCGAACTCGATGCGCCGTGGTTGCTGTCGGCCGTCGACGAGACCGCGGTGCGCGCTCAGGCGCGGCGACTGCGCGAATATCTGTACGAGCAGGCGGCCGATCCGGTAGCGGTCGGTGCCACGCTCGCGACCGCCCGTACCGTATTCGGCACACGTGCCGCCATTTTCGGCGCGAATGTCGCCGAGCGCGCCGAGGCGCTCGCGGCGCTGAGCGCGGGACAGCCGCATCCGGGACTCGTGCGCGGCGCGGCCTCGGCCACGGGTGATGTCGTGTTCGTCTTCCCCGGTCAGGGTTCGCAGTGGATCGGCATGGGCGTCGAATTACTCGACAGCTCACCAGTATTCGCCGAAACCATCGCACGATGCGAACATGCGCTGACACCTTTCGTCGATTGGTCGCTCACAGATGTCTTGCGCGGCAACGGCTCTGCGCTCGACCGTGTCGACGTGGTGCAACCCGCGCTGTGGGCAATCATGATCGCGCTCACCGACACCTGGCGCGCGTTCGGCGTCGAACCCAGCGCCGTCATCGGACACTCCCAGGGCGAAATCGCCGCGGCCACCGTCGCCGGAATCCTGACCCTCGACGACGCGGCCCGAATCGTGGCACTGCGCAGCCGCATCATCGCCGAACACCTTGCCGGACAAGGCGGAATGGCCTCCATCGCCCTACCCGCCGACACCGTCCGAAACCACCTCACCAACCACCCCGACCTCGAAATCGCCGCCCTCAACGGACCCCGATCCACCGTCATCGCCGGATCGCGGGAGCCACTGGAACACCTACTGACCACACTGGAACAGCAGGAAATCCGGGTACGCCGCATCCCCGTCGACTACGCCTCACACACCGCCCACGTCGACACCATCCAGGCCGAACTGGACATGGCACTCGCGAACATCACCCCGCGACAAAGCCGAATCGCATTCCACTCCACCGTCACCGGCAGCCAACTCGACGGCACCGAACTCACCGCCCACTACTGGTTCCGCAACCTCCGCCAACCAGTACTGTTCCACCCCACCCTCCAAGCACTACTCCCCACCCACACCACCTACATCGAACCCAGCCCACACCCGGTACTCACCGCGGCCATCCAGGACGCCGCCGATGCCGCCGATCTAGCCGTCACCGCCGTCGGCACTCTCCGCCGCGACCACGGCACCGGCATCGATCTGCTCATCGCCGCCGCCGATGCCTGGACGCACGGTGTTCCCGTCGACTGGCACGCGCGGTTTTCCGGCATCCGCCGAATCCCGTTGCCCACCTATCCGTTCCAGCGCACCCGCTACTGGTTGAGCACCGCCGTGCCACCGGTCGCCGCCGAAACGGAGGACACCGAATTCTGGGCCGCGGTGGAGTCCGCCGACGCCGACGCGGTCGCGTCGATGCTGGGTCTCGAGGGGGACCGGCCGGAATGGCTCACGCAGGCGGCGCCCGCGCTGGCGCGGTGGCGCGAATCGCGCCGGGCGAGTAGCGCACTCGATGCCCTGCGGTATGTGGTCGAGTGGACGCCTTCGACCACGATCGGCCGTGACTCGCCCGCCGGTACCTGGCTCGTCGTCGTACCGGAGACCGCCGACGAGCTCGCCTGGACGCAGGCGGTGTGCGCGGCATTGCGCGCGAGTGGCGCGCAGGTCGTCGAATTGCGTTGCAGCACAACAGATCGCGCCGAACTGCGCGATCGGCTGCCCGACACCGTCGACGGCGTGCTCTCACTGCTCGCGGTGGACGAGACGCCGACTCCGGGCAGCCCCGCGGTTCCGAACGGCACCGCGACGACGCTGACCCTGGTCCATGCGCTCGCCGATGCCGGACTCGCGGCCCCGCTGTGGATTCTCACCTCGGGTGCGGTCACCGTGCACCGCGCCGACGCTCTGCCCAATCCCGTGCAGAGTCAGGTGTGGGGACTCGGCCGCGTGGTGGCGCTCGAACAACCCGAACGCTGGGGCGGGCTCGTCGATCTCACCGCCGAGCCCGATGATCGGGCGATCACGCGGCTGCTCGCGGTGTTGGCGCAGCGGACCGAGGATCAGCTCGCCATTCGCGAATCCGGTGTCTTCGCCCGCCGATTGGTGCACGCCACCGCGCCCGAACCGGCTTCGGAAAGGCGCGAACCACGTGACACGGTGCTCATCACCGGTGGCACCGGCGCGCTCGGCGCACAGGTCGCTCGCCGATTCGCACTGGACGGCGCGCGACATCTCGTGCTGGTCGGCCGCCGTGGGCCGGACGCACCCGGCGCGGACGAGCTCACCGCCGAATTGCGGGCGCTCGGTGCGGAAGTCAGCGTCGTGGCCTGCGATATGGGCGACCGGGCGGCCGTCGCGCGGCTGCTGGCGCGGTTCCCGGTGACCTCGGTACTGCATGCCGCGGGCATGGTCGACGATGCGGTGATCGACTCCCTCACCGTCGACCAGCTGGATCGGGTGCTGCGGGTGAAGGCCGAGGGCGCGCGGCATCTGCACGACCTCACCGCCGACCTGGAATTGGACGAATTCGTCCTGTTCTCTTCGATTTCCGGTGTGCTCGGCATACCCGGTCAGGGCGGCTACGCACCCGGCAATGCCTATCTCGACGCGCTCGCCGAGCACCGCCGGGGGCTGGGACTTCCGGCCACCTCATACGCCTGGGGCCCGTGGGCGGGCGACGGTATGGCCGCCGTCGGTGACGTCGCGGACCGGCTGCGCCGCCACGGCGTGCCGCCGCTCGCGCCCGACCAGGCGCTGACGGTTCTCACCCGCGGTGCGCCCGCGAACCGGGCGACCGTCATGGTGGCCGATTTCCGTTGGGACCGTTTCTTTCTCGCCTACACCGAGGCCCGCAGGCGACCGCTCATCGAGGAACTGCCCGAGGTGCGCGCGCAGCTGGACGCGGGCGGCTCGGGCGACGAATCCGCCTCCGGGCTGGCGACAAGGATGCGCTCGCTCCCGCCGAAGCAGCGGTCGGCGGCGGTGCTCGAGGCGGTTCGCGCTCAGGTCGCCGCGGTGCTCGGATATGCCGACGCACACGCCGTCGACGTCGAAAAGCCGTTCCATGACCTCGGATTCGACTCGCTCACCGGTGTGGAGCTGCGCAACCGGCTCGGCGCCGAGGCCGGGGTGCGGCTGCCGTCGGGCCTGGTGTTCGACCACCCGACAACCGCCGCGGTGGCCCGCCATCTCGAATCGGTGCTGCTGGGTGCGGACGAGACCGAGGCGCGCCCCACCGCCGCGGCGATCGACGACGACCCGGTGGTGATCATCGGGGCCGCGTGCCGCTATCCCGGTGGGATCGACTCGCCGGAGGGCCTGTGGAAGTTGGTCGCCGACGGTGGCGACGCCATCGGCGAGTTCCCCACCGACCGCGGCTGGGATCTCGCACGGCTGCTGCCGGAGGCGCCGGGCGGGCCGTGGACCTCGGTGACCGGTCGCGGCGGATTCCTGTACGACGCGGCGGATTTCGATGCGGCACTGTTCGGGATCTCACCGCGCGAGGCGCTCGCGATGGACCCGCAGCAGCGACTGCTCCTCGAAACCGCCTGGGAAACCTTCGAACGCGCGGGCATCGACCCGATGTCGTTGCGCGGCAGCGATACCGGCGTATTCGTCGGCATGTCCTATCACGACTATCAGGCCCGGATCACCGAGCCGCCGCAGGATCTGGCGGGCTACCTCCTGACGGGATCGACGCCGAGCGTCGCCTCGGGCCGGATCTCCTACACCTTCGGACTGGAGGGCCCGGCCGTCACCATCGACACGGCGTGCTCGTCATCGCTGGTGGCACTGCACCTCGCCGCCGAATCGGTGCGGCGCGGCGAATGCGCCATCGCCGTCGCCGGTGGTGTCGCGGTCATGGCGACACCGCATATGTTCACCGAATTCAGCCGCCAGCAAGGACTTTCGCCGGACGGCCGATGCAAGGCGTTCGACGGCGCTGCGGACGGATTCGGCGCGGCGGAGGGCGTCGGCCTGCTGCTCGTGACACGGCTGTCCGAGGCTCGGCGGCGCGGCCACCCGGTGCTGGCCATCGTGCGCGGGTCGGCGATGAATCAGGACGGCGCGTCCAATGGACTCACGGCCCCGAACGGTCCGTCGCAGCAGCGGGTCATCCGGCAGGCCCTCGCCAACGCCGGACTTCGGCCATCCGAGGTGGATGCCGTCGAAGCACACGGCACCGGAACACGTCTCGGCGATCCCATCGAGGCCCAGGCGCTCCAGGCCGTCTACGGCCGGGATCGAGCGGAGCCGCTGTGGCTGGGTTCGGTGAAATCCAATATCGGCCACACCCAGGCCGCAGCGGGCGCCGCCGGCGTCATCAAGATGATCATGGCCATGCGGCACGGCATCCTGCCGCGGACACTGCATGTCGTCGAGCCGACCGCCGAGATCGACTGGGACGGTGCCGCTGTCCGGTTGCTGACCGAGCAGCGGCGGTGGCCCGGCCATGACCGCCCGCGCCGCGCGGCGGTCTCGTCCTTCGGGGTGAGCGGCACCAACGCCCACGTCATCCTCGAACAGCCGCCGGTCGCGGAGGAGCCCGAGGCGCCACGCCCGGATCCGGTCGCGGTGCCCTGGGTGCTGTCGGCGAAAACTCCTGGGGCACTGCGTGATCAGGCGCGACGGCTGCTGGCGGTCGCCGACCGGGACCAGGTGGATATCGGATGGTCGCTGGCGGCCACCCGTGCCACGCTCGACCATCGCGCGGTCGTCGTGGGCGGCGACCGCGACCGGTTGCGCGCCGGGCTTGCCGCGCTCGCCGACGGTACGCAGGACGAAACCGTCGTCGAAGGCGCGGCGGATTCGGCGGGCAAGGTCGTGTTCGTCTTTCCCGGTCAGGGTTCGCAGTGGATCGGCATGGGCGTCGAATTACTCGACAGCTCACCAGTATTCGCCGAAACCATCGAACGCTGCGAACAAGCACTCGCCCCGTACGTCGATTGGTCGCTCACAGATGTCTTGCGCGCCAACGGCTCCGCGCTCGACCGTGTCGACGTGGTGCAACCCGCGCTGTGGGCAATCATGATCGCCCTCACCGAAACCTGGCGCTCCCTCGGCGTCGAACCCAGCGCGGTCATCGGACACTCCCAAGGCGAAATCGCCGCAGCCCACATCGCCGGAATCCTGACCATCGACGACGCAGCCCGAATCGTCGCACTGCGCAGCCAAATAATTGCCGAACACCTTGCCGGACAAGGCGGAATGGCCTCCATTCCCCTACCCGCCACCGACCTCGAACACATCCTCACCAACCACCCCGACCTCGAAATCGCCGCCCTCAACGGACCTAGGTCGACGGTCGTCGCCGGTCCGCAGGAGCCGCTGGAACACCTACTGACCACGCTCGAACAACAGGAAATCCGGGTACGCCGCATCCCCGTCGACTACGCCTCACACACCCCGGGCGTCGAGGCGATCCGGGCCGAACTCGATATCGCGCTGGCGCCCGTAACTCCGCGTCCCGGCGAGATCACCTTCTATTCCACCGTCACCGGAAACCCGCTCGACGGTACGGAACTCACCGCCGACTACTGGTTCCGCAATCTCCGGCAGCCGGTGCTGTTCCACCCCACAGTCGAAACCATCGTCTCCGGCCACCGCATCACCTTCATCGAGCCGAGCCCGCATCCCGTCCTGCTCCCCGCCCTCGAGGAATCCGGCGATACGGTCACCGCCATCGGCACCCTGCGCCGCAACGACGGTGGCATCGCCCGGCTGCTCACCGCCGCGGCGACGGCGTGGGTCAACGGCATCGATATCGACTGGGCCGCACAGCTTCCCGGCGCCCGGCCGATCCCGCTGCCCACCTACGCATTCCAGCGCACGCGCTACTGGCTGGAGGAGCAGGCCACCGGTTCGGCGAATCTCGCGGCGGCCGGGCAGACGGCGCTCGATCATCCGCTGCTCTCGGCCCGCGTCGACCAGCCGGATGGACGCGAGGTGTTGCTCACCGGCCGGATCTCGATCGATACGCATCCGTGGCTCGCCGATCACGCCGTCGCCGGCGTGCTCCTGCTGCCGGGTACGGCCGTGCTGGAGATGGCGATCCGGGCCGGTGACGAGGTCGGCTGCGAACTCGTCGAGGAACTCACGCTCACCACACCGCTGGTGCTGCCCGAACGCGGCGGAATCCAACTGCGCGTGCGGATCTCGTCGATCGGCGACGGCCGCCACACGATCGGCCTGTACGCCCGGCCGGAGAATGTACTCGACGGTGACGCGTGGACGCTGCACGCGAGCGGCACGCTGACCCGCTCGGGTCGTGCGGGCGTCGCGACGCCCGCCGCCCGGCCGGCCGCCGACGCCGAACCGGTGCCGGTGGACACCGTGTACCAGCGCCTCGCCGGGCACGGTTACTCCTACGGTCCCGCCTTCCAGGGGCTGCGGGCGGTAAAGCGTTCGGGCCGTGAGGTATTCGCCGAGATCGCCCTGCCGGAGGAGCAGCACGCGGCCGCGGCGCGGTTCACCCTGCATCCGGCGCTGCTGGATGCGGCGGCGCAGACCGTCCTGCTCGCATCCCCGCCGCGCGACGGCGCACCATCGGTGCTGCCATTCGAGTGGCGGAGCTTCACCGTGCACACGACCGGTGCGGTGGCGGCGCGGGTGCACCTGCACACCGTCTCCCCCACCGAGGCCCGGTTGTCGATCACCGATCACTCGGGCATGCCGATCGCGGAGGCGGCGGCGCTCGTGCTGCGGCCGGTGGATCTCGCCGGGCTCACCCGCCTCGGCGTCGGGCGCAGCGATGCGCTGTTGCGCGTCGAGTGGAGCGTATTCACCCCGGCCTCGGTGGTGCCCGCGGATATCGTGTCGCGCGCCGACGTCGCGGATGCGACCGAACTCGCCGCGCTGGCCGCCGCATTCGCCGAGGACGATGCCGAACTGCCGAGCCTGGTGTTTGCCCGCCTCGATCTCGGACACGACGAGGAGTCGGAGCCGTCGGCCGCGTCCGCACGCGCCGAGGCGTTGCGGGTGGCGGAGTTGCTGCGGCGCTGGCTCGCCGAGCCGCTGTTCGAGGAGTCGCAGCTCGTGCTGGTCACCCGGCACGCCGTTCGGGTGCTGCCGGACGATCCGGCGTCCACCCGGTTCGCGACCGTATGGGGCATGGTGGGCTCGGCCCAGACCGAGCACCCGGACCGGTTCGTCCTCGCCGACGTGGATGGCGAGGACGCCTCCTATCGAACGCTGCCCATCGTGGTCGCCAGCGGCGAACCGCGAATTGCCGTGCGCCACGGTCAGCCCCGGTTCCCGCGGCTGGTTCGCGTCGGCGAGCCCGCGCCCGCCGACGCGCCCATCGATCCCGACGGCACCGTCCTGATCACCGGCGGCACCGGCACTCTCGGCCGTCTCGTCGCCCGGCGCCTGGTCGCCGAACACGGCGTGCGCCGCCTGTTGCTCGTCAGCAGGCAGGGCCGGAACGCGAACGGCGCCAACGAATTACTGGGCGAGCTGCGTGCCGCGGGCGCGGCGGCGGAGATCGTCGCATGCGATGTGGCCGACCGGCACGAGCTGACCCGGCTGTTCGACGAGCTCCGCGACACCCACCCGGTCACCGCCGTGATCCACACCGCGGGCACGCTCGCGGACGGCGTCGTCGACTCGCTCACCCCCGAACAGCTCGACGCGGTGCTGCGGCCGAAGGCCGACGCCGCGGTGCACCTGCACGAACTGAGCAATGAGCACGGCGTGCGCCGGTTCGTCCTGTTCTCCTCCGCGGCAGGCGTTCTCGGTCCCGCGGGGCAGGCGGCATATGCGGCGGCGAACGCATTCCTCGACGCGCTCGCCCGCTACCGCAGGCAGCACGGTGCACCGGCGGTGGCGCTGGCATGGGGTTTGTGGGACGAACGCAGCGGGCTGACCGCCGAGCTGACCGACCTGGACCTGCGCAGACTGTCCGAGCTGGGTATCGGCGCGATGCCGACCGAATCGGCGCTGTCACTGTTCGACGCGGCCTGGAACGGTGCGCACGACGATGCCGCGCTGGTTCCGCTACGGGTGGACGCCCGTGCGCTGATCGCATCCGGCGGCCCGATCCCCCCGCTGCTGCGCGACCTGGTTCGGGTTCCGGTCCGGCGGGCGATCGCGCGCCAGGACGACGAGGCGCGCCCGCTGGCGGATATCCCCGCCGAGCGGCGGGCCGGTGTCCTGCTGGAACTCGTCCGCAGCCGGGCCGCGGCGGTCCTGGGGTACGGCTCCGCCGCCGGCGTGCCGTCGACCCGCGCGTTCCGCGATCTCGGTTTCGATTCGCTCGCCGCGGTCGATCTGCGCAATCGTCTCAATGTCGCGACCGGCCTGCGCCTGCCCGCCACCATCGTTTTCGATCATCCGAGCCCGACCGCGTTGGCCGAATACCTCGAACAGGCGCTGTACGGGCGCGTGGCCGCGACGCCGGATGTGCTTCCCGCCGGGCGGCTCGACGACGATCCGGTGGTCATCGTCGCGATGAGTTGCCGCTTCCCCGGCGGCGGGACGAGCCCGGAGGCGTTCTGGCAGTTCGTTTCCGCCGAAGGCGATGCCGTATCGGTCATGCCGTCGGACCGCGGCTGGGCACCGAATCCACTGCGGGAGGGTGCGTTCCTGTACGACGCGGCCGAGTTCGATCCGGAGCTGTTCGGGATCTCGCCGCGGGAGGCGCTCGCGATGGATCCGCAGCAGCGGCTGTTGCTGGAGACCTCCTGGGAGCTGTTCGAACGCGCGGGCATCGAACCGATGTCGTTGCGCGGCAGCCGAACCGGCGTATTCGCGGGCGTGATGTACCACGATTACGGCGCCCGCCTGACCGAGGTCCCCGCCGATGTCGAGGGGTATCTGATCAATGGCAGCGCGGGCAGTGTCGCGTCCGGCCGGGTCGCGTACACCTTCGGTTTGGAGGGGCCCGCGGTCACCGTCGACACCGCGTGTTCGTCCTCGCTGGTCGCGCTGCACCTCGCAGCGCAGGCACTCCGCAACGGCGAATGCACGATGGCACTGGCCGGTGGTGTGACGATCATGGCGACGCCCGCCCCGTTCGTGGAGTTCGGCCGACAGGGTGGTTTGGCGCACGACGGACGGTGCAAGGCCTTCTCCAGCGATGCCGACGGCACCGGATGGGGCGAAGGGGCCGGATTACTTCTGCTGGAACGACTTTCGGATGCCCGACGCAATGGCCATCGGGTCTTGGCGGTCGTGCGTGGCTCGGCGGTCAATCAAGATGGTGCGTCCAATGGGCTCACCGCACCCAACGGTCCTGCCCAGCAACGAGTTATCCGCCAAGCCCTCGCCAACGCCGGACTGCAACCGTCCGACATCGACGCTGTCGAAGCACACGGCACCGGAACACGACTCGGCGACCCGATCGAAGCCCAGGCACTGCTGGCCACCTATGGACAAGACCGCGACGAACCCCTGTGGCTGGGCTCGGTCAAATCCAACATCGGCCACACCCAAGCCGCCGCAGGCGCCGCAGGCATCATCAAAATGATCATGGCCATGCAACACGGTGTATTGCCCCGCACCCTGCACATCGACCGACCCACCACCGAAGTCGACTGGAACACAGGCAAAGTCGAACTACTCACCGAGAACCGTGTTTGGCCCGAACGCAACAGACCACGCCGCGCCGCCGTGTCCTCCTTCGGTGTGAGCGGCACCAACGCACACGTCATCCTCGAACAGGCACCGGCATTCGAGTCCGATACAAGCGAGCAGCGCTGCTTGCCAGTCGTGCCATTGGTGCTGTCGGCCCGTGGTCCAGCGGCGCTGCGGGCGCAGGCAATTCGGCTCGCGGATGCGATAACGGCCGCGGACTCGACGCTCGACATCGGCTGGTCGCTGGCCACCACCCGGGCCGATCTGGCCGATCGCGCGGTCATCGTCGCGACCGGTGAGACCGATCGATCGGCGGCCCTGCGGGCGCTCGCCGAGGGAGTCACGCATCCGGCGGTGATCACCGGCCGTGCCACCGAGGGCGGGGTGGCAATGATGTTCTCCGGCCAGGGCTCCCAGCGCCTCGGCATGGGTCGCGAACTCTACGAGGCCTACTCGGTTTACGCCGCGGCATTCGATGCCGTGTGCGCCCAACTCGACCCACATCTTCCAAAACCGTTGCAAGAGATCATCTTCGGTGACAACGCCGAACTGCTCGACCAAACCCGATATGCCCAACCCGCGTTGTTCGCCGTGCAGGTCGCCCTCTACCGGCTGTGGGAATCATGGGGCATCACACCGACGGTCGTGATCGGACACTCCATCGGCGAAATCGCCGCCGCCCACATCACCGGCGTTCTCACCCTCACCGACGCCACCACCCTCATCGCGGCCCGCGGCCGGTTGATGCAGTCGCTGCCCGAAGGCGGGGCGATGGTGGCCGTGGATATTTCGGAGCGCGACATTCTGCCCCTGTTGGACGGATACCGGGACCGGGTCGGCATCGGTGCGGTCAACGGCCCGAATTCCCTTGTGCTGTCCGGTGATCGCGCCGCACTCGGCGAGATCGTCGAACGCCTCGACGGGCACCGGACCAAGTGGTTGCGCGTCTCGCACGCCTTCCACTCACCGCTGATGGACCCCATCCTCGACGAATTCCGCAGCGCCGTCGCCGAATTGACGTTCTCGACGCCCACCCTCCCGATGGTCTCGACCGTCACCGGGGCGCCGATCGACGAGACCACCCTCGCCGATCCCGACCACTGGGTCCGGCACGCACGGCAGACGGTGCGCTTCGCCGACGCGCTCACCGCGCTGACGGCGCACGATCCGGCCGTATATCTGGAAATCGGCGCCACCGCCACGCTGACCACCCACGTCACCGGCGCTGCCGTCGCCTCGCTGCGCCACGACCGGCCTGAGCCGCAGGCGCTCGCCACCGCGCTCGCGCATCTCGTCGTCGCCGGTTCGAATCCGAACTGGCACAACTACTTCGCGGATGCGAACGCCCGCTCGATTCCGTTGCCCACCTACGCGTTCCAACGTCGGCGGCTCTGGCTCGACAACCGGCCGTCCGGGGTGATCGATCTCGGCGCGGCGGGTTTGGACGGCGCGGACCATCCGATTCTCAGAGCGTCGGTGGCCTTCCCGTCGTCGGACCGCATGCTGTTCACCGGACGGGTGTCGCTGGAATCGCAGCCGTGGCTGACCGACCACGCCGTGCATGGCACGGTGTTGTTCCCCGGTACCGCATTCGTCGATCTGGCGCTGCACGCCGGACGCCTGAGCGGCCATCCGCGAGTGGCCGAGCTGACCACGGGCGTCCCGCTGATCCTCACCGAAACCGCGGGTGTCCAGGTCCGCGTCGAGGTCGGCGAGCCACAGGACGGCCACCGGACGATCGCGGTGTTCTCCCGACCGGAGGGTGCGGAACCCGACGCGCCGTGGACGCGGCACTGCGAAGGCGTGCTGGACGCGGAACCCGTCACCCGGCCCGAGCCCATGCGGTGGCCACCCGTCGACGCCACCCCGGTCGACATCACCGACTTCTACACCTGGATGGCCGAGACCGGTATCACCTACGGTCCGGCATTCCGCGGCCTGCGGTCGGCATGGCGCAGCGGGGACGAGATGTTCGCCTCGATCCAATTGGACGACACGACAGACGGTTTCGCCGTGCACCCGGCATTGTTCGACGCCGCGCTGCATATCGGCGCGGTCGACGCCGACGCACCGGCGAACCTGCCGTTCCACTGGTCCGGTGTCGCGCTGCACGGCCGGGCGGGCCGTGAGCTCCTGGTCCGGCTCGTGCGCCGCGGCCCCGAGGCGGTCGCGCTCGCGCTGGCCGATCCGTCCGGCGCTCCGATCGTCTCGGTCTCCGCTCTCGTCGGGCGGCCGGTGCCCGCCGACCGAGTGCGACCGGCCGGGACGGCATCCCTGCGGATGGACTGGCAGCCGGTCGCGCTGCCGTCGGCGACGGAACTTCCTTTCGACGCCGTCGTGCTCGAAGTCGTTGCCCGGCAGTCGGATCGATGCGATCCGGCCGAATCCGCCCGGCTCACCGCCGAATATGTGCTGAATTCCGTACAGGACTGGTTGGCGCGCCGATCCGCCACCCGGCTGATCGTGGTGACCGATGGTGTCCACTCCAGCGATCCGGGCCGTCGGTTGCCCGCCGCCGCGGTCTGGGGGCTGGTGCGCTCGGTGCAGGCGGAACATCCCGGTCGGGTGGTGCTGGTCGACACCGACGGCGACACCGACCGGCTCGCTGCCGCCGTGGCCTCCGGCGAGGCACAGATCGCACTGCGCGCGGGGCGGGCATTCGCTCCGCGGCTCACCCGGCAGACGCCGGCCGCAGCCGAAATCACCTGGGACGGAACGGTTCTGGTGACCGGAGCGAGCGGCGCGCTCGGCGGCCTCGTCGCGCGGCACCTGGTCCGGTCGCACGGGGTTCGCCGCCTCCTGCTGGTCAGCCGCCGGGGCGCCGACGCCCCCGGCGCCGATGACCTCGCCGCCCAGTTGCGTGAGCTCGGCGCGGCGGTGGAATTCGCGGCGTGCGACGTCGCCGATCGGCAGGCGCTCGCGGAACTGCTCGCCGCGGTGCCCGAGCGGTGGCCGCTATCCGCGATCGTGCACTGCGCCGGTGTGGTCGACGACGCCACGCTGACCGGGCAGTCGGGCGAACGCCTGCGAAATGTCTTCGCGCCCAAGGCCGATGCCGCGTGGCAGCTGCACGAGCTCACCCGCGAGCTGAAACTCTCGGCATTCGTGCTGTTCTCCTCCGCCGCCGGCGTACTCGGCTCGGCCGGGCAGGCGAATTACGCCGCGGCCAACGCATTCCTGGACGCGCTCGCCGAGATCCGAAGGGAGCAGGGCCTGCCCGCGCTCTCGCTGGCCTGGGGCCTCTGGGATGCCACGGACGGTATGGCGGGCGAACTCGGTGCGGCCGATCGCCGCCGCCTGGCCCGCGCGGGCGTGGTGCCGATCAGGGCGGAGCAGGGCCTTGCGATGTTCGACGACGCGCTCGGATCCGAAGACGCACTGGTCGTCCCGCTGCTGCTGAATCGGGCGGCGCTGCGGGACGCGGCCGAAATACCCGCGGTATTGCGCGGATTCGTGCCGACCCCGCGAGGAATCGAATCCACCGAGCGGGTCGCGGAGTCGCTGCGGGATCGGATCGCCGGACTCGTCGGCGCGCAACGCTCGAACCTGCTGCTCGATACGGTGCGTGCCGAAGTGGCCGCGACGCTGGGCCACGCCTCCCCTGCCGCGCTCGATCCCCGCACGAGCTTCACCGACCTGGGCTTCGATTCGCTCACCGCGGTCGAATTGCGCAACCGGCTCACCGCCCGCACGGGTGTGCCGCTCCCGGCCACGCTCGCATTCGACCATCCGTCGCCCGCGGCGCTCGCCGCCTTCCTCGACGACGAATTGCCCGGAGCCACCGACACTTTGCTCGCCGAACTGGACCGGTTGGAGGACCTGCTGCGCGCCGAGTCGGCCGCCGACCACGAGCACGTCGCCGAGCGCCTCACGAGCCTGCTCACCGTCTGGAACCTGCGCGGCGCGGGCAACGGGAAGGCGCACCACGGCGCCGATCTCACCGACACCACCACGCCGGAGGAGCTGATGGAGTTCATCGACCGCAACCTCTGACGCAGTCCCGTACCGAAATCAGCTCGAATCGACAGGTGGTTGTGCGCATGGCGCAGGAGGAAAAGCTCTTCAGCTATCTCAAGCGGGTCACCGCTGATCTCCAGCAGGCGAAGGAACGCCTGTCGGAGCTGGAGAACAAGGACCGCGAGCCCATCGCGATCGTGGCGATGGCCTGCCGCTTTCCCGGTGGCGTAGCCACCCCGGACGCGCTGTGGAGTCTGGTCTCCTCGGGCGGGGATGCCATTTCGGCATTCCCGCAGGATCGCGGCTGGCCGCTGGCCGAACTGTTCGGCGACGCCCCCGACGCATCCGGCGCATCCGCCGTCCGCGAGGGCGGATTCCTTTACGACGCGGCCGATTTCGACCCCACCCCGTTCGGCATCTCGCCGCGCGAGGCGCTCGCGATGGACCCACAGCAGCGACTACTCCTCGAAACCGCCTGGGAAACCTTCGAATACGCGAGCATCGACCCGAAATCACTGCGCGGCACCAAGACCGGCGTCTTCACCGGCGTCATGTACAACGACTACGCGGGGCGTTTCGAGCAGGTACCCGACGAGGTGGCGGGTCATCTCGGCAACGGCAGCGCGGGCAGCATCGCCTCGGGGCGGATCTCCTACACCTTCGGACTGGAGGGTCCGGCGGTCACCATCGACACGGCGTGTTCGTCCTCGCTGGTCGCGCTGCACCTCGCCGCACAGGCGTTGCGCAACGGCGAATGCACCATGGCGCTGGCCGGTGGTGTGACCGTGATGTCGACACCCAGAACGTTCGTGGAGTTCAGCAGGCAGGGCGGGTTGTCGCCGGACGGTCGCTGCAAGGCGTTCTCCGCGGGCGCCGACGGCACCGGCTGGGGCGAAGGCGTCGGACTGCTTCTGCTGGAACGACTTTCGGACGCGCGACGCAACGGCCATCCCGTGCTGGCGGTGGTGCGCGGCTCGGCGGTGAACCAGGACGGTGCGTCGAACGGGCTCACCGCGCCCAACGGCCCGTCGCAGCAACGCGTCATCCGCCAGGCCCTCGCCAACGCCGGGTTGCGGCCCGGCGAGGTCGACGCCGTCGAAGCACACGGCACCGGAACACGACTCGGCGATCCCATCGAGGCCCAGGCACTGCTCGCCGCCTACGGCAAGGACCGCGGACAGCCGCTGTGGCTGGGGTCGATCAAGTCCAATATCGGCCACACCCAGGCCGCGGCGGGCGTCGCCGGTGTCATCAAAATGGTCATGGCCATGCGGCACGGCGTCCTGCCCCGCACCCTGCACGTCGATCGGCCGACCTCCGAAATCGACTGGGACACGGGCAAACTCGCCCTGCTCACCGAGAACCGAACCTGGCCCGAACACGACCGCCCGCGCCGCGCCGCCGTGTCATCCTTCGGTATCAGCGGCACCAACGCACACGTCATCCTCGAACAGGCGCCCGCCGAGGACGAACCCGTCGCGCCGCGACCCGCGCCGGTCGCCGTGCCGTGGGCGGTGTCGGCGACAACCGCTGCCGCACTGCGTGATCAGGCCCGGAGACTGCTGACGCTGCCCGCCGCGAACCCGGTCGACGTCGGCTGGTCGCTGATCTCCGCACGCGCGGCGCTGGCGTACCGGGCGGTCGTGGTCGGCGGTGACCACGCCGAGATTCTGGCCGGGGTGCGGGCGCTGGCGGAGGGGAACCCGAACCCGGCCGTGGTCGAGGGCACGGCGGATTCGGCTGGCAAGGTCGTGTTCGTCTTTCCCGGCCAAGGCTCGCAATGGCTGGGCATGGGCGTCGAATTACTCGACAGCTCACCAGTATTCGCCGAAACCATCGCACGCTGCGAACAAGCACTCGCCCCGTACGTCGATTGGTCGCTCACAGATGTCTTGCGCGGCAATGACTCTGCGCTCGACCGTGTCGACGTGGTGCAACCCGCGCTCTGGGCAATGATGATCGCGCTCACCGAAACCTGGCGCTCGTTCGGCGTCGAACCCAGCGCCGTTATCGGACACTCCCAAGGCGAAATCGCCGCAGCCACCGTCGCCGGAATACTCACCCTCGACGACGCAGCCCGAATCGTCGCACTCCGCAGCCGCATCATCGCCGAACACCTTGCCGGACAAGGCGGAATGGCCTCCATCGCCCTACCCGCCGACACCATCCGAAACCACCTCACCAACCACCCCGACCTCGAAATCGCCGCCCTCAACGGACCCCGATCCACCGTCATCAGCGGCTCTGCCGACGAACTCGAAAACCTCCTCGCCACACTGGAACAGCAAGAAATCCGAGTACGCCGCATCCCCGTCGACTACGCCTCACACTCGGCCCACGTCGACACCATCGAATCGGAATTGGCCACGGCCCTGGCACCCATCACCCCACGACAGAGCCGAATCGCATTCCACTCCACCGTCACCGGCACCCAACTCCACGGCACCGAACTCACCCCCCACTACTGGTTCCGCAACCTCCGCCAACCAGTACTGTTCCACCCCACCCTCCAAACACTCCTCCCCACCCACACCACCTACATCGAACCCAGCCCACACCCAGTACTCACCACAGCCATCCAAGACGCCGCCGATGAGGTCGTCGCGATTGGCACACTGCACCGCAACGACGGCACCCCGGCCCGGCTACTCCGCTCCGCCGCCGAGGCGTGGACCTGCGGCATCGATGTCGACTGGTCCGCGCAGTTCCCCGGCGCGCGTCGAATCTCCTTGCCCACCTATGCCTTCCAGCGCACCCGCTTCTGGCTCGACGCTCCGGCCCGCGCCGCCGTCACCGACGGTGCCGCCGATGCGGACTTCTGGCACGCGGTCGAGCAAGAGAACCTCGACGCCTTGGCGACGATGCTGGCGGTCGGCGACCGGGACCCGCGCGATGTGCTGCGCCCGGCGCTGCCGCTGCTGTCGGATTGGCATCGCCGACGCACCGCGCGCGAGACCGTCGACACGTGGCGATACCAGATCACTTGGCGCCCGCTGCCGACAGTGCGCACCGCGGCCGAAACCGATGGACTCCGACTCGCTTTCATCCCAGCCGCGCACGCCGAACATCCCGTCATCACCGCCGCACTCGACGCACAGCCCGACGTTGTCCGAATCCCGTTCGACACCAACAGCTCTCGCGCTTCGATCGCCGCCATCCTCGTCGAACGGCAACCGCGGCAAGTGCTTTCGTTCCTCGCATTAGCTGCCGACCCCGCGGCCGCGACCCTGACGCTACTGCAAGCCTGCGCCGATGCCGACCTGGACGGCTCGCTGTGGTGCGTGACGTCCGGCGCGGTATCCCTGGGCCCCGCCGACCGGCTCCGCGATCCGGATCAGGCGCCGGTGTGGGGCCTGGGACAGGTGGCGGGCCTCGAATTCCCGCGCTGGTGGGGCGGTCTCGTCGACCTGCCCGAACAGGTCGACGACCGCGCCGCCGCCCGGCTCGCGACGATTCTCGCGGGCGGCTGGGACGAGGACCAGCTCGCCGTGCGTGCCTCGGGCATCTTCGTCCGCAGACTGATCCGGGCCGCGAACCGAACACCGGAACGCACGTGGTCCACCGCGGGTCCGGCGCTGATCACCGGCGGCACCGGCGCACTCGGCGGTCACGTCGCGCGGTGGCTGGCCGGTTCCGGGGTGCGGCATCTCGTGCTGACCGGTCGCCGGGGGCCCGATGCTCCCGGCGCACCGGAGTTGCGAGCCGAACTGGAGCGCATCGCGCCCGGCATCCGCGTCGATATCGAGGCGTGCGATGTCGCCGACCGCGCGGCGCTGGACCGGCTGCTGCGCAGCGTGGACTCGCCGATAACCGCCGTATTCCACACCGCGGGTGTCGGCACCGCGGCGTCGCTGCGCGATACCGACGCGACGCTGCTGGCACAGGTATGGGCGGGTAAGGCGCTCGGCGCCCGCAATCTCGACGACGCGTTCTCCGATACCCGGCTCGACGCGTTCGTGCTGTTCTCCTCCGGCGCGAGCGTGTGGGGCGGCAGCGGACAGGGCGCCTATGCCGCCGCCAACGCCTATCTGGACGCGCTGGCGCAAGCCCGCCGCGGCCGCGGCGCACATGCGCTCGCCGTCGCGTGGGGCGCCTGGGACGGCGACGGTATGGCCGCCCAGGGCACAGCCGGAGAAACGTTGCGCCGCACCGGTTTACCCGCCATGGCGCCCGAACTCGCCGTCGCGGCGCTGCGGCGGGCGCTCGACGGTGACGAAACCGCCGTCACGGTCGCGAATATCGTGTGGGACACCTTCGCGCCGACGCTGAGCGCGGCACGCCGCCGCCCGCTGATCGATGACCTTGCCGAGGCGCGCGCGGCGCTGGACGAATCCGGTTCCGCCGCAAGCCATTCGGGCGAGGACACCTGGCGCGGGCGGATGGCCGGACGCACCGCGACCGAACGCCACCGCATCCTGCTCGACCTGGTGCGCGCGGAGGCGGCCGCCGTGCTCGGGCACGCCTCGCCCGATACGGTCCCGCCGCGCACGGCTTTCCGGGATCTGGGGGTCGATTCCCTCGCCGCGGTCCGGCTGCGTGATCGGCTGCGCACCGCGACCGGTCTGGCGCTGCCCGCCACGCTGGTATTCGACCACCCGTCACCGCTCGCGCTGGTCACGCGGCTGGAGGCGGAGCTGTCCGGCGATATCGACCAGGCGGAGCCGACCGCCGATGCGCTGCCCCGAGATGGGGATCCGGTAGCGATCGTCGCGATGAGCTGCCGATTCCCCGGTGACGTCGATTCCCCTGAGGCACTGTGGGATCTGGTGACCCGCGGCGGCGACGCCGTCTCCGAATTCCCGGCCGATCGCGGCTGGGATGTCGACGGCATCTACGACCCGGACCTTTCCCGCCCCGGCACCTCCTATGCCCGCGAAGGCGCCTTCATCCGGGCCGCGGAGTTCGACGCCGCGCTGTTCGGCATCTCGCCGCGGGAAGCGATCGCGATGGATCCCCAGCAGCGGCTGCTGCTGGAGACCTCGTGGGAGGCGTTCGAGCGGGCCGGCATCGCGGCGGATACCTTGCGGGAGAGCCGAACCGGTGTGTTCATCGGCGCCGCCACCTCGCACTACGCCACCGGTGACGCCGGGCAGGGCGCGGAGGGCTATCTGATCACCGGCACGGCGACGGCCGTGGTCTCCGGCCGCATCTCCTACACCTTCGGGCTGGCGGGTCCCGCCGTCACCATCGACACCGCCTGCTCGTCCTCGCTGGTCGCGCTGCACCTGGCCGCGCAGTCGCTGCGCTCGGGGGAATGTTCCCTCGCACTCGCCGGCGGCGTGACCGTGATGTCCACGCCCGCGGCCTTCGTGGAATTCAGCCGCCAGCGGGGCCTGGCCGCCGACGGCCGATGCAAGGCGTTCGCGGCGGACGCGGACGGCACCGGCTGGGGCGAGGGCGCCGGAGTCGTTCTCCTGGAACGGTTGTCGGATGCCCGCCGCAACGGTCATCCGGTACTGGCCGTGCTGCGGGGTTCGGCGGTCAACCAGGACGGCGCGTCGAACGGCTTGAGCGCACCGAACGGTCCCGCGCAGCAACGGGTCATCAGGCAGGCGCTGGCGAATTCCGGCCTGCGGCCGGACGAGGTCGATGCCGTCGAGGCGCACGGCACCGGAACACGGCTCGGCGACCCGATCGAGGCCCAGGCACTGCTGGCCACCTACGGACAGGACCGCGACGAACCGCTCTGGCTCGGCACCGTCAAATCGAATATCGGTCACACCCAATCCGCCGCGGGCGCAGCGGGTGTCATCAAAATGGTCATGGCGATGCGGCACGGCATCCTGCCCCGCACCCTGCACGTCGACGAGCCGACGCCACACGTCGACTGGACCGCAGGCGCGATCTCGCTGCTCACCGCGCAGCGGAGTTGGCCGCAGGTCGATCGGCCCCGCCGGGCGGGCATCTCCGCGTTCGGCGTCAGCGGGACCAACGCGCACGTGATTCTCGAACAGGCCCCGGAACCCGAGCCCGTCGCCACCGCGCCGACACCGCCACCGATCGTGCCGTGGGTGCTCTCGGCCCGCGACCGGGGCGCGCTGTCCGCACTGGCCGCCCGGCTCGCCGACCGCATCACCGACGACACCGATCTGCTCGATATCGCCTACTCCCTCACCACTTCTCGCGCCGCGTTGGCGGAACGGGCGGTGCTGGTCGGCGGCGATCCGGCCGAGCGCGCACACGCACTGCGGGCGTTCGCGAACGGACAGCCCACGTCGGGCGTGATCTCCGGCCGCGCCGCCGAGGGCGGGGTGGCGATGGTGTTCTCCGGCCAGGGCTCCCAGCGCCTCGGCATGGGTCGCGAACTGTACGAGGCCTACCCGGTCTACGCCGAGGCGTTCGACGCGGCCTGCGCCGAACTCGACCTTCATCTGGCACACCCCTTGCGCGACATCGTCTTCGGCGACGATGCCGACCTACTCGACCAGACCGGATACGCCCAACCCGCGTTGTTCGCCGTGGAGGTCGCCCTCTACCGGCTGTGGGAATCATGGGGCATCACACCGACGGTCGTGATCGGACATTCCATCGGCGAGGTCGCCGCCGCGCACATCGCCGGGGTGCTCACCCTCACCGACGCGGCCGCGCTGATCGCGGCCCGCGGCCGGTTGATGCAGTCGCTGCCCGAGGGCGGGGCCATGGTCGCCGTCGACATCTCCGAGCGTGATATCGCACCCCTGCTGGACGAATATCGTGATCGGGTCGCCGTCGCCGCCGTGAACGGACCGAATTCGCTTGTCCTGTCCGGAGATCGCGACGCACTCACCGCGATCACCGACGGCATGCACGGGCACCGGGTCACCTGGCTGCGGGTCTCGCACGCCTTCCACTCGCCACTGATGAACCCCATCCTCGACCAATTCCGCGAAACCCTCACCCAACTCACCTTCTCCCCACCCACCCTGCCGATCATCTCCACCGTCACCGGCAACCACATCGACACCACCGACCCCGAATACTGGATCAACCACGCCCGCAACACCGTTCGCTTCGCCGACGCCATCGCGCACATTTCCGCCGACATCTACCTGGAGATCGGTCCCAATGCGGCGCTGACCGCCCACCTGCCCGGCACGGCCGTTCCGAGCCTGCGGCACAACAAATCCGAGCGACAGACGCTCGCCACCGCCCTTGCCAACGTGATCGTCGGCGGCGCGAACCCGCACTGGCACAACTACTTCGCGGGCTCCGGTGCGCGCACCACCGCCCTGCCGACCTACCCGTTCCAGCATCGGCACTACTGGCTGGCGCAAGAGGAGCGACCGCGCGGCGGCGAGGCGATATCGGATCCGGCCGAATCCCGGTTCTGGGACGCGATCGAGCGGGCCGATCTCCACGCGCTGTCGCGGGAACTGGGCAGCGAGGACCAGGCGGCGCTCGCCGAGGCGCTGCCCGTGCTCGCGGGCTGGCGGCAACGCAAACACGAACAGTCCGTGTTGGATTCGTGGCGCTACCGGGTCACCTGGACGCCGGTGGCCGCAGCGGCGCCCGAACTGGCGGGCGCCTGGCTCGTGATCGCGCCGCCGACCCGGGGCGCGGAGGCGGACGCCGTGCGCACTGCCTTGCGGAACGCGGGCGCGACCGTCCGGATCGGGCAGATCGCCGACGTCGGCGACGGTTCCGAGCTCGTCGGGGTGGTATCGCTGCTGGCCCTCGACGAGGAGCCCGACGATACGCATCCGGCGCTGCCGCGCGGGCTCTCCGCGACCATCGCACTGGTCAAGACGTTGCAGGGCAACGGGTTCGGTGGCTCGCTGTGGTGCCTGACCCAGGGCGCCGTTGCCATCGGCCGGTCCGAGCGGTTGCGCTCGCCGGATCAGGCCCAGTTCTGGGGCATGGGGCGAGCCGTCGCGCTGGAGTGGCCGCGGGGCTGGGGCGGGCTCATCGACCTGCCCGCGACGCTCGACGACCGTACGCTGACCCGATTGCCCGGGCTGCTGGCCGATTTCGGCGGCGAAGACCAACTCGCCCTGCGCACCTCGGGTGTGTTCGCCCGGCGTCTCGTGCGCGCTCCCCGGGCCGCGTCGCAGACCGAACCGTGGCACCCACGCGGCACCGTCCTGATCACCGGCGGTACCGGGGCGCTGGGCGCGCATGTCGCCCGACTGCTGGCCCGGCGCGGGGCGGAGCACCTGCTGCTCGTCAGCCGCAGCGGTCCGGCGGCGCCGGGCGCGGCCGAGCTGGTGGACGAGCTGTCGGCACTGGGCGCGGAGGTCACCATCGCGGCGGGTGATGTCGCGGATCGGACGTCGGTCGCGAATCTGCTTGCGGCCGTGCCGGATCACCGACCGTTGACCGCCGTCGTGCACACCGCGGGCGTCGGCCAGCTGACGCCGCTGTCCGACACCGGGATCGGCGAATTCGCCGATATCGTGCGGGCGAAGACGGCGGGCGCGGCACATCTCGACGAGCTGCTCGGCGATCGCGCGCTGGACGCGTTCATCCTTTTCTCCTCCGTATCCGGCGTGTGGGGCACCGGCGGGCAGGCGGCGTACGGCGCCGCCAACGCCTACCTCGACGCACTCGCGCGGCATCGCCGCGATCGGGGGCTCGTCGCGACATCGGTGGCGTGGGGACCGTGGGGCGAGGGCGGGATGGCCCAGGGCGAGTCGGGCGAGCACATGCGCCGCCGCGGGCTGATCCCGCTGCCGCCGGCTTCGGCGCTCGCGGCACTGGAGCAAGCGATGCGCGACGATGAACCCTGTTCGACCATCGCGGACGTGCGCTGGCCGGATTTCCTGCCGCTGTTCGTCTCCGCCCGGACCAGTGCCCTGCTGTCCGATCTGCCCGAGGCGCGGACAACCCTGGACACCAACGATGTTCCCGAAACCGCCGGGCACAACCTGCTTTCCACGCTCGACGCCGAAGCGCGGCGGGCGCGGTTGCTCGAGCTCGTCTCGGCCGAGGTGGCAACCGTGCTGGGCCACACCGAGATCGGCGCCGTCGAGCCCGACCGGGCGTTCCGCGACCTGGGATTCGACTCGCTCACCGCGGTCGAACTGCGCGACCGCCTCAGCGCGGCCATCGGCATCTCCCTGCCCGCCACAACGGTATTCGATCATCCGAGTCCGGAGCGGCTGGTCGCCCATCTCACCGCGCTGTTCGGCGACGAATCGCGGACCGAGCGGGTCACCGCCGTCGCCGAATCGGACGAACCGCTGGCCATCGTCGCCGTCGGCTGCCGCTTCCCCGGCGGGGTACGCGGCCCCGAGGAACTGTGGGATCTCGTGCTGGCGGGCCGCGACGCCATATCCGAATTCCCCACCGATCGCGGGTGGGACCTCGGCTCGCTACTGGAAACCGCATCCGGCGAGCACGGCAGCAGTACGGCGACCGCGGGCGGATTCCTCGATGGTGCGGCGGATTTCGATGCGGAGTTCTTCAGCATCTCGCCGCGCGAGGCGCTCGCGATGGACCCACAGCAGCGACTGCTGCTCGAAACCGCCTGGGAAACCTTCGAATACGCGGGCATCGACCCGAAATCACTGCGCGGCAGCAGGACCGGCGTCTTCGTCGGCGGAAACAGCCAGGACTACGTCTCGCTGCTGCACGGCGGGGCGCCGGGCTCGGAGGGATATCTCCTCACCGGCAATACGACCAGCGTGGCGTCGGGGCGCATCTCCTATACCTTCGGCTTCGAGGGTCCGGCGGTCACCATCGATACCGCGTGCTCGTCCTCGCTGGTCGCGCTGCACCTCGCAGCGCAGGCGATCCGCAACGGCGAATGCACGATGGCGCTGGCCGGTGGTGTCACCCTCATGGCCACCCCCACCACTTTCGTGGAATTCAGTCGGCAGGGCGGGCTTTCACCCGACGGACGCTGTAAAGCGTTCTCCGCCAACGCCGACGGCACTGGTTGGGGCGAAGGGGTGGGCCTACTCCTCGTCGAACGACTTTCCGACGCGCAACGCAATAGCCATCCCGTGCTGGCGATCGTGCGCGGCTCGGCCGTCAACCAAGATGGCGCGTCCAACGGGCTCACCGCACCCAACGGTCCCGCCCAGCAACGAGTTATCCGCCAAGCCCTCGCCAACGCCGGTTTACACGCGTCCGAGGTGGACGCTGTCGAAGCACACGGCACCGGAACACGACTCGGCGACCCGATCGAAGCCCAGGCACTGCTGGCCACCTATGGACAAGACCGCGACGAACCCCTGTGGCTGGGCTCGGTCAAATCCAACATCGGCCACACCCAAGCCGCCGCAGGCGCCGCAGGCATCATCAAAATGATCATGGCCATGCAAAACGGCCTCCTACCCCGAACCCTGCACATCGACCAACCCACCACCGAAGTCGACTGGAACACAGGCAAAGTCGCCCTACTTACCGAGAACCAGTCATGGCCCGAACACAACAGACCACGCCGCGCCGCCGTCTCCTCCTTCGGCATCAGCGGCACCAACGCACACATCATCCTCGAACAAGCACCCACCACCGATGAACCCGCCGCACAGCGACCGGTCGCCGCGCCCTGGGTGCTGTCCGGACGAGACGAGGCCGCGCTGCGCGCTCAGGCCGACAATCTGGCACGACGGCTCGACGGTGATGCCTCGGTACTCGACGTCGCCTACTCGCTCGCCACCACCCGCCACACCTTCGAATATCGCGCGGTCCTGACCGCGGGCGAGTCCGGCGAACGTATACGCGCACTGACCGCATTGGCCGAAGGCGAGGTCGTGCCCGGAGTATTCACCGGCCCCGCCATCGGCGCGGATGTGGCAATGGTGTTCTCCGGCCAGGGCTCCCAGCGCCTCGGCATGGGCCGCGAACTCTACGACGCCTATCCCGTCTACGCCGAGACCTTCGACGCCGCCTGCGCCGCAATGGATCTGCCGCATCCGTTGCGCGATGTGGTATTCGGCGACGACGAGGCGCTCCTCGACCGGACGCAATACGCCCAGCCCGCGCTGTTCGCGATGCAGGTCGCACTGTGCCGCCTGTGGGAATCGTGGGGCATCACACCGGATGTGGTGGCCGGGCACTCGATCGGCGAGATCGCGGCCGCGCATATCGCCGGAGTGCTCACCCTCGACGACGCCGCCACTCTCGTCAGCGTTCGCGGCAGGCTCATGCAATCGCTGCCCGAGGGCGGGGCCATGGTCGCCGTCGAGGCGACCGAACACGAAATCCGGCCGCTGCTCGAAGGATTCGACGACAAGATCGGCATCGCCGCCGTGAACGGCCCGAATTCGGTTGTCCTGTCCGGAGATCGCGGCACGCTCACCGCGATCGTCGACCGGTTGCGCGGACAGCGCACCCACTGGCTGCGGGTCTCGCACGCCTTCCATTCACCGCTGATGAACCCCATCCTCGACGAATTCCGCGAAACCCTCACCCAACTCACCTTCACCCCACCCACCCTGCCGATCATCTCCACCGTCACCGGCAAACCCACCCACACCACCGACCCCGAATACTGGATCAACCACGCCCGCAACACCGTTCGCTTCGCCGACGCCATCGCACACACCGCGACGTCGATCCACCTCGAGATCGGTCCCGACGCCGCACTCACCCCGCACATCCCCGGTACGGCGATCCCATCGCAGCACCGCAAACAGGGTGGCGTCGAGGCGATCACCGCGGCCGTCGCGCGGCTCGTCGCGGGCGGTATCGACCCCGACTGGCATGGTTACTTCGCCGGTACCGGCGCGCGCCGAACCCCGTTGCCCACCTACGCCTTCCAGCACGTCCGCTATTGGCCGGCGGCCACTGCCGCGCCGGATCGAGCGGGCGGCGGCCATCCGCTGCTCGACTCGACCCTGGACCTCGCGCACACCAGCGGCGTGGTGCTCACCGGCCGGTTGTCCCTGGCGTCGCACCCCTGGCTGGCCGACCACAACGTCGGGGGCGCGGTCGTATTCCCCGGCACGGGGTTCGTGGAGCTCGTGCTGCGGGCCGCGCGGGCGGTGGGACTGCGGAACCTGCGCGAGCTCACCCTGGAGAACCCGCTGACGCTGCCGGACAGCGGCACGGTCGAGGTACAGGTCGCCGTCGGCGAACCGGACGGCGCGGGCCACCGCGCCGTCACGGTCCACTCCCGGCTGGACGGCCCCGGCGAGGTGTGGCAGCCGCATGCCACCGGCATCCTCGACACCGCATCCGTCCCCGAACCGTCGTGGTCCCTCGCCACCTGGCCGCCGCAGGGCGCGGTCGCGCTGCCCGTCGACGATGTCTACGCCGAATTCGCCTCCGCGGGAATCGATTACGGTCCGCTGTTCCAGGGCCTACGGTCGGCGTGGCGGATCGGCGAGGATGTGGCGGTCGAGGTGGCGCTGCCCCCGGACGAGGAACACCGCGCCGCGGGTTTCGATCTGCACCCGGCCCTGCTGGACGCGGTGCTGCACGGCGTCGGCATCGGCCGGATGTTCGGCGAGGACGGCCAGGCTCGGCTGCCGTTCGCGTGGTCCGGCGTGACCATGCATGCCGCCGGTGCACCGGTGCTGCGCGCCCGCCTGTCGTCCAAGGGCGAGGACGCGGTGGCGCTGTCGGTCAGCGATGCCGTCGGCAGCCCCGTCGCGGAGGTCGAACGCCTGACGATGCGCAAGATCGCACCGGAACAGTTCGCGAACACGCAGCGGTCGATATTCGTACCGGTCTGGCAGCCGTTGGAAACCCCAATGGCGACAACGGTATTCATCACGCTCGGCGATGAGGACGGGCCGTCCGACGCCACCCACGTGCTACTGCGCACGAACCACGGCGACGATCTCCATCCCGATGCCGCGCTGGCGGCGGCGACGGACGTGCTGCGCACGATCCAATCCTTCGCCGAGGACCGCACGCTCGTCGTCGTGACCGAGCGGGCCGTCGCGGTGGACTGCGCGCCGGCTCCGGCGGGCGCGGCGGTGTGGGGGCTGGTGCGCGCGGCGCAGGTCGAGCGGCCGGGCCGCGTACTGCTGGTCGACATCGATGACGACGAGCGATCGTTGGCGGCCCTGCCGCACGCACTGTCCTGCGACGAACCGCAAATGGCCCTGCGCGCGGGCGAGATTCGCGTGCCGCGGCTGGTTCCCGCACCCGCCACCGCCGCGACCGCCCCGAACTGGAGCGTGAGCACCGTCGTGATCACCGGCGCATCCGGTGCGCTCGGCACCCTCATCGCCCGGTATCTCGTCGACGTGCACGGTGCCCGAGATCTGGTGCTGCTCAGTCGAACCGGCGACGCACCGGAACCGGACGCCGCCACCGTCACCCAGATCGCCTGCGATCTCACCGATCCGCGGCAGCTCGCCGCGGCCCTCGATACCATCCCCCGCGATCGCCCCCGCATCGTCGTGCACACCGCGGGCGCGCTGGACGACGCGACGATCGAGCACCAAACCGAGGCCCACCTCCGGGTTGCCTTCGGCGCCAAGGCGACCGGGGCGTGGAAACTGTGCGAACTCACCCGTGACCCGGAAACCAGCCTCATCCTCTTCTCCTCCGCCGCGGCAACACTCGGCTCACCAGGCCAAGCCAACTACGCCGCCGCCAACGCCTACCTCGACACCCTCGCCCACCACCACCCCGACACCACCAGCATCGCCTGGGGCCTCTGGCACACCGGCATGGCGAGCAGGTTGAGCGACGCCGACCGGCGGCGGCTGGCCGCGACCGGCCTGGCTCCGATCGATGAGGCCACCGGACTCGCGCTGTTCGATGCGGCCGTGGCCTGCGGCGCACCGGTTGTCGTTCCGCTGCCGGTGAACCGGGCGGTGCTGCGGCGCCGTGCCGCGACCGGCCCACTGCCCGCGGTGCTGCGCGATCTGGCCCCGGTGCCCGCCCGGGCGATTGCCGCACCGGCCGCGCCCCGGCAGGCATTGGCCGATACCTTGCGCGGGCTGCCACCGCACGAACAAGACGAGCAGCTCGGGCAGCTCATCCGGGGCCGCATCGCCGCGGTGCTGGGACATGGCTCGGCCGAGGCGATCTCGATGGACCGGCCCTTCACCGACCTCGGATTCGACTCGCTGATGGCCGTCGAACTGCGCGGCGCCCTGGACGCGGCCACCGGACTGCGGCTGCCCGCGACGCTGGTCTTCGACCATCCGACACCCGCAGCACTGCGGCAGCACCTGCACGACGCCCTGCTGCCCGGCGAATCCGCTACGGCGGACTCGATTTTCGCCGAAATCGACCGCCTGGAGGCGAACCTCGCCCACCTCGACCCGCAGCAGGCGGCTCAGGCGCGCGGACGGCTGCGGTCTCTGCTCGGCACCTTCGAGAACACCGCGGCCGGTGACGAATTGGCGAACGCAAACCTGGACGAGGTCTTCGACATCATCGACGACGAGCTCGGCCTTTCCTGACGAGAGTGACGTGACGTGAACGAGGAAAAGACCCTTCAGTACCTCAAGCGCCTCACGGCCGAGCTGCGCGACACCCGCCAGCGGCTGCGCGCTGCGGAGGAGAGCGGCCGGGAACCACTCGCCGTGGTCGGCATGGCGTGCCGGTATCCGGGCGGGGTGAGCACGCCCGAACAGCTCTGGCAGCTGGTGTCCACCGGCCGGGACGCGATCGGCGAATTCCCCGACGACCGCGGCTGGGATATCGCCGGACTGCGGGGCGCGCGGCCCGGCGAAGCGGGCAGCAGCGACACCCTGCGGGGCGGATTCCTTTACGACGCGGCGGAATTCGACGCGGAGTTCTTCGGCATCTCGCCGCGCGAGGCGTTGGCGATGGACCCGCAGCAGCGGCTGTTGCTCGAAACTGCCTGGGAGGCCGTGGAAAACGCGCGCATCGTGCCGGATTCGCTGCGCGGCAGCCGCACCGGCGTGTTCGTCGGTGTCATGTACCACGACTACGCCTCGCGCCTGGCCCGGATCCCGGATGTGGTCGAGGGGTTTCTCGGCACCGGTAATTCCGGCAGCATCGCGTCGGGCAGACTCGCGTACACCCTCGGCTTGGTGGGCCCGGCGGTCACGATCGATACCGCCTGCTCGTCGTCGCTGGTGGCGCTGCACCTGGCGGGCCAGGCACTGCGTCGCTCGGAATGTTCGCTCGCCCTGGTCGGCGGCGTCACCGTAATGGCAAGCCCGGCGCCGTTCATCGATTTCAGCAGGCAGCAGGGCCTCGCATCGGATGGCCGGTGTAAGTCGTTCTCCCGCAACGCCGATGGCACGGGCTGGGCCGAGGGCGCGGGCATGCTGGTGGTCGAGCGGTTGTCCGACGCCGTCCGCAACCGTCATCCGATCCTGGCGATCGTGCGGGGTACCGCGGTGAACCAGGACGGTCGATCCAACGGCCTCACCGCACCGAACGGCCCGTCGCAGCAACGCGTCATCCGCGATGCCCTACTCGATGCCGGATTGCGTGCCGAGCAGGTCGACGCCGTCGAGGCGCACGGCACCGGAACCCGGCTCGGCGACCCCATCGAGGCACAGGCCCTGCTCGCCACCTATGGACAAAACCGCGACCAAGCCCTTCGGCTCGGCTCCATCAAATCGAATATCGGCCACACCCAGGCCGCCGCGGGTATCGCGGGTGTGATCAAAATGGTGCTGGCGATGCGGCAGGCCACCTTGCCGCGCACACTGCACGTCGACGAACCGACGCCCGAGGTCGACTGGGGCGCGGGCGCGGTCGAATTGCTGACCGAACCCGTCGCATGGCCGGAGCGCGACGGCACTCGCCGTGCCGGTGTGTCCTCGTTCGGCTTCAGCGGCACCAACGCCCACATCATCCTGGAGCAGGCGCCGAAACCGGAGGAAGCGGCCGATAGCGGCAATCCCCCGCCGATCGTGCCTTGGCTACTCTCGGCCCGGACTCCGGAGGCGTTGCGCGCCAACGCGGCTCGGCTGGCCGACGGGGTGGACGACGCCGCGATACTCGATATCGGATACTCGCTGGCGACCACGCGCGCCTCGTTCGAGGAACGCGTCGTCCTGCTGGGCCGCGACGGCGACGAGTACCGGCGGGCGCTGCTCGCATTCGCCGCGGGCGACCAACCCCCGACGGCGATCACCGGGCGAACGGCCAAAGGCGGTGTGGCCATGGTGTTCTCGGGTCAGGGCACGCAACGCCCCGGCATGGGCCGCGAACTATATGACGCCTACCCCGTATACGCCGCGGCCTTCGACGCCGCCTGCGCGGAACTGGACCCGCACCTTCCGAATCCGTTGCGCGAGGTCATATTCGGCGCCGACGCCGAGCTGCTCGACCGCACCCGGTACGCCCAGCCCGCACTGTTCGCCCTGCACGTCGCGCTGTTCCGGCTCTGGGAACATTGGGGCGTCACACCCGAGGTGCTCGCCGGGCACTCCATCGGCGAGATCGCCGCCGCGCACGTCGCGGGCGTGCTCACCCTCCGCGACGCCGCCACGCTCGTCGCGCACCGCGGCGCGCTGATGCAATCGCTGCCCGAGGGCGGCGCGATGGTCGCGGTCGACTGCGCCGAGGACGATATCCTGCCCCGGCTGAACGGATATGCGGACCGGGTCGGCATCGCGGCGGTCAACGGCCCGAATTCGCTTGTGCTGTCCGGCGAAAGCTCCGCGCTGGCCGAAATCGTCGACCGCCTCGACGGGCATCGGAGCAAATGGCTGCGCGTCTCGCACGCCTTCCATTCCCCGCTGATGGACCCGATTCTCGACCGATTCCGCACCGTCGTCGCCGGCCTGGATTTCCGCCCGCCCACCGTCCCGATTATCTCCACCGTCACCGGGACTCCGGTCGACCACCGCACCCTCGCCGACCCCGAACACTGGGTTCGCCATGCCCGCGACACCGTCCGCTTCGCCGATGCCGTCGCCGCCATCGCGTCCCGAAAACCGGCCGCGCACTTGGAGATCGGCCCCGGCAGCGCGCTCACCCCTCATCTGCCCACCGGAGCCGTCGCGAGCCTGCGGGCCGGACATCCGGAACCTCGCGCGATCGCCACCGCCCTCGCTCAGCTCGTCGTCCGCGGGCCGAACCCGAACTGGGACAACTACTTCGCGGACAGCGGCGCACATCAGGTGGCGCTCCCGACCTATGCCTTCCAACACTCGCGCTACTGGCTCGAATCGGCAGCGGCCGCAGACGATTCGGCCCACCCGCTGCTCGATACGGTCATCGCCCTCGCCGACGGCGATCGCGTGCTGCTCACCGGCACGCTCTCCCCGGCGGCGAATCCGTGGCTGGCCGATCACACCGTGCACGGCGAAATACTCCTACCCGGCGCCGCATTCGTGGAATTCGCCTTGTACGCCGGGCAGCACGTGAATCATCCGCGACTGGCCGAACTCACCCTCGGCGCTCCGCTCGTCCTTCCCGGTGATGCCGCTGTCCAACTCCAGATCCTGGTGGGCGCACCGGATTCCGGGCGAGCGGTCACCGTATTCGCTCGCGCCGCCGCGGACGAACCGTGGACCGAATACGCGCGGGGGCGGCTCACCGCCGAGGTCGCACCGCCCGTCGGCGGGCTCACCGCATGGCCGCCCGCGGGTGCGACACCGCTGAATACCGATGCGCTGTACGGCGATCGGCCCGAACTGCGGTACGGCCCCGCGTTCCAGGGTGTGCGCCGGGCGTGGCGGTGCGACGGCGAGGTATTCGCCGAGATCGAGCTCGACGAGGCACAGCATCCGGACGCCGACCGCTTCGCGGTACATCCGGCGCTGCTGGACGCCGCATTGCACCCCATCGGGCTCGCCGGATTCCTGGATGACGCCGACACACCCGTCGTGCCGTTCTCCTGGAGCGGGCTGGCGTTGCACGCCGTCAACGCCCGGCGCCTGCGGGTGCGCATCACGCCCGCCGGACGGGACGCGGTATCGCTGCTGCTCGCCGACGACACGGGCCGACCGGTGCTCGACGTCGCCCGGCTCGTGCTGCGACCGCTGCCGCGCCCCAGCGCGACCGGCAGGCTGAATCGCTCGCTGTTCCGGACCTCCTGGGTGGCGCTGCCGCCCGCCGAAGCCACCGCGGAACCGGACCTGACCTTCCTGCCGTTCGAACCGACCGAGGACGCTGAAGCAGCTGCGGCACACGCACTCTCGATACTGCAGGACTGGCTGCGCGGCCCGGCCGCCCGCCTCGCGCTGGTCACCACCGGCTCCCGGCTACTCGACGACGATCGGCCGACCGAGGCGCCCGCGGCCCTGGCCAATGCGGCGGTATGGGGTTTGGCGAGGTCGGCACAGTCCGAACACCCCGAACGGTTCGTGCTGGTGGATGTCGACGACCTCGACTCGCCGTGGCAAGAGCCGGTCACCGCCGCCGTCGCCGCGGGGGAAAACCAGATCGCGGTCCGGCACGGGGAGGTGTTCGCGCCCCGGCTCGTGCGGGCGGCGCCGGACACCACCGCAGGCCCGGATTGGACGACCGGCACGGTGCTGATCACTGGAGCGACGGGCGCACTCGGCGGTCTGGTGGCCCGGCACCTCGTGCGCGAGCACGGCGTGCGCGACCTCTTATTGCTGGCCCGCCGCCCGATTCCGACCGAATTGCGCTCGGAGTTGACCGCCGCCGGAGCCCAGGTGGCGTCGGCGATCTGTGATCTGACCGATCGCGAAGAACTCGCCGCCGTCCTGCACGGCCGCGACCTCGCCGCGGTCGTCCACTGCGCGGGCGTCGTCGACGACGCGGTGCTCACCAATCAGACACCCGAACACCTGCGTCGCACGTTCGCGCCGAAGGCCACCGCGGCATCGCTACTGCGCGAACTCACCCGCGACCACGACACCCCCCTCTTCCTCTTCTCCTCCGCCGCGGCAACACTCGGCTCACCCGGCCAAGCCAACTACGCCGCCGCCAACGCCTACCTCGACACCCTCGCCCACCACCACCCCAACACCACCAGCATCGCCTGGGGCCTCTGGCACACCGGTATGGCGAACTCCGCCGCCGCGCGCCGGGGCATGCGGCCGCTGACCGAGGCGGAGGGCCTGCGCCTGTTCGACGCCGCCCTGACCGTCGATGCCCGCGTCGTCGTCCCGATGCATCTGGACCCGCACGCGGTCGCCGCCGCCATGGGATCCGTGCCTCCGCTGCTGCGTGCGCTCGTGCCCGCCGCGCCACGCAGAGCCGTTGCGGGCGTTGCGGATTCGTTGGCCGAGCGGCTTCGCCGGATGTCCCCGGCCGATCGCGACGGCGCCCTGCTCACCCTCGTCCGAGAGCGGGCCGCCGCCGTGCTCGGCCATGCCGACCCGACCGCGATCGCTCCCGAGCGCGCCTTCCACGACCTCGGTTTCGACTCGCTCACCGCCGTCGAGTTCCGCAACGGCGTGAACGCGGCGACCGGGCTCGAACTTCCGGCCACGCTCGTCTTCGATCATCCGAATGCGGCCGCGCTCGTGACATATCTGCGCGGGGAACTGTCCGGCACGGCCACGATCGACGCCGCACCGGCGATTTCCGTTGCGTCCCAGGATGATCCGATCGTCATCGTCGGGATGGGCTGCCGATATCCGGGCGGTATCGGCAATCCCGATGACATGTGGCGCCTGCTGGTCTCCGGTCGGGACGCCATCACCGCGTTCCCCACCGATCGCGGATGGGACGCGGCGCGGATCTACGGTCCGGACACACCGGGCGGATCCATCACCCACGAGGGCGGATTCCTGTATGAGGCAGCCGAATTCGATGCGACGCTGTTCGGGATCTCGCCGCGCGAGGCGCTCGCGACGGACCCACAGCAGCGACTGTTGCTCGAAACCGCCTGGGAAACCTTCGAATACGCGGGCATCGACCCGAAATCAGTGCGCGGTAGCAAGACCGGCGTCTTCACCGGCGTCATGTACAACGACTACGCCGCCCGTTTCGACCGGGCGCCCGAGGAGGTCGCCGGATATCTGGGCAACGGCAGCGCGGGCAGCATCGCCTCGGGACGCATCTCTTACACCTATGGACTCGAGGGTCCGGCGGTCACCATCGATACCGCCTGCTCGTCCTCGCTCGTCGCGGTACACCTAGCTGCCCAGGCGCTGCGCAACGGCGAATGCACCATGGCGCTGGCCGGTGGTGTGACCGTGATGGCCACTCCCACGACATTCACCGAATTCAGTCGGCAGGGCGGGCTTTCACCCGATGGACGCTGTAAAGCGTTCTCCGCCGACGCCGACGGCACGGGTTGGGGCGAAGGCGTCGGACTGCTGCTGCTGGAACGACTTTCGGACGCGCGCCGCAACGGCCACCCTGTGCTGGCGGTCGTGCGTGGCTCGGCCGTCAACCAGGACGGTGCGTCCAATGGGCTCACCGCACCCAACGGCCCTGCGCAGCAACGGGTTATCCGGCAGGCCCTCGCCAACGCCGGTTTACGCGCGTCCGAGGTGGACGCGGTCGAAGCACACGGCACCGGAACACGACTCGGCGACCCCATCGAAGCCCAAGCACTACTGGCCACCTACGGACAAAACCGCGACGAACCCCTCTGGCTCGGCTCGATCAAATCCAACATCGGCCACACCCAAGCCGCCGCAGGCGCCGCAGGCATCATCAAAATGATCATGGCCATGCGGCACGGTGAATTGCCACGGACCCTGCACATCGACCAACCCACCACCCAAGTCGACTGGAACACAGGCAAAGTCGAACTACTCGCCCAAAACCAGTCATGGCCCGACCACAACAGACCACGCCGCGCAGCCATATCCTCCTTCGGCATCAGCGGCACCAACGCACACATCATCCTCGAACAAGCACCCACCGAACCCGTCGCGCCGCGCCCCGATGACGCCCCCGCCACGCCTTGGTTGCTATCCGCACATTCGCCAACGGCGTTGCGCGCCCAGGCGGCCCGCCTGGCCGATGCACTCGACGACAAGGCGCTCGTGGACGTCGCCTACTCCTTGGCCGTAGGCCGGGCCGGACTCGACGAACGCGCGGTGGTGATCACCGGCGATCCGACCCGGCGCACGCAGGCCCTCCTCGCACTCGCCCGGGGCGGCGCACATCCGGACGTCATCGTCGGCCGAGCCTCCCGCGGCGGAATCGCGATGGTGTTCTCCGGACAAGGCACCCAGCGCCCCGGCATGGGCCGCGAACTCTACAACACCTACCCGGCCTACTCCGAAGCATTCGACGCCGCCTGCGCGGCACTCGACCCGCACCTGCCGAAACCGTTGCAAGAGATCGTCTTCGGCGAAAACACCGAACTACTCGACCAAACCCTATACGCCCAACCCGCCCTATTCGCCACGCAGACCGCCCTCTACCGGCTCTGGGAATCCTGGGGCATCACCCCCGCCATCGTCACCGGACACTCCATCGGCGAAATCACCGCCGCTCACATCACCGGCGTTCTCACCCTCACCGACGCCGCCACCCTCATCGCCACCCGCGGCCGGTTGATGCAGTCATTGCCCGAAGGCGGGGCGATGGTTGCCGTCGAGGTATCCGAACACGAGATCCGCCCCGCGCTCGAAGGATTCGAGGACACCGTAGGCATCGCCGCCGTCAATGGACCGAATTCCCTTGTGCTGTCCGGTGATCGCGACGCACTCACCGGCATCGTCGAACGCCTCGACGGGCATCGGAGCAAATGGCTACGGGTCTCCCATGCCTTCCACTCACCGCTGATGGACCCCGTCCTCGACGAATTCCGCGAGGTCGTCGCGAGCCTGTCGTTCGCGCCACCGGTCCTCCCGATGGTCTCCACCGTCACCGGCGACCGAGTCGACGACACCACCCTCGCCGACCCCGACCACTGGATCCGCCACGCCCGCAACACCGTTCGCTTCGCCGACGCGATCGCACACATCACCGCCGATACCTATCTGGAGATCGGCCCCACCTCCGCCCTGGCGCACCATCTGCCCGCCGGAGCCGTCGCCGGTTTGCGCGCCGATCGGCCCGAGGTCCACATCCTTACCACCGCCCTCGCCCACCTCGTCGTCGGCGGCGCGAATCCCAACTGGCACAACTACTTCGCGGGCTCCGGCGCACGCATCACCTCCCTGCCGACCTACCCGTTCCAACGTCAGCGCTACTGGCTCGACCATCGCGCATCCGGTCCGGCGGATCTCGCGGCGGCCGGTGTCGACGGGTCCGGGCATGCCCTGTTGACCGCGCTGATCGCCGATCCGGAGTCGGATGCGCTGATGTGCTGCGGCCGCATCGGTCTCGATACCCATCCGTGGCTCGCGGACCACGGGGTCGGGGACCGGATCGTGCTACCCGGCGCCGCGCAGGTGGATCTCGTACTGCACGCGGGCCTCGAATGCGGCGTCGGCGAACTCGACGACCTCGTCATGGAGGCGCCGCTCGTACTCGCGGCCGATGCGGCGCTGGACATCCGGGTGACGGTCGAGCCGCCCGACTCCGCGGGCCGCAGGACCGCCCGCGTGCACAGCCGCGAATCCGGCACGGACGACACCTGGACCCGGCACGCCACCGCGGTGCTCACCGAACCGGGCACACCGCCGACCACCGAGGCCGCGCAGCCGTGGCCGCCACGGGACGCCCAGGCCGTGGACCTCGACGCGATCTACGATCGGTTGGCGGACAACGGTTTACACTACGGTCCCGCATTCCGCGGTCTGCGCGCCGCATGGCGCACCGCGGACGAGGTATTCGCCGAGGTGGCCCTGCCGGAGGGGATCGACGTGACCGGACACGTCATCCATCCCGCGCTCCTGGACTCGGCCCTGCACGCCATCGGGCTCGGTGACTTCGTCGCGGCCGCGGATTCCGGTCCGAGCCTGCCCTTCGCCTGGCGCGGTGTCCGCATCACGTCCTCCGGCGCCACCGCACTGCGCGCGCGGCTCCGTTCGGCCGGCAACGATGCTGTGGCACTTGACCTTTCCGATACCGACGGCCGCGACATCGGCGGCGTGACGACATTGGCCCTGCGCCGGTCGACCATCGAACGCGGCGATACCCCGCGGGCGCTGCTCGGAGTGCGCTGGCAGGAGTTGCCCGCGAAACAGGTCGCGCCCCCGTCGTGGTGGGCAGTTCTCGAGGGTTCCTGGCTGACCTCGACGTTGCGCGACAGCGGCGCTCGCGTGGAGTCATATCCCGACCTAGTCGAATTGGCCTCGGCAGCAACGACTTCCGGCGCGACCCCCGACGCGGTATTCCTCGCACCTATCGAACCCGACGGCGATCTGCCCACGGCCACCACCCAATTGGCCGCGCACGTCCTCGCGCTGCTGCAATCCTGGCTGGCCGATTCGCGCTTCTCGGCGAGTCGCCTCGTCGTGGTGACCCGGGACGCGACCACGAATCCGCCGATGGCCGCGCTGACCGGCCTGCTGCGTGCGGCCCAGGCCGAGCACCCCGGCCGGATCACCACGATCGATATCGCCTCCGGCGCGAATCGTCCCGATTGGCGACCGCTGGCCGCGGCGCTCGCATCCGGCGAGCCCGAAACAGTCATCCGCGACGGTGGCGTGCACGCGCCCCGGCTCACTCGGCTCACCGGATCCGCCGCACCCGGTGTGGATTTGAGCGGCGGTACCGTTCTGGTCACCGGCGCGTCCGGCGCGCTCGGGCACTTGCTCACCCGGCATCTCGTCACCGCGCACGGTGTCCGCGACCTGCTGCTGGTCAGCCGACGCGGTGAAATGGCGGCTCTGCGTGCGGAATTGACGGCCGCGGGCGCACATGTCGAAGTGGTCGCCTGCGATGTCGCCGAGCGGGACCAGGTCGCGACGCTGCTCGCGAATCGCCCGGTGCACGCGGTGGTGCACGCCGCGGGTGTGCTCGAAGACGGCGTGGTCGGATCGCTGACCGCCGAACAACTCGCCCGAGTACTGCGCCCGAAGGTCGACGCCGCGTGGCACCTGCACGAATTATCCAGGGACACCACGGCATTCGTGCTCTTCTCATCCGTGGCTGGGATCCTCGGCTCGGCAGGCCAGGCCGCGTATGCGGCGGGTAACGCCTTCCTCGACGCGCTCGCCGCGCACCGCGCCGCGAACGGTCTTCCGGCGGTCTCGCTGGCGTGGGGCCCGTGGGATATCGAGGACGGCATGGCGGCCGAACGCCGCAGGCTCGTCCGCGGCGGGCTGGTACCGATGCGGACCGAGGAGGGTCTCGCGCTGTTCGACGCCGCACTGCACCGGCCGGAAGCACTGCTCGTACCGGTGCACGCGGATATCGCCGCGCTCCGGGCCGCGGCCGCCCGTGAGCCGCTGCCACCGATCTGGCGCGGCCTGGTCCCCTCCCCCAGAGCCGACGTTCGTGCGCTGCCGCAGCCGGATCCGTCGGCGCGACTGGCCGAATTGTCCACTGCGGAACGCGAATCGGCGCTGCCGGAGCTGGTCCGTCGCGAGGTCGCCTTCGTACTCGGTCACGCCTCGCCCGACGAACTGGATGCCGGACGGGCATTCACCGAACTCGGCTTCGACTCGCTGACCGCCGTCGATCTGCGAAACCGGCTGGAAGCGGCGACCGGACTGCGACTGCCCGCGAGCCTGGTGTTCGACTACCCGACGCCGCCCGCGCTGATCCGCTACCTGTCCGACGAACTGGCGCGGACGGCGCCGTCCCCGGCGGTCGACGACCCGCTCGGCGCCCTGTTCCGCGTCGCGTGTGTCGAGGATCGAATCGATGCGGGTATGGAACTGGCGCGCGTCGCGGCTCGCCTGCGCCCGGTATTCCACGATCCGGACGAACTGGACCGGTGGCCGCATCCGGTGCCGCTGGCGCGCGGACCGCGGCTGCCACGGTTGATCTGCTTCCCCGCGGTGGTGGCCATGTCCGGAGCGCACCAATACGCGCGGTTCGCCGCGACGCTGCGCGAGCGCCGCGACACCGTGGTACTGCCCGAGCCGGGATTCGGTGCCGGAGAACGGCTTCCGGGCAGCGTGGCCGCCCTCGCCGAGGCGCAGGCGCGGGCGGTGCTCGAACATGCGGCGGGCGAGCCGTACGCGCTGCTCGGCTACTCGTCGGGCGGCTGGATCGCCCACGAGGTGGCCGCCCGCCTGGCGCGGACCGATGCGCCGCCGTCCGCCGTCGTCCTCGTCGACACCTATCTGCCCATGGAGATGAATCCCAGGCTCAGCCGGGCCTTCACGCACGGATTGTTCGCGCGGCGCAGCGATTTGGTCTCGATGGACCATGTGTCGCTGACCGCGATGGGCGGCTACTTCGAGGTGTTCGGGACCTGGGAACCGCAGCGCATCGACGTCCCGACGCTGTTTCTGCGCGCCGCCGACGCATTGCCCGATACCGACGGAACGCCGCTGGCCGACGCCGACTGGGGCCCGTCCTGGAAGCTCTGCGACGCCGACCTCGCGGTCGCGGGCGACCACTTCACGATCGTGGGAGAGCACGCCGAAGACGCTGCGCGAGCGGTGGATTCGTGGCTCACCGCACTACCGGTGACAACCGAACAGGAGAGGAAGAAATGACCGAGATCACCCCCGAACTGGTCGCCGCCGCCTACGAGGCGGTCAGTTCCGGAGACCGTGCGAAGACGGCCCAGTACTGGTCGGAGGACCTGCGTTTTCTCGCGCCGGGCAGTCATGCGCACGCGGGCTGGCGGATCGGCATCGACGACTTCATGACCTACGTGCAGGGCATGCTGGAGGCTTCCGGCGGCACGTGGAGCATGCAACCCGTCACGTTGCTGATCAACAACGAGGACGGCTATTCGATCGACGCCAACAAGATCCACGCCGTGCGCAAGGGCGCACCGGAGGGCAGCACCTCGCCCTTCGACGTCCTCGACATCTCGGGCGTGCAGATGCTCAAGTGGGAGAACGGAAAGGTCGTCGAGGGCGCCGGGGGGATCTTCGGTGACGGCGCGACGAACTACACCCAGTGGTGGTCGCCGTTGAGCGGCGACGGTGAGCGCCGCTACTGATTCCCCGCCCCGCTCTGTCATCCGATTTCGGTTGGCAGAGCGGGGATTTCGACCGAAGGAGTACCCAGCACATGGCGGAACCGACAGTGCACGACGCGCGCTGGATCCGACGGCCCCATCCGGTATCGGCCCCGGCGATCCGGCTGGTCTGCTTTCCGCACGCCGGCGGGTCTGCCAGCTTCTTCTTCCCGGTATCGGCCGCGCTGTCCGGTTCCGGTTCGGTGGAAGTGCTTGCCGTGCAATACCCGGGACGACAGGATCGACGGCTCGATCCGTGTATCGACGATATCGATACGCTCGCCGAACAGGTTTACCGAGCGCTGAAACCGTGGACCGATATCCCGCTGGCCTTTTTCGGGCACAGCATGGGTGCGATCGTGGCCTTCGAGGTCGCCCGCCGGTTCGAGGAGCGGGACGGCATCGTGCTCACCATGCTGTTCGCCTCCGGTCGCCGGGCGCCCTCCCGGCATCGGGACGAGAACGTGCACACCCGGGGCGACAATGCGCTCGTCGCGGAGCTTCGTTCGCTCAGCGGCACCGACAGCGCGCTGCTCGGCGACGAGGAGGTGCTGCGGATGATCCTGCCCGCGATCCGCGGCGACTACCGGGCGATCGAAACCTACCGGTGCGCAACGGAAGTCACCGTCCGATCGCCGATCACGGTCCTGGTCGGCGACGACGATGTGAAGACCACCGTCGAGGAGGCGCGCGACTGGGCGCGGCACACCACCGCGTCGTGCGAGACCCGGGTCTTCTCCGGCGGGCACTTCTACCTGACCGCCCACCGGATCGCCGTCATCGACCTGATCGCGGAATCCTTGCTCAGCGTGTCCGGTCCGCGCACGGATCAGCCTGCGGCACAAGGCCAGCCATAACAACCACCGGTTGTCGGGATGTGCGTGTCGATTGTTTGACCCCCGCTCGCGGGCTCGGCTCGAATAGAGCGATCCGAGCCCTAGCCGCATCTGGAGGCGTCCGTTGTCCTCATTCGTTCACCTGCACGTTCACACCGAATACTCGATGCTGGACGGTGCGGCGAAGATCAAGCCGCTGTTCGAGGAGGCCGGTCGGCTCGGGATGACCGCGGTGGGGATGACCGACCACGGAAATATGTTCGGCGCGGACGAGTTCTACCAGGTCGCAACGAAAATGGGGATCAAGCCCGTCATCGGCATCGAGGCGTACCTCGCCCCCGGCAGCCGGTGGCACAAGAAGCCGGTGTTCTGGGGTCAGGCCAATCAGCGCGGCTCCAATGGCGAGGGTGTCGGCGGCGACGTCTCCGGTGGCGGCGCCTACACGCATATGACGATGCTGGCGCGTAACGCGCGCGGACTTCGCAACCTGTTCAAACTGTCCTCGCTGGCGAGTATCGAGGGCTACTACCGCAAGCCCCGCATGGATCGGGAGCTGATCGCCGCGCACGCCGACGGCATCATCGCCACCACCGGCTGCCCCTCCGGCGAGGTGCAGACCCGGCTGCGACTCGGCCAGCACGCCGAGGCCATTCAGGCCGCCTCCGACTACCGCGACATCTTCGGCAAGGACAACCTCTTCGTCGAATTGATGGATCACGGGCTGCCGATCGAGCGGTCGGTGCGCGAGGGTCTGCTCGAGATCAGCGCGAAACTCGGTCTGCCCCCGGTGGCCACCAACGACTCTCATTACGTCACCAAGGATCAGGCCGACGCGCACGCCGCACTGCTGTGCGTCCAGGCCGGAAAGACGCTCAACGATCCGACCCGATTCAAATTCGACGGCGACGGCTACTACCTGCAATCCGCCGAGGAAATGCGGGCGTACTGGGACAACCAGGTCCCGGGCGCGGCCGACAACACCCTGCTCATCGCCGAGCGGGTCGAATCCTATGCCGAGGTGTGGGAGCACACCGACCGGATGCCGGTCTACGAAGCGCCCGAAGGCTACGACGTCACCTCGTGGTTCCGCGCGCAGGTGATGCGCGGCCTCGACTGGCGGCTGCCCGACGGCGTGCCCGAGGAATACCTGCGCCGCGCCGAATTCGAGATCGACATCATCGTGCAGAAGGGGTTCCCCGCCTACTTCCTCATCACCGCCGACCTGATGAATTACGCACGGCAGCAAGGCATTCGAGTCGGTCCGGGCCGTGGTTCGGCCGCCGGATCGCTGGTGTCCTACGCGCTGGGCATCACCAATCTCGATCCCATCCACCACGGCCTGCTGTTCGAGCGGTTCCTGAACCCCGAGCGGGTATCCATGCCCGATATCGATATGGACTTCGACGATCGCCGCCGCGGTGAGATGGTCCGCTACGCCACCGAGAAATACGGCGCCGACCGCGTCGCCCAGGTGATCACCTTCGGCAAGATCAAGACGAAGGCGGCGATCAAGGATGCCGCCCGGGTCCACTTCAGCCAGCCGGGTTTCGCCATCGCCGACCGGATCTCCAAGGCGCTGCCACCGCCGGTCGCCGCCAAGGACATCCCGCTGTCGGGCATCGTCGATCCGAAGCACGAACGCTATCCCGAAGCGGCCGAGGTCCGTTCGCTGATCGAGACCGACAGGGACGTAGCCACCATCTTCGAGACCGCCCGCGGCCTCGAGGGCCTGATCCGCAATGCGGGCGTGCACGCCTGCGCGGTGATCATGTCCGCGGAACCGCTGGCCGATGTGATCCCGCTGTGGCAACGCGAGGACGGCGCGATCATCACCGGCTGGGACTATCCGTCCTGCGAGGCCATCGGACTGCTGAAGATGGACTTCCTCGGGTTGCGCAACCTCACCGTCATCGGCGATGCGATCGACAATATCGAGGCCAACCGCGGCGAAAAGGTGGAGCTCGATTCGCTCGGCACCGACGACCCGAAAACCTATGAGCTGCTGGGCCGCGGCGACAGCCTCGGCGTATTCCAGCTCGATGGCAACGCCATGCGCGATCTGCTGCGGCGGTTGGGGCCCACCGGTTTCGAGGACATCATCGCCGTCAACGCGCTGTACCGGCCCGGGCCGATGGCGATGAACACCCACAACAATTACGCCGATCGCAAAAATGCCCGGCAGGCGATTCAGCCGATTCACGAGGAACTGGCCGAACCGCTGCGCGATATCCTCGCCGAAACCTACGGCCTGGTCGTGTACCAGGAACAGATCATGCAAATCGCCCAGCGCGTCGCCGGCTTCTCCATGGGCCGCGCCGACGTGCTGCGCCGGGCGATGGGTAAGAAGAAACTCGAGGTCCTGGAGAAGGAGTTCGAGGGCTTCCGAGCCGGCATGCGCGAACAAGGATTCTCCGATGAGGCGGTGCAGGCGCTGTGGGATACGGTCCTGCCGTTCGCCGGATACGCGTTCAACAAGTCACACGCCGCGGGGTACGCGCTGGTCGGCTACTGGACCGCCTACCTCAAGGCCAACTATCAGGCCGAATATATGGCGGCCCTGCTCACCTCGGTGGCGGACAACAAAGACAAGTCAGCGATCTACCTCGCCGAATGCCGACAGCTCGGCCTCAAGGTGCTGGCGCCGGATGTGAACGAGTCCTCGCTGCGCTTCTCCGCCGTCGGCAACGATATCCGGTTCGGGCTCGGCGGAATTCGCAACGTCGGGGCCAACGTGGTCGAGTCGATCATCGAAACCCGTAACAAGAAGGGCAAATACACCTCGTTCGCCGATTTCGTGGAGAAGTCGGAGCTGGTCTGCTGTAACAAGCGCGTCCTCGAATCTCTCATCAAGGCAGGCGCATTCGACTCCTTCGGGCATCCGCGCAAGGCGCTCATCGACGTCCACGAAGAGGCGGTGGACGCCGTCACCGGCCTCAAACGTCAAGAGGCGATGGGACAGTTCGACTTGTTCGGCATCGAGAGCGAATCAGCGGAGGAATCCAGCAATTCCTCACCGTTGAGCCACCTGCGCTTCGACGGGGAGGAGTGGCCCCGCAAAGTACTGCTCGGAATCGAACGAGAAATGCTGGGACTGTATGTCTCCGGACATCCACTGGACGGCGCGAGCCACATTCTCCGCAAGGCTGCGCCGAAGCCGATCGCCGCCGTTCTGGCCAATGCGCCACGGGAGGGGACGATCACCATTTCGGGAATGATCTCCGCGCTGGAACGCCGGGTCAACAAGAAGGGGGAAAGCTGGGCGATCGCCGTCATCGAGGACCTGGACGCATCGGTCGAGGTGCTTTTCTTCCCGAAGAGCTACAGCGTATTCGCGGCCGACCTCGCCGTCGACGCGGTCGTGGTGGTAGAGGGGCGAGTCAATTGGCGGGAGGAAAAAATGGGGATATTCGGCACACACCTCGCACCACTCGACGTCAGCTCCGTCGAACGCGGTGAACAGACACCCCCGCTGATGCTGGAAATCAATGCCGAAACCACCGACCGCGACAGCGTCCTCGAACTCAAATCGGCCCTGCGATCCCACCACGGCGGAACCCCGGTGCGCCTCATACTGTCCTACCGGGAACGCCGCACCACACTCGCGGTCGACGAATATCCGGTGACCGTCAGCTCCGCCCTGCTGGGTGAGCTGCGAGCCGTGCGAGGCGTCAAAGTGCTTACCTGACAACAGCTTTCGCACGGACTGCTAGGCGGGACAGGAACCCCCGGCGCGCAGCGCCGCCAGCTGCGCGTCATCGACCTGTGCGGGCAACACCTCGCTCAACCACTCCCCCAGCGGCACAGCGATATCGGGCAGGCGCGATCCGGTTCGAAAGTGGTCGACAACCGCCCGAGCCGCCGGATTGTCTCCCGCACAGTTCGGGCACAAACCCACCGTCCGCATTCCGCGCACCTCGACGCCGTCCTCCCGCAGAAACGAATGCGGCACCCGCACAGCACAAATCAGCGTGTCACCGCACCGGTGACACGGCAGATCGTCCACCACCGAAATCTCGAAATCCACTACCGTCGCCCTTCTTCAGTCGTAAGCAGGCGTCGATAACTGATTGGACTAGATCACCACCCCCTTGTCCAACAAACAAAACTCCCAATCCCCAACCGCCAGTTGTGAACCCAGACCATCGTCAGAACGGATCCCCCGATGAGATACTCTCCCCCAGTGCTCGAACGCTCTCGAATCTCACTCGCCCAAACCCAGATCGACAACGTTCGCCGCCAACTCCTCGACGCCGCAGCCTTCGGCAAACGCATAACCCCCGACCAACTCGAACACCTAGCCGCAAAACTCGGCGACAGCTTACGAATTCTCACCGAGGAACCGTGACACCCGCACGCGCCCAATCCATTTGCCCGCGCAACGCAACTGAACCGGCCGCGGCCCTGCGGTAGCGGGTTACACCCGAATTCCCCGAAACGGCAAACCCGTCAAGCGAATTCGCCTCTCCCTCACTCGGCCCCACCGATCGGGACCAATCGACCTACCCGAATTCGTTGGAGCTCGGGCACCACATCGCTCTCCCTGATGCCAAGTCGACCGCATAGCCGAGCAGCACTACCTCACCAATCCCGGGTGCACAGACTGCCTCCCGCACCGACGGATACGACAGAAAGGCTCCGCCGCGGGCACGCAGCGGCCCGCGAGCTGCGCACGACGGCGGAGGGTATCGAGGAAGTGCGGTCGGCCGCCACGAGCAAGCCGCCCCCACCACCAACCGATCCAGTAGTACGCAGCCCGCCAGCCCCGACTCCAAGCCCGTCGCTGTCGAATCCCCCTACTTGGTCGCGCGGGCACCGTTCCTTACTCCGCGCGGCGGTCCAGCCTGCGCCAATTGCGCCGCCGGCGCCGACATCCCGAGTCGATCGCCAATCACATCAACGGGTACGCCACGCCCGCGAAAGCGACTTATGCACCGCGCCAACCCGTTTGCGCGGCCAACTCCGCCTTGACATGCGTCGTACCGACGTCCGGCAGTCGCGAGGCATCGAGGCAGCGACCGAGCAGCTGGAAATTCGCCCGCTGTCGCATCCCGCGCAATGCGGCTCGCAACCGAGAGGTGGGACAACCGCGGTGCGATCGAACCCAAGCGATTAAGACGTGACTCGAACCATTTCAGAGCTACTGTCGACTACTCCGCAAATTCGACTCATTCGACCTTGAAAACAAAGAAACCCTGACCTGTGCAGGACGTTCCTGCTGGTCAGGGCCTTGTGGAAGCTCCCCCATCTGGACTCGAACCAGAAACCTGCCGATTAACAGTCGGCTGCTCTGCCAATTGAGCTATAGGGGATTGTTTCCCTGGCTGCCGTCTCCGGCGGCCGAGAAGAAACTTTAGCGTATCGGTACGCGCGTTCCCAAATCGTGTCTCTACCAGCTCACTTGTGGGGGTGGGTCGGGGTGGCCGAAGGGGTGGCCGGATCGACATGTGTCGGTGGCGTCGGGCAGGATGGGAGCCGCGAATTGGCAACTGGGAGGAGCGTATCGAGATGCTGCGGTTGATCATCGGCATAGCGGCAGGCTATGTGCTCGGAAGTAAGGCCGGGCGAGCCCGCTATGAGCAGATCAGTGCCGCTACGCGCGCCGTGACGGAAAGTCCGGTGACCCGCAAGCTCGTACTCCTGGGCCGCCAGCGGCTGTCGGACAAGCTCAGCACGCGCCCGAAGCTGGAGCCGATGCAGCCGATCGATGAGCGCACCACACTGCTGGTGCCGCAGGACCAGCTGCGCCGCTGAATCCGGGCAGTAGTTACGGTTCGGCCCGATACAGGGCCGAACCGCTACGGGCTCTGCGCGAAATCGTCGGAGTTGCCCATCGCCTGCTTCAGCAGGCTCTTCCGGTACTGCTCCAACGCGACGAGATCCCCGAACAGCGCCATATACGCCTCCGACTGTTCGGTGGAGGACACCCGCTGCAGCTTCGACTTCAGCTCGGCGATCTGGCGCCCCACCCAGGACTCCTGGGCGCGCGCCAGCACGCCCGTGACGAAGCGGGGGATGTCGTCGGCGGATTTCACCGGCAGCGGCTCTCCGGCCAATTCGGAGACGAATGCGCGCATCACCAGGTCGTCGGTGTGGTCGGCGACCGCGTTGACCCATTCGGCGCCGCCGAGTCCGGCGGAGGTGCCGCCCGCCGCGCCGATGAGTGTGCGCACCGTCACATACGCGGGGTGGGTGAACGCCTCCGGCTCGAGCGCGTCGAATGCCGCACCTGCGATGGCCGGGTATTGCAGTGCGGCACACAGCACTTGGCGTTGCGGGAGCAGGCTCGGGTCGTTGGGGCTGGGCCGCGCGGCCGGGCGTTCGGCGTGTGAGGCGGTGGCCGCCTCGTTCACCGCGGTGCCGGAGGTGCGGCCGGATCCGTTGCGCTGCACGCCGTTCCGGTTGCGGCGCGCCTCCTCGCCGACCCGGCGGACCACGGTCTGGATATCGTCCCAGCCGACCCAGCCCGCGAGTTTGGTGGCGTACGCCTTGCGCAGCGCATTGTCCTTGATCTGCGCGACCACCGGCACCGCGCGCCGCAGCGCCTCGACCTGACCTTCCGCGGTGTCCAGGTTGTGGTCGGCGAGCAGACCGCGAATCACGAACTCGTACAGCGGGGTTCGCCGAGCCACCAGATCGCGTACCGCGCCGTCGCCGGAGCGCTGGCGTAGTTCGCACGGATCCTGGCCGTCGGGCGCGATCGCGATATAGGTCTGCCCGGCCAATCTCTGGTCGCCCGCAAAGGCTTTCAGCGCCGCGGCCTGCCCTGCGGCGTCGCCGTCGAAGGTGTAGATGATCTCGCCGCGCCAGAAATTGTCGTCCATCAGCAAGCGGCGCAGGATCGCCATGTGTTCCTCGCCGAAGGCCGTACCGCAGGACGCCACCGCGGTTTTCACGCCCGCCAGGTGCATCGCCATCACATCGGTGTAGCCCTCGACCACCACCGCCTGATGTCCCTTGGCGATCTCGCGTTTGGCGTGATCCAGCCCGAACAGCACCTGAGACTTCTTGTACAGCACCGTTTCCGGTGTGTTGACGTATTTGCCCGGCATGGTGTCGTCATCGAACAGCTTGCGCGCGCCGAAGCCGATCACCTCGCCGCCGAGGTTGCGGATCGGCCACAGCAACCGCCGGTGGAACCGGTCGATCGGGCCGCGTTTGCCCTGTTTCGACAGGCCCGCCGCCTCCAGCTCCTTGAAGTCGAAGCCCTTGCGCAGCAGATGTTTGGTGAGGGTGTCCCAGCCGTCGGGCGCGTAACCGCAGCCGAACTGCTGTGCGGCGTTGCCGTCGAAGTTGCGGTCGGTCAGGTATTTGCGGGCCGCCTCGGCTTCGGACTCGCGCAGCCGCGCCATATAGAACTCGTGCGCCGCGGCGTTGGCGGCGACCAGGCGGGCCCTGGTGCCGCGGTCGCGCTGCACCGAGGTGCCGCCGCCCTCGTAGTTGATCTGATAACCGATCCGGTCGGCCATCTGCTCGACCGCTTCGACGAAGCCGATGTGCTCGATCTTCTGCAGGAATTTGTAGACATCCCCGCCCTCACCGCAGCCGAAGCAGTGGAAGAGGCCGTGGTTGGGCCGCACGTGGAACGACGGCGATTTCTCGTCGTGGAACGGGCACAGACCCTTCATCGAGTCGGCGCCGGCCCGTTTCAGGGCGACGTACTCCCCCACCACGTCCTCGATCCGGACGCGGTCGCGTATCGCCGCGATATCGCGGTCAGGGAGTCGTCCAGCCACGCAGCGAGTCTAGGCTAGTCCGGCCGTTCCGCGTTTTTCGGCCGGACTATTCGCCCAACGCCGCCGCGATGCGCTCCAACCTGCTCTCGGTGTACGAGGCGATCTGATCGACGATCACCCGGACCCGCGCCTGATCGTCCGCCGCGGCATCCCACCACGGCAGCAGCACCGGATCCAAACCATGCGGCGCGTCGGCCAGCAACCGCGTCGCGACGGCGTGAACCCGCGCACGCTGAGCCGCCTGCCGGAGTTTGTGTTCCGGATCCGACATGACGTATCGCAAGGCAACGGTTTTCAACATGGCCACCTCGGCGGCCACGATGGGCGGTATCTCCAGATCGGCGGCGTACCGGGTGAGCGGTTCCGGTCCGGCGACCCGCCTCGTGGCCGTGATGGCGGCGGTGGCGAAGCGCCCGACGAGCTCGCTGGTGAGCCGTTTCAGCGCGACCGAACCGGCGAAGCTGCCGTCGTATACCGCGACGCCCGCCACCACGGGCAGTTCCGAAAGTCGTTGTGCGGCAGCGACCAATTCGTCCACCGCGAGCGTGGGATGCTGCCGGTGACCGAGTTCGGCGAGCGCGTCCTGTTCGGCGCGATCGGCCAGGGCGCGCAATTCGATCCGGCCCGCGATCACCCCGTCCTCCACGTCGTGCACCGAGTAGGCGACGTCGTCGGACCAGTCCATGATCTGGCATTCCAGGCTGCGCCTGCGGTCCGGCGCACCCTTGCGCACCCAGTCGATGCGGTCGGCGTCGATCTCGTATGCCCCGAATTTGGTGCCGGAACCCGTTCTGCCCCAAGGATATTTGAGCGCGGCGTCCAGTGCTGCGCGGGTCAGGTTGAGGCCCGCGCTGGTGCCGTCGATGTCGAGCACCTTGGGTTCGAGTCGGGTGAGGATGCGCAGATTCTGCGCGTTGCCCTCGAATCCGCCGTAGGCGTCGGCGAATTCGTCCAGCGCCCGTTCTCCGTTGTGCCCGTATGGCGGATGCCCGATGTCGTGGGCGAGCCCGGCCAGGTCGGCCAGGTCCGGATCGCAGCCGAGCCCGTCGGCGATGCTGCGGCCGATCTGAGCGACCTCGATCGAGTGGGTGAGCCGGGTACGCGGGGTGTCACCGTCGCGCGGACCCATCACCTGGGTCTTGTCGGCAAGCCTGCGCAGCGCCGCCGAATGCAGGACACGCGCACGGTCCCTGGAGAATTCGGTGCGGTGCCCGATTTCGGCCTCGATGGTCGGCGAACCGAGACCCGCCGTCTTCGGGGATTCCAGCACCATACGTTCGGCGTCGTGCTCGGTATAGCGCCCGCTCATCGAAACTCACTGCCCCGCTGTGTATTTGAAGTCCGCCGAGAAGTGGGTGAGCCGGTACCACAGCAAAGCGCCGGTCTCCCTGGCGATTCCGTGCGCCTGCGATTCCCTGGTGTAGACCGCGGGGCCGGTGCGGGTCGGCGCGGTCCACGCCGACACGCCCTGGTCGCGCATCATGGTGCGGGTGCGCAGCGAATGCCACGGATCGCTCACCAGCACCGCCGAGGACATATCGCGCGCCTCCATCGCCACCGCGACGGCCTCGATGCTGCGCAGGGTGTCCGATCCGGTTTCGACGGCGAGGATCTTGTCCCCGGGTATGCCACGGTTTTGCAGATAGTTCTTGCCCGAGGCCGCCTCGGTGTAGAGGTCGCCCTCCTGTTTGCCGCCGACGGTGATCACCTTCGGCGCGACGCCGAGCCGGAAGAGCTTGTACGCCTGGTCGAGTCGCGCCTCGAATACCGAGGACGGGGTGCCCGAATACTGCGCGGCGCCGAGCACGACGATGGCGTCGGCCTTGGTGTAGTCGTCGACGCGGGCGACTTGCCAGACCCGGAACGCGGTCCCGCCGACCAGCACCACCGCCATGAGAACGGCGCCGGCGAGCAGCCGCCGCGTCCAGCGCGCCAATCCGGCGCCGACGCCGCGCGAGAGGCCGGTGTGCCCGGCCGATGGGCTGCGCTGCAGTGCCGAATCCACTCCCCAAGTCTGCCAGGTCGGTCCCGGCACCGAAGCATCTCGGGTGGCAATCAACACTTACCAAATAGTGAGTATTGAACAAATTAGTAAGTACTTGCTCCAAATGGAGTGCGGCGACAAGTATCGAATTCGGCGCCGAATCCATCCAGCCGGATCTCCGGCCAACCCACCAAGGAGTGAACAATGGCGGATTCCCCGCGCATTTCGGTACTCGGCCTCGGCGCGATGGGCGCGGCGCTCGCCGCCACCTTCCTGCGGGCGGGATATCCGACGATGGTGTGGAATCGCACCCCTGGCAAGGACAGCGAACTGGTCGCGGCGGGCGCGCACGGTGCACCCGACCTCGCCGCGGCCATCGAGGCGAGCGAGGTGATCGTCGCCTGTCTGTTCGACCACACCTCGGTGTACGAAACCTTGGATCCGGTGGTCGCCGACCTGAGCGGCCGAATCCTGGTGAACCTCACCAGCACCCGCCCCGAAGAGGCCCGCGAACTCGCGAATTGGGCCGCGGCCAACGGTATCGAGTATCTCGACGGCGGCATCATGGCCACCCCGAACCTCATCGGGCAGCCCGTCGCCGCCATCTACTACAGCGGTTCCCAACGCGTATTCGACGAGCTGCGAACGGTTTTGGAGGCGCTCGGCACGACCGAGTACTTCGGCGAAGACCCTGGTTACGCGTCCACGGTCGATTTCGCGCTGCTGGCCGCGATGTACTCGATGTTCGCCGGGGTGTATCACGGCGCGGCCATGGTCCGCTCGGTCGGCATGTCGGCCGAGGATTTCGCGCGCCGTGCCGCGAACTTCCTGCCCGCCATGACATTCAACCTGCCGCGGGCCGGAAAACGTTTCGACAGCGGCGATTACACGCGGCCGGTACAGGATCTGCGCTTCGCCAAAGCGGCGCTGGACGCGATCGTCGCGGCCAGCCGGGACGCCGGGGTCGACCTCGACATCATCGGCGCGGTGCGCAATCTCATCGATCGGCAAATCGCGAACGGGCACGGCGCGGACAGCTACGAGCGGATGTTCGAAAGCCTCAACCCGCCGCGCCGGCCCTGATCGCGTTGGCTACCAGCCGCGTTCGCGCCATTCGCCCAAATGCGGGCGCTCGGCGCCGAGCGTGGTGTCATCGCCGTGGCCCGGGTAGACCGCCGTATCGTCGCCGTAGCGATCGAACAGCTTCGTCGTCACGTCCCGGTACAGCGAATCGAAATCGGCCGGATTCTGCGTCTTCCCGACCCCGCCCGGAAACAGCGAGTCGCCGGTGAACAGATGGGTCCGGCCGTCGGCGTCGGTATAGGCCAGCGCCACCGAACCGGGCGTATGGCCCACCAGGTGGATGACGTCGAAGCGCAGATCGCCGATCTCGATCACGTCCCCGTCGGCCAGCAGCCGGGCAGGCTGGACCGAAAGGGGCTCGGCGTCGAGTGCGTGCGCGGCGGTCGGCGCACCGGTGGCGGCGGCCGTCTCCTTCAGCGCGAACCAGTGGTCCAGGTGCTGGTGGGTGGTGACGATCAGGCGGACCTGTCCGGGCGCCTCCTGCACGACCAGCTCGGCCAGTCGTTCCGGCTCGTTGGCGGCGTCGATGAGCAGCGCCGCACCCGAATTCGTGTCCTGGATGAGATAGCAGTTGTTGTCCATCTGTCCGACGGACAGTTTGACGATCCTGGCACCGGGCAGATCGCGCTGCTGCGCATTCGAACCAGGCGATACGTGACCGGTGTACGGGCGGTCGATGGTGATCACCCCGTCGATGCTATGCGAGTCCTTCGCGTGACGACGGGCTTCGCCATCCGGCGCCCGAACGGGCGCTAGATTCGTGCCATGTCCGCGCGGAATCGTCGCGCTCGCCGGTCCGTATCGGCGGCGTTGAGCGTTCTGGTCGCCGGTGCCGCCATGCTGGGCGCGCCGGTGGCGTCGGCCGAACCGCCGGTGCGGTTGGGCACCTACGTCGTCGATTCGGCACAGGCCCTCGACAGCGCACAGCTAGACCGGGTCCGTGGCGCCGTCGACAACCTCTACGCCGATCAGCAGTTGCGCCTGTGGATCGTCTACGTCCGCGATTTCGCCGGGCTCGGCCCGCAGAGCTGGGCCGAGCAGACCGCGCGCAAATCCGGATTCGGCAACCGCGATCTGCTGCTCGCCGTCGCGACCCAGGATCGGGACTACTGGTTCTACGGCGAATTACCCAGCGGCATAACGGATTCCGACCTGAGCGAGCTGCTGGTCGGCCAGGTCGAGCCCGCGCTGCGGGACGGGCGATGGGCCGACGCCGGTATCGTCACCGCCAACCGCATCGATACCGAACTGCGCGGGCGCACCATCAGCGCTCGCACCCTGCTCATCGCGGGTGCGGTACTCGCGGCCGTGATCGCGGGCTTCGCACTCTATTCGCGTCATCGCGGCCGGGACCGGGCCCGCGCCGAACTGGCGGCGGCCCGCAGGGTGAATCCGGACGACAGCGTCGCGCTCGCCGCGCTGCCGCTGGACGCGCTGCACGCCAGATCACGTGAGGCATTGGTGGAGTTGGACAACGCGATCCGCACCAGCTCCGAGGAATTGGAGCTGGCGGCAGGTGAATTCGGCGCAACCGCGGCCGCACCGTTCCGCACCGCCCTCGATCACGCGAAAGATGCCGCCGCCAAAGCATTTTCGATCCGTCAGCGACTCGACGACGAAATTCCGGAAACCCCCGACGAACAGCGCGCACTACTGGTGGACCTGCTAGGCGCCGTCGGCCGCGCCGACCGCGAACTGGATGCCCAGGTAACCGAATTCGACACGATGCGCAACCTGCTCATCGACGCCCCCGCCCGCCTCGACGCACTCACCCGCGACCTGGTCGCGCTCACCGGCCGAATACCCGCCTCCGAAGCCGAATGGACGAGGCTCACCGGCGCCCTGAACGAAGCCGCCCCGAGTCAGCGCCTGACCGAGCCCCCACCCAAAGCACTCGCCGACGAGCCGGAATCCTCCCCCGACCTCCGCCGCACCGAACCCAGGGCACTCACCGACGAGCGGGAGGCCGTCCCCAGCCTCCGCCAGACCGAACCCCAATCCAGGGCACTCACCGACGAGTGGGCATCCATCCCCAGCCTCCGCCAGACCGAACCCCAGCCCAGAGCACTCGCTGACCAGCGGGCGCCAGTCGCCAACCGCCACCGAGCCGAGCCCCAACCCAAAGCACTCGCCGACGAGCCGGAGTCCTCCCCTAACCTCCGCCAGGCCGAATCCCAACCCAGAGCACTCGCCGATGAACGAGCGTCCGTCGCCAGGCAGCGTCGGGCTGAGCCCCAGTCCGAGACGCTCGCCGACGAGCGGGGGTCCGTCGCCAGCCAGCACCGGGCCGAACCCCAGCCCAGGGCACTCGCCGACGAGCGGGAGGCCGTCGCTAGTCTCCGCCAGGCCGGACCCCCGCGCCAGACGCTCGCGTATCCCGCCGAGGCGCTTGCCCCTATCGCGGACAACATCGGCATGGCGCGCGAGCGAATCGCCTTCGCGGAGCAGAACATAGACGCCGGGCGTGCCGCACTCGGCCGCCCGGTGGTGAACAGGGTGCCGCGGTCGGTGCCATTCGCGCTGCGGAAGCCGCTGTTGGACAGGCGAATTCGCTCCTCGACGCGGTCGACGGCTTCGCGGCCGATATCGAGCAGGCCCGCGTGGGCATCCCGGCCGCGCTCGACGAGCTGCGGCGCGAAATCGCCGAAGCCACCGGGCTTTCCGACTACGGCGGGGCGGAACTCGCCGCTGCGGTCGGCGCCGCGCGGGACGCGTTGGACGCGGCGGCCGCGAAGGCGGCCACCGATCCGCTCACCGCCTTCCACGATGCGGTCGCCGCCGATGGCGAACTCGACCGCGCCGTGGCCGCCGCCACCGATCGCAAGCTCGCCGCCGAGGATCTGCGCCGCAGGCTCGAACACGCGCTCACCGATGCGGGCGCCCGAGTGAACACCGCCGCCGATTACATCACCACCCGCCGCGGCGGCGTCGACGCCGAGGCACGCACCCGGCTATCCGAGGCGCAGCGCAACCTCGACCTGGCCCGCCGGCTCGCACCCACCGATCCGCAACAGGCCATCACCCACGCCCGAACCGCCGCCGACCTCGGCGGACGCGCGCTGGTCTCGGCACAAGCCAGCGTCCGTGCCTGGGCGGCCGCACAGCCACCGTCCGGGACCGCCCAGGCCGGGGCGGTACTCGGCGGCATCCTCATCGATGGACTGCTGCGCGGCGCGGGCACCGCCTACCGCTCCGGACCCACCGGCGACTACGGCGCGGCCTCATACGGCGGCTCACAAGGTTCCCGCCGGATCGGTCGCGGCGGACGATTCTGAACACCTCCGGCCCTCCACCACGCCTCACCGAATCGCCGAGCGACGTTTGGCCCATCCGCCACCCACCACCGCCGCGATCGAATCGCCTCTCGATCCTTGACTCTCACACCGTGTGAGCCCCTAAACCGGAGACCGTCATGTTGAGTATCGGAGACTTCGCCAGACACGGACGGGTTTCGGTCCGCATGCTGCGTCACTATGACGCGATCGGGCTGCTGCGCCCGGTGCGGGTCGACGCGGTGAGCGGCTACCGCTATTACCAGGCCGCGCAGTTGGCCAGGCTCAATCGCATTGTCGCCCTGAAGGATCTGGGCTTCACGCTGGAACAGGTCGGCCGGATCCTGGACGAGAAGGTGGGCGGCGCCGAGCTGCGCGCCATGCTCGCACTGCGCCGGGCCGAACTCGAGCAGCGCATCGCGGGCGATCGGGCACGGCTCGTCCAGGTCGAGTCGAGGCTTCGGGTGATCGAACAGGAGGGCATCATGCCCGATCACGAAGTGGTCGTGAAAACCGTTGCGGCAGTGCGGGTTGCCGAATTGAGTGCGGTCGCTGACGGTTTCGATCCGGGCGCGATCGGCCCGGTGATCAGGCCGCTTTTCGCCGAACTCTGCAAACGCCTCGAGGCGGCGGGGACCATGCCCGTCGGACCCGGCATCGCCTACTACGACCCGAATCCGGACGGCAGCGTCGTCGTGCACGCCTGTATGCCGGTGCATATCGCGCCGGGTGCGGCGCCGGACGTCACGATCACCGATCTCCCGGAGATACAGGCGGCCACCATCGTTCATCACGGCAGCATGGACAACGCGCTGGAACCCGTTCAGGCACTTGGCTGGTGGATCGAATCCAACGGCTACCGTTCGCTCGGCGCGCCACGGGAGGTCACCCTCGAGTTCACCGAGGATCCGAGCGGTTGGGTGACCGAATTCCAGGAGCCGATCGTCGCGGTGTGAGCGCTCAGACGCGCACCGTCAGGGTGTGATAGCCGGCGGGCCCGTTCGGAAACGGCGGGCGCGCAACCCCCTCCTGCACCTGGCCGTCGTTGCCGATCGCACGGGCCTGGACCACATGTTCGCCGGGCGGCAGCGGCAGGGTGATCCGCCAGCGCCGCCACGCCGCCGGCGCCAGCTCGGCGCCGAGATCGGTTGTCTGCCAATCCCCTTCGCCTACGCGCAGCTCCACCCGCGCGACGCCGTTCGGCGGCGCCCACGCGACACCGGCCATGGTCGTCGTGCCCGCGGCGATCCGGCCCGGCGCGGCGACATCGATGCGGGCCTGCGGCGAAATCCACAGCGGCCCACGGGGCCAGCCGCGCCGCCACCAGTAGTCGACCTGGCTGTCGTCCGTGATCTCCAGCCCGGTAAGCCATTTCGCGCCCGCGTACTGCCCGTAGCTGCCGGGAACGATAACCCTGGCCGGGAATCCGTGCTCGGGTGGCAGCGGCGCGCCGTTCATACCGATCACCAGATAGCCGGGCCATTCGCCGGTGCGCAGCGGCTCCAACGGCAGCGAGATCGTGTAGCCGTCGACCGCCTTGGTCACCAGCCGGGTGGCATTGTCGTCGGGCAGCGCGTGCGCGAGCAGTTCGGTGAGCGGCACACCGAACCAGCGCGCGTTGCCGACCCGGCCCTGCCCTGGACGATTGTGCACGCACACCATCACCGCATCGAATTCGACGGCGTCCAAAGCCAATTCGTTGAGCGACAGGCGCAGCGGGTGGGCGACCAAACCGGTGACGGCGAGCCGCCAGCGGTTCGGATCCAGCCGCGGCGGGCGCAGGTTCACATCCGCGACGTAGAAGCGCTCGTTGGCCGTGTACAGCGCGGGCAGACCCGGCTCGTCCTCCAGCCCGTCCTCGGGGACGACGCCGAGCGCGCCCATCGGCCCGACGGCGCGAATCAACTGCTCCTGCTTGCGATCCCGCGCCCGTTGCGCCCGCTGGGCGATCGCGAGCAAGCCGACACCGGCAGCCGCATACAGCATGGTGCGGGGCCACCTACGGCGCGAATCGGCAACGCCACCAAGAAGTTCCGCCGAACCGCCGAGCGATTCGACCAACAGCGAACCGGCCGAGCCGCCGAACGACTCGGCGGAACCGCCCCGCGCACGGGAACGCCCGCGCATCCCGAATCCGAGTACACCAGCGGCCGCAATCGCACCGGTGAACGCCGCACCGGACCGTGTCGCCCGCCGCGTCGCCAATGCCGCGGCACCCGCCCCGAACACCGCCGCACCGAGTAACCGAATCCGCTCCGGCAACACCGCCAAGCCGACCGCGGCGGCCACCGCGCCCGCCCCGACCCCGATCCGCGTGACCTCCTTGTCGTGCCGCCCCGACAGCGCGACGGTCGCCTCCACGACCGGAGTCGGCGCGGCATCGATAAGCGCCCGGCCGACCGTGTCGATCAGCGAATCGCCGCCGACCGCCGCCACCGCCTCGCCAACCCCCAGCGCCGCGAGCCCGACCGCCGCATCGGCGACCGAACCAAGTTTCCCGTTCCGCATCGTCGGCACCCACCTCCCACGATCGTTCACGACGCCACCTCGCATGTACCCGCTGAGCCGCACATCATCGGTTCGGACCGCCGACGCCCGTCGGCACCGTGCACAAAGCGCCGCCTACCCGCACGACGCACAACCTCCAGCACACCCAGCATTCTGCACGAACCCGCCCGGACCGCAGCGCGGTTCGGGCACCCGCGTAGGCGTACCTCCGCCTTCGCTCCCGCCATGCGCAGGCAAGACGGCCACGCCGACAGCGCCCATTTGGCGTACCTCCGCATCCACTCCGGCCGTGCGCGGACTGTTGACGGCTTCACCGACTGCGCCCATTTGGCGTACCTTCGCTCCGCAAGCGCGGACTAGAGACGGCTACGCCGACAGCACCCGTCAGGCGTACCTCCGATCCGCTCCCCCATGCGCAGCCTGAAAACGGCTGCGCCGACAAGGCTCATTAGGCTGCCAAGCATGAACGACAGCGTCATCCCGGAAAGCCACATCGATCTTCTGACCCGCCCGCTCTACGGTCATCTGGCCACGCTCAACCTCGACGGGACCCCGCAGGTCACCCCGGTATGGCAGATCTGGGACGGCACGCATCTGCGCTTCACCACGACGACCGATCGCCGCAAGGCCATCAACACCAAGGCGAATCCGCACGTCGCGATCAGCATCAACGATCCGGATCAGCCGTACCGCTACCTGGAGGTGCGCGGCGTGATCGAGTCCATCGATGCGGATCCCGACGGCGAATTCTTCGATGTGCTGGCGCGCCGCTACGGGCTCGAATACCAACCGCCGGTGGGCGACCACGAACGCCGCGTGATCCTCGTGCTGCGTCCGACGCGCACCACCCACCAGTGAGTCTCGCCGCACGGCTGGAGGCGGCGGGGCTTCCGCTGATCGATGCGCAACTCGCGCACCCGACGGTGGCAGGGATCGCGCGCGGGGATCTGCCCGAGCGGGTGTTCCGGTCGTGGCTGGAACAGGATTACCTGTTCCTGCTCGACTACGTGCGGGTGTTCAGCAGGTTGGCCTGGCAGGCGCCCGCCGCGCACCTCGGCGATCTGGTCGACTTGGCGCACGCCACTTTTCACGACGAGCTGACGCTACATCGTTCGCTGGCCGCGGAATTCGGCGCCGACCTGGATGGTGCGACCAAAGGCCAACCGTGCCAGGAATATACGGCCTTCCTGCTCGAATCCGCCGCCGACTATTCCGACGGCCTGGCCGCCCTGTACCCGTGTATGTGGGGCTATTCGACGCTCGGCGCGATCCTCGCGCGGAACCCACCGGCCGACCCCCGCTACCGCCGCTGGGTCGACACCTATGCCGACCCGGCCTTCGCCGCCCTCACCCGCCGCTGCGCCCAGATGCTGGATGAGGCGAACCCGGATCCGGCCCGGGCGGAGGCGCTGTTCGCGGCGGGTATGCGCCACGAACTCGCCTTCTGGACCGTTCCCGACTGAAAAGCTCAGGGACGCAACACGATCTTGCCGTGCGTATGTCCCTGTTCGAGTTCGCGGTACGCCGCCTGCACCTCGTCGATCGGGTATACGGCGGCGATCGGTATCTCGAGCTCGCCGGACGCGGCCAGTTCGGCCAGTTCGGCGAGCACCTCGACGGTACCGGCCGCAGCGTTCCCATCGGTGAGCACGCCGTACTCGCCCGCGACCGCCATATCGACGATGGTGTCGATGCGCGCCGCCGGGACGCCGAGTTCGAGCGCCAGATCGAGATAGCCGCCGAACGCGTCGATGAATCCGGCGATCCCGTCAGGCGCTTCGGCACGCAAGCGATCGGCGAGTCCCTCACCGTAGGCGACCGGGACCACGCCCACCGAACGCAGCCACTCGTGGTTGCGCTCGCTCGCGATGCCGAGCACCAAGGCAGCGGACCGCCGAAGTAGTTGCACCGCAATGGAACCGACACCGCCGGAGGCGCCTGCGACGACAATCGTCTCGCCCGGCCGCACCGCGAGCGCCCGGGTCGCGCCGACCGCGGTGGTCCCCGCCACGAACAACCCGCCCGCGACCTCCCACGACAATCCCGCGGGCTTCGGCGTCACCTGATCGGCGGGTGCGGAAACGTGCGTGGCGTGGCTGGCCCGCTCATGGGTGAATCCCAGCACCTCGTCGCCGACCGCGAAGGCCGAAACCCCTTCGCCCACTTCGACGATTCGTCCCGCGAAATCGGATCCCTCACCCGAGGGGAAGGTGGCGGGCCACAGCTGGTGCAACGAACCCGTGCGAATCTTGGCCTCGCCCGGGTTGATTCCCGCCGCGACCACCTCGACAACCACCCGCCCCGGCCCCGCCGCGGGCGTCGGCACGTCGACGACCTTCAATTCCTCGATCGCGCCGTATCGCTCGAACTTCACCGCTCGTGCCATCACATGTCCTTTATTCGTGCTTTCAGGCATCGACCGTCAACCACACGCCGCCCGCGGATATTTCCGGCGGAACAAAGACTCGCACTCGCGGGTGCCCGATCCTACGCTGGCATCCGTGGGTCAGGAGAATCTGCGGGCGTCCGACGGCGACCGCGAGAAGATTGTCGAACAATTGCGGCTGGCCATGAATGAGGGCAGGCTGAGCCTGCACGAATTCGACGACCGGCTCCAAAAGGTCTATGCCGCAAGGACATACGGGGAATTGCAACCGGTGCTCGCGGATCTGCCCGTGCCCCGGGACAAGAAGGTCCGGCTGGATAAGCAGAAGCGGCCCAGGGCGGTGCCGCAGTGGGTGATCATCATGTGGATCCCCTGGGTCGCGGTCAACATACTCATTCTGGCCATCTATCTGGCCACCGGCGCGGGCTACTTCTGGCCGTTCTGGGTCGAGGTGCCGTGGGGTTGCGCGTTGCTCATCCCCACCGCCATCGGCATTGTCGTGAACAAGCCGACATCCGCGTAACGCACCGGCGAAGCGCTTTTCCGGAATGGAAAGCGCTTCGCCGAAATACGCTCAGGCGCCGAGCAGGTGCTGCGCCAGGTAACCCTCGACCCGGTCGAGCGAAATCCGTTCCTGCGTCATCGAATCCCGCTCGCGCACGGTGACCGCCTGGTCCTCGAGCGTGTCGAAGTCGACGGTGATGCAGAACGGGGTGCCGATCTCGTCCTGGCGCCGGTACCGGCGGCCGATCGCGCCCGCGTCGTCGAATTCCACATTCCAGTTCTTACGCAGTTGCGCCGCAAGATCTTTCGCCTTCGGCGTCAGATCGGCATTGCGCGACAACGGAAGTACCGCCGCCTTCACCGGGGAGAGCCGCCGGTCCAGCCGCAGCACCGTCCTGGTGTCGACGCCGCCCTTGGCATTCGGCGCCTCGTCCTCCGCGTACGCGTCCACCAGGAACGCCATCAGCGAGCGGGTCAGACCCGCGGCCGGCTCGATGACGTACGGGGTGTACCGCTCGTTGGTGGTCTGGTCGAAGTAGCTCAGGTCGGTGCCGGAATGTTCCGAATGGGTCTTCAGGTCGTAGTCGGTGCGGTTCGCGACGCCCTCCAGCTCACCCCATTCGCTGCCCTGGAAGCCGAAGCGGTACTCGATATCGACCGTGCGGGTCGAATAGTGCGAGAGCTTTTCCTTCGGGTGCTCGTAGAGGCGCAGGTTCTCCGAGGTGATGCCCAGGTCGGTGTACCAGGCCAGCCGGGTGTCGATCCAGTACTGGTGCCACTGCTCGTCCTCACCCGGTTTGACGAAGAATTCCATCTCCATCTGCTCGAATTCGCGGGTGCGGAAGATGAAGTTGCCCGGCGTGATCTCGTTGCGGAAGCTCTTGCCGATCTGCGCGATACCGAACGGCGGCTTCTTGCGCGCGGTGGTCATCACGTTCGCGAAATTCACGAAGATGCCCTGCGCGGTCTCCGGGCGCAGATAGTGCAGACCCTCCTCGGATTCGATCGGGCCGAGGTAGGTCTTGAGCATCATGTTGAAATCGCGCGGCTCGGTCCATTTGCCGACGGTGCCGCAGTCCGGGCACGCGACGAGCTCCATCGACACCGAATCCGGATCGTCGATCTTGTTCTTGGCGGCGTACGCCTCCTGCAGGTGGTCCTGCCGGTGCCGATGATGGCAGTTGAGGCATTCGACCAGCGGATCGTTGAAGACGCCGACGTGACCGGAGGCCACCCACACCTGCCGGGGCAGGATCACCGACGAATCGAGGCCGACGACATCCTCGCGGCTGGTGACCATCGAGCGCCACCACTGCTTCTTGATGTTCTCCTTGAGCTCGACGCCGAGCGGACCGTAGTCCCACGCCGACTTGGTGCCTCCGTAGATCTCACCGCACGGGTACACCAGCCCCCGGCGCTTGGCGAGGTTGGCAACGGTGTCCACCTTCGACTTGGGTGCCACGCGAGAATTCTCCATCCACTGCGAGTCGGATTCGTCCGGCCCGGACCCGGGCCGCATCCCTATAGCGTATCGGCCGTGTTCCACCCGTTATCTCCGTGGGTCCTGCGTGGTCAGCTCGAATTTCCACGCGGGCCGTCGCGCTTGCGCCGAAGGTGCGCGCCACCTGAAAGGATGGGACTATAACGAATCCGGTCTTACCCGTGAGGTGGGTCCATGACGGAGATTCCGCCCGAACTGTTCGATGCCCGCTGGGCCGCCCGCGCCGAACGGCGCGTGCTGCGCCGACACCGGTGGGCGCTGCGGCGCGAGCGCTGGTCCGCGCGCAGGCGGCGCATCCGCTGGCACTACCCGGTGGTGCTCGTCGTCTTGCTGCTCACCCCGTCGAGCCTGGTGTGGTTCACCGCGAACGCCCTGTTCGGGCCGAGCGCGCCGGATCCGTCGGTGCCGTCCAAGGTCGCGGTCACCTCCGCGGGCACCCCTACCCCTGCCGTGCCGACCAAGGCCGAGCTCCCGGCCGCGGCCGACCCCGGCCGTCGATAGTCGTTGGCCCGCAGGTGATCCGGCCGCGGAAATGAGGTACATCACACCGGATAGCGCGCGCCACGTTTGACATGCGCAATTATGCATATCAAAATGGGATCGCTTTCCAATAAGGAGTATCCCATGACCACCGAGGCCACCACCCACCCACACAACCCGTACCGCTCCCCTGCGCCCGCGCCGGTACCCGCGCGGACCGTGCTCGAGGACGCGGGGGAACTGCTGCGGGCGCTGGCCGCACCGGTCCGCATCGCCATCGTGCTGCAGCTGCGCGAGTCGCCACGCTGCGTCCACGAATTGGTCGACGCGCTAGGGGTCACCCAGCCGTTGGTCAGCCAGCATCTGCGCATTCTGAAATCGGCCGGCGTCGTCCACGGTGAGCGGTCGGGACGCGAGGTGCTCTACGAACTCGTCGACGATCACTTGGCGCATATCGTCGTCGACGCCGTCGCGCATGCCGAGGAAGGGTAATTCGTGCCAGACAAGACCGTCGCACCCACCAAACCGGTCGGAGTCCGCAGCACCAGACAGCGCAGCGCCATCGCGGCGCTGCTCGGCGATATCGATGAATTCCGCTCCGCGCAAGAATTGCACGACGAATTGCGCCGTCGCGGTGAGGGAATCGGGCTCACCACGGTTTACCGAACCCTGCAGTCATTGGCCGACGCGGGAATGGTCGATGTATTGCGCACCGATTCCGGCGAGTCGGTTTACCGGCAATGTTCGAGCGGACACCACCACCATCTGGTCTGCCGACACTGCGGCCGCACCGTGGAGGTGGAGGGCCCGACCGTGGAGGCGTGGGCCGAATCCATTGCGGGCCAGCACGGTTTCACCGAGGTGAGCCACACCATGGAGGTCTTCGGCACCTGCCGCCCGTGTGGCGTGGACGGACACCGGTCCGCTCAGTGAACCGCGCCTGGTTAACGCGCGGCCTTCCGGCGAAGATTCCTTTGCGAATCCGCACTTTGGAGTTTGGCAAAATCTTCTGGGAGGCATCGTGCGTTCGACCATGCAAAAATTCGGAACCCGCCGGATTCTCACCTCGGTGGGGGCCGTAGCGCTGATCGGTTTGGCGCCAACGTTTTTGACGGCGTGCAATGACAAGGACTCCGGCAGTCCGGTTCCGGCGTCGGCGCCGGGTACCGTCGCGGGCAAACCGCAGGCGGGTGGGCAGACGGGCGCCCCGAGCGGGCAGTCGACGGTGCGTACCGTCGGAAAGACCGGCTGGTTCGAGGGTTTCGCCATCACCGTCGACAAGGCGACCGTGGTGCCGGATCAGTCCGGCGGCAGGCTCGTGCTCGACCTGACCTACAAGAACCTCACCACCGAGAACAAGACGTTGAGCACCAACGCCTATCTGCAGATCGGTGGTCAGATCGACCAGGCGGCGAGCTTCGACAACCCGACCGTGCCCGGCCAGGGTTCGGCCGCGGGCAAGATCACCACTTCGGTGAAGCCGGGAACCGATGCCGATCACCTGCTCGACACGGTGATCGTGGTGTTCGGGCAGACCTCGGACAACCAGACCAAGATCCCGCTGCAGACCGATGCGCAGGTGGAGAGCGTGCAGCCGAAGACGCTGGCTGTCACCGGAACGCTCGTCCAGGATCAGACCACGATCCAGGTCACCGGCGGTACGCTGCGCCCCAGCTACACCAAGAACGAGCACGGTAAGTACGAACTCGCGCTGCACGTGAAAATCATTGGCGGCGCGGGCATTCCGGCGGGCGGCGCGAATATCTTCAACGAGTACTTCTCGGTGAAGACACCGGACGGGCAGAGCCTGGTCGCCGACGACCGCGCCCCGATCAACGAGTTGCTGGAGAAGAGCCAGACCATCGACAACCCCAAGGATGTCGCGACCTTCCTGGTAGCCGCCCCGGGTACCGGCAACTATGTCTTGACCTACAACGCCAAGAAGGAAGCGGACCCTGCGGCCCCGACCCTGTCGTTCACCGTCAACTGATCACACACCGAAAGACCCCTTCGAATCCGTTGCGCGAAGGGGTCTTTCGCGTTCTCAAAGGAATCGAACCTCCGGGATCCCCGCCATCAGCTCGGCGTAATCCGGATACGCCGCCAACTTCCGGTCGTGGATCGCCATGATCTTCGCGGCCAGATCCGGGTCGGGATCATCCGAAACATCCGGGCCGAGTACGAGTTTCGCATAGTGCGGGACGATGTCCGGATCGCCGGCCAGATGCACCGGATCGTAGAGATACGTCTCGAGCGCGGCGAGATCGTCGAAGCCGGTGCTGTATGCGTGCGTGCAGCCGTCCGTCCGATCGCCGAGACACTGTCCGACGATGCCGAATCGCGCCGATCCGAGGGTGACCGTGCGGCGAATCAGGCGCAGCGTCTCGGCCTTTTCGTCCTCGGTCAGTTCGTCCCTGAATCGGAAGCGCCGTATCAGCACGATCATGTCAGGCGACGGTTACTTCGGGGATGGTGGACATGAGTTCGGCCCAGTCCGGGTACTTGCGCAGTTTGGCTTCGTGCATCGCGAGGAGTTTCGCGCCGAGCTCCGGGTCCGGGTCATCCGAAAGATCCGGGCCGACAGCCAGTTTCGCGAGACGCGGGGCGATATGCGGGTCGGCGGCCAGGTGGACCGGATCGTTCATGTACCGCTCGAGCGCGGCCAGATCCTCGATGCCGACGGTGAAGGCGTGTGTGTAGCCCGCGGCCGGGTCGCCGAGGCATTGGCCGACGGTCCCGTAGCTGACCGAATCCATGGCGGCGACCTGCCGCATCGCGGTCAGCGCGGCGGCGCGTTCGGCCTCGGTCGCTTCGTCGCGGAACCGGAAGCGCAGGGTATGGACGATCATCGGATCTCCCTTATCGATTTGAACTGACGGGTTCAACATAGTGAACGTACTAGTAGATTCACAAGAGTGAACCCGTGAGTTCAATGGACCGTACCGGCGCGGTAGCATGCAGGGGTGGCGGAGACGAAAGCCCAACGAGGCCGGATAGATAAGCGATCGGCGATCCTCGAGGTCGCCTTCGACGTCTTCGCCGAACGCGGCTACCGGCAAGCCTGCGTACAGGAGATCGCGAATGCGGCGGGCGTCGCCAAGCCCACCGTCTACAACCACCTCAACGACAAGGAAACCCTGTTCCAGGAGACGGTGCTGGCCGCCGCCGATGCCATGTCCGCGGAAACCGTCGCGGCCGTAGACCCGCTGCGCGATCCGGGTGACGTGCGCGCCGCGCTCACCGAAACCGCGCTGCGGCTGGTGCGCAGTTGCGCGGGTGAGCGCGGCCGAGCCCTGCGCCGCCTGGCCAACGCGCAGTCCGCGGAATTTCCGAATCTCATCGATGAGGTCATGCGGCGCACCACGATTCGGCTCCGCGAGGCGCTCTCCGATCGCCTCGCCCGCCTGGTGCTGGCGGGCGCGCTGCGCCAGTGCGACCCCACCGTCGCCGCCGAACATCTCCTCGCCCTGCTCACCGGCCCACTCGAAATACGCACCCACCTCGGCACCCGCAAACCCGCGACCGCCGAACTCCGCGCCATCGCCGACGCCGCCGTCGACACCTTCCTCCGCGCTTACACGTGAGCGGAAATCTGTTCAGGGCAAGCCATTTCAGCCCAGCGTGTCCATCGTGGCGGTGACGTAGGCATCCAGCCGCTCCTCTAGGACTCGCGTCGTCAACTCCGTTCGCCCTGCCTCCCGCCATGGCCGGGCCACCAACCGCACCTCTTCCGAGGCCGCCAGCCCGTCCCGCACCCGCCAGAACAACCGCTCGCTCGCTGTCGCGGCCAGCACCCCGCCGGCCTGCTCATACGCCTCGGCGAAGCGCAGACCCCACGCAGGACCGTGCAGCAGCGCAAGATTCGTCGAGCAGTGCGCCACGTCGAGATCCGCAGGGCCCCAGGAGGTTTGCGCCCAGTCGACGACGCCGGTGATCCGTGCAGCCGCCGAGGGTGGCATGTCGAACAGCACATTGCCCGGTTGGAAATCCCGGTGCAGAAAACACCCTTCATAGGCCGGCGCGGGCTTGCGGATCACATCGATCGCCGCGGCCCATACCGTGGCGTCGGCGCCCTTCGGAACCACGACGGTGTCGGCGGTTGTCCACGCCAGATACTCCCTGGGCCGCTCGGCGGGCCGCAACGCGTGGATCGCGACGAGTTGACGGGCCAGCAGAACTACGCGCGTCGCCAATGCCTCGTCATCGAGGACCGTCCGGCCCGGCAGGTGCGTCATCAGCAGCGACGGATACTCGCAATGCGCAGCGGTCGGATCGACCGCGACCAGCGCAGGAGCCGGAACGTCCGTGTCCGCGAGCATGGTCAGGGCGCCTGCCTCCCTGTTCAGCCAGTCTTCGGCGTGCTCCGCGTCGACGAAGGTGCGCAGCACCAGATCACGGGCGCCGCCGTCGCGCTTACCGATGGTCAGCCTCCGCATTTCGGCGGTGATGCCGCCGTGCAGCGCCTCGGTTCCGAGGACCCGTTCACCGACCTCCAGATGTCTGCTCACCCAGGCCAGTGTCAACGGACGTACGGCCGCCGCATCGTGGTCGAACACCGTGACATCTCATCATCCGGACGAAGACGCACGCAAAAGCATTTACCGTGGCCCGCGAATCGCGGTGCGGCGCACGGCGAATGCCGGAATCCGGATCACGCCCGATGTGTGGGTGCACATCTGATTGTGGTGGGCGTGAACGGATTCCGGCACTCACCTCCGACGACCGAGCTGTCCGGTCGTGGGGTCATGCCACCGTCGCCGGTTCGCGGGCGGGGGTGACGGCAGGGGCGGCGCGGCGCGCGCCGATACCGAGCAGAACCAGTGCTGCTGCGGCCCAGATGAGCAGTACCGCAATGGGTTTCGTGGATCCGGCATTGTCGAAGAAGGCCACCGAGCGCAGCAGTGACGCGGCGGCGCCCGGCGGAAGGAGCTGCCCGACGGCCCCCCACGGCTTGGGTAGCAGTTCGGGCGCGGAGGTGGCGGCGGAGAACGGGTTGCCGATCAGCAGCATCGTCAGCGCGCCGAGTCCGATACCGGCGCGGCCGAGCGCAGCGTTCAGGCCGATCACAGTGCCGGACACTGCGAAGGACACCAGCCCGGCGACCGCCGCGAGCACCGGATACGACCCGGGAACCACCGACATCCAGCCCTGGATGATCGCCATGCTGAGCAAGCCACCCGCCACCCCGAAGGTCACCAGCCCTACCAGGCGGGCGCCCACGCTCGGGATCAGCAGCGACAGCAGCACGCCCGCCGCGATTCCGGACATCACCAGCGGCAGCACCATCGCGCCGAATGCCATTCCGCGCGGATCCTTTTCGGCGGCGGGAACAATATCGGCCACCTTCGCCTGCGGCACACCCGACAGCTGCTGGGCGATGCCGGTGAGCTGTTGCGCCACCGCCGGGCTCGCGGCGGAGGCTACGAGTACCTGTGGCGCGCCCGCACCGGTCACGATGGCGCCGTACGCCTTTCGGTCGGCGATGGCCGTGCGAGCGGCGGATTCGTCTGTGGCCGTTGTGATCCGGAAGGCGCCGGGGTCGTGTCCGGCGAGTTTGCCTGCGACGGCGGCGGATTGCGGACCGGTGACGACGATCGGCAGATCGCGCGGCTCGATATTGGCCGCGGGCCAGGCGAAGGCGATGAGCATGATGGCCTGGAGCAGAGCCGCCGCGAGACCGAAGGCCAACGCACGCCGGGTGGAGTTCATGACGCTCTCCGTAAATCGAATGTTCGTTCTCTTTTATCGCAAATACCGTCCCATCGGCCGCCGGTAGTTGTCAAGAACGAACATTCGTTTTACTTTGGAAGCGTGCCCCGAGTCAGCGAAGAACATCTAGAACGGCGCCGTCAACAGATCCTGGACGCGGCCCAATTATGCTTCACCCGCAAGGGTTTTCACGAGACCTCGATGCAGGATGTCTTCGCCGAATCCGGGCTGTCCGCCGGCGCGGTCTACCGCTACTTCAAGAGCAAGAACGAGCTTATCGCCGCCATCGCCGCGGCGACCGCCGACGAGGTGCGCGACCGGCTCGACACCGCCATCAATGCCGATCCGCTGCCGACCCCGGACGAGTTGGTCCGGACTATGACCGAGATGATCATCGAGAACAGCGGCCCGTCCGGCCGAATTCGCTTGGCCCCCCAGGCCTGGGCGCTCGCCCTGGTACAGCCGGAGGCGAACGCCTTTGTCGGCGCGGCGATGACCGCCATCCGCGGACACTGGGAGCTCTACGCCGAACGCATGCGCGACCAGGGCTGGATCGCCCCGGACGCCGACACCGCCGCCATCGCCGTCACGGCCGTAGGCATGTTCCCCGGATTCATGTTGCAGCACTTGATCCTCGGCGACGTCGACCCCGACACCATCGCCCGCGGCCTCCGCGCCCTCCTCACCTATAACCACAAAACCTGAAACGCGCGCCGCCCGCGACAACGCCCGCATAGCGATCAGCTTGCCTGGGAAGCCAACTGCCGCGCGCGAATTCGACTACAGCCAACCCAGACGTTCGGCGGCGCGCACGGCCTCGGCCCGGTTGCTGGTGCCGGTCTTGCCGATCGCCGACGAAAGGTGGTTGCGCACAGTGCCTTCCGAAAGGTGCAGCTTTTTGGCGATGGCACCGGCGGTGGCACCGTCGGCCGCGGCGGTGAGCACCTCGCGCTCCCGGGCGGTGAGCGGTGAGGTGCCCGCGGTGAGCGTTTCGGTGGCCAGCGCCGGATCGACCACACGCAAACCCATTTGGACCCGCCGCACCGCATCGGCGAGTTCACGGGCCGGGGTGTCCTTGACCACGAAGCCGCTCGCGCCCGCGTCGATGGCGCGGCGCAGGTATCCGGGCCGCCCGAAGGTGGTGACCATCAGTATGCGCACGTCCGGATGGGTGGTATGAAGCTGTTCGGCGACCGAAATACCGTCCAGCCCAGGCATTTCCACATCCAGCAGCACCACATCGGGTTTACTGCGCGCCACCGCGTCCAGCACCTCGTCGCCGCGCCCGACCTCCGCGACGACCTCCAAATCGGTTTCCAGCCCGAGCAGCGCGGCCAGCGCACCGCGCACCAGCGCCTGATCGTCGGCGAGCAACAACCGGATCATCGATCCTCCATACCTCCACCCACCCCGCACATCCGTTGTATATCAATCCTTTTCGACGGGATACGGAATGGTCGCGACGACACGCACCCCACCTCCCTCCGGTGTGCCGAAGGTCAGCGTGCCGCCCGCGGCGCGCACCCGCTCCCGCAGCCCGGACACACCGGTTCCGGCGGCGCCCGATCCCATACCGCGCCCGTCGTCGACCACCTCGATGGTGGTCGGGGTGACGGTGACCGTGCAATGCCGAGCGGCGCTGTGCCGCACCACATTCGTGACCGCCTCGCGCAGCACCCAGCCGAAGAGTTCGTTGTCGCCGTCCGGCAGTGAATCCGGTTCGGGCAGCCGGGCGGCGATATCCGCGGCGGCCAGCGCCGAGCGCGCGTTGGCCAGCTCGCCGCGCAAGCTCACCTCGCGCAGCCCGCCGACCGTATCGCGCACCCCGGCCAGCGCCTCGCGGGCCAGCCGCTCGATATCGGCCAGTTCGGTGCGCGCCCGATCCAGGTCGATATCGATGAGCCGTTGCGCCAGTTCGGTCTTCACGGTGATGACAGTGAGCGAATGACCCAGGATGTCGTGCACGTCGCGGGCCACCCGGTTACGTTCCTCGACGAGGGCGAGTTCCGCGCGCTGACGCCGCGCGAGCAGTTGCAGTCTGCGCCCGCGCAACCCGATCTCGCGGCCGATCCAGATGATTATCGGTACGATCGCCACGAAGATCGGGACACCGCCGAGTTCCCAGCCGGGCACGACGTTGGGCACCACCAGCAACCCGATGCTGACCCCGAGCGCGACATATCCGGCGCGGCGCACCGGCAGGCCGAAGATCGAGACGACCGCGATATAGATCGCCGTCAGCAGGGCGGTCGGCCCGAGCAACAACGTCATGGCGACGACCAGGACCGCCATCGCGCCCAGCACCGCCCAAATTCGCGCCTGGGGTTGGGGCGGTTCGAGGAATTCGTCCATATCGGGCCAGTTGGACTGCCGGAACGTGACGAAGGCCGCCACGATCAACGCACCGAAGACGATCACACATGCCGCCCCCGCGATCGCCCTTACGTACGCGCCGCTGCCCCACTCCCCGATCACCGGACCGACCAGGTAGGCCAACCAGGCGGTCGCCAAGAACGTACCGAACCAGCCGTGCCGCAGTTTGGACGTGCCATGCGGTCCGATACCGAACACCCTGTCCACCAACCGCGCAGCCCGCGGCCGGAGCGTCTCGAGCCGCGCTCTCACCTCCACGGGGCCGCCCCGCGCACACGCTGATCCTGCCTCACGGGCCTCGACGCTACCGTCTCCAACACCGGCGACCCCGCACACACGGCCGTGCGGCCGCTCATCCACCCTGATGAGCGACCGCACGGCCGGTACCCCTCAGCGCGCGGTATCACGACGGAAGAGCAGCGCGGCGCCCGTGACGAAGATCCCCAGCCATATAACGACGTTCAACACCGCCAAGGCGATCGATCCGACACCGGGATTTACGAACGGCAACCGGGCCAGGGTGGCGATTCCATTGGTGGGGAACACCTTCGACACCGTCTCGAACCAGCCCGACGGCGGTATGAACAGCCCGCCCGCGAAGGCGAGGGCCGCGAGCACCGGGCCGAGGATCTGCATGACGTTCTCCGACGGCAGCAGGTACCCCATGAACAGCCCGAAGGCCGCGAACACCGAGGAGCAGACCCAGGCGAGTACGAAGCAGCTCACCCAGGCGACCGGGGTGAGGTGCGCGCCCAAGACCGCGCCCAACACGAAAACCGTTGTGACGGAGAATAATCCGAGAACCATCGCGACGATCACCTTGGTCGCGATGTAGGCGACCGGACGCAGCGGGGTCAACCGCAGCTGCCGACTCCATCCGTGCGCGCGCTCCACCGCGACCATGGCGCCGCCGCTCGTGGTGGCCAGCATCGCGCCGTACAGGGCGATCGACACCATGATGTAGGCGGTGACGTTGCCCGATCCGGCCGTCTCCCCCTTCGCACCGTTCTGCAGACCGAAGATAGCGAAGAACACCGGCGGGAAAACCAGCGTGAAAATCATCGTGCGGCGGTTGCGCAGCGTCCGCCGCAATTCCAAGCCCAAGAAGCCGGTGCTGAATCCCCCAAGCGCGGAACGCATTCCGGCCACATTGATGGTAGTTGTCATCGGTCCCCTCCGGTGGTCAGCGCCAGGAATGCGGATTCCAGGTTGTGCGCGGTGATTTCGAGATCCACCGCGGCGGTCTCGGTCAGCAGGTAGCGGGCGACGGAATCGGAGTCCTTGGCCTGCATGATGATTCGATCGCCGCGCAGTTCGACATTGTCGACGCCCGGAAGCGCGAGCAGCCGTGCGGGATCCGCGCCGGGCAGGGTCGCGGACAGCGTCCGGCCCGCGGCCAGATTCTTGACCTCGGCCGCGGTACCGTCGGCGACCACTTTGCCCGCGCGGATCAGCACGACGCGGTCCGCGTACGCGTCGGCCTCGTCGAGGTAGTGGGTGGCGAACAGCACGGTGCGGCCGCGGTTGGAGTCCTCCCGCATGGCATTCCAGAATTCCCGCCGCCCTTCGACATCCATGCCGGTGGTCGGCTCGTCCAGCACGATCAGATCCGGATTCGGCAGCAGCGCGAGCGCGAACCGCAGCCGCTGCTGCTGTCCGCCGGAGCACTTGCCGACCAGCCGATCGGCGATGCCCATGATTCCGGCGCGCGCCAGCACCTCCTGCACCGGCCGCGGGCTCGCGTGCAAAGTGCCGATCAGCCTTACGGTTTCGGCGACGGTGAGGTCCGGCAGCAGCCCGCCGGACTGCATCACCGCCGAAATCCGGCCTGCCGCAATGGCTTGCGCGGGGTCTGCGCCGAAAACCCGAACGCTGCCCGAATCCGGCGCGCTCAGGCCGAGCAGCATATCGATGGTCGTGGTCTTACCTGCGCCGTTCGGGCCGAGGAATGCGACGATCTCGCCCGGCTGGATCACCAGGTCGAGCCCGTCGACCGCCCGCACGGCGCCGCCGCCCGCTTGGCGGAAGCTCTTGTGCAGGTCACGCAGTTCTATCGCGGGCGCTTTCCGGTGTGCAGCGCCCCCCGCGGCCGAGAATACGGCCCTCAGTGCTGATGTCATGGCTCAACGGTCGCCGAATCCGGGGCCGCGGACCTCGCCCGGCTGTCACGACTCCGCCATGACATCTGTCACGGGTTCACGGCAGCAGCAGTCCCTGTCTGGCCCGGCCGGCGTCGGACAGCACCAGCAGCAGCATCATGGCCAGCGCCTGATCGTCGAGTCCGGCCGCCGGGAAGGTGTAGCGCAGGATGACGTCGGCCAACTTGTCGCGGTTGATCAGCGTCAGCGAACCGAACTTCAGCGCATTGTTGCGCTCGGCGACCCGCTTGTGCAGCTGCGGTTTCAGCGGGCGGTCCCAGGCGAGCACGCAGGTGAGGCTGAGCACGTCGAGCCCGGCGGACAGGTTCACCCCGCGCAGCGAGCACAGCGCACCCTCGTATTGGAAGCTCAGCGAGCCGTCCTGATCGACCCGCACGTCGACGTCGTACAGCGACAACCCGGCGCCCGCGCGCGCCTGCAATTCCTCGGCCGGAGTGACCACCGCGTCCATTCTGCTGCCGTTCACTTGGTGCCGCCGAAGCGGCGGTCACGCGAAGCGTACTCGACGCAGGCGTCCCACAGGTTGCGCCGGTCGAAATCGGGGAAAAGCGTGTGCTGGTAGACGAATTCGGCGTAGGCCGACTGCCAGATCAGGAAGTTGGAGCTGCGCAGCTCGCCCGAGGGACGTAGGAACAGATCGACGTCCGGCATATCCGGCTCGTCCATGAACCGGGCGACGGTCGCCTCGGTGACCTTCTCCGGATCCAGTTCGCCCGCGGCCACCCGGCGCGCGATTTCCTTTGCGGCGTCGGCGATTTCGGCGCGGCCACCGTAGTTGACGCACATGGTGAGGGTCATCACCGTATTGTCCTTGGTGAGTTCCTCGGCGATCTCGAGTTCCTTGATCACGCTGCGCCACAGGCGCGGACGGCGGCCCGCCCAGCGCACCCGGACACCCATCTCGTGCATTTCGTCGCGGCGGCGGCGGATCACATCGCGGTTGAACCCCATGAGGAAGCGCACCTCCTCCGGGCTGCGCCGCCAGTTCTCAGTGGAGAACGCGAACGCCGACAGCCACTTCACCCCGATTTCGATACAGCCCTCGACGGTGTCCATCAGCACGGCCTCGCCGCGCTCGTGTCCAGCGGTGCGCGGCAGCCCGCGCTCCTGCGCCCATCGGCCGTTGCCGTCCATCACCAACGCCACATGGTTGGGCACCAGCTCCGGCGGCAACTTCGGCGGCCGCGCACCCGACGGATGCTGGGACGGCGGCCGCACCGACCTTCCGTTATCCGGAACGGTCGCGGTGGCGGAGTCTCGGCGCAGAATCACGGCTCCATCCTGCCCGATGCCCTCGGCGGCCCGACCGAGCCCCACACACTTTCCACACGCTTCGCACAACTTCGCCACGTGACGCGTGGCGCTATAGAGCCACACTCCCGTTGGCCGCCAACGCCGGACGCGAGCGTTCGATCAGCGGGAGGGTGCGGAGTTGGCGTTCCAGATGCCATTGCAGATGGGCGGCGACCAGGCCGCTGGCTTGGCGGCGGAGGTTGTCGGGGACGGTTTCGATGTAAGCCCATTCGCCCTTGAGCAGCGCGATGAGCAGGTCGAGGACGCCGGGGGCCGGGGTGGCGGCGCCGGGTGGGCGGCAGTGCACGCACACCGCGCCGCCCGCCGCGACGTGGAAGGCGCGGTGCGGGCCGGGGGTCGCGCAGCGGGCGCATTCGTCCAGTGCGGGCGCCCATCCGGCGAAACCCATGGCGCGCAACAGGTATGCGTCGAGGATCAGTTCGTGCGGGTGCTGTTTCGCGGCGATGGCGCGCAGTGCGCTCGCGGTGAGCGCATGCAGTTTCGGTGCGGGCGCGCGCTCCTCGCCCGCCAGCCGCTCGGCGGTTTCCAGCACCGCGCACGCGGTGGTGTAGCGGCCGTAATCGTCGACGATATCGGCGGCGAACGCCTCCATCGTGTGCACCTGGGTGATGGTGTCGAGAGTGCGTCCCGGATGCAGCTGCACGTCGACGTACGCGAACGGCTCCAACCGCGCCCCGAACCGAGACTTGGTCCGCCGCACCCCCTTGGCCACCGCCCGCACCAATCCGTGCTGCCGCGTCAGCAAGGTGACGATGCGGTCCGCCTCCCCCAGCTTGTGCTGGCGAACGACAACCGCCTCATCCCGATACAAACGCACCCGAACATCCTCGCACGCCCCCGCGACAACGCCCGCCAGGCTCGACGGATCGAATCGAGCGATTTAGTATCGGTTTCGTACTATATGAATCTCATATGTTAGGAACGCCGCCGTGCCATTCACCGTCGAAAGATCATCGATCAATCAATTCGCCCGACTCGCCAGCCTGCTGCTGGTCGGGACCTTCACCGGATTCCTGCTCACCGTGCTGGTGCTCGAGCTGTCGATGCGCGGGGCGGACGGCCCTACCTACGTCACCGTTCGGCACATCGAACTGAACAGCATGGATCGGCTCGCCTCCGCAACGCTGCTCCCCGCGCTGGTCGTGACGGCGGTCCTCGCCGCGACCGCACTCCGCGGCCATCGCCTGTTCCCGATCGTCGCCCTCACCCTGCTGATCGGCGTGCTGATCCTGACCCTGACGGTCAACCTGCCCATCAACGCCGACCAACGCGACTGGGTCAGCACCGTGCCGCCCGTCGACTGGGCGGACGTCCGCGATCGCTGGCAACTCGCCCACGCCATCCGAACCTGCACCGCCGCAATCGCTTTCATCCTCCTGGCCACCGCCGCCGTACTCCGCCGCACGGCCGGATCAGCAAGTCGGCAAGGCAGCGCTGTCTGACACCGGGTTCGGCGTGGCGAGGAAGAAACGTGAGCTGGGCGACACTGTCGGTGTCGCAGCGAGGAGTTTGTGGTTCCCGGCCGGTCAAAGCTCGTGACACCCCAGGAAAGGACACCACCATGTCGGAGCTTCTCGTCGACTTCATCACCTCCCTCGACGGATACGCATCGGGAGAGGGATGGCCCGGGTTCTGGGGCCTCGAAGGCCCGGAGTACCTCGCATGGCTCGGCGAGCAGCCCAAGGCCACCTACCTGATGGGGGCGAACACCTACCGCCTGATGTCGGGCTTCGCCGCCGGCGAGGTCCCCAATGGCCAAGACGAGTTCAGGCCCGAAGAAGAGGCGTCCGTCGACGAGCTCACGCAAGCGTCCAAGGTGGTGTTCTCCTCCTCACTCGAGGAGCCACTGACGTGGGCCAACTCCACACTCGTCCGCGGCGACGCCGTCGAGGCGGTCCGCACCATGAAATCGAATGGCTCGGGGCTCCTCAGCACGATCGGCAGCCTGAGCTTGTGCCGCTCCCTGCTACGAGCCGGGCTCGTCGACCGATTCCGGGTCGTAATGTTCCCGGTGATCACCGGTGCCACAGGCGCGGAACGCATCTACGACGGCTATCCGGACGTTGCCCTCGAGATGATCGAGCACCGCACCTTCGACGGCCGCATCCAGCTGGTGGAGTACAAGCTCCGCGTGCTCGAGCATCCGCCGCTCGGCGCTCCTGCCTGACGTCACTCGTCCGACGCTGTCATCGAAACCGTGAATTACCAAGCTAGCGTGAGGATTTCAGGACGTCCGGACCATGCCGGAGATGAGCAGCAGCAGCGATTGCTGAGCTTGGGCGCGGGCCGTGTCCTTATCGTCGGCGTGGGCGACGATAAGGCTCGCCTCGGAAATCGCGCTCATCAGGATCTGGGCGAGCACCTGGGTGGGCGCGTCGCCGATGAGTCCGGCGGCGCGCGCTCGCTCCAATTCGCCTGCGATCAGGCCGAGTCCGTGTTGGTTCTCGAATTCCCGCCAAGCCTGCCAGCCGAGGACCGCGGGCGCGTCGGTGAGCACGATGCGCAGCACGTCGGGCCGCTGGCAGATCTCCAGGAAGGTGGCCAGTCCGACGGCCATCCCCGCCATCAGATCGTCGGGATCGGTTGTGTCGATGGCGCTTCGGACCTCCGTGACTATGTCGATCTCCACGTGTTCGAGCACCGCGACGAATAGTCCGCGCTTGTCGCCGTAGTGGTGATGCAGCGCGCCGCGGGTGACCCCGGCCTCGGTCACCAATTCCTCGGCCGAGGTACCCGCGAAGCCGCGTTCGGCGAACAACCTGCGGCCCGCCTGTTCCAGTGCGGCCCTGGTCGTGCGGGATCGATCCTCCTGGCTACGGCGTGGCATGCAGCCGAGTGAACTCCAGGATCGCCTCGGCGAGCAACTCGGGCTGGTCTTCGGGCAGGAAGGTGTAGGAATCGTCGATCAGGCGCAGGGTCGCGTTCGGCAGATCCATGGCCAGCCGTTCGGCGTAGGACACCGGGAAGAACCGGTCCTGCGCGGCCCAGGCGAGCAGCACCGGCTGCCGAACCGCGCCGAACCGCTTCGCCGCATCCAGCGTGTAGCTGCTTTTCACCGATTTCACGAAGCGCCGCAGGTCTTTTCGGATCGCACCGGAGTTGCGGCTCGGCAGCAGGTAGGAGTCGATCGCCTCGGGCGGCATCGGGTATTTGGCCGCCATACCGAAGGCGATCGATAGCGAGTGCAGTGCCCGTATCCGCAGTACCTCGGTCATCGGGCGCATCGAACCCGGGATCTTCGCAAGCAGCGTAAGGGCTTTGAGCGCGCCGGGAAAGAAGCTGTCATAGGAGTCGACAGAGGCGAGCACGACGCGTCCGATGCGGTCCGGATTCTGGGTGAGCAATATCTGAGTTAACGCGCCGCCGGTGTCGTTCGCCACCCAGGTGACGTCGTTCAGGTCGAGCTTTTCCAAGAAAGCCGCCATGAGATCCGCGACGCCGGGCGGGGTCAGGTCCGCATGTGGCATCGGTATCGAATGCGAGCCGAGCGGCCAATCCGGTGTGATGCAGCGATATCCGGCCGCGGCCACGACGGGTACCACCTTGCGCCACAGGTCCGCGTTCACGAGCAGTCCGTGTGCGAAGACGACCGGAGCGCCCTCGCCCGTCTCGTGGTAGCGGATCCGTCCACCGGGCAGGTCGATTTCGTGAGCGGGGCCGAGTGCCGTGCTGGTTGCCATATTTCCTCCCTTGATGGTTCGCCACCACCTTTACATACATTCTGTATGTATGTCTACATGCCGTGGGTGCATATGGACGATTGACCAGATCGGCGCTACGGTGACCCAACCCACGCACGAGAGGGAGCGGATATGACTGCATCGAGCGATACGCCGCAGCAGGCGCGGCCCGAACTCGGACTCACCGAGCTTGCCGCCGCGATCGCGACGGGCGCGCGCACCTCCTGCGATGCGGTCACCGACGCGCTCGACCGGATCGATGCCGCCCAGCCCGCACTCAACGCCTTCCGCATCGTGCGCCGGGAGCAGGCGCTCGCCGAGGCGCGGGAGGCTGACCGACGCTTGGCCGCAGGCGAGCGACTCCCCCTGCTCGGCGTGCCGATCGCGATCAAGGACGACACCGATTTATCCGGTACGCCAACGGCTTTCGGTTGCGGCGGCGACTTCCCGCCGAAAACCGAAGACGCCGAGGCGGTTCGGCGGCTGCGCGCCGCCGGTGCGGTGATCGTCGGCAAGACCAACACCTGCGAGCTCGGCCAGTGGCCGTTCACCAGCGGCGCCGCCTTCGGCCACACCCGCAATCCGTGGCATCGCGACCACACGCCCGGCGGTTCGTCGGGCGGGTCCGCCGCGGCGGTCTCGGCCGGATTGGTGCCCGCCGCACTGGGTTCCGACGGCGCGGGCTCGGTGCGCATCCCGTCCGCGTGGACCAATCTCGTCGGCATCAAACCGCAGCGCGGCCGCATCTCCACCTGGCCGGAGCCGGAGGCGTTCTACGGGCTCACCGTCAACGGACCGCTGGCCCGCACCGTCGCCGACGCCGCCCTGCTGCTCGACGCCGCCGCCGGACCACATCCCGGCGACCGGCACACGCCCGACCCGATCACCGCCGTCGACGCGCTCGGCCGCGACCCCGGCCGACTGCGCATCGCGCTCTCGCTGCGGATCCCGTTCACCGCCACCAGAACCCGGCTCGATCCCGAGGTGGCGGCCGGTGTCGAACGCATCGCGGCGGCCCTGCGCCGCGCCGGACATTCGGTGACCGTCGCCGACCTGCACTACGGCATACTCGTCGGCGCGTCGTTCCTGCCGCGCTCGATGGCGGGAATCCACGCCTGGCACCGCCGGATTCCGCACGCCACCGTCGACCCGCGCACCGCCGCCAACGCCCGCATCGGCCGAATACTGGACGGCCCAGCCCTTTTCGCCGCCCGCCGCGCCGAACCGCTACTGCGCCACCGCATCGGCTCCTTCTTCCACGACTACGACCTGGTCCTGGCGCCCACCACCGCGACGCCACCGCCGCGCGCCGACGCCATCGACGGCATAGGCGCGATGGCCACCGACAACCTCATCACCGCCGCCTGCCCATACACCTGGCCGTGGAATGTGTTGGGCTGGCCCAGCATCAACATCCCCGCCGGGTTCACCGAATCCGGCCTGCCGGTCGGCGCCCAACTGATGGGCACCGCCGCCACCGAACCCCTACTGATATCCGTTGCATCCCAACTGGAATCGGATCTGCGCTGGGACCGGCAGCGACCGGAACAGTGGTGGTGAGAAGCTAGATCGGCGCGGACTTCCACCAATTGTCGTACAGCTCTTGGCCATTGTTGGCGCCACGCACGACTATGACGCAGATATCGCGTGGCCCGATATCGAATTGGACGGCCAGGTGCCCGGTCGGTTTGCCGTTGTTGTTCGTCGAGTTGCCCCAGAGCACCCACCCACGCCCGGACGCGCGTTCCCATTGCTCGTCGCCGACGGGCTGCACGTCGGGCGGCAACGGCACGCGGCCGGGTACGAATCCGTCGGTACTGCAGCTGACGGTCATTACCGTGAACGGGCCGCCCTCGGGCGCGTCACAGACGAACCGCACGATCTCCTTGACCAGCGATGCGTGCAGGTCGACCGGATTGTGATCCTTGTTGAGCGCGTAGCAGTGAATACCTAGATACCCGTTGACATCCGGGCCTGCAGGCAACAGGCCCGGAAACAACTGAGGCACGAAACTGTAGGTGCCCCACGACGCCGACGCTGCGGCCGTCGACGGTGGCGGGGTGACCGCAGTGCTGGTCGGCGCCCTGGTCACCGCCGTCACCTCAGCCGAGGATCCACTCGAATTATTGACCAGCACAACGACACTCACGATAGCGGCGGTAATCGCCAATGCCATGGCCGCAATGACGGCGATCCGCCCGACCCGCCGCGGCGATACTGGCGCATCGAACGCGGACACCGGATACCCGGCCAGCGCGGCCGCCGCGGCGGCCGCGAGTTCACCGCATGAGCCGAAGCGTTCCTCGGGACGCTTGGCGAGCGCGCGGGCGATCACCGCGTCCATCGCCCGCGGCACAGCGGAATTCGCTGCCGAGACCGAGGGCGGCCGATCCTGGAGATGGGCCTGCATCACGGCGGCCGCATTGACTCGCGGAAACGGCTTCGCCCCGGTCAACAGCTCGAAAAGGGTGCAGCCCAGCGCGTATACGTCGGCACGATGATCGATGCCGGTCGCGGTCAGCTGCTCCGGAGCCGCGTATGCGAGCGTGGCCAGCACGGCGCCGGTTTCGGTCAACACCGTGGATTGCCCTGCGGCCTTGGCGATCCCGAAATCGGTGACGATCACCCGATCGGGTTCGCCCTGACGCGCTTCGAGCAGCAGGTTGGCCGGTTTCACGTCACGATGCAGCATTCCGGCGCGATGCGCCGCGTCCAGCCCGCTCGCCGCCTGCGCCACGATATCGACGGCCTGCGCGGGCGGCAGCCCACCGGGCATGCGCCGAATCAGCTCCGCGACATCGATTCCGTCCACGAAACGCATGGCGATCCACAACCGCCCGTGCTCGACACCCCGGTCGTGCACGGCGATGATATTCGGATGGTCCAGCCGCGCAGCGAGATCGGCCTCCCGGACGAACCTGGCCCGGAATTCCGGATCGCCGGCATGATCCGATGACAGCACCTTGAGCGCGTCCCGGCGCTGGAATCGGGGATGGCGCGCCAGATAGACCGCCCCCATCCCGCCGGCGCCGAGCACGCGTTCGATCAGGTATCCGGCGAAAACCGTTCCGGGCGTGAGTGTTCCGATCATCGGGACTCGCTGTTCGCCAATAGCGCATACTGCGCGGCGGCGCGCTGCTGCGTATCTTTCAGCGTCCCACCGTAAATGACCGATTCATAGCGACCGTACAGCACCTGACAGGCGAAGGCGATCTGGTCCTCGTTCCCGCCGAGGAACTGGAAGCAATTGGAATCCGGTAGACCCGCCACCGGGGGTGCGGCGCGCACATCCGGATCCGCCAGCGCATCCTTCGCGGCCTCCCCGAAAGCCTTGCGCGCGACGGCGACGTCCGCGAATCGACTGACATTGGAATAGGTTCCGGCCGCGAACAACTCCGCCTCCGCACCCCCGCTGCGGCCGACGAACAGATGCGTCGCCCGCGGGCCGTAGACGACGCCGCGGACCACCGTGGTACCCGACCAGCCCGCGTTCCTATCGCGATCCGCGGAGATGACGAGCGGAAACTGCCACCGCCCAGGCTTTTCCGGCAGCGTCCTGGCGAGCATTCCGTCCTGGTCGAGTGGCAGCGTTGCGATCCCGTCCCGCGGCGTCGGCCGGAATTCGCGCAGCCGGGTCGCCTGCGCGCCGAATGCCTTCGCGGCCAGACCCGTTAGCAACGCTTGATCGGGCGTGGTGTGGCCGACGAGCAGACTGATCACGAAGGAGTCCTGCGCCATCGTCGCCGCCAAGGTCGGGATATTCGGGCGCCAATGGCTGTGCGCCGCGGATATTCCGGGGATGGATACGGCCACGTTCGCCGGACTCACCGACGCGTCGGCGGCGTCGATCTCCTGCGCGGCCTGTGCTGCCGCCGCCGGATCGGGGAAGCGCAGCAGTACGACCGTGAGCAGCCGAGCGGTGCCCACCACCGGATTGGCGCCGGTATCGCGATCGGCGCCGCCCACCGCGTACCCGGCCAGCATGCCGCGCCGCTCGAGTACCGCACGCACCGGATCCGACAGCAGCCCTTGGGTTCTCGCCGGTGTGGGCAACACCAGGCTGCCGTGCGAACCCAACCCGTGCGACAGGGCGGGATCCGCCTCGACGGGATCGATCACCGCCTCGCCCATCCGGACCGACTCCACCACCCTTCCGTATTTCTCATTGCTGTCCCGGGGCGCGACGGTCGGTTCGGTGGCATACGGTCCCACGTCCAGCACGCCGTCGGGCCCGGCGGGCACTGGAATTCCGTCTCGCACACAACCCGCGGCCAGCATCAGCGCGACGACGATGACGAGCAGATACCCCACGCGGACCCGAATGTTCCTGTCACAGTGGCGCATCGGGCCACCAACCGCTGCGCAGGCCGCTTCCGGTGGCCGCACCGGAAGCCACCGACAGCTTGCAGAAGTTCCGATTCGGTTTGTCGAAATACACCTCTAATCGCCCCCACTCCCGTCCGGCCGCCGTCGTGTAATTGCTCCACCGCAGATATCCGGATCCCGAAGGACGGGTCCAGCGCTCGTCACCCTCGACCCGGTCGGTCGTCGCGGCGGGTGTGATCGGCGTGCGGTCCGCGTTGCAGGTCACCGTCAGCACCACAGAGGGATCGTCGCCGCCGCTGCATTCGAGCACACCCCGCTCGAACGATTGCCGTAGCGGCACGCTCTGGTGGTGGTCGTCGAAGGCGCGGCAGAATGCGAGCTCACGGTAGCCGATCCCGTCCGGCGAATAGGGCAGCAATTCCGAGAATGCCTGGACCATAAAGGCATGCTGCCCCCAACCGGCGGATACCTCCGGCGCCGGAATACCGGCGGTCGCGATCGGCGCCACCGCCGTCGCACCCGCACGGCCGAACCAGACAACGAGCGAAACCACCACCGCGACGAGGACAACCGCCAACGCCGCGACGCCCGCGAGCACACCGATCCGGCGCGGCGGTCCGGCGACCGCGGGCACCGACCGAGCCTGCGGCGCAAGCAATTCGGCAACCGCATCGAGCCCGGCCTCGGCCAGTGCCCCGCAGCTCGGATAGCGCCGTGCCGGATCCGGGTCGAGTGCCCGCGCGATCACCGCATCCAATTCCGTCGGCACCCTGGGGTTCATCAGCGATGGCCGGGGCGGCGAATCGTGTGCGGTTGCGCCGTCCGGGTATGGCACGGATCCGGTCAGCAGGTGAAACAGCGTGCAGCCCAGCGCATATACGTCGGCGCGGCCATCGAGATCCGTACCCGTGAACAGTTCCGGTGCGGCATATGCGCTGTCCACCGAATCCTTTGTCGCATAGGTGATCCCGAAATCGGTCAGCAACACCCGGTCCGGCTCACCCCGCGGCTCCGCCACCAGAATGTTGGACGGCTTCACGTCGCCGTGCAACAGGCCGGCGCGATGAATCTCGTCCAGCCCACGCGCCGCCTCGGCGACGATTCGCACCGCACGCGCCACATCGAGCGCGACCGGACCGCGCTCGATCAGGACACCCGCATCGACGCCTTCGACGTACTGCGTCGCGATCCACAACCGGCCGTCGAATTCACCAAAGTCACGCACGGTGGCCAGATTCGGATGATGCAGCCGTGCGGCCGCATCGGCCGCGCTCAGAAATCGCGTACGGAAACCGGCGTCGCAATAGCGCTCCGACAAGATCTTCAGCGCATCCTGGCGTGGCAATCGCGGATGCCGCGCCGAATACACCGTACCCATCGGACCCGTGCCGAGCGTGCGCTCGACGCGGTATCCGGCGAAGGTCGCTCCCGCGGCCGTATTCACTGTCTTCTCCCCTGTTTCCGGTTACAGCGGCGCGCCCACCCACCAGCGGTCGTACAGATCCCGTCCCGATGTGCCGCCGAAAATCTGTAGCGCACAGAAGTTCCGGTTCGGGTCGTCGAATTGCACCTGCAGCGAACCGGTTCCGGTACCGTCGGATTTGGTCGCGTCGTTCAGTGTCACCAGACCGCTGCCCGACGGCCTGGTCCACCGTTCCTGTCCGGTCTGCACCGCGTCGTCGAACGGTTCGACGGTGGTCGGTCGACGATCCGCGTTGCAGAAGGCCCGTATCCGCTCGACCGGATTCCAATTGCCGTTGCACTTCAACTCGTTCACCGGATCACGGGCGTTCACATCGATCGGCTTGCCATTCAGTCCGACGGCCGCGCAGACCAAACCCTGATAACCACTGTCGAGCGGGGTCGCGGGCAGCAATCCGGGAAACGCCTGCACCACATAGCTGTAGTTTCCCCAAGCGACCGTTCCGCTCGTGGTCGGCGGCGTCGCCGATACCGTGCGACGCGCCGTCGTGGTGGCGCCCGGCGCCTTCACGACATCCGAATTACCGGTCAGCACAAGGCCGCTCACGATCGCCGCCGCCAGCACGGCGATCGCCGCGGCCACCGCGAAGTACTTCCAACGGCGGCGGGAGACCGGTCGCGCTGCCCGAACCAGCACCGTCGCAGTGTCCGGCGCCAACGCCGCCGCCGCGGCATTCGCCAGCGCACCGCAACTCGATTGACGTGCGGCCGGATCCTTGGCCATGGCGGTCGCGATGACCTCGTCGATCCGGCGCGGCAGCCCGGGATTCGTCGCCGACGGACGCGGCGGCGGGTCCTGCAGTTGCGCCCGGATCACCTCGACAGGTGTCGTATATGGGAAAGGTCTTGTGCCGGTGAGCAATTCGAAGAGGGTGCAGCCGAGCGAATAGATATCGGCGCGGTGGTCGACGGTGCTCGCGGACAGCTGTTCCGGCGCCGTATACGCGAAGGTACCCAGTATCGCACCCGTCACGGTCAGCCCGCTCGCATCGCCTACCGCACGCGCGATTCCGAAATCCGTGATGTACACCCGGTCCGGTCCGCCGGGACGAGACTCGACCAAGATGTTGCCCGGCTTCACATCCCGGTGCAGCAGTCCGGCGCGATGCGCCGCGTCCAACCCGCGCGCCGCCGCACCGATAACGGCCACCGCGCGCTCGGGCGGCAGCGCCCCGCGACGGACAAGTTCGGCGGCGTCGGCTCCGTCGACGAATTGCATTGCGATCCAGAGCCGTCCGTCCGTCATACCGCGGTCGTGCACCGAGACGATATTCGGATGGTCCAGTTGGGCGGCGAGCTCGGCCTCCCGGATGAACCGCCGCTGAAACTGCGGATCGGCACTGTGCCGCTGCGACAACACCTTCAGCGCGTCGCGTCGCGGCAGCCGTGGATGCTTGGCCGCGTACACCGTGCCCATGCCACCGCTGCCGAGCACCCTTTCGATCAGATATCCGGCGAAAACCGTTCCCGGACGGAATGTTTCGCTCATCACCTACCCGCTGCCAACCAAAAGCGCGTACTGCGATGCCGCCTTCTGCCGGATATCCTGCGGCACACGGCTGAAGATCTGTGCGAGATAACGCCCGTACAGCACGCGGCACGAGTACTTGATCAATGCGACTCCCGGCGACTGACCGATACTGTCGTCGACGTAGCAGAGCACATCCCTGGTCCCGTCCGGAGCCGGAATAGGGCGCAGGCCCAGCGCGCCGCCTTTACGCGCCGCGGCGTCGAAGTGCTGTTTGGCCGTCGCGGCATCCGGATAGCGCGCCAGAAAATCGGTCCCGTTGACGGCGATCGCATCGAAATCACCACCGCCCTGCCGGATGAACCGGCGCGCGGCCCGCGGCCCGTAGACGACGCCACGCGCGGAGATGAGCGAATCCCAACCCGCGACCTCCTGCCGGTTCATCAGAACCACCGTCGGATACGACCAGCGCCCGGCCAACGCGGGCACCTGCCGCCGCACCATGCCCTCCTGATCCAGCGGCAGCGACGCGATCCGGTCGAGCGGGGTGGCCGCGAACTCGCGCAACCTCGGTAGTTGCACGCCGAATGTCTTGCGGGCCAACCCCGTCAGCGCCGGGAGATCGGTCCCGGTGTGCCCGGCAAGCACGCTGACGACATACGAGTCGATGGAGGTCGTCGCGGCGAGCGTCGGCACGGTGGGCCGCCAGTGTGCCTGTGCCTCCGGGTAATCCGGAATCGGCACGGCGGCGTTCTCGGTGTTCACCGCGAAATCGACCGAGTCGATTTCCCGGGCCGCCTGGCGCGCCGCGTCCGGGTCGGGGAAACGCAGCACAATCACCGTGAGCAGGCGGCAAGTTCCGACCTGCGGGCGGGATGACACCTCCCGGTCGGCGGCGCTCACCGCGAATCCGGCCAGCATTCCGCGCTTCTCCAGAACCGCGCGCACCGGCCCGGCCAGGAATCCGGCGGCCTTCGCCGGAGTCGGCAGCGGAACGGCCCCGTTGCCGGACAGGCCGAAGCTCAGCGCGGCGTCGGCCTCCGTCGGATCGATGACCGCCTCACCCATCCGTACGGATTCGATTACCCTGCCGTACTTTTCGTCGCCGCTGGGCGGTACCGGCAGCGGCTCCCTCGGATACGGGCCGACGTCGAGAGCGCCGAGGTCGGGATGCTCCGGCATCGGATTGCCCGGCACGGCGCAGCCCGCCGTCACGATCAGCAGTATCGACACCGTGCCGAAAATCCTGCGGACGATACTGGCGCGCAAGGTGTTTCGCTTAAAGAGGCGCATCCGGCCACCATTTACCGCGTAGTTCGGTTCCCGATCCGGTGCCCGACACCGTCAGGTTGCAGAAATTCCGGTCGGGACCGTCGAAATACACGTAGAGCCAACCCGTTCGAGCTCCGGTGTTGGTCGTATTGCTACCCCACCGCAATCGGCCGGTGCCGGACGGCCGGGACCACCGCTCCTCACCCTCGACTCGATCCGTCGAAGGTCTCGGCAGAATCGGTGTGCGATCCGCATTGCACTCGACGACCAACGTGGTGACCGGATCATGGTCGCCGACACACAGCAATTCGCCGACCTTGACCGACTGGTCGAAGGGCAGATCCACGTCCGGGTTCGCGGCATCGACCGGCTGGCATCCGCTCAGATCCCGATATCCGGACAGAAATGGCCCCGGCGGGAGCAGATCCGCGAACGGCTCGACCATGAACGTGTACGTACTCCACAGTGCGGCGTTCACCCTCGGCACCGGCGCCGTGACATGATGTGACCGGTCCGATCCGCCGTCACCGCTCCAGGCGAAAGCCGAAATCGCCACCGCGGCAATAACTATCACGGCCAGCGCGACACCGGACAGCAACCACCGACCGCGCTTGCGGCCCGCCTCTTCGGATGCGCCGGACTCGGCGGCGAGCGACCGCGCGAACGCCGTCCGCGCCGCCGTCGCCAGCGCACCACAACTCGGGTACCGATCCTCCGGCCGCTTCGCCATCGCCTTAACGACAACCTTGGCCAATTCCGCTGGCACACCGGGATTTTCCCGGGTGGCCAGTGGTGGGTCCTCATTGAGATGGGCGTACATCACCGCCCCCGGACTCTCGCGCGGGAACGGCACCGAACCCGTGAGCATATGAAACAGCGTGCAGCCCAGCGCGTAAACGTCCGCGCGCCGGTCCATCGCATCGCCGCGTATCTGCTCGGGGGCGGCATACGCCAAGCTGGCCGTCGGCTCGCGCACCGCCGACGTCGCGGAATCTTCTGCGGCACGGGCGATTCCGAAGTCGGTGACCAGCGCCCGGTCGGGACCGTCCCACTCCCCGGTGATGAGGATGTTGGCCGGTTTCACGTCACGGTGCAGCAGTCCGGCGTCGTGCACCTCGTCGAGGCCCCGCGCGGCCTCGCCCAGTATCCACAGCGCCCGTTCGACGGCGAGGCCGCGCGGGTTGCGGGCGATCACCGCGGCGAGGTCGAGGCCCGGCACGTATTGCATGGTGATCCACAGCTGTCCGGCTTCCTCGCCACGGTCACGGACCGCGACCAGGTTCGGATGCTGGAGCCGCACCGCGATCTCCGCCTCGCGCAGGAAGCGCGCCCGGTATTCCGGATCCGCGGCGTGATTGTCCGCGAGCAATTTCAACGCGTCATGGCGCGGCAACCTCGGATGCCGCGCCAGATATACGGCGCCCATCCCACCCGCGCCGAGCAGCCGCTCAATTCGGTATCCGGCGAAGACCGTGCCTTCGACCATTCTCACTTGGGGTTTCCTCCCGAACTCCCATCAGACGGACACCCCGAACGCGTTCAGCGGCACGTCTATAGGCGGGACTATATGTGTGGCGAACTCCCCCGTCCACCCACCAGATATTCGGCCTTGCCCGGCATTTATCGGGCATTTATCCGCCGTGGCAACACCGGAGCCGATTCCCCGAATCGACGCGTGACATCCCCGGCGGACTCGAATTCGCGCTCAGCGCAACATCAGCAACCGCGGCGACCGCAGGAATACTGTTCGCCCGACTCCATCGCCCCCGCGATCATCGTGTCGCGGCTCGGCAAGCGGATCGGCCGGATCGACGTCACGGTGCGGCATTCCGGCCCGATACGCCGAGTCCGGGTCGCGGGCCGCTCGGACCATCATGCGCACGGCCAACCCCTTCGGCGCATAGCGGATCAGCTGGGCGGCGGAAAGCTATGGGAAACATAGTATTACAAGCGTACCGCCGCCAACCGACAATTGTAGCGCGGTCAGAAGCCCAACTTGCCCAACTGTTTCGGGTCGCGCTGCCAGTCCTTGGCCACCTTCACATGCAGATGCAGGTAGATCCGCACACCGAGGATGTGCTCGATCTGCTTGCGGGCGTTGGTACCAACCTCTTTCAACCGCGCCCCACCCTTACCGATGATGATCGCCTTCTGGCTCGGGCGTTCTACATAAAGCAAAGCATGCACATCAAGCATGTCTTCGTTTTCCTCGCGCGGCAGCACCTCCTCGATCACCACGGCGAGCGAATGCGGCAGCTCATCACGCACCCCCTCCAACGCGGCCTCGCGGATGAGCTCGGCCATGAGGGTTTCCTCCGGCTCGTCGGTGAGCTCACCGTCGGGGTAGAAGGCCGGGCCCTCAGGCATTTTCGCGGCGATGACGTCGACGAGCACCTCGACCTGTTCGCCACGCACCGCCGATACCGGCACCACCTCGGCCTCCGGGCCGAGCAGTTCGGAGGTGGCGATCAGCTGCTGGGCGATCTGATCGCGGCTCACCTTGTCGATCTTGGTGACGACGCCGATCAGCGTGGTCTTGGGCGCCATCTGCTTGACCTGCTGCACGATCCAGCGGTCACCGGGCCCGATCTTCTCGTCGGCCGGAATGCAGAGGGCGATCACGTCGACCTCCGAATACGTATCGCGCACAAGGTCGTTCAGCCGCTGGCCGAGCAAGGTCCGCGGCCGGTGCAGTCCGGGGGTGTCGACCAGGATGAGCTGGGCGTGCTCCCGGTGCACGATGCCGCGGATGGTGTGCCTGGTGGTCTGCGGCCGCGACGAGGTGATCGCGATCTTGGCACCGACGAGCGCATTGGTCAGCGTCGACTTGCCGGTATTCGGCCGGCCGACGAAACATACGAAGCCCGAACGGAATTCGCTGGCCTCAGCCATCCTGCACCACCGAATCGACGGTATCGTCGACGATGTCGAACACCGCACCAGCCTTGTCGGTGAAGACGATCCGGGCACCGGTGGACACCTCGCGCACCGCGGTGATCCCCGGGTCGGACAGCCGTCCGGCGACCACCACGGCCGCCTCGAAACCCTCTGCGCCACTGGAGATCGCGGCCGCCACCGCCGCCTGCAGCGCGGTCAGCCGCAGCGCGCCGAGGCAGACATCGCCCGCCGCGTAGGTGCGGCCGTCGGTATCGCGGATCGCCGCGCCGCTCGCGCCGCCGGTGCGGCCGAGCGCACCGCGGGCCAGCGTCACCAACTTGGTATCCTCGGCATCCAACTCAGTCATCGGTTTCTCCATCCTCGTCGCGTTTGCGCTTGCTGCCGTTGCTTTTTCGACCACTGCCGTTGACATCGGACTCGGCGGGCGCCTCGGATCTCTCCGGCGCCCGCTTCACAACCACCGTGTTCACCCGCATCCGTCCACGCGCGTCGGCCTCACCCTCGCCCCGCAGAACCAGCCCGTGCACAACGACTTTCGAGCCGGGCAGCGGCACCCGGCCGAGTTCGTGGGCGAGCAGCCCGCCGACGGTGTCGACATCCTCTTCCTCGATCTCCAGGCCGTACAGTTCGCCGAGATCCTCCACCGGCAGCCGGGCCGACACCCGATAGCGTCCGCCGCCGAGGTCCTGCACGGGCGGGGTTTCGTCGATGTCGTACTCGTCGGCGATCTCCCCGACTATCTCCTCCAGCACATCCTCGATGGTGACCAGTCCGGCGATACCACCGTATTCGTCCACCAGCAGCGCCATATGGTTACGCCGCCTTTGCATTTCGTCGAGGAGGCTGTCCAGGGGTTTGGAGTCGGGTACGAAGACGGCGGGGCGCATCACCTGCCGCACCTGCACCTTGCGCGCACGATCGGCGTGCGGCACAAGGTCTTTCAGATACACGACGCCGAGAATATCGTCCACGTTCTCGCCGATCACCGGAATCCGCGAGTGACCGCTGCGCACCGCGAGCGACATCGCCTGTGCGGCAGTCTTGTCCGCCTCGATCCACACCATCTCGGTGCGCGGCACCATCACCGCGCGCGCCGGGGTGTCGCCCAATTCGAAGACGGACTGGATCATCCGCCGCTCCTCGGCATCCACCACCCCGCGCTCGCCCGCCATATCGACGACCTCGCGCAGTTCGATCTCGGAAGCGAAGGGGCCGTTGCGAAAACCCTTACCCGGGGTGATCGCGTTACCCAGCAGAATCAGCAGCCGCGACACCGGCCCGAGCAGCGCGCCGATGAACTGCAGCGGCAGCGCCGCGCCCAGCGCAATCGAATACGCGTGCTGGCGTCCCAAAGTCCTTGGCCCGACCCCGATTACGACGTAGTCGACGACCACCATCACCAAAGCCGTGATGAGCAGCGCCCAGTCGTCCTCCATCACGGTGATCAGCCCGGCCGCCAGCAGCACCGTCGCGGTGATCTCGCACAGAATGCGCAGCAGCACCATGAGATTCACGTAGCGCGGCCGGTCGGCGATGATCCGGCTCAACCGCACCGCGCCGGGGCGATCGGCGCGCACCAGGTCGTCCACTCGCGCGGGCGAGATGGTGTTCAGCGCCGAATCGATGCCCGCGAACGCGCCACCGACGGGCACCAGCACGATCGCCAGCAGGATAAGGGTGAACGCATTCACGCGGGCGCTTCACCCGGACTGGTGAAGCCGGTCTTGCCGAGCAGGCGGGCGTCGCGTTCGGCGAGTTCGGCCCGTAGCGCCGCCTCGCGCAGGCTCTCGTACCACTCGTCGAGCAGCCGGGCCTGCAGCGCGAACATCTCCTTTTCCTCCTCGGGCTCGGCGTGGTCGTAGCCGAGCAGGTGGAGGACGCCGTGCACGGTGAGCAGGGCTAGTTCGTGCTGCAGCGAGTGGCCGGCCTTACGCGCCTGGCCCGCGGCGAATTCGGGACAGAGCACGATATCGCCGAGCATGGACGGCCCCGGTTCGGCGCTGTCGGGCCTGCCGCCCGGCTCCAGCTCGTCCATCGGGAACGACATGACATCGGTCGGGCCCGGCAGGTCCATCCAGCGCATGTGCAGGTCGGCCATGGTGTCGAGATCGACGAGCACCATCGACAGCTCGGCGGCCGGGTGCACGTCCATCCGGCCGATCACGAAGCGCGCGACGCTGACCAGATCCTCTTCGGGTACATCGATACCCGACTCGTTGGCGATCTCGATACTCACCCGAACAGCGTAGGCGACCGCACTTACCTGCGGTCTCCCCGGCTCGCGGCGCGGCGCTGCGCCCGGTTGCCCGGATAGTGCGCGCCGACCGGCGGCCGGGTTTCGGACTCGAATCGGTCGTATGCGTCGACGATCTCCGAGACCAGCCGGTGCCGAACCACATCGCTGCTGGTGAGCTGCGCGAAGTGGATATCGTCGATCTCGGTGAGGATCTCCGACGCCGCACGCAGGCCCGAACGGGCGCCGGTGGGCAGATCGACCTGGGTGACGTCACCGGTGACCACGATCTTGGAGCCGAAACCGAGCCGGGTGAGGAACATCTTCATCTGCTCGGCCGTGGTGTTCTGCGCCTCGTCCAGGATGATGAAGGAATCGTTCAGCGTGCGACCGCGCATATAGGCCAGCGGCGCCACCTCGATGACGCCCGCGGCCATCAGCTTCGGAATGGCCTCCGGATCCATCATGTCGTGCAGTGCATCGTACAGCGGACGTAGGTACGGGTCGATCTTCTCGTTGAGCGTGCCGGGTAGGAAGCCGAGCCGCTCGCCCGCCTCCACCGCGGGACGGGTGAGGATGATCCGGTTGACCTGCTTGGTCTGCAGCGCCTGCACGGCCTTCGCCATCGCCAGGTACGTCTTGCCGGTACCGGCCGGGCCGATGCCGAACACGATGGTGTTGGCGTCGATCGCGTCGACGTAGCGCTTCTGGTTCAGCGTCTTGGGCCGGATGGTCTTGCCGCGCCGGGACAGAATGTCCAGGCTCAGCACTTCCGCAGGGGATTCCGAGGTGCCCTCGGTGAGCATCGAAACGGTATGCCGCACCGCCTCCGGTGTCACCACTCGGTTGCGACCGGTCAGCGCGACGAGCTGTTCGATCACACGCTCCGCCAAGGCGACATCGGCCGCCTTGCCGGTGAGTGTGACCGCGTTGCCGCGGACATGGATATCCGCATCCAACAACTGCTCCAGTTCACGCAGATTCTGGTCAGCCGAACCGAGAAACGGGAACACGGATTCGGGAGCGAGTTCGATGCTGGAGCGCACGGTGCGTGCTGCTGGGCCCGAACCATTGTCACCAGTACCGATACCTGCAGTGGGGGTGGTCGGGTCGCCGATCTCGCCTTGTGTTCTCAAAAGGGGCTATGGCCTGCTTTCCGGTCTCGACAGCTGTTTCTTGGTGAAAGTTTAACGCCGCCCACCGACACCGCCCAGTGAATAAGCGGCTACCGGTCGATGGCGTAACGAGGGTGTTCCCTTACGGTGACCCACCCAATCCCTCCAGTACTAAATGCTCCGGATGCGCACGGTATTCCGGGACGGACGCTACCGCGTTCCGGCCTCGGCGATACCGCATGAGGCAGCGGATTGGCAGCATCGCGGAGCGATTCGATGGGGGGTGGTGGTCGGGCGACGGGCGGGCCAGCATCGCGGAACGATTCGGAGGGGGTGGTGGCCGACAGCGCGGAGCGGTTCACGGCCGCAGCGCGCGTTCGTCGCGGCGGTGTTCGGCCCAGTCGACCGCGAAATCCCGGAAGCGGCGCACCGCGTCCGACGGTGTCGCGGTGGCCGACCAGATCAGCCCGATATCGCGGAATCCGCCCGCGTCGGCCAGCGCGACCGTGGTCAGGCCCGGCGGCATCGGGTCGCCGAGCGGCAGCAGCGCGATGCCGAGTCCGGCCGCGACCAGACCGGCGACGGTCATCAGATCGCTGGATTCGAAGGCGATGCGCGGCCGGATATCCGCGGCGGCGCACAGGTCGTCGAAGATGCGGCGCATGCCGTAGCGCGGATGCATGGTGATGAATTCGGCGTCGGCGAGGTCGGCCATCCGCACCTGTCTGCGCCCGGCGAGCCGGTGTTCGTTCGGCACCGCGAGCACCAGCGGCTGATGCAGCAGGCTGCGCCAGCCGATTCCAGCGAGTCCGGGGCGCGGCGAGACGATGCCGAGGTCGGCCTCCCCATCGAGCACCTGCTGCGCGCAGATCTCGGCGCCGCCCTGCCACAGTTCGAAGGTGACCCGGCCGGAGGTCCGGCGGAATCCGGAGATCAACTGCGGCACCAGCATATGTCCGAATGAATGCGGGAATGACAGGCGCACAATGCCTTTCGCGGGGCTCAGCCGATCGGCGATGGCCTGCTCGCCGGCCCGGAGTTCGGCGCGGGCCCGGCGCGCGTGCTCATAGTAGATCCGGCCGAAGTCGTTGAGCGCGATGCGTTTTCCGTGCCGGTCGAACAGTTCGGCGCCGAGCCTGCGCTCCAGCCTGCCCAGCATTCGCGACAGCGTCGGCTGCGCGATGTGCAGCCGCTGCGCCGCCGCGCTCACCCGCTCCAGTTCGGCGAGTGTCGTGAACCACTCCAGATCCTCGCCAAGCACGACCCCTCCTCGCTATATGCGTCTGGTGCATTATTTCGGCCAAGTTTATTCATTTCCATGACTAACGGCCAGCGTTCAGCCTTGAGCTATGGCCCCGGATCAACGCGTTTCGACCATCGGCGATGCGCACGTCACGAAACGCCGGACCGACCGGCCCGCGCATGAAAAGCGAATCATAAGAGCGCTTTTCGCGGCAGGTCTGACCACGTTCGCGTCGATGTACAGCGCGCAGGCGCTGCTGCCGAGCTTCTCCGCGGCGTTCGGGGCCACACCCGCTCAATCGGCGCTCGCGGTCTCGCTCACCACCGGATTCCTGGCGCTGACCATCATCCCGGTGAGCGCGCTGGCCTCCCGGATCGGCCGGACCCGGGTGATGATCTGGTCGTCGATCACGGCGACCGTCCTCGGGCTGCTGCTGCCGCTGTGCCCGTCGCTACAGGTTTTGCTCGCGGTGCGCGCGTTGCAGGGGATCGCGCTGGCGGGCGTGCCCGCGGTGGCGATGGCCTATCTCGCCGAGGAGATCGGCGCGGCGGGATTGGGGGCGGCGATGGGCGTCTACATCGCGGGCAACACCATCGGCGGACTCGCCGGACGGTTGATCCCGGCGCTCACCCTCGAGGTCGCGTCGTGGCGCTGGGCCGAGGCGGCGATCGCCGTTGCCGCGGCGGCATGCACGATCTGGTTCGTCCGCGATCTGCCGCCGTCTCGCGGTTTTGTGCCGCGACCGGCCGGATTACGAACGGTAGCAACGGATCTCGTCGCCCAGCTGCGGCATCCCGGTTTGCTCGCGCTGTTCGGGCTCGCCTTCGTGCTGATGGGCGGCTTCGTCTCGGTCTACAACTTCCTCGGCTACCGGCTGACCCGCCCGCCGTTCGAATTGTCCTCGGGCATCGCCGGTTCGATCTTCGTGTTCTATCTCGCGGGCACCGTCACCTCCACCGCCGCAGGCCATCTCGCGGACCGGCACGGGCCGCCCCGGGTGCTCACCGCATCGCTCGTCGCGATGGCCGCGGGGATCTCGCTCACCATCCCGGATCGGTTGGTGACCCTGCTCATCGGCGTATTGCTCTACACCGCGGGCTTTTTCGCCGCGCACACGGTGGCGAGCGCATGGGTCGGCAGGCTCGCGGAGAATCGGGGGGCCGCCTCCTCGCTCTATCTCTTCGCCTACTACCTCGGCAGCGCCCTCGTCGGCGGCTCCACCGGACTCGCCTTCGCCGCGGGCGGTTGGCCCGGGCTCATCCTCTGTGTCGGCGCGCTGCTCACGGTCGCGGTGCTACTGCTGTGCGCTTTGACGCACCGGAATACCACCGCGGAACCGGTGAACGGGTAAGGTCTGCACCGCAACATTCCATTACTGGGGGTTCCATGCTCATCTGGGGCTGGCGGCGCTACGTACGCACCATGGCCATGATCACTTTCGTCTGCGGCAACTGCCGCAACCCGTCCGCGCACGCGCTGCGCGAATTGGTCACCAAGTTCACGCTGTTCTTCATTCCGCTGTTCCCCGTGAGCACCAAACATGAACTGCAGTGCACATTTTGCGGAGTCCAGTCCAAGGTGCCCTCCCAGGACGTGCCGAACCTGATGGCTCAGGCCCACGCCCAGAATATGCCGCAGAACGGCTATTCTCAGCCGCAGCCGACCGGCCAGAACGCACCCTGGCCGCCGCAGCGGTAACGAAACACCCTGTGCCCCGGGCACATACAGTCAGGACAAGGCAATGAAACGCACCATAACGGCGGGCCTGCTCGCCGCAGGCTTCCTAGCCGCGCCCGCAATCGCCTACGCGGAGCCGCCGATTCCGTGGGAGACCACAAAACCGAACGCGGAGGCGGGCTGCACCGATCCCGGCCAGCGCTACGCCCCCGGCGAGCGTTTCAACGAGTACTGGCGCTGCGGCCGCGACGGCGTCGCCTACTTGAAGAACTGCGACGGCGGATTCCTTTGGGACGTAAGGACCGATCGCTGCGATTGGCCCCAGATCGCGCATCCGGAACTGTTCCCGCCCGCCTGATAGCGCTGTCGGCAAACCGCACATAGCCGGAGCGGAGGCGGAGGTACCGCCTGAACCCGGCTCGGCCCGGCGTCAGCGGGCGGCACGATCGAGCAGGTCTCGGATGGCTTGCATGATCTCGTCCGCGGCGTCGGTCTGCAAGGTGCCGTGGCTGGCGTGGGTGACCGCCCGGTACTCGCCTCGGGGTACCGAATCCGCCATGGCCTGATAGACCCGCTGTTTCGCCGCGGTGAGCTCGCGCAGACCCGATCGCCCGTAGTACAACCGCATGCCGAGATCCGTGCCGAGTGCGGCGAGCACGATTGTCGGCACATCGGGAGCGTCCGCACCGCAGCGTATTTCGTCGATCACCGTGGTCATGTCGGCGCGCTCTCGGGCGGCGATCAGATTCCATTCGAGGCTCGCGTGCCCGGCGAGCAACGCTCGTCTTATTCGAATGGGCCAGTCGGCGAGCTGCTTTCGGAGCAGCAGCCGGATGAACAGCCCCTGCAGCCGTAGTTGCATCCGGCCGGGAACGGGCGCCGGGCGAATCTTCAGCTTGTCCGGCATGTGGGCATCCCACTCTTCGCCTACCACATCGGCCGCCAGCACACCGGCCACCTCGTCCGGAAACAGCTGCCCGAATCGACGAACGTAGACGCCGCCTAGCGAATGCCCTACCAGCACATAGGGTCCGGGAATTCCGGCCACTCGCAGCAGATCTCGCAATTCGGTCGCGACTTCCGTTGCGGTTCTCGGTAATTCGAGCCGGTCGCTCCATCCGGTGCCGCCCCGGTCGTACAGTACCGATGTCGTCCACTGCGCCACCCGGCGGTGAATGTTCAACCAGTCCAAGCCGACTCCGCCCGCGCCCGGCAGGAAAACCACCGCCGGTCCGCCGCTACCCGAGCGTTCCAAGAACAGACTGCGACCGTCGACCGTGTAATGCCGACCGAGCCCTGGTTCCGGTGCGACCAATGGACCGGAACCCTGCAACTTCTCCCCGCCAGTAATCATACGCATGAATATACGCATAGATGTGCCGCAGCGCGAGTGCCCATCGGCTCGCCGGGCGCGAATCTCGTTGTGCCAACGGTCATGTGCTCACGAATCGACGCGATCACCCCGTGGCAAACGTCGACAAGCGCATGTCAGCGGCGTACGGGAATAACAGCACCGATCGGAGTGTTCGGACTCACATGCCAAAACCGTTCACGGAGGCCGAACGTCAGGAATTCCTCGCGGGCAAACATATTGCCGTGCTGTCGGTCGCGGCGACCGACGGACGCCCGCCCGCGACCGTCCCGATCTGGTACGACTACACCCCCGGCGGTGACATCAGGATCAATACCGGCGCCGAGCGCCGCAAAGCGCGCCTCATCCGGGAGGCCGGCACGGTGACCGTCACCGTGCAGCGCGAAGAGCTGCCCTACCAGTACGTCATCGTCGAAGGCACCGTCATCGACGCGACCACCCCGTCCCCGCGAGAAGCCCGAGAGGCGATCGCCACCCGCTACCTCGGCCCGGAAAAAGCACGCGCCTTCGTCGACAGCATGGACGGCACCAAATCCGTTCTGTTCACCATCCGCCCTGACCGCTGGATCACCCAGGACTACTCGGGCGACCTCTGAAAGTCGCTCAGCCTCAGCGGAATCGGCCCCGAGACAGCACGCGTGTTAGTCGATGACGTTCGAATTGGTCTGGGCGACATGGGCTTTCAACGCACCGACAGATGAGCCGGGTGCGGCGTCGAGCGGTCACGACGCCGCGTCGTGGCCTGTCTGTGCCGAGTCGCGCTGGTCGGCGATCCGGCGGCGGATCTCATCCCACGACACGGGCAATTCGTCCACCGAGGCGTTGAAGAACACAAAAGTCGCTTCCCGCATAACCTTTCGCTTGCGCTCGATAGTCGACTTGTGCGGTTCGGAACCCGCGTAGGCGTAGATGGCCGCCTTGTCCTGCCATGCCGAGTACGTCCAGAACGTGCGCTTCGGCATCTCCGCCTTCAAGGCGACGCCCAGCGCTCCCGGCGAGCGGCGGGCCTGCCGCCAAAGCGCCAGCGAAGCAATCAGAAATCCGGGCACGTCGAGCAGCGACTTGACCTCGAGACGTGAGGCCATGCACTGGACCTCCGGTGTCGTGGGCGTGCCGACTGTCGTCCATGGAAGCGTGGGCATGGTCGCTCTTTCGATGCGAGGGCAACGGCGGTCCGCCGAATGACACCACCATATTCCACAGTGGGATATACCCTGTCAAGGGCAGCCGGTCTCAGCTCCGCTCGATGTCGACCACAAAGACGCCGAATCGTTTCCCCATCATTCGCGCGATGGCCGGGAGCTCCGCACCGCCCGTGCCGCGCTCGATAATCCGCGGATTCGTCGCATGCCAGGTGCGGCCGGAGTAGCGCACCCGAGCCTCCCCCGCCGCGCGTACATTCCGCACCCAGTCGGTGATTCCATGTCCGAGCACCACCGCCAGCTTCCCGTCGAACCTGAGCACGTTCACCGGAGTCGAATACTGTTTGCCCGATTTCCGCCCTCGATGCTCGATCACCGCGAACGTCGGCAAATACGGCCCGACCCGCCGCACCACCGGATTCATATACTTCAGCTGTAGCCGATCGACCCAGGCGGGAAAGATCGACGAAGCGTCCGCGTGAGCTGTCATCCTGTGCCCCTTCCGAATACAGTCTCAGACAGACTAATCGCCGCTGTCCCGCCCCGCATCCGCCCCTGGGCGCAGGTCGAGCGCGAATCTCGCTGCCCCGACGGCCATATAGCCGCCGGTCATCCCGACCATGCTGAGCGCGATCGGCCGTGGCACGTCACCGCGCACCAAATGTGCCGCGCCGTGCACGGTGTCGATGACGTCCACCATGAGCGCGAGCCGCTGCAACCGCACCCGCTCGGTCTCGGAGGCCCCGAGATACCCGAGGCCGAGCGCTATCGCCCGTGCACCGAAAATCCTTGTCATATAGGTCAATTCGGGTGTAGGTCGAATCCCGAAGAGGCGAGCCGTGCCCCTCGGTGCCGCGAGCGAAACCACCCCGAGCGCGATCCGCCCGAAAGCCAACCCCCGCAACGCCGAACCCAACCGCGAATCCGTGTTCGTAGCCATACCCGCAGCCTGGCTCGCATCCCGGTCGAAGTCGATTACCTACCAGGTAAAGCGGTCCCGCCGCATACGCCGAGCCTCACCAGCGCGGCGTCAGCGCACCCAATGCCCCGAGTGCCACCGCGGCGGCCGTCGACGTCCGCAAAACCGTTGGGCCCAAAAGGGTTACCGAAGCGCCCGGCTCGGTGAACGCGTCAAGTTCCGAATCATCCAGTCCCCCTTCGGGACCCACGATGAGCAGGATCTCGGCGACCTTGTCGAACGGCAGCTCGGTGAACCTCGCCGCGCCGGATTCGTGCAGCGCCACCGCGATTCCGCCGCGGCCGACCACGTCACGAACCATCGCGATAACGTCCCGGGTGGCGTGCAGGTCGAGTACATCGGGTATGTATGCGCGCCGCGACTGCCGAGCGGCCGAGCGCGCGGCGAGCCGCCACTTCTCGACGCCCTTGCGCGCCTTGCTCTCCCAGTTCGATATGCACCGCGACGCCTGCCACGGCACGATCCGGTCGGCCCCCGCCTCGGTCATCAATTCGACGGCCAGCTCCGACCGATCGGATTTCGGCAGCGCCTGCACCACCGTCACCGACGGCGAAACCGGTTGTGCGACAACCCGATCCAGCACCCGCAGGTCGAGCCGGTCCTTGGCCGTCGCCACCACCTCCGATGTGGCGAGCAGGCCGCGGCCGTCGGACAGCGTGATCGGCTCGCCGACCCGGATCCGCCGCACGGTCGCCGCGTGCCGCCCCTCGGGTCCGTCCAGGACAGCGACCGAACCTACGGCGGGTATCTCGTCGAGGTAGAAAACCGTGGCGGCCAAGGATTTCAGCGCCCGCTGAACGAGGCGCGCAGCCGCGCGAACAGCCCGCTGTTGTGTTCGGACTGCGCCGACATCACCTCGGCCCGCTCCCGCTCACGCAGGCCCTTGTACTTGCGCAGCAGTTCGGTCTGCTTGCCGTCGAGTTTAGTCGGGATCACGATGTCCAAGTGCGCCAACAGATCTCCGCGCGCACCGGAACGCAGCCGCGGCATGCCGTGGCCACGTAGCACCGAGACCTCGCCCGGCTGGGTGCCCGGCGCGATGGTCAGTTCGGTGGGCCCGTCCAGGATGGTGTCGATCACCACGGTGGTGCCGAGCGCGGCGTCCACCATCGGGACGCGCACGGTGCAGTGCAGATCGTCGCCGTCGCGGACGAATACGTCGTGCGGCTGCTCGACGATCTCCACGTACAGGTCGCCCGCGTGGCCGCCGCCGGGGCCGACCTCGCCCTGCGCGGCCAGCCGCACCCGCATACCGTTCGCGACACCGGCCGGAATCGGCGCGGCGATCTCCCGGCGCGCTCGCACCCGACCGTCGCCGCCGCACTTGTGGCAGGGATCCGGGATGGTCTCCCCCGCGCCGCGACAGGTCGGACACGGCCGCGAGGTGAGCACCTGGCCCAGGAAGGACCGCTGCACCGACTGCACTTCGCCTGCGCCGCCGCAGGTTTCGCAGCGCACCGGCTTCGAATTGCCGTTGGTGCCCGCGCCCTGACACACATCGCAGAGGATCGCGGTGTCGACGGTGAGGTGTTTGGTGACGCCGACCGCGCATTCGGCCAGGCTCAACCGGGTGCGGATCAGCGAGTCGGCGCCGGGCTGCACCCGGCCGCGCGGCTTGCGCTGGCCACCGCCGCCCCCGCTCATGCCGCCGAAGAACGCCTCGAAAACATCGCCGAGGCCGCCGAAGCCGGCACCGGTGAAACCGCCCGCGCCCGCGCCGGATTCCAGCGGATCCCCACCCATGTCGACGATGCGCCGCTTCTCCGGATCGGTGAGCACCTCGTAGGCGGTGGACACCTCCTTGAAGCGGGCCTGCGCCGCCTCGTCCGGATTCACGTCGGGGTGGAGCTCCCGTGCCAGCTTGCGGTACGCGCGCTTGAGTTCCTGGTCGGTCGCGTTTTTGGAAACGCCGAGCAGTCCGTAGTAGTCCCGTGCCACTTGAGTTCTCTAGTCCTTGGTCGCTCTCCACAGTTCCGACTGGTGTGCCTGCACCACGCCGACCGACCAACATTAGTCGGATGCACTCAACTTTATCCGGCCGGGGTTACAGGCTAGCAGCGAGACCGGTCAGCGTTCGGCGAGCACCTCACCGATATAACGGGCAACGGCCGCGACCGAGGCGATTGTTCCCGGGTAGTCCATCCGGGTGGGGCCGAGCACACCCATTCCGCCGAGCACGGCGCCAGCCGAGCCGTACCCGGTGGAGACCACGGAGGTGTTGCGCATCTGCTCCACCTGTGTTTCCTCGCCGATCCGCACGGTGACAGTGCCGGGATTCTGGGTCGCTGCCAGCAGTTTGAGCACAACGACCTGCTCCTCCAGCGCCTCCAGCACCGCGCGCAGCGAACCGGGGAAACCGAAATCGGCCGCGTTGCGGGTGAGGTTCGCGGTGCCGCCGAGCACGAGCCGCTCCTCCGGATGTTCGACCAGCGTCTCCACCAGCACCGTCGACACCCGGATCAGCACGTCGCGCAGCGGTTGCGGGGCCCGCTCCGGCAGTTCGGCGACCGCCGCCGAGGCCGCGGCCAGCCGTTTGCCGTCCATCGCGGTGCCGAGCATGGCGCGCAGGGCGGCCAGATCGTCGTCGTCGACGAGCGCGCCGAGTTCCACCAGCCGCTGGTCGACGCGGCCGGTGTCGGTGATCACCACGAGCAGCAGCCGGGCCGGGTTGAGCGCGACCACCTCGATATGCCGGACCGTCGAGGCCGACACCGTCGGATACTGCACCACCGCGACCTGCCTGGTGAGCTGGGCCAACAGGCGAACGCCCCGGCGCAGCACATCATCGAGGTCCACACCCGATTCCAGGAACTGCATGATCGCCCGCCGCTCGGCCGCCGACAGCGGCTTCACATCGGCGGCGATGCGGTCGACGAATTGGCGATACCCCTTGTCGGTGGGGACCCGTCCTGAGCTGGTGTGCGGCTGGGTGATGTAGCCCTCGGCCTCCAGCACCGCCATATCGTTGCGGATGGTCGCGCTGGAAACACCCAGATTGTGGCGCTCCACAAGGGTTTTCGAGCCGATCGGCTCCTTGGTCGCGACATAGTCGGCGACGATCGCGCGCAGAACTTCGAAGCGCCGATCCTCGGTGCTCGACATTCGGCCCACCTCCTCGCTTCGTCTCGGCCACGTCACCGAATCATCTCGGTCACACCGCCCGATCGACCCGGTTTCGCATCGATCGGCCTCGACTCACCGCACATCGCATACCACAGGACCCGGTTCGTCTAACTAACCATTTTATCCGGGTACGCCCCGATTTCCGGTGTCGGCGTCCGGGGGAACCTGATATCGCACGTCACGTTCGCCACATCCCGGCCGCGCGGCCGCGCCGAAACCGCGTAGTCCGGGGCCACATCGCCGTATCGTCGTGGCATGCCATGGCAATACGCCGTGTGGGGATTGGTCGGTGCGGCTACCAACAGCGGTGTCGTCTTCCTGGAGGCGAGTCGCCGGGTGAAGGGCTGGCCGTGGATCCGGCCGCGCGGGCCGGGCGGGGGCGTGTATCTGGTCTCGATCCTGATCAATCTCGGCGTCGCGACGGCGACTACGGCCGCCCTGGCGACCACCCTGATCGTGTCGAACGGGCTGATCGCGTTCGGCGTCGGCGCGGGGGCACCGGTCGTGGTGAAGAAGATTGCCGCGTATGCGGAATCGCTGCTGCCCGGCGAGGACGGCAAGAAGTGAACACCGCGCGCCGACTGCTGGCCGCATTGGCGGGCTCTACGCCCGCCTTCGCGCCGGTTTCGAAAACCTTTGCGCCCGATGGGAATACCGGATTCGGCGTGCGTCATCTGCTGGCGGCGCTCGCGGGATCGACGCCCGCGTTCACATCCGGTGCCGCACCCGAGGGCCGTACCGTTGCCCGTCGCCTACTGTCCGCGCTCGCGGGAACGTCGACGATGTTCACGCGGACCGCTGCCGACGAATACCATTCGCGGGCAACGGATCCGGGGCCTTCGACGGACCCGACGGGGCACTCCTGCGAATCCGAAACGATCGCACCTGGACCTTTGGGTGAAGCAAGCGCGAAACCCAGTTCACATCAGGACGAAGGCCGTACCGAGCGCGCGGCCGAACCGCAGACGTCTACGCTCATCGCCGAACTCATGAAAACGATTCCAGGCACGCCGGAACACGACACCTTACGCCGCGCCACTGTCGAATCATTCATGCCGAAGGCTGAGCGTTATGCTCGCGCGCGTATCGCTCCACGTGAGTACACAGCGGAAATCGACCAAGTGGTCCGGCAGGCGATAGCGCAGGCAATGGATCACTACGTCCCTGGTGAAACCAGGTTCGACACGCTTGCACTGGCCTATATTGCGCGCGATCTGAATCGCCACTTCCGAGAAACGCGAACAATGCGGCAGGACGACTCGCCGGAGACCGATCGTGGTGTCTACAGCGGTCGGATCGAGCGGAAATCGAGCGCCCGGATTCGAGACTCCGAAGAGCGTTCTCGGGAAAAGCTCTACGCCGCATTGGCGGATTCAACTCCCGGCACACGTGATTACCAGGAGTTAGCCTTCATGATCAATACCATATTGACGCCACAGGCTACTGACATCGCGCGGCACTACCTCGGGCCGCATGTGCCTGCGCGGGCGGTGTTGGGCGTAATCGTGAACCGCGCGCTGCAACGAGCCATAGAACGATATGCGGCTCACCAGGATGGCCAACTCTTGGACATTGTCGCGGAAGAGATCGAGGCCGAGGGGCGCAGGTTCATCGAGCGAGACCGGGATGACACCTGGCTTGCCGAGATCTCTAACCAGGAACGCGAACGCGATGCCGATCGAAATCGCTGAGCGATCAGGATGGGCGGTGAAGTTCAGCCCTGGCGTTCCCGGTCGCGACGGAGTTGTTCGATCGCGCTGGTGATCAGGGTGTCGCGGTCTGCGGTCGGGGATTTGCGGCGTTCGTATTCGATGAGGCGGTCGGCAGTGGTGGGGTTGCCCATCACCATGGTGAGAAGTTGGCGGTAGTCGTCGTGTGTGGCGATCGCCGGCAACTGTTTGGTCGGAGCGAGCGCCGGTTTCGCGAGGGCGGGCATCTCTTTCGTTGCCGCGGTGGGGAGTTGCGGCGCCGGTAGTGGCGCGGGTTGGGGTTCGGCGGTTTTCAGCAGGCGTTCGCCGATCCGTGCGGAGCCGAAGAAGACGACGACGCTGCCGACGAGCAGCCCACCGGCCACCTCGAGCATCCCGATTCCCTTGTCGCGACTGTCGTGCTGGTCCTTGACGGCTTGTTCGTAGGACGTAACGCTTACCCGCTGACCATTCTTGTATTCGACGCATTCCGTATGCGGCACCATGGGTTTGCCGTCGCAGGTCGGAGTCGCGCCGGGATCCTGGAATGCGTCGTAGACGCCGATGACGGCCGCGATCAGTCCGCCGAGAAAGGCGAGGACCGCACCCACTATCAGCGCCGTACATATGGCACCGAAGAACTTTCGCAATGCGCACCCCGTTCGCACGGACCGGCAATCCGTCCCGTTTACTCCTGACCGGGCACTCAGCATCGCAGCCACGCGGAAACCGGACATGCCCCGAAAAGCGTTGCCATCGGTTCAGGTCGCGAGCGCGGCCGCGGACCATCAGATCATCGTGCCAGGAAGACGGCGGCGGCCCGCGGCGAGTTCGGTGACGAGATCCTCGTAGGCGCAGGATAATTCGGCGAGTCGCTCCCACAGGAACCACAGCTCCCATTCGTCGTGCGCGGCCAGGGCGGTATAGGCGTGCGCGGTCAGATAGGCGAGGCGGTCCAGGACCGAACCCAGCGTTTCGGTGTGTACGAATGCCGCGCCGCGGACAGGCGGCACATGGATTTCGGCCCAGCGGTCGATGCGGGTGATCAGGTCCGCACGGGATTCGGCGGCGCCGCACGGCGATCCCGTCACCGGCGATGCCGGATCGGGCTCCGGCTTGCGGCTTGCCGATTCAGGGCATTCCGAAGTGCCTGCGACGAGCCGTCGTTCGTGCCATCGGGTCAGCTGTCGCGCCGCCGCCAGGAGCGGATGATCGGAGTCGAGTTCACCTCGGCACGCTTGCAGCACCTCGTATCTCGTTGGCAGGGTGCTATTCACCGCTCCCCCGTCCCGAGCCGACGAATCGCCAACCGGATCGCATCCCATGTGCCATTCCGGGATTTTCGAGATGGGCTCGCGGGTATGCGTTGCGATTATCCGTCTCTCGTTCGTTGCCGCGGATGCGTTGTACAGACATGTGGGCACCGTCTCGACGGGAGGTTCGACCGGCTGGCGAGCACATCAGTTCGGTTGCGGTGCAGTCATTTTCGGCATTGATCATCGAACTGCTCCGCGGACGCAGGTGCGCGCGGCGCGGACTATCACGGCGGCCGAGGGACGGAAGGTGTCGCGCGGGGGAACGATCCAGGTGCGGTAGGCCGTAGCGGAGTCGGCCGGGGACGGAAGAGCTATTTCACCGCCCAAGGGGACGATGGATACGTCGAGACGGAAGAGTTCGACGGCCAGATCCGTATCGACGGTGAGGTCGGGTCGGCAGAGGAAAGTCCATCTGCGGGAACGGATGTGGGCCACGATCGGGCCGATTGCCAGGCCCCGGAAAAGAAGTTCGTCGCGCACCCGCTGACCGAGCCGGGCGGGCATGGTGATCCCGCCGACCACCCCCGCCTTCACCACGATCCGCCCGACCTCCGGATGGATTCCGGCGGGTAGGCCGCAGGTGCGCCGATAGTAGGCGCAGCGCGTGGCCGGCGTATCCGCGAAAGCTGGTTCGTCCATATCTGCCCCCTAGGAGATCTGTTCGTGCCGCGCCGGAAACGAGTGCGGCGCGCCCGACCGCACTGGACCTGAACCCTTTGGCGCGGATATGGTTTCAGGACTTTCTGCGATGGCGACCGGGCGCGCGTTCAGTAGAGCACCGGTAATTGGGGCAAGGAATCTCTTCGACACACGGAACCGGCCGAATGGTCGCAAAGTTCCGATGGTTCCCGCAGCGAGGTTCCAGTTACGAACGCAACTGACTAGTGAGACTACGAAAGGGGATTCGTCGTGACACCGACAGGTTCGACCCTCCCGCGCCGCATGCTGGGCCGCCAGTTGCGCGATCTCAGAGAGAAATCCGGGGTGAGCGCCGATGCCGCCCGGCAGGCGATAGGCGTTGCCAAACAGACGCTTTGGCGGATGGAGACCGGGCAGGAGGTGCGGTTGAATCCGCTGTTCATCGAGCGGTTGTGTCAGATGTACGGTGCGACCGAGAAGAAGACGAATGTGCTTCTCGGGTTGACCGAGGAAACCAAACGCACCGGGTGGTGGCAGGCATACGGCGACCTCATTCCCGATTGGTTCGACGCGTTCATCGGACTGGAAGAGGCTGCGAAGAAACTGTTTTCGTATCAGAACGTACTTCTGCCGGGGCTCTTGCAGACGGATGAGTATCGCCGCGCGATGGTCTGGGTGGAATCCCCCACCTTTACGACAGTCGAGGTCGAGCGACGTATCGAGATGCTCGCGCAGCGCACGGTTCGGCTGACGAGTTCCACCAACCGCCTGACTGTGGAAGCCATCATCGACGAGTCGGCCTTGCGCCGGGCGATCGGCGGACCGGCTGTCATGGCCGATCAGCTGAAGCACCTTCTCCGGCTCGGCGAGCTGGAGAATGTCTCCATCCGGATCGTTCCACTCGGCAAAGAAGCGTATCTGGGATTGGTTATCGGACCATTCGTCATCCTCGAATTCCCTAGGCACCCAACGGCACGTCTCACCGAGCCGCCGATCGTCTACGTGCAGGGCTTCACCGGTGGGCTGTACCTTGAGAAGACCGAGGAGGTACGCCAGTTCCAAAGGGCATACGCCGAACTTCAACGTTCGTCGTTGGATGAGTCGCGAAGCCGCACACTCATCCGCAAGATCGCGAGGGAGTACGCGGTATGAATAGAAACGATTCGTCCGTGATGTGGTTCAAGAGCAGCCACAGCAGCCCCAGCCAAGACTGTGTCGAGGTCGCGTTCCTCGGCCGGAGTCTGGTCGGGATGCGCGACTCGAAGAACCCGGACGGGCCAACTCTCGTCTTCTCCGCAACCCGGTGGGATGAGTTCGTCGCGGATATCGGTGCTGGCAGGTTCGACCGGCGCTGATGTGGACAACCGCCTGCTTGTAGGGTCTCGAAACGCGTGGCGGAATCTCAGAATGTGGCGGTGACATGGCGGATCCGCCACGGTTTTGAGATTCCGCTCCTGCACTCACCGGTGGTGGATGATCGTCGCCAGGCGTGGTCCAGTGCAGGAGGATTCGGTTGGCGAGCACGGCAGCGAGGACGTCGTGGTCCGCGCGAGCGGTCTCTTTCGATGTTGTAAAGGTCCGCATTCCGTGAGCGATCTCTGACGGCGAGGCTGTTGAGGTAGGTCGTCCCGGCCGATAACGGCTCGGCAGCCGACGACGAAAAGGTCTCTGCGAGCAGTGTTCTCGCCACCCTGAACGAGGCGAAACGTTGTCGGCACGCTCGAGCCTGCCGAACATCTTCGCGAGGTGTTGGCGGGCTTCAGCGCAAAGATCACAATCACTGATTGTATGCATTGACAGATCATACGCAGCTGCTTACCGTTTCGATGTGTGGAGACATCAACAGCACATGTGAACGGGATCGATCTGCACTTCCATGCAGCAGGCGAGGGGCCGGCGATAGTGCTGGTGCACGGCTTTCCGCAGACGTCGGCGGGATGGACCCACCAAATCCCCGCACTCGCCGCCGCGGGCTTCCGGGTGCTGGCACCCGATATGCGCGGGTACGGCCGCTCGACCATCCCGGACGACCCCGCCGCCTACGACGCCGACACCATCGCGGCCGATCTGACCGGCCTACTCGACCATATCGGCGAGCGGTCGGCGATCTTCGTCGGCCACGACATAGGCGCGACGATGGTGTGGCACCTGGCCAGAGCGAATCCCGACCGCGTCCGGGCGGTAGCGGCGCTCAGTGTCCCGTTCGCACCGCGGCCGACACAACCACCCACCGCCGTGCTGCGGGCAACACTCGGACCAGAGCACTACCTATTGCTGTTCCAAGAGCCTGGAATCGCCGAGAAAATCCTCACCCGCGACGTCCGCAGGACCCTCTTGACCGAGGGTAACTGGACCCGCGCGTGGGCCCGGAGCGGCGCGATGCCCCCGCGACCCGACTGGCTCAGCGAGGAAGAACTGGCTGCCGCCGTGCTCGACTTCACTCGCACCGGCTTCTCCGGCGGCCTGTCCTACTACCGCAACTTCGACCGCAACTGGCAGCTCAGCGCACGCTTCGCCGACCAGAAGGTGCTGATGCCCGCGCTATTCATCACGGGCACCGAGGACATAGTCCGGACGTTCATGCCGACCGAACCGATGCGAATCTGGGTTCCAAACCTACAGATGATCACCCTCGACGGAGCCGGCCACTTCATCCAGCAGGAACGCCCGGAGCAGGTCAACCGAGCCCTGATCGACTTCGCCACCCGCACAACATGATTGCGTGTCTGTGCGGCGCGGGAGCGAGAGCTTCGCCAGCCGACCGTGACAACTTCCGCAACCGCGGAAGTCACCCCACGGCCCGGGAAATCGCATTGGCGGCGAACCGAAGAAGTGCCATAGAACTGAGACGAACATCGCCCGCCGCCGCGTGAGACAAACCAGAAACAACCAGGTCAATCTGCTAACGAATGCCACGACTTTTGAGACCCTGCACTGCTGTCCCGACGACTGGGGCGATCCGGGCAATCGTTTGATCGCCCGGTTGTCGGACAGCAGGTGCGGCCAACTGGTACGAAACCTGCCTTAACCTGCACAGCCGTATGCTTGCAAGCCCATAGACCCACCGGTAGCGTCTGCATGAGCTGACGTAAGGTTGGCAAGTCTGAGGGGGCGGAAATGCCGGTCCAGCCCCGGCAGGCCAGCAGCTGGTACCGGCGTGTAGGGAAATCGATGACGAGTAGGTCGAATTCTGCGCGGCTGGCAGCCCTAGCGCTGGGTGCAGTGTTCGTGCTCGCGGGGTGCGGGTCATCGAAGGACGGCAACCCAGAACCTACTGCTAATGGCGACAAGACAGCGTCATCAGCAAGCCCGGCTCCTGACGTGCCATCCGGCTACAACACCTGCAAGGACATCCCGCAGAGTGTGCTGGATTCGGAACAGCTCAAGATCATCGGCCCCGAGGATATCAGCAGTGGCCATTTTCTGTGGCGTGGCTGCAGTTACAGACATAGTGGCGGGTACGGCACGATCATCAGGGTTACAAACGCCACGGTGGATGCGGTGAGGGACCAAAAATTCCCAGAGGCAGCCGAATTCACCGTCGACGGCCGTAAGGCGATTTCGACCCGCCAGTTCAAAGGGCCGAACATCAAGGATTCGTGCACCGTAAATGTCGAGATGAAAGGTGGAAGTCTCGACGTCAACGTAAACAATCCGCCGAGCCAGTCGTCAACAACTCGGAACCTCGACTCGTGCGACATCGCAAAGACGTTGGCCGAAAAAATTGTTCCGACACTCCCAGTCGGAGCCTGATCGTCATCTTGAACCGTATCGTCGGGAGGGAACCGAAATGAGCGACGACACCACACAAACACCTCGACCGTTGGCGAACATCCTCAAAGAGGCGCAGGACGGGCACATAGCTATCAAGCTGTCTGCCGAGGATTTCGTAAACATTGATCGTGACTGCGAAGCCTTCAAGGATGCGATCAGAAACGTCCAACTGAAGGCACAGGATATCGCGTCTCACGACGTCTGGGGCCTCGGCGAACAAAGCGGCTGGGGAAACGGAGAGGGCACTCGGCAACTGGTATCCAGCGACACTCTCGTCAATCGGTTCAGAGACAAGGCGCTGAACGACCCGAATAGCCTCTATCAGATCATGGACCAGCACCTGAAGATTGTCGAAGACATTCAGACGGCGCACCGCACCGTTCGCGACCGCATGGTCGAATCGGATGCCAACTTCGCGGCCGCGTTCAAAACCGCGAACGAGGCGGCTGACACTCGCCCGAAGGTCGATACTCCGGCTCTGGCTTCGAGGCCCCACAAATGACCGAATACGAGGGCCCGAAGATTCCAGGCGGTGGCGAGAATCCATATAGCTGGAGCCACAAGGACATCCACAACACATTTGAACCGACCCAACATACGATTGCGATTGGTCTAGGCCAGAAGTACGCCGAGGCATGGTCGATTTGGGAGCAAGGACTCCAGACCTTCGACCGGTCGATCCAGAAGTCGCTCGACAGCGCGTGGACAGGCGGAAAAGCCGCACCACTCGCAATGCAGGCCATCAAGAACTACGTCGCAAAAGCACACGAGTTGAGCGGCCCGATATCCGAAATGCAGGACCGCGTCGACGATGCTTCCAGTGCGGTCGGTACCACCAAATCGAAAGTACCCGGCCTGGTTTCGGGCGACCAGCACTGGTACAACCCGTGGAGCTGGGGCAAAAACGCCGAGAAGTCGGAGAAACAATCAGAAGCCCGCGAGGCCATGGAGAACGACTACGTCAAGCCCATGTCTCTCGTAGACGCCAAGATTCCGGTTTTCCCCACCCCGAGCAGCCCGACCAACCCGGTCGACATCCCTAACGCCCCGCCCGGCGGATGGGACTGGCAGCAATCGGGCGACCCCGGCCCGAGCACCCCCGGCCCGCAGACCACCCCTGGCCCCAAAACTCCGGGCGACCCGGGCCCAAGCACCACCGACAAGAACGACAAGAGCAAGCAACCGGGAACGGATAACCCGTCGACCAACCCGACGTCGACGAATCCGACCACCACTCAGGATCCGTCGACTCAAAACCCGTCCAACACAAAGACTCCCACCACACCGACGGGTGTCGATCCGACGAAGACGAGCCCGACGTCGGTCAATCCGACGACGACCAGCCCGTATGTTCCGGGTAGGCCGAACTCTCCGAGTCCGGGCACCACTCCGGGTGCGCCGAAGACGACGACTCCGGCTCCGCGGCAGAACATTCCGGGTCTCCCGGGTTCGCCCGCCGCGACTCAGGCGGCAGCGGCGGCGGCGCGAAACGCCGCGGCGGCGGGTACGGCGGGCGGCTTCGGCATGCCCGGTGGGGCTCGCGGTAAGGGCGACGACGACAAAGAGCATAAGATCCCGGATTACCTGATCAACCGGGAGAATACCGAGGAGCTGCTGGGCGAGCAGCCGAGGACGCTGCCCGGCGGTGTGATCGGGACGAACCCGGAATTCACGGACGGCTGAGCGGCACAGCGGTTTTCGCTTCACCAGGCGCCGGGGGCCACGCCCCACCCCGGCGCCGATGCCGCGTCCAGGTGATGCCGGGACGCGCCTGAACGACCGGTATACGGGACGATCTGGAATTACCGAGGAGAACGAGCACGCATGGCCGAATGGAGTTGGGATCCGGACGATTTCGCGGCGCTGTGGTTCAGCGACGCCTACGACCGGTTCCCCGACCCGCTGCAGTACACGAGCCGCTTCGAATTCCGCGACGGTTTCGCGGCACACCGAAAGGTCGTGCACGCCCGCTATTCCCGGGATGAACGGTACGAGATCCAGGCCGCGCTCGATACTCTCGGTCGCGCCGAGCTGCGGATCGAAATCATCGGCGGCACAAGCAAACACAAGAACAGCACCGGTCCCGGCGATGTCCGCGAATACCGGATCGTCGGTGCGCGCACCCGATTCGGCGCCGTGGTGATGAGCCAGTACGGCGCCGACCCGGATTACGGCCCGATCCGGGTGCGCACCTTCAGTTCCGAGAGCCTGCCCTCCCGGCTGGCCGCGAGCCTCCCGGCCTGCCCGCCCGGATCCGGCAAACCCCTCATGCTGCACCCGGACGACCTGCGCCCCCGCCGCGACGGCTACATGGAGGACGTCGCCCGCAACACGCCGCGCGAGCAATACCAACGCCTGGTCAACCGCCCCACCGACGGCGGCGGCACGGCCGTCCTACTCGCGGGCCCCTTCCACGCGAACACCAAACCGTGGAATGTCCTCACCTGGCGCGACATCAGCAAAGACGGCCGCTACACCGAACAACGCGCCGAACACATCACCGTCCGCCCCACCACCGTCCCCGACCTGACCGCAACCTTCACCACCTGGATAGACCGCGCCCAATCCCGCCTCGCCGACAAAAACAAAGAACCCTGGGACTAGCTTCGCGCCGGGTTCCGATTACCGGAGGGCAAGAAGGTGATCGGTGATGATCCGGTTGGGCCCGAATTTAGCCCTATTCGGCGGGCCGCGACCTTCAGACCCTTTCCGCCGCTAACATTCCGTCGACGCCTCGACAAAGTCGACGGAAATGGCATGATGCCGAGCCAGAAGGAGGCATTGAATGGCGTTGGAATACGTATTCAAGATAGCCACGCAGGTATCTGTCGATGAGTTTTCCGACACCTTGATCGATATAGCAAACGCCTTGGACATTCTCGAGACCGAATCGAGCGCTGTGGCATTGCAGTCGGACGGTATCCGCACTCATCTCGGAACCTGGGTCAAGGTAGGCATGGCCACACCATCACGTTGGGGCGATCCAGTAGCGGAAGACTTCGGATTCTCACCGACGTTATTCGCAAGATTCAGATACGGAAAGAATTCCCCGACGTCGACCCAGGGCGATGATCTGGTAAAAATTGTCGCCGGGCTGCTGGGACGCGTACCGGGCGATGCTCTTCTGTATCTGGAGGGCTCCGAAAAATTGTGGCTCCTACGGCGTGACGGCGACCTCAGTCTCAGCGAAGACGAGGACGTCTGGGATGCAGGAAGACTCGATTCTATCCATATGCCATATAGCCGTAAGAATTACTTCTTCTCCTGACCTCGAACTTTCGCCAGACCTTCGGCCCGGCGTAGTCGGGCCGGGTGAGCGGCTGCAGCGGTGGCAATTGCAACGGCTTATGGAAGGCCCTGGGCCGCTACCGCTTCGGCGAAACGCGGGTGCGCCCGAATCACGATCGCCGCATCGTCGGTGATCGGTTCGATGCGGACGTATCTGGTCGCCCGGTCGATGGCCGCGCAGGCCAACCCGACCATTCCCGGAAACCAGACCGGGATAAGCAATATGCCTACGAGCGGCGACCGCAGCGGGGACAGGAACCCGAGATAGGCGCCCACCATCAATCCGGCCAATGGAATGGCACCCGCAAGTATCAGAGTAAGGCCGATCGAGCGCAGCCATCGCCGCTGCCGAACGCATCGCGCACAGATCGGCCACTCGCCGAAGAGTTCGGTGGCCGTGCCGGGCGGCACACGGCGGAATCGACGCACCGCATGGACAAGCGTCGAACCGAATGTGCTTTGCACTCGCACCCGGCCGTCCCAGTGGAATCCCACGAAATCCGGTCGGCGTTCGACCGCGGTTAACCCATGCCTACTGCACATCGCAGGCAACGGTCGACACAACTCCATCGATGCATGTCCGGATTCGGCATCAGCCCGAACAGCGACCGTCACCTCCCGCGTTACTCCAGCCATCCGCGTCGCCGACGATCCTGGAAATACAGATCATCGTCGTCCGGCTCGTCGGGCGTGACGATCTGATCGCGGTTAGGTTTACGCGTCCCCGGTATCAGCCGCCCAGTCGAATCATCCTGATTACTGGTGAATGTTCCCTGACGGGATGATTCGGGTGACGGTGATTGAACATCGGGAGCCTGAACCGGCGACCGCTCGACCAATTCCGCACGGTACCGCTCCAACTCCTGCTCACCTTGTTCGGCCAGCCGTTGACGTTGCTCCTCGGACATGGCCTGATATTTCTCCAGCGCGGCCGGCATGACTCGATCAAGCGTCTGGTTGAACGCGTCGGTGCGGGCGAAATCACGAACCCCGACCCTGCCCGACAAAACCGCACCGATCTGATCCTTCAGCGCTGGATCGGTACTTTTCGCAGCGAGTAGTCGCAGGGCATCGGATAGTTGACGCGACACGGCGGCATCGCCGCGAGCTACATCGAGAATACGTTCCGGGGTGGTCATGAGACTCCAGGATGGTCGTAGCCGGCGGCTTTGATAGCAGGCAGGTCGGCTGAGTCGATGGCGCCGTTGATCCCGGCCGAAATCAGGCCGATCACCCCCTCGGCCCCGGCCCACATCAGTCCGAGTTTGCTCCAGATATCGATCCATGTCTTGATCATTCGCGCCGCGTCCAGGGCTGCTGCCGCCTCCATCGCCGCGGCGGCCGGCGCACCGGCGACAGTGGCGCTCAATGCGGCGACCGCTGCTTGCTTGATGGCCCACATGGCTGCGTAATCGAACAGGGTCTGCACCAAGCCCGATATCGTCTGTGCCAGAGCATATGACGAGAGCGCGAATGCCTTGATCTTATCCGCGACGCCTTCCAGAGGATCGACCTGCTTGTTCAGCCCATCGTTGAGTGATTTGAAGTACTCACGGGCACTCTCGGCGGCGTTTCCACGCCATGAGGTTTCGAACTCTTTGATCGCCGCATCGATACTCGTCGCGTAACCGGTGTTGTATTTGGCAAGATTCTCAATCGCGATTCCCGCCTTTTGTATCGCAGCCCAGTCCCCCGCGACATAATCTGTGATCGTGCTCAGTGCGTCCCAGCCGGTGATGGTTTTGATGATGCCGTCCAACCAGTACGCCGGGGAGACCGCATTGGCATTGGTAGCGAGCTCAACCATGTCCGGAACAGGGTCTTTGGGCTGCGGTGTCGTGAGCTTTTCGATCGGCGCCTGGCTCACCTTCCACCATCTTTCGCATATGCGCGATCCAGGGCCTCGGCGAAACTGCGGTCGGTTGATCGGTACATTTTCGCCGCTTTAGCGATTTCACTCGACGACTCGTTGGTAACCGAGCCCAGTCGTTCATAGTTCGACTGTAGTTTCGTCAATGCTTCCTGAATTACACCGATCACACCACGCAGCACCAAACCGCCCTCCGAGCCCGGCAGATCGAGCCACTGCTTCAGGTATGCGCTGGTCTGCGCGTTATCCTCGGCTAGTTTTCGCAACTTCGTGGCCGCCGTCTCCAAGTGATCTGGCTCCACCTTCAATGTTTCAGACATCCAACCCCGAGTATTTTCGATCTCACGCCGAACGCGAACCCAACCTCGCGATTACGACGATGCAATGGGCTACAGCCGCTCCTGATTTTCACCGAGCCTTCCACACGGTACCAAATCCAGGGACCAGGTTTCGATGGTCCGACTGCCGTGGCCGCCCGCTGCGTCCGGTGGTCCGGCGCCGGATCCGTTCGCCAGCCCTTGGCGATGAAGGTAGGGTCGGCGGCCCTATGTGTCGCGTCACGGTTGTGCAGTGTGCACATATACCCGCTGACAAATCTGACTGAATCCTGATGAGCCCGTGTGGGTTTCACCGCGGACGACGGCGAGCGTCCATTCCGCAACATCCGGGCGGGCACGGCGGTAGCATCCGTATCGATAGCGGGGGGAGTTCGTGCACCCCTGATCTCGTGCGGTTCCGATGTTGAAGGGGTCATCGATGCTCAGCAGAGTGGGCAGAACGGTGTGCGCTCGGGCGCTTCTTCTCGCGGAACGACACGGGCGGGTTCTATGAAGTTCGCTGCGCCGCAGCGAATTCCGACCAGTTCTCTTCTGATACCCCAGGATCTCCGATCACAAACCAGGTGGCGGGTGCTCGCGGCGCTTACCACCTTCGAGTTCGAACGAGCGACGACGCATATGGCAGACCAACCAACGCGGGTTCCGATAGCCGGCCTGATCACCGACGCCCAGGAGGGCAGGCTATCGCTGAAAATGGATCCGGATAAATTCGCCGAGATCGAGTACGCGTGTATCCAGTTCCACGAGAATGTGATTCAAGCGATTCAAGATCAGCTGCGGGCGGTGTCGCTGATGTCGTCCTTCGGATTCGGTGACGATTCCGGTTCCGCCCTCACCTCCGCGTCCACCATGGCCAGACGCTTCCGCGAGATATCGGAGGGCAACGCGGGCAACAACTTCTTCGACGTACTGCAGGAGCATGCGCTGATAGTCGAACAGCTACGCCAGATCTTCGCCGTGGTCCGCGACCGCTACCTGGCGCAGGATCAGGGCCTCGCGGATCAGTTCCGGGTCAAACTCGCCGAACTCGAACAGCGGTCACAGAGTAAACCTCAACCGTCGGATCAGTTCTGGAGATTCGAGCAGAACCTCGGAGAGGCCAAATGACCTCCCCGACTCCCGACCCGGCCGAAACTACCGACACGAACCCAACCCCGACCGGAACCGTCGCCAAGGCGGCCGGACCCGGCACGGCCACCAGCGCCGCCACCGAAGAGCACGCCGAGCCCGCAGAGATCCCGCCGCACACCGAGAACCCGAACTACTTCCAGCTGAGCCAGATTCAAGATGCTTTCCAGGACGTCGCCCCCTTCAACGCGCACAACGCGACCGACAACTACACCTGGGCCGCGAGCACCTGGACCGAGGGACTGCGGACCCTGCAACACCGTCTGCTGGACTCGATCGGCGAAGCCTGGGACGGTCTCGCCGCGAACGCCGCGAAACAGGCGATCCTGAACTACATCGCGGACGCCGATAAGCTCACTCCGCATTTCACCAAGGTCGCCGAGCTGATCACCATGACGGCCGACGCCGCGAGCAACACCAAATTCGATGTGGACCAATACAATTCGAAGCCCGCAGGCCTCTCCGGCGAAATCCAGTACATATACGACGAGCAGGCCGCGCGACAGACCATGCACGACGTCTATGTGAAATCGTTTGCCGAAGCGGATTCCTCACTACCGATGCTGCCGCACCCCACCAGCGTCATCGATCAATACGAACCGATTCAGCAACCGAGCGGCCCCGAACCGTCGAATCCGAACCAACCTCAGCCCGGCACCCAACCGGGAGACCAGAACCCGCACCCCGGCGCCGACCCGAAACACAGCGGACCGAGCGGCAAACCCACTGTGCCCGGCAAACCCACTGTGCCGGAAGGCCATCAACAGCCCCCGGCGGACCACACGCCAACCTCGCCGACCAGCACACTGTCCCCCAGAACGGACCAGCCGTACATCCCACACACGGCACACCCCACCTCGACCAACCCGACCTCGGACAGCCCGACATCGACAACCCCCGCGAGCACTCACACCGGAACTCCCTACAGCCCAGGCACTTCCGCACCGGGCACACCCGATCGACCAGGCACCCAACCCCCGGCACCGGGCCGCGCCCTTCCTGGCACGCCAGGCGCACCCGGCGCGACCCCGGCGGCGGCCACCGCTGGACGTCCCACGGCGGCAAGCGGATTCCCCGGCATGATCTCGCCCGCAGCGGCACGCGGTAAGGGCGACGATGATTCGGAGCACAAAACACCCGACTACCTCAAAAATGCGGCGAACACCGAGGAACTACTCGGCGAACAACCGCGCTGGGTGCCCGGTGGGGTGCTCGGCGCCAAATTCCGCGCCGCCCAACCACCACCCGGCGCCCAGCCACGCCCGGATGAGCGGGAAGAGCCGCGCGGATGACCGAATGGACCTGGGAACCAGACGATTTCGCCGCGCTCTGGTATAGCGAGGCGAACGACAGATTCCCGAGCCCGCTGCACTATCTCAGCCGATTCCCCTATCTTGAGGACTACCAGGCGCACCGCGAACAGGTGCGCAGCCGATACTCCGCCGACGCGGCCGAGGAGGTCGAGCTGCTGGTCCACACGTTGAGCACCTCCGATATCCGCATCGAAATACTCGGCAGCACAACGGAGCTGCGCGGAACCATCTGGGAGTACCGAATCTTAGGCGCCCGCAACCTTTTCCACGGCGCGGTGCTATGCCAGTCGATCGTCGACCGACAGCCGGAAGGTATCCGCGCCCGGCTGTGCCGACCCGAGCACCTGCCCACACGAATCGTCAACGCGCTCTTACCCGCCGACCCCGGCAGTCAGCCTGCGGCCAGCTTCTACGCCGCCGATATCACCGCGGGCGACGGCGACTACCGCGACGACTACACCCGAAGCTCGCCCCGCGAACGCTTCGAGCGGCTGCTGCGCAGACCCGCGCACGGCGAGGGCATCGCCCTCCTGCACACCGGCTCGATCCTGCACCGCGCCGACCCGTCGCAGACCATCCGCTGGCACGACATCACCGGCGACGGTCGCTACACCGAACGCCGCGACGGCGACCTGATCCACGTAAGGCCAACCGTGCCAAAGGAACTCATCGGCGAATTCACTACGTGGATCGATGATGCGGCACGACGGCTGCGCGGTGACGAAGACTACGAATGGTAAACCTACCGGGAGCATGAGGATGACGGACTTCCAGGCGAAACCCGAGGACCTGTTCGGCGCGGGAAATCTCGCGACCGATCTGGCGCAGACCATGCACGGCGTGATCGATCTCGCCCGCGCACCACAGGGTTTCGACTACAAATCCAGCGGCGGCGCCTACTCGTTCAAAGGCCTGATCGCGACCGTGCATTTCGACGAGGCGGTTTCCGAATTCTCCAAACAGATGGCCGCCCGGCTCACCAGCCGCGGTGACGATCTCGACGATATCGGGTACCAGTTGAAGCGGGCGGCATGGCGCTACACCAGTCAGGACAGATCGACCGCCGACAGCATTGCCGACCAGCACGCCCATATCGATAGCCGGGATGGGCGCACCAATTACAACGTCGACCCGCTGGCGAACGCCACACCGTTCCCGTCCGGCGACAAACCGGATGTCAAGGTGCCGGATGACAAGAAGGCGGACTTCCGGGATCTGATCGACCAGACCCAGGGCAATATCCTCAAATTCGACAAGGTGGTCCGCCAGGCCACCGGCTGGATCGATAAGCACATACTCGGCGGTGACGGTAAGGGCTGGGATCCGGTCGAGAAACTGCTCGCGCCGATCATCGGGAACTGGGACGAATTGGAGCGTGCCGGTGAGTGTTTCCGCAAAGCGGGGACGGCGTCGGAAGCGCTCGCCGGGACGCTGAAGAAGGCCGATGGCCAGCTCGACCACGGCTGGCAGGGCAAGGCCGCCGCCGCGTACCAGGATCACGGGCAGCGGCTGGCGCGAGCCATGGAATGGGAGGGCCCGCTCGGCCGGATCGCCGAGGTGGTGCTGAAGAAGACCTCGCAGCAGATCCAGAAGGTTGGTAAGGAACTGCTCGACCACATCAACGACGAATTGGTGAATATGTTCGTCGGCAAGCACTGGTGGGACAAGCTGAAGAATGTCATCGAGGACGCCATCCCCGTCGCGAAGATCGCCGATGTCGCCTACCGGATGTGGAAGCTCTACCAGCATGCCGAGGACATCTACAACAAGATGAAGAAGCTGCTCGAGGACGCCAAGGCGATACTGGCGGTATTGCAGAACCCGGTGGGCGCGATCGGCGACCTGGGCAAGAAGTACGGCACGTTCGACTCGGACTCCGCCGACGGCGACAAGAACAAGGTGGATATCAGCGCCGATATCACCCGCGCGTCGGATGTCAGCGCGATAACCCAAGCGCCACCGGACAAATACGCCGCGCCGACCGGCGGCGCGGCCTGGGAGTGATGATGGATTTCGACTACGGCGACCTGCCGCCCGGCGCGAAAGCGGCGGTGCTGCGCTTCGAGAGTTCGATGGCCGATCTGGAAACGGCGGGTGCCCGGCTGCGGGCCGACGCCGAGGAAGCGGAGCGCCCTTTCCACGGCGTCGACGAGGAGTTCCTGACCATACTCGCCGCCGACCCGCACGCGTCGCCACAACTCAGGGAGTGCGCCGCGGCAATCGGCCGCGGCGAATACATCTGGGCCGACGTGGTGGCGGGTCACCGACCACAACCGGTCGAGATCGAACGCTTCGCCGCGAACGGAATCCCCTTCAGCTTCGCCACTTTTCGCCGCCCCGCACCCACCGAACCCGCTCTCGTCGACGACGAGGACGAAGGCCCGCCCGATAGCTGGCTCGAATAGCCGGTGGCCAGCGGCGAAGTTTCAGCAACGGTATCCGGCAAGACCCGGAATATATTGGGCCGCAGGCTATTTACAAGCGAACCGGTTGGCGGTTCGGTGGGGGGATGAGTGATCCGCTGAAGGAGCAAGAGGACGCGGCGCAGGCGTTGGAGTTGGTGCACGGGGCGGCCGGGCCGTATCTGGCGAGCCTGTCGGGACGGAAGGTGCATGATTCGGCCAACGATGTGCTCATCGACCAGCTCGACGGGCCGCTGCCGGAACAGGGTTCGGGCACGGTGGCGACCATCGAGCGACTGCTCGCCGTCGCGCCGGAGGCGGCGACGCACGCGTCGGGACCGCACTTCTACCACCTCGTGGTGGGCGGTGCGACGCCCGCGGCGATGGCGGCGGACTGGTTGGCCTCGCTGCTCGACCAGAATTCGGGACTGTGGATCGGCTCGCCGCTGGCGGCCAGGATGGAGGCGATCGTCCTCGACTGGCTGAAGGAATTATTTGGCCTGCCAAGCGATTTCGGTGGTGTGCTGACCCCGAGCGCCACCTTCGCGAACCTCACCGGCTTGGCCGCGGCCCGGCGCTGGTGGGCCGAGCGGCTGGGCTCCGACGTCACGTCGCAGGGTATGTCGGGCCTGCCGGCGATGCCCGTGTTCAGCAGCGGCTATGTGCACCCCAGTGTCCGAAAGGCGTTGCAGATACTCGGTTGCGGGCGCGATATGGTGCGCACGTTCGTCCGCGACGATGCCGGGCGGCTCGACCTCGCCGCCATGGAGGAGGGGCTGCGCAGGCTCGGTGGCATGCCCGCCGTACTCGTCGGCAACCTCGGCGAGGTGAATACCGGCGATAGCGACCCCATCGCCGAAATGGCCGATCTGGCGGCCCGTTACCACTGTTGGCTGCACGTGGACGGCGCGTTCGGGCTGTTCGCCGCGGCGTCGCCGCGTACGGCGCACCTGACGCGCGGCGTCGAGCGCGCCGACTCGATCACCGCCGACGGGCACAAATGGCTGAATGTGCCCTACGAGAGCGGTTTTGCGTTCGTGAAGAACAAATCCACACTGACCGAGGCATTCGGCGCCTGGGGTGCGGCCTACTTGCCGGAATTCGACGAGGAGTTCCCGAACTTCAATATGCTCGGTCCCGAATCATCCAGGCGGGCACGGGCATTCCCGATCTGGGCGACGCTGCACGCCTACGGGCGGGACGGCTACCGGGAGATGGTGGAACGTCATCTCGACGTGGCCCAGCGGCTCGGCCGAATAGTCGATGCCGCACCGGATTTCGAGCTGATCGCCCCGGTGCAGCTGTCGGTGACCTGCTTCCGCTATCGCCCGCCCGGCGTCCCGGAGCCCGAGCTGAACGACCTCAACGCCCGCCTCGGCCGAGCCGTACTCGCCGACGGCCGCGTCTACGTCGGCACCACGAAATATCGCGGAATGACCGTGCTGCGACCGACTTTCGTCAACTGGCGGATCACCGAAGCCGAGGCCGACCTGCTGATCGAGGTGATCCGCGAACTCGGCCCCGAGCTGAACTGACGCTCGCCTGTTAGCGTTGCCGCACCGAATGAGGGGAGTTTTTGGTGCGACAACGTCATGTTGTGCTGCTATCTGTTGTGGCGCTGTGTCTTTCGGCCGGCAAGGCCGCCGCGGAGACCAGCGACTACAACCGGGAATTCGAGCCGACACCGGCGCGGCACACGACGCACCCCATCGATCCGCCGACCGTTCCCGACGCCATCGCGAAGCAGGGTTTGGAATGGAAACCCTGCGGCACAACAGGTTTGCGGGACGCGCTGACCGGCAATGCGCTTGCGGGTGCCCGCGCCGCCCTGTTCGACGGACTGGATTGCGCGACCGTGCGAACACCGTTGGACTGGGCGAGCCCCGACGGGCCGACCGTGACCTTCCAGATCTCGCGGCTGCCCGGCCACGGCGCCACCCGTCCGCTGCTGACCAGCCCGGGCGGCCCGGGCGCCGGCACGCTGCTGAATCCGATCGCGTGGGCCACCGCGTTCCCGCAACTGCGTGACGCGTACGACCTCATCGGATTCGATCCGCGCGGCACACCGCTTTCCGGCACCGCGCTGGACTGCGATGCCAACAGCTCCGGCGATCCGCAACTGCTCGCCGGAGGTCGCAACGACGGCGCCGATATTCTCGACTTCGGGCCGGAATCGGTGCGGCACCAGCTTTCCCAGGCCAAGAACTGGATCCGGTCCTGCGAGCAGCGTTCCGGAAATATGCTCGGCGCGGTCGACTATTGGCAGACGGTTCGCGATCTGGACCTGGTCCGGTCGCTGCTCGACGCACCGACCTGGAGCTACCTCGGTGTCTCCCAAGGCACCGACCTCGGGCTGGAATTGGCCCGCACCTTCCCGGATCGTATCGACCGCCTCGTACTCGATTCCATCGATGATCCGGCGGTCACCCAGGCCGCGGGTCACCGCGAGCGGGTGACGCGCCAACAGCGAACAGTCGAGCGCGATTTCGCCCCGTGGCTCGCCGCACGCGGCACGAGTTTCGGCAACAGTCCCGAAGCGGTGCTCGCCGCGTTGACCCGGCTGCGCGCCGACCTCACCGCCCACCCGATCCCGCTGCCGTTCGACAAGTCCTTCAGCGGAAACGACCTCAACATGGTGCTTTTCGGCGTCGACAACGGGCCGTACGAGGCGCTGGAGGGCAAGCTGCTGAACCTGCTCGCCGCGGTGCGACAGCCATCGATCACCACCCAGCTCAACGCCGCCTTGGCCTTTCGCATCTCGCCGATGTTGGACAATTTCGGCGGCAATATCCTGCAACTGGGTTCCAGGATCGGCTGGTGGACGGCGCGCAACTGCAACGACACCGGCTGGAGCCACGACCTGAACGAGATCGTCGGCGCGGCAAGGCAACTCGCGGAGCAGGCACCACTGACCTATCTCGGTATGGGCTTCACCGCGGCCTGCGCCTTCTGGCCCGCACCGCACGCCGACCCGAATCCGGCCCGCCTCGACCGGATCGCCTCCGCACTGCTCATCGTCAACGAAAAGGATCCGGTCACACCGATTTCCGGCGCACGCGCGGTCCGCACAGCCATACCGGGCGCTCGGCTCGTCACCGTCGCCGGTAAGCAACGGCATCTGGCGCTGCCGCAGCTCATGCCGAACGGGTTACCGGGATCGATTCCGGCCACCAGCGGCTGCGCCACCGCCGCGGCGGCCGAATACCTGCTGCGCGGAAGGCTTCCGGACACCGACACCGTCTGCGGGCCGGACTAGTCGGGCCAGGCCGGTTTGCGTTTCTCCAGAAACGCGGCCATGCCCTCGCGGGCGCCGGGCAGTTGTGATGCGGCGGCCATCACTTCCAAAGCGATTGTGTAAGCGTCGTTTTCGGGGCGGTCGAGCTGGGCGTAGATGGTGCGCTTGCCGAGCGCCTTACTGGCCCGGCTGCCCCGCGTCGCGCGGGCGAGCAGTTCGGCGACCGCCGCGTCGAGGTCGGCGTCGGGCACCGCGCGGTTGATCAGACCCCAGTCCGCGGCCGTCGCGGCGTCGATGACGTCACCGGTCAATGCCAACTCCAGCAACCGTTTTCGCCCGATCGAGCGGGCCACCGGAACCGCGGGCGTGTGACAGAACCAGCCGCCTTTGCCGCCGGGCAGTGCGAAGCCCGCCGACTCCGCCGCCACCGCCAGATCGCACGACGCCACCAGCTGGCAGCCCGCCGCCGTCGCCAGACCGTGCACCCGGGCGAGCACCACCTGCGGCACCGATCGCATGGTGCTCATCAGATCGGTGCACACCGTGAGCAACTCGCGCACGCCGAGCAGATCCCGGGCCGCCACATCCGCGAAATCGTGCCCGGCCGAGAACACCGGGCCCACCGCGCCGAGCACGATGCCCGTCGCGTCGGTCTCCCCCGCCGCCCGGAATGCCGCGAGCAGTTCGCCGAGGTGTTCCGCCGACAGCGCGTTGCGCCGCTCGGGCCGGTTCATGGTGATCCGGATGGTGTCGCCGTCCCGGTCGACGAGCAGATGCCGATATTCCAAGGCCGTCATGACTACACGGTAGTTTGTGAATTAAGTTACCAGTCGCCGAATCGCTGGCCATGCCAGGACACCCGCCGCATCATTGGCAGATGCGATTGACCGTGAAGCTCGATTACGACGTCGCGCAGCTCATCGAAAGCACCGCCAACAAAGCAGGCCGATCCAAGACCCGCATCGTGAACGATGCCCTGCGCCAGGCGCTCGCTCCCCTCGCCGAACAGCCCGCCACATCCGCTTCGTGTCAGGTCGAGATCCCGCCCCGTCCCGCCGACGAGTCCGATCACGCCGCGATCACCGAGGCGATGGCCCGCTACTTCGGCCTCCCGGCACCGCCGCCGCTGCTGCGGGTGGTGCGAAATGAGGATTGACATGCGTAGATTCGCCATGGCGCCGGCAACCGATGTTCTGCCTGCCGTCGATGTGAACGGGCACCCGTAGGCTCGTGCGGTGACCACATTGCGATCGGCCACCGAAGCCGATATCCCTGCCGTACTCGGCTTCTGGCGGACCGCGGCCGAGGACGCGCACCGGCCCGCCGACAGCGCGGCCGCGCTGGGCGCACTGCTCCGGCGCGATCCGGCGGCGCTGGTGCTGGCCTGTGACGATTCCGGCATCGTCGGCACCGTGATCGCGGGCTGGGACGGATGGCGGTGCCACATCTACCGGTTGGCCGTCGCGCCGCATCGCCGCCGCGCCGGAATCGGACGGCTGCTGGTGCAGGCCGCCGAACAGCGGTTTCGCGAGATGGGCGGAATACGGGCCGACGCAATGGTTCTCGACGACAACACGCTGGCGCACAGTGCGTGGAAGGCGAACGGGTATGCACCGCAATCCGAATGGTCGCGGTGGGTGAAGCCGTTAAGCTAGGGCATCATCGGCTGATCCGGCGACGAGACGAGGGCGAAGAGTGACGGCTGGGTTGCGGCGAATCCGATTGTCGGACAAGGCGATCGACACCTCGCTGGTCTATGGCGAACCGTACGAGACCGACGACGGCACCACGATCATCACCGTCGCCCGGCCCGGTGGACTGTTCCGTCCCGTGGCACGGCCCGCCGGGATATTCGTCATCCGGGAGGGCAAGACCAGGTGGGTGCCCGCGGCCGACAGTCACCGCCTCGGTTTGATCGCGATTGTCGGCGGGCTGCTGCCAGCGATTATCGCTGCCGTCGCGGTGCTGCGCCGTCCTCCGTGGCCGGATCTGCCCCGCGGTTGAACACGTGAGTGAGCTTGTCCGGGTTCACGATCGAATAGATGCCGGTGATCAGCTCGCCGTCCAGTTCGACGACCAGCGCGGCACGCACCACCCCGTCCTGTGGCGCCAGCATCGCGGGAACCCCGTTGACGGAGGCGGGCACGAGTTCGATGCCCGCGGCGCGCGGATTCAGCCCGAACGCGGCGAAGTAGCGGGCGACGGCGGCGCGGCCGTGAATCGGACGACGGGCCACCGAGATTCGACCGCCGCCGTCGGCCCATGCGGTGACCTCGTCGGCGAGCGCCGCGGCCAGTTCGCCGACCGCGCCGCGCCCGGCCGCAGCGAAGAACCGGCCGACGATCTCCGCGTGCCGATCCGGATCGACCGGAAAACGCCTGCGGTGCTGGGCGATATGGGTGCTCGCGCGGTGATAGAGCTGACGCACGTCGGCCTCTTCGCGGTCGAGCAGGTCGGCGATCTCGCGATACCGGTATTCGAACGCGGCGCGCAGCACGAATACCGCACGCTCCGGCGGCGTGAGCCGTTCGAGTAGCAAAAGCATTGCCAGCGTTACGGTTTCGCGCTGCTCCACGGTTTCCAGCGGGCCGAGGTCGGCGGTGCGGACCGGGGTCGGCAGCCACGGGCCGACATACTGTTCGCGGGTGGCGCGGGCGGCGGTGAGCCGGTTCAGGCACAGGTTCGTCACCGCCTTGGCGAGCCAGGCGGACGCGGTGCGCACCGGAACGTCGGCGGTGGCACGCGCTTCCCATTTGAGATAGGCGTCCTGCACGACGTCCTCGGCCTCGGCGGCGTCACCGAGCAGGCGGTAAGCCAGCCCGAACAGCCTGCCGCGCTGCTCCTGGAAGATCGCCAACGTCTCCATTCCCGCAGCCTGCCACTCGCGCGCGGTCAGCGCCGGACCGCCCACATCGCGCCGCGGGAGACCAACTCTTTGAACCACGCGGAGGTGCGACCGGTGAGCACGAGGCCGGTCGGGCTGTCGTCGAACCGGGTGAACTGGGTGACGCCGTCCCCACGGCCCAGGCTGATGTTCTGCCAAAAATAGCGCAGCACAACCGGTTTCGACTTACGTCCGCGAAGCGCCCTGGCGATGTCCTGTGCGACGTACGGGCCCATCTGCATGCCGGTCTGGCACGACATGCGCACCCCGTCACCGGCCGCGTCGCCGACGCCGTATACCTCCGGATGTGAAATCGACCGCAGGCGGTCGTCCACGAGCAACCGGCCGCGCGCATCGGTGGTCAGTCCGGCCGCGCGGGCCAGCTCGGGCACCTGGAATCCGGCGGCCCACACGATCAGGTCGCCCGGGATGGTCCGCCCGTCCTCGGCCACTAACCCGTCCGGCCCGGCCTTCGCGACGCATACTCCTTCGATTACCGATATTCCCTTATCCGCGAAGGACTTTCGAAGGTGACGCTGCGCACGTTCGGAGAGCCATCCGCCCACCGAAGCACTCGAAACCAGTTCGACCCGCAGCCGCGGATACGCCTGCGCGATCTCGGTCGCGGCCTCGATACCGGTGAGCCCGCCACCCACCACCACGACCGAACCGTCGAGCCCACACAATCTTTCGCGCAACCGGAGCGCCTGCGTTCGCTCGGCCACCGAGTACGCGTGCTCGCGCACACCGGGGACCGCGTCCAGATCGGCGTCGCTGCCCAGTGCGTAGATCAGCGTCTCGTAGCCGACCGGCGCGGAATCCGTTCGCACGACGCGGTTTTCGAGATCGATGCCGGTTACGGTCGCCACCGTGAGTTCGACCGCGGTACCGGCGAGCAGCCGCCGCAGCGGGCGGTCCGGCAGCTCCTGTCCGGCCGCGAGCTGATGCAGCCTAATCCGCTCCACGAAACGGTCGGTCCGGTTGATCAGCGTCAACCGGACGTCGCGGCCGCGCAGCAGGCGGGCGGCGCGGGCCGCGGCGTTGAGTCCGGCGTATCCGGCCCCGAGCACGACGATGCGGTGCGTCACGAGAAACCTCCTGGTCTGAAATTCGGATCGGAGGTTGAACGGGGAACCTTCCCGTTTTGTGACAACGAAGCATCCATTGTCCGCCAGCGTGTTTCGCCGCAACCCCCAGAACTGGGGTTGTAACCGAAATGTCCCATTACCGATTTGTCAGATGACAGTTCGAAAGGGAGGTCAAGTGAAGAAGATCATCGGTGCGTTCATCGCCGCCATCGCGGTGACCGCAGCGGTCGGGGGATGCCAGAGCGATTCGAGTACGTCGGCGACCACAACGAGCAACCCCGGGCAAACGACCGCGCACGGCACGCAGGCACCCGGCACGGCGGCGACGCAACCGGGCAATACCGATCAGCCACAGACGGGTAACACCGACCAACCCCAGTCGGGTGGCCAGCCCGCGAACAGCGGCGCACCGGCCACCAGCGGCAAAGGCCGCTGCGTCGACGTGAATTCCGCCGTGGTGGGCAGGGCGGTCAAGTCGCTCGGTCCGTCGGTGGGCGGCGATTCGTATTACGTGGACAGTGCGCTCGACGCACCCATCGGATCGTGCCCGCAGCTGCTCTGGGTGCTCGTCGGGACACCGCACGGGACCGCGAGCTCACCATGGCACGTGCTGTTCTTCAACCACGACGGATATCTCGGCACCGCCACGGCGAAGGCGACGTCGTATACGAAGGTGGTCGGTTCGACCGAACGCAGTGTGCAGGTGCAATACCGGTGGCTCCAGGGCAATGACGCGAACTGCTGTCCATCCGGTGGACCGGCCGTCATCAGCTTCAACCTCGGCGCCGACGGCCGGACCGTGACACCGGATCCGGCGATCCCGGACCAGGTCGCGAATCCGAAGCGCTGACCACGGCGGGGGCCCGCCGTCTCTCGGCTGCGTGTGAAAGGCGGTCGCCATCGGCAGCGCGATCCGCTGCGGCCCAGACCGCGCAGGCCATCGACGAGGCCTCCGACACGCTCGCGCGCAAGCAGTACAACGCGGGCGTCGGCGCGCTCATCGGTTTCGCCACACCGTAAAACCGGCCACACCACGATAATTCGGACAACGCCGGGTAGGAAGTTCCGGTGGACACTTCGCGGCCGGAACCCAGGCAGTGGTCGTGGGCCCGCACCCTGGACGATGTGGCGGAGCGCCGCCGCCACATCGAGCCGCTGATCGGTGCCCGGCTCACGACCGTGCGGTACTACCTGTGTGACGACCGCTGGGAGCGCAGCCCCGAATCGGTCGGCGCGGGGCCGATTTTCGGAGACGACCCGGAACCGCCGTGGCGCTGCGACGGTTTCGACAGCCTCGACTACGGGTTCGAGCTCGAGACCGATTCCGGGCTGATCTACTCGCTCACCTGGGATCCGCCGGGCGACCGCGAGGGTATCGGGCTACGCCGGACTCCCATGCTGGGCAGCGGTGTTCGGGCGGATGCCGATATCACTATCTGGCGCGGCGGCGAGATTTGGCCGCTCGGCGTGCCGTTCACCGATATCCGACTGCATTACGAGCCGTATCCGCCCGGATTCCGGTGTCCGCGTATCACTTTCCAGTGGCCGGACCGGAAACTCGAGGTGATATTGGGCGAGTCGGCCGGCGGCGTGCTTGCTCCGTCGGCCGACAATGTCGCGGTGCTGCACCCGGATACCGAGCTGCCGGGCTGACGTTCATCCGTCGAGTAGATGGCGGGGTGCGGCCTGCCGCCAGGAGTCGAGGACTATGGCCTCCAGTTCGTCGCGGTCGTCGAGCGCCGCCAGCCGGACCCGGACCCAGGCGTTGTTCGACTCGTGCGCGGCGATCCAGAATTTGTCCGGTTCCGCTAGTACCAGTTCGTCGCGGTCGACGATGGGGCAGCGCACCGCCATCGATGACTCGGCCTCTGGCAGGGTCAGGAACAGTTTCCTCGTCACCCGGAAGATCGGCATACCCCAGGCGAACTCCTCCGCTGCCTCGGGCAACGACAAAGCGTAGGCGCGGACATCGTCGCCGGTGAAACTCATGCACGTATCCTGCCAGGGTACGGCGCGGGTGGACTATGCCGGTCCTATGTGGGTTACTGCACGATATGCCCTATGGCCAGCGCGGGCAGGCGGCCGTGCCAAGATCGGCTCATGGAGGTTCCCGACGCGCAACGGTGGAATATCAACATCCACTTCCACGATTTGGTGGTGCGGGCGGTATCCGGCGCGGCCGATGTGCTCGATATCGGTTGCGGGGAAGGGATGCTGGCGCGACGACTGCGATGCGAAGCCGATGCGGTGACCGGAATCGATCTCGACGCGGCGAGTATCGAGCTGGCGAAGGCGCAGTCACCCGGTGGTGAAATCGATTACCTGCGAGCGGATTTCCTGACCCACCCGTTCGAACCGGAATCGTTCGACGGCATCGTCTCGGTGGCGACACTGCACCACATGGATCCCGAGCGCGGGCTGAACCGGATCAAGGAGTTGCTGCGGCCGGGCGGAACGGCGGCGGTGATCGGCTTCGCCCGCAACGAATTTCCCGCCGACCTGCCCCGCGTGCCCGCGGCGGTGCTCGCGTACGCCTGGCATGTGGTGCCCAAAAAGCAGTGGCGGCATCCGTCACCGATCGTGTGGCCGCCGCCCGACACTTACCGGACGATGCGCAAGCTCACCGAGCGAGTGTTGCCGGGCGCGCGATTCCGGCAGCACCTCCTGCCGCGGTACTCGATTGTGTGGACGAAACCGTCGACCTAGCGCGGTGTGACGCGCATGAGGATATCGTCGGCGGCCCACAGCACGAATCGTTCGATCGGCACCACCGGATGATCGGCGACGATCTCGAAGTGGAAGCGCCGCAACAGGATCGCGAGCATCAGCTCGGCCTCCAGCTGGGCCAGCGCCGCACCCTCGCAGCTGCGCGGACCGAAGCCGAACGGGAGGTAGGCCAGGCGCGGGCGTTCGGCGCTGCGCGCCGGGGTGAACCGCTCCGGATCGAAAACCTCCGGCGCGGGCCAATATTCGGGGTTCAGGTGGATGGCCCAGATCGGGCAGAAGATCGTTGTGCCCGCCGGAAGCAGATATTCGCCGAGCCGGAGTTCTTCGGTGGTCTCGCGGGCGCCGTAAGGCCCTGGGGGATATAGCCGCATCGACTCCTTCAGCACCATGCCGAGGTAGGTCAGCCGCTTCAGGTCGGCGTAGTCGGGGGCGGGGCGGGCGCCGAGCACTTCGGCGAGTTCGGCGACCACCCGCTCGGTGATATCCGGATGTCGCGCCAGCAGATAGAGGGTCCAGGACACCGCGACACCGGTGGTGTGGTGTGCCGCAAGCATCGTCATCAGCACCGAGTCGCGGATCCGCGCGGGCGGCTGACCCGCCGCGGCCAGGGCGGCGATGAGCTCGCTGCCGCCGCGGTTCGCCGCGAGCACCTCGTCCACGCAGTGGCGCAGATAGGCCAGCGCGGCCTGTGCCCATTCCGGATTCGACGGAGCGTCCGGCTGATACAGCCGGGTCAGGTATTCGCTCAACACATCGTGGAACGCCGCCACGATCCGGTCCGGTTCGGCCGAATCGCTGCCCAACGCATACGCGCAGATCAGCCGCAGTGACAACGCGCTCAGGTCGTGTTGCAAGGGGATCGGTCCGTCGGCGGCCGCCCATCGGTCGGCCAGGTCACCGGCCAGTGCGACGAATTCGCCGAAATGCGCCTCGTGTGAGGGACGTCCGGCCAGCACCGAGAGCAGCGCCCGCCGCCACGGCGTGTGCCGGGCGGCGTCGATCGTCTGCAAGTTATCCGATTCTTGTAGCGGCGCAAGGAATTCGAACAGTTTCTCCGGCCGCTTGTCGATCTTCGCCGCGGCCTCGAGCAGCACCGGATCGGCGACCGAGACCGCGGTATCCGCGCCGGGCAGCCGAAAACGCGCCACCGGACCGTATTCGGCGTGCAGCTTCAGCTGATAGTTGTGCAGGCCACCCACTTCGGCGATATCGGCGAAACCGTCGGTGTCCGGGCCGGGAATCCGTGCGGCGGCACTCGTCATGACATTCCTCCAGATCCCGTCCGAGCGACGGCCCGGACGGCAGATGTGATGCCGGTAGGTTGTGCTCCCCCGCCATGCTGCCCTTCGCTGTCGACCGGTGCAATCGCGAAAACCGCTGTCGGCGGCCGAATATCGCGGGGGCTCGGGCGCGTCCTAGGGTGGTATTGCCGCATGGAAGGAGGCCGGAATGTTCCGAGCGCTGCTGGTGCTCCGCATCAATGCGCACACCATCGAACGAATCGACCTGGCGGACAACACCGTTCACACGGTCGTCGCCGATACCGGCCCGCATCCGGACGGCGTCGTCTACGATCCGAGCGCCGACCGGATCTATTGGACCACCATGGGAACGCCGCGGCGAGTACCGGGCAACGACCGCGATTTCACCCGTCGGGACGGTTCGGTGCGGTCGGCCCGGCTCGACGGATCCGATTACCGTCAGGTGGTACCGGACGGCGGGCTCACCACCGGGAAACAGCTCACCGCCGATTTCGCGACGCAGCGCCTCTACTGGTCGGATCGCGAGGGCTGCAAGGTGAGCCGGGTGAATACCGACGGCTCGGGCCGCACCGACCTCGTCGTCAACCCGCACACCGACCACCGCATGTCCGAATGTGTCGGTATCGCAATAGATTCCGTCAACGGGCAGCTCTACTGGACGCAGAAGGGTCCCACCGACGGCGGGCGCGGCCGGATCCTGCGCGCCGGACTGGAGATCCCGGCCGGGGAAACCGCCGCGACCCGCTCGGATATCGAAATCCTCTGGGACGCACTGCCCGAACCCATCGATCTGCACCTCGACCCGGCCGGAACGATCTACTGGACCGACCGCGGAGCAGAACCGTTCGGGAACACCCTCAACCGCGCACCGATCCCCCGCAAGGGCGAACGCGGCGACCAGCCGGAGATTCTGGCCCGCGGCTTCGGCGAGGCCATCGGCGTCGCGGTCGACACCGACCTCGCCTACGTCACCGATCTCGCGGGGACCGTGCGTGCGATACCAATCGATTCGTCAAGCAGCGCAACGGAATACGTCGTCACCCAGTTCCCCGGACAACCGCTGACCGGCATCGCGGGCATTCCGGCCTGAACACCCGCGCACTGCCGGAGCGAATGCAGCGCGCTGCCGACGAAGCCGTCCCCAGACCCGCACATCGCCGGAGCGAATGCGGAGGCACGCCTAACAGGTGCTGCCGACGAAGTCGTCCGCAGACCCGCGCATGGCCGGAGCGAATGCGATGCCTAACCCTCCGGGTAGAAGACGAACAACGTGCACCCGGTGGCGGAGGTGGGCACGTGCCATGACCCGGCCGGAGCGTGCAGGAATGTGCCCGCCGGGTAGTCGCGCGCACCGTCGTTGAAGATGCCCGAGACCACGAAGACCTCCTCCGGACCCGGCTCGTGCACGTCGCGGCGCGGCCAGGACGTGCCGGGATCCATCTCCAGCACGTTGGCGTGCGCGCCGTTCGGACCTTTCCACAGGCGACGGGTCCGGATTCCAGGGAAGAGTTCGCGGACGGGCGCCTCGTCGAGGGAGATGGAGGTGTAGCCCTCTTGGGCCAAGATCTCAGGATGCATGCCCCAACCGTGCCGCAGGCGAGCCGTGGCGGAAAGTGTCGACAAAGACACCATGGGGTACTTTCTTGCCATGCATCGTGTGGTGGCCCTGGTCCGCCCGGTCCAGTCGACCTTCGAGCTCGGCTGTGCCACAGAGGTTTTCGGGATGGTGCGGCCGGGTATCGCCCAGCACTACGAATTCGAGGTGTGCGCCGAGAAGCCGGGGCCGGTGCCGACATCGGCCGGATACTCCATCGCCGTCGCCCGCGGTCTTTCGGCGCTCGACACCGCGGATACCGTGCTCATCCCAGGCTGGACACCGGTTGAAGCGCCACTTCCCGCCACCGTGCGCCGGGCACTGCTGCGGGCGCACGCGCGCGGTGCGCGACTGGTGACCATCTGCACCGGAGTGTTCGCACTGGCGCGCACGGGATTACTGGACGGCCGCTCGGCCACCACGCACTGGGCGCGCGCCGAACAGCTGCGGCGGGAGTTCCCCGAGGTGCTGGTGGAACCGGACCGGCTCTACATCGATCACGGCGACGTCGCCACCAGCGCCGGGGCGGGCGCGGGTATCGACTTGTGCCTGCATCTCGTCCGGCGCGATCACGGCGCCGCACATGCCGCGCTCGTCGCGCGGCACATGGTGATGCCACCGCACCGCGACGGCGGCCAGGCGCAGTACGCGCCGCCCGCACCGCCCGCGGAGGCGCTGGACGGCCTGCTCGAATGGGCGGGCGCGCGCCTGGGAACGCCGTTGTCGGTGTGCGATATGGCCGCACACCTCAACGTCTCGCCACGCACGCTGGCCCGGCGCTTCGCCGACCAACTCGGTACCGCCCCCGGCGCGTGGCTGCTGTCGCGCCGGATCGCCGAGGCGCGCACGCTCCTGGAGGAGACGGACCTACCGGTCGAGGCGATCGCGGCGCGGGTCGGGCTCGCCTCGGCGGTCAACCTGCGTCGGCGATTCCGCGCCCAGGTTGGGACGACCCCCGGGGCTTACCGTCGGGCATTCCGGGTACCGTGATCTCCCCGCACCCGGCCGAGTACGAAATAGACCAGGGCCGTGCAGTTTTCGACCCACACCGCGATGGCATCAAATATGCGTGCTCGGATGGTCGTGTAGAAATTTCGGCACAACCATCCGCCACGCGTCTATCACCAGCTCGCGCATCTCCGCCTCGTCCAGCGCGGCCATCGAACATTCGACCCAGTTGTAGCGCAGATCCGACGGCCGCGGCAGCTGGAATTTGTCCGGCTCGGCGGCCACCAGCGCGGCGCGCTCCGACTTCGGGAAGGCGAAACCGAGCACGGTCTCGTCCCGGGAGAACGCGAGATAGACGATCTGGCCGACCCGGAACTTGATCCGGTCGTGCACGATCACCTCATACGAGCGGGGCAGGATCTTCGCCACCCGGCGAACGTCATCGACCGTGAACACACCGCGGATGATGCCATCCCGCACCGACACCATCCGGCCGCGGCAATCCACGATCCACTCCGGCCGTACCAATCTTGTTGTGCAGGTTCAGTACCCGCTCCACCGCCCGAAAACCCGACGACGATCGCGTGGCGATCTTTGTATCGTGAGCGTCGTGATTCGCGAGCCCGCCCGGTACTGTTCCTGAGTCTGCTCGCGGCACTGTCGATTCCGTTCTTCGTCCTCGGAGCGGTCACCGGCGGATTGTCGATAGGCGCGATGCGACTGCCGAGCAGCGCCGTCATGTTCGTGCTGCCCGTCGCGGTCGCGGCGGCACTCACCTGGCGCCACGGCGGTCGCGCCGCCACCGCCGGACTGTTGCGCCGCGCCGTCGATCGGCCCGCGGCCCGGCCGCGCTGGTATGTGGTTGCCACACTGCTGATTCCGGCGATCGCCGTGCTGTCGTATCTGCCACTGCGGTGGTCCGGGCAGGTGGGTGCGGCGCTGCCGCTGTCGCCGACGGCGGCGCCCGCGGTACTCGTGATGTATCTGCTGGCGGCCACCTGCGAAGAACTCGGCTGGACCGCGTATGCGACCGATCCGCTGCAGCGGCGCTTCGGTCCGGCCGCCACCGGAATCGGGCTCGGCACGTATTGGGCGCTGTGGCATCTGATTCCGCTGCTGCAAGCCGGGCATCCGGCCCAGTGGATCGCGGGCTGGTTCCTCGGCACCGTCGCCGCCCGTGTGCTCATCGTCTGGCTGCACAACAAAACCGGGCACGGAGTGAGTGCGGCGATCCTGCTGCATGCCATGTTGAACGTCACCGAGGCGTACACCCCTGACCTGGACAAGCCGATCACCATGATCACCACCGGCATCCTGACCACGGCGGTAGCGGTGGCGGTGATCGCGAGACAGCGTACGAACCGGAGAGATTCGGCACAACTACCCCACTGAAGCGCCCGGGGGGCCGCGTCGTGGGCGGCCGTGTCATCAGCCTTGACTAAATTTTTAGTCAGCACTACCCTCATCGATTGCCAGGTGATCGCCGAAAGTTGGTCATCGCACCGAACCCTTTGCCGCGGGCGATCACATAGATGAGCGAATCCATACAGGACAAGGAAGTATCGCGATGCGTAGGCGTCGATTCATCGGGACCTGCACGACCGCGCTGAGCGGTTTGCTGCTGGCGTCGTGCGGCACCGGCGCGCCCGCGAGCGGCAAGGACGACGGGCGGCCATGGTTGATGCCCGACGAGGGGCAGCCGCACAAGCGCACCTGGATGGCGTTCGGCGCCGGCGAACGGATCTGGGGTGCGAAGCTGCTGCCGCGGGTGCGCCGCGATCTGATCACTGTCGCGCAGACCATCGCCTGGTTCGAACCGGTGTCGCTGCTGGTGCGGCCCGCGGAAATGGATATGGCGCGCAACATGATCGGCGCGGCGAATATCGAACTCGTCGCCGCCGAACTCGACGACCTGTGGCTGCGCGATACCGGCCCGGTCTTCGTGCGCGACGGATCCGCCAGGGCCGCAGTGGATTTCAACTTCAACGGTTGGGGCAATAAGCAGCAGCACGGCCGCGACGCGAAGCTCGCCGGATTCATCGCCGACCGCGCGGGCGCGCAGGTGCGCCACACCGACCTGGTTTTGGAGGGCGGCGGTCTGGAGGTCGACGGTGCGGGCACCGCGCTCATCACCGAGAGCTGTGTGCTCAACGACAACCGCAACCCGGGCTGGAAGAAACCCGACGTCGAGGCCGAACTCCGCAGGCTGCTCGGCATCGAGAAGGTGATCTGGCTGCCCGGCATCGCGGGTGAGGACATCACCGATGGACACACCGACTTCTACGCCCGCTTCACCGAACCCGGCGTCGTGGTCGCCGGACTCGAAAATAATCCGGATTCATTCGACTACGACATCACCCGCCGCCACCTCGACATCCTGCGCACGGCCACCGACGCACGGGGGCGGCCACTGCGGGTCGAGGTGCTGCCCGGTCCGTCGACCGTGCGAGAAGCCTTCGCCCACAAGGATTTCGCCGCCGGATATATCAACTTCTACGTGTGCGACGGCGCGGTGATCGCCCCCGAATTCGGCGATCCGGACACCGATCCGGCGACCAAGGCGACGCTGGAGCGCCTGTTCCCCGGCCGGGAGGTGGTACAGATCAATATCGACGGCATCGCGGCGGGCGGCGGCGGCATCCACTGCACCACCCAGCAGGAACCCGCCTGACCGACCATAGAGTGGAGTGCCGTGCGAGAGACACCAACCCAAACGCAGGACCGGCAGACGCAGATCCTGGAGGCCGCGGTCCGCGTCATCGCCCAGGACGGCGTGCGCGGGCTGCGCATCGAGAAACTGGCCGCCGCGGCCGGGGTGTCCACCGCGCTGATCTACTACCACTTCAAGGATCGCGCGGGCATCCTGCGAGCGGCGCTCGGCCACATCAACCAGCGCGCCGAGCGCTACACCACGGCCGGTACGGGCGACCCGCGCGACCGGCTCGAGCAGATGCTGCTGCTCGAACTGCAGGACGATGCCGACGTGCGCGAAAACAGCGTCGCCTGGGGCGAATTGCGGGCAACCGCGGTCTTCCAGCCGGACCTGCGCGAACAGCTCGAAAGCACAACGCGCCGATGGAACGACGATGTGGAAACCCTGGTGCGCCAAGCACAATCGTCAGGCAGCGTAGCCGCGGATATCGATCCGGCCGCCGTCGCCGAACATCTCACCGCGCTGGTGGAGGGGCTCAGCGAACGCTGGCACAGCGGCTCGACGACGCTCGACCGCGCCCGGGCGGTTCTCACCCGGGCGATCGCACTCGAATTCGGTGAACGCGCCTGAGCCGCTTAACCTTTCATATCGAATAGCCCAATCCCGTGCGGCTACCGGACCATCAGCGTCAATCGATTCCGAGCAGGGTCCGCAGATGCCTCGGCGCGGGCGAACCGTGCGCCAGCATCGCATCGTGCCACGCCCGTTCGGTGGTGCCCGCGGGCCGCGCCGCCGCGATCGCCGAAACCTCGGTATAGCCAACGAAATACGTCGACAGCTGAGTGGAGCTGAGCAGCGTCCGCCGCCACTTGCCCGCCGCCTCGCCCTCCTCCTGGAAGCCGCGGCGCAGCATCAGGTCCATCGCCTCGGCCTCGGTCATGCCCTCGCAGTGCACCCGCTGGTCCAGGATGGCGTTGATGGTCATCCGCAGCCGCATCTTCAACTGCTGCAGACGCACCCGCAGACCGCCGAATCCGTACCGCGCCATGAGCTCTTCGGTGTACACCGCCCAGCCCTCGACGAAGGTGCCGCTCCAGCACAGCGCCCGCGCCGGGGTGGAACCGCGGAACCGCCGGGCATGGGCCAGTTGCAGATAGTGGCCGGGCATGGCCTCGTGCACGGTCAGATTGCGCAGCATGTGGTCGTTGTATTCGCGATAGAACGATGCGACCCGCTCCGCCGGCCAGTCCGCCGGAGTCGGTGAGATGGCGAAAAATGTTGGTATATCGGATGTTTCGAGCGGACCGACCGGATCGCAGTAGGCCACCGCGACACCCCTGGCGAATTCCGGCATCGGCTGCACCACCAGCGAATCGTGCACCGGCGTCACCAGATCATGTTTCACGACAAAGTCTTTCGCGTCGGCAAGGGCGGCGACGGCGCGCGCCACGACCGTATCGTCGTCCGGGTGTTCGGCGGCGGCACGGTCGAGCGCGGTGCGCACGGTGTCGTCATCCGGATGTGCGACGCCGAGCAATTCGCCCGCGACGGAACGGATTTCGTCGATGGTCTGCTCCAGCTGCCGCTCGGCGCGGTCCAGCAGGTCGGCCGCGGACAGGTCGGTGTCCAGGGTGTGCCACAGCTTGGCATCCCACTGCCGCCGCCCGAGCCGCGCCGTGCGAGTGGTGGTGCCGTCGCGCCGATTGGTCAGCCAGGCGACGAATTCGGTGATCGCGGCGATCGCCGCGTCGGACACCTTCGTCACGTTCGCGCCGGGGACCTGCGCGGCCAGCGCGGGGACCTCGTCGCGAATCAGCGCGGCCACCCCGCCGAACTGGGCGATCGCGGTCTCGACATGGACGCGCGGACAGTCGCCGTCGAGCGCGACCCGGGCGGTGGCGAGCGCGTCCGGCACCAGATCCAACCGGGCGGCGAGCTTGTCCAGCCGCTCATCGGCCGGCGCGAACGGCCGGGCCAGCAGGCCGTACAGCAGCGGACCGGGGTTGTGCACCAACGGATTCCACTCGTGCTCGCGCACGTCTTCGAGCAGGAACAGCCTGCCGTCCACCTCGTGCTGCAGCATGGCGTGGTCCACCCTGTCCTCGGGTGTGAGCTCCAGTTCGTCCACCTCGGCCAGCGCGTGCGATGCCTCCCGCAGCATGGCCGTCTGGTCCCGCACGGCCGCGAGGGACCAGTCCGGCAGCTGATCGTCCACTCGATGATCACCGGCGAAATAGGCGGCGTGCGGATCGGATTGCAGTACCGCGTCGACGATCCGCCCGGCACGTTCTACGAAAGTTCCCGACATGCGGCCACGCTACCCCGGACCCCGATGCCTGGTTATCGTGAATATGTGGGTGTCATAGGCGAACTGTTTCCCGGCAAGAAGCTCACCGACGAGAGCGGCGAGGACAGCAACGGCGAGCAGCACCGTCCGCGCGTCGAACTCGATCTGGACGCGGGCGTGATCCGCTTGTCCCCACCGAGCCCGCGCCGGGAAGATCCGGCGCCCGAATAGGATTGCGCACCGGTGGCCGCCATCCGGATCAGGCGGCCCCGGTAACGGTAGGTCAGTGGACGGCGAGTTCAGTGAAATTGGGGGCGGTGTCGCTCACGGGGATGTGCGCGCCGCCGCAATCCGCGGTCCTCGGACCACCCGAGAGCGATTGCAGCAGACAGCCGACATTGATCTGCGAGCTGATCGAAGAAGATCCGGTCTCCGCGTTGGCCAGCGGCGCTACGGCCAAAAGTGAGGCAGCACACAGTAATCCACTCGCCATGAACCTTTGAACTGTCATATTTCAAATCTTGCCCTGCCGACCGGACGAAGTGGCTCCCCCAATTCCTCTGTCCCCGCGTGGCGATGATCACGCCCTGCACCGGACGGTAAGGCACCGAGCGCACCCTCGATATCGGCGCGCCGGGCGTCGGGTCGACGCTGAAAGCGGCCGGATCGAATCGCAAGGGGTTCGACTCGATCCGGCCACGTTTTTCAGCGAGCGGCGACCGCCGCAAATGCGCCGCACCCGGCGCGAATCAGGTTCATCCTTGAACCTCCTTGCCGCTGAGAGCTTCCCCGCTCGCGGTACCTGATATCGCGTACCGCTTATGGTGCTTCAGAATAGTTCCGTCGCGCCGCATTCGGAAGCAGCACAGCGTTTTTCGTTGCTTTTGCGACGATTGGGGAGGTTTTGCTCAATATGTCCCGAACAATCGCATAGGGGTTACCCCAGCCGGTGACACATCACTTCTTCACATAGCAACACGCATGGCGAAAATTGTTGACACGCAACAGTAAATACCCGCACGACCCGGCATCGCATCGTGCGCGGCGGTGGTTCGATAGTTCAGATGCGCTCGCCGCCGGCGAGCTTGCCCGCCATGGCGTCCAGACCGAGCATCGCCAATAGCGACATACAGTCCGCGGCATTATGGGCATGACTTGCGACGGTGCGCGCGGCAATCGCGCTTTGCCTGGCGGATTCGGCTCTTTCGGCCGCCCGCGCCTCGGCGAACTCACCCGGTTCGTGAAGCGGGGCGATATCGGCGGGTAAGACGCTGATATCCGAACTGCCGATATCCCGGCTCTCTGGAGGACGACGATGGCTGTCGAGAGACATGGGACTCCTTCGGGTTGCCCGCAGCCTATCGCCCCCGCCCGCGTGCCGCAGCAGGAACTCGACGAACAATTCCGTCCGTCAGCAAGCGGCGTCACCAGCACCTTTTCAGCAATCGGGCAAACACGATCAAAACCGCGCCCTACGGTACGAGCAATTGCCGCACCACATTGTCGGCCAGCAGCCGACCGCGATCGGTCAGGACGAGACGGTCGCCGTTCCGGACGGCGAGACCGTCGGCTATAACGCGTTCCGCCGCCGCGGCCTCGGCGGAATCGAGCTCGGGCAGCGGTAGGCCGGTGCGCAGGCGCACCGCGAGCATCACGCGTTCGGTGTGCCGCTCGTCGGGGGTGAGCGCCTCCCACCCCGCGGCGGGCAATCCGCCCTCGGCGACCCGATCCGCATAGCGCGCAGGGTGTTTCACGTTCCACCAGCGCACGCCGCCGAGGTGGCTGTGCGCACCCGGCCCGGCGCCGAGCCAGTCGCCGCCGTCCCAGTAACCCAGATTGTGCCGACAGCGGGCGGAATCGCCCGCGGCCCAATTGGACACCTCGTACCAGGCGAATCCGGCCGCGGTGAGGCGGGCGTCGATGCGTTCGTAGCGGGCAGCCAGCACATCGTCGTCCGGCGCCGGGAGTTCGCCGCGGCGCACCCGCCGGGCCAGCGCCGTGCCGTCCTCGACGATGAGCGAATAGGCGGAGACGTGATCGACGCCCGCGCCGAGCACGGCATCGAGGCTGGCGTCCAGGTCCGCGTCGCGCTCGCCCGGCGTCCCGTAGATCAGATCGAGGTTGACGTGTTCGAATCCGGCCGCGCGCGCCTCCATCGCGGCCTCGACCGCCCGGCCCGGCGTATGTGTGCGATCCAGCACCCGCAGCACGTGCGCGGCGGCCGATTGCATACCCAGCGAAATCCTGGTGAATCCCGCGACACGCAGTCGATCGAAGAATTCCGGCCCGGTCGACTCCGGATTCGACTCGGTGGTCACCTCCGCGTCCGGCGCCAGGGTGAAGTTGGCGCGGACCGCGTCGAGCACCTCGGCCAGGCCGTCGCCGCCCAGCAGCGATGGTGTGCCGCCGCCGACGAAGACCGTCGCCACCGGCGGTGTCGGCGTCGGTAGCGCGCCGAATCGCGCCGCCGCGGCCGCCAACTCCCCTTTCAGCGCCTCCAACCACGACCGCGGCGAGGCCGAGGTGCCGAGTTCGCCCGCGGTGTAGGTGTTGAAGTCGCAGTATCCGCAGCGCGTCGCGCAGAACGGCACGTGCACGTACACACCGAACGCCCCACCCCCGAAATCGTGCAGTACGGGTGTCGTCGACTCGGCCTCCTGGCGAACTGCGGAATTCACCGTTCCAGTTTGACCGCCGCCCGTGCCCGACCCGACCGCGGGCCGGAACACCTGCCGTGATCTACAACTCGATGCCGGTGCGGTCGGAGTGCCGATGATCCGTAAATGATGCGTATCCCGGTTCACATCGCCCGAATCGGGCCGCGTATCGCCCCGCGACGGGACCGGCTGCTATGACTACCGTCACAGCGGCCCCTTACGGTCCAGGGCATTTCCCTCAAAAATCCGGAAAATATCGGACCGCCGTCGGAACCGCGCGGCTGACGTGGCACAATAAGGCTCATGCGCGCTTCGGAGGTACGACTGGTGGCACGTCGCCACGTCGATTACAAGCGCGTTTGCAGCGCCTGTTGTCTGCCCGGTTCCTCGCGGTAGTTCAGCGCGCCGTCTCCGGGTTCACCCGGCAATTCTTCGATATCGACGCATCATCGGTCCGCTGACACCGTAGGCGCGGCTCAGCCCGCCGCGCCCTCAGCACGGACGTATCACAACCCAGCAGGAGCGACCCCATGACGTCGAGCACCGACGCCGGTCCCATCGATCAGCCAACCCAGGGACAGCGAACGAAACCGGAACGTCCCGCGTCCGAGCGCCGCGTCCGGCCGGACCGTCCCCAGCCCGCCGCGGGCACCGCGCCCCGGGAACGCACCGGAAAGCCGGTCCGCCGTAAAGCCGAAGGCCAGTGGGCCCTCGGCTACCGGGAACCGCTCAACCCGAACGAGCAGTCCAAGAAGGACGACAACCCGCTCAACGTCCGGTCCCGCATCGAGAACATCTACGCCAAGAACGGCTTCGACTCGATCGACAAGGGCGACCTGCGCGGCCGCTTCCGCTGGTGGGGCCTCTACACCCAGCGCGAGCAGGGCTACGACGGCAGCTGGACCGGCGACGAGAACATCGATCTGCTCGAGGCGAAGTACTTCATGATGCGCATCCGCTGCGACGGCGGCGCGCTCGATGTCGGACAGCTGCGCGTCCTGGGCCAGATCTCCACCGAATTCGCCCGCGACACAGCCGATCTCAGCGATCGCGAGAACATCCAGTACCACTGGATCGAGATCGAGAACGTACCGGAGATCTGGCGGCGGATCGAGAACGTCGGGCTGAAAACCACCGAGGCGTGCGGCGATTGCCCACGCGTCGTGCTCGGGTCGCCGCTGGCCGGTGAATCCCTCGGCGAGGTGCTGGATCCGACGCCCGCGATCGACGAGATCGTGCGCCGCTACATCGGCAAGAAGGAATACTCCAACCTGCCGCGCAAGTTCAAGACCGCGATCTCCGGCCAGCAGGATGTGGTGCACGAGATCAACGACGTGGCATTCGTCGGCGTGAATCATCCGGAACACGGTCCGGGGCTTGATCTTTGGGTCGGCGGCGGCCTGTCGACCAATCCGATGCTCGCCCAGCGGGTGGGCGCCTGGGTGCCGCTCGACGAGGTGCCGGACGTCTGGGAAGCGGTCGTCGCGCTCTACCGCGACTACGGATACCGCCGCCTGCGCACCAAGGCTCGGCTCAAGTTCCTCGTAAAGGATTGGGGCATCGAGAAATTCCGCCAGGTGCTGGAGGACGAGTACCTGAAGCGGAAGCTGATCGACGGGCCCGCGCCGGAACAGCCCACCCGGCCGATCGATCATGTCGGCGTGCAGAAGCTCAGGAACGGGCTCAACGCCGTCGGCTTCTCCCCCATCGCCGGGCGCGTCTCCGGCACCATCCTGCAGAAGGTCGCCGACGCGGTGGAAAAGGTTGGCTCCGACCGCATTCGGTTCACGCCGTACCAGAAGTTGATCGTGCTCGACGTCGCCGACGACAAGGTCGACGAGCTCATCGCCGAGCTGGAACCGCTCGGGCTACAGGCGCGTCCATCGATCTGGCGGCGAAATCTGGTGGCGTGCAGCGGTATCGAGTTCTGCAAGCTTTCGTTCGTCGAGACCCGCAAGCGGTCGCAGGCGCTCGCCCCCGAACTGGAGGAGCGGCTGGCCGATATCAACGCGCAACTCGACGTGCCGATCACCATCAATATCAACGGTTGCCCGAATTCGTGCGCCCGCGCCCAGATCGCCGATATCGGCTTCAAGGGTCAGCTGGTGGACGACGGCAACGGGAATCAGGTGGAGGGTTTCCAGGTTCATCTCGGAGGCAGCCTCGGCTTCGACAGCGCGTTCGGCCGGAAGTTGCGCCAGCACAAGGTGACCAGCGCCGAACTCGGCGACTACATCGAGCGGCTGGTGCGCAACTTCATCAAGAACCGCGACGAGGGCGAACGGTTCGCGCAATGGGCAGTCCGCGCTGACGAGGCGGATCTGCGGTGATGACGACGACGTTCTCGGAGATCCCATCGCGATCTCACAGCGAACCCTCAGCTCACGGGTTTGTGCTGGAGTTACGAGCGGATCTCCACGGTAAGGAGCAGGCCGATGACTGAAGCAACGCTGGCGAAACTGGACGAGAGCGAACTGCGAGCAATCGCCGAGCGCGGTGCGGCCGAACTGGGCCCCGACGCCACCGCCACCGAACTGCTCGAATGGACCGACCGCACCTTCGGCACCGGCTATATCGTCGCATCGAATATGCAGGACGGTGTGCTCGTGCAGCTCGCGGCGCAGGTCCGCGCCGGAGTGGACGTGCTGTTCCTCGACACCGGCTACCACTTCGCCGAAACCATCGGCACCCGCGACGCGGTCGAGGCCGTCTACGGGGTGAACGTGGTCAACGTCCGACCGGAACACACTGTGGCCGAACAGGATCGGTTGCTGGGCAAGGATCTGTTCGCGCGCGACCCGAACGAATGCTGCCGCCTGCGCAAGGTGGTGCCGCTGCGGCGGTCGCTGTCCGGGTACAACGCGTGGGTCACCGGTATCCGCCGCGTCGAGGCGCCGACCCGGGCCAACGCACCGCTGATCTCGTTCGACGAGGCCTTCGGACTGGTGAAGATCAACCCGATCGCCGCCTGGTCCGACGACGAGATGCAGTCCTACATCGAACAGCACGGCATCCTCGTCAATCCTCTGGTGGAGGAGGGATATCCGTCCATCGGCTGCGCTCCGTGCACCCGGAAGCCGGAGCCGGGATCCGATCCGCGAAGCGGCCGCTGGGCCGGCCTCGCCAAGACCGAATGCGGGTTGCATCAATCATGACCGAAACCATCAGCGCACGTTCACTCGGAATCAGCGAATTCGACACGCTCGCCGCGCTCGAATCCGAATCCATCCACGTATTCCGTGAGGTGGCAGGCGAATTCGAGCGGCCGGTGATCCTCTTCTCCGGTGGCAAGGACTCGACGGTGCTGCTGCATCTGGCGTTGAAGGCGTTCTGGCCCGCGCCGCTGCCGTTCGCGCTGCTGCACGTCGACACCGGGCACAACCTGCCGGAGGTGCTCGAATTCCGGGACAGGATCGTCGAAAAGTACGGGCTGCGCCTGCATGTCGCCCGCGTCGAGGACTACCTCGCCGACGGGCGGCTCACCGAGCGCCCCGACGGCATCCGCAACCCGTTGCAGACCGTCCCGCTGCTGGACGCGATCGGTGAGCACCGCTTCGACGCCGTCTTCGGCGGCGGGCGCCGCGACGAGGAGCGGTCCCGGGCCAAGGAGCGAATCTTCTCGCTACGCAACGCATTCGGGCAGTGGGATCCGAAGCGGCAGCGGCCCGAGCTGTGGAACCTGTACAACGGGCGGCACGCGCCGGGTGAGCATGTGCGGGTCTTCCCGCTCAGCAACTGGACCGAGCTCGACATCTGGCGCTACATCGCCAGGGAGAACGTGGATCTCGCCAGCATCTACTACGCCCATCAGCGTCCGGTGTTCCAGCGCGACGGCATGTGGATGACGCCAGGCGTATGGGGTGGCCCGCGCGAGGACGAGACGTTGGAGGTCCGTTCGGTGCGCTACCGCACCGTCGGTGACGGATCATCCACCGGCGCAATACTTTCCGAGGCGGCGACGAATGAGGACATCCTCGCCGAGGTGGCGGCGTCCCGGCTCACCGAACGCGGCGCAACCCGCGGTGACGACCGGGTTTCCGAGGCCGCGATGGAAGATCGTAAGAGAGAAGGATATTTCTGATGGCCGACCTATTGCGGCTGGCTACCGCCGGTTCAGTCGACGACGGTAAGTCCACCCTGGTCGGGCGGCTGCTCTACGACACGAAATCCGTACTGGCCGACCAGATCGACGCCGTCACCCGCGCGTCGGTGGACAAGGGTCTCGCCACCCCGGATCTTTCACTGCTCGTCGACGGGTTGCGCGCCGAACGCGAGCAGGGCATCACCATCGATGTCGCCTACCGCTACTTCGCTACGCCCAAGCGGTCTTTCGTGCTCGCCGACACACCGGGGCATGTGCAGTACACCCGCAACACGGTGTCCGGCGCGTCCACCGCGCAACTGGTGATCCTGCTGGTCGACGCGCGCAAGGGCGTCGTCGAGCAGACGCGCAGGCATGCGGCGGTGCTGGCGCTGCTCGGGGTGCCGAAACTGGTGCTCGCGGTGAACAAGATCGACCTGGTGGACGACGCGGCCCAGGTGTTCGCCGATATCTCCGCCGAATTCGCCACGCTGACAAGCACACTCGGCTGGGCGCGCGAGGATGTGCTGGAGATTCCGGTGTCCGCGCTGCACGGCGACAATATCGCGTCGCGCTCCGCGAATACCCCGTACTACGACGGGCCCTCGCTCATCGAACACCTGGAATCCGTTCCGGTGGACGCGGATTCGGCGGGCAAACATGCGCTCGGCTTCCGCTTCCCCGTGCAGTACGTCATCCGGCCGCGCACCGCCGAATACCCGGACTACCGCGGTTACGCCGGACAGATCGCCGCCGGTTCGGTCTCGCCCGGTGACGAGATCGTGGTGCTTCCCTCGGGTATTCGCACCACCGTCGCCCGCGTCGACACTCCCGACGGTGAGCTGGCCGTCGCGCAGACCGGCCGCAGCGTCACCCTGCTGCTGACCGACGACGTCGACATCTCCCGCGGCGATATCCTCGCCTCCCCCGCCGACGCACCGGAACCGATCGACAGCTTCGACGCCACCGTCTGCTGGCTCGGCGACAAACCGCTGCGCCCCGGCGCTCGCCTGCTGCTCAAGCACGGCACCCGCACCACCCAGGCCATCGTCGGCGCGCTGCTGGAGCGCTTCGACGAACAGCGCCTCACCGCCGAACCCGCCCCGGAAACCCTGGCGCTCAACGATATCGGCCGCATCTCGATCCGCCTCGCCGAACCGATCGCCGCCGACGACTACCGGGTCAACCGCCATACCGGCAGCTTCCTCCTCATCGATCCCTCCGGCGGCAACACCCTCGCCGCCGGACTGGTCGGCGACGTGCTGACCGCCGTCGAGGTCGGCACCGGGGCCTGAGATGGACTGGGCGCCAATGTTTCCCGCTGCTTCCGGCGCCTTCGGCGCAGTACCATCGCGCTTCGATACGGCGCCGCGCCTCGGCACGGCTCAGCGCCCTGGGCTCGTGACTCCGAGGAACACCCTGGCACCGGTCGCCGCCGTGACGAAGCCCATCACATCACGGCCCGATGCGGCGGCATCCATCGACACGACCGAGGCGGCGACGGCAGGGGATGTTCCCGCGCTGATCGCCGTCGCACACGGCAGCCGGGATCCGCGGTCGGCGGCAACCATGGCGGCGGTGGTCGCCGATATCGCGGCGGCACGGCCGGGTATCGATGTGCGCCTCGCTTTCCTCGACCTGAACGCGCCCTCGGTCGACCAGGTTATCGATGCGGTTGCTGCGCAAGGACATACGCGTGCGGTGGTGGTACCGCTGCTGTTGGGCAGCGCATTCCACGCGCGAGTGGATCTCCCCGGGATACTCGACGCCGCCCGCTCCAGGCATCCGCTGCTGCGGCTGACGCAGGCCGATGTCCTGGGTCCCGATCCGCGGCTGGTGCGTGCGCTGCGCGACCGGGTAGTGGATATCATTGCCGCGCAACAACATTCGTATGGGCCCGAGACCGGCACGCCAGTCGACTCCGTCGGCCCGCGCGAAACCGATGCCAGGCCTCTCTTATCGGCAGCCCAGCCGATGCCCACTGAACTCGAACTGCTCGCAGCGGGGCACAGCGCCGGGAGCATCGGCGTGGCGGTCGCCGCCGTCGGCTCGTCATCGGCCGCCGCGAATGCCCGGACCGCCGCCGTCGCCCGCAGACTCGCCGCGATCACCGGCTGGCACACCGATATCTGCTTCGCGACCACCGAACCATCACTCCCCCAAGCCATTTCCCGCCTAACCACCCGAGGCGCCACCCACCTCCTGGTCGCCCCTTGGTTCCTGGCCCCCGGCCTACTCACCGACCGCCTACTCTCGGCCGCCCCGAACATCCCCCACGCCAACGCAATCGGCCCCCACCCCGCCCTAACCGAGATCGTCCTCGACCGCTATGCGGCGGCCATCCCCACCATCCTCGCCCGCACAGCCTGAGCCCAACGTTCCTGATTGGCGTTGCGCGTCAACGGGATCGGCAATGACCATGCGGGCCACACGTGAATTGAGAGTCCGGTCGCGCTTCGGTGGTGGTTTACTGGTGGGCCCACGTCATCAACTGTCGCGGGCCCACCGGTAACTTATCGCCGAGTCAGCGACGGGTTCGATGTGCCGTATTCGAGCGATCCACAGGCAGAGTAGCGGAAAATGGCCTAGGGGTCGGCGGTCGTTCGCAGCAGGGTTGACCGGTTCCCGTTCCCACGAGTGGTATGGGATGCATGTTCCCCGTGCGCATCTCGGCCGTGCTCATCGCGTTCGCCGCTGCCGTCGCGACGCCGCTCCCCGTCTCCGTCGACGTCGGCGCGCCCCAAGACCCCGCAGTCCTGGGCTTCGATCTGAACACGGCCACCATTCCCGACCTGCAGCAGCGGATGGACCACGGGCAGCTCACCTCGGTGCAGCTCACCCTGGCCTACCTGCACCGAATCGACGCCGTGGACGGCAAGATCCACTCCGTCATCTCCCGCAACCCGCTCGCCCTCGCCGAGGCCGCCGCCTCCGACGCGCGCCACTTGGCGGGCCGGGTGAACAGTCCGCTCGACGGAATTCCCGTGCTGCTCAAGGACAACATCGACACCCAGGTCCAGCCCGCCACGGCAGGCTCGCGCGCGCTGCCGCCATCCCGGCCCGCCGCTACCGCACCGCTGGCCGAACGACTCGAACGCGGCGGAGCGGTGATCCTGGGCAAGACCAACCTCTCCGAATGGGCCAACTTCCGATCCACGAAGTCGACCTCCGGATGGTCAGGGGTCGGCGGCCAAACCAACAACCCCTACGTGCTCGACCGGAATCCATGCGGCTCCTCGTCGGGTTCGGGCGCCGCCGTCGCGGCGACGCTGGCTCAGGTGGCAATCGGCACCGAGACCGACGGATCGATAGTCTGCCCCGCCGGGATCAACGATGTGGTCGGGCACAAGCCGACGCTGGGCCTGGTCAGCCGGACCGGCGTGGTACCGATCTCCGCCGAGCAGGACACCGCCGGCCCGATGGCCCGCCATGTCGTCGACACCGCCATCACACTCTCCATGCTGCAAGGGGCCGACGCCGCGGACCCCGCGACCACGGCGATCCCAGCGGACCAGCCGCAGGACTACGCCGCGCTACTGCGGCCAGATGCCTTGCGCGGCAGCCGGATCGGCGTCTGGCGAATGTCCGGTGCGGACATCGACGTGGACCGGGTGGTGCAGGACGCCGTACAGACGCTCACCGCGCAGGGCGCCACCGTCGTCGACGTCGACCTGCCCTACCAGGACACGATCGGTGCCAACGAGTTCCCGGCTCTGCTCACCGAATTCCGGCACGACCTCAACGCCTACCTCACGCACCGGCCGGGACATCCCGCCACCCTCGACGAGCTGATCACGTTCAACCGCAACGACTCGATCGAGCTGTCGAGGTTCGGGCAGGAGATCTTCGAAATGGCCGCCCAGGCACCGGATTCGACCGACCCGACCTACCGGCAGCAGCGGGCCACCGCGACCGACCTGGCCCGCCGGTCGATCGACGAAACCCTAGCGAAGTTCCACCTCGACGCCATCATGGCCCCCACCAACAGCCCCGCATGGAAGACCAACTACACCACCGGCGACACGATCGGGATCCAGTCCGCCACACCGGCAGCGGCGGCCGGGTACCCGAATATCTCGATACCAGCCGGGTTCGCCGGACCACTACCGATCGGAGTGTCGTTCTTCACCCAGCGGTGGGCCGATGCCCGGGTTCTGGCGTTCGCCGCCGCATTCGAGAATGCCGCTCCCGCTCGACGCGCGCCGGAATTCATCCCGACGATCGGGTAGCAGGAGCCAGCACGTCCGGGTACAGCCGCACCTCGTCTTCGAACCGCGCATTCGTTGTACGGGGTGCTCGGCTCGCAGACGGGACGCGAGGACCGCTTTTCAGCTTTGTGTGCGTACGTAATTCGGTGTGCGTGGGCAGGGGTGTCCCTCGACTACCCGCCCGCTGATGGCAGGTAGGGGGTGAGGGCGTGGGCCAGGTTGCTGATTGTCATGGATTGCAGCCAGACGCGGCCGGGGCCGGTGAGTTGGGCGAGGAAGAGGCCGTCGCCGCCGAAGAGGATGTTGCGGACGCCGCGGATGATGGTGATGTCGAAATCTACTGAGGCGTCGAACATTCCGATGTGGCCGGGGTGTACCCGCAGGGTTTCGCCGGGGGCGAGGGTGTAGGGCACTATCTCGCCCGAGAGTTCGATCCACGCGTTGCCCGAGCCGCTCAGCTTTTGCAGGGTGAAGCCGGCGCCGCCGAAGATGCCCGCGCCGAGCCGCCGCTGAAAGCTGAGCGCCAGGCGCACATCGGCGGTGGCGCAGAGAAATCCGTGCCGGTGCACCAGATATTCCCCGCCCGGCTGTAGGGCGACCGGAACGATATGGCCGGGCAATTTGGCCGCGAATGCCACTCGCCCAGGCATTTTCGCCGCGGTGTATTCGGTCATGAACAGGCCGCCGCCGCTGGCCGCCCGCCGCACCGCGCCGAACAAACTCGAGCTGGCCCCTTTGGTGGAGGTGTGCAACCGGATGGACTCCGTCATCCAGGACAGCTGTCCGGCCTCGGCATTGAGCCGGTCGCCCGGGTCCAGCGTGATCTCGAGCACCGGCATGACGCCACCGATGATCCTGGAGTCCATCTTCGTCCCCGTTCCCTCGGGCCACCGCGGATGTCCGCGATCTTACGCCCGCGCCGCGTACCCGTTCGGGCATGTCGAAGTAGCGTGTCCGGCAAAGAGTTTCAGGTCAGCAACCGATCGATGATGGCGCGCGCGGTGGCCACGCCCGGTTCGTCGCCCATCTGACGCGCGGTATTGGCCGCGGATACCACGGCGTCGAGTTCGAACGCGATCATGTCGGCGTCGCGGGCACCGAGCCGCCCCTGTTCCTGTGCGCGGCGAATCTCCTTGGCCAGCAACGTGAGCCAGTCGCGGTGGTCTTCGGCGATGACATCGCGGACCGGGCCGGGCCTGCTGTCGAATTCGGCGATGGTGGCGACGCGGAAACAGCCGCCGGGAAAGACCGGGCTGGTGATGTGCTCGAACCAGCCATCGATCAGCGCCCGCAGCCGAGGCAGCCCGCCCGGCTCGGACATGGCCGGGGCGACGACCTCCTCGATGAACACTTCCCTGGCCGCCTTCACCGCCGCCACCTGCAGCGCCTCCTTGCTGCCGAACAGGGTGGCGATACCGCTCTTGCTGATGCCGAGGTCGGTGGCGAGCCTGCCGATGGTCACCCCGTTCAACCCCTCGACCGAGGCGACGTCGACCGCGTGCCGGGCGATGGCGGCTCTGGCGCGGGCGCCCTTGGCCAGGCGCTGATCGGTTCCCTGCTGGTCGGAGGTGGTGTTCGGGGTGGTCACGGGTCCATTCTTCCATCTCCGCCTTGCATATACGAACGGTCGGTCGTAGTTTTCCCCGCCATCGCCCGCGACTATCCCGGCACGCCGACCGCCACCCTGACCTGGGTGGTCAGCGGTTACGCCGCGGCATTCGCGGCACTGCTCACCCCGGCGGGCCGCTTCGCCGACATATTCGGGCGGCGCAGGCTCTTCCTCATCGCACTCGCCGGATTCGCCCTCACCTCGCTGCTGTGCGGACTCGCGCCCGGCGCGGGTTGGCTGATCGCGGGCCGGGTGCTCCAGGGCGCGACCGCGGCGGCGCTGGTGCCATCCGCACTCGGGCTCGTGCTGAGCGTGACACCGCGCAAACGCATCGGCGCCGCCATCGGAACCTGGTCCGCCGCAGGCGGATTCGCCGCTGTCGTGGGTCCGGCGCTCGGTGGCGCGCTGGTCGACGTCTTCGGCTGGCGCGCCGTGTTCATGATCAATATTCCGGTCGCGTTACTGCTGATCGTGCCCGGGCTGCGGATCCCGGACGCACGTGGGTCCGCGGGCGCACTGCCCGATCCGCTCGGCACCGTCGCCGTGGCCGCCGGACTCGGCGCGGTGGTCGCGGGCGTCACCGAGGGCCAGCGCTGGGGCTGGACCGCTCCGGGCACGCTCACCGCGCTGATCCTCGGCGGGCTGATACTCCTTGCGGCACTTGCTCGTTCGACACGGCACCACAATCCTGCCATTGCCGTCGAGCTGTGGCGGAGCAGGCCGTACGCGCAGGCGAACGCGGTATTGTTCGTCTTCGGTGCGGCGATGTTCGCCTGGCTGCTCGCGGGACCGCTGTTCCTGGACGCGATCTGGCGGTATTCGGTGCTCGGTTCGGCCGCCGCGCTGACCGTCGGAGCCGTGTCGTCCATGGTGACCGCGACGCTGGCCGGGCGGGTCACCGGCCCCGCACCGCGCCGTTGGCTGGGAGTCGTTGGCGCACTGATGTTCTCGGCCACCGCAGGCTGGATGAGTTCCGATGCGTTCGGCACGATCCCCGCGCTGTGGTCGGCCTGGGTGCCCGCCGGGCTGATCGGCGGCGGCGGGGTCGGCATCGTGGTGACCGTGCTCGGTACCGCGGCCGCGAGTTCGCTTCCGCCGCAACGGTTCGCGGCCGGTATCGGAATGAATCTCACCGCTCGCCAGGTCGGCGGCGCGCTCGGAGTCGCCGTATCGGCCGCGATATTCGCGGCCAACGCGGACAATGCGCTGTCGGCCTTCCACACCTTGTTCGCCGTATGCGCCGGGATCTCCGTCGTCGCGGCCGCAGTACTGGCGATCCCCACCCACGCCGCGAACGAACCGGCCTGACAGGAGACATGGTGACAAGCAACGATATTCACACCGAGGCCGACGACCCGATGCTGCTGTCCACCGAAGCCGCCCGCCGCCTGCTCGGCGACGCACCGTGGCGGCGGTTCGCGGTACTCGGCGATTCCATCGCCCAGGGAGTGCGCGATCCCAGCCCGGGCTATCTGAACCTCGGCTGGGCCGACCGCGTCGCCGATATCCTCACCTCGATCGAACCCGCTGTGGCATACCGCAATACCGGCCGGCAGGGGGCGACCAGCGCACAGGTCGTCGCCGAACAGCTCGACGAGATCATCGAATTCCGGCCCGATCTGGTGCACATCGTCTGCGGCGGAAACGATTTGTTCACCGGCCACGGCAGCATCGCCGCCCTGCGCACCAATCTCGATACCCTCTTCGGCGCGCTGGCCCGGACGGGTGCGCAGCTGTCGACGTTCACCATGGCCGATGTTTGGGATCTCGAGCGGATGGCGCCGATGCGGCCGATGCGCGCGCCGATGGCCAGGGTGAACGAGGTCATTCGGGCGACGGCCGCGCGCTATGACGCTGTGCTGGTGGACTTCTGGGACCATCCGCTGCGGCTGCGCCCGGATCTGATGAGCGCGGATCTCATCCATTTCACCGCGAGCGGGCACGCGGTGGTGGCCGCCGAGGTGATTCGCGCGCTGGGTCGGCGCGTCTCCGCCCACTGAACGAAAAACGGGCCGTGTCAAGGACTTTCGTCCTCGACACGGCCCGGTATCACCCTATCAGGGCAGCACCTGCGGCACGGCCTGCGGCGCGACCGCGCCGACCACCAGGCCGATCACCGCACCCCACAGCGCGCCGGAGATGGCGCCGCTGATCGCGAGCGGGATGCTCATGATGCCGAGACCGCTCACCGCACCCAGGATGCCGGATGCGGCGGCGCCGGCCATGATGCCCGCGACCGCGCCGTTGGCCAGCGGATCGTGGTTCTGCGCATTGGGATTGGTGGCGACCTCATCCAACGGCAGTCCGGCCACCGGGGTGGCGGCCGGCGCCTGCACCGCGGCGACGGGCTGCGCGACCGGCGCCTCGACCACCGGCTGCGACGCGACCGGCGCGGAGACCTCGGCAGCGGACTGCACGAGCGCGACCGGCGCGGCCGCCGAGGCCACCGGCCCCGGATCGGCCGCGGCCACACCGGAGAACATGACTCCGACCGCCAACGGCAGTGCGGCTGCGATCACCTTGAGACCGGTGCGCCCAAAGGTCCGACGGACCATATTCGTTATCCCTTCCCCTGACGTCCGCATCGGACGTCTCGAATCAGCTGCCCGGCCCACATCGGGCCGAACGCCCCAACATATCGGACACTTCAGACATCACCAAAACCGGGATGAACGCGTTATTCCTTCTGTCACAATGGATTTCGATTCACATAGCCGAATCGGACAGACCGCGATCCCCGCCCTGAAATTCGCGCGGCGAGCCCTCGGATTCACCGGTACCGGTCGACCAGCTCCCGCCCGATGGCGACCAGTTCCTGCCGGACCGATTCCGGCCCGAGCACTTCGATATCGGCGCCCCAGCCCGCCAGTTGCTGGGCGAGCATGTGCGGCGTCGGCGCGGTGACGCGGCACCGAGCCCGTCCGTCGGACGCTTCGCCGTCCGGAACACAGTTGCGGCCCTGCTGTTTCCGCAGCACCGGAAGCAGGTGGGCGGTGATCAGCACGGTGGCGGAGGTTTCGGCGCGCCGCCGCTCCATTTCGTCCACCACCCGCGCCCAGGCGGCGTCGAGGTCGAAATCCGCCGGCCGGTGCGCCGTTTCGTCCGTCACCACCGCATCGGATATGCGGTCGACCCGAAATGTGCGCTGCCCCTGCTCCGTTCCGGCGATGAGATACCAGTCGGCGTCCTTGTCGACCAAACCCCATGGGTCGACGATGCGTTCGGACGGCGCAGCGCCCCTACTCCGATATCCGAAGCGAACCTTGTTGCGCTGCACCACCGCACGCTGCAGCAGACCCACCAGGGCGGGTATCTCGCGATTCGGCTGACCCCAGCGCGCCGGATCGATGATCACCGCGTCGGCGGCCGCCTGCGCATCACCCCGGAACGTCTGCGGTAACGCGCGCACCAACTTTCGCAGCGCCGACTTCGCCTCGGGCACCGACCCCGCGGTCGGCCCGGCCAGCAGGAACAGCGCCCTGGCCTCACCCGCCGTCAATCCGGTGAGATCGGTGCGCGCGCCGCCGATCAGCGACCAGCCACCGCCCCGGCCCGGCTGCGGATAGACCGGAACGCCCGCCGCCGAGAGCGCCTCGAGGTCGCGGCGGGCCGTCGCCACCGAAATCTCCAACTCCGCGGCCAGTTCCGCCGCGGTGACCCGGCCACGCGCCTGCATCAGCAGCAGGGTGGCCACCAACCTGTCCGCTCGCATGATTTGATTCTGCCGATAAAAGTGCTCATTCGGTGCGCACTTTGGGCTCGACGATGGATACAAGCAAGTCGAAACGACCCGAAGGAGATCCGAAATGTTGCGCGGAATGGCGACCAGCACCTTCTACACCGACGACCTGGCGGCGGCCCGAGCCTGGTACACCGAGTTCTTCGGTATCGAGCCGTACTACCAGGTGCCCGGCGGCTACCTCGAGTGGCGGCTCGGCGATTACCAGCACGAATTCGGCATCATCAATCGCGCGTACGGCCCGGCCGGCGCCAAGAATCCGCCCGGTGGGGCCATCCTGAACTGGCATGTCGACGACCTCGACGGCACGCTCGCGCGGTTGCTCGAACTCGGCGCGACACTGTACCTGCCGGTCACCAGGCACGGCGACGGTGATTTCATCACGGCCTCGGTGGTCGATCCGTTCGGCAACGTGCTCGGGTTGATGTCGAACCCGCACTACCTGGAGGTGCTGGCGCGGACCGGCGGAGTCGACTGACCGATCCCACTGCCGCGCAGCGTTTTCCCATCGATTGCGAGCCGCCGAGCGGCGGTCGCACCCCACCGATAACGGGCGCGACCGTGCAGGTTGTTGCGGAATCGATGCGCGCGAAACAGGTAGCCGAGGCGTTGCGATACGACCGGGGTCCTATGATCTGGCACACACCAGCCGTCGGCCCCGGTCGAGCTTGGAAGGACACCGCATGGTCAGTCGCACCCGAGCAGTACCCACCGCCGCACCGCTCGAGCGGTTGCTCGGCCGCGTCGCCTGCGGCGACGAGCACGCCTTCGCCGAGCTCTACGACGCGATCGCCGGGCCGGTGCTCGCCATCGTCACCCGAATCCTGCACGACCGGGACCTTGCCGAAGAGGTGGCCCAGGAGGTGCTGCTCGAGGTCTGGTTGAAGGCGAACCGGTTCGGTGAAGCCGACGGCGGCGCGCTGGCCTGGGTGCTGACCATCGCGCACCAGCGCGCGGTCGACCGGGTGCGCTACGAGCACGCACGCGATCGACGCACCGGGCAGCGGTTCGACGAGGCGGGCACGCTCGACGAACTGGCGCACGACCCGGTGTCGGCCGCGCTGAACCAGCTCACCGAACCACAGCGGCGGTCACTGATCCTCGCCTACTACGGCGGCTACACCGATCACGAGGTGTCCACCGCGCTGGCCGAATCCGTCACGGTCGTGCGATCGAATATGCGCGACGGCCTGATCACGCTGCGCGATATGGAGGTTCGGGCATGACCTGCGAAACCCGTTCCGACACCGGCGCTTACGTACTCGACGCATTGAACGCCATCGAGCGGGCCACCTTCGAATCACATCTGCTCGATTGTCCGGACTGTCGCCGGGAGATCGCCGAATTACGCTCGGTGACAGCGCGATTGGCGCTCGCACTGCCACCGGCCCGAGCCGAGGCGGTGAAAGTCAAGGTACTGGCCGATATCCGGGCGCATCAGCGGCTCGACAGCACCGCCGTCATGCCGCCGCTCGACGACCTCGCCGGCACATCGATTATGCCGCCCTTCGAATTCGACACCGAACCGGCGCGCACCGGCGGCCACCGGTGGACCACCCGGATCGCCGCCGGGCTCGCCGCCACCGCGGCCGCCGCGACCTTCGTCGGCGGACTGCTCCTGCTCGATCACGAACAGGAGGCGGGCGCCCCGGTGCCGCTGGAGCAGGTTCGGCGGGCTCGCGACGCCGTGACCAGGGACGGCGTCGTCGTGGTCGGGGGTGGATCGGCTACCGCGGTGCTCTCACAGAGCGTCGGGAAGGTGGCGGTCTCCGCCTTCGGGCTGCCTGCGCTGGACAACGAGCACGAATATCAGCTGTGGCTGGTCCGCCACGACGGGACGGCGCGGTCGGCGGGCATGATGCGAACGGCGGGCCGGAGCACCGAACTCGTCGCCGACCTCCCCGAGGACATCCGGCTGGTCACCATCACCGCCGAACCGGTCGCCGGCTCCGCCGGACCGACGACGCCGATGGTCGCGCAGATCGATCTGGCCTGAATCAGAACCAGCGTTCCAGCACCGCCGCGACACCGTCGTCGAGCACATCGCCGGTGACCTCGTCGGCGTACTCCTTGACGTCGTCCGGCGCGTTGGCCATGGCGACGGAATGCCCGGCCCAGTTCAGCATTTCGCGGTCGTTGTAGCCGTCGCCGATGGCGAGGGTGGCCGAGGTCGGGATGCCGAGCGCGCACCGAAGGCGTTCCAGCGCCCAGCCTTTGGAGACGCCCTGCCGGGAAACCGTGAGCCACGGCCCGAATTCGCCGTGCACCCAGCTCGCGCCCGGCACTTCGAACGCCGCCAAGGCGAGCAACATATCCGCGAGCGTTCCGTTCGGCAGCCAGCAGTTCAGTCGCGGGGTCGGCTCCGCGCTCAACTCACCGTGATCGACGAGCAGGAATTCGCCGAGGGTGTACCCGGCCGGTCCGACCCCGGTGGCCCAGGTGCCGACGCCGACCTTCTCCACCGCGAAGATCATCTCCGGGAACAGCTTTCGCAGCGCCGACACCGCGGGCGCCGGATCGAACGACTGCACGGTGACCGGGGCGCCGCGCGCGACATCGATATGCACCGCGCCGTTCGAGCACAGGGCGTGGCCGTCGACGAGCCCGAGTTCGGCCAGCACCGGGCGGGTGGCCAGCAGCGTCCGGCCGGTGCTCACCACCACGTGCGCACCCGCGGCAACCGCCGCCCGGACGGCATCGGCGACGCGCGCGCTCACCGGCATACCGGTCTGCAGCAGGGTGCCGTCCACATCCAGCGCGATCAGCTCGGGCGCTCCCCCTCCGACTTCCATCGGACCATTGTGCCCCGCCGGGGTATCCCGCGTCCCCGGGTTGCTTCGAGATCGCCACCCGCGGTTGTCGATTCGATATGAACTACCGCACGGGGGCGGCGGCGATCAGGCGGCGCAGACCTTCGTAGTACACCTCGTGATCGACGAGGGCGTCGGCGATCGTGTCGAAATCCGTAGTCAGGCAGGGGAATTCGGTTGGGTCCAGGGTGGCGAGCGTCGCGCGGGTGCGGCGGCGACTCGATTTCGGATCGCGGTGGTCGACGAAATTCGCGGCGCCGAGGGTGAACAGATACAGCTGACGATAGGTGGAAATCGCCTCGGCCAGCGACATTCCCGCCGCGATATTGTCCGCGAGCTGCGGCTCGACCAGGCGTTCCAGGATGCGCGGTCCGAGCCAGGAGCGCGCGCCGCGCAGCGCCGCCAGGCCGGTGTGCGCGATCAACAGCCGGTAGAGCCCGCGGAAACGGATCTCCGTCGCCTCGGCCCACGCGGCGCCGGGCGACGGCTCGGGTAGCGCGCTCACCAGATGATCGACGCACAGATCCAGCAGGCCCGCGATATCGCCGCAGCGGCGCTGCACCGTGGCATGCGAGATATCGAGGCGGGCGGCCACCGCGCGGAAACTCAGCGCGTCGGGACCCTCGGCGTCGATGATGGCGAGTGCCGTCGCGGCGATCCGCTCCTGCGTCGCCCGTGTCAGGGCCGCCGAATGTCTAGGCATGGGAGACATCGTACGATACGGTGTATCTATCCGCGCGCCGCCGCACGGCGGGGTGGAATACCAGGGAGTGCAATGGAACTGAACTATTCCGAGGTCGAGGCCGCCGCGGCGCGGATCGCCGGACAGGTGCGTCCGGTGACGATCGCGCCGATGGATCACGGCGTCGTCCGCGCGGCGGGTGACGAACCGTGCCAGGCGTGGCTGGCGCTGGAATTCATGCAGCACACGGGTTCGTTCAAGGCGCGCGGCGCACAGAATTTCATCCGGGCGCACCGGGAGGGCGGCACCCTCCCCGCGGCCGGGGTGACCATCGCCTCCGGCGGCAATGCCGGGCTGGCCTGTGCGTGGGCGGCGCGGCAACAGGGTGTGCGCGCCACCGTATTCGTGCCGACCACCGCACCAGCCATAAAGGTCGACCGGCTGGTCGAATACGGCGCCGATGTGCGCTTGGTCGGCACCGGATACGACGAGGCGCTGGCCGCCTGCCACGAATTCGCCGCCACATCGGGCGCACTACTGTCGCATGCGTACGACAACGAGCTGATCGCCGCGGGCGCTGGCACGCTCATGCTGGAAATCCGGCGACAGCTGCCTGATCTCGACACCGTTGTCGTCGCCGTCGGCGGTGGCGGGCTGTTCGCCGGAATCGCCACCGTGGCAGCGCATTTCGGCATCCGTACGGTGGCCGTCGAACCGGCGAACTGTCGCGCGCTCAACGTCGCGATCGAGGCGGGCCGGGTGGTGGACGGGCCGGTCGACTCCATCGCGGCCGACTCGCTCGGGGCCGCCCGGGTGACCGAGCTGGCCCTGCATGCGGCCCAAAACTATGACGTCCGTTCGATTCTCGTCCCCGACCCGGCCATCGTCGCCGCACGCGCCGCGCTCTGGGACTGCCGCCGGATAGCCGTAGAGAACGGCGCCGCAACCGCTTTCGCCGCCGTCACCGAATTCGACGGGGTTCAGGCCTACCGTCCAGCGCCCGGCGAGAAACTGTGCGCCATCCTTTGCGGTGCGAACACCAACCCCGCCGACCTGGCCCCCAACTCCGACGCCGACACCGCTTTACTCGCTGGAACCGCCTGAGCCGACCGGCGGGCGGCCCTGCGGTCCGGTTGGTGCTCGGGAGTCGTCCTACAGGCCGTCCGCACCGTAGCTGGACCAGCAGAAGATCGGTTCCCCCGGTTCGCCCCGGTGGCCCATGTACCACTCGCCGTCGTCGGCGCAGTGTGCGAGGCACAGACCGGTGAAGCCGACGACCTGATTCTTCGGCATGTTTACAGTCGGGGTGTGATCGACATCCCCGACGAATTCGCCCGCGAGACAGTGCTGCGCGAAAGAGAATCCGGCCAGGCATGGCTCGACGCACTCCCCGGCCTCGTCGACGAACTGCTGCAACGCTGGTCTTGTACACCGGACGGGCCCATCATGCACGGACATGTCGGAATCGTTGTGCCCGTTCAGCATCCGGACCTGCCCGCGGCGGTGGTGAAGGTGTCGTTTCCCCATCCGGGCAACGTGCACGAACCCGATGCGTTCACCGTATGGAACGGGCGCGGCGCGGTGCACCTCTACGCCCGCGACGATGACCGATTCGCGATGCTGCTCGAACGATCGGGACACGCGACGCTCGCCGAGGTCACCGATTTCGACCAAGCCGTCACCGCGTTGGGCGAATTGTCGCGACAACTGTCGGTGGACGCGCCAGCGGGACTCCCGCGCATCAGCGATATGGTCACCGACTGGGAACACGAGATCCGCACCACCGCAGCCGAACTCGGCAATCCCCTGCCTCGCGCAGTTGTGGACGCGGCCCTGGCCACCCTTCGCGAACTCGGCCCCGACCAACCCGAAACCCTCGTCCACGGCGACCTGAGCGACAGCAATGTCCTGATCGGCGGACGCGAACACCTGATGGCGATCGACCCTAAAGGCTATGTCGGTGACCCCGCATACGACACCGCCACCGTGATCCGCAGTCGCCGTTTCGCCCCGCTGCTGTTCACCCCCGACCCCGAGGCCAACCTGCTGCGCGGACTCGACATGTATTGCGACGCGGCCGATATCGACCGCGATCGGGGACGCCGCTGGGCTCAGGCTCGTGCGGTCAGATCCGCGCTTTGGGGCCGTCAGCACGGTGATCCGGACTGGATCATCCAAGCCACGGACCAGCTCGCGGGCATCCTTACCTGACCGGTCACGAAACGAGCAGATCCAACGGCGAGATCCCCGAGTCGGCCGCTCCGCCAACGGGTCCGGGCTCGCCGATCGAATTCCTCATCGCAGGGTCGAGGCACCACCTCGAGGATGATTCAACGGCATCAGACAATCCCGTCTCCGCCGGGCGGTTCAGCGTGGGCCGAGCTACGACCGGAGAAGGAGAAGCGAACCATCGGGCGCCGGGAACGACGTCACAGTAGGTCAGTGAACGCGCGCGCCACCGGAGGATGAGCCGTCGTGCGAGCTTTCGTGGGAACCGGCGGCTTCGGCGGATCGGCCGGACGAGGCGCCTGCGGAAGATGGTCCGCTAGCCGATGTTTCGTGCGACGAGGTGGTGGCTTTCTCGCCGGTGGAGTCACCCTTCGCGGATGAGCCGCCGCTGTTGGCGCCCGATGCGCTGCCGTCGGAAGATGACTTGCCGGAGGACGTGCCTCCCGAGGAAGTCCTACCCGACGACGACGCGCCCGAAGAGGTACCGCTGGTCGACGACGTATCCTTCGCGGTGGTTCCGCTGGAAGTGCTTGTGCTGGAGGATGTTTCGCTGACGGTACCGGTAGACCCGCCGTTCGATGCGGATGCTCCGGATTGGGTACCGCTCGACACCGTGCCGGTCGATGATCCCGCACCACTCGACGCCGGAGCACCCGAAGCGGCCGGACTGCTCGGAGTACTCGCGGAAACCGTTGTATCCGTGGGTGTTCCGGGAGTGGTCGGCGCTCCGACGGGCGCAGGAGCCGGACCCGGAGCCGATACCGGCGCAGGGGGCTGCGGGGCGGGGGCAGGGGGCTGCGCTGCGGGAGGTACCGGAGCCGGTGGGGGCCACCCCGATTGCGGCGCGGGGATCGGTTGCGACCGCAGGAACGGGAGCGGGTTCACGAACTGCGCCGGGTTGGCGTAGGTGTACATGGATTCCATTGAGTCGCTGAGGCTTCGGGGATCGGCATGGTGGCCGATGAGGCTGTCGGCCATGGATGGGCCCAATTGGACGGACCGGGCGACGGGGGTGATGAACCGGCCGTAGGCGGATCCGGCGATGGGGTTGCCGCTGGTGCGTGACAGACTCCATTCGGAGACCGGAACATCCCGGTTGAGCAGGTCTTCGGTGTGTATGTCGTAGAGCAGCGCTTCGACCGGCGCGTCGATCGCCGGGAACGGGTCGAGTATCGCGGTGGGCCCGGGGCCGCCCGGCCCGCCGAACACCGTCATCGCGGACATCGCCATGGCGGAAACCGCTGCGGCGCTGGAGAATACCGCGACGCGCGGCGTCTTGTTATCGCCGGGGCCGGTGGGCGCCATGGTACGGGCCGCCATGAACGCCGCGCCCGCGGCGATGGAATGGCCCGGATCGGCCGAGATCACCACGGGGCGGCCGAGTTCGGCGATGGTGCGGGCGACCTCGGGCGGCCGGGCCGCACCGCCGACCAGCAGCACCCGGGTGATATCGGACATGGTGATATCCGCCGAGCGCACGCAGGCGCGAACGATCTCCAGCGAATCGCGCACGTGTTCGGTGCGCAGGCTGTCGATGTCGACGATCGATGTCATGGACAGCGATCCGGACCGATCGGGCAGCACACCCTTCGCATAGCGCGCGATCATCGCGCCGAGCGGCCGCCCGCCGAAATCGTATGAGCGCATGGGCTTTCCGACCATCGGGTGGTTTTCCCAGTCGGGGCCGACCCGGACCACCGCGACGTCGAGACAGTTGCCGCCCAGGTCGTAGACGAGGACGAAGCCGGTTTCCAGCGGCCCGTATTCGTGTGCGAGCCATTCGGCGGCGGCCACCGGCTCCGGCACCAGCATGACATGCGCCGCGCCCGCCAGGTCGAGCGCCTGCCGCAGCAGCGCCACCTGTTTGTCGGAATAGGTTGCGGGATAGGTGGTTACGACTCCGGCATTCGGTTCCGCCGCCTCGATCAGCCCGTTCACCACGGCGGCGACGAGATTCGTCGGCGACCAGAGCCTGCCGCCGACGACCACCGATTCCGGATCGCGGGACAGATCCGCGAAATCGGTTACCGCCATGGTGAATTGGGGTATGCCGCCGATCCGCGCGCTGCCCGTGCTGTCGAAGGTCACCGCGGTGCGCCGCGTGCGTACCGCTGGTCGGGGTCGTTCACCGGTCACCGAGGCCGAAACCGAGTTCACTGTGCCGATGCTGCACCCAAGACCTATTGTCATTCGCTATCCCGTCAACGTACCGAGACCACGTCCAGTGCACAGGGGCCCATGTGGCCGCGGTCGTCTTCCAAACAGCCTCTACAGGTTAACCGTTCGGTGCGCTATCGGATACCGGATTGATACGAAAGGTTTGTCCGATCGCCATCATTTCAGAAATTAGCAGGTAGAGCGGTTTCTTCAAATCCGTTCAGCCCCCTGGACTTTCGCAAACCCCTTGCGACACGGGCGATTCGGCTACCACTTGGCGATCAGGGAAATTCGGGTCATCACCGTACTCACGCCCCGTTTTCGGGCACTTCCCCACACTGTCATGACGCACCAACTGGTCGGTAACCAAATCATTGCTCACGCCGAGCATTTCGGCATCGTATGACGAAAGGCCGAGACCAATGATGCATCAACTACAGGACCGTTTTCCGCCAGCAGCGCGCTCCCGCAGCGGGTTGACTCGGTTCCGCGATGACGTCGACCGAGACGAAATCGCATGGACGGAAAGGAAATCGAAACGATGTCTACCCGATTCGCGAACCAGGTCGCGCTGATCACCGGCGCCAGCTCCGGAATCGGCAGGGCCGTCGCCCTGCGACTGGCGGCCGAGGGCGCCGCGGTCGTCCTCGGCTCGCGCGGCAAGGACGCGGGCGAGGCGGTGGCCGAGGAGGTCCGCGCGACGGGCGCACGGGCGGTGTTCGTGCCGACCGATGTCACGTCGGAGGCCGATGTGGCCCGCCTGACCGAGGCCGCGCTCACCGAATTCGGCAGGCTGGACGTGGCTTTCAACAATGCCGGGACCGTCACCGCCATGGGCCCGGTGCAGGATATCGACGACGCGGGTTGGCGCGCCGACCTGGATACCAACCTCACAAGTGTGTATTACTGTATGCGGCACCAGGTTCCGGCGCTCATTGCCTCGGGCGGCGGGGCCATCCTGAACAACGCGTCCAACCTCGGCGTTGTCGGAATGGGTTCCGTCGCACCGTATGTCGCCGCGAAACACGGTGTCGTCGGGCTCACCCGCACGGTCGCGCTGGAGACCGCGGCACAGGGCATCCGGGTGAATGCCGTGCTGCCCGGCGCGACGGATACCCCGGCCTTCCGCGCCACGATGGGCGCGACCCCGGAGAGTTTGGCGGCGATCAAGGCCCTGCACCCGCTCGGCCGGATCAGCACCCCCGACGAAATCGCCTCGTTCTGTGCATACCTGCTCAGCAAGGAGGCGAGCTTCATCACCGGCGCGGCTCTCTCCATCGACGGCGGCTTCACCGCCCGCTGATCCTGGCGGAAATGGCAGAGTGCAGGATATGACTGTCTCCGGCCCCAAAGCGGACCTGCACCGTTATCTGCGCTCTGCCCGTGAAGCCATGCTGTGGAAACTCGACGGCCTGTCCGAGTACGACGTGCGTCGCCCGATGACACCGACCGGCACCAACCTGCTCGGCTTGGTCAAACACCTCGGCACCGTCGAGTTCGGCTACTTCGGCGACACCTTCGCCCGGCCCGTATCCGGCGAACCACTCACCGAATACGACTTCGAGGCCGATCCGACGGCCGACATGTGGGCCACCGCCGAACAGTCCCGCGAGGACATCATCGGGTTCTACCGTCGGGCCTGGGCACATGCCGACGCCACGATCGACAGCCTCGAGCTGACGGCCGAGGGCTCGGTCCCATGGTGGCCCGAGGACCGCCGGACCGTCACCCTGCATCAGATCCTGGTGCATGTGGTCGCCGAAACCAACCGGCACGCCGGACATGCCGATATCGTCCGCGAGTTGATCGACGGCGCGGCGGGCCTACGTGACGGCAACGACAACATGCCCACCCACGACTCGACCTGGTGGCAGCAATATCGAGCGAAGCTGGAAGACACCGCGAAGCAGTTCGACAACACCGCTCCCGCATAGGTTTCGGCTTCCCGCGCAGGCGATGGCAGGCGCGGGAAGCCGACTACGGGGCTTACGCGCGGGTGAGCAGGCGACGGACCGGGTTGCGGCGGGCCGCCGCGCCACCCGCTAGCGCCGAGGGGCGGCGCGATCGGATCAAGCGATCGAAATCCGTTGCGCCACTGGCCGGTTCGCTCAGTCGGCCCGCGTTGTAGTCGTCGGCCAACTGGCGGACGGTCTCCTGGGCGCAGGACTTGTTGGTGCCGATGAAACCGGTCGGCCCGCGCTTGATCCAGCCCGTCACGTAGGTACCGGCGACGACCGCGCCGCCGGACTGCTCCAGCACCCGGCCGTCGAGATTCGGGATGACACCGGCCTTTTCGTCGAACGGCAGGCCGGGCAGCGCGACACCGCGGTAGCCGACCGAGGTGAGAACCAGTCCCGCGTCGAGGAATTCGGACTCTCCGGTGGGTACCGCGCGCACCTCGCCGTCCGCGTCCGTGACGAGCGCATTGCGGGAGATCTCGACGCCGGCGACCCGGTCGGTGCCGCCGATCGACAGCGGAGATGCCAAGTACCGGAATATGATTCGCTTCCGCGACCCGAATGGCCGGTCCGCGACGGAACGCAGCAACCGCAGCTTCTGCCCGACCTGGTATGGCAGCTCGGCACCGTCGGGCAGCTCGCCGTCGACGGCGATATCCACGTCGGAGCCGAGCAGGCCGACGAATTCCGGCACGGTGAAGGCGGATTCGGCCGCACCGCGACGGCCGAGGATCACCACTTCCTCGATCTTGCTCTCGCGCAGCGCCCGCAGGGCGGGCGGCGCGATATCGGTGCGCGCCAACGCTTCCGGATCGGCGGTGAGTATCCGCGCGACGTCCAGCGCGACATTGCCGTTGCCGACGATCACCGCCCTGCGGTCGGTCAGCTCGAATTCGTCGCCCGCGTGATCGGGATGCCCGTTGTACCAGGCGACGAAGTCGGTGGCCGATGCCGTGCCGGGCAGTCCTTCGCCGGGAATGCCGAGTTTGCGATCCGAGGACGCGCCGACGGCATAGATCACCGCATGGAAGTAGCCGAGCAGTTCGTCGTGCGAAATATCCCGCCCCACTTCGACATTCAGGTACGAGCCGAATGCGGGTTGGGCCGAGATGATGTCGAACAGCCTGCGCACCTGCCGGGTCTTCCCGTGGTCCGGCGCGACGCCGTGCCGGACCAGCCCGTACGGCACCGGCAGCCGGTCGAAGACGGTGACCGATACGTTCGGCTGGGTGAGCAGCTCATCGGCGGCGTACATGGCCGACGGCCCGGAACCGACGATCGCGACCCGCAGCGGCGCGCGCCCGGTGCGGATCTCGGCGGCGGGCACCGGCCGGGCCAGCAGCGGGCGCGGGCGGGACTGCCGGTAGAAGTCGGCATTGATCTCGATGAACGGTTTCTCTTCCGCCGTAAGCTTTTTCGTCGACACGATGGCATCGACCGGGCACGCGGTCGCGCAGGCGCCGCAGTCGACGCACGCCTGCGGGTCGACGTACAGCATCTCCGCGGTCAGGAAGTCCGGCTCGTCGGGCGTCGGATGGATGCAGTTGACCGGGCAGGCGTATACGCAGGACGCGTCGCTGCAGCAGGACTGCGTGACGACATACGGCATCAGACGGCCTTGGCGGCGCGCAGCGGCTCGGACCGGTAGCGGGTGGTGTGGCCGTCGATCTTCAGCAGCTTCCACACCGCCTTGCCGATCGGGTTCATCAGGCCGATGTCCTGGGCCAGCGTGCGCACGTCACCGAAGAAGTCACTGAATACCTGCTTGGATTCCTTCGAGCCGTAGAACAGCTCCTTGCGCACGGAATCCGGGATGTCGAACTCCTTGAAGAAGGCTTTCGGCGGGGTGAAGATCGAGCGGCCCAGTATCCACATGACGATCGGCATGGCGATCGAGAGCACCAGCTTGTTGAACGGATTCGCGTCCGGCACATGGTTTTTCAGGTACTCATGAGCGAAGGAGATATGCCGGGCCTCCTCGGCGATGTGAATCGCCATGACGCCCCGCATGATCGGATGCACTTCCTCTTCCGAGCGCAGGATCTGCTTCTGGACGTGATCGATCGGCTCTTCTCCGGCCAGCACCGCCATGAAGAACAGGTTCGGGAACAGCGAGGCGACCGGTGCGCCGAGGTATTTGAACTTGCTGACCAGCGGCCCCATACCGGGGACATCGGCGCCGATCCGGTTGACCATCTCCTGGAACATCAGGGTGTGGTTGTGCTCCTCGATCATTTCGTGGGAGCAGTAGCGGAATTCCGGCGAGCCGTTGGGCTGGTTGAAGTTGTGGATCACCATTCCACTGATGAGGATGGATTCGAACTGCAAACCGACCTTGGCGACATTGGCCTGCCGGTAGCGCCCGATCTCGATCTGGCGCTCGACGGGCAATGCGAGATACCAGGGATGACGTCCGAGGAGGTCGGCGGACTTCGGCAGAATCCACCGCTCGACACCGGCGTCGGCGGCGAAGTCCGGATTGTCCCAGTCGATATCTTCGAACGGGTCGAAGTGCTTGTTGACCGAGCCCTCGGACAGCAGCAGCAGTTTCGCGGCGTATTCCTGGGCCTTCGCGACATCGGGGTCGACGGCGGGCGTGATGGCTGTGGACATCGTCGTCACTGCCTCTCCTCATGGGACCGGTTACCTGTATCCCATAGTTACACTTACGAGGAGTCACGTCAACTGGAACATCCGACGTATGTGATCAGCTATTCCGGCGGCGACCGGCACCCACTGCGATCGCCGCCGGATAGCTTTCCCCATCCGGCACACCGGACGAAGTATCAGCGCAATCCGAGCTGTGACAGGCCCGCGACCAGCCCGTCCGCCGGCAGCGCGAATGCCAGACCCACGCCACCGAGCGACATACCGGCCGCGACGGCGACCCTGGTCAACCGGCGGCGCGTGCGCCTGGAGAGCACCAGCGCCCTGGTGGCCGCGCGATGCGCGCCGCTGCGCCTGCCGTGCTGGCGAGCGGTCGACTGCTCCGCCTCGGCCGCGGCGCGCCTGCCGAGGATGGCGGCGCCGTCGGCGATGGTGCGTTCCGGATCGGGCGCGGTGATCACCGGCCGGGCCAGCTCGCCCGCGAGTACCTGGGCGACCTCGACGGGCCGGGCCGCACCGCCGACCACGAGGACGCAATCGACATCGGCCATGGTGACATCGGCGATGCGCAGGCATCGATAGACGAGTTCGAGCGAATGGCGGATATGTTCGATGCGTAGCTCATCGGTGGATGCCACGGTGAGCGAGCCGGAACAGATACGCGCACGTGCGGCCCGCTCGGCCACCATGGCGCCGAAGGCGCGGCCGCCGAAACTCGGGGAGCGCAGCGGTTCGCCGACGATCGGATTCTCCGGGCAGCCCGCGCCGACCCGCACGAGCGTGATGTCGAGGCTGGTGCCGCCGAGGTCGTACACCAGGGCGAGGCCGGGCATGAGCGGACCACGATCGGCCTCCAGCCAGGTGGCGGCGGCGATCGGTTCGGCAACCAGCGCAACGTGATTCAGTCCGAGCGCATCCAGCGCCGAGCGTAGGTCCTGTATGTGTTCGGGCGCGTAGCGCGCGGGATGGGTCAGCGTGATGCCGACGCTCGCACCCGCCCGCCCCGCCGGCTTGGTCTCCGCCCAGCCCTTGACACCGCGATGATCCTGCAGCGCCTCGCCGATCAGCGATTCGGCGACCATCGCGACCAGATCGGCCTGGGACAGCGCGCGGTGCCCGAGCCGCGCCTGCCCGATGGATCGCTGGGTGAGATCGGCGAATTCGGTGATGGCTCGGCCGTGCCGGGGAATCATGCCGACCCGCGTCATTCCGGTGCTGTCGAAGGTGAGGGTGGTGCGACGGGTGATGGCCTGCTGCTGGGACCGGCGGCGGCCCGGCGGGGCACTCGGGGATGGTCGGAGGCGGAGCCGACGGGATGCGTCGGCTCTGCCCGAACCCTCTTCCGCGAGCGCGGAAACCGTGTTCACCGTACCGATGCTCAACCCGAGTCCAACCGCCATCGCAATCCACCTGATCGCCGAGCCGATTTGCTTCGAACTCCCCTCACGCAACCACTCCGCGACTCACCTGCCAACCACCGGACAGCCGATTGTCCGCACCCCGCCTGTTTGGGGAGGCGTTGGCGGGCAAGATCATTCGGCAGGTCTGCGGCTCGGACCTGCCGCGCGGCGGATTGCGCTGCGCCAGGCCGAAGTTCGGCGGCGACCGGCGGCGGGTTGCCGACGCGCCGACCTCGACACACCCCGGGTCCGAAGCTCACGTCACATGCGGCAATAGCCCCTAACAGATCCCTAATCCGCTGTCGCGCAACACACTCCGGACCGTCCAGTCCGAATGGCGACCCGCCGGGCGACCTGGGTCGCCCGGCGGCCGTCACCGTCGCACACACCGTCATGCGCTCCCGGCCGGGGCCGGATAGACACACCGGGCGCGAACCGCCCGACATGCTATCCGGCACGTCATCGACACGCCGAAGCCCAAGTGCGGCAACACTTTAGACAGTGACCGAGCAACCTTCCAGCCGACCCTGCGATCGGCGACTCGGCCACCATCACAGCAAACATTCAGCGTTCACTGACCGAGCAGGATCCGCATCGTCAAGATCGCCGCCTGCTCCTGCCACCTCGCGTACGCGGTCGGGAATGCCGAACCCTGCGTGGTCTGCGCCGCCTGCCACAGCGGCACCGACGCGTAGTCGGGCACCTTCCGCTCGAGCACGTCCAGGAACGTGTTGGTGGCATAGACCGGATCGGTCAACTGTTCAGGCCTGCCCCAACCGGCCGACGGCCGCTGCTGGAACAGTCCGAGCGAGTCGTAGTCGACCGCCTCGGTGAGATTGCGCAGCGTCGACTCCTGCAGCGCGGTGGCCAGCGCGATCACCGCGGCGATCGCGGGCATATGCCGCTGCCGGACGACTTCGACTATGCGCCTTGCGTTTTCGAACTGTTCCGGACTCGGATCGAGCCGCATCTGCGGACCGTCCAGCCCGGCGAGCAACTGAGCGGGCGTCACGCTCAGGTACGGGTCGATCGCCTGGGCGATCGGCGCGGCGCTGATCGGCGGGCTCGCCGACGGCGCGGGCACCAGCGTGCGTGGCACGTCGGGCAGGTCGAGCGGCCACTCCTCGACGGTCACCTCGGGCGGCTCGGCGGCCGCGGAATTCGCCGGAAATATGGCGATCGCGCAGCCGATCACAGCGGAGAGAATCAGGTTCATTCGAATCGACATTGCATTCCCATGCATTCTCGACAGGCGCCGACGACCCAGCTCGCGTCCACCTTCCCCGCGCACGCGAAACAGGCCCGGCGAATTATTGGGGAGACTCGCCAACCAATCGCGAGTCGCGGCATGGCCGTATATCCGGCCCTACGAGATCACATTCCGAAAAACATCGGGGTCACTCGTTCGTCATGGGGCATATTCGATCACACCGGATTCGGATTCAACGACATTTCACACCCCGGCGTGTCGCCGATCACAACACGGTGGTTTACCAATTGATCATCGCGTCTACCAGGCAGAATGCGTTACAAGTAAATGATTCCGCGAATATCTAATTCATCCGGTAATAACGGCGATTCCATAAATCGGCGGACAGATGTACCCGATAGCCGCACCGGACGGGCAGCTCATACAACACCGCCGCGGATACATGACTTACCGAGACACGGTCGCCATACGAGCGCACGGCGGCCGAAATCGCGCGCCGGTGCGCGCACGCATCGGATCGGAGTTCCATGGCTCGATCATCGAGTGGCGAACGCCGGCGAACAACCCCCGAAGCCCCGAATGTGGATAACTCGGGGCTGTGGAGAACTCCGAATCCCGATTCGGCACACCGGTATTCGGATCACTGCGCGGGCAGGTCCGGAATCCGGGTGGCCCGCACGTATACCGTCTCGCCATCCGAGAGCCGCAGCGCCTCCGCGTCACCGCGCGTCACCTGCGCCGCGAACAGATCCCCCGTCGCGGCATTGCGCAGTTCCACCCGCACCTCGAAGCCGAGATGCACCACCCGCTCCACCGTCGCCCGGGTGACGCCGGCGGATTCCGCGGTCCCCTCGTGCGCGGCCAGCGCCATACCGGGATCGCGCCCGACCCGGATATCGTGCGGCCGCACCAGATGCCCGTTCAACCGGGCCACCGCGCCGAGGAAGGACATCACGAATTCGTTCGCGGGCCGGTCGTAAACATCCTCCGGCGTGCCGACCTGTTCGATCCGGCCCCGGTTCATCACCGCGATCCGGTCGGCGACATCGAGCGCCTCCTCCTGATCGTGGGTGACCAGCACGGTGGTCACATGGACCTCCTCGTGCAGCCTGCGCAGCCAGGTCCGCAGATCGGCGCGGACCTTGGCGTCCAGCGCGCCGAACGGCTCGTCCAGCAGCAGCACCTGCGGATCCACCGCGAGCGCGCGGGCCAGCGCCATGCGCTGACGTTGACCGCCGGACAGCTGCGCCGGATACCGGTGCTGGAAACCGTCCAGCCCCACGATGCCGAGCAGTTCGTCCACCCGCCTGGCGATCTCGGCCTTTGGCCGCTTGCGGATCTTCAGACCGAAGGCGACGTTGTCGCGCACCGTCATATGTTTGAACGCGGCGTAGTGCTGGAAGACGAAGCCGATATCGCGCTTCTGCGGCGGCACCCCGGTGACATCGCGGTCGCCGATCACGACGACTCCGGCGTCGAGGGTCTCCAGTCCGGCGATGGCGCGCAGCAGCGTCGACTTACCGGATCCGGACGGGCCCAGCAGTGCGGTGAGCGCGCCGGACGGGATGTCGATCGAGACGTCGTCGAGCGCGGCGAAGCTGCCGTAGCGCTTCTTCGCACCCGAGACCGAGATCATGTTCTTGGTGTCGACCGAGGTCATTTGGTCGCTCGCTTACGTTCGAGGAGGGTCATCAGCAGCAGGGTCACCAGGGCCAGCCCCATCAACAGGGTGGCCGCGCTGTACGCGCCGAAAGTGTTGTGGTCGTTGATGTATCGGTTGTGCACCAGCAGGGTGAGGGTCAGCGATTTACCGGGCAGCGCCGAGGAAACCATGATCACCGCACCGAATTCGCCGAGTGCGCGGGCCACCGTGAGCACGATGCCGTAGGTCAGGCCCCAGCGGATGGCGGGCAAGGTGATCCGCCAGAACGTCTGCCAGCGCGACGCGCCGAGCGTGGCCGCGGCCTGTTCCTGATCGTCGCCGATCTCGTGCAGCACCGGTTCTACCTCGCGCACCACGAACGGCAGCGTCACGAAGATGGTGGCGATCACCATGCCGGGCAGATTGAAGATGACCTTGATGCCGAGATCTTCCAGACCGCCGAACCAACCGTCGACGCCCCACAGCAGGATCAGCGCGACACCGACCACCACCGGCGACACCGCGAACGGCAGATCGACGATGCCCTGAACCAGGTTGCGGCCCGGGAACTTTCCGCGCACCAATGCGATCGCGGTGACAATACCGAAGATCACGTTCACCGGCACCGTGATCGCGACGATGAGCAGCGAGAGCTGGAACGCCGAGATGGCGGCGGGCGTGCTGATCGAATCGACGAACGCGCCGATCCCCTTCTCGAAGGTGCGCCACAGGATGATGATCAGCGGAAGCAGCAACAGTACGAACAAGTAAGCCAGCGCTACTGTCCGCAGTGAAACTCTAGTCAGCGCAGAAAGTTTCATCCTCGCTCTCCCCTCGGAGCCACGCCACGCAGATCGGGGAAGCGGAGCGCCCCCGATCTCGGAACAACTCCTGGTACGCACGACGAAAGCCGAGCGCCAGCGAGGTGTCGTCGTGCGTACCCCACTGTCCGCAATGAAATACGGGTCAGCGCAGAGAGTTTCAACGGGTGGCCTGCTCTTTCCTGGCGGACCGCTCGGCGAGCAGCCGCAGCACCAGCAGCGTCACGAACGAGATGACAAGTAGCGCAACCGAAACCGCGGCCGCGTTGACCGGCCGGTCGATCTCGATCTGCTTCTGGATGTACTGCGAGGCCATCTCGGTCTTGCGCGGGATATTGCCGCCGATCAGCACCACCGAACCGTATTCGCCGATGGCGCGGGCGAATGCGAGGCCGCCGCCGCTGATGATCGATGGCGCGAGCGTCGGTAATACGATGCGGCGGAAGGTAGTCCAGTTGTCGGCGCCCAACGACAGCGCCGCCTGTTCGACCTCCTTGTCCGCCTCGATCAGCACCGGCTGCACCGAGCGCACAACGAACGGCAGCGTCACGAACGCCAGCGCGACGACCAGACCCGGCTGCGTCGCGCTGAGATGGATATCGATCGGGCTCTGCGGGCCGTAGAGCGCGAGCAGCACGATGCTGGCCACGATCGTCGGCAGCGCGAACGGCAGATCGATCAGCGCGTTGACGATCCCCTTGCCGGGAAACCGGTCACGCACCAGCACCCAGGCGACGAGGGTGCCCATCACTACGTTCACCAGCGCGACGATCACCGAGACCAGCACGGTGATCCGCAGCGCGTCCACCGCGGCGGGCGCGCTGATCGCGGCCCAGAATCCGGACCAGCCCTCGTCGAACGAGGTGACGGTCAGCGCGGCGAGCGGCAGCAGCACGATGACGCTGAGCCACAGCACCGCGGTCGCGATGCCGAGCGGGCCGACCGAACCGGTCACCCGCAGCCAGGACCAACGCCTGCGCGAAGGTGCCACCGACCCGCCGAGACCCGGATCGTCCCCGGTCTCGGTGTCAATACGGTCTGTCACTGTCATGAGTATTCCGGGTGCGCTCTGGATTACCGGTTTACTTCGTCGCCTTGTCGTAGATCACCGCGACCGAGCCGGTGTTCGGGGTGAACAGCTCCTTGTCCACCGTCTTCCAGCCGCCGAGATCGGCGATGGTCCACAGCTTCTGCGGCGCCGGGAAATCCTTGGCGTAGTCGGCCGTCACCTGCGGGTCGACCGGGCGGAATCCGGCAGCGGCCCAAGCCTTCTGGCCCGCGGGCGTGAACAGGAAGTCTTTGAACGCCACCGCCTTCTCCGCATTCTTGCTGTTCTTCAACACCGCGACCGGGTTCTCGATCTTGAAGGTGGTGGGCGGGAGAAGGTGTTCCAGTTTGTCGCCGTTGCGCTCGGAGAAGATGGCCTCGTTCTCGTAGCTGATCAGCACGTCACCGGTGCCCTGCAGGAAGGTTTCGGTGGCCTCGCGGCCCGATTTCGGCTGCACCTTCACATGGTCCTTGGTGATCAGCTTGCTCAGGTAGTCCAGTCCGGCCTGCGGATTCTTACCGCCCTCCGACTTGGCCGCGTACGGCGCCAACAGATTCCACTTTGCCGAACCGGAGCTGAACGGGTTCGGGGTGACCACCTCGACACCCGGCTTCAGCAGGTCGTCCCAGTCCTTGATGCCCTTCGGATTGCCGGGCCGCACCGCGAGCACCACCACCGAGGTGAACGGAATTCCCTTGGTGGCGTCGGCATTCCAGCTCGAATCCACCAGGCCCGCGTCGACCAGGCGGGTGATGTCGGGTTCGACGGAGAAGCTCACCACATCGGCGTCGGCGCCGTCCTTCACCTTGCGTGACTGATCGCCGGACGCGCCATAGGACTGCTGGATCTGGACGCCCTTGCCCTTCTCGGACTTGTTGAACTCCGGAATCACCTTGTCGAAGCCGGGTTTCGGCACCGAATAGGCGTAGAGGTTGAGGGTGCCGCCGCTCTTGTCGCCGCTGCCGCCGCCGACGGTGTCGCTGGCTCCGCCGCCGCATGCGGTGAGGACGACCGCCGCGAGCGCGGTGACGGCGACGGCGGCGTACCGGCGCGGAGCGAGCCAAGATTTGCGAGACATCGGCTGGTGCCCTTCCTGCGGGATCACCGTCGCCGCCGGGACGGGCGGACGGTGACGAAAAAATGATGATGATCGGTAGACCCACCGCACTGACAGCGCGGCGGCGGCGCGACTACGACCCGGAGGGCCGCCGGTGGGTACGTCTGCGAAGGTGCGCGCCAGTCTACGGGGCAGGGACGCGCGGACGTACCGTCGCCACTCAGCGACAGAGAATATCCGCGACGGCGAGATCCCCGACCGCGATCAACGCCAGTTCATGGCGGACCTGCGGGACGGAACTCGAAGACACGGGCAGACTGTAGCAGAGCAGATACGACGAATTCGAATCAGTCGAATTCGATCACTGTGAATTAATCCGCGACAACGGGGGTTTTACCTATGACGACAAGTCCGGACCGGATCCGCACCCGCTTTCCCGGCATCAGCACACGGGCCTGGGAGCATCCGGCCGACCGCACGGCGCTGGTGACACTGCGCACGCTCAGCGGTTTCGACACCATCCTGCGCACACTGTCGGGGCTGTTCCAGGAACGCCAGCACCGGCTGCTCTACCTGGCCACCGCCGTCAGGGTGGACGAGCGGCAGTTCCGCTCGCTGCACCAGCTGCGCCAGGACTGCGTCGAAATCCTGGACACCACAACGGTTCCCGAGATGTTCGTGATGCAGGATCCGACCGTCAACGCGTTCACCATCGGCATGGACCGACCGTTCATCGTGTTGACCACCGGTTTGATCGATTTGATGGACACCGAGGAGCTGCGTTTCGTCGTCGGGCACGAGCTCGGGCACGCGCTGTCCGGGCACGCCGTGTACCGCACCATGCTCATGCACCTGCTGCGGATTTCGTCCAGCATCGGCTGGATGCCGGTGGGCGGCTGGGCGATACGCGCGATCGTCGCCGCGCTGATGGAATGGAGCCGCAAATCCGAGCTGTCCGGCGACCGGGCCGGGCTGCTGTGCGGCCAGGACGTCGACGCGTCGGTGCGGGTGCATATGAAGACGGCGGGCGGCACCTGGATCAAGGAGATGGATCACGGCGCGTTCCTGATGCAGGCCGACGATTACGAGCGCTCCGGCGATCTGCGCGACGGCCTGCTGAAGCTGCTGAACCTGGAGTTGCAGTCGCATCCGTTCTCGGTGCTGCGGGCCGCCGAACTGCGCAGCTGGATCCAGTCCGGCGAGTACGGGCGGATGCTCGACGGCAACTACCCGCGCCGCGAGCAGGACCGCGACATCCGGATCGGCGACGAGATCAAGGAGGCGGCGCGCGTCTACAAGCAGAACTTCGACCAGTCCGAGGATCCGCTGATCAAGACCGTGCGCAACCTGGGCCACGATTTCGGAGCGGCGGTGAATACGGTCGGGCAGGAGGTCAACGACGTCGTATCGAAGGTCGGCAGGGCCTTCACCGACTGGCGCGGCGGCGGCGACCGCTGATCAGCGGGTGATCAGCCAGGCGACGATCACCAGCACCAGCAGGGCGACAAGGGCGAGCTGAACGCGGGACCGAGGCATCAGCGCGCCCCGCTCTGCACCACGGTGCGCGCCTCGGTCTCCGCGGGCGGCGGCAACGGCTCTTCCACCGGCGCCGCCAGGCGCGACCCGAGCGATCGGCGTCGCGCCAGCTCGCGGCGGACCGCCACCCGGTCCCGGCCGAGCAGATGCAGCGCGGCGCGCAGCGAACGGTCGAGGGTGTATGCGATGGCGAAGCTCACCGGCGCCATGCCGAGCAGCACCACCAGAAATTGCGGGATGAAGGGCAGACCCGCAACCCACAGCTCGACGCCGTCCCACCAACCCGCAATGCTGTGCACGAAGCCCAGCCTAGTACGCACAGCCGGCGGAGCCGACCTCAGACCGCGCATGGCCGGAGCGAATGCGGAGGTACGCCTGGTACGACGCCGCCGGCGCAGCCGACCTCAGCCTGCGCAGGGCCGAGTGCGGCAGTTTGGTTGTGGACGTCGGGCCCGTACCGACAGATCATGTGTCCATGGCGTACACGGACGACTACGACGTCGACGAACCGAAGGATCTGCCGATCCTCAGCCCGCTCACCGATATCCAGGGGCAGGCGCTCTATCCCCCGATCGATGACTACGCCTTCCTGTCCGACTGCGAGACGAACTGCCTGATCGCCAGCAATGGCGCGGTCGAGTGGATGTGCGTGCCGCGCCCCGACTCCCCCAGCGTTTTCGGCGCGATGCTGGACCGCAGCGCGGGTCATTTCCGGATCGGCCCGTACGGCGTCAACGTGCCTGCCGCGCGCCGCTACCTGCCCGGCGGCATGATCCTGGAGACCACCTGGCAGACCGAGACCGGCTGGCTGATCGTGCGCGACGCGCTGGTGCTCGGCCCATGGCACAACAACGATCAGCGCAGCCGCACCCACCGCCGCACCCCGATGGACTGGGATGCCGAGCACCTGCTGCTGCGCACGGTCAAATGCGTGAACGGCACGGTCGAACTCGAGATGAGCTGCGAACCGGCCTTCGACTACCATCGGGCCGGGGCGCGCTGGCAGTACACCGGCAAGGTGTACGAGGAGGCGACGGCGGTCTGCGCGGGCGATCCGTCGACCTGTCCGACGCTGGTGCTCACCACCGATTTGCGACTCGGCCTGGAGGGCCGGGAGGCGCGGGCGCGCACCAGGATGCAGGAGGGCGACGAGGTTTTCGTCGCGCTCACCTGGTCCGAGCTGCCGGCACCGCGCACGTATGAGGATGCGGCGCAAAAGATGTGGCAGACCACCGAATATTGGCGGCAGTGGGTGACGCTCGGCAATTTCCCGGATCACCCGTGGCGCGGCTACTTACAGCGCAGCGCGCTCACCCTGAAAGGGCTCACCTACGCGCCCACCGGCGCACTGCTCGCCGCCGCGACCACCTCGTTACCGGAAACCCCTGCCGGCGAACGCAATTGGGATTACCGCTACACCTGGGTGCGCGACTCCAGCTTCGCGCTGTGGGGCCTGTACACGTTGGGGCTCGACCGCGAGGCCGACGATTTCTTCGCCTTCCTCAACGACGCGACCACCGATGAGAACGGCGATGCCGTTCCGCTGCAAGTGCTTTACGGTATCGGCGGCGAACGCGACATCACCGAGACCACCCTCGACAACCTCGGCGGCTACGACCAGGCCCGCCCGGTGCGCATCGGCAACGGCGCGTACAACCAGGACCAGCACGACATTTGGGGCACCATGCTCGACGCGGTGTACCTGCACGTGAAGTCCCGGCAGCAGGTGCCGGAGACGCTGTGGCCACTGCTGGAACGCCAGGTGCACGCGGCGATCGCGAAATGGCGCGAACCCGACCGCGGCATCTGGGAGGTGCGCGGCGAGCCACAGCATTTCACCTCGTCGAAGGTGATGTGCTGGGTGGCGCTGGACCGCGGTGCGAAACTCGCCGAACTGCACGGCCAGATCGAGCGGGCCACCGAGTGGTACGCCATCGCCGACGAGATCAAGGCCGACATCCTGACCAACGGCGTGACCGGCACCGGCGTGTTCACCCAGACCTATGGCGGCGAAACCCTCGATGCGTCACTGCTTTTGGTGGTACTGGTGCGGTTCCTGCCACCCGACGACCACCGGGTGCGCGCCACCGTGCTCTCCATCGCGGACCGGCTCACCGAGAACGGCCTGGTGCTGCGCTACCGCACCGAAACCACCGACGACGGGCTCTCCGGAGCGGAAGGCTCCTTCACCATCTGTTCGTTCTGGCTGGTGTCGGCGCTGGTGGAAATCGGTGAGCTGCAACGGGCCAAGCATCTGTGCGAGCGGCTGCTCGGCTACGCGAGCCCGCTGCAGCTGTACGCCGAGGAGATCGATTCGCGCAGCGGACGCCACCTCGGCAACTTCCCGCAGGCCTTCACGCATCTGGCGCTGATCAACGCGGTCACCCATGTGATCAGGGCCGAGGAGTCGCGCGACGCCGGGCAGTTCCAGCCCGCGCACGGGCCGTCCGGGCACTGAAAACGCAAGCGGCCCGGTCACATTCGACCGGGCCGCGCTGGATTCCGAAATATCAACCGGCGCCGGTCAATTTGTCGGCGTGCGCGCGCAGCGCCTGCAGACGACCCAGCTGCGCCTCGAATTCGACGGACCGATCCTTGCCGTTGTCACCGTATTTGGCGTAGGCCTCCTCCGCGGCCCGCAGCGACTCGTCGGCGCCGCGCAGCACATCGGTCGCCACCTCGGTGAAATGGTCGCGCAGCGCACGCTGCATGGCGCGCAAGCGATTCCGCGATTCCTTGCCGACCTGGAAGATGACGTCGTCCATCAGACGCGACACCGCGACCTTCGCCTCGGCGCGACGGCGCTGCTTGCGCGACCGGCGCACCTCCCACAGCGCGTTCACGCCGAGCAGCACGCCCGCACCCACCGAATACCAGTTCACCAGCGACATTTTCAGCAAGCTGGTGACCAGACCGACCATCAGTATGCCGCCGTAGGAACCGCGCAGCGCGGACAGGAACTGTTCGGTGACACCGGCTTTCGCGCTCTCCAGCGGCTCCAGCGGCTGCACCGGCTCCAGCACCTCGCCGGGATTGCTCAGGCGCAGGTCCGGTGACGGCGGATTGCGGTGGTCCGCAGGGAATTTCGCGGCCACCTGATCGCACAGCTCCACCGACCGGTAGTGCGCCATGACGAAATTCTCCTCGACCGCCTCGGCGATCTTGGCGTCGAGATCGACGCCGAAATCCTTCCAGCGCCGAGCCGGATCGATCTTGCCGATCTCGATTTCGGTCTCCCGCACGATATTTCGCAGCCGATGCCGCAGATCATGCTCGACATCGGCCATCAGCTCCGTCGCGCCGTCCATCAGCGTGACCTGCCAGCTCGCGGTGCGCTGACGCAGCTGGTCGGCCTCGTCGCGGGCGGCGACCAGTCGCTGGGTGAGCTCGTTGCGGCGGCGCGGGTTGCGCAACCCGTCCGCCTCGGCGCGCAGCGTCTGCGCCAACTGGTCCGCGACGAGCCGGATATCGTGCACCGCGGCATCCAACGCGACCGCGTCGGCGCGGGCGACGACGTAATCGCGCAGATGGTCGATCAGCTGCGGCACACCGGATTCGATATCGCGCTGATAGTTACCCGCCGCGTCGGCCTGCCGGTGCAGCAGCGCCGAAACCGGCGCCACCGCGAAACCCAGACCCGACGCGTCCAGCAGATCGCGGTTGCGCTGCTGGATATGCGACCACTGCGGGTATAGGTCGATCTTGTTGAGCACGCAGATCACCGTCGGGCAGACCTGCTCGATCCGGCGCAGATAACCGATCTGCTCATGGGTCAGCTCGGTGCCCGCGTCGGCGACGTAGAGCACGACATCGGCGGCCGCGATCATCGACCAGGTGGTGTTGTCCTGGGTGTGCCCGCCTGGGGCGTCCATCACCACGATGCCGTCGGCGAGCAGTCGGCTCGGCTCGGTGAACTCGGCCCGGATCACGCCCTCCGCGGCCAGCGCCGGACCCGGATTCAGCGGGTCGACCGGCTGGCGTTCGGTGCGTCCCGGTGCGACCGCGCGCACCAGGGTCGCGGTCGATTCCGGACCGTATTCGACGATCACCGGCACGCTCAACGCGCTGTCGGTGGCGCTGACCTCGGCCCGCACCAGGCTGTTCACCAGGGTGCTCATGCCGTTCTTGGCATCGCCGACGACCACGAGCCGCACCCGCGGATCGCTCACCCTGGCCCGGACCATTGCGAGGCGGCCGCCGAGGTCGTCGCGACCGGCGGATCGGGTCATCTCCCGCAGCTCGTCGAGAATCCGGATGACCGGGGCCATCGCGTCCGGATGTTTCACCGTCGCGGCCTTCATCCCGGCAGCGGCAGACAACCCGCCTCCTTACTCTGGTTCACTCGCACTAGCAACGACGCCCCCCTTTACTACCACCCCCCTGATCGGATCAGATCAGCCCGATACCGTCCGTGGGCATCAGGTGGTGTGCGTCGGTGAGGGTCGCATCGGGCAGCACATGCGCCGAAAGGTGGTGTGTCGTGCCCGAGAGCGGGCCACCCATCAGCGCGGACTGGTCGTATGACGGCACGTCCGCGACCGGCAGCACATGCACCGCGCCGTGATCGGCCACCGGGAAGATCGCACCGTTGTCGCCCGAGATCGGATGCGGCTGCGCGTACGGCGTCGGCACCGGCTGGATCGGGGTGACCGGCACCGGATGCGGATTCACCGACGGCACCGTATGCCCCGGATCGACGGCGGTCGGCGGCTTGATCGGCACCGTACTCGGCACCGGGACCGGCACATGCGTCGGCGGCTGGACCGGGACGGTCACCGGAACCGTCGGTTCGGTGGGGACGGTCGGCCCGCCGTGCGTCGGGACCGGCGGCTGCGTGGTCGGCACCGATGGCAAGGTGCCGCCGGTTCCGGTACCCGTACCCGTACCGGGTTCGTCACCGGTCGAGGTGCCGGGGCGAGTGGTCGGCACGGTGCCCGACGAGTTCGGCACCGTTGGTTTGACGATGCCGCCGTCCGTGCCGGTGGGCGGGATCGTCGGAATCGGGACGACCGGGGTGCTCACGCCGCCCGGCACATGCGTGGGAACGGTCACGTCGGAACCGGGCACCTTGGTCGGCACCACCGGCGGTACGACCGCGCCGGTCGGCGGGACGACGGTGGACGAGATGGGGCTCGGCTTGACCGGATCGACCACCGGGTGATCCACCGGCTTGACCGGCACCGGCCGAGTGGGCTCGAACAGCGCGGGCACGACCGCGGCGGGCGCGGTCAGCGGCGACGGACCCGTATGCACGCCAACGACATTCGCGATCGGGGTGTGCGCGACATCCGGCTGGATGGTGGTCTGCAACGGGGTGGTCACCACCGGCTGCGCGACGCTCGCGACCGGCGCGGGCGCCGGGGCCGTGGGGATCGGCGCCGTGGTGGCCAGCGGTTGCGCGACCGGTTGAGTCGTGGCCAGTTGGGTCGGGGCCTGGGGAGCTACCGGCTGCGCGAACGTCTGCGCGACCGGCTGCGGCTGCGCCAAACCCGGCGACTGCGCCAAATTCGGGGACTGGGTGCCCGCGACCGAGGTGGCGGGCGCGGTCGAGGAGATGCCGGTGGGCGCGGAACTTCCGGAGCTCACCCCGAAACCCTGATTGCCCTGCTGATCCAGGCCGGATCGGGAGGTGCCGTCCGGAACATGCAGGCCGCTGCCGAGGTAGTCGGTGAAATGATCGAGCTGGTCGCCGACCTTGCCCGCACCGACATCGACCTTCATCTCGGAGTGCACGTAGACGCCGTCGAGGCCGACGTGCACATCGAATTTCGTCTCGGTACCGAGGAAGAGGCCGACACCGTCACTGTGACCGACGCCGTCGAACGGGCCGCCGTCGTTGACGGGCTGCGTGCCGGGGATCTCGAACGGATTCGAACCACCGGTGAACCCAGTGGTGTCCGGAATACCGAAGCCGTGATCGCCGCCGAGGCCGTGCCCGGGCAGACCGAAACCGCCCGGCTGGTTGAACGCGCTGCCGCCGAAATCGGGCAGACCGAAACCGCCCGAATGGGCGCCGGGAATCGTGAAACCGTTCGACTCGTCGACCATCGCATCCGCGGCCTCGTCGGACGTGCCGGGCAGGGCCATACCGGACGACGGATGGCTGCCGGGGATATGCATACCGCCCGGGTATTCATATGCGTGCGTGCCGGGGATGCTCATGCCCGAGTTGTCGGGAACAGGGTCGGCGCCCGGAATCGGCAGTCCGGCGTCGGTGCCCGTACCGTCGAAGCCCGGCAGCGGAAGACCGGACGCGCCATGGCCGACACCGGTCTGGCCCGGCAGGGCGAAGCCGTCGTGCTCGCGCGATACCTGCTGGTTGGGCGAATGGTGGGAGGGCGGGGTGTAGTCGGGTGCGGGATCCGGGAAGGTCACCGTCGGGCTCGGCCCGGGATCGGGATCGCCGCCGTGCACCCAGCCGGTATTCCAGCTGTCCAACCGGGAGGAACCCGGCGGCTGCGGATGTCCGGCGCCCGCGGAGGCCACCAGGGCGCCGCCGGTGACGATCGCACCGGCCCGCGCCACCCGGGCGACGCCGGTCGCTACCCGGTACGCGGTGTCGCCCGCCTGCTCGCCGGCCTCGGTGTCGTCGTCGAAGGGCAGGTCACGCGTCATCGAAACTCACTCTCGTCAATCCAGCATCCTCACACGCCGGGTCGACCGAGTGAAGATCACCTAAAACGATATCCGGAAAACCCAACCAACACAGTCCCGGGGCAAACCTTGCCAGCCGTGAAACCAGAACGGAAGCCCCCTATTCACTGGCCTTCCGTACCGGGCCTGGCCCGGTTATCTCCCCATGATCGCGGAGTGATCCCCGCCGGGGCGGTCCGTTCCGTCCGGAACTAAGAGTTCTCTAATAAACACTCAACGAGCGGTGAAGATCCGCTTCCTACCGTCGAACTGGCCGACCGCCCGGCCGGCGACTATCGACGCGAAGGAGCAATCAAATGAAGGCAACCACCCGACGCAGACGCCTCGGCACCGTCCTCGCCGGAGTCGGATTGTCCGCCGCCGCCATCGCGCTCGCCACCGGCAGTGCCGCAGCCGAGCCACCGGTTTCCGCGGGACCTCGGGTGATGGTGAATCCGGAAGGCTCCGGCGGGCCGACGCTGACGCAGATCACCCCGCAGGACGCCGTCCCGGCCCAGGTCGGCCCGTCGGGGCAGGTACCCGAATTGACCTGTGTGCTCCCGACCGCGCCCGGCGACCCGAGCGTCACCACCTACCGATGCGACCGTCCCGGTATCGAGGTCCGCCCTGCCATCCCCTCGGACGCCGTCCCCGCTCGACCCGCCGCCCCACTGCCGAGCGGAAGTGCGGGCTTCTGACACACCGCCGGCCGTAGGGTGACGCCATGACCGGTCATCGGATCCTGGTCGTCGACGACGAGGTTCGCGTGCTGACCTCGCTGCGGCGCGGGCTGGAACTGTCCGACTTCGAGGTCGTCACGGCGGGTGACGGGGCGCAGGCGCTGACCATGGTGCGCAATACCGCGCCCGACGCGATGGTGCTCGACGTCAACATGCCCGTACTCGACGGTGTCGGGGTGGTCACCGCACTGCGCGCGATGGGCAACGACATCCCGATCTGTGTGCTGAGCGCGCGCACCGCGGTCAGCGATCGGATCGCCTGCCTGGAGCGCGGCGCGGACGACTACCTCACCAAACCCTTCGATCTCGGCGAGCTCGTCGCCCGGCTGCGCGCCCTGCTGCGCCGCCGGGCGGCCGCGCCGGAACGCCCCGCCGAACTGCGGCGGGTCGGCGAGGTGCAGATCGACCTGGCCGGACACCGGGTGCTGGCCTGCGGCGCGCCGGTAGAACTGACCAAACGGGAATTCGAGGTGCTCGCGTTGCTCGCCGAGAACGCGGGCATCGTGCTCAGCCGCGAGCAAATCCTTTCCGCCGTATGGGGTTACGACTTTGCCACCGATACCAATGTGGTCGACGTCTTCGTCTCATATCTGCGGCGCAAATTGGAGGCGCCGGGCGCGGGCCGGGTGGTGCACACGGTGCGCGGCGTCGGATTCGTCCTGCGGGAGCAGCCATGACCGGAATACTGGCCGAACGTCCGTCGAGTTCGGATCGGCGGCACCTTCGAAAGACGGCCCGGCCGCCGCACCGGCGGGAACGTCGCTCGCCATCGCTGCGGACCCGGGTCGCGCTGGTGTCCGGAGCCGTTGCCGCGCTGGTGGCGCTGACATTGGGCATCACCTATACCGCGCTGCTCGGTGCGGCCGGGTCGCGTCAGCTCGACGACACCCTTTCCTCGCTCGGGGTCACCATCGCGGGGCCTCGGCAAGGTGTTCCGGCGCAACCTCTTTCGCCGGATGTCGCCGGATCGCTGGCCAAGACCGGGACGCCGTTCGCCACCGCGCAACCGAATCCGGGTTCGCCGCATGTGGGTAACGCGCCGACGCAACCGGACCAGGCGCCGTCGCAGCCCGGTAACGCACCGGCGCCACCGAATCCCGCGACGCCGCAGCCGAATCCTGGATCGCCGAACGAAGGTAGCCCGCCGCCTCCATCGGATCACGCACCATCGCAGACGAAACCCGCCGCACCGCAAGTGAATCAGGCGCCTGAGCCGCGAGACGAGCGGCAGGTCACCGTTCCCCGGGACGAGACGCTGGCCAAAGTGGACGGGCTGCCCGGCGTCACGGTCGCGCTCAACCCCGACCGCGACCGGGTCGACGCAGCGGTGCGGAACAGCCAATTGATCGGTGTCGCAATAGGAGTCGCGGGCGTCGCGCTGGCGGCGCTGCTCGGCTGGCTGCTCGCGGGCTACGCGGCCCAACCGCTGCGCAGGCTCGCCACCGCCACCCATGGCATCGACACCCTCGATGAGCTGCCGCCGCTGTCCGGCCGCGGCGCCCGCGAGGCGGAGGAACTCTCCGACGCCATCACCAGGATGCTGGCCCGCCTGGAGTCCGCGCACACCGCGACAACTCGCGCACTGGCCGGCGCCCGGGATTTCGCCGCGGTCTGCGCACATGAGCTGCGCACCCCGCTCACGGCCCTGCGCACCGATCTACAAGTGTTGGCCACCAAGGACATTCCCACCGAACAGCGCCACGCCATCATGTCGGACGTCCTACTTGCCGAACAGCAGATCGAGACCACACTAACCGATCTGGAGCGCCTGGCCGTCGGCGAACTCACCGAATCCGACGCCTTCGAAACCTTCGAACTCTGCGAAACCCTGGACCGCGCGGTGCAGGACGCCCAGCGTCGGCATCCGGATACGCATATCGAACTCACCAGCTGCACCCCGGTAACCGTCACCGGGCTGCCCGGCGGAATCATGCTCATCGTCACCAACGCCGTCGCCAACGCCGTTCAACACGGTAAGGCCCGAAATATCAGCGTCACAGCCGATTCCACCGGCGACACGGTCGAGCTGCTGATCGACGACGACGGCACCGGCATCCCGGAACCCTTGCGCCGCAAAGCCTTCGACCGTTTCGTCAAAAGCCCCGGCTCCCCCGGTTCCGGCCTCGGCCTCGCCCTCATCCGCCAACAAGCCGAACTCCACTCGGGCACAGCCGAACTCAACGAAAGTCCATCAGGCGGCACCCGCCTGCGGGTGCGTCTCGACACCGGAGTTCGACTCAGTCGATCCAGTTCTTGAGCGGCTCGGTGTCGAGTGTGACACCCACAGGCTCGGGCAATGCCACTTCCAGTCCGAAGGCATAGCGGTGCACATCCTGATACCGTCCGGCGCTCGGCTGGCTGTGTACGACAACCTCGGCTGAATCGCGATCGATCAGTAGGTAGATCGGAATGCTCGCGTCCGCGTAAGCGATCGGCTTCTCGCATCGATCCCGTCGATTGCTGTCGGAGTCAGGTGAGGTGACTTCCACAACCATCACGGCCTGATCCGCAGACGCCCATTCGCCAGCGCCGACAAAAGCATCCGGTGGGGCAAGTACGCCATCCGGTCGCGCCCGACCCCTGCGGTATGCCCCCACAGCGAGGCCTTGCCCGGCGATATGCAGGAACAAGGCCGGATGCAACGGCATCAGCGTCATCAACAGCCAGTTGAGGATCCGATTGTGATCACCGTCCGGCACTCCCTTGACCCCCAATTTTCCGTCGATGAACTCGACGAGCACACCCTCGGTCTCTCGTTCGACTGCACGAGCGATCGACTCGAACTCGGTGGTGAGGATCCGCCCCTCTTCTACCGCAGTCATCGCCCGTCTCCTTGGTTGCTCGTCACCAGCCAACGGAATCCTGCCTTATGCGTCGCGCCTATAACGCATTATCGCGCGATTCGCCGAGGGATGCCGGACCGAAGAACTTCACTTCTTGTCCTTCGGCTTATCCGACTGCGCGTCGGAGGACAGCGCGGCGACGAAGGCCTCCTGCGGGACATCGACCCGGCCGATGGTCTTCATCCGCTTCTTGCCCTCCTTCTGCTTTTCCAGCAGTTTGCGTTTGCGGCTGATGTCACCGCCGTAGCACTTGGCGAGCACATCCTTGCGGATGGCCCGAATGTTTTCGCGGGCAATGATTTTCGAGCCGATGGCGGCCTGGATGGGCACCTCGAACTGCTGGCGCGGGATGAGCTCGCGCAGTTTGGTGGTCATCTTGTGGCCGTAGGCCTGGGCGGCGTCCTTGTGCACGATCGCGCTGAACGCGTCCACCGCCTCACCCTGCAACAGGATGTCCACCTTCACCAGCTGCGATTCCTGCTCGCCCGCCTCCTCGTAGTCGAGCGAGGCGTAGCCGCGGGTGCGCGATTTCAGCGAGTCGAAGAAGTCGAAGATGATCTCGGCCATCGGCATGGTGTAGCGCAGCTCCACCCGGGTGTCGGACAGGTAGTCCATGCCGCCGAGTTCACCGCGGCGCGACTGACACAGCTCCATGATCGAGCCGATGAATTCGCTCGGCGAGATGACGGTGCACTTGACGATCGGCTCGAATACGCTGCGCGTCTTGCCTTCCGGCCAGTACGACGGGTTCGTGACGATATGTTCGGTGCCGTCCTCCATCTCCACCCGGTACACCACGTTGGGCGCGGTGGAGATGAGGTCGAGATCGAATTCGCGCTGCAGCCGCTCGCGGGTGATCTCCATATGTAGCAGTCCGAGGAAGCCGCAGCGGAAGCCGAAGCCGAGCGCCACCGACGTTTCCGGGGTGTAGCTGAGGGCGGCGTCGTTGAGCTGCAACTTTTCCAGCGCGTCGCGCAGGTCCGGGTAGTCGGAGCCGTCCACCGGGTACAGGCCCGAGTAGACCATGGGCCGCGGTTCCCGGTAGCCGGTGAGCGGTTCGGTGGCGCCGCCGCGCGCGTGCGTCACGGTGTCGCCGACCTTCGACTGGCGCACATCCTTCACGCCGGTGATCAGATAGCCCACCTCGCCGACGCCGAGACCGCTCGTCGGCTTGGGTTCCGGTGAGACGATGCCGATTTCCAGCAGTTCGTGGGTGGCGCCGGTGGACATCATCTTGATCTTCTCGCGCGGGGTGAGCTTGCCGTCCACCACGCGGACATAGGTGACGACACCGCGGTAGGTGTCGTACACCGAGTCGAAAATCATTGCGCGCGCGGGCGCGTCGGCATCGCCGACGGGCGGCGGCACCTGCCGGATCACCTCGTTCAGCAGTTCCGGGACGCCGACGCCGGTCTTACCGGAGACGCGCAGCACCTCCGACGGATCGCAGCCGACGATGTGCGCGAGCTCGGCGGCGTAGCGGTCCGGGTCGGCGGCGGGCAGGTCGATCTTGTTCAGCACCGGGATGATCGTCAGATCCTTGTCCAGCGCCAGGTACAGGTTGGCCAGCGTCTGCGCCTCGATCCCCTGCGCCGCGTCGACCAGCAGGACCGCGCCCTCGCAGGCCTCCAGCGCACGCGACACCTCATAGGTGAAGTCGACGTGGCCGGGCGTGTCGATGAGGTGCATGACGTAGTCGGTGCCGTCGACCTGCCACGGCAGCCGCACATTCTGCGCCTTGATGGTGATGCCGCGTTCGCGTTCGATATCCATCCGGTCCAGGTACTGGGCGCGCATAGCCCGCTCCTCGACCACACCGGTGAGCTGCAACATCCGATCGGCCAGCGTCGATTTGCCGTGGTCGATATGTGCGATGATGCAAAAGTTCCGGATCCGGGACGGATCGGTGAACGTCGTGTCGGCGAAGCTGGGGGCCACGGGACTCCTGGTTGATGTCGGAAACTGCGCACCATATCGTCCCATGGCCCGCGACCCCGCCCGGCCCCAGGTATTGCGCCACGCCCGCCGACAAGCGGATTCGCACCCCGGCCAGGCTCGGCAGCCGGCCACCGATCACACCGGGCCATAGCATTGCCTCATGCCTGTGGCGGGTATCGAACAGCTCGAACTTCCCGAGTTCATGACCTGGGATAGGCCCTCGAGGTCGGTCACGGAAGTCTGGCCGACGGAGTCACACCGCTGCGGCCGGTGATATACCGCCAAGTCGGAGAGTGGGAGCCGACGGCCGAGGGTGGCCCGACGATCGACTTCCCCTTTCCTATCCGGATCGATTGGGGCGGAATTGGCGTTCTGAGCGTCACCGTGACGTCGGTTACACCTGCTTCGCCGAGCGACCATGATGCCCCGGCCAGCACTGGTACGGCTGGCTGGAGAACCGCGCATCGCGGTTCGGCCCGAAGGACCCTCGAGACAAGCCATATCGCGAACCGACCGCCGAAATCACGGCCCACGAATCACCGATTGACCGGGGAGTTCAGCAAATTCGCAGCGGTCGGATCCGAAATCCGGCTCGGGTGAAGGTTTCTCGGCGCGCGGTTATTCTCCGAAGATGGCCCGAAGTTGGAACTCACTCGGCAAACAGCTAGGTCTCCTTGCGAAGGAGCAGGGGCCCAGACTCGTTCGCCAGCAGGGACCGCGACTGGTCGACAAGCTGGTCGGGACGCTGGCCCAGCGCCGCCCTTCGGGGGTGGCGGTGCGTCCGGCGGCCTCGACGCCGGTGCCGACCGGGGAGCGGGCCCGCCAGATCGTGTACGCGCCGCACCTGGACGGGCGGGCCGATCCGGGCGAGATCGTCTGGACCTGGGTGCCGTTCGAGGAGGATCCGCACAACGGCAAGGACCGCCCGGTGCTGGTGGTGGGGCGCGAGCGCCGCACGCTGCTCGGGCTCATGCTGTCGTCGAATCCGGAACGCGCATACGATCGCAACTGGATCGGAATCGGCAGGGGCAGTTGGGATCCCGACGGCAGGCCGAGCTGGGTCCGGTTGGACCGGGTGCTCGACGTGCCGGAGGCGGGCATCCGCCGGGAGGGCGCCATCCTGGCGCGCAAGACATTCGACCTGGTGGCCCACCGGCTCTGCGCCGAATACGCCTGGCACTGAAGACAATCGGAGATTTCATGAATCGGGTGCTCGGGCCGACCAAGGTGGCCATGCTGATCACCGATATCGGCTTCCTGCTGTACTGGGCCGCCGCCTTCGCCCGGCTGATCCCACCGGATCTGGCCTACAAGGATTACACCAACCCGATTCTCAGCGACTGGAATTTCTCGTTCGTCGCACTCGATCTGGCCGCCAGCGCAACGGGTTTGGCGAGCCTGTGCCGGGTGTCCGGATCACGGACGCTGATGACGGTGTCGCTGACGCTGACGAGCACCGCAGGACTGCAGGCGATCGCGTTCTGGGCGCTGCGCGGCGATTTCAGCGTGCTGTGGTGGGTGCCCAACCTCTTCCTGCTGCTGTTCCCGCTGCCCGCCCTGGTGACGTTGACCTGCACGGCAACGCCACCGGGCCGCACCGCCGACTGAAATCGCCCCGCGCACAACACCGTTCAGGACACCAGCGGCCGCGATCGGCCGAACAGCATCCCATAGAGGAGCGCGCCGAGCGCCCCGCCGATCACCGGGAACACCACGAACGCCCACACCTGCCCCATAGCTCCGTCCTGATAGGGCGCGACGCCGAGACTGCGGGCCGGATTCACCGAGGTGTTGTCGACCGGAATGGAGACCAGGTGGATCACGGCCAGGGTGACGCCGATCGACAACCCGGCCAGCGGCACGTCCGACAGCTGATCGGTCGAGGCCAGCACCACGAACACCAGCAGCGCGGTGAGCATCACCTCGACGATGATCATCGCCGCCATCCCGTAACCGTCCGCGACCACCACCTGGCCCAGTGGACCGGTCTCCGCCGACGGGCTGTGCCTGCCCCAGCCGTTCGCGCCGAGACCGTTCACCGCGCGATCGTAGGACGGCAGGTTCTTCGCCAGCGCGAACAGCACGATGCCGGCCAGGAACGCGCCGATCAGCTGCGCGATCACATAGCCGGCCGCGGTGAGCCCGGAAATCCGGCCGAGCAGCAACTGACCCACGGTGACAGCCGGATTCACGTGACAGCCCGAGATCGGCCCGATCGCGTAGACGAGGAACATCAGTGTCAGCCCGAAGGCCAGCGCGGTACCGAGCGCGCCGACCCGCTGGCCGGCCAGCACCGCAGTGCCGACGCCGCCGATGACCAGTACGAAGGTGCCCAACGCCTCGGCCGCCCACTTCTTGGACTCCGAAGTCGGCGCGTTCTCGGTTACTTCCTCGACCACTTCCTGAGCCGTTGGAGACATCGATCCACCTTCCGACGCGGTTGCTGAACGCAGAACTGCCTGACGAGATGGGGTATCGCAGTCCGGACGCTACGCGAGGCGGGTGATCTCCACAACGACCTCGAGGTCTGTCGAGCCGCCGCCCGAGAAAATGCCCTTCAGCGGCGGCACATCGGCGTAATCCCGTCCGACGCCGACCGAGACGTGCTGTTCGTTGACGGCGATATTGTTGGTCGGGTCGTAGCCCCACCAGAGTCCGGTCCATGCCTCGATCCAGGCATGCGACTGGCCCGCCACCGGCGCGCCGATCTCGGCCACCGGATTCGGGTGCAGATATCCGGAGACGTAGCGGCTGGGAATCCCCATGCCGCGCAACAGGACCAGGGTCAGATGCGCGTAATCCTGGCACACCCCTTCACGTTCCGCGTACGCCTGCACCGCCGAGGTGTGCACGGAGGTGGTGCCCGGGATGTAGTCCATCGTGTCGTGCACCCATTGCGCCGCCGCCACAACGGCTTGCGCCGGTGACAGTTCGCGGGCGAACCGCTCGGCGACGGCGGCGAGCTTACGATCGCGCGGGACATACGTTGTGGGCGCGAGCATTTCGTCGAAGCGGTCGGCGATCTGGCTGCTGCGCAAGGCCGCCCAGTCCAGTTCCTCGCCGGGGTCGCCGAACGGTTCGGTCTCCACCACCGATGAACCGGTGACCTCCAATTCGGTATGCGGCGCATGCAGATCGAAGGCGGTGACGGCGGTGCCCCAGTAGTCGGTGTAGCGGTAGGAGCGGGTGGACGGAACGGTTTCCACCCGGTTCAGGATGACGTTCTGCCTGCTGTCGGCGCGCGGGGTGAGCCGAGCCTCGTTGAACGAGCGGGTGACCGGTGCGTCGTACACGTATCCGGTGGTGTGCACCACCCTGATCCGCCAGCTCACAGCTCCCCTCCACCACCGCGTCCCGACCGCGGCCGCCGCGCAGGTCGGTCCACGCCACCCAGGGCGCGGCGTGGAAGTACTGCAGCGCGATGGCCTCGCCGACCTCGCGGCAGGTGGTCTGCAACGCGTCGAGGCGGTTCTGCAGATCCTCCAACAGCGCTCCGGGCGGCAGGAATTCGAGTTCGCTGCGGGCCCGGCCGAGCAGCCGCTGCGCCTCGTGCCTGGCGCCGACCCGGCTGCTCGGACGCTGATCCAATTCGGCGAGGCAGGTCTCCGCGACCTGCAGCGAATGAAATACCGAACGCGGGAAAAGCCGGTCCAGCAGCATGAATTCGACGACGAGCGTGGCGTCGAGCAGGCCGCGATGGGTGCGCAGATAGGTGTCGTGCGCACTCGCCGACCGCAACACCGTCACCCAGGCGGGCGACGACGCGCGGTCGCCCGCGCGCGAAAGCAGCAGGCGCACCGTCATATCCACGCGTTCGATGGAGCGGCCGAGCAGCAGGAAGCGGTAGCCGTCGTCGCGGCTGAGCGTGGAATCCGACAGCCCGGCGAACATGGCCGCCCGATCCTTGATGTAGTGGAAGAATTGGTGCGGGCCCAGCGCCCTGGCCGCCCGTTCCGCGGCCGGCAGCCCGTTGTAGGTGGCGTTGAGGCATTCCCACATCTCGCTGGAGGCCACTTCCCTTGCGCCCCTGGCATTTTCGCGGGCCTTGGCGATCGAGTCGATGATCGAGCCGCCATGTTCGTTGCTGAACGCGACCAGATCGGTTACCGACCAGACATCCAGGTCGCCCTCCGGCGGTTCGATGCCGAGCACCCGCAGCAGCACCCGGGAGGTGCGATCGGGGTCGACGGTGGCGTCCTCCAGCAGTTGATGCACCGCGACATCGAGGATCCGGGCGGTATCGTCGGCGCGTTCGACGTAACGCCCGATCCAGTAAAGGGATTCCGCGTTGCGGGCCAGCATCACGGTCCCATTTCCCTTGGGCGGCAGGATATTCCGGACGACTGCTGTTGTTGCTGCTGTTGCTGATTCGCTTGGGCGGCGGTCAATTCCCGCCCCAGTTCCCGCGTTCGGGCGGGCGGCGGATCGGTGACCAGCTCGCCGCCCGCCAGTTCTCGATCGGCGGGCGAGGCCCGCCCCGCCAGCACCCAGGTGTCCTTGCTGCCGCCGCCCTGACTGGAATTCACCACCAGCGAACCGTCGGGCAAGGCCACCCTCGTCAGCCCGCCGGGCAGCACCCACACGTCCTCGCCGTCGTTCACCGCGAACGGCCGCAGATCCACGTGCCGGGGCACCAATTCGTTGCCGACCTTGGTCGGCACCGTGGACAGCTGCACCACCGGCTGGGCGATCCAGCCGCGCGGATCGGCCCGGACCTTGCGCCGAATCGCTTCCAGCTCACGAGAATTCGCATCCGGCCCGATGACGATGCCGTAACCGCCGGACCCCTCGACCGGTTTGATCACCAATTCGGCGATGCGGTCGAGCACCTCGGCCCGCTCGGCGTCGTGCCAGCAGCGGAGGGTGTCGACATTGGGCAGCACAGGCTTCTCGTTCAGGTAGTACTCGATGATCGCGGGCACATAGGTGTAGATCAGCTTGTCGTCGCCGACACCGTTGCCGACCGCGCTGGAGATCACCACATTGCCCGCGCGCGCCGCGTTGAGAATGCCCGCGACGCCGAGCACCGAATCCGGCCGGAAATGCATGGGATCCAGGAACGCGTCATCGATGCGGCGATAGATCACGTCCACCTGCCGCTCCCCCGCCGTCGTCCGCATGTAGACGACGTTGTCGCGGCAGAACAGGTCGCGCCCCTCCACCAGCTCGACGCCCATCTGCCTGGCCAGCAGCGAATGCTCGAAGTACGCCGAGTTGTAGACCCCTGGCGTGAGCACCACCACCGTCGGGTCCGCCTCGTTCGGCGCGGCCGACGCGCGCAGCGCCCGCAGCAGATGACTCGGATAGTCGCCGACCGCGCGCACCCGGTGCGAGGCGAACAGGTCCGGGAAGACCCTGGCCATGGTGCGGCGGTTCTCCATCACGTACGAGACGCCGGACGGCGAGCGCAGATTGTCCTCCAGCACCCGGAAATCGCCCTTCTCGTCGCGGATCAGATCGATACCCGCGACGTGGATGCGCACCCCGTTCGGCGGGACCAGGCCCGCCGCCGCGCGGTGGAAGTGCTCGCACGAGGTGACCAGCCGCTTCGGAATCACCTCGTCGCGCAGGATGTTCTGCTCGCCGTACACGTCGGCGAGGAACAACTCCAGCGCCACCATCCGCTGTTTGATCCCGCGTTCCAGCTTGTTCCACTCCGCCGCCGCGATCACCCGCGGCACCAGGTCCAGCGGGAACGGCCGCTCCTTACCGGACAGCGAGAAGGTGATGCCCTGATCGATGAACGCCCGGTCCAGCGCGTCGGCCCGGCGGGCCAGATCCGCGACATCGATAGGCGCGAGCGCGGCATAGATGCCCTTGTACGGCTGACGCACCCGGCCCGCCGCGTCGAACATCTCGTCGAAGGCGTCGGCGAAACGACCGGGGTGATAGCCGTCGAACAGCCCCGTCGGCCCGGCCCGGCCGTTGCCAGCGATTTGCCCATTGCCGCGCCCCGGCGCGGGCGCGGTACCTCGCGCCGAACGCGGAGTCGCGGCGGATGTCATGCAGAAATCGTGCTACACGCAGCGGCGATGCCGGGCAGGTCACAGATAAATTTCTGGCATCACTCGGGCGACGCCGCACCCGCTTCGGTGACCCGCGCGACCGCCGATTTCTGGTTCTACGCTGCGGCTGGTAACCTCGACCTTCGGCATTGCGTTACCCATATTCATGGTGCGACGCACGCTCACGAACTTTTCGTCAGTACCAGACCACTCAGTGACAGGAATCAGAGGATACAGGCGTGGCCAACATCAAGTCCCAGATGAAGCGGATCCGCACGAACGAGGCGGCGCGCAAGCGCAACCAGTCGGTCAAGTCCGAGCTGCGCACCCAGATCCGCAAGGTCCGGGAGGCCATCTCGGCGGGCGATAAGGGCAAGGCCACCGACCTGCTGCAGTTCGCCAGCCGGAAGTTGGACAAGGCCGCCTCGAAGGGTGTCATCCACGCCAACCAGGCCGCCAACAAGAAGTCGGCGCTCTCGCAGGCCGTCAACAAGATCTGATTTTCGGCATATCGCCGATCGACTGACGCAGCCGCCGTGGCCTCGATGACCATGGCGGCTTTTGTCATGTCCGCATAATCTCGCCGCCGAACGGATCGGTGCGATGGGCCGATGTCCGGTGTCCGTTCCCGATTGGATGCCGAAGATTTGCCGTCCTCCTATGGCCGACACCGCGCAGCGTGAGTTCCCCGCTCGGCCCACCGGCAAGACCCCGATTTCCCCGGCACGACCCGCCGACGAACTCCCCCCGGTCAGCGGCCTGTTTTCGGATCACGGCGGGCCATGTCACCCGAGCCAGCTACGATGCCGCGCATGGTAACCGTGTACGCCAATCAGACTGTGGTGCGAGCCGAGGATCTCCCGGACATCATCCGGGCGGCCGAAGTGTTGGGCTTCGGCCTGAAGATCGAAAACGTCATGGTCCCGGACGATGACGGCGGGTACTCGCTGGAGTGGGTCGTCACCCGGGACGAGGAGGTGCCCCTCTACGAGGACTGGGAGGGCCGCTACGACGAGTCCGACGAGGGCGAGGACGCGGAACTGACAGCCGTGCTGTTGGGCGAATAATTCCGGCCCACTACCGCGTGGCGGATGCGGCGAGGCGGTCCAGTGCCGCCTGTGAGTCCGGATCCGCCGCGCGGTAGATGACCAAACGCTGATCCGGGTCCTGCGCCGAGATCAGCACCTCGAAATTCACCGCCAGCGCGCCGACATCGGGATGCCGCAGCGGCTTGCGGCCCCGGCCGCGGACCATCACATCATGCTGCGCCCACGCGGTCGCGAATTCGTCGCTGCGGGCCCGCAGCTCCGCGATCATGTCGCCGAGCACCCGATCGTCGGGATGCGCCGCCCACGCGGCGCGCAGGTCGGCGATGCCCTCGCGGATGGTCTGGTCCCGGTTCGCGTAGAAGTCGCGCAGTGCGGGATGCATTACGCACAGCCACATGGTGTTGCGATGCGCCGTCGGCAGGGTGGCGAAATCCACCACCATCAACCGCGCCATCTCCGGATTCCACTCGAGGATGTCGTAGCGGTGGTTGACCAGCATCGCGGGCAGTGGACGCAGATCCTCGATCAGCCGGGCGAGCGCGGGCGCGGCGACACTGCTCGGCTTGCCGCCCCCGGGCTGGCGCTGCTGGGCCAGATCGAACAGGTAGGTGCGTTCGGCGTCGTCCAGGCGCAGCGCGTCGGCCAGCGCCTCCAACACCTCCGGAGAGGGACGCAGCCCGCGGCCCTGCTCGAGCCGGACGATGTAGTCGATGCTGACCCCGGCCAGCTCGGCGACCTCTTCGCGGCGCAGACCAGGGGTGCGTCGGACCTGCTTACGCTCAGGCAGCCCGACCGCGGCCGGTGCGAGGCGCTCGCGCCGGTCCCGCAGGAAGGCCGCCAGCTCCGCTACCGGATTCGCGACGCTGACGCTCGCGCTGCCAGTCGCATTCACCGTTCTAGTCATCACCATTGATAATACGGCTGCCTGGTACTGGCCTTCCCAGGAAGAACCTTCCCTTATCCACCGGTTTCGCCCGTCGCAGACTCATTGTCGAACAACGAGATTCACGAGATCGACAGGAGTTCGACATGACCGGAGCGCTCACCCTCGACACCTACCGGCTGCTCGGCCGCTCGGGTCTGCGGGTGTCGCCGCTGTCGCTCGGCACCATGACCTTCGGTACCGATTGGGGCTGGGGCGCCGAGCAGGACGAGTCCCGCAAGATCTTCGACACCTATGTCGAGCGGGGCGGCAACTTCATCGACACGGCGAGCATGTACACCAACGGCTCGTCCGAGCGGCTGCTCGGCGAGTTCACCAAGGACAATCGCGAAAGCCTGGTGCTGGCAACGAAATACACCATGCTGCGGCGGCCGGGCGACCCCAACTCCGGCGGCAACCACCGCAAGAGCATGGTCGCCTCGGTGGAGGCCAGCCTGCGCAACCTGAACACCGATTACATCGACCTGCTCTACCTGCACGCCTGGGACTTCCTGACCCCGGTCGAGGAGATCCTGCGCGGGCTCGACGATCTGGTGCGCCAAGGCAAGGTGCTCTACCTCGGCATCTCCGACGCGCCGGCCTGGCAGATCGCGCGCATGCAGACCATCGCGGACCTACGCGGCTGGTCGCCGCTGATCGCGCTGCAGATCGAGTACAGCCTGATCGAGCGGACCGTCGAGCGCGATCTGATCCCGATGGCCCAGGAACTGGGGCTGGGCGTGATCCCGTGGTCGCCGCTGGCCAGCGGTGTGCTCACCGGCAAGTACACCCGCGCCGACCTCGAACATCAGGCCGACGCGTCGCCGACCGGTACCAGGAAGAACGTCGCCGCGGCCAACGGGGCATTGAGCGAACGCGGACTCGGCATTGCGGATACCGTGAAAGACGTTGCGGCACAATTGGGTAAGACACCCGCACAGGTGGCGCTCGCCTGGGCGCTGCGGCGGCCGGGGGTGACCGCGCCGATCATCGGGGCGCGCACCGCGGCACAACTGGAGGACAATCTCGGCGCGCTCGAGGTGACCTTCGATGCCGAGCAGCTCGCCCGGCTGGAGCAGGCCAGCGCCATCGAACTCGGCTTCCCGCACGATTTTCTGGCGCGCCCGATGACACAGAACGTGACGTTCGGCGACCTGAAGGTGGCGGGGCGGATCGCCTGATTCGGCCGTGGCGCGGGCCGGGCAACTCCGCATTCCTTCGGGACGAAAATTACGCCCGCACAGCATATTTCGCTGTGCGGGCGAATCATATTGCGGGAGACATCAATTCACGCAGGGTATGGAGTCGCCACCGATGACGGTATCGACCGGTTGCCCGACATCCGGTGTGGGAGTTTCCGATACGGTCGGTGTCGGTGTGGTCGGTGCCGTCGGCGCGAGGTCCTGACCGCCGAACGCGGCCCGCACCTCGCGCCGGATGGCGTCCTGGTCGACGATATTGACGTCCTGCCCGTTGATCACGTCGTAGCTCAGCACCGGCAGGGTGCGGAATTCGACGGTCGGGTTGTCGGCCGAGCCGACGGTGCGCAGAAAATCGGTGGCATTCCAGCCGTCGGACAGCACGATATTGCGATGCGCGACCTCCATCAGCGCCGAAAGTTTGCGCATATCGGTGAAGGTGCCCGCACTCTTCAGATCCTTGGCCACCGAGGTGAGGAAGGCCTGCTGGCGGTGGGTGCGGTCCAGATCACCGTTTTCCAGGCCGTGCCGCTGCCGGACGAAGGCCAGCGCCTGCGCCGGGTCCAGGCGCTGGCGTCCGGCCGGGAAATCGGCGCCGGAATATTCGAGATCTCGCACCGGATGATTCAGGCAGACCTCGACGCCGCCGAGCGCCTTGGCCAGATCGTAGAAACCACCGAGGGTGACCTCGGCGAACCGGTCGATCGGCACCCCGGTCAGGTCGCGCACGGCCTGCACGATGGAGGCGCGCCCGGCCTCCCGGCCCGCATGCTCCAGCGTGGCCTGATCGGTGATGCCCTGGCTCATCAGCTGATCCTCGACCGCGGCCTTCTTCAGCCCGTACGCCTCCTTGATCTTGGCGTGGGTGTAGCCGGGTATGCCCTGCACCGGAACGTAGTCGTCGCGCGGAATCGACACGGCGACAATCCTTTTCATATCGGCGGGGATATGCACGAGGATCAGCGTGTTGGCGTTGTAGCCACCCTCGTCGCCGTCGCCGGCATGCAACTGGGACAAGATCTCCGGCGGCAGGTTGTCGCCGTTCTGATCCTTCCTGGTGTCCAGACCCACCAGCAGGACGTTCAGATCACCACCGAGGGAGCGCGGCGCGTCGGCCGCCACCGCGCCGGACCGGGTGAAGCCGCTGTCGAAGCTGCCCGCCGTCGCCCAGCCCACCGCGGTCGCGGCCAGTACCGCGGCGGACAGCCCGGCCGTGCACGCCTTGGCCGTCGCGCGGCCGATCCGCCGCCGCACCGCGCGCCGATGCGCGCCGCGGATCCGGCGGTGCCGGGCGCGCGCTCGCTCGCCGGGACTGGACTTCAGTGGAGTTTGCTCATTCATAACCAGTTTCCAGTTTGCCTGGATCAACTGGTCATTTCGGGGGTCGAGTGACCGATATCTCCTGGTCAGCCCGCCGCGTGCAAATCGAGAATCTTGGTGAGCGCGTATTCCAGGGCGTAACTCGAATCCGCCGCGCCGCCCTTCACATCGGCGTTGAGCGTCGCGACCACCTGCAGTGCCGAGCCGATGGTGGCGGAGGTCCAGCCGCGCGCCTGCTGCTGCGCCTTCTTCACCTTCCAGGGCGGCATGCCCAGCTCGGAAGCCAATTTGAACGGGTCGCCCCGGCCCGCCGAACCGACCTTCGCGATGGTGTGCACCGAATCGGCCAGCGCGTCGGCAAGCAGCACGTGCGGGACGCCGCGATCGTTGGCCCAGCGCAGCGCCTCCATCGCGGCCGGGCGATCACCCGCCACCGCAAGCTCGGCCACATCGAAGCCGGAGACCTCGGCCTTACCCGAGTAGTAGCGGTGCACGGCCGCCACATCGAGCTTGCCGCCGGTATCCGCGGCCAACTGCGAACACGCGGCGGCCAGCTCACGCAGATCCGAACCGACCGCCTCCAGCACCACCTGGACAACATCGCCGGACGCCTTGATGCCCGCCGCGCGGAATTCGCCGCGCACGAACTCGACCCGCTCGGCCGCCTTGGTGAGCTTCGCGCAGTTGTGCACCGCGGCGCCCGCCTTCTGCAGCGCGGGAGCCAGCGCCTTCGCGCGGCCGCCGCCGGAATGCAGCACCACGAGCACCACGCCGGGCGGCGGATCGGCCGCTGCCGCGGTGATCACCGCGACGGCCTCCTTACCGGCCTCGGCCGCGGAATCCAGCACGATCACCCGGTCCTCGGCGAACAGGGACGGGCTCAGCAGCTCCGCCAACTCCGCGGTGCTCGCATCGCCCGCCCGCAGACGATCCACCGGCACCGCGTCCGGATCCGGCGCACCCGCCCGCACCCGCCCGGTGATCTCCGCGATCGCCCGCTCGATCAGCAGTTCTTCTTCCCCGAGCACCAGGTGCAGGGGTGCAATGGAATCCGCCACGGGGAACGATCCTACGGGTGCGGGCCGACAGAACTCGGTGGCGCTCACAGTGTTCCCCGTTCGGCGACCCACTCGTGTCGGAACTCGGGAGCGACCGCGCCGATGTGCTCGAAGTCGTTGTCGTAGTGCACGACCGTGGTGTCGTATTGCACGGCGATCGCGGCGATGTAGATGTCGGCGGAGCCCGCGGCTCGTTTTCGGCCTTGGTGCCAGAGCCGTCGCTGAATGCCGGTGGCAATTCGGTGCGTTCGAACGTTGGCGTGCAGCAACGGATATCGTGCCATTACGGTGTGGAGCCTTTCCCACTCCGCAGGGCTCTGCGCGGTGAACAGGATCTCCAGCAATTGGATCGTCGTCGTGACCAGCATCGAGCCATGACCGGCATATCGCTTCCGGATTGCCGTGTAATCGAGCTGCCCTGACTGCACCCGAGACCACGCACTGCAATCGAGCAGGTACCGACCCGGCTTCCTGGTCGGCGGAGATTCCTGGCAGAGAACTAGCGGCGCGCCATCGCACGAAATTCCGGATCCGCCAGCAAAGCCAGACCTGTATGCGCCGAAATGATATCGAACGCCTTTTGCTGTTCCTCCTGCAGTGTGGCTAGGTCCATAACTTCCAGCTCGCCCTCCCCCGGCCCCTCCAGCACATAGAGCTGACGCTCCTGCTCCAGCGCCTGCTGGACCAGGGCCAGCATCATGTCCTGTGTCGTGGTGTAGCCCAACTCCTTCATCGCGAATTCCAAAAATCCGGCCGGAGCCGACACCGTGGTGATACTCATGTCCGTCATGATCACGCTCCTCGTTGATAGCCAACTCCTCTCATGAAAGATTAAGTCGATTGCGGCAATCAGTCGCCGGAATTTCGCTGGCGCGCAACGGTGCGCAGGGTCGGGCCGGATCCGAGGATCAGCACGTCACCCTGATGGTCCGTCCGGACCACGGTCGCGCCGAGGGCCGAGAGATGGGCCAGGATGGCCGGATTCGGGTGGCCGAAGGTGTTGTCCGCGCCGACGCTCACCACGGCTAGACGCGGGTGAACAGCGTCCAGGAATTCCGCTGCGGTGGTTCGTGATCCGTGATGCGGGACTTTGAGGATGTCGGCCTGTACCGGTGCGCCGGAGTTAACCAACGCGCGTTGGGCTTCGGCCTCGATATCTCCGGTGAACAGGATTCGGCCCGCAGGCGTTTTGGCAGCGAAGACAATCGAACGGTCATTGGCGTTGTCGGCGGAAGATTGTGCTGCACCGCTCGATATCGGGGCCAGAATCGTCAATTCGACCGGGCCGAAATTCAATTCCGCACCGGACTGTAATTCCAGAAGCGGAATGTCGGCCGCCCGTGCGGCGGAGACCACCTCGGCGATATCGGCGACCGGCTCACGCTCGAAGCCGGTTTTCGACGAATGGTGCTGTGCCGCACTTCTGTTCGCCGGAGGTGAATGAGAGGCCGCCAGCTCTCCCGCGGCTACCGCGATCGCCGCGACCGTGCGACCGCGCAGCGCCCCCGCGAGGCCACCGATATGGTCGGCGTGCGGATGCGACAGCAGCAACAGCGGAATTGTGGTGATACGCAACCGATCCAGGCAGGAGCGCATGAGTCGCGGCTGCGGACCGACATCGACGACGATCGCGGCGCCACCACCGAGCGAGAGCGCGAGCCCGTCGCCCTGGCCGACATCGCAGGCGGCCAGCACCCAGCCCGGCGGCGGCCAGCCCGGATGCCAGACCCGGACCGGAACCAGCACGGCCGCAAGGCAAATCGTGATAACGGCGGCCAGCCTGCGCACCCGCCGCGACCGCAGCGCCAGCACGGCGACGACGAGCAGTGCGCATGCCAGAATGCCGCCGCCGGTTCCGCCGGGTATCGCCAGCTCCGCGCCCGGCACGGCGGCCAAGCGCTCGGCGACCGAGAGCAACCACCACAGCAATGGGCGCGCACACAGCAGCACCGCTTCGGCGAGCGGCGGCCAGACGACCGAGAGCACGGCCGCGAGCACACCGAGCACGGTGATCGGGCCGATCACCGGCTCCACCAGGATATTCGCCAGAATCGATACCGTGCTCAGCTTGCCGGACAGCGCGATGAGCAGCGGGGTGGTGACCACGAACGCGGCGACGGCCACCGCGACCGATTCGGCGGGCCCGCGCCACCAGCCGCGGGCCCGCAACCAGTCGGACCAGCTCGGCGCCAGCAGAATCAGGCCCGCGGTGGCCAACGCCGACAGCGCGAATCCGGCTCGCATCGCCAATTCCGGTGCCAGCGCGAGCAATCCGATGATCGCGGCACACAGGGCGGGCAGCGCCTGCTTGCGCCGACCGGTCACCATGGCGAGCAGGGTCACCGCACCCATCCCGGCGGCCCGCAGCACGCTCGGATCGGGCCTGGCGATCACCACGAACAGCAGCAGCGTCAGCGTGGCGACGGCCGCCTGCGCGCGCGGCCCCAGCGTCAGCATCCGGACCACGCAGAGCACGGCCGAGAGCAGAATCGAGAAATTGGCTCCGCTCACCACGTAAATGTGTTCCAGCCCCGCGATTTCGAAATCCTCGGTGACGTGTTCGGGCAGCCGAGAGGTATCGCCGACGACCACGGCGGGCAGCAGTCCGGCCGCATCCGGGCCGAGCGCGCCCGCGGCCGCGGCCGACAGTTCGGCGCGCACGTAACCGGCGACCCGCTGCCACCACGGCGGTGCGCCGGCCGGTTCCGGCGGACCCTGCGCCCGCAGGGTGGCCACCGTGAGGTCGTGTCTGCGCGGCGGCTCGGCGCGGGCCCGGAAGGTCATCGGCCGCCCCGGCAGCAGGGTGGCCCACTCCTCGCCCGATGCCAGGATCACCACCGCGCCGCCCACCGTGGTGGATTTCGCGCCGCTCCGATACTCGCGCAGCGTGGCTCGCACCACCCACCGCTGTTCGCCGAAGGCGTTGGACCGCACCGCCTTCGGGTCCGCGCTCGGTGTGACGACCACCTGCATCGACCGCCCGGCGACGGCCCGCAGCGGATGGGTCGCCACCCGGTACTCCCGCCATGCGGCGGCCACCGCGAATCCGGCGCCGAGCAGCACCGCCGCCAGCGCGACCAACGCGACCGCCCGCAACCGCTCACTGCGATGCGCCATCGCCCACAGCAGCAGCACCCACAACCCGATGGCCGCCACCATCAACCCGACGGCAAGCAGCAGTCCGGCAACCCACCCCGCTGCCAGCGCCACAATCGTTGCGGCCCAACAGAACACCGCCGCGGGCACCAGCCGCGCATCCAGTACGGCCAACTCCCCCGCATGCTCATCCGCCGCCCGCGGATCAACATCCCCGGCCCCATCGATTCCGCTCATCCGCGCGCCTCGCAGGCACGCCCTTTCCGGGTCATACGGTCACCAGGTCGCGGAGGCGGGAGAGTTTGGCCGGGCCGATGCCATCTATTTGGGATAGCTGGGATACGTCGGTGAAGCGGCCGTTGGTGGCGCGCCAGGTGAGGATGGCGCGGGCGGTGGCCGGGCCGACGCCGGGGAGGGCGTCGAGTTCGGATTCGGTGGCGGTGTTGAGGTCTATGCGAACGGCGGGGCGGCCGGACGCGGTGGTGTTCGCGCCGCCGACGGTGCTGCTGCCGGATCTGGCTTGGCTCTGCCGGGAGCCGACGACGACCTGGTCGCCGTCCTGGAGGCGCTGTGCCAGGTTGAGGCCGGTGAGGTCGGCCTCCTCGGTGGCGCCGCCCGCGGCCGCGACGGCATCGGCGACCCTGGACCCGGGCGGCAGGCGATGCAGGCCGCCGCGCCGAACCAATCCGACCACGCTGACCACCAATTCGGTGTTCGCGGGCGGCGCGACGGAGGGTGCGCCCGAGGCGTGCACGGCGCGGGCCGAGGTGGCCGCCGGATGAACCGTCGGCGGCGGCACCGCCTGGGCGACCGGCCGGTCGCGCACCACCATGACGACGGCGACGGCCACCGCGGCGAGTCCGACCGCGGCGAGGGTGAGCACGCCGCGGCGGCCCGGATCGAGCCGGGTCCCGCGAAACCGTTCCGGCACAAGGCGTTCCCACCAACCGGCGCGATCCGCCGGTTCGTCGAGCCATTTGGGTCGTTCGACGGCGGCGAATTCGCCGTCGCGGCGGCCGGGCTCGGGCGCGAGCTGTTCGAGCTCCCACTTCCCGAAATCCGTTGCGGCGCCGCACACGTCGGAGTCCGCGGCGTCCGGTCGCGCGACGGATCTCGGATCGCCGGGCCGTCCGCGGAATCCGCTGATCGGCGAGCCGAGCGGGATGGGACGCATCCGCACCCCACCGGCCCGCGCCGGGGCCGCCCCGATCGCCGAAGCCCGCCCGGCCCCGATATCGCGCTGCAGCGCGCCGAGCCGCCGCCGAATCCGCTCGCGCTCGTCATGTCGTGACATGGCCGCGACGTTAAGCGCGGCCTACCGCCGAATCCGCGCTGCGACCAGGCATTTCAAGAAGTCTGGGGATAACCGCGCCGCTGTGTACAACTCGCCGCCGCCACGCCGCACGATCAGCGTCGCACCAGATTCTCGGCGAAACGGTCGGATCGCGGCGGCCGCGAAGTGCGGGTTGTGGTCAGGCGCAGCCGCCGGGCACGACGAGCACGCCGACCGCACCGAGGCCGAGGTGTACGCCGAGCGCGGGGCCGAATTCGGCGACGACGAGTTCGCGAATGCCCGGAATCAGCTCGCGCAATTGCGCGGCAACGGTTTCGGCCGCGTCCGCCGCGCCGAGGTGCTGCACCGCGACGGCCGCGCCGTCATCGCCCGCCGCATCGACCGCGGCGGCGACGAGTTTCGCGTACGCCTTGGACCTGGTGCGGACTTTCTCCCGCAGTTCGAGCCGTCCCTCGACGATCTGCAACAGCGGTTTGGTGACCAGCTCGCTGCCGAAAAACGCTGCGGCACTGCTCAATCGGCCGCCGCGCCGCAGCTGTTCGGTGCGGTTGACGAGGATGAAGGTGCGCGCCCGGCTCGCGGTCGCGACCGCGGTGTCGTAGACGACGTCCAGCGCGGCGCCCGCCCGCGCCCGCCGCGCCGCCGCGAGCACCGGCAGCCCGGTGGCCAGCCCGGCGCCGAGCGAATCGACCAGGCGCACTTGATCTGCTGCGTCCATATCCCGCACCGCCTGCCTGCCCGCCTCCCAGGTGCCGGACAGCTGACGCGAAATATGTACGGCCACAACGCCATCACCGTCGCTGCGGGCCAATGCCTGTTCGTAGACCTCGCGCAGCTCACCCGGTGAGGCGGCCGAGGTGGTGACGGTGTCGGCGGCATAGTCGATCTCGATCGGGTCGATGCCCTCCCGGATCGCGCGGTCGCCGATCAGCACATGCAGTGGGACGACGGCGATTCCCAGTTCGTCGACGAATTCGGCGGGCAGACAGGCGGACGAATCGGTGACGACCACGACGGCCAACTACCGAACCTCCTGCAGGGTTTTCACCATGGCCCTGGCCACCTCGACGTGCGCGGCCCAGCCCCAGTGGATGCCATCAGGGTTAGCCTCGCCGGAGAATATGTTGTCGCGCACCGCTTTCGCGAGGTCGACCAGCGGAACACCGGTGCGCCCAGACCATTCCAGCAGCGCGCGCACCGCGGGCTCACGTCCGGAATGCACCCGGCCGTACGCCTCGCAGTCGTGCACCGACGGCAGTACGGCCACCATCGGCAGCTCGGGCCGCAACTGCGCCAACGCATTTCGCGACTGCTCCAGATAGTCGACGCTCACGTGCGGCGGCAGCGCGACGGGCCTGCCGAGTTTGGACAGCCGCGGTTGCAGCCAGTTGTAGGTCTCCCTGACCCGCCTGCGCACCGCGGGCGGGCGCAGGTAACGGATGAGCTCGCGCAGCGCGGTCGGCAGCGGGGACGGCAGACTGTCCATGCCGCCGACCGCGAACACCACCGCGCCCGCGCGCGGCACCGCGGCCCACACCCGCGGGTCGCCGATCAGCGCCCAGTATCCGTCCCGGCAGGTCCAGCCAATCCTGGCCACCAACTCGACATCCCAACCCAATTCGGCCGCAACGAGATTCGGCCAGATCCTGGGGTCGTCGGCGGGCAGCCCGCCCTTCGGGCCGAAATAGGCCAACGAGTCGGCGATCACCAGCAGCACCGGCCGGCCCTGCCTGGTCGGATCTTCAGAGGACATCCGGTGCCACCTTCGCCGCCGCATTCCACACGTCCAGGCGCCAGCCGGGTTGATCGATGCTCGGGCCGTGGCTGCTGAGCTGCACCCAGCTGGTGTTGGCCAAGCCGCCGAGGGCAGGCCAGTTGCGGGGCGGCAGGTCGAGCAGCGCGGCCGTGAGGGCGGCGATCAGCCCGCCGTGCGCCACCAGGATGATAGTGCGGCCGGGCCAATCCTGTCGCTCGGTGTACAGCTCCCGCACGACCGGCAGCGCCCGCGCCCCGACCCGCAGTTTGCTCTCTCCATCCGGCGGCGTGTACTCGGCGTCCAGCCGCCAGGCCACCCGCGCGCCCGGGTATTCGGCGTCGACCTCGTAATGGGTCAGCCCCTCCCACCGGCCGAGGTTCGTCTCGCGCAGCCGGGGATCGGTCTCGACCGACAGCGAGGTGTGCTCGGCCAGCGCCGTCGCGGTGTCGTACGCGCGGCGCAGATCGGAGGAGACGATCGCGATGGCGTTGCGCGAAACCAGTTCGCGCGCGGCCTCTTTCGCCTGACGCCTACCGAGTTCGGTGAGATCGGTGTCGATCTGCCCCTGCATCCGGTCGACGGCGTTCCACTCCGTCTGCCCGTGCCGCAACAGAATCAGCGTGCGAACACCGGCATACTTACTCACTCGGCGCCTTCCACATCCGTTCTGACCTGACGCGGATCGACGCCGATGCCATCGACGGGAACCACCGGGCAGTCCTTCCACAATCGTTCCAGCGCATAGAAATTGCGCTCGTCGTTGTGCTGGATGTGCACCACGACGTCCACGTAGTCGAGCAGCGCCCAGCGGCCCTCCCTGGTGCCCTCGCGCCGCACCGGCTTGTGCCCGGCCGCGCGTAGCTTCTCCTCGACATTGTCGACGATGGCATTGACCTGCCGCTCGTTCGGCGCGGATGCGATGACGAAGCAGTCGGTGATCACCAGTTGCTCGGACACGTCGAGCACCACGACGTCGGAGGCCAGCTTCTCGTCCGCGGCCCGCGCGGCGACCTGCGCCATCTCCACCGACTCCACCGATGCCGTCATTCCTGTGCCTCGCTCCGCTTACCCACGCTCAATGGACCTTCCGCTTCCTGCGCGGCATATAGGTGCCGCTTCGATATGTACTGCACCACGCCGTCGGGGACGAGGTACCACACCGGCCGATTCTCGGCGGCGCGGCGCCGGCATTCGCTCGACGAGATGGACAGGGCCGGGATTTCGATCATGGTCACCGCATCGGCGGGAAGATCACGCAGATGTTCCTCGAGATGGTCGGTGTTCAGCTCGTATCCGGGACGGGTCACTCCGACGAACTTGGCCAGTTCGAACAGTTCCGCCCAATCGTGCCATGTCAGGATGTTGGCCAACGCATCCGCTCCGGTGATGAAGTACAGCTCGGCGTCCGGATAGGCGGCCTGCATCTCGCGCAGGGTGTCCACCGTGTAGGTGACCTTGCCCCGATCGATATCGGCGCGACTCACCGAGAACCGCGGGTTGGAGGCGGTCGCGATGACCGTCATCAGGTAGCGGTCCTCGGCGGGGCTGACCGCCACGCCCGCCTTCTGCCATGGTTGACCGGTCGGGACGAAGATCACCTCGTCCAGTTCGAACCTGTTGGCAACCTCACTCGCGGCAACCAGGTGGCCGTGGTGGATGGGGTCGAAGGTGCCGCCCATCACCCCCAGCTTGCGTCGGCGCCGACCGTTCTCGTGCATGATTGCCGAGCTTAGTGGTTGACGTTACGAGCGGTACGTTCGCTGTGAGCTACGTCTAGTCGGCCCTGCCGGTGCCCTCCCGCCGCCGCATTTCGGCCAGCTGATCCCTGGCATCGGCGAGTTCGGCGGTCACCTCCGGCGCGGTATCCCCGGCCGCCAGTTCCGTCAGTTCGGCCAGCACGGCGGCCATGGTGTCCAGCCATGGACGGCCCCCGGCCTCGGGCGCGCCGAGCCAGCGCTGTGTCCGGGCCGCGGCGCGCAGGCAGCGGACCCGGTCGAGTGCCCGTCCGGCGCGGCCGAACATCTCGGCGGCATGCAGGTACGCGGCGAGCGCGCGTTCGTCCTCGCCGCAGGCGCTCAGCGCCGCCGCGGCCGATCGCGCGAGTTCGGCACGCAGCACGCCGCGGTCGCTGTCGGACGGCACCAGTCCGGCGCCGAGCGCGAACTGCTCGATCGCCTCCCGGTCTCGGCGCAATGCCCGCAGTGACTCGCCGAATTGGCCACGCACGACCGCCAATTCGACATCCGGATAGGGAATCTCGGTACCTGCCAACGCCTGTTCGAACAGGGCGACCGCCTCGCCGTGCCGTTCGGCCCGGTGCAGCGCCCTGGCCGCGATCAGCGTGTGGTGCACCGCATCCGCGACGGAGATCTCCTCCCACCGGGCGGCCGCCCGCAGCGCCGCGTCGGCCAACTTCAGCTCGTTACCGGGTTGTCCGGCGATAGCGATGACGAGTTGCGCGCTCATCCGCGCCGTATGCTCGGCGGGCAATACCGGGGCGCCGAGCGAAAGGGCGTGCCGCAGCAGCGCTTCCGCCGAGCTCGGATCATCCGAGAGTTGGGCGGTGCCGAGTTCGGCCAACCGGCGCGCCTCGGCGGCCCGGTCCGCGGCGTCGCTGTCCGGCGCGACGGCCGAATCGGCCGACTCCGTGGACGCCGCGGGACCACCGGACCGGGTGATGACCGTCCCGCGTTCGGTGATCGCGTCGGCGAATGCGGGCACCGCGGATCCGTGCGTCCGTTTCACGAAGGTGGCGCCCAGCCCGAGCGGCAGCTGGTCGACGAGCGGCTGCCGGGCCAGCCGTCCAGCGATCCTGGTGCTCACGACGGTATTGCCGTTGCGCAGGTCGTACCGGGTGCACAGCTCGGCGATCTCCGAATCCAGCTCGGCCAGCAGCGAATTCGCCGATCCGGTGCCGATGCTCAACTCGCCGAGACCGAGTACGGTCAACCGCCGCAGCAGTACGCACACCCCGGTAACGAACGAAAGACGATGTGCCACATCCGAACCCGGATCGGTGAGCCAACCGGCATGTGCCGCCAGGATTTCCAGACCGCGCGCCTCGTTACCGGTCAACGCGCAGAATTCGATATGCATACCAACCGAATGCCGCAGGTCGGGCGCGTGCCGCACCAGCTGATAGCCGGTGAGGTGCGCATTGCGGGCGTCGGCCAGCCTGCCGGTGCGCACGAGCGGCAGAAGCGCCTGCGCGAATACCCGGTGCGGTTCCTCCACACAGGTGCGCTCGGAGTCGAGCACCGGCTGCCAGTGTGTCAGCGCCGCCTCGTCATCGCCGAAATACGCACTGGTCCTGCCCCATTCGTTGCGCTCGCAGGCGCCGCAGTCGGACATGCCGTCGCGCGGCGCGGCCATCGACGCGTCGAGCAGCGCCCGCGCCGAATCCGCGTCACCGGTCTCCCTGGCCAGTTCGGCGCGCAACGCGAAAACCGGCCGCAGGCTGTAACCGCGCAGCCGGTAACGGTTTTCGAGCTCGTCGAGCCAGCGGTGCACGGTGGGCAGCGGAATGGCCGGGTTATCGATCAGGCCCCACGTCATCCACTTCAGATACCAGTGGATCGATGACGTGAGCGGCCCGAGTTCGACCGGGAATTCGTCGTAGATGTGCAGCAGCCTGCCGTAGGCGACCGGGGCCAGGTCGCGTTCACCCGCGTAGCTGTACGCCTGCACCAGGGCGAGCAGCACCTGACCTTCCAGCCGCCGGTCCGAACCGGATTTCGCCTCCGCGGCAAGGGTTTCCAGGTGCTCGGTGCGGATCCGGCCGTGCGGCAGCGCCGCGCTCCGGTCGAGTGCGGCGCGGATTTCGTCGGGGTTCATGGTCAGCGTTCTCCTTCGCCGTTCCCGACGGCGTGCCGCGTCGCCCAGTCGAGGAATTCGCCGAAGGCGCGGTTCAGCAGCGCGGTGTCGGCGGGGCGCAGCGGGCGGTGGGTCATCAGCAGGGCCTGGCCGTACAGCGATTCCACGGCCGTGCGCAGGAAGGCGGGGTCATCGATGCGGCGCAGGCCGCGCACCACCGGGCTGTGCAGATTCAGCACCAATTGCGCACGCGGAATCGAGGATTCGAGGGCGCCGAGGATTTCGGTCCACAAATCGTCGGCCTCTGCAGCGGTCTCGGCCCTGGCGCGCTCGTTGCGCGCGGCCCGGCCGTCCAGGTACAGCGCGGGCACCGAAACCGGATGAAAGGCCCGCACGATCACCTCGCAGCCCACCCGGTCCAGTGCGGCGCGCGCCGTCGCCAGCATCGGGGCCAGCGCCAATTCGTCGGCCGCCGCGACGGTATCGAGTGCCGCGGTGAGCGTGTCCGGATCCAGGTCCGCGACCGTCACTTCGGGCAGGACGTGCGGGAGCAGCGAAATCAGCTCGCGGTCATAGACATAGCCGCCGTTGACCACCCCCACGCCCTGGGCCGCCGCGATCGCGGCCACCTGGCGGAACTCCTCGACTGTCGCGGTGACCCGGACCACCGGATGGTTGCGGGCGAATTCGCTCAGCGGGACGCGACCGTCCGTCGTCTCGAACAACAGGTGCGGCAACATGATTCGCAGCAGCTCCGGCGAATGTCTGGCCATCGCCTTCACGCCGAGCGTATGCACCGCGAGGAAGGCGGCCAGCCGGTTCGGCGCGGTGGCGGCGATATCGGTGAGCCAGCAGCGCACCTGCTCGCCGAGCACCTCACGCACGATGGCGAGGCGCTCGTCCTCGTAGAGACCCTCGCGCGAGGCGGTGGGCCGCAGCGAATCGGTATCGAGCACACAGCGCACGAAAAACGCCCAGTCCGGCAGCAATCCGCGCACGGCCGCGCCGAGCAGCATCCCTTTCAGGTAGACCCGGTGCGCGCCGGTATCGGCGGGATTGCCCGGCTGTGCGAGCACATAGGCCACGCCGTGCACCCCGGCCAGATCAGCATCCAGTTCGATGACGTCCAATGGCGCGAAACCCAATGTGCGCGCGCCGTATTCGAGGAGGGCGAGCCTGCGCTCCTCCGGCGAACCGAACTTCCGCCGCCAAACCGGCAAACCCTCGGTGACACAGACGGATTCCCCCTCGGCGCGCACCGTCACCGGATACGGAAGCAGCGAACCGTACTCACGGGCCAGCTCGACGACCCGCTCGGGGGCGAACCACGATCCGGCCCCGGCGCGCGGCGTCACATGGACCGTCGTACCCGGCTCCGGATGGTCCCGCGGCGCGAGCACCCGTACCGAATAGGTGCCGTCGGCGCCGGCCACCCATTCCACCGGTGCGGCCGCCGGATCGATCGCCGAGCGACTCACCACCCGGATATGTTCGGCGACGGTGAAACAGGCCAGCAGCCCGATGCCGAACTGCCCGAGGAATTCCCGGCGCGCGCCCGCGATATCGTCGCGCTTGGCGGAGCGGCCGATGGTGGCCAGGAAGCGGTGCACATCGGCCTCCGTCAGCCCGATTCCGGGATCGGTGACGCACAGGCCGCCCTGTTCGATATCGAGGCGAATATCGCTCGGCGCCAACGGATCGTGCTGCCGCCGGGCGGTGACCGCGTCCACCGCGTTCTGTAACAGCTCGCGAACGTACACGCGCGGGCCCGAATACAGATGATGCGACAGCAGATCGACGATCCCCCGCAGATCGACCTGGAAGACGTTGTTGGTCGTATTCGCCATGCCGCGCATGGTCCCGCAAAGACCCTATGGTCGGCTTAACGAAAGCTGATCGCTTCGATCACACCGGCAGCAGCCGGGAGACCACCGCGGTGAGTTGCCGGGCCGACCGGCATTCGTGCATCTCGATCACCTGCCGGTATTCGTCGGCGGCGGAGTCGCCGGAACCCCACTGGCCCATCGGTTCCGGGTTGAGCCAGTGCGCGTGTTTCGCGACGCCGACCAGGTCGCGCAGCGTATTCAGGCGCGGGTCCCGGTAGTTGGTGCGGGCGTCGCCGAGGATCAGCAGCGAGCTGCGGCTGGTGACGGCGTCGGGCCAGCCCGCGGCGAATCCGCGCAGCGCCGCACCGTAATCCGAATGCCCGTCGCTGCCGACCACCTGCGCCTCGGTGAATATCCGGGCCATCGCCTTATCCAATTGCGTTCGCGGATCGAAGAATTGGGTCACCTCGTCGACATCGTCGACGAATGCGAAGATCCGCACCCGGGAGAACTGCTCGCGCAGCGCGCTCACCAGCAGCAGGGTGAAGTTGCTGAATCCGGCGACCGAACCCGAAACATCGCACATCAGCACCAGTTCCGGACGACCGGGCCGCGGCTTGCGGTTCACCAGATCGATCGGCACGCCGCCGGTGGACATGGACTTGCGCAGCGTGCGCCGCAGATCGATCTCGCCGCGCCGGGAATGCCTGCGCCGCACCGCGAGTCGCGAGGCCAGGATGCGGGCCAGCCGCTGCGTGCTGCGGCGCAGTTCGGCGAGTTCGCGTTCGGAGGCGCGCAGGAAATCCACGTCCTCGGCCTGCCGGGCCACCCCGTAGCCCGCGACCCGCTCGCGGCCGACGCGCTCGGCGACCCGCCTGCGCGTCTCGGCCTCCACCGCGCTACGGAAGCCAGCGATGCGCTGCCGGGCCGCGCGGCGCGCGATCTCCATATCGAATTCGCTGGTGTCCGGCCCGGCCGCCAGCCCGGCCAGGATCCTGGCCAACAGTGTCTGCGGCTGCACGTCTTTCAGTGCCTGATACGCGGAAAACGAAGGGCCGCCCCCGGATTGGTATTGGCCGAGCTGGTCGACCAGCTGCGCGGCCAACAGCTCCAGCTGCTGGGTCGCATTGTCCTGGGCGAGGAGTCCGGCGAGCAGTTCACGCAGTGCCGGAATGTCGACCTCGCCGGACGGCCGATGCGGGATCTCGATCTCGTCCAGCGCGCCGGTTCGCTCGCCGAGCGCCACCGGGAACCACAGATCGAACAGCCCGTCGTAGGTGGCGCGATGGGTGGTGCGGCGCAGCAGCGCGCACGCCAAACCCTCGCGCAGCACCTCGCGGTCGAGCAGATCGAGGACGGTCAGCACCCGGCCCGCGTCGACGGTTTCCGCGGGACCGACCGGAATTCCCCTGGCCCGCAATGCTTCCACGAAACCGACGAGATGACCCGGCAGCCCGTGCGGCGCATCGAGCGGCAGCTCCGTCGGCGCCGAACCCGGGGCCATGCCTCAGGCCAGCTTCAGCTCGGTCAGGGCGCGCTGGTGGTCGCTCTGATGTTTCAACACGACGCCGAGCGTCGCGCGCACGGTGGCGTCGTCGAGATCGTGCAGGCCCAGCGCCAGCAGGGTGCGGCCCCAGTCGATGGATTCGGCCACCGACGGCAGCTTCTTCAGCTGCATACCGCGCAGCACGTGCACGATCCGCACCAGTTGGGCGGCGACGGCGGCGGACAGCTCCGGCACCCGGCTGGCCAGGATGCGCCGCTCCAGCTCCTCGTCCGGGAAGTCCAGATGCAGGTAGAGGCAGCGTCGCTTGAGCGCCTCGGACAGTTCGCGGGTGGCATTGGAGGTGAGCACGACGAACGGTTTCCGGCTGGCGGTGATCGTGCCCAATTCCGGGACGGTGACCGCGAAATCGCTCAGCACTTCCAGCAGCAGTCCCTCGATCTCGACGTCGGCCTTATCGGTTTCGTCGATGAGCAGCACCGTCGGCTCGGTGCGCCGGATCGCGGTGAGCAGCGGGCGCGATAGCAGGAATTCCTCGGTGAAAACGTCGGCCTTCGTTTCGGCCCAATCATTTTCGCTCGACGCCTGGATGCGCAGAATCTGCTTGGCGTGATTCCACTCGTATAGCGCGCGGGCCTCGTCGACGCCCTCGTAGCACTGCAACCGGACCAGCTCCGCGCCCGAACTCTGGGCGACGGCGCGGGCCAGCTCGGTCTTGCCGACACCGGCCGGGCCCTCGATCAGCAGTGGTTTGCCCAGCCGGTCGGCGAGGAAAACCGAAGTGGCCGTTGCCTTGTCGGCCAGATAGCCGGTCTCGGCGAGACGCTCGACGACATCGTCGACCGAGGTGAAGATCGGCTTCTGCTCTGCATCGGCCACTGTGCAGTCCTTCCTGTAGAACCGCCGCGCTGCGGTGCTTCGCGGCTAAACCGGCCGGATCTGGCCGTCGCCCCACACGATCCATTTGGTGGAGGTAAGTTCCGGCAGCGCCATCGGGCCGCGGGCGTGCAGCTTCTGGGTGGAGATGCCGATTTCGGCGCCGAACCCGAACTGCTCGCCGTCGGTGAAGGCGGTGGAGGCGTTCACCATGACCGCGGCGGCATCCACCCTGGCGGTGAATTCGCGGGCGGCGGCCAGCTCACCGGTGACGATGGCCTCGGTGTGGCCGGTGCCCCAGGTGTTGATGTGCTCGACCGCGGCGTCCAGGTCGGCGACCACCTTGAGCGCGATATCCAGGGTGAGGTACTCCTCGCCCCAGTCCGCGTCGGTGGCGGGCACCTGACCTGGCAGGTCCCCGTGAATGGTGACGCCGTGCCGCTCCAGCGCCCGCGTCAATTTCGGCACCGCGACATCGGCGACGGCGGCGTCGATGAGCACCGTTTCGGCGGCGTTGCACACGCTGGGCCTGCGCGTTTTGGCGTTGATCAGGATCTGCTCGGCCATGTCCAGGTCGGCGGCGGCGTGCACGTAGACGTGGCAGTTGCCGGTGCCGGTCTCGATGGTCGGCACCTGCGCGTCGCGCACCACGGCGTTGATCAGTCCGGCGCCGCCGCGCGGGATCACCACGTCCACCAGGCCGCGCGCCTGGATCAGATGGGTGACGCTGGACCGGTCCGCACTCGGCAGCAATTGCACCGCGTCGGCCGGAATATCTTGTGCCGCAAGTGCTTCCCGCAGCACCGCGACCAGCGCGGCATTGGATTTCGCGGCCGAGGAGGAGCCGCGCAGCAGTGCGGCATTACCCGATTTGAGCGCGAGCCCGAAGGCGTCGACGGTGACGTTCGGCCGCGCCTCGTACACCATGCCGACCACGCCGAGCGGCACCCGCACCTGACGGATCTCCAGACCGTTCGGCAGCGTCGAACCGCGCACCACGACGCCGACCGGATCCGGCAGGCCCGCCACCTGACGCAGACCGGAGGCGATACCGTCGATCCTGGCCTTGGTCAGCCGCAGCCGGTCCAGCAGCGAATCCTCGGTGCCCGCGGCCGCGGCCGCGGCGATGTCCTCGGCATTGGCCGCGAGCACGGATTCGGCGGCGGCGAGCAGCGCGTCGGCCGCAGCGTGCAGGGCCGTATTCTTCTGCGCGGTCGTGAGCTGGGCCAGCGCCCGCGACGCGATCCGAGCCCTTCGTGCGGCCGCGTGCACCGCCTCGCGAACATCCAGCTCGGGCGTCGTACCTACCGTCATGGGTACAGCGTACTGACCCGCGGTTACGGGTAGCGTCCGGTATATGTGTCCCGATCGAGCGCCACTGATCGCCGTACTCGGCAGCGTCAATATGGATCTGGTGACCACCACCGAGCGGCGGCCCGCGCCGGGGGAAACCGTGCTCGGCACCGGCTTCCGGCTGGTGCCCGGCGGTAAGGGCGCCAATCAGGCCATCGCCGCGGCCCGGAGTTCCGGGCATACGGTCGAATTCCTCGGCGCGGTCGGCGACGATCTGTTCGCCGCCGAATTGCGGCGGGTCCTCGCGGATTCCGGTGTCGGCACCGGCCTGCTGCGCACCGTCGCGGGCCCGAGCGGGGTCGCCGCGATCGTCGTCGACGGGTCGGGCGAGAACAGCATCATCGTGGTCGGCGGCGCGAACGCGACGCTCACCACCCTCACCGCCGCCGAACTCGATGTCATCGCGAAGGCGGATATCCTGCTGTGCCAGTTGGAGATTCCGGTTCCGACCGTCGCGGCCGCGGCCCGGCACGCCCGCGCGAACGGCACCATGGTGATGCTCAATCCGTCACCGGCACAACCCCTCCCGGACGAGTTGTGGGCGAATGTCGATATCGCCGTTGTGAATTCCGGCGAGGCCGAACAGCTCGGCGGCACCCTCGACAAGGTCACGCATCTGGTGATCACCCAGGGCGCGGCGGGCGCGACCTATCGCGGGCCCGGCGGCGAATCGCAGGTACCGAGCCCGCGAGTCGAGGTGGTCGATACGACGGGCGCGGGTGACACCTTCACCGGCGCGCTCGCTGCCGCCTGGCACCGCGGCCCGGAACGCGCGCTGGCCTGGGCGAGTACCGCCGGCGCACTGGCCACGACGAAACTCGGTGCGAGCAGTTCCATTCCGGCCCGCGCCGATATCGCGGCCGCGCTCGCCGGCGAACAGTAGTGCGGCGTCCGCCGATTCACCGACTCGGCAGCACACCCGGCCGCGGCCGTTTATCGTCGATTCCATGTCCTCAACGCCGGAACGCATACCGGCCGACGGCGATTTCGGCGCGATCGGTCGTATCGATGCACAGATGGTCGTGTTGTCCTTCGTGGACAACGCGGGCATCACACGGGTGAAAACCGTGCCAGCGGCCCGGTTGGCCGATGCCGCGCGATTCGGGGTCGGGGTATCGCCGTGCTTCGAAACCTTCACCTTCGACGACCTGATGGCCACCGGCAAATATCTGGGCGGTCCCGACGGTGACCTGCGGCTGATCCCTGATCTGTCCCGGCTCACCGAGCTGGCCTGCCAGCCCGGCTGGGCCTGGGCGCCCGCGGACAAGTACACCCAGGAGGGCACCCGCTTCGTCGCCTGCCAACGCGATTTCGCGGCCCGCCAGACCGAGGCGGCGCGGCGGCAGGGGCTGCGGCTTTCGATGGCGTTCGAAACCGAGTGGGCGCTCGGCGCCGACACCGCCGAATTCGACCCGGTGCTGTACGGTCCCGGGTACGGCATCACCCGGCTGGGCCAAATCGCCGACTACGCAAGGGATCTCGTCGATACGCTGACCCGACAGCAGATCGAGGTACAGCAGTTCCACCCGGAATACGCGCTCTCCCAGCTGGAGCTGTCGGTGTCGCCGAACGAACCGGTCGGCGCGGCCGACGACGCGGTGCTGGTGCGGCACACCATCCGGGAGCAGAGCCGCCGATACGGCTGGCGGGCCATGCTCGCGCCGTGCATCGAGCCCGGCGGCGCCGGATCCGGTGCGCACCTGCATTTTTCGGTGCGCGACGGGAGCGGATCGCTATTCGCGGGCGGCACCGGCCACCACGGGATGCGACCGGCGGGCGAGGCATTTCTGGCCGGCATCCTGCGCGAGCTGCCCGCGCTCGTCGCGGTCGGCGCGGGCAATCCGGCGAGTTTCCTGCGGCTGGAACCGTCGCGCTGGGCCGGGGTCTGGCAGTGCTGGGGCCGGGAGACCAGGGAGGCGGCGCTGCGTTTCATCACCGGTGTGCGCGGCACCGAGGAGCGGGCGGCCAATGCCGAGGTGAAATGCCTTGACGCGACCGGCAATCCGTACCTGATCGTCGGTGCGGTGATCGCGGCGGGCCTGGCCGGAGTGCACGAGGAGCTGCGGCTGCCACCCGAAATCACCGGGGATCCGATGACTTTCGATGCCGAGCAACTCATGCTGTCCGGAGTGCGGCGGCTGCCGATGTCGTCCGTCGAGGCGGCGGAGCGGCTGGCCAAGTCCACCGTGCTGGCCGAGGCGATGGGCCCGGAACTGCACGACGCGCTGCTCACGGTGCGCCGGGCCGAGGCGGAGCGCTACGCGCAGACCGATCCGCTGGAACTCGTCGAGCTGACCCGCTGGCGGTTCTGACGTGCGCACCACCGAGATACCGCTGACCGATCACCACTGCCACGGCGTCGTCACTCGACAACTCGACCGGCCCGGCTTCGAGGAATTGCTCAGCGAGGGGCCGCGCGGCACCTTCGATTCGGCGATAGGTCTCGCGGTAAGGCGTTGGTGTGCACCGATACTCGATCTGCCACCGCATGCGGATGCCGCGGAGTACCTGGCTCGCCGGGCCGAAATCGGCTGGCGCGAAGCCACTTCCCGACTACTCGGCGCGGCCGGGGTGACCCGCTGGTTCCTCGACACCGGCTACGGCGGCGCCGACCTGGCCGGATTCGCCGAGCTGAGCGGCGGCGAGGTGCGCGAGATCGTCCGGCTGGAACAGGTCGCCGAGCAGGTAATCGCCGAGAACGGCGCTACGGCAACGATATTCGACGATATCGAGGCGGCCTTGCGCGCTCGCATCGGCACTGCCGTCGGGCTCAAGACCATCGCCGCCTACCGCTGTGGGCTCGACTTCCCGGTCACCCATCGGCCGCCCGCCGCGCTCATCCCGCAGGCCAGGATCACCGACCGCAACCTCATCGGCTGGCTGGTCGGGCTCGGCGCCCGGCTCGGCGCCGAATACGGTCTGCCGCTGCAGATCCACACCGGATTCGGCGATCCGGACCTGCGCCTGCACCGCGCGGATCCGGCGCTGCTCACCGACTTCCTGCACGCGACCGCGGGCACCGGACTTTCGGTGATGCTGTTGCACTGCTGGCCATTTCACCGTAACGCGGCCTATCTCGCGCACGCCTTCGACCACGTCCGGTTGGACCTCGGGCTGGCGATTCCCTATGTGGGACAACGCGCCACGGCACTGCTGGCCGAAACGCTCGAACTCGCGCCGTTCGGCGCGCTGCTCTATTCATCCGACGGTTACGGGCTGCCCGAACTGCACTACCTCGGCGCGAAACTCTGGCGCGACGGCCTCGGCGCGGTCATCGACGGCTGGCTCGCCGACGACGTGCTCACCCTCGCCGACGCCGACCGCCTGATCGCGGCGATCGCGTACGGCAACGCCGAGCGCACCTACCGGCTCTGATATTCGAGTGCGTCGCGGCCGCTCGGTCCCTACCGTTGATGGTCACGGACACGAGAAAGGACGACCGCAATGTTGCCCGTCGAGCTGCACGGAACCCGTGCGCGGACGCTGATGTGGGCCACCGAACAGGACATCGAGCCTGCCGCGGTGCAACAGCTGCGCAATATCGCGCGGCTGGAATGGGTCCACGGCGTGCGCGTCATGCCGGACGTGCACCTCGGTAAAGGTGCGACGGTCGGTTCGGTCATCGCCATGCGGGACGCGGTCGCCCCGGCGGCCGTCGGCGTCGATATCGGCTGCGGGATGGAGAGCGTGAAGACCGATCTCACCGCCGCCGACCTGCCGGACGATCTACGCTCGCTGCGTTCGCGCATCGAGGCCGCGGTGCCGGTCGGCTTCCAGGCGCACGACGACCCGGTGAACGTCACCCGCCTTGGCGCGGAATTCGCCGCATCGCACGGTGCGGCGGCCCGCAGCGCACGCGGCTGGGACACCTTCTGGGGCGCGTTCGGCTCGCTCGACGAGGGGGTGCAGGCTCGGGAGTCCAAGGCGCACAAGCAGATGGGCACGCTCGGCGGCGGTAACCACTTCATCGAGGTATGCCTGGACGAGCACGACACCGTGTGGATACTGCTGCACTCCGGCAGCCGCAATATCGGCAAGGAACTGGCCGAGCGGCATATGACGGTGGCCCGCGCGCTGCCGCACAACCGCGACCTGGTCGATCGCGATCTGGCCGTATTCCTTTCCGGCACACCGGAAATGGATGCTTACCGGCGCGATCTGACCTGGGCGCAGGAGTACGCCGCGCGCAACCGCGCCGTGATGCTCGCCCTGGTATGCCGCGCGGTTCGCGACGAATTCGCCGGGCGCCCGGTACATTTCGACGAGCCGATCTCCTGCCACCACAACTATGTCGCGGAGGAGCTGATCGACGGAATGCCGATGCTGGTGACCCGCAAGGGCGCCATCCGGGCGGGCGTCGGCGATCTCGGCCTGATCCCGGGTTCGATGGGCACCCGCTCGTATGTGGTGCGCGGCAAGGGAAATCCGGATTCCTTCCAGTCCGCATCGCACGGGGCGGGCCGCCGGATGAGCCGGGCCGCGGCCAAGCGCCAGTTCACCGTCGCCGATCTGGTCGCGCAGACCGAGGGCGTGGAATCGCGTAAGGACGCGGGTGTCGTCGACGAGATCCCGGCCGCGTACAAGGACATCGACGAGGTCATCGCCGCGCAGCGGGATCTGGTCGACGTGGTGGCGACGCTGCGCCAGGTGCTCTGCGTCAAGGGCTGAAAAACGAGGCGGGCCAGGAGAATTCGCGGCCCGCCTCGCCCCGGCGGTCAGTCGGTGCGCCGTCGCAGGGTCGCCGCGACCGCGGTGGCGATCAGCAGCGCGCCGAGCAGCAGCGGGAAGCCGTTGATCACCCACGAGTACAGCGCCTGACGCAGTGAATCCGACAGCGCGGGCAGATCGTGGATCTGGGTGAAGGTGTCCTCCGGGAAGAACACGTGCGCCAGCCCCGGCACCAGACCCCATACCAGCCCCGCGATGGCGGTCCCGGCGGGTGAGTAGGCCGCGAACGCCGCGACCAGGAACAGCAGCAGCGCGCCGCCGATGATCTGGAACGACGAACCCCAGCGCGCGGTGGCATCGCCGAGAATGATCCACTGCCTGGTGTCGGCGGCGCCGTTGGCCGCTAGACCTATCCCGATCGGGGTCACCACCAGCGCGAATACCGTTCCGAACACGGTGCGGCCCACCGTGGACTTGCTCCGGAACTGGGCGCCGGGCGGGGACCAGCCCGCCGGCGGCTGATAGTTGCTCGACATGCTTGGCCTCCTGCGCGCTCCCACCGATGGGGATGATGTTCGCCCTATTCTCCTTCCTCCCCAGACAATTCGCGGTGAATGAATCGGCGCGGTCCGATGTCGGACCGATAGCCGACAACTCTTGTCGGTGTCTTCGGGCAGTATGGTCCGGGTGACCACGGCGACCGGAACCATCGCAGACCTGGCGACTCCCGAACTGCGCGCACGCGCCGAGCAGCTGCTGCGGGAGTTGGCCGGGCCGTCGGCGCGCCTGCGCGAGGACCAGTGGACCGCCATCGAGGCGCTGGTCGTGCGGCGGCAGCGGGCGCTGGTGGTGCAGCGCACCGGCTGGGGTAAGTCGGCGGTGTACTTCATCGCCGCCAAACTGCTGCGGGCGGCGGGGCGCGGGCCGACGGTGATCGTCTCGCCGCTGCTCGCGCTGATGCGCAATCAGGTCGCGGCCGCGGGGCGGGCGGGGGTCGTCGCGGCGACCATCAATTCGGGCAATGTCACCGAATGGGATGAAATACACGCCGGTGTCGCGGCGGGCGCGGTCGACGTGCTGCTGGTGAGTCCGGAACGGCTCAACAATCCGGACTTCCGCGATCAGGTGCTGCCGAAGCTCGCCGCCGACGCGGGACTCGTCGTGATCGATGAGGCGCACTGCGTCTCGGACTGGGGGCACGATTTCCGCCCCGACTACCGCCGCATCCGCACCCTGATCGCCGATCTCGGCTCCGACGTCCCGGTGCTCGCCACCACCGCGACCGCCAACGACCGGGTGGTCCGCGACGTCGCGACGCAGATCGGCACCGACACCCTGGTGCTGCGCGGCACCCTGGACCGCGAATCGCTGCACCTGTCGGTGGTCCGGTTCGACGATGCGGTGGAGCGCACGGCGTGGCTCAGCGGCCACCTGCGTCGGCTGCCCGGCTCCGGCATCGTGTACACGCTCACCGTCGCGGCGGCGCACGATCTGGCCGACGTGCTGAATTCGCACGGGCACACCGTCGCCGCGTACACCGGGCAGACGGATCCGGCCGAGCGGGAGGCGCTGGAGGCCGCACTGCTGAACAACGAGGTGAAGGCGCTCATCGCGACATCGGCGCTGGGCATGGGTTTCGACAAACCCGATCTGGGTTTCGTGGTGCACGTCGGCGCGCCCTCCTCCCCCATCGCCTACTACCAGCAGGTCGGCCGCGCCGGTCGCGGCACCGAACGGGCCGAGGTGGTGCTGCTGCCCGGCCCCGAGGACCAACGGATCTGGAGTTACTTTGCCTCCGTTGCCTTTCCGCGCGAACACGTGGTCCGCGCGGTGCTCGACGCGCTGGACCGGGAGCGGCCGATGTCGACGCAGGCGCTGGAACCGCTGGTGGAACTGAACCGGTCGCGGCTGGAGATGGTGCTGAAGGTGCTCGACGTGGACGGCGCGGTGCGCCGGGTGCGCGGCGGCTGGCTCGCCACCGGCGAACCGTGGACCTACGACGCCGAGCGCTATGAGCGGTTGAACGCGGCCCGCGAGGTGGAACAGCAGGCCATGATCGACTACCAGTCGACCGCGGACTGCCGGATGGAGTTCCTGCGCCGCCAGCTCGATGACCCGGGATTGCCTGCCGCCCAATCGGATTCACCCGGCTGCGGGCGCTGCGACAATTGCACCGGCGCCCGGCCCGACACCGCGGTGGCCGCCGACGCCGTCGCCGCCACCCGCGCCCGACTCGACCGGCCCGGTATCGATCTGGCGCTACGCAAACAGTGGCCGACAGGTCTGGCGAAACTCGGAATCCCGTTGTCCGGCAAGATAACCGACATCGCCGAACCGGGCCGTGTACTCGGCAGGCTCACCGACCTCGGCTGGGGTCAGCGCCTGCGCGGCATACTGGACGGCCCCGACGCCCCGGTACCGGACAGCGTCTTCGACGCATGCATAGCGGTGCTGCGCGACTGGAATTGGGCCGCGCGCCCCACCGCCGTCATCGCCAACGATTCCGCCGACCACCCGATTCTCACCACCAGCCTGGCCGCCCGGCTGGCACAGGTGGGCCGCCTCCGCGACCTCGGCGTCCTGCGCACCCGCCCCGACCGCACCCCGGCCTCGGCCGCCAACTCCGCCTACCGCGTCGCGGGACTCTTCGACTCGTGGGAAGTACCGGATCTCACCACCGTCGACGGACCAATCCTGTTGGTGGACAGCCGCACCGACACCGGCTGGACCCTCACCCTCGCCGCCCACACCCTCCGCCGTGCCGGCGCCACCGCGGTACTGCCGTTCGCACTGGCCTCGGTGACATAGTTCGGCAATCGCCGACTTCGCACTGGGCCGGGGACTGGATCGTTCCCTGGCTGGCGCGGGGGCCTTGGCCATGCGGGGCTTCGGTTTTCGTCTCCGTGGGGAGTAATCGGCGGGTTTCGCACTTGGTAGCGTCGCTACGACTGGATCGTTCCCTCGGTTAGTGAGATACGTTGGCATGTGGCGGCTTCCGGCTCCGTCTGGACGGATCGGTACGCCAGTGCATGGTCGCGTCGCTACGACGACGGAATCGCCCGAGGTAGGCGCGGGGTTGCGTGGTGAGCGGTGCGGCGGTCGCGCACCACGAATGACGTTGCTCCCGCGCACGCTCACGCCAATTACCTACGCAGTCAAAGCCATAAGAGAGCCAGTCGCACCTCGTCTGCGAGCCGAACACCCCGTACTTCGTGTGTTTTGTTCGAAGACGGGGTGCGACATCGAGACACGTCGGGACACGTCGACGATGATGGCTCGTGTCGTCCGACACGCCGTCACGAGCGAAGTACCTACTGGTTCAAAGGGAAGCGCGGCAGTACCGGCAATGCTGGGGAGAGCATCATCCGTGGCACGCAACCGCCGCACCGCCTACCAGCGCACCCCGCACCCAGCTCAGGCGATCCAGTCGTCGTAGCGACGCGACCACGCGCAAAGGCCGCCGATCACTCCGACCCGCCCTTCGGCAACCGAGCCGCGACGCAACCGCCAACCCGACCGAGCGATCCTCTACGCCGGGAACCCGTTGCGCCCCAACCAATTACGCTACTGGCGCGCGTCGGGCAGCTCGATCACCCGCGTTTCACGCGGAAGGTCGCTTGCCGCGTGCAGCGGACGGTCCGGTGGGAGCGGGCGGCGGGGTTCGCGCACGCCCGCCGTGCCGCCTGGATCGTCGTCCGAGCCGCGTGCGCCGCCAACGGGTGCGGTGCGTCTTCGGATGAACAGTCGCCGGATGATGCGTCGCCGCGGTTTCTTCGCCATGCGGCCAGTGTGCCGTCGCGGCGCTACTCGTGCCCATGCTGTTCGCGCATGGCGAAGGACTGGTCAGCGGGTCTTGTCGAGCAGTTCGACGATTTCGGCGGTGGTGCCGGTTTCGCCGAGGCGCGGGAAGATCTTGCCGACGCTGTGTTCGTGTGCGGCGGCGTCGGAATCGCTCATCGCGTCGACGGCGAGCGTGACGTGGTAGCCGTGTTCGTGCGCGGCGCGCGCGGTGGATTCGACGCCGATGCTGGTCGCGATGCCTGCCAGCACGATCTGGGTGATGCCGCGGCGGCGCAGTTGCAGGTCGAGGTCGGTGCCGTAGAAGGCGCCCCAGTTCCGCTTGGTGACGTTGATGTCCTCCGGATGACCGACGAGTTCGTCGACGATCCGGTCCCAGCCCTCCGGTGGCGTCCCCTGTGGGAACGGAAATTCGTTGCGGCCCTTGGCCTGATCGGCGCCGTCGGGTGCGAAGCTGACCCGCACCAGCACCACCGGCAGGCCGTGCGCGCGGAAGGCGTGCGCGAGCGCGGCCGAGTTCGCGACGACGGTTTCGGCGCTGTGCGGCGCCCTCGGCGCGGCGACGATGCCGTGCTGCAGGTCGATGACGACCAGCGCGGTCCGCTCGTCGAGGGTGGTCACGGTCATGGCTATCCCTTTCAATTTTGTTCCGACACAGTGTGATTCAGTCCGACCCGGCCGAGTGAGCGGTCGGCCACGGTCAATAGCAGCAGCAGCGCGGAGACGACGATCAACAGCACCGCGAGGTGATGCATCCCGGCGCTGTCGGCGACGTGCGGGAACACCGCGGCGGTCGCGGCGGAGGCCAGCAGCGCGCCCAGGTACATGCAGGTGCGCAGCAGACCCGCCGATGAACCCATCCGAGCCGGATCGGCCTGGTGGTACAGCGCGTTCTGATTCGCCAATCCGTTGAGCCCCTGCGGTAATCCGGCCAGGGCTCCGACGCCGACCAACAGCCACACCGCGCTGCCCGCGCCGATGAACAACAGGCAGACGCTCGCGGCGATCTGCAGCAGCGCGCCCGCGACGAGTTTGCCGCGCACCTGACTGCGCCGCCCGGTGATCGCGGTGATCGCGATGGCGCACACCGACATCGGCAGCAGCACCAGCCCGGCGGCCGACGCGCTGAGCGAGCGTCCCTCCTCCAACCACTGCGTGAAGCCGTAGAGGAAGGCGTATGCGGTGATGAAGGCGAGCACCTGCCGCCCGTAGGTCGCCAACAGCGCGGCATTGCCGCCGAGCACCCGCAGGTCGATGAACGGCGCAGCGGTGCGCAGCTCACGGATCGCGAACGCGATGCCGAGCAGTACCGCCAGCACCGGCAGATACCAGTGCGCCGCAAGGGGTTTCATCAAGAACAGCAGCGCGGCGACGAGCGTACCGGCGAGCAGCGCCATACCGAGCACATCGACACCGGTGTCGCGGCCCTGCCGCACCACGGCGGGAAGCTGCGCGTATCTCGGCAGCCACAGCCAGCCGAATACCAAGCAGGCCAACGACAGTGGCGCGTTGATGGTGAAAATCAGATGCCAGCCGCCGAGCGCGGTCAGCACCCCGCCGAGCGTCGGGCCGACGACGGCCATCACCTGGTTCGCGATCGACAGCGCGGCGAGTATGCCCGCCGGATTCGCCAGCCCGGTGCGCTCGGATTCGCTGCGCAGCAGGAACATCGACGCCGGATAGGCCGCCGAGGTACCGAAGCCGAGCAGCACCCTGGCCAGGATCAGCACGCCCAGGTTCGGCGCGAAAGCGCCCAGCAGCCCGGCGATTCCGACGAGTCCGGTGCCGATCAGGTAGAGCGGGCGCGGCCCGTAGCCGTCCACCAACCGACCCATCACCGGCTGCCCCACCGCCGTGGCCAGATACAGCGCGGTGACCAGCCACGCCGTCTGCGCGGGCGGCGCGCCGAAGGCCTGACCGATCGGGATGAGCGCGACCGCCAGCATCGAGGAGTTGATCGGGTTCAGTATCGAACCCAGGATCATCGGCGCGATCAGCTTCCGATCGAATCGCGTTGTGCTGTCGGGTCTTTCGGAAACCTCCGTCACGACTGCGCGACCTCGTCGAGCAATGCCATCGCCTCGATGATGGTGCGGCGCTGCGCCTCGGTGAACCGCTCGTGCAGGGTGTGCGACAACCACTCCTGACGCGCGGCCCGGTCACCGAGCGCTTTGACCCGCCCGGTCTCGGTCAGCGAGAGCAGCTGCCTGCGGCCATCCGCCGGATCGGGCCGCCGCTCCACGTATCCGTAACCCACCAGCGCGGAGACCGTCATCGCCATCGATTGCGGCCGCACCCGCTCCGCGGCGGCCAGGTCGCTCGTCGAGGCGGGGCCGTCCTTCTCGAGACGGCTGAGCACCGCGGTCTGTGACGGGGTCAGATCGTCGTCGACCGCCAGCTCACGGAACCTGCGGCGCAATCTGCTGAAGACAGTGCGCACATCGTTGGCGGCCCGGACGGCGGATTCGGCAACCCGGCCATCGAGTTTCGGTGCGTTACCCATAGTCGCTCGCAATCACTCGGTCTGTCGCCGACTCTAATTTATTCAGTTAAAACTGTCCAGTTTTAACTGTTCAGTTTCGGCTGACGATCCCGCGGATCCGCACATCGAACCGGATGACCCGTTATCGTCGGACGGGTGGCCAGCAAGTCCGCGGCGCCCGCCATCGAACTCGAGGTCGGCGACCACACCGTGCGCGTGTCCAATCCGGACCGGGTCTACTTCCCGGAAACCGGTGCGACCAAGCTCGACCTGGTGCAGTACTACCTGAGCGTCGGCGACGGCATCGTCAACGCGCTGCGCGAGCGGCCGTGCATGCTGCACCGGTTCCCGAAGGGGTTGGCCGGTGACAAGGTGCACCAGAAACGACTACCCGCGGGCGCGCCCGACTGGATCAATACGGTGCGCGTCTACTTCCCGCGCTACGGCAGACACGCCGACGAGCTGTGCGTGCGCGAACTGGCCGATGTGATCTGGGCGGTGCAGATGTCGACGGTCGAATTCCATCCGTGGAACTCGCGCGCCGCCGATACCGAGAGCCCGGACGAATGGCGCATCGACCTCGACCCGATGCCCGACTGCCCGTGGTCGCGGGTACAGCAGGTGGCGGGCGTCGTGCACGAGGTACTCGACGAACTCGGCGCCGTCGGATTCCCGAAAACGTCCGGCGGCAAGGGAATTCACGTCTACGTGCGGATCGCGCCGGAGCACGGGTTCCACGAGGTGCGCCGCGCCGCACTGGCCTTCGCCCGTGAGATCGAGCGCCGCGCGCCCGACGCTGTCACCACCACCTGGTGGCGGCGCGATCGCGATCCGAAAATGCTGTTCGTCGACTACAACCAGAACGCCCGCGACCACACCATCGCCGCCGCCTATTCGGTGCGCGGCGTCCCGGCGGCGACCGTCTCCGCGCCGGTCCGCTGGGACGAGATCCCGGATATCGACCCGCGCGATTTCACCATCTCGACCATGCCCAAACGCTATGCGGCACTTGGTGATCTGCACGCCGACATCGATAACGCCGTATCCCGGCTCGATCCGCTGCTCGACTGGGCGGACCGCGACAAGATCGACGAACTGCCCGAGGACGAGCAGTAGCCTGCGCGCGATAAGGTCGAAGCGGCAGCGCCTTTGGCAGACCAGGAACGAACGCGGCGACCGAACAGGCGCGGGCGAGGAGGAATCATGCGGCGATCCGAGCAGACCGTCCCGGTGGCGATCGGTCCGGCCGTGCCCCCGCCTCCGCTGCTGGAGAAGGCCGTACTCGAGGGCGGCGCCCGGCTGGCCGAACTCGATGCGGCGCGGGCGCTCGTCTGGTCGGGCGGCCCCGGCGAATTCCCGAATGAACTGCCCGGCAGCATCGAATGGGTGCAGTTGCCCGCCGCCGGTATCGAGGACTGGTTCACCGCGGGCATCTTCGCACGCCACCCCGGCGTTCGATTCACTTCCGCCGCAGGAGCTTTCGCGGCCAGCGTGGCCGAGCACGCGCTTATGCTGCTGCTCGCCGGGGTGCGCTATCTGCCCGAGCAGCTGCGCGCCGCCAGCTGGCGGCAACGGGATTTCTTCCCGCACGTCGGGTCGCTGCGCGGCAAGACGGTCACCATCGTCGGCGCGGGCGGGATCGGCCGGGCGCTGATCCCCATGCTGGTTCCGCTCGGCGCGCACGTCATCGCGGTCAACCGGACCGGCAATCCGGTCACTGGTCCCGGCATTCCGGACAGTGTGGAAACGGTACCCGCCGATCAACTCGGCAAGCTGTGGTCGCGCACGGATCATGTGGTCGTCGCCGCGCCCGCGACCGCCGCCACCCGCCACCTCATCGGCGCCGACGAACTCGCCCGCCTCCAGCCGACGTCGTGGGTGATCAACGTGGCGCGCGGCAGCCTGATCGACACCGACGCACTGGTCGCCGCACTGGCCGCGGGCCAGATCGGCGGCGCCGGGCTCGACGTCACCGATCCGGAACCGCTGCCCGACGGGCATCCGCTCTGGGTGCTGCCGAATGCGATTGTGACACCGCATGATTCGAATCCCCCGCAGCTGCGGCTCGCGGCGTTCGCCGATCATGTCTCGGCGAACGTCGCACGATTCGTCGATGGACGAGAGCTGCTGGCCCTGGTCGACGTCGAGCGCGGGTACTGAGATCCTGCCGGGCGGTGATCATCGCCCGGATTTCCGCAGCACAACACCGCCGCTATCTATTCTTCAACAAATGTGCCATTGACAAATGGCACATTGATCTCTGATCATCGATCTATGACAAGGTCAACGAGGACCTCGGTCCCCGGCGTTCCCACCGTGCCGTCCGCCCGGTCCCGTCTCGCCGCGACGGCCACCGAGATCGGGTTGCGGCCGCTCAACAACGCGATTCCGCTGAACGCGCCGGGCGTCTGGTTCTCCCGCACATTGATCGCCACGATCATGGCCCTCGGCGGTCCACCCATCCGCGGTACCAGGGTCAGCCGGGTCCGCGCGGGCGCGGTGCGCGGCGAATGGGTCCGCGCGCCCGGGGTGGAGTTCGGCCGCCAGGCCGTGTATTACATCCACGGCAGCGGATATGTGCTGTGCTCCCCGCGCACGCACCGCGGACTGGCCTCACAACTGTCCCGCCGGACCGGCCTGCCCGTATTTCTCACCGACTACCGGCTCGCCCCGGAACACCGGTTCCCGGCGGCCGCCGACGACGTCGAGGCGGGCTACCGCTGGCTGCTCGACCGCTACGCCGCGAAAGACCTTGTGATCGGCTGTGATTCGGCGGGCGGTCATCTCGCCCTCGATCTGCTGATCGAAAACGGCCGCGGCACAACGCCGCAACCCGCCGGCGTCGCCATGTTCTCGCCGCTGCTCGATCTCACCCTCGGCCTGGCCGCCGAACAGGAACGGCTGCGCCGCGATCCGGTGATCTCGGCCCGCGCCGCCGGACGGCTGCCCCGCAAGTACACCCGCGGCCTGCCGGATGACGCACCGCGCCTTCGGCTTTCGATTCCGCCGGGCACCGGCCTGCCACCGATCCTGGTGCAGGCGGGCGGTGCGGAGATGCTCAGCGCGGACGCCCGCGCGCTGCATGCCATGGTGCGCGCCGCGGGCGGCCACTGCGACCTGGAGATCTGGCCGGGCCAGGTGCACGTATTCCAGGCGCTGCCGCTGGTGACGCCCGAGGCGGCCAAAGCATTGGACCGGGCCGCCGATTTTCTGCGCACCGCGCTGCGCGCCACCCTGGTCCCGGAGAAGGTGAGCTGACATGTTCGGACTGGAAAAGCTGCTGCCCCTTGGCATTCGACCGCGCCGGTCCTACGGCGCGCGAGCCGTGGTCACCGGCGCGGGCAGCGGTATCGGCCGCGCGTTCGCGCTGGAGATCGCCGCCCGCGGCGGCCAGGTGATCTGCGCCGATATCGACGAGGCGCGCGCCGATCACACCGTCGCGCTGATCGAACGCGACCATCCCGGCAAAGCGCACGCCTTCCGCTGCGATGTGTCCCACCGCGCCGACGTGGAAAACCTGGCCCGCTTCGCCGAATCGATATTCGCGGCCCCCGCCACCCTGGTGATCAATAACGCGGGTGTCGGAATCGGTGGAAAACCGGTGGGCGACATCGGATTCGAAGACTGGGAATGGACGCTCGGCATCAATATGTGGGGCGTGGTGTACGGCTGCGAGATCTTCGCGCCGCGGCTGCGCGCCGCACGCGCGGGCGGCATCATCAATGTCGCCTCGGCCGCCGGATTCGCCGCCCTGCCGACGATGGCCGCGTACAACCTGTCCAAGGCCGCGGTGCTGTCGCTGTCGGAAACGATGTCCGCCGAGCTGCGCGGCAGCGGTGTCGCGGTGACGGTGCTCTGCCCCACCTTCGTGAAAACCAATGTCGCCAAGGACGGCCGGATCACCCGGCAGGGCCTGCAAATCGCCGATACCTTCATGCGCTGGACCGGTTTCAGTCCCGAATACGTCGCGCGCACCACCCTCGACGCACACGACCGCGGCCAGCTGTATGTGCTGCCGCAGCTGGACGCCCACCTCGTCTGGATGCTGAAGCGCTACTTCCCCGCGCAGTACACCTTTGCCCTCGGACTCCTGGAACGGCTACTGCCGCACGAGGATTCGACAACCATCGACCGCACGTCGGTCTCAGACAAGACGGGAGTCTGACATGGCGATCACCATGGACTTCGACGATATGCTCCGCAAGATCAAGGATCGGCAGTGGGCGCTGGCCGATATCGACTGGGACGCACCGGGTGCGGAGACGATAACGCCCGAACTGCACGCCAAGCTCAAGCCCTTCATGGCCGACCTGATGTGGATCGAGAACGTCGGCGCGCGCGGTTTCGCCGCCATGGCGAAGAAGGCGCCCAACGAAACCCTGCGCGAGATCTACCAGTACTTCCATGCCGAGGAGCAGAAGCACGCCAATGCCGAGCTGGCGCTGATGCGCCGGTGGGGCATGCTGAACGGCGACGAGATCCCGCAGCCGAATGTCAACGTGAAGCTGGTGATCGACTTCCTGGACAAGTACTCCGACGAGATGTCGCTGTCCTTCCTCGGCACCGTCATCCCGATGCTCGAGGTCGCGCTGGACGGCGCGCTGATCAAGTTCATCGTCGACGAGATCGAGGATCCGGTATGCCAGGAGGCGTTCAAACGGATCAACAATGACGAATCCCGGCATCTGGCAGTGGATTTCGCGGTGATGGACCTGCTCGGCCACGCGCACGCGCGCAAACTGCTCATCGATCTGGTGGGCGGCTGGGCCAAGCCGTCGTTCATCATCGGCGTGCTGAGCTATGTGCCGCTGCTGAACAAGATGCGCGACAATATCGTCGCGATGGGCGTCGACGAGGAGAAGCTCTACGCCGCGCTCAAGCGCTACGCGAATGTCGGTGAGCGCAGCGAATTCGCCAAGCGGCTGCCGATGTACCAGATCGTGAAGATGCACGGCGGCTGGGTGATCAACCGCGATCACCCCTATCACCTGCTGGCCGACACGCTGGTGAAGATCACCGCCCGGATGCCGCAGCGGCTGCTGCGCAGGGACCCGACCTGGTCCAAAGAACTCACCTACGAGCCCGCGGCCTGATCGGAGACCATGGCATGGCAACACTCGACGTGGCGATCATCGGCGGTGGATTCGCCGGGATCGGCGCCGCTATCCGGTTGACGCAGCAGGGGATTCGCGACTTCGCGATCCTGGAGCGGGACAGCAGGATCGGCGGCACCTGGCGTGACAACACCTATCCCGGTGCGGCGTGCGACATTCCGTCCCGGCTGTACTCGTACAGCTTCGCGCCCAACCCGAATTGGTCGCGCACCTACTCGGGCAGCGACGAAATCCTGGGCTATATCGAGGCGATGGCGACCGAGTACCGGCTGCATTCGCGTATCCGATTCGGGCACAACGTCACCGGGATCGAATTCGACGAGGCCGCGGGCGAGTGGGATATCGCGGTGGCAGGCCGGGCCGACACCATCCGCGCCCGCACCGTCGTCCTCGCCTCCGGTCCGCTGGCCAATGTCAGCTTCCCGGATATCCGCGGTATCGAGACCTACGAGGGCCACAAGATCCACAGCGCCCGTTGGGATCACGACTACGACTTCACCGGTAAGAAGGTGGCGGTGATCGGCACCGGGGCCAGCGCGGTGCAGATCATTCCGGAGCTCGTCGAAAAGGCCGCGTCCGTCAAGGTTTTCCAGCGGACGCCCGGCTGGGTGCTGCCGCGGGTGAACCGGCGCACCAATGGGCTCACCAAGGAGCTGTACCGCCGGGTGCCCGCCACCGAATCGCTGGCCCGGCTGGCCTGGTTCTACGGGCACGAGTCGGTGGCGCTCGGCGTCGTCTGGAATACCCCGCTGACGCGGGTCGTCGAGCTCGTCGGCCGGGCACAGCTGCGGCGGCAGGTCGCCGATCCGTGGCTGCGCCGTCAGCTGACACCGGACTTCCGGGCCGGCTGCAAGCGCCTGCTGATGACCGACGACTACTACCCGGCCCTGCAGCGCGACAACTGCAAGCTGATCACCTGGCCCATCGCCCGCCTGGCGCCGAAAGGTATTCGCACCGCGGAAGGTGTTGAGCACCAAGCGGATTGCATTGTCTTCGCGACCGGATTCGACGTGTCCAAGACCGGGACGCCCATTCCGGTGCGCGGCCGCGGTGGGCGGGTGCTCGCCGACGAATGGTCGCGCGGCGCGTACGCGTACAAGAGCGTCGCGGTGTCCGGCTATCCGAATCTGTTCCTCACCTTCGGGCCGAATTCCGGGCCGGGGCACAATTCGGCGCTGGTGTACATGGAGGCCCAGATCGACTACCTGGTGCGCGCCATCGGCATCATCCTGAATCGCGACCTGCGGCTGCTCGACGTGCGCAGGGACCGGCAGGACCGGTACAACGCGCGCATCCAGCGCAGGCTCACCGGCACCACCTGGAATTCCGGCTGCCGCAGCTGGTACCTGACCGAGGACGGGTTCAACGCGACGATGTACCCCGGATTCGCCACCCAGTACGTCAACCAGCTGCGCACCGTGCGGCTGGAGGATTACGACGCGGTGCCGATGGCGGCGGACCGCCCGGCCCGGGTCGCCGCGGTGTCGTAGCCGGAGGTGGTGGGTGGCCTGCGTACTAGACTCTGCTCGATCAGCAGACCGCAGGCTCGATCAGCAGGCCACCCGGCTCGCACAGAGGAGGTGAGTTCGATACCGGAATACCGCATCGATGACCTCGCGCGCGCCGCGGGCACCACCACCCGGAACGTGCGCGCCTACCAGGAGCGCGGCCTGCTGCCGCCGCCGGTCGGCAAGGACGGCCGGGCCAGCATCTACGACGACTCGCATCTGGAACGGCTGCGCCTGATCGATGCGCTGCTGCAGCGCGGATTCACCACCGCGCACATCTCGGACTTCATCACCAGCTGGGAAACCGGTAAGGACCTCAGCGAGGTGCTCGGCCTGCAGCACGCCGTGACGGCATCCTGGGGCCGGGACGAAACATTCGAGGTGCCAAGGGAATTGATCGGCACCATCCTCGGTGCGGAGGCCGACGAGCTGGTCGGGCGGCTGCTGGAGATGAAGCTGGTGCGCATCGAGGGCGAGACGGTGGTGTTCACCGACACCCAGCTGCTCACGGCCTTCGCCGAATTGCACGAGTACGGCCTGGAATTGCGCACGCTCATCGAGATATACGCCAAGGTGGCCGACCGGATCGATGACATCACCCACATCATGATCACCGCCGCCAAACAGCACATCGTCGACGAGCACGGCCCGGGCTGGCTGCCCGAGACCAATACCGAAATCGCCGACACCACAACGATGCTCAACAAAATGCGGGAGCTCGCGGTGGCCTCGGTGCACGCGACGCTCGCCCGCTCGCTCGACGTCACGCTGCGGCGCGAGCTCGGCGACTATCTGGCCGTCGCCGCCGAGCGCGACCGCAAGCGCTCCGGGAAGAACGGCTGATCAATCGGTCAGCCGCCGGAAAAGCCGTGCGGCGCAGGCATATCCGACGACGGTGAGCCCGACGCACCACAGCACGGCCACCCAGGCGGTGCCGCCGACCGCATCGCCCATGAGCAGACCGCGGATCGTGCCGACCACCGGGGTGGCCGGCTGATGTTCGGCGAATCCACGCAGCCACGACGGCATCGAGCCGGTCGGCACGAAAGCGCCGCTGACGTAGGGGATGAACATGATCGCGTAGGTGAAGCCGCCCGCCGCCTCCGGACTGCGGGCCAGCAGACCGAGCGCCACCGCGATCCAGGTGATCGCGATGACGAAGAGCGCGATCGTCACGACCGCGCCCAGCCACCCGAAAACACCCGCACCGGAACGGAATCCGAGAATCACCCCGAGCACCAGCACGATTCCGACGGCCGCCAGGTTGCGCAGCACGCCCTCGCCGACATGGCCGACGAGCAGCGCCTGCCGGAAGCTGGGCAGGGTGCGGAACCGGTCCACCGCGCCCGTCCGCAGATCCGTCGCCACCGCGGTCGCGGTGATCGATGCGCCGAATCCCGTGCACAGCAGGATGATTCCGGGGATCACGAAATCGATGTACGGTCCGCCCACCTGGATCGCGCCGCCGAAGACGTAGACGAACAGCAGCATGATCAGCACCGGCAGCGTCAGCGAGATGAGCAGGGTGTCGGGGCTGCGCAGGGTATGCCGCACGCTGCGCAGGAACATGACATACGAATCCGCGAAAGCCGCTGCGGTACGGCCCATTCAGCGGCTCCCCCGGCTCATCCGGCGGCCGCCTCGACGATATCGGCGGTTCGCATCGTCGCATCCGAATTCGACTGTAGCTGCTCCACAAAGGATTTCACGCGCGCCGCGGTGGCATCCGAGAGCACCTTGCGCAACCCATCGGTCAGGGTATCCCGGTTCAATTTGCGGAACGGCACGTGCGCGCCGACACCGAGCCGCTCCATCTGCGCACCCCACAGCGGCTGATCGAACGACACCGAACACACCAGGGTCGGCAGCCCGGCCCGCAGACTCTCGAAGGTGGTGTTCGGCCCGCCGTGATGCACCGCGGCGGCGCAGAGCGGGAAGACGATGTCGTGTGCCAGCGGGCCGACCACCTTGGTGTTCGGCCCGGTGCGCGCGTCCTCGGGAGACAGATCGCTCCAGCCCGCGCTGACCAGCGCCCGCTTGCCGAGCCGCGCGCATACCTCCTCAACCATGGCGAGCACCGCGGCGCCATCGCGAATCGGCATACTGCCGAAGCCGAAATAAATGGGCGGTTCGCCCTCGATGGCCCAGGCCACCACCTCACCGTGATCGGCGGCGAGCTCGCCGACCGCCTCGCGCGCGGAGCGCTCCAGCGGCAGGAAGCCGACCAGCGGACGGCGCTCACCCCACTCCTCGGCCAACCCGGGTATCAGCGCGCGATCGTAGATCTGCACCTCGGGCACACCGCGCCGATCCATCTCCGCGGCCGGACTCGCCATCGTCTTCGGCAGGCCGAGCTCGGCGCGCAGCTGGTTCAGATAGCGCATGAACACCACCCGGCGCAGGTTCTCGCCGAGCGTCCAGGTCGCGCCGTTCACGACACCCGGCGGCTGCCAGTGCGGCGGCAGCGTGCCGGGCACCGGGTAGGCGTGATTCTTCCGGCACGGGAATCCGTGCAGCACGACCAGCGGCACCCGCATCGCCTCGGTCACCGAGGCCGCCCGGTCCTCGGTGGTCATCGTGGCGACCACCACGTCGGCACCCTTGCAGACCTCGATCACCTCGTGGTTCATCTGATCCGCGTAATCGGCCATCTGCTTGCCGACCAACTGCATCAACCGGAAGCTGCTGCCCGCGGCCAAGGTGCGCTGACCTTCATCGGACGAATAGAGCTGCTGCACATCGGGTCCGCACGGGATGGCGGACAGTCCGGCGCTGGTGACGAAATCGACCAGATTCGGCGGTGCGCCCACCAGTATGTCGTGGCCGCGCCGTTGCAGTTCCAGGCCGAGGGCCAGCGCGGGCTGCACATCGCCGCGGGTGCCCGTCAGTGGTATCGAGATCCTCATGCCGCCGCCCCCAGTTTTTTGGTGGCTATCCGAAAGTGGCTCATCGGCCCTCCTCATCATTACCGTGATCAGCATGCATGTAGTGCTGTTCACCGACTTTCATCCCGCGACCATCGGTGGGATTCAGACCTCGGTGCGTGCGCAACGGCGCGGATTGGAACGTCTCGGCCATCGAGTCACCGTATTCACCGCGCCCGCGCCGGAATCTACCGAACCGGATCCCGATGTGGTTGTTCTTTCCGCGCTCGCGGGCGTCGCGGTGAACGGATTCGCCATGGTGTTGCCGACGCCCGCGAACAATCACCGCATCGATGCGGTGTTCGCCGAGCGCGGCCCGGTCGACATCGTGCATGTGCACACGACCTACGGGGTGGCGATCGCCGGGCTGCGGGCGGCTCGGCGGCACGGAATTCCGTTGGTGCAGACCGTGCACAGCCGCGACGACGCATTCATCGAGCACACCTCCCCGGTCCCCTACCTTTCCGCGCTCACGCTGCGGCTGCTGCACGGCAGGTTCGTCTCGCACCGCTGGCCGATGCCGCGCAACGCCGAATCCAGGGCGGCCAGGCACGCATGGCGCACCATGGTCGGGCAGGCGCAGGCCGCCGACGCGGTGATCGCGCCGAGCGCGCATTTCGCGGCACGGCTGCGGGCGCACGGGTTGACCCGGCCTGCGCATGTCGTCTCGAATGGCGTCGACGATGAACTGCTCGACCGCGCGCGGGCCGAAATCCCCGGCACCGCAGCATCTTCCGGCCCACTGCGGGTGCTGTGGTGCGCACGCCTTTCCGCGGAGAAGCGGCCGCTGGCGGCCATCGAGGCGGTGGCGGCGGCGCCCGGCTGCACCCTCGATATGTACGGCGACGGCGATCTGCGCGAGGCCGTGCGCGCGGCGATCGAGACGGCGGGCATCGCGGATCGGGTGCGGCTGCACGGCGATGTACCGCAGGCGGATTGCCTCGCCGCTATGGCCGGGCACGATGTAATGCTTTTCCCCTCTTCGGGTTTCGATACCCAGGGCATGGCGGTGCTGGAGGCCGTCGCGATGCGGTTGCCCGTGGTCTACTGCGATCCGGATCTGGCCGAGACCGTGCCGGAGGGCGGCGGTGTTCGCACCGGCGATCCGTCGCCCGCCGCGATCGCCTCGGTGTTGCGCGAATTGTCCGGCGATCGGGCGCTGCTCGCGCCGATGCGCAAGGTCCTTGCCCAGCATGCCGATTCGGCCAGGCAGTCGGGACTCACCGCCGCCATCCTCGACATATACGACGAGGTGCTGGATCGTCCGAAATCCGCTGGGCCGGTTGGTATTCCGACCGCGCCGGGTCGGATTCCACTGCTCGGGCACAGCCTGGTCGCGCTGCGCGGCGGGTTGGACTTCGTCCGGTCGCTGTCCGATGTCGGCCCTATCGTGGCCATCTACCTCGGCCCCCGGCCCGCCTACGTGGTCACCACGCCCGAACTCATTCGCGCGGTCGCGTTCGGCGACGCGGGCGAATTCCACCGCGAGGAGCTGCGCGGCGCCATCCAGGAGGTCATCCGGGGCGCCTCGAACGTGCTCAGCGGCCCGCCGCACGAATTGCGCCGCCGGATGATCGCGCCCGCGCTGCGCCAGCGACGGTTGAACGAATACGCCGGTGTCGCCGCCGATCTCGCGAATTCGTGGGCGGCCGCACTGCCGTCGGGCCAACGGCACAACCTGGTGCACGAGGCGCACCGCCTGGTACTCGACACGATCTCGGCGACGCTGTTCACCGCCGATTTCAGCGCCGACGCCAAACGCGAAGTGCGCCAGAATATCCCGTGGTTGCTCGGTCAGGTGATCCAGCGCGCCGCGCTGCCCGAGCCGGTGCGCCGCCTGCGAGTGATCGCCAATCGCCGCTTCACCGCCAAGGCGGCCCGCGTGCGCGCCGAGATCAGCAAGGTCGTCACCGAATACCGCCGCGCCGACCGCGATTTCCACGATGTGCTCTCGGCGCTGGTCCGGCACACCGACCCGGAGACCGGCACCAAGCTCTCCGACGCCGACATCATCGACGAACTGCTGCTCATGCTGGCCGCCGGTGTCGGATCCACCGCATCCATCCTGTCCTGGGTATGGCACGAGATCATGCGGCATCCGGACGTCGAGGCCGCGGTGCGCGCCGAACTCGACGCCGTCGTCGGCACCGAACCCGTACGGCCGGAGCATATTCCGTCCCTGCCGTATCTGCGTCAGGTCATCATGGAGACCCTGCGGATCTGGTCGCCGTGGGTGAGCACCCAGACCGCCGACGGCCCGGTCACGCTGGGCGACACCACGCTGCCGGACGGATCGATGATCGTCTACAGCCCCTACATGATTCACCACGATCCCCGTCACTACCCGTCTCCCGAAACCTTCGACCCGGGCCGCTGGGCACCGGATCGACTCGCCGAGATCGATAAGAAGGCCCTGCTTCCATTCGGTCTCGGACCCCGCCACTGCCCCGGAAACACCTTCGCCACCATGACCATCACCCTCACCACCGCCGCACTGTTCACCCGCTGGCGGCCGACTCCGGATCCGGAGTACCGGGTGCGGCCGACAACGCTCGACTTCGTTCCGACTCCATCCGGACTCCCGGTGACGCTCACGCGCCGTTAGGGAATTCAGGAGCGGACCAACGCTTGGACTATCAGGACGGCGTAGAACGCGAGCACGAACACCGCCGAGGGGACGACCGGATGCACCGGGCGTTCCCCACGGAGGAACGTCCACGTCGAATACCCCGGAATGAGCAAGAGCACCAACGGGATCAAGGTAAAGACCGCTTGGCCGCCCGGTCCCAGCAACAGCAGGTCTGTGACCACCGCGCCCGCCGCGAGCAGCAATGTGACGACGGCGCTCACCGTGGGTCCCAGCACGGCCGAATAACTGTGCTCGTCCTGTTCCGGCGGCTGCGCGGTCTTCCTGGCGAATTCGAAGTGCAGGAAGGCCCCGGTGAATATGAGCACGACAAGCGCCGCACGCCAATGGAAATGGACCTGGCCGGTGGCCGCCGCCGCGGTGAGCACGTATGCCGCGAGCAACAGCTGAATCGGATACGTGACGGCCAGGTTCAGCAGAGCGTTGCCGCGCACGGCCACCGACCGCGCCTCCAGCGCCCACAGTGCCAGCCCGTAAAGCAGGGTGGCGGTGAGCATTACGGCGGACCAGAAGGACTGCGTGAGGCTCAGCGCGATCGTGACGGCACCGAGCACCGCCATCGCCGCACGCAACTCGTTGGCCGACACCGCCCCCGTGACGAGGGGACGGTCCGGGTTGTGCACCCGGTCGTATTCGAGATCCTTCTGCTCGTCGACCATCCGCAGATACAGCAGCACAACGGCGACCACCACGATGCGCACGACGGTGGCGCCGCCCGGCCGCCACGCCGAATACGGTTGCGCCGCAACGGCCGCCGTACCCTCGACGGCGAGCACCCACAGAATCCCGTACACCAAGTAGTGCGGCTTGTACATCACCGCGGTGAAACGCGCTACGCGGGTGAGGGATTCGAGGGCGGGAGCGGCGACGCTCACGTCGCGCTCCAGCGATCCCAGTTCGTCACCTCGGCGGCCGGGACGCGCGGCCCTGGGCGCTCGGCGCCAGGACGCAGATGGGCCACCGGAACAAGGGCGACCTGGGTCACCTCGTCGAATGGAATGCCGAGCAGTTCCGCGATCTCGCGCTCGAACGCCAGATGGGCGGTGGTCATGGTGCCGCCCAAACCCCGATCGTGCAGGGCCAGAAGGAAATTCCACACCATCGGATAGACCGAGCCGTAGAAGCTGGCCAACCGCAGCGCCGAGCCATCGGCGGGCGGGCGGCCCGGCGCGCACACCAGCACCAGCGCGGGCACCTCGTGGAAATGGTCCGCGAGATACTGTCCGGAGGCGATATCGCCGAGCTGATCCGGACGCGGGCTGCGCGCGGAAAGCAATGCGGTGAAACTCTTCCGGTAGTACTCGGCGATCCGCTGCCGCAGCTCGGCGTCCTGGATCACCAGGAACCGCCACGGCTGCCGATTGCTGCCGCTCGGCGCGCAGACGGCGATATCCAAGCAGGCCAACAGATCCTGCCGCGAGACCGGCCGGGTCAGATCGAGCCGCCTGCGAAAGGACCGCGTCGTGGTCAGGAGTTCCGCGCCCATCGCTATGCCCCCTCGGCGAATTCGAGTTCGATCCGGGCGGTGATCGCGCCCGTCTGCTCGATCTCGCAGTGCAGCAACGTCCGCCCGACCTCGCGTTCGGCGACCACCGCCCGGCATTCGGCCGGCAGGTCCAGCTCCACGAACTTCTCGAAAGTGCTTGCGATACCGGCCAATCGCGGCGATTCGCCGCCGACGAGGGTGAGCCCGAGCTGACGGCATGCCTCGAGCAGCAGGCTGCCCGGCACATGATCGAGCTGGTGGTCGAACAGGAAGGGATGGGTCGTATCGGCCACGATCACCGCCGCCGCGGACCCATCGGCCGCCGATGACGGCGGCCCGATCACCACGTTGCGCCGGTTCTCCCGGCCGACCGTCGCCGCGACGGCCTGTTCGGCAGGCGCCACCGCACCGCGGAACGGGCCGAGCCCGAGGCTTTCCCGGAAGCCCGAGCGCAGGCGCGCCCACCGCGCCGGCGTGGTCCAGGAGAACGAGCCGTCGACGGTCAGCATCGGCGTTCCATCGCATTCGATATCGAGCACCATATCCAGACCGTGCAGCACACCGTCCTGCCGATGCTGCCGCGGCGCCCGCACGGACATCACGAGATCCGCTGGGGCCGGACCGATCTCCCACGCAGCGCCGTCGACTACCGCACCGTTGAAGGTGCGCACGATGAACGCCATCTCCGGCGGCACACCGTAGAATTCGTGGCTCACCGCCAGCGCCGCCTGCCGCGCCGCCTCCATCACCAGTAGCGGATCATGGCGGGCCGCAAGCGATCCCACATGATCGCCGTAGTAGGCGTGCATGCGCGGCAACTGGGCTCCGACCACGAATTCGCCGGAGCCCGCGTCATCCAGCGAGGTGACGAACACCTCGGAAACCGCGCACCGATGCGCCAATTCGCGTGAGATCGTGCGCAGATGCGTTGCCGCGCCGACACTTGCCGTCATAGAGGGCCCTCCAACCACTCTTTCGCGGAAACCGGCCGCAGGGTCTGCGGCCCGGTTCCGATTCGCATGGGAAGCACATGGGAACCCAGCACCAGCACCGACCACGGATCCAGTTGCTGTCCGGCCGCCCACGCGTCGTACAGCAATCGCGCGCAGTCCGCATCGGATTCGAGGTCGGCGGGAACAGGTGCGCCCCCATCGGTGATATCGCGCCGGATCCGCTCCAGCGCATCAGCCCGATCGAAGCCGCGGGCCGGTGTGCCCGCGTACAGTTCGGCCGCGATCTCGCGGGCCCTTGCCGTACCGTCCGCGCCCGCCTCGGCCCGCGCGATCACCTCGCCGCGGCGCGACTCATCCCAGTAGATGGCGAATTCCCGCAGCGTATCGGCCGGATCGTCGGGCGAATGCACCAGGTTCAGCAGGTAGCTGTGCCTGCCGAGCAGATGGCGCAGCTCACCCGGTTTGCGCTTGCGCGGATCGGTCGGCCCCTTCGCCTCGGTTAGCCGCACCGAAACCGGCAGCGCGGCATCGGCGGCCCGCACCACCAGCACCAGCACATCCGAAATGCCGACGAGCAGATCGGCGAGCCGCCTGCGTTCCGGCGATGCGATATTCCACGCGAAATACCACAGCGCCCGCGCGACATGCCGGTTCACCGCGACCCGTTCGGCACCAACTACCTGGAATCCGTTGTCCGCCAACCACTCCAGTGTCGGCTCCACCGCGCGAGCGACGATCGCGTCCGGTTTGAGCAGCAGCAGCGAATGCTGCCTACCGAATTTGGCGGGGTCGATGCCGAGCCGGTCCAGGTGGTCCACCGTCTCCAGCAGATAGGTGTCGGCGACGTACGCGTCCACCTTCTCCGCCTGCGGCGTCAGCGTCGTGAGCAGCTCCCGCACCGTATCGGTCATCGCGGCACGCTCCCGAAGTCGTTGCCCGCCAGCACATCCTCGATGGACGGCAGCGGGGCTCCGAGATATCCCGATTCCAGGCAGTAGTCGAGCAGCAGCCGCAGATAGTCCTTGCCGGTGGCCGGTGCGGGCCTGCCGAGCAGCACCTGCGCGCGGGCGGTCTCGAAGGTCAACCGGCGCTTGAAATAACTCGTGTAGAGCACGCCGATGCGGCGGTAGTATTCGCGCTCGATCGAGTCCAGCGCCGCCTCGTCGAAGGTGGCCTCCGGGACGAAGGTTGCCACCGCGAACGACGGATACTCGGCAAGTACATCCGAGACCTCGCGCAGCGACAGGGTATCCCGGCCGAGCGCGTGCAGGGTCCGTCCCTCCGCCGAATCGAAATCCAGTACGGCCGCGGCGATCACGTCGGCCACGTGGTCCACGGGGCCAGCGACAGCGTCGCGTCGTAGCGCCCGGGCAGCGACCGCAGCTTGCCCTCCACCATCAGCTTCACCACGGTGTAGAGGTTCTTGTATTCGCGGATCACGCCGGTGCCGGTGGCGCCGGTGACGATGCCGGGCCGCACGATGGCCCAGCGCAGCCCGGCCGCGCCGCGCACCAGCTGTTCGGCGCGGAACTTGCTCTGCTCGTAGGCACTTCCGAAATCCTGGCCCGCGTCGAGTTCGTCCTCGGCGATGACACCGCCGCGCATACCGCACACGTACGCTGTGCTCACCTGCACCAGCGGCACGCCCCAGCGCAGCGCCAGCGCGACGGCGTTGGCGGCGCCGTCGACATTCAGCTGCTCGTAATCCGTTGCGGGCGCGTCGAATGCGGTGGTAGCCGCACAGTGGACGATGATCCCGACCCGGTCGGCCAGGTCCGCGAGGTCACGCTCGGCGAGGCCGAAGCCGGGTGCGCGGATATCGCCCGCCACCGCGGTGCCCGCCACCAATACGGTGCCGTCGTTACGCACGATCCGGCCATTGCTGTGCAGTACCGCCGCCACCGGCCGACCGGCCGCCGACAGGCGAGCCATCACCTCGGCCCCGACCAAACCCGTTGCGCCGGTGAGCAATACCGTATCCCGCTCCGTCATGACCGCACCTCGCTCGGTTCACCCTTCGCCCGAAGGCTGCCCGCGATGAGCTCGACGACATCGCCGACCCGGCGCACGCCGATCAACTCCTCGGGCCGGTAGCGCGGCAGGTCGAAGGCGCGCTCCAACACCACGGTCAGCTCCATCAGGCGCAGCGAATCGAATCCGAGGTCCTCGATCAGCCTGCGGCCGTCCTCGACCGGGGCCCCGCGGTCGGGGGCCATGGCCGAGATAAGTGCGCGTACCCGGTCCGCCGTCATGCTGACCCCTCTCGACGCAGATGTGGTTGCTGCCCACCGGAACTCAGCAGGTCCCTGGCCTCGTCCAGCGGCAGTTCGCTATTCAGGTATCCGGCGAGGCGCAACCAGTCGTAACCGATGGCGAGGGTGCGCCGCCACTGCTCGCGCGAATCGAAGGAGGCGGGGAAGTCCGCGCCGCCCGCGAGCTTTCGGACCCGGGCGACCAGATCGTCGAGCGCGACGATCGCCGCATCGGTGCCGACACCGGTTCGAATGAGTTCCGTGAATCTTTGGCGCTCGGCGGTTTCCAGACACACCAGAAGTTCGTCGCCGTTGCCGCCGAGGATTCTGCGCAGGGTTTCCACCGGCGCGAGATCCGCAGGCAGCGGGTGAATTCCGTACGCGGACAAAACCATTCGCACCGTCATGGCGATGAGCCGATGCGCCGCGATATCGGCGACCTCGCCCTGGCCGTCCTTCACCGCGCCCGCCAGATCCTCCCTGGCATTCTCCAGCACCACATTCGACCAGACCAGATCGAGCGCGCAGCCCGTGAAACGGTCCGCGGGCAGCGGTGACAGGGTGGCGATGGCGCCGTCGCGGGCCGCACCCGCGACACCGAGGGTCGGAATCACCGAGCACGGCACCGGGGTGTACGGCTTCACCGGCTTACACATGGCCAGTGCCGGCGTCACGAATCCGGCTCCGCGCCACTGCAATCCGACCAGACCGAGCCGGACGAATTCGGCCAGCTCCGCACGGTGGTCCTCCGGCGCACGCCCGAGCACATCGCGCAGCGAGTGCCGGAAGACGACACCGCGCCAGGCCCGGCCCGCCTTCTCCGACAGCGCGAAAATATCGCGGTCGTCCCGGAGCACATGCACGCGACCACCGATACTCCATGTGGTGACCCGGGGCACCCGGGCGAAGAGCACCTGGTGCGGATCGTCCGCGACATCGGTCACGCCGAGCGCGGCCGCCAATTCGAAGGACTGCTCCCAGGGAATCCGTTCGGCCAGTTCGCGTGCCGTCGCGTCACCGAGGATGCCCTGCGTGGGTTCACCGTAGTTCCGGTCCGGGTCGGACCAGGCGGCCGGATCGCTCAATTCCCGGTAGCGCGCGATCAATTCGTCGGTGCCGAGCCGATCCAGCTGCTGCGGCAGCCATTTCGTCTCCAGGTAGGTTTCGCCGCGCCGGGCCGCCCAACCTTTCATAGCCTGCAGCAGGCCGTCGCGGATCCAGCCGACCGCCTCCGCCCGCGCGTCGAATGCCCGCAGGGCCACCGCGTAGCGCACGGCCTGCGTCGCGCGATCGAGCCACCAGCGCGCGACGATCTCGCGAAACTCGGTGTATGGCAGCAAATCCCGCAGCTCGTCGACATTCGCCGCGCCCGGCCGCAGCACGGTGGCGGCCAGGAAGCGCTGACACCGGTTCAATACATCCTCATCGAGGTCCGTGCCCGCGGCCACCCGTTCGAGCTGGCCGCGCAGCTGGGCCTGCGACCGCGTGCGCACCTCCACTCGGCGGCCGTCGATGAACAGCACCGTCGGCAGCGTCGGCAGCTCGTCGTCACCCGCGACCAGGACCAGGAAGTCGATATCCGATCCGGCATTGCCGAAACCCTCGGCCAGTGAACCTTCGAACAGGATCGTCGAATCCTGCGGCACCGCAACGTCTTCCATTGCCATGTCGAGCAGCTGGTGCAGGCGGTCGAGCGGCAGCGCCGGTTCGGGCGCGGCGGCCGCCGATTCGGCGTCGTGCACCACCGCGCCGTCGAGCTCGCCGGCCCGGAACAGCTGCCACATATGCCTGCGCCGCGGTTTGCCGCTGGAGGTGCGCCGGATCAACCCGCGCGGACCGGTCACCACGGTGATGGTCTGCGCCGGGCCGAGCTCACCGCGAATGGTGGCGCGCGCCTTGGCGATCCACTCACCGGCCGCGGCCTCCGCGAACAGCGCGATGCCCTGTCCGGCCGCCTCGGTGATCGCGACGGCGGCCAGCTTGCCCTTGGTGATGCCGGTCTCCTGGGACACCCGCGACTCGATGTCCTCCATGAATACCGAACGCCCACGCACCTTCAGGCTGGTACCCATCCGTCCGAGTACGAAAACCTCACCGCGGTACAGGAATCCGGCGTCACCGCTGAACAGTTTGCCGTCGGTGATGGCGGTGGCGCCGGTCGCGTCACCGGTGTAGCCCAATGCCACCGAATCGCCGATCACCACCATCTCGCCCAACGTGCCGTCGGGCAGTTCGTTCCCGTCCTCGTCCACCACGCGCACGGTGGATTCGGGCGTCGAATAGCCGAGCCCGGTGATCCAGCCCGGGCCCTCGATCGGCCCGCCGATGCCGAGGCGGCGCTCGTCGAGCACCGTGATCGGTTCGCCGAAGCGCAATTTCGCGTTGTCGATGCGCAGCGCGGTGACCGGTTCGGTGCGTGAGGAGGAGGTCACCATCAACGTCGCCTCAGCAAGCCCGTAGGCGAGGGTGTAGGCGCTGGTCGAAAAGCCTTGCGGCCCTGTGAGTTCGGCGAACGATTGCAGATCGGCCAGTTCCACCGGCTCCGAACCCACTGCCAGGGTGCGCCAACCGGACAGGTCGAGGTCGGCGATCTCCTCCGGACGCACCCGGTGCGCCACGTAGCCGAGCGCGAACGATGGCGACGGCGAATGCTGCGCGTGCGCCATCGCCCGCAGCCAGCGCGCCGGGTCGCGGACGAATTGATCGGGCCGCATCAGGTAGAGGTCGCCCTGATTGGTCACGGTGGTGAGAAACGCGCCGACCAAACCCATGTCGTGATAGAGCGGCAGCCAGGACACGCTGGTATCGCCGGGCCGCCAACCCATCAGGCGCGAGATCATATCGATGTTGTTCGCCAGGTTGTGCCAGCTCACCCGGACCCCGCGCGGGCTGCCGGTCGAACCCGAAGTGAACTGCAGCAGCGCGCATTCGGCCGGTTCACCGAAGGTCCGGTCCGCGGGCGGGTCGGCCAGTGCGGCCGCGTCGACGATCAGCGGCTCATCCGTCCGGCCCGCCTCGGTGACCGCCTGCCGGACCAGGTCGGCGAATTCCGGCGATGTCACCACCAGCCGCGGCTGCGCCCGCGCGACGATGCCCGCGATATGGGCGATGATCTGTTGCAGATCGCCGAACATCGGCGGCGCCACCGGCGTGAACACCCCGCCCGCTGCCCAGACCGCGTAAAAGGCTGCGGCACAAGTGAATCCGGTCGGCATGATGACGCAGACGCCGTCGCCGCCCGACATGCCGCGCGCCCGCATCAGCTCGGCGATGGACCAGGCCGTATCGGCCAGCTCACGATAGCTGCGGTAGGCCCAGCCATCGGCCTCGTCGGCGAGGTAGATTCCGGCGTCCTGCGCCGGATCGGCCAGCCACTGCCGGACCGTCGAGACATCGCGCTCATAGGTCATCGCGGTCATCTCCTTCGGACAGCACGGTGACCGTTCCGGCGGCGCCGTCGACTCTGATTCGCATATTCGTCCGTATCTTCCGGGTGACGTCGGGGACCTGGACCACGGTCGGCACTCCCAGTTCCCGCGCCACGATCGCGACGTGGGTCAGCGGGCTGCCCCGCTCGATGATCAGCGCGGTCGCCGACGGCAGCGCGGCGACCCAGCCGGGGTCGGTGCGGTAGGCGATCAAGATGCCGCCCGCGACATCGCGCGGCTCGTCGACGACGACGGCGATCCCCTCGACTGTTCCGGCGGCCGATGGCGTTCCGGTGAGCACGGTGCCCGCCTCGGCGGCCGGGGTATCGGCGATCGGCACCCATCCCTGCTCGGCCAGTTCGGCCCGTCCGAAGGATGTTCCGTGCGTGACGAACCGCGCGGGCGCGACCAGCCCGGCATCCTTGGCGCGCTGGCGTTTACGCGCGACGATCAGCGGGCGCAGATCCGCGGCTTCCGCGCCGTCGTAGCAGTTCCGCAATTCATCGATGGTCAAATAGAACACATCGGCGAAATCGTCGATCATGTCGCGCGCCACCAGATCTCGGCCCATCGTCCGCAGCATCCGCTTCACCATGCCGAAGGCCCTGGTCCGGCAGAAGCGCAGCCGCTCGCGATGGCCCGCGCACCGGGAAACCTTGCCGCGCAACCGTTCGTAGACGCGCCGCCGCCAGCCGCGCAGCCGCTCGTCCAGATAGGCTTCGGCCTCGGCGCGCCGGTCCACCGGTTCGGCGCCGGGCAGCGCCGTATCGGCCGCCCGGCCGAGCGCGCTGCGCAGCATGACGAACAGACCCGACGGATCCTCGCGCAGATCCGGCGTTTCCAGCTTCAGTTCGTCGAGGCTGCGGTACCCATAGCGGTTCAGGTAGTCGTCGACCAGCGCCAGGAATTCGGTGCGGCCGGTGCGCTGGAGCTCGGCGTAGATCCGTTCCGGCGCCGTCGAATTCACCAGCGCGGCCAGTTCCGGATCGGCGTGCGCCGCCGCGGCGAGCGCCGTCATCGCGCGGGCGGGCTCCGCCGACTCCACGTCGGCGCCCGGCCCGACGATGGCGTACATGAACCATTCCGGTGCCTTCGGCAGCAGCAGTTTGGTCAGCGCGAACAGTAATCCGGTGGTGGTCAACAGGATCGCGTCGAGCACCATCAGCGGTCCCCAGCGCCGCACCAGATCCCGGTCCACCCGCCGGTACGCGGCGTACGCCTGCGCGCCGGAAATCGTTGTGTAGTCGATGGCGTCGTATTCGTCGTACACCCGGTAGAAATCGTCGAGGAACTCCTCGACCAGATCGTCGATTCCGTTGAGTCTGCGCAGGTAGGTGGCCGTGGTAACGGCCCGCGACCGAAGCCGGGCCAGCGGATTGCCGAAGGTGAACGGGCGCAGCGTTTTCGCGAGTTCGGTGGACAGCGGTTCGCCTACTCCGAGCGCCGCCTCCAGCACCCGCCGGTTCAGCGGATAGCCGGGCGCGATGCCGACCATTCGGTACCAGTGCAGCAGGTTGTAGTAGACACGTCCATGAAAGTAACCGAGCAGCACCGGAGTCCAGCTATCGGTCTGGCGCAGCTGGGCGGCGGGCACCCGCAGCGACTCGGCGTATCCGCGGTACACCCGGCCGTAGATATCCGCCGCGACGGTGTAGGTGAGCGGCGAGGTGATGCCGCTGAAACTTTCGATGATGTTGGAATTATCCCAGATTCGCAGTTCACCGTCGGGCACGTCCTCGCCCGCGCCCATGATGATCGCGTCGACGGGCGCGCCGATCGCCGTGGTGATCGGGCGCGACTGCAACAACCAGATCCCGTCGTCGTCGATGGCCCATTCCACATCCTGCGGCGCACCGAAACCGTCCTCCAGTTTGCGGCCGATCGCCACCAGCTCGGCGATCTCACTGTCGGACAGGCTTATTCGCTCGCGCAGTGCCGAATCCACCTCCCGCACTTCACTTCCCTGGCCCGCCGCGGGCAGATAACTGCGGTCCTTGTCCCCGACCACGGTATCGGTCACCACACCGGAGGCCTTGTCGACGATCACCGAATCGGCGTCGACGAAGCCGGATACCAGTCCCTCACCCAGCCCGTACACCGCGCTCAACACCAGTTCGTCCGCGGCGCCCGATACCGGGTTGGCCGTGAACAACACCCCACTCACCCGCGCGGGCACCAAACGCTGCAGCACCACCGCGGCCGCGGTGGCCCGCGGCTGATCATGCGCGAACGCGTAGCGCAGCGACCGCTCCGAAAACGCCGAGATCCAGCAGTCGCGCACCCGCTCGGCCACCGCGTCGGCGCCGTGCACGTTCAGGTACGAATCGAACTGTCCCGCATAGGAATACCCGGCACCATCCTCGGCGACCACCGAGGAGCGGACCGCGATGGCGCCGCCGCCGATCCGTTCGTAGGCCGCACCGATCAGCTCGCGGATGGCCGGCGGCAGCTCCGCGCCGGCTATTTCGGCGCGCAATTCGGCCGCCGCCGCGAGCGCGGTTTCGAGATCCTCGGCGGTCGTGACGTTTATCACAGCCCGGGTCAGATCGTATTCGGCGAGGAACCAGGTGAACGCGTCGGTGCCCAGAACGGCCCAGTTCGGGACCCGGAATCCGGCGTTGTGCAGCGCGTGCAGACCGCGTGCCTTGCCACCCGCGACTGCGGCGAATGTCTCGCTATCGGTCCACGCTCCGAGTACCTGCACAAACACACTCCCATCACCCCTGATAACCGGGGCTGGGACAGGGTGTCCCAGCCCGTGTGACAAGCGATAACCAAAGGGGTTGTTTGGATATATCCCAGAATTCACCGTTGCGTTAGCCGGTAATCCTGGCGGGATCACAGCTACGCTAGTCCGAGTTCGTGGGTGCGGTGAGGATGTGATCTAACGGTGAGCTGGACCTTCACCCCGGACGAGTTCGCCCACATCTGGCGGGAAACAGACACCGATCGGCACCCGTATCCGATCCGGATTCTGGAGACGCCGCGCACCGACACCGAGGCCGAGAAGCTGCGCACCCAACTCGCCGAACGACTTCCGCTCGGCGGCGATCCGGATCTGTCCGCGTGCCTGCGCATCCTGGCCCGGCCGCACACCAGAATCGTCGCGGTCGGCGGCGGCCACCGGCCCGGCACCGAGCTGCGGATGCTCGCCTGCGCCATCTTCGATCACGCCGTGCTCGCCGTGCAGGAGCCCGGCGGTTCACCGGATTACGGTGGGCGGGTGCGGATTTCGATCGGCCACAGCGGTAAACTCGGCGTCCGTATCGCGGCACTGCTGCCGCAGACGCCGCCGGGACACGAGCCGGCCAGATCCGCCGCGACATCCGCGGTGCACGACGACGGCGACCGGACCGCGGATCAGCGCGTGGCCCAGCTGATTCGGCGGCTGCTCCTGAAACCGCATACGGCAGAAGGGCATATCCGCATCGAATCGCGGCTCGACCAACCGACACCGCAACCACCGGTCCACTACACCTGGATCGACGTCAAAGGCGACGGGCGCTATCTACTCCGGGCGGGCGCCGAGGTGCACATCGTCCCGGCGGCCGCCGAACAGATAGCCGCGCAACTGCAGAAACGCATTCCCGCACAGGTCCGCTGACGAACGCATAACGGAGAACTATTGCTGACCGGACACTCGGCTTCCCGCTACGCTGAGCGGACCGACCGATTCAGGGGTGCACCATGACGATCGAGACCAGTCGCGCCGACATCGCCCGGTTCAAGGCCCAGGTGCAAAGCGGCGGTGTGCAATTCGATCCGGCCGCGGCGCGACGGTGTGCGCAGATGTACGACAACCAGGCCGAACAGCTGCACTACCTGCGCCAGCGGCTCGAATCCGTCTCGGATCTCACAGGTTTCGGCGGCTTTGTCTCAGCGCAGCAGCTCCAGGCCGGTTTCGGGCACAAGGCGCGCGATGCCGCCGCGCTGCTCGACCGGTATATCGAGGCCGCGTACCGGATGAAGGAGGCCTTCCTGCTCAGCGCCGGGCTGTACGAGGAGGCCGACGCCGCCAATGCCGCCGCATTGCGCGCCGTGCAGTCGAGGTTGCCCCGATGAATGCGGAGCCGGGCGCCCATAGGCCCTGCGTCGAAATCCGGCCGGATGTATCCGTGCTCCAGCTCGTCTCCTGGCAAGGACGAGCCGATACCGGATTCGTAGCGGCAACACAGCCAGGCGGCGGGCTGGACCGCGCAGCCGCCGAATGGGACTCCCGCACAAGGCTTATCCGCCGTGGGGTGCGGTCATGACCGGAACGGACCCCACCTATATCAGCTCGATGGAACACTTCGAATCGCTGACGCACGAGGAGATCTACGCCAAGGCCCAGCAGATCGACGCTGCGGAAATCCTGAAGGCCGCGGCCGCCTGGTTGGAGGTCGCGGGCACGCTCGCCACCGCATTCCCGCTCACCCGCGGCGGCGCCGACCGAGTGATGAACGCGACCGGCTGGCAGGGTGCCGCCGCGGACGCCGCATACACGAGCACCCGCAGCTTCGCCGCCTCAGTCGACGAACTCACCGCGGTGCTCGGCCAGGTCGGCGCGCGCCTCGGTGCGGTCGCCGCGGCCGCCGAGGCGGTGAAGATCGCCGTTGCGCCGCCGGGCAATACGGGTCCGATCGGCGCGATAGCGCAACTGCTGGAGGCCGCACACGTCATCGATGCGCAGATGGCACAGGAGACGCTGCGGCAAGAGGCCGTGCTCGCCATGAACATGATCTACAAACCGGCCTACAGCCTCGCGGGCACCGGCGTCCCCGCCCTGCCCGCCCCGCCCAATGGCCCCGACACCGCCCCGGCCCAGCCCCAGCCCAGAACCCAACCGCAGCAAACCGAACCCGCACCACCGCAACGGGATCAGCAACCACAGCGTCCGCAACAGGGCCCACCCCCGCCGGAAACCCAAACGCCCCAGCCCGTCCCAGAGCAGGCCACCCCGCACCCCAAAGACCAGGCCCCCCAACCGGTTCCACCAACGGCCCCCTCCACCGAGTCCCCCCAACCACCCCCAACCCAACAGCCAACGCCGCCAACCCAATCGGCGCCGTCGACACAACAACCGGCCCCGCCGACCGACCAACCGGCACCAACGCAGCAGCCAGCACCACCGACTCAACAGCCAGCGCCATCAACCGAACAACCGGCACCACCACAGCAGCCCGCACCAACTCAACAACCCGCACCACCAACCGAACAACCGGCACCACCACCACAGCAACCAACCCAACAGCCAGCGCCGCCACCACAACCGGCCCCGGTCCCACCCAGCCAACCGCCGACCCAACCGAGCCAACCCGGCGTCATCCCACCCCCGAGCCAACCAGCCCCACTCCCCGACCCCGGCGGACAACCCGGCATAACCGGCCCCATCCCAGCCGTCGACCGAAGCACCCCCCGCGGCGACACCGACCAACCCGGCGTCATCCCGAGCTAACCGCAAACCACCTCGCATACGAATGACGTTCGCGGGCACCACTGTTCGCATCGCGGCTCGGAGGAATCGGTGCGATGAACAGTTGGTTGCGCCGCTACGACGACGTAATCGCCCCAGATAGGCGCGTGGTGCGTTGGCATGGGGCGGTAGCGGTCCGACACCACGCGAGCCCCACACCCCGTTCGCAACTGCCACACCCCGTCCACGAAAACCAGCGGCGTGTCGCGCGGCGCGTCTTCCGACAAGGGGTGCGGCAGCTCAGATTTAAACCGCCGCACCACATGCAACGCACCACACGCCTACCGGGGGCGATCAAGTCGTCGTAGCGGCGCGACTACCTACCTGGCGCACCGAAACTCCGATTCCGGCATAGCAATTGGCTTCCCGCACACGCCATGGCCAGCGCGAGCGCCGAATGCTGGGTGGGAATCACGAGTTTCGGCTCGGCAGGCCTGGCGGGCGCACCGCTACGACGACTCGACCGAAGTTGCTACGTGGTCGGCGTTCCGGATTCCGCCCCAGTTGGGAGGGATCGGCGCGCTGAGTTGGCGGTCGCGCCGCTACGACGACGTAATCGCCCCAGGTAGGCGCGTGGTGCGTTGGTACTCGGCGGTAGCGTTCACACCGCGCGAGCCCTACACTCCGCGCACGTTGCCGCTGCCGCACCCCGTTCGCAACTGCCACACCCCGTCCACGAAAACCAGCGGCGTGTCGCGCGGCGCGTCTTTCGACAAGGGGTGCGGCGGCACAGTTTTAGCTTTGGATACGTAGATAACTGGCGTGGGTGTGCCGCGCGAGAAACTGGGGGCTAAGCGGGAACAGAGGCAGCCGGACTGGGAAACCGCCGCACCACATACCAACGCACCAAGCGCCTACCTGGGGCGATTACGTCGTCGTAGCGGCGCGACCACCCACCTGACGCACCGACACCTTCGCGAACCGAGACCGGCCCGCGTTCAGACCTTGACGAGGTCGTCGGCGTGGATTACCGCGCGGCGCATGTTTTCCGGGAGTTGGGTGGTCGAGCGGCCGAGCATGCCTTCCAGTTCGGTGCTGTCGTATTCGACGACGCCGCGGGCGACGATGCGATCGTCGGGGGCGATCAGGTCGACGACGTCGCCGCCGGAGAATTTGCCGCGCAGGCCGATGATGCCCGCGGCGAGCAGGGAGCGGCGGCAGCCTGCGACGGCCCGCACCGCGCCGTCGTCGATGAGCAGCGCGCCGCGGCTGTCGGCGGCGTGGCGCACCCAGAATTTGCGGGCGGACATGCGGGTGGGTCGCGCCGCGAACGCGGTGCCGACGGTGCCGGTGGTGAGCGCGGTCGCGGCCGCGGTGGCGGCGGCGAGCAGTACCGGGACGCCCGCGTCGGCGGCCAGCCGGGCGGCGGACAATTTGGATGCCATGCCGCCGGTGCCGAGCGCGCCGCCGTTGCCCGCGATCACGCCGTCCAGGTCGGCGGTGCCGCGCACCTCCGGAATGAAGTTGGCGGCGCCTTTGCGCGGATCGCCGTCGTAGAGGCCATCGACATCGGACAGCAGCACCAGCGCGTCGGCGCCGACCAAGTGCGCGACGAGGGCGGCCAGCCGGTCGTTATCGCCGAATCGGATCTCTTCCGTTGCGACGGTGTCGTTTTCGTTCACCACGGCGACGGCGCCGAGCGAGCGGAGCCGGTCCAGGGTGCGCTGGGCGTTGCGGTGGTGTTCCCGGCGGGCGAAGTCGCCCGCGCTCAGCAGCACCTGTCCGACGGTGCGGCCGTAGCGGCCGAACGAGGTGCCCCAGGCATGGGCGAGGGCCAACTGCCCGACGCTGGCCGCCGCCTGTTTGGTGGCCAGATCCTTTGGGCGGCTGGATAATCCGAGCGGCGCGATCCCGGCGCCGATGGCACCGGACGAGACGACGACCACATCGGATCCGGCGCGCATCCGCGCCTCGACGGCATCGGCGAGCCGATCGAGCCGGTCGGTGTCCAGCCCACCCTTCAGGCTGGTCAACGCGGACGAGCCGATCTTCACCACCACGCTGCGCGCCGAGGCGATCGCCTGCCGCGCTTCACTCAGCGAATCCGCCTCGGCCCCAACCACATTCGCCCGCATCGCCACCGAACTCCCTACACCGCAGCGGAATCTGTCTCGTCGCCGGAGATATCCCGGCCGAACCCTCCTGCGACGCCGCCACCGGGCGCGTCGAAGTAACCATTTCCGCGCCCACCATTTAGTAGGCCCCGCGCAACAGCCCCTGCCGAATCCTCCAGCACATCACCAGAACTCGACGAACCAGCAAGCGGCGCACCCGTCACGAACTCCGCACGCCAACCTTCCGGCGACCCACCGAACCGGCGACCAGCCTGCGCCGCAGCGGCAACCGAATCCTCCAGCACATCACCAAAACTCGACGAACCAGCAAGCGGCGCACCCGTCACGAACTCCGCACGCCAACCTTCCAGCGACCCACCGAACCGTCGATCGGCCTGCGCCCCGGCGGCGGCCGACTCATCGCCGAACGCCCCCCGCCGGACCCCGCGCGAATCCGATACCTGGGGATCCATCGCATGGGAGGTATCCACCGCATCCGCATCCATGCCTGAAATGAACTTGGCGCGCGAAAGGCCCGACGATCCGACTCGCCGAATAGACTGCGCCACAATGGAATCCGTCTGACGCACAACCCAACCCGAGCTCAGCCGTTCGGCAAACCGCGAGTCCACCGCGCGAGCATCCCGGTCGAACCGGCGCACGGAGCGACCACGGGTCGACTCCAGCACCGCCCGCACGGGCGCGGCGACATGGTCGCGCAGCACCCAGCCGCTGGCCAGCCGACGGCTCCGCAGCTCCTCCGAAAGCCCTTGCGCACCAATGGTTCCCGGCGTCCAGCCCGCCACTGCTATTCCTCCTCGTCGACCAGCCCGCGCCGCACCCGCGACGCGTGTTTGCGTTCGGCCGCGCTGGTCCGGTTGCTCTGCTCGAGACGGACGTCGGTTCCGCGACCGGTGGGCACCATATCGATACCGGCCGAGATCTGCGGCTCCCATTCGAAGGTGACGTCGCCGATGGTGACCGGTGCGCCGGGCTCGGCGCCCATCTTCACCAGTTGATCCTCGACGCCGAGGCGGGCCAGCCGGTCGGCGAGGTAGCCGACGGCTTCGTCGTTGTCGAACTGGGTCTGGCGCACCCAGCGCTCGGGGCGCACGCCGCGCACGATGAACCCGCCCGGCTCCTCGGGGTCGGTGAGCACCGTGAAACCGGTCTCGTCCACCGCGATCGGCCGGATCACCGGACGCTTCGGCGCCGCCTTCGGATGTTCCTCGCGATACCGGCGCACCAGATCCGCGAGCGCGAAGGTCAAGGGCCGCAGGCCGGCCCGGCTCACGGCGGAGATTTGGAAGACCGGCCAGCCGCGCTCGGCGAACTCGGGGGCAACCATTTCCGCGAGTTCTTCGGCGTCGGGCACATCGGTCTTGTTCAGGATCACCACGCGCGGCCGATCGGCCAGGTCGCCGAGACCGGCATCGGCGTTCAGCGCGGGCTTGTACGCGGCGAGTTCGGCCTCCAGCGCGTCGACGTCGGACACCGGATCCCGGCCGGGTTCCAGCGTCGCGCAGTCGACGACGTGTGCGAGCACCGCGCAGCGTTCCAGATGTCGCAGGAAGTCCAGCCCCAGCCCGCGACCTGCGCTGGCGCCGGGGATGAGCCCGGGCACGTCGGCAATGGTGAAGGTGGTGTCACCACTGGCCACGACGCCGAGATTCGGCACCAGCGTGGTGAACGGATAGTCCGCGATCTTCGGCTTGGCCGCCGACAGCACCGAAACCAGCGACGACTTGCCCGCCGACGGGAACCCGACCAGGCCGACGTCGGCCACCGACTTCAGCTCCAGGACGAGATCGAGCTCCTCGCCCTCCTCGCCGAGCAGCGCGAACCCGGGCGCTTTACGCGCCTTCGAGGCCAGTGCCGCGTTGCCGAGCCCGCCGCGGCCGCCCTTGGCCACGATGAACCGGTTGCCCGCACCGATCAGATCGACGAGCACTTCACCGTCGGTACTCAGCACGACCGTGCCGTCCGGCACCTTCAGCAGCAGGTCGGCGCCCATCTTGCCGTCGCGGTTGCCGCCCTCGCCGGGTTTGCCGTTGCCTGCCTTGGCGTGCGGGTGGAAGTGGAAGTCCAGCAGGGTGTGCACATTCGGGTCGACCTCGAGGATCACATCCCCGCCGTTTCCGCCGTTACCGCCGTCGGGCCCGCCGAGCGGCTTGAACTTCTCCCGATGCACCGAGGCGCATCCGTGGCCGCCCTTTCCGGCGCGCACGTGAAGCACGACACGGTCGATGAACTTGGACATACGCCGAATCATCCTCCTTCCGAGGTGGTCGTACTTCAGGGCTTGTTATCTGCACAAAGAAAGCGGGCCAGGGGTTTCGCACCCTGACCCGCTCTAAGTCTTACGGAGTGGCTTCTGCGGTCAGGCCTCGACCGGCTCCGGGACGACGATGTTGACGGTCTTGCGGCCCCGCTTGGAACCGAACTCGACCGCGCCCGCCTCGAGGGCGAACAGGGTGTCGTCGCCGCCGCGGCCGACGTTCACGCCGGGGTGGAAGTGGGTGCCGCGCTGGCGAACCAGGATTTCGCCCGCCTTGACGACCTGGCCACCGAACCGCTTGACGCCGAGTCGCTGGGCGTTGGAGTCGCGACCGTTCCGGGAGCTGGATGCACCCTTCTTATGTGCCATTGCTCGAGTCTCCTCGTACTTTCGAAGTCGCTTACTTGATGCCGGTGACCTTCAGGACCGTCAGCTTCTGACGGTGTCCCTGACGCTTGTGGTAGCCGGTCTTGTTCTTGAACTTGTGGATGCGGATCTTCGGACCCTTGGTCTGGTCGACGATCTCGGCCGACACCGAAACCTTGGCCAGCTTGTCCGCATCGGTGGTCAGCTGGGCGCCGTCGACCACCAGCACCGGGGACAGCGCCACCGCGGTGCCCGGCTCACCCTCGATCTTCTCGACCTTCACCAGGTCACCGACCGCGACCTTGTACTGCTTTCCGCCGGTCTTGACGATCGCGTACGTTGCCATCGGTCGGCTGCCCTTCTTCCTCTAAGTAGTGCTAGGCACTTGCTGGCGACGGACATTTCCGGCCGGATCATTCCACCGGAAACCGCCGCACGACTGGTCTGGTAATTTACCGCCGCCTCGGCATCTGGTGGCTCTCGGGATCGAGCGAATTCGAGAACCGGGCCACGAAGACAGAACATGCTGTCACCGGGCAGCGACTGTCCAAGATTACAGGACGGGCACCGTCGCGACAAAACCGGGGTGCCGCGCTCGGGCCGGAAAGCTACCTCGACACACCTGCCGGAACCGGTGCCGCAAATGCGGGTGGTCCCCACCGCTGACCGCGATGGGGACCACCCGAGCTGTTTCCGGCCGAGGATCTAGCTGCCTGCCTCCGGCGCGCCGGCCGGACGCCCGACGGCTCGCCGCCGCGGCCGACCGCGGTGCGGCAACTCGACCGGCTCCGGGTCGGAGTAGTCGATCACCGCGGCGGGTGGCTGATCGGCGGACAACACGAATACGGCACTCGCGCTGTCGGCCGCGGGCGCGGCGGCCGACCGGGCGACCCGGCGCCTGCGCGCCGGGCGGGCCGTGCCGTTGCGTTCGGCGGCCGGAACCGCTTCAGCGGCAGCCGGTTTCGCTTCCTCGTCAGCGGCGGGCGACACCTCGGCCGTCACCGCTTCCGCCGCGGCCTCGGCGGCGACCTGAGCGGCCACCGCGGCCGTGGCGACAGCCGAATCCGCCTCGGCGGCAACCGTTTCCGCCGCAACCGCGGACGACTCCGCAGCGGCGGCCGCCGATTCGGCCTCGGCTGCCGCGGACGCCGCGTCCACGCCTTCGGCGACGGCCGAAACCGCCTCTGCCGCAGCGATTTCCGCGGTCACCGCGGCGGCGCCCGCCTCGCTCGCATGCTGTGCGGCCGACTCCGCCTCATGGACGGCGGCCTCCTCGGCCAGATGGGCCGCCATCGCCAATGCCACCGGATGCGCCCGCTTGACCGCCGCATCCTCCTCGGATGCCTCGTGCACAGGCTCGACGACCACCGGCGGCGCGGCCGGGGCGGTCTTGTCCCGGCCCCGGCGCCTGCGCGAACCGGACTCCTTGGTGCGAACCACGCTGTCCTCGGCCGCCGACGGCTCCACCGGATAGGTGTGCACGATGATGCCGCGACCGTGGCAGTGCTCACAGGTGGAGGAGAACGCCTCGACCAACCCGGTGCCCAGCTTCTTACGGGTCATCTGCACCAGGCCGAGGGAGGTCACCTCGGACACCTGATGCCGGGTGCGGTCGCGACCGAGTGCCTCGGTCAATCTGCGCAGCACCAGATCCCGGTTGGATTCCAACACCATATCGATGAAGTCGACGACGATCATGCCGCCGATATCGCGCAACCGCATCTGGCGCACGATCTCCTCGGCCGCCTCCAGGTTGTTCCTGGTGACCGTCTCTTCGAGGTTGCTGCCGCCCGAACCGGTGAACTTGCCGGTGTTCACGTCGATCACCGTCATGGCCTCGGTGCGGTCGATCACCAGGGTGCCGCCCGACGGCAGCCACACCTTGCGATCCAGCGCCTTGGCCAGCTGTTCGTCGATGCGGTAGGTCTCGAAGACGTCGATACCGCTGTTCTCGTGCCGGGACACCCTGGCCAGCAGGTCCGGCGCGACGGTGCGGATGTAGTTCTCCACCGTGCTCCAGGCCCGCTCACCCTCGATGACCAGCCGGGAGAAGTCCTCGTTGAACAGGTCGCGAATCACCTTGACCAGCAGGTCCGGCTCTTCGTACAGCGTCTTCGGGCCGCCGGAATCCTTACCCTCCGCGGCCTTTTCGATGGTGCGCCAGGTGGCCTGCAGCCGCTCGACGTCGCGGGCCAGCTCGGCCTCGCTGACACCTTCGGAGGCGGTGCGGATGATCACGCCCGCGTCGGCGGGGACGATATCGCGCAGGATCTCCTTGAGCCGCTTGCGCTCGGTGTCCGGCAGTTTGCGGCTGATACCGGTCGAGGTGCCGCCCGGCACATAGACCAGGAAGCGGCCCGCGAGGCTGATCTGGGTGGTGAGCCGGGCGCCCTTGTGGCCGACCGGATCCTTCGACACCTGCACGAGCACCTGATCGCCCGGCTTGAGCGCCTGCTCGATCTTGCGCTCCTTACCGCCGAGCCCGGCGGCCTCCCAGTTCACCTCGCCCGCGTACAGCACGCCGTTGCGGCCACGGCCGATATCGACGAACGCGGCCTCCATGCTCGGCAGCACGTTCTGCACCTTGCCCAGGTACACGTTGCCGACCATGGACGCGGAACCGGTATTGGTGACGAAGTGCTCGACCAGCACGTTGTCTTCCATCACCGCGACCTGGGTGGTCGTCGGATGATCGTGCCCGTTCGCCCCGGGGAACGACTTCTCGCGCACCACCATCACCCGGTCGACCGCCTCGCGGCGGGCCAGGAATTCCGATTCGGTCAGGATCGGCGGGCGGCGGCGACCGGCCTCCCTGCCGTCGCGCCTGCGCTGACGCTTGGCCTCCAACCGGGTGGAGCCGGTGATGCCCTGCACCTCGTCGGACGCGGCGCGGGCACGGCTCTTGTTGCGCGGTTCGCGCTCGTGCACAACGGTATTCGGCGGATCGTCGTCGGCGGGCTCGGCCTCGCCCGATTCGCCGGCCACCTTGCGACGGCGACGACGGCGGCGACGGCGGCTCGCACCCTCCGGCACGGCCTCCTCGTCGGCATCCCCGTCATCGGTGGATTCGGCGGATTCGTTCGACTCGTCGGCGGATTCCTCGCCGGCCCGCTCCGGCTCCTGCCATTCGGGGGCGGTGTCGGAATCGGTGTCCTGCTCGTCGCTTTCGGCGTGCTGCTCACCCCTGCCACGGCCACGGCCACGGCGACCCCGCCTGCGACGGCGCGGCTGATCGTCGGCATCGCCGGACTGCTCGGCGGTATCCGATTCCTCATCGGCGGTGGTGGTATCGGGCTCTTCCTCGACCACCTCGGCGACGGGCTCCTCCGCCCGGCGGGCCTCCCGCGCGGCGCGACGCTGTTTGCGCGCGGCCTCCGCGGCGGCGGCGTCCGGCGGTAGGAACAACGGCACGTGCACCGCGGCGGATTCGAAGACGACCGGCGCGGAGACGTGCGGATCCTCCTGCACCGGGCTGGTGAACAGCTGCATCCGCTGCGGCTGCGACGGTTCGGCCTGCGCCTCGGTGGTTTCGGTCACCTCGACGACGGGTTCGGCGACGGGTTCCGTGGGCTGCTCGGCGGTCTGATTCGAATCGGTGGTCTGCTCGGGGACCGGGTCAGGAGCGGCCTCGACCGCTCTCGGCCCGAAGGCGTCGACCACCGATTCGGCGACCGCACGGTCCACATTCGATTGCGCGCTACGCGCGTCGGCACCCATTTCGCTCAGCTTGGCCAGGATGCGCTTGCTCGTTACACCAAGCAGCTTGGCCAGTGCATGAACTCGGATTCGCTCCGGCAATTGTTCGGCATCCTGTTTTGTTGTGTCCAGCGGCTCTTGATCGGCCACGAAGTCTCCTCGGGCCCCGGGCGCGTCCCTCCCGGTACGGAGTGACGCGGCCAGCGCGGGGGCGCTGCTTATTCGACTCACGCCCATTGGCGCGAGGTCAAGTGGTCTCGCCCCGCGTGCCCGGTTATCTCCATTATCTTCGTCGTCGGGCTAACTGGTCACGCGGCGCCTGGCTGTTGGCTGAACTCCGCGAGGCGAGCGTTCATCCAGCGTGCCGACGCGAACTGCGGGCCCGAGGTAACGGGCCGCTCGTCCGTGGCAGCGATGATCGGCATCGAACCGCGGTGTCATCCGGCTGCCACGTCACCGACAACTCGCGTACCTGCGCGAACAGTCGGCATCGAAAGCAACCAGTGCCAGTATCCCACACCGTGCGCCGAGGCTTTGCCACTGGCGCGCGACTCCGGTAGGTCCGTTCGGACGAGTCGCGCGCCACATGGGCTCGGGCGCGCCTGGTGCGCGCAGCGTCGGCGGTGGGGAAACTACGCGGGGAACTCCGGGAACCACAGCGCGATCTCGCGCTTGGCCGAATCCGCCGAGTCGGAGCCGTGTACCAGGTTGAACTGGGTTTCCAGGGCGAAATCACCGCGAATGCTGCCGGGCACGGCCTTCTCCACCGGATCGGTGCCGCCGGCGATCTGCCGGAACGCGGCGATGGCACGCGGGCCCTCGAGGATGGCCGCGACGACCGGGCCGGAGGTGATGAATTCGATCAGGGATCCGAAGAACGGCTTCTCGGCATGCTCGGCGTAGTGTTCGCCGGCCAGTTTCTCGGATACGTTCTTCAGCTCCAGGGCCGCGATCTTCAGGCCCTTGCGCTCGATCCGGGTGAGCACCTCGCCGACGAGGCCACGGGCCACACCGTCCGGCTTGATGAGTACCAACGTCTGCTCTGTCACGGCGCTCAGCCTAATGGGCGCTGCCGGCGAAGCCGTCCTCAGCCTGCGCATGGCCGGAGCGAAGGCGGAGGTACGCCTAATATGCGCTGTCGGCGTAGCCGTCCTCAGACCGCACCGGCCCGAACTCCTTCGTCTGACCAGCGCTCACCGCGGATACCGACCGTCGGCGGGACCTGCCGGTTTCTGTGTCAGAGCATGCGTCGGGACGTCAGCGGGCGTTCGACCGCAGGCCGTACTCGATGGCGGTGGCATCGGTGTGCGCCGTGCCGCCGGACTTCGCCGAGCCGTACTCGATCGCCGTCGCATCGGACCTGGCCGATGTGCCGTGGGTCCCCGCCTGCACGTGGATCACCCCGTTGTCGGCTGCGGCCGATCCTGCGGTAATCGCGATACCCGCGGCGATCGCCCCCGCGAAGACAGCGCCCGCGATGATTCGCTTCATGGTTCCTCCCATGCCTCGATACCCGCATCGAACACCGGGTACCCAGTGAAAAGGCTACGCGCGCAGGAGAACTCGCTGGTAGAACGCTTGTCGGCGAACGATCCGACCGGAGTACCCGGTCGCCGACGGATCGAAACGCGGGGCCCGTGACCCTCGGATACGACGATGCCCCGGCTCACCGCGGAGCCGGGGCATCATCGTCTGCTCGGCGGCTACACCCATCCCGTTGACCGCATGGAGCAGCAGGCACCACTCCGGAGCGGCGGTCGCGCATCGTCCCAGTCGGCGCGCGACCGCCGGATCACTCGACGCGAGCGCGTCGGCACCCCTGTCGCGACAGCGCCCGAGCAGTGATCTCAGTACTCCGTTGCGGAGGCGTCGGTATGGGCCCAAGTGCCGGATGTCGAATCGGTGTGTGCCCAAGTGCCGGACGTCGAGTCAGGCCCCATCAGCAGCAATCCGTACTCGGCACTGGCCTGCGCGGCGCCGACCGCGATGCCGACGGCGAGCGCCCCCGCTACGACCACACCCGCGAATACGCGCTTCATCACTATCTTTCCTCCCGTTCGAACATCCGTCGCAATCACGGATGTCGAGCGAAAGACTATGGGCGCGGACGGTATCCGCGGCAGACCGAAATTGGCCTGCCCCGATATCTCGGGGCGGGAGGCGTTTTCAGGACGAGCGCTGGATGCGCTGGCTGGGCAGCAGACCCTGCTCCATGCGCTTCTTCACATCCGAGCGCAGGACCAGGATGAAGGCCCAGACCGCGGCGAACAGCACGCCGATCACGCCGATCGACAGGTGGATGAACAGCCCGAGGATGACCAGCACCTGGAGCCCGAGGTTGAACGGCACCGCCCAGGAGCGTCGTTGCAGTCCCGCGCCGACGATCATCAGTAAGGCCAGCACCACCAGATAGCTGCCGGAGAACCAGCCGATGCCGCCGCCGACCGTGCCGACCACCGGCAGTGCGAGCAGCACGACGATCGCCTCCAGGACGAGGGTGCCCGCCATGACGCCGCGCAGCCCCTTCCACGGATCGGGGGCGGGCGGTGGCGTCTGATCCGGCTCGGCGTCGGTCATGTCGCGTCCTTTCCGATGCTGCCTCCGGCCGCACCGATCATGCTGCGTCCATCCCGGCACGATCGGCATGGCCCACGTGGTTACGAGAGGCACCGATCATGCCGGATCTTTCCCGAACAGCGCGCGCGCCGCACCCGCCGTCACCACCGAGCCGGTGACGACAACGCCTGCGCCGGAGATCATTTCGTCGCCGTCGCCCGATTCCTCGGCGAGCGCGATCGCCGATTCCAGCGCGTCGGGCAAAGTAGCCGCGGTGATCACCCGCTCGTCGCCGAAGCGCTGCACCGCCAGATCGGCGAGCGTGTCGACGTCCATGGCGCGCGGGGAACCGTTTGTGGTGACGACGATTTCGTCGAATACCGGCTCCAGCGCGGCCAGGATGCCCGCCGCATCCTTGTCGCCGAGCACCGCGACGACGCCGACCAGCTTGCGGAAGTCGAATTCCGCGGTGAGCGTCGCCGCCAGCGCCTTCGCGCCGTCCGGATTATGTGCGGCGTCGATGAAAATCGTTGGCGCGCTGCGCATCCGCTCCATCCGGCCGGGGCTGGCCACCGTCGCGAATCCGGCGCGCACCGCGTCGATGTCGAGCTGACGCTGCGCACCGGCCCCGAAGAACGCCTCGACCGCGGCCAGCGCGAGCACCGCGTTGCGGGCCTGGTGTTCCCCGTGCAGCGGCAGGAAGATCTCGTCGTAAACCCCGCCGAGACCCTGCAATTGGAGCTGCTGTCCGCCGATGGCGATCTGGCGGGCCAGCACTCGGAATTCCGAACCCTCGCGGGCGACGGCGGCATCGACCTCGACGGCGCGGCGCAGCAGCACCTCCATCGCCTCGGGTTCCTGTTCGGCGATAATCGCGACGGTGTCGCGCGGCACCAGACTCTCCGGGGCGCGCTTGATGATGCCCGCCTTCTCCCCCGCGATGGATGCGAGGTCCGGGCCGAGGTAATCCATGTGGTCCAGGCCGATCGGGGTGATCACCGCGACCTGTCCATCGATGACGTTGGTGGCGTCCCAGGTGCCGCCCATTCCGGTCTCTACCACCGCGACGTCGACCGGCGCCTCGGCGAAGGCCGCGTACGCCATGCCGGTGAGCACCTCGAATTTGCTCATGGCCGGGCCGCCCGCGGCCGCCGACTGCTTATCGATCATCTCGACGTACGGCAGCAGCTCGCGATATATCTCGACATACTTCGCCGGGCTGATCGGCGCGTTATCGATGCTGATCCGCTCGGTGGCCAGCTGCAGATGCGGGCTGGTGATCCGGCCGGTGCGCCGGTGCAGCGCGGTGAGCAGGGCGTCGATCATCCTCGTCACCGAGGTTTTGCCGTTGGTGCCCGCGACGTGGATGGCCGGATAGCTCTGCTGCGGCGAGCCGAGCAGATCCATCAGCGTCGCGATGCGGGTGAGCGACGGCTCGATCTTGGTTTCCGGCCAGCGCTGATCGAGTTCGGCCTCCACCAGCGCCATTTCGGCCAGGTCCACCGGGGACGGCCCGGTGCCGAGGCGGGCCGCCGCGCCGTGCTGCGGTTCCGGTTCGTCGTTCACTTGCCGCTCAGCTCCGCCAGTCGCGCGGTGATCCGGTCGACCTCGGCGGCGGCGACCTCGCGACGAGCCTTGATCTTGTCGACCACCTGCTCGGGCGCCTTGGCCAGGAAGGCCTCGTTGCCGAGTTTGGCGACGGCGCCCGCCAACTCCTTCTGCGCGGCCGCGAGATCCTTTTCCAGGCGGCGGCGTTCGGCATCCAGGTCCACCGTGCCGGAGGTGTCGATCTCGACGGTCACCGTCGCGGTGCTCAGCCGCACCTCGAGTGAGGCGGTCGCCGCGAAGCCAGCCTCCGGATCGGTGAGCCGAGCCAGGTTCGTCACCGACTCGTGCAGGCCGCCGAGATCGGCGTCGGCGAGGCCGATGAGTTTGGCCGCCACCTTCTGCTTCTCGGCGAGGCCCTGATCGCTGCGGAATCGGCGGATCTCCGTGATCAACCGCTGCACATCCGAAATACGCTGCGCGGCAACCTCGTCCGGTGCGGCGCCGGTGGCCTGCGGCCACGGTGCGACTACCACCGATTCGCCGCCGGTGAGCGCCTGCCACAGCGTCTCGGTGACGAACGGGATCACCGGATGCAGCAGCCGCAGCACCGTCTCCAACACGGTGCCGAGCACGACCCGGGTCGCCTCGACGCGCGAATCATCCTGGGCGAACTGGACTTTCGCCAATTCCAGGTACCAGTCGCACAATTCGTCCCAGAAGAAGTGGTACAGCGACTCGCAGGCCTTGCCGAATTCGTAACCGTCCAGGGCCGAATCCACCTCGGCGCGAACCGCTTCCAGCCGGTCGATGATCCAGCGGTCGGCATCGGTGAGCTGCGCGCGGTCCGGCAGGTCACCGGGGCGGGCGCCGTTCATCAGCGCGAGTTTGGCGGCGTTGAACACCTTGGTGATGAAGCTGCGCGAGGCCAGCGCGTGCGGTTCGCCCACCGAGAGGTCGCTACCCGGCTGCGCGCCGCGGGCCAGCGTGAAACGCACGACGTCGGCGCCGTATTCGTTGATCCACTCCAGCGGATCGATGCCGTTGCCGCGCGACTTGGACATCTTCTTGCCGTGCTGGTCGCGGATGAGGCCGTGCAGGAACACATCTTTGAACGGCACCTGGTACGCGCCGCCCTTACCCGAGGTGAGCACCGGATCGTTCGCCACAAACGTGCCGAACATCATCATCCGGGCCACCCAGAAGAACAGGATGTCGTACCCGGTGACGAGAACGCTTGTGGGATAGAACTTTTCGAGTTCCGCGGTGGCGTCCGGCCAACCCATGGTGGAGAACGGCCAGAGCCCGGAGGAGAACCAGGTGTCGAGCACGTCCGGATCCTGGATGTACCCCTCCGGCGCCTGCTCGTCCGGGCCGACGCAGACGACCTCGCCCTCCGGGCCGTACCAAATCGGAATGCGGTGGCCCCACCACAGCTGGCGCGAGATACACCAGTCGTGCATGTTGTCCACCCAGTCGAACCAGCGCGGCTCCGAGCTGGCCGGGTGAATCACGGTGTCGCCGTTGCGAACCGCGTCGCCCGCGGCCTTGGCCAGCGATTCCACCTTGACCCACCACTGCATGGACAGCCGCGGCTCGATCGGCTCGCCGGTGCGCTCGGAGTGGCCGACGCTGTGCAGATACGGCCGCTTCTCGGCGACGATGCGACCCTCCGCGGCCAGCCGCTCACGGATGGCGACGCGCGCCTCCATCCGATCCATACCGTCGAATTCGGTTCCGGTGTCTGCGATTCGGCCGCGCTCGTCCATGATCGTCGGCATCGGCAGGTTGTGCCGCATGCCGATCTCGAAGTCGTTCGGATCGTGCGCGGGGGTGATTTTCACCGCGCCGGAACCGAATTCGGGATCGACGTAGTCGTCGGCGACCACCGGGATCTGTCTGCCGGTGATCGGGTGGTACAGGGTGGTGCCGATCAGCGCCCGGTAGCGCGGGTCGTCGGGGTGCACGGCCACCGCGGTATCGCCGAGCATCGTCTCCACCCGCGTGGTGGCCACCACGACGTGCGGTTCGGCGTCGTCGAGCGAGCCATACCGCATCGAGACGAGCTCACCCGGCACCTCCTCGTACTTCACCTCGATATCGGAGATGGCGGTGCGCAGCACCGGCGACCAGTTCACCAGCCGCTCGGCGCGATAGATGAGGCCCGCGTCGTACAGCCGCTTGAAGATGGTCTGCACCGCGCGGGAAAGGCCGTCGTCCAAGGTGAATCGGTCGCGGCTCCAGTCGACGCCGTCGCCGAGCGCGCGCATCTGCCACTGGATCTGGCCGCCGGATTCGCGCTTCCAATCCCAGACCTTCTCGACGAACAGTTCGCGGCCGAAGTCCTCCTTGGTCTTCCCGTCGACGGCGAGCTGCTTCTCGACGACGGTCTGGGTGGAGATGCCCGCGTGGTCCATGCCCGGCAGCCACAGCACCTCGTACCCCTGCATCCGCTTGCGGCGGGTGAGGGTGTCCATCAGCGTGTGGTCGAGGGCGTGGCCGATATGCAGGTTGCCGGTGACGTTCGGCGGCGGCAGCACGATCGAGTACGGCGGCTTGCCGCTGGTGGGGTCCGCGGTGAAATAGCCAGCGTTTACCCAGCGCTCGTACATCGGAGCCTCTACGTCACTGGGGTTCCAGTTCCTCGGGAGGGCATCGGCACGATTACGCGTGTTGTCAGGGGTTGCGCTGGTCACGCGGTGATTCTAGTGGTCACCTCCAAGGCATTTACGCAGACCTCCGTGACCAGCGCATCCAGTCGACTCGTCAGCTGTGGAAGGCGACCGCGCCGATCGTCGGTCACCGTCGGCGAAGATCGACGGGCCGCCGTGGAAAACGCGTCGCGCGGATGTTGCCCGCACGGGCGTCCGCTTCCCGCGCTTGCGACGGGCGGGCCGGTGCGGGAGGCCGATCGCTCAGGGATCGCGAGATCGACTGTGCGGCAAGGGAATGCGATGTGGGCATAAAAGAAGGCGGAGCCTTCGGTGGATGAGGGACACCGAACACTCCGCCTATGTGTTCAAGCTTACCGCTGTTCTAGGTCGCGATCCGGAATCCACAAGTAATTCTCAGATTCCGGCATTTTTCACCCCCGCACTCCGACTTATCAGACGTAATGAGACAGGTCACACCGCGTCGGCGGGTACCGGCGCATCCTCTTCGACCAGGCTGCCGTTGACTGCGAATGGCGGCGGCCGATCCGCCAGGGGCCGCGGTGACCACCCGGGGACGGTCCAGTATCGGCAACGATTGTTGCCGATTTCGGGAAGGTGATGTCCACTGTGGTCATGAACAATCCGGCCATCGCCGAGACCATCCTGAATATCGGCCCGCGGCTGAAGGCGCTGCGCACGCACCGCAACGTCACGCTCACCGCGCTCGCCGAGGCCACCGGGATCTCGAAGAGCACCCTGTCCCGGCTGGAATCCGGTCAGCGCAAGGCCAGCCTGGAGCTGCTGCTGCCGATCGCCGTCGCGCACGACGTGCCGCTCGACGAACTCATCTCCGGCCCGCGGGTCGCCGATCCGCGGGTGCATACGACCGCGCGAAATATCAACGGCACCACCATCATTCCACTCACCCGACAGCCGGGGCCGTTACAGGCGTACAAGATGATCATCCCGGCGGACCGCACCGAACCCGATCCGCGGGTGCACGAGGGTCACGAGTGGATGTACGTGCTGGCCGGTCGGCTGCGCCTGATACTCGCCGAGCACGATATCGTCCTCGGCCCGGGCGAGGCCGCCGAATTCGACACCCGGCAGCCGCACTGGTTCGGCAGCACCGGACGCGGGCCGGTCGAGGTGCTCAGCCTGTTCGGCAGCCAGGGCGAGCGGATGCATCTGCGCGCCCGCACGAAAACGCGCTCCTGACAAAGTCTTTCAGGGCACGAGCACATCGAGCGCGCCGGGGACGGCGCGGATGGTGACGGGCAGGCTGCCCGCCGGTTCGCCGTCGGCCGTGGCGGGTACGCCGGGCGCGGTAAGGGTGATCCCGGCGGCACGGTACTGCTTGACGTCCGGATGGTCGAGTCGCTTGCCCGCCGACAGGGCGGGCAGCAGCCTCAGCATTTCGAGGCGGGACAGCGCGCCGACCACGGTGACGTCCAGCAGGCCGTCGTCCATCACCGCGTCGGGGCAGATCAGCATGCCGCCGCCGTAAGCGCGGGTATTGCCGACCGCGACCATCACGGCATCGGTTTCGACGACGGTGTCGCGGTCCGCCGCCGGTGCGGTGGGGACGCCGGTCAGCTCGATGCGATAGGGCACCGTGAGTCCGGTCGAGAGTTCCCTGAGCGCGGCGACGGTGTACCGGAGACGCCCCTTCGGCCAGCGCATCTCGTTGGCGCGCAGGGTGACTCGCGCGTCGAGGCCGGTGCCGGTGACGGTGGCGAACCACATCGGTTCCGCATCCCGCGCCTCGACCCGGCCGAGATCGATGGTGCGGATACGCCCGTCGAGCACCAAATCGGCCGTGGCGACGGGATCTTCGGTGGGAACGCCGAGTTCGCGCGCCAGATCGTTGCCGGTGCCCGCGGGGATCAGCCCGAGCGGGACGCCGGTCCGCGCGACGGCAGCGAGCAGGATCGACACCAGACCGTCGCCACCGATGCAGACCACCGCATCCGGCCGGGCGAGCGGGTCGTCGATCGAATCACGTACGCGCCGTACCGATTCCGCGGGTGAGCCGGTACGCACCTCGGTGACCGTCACGCCGCGTTCGGCGAAGCGGGCCAGCGCGGCACCGGCCGCGTCGGCACCCTTGCCGAGCCCCGACAGCGGATTGGTCACCACGGTGACGTTGCGGCGGGGAGCTTCGTTCACGGGACCAGCTTTCCAGGGTTGAGGATCCCGGTCGGGTCCAATTCCGCTTTCACCGCGCGCAATACGCGCACACCGAGTTCACCGATCTCGTCGGTCATCCACGGCCGGTGATCGGCGCCGACGGCGTGATGGTGGGTGATGGTGCCGCCCGCGGCGACGATCGCGTCACCCGCCGCGCGTTTGGCCAAGTGCCACTGCGCGATAGGGTCGTCGAGTTGTTTGGCGACGATGGTGAAATACAGCGACGCGCCGGTCGGGTAGGTGTGCGAGATGTGGCACATCACCAGCGGGGGCGTGCCCTGGGCGGACAACGAATCGGTCAGCGCCGCAGTAACTTTTGCCTTCAGGTTGGCGAGATTGGCCCAAGAGGTCGCGGTTTCCAGGGTCTCGCAGAGCACGCCGACGTCGAGTAGCGCATCCCGCATATAAGGCGCGGCGAACCTGCCGTGCTCCCATTCCTGAGCGGGCTTGTCCCCCAGCGCTTCACCACCGGCGGCCGCGAGTAGCGCGGACGCCTCGGCGGTACGCGCCGCCACATGTGCCTTCGTGCCCTCGAAGGTGGTGATGGCCAGGCAGCCCGCCACCGCCCTGCCGCCGATATCGCCGGAGCGAGCCAGGTTGATACCGGTCTCCGCCTCGTCGGACAACCGCATGACCGTCGGCGCCGCACCCGCCTGCACCACCGAACGCAGTGCGGCCGCGCCGGTTTCGAAGTCGGGAAACGACCATGCTTGGTAGGCAACGGTTTCCGGCATCGGATGCACCCGGACGGTCACCTCGGTGATCACCCCGAGCGTGCCCTCGGAACCGACGAACAGCTCGCGCAGATCCGGCCCCGCGGCCGAGGCGGGCGCTCGGCCCAGTTCGAGGGTGCCGGTCGGGGTCGCGATCCGCAGGTGCTGGACCATATCGTCGAAGCGGCCGTAGCCTGCCGATGCCTGCCCGGACGAACGGGTGGCCGCGAAACCGCCGATGCTCGCGAATTCGAAGCTCTGCGGGAAGTGTCCGAGCGAAAGCCCATGCGCGGCAAGCAGTTCCTCGGCCTGCGGACCGGTCAGGCCGGCGCCGAGGGCAGCCGTCGCGCTGATCGGGTCCACCCGCGCGATGCCGTCGAGGCGGCGCAGGTCCAGCGCGATGACGGCGCCGAAGCGGCCGCGCACCGGATCCACACCGCCGACCACGCTGGTGCCGCCGCCGAACGGGACCACCGCGATGGCGTGCTCGGCGCAGTGGGCCAGCACTGCGAGCACCTGCTCGTGATCGGCGGGGAATACGACGGCATCGGGTGCGTCCTGCGGACCTTCGGCGCGACGACGCAGCAGATCGGGAGTGCTTTTACCGCCCGCATGGCGCAATCGGTCCCGATGGTCGGACGACACATGCCGCGCGCCGACCACCGCGACCAGCCCATCGCGCTGGGCCGGCGTCAGCGCCGACTCGCGCAACGGCACGTCGCCCTCATCGCGGCGCGCCACCGGATCGCCGGATATTCCGAACACCTGCGCGAGCAGGCTCCGGATCTGCGCCGACAGCGGCTTGTGACCGGCCGGAATACCCCAGGCGTCCCACACCATACTCGCTGCGGGCGCCGCCACGCCCGGCTTTCCAGCCGGAGCCGAATCGTTATCGCCGTGCTGCTGCATCTCGACCATGCGTTACAGTTTGACATAGACTGTCAAGCAGTAACGCACGCTTCGGCGCTCCGGCGCCGCCGACCCCCGGTGGTGATCACCCGCATGTCCACCCCCGATGAGCCCGAAACCGCGCCATCGGCCATCGATCTCGCGATCTTCGACGCCGCCCGCGCCTGCGTCGAGGAGTTCGGTGTGCGGCGCACCACCCTCACCGAGGTGGCGCGCCGCGCCGGCGTGAGCAGGCCGACGGTCTACCGCCGCTGGCCCGACACCGGCGCGCTGGTGGCCGAACTGCTGGTGCGCGAACTGCGCGGCATCGTCACGGCCACCATGCCCGCGACGGGCACCGGCCGCGTCCGGCTGGTCAACGGGATCGTCGCGGGTGCGGCGACGATTCGCTCGAATCCGTTGTTCGGCAAGATCTTCCGCACCGACACCGACCTCATGCTCACCTATGTGTTCGGCAGGCTCGGCCGCAATCAACGCACCCTGATCGACCTGTTCGCGACGGGCATCCGGGAGGGACAGGCCGACGGCTCGATCCGGGACGGCGACCCGACACAGCTGGCCACGATGCTGCTGCTGATCGCCCAATCGGCGGTCCAATCGGCGGGTACCGTCGCGCCGCTGCTCGCGGGCCCGGCACTGGATACCGAATTGGCAAGGGCCGTCAACGGATATCTCGCACCACCGCCCGACGAGCAACGGAAATCGCGGCGGTGAGCCGCGAAACCCACCCCACCGCCGGAAAGGAACTCTGATGACGGCGAATTCGATGACCACCGGCGATTCGGCGCTCAATGCCGACCGGCGGGCGCGGGAGCTGCGCGAGCTCGGCGACCGTCCCGCGATCGATGTGCTGGTGATCGGCGGCGGCGTCACCGGTGCGGGCGCGGCGCTGGACGCCGCGGCGCGCGGACTGCGCACGGTGCTGGTCGAGCGGCATGATCTGGCGTTCGGCACCAGCAGGTGGAGCTCCAAACTCGTACACGGCGGGCTGCGGTATCTGGCCAGTGGACAGGTCGGGATCGCGCACGAGAGCGCCGTCGAACGCGGCATCCTGATCCGTACCACCGCACCGCATCTCGTGCGGCCGCTGCCGCAGCTGGTTCCCCTCCTGCCCGAAATCCGGGCCTTCCAGCGCACTTTGATCCGGGCCGGGTTCGTGGCCGGAGATATGTTGCGCAGCAGCGCGGGAACCCCGCCCGCGTTGCTGCCGCGGTCGCGCCGGGTCGCGGCGGCCGAGGCGCTGCGGCTCGCGCCGACGGCGCGCAGGGACGGCCTGCGCGGCGGCCTGCAGGCCTGGGACGGCCAGCTCGTCGACGACGCCAGATTGGTTGTGGCACTGGCCAGGACGGCCGCCGCCGCGGGCGCATCCGTCCTCACCCGCGTGGAAGCCCTTGCCGTGACCGGTGATTCGGCCACCCTTCGGGACACGTTGACCGGCCAGACCGTCGACATCCGGGCCCGCGCGGTCGTCAACGCCACCGGCGTATGGGCCGACACCGTCGACGAGAGCATCGAATTGCGTCCGAGCCGCGGCACCCACCTGGTGTTCTCGGCCGAGGCGTTCGGCGGGCTCAGCGCATCGTTGACCGTCCCGGTGCCCGGCAGCACCAGCCGCTTCGTCTTCGCGCTCCCGGCCGCGCACGGCCGGGTGTATCTCGGTCTCACCGACGAGGACGCGCCGGGCCCCGTCCCCGACGAGCCGCGGCCGACCGACACCGAGATCGACTTCCTGCTCGACACCATCAATGGCGCGCTGCGGGAGCCATTGACCCGCAAGGATATTCGCGGATCGTTCGCCGGGTTGCGACCGCTGCTGAAAACCGCCGACAACAGCACCGCCGACATCTCTCGCAAGCACGCGGTGCTACGCTCCCCCACCGGCATCATCACCATCGTCGGCGGCAAGCTCACCACCTACCGGCAGATGGCGGAGGATGCGATCGATGCCGCGGTGGCGCGCGCCGGGCTGGCCGCGGGTCCGTGCCGCACCAAACGACTTCCGTTGGTGGGAGCCGTATCCGGCGCCGCCCGCGACCGCATGACCGCGCCGCAGGTCTGGATAGAACGCTACGGTAGCGAGGCAGCGCACCTGGTGGCCGCGGCCGAACGGGACCCGGCGCTGCTGGAGCCGGTCGCGCCCGGAATCGACGTCACCGCGGCGGAATTCGCGTTCGGGGTAACGCACGAGGGTGCGCTCGATCCCAGCGATCTCCTGGACCGGCGGTCTCGAATCGGACTGGTGGCCGCGGACCGGGCCGCGGCTATGGCGGCCGCGGAGAAACAGTTCTAGCAGTCGCAGATCCGTTCCGCTTCGGCCCCATATCCCGCGTATGTATCTGCTTCTCGCGCATGCTATTCCACGCGCTGGAAGCCGATTGCCGTGCGGGAACGGGCACCCACCTCAGTCCGCCACGTGCAGCAGTTTGCCGAGCAACCCGGCCAGCTGCGCTCGTTCGGCGGCGGTGAGCGGTGCGAAGGTGTCGTCCAGGAAGTCCGCGACGGTGGCTTCCGCCTCGGCGAGACGGGCCCGGCCCGCGTCGGTGATGGTGACCGCGTAGGACCGGCGGTCGTGCGGATTGCGTTCGCGGCGAACGTATTCCGCGCTCTCCAGGTCGTCGCAGACGCCGACCATCACGCTGCGGTCGATACGCAGTTCCTCGCTGAGCGCCTGCTGGGAGCAGGGTCCCTGACTTTCCAGCATCTTCAGCACCAGATGCTGGCCGACGCCGAGTCCGTGTGCGCCCGCGTGGGTTTCGGCGGCGCGCGCGACCAGCGTCGAGGCGCGGCACAGCGCGATATCGACGCGTTCGGTCGCCAGCCGCGGGAAGTAGGCCGGGCGAACGGCAGGGGCCCCTTTGATCATGCGCTCAGCCTACCACTCGTCTGCGTGCAAATCATTTGACAGCAGATTATCTCTGAACATACTTTTAGGGCATTCGAACCCGACCCACCGGAGCAGGCGATGACCCTCGAGCTCACCCCAGATGAACTGCTGTCGACCACCCGCGCGGTGCGCAAACGCCTGGATTTCGATCGGCCGGTGCCGCGCACGCTGATCGAGGAATGCGTCGACCTCGCCACCCAGGCGCCCACCGGGCGCAACCGCCAGCGCTGGCATTTCCTGGTGGTCACCGAGGATGCGCAGCGTAGGCGGGTGGCCGATATCTTCCGGCGCGCCATCGCCGTGGCCGAGGGGCAGCCGTTGCGCGCCAACGATATTCGCCGGATGAACATGTATCCCGATTCCACCGCAAAGGTTTTCGACGGCCTGCGCTACCTGTTGGACAACGCGCACCGGGTGCCCGCATATGTGATTCCCGCCATCGAGGGCCGCACCGATCACGCGTCCGTTCAGGTCCAGGCGGGTACCTGGGGTTCGATTCTGCCCGCGGTCTGGAGTTTCATGCTGGCCGCGCGAGCCCGCGGCCTCGGCACGGTGTGGACCTCGGCACAGGGACCGCTGGAGGGCGAACTCGCGCACACCCTCGGCATTCCGCACCGCGATGTGATGCTGGCGGCGCTGATTCCGCTGGCCTACACCATCGGCACCGACTTCCGGCCGGCCCGCCGGATACCGCGTGCGCAGGTGTTGCACTGGAATCGGTGGTGACTTCGCCGCGCCGAGGCAGTCCGCGCGAGCCACTATCCTGGCTTGGACGCCGGTTTCGATGCGCCGGGAAGGAGGCGCATGATGCGCAGGAAATTGTCCGTGGGAATCGCGGCGGGTGACGGACTCGTCGCACGCTTCGGCGAGGTGGTGGTGTACCTCGCGAAGGAGACCGCGTCCACCGACCGCATACTCGGCGCCGTCGAGGCGGTCGCGCAGGAGCGGCATGCGGGAGCGGCGATCGCGCAGCGGCTGGCCGCCGTCGTCTTCGGCAGCGGTTCGGAGCCGCCACCGTTCGGCGTCGTCGCACCGACCGCCGACGGCACCCTGGTGCTGCTGCGCGGCCCGGTGAGCGCGGTCGTCGAAGGCGCGGAAGGGATTCGGCGCCTCGACGGCGCGCGGGCCTTCACCTGGGTCGACGAAATCGTGCGTGAGCCCGTGCGGCGCATCACCGTCGGCGCGGACAGCGGCGCCCCCGTACGCGCCCTCCCCCGCACCGACCTGCAAGCGGGCGTGGTACCCGGCAGCGGATTCGTCGTCGCGACGGCGCGGCGCAACGGAAAAAACCGGCCCGCCGAAACCGTCGCACCCGAACTCCCCACCACCGCCGCATCCGGTTTCGCGGCAGCCGAGTCGACCGCGGGTTCCGGCTTCGAGGCGCTGCCGGATCCCGGTCAGCGAATCTCCCGAACGCCCAGCACCCCGAGCACTTTCGGATCCAGCGCAACCGATCGGCCCGCCAGCAGGGCCAGCCGGATCCCCGGCGTATTCGGCGCGCCGCAGGGACCGGCCGATACGCCGCGCGGAGTAGGCCGCGATGTCATCGGACGCAGCGCAGAGCAGGCACAGAGCAGTCCCAGTGGCATCCAAACACCAAGCGCCGCAACGCGATTCGATGACCCCGGCCAGCCCGCCGCGAACGACCGCCCCGGAACCGAGATCGGCAAGTTCGGCGCACCGGTGACACCGGACAACAGACCACCGAGTGCCGAGACCCCCGGCACCACAGGAGGGTTCGGCACGACCGGACGATCCGCCAGCGGCGACCGGCGTGATAGCGGCAGCTCCGGCGGCCTCGACGCACCGGAACAAACCGAGGCACCGCAGACCTCCGAAGAGCCAAGTGCCGCAACAGAATCCGGAGAGATCGAGAAATCAGTCGCAGGTGAGCGACCCGACGACGGCGTCATCCGCGGCGCGGCCGGATTCGATACCGGAGCCGGGGTGCTGGGCGAACTTCACAGTGGCGGGCGCGAGCGGGCCGGTGCATCCGATGTGACCGTGCGCTCCGAAACGGTCGGCAGCCCCGACGTGCCCGGGATAAGCGTTGCCGGAGCGCGTGATCGCGCTGCCGAGCGGTTGGATACGGCGGATCAGCCAGCGACCGCGCCATGGGATGCCACCGCAGATGATTCGGACGACAGCGCACCCTCCACTGGCCAATCCCTCCAGCGGAGCCAAACTCCCTATGGTGCAGGCACTTTCAACGCATTCCAGCAGCCGACCGACGCCAAAGTCGCGGAACCAGGTGAGCAGTCGCGCGGGGCGGATCGGATCGATACAGCAGACCAACCAGCGACCGCGCCATGGGACGCATCCTCCGACGATTCGGATGACAACGCGCGAGGTACCACCGGACAAGCTCTGGCGTGGAGCGAAACTCCGTACGGTGCAGGAACTTTCACCGCGCCCAGCCAGCCGACCGACGCCGAGACCATGGAACCGGGCAGACAGTCACGCGGGCCAGGCGTTTTCGGTGCACCAGGACGGGCGACGACCGACGTCGAAGCTGCGCAATCGAGCAGACAGACGCGCGGGCCGGGTGCGGGCGACGCGCCGGGGCGGCCGACGACCGACACCGAAGCCGCAGAATCGGGCGGACAGTCGCGCGGGGTGGAACGTATCGATACCGCGGACCAACCAGCGACCGCGCCGTGGAATGCCGCCGACGAATCCGGTACGGGGGAAGCGGATCCGGCGGCCGTGACCATGAAGGCGGACCTGCCGAGTCCAGCGCCGAATCAACCTTGGGCGTGGAGCCGAAGACCGGGGGCCGCGAACCAATTCGGTCCGGCGGGGCAGTGGCCGGATCCGGCGGCGGCCGAGCCGACCATGATCGCCCGGCCGCGGCCGGTCGGACCCGGCCGCGTGCTACCTCCGCCGAATTCGCCTGGCGCGCAATCGCGTCCGCCTACCTGGCCGCGGCCGTATCCGCCGCCGCGCACGGTCGCGCCCGCCCCGCTGGAGCCGGCGAACCTCTTTCCGCCGGATGAGGGGCAGACCCGGATCATGCGGCCCGCCGCGGGCATCGGCTCGCCAGACACCGGACCGGGCGCGCTGGTAATGCCCGACGGCACCGCGCATCCGCTGGATCGTCCGTATGTGATCGGCCGCAGCCCGCAGTCCGATGATCTGGTGAAGAAGGCATCCGCCTCACCCATCGTGCTGCCCCGCGACCGGCACGTATCCCGCGTGCACGCATACGTATCGCTGGATCGCGGCAAGGTTTTCGTGCGCGACGCCTCGACCCGCTCAGGCACGTTCGTCGCCGCGCCCGGCACCGATCAGTGGACCCGCATCGGCGCCGAGCCGGTCGAATTGCCGCCCGGCTGGCGGATCAAGATCAGCAGCCGAGTGCTGACATTCCGGACCGACGAGCCGCCCCGCGTCTGAACCGCCTGTTGCTCAGGAGGTTTCGCGCATCGGCGCGCTCGACGAGCCCGGCGATGTGATCGGCGAACACCGGCCACAGCTCGCGCGGCAGGCTGTGGCCCATCCCCTCGAAGGTGATCAGCTCCGCGTCGGGCACCGCCGCCGCGGTCGCCTCTCCCCCGCTGATATCGATGACGAGATCGGCGGTCCCGTGGATCACCAGTGTCGGCACTCGCAATTCGCGCAGCCGGGCCGTGCGATCGCCGGAGGCGAGCACCGCCGCCGCCTGCCGTATCAGCGCGCCCCGGTCGTTGTCGCGGTCGTAGGCGCGCCCGGCCCGGTCGGCGACCGCCGCCGCATCGAAGGCGAATCCCGGCGAACCGAGGGTGCGCCGCAGCCGAACCTGCCATTCGATGAATTCCGCGCGACCTTCCGGCGCGGGCCCTTGGGAACCGAACGCGTGCATATCGGTCCGCCCCACCTCCGGATTGCCGGTGGTGGACATCATCGACGTAAGCGACCGCACACGGTGCGGATATTCGATCGCGATCGACTGCGCGATCATCCCGCCCTGCGATGCGCCGACGATATGCGCGCTCTCGTAGCCGAGCGCATCCAGCAGACCGATCGCATCGGCTGCCATATCCGACAGGGTGTAGCGCACCGTCGTGAAATCACCCGCCAGCGCCGCCTGGAAATCGGGCTGCGGACCGTCGGCGAAATGCGTCGACCGTCCCGCATCCCGGTTGTCGAATCGGATCACCTGCAGACCACAGTCGACCAGCTCCGCACAGAACCCATCCGGCCAGTGGATCAGCTGCGCACCGCCACCCATGATCAGTAGCACCGGCGGCCCCGCCGGATCCCCGAGCCGCTCATACGCCATGGTGATCCCCGCCGGACCCACATTCGACACAACTTCCTCAGCCATAAATATCTCCCCGAATCCTCGACATCGAATCAGCGGAACCACGGACCCGCGCGTCCGGAAATCGCACTTCCTGGACGCCCGTCACCGCCCGGACCAGCGATTATGGCCCGTCACCCCGCCCTTGCGGCAACCCCGCCCACCCGGTATATGTTTAAGTGGGAGGGAAATTCGAAACCCAATTCTTCATGGCGCATATGTCGACGACCGCCGTAAGTCAGCTGGCTGGACGGCGGACTCGTAATCGGATGCGGCGTAGATAGCGATAGCGTTTGCCGATTCGGCGGGCACCGAAGGATGTTGCCAGTCCGGCGGCCGCCGCGAGTGCGGCGCTCACGGCGACGGTCGCCACGGTGGCCGGTTGATCGAGCAGGATCCAGGCGGCACCGACCAAGGCCACCGCGAGCAGGGCGGCACTGAGCATCAGGCCGACGCTGTTGGCGAATCCGCCTCTGCCCCTGCGTAATACACGCATATTCGATTCGATGTAGGCCAGGGCGAATAGCGCGAGAACGACGACGCCGACAGCGGTCGCGGTGGTGGTCGGCGGTTGGGTACTGCGCAGGCGCAGCCGCTGGGTCGCTACCTCGGTGCCGTTGCGGCGCAAGGAAAGTTCGGCCGGGAGCATTCCGGCGATGACGTATCGGTTCACCGGAGCGGCCAGCGTCGCGGGGGTGCCAGGACGGATCGGCACCGGATCCGCGCCGACCGACAGCCCGAGAATACGTAGCCGCAACGCTCCGGAGTCCACGTCCAATCCGTTGACCCGCAACGGAATCCGCTGCGACAGGTCGACCCGGATCGGCTCCGTCGAAACCGGATCCACCTCCGCGACGGCCACGGTGCCGGGCGCCAGATCACCACCCGTTGCCGGACCGCCGATCCCGATCAGCGCCGCCGCGACGGATGCGACCGCCAACACGGCCGCCGAACCGAACGGCACTCGCGGCGAATCGAAGGTGACGACCTCGCGGATCGGCACCAGGTCGCGACGATCGACCTCGATCAATCGAATACCGTTGTCCGCCAATGCCTCAGCGGGCCGAACCCGATGAGTCGGCGGTAACCGCCGCTGCCCGCCCACCGGCGCTCCCTGCGGACCCGACCTCCCTGGCACAGCCGATGTCCCCTGACGGCCTGGCGTACCAACGGGATCCGCCCCTGGAGGACTCGGCAGCTGCTGGGGAGTTCGCGGCAGCCAGAAGTTTCCCGATTCGGGCGGCATCCCACTCGGAAACGCGACGGTCGCCGGTGCGGGTGGGCCGACCGGCGGCGGAGTGACGACCGAACCCGACGCGGTCGTCGTAAACGGCTGCGGCGGACGCGGACCCGGTCGCGGTGCCGGGGTAATCGGCGCACCACCGCGATAGCCACCGGTCGCGGCGGCGATTATGGTGTCGGCGCCGATGACCGGAATGCCAACGGGGCCGAGCCAATCACCACCCCAGCACCAGGCGGCGGGTTCGGCCAAGGCGATGCCGAATGCCTCGGCGGTGGCGAACCGCTGCGCCGGATCCGTTGCCAGGCCGCGCATTACGGCGTCCGCGATAGGTTCGGGCACGGTCGGCGCGACCTCGCCGAGTCGACGCGGTTCGTCGTACGCGTGCGCGAACAGCATGGCCAGCGGTCCGCCGCCGGACGGGAACGGCAGCACGCCGGAGAGCAGTTGATAGAGCATGGTCGCCAGCGCGTACACGTCGGTGGCCGGTGAAAGCGCCTCGCCACGAGCCTGTTCCGGCGCGATATACGCGGGTGTGCCGACGATGTCGCCCGCCTTCGTCACCAGGGTCTCGTCGCCGCCGACGATCTTGGCGATGCCGAAGTCGGTGAGTTTGATCGCCCCGCCCGCCGCGAAAATCAGGTTCGCCGGTTTGACGTCGCGGTGCAGCACGCGCTGCCGATGCGCCGCCGCCAGCCCCGCGGCCGCGGCCAGCGCGACGGCGACCGCCGCGGCGGTGTCGAACCCCGCGGTGGCGAACCGATCGGCGACCGTGCCGCCGGGCAGATATTCGAGCACGAGCAAACACAATTCGTCCTGCTCGACATAGTCGAAAACCCTTGCCACATGCGGATGGTCGATCGCGGCCATCACCCTGGCCTCGGCGACGAACCGCCGCCGCACCAATTCGTCGTGCGCGAATTGCGGCGGAATCTGCTTGATCGCCACCGGCCGCCCCAGCCGCCGATGCTTTCCCGCCAACACCACACCGCACCCGCCCCGGCCGAGCTCACCGCCCACCTCGTACCCCGGCAACGCCCGCCGCACCCACTCGATGGATTCGGTCACCGTCCCGCTCCCTCCCCAGGAACCCCTTTCCCGGGCACGGGAAACCGCACCGTCTCCGGTGCATCCGAAAGATGGTGCGGCCCTTGGCCCGAACCGGGATCGGCAGGACCGAATCGGACGGTATCGGGTTCGTCCGAAGGAAACCGCGCGGCGAACGGGACCTCAACGGGTGAGGCGGTGGGGAATCGCGCGGCGAACGGGATCTGCGGATTCGGGGCGACGGGGTCCGGTGGACCGACGAGATCGTCGTCCAGATCACCTTCCAGCTCAGCGAATTCCGGCACCTCGTAACCGGGTTCCGGTGTGGGCGAGCAATATCCGAGCAGGAATGCCATTGCGGCGCAGCCGCCGCCCACCGCGAGCCAGAGCTCGGTCTGCGGCACCCACCACCGCAGCACCGAGGCGGTGAAGCCGAAGACCAGCCCGATGCCGACGCCGGGGGCGAGCAGCCGCAGCCCGCGCTGCCATCGGTTGGCGCCCAACCGGTGGCGCGCGATGGACAGGGCGGCATCGGCGATCGCCAGCGCCGTCAGCACCGACAGCGCGACGCCGAACAGTCCGTACACCGACCACACCGATCCGCGCACATCGGTCACCGTGGGCACGGTGGCTATGGTGGCGCCGTCGGTGCCGACGACGGTGAGCTCCGCACCGATGAGCCCGGTGGCTTGGCCGCGCAGTCCGGTCAGGTCGAGCGTGTACCGCAACGTATCGGATTTGCCTGCGGGAATGGTTAATTCGACGGCCGTCGAGTAGGAGAAGAAGGTCAGGCCGAGCACATGACCGGCGAGGTCGACGCGGTGCACGACAATCGGCGAACCAGTGCCGTTGGCCACCATTACCGTCAACCGCACCGCGCTGCCCGGAGTCAACCGCACCGGCGCATCGGAGGTGGCGCCCGCGATCTCCCGGTCGTCGATGGTCGCCACGATCCCGACCCCGCCCGACGCGGTCGCGGGCGCCGCACCCGCCACCCCACCGGAACCGGCGAACAGCCCGAAAGCACAGAGCAGCAGGGCGATTCGAATTACATGATTCACGGCCGACGCCCCCTACGCATGGCATGCGCCGCCCTACACACACCGGCGAACAGCCCGAAAGCGCAGAGCGACAAGATAATCCGGGTCACATCCGCCTCCGCTCCGGCAGGTGCGAGATCAGCCGGTGGCCATAGAACCAGCCGCCGAGCAGCAGGAAGAACAGGATCACCGTGAGCGTCGCCGAATCGGTGCCCACCGATCCGGCCAGCACCACATCGAGCGACGCGGCCAGCGTCGGACCGCATTTCGCGGTGACGTCGTGGCGGCCGACCGCGACGGCGGCCAGCGTCAACGGCGTACGGAACAGCCCGTCGGGACCCGCGACGGTGCCGCCGACCCGCGTATCGCCGATGGTCAACTCCACCGGCGCCTGCGGTGCGCAGCCCATACCGGCCGCGGTGACATTGCCGCCCGGCGCGACGGCGGCCGGTGTCAGCTGCAATCCCGGCACGGAAGTCGACCCGGGTGCGGGCGGAACAGGCTGCGGCACAACGACGCTCGTGGCCGGCACGGATCGCGCCGAGGTCACCGGCGGCACGGCGGTCGGCACCGGCCCTGGCCCTGGCCCTGGCCCTGGCCGCGGGCCGGGTACGGGTCCCGGCACCGGCACGGGTCCGGGCTCAGGCGATGCGGAGGTCGGCGACGGAACATCGGACGATGTCGGCGGAGCCTGCGACGAACTCGACGGGACATTCGAGGATGTCGGAGTCGGCGAAGTAGGCGGCACAGATCTCGACGGCGGCACCTGCGACGGCGGTTGCGGCGGAATAGGAATCGCCGTGACCGGGACGCATCCTCGCGTACACGGTTCTTGCGGGCGCTGCGGGACCGCCGACACGCCCGTCGGTACTCCATCATGGGTTCCGTGCGGGACCGGTGGCACGGTCGGCTGAAGGCTGACCCGGCTTTCCGGCAGGGGTCGCTGCGGGACCGGTGATATAGCCGTCCGGCCGCCGTCCCGGGTCCCGGGCAGCCTTCCGGGAGACGGACGCGGCGTCGTGGTCACCGGGTCCGCCAGCGCATCCGGCCCGCCCGCGGGCACCGCAACCAGCGCCGCCAACCCCACTGCGGCAATCAGAATCCCCAGTCGGACAACCAATTTCGCGAAAACCCGACCGTTCGGCCGGTGACGGTCCCCCATCGGCTCCTGGCCGCACAACACCATCCCATGCCGACGCTCCCCGTCGGCCTCTGCCCGCGTCCCCATCGGCGTAGCCCCCGAATCGGAGTGTGACCAATATCATCGTAAAGCCCTGCGCGCCAACGCGGGTTCTTCCGCCCTACTCGGTGATAAATCGCGCGGACCGCGATGATCGTGAACACTGGCGGTATATCGAGATCGCGAACAACAGGTGACTCCAGCGGGCAGGCGAGGGCGCACCGACCGGCCGCCGAGTGGAGAGGACAATGGCCATATGCACCGAAATGGGCCGACCGAGGACATCGACGAATCCGCCCTCCGGGTCTCCGCACCGAAGGATCAGGCCGCGGGCGTGACCGCGGTGGCGGTGGCGCTGAAGCGTTCCGTCGAGGAGATGGGCGTCATCCGCACCGCGCGCACCCTGTCCCGGGTGAATCAGGCACACGGCTTCGACTGTCCCGGCTGCGCCTGGCCCGAGCCGACGGGGCACCGCCGCCCGGCCGAATTCTGTGAGAACGGCGCGAAGGCGGTGGCCGAGGAGGCCACGCTGCGCACGGTGACGCCCGAATTCTTCGCCGCCCACTCGGTCGAGGAGTTGGCGGACAAGTCGGGTTACTGGCTCGGCCAGCAAGGCAGGTTGACCCATCCGATGGTGCTGCGGCCGGGCGCGACCCACTACGCGCCCATCGGCTGGGACGACGCCTACCGGTTGATCGTGGATCACCTGCGCGCGTTGGCGACTCCCGACGAGGCGGTCTTCTACACCTCGGGCCGCACCGCCAACGAAACCGCGTTCCTCTATCAGCTGCTTGTGCGCAGCTTCGGCACCAACAACCTGCCGGACTGCTCGAATATGTGCCACGAATCCTCCGGCGCGGCGCTCACCAGCTCGATCGGCATCGGCAAGGGTTCGGTGTCGATCGACGATTTCGGCAAGGCCGACCTGATCATCGTCGCGGGCCAGAATCCGGGCACCAACCATCCGCGCATGCTCAGCGCGCTCGGCACGGCAAAGGCCAACGGCGCCAGGGTGATCGCGGTGAACCCGCTGCCCGAGACCGGCCTGCTCGGCTTCCGTGATCCACAGACGGTCAAGGGATTCACCACCGGCATCCCGATCGCGGACGACTTCCTGCAGATCCGGCTCGGCGGCGATATGGCGCTGTTCCAGGGACTCGGCCGGCTGCTGTTCGAGGCCGAGGATCGCGCACCGGGCACGGTGGTCGACCACGCCTTCGTCGAGGCGCATACCGCGGGCTTCGCCGAATACGAAAAGCAAACCCGCGCGGTCGATCTCGCCGTAGTCGCGCAGGCGACCGGTCTCACCAGGGCGGAATTGGAGCATACGGCTCGCCTGCTCGCCGAGGCCAAGAGCGTCATCATCTGCTGGGCGATGGGTCTTACCCAGCAGACGCACGCCGTCGCCACCATCGAGGAGGCCACGAACCTGCTGCTCGTGCGCGGTATGATCGGCAAGCCCGGCGCGGGCGTCTGCCCGGTGCGCGGCCACTCGAACGTGCAGGGCGACCGCACGATGGGTATCTGGGAGAAAATGCCGGAGCCATTCCTCGCGGCGCTGGATCGCGAATTCGGCATCCGCAGCCCGCGCGAACACGGTTGGGACACCGTCGATGCCATCCGCGCCATGCGCGACGGCCGCGGCAAGGTGTTCTTCGGCATGGGCGGCAACTTCGTCTCGGCCACCCCGGACACCGAGGTCACCGAGGCCGCGCTGCGCGGTTGCGAACTCACCGTGCAGGTTTCGACGAAACTCAACCGCAGCCACGTGGTGCACGGCAAGACCGCGCTGATCCTGCCCACCCTCGGCCGCACCGACCTCGACCTGCAGAACGGCGCCAAACAGCAGGTGTCGGTGGAGGATTCGATGTCGATGGTGCACCTGTCCACCGGCAGGCTGCGGCCGGTGAGCGATGAGCTGCGCAGCGAGGTCGCCATCGTCTGCGAACTCGCCCAGGAGTTGTTCGGCCCGGATCATCCCGTGCCGTGGCGCGAATTCCGCGGCGACTACGACCTGATTCGCGACGCCATCGCCCGCGTGGTGCCCGGCTGCGCCGACTACAACGCGAAAGTGCGCCAGCACAACGGTTTCCAGCTGCCGCATCCGCCGCGCGACGCCCGCGAGTTCCGGACCGGCACCGGTAAGGCCAATTTCGCGGTGAACGAGCTGACCTGGCTGCCGGTGCCGGAGGGCAGGCTGATCCTGCAGACCCTGCGCAGCCACGACCAGTACAACACCACCATCTACGGCCTCGACGACCGCTACCGCGGTATTCACAACGGCCGCAAGGTAATCCTGGTCAACCAGGCCGATATCGCCGAATTCGGTTTCGCCGACGGCGATCTGGTGGACATCGTCTCCGAATGGACCGACGGCGTCGAACGCCGGGTCACCGGATTCCGGATCGTCGGCTACCCGACCCCGCGCGGCAACGCCGCCGCCTACTACCCGGAGACCAACCCGCTCGTTCCGTTGGATCATGTTGCGGCACGGTCGAATACGCCGGTCGCCAAGGCCGTCACGGTACGGCTGGAACGGCACCGTCATGAGTAGGGTCACCGCCCGCCGCCCCATGCACCGGATCGCGCCGACCGGCGCGGTGCGGCGGCCGGACACACTCGCCGTGGAGGAGCCGCTGGAGATCCGGGTCGGCGGCCGGTCGCTGGTGGTCACCATGCGCACACCGGGCAACGATATCGACCTGGTGCACGGATTCCTGTTGAGCGAGAACCTCATCGGTGACGCCGACGATATCGTCGCGGCGCGTTACTGCGCCGGTACCGACGAGAACGGGCACAACACCTACAACGTCCTCGACATCACACCCCGCACGCCGATTCCCTTGCCCGCCCGCAATTTCCTGTCCACCGGCGCCTGCGGCCTCTGCGGTAAAACGGCTTTGGACGAGGTGCGCAAGCGCGGCAGGTTCCCGATTCCGCGACCGGGTCCGCGGGTCTCGGTCGCGACACTGGCCGCGATGCCGGACGCGCTGCGCGCGCGACAGTCGGTGTTCGACGCCACCGGCGGCCTGCACGCGGCGGGTCTGTTCACCGCGGACGGCACGGTCCTCGCGGTGCGCGAGGACATCGGCAGGCATAACGCGGTGGATAAGGTGATCGGCTGGGCGCTGCGCGAAAACCTGGTTCCGGCAAGCGATCTGGTGTTGATCGTGAGCGGCCGCGCCTCGTTCGAACTGGTGCAGAAGGCCGTCATGGCCGGTATCCCGATGCTGGGCGCGGTCTCCGCCCCCAGCTCGCTCGCCGTCGATCTGGCCGCCGAATCCGGCCTCACGCTGGTGGGGTTCCTGCGCGGCGAGACGATGAACATCTACACCGAGGCCGACCGCCTCGTCGAGCACACGACGGCATACGAATCCGTGCGCTAGGCCCACCCGTCGCCCGACCACCACCCCTCATCGAGTCGCTCCGCGACCTGATCCATGGGGCTATTGCCCCTCGGTCACGTCCGCAACTACGGTTGGCGGCACCGGTCCACCATCTTCGGACGAAGGGGAGTTTCCGATGCGGATCTCGGTGCGTGGCGATTCCGGCGGCGTCCAGGTGCGGATGCACCTGGACCGGCAGCGTTGGCGATGGTTGACCACCCGGATCCTGCTGGCCGTCTCGGCCGCACAGGGTGTGGTCATCGGGTTCTGGGCGGTCGTGCTGCCGCATTCCTTCTACGAGGATTTCCCCGGGCTCGGCATGCACTGGATCGCCGCGGACGGCCCGTACAACCACCACCTCACCACCGACGTCGGCGCGTTCTTCCTCGCCCTCGGCGTGGTCGCGGCCGCGGCCGCGTACCTGAACACCGGCAATGCCGCGCGCCTTGCCGGGCTGGGCTGGCTCGTCTTCGCGGTGCCGCATTTCCTGTACCACGTGACGCACCACCCCACCGCGATGCCGACCGGCAGCTATGTGCTCAGCGTGATCGCCACCGTATTGCTCGCGATCTTGGCCACCGCCGTACTCGTCATCGCACCGCGCGGCGCGCAACTGCCCGACCCGGACCCGATCAACCTTCGCTTCCGCCGCCGCGGCACGGGCGCGCGCCCGGCCCGCTGACCGGGGCGTAAAACAGCACGAGGGTGTCGGACCGCGGTCCGGCACCCTCGTCGTGTGCGAACCACCCGCCGGGCTCTACCCCGGCAACCCGGTGGGTCGTCCTGGCCGCAGCGCCCGCCCCGGTTGGCCCGGCGGCGTGACGCCACGGCGCGATCGGCGTCGTCAGTCCTTGAGCGCCTCGAGCAGCGCGGCCCGCTGCCGGGCACCCAGACCGCCGATGCGCCGGTCTTCCGGGATTTCCGCCTGATCCATCAGTTTGGCGGCCTTGACCGGGCCGACACCCGGCAGCGCCTTGATAACGGCGGCGACCTTGGTCTTCTTCACCAGATCGTCGGTGTCGGATTTCTTAAGCAGGTCCGCGACCGTCAGCTTGCCCGCCTTCACCTTGCCGATCAATTCGGAGCGCGCCTTGCGAACAGCCGCCGCCTTGGCCAACGCCTCAGTGCGTTGTTCCGCGGTCATGGTAGGCAGTGCCATGTCTCCTCCGCTTCTACTCGTCACTCGAACATCTGGTTGGACCGGACCGAGTAAACCGCACGGCGTCGATAGCGTAACGCCGACACACCGGGACGAGGTAGCGATGAGTTTTCTGGGCCCTGACCGAGCAAACCCCCGCAACCGCCGACGAGAGCCGACCAAACGGACGAAACGGCCCGTTTGTGCCCCCGATTCATGCGGCACGACGAACCGGTAACGCCGCACCTTCCGATGCCGACAGCATCGGTGAAAGCACCAGCGTGGAAACAAGGTTCAACGACGAGCCAGGGGGATCAACGGCGATTCCCGATCCGGGCGCGACGTGTCATTCCGGGCACCGCCGTCACCGGTTCCACCGGCGCCGATATCGGGGATCCCGACTCCACCATCGGGGGATGGACGTCGGCGCGGCTGAGGGGTGGGGTGAGCGCCGTCGGCGGCGCCGCCGGACATTGCCGGTCCGGTCGCTGCCGGCGAGCGCCGTTTCCGCCGAATTGTGCGGGCGATTTGCCGGATCAGCCGGTCGACGAGTCCGTCGCCGAATGCCGGATAACCGGTTGAAACGCGTTTGCGGGCTGATACGCTGCGCGCTAGAACACGTTTCAATTTTTGGGGAGTTTTCCATGGTGCGGCAAATTCGTGACGTCATCGAGCAGTATGTGAAGGCAGTCGGCTCCGGAACCACCGCCGAAATTCTCGCGCTGTTCGCACCCGAGGCGACCGTCGAGGATCCGATCGGCACCCCGACACGTCAGGGACACGCCGCGCTGCGCGAGTTCTACGACGTGGTGACCGGGCTCGACCGAGAGGCCGAACTGCATCCCGACACCGTGCGGATCGGCGATCGGCAGGCCGCGTTCATGTTCACCATCGTCACCCGGGTCGGCGGTCAACGGTTTACGCTGTCCCCCATCGACGTCATGGAATTCGACGCCGACGGCAAGATCTCCCGGATGCGTGCCTACTGGAGCCAGGAGGATATGCACGCCGAGCCCGAGTAAACTCGCCGCGATGCTGCGCGCCGGAGCCCGAGACGGTATCTTGGGATCCTCGCGACTGCCGGGAATCCGGACGTAGGAAGGGATTTCGCTCCTACTCGCGCGAGATCCCTTACCGACCATCCCGTTTGGAGCCGCATGTCCGACCTGCAACCGCTCGACGACGATGTCGATGTCGCGGTGCTCGCCGCGCGCGTCGAGCAGGCTCGCGGCCGCCTGGCCTACCAGTTCGACCCGGCACTCACCGAGGCACTATCCGAGGATGAGCTGCGTGCGGAACGCGAACTCGCCGAACGCATTCGGACCCTGGACCGGGAGCAGCGCTGGAAGCACACCCAGGCCGCCGGTGTCGCGGCCGATCGAGTCCGCCAGACGGTCGAGGAGATCGAGAAGGCCGATATCCGGGATGTGATGGCGGCCCGCAGGGCGATCGCCGCGCAACGGCGCGAATCCAGTCCGCATGCGCGCCTGGCCTCGCTCTACCGGCATCGGGCCTGGTCGCTGCGCGCGCTGGCCGGAGTCGTCGTCGCGGGCATGCTGTGGTCGGCGGTGAACGTGCAGCACAATATCGCGCCGGCGGGCGCGTCCGATCCGCTGTACTGGTTCAGCTACCTCATCGAGGCGATGATCAGCGCCTGCCTCGTCATCATCATGATCGGCACCAACAAGGTCGCCGAATGGGGCATCCTGGACAGCCGCCAGAAAGTGGTGGCCGCCGAGATCGCCCTGCTGGCACTGACCGTCGGGCTGAACACCTACCCGTACATCCGTTCGACGCTATGGTTCGACGCCGCGGTGCACGGTATCGCCCCCGTGATGATCGGCGTCGCACTGCTGGTGCACGACGCGGCGAGCGCCCGCTACGGAATGGCGATCACCCGCGCGACGCAGGCGGTGCGGGAGGTGCCCGATCCGATGTCGAGCACGCCGACCCTGTCCGATAGTGACGAGGCGATGGCGGACAACGCCTACGAGCAGATGGTGTACGGCACCGTGGAGGACGCCGACCCGGCGCCCGCCACCGATCGAGAATTCGTCGGCCTGTCGTTCCCCGCGACGACACAGCGCTGACCGATCGCACCGCTCGGGCTCCCGCACACCGGACCTTCCGGCAGCGGGAGCCCGAAGTGTCTTCGTGACAAACAGGTTTCGACTCAGGCGGCGAAAAGCTCCACGACCATACCGGCGAAGGTCTCCGGTTGTTTCAGGAACGACCAGTGATCGCCGGGCACCTCGACGAGACGCGCGCCGGTCCGCTCGGCGATCACCCGACCGGCCCGGTACGGATGCGAATTCGGCTGGTCACACCCCACCGCGATAACGAATCGCGCTGCGGCAGCGGACAATCCGGGAATATCGGTGACGGAGTCCACGATCATCCTGGTCTCGTGCACGAAGGTCAGCTCTGGATTACCGGTCAACCGCGCGGCCAGGTCCGGCGGCAGGGCGGTGCCGACCGCCGATAGCAGGCGGTCGACCGCGGCCCGCGGGCCGTCCCGCAGGAATGCGCGCATCATGGCATCGGCCCGGTCCCGCATGGCCGCGACATCCGGCAGCACATCGAGCACACCGGGATCGTGCGCGATCATGCGATCGACGTAATCCGGTTGCCGCGCAACGAGATCCAGGGCCACAACGGCCCCGGCGCCGCTGCCGACCACCCGGGCGGGACCGCCACCGACCGCATCGATCAATCGGCACACATCCGCGCTCTGCCGCGTCAGCGTGAGTTCCTCGAGCGGATGGCGCAGCGTACTGCGCGAATTGCCGCGCCGGTCATAGGTCACCACGGTGTAGGAGTCGGCGAGCAATTCGGCGACCTCGGTATAGACGCCCGCGTCACCGCCCGCGCCGGGAATGAGCACCAGAACCGGCCCCTCTCCCCTGGTCTCGTAGTACAACGTCGCGTCGGGCAGCTCCAGCAGGTGGTGGGCATATGTCACAAGATCACCTTCGCCGAATCCCTCGACTCACACAACGCCGTATGCGCTGTCGGCCGAGTTCCTGTGCGAGACACCCGGCCAGACCGGTGAAGTCAGATGAGGCGTTCCGCCAGCAGGAAGATACCGATGAGAATCATTGCGGCGCCGGAGATTCGGCTGACAATGCGGGCGGCGGTGGGGCGGGCGTTGAGCACTGATTGCGCAAGCAACCCGACGCACAGATAGATGACGCCGCAGGTGACGGTGTGCACGATCCCGAGCGTGCCGATCTGAATTGCTATGGGCCACTTGCCGTTTCGATCGGTGAACTGTGGCAGCAGGGCCAGGAACAGCAGCAGCGCCTTCGGGTTGAAACCGCTGATACCCGCGCCCTGGCGAATTCGCGCGCCCCACGGCGTCGGCTCGCCGAGCGCGGCACCGGGCGTTGCGGGACGCATCAGGGTGGCGCCCCCGATCCATATGAGGTAGGCCGCACCTGCCGTGGTCAGCGCGGTCAGCACGGCCGGGTTGCGGGTGACGATGACGGCGATACCGGAGGCCACCACCGCGGTCAGCGCCAGATAGCCGACCAGCAATCCGCCGACCGACGGCAGCACCGAGCGCTCACGCAATCCGGCGCCGATGACATAGGCCCAGTCCGCACCCGGAACCAGTACGAGCAGGAACGACACCAACCAGAAGGCGGCGACGGAACCGGCGGTCACGACAATTTCTCCCTTCACTTCGCTTGCCGAAGGGAGACTAATGCGAACGATGCCGAACAGGATTCCAAGTATTTCCAGCTAGAGCCCTACGGGTGGAAGAATCTTCCCCATGGATACGGTCGACCGGAAGATCCTTGCCGAACTACAGCGCGACGGCCGGATGACGATCACCGACCTGGCCGCCCGGGTGCGGCTGAGCCTCTCGCCGTGCCATCGGCGATTGCGCGAACTGGAGGCGAGCGGCGTGATCCGCGGCTACCGGGCGTCGGTCGACGCCGCCGCGGTCGGATTGGCCTTCGAGGCCCTGATTTTCGTCACCATGCATCAGGAGGACCGCGGCACCGTCGCCGCCTTCGAACAGGCGCTCACCGAGATTCCCCAAGTGCTACAGGCCCAGCGGCTGTTCGGCGATCCCGACTATCTGCTGCGCGTGGTGGCCGCGGATCTGCCTGCCTTCCAACAGCTTTACGATGATCGACTGGCGACGCTCCCCGGCGTCGGCCGATTGACGTCGACCTTGGTGATGAAGCAGGTGGTCACCGATCGGCCGCTACCGCTCTAGCGCCAGCGGGTCTCTACCGCGTCCTTGGCATCTTTGAGCCCCAGGCCGGTCAATTCCCGGTAGCGCTTGATCGCCTGAATCTTCTTGCCCTGAGCCATGAGTTCGCCGACCTCGGTGAGATCGACCGAGTAGGACCCCGACGATTTGTTCAGCACGACGGCATCGGCGTCCTGGATGCCCAGATGTTTGATGATCAGATCGAGCTTGTAGTTCAGCAGATCGATCCTGCGTTCCAGATTGCGGTCGCCGAACATATCCTCGATCCTCGATCAACCTAATGGGCGCTGCCGGACGAAGTCCGTCCCCAGCCTGCGCATGGCCGGAGCGAATGGATTTCACGACGCGGCCGGGTTACGACCGCGATCGCTGAACGGCTTCGAATCAGGCCGACTTCTCGCGGCGCTCGGTGCGCTGCGCCTTGCGCGGCACGATGGTGGGCAACACATTGTCGTTGACCGTATCGGCATCGACGACCACCTTGGCGACGTCGTCGCGGCTCGGGATGTCGTACATCACCGGCAGCAGGACCTCTTCCATGATGGCGCGCAGACCACGAGCGCCGGTGCCACGCAGAATCGCTTGGTCCGCAACGGCTTCCAGCGCGTCCTGGGTGAATTCCAGGTCCACACCGTCCATTTCGAACAGCCGGATGTACTGCTTGACCAACGCGTTCTTCGGCTCGGAGAGGATCTTGACCAGGGATTCCTTATCCAGGTTGGTCACCGACGCGACCACCGGGAGCCGGCCGATGAACTCCGGGATCAGACCGAATTTGATCAGATCCTCCGGCATCACCTCGGCGAAGTGGTCGGTGGTGTCGATCTCCGCCTTGGACCGGACCTCGGCGCCGAAGCCGATGCCGCGGTGCCCGGTGCGATCGGAGATGATCTTCTCGAGTCCCGCGAACGCGCCCGCCACGATGAACAGCACATTCGTGGTGTCGATCTGGATGAACTCCTGGTGCGGATGCTTGCGCCCGCCCTGCGGCGGCACGCTCGCCTGGGTGCCTTCCAAGATCTTCAGCAGGGCCTGCTGCACGCCTTCACCGGAGACGTCGCGGGTGATCGACGGGTTCTCGCTCTTGCGGGCGATCTTGTCGACCTCATCGATGTAGATGATGCCGGTCTCGGCCCGCTTGACGTCGTAGTCGGCCGCCTGGATCAGCTTCAGCAGGATGTTCTCCACATCCTCGCCGACGTAGCCCGCCTCGGTGAGCGCCGTGGCGTCCGCGATGGCGAACGGGACGTTCAGCATCTTGGCCAACGTCTGCGCCAGGTAGGTCTTACCACAGCCGGTCGGGCCGAGCATCAGGATGTTCGACTTGGTCAGCTCCACCGTCTCGCCACGGCTGTCGCGCCCCTTGTCCCCGGCCTGGATGCGCTTGTAGTGGTTGTAGACGGCCACCGCGAGCGTGCGCTTGGCGGTGTCCTGCCCGATGACGTAGTTCTCCAGGAAATCCCGGATCTCGGCGGGCTTGGGCAGCTCATCGAGTTTGACCTCGCTGGACTCGGCCAGCTCCTCCTCGATGATCTCGTTGCATAGATCGATGCACTCGTCGCAGATGTACACCCCTGGTCCCGCAATGAGCTTCTTGACCTGCTTTTGACTCTTTCCACAGAACGAGCACTTCAGCAGATCGCCGCCATCTCCGATGCGCGCCATCTCGTGGGTCCCTACTTCCTTGTCCGCGTGCAACCGTCATTCCAGGTTGCCAGCTATCTGCCGTCCTCGGGCGAGGTCGGGAACACCACTGCCGTTTCCGGCGGATGGCAGAGCTGTCAACCAGGAGCAAAGGTCCCTAGGTTGACCGTACCCGGTGTGCGCGACCGAGGTCGACAACTCGAGCATGTTTCTCGTCAGGGTTGTGCGAGTTCTCACCGGAATGGACCCGTTTCACCCAGAGCGACGGCCGGCAACCGCTCCCGGCCACCCATCGCGTACCGGATGACGGGCGGGATGACCCGTCGGCCGGTCCGCGGTGGCGGATCGGCCGGGCGATCTGCCGGTAGGCATCTCGCCCGGCCGTATTCAACTGACGTGCAGCAACTTACGAGCAGGCTCATCCCCGCCGGCGCGGGGAGCATTCGGCAGAACCGATCTACTGAAATCCTCGCTCGACCGCAGACCGACTACTTCTTCGCGCTCAGCTTGCGGTAGTCGAATACGGTATCAATGATGCCGTATTCCTTGGCGTCTTCGGCGGTCAGGATCTTGTCCCGGTCGGTGTCCTTGCGGATGACGTCCGCGGACTTGCCGGTGTGCCGGGCCAGCGTGGTCTCCATCAGGCGGCGCATGCGCTCGATCTCGGCGGCCTGGATCTCCAGGTCGGAAACCTGGCCCTGGATGCCACCCTCCACCGACGGCTGGTGGATCAGCACCCGGGCGTTGGGCAGGCAGGCACGCTTGCCCGGGGTGCCCGCGGCCAGCAGCACCGCCGCCGCGGAGGCGGCCTGACCGAGGCAGACCGTCGCCACGTCGGCGCGCACGTACTGCATGGTGTCGTAGATCGCCATCAGCGAGGTGAACGAACCACCCGGTGAGTTGATGTACATGGTGATGTCGCGGTCCGGATCCAGCGACTCGAGCACCAGCAGCTGGGCCATGATGTCGTTGGCCGAGGCGTCGTCCACCTGCACGCCGAGGAAGATGATGCGCTCCTCGAACAGCTTGTTGTACGGGTTGGACTCTTTGACACCGAAGCTGGAGTGCTCGATGAACGAGGGCAGGATGTAGCGCGACTGCGGGCTGGACGGTGCGATACCGGACAGACCGGCGCGCGGATCGATCAGAGCCATCTTCTCTCCAAAGTCTGTGGGGGTGAGCTGGATTCGCTGCTTAGCCGTTGGCCTGGCTCGCGTGCGCGATTACGTGATCGATGAAGCCGTATTCCAGGGCTTCCTTCGCGGTGAACCAGCGGTCGCGGTCGGCGTCGGCGGTGACCTGCTCCACGGACTTGCCGGTGTGCTGCGCCTGCAGCTCGTTGAGCTCACGCTTGGTGTGCGCGAACTGTTCGGCCATGATCGCGATATCGGCGGCCGAACCGCCGATGCCCGCGGACGGCTGGTGCATCATGATCCGCGCGTGCGGCAAGGCGTAGCGCTTGCCCTTCGTCCCCGCGGTGAGCAGGAACTGCCCCATCGAGGCGGCCAGGCCCATGCCGTAGGTGGCGATATCGCAGGTGGCGAACTGCATCGTGTCGTAGATGGCCATACCGGCGGAGACCGAACCGCCAGGCGAATTGATGTACAGCGCAATGTCTTTGGTCGGATCCTCGGCCGTCAGCAGTAGGATCTGCGCGCAGATCTTGTTCGCGATGTCGTCGTCGACCTGGGTGCCGAGGAAGATGATGCGGTTCTGCAGCAGCCGCTCGTACACCGAATCACTGAGGTTGAGACCAGCGGTCGGGGATGTCATGACGACCCCTGCCTGATTAATTGTCACGGGTACCTGCCTTCTCTCGCTCGTTGCTGAATGCCGAGCAGCCATCTCTGGTTCGCTTGTCACAAACATTAACGAAGCAGGGCGGTACCGAACTCCCGGTACCGCCCTTTCTTCGCTTACAGCGCAATCGACTCGGGAAAAACCCGCCGGTAGCGCCGGTTATCCATCGAACTTATTCCGCGCTCGCCGCCGCGGTCTCGGCCGCCTCGCCCTCGGCCTCGGAATCCGCAGGCGCGCCGAACATTTCGGCGGTGTCCACGGTGTTGCCCGCGGAATCGGTCACCTTCACCTTGCCGACGACGCCCGCGAGCGCCTTGCCGCGCCGCACGTCGGCGAATACCGCGCCGAGCTGACCCGCCTGCTGCACCTGCTGGATGAACTGCTCCGGGGACAGGCCGTAGCGCTGCGACTGGAACAGGATCCGCTCGGTGAGCTCCTCCTGGCCGACCTGGACCTGGTCGGCCTCGGCGATGGCGTCCAGCAGCAGCTGGGTCTTCACCGACTTCTCGGCGGCCTCCTTGGTGTCCTTGTCGAACTCCTCGCGGCTGGAGCCCTGCGCCTCCAGCGCCTCGGCCAGCTTGGCCTCGTCGTGGTCGAAGCCGTGCACCGCGTCGTGCAGCACGGCGTCGATCTCGGCCTGGACGACCTTCTCCGGCAGCGGCACCTCGACCTGCTCCAGCAGGGTCTCCAGCACCTTGTCCCGGATCTCGCCGGCCTGCTGCACCTTCTTGACCCGCTCGACGCGGGTCTTCAGGTCTTCCTTCAGCTCGTCGAGGGTGTCGAATTCCGAAGCCAGCTGGGCGAATTCGTCATCGGCCTCGGGCAGCTCGCGCTCCTTGACGGTCTGCACCTTGACGGTGATGACGGCGTCCTTGCCGGCGTGCTCGCCCGCGACCAGCTTGGAGGTGAACTCCTTGGACTCACCGGCCGACAGGCCGATCAGCGCCTCGTCCAGGCCCTCGATCAGCTGGCCGGAGCCGACCTCGTGCGACAGGCCGGTGGTGGAGGCGTCGGCCACCTCCTCGCCGTCGACGGTGGCCGAGAGATCGATGGAGACGAAATCGCCGTCCTGCACCGGGCGCTCGACACCGGTGAGGGTGCCGAAGCGCTGCCGCAGCGACTGCAGCTGCTCCTCGATATCGGAATCCTCGACGGTGAACGCGTCGACGGTGACCTCGATACCGGTGTAGTCCGGCAGCGCGATCTCCGGGCGCACGTCGACCTCGGCGGTGAAGGCCAGTTCCTGGCCGTCCTCGATCTTGGTGATCTCGATTTCGGGCTGGCCGATGACCTTCACCTCGGAGGTGGTGACGGCCTCGCTGTAGCGGCCGGGCAGCACATCGTTGACGACCTGCTCCAGGATCGCGCCGCGGCCGAGGCGGGCCTCGAGCAGCTTGGCCGGGGCCTTGCCCGGACGGAAACCGGGGATACGGACCTGCTTGGCCAGTGCCTTGTACGCGCGGTCGAAGTCCGGCTTGAGCTCCTCGAAGGGCACCTCGACATTGATCCGGACCCGGGTCGGGCTCAGCTGCTCGACGGTGCTCTTCACGGACATGCTCCTTGTTCGTCGTTCGTTACGGTTGGGGCGCAAACCCTCATCATCAGGACTCTTTCCTCGCGTTCCGGCAATTGCCGGGGGATGAGGGATGCGGCGTACGCATCCGCTCCAGGTTAGTCGACCGGCCGCGAGCCCTTGCAGGCGGTCAGCCCTATACCGGCGTCACTTACCGACCGCGACGGCGTCGGTCACGAAGACCAGCGTCTCGTTCGGCTTGATGCCGTTGCCGCCGCTGCCGTAGCCGAGCTCCGGCGGGATGATCAGCAGCCTGCGCGTGCCCTGCTGCACGCCGACCAGGCCCTGGTCCCAGCCGGGAATGACCATGCCCGCGCCCAGGGTGAGCTGGAACGGCTTGCCCCGGTCGAAGGAGCTGTCCAGCTTCTTCTTGTCCGACCAGGTGACCAGCGCGTAGTTCATGGTCAGCGGCTGGCCCGGCGCGGCGGCGGGACTGCTGCCCTGGACCAGATCCTTGGTGATCAGCTGCTTCGGCGGATCGCAATCGTTCGGGATGGTGATCTTCGGCGCGGCGCCGAAGTCGCCGGTGACGCCGATATCCTCGGCCGTGCAGGCCCGGCCCTTGCTCTGCACCTGCGCGGCGGCGGTCGGCTTCGCCGAGGACGGCGCGTCCGACTTGCTGTCGCTCGAACCGCATGCGGTCAGCGTCAGCGCGGCCGCGGCGGCGGCGATCCCGATGAACCTGGCGAGTGTTTGCATGCGGCCGAACCTAGACCACACGCGCTGACGCCGCCTCGGCAACCGCCCGCACCACCTGCCGCGATCAATCCCGTACCGAGCGGTCATTTCCATTCGTCGAGCCGTTCCCGGCATCCGGTGGAATTCTGAAATGCGGGTACAGCAAACGCGAAGAGGGTTATCCGGCAACATATTTCGAAATAGAACCGAATAGAGTGTTCGTTTTCCGGCGACTCGAACGAATAACCAGGTAGCAGGGACAGTCACACCGCCGCACACCGTTTCCGAGGAAGCCGAAATGGTTACCGATTCACATTCGCCGCGCCATCCCGAGTTCGTCTCCGTCATCATTCCCGTCCACAATGGGCTGCCGTATCTCGACGAGCAGTTGTCCGGCCTGGCCGCACAGGATTATCGCGGCCCGTACGAGGTGCTCGTCAGCGACAACGGCTCCGAAGACGGCCTGCGCGAACATCTTTCGGGCCATCCGCTGACCGCGCGCCTGCGGCTGCGCTATGTGGACAGTTCGGCGAAGCGGGGCGCGCCGTTCGCGCGCAACAACGCCGCGCGGCTGGCCCTCGGCGATTTCCTCGCCTTCGTCGACCAGGACGATCGGGTGCATCCCGGCTGGTTGAGCGCGCTGGTGCGGACCGCGGCCGACTACGACGCGGTGAGCGGCGCGCTGGAGGTGGATACGCTCAACACCCCGGAGATCGCGGCATCCCGGCCGCTGCCCGCACCCGAGGACGGCTTCCCGACCCACTGGCTGCCCTACGCGAACGGCAACAACACCTCGTACTGGCGCACCGCCTTCGAGCGGATCGGCGGCTACGACGAGGACCTGATCATCGCCGGTGACGACGTCGACATCTCCTGGCGGCTGCAGCAGGCCGGGCTGCGGTTCGGGCACGCGCCGGACGCACTCGTCGCCTATCGGCTGCGCGCGGATTACCGTGACGAATGGCGGCAGTCGGTGAACTACGGGTACGGCGCGGTACAGGTCTACGTCAAGCATCGACCGAACGGCTGCCCGCGGCTGCCGCTGCGCGCGACACTGCAATCGGTGGCCATCACGGTGTTGCACAATCCGTATATCCGATTGACCCGCAGGCGATTACCGCGCGGATTGTGGGTGCTGCACGCCGGCGTATTCGTCGGGCGGATGCGAGCAAACCTGCGCTACCACACCTTCTACGGGTAATGCCGCCATAAATACTTCCTTGCGACCGGTCGGTCACTGGGCGACGATCGCACCATGCTGCTGACCATCACCTGCACACCACCGGAGGGCGCCGCCTGGCCGGCGACCGACCTCGGGTTCTTGCTGCACAAGAACCCCGACCGGGTGCAGGCGTTCGAGCAGTCGTACGGCACCGCGCACGTCGTCTATCCGGAGGCCACCGCGGCGCGCTGCACCGCCGCGCTGCTGCTCGAGGTCGACCCGATCCGCCTGGTGCGCGGAAGAGCCCGCAACACACCGGATTTCAGCCTCGGACAGTACGTCAACGACCGGCCGTACGCGGCGTCGTCGCTGCTGTCGGTGGCGATCGGGTCGGTGTTCCGCACGGCGCTGCACGGGCGCTGCACCCAGCGACCCGACCTGGTCGGCGAACCGCTGCCGCTGCGGATCGAACTGCCCGCGGTGCCGTGCAAGGGCGGCCCGGAGGTGGCGGCGCGGATGTTCGGCCCGCTGGGCTGGCAGGTGAATTCCACTGCGCTGCCGCTGGATCCGGCATTCCCGGAATGGGGCGCCTCACATCACCTGCGGCTGGAACTCACCGGCGCGCTGCGGCTGGCCGAGGCGCTGTCGCACCTCTATGTGCTGCTGCCGGTGCTGGACGGCGCCAAACATTACTGGCTGGCCGCCGACGAGGTGGACAAGCTCATCCGCGCGGGTTCCGGCTGGCTCGGCGAACATCCGGAGCGCGCCTGGATCACTCGGCGGTACCTGGCGCGGCGGCAGTCGCTGGTGCGCACCGCGCTGGCCCGGCTGGCCGAGGTGGACGAGGTCGAGCCGGAGGAACTCGGCGCGGTCGAGGTGGTCGAGGAAAGCGATACGGTGGCAACGGGTTCCGATGCCAACGGTGATAGCGAATCCACGGCGACGGCCTCCGATGTCGTCGCGGACCGCACCGGCCCCGAGCATGCCGAGGCGGTCGATGCCGGAAACGGCGATCGCCCGGTATCTCTCGCGGTGACCCGCCGTGCCGCCGTGCTGCGCGCCCTGCACGATGCGGGCGCGCACCGGGTGCTGGATCTCGGCTGCGGCGAGGGTGCGTTGCTGCGGGATCTGTTGGCCGACAAGACCTTCACCGAGATCGTCGGCGTCGATGTCTCGATGCGTGCGCTCAATATTGCCAAGCGCAGGCTGCGCCTCGACCGGATGCCGGAGCGGATGCGGGCCAGGCTGACGCTGTGGCAGGGCGCGCTCACCTACACCGACGCGCGGCTGCGCGGCTATGACGCGGCGGTGCTGATGGAGGTGATCGAGCACGTCGACCCGCCCCGGCTGCGGGCCCTCGAATACGCCGTATTCGGCGCGGCCGCACCGCGATCGGTGCTGGTGACCACCCCGAACGCGGAGCACAACGCGCGGTTCGAGACGCTGCCGGCAGGCGAGTTCCGCCACCACGACCACCGATTCGAGTGGAGCAGAACCGAATTCGCGGCCTGGGCCGAGCAGGTGGCGGCGGCGCACGGGTATACCGTCCGGCACGAGCCGATCGGGCCGGTCGATGCCGAACTCGGCCCGCCGACCCAGATGGCGATATTCGCCAAGACCGCTGCCGAGGAGGGGACCGAGAAATGACTGCGTTGCCGAGCGATGGGCGTGAGCTGACTATCCCGGAACTGTCCCTGGTCGTGCTCGTCGGCAGCACCGGTTCCGGCAAATCGACGTTCGCGCGCAAACACTTCCGCGCGACCTCGGTGGTTTCCTCCGACGCCTGCCGCGGCATCGTCAGCGACGACGAGAACGACCAGACCGCGACGCCGGACGCGTTCGCGCTGCTGCATCACATCACGGGGGTGCGGCTGCGGCGCGGGCTGCGCACGGTGGTCGACGCGACCAATGTGCAGCCGAGATCGCGGCAGGAGCTGGTCCAGGTGGCTCGCGCACACGATGTGCTGCCGGTGGCCATCGTGCTCGACGTGCCGGATTCGGTCTGTCTGGAACGCAATTCGACCCGGCCGGACCGGAAGGATCTGGACCGGCACGTGGTGCTGCGGCAGCAGCGCGAATTGCGGCGCGGGCTGCGCGGTTTGGAGCGCGAGGGCTTCCGCAAGGTGTACGTGCTGCGCGGGGTCGCCGAGATCGATTCCGCCACCATCACTTACGAGAAGTCGTGGAACGACCGTCGCGAACTCACCGGGCCGTTCGACGTGATCGGCGACGTGCACGGCTGCCGCGCCGAATTGGAAACGCTGCTCGGCGAACTCGGCTACCGGCTGCTGCGCGACGAGTCCGGCCGAGCCGTCGGCGCCGCGCATCCGGAAGGGCGCACCGCCGTCTTCGTCGGCGATCTGGTGGACCGCGGCCCGGACACACCGGGTGTGCTGCGGCTGGTGATGGGTATGGCGGCGGCCGGAACGGCGTTGTGCGTCACCGGGAATCACGAACACAAGCTGGTGCGGGCGCTCGACGGCCGCCAGGTGAACGTCGCGCACGGTCTGGCCGAATCGTTGGCTCAGCTGGAAGTTCAAGACGAGGACTTCCGCAAGGCGGCGCACGAGTTCTGCCGCGGGCTGGTGAGCCACTATGTGCTGGACGGCGGCAAGTTGGTCGTCGCGCACGCCGGGCTGAAGGAGGAGTATCACGGCCGCGCGTCCGGCCGGGTGCGCTCGTTCGCGATGTACGGCGAATCCACCGGGGAGACCGACGAATTCGGGCTGCCGGTGCGTTATCCGTGGGCCGACGACTACCGGGGCCGGGCGACGGTGCTCTACGGCCACACGCCGGTGACCGAACTGCAGTGGGTGAACAACACCATGTGTCTGGACACCGGCGCGGTGTTCGGCGGGCGGCTCTCCGCGCTGCGCTATCCGGAGCGGGAGCCGGTTTCGGTTGCGGCGCAAGAGGTCTGGTACGAACCAGTGCGCCCGCTGCGGGCGACGGCCGTATCCGATGCGGCGTCCGTGGTTACGCGGGCCGGGGGCGTGGTCCATCGCGAGCGTGGCGTGCTCGACCTAGACGATGTGATAGGACGCCGGGTGGTGCAGACCAGCCATCACGGCCGCATCGGCGTGCAGGAGGAGAACGCGAGCGCGGCGCTGGAGGTGATGAGCCGCTTCGCGATCGACCCGCGCTGGCTGGTGTATCTGCCGCCGACCATGGCACCGTGCGCCACCTCGCCGCGCGATGGTCTGCTCGAACATCCCGCGGAGGCATTCGGCTACTACCGGGCCGAGGGCGTCGCGCGGGCGGTGTGCGAGGAGAAGCATATGGGCTCGCGCGCGGTCGTGGTGGTGGCGCGTTCGGCGCTCGCGGCGCGGACCCGGTTCGGGGTGACCGACGGCGCGACCGGTGTGGTCTACACCCGAACGGGCCGCCCGTTTTTCGACGATGCCGCGCAGACCGAGGCGCTGCTGGCCCGGGTGCGCGCCGCCGCCGAGTCCGCGGGCCTGTTCGACGAGCTGGCCACCGAATGGTTGCTGCTGGACGCCGAACTCATGCCGTGGTCGGCGAAGGCGGTTGGGCTGCTTCGCGATCAGTACGCGGCGGTGGGCGCGGCCGCCCGCGCGTCGCTCGGCGGCGCGAGCGCGGTGCTCGCCGAGGCCGCGGCGCGCGGGCTCGACGTCGCCGAATTGGCGGCGCGTACCGCGGCGCGCGAGGCGGACGCGCACGCGTTCACCAGCGCGTACGGGCGTTACTGCTGGCCGGTGGACGGACTGTCCGGGCTGCGCGTCGCGCCGTTCCAGATCTTGGCCGCCGAGGGCGTGAATTACGCGCTGCGCGACCACGATTGGCATCTGACGCGGATCGACCGGCTGGTCGCGGCCGATCCGGATCTGTGCGCGCCGACCAGACGGGTGCTGGTGGATCTGGCGGATCCGGACAGCGAGACCGCCGCCACCGCATGGTGGACCGAACTGACCGCGGCGGGCGGCGAGGGCATGGTGGTGAAACCGTTGGGCGGCGCCGGTTCGGCATTGTCGACGGCCGAGGGACGTCTCGTCCAGCCCGGCGTCAAATGCCGTGGGCCGGAGTATCTCCGGATCATCTACGGCCCGGAGTACCTGCGCGAGGACAACTTGCGCCGCCTGCGCACCCGCGGCCTCGGCCGCAAGCGCTCGATGGCGTTGCGCGAGTACGCACTCGGGCTGGAGGCGCTGGACCGGTTCGTCGCGGGTGAACCGCTGTGGCGGGTGCACGAGGCGGTTTTCGCGGTGCTCGCCCTCGAGTCGGAACCGGTCGACCCCAGGTTGTGACGATCGGCACAGCCGATTCGTCCACCGGTGGCGCACGCTCACGTTATCGCGCCGTGATACCCGGTCCCGGGTAATTCGGGGGTTTGACGACACTTCCCAGTGCTGGTAATTGTTCATGCTTGTACGGAGTCATCCGCCGAATTAAGGTGGATGTCCGTTTGTCTTGTTCAAGTGTCATCCCGAACCGAGGGGAGAGCGCCGTTGCCCGCGCGCGGCGTTCTGCCGATCCGAGCGATCCGGCAGAATAGTTCCGCGAGCATTCGATTCGCCTTCGAAAATCATCTCCGATAACACAGACACCGGACGGCCGACCCAGCGCGGCCGAAGTGCCTGGTCGGACGCGTATAGCGGCGAAACCCCACCACATCGGCATCGGATTCACCTCGGTAGATCCGAACCTGGTTCGCCGAGTCTTACTCATGAGTCTTTCAGATGAGTCTTTCATCCGAAATGGTTCATCTGAAATTCTCATTAACTTATTTAAGTTCCGCCAAAAGGGAGAATCGGCGATGACGCATGCCCGAAAGCAGCCAGAATTCGTATCGGTAGTGGTCGCCGTCTTCAACGGCCTCCCGCTGCTGGATGAGCAGCTGACCGCGCTCGCCGCACTGGATTACCCGGACCCGTTCGAGGTGATCATCAGCGACAACGGTTCCACCGACGGCCTGCGCGCGCATATCGACGAGCATCCGCTCGGCCGGCGCCTCGCGCTGCGCTACGTGGACAGCTCCGCCAAACCCGGCATCTCCTACGCGCGCAACAACGGCGCGGCCGTCGCGAAGGGCGACTTCCTCGCCTTCGCCGACCACGACGACCGGGTGTACCCCGGCTGGCTCAGCGCACTGGTGCGCGCCGCCGCCGAGCACGACTGTGTCAGCGGCGCCAACGAGGTGACCTCGCTCAACGATCCCGAGGTGGCGAGCTGGCGCCCGGTACCGGCACCGGAGACGCGCTGGGACACGCACTATCTGCCCTTCGCGCAGGGCAATAACGTCGGATTCTGGCGCAGCGCCTTCGAACAGGTCGGCGGCTACGACGAAAACCTCACGCACACTGGTGAAGACGTCGATATCGCGTGGCGGATCCAGCAGGCGGGCATGACCCTCGGCCACGCGCCCGACGCCCTGATCGCCTATCGGCTGCGCACCACATATCGCGAGGTCTGGCGCCAGTCCGTCAACTACGGGCGCGGCGCGGCCGAGGTGTACGTCAAGCACCGCCCGCTCGGCGCGCCCCGGCTGCCGTGGCAGGCGACGCTCACCTCGCTCGCCATCACGGTGCTGCACAACCCGTTCATTCCGCTGGTGCGCAATCGGCTACCGCGTGGACTGTGGACGCTGCACGCCGGAGTCTTCTACGGCCGGCTGCGCACCAGCCTGCGCCACGGCGTCTTCTACGGCTGATCGCGGTACCGCTGATCGGCGCGTGCGGCCATTGCCGTCGCGGATCGGAACCCGTTACAGTCGGATCGGTTGCAAGCCGCTTGCAATTGCGTGCGGTGGGTTGCCCGGCGTTCTGACAAGGGAGTCCGACCATGCCTATTGATTCGGATGGTGCCGAGCGATCGATGGTCGTCGACGATCGCTTCACCGCCGTCGCCGCCAAATTCTTCTCGATCTTCCGGCGGACCAAAGGCGGTGGCGCACTTGCCATTTACCTGCACGGCGAACCGGTCCTCGATATCTGGGCGGGCTGGGCCGACCCGCGGCGGCGCTGGCGCGCCGACACCATGGCGCTGTCCTACTCCACCGGCAAGGGCGTCGCGGCGACCGTCGCGCACTGCCTGATCGAACGCGGGGTGCTCGAGCTGGACGCGCCGGTGGCCGCCTATTGGCCGGAGTTCGCCGCGAACGGCAAGGGCGACATCACGATTCGCCAGATACTCGACCACCGGGCCGGATTGCAGCGCATCCGCGATCTGGTGCCGCCGGAGCTGGCGCTCGACCACGACGCGGTGGCCGCGGCACTGGCCGCCGCCGCGCCGGATCCGTTGCGGCTGCGCGCATCCGGCTATCACGGCCTGACCTTCGGCACCCTGATCGCCGAGATCGCCGGGCGGGCCACCGGACGCGACTTCCCCGACCTGGTCCGCGCCGAGCTCGCGGAACCGTTGGGCGAGAACGATTTCTGGTTCGGTGTGCCGCGCGGCCACCGGCACCGGCTGGCGCGGCTCGCGCCACGGCTGCGGGTGGCGGGCATACCGTTCGACACGCTCACCGCACCCGCGGCCCGCGTCGGCGGACTGCGCTCCGCACGCAGTGCCGTATACGACGGTTGGGCCGATATGACGCTGGGTCCCAGACCATACGACGCCATGATGCCCGCATGGAACGGCGTCTTCACCGCCCGCGCGCTGGCCGCCATGTACGGCGCGATCGCCAACGACGGTATGACCGGCCGCGGCCGCCTGCTGCGGCCCGAGACCGCCCGGTTGATCGCGCAAATGCCGCCGAACAGCCGCTTCGACTATGTGCTCGGTGCGCCACCGCATTTCGCGCTCGGCTACCACCGCGCCATCGTCGGCACCCGGCTCACCCGGCAGGCGTTCGGTCACTTCGGCATCGGCGGATCCGGCGCCATCGCCAATCCACGCCTCGGTCTTTCGGTCGCCTTCGTCACCAATCATCTCGGCAATGTCGTGATGTCGCTCGGCGATGCGCGGCTGCCGACGCTCGCGGCACTCGCCGAACGGGCGGTTCGCGCGGCCAACGGCGAGGAACCGGGTGCCGCGGACACCGAGCGGCAGTTGACCGCCTGATGGGTCGCGCATCGCCGGGTCCGGCCGCCAGCGGCTTTCAGCGCATATATTGGCGCAGGACATCCGGTCCGTTTCGGCCACGGCGGACCTGTCCGGCCGAAATTTGTCAGGCAGAAGGAGATTCGGTGCGCAGCACGCTGATCGTCACATCCGTACTCGGCGCAATGGTGTTGGCGGCCGCCCCGGTGGCGGGCGCGGATCCGGCCCAGGGCACGCTGAAGGTGCAGGCCACCACGGGCTCCGACCCGATCCCGGTCAGCGGTTTGAGCGTGGGTGTCACCACCTGCGCGGCGGGCTCGGTGCTCGCGACCCTCACCACCGGGGCGGACGGAACCGCGGCGCACGATTTCGCGCCGAACTGCTACCAGGCGGAGGTCACCTCGGTGCCGTCCGGCTGCACGCTCGCCAGTATGGCCTATGTTCAGGTCGATGTCCGCGCGGGTGTGCCCGTCGTCGCACCGTTCCAATTGCATTGCGCCTGAGCCGGTTATCGCCTGGGCCTATGCCGGATAGTCAGCGATCGCGCACCGTCACGCCCGCGAGCGCGAGTTGGTGATAGGCATCCGCGAAGGCGCTTTCGTCCGTCGGCCGCAGCACCGCACCCGCGATATCGCGGTCGACCTCGGCTGATTCCCCGGCTCGGACCAGATCCGCGACCGCGGTCGCCGGCACCGACTCGTCCATTACCCGGCACACGACATCGACAACCGTCTCTACGGTCCACAATCCGGGAATCGCGTCGCCGATCCGATCCGGATCGGGTGACTCGCCCCGATACCAGCCGTCGCCGTCCCACCAGTAGCAGAACGACAGCAGCCCGCCGCCGACGCGCGGGTTCAGCACCGGCACGGCGAGCCAATCCGGCGCGCCGGCAAAGTAATCCGGTAGTGGCGCACCCGCGTTGTACGCGGCGTCCAGCGACGGGTCATCCCAGATCCCGCCCGAAAGCACCGCCCGGCGCCCCGGAAGCAGTTGCAACGTCGATCCGCTACCGCCGACGCTCTCGAACCGCCCGGAGGACGGGAAAATCCGTGGCCCCCAATCGGATCCGACCGCCACCGCCGCGGCCGCCACCACCGCCCACCGCGCCCACACCAGGTCGAGCGATGGAAATCGCAGGATGCTCGGGACGATACCGGCGGCCCGATCGGCCAGAACGCGATGCTCGGTTCGTTCCGGGATACGCAGCTGTCTGTCGTTGTGCCGCATATAAGCGGCCAGCCATACCGGCAGGCGCTCACGCGGGTAAACCGCCAAATCGGCCTCGTATGCTTCGGGCGGCAGCAGATGGTCGGCCGGAAACGGCCGGTCACCGTAGTCGAACTCGTAGTCGAGCTCGCCGGAGTCGCTGAGCCACAGCACAATTCGCCACCACGGTCCACCCGCGACCACACTCGTCAGCGCGCGCAGCTCGTGAACGTACTCGAGCGTCTCGGGCGTGGCATCGACTCGGGAGAGATGGCCGTCCTCGTCGAAGAACCCCGCCTCGGCGATGGAGACCGTTGCGGCGACCGAGAATACGGCCTCCAGCCTGCGCCATCCGATGGGCGCCTCCAGCAGAAAGGATTCCATCAACCTACGGGTGAGCTCCGCGGTGGCACCGGCGATATCCACACGATCCTCTTCCGCGTTCGTGGACATCTCTGTGCGCGGCGGCTCCGGATCGATCGCGGCCGGCTCGTGGCCGATCGGATAGTCCCGCGCGGCAGGCTGTTCCGGCTCGTCACCGAGTGGACCGCCATCGGACAACGTGAACGCGATATCCGGAAGCGTCTCGGCGACAACGCAATCCGTCTCCACCGTGCCCGATGCGGCCTCGTTCACCACAGGTGTCGTACTCCCTTGCGGCTCTTCACCATTGACCGCGGCCATCAGTCGAGATCCGCCACGATCGAGCGGCCTTGCGGCGAATCGGCATCCGAGCGCTCGGTCGCCGCAATACGCTCATCCGCATTCGGCGGGCTGATCGGCGCCCGCGACTCGCCCGGCACATGCTCCGGTAGATCAAGCGCCCCTTCGAGCAGATCCGACAACTTCGGCCAATGCGCCCGGCGCTCGCGCAGGGGCCGCACCAGCTCGACACCCATCCGAGCGGCGTCGGTCGCGGCGGTGCGCACCGCCTCGGTGATCGCCGCGGCGATCTCGTCATAGGTGAGATCGTCGATATCGTCGGCGAATTCGAGTTTCGTCAGGATCCCGTCGGCATCCACCGTCGCCGTCACCCGCCGCTGTTGCACCGAGGCGGTCGCCGTGAGTTCGCCGCGCCGCCTGCCCACCTCGGCGATATCGCGCATCTGCTGCTGGAGACCGTCCAACACCGTCGCCAGTTCATGTTTCAGGAATTCGTTGCTCAACTCGCGGTCTCCGGGTCGGATCGATGACTGAACGGAATCGACAGGTCCGGTCCCACCAGCGCCAGCTTCGCGGGCTGGACCAGCAGGTCCGCGTACTTGTCGGGATTGATCCAGAAGTCGTCGGGCAGCGGCGCCTGTCCATTGAAGATGTTCGGTATCACGTTGTGCAGCAACAGCTTTTTGGCACGCACCCGACCGCTGGTGGACGTACCGCCGATGAGTTCCCGTTCGTATCGCATATCTTTGACGAACGCCTCGAGTTCGGTCCGCGCCTTGGCCTCCGTTATGCCGGACGCGGCCAACTGGCTGTCGAACTCGTTCGTGAGGTCGGTGACTCGTCGGCGGAGGGTTCGGATGTCGTTTTCGATGGTGGTTCGGGTCTGGTCGAGGTGTTCGATCTGGTCCCGCAGTCGCGTCACGGTGCGCTGATGCTCCTGCTGGGCGTGCTGGGCGGTCTCCAATCGCCCCTGCAACCGCGCCGCGGTCTGCGCATATTCCTGCTGCGTCCGCTGGGCCGACTCCAACTCACCCTGCAACCGCGACACGGTCCGCGCATGCTCCTGCTGCGTCCGCTGGGCCGACTCCAACTCACCCTGCAACCGCGACACGGTCCGCGCATGCTCCTGCTGCGTCCGCTGAGCCGACTCCAACTCGCCCGCCAACCGCGACACAGTCCGCGCATGATCCCCCTGCGTCGTCCGGGCCGACTCCAACTCACCCGCCAACCGCGACACCTCGTTTTGCAGTTCTGTCTGCCGCGCGTTCTTTGCTTCGAGCCTGCTCCGTCGTTCCTCCAGCTGGCCTTGACTCGCTTTCTGCTCGTTGGTCGGATCGCCCTGATGCTTGGACATCTCTTCCTGATGGGTCTGCTCGTCGGTTCGGAATTCCTCCCACTCGCGTCTCAGGGTTTGCTGATGCTGCTGCTGATTGGTCCGGACCGTCTCCAGCTCACCCTCCAACCGCGACACAGTCCGCGCATGCTCCCCCTGCGTCGTCCGGGCCGATTCCAGCTCACCCCCCAGCCGCGACACAGTCCGCACATGATCCTGCTGCGTCGTCCGGGCCGACTCCAGCTCACCCTCCAGTCGCGACACAGTCCGCACATGATCCTGCTGCGTCCGCTGAGCCGACTCCAGCTCATCCCCCAGCCGCGACACGGTCCGCGCATGATCCTGCTGCGTCCGCTGAGCCGACTCCAGCTCATCCCCCAGCCGCGACACGGTCCGCACATGATCCTGCTGCGTCGTCCGGGCCGACTCCAACTCACCCCCTAATCGCGACACCTCCGCCTCGTACTTTTCCCGCGCGTCGCGCTCGGCCGACGTCAGCTCGGCTTGGGCATCCTCGATTTCCTTCGTGGCTTTGTCCTGGGCGGCCACCGTCTTTTTCAGTCCCGCGTGTTCGTCGGCAAGTTTGATGTCGTGAAGTTTGAGCTCGGCGTTTGCCTTATCGAGCGCGCTCTCCTGCCCTCGCAAGGTTTCCTTCAGAGCTTTGATCTCATTCTTCAGCGTGGTGCGCTGCTCACCATCCGCCGTCTTCAGCGCCGTCTCCTTGTCTTTGATCGACTTGACGGTTTCGTCATGAGCGCGCTGCGCATGTTCTACTGCGATTTCCTTGGCAAGGCGTTCTCCGGCGAGCCCCTCGACTGCCGCCTTTTTGGGTTCGTAGAGGTTATTCACTTCCTCATGCGCATCGTTCACTTGCTTCTGGAGTTTTTCGATCCGGTCCCGCACATTCGCTTCGGCGGATGTCAGATCGCCCGGCTGATGTTGTTGCTGCGGCAGTCCGTTGTCCCCGGGCCGAGGGTTTCCGTTTCTTGCGCCGGCCTCATCACCGATCGGATGTAACTGGATATCATCGTTCGAACCGCCGGGGTGTTGCGACCGGATCTGCTCATTCTGCTGCGGCTGCTGATGCTGAATCTGATCGGTCGGCTGGTGTTGCTGACTTGGCTGATCCTGCTGGACATGCTCTGCCGGCTGCAGCTGTTGATGCTGCTGCCCCGACGAATTACTCCGTTGCGGTACGACCTGCTCGGTTCGGCTGGCCTCAACCGTTGAATGTGGATTCTGCCGTGCGGTCGAAGCCGCCGTGCCCGCCCGAGCAGCCCCTCCGTTTTGCTTCGCCTGCTCGAGCGCCGCTGTCTTCTCGCTCAAATGCTTTTGCGTGAGTTCGTGCAGCTCTGTGCGCTGCCGCAGAACCGTGGCTTCCGCGGAACCCGGCGCATGCGACACCCGTGGGTCGGCCCTGTCGACGAGCGGGTCGCGCGTGTACAGCTCCTTGGTGAACAACTTTTTCAGATGTTCTTGGTAGTAGGTTTTCCGGACGGTATCGCGAACGGTGCCGTTGAGCTCTTTCTCGTGCTGCTGGATCATTTCCTTGCGTGCGTCGGCGAACGACTTCGGCTGTTGGTTCGAACCGGCAACGGACTGTGCGTGTTCCGTTGGATGCTGGCTCTGTGGCGTGGTGTGCTCGCCCTGCGGCGGCATATGATGAGTTTGCGATGAAGCGGGCTGAACATGCTCCGGCTGAAGCGATGTTTGCGAGCCGTTGTTCTCGGCAGGCGTCCTGTCGTAGGCAGCTTTGAATTCTTCATGGGTACCGGGCAGAGCGCCACGGGATCCGATATAACCTCGCTGCACACCCGTTATCGTCCCGCTGCCTACCGCGCCGACGAAACCCGCGAACCCGTCGCCGTACGGTTTATAGGGCGTACCGTTCATCAGCGCGACCACGCCGGAGCCCGCGAGGTTGCTGAAATTATTCGTGAACTGAGCGGAGACAACACCGGTTACCGAGCCGGCCCAACCGCGAGTCGGGTCGAACCCTCCTTTGGTGAAGAGTTTTCCGACAATTTTCTGGGACCATACGCCGGGCAGATGGCCCGCGAACGGACCGGCGATCGAGGCCGCCAATGTCAACCCCATTTCGCGCCCCTCGAACCCGTCGCGATGCCCCCGCCAAATCTGTATCTGCTGGACCAAGCCGTCCTGGACCGCGCCCCAGATCATCATATTCAGGCCCTTTTTGACCGCGAACTCCGCGAATTCGGCCGGGGCACCCCCGATCCGGAGCGCCCATTTGGCTCCGACCTTGCCCTCCAGGGAACGAACCAGGCCGGGCGTCACCTTCCCGACCAATTCTCCGACACGTTTACCCAATGACTCGCTCAGCTTGGCCGCGAGCGCGAACACATTACCATCGACATAGCGGAGGAAATCTCCGATAGTAACGCGGGTCCACTTGAGTTTATCGATCAGCTCGAGGAATCGCCGACCGACCCGTTGCACGAATGCGCGTGTCGCACCGATGGCTGCCGCCTCGGCCCCGGGCGCGGTCGGCGGAAAAAGCCAGGCCTCCATGATTTCGATGGCCAGCATGGCGAGCGATACCAGGACCAGGAGTTTGGTTTGCTCGATTCCCGTACCGGTATTCCGAATCGACGTGTGGACGGCGACGAAGTAGTCGGCCAGCTGGTCTATCGAACTGTCGCCGCTGACCAGTAATCGTAATTGCTGATCCACGGCCTCACGGCCGCGCCCATCCGGATAGGCGGCGGCCAATTCGCCCCGGAGCTCGTTTATATCGGAGACATGTGACCGCATTTCCTGTGCGGCGTGATTCCAAACATCCGCGAGTGCGAACATCCGGTCCTCGTCACCATCCGGCCATACCGAACCCGTCACCCATGCCAGCCAGCGGAGTTCGGATGGCATTTCAATGGACACGACCGCTCACCTCTGCACGCAATGCGGTTCGACCGACTCGGCTAGAAATTCTCTGCGCTGTGCGCCTCGGCGCCGTCCAGCGATTTCGCCGCATCCACCATGCCGGTGCCGTTACTGTGCAGTGTCTTCACGACTTCCCTGCCGCCTCCTACCAGGCTGGTCCGTTGGGGCAGGTAGGTCTTGGCGAATTCCGTTCCGCCCTCGTCGGTACCCCAGGTTTCGTGACCGTAGCGCCCCGCTTCGGCTGCCAGCCGTTCGACGACACCGCCGATACTCGTCTTCACCTCCAGCATCCTTTTGCCGGCCTTCGCCAGCGCGGGCACATAGACCTCGAGATTTCCCGACATCGAATTCCTCCAACCACATCGGCAAGAACGCCCGATCAGATCACCAATCATCTTCTCGGACAACGGAATACCCCGCACCACCCCAGGGGCCGGCGGACTCTTCACCATCCGTATCCGATTCCGGCTCGCGCAGGCTCGCGGGCAGATCACGCGACGTGGGCGTCAGTGCCACCGTCGTCCGTTCGCCCCCGGCATCGACCATTTCGAATTCCACCGGCGTCTCGGTGTCACGCTCCAGCAAACCCCACATGAGTTCCCGGCTTTTCCGAGTGACTTCCCGCGCCGCAGTGCGCACCGCATCCGGCACAGCCACCGCGATCTCGTCATACGTCAGATCCCCGATATCGTCGCCAAAGCGGGTTTCGATCAGCACCCCCTCGGCATTCACCGTCACCGTGACCCGCTTGTCACAAACGCTCGCCGTGGCGGTAAGCAGCGACCGCCGCCGCTCCAATTCGGCAATATCGTCCCACTGCCGCCGGACGTCCGCATCAGTCAACGGCGAGCCACCCCCATCACCCATACCGTCCTCCTTCCACCGAACGCCCTATCAACAGCGCGCCCCGAGCGGCACCCCCTGCCCCATTCGTTCGAACCGAAGTTGTCCCAAAAACGAACAAGAGATGTAGAAGAGGAAACTAACACCCACCCCCCAAATCCAGGTCACTCACCAATCACCCAAAAATAATCGCCACCTCATCACCCAATCACAAAAACCGAACCCCATCCCCGCACACCCCGAACTCCCCCAACACCTAATAGCCAACGCACAAACCCAGCGGCAAGGTCGTGGTGGTCACCGGCACGTCACAGGGTATCGGCGCGGCCACCGCCAAACGGCTAGCCGTCGAGGGTGCGACGGTCGAGGTGGTCGACCGCGGCGCGCCCGACACGGCGCTCGATCACTGCGCACGAACCCGATCACCGCGCGCGGACGCGATCAAGCGCACCAACTCCACCCACATCATCCCGAACTAGTTACACAAACCAGCAGACCAGGGAATAAAGCCGCCCGAAGCCCCCGCGACCAGCGACCAGCGACCAGCGACCAGCGACCAGCGACCAGCGACCAGCGACCAGCGACCAGCGACCAGCGAAACGCAACCAGCAACGAAGGCCCGCATCAACAGACACACCCTCGCCGACATGGAGATACCTGATCTGCACCCACACGCAATGAGACGTGCGTGGATGACCAACTTCCGAAAGAGCGGCGACCACCCCAACGAAACGCAACCAACAGACCGCAAGAAACCGAACCCAACAACAACCCAAACCACCCCACCAAACGCAACCACAGAATTTGGGGGGTCCGGGGGCAAAGCCCCGCCGGGCGGGGTGTGGGGGTTGCACCCCCACAAAACACTCGGTTCCTCGAGCCAGGCGAACGCCCTCCGTGAGCACAGCTCACCTACGAGAGGAACCGTCGGGGTGACAGGATTTGAACCTGCGACCCTCCGCTCCCAAAGCGGATGCGCTACCAAGCTGCGCTACACCCCGTTGCCCTCGCGACGTGTGTTCCGTCGACGAGGAAGAATTTCCAGTGGAGCGGGCGACGGGAATCGAACCCGCACCATCAGCTTGGAAGGCTGAGGTTCTACCATTGAACTACGCCCGCTGGGCATACGACATCTTTGGGATCGCCATGATGCCGTGTGCGTGTGTGACTGTACCCAACGGGGCTCCCGGAACGCCAATCGCCCCGCCCAATGGTGGTGTGGCGGCTGGTTGGGGCCGCAAATGCCGTGTGCGGCAAGGTTGTCCGCCCGGATATGGCCGGAATCCGCTGGGCGGGAGTGGTTGTGCGCCGGACGCTCCCGGGAATCGCCCGAATCGGACGACACGGCCGACTATGACAAGAATCCGCTATCCGCGTGTCGCGGGCGGGCCGTACCGGCCGGTTCGGGTCGCCACGCGGCGGGTCTACGCAAATTTGCCCGGTGGGCTCGCCAACTCGCTTACCACCGGCTATCCGGTTCGCTATCGCGATGTCCGGCTGCCTCGGCGGCCACCTGGGCGTCGACTGTCGGTGACGCTGGGCACGCCGGTGCGGACCGCTTCGGTTCAGCGTGCGCGGCGGCGATTTTTCAGCGAACGGAATTGATGTGTAACGCCTCGCGATCGTCAGCGATCTCATACCCGATCGCCATTCGCTAGGCACCGAGAACACGTTGTGAAACGGCGTTTTTCGATGCCGAGTGGCTTGCTAGGATCCTTTTTGCCGGACGGGGGTATCTGGAAAGGGGGCGGTGAGCGTGCGCCGAGCGAGGTGGACACAACCGCGTAGCAGTGGGAACGATCGGGGTGACGCCGGCACCTGTGTTCGCACAGGGCACCTGGGTACCAACGTCACCCACGCAGGGTGATCTCGATGCCGACCGACATCGAGCCACCGGTAGCGGCGATGTGCCGTGCCTGGGCGCGCGCGGTGTGCGCGGAACCGGGTTCCGGCGCGTCACCCCAGCAGCTGGAACCGGTACTGATCGAAATCGTCGACCGGCTGCTCGTACTGGCCAGATCCGAACCTTTCCCGGTGCCGGAGGCGCGCGCGCTCGGGGCGCGGCTGGCCGAGCCGCCGTTCGAGCGGATCAGGATGCTCGCCCAGGCCACCAGGTGGCTGCTCGGCTTCCCGTCCGGGGCGCCGGGTTCGCTGGTGGCGACGCGCTGGCCGTTCGTCGCGAGCCAGGCCATCGACAGTTATGCGCAGGCTTTGCAGGAGCGTGCGCTGGCACAGCAGGAGCAGCACATCTCGGCCGCGGTGTCGGTGCGGGTGCAGGAGATCGCGGCGTTGCAGCATCGGCTGCGGCACGAGGCCACCCATGACGCGCTCACCGATCTGGCCAACCGCACGCTGTTGCAGGACCGCGTGCGCCTGATGGCGACCGATCCGACCCGCGGCGTCGGACTGCTGCTCATTGATCTGGACCGGTTCAAGCAGATCAACGACGGTTACGGGCACGCCATCGGCGACGAGGTGCTCGTCGAGCTCGCGAACCGGCTGCGTGAGGTGTGCCCGCCCGATACGGTGATCTGCCGGTACGGCGGCGACGAGTTCGTGCTCGCGGTGAATCCGCGGCGCAACACCCTCGGCGACCTGGCGCACCGCATCGTTTCGGCGCTGCGCGATCCGGTGTGGTCGACGGCGGGTCCGGTGCCGGTGTCGGCGAGTGTCGGCACGGCATACTGCCCGCCCGGTAGCCCATGCGATTTCACGGATCTGCTGCGCAGGGCGGATCGGGCGATGTATTCGGCGAAGACGGCGGGCGGGCGGCGGTTCGCGCTGGCGGATTCCGACGAGCCGGAGATCCAGTCGGCCGTCGCCGGTTGACGCGGGCCTGTCGCGCGCCCATCCGGCGAGCGCGCGACAGAACGCCCGCTACCCCAGCCGCACCGGAAGTTCGGTGAGGGTGGGGAACCCGAATTCGTGATGCCAGGTGAGCTCCGCGGCGGGCCGCGCCAGCCGCAGATCCGGGAAGCGCCACAGCAGGGTGGAGAACGCCACGGTGGCCTCCATCCGCGCCAGATTGGCACCGGCACAGAAATGGGCGCCGTGCCCGAATCCCAGGTGCCGCCCGGCATCCCGGGTGATGTCGAGCCGATCCGGGTCGGGAAAATACGCCGGATCGTGATTGGCGGCGGAAAGCGCGATGTGGACGAATTCGCCCGCCGGAATTTCGATATCGCCGAACCGGACGGGTTCGGCGGTGAAGCGGATGGCGGAGAGGTGGATCGGGCCGTCGAATCGGAGAAGTTCCTCGATGACGCCCGGCAGCTTCGATGGATCGTCGCGCACGGTCCGCAGCAGGGTCTCGTCGCGCAGCAGCGTGAGCGATCCGGTGGTCAGGAAATCGGCGGTGGTCCCGTGCCCGGCGAACAGCAGCAGAAACGCCATGGACACCAGCTCTTTTTCGGTCAGCCGGTCATTGTCCTCCCGCGCGTGCACTAATGCGGAAAGCAGATCCGGACCGGGCCGGGCCCGCTTCGCCCGCACCAGGTCCCGGATATATCCGCGCTTCTCCTCGATCGCGGCCCTGCGCCGCTCACCGCTGATGGCGAACATTTCTCTGGCCCAGCGCTGGAATTCGCCGAGGTCGGTCCGGGGCACCCCGAGTATTCCGCAGATCATCCGGACCGGGAGCGGCACCGCGAACGCGGCGAGCAGATCCACCTCGTCGCAGCCGGCGATCTCGTCGAGCAGCGCGTTCGTCGTCGCCTCGATATGCGGTCGCATCGCCGCGACCGCCCGCGGCGTGAATGCCTTGTTGACGAGTTTGCGCAGCCGGGTGTGCTCGGGCGGGTCGCAGTTGCCCATATGGTTGTCGAGATTCAGCAGCGACGAGCTCTCGGGCGCCGCCGGGCATTGGCGGCGGAAAATCGCCGCCGTGCCGTCGACATTCTTGCGCAGCCGCGGGTCACGCAGTGCGGCGCGCGCCTCGTCGTGGCCCAGGATCATCCAGCTCACCACCCCCTCGGGGGCATGGAATCGCACGACCGGCCCGCGCTCGCGCCATTGCCGGTAATGCGCCTGCGGATCGGCATAGAAGTCGTCGTCCAGCGTTTCGATCGGATTCGTGGTTTCGATATCCACAATAGGTCCTCGCCAATACCTGCGATCGCGATTCGATCGCATACACAGTCCGCCACTGAAACATTAAACTCGGATCGTAATTTTTCCGTATAAAATGGATAACCAAAAAGTCAGATTCACCGATAAGACCGCCGGGTCGGCGTGCATTCCATACCATTGATCTGCACCCGAGATCCGGGCGCTCCGATAACAGGGCACACTCAAAACAGGAGATGGAGTCATGGCGTTTGTTCGCATTGCCAGGTGGCTGAAGCAGGGTAAGAGTCTGAAGACTTTCGCGTGGTACGGCTGGACGTAATCCACTGACCCGATAGCGCCCGCGCCCGGTTCGGCGTGCCGTTCCGGGCGCGGGCATTTTCCCTTTCACCCTCGCGAGGAATCGCCATGTCTTCATCGCATACGACCAGGAATTCACGGACCGTCGCCTTCGCGCCCCGACTGGCGGAATTGCTCGAGAAATATCGCGGACAAGATCTTTTTCGGCTGGAGCCGGATACGATCGGCATCGCCGATCCGGATCTGATGGATGCCGTGCTCAGCGCCCGGCCCGCCCAGGCCGCGGAACGCCCTACGTTCAAACCCATCCGCGGGCGGCTGGTGGACCGGGCGGATGCGGTGACATTCATGCGGGCCGTGACCGCCGACGTCCGCGCCGCGCTGAAAACCCCGCTGGAGCCCGCCGCCGACCTCACCGGCAAATGGCCGCAACGCGCCCACGATTACGTGCGCGACCTGGTTTTCGGGCGCGAGGATTTCCGCTTCCGCCTATTGGTCGACCGCAGGCTGGAGCTGACGCCGAAGCTGACCTGGTCGGCCGCCACCTCAGGGGCGGCGTTGATCGGCAGGCTCGGCGCGGACCGGCCGCTGTCGAATTTGGCGGCGCAGGTCTTCGACGCCGATAATTTCCGCGACCGCCAGTATTCGATGTACCTGTACCGCCGGGTCGCGGCGCCGGTGTGTTTCACGGTGGCGTCGCTGGTCACCGGTGCACTGTGGCTGGCGTCGCCGCTGGATCCGGCGGTAAGCAACCGCAATATTCTCCTGGAAACGCTACGGCTGCTACCGCCGTCTTGGAATCTGTTGCGCAACAGGGGAAGTGAATACGCCGCCCTCGACGGCCGGATCGGCGCCGACGACGACATCCTGCTGCTCACCCTGCTCAGCCAGCGCGATCCACGGCTGTGGGAGGTGCCGGAGGAATTCCGCCCGGAACGCTGGGACACGCTCGACCCGGAAACCCATCCCGGCTACCTGCCCTTCGGCCACGCGTCCGAGCGCTGCTGGGGGCGGCATATGGTGCTGCCGCTGGCCGAGCGCATCCTCGATATCGCCCGCCGCGACGGCCTCGCGGTCGATCCGGGCCAAACGACGGGTCGGGTGGAACTCGACGGCTTGCTGGAGATCGCGACCATGCGGGTGCGCGCCGGTCAGTCCGGCTGACAGCCGGGGCACCAGAACAGGTTTCGCGCCTCCATCACCGCATGCGCGACCGGTGTTCCGCAGAGACGGCACGGTTCGCCCGCCCGCCGATAGACGTAGGTGCGCGGGCGATCCAGCGCGTACGAGGGTGCGCCGTGATCGTCCTCGGGTCGCACCACCACCATCTTGCCGACCCGCACCCCGACCTTCATCAGCTCGACGAGATCCGCCCACATCGCCTGCCACTCACCCGGACTCAACGCGGTGCCCGGCCGGTGCGGCGAAATATGGTGCCGGAAAAGCAGTTCCGCCCGATATACATTGCCCACTCCGGCCACCACCCGCTGATCCATCAGCAGGGCCCCGATCGGCTTGCGCGAGCGATGAATTCGCCGCCAGGCCCGGTCCGGGTCGGCGCCGCGGCGCAGCGGGTCCGGGCCGAGCCGCTCGGTGAGCGCGGAAACCTCGGGCGGCAGCAGGATTTCGCATGCCGTCGGGCCGCGCAGGTCGGTGCCGAATCCCGGTTTACCGTCGGGCACACCGAATATCCGCATCCGCACCTGGCCGACCGGCTCCCCCATCGGCAGCCCGGAATCGTAGAACTTCCCGTACAACCCGAGGTGCACATGGACGACGAGTCCCGAATCATAGTGGTGCAGTAGGTGTTTGCCCCACGCCTCGGCCCGCGTCAGTACGTGCCCGTCCACCCGCGCCGCCCCGACCGCGAACTTCCCCTGCGGGCTGGAAACCCGGACGACGCCACCCGCCAGCTCACGCTGATGCAGCCGGGCGAGACGATGCAGGGTATGCCCTTCAGGCATGGAAGGTCGCTATCCTCTCGGGCTATTACCTACGCGAGCAATGGATTTCAGTACGCCGGAACCTCGGGTGCGACACCGGTCTTCTCGTACTCGGCCAGGATGTCGATGCGGCGCTGGTGCCGCGCCTCACCGGACCACGGCGTGGTGACGAACGCGTCGACGATGGCCAGCGCCTCCTCGGTGGAGTGCATGCGGCCGCCGATGCCGATCAGCTGGGCGTTGTTGTGCTCGCGGGCCAGCTTCGCGGTCTCGACGCTCCAGGCCAGCGCGCAGCGGGCGCCGGGCACCTTGTTGGCGGCGATCTGCTCGCCGTTGCCGCTGCCGCCGAACACCAGGCCGAGGCTGCCCGGGTCCGCGACGGTGCGGCGGGCCGCCTCGATGCAGAAGGCCGGGTAGTCGTCCTGGGCGTCGTACTCGAGCGCACCGCAGTCGACGACCTCGTGCCCCGCCTGCTCCAGATGAGCCTTGACGTGATTCTTCAGTTCGAAACCGGCATGGTCGGCACCAAGGTATACGCGCATGGGCTGCATTGTGTCAGGCCGCGCGAACCGCCCGGCCGCCGGGACACGCCGCCATTAACACCGGCGGGCGACCGCGCGAATCCGAGGTTGGGCGCGTAGCGCCGCGAAATCGGCTCCCAGCAACTGAATAGAGTGCATCGCATGCAGCCGCACGAACCACACCCGTCCGGGCCCGGATGGGCGCAATCACAGGACATGAGCTACAACGTGCCTGGACTGTCGTATCCGAACCCCTACGCCCAGTCGCCGTACGGACCGGTGCCGCCGGGTGTGCCGCCGCAGCAGCAACCGCGCGGCCTGTCGCCGTGGGGCAGGCCGGCACGGCACAGCTGGGAGATCCCGCTGTTGGTGGTGGTCATCGTGATGACGGTGTTCGCGTACCTGATCGCCCTGCTGATGCTGATCTTCGGCAGCGTCGATCAACTGGTGTTGCTGCTGGTGTTCGCGCCGGCGCTGGTGTGGTTCGGCCGCGGCATCAACTATTCGGCGCAGCGGGTGAACGGCGTGAAGATGTCGCCGACACAATTCCCGGAGGGCTACCGCATGGTGCAGGAGGCCGCGGCGCGCTTCGGCATGGCCAAGGTCCCGGACGCCTACGTGGTGCTCGGGAACGGGCAGATCAACGCGTTCGCCTCCGGGCACGGCTTCCGCCGCTATGTCGTCGTCTACAGCGACCTGTTCGAAATCGGCGGCGCCGCACGGGAACCCGACGCGCTGGCGTTCATCATCGGGCATGAGGTCGGGCATATCGCGGCGGGGCACGTCTCCTATTGGCGCCAGCTCGGCATGTTCCTCGCACCGTTCCTGCCGATCCTCGGCAGCAGCCTCAGCCGCGCGCAGGAGTACACCGCCGACAATCACGGCTACTGCAACCGCCACCAGGGCGCACCCACCGCGATGGGCACGCTGGCCGCGGGCAAATATATGAACACCCTGGTCGGCTTCGACGAGATGGCCGACCGGGCCGCACAGGAGAAGGGCTTCTTCGTCTGGATGGTCAATGCCATGGCCAGCCATCCGGTGCTCACCTGGCGGATGGCGGCGCTGCGCGACCGCAGCAGGCACGGCAAGCTGTTCCTGCGGCCGTCGCCCGCGCCGTTCCCGCCGAATTATCAACCGTACGGAGAGGTTCCGGCGCTGCCGCCGAAACCCGTTCCGTAGTGGGCGAATTCAGTCGAATTCCGGATCCTCGGTGCGGGTCCGCTTCAGCTCGAAGAAGTGCGGGTAGTTGGCCAGCGTCACCGACGCGTCCCACAGCTTGCCCGCCTCCTCACCGCGCGGGATCCGGGAGATCACCGGGCCGAAGAACGCGACGCCGTTGATGTGGATGGTGGGGGTGCCGACATCGGGGCCCACCTTGTCCATACCCGCGTGGTGGCTGGCGCGCAGCGCCTCGTCGTAGTCGGTGCTGTCGGCGGCCTTCGCCAGTTCGGCGGGCAGGCCGACCTCGGCGAGCGAGTCGGCGATCACGGCGGCCAGCGTTTCCTTGCGGGAATCGCGCCGGTACTCCTCGCGGCGGTTGTGAATGCGGGTGCCCATCGCGGTGTACAGCGGCAGCAGCACCTTGTCGCCGTGCTCCTGCGCGGCGGCGATGCAGACCCGGACCGGCGCCCAACCGGTGGCCAGCAACTCCTGGTACTGCTCGGGCAGGCCCTCGCGATTCTCGTTCAGCACCGACAGGCTCATCACGTGGAATTTGGCCTCGATATCGCGCACCTTCTCGACCTCGAGAATCCAGCGCGAGGTGATCCAACACCACGGGCACAGCGGATCGAACCAGAATTCGGCGAGGTCTTTGTTACTCACGGGCTTCCTCTCGGTCGTGTTGCGCGCAGCGGTGAACCCGCCACCGCATATACCGAACCAACCATGCCGTAGGCCGATTCGTTCCCCATTTCGGACGCGACTTCTGTCCGGATCCGACGGCCCCGACCGCCCCGCGCCAGTAGGGTTGACCGGACAGGAGTAACTGGAACCGAGCAGGGAGCCGGATATGACCTCGGGACAGCATTTCGTCATCGTCGGCGGCGGACTGGCCGCGGCCAAACTGGCGGAAGCCTTGCGCGCCAACGATTTCGCCGGATCGGTGACGCTGCTCGCCGCCGAGGACCAACTCCCGTACGAGCGGCCCCCGCTGTCCAAGGAGCATCTGCTCGGCAAGAAATCGCTCATCGAATTCACCGTCGAATCGCCGCAGTGGTACCGCGATCACCACATCGATCTGCGCCTCGGCACCAGCGTCACCGCGATCGATCGGACCGCCAGGACGGTGACGCTGCCCGACGGGTCGACCCTGCCGTACGACAAACTCGCGCTGGCCACCGGTTCGGCACCGCGCACGCTGCGCATCCCCGGCGCGGACGCGCCGAACGTCTACACCCTGCGCACCATCGAAGATTCCGACACGCTGATCGAATTGTTCCGCAGCGCAAGGCGTTTGGCGATTATCGGGGCCGGGTGGATCGGTATGGAGGTCGCGGCGGCGGCCAGGGCCGCCGAGGTCGAGGTGACGATACTGGAATCCGCCGAACAGCCGCTGCTCGGCGCGCTCGGCCCGGAGATGGGCGCGGTATTCGCGGACCTGCATCGGGCGCATGGTGTCGATCTGCGGCTCGGCGTGCAGGTCGCCGAGATCGTCACCACGCACGGTATCGCCACCGATGTCGCCACCGGTGTGCGGCTGGCCGACGGGAGTGTCGTCGAGGCGGATGCGGTGCTGGTCGCGATCGGCGCCGCACCCAATATCGACCTGGCACGGGCGGCCGGGCTCGAAGTGGACGGCGGCGTGCTCGTCGACGCGAGCCTCACCACGAGCGATCCGGATATCGTCGCGGTCGGCGATATCGCCGAGCAGCAGCATCCGGTGCTCGGGCGGCGAATCCGGGTGGAGCACTGGGCGAATGCGCTCAACCAGCCCGCCGTCGCGGCGGCGACCATGCTCGGCAAACCGGGCAGCTACGACCGGTTGCCCTATTTCTTCACCGATCAGTACGACCTCGGCATGGAGTACACCGGTTACGCCGGGCCGGGCGATTACGAGCGGGTGGTGGTGCGCGGCGACAAGGCGGCCCGGGAGTTCCTCGCGTTCTGGCTCGACGGCGCGAATCGGGTGCTGGCCGGGATGAACGTCAACATTTGGGATGCCGGGGACCGGATCAAGGAGCTCATCCTGTCGGGCGACCCGGTGGCCCCTGACCGGATCGCCGATACCTCGACTTCACTGTGACCGGAGTCACATCGAAATACGTAGAATGCGGCGGGCGGGCACCGACCTCCTGGTGAACACATCCCACACAAAGGAGTTCGAGCCATGAAGTACATGCTGCTGAAGACCTACACGGCCGCCGCCTTCTGCGATACGCCGATATCCGAGTGGGCGCCCGAGGATATCCAGGCGCACATCGACTTTCAGCGGGCACTCGGCGCGGAACTGCAGCGGTCCGGCGAACTCGTCGACGCGCAGGGCCTTGCGGGCCCGGCCGAGGCGCGGATCGTCAGCTCCGACGGCCGGTCCGCGCCGGTGGTCACCGACGGACCGTTTCCGGAGACCAAGGAATTCCTGGCCGGATACTGGATCGTCGATGTCGATTCGCCGCAGCGCGCCTACGAGATCGCGGGGCAGGCGTCCGCCGCGCCCGGGCCCGGCGGCAAGCCGATCGGCGAATACATCGAGGTGCGTGCGGTGCTCGATGTACCGGCCACATCGGACTGACGCTCGAAACCTATTGCGCCCGTGATTGATTCGTCGACCGAGGACCTGCTGCGCGAACTCGCGCCGCAGGTCCTCGGCACGCTGGTGCGCCGGTTCGGCGATTTCGGCGCCGCCGAGGACGCGGTACAGGAGGCACTGCTCGCGGCCGCCACCCAGTGGCCTGCGGACGGGCTGCCGGACAATCCGCGCGGCTGGCTCATCCAGGTCGCCCAGCGGCGGATGACCGATGCGGTGCGCGCCGAAATCGCCCGGCGACGCAGGGAGACAACGGCTTTCGAGCGTGACGTGCCCGATGCCGCGGCCGTCGACCGCGACGACACCCTGGACATGTTCTTCCTGTGCTGTCATCCGGCGCTGTCCCCGGCCGGCGCCATCGCGCTCACCCTGCGCGCCGTCGGCGGGCTCACGACCGGCGAGATCGCCCGCGCCTTCCTGATACCGGAAGCCACCATGGCGCAACGCATTTCGCGCGCCAAACAGAAACTGTCGACGCTGGAGCGGCCATTCGCGCGGCCCGGCGACGCCGAATGGCGGGAACGACTCGGCGCGGTGCTGCACGTGCTGTACCTCATCTTCACCGAGGGCCACACCACCACCTCCGGACCCGGCCTGCACCGAACCGACCTGTCCGGCGAGGCGATTCGGCTCACCAGGGCCATGCACCGGCTGCTGCCCGACGATACGGAGATCACCGGCCTGCTCGCGCTGATGCTGCTCACCGACGCCCGCCGCGCCGCCCGCAGCGGCCCGCACGGAGAGCTCATCCCGCTCGCCGAACAGAACCGCGCCCTATGGGACCGCGGGCTGATCACCGAGGGCGTCCGGCTCGTCACCGGCACGCTGGCACGGGGGTTGACCGGCCCCTATCAACTTCAGGCCGCCATCGCCGCGCTGCACGCGGAGGCCGCCCGCGCCGAGGACACCGACTGGGATCGAATCCTCGTGCTGTACAACATGATCGAGCGCCTGGCACCGAATCCGATGGTGACGTTGAACCGCGCCGTCGCCGTCGCCATGGTGCACGGGCCCGCCGCGGGCCTCGAACTCACCGACACCCTCGTCGACGACCTCGCGGGCAATCATCGTCTGGCCGCGGTGCGCGGTCACCTGCACGAAATGGCGGGCGACTACCGCGCGGCCATCGCCGCGTACACCGCTGCCGCCGAACGCACCACCAGCCTTGCCGAGCGGGATTACCTCACCATCCGGGCCGCGCAGTTGCGTCGGCTGTGAATCCGTTCGAAATAGGCTGACCGCCGTTGTGGCACAGCCTATTTGCGCCAGGCTCATTCAATCGTTGCGACCGGTCACGGCGACGGCGACACCCAGGCCGATCATCGTCAGTCCACCGGCGCCGCCGACCATCGACAGTCGGCGCGGCGAGCGACCGAACCAGTCCCGCGCCATCGACGCCGCCAGTCCCCACACGCTGTCGGACAAGAGACCGAGGAGCGTGAAAACCAACCCGAGCACCAGCATTTGCACAGTGGCATGCCCCGCGCCGCGATCGACGAACTGCGGCAGCACCGCAACGAAGAACATGATGGTTTTCGGATTGCCCACCTCGACGGCAAGCCCTTCCCACATCGACCGCAACCCCGGATGTGCGACGGACTCACCGGCTATGGCGGTCCGCAACGACCGACCCTGCCGAAGTGCCTTGACCCCCAAATAGATCAGATACCCGGCACCGGCCCACTTCAGCACCGTGAACGCGATGACCGACCGTTCCACGATCGCGCCGACGCCGAAAGCGACGGCGATCACCAATATGTAGGCGCCGATCGCGCTGCCGACAATCGTCGCCAACGCCGTGCGTCGCCCATGCGCGAGCGCGCGCCCGATCAGGAACAATACGCTCGGGCCCGGAATCGCCAGCAACACAAGCGACATCGCCGCGAACGCGACCAACCTATCAGCCGACACCATCAGGGAATGTTAGCCACGCGAAGCGTTTTACGACCAGGTGGGCCGTGTCGGATGACAGAATGCCTTGCGTGGCGGACGATTTCACCATTGATGACGTGCGTGCGGCGGCGGGTCGGTTGGCGGGGGTCGTGCACCGGACACCCGTGCTCACCTCCCGCGTGCTGAACAAGCGCGTCGGGGCCGAAGTGTTTCTGAAGTGCGAGAATTTCCAGCGCGTCGGCGCTTTCAAATTCCGCGGTGCCTACAACGCGATCTCCCAGCTGACCGCCGAACAACTCGCGCGCGGTGTGGTGGCCTGGTCCTCCGGTAACCACGCGCAGGCGGTCGCGCTGTCCGCGCGGCTGCTCGGCACCTCGGCGGTCATCGTGATGCCCGCCGACGCCCCGGCCTCGAAGTTGGCCGCCACCAAGGAATATGGGGCCGAGATCGTCACATACGACCGCTACACCGAGGACCGGACCGCGATCGGCGAAGCCCTGGCCGCCGAGCACGGCCGAACCCCGATTCCGCCATTCGACCACCCGCAGGTGATGGCCGGACAGGGCACCGCGGCGCTCGAACTCATCGAAGAGACCGGACCGCTGGACGCCTTCCTCACGCCCATCGGCGGTGGCGGGCTGATGGCCGGATGCGCCACCGCCGTCACCGCGCTGTCCCCAGGCGCCCGCATCATCGGCGTCGAACCCGTCGACGGCGACGACACCAAGCGTTCGCTGGAAGCCGGCCACCGGATCCGAATTCCGGTGCCCCACACCATCGCCGACGCGCAGGCCAACGAAACTCCGGGCGAACTCACCTTCGCCGTCAACCGCAGACTGGTGGATCAAATCGCACTGGTCACCGACGACCAACTGACAACAGCCATGTCCTTCCTCTTCGACACCATGAAAATCGTCGCCGAACCAACCGGCGCCGCCGGAGTCGCCGCCCTACTGGCAGACCAGATCTCACTCCCCGACGCCCGCGTCGGCATCGTAATCTCCGGCGGCAATATCAACACCACCCGATTCACCCACTTGGTCGGCGCCCTTTCCGGTTAGTGGCCGCCTCTGTCCCGCGTCAGATTCTCGGCAGGACTCCGCGGGCGGATGGGTTCACATGCTAACGCTCCATAATGGCACCGCTAGTTCGAGCCGCGGGCAAACCACCTTTCGAGCCACTCCCGGCACGGCACCCGATGGGAGGCAAGCCAATTAGAGAGCCACACCAAACACACGGTGGGCAGCCGCATGAGAGAGCATCCCACCGGGCACCTGGACCAAATCCAGGCCGCAATTCGATCCTGATACCAGTCTCTAACTAGCCGATGAGCGAGCGCAGCTCGGTCAGTCCGAGGTGGAACCAAAGGGGCCCTCGCGTGCGAGGGCCCCCTTCCCTTCAGGACAGGTAATCGTTGACTGCGACCGGGGTGTCCGCCGCGTCGTGCTCTGCGTCGGCATCCGGTTCCAGGAACCAGCGGGCGGTCCGTCGCCCGATTCGCTGATTTCCGGCCACGTAGCCGCGCAGTTGGCGTTCGTATTCGGCGAAGGCTTCGGTGTGATCTCGGGCCGTGGCGAGTTCACCGGCCAAGATGTACGCGCCGATCAGCGCCTGTGACGTGCCCCGCCCGGAGGTCGGCGCAGCGCAATAGGCGGCGTCGCCGACCAGCACGACCCGGCCTTGCGCCCAGCGATCCATCCGGATCTGGCTGATCGTGCCGAAGAAGAAGTCCGGCGCGTCTCGCATCGCAGCGATGAGGCGGGGTGTTTCCCAGCCCAGACCAGCGCACTGGTCCGCGACGATCTTCTTGCGCTGCTCGATGTCGTACCGACCGGGGTCCAGGGCATCCGCGGCGAACGAAACGACCACGTGGAGTTCGCCCAGGTCGCTGCGGCCGTTCACGCCGACGGAGATACCCGGAGCCCGATACAGCATGCCGCGATTGCCGAGCGTCAGGTAATCGCGAGTTGTGAAGGCCCCGAAGGCGATTCCCAAGTGGTGGATGAAGTTCGATTCCGCACCGAAAACCATCTCGCGGACGGTGGAATGGATTCCGTCCGCGCCGACCACGAGATCGAAGTCCTCTGGTTCCCCCCGTTCGAAACTCACCCGGACCCCATCATCACGCCGGAGAAGACCGGTGATCGAGTTGCCGAACAGGTAGCGAACCTCGTTGCGGGTGGCCGAGTACAGGATGCGCAGGAGGTCGCGGTTGTGGATCTCGACGTCACCGGCGAAAATCTCCGGGGGCAGGACGTCCACCTGGTTGCCGTCTCCGTCGAGCAGTACCGTGTCGCGGCGCGGTGTCTGGTGTGCGCGAACCTGCTCGAGTAACGCCATCCGGTCGAGTACGTCCAGCGCGGGTCCGCGCACGTCAACGTCGAACCCGGTGCCGTAGTGCCGTGGCGCGCGTTCGATCACGGTCGGGGTGTAGCCATACCGGTGCAGCCAGTAGGCCAGGGCTTGTCCCGCGACGCCCGCGCCGGAAATCAGGACGGTCTTGCTATACATGGGGAAACTCCTTGTGAGCCGCGTCCAGCCGACGCCGTACTGCAGCGTTGATCGGAGGCGAAGAAATCCAGAATTGGCAAGGAGGCGAGCCGAACAGCGCCGATCCCCAGGCTCAGTTGTCCTGGTCGGTGCAACACAGCGGCCCGCATGAGCGCGCCGACATAGGCTTCAGTGCTCCTCGGTCTGGATGGAGTTCCGACCGGGAAGTTAGCAGAGAGAACGATCCCTGGTCAACCGGTGATACTCGGTCCATACCGGAACCGGTTGGGTCCGTGAGTATTTCACATACCCTGCTAGCGCACCATCCCCTCTATGCCGCGTTCCGGGCGTCCGGCAGTGCGGAAACCGCGAGCTGTTCGGTGAGCGCTCGCCGCAGGAAAGCCGGATCGGTCAGGTGTGGTCGCAGCAGACGCCAGCCGTGGTAGTAGGTGAAGATGTAGGACTCGGTGAACGGTGTGCCGAGAAAGCCTCTCATGAAGGCCAATTCGTCGTCGGCGGCCAGCGTGGTATCGGCCAGATACTCGTGGACCTTCGGCCAGGGTGTCGCGTCGGCGAGCAGGAGCGACGCGTTGCAGTATGCACCCCAGAGGATATTGCGGGCGTGCTGGATCTTGGCGTAATTGCTCGAATCGGGTTGGAGTTCTTCGACATTGTCGAGCAGCCAGTGCTGTGCCTCGTCGCCGGGAAACAGCAGCTGCGGGGCATGCAGTCCGATCCCTTCGGACACCACGTACGCCGGTGACGGCATGAAGCGCACCTGGATGTCGGGCCGGTGCCCCTGATGTATCTGCTTCATCATGAATTCGCAGATGTGTCCCGGAATCGACTCGTGGGCAACGACGTAGAACAGATCGGCGAGGTTGAACGGCAGGTTCGTATCGACGAACACCGTCCCCTCGGTTCCGCCCCGATGCAGTCCACGGAATGGCCCGGGCGCGAATTTCACTGTCACATCGATGTTCTCGGGCAACGGCAGCAGCGCCTCGGCCCGTCGCAGCGCCTCGGCCACCGCCCGCTGGATCAATTCCGACAGCCGCCGGGCCCGGCCCGTCGGCAGGCTGTGCGCGGTGCGCCAGGCGTGTAACCGTTGGGCGAGTGAGCCTTTCGTCTCGGGCAGGCCCTCGTCCAGCAGCCGGTGGGCCTCACCGAACACCTCGTCGGAAATCCATTCGACATCGATCCCCAGCATGCCCCGAACCTGCTCGGGCAGCGGCAGCTGCTCCCCGGCCAGCCGTCTGGAAATGGTGTGCAGCGCCCGCACCTGCTCCGCCAGGGCGGGATCGTCCTCGGCGACAGCCGCTTCCAGATCCTGCGCGGCCCGTACCAGATCGACCGGATTCGCCACGGGCTCGGCCGCCACCTGAGCCCGCCATTGATCAAGCCCCCGGTAATCCAGAATCCAGCTCCCCGTGGGATGTTCGGTCACCAGCCGATCGGCTCGCAGCGCGAGCAGAGCATAGTCACGCAGCACGTCCATATTCCCCACTCTGCCGGGTGTGCCCAACTCGCGCAGGCGGACTGTGCCGAAGGGCCCGACGCATGCCATCGGTTCCCAGCCAGGACCATGACGACGCGCAACAGACGAACATCCTCTTCCGCCGTTTCGCGGGCGGCTTCCCGAGCCCGTCATGCGGCACACCGAAAGACCAACGCGCCGAGATCATTTCGACATGAGCAATGCGCGGAAATGCCTGCGGGTTCAGGCGGTCATCATATTACAATAGTTGGATTATCTATTGATTGGAGTATTGATGTTCCTCGTCACCGGAGCCACTGGCAGCGTCGGACGGCATGTCGTTGCCGGACTCGTCGCCGAAGGCCACCCCGTCCGCGCGCTCACCCGCAACCCGAACATCGCCGATATCCCTGGCGCCGCTGAGGTGCTGCGCGGCGACCTCGCGGAACCTGATGGGCTGACGGCCGCGCTGCGAGGTGTGCGCACCGTCTATCTGATGGCGATGGGGGATGCGCCCGAGCGGTTTGTCGACCTCGCCGAACGCGCTGGTGTGCAGCGCATCGTGCTGCTGTCCACCGGCGACGTGCGCGACGACGTGAAGTGCCGGCGCGACGCGGTGGCCGAGCATCACGCGCGCTTCGAGAACGCGATCCGCTCGTCGCGGCTGGAATGGACGTTCCTGCGCCCCAACGAGTTCGCCGGCAACAGCCTGCACTGGGCACCGCAGGTTCGGACCGGCGACGTGGTGCGTGCCCCATACGGCCAAGCCCGTACCTCACCGATCCACGAGCGCGATATCGCGGCTGTGGCGGTCCGGGCGCTGGTCGACGACGGGCACGACCGGGCGGCACACTATCTGAGCGGGCCGCACACGCTGACCCATGTCGACCAACTCGACCTCATCGGTGCCGCGCTCGGGCGCACACTTCACTTCGAGGAGATACCGGCAGCCCAGGCCCGCGAGGACATGACCCGTTACGCGCCGCCGATGATCGTGGATGCGGTACTCGGCCAGCTCGCCGCGGCCGTTGCCCACCCAGTCGGCATCACCCACACAGTGGAAGAGATAACCGGCCGGCCACCGCGTACCTTCGCCGAATGGGCGACCGAACACGCGGCCGAGTTCCGGTAGCCACATAATGGTCAACGGCAGGCGGTGAACAGCAGGGACGGGCACAGTGGTGAATCCTCCGAAACAGCAGCTGATCGAAGATCTGATGCGCGCCGTGACGGACCTCAAGAACGCCTCCGGCATCGCCGACCAGGCCATCAGCGACAGCCTCGGTCTCAACCGCACCGACGCACGCTGCCTGTCCTGCCTGATCATCCGCGGCCCGATGACAGCCAGCGAACTCGCCGAAACAGCCGGGCTGAAACCAGGCGCACTCACCTTCGCGGTCGACCGATTGCAGAAGGCCGGCCTCGCTCATCGCACGTCCGATCAGCAAGACCGCCGCAGGGTGATCGTCACAGCCTCCGACCAAGCGCGGCAACTCGCCGACCAAGTATGGGAACAGACCATCACCGACACACAAACCCAGCTGAGCAACTACACATCCAGCCAGCTACAACTGCTGACCGAATTCGTCCGACAACAAGTCGACCAACAACAACAACTCGCCCAACGCATCCGCAACTGGAACTACCAACAGCAACCACACATCAAAACCCGCCCCGCACCCGGCACCCCCACATGAGACACGCTCTCAGTCGAGCCCGTGGGCGTGCCGGGCGGGATACCCGCAGACCGTGGCCTTCGTGGTGGCCGGAGGGGCGCGGCTCCGCGCGCTCATGCCGATGTTCGTGCTATCCGGGTACCTGTCACGCGGCGGCGTGAGGAACCATAATCAGCTCGGTGGTGATCGAAGACGAATGGCCGAAGCGGTCTGAGGTCGAAAGTGTTTGGCGGCGAGTGCTGGCGGGTGAGCTGCCTCGGGAAGCAGCCCATGGCTGGGCGAAGCCGTGGGTAGCGGGTGCTGATGTCGGCATACCACCGGACGCTATGGCCGCACTGGGTCTCGAGTATCTACACGGGTTGGACATGACCGCGAGCCCGGCCTCCTCGAACCTCATATCCCATGGCGGCGCCGAACCGTACGTGTTGTCCGAGCGCGAAGTCGCAGCACGATTGGACCATTGGCTGGCAAGGTGCAGAGAGTACGACTGCCGACTACAAGATCGCCGTCGTGAACGCGGTTGACAGCAGCATGTATCCGCCCTTGCCGCTGCGTGGGCCTTGGTCAATCCTTCAGATCGGTTGAGCGGCAAAGTCTTTCAACGCATGCACATTCCGTTGAGCGCGTCCGGCTACACCAGGGTCCTATGTCGGGTGGGCCGCCGTGGCGAATACTGGGCCACTCTATCGAGAGACACCCGACCCAGGCCACCATGGGCTGGGCACCCAGTTGCTACTGCGCTGTAATGCCGCCGGGCGGGGTTGGCCAACCGCTCAGATGGGTTGGGCGACATGGTCTTTGAACGTCCCCTGCTGCCGATGAGCGTGCAATTACCGTCGAACTGCATGTAGGCCTGAGTGTTACACGGGTTGGGCGCCGGGTTCGAGGAGACGTTTGGGGTGCATGCCGTCGACCTGGCCGATGAACGGCGGATGGATGCTGTAACCGAGCATGCGGCGAATGTCCTCGGATACGGCGCGCACAGTGTCGCGGGTGGTCGACAGGGTGAACGCTTCCTGCGGGCGCAGCCATGGCTCGCAATATTGAGCGGTGACGGCCAATCGGGGGGCGGCGGAGCGGTTGGCGCCGCCGCCGTGCCACAGCGTGCCGAGGAAGAACACGCACGAGCCGGCTGCCATCACCACAGGTTCACGTCCGGCCTCGTCGGGTATCTCGCTGCCCAGCCAATGGCTGTTGGGGACGATGTCGGTGGCACCGTTGTCGGCGGTGAAATCGTCGATCGCCCAGATCGTGGCGGCCCCCAACGCTTTTCTCGGTCTGGGTAGCGGGTAGAAGCCGTCGTCGGTGTGCAACATCTGCGCCTTTTCACCCGGCAGAATGTTGATTATCTGCAGCATCGACAACAGATAGTTCGGCAGGAACAACCGATCCAGCAAGGCCAGCACCCGCGGATGGTCGGCAAGCCGGTCGCAGACACGAGTCTTGTTCAATACGCTGTACACCCGCTGGGTCGCGTGCCCTTCGAATCGGTTGCGGCCCTTGTGATCCAACAGCGGCGCCACGGCTTCGCGGATCGCGTCGAGCTGTTCGGGGGTGAGCAGATCGGGCAGGATCACATACCCGTCCCGCTGCACCGCGGCCAGATCCGCCTCGGCGACCGCCGAGTCGACGCCGGCACCGCTGCTCGCGGTGCGGCGATGCGAGCCGGCCAGATCGCCGCCCATATCCAGTATCGACGACACTTCGACACCCATGCGGGGCTCCTCGAATCAGTAACATAACTGAGTTCTGTTATGCTCCCGAGCATGGCACGCGCCCCGATCGGACGTCAACAACTTCTCGACGCCGCCCGCGACGAGCTGGTCCGCGGCAACGGCGTGATGGAACTCGCCGCGCTCACCCGCCACGCCGGACTCAGCACCGGTGCGCTCTACCACCACTTCGGCTCGAAAAGCGGTCTGCTAGCGGTGATCTACGACGATTTCTACAACGGATTTCTGCACGCCATCGCCGATTCCCACTTACCCGCCGACGCCGATTGGGCCACTCGCGAACGCGAACGCACCCGCCGCTCCGTCGCCTACCACTGCGCCGACCCGCTCGCCCCGATCCTGCTCAACCGCCCCACGCTGGACCCGCAACTCGTCGAGCTCGAATCGTCCTATATCCAGACCATCATCGCCAACGCCGCCGCCAACATCCGCAACGGCCAAGCCCTGGGCGAGCTATCGGCAGACCTCGACCCCGACAGTACCGGCGCCTACATCATCGGCGGATTCCGCCACGGCATCGCCCACCAACTCCGCATCACCCCGACCCCAACCCCCGACCAGGTCACCGAGCGACTGTGGCGCCTGATCGCCGCCACCCTCGAAATCACCTGACCCAGCCGCACTTCCGAGTCACCGAACACTCACTCGTGCCGCGGTGCGGGCGACCTGCGCCACGAGATCGACTGCGTCGCCGAACATCTGCTATGCCGATTGCGACATTCGCCCCGCCCGACGCGGGTGGCGAGACAGACCCTGACCGCGGTCCTGGACTGGCACCGGCGACACACGACACGGCCATTCGCATCGCCGGGTCAGGTGGGCAGTACGCCGGGGCGGAACGGCTCCACGCCGATGGTTCGATGCACGTAGTCGGGCTTGATGAGCACCGCCACCCGTACCTCGCCGTCGATCGGCCACGGGAACGTCTCGGTGCCGAGATACTTCTGCGCCAGCCGGTCCATGATCCGCGACGCGGGAGCTCCCTCCACGAATCCCGCTGCGCGCCCACGGATCTCGACGCGATCATAAGGATTGTCCGGGCTGAACGAGCACAGTGACAATCGCGGATCCCGGCGCAGATTCTGCTCTTTCATCCGTCCCCGCGACGTATCGACGACGATCCACTCGGTTCCATCGATCGTCTCCAGCCCTGCCCACATCGGCGTCAACTGCGGCCCGCCGTCCGGGTTCAACGTTCCCATCACCCAAAACCACGGCCGCCGTAGCCAATCCCGAATCTCATCGTCCAGCGCATCGCTCATATCGTCATCCTGCCCGACGACTCCGAACACGCGCTCGTGCCGGATTTCGGAGACCCGATCGTCGCGCCACGTCTCACGGTAGGTTCCACCATGTGTCTGTGAACTGCGATCTCTACGCAACGGGGGACTGTTGATCTAACGGTGGTTCCGGCCTTATTCGCTGAACGAAGTTCAGCGGGAAGGTGCCACCATGACGACACTTGATCCGGTGACGAGGAAGAAGAAACCGGTCGAGGCTTCGGCTGAGGAGTTGGCCGCCCAGGAGTTGGTTCGGATGGCCAAGGAGCGGGGCCTGTCGCTGACCGGGCCGGACGGGCTGCTCAAGCAGTTCACCAAGACCGTCCTCGAGACGGCGTTGAACGAGGAGATGACCGATCACCTCGGCTATGACAAGCACGAGGCGCCCGCAGAGCGGGAAACCTCGAACGTGCGCAACGGAACTCGTCCGAAGACGGTGCTGACCGAGTCGAGTGGGCACGTGCAGATCGATGTGCCCCGCGACCGTGAGGGCAGCTTCGAGCCCCAGATCGTGCGCAAGCGACAGCGCCGGTTGACCGGGGTGGATGAGATCGTGTTGTCGTTGTATGCGAAAGGCTTGACCACCGGCGAGATTTCGGCGCACTTCGCCGAGATTTACGGCGCGTCGGTATCGAAGGAGACGATCTCCCGTATTACCGACAAGGTGGTCGCGGAGATGCAGGAGTGGTCGTGCCGGCCCCTCGACGAGATCTACGTGGCGATCTTCATCGACGCCATCGTGGTGAAGGTCAGAGATGGGCAGGTCGCGAACCGGCCGATTTACGCGGCGATCGGAGTCACCGTCTCCGGTGAAAAGGACGTCCTGGGGTTGTGGGCCGGCACCGGCGGCGAAGGCGCGAAGTTCTGGATGGGCGTGCTCACCGACATCCGCAACCGCGGCGTGAAAGACGTGTTCTTCGTGGTCTGCGACGGATTGAAGGGCCTGCCGGAGGTGGTCGGGAACGTGTGGCCGCTGGCCACTGTCCAAACCTGCGTCATCCACCTGATCCGCAACACCTTCCGGCTGGTGTCTCGTCAGCATTGGGACGCGCTCAAACGGGATGTGAAGCCGATCTACACCGCGGTCAACGCCGACGCCGCCCGCGCCGCGCTGGACGAGCTGACCGAGCAGTGGGGCGCGAAATACGGTGCGGTCGTGCGGCTTTGGAACAACGCGTGGGAACAGTTCATCCCGTTCCTGGACTACGACGTGGAGATCAGACGCGTCATCTGCTCCACGAACGCGATCGAGTCGCTCAACGCCCGCTACCGGCGCGCGATCAAGGCCCGCGGGCATTTCCCCACCGAGCAAGCCGCGCTGAAATGCCTGTATCTGGTGACCCGATCCCTCGACCCCACCGGGCAGGGTCGGGCACGATGGACCATGCGATGGAAACCCGCGGTCAACGCCTTCGCGATCACCTTCGCCGACCGCTGGCCCGACGCCCAAACCTACTGAGAAACAACGCCGGAAACACCGTTAGCGAGATAGACCCCGCAACGGTGATAGGTCTTGCCGATCTTCATGAAGCACAGTCTGTGAAGACCGCGGTCGAGCAACTGTTGGCGGAGGAGTTCCAAGGTGGTTGGGATTTCAACGTGGAGATCAAGCAGCGAAGCGAGTCCGAGGTCTATGTGGTGATCGAGTCGCTCGATACGGTGATCATCGGCGGAAACGGCTCGTGGACAGACGTTTTCGATGGCCTTCTCAGAGAGCGTGTTTCCGCCGTCGCGGCCGACGCCAAGACGAACACCGAGTGGACCTGGCCCGACTACCCCTAGCCGGGGTGGGTCAGCGATCGACTCTGCCGGTGAGGCCGCCGATCTGGGTTAGAAATCATCCGCGCTTACGGCGTGCGTTGGCCAACTGTCCGAACCGGTTGGGAGACATGACTTTCTAACTCGTCCCATGCCGATGAGCATGTCTGTTCGCTCGGCATCGTCTGCGCCGGAAAAGGTTTCGAAGGTTATGTGGTCGGTTGCGATGCCGGGAAAATCAGATCGATCCAGCTTGCGGTGTGGTGGAAACCGATTCGCTCGTAGACGATGCGGGCCGGGTTGCCGTCGGTCACCGACAGCCCCAGCGCCGCAATGCCCGACGACGCCGCGCGGGCCAGGACGACCCGCAGCAGTAGCGCACCGAGCCCGGCGTGATCGGGGCCGGGGCGGCGGAAGACGTCGGAGATCCAGGCGCCTTCCAGCGGCGGCTCACCGCCGGTGTCCTGGACGAGGACCGCGGCGACCGCACGTCGCCCATCCCATGCCACGGTGCTACACGGCAGCAGTGGACCCATGAGCGAGCCGTCGTACAGTGCGGCGAGCGTCTGCAACCCGTCGACATCATGGTCGGGATGAGCCGATGGATAAGCAGCCGAGAATGCGTCCTGCAGAGCGGCGGGCGCAACCTCGGATGCGGGGACAGGTCGCAGCCCCGACGGTAGTTCGGGCTCGATCGGCGCCATCCCGGTCAAATCTCGTGTGTAGGTGTGGAAAAGCCGCACACGGTGGGCGCCCGCATTCAACAGTGCGGCGCCCAGGTCGGCATCCGTGGTCGCGCCCCAACCTGGCAGTGCCCGCAGGATCGGTGTCACCGCGCTCTGATCACCAGGATCGGCCCAGCGCAAGTCCTCCGCCCACTGCCGGTCACCACGGCGCCCCGGCTCGTAGTGTGCCAGCGCAGTTCCCCGAGAATCGAAAATCGTCTCGATATCCCTCTCCGGCTCGATCATTACCGCCATTCTGATCTTCTCGATCGACCTACGCGATGGCGGGTGCTCTCAACCTCGCCACCAGCGGTCGGCGATCAAGTGAGCCACACCCGTTGGCTGACAGGCGATCCCGCGGAATGCGCGCACGGGCCGAGAGGCGCGTCAGTCGTGCTGTCGCCCTCTGCCTGTGAGCGAACCCCACTGATCGGCCGCAGCAGCAGGGTCGTCTGCTGCGGCGACCATCTCGACGTAGAGGGGAATTGCCGCAGCGCAGAGCCTGCCATCGCCCGTATAGCACAAAACGACGCAGCGCAATTGTTGGCCGACCGCAGGCCACGGCTCGCCCGGATTGTCCGTGATGTATGAGCTGTCCACAAATCCGCGTTCGCCGTCCTCGGATTCGATCAGGAGCCCATACGGCGCGTGGCCGTACACCGAACATCGAACGACTTCGTACCGTACACGTGCTTGCGGCTCCATCCGTCCTCCCTACACCATCCTCCCATGCTGCGTTCCGGGCGTTCGGGCGAGCCGTAGCCGTTGGTCGCCAGTCGATTTCGCGAACATCCGATAGTGCCTGTGGGTTCAGGCGGCCATCGTCAGCGGCACGGTTACGGCACCGACCATCCCATCCGGAATCATTTGTGGAAACGAATATCGAGGGGTCCAGGCAGGTCACCATCCCGATCCGTCGCTTCGGCCCTGCAGAGAACCGAAACTGAACATTCGATCTGAGGACAGGGGAAGAATCAGTGCGAGTTGGTCGGGTCAGAAACCGTGCGGGTGAATCGTTCCCAGGCCGGTGCAAACCTAGCGGCGTGATTGTCGCGGGCGTGCTGGCCGGGGCCGTGTCGTTCGGTGCGCCGGGGTGGGTGGCGCCCGCGGCGGCCAAGCCCGACACCGTTGTCATGACGTGCGACGAGACCGGCAACGTCACCTGGCTCGGCGCCGGGATCACCGACACCAAGGCCAAGGTCGACTGGGAGAACACCAAACACTACGACAACTGCAAGCTGCCGGACGGATCCACACCCCAGGTGTACCCGGAGAGATCCGTCGCGATGGGCACCGAACTCGCGTCGTGCGACGCTGTCGAGAGCCACGAGGGCCGTGGCGAGATGTCTTGGTCGGACGGGTCCACCACCACGTTCAAGCAGAAGGCGTCGAAGCAGAGCAAGTTCAAAGGTAACGGCACCGGCGAGTTCACGCTCATCATCGAGGACGGAAACGACTTCACGGGCGACACCGCTATAGATAAGGACACTCTGACGAAGAAGGAATCGAAATCCTGCCCGGGCCTGACAAGCGCGACAACCAAAGGCACCCTCACCATCTACAAGTAGTAGAGCACGGGCGAGGCGGCGGGCGAATCGGATTCGCCCGCCGACGGGCGGGTCTCTGATCTCCCTCCCGGCAAACCCAACCACCACGACTACGCCGCTCCTCATGCCGCTGATCGGGCGGTCTGCACAGTGGAAGCCGTTGCCGCGCAGTGTATCTGCTGTAACCGGTTTCCAGGCGTGCCGCGGTCTGTCCGGCCTCCAGCCACGAGGTCACAGTTCGCGATCGGTCCGGTGCCGAAAAGGTGCGGAGCTCGAGGTGGTGGACATCTTCGCTCCGGCACCGGCCGAGATGGTTGTGAGCGTGTTGGAGCGAATTCTCAATGCGGGTAATCGATTTGGATGATGTCTTGCTCTAGATCGGCGAATTCGATGTCGGGATCGAGTTCGGCCAGCACGGTGGGGGTAAGTGGTTGCAGGGCGTATACGTGCTGGACGGCGGAAAGGCTGACCTCGGTCTCGTAGTAGTTCTCGGCCCAGTCCCGGTACGCCTCGGGTGTGCCTTCGACCAGCAGCTCGAACAAACCCCGGCCACCGCGGTCGGCGGCCGACACGCCCCAGGCGGTGTCGCGGGGTTCACGCCAGAAGCACACGGTGGCAAGAGGGGAACCATCGTGGGCGGCGAACGCCGGCTCCGTGACATAGGGACCGAAGACCGGAGGCACGGCATCGAGGACCTGTGGGGCATTCGGCGCCTCGTGGTCGAAGCCCCGGCCGTAGACGCCGGCGCCGGAGAAGACGATGAACCAGTTGTCACCGGAGCCGTTGCGCATCGAGGCCATCTCCGCACCGTCGCCCCAACGACTGTCGAACGAGTAGTAGCGGTATTCCCACTCCGGGCTGAGAACAGCATCGAGTATGGCCATCGCCCGACAGCGGTTGCGAAGGATCGGGATGTCGGGAAGGCGGCGCAGCAGTTCGTTCACAGAGTCATCGAAACCCAGTTCGGCCGGCCCGTCGCGCCGGGCCTTCGGGACCTCGGGTTATCCGGTCGCCCGCCCGATGAGGCAAACTGCCAACTCATGGTGGCCAAATTCAGTGCGGGGATTCTGTTGTTCCGGATGACCGATACCACCGAGGTACTGCTCGGGCATATGGGTGGGCCGTTCTGGGCGAAGAAGGACAGCGGCGCGTGGTCGCTGCCGAAGGGTGAGTACGACCCCGCGACGGAAGAGCCGCGGGCGGCGGCGGCCCGCGAGTTCACCGAGGAGTTGGGGCTGCCGGTGCCGGATGGCGAATGGGTTGCGCTCGGCGATGTGACGTACGGCAGCGGCAAAAGCCGAAAGCAGTTGTCCGCCTGGGCGATCGAGGGCGACCTCGATGCGGGCGCCATCGTGCCGGGAACGTTCGAGATGGAATGGCCGCCGAAATCCGGCAAGCTGGCGGAGTTTCCGGAGATCGACCGCGCGGGCTGGTTCGATTTGGCCACCGCCGCGGACAAACTCGGGGCCGGTCAACGGCCGCTGCTCGACCGGCTCGCCGAGTTGATCGCGAATCGGCGCACCGCCGGTACGGTGATGGGCGACTGAGATCGCCAATTCCCGCACAGCGGTTGACTTTCCGGCGTCGGCCAACTTTCGATGCGTCGGTTCGCGACACCGGGCCACATCGAGTCGCCTGGCCAACGCCGGACGCTACACAGGAACGGTCTCAGGCAGGCACCCCGGTCCAGGCACGGCCCGTGATCAGCTCGTACGCCTGAACGTACCGCTTACGGGTGGCCTCGACGATATCGGCCGGAATTTCCGGCCCGGGCGGTTCCTGATTCCAGCCGGTGGAGGTGGCCCAGTCGCGGACGAACTGCTTGTCGAAGGACCGCTGCGTGCGACCGGGCTGCCATTCGTCGGCGGGCCAGAAGCGCGACGAGTCGGAGGTGAGCACCTCGTCTCCGAGGGTGAGAACGTCACCGTCCCAACCGAATTCGAGTTTGGTGTCGGCGATGATCACACCGCGCTGCGCCGCATGCGCCGCACCGCGCGAGTAGATGTCGAGCGTGCGCTCGCGCAGCAGTTCGGCGACCTCGCGCCCCTCCTGGGCCACCACGTCGTCGAAGGTGATGAACTCGTCGTGTCCCTCGGACGCCTTGGTGGTGGGCGTGAAGATCGGCTCGGGCAGCTTGTCGCCCTCGACCAGTCCGGGCGGCAGCTGCACACCCGAAACCGCACCGGTGCGCTGATATTCCTTCAGCCCGAGTCCGACGAGATAACCGCGGGCGATGCATTCCACCTGCACCATCTTCAGCGGCTTGCAGCGGATGGCGCGCCCGGCGAATTCGGCGGGCACGTCGGTGGCCGACAGCACGTGATTGGGCACATCGGTGAAGAAGTCGAACCACCAGTTCGACAGCTGGGTCAGCAGCGCACCCTTCTCGGGAATCGGCGTCGGCAGCGTCACGTCGTACACCGAGACCCGATCGGAGGCGACGAGCAGCAGGCTGTCACCGTCCTCGTACAGGTCACGCACCTTCCCGGCGTGCACATGCTTCAACGCAGACCTCCACATTCCTCGGCTGTTCCCGGCACCCGCACAATACCGCCGAGCCCGCCGTGCCGGGTCAGCGGCGGTAGGCGCGGTGACCTCCTCGGACCGTCGAGCCACACGCATCCCATGACCGATTCGACTCCGCCGCGGCAACCGGCGGGCAGTGACTAGGGTTGAGCGAGGAAAACCCCGCGCGGGCGACCACGCCGAGGTGGCATCGTGAGTGCCGCCCGTGCTCAGTTCTTCGACAACGAAGGAGCCCAATTGTCCGCACCGAATCTGACTCGCGACCAGGCGATCGAACGCGCCGCGACAGTGCGGGTCGAGAACTATCGCATCGACCTCGACCTCACCGACGGGGCCGGCAAGCCGGGCGAGCAGACCTTCTTCTCCCGCAGCACGGTGACGTTCACCGCGACGCCGGGCGCGAGCACATTCGTCGATATCGTCGCGCGCGGTGTGCGCTCGGCCGTGCTCAACGGCGCCCCCGTCGAGATCGGCGACTATGACGAGGCCAAGGGCATCGCGCTCACCGGCCTGGCCGAGCGCAACGAGCTGGTGGTGGAGGCCGATTGCGAATACTCGCACACCGGCGAGGGCCTGCACCGCTTCGTCGATCCCACCGACCAGGCCGTCTACCTGTATTCGCAGTTCGAAACCGCCGACGCCAAAAGGATGTTCGCGTGCTTCGATCAACCGGATCTCAAGGCCACCTTCGATATCACGGTCACCGCACCGTCCGACTGGCAGGTGATCTCGAACAGCGCTGCGACCCAACCGGATCCGGGTAAGCACGTCTTCGCGACCACGCCGCGGATGTCGACCTACCTGGTCGCCCTGATCGCCGGGCCGTACGCTCGATGGACCGATGAGTACACCGATGAGCACGGCACCATCCCACTCGGAATCTACTGCCGCGCTTCACTTTCCGAATACATGGACGCCGAGCGCCTGTTCACCGAGACCAAGCAGGGTTTCGGCTTCTACCACAAGAGTTTCGGCGTGCCGTACGCCTTCGGCAAGTACGACCAGCTGTTCGTACCGGAGTTCAACGCCGGCGCGATGGAGAACGCGGGCGCGGTAACCTTCTTGGAGGACTACGTCTTTCGCTCCAAGGTGACTCGCGCCTCCTACGAGCGCCGCGCCGAGACCGTGCTGCACGAGATGGCGCACATGTGGTTCGGCGACCTGGTCACCATGAAGTGGTGGGACGACCTGTGGCTCAACGAATCGTTCGCCACCTTCGCCTCGGTGCTGTGCCAGTCGGAGGCGACCGAATACACCAGCGCCTGGACCACTTTCGCGAATGCGGAGAAGTCGTGGGCGTACCGGCAGGACCAGCTGCCGTCCACCCACCCCATCGCCGCCGACATTCCCGATCTGGCCGCGGTGGAGGTGAACTTCGACGGCATCACCTACGCCAAGGGCGCAAGCGTGCTGAAACAGCTTGTGGCCTATGTGGGTTTGGAGCCGTTCCTGACCGGCTTGCGCCAGTACTTCACCGAACACGCCTATGCCAACGCCACTTTCGACGATCTGCTCGGCGCGCTCGAAAAGGCTTCCGGCCGTGACCTTTCCACCTGGGGCGCACAGTGGTTGAAGACGACGGGCCTGAACATCCTGCGCCCCGACTTCACCGTGAACGAGGCGGGCGAATTCACCTCGTTCGCCGTGGTGCAGGAGGGTGCCGCGCCGGGCGCCGGTGAGCGCCGGGTGCATCGCCTCGCCATCGGCGTCTACGACGACCAGGACGGAAAGCTGGTGCGCACCAAGCGCGTCGAGCTCGACCTGGACGCCGTCGAACGCACCGAGGTGCCGGAGCTGGTCGGCGTGCCGCGCGGGAAGTTCGTGCTGGTCAACGACGACGACCTCACCTACTGCTCGGTCCGTCTCGACCCGGATTCGCTGAACGTGCTGATCAACCGGATCGGCGATATCGCCGAACCGCTCCCGCGCACCCTGGCCTGGTCGGCGGCGTGGGAGATGACGCGGCAGGCCGAGATGCGGGCCCGCGATTTCGTCGCGCTGGTGCAGCGCGGCATCGGCGCGGAAACCGAGGTCGGCGTGGTGCAACGGCTGCTGATGCAGGCCAACACCGCGCTCGCCGCGTACGCCGACCCCGAATGGCTCGCCGCCTCCGGCTGGACCGGCTACGCCGACCGGCTGCTGGAGCTGTCCCGCGCCGCCGCGCCCGGTTCGGATCACCAGCTGGCCTTCGTCAACGGGCTGCTGGCGACCAAGCTGTCCGGCCAGCACATCGAGGTACTGCGCAAGCTGCTCGACGCCGACCCGGCCGAGGTCGGGCTCGCGGGGCTCGCCGTCGACACCGATCTGCGCTGGCGGATCGTCACCGCATTGGCGGCGGCGGGCGAAATCGACGCCGACGGGGTGGACCATCCGTTCATCGACGCGGAGCTGGCCAAGGATCCGACCGCGGCAGGCAAGCGGCAGGCGGCCACCGCCGGCGCGTCGCGGCCGATCGCCGCGGTGAAGGAACAGGCCTGGCAGACCGCGATGTTCGACGACGCCGTCCCGAACATCACCATCCGCGCGATCGTCGCCGGCTTCTCGCCGGTCGGTCAGGGCGAACTGCTCGCGCCGTTCGTCGAACGCTACTTCGCCGAGATCCCCGGCGTGTGGGAGCGCCGCTCCAGCGAGGTCGCGCAGACCGTGGTGGTCGGCCTCTACCCGAGCTGGGCGATCAGCGAGGAGGCGGTCGCGGTGGCCGACAAGTTCCTCGCCGACAACCATCCGCCCGCCCTGCTCCGGTTGGTGTCCGAGGGCAAGGCGGGCATCGAACGCTCGCTGCGCGCACGGGCTTTCGACAAGGAGTAGAGGTAACTCTGTAATCCCGTTCCCCCGGCTGTCGCCGGGGGAACGGTAGGGGTGCGGAAGGGTGCGGCCCGTTCCCAGAAGGAACCGCCGCCCACACCTTCAGCAGAGGAAGCGGCCCGGTCCGAGGACGAACCGCCGCCCACATCTTCAGCGGTGCGCCCAACCGCGGCGTCAGCAGGTCTTAGGACCCGGGTTACCACCGCGCAGGACCCAGCTGAGCCAGGCGGTCGCGGCGGGCCAGCCGATGACATCGGCCGAAATATGTTCGCTGATCGGCACTTCCAGGTAGCGCAGGTCGACGTTCGCTCGGCAGTAGGCCTCGATCGTCGGGTGGATGACCTGGGGCGGGATCAGCTGGTCGGTGGTGGACTGCCACATGAACAGCGGCATATCGGGGCGGTGCGCCGGGTCGACGCCGAAGCTGATGTCGTGCAGCACCTGCTGAATCTCGGGCCGCCGCAATACGTTCGGATCCTTCAGGTACGTCGACATCGGCGGGCTGAGCATTCCGGCCGCGATCTCGGTCCACAGGCAGCGGTTGCCCATATCGTCGAAGTGCGCGACGCCGTCGGGCGTGAGCAGATCCTCGGGTTTCAGCACGTCGGGATATTCCCGGGCAACCCCGTTGACGAAGACCCACACCGCCCACTGCGCGAAGAAGTTGCCGAGGTTCACCGGCCCGAGCACCTCGTCGAGCAGCGCGTTCTTATCGCCCGGCACACCGCCCTGCGCCGACCCGAGGATCGGCAACTCCGGTGCGTAGGACGCGTGCAGTTCGGCCGCGGACGCGCTGGCATTTCCGCCGCCGGAATACCCGTAGAGCCCGACCGCCGAATCGGCGAGTCCCAGTGCCGGATCCCGCTTGGCGGCCCGGATACCGTCGAGCACCATCCGTCCCTCGGACGGGCTGAGCGCGGTATTGCGTTTGCCGTTGAAATCCGAGATCACCACGGCCATACCCTGTTCCAGGAAATACTGGGTCAGCGCGATCTCCTTGAACAGCCCCGCCCGCAACGTATACGACGGGTTGCAGATGTTCGCGGTGCTGTCGATCGCCTCCTGATAGGACACCAGCGGCCGCGGGCTCCCGATCCACGGAATACCCGGGGTCAGCACCGTGGTCGCGGTGACCAGCGGGGTCCCGTGCGCATCGGTGCTGCGGTACAGAATCTGCCTGGTGGACACCGGAATCGGGATGCCGAGCACATAGGACTGCACATCGCGCGTCCGCACGATATCGCCATTGTTCAGGCTGTCCAGATTCGGCGGATCGGCGTACCAGGGATCGCTCTCGGGTGGCGTCAGCGGCACCACCGCCGGATAGATCTGCCGTTCGCTCGGCAGTGGTATCGGTGGCTGCGCCACGGCCACCGCGGTGGATACCGCCGTGAGCACGCAGACGCCGAGACCGGCGAGCATCGAAAGCCGTCGTGCCGACATCTTCTCCCCTACCGTGTGTTGAAGGGAGATCTGTCGTACAGCCAACACCTCCCTGTGTCAGCTTTCACAACACACCAAGGCGCAGCGTTGCGGTAGTCGCAACAGGCCTGTTAGCCGGGCCAATGATTTGTGCACTCTGTCAAAAGCTTCGGCGCGCCCACCGATTACGGTGGACGCGCCGAAAAGCATTCGGGCGGGCGAGCCTAACGTCCGATCGCGGCGGCCATCACGCGAACCGCCGACACCAGGCCATCGATGAGCTGCCCCTGACGGAACGAGCTCAGCGCGGCCGTGACACCGAGCTGGCAAACCCGGTCGTTGGCGCGGTCGGCGACCTCGCGGCCGGAGCGCACCTCGATCGCCTTGTCGTTCGGGGAGACGGCGATGAGCACCGAACGCGCCGCCTCCGGTGTCTTCGGGAAGATCGCGTCAGCGCCCGCGGCGGGATCCTCGCCGAGGTGGCCGATGTAGATGTTGAAGCGCACCTTGGTCGCCCGAGTGGCCTCGGTGAGCACGTTGTCCATGGCAAGCCGCTCCGGATCGCTGAACGGCGCCTCCTTGAACACGGCACCGGCCTCGTGCACGCCGGAAACGCGTCCGCTGCTGGTGATGGCGTATCCGTGCGGCAGATCGGCCTCGACCACCGCGGGCCATTTAGAACTTGCCACTTGCCCGGCCTCCGATCAGTTCCGCCGCGGCGGACTCGATAGCCGCATGGGAGCCATGCGACGAACCACTGTCATGGTGACCGGATCCGGTCACCTCGTCGGTCGCACTCCACAGCACCGGCTCTGCCGTCCACTCCTGACCGAGGTCGAAGTGGGTCGGCTTCTCGCCGGCGAGTGGCTTACCGAGAAACGACAATCCGGCGATCACGCCGTAGATCACCAGCGGGATGCCGACGAAGATCAGCACTGTCTCGAGAATGCTCACGGATCAACGGTAGACGATGCTGTGTAGTAGTTCCGCCACCGGCCGAAAGATCGTTGACTTCGTGTCGATTCAGACCAGCCAGGCGGCCGTGTCGGGCGGCAGCAGACCGCCGTCCAGCGGGGCGCTGGCCAGGATCACCGTGCCGGGCGGCAGCGCCACCGGGGCCGGAGACGCGTTGAGCACGCAGATCAGGCCGCCGGGTCTGCGGAAGGCGAGGCAGCCGGGCGGGCTGCCGTACCAGTCGAGTCCGGGACCGGCGAATTCCGGTCGCACACCGCGCAATTCGATCGCCGCCCGGTAGAGCGACAGCGTCGAACCCAGCTGCTCCAACTGTCGCTCCACCGTGAGCTCGGCCCAAGACGGCGGCAGCGGCAACCACGGCTGCCCGGTGGTGAATCCGAACGGCGGCTCGCCCCCCTCCCAGGGAATCGGCACCCGGCAACCGTCCCGGCCGCGAACGGTGTGCCCGGACCGCTCCCACGTCGGATCCTGCAGCACCGCCTCCGGCAGATCGTCGACGTTCGGCAGGCCGAGCTCCGCCCCGTTGTAGATGAAAACCGCACCGGGCAAAGCGAATTCGACCAGGGCCATGGCCCGCGCCCTGGCCAGGCCCGCCACGCCGCCGCCGTAGCGGGATACCTCTCGGTCGACATCGTGATTCGACAGCGTCCAGGTGGGGTTCGCGTCGACGGTGGCCACCGCGGCCAGCGAGTTGTCGATGGCGCCGCGCACCGAATCGGCATCGAACGGCGTCTCCGCCAACCGGAAGTTGAAGGCCAGATGCAGTTCGTCGGGGCGCAGATATTCGCCGAAGCGGTGGTTGTCGTCCACCCACACCTCGCCGATCGACACCGCGTCGGGATATTCGTCCAGCACCTTGCGGATGCGGCGGTGGATCTGATGCACGGCCGGATTGTTGAACCGGGGATCGTCGTCATCGATGTGGGTGAGCTGCCCCGCGGGGACGTCCACCATGTCGGGCAGGCCGTCGGGCTTGGCCATGCCGTGCGCGACATCCAGCCGGAAACCGTCGACACCGCGATCCAGCCAGTACCGCAGCGTCTTCTCGAAATCCTGCCAGACCTCCGGATTGTCCCAGTTCACGTCCGGCTGTTCGGGGGCGAAGATATGCAGATACCACTGACCGGGTCTGCCGTCGGCCTCGGTGACCCTGGTCCAGGCCGGGCCGCCGAAGATGCTCGGCCAATTGTTCGGTGGCAGTGCGCCGTCCGGCCCTCGGCCGTCGCGGAAGATGTAGCGAGACCGCTGCGGACTCCCCGGCGGCGCGGCCAAAGCCTCGATGAACCAAGGATGTTCGCTACTGGTGTGGTTCGGCACCAGGTCCATGGTCACTTTGATGCCGCGGTCGTGCGCCTCGGCGATCAACTCGTCCAGCGCGGTCAATCCGCCGAACATGGGGTCGATATCGCGCGGGTCCGCGACGTCGTAACCGCCATCGGCCATCGGCGACCGCATGACCGGGCAGATCCACAGCGCGTCGACACCGAGCAGCTCGAGATAGCCGAGCTTGTCACGCACGCCGCCGAGATCGCCGATCCCATCACCGTTCGAATCGGCGAACGATCTGGGATAGACCTGATAGAACACGGCCGACCGCCACCACGACTGTGCTTGGCGATCCACCGGCGCTGGCACGGCAGATGTCTGTGTCACAGTCGTTATATTGCCAGGGCGCACCGACAAATTCCCGCATCGTCAGCAAACTTGTCCGGTTTCCGCAAATAACCAGCATTCCTGGGTGTCAAGCCGAAAACCCTAGGGGCATCGGGTTACTCGGCCGAAACGGCACCGCGCGACAGCGCCAGCAAATTCATGATCACTCGGCGCGTCGCCAGCAAACAAGTCCCCCGCGACCGGAAATCCGCCCCGCACAGGCGGATCGGCACATTCAGAAGGGCGAGTTGACCAACGAGTTGGCCGCCATCTCCAGGTAATCGAGCAGCGCCCGGCGATGCTGATCGTCCAACACATCCGGCTCGATCTCGGCGACCGCGATCCGCATACAGCGCAGCCAGGCATCCCGCTCGAGCGGACCGATCTTGAACGGCATATGCCGCATGCGCAGGCGCGGATGGCCGCGCTCATCGGAATAGGTGCGCGGACCGCCCCAATACTGTTCCAGGAACATCCGCAACCGTCGCTCGGCCGGACCCAGATCCTCCTCCGGATACAGCGGGCGCAGCAGCTCGTCGGCCTTCACCTCGCGATAGAACGCCGCGACGAGCCGCCGGAACGTATCCGCACCGCCGACCGCGTCATAGAACGACGTAGCCGTTTGTTCACCCGAAGTCATCAGGCCCTTTCTGTTTGGCCGCGAACGTCGCTCGTAAGACTCGCTCGCGAGCTGGTTGCGTCGGATTGAATCTCGCCCCTGTTCATTGTGCTCTGTTCGATCGACCGGGCTCGAACGGCTGCCGATGCGATGGGTGGATGTGGGCGAGACCACAGCGGTCGGCGGTACAGTCGGAGGGGTCGGCAACACTCTCGCGATCGCCTGCGGAGTGGGGTCGGCCGGTCAGTAGGGGGTTCGGGATTACGAACCGGCGGCTCTTCAACCAAGGTTCACCGGACATTGCGCGAAATCACCGTGCATTCCCCGCCGTTCCATGGTCAACTGGGTGGCAGTCTCTGCCCGAATACCACATGATCCTGCCAATCATGAAACTGAGGTCCAGATGAAGCAGCGGCACGGCGCCAAGTCACATGAGGCGCGCACGCATCGACAACTCCAGCCCGCCGACGTCCACAATCGTGGGTCGGGGGCTACTCCGCTGCACATCTTGTCCGATCATTATCCCGGCGCCCAACACGGGCAGCCCGAACATCGCACCACCCCGCAGGCCGGAACGACGCACACCAGTTGGTTGAAGCGCCGGGTGCTGCTGTTGAACGCCACCTACGAGCCGCTCACCGCTCTGTCCGCCCGTCGCGCGGTAGTCCTGCTCATCTGCGACAAGGCCGACGCCGTCCACCACGATCCCGAGGGTTCCGTGGTCCACTCGGCCGGGTCCACCGTCGCGATTCCGTCCGTGATCCGGCTGCGCACCTACGTGCGCGTCCCCTACCGGGCCCGGGTTCCGATGACCCGCGCCGCCCTCATGCATCGCGATCGCTACCGCTGCGGATACTGCGGCGGCAAGGCCGAAACCATCGACCACGTCATCCCCCGCAGCCGCGGCGGCGAACATTCCTGGGAGAACTGCGTCGCCAGCTGCGCGCCCTGCAACCACCGCAAGGCCGACAAACTGCTCAGCGAGCTGGGCTGGACCCTGCATTCACCGCTGGTGTCCCCGAAGGGCCCGCACTGGCGTCTGCTGTCCACCACCTCCGAGCTCGACCCTGTCTGGTTGCAGTATCTGGGCGAGGGCGCGGCCTGACGTAGACTCCGTCCCCAAGTCTTGTCAGCAAGGGGGGCGCGGTGCGCTGGTACGTCAAGCTCGGCCTGGTCGGCGCGGCATTGTTCGTCGTCGGCGTGGCCGTATTCGGTTATTTCGGGTCGTCGCTGTGGTCGTCGCAGCACTGCGATCCCGATGGTGAAACCTCGCACGTGGTCTGCTACCACGGCAGTTGGATGGCTCCCCACCTTCGGGACATCGAACGGCGCAACGACTGGGCACGGCTGAAACTGTCCGCGGCCGGGGCCGGAATCGGCGCGGCTCTCATCCCGATAAGCGTTTTCGAATGGCGCCGCGCCAAACGAAAAGAGCGACGCCGATCCATCGCGACCTGACCCTCACGGGTATTCGTTGACCAGGACCGCCCAGGTGCCGGGTTCGAGTGCTTCGAATACGTGTGGGACGTCGGCCGGGTACAGGATGTAGTCGCCGGGGCCCAGCTCCACCGGGTCGTCCATCAGGCCGACCAGTGCGCGACCCGCGGCGAGAATGACATGTTCGAGCACACCCGGCATATGCGGTTGGGAGCGGCGGACGTGTCCGGGTTCGGCGGTGATCCGGAAGATATCCCGCCGCGAGTTCGACATACCGGCCGCCAGCAGTGCGGCCTGGTAGTCGGCTTGTTCGGCAGCCACCACCCGCCCCTCGCCCGCCCGGATCACCTGGATGGTCGGGCGCGGCGGATCCAGCAGCCGGGAGAACGGGATGTCGAGGGCGACGCAGAGCGCCCAGAGCGTTTCGATGCTCGGGTTGCCGGTGCCCGATTCCAGTTGGGACAGCGTGGATTTCGCGATACCGGCGCGATTGGCCAGTTCGGTGAGCGAGATACCGGCGCGGACGCGTTCGCGCCGCAGCGAGGTGGCGATGATCGCCTGCGGGCTCTGCTGCGCGGCGTCCGGCTCGAATCGAACAACCGGGGCATAGCGATCCGTCGGAACCCATTCGTCGTCGCCCATGCACCCTCCCGCCTCGGTGTGAATCGCCCAACAGGAAACCATATTGACGAATCCGATCGCCATGTTCACTATAAACAACATGCGTTCGATATGGCGAACACTCGGCCGAGACGCCGTCACCGGCATCGGGGGCGTCCTGCTCGCGGTCGGTGTGATGGGAATTTCGTACGGGGCGACGGTGGTCGCGTCCGGACTACCCGTCTGGCTACCTATCGTCCTCAGCTACATCGTGCTCGCGGGCGGCGCCGAATTCCTGTTCACCGGGATCATCGCGTCCGGCGGCAATCCCATCGCCGCCATGTTCGCCGGGCTGCTGGTCAATGCCCGGCACCTGCCGTACGGGTTGTCGGTGCCCGATGTCGTCGGTACCGGATGGCGGCGGCTGATCGGCATCCACGTGATGAACGACGAAGCCGTGGCGGTGGCGCTGGCGCAGCCGGATCCCGAACGCAAGCGCGCGGCATATTGGCTGTGCGGGCTGGGGGTCGGCGTGGTCTGGCCCGGCGGCGCCGCGATCGGTGCGCTCATCGGAGCACTGGTGCCCGACACCGGGGCGCTCGGACTGGACGCGGTATTCCCCGCGATACTGCTGGCCCTGGTGATACCCGCGTTCCGCGATCGAATCACGTTGCGCGCGGCGCTGTTCGGCGCGGTCATCGCCGTCGCGGCGGCGCCTTTCGTGCCCGCCGGGCTGCCGGTGTTGCTCGCCCTGTCCGGCCTGCTGGTCGCGGCATGGGAGCTCACCCGCCCGAGCCGTATCGCGGAAAAGGTGGCGGCACAATGATGTTGGCGATCGGCATGGTCGCGCTGAGCCTCGGCACCTACGCGTTCCGCTGGGCAGGTCCGGCGCTGCGCGACCGGATCCGCTTTCCGGAGCGCGCGGTGCGGCTGCTGGAGATCGGCGCCATGGTGCTGCTCACCGCGTTGGTCGCGGTGACGACAATTCCCACCGGCACAGGCAAATTCGGCTTCGCGCTACCGGCGGGCGTCATCGTCGCGGGCGTGCTCGCCGTGCGGAAGGCGCCGATGCTCGTGGTGATCGTCGCGGCGGCGGCAACGACGGCGGCGCTACGCCTGTGCGGCGTTTCCTGACAGCGCCACCGTAAACCGCTGCCGCCCAGCATCTTTGCGGACTCAGTCGAAAGTGTTGAAGGTGTCGCAGCTGTCCGGGTCCGGTTGCGGCGACACCGCCGCCAGCCAGCAGGTGATGCCGTGGATGAAGCCGGAACTGCCGGTGCCGAGGTTCGTCAGCAGATCGCCGCTACCCGAGGAACTGCCCGACGCCGAACCGCTGGCCGCACCGGCCAATGGGGCGGTCGGAACTACGAAAGCGGCCGCCACCAGCGCGGTAGCGGCCGCCGAACGAATGCGCATATCACTTGCCTCCCTCTTGATTCCGGCCGTGCCGCGCGGCAGACCAGCGGCCGGGATCCAGCCAGGGAGTCTAGCGCCCCGAACGGTTGGGGGGCCGAATACGCGCGCAACTGGGGAAATCAGCCCCAGTTGCCACAGGGTGCCGAATCCGGCTGCGACATAATGTTTTTCAGTAGGCAGATAATGCTCTTGCTGAAGGTGGCGCTACCGGAGGCCGATCCGGTAGCGAATTGGGCGCTGCCCGAGGCACTTCCGGAGGACGAACCGGTGCCCGCATTCGCCATCGGCGCCACCGCGATCAGGCACGCCACGGCCATCGCCGTACCGGCGACAGACCTGCTGAACTTCATGAAACCCTAACCCTTTCACTGCATTCCGCCCCCGTCGCAGCGAGGTTAGTTGCGGACCATGCCGCCACCCAGCCCTGGTTTCCGATGCCCCGAATTCAATGGGCACGCGATGCGGATTTCGTTGCGCAGCTTGGTAACCGAAGGCTCAGCTCGGAAACAGTGGGATGGCGCCGCCACGGCGGCGGGCCACCGAACCGTAGCGGGCGTCCAGGCGCAGCCAGGTCTTGGTGGCGCGCACCCGGACGATCTCATCGGCCGGAATGCGCCGCGCCACCGCCCGCTCCCCCGCATGCGGGATGAAATCCATTGCGGTGAGCGCGAATACCACCCGCATCGGCACCCCGACCTCCATGCCTGCGCCGGAGACGGTCAGCACGGTCTGATCGAGCAGCGAGGCGGGCGGACCGTGCCCGCTGCCGTGCTCCTTGGCCAGCCGCGCACCCTGCTCGGCCAGTTCGATCAGGGTGCGCGCGGGCACATCGTCGACGTGCCCGAAGCCGTCGAGCGGCGGCAGCGCGCCCCGCCACGCCGAATCCATCGAATACCCGAGATCGATCGGGCTGCCCGAACCCAAACCGGCCAGCACCAGGTCGGCCCCGACGGTGACATCGTCGACGCCGAGTTCGGCGACCACGGTGCGCACCGCGAGCGCCTCGAAACCCGTTGCCACCCAGGCCGATACGTACCGATCGCCGCGCCGGCGCAACCGGATCACCGCGGCGGGATCCAGCCGGACGGCCCTGGTCAGGAAGGTGGCCAGATTCTCCCGTTCGGCCGGATCGGACACATGCAGCACCCGCTGCTCTGCCATCACGAACGCGCAGTGGTCAGTCGGACATCCACTCGCTCAGATATTCACGTTCCGGTTCGGTCAGCCTGCGCAGCCGCTGCGTCTCGATATCGAACGCGGCCATCTGCGTCGACGCGATCACCGCCGGCGGCGAATCCGGTGCGGCGCCATTGGCCCGCACCTCGTAGCCGACGGTGAAGTCGACCGCCCGCAGCTGCTCGATCCACATCGCGATATCGAGCGGGGTGTCCTCGTGGCGGAGCTGGCCGCGGTAGCGCACGCGCAGATCGGCCAGCACACACCCGTTTCGCAGTGCGGCGGTCGGGCGTCCGTCCTCGAACAGCCACGGGATCCGCGCCTCCTCCAGCAGCGTCACCATGCGGGCGTGATTGACGTGCTGGAACACGTCCATATCCGACCACCTGATTTCCACCTTGGCGTGAAACCGCTTGGGTAGCACGATGCTGCCACCGTGTGCCTTCCCGTGACCGTTCAGCGAACCGACATCCGTCAACGTGGTACCTCCGACTGGGCGCCCACCCCGCTCACCATGCTCCGCACCTGCCGCGCCGCAACGGACAGCGTGGCGAGATCGTGGGTTCCGGACTCGAACAACTCCGACAGCGCGGCCCTGGCACGCCCGAGCCGAGACTGGTTCTTCGACTCCCAGTATGCAATCTTCTCGTCGGCGGTCTCCTCCGGGTCTCCCGCGGAGAGCACATCGAGGGTGAGCGAGCGCAGCGAACCGTACATATCGTCGCGCAGCGCGAGCCGGGCCAGCGAATGCCAGCGGTCGCCGCGCTCCAGGTGGCTGACCGCCTGCAACAGCCAGTCGATCTTGAGGTGCTCGTTCAGCGCGTAGTACAGCGCGCCGACCTCGTCGCCGGAGCGATCGGTGATATCCGCGATATCCAGCACATCCAGCAGCGGGAACAGGTTGAGCAGCCCGAACACCTCGGTGGCGAGGTCGGTCGGCGCGCCGCGGGCGATCAGCTCGGCCGACTGATCGGTCAGCGTCGACACGTGGTGTCCGCGCAGCCAACCCGGCACCTTGGGCGCCAATTCGCGCACGCCGCGGCTGTACCGGTTGATCTCCGCACCCACCGCGATGGGCTGCGGCCGGTTGGACAGCAGCCAGCGCGAGGCCCGGTCCAGCGTCCGCTTGGTCTCCAGCTCCAGCGAGTCGCGCACGCCGGTGGGGGTGTCTGCCGCGCGGATGCGGGCCCACATGTCCTGCAGATCGAAGATCTCGCTGGCCGCGGCGAAGGCGCGCACCGCGTCGGTGGTCGTCGCGCCGATCTCCTCGCTGAGCCGGAAGGCGTAGGTGATGCCGCCGTAGTCGACCATCTCGTTGACCAACATGGTGGTGACGATCTCGCGGCGCAGCCGATGCCGTTTGATCGCATTGCTGAACCGGTCCCGCAGCGGTGTCGGGAAGTACTGCGGCAGCCGGTTGGCGAAATAGGCACTGTCGGGCAGGTCGGCGGCGAGCAGATCCGCCTTCAGCGAAAGCTTCACGTGCGCCATGAGATTGGACAGTTCCGGCGAGGCCAGCCCGGAGCCCTCCGCCATCCGGCGTTGCATCTCCGCCTCCGACGGCAGCGCCTCCAGCTCGCGGTCCAGGCCGCGCCGCGCCACCAGATCGTCGATCAGGCGCATGTGCACATTCAGCATGTCCGGTGCGTCGGTGCGCGAGATGCCCATCAGGAAGTTCTGATTGACGTTGTCCTGCAACACCATTGCCGCGACCTCATCGGTCATCGAGGCCAGCAGCGGGTTGCGCTCCTCCTGCGGCAGCAGACCGCTGGAGACGACACCGTCGAGCAGGACCTTGATATTGACCTCGTGGTCGGAGCAGTCGACACCGGCCGAGTTGTCCAGCGCGTCGGTGTTCATCTTGCCGCCGCTGCGGCAGAACTCGATCCGGCCGAGCGCGGTGGCGCCGAGGTTGCCGCCCTCACCGATCACCTTGACCCGCAGCTGATTACCGTTCACCCGGACCAGGTCGTTGGATTTGTCGCCGACCTCGGCGTTGGACTCGGTGGACGCCTTGATATAGGTGCCGATACCGCCGTTCCACAGCAACTGCACCGGAGCCAGCAGGATCGCGCGCACCAGCTCGGGCGGCGCGAGCGCGGTGACATCGTCGGCCAGCCCCAACGCTTTTCGCGCCTGCGGGCTGATCGGCACGGATTTGACGGTGCGATCCCAGACGCCGCCGCCCTCGGAGATCAGCGACAGGTCGTAATCCGCCCACGACGACCGGGCCAACCCGAACATCCGCTGCCGCTCCCGGAACGACACCGCCGCATCGGGATTCGGATCCAAGAAGATGTGCCGATGATCGAACGCGGCCACCAGCCGAATGTGCTCGGACAACAACATTCCGTTGCCGAAGACGTCACCGGACATGTCGCCGATGCCGACCACCGTGAAATCCGTGGTCTGCGTGTCGATATCCATCTCCAGGAAGTGCCGCTTCACCGACTCCCACGCACCCTTGGCGGTGATGCCCATCGCCTTGTGGTCGTAGCCCGCCGAGCCGCCCGAGGCGAACGCGTCGCCCAGCCAGAACCCATACCGCTTGGCCACCTCGTTGGCGATATCGGAGAACGTCGCGGTGCCCTTGTCGGCGGCGACCACCAGGTAGGTGTCGTCGCCGTCGTGCCGCACCACCCGCGCCGGCGGCAGCACCCGGCCCGTCGCGTGATCGACGTTATCGGTGATATCCAGCAGGCCGGAGATGAAGGTGCGATAGCAGTCGACGCCCTCGGCTCCCAACGCCTGGCGGTCGGCCACCGGATCGCCCGTCGCGGCCGGCGGCTGTTTCACCACGAATCCGCCCTTGGCGCCGACGGGCACGATCACGGCGTTCTTCACCGCCTGTGCCTTCACCAAACCCAGGATCTCCGTACGGAAATCCTCGAGCCGGTCCGACCAGCGCAACCCGCCGCGCGCCACCGGACCGAACCGCAGATGCACGCCCTCCACCCGCGGCGAATACACGAAGATCTCGAATTGCGGTCTGGGCTTGGGCAATTCGGCGATCGCGTGCGGTTCCACCTTCACCGAGACGTAGCCGCGGGATACGCCGTCGGCATCGGTGATGTAGTAGTTGGTGCGCAGCGTCGCCTTGATCAGGCCGAGGATGGCGCGCAGGATGCGGTCGGCGTCGAGGCTGACCACCTCGTCGATGCGGGACCGCACCCGCGTCTCGAGTTCGGCGGCGTGGTCGGCCGAATAGGTATCCGGATCGAATCGAGCCGCGAACAGGTCGACGAAGAGCCGCGCGACATCCGGATAGGTGAGCAGCACCCGCGAGATGTTGTACTGGCTGTACGGAAAGTCGGCCTGTTGCAGGTATTTCGCGTAGGTGCGCAGGATCGACACCGCGCGCCACGGCAGCCTGGCCCGCAGCACCAGCTCGTTCAGCCCATCCGCCTCGGCCCGCCCGTACCAGACCGCCTCGAACGCCTCGATGAACCGCTCACGCAGCCCGCGTACCTCGGCCTCCAGGGCGTCGGCGCGGGCGGATGCTTCGAGTAGTTCGGCGTCCAGATCGCGATCCAGCGCGCTGCGCAGCAGCTCCGGTCGCGCCAGCAGACCGAAATCGTAGATCCAGCGTTCAATGGTCTGATCACCGCCGGGCAGCGGATCCAGCTTCAGCTGGTACGGCCGTTCGTCCACCACCTCGACGCCGAGGCTCTGCAACACCGGGAGCACCTGGCTCAGCGATACTCCGGTGCCGCCGATGTACAGGCTGAACCGCCACGAGCCGGGCGCGGAATCCGGTCTGCGATACAGGTATTGGTCGATCGAGCCCTCGGCCAGCCGCTCCAGCCGGACGATGTCGACCAGCGCGCGGCCGGGTTCGAAATCCTGTTTGTAGCCCTCCGGGAACGCGCCCGCGTACCGCTCGACAACGCTCGGGTCGAGCACGGTCGAGGTGCTCACCTCGTCGGACAGGTGGTCGTCCCAGGTGCGGCTGGCCTCGGCCAGCAGCTCCTGAATGCGCAGCCGGTTCACCTCGGAGGTATCCGCGGTCGGGGCGGCGAACCGCGGCGTGCCGTACTCCGCCTCCGGCATCCGGACCGTGAAATACACGCTGGCGAGCTCGCTTTCGCTGACCCGCGCCGAATAGTCGATGGAGACGCCGCCGAGCTCACGCACCAGGATGTCCTGCATCTCGAGCCGCACCCGCGTGGTGTAGCGGTCGCGCGGCAGATACACCATGCATGCGACGAAACGCCCGTAGCTGTCCGAACGCATGAACAGTCGAACCTGGCGGCGCAGGCCGACATTGAGCACCGCGGCCGCGGTGCGGCGCATGGTTTCGACATCGGAGGAGAACAGTTCGGTGCGCGGGAACGACTGGATGATCTCCAACATCGCCTGCCCGGAGAAGGATTCGAGATCGAAGCCGCTCTCCTCGATCACCGAGCGCACCCGCCGCTCGATCACCGGAATGTCGAGCACGTTCTCGTGCACCGCCGTCACGGTGAAGACGCCGATGAACAGGTGCTCGCCGATGATCGCGCCGGAATCGTCGACATCGGCGACACCGACGAAGTACGGGTACACCGAGCGGTGCACGGTGGCGGGCACCAGGCCCTGGGTGAGCATCAGCAGCGGACGGTCACCGCTGTTGACCGGCACCCGGAAATCGGTGCCGACACCGGGGCGCAGCACGCCGAGGCAGGTGCCCGGCATCGCGTTCGAGGTCTCCTGCCCCAGTTCGGTGCTCAGCCGGTAGCGGGCGTAGCCGAGTACGGTGAAATTGCCACTTGCCAACCAGCGCAACAGATTCGCCGTATCGAGCAGATCGGTTTCGGCGAATGGCGAGGTGCCGGATTTCGCGCTCTCCTCCAGGTCCGCGGCCAGTTGGCTCTGCACCGCGGTGATGGCCTCGGTGTCGTCGATGACCTGGCGGACGTCGGCGACCACGTCCGGCATGGCCGCCGCGACCCGGTCGAGCAGCGCCCGGCTGGTGGACGGGTGCAACTGCAGATGCATCCAGGATTCGCGCAAACTGCCGTTGCCGTCGACCTCGTGGGCCGCGGCGTGGATCAGCTGTCCGGTCGCATCGCGCTCGACCTCGAAGATCGGATGGATCACCTCGCTGACGCTGACGCCCATCCGGCTCAGCGACGAGGTGATCGACTCCACCAGCAGCGGCATATCGTCGGTGACCAGTTGCACGGCGGCGCCGAGGCCGGAGCCGTCGTCCGGGTGGTACACCCGGACCAGTGACTTGCTTGCCTGCCTGGTCATGGCCAGCTCCAGGTGCCGCCGGAAGATCTGGGTGATCCCGGTGATCGCGCAGTCCACATCGCCCGCGTCGACGTGGCGGAAATACGCCTCTTCGAGCGTCGCGAGCTCGCCGCGCAGCACCTGCGGCAAGCTCGCGGCCCACGCCGCGCTGGACAATTCGGACGAGACCGTCATTTTTTCGCCTACTCCTCGGATATCGGTTCCGCAACAAAGTGACGCCGGTCCGAGAGTAGCTGTGTGCCGGTGGCGCGGGGGTGAAAACCCTTCTAATCCTGGGTTGTTCACGCGACCGCACGGTTCGCCCACGGGTAGCCGTGATCACGGAATGATCTCGGCACCACAGCGATCGGACCGCCGGATGTCAGGTGAGTGCGGCTGGGCGCCCGGACGGCGGCAACGGCGCCGATCCGGCCTCCGGAATCAGCTCCGTGACGATGGGTAAGGCAATGACTCCACCGGACACGGCTGATTGCTCGGACTGCGCCTTCGCATTCACCTCTCCACCCTAACGAGATCTACGGAGAAGTGTGGCCGTCTCGTGACATGAACTGTCTTGCCGACGGGACGGTTCGGCGATCGATGCGGCGGAGCGCACGGGCGCTCCGCCGGTCCGACGGATCAGTCGCGGGTCAGCTTGCGATGCGTAACCCGGTGCGGCCGAGCCGCTTCCGGGCCAAGACGCTCGACCTTGTTGGCCTCGTACGCCTCGAAGTTGCCCTCGAACCAGAACCACTTGGCATCGTTGTCCGAATCGCCCTCCCACGCCAGGATGTGCGTGCAGGTGCGGTCCAGGAACCAGCGGTCGTGCGAGATGACCACGGCACAGCCCGGGAAGTTCTCCAGCGCGTTCTCCAGCGAGGAAAGGGTTTCCACGTCGAGGTCGTTGGTCGGCTCGTCGAGCAGGATCAGGTTGCCGCCCTGCTTGAGGGTCAACGCCAGGTTCAGCCGGTTGCGCTCACCACCGGAGAGCACGCCCGCCGGCTTCTGCTGGTCCGGGCCCTTGAAACCGAATGCGCTCACGTAGGCGCGCGACGGCATCTCCTGCTGACCGACCTCGATGAAGTCCAGACCGTCCGAAACCACCTGCCACACCGTCTTCTTCGGGTCGATGCCCGCGCGGTTCTGGTCGACGTAGCTCAGCTTGACCGTCTCGCCGATCTTCACCGTGCCGCTGTCCGCCTGCTCCAGGCCGACGATGGTCTTGAACAGCGTGGTCTTACCGACACCGTTCGGGCCGATGACGCCGACGATGCCGTTGCGCGGCAAGGTGAACGACAGGTCCTTGATGAGCTGACGGTCGCCGAAACCCTTGTCCAGGTGCTCGACCTCGACCACCACACTGCCCAGGCGCGGGCCCGCCGGAATCTGGATCTCCTCGAAATCCAACTTCCGCATCTTCTCGGCCTCCGCGGCCATCTCCTCGTAGCGGCCGAGGCGGGCCTTGTTCTTGGCCTGGCGGGCCTTGGCGCCGGAACGCACCCAGGCCAGCTCGTCCTTGAGCCGCTTCTGCAGCTTCTGGTCCTTCTTGCCCTGCACCTCGAGGCGCTCGGCCTTCTTCTCCAGGTAGGTGGAGTAGTTGCCCTCGTACGGGTAGGTGCGGCCGCGGTCCAGCTCGAGGATCCAGCCCGCGACATTGTCCAGGAAGTACCGGTCGTGGGTGACGGCGAGGACGGCGCCCTGGTACTGGGCCAGGTGCTGTTCGAGCCAGTTGACGCTCTCCGCGTCGAGGTGGTTGGTCGGCTCGTCGAGCAGCAGCAGGTCGGGCTTGCTGAGCAGCAGTTTGCACAGCGCGACCCGGCGGCGCTCACCACCGGAGAGCTTGTTGACCGGCTCGTCCGGCGGCGGGCAGCGCAGCGCGTCCATGGCCTGCTCGAGCTGGGAGTCGATATCCCACGCGTCGGCGTGGTCCAACTCCTCCGACAGCTTGCCCATCTCCTCCATCAGCTCATCGGAGTACTCGGTCTCCATCAGCTTGGCGACCTCGTTGAAGCGGTCCAGCTTCACCTTGATCTCGCCGAGGCCCTCCTCGACATTGCCGCGGACCGTCTTCTCCTCGTTCAGCGGCGGCTCCTGCTGCAGGATGCCGACGGTGGCGCCGGGGGCGAGCCAGGCGTCACCGTTGTTCGGCTGGTCCAGTCCCGCCATGATCCGCAGCACGCTCGACTTACCGGCGCCGTTCGGACCGACGACGCCGATCTTGGCGCCGGGAAGGAAGTTCAGGTTGACATCGTCGAGCACGACCTTGTCGCCGTGCGCCTTACGAACTTTCCTCATCTGATAGATGAACTCAGCCATATCCTCACCCTATCCATTCCACGCCGTGCGGACGCATCCGGGCAGGGTGCATCCGTCCAGCTACGCAGCCGTTTTCAGTCATTGGTCACCGTCTCCCCCACGCTCGTTATCTCCCTCACCGCGCTCGCCGGAATCCGCGTCGGGCCGTGGCTGTGCCGTCTCGGTTTCCGCCAGGCCGAACATTGCGTCCGTCGCGGCATGGGATCGATCGTCGCTCGACGGGATCAAGTGAGTGTAGATACGCGACGCGGGCGCCGGATCAGCGTGCCCCACGAACTCCACCAATTCCGGAACCGGACCGCACCGGCAAGTTGGTTCGACATATAGATATGCCGGATCCGACGCTGCGCGTGCACCATTCGCGCCGGCCGGTCCGGATCCTCCGTCATCGGCGACCAGGTTTTTCCGCGCGGGACCACGATCTTGTCGCGCGCAAATTGCATCGAGTCGTGCCTTACTCCAGGTCACGAACTTCTGCGCCACTTCCGGAGGTAGGTACACGATGTTGGAAAGGCCGCCAACGACGTCGGGCCGCAGGCGAAACCCGAATTGGGTCGAGGGTGGCAACCGAACGCGCTCAATGGCCATGAGCGCGTTCGGGAGCCGACCGGGTCAACGCATATAGATTCCCCCTCGTACTCCGTCGTGGTCGGAGTAGAGCGCGAAGCTGTGTCCCTTGGATGAGCAGCTCAAACCCGGGCCGGAATAGTGGAAGCCGGTTATCGTGCAGGTCGCGCCCGCGTGATCGACCCAGATACTCGCGTAGCCCTCACCGGTTTTGATCGTGCCCAGGAACGGGTTCCCACCAGGCAAGGTGAATGCGCCGATCGCGCTGCCCGGGTGGGCGGGCAACCACGGTTGATCGATGACCACCTGGCGGACGGGGACGAACGGAACAGGTATCGACCTGTCCGCGACCGGAAGGCTCAGCCAATAGCCCGGAGACACGTCGCATCCGACCGTGCCGTCACCGGTGATCGCACAGTTCACCTCGGGGCCATAGCTGAAATACACGGTGTCAGCGGTATCGGCGAGCGCGGCCGGAGCGGCAACGGCGAGTGAGATCGGAGCGGCGGCAAAGATCGCCAGAACTCGAGCGCACATATTCACAGTGATAGTCATCCGTTCCTCCTTAGAACAATGTCAGGAGTCCAGGTAATGCACTGATGTTCAGCTACCGATCGGCTAACCAGTCGGATGATGGTAGCAGAATAGATGTTCACTTACCTCCCGCGAAGGACATATCGGGCCGAAGGCTGCGGTCGGCACCGCCTTCGTGCCTGATTCCGGATGGGCTCAGGCCTCGACGGGTGCGGGGGTGTCGACGGATTCGGGCTCGGTGTTCGGTGACGCGGTGCTCGCCGACTCCCCCTGCGCGACGCCGCTGCCACCCGCCCGATAGTCGGCGCCCGCACCGTCATGGAAATTGCGCCGGGTGACCTGGGCGGTACAGCGGGACAGGTCCGGGCCGACCGCGTACGCGCGCAGTTCCAGGTCGCGGCGGGAGCCGCCGTCCCTGGTGGTGTATTCGTAGCTGCGCAGCTGGCCGTACGCGATGACCGGATCGCCGCGCCGCAGCGACGGCTCGACGCCGGCACCGAGCCTGCGCCAGCAGGTGACCGTCACGAACATCGCGCCGTTCTCCAGCCACTCCCCCGTGCCGTAATCGAGGCGGCGCGGGTTGCTGGCGATCCGCATGGTCACCACGTGCTCGCCATTGCCGATATCGCGCCGGACCGGCGTTGTCACCACATTGCCGACGACCGTCACAAATGTCTCGTACACGGTTATGCCCCTTCCCATTTCGGTCCGAGCCCGCACCCCTTCGGCGGGGACCGCTCCAGCCTGCGGCACGCGGCGGCCGGTTGGACCGGCCGATTCGGAAATGGGGATAACTTTCGTGTTTGTGGACATCTGGCGCTTCAGACATCCGCAAGCCGTCGCCCCCGCGAACGCCGGGATCCAGGCGAGAGTGGATTGGGTCCCTCGGCACCGGATCCCGGGCGTTCGCGGGGGCGACGGTTCGCGGATCAGACGGTGATGTCGGCGGCGCGCGGCAGTTCGGCCACGCTGGTGCCGACGTGCACCGTGAACGTGCCCGGCTCCACCCGCCAGCCGCCGTCCCAGTGCGCGAAGGCCCGCCGCGGCACCGTGATCAGCACCTCCCGCGCGGCGCCTGCGGGCAGTGTGATCGTCGCGAATCCGGCCAGCCAGCGCACCGGACGGTCCACCGCGGAATCCGATCGCGAAAGGTACGCCTGCACCACCTGCTTGCCCTCGCGAATTCCGGTGTTGCGCAGCGGCACTCGAATCTCGAATGCCTCGTCGGCACCGGGCGTGACGGTGAGATCGCCCAATTCCCAAGAGGTGTAGCCGAGCCCGTGCCCGAAGGGGTACGCGGGCAACCGATTCGATTTCAGCCATGCGCGATAGCCGATGTGAATGCCCTCGTCGTAACGCAGCACGCCGTCGACCGGAGTGGTGGACAGCACCGGGACATCGGCCTCGGCGGCGGGCCAGGTGGTCGGCAGCCGTCCGCCCGGCTCGCGCCGCCCGAGCAGCACATCGGCCAGCGCATTGCCGAGCTGCTGCCCGCCGAACCAGGTGAGCAGCACGGCGGCGACCTCATCGCGCCACGGCATCAGTACCGGCCCACCGGAATTCACCACCACCACGGTGCGCGGATTGGCGGCGGCGACCGCACGCACCAACTCATCCTGTGCGCCGGGCAGCGCGAGGGTGGTCCGGTCGAATCCCTCGCTCTCGGTCTGCGCGGAGGTGCCGACCACCACGACCGCGACATCGGCGGCGCGGGCCATGGCCGCGGCATCGGCGAGCGCGGCGGCCGGATCGGTGACGGCGGCCTCGGTTCCCAGTGTTACGACAACCAAACCCATTGTCGCGCTGCTATTTTCGATTTCCTGATGAACCACGACGGCGAGCGGGCGGCCACTGTCGGTAATCACCGGCGCCGATGCGACGCCAGGTGCGAACAACGCGGCGCCGAGCGCCTCCCCTGTACCGGTGAGCACGGTGTCGAATACGGTTTCGCCGTCGACGGTGAGCTCGGTGCGGCCGATGCCCGCGACGCCGAGCCGCACCGCCGCCGGATCATCCGGTCCCGGAAGGTAATTCGTGGACAACTCGATCGCCGCGGCCCCTGCCGGAACCTGCCCGAGGTACACCAGTTGCGCGGCGCGGCGATGTTCGGTGCGCAGCTCCGCGCCATCGGCGTCGAGGAAGCGTGCCCGCAACCCAGGCTCTCCCGTCACCGGGTCGGTCATGGTCGACAGCGGCAGCGGGTGGATGCCCGTCTGCACCGGAACGCCCGGATGCACCGTGATTTCGGTATCCGGCAGTGCCGCGCGCAACCCGTCGACCGGGCCGATCACCTCGTCGGGCACCACGGTCGCGCTGCCGCCGCCCTGTGTCCGCGGGTAGACGGCGGCCTCGCCGATGATCGCGATCGAACCGGGCGCCGAACCCGCCCAAGGCAATTCGCCATCGTTGCGGAGCAGCACCATACCGGCGGCCGCCACCTCGCGAGCCACGGCGAGACCGTCCACCGCCGGATCCGGACGCGGCTCGACCGGATCGAGCGCACCCACTCGCGCGGCCAAACGCAGCAACCGCAACACCTTCCGGTCGATCGCCGCCTCGGGCACCGAACCGTCCCGCACCGCCGCAACGAGTTTCGCGCCCCACGGCCCCTCCGGGCCCGGCATGGCCAGATCCTGATCGGCATTGGCCGCGGCCACGGTGCTGCGCACCGCCGTCCAATCCGAAACCACCACACCGTCGAAGCCCCATTCGGTGCGCAACGGCGTTGTCAGCAGCGGATTTTCGGACATGGTCACGGCGTGCACCGAGTTGTAGGCCGACATCACCAGCCAGGCGCCCGCGCGCACCGCGGCCTCGAACGGGGCCAGATACAGTTCGTGCAGCGCCCGCTCGTCCAGGTCGACGTCTACGGTGAAGCGGTCGGTCTCGGAATCGTTGGCCACGTAGTGTTTCGGCGTCGCTGCGACGCCATGCCGTTGCACGGCGGCCACATACGCGGCCGCGAGTTCGCCGGTGAGCAGTGGATCCTCGGAGTACGCCTCGAAATGCCTGCCGCCCAACGGGCTTCGATGCAGATTGATGGTCGGGCCGAGCACGACGTGCACACCCTTGCGGCGGGCCTCGGCGGCCGATGCGGCGCCGTAGCGGGCGGCGAGGGCCAGATCCCAGGTGGCGGCGAGCGCGGTGGCCGACGGCAGGTTGAGCGAGGGATCGCGCTCGTCCCACACCGGGCCGCGCACCCCGGACGGCCCGTCGGACAACGTCATCGAGCGCAGGCCGATGGCCGGTTCGGCCGCGGTGGACCAGATATCGGCGCCGGTCAGCAACCGCACCTTCTGTTCCAGCGTGAGCTTGCCGACCAGCGCGCCCAGCGCCGGATCCGTCGTCTCGGGCATCGATGCCACTCCTCGGATCGTCGATCGATGACGGCGCGGACCGCCGCCAGCAGCCAATCTACGCCCGAGCTATCGGTCAGCGACCATTAGCAGACGGCACAGCAGACGCTAAAGTACGCCTACTTCGGTGTTGGCTCCGCAGAGCACGACCACCGGCCGCTCGCCCTCGGCCGGCACGTACACCCCGCTCTGTATCGCGGCCAGCGCGGCCGCGCCGGAGTATTCGACGACGATCCGGAACTCGCGCCACAGGTAATCTCGCGCGGCGGCGATCGCGTCATCGGTCACCAACAGTGAGCGAACCCCGTAGCGCCGTGCGACATCCAACGCGATCTCCCCGATCCTGTTGGCTCCCAACGTATCCGATGTGATGCCCGATACGCCGACCTCGACCGGGCGGTCGGCCGACAGCGCCGCGTGCAAGGTCGGAATCCCTTCCGGCTCAACGCCGATCACCTGTTGACGCCTACCCAGCGCCGCCGCGACCCCCGCCAGCAGACCACCACCGCCGACCGCGAGCAGCACCGGCGGCCGCCCCCGCACCTGCTCCTCCAGTTCCAGCCCGACCACACCGACGCCCGCGACCACCGCGGGCAGGTCATAGGCGTGCAGCTGCAACGCTTTTCGCTGCACCGCCAGCTCGTCGGCGTAACGCGACGCTTCGGCGTAGGTGGTGCCATGCCACAGCACCTCGGCTCCGTGCGACCACATCGCGGCCACCTTGGTGTGCGGCGCGGACTCCGGGACGACCACCGTGCAGGCCTTGCCGAGGACGGCGGCGGCCAGTGCGGCCGCGATACCTGCATTGCCATCAGAGGCGATCACCACCTGGTCGGCGCGATCGGCGGATTCGAGCAGCGCGTTCAGGCTGCCCCTGACCTTGAAAGTGCCGCCGTGCTGGAGGTATTCGAGTTTCAGCGTCACCGGGACCGGACCGTATGGCCCGCGCACGGTGGTGTGGAATACGGGTGTCTTGCGGATGCGTCCGCCCAGCCGTTTGCGGGCCGCGCGCACATCGGATCGATACACCCTGGCCGGGCGCGCGATCGTGCTGTTCACGGTATCCGTGATCCCTCCCTGGTTACCCACCCTGGTCAGAACTGTCGCCTCAATTGCGCACCTCGCGGTCCCGCTTGGCGAGTTCGGCGAACATCGCGTTGTGCGCGGCGAGTGCCGCGTCGTTGTCTCGGTCGGCGGCCCGGTCGGTGCGGTCGGCCAGGCGTTTGTCGCTGCGCGACCATTGGATGAGCAGCGCCAGCATCACGACGACGAGCGGCACCTCGCCACTGGCCCAGGCCAGGCTGCCGCCGGTGCGCTGATCGCCGAGCAGATCGCCGTTCCAGCCGAGCCCGAGACCGCGGAAGAACCAGTCGCCCATGACCGTGGTCATGCTCATCAGCGCGATACCGAAGAAGGCGTGGAACGGCAGCGAGCCGAACACCATGCCGAGCCTGGTGAGCGGTTCCACCTGACGCGGCTTCGGATCGACGCCGATCACCACCCAGTAGAAGAGGTAGCCGCTGAGCAGGAAGTGCAGGTTCATCAGCAGATGCGCCGCATGCGAATTCACGAACTGGCCGTAGATCCCGCCCAGATACAGCGCGTAGAAACCGCCGACGAAGATGACGGCGGCCACGATCGGGTGGGTGAGGAAACGCGAATACGGGTTGTGCACCATGGCCAGCAGCCATTCGCGCGGGCCCGGCACGCCATCCCGTCCTGCCGCGGGCAACGCCCGCAGCGCCAGGGTCAGGCCGCCGCCGAGCGCGAAGAGGATAGGCGCGAGCATCGACAGCGCCATGTGCTGACCCATGTGCACGCTGAACATCGCGGGCGAGTACCGGCCGACACCGGAGGACGTCGCGAAAAGCAGTACCGCACAGGCGGACAGCCACGCGATGGTCCGCCCGACGGGCCATGCGTCGCCGCGCGACCGCAGGCGGCGGACTCCGAGCAGGTAGAGCACCGCGAACACGATCGACAGCGTGCCGAAGATCAGATCGAAGCGCCAGTCGAACAGGATGCGCGCGACCGTCGGCGGGCCGTCCAGGTTGTAGCCGAGTTCGACCTCGGTGGGTGTCGGTATCGACTTCGGCGGCGGAGGCGGGGTGCGACCGAGGCCGACCGCGAGCCCCATGGTTGCCGCGAAGATCAATACCTCGACGCCGCCGAACCGGATGAGCGCGCCGCGGTCGGTGGGGTCGGCGGCCAGCGCGGGCAGCGAGGCGCGGCGCTGCTGGTAGCCGATCACGCCGAGGATCACCAGCGCCGTGGCCTTGGCCAGCACCAATCGGCCGTATGTCGTGGTGAACAGGTCGTCGAGCGGCACCCGGACCCACGAGTTGATCACACCGCTGATCGCGATGGTGACGAAGGCGACGGTGGCGACGCGAGAGAAACGGCGCGCCGCGAGATCGGTGTGTTTGCCGCCACGCATCGCGTAGGCGAGCACCGCGAACAGTCCGCCTACCCAGACCGCGGCCGAAATCAGGTGCAGGATCAGGCTGTTCGTCGCGACATCGTGGGATCCGCCAGAGGAGGAATGGCCCGTCAAGGCCAGTGGCATCATCGTGATGATCGCACCGCCGAACAGCACCGGAGTCCAGCCCCAGCGCAGCGCCAACCGGCAGCCGACCGCGACGACCAGCGCGAAAACAACTGTGGTGCGCCAGGCTTCGGCCAGCGCCACCTGGTTCACGGCCCGCCACAACTGTTCCGGGCGCCAGATCTGACTCACCGGTTGTCCTGTGGTGTCGGACACGGTGAGCGGGACGAGCAGAGCCGCGCAACACGCCCACAGCAGTGCGGTATTACCCGCCCTGCGCACCGCGCGATATCCGCCCACATCGAGCAGCCCGTCCCGCTGCGGGGGCGCCAAAAACGCGGCGAAAAGCAGGGACCCGACGGTGAGCGCGCCGGACAGGTCGGCGAGCGCGCGCATCGCGGGCAGCCCGTATGTGGTGAGCGGGCCGGGGTCCGGAATGCCGAGCAGAGTCAGTGCCTGAGCCGCCGAAAGCCCGACGACCAGCGCGGCAACCACACCCGCGATGGCCAGCGCCAGCACCGAGAGGACGGCGAACGCGGACGCGGAACCCGGCCGCGCCGCCGCGGCATCCTGTTCTACTGGCGGGTCCTGCGCTGACGACATGGGATCGAGCCTAGTTCGGCCGATATTCCATAGCCCGGCCGGGTTTGGGCCGATAGTCTGGGATGCGATCGAGGCCCGACGGAGGCCAACGAGGTGGCTGGAATGTTGCTAACGCGAAGAACCTGACAATCTGGACGGTCGCTATAATTGCCTTGCTGGACAGCACGGCCGAACTCGGTCATGGTGGAACGCGTTGCCTCCGTAGCTCAGTTGGATAGAGCAAGGGCCTTCTAATCCCTAGGTCGCAGGTTCGATTCCTGCCGGGGGCACAAAACACCTTCTACCAGCGGCATTGCCGCTCGTATTCCCTAGTACCCGGCGAGCACAAAGCTCAAACAGCTAGGAACTTTGCCGGTAGAACCCAGACATGGGGGGTGATCTGGACGGCCTATCGGAGCTGGCCGACGACTTCAAGGGCGAGCTGCGGCAGCAGAACAAGTCGACGGGGACGATCAACACCTACTGCCGCGGCATCGGATACTTCGCCGAGTTCCTCGCGGCGACCGCGGACGAGTTCACTCGGGAGTACATCAGCGCATACATCACCGACACGCTGACGCGGGTCAACCGACGCACCGGCAAGCCGATCACGCCCGAGTACGCACACCCCCAATACCGCAGCCTTCAGCAGTTCGCCAAAGATCTACTGGCCGAAGACATCCTGCTGACCGATCCGTTCGCCCGGCTGACCCCGCCGATCAGTGTGATCGTCAAAACTGTGCCCCTCGCTCGAAACTGGGCGGGATGTCAGCGAGCCGGTATTCAGCGGGCGGCTCGGCACCGAGCAGATGACGGACGAAGAAGTCCCATTTCCGCCGTTGCACGTAGGCGGCGCGATGAACGATAACGTGCCCGGCGCCGGGTACCAGGAGCAGGTCGAAATCCTTGTTCGCCGCGATGAGCGCGTCGACCAGGCTCAGCGTCTGATAGGGCGAGACGTTGTCGTCGAGTTCACCGTGGATCAACAGCAGTCGGCCGCGCAAATTGGCGGCGAGACCGCTGTTGGCCACGCCCGCATAGCGGTCCGGATCCCAGGGGCCGTGATAGATCTCGCCCCAGATCGACAGATACTGGCGAATATCGTGGCACCCCGAGGCGGCGACACCGACCTTGAAGACCTCGGGATACTCGAGCATGGCACGCACCGCAGCGAAACCGCCGCCGGAGGCACCGGTGACACCCACCCGATCGAGATCCAGCCAAGGGTGGTGTCGTCCGAGTTCGGTAAGAGCGGCAACGTGGTCGGCCATGCCGCCCGCGTCGTCGAGGTGCTCATAGGACGCATCGTGAAATTCCTTGCCGCGCCCAGGGGTTCCGCGACCGTCGATCGCCACGACAGCGAATCCGAGTGCGGCGTACGCTTCCGGCTCGCCGGTCCAGGAATTGTCGAAACCGGCCGGCGCACGGTGGGTTTGCGGGCCGGGATAGACGTGGTCGATCACCGGGTAGCTCGACCCGGCCTTGAATCCATAAGGACGCCAAAGTATTCCGTGGATGTCGGTGATCCCGTCGGCGGCTTTCACGGTGAACCGCTCCGGCGCGCGCCAACCCGCTCGTTCCAGCGCCGACGCATCGGCCCGTGCCAGCTCCACCACCATGCGCCCGAACCGATCCCGCACCACCGTGACCGGGGGTTGAGCCAGGGTCGACACCGTGTCGACCAGATAGTCGCCCGACGGCGACATCCGGACCGTATGGTCGCCCGAATCATTGGTCAGCCGAGCGAATTCGGACCCGTCCAGATTGACCCGGCAGAGCTGACGGGCATACGGATCAGCCTGCGCCAGACCCGCCGCCAGAATGTACACGACCTGCCGATCCTCATCGATGTGCACAACCGCCCGCACCGCCCAGGCTCCGGTCGTCACCTGATTGATCAGCTCCCCCGACGCGGCATAGCGGTACAGGTGGCCCCACCCGTCACGCTGGGAGTACCACACGATCTCACCACTGCGCAGCGTGTGCACCATCGCCGGTTCGCCGATCATCTGGGTCGGCTCGACCCTCGTCGCGCCGGATTCCTCGACCATCACATGGGTCCGGCCATCAACCGGATCCACGGCAAGCAGGCGTAGTTTCCGAGCGTCACGGCCCGAGTCCAGGTGGTAGGTGGTCGCGCCATCGTGCGACCACCACGCGCGGCCGATCGACAGCGGCGACAGATACGGGCTGTGCAGCGGACCTCGCTCGGCGGGTGTGACGGTTCTTTGTTCGAGGTCGACGATGAACAGGTGCTCTTGCGGCTGGCCGGGCTCACCGGGCATCGGATAGCGGTAGGCGTGGGTCACCGGGCGTCGGCCGGCGCGCGGCACCGACTCGACCAGATGCAGCAGTTCGACGTCACGTTCGTCCATCCGGTTGGTGAGCAGTTTGCTCCCGTCCGGCGACCAGCGCACTACCGGAGTCGCGACCGCTCCGAAGGCGCGCATGATCGAACGGAATTGCCCGAATGCGGGATTCACCGCGTATGCGTTGTCGGGACCGCCGTCTCCGGTCAACGCGAACGCGGGACCCTCACCGTCCCGAGCCCACAGATTGGGATCACGCACGAACACCGTCCACCCGGAGACCTCGACTCCCCGGGCCCGATCTCGGCCCGCTCGACCGGGGCGCACTCATAATCGTCGAGGGAACACCGCCACGACCGCCCACCCGGGCCGACAACCACGACATGATCACCAGGCTCGAGTGTGGTGACGCGCAGTGATATCGGCTCGACCGGTGTGTCCCAGGCCGTGGCCAGCGCGGTGGTAAGCCGGGAATGGTCGAATGCTGGTTGCGGAATGCCGACGATCGGATCGACCACGAAGTACCCGGTGGCCGTCCCCCGAGCTGTGTGATACCACAACAGCTCCGGCTTCTCGGACCAGACATGTTGCTCGATGATTCCCGAAACCAGTTCAGCCCGATGATGTTTCAGCATCTGCTCGGCCCGCCGATAGTCGTGCGGTGTCATCTTCCGCTCCACACCGCCACGCTACAACGACGAGGACGGGGTGACGAGGGCGTCGGACCGGCTGGTTCGACGGTGAAACGCCGCCGCGAAATCGGCGGCGAACCCACCCGATTCGAGGTCGGATCTGTATCGGTTGTCATTCGCTGGGCACCAGCGATTTTCGACCGAATGATCTGCTATCGACTTGAGCCGCAAGCGAACTCGCGGAGGCGCTATCGTGGTGTGTCGTGCCAGAAACGCGTCTCGACACTGACCGGATCCGGGCGGCTCGCCGGAATATCGATCCGATTTTTCTCGACACTCCGCTGTACCGCTGCCCGGCGCTGGAGCCCGAACTCGGGTGCACCGTGCGCGTCAAACTCGAAACGGCGAATCCGGTGCGCAGTTTCAAGGCCCGCGGCACCGAGCTCGTCGCGGGCCTGCTCGCGGACAACGGTTCACGGGCCGTGGTGTGTGCCAGCGCGGGCAACCTGGGCCAGGCCCTCGCCTGGTCCGGTCGGCGCCGGGGACTGGATGTCACCGTCGTGGCATCACGGTTCGCGCCCGCCGCCAAACTCGCGCGCATTCGTGCGTTGGGCGCCGAATTACATTTGGTGGACGGCGATTTCGATGCGGCACGGGAAACAGCGGCGGCCATAGCGCGCCGCGACGGCATCCGGCTGCTCGAAGACAGCCTGGACATCGAGACCTGCGAGGGCGCGGCAACCATCGGCCTGGAACTGGTGGATGCCCCGCCGTCGTTCGACACCGTCTTGATCGCGCTCGGCGGCGGGGCACTCGCCACCGGGGTGGGTCATGTGGTGAAAACGCTGGCACCGCAGGTCGAGGTGATCTGCGTGCAACCGCTGGGCGCACCGGCCATGACACGCTCATGGCAGCAACGGCGCGTCGTCACCACCGATTCGACCGACACCATCGCCGACGGCGTCGCCAGCAGGCGGCCGATCCAGGCCGTCCTGGACGACCTGCTCCTGGTCGCCGACGATGCCATCCTGGTCCGGGAGGCATCGATCATGGCTGGTATGCGGATGCTGCTCGAGCATGCCGGACTCGTCGTCGAACCTTCAGCCGCACTCGGGATCGCGGCGATCCTCGAGAACCGTGACCGCTTCGCCGGGCGGCAGGTGGTCACCATCGTGTGCGGGAGCAACGTCGACCTGGCTGCCTATCGTCGCTGGGTCGGCGCGGCTCCCGAGTAGCGCGGAAATAGAGAACGAGATCGCCTTACCCGACGCCCTGCGCCGGTTCCGCGATTGCCGCCGGAATATCCCGCCTGACCGCGGCGGCGACCGTGACCGCGGTCACCACCTCATCACCGTGACCGGATACCTCGAGCAGGCGATCGACGCAGCCGGGCCCGGTCACCCAGGCCAGCGGTAGGCGGCCGCGGGCGCGGCGGGCGGCCTCGAGCATCACAGCCAACCCGGCGATGCCGAAGAACCCGACACCGGACAGATCCACCACCACCAACCGCGCCCGCGAGGCGAAAATCTCCAGCAGGCGCAGGCGCAGCACGTTCGCGGTGGCGCCGTCGACCTCCCCCCGCACGGTCAACACCGTCACCTGCGGTGAGGGCCAGCTGACAGCGACATCGAGCAGGTCCCGCCCTTGGGGTTCAGCAACAGCACAATGACTCGGAACGACGAACAGCCTCGGCATGACGCACTCCGGCTTCCCGATCAGGTGTGACGACCGAAACGGCTCCCGCCACAACACCTTTCGCGCCCGCGCTCTTCGCCGCGAACTGGGCTGGTTATTCAACCGTGACCGTGGAATACCCGAACCCGCCACCGGATACACCCGTCACCGCACGGCCGACAGAGCAATTGACGAATGGGTCGCACCGACCGAGTCGTTCAGCATCGCCACCACCCCGGTCACCCGATACCAGTGGCGCAGCAACAAGAGCCTGTTGATTGTGGGCCGGTAACACGTTGCGATACCACGACTTTCGCGTCCTGCTCCTCGTCCCACGAGCCGACTGACTGCGCCATGCCGACGACAGCCAGGGTTTCGCGCCTCTCGGCGCGCTTTCGCTATCAAATCCAGGAAGGCTGTTCCGGCGCACGCGTGAACGATCGCGTCACTCCGGTTGAACGTCCGCGCCACGAGCCCGGCCGGGATCGTTCGAGCGGGCGAACTCGACGGGTGTCTGGCCGTAGCGCTTCTTGAAGGCGCGAATGAAGTGACTGCTGTCGGAGAATTGCCAGTGCGCGGCGATTTCGGAGACCGTCGGCCGCCGGCGCGAGGCGGTCAGGTCCTGCCGAGCCTGTTCCAAGCGGCGGTTGCGAATATAGGTCGTCACCGACTCACCCGCCGCGGTGAACGCTCGTTGCAGCGTTCGCGCGGAGATATGAAGCTCACGGGCCAGCATTGCCGGGCCCAGTTCGGGGTCGGTGAGGTGGCGGTCCGCCAGCATCTTCGCCGCCTGGACGAGCGCGGGCCGCAGTCCGGGCTCCCTATCGTCGAACCGACCCACCACCACCGCCTTGGCCAGCTCGATCAGCGCGCCGTGCGCCGCGTACACACCGACCGGGCCGAGCTCGGCCACGGTGCTGTGAATCATGTTCGTATGCGCCGCGAGCAGGCGCATTTCGGCCGAGACCGCCGATTCGGTCATGCTGCGGTTTCGCAGCCGCGGCTCGAGCATCGCGGAGGGCAGCGTGAGAATCTGCACCGTGGTGTCCGGCGCCGCCCCGAAGTGCAATGGCGGTCCGTGCCGCAGCAGAAACTGCCCGGCGGTCACCGTGTATTCGGCGCGATGGGGTGAGCCGCCCAGCATCCAGACGCCACGCCGCACCACGTAGATGCGCACCTGATCGTCATAGCCGAGCGGAGTGCCACCCGTGCGAATGACGCTCGCGCTGTCGAGGTCGGTGATCGCCGCGTCGAGCACCTTCGCCACGCGGCTTCTGACCCGGAAATCGCCGGTCGTGACGGCACTGAAGGTCGGTAGCGGAACCCGTCGCCGACCTGCGTCCGCCACCCGTGCCGGAACACGTCGAAACCACGCGATCCCGCTCCGGGGACGGTGGAATCCAGCGAGAACCCACCGCACGCGTCGAAGACCTCCGCTGCCGTGTTGTTCATCGTCGACCGAATCCACTCCGCGTTCGATTCCGGATCCGCCGGCGTCGGTGTGCTCGGCGGTCGGGATCGAGCATAGCGACGCGGGGGTTCGGGGAGCCTGGCCATACCCGGGCCTGCGGTGTCGAATCGGCCTGGCTGCCACACATGTTCGGGATGGATGCGCTGACCGCGCTCGCCGCGGCCAGGGCATTCGAGTTCTACGGCACCCTGCCGAACTACCGCGCCATGATGGACCGCGAAGCCGTTGCCGGGCCTGGTGATCTGGTGGTCGTCGGCACGGAGGAGCAGGTGAGGGCACGAATTCGTGAGATCGTCGAGTCGGGCGCGACCGAATTCGTCGGCATGCTGTACACCGGAGGCGAATCCGCGACACGGACCCGCACGCTGCCCGCGGACCTGGCCGGTGCGGGCGTGCCGTCGAACAGTTGAGGAGGAATGCACGTGAGTGAATACCGGTCCTATGTCGACGAATCCGAGGAGAGCGCGGTCCGCTTCGATCGCGGTGCGCGAATACTGAAGCAGGTCAACGATGTCGAAACCGAGCGCCTGCTCGCTGCCTTCTCGGATGTGGCGCCGAATCTGGGCCGGTACATCGTCGAGTTCGCCTACGGGGATATCTACAGTCGCCCGGAGCTGGATCCGAGTCGCCGGGAACTGGTCATCCTCGGCGCGTTGACCGCGTTGGGACGGGACGCCGAGGTGGAGATCCATCTGCATTCGGCATTGAATGTCGGCCTGACGCCTACGGAAATCGTCGAGGCCCTGGTGCAGGTGCTGCCGTATGCGGGATTCCCGCCTGTGCAGACAGCGGTCATGATCGCCCGCAGGGTTTTCGCCGAGCGCGGGCTGCTGGCATCCGAGTCGCCGGGAGACTCCCAGCCGTGACGGAGTCTCCCGAACGGGCGCGCTGTCGCTGCGCATGATCTGCGCGGGCGAATCAGTGCGCGGTCGCGCGGAAGGCGGAGCGGTAGGAGTGGGGTGATACGCCGACGACGCGTTTGAAGCGTTCGCGGAAGGCCGTCGGGGAGCCGAAACCGGCTTGGGCGGCAATGCGTTCCACGCCGTGATCGGTGGTTTCGAGGAGGAATTGGGCGCGGCGGACGCGGGCGCGCAGCAGCCACTGCAGGGGTGTGGTGCCGATCTGCTCGCGGAACCGCCGGCTGAAGGTGCGCTCGCTCATGCCGCTCTGCCCGGCCAGGTCGGCCAGCGTCAGGTCGCGGGACAGGTTGTCCTCGATCCAGCTCAGCACCGGGTCGAGTAGTAAGCCACGCGGCGCGGCCGGGAAGGGGGTGAGGATGAATTGTGCCTGTCCCCCTTCGCGTTCCAGCGGCACAACCGACAGTCGGGCGGCGTCGGCCGCGACGGCCGAACCGAAATCCCGGCGGATGAGGTGCAGGCACAGATCGAGGCCCGCCGACGCACCCGCGGAGGTGAGGATCTGGCCGTTGTCCACGTACAGGACCTCGGCATGCAGGTCGACCCGCGGAAACATCCGGGTGAAGGCGTCGGCGGCGATCCAGTGCGTGGTGGCCCGCAGCCCATCCAGCAATCCGGCCGCGCCGAGGATGAACGCGCCGGTGCAGATCGAGGCGATCCTGGTGCCCGCGGCCGCCGCGACGCGCAGTGCGTCGAGAACCTCATCAGGTGGCGGCTCGGCTCGCTCCGAGCAGCCGGGCACGATGATCGTGTCGGCCGCGGCCAGTGCGTCGAGCCGATGGGGCGCAATGATTTCGAAAGATTCGGTGAGCACCCGCTCGACCGGCGCACAGACTTGGACCCGGTACGGCCGCCGCCCGTCGCCGAGCCGCACTCGCCCGAATGCCTCGATCGGAGTTGCCATATCGGCCGGTACGACATGATCGATCACCAGGATCGCCACCGTGTGCATTCGGCCACGATAAACGAATTCCCGCCAACCCCAACGACACAGGTCAGTGGCGAAAATCACGCGTTGGACCAGTTGGCGAGAACCCGTTGGACATTGTCGATTTCGCCGATGTCCGGCCGCGCCCAATCGACTTAGCGTTGCACCGCAACGTCATTCGCAAAGAAGGAGCAGCACCCGATGCGCGCCCAATTCGTTCTGTTCGACGGCTTCGACCCACTGGATGTCATCGCGCCCCTGGAGGTGCTGTACACCGCCGCCATGGTCACCGAGGACGATGTTCGCTTCGCCTTCGAATTGGTCACCGCGGAGGGGGCGCGCGACGTGCCGAGCGGAGTTCCTGGCCTGAGCCTGCGGGCCACCGCGGCCCTCGACCCCGCCGTCGCGGATCTGGTCCTGGTGCCCGGCGCGGGCGGCACGCTGCCGACCGGCGCGGAGACCACCGAGGAGGAACTGGCGGGCACGATCCCCGGAATTCTCGGCAGTACCCTCGGCACCCAGCTGCCCGCCCTGATCAAGGCGGCGCTCGACCGCCCGGAGACGCTGGTCATGACGATCTGCGGCGGCTCGCTGATCCCGGCGATGGCGGGCCTGATCGACGGCAGACCGGTGACCACCCACCACATCGGAAATGAGCTGCTGGACAGCACCGGCGCGCGCCGGATCGACGCCCGGGTGGTCGACGACGGCGATCTGATCAGCGGCGCGGGCGTCACCTCCGGCCTCGACGCGGCCCTGCACCTGATCGAGCGCGAACTCGGCCCCCAGGTCGCCCACACCGTCGAAACCCTCTTCGCCTACGAGCGCCGGGGCATCGCCTGGGCGGATCGCGGGCGGGTTCCTACCGTCTGATCGACGAAATCGACACCGCCACAGGCATTTCCACACGGCGGCGGCGTCTCCCGCAAACCGGCTCAACGCGGCGGGCTCAAACGGCCGATGGTTGTTGGGTTTTGCGGACGTTGGGACGCAAAGTGCGGCAGGCTAACTCGACGGCCAGGCGGTCGTCGGGGTCGCGGAGGTTGACGCCGAGGAGGCGCTGGGTGCGGGTGATGCGGTCGGCGACGGTGTTGCGGTGCAGGCCGAGGGCGCTGGCGGTGGCTACTACCGAGGACTCGTGTTCCAGGTAGACGTCGAGGGTGGTGAGGAGGAGTTCCTGGTCGACGAGGGGGGCGAGCAGGGTGTTGGCCAGGGCACGGGCGGGGCGGGAGCGGGTCCAGGCGCGGACCAGGCGGCCGACACCGAGGGTGTCGATGTGGGCGACGCGAGTTCCGGTGTCCTGGACGAGATCCGGGGTGGTGGGATCGATGGAGAGGGCGGCCTCGCGGGCCTCGTCGACGGTGCGGCCGAGGCCGCCGATGCCGGGGTGGCTGCGGCCGACACCGGCGGCGATCTCGATGCGGGAGCCGAGGCGGAGCAGGGCCCGGCGCACCGCGGTGAGCAGTCCGTTGACGGTCTGGGGTGACGGTTCGTCCTTGGTGGTATGCCAGGCGACCCAGCCGTCGAACTGTTCGACGAGGGGGCCGCTGATTTCGTTGTCGTCGAGCGCGCGCAGCATCTCATCGCGGTCGGCGAGGTTGTCGTGCGGGGATTCGTTGAGGCGGCGCAGGTAGATACCGGTGTGCCAGCCGTCGAGTCGCCAACCCAGGATCGCGGCGCGGTGTCTGGGCACCGGGCCCGCGTCCTCGCGCAAGCGCAGCAGGTCGGCCAGCAGTGTGGTGCGGGCGCGGGCATCGCGCTCGGCGTCGAGGCGCTGGGTGGCCAGCCACGCCAGCACCCACGGTTCTGCGGTGGCCAGCACCGCCTGCGCGATCTCGACCATCGCCTGCGCGGGCCGCGACAGCGCCGCGGTCGTCCACAGCGGCGCCGAACCTGTGCTGACAGGGTGCAGCACATAGGTGATCGCATCCTCTACGACGACCTGTGGCAGCGTGAGATCGCGCCGGAACTGCGCGGGCGCATGGTCGCCGTGCACGAGTTCACCATCCGGGCTCAGCGCGCTGACCGGGGCGCGCAGCACCTCCGACGCGGCCTTGATCACCGAGCTCAGGCTGTCGGCCCGCCCGTGGATCCGGCGCAGGAAGCGCAGTATGTGCTCGGCCCGCACCACCTCGGGCGTCGAAACCAGTTGCGCCAGACGCAAAGCCACGTCGTGCGCACCGGCCTGCTCGGGCAGCAGGATGAGCGGCAGGCCGAGCCGCTCCGCGAGCAGCACGCTGGTGGCGAGCGGACCGTGCGGCCCGCCCGGCAGCACCAGACCGGCGACACCGGCCAGCGCGCACCGGCGGATACCGGCCTCGACCTGCCACCCTGTCGAATCGCCGAGCCCGGTGACCACGATCAGGTCGCCGACGCCGAGCCCGGCGGCATCGACGCCCGCGCGCACGTTCACCCGGCGCACCACGGTATCGGTGACGGGGCCGCCGACAACGCGCGCGGCTGCGAGTTCCGGATGGGCCACGAGTTGTACCAGCGATACTGGGCCGGGCGTTGTCTTCACCGTGTAGGCCTCCTGGGTGGGCTCACCTGCGCCCGAACCGGATCCACGTCGACGCCGTGGGCGCGTGGTCCGATGCGAGCCAAAATGTCTTGTTGCCAGAGCCGATCGGGCACCGGCAGGGTCAGCACCGCCACCTCGTGCCCGCGCCGCACCTGCCCGGTCTGGATCGGGCGCAGCGTGTGCGCGTCGAGCACGCAGATCACGTCCGGAGTGGTCACGACCACCTCGCCGTCCCGCAGGACCATCGAGTATTCGTTCTGCATTTCGACGCGCAGCACAGGGGGATGATCGGAGGCGGAGCCGAGAGTGTGAGTGAGCACATGCTCGTCAACGGTCTGCACCGCGACGCTGCCGCTGGCAAAGGCGCGCCCCTCGTAACGGTAGACCTCGAGCACAGTGCCCTGGCCCAGGAAATTGCCGCCGAGCCGCTCCGCCAACGCCTTTCCGTCGTCCCCCGCGGCCTCGCCTTCCTGGTGCCGACGGCCGAGCCTGATGACCTCGGCCACTGTGCCCGGCAGCGCAACATTCCGGTATATCTGCGCGGGTATCGGCGGATAGGCCAGCACCGCCCAACCGCCCAACCCGGTGAGCGCACCGCGCATGACCCGCTCAGCGGTCCGGGCGTCCACCCCGTCGACGATGACGGCCGCGCCGTGCGCCTCGGCACTCACCCACGCACCGGTGAGTTCGGCTGCGGTGAATACGGTTTGGTCGAGCCGGGAAAACGCCCGGCCCATCAGATCGCCGTCGACCACCGGCTTACCGGTTTGCGCGGCGGCGATGAACGGAACCAGCGCGTTGCTACCGCCGATCTCGACCACGCCGATGGCGTCCACCGCGACACCGAGTTGCCGCTCAGCGGTGCTGACGCAGCGGCGCAATTCGTCTCCGGCGGGCAGCTTTTCGATGGCCACCGACGCGGTCGACCCGAATGCGCACAGCACGAGGACCCAGCCCTGATCGAGTTCGTCGATGCCGATCAACCTGGCCTCGGCCCCGGAAGCGAGTTCGGTGCTCAACCACAGCGCGCTCAGGTGGGAATCGCCTCCGCCGCCGGAGCCGAGCAGGCTCGCCCCGCGCTGCAATGCGTCCACATCGTCGGGACCGAGCTTGCCGGTGATCACGTCAGTTCCTCGACCGATCGGAAGTCGAGCTCGAATCCGAATGCGCGCGGGCCGAATACGGCCAGCGCGGCGGGTGTACGCATGATCGGCGGCGCGGAGATCGCGTAGATCGTCACCCGCTGGCCGAAGCGCAGCGCCTCGGTCGTGATCGGCTCCGCGGTCTCCGCATTGAGCACCGTAATGAGGTCTGGCACAACAACTCTCACGCGGCCATCGATGCGGGCGAGAAGGTGCTCGTTCTGAAAAGTCAACTCCAGCACCGAATCACCGCCGAACGACTTGATCAGCGCCTTACCTCGGGCGAATCCCCCGACGGTCGCGCGCTCCACATCGATGATGCGACCGGTGAAAACCGGCGCGGCATAACCATAGTCGGTCTCCTTGAACAGTGCCGTCAACTCCTGCAACGGATCTCGATGCCGGTCGCGACTCTCGCGCAGGCAGCGGCCGACCCGCAGGGCCAGGGTGAGGGTGTTGCGGATCGCGGTGCGCCGCACCTGCGCACCGCTCATCGAATAGTGCGCGATATTGGCCGTACCGCCCATCCGCACCGTGACGGCGCGCGCGAGCCGCTCGAGCCTGCGATTGTCGGCGCCGGTGTCGATGATGCCGTGTTCGTCGTGCGCACCGCTGAATGCCATGGGGGAACCGGGAATTCCGTACACGGCGAACGTCACCATCTGCAATTCCGGAAAGGCCCGGCCCATACCGTCCGCGTCCACCACCGGCAGCCCGAGCTGCGCGCCGACCAGCAGCGGAACCATCGAATTGGAGCCGCCGGACTCGAGCGGCATGGTGGCGTCGGCGCGCCGGCCGAGGTGGCGCTCCAGTGCGCGCAGGGCCGCGGCCGCCTCGGTGCCGCGCGGCAGCTTCTCGATCCGCACGGTCGGCGCGCCCATGCCCGCGGTCGGAATCACCAGCGTGTCACCCGCGATCTCCTCCGGGTCGACCAATTCGACGGTGCGCCCGCGCCGGTACTCCTCCCGCACCATCATCCAGCCCAGGTAGGGATCGCCCCCGCCGCCGGTGCCGAGTAGCGCGGCGCCCCGGGCGAGGTCCGGCAGATCCTCCACACGCAGCTCACGCCCCATGGCGGCTCGCCAACAGCAGATCGCCGACCGCCTTGACCCGCACGCGCGTGGCGTTTCCGGGCAGGTAGGCGATCGGGACTTCGTCCACGTCGACGATGTCGACGTGATCCGGATCGGCGCCACCGGCGATCGCGCGATCGACGGCCTCCTGTTTGGCGGCGTCCAGCACGGCATCGCGCCGTCCGGGCTCCACCGAGTAGATGCGGTCCACTTCGCCGCCGATCTGCGCGATCGCCGCGCCGATCGCGTTGGCGACCGCGAAATGCTCTGTGCGGTGCACACTTCCGACGCCGCTGAGCTGATCCGGCACCAGGAATTCGCCGCCGCCCACGACAACCACCGGCAGCAGTTCACGCGAGGTGCGCATCCGGTCGATCACCTGGCTGATCTTCGCCTCGACCGCGTCGAGCGCCCGCTTGACGAAGTCGTCGGACAACTGCCGGACCCGGCTCCGATCGCCGATATCGAGAATGCCTGCGGCAACGCCGATATCGGTCGCGGTGAGGATATCGCCCCCGAACACCATGGCCTGGCCGGTGAGCCGATAGCCGACGCTGTCCGGCCCGACATCGATTCCGTCCGAGGCGGATTCGCGCACCAGCGAACCGCCGCCGAGCCCGATCGAAATCACGTCCGGCATACGGAAATTCGTGCGGACACCGGCGACGATCACTTCCGTCGCCGCCTCCCGCGGGAAACCCCGGCGCAGCACGCCGACGTCGGTCGTGGTGCCGCCGACATCGACGACGACGCAGTCACCGAGCCCCGACAGGAACGCCGCGCCGCGCATCGAATTGGTCGGACCGGAGGCGAAGGTCGCGACGGGATACTGTCTGGCGTAATGGATTTCCATCAGCGTGCCGTCGTTCTGGCTGAGGTACAGCGGCGCGCCGATGCCCGCGCCGCGCACCGCATCGATCAGCCCGTCCACGATCTGCGCGGCCATCTCACCGAGCGCGGCATTGATGATCGTGGCGTTCTCCCGCTGCAGCAGGCCGAGCCTGCCGATCTCGTGGGACAGGCTGATGGACATCTCGGGCGCCTCGGCCGCGACGATCTGCGCCGCCCGCATTTCGTGCTCCGCGCTGACCGGCGAGAACACCGAGGAGATCGCGACGCTGCGCACACCGTGGTCGAGCATGTCGTGCGCGGCCGCCCGGATCTCGTCCTCGTCCAGGTCCGAGATCAGCTGACCGTCGTACTCGAAACCGCCGTGGCACAGGTACGGCCGACCCGCGACAGCCCGCACCAGCGACTCCGGCCAGTCGACCATGGGCGGCAGTGCGGCCGTCGCGGGCAGGCCCAGGCGCAGCGCCGCCGTGGGCGCGAGCCGGTTCGCCTCGACGAGCGCGTTGATGAAATGCGTGGTACCGATCATGACCGCCCGCACGTGCGCGGGGTGCACGCCGGAGCTCGCGGCGAGATCGGCGAGCGCCGTGACGATTCCGGACGTGACGTCCTCGGTGGTCGGCGTCTTGATTGCGGAAACTACCCGCGCGCCGTCCATGAGGACCGCATCGGTGTTCGTGCCACCGACATCGATGCCAATGCGCATGCGATCACCCTACGGTAACCGGGCGCTTCGTTCTGGTTAATCGCCAAGTCAAATCGACTGCCGCAGAGCCGATTTGACTGCGGCCGGTTCCGTATCGTGGGATCCGAACCCGCGCAGCAGCCCGATCCGGTCCGCGACGAGGTAGAGCACGAAGGCAGCAACCAGAGCGTTGACGCTGGGCAGGCCGAATTTCACGTACTTGCCGAAAAGTGAAGCCAGCAGCCAGATCACGAGCGTTGCGGGCACCCACATGGGCGAGCTCATCGGCAAAGTGGTGTCCGACGAGGCGAGTTGCGATCGCCAGCGGCGCACAACGAAGTATTCGGCGATCATGATCGCCGGTATCGGCGGGAAGGCCACCGCGAGCAGATTGAGGAAATCGGTGTAGTGCGAAAGGATTCCGGCCGCACCGAGCACACTGCCTGCTATTCCGAGCGTGATCGACACCCACGCCCGGTCGACCCGGCGACCCGATACCGCCTCCACGAGATTGGTCACGCCGAGCGAGGACACATAGAGGTTCCAGTCGTTGACCTTGATGGCTGCGGCGACGATCACCAACACGCCGACCCAGCCGACCGACGAGGTGACGATCACGACGATGTTCTTGCTCTGCAGCGCATGGGCGAGCAGCACACCCACCGATCCGATCACCCACTCACCCAGCGTGATTCCGACGATCGTCTGCTTGACCACGTCGGCGGGCGTGCGGTTGAAGCGGGTCATATCCGGGGAGATCACCGCGCCGACCATGAACTGGCCCGCGACCAGCGTGACGGCCTGCACCAGGCTCAGATGCGGGCCGGGCGCGGGGGCGGTCAGCAGGTGCCCCAGATCGTGGCGGCGCAGTTCGATCACCACCGACACGGTCGCCAGGATGAAGAAGGCGGGCACGGTGATGTAGGCCGTCCAGGCCATCCACCGGAATCCGTAGGTCACGATCACGGTGACCAGCAGGCCGAACAGCAGCGACCAGCCCCACACCGGCAGCAGCCCGAGAATCTTCTCCAGACTGCTGCCCGCCAGCTGCGATTGCACACCGAACCAGCCGACCGCGCTCAGCCCGATGACCAGCCCGACCACCGCCGCGCCGCCCTGGCCGAATCCGGTCCAGCGGCTGAGCACCGATGTCGAAAGTCCTTCGCGCTGACCGATAATGCCGACCCCGATGACCACCAGCTCGAGCAGCACGGCGCCCAGGGTGAACGCCAGAAATGCCTGCGCGAACGGCAGACCGAAACCCAGCGTCGCGCCCAGTAGGAACTGACTGAGCCCGGAGATCTGGCCGAATCGCTGCGTAGCCACCGACAGCCAGGGATAGCGCGCCCGTTGCGGGACACGGGTCAGCGCGTAGTCGTCGTGCCCAAGCCGGGCGGCCATCGACGTTCCCCCTCTGAATTCCGCTGTAGCGTAATGGGATTCGCATAGTACCGAGAGCCGGACAAACACCCCATGTGCGATCCGCACAACCGGCCTGACCGAAATGTGCAGCACGCCCGGATCGAGTGACCGAATGTGCCAGCCGCTCGATCCACACCGGTCGGCTATGCAGTCCGCACATGGACGGTCGCCCTGGAGATACCTACGGTCTGTCAACGGTGGGTCACATTTCACATATCGGAAAGGGGGAACAACGTGTTCACTGGTCTGCTCCGCAGCCGTCGCGCACGTCACGCAAAGGCCGATTATCGCGAACGGTGTGCCCACACCGACCCTCCACTCTGTCCGACCTGTGGTCGTCCGCTCGATCACCTGGGCCGGGACTGGTTGACCGGTCTGCTCGACCGCGGCGCCTGGCACCACCACGCCGATCTGGTGCTGGCCGACGGCGCCGCCCGCCGCGAACCCGTCACCCTGCTCATCGCCGACCTCGACCGTTTCAAGATCATCAACGACGAACACGGCCATCTTGCCGGGGACGACGCCCTGCGCCAGGTCGCGGGCATCCTGCGTGCGGTCACCCGGCACACCGACCTGGTCGCCCGCTACGGCGGCGACGAATTCCTGGTGCTGATGCCGGACACCGACGCCGACGACGCGCGCGAGGTGGCCCGCCGCCTCAACCTCGAGCTGAACGCCGCGCGACTACCCACGCTCAGCGCCCGCCAGGGCGAGATCATCCTGACCGGCCTCTCGGCATCCGTCGGGCTGGCCACCTACCGCACCGGCACCGGACTCGAGGACCTGCTGCTGGCCGCGGACGCGGCGCTGCTGGCGGCGAAACGCAACGGCCGCGCCCAGAGCTGTATCAGAGGCGGCCGCGACTGGACCTTCGACAGGGCCGTCCGCCCTTTCGCCCGGCGCGCCGGCTGATCCTGCTCGCCGACGGCTGAGCGCGCACACAGCGACATCGTCGCTAGGGCGATCCGAGCTTGTCCATCGGTCTGCCCGCCGAACTCTCGGAGTCGGGCAGCATGGCCTTTCACCACCCATCCGACGTGATCGCCTATGCGGCACAGCATATGGAGTTCTGGGATGACGATCCCCTCGTGGATCCCTGCGTGCTAGCGGTGACCGTGCCGCTGACCCGCCTCGGTGGCCGTCATGGTCCGAGTCGACAGCGCCAGGTGGCGTACCGATCCCGGGCCGACCCTGCGACGCGGAAAGGGATATGACGGCACCCGCCGCGAGCAATTCCTTCTCAGCGACCGAGAGATCCTGCACTTCGAAATCGAGATGAAACTGCTGTGGAATATCGCCGCTGGGCCAGACCGGCGTGCTCCACCGGAATCACGCTCGCTTGGACCGCAGCGCCTTGATGACCTCGAGGTCCTTGGACCGAACGAACTTGTCATATTCCGGTGAACCCTTGGGGCACAGGGCAATACGGCCCTGCTCGTCGAATACCAAACCCCATCCGTGCGTGCGCGTCAGGGGTGAGGATCGCAGGCACGGCTGGTCCTTCGAGAAGAACTGCTCGCGCATATCGGCCTTCTCCGCCTCACTGACCTCGAGGTCCTGGCGGGCGAACCAGGACTCGAACAACACATCTTCCTGCGTATACGTGTACGGGTGCTCGGACAGCATCTCGTATTGGATCTGTGCGACGGATCGTGACGGCCCGCGGGCCACCGGCACCTTCCCGTAGTCCACTTTGCAATCATCCGCGACCGCGATGAATGTCCCGATGTAGTTCATTGCGCCTCCTTCGGTGCGGACGATGAAGTTCGCAAGATCCGACCGCGTCCACGTCCACCCGAATTCCATTGCGGCTTTAGCTATCTCGACCGCCCCTGAGCGATCCACCCGCATCGCTGCTCGCACAACGCAAGCGTAACTCCTTCGGATTCCGCTGTGGCTCAGTCGCATGCACAACCCTCTGCACCGATGGTGAAGGTCAGTTCTAGAGACCGAACAGAGGAGTCAGTCGGTCCATAAGCGGGTGTTGTGTCCCTCGACGAGTGCGCGGATATGGGTGACTGCATTGTCGATGGGTTGGGCTGGTAGGCGGCGTCCGTCTCGCAGTCGCAGGGCCACAGCGCCGTTGGCGGTCTCGGTCGGGCCGAGGATGAAATGGTAGGGCACCAGCCGGGTTTCTCGGACGCGCGCGGCGAGGCTGCCGGATTCGGCGCCGATCAGGTGGGCGCGCAGGCCGACGCCGAGGCAGCGGTCGCGAAGCCGGCGTGCGGCGGGTTCCTCGGCCTCGGATATCGGCAGCACGGCGACCTGTACCGGGGACAGCCAGGCGGGGAAGGCGCCACCGTGGTGTTCGACCAGGTGGGCGACCGCGCGTTCGATGCTGCCGATGATGCTGCGGTGCACCATGACCGGACGATGCTTACTGCCGTCGGCGCCGATGTAGTGCAGGTCGAATTGTTCGGGTTGATAGAAGTCGACCTGCACGGTGGACAAGGTGGACTCACGGCCCGCGTGATCGGCCACCTGAATGTCGATCTTCGGGCCGTAGAACGCGGCCTCTCCCTCGACTGCCTCGTAGGCCACCCCGGACCGGTCGAGCACCTCGCTCAATACCTTGCTCGCCCGCTGCCACATATCCTGTGCCGCAACATATTTCCCGCTGGCGCCGGGCAGCGACAGCCGGTAGCGGGCGGCGCTTGTCCCCATGGCCCGATACGCGTCGCCGATCAGCGCCAATGCGTTGGTCGCTTCGTCGGCGACCTGGTCCAGGGTGCAGAAGATGTGTGCGTCGTTGAGCTGGATACCTCGCACTCGGGTCAAACCGCCCAGCACTCCGGACAATTCGGATCGGTACATCGCGCCGAGCTCGGCCATCCGCAGCGGAAGCTCGCGGTAGCTGTGCGAGCGGGATCGGTACATCACCGCATGATGTGGACACAGGCTCGGTCGCAGCACCACCTGCTCGCCACCGATGTCCATCGGCGGGTACATGTCGTCGCTGTAATGCGACCAGTGCCCGGAGATTTCGTACAGTTCGCGTTTGCCGAGGACCGGTGAGTACACGTGCTGGTAGCCCGCTTGTCGTTCCACGGTGCGTATGTATTCCTCGAGGCTGTGACGCACGATGGCTCCGCCGGGTAGCCAGTACGGCAATCCGGCCCCGATCAGCGGGTCGGTGTCGAACAAGTCGAGTTCCCGGCCGAGCTTTCGGTGGTCGTACACGTGGGTCTCCTCCCAGTCGAGGGCGGATGACCACACGGAAAAACCCCGGGCATCAGCCCGGGGCTTCGTTCAGAACAAGGTTCAGCGCGCCGGGACGTCGTCCGGCGTCGTGGTGAACTGAGCGCGCTGCACGCCCAGGACGCTACACCCGTTGCGCTCTACGAAACAACAACATTGTTCCGCCGTTCACGACGTTGCATCCGAACGTCCGGCACCGCTGATCGAACCGGCCGGTGCGGTGCCGCGGATGATCAACGGGGCCAGGCCATCTGCCGTCGGCCGAACGCACGATCATGCCGATTGTGTTGCGCGTCAAGTAGATTGGGATCATGAAAGCCTACGCGGACTTCCCGGCAAGTCTTTTGACCGAGCGGCTCCGGTTGCGAGCATGGCTTCCATCGGATGCGGAGGCATACCATGCGCTGTGGACAGAGCGGGACGTGCGCTCCGTCCGCAGCTTCGACGCGGCCGGGCGCCCGACGGTCGAGGAGGTACGCGGCCGGTTGCTCGCCAACCCTCCTGGCGCGGCGGATGGGCTCGGGCTGCTTCCTATCGAACGCAGGGACAACGGCGAATTCATCGGCTATTGCGGACTGATCGTCGGCCAGGGGTCCTACGACGAACCGGAAATCGCGTTCGAGCTCACTCGGCGGGCTCACGGTCACGGGTACGCCACCGAGGCGGCCCGGGCCGTCGTCGAGGCAGCCGCACGCACGGGGCGACAGCGGTTGTGGGCGACGGTGCGGGAATGGAACACCGCCTCGTTCCGTGTGCTGGAGAAGCTCGACTTCTACGACAGCGGACGCGTCACCCCGGATCCTGTTCGTGGCGACTCGATCTGGATGACACGCGAACTCGATCGGTCGTCGGCGTAGCAGCGGAGTGGGACAGTTCCCGCGAGTCGGAATGAATGCCGACCTCGCCCGGGTATCGACGCGAAGTGATCGTGACTGGCTGCCGTCGGGTACCGATGTCGACGGTGGGGGCGATTTGTCAGGCGCTGAGGGTGCGTTCGAGGGGGTTGCGGTAGGCGACGGTGAAGCGGCGGTGGCCGAGATAGGTTGTGAGGCGGTCTATTTCGGTGGCTATTGCGGTGCGGGCGGTGAGGCCCGGGTCGGTGAGTAGGTGCCAGGCGATCGTGCCGTCGCGGCGTTGGGCCCAGCCGCCGACGATGCGGCCGCGCCACCAGAGTGTGGGGCCGATGTTGCCGCGGCCGTCGAAGAGGGCGGGGATGTGTGCGGGGTCGAGGTAGAAATCGCGGTGGCGCCAGCCCATCGGGGTTGGGTCGAGGCCGGGGAGAACGGCGGCGACGGGTTCGGGCTCCGGGATTTCGTCGAGGTGTTCGGGGAGTGCGAATCCTGTTGTGCCATCGAGGTTTACCGGGATGGTGCCGACGGCGGCGAGCGCCTTGCGGGTCTCGGTGACCTTCCAGCCGGTCCACCATTTCAGGTCGGCGGCGGTGCCGGGGCCGAAGGTGCGCAGCCAGTGGCGGGCGAGTTCGGCACGGGCCTGTTCGGTTGGGAGCGGCGGGAATTCGGGGGCGATGGCCCAGGTGTGCTGGATATTGGTCCAGGCGCCTTTGCGGTCGGCGCGGACGATACGGCCTTCGGCGGCGAGGATGAACAGCAGCCAGGAGGCCAGGCTGCTGCGGGTGCGGGTAGTGGTGGCGAAGGTGCGGTCCGAACCGGCGACGGCGGAGGTGAGTTCGGCGGTGGTCGCGGTGCCGAGTTCGGTCAGTGCATCGAGTAGCGCACTGGTCGCGCCGGTGATCCAGTCGGTCCCGATGCCTTCGGATTCCAAGTGGCGCACCAATATTCGCATTCGCGCTTGCGCGTATTCGCGGCCGAGCGATGCGTGCAGCACGGGTGCGAGGGCAGTGGGAGCAACGAAAAGGGTGCCGCGCATGGCGGTCATCCGCAGCAGCCGGGTGCGGTCGTAGAGCTGGTTTTCGATGCGCGCGTGGTCGGGGTCGGCCAGGCGGGCGGCCACCGAGAGATAGACGGTGGCGGGGTCGGTTGCATGCAGGGCCAGCACCGATTCGGTGACGGCGACGGCGGTTCGGGCTCGGCGCAATTGCCGGGCCACCAGTAGCGCGCGGCGTTGTTCGGGGCTGATCGTCGGGGTAATCGTCTTCATGGCCAAAGGCTTTCGTGTCGGATGCGAGCTCACCGCGGCGAAGGCGCTGTCGCTCGCCGACCAACAGTCGTCGACCGTGAGGTCGAAAGGGCACGTCCGAAGGCGCTCGGGACAGGCGACCGAGCTACGGTGTCCCACTTCGGGTGTCGGGCACGAGATCGTTCATGACGGATTCGATTTCGGCGCGGGTCGGCGGCTGCGGGGCGGCCAATCCGATAAGAATCAGGCCGGTCATAGCCGCGGTGAGCGCTTTCGCGGTGTGCGGGTCGGTGACCTCGGCGAGAGTCGCCTCGCCTACCTGGGCACAGCGGTCGGCGATGGGACGCAGCGCCGGATTGCGCATCGCCGCGACGGTGAGTTCGTATTCGACGATCGAATTTTCCCGGCCCTCGCCGAAGCTTTCCATGACGCTGTCGGTCAGGCCCGCGACGAGTTGGTCGCGGTCGGCGTCGCGGTATCGGTCTGCCCATTCGGCCAACCATGCGGTGAACTGGTCGACGATGCTGGTCAAAGCAGCCTCGAGCAGGTCGTCGATGGTTTCGAAGTAGTAGGTCGCCGAGCCCGGGGAGAGTCCGGCCTGCTGTGCCACCGCGCGATGAGTAAGGGCGCCAACGCCTTTCGTCGCGATGATCTGCTCTGCGGCGGCGATGATCTCCGATCGCCGCTGGGACGGGTCGCGCCTGCGGCGCAGGCGACCGCCTTCGGATACCACTCGAGCGCACCTTCCTCGTAACGCGGACTCTTGCGTACATTCGTACATCAACGGGTCCATCGTTCAGTGCGCGCCGCTGAGGTTGAGCACGACGACGCCGATCATCACCAGCGCGATACCGGCCGCCTTCAGCGCCGACCACGACTCGCCGAGCAGCGTGACGCCGACCACCGCGACCAGTCCGGTGCCGACACCGGCCCACGTCGCATACGCGACGCCGACAGGGAGCTGTTTCAACGCGAGCGTCAGCAAACCGAAGGCACCCAGATAGCCGACCGCCATTCCAAGCGATGGCAGGGGTCGAGTGAAGCCGTCCGCCAGCTTCATACAGGTGGTGCCGAACACCTCGAAAACGATCGCACCGAACATGAATCCCCAGTACATCGCGCAACCTTTCGTTCGGTCTTGTCTAGTCGTCACTCGATAGTGTACACATGAACATGTACAATAGTACATTACTGATCCAGGCGAGTAGGCGAGGAGAAGGGCATGACTGGCGAACGTTTTGCAACCAGACGCTGGCGTTGGATTGCCGTCACGGCCGTGCTCGCGGCGGCGGCGATCATCGCGGCACTGGTTGCACCCGGCCATCGGTCGGCCGGGCCGGATGCCGCGACCGGACCCGCGGTGACGCTGATCGACATCACCTCGGCCGACGTCCCCCGCGACCGAGCGTTCTACGAGCATTCCTTCGGCTGGACGCTGAAGGCCGATTACCCGAACTACCCGATCCTGTCCGCCGGGAACGGACCCGACATCGGCATCGCGATGCTCGGCAATCCAGAGGCGGGCAAGCTGGAGCCGCTGTATCGGATCGGTAAAAGCATCGTGTTCTTCGGCGTCCCGGATATCAAGGCGACGCTGACGCGCGCTGAATCGTTGGGCGGCAAGGTGGTTCAGCCCGAGACGGCGGTCTCGGTCGGCGGCTCCTACGCGATGTTCACCGATCCGGTCGGCAATACGATCGCACTGACCCGGTCCGCGCCCGGTGCCACGAATCCGGCGATCGCTGTCGGCAAGCCGAATCCCGCTACGCTGGTTGCCATTTCGACACCCGATGTGCCCGGCACCCGCCGCTTCTACGAGCAACTGTTCGGGCTGCGGTTGAAAGAACAGTCACCCGGCTACCCGATCCTCACCAGTGGGACCGGACCCGATATCGGCATCGCCCTGGCCGACGATCCGGCCGCCGGACCCGCCCGCCCGCTCTACCAGGTCGGCCAACCGGTGGTGCTGCTGCAAACCCCGGATATCGAAGCCACGCTGCACGATATCGCGGCCTCCGGCGGAAAAACCTTCCAGCCCAAGACATCTCTTGCCTCCGGCGGCGCGTACGCCTTCTTCACCGACCCCAGCGGTAACAGCCTCGGGCTACTCGAACGCCCGTAACCAGCAAGGAGTTTCGACCATGAGCAATGCCTTCATCGAACTCGGCATCGCGATCGAACCGGCCTGACCGTCGCGGTGAACAACGAACAGGAGATACCCGTGACCGCAACACTTTCCTTCACCTGCACCACCATCGATGCGGCGGATCCGCCGACGCTGGCCCAGTTCTACAGCCGACTGCTCGGCTGGCAGATCTACCACAGCGACGCCGATTACGCGATGGTCGGCGACGGGCACACCACCCTGTGCTTCGGCGCGGTCGCCGGGCACACTCCCCCACGCTGGCCCGACGACCCCGGCCACCCCAAACGCGTCCACTTCGACCTCGCGGTCGACGATCTGGCCGCGGCCACCGCCCGCGCCGTCGAACTCGGCGCCACCCTGCCCGACTTCCAGCCCGGCGCCGATCCCGATTGGGCGGGCCACCAACCATGGACCATCGTGCTGGATCCGGAGGGCACCCCGATCTGCCTCAATATCGCCGCGCCGCAATAGCGCACCGATTTCACACCTTTTCCGGCTGGCTCTACCTCAACCTCGACAATGCCGATGAATTCATCGACTCGATCATCGACTGCGTCGAGGTGGTCAAGGACGAGAAATTCGAATTCGGCCGCCTGATGTATTTCAAGGACCCCAACGGCTACACCATCGGCGTCAACCAGATCCGGCCGCTGGATTGATCATCACGGCAGGCGCGGGTCCGCTTCGGCGGCACCCGCGCCGCCGCTCGTTTCCGCTACGGGCGGCAGACCGCGGAGTGTGAGTCGCCACCGATCTGCGAGAACATCCCGCGCGGGAACAGCACGCCGCACAGAGAGATATCCAGACCGCAGAGGTAGCCGGTGGCGAACCCGCCGTTGGACGCGTTGTTCCCGGCATGGGCGAGCACATCGGGCAGGTCGATGGCGGCCCGATCGAGCTCGGCTCCGTTGGCCAGCAGCAGTGCCAATGCGGCACTGGTCGAGTTCTGGGTTTCCCGTAGTTTCGGCTCGATCCGGTCCATCATGCCGATCATCGAGGACGTGGCATCGGCTATCCGCGTGGTGGACCGTTGCAGGGTCTGCCCCTGTTCGTAGAGGCCGCTGACGAGTGCGCGAGTCTGGGTCACCAGGGTCTCCAATTCGTCGCTGCGGCCGGCCAATCCGTGCATCACGCCGCTGAGGTCGGCGATCACGCCGGACAGGACTTCGTCCCGTCGATGGAAGTCGTCGGCCAGTGTCACGGCCTGAGTGATGAACGCGCTCACCGAGACTCCGTCGCCTTGTAAAGCCTGGACGAAGGTTTCGCGCAACCTCAGCGCACCGGGAGTGTGGCCGGGGGCGAGTGCGAGAATGCGTTGGCCGAGCAGGTTCTGGTATCGCACAAGGGCTTTGGTGTCGTCATAGATCATCTGGTCGCGCTGGATCACGAAGGTCACCCTGGCCACCGTCTTCCGGCGTTGGGCATCCCTGGCCAGTCCGATTGCCTCGACCTTGCCGACCCGCACGCCAGCCACCCGCACATCGTCACCCTCGTGCAGACCGAGTACGTCGGTGAAAGTCGCCGTATATCTGGTGGTGTCACCGGTTACGTTGCGTGCCAACGTATTCCACACCAACGCTGTCACCAGGATCGAAACGAGCGCGAACAGTGCGAATCCGATGAACGGTTTGACGGTGTGCCGCATCGCTCTCCTTGCTCGCCGTCCGCGCGTCGGCGTCAAAACCTTCATGTGTGAATGTAACTCGACCGAACCACTTGTCGATTCAGCTGCGTGCACAGCAAACAACCCGGTATTTCTCGAATCAACCAAACATTCTCGCTAGTACGGAAATTCGCCATTAGTAGCTGGCTTGCAATCAGCCGATCCCGTCGTGCGCACAAGGATGTCGATCGATCTCTAGGCGCGTGCACCGTGACCGAGACCACTCATTCCTGAGACGGTGAATCGACTTCCACCGCGCACAAGGAGCTTTCGATGAGACAACGCCGCCGGCATCGTTGGCGCCGATTCCTCGCCGCCGCAACCACACTCGGCATCCTGATGCCCTTGACCGCACATCTCACGGCCACTGCGGATCCACAGGCTCCGCCCGGCATAGAGCAACCGCCTGCGCTCACCCTGCCCCCGGAATTCGACGAGTTCTACCGGCCGCCCGCCGACGTCGTTGCCGCCGCCGCACCTGGACAAGTGTTGCGCGCCAGAGAAATTCACCCCGCGATGTTCGGTTTCGCACAACTGAACGCCGACGCCTGGCAGCTGCTCTACCGCACCACCAACACCTTCGGCCAAGCGATCTCGACGGTCACCACGGTGCTGAAACCGCGCGGGCGACGACCGGAGGGTGGGCGCAAGCTGCTGTCGTACCAGATCGCCGAGGACAGCGCCGCCCAGTACTGCGCGCCGTCCTATGTGGTCCAAGCCGGTTCCATCCCTTTCGATTACGTCAACGCGTTCGAACTTTTCTTCCCGATCGCCACCGGGCTCGGACAGGGCTGGACCGTCGCGCTGCCCGATTATGAGGGCCCCAACTCCTCCTACGGCACCTCGGTGCTCAACGCGCAGACCACCCTCGACGGCATCCGTGCGGTCGAAAGTTTCGAGCCCGCACAGCTTTCCGGGCCGCAGACCCCCGCGGCGCTGTGGGGGTACTCCGGCGGCACCGTACCGACCTCGTTCGCCGCCGAGATCAAGGACACCTACGCACCGGAACTGAATATCGTCGGGATCGCTGCGGGCGGCATCGCGGCCGCCGACTACACAACCGCGTTGCAGCACAACAACAACGGCACCTACACCGGGCTGATCATGGGCGTCTTCGCCGGCCTCGCCAACGAATACCCCGAATTCATGCAGCTACTGCGGGACAACCTCGACCTGCCGACTCAACTGTTGCTCGGCTCGAAACTGCTGCTGTGCCACCCCATAGGCTCGGCGTTCTTCCCGTTCTACAACTACCTGGCCGCATTCCACGGCGGTAACCCGTTGGACAACCCCATCGTGCAACGAATAATCGCCGAGAACTCCCTCGGCCAGCACACCCCCTCGGTGCCGGTCTACCTCTATCACGCCCAATACGACGAAATCCTGCCCAACGCGGGCGTCGACCGGCTCGTCGACAAGTACTGTCACGACGGCGCACCCAGCGTCACCTATGTCCGCGAACTTCTCGCCGAACACATCTCCGGCGCGGGAGCTCAAATCCCCGGCGCGTTCAACTGGCTACGCGACCGACTGAACGGCCAACCGGCACAACCCGGTTGCGCGATCAGCAGCCCGACCTCCGTACTGACCGACGCCGACTTCCTCCCCACCGCACTGGATCTCATACCGACCGCGGTACGGGCCCTGTTCGGCCAAGCCATCGGAGCCGACAAGTAGCAGCTGGCCGCCGTGGCCGATCAGCAAGGTCCAGCTGCCGATCAGCATGGGATGCGATGCGCCCGCTCGTAAATGTCGTCGAGCAGACGCGCCAACCGCATCGTGAACGCGCGATACGGTTCGGTGTCGACCTCACCCCGCACTGCACGCGCGAAATACCTTACGGAATAGGCGAATTGGTGAGCGGCGGGCAGGGTGAACTCCTCATCGTGATCCTGGCGGCGCACCCGGATCACCGGTTGCCAGGTTTCCGGTGGCGTGTAGGCACGGTCGAGCCGCAACGACCCGACGCTTCCGAACAATTCGTACTCGGCACGGTAGGTATGCTCCATGCCGAAGGTGGCCTGAGCGGTGACACCCGCCGGGGTGTGCAGCAGCACGCTGCCGCCGAGGGTGATATCACGGTTTCGCTGCCGTAATACCGCTCCGGCGGTTTCCAGGTCGGGGCCGAGGAAATGCAGTGCCGCCCCGATCGGATAGACACCGATATCGCGGAATGCGCCGCCGGAGAGATCCGGACGGTACCGGATATCGGTATCCGGCTTCGGTGGAATGGTGAAGGTGGCCGACATACCACGCAATTCACCGAGCACACCGTCATCGAGAAGCCGACGCACCTCCGCGTGCTGCGGATGGTGCAGGAAGGGGTAATTCTCCAGCAGCACCAGATCCGCCTTGTCCGCCAGTCGCAGTAGGTCCGCGGTGCTTCGGGCGTCGGTGGTCATGGGCTTCTCGGCGAAGACGTGTTTGCCTGCCGCGAGCGCGAATTCGATCCAGCGCGCGTGCAGCATTTCCGGCAGCGGCAGGTAGATCGCCTCGATATCCGGCCGCTCCAGCAATTCTTGGTAGCCGGTCACGGCGGCGCAGCCGAATCGATCGGCGAATCGGCCCGCTCGTTCCGCCGTGCGGCTGGCCACCGCGACGAGGCGGATGCGCGGCTCGGCCAGCAACGCCGGAATGGTCCGCCGCCATGCGATATCCGCGCATCCGAGCACGCCGAATGTCACCGGATCGGTAACCGGGGTATCGATGGTTCGCACACATCACCCTTTTCAGATCTCCGCCGGATTATAGTTCTGCGCGGCATCACTCGACGGGTCTGATCGCCGCGAGAAAATCCTGCCGTACGACCACTGGCTCGGCCACCACATCGGACGAGCTTTCCGGTTTCATACCGTCAACCGCCACCCTTGCGCCTTTTCCCGTTCCCGCCAGAAGTCACGATACCGACCCGGCTGGTCGATCAGCTCGTAATGCGTTCCGCGCTGGGCGATTCCACCGCCGTCGAGCACCAGGATCTGATCGGCCGTCGCGACGGTGTGCAACCGGTGCGCGACGACGAGCAGGGTGCGCCGCGCGGCGAGCGCGCGCATCGCCGCGGCGACCGCGGCCTCGTTATCCGGGTCCAGCGCCGCCGTCGCCTCGTCGAGCAGGACGATCGGCGCCTGCTTGATCAGCGCCCTGGCTATCGAAACCCGTTGGCGCTCACCGCCAGACAGGCTCACTCCGCCCTCGCCGACGCGGGTGTTCCAGCCGTCGGGCATGCGGTCGACGATCTCGTCCACCCGCGCCAGCCGAGCCACCTCGCGGACCTCGCCGCCGGTCGCGTCGGGGCGGCCGAGCCGGATATTGGCCTCGATGGTGTCGTCGAACAGGTAGACGTCCTGGAACACCATGGCCAGCTGACTCATCAACGCGTCGGTGGACAGGTCGCGCACATCGGTGCCGCCGACCCGGACCATGCCCGCGTCGACATCCCAGAAGCGCGCGACCAACCGCAGCAGCGTCGTCTTACCCGCACCCGACGGTCCGACGATCGCGGTCAACGTGCCCGGCCGCGCCTGGAAATCTATGTCCCGCAGCACCTTCCGGTCGCCGTAGCCGAAGCACACGCCGTGGAAGCTCACCTCGCCCGGCGTCGCGGGCCCGGTCGCGTCGCCTTCCGGCAGCGGTCGGACGGCGAGCACCTCATCGATCCGATCGATATCCTCGGAGGCCATCCGCAGCGCGGCGGCGTGATCGACGATCTCGATCAGCGGACCGACGAACCGGGTGACCAGCACCAGCAGCGCGATCAGTGCGGCGGCGTCGAGCGAACCGCCGAGCGCCAGCGCCACCGCGACCGCGATCAGCGCGATGAACGCGGCCTGCACGGCGACGGAGAACGCCAGCAGCGCGGCGACGGCGTTGCGGTTCATCTCGTCGTATGCGCGGCGCTGCCCGACCAGCGCGCCGTCGAGCAGCCGGTTTCCGGTGCCGGTGCGGCCGAAAGCCCGCAGCACCGGCTGGCACTGGGCGAATTCCACCACCCGGCCCGCCGCCTCGACGGCGGCCCGATCGATCGCGCCGAAGCTGCGCGCGATCGCGGTCTGGGCCCAGTTGTGCGTCGCCAGCAGCACCAATCCCGCGACCACCAGCGCGACGGCCAGGCGCGGATCGAAGAAGAACATGCCCGCGGCCACGACGGCGGGTGTCAGCGCACCGCTGATCACCGGCTGCATCAGATGTGCGGGCACGCCGATGATGTTCGCCGTCCCCTGCGACATGGAATGGGTCAGCCGGCCGGTGCGTTCGCTGCCGAACCAGCCCAGCGGCAGCCGCGTGAGATGATCGCCGACCCGGTGGTGCATGCCGAGCAGCAGCGCGTCGGCGATGCGCTGGCCGTGCACGGCCTGCACGAAGAACACCACGCCGGTGATCGCGGTGGCCGCCGCGAGCGCGCTGAGCCAGGGCAGCGCGCCGTCCCGGTCGCCGTTCAGCAGCGGGCGCAGCACGGGCACGACCATCAGGATGCAGATGCCCTGCAGCACCGAGAAGGCGACGATCAGCCCGATCCAGCGCACGAACCGCGGCCGATCCTCGGGGCCGATGATGCGAAAAAGCTTGCGAATCATGCCGATTCCTCCACTACCGCCGACTGTGCCGCCCACATCCGCGCATATGTCCCGCCCGCGGCGAGCAGCTCGCCGTGCCGTCCGGCCTCGGCCACCCGGCCGTGCGAAAGCACCACTATGCGGTCCGCGCCCCGAATTGTGTTGAGGCGGTGCGCGATCACCAAGAGGGTCCGCCCGGTGATCAGCCGCGACAGCGCATCCTGCACCGCCGCTTCGGATTCCGGGTCGGCGAAGGCCGTCGCCTCGTCGAGCACCAGCACCGGCGCATCGGCCAGGATCGCGCGGGCGATCGAAATCCGTTGCGCCTCACCGCCGGACAGTTGCGCATCGACACCGATCTCACTGTCGTAGCCACGCGGCAGCGCCATGACGCGCTCGTGAATCTGCGCGGCGCGGGCCGCCGCCAGCACATCGGCGGAGTCCGCCTCGGGCCGGCCGAGTGCGATATTTTCGCGAATGCTGGTGCGCAGCAAGGCCGTTTCCTGGAAGACGAAACCGATCCGGCGGTAGAGGTCCCGCTCGGACAGCTCCCGCACGTCGACGCCGCCGATCCGCACCGCGCCCGCGTCCACATCCCAGAATCGCGGCAGCAGCCGCGCCAGCGTCGACTTGCCCGACCCGGACGCGCCGACCAGCGCGGTGACCGTCCCCGGCTCCAGCACCAGGTCGATACCGTCGAGCACGGCGGTGCGTCCGTCGTAAGAGAAACGCACGGAATCGAATTCGATGCGAGCGCCATCCGGTTCGCGCGGACGCGCCGGGCGCGGGAGTTCGGGCGTGGCGAGCAATTCGGCCACTCGCCCGGCGGCATCGGTGGCGACCTGCATGGCCTGCGCGCCGAAGCCGAGCGCCAGCACCGGTGCGCCGAGCCCGACGGCCAACATGACGAATGCGATGACCGCGGCCGGATCGGTGCCGAGCCACACCCCGCCACCGAGCGCGGCGAGCAGCAGCACCGGCGGCGAGATGATCATCGAGGCCAGCGCGTCGATGCGGCGCATCGGACCGGCCCACTCGCTGAGGAAATGGGCGAGATCGTCACCGGCGCGGTGGTACCGAGCCTCGGCCCGTCCCGCCTGCCCGAACGCCTTGACAACCGCGATGCCGTCGACGAATTCGACGACCGCGGCATTGACCTTGTCCAGTTCGGCGCTCCAGCGGGCCACCCGGGCGCCTTCGTCGCGCATCATGTAGGCCACCAGGCCGAACCAGACGATCAGCGGCGCGATGCAGATCAGCGCGAGACGCCAATCGAGTATGAACAAATAGCCAAGTGCCACAACAGGTGTCACCACTGCGGCGACCAGATCGTTGATCACGTGCGCGACCGCGTGGTGCACCGAGGCGACATCGTCGGCCAGCACCCGCTTCACCCGCCCGGAGCTGCGTTCGGTGAACCAGCCCAGCGGAACCCGGCCGAGGTGTTCGGCCATCGTGCGCCGGATCCGCAGTCCCACATCGGCATCCGCGATATGGCTGATCAGGTAGGCGCAGGTCGAGCACACCGTGCGGACGACGAATCCGCCTGCCGCCACCGCGACCCAGACCCATACCGCGCCGCGGTCCACCGCGGCCCGGCCGAGGAATTCGCGCGCGATCTCGACGACCGCGATATAGGGCGCCAACCCGGCCAGCGCCGCGATCAACTGCAGCACCGCGGCCAGCGCGAGCCGGAGCCGGACCGGGGCGAGCACCACGCCCAATCCGCTCGGTTTCGCCCGCGCCCGCTCGGCCACATCCGACTCCATCACCGCTGTGCTCATCGGACCCCCAGGCGCACATTAGATCACTGTTACAATTTGGAGTGTACCTGGCGAACCGGCGACCGCAATGGCGATGTGAAAGTCCCTCAGTACGCGGTAAGCCGTTGGCGCAGCGCCTTTTTGACTCGCCTTCCCGACTGCGATCGGATCGGCTCGGCTCCCGACGCACCGATACTGCCCACAGCGACCCGACCCGCTGGACGGGTGGGCGCACGGCACGGCGGGAGGCGCGGACTCAGGGTGCGCCGATCCCCGCATTCGTGAGCTGGTTCAACCGCAGCTCGAGCCCGTCCAACACGCGGTCGAGCGCGTAGCGGCAGTATTCGCGGTGCGCCGCGGCGCGCTCGGTGTCCGGCCCGGTGAACCGCTCGACCATTCGCCGCATCTGTTCGGCGCCCGCACCCGCCGACGGATGCGAGCCGAGCATCTCCCGCAGGCCGGGCAGGCCCGCGTCGGGGCCGCCGCCGACCACATGCTGGTCGGCGAGGGCGATCAGGCCGAGACAGGAGTTGAACGCAACGGAGTACGCGGCGGCCGCTTCTTCACCCCACCCGGCCTCCAGCATCCGCGTCATACCCGCGTCGAGCAGCGGGACAAGCTGTTCGGACTGGGGGCCGTTGCGCATCAGCCACGCCGCGACACCGGGATATTCCGCCAGGTGGTCGATCATCGCGGTCAGCACCCCGTGCAGCAGCCGCCGCCAGTTCGGTTCGCCGATCGCCAGATCCATCTGGGCATAGACCCGCTCGACGACGGCCGCGCGGACCCGCTCCTGATCGCCGACATGGTGGTAGATCACCGACAGCGAGGTGTCCAGGCGGGCGACGAGGTCACGCATGCTCCAACCGTCGAGCCCGCGCTCAACGGTGAGCGCCACGGCGGCGTCGATGATGAGGTCGTGCGAGAGCCCGGTTCGATAGGCGCGCCTAGAACCTTTGGACATCGTACGAACCCCAACCTTGTCGACGGACGGCTTATAACACTGTTCCAATGATAGGTCGATACCCCTCGGAATTCGAAACTGGTTGTGAGACAGCCGGTTTCGATTGCCGGGTTATGGACATGGCGGCCGGTAGCCGACGTCGGGAAGATATTGGTCCCATTCGGACCGGGTGATGCGGGGATTGGCGATTTCGCATATGCGGGTGGCGACTCGCTCGATGTCGATGCTCCACAGACGTGCGGTGTGGTCGTCACTGGTGGTGGCCAGGGTGCGGCCGTCCGGGCTGAAGGCGATGGCGCGCAGCGCGTCGGTATGTCCTGTGAGAGTGGCGAATTCGCTCGGGTGGCGCGGGTCGGTGACGTCCCACAGGCGGGCCGTGTGGTCGGCGGTTCCGGTGGCCAGTATCGACCCGTCGCGGTTGAACGCGACCGATCGGACGACGCCGGTGTAGCCGGCGAGCACGGCCAACTGGGTGGGGTGGCTCCGGTCGGTGACATCCCACAGGCGTGCGGTGTGGTCGGCACTGGCGGTGGCCAGGACGCGGCCGTCGGGGCTGAAGGCCACGGATTCGACGGTGCCGGTGTGGCCGGGGATCACTGCCGTGCCGACCGGTCGTCGAGGGTCGGTGATGTCCCACAATCGTGCTGTGCGATAACCGATTCCAGTGGCGAGGGTACGCCCGTCCGGACTGAACGCCACCGAGTAGCCGGTTTCCCCGGGGAGGGATACGAGTGCTGATTCGACCGGCTCACGGGGGTTGCTGATATCCCACAGCCGCAATGTGCCGTGATGTTCGAGGTTCGTATCCTCTCCGACCGTCACGAGCGTGCGGCCGGTCGGGCTGATGGCGATCGCGTACACGTGGTCGCCGTGGTTGGGCAGGGCCATCGGGGTGGGGTTCGCGGGTCTGGTGACGTCCCACAGCCGGGCGGTGTCGCTGCCCGGCGCCCCCTCACCGGCGGTGGCCAGGGTGTGCCCGTCGGGTCCGATGGCCGTTCCCCATACCTTGTCGATCGGACCTGTCACGGTGTCGATGGCACGAGGCCGGTAGGGGTCCGCGACATCCCACAGCCGGGCGGTGCGGTCCGCCCCGCCGGTGGCCAGGGTGTGTCCGTCCGGCCCGAACGCGACCGACAGGACGGCGTCGGTGTGCCCGGCGAGGATCGGCTCGGGCATATCCCACAGGCGGGCGGAGTAATCGTCGCTGGCGGTGGCCAGGGTGTGCCCGTCGCGATTGAACGCCACGCAGACAACGCCTCCGGTGTGGCCGCGCAGCACCGTCGTCTCGCTCGGGCGGTGCGGATCGGTGATATCCCACAGGTGCGCGGTGTTGTCCTCGCCCGCGGTGGCGATGGTGTGTCCATCGGGGCTGAACGCCACCGATCGGAGGCCGGTCTGCCCGGCGAGGGTGGTGAGTTCGGTGGGCCGCTGCGGATCGGTGACGTCCCACAGCCGGGCGGTGCGGTCGTAACCCGCGGTGGCGAGGGTATGCCCGTCCGGGCTGAACGCCACCGCCGCGACGCGATCGGTGTGACCGGTGAGTGGCGGCCGGCCGATCGGCCGGTGCGGGTCGGTGATATCCCATAGTCGAGCGGTGCCGTCATCGCCCGCGGTGGCGACGGTGCGCCCGTCGGGGCTGAACGCGACCGCGACGACGCTGTCGCGGTGGCCGGTGAGCGTGGCCAGTTCGGTGGGCCGGCGCGGGTCGGCGATATCCCACAGGCGGGCGGCGCCGTCGCGACCGGCGGTGGCCATGGTGCGTCCGTCGAGACCGAACGCGACCGATAAGACACCGCCGGTGTGCCCGGTCGTGGTCGCCAGCCCGATCGGCTGCGAAATGTCGGTGATGTCCCAGATACGCACCGTGCCGTCGTCGCCCGCGGTGGCGAGCAGATGACCGTCGGGGCCGAAGGCGACCGATTTCACAGGTCCGGTGTGGCCGGAGAGGATCGCCGCGCCGATCGGCTGGTGGGGGTTGGCGATATCCCACAGGCGGGCGGTGTGGTCGGCGCTGGCGGTGGCGGCCAGGCGTCCGTCGGGGCTGAATGCCACCGATTCGACCCGGTCGGTGTGTCTGGTCAATCGGGTCACATAGGAGGTGCCGAACATGCTGAGCAGGGTGGACCGCGCCTGCGCGGTCGGCGCCAGCCGATAGGCGGCGAGACCGAGTTGAGCCGCCAGCGCGGGATTGCCCGCGGCCAACGCCTGAGCCTGCAGCGCGACCTGGCGCGACAGTGCGGCATTGCGTTGCTGGGCGGCCGTCCGCTCGGCTCGAACCGCCCACACCGTCGAGGTGACGGCCACCAGTAGCGCGACGGTGAGCAGTGCGAGCAGTTGCCGCAGGCGCCGGGTACGGCGTTGCGCCGCAACGCGTTCGCGGTCCTGCGCGGCGGCGCTCGCATCGAGGAACTCCCGCTCGCGCCGGGTCAGTGCGGGGTTGGCGCGCGCGTCCCATTCGCGCGCGACGGATAACCGCGTGCCGCGGTAGAGGGCGTGCGCTTCCTTGCCCAGCTCCACCCAGGCGGCGGCCGCCTCGGTGAGCTTGCGGCGCGTGCGCAGTCCCTCACGGTCCTCGGCCAGCCACTCCCGCAGCCGCGGCCAGGCCCGAATCAGCGATTCGTGGGCGAGCTCGACGGTGGTCGCGTCGAGGGTGATCAGGCGGGACTCGGCGAGCCGGGCGAGCACCAGGTCGGTGTCGGGATCGTCGGGGTCGAGCTCATCGCGGCGGATCCGGCATTTGGTGTCCTCGGTGCCCTCACCCGGTTCGACCAGACGGGTCAGCAGCTGTCTGGCGAGCGGTTGTCTGCGCGGATCCAGATCGTGATAGAGGGCCTCGGCGGTTTGGGCGAGCGCACCCTCGATACCGCCTGCGGCCTGAAAACCCGTGAGGGTCAAGGTGTTTCCGCGTCGGCGCCGCCAGGTCTCGCGCAGGGCATGTGACAGCGGTGGCAAGATCCCGGCCTGCCCGGCGGCCTGCGCCGTCAGCGTCGCGAGCAAGGCGCCCTCCACGGTGCAGCCGGCGTCGATCGCGGGTTGGACGATGGCGCGGCGCAGTTCGTCGGTGCTCATCGGGCCGACCGCGACCTGAGCGTCCGGCAGCAACCGCACCAGTGCCGGATACATCGTGCAGTGGGCATAGAAATCCGCGCGCACGCCGATGACGACTCGGCAGACGGCGTTCTCCGCGGTGGCCGCGGTAAGCAACGCGCTCAGAAATTGTTCACGCTCGACCACATCGTGACAGACGGTGAATATTTCCTCGAATTGATCAACGACGATCACGAAATCTCGGCCCGATTGCCGCATTCTGCGATGCAGATTCCGCGGATCGGCGGTGAATTCCTCGAACAAGTGCCCCGGCTCGGCGTGCACGGCCGCCGCGAGCCGGATCGCACACTCCTCCAACGGATGCGGTCCGGGAGTGAACAACACCGCATCGGTCAACCGCGGCATCAGCCCGGCCCGCAGCAGCGACGACTTTCCCGCCCCCGACGCGCCGAATACCGCGACGAACCGGCGCGCGGCGAGCCTTTTCAGTAAATCGTCGATCAACTGTTCGCGGCCGAAAAACCTTCCCGCGTCCTCGATCTGGAACGCCGCCAGCCCGACGTACGGACAATCGCCATTCCGGTCGAGGTCGTCTTCGCGGTCCGGCTCCTTTTCACCGGCCAGCAGCGCCGCCACCTCGAACCACCGTGCCCGCCACTGCTCGGTATCGCCACCGCAGGCATCCACATAGGCAAGGGTCACCGCCAACGTCGGCAGCTTCAGACCGTTCGCGGCGGTCGACAGCACTCCGGCCGAGTAGTGTGCCCGCTGGCCGAGCTGTCGATAGGTCGGTTTGCCCGCCTTCTCCCGAAGCCGCCGCAGATCGGCCGCGAACTGCATCAATGGCCCGTTGTCCCCCGCCAACGGACGGTCTCGGCGCGGCATCTGCCCTCTTTTCAGCACTGCATTGTTCGGCCCCTGATGTTAGGCACATCCACGAAACTCGCTCGTTCTGGGAAACGGTGGACCGTTAGGGTGGTGAGAGTTTCGGCTTAACCAGGAGGGGGAGTTCGATGAGATCCGTTGGCGCGCATAAAATGCGGCTCTTGGCAGTGCTCGGTTGCGGTGTGCTGGTCGCGGGGTGCGCCGCCGCGCAGGAAGGCATGCGAGGGGAACCGGACCTCGGCAAGTATTACAGCCAGCGGGTGGAGTGGGGGTCGTGCGCCGGGTTCGAGGGCATCAACGATCCCGGTAACGGGATGCAGTGCGGGCGGGTGCAGGTGCCGATCGATTACGACAAGCCCGAAGGTAATACTGCGCAGATCGCCGTTTCGCGGATGGTCGCGCATGGGCAGCGGGCCGGGGCGGTGGTCCTGATCCCGGGTGGTCCGGGCCAGCCCGGGCTCGGGATCACCGCGGACTTCGGGAAATCGAAGCTCGGCGCGAAATTCGATGTCGTCAGCTTCGATCCGCGTGGGCTCGGCGCATCCACTCCCCTGGTGCACTGCTCCTCGCAGGAGCAGTTGGAGGCCGATCAGCTGCGCGCGATGACGGATATGTCGCCGTCCGGGATCGAACGGTCCGAGCAGGACAATCGCGACTATGTCGCCGACTGTGTCGCGAAATCGGGCACCGAACTGCTCGGACATCTCGGCACCCGCGAGGCGGTCCGGGATCTGGACATCATCAGATCCGCACTCGGTGGCGATAAGCTCAATGCGCTTGGCGTGTCTTATGGTTCGCGTGTCGGCTCGAGCTACGCCGAACGCTTCCCGCAGCAGGTGCGCGCCCTGGTACTGGACGGCTCCCTCGATCCGGCGGCCCGGATCCTGGATCCCGTCAAAACCAATGCGGCGTTGCAATCGGCGTTCCAGGTATATGCCGACAGCTGTGTTCGGGAGAGCGACTGTCCGCTGGGCACCGACGGCACCGCGGCGACGGACCGATTCCGTCAGCTGATCAACCCGCTGCTGGATCACCCTGCGGCAACGCGAGACTCGCGGGGACTGAACTATCTGAATGGGCTGTCGGCAACGGTGGATTCGCTTTACGCCCAGCAGTTATGGCCGAAACTCACCGCGGGACTGCGCGAACTGACCGGCGGCAACGGCGATACCCTGCTCGAACTGTCGGATGTGTTCCGCCACATTGTCGACCGCACTGCGGAGCACGCGACCCTCTGCCTCGACGAACCGCGCACGACGGATCGAACGAAGGCCGCCGAAGAGTACAAGCTCAGCCTCGCGGCCGCACCGTTGTTCGACACCGGCCGCTTCCAAGGCCAAGCGCCACTGGATATTTGCGCGTTCTGGCCCACACAACCAACCAGTCAGCCCCATCAGATATCCGGAATCGACGGTCTGCCAAAGGTTGTCGTCGTCGCGACCACCGGCGATCCGGTAGCGCCGTACCAGGGCGGGGTGAATCTGGCTCACGCACTGCACGCTTCGCTCATCACGAACGACGGTGCCGAGCACGGCGGATTCCTGCACGGAGTCGACTGTGTCGACAAGCCGGTCATCGCCTACTTCGAGAACCTGACCGCACCCGGCGACATCACCTGCCGCAAGAGCGGATAACGGCGCTTTCTCGGCAGGATCGGCCCGGCTCGGTGACGAGCCGATCCTGCGCTGTATCAACGTTTTCCGGATCCGTTCACCACATAGTCGATGATCACCGCCGCGGATTCCTGGTCGCCCGCGGTGTCGACCACGGTGCCGGGTGGGCCGAATGACGAACCCTTTCCACCGGGCCCGGTGTGCGTGAAGGCGCCGGAGCCGCCGCCACCGTAATAACCGCCGCCGCCACCGCCGCCCGCACAGGCGTACTCGACGGTGCCGTCATCGGAGCCGCCGTCACCGCCGACACCGAATGTCCCGTCGGCCCCGTCTGCTCTGCCGGGACCGCCTTTACCGCCTGCCGTGGCGGTCCCGGCCGCGCCGCCGGTGCTGCCGCCATTGCCCCCGCCGCCACCACCGCCACCGCCCGCGCCGATCAGCAATCTCGACCGGAGGCTGTCGGGGTCGTCGGCGCCGACCGTGCGGATATCGCTGGCGCCACCGCCGCCGCAGCCGGAAAGGTAGCCGGTCCCGCCGGTGCCGCCGCCGTTGAATCCGCCCGCGCCAGGGGTATTCGTCGCTTGGTCGGCCGCACCGCCGCCGCCGCCGACCTCCACGAACAGCGTGTCGCCCGGGTTCACGGCCAGCGGCGCGCGGGCCGACTCCGGCGCCATCTGCCATGCGATACAGCCGCCGTGTGCGCCGATAGCGCGCACGGTCAGCGAGGTCACGCCGTCCGGGACGGTGAAAGTCTGCTCCCCGCCGGTGAAGTCGAAGCGGCAGGTGGTGGTGTCGCCGGAGCGGCTGCATCCGGGCTGGGCCGCCGCAGCCGGTCCGGCGCTCGGGAGCGCGGCCGCGGCGATCAGCGCGAGTGCGCCGACACCCGCGGACATTCGACGGCGTCGCGCCAGGGCGATTCCGAGAATAGTTGGGGCGGAATAGGTTTCGGACATACATCCCCTGCATGTGGCCAAATATCCGCCCGGCCGAGCAAACCCCTGCCTCGGCCGGGTCCACCCCGCAGCGTATCGGGATCGCGGCGGGATTTCCGGCACATGGCGGTGATGCCCCGAAAAGTATTGGGGCAGTATGGAGCTGCCGCTATTCGAGCGAAAGCCGCAGCATCGCCTCGTGATCCGGGGTGCCGGGCTCGGCCTGGTAGACGATCAAGCGTTGGCCGTCGCTGCGGCCCACCTCGTATGCCTCGTAGGTGAGCGTCATCTCGCCGACATCGGGGTGGCGGTAGATCTTCTGGCCGTTGGTGCGGTTCCGCACATCGTGACGCTGCCACAGAGCGGTGAATTCCGGACTGCGACCGGATAGTTCGTCGATCAGCTCGGCGATGTCGGCGGCACCGGGATGCGTGCCTGCCACCGCGTGCAGGTGGGCGACGACCCCGGCCGCCACATCATCCCAATTGCCGTATGCCGCTCGGGCTTTCGGATGCATGAAGGTGTAGCGGGCGGTATTCCGGAACTCGGCGGGCCATTCCTCGATACCCGGGAACAGGCGCAGGCCCGCGATATTCGCGCCGAGCAGATCGCTGCGGCGGCCGAGCAGACACGCCGGATAGGGGTGGACGATGTCCAGCATTCGGCGGACGTCGGCGCGGACCGGCTGCACCGGAACCGGTGATTCGTTCGGTCGATCGTTTTCCACGAGCGCGGTCAGATGGCGGCGCTCGTCCTCGTTCAGTTCGAGCACATCCGCTATCGCGGCCAGCACGGCCGGACCCGGATGACGTTGTTTGCCCTGTTCCAGACGCCGGTAGTACTCGATGCTTATTCCCGCCAGGATGGCGACCTCTTCGCGGCGCAACCCGGCGGTGCGGCGGCGGCCCGCGCTCGGCGGCAGCCCCGCTTGCCGCGGGGTGATCCGCGCGCGCCGGGACTGGAGGAATTCGCCGAGTGCCGTCCTGTTGCTCACTCATCGAAGTATGCCCTGTCCGCATCGGCGCAAAGGGGCCCTGCCAGGGCCCCGCTCGCCAGGGTGTCCCGGAGCTCGGCGTGTGCTGGAAAGACTGAGATCATGTCCGAAACAACAACGCGCAGACCGGCGCTGGTGCTGGTGATCTGCTGTATGAGCGTCTTCGTCGGCAATCTCGGCAATACCGTGCTCAACGTGGCGCTGCCCGCGATGCAACAGGGCCTGCACACCACCCTCGCGGGTTTGCAGTGGACCGTCGACGGCTATCTCGTCGTCCTCGCGGCGCTGCTCACGCTGGCCGGTTCGATGGGTGACCGGCTCGGCTGGCGCCGGGTGTTCCAGCTCGGGCTCGCCGTCTTCACCCTCGGCTCGCTACTGTGTTCGCTCGCACCGGGACTCGGCTGGCTCATCGCCTTTCGCGTCGTGCAGGCGATCGGCGGGTGCATGCTCAATCCCGTTGCGATGTCGATCATTACGAATACGTTCACCGAGCCGAAGGAACGCGCCCGCGCGATCGGGGTGTGGGGTTCGATCATGGGCGTATCCATGGCGCTCGGTCCGCTGGTCGGCGGGGTGCTCGTGCAGTGGGCGGGCTGGCGTTCGATCTTCCTGCTCAACGTGCCGATCGGTGTAGTGACGCTCTATTTGACCGCCCGCTTCGTGCCGGAATCCCGTGCGCCGCAACCGCGCCGGGTGGACGGGCTCGGTCAGATCCTGGTGATCGCGGCGATGGCGCTGTCGACCTACGCGATCATCGAGGTGCCGACCACCGGCTGGGCCGCACCGCGGACCCTCGGCTGCGCAGTGCTCGCACTCGCCGCCATCGCCGCGCTGATCGGCCATGAGCACCGTACCGTCGAACCGCTGATCGATCTGCGTGCCTTCCATAGTGTTTCGTTCAGCGGAGCGAGCGTGATGGCGGTGTGCGCGTACTTCGTGGTCGGCGGATATCTCTTTCTCAGCACGGTTTATCTGCAGAACGCACGCGGATTGTCCGCGCTGATGACCGGTGTCTACCTGTTGCCGATGGCCGTGGCGAATATCGCCGTCTCGCCGCTATCGGGCCGCCTGACAGCGTCATTCGGCGCGCGCCTGCCGCTGCTGCTGGCCGGTTCCGCCATTACGCTGGCGGGCCTGCTGTTCGCGGGTTTCGATGCGCAGCGCGGCGACGTCCTGCTCTTCATCGCCTACATCCTCCTGGGAGTCGGTGTCGGACTTGTGAATACACCGCTGACGAACTCGGCCATGGCCGGTATGCCCGCCGAACGGGCCGGGGTCGCGGCGGCGATCATCGGCACCAGTAGGCAATTCGGCCAGGCGCTCGGTGTCGCGGTGTTGGGCGCGGTCCTGACGGTGGGTCTGCACCGGCCGGGCGCGGGCTATCTCGAGGCGGTGCGGTCGCCCTACTGGATCGTGACCGGTTGCGGCGCGGCCATTCTCGTCCTGACACTGCTGACGACACGCAGGCCGGTGCGGGATCGCCCGATGGTCGATGCGGCCCCCGCCGTCCCGGCGCAATCCGTCAGATGACAACGAATCGGCAGACCGCGCTGGTCTGCCGGATTCCGTTCGGATGCACCACCGGATCGGACCGAAGCTACGGTGTGTGCATGTACGTTATGCCGCCGCAGCGGACCGACCCGCGCCCAAGCGCCGGGACGCTGATCGGACCCGGGTTCGCCACGATGATCGGCCTGGCCATGCTGACGGTCGTCTACCAGTTCGACGGAAGGTCACCGATCCAGTTCCAGCTGAACCTGACCGCCCAGACGGTGCTGTTGACCTGCGTCGTCGCCTATCTGGTCGCGGCGCTGCCCGCCGTCGCGCTCGGAGTGCTGGTGGGCGGGCGATTCCCGAGGGCGGTGACGCTGCCCGCGATCGGCCTCATGCTCGTCGGCACGGTGCTGACCGCGTTCATGGTCAACGGCGCCATGCTGCTGGCGGGCCGCGTGCTCGGCGGTCTCGGCACAGGCGCGGCCGTCGGAGTGGTGGCGGCGCTGACGTTTCGACTCGGCAGTCGGCGCGGTCTCGCGGCCGCGGTGGTGGCGGCACTCGCAATCGTGTCGGCGGTGATTGCACCCGTTGTCGGCCAACTGATTTCGGACGTGGCCAGTTTCCGCCTGGTGTATCTGGTGGCGGCACCGTTGCTGCTCGTCGCATTGATCGCCACCGCAGTGACCGGAAACGCTTCGCGCACCTCGGCCGGGCACCCTCTCCCCTACGCCATGCCGTATCCGCCACCGGGATACCCCAACTCCGGCATGCCTTTTCCACCGCAGGGATTTCCCGCACAGGCCAACTACGGCACGCCGTCCTCACCGCAGGGACCTACCCCGTACCCCAACCCCGGCATGCCCTATCCACCACAGCAACCTGCCCCACACCCCAACTACGGCACGCCCTACTCACCGCAGGGACCTACCCCAAACGCCAACTCCGGCATGCCTTTCCCGCCGCCCGGGCCTCCCCACTGAACCACCTTCTCAGATGCCGAGAACGGTGATCGTGTTGTGCGCCAACGAGATCGACCACGGCGTCGCTTGACGAACACCCGATAGGCGCGCACGCCTGCCGACTATTCGCCAGGGTCGACCTCTTCGGCCATGCTGACAGCGGCCAGTGAAATTCCCTACGGAAGGCCAGTTCCGATTCCGGTACGCGCCAGTTCGCGTAGCAGAGCACATCGTTAGCCAGTACCCCGAGCGCGTGATAATGCCGATGAGCGCGAGCGCTCGCTCCATGAAAATTCCGACAGTGCGGTTGCTGCCGTGGTAGGAGCATCCGGCGGAACGTGGCGCAGCTGCGCGACGGCGGTAGTGGGGGCATCCAGGGTCGCGTCAGGGTAATTCAGACTGCCGCCCGCACCACGCGGACGGACGGGTGTACACGCCACCGGCGGTTGCTGACTGTGATCTCGCGCGCGCCAGCCTCCCGCAATGCAGCGGCCAACTGCTCGATCTGCCGGAAGTCCAGAATCACTACTCGCCCTCCTGGTTTCAGGACCCGGACGAGTTCCGTGACCACCTTCTCCTGGTCGGCGGCAGGTACGTTGTGGATTGCCAGGCTCGCTACCGTGAGGTCGAACGATGCGTCCGGGAACGGCAACGAGCGCATATCGCCAGTGTGCGCTTCGATCCGGTCAGCGACACCAGCGGTGTGGGCGTTGTCCAGCAGCCATTTCTGGGAATTCCCGCTCTGGTCCTGTGTACGCCACAGGTCGATCCCGACAGCCCGGCCAGTGGTCAGTCTCTGGGCGATCTGGACCAGTACCGCTCCGCGCCCAGGGCCGACTTCGAGCACCCGTTCGTCCCCGCGCAGCGACAACTCGTCAAGCATCAAAGCCCACTCACGGCGCTTCCCCACCACACTGCCCGCGACGGTCCATGCCAGGCTGGCCCACAAGACCAGCGTGTAGCCGCCGAGTGCGATTCCGGTCACCCATGCTGCCGTGTAGCCGAACGTCATGTTCATGACCAGCGTGACCGGAAACACCAGGGCTGTAAGAAGAAGGGCTACTGCGGAGAATCCGGCAACGACCTTGGGAGCATCGATACCGTATCGCTCGCGCACGTGCGGCACGATACTTGGAATCCCTTGGCATGTAAAGGAATTGCACGTGCAGATCCCATGCCCTCGAGCGCCTGATCGGACCCGAACGCAGACCCGGCAGTCGGTCATTCAGCAGCAGCCTCAGCACGCCCTGGGCGACAGCCCAAATACTCAGCAGCTGCCTCGGGTTAACCACCAAAAGCACTAGCGGGACACTAGCGGGAAAAGTGCACGCTCATGCCGCATGGTGCGCGTCGGTCAACCGCTCAGATCAGTTGAGCGGCACGGTCTTCCAACGCACGCACATGCCGATGAGTGTGTGTAGCCCGTTGTCACGGCGAGACGTGCTCGCAGTCAGCCGGTCGCCAGCAGGTGTGGCTCAATCGGGGGGCTTTCGGCCGAGCGCGACCGAGTCGTCGACCCAACTCGAGGCCAATCGGCCTGAATCATGTTGCGGCTGAGTCTATGTGATCTTCTTGGAGGTGGGACCATCGGAGTGTCCGAAGGTCCAGTCCGGCACAGGAAGAGGGACATTCATGACTGAGCAGGCACAACCCAGCGAAGCGCAGGATCTCGTAATCATCGCGCCGACTCCAGTCAGCGAGGATGAGAAGGCCACGCTCCATTTGGCTGAGCAGGATGGTCAAGTCACGCTCGAGGCGACTGGCGGGACCGGCATTCCGGTGCGTATCCCTGTTCTGAACGAAGACGGCAATGTGATCGCTGTCTACAGCCCCGTCACGGTGACGCCGGAAGGCCGCACTGCCATTGTCGGGCTCGCCAGCGAACGCTGGGGCCAGTTCACCCTCGGTCGGCAGCCGGACATAGCGGACGAGGCCTCGGAGTTCACGTCCGTCAAGGACTTGGGCTGACGGGGCGAGCGCAGAACTACGCGTTCCGGTCGGGCACGCGAGCCGTAGTCGTTGGCCGCCAGCTGATCTCGCGAACATCCGATATTGCCGGTGTGGGAAGTTCGGTCGCCGAGGGCTTGATGCGGCCGGACGGGTGTTGTACAGGATCCGGAATCGGTGCACCTCTACGAAGTCCGACGTACTGGACCGATGTCGTGCGTCAAGTTTTCGACACGACTCGGCGAGGATGGAGGGGCTGGCGCGCCGCCGTAGCGCGTACCGCGTTGCCGCCAGTGGAACCGATGCGGCTCGGCTGGATGCCGCTCTCGTCTCGAATGATGTTGGTACTGGCCGGTTTCGACCCAGGCGCTGCGGCCGGGGTCTCATACTGGCGCCTACTTGTCCACGAGTCCGGGAGTCGTTATGTCTATTGCTTTCACAACCGACCCCTCGTTCGAGGAAGACGTCCTGAACGCTCCCGTGATAACGCTGGTGATGTTCAGGACCTCGTGGTCTAACCCCTGCAAGGTGGTAGAGCCCGTCCTCGAAGACATCAGAACGCAGTACGGGAACCAGCTCGGAGTCTTCAAGCTCGATGTCGACGACAACCAAGCAACCCCTGCCAAATTCAACGTAAGGGGACTCCCGGCCTTTCTCCTGTTCAGGGACGGGGCCGTCGAGAGCGAGAAGACGGGACCCCAAAGCAAGTCCCAACTGATGGCTTGGATCGACAGCCACCTCTGAGAAGAACGGACTGGTCGAGACTGGCGTCGGCCACGCTGGGCGTTCGGTCACCGAGCGCCTGGTGCGTCCGAATCATGTTGTACAGGATTCGGAATCGGTGCACCTCCAAATCCAGGGCATCGCCATCGGCGATCACACCGAGGGGTCCCGTCCGATCAAGTGACCGAATCTGGCCGCCTGTATTGCGCCACCGCTACCGGCGGTCAACGCACGAAATGCCTGCGTTCCAGTCGTTGAAGTGGGCCGTAGCCGTTGGCCGCCAGTCGATCTCGCTCGCACTCGCTCATGCCGATTTTGTGATGTATGCCACGGTGCGCACACGTCCGAAGACCCATCTGATTTTTCGTCCGGTACGAATCCAGAGTCGTGTCAACGGTTTTCGATCCAGAGGCGCTTCGGAGGCGGGTGCACAACAGCGTGGGGTCGACTGGCCGTAGTCGGTTGTCTGGTCAGGACCATTGCGGCGGCCCCGTCTGCCGACTATCCGTCCTCGACTGTTCACGTTTCACACTGACAAACGGGAGCACATCAATGCGCACCATCATCGGCCCAATCGGTGCCGCCGCCGGCGCGGTCGGCCTGATCGCCGCAGCCCCGGCCGCCCATGCGGTCACCTATAAGGCCACCCCCACCGCGATCACCCGCATCGGCAACGACCGGGTGGACATCACGGTCGATTATCAATGTCCCGGCACCTGGACCAACGTATTCGGCATGCACGCGGGCGTCCACGCGTCCAAAGACTTCTCTGTGAGCGGGTCTGACGATGATCGGCTGGATTGTGACGACGCCCGACACACGATCACTGTCACCATCTACGCCAAATGGTCGTCCGTACCCAAGGGAGCCCGGGTAACGGTCAACGCCGCTTTCGTTCGCGATGTTCACGGTCGCCGTGTGACCCCGGGAGACTCGGTTAACCTGCAACTGAAATAACCCGTGCCTGCGCACGACGGGGTCGGTGTCGACACGTCGGCATGCCATAGGAACAACCCGGCCATTTGTTCGTCTCTCACGGTCAGCTGACTCGCGCCGACGTCCGAAAGTGCCGCCGGGCGAGCGCTTTACGGGTGAGATCGACTGCGCCGCAGAACATCCGCACAAGCCGATTGGGGTCCGATTCGAAGACTGGGTTACCGTCCGGACACTGTGGTTCATTTCGCGGTGACGGTGGCGCTTCCGGGGGAGACTGCCCCCGATGATCTTGAGCGTGTCCTGACGGAGGTACTGGCTCCGTTCGATGAGAATCTCGTGGTGCCGCGGTATGTGGAGTTCACCAAGGCCGAACTGATCGAGCATCGCAGGCGGGAAATCCTGGAATACCGTGACACACGGTATGCGGAATACGTCTCGGACCCTGAAGCGTATCGGGCGAAACATGTCGACCATCCGCAGCACCTCGAGTATCTTCGAAACTTCCCCGAGCAGTTGCGGTGGAGCGACGAGCAAGTCTATGCCGACGCGATCACTGTTTACGCGCGGGACGATATCGGTCCCGCCGGTGAGGTGTATTCCGAGGACAACCCCCGAAGCCGTTGGGACGCCTGGGCTTTGGGCGGCCGATACCGTGGCCGCTGGACACTCGTCGACGATGCTGTCAGGGTCTCGGCAGCAGTCGAACCGTGCGGCGGCGTCAACATCGTTGCGATGGAGCGGAGATTGCGAGGTGAGATCGGCCTGCCCGAGGACCCTCTACACGCGGAACCCGGCCTTCGCGCAACCGATCTGGCTCGTTTGTGCGACATCGACCCGGCCTCGCACACGCCTTCCGTAACTCTGCTGACCCTCGACGGTGTCTGGCATGAGCGCGAAAACAGGTGGACGACCGACCCCGACTCGGCCACTGGATGGGCCGTGTTCTATTGGGGGCAGGTCTCCCTGCTCCCGCCCGGCACCTGGCTCGCCAATGTCGATTGCCATATCTGACCGCCACCGACGGTGGGCGCTGCTCCGTTTCAAGCGTCGTTGATCATGCGGTGGATGGCTTTCCCCGAGACCACACCGCGTTCCGGGCGTTCGAGTTGTACGGTCCTGGCGGGTGGTCATCGCTGCAGCAGCCCGGATATCCTGCGGGCCATTCGTGGCATGCCCATTTCGCGCAGGCGATCGATCAGCCTCTCGTCTGCGCGGGATATTCTGTGGACCACCTCTGGCATGCCCACCTCACGCAGGGTGTCGAACAGCCCTTCGTCACGATCCACGGTGGATATCCTGTAGGCGACTTCTGGCATGCCGACCTCGCGCAGCTTGTCGATCAGCTCCTCGTCGGTCAGCCCGTCCTCGATCAGCAGCACCTCGATCTCGGCCAGCTTCGCTGGATCCGCCGTCATCGGATTCGGCTCCCTCGCTCGGATATGTGACCCTGCCGCAACAGGTTACGGGGTCTCGTCGACAGGAACCGAGCCCTCGGATTCCGAACACCATCAGAAGCACTCGAAGAGGTGCTGCGATGACCGCCTGAACCCGCACCGCGTGCGGGGCGGTCGGCAGGACGAGATCCGTTGCGGTATAGAACATCTTTCTATGCGGGCCAAGCGCGGTCCGGAGCGGGCATGTGGCGAGCTCGAAAAGTCAACGCGCCGAGATCATCTCGGAGGCACCCACGCACGAAATATCGACAAGCCGATTTGCCCGAGACACACGGGCACCCCGGCTCAGGGGCATACTGGTTGGGTGGTCTGCTCGCTTGTGACTCCCTGGTGGCGTGGCCGAGTATCGGCAGGGGGTGCTGACACGATCCGGGGCGGTTGCAATCCAACACCGATCCTCGACCTCGATCATCCGCTGGTGCGGTCACTCGCGGAGCGGGTGATACCGGTGGACGGGGACCAGCTCTCCGGACTGCGAACAGCCCACCAATTCATCGCAACGTCGGTGCGACCTGTCTACTCGGTGAACGACAAGCAGCCGACTTCGCGCACCCTGCGTCGAGGACGAGGCTCGTGTAGTCAGCGGCTGGCGGTACTGGAGAGCGTCGCGCGCATTCGAGGCATAGCCACACGCGTGCGTGGCCTCGTCGTGGACGGGCGATTCTGGTATCCGCGGTTCCCGCGCGCGACGTTTTTGGTGCCATCACAGGTTCTCCTGGCATGGCCGGAGTTTCAGGTGGCACAGGAATGGATCTCGGTCGGCGAGCTCTTCGGGCAGATGACGGAGTTGGCCACCACCGCAACCGGGTTCACCAACAAAGGCGGTGAGACCCTGTTCGACGCCGTTGCGCGCACGGCAGTGGATTGGGATGGGCTCACCTGCGCCTCCGGGAGCCCTTCCGCATGCGACCTGTCCGCAACCGTGCTCATGGATCTGGGGCGCTTCGACTCACGTGACGAACTGTTCGCGCGTAACGGCCAGACACTCTGCGGGCCCCTTACCGCGCTCGCAGACCCATTCCTGAGCAGGTGGGCTCCACCATCTACGACCAGCCGGTGAGACGGCCCTGCGGAATTCACCGGACAACAGCGAGCACGCTGCAATACCGCCGCGGGCGTTGGTCAACCGCACAGATCGGTTGGGCGACATGGCCTTACAACGCACACATGCCGATTACACGGTATTGCGCGGAGCGCCCGAATCACCGGCTCGGATCAGGGTTCGACAGTGATGGGCAGCGATGTCGTGGGGCTGTGACCGAGCGCGGTATTGGTGGCGGGGTCGGTGACAGTCACATCCACGGACGACGCGCCGCTGCCTATGGCCGGTTCCTGGTCGGCGGCCAACCGCACCTCCAATTGGTAGGTGGCGGTCTGTCCGTGTTCGAGGGCGAACGGTGCGACGACGGTTCGGCCGAGGAAATCGGTGCCGCCTCCTTCGACGACGTAGGGCACCGCCTGCCAGATGTTGGTAGCGGGGTCGAGCATCAGCATCGACCCGGCGGGCATCATCTTGACCGGGCTCGGACTGCACGAACAGTGCCCCAGCGACACCACCAAACCCACTGCGGGATTGTCGGTGGCCGTGGTGTTGGCCAGTGTGACGGTGAAGCGCATGGGTGCCCCGCCCGGCCGGAGGGTGGTTGGGTCCTGCGGCGAAATGGTGACGTCGATGCCGTCGGCCGATCCTGTCTCGGCGGAGGCGGAAGCGGAGGTGACGAGCGAGAAGCCGACCGCGGCAACAGCAATCGCGACCCCTGCCAGTCGCCTGTTCGTCTTTTCCCTGCGCATCGAACCTCCCGTGGTCGCTCGTAGCCTGTCGGACCCGACGTGGCCCGGACATGACTGTAGGGGCGGCGGCCGCGTTCCACTTGCCGGTGAGCGCACCGAACTGATCGTCACGCGAACATCCGCCATGTCTGGCGCGGATGTCTGTGCTGGCTACGGTGGAGTTGAACCCGGTGCGGGTACGGGTGTCGCCGCGAGTGCCGCGACATCATGAACGGGACGATAGCCCAGCTTTCGCTCTGCTTTGCCGGAGTCGTAAACCCGGTCGATCCGGGCCGGTAGCGGCCAGCCCCGCCGCCGGAACAACGCCACCGTCTCCGGTGCCCGGTGGGTGAGCAGCGCCGTGGCATCGCGCCACAACTGCCGTGTGTCGTTGGGGCGGAACACCATTGGACCGGCGATGTTGAACAGGCCGGTCACCGCAAGGCGTTCGGCGGCCAGCCGGTGCGCGCTGGCAACATCGCGGACGTCGACCCCACGGTAGAGCCGGTGCGCGGCCTGAACGGCCGGCGGCTCGGGAAAGCATCGGGCGATGCGCAACACGATCGTCGAGAACGGGTGGTCGGCCGCCCGGACCAGATTCTCCGCTGCGAATTTGGTTTCGTCGTAGATATCGCGTGGCTCGGTCCGCAGTGACTCGTCGACCCAGACTGCACGACCATCAGGGACCAGCGCATGCCCGTATACCGAGGTGGAGCTGGTGTAAATCACCCTCCGCACACCGGAGTCGGCCGCTCGCGCGAGCAAATCGGCGGTGGCATCGACATTGACCGCACGGAATTCGCTATCGGGAACCGAACCGACGTGCGGGGCGTGCAGGGCGGCCACGTGTACTACGACGTCCACACCGTCGACAGCACGTGTTCGAAGCTCCGCATCACGCAGATCGCCGCAGTAGGTCGTCCAACGTCCCGGGCGCCGGTCCCACCCACGCACTTGCCAACCCGCGGTATGCATTTCATGTGCGACCGCAGCACCGACAACACCGGAGGAACCGGTAACCAACACCACTCCCAACACCATGTACGTCGACTCTACCGCGCGTCGACTCGGCTCCGGCCCTGTCAGGTCGTGGACGGACACTCCATAATGCCGCTGGTCTGCACAGTGGAAGCCGTTGTCGCGCAGTGCGTCTGCTGTAACCGGTTTCCAGGCGGTGCTGCTGACGCCATCGTTAGGCTGCGGCCATGCCGAAGATCAGGTTCACCAATTCGGGCTCCGACAAGCCGTTCATTGTCTGGATCGAGCCTTGGGCCCAGGATTACTGGCTGCGCCCCGGAGATTCGTTCTCGAATGCACCCTCATGCCGGGCGTAACCGGCGAGGTCGCATGCGCCGAGGTTCGAAACCGTCTGCGGTGGAAGCGCTTCCGCAGAGCATTCGGAAAACGATCTACACCGTGCGAGGCTACGAATCACGGTGGTGAATTATCCGATTCGTGAACGCGGCAGGCTCGCCGCTCATGCCATCGCTCTGGCCGTCGTAGGCATCGTCGCCGCTGTCGTGACCGGGCTCGCGCCCGCCGCCGGTGCCGCGGCCGGAGGCGAGGCTCCGCTTCTGGGGGCCGGACTGTCCATCGACCTCGATACTGCTCTCGACCTGCAAGCCCAGGGCGTAACGGCGACGGGCGTGAACGGCGCAACCAACGCCAACGGCAAGATCGAGCTGCCGGTCGGTACGGGCAGTATCGCCTACCGGGACCGCAAGATCACCGGCGGCCGGGTTCTTCTCGAAGGCGGCATCGAGCTGTCCAAGGGCGCCAAGAGGATCACCGTCTCGGACGTGGCCGCCGACATCGAAACCGGTGTCCTCACCGGCAAGGTCGGTGACGCAAGCGGTGTCCGCCTCGGTGCGGTGAACGACCCCGGCAGCGCCGAAGTCGAGAAGCCCGAGAGCAGCAGCGTTGCCACGCTGAAGCTCGCCGAACAGGGCATCACACTCGCTGCCGGTTTCGCCGCCGCCGTCGACAAGGCGCTCGGCACGAACCTGTCCGCCGAATTTCCTTCCGACGGTTTGAATGTCGCCGCAGACTTGAATGTGGACGTCGATCTGGCGGTGGGCGCCAAGGTCAATACCGACTTGATCGTCGCTCTCGGGCTGCAAGACCAGATTGATGTCAACCTCGGCAGGCAGAGCCTGCTGGACGCCGTCGTCAAGATCGGCACTCACTTCTGACAGGTTGGTATGCACTCCAGCGCGACGTCCGCGACCGGTGGGCCGGAGAACGATTCGCGGGGCGGCGCTCCGCGAAGCCCTGGCGGAGATGCAGTCGCAGAGTCGGCGGGTCTCGGGGGTCCTGGTGGCGTCCCAGGCGTGTGCAGGCGGCTGTGATGCTGGCGTGCCCGGCCGTTTCGGAGGATCCTGATGGCGAGCGGATCGTGGCTGCCAGGCGATCTGGCCATGGCCGTCAGGGTGTTTCAGGCGCATCCTCTGAAGTGCGCAGAGCGGGCGGGCGTGGCCAGGGTGCTGGCCGACGAGGAGGAATGCGTGGAAAGCGCGCCGAGCAGGACGGCGATGTTTGCGGCCGTATCGCGTGGATTGTTTCGCCTGGAGACGGCGTCGCCGTGGGTACTGGACGATGTGCTGGCCCTGGTGCTTGTCGGCCCGGTATGGCAGCAGCTGCGAGACCGGTTCGATCCGCTGTTCCCCGTCCCGGTCCGTCGCGAGTCCCGCGCGGCTGTCTGCACCCGCAGCCGGTACGCCGAGGACCGGCTGACTGCCGGTGCCTTCACGCAGTACGTGATTCTTGGGGCGGGGCTCGACTCGTTCGCGTGGCGGCGGCCGGACCTGCTCGGCTCGCTGACGGTGTTCGAGATTGATCACCCTGCCTCCCAGGCCTGGAAGCTCGAGCGGGTCAGGGAGCTCGGCCTGCCGCTCAGCGACTCGCAGGTATTCGTGCCGGTTGATTTCGAGGCCGAATCGGTTCGGGATGCCCTGGGCCCGGCCGGGTTCGACTGGGCGCAGCCGGCGATGTTCTGCTGGACGGGCGTGGCCCCCTATCTGACGGCACAGGCGATCGAGTCGACGTTACGCACGATCGCGGCGGCTGCTCCCGGATCTGAGGTGGTGTTCTCCTACCGGGCCGAGGACCGTGTACTCGACGACGTGGGGACGGAATTCGCCCGTATCTACACGCCGATCGCGGCTTCTGTCGGCGAGCCTCTGCAACCTGGCTGGCCGGTATCCGAGATCGAGAGGCTGATCAACCGGTGCGGGCTGAAGGTCGTGGACCACCCCACACATGCGGACCTCCAGCAGCGGTACTTCGCCGGCCGTACCGATGGCCTGCGGCCCTATTCCTTCGAGACCCTGGTGGCCGCGCGGGTCATCTGAGCGAGCGCAGGCCACGCCGGCAACTTCACCGACCGCGAGGGCCAGGCGGTGACGGTTTTCGGAACAGCCACGTGGTTGCGGGCGGTTCGCAGGGGAATCTTCGAAGGTATGGCAATCTTCATCGGTACGTCGGGATGGCAGTACGCGGACTGGCGAACGGTGTTCTATCCGAAGGGTGTCGCGCAGCGGCGGTGGTTGGAGCACTACGCGCACGGGTTCGCCACGGTGGAGCTGAACGCGACCTTCTATCGGCCGGTGCCGCGCTCCACCTTCGAGGGCTGGCGCGACCGCACGCCCGACGACTTCGTCATGGCGGTGAAGGCGAGCCGGGTGCTCACCCACTTCCGGCGACTGCTCGATCCCGAGATCCCGTTGGAGCGCATGCTCGACGCGGCGCGCGGACTCGGCGACAAACTGGGGCCCTTTCTGATCCAGCTACCGCCGGATCTGCCCGCCGCGCCGGACCGGCTCGATGCCGTATTACGGCTGATCCCAACCGATTTGCGGGTGGCGGTCGAGCCGCGGCACGCCAGTTGGTGGTCGGCCGACGTGCGGGCGGTGCTCGAACACCACAACGCGGCGCTGTGCTGGGCCGACCGGCTGGGTCGGCCGGTGACGCCGCGGTGGCGGACGGCGGACTGGGCCTACCTCCGGTTTCACGAAGGCGCCGGCGATCCATGGCCGTGCTACGCGGACGATGTGCTCGCCGACCAGGTGCGCCGCATCGGCGAGACGTGGGAAGAGGATCGTGACGTGTACGTCTACTTCAACAACGATCCGGGCGGCGCGGCGCTACATGATGCCATTCGCTTCGCCGAATTCGCCCGTACCGCAGGACTGCCCGTTTCCCGCACCCCGGAACCCGTTGTGCCGGTGGCGGTGTCGCGGGAGTGGCGTTGAGCCGCGCGACCTACTCGGATCGTCCGGCGGGCCGATCGAGGATGGGTGCGCGGCTGTCGCGGAGTCTGGTGAGGAATTGCGCGGTGCGGTCGGGCGGGATGGCGTAGACGGCGAGGCGGTCGGCCAGGCGGCGGTAGGCTTCCAGGTCGGCGTCTTTATCCAAATACGCTGCGCCGGTGAGCTGTTGGGTGTAGACGATATCGGGCAGATCCGGCTCGGTGAACCGCAGCATGGTGAATGATCCTGCGGTCATCGCGGGTCCGCACGCGGCATCGGACAGGATCTGCAGCTCGATATTCGGCCGCTCGAGCATCCGCAGCAGGTGCTCGATCTGGTCGCGCCAGACGGCGGTCCCGCCGATCAGCCGGTTCAGCGCGGCCTCCTCGACCACGACCCAGAGCCGGGCCGGATGCTCGCGGGTGAGGATCTTCTGGCGGCGCAGCCGCAGCTGCGTGCGGCGCTCGATCATGGCGGGCGGCAGATCGGGCTGGGCGAGGCGGATATGCGCTCGGGCGTAGTCGGCGGTTTGCAGCAGCTCCGGCATCGCGCCCTGTTCGTAGCCGCGAATGCGCGCGGCCGCGGTTTCCAATCCCAGATAGGTGTCGAACCACGGCGGCAGCCAATCGTGGTCGCGCTGCCACCAACCCGAGGCGTTGGCGCGGCGAGCCAGCGCGAAGAACGTGTCGCGCTCGGCCGGATCGCTGATGCCGTACAGGGTGAGCAAATCGGTGAGGTCGCGCTGGCGGCAGCCCACCCGCCCCAATTCCAGCCGACTGATCTTGGATTCCGAGGACCGCAACGTCTCCGCGGCCTCCTGCCTGCTGATACCGGCGGCCTCACGCAACTGTCGTAGCTGACCTCCGAGTATGCGCCGCAACGCCGTCGGCGCCGCATCGTCGGCCTGCCGTATCGCATTCGCCGAGGAATCTCGTGAAGCCCGCACAGATCGAGTCTTGCACGCCCACAGCGAATTTCTCTAGATCGGGAATTCCGCACATGCAGCAGAACGGGCGCGGACTGTAGTAGCTTGGCGCTCGTCGAGATCGTCGCGAAAGTCATAGCGCTGCAATATGTTCGACCATCCGGTACGTACGGGACGGTTTGCTTTGCGTGGCATCGCGACGATCCGCGCACCCACCGTCATCGACCGAGGAGTCGCGAAACCCGATGGAGCACGAGAACGACCTCGAGATTCGTTCGGATATCCCGCATTCGGCGCGGATCTGGAACTTCTGGATGGGGGGCAAGGACTTCTACGAGGTGGACCGCGTCGTCGGCGAGGCGAGCCTGCAGATCGACCCCGACATCGCGACGATGGCGGTGCAGTCCCGCCAATTCCTCATCCGCGCAGTGCATTATCTGGCCGGTGCGGCCGGGATCCGCCAGTTCCTCGATATCGGAACCGGTTTGCCCACCATGCAGAACACCCACGAGGTCGCGCAATCGGTGGCGCCGGAGTCCAAGGTCGTCTACGTCGACAACGATCCGCTGGTGCTCGCGCATGCGCGCGCGCTGCTGACGAGCACCACCGACGAGGGCGTAACCACCTATATCAACCGCGATTTCCACGACCCGGAACAGATCGTCGCCGATGCCCGCAACATCCTGAACTTCACCAAACCGATCGGGGTGATGTTCATGGGCGTGCTCGGTCACGCCCGCAGCTACGCGGATATGCTGCGGATCGTCCGCACCGTCATGGCCGCGACACCGCCGGGCAGCTACCTGGTGCTGTGGGACGGCACCACCGACAGCCAGGCATATGTGACCCTCTGCGAGGAATACACCAAAAGCGGTGGCGTGCCCTACATTCCACGCACCCAAGCCGAGATCCGGGCCGCCTTCGACGGATTCGAGTTCGTCGAACCCGGTTTCACGGCGATCACGGAATGGCGCAACGATTCCATCGAAGTCGGCGCGCTGCAATCGATTTCGGCTTACGGCGGCGTCGCACGCAAACCATAGTCACGTCTTACGGCGCAGGGGCGATCGATCGCGTCAGCGCCTGATAAAGCCAGTGCTGCGCGGCCCCGGAGGTGGTCGTTCCGGTGATTTCGGTGGTGAGCTTCCAGTACCGGTGGATACGCGGGTCGGTGTCGTTGGCGCCGTTGAGAAGTCGCCGCCGGAAGCGGGGCGTGTCGCGTTCGCGCCGGGCGGCGGCGTGCGCGGCGAGGAACCGGTCGAGTTCGGCTCCCGGACGCGGCGCGACGCGTGCGACGACGAGTGGATCGACCACCGCGCAGGCATCGGCGATCCGAGTCAGGAGTTCTCGTTTATCGCGGATAGCGGCCGGGTCGGGCCGCCAAAGCTGGCGTGACATCGCCGAAGCCAAGGCGGGATCGGCTGTCGCGGTGACGAGTTCGGCGTAGGCGACGACCCGGCGCGGCGTCGGGTCGGTCGGCGGGTCCGGGATATTCATGCTGACGAACCCGTCGAACATCTCCGGCGACATGGGAGTGAGCAGTCCGCGCCAGAACGCGACCAAGGTGTCGTGCGCACCGCGACGGTCGTGCACGGCCGCGAGCAACGCCAACCGCGCGGCTCGTTGCGCGGGCGGCGCGTCCTCGGCGGCGGCCAATGATGCACGCCGCCAGGCCAGTGCGCCCAATTCGGTGTCCAGCGCGGCCCGTTCCGCGGCAATGGCCTCGGTGATCGACAGTGTGCCGGTGAGGATTTCGGCGATTGCGGGCAGGCCGACACCGAGCGCGCGCAGCCGGCGCACCAGCAACACCTGCTCGATCGCCGTCGCCGGATCGAACAGCCGGTGCCCGCCCGCGCCACGACGGGGCTCGAGAATTCCTTCGTCGCAATAGAACCGGATGGTGCGAACGGAGACACCGGTACGCCGGGACAGCGCCCCGATACTTATCAGGCCGTCGCGGCGTGTGTTCTCGGTCACGTTCACTGGAACCTCCACCCCACTGGAGTTCCTACCGTAGTCGAATACCCACTCAAACGAGGAGCGAGGCGAATGGCCGCCGAGACGTCTTTGACCACCGAGCAGATCTGGCGTGCTGTCGCCGCCGAGCGCGCGAGTCTGGTCGAACTGTTGCGATCCCTGCCCGAAAACGATTGGGACCGTGCGTCTTTATGCGACGACTGGCGAATTCGCGATGTCGTCGGGCATCTGGTGATGCCGATGCGCCCCGATATCGGATGGATTCTGGTGAACCTGATTCGCGCCCGCGGCAACCTCGCCCGGCTTATCCGCGACACCGCGATTCGTCATGCCCAGCGCCGGACGAATCAGCAGCTGCTCGCCGAGCTGCGCGACCGCATCGACTCCCGGCTCACGCCGATCGGCACCACCCCCGCCGACCGGCTGATGGATATGCTCGTGCACGGCCAGGACATCGCGATCCCGCTCGGGATCACCAGGGAAATGCCGGTCGCCGCAGCACGTTCGGCCCTCGCGCGGGTCTGGGAGATGGGGGCTCCATTTCATGCCCGCGAGAAGTTCAGCGGTTACCGCCTCGTGGCGACCGACGGCGAGTGGGCCGAAGGCGGCGGACCGGTGATCGAAGGCTCCCTCGCCGACCTGCTGCTGCTGACCACCGGCCGCCATACATCGGCTCGGCTCACCGGCGCCGGTGCGGCGCAATGGATCTCCACTCAGCGCACGCGCCGATAGCGAAGGTAGAGTGCGGATTCGCCTGCCCGCGATAGGAATCAGGGCAGGGTCAGGCAGAGGAAGCCGAGGTTGATGCCGGTGCCGACGGTGGCGATCGTGCTGGCGGTCGCGTCACCGGTGGGGGCTTCCTGGGCGAAGATCCCGTGTCGACCCTTGGTGGCGGGCCGCCAGGTGGTTGTCGCTTTGCCGGACGCGTCGACCTGCGGCATTTGCGGGTTGAAGGTGTCGCGGGTGCCGTTGCCCTGCTCGTCGGCTTCGTAGAAGGCCACCGAGGTGCCCGGTTTGGCCGTCGCCGTGATGGTGTACGAACAGCCGGTGCCGTACTGGGCCAACCCGAAGCTCAGGCCCGTCGCGATATCGAGGCGGGTGACGGCGGCTCCCGCCTGCGGCGCGGCGAGGACGACTGCCGCGGTCACCGAGCCGAGCACCGTCAGCGCCGTGGTTGTCTTCCGACCAACAATCACGCGAATTATCCCTTCTACCAACAAATTCCTTGCGAACCGCCAGGCTTGCACAGGTCGGCCGCACACTCCATGCCCCGGATCCTGTGCCTTGACATGCCGGATCGGCCTGCGATACACACGCGCGCGATGTGCGCAAGACAAAATATTGCGGGTTCGGCGCATCGTATCTCTCGGTATTCTCGAAGACACTGTCAATACGCTGGGGGGTTTCCGGCGATGGGAATATCACTGCAGGGTGAGTTGGAGCCGTTGCTCACGAAGTTGCAACAGGTAGCCGACAGCAAATTCTGGGACGACGCGGTCATTGATCCGACCAACCCGGCCTACGTCCGCCAAGCCACCGACGGGTTGGCGTATTTCAATCAGAACCTGACGAGCCTCATCACCCGATTCCGCGGGTATTACACATTGGATGGGCACGATCTGGATCCGCTCGCCGACCAGTTCGCCGGTCAGTCGGATCGGTGGGAGTCGCCGACAGGCAGCTCCGTGTACTGCTCGATCGTCAGGGCCGCCGAGGATGTCGACGAAGTACAGAAATTGATTCACGCCGGAGAGTGGAAGGGCGACGGAGCGGATTCGTTCTACCACAATTTCCTGGGCCCGTTCAAGAACACCGCGGTGGCCCACAGCGGGTGCGCGCGCGAAATGGCGATAGGCGCAAAGTCGCTGGCCGATGGGGTGGAATTGACCAAGGAATGCGTCGTGTGGATTTGCCGGGACCTGATCTCGCGCCTCGGCGGCGGGGGCGATCCGGGACCGCCGCCCGGCTCGGAGGGAACCACTTTCAAAGAGGCCGCCGGATTGACCGCGATCCTCGCCGATACGGTCGCGCTGTTCCTTGCGCTGACCTCGCCCGAGGGGTTGATCGACGCGGGCCTTGCCGCTATCGGTGTGACCGGGGGCCTGATCGCCGAATCGAAGTCTCCATCGCATGAGCAGCAAATCGGCGTCGCGCCGGACCTATCGGCCAGTGGGCTCGTCTTCAACGCGGGACTGTCGCTGGACCGGCTCGACATGAATATCGCCGCGCTCGACGAGCAGATCGGCAAGGGACTCGAAACGGATCTCGACTCGTCCGGGCCGTTCGGCAGCCCATTCGCCCGGATACAAAACCCCCATCTACAGTCCTCGGCGTATCAGCAGTTGAAGGGCAGGGGATTCGGCAACCCCACCGACGACAACAACGACATCGTCGTGGTGAATGTCGTCCAGTTGTACTACGCCGGGTACCACACCCTGCCGTCGGCGGCCGAACAGTACGACATCGGCACGAGGATCTGCTCGGGAGCGCATATCGACGGTGTGCAGCAACAGTTTCCGAAGGCGGTGTCGAAGTTCAACCAAGCGGCGCAGACCTTCAACGAACTGCTCGCCGCGGTCCGCGACGACCTCACCGAATCCGGGCGATCGATGGTGACCGCGGCATCCTCGTACCACGGGGCCGACCAGTACGAAGCCGCCCAGATCCGGGCGCTGGAGAACGAGATACCGGCGCCGGGAAGCTTCGCCGGCGCCGAACATTACACCCCACCCGAATGGTTGAACCTGTAGATTCCGTTGGCACACATCGATCTACGACTGAACCAGTTTGAAACCGATGCCGCGGACGACGACTATGGCGGCGCTTGCCGAATCGATCATGAAATGCGGACCGGGTCAGCGCGCGTGCGCCTTTCGAGGTTCGGCATCGATGCGGTCGGCCCAGGCGGTGGGCAGCGTGCCCAGCGAGGCTTCGGCGATTTCGTGTAGGCGATGGACCGAGGCATGGAGGCGGCTGAGCTGGATCAATCCCTGCGAGACCAGGATGATGTGCGCGCTGAGTACCGCGATCGCCTTGTGATCGCCGACGGGTGCGACCCGGCGGAGGCGTTCTGCCACCGCGTCTTCCATGGCGGCGGTGGTTCGTGCGCCGATCTCGGCGACCTCCGGGATCCGTCCGCCGAGAGCGGCCACACTGTTGATCATCAGGCAACCGCGGCGATGGGGTTGTGCGGCGCAGTCGTCGACGATGGCGCGCAGCAGCGTCAGGATCGCCGTTCTCGCGGAACCCGGTGCGGCGAGCACGGTTTCGCGCACGAAGGCGGCCCGGCGATCGCAGTACCGGGTGAACGCGGCCAGGAACAGGCCGCGTTTGCTGCCGTATGCCGCGTAGATGCTGCCATTGCCGACGTTGGCGATCCGCGAGACGTCATCCACGGACGTGTCGTCGAATCCCTTGGACCAGAATTGCTCGATCGCGACGTCGAGCAGGTTCGATTCGTCGAACTGTCGCGGCCGTCCCATGAGGTCACCGTACCAATCTACGTGCGGCGATACAGATCACCTTGTTATGGAGGCGCAGCTCCAGAATACTGGTTGACATGTCCTCATTCGCGGGTGCACCGCGCAAGCGCATCGGGTTCCTGATCTTCGACGGGGTCAAGCTGCTCGATTTCGTCGGTCCGGCAGAGGTTTTCGTGGAGGCCAATCAGACGGTCTGCGACTACGAGGTGGTCGTGCTGTCACCCGATGGGTGTCCCGTGCGGACCTCGATCGGCACCCGGATCGAGGTCAATGGCGCGGCCGCCGATCCCGGGCGCTTCGACACCGTGGTGATCGCGGGCAGTGAACTGCCACCCGCCCGTTTCGTGACCGAACAGGTGCTGGCCGCGGCCTGCTCGCTCTCGTCCCGCACGCGGCGCTTCGCCTCGATCTGCAGCGGCACGTTCGTGGTGGCCGCACTCGGGCTGCTGGACGGCCGCCGGGCGACCACGCACTGGAAGTTCGCGGGCGAGCTGGCCCATCGATATCCGGCGGTCGATGTGCGGCCCGATGCCATTTTCGTGCGCGACGGAAACCTGTACAGCTCAGCGGGAGTGGTGGCGGGCGTGGATCTGGCATTGGCCATGGTCGAGGAGGACCACGGGCCGGATGTGGCGCGGCGGGTGGCGCAATCGCTGGTGGTGTACATGCAGCGCGCGGGTGGGCAGTCGCAGTTCTCGGCCCACCTGAACGGGCCCGCGCCGCGCAGCCCGCTCGTGCGGCGGGCGGTGGACCTGATCTGCGCGGACCCGGCCTACCCGCACACCGTGCAGACCCTGGCCGCGCACGCCCGGGTCAGTCCGCGCCACCTGACCAGACTGTTTCGCGCAGAACTGGAGCGCTCGCCCGCCGAGTACGTGGGCTTCGTCCGCTTCTGTACCGCGCGAGACCTCTTGCACGCCGGGCATTCCGTGACCGAGGCCGCCATAACCGCCGGATACGGCACCAGCGAGGCCCTGCGCCGGGCCTTCATCGCACGGTTGGGCATCTCACCGCGCAAATATCAGCAGCGATTCCGCTCGACCGGTTTCGCGCCCGCGACGCCGGCGGATGAGCCGGAGCTGGCAGTGTCCTGATCCGGCGGATGCTCGGCCGGGGAGCCCGTCCGCCGCGCGGTTCCGCGCGGGTTTCGGATCGCGGACGGGCTCCGATCGCTACTCAGGATCGAATGAATGCGAGCAGGTCGGCGTTGATGGTCGCGGCTTCGGTGGTCGGCATACCGTGCGGGAAACCCGGATAGGTTTTGAGCGTGCCGTTGGGCAGCAGTTCGGCCGAGCGGACGCCGGTGTTCTCGATCGGGACCACCTGGTCGTCCTCCCCGTGCATGACGAGGACCGGGATCGTGATCTTCGTAAGCTCCTCGGTGAAGTCGGTCTGGGAAAATGCGACGACACCGTCGTAGTGTGCCTTGGCGCCGCCGGCCATGCCCTGCCGCCACCAGTTGGCGATCACTCCCTCGGAAGGCTGTGCGCCGGGCCGGTTGTAACCGTAGAACGGTCCCTCGGCGAAGGTGCGGAAGAAATCCGACCGGCGGGTGGCGACCTGTTCTTGGATGTCATCGAAAACCGACTTGTCCAGTCCGCCCGGATTATCGGCGGTCTTCACCATGATCGGCGGCACCGCACTGATCAGAACGGCTTTGGCCGCCCGATCCTGTCCATGCCGGGTGAGGTAGCGCACGACCTCACCGCCGCCGGTGGAATGACCGATATGAACCGCGTCCGACAGATCGAGATGGGAGACGACGGCGGCCAGGTCATCGGCATAGTGATCCATATCGTGCCCCTCGGCGACCTGCGCGGAACGACCATGGCCGCGCCGGTCGTGCGCGATCACCCGAAAACCATGGGACACGAAGAACATCAGTTGTGCGTCCCAGTCGTCCGAGGACAAGGGCCAGCCGTGGCTGAAGACGATGGGCTGTCCGTTGCCCCAGTCCTTGTAGTAGATGTCCACGCCGTCCGGCGTTGTGATGAAAGGCATGTGGGGCTCCTTCGAGTGGATAATCGATGCGCTGCCCAGGGTCTCGCAGAGACAACTGGAACCTGTTGGGCGACAAAGCTTCCAACGATCGCGCCGGACCAGTGTGCGTGATTCCGGCAGTAGCGCGCCCCACCTGACGAGCCACGGATACCGCACTTTCGGCCACGTCGATGGACGACGTGGCCATTGTGCCGCTGTCTATCTCACAGTCGCAGGTCCGGTTTGTAGAGGTCGAGCCAGACGCCGATGTCGATGGCGCGGTCCAGCGCGCTGCGGGTTCCGACGGCCATCCGGGTCGGGTCCTGTTCGACGGCCTGTTGCAGCCAGTCGCGGTCGAGCATGGCGAGCAGGGGCGAATCCGGCTCGCCCATCAGGTCTTTCACCAGTATTTGCAGATTCGCCGCGTAGCCCGGGTCCTGGGTGGACGGGTAGGGGCTCTTCACCCGCTCCACCACGGATCCGGGCAGCACATGTTTCGAGTTCATCGAAACCGGCTTCACGGCGATCACGGAATGGCGCAACGATTCCATCGAAGTCGGTGCGCTGCAATCGATTTCAGCTTATGGCGGCGTTGCGCGCAAGCCATAGCCACAGATCTGGTGTGCTGTCGGTGCCGAGCGAGCCTGGTCGAAACTGCTGCTGGCCACCGGCCGCCGCCATACATCGGCTCGGCTCACCGGCGCCGGTGCGGCGCAATGGATCTCGACTCAGCGCACGCGCCATGGCGAAGGTAGGGTGTGGATTCGCCTGCCCTGGACCGTGCGCCGCTCTCGGCGACCTCCGGGATCCGTCCGCCGAGAGCGCCCACAGGCCGCCCCGAAGCCGGTTCAGATCTCCTGCCGCACCGTGAGCAGGCACAGCCGGAGCAGAGCTACCACAGTCGCGGCGGCGACGATCTGGCGCGCCGCGATCAGGGCGGGCACACCGGACAAGGGCACCCAGGCGATTCGCTCGGCTTCGTTGGGGTCGGCGGGCTCGCCTATCCGCACCGCGTCGTCGGCCCGGAACACATACTGCTCGGAGTCGGCGATTCCGGCGATCGGCTGAATGTAGGCGAGTTCGGTGAGCCGGAACGGTCGCCACCCCGTCTCCTCTTCCGCCTCCCGTGCGGCCGCTGCCGCCGGGGTTTCACCTGGTTCGATGCCACCGGCGGGCAACTCCCAGGCCCAGGTGTCGGTGATGAACCGGTGCCGCCACAGCATCAGCACGCTGTCGCGGCGCACTATCGCGACCCCCGCCGACGAGGCCAGGTGCAGCACATGATGCTCGAACCGCAGACCGTCCGGCAGTTCGACGTCGGCGAGCCGCAACTCGACGAAGTCGCTGCGGTACAGCGAGCGTGAGCCGAGGACCGACCACCGCATGGTCATCAAGCCATCCCTTCACGAAACGAGTCGCTACCGTGTCGAACGTGACAGCCGCGAATCGAGGGCTCGTTGATTACCGCTCGGGGCGCCCGGTACCGCGCCGCGGCATCATCGGTCGTGTCGTACCCATATGCCGTCGATACTGACCTCGAGCACCGGATCTATCCGAACCCTGCGGCGTGGATCGCCGAACGGCGTCTCGGCGGGATCGGTGGAGATCGGGTACGGAATCCAGGCCGGCGAGCACCAGGCCACCGCGGCGGATTCGAGTAGCGCCAACCAACGTGTCATTCTCATGGTCGAGTCCTTGTCGTGCTTCGCGTAGCTTCTCGACTCGACCGTCCCTCCCGCCGATCGACACCGGATGGAGCCGTGTTCAGGCATGGTCACCTCCACCGAGTAGACCGAGGCCACCGGGGCACACGTGGTTGTTCCTGCCCGGGAGCCACATCCTCGGTGCTCGCGAGCCGGGACGAATTCTGTCCGCGATCGGCGGTCGATTCAGCGGGATGGTTCGCGACTCATGCGGTTCGGTCCTCCATGACAATGTCGTGTTGCAGAGCTCGATTTGCGGCGCCGTCGAGTGTTTCCAGCACCCATCGCTCCAGTTCGATTCCGGTAACCGAGGCCGCCTTGTGCCATAACTGCAAATGCTTGCCCGGAATATCGAATCGCCGCAGCATTTTCGCGCCGGCATTATTGGACGATACTCGGCGGCGCGCGTTGCCGACGGCCCAGCGGAGTTTCTTTGTCGTCCATTCCTCCTGATCGGCGCGATCGAGCCACATATCCTGCTCGTCGGGTTGCAGGGACGCTACTTCGGCATGGTGCTGAAAACTCAGGGTGGATCTGCGTCGAGACGGTTCGAACCGGCGCGCGACCCAAGCGTAGTTTCGTAGTGTCTGATACTGTAGACCGGCGGCTTTGATTCCCGCTTCATATCTGTCGGCGTAATGCGATTTCCCATAGACAAGCCAGTCGCCGAGCCACCATGCCGACGAATTTGTCACCTCGGAGAGCTGACAACCCACTCGCTCCCATTGATCGAAGTTCAACCCTGCGGGCATTTGCAGTTCCACTGAAGTGGTAAGCACCTGACGACGAGACATTCTGGTAACCGAATGACCCCGCATGCCAACCTCCTGACATCAACGCTGGGCAGGCAACTATCCCCCCAGTGCAAAGTTCCTGACTCGACCGACCCCTGATCGGAGTTCACCGCCGTCGGTTCGCGGCGAGCATTGAAACCTATCGGTTGATACAAGTACCCAGACTAGCGTTTGCTCTTTTCTTACCAATGCCCCCCATTCTATGGGCGATGCGCCACCGGCTTGACGCGACGCATCCACCCATGGTTGTTCCACAAAAGACCAATAACCCGGGATTGCACAAAGGTCGCACAATCGTCGAAGAAGTACGGAAACACGGCGCAGTGGACCGCACGGACCGAATAATGTCCGATATATCCGAATTCGGATGCGCCGCATTGCCGGGACAGCATCCGAGCGTCCGGACAATCCGCTGCCGAACCTCAGCTCTTCGCTATCGCGAAGCCGAACCAACACTTATAGCCCCGGACCGATGACCTTCGCCACTCCCCCTGTCATCTTCAACTACCGCAACGACTTTCGTCGCCACACGCGAAACACGCACACCACCATACCTGGGGCGGCCGACAGCCGTAACCCATGACAGTCCCCACTGACCGGAAATGCCGCGGCGGCGGCTTCCATCGTTCACGCGAGCACCCAACAATAATGTGACGCACCAGCAAACCATCCCTGCGATGCGGTCGGCCGAGTATCCGGTCCCGTTGACCGGACACGCCGGGTCGGCAAGCGGAGCTCATACCGCGTCGGCGGCGAGTACTTCGTGTTGCAATTTACGCAACTCCCGAGAAGGACCCACGCCCAGTTCGTTATCGAGAATGCGGCGAACATTCTGGTACGCGGCCAGTGCCTCGCCGCGCCGGCCCGATCGGCTCAGCGCCAGGATCAAACGACTGTGGAACCACTCGTTTATCGGATACGCGATAGTGAGATTGCGGAGTTCGGCGATCAGTTCACGATGCCTGCCGAGTTGCAGATCCGCCTCGATCCGGAGTTCGAGCGCACGAATACGCTCCTCCTCCAGATGAGCGATGTGCGCCTCCAGAACGGCACCCGCGTCGACGTTGGACAGCGCCGATCCGTTCCACAATGCGAGTGCCCGTCCGAGCACCTCGGATGCCTGATACGGGTCGCGACTCTCCAGCAGGGCCCGGCCTTCCCCGATAAGCCGCATGAACTGGCGGACATCCACCTGCTGGTCACCCAAGTGCATTACGTAACCCGGGTCCTTGGTGGCGAGGATTTCATTCCCCGCCATACCGAACTCGTGCGCGAAGAACTTCCGGAGTTGATAGATGTAGGTCTGGGTAGTGGTAATCGCGCTACGAGGCGGCTTATCTCCCCAGAGCTCCTCCACCAACGTATCGACCCGGACGACGGTGTTCGCCCGGAGGACGAATAACGCCAGGACATTACGAACCTTGGGGGCTGTTATCAAAATTGGTCTGCCATCGTGCACCACTTCGAGCGTTCCCAGGGTGACGAATCGAATAATTCCCATACCCTTCTCTACCTAGGCCGGAGCATCGGGTGCGACCGGATGCACCGCCTATCCGGCTACCGGCCGGGTGGAATGGAAGGGATTGCCAGGAAAAGGATGTGGTCGGGTATAATTTGTGCGAGTTTTGTTTTGAATCGATGGATCACGATGGATCACAGGGCGGCGAGTCCCATCCCACCGTCGATCGGAAGAATCTGGCCGGTGACGAACCCACTCGACGGTTCGGCCAATCGGGTAATCCAAGTGGCGACCTCCTCCGGCTCGCCCCGGCGACCGACCAGCGACATCCGCCGGAGTTGCTCCGGGCTGGGGGTCAGCTTCATCGCCGCGCTCTTCACTCCCCCAGGTGCGACCGCATTGACCCGGATGCCCCGCGGCGCCAACTCCACCGCCCACGACCGCGTCAAGTTGTCCTGCGCGGCCTTACCGGCGGCGAGTACGGAAGTGCCCGGTGCGGCGCGGCGTTGGCCGACGACGCTGGAAACGAAGACAATATTCGCGCCCGACCGGGACATCAACGGCAACAACCGCCGAGTCAAGATCAACGGACCAACCACATTCGTCTCCAACACCTCCCGAACATCATCGAGCTCGAACGACCCCACCGGCGTCGGCCGCAAAATCCCGGCATTATGCACCAGCACATCCACCACACCCGGCACCACCGCGGCCACCGCATCCGCACCCGCCACCGACCGCACATCCGCAACCACCGGCACAATCGCCGAATGCAGACCAGCGGTCTCCTTCAACGGCTCAACCCGCCGACCCGTCACCACCACACACCGCGCACCCTGAACCGCGAAAGCCACCGCAGCAGCCCGCCCGATCCCCGAACCACCACCGGTCACCACCACAACACGATCAGCGAAAACCCCACCGGACATCACACACCCACCTTTCTTGTGGCGACGGAACCGACGGACTCGCTGTCGAGCGCCACCGGAATTGATTCGAAACCCCGCACGACCCGGGTCTCCTGCCGCCGTGCCTGCCCGTTCAACCGGAGGCCGGGACAACGCCGAAGCAGAGTTTCGAGGACGATCCGCATCTCCAACTGCGCGAGAGATTTGCCGAGGCAGTGATGTATGCCGTGGGAAAAGGCCAGATGCGGATTGGGGTTTCTGCAGATATCCAACCGGTCCGGATCCGTGAAGTAGTCCGGATCCCGGTTCGCGGCCTGGAAGGAGGTCACGACGAGCTCGTCGGCGCGAACCGGCACCCCTTCGATGACGACGTCCGTCGCCGCCGTCCAGGTCACGGCGGTGACCGGCGATTCGAACCGGAGCAGCTCCTCTATGGCCGAATCGATCAGATCCGGCCGAGCCGCGACCAGCGCCAGCTGATCGGGATGATCCAACAGTGCGTGCACGGAGTTGGCGAGCGCCTTTATCGAGGAAAGGTAGCCGTTGACGAGCAGAGTCATCAGCAACCGGATCAGTTCGTCCTCGCTGAGTCGATCCGAACCGTCCCGCGCGGCGATCAGCGCGCTGGTCAGATCCTCGCCCGGGCACGCGCGCTTGGCCGCGATGAATTCCACGGCATAGTCCCAGGTCATCTGGAAGGCCTCGGCGATAAGGTCGGCGGACTCACCGCCGGCGAACCCGGTCGTGCGGCGGTTGACCTCGGCCCAGTCCGATCGCGGTACGCCGACCAGCTCGCAGGTGACCGCGATCGGCAGCGGATTCGTCAGCTCGCTGACCAGGTCACCGGATCCACGCGCGAGCAGCGGGTCCAGCATTTCGTCGACCAATGCCTGGATCCGCGGGCCGAGCGCCCGCACCTGCCGCTGGGTGAATGCCTGCTGGATCAACCGGCGCAGCCGGGTATGCGCGGGCGGTGAACTGTTCAGTGAGGGCGGTTCACCCGGTTCCGCCGGTTTGACCAGGCGATCGTCGGCGAGCACCGTGCGGACCGCGGGGTAGGTCAGCGCGAGCCAGCACTCCGTGCCCAGAAAAGGGTGTTCGATCCGGATCAATGGACCGGCCGCCCGCGCCGCGGCGAGCCTCGGATGCGGGTCGAGCTGAAATCCCGGGCCGAATAATCCGGATACCGGCATATCCTCCGTCATTGGACCTCATATGGTCGGACAGCGGCGCGGCCGCTGTGCGGGGAGCTGGACAGCCCGAATCCTGCTCGCGGGTCTTCCAGCTCCGGTCAAGTCGCATCGGAATCGCCGACACCGGTGAGCAGGCGCCGGAACACGTCCGCCAGCAGCCGCTCCGGTTGCTCGGCACTGGACGGCGCCCGCCAAGCGACGAAACCGTCCGGACGGATAAGCACCGCGCCGGAGTCGTCCACCCCGTACTTCTGCTTCCAGCGGCGCTGCGAATCGTGCACGTCGTGCCCGAGGCGGTAGACATCCAGGCCGATCCCGCTTTCGGCCGCGAACCGGCGACCCGCTGCGGACCACGCCACCGCCTCCGGACCGGTCAGCAGGACGAACCGATGCCCGAACAGGTCGATGGTCGACAGCTGACGCCCGTCGCGAACCAGCTCGAGATGGGCGGCGCGGGTGCCCGGTAAGCCGCTCAAATCGCGCGGGTGCAGGACGTCCGGGCCATCGTCGTCCTCCGCCAGAATCGCCGGTGAGCGGTAGCGGTAGCCGAGGCCGATAGCCGGAGAATTCGCGGCCAGTTGGCTATCGCCTTCGGCTTCGGTGCGTCCACGCAGCCGCTGAATGGTGTGTTCGCAGGTCAGCCGGGCGACCGGACGTCGCTCCAGCTCATAGGTCTCGAGCAGGCCCGGGTCGGCCGCACCCCCGAGCACCGCGGCGATTTTCCAGGCCAGGTTGTGCGCGTCCTGGATGCCGGTATTCCCGCCGAATCCGCCGGCCGGCGGCATGATGTGCGCCGCGTCACCCGCGAGCAGTACCCGGCCGACGCGGTAGCGCTCGGCCACCGCGGCGGCCATCTCCCACGTGTGCACGAGCCGGGCCTCGTCCGCAAACGGCATTAGAAGTGCCGGTTCCAGGTCGGCGATCCCGGTCGCGGCGCGGATCATGTCGACGCACCCGGCTCGGTCGAATTCCCGGTCCACATCGGAGGTTTCGGGATCGTAGGGAACCATGAGCACCCAGCGATCGCTTCGGTCGAGTATCGCGAGCAATGTCCCCGATCGGGGTTGCCGCAGATAGCAGAGGGCCAGTCGGCGCCCGCGCAGCGCGACGGTGAGATCCGCCTCGAATGCGATATTGGCGATGTGCTGGAGCGTTCCCGGTCCGAGCATCTCGATGCCGAGGCTTCGGCGAGTCGGTGACCGGTGACCGTCGGCGGCGACCAGATATTCGGCCCGCACCCGGTAGCGGCGTCCGGCGGCACGCTCCTCGGCGACCACATCGACGCCTCGACCGCGCTGATAGAAGCCGGCCATCCGGTGGCCGAACCTGATATCGGCCCCGCATTGTTCGGCCCGCGTGCGCAGCAGCGAAACCACGGTGCTCTGGTCGATCAGGGCCGGCTCGTGCGGGCTGAATTCCGCCACGCTGTCCATCGGTGGCCGAGCGGTGCGGAAGTCCTCCGCACCGACCAGTGTTTCCGCTCGCGCGCTCTCGCCGTATTCGAGGAATACCGAGGGCGGCGCCTCGACAATGGCTTGCCCCAACCCGATGCTGTGGAACAACTCCATTGATCGCGAGGTCAGCATCCGGCCCCTCGGCTGCATGGAGGTGGCCGGGTGCCGCTCCAGCACGATGGTGGATATGCCCTGATCACGCAGGAATACCGCGAGCGAGAGCCCCACCAGGCCGCCGCCGGCGATCAGTACTTGAACTTCCTCGTCGTACACCTGAACCCTCACATTCGAAAGCCGGTTTCGAGGTCAGCGTGGGGCCAGTGCGTGGCCCGCGGCCGCCTCCAACAGATCCGGCACCAGCTCGGCGGGGGTCGGCATCGCCAGCATTTCGGCGCGGAGCCGGTCCGCGCCATCCCGGCAGGACTGGTCTTCGAGCAACGCGACGACATGCGCCCGGATCCGCTCGACCGTGCTCTCGTTGTGCAGCAGATGCCGACCGGCGCCGCTGGCGGCGAAGACGTCCCCGGTGATCATCTGCTCGGGGATCTGGGTGACCGACAACTGGGGAACGCCGTACAGCGCGGCCGTCAACGCGGTGCCGACCCCACCTTGGTGGACGATCGCCTGGCAGCTCGGCATCAGCATGTACAACGGCAACGACTCCGCCACCCGCACGCCGGGCGGGATCGTGCCCAGTTCCCGCCGCGTGGCCGCGGTAACGGCGAGCACGACGTCCACGTCCAGCCCGGTCACCGCGTCGATCGCCTGGTGCAGCAGCTCGGTCATCCCGCTGCTCATCATCCGGACCGTCGAGGTGCCCCAGGTTATGCAGACCCGCGGGCGGGCGGACCGTTCCAGCAGCCACGCAGGCTCGACGCCGGGCGCGTTGAAGGGCACATACCGAACCGAAAGCCTCGCCGCCGCGGCCGGTTTTCGCATGCTGGGCGGACACGGGTCGATCCACGCCGAAGGACCCATCCGCGGTTCGACACCGAATCTCGCGAAAAGCTCGCCCCAGCCCGGCGGCGGTGGCGTGCCGGACTCCTGCAGCTTCAGCCCGGGGGCCGACGGCGAGCCCGCCATATGGGCCAGTGACGGAATCCCGAGCGCCTGCGCGGCCACCGGACCGGCGAAGGTCTGCGGATCGTGGATGAGCAGGTCCGGTTGCCACGCCCGAGCGAAGTCGACCAGGTCGCCGGACATCGCGCCGGCGACCTCGAACATCATGTTGGCGATGTTGGTGATCAGCGTCTGCTGGCCGGCATTCAGCTTGTCCTGGTCGGTCGGCCACCGCTTCTCGTTGTGCCAGTCACCGAGTTCGCCGCGTTTCGACCGGCCCGCGATATCGATATCCGTGCCGACCGAAACCGCGGGCAGCCCGGTCTGGATGATCGTTTCGGTGAGCGCCGGCGTACTCGCGACCCGGACCTCGTGTCCGGCGGCACGCAGGGCCCATCCGAGCGGTGCCATCGGATAGTAGTGCGACGGCCACGCGAACGACGTGAACAAGACCCGCATTGCTTATCCCCATTTCAGCCGAGGCGTGATCCGCCTGACGAATATCGACCCGATGCTGGCAACAGCGATTCGAACACCGATCCAGACGCGGTCGGCAGCGCCCCCGGGTGCTGCCGACCGCGGCATTCAGTCCGCCGGGGGCGGGGCCGGGCGGCCGCGTAGTCCGCCCGACGGTTCTTTCAGCAAAAGGGTGAGTAGGAAGGCCAGCACCATCAGCAGCGCGGCCACGACGAACACCGTATTCGTCGCACTGACGAACGCGTCGACGACGACCTTGCGCAGATCGGCCGGTAGCGTGCCGAGCACGCTGGGGCTCACCGTATTGCTCGCATCGGCCCTGAGCTGCTCCGGCAGATTCGCCGAGAGCAGGTTCAGCAGCAGCGCGCTGAGCACGGCGGTCCCGAAGGCGCCGCCGACCACTCGGGGAAACATCACGCCGGCCATGGCCGTACCCATTTCGGTGATCGGCACCGAGTTCTGCACGGCCAGTACCGGAACCTGCATGATCTGGCTGAGACCGACGCCGAACAGGAACAGATCGACGCCGAGCAACCACAGCGGGGTATCCGGGCTGAGCAGACCGAGCAGGCCGAGGAAGACGGCCGCCGCCCCGGATCCCACGATGCCGAAGATTCGGTACCGGTTCAGTTTCGAGATCAGCCGCCCGGTGAAAACGGAACCGACACCCATGCCGAGCGTCATCGGCAACATGTTCAGCCCCGCCTCGGTGGGGGTGAGCCCATTGGCCACCTGGAGGTAAAGCGCGACGTAGATGATGGAGCCGAAGGTCGCGAAGCCGACGATGAACGAGATCGGCACGGCGACTCGGAAGGTGCTGTTGCGGAACAACCGCAACGGAATGATGGGTTCGGCGGCCCGGCCCTGGCGCCACACGAACAGTGCGATGAGGATCGCGCCGACCGCGGAAAAACCGAGGATGGTGGCGGAACTCCAGGCGTACTGCTTACCGCCCCACTGCGCGACGATCAGCAGTGCCGACGTACCGCTGACGAGGAATGCGACTCCGAGGTAGTCGATCCGATGCGGAGTTCGCTCGGCCGGTGCCCGCAATAGCAAGGCCACCAGCAGGATTCCGAGCACACCGAGCGGCAGATTGATGAGGAAGACCCAGCGCCACGAGGTGGAGGTCCACAGGAAGGCGTGCGGCTGGGTGAAGAATCCACCCAGCAGCGGGCCGACCACGTTGGCCACCGTCATCACCGGGAAACCGATGCCCGCGTACTTCGCCCGGTCCTGCGGCGGAAGCATGATCGCGGTAACCGCCATGGCCAAGACCATGGCACCACCCGCGCCGAGGCCCTGCACCACTCGCGCGGCGATGAGCTCGGTCAGGCTGTGCGCGAAGCCGGCCCAGGCCGAACCGGCGACGAACAAACCCATCGCCACCAGGTACAGCGGCTTCGGTCCGTAGGAATCGGCAAACCTGCCGAACAGCGGCTGGGTGGCGACGGATGCGAGTAGATAAGCCGTCACCACCCAGGGCAGACGTTCGATGCCGTGTACCGGATCCAGTTCGCCGACGATCGTGTACATGGCGGTGGACACCGTTTGATCCAGCGCCGTGAGCAGCATGCCGAGCATCAGGCCGCCGAACACCAGCCAGATGCGCCCCCTGCTCATCGCGGGGGCCACCGATTCGTCCTGCCCGAGCCCCGTCGAAGATGTCGTGCTCATGATGTTGTCCCCTCCCTGTGCGCCGGTGCCCTATTCCTGCTTCCCGGCGTCCCCGTCGGCGAGTAGTTGATACAGCCGCCGCCTGGTCTCCGACAGAATCTGGGCGGCCGCGGTCAGCTGCGCGTCGGAGCCGATCTGGGTGACCTGCGAGGCCGCGATCATGACCTGCTGGGTGAGGCCGTTGACCTCCATCAGGCCGTCGTCGACGTCGCGGGTGACCGAGTTCCAGATGGTGGAAAATTCTTCGGCCCTGTCCTCGACCAGCGCCTGTCCGGAATCGCTCAGCCGGTAGACCTTCCTGCCGTCGACCTCGGACGCGCTGACCAATCCCTCGTCCTCCAGTTGCTGCAGCGTGGGGTACACCGACCCCGGACTCGGCCGCCAAACCCCGCCGCTACGCGCCTCGATCTGCTGAATCACCTGGTAGCCGTGCAGCGGCTGTTCGGCGAGCAACACCAGGATCGCGGTGCGCACGTCACCACGCCGGACGCTTTTTCCGCGGCGGGCGCGACCGCCGAAGTTGCCGGGTGGAAATACCGGGGGCGGGCCGCCGGCCGGCGGGAAACCGGAAGGCGGAAAACCAGCCGGCGGCGGGAAACCACCAGGCGGCGGGAACCCGCCCGGCTGCGGCCACGGGCCCGACGGGCCACCGCCAGGACCGGATGCCGCGGGGGGCGGGAAACCGGGAGCCGGAAAACCGCCGGGCTGCGGCCACGGGCCCGACGGCCCGCCGCCAGGGCCCGCGGGAGACGGAAAACCGGACGCCGGGAATCCCGCGCCCCCGAATCCGCGATCGGGGATGTCTGGAGTAGTCATGATCCATCCTTTTCTGCGACGTTACGCAACACGTTGACAATATATCGCGAACGATTGCGATACAAGAGCTCAAGGCGCGCTGGTCACGAATGGATCGCCCGTTTGCGCTGGTCAGAGGATCAGACTGCCGCCGGAGACGGAAAGGAAAGCCCCCGTGACGTAAGACAGTTCGTCGGAGGCCAACATGGCGACAGCCCGTGCGATGTCCTCCGGCTCGCCCAACCGTCGAAGCGGTATCCGCGCGGCCATCGAGTCGAACGCTCCCTTCGCCGCCCAGTCCAGCGAGGGCGTGCGAGTCACTCCCGGGATGACCACGTTCACTCGAACGCCTTGCGGCCCGAGTTCTTGCGCCAACGTCTTGGCCACCGCCTCGATCGGCGCCCGCGCCAGCGCGTGCCCGATCGTGCCCTCCCTCGGCGCCCGGGCGAAAGGATCGGAGACGAATACGATCGCGCCGCCGCCCCGCTCGATCATTCCGGGGACGACGGCATAGATGGGCAGCAGGGCCGCACGAACCTGGACGGCCATGTGGTGGATGAGTTCCTCGGGCTCCAGACTCATCATGGCGCCGCGCGGCACACCGCTGGACCCGGACGTGTTGAGAACCAGCACGTCCAACGGCCCGAGCTCGCGCTCGGCATGTGCGACCATCGCCTTCACCTGGTCGCCGTCCGTGACATCCGCCCGGCTCGGCAGCGCTCGCCGTCCGAGCGCTGTGATCTCCCGGGCCACGCTCGCGGCTTCGGCCTCCGAACTTCGGTAGTTGACCGCGATGTCGGAGCCGCATGTGGCCAGCTCCACCGCGATCGCGGCCCCGATTCCCCTGCTAGCTCCGGTGATCAGCGCGATCTTTCCGGTCAACGTTTCGTTTCGCACGAACGGAAAGCTAGAAGCCGGCCGCCTCGGACCGGTCGAGTGCGCTTAGAACGCGGCGTCGGCCCGCGTTGCGGCGAAGTCGCGCACGCAGTGCAAGAACGTCTGCCCGCACTCGGCGAGCAAGCGTCGCACAGGTCCACCGGAGGCCTCGAACGCCGGATCGGTCCCGTCGACGACCGCGCGCTGCGAGCCGATGACCGTGGTGCCCGCGGCCGTCGATTCGAACACCCAGCTGCCGGTGTGCGAAATCACCGGAGCGACCGGATCCAGCAGGCGATACACGATCCGATCCCCGGGCAGGCACAGCCGAACCGACCCGACGGTCCGCACCGAGCTCCCGGCCATGTCGACCGAGAGAAATTGGATATCCGATTCCTGCTCCCTCGACCTGACGGCCGTCACCCGCGGCACACGGTCCGGCCACCGGTCGGCATCATGGAAGAATTCGTAAACCGGTTCGATCGGCCCCGCGAGGAACAGGGATTCCTCCCATTCCACCACCCGGTCCCCGGTCGCTTCCGCATAAGCCTTCAGCGCCTGTAGCTGGATCCCGGTATTGCGGGTGATGCCCTGCCGCATCCGCTCGGGCAGCTCGGGATCGCCGGTGTCCACGGTGAAGCCGTGCCGCAGGGTGACCAGTGTTTCGCCGCTGGATGACTCGCGCAGCAGCCACTCACCCCACCCCGAACCGATCGGCGGCTCCGGTTGCTCGTGTGTGAATGCGATCCGCAGGCCGACGGCGTCGAAGACCCGGCGGGACCGCCAGGTCCGCACCGCATCCGGGCCGGCCAGCGCCCAGTATTCGACCAGGTCTTCGGTCTCGCTCGAGTCGAGCCGAGCGGCGTGCAGGCCGTGACCGATCATGCGCGGCCAATGGGCGACGTCGAGGATCAGGTCGTAGACCGTGGACGCCGGGGCGACGACCGTCAGGGACGCCTCGGCATGGACGTTACTGGTATTCGACACGGCAACTCGCTTTCGGCGGATTTCACGCGGGCGCGCACCGATGACCGTGCTCCACCGGATTCGAAAGCCGGTGGAGCACGGACAGTGGATGCGGTTCGTCCAGGCTTCAAAGGCCGCTCGAGGGCGACGGCGCACGCTGCGCACAGTCAGCGCTCGAATCCGGTGAAAGAGGTGCTCGTGATGTCGGAGAACGTGGTCCCGCCCCTGCCGCCCGCGGTGGTCATCCATGAGATGGCTTACGGTCTCGGGGCGGCCGCCGCGGTGCAGGCGGCGGCGAACCTCGGGATCGCCGACCTGATCGGCGACGAGCCGGTCGGCGTCGCCGAACTCGCCGGGAAGATCGGCGCGGACGCCGATGCCATGGCCAGACTGCTGCGGGCCTTGACCGTTCACGGCGTCTTCCGTGAGACGACGGCCTCGACATACGCGCATACCGAACTGTCGCTGCTGCTCCGGGACGACGCGGAGGGCAGTCGCCGGGATATGGTCCGGCTGGCGGGGGCACCGTGGGCATGGCGCCTGTGGCCGAAGCTGGCGGAAGCGGTACGAACCGGCACGGGGATGTTCGAGCCGACCTACGGGAAAAATCTGTGGGCCCATCTCGCCGAGGATCCGTCCGAGTTCACGCTCCTGTTCGATCGGGCGATGACCGCGGGGAATTCACTCACGGCCGGTCCGGTCGCCGACGCCCTGGACCTGACGGGTGTCGGCCTGGTCGCCGATATCGGCGGCGGCCAGGGCAAACTCCTGCGGACCGTACTGCGACGGCATCCCGACGTGGCCGGAGTGCTGTTCGACCTGCCCTCGGCCATCGCCGAAGTGGACCCGGAGCTGACGGGTGCGGGCGAGCTCGCCGGACGCTGCCGAGTCGTACCGGGCGACTGCCTGCGCGAGATACCGATCGCCGCCGACGTCTACCTGCTCAAACACGTGCTGCACATGTGGGACGACGATACGGCCGTTGCGGTCCTGCGAAATGTGGTGACGGCGGCTCGGCCGGGCAGCCGTGTCGTGATCGTCGAACAGCTGCTCGACCGAAGCCCGGCCGCACGCGTCGCCGCGACGATCGATCTGCTGATGCTGCTGCTCACCGGCGGCAAGGAACGCGGCGAAGCGGACTTCCGCGAGTTGCTCGACCGCGCGGGCTTGCGCTTCGACGGCGTCACCGCCACCGGCACCATCCTGCACCTGGTGACCGGAACCGTTCGCGATGCCTGATCACGAGGCAGTCGCCTCGAACAGGGCGATGGAGCCGTGCACGGTCAACCGGTAATCGTCGAATCTGGCGGCCAGTTCGGCGTCGAGCTCTGCCAGCGAGTCCGCCGAGTTGTCGAAGGTTTCGTCCGCGTTCAGTGAGGCGAGCATCTTCTCGGCGATCCGCGTATGCGATACGCCGTGGGCCAGCACCGCACTGCCGAAGATCCGCCCGCCCGGCTCGACATATTCCAGTACGTGATCGAAGACCCGGCACTTGTGCTTCATCCCGCCCGGCAGGCAGTGCAGGAGGAGATTGAGACCGGCGGAATCGAATCGCTCGGCGCCGAGGTCCAGTGGTTCGAGCACGTTCCGCCGGAAGATCACGGGGTGCAGGCGGGCGACCCGCGATACCGCATTGCCGAGCGCCGTTGCGCTGAGATCCACGAGCACGAGCCGAGCGGAACTGTCGGCGGTGAATCCGCACCGGTTGAGGAAATAGCCCGTTCCCGGGCCGAGGTCGAGGTGGCGCGCGCCGATGTTGCGCCGGTACGACTCCAGCATCAACTCCCGACGGCAACGCCACACGAACCGGCAGACGAGGCCGAGAACGAAGAAGTCGTACCAGGCGAGCGTCCATCGCGTGTACGCAGCCGCGCCGGCGGCCACCCGCTCGGGCGTCGGAACTGGGTTTTCCGGAACAGAGGACATCGGATCTCCATCGGGAAGGGATGACGACAACTATCGTCCAGCCTCTCGGGCCGGTTTGGAGGGTCGCAGGAATCCCGCTCGACCGGGGCCCGAATGCGCGCTCCATCGGCCTTCGAACGCGGCGTGGGATGTTCGCCTCCGGGCTCGGCCCGGATCCAGCACGCACATCATCCGAGCCCGCCGAGTGCGTGAGCCGATACGGAGGAAAAATGCCGGACAAGTCACCGAGCCCCGAGGAGTTCTCACCCGGCGCGCTGATGGGCATGATCATGGGTTATTCGACGGCCCAATACATTCGGGCCTTCGCACAGCTGCGCCTCGCGGACCTGTTGGCGAGTGGACCGCGCACCAGCACCGATCTGGTGACCGAATTGGGTGCAAATCATGACGGGCTCACCCGATACCTGCGCGCCTGCGTAACCGTCGGACTGGTGCGTGAAGAGAACGCCGAGACCTTCCGGGTGACCGCGCTCGGCGAACAACTGCGGACCGGGACGAAGTTCCACAGCCTCGCACGCGCCTACCCCGGTCCGCAGAACTATCTACCGTACGCACGGATCGCCGAGACGGTCATGACCGGCAAGCCGGCCGCGGAGGCCGCCCTCGGTGCCGGTTTCTGGGCGTACCTCGACGCGAATCCCGAGGAGAGCAGGTACTTCGGTGAGCTGATGTCGTTCATGTCCGCCAACAGCGGCACCGCGTTGGCCGACAATTTCGACCTCGGGCGGTTCAACAGGATCGTCGACATCGGCGGCAGTCACGGAGTCATGCTGAGCCAGCTCCTGGAGGCCGCCCCGCATGCCAACGGAGTGCTGCACGACCTGCCCGAGGTGCTGCCGCACGCCCGTACCTACCTCGACGGTAAGGGCATGACCGACCGGGTCGAGCTGGTCGGCGGCAGCTTCTTCGAGGAGGTGCCGCCCGACGGTGACCTCTACATCCTGAAAAGCGTCCTGTGCGACTGGGATGACGAACGCGCGGCGAAGATACTGGCCGCCATCGCGGATGCGACGAAACCCGGCGCCACCCTGCTGGTGATCGACTCGGTGCTGCCGGACGAGCCACACCGGGATTCGCCCGACGATCGCTTCGACGCGATGGCGATGATGAACTTCGGGGTGCTGCTGCTCGTCGGCGGCAAGGTGCGGACGCCTTCGGAATTCCGGGAGTTGGTCACCGCCGCCGGATTCGAGGTCAGGCAGATCCGGACCATTCCGGACGGCCCGAGCGGATGGAACCTGGTCGAGGCGGTACGCGTCTGACCACGGCGACGTTTCCCGGCACCGTCGCGGGTGCCGGGAAACCGTGCCGGTGTGCCGCCTCGGCCGTCAGGCCCGGCAGACGAAGCTCATGAAGTACCGGTTCGTGTCGACCTCGAGGACCGCGTCGAATACGTCGTGCAATATGGCAACGGTCTCCTCGCTCCGGCGCAGCTGGGTCCGATACGAACCGGTGCGCAGCCTGCCGTTGGTGCATTTGATCATCAGCGCGGTGCCGAGGAACATCGCGGTCCTGGCCAGGTGTTCCGCCGCCCCATAGCGCCTGCGCTGGAATTCGTGGAAGTTGTCGGCGGTCCACAGATTGCCGACGAATATTCCGCCGGGTTCGAGGAACGAACGGATCCGGGACAGAACCTGCCCGACATCGCCCAGGTGGTGGATGGCGTCCACGCAGATGACGAGGTCCGCGGTGCCGATCGCGTTATCCGCCCAGAAGTCACCGTGGATGAACTCCGCCGACGGATGGTCCACCCGGCTGCGGGCGATCGCCAGTCCCTGCTGGGAGATGTCGACGGCCACCATCCGTTCGACCGCGGTGAGCTTGGCCGTCATCGCCGTGAATTCGCCAGTACCACAGGCGAATTCGATCGACTTTCGCCGATCCCACCCGTACCTGGTCAAGTAGGCGCCAATCGTCTCCTTCTGCAGGAGGAAGTCATCGCCCAGGAGCGGGTGCCGCTCCGCGGATTCGCGATCCCAGAAGCGCGCCGCCCAGTAATCCTTGCCATTGGGCGGGGTTCCCCGCAGCGCGGCTTGCCCGGCGCGGGCCATCAATTCCGTCAGCATTTTCCTTCTCCTCGACTCACTCGTTCCGACCATCAGGTCCGTTGACCAATCGCTGCCGCGTCAAATGCGCCCAAGTGCGCTGAACCCCGAGCTCCAGCGGGGTACGCGCGGACCAGCCGACGCACCGTCGCGCTTTGGTGACATCGAGCCAGACATCCGAACGGTCGAACGGACGACCGCCGGCGAACTCGACCGAAACCACGCCGCCCACCGTTGTCACCACCGCCGCGAGCATGTCCATCAGCGAGGTCGGCACACCCGATCCGATATTGAGCACATCGGGCAGCGATTCGGCCCCCGATGCGCAGGCGATCCGGTGGATCCGGGCCATGACCTCGACGACGTCGTCGACGTAGACGTAGTCCCGCACCGTGCGGGGATCGCCGAGCACCCGCAGCGGCCGCTTCGCGGCCGCTGCCTCCAGCCAGTACGCGACCACCCGAGCCCGGTACCGGTCCGCTGCCCGGGCCCATACATATTGGAGATGCGGAGCACGACCGGCCGAACCTTGTCGCGGTTCGCCAACAGCTCCCGCTCCAGCCCCAGCTTCGCGCGTCCGTAGGCGACGTCCGAGCCCAACGGCGAATCCTCCCGATAGGGCGGAGCCGTGCGCGGCGAGTAGACCGCCCCGCCCGAACTGGCCAGGACGACGACCGGCGGGCGGTCCGCCTCCCGGAGCCGCGCCAACAACCGCCGGAAGGCTTCGTGATCGGAGCCGACCCGCTCCGGATGACGCTCCGCCAACCCGGGATTGATCGTGGTGGCCACCCAGAAGACGACCCCGGGACCGGCCGAGCCGTCGAAAAACGCCCCATCAGCGGGCAACGGCGTCGATTTGAAGAAGGATCCGGTCGATACCCCGGATGCCCGCAGCGCCGCGACCAGCTTCCGTCCGAGGAAGCCGCCCGCGCCGAAGACCGCGACCGGTACGGCCGGCTCCAGGGCCGGGCCGAGGAGGGCGGCCAGGTCGATGGGGCTGGTGCGCGCGGCGAGCGGCGAATCCGCGACGGGTACGGCGGCGCTGCTTATTCGGGCAGTCGCTTCTCTGTCCATCAGCACCTACTGGAACGGGACCGACTCAACGGCCGACGAAGAGAACGCACCGGCGGAACCGACGCCAGGTGAGTTGACCAAGGCGAATTCCGGTGTCACTCGAGCGGGAATGGAGCAGCCGGTCGCGTCCGGGCGATCGACCGTGACTCGATCGGCTTGCGAATTTCCCGGCCGATGCTGATGGCTCGTGACCGCTGGGCAGCGGGAACACCGATATCAACCACAGGGGAGACAGACGATGGCCGGACGAGTGAGTGAAAGCGGGCCGCGGTGACTTCCCGGCGAGTGGTCATCACCGGTATCGAGGTCGTGGCGCCGGGCGGAAACGGTATCGACGAGTTTTGGAAGCGCATCTGCTCCGCCGAAACGGCGACTCGGCAGATCGATTTCTTCGATCCGGGCGCGTTCCGTTCCAGGATCGCCGCCCAATGCGACTTCGACCCGGCGGCGGCGGGGCTCACCCCACAAGAAATCAGGCGCCTCGACCGCGCCGCCCAGTTCGCGTTGGTGTGTGCCAGGCGATCGATCATCGACAGCGGGCTGGGCCGCGACACCATGCCCGCCGAGCGCACCGGAGTGTGCGTCGGCACCGCGGTCGGCTGCACCATGAATCTCGAGGGCGAGTACGTCGTGCTCAGCAATGGCGGTCGGCGTTGGTTGGTCGACGCCGATTACGCGGTTCCGCACCTGTACGACTTCTTCGTACCGAGCTCGATGGCGGCGGAGATCGCCCGCGATATCTCGGCCGAGGGGCCGGTCACCGTGGTGTCGGATGGCTGCACGTCGGGACTCGACGCGGTGGGACATGCGGTCGAGCTGATCCGCGAAGGCGCGGCGGACATCATGATCAGCGGCGGTACCGACGCGCCGATCTCCCCGGTCACCGTCGCGTGCTTCGACGCGATCAAGGCGACCTCCTCATACAACGACGATCCCGCGCACGCCGCACGGCCCTTCGACCGCACCCGCAACGGATTCGTGCTCGGCGAGGGCGCGGCGATCTTCGTGCTGGAGGAATTCGAACGGGCGCGAGCGCGGGGTGCCCGGATCTACGCGGAGATCGCCGGTTTCTCCTCCAGAAGCAACGCCTACCACATGACCGCGCTGCGGCCCGATGGCGTGGAGATGTCCTCGGCCATCGACGCCGCATTGGCCGAGGCCCGGATAAACGCGGAGCAGATCGACTATGTCAACGCCCACGGAACCGCGACCAAACAGAACGATGTGCACGAGACCGCGGCGTTCAAACGCAGCCTCGGTGCGCACGCCTATCACGTGCCGATCAGCTCGATAAAGCCGATCATCGGGCATTCGCTCGGCGCGGTGGGCTCGATCGAGATCGCCGCGTGCGCACTGGCCCGCTACCACGGCGTTGTGCCGCCGACGGCGAATCTCAACGAAGCCGATCCGGCGCTCGACCTCGACTACGTCCCGCTCGTCGCGAGGGAGAAGGACCTGAACACGATCCTCACCGTCGGCAGTGGGTTCGGCGGGTTCCAGAGCGCGATGGTACTGACCGCGGGGGAAAGGGCGACCGCATGACACCGACGGCACTGGTAACTGGCATCGGCGTTACCGCGCCGAACGGACTGGGCACCGACGCGTTCTGGACAGCCACGTTGAGCGGCGTCAACGGCATCGGAAAGCTGACCAGGTTCGATCCCGACCAGTATCCGATGCGGCTGGCCGGTGAGATTCCCGGATTCGCCGTCGCCGACCATCTGCCGACCAGGTTGATCGCCCAGACCGATCGGATGACCCAACTCTCCCTTGTCGCCGCCGAATGGGCCGTCGCCGATTCCGGCGCGGACCTCGGCGGCCTGTCCCCCTTCGAGATGGCCGTGACGACCTCGGCCGCCTCGGGCGGATTCGAGTTCGGCCAACGCGAACTCGAGAAGCTGTGGCGCCAGGGCCCGAGTCACGTCAGCACGTACATGTCGTTCGCATGGTTCTACGCGGTCAATTCGGGACAGATATCGATACGTCACGACCTACGCGGCCCGATGAGCGTCTTCGTCGGTGACCAGGCCGGCGGTATCGACGCGGTGGCTCACGCCAGAAGAGCGGTTCGCAAGGGCGCCAAACTGGTCCTCACCGGCGGAGTGGACGGCTCGCTCTCCCCGTACGGCTGGGCGGCGCAATTGGCGACCGGCCGACTCAGCCCGAGCCCCGACCCCCGGCGCGCATACCTCCCGTTCAGTGCCGAGGCGTGCGGATATGTGCCGGGCGAAGGCGGGGCGATGCTGGTGGTCGAGGACGCCGGCCGCGCTCGTGCGCGCGGTGCGGGAGGATACGCCGAAATAGCGGGTTACGGTTCGACCTTCGACCCGCCGCCCGCCTCCGAGCGGGAGCCGGGGTTGCGCCGGGCCGCCGAGCTTGCGCTCGCCGATGCGGGGCTCGGAGCCGACGACGTGGACGTGGTGTTCGCCGACGCGGCCGGGGTACCGGAACTGGACCAGGTCGAGGCGCTCGCGCTCGCGAAGATTTTCGGCCCGCACGCGGTCCCGGTGACGGCGCCGAAGACCATGACCGGACGGCTCTATTCCGGCGGCGCCGCGCTCGACCTGGCCACGGCCGCGCTGTCCATTCGGGACGGAGTGATTCCACCGAGCATCAATATCGGGCAGCCCGCGGCGAAATACGAATTGGATCTGGTGACGGACGCACCACGCCGTATCGCGGTACGCACCGCCTTGGTGCTGGCCCGCGGCTGGGGTGGGTTCAATTCGGCGATGGTGCTCAAGAAACCGTCGTGACCGGCCGCGTCACCATCATGAAACCCCTACCCCTACAAGTGATTAGGTAACAAATAGCATGCGGACATTCACATTGGACGACCTCAGGCGCATCATCCGGCAGTGCGCGGGCGAGGACGATTCGACCGGGCTCGATGCCGACGACATCCTCGATGTCGATTTCGTAGACCTCGGCTACGACTCACTCGCGTTGTTGGAAACGAACAACTGCGTATCCCGCGAATTCGGGGTATCGCTGCCGGAGGAGGAACTCACCGAAGTACAGACCCCGGGGGCCTTCATCACCCTGGTGAACCAGCACCTGGCGCGGCAGCGGGTCTGATCCCCAGATGCCGATTCCCACAACGGGTCTCGGCCCCGCCTACCGGGCGGAGCCGAGACCCGTTGCCGCGGCGGACTTTTGCGGCCGGGCATTCAGCCGTCGACGATCGCCACCGCCCGCGCCCAACCGGCACCCGCGCCCGCGATCTTGACCGGGAAACAGGCGACGCTGAAGCCGTGCGGTCGCGGTAGCTGTTCGAGATTGGCCAGCCGTTCGATCTGGCAGTACTCCCGTTCCCTGCCCACGAAGTGCGCGGGCCACAACACCGAGCGGTCCCCGCTTTCCCGGTAGCGCTCGATCATATTGCCGAACGGCGCGTCCAGACTGAACGCGTCGGTTCCGATCACCCGTACCCCCATATCCAGTAGGAGGTGCACCGCGGTGTCGTCGATCCCGGTGAAGTGGGTGAAGTACCGCTGGGTGCCCGCCCACCGCGACGCGCCTGTGTGCAGCAGCACGATATCCAACGGGTCGGGTGTGTAATCGGCGAGCACCAGTGCCTTCTCGATCCGGTCCGCGCCCACCGCGCCCACCTCGGCGTCGGTCAGGTCGAGGACGACGGCGGCGCGGTAGAACCAGTCCAGCGGCATTTCGTCGATATTGCGCGGCACCCCGTAGGACGCTCGCGTGCCGTAGTGCGACGGGGCATCGACATGGGTTCCGGTGTGGGTGGTCAGGGTCAGCGTGTCGAGGGAAAGGAACTCCTGGTCGGGCAGCTCATCCGGGGAGAACTCGATCCCGAGGTGGGTCAGCATCTCCTCGCTCATATGCCGTGCCCCTTCGGCGGGGGTCAGTATCCGGTGCTCTACCGGGTCGGGTTCGAAGAGCGAGGCATCGACCGGTGACGAGATGTCGATCAGGCGCACGATGAGTACCTTCTAACGCTGGTCGGTGTGGAAAAGTTCGGTCGCCACGCGAATCGACGGATTCCCGAATGCGATGCCGCGGGTGATCCTCCGGAAGACGGGGGTGCGACGCATGACCTTCATCGCCTTCGGCCGGACGAACGCGCCGAACCGGCTCGACGAGAGCATCCCCTTGCTCTGCATCACCTGTGTGCGCCGGACCGCCGCGATATCGGGTCCGCGCCGCCGGGGGAAGCGATCGAGCAGGGTCGCGGAGAAGTCGCGTCGACGCAGTGAGTCGATCAGAATCGGATGTGCCACAACGGCATCCTGAATGGCGAGATTGATGCCTTGCGCACCCAATGGGCTGTGGGTGTGCGCGCTGTCGCCGATCAGCATCAGCCCGTCCTCGACCCAGCGGTCGGCCTCCGCCGCGAAGACGTCGAGCAGGGTGAGGTCGCTCAGATCGTTCAGGTGCTCGCGGACGAGGTCGGCGTAGCCGGGTACGACCGCGGCGATCGCCGTACGCACATGGTCGATGCCACGCGCGGCGATATCACGGTAGCGTCCGTGCGGAAGCGTCCAACCGAGCTGCAGGTTGCCCGGAAAAGCCTTGTAGGCCAGCACCGGATTACCGTCACCGCGGAAGATCCGCGCATGGGGCACCGGAAGGTCGCCCACCGGAATCTTGAACCACAGCACATCGAGATCGAAGACATCCTGTCTGTGCTCCTCGATCCCGGCCAGCCGCCGAACCTTCGAGTACCGGCCGTCCGCGCCGAGCACGCAGTGTGCGAGCACGGTGTGATCGGCGTTGGTGACCACACCGCGGATACGGCCGTCGTCGATGACGAGACCGTTCGCGCGGTGCCCTGCCAGATTCTCGAATCGCTCGTACTTCTCGCACCGCAGCAGCAGTTCGGCCAGAAGATGCCGCTGCGGCAGGCTCAGCAGGTAGTTGTACGGGCCGGGTAGCGCCCGATAGTCGATGTCCAGCGAGGGTTTGCCCCGCTCGATGAGCTGAAATCGAGTGAGCTCATATGCGCCCCGATCCCGCGCGCCTTCGAGCACCCCCAGCTGATCGAGCAGGGCGAGCGCGCCGGGTTGCAGGATCTCGCCGCGGTACTCCCGGTCCAGGGTGCGGCTGCGCTCCAGCAGCGTGACGCCGGCGCCGGACCGCAGCAGGAGCAGCGCCGCGGTGAGTCCCGCGGGCCCGCCGCCTACTACACAGAAGTCGGTCTCCGTCTGGTGCATTCTCGTTCCCTCTGACAGCGGCTAAGCCCGCAAACTCAACCCACCGTCGGCGGTGATGACCTGACCGTGGATCCACGCGGCTTCGGCGGTGCACAGCAGCGCCACGACATCGGCGATGTCCGTCGGCCTGGTCAGGCGTCCGGCGGGTGTCCGAGCGGCCAGCGCCGCGAGCATTCCCGGATCGCCGCTCCCCGGGCCCTTGTCGATTTTCGCCGTCGACACCGCGTTCACCGCGATGCCGCGATCGGCCAGTTCGACGGCGAGGTATCGGACCAGCGCCTCCAACGCCGCTTTCGCCAGTCCCAGGCTGACGTAACGGGGGATGACCGACCGGGCGCCGTTGCTGGATACCGCGATGATCCGGCCGCCCGCCGGCATCAGCCCGGCCAGTGGCCCGGCAGCGCGGATGAGCGGATCCACCGCGGTGGCGATATCCGCGTGTAGGTCCTCGGCCACCGCGCCCACCGCGGACATCGGCTGCCAGGTCGCGACATTGTGCACGAAGACGTCCACTCGTCCGTGCCTGCCGCGCACCGCGTCGAGCACACCGGCCAGGCCGTCGGCCCGGCGGATATCGCCTTTGACGGCGAACGCGGTGCCCTTCGACTCGTCGAGTTCGGCCACCAGCCGTGCGGCCGCGTCGTCGTCGTTGGCGTAATTGAGCAGTACGTCGCAACCGCACGCGCAGAGTTTGCGGGCGATCGCCGCCCCGAGACCCCGGCTGCCGCCGGTCACCACGGCGACCTTGCCCGCCAGACCGAGCGCACCGTCGTCGGAGTTGTTCATGCTCCGGCGCCTTCGGCCGCGGGCCGCTCCGCGACGACCATGGTGTCCCGGCCGATCGTTTCCAGCTCGACCACCTGGGTGACCTGGAAACCGGCCGCCTCGGCCCAGTCCGCGCATTCGGCCGCCGTGTACTCGGACCCGCCCTCCCGGACCAGCCGGACGTTCAGGCTGGCCAGCAGTTTGTGCGGATCGGATCGATCGGCGTCGAGCATCTGGTCGTAGATCACCACAGCGCCACCGGGAGCTACGGCCGCCCACGCGCGCTTCAACAGCAGCCGGCGGTTCTCCTCGGGCCAGTCGTGCAGCACGTGGCCGAGAATCAGGACATCCGTCCGCGGCAGCGGGTCGACGAAGAAATCTCCGCCGTGGAAGGTCACCGAGTCACCGAGCCCGAGCCGCGCCATGTGCTCGTCGAAGTACGGCCGCAATGCCGGGAGGTCGAATACGCCCGCGGTCAAATGGGGATGGGCCGTGACGAGCTGCGCCGCGAGATTTCCTCGTGCGCCGCCGCAATCGACGAAGGATCGAAATCGAGTCCAGTCCAGGCGCTGCGCGATCTGTGGGCCGGCGTACCCGTTGTAGGAATCCATATGCGCCAGGAACTGCCGGGTGACTTCCGTATCGGCGTACTTGTCCTTGAACGCGTTCTTTCCGCCGAGCCCGTCGGATTTCGGTTGGCCGTCGCGCAGCGCCTCGGTCAGCCTCCCCCACATCCGGTAGTGGTGGCTGCTGCTGCGCGTCATCACCCCGCCCAGGTAGAAGGGCGAGGTCGGCAGCAGGAACTGCGTCACCGGCGAGCTATTGCTGTATCGGCCCTCGTCCTTCTCCAACAGACCCAATCCCACGAGGGCGTCGAGGAAGTCACGCACAAGTCGCGGATGCAGCCGCAGCCGGTCCATGAGTTCCCCGATATCGGCCGGTCCGGAAGCCAACTGCTCGAACAGTCCGAGCTCGACCGCGCTGTGCAGCACGGCCGCCTCGGCATAGCCGTTGTTCAACCGGACGAGCGAGCGGGCCACCGCCGCCGGGGTGTCTTGGATGTTCGCTGTCATCGCATGCCTCATTCCTGCCGATCGGTCATCGAATATGTCCCGAACGCCGTGCGCCGGGCGGGTGTCGGCCCGTCCGAACCGACTCTCGCCAGTCCCGTTCCACTCCCGTTGGAGCGCCGATGGAACGACGCCATCACCTGCCGCCTGCGACGGTGAGCTGCTCACCGCTGATGTTGCCGTTCGCCGCCGACCCCAGGAAGACGATGGCGGCCGCCACGTCCTCGGGTGAGCTGAGCCTGCCGGTGGGGGTGCGCCCGGACTCCTGCTCGCGTATCTGCGCCGGGAGCCCGTTGCGGACCCGTTCGGTCGCGGTGAGCCCTGGCGCGACCACATTCACCAGCACCCCGTCGCGTCCGACGTCCCACGCCAGACTCCTGGCGAACCCGTGCAACCCCGCCTTCGCCGCGCCGTAGAACTCCTGCCCCCGGTACCCGTCCACGGCCACGTGCGAGGACACCAGGACGATCCGGCCCCAGCCGCGTGTCCGCATACCCGGCACGGCCAGCTGCACCGTCCGCAGGGTCGGTGGAAGGTTCTGCCGGAGAAACGATTCCCACTGCTCGGCCGGAACGTCTTCGAACAACTTGTCCGCCGGGCGGCGCACCCCCCAGCGGATCGCGTTCGCCACGAGCACATCCAGTCCGCCCCAGTGCTCGGTCACGGTGGCCAGTGCCGTCTCGATCGAGTCCGGGTCCTCCAGCGCGTACCGGACGGCCAGTGCGCGGCCTTCGGCGCCGCCCAATTCGTCGGCCAGTCGTGCGGCGACGTCGGCGTTGGCGTGGTAGGTGAGCGCGACCCGCGCCCCCTGCGCGGCGAACGCCCGCGCAACGGCCTGTCCGATGCCACCGGTCGCCCCGGTGACCAGCACGGTCCGATCCTTCAATCCGAATTCCATGGTGACTCTCGAATTCCGCCGTCAACGCCCGGCGCCCGGCCGGGAAAGGTGCAAGGGGGCAAAGGCTTCGGCCAGCACCGTGCGGTCGAGCGCATCGCCGCGCGCGGACAGGTATCCGTCGGGGCGGACGAGCAGCCAGCCGCCATCGGGCGCCCGCAGCGCGCGACGAAGCCGTCGATACGGATCGACCATCGGATTCACCGCCGCGGATGCGTCGTCCGTGATGATCGTGCGAACCGACAACCAGTCTTTGTGCTGTGCCTCGACCTCGGAAACCAGGTCCGTCACGGCGGGCGAACCCGCCGCGACCAACAGGGACCAACCGGCCCTGCGCAGCTCCTCGACAAGCGCCCGGATGCCTGCGTCCTCCGGGTTTGCGGCCGCGACCTGGCTGAGCCGCTCCCCGGGGGCGGGCCGCACGCCGCTTCGCCGCGCGGGGACCGTCAACGGGCTGTCAGCGTAGGTCAACCGGAGCCCGGAGACGCCGCCGAGAATGCTCCGCTGCAGGCGGAGCCGAATCGGGCGCACCGTGCGCACCACGCCGAACACCACCGGCAGCGCGGAGCTCGCGAGCCTGTTCTTCAACTGCACCAGGAATGTGGCGCGTTTCGTCGAATGCAGGAGCGCACGGCCGACGGGGACCCGCTCCACGCTGTAGCTGTCGAGCAGCCGCTCCCCGGAGTATCCCTGCTCGACCATGGCGATCTTCCATGCGAGGTTGACCGCCTCCTGGACCCCGGTGTTCAACCCCTGACCAGACGCCGGGCTGTGCACGTGCGCGGCATCGCCCGCGACGAAGCAGCGCCCCCGCCGCATCTGTTCGATCATGCGCTGCTGGAACGTGAATACCGATGTCCACGTGGGTGTTTCCACCACAGTGGTGCGGCCGATCCCGGCGCTGAACTTGCGGCTGAATCGTGCGGCGACCACATCCGGATCGGTGCCATCGCCCACTTCGGCGGTGTCCAGCATCCGCCACCGACCGGGCTCGCGCATCGGCGCCATCATCAAGGTCTGCTCGCCGGTGTCGATCCAATAGATGCTGTCGCGCGGCAGCTCGGTGCGCACCTGCGCGTCGGCGATCAGCCAGGTCTCGCTGCTCTCACCGATCAGCGGCAAACCGAGGAGCTTGCGCACCCTGCTGTGGCCACCGTCGCATCCGACCAGCCACGGCGTGGTGAACCGCTCCTCGGAACCGTCGGCGTGCACCAGCACGGCTCGGACGACGGCGTCGTCCTGCTCGAAATCCTGTAGCCGGACACCCCATTCGACCGTGACGCCGCGGGAGTGGAGCGCCTCGCGCAGCACCGTCTCGACGGAGACCTGGTCGATGGCGAGGGTGAAAGGGAAACGAGTCGGCATGGTGGAGTAGTCGGCGCCGAGGCGGGCCAGCCGCTTACCCTTGCGAAATAGCGTGAAGGCCTGAATCTTCTGGCCGCGGGCCAGCATTGCGTCCACCACGCCCATCTGGTCGTAGGTCTCCAGACTTCTGGGATGAGTGGCGATCGCGCGGCTGGTCGTCGCGGGACCGGAGGCGGCGTCGATCAGCCGCACGTCCAGCCCGTGGCGTACGAGTTCGTGCGTCAGTGTGAGACCGACCGGCCCCGCACCGACAACGAGTATCCGCGGCGGACCCGGCCGTTCGCCGGAAGTGATGCTCATATGTTGTCTCCGATGCAATCGCACGGCCACGTCGGCGGATCAGTCCTGGCCGGCTTCGCCCTCCCGCACGAGCTCGTACATATCGGGATCCACCGTCGCGATCGCACCCAGCGGCTCGACGCGGCTGCGGAAGCCCGCGCTCTGGACGGCCTGGCGATGGGAGTCGGCATCGGTCCAGTGGGCGATCTCCACGTAGACGTTCGCCCGGCGGATCGAACGCAGCAGCTGGTAGCGCAGGTACCCGGGTTGCTGGCGCATATAGGCCGTCAGGTTCTCCGTGACCGCCTCGAATTCCGCGGGGTCGCCGGTCACCGTCAGCGTGTTGACGAGGGTCACCATGATGATCTCCTTCTCGAGTGGAACAACTATTCGGTCCGGCCTCGGGCGAGTAAGCGGTCCCGGAGCACCCGGCGCTGGATCTTGCCGATCGGCGAGCGCGGGATCACTTCAGCCAGTTCCATGTGATGAATGCATTGGTAGTAGGGCACTTTGGCGTTGACGAAGTTGGTGATCTCGGCCAAGTCCGCCGCGGCGGGGTCGTGTGGGACCACGAACGCATAGGCGACCGCCCCGCTGAACCGGTGCGGGTAGTCGACGACAACGCAGTCGCGGACCGCCGGATGCGCCGCGAGCACCCGCTCTATCTCCGCGGGCGAAACCAGTTCGTTGTCGCATTTGAAGACGTCTTTGATCCGGTCGACGAGAAAGAGCCTGCCGTTGGCGTCCTGATAGCCGACATCGCCGGTGGACAGCCAACCGTCCGCGTCGATCGGCGACGGCTCGTCCGGCTGAAGGTAGCCGAGCATCACCTGCGGACCGCGGACCTGGACCTCACCTTTGGCGCCCGCGGGAAGCGGATCCCGGGTTTCGATATGGACGATCCGGCATTCGGTATCGCGGACCGGGGGCCCGACCGAGCCCGGTGTCGGTGCGTCGAGACGGTCGCAGTGGGTCAGCGGAGCGGCCTCGGCCAGCCCGTATCCCTGGATCACCGGGATGCCGAACTGTGCGGACAGCACCGAGGCCACGTCGACCGACAGCGCCGAACCACCGGAATGGATACCGCGCAGCGAACCCGCGTGCAGGCCTGACAGACGCGGATCCGCCGCGAGGCGGGCAAGCCGCACCGGCAGACCGTAGTAGTTCCCGGCCCGGTTGGCCACGGCCGCGTCGATCGATGCGACGGGATCGGGATCGCGGCACAGGACCTGGCAGGCGCCCGCGTAGATCGCGGAGTTCAGGTGCATCAGGTGGTAGGCGGGCAGATGGTTGAATGTCACGGAGTCGCCGGTCAACTCGTGCGCCTCGGCCACCTGAACCGCGTTCACGACCAGATTCCGGTGCGACAGCAATACCGCCTTCGGCATACCCGTTGTGCCGCTGGTGAATTGGATGCACGCCACCGACGTTGTCGCCTGCGGCAGCGGCGGGACGACACGGGCCTGCCCGTCCAACAGGTCCGCGAGCGCCGATGTGCCATCGGGCGCCGGACCGTCCAGGACGATCAGTGCCCGCAGTCGCGGCAGCCGGTGACGCATCGGTTCGATGCGCTGGTAAAGGGCCGTCGTCACGAAGGCCGCACTGACCCCGGCCGTGACGAACATATGCTCCAGCGCGGACTCGCGGAGTAACGGGTTGATCGTGACGATCACGTTGTTGCTGCGCGAAACCGCGTTGAACACGATGGCGAAGCTCGGATCGAGGACAACGGGAACCCCCACCGCCGAACCGGGCTCGTCCAGCAGTTCGGTGAGCGCGCAGGCGAGCCGGCTCGCCTGCGCGTCCAGTTCGGCGAAGGTGATCTCACCGCGCTCGGTCCGTATCGCGGTCCGATGTGGGCTGCGCTGGGCGGACCTGCGCAGCAGGCCATCGATCGGTTCCTCGGGATAGGAATGGGATATCGGCTCGAACGCCGGCTCAGGCATCGGCGAACTCCTCGGCGAACTCCTTGGCCAGCCGGAGATTTGTCATGCTGTTGGCCGCCAGCACCCGTCGCAGGAACCGCCGGGCGTCCCGCACGGTCGTGCCGGGGCCGAGCAGGTGCAGCGCCTTCGGTTCGATCGTCGCGGTATGCCGGGCGGAGACGATGATCCCTTCCGGTGTCCCGGTGAACTTCCAGTGGCCGGTGTGCGCGCTCAGCAGCGGCGGAACCGCCAGCTGCTTGTAGACGATCTTGTTCGGCGGCAGGCAGATGCGGACGGAGCGGGTCGTGTGGGTGTTCCCGTCGGGTCCGACGGTCTCCATATCGAAGAACTGGATATTCCGAATCTCCTCCGTCAGCACGAGGCTGCGGACGTGCGGAATACGTTCCGGCCACTTGTCCGCCCGGTAGAGGTAGTCGTAGGCGTGTTCGACCGATCCCGCGACGAAAAGCGGATCCTCGAAGGACACCACCAGCTCCGCCAGCTCGGCCCCGCGTTCCGCGGTGTCCTTCAGCGTGTCGAGGTAAGCGAGGGTGTTCGTGCGCGTGGTAGCGGTCAGCCGAGTGACGGTGTCGGCCGACGCCCCCGGCGTCTCGAATTCGTGCCACATGACCACTCGCGTCGAGTCCGGCCCGAGCGGCTCGAACCGCCATCCGCCGCGTGCACCGGACATCGGCGAGGCGGACGATTCGTGCGCGAATTCGATTCGCAGGCCGGCCCGGTCGAAGGTGCGGCGTACCTGCCAGTTGCGCACGGCGTGTTCGCCGGCCATGGACCACTGGTTCACCAAGTCACCGCGGTCGGTGCGGTCCGAGACCTCGGCGTGTATCGCGGGACGGTGGTATTGCGGCCACGCGGCGACATCAAGGACCAAGTCGTAGAGAACTTCCGCCGGGGCATGGGCCGTCATGGCCTCTTCGACGACTTGCGTTACGGAATCGGACACCATATTCCTCCGGTCGTTGGGCGGCGAGCTCCGCTCCAAGGTCCCGATGCTGTTTCGAAGCCCGGTGGAGCCGCGGTCGACGGCCGTCGAAAACGACCACCGCACAGGTTCTTCCGGCCGAACTCGACCACCGTGCGAAGGACATCGGGCACGGTCGTCGGCGACCATCGCGCACACCCGTCCGCGAAAACCCAACGGCAGATTGGTGAATCCTGTGTCCACCGACGTGAACGGCATCGCGTTCGAACGGCTGTACGCCGAAGTCCAGCAGTTCTACGCACAGCACTTCCAACTGCTCGATTCCGGCGCGGCCGAGGAATGGGCGGCCACATTCACCGAAGACGGCGTCTTCGCACCGCCGACCCTGCCGCAGCCGGTGCGCGGCAGGGTCGCGCTGGCCGAAGGCCTGCGCCGAACGATCGCCGAACTCGCGGCGGCGGGCGAGGTACACCGCCACTGGCACGGGATGATCAGCGTGGACCAGGACCAGGACGGTTCGGTGCGGGTCACCTGCTACGCGCTGGTGCTTGCCACGAAACTGGGCGGAGATTCCCGCCTCCACCGGGTCTGCGTCTGCACCGACCGCCTGGTGCGCGAGGCGGGTGCGTTTCGGGTGCTACACCGCTCGGTTACCCGGGACGATCTGGCGGCGCCTGCCGCCTTCACCGCGGCCAGCGCGGCTCTTCCAGGATTTCGATCACCGCAGAAGACCAGCTGAAACCGCTGCCGACACCCATAACCAGCCCACGCGTACCGGCCCGCAATCGGCCGGTCTGCGCGAAATGTTCCAGACCGACGAACTGATCGCACGCGCCGAGGTGCCCGATCGCCCGGCCGCTGCGCCAGTTCGTCCGCTCGATATCGATGCCGAGCGGTCGCAGATAGCTCGACATCAGACGCCTCCGCCCGAAATGCGGTAGCACGAACCAGTCGATTTCGCCGAGTTCGGTTTCGCCCTCGGCCAGCGCCGTTTTCAGCGCTTCCTGCCTGCCGTCGTCGGCGCGGTCGGCGCTGTACTCGAGACCTACCTCGGCGAAGAAGGACCGTTTGTGCGCGCCCAAATCGGTCGGCTGCCGGTAGTCCATCGATGCCGGTCCCCAAGCGCTGCCTTCGCGATGCATGCCCTCCAGGTCGGAATCGGACGACAGCGCCAGACTGCGCAGGCGCGCGAAGCCGCCGCGTCGGGAGAGCACCAAGGCGGCGGCGCCGTCGCCGTATACCGTCCCCGGATCGCTGCGCCAGCGGTCGACCGCGGGCATGTCCCACCGGTCCCCTCCGGTCACCAACGCCGCCGAACGGTCCGGGTCGGCGCCGAGCCACGCCGCGGCCAGCGCCAGCGCCGCCATCCCGCCGTTCGAACTCTGCCGGACCTCCATCGCCGGACACCGATTGCCGACCGCCGACCGTTGCACGTAGGCCGCCGCCGACCACATGGCGTGGCCCTGGAAATTGGCATTCGCGTGCAATACGAGGTCGATGTCGATCGGCTTGCACCGAGCCCGGGCCAATGCGGTCCGCGCGGCTCGGGCGGCCATCTCGGGTGGCGAATCCGCCTCGGACGCCACCGTTACCGCGATGACCCCGGTCGCCTCGGGTGTTCGATGCTCGCAGTGATCGAGCCGGATCGCCTCGGCCGCGCTCATCGTCGGTGGCAGCCAACTGGCCACCGACGCGAGGTATAGATCGTCGTATCTCATCTGGACTCCCATCGCATCGGTTCTGCGCCGGCTCGAAGTGTCATGAGCCGGTTTTGACGACGGGCGGAGTCGCATTGGAGTCCAGAGGCCGTCCACCGCGCCTCGAATCGGGATGGCGACGATTCGGCTGCCGAACAGCGGGCCGGATGGCCCGAGAAAGGGGGCCATCGTGGCCATGACACCTCGGGTGACCCTGATGTTCCCGGGTCAGGGCGCCCAGCACCGCCGAATGGCCGCCGGTTTGTACCGGCACGAACCGGTCTTCACCGAGGTGCTGGACGAGACCCTGGCGGCCTACGGTGACCAGGGTGCGATGCTGCGGGCCCTCTGGCTCAACCCGGATCCGGCGGTGTCCATCGATGCGACGGTTCCCGCGCAGGGCCTGTTGTTCGCGGTCGATTACGCACTCGGGCGCATGGTGCTGAGCTGGGGCGTGCGGCCGGCGGTGCTGCTCGGGCACAGCGTCGGCGAGGTGGTCGCGGCGACCATCGCCGGCGTATTCGATCCGGCGGAAATCTGCGCGTTGCTGGTGGAACGCACGAAACGACTGGCCGATGGCCCGGCGGGCGGCATGCTCGCCGTCGCGGCCACCCCGAGCGAACTGGCCTGTTACCTCGACGACCACATCCAGGTCGGCGCGCACAACGCTCGCCGCCAGACCGTCCTCGCCGGACCGGAGCAGGCCTTGGCCGCTGTACAGAAGCAACTGTGCGCCGACGGTTACGTCTGTCGGCCGATCGCGGCGCAGACCCCATTCCACAGCTCGGCGATCGCCGGCCTGGCCGAGGAAACCGCACTCCTGTTCGCGTCGATTCGGCTGCAACCACCGAAGATCCCGGTGCTCTCGGCCTACACCGGTCACTTTCTCAGCGCCGAAGAAGCCAGGAATCCCGACTACTGGGCGATTCAGCCCGCCGAGCCCGTGCTCTTCTGGCCGACGCTGCAGACCCTGCTGGCCTCCGGGGACCATCTACTCATCGAGGCAGGCCCGTCGCAGGGTCTGTCTACCGCAGTGCGCACCCATCCATCGGTACGTGCCGGTCGAACGACGGTGTTCCCCGTGTTGCCGCCGCGCCAGGGCCGTCCGGAGGCGGATCGGTCCGCCGTGCGGGCGGTGCGGGCCCAGCTGGCGAACCAGGGCCTGCTTACGACTGAACCAGTTTGAAACCGATGCCGCGAACGGCTCTGGCACAACGTGATCGACACCAACCTCAACAGCGTGGCTGGAGCGGCTGCCGCATGTGGCCGCGGTGCGCGCCCTCGGTTTCGCCGAGGAGTGCCTGGCCGGTCGGCAGTTGGCGCGGATCGGCTAGGGAGAGTTGACATGTCACAGCGAAGAACGCTCACCGCGATCGACCGGCTCGGCGAACTGGCCGCCATCAAGGAGACGGTGCGCACCGGCGCCGATCCGGCGGCCACCGAGCGCCAGCACGCCAAGGGCAAGCTGACCGCACGGGAACGGATCGAGCTGCTGCTCGACGATGGTTCATTCACCGAGGTGGAACCGCTGCGACGGCACCGGGCAACGGGTTTCGGCATGGAACGCAACCGCCCGTACACCGACGGCGTCGTCACGGGTTGGGGAACCGTATACGGGCGAACGGTTTTCGTCTACGCGCACGATTTCCGGATATTCGGCGGCGCGCTCGGCGAGGCGCATGCGGAGAAGATCCACAAGATCATGGATTTGGCGCTCAAGGCGGGCGCGCCGCTGGTATCGCTCAACGACGGTGCGGGAGCGCGGATTCAGGAGGGTGTCACCGCGCTCGCGGGCTACGGTGGCATCTTCCGCCGCAATGTCGCAGCCTCCGGGGTGATCCCGCAGATCAGCGTGATGCTCGGACCGTGTGCCGGCGGAGCGGCCTACTCCCCCGCGCTCACCGATTTCGTCTTCATGGTGCGCGATATCGCGCAGATGTTCATCACCGGACCCGATGTGGTGCAGGCGGTTACCGGCGAACGGATCAGCCAGAACGAGCTGGGCGGCGCCGATGCGCACGGCGGCAAGAGCGGTGTCGCGCATTTCGTCTACGACGACGAGCAGAGCTGTCTGGAGGATGTGCGGTATCTGCTCTCGCTGCTGCCGCAGAACAGCGGCGAGCAGCCGCCGACGATGCTGTGCACCGATCCGGCCGACCGGCGCTGTCCGGCGCTCGCGGATATCGTTCCGCCGGACGGGAACCGGCCGTACGATATGCGCCGGGTGCTGGCCGAGTTGGTGGACTACGGCGAGTACTTCGAGGTACACGCTGGCTGGGCGACGAATATCGTTGTCGCCCTTGGCCGGCTCGACGGCGAGCTGGCCGGATTCGTCGCCAATCAGCCGCAGATGCTCGCCGGGGTGCTCGATATCCACGCCAGCGAGAAGGCGGCCCGCTTCGTGCAGATGTGCGACGCGTTCAATATCCCGCTGGTGACCCTGCTGGACGTGCCCGGCTTCCTGCCCGGCGTCGATCAGGAGCACGGCGGCATCATCCGGCACGGCGCGAAACTGTTGTACGCGTACTGCAATGCCACCGTGCCGCGCATTTCGGTGGTGCTGCGCAAGGCATACGGCGGCGCCTATATCGTAATGGATTCGCGCAGTGTCGGAACGGATTTGGCGCTGGCCTGGCCGACCAACGAGATCGCGGTGATGGGCGCGGAGGGTGCGGCCAACGTCATCTTCCGCAAGCGGATCGCGGCGGCGGACGATCCGGCGGCGCTGCGCGAGCAGCTGGTGCGCGACTACACCGACGAGCTGATGCATCCCTACTACGCGGCCGAGCGCGGGCTCGTCGACGACGTCATCGATCCGGCCGACACCAGGTCGGCATTGATCAGGGGTCTGGCGATGCTGCGCACCAAACAGGTCGACCTGCCCGATCGCAAACACGGCAACCCGCCTCAGTAGCAACGAGATTGGAGAGAAGGGTGACTGAGCAGACAGCGGTGGGATTCCGGATCGCCGGTCCGATAGACGATCTGAGCCTGGCCGCGCTGACCGTGGTGCTGCTCGACGGCGCCGCGACCGAGGACCCGCCACGGGTGCGCAGGCCGCGCAGGCGCAGATACGGCCGACGCAGATGGCGGTGCACATCGGGTGCACCCTTCACATTGACCACGAAATCTGTTGTCGAAGTTGGTGTTTCCTGATGAACGGTCTGAGCCAGGACAACACCGATGCCGAGCAGCAGGAAATCGCCTTCAGCCTGTGGGATTTCATCGACGAGCTGATCGCGCAGAAGTTGCGCGCACCGGGTGACGACGTGATCAGCAGGCGCGGATCGAATTGGCGCTGGCCTTCGAAACGATTTTCGGCAGGATTCCCGGGCTGCGGCTCGATATTCCGGCGGGCGAGCTTCGTTTCCGGCACGACGTGCTGGTGTACGGCATGTACGACCTGCCAGTGAAGTGGTGAGCGGCCGTGCGGATCATCGGCGACAAGGCTGTTGGTCCGCTACTACCGGACCGTCGACGACAAGCGGTTCGACCGCGCCATCAGCGTATTCGAATGCCGGGCCGCCCGCACCGAAGAAGGCTGGCGTTTAACGGAATTGGCGGTGCGCACACTGTGACGCTCGGGCGTCGGCCCCGCCAGCGCCGACCTGGCGGCGGTGGAGGGGCACTGGACCTGCCGTCCTCGGCCCCGATGCGTCCACCGCATCGGGGCCGAAACGCATTGTGCCGCTATCTATCTCACAGTCGGAGGTCCGGCTTGTAGAGGTCGAGCCAGACGCCGATGTCGATGGCGCGGTCCAGCGCGCTGCGGGTTCCGACGGCCATTCGGGTCGGGTCCTGTTCGACGGCCTGTTGCAGCCAGTCGCGGTCGAGCATGGCGAGCAGGGGCGAATCCGGCTCGCCCATCAGGTCTTTCACCAGTATTTGCAGATTCGCCGCGTAGCCCGGGTCCTGGGTGGACGGGTAGGGGCTCTTCACCCGCTCCACCACGGATCCGGGCAGTACATGTTTGGCGGCGTGCCGCAGCAGGCTCTTCTCTCTGCCGTCGAAGGTTTTCATCGACCACGGGGTGTTGTACACGTACTCGACGAGCCGGTGGTCGCAGAACGGCACCCGCACCTCGAGTCCGACCGCCATGGACATCCGGTCCTTGCGGTCGAGCAGTTGCCGGACGAATCGGGTCAGATGCAGATGGCAGATGGTGCGCATCCGATGTTCGAGCTCGGATTCGCCATCCAGATGGTCGACCTCCGCGACGGCGGCCGAGTATTGATCGGCGACGTACTCGGTCAGCCGCAGCTTCTCCCGGAACTCCGGATGTAGCAAATCCTGTACGCCCATGACGATTTCGCTGAGCGGCAACCACGGGAAAGTATCGGCCCACATCGCGGTTTCGTCGTGGAACCAGCGATAGCCGCCGAATACCTCGTCGGCCGATTCACCCGAGAGCGCGACCGTCGACTGCTCGCGGATCGACCGGAACAGCAGATACAGCGAGCTGTCCAGATCGCCGAGGCCGAGCGGAATATCCCTGGCGCCGATCACCGTGCGCCGCACCGAAAGATCGGAGAGATCGGCGGGATTCAGCATCACGTCCTGATGCGCGGACTGCACGTACGCGGCGACGTCGCGGACGAACGGCGAATCCGGGGTGTCGCGCATCTCATCGGGGATGAAATTCTTTTCCTGGTCGACGAAATCGACCGAGAAGGTGCGCACCTGTTCGCCGGTGCGCGCGAGCTCGCGCGCCGCCAGACCGGTGATGGCGCTGGAATCCAGCCCGCCGGACAGCAGCACACACCGCGGCACATCCGAAATCAGTTGCCGCTGGACAATATCCGTCAACAGCTCGCGCACCCGGGCCACCGTTTCGGTACGGGTGTCGCGATGTTCGGCCGCGGTCAGCCGCCAGTAGGTGCGCTGGCGAATTCCCTTGCGGTCCACCGTCATCACGGTGCCGGGCAGCAGCTCCGACATACCCTTCCACATCGCCCAGCCTGGGGCCTTCGTGAAGATGAACAGTTCCCGCAGACCATCGAGTTCGACCACCTTGGGCACCAATGGATTCGCCAGGATCGCCTTCGGTTCCGACCCGAAGAGCACACCGTCGGGCGTCGGATAGTAGTAGAAGGGCTTGACCCCCATCCGATCCCGGACCATCACCAGCTTCTCGTGCCGCTGGTCCCAGATGGCGAACGCGTACATCCCGTTGAGCTCGTCGACCATCGCCTCGCCCCACTGCAGATACGCCCGCAGCACCACCTCGGTGTCGCTGTCGGTTCGGAACGTATGCCCCAGTCCCACAAGGCGTTTCCGCAGTTCCTGAAAGTTGTACGCCTCACCCGAGTAGACCAGCGCCACATCGCCGTCCGGTTCGGAAACGCTCATCGGCTGCGTCCCGCCCGGCAGATCGATGATGGCAAGGCGCCGATGACCCAATCCGGCATGCCGTCGCAGGAAGGTACCGCGCCCGTCGGGCCCTCGGCAGGCCATGGTCTCGGTCATCGCGTCGAGGATTTCCCGTTGTCCGGTGAGATCCGAGTCGAACGAAACCCACCCTGTAATCCCACACATCCTGGGACCTCCAGATAGTTAGCTTAGGTAGCTATATGTAATACCGTTGTAACACAACGGGACTCAGGAGACCAGAGGCCAATATCTGCCGGCGCCGGCCCGATCAGGTTGCCGTCGGGCGGTTCTGCGCACCACCGGACGCGGATTTCGGTGTGATCAGGCCGGATTCGTACGCGACGACGACGGCCTGCGCGCGGCTGGTGAGATCGAGCTTGGTCATCACCCGGTTGAGATGCGTCTTGACGGTGCCCTCGCTGATGGTCAAGTGGTTCGCGATGTCGTTGTTGCCCGCGCCGGTACCGACCAACCGGAGCACCTCGAGCTCGCGGGCGGTGAGCGTCCCGAGCCTGCCGTTCGCGGGCAGCGGCGGGATCGCACCTCCCCCACCGAGATACGCCTCGACCAGCCTGCGGGTGACGGTCGGGGCAAAAAGCATATCCCCCTTGGCAATTGTGTGTATCGCCGCCAAAAGGCGTTCCGGCTCGGCCTCCTTGAGGATGAATCCGGACGCACCGGCGCGCAACGCCTCGTAGACGTACTCGTCGAGGTCGAAGGTGGTGAGTATGAGAATCCGCGGCGCCGGATCCCGCTCCGCGAGAATGCGGCGGGTGGCGGTGATTCCGCTGACGCCGGGCATTCGGATATCCATCACGATGACATCCGGCCGCGTGGTGGCGGCAAGGTGCACGGCCTGGTCTCCATCGCCCGCCTCACCCGCGACCGTCAGCCCCGGATCCGCGCGCAGCAGCGCGACCAGACCGGCGCGGATCAGCGGTTGATCGTCGACGACAAGTACGCTGATCATCTCCAGCGTCACTCCTTGCGGCCAGCGGCGGTTACCTGTGCGTCGACGCTACCGGCAAAGGCCAAGGCACGGTGAGGATTACCTGGTAGCCGCCCTCCGGCCGCGGTCCGGCCACCAGCGTCCCGCCGTACAGGCGGGCCCGCTCGTGCATCCCGACCTGACCGTGACTTCCGTTGGCGGCCTTCGTTTCCGCGACGAGCGGGCCCTCGTTTGTTATCGTCACCGTCAGCTGCCGCGAATCACGGTGCACCACAACGCCTGCCCGGCAGGGCCCGGCATGCTTGAGCACATTCGTCAACGCCTCCTGAATGACCCGGTACACCGCGAGTTGCAGGCCCGACGGCAAATCGTCGACCGCGCCGGTGACCGTCAACTCAGCGTCGACGCCGACGCCGCGCACCCGTTCGATCAGCGCGGCCAATCCGGCGAATCCGGGAGCCGGTTCGATTTCCGTCTCCGGCGGCGCGTCACCGGCGCGCAGCAGGTGCAGGATGCGCCGCAGTTCCTCGAGCGTTTCCCGGCTGGTGTCGCCGATGGTCCGCACCGCGGTGCGGGCGGTGGGCGGATCACTGTCGAAGACGTAGCGGGCCACCCCGGCCTGCATGGAGATCACCGAAATATGGTGTGCGACAACGTCGTGCAGTTCGCGAGCGATCTGCATGCGTTCCTTCGCGACCGCATGCTCCACCCGGAGCCGCTGCTCACAGCGCAGCTGTTCGGTCAGCTCGGCCAGCTGCCGGTTGCGCAGGCCCAAGCGCCGCGACACCCCGGCGAGGGTCCAGACCACCCCCGGCGTCGCGGCGGCCTGGGCGGCCGCCACCACCGCGGGCACCGCGACCCATCCGCTGTAGAAGATCACGGCGCCGAACAGCAGCGCGTTCGCCGCCGTCACCGCGGGCCGCGCGACGGCGGCGACGGTGTAGAAGGCCACCAGCGGGGCATAGAAATTGAGGCTCGGGCAATAACCCAGCAGTAAATAGACGACGTACCCCGCGGACGTCATCACCAGGGTCGGCGTCGGGGCCAGCCTGCGCGCCGCGAGCGGCAGGCAGGTGAACGCGCAGATCACGTAGGCCAAAAGGTCGAACGGCCGCCAGCCCGGCTGGGTGTAGCAGGCGCCGACCACGGAAACCGCCGCGAACACGACCAGGGCCACCACCGCGTCGACGACCCGTGGATTGCCGAATCCGGACCGGCGCGGAAACACCCGCCCGCCGAACAGCGGGATACCGGGCCTGATAATCACATCGCTCATCGTATGAGCCCGCACCACAACGCAAATAGGTGTCGGTGTTTCGTACACCGTCTGCCACCGTCGGACTACAACCCAGGTTTACCCCGCGACGCGGATATGACGTGAGTCTTATCCGGATATCCGATGCTGGTTGGACGTGCGCGACGGACCCGCGTAATAGCGTGGAGCGATAGCGATCGGGTCGGGCGATCAGGATATCGACGCAGGAGTGGCAGCACGCGGATACGGACAGTCACACAGCTAATTGCAGGGAATTAGAAGTAATCAGGAGTTGTTCCGATGACTACCAATGCGCAGCCCGAGCCGCCGAGTATCGCGGAAATTCAGAAGAAATGGACCGGATTTCAGCTGCAGGCGCGGCGGGGACAGCTGAAATTCCAGCCGCAGGCGGCCTTGCGGGCGGTACAGGCCACCAATACCGCGCTCGGGTGGGTGCTGGGGGTACAGAAACGGCTCGACGGCATCCGGCTGAAGGATCTCAACGCGCTGACATCGGGTATCGGGCTGGCCGGTCAATTCAATGAGGCGGCCAAGAATCTCGGTGAGGCATTGCGGGCGCACCAAAAGATCCTGGAGCAGATGGCGCATGCCGTCGGGGCCGCCGGAAAGGCGTATCCGGGGACGGATCAATATTCCGCTGTCGCCTTCGATCATTTGAAGCCCGAGGTGCCGCATATCGGCAAGACCCATACCTCGATCGACGACTACCCGGCCGACCATCCGAGCAATCCGCTGCAGCCGTGGGAACACCGGTGGCAGCGCCATAATTGGGCGCCGGCCAAGGGGAAGGACATCAGGCCGCTCGACACCGTCAAAGTATCGGCGGAGCCGCCGCAGCGGCTGGCGTGGCCGCAGCTGCACGCGCTCACCGAGATGGATGCCGCGCCGATCCGGGATGCCGGTGGCGAGTGGCGCGCGATGGCGACGAAACTGGAGCAGGCCTTCGGGAAACTCGCCAAGGATATCGCGGCCGTCGGCGGCGACTGGGAGGGCGCGGGCCATACGAAGCTGAAGGACGCCGTCGACGAATACACCGCGTGCACAAGAACACTCACCCACAGCATGACCCTGATGGGCGAAAACCTGTTGTACGCGGCGGAATGGGTGGATATGACGCGAACGCGGATGCCGCTGCTCCCGCATCCGCCCACTCGGGACTGGAATATGGATCATGCCGAATCCTCGGTCGGCATCAATCCCACCTACGGGGCGCGCCGGACCCACCATATCCCGGGCAATGTTTCCAATGGCGACAAGGTTATTCGGGTCACCGCCGACGGCGAAACGTTCATCGGCAGCCCCGTCAGTGTCGGAAATGCGCTGCTGCAGCACTATCAATGGAATTTCTGGAACTGGTATGTGCGGGGACTGACCGAGACGACCCGCAACGTACCGAAGATTCCACTCCCCAAGCGCACGCACGGGCCCGTCGGCAAGCCGAGGGACGGTGCGCACAATCGGGGCGGCCCGCGATCACGCTGGATCGATCCCGGCGCGGGCGGCAGGCCGAAAGCCATATCCGGTCCACGCCAAGCGCTTCCGCGCAAAGTCCCGCGGACCCATCGGCCGCCCAAATCCGATGCGCCCCAGCCGGATCCCCGGCCTGCCACCCAACCCGGCGAAAAAGCCAGCCCCGCAACGCTATCCGGCGCGGCAGATCCGGCGCTGCAGGCGGCACAGCAGGCATTGCAGAGCGCGCAGCAAGCCGGGCAACTGCGCCCCGCATCGGCAGACCCCATGTCGCCCGGAGTCATGGACGCCGCAAAGGCCGGTCTCGGCGGCCCGGGCAAGATCGGTGGTCCCGGCCCCGGCCCGGGCGGACCGCTCGGCGTAAACGCCCTGCCTGCCCGAGAAGCGGCGCAGGCCAAGCTGTTTCCCCGCGCGACGCTGGCCGCCGGCGGCAGCGGCGGACTCGCCGCCGCCACGCCGATCGCGGGTTCGCCGGGCGCGCCCGGCGCCGCGGGCGCGCCCATGCACGGGGCCGGGCACCACGGCAAGGAACAGACACGACCCAGCTACCTCAATTCCACCAAGCACTTCGACGAGGCACTGGGGCGGACGACGACCGTCGCCCCGGTGTTGGAATGATGAACAACACCTGGAATTTCACCGATATCGAATTCGCCGCCCTCTGGGAACAATTGGCGGAGCAATTCCTCCCCGCGCCGTTCAGCTACCTCACCGAGACCGACTCGTACGACGAACACGAGCGTGAGAAGGCGGCGGCACGGCAGCGGATGCGCGCGACGCTCGACGACGCCTTCGACGGCGTGCTCGAGGCATTGGCCCAACCCGATATCCGGCTGGTGGTCACCGGTTCCGACGCCGACCCGGATAACCCCGCCGGGCTGATCCGGCTGCTGGCCGCGCGGCGCGGCGATCGCGGATATCTGGCGAAACAGCTTCCGGGCAAGACGATTTGGCACAGCGGCGGCTTCGTCGTCACCGAATGCGATCCGCTGCGGCTGGCCGATATCGTCGTCGCCGAATTGCCGCGGACGAATGCGGGCAGGCAGGACCATGTGGTCCTGGTCGAATCGGAGGAGCGCGACGACGACGATTTCGACTACGCGTACGGCCGCTCCAAGGTCAATGCCGACGCCATCGAGAATTCGTTCCGCCGCCGGTCGCTCGCATTCCACAGCACACCCGTCGACAGCGTCGGGTTGATCGAAATCGTGCAGGGCCGTTCGCGTTTCGGCCCGCGCGGGATCACCCGCTATCACCTCGGCTGGCGCGATCTGGTCGGCGACGGCCGCTACGTCACCGTCTTCGACACCCCGCCGGTCGCGGTCGCCGCCGACGGCGGCCGAATGACCGCACTGCTCAACGCCGAGATAATCAAGGTGGTCCGGACGATCCGGGACGAGCGAGCATGAGGGGTCGGCGGCGGAAACGCCGCCGTTGCTCGATATTTCGGCGCGATCAGTCGTCGAGCAGGGCGCGCGCCTGTTCGTCGGACATGGCCTCCACCGCCGCGAGCGCCTGTGCCAGCGGGTCCGGTGCGGTGCGGATCAGGGCGGGCAGCGCATCGCGGTCGATCTTGCCGTTGACCGTCAGCGGGAAGTGGTCGACGACGTGCACGACGGAGGGCACCATATGCTCGGGCAGGCTGTCGCGCAGCCGATTTCGCACGAGATCGGCCGGTATCGCGGCGATCGCGTACGCGATCAGGCGCGGCAGGCCGCTCGCGCCCGGTTCGGTGCGGGCCACCGCGTCGGCCACACCGTCGATGGCCCGCAGCGCGGCCTCCACCTCGCCGAGTTCGATGCGGTAGCCGCGGATCTTGACCTGCTGATCGGCGCGGGCGACGAAGATCATCGATCCGTCGGCGGTGCGCCGCACGAGATCGCCGGTGCGGTACATCCGGGCGCCGGGCGCGAACGGGTCCGCGACGAATCTGGCCGCGGTGAGGCCGGGACGATGCCGATAGCCGCGCCCGGCGGCGATGCCGCCGACATGCACCTCCCCCACCTCGCCCGCCGCCACCGGATCGCCAGTGCGGTCGAGGACGTAGAGCCGCACGCCATCGATGGGCACACCGATCGACGGCGCACTCGCCGACCGCACCGAACACTCCTGCCAGGTCTGCCCGATGGTGCATTCGGTCGGGCCGTAGCCGGCGAAGAACCGGACCGATTCGGCCCACCGGTTGCGCAGTTCGGCCGAGATCCGGTCGCCGCCGGTGATCACCGTCCGCAGATCGGGGACGCCCGCCGGGTCGATGGTGGAGAGCAGGGCTGGCGGCAGATAGACCATAGTCACCCGGCCCTCGCGCATCGTCCGCTCGATCGAATGGTCGGCCGTCGCGAGATCCGGTGCCAGACACAGCGTTCCGCCGGACGCGAGGCCCATGAACAGCTGCCACACCGCGGCGTCGAAGCTCGCGGGAACCGATTGCAGCACCCGCGCGGACTGGTCGAGCCCGAAATCGGTGAGCGAGGCCCGGATCACGTTCGCCAGCCCGGCGTGGGTGAGTTCGACGCCCTTCGGCAGGCCCGTGGTGCCGGAGGTGTATATCACGTACGCGAGCTGGGCCGGTCGCACCGGGACGTGGGAATATCCTTGCGGCGCAATATCATCGATATCGATGACGGTCACCTCCGGCGGCAGGCCCAGTAGGCCGGGGCCGCGGGTGAGCAGGGTGCGCAGCCCGGAGTCGCGCACCATGTACTCCAGCCGTTCCGCCGGATAGGCCGGATCCAACGGCAGATATACCGCACCCGCCTTCAGCACCCCGAGCACCGCGGCCACCTGCTCGGGTGCCCGCGGCAAGGTGACGCCGACGAGCTGTTCCGCTTCGATGCCGAGCCGAATGAGTTCCGCCGCAATCGAATTCGACCACTCGCTCAACTGGCGGTGACTGATCTCGCCGCCTTCGTGCCAGAGCGCCGGTGCGTCCGGAGTTCGCTCGGCCCACCGGTCCGCCATTTTGTGTACTGGCAGCCAATCCTGCTGTATCGCATCAGCTTTCGGATCACCAGGTTCGATCACGAGCCCATCACCTCATTCCGGCGCAGCATCGTGGGCAAGCAAGCGGCCGATCGCCCGGTACATCTGTTCTCCCTGCGGCGCAAGCACATTCAGATCCATCGATGCGGTCAAGAGCCGATTGTCCCGTCGCCCGGCACGTCCGCGACCCTGGCGAGCCGCTCGATCGTCTCCTCCGCCAGGATCTGCCGAGAGGTGATGCTGATGCCCGCGGCCGCCGCCCGAACCACCACCCGCAAACTGGTGATCGAGTCGCCACCGAGCGCGTGGAAACTGTCCGTCAGGCCGATCCGGTCGTTTTCGAAGACCTCGCGCCAGATCCGGATCAGCTCGGCCTCGACCGGCGTCGGCTCGGCATTCCCGTTGACCATGCGTTCCACCACCGCCCGCTTGGCGGGCGAGAGTCGCGCCAGCCGGGCGGCGAGATCGTCAGGGGGCACAGTCATACTCCACTGCTCCGGAACGCGGCCGAATCGTTTTCCCCCACGGGAATCGGCCGATGCTCTCGATTCTCGGCAGGCCCGTCGCGGTCTGGCAAGCGAAAGCCGGTGCGACACAGCGGATGTCTTGTCAGCAGGACAATTCTCGAATTCCTTATACATAAATTTCCGGTGCCGCCAGATAATGGCGGCACCGGAAAGCGGTAACTCTTGTTCAGCTATCGGTCGAAGGATTACTGCACGGCGGTCCGGCGGGAGAAGGCCGAGGTGGCCCAGACGAAGCCGACCACCGCGATACCGAGGCACCAGGCGATCGCCAGCCAGGCGTGATCGCCGATCGGGCCGCCGAGCAGCAGGCTGCGCAGCGCCTCGATGATCTGGGTCAGCGGCTGGTTGGCGGCGAACACCCGCAGCCAGCCGGGCATGGTGTCGGTCGGCACGAAGGCGCCGCCGAGGAAGGGCAGCAGCGAAAGCGGCAGCGTCATGGTGGACGCACCGGCCGGATTCTTCGCGATCAGGCCGAAAGCCGTTGCGAGCCAAGCGAATGAGAACAGCGTCAGGGCGATCAGCCCGATCACGCCGAGCCATTCGACGACGTTCGCGCTCGGGCGGAAACCGATCGCGAGCGCGACGAGCACGACGATCGCGATGCCGATCAGCGACCGAGCGGTGGCGCCGATGACATGGCCGATCAGGACCGAGGGCCGGGCGATCGCCATGGTCCGGAACCGGTCGATGATGCCCTCGGTCATATCCGCGTTCACCGCCAGGGCCGTCGCCTGCGCGGAGTAGGCCGCACCGAGCATGACGATGCCCGGCACCACGTAGTTGATGTATTTGATGCCCTTGGTGTCGAGCGCGCCGCCGAATGCGAAATTGAGCAGCAGCAGCATGATCAGCGGCATCAGCATCGCGAGGGCGAGCTGGCCCGGATTGCGCATGGTGTGCCGCAGCTCCCGGCGCACCATCGTCGTCGAATCGGCGACCGCGCTGGCAACGGATGTCATGGGATGCTCACTTTCTCGTCCTCGCGCTGGGAGTGACCGGTCAGGGCGAAGAAGACGTCGTCGAGATCCGGCGTGTGCACCGACACCTTGTCGACCGGGATGGCGTCATCGGACAGCCGGTCGAGTGCGGCCTTGACCGCGGCGGCGCTGCCGTCGCTGGTGACCTGTGCGGTGAGGGTGTCGCGATCGCGCTCCTGCGTGCCGAGCGCGCGAGCGCCGCGATCGAGCGCCTCGACATCCGGGAACTGCAAGCTGATGTATCCGCCCGGCACCCGCTGTTTGAGTTCGGCCGGCGTGCCCTCGGCGACCAGCTTGCCCTGGTCGAGCACCGCGACATGGTCGGCCAGTTGATCGGCCTCCTCCAGGTACTGCGTCGTCAGGAAGATCGTGGTGCCGTCGGCGACCAGCTCCCGAATGATCTGCCACATCGTGCGCCTGCTGCGCGGATCGAGGCCCGTCGTCGGCTCGTCGAGGAAGATGATGCTCGGCCTGCCCATCAGGCTCATCGCCAGATCCAGGCGGCGTTTCATACCGCCCGAGTAGGTCGATGTGACGCGCGCGGCCGCGTCCACCAGATCGAAGCGCTCGAGCAGTTCGGCGGCCCGCCTGCGCGCGTCGCCGCGGGACAGATGGTTCAGATCGCCCATGAGCAGCAGATTTTCCTCGCCGGTCAGCCAGCGGTCGACCGCGGAGAACTGCCCGGTGACGCCGATCGCGCCGCGGACCGCCGCACCCTCCTTGGTGACGCTGTGCCCGCCCACCCACATATCCCCGCCGTCTGCCGGGATCAGGGTGGTGAGGATTTTGACCGTCGTCGTCTTACCGGAGCCGTTCGGCCCGAGCAGCGAAAAGACTGTTCCCGGAGCGACACTCAGGTCGATCCCGTCGAGCACCACGTGCTCGCCATACGATTTGCGTAGACCGATCGCCATTATCGCCATCGGAGAGATATCAGCCACCTCCCCCTCCTTCCTTACCTTCTCTTGGCGTTCGCCTGCCGCGACCACCGAAAACCTTTGTGCCAGAAGCTTTTCAATCGGCCGAGGAGCCGCTTTCATCGGCGGCGCGCCGGATGATGATGTCGCCCGAGCGAGTTCGGGCGCGCACCTTGACCGTGTTGTCGAACTCGTCCGGATTCTGTTGCACCGGAAGGTTGTTGCGCACCGCACCCTTCTTGCTGTCGGCCTCCACCCAGGCCGCGGTGCCATTGCTGATGCCGATCTCGATATTCGCCGAACTGTTCATCAGATCGGCGTGCCCGTGCGTCAACCGGCCGACCCGAACGGCGCCATCGACCGTCACCGCGGTGACATTGCTGTCGGCGCGGTCGATCTCGATATCGCCGTTCACCGAACGGATGTCGAGATCGTCGGAGGCGTCGCCGATCCAGATCCCGCCCTTGGTGCCCTTGAACCGGAGGATGCCGTCGACCTCGCCGATGCGCGCCGAACCGGACAGGCTGTCGATCTCGGCGGAGCCGGTGACGTGCTCGACCGCGATATCGTCGTGCATCAGGCTCGCGCGCAGCGCGCCGACGCAATCGAGCTGCGCCTGTCCCGATGTCAGCCGCACGTCGCAGTCGCCGAGCCTGCCCTCGGTGCGCACCCGCGCGTGCATCAGCTTCGCGAGCAGGGTGGAATCGGCGGGCAGTTCGATGGTGACGCGGACCGAACTGCGCTTGCTCACCCGCAGCATGCCGGGCGACGGCGTGGTGACCGTCAGCTGACCGGTCGCGAACTCGACCTTCGTCCGCTCGGCGGTATCCACATCGGATTTACTCGCCTTGTCGACCGGTTCGACCGATACCACGGTGTCGGCCCGCTCGCTCGCGACCAGCCGAACCTCGGCGCTGGTGACCGTGACCGATACCGCGATGGGTTCCGGCGTAACGAATGTGGGCATGGTGAATCCCCTTCTCTCGTGCGTGTTCCGGCGGTCGGGCCGGCTCAGCCGACCCAGCCGGTGAAGCGCCCGGAACGGTTGCCGTCCCGGCGCCCCCGCCGGGACCGCTGATCACCGGCGAGCGCCACACCGACCGCCTGGACCAGCCAGGCGTTGACCGAAAGCCCCGCCTCGCTCGCAGCCGCCTCGATGCGCTGCTTGAGCTGTTCCGGGGGGCGGAAGTTGATCCGCGAGACGGCGCCATCCTTGCCGTTCAGCGCCGACGCGGGGATATCCCGCCCGGCGCCCGCCGCGGACGCCCACACCTCGTCGTCCTCGTCCTCCGCAGCGGTTTGGCCGGAGGCGACCACGAAATATGGGTTACGCCCGCGCAGCCGGAGCTCGACCGAACCGGGGAGCAGATCCCTGGTGATCTCGTCCGCGGCGGCGGACAGCACATCGAGCATGGTCAACCGGGTGGCGGCCGCGACGGCGGCGGACAGGCGCTGCGCCAGCGCGGTCTCCTCACCGGAATCGGCCGCCGCCAGTAGCTCTTGCTGCAGGCTGTCGACATAGGGCGTTAGATCCATGGCACAAGCGTAACGCCATCATGGCGCCATATCAAGAATCATGGTGCCATGATGACGCCAGAGGCCGGGTTCAGAAGTGCACGGGCAGCCGCACCAGCAGGTTTCCGATCGGATTCGGATGGTGTTCGAGCTGGTTCCGCTCGATAGCCAGGGATAACCCGTCGCGGGCCAGCAGCAGCTCCCGCAGCGCCACCTCGCTCTCCACCTCCGCCAGCCGCGCGCCGAGGCAGAAGTGCGAGCCGTAGTAGAAGGCCAGGTGGTTACGGCCGGACGCGGGAATCCTCGCGATATCGAAACGGTCCGGATCGTCGAATACCCGGGGGTCGTGATTGGCGGAGACCAGGCAGCCCGCCAAGGTGTCGCCGCGCCGGATGGGCGTGCCCGCCAAATTCAGGTCCTCGGTCGCGTACATCATGGTGCCGACCGTGATCGGGCCCGCGACCCGCAGCAGCTCGTCGACGGCGTGCGGCAGCAATTCGGGATCCGCGCGCAGCCGATCCAGTTGATCGGGGTGATCGAGCAGAGTCACCACGGCATTCGGGATGAAATGCGCTGTGGTCACATACCCGGTCTGGATGAGCATGGTGAACATCGTGACGATCTCGGTATCGGTCAACTGGTCGCCATCCGCCTCGGCGGCGAGCAGTTTCGAAATCGTGTCGTCGCCGGGTTCGGCGCGCCGCCGCGCGATGAGATCCTTCGTGTAGTTCACGAGGAGTCGGGCGCGCTCCAGGATGCGGGTTTGATCGTCGCCCGCGAAGCCCTGAATCCAGCCGCGCACCTCCGCCCGGTCGGCCTCGTCGACGCCGACCAGCTCGCAGATGATGGTGCCGGACAGGTGCGCCGAGAAGTCGGCGAGCAGATCCGGCTCCGGCTTGCGCCGCAGGTCATCGGCCAATTGCGCGGCGACGATCTCGACGCGCGAGCGCAGTGCGTCCATTCGGCGGCTGGTGAAGGCGGGACTCACCAGGGTGCGCAGCCGGGAGTGCGCCCGGCCATCCATATTCACCATGGTGGTCAGGTGCGGCCGGAGATCCTCCGGAACGCCCATCGCCTCCATTATTTGATCCCTGGCACTCGGTTCGTTCAGTCCCGGCACATTGTTGCGGTCGACGACGAACCGCGGATCGGTCAGCGCCGCCTTGACATCCTCGTAGCGCGTGATCAACCAGACCGGTGCGGCCACTCCGGGAAAATTCACCGGGACGACCGGCGCCTCCTCGCGCAGCCGTCCATATGCGGCGGCCGGATTCGTGGTGAATTCGGGATCCATCAAATTTATGGCGGTCATGGACATGCGGTCCTCCTCGACGAGAAATATTATTCGCGCACCATTTACTCTGGATCGTTCGGCAGGTGTTCGTATCAGCGAATGTATTATTCGACCCCACCCATGGTGGCTCGATAATATAGATGTGGCCGAGTCCGGCTCGCGGTCGCCGATATACGGAACCAACCGGGCGTTACGGTGAACCAAGAAATTGCCGGAACGGGCGCGGGTACGTATATAGATCAATTGCCCCCGATGATTTCCAATGCGTCCCGAGCACGTCGTCCGGCCGGTACGGCAGCGTGCGTCCATCCGAATCGAATCGACCGCCGAGTGCGCGAGTTTCGCGACACCACCGGCGTTCTCGCCCGAGATGCGGCATGCGGCGGGTCGCGGTGTCCAACGCCGGATCGCTCCGGCCGCCCCTTACGAGCCGACGCGGCTCGTCCTGTTGCCAGGACAAATCGGCACAGACGCGATCACCGGACGCCATTCACCGGAATTTCCGAATATTCGACGGCCCGGCGGCGAGCGGGCGACGACCGCGTCGGATATGGACAAGTATTGCAATCCGGCCGACCGAATCGCACGATGATAGCGATCCGGCGGGTCGCGTCCGTTCCACCCGGAAAGGGAGCACAGGTGTCGAATATCGCTTCGCGTTTCACTCGCTTTCTCGCAGGTGTCCATCCGGATGCATATCGGCCCGATATGTATCGACACAGTGTGAATCGGATCGATTCGAATCGACGCCCCGGTTCGATTCGGCACAGTGCCGCCGGGGCATTCGCCGAGCCGCGGGATGGCGGGGTGGTCCGATGCGTTGCCGCCCTGGTCGGCGGCATCGCCGTGCTGGCCGCGGTGACGGGATGCGGCTCCGACAGCGGGCCCGCGCACCCCACGACGACGAGCGTGGCGCCGGTCGCGACATCATCCACGCCCCAGCAGGCCGCACCGCCATCGAGCGAGCAGCCCGCCCCACCCCCACCCGTCGCACCCTCACCCGTCGCACCCTCGCCCGAGGCTCCTCCGCCCGCGGCCCCACCCCCGCCGCCACAGGTGCCACCCGAGCCGCCGGTTCAGCCCGCACCGGCCAAGCCGCCCGCGCCGCCGAAGCCCGAACCCCCTGCCCCGACCGCGAAACCCGCACCGACACTGCCGGATCCGGGATTCGATCCGCACGCCGGGTACTGACAGACAGGACGACAGTGACGCACACGAGAGCAGGCCGCCTGCTGGTGACGTTGGCATCAGCGGTCGCCGTGGCGATGAGCGCGGCGAACACCGCGGCGGCCGACCCCGCCGCGGGCCGGGAGGTCGTCGTCCTCGGCGATTCGTACACGTCGAACGGATGGGACTGGAGTTTCACGAATACCTGTGTGCGCGGCCAGACTTCGTGGCCCAACCAGCTCAGCGGCCGGCTCGGCCTGGCGGGCAGCCCGGATTTCCTGGACGAGTCGTGCACCGGCGCGACGATCGACAGCGGGCACAGCACCACGCTGCTGGTGCAGGCGAGGTCGGCGAGTCAGGCGGCCGCGTTCGGCCCGCGGACGAAGCTGGTGGCCCTGCAGTTCGGCCTGAACGACAAGTGGGGCACCAACGATATGACGGTGTGGTCGGCACTGGGGACGTGCCTGTTCAACCTGGTCGACGGGTGCGGGCTGGACGCGGCCCAGCAGGGCCGGATAACCGACTACCACGCGGTATCCGGTGAGCTGTATGCCGAGCGGATCCGGACCGTCGTCGAATACATCCAGTACTACGCGCCGAGCGCGCGGATCGTCCTTGTCGGCTATCCCGAACTCTTTCCGCCCGGCCAGCAGACGCTGTGTTTCGACTTCTTCGGAATGCCGTTCGTGCAGCCGCGCGGTGCGGCGCTGACCGTATATCTGGATCGGCTCGACCAGGCCCAGCGCAAAGCGGCCCAGTTGCTCGGCATCGAATTCTTCGATGCGCGCGCGGTGACCGCCGGGCACGGGCTGTGCACGGCCGAACCGTGGGTGAACGGATTCCTCGATCCGAAGGTCAACCAGGGTGTCGCATTCCATCCGTCCGCGGCGGGCGATGCGGCGGTGGCCGACGGTCTCGCCGCGCTGGCCGGGCGTTGATGCGTGGGCGGCAGGTGACACCCGAGCCCGCCGCCGAGCCGCGGGGGCGGGCTGCCGCATCGGACGGTAGGGCGGTGGCGCAATCCGCTGCGGCGGCGAACGGTGCCACGCCGACAGAGACCGCCGCGGTCACCAACGCCACGACATCGAAAAGCGCTGCGGCGCAGAGCATTGCGACCTCGGAGCCCACTGTCGCGGATCCCCGGCGGGACCGTCCGGCGCTGCCATCGCTGACCGGCGCGCGGTGGTGGGCGGCCTTCTCGGTGTTCATCCTGCACTCGCTGGTGTTCCTGCCGGTATATCCGTTCCAGAAGTCGGAATTCTTTCGGCGGCTGCACTATTGGTTTCCGATGCAGCTGGGCGCGGCGGGCGTCACCTTCTTCTTCGTGCTCTCCGGATTCATCATCTACTGGTCGTACAAGCCGGGGATGACGGTGCGGCTGTTCTACCGGCGGCGAGTGCTGAAGATCTATCCGACGCACCTGCTGGCGGCGGCAATATTCATCGCCGCGGCGGGTCCGCCGCTGGCGCGCACGGTGGTGTGGTTGCCGGATCTGCTGCTGATACACAACTGGGTACCGAAGTGGACCACGGTCGGCGGACTGAATGTGCCCTCGTGGTCGCTTACCTCGGAAATGCTGTTCTACCTGAGCTTTCCGCTGATGCTGCCGCTGGTGCGGCGAATACCGGCGCGACTGCTGCTGCCCGCCGCGGGTGTGCTGCTGCTCGGTATTCTCGCCATGCACACCGCATACTTCCTGTGGGTTCCCGGACCGAAGGGCATCGCGAATGCCTTTGCGCCACGGCTGGTTCCGGGTGAGTTGTCACCGCATTTCGAGCTGCACGCCGCGCCCATCTGGTTCACGCAACCGGATATCCCTGTCGCACAGTCATATTGGCTCAGCTACAACTTCCCGGCCTCGCGCCTGCCGGAGTTCTTCCTAGGTGTGCTCGCGGCCCGCATGGTGCTGGAAGGACGCTGGCACAACACCCGTCTAGCGCCGCCGCTGCTAGCCCTGTTCCTCGCGTACGCGGCGACATGGGTGGTGCCGGTGAACTACAAAATGTCGGCGCTGCTGCTCGCACCGACGACAGCCGTGGTCGCCACGCTCGCGACGCGCGACCTCAACGGCCACCGCGGCCTCAACTCCAACCCCGCACTGGTATGGCTGGGAAATATCTCCTACGCCTTCTACCTGATCCAGTTCCCGGTAATGGTGATCGTCACGCGCACCCTGATCGGCGGCGGCCGCTACGGATTCGGCGGCTGGGCCGGATTCGCGACACTATGCCTGGCCGTCTCGGTGGCAGCGGCAGCCATGATCTATCACTGGGTCGACGTGCCGATCATGCGCCGGTTCGCGGGAAAACGCCCCGCACCGTTGGCAATCGGCCGACGCGGACCATAAAGTCCGCTATGCCTGAACGTTTCGGTGATCGCCCATCGCGAACTACCGCCGGGCCAACATGTCGATTCGCGGGAACCGCCCCGCACCGTTGGCAATCGGCCGACGCGGGCTATGAAGTCCGCCGTGCCTGGGCGTTTCGGTAACGGCTCACCCCGATCCATGCCAGGCGAGCACCTCGGTGCGCGGGAAACGCCCCGCACCGTTGGCAATCGGCCGACGCGAGCCATGAAGTCCGCTATACCTGAACGTTTCGGTGACGGCCCAGCGCGATCCACCGCCAGGCGAACACTGCGGCGCGCGGGGAAACGCCACGCGCCGTCAACGATCGCCGACGCGGACCATGAAGTCCGCTATGCCTGGGCGTTTCAGTGATGACCCAGCGCGATCTACTGCCGGGTGAACACGTCGATGCGTGGGGAATCGTCCTGTGGCGTAGGCGATTCGGCGGCTCGGGTCATGAAGTCGGCGGCCGTGCGGAGTAGGGGGTCGCCCGCGGTGAACGCCGAGATGTGGTCGCCGTGGTCGGTCAGCCAGAGGTGGGCGTTCGGCAGGGCCGCCGCTACTCGTTCGGAAGCGGCGGGATGGGTGGTGTGGTCGTCGCGGCTGGTGACGACGAGCGTGGGCTGCGGCACGTCGGCGAGGTACCGGCCGACGTCGGTGCTGGTCAATGCGAAATTCAGGCGGCAGTACCGGTAGAGCAGTTCCGGGCTCGCGTATGGGTACAGCACGAGGTGGGCCACCTCGGTGGGCGTGTTGGTGAGCATCACCTCGCAGAAGGCGGTGTGCACGGCCGTCGCGGCGGCGCGGTCGGCCGCGGCGGTGGTGGTCAGTTCGAGCATTCCCTTCTCGTGCTTGGTCATCGGGCCGCCGTCGGCGAATCCGTATGCGCCGTGCCACAGGCTGAGCGAGCGAATTGCCTTGGGCCGCAATGCGGCGGCCAGCAGTGCGATGACCGCCCCGCCGCAGAATCCGACGACGTGCGCGCTCGGCGCACCATAGTGCGCCATGACCGTGAACAGGTCGGTGGCCTGCGCCCGGCTGTCCACGGCGTAGTCACCTAAAGGCTCAGCCGCACCGAATAATCCGCGACTCTCCCAGGTCAGCACACGACGGTCGCGGGAAAGAAAGCGCACCCATGACTCCGTGAGCGCGGCGGGCATACCGCATGCGGGGACGAGAACGACAGTCTCCTCCCCCACCCCCGCGGAGTAAACCTGTAGCGGCACACCATCATTCGAGGCGATGGTCTCCTGATGAGCGAACGTGTCGAAACCGGCCGCCACCGCCGCCGCGGCGATCCGCTCCACCTCACCGAGCAGATCCGCGGGAACGATCCCGGCGGCGCGCACGCAGTCACCGAGTGCGAGCCGCTCGCTCACCACCCGTTCGAATACCTGGAGATCGTCGAACGCCACATCCTCGGCCAGCACCAAACCCTCGACTCCGGCGCGCCGGGCGATCCGATCGAGCAGGCGGCGCACCGCATGCCGGTGACCGGGCGGCCAATCGTGCCCGGCATTCGGCACGACGCGCACCGGCGCACCGACCCCGGCGACGAGCGGCCGCACCGAGACGATGGCGGCGGCGAGCCGCTCTATCGCCGATTTCGCTTCTCTGCCAAGCATTTGCGCTCGATCACGCCCGGTCCCATGCGACCGGCAGCCGGTGCACGCCGTACATGGCGCCGATGCGCAGCGGCACCTCCTCGGGCGCGACCGCGAGGCGCAAGGTCGGAAACCGTTGCAGCAGAGCCGGATACGCGACGCGCATTTCGACGCGGGCCAGTTGCTGGCCGAGGCACTGGTGGATGCCGTGCCCGAAGGCCAGGTGTCCGACGGCGCGCCGCTGGATGTCCAGCGCGTCGGGATCCGGGAAGCGTTCCGGGTCACGGTTGGCCGCGTGCAGCGAGAGCACCACCATGTCGCCCGGCTCGATCCGCTGCCCGTCCAGCTCGACGTCGTCCAGCGCCACCCGTGCGGAGAACCACTGAATGCTCAAGTAGCGCAACAGTTCCTCGACCACCGCGTCGGAATCGCCGTCGCCGCGGCGCAGCAGGGCGAGCTGATCGGGATGGGCGAGCAGCGCGAAGACGCCGAACGCGAGCATATTGGCGGTGGTGTCGAGGCCGGTGCCGAGCAGCAGCGTCCCGACGCCGGTGAGCTCCTCCTCGGTGAGATCGCTCGCCGCGACATCGCTGAGCAGATCGTCGGTCGGCGTGGCGCGCTTGGCCAGCACCAGCTCGTGCATGTATTTGTCCAGCCCGGTGGTGAGCTCGACGGTCTCCTCCGGGGTCACGTCCAGTTCGTTCAGCCGGGAAAGCCGGTGGAACAGCTCCTGTTCCTGATCGGGCACGCCGAGCAGCTCGCAGATCATCGCGGTGGGAATCGGGCGGGCGAACGCCTGCACCAGATCCACCGGCGGCTCCATACCGTCCATCGCGCCGAGACATTCGGCGGTGATCTGCTCCAGCCGGGCGGTGAGCTGGGCCATCCGGCGGACGGTGAACTTGCCCGTCAACAGTTTCCGGAAACGCGTGTGCTCCGGCGGATCGAAGGCGCTGAAATGCCCCGGCGGGGCCGCGGGCACCTCGACGCCCTCCGTGCCCGGAAATGGTGAGTGCATGAGCTCGTGCCGGACGCTGAAGCGCTGATCCCCGAGCACCGCGCGAACCAGGGCGTGACTGGTCACCAACCACCCGCCGTATCCGCCCGGCATCGCGAGCCTGCGCAGCGGCGTCCGCTCGCGCAGTTCGGCGAGCTCCGGCGGCGGATCGAACGGTCGGTCGGCAGCGCGCATGATCGGCAGCTGCACCGGCACGGACAGGGAATCGGTCATCTCGTTCGTTCCTTATCTGAAGGCGATCAGGGGTCAGCCGAACAGTTCGGCGACGGCGTCCATATCCATCGGGATCGGGGTGAGCCGATACCCGGCCGGCGGTTCGGCGCCCATCACGTTGCGGACCAGGAAGTCCCAGCGGCGCCGGTTGAGGTAGTGCTGATAGCCGGTGCCGAAATGGTCGGCGCCGGGCACGATGAGCAGTTCGAAATCGCGGTCCGCCCGCACCAGCGCCTCGGCCAGCCGCAGCGTCAGATCGGGTGAGACGCTGTCGTCCAGACCGCCGTGCACCAGCAGGAGTTTGCCGACGAGCCGGTCCGCGAATTCCGCATTGGCCGCCGCCGTATACGCATCGCCGAGCGGGCCGTTGTACATCTCGGCGATACCGAGGTCGACGTAGCGCATATCGTGCATGCCGGTCTCGGCGACGCCCGCCTTGAAGACATCCGGGAAGTCGAGCAGCGCCCGCGCGGCGGCGAAACCACCGGAGGATGTGCCGAACACCCCGACCCGGTCCAGGTCGAGCCACGGCCGGGTCGCGGCCAATTCACGCAGCGCCGCAACATGATCCGCGAGCCCGGCCGCGTCGGCCAACCGACCGTACGCGGCGTCGTGGAACGCCTTGCTCCGGCCCGGCGAACCGCGCCCGTCCACCGCGATCACCGCAAAGCCAAGCGCCGCAAGCACTTCCGCGTCGGTACCGTAATAGCCGGGATCGAAGCACGGGGCGACGCGGTTCGCGATCGGGAATCCGTATGGATGGTCGAGCACCGGGTAGCGCTTGTCCGGATCGAATCCGTGTGGGAGGTAAAGCATTCCGTCAATGTCGGTGGAGCCGTCGGCGGCGGTCGCCCGAAAACGCTGCGGCGGGGTCCATCCGGTCGCCACGAGCCGGGAGATATCGGCCCGTTCCAGTTCGACGCGCACGCCGCCGTCCCAGCCGCGCACCGTGTGCACCGGCGCGATGTCGGTGGTGGATGCCGAGTCGATGAAGTACGACCCGTCCGGCGAGACCGTCACCGCATGGTCGAGGTCGTCATCGGTCAGCCTGGTGAAATCCGAGCCGTCGAGGCCGACCCGGCACACCGTCCTGCGATAGGGGTCCGCCGCGATCAGGCCCGACGCGAGGAAGTAGACGACGTGCTCGTCGACGTGCAGTATCTGCTGCACCACCCACTCGCCGGAGGTCACCTGGTTGCGCAGCGCACCGTCCTCGATGCCGTAGCGGTACAGGTGCCCCCAGCCGTCGCGCTGGGAGAACCACAGCACCTCCGACCCGAGCACCTTGACGATGGGCGCCTGCGCGAATCGCTGCGCCGGTTCGATCCAGGTCGTCGCCGACTCGGACAGGATGGTGCGCACCTCGCCGGATACCGGGTCGAGCCGGTGCAGGCTCAGCTCCTTCGCGTACCGCGTCGTATTCAGGTAGTACACGGCCGAACCGTCGTCCGACCACCACGCCCACTGCCGGGCGATCGGTGAACTCATCGACATCGGGATCGGTTCGGCGAGAGCCGGAATCACCGTGCCAGCGGCGATATCCAGCACGACGAGTTCGGCCATCGGCTGATGTTCGTCACCGGGGATCGCGAAGCGCTGGGTGAGCAGTTCGGGTGCGCCGCCGCCCGCGGGCATGACCCGCGTCAGATGGGTTTCCCGGACGCCGCGCTGATCGGTCCGATGGGTGAGCACCCGGGTCGAATCGGGCGACCACGCGACCGACGGCGGCAGATGCGGCACCCCGAGCGAGGCCAGCAGCGTCGAGTACATGAAATAGTCCGGGTTGGAACCGTAGTCGCGTTCGCGGGTGCCGTCCTCGGTGAGCGCCCAGTCCGCGCCGCCGGTGAGCGAGCGGGCGCGCAGGTCGTATCCGGCGCGGAAGACCGCGATTTTGCCGTCGGGCGAGGCGACTTCGAGCAGGTTGACCGCCGGGCGGGCCTCGGCCGGTGCGCAGGTGTATTCGCCGAGCGCGCATCGCCAGTGCGTGCCGAACGCATCGAATTCGATTGCGTCCCCGGCTGTTTCGAATGCGGCGAACGGCAGCGCCGCGGCATCGACCGACTGCCCGGACGCGGCCGCGAGCGCCGCCGCGAGCCGCTCGTGGTCGAATGCGGGCCGCCGGACACCCTCGACCGGGTCGACGAGGATGAACTGCCGTCCTCGCTCGGTGTCCACCGTGTACCAGAAGCCGCCGTCGGCGGTCCAGCGCGGCCGCACCTTACCGCCGAGCACCAGCCCAGCCCGATTGTGCCGCAGCAGCTGCTCCGCCGTCCGGTAGGCGCTCGCGTCGAGTTCCATCCTGATTCCTCCGGTCAGTCGACGACGACGGGCAGTTTGGTCAGGCCGTTGAGGTTCGGGCTCGTCATGAACGTCGGCGTGCCGTCCGGGTCGACGCGCAGCCTCGGAAAGCGATCGAACAGCGCGTTCATCGCGATATATCCCTCGCGCCTGGCGAGCGCGGCGCCGATGCAGAAGTGCGCGCCGCGGCCGAAGGACAGGTGCGGATTCGGTTCGCGCGCCGGGTCGAAGGCGAAGGGGTCGGCGAAGACCTCGTCGTCGCGGTTGGCTGTCGGCGACCAGACCGCGACGAACTGGTCGGGTCCGATGGTGACGCCGCCGAGCTCGACCTCGGCATTGGTGACCCGCGCCATCATGGTGATCGGCGGGAAGTAGCGCAGCGTCTCCTCCAGCAGCGTCGGCATCAGGCTCCGATCGGAGCGGACCGCTCGGTCTGCTTCCGGATATGCGTCGAGACACAGCACGGTGCTGCCGATCAGCAGTGTCGTGGTGACATGCCCCGCCACCAGCAGCGCGTTCGCGAAGTTGACGATCTCGGGTTCGGTCAGCCGCTCACCGTCCACCTCGGCCTGGACGAGTTTGGTGAGCATGTCGTCGCGCGGGTTGGCCACCCGCTCTTTCACCAGCCCGCGCAGATAATCGGTGATGTGCTTGGCCTGCGCGAGCACATCGACGATCTCGCTGTCGTTCTCGTGGTCGACGAGGGACAGTTCCGTTGTCCCGCTGAGCATTCGGTCCACCCAGCCCTGGATCAGCACATGATCGTCCGCGGGCACCCCGAGCAGTTCGGTGATCACCGTGATCGGCAGCGGGTAGGCGAAATCGGTGATCAGATCGAATCCGCGCTCACCTTCGACCTTCGACAGCAGCGTGTCGACGATCGCGTGCACGCGCGGTTCCAGTTCGGCGATCGCCCGCGGGGTGAACGCGGCGGTGACCAGCTTGCGCAGCTTGGTATGCCGCGGCGGATCCAGCTGGGTGATGGCGCCCTCGTCGAATTCGCTCTGCTCCGGGATGAGGCGGCCGGTCCCCGACGAGAAGATCGCCGGATTGTTCAGCACCTGCAGCGCGTTGGCGTGCCCGTGCACATTCCAGATGCCGGTGCGCTCGTCCAGCTCGACCCGTTTCGGCGCCCGCCCCTGCTCACCGTAAATCCAGAAGAAGCGCTGTTCATCCAATTTCCATCGCTCAGCCAGTGCGGACATGGCCTCTCCCGTAATTCGCTGGTTATTTTCCCGCATGATGTTTCCGAGGTGGCGGAATGTCGACTGATTGTTTCAGATCCGCCGCGCCGGTGTCGATATGAACGGCCTTTCACAAATGTCCCGTCGCCAGGACATCGGGATGCCCGCAAGCACGCTTACCGCCCCTCCCACGACGGTAAAATTTCGATGGCGCAGCCGGTTCGTCCCCGGCCGACGATGCTCGCATTTTCCCGGAAGGCCAACCGGCGAGCCCATGGATCAGATCGGCGTACAAGAATGTTAGCCGAATAATCGAAGGGAATTCAGAATGCTCGACGCCGATACCCTCGTCCGGGAGTACGAAGAGAACGGATTCGCGATAATCCGCAATGTCCTGGACGCCGAGCTGATAAAAGAGGCGCAGGCGCATGTCGAATGGCTCGGCCGGCGTTATCCGCAGCTGCGGCCGGAAGAGTATCACCACCCCCTGATGCGCAACGACGCCTTTTGGGTGCGCCTGGTCACCGACGACCGGCTCGTTGACATCGCCGAATTATTCCTCGGGCCGGATCTGGCCTGCTTCACCGCGCACTACGTATGCAAACCACCTAAGGACGGCAGGCCGGTGCTGTGGCATCAGGACGGCGCCTATTGGAAATTGCGGCCGCTGGTCGCGCTGACCGTCTGGGTGGCCATCGACCCGTCCAATACGAGCAACGGGTGCCTGCGCATCGTGCCGGGCAGCCACCGGGTGCCGATCATTCCGCCGGAATCGCGCACCGACACCCCCAATATGCTCTATTCGCAGACCAGCCAGGAGTTGGTCGACGAATGGGTGGCCAAGGCGGGCATCGTCGATATCGAGCTCGCACCCGGTGACGTATCCATCCACCACCCGAATATCCTGCACTATTCCGAACCCAATGCCTCGGACAATCGGCGCTGCGGCCTGGACATCGGCTATATCGCGACCTCGACGACGGTGGCGAACGAAGGTCTCTACCTGGACCCGATCCTGGTGCGCGGCAAGCGCGGAACGGCGACCAACAATTATCGCAATTACCCGGCCTATTCCGCCGAGGAGACCATTCCGTTCCGTGGGCACGACGCATGGAACGATCGCATCGCGCAGCTCAACGCGCGCAACGGATTCACCGCGCCCGCGCTGGGGGAAACGCCGCTGCAAACCACGCACCGGATGGTTCAGCGGCTGCAAGAAGGAACGGTCAGCAGGTAACCGACACCGGAAAGAGCGAGTCCTCTTGGCGAGGACTCGCTCTTTTCGTAGCGGGTTAGGCCGTGCGCAGCGGCAGGGTCTGCACGCCGGTCATACCGGGATTCGGGATGAACGTCGGCGGGTTGTCCGGATCGGTGCGCAGCACCGGGTAGCGGTCGAGCAGCACGTTCAGCGCGACCTTCGCCTCCAGCCGGGACAGCGGGCCGCCGAGGCAGAAGTGCAGGCCGCGGCCGAAGGTCAGATGCGGATTCGGATCCCTGGTCGGGTCGAAGACGTGCGGGTCGGCGAATCTGCGCTCGTCCCGGTTCGCCGCGCCGAGACCGAGCATGATCATCTGATCCTTCGGCACCACCCGGCCCGCGATCTCCACCTCGGCGAGGGTGGATCGCGCGACCGCGGGCAGCGGGCTGACCAGGCGCATCGTCTCCTCGACGAATGGCGGCAGCAGCGAGCGGTCCGTACGCACCCGCGCGGTCCAGTCCGGCTCGGCGTCCATGCACAGCACGGTGTTGCCGAGCATCATCGTGGTGGTGATATGCCCGACCAGCAGCAGCATGACCGCGAAATTCACCAGTTCGGTATCGGTGAGCCGCTCGCCGTCGATCTCGGCCGCGACGAGTTGGCTCAGCAAATCCTCGCGGGGCGCCCGCTTGCGCTCGTTCGCGTGCTCGAGCATGTAGGCGAACATCGGCTGCACCTTGTCGATGAGCCGTTCACCCTCCGGCGGGCGCTCCTCGTCCTGATTGGCCAGCGAGAGCTGATAGGTGTTTTCCAGCAGGATCGTGGCCCAGTCACGGAAAAGGTCGCGGTCGGAGCCCGGGATGCCGAGCAATTCGGCGATCACGATCACCGGCAGCGGATACGCGAGCGCGGTGACCAGCTCGATTTCGTCCCGGCCCGCGACGGCGTCGAGCAGTTCGACGGTGACCTCGCGAATGCGCGGCTCCAGATCGGCCACGATTTTCGGGGTGAACGCCTTGGTGACCAGCGCACGCAGTTTGCGATGTTCCTCGCCGTCCAGCTGGATGAGGTTCCCCTCCTTGTGTTCCTGGACATCCGGCGAACTGAACAGGCGCTTGATATCGGACGAGAAATTCACCGTATCGCCGAAAATTCGCACGATATCATCGTATCCGTAGACGTCCCAGCGGCCGAACGCCTCATCGAAACGAATCGGCTCGGCCGGCGGTTGGCCGTGCATCCAGAAATGGTCGGGCTGGATTTTCCAGCAATCGGCCATATCGACCATCGGATAGTTTGTCATCGAAATACCCCTTCGAAGAGCTGAACCGCAAAGTCAACGATATTCAGCGATTTTCGCCCGGCACAAGGACGCTGTCTCGTCGACAGGACAGCCGCGGCATTATGCGGTGCCCGCGGCGTCCGCGGCCATCGCGTCGCGCAGACTTTTCGGACGCATATCCGTCCAGGTCCGCTCGATGTGCTCCAGGCAGCGCTGCCTGGTCTCCGGGCCGAGCGCCACCCGCCAGCCCGCGGGCACATCGGCGAACGTCGGCCACAGCGAGTACTGCTCCTCCGCGTTGATCAAGACGAAGAACTCGCCGTCCTCGTCGTCGAACGGGTTGGTGCTCATATCTCCTCCTGAATTCGGATATCGGTGAACGCACGGGCGATCTCGGCGCAGATGATCGCCGCGTATTTCGGCTGGGACATCTCGCGGTGATCGCATTCGATGTTGTGCACGCAGATTTCGCCGAGCACATAGGGCCGCCATTGTTCGGGAAAGTGGTGATCGTTGACCACCGCGTTGAAGAACAGCACATCACCGTCGAAAACCGGGGTGTGCGAAGAGAATTCGTCGAGCAGCACCGCCTGCTCCCTGGTGAGCACGGCGATGGTGCGCAGCAGCTCCTCGAATTCCCTTTCGTCCTCGGACAATCCGAGATAGTCCCGGACCATCTGCCGGTTCCCCTCGTCCCGCACCACCTCGTCATCGGAAATGCTCGCCGCGGCGCCGTGCCCGGCATGGGTGGAGGCGTCCATCATCACCAGCAGGTCCACCCGGTGTCCGCGGCGGCGCAGTTCGACGGCCATCGCATGGGCGTACGCGCCGCCGGCCGACCAGCCCATCAGGTGATACGGCCCATCGGGCTGGCAGGCCAGCACGTGCCCGACGTACTCGTCCACCATCTCCTCCACCGAGGTCGATTTCGGCCGGGTCCGGTCGTATTCGCGCGCCTGGATGCCGTAGAGCTGCCGGTCGGGCAGATAGTTGACGAAGGCCAGATACGGCCAGCAGAGCCCGCCGCCGCCCCGGATCATCCACAGCGGCGGCCACTGCCCATCGGTCCTGATCGGCAGCACCGGCGCGAAAGGATCCTCCGAATCGCCTGCGCCGGAACGGATTTCGGCCGCCAGATCGGCGACGATGGAATGCTGGAACACCGTGCGCACCGGCACCGGGATACCCAGCTTCGCCTTGATCCTGCTGGCCAGCCTGATGGCCAGCAACGAGTGACCGCCGAGGTCGAAGAAATCGTCATCGATGCCGACGCGGTCCACCCCGAGCAGCTCGCCGAACAGCGCGGCCAGCGCCGCCTCGTCGGCGGTGCGCGGCGGCCGGTATTCGGCGGCCGTGAACTCCGGATCCGGCAGCGCGGCCCGGTCCAACTTCCGATTCGGCGCCAGCGGCAGCCGGTCGAGCGGCACCACCGCCGACGGCACCATGAAGGCGGGCAGCCGCGTGGCCAGGTAAGCCCGCAGGTCGTCAGGCTGGTCCGCGACCACATAGGCGACCAGTCGCGTGCCCGCCGCGCCGTCGCGGGCGACCACCGCGGCCTGGGTGACGGCGGGATGCTCCAGCAGGGCGGCCTCGACCTCGCCGGGTTCGATACGGAATCCGCGCACCTTCACCTGACTATCCGCTCGTCCACGGAAAACCAACTGCCGCAACGGATTCCACGCGGCCAGATCGCCGGTGCGGTACATCCGCTCGCCCGGGTCGAACGGCGAGGCGACGAATCGTTCCGCGGTGCGGCCGGGCCTGCCGAGATATCCGCGCGCCAAGCCGATGCCCGCGACATACAGCTCGCCGACGACACCCGGTGGAACCGGCCGCAATCCGGCGTCGAGCAGATAGACCCGCATGTTGTCCATGGGCAGGCCGATCGGCAACTCGGCGGCTCGCGGTTCCTCGGTCACCGGATGACGGGTGGCCAGCACGGTAACCTCACTCGGGCCATACAAATTGACGACAGTCAGACCAGGATTCGCCGCGATGGCGCGAGCCACCGCGGCCGGTGCGACCACATCGGCACCCACCCACACCTCGCGCAACCCGGCCAGACAGCCGGGATCCTGTTCGACCAACACCGCGAAGAACCCGGCCATCAGGAACACCGCGCTCAACCGATGACGAACCACCAAGTCGGCCAACCCATTCGCATCCAACTCCGCCTGCGGCGCGACAACAACCCGCCCACCGCCGAGCAACGGAATCCACAACTCCAACGCCGACGCATCGAACGAATGCGGCGAATGCAACAGCACCGCCTCATGCGCCCCCCGCCAACGCCGATCCACCGCCATCCCGACCACATCCCGGTGCGTCACCGCAACACCCTTGGGGACGCCGGTCGAGCCGGAGGTGTACACGACGTACGCCATCTGGTCACCGTCGATCCGCGGCGGCACGAATCCGTCTGTCGCCGTGCGGGGTTCGTCACCGGCCGACGACGATACGAACTCACCCGCCACCGCGCGGACTCCATCACCGATAGACGGCGACACGGATCCACCTGCCGCCCGCGCGAGATCACCGCCCATCGGCAGCTTGAATTCACCTGTTGCCGTGCGGGATTCGTCACCGGTCGATGGCGATACGGCTTCACCTGCCACCCCGCGAACTTCATCACCGGCCGACGACGAAACGGAGCCACCTACCGACCGCGCAAGGTCATCGCCCGTCGGCGGCTTCAATTCGCCTGTTGCCGCCCGGAGTTCATCACCGGTCAACGGCGATGCGCACTCACCCACCACCGCGCGGACTTCGTCACCGTCCGACGGTGACGCAAACTCACCTGCCACCGCCCGGAGATCATCACCGGCCGACGGCGACGCGAATTCACCTGCCCGCGCGAGTTCATCGCCCATCGGCGGCTTCAATTCGCCTGTTGCCGTGCGGAGTTCATCGATGACTACCCGCGGGCGGCCATCCGAGGCTGGTCGCTCGGCGAAGTCGGCGGTGCACAGCACCAGCAGCGGCTGGGCGTCGCGCAGCATGAATTCCACCCGCTCGGCCGGGTAGCCCAGGTCGATGGGCAGGTATGCACCACCGGACCGCAGCACGGCCAGCAGGGCGAGCACGAGATCGATCGATCTCGGTAGCGCGACCGCGACTATCGACTCCGGGCCGACGCCGAATTCCGTTAGCGTGCAGGCTATCTGGTTTGCCGCGTGGTCGAGGTCGCGGTAGGTCAGTGACGTGGCGCCGTCGGTGACCGCGATCGCGTCCGGAACCGTGTCGACCTGTTTCTGGAACAGTGCGGAGATGGTGTCGAGCGGGAGCGGGGCGGTCGTCTCGTTGGGTTCGCGGACGAATCGGTCGAATTCGCCGGGTTCGAAGACGTCGAACGCGCCCGTCCGTGCCGCCGGATCGGCGACCGCCTGTTCCAGTACCCGCTGGAATCGGTTGGCCAGCTTGGTAACTGTGTCTCGGTCGAAGAGGTCGGCATCGAATTCGACGTAGCCCGCCGCGCCGCGACCGGGGTCGGGAGCCAGGTTGAAGAAGAGGTCGAACTTCGGCGCGCCGGTGTCGGGGACCGGCTCGATGGTCGCGGCCAGCCCGGGGAGGCGCAGTTCGGCGGCCGGGCTGTTCTGCCAGGCCAGCACCACCTGACAGAGCGGGTGGTGGCCTGCGGCGCGGTTCGGGTTGAGGACGCCGACGAGGTGGTCGAACGGCACGTCCTGGTTGTCGTATGCCGTCAGCGCCCGGTCTCGCACCTGGTCGAGCACCTGCTCGAACGACGGGTCGCCGTTCAGACGCACGCGCAGCACCCAGATGTTGACGAACAGGCCGATGAGGTCGGTGAGCGCATGGTCGACCCGGCCCGCCTGCGGTGCGCCGATCGTGATGTCGGCGCCGCCGCCCATCCGGTGCAGCAGCACGGCGAGCGCGGCCTGCAATGTCATCGAGACCGTCATCCTGCGGTCGCGGGACAGCTCCTCGACGCGGGCCAGCAGGGCCGGGTCGATGGTGAATTCGACCTTGTCGGCGCGCAGGCCGCCGGTCGCGCGCCGGGGCCGGTCCAGCGGCAGCGGCAGCGGCTCCGGGACCCCGGCCAGTTCCCGCCGCCAATGCTCGACTTGGTTGGCCAGCAGGCTATCCGGATCGGACGCGTCGCCGAGCATCGATCGCTGCCAGATGGCGTAGTCCGCGTACTGCACCGCCAACGGCTGCCAGGCGGGCGAGCGGCCCTGCTCGCGCGCGCTGTACGCCAGTGCGAGATCGCGCACCAGCGGGGCCGCGGAACTGCCGTCGCCCGCCACGTGGTGTAGCACGAGAGCCAGCACATTGTCGTCGTCCGCGATTCGAAACACCTTGGCGCGCAGGGGAATTTCGCTGGCCAGGTCGAAACGGTGAGTGGCCGCGGCGGCCATGGCGGCGGGCAGATCCGGCGGGGCGATATCGCGGACCTCGATGGCGGAGCGCACCTGCTCGGGTGGCAGCACCCGCTGGTACGGCAGGCCGTCCTCGTCCTCGGCGATGATCGTGCGCAGGCTCTCGTGCCTTGCGAGCACATCGTGCAGCGCCGAGCGCAGCGCGGCCACATCGAGCGCGCCGCGCAGCCGCAGCATGGTCGGCATGTTGTAGGTGGTCGAGGAATCCTCGAAGCGGTGCAGGAACCAGACTCGCTGCTGAGCGAAGGAGAGCGGCACCCGCTCGGGGCGGGCCTGCGGGATCAGCGGCGGCCGGGTCCGCTGCCCGGTGTCCATGACGGCGGCCAGTTCGGCGACGGTGCTCGCCTCGAAAACGGTGCGCACCGGCACCTCGACACCCAGTTCCGCCCGGATCAGGCCGACCAGCCGGATCGCCAGCAGGGAATGCCCGCCGATGGCGAAGAAGTCGTCGTCGACGCCGACCCGGCTCAGGCCGAGTACCTCGGCGAACAGCCCGGCCAGGATGCCCTCCTGCGGGGTGCTCGCACCCCGCCCACCGGCCGCGTAATCCGGTGCGGGCAGCGCACGGCGATCCAGTTTTCCGTTGGGCGTCAACGGAATCGAGCCGATGGCGACGACGGCCGACGGCACCATGTATTCGGGCAGTCGCTCGGCGAGGTAGCCGCGCAGGGCGGACAGCATCGGCCCGACCTCGCGGATACTCGCCGGATTGTTGGACAGCGTCAGGTCGGTTCGCGCGCCGGGGCGATAGCAGTCGGTCAGTGGATACGAATCACGCACCGCGCCAAGGGTTTCCAGCCGGAGCACGGCGTCGAATTCGGCGGCGGCAGCCGACCAGGTGACGAGCGAATCCCAGCCGAGCGCCGCCGCCCGATCGCGCAGCTCCTGCGGGTCGATACCGGACGGGACGAGGCGAGCATTCGGAATTCCGGCGATCCGCGCTGCGCCGACGCGTCGGCAGAACTCCTCGGCACCGGTCAGATCGTGGACGTCTGCGCCCCAGACCGCCGTCGGCAGGCCCCGCAGCGAAACCGGCTGGATCGGGGCTTTGTGCAGGACTACCTCGTAGCGATGCTGGGTCAGCTCGTTGCGCGCCGAACCACCCTTCAACCGAATGTCGACACCGGCGGCGTTGCGGGCGGCCCAGCGGGTGAACCACTCCGGATCGAGTACCAACTCCTTCTCCATGAAGACGGCGTGCTCGACAGCGGCCCGCACCGCGGATTCGGCGGCGCTCGGATACCGCGTCCGGTAGACGGCGGTGTGCAGCAGTCGCAGCGTGCGGGCATTGCGCACATCGCCGACGAAAATGCGGCCGCCGGGAGCCAGCAACTCCATCGCCGCGGTCAGGGTTTTGTCGAGATAGTCGTCCGTCGGGAAGTATTGGACCACCGAGTTCAGTACGACGGTGTCGAAAGCGCCCGCGGGCAGATCGGCGAGCTCGTCGGCCGCTCGACAATGCAGTCGAACCCTATCGGCCCAGCCCGCCTCGGTCACCTGGGCCCGCAGCCGCTCGATCGCCTTCGCGGAGAAATCGGTTCCCCAGTATTCGTCGACATGCGAAACCAGTTGTGCGAGTAGCAATCCGGATCCGACACCGATCTCCAACACCCGGCATCGCGCATCCGTCTCGCCCGCCTTGCGCGGCAGCGTGGACAGCACTCGCTCGACGGCGGCGGCACGCCACTCCCGCATTTCCGCGAGCGGGATGGGTTTGTCGGTATAGCTGGAGTTCCAGCCGGCGAAGTCCTCGCCGAATTCGGCGGGCCGCGCGGTGTACATGCGCTCGTAGACCTCGCGCCATTCGTGCACCTGCTCGGCGGAGGAGCCGCCGGACAGATCCGGCACCACGTAGGCGACCAGACTGTCCTCGCCCGCCACCACCACCGCCTGCGCGACGGCTGGATGTTCGGTCAGCGCGGCCGCCACCTCCCCCGGCTCTATCCGGAAGCCCCTGACCTTCACCTGATCGTCCACCCGGCCGTGAAAATCCAGTTCACCGGCCGAATTCCAGGAAACCAGGTCGCCGGTGCGGTACATCCGTTCATCGGCGGCGAAGGGGCAGGCCACGAATCGGGCCGCGCTCAGGCCGGGGCGCCGCAGGTATCCGCGCGCCAAACCCGTTCCCGCTACATATAATTCACCGACCACGCCCGGCGGGACCGGCCGCAGTCGCTCGTCGAGCACGTAGACCCGCATATTGTCCATCGGCGCGCCGATCGGCACACTCGGGCCGACGGATTCGCCCACCCGGTGGCATGTAGCGAAAACCGTTGTCTCCGTTGGCCCGTAGCCGTTGACCACGGCAAGACCGGGACATGCCGCAAGCACCTTTGCGACGGCGCTGGGCGAGACAACGTCACCGCCGACCCACACCTCGCGCGCCCCGGCCAAACAACCAGGATCCTGATCGACGACGGCGGCGAACAGCCCCGCGGTCAACCACAGCGCGGTCAGCCGCTTACCGGTGACCAGCGCGGAAAGCGCGGCCGCGTCGAAAGATCCGGCCGGTGCGACGACCAGCCGCCCCCCACCCAACAGCGGAACCCACAGCTCGAAGGTCGACGAATCGAAAACATGCGGCGAATGCAGCAACACCCGTTCGTGCGCACCAACGCGATACCGGTGATCCGCCGCCAGGCTCACCACGTTCCGATGCGTCACCGCAATACCTTTGGGCACCCCCGTCGAGCCGGAGGTGTACATGACGTATGCGAGCCGATCGCCGCCGGTAGAATCCGCTGAAGGCTTTGTGGCGGTGTGTGATTCGCCGATTCGCACCGATGGCGATCCAACCCGCCGAGCCGAACTCCCATCCTCGACGACAGCGCGGGAAAACCGCTCGTCACCAATACGGTCCGGCGGCACCGCTCCAGCTCCATGCAGCTCGCCAATTTCCCTCGGCGACAACCCATCCGACGAGGCTTCGGAGTCGGTGATGCGGGAAGGCCGATCGCCACCAACACGGTCCGGCGGCGGCACCGCTCCGTCTCCAGAAGACTCGCCGATCCCCCTCGGCGACAACCCATCCGACAGGGCCTCGGCGCCGGTAATGCGGGAAAGCCGTTCGTCACCAATTGAATTCGGAGGTGGCGTGGAGGCGGCATGCAGATCATCGATCCGCAACGGCGGCAAACCATCTGGTGGCGTGAAGGTCCCGTCCGTGATTACTACGGCGGGCGCGGCGTCGCGCAGCATGAACGCCACTCGGTCCGGCGGATAGTTGAGATCAATAGGCAGGTAAGCGCCGCCAGCTTTCAGTATTGCTAGAAAGGCGATTATGAGGTCGGGTGAGCGCGGTAGGGCGACGGCTACCAGTGTTTCCGGGCCGACGCCGTGGCGGACGAGTTCGGCCGCCATGGCATCCGAGCGATGGTCTAGGTCTCGATAGCTCAGGATCGTGTCGGCGGATTCCACCGCGACGGCGTCCGGGTCCGCGGCGGCCCGGCGGGCGAACGCCTCGTGAATCGACAGGTCCGGCGCCGGGGTCGCGGTGTCGTTCAGTGCGTAGAGCAACCAGTCCGCCTCGCCCGGTCGCAGCACGTCGATCGCGCCGACCGGGTCGTGTGGTGCGGCGACGATACGGCGGAGCACCCCGCACAGCCGCATCCCGATCAGCTCGACGGTCGCTCGGTCGAAAAGGTCTGTGGCGTACTCGATTACGCCGCGCACGCCCTGGCCCGATTCATCCGGGCCGAGGTTGAAGAACAGGTCGAATTTCGCGGTGCTGGTGGCGAACAGCTGGGGGGTGATCACCAGATCCGGCAGCTCGAGATCGAGCCGCGCGAAGTTCTGCCACGCGAACATGACCTGGAAGAACGGGTGGTAGGCCAGCGAGCGGTCCGGGTTGAGCAATTCGACGAGCCGCTCGAACGGCGCGTCCTGATTCTCGTACGCGGCGAGCGCCTTCTCGCGCACCTGCCGCAGCACCCGGTCGAACGACGGGTTCCCGGCCAGCGCGACCCGCAAAACCCAAGTGTTGACGAAGAATCCGACCATATCGGTGAGCGCCTCGTCGGTGCGGCCCGCGATCGGCGAACCCATCGCCAGATCGTCGCCGGCGCCGAGCCGGTGCAGCAGCACGGCGACGGCGGCCTGGAACACCATGGATACCGTTACGTCGTTGGCGCGGGCCAGTTCTCGCAGAGCCGCGAACAGCTCGGGTTCGATGATCAGGTCGACGGCCCCGCCGCCGTTGCCCATGATCGCGGGCCGCGGCCGGTCCACCGGCAACCGAATCGGCTGCGGAATGCCCGCCAACTCCTGCCGCCAGTAGGCGACCTGAGTGGCGAGCAGGCTGTCGGCATCGGATTCGCTGCCGAGCAGTTCCTGCTGCCACAGCGTGTAGTCGACGTACCGGACCGGCAGCGGAGTCCAGTCGGGCGTCTCGCCCGCGCGCCGCGCCTCGTATGCGGTCGCCAGATCGCGCAGAAACGGCACCACCGAACCGCCGTCCGCGCAGATGTGGTGAATCATCAGCACCAGCACGTGCTCGGTCACCGAACAGCGCAGCACCCGCGCGCGGATCGGGATCTCCGCGGCCAGGGTGAACGGGCGGCCGTACAGTTCGGCGACGACCGCGTCGACCTCGGCGGCCGGTACCGACTTCATGGATACGTCCAGCACCACGTCTTCGCCCGGCAACACCCGCTGCATCGGGGTGCCCGCATCGTCCTCGACAATCAGCGTGCGCAGGCTGTCGTGCCGGGCGACCACGTCACCGATCGCCACCACCAGCGCGTCGACGTCGAGCGTGCCGCGCAGCCAGAACACCGCGGGAATGTTGTATGTCGCCGATGGCCCGGTGAAGCGGTACAGAAACCACAGGCGCCGCTGCGCGAAAGATAACGGGACCATGTCACTCCTCAGCCATCCGGCGCAGCCGCGGCCTGCGGGACGGGGCGACGCTCGCCCAGCGGCCCGCCAACCCGGCGACGGTCGGGGATTCGAACACCATGCGGATCGGCAACTCGACGCCGAGCTCAACCCGGATCCGCCCGATCAACCTGGTCGCGAGCAACGAATGCCCGCCGAGCAGAAAGAAGTCGTCATAGATGCCGACCTTGTCGATGCCGAGCACCTCACCGAACAACCCCGCCAACGACCGCTCCAGCCGATCGCGCGGTGCCCGATACCGCGTCGCCGCCGCGAAATCCGGATCCGGCAACGCCTTCCGATCGAGCTTGCCGTTCAACGTCAGCGGAAGCGCGTCGATCACCATCACCAACGCGGGCACCATGTAATCCGGCAACAGTCCGCCAACGAACCTACGCACCTCGGTCCCGTCCAGCGCGGCGCTGTCCGACGCAATGCCATGGAGCACAACGCCACTCGGCGCAGAGCCCTTCGGCCCGACGCTCGCTGACACAGCGCCACTCGGCGCAGCGCTGCCCGGCACGGCACCATCCGGCACGGCGGTGCCCGGTGTAATCACTTGCGGCGCAGTGCGATCCGAAACAGTACCGTTCGGCGTGGAGGCGGCCGGTTCGGCTGCGTGCGGCACTACGTAGCCGATCAAGCGTTTGCCGCCCGCGAATTCGCGTGCGACGACGGCGGCTTGGGCGACTGCGGGGTGGGCCGCCATGGCCGCTTCTATCTCGCCTAGTTCGATGCGGTAGCCGCGGATCTTTACCTGGTCGTCGACGCGGCCCGCGTATTCGAGGTCGCCTGTTCGGGTCCAGCGGACCAGGTCGCCGGTGCGGTAGAGGCGGCCGTTCGCGGCGAAGGGGTCGGCGATGAAACGCGCCGCGGTGAGGGCCGGTCTGCCGAGGTAGCCGCGGGCGAGGCCGGCGCCCGCGATGTACAGCTCGCCGATGACGCCGGGCGGGACCGGCCGCAGCCACGGGTCGAGTACGTACATGCGGGCGTTGGCCAGCGGCCGCCCGATCGGCACCGATTCGCCGGGCGCGACGCCCTCGATGTTTTCCGGGACCGGATACGCAGTCGTGTAGAACGCCTCCGTCGGCCCATAGCCGTTGACCACCTGGACGCCGGGGATGCGGGCCCTGGTGCGCTCGATCATCGCGGGCGTGAGCGGCTCGCCGCCGAGCACGATCGTGTCCGCGACGATCGTGGTGCGCGCGTGCTCGAGCACTTCCTCGAAGGCCGACGGCACCCCGGTGAGTACGCAGCCGGACCACCGTTCGAACTCACTCAACGCGAGTGCGTCGCGCACCACCTCGGCGGTGCCGCCGACACTGAGCACGGTGAAGATCTCGAATACCGAGACATCGAACGACACCGAGGTGGCGGCCAGCGAACGCGGCGCGGCCCGGCCACCGAGCAGTGCGGCCATCGCGATAGCGCCGTTGACCATATTGCGGTGCGTGGTGGCGATGCCCTTCGGCCGACCGGTCGAGCCGGAGGTGTACACCAGGTACGCCAAGTTCTCAGGGCGCAAGCCGAGTCCGCCCATTGTGCCGCTGCGGTTTTCGTCGACGCGGCTCACATCGGCATCCTCGATGAACAGATACGGCACGTCGGTGTCGGGTAGGAGGGACGCCGTCTCGCGGTCGGTGAGCATCGCTACCGGTGCGGCGTCGAGGAGCATGAAACGCACTCGGTCCGGTGGGTAGCCGGGGTCGATCGGGACGTAGGCGCCGCCCGCGTCGAGGATCGCGAGGATCGCGACAACGAGTCGCGCCGTTCTCGGCAGTGCCAGCGCGACTCGGCGTTCGGGTCCGACGCCGTGGCGGATCAGCCAGTGCGCCAACAGTTTTGCCTGCGCGTCCAGTTCCAGGTAGGTCAGTTGGACCTCGCCGCAGACCACGGCGATCGCGTCCGGGGTCGCGGCGACCTGGCGTTCGAACAGCTCCGGGTAGGTCAGCGGCGGGAGCGGCACCGCGGTGTCGTTGCGTTCGCGCAGCAGGGCGCGTTCGCTCGGATCCAGGGTGTCCACCCGGCTGACCGGCAAGTGCGGGTCGGCGGCGAATTGGGTGAGGACTCGCGTGATCCGGTCCGCGATACCTCGGGCGGCGCGCTCGTCGAAGAGGCTCACCCGGTATTGCAGGACGATGCGCAGGTAGGGCGCCGCATCGGCGACCACCATCAGCGGATAGTGGGTTCCGGTTCGCGAGCGCAGACCGGTGATCGCGACGTCGGCCGCCGCATGCGCGTCGGTGAGACCCGATCGATCGACCGGGAAGGATTCGAAAACCACCAGGGTGTCGAACAGATTGCCCAACCCGGCCGCCTGCTGGATGTCGGCGAGCCCATGCTGGTGGTGATCCATCAGGACCGCCTGCCGGTGTTGCAGACCGGTAAGCAGTTGCGCGAGCGTCTGACCGGGCTCGTAGCGCACCCGCACCGGCACGGTGTTGATGAACAACCCGACCATGGTGTCGGCGCCCGCGAGGGTGGGTGGTCTACCGGATACGGTGGCGCCGAAGACCACATCACCGCGTCCGGTCAGCTGGCCGAGCACGATGGCCCATGCACCCTGCACGACGGTATTCGCCGTGACGCCCAATTCCGCTGTCCGCCTTGCCAATTTGCGGGCGACGTCGACGGGCAGCCCGACCTCGAGGTGCGCGAGCCGCCCCTGCCCCGCGCCGCCTGCCAGCATGGTCGGCTCGTCCAGCCCGGCCAGTTCGGCGGCCCACGCCCGCGCCGAGTCCGCGCGATCCCGCCCGGACAGCCACACCAGGAAATCACGGTACGGGCGCACCCTCGCCAGCCTGGCGGTGTCTCCGCCGGAACCGTAGAGCCGCAACAGATCCTGCATGAGCAACGGCAGCGACCAGCCGTCGAACAGTGCGTGATGGACGCTGAGCACCAGCTCCGACCGCCTCGGGCCCATCCGGACCAGCGTCATCCGCAGCAACGGCGGGACGACCGGATCGAAATGGTCGGCATGGTCGGCGTCGAGCAGCCGCTCGAACGCGGCGGTGCGCTCGTCTTCGGTGCGATCGGTGAAATCTACTTCTCGCCAAGGCAATTCGACATGCTCCGGCACCAGCTGCACCGGCCCGCCCGCGGCGTCGTGCCCGAATGCGGTGCGCAGGTTGGGGTATCGCCGCAGCAGCGCCCGGCCCGCCGCCCGCATCCGCGCCGGATCGACATCGCCGGACAGGTGGAACACCAACTGCATGTGGTAGGCGTCGAACGAATCACCGGCAAGCGCGGAATGGAACAGCAGGCCCGACTGGGTCGCCGTCACCGGCCAGACGTCGACGAGTCCCGGATGCTCGCGCTCCCACGCCTCGATCTCATGTTGGCCGACCGAAACCAGAGCGAGGTCCGACGGCGTCAGGCCGCCTGCGCCGGGGCGCGTCGAATACCGGGCGAGTCCGGTCAGCGCCGCACACCACAGCTCCGTGAGGGCGCGCACCCTCGACTCCGTCAAAACCCCTGTCGCATAAGCGAATACCGCAGACAGTTGCGGTCCGGGACCGTCATCGGTGACGGCGGCGGCGATCTCCAGCGCGGACATGGCGGGCAGGTCCGGATCCGGGCTCGGCGACCCGACACCGGGTACCGCGCGCCAGCCCGCATCCGACGGTAGGTCGGCGGCGGTGAGCTGACCGAGGTAGTTGAAGCCGAGCTGCGGCTGCGGGTACGCGGCGAGTTCGGCCGCCGTCTCCGGATTGAGGTAGCGCAGCAGGCCGTAGCCGATGCCCTTGTCCGGAATCGAAAGCAGCTGTTCCTTCACCGATTTGACGAGCCGGGCCACCGCGTCGCCGCCCGCGTGCACATCATCTGTCGCGATCTCGCCGACCGCCAACCTGACCGGGAACATACTGGTGAGCCAGCCGACCGTGCGGGAGAGATCGGCACCGGGCGCCACCTGCTCCTCGCGGCCGTGTCCCTCCAAGCGCAGCAGCACCTCGGTGTCGCCGGTGCCCCGCCACGCGCACACCGACACCGCCAGCGCGGCGAGCAGCCCGTCATCGACGCCGCCGTGGAAGGCCGCGGGCAGCGCGGTGAGCAGCGCCCGCGTCGCCGGGATCGGCAGCTCGACGCGGATCGTGCGCACCGTGGACGAGGTGTCCACCGCCGGGTCGAGCCGCCGTGCGCCGATCAGCGGGTCCGGCCCGTCCAGCACGCTCCGCCACATCCCCAGTTCGGCGATCCGCTCGGGCGCGAGCGCCGCATCCGCCAGCGCATGCGCCCAACGCCGCGCCGAGGTCGCCACCCGAGGCAGCACGACCGGCAGACCGTCGCGCACCCGCTCCCACGCCGCCGCCAGATCCGGCAACAGAATGCGCCAGGACACCCCGTCGACAACCAGGTGATGCAGCACCAGCGCCAACCAGCCCGGCCCATCCTCCTGCCGCACCCGGACGAACCGCGCCATCACACCCGCCTCGGGATCGAGTTGGCCTGCGGCAGTATCGATTTCGGCGCGAACCCGCTCGTCCCAAGACTGTGCCGGATCCCAGTCGACACACCACATCAACTGCGCGACGTCGACCGAGTCGGGCGGGCCGACAACCAGACCCCCATCACCCAACCGCCCCGCACCTCCGTCGATGCGCTCGGTCGACCGCGCTGGGCCGGTCGGATCCAGCGAACCAACAACCGGCCCCACATCCCGCGCTTGCGCCGTACCCCGGTCGACCGGCCGGACCGGCGGCGCAGGGTCGATCGGATCCGGCGAGGCGACGACGGCGTCGGACCGCCCCGCATCCGCATCGACGGACTCCGTCATCGCATCCGACCGGCGAACGACTGATTTCGCATCCGGGCCGATGACCAGCCGCGATCGCAGTATGTCGTGTCGCTCGACTACGGCGGTCAAGCTGGCGAGCAGGCCTTCCATCGTGATATCCGGCGGCAGGCCGACCACCATCGACATCGCGAACCGGTTGTGGGTGCCGCCGAGTTCGAGCAGATAGTGGGCGGCGGGCGGTAGCGGCAGCCAACCGACGCCGCCTTGGTCGAGTTCCGGCAGCACCGGGCGTTCGGCGGTCCGCCCGTCAAGCAGTACGGCGTCGGCGAGTGCGGCTACGGTTCGGCATTCGAAGATCTGGCGGGGCGTGAGGTCGATGCCTAGTGCGCGGGCGCGGGCGACCACCTGGATCGAACGGATGCTGTCTCCGCCGACGGCGAAAAAGTCGTCGTCGACACCGATTTCGCCGAGGCCGAGCACCTCGGCGTACACCCCGGCGAGGATCCGTTCCTCGACGGTCTCCGGCGCTCGGTACGGGCCCGCGGTCGAATCCGGTTCGGGCAGCGCCTTGCGGTCCAGCTTGCCGTTCGCCGTCAACGGCAACCGGTCCAGCAGCACGAATGCCGAGGGCACCATGTAGTCGGGCAATCGGGTCGCCACGAAACGCCGCAATTCCGCCGCCGAGACACCGGCGGTCAGGTCGACGTCGCCGAGCGCGTCCGCGGTGCTCGCGACGACGTATCCGATCAACCGGCTGCCACCATTCGGGTGCTCCCCCGCGACGACGACGGCCTGCGCCACTCCCGGATGCGCGGTGAGCACCGCCTCGATCTCGCCGGGTTCGATCCGGAAGCCGCGGACCTTCACCTGACTGTCGGCGCGTCCGACGTATTCCAGGTGGCCCGCCGAATCGCTCTGCAATACTGACCATTTCGCCAGATCACCGGTCCGGTACATGCGCGCACCCGCTGGGCCGAACGGGTCGGCGACGAAGCGCTCGGCGGTGCGGCCCGCGAGTCCGTAATAGCCGCGGGCGACGAGACCACCGACGTACAGCTCACCGACGACGCCGGGCGGCACCGGGGCCAAACCCGGTCCGAGCACATACATTCGCATATTGGCCAGCGGCCCGCCGATCGGCGCCGTGCCTGTGTCGATCGACTCCGGGAGTTCGAACACGCTGGCGTAGAACGATTCGCTCTGTCCGTAGGCGTTGATCAGCCCGGTGCCGGGCAGCGCGGCGCGCACGTCCCGCACCAGCCCGGCCCGCAGTGCCTCGCCCGCGACGACGACGGTATCCACCGTGAGCCGCCCGGGAAGCTGCCCGTACAGCCCGGACAGTACCGACGGCACCGTGCTGAGCACGCCACCGGTCCAGCTCTCGCGCTCGCCGAGCTCCAGCACATCGCGGACCAGCTCGACGGTCCCGCCCGCGCACAGCGTGGTGAACAGCTCGAACAGCGACACGTCGAAGTTGATCGATGTTCCGGCGCACATCCGGGTCCGCCGGGTGATGCCCACCGCCGAGATCAGGGCCAGCAGCCCGTTGATCACCGCCTCGTGCGTGATCGCGACGCCTTTCGGGGTGCCGGTCGAGCCGGACGTGTACATCACGTAGGCCAGGTTCCGCGGCCGGATCGATACCGCAGGCCGGTCCGGCGCGCCGCGCAGTTCGTCCAGCCGCAGCACCGGGATATCACCGGTCGGCAGCGTGGCCGCGGTGTCACCGTCGCCGAGGATCAGTCGCGGCCGCGCCTCGGTCAGTACCTGTTCGAGCCTGCGGCTTGGATATGCCGGGTCGATCGGCACGTAGGCGCCGCCCGTCATCAGCACGGCCAGCAGCGCGACCACCAGGTCCGGCGTCCTCGGCAGCGCGACGGCCACCAGCGTTTCCGGACCGATTCCCTTGTCGCGTAACGCGTTCGCGACCAGATTCGCCCGCGCGCCGAGTTCGGCGTAGCTGAGTTCGGCTGCGCCGCAAACCAATGCGACCGCACCCGGTGTCTCGGCGACCTGACGGCCGAACAGATCGACCACCGTGACCGAGGGCAGCGGCGTCTCGGTGTCGTTGCGCACCAACCGATCCCGTTCGGCCGGATCCATGAGCTCGACCGCGCCGACCCGGATCGCCGGATCGGCGACCACCTGGCGCAGCACGCGCAGATACCGGGCGGCGATCAGCTCCGCGGTGCCGTGATCGAACAGATCCGTCGCATACTCGAGCACGCCCGACGCACCGCCCGCCGGATCGGGGGTGAGGTTGACGAGCAGGTCGAATTTGGCGGCGACCGGCGGAGTCGGTTCCGGCTCGATCCGCAGACCAGGCAATTCCAGATCGAGCGGGGCCGTGTTCTGCCAGGCGAACATCACCTGGAACAGCGGGTGATACGCGGTGGACCGCTCCGGATTCAGCAACTCGACCAGCCGCTCGAACGGCGCGTCCTGATTCTCGTACGCCGCCATCGCCTTGCCGCGCACCTGGTCAAGCAGCTCGCCGAACCGAGGGTTGCCGCCGAGCCCGACCCGCAGCACCCAGGTGTTGACGAAGAAACCGACCACATCCGCGAGCGCCTCGTCGGTGCGGCCCGCGATCGGCGAGCCGATGGTGATGTCGGCACCCGCCCCCAGTTGATGCAGCAGCACCGACAGCGCGGACTGCAAAACCATGGCCGCCGTCGCGCCCGAGCCGCGCGCGACCACATCCACCGCGGACATCAGCTCCGGCGCGACGGTGAAATGCACCCGGCCGCCGCGATGGCTCGCCACCGGCGGCCGGGGCCGGTCCGTCGGCAAGGCAAGCGGCGCAGGGACATCAGCCAGTTCCCGCCGCCAGTAATCGAACTGCTCGGCGAGCAAACTCTCCGGATCGCGCTCGTCGCCGAGCAATTCGGCGTGCCAGAGCGTGTAATCCGCGTATTGCACCGGCAGGTCCGGCCAGTCGGGCGCCCGGCCCGCGCGCCGTGCCGCATAGGCATGGGAGAGATCGCGGGTCAGCGGGGCGGCCGAGGCGCCGTCGGCGGCGATGTGGTGGATCACCAGCATCAGCACGTGGTCGTCGGGCGCGACCCGCAGCAGCTCGGCGTGGATGGGAACCCTTGTGTACAAATCCAATTCGTACGCGGCCAGAGCGGCGACGGCGCCGGGCAACTCCACCTCGGACACGGTGCGCACGGTAAACACCTCGGGCACCTCGGCGGCGGGCAGCACCCGTTGTGCCGCCGTGCCCGCGGCGTCCTCGACGATCAGCGTGCGCAGGCTCTCATGCCTGCCCACCACATCCCGCAATGCGAAACCCAATGCGGCCGTGTCCAATTCGCCATGCATCCGGACGGCGAGCAGCAAATTGTAAGTGGCCGAAGGACCTTCGAACCGATCGATGAACCACATCCGCCGCTGTGCGAACGAGAGCGGCACCGTCTGCGGCCGAACCGCACGGACCAGCGGCGGCCTCGGTCGCGATCCGGTGCGCAGCCGGGTCGCCAGCCGAGCCACCGTCGGCGCGTCGAACACGGCCCTGATCGGCACCTCGGCCGCGAGCCGCGCCCGGATCCGGCCGACCAGCCGGGTGGCGAGCAACGAATGGCCGCCGAGTGCGAAGAAGTCGTCATCGATGCCGACCCGCTCGACGCCCAACACCTCGGCGAAAAGCGTTGCGAGCGCGTGCTCGTCCGGCGTTCGCGGCGCATGGTATGTCGTGCCGGTGAATTCCGGTGCGGGCAGCGCCCGGCGATCCAGCTTTCCGCTCGGCGTCAGCGGGAAGCGGTCCACAATGACGACCGCCGCGGGCACCAGGTACGCGGGCAGCCGTCCCGCGACGAACTTCCGCAATTCCTCGGTGGATACCGCAGTGCCGACGACCGCGTATCCGATCAACCGCGCCACCGTCCCGGTGCGATCGGCGACGACGACGGCCTGCCGGACCGCGGGATGTTCGGCCAGCGCCGCTTCGACCTCGGCCGGTTCGACCCGGTAGCCGCGAATCTTGACCTGCGCGTCCGCCCGGCCGACATATTCCAGCACGCCGTCGTGCCTGATCGAATCACTTTGCGGTGCCTGACCATCCGCCGCCTGGGCACCATCTCCTATCGAATCGCTCTGCGGCGCCTGAGCACCCGTCGCCCGGGCACCATCCCCCATTGAATCGCTCTGCGACGCCTGCCATTTGGCCAGATCACCGGTGCGATACATGCGCGAACCCGCGGGACCGAACGGGTCGGCGACGAACCGGCTCGCACTCGTCCCGGCCGCCCGGTGATAACCGCGGCCTATGCTCGCGCCCGCGACATACAACTCCCCCACCACGCCCGGCGGCACCGGACGCAACGCCGGACCGAGCACATACACCCGGACATTGCCCAGCGGACCGCCGATCGGCACATTGCCGTCTGCGGGCGGCAGTTCGTTCGCAGGGATCGCGAAGGCGGTGGCGTAGAACGATTCACTCTGCCCATACGCGTTGATCAGCCGCGCGCTGGGCAGTATGGCACGCACCCGCGCGGCCAGCGCCGACGACAGCGCCTCACCCGCGAAAACCACCGCATCGGCGGCGACGCGACCCGCCAGCCGCTCGGTGAGTTCACCGAATGCGGAAGGGACAGTGCTGATTACGCCCCCGGACCAACTCTGCCGCTCCCCCAGCACGAGCACATCCCGCACCACCTCGACACAGCCGCCGGTGCTCAGCGTGGTGAACATTTCGAAAACCGACACATCGAAGCCGATCGAGGTGCCCGCCAGCATCCGCCACCCCGCCCCGACCCCAAGCCCGTCGATCAGCCGAGCAATACCGTTGACGACGTTGCCGTGCGTGATCGCAACACCTTTCGGCGTCCCGGTCGACCCGGAGGTGTACATGACATAGGCGAGGTTGTCCGGCCGCGCGCGCCGAACCGCAGGCGCGCCACCACCATCGGCGGCCCGCACCTCCATCGGATCCGACACCCCGTCGAACTCCTCGAACGCCGGACTCGCCGCAACCACGTGTGCGCTCACACCGCCGTCGGCAGCGCGCACCTCCATCGGATCCGATACCCCGTAGAGCTCGTCGAGCGTCAGCCTCGGTGTATCGGATGGCGGCAGCAATCGCACCGTCCTGGCGTCGGTGAGGATCAGTTGCGGCTGCGCCTCGCCGAGGACGAATTCCAGTCGTGCCCCGGGGAATTCGGGGTCGACGGGTAGATATGCGCCGCCCGCGCGCCATACTGCGAGCATTGCGACGACCAGATCCGCCGAGCGCGGGAGGGCGATGGCCGTGAGGGTTTCCGGGCGGATGCCGCGTTCGAATAGCTTGTGCGCCAGCCAGTTTGCCCGGGTGCACAGCTCACGGTAGGTCGATGTCGTTGTGCCGTCGGTTACTGCGATCGCGTCGGGGGTGGCGGCGGCCTGGCGCTCGACGAGTTCCGGGATTGTCGAGGCGGAATGCGGTGCCGCGGTGTCGTTGTAGTGCGATAGCAGCTCGTGTTCCGCTGGGGTCAGCAGATCGAAGGTTGCCAGGCGGCGGTCCGGTGCGCCGGCGAGCAGGTCGAGTACCCGCGCGAATCGGGTCGCGATATTGTCGGCGGTGGGTCGGTCGAGCAGAGATCGCTGGTACTGCAACGAGATTCGAACATGCGGGTCGGGGGTGGCCACCACCGTCACCGGATAGTGGGTGCCGGTGCGCGGGCGTAGACCGGTGACCTCGATGCCTGCGGCGGCGCGCGCGTCGTCGATTCCGATCCGGTCCATCGGATAGGACTCGAACGCGACCAGGGTGTCGAACAGGACGCCGAGCCCGGTCCGGTGTTGGATTTCGGCGAGCCCGATGTGATGGTGTTCCAGGAGCGCGGCCTGCCGGGCCTGCAGCCGGGTCAGGAATTCCGCGACGGTGTCGGTGGGTGCGCGGCGCACCCGCACCGGCACGGTGTTGACGAACATGCCGACAATGCCGTCGACACCCGCGATGGCGGGCGGGCGGCCCGAAACGGTCGCGCCGAACACCACATCGGTGCGACCGGTCAGCTCGGTGAGCAGCAGACCCCACGCGCCCTGGACGACCGTATTGACCGTCACGCCGAGCTCCGCCGCGCGCAGGGCGAGCGCCTTGGCCGCCGAAATGGACAGCGGGACATCGACCTGACCGATTCCGGGTTCCGGAGCCCGCGCGGATAACCGCGCGGCGAGCAGGGTCGGCTCATCGATGCCGTCCAGCTCGTCGACCCAAACCTGTTCGGAGACCGCGCGATCCTGTTCGGCGAGCCAGGACAGGTAGCTGCGGAAGTCTCGTGGCCTCGGCAGCCGGTCCGCGCCGGATGCGTAGTGACTCAACAACTCTCGCAGCAGGATCGACAGGCACCAGCCATCGATCAGCAGGTGGTGCGAGGTGAGCACGAGTTCCGCGCGTTCCGGCTCGGTGCGCACCAGCGCCAACCGCAGCAGCGGCGGACGGTCGAAGGCGGAGGGGCGGTGCAGATCATCGGTCAGGAACCGGTCGAGGGCGTCGGCGCGCACCGCATCGGACAGGGTTCGCAGGTCGAGTTCTTGCCACGGCACGGCGACTCCGGCGACGACGAGTTGCACCGGTTCTCCCGTTGCGCCGGTGACGAATCCGGCGCGCAGACCGGCGTGCCGGTCCAGCACGGCCTGGCCAGCGGCCCGCATCCGGTCCGCGTCGACCCGGCCCGCGAGGTGAATGACCAGTTGCACCCGGTACGGGTCGAAGCCCTCGGCCATCGAGGCGTGGAACAGCAGCCCGGATTGCAGTGGCGTGAGCGGCCAGATATCGGTGAGGCCCGGGAACTCGGCCTGCCACGCATCGATCTCCGGCTGGCCGACATCGACGAGCGGGACATCCGACGGGGTGAGGCCACCGGCATCCGATGAGCGTGCGTGCCTTGCGAATTCGGCCGCCGCCTGCTGCCACAGCCGCGCCAGCTCGCGCACTTCGGCGCGGGACAGCACGCCGCGCGGGAAGCCGAAGGTGACGCGCAGGCGTCCCTCGCCCCGGATATCCATCGCGGCGGCGGTCACATCGATTGCGGACGCCGCGGGCATATTTCGCGCAACCGGCGCCGAAAGTCCTTCGGGCGCAGGCGCCCAGGCGACCTCGCGCGTATCGGACGGGAGGCTGCCGAGATAGTTGAAGGAGATCTGGCCCTGTGGATGCGCCGCGAGCACGGGGCCGGTCTCCGGGTTGAGATAGCGCAGCAGCCCGTAGCCGATCCCCTTGTCCGGGATCGCACGCAGTTGTTCCTTCACCGACTTCAGCAGCGCGCCCGGCCCTGGCGCGGTAGGGATTTCGAGCCGGACGGGATACACACTGGTGAACCAGCCGACGGTGCGGGAGAGGTCGGCGCCGGGAACGATCTGCTCCTCGCGGCCGTGGCCTTCGACGCGGACCAGGACCGAGTCGTCATCGGTATCCCGCCACCGCCGAACCGCGACGGCGAGCGCGGCCAGCATGGCGTCGGCGGCGCCGCAACGGTATGCGGCGGGTAGATCGGTGAGCAGGGCCGCGGTGTCGGCGGCAGGCAGCTCGACCTGCACGCTGTCGACCGTCGACGTCAGGTCGATGGCGGGGTCGAGCGGCCGCGTACCGATCAGCGGATCGGGCCCATCGAGAATGCCGCGCCACAGCGACATTTCGGCCATTCGGCCGGGGCGCGCGGCCTCGGCGACCAGCGCGTGTGCCCACCGCCGCGCCGATGTCGTCGCGGGCGGCGGCTCGACCCCTTCCCATGCGGCGGCGAGATCGGAGATCAGGATCTGCCACGAAACGACATCGACGACGAGGTGGTGCAGCACCAACAGCAACCGGCCCGGCGCGCCGGTGGCACGGAACTGGACGAGCCGCGCCATCACGCCGGACGCCGGTGCCAATTGTGCTGCGGCAGCTTCTAATTCGCTATTCAGCAGGTGGTCCCACCGCTCGCCCGTCCAGCCGCCGTCCCATTCGACCGTCCGGATCAGGTCGGCCGCATTCGCCACTGGATCGACGACGAGACCGGGCTCGGGTTCGGTCACCAGCCGGGTGCGCAGCACACCGTGCCGGTCGAGCACTGCGGTCACCGTCGCCGCGATATCCGCGCCGGGCGGCAGCACCAGCAGCATGCTCTGCGCGAAATCGGCCCAGTCCCCGCCCAATTCGAGCGCGTACCGCGCGACCGGTAACAACGGCGCCCAGCCTGTCGCGCCGCCCTCGAGTTCGGCCAATCGCGCGGGGCGGTCCGGATCGGCGATGCCCGCGGCCGCCGCGAGACCGGCCACGGTGCGGTGCTCGAACACCTGGCGGGTGTTGATCGCGATACCGGCGGCCCGCGCGCGAACCGCCACCTGAATGGATCGAATACTTTCCCCGCCGATGGCGAAGAAGTCGTCGTCGACACCGACCCGGTCCAGCCCGAGCACATCGGCGAAGATCGTGGCGAGCGCCCGCTCGGTCGGCGAAACCGGTTCGCGATACGAGCCGCCCGCCTCATCGGGATCGGGCAGCGCCGCCCGATCCGGCTCCCCGGTCGCGGTGACGGGCAGCCGGTCGAGCAGCACGATCGCCGAGGGCACCAGATGCGCGGGCAATCGCCGCGCCGCCAACGTCCGGAGGTCGGCCGCGGTGAAGTCCGCGCTGATGTCCACATCCATGCCGCCCGCGGCGCTCGCCGCCCGCACCGGCACCACATAACCCACCAGCCGCCGGTCCGCCCCCTCGACCACCGCGGCCGCCGCCACCCCCGGATGCGCACCGAGCACGGCCTCCACCTCGGCCGAAATCCAATCCGCCCGCCCGGCATACTCCAATTTCCCGTCCCGGCCGCACCGCGCGAGCTCACCGGTCCGATACATGCGCCCACCCGTGCCGAACGGATCGGCGACGAACCACCGCGCCACCCACCCCGAATTCCCTCGATAATTCCGAGCCACATCGCCGGTCAGATACACCTCACCCGCCACCCCCGGCGGCACCGCCGCCAACCCCGGCCCCAGCACCCGCAGCTCCCCAGCCCCAGCACCATCACCCGGCAAGACGATCTCCGACAGCCCGCTATCTCGCGCCCCCACTACTGCACCGGCTACCCGGCCACCATCGCCCGGCGGGACGATCTCCAACGGACCGCTATCCCGCACCCCCGCCACTCCACCGTCACCCGCACCATCGCGCGGCAAGACAACCTCCGACCGACCGCTGTCCCACGCCCCCACCACTCCACCGGCCACCCGGCCACCATCACCCGGCGGAACGATCTCCGACGAACCGCTATCCCCCGCCCCCGCCACCCCACCGTCACCCGCACCATCGCGCGGCAAGACAACCTCCAACGGACCGCTGTCCCGTGCCCCCACCACTCGACCGACCACCCGGCCACCGTCGCGCGATATGTCCCGAACAACGTCTTCGCCGAGTTCGCTACCGCCAGCAACTTGGCGAACATCACACAGTGTGCGCCAAAAACCTTGTATCGCAACGTCTTCTGGGACAACACCAGCGTGAAAACCGAACGTTGACCCCACATCCGGCACCCCATCGAACGGCCGGATCGCACCGATCGCCCGCGCCGGATCGGCGAGTACCTCCCGGACGACCCGGCCGTACCAGTCCGCGATGCGCGCAACTGTGTCGCGGTCGAAGAGGTCGGTGGCGTATTCGATGGTGCCGCGCAGTCCGCCACCGGATTCGGGGATCACCGTGAACGACAGGTCGAATTTCGCGGTACCGGTCGGGACGAGATTCCATTCCGCCCGCACGCCGCCGAGGTCGAAGCCCGGCAATTCGGCCTGCCAGGTGAACATCACCTGGCACAGCGGGTGATACGCCAGCGAGCGATCGGGGTTGACCAGTTCGACGATGCGGTCGAACGGTGCGTCCTGATTGTCGTACGCGGCCAACGCTTTATCGCGTACCTGCGCGAGCGCCTGCTCGAACGGCAGCCCGGCGCTGAGCCGCACCCGCAGCACCCAGGTGTTGACGAAGAGCCCGACCAGATCCGCCAAGGCCTCGTCGGTGCGTCCCGCGACGGGCGCGCCGATGGTGATGTCGCTGCCGCCGCCCAGGTGGTAGAGCAGCACGGACAGGGCGGCCTGTAAAACCATCGACTCGGTGCCGCCGCGCGCACCGGCGAGTTCGGTCGACCGGGCACGCAGCTCGGGTTCCAGGACGAAGTCGAGTACGTCGCCGCGATGGCTCGGCGCGGATGGTCGCGGACGGTCGGTGGGCAGCCGCAGCGGCCCGCGCACACCGGCCAATTCGCGCCGCCAGTAACCGAATTGACGTCCGATGAGACTGTCGGCATCGGATGCTTCGGCCATCAGTTCGTATTGCCAGAGCGTGTAATCGGCGTACTGCACCGGAAGATCGGTCCACTCCGGTGCGCGACCGGCCCGCCGCGCCGCGTAGGCGATCGATAGGTCCCGGCCTAGCGGCACAACGGATTCACCGTCGGCGGCGATATGGTGCAGCACCAGCATCAGCAGGTATTCGGAGCCGACCTGGAACACCTCCGCCCGCACCGGCAGGTCGGCGGTGAGATCGAATATCCTGCGCGCGGATTCGGCCACCGCGGCGGCCACCGACTCCGGCGACACCGCGGTCACGGGCGCCTCGAGCGCATCCACCGCGATCACGTGCTGGTAGGCGATGCCGTCGGCATCCTCGGCGACGAGCGTGCGCAGCGCCTCGTGCCTGCCGACCACATCCCGCAGCGCGGTGGCGAGCACCGCCGGATTCAACGTCCCCGCGAGACGGAATACCGCGGGCACGTTGTAGGTGGCGGACGGCTCCAACCGATGCAGGAACCACAACCGCCGCTGGGCGAACGAGAGCGGTATCCGCTCCGGGCGCGCAACCGGTTTCAGCGCCGGACGTCCGCCCTTACCGATGGCCAGCCGCCGCGCCAGTTCGCCGACCTTGGGCGCGTCGAAGACGGCGCCGATCGAGATCTCGGCGCCGAGTCCGGCGCGCAACTGGTTGACCAGCCGCAGCGCGAGCAGCGAATTCCCGCCGAGCGCAAAGAAATTGTCGTCGACGCCGACCGGATCGGCACCGGTGAGTTCGGTGTACAGCCGCGCGAGCACCTGCTCGTTCCTGGTGCGCGGCGGCCGGTACTCGGTGCTGGCGACCTGGGGTTCCGGCAGCGCGGTCCGGTCGAGTTTCCCGTTGGCGCTGACCGGCAACCGGTCGAGCAACCCGTACGCCGCGGGCACCATGAACTCCGGCAGCTGTCGCGCGACGTGCGCGCGCAGCTCGGCGATGGTGACATCGCCCGCGGTGGCCACATACGCGACCAGCTGTCGTCCGCCGCCCGCCGGATCGGCGCGCGTCACCACCCCGGCGCCCGCGACGGCCGGATGCGTCCGCAGCACCGCCTCGACCTCGCCGGGTTCAATGCGGAAGCCGCGGATCTTGACCTGCTCGTCCGCGCGGCCGAGGAAGACCAGCGCACCGGGCGGGGTGAGCGCGACGATATCGCCGGTGCGGTACATCCGTCCGCCCGCCGGACCCCACGGGCAGGCGACGAATCGCTCGGTGGTGAGCCCGGGCCTGCCGAGATAACCGCGGGCCACACCGGAACCGGCCACGTACAGCTCGCCCGGCTGACCGGGCGGCACCGGTTGCAGCGCCTGATCGAGCACGAAGACCCGCATGTTGTCGTAGGGCCGCCCGATCGGCAGTTCCGCTCCGGCCGGCTCGGCGGTGACCACATGCGTTGTCGCGCCGACGGTTGTCTCGGTGGGTCCGTAGACGTTGAAGAACGTTATGTCCGGACAGGCGCGCATGGCACGCGAGATGGTCGCGGGCCGCACCCGCTCGCCGCCGGTCACCACCCTGGCCAGCCCGGTCAGGCAGCGCGGATCCGCGTCGACCAGCAGATCCAACAGCGCGGAGGGCAGGCAGACCGAAGTCAACCGGTGACTGGTGACCAGCGCGGCGAGCCCGGCGGTGTCGAGGTCACCCTGCGGCGCCACCACCACGGTGCCGCCGTGGGTCAGCGGCACCCACATTTCGTAGATGGCCGCGTCGAAGGTGTGCGGCGAGCGCAGCAGCACTCGTTCCTGCCCCGCGCGCCAATTCCGGTCCGAGACGAAGTCGACGATGCCGCGATGGGTGACGCCGACGCCTTTGGGCTCCCCTGTCGAACCCGAGGTGAACATGACGCACGCCAGCCGGTCCACCGGACCGTCGGCGGTATATCCCGCCGAGGGCAGTGCCCGCAGATCGTCCAGCGCCACAACCGGATACGCGTCACCGGGCACCTCGGCATACCCGGACGTCGTAAGAACCAGCACCGGCCGGGCGACGCCGAGCATGGCCGCCACCCGCTCGGCCGGATAACCCGGATCGACGGGCACATACGCGCCGCCCGCCTCCAGCACCGCGAGCAGCGCGACAACCAAATCGAGCGATCGCGGCAGGATCACCGCCACCAGCGCCTCCGGCCCGACACCGCGCCGCGCCAGCTCCGCGGCCAACCCGCGGGCCCGCGCGACCAGCTCCCGATAGGTCAGCGCGGTAGTACCGGAGACCACGGCGATCGCCGAATCCGGTTGTCGCCGAACCAGATCCGGGACCGATGCGGCGGGCGTCGGCACGGCTGTCGCGTTCAGCCGGGTCAGCAGGTAGTCGGTTTGACCGGAGGTCAGCACCGACAGCCGGGCGACCGGCACATCCGGCCGCTCGACGACCGCACGGAGGAATCCGGCCAGATCGTCACAGAGCCAACGCAATTCGGCGGCGCTGTACAGATTCGACGGCGCGTCCATCCGGACCTGGAAATGTTGCGCGCCGTCCCGGTACAGCGAGATCGCCAGTTCGTCGGCAATTCCCCACGGCCCGAGGAACAATCGCGCCGGACTGCCCGCGAAATCCGGCGCCGCGACGAACGGCATCAGGTTGAGCAGCACACCGAACGGGTCACGCACCGCCGCGGCCGTTCCCGCACAACGCTGGATGGCGGAGATGTGGTGGTCGGCGTGCGCGAAAACGCGGCGCTGCTCGGCGGCCATGGCCTGGGCGAGCTCGGCGAAACTCGCCGCGGGCGCGACCTTCGCCCGGATCGGAATCAGGTTCAGAGTCAACCCGGGCGTTTGGGCCGCCGCGCCGCGCCGGTTCCGGACGCTCATGGTGAACAGCGGTTCGTCGAGGCCGCAGCGGCGCGCGCAGAACAGGGCGACGGCTGCGGACTGCACCGCGGATACGCGCACGCCGACGCGGTCGGCCAACCGCTCCAGCCCGTCCGCCTCGGCCCCCGACATGGTGACGACGCGGCTGACCATCCCGATCGCGCCCGCCAATTCCGCCCAGGTATCCGCCGGATTCGCACGCCGGTCCGGATCGCGGTCGAGCGATTCGAATATGCCGGTGCGCGGGTGCGGCAGCCGGGCCGGTGTCGGATCGCCCGCCAGATATTCCTTCCAGAATCGCGCGTCGTCGGTGAACCGCGCCGATTCCCGGTACTGGTCGTCCACATCGACGAGAGCCGCCGGATCGCCGAACCGCGGCGGCGGCACGGCGAGCCCGTCGTGCAGCGCCGTATAAACCTCGGCGATCCGCGACGACAACATGGTGATGGCGCTGAACCCGTCGGCGGCCAGATGCTGGAAGATCACGACCAGCAGGTGTCGCGTCGGCGCGAGCCGGACCGTGCCGACCCGGTAGAGCGGGTCGTTCGCGAGATCGAATGGTGCGCCGACCAGCTCGTTCAGCGCCGTGAGCGCCGCGGCGTCCGGATCGTCGGCCGAGCCGACATCGATAGCGAACGGCGTCAACCGACCGGGCGCGCCGATCACCTGGCGCAATCCGGCCGCGTCCTCCCGGAAGTTGACCAGGACGGCATCGGTCTCGCCGAATACGGTGCGCAGCGCGGCGGAAAGCAGGCCGAGATCGACCGCGCCCGATATTTCCCAGAGCAGGGTCGGATTGTTGGAAAACTCCGGCGTCATTTTTTGGGCAAGCCATAACCCCTGCTGCGCCGACGAAATACCAAACGAACGCAAAGCAGCCGCCCCCTCGTCGTCACAAAGTCCACACGGAGCACATGTGGTCATCAACCACCCTCGCGGCATCGGACAGGCCCGGTCAAGATTGGATCGGCGCCGCGACAATTACCGCGCGACCGATACGAAATCCGGTGCCGACGTCCCGTCAACAGGACATCACCCCGGACGCCGAAGCAGGCGGCAGCAGAACGCAGAACCGGCGCGCTACCAGCGCGGACAGGGATCCGGGAAAATGGAAATCCGCCCGGACGGCATGCCGTACAGATAGATCAGATATCCGAAAACCGGATCGCGCCGAGTTTCGGTCACAAAACGCTCCATAAAGGCGGGTTCTCGTGTTACACACTGATGTTCATTTATCTCCGGCCGGAATAGTTATTAGACCGGAACACGAACTAGACGCTGCGGCGGTGCCGCGATGACGGGAATCCCGGTGGCCGCGCGCGTCGGCGCGCTGGCCCGCAGCGGACTGTTCCGATTGCTCGCCGAGGGACGCGACCGCGATATCGTCGACCTCGCCCTCGGCGTGCCCGGCGCGCCCGCGACCCCGCCCGGTCTGGTCGAATCGGCCTGCGCGGCATTGCGCGATGGGGTCAATCAATACGAACTGCCCGACGGCAATCCGGAGCTGCGGCGCCGTATCGCGGCCGAATTGTCCGCGCCGACCGATCCGCGCACCGAACTCACCATCACCGTCGGCGGTAGCGAGGCCCTCACCTCGGCCGTGCTCGCCACCGTCGACCCCGGCGACGAGGTCATCGTCTTCGAGCCGTTCTACGAGAATTTCATCAGCGCGATCGCCCTCGCCGGCGGCATACCCCGGCCGGTGACCGTGCGCGCCCCCGACTGGCGGTACGACGCGGCCGAACTGCGCGCGGCATTCGGCCCACGCACCAGGGCCATTCTGTTGTGCACGCCGAACAACCCCACCGGTCACCTGCTGACCCGATCGGAGTTCACCGAGATCGCGCTGCTGTGCGAGCGCTGGAACGTCATCGCGATCTCCGACGAGATCTATTCGGCCTATGTCTACGACGGGAACCGGCACGTATCGGCGGCCGACATCCCCGGACTGCGCGAGCGCGGCATCGTCATCGGCAGCCTGTCCAAGAGCCATGCGGTGAGCGGCTGGCGGATCGGTTATCTGCGCGCCGCTGCCGCGCTGACCGAGCCGATCCGGCGGGTGCACGCGGCGGTGTGCGGCGGTGCGGCCGCCCCTTTGCAGGAGGCGGCGGCCCGCGCGGCGGCCGAATCCGATTTCTGGCGGCCGACCGACCTGAGCGTCCAGCGGGATATGGCCGTGTCGATATTCGACGAGTTCGGCTTCCGCTGCATCCCGCCGGACGGCGGCTGCTACACGATGGCGGATATCCGGGAGTTCACCGGTGAGGATTGTGAGTCACTCGCCTATCGGCTCGTCCGGGAGACCGGGGTGATGGTCGCCCCGGGAAAGTTCTTCTACTCGGCGCCCGGGGCGGGCGATCACCTCGTTCGCATCGCGTTCAATCGACGCCCGGCGGTCCTCGACGAGGCGCGCAGGCGGCTCGCCGCCCATCGCCGCGGCACCTTGGACGACCTGGCGGACCTGGCGACAGACTGAGCGGTCGACCAGCAATCCACCGAACCATTCCGGCCGATATAGCGATGGGTAATTATTCGGGCCGTACGCGAATCCGCCGTGCCGGACACGGGTACGGCAGATAACCCGGCAGACCTACCGCGACGCCATCCGTGGCGCCATAGAATGGTGCCATTCGGGCCGGCCCGGAAATCGTCCGGCACCGGGACTGTATTCAGCTCACCGGATCATCGGATTGGCCCACGAAATACATCCGCCACTATCGCCGCGGCTGAATCGTCATAAGTGCGCCATATCGAGTCATGCATACCGAGGCACTCGATATCGCGATCGGAACTCCGGCGCACCTCAGCCCAGCCAAGGGCCACTACGACGGCGAGTCGGACATTCGCCGCTGAATCCACCACTGCCCAACGGACGGTCCATTTCCCGAACTGACGCGACGCGGCGATACACCGCAACGTCGGGACGCCCGGCGGACGCATTTTATTAACAGCACAAAATATTACCATCGACCCGATTGCCCGAATTGCCGGAAAAATACTGCTCGAGAATTTCCGATCGCGGCAGCTGAGGTATTCGCTACAAATAAGGTCATCGAGCTCTCGAATATCGGCAAGAGATGGCAAATAGACGTTTTTCACTCGGTGTACATTCGGCCAACATTCGGCTACAACAGAGAAGTCGGCACCGCGCCGAAACCCTGTCCGATATGTCCAACTGCTGAGTAAAGCGCGTCAATAGGCATTGCCAACTGGAATCACTCGCGCCCGACGTCCACGCCGCGCGTACCTCACTGATTTACCGAACCAACTGGTCTTATATATGGATACATTGGCTGGTACGAAATTAACTCGTGCGCGATGTGATCGACAAGAGATCATCAATTCGCGCCATGACGACCGCCGCCGTGGAATATCATGACGGTCAACCCCCAAGAAAACTGGGGTGAGCGCGATGGCCAGCAAATGTTATTTTCTCGTGTGGGGAGGGGCCAGCCGATGTCCATCAGTGCGGAAGTCACAAAGGATGCCAGCGTTCCGGCGCTTATTCATGAGACCGAACATGGGCGTCACTGGTCGGCGCCGAATCGACGCTCGCCCAGACCCATTGCACGGTCGACGAGTCCGGGCAGAGTCCGTAGACAACCACCGAATGGGACAGGCACGTAACTATCGCGGTTTTGGAGTTCGAACTATGAAAACGGTTGGCAGTGACTCGGCACATGTGACACCCACGGAAACCACCTCCGATCTGAACACGACCGAACAGGGTAACCATCAAATCCTGATGACCAGGGTCGGCCTGCAGATCAACAAACGGCTGACCTTCGAGACCTGGGAGCGAGCGGGCGTACGGCTGTCCGGCGTGGTCGACTCTTCTACCTGGTGCCTCGGCGATTGGCTCGTCTACGGCAAGCACTATTTCCCGGACCGATACCATCGCGCGATCCGCGCGGCCGGCCTCCAGTATCAGACATTGCGCAACTACGCATGGGTTTCTCGCCGATTCCCGCTGGAACGCAGGCGGCCCCAGCTGAGTTTCCAACATCATGCGGAAGTCGCCTCACTGCCCATCGAGGAACAGGACTGGTGGCTGGACCGCGCCGAACAGGGTATGTGGACGACGAAGCAGCTGCGCAATCACATCCGGGACGAGCAGAACGGAATTGAACAGAAGGAAAATAAAAAGGATCAGGTCGGCGTCGCAATAGCGCATATCCCGATCGCGAGTAGCAGGCTGCGACCATGGCGTAAAGCCGCCGAATATATGGGCATCGATTTCGATGAATGGGTGATGATGGTCCTCGATCGCGCCGCCGAGCAAACCTTCGACCAGCACGCCGCCGTCATTCCGGGCTGATCCGCCGCGGGGCCGGTGCCCGCGGCATTATGGTGACTGCCATAGTCCCGCCGGTGGGCACCGGCTCGGCGGCGGGTCCGCGCGGAATGCCTTATCGGCCAACGGGAGTCGCATTGTCCCGTCACCAGGACGCGAATCCCAGCTATCTCCCAGATTCCGGTAGTTCGGCCATCATTCGCGCGGTCTCACGATGCCTGGAACATTCCCGCTCCGCGAATGCGCACCGCACCCGCTCCCTGACCTCCGGCCGCTGTTCCTGGCTCAGCTTGAACATGCTCTCCACCGCGGTCACCGCGATCCGATAGGCCCCGACCCCCGGCAGCAGCTGCCGGAAATACCCCTGCGAAGCCGACATATCCCAACCGGACCCGAATTCCCGCTCGAATGCGCGCACGGTGGCCCGCACCACCGCGAGCGTCGCCTCCGGGTCGGGCATCTTGGTGACCGTGCCGCGCACGTGGACGGCGGTGAAATTCCAGGTCGGCGCGGCGGGCGTGATGTCGTAGATGGTCGGTGTCACGTATGCGTGCGGCCCGGTGAACACCGCGAGCACCGGATCGCCGGTCCGCAGCGCGGCCCAGTGCGGATTCGCCCGGTTCATATGCCCGAGCAGGGTGGCGCCCGCCCCGATCGCCATCGCGCCTTCCGGATCCGGAATTATCGGCACGTGGGTGGCGTACGGGCCGTCGGCTCCGCCGTTGCTTGTCAGCAGGGCAAGCGGATTGCGCCTGATCAGCTCGGCCGTCCACGAATCATCCGGTGCGCGATAGAGATCGGGTACGAACATCCGAATTCCGCCGTTTCGTCAGCGGCCGCGGCGGCTGACCGCGGCCGTCATCCGTTCGAATCGAGTTGGGGCGGGCGCGATCGCGCCGCGGCCCGGCCACCAGGCCCGGCGACCGATCAGCGCGGTCAGCGCCGGGGTCCAGAACAGCGCCATGACGAATGCGGATATCGCGATGCCGACCGAGATGGCGAAACCCATCTCCGAGAGTGCGATATTGCCCGCGAGCGTCATCGATGCGAAGGTGCCCGCCAGCACGAGCCCGGCCGCCGCGATGGTCGGCCCGGTGTGCCGAACCGCAAGGGCCGCTGCCTGTTTCGGCTCATGACCGGACCGCGCCTCCTCCCGCAGCCTGGCCACCATGAGGATGTTGTAGTCGGTGCCGAGCGCGACGACGAACAGGTACATGATCACCGGCAGCGTGAAGACGACGCCGACCTCGTGGCGCAACTGCTGGAACACCAGCACCGCCGCGCCGAGCGTGGCCACGAAGCCGAGCAGCACCGAAAGCATCAGATACCACGGCGCGACCAGGCTGCGCAGCAGCAGCCCGAGCACGACCATGATCAGCACGGCGGCCACCGGGAAGACGAGCGCGTAATCGTGGTTCATCGCGTCACGGAAGTCGACGAACACCGCGGTCGCGCCGCCGATCAGCGCCGTTGTTCCCGGCGGGGCCGCCGCCCTGGCGGCATCGCGCAGCGGACCGCGCACGGTGGCGAGCGCGGCATCCGATTCCGCCGCCGACTTCAGCGTCACCCGGAAATCGGCGACCAGATTGTCCGGGGACAGCAGCGGTTCGGACACCTGCCCGACCCCGTCCACCCCGGCGAGCGCGCCGCGAAAAGCGTTGAGCTGATCGGGATTCAGCCTGGTCTGCGACCGCAGCAGCACATCGCTCGGCCGGGCGGCACCCGCGGGCAGCCCCTTGAGCATTTCCTTGCTGTAGACGACCGATTCGGCGGCGTTCGAGGTCGAGCCGGAGGTGAGGTCGAAGGTCGGGTTGAAGCCGAGGGCGAACAGTCCGAGCACCACCAGCAGCCCGCCGGATATCGCGGCGAACACGGCGGGCCGCCGGCCGAGCGCACCGCCGATCCTGGCGAATACCGCGCCCTTCGGCTCGTGCCGCCATGCCTTCGACGGCCAGAAAACCTTGGTGCCCAACAGCGAACCGAGCGCGGGCACCACCGTCAGCCCGGTCAGCAGCGTCACCGCGATGGCGATGGCCAGCGCCGGACCGAGCGAGCGGAACAGCCCGAAGGTGGACAGGGTCAGCGCGAGGAATGCGATGATCACCGCGGCCGCGGCCGAGGTGATCGCCTCGCCGACCCGGGTGACGGCGCTGACCATCGCGGTCTTCGGATCCTCCCCGGCGCGCAGCCGCTCCCGGTACCGGAACATCAGGAACAGGATGTAGTCGGTGCCGATACCGAACAGCACCACGACCAGCATCGAGGTGACCGAGCTGTCGATCTTCAGGTCGAAGGCCTTGTTCACCATCGCGACCAGCCCGTTCACCATGGCGTAGATCGCGCCGACGACGATGATCGGCAGCAGTGCGATCACCGGGCTGCGGAAGATGACCAGCAGCAGCACCAGGATCAGCGTGATGGTGGCGATGCCGATGACGGCGAGGCCCTTCGACGCCGACTTCTGCGCGTCCAGGCTGGACGCCGCGGGCCCGGTGACGCCCGCCTTCAGCGCGGTACCCGACACCTTGGGGCCGAGCGCGTCGCGCAGGGCGTTGATCGCGTCGCGCTGCCTGGCGTCGCCGACGCCGGTGTCCTTGGCCAGCTGCACGCCCGCGACCTGGATCAACCGGTTGTCCGACGGTTTGCCCGCCGCGACGGCGGTGACGTTCGGCAGGTGCGCGTCGTTCAACTGCGTCGCGATGGCGCCGACCGTCGCGACATCGCCATCGTTGAGCGGCGCGCCGTCACCCCGCTCGAATACCACGAGCGCGCCGGGCGCGGCATTGTTCGGAAAGGCCTGCTGCTGCAGCTGTGCGGCCTGGATCGATTCGAAACGGTTCGGTAGGAAGGCGGATTGGTCGGTGGTCGATGTGAGCTTCGGTGCCGTGGCGACCACCGCGAAAACGATGACCAACCACGCGCCGATGGTCAGCCACGGATGGCGGACGACCAGGGATCCCAGACGGGCGAACATCGGATTCCTTTCCAGAACTCTGCGGCTATCGACGGATTCGGGCCGGATAGATGTAACGGCGCCGCATAGCGCCAGAATGGCACCATCATGGCGCTAGGTCAACACCTCCGTGGCGCATGATGGCGCAGCAAAAACGGCCCATACCCGCCTCGACCAGGCCGCTACCGGCGCGCATCGGAAGGGCAACCCGAAACGACGTGGCGCCAATCGGCATGACCCGGCGCCACGCCGCGATGCAGATCGACCAGCGCGCCGCGCAACGCCAGCGCCACCGGCCCCGCGGTCCCATCACCGACCGTGAAATCGCCCGCGGCGTCACCGACCCGCCCGATCGGCGCGACGACCGCGGCCGTCCCCGCCGCGAACGCCTCGGTGATCACCCCGGACACACACCCGTCGCGCCACTGATCGATCGAGATCCGCTCCTCGCACACCCGGTATCCGGCGTCGGCGGCCAGGGTGAGCAGCGAATCCCTGGTGACGCCCGCCAGGATGGTGTCGGTGAGTTCGGGCGTCACCACCTCGACCGCGCCGTTCCCGGACCGGACCAGGAACAGGTTCATCCCGCTCAATTCCTCCAGCCAGCGGCGCTCGACCGGATCGAGCCAGACCACCTCCTGAAAACCCGCGGCGGCGGCCCGCTGCTGCGCCATGATCGCCACCGCGTAATTGCCAGGGCATTTGATATTCCCGGTGCCGCCGGGCGCGGCGCGGCACTGATCGCGACACACCGAAACCGCGATCGCACCGGGATGATCGCCGAAATAGTCGCCGATGATCATCGCCATCATCAGGAAGCGATATTCGTCCGCGGGTGGGAACATCAGATTCGCGTCCGATCCGAACAGCAGCGGGCGCAGGTACATGCTGTGCCGCGGATCGTCGGAGAGCGCGGCATGATCGGCGGCGACGAGTTCGTCCACCGCGGCCCGGAACAGCTCCTCCGGCACCTCCGGCATCACCATCCGGCGGGCCGACCGCCGGAAGCGCCGCGCGTGCGCGTCGGGGCGGAAGACGGCGACCGAGCCGTCGGCGCCGCGATGCGCCTTCAAACCCTCGAAAACGATGTGGCCGTAGTGCAATCCGCGCATGGCGGGGTGCATGTCCAGCGCGCCGATCGGCGCGAGCACCGGATCGCCCCACCCACCGCCCCTGGTGTACGTCGCGTGCACCAGGCTGCCGGTGAAGGCGGTCCCGGCGATCGGATCGAGAATCGGCCCAACGGATTTCGCGGCCGCGCCGTCGGCGGTCAGCGTCATGACAGCTCCTGCTTCCCTGCGCTCGCCAGCAGTTCGAAATGCGCCAGGATCGTCTCGATCACGTCCCGCGTGCACCGGTTCAGATAGAAGTGGCCGCCCGGGAAGGTCTGCACTTCAACCGAACCCCTTGTGTGCCAACGCCATTCGAGAGCCGAACGGTAGCTGATCGACGGGTCGTCCCGGCCGAACAACACGGTGACCGGCGCGTCGATCTCGCCGGGCGGACAGATATAGGACGCCATCGCCCGGTAGTCGTCGCGCAGTGCGGGCAGCATGAGTTGCAATGCCTCCCGATCGGCGAACAGCGTCTCGTCCGTGCCGCCCAGCTCACGCATTTCGGCGACGAGTTCGGCATCGCTCATCCCCGCGTCCGGTGCGCGCCTGCGCGGTCGCGACGGCGGACCGCTGCTCGACGCGAACAATCTGCCGACGACATCGGAGCCTTCGGCCGCAAGCATTCTGGCGACCTCGAAGCCGACGATCGCACCCATGCTGTGACCGAAAAGCACGGTCGGCCGGTCGCCGAGTTCGAGCAGCGCCCGCGCCGCACCGTGAGCCAACTGCCGGATATCGGTGGCGGGCGGCTCGGACCGCCGCCACTGCCTGCCCGGATATTCGATGGCCACCACCTCGACGCTCGGCGGGGCCGCCGCCGAGAGCGGCAGCGCGGTGCCCGCCGTACCGCCGGCATGCGGGAAATACACCACCCGGTAGGCCGCCGCCGGTTTGGCGTGGAATACGGTGATCCAGGCATTGGCCGCCATCAGATTCCCCTCGTAAATGATTGTGTGCCAAGGTATTCCACGAGATCGTTCGGTGTCGGATAGTCGAATACCAGGGTCGGCGGCAGTGGCACCCCGGTCGCCTCCGACACCCGGTCGCGCAGTTCGATCGCACCGAGCGAGGTCAGCCCGAGCTCACGGAAATGCGCATCCGGTGCGACGACTTCGGTGGGTGCGAGCGCGAGCACCTCCGCCGTCGCGGTGCAGATCAGGCGCAGCAGATTCGCGGTCGCGGCACCCGTTTCCGGCACCGCGGCGGGAGCCGGGCTGTCGCCGGGCGACGCGACGACCACCGTCCCCGAGCCGAGCGCGACCGCTCGATCGAACAGCCGCAACCACTGCGGCGTGATCTCCAAGGGCCGCACCGTGATCGAGAGGCCGGGCAGCGCGGCGGCTGCCCTGGCCTCCGCCAGACCGTCGAGGTATGCGTTGGCCGCGGCGTGCTCCGGCGTGGCCGCGGGCTCGGCGAGGAGAACGAACGCCGAAAGGTCCAGCTGCTTCGTCAGCTCGTGCAGATGTGCGGCGGGATGTGCCGTCGCGTCCAGGATCCTGTCGAGATCCGTTGGTGCGGTGGGTGTTACGGCGGCGTGCACGATCGCGCCGAGCCGGATACCGGACCGGTCCAGTTCGTCGAGCAGCGCGGCCACCGCGGTTCTGTCACCGAGATCGGCTGTGCGCGTTGCTATCTCCGCACCGAGCTGGCCGAGTTCCCGAACCAGGTCGGCATCGGATTGTTGACCCGGTCCGTCGACGAATACCAGCGACCGCACCCCGTGCGCGCCGACCAGGTGCCGGGCGATCGCTGCCGTCATCCCACCCGTGAGCAGCACCGCGCGATCGGTCGGCCAGTCCCTGAGCCGCAACACCACCTTGCCCAGATGCCGCGCCTCGGCCATGGTGCGGAAGGCCTGCCGCGCCTCGGTCACATGGCTGACCGTTGTCGGAATCGGGGTCAGGCTGCCCGCCTCGAACAGCTCGATCAACTCGTCGAGCAGACCACGCACCCCGTCGGGTCCGGGATCGCGAATATCGAAGCGGGAGTATGCGACACCCGAGTATTCGTCGGCCACCGCGGCCGGATCGCGCGGATCGGTCTTCCCCATATCGAGGAACCGCCCGGCCCGCGCGCCCGGCGGCGGCGTGAGCAGCCGCAGCGACGCGTCGGTCAACGGTCCGGCCAGCGAGTTCAGCACCGCGTCGATATCCGGCCGTCCAGGCGTATCCGCGCGGAATCGCTCCTCGAACGAGGCATCGCGCGACGACGCGATGTGATCGTCGGGTATGCCGAGCGCGCGCAGCGTCGGCCATTTGCCGGGACTTGCCGTCGCGAACACCTCCGCGCCGAGTTGCCTGGCCACCTGGATGGCCGCCATCCCGACCGCGCCGGTCGCGGTGTGGATCAGCACCCGCTCACCGGGACGCACCTGCCCGAGCCGCGAAAGTCCGTAGTACGCCGTGAGAAATGCGACGGGCACCGAGGCGGCGTCGGCCAGCGACCAACCGTCGGGCACCCGCGCGAGCAGCCGGTGATCGCCGATGGCGACCGGGCTCATCTCGTCGAACAGACCCATCACCCGATCGCCGGGCCGCAGCCGGTCGACGCCGGGCCCGACCTCGAGCACCACCCCCGCGCCCTCGGCGTTCTGCACGGTCGAATCCTCCGGCGTGCCCGCGCGCGGCGAGACCACACCCAGATTCATCAGCACGTCACGGAAATTCACGCCGGCGGTGTGCAACGCGACCCGCACTTCGTGCCGAACCAGCGGCCTATTCGACCGGGGTGCGACGACGACGGTGATGTCGTCCGGTGCGCCGACCGCCGCATAGTTCAAGCGCCAGAACGGATCCGGCGGCAGTTCCAGTGCGGGCGCCGACTGCTCGACCAGGTCGGCACGATACATTCGGCCGCCGCGCACGGCCAGCCGCGATTCGTCGCCGAGCAGGGCGCGGTCCAAAACCGCCGCGGCGGCATCGGATCCGTCCTCGTCGATCAGGAAAAGCGGCTGCTCCGCAGCGGGTCGCAGCGCTCGGACCATACCCCAGACCGCCCGGGCCACCGGGTCGACCGCCCGTGGCTCCGCGTCGACGGACAGCGCGCCCCTTGTCAGGACGACTATCCGGCAGCGGGCCAATTCCGTTGCGGCACAGACCTGTTGGATCTGCTCGCGTACCTCGGTCAGCACGGTGCGCAGGTCGCCGTCGGCATAGGGCAGCACCACGCACTCCGGCGTGCCGCGACCCGCCGCACCGAGTGCGGTCAGCAGGCCGATCACATCGGCGTGGATATCGGCGCGCAGGCATTCGCCGAGCCGGTCGACCGCGGCGCCCGCACGCTTGGTCAGCACGGCGACCCGTGGCGTATCGCGCACCGATCCATCGTCGAAAACCGGTGTCCAGGAATACCTTCGGAGCTCAGCACGCTCGCTCGGCGTCGCGGTCGCCCGTACGGTGACGGAATCGATCGCGGCGACCGGCGCGCCCGCCCGATCGCGCAACTCCACCCGGTAGTCGTCATCGCCCCGCCGCACAATGCGGACGCCGACATGGGAGACGCCCGGCCGATAGACGCGATATCCCTTCCATGCGACGGGAATTCGCATCGGACCGCCATCAACCGCCGCGGCCACGGCAATCGCCTGCATGACGGTGTCGAGCAGCGCGGGATGCAGATCGTAGGACTGCGCCTCGGTCGGCAGTGGCGCAAGCAATTCGGCCTCCGCACGAATCTCGTTGGCGGCGCGGCTCGTTCTGTTCGGCAACCGCAGCGCGGTGAGGCCGCGCAACTCCGGGCCATAATTCAGGCCGACTTCCGCGAGCCTGCGGTAGATCTCGTCGCGGTCGATCGGAGGGGACGTGGTCTCCGGATCCGGTGCGGTCTCTGTCTCCGGCTCTGCTCCCAACCGCGGCTGAGGGTTTGTTTCCGGCATCGCCTGCGGCTGCGCGTATGTCGGCGGTTCGGTCTCCGCCTCGAACACCGCCTGCTGTCCGGGACCCATCGTTTGCGGCTCGGAATTCTCCCCTGGCACCGCCGCTTCGGTAGCGGGCGCACCACCGGCGTACCGCACCCAATCCGCGTCCCCGTCCGACTTCCCGTAGACGACAAGCGAATTCGAATCGGCCTCCAGCACCACCCGGACATCGACGCCGCCGGTCGCCGGTATCGGCAGCTGTCGCTCGACGGTGAGTTCGGCGACACCGGCGTATCCGGCCTCGACGGCGGCTCGATGCGCCAATTCGAGATGGACCGGCGCGGGCAGGATCGTCCGACCGCCGACCACATGCGCGGCGAGCCAAGGATGTTCGGCCAGCGCGATCGATCCCGACCAAACGGTCCGATCGGCGTCCGGAACTCCCGCTCCCAGGATCGGATGGCCGAGCCGGCCGCGCACCGCGGGCGCCGTCGCGGGGGCCAGCCAGTACCTGCGACGTTGGAAGGCATAGGTGGGCAAGGGGATTCGTCGGCCGCCCCACGGCGCGACCACCCTGGGCCAATCGATATCGATACCCGCGACATGGGCCGCGCCCAGTGCGCCCATCAGGGTCAGCGCCTCGGGCCGGTCGCGCCGTTGCAGCGGCACCACGCCGTGTGCGGTGAGCGGCGGATGGTAACCGGCGGATCCGCTCGGGAGGGTGTAGACCGAACCGTTCGCCGCGGCCCGCACCAGACCGGAAAGCGTGCCATCCGGGCCGATTTCGACGAAGTTGCCCGCCCCTGCCGATTCGGCCGCGCGCAGACCCGCCGCGAACAGCACCGGTTCGCGCAGCTGCTGCACCCAGTACCTGGCGTCGAGCGGTTCCGTGCCGCCGACCACTCGCCCGGTCACCGTGGAGATCATCCGCAGCTCGGGCTGGTGGTAGGTCAATTCGGCGGCGATACCGCCGAATTCGGCGCGGACGGCATCCATCAGCGGCGAGTGGAAGGCCGAACGCACCTCCAGCGCGGTGGTTTTGACGCCCTGTGCGGCGAGCCGGTCCGCGACGGCGCCGACGACATCGGCGGCGCCCGATACGACGATCGACCGGTCACCGTTGACGGCCGCGATCCCGGCTCGGTCCCCGGCACCGGCCAGCACCCGCTGTACCGCGCCGATCCCGGCATGGACGGAAACCATCGCGCCCGGTTCGGAAACCGAGCCCATCAGCCGTCCGCGCGCCGCGACCAGGGTCGCGGCATCGTCCAGGGTGAGCACGCCCGCGATATGCGCGGCGACCAACTCCCCCAGCGAATGGCCGAGCACCGTATCCGGGCGCAGCCCCCACGAGTGCACGAGGCGATACAGCGCGACCTCGTAGGCGAACAGCGCGGGCTGCGCGTACGCGGTATCGCGCAGCAGCTCGGCCTCCGGCGAATCCGGCCGCGCGAAAACGATATCCGGCAATGGTCTGGTGAGATGCGGCGCGAATGCCGCGCATACCCGGTCGAATGCCTCGGCGAAGGCCGGGAACTGTTGGTACAGTTCGGCGCCCATGCCGGGCCGCTGCGTGCCCTGACCCGCGAACAGGAATGTCACACCGGCGGCCGAGGTTTCACGCGGCGCGGCGGTGCCGCTATCGGCAAGTGCCGCAAGGCTTTCCAGCATGCCCGACCGATCGGCCGCGGTGACCGCCGCCCGGTGCGCGAAATGGGTGCGCGCGGTGGCCAGCGTCGTCGCGGCGTCGGCGAGTTCCAGCTCCGGCCGCTCGGTCAGCAGCGTATGCAGCCGCCGGGCCTGATCCCGCAGCGCCGGTTCGGTTTTCGCGGAAAGCAGCAGCGGCAGCGGCACCACCGGTCCACGTTCCGGCGGCGCGTCGTCGACCGGATCCGGCGCCTGCTCGACGATCACATGGGCATTGGTCCCCGAAATCCCGAACGAGGAGACGGCGGCCCGGCGCACCCGCGTATCCCGCGGCCACGGCACCGGCTCGGTCAGCAGTCGCACCGGCGCCGCCGCCCAATCCACGTGCGGCGTCGGCTCGCTCACGTGCAGGGTGCGCGGCAGCAGTTCGTGCCGCAGCGCCTGCACCATCTTGATCACGCCGCCGACACCCGCCGCGGCCTGCGCGTGCCCGATATTCGATTTCAGCGAGCCGAGCCACAGCGGCCGTTCCCGGTCCCGGCCGTAGGTGGCCAGCACGGCCTGTGCCTCGATCGGGTCGCCCAATCGGGTTCCGGTGCCGTGCGCCTCCACCGCATCCACCTCATCGGGCGTCAATCCGGCCGAGCGCAAAGCCTGTTCGATCACCCGGCGCTGGGCCAGCCCGTTCGGCGCGGTCAACCCGTTGCTCGCGCCGTCCTGATTGACGGCCGACCCGCGCAGCACCGCGAGCACCGGATGCCCGAGCCGCCGCGCGTCCGACAGCCGCTCCACCAGCAGCACGCCGACGCCCTCCGCGGCACCGGTGCCGTTTGCATCCGCAGAGAAGGCCCGGCAGCGCCCGTCCGCGGACAGGCCCTGCTGGCGGGAGAACTCGGCGAAGATGCCCGGCGTCGAAAGCACCGTCACCCCACCGGCAACCGCGAGCGAGCATTCGCCCGACCGCAGCGACCGAGCCGCAAGGTGCAGTGCGACAAGCGATGACGAGCACGCGGTGTCCACCGTGATGGCCGGGCCTTCCAAGCCCAGCGAATACGCCACCCGCCCGGACAGCACGCTGGCTGCGGTGCCGGTGAGCAGATATCCCGCCGACTCCGGTGTCGGCTGATGCAGCCGGGGCCCGTAATCGATCGAGGACGCGCCGATGAAAACCCCTGTCTCCGTACCACGCAGGGTCTCGGGCACGATTCCGGCCCGCTCCAACACCTCCCACACCGTCTCCAGCAGCAGCCGCTGCTGCGGATCCATCGCCGCGGCCTCGCGCGGGGAGACGCCGAAGAAGGCCGCGTCGAAAAGATCTACGCCGCTGACGAATCCGCCCTCCCGCGCGTAGCTGGTGCCGATCCCGCGATCGAACAGCGCCGCGAGGTCCCAGCCGCGATCGGCCGGGAACGCGCCGATCGCGTCGACGCCGTCGGCGGCCAACTGCCACAACCTTTCCGGTGATTCGACACCGCCCGGATACCGGCAGGCCATCCCGACGATCGCGATCGGATCCCGCTCCGGCGCGGTGACCGCCGCGGGCGCCCGCACCGGCTCGGCCTCGGCGGCGCCGACCAGTGCGGCCAGGTGTTCGCTCAGCAGAATGGGCGTCGGATGGTCGAATACCGTGGTCGACGACAGCCGCAGCCCGGTCGCCGCGACCAGCCGATTGCGCAGTTCCACCGCCATCAGCGAGCCGAATCCCAAGTCCCGGAACGTCATTCCGGCATCGACCGAGCCGCCGCCCGCCACCACACCCACCTCGGCGAGCACCGAACGAAGCGCGGCGGCCGCGCGCTCGGCGGCGGGCAGCGCACGCATCCGCCGCACCCACGCCGAGCTGTCGTCGGGCGTATCCGCGGCCGCCCGGCGCGCGGGCCTGCGGATCAACCCCGACAACAGCGGTCGCACCGCGCGCAGCCCGCGCAGCGCCTGCGTATCGAACCGCGCCGCGACGACGGCCGGAAGGTCGGCGCCCGCCACCGCGTCGAACAGTTCCATCCCGTCGTCGGCGGTGATGGGCAGCACGCCCGCCCTGGCCAGCCTGCGCAGATCGACATCGCCGAGCCCGGCGGCCATGCCGTCCGGCAGCGACCACAGCCCCCAAATACACGATTTCCCAGGCAAACCCAGCCGGGTGCGCTGCTGGGCGATGGCGTCGAGGAATGCGTTGCCCGCCGCGTAATTCGCCTGACCGGCATTGCCCAGCGTGGCCGCGATCGACGAGAACACCAGGAAGGCCCGCAGCGGAAGCTCTTTCGTGAGCTCGTGCAGATTCCACGCCGCCGCCACCTTGGGGCGCAACGCGATATCCACCTGCTCCGGCGTCATCAGCTGCACCGTGGCATCGCGCAGCACACCGGCCGCATGCACCACGGCGTCCAGCGGTCCGTCCGCGCACACCTCGGCAAGCAGCGCGGCCAACGCGTCGCGGTCGGCCGCGTCGCAGGCATGCACCTCGGCCGTCGCGCCGAGTCCGGCCAATTCCGCTACCACCGCGGCGGCGTGCGGGCTGTCCGAACCGCCCCGCCCGACCAGGATCATCCTGCGCACGCCATGCCTGCGCACCAGATGCTTCGCCACCAGTGTGCCGATCGCCCCGAGCCCGCCGGTGATCAGCACGCGGCTTTCCGCGTCGAACGGGACGGCCGGCGCCGTCGGCTGGTATCGAGTCAATCGCGGTGCCAGCAACCGGTTTTCGCGCAGCGCAAGCTCGGGTTCGCCACTGCCGAGCGCGCGGGCAATCAGATCCGCACTCGCGGTGTCGTCCACATCGAGCAGGACGAACCGATCGGGATGTTCCGACTGAGCCGACCGCAGCAGACCCCAGATCGGCGCGTTGACCAGATCCATTGGACCGGTATCGGTTTCGGTGCCGACCGCGGCTCGCGTCACGAAAACGAGCCTGCTCCGGGCGAACCGCCGATCAGCAAGCCATGCCTGCACCAGGCCGAGCACCGCGTGCACCGCGGCGCTGACCGCGGCCGGAATCGTTGCGGCCGGATCAATCCCGGCGGCAATCAGCGGTACGAATATCACCTGCGGCACCGATTCGGCCAGCTGGGCCAGGTCCGTGGCGACGCGAATGCCGTCCAGATCAGGTGCGAGCGCGGCCGGGTCGCCGAGTACCGCCCATGTGTCCGTCTGCCGCAACGGGATTCCCGATGCGGCTAGTGGCTCCCAGCCGACCCGGAACAGACATTGGCGCACCACTTCGCTCGCGTCGGCGGCCGCGGCGGGCAGCGGTCGCAATGTCAGCTTGTCGGCGGTGACAACCGGATTGCCCTCCTCGTCCCAGAGCACCGCCGACATCGTTTGGTCGCTCGTGAAGGTCAATCGGGCGCGCAGCGTGGACGATGGCGCCTCACCGACTCGCACACCGTGCCAGGCGAAGGGCAGCACCACCCGCCCGGCGGCGGTGGCGCCGTCGAGGGCCGCCATTTGCAGTGCGGCGTCGAGCAGCGCCGGATGTACATCGTAGCCTCGGGTTTCGATATTTTCCGGCAGCGAAAGCGATAGATAGATCGAATCGTTCACGCGCCACGCGGCCTGTATGCCTTGGAAGGCCGGGCCGTACTCATAGCCGAGATCCGTTAGCCGGTCGTAGATTTCGTCGGCGGTCACCGGTTCGCCGGCGGGCGGCCAAGTGATCCGCTCGACCGCGACGGGTTCACCCGGCGCGAGCGCGCCCGTCGCGTGCGCCTGCCAGGAGGCGTCGGCCCGTGCGGAACGCCGCGAATGCACGGTGAGCTGCCGTCGCCCGTCGGCGTCGGGCGCACCGACCACCAGTTGCAGTTCGAGCCCGCCTTGCTCCGGCACGAAAGCCGGTGTCTGCAAGGTCAATTCGTCGACGACGCGGTAACCGATGGCCTGGGCCGCATGCGCCGCCGCGGTCAGGAACAGGGTGCCGGGCAACAGCACCATGCCTTCGACGACGTGGTCGGTGAGCCAGGGGTGGGTGTCCAGACCGAGGGTGCCGCCGAAGACGATCTCGTCCCGCCCGGCCAGATCGGTCCTGGTATCGAGCACCGGATGTCCGCGCCGCCGCCGGTGCTGCCCGGTGAGCCAGAAGCGTTCGCGCTGAAATGGATAGGTGGGCAAAGCAATTCGCGGCACACCGAGTGTCCGGTCGGTGCCACCCAGCACCTGGTCGATACTCGCGGTGAATTCGTCGAGCCCGTCGCGGCCCCGCCGCACGGTGGCCAGCGCGGCGATCTCGGCGTCCGGCACCGTCTCGGCGATCTGCTCGACCGCGACGGTCAGGATCGGATGCGGGCTCACCTCGACGAATACCCGATGCCCCGCCGCGATCAGCGCGCGCACCGTCGCATCCCAGCGCACCGGCTCCCGCAGGTTCTGCCACCAGTACTCGGCGGTGAGCTCGCGCGTATCGATGACCGCACCGCGCACCGACGAATAGCAGGCGATATCCGACGGTTCCGGCGTCACGTCCCGCAGGGCGGTCAGCAGGTCCTCGCGCACCACGTCGACGTGCGGGCTGTGCGAGGCATAGTCCATCGCAATGGGTTTCGCGGTTATGCCCGCCTCCCGCAGGCGCGCGATCAGTGCCGCGATCGCCGCTCGGCCGCCGGACACGATCGTCTGCACCGGACTGTTCGCCCCCGCGACGTACAGGTCCGGATAATCGGCCAGCCACGGTTCGGTCCGCTCGACCGGTAGCGGCACCGAGGCCATCGTCCCGGTTCCGGACAGCGGCTCCATCGTCGTGGCCCGCGCGACACAGATGTACGCGGCATCGGCCAGCGACAGCGCACCCGCGATATGCGCGGCGGCGATCTCACCCTGCGAATGACCAACCACCGCATCGGGTTCCACGCCGTATGCCTGCCACAGCCGGGCCAGGCTCACCATCACCGCGAACAGGATCGGCTGAATCGTCTCGGCATGCCCGAAATCCGCGGCGTCGCCCCGCCGCAACACCTCGACGACGTCGAAGTCGACATGTGCGGCCAGCGCGTCGGCGCAGGCCCGCAGATGATGTGCGAACACCGGCGACGAATCGAGCAGCGCCCGCCCCATGCCGACCCACTGGGAACCCTGGCCGGGGAAGACGAAGACGATCCCGCCGCGCCCTGCCGTATCGGCGCGCACCGCCGCCCAGTCGACGCTCCGTCCCGCCAGATGAGCCTGGCCGAGCGCCCCGTAGAGGTCCGCTACCCCGCCCTGTTCCCGGTGCAGCGTCGGCAGCACGGTCGCATCGATATCCGTTGTGCCCGAGGTCTGTTCGAGCGCGACGGTCAGGATCGGATGCGGGCTCGCCTCGATGAACGTGTCGTGCCCCGCCGCGATCAGGGCCCGGGCGGTTTCGGCCAGCCGCACCGGCTCGCGCATATTCCGGCACCAGTACTCGGCCGTCAACCGGGTGGTGTCGACAACCCCGGCTTCGACGGTGGAATAGAAGGCGATATCCGCTGCCTTCGGCGTCACATCCCGCAGCGCGGCCAGCAGTTCATCGCGCATCGCGTCGATGTGCGGGCAGTGCGAGGCGTAGTCCACCGGAATGGTTTTCGCCTCGACCCCCTCGTCCTGCCAGCGCGCGACCACCTCGCGAACCACGGCCATACCACCGGAGACGACCGTCTGGAACGGGCTGTTCACGCAGGCCACGTAGATATCGGGGTATTCGGCCAGCCGCTGCGCGACCCGGTCGGCGGGCAGCGGCACCGAGGCCATCGTCCCCGTCCCGGCCAGATCCTGTAGCAGCCGGACCCGGACCGCGCTGATGTACGCCGCATCCGCGAGCGACAGCGCGCCCGCGATATGCGCGGCGGCGATCTCACCCTGCGAATGACCAACCACCGCATCGGGTTCCACACCGTATGCCTGCCACAGCCGGGCCAGGCTCACCATCACCGCGAACAGCACCGGCTGGATGATCTCCACCCGCTCGAAATCCGCTGCGTCACCACGCCGTAGCACCTCGACCACATCGCAGTCGAGGTGCGGGGCCAGCGCGTCGGCGCAGCGCCGCAGCTGGCGGGCGAACACCGGCGACGCGGCCAGCAGCGCCCGCCCCATGCCGACCCACTGCGAGCCCTGACCCGGGAAGACGAATACGGTGCGCCCGGCATTCGAAACGACCCGGGGATCCGTTTCCCCGGCGGCGAGCTGCCGCAACGCATCCCGGACCGCAGCCGGTTCGCCCGGCGGAATGGTCACCCGGCAGGGGAAGTGCGTGCGGGTAATCGCCAGGGACGCAGCCAGTTCGGCGATATCGATGCCCGGGTCGGCGGCCAGCGTCGCATCCAGCTGCTGCGCTCGATCCCGCAGCGCCTGCCGCGTCTTCGCCGAAATCAACAGCGGGAGAGCTACATCCGTCCGCACCGGGACGCTCGGCGGTTCCTCGGGCGCCTGCTCGACGATCACGTGCGCGTTAGTGCCGGATACGCCGAATGACGAAACACCCGCCCTGCGCACCCGATCCCGCCGCGGCCACGGCACCGGCTCGGTCAGCAACCGCATCGGCGCGGATGCCCAATCAATATGTGCGGTGGGCTGTTCCGCGTGCAGCGTCTTCGGCAGCAACTCGTGCCGCAGTGCGAGCACCATCTTGATCACACCGCCGACGCCCGCCGCGGCCTGCGCATGCCCGATATTCGATTTCAGCGAGCCGAGCAGCAGCGGCCGCTCCCGGTCGCGGCCGTAGGTGGCCAGCAGTGCGTGCGCCTCGATCGGGTCGCCGAGCGCGGTTCCGGTGCCGTGCGCCTCCACCGCGTCGACGTCGGCCGGCGTCAATCCGCCCGAGCGCAGCGCCTGCGCGATGACCTGCCGCTGCGCCGATTCGTTCGGCGCGGTGAGCCCATTGCTCGCACCGTCCTGATTGACCGCGGACCCGCGTAGCACGGCGAGCACCGGATGCCCGAGCCGCCGCGCGTCCGAAAGCCGTTCCAGCAGAAGTAAACCCACGCCTTCGGCCAGCCCGAATCCGCTCGCGCCCGCGGCGAAGGCCCGGCACCGGCCGTCCGCCGACAGCGCGCCGAGCCGGGAGAATTCGGTGACCATACCGGTCGACGGCAGCACCGTCACCCCGCCGGCCAGCGCGAGCCCGCACTCTCCGGAGCGCAGCGACAGCGCCGCCTGATGCAGCGCGACCAGGGAGGACGAACAGGCGGTATCTATGGTCAGCGCGGGCCCTTCCAGCCCGAACACATACGCCACCCGTCCGGAGGCGACGCTGCTGGTCGTGCCGGTGAACAGCAGGCCGGTCGATTCGCCCGCCTCCGGCAGCCGTGGGCCGTACTCCTGTGCGATGGTGCCGATGAACACACCGGTTCGGCTGCCGCGCAACGACATCGGATCCATCGCGGCGCGTTCGAAGGTCTCCCACGCGCATTCCAGCAGCAGCCGCTGCTGCGGATCCATCGCCTGCGCCTCGCGCGGCGCGATACCGAAGAACGCGGCGTCGAACTGGTCGACATCGCGCAGGAAGCCGCCCTCGCGCACCACGACGGCCGGATCGTCGGCCAGCGCCGCCATATCCCAGCCGCGATCGGCCGGGAACGGCGAAATCGCGTCGACGCCGTCGACGACCACCCGCCACAGATCCTCCGGCGAGCGAATACCACCCGGATAGCGGCAGGCCATCGCGACGATCGCGATCGGCTCATCGCCATGCGCCGAGACGACCGGGACGGGTTCATCCACCGGCGTGCCAGCGGACAGCGCGACCAGGTGCGCCGCGAGCAGATCGGGGGTCGGGTGGTCGAATACGACCGTTGTCGGCAGCCGCAGACCGGTCAACGCGCTCAACCGGTTTCGCAATTCGACGGCCAGCAGCGAGCCGAATCCGAGATCCCGGAACGTCGAGGTGGGGTCGGCCGTTTCGTCGCCGAGTACGGCGGCGATCTCGGCGCGCACGGCGTCGCGCAATTCGCCCGCCGTACGCGGTCTCGGCGAATTCTCCTGCGCGGCAACCTCTTCCGTGGACGACCACCAATGGTCGTCGCCTTGGAAAGCATATAGCGGAAGGTCGACGAACTCGGGCGATCCACCGCCGAATGCCGTATCCATCGCGACCATGCCAACGGGCAGATCTCGCGGCGCGATCGAAGCGAAGGCGTCAGGCGCGCACAGCAATTCGGCGATGTCGCTCGCAGACAAGCTCGCGGCGATGTTTCCCGCCTCGGTCGAGGCGGGTGCGTGCGGTAATTCGCCGGTATCGGCCGTTGACCTGTGCGGGCCGCCCACCTCGGCTGACGCGAAATCCGCTGGCGCACACGATGACTCGGCCGCATTTCCGTCAGCAGGCAAGCAGCGTGGATCGTCCGACGCGGACGGCGATTCGGTAGGCCCAGCTACGAAGACAGGTATCCGCGGCTCCGCGATCGTCTCCGGTTGGGCGTCGGCACGCGAAGCGATACCCGCCGCCTCCCGTAGCGGCAACGCCCCCGCGGCGACCGCGGCGGCCAGCAGCGACACCGGTCCGGCCGCGCGGAGACCGGCCGGATCGATGCCGTGACGCCGCCAGAACTCGACGAGTGCGGACAAAATCGCGAAATGCACCGGCCGCGAGATCGATTCCGGTTCACCCGCCAGCAGGTCGTCCACCACCGACCGCCCGAAGAACGGATCGACCGCCGCCAGCTGTTCGCGGAACAGAGCCGAACGCACCAGCAGCCGCGCCGCCAACCGGGCAGCGCCGGACGGATTCTCGGCCAGCTCGAATACGATCCGGTCCACCACGCCGGTCCGAGTGCCGTCGGCCACCTCCCGCAGCAGCGGCCCCGCGGTCGCGACCGAATCCGCGAGCACGATCGCCCGATATTCCATCGCCTCCCGGGTAGCCGCCAGCGAGTACGCGAGATCCGCAGGCCGCGAACCATTTTCGGCCAGTTGCTCGGCCAGGCGGCGCGCCTGCGCCCGCAGCGCCCGATCGTCGCGCGCCGACAGCACCCACGGCAGCATCCGCGCGGACGCGGCCGGGCCGGATTCCCGATTCCTGGCCAGCGCCGCGGGCGGTTCGGCAAGTACGACATGGCAATTGGTGCCGCCGACGCTGAACGACGAGACACCGGCGATCCGTTCGGCGCCGGCATCCGGCCACGGCGTCTGCGCGGTCTGCACCTCTACCGGTAGTTCATCGAAAGGTATTGCCGGATTGGGATTTTCGAAATGCAGGCTGGCGGGCAGCACTCCGTGCGACACCGCGAGCGCCGTCTTCACCAGGCCGATCGCGCCCGCGGCGCCCTCGAGGTGACCGATATTCGTCTTCGTCGAACCCACCCGCAGCGCGGGACGCCCGGTGCGACCCGCGCCGAAGACCAGGCCGAGCGCCTCGGCCTCGATCGGATCGCCGACCCGGGTCCCGGTGCCGTGCAATTCCACATACTGCACCGCGGCCGGTTCGATACCGGCGCGCCGATGCGCCGCCCGCAGTACCTCGGCCTGTGCGCGCGCATTCGGCACCACCAGTCCGACGCCGGTGCCGTCGTGGTTGACGGCGCTGCCGCGGATCACCGCGTAGACCCGGTCGCCGTCGGCGCGAGCCTCGGCGAGCCGCTTCAGCACCACGAACGCCGCGCCCTCACCGCGGACGTAGCCGTCGGCCGCCGCATCGAAGGTGCGCACCCGGCCCGCGTCGGACAGCCCGCCGAAACCCTCGGCGATCCGCGCGCTCTGCTCGCTCGGATTCAGCTGCACGCCACCCGCGACGGCGAGGCGCGACTCGCCGGATCGCACACTGGCACAAGCCAAATGGATCGCGGCCAGCGAAGATGCCTGGCCCGCGTCGACGGTGAGGCTCGGACCGTGCCAGTCGAGGTGATGCGACACCCGGTTCGCGATCACGCTGCGATGCAGCCCGGTCATCGCGTGCTGCGGCACCGCCTGCTTCGAATCATCCAGCAGCGCAAGGTAATCACTCGCGCACACACCGATGAACACACCCGCCGCACTGCCCCGCAGCACCGCGGGCGCGATACCGGCGTCCTCCAGCGCCTGCCAGCTCAGTTCCAGCGTCAACCGCTGCTGCGGATCCATCGAATCCGCCTCGTGCGGCGCGATTCCGAAGAACGCGGCATCGAATCTGCGTACCCGCGCGAGCCGCCGGTCGCGCGGCGTACCCGCGCCGGTCGCGTCGACACCGTCGCGCAACAGCCGCCAGTATTCGGCCACCGACTCCGCTCCGGGCACCCGGCACGACATACCGACGATCGCAACCTCGTCAGCCACCTGAACTCCTCTTTCCGTGCGGCTCACCGCGTTTCACCATTCGACGGACAGTGCGGTCAGGCCCCTGGTCGCCAGGCCCGCCTTCCACCGCACGGCATCCGGGCCGTCCGCCAGCCGCAGGCCGGGGAAGCGCTGTAGCAGCCGGGTCAGCGCGATCCGCAGCTGCAATCGGGCCAGCGGTGCGCCGAGGCAGCGGTGCAGGCCGTGCCCGAAGGTGAGATGCGTTGTGGGATTGGTCGTTTCATCGAAGAGGCCATTGCAGTGCAGCAGCGAGACGACCACCGCGGCACCGGCGGCGATCGTGGTGCCGCCGAGTTCGACGTCCTCGGTGGCGACCCGGGGCGCGCTCACCGAGGTCGACGCGCCGATGCGGACCAGTTCCTCGATGGTCGCCTCGTCCAGTGGCCGCGCGCGCAGTTCGGCATCGCAGAGCAGCGCGAGCACCGAAATGCCGAGCAGCCCAACCGTTGTCTCGTACCCCGCCATCAGCAGGGCGAGCCCGAGGTTGATGAGTTCGGCGTGCGAGAGCGTGCCGCCGTCGTTGGCCCGGATCAGCGCGCTCAGCACATCGTCGCGCGGATCCCGGCGCTTGCTGCTGATCAGGGATGACACGTAGTCCACCAGAATCAGTTCGTGCCGGGCCCGTTTGGTGCCGTCGTCGGTGGACATTTCGAACAGCGCGGTCACCGAGGCATCGAATTTCGGCCGATCGGCCGGCGGTACGCCGAGCAGCGCGCCCATCGCGGCCATCGGCAGCGGCGAGATGAATCCGGCCACCAGGTCGGCTGGGCGCGGCCCATCGGCCAGCGCCGCGAGCAATTGGTCGGCGATCCGCTCGATGAACGGCGCCTGCTCGGCGACGCGATGCGTGGTGAATGCCGCCCCGGCCAAGCGGCGCAGCCTGGCGTGCGCCGCGCCGTCCATGCTCATGATCGAATCCGGTGACGGATCCACCGTGCCCAATTTCGGCGCCTCCGGACGGGCGGCCGCCGCCCTGCTGAATCGCGCGTCGGCAAGTACCGCGCGCCCCAGCGCGTAATCGGTCACCAGCCACACCCGATCACCGGTCGGCACTCGGACCGGCATCGCGGGCGAATCCGGCCGTATCGCGAGAAATTCGGGCAGCGGTCCGATTCGGTACCGGGATCCGGTAATGGACATCAATTCGCTCCTCACGCCGGATCGGCTTGTTTTTCGAGCGTCCCCGTGCTGCGGAATTACGCCGTTGTTCGGGCGCAATAGATATTTCCGATCATATTTCGCGGGGTGATCGGTTTCATGCTCCCGGCGAGGGCCGGAACCGCCGCCGATAATTCGTGTCCCGTCGACGGGACAGCCATTCGCTGGGCGTAATCAGCCCGGCAGATTCGCACCCGCAGGCCAGCTTTTCGCCGGGTCGAGCCGATCGGCCGCGACCACCGATTCCAGTTCGTGCCCGACCCGGCGACCGAGAATGGATTCGGCGATTTCCCCGCTGCGCACCGCGATATTGGACAGCAGCGACGAAGAGAGACCGTGCGTGTGCTCGGTGCCGCCTTGCAGGTAGATACCGGGCAGGTCGAGATCGCCGATCAACCGATAATCCCTGGTCACCAGGTAGCGGCCCGCGGCATCGCGGCGCAGGTACCGGTCCAGTTCGCCGAGCAGGCTCGCGGGCTGCATCGCGTTATATCCGGTGGCGCAGACCAGCAGGTCGGCATCCAGCTCCACCGACTGACCGTCCAGCAGCGAATGCACCGAAAGCCTTGTGCCCGAACCATTCCCGCGAATTCCGGCGACCCGGCACAGCCGCAGCAGCCGCAGTCGGTCGACATTGCGCACCTCGTCGTCGTACGCGCGCCGGTACAGCTCCCGGATCACCTCGTCGTCGACCACCGAATAGTTGGTATTGCGGTGATATCGCCAGAACATCTCCTTGGACTCGCTGGAGCCGGAGTAGTAGGTGTCGACCGCGCCCGGATCGAAAATCTGATTCGCGAACGGAGTGTTGTCGGCGATCGAATATCCGTAGGACGGGATCACTGCGAAAATGGTGGCGTCCGGCAGCGTGTCGTAGAGGTACCTGGTGATCTCGGCCGCGCTCTGCCCGGCGCCCGCGACGACCACCCGGCGCAGGTCACGCGGATCGCAGCCGCCGAACCGCTCGATGAATTCCGAACTGTGCCAGACCCTTTCACCGCGTTCGAGGCCCGAGGGCATGGCGGGCACCAGACCGGTCGAGATGACGACATTGCGCGCGTTGAGCACCCGGCGGCCGCGGCCGTGCTCGACCACCTCGATCTCCAGGCGGTCGGCGCGCGGATCGCCGCCGGGCAGCCGGATGCCGGTCACCTCGGCGCCGTAGGTCACCCGGTCCGCGACCATCCGCGCGGCCCATTCCAGGTAATCGTGGAATTCGTGGCGGGTGGGAAAGAAGTCCCGGTTGTTCACGAACTGGGCCAGGCGGCCCATCGAATGCAGGTAGGAAACGAAGCCGAACCGGGATCGCGGATTGCGGAACGTGACGAGGTCCTTGAGAAATGCGACCTGCATCTTCGTCGCGGGCAGCAGCATATTCCGATGCCAGCCGAAGGCGGCCTTGCGTTCGAAGAACATGGCGGCTACCGGTGGCTCCAGCGCATCGGCGGGCAACTCCTCCAATGCGATGGCCAGCGCGAGCCCGGACGGCCCGAACCCGATACCGACCATATCCAATACATCCGGCGCAGCGGTACTCATACGAAATCCCCCACAAGGACTCCCGAAAATGACTTACACAAACGATCGACCAACTCTCGCATAATCAAACCGCCGGGCCGAAAACGATTCCGCGCCGAACCCGTCACAACACCATCTCCCACCCCACCCGAATATGTCCTGTGGACAGGACATCCGGCGCACACGACGGGGTATTCAATGGTGTTATCGGCGCGTCTTACGGTAAAAATCCGCCGGAATTCCGGCGCCGTCGGTCAGCGCCATTTATGCTGCGCGCCAACGAGATTCGTAACCCAGGCGGCGGGCCAGCGCCGCGAGCCCGCCGAACAGCAGCCGCTGCGCCCAGGCGGGTACGCCCGCGAGGTAGCCGTCCTGACGCTCCCACAGCAGCGCCAGCTCGAACGGGTTGCGTGGAATTCCGGACCTGGTGGTGCGGCCTGCGACGTCGAGCGCCTGCCAGAGCCGGAACATCTCCCAGTGCCGCAGCGGCGGCCTGATCTCATGGTCGAGAATCGTATCCGGTGCCGCGCTCCAGAATTCGTGCACCACCCGCGCCGGGGCCGATACCGAATCACCCTCGCCCGCAACGATATCGGACCCGTCGATCCGGAATTTCATGCGACCCCGCCGGACCGTCCAGCGCTCGGTCAGCACCGGATGCCAGTGCGCGCCCGCCCTTCGCTTCGGAGTCGGCAACAGATGTCGCAACCGCAGGTAGGGGCCGTGCTCGTCGACGCCTTCGGCAATCTTGGTGACCCGGTGTCCGTCACGGAAGGTGAGCGACTCTTCCATACCTACAAATATGCGTCATCGCCGAGGTCGGCGGCGGCGATCCGATACGAAGCGCTCATTCGGGTGCGAGCCACGGCCAATCGCCGGGTTCGCGATATTCGCCGGCGACGCCGAACGCGGCGAGGATGGCGGTACGGTCCGCGCCGGCGGCCAGCAGGGTCAGCAGTAGGAGCCGTGCCTTCAGCGGGTCCAGGTAGCCGGCGCGGATGAGGCCGCGGGCGAGGAGGTCGCGCTCACTGCCCGCGAAACCGTAGGTGCCGGCGAGGACCGAACCGCTGCCGGTGCGCGAGGCGAGCACGACAGGTACTCGGGCGCAAAGCTTTTCGAGTCCCGGAACGAGGTGGGCCGGTACGTGCCCCGCACCGAATCCGGCGACGATGAGTCCGTCGACGCGATCCGCGACCGCCTCCAGGACGGTGCCGTCCTCGCCGAGCGCGACCGGCAGCACCGGAACCTTCAGGTCGGCGGCGGGATACCCGGGGACGACGGTGCGGTGGGTGAGCCGATTGAGCAGGCGCGCACGTCCCTCGACCAGATAGCCGAGCGGGCCGCCGTTACGTGAGACGAAAGTGGCGATGCTGGTGGTGTGCGTCTTGCCGACCCGGCGCGCGGCGTGGATCTCGTCGGCGAAAACCACAAGGGCGCCTTGGTTTCTCGCATGCGGGTCCGCCGCCGTTCGGATGGCGGCCAGCAGGTTCGCCGGTCCGTCGGCACCGGCCTGCGTCGGATTGCGCATCGCACCGGTGACGACGATCGGTTCCGGTTCCGGATGCAGCAGATCGAGCAGGTAGGCGGTCTCCTCGATGGTGTCGGTGCCTTGCACGACCACGGCGCCGTCGAAATCGCCGATGCGCGTACCGATTTCGACGGCCAACTCGGTGATGTCGGCGATGGTCAGCGCGGCGCCGGGCACCCGGCGGAAGTCGACCACCTCGAGCTCGACACCGCTGTCGGCGAGACCGGGGACCGCGCCAAGTAACTCACCCGCGGACAGCGACGGGGTCACCCCGCCGGCACCGGTCATGGCGATGGTGCCGCCGAGGGCGTAAACGATTACCCGGGAACGATTTCCGAACGAAGGCACCTGGCCAGCGTAGCGAAAGCATGACACCGGCCGGAAAACCCGCACCGGCAATCTACCGGCAATCCGCCGATGTTGCCGTATGTTGCACACGAAACCCACCGAACGGAGGTATTCACCTTGGATGTCACCGGCATGGAACGCGATGCGGGCATCGCGCAGCTGGTGGCGGAGATCCCGGCGCTGAATCTGGCGGATTACGCGAGGTCGATCGTCGGTCGCCGCTACCGCGTCAACGAGGAATACGAGGTCGGCCGCGAGAAGATTCGCGAGTACGCACGCGCCGTCCGAGACGAGCATCCGGTCCACTGGAACGAAGCCGAAGCCACGGCATACGGATACCGCGGGCTGCTCGCGCCGCCGACCTTCACCTGCCTGCTCAGCGGGGCGGTCCAGAAAATGCTCGCGGCCATGCTCACCGGCTACGACCTGTCCACCGCCGTGCAGACCGACCAGGTCTTCAACTATCACCAGCCGATCGTCGCGGGCGACCGGCTCACCAGCAACGTTTCGCTGCACTCGTTCCGCCAGGCGTTCGGCGGCGACCTGATGGTCGTCGAGAACACGATCACCAACCAGCGCGACGAGACCGTGCTCACCGCGTACACCAGCCTGATCGCCCGCTCGGTCCAAACCGAAAAGGACACCGAGATAGCGGAATTCGTGCTCGGGCTCGTCCGGCACGATGTCCGCACCCCCGACGTGCCCGCGCCGACACCGGAGCCGATCGCACACCGCGAATTCGAACCGCTGCCGCGACGCGCCGCCGCAAACGGGCGCGCGCTGGCATCGGTGCGCGAGGGTGCGGAACTGCCGCCGCGCACCGTCCGGCTCACCCGCGGCGATCTGGTCAACTATGCGGGCGTATCCGGAGATCCGAATCCGATCCACTGGAGCGACCAGGCCGCCGAAATGGTCGGACTGGAGCAGGGCATCGTCGCGCACGGCATGCTGACCATGGGCCTCGGCGCCGGATTCGTCACCGCATGGCTCGACGACCCGGGCGCGCTGCTGCAATACAGCGTCCGCATGACCAGCCCGGTCTACGTCTCCTTCGACGGCACCAGCGAGATCCGCTACACCGGCAAGATCAAATCGGTGGACCCCGCAACGGGCACCGCGACCATCGCCATCGGCGCGACATATGCGGACCGCAAGATCTTCGGCCGCGCCACCGCCGTCGTGCAGCTCTCCTGAACCCGAAACGCCCAGGCCGTGAACCGATCTCGGCCTGGGCGTGCTTTCGGCGCACCCGATCTCCGTGAACATCGTTTTCGCCGGATCCGCGATCCGCCCGGACAGCGGTGGTTCCGTACGACACGCGGGCTCTACCATGCGAATACGAGCAGCCCGAGGTACGGAGGAGCGCGATGTCGGTGAACAGGGGTACGGGGACCACCGCATTCGGCGGGCCGCCGCTCGAGATCGACACGCGCCCGGCGGTTCTGGATCAGTTCACGGTGGACGAGACCGGGCGCACCGGACGGCGGCCGCGGGGGATCGTTTACCCGACCGGCGTGGAAGAAGTGATCGCCGTGGTCGAATGGGCCGAGGCCACCCGAACTCCGCTCATCCCCCGCGGCGCGGGAACCAGCCTGGAGGGGCATCTGCTCGCGCAGCGCGACGAGCTGATCGTCGACCTGTCGCGGGCGAACGCGATCCTGGACATCTCACCCGTCGATTTCACCGCGACGGTGCAGCCCGGGGTGACGCGCACCCAATTGAACGCGGCCACCGCGGAATTCGGCCTGCAGTTCACCGTCGATCCCGGCGCGGACGCCTCACTCGGCGGGATGGCGGCCACCAACGCCAGCGGCACAACCACCGTCCGGTACGGCGGGATGCGTGCGAATGTGCTTGCGCTGCAGGCTGTTCTCGCCGACGCGACCGCGGCCCGGTTCGGCCGCGCGGTCCGCAAATCGTCGAGCGGCTACGACCTGAAGGATCTGCTGATCGGCTCGGCGGGGACGCTCGGCATCATCACCGAGCTCACCGTCCGCCTGCACCCGATTCCGGAATGGCTCCGCTCGCTGCGGATTTCGTTTCCGACGGTGGCCGATGCCGTCGATGCCTCGCTCGCGGTCATGGGCGCGGCGCTGCCGGTCAGCAGGCTCGAACTGGTCGACGCCCCGAGTATGGCCGCGATCAACGCCTACCGCGGCACCGACTACGCCGAAACACCCGCGCTGTTCGTCGACATCGAATCGTCGTCGGCCGTCGCGGGCACCGCCGATGAACAGGAGGTCCAGCGAATCGCCCAGGCGCACAACGCCATCGATATCGCGACGGCCCGCACCCACACCGAGCGGCATGCCCTCTGGGAGGACCGGCACAATCTCTTCTTCGCACTGAAGGCGCACCATCCCGGGCACCGATTCATGGTGACCGACACCGCCGTCCCGTTCTCCCGGGTCGCCGCGGCCGTCGACACCGCGACCCGGCTCGGTGCGGAACTCGGGCTCGCGGTCAGCGTCGCCGGACATATCGGCGATGGCAACGTGCACGCCGTCATCCCCTATACGGACGCGAGCTATGCCGCGGCACAACAGTTTTCCGACAGCGTGGTGCGGCACGCGCTCGCCGTCGGCGGCACCGCCACCGGCGAACACGGCATCGGCCTGGCCAAGAAGAAGTACCTGCGCGACGAGCACGGCGCCGCGGTCGACCTGATGGCCGCGATCAAGCGTGCCATCGATCCGCTCGGCCTGTTCAATCCGGACAAGGTGCTGGACGCATGAAAACGGTGGCCGCCCAGGCGAATCCGTGGACGGCCACCGAATCCGTTACTGACCGGCACCCTTGCGGTCGCCCTGCCCGGACGGCCACTGCGGTGTCTCGTTGACCTGCGGCGACGGATTCTTCTTGTGGCGGTCCCCCAGCGAACCCGGGAAGAGGTATTCATCCGCGGGCCGAGTGGTCCCGTTCAGCCAAGCGTCGAAGAACCCGCCGAGCTGTTCGGGGCTGCGCAACTGGATGAAGTCGCGGAACTCCGGGATCGAGGCGTTGCCGAACTTGTGGTCCTGCACGAAATCCTTTACCGCGGTGAAGAATACGTCGTCACCGATGGTGCGGCGCAGTGCGTGCAGGAACAGCGCGCCCCTGGTGTAGACGGTGGTGAACTCGTTGCCCTTGCCGGGATCGAACAGCGGGATCTTCCAGATGTCGCGCTTCTCCCAGCGCGCGAGGTCGTCCAGGTAGAGCTGATCGGCATCCTGCTTGTCGATCCGTTCCGGCCAGAGGATATCGGCGGTGTAGCTGGCGAAGCATTCGTTCAGGCAGACGTCCTTCCACAGCGTCACCGACATCGAATCGCCCCACCACTGATGGGCGTTCTCGTGGATCAGCGTGTTCAGATCCGTCCACGGCGCGTAGATCGGCCGGGTCTGCGTCTCCAGCGAGAACCGCAGATCCGTGTCGACGTAGATGCCGCCGCCCGACTCGAACGGGTACGGGCCGTACAGCTGCTCCTCGAAGTCGAGCACCTGCGGGAGCTTCTTCTCCAGCTCCTGTTTCTGAGCCGCCGCGCCCGGCGCGAAGACACTCTCCAAAGGCGTTCCGTCGGAACGCTTCTGGCTGAGGTGGGTGAACTTGTCGATCGCGATCGTGGTCAGGTAACCGATGATCGGGCTGCGGTCCTCCCAGGTCACCGTGTGGTGATCGGTCCCGGATGGGTTGTCGGAGGTCATGATTCCGTTGGACGCGACATCCCAGCCGGTCGGCACGGTGGCGTGCAGGGTGACCGTGGCCTTGTTCAACGGGGTGTCGTTGAGCGGGTACCACGTTGTCGCGGAATGCGGTTCGCCCGCGGCGAAGGCGCCGCCGCTCGGCGAATACGTCCAGCCGTTACCGCCGGTGTCGGCGACGGTGCCGGAGTAGTCGACGGTCACCGTGAACGACTGCTCGTTCGGCAGCGGGTCGGCCGGGGTGATGACGAGTTCGTGCTCGCCCTGCCGGTCGAAGCGGGCCGCCTTGCCGTTGACGGTGACGCCCTGCACCGGCGGACCGGCGAAATCGAGGTTGAACGCGGACAGGTCCTGCGTCGCGTTCGCGGTGATCGTCGCCTTGCCGGTGAGGTGGTGGGTCGGCGGGTCGTAGTCGATTCCGAGGTCGTAGTGGACCGCCGTGTAACCGCCGTTGCCGTCCTGCGGATAGTACGGGTCGCCGACGCCGTCCGAGCCCGGCGTCGGATCGGCCGAACCGGTCGACGAACCGTTCCCGGTGCCGGTATGCGGGGCGCCGGAGGGTGCCGCGGCCGCCGTCGCGCCGCAGATCAGGCTCAACGCCACCACGGCGGGCGCGAGCAGCGTCCGCGATCCCGGTACCGCGCAGGTTCGAATGCGTCCATTCGATGGACGATGAATTCGCATGGGAATCAACCCCTTTGATAAGCAATCCGAGGGCGAACGCAGCCACGCCCCGTATCGGGCGTTCGCCTGGATCTGTGATCGATTGCAGTACAAGCCGATTCGGCGGCTCGAACATCGCTGCCGCTAAACGATCTCACAGAAATGATCGGTAGAGTTATCGCGCCAACTGTGGAAATTCCCCATCAGCGGGCAATCCCATACAGCACAACGACGTCCAGCGCGGAAACCGATGGTCTCCGCGCTGGACGCCGAATATTCGGATCAGAATGCCGTCAATAATCCGAGAATCAATTTGGCCAGATCGATCGCGATGCCGACCGAGCCGCTGCCGACGAGCGACGATCCGGTGCTCGGCGAATGACCGCCGCTGCTGGAGCCGGAGTTGTTCTGGGCGATGTAATCCACAACGCTGTAAAGTGCGGACATTTTTGGTACCACCTAACTCTATTGCCGGTATTTCGAAGCGCGGCGGTGGGCCCGCCGCGGCGCGCTTTCAGCTGAACGTCACCTGCGCCTGGACCGCGAGGGTGCTCAGGCCGCTGGTCTCGCAGCCCGGATTCGGCTGGGCGTTCTGGATGCTCGCCCCCACCGTGTCGCCGCTCAACTGGCCCCCGGTGACATTCGCGCTGAAGGTCGGCATGGAGAGCTGCCAGCTGATATCGCTCGTGCTGCCCGATGCCCAGGTGACCGTGCCGGATCCATTGCCGTCCACCGAGATTCCGCACGGGAACAGAATCATCGAGGTGGCCGACGCGGTGCCGGTGCCCGCCAGCTTGCCCGCGGTCAGATCGCTGTGCTGGCCGTTGCTCGACGTGCAATTGGTGAGGTCACCACTGATGCTGACAGTGGCGCTGCCGCCGGCCTGCAACGGCGGGGTGAGAGTCAGATTGAGGGACGCCTGGCAGCCGAGATCGCCGTCGGCGGCGCCCGCGGGGGTGGTCGGAAGTAGTGCCATCGCAGCGGCGAGCGGGGTCGCCGCAATCAGCAGAGCCGTGACGCGGACATGTTTTAGCGCCATTTCCCGGAACCTCCAATAATTAGCGCTCATCCGTGGCATAAGAGCCGCGATCAAGATACGACTTTCCGAGGCCGCCAAGGTATTCCGCGCGGCTCCCCACTCCACTGGGGAATGCGTTCTCGACCGACATGCGCCCGCACCCTTGACCGCAATACCCCCTACCGGTATAAGGTGTCCAAGGGATGCCGTCCGGACCCCATCCGACTACCGCGAGACGAGGCCACCGATGCACGCGATCGGACACGCACTGGCCCTCACCGGGTCCATGACCTGGGAGATACTCTGGGCGCTCATCCTCGGATTCACGCTGTCGGCGGTGGTGCAGGCGGTGGTGCGCAAATCCACCATCGTGCGGCTGCTGGGCGACGACAGCCCGCGCACGCTCGCGATCGCGGCCGGGCTCGGCGCCGCATCCTCCTCCTGCTCGTATGCCGCGGTCGCGCTCGCGCGTTCGCTGTTCCGCAAGGGCGCGAATTTCACCGCGGCGATGGCCTTCGAGATCGGCTCGACCAACCTCGTCGCCGAACTCGGCATCATCCTCGCGCTGCTACTCGGCTGGCAGTTCACCGCCGCGGAATTCATCGGGGGGCCGATCATGATCGTGCTGCTCGCGGTGCTGTTCCGGATCTTCGTCCGGTCCAGGCTGGTGGACGCGGCGCGAGCGCAGGCCGAACGCGGGCTCGCCGGATCGATGGAAGGCCATGCGGCCATGGATATGTCGGTGCCGTCCGAGGGGTCGTTCCTGCGGCGGCTGCTCTCCCGCCCGGGCCTGACCGCGGTATCCCACGTCTTCGTGATGGAATGGGCCGCCATCCTGCGCGACCTGATCATCGGGCTGCTCATCGCGGGCGCGATCGGCGCGTGGGTGCCGAATTCGTTCTGGCAGAACTTCTTCCTGACCGATCATCCGCTGCTGTCCGCGATCTGGGGACCGCTGGTCGGGCCGCTGGTGGCGATCCTGTCGTTCGTCTGCTCGATCGGCAACGTGCCGCTGGCCGCGGTGCTGTGGAACGGCGGCATCAGCTTCGGCGGCGTCATCGCCTTCATCTACGCCGACCTGCTGATCCTGCCGATCCTCAACATCTACCGCAAATACTATGGAGCCCGCATGACGCTCACCCTGCTCGCGACGTTCTACGCCGCCATGGCGGGCGCCGGCTACCTCGTCGAAATCCTGTTCGGCGCAACGGGTCTCACGCCGAAGGAACGCAACGCCATGGTCATGGCCGACGGCATCAGCTGGAACTACACCACCTGGCTCAATATCGCCTTCCTCATCCTCGCCGCCCTGCTCGTCCTGCGCTTCATCCGCACCGGCGGAATCCCCATGCTGCGCATGATGGGCGGCAACCCCGACCCCGCAGCCCAGCACCACCACTGAGCGCTACCCTGCCCTCGACCACCATCGGTTGTGCGAGGAGCGAAAGTTGGAACTGGATCTCGGTGCGGTGCGGGCGTTCATCGCCATCGCCGACGATCGGCATTTCGGAGCGGCGGCCGATGAATTGCACCTTACGCAGCAGGCGATTTCGAAGCGGATCGCGAAGTTGGAGGCCGGGCTCGGCACCGTACTGCTGCGGCGCGCCCGCGGCGGCGCCGAGCTCACCCCGGACGGCGCGGCCTTCCTCCCGCATGCCCGCGCCCTGATCGCGCTGGCCGATCGCGCGGTGGAATCCGTATGCGGGCGCGACCGTCCGCTGCGCGTCGACGTGATCGGAACCCGGCTCGCGCCGGCGGAATTGGTCCGCGCCTTCCACGAGGCCAACGACGATGTCGAGATCGATATCGTCTCCTCGAAAGGGTTGCGCAGCGGGCGGTCCGCGCTCGCGAACGGCACCATCGATGTCGCCTTCGCCAGGGTGATCGGCGAGCTCGACCCGGTTATCGACTATGTTCCCGCCTACCTCGAACCGCTACAGATCCTGGTCAACCGCAGGCATCGGTTGGCGGGACGCCGCCGAATACGCTTGGCGGAGCTCACCGATTCGGTCGCCCGCATGCCGGGCAACGAGCCGGGCAGCGAATGGGCGCATTACTACAACGATCTCGCAGGCGAATTCGGACTCACCAACGACACCACCGGACCGGATTTCGGATTGGACCATCTGCTCGACGAGATCGCCCACTCCCCGGAGAGTTTCGTATTCGGCGCCGAAAAGATGCGCGTCCCATGGCATCCCGAGATCGTCCAGATCCCGATTATCGATCCGACGCCCGTCTATCCACACGCCATGCTCTGGCATCGGCACAGCCAACATCCGGCGCTGCCCCGCCTGATCGAGCACATCCGCGCCGAATTCCGCCCGTTCGATCCGCGCACGCAGTGGCTGCCGCCGCTGGAAATCCGGACCGAGCTATGGGGTTCCACTCAGCGCTGACAACCGGCGGTTGTCGGCGACCGCGAGTCGCGGTACAGCCGTTCCGCGGAACGCCCAATCCGGGTTTCGGCCGGGCGCTTCCGGGCTATTCGCGCCACGGCGGCGTCCGCGACGACGCGACACCGCCGCATGTGCAACCGCCGGACCGGTTGTCCGGCTCGGCTCGATGGGCGGTGTTGGAGGCGGTCGAGATGGACGGATATCCCTCGCTGGCGCGGCGACTGTGGCGGACACTGCCGTGGAGCGGCAACCCGCTGATGCGCCCTGCGGATCGGTTCGAGGGGCTGATCCGGCTGCTCGCCATCGTGCTCGTGCTGGCCGCAGTTCCGCTGGCCGGTCTTGCGGGCACCGTCGGATATACCTCCGCCGCCGCGCGCATCCACGCCGACAATGCCACCAAAACCCTTGTCCAGGTGGCGATTACCAGCGATCCCGAATTGATTCCCACCGAGGGGCAGACCGCGGCGAGCCACCTCGAGGCCCACGTGCAGTGGAAATTCGACGGTCACCCCGCGACCGCGACCATCGAGGTGCCCGCATCGGCCAAACGGGGCGACCTGGTCCCGATGTGGCTCGGGTCGAACGGACGCCCCACCGGCGCACCGGTGTCCACCGGGTCCGCCGCCATACAGGGCATCGGCGCCGGGCTGTTCACACTGACCGGAATTGTCTGCGGCGCAATAACTCTCGCCTGGTCCGCGACATGGCTGCTGGCCTGGCGCAATCGCGCGGAATGGGCACGCGAATGGCAGCGGATGAGCCGCGCGATCGGGCAGGGCAAGTAGCGCCCAGCCACCGCGAAATCACCGCGCCGCGCTCCCGTGCTCCGACGGCGTCGGCTCACCGACCAGCGCCGCGACGGTTCGATGCAGGCGCAGGCGGATATCGGCTTCCGCGGTGACGGTGAGCAGGAGGTGGTGGACGACGCCGACGATGGCGAGCGCGAGGGCCGCCGGATCCGCCGTCGCGGGCAGCCTGCCGAGCCGCTGCTCGGCCGAAAGGTATGCGGCCGTTGCGCTTTCGATGGTGTCGAGCCCCGCGTTCCGATCGCCGAGCAATTCGCCGATCCGGTCCGCCAGATCGGGACGCGCGGCCAGCAGGCGCACCGAGGCGACGGTTGCGGCCAGCGGACGCGCGAGGACCACCTCGCACACGTTCGCCGCGATCCCGCCGGTGCCCGCCCGCTCCGGCAGGTTCGCCGCCTCGGCGCAGAGGAGGAACCCGCGGTCGGTGGCGTAGCCGGTCAGGAATTCGTCGAAGTCGGCGAAATGCGCGTACATCAACCCGGTCGCGACACCCGCCGCTCCGGTGACGGCCCGGCCGCTGAGCTTGCCCGGCCCGTCGCGGACGATCAGCTGCTCGGCGGCGGTGAACAGCTGCTGCCGGATCGCGGGGATGGCGACACCTCTAGGCATGACGGCCAGTCTATTGGCCGTCGGCGATACCTTGACCAAGTTTGAACACATGCTCATACTCGATTTGAACAACTGCTCAAACCGAGAGGATCGCGAGAGTGACGAACAACGGCGGAAGCGCACAGGCGCACGGCGACCGGCCGGGCCGTGCCGACACACCGGCCAAACGGGCGGTGATCATCGGTGCCGGAATCGCGGGCCTGGCCACCGCATTGCGCCTGCACCGGTCGGGTTGGCGGGTGCTGGTGGTCGAGCGCGCGCCGGGGCGGCGCAGCAGCGGTTATCTGGTCAACCTGCCCGGTCAGGCCTACGACACGGCCGGGCGCCTCGGCATACTGCCCCAGCTCGTCGCGCGCGATATCGGATTCTTCACCTCGATCCTGACCAGGGCCGACGGCAGCGCGAAATTCACCGTGCCCGCCGCCGCGGCGCAGGCCCTCGGCTCCCGGATGCTCACCGTCTTCCGGGGAGACCTCGAAACCGTTCTCTACGAGGAGATTTCGGAGATCGTCCCGATCCGGTTCGGCACCACCGTCCGAGCCGTCGTACCCGGCCGGGACGAGGTCGATATCGAATTCGCCGACGGCAGCCGCGAAACGGCCGACCTGCTGGTCGGCGCCGACGGCGTGCATTCGGTTGTGCGCGGACTGCTGTTCGGCGAGGCCACCGATTGCCGGGTCGAGCTGAAACATATGGTCGGCGCGCTGCCGCTGGATGGAACTCCGGACGGCGTGCCGGAGGGCGCGGGCACCACCTTCATCGGGGTGCGCCGCACGGCGGCGGTGATGAACCTCGGGCCCGGCCGGTCCTCGGCATTCTTCACCTACTACAGCGAAGACCCGGAAACGGAGCTGAAGCGGGGGGCGGTGGACGCGCTCACCACCGCTTTCGGCGATCTGGAAGGCGGCGTGCCCAACGCCCTGCGCCAACTCGCCCGCGACCCCGGCGCGGCCTACTTCGACTCGGTCAGCCAGATCGTGCTGAACCGATGGAGTAGCGGCCGGGTGCTGTTGCTCGGCGATTCCGCCTGGTGCGTAACGGTTTTCGCCGGGCACGGGGCCGCACTCGCGCTCACCGGCGCCGACCGGCTCGGCGACGAACTCGACGCGCACGGCGACGATATCCCGGCCGCGCTCGCCGCGTGGGAGGCGGCGCTGCGGCCCGAGGTGCGCAAGCGACAGGCGTTGGCCCGCAAGGGCACAGCCCAATTCGCCCCGCCGACGAAGGCGCATATCTTCGCGAACGAGATGATGATCCGCGCCATGCGGCTGCCCGGCATCCGCACGATGATGCAGCGCGCCATCGCCCGCGCGAACGAGTAGGGGCGGCCTACCCGCGTATCACCGCGCCGCCGACCGCTCCCGCCAGCGCCGCGGCGGCGCACCGTTCTCGCGCCGGAACACCCGGGTGAAGTAGCCGGGATCGGCCATGCCGACGCGGCGGGCGATCTCGCCGATGGGCAGTTCGGTTTCGGTGAGCAGCCTGCGCGCCTCGGTCATCCGGCGTTCGACGATCCAGTCCTGCACGGTGCGGCCGGTGCGGCGGCGGACCACGGTGGTGAGGTGGCCCGGTGTCATACCGACCGCACGCGCGACATCGCGCAGCGACAGCGGTTCGCCGATGTGGTCGTCTATCGCCTCGAATACCGCGGCGAGCAGCGGTTCACCACTGCGCCGCAGATCACCGACCACATCGGCGGCCATCCTGGCCAGCTCGATCAACAGCAGCGTCAGATAGGCGAGCGCCGCCTGACGATAGCCCTCCCGGCGTCCGGCGATTTCGGCTTCGATGGCGGAGATCGTGTTCTCCCAGAACACGTCTCGGCCATCGGGTACCGAAAGACGCAGCAACCCATCGGAACTGCCGTGCAGGAATGGGTACAGCAGCGGGTGTGACGCCCAAGCGGGCCGGGCCGCCCCGCCGAGCGCCCTCGGATCGAATGCGACGACGGTACCGCAGCCGAGACCGTGCTCCACCGGAAGATCGATCACCCGGCCGGGCGCGACGACGTGGACGATGCCCGCCGTATAGAACAGCACCGGAAAGTCGTGGATATGCCGCCCATCCGGACCGGGCCTGCCGGGCCGATGCATGCGCAGCACCGATACCGGCGGCGTCACCGGATCGGTCCGGTAGTCGAAAACCGGGATGCCGCGCTCGTGCCGCACCAGCCGGGACATCTCCGTCATGACACCGAAGATAATCCCGATATCGCGAACAATCACCCAATTGCGCAGATAAACCGGGGCTCATCATATGACATATGACCAAACATCATCCCGGAAGCGTCACCGATGCCTTGGGAAACCGCCACGACTATCTGCCCGCCGCCGGGCACGATCTGCTGCTGCCGACCTATGACCTGTTGACCCGGTTGCTCGGCAGCACCAAGATGCATGCCGCGCTGATCGTGCAGGCGGAGCTCGAAGCCGGGCAGCGAGTGCTCGAAATCGGCTGCGGCACCGGCAATCTCACCATCATGGCGAAGCGATCCCAGCCCGCCGCCGAGGTCACCGGCTCCGATCCGGACCCGCGGGCGCTGGCCCGCGCGCAGCGGAAGGCCGAGGACTTGACCGGAATTCGCTTCGAACGCGCCTACGCCCAGGAGCTGCCGTACCCGGACGGCAGCTTCGACCGGGTACTCTCCTCGCTGATGCTGCACCACCTGGACGCAGACGTGAAAACGCAGGCGATGCAGGAGGTTTTCCGGGTACTGCGCCCGGGCGGGCGATTGCACATCGTCGATGTCGCGGGCGATATCCACCAGCACCACGGCGTGCTCTCCCGCCTCATGCACCGCACCGGCGCCCTGGAGGGCAATTTGGGTGATCGGATACCGAAACTGTTGCGCGAGACGGGTTTCGAATGCGATGTGCTCTTCGCGGAGCCGCGGCGCGCCCTCGGACTGCTCACCTACTATCGCGCGACCCGCCCCGCCTGACCATCACCACCAGCCGAGAATCGGGCCGAGCCGGCGCCCCAATTCCGGTGCCAGGGAACGAGAGTAGCTGGCGGTGAGGTGATGTTCGTCGTGGTAGATCAGGACGTTACCCGCGCTCACCGGGCAGACCAGCGGCTCGCAGACCGCGTCGGTGAGATCCAGCGGGAAGACGTTGGGAAAGGCGGCGGCGGGCGCGGCGGCCGGATCAACCGGGTCGAGCGCATCCGTGCGCCGCATTCCGCAGCCGATTCGATCATCTTGGCGCGCAAGGCAATCGATGGCACGGTAGCGAACGCCGTCGCGGCGCAGCCACGGGGTATCGCGCACGGCGGCCACCTTCAGCCCGCGGTCGGCCAGCTCGGACCACACCTGGAGGTAGTCGTCGGGCGTCTCGTCGCCCGCGCCGTCGCGCGGGCGGGTGCCGGTGGTGAACACCCAGTCCGGACGGTCGGCGCCGAGCCGATCGATCACCTCCCGCGACCAGTCGCGACAGTCCGGATTCGCCTCGCCCTTGTAGCTGGGTTCCGCCGCGACCGTCAGCGGGCAACCCATCTTCAAATAGACGGTGATCCGGAAATTGTGTTCCCTGGCAAGCACTTTCAGCGCCGGAATCCAGTGCTCGGCATGTGAGCTGCCGACCACCGCGATGGTCCGCGCCGCGGCCTGGTCACCGTAGGCGCAGGTGATCACCTCCCGGGTGTCCCAATCGGCGATGCAACCGTCCACCGTCGGATCGGGATAGTCGGCGGACCCCTCGAAAATGGTGGGCCGCATGGGAACTCGCGGCACCGTCGCGCCCGCGGCCAATGCTTCGGCGCCCGGATACCGGACCGGATCCAGCATCGCGATGGGCCGGGGCGGATTCGCGTAATGCACCAGTTGAGCGCCCGCGGTGACCGCGAGCAGCAGCACACCGAGCGCGGCGACCAGTCGTCCGCCGCGCCTGCGGTAGGCCGAGGAGATCGCGCCCGCGCGCAGCGGCGACTCGACGAGCCGATTGGTGAGGTACGCCAACATCAGCGACGCGGCGATCACCGCGGTGCCGGTCTCCAGCCCGGCGGTCGGGGTGCCGCGCTCGGCGAGCACGAAGATCAGCAGTGGCCAATGCCACAGGTACAGGGCGTATGCCAGCTCTCCGAGCCGCACCATAGGCGCGGCCGCCAGCAGGCGGTTCGGCAGCGGCGGCTCGGCATTGTTCGCGGCCAGGATCAGCGCGGCCGCGGCGCACACCGGGACCAGCGCGGCAGAGCCGGGAAAGACATTCGCGCCATCGAAAACCCAGCCGCACGCCACGACGCTCGCGAATCCGGCGAAGGCCAGCAGCACCCGCGCCGGCTTCGGCAGCGCGACGAGCGGTGCGACGACGGCGAGCAATGCCCCCGCCAGCAATTCCCATGCCCTGGCCGCGCTGTCGTAGTAGTTCCAGCCCTGATGCGTCGCGACGCCGTGCGCGGCATAGCCGAACGAGGCGATTGCCAGCCCGCCGAACACCACTGCCGCGACCGGGCGCGCCCACCGTGCGCCGCACACCGCGACCAGCAACCAAACACCAAGCAGCGCAACAACATAGAACTGTCCCTGCACCGCCATCGACCACAGGTGCTGCAGCGGGCTCACCGACGGATCCGCGGCCAGATAGTCACTCCAGGACAGCGCGAGCCGCCAGTTCTGGTAGTACAGCAGCGAGGCCAGCAGCTGCCCCGCCATATCCATCCACTGCGTATACGGCCGCAACACCACCGTGGCGGCGGCCACCGTCGCCAGCACGACCACCAGCGTGGGCAGCAACCTCCGCACGGTGCGCCGCGCGGTCTCCCGCAGCGCCACCGCACCGGTCGATTCGGCGCGCCGCAGCAGCGATCCGGTGAAGAAGAATCCGGACAGCACCAGAAATATGTCGACACCGCCGGACACCCGCCCGAACCACACGTGGAACGCCACCACCAGCGCGATCGCGAAGCCACGCAACCCATCCAGATCCGTCCGGTACCCGGACCGAACCGATTCGGCGGGCGCGACCCCTACTCGAGCGGCCTTCACAGTGTCACGAAGACGCTCGTCAGGCTCTCGAATGCACCGGCGCGGGCGATAGCGGGGTTCGATGACATGACAAATCTCTTATCACGCACGAACGGCCGAGGTCCAACCGCGTGAGCTGCGCTTCATCCCCGCTGCCGCGATATCGCGAACCGGATTCGGCGGTCAGCTCCCGGCCCCGCACCGTGCGCTCCTCGCTGCCCGAGGCGAGCAGCGATCCATCCGGACAGAAGGACAGCGACAACACCCGGTCGGTGGGGAGTCCGCCGGGATGCGCCGCAAGCAGCGCGTCGACCTCGCCGCCATCGACATAGCGCATGGACAGCCACAGTGCCGGGTCATCGGGGCCCGCGCGGTCGTAGATGGGGCAATCACGTTCCCGCACAACCGGGTTGGGCGAGGGTGAGCAGGGCGAACAGTCCGCCGACGACCGGGCGGGCGGCGAATCCGACGCGCTGGCCGGAGACCGTGTCGTACCAGTCGGTGAGCGGTACCCGATCGCCGGTGGTGTCGGCGAATCGGTAGACCGATCGTACCAGCAGGTCGCGGGCGGTTGGTTCGTTGATCAGGAAGGCCGCGGTCCACAATTCCCAGTCGGCTTTGGTGTAGGTGTGCCGGTTGTCCAGTGGGACGCCGAAGTCGTTCGCCTGCCCGGCATACCACGTGGCCTCTTGGGTAATCACTTCGGGCGGAACGAGATTCAGGCCGAGTAGGCGGTCGGCGTATCCGTTGTATTTGATGCTCCAGGTGCCGGGGTCGTCGTAGGCGAGTTGGAGGTGGGAGCCTGTCGGATCCGGCGCCCTGGCCGCCCACTGGGCGATGTAGTCGCGTGCGATCGAGTCGTAGCGATTCCGGTCGTCGGCATTGCCGGTCGCCTGCGCGATCAGGCTCATCGCACCGATCCCGATGATCCCCTTGAGCGCGAGGTTACAGCTGTGCGCGATCGGTCCGGCGAAATCGTCGGTCTGATTCTGCAGCGGCGGATCGAGCGCGTTCGGCACCAGGTATTCGGCCCAGGCGCGCAGCTGCGGGTAGTACTCGGTGAGCAGTGCGGTCGTGTCGGCGGTGGCCGGCCGCCCGATCAGGGCCGCGCACATGATCAGCAGATTCGCCGACTCCTCGACCGGCATATTCTCGCCGCCGCCGTCGTTGTGGCCGTCCGCGACCGGGTAGCGCGCGCCCAGGTCGTGCGGCGCGAACGGCTGCGGCCAATTGCCCGCCCGCACGTACTCCAGCAGCGGATTCAGCAGCAGCCGAAGGTAATTCGGCGCCAGATACAGAAATGCGGGCGCGGCCGGATACACGACGTCGACCGTGGAGACGTTGCCGTCGCTGGAAATCTCCTTCAGAAATGCCCATGGCGCACCGTCGTGATCGACCAGTTCGGTGCCGCCGACCGCCTGCCGCATGGCCAGCGCCGCGATCGTCGCGTATTGGTCGGCGGTGGCGCCCGCGCCGAAAATGCTTGCGGCATCCGCGATTATGCGGGCGTCGATACCGCTCGCCGCGGCGAGTGCGGCGGGGTAGTCGGCGCGGAACCAGCCCAACATATCCGGCCAGTCCGCCCAGTACGTGTGCCACCAAGGGGCAAGCGGCGCACCGAGATAGCTGACCGCGGGTGTGCGGACATGTCCGATCGTCACCACCATTTCCGGGCTCGGCGTCTGCGCGGTGACGGTGCCGAGATCCCGGCTGAACGCGAAAACCGGCCAGCGGTCGTCGATTCCGCGCGGACCGGGCTCGACCGTATCGGCCAACGGACCCGCCGCACCGGCGGCGCGCGCCGCGTCCGCGTCGGCGATCAGATAGGTCAACCCCGAATCCGCGTCCGTCGCGAATACCACCGTCCCCCACGATGCCTGCTCCGAGTCCTCGGCCAGCACGGCCGGGTCGACCGGTGCGAAGCTCAGCGCGCGTTGCGAATCCGCCACTCGCACATCCCAGTCGATGCTCCGGCTCCGATCGCCGTGCGCCCACTCGCCGGTGATATCCAGGTAGACCGCGACATCATGCGAACCGCCGTCGACACAGCGGGCCGTCACGGTGATATAGGACATCGGAACGCTTTGGCGACGCAGGTCGGACAGGTCGACCGGGGAGAAGAACGTCACGGTCAATTCGATACCGCCGCCATCGAATACGAAAATCGATCGGGTCGCCGTCACCGAAATCGAAACTTGTTGCAGCACAGGCAGTTCCGGTGAACCAACCGCACCGGCGAACAGATACGCCGCCCCGTCGACCCGCACGATACCCGTCAACGCGGTAATCTGCCCCGCCCATAATGTCGCCCACGTCCCCGCCAACCGATCCCCCGCCAGCCAGGTGGACAGATAAGGAGACCGCACCGCCAACGGCACGGCAGGCGGCCGAATCACACCGAATTGCGAACTCATTCCGACCCCACTGTTCGTCCGGAATCACGCTCTCCCTCGATCATCCATCGCCCGCGCGCCCAGCGCACCCCCCGCCCGGACTTCGACACCGGACCTGGGCCGGAAAGCGCTTGGCGGCGTTCGCATTTCCCGGTGGAACATGACCGAGAAGGCGGCCGGTGTTTCGTAGCCGAGTTCGGCCGCGACCGCGGTGACCGCCGCTCCCGACATCAGCGCGCGCATGGCGTGCGCGACGCAGGCCCGTTGCCGCCACTGTTGGAAGGTGAGCCCGGTTTCGGCGCGAAAGACGCGGTTGAAGGTGCGTGTGCTGACACGCATTCGCCCGGCCCAACTTTCGGGCGTCGATCGAATCGACGGGGTCCGCTGGAAGGCCTCACACAGGTCCCGCAGGTCCGCGCGAACCGGTAGGGGCAGTTCGAGGGGTAGCGGTGTCAACGTCCGGAGTTCGTAGAGGATCAGATCGGTCAGCGCACCGTCTCGACCGCCGATGTTGTACTCGGGCGGCATATCCACCGCCGCCAAGATCAGTTCGCGCAGCAGCGGCGACACCTCGACCACCTGGCAGCGCGCCGGAAACCACGGCACCGCACCGGGTTCCAGATACAGGCTGCGCGTGCTGACACCCTCCATCAGGACCCGATGATCGATGCCTGGCGGGATCAGCACGGCTCGCCGGGTCGGAACCGTCCATGTCCCATGTTCGGTGTCGACCCGCATGATGCCGTCTGCCGCATAGAGAACCTGCGCCCGGCGATGCCGATGGGTCGGCAGCGAATGGTGCGCCGGATAGTCCGTGCCGATGGCCAGGATGGCCCGTTCGATCGAGTCGACCTCGTCCACCAGCACGTTCCGCATTTCGACGAGCGTACGCCGGAGGTGCCGGATTCTCGAAAGCTAATGGCAGAGCATCGAATGTGCGCCATACCCCGCTGGCCGTACCGTGCGTCTGTGTGGATATCACTGCTGGTCATGATGGGTTTCGGATGTTTGACGGGTGTAACGACGGTCCTGTTCGGCTTCGGTGGCGGCTTCGTCACCGTGCCCGTCATCTACGCCATCTCGGCGGCCGCGTCCAGATCGGAGGCGATGCATGTCGCGGTCGCCACATCGGCGGCGGTCATGGTCGTCAACGCGACGATCGCGACCGTCACCCACGCGCGTTCCGGCGGGTTGCGGCGTGACTATCTGCATCCCCTCTGGGGCTTCATCGCGGTCGGCGCCGTCATCGGCGCGCTGGCGGCGAATACGGTGTCGGACAAGACATTGCACATTCTGTTCGTCGTCTACCTGCTCGTCGCGATCGCCGATATCGTCCTGCGCGGCGGATTCCTCACCCGCGCCGCCCGCCCCGAACCACTCGGGAAGACGATGTCGGTGCTCGGCGGCGTCGGAATCGGAACTGTCGCAGCATTTCTCGGCGTCGGCGGCAGTGTCGTCACCGTACCGCTGCTGCGCCGCCGTGGATTATCGATGGCCGAGGCCGCCGCGCTGGCGAACCCGCTGAGCATCCCCGTGGCACTGGTCGCCACGCTGGTGTACACCTTTGCCGCACAGTCCGATTCGCGTCAGGGATTATTCGGCCACGTCGACCTCGTCGCCGCGCTTGCCCTGCTGGCCGGTGCGCTGCCGACCATCGCGCTGGTCAAGAGATCGGTGGTCAGGATTCCGGATCACCTGCACGCGATCGGATATCCGGTGTTCTTGACCATCGTGCTGATCGTCATGACCGCGACCGCATTCACCTGAACCGGCGAGGTCAGATCTCGCCGAGATATTCGCCGTAGAAGAGGGCGAGACCGATCGCGGTCGCTATTCCGCTCAGTATCCAGAAGCGGATGACGACCGCGGTTTCGGCCCATTTGCTCAGTTCGAAATGGTGATGGAAGGGCGCCATTTTGAACAGGCGGGCGCGGGTGGTGCGGAAGACGGCCACCTGCAGGACCACCGAGAAGATTTCGGCGACGAACAGTGCGCCGACGACCATCATCAGCAATTCGGTGCGGGTGGTGACGGAAAGTCCGGCGAGCAGACCACCCAGCATGAGTGATCCGGTGTCGCCCATGATGATTCGCGCGGGCGCGGCATTCCACCAGAGAAATCCGACGCACGCGGCCGCGGCGGCGGCGCAGACCAGGGCCAGGTCCAGCGGGTCGCGGACGTTGTAGCAGCCGGCTTCCGGCCGGGCCGCACAGGAATGCTGATACTGCCAGAAAGTGATGATGGTGTAGCCGCCCAACGCCAATCCGATGGAGCCCGCGGCCAATCCGTCGGCGCCGTCGGTCAGGTTGGCGGCATTGGACCAGGACACGATGATGAGCCCGACCAGGACGAGAAAGCCGAGTGCGCCGAGCGATATCGTCGGCACGTCCCGGATGAGCGAGAGATGTTTACTCCCCGGTGTGAGCCCGTGGTCGCCCGGAAACCGCAGTGCCAGCACGCCGAAGATCAGCGCGGACCCGATCTGTCCGATGTATTTGCCGGTGGCGGTGAGCCCGAGATTGCGGCGATTTCGTAGTTTCAGGAAATCGTCGATGAAGCCGACCCCGCTGAGCGCGGTGGCCAGGCCGAGCACCAGCAGCGCCGATGCGGACGGCCCGTCGGCGTCGTAGCGCATGCCGACCAGATGTGAACCCAGGTATCCGGTCCAGGTGCCGATCAGGATGGCCAGTCCGCCCATGGTCGGCGTGCCGCGTTTGGCCTGATGACTGGCCGGTCCCTCCAGCCGGATCTCCTGTCCGAAACCGCGTTTGGTGAAGATCTTGATCAGTAGCGGTGTCAATAGGATCGACGTCGCCAAGGCGATCCCCGCCGCGAACAGGATCTGTCTCATCCACTCCCCTGCCATCGTCGCATCGCCGAACCGGCCCGGCGGCGAAACTGCCGGGCCCGGCGAATTCGCGGCCAACCCTACTACACGATGCGGAAGTTCGTTGCGGCACTTAGAGTTTCAGGCTATCGCCGATCGCGGCGGCCGCGATCGGCGCCGGGACGACACCGCGTCGGCGGCAGGCCAGCACCAGCAGCGCACCCGCGAACGATGCGGCGGCGGTGAACAGCGTCGCGTGGTTCCAACCCGTGAACAGCGCCGACGCATCGGAATGCGCCGGGCCGCTCGCGATTACCGAGACAACGGTGACGCCGACGGCGGATCCGACGTAGCGGGCGGTGTTGTTGGCGCCGCTGCCGAGGCTGCCGCGCCCCGCCGGAACGGAGGCGACCGCCTCGCGACCGAGTCCGGCATTGACGACGCCGCTGGCGATTCCGATGCCGATCAGGCTGGGCACGAAGCGCTGCCAACCGGATTCGGGCCCGAGCCCGAGCAGTGTGAGCTGACCCACTCCGACGGCGGCGAGTCCGATGGCGAGCTGGATCCGGCCGGACAACCGGATCCTGCGGGCGAACAGCGCGGTGACGACGCTGGTCGCCGACCAGGCGAAGATGAGCCAGGCCGCGCCGAGCACCGAAATCCCCAGCGCCGCACCGACGAAGCCGGACAAGTAGGACATGAGCGCGATGATGCCCATACCGGTGGCGAAGGCGGCGCCGGTGGCGGCCAGGAAGGCGGGCCTGGTGAACAGCCGCGGATCGAGCATCGCCGCCCTGCTGCGCAATTCGACGACGAAGAAGGCGATGAGCAGCACCGGCGCCGCGACGGCGAGCCCGACCACGATGGGCCGGATACCGCCGGACCGGCCCTCGATGAGCGCGGCGAGCAGTGCGCTCATCCCGGCGGCCAGCAGCAGCGTGCCGGGCACGTCGAGCCTGCTCGGATGCTCGACCCGGGATTCGTCCAGTAGTTTGCCCGCGGCCACCGCGATGACGGCGGCCACCGCCGCGATCACCCAATACGCCGCACGCCAATCGGCGAAGCGACCCGATACGCCGGCGAGCAAGGGGCCCAGGGCGATTCCGCCGCCGACGGACGCGCCCCACACCCCGCTGGCCGCCGCGCGCGCCGGACCCGCGGGAAAGGCGTGTGCGATCAGACCGAGGCTGGCGGCGATCAACGCCGCGCCACCGACACCCTCGGCGATGCGCGCGATGACGAATGTAATTGTGCCCGGCGCGAATGCCGCCGCGATGGAGGCGACGGCGAACAGCGCGGCACCCGAGACGAAAATGCGCCGCCTGCCGTAGTCGTCGGCGATGGTGCCCGCCGAGAGCAGCGCCGCGCCGAGCCCGACGCTCATCGAGCTGAGAATCCAGATGCGCCCGCCGGAGTCGGCGCCGAGGGCGGTGGCGGTCTCGTTGATCGCGGTGAGGGGGACGCAGAAGGCGATCAGCGCGATCAGGGTGCCGCCGGATGCCACGGCCAGGGTGCGCGATTCCGAGGTGCGCATATCACTCCTATGGTCTGTTGACCGAACCATTTGAACTATAGGTTCCGCGGTATGGTTCGGTCAACAGACCATTTCGGCTACACTGGGCGGATGGCACTCGGCGTCGACTACGCACGACAGGACTGCGGCCTGGCCCGCGCCCTGGAGCTGGTCGGTGAGCGCTGGACGATGCTGATCCTGCGCGACGCCTTCTACGGCGTGCGCCGGTTCACCGATTTCGCCGAACATCTCGACATCTCCAAAGCCGTGCTCACCCAACGACTTTCCGCGCTGGTCGCGGATGGGTTACTGACCAGGGAGCGGCACGGTGGCCGCGACGAGTACGTGCTCACCGAGCGCGGCATCTCACTGTGGCCCGCCCTCTACGCACTGGTCCAATGGGGCGATATCCAGACCTCACCGGGCGCGCCGCGCAGGCTCTGGATCCATACGACATGCGGCACCGCGGTCGATCCCACCGGCTACTGCACGGCCTGCCGGAACACCCCGGGGCCCGCCGAACTCGAGATCCATCCAGGTCCGGGGGCCGATTTCTCGATCCGCGACGATCCGGTGTCGCGCGCGCTGCGCACGCCGCACCGGCTGCTGGTGCCGTTGGATACCAAAACGGCCGCGAAACCGGACTGACAAGGCTCCCAACGCATTCCGGATGCCGTGTCGATTACACGGCGACCGCCTCTTCCATCTCCTCCTCGGCGGCACGATCGACCGAATGCCGCGCGACGGGCACCCGGCGCTTCTTCTCGGCAATGCTCGCAATCACCACCAGCGCCAAACCCGCTGCGAGCCAAAGGAACAGGCTGACCACCCGCGCACCGAAGCCCGCGCCCGCATCGAAGTACAGCAGCGCGCGCACCCCTTCGACGAAGCCCGCCCCATTCCAAAACGCATGCAGCGCACCGAAAAAGCCGTTCTGCAACTCGGGCCGGTAGATACCGCCGGACGAGGTGAAGTTCAGCATGACGAACAACATCATCAGCACCAGCGTCGTCCAGCGCTGCAGGAAGGTGTGCAGGCCGAGGCCGACCAGCACGATTCCGGCGCAGTACAGCAGGGCCAGCGCCCACACGGCGGCCTGATCGTGGTCGACGACGTGGAAAACCGGTCCGGCGACGACGATTCCGATCACGCTGACCGCCAGCGCGGCCCCGAGGCCGAGCAGTGCGCGCACGCCCATTCGCAGCCCGGCGCCGGCGGCACCTATCGCCGCGACGCTGCCGTACGATCCGACGCTCAGCGCGACGAGCAGGAAGAAGATGCCCTGCGCGGTCGGATCACCGCCGGTGGGCGGCGCGATATCGGTGACGGTGAGCGGTACCCCCTGCTGCCCGGACACCTGCTGGAACACCACCTCGACCGCCATGGCCGTGGTATCCGAGCCGGCCTTGGCCACCAGTAGTTCGGGTCGCTGCCCGTCCGGAACATACGCCCCGGACAGGGTGCGGTCCCGCAATTCGCGCACCGCGTCGTCGCGGGTCGGCAGGGTGAGCACCTCCAGCTTGTCGCCCGCCCGGTCCTTCATGGTCTGGGCAAGCACCTTGACCTGGGGCGTCGTCCCGATCACCGCGACCTTCAGATGGTTCGGCTCGGGCTGATGGAAGGCGCCCAGATAGGCCAGCGCCATGCCGAGGCACATCAGCAGGGGCGTCAGTAGATGTCCGGCGACGTGCCGGAGTTGATGCTGCACCATGCACACTCCAATGGTTGGTAAATACAACTATAATGGTTGTATCATACAACTATGACCGGACCGAGGGACGTGGCGATCGACACCATCCAGCGCGAGCTCACCGCATTCGCCCGGCGCGCCCGCGGCCGCGCCGCCGAACTGCATCCGGAACTGTCGCTCGTCGCGTTCAGCATCCTGGACCTGGTGATCGAGCGCGACGGCTGCCAGGCCACCGACCTGGCCACCCACTTCCTGCTCGACAAGTCCACCGTCAGCAGGCAGGTCACAGCATTGGAGCGGCTCGGCTACCTCACACGCGATATCGATCCGGCCAACCGCCGCAACCACATCCTGCGACCGACCCGCGAGGGCAAACGCGTCGCGCGCGAAGCGGAGGACGCCCGGCGGACCGCCTTCGCCGAACGCCTGCGCGAGTGGCCCGATGCCGACATCACCCGGTTCGCCGACTACCTGCACCGGTACAACGCCGAATGATGATCAATGCCGTTGCGTCACTGTGACACTCGACGACACACCGGGCATTCGGCACACACCGCACCGATCCGCCGACCCGCGCACGCGGCGGCCGGCCGGCGTCGTAGGCTGTCGGCTGCCGCCACATCGCCAGCAGTCGGGAGGGCTCGCCTGTGCCACAACCTTATGCGCCGTCCGCTTATCCGAGCACCCGGCGCGAACCCGAGCGCATCACCCCGTCCGGCTGGTGGTTCGCCCTCGGCGCACTATTCGCGGTGATCGGAATCGTCGGTGGAATCGTTTACGCGGCAACGGGTTTCGTGCGGCCCGTAGACCGGATCGCCGCATTCCAGCGGGCGAACGCGCCGGGCCCCGCACAGGTGCGGCTCACCGACGGCGGTGACTACTACGTCTACCTCGAATATCAGGGCGCTCGCCTCTCCGAACCCGCGCACCCCGTCACCGTCGAAATCACCGACCCGGACGGCAAACCCGTCCAACTGCGCCACCGCGAATCCAGTATGGGTTATCGCGTCGACGGCCACGAGGGCCGAGTCGCCTACGCGTTCACCACATCCCGGCCCGGCACGTACCAGGTCGCGATGGACGGTGAGGACATCTCGGCCGCCATCGGACCCGGCGTCGGCGCGTCGTTCGTCGGTCCGCTCGTCATCGGCGGCGCACTGATCTTCACCGGCCTGCTCGCCTGCCTGGCAACCACACTCGTCGTCGCGGCACGGCGCGGCGCGCACAAGGCCGCGCCCGCACCGGTGGGCAATGCCGCGGGCGCGTTCCGGCAGTGGCACGAGTACTGAACCCGGCGCGTTTCGCCGGTGGCCATTCGGCCGTCATCTGACGGACGACTGCCACCGCTACGGTCCGAGCGGTGGCAGCGCGCGGACCCGAGGAAGTGACGGAGCAGACCCGTCGTATCCGCCTGTTCGGCGCCACCGGCAGCGTACTGCTGGCGATCGGCGCGCTCGGCGCGGGAGCGCAACCGGTGCTGCAGGACCCGACGCAGGGCGTGCGGTTCATCGGCTTGTTCGCCCGGGTGCCGACCTCGGCCATGACCATGTGTCTGCTCGGCATCGCGATGATCGTCGCGGCCTGGCTCCTGCTCGGCCGATTCTTGACGGACCTGAGCCGGGCACAGCTGCTCGGCACGGTCGGGCTCTGGACGGCCCCGCTGGTCGTCGCGCCGCCGCTGTTCAGCCAGGACGTCTATTCCTATCTGGCACAGGGGGAAATCAGCGCGCGCGGACTGGATCCGTACGCGCTCGGGCCGGGCCCCGCGCTCGGCATCGACAACGTGCTCACCAGGGCCGTGCCGACGATCTGGCGGGACACGCCCGCACCGTACGGTCCGCTGTTCCTCTCGCTCGGTCGCGGGATTTCCCGGCTCACCGGCGACGATATCGTCGCGAGCATCCTCATGCACCGGGCCGTCGCGCTGATCGGTATCGCGCTGATCGCCTGGGCGCTACCGCATTTGGCCGTGCGGTGTCGGATCGAGCCGGTGCGGGCGCTGTGGCTCGGCGCGGCCAATCCGCTGGTGCTTTTCCATCTCGTCGCGGGCGTGCACAACGAGGCGCTGATGATGGGGCTGATGCTCACCGGCGTTGTCGCGGCGCTCACCGCGATCGAAGCGGACGGCCCGCCGAACGTCCGGACGGCGGCGCTGTTGACCGGCGGCTGCGCGTTGATCGCACTGGCGGCGATGGTGAAGATCCCCGCCCTGGTCGCGCTCGGTTTCATCGGAATGGCGTTGGCGCGGCGCTGGATTCGCCGCAGTATGACGCCATTGCTCGCACTGCCCGCCGCCGCGGCGCTCACCGCGGCGGTCGCGGGCACGGTGATGCTGGTGACGAGCACCGTCAGCGGACTCGGCTTCGGCTGGCTCGGCACCCTCGATATCGCGACCGCCATCCGCAGCTGGCTGTCCCCGTCCACCGCGCTCGGCATGATCACCGGATTCGGCGGCGTACTGCTCGGACTGGGCGATCACACCACCGCCGTGCTCGGTTTCACCCGCCCTCTCGGCGAACTCATCGCGGCGGCGATCACCGTGCGACTCCTGTTCTCGGTCTACCGGGGCCGGTTACATCCCGTTGGCGGACTAGGCCTTTCGATAGCCGCCATCGTCATCCTCTTCCCGGTGATGCACCCCTGGTACCTGCTCTGGGCCATCCTCCCGCTCGCCGCCTGGGCGACCACGACCGGCTACCAACGCGCCGTCATCGGCACAACAGTGCTCTTCTCGTTCCTACAGGTACCAAGCGGCTCGGAGTACCAATCCCCCTTCGCGGTAGCCCTGGCCGCCGCGGCCGCCGCCACCACCGGCCTGACCCTGATCTTCTTCACCCGAACAACCCTGCCCTGGCGCGCGACAGAGCGGCGCGGCCTCGGCGACGCCGTTATCCGCCCCGATGATCAGCACCGCGACCACAATCGCCCACACCCGTGCATCGCATACCGACAGCCGCATGGCAGCGAACAATAGCCGAGCGCTATCGCGACATCGGCACGGCATCCGTTTCGAACCGACCTCGGCTGCGTAAGCTCACCCGCATGCGATTGAGCACCCGAAACCAACTGGACGGCACCGTCATCTCGGTGACCCGCGGCGAGGCCATGGCCGTGATCCGCGTCCGGCTCAACGGCGGTGACGAGATCACCTCCTCCATCACCCGCGACGCCGCCGACGATCTCGGGCTCGGCACCGGATCGCCGGTCAAGGTGCTGATCAAGTCGACAGAGGTCGCGCTCGGCGTCGAATAGCGGGCATCGTGCCTGGCAGTTATCTGGAAATCGACCGTCGCCGGGACGCGCTGCGCACCAATCTCTGGTTCGTGCCCGCCGTCGAGGTACTGGCGGCGATCGGGCTTTTCGCAATCACCTTCGCCCTCGACCGCGCCGCGTACCGGGCGGTGTTCACCGTCCCGTCCTGGGTGATCGGCGGCACCCCCGACGCGGCGCGGCAACTGCTCACCGCCATCGCGGCGGCCATCATCACCGTTGTCGGCGTTGTCTTCTCGATCACCATCGTCGCGCTCACCCTGGCCTCCACCCAATTCGGCCCGCGCATGCTGCGCACCTTCATCCGCGATCGGGGCACCCAGCTCACCCTCGGCACCTTCGTCGCGAGCTTCGTCTACGCGATCGCCGCGCTGGTGTCGATCGGACCCGATTTCGTGCCGCATATCTGCACCACCGTCTCGATCGCCTCGCTCGTCATCGATCTGACGGTGCTGATCTATTTCATCAACCACGTCGCGATGCAGATCCAGCTGCCGAATGTGATCGCCGGAATCGCGGCCGAGGTGTCCAGCGCGGTCGAGGTGAACCGGTCGACCACCGGCGCGCCCGAGCGGGGACCGTCGGCCGATGAACTGCTGCGCCTGCTGGCCGCGGAGGGCGGCGAGGTCCGGGTCGCGGGCAGCGGCTACCTGCAGTACATCCGGTACGAGAAGCTGGTGCGCATCGCCACCGAGGCCGACGCGGTGATCCACCTCCCCTACCGGCCCGGCCACTTCCTGACCCAGGGGCAGGTGGTCGCCACCGTCTGGCCCGCGTCCGCCGCCGATCAGGTCACCGAGCAGTTCGCCCGCGTACATGTCGCGGGTTCGACCCGAACCCTCACCCAGGACATCTCCTTCGGCATCGACCAGTTGGTCGAGATCGCACTGCGCGCGCTCGGCCCGGCGACCAACGATATTTTCACGACCCTCGCCTGCATAGATTGGCTCGGCGATTGCCTATGCCGGATCACCACCTCCTGGGATCCGGATCCGGTCCGCCGCGGCAGGGACGGCTCCATCCGGGTGATCGCCACCCACGCCGGCTATGAACGCCTGGTGCAGCGCGCCTTCGAGAAGATCCGGCAATCCGGTGTCGGCATGCCCGCCGTGATGATCCGGCAGTTGGACACGCTGGCCACCATCATGGATCGCACCACCACCCTCGAACAGCGTCAGGTGCTGCTGGATCAGGCCGCGATGATCGAGCGCTCGGCCCGCGCGTCGGTGCCGGAACCGGCCGACCGCGAGGACGTACTGCGCCGCTACCGCGCGCTCGTCGACCCGAGCCCCGAGCGATACCCGGACCAACCGAACTGATTCGCGTCCTCCGGCGATCAGCCGGATCGCGCGACCTGCGCGCAGTACGGGATCGGCCTGGTCACAGCTCAGTGCCGACCGCTATAACCGCAGCATGGGGGCCGGTATAGTCCGGGTGTGATCGACTGGGCGGCAATGGATTCGGCTGCGGTTCGGGTCGTCGGGCTGGCCGTGGTCGACAGCTTCGATCCGGTCGCGCTCGCCATAGTCGCCACCACCGTCGCCGCGCACCGGCGCATCTGTTCGGCCGTCACCTTCACCGCGACGCTCGCGACGCTGAGCGTCGGTGTCGGCGTGGCGATCACCTCCGGATTCCACCGGCCGCTGCTGCTCGACGCGCTGCGCACCATCGCCGAATTCCGGCCGCTGCTCGGGCTGCTGCTGGTGGCTGCGGGCGGCTACGAATTGTGCCGGGGCCACCGAACATTGCCGCCGCTGCCGTGCCGCACCTTGGCTACGGTGCCGGTCGCCATCTCGTATTACGTTGTCAGCCTGCCCTTTTCGGCCGTGACGCTGACCAAGTTGATCACCGTCACCGCCGTCGTCACCGAATTCCCGGCCCGCTCACCGCTGGTCGTGATCTACGGCGCGATCCTGGCGCTGCCGCAGCTCGCGGCGATCGCGCTGTGCGGCTGGCTGCGGCCGGGCGCGGAGTCCATCACCCGCGGGCTGGCCGTCGCCAGCAATATTCTGCTGATCGTGATCGGACTGTTGATCATGACCGTTCCGGAGTGAGCGAACGCCCGCTAGCGAGGCGCAGGCGGGAGCGAATGTACGCGGGCCGCGATAACGTCGGTGAAGCGGTCGAGCGCCGACGGCGCCAGGTCGAAGAACATCGCCGGTTCGATGAGTTCCACTTCCATCAGCAGGAATTCGCGCCCCCGGCACACCCCGTCGACCCTGGCGTAGACGGGTGGTTCCGGCAGCGCGTCGAGCGTGGCGCGCGCCTGCTCCGACAACCACGCGGGCGGATCCGCCAGTTCGGCCGCGCCGCCGAACATCGGCTGGACCCGGTAATCGGATCCGCTGGGCCGCTTGATCACCGCGTGACTGGGCACACCGTCGAAGAAGTACAGCGACCACTCCCCCTCGGTGCGCACCTCGGGAACGAAGGCCTGCACCAGCGCGGTCCCGGAGGCGGTGATCGCATCGAGCGTGCGCTGTCCCGCGTCCGCCGCGCTCACGCCGCGCGAGATCCGCACGGTGTCGTCCGCGCCCGCCGAAATCGCCGGTTTCACAACGGCATCGGCCCAGCCCCTGGCATCCAGCAGATCCGTCAACCGCACCGCCGCGCCCTGCGGCACGAATACGGTCGGGACGATGCGGACGCCGCGTTCCTCCAGCTGCCGCAGATATGTCTTATCGCTGTTCCAGCGCACCAGGTCCGGCGAATTCCACACGGCCGCACCGGTCCAGCCGAGCTGGCCGAGCCATTCGTGGAAATCATCGCAGCGCCGGTGGTACCCCCAAACCCCGTTCAGGACAACGGCATCGAAACCCGACCACTCGGCCGTCGGATCGTCCCACGGCAGGAACCGCGCATCGATGCCCGCCGCGCGCAGGCCCGATATCAAACCGGCGTCTTGCGGGAGCAGGGTCGGATACTTGACGCAGGTCGCGATGGCGAGTCTCGGCACCGCTCGATGATATTGCCCCACTACGACTGGCCGAGCAGCACACCGAGAATGGTAATCACATTCAGCGCGCCGAAGACGTAGATCGATCCGACGTGCGTGTATTTCGCGGTGTCCTTGTCGAATTCGGCGTCGAGGCGGCGGACCAACCCTGCCAACTGGGTCAGCCAGCTCGCGAGCGCCGCGACCCCGGCGATCAGGATCCCCACCGGCAACGGATAACTCAGACAGAACCAGACCCAGAAGGCGGCGCCCGCCGCCTGTGCCGCCAGCGCCACCAGGCAGACGCGGGTGACGCCGAAAACCACCGGGGTGGTGCGCCGCCCGCCCGCCGCGTCGTTGTCCAGGTCGCGCACGTCCTGGGTGATGCCCTCGCCGACGCCCATGAACAGCGCGACGAATATCGCGAAAGGCCATGCGCGCGACCATTTGTCGGTATCGATCACCTGTCCCGCGATACCGAACATCAGCAGCCAGATGGTGGGCCACATCAGCTGCGGCCAGATCGGCCTGCCCGAAAGCCGCAGCGGCGGAACGTTGTACGCGGTCGCGACGGCCACCGCCCCCGCGACCAGCGCGGCGACGAATTCGGATAGCAGGAATGCGAGGCCGATTCCGAGCAGGCTGAGCAGCGCGCCGCAGACGATGAAATCGCCCGCGCGGCCCCGCCCGGTGACCAGCACCCGCGCGTATCGCGACCGTTCCGAACTGGCGCTGTCGATATCGACGTCCATCGCGTCGTTGATCAGCGTCGAGCCCAGGTGGATCGCGCCCAGGACAATGCCGGACACCAGGATCTTCCATAGCGGAACCCAGTGCGTGAACAGCACGCTGAACATGGTCAGCGGGGCCAGCACATCGAACCAGAGCCGCGTCCACACCCGGGTGGAACGTAGGATTCCGGCCGCCCGCACGGCCACCGAGGGCCCGGCCCGGTGCACCGCGGTGTCGATGAACGTTCTGGCGGTCGCCACCGGCGCGGTGTTCGCGAAGCTGCGCAACAGCCCTCCCCCGTACGGGTTGCCTTCAGGTCGCCCACAGGGGTAGTCGAAGTCGCTGCGACTCGCCCGCGAATTCGCGGTAAGTGGTCGGAATTGTCCGTACCCCTTCGGCGTGTCAGCCGGGCTCGCCGCTTCGCGCGGTGGCGTGGCATGCGCGGTTCACAAGCACACTCAGGCGTGCAGTGCGCGAAACACCCGGTACAGCTTCTCCTTGTCCTCGAATCCGATACCGGGCGTGTCACCGAGCCCGATCCGGCCGCCCGCGATGACGGCGTTGTCGGCGAATCCGCCCGTCGGCTGGAACTCACCCGGATACGACTCGTTACCGCCCAACTTCAGCGCCGCCGCGATGTGCAGCGAGAACTGGTGCCCGCCATGCGGTATGCAGCGCCGCGCCGACCAGCCGTGCTGCCGCAGCATCTGCTGGATCCGCAGATATTCCACCAGCCCGTAGCCGAGCACCGGATCGAATTGCAGGTAATCGCGGTCGGGCCGCATACCCGCGTAGCGGATCAGGTTCCTGGCATCGGCCACCGAGAAAAGGTTCTCCCCCGTAGCCAGCGGCCCGGGGTAGCGCTCGGAAAGCGTTGCGTGCAGGGCGAAGTCGAGCGGATCGCCCGGTTCCTCGTACCAGAACAGTCCATACGGTTCCAGCGCCCGGCCGTAGGCGAGCGCGGTATCCAGGTCGAAGCGGCCGTTCGCGTCCACCGCGAGCCGGGATCCGTTGCCGTCCAACACCTCCAGCACCGCCTCGACGCGCTCGAGGTCATCGGACAGGCTCGCGCCGCCGATCTTCATCTTCACCACGTCGTAGCCCTGATCCAGGAACCCGCGCATCTCGTCCTGGAGTTGCGGCAGCCCCTTGCCTGGCGCGTAGTAACCGCCTGCGGCATAGACGAATACGTCGTCGTCGGGCGCGCCGAGCCGGTAATGCTCGGCGAGCCACCGGTACAGCGGCAGCCCGGCCAATTTGGCCGCGAGATCGAACAGCGCCATATCGATGACACCGACCGCCACCGACCGTTCCCCGTGCCCGCCGGGTTTCTCGTTGCGCAGCATCACATCCCACGCGCGCGCCGGATCGATGGCGCGGCCGTCGTCGGTCAGCAGATCGTCCGGGGCCGCCTGCATGAGCCGGGGAATGATGCGGCGGCGCAGGATTTCACCCGCGCTGTAGCGGCCGTTGGAGTTGAATCCGTAGCCGACCACCGGTTCGCCGTCCCGAATCACATCGCTGACCACCGCGACGATGGAGCAGTCCATCGCGCTGAAGTCGATGAAGGCATTGCTCATCGAGGAACTGATCGGGACGGTGCCCTCGTGTATCGCGACGATACGAGGCATATCTTGTTCTCCTTAACTATCTTTCGAATGTCGCAGGCCGATGCTCGCGGCGGCCGCCGCCCGGTCCAGCCCGCCGGGCTCCCACCGCGCGACGACGATGGTGGCCACCGCGTTGCCGAGCACATTCGTCAAAGCCCTTACCAGCGAAAGGAATCGGTCGACGGACAGCACCAGCGCGAGTCCGGCGACCGGGACGAGCGCGGTGGCGGCCACCGTATTGGCCAGGGTGACGAAGGCCGACCCGCTGATGCCCGCGGTGCCCTTGGACAGCAAAAGGAACGCCGGGAACAGCGTCAGCTGATCGCCGAAGCTCAGCGGCGTCCCGTACACCTGCCCGATGAACACCACACAGATCGGCACCACCACGGCGACACCGTCGAGGTTGAACGAAAACCCGGTCGGCACAACGAGTCCCACCACGCTGCGCCGGCACCCGACGCCCTCCAACCGCTCCATCAGCCGCGGCAGCACGGCCTCCGACGACGAGGTGCCGAGCACCACCAGCAGTTCCCCGCGCAGCACCTTGATCAACCGGAACAGCGAGAATCCGGCGAGCAGCGCGACGCCGCCGAGCACGACGAGCACGAAAACCGCCAGCGCCAGCGCGGATACGGCCACCAGCCGCATCAGCGCGGTCAGCGTTTGCGGACCGTACTTGCCGACCGTGGCCGCGACCGCGCCGAAGGTGCCGATCGGCGCGAGCAGCATGATCATCGCGATCATCCGGAACAGCGCGGCGCCGAGCCTGGCGCAGCCCGTGACGATCGGCTGGGATACGTTGTCCGGCAGGCGAAGTAGTGCGACGGCGAACAGCACCGCGAAGATCAGCACCTGCAGGATGTGGCCGCCCGCGAAGGCGCCCACGGCGTTGTTCGGCACCAGATCCGCGAGGAAGGCCGAGAACGAGGTGTTCTTGGCAGCACCGCTCACGTAACTGTTGATGTCACCGGAGGCGTGTGCGGGCGGCGCCACGCCCGCGCCCGGCCGCAGCAGGTTCACCGCGCCCAGCCCGATCAACATGCCGATGGTGGTGACCACCTCGAAGTAGATCAGCGCCCGAACGGCAATGCGCCCAACGGCTTTCATACCGCCCGCGGTCACGATCCCGGTGACCGTCACCAGGAATACGATCGGCGCGATCAACATCTGGATGAGCGCGATGAACGAGGTGGCGACCGGCTGCATCGCCGCACCCGCCTTCGGCGCGAGGATGCCGAATATCGCTGCGGCGATCGCCGCGACGAGCACCTGGAAGCTGGTGTTGGTGACCAGCCGGCGCCACCGGGACGGACCGGCGGCCGACTCCGGCGTGACGTCGATTGTCGTGCTGCTCATGTGAATTACCCCGCGTCATCACAGATCCGGCACGAGGGTTTCGCGCAGCGCGGCGCGGTCGACGGTCAGGCCGAGGCCCGGCCGGTCCGGCACGGCGATGCGACCGTCCACCGGTTTCGGCGCGTCGGGGAAGAGCAGTTCGCCCACCTGCACCATGCCCAGATGCCACTCCAGGATCCAGCCGTTCATCAGCCCGGCCAGGGTGTGCAGGTTGAACAGTGGCCAGCCGCCGCCGTGCGCCAGCGGCAGGTTGTAGATCTGCGCGAGGTGGGCGGCCTTGCGCGCCTCGGTGAATCCGCCGCAGTAGCAGACATTCGGCTGCAGGATGTCGACGGCCTGATGTTCGACCAGCTCGCGCAGCCGCCAGCGATGGCCCTCCATCTGCCCGGCCGCCAGCGGAATTCGGGTGTGCCGCCGCAGATCCGCCATGGCGCGCGCGTCGTTCTGGTGTAGCGGTTCCTCGAACCACGTCAGGCCGACATCTTCCACGGCGCGACAGAGGAATCCGGCCTCGACCGGAGTGAACAGGTAGTTGGCGTCGATCATCAGATCGATGTCGTCACCGACCTCCGCCCGCACCGCACGGACGCGCGCCGCGTCCTCCCTCCAGCCGCCCTTGTCAACGGCCACAACGAGTTTCAGCGCGCGCACACCCTGATCCAGTTGCAGCCGAGCGGCGGCGGCCAGCGTTTCCCGGTCGTACTGCGGGAATCCGAACGTCACGTAGATGGGCACCTCGGTGCGCGCGCCGCCGAGCAGGCTGGCCACCGAACGCCCGGCGATCTTGCCCTTGATATCCCACAGCGCGATGTCGAGCAGCGAAAGGGCGCTGGACACCACGCCCGTCATCGTGCGCGGATTCAGTGTGCGCCAGACCTTTTGGTGGATGGCCTCGGTCTCCGTCGGATCCATGTCCCGCACGACCGGCAGGAAGTGCCGCTCCAGCGCGACCACCACGGATCTGGCGAGGAAATGTCCGGTGAGCGCGACGCCGGTGAGCCCCTGATCGGTTTCCACCTCGCAGAAGACGAATTCCTTCTGCTCCTCGCGGCCGTAGCCCCTGACCTGTTCGCTCATCAGCGGCACCGAGATCGATGTGGTATGCACGCTGGCCCGGATGTCCTTGATTTTCATCCGTCCTCCTTCGTTCGCATTGGACGGTGGCCCGAGTCTGCACCGGTCAATTGTCAACTGTCAACGATTTGCAATTGACGATCGACTGTGCGAGCATGCGGAGCTGTCGTCCAGGTGATGCGAGTTGGAGTGCCGATGCCGGAGCACACGGAAGCAATGAGCGCGCTACAGCGCCGGGTCGCCGAGCGCCCATCCCTACTCGGCCTGATCGCCGAGGAATTGGAGCGAATGATCATCACCGGCGCACTGAAGGGCGGCGACCGGATCAACGAATCCGCGCTGGCTCTGCGGCTCGGGGTGAGCCGGGGCCCGGTGCGCGAGGCCTGCCGTCAGCTGGAACGCGGCAGGCTCGTCGAATTCCGCACCAACCGCGGCATGTTCGTGCGCGAGATCTCCATCGACGAGGCCGCCCAGCTCTACGACATCCGGGCCGGCTTGTTCGGGCTCGCGGGCCGGCTCGCCGCCGAACGCGTCACCCCCGAGCAGGTCGCCGAGCTCCGAAAGGCGGTGCGGCGGCTCGAAAAAGCCATCCCGAAGGTGGACGACTACTACCCGGGCAATGTCGATCTGCACCGCGAACTCGTGGCACTGTCCAGCAATCCGCGCCTGTGCCAGCTCTACGACGATATCTCCAAGGAACTGCACCTGTTCCGGCGGCACGGGCTCGAAACCGCAACCGCCAGGCGTACTTCCAATGCGCAGCACGCCGAGATCCTGGACCGGCTCGCGGCCGGCGACACCGCGGCGGGCACGCTGATGGAGGCGCATATCCGCTCCGGCAAGGAGCGCATGCTCGCCGCATCCGGTGACTGAATACCCCTGCCGCGAAACCTTTCTCGGACCTACCATCAGCTGGAGCGCCGAGGTTGCGACAGCCCGGTCGGCGGGTCTGCCTCCGGCGCCACGGAGGCCGCCATGAAGGCGATCGTGCAGGAGCGCTACGGCGCGCCGGATGTCCTGACGCTGCGCGATGTTCCGGTTCCGCAGCCGGGAGCCGACGAGGTGCGGGTCAGGGTGCACGCCGCGAGCGTGAACGCATACGACTGGCATGTGCTGCGCGGCGATCCCCGGGTGATGCGGCTGATTTCACCGACCTGTGGGCTGCGCGGACCCAAACGCCCGATCCGCGGCCGGGATTTCGCGGGCCGGGTCACCGCGGTGGGCAGCGCGGTCACGCTGTTGCGGGTCGGCGACGAGGTATACGGCGACCTGGGCGAGGCGGATGGCGCGTTCGCCGAATATGTTTGCGCCCCAGCGGAACTCGTCGATATCAAACCGGCCGGACTGACGTTCGAGCAGGCGGCGGCGGTGCCGCTGGCCGGTATCACCGCGCTCATGGGCCTGCGCGATGTCGGGCAGGTACGGCCGGGCCAGCAGGTGCTGATCAACGGCGCATCGGGTGGCGTCGGCACATTCGCCGTACAACTGGCCAAGGCGTTCGGGGCACAGGTCACCGGCGTGTGCAGCACCCGCAATGCCGAGCTGGTGCGCTCACTCGGCGCCGACGATATCGTCGACTACACCCGAGAAGACTTCGCCGCCAACGGAAAACGCTACGACATAGTCTTCGACCTGGTAGCCAATCGCTCGCTCGGCGCACTGAAGAACGCGCTGCGGCCCGAGGGCGTACTCGTCATATCCGGCGGCGGCGTCTTCACCGGCGGCAGCTTCCTCGGGCCGATTGCGCTGTCCATCAAGGGCCAGTTGGCGGCGCGCTTCGGCCGGGTGCGGGCACGGCAACTGATGGAGAAGCCGGGGCGGGACAAACTCGCGACACTGCGCGAACTCATCGAATCCGGAAGCGTAAGACCGGTTATCGACCGCACCTACCCGCTGGACCGGGCGCCCGATGCGATCCGCTACCTGGAATCCGAACACGCGCGCGCGAAAGTGGTTCTCACCGTGTGATCACTCCGGCGCGAGCACTCCCTTCGCGATAACGGTCAGCAGTTCGGTGAGCGCGGTGGCGAAGTCGAGGCGGACGGCGGCCAGGTCCGGATTCCGCTCGTACGCGGTCAGCATGGCCGCCGACGGATTGGTGTGGCTCCACAGGCTGCCCGCCGAAAAGACAAGCACCCCAGCGAATTTCATCGCATCGTCGGGGCCGAGCTCAGGTAGCGCGCCGCGCACCAGTTCGGACAGCTCCGCGGTGGCGGCGAGCCAGGAGCGTTTGAAGCGGGCCGCGACCTCGGGCGACACATTGCGCTCCAGCACGGCGGCCTGGGAACTCCAGAGCTCGCACAGCATCGGCTTCGCGACCAGGGTCGACACCACCGCGTCGATCACCCACTTGCGCCGGGCGGGCAATTCGCCCGTGGCGCCGGACAGCTTGGGCCGCAACTCCGCCAGCCATTCCCGGTAGGTCAGGTCCAGCAGCTCCAGCAGCACCGCCTCCCGGGATTCGAAGTAGCGCAGCACATTCGATTTCGCCAGCCCGACACACCTGGCCAGCTCGTTGAGGCCGATATCGGCCACCGGACGGTCGGCGAGCATGGCGGCCGCGGTATCCAGAATCGTGCGTCTGCGCGCCTGGCGCTGCTCCTCGCTGCGTGCCCGTTGGAAACCCATGCCGCGATTATTTCAGACCATCGGTCTATTGACATCAGACCATTGGTCTCTTAGCGTTGAGAGCGCAATAGACCATTGGTCTTTTACCCCGAATCCAGGGAGTGCAAGATGTTCGAAATTCCCGATCAAACCGGTAAAACGATCGTCGTCACCGGGGCGAACAGCGGCCTCGGCAAGGAGGCCACCGCCCGGCTCGCCGGTGCGGGCGCGCAGGTGATCATGGCCGTGCGCACCCCCGCCAAGGGTGAGGCGGCCAAGGCCGAAATCCTCGACCGCCACCCCGCCGCCAAGCTGGAGGTCCGCAGGCTCGACCTCGCCGAACTGGCCTCGGTGCGCGAATTCGCCGACGATCTCATCGCCACCGGCACCCGGCTCGACGTGCTGGTCAACAACGCGGGCGTGATGGCCCCGCCCGAACGGCACACCACCGCGGACGGCTTCGAACTCCAATTCGGCAGCAATTTCCTCGGCCCGTTCGCACTCACCATGCGGCTGCTGCTGCAGCTACTGCGCGCGGACAGCCCCCGCGTCGTCACCATGAGCAGCGGCTTCGCCGACTTCGGCCGGATCCGGCTCGACGATCCGCAGTTCGAGCGCGGCTACAGCGGATACCGCGCGTACGCGCAGTCCAAACTGGCCGATCTGATCCTGAGCGTCCGGCTCGCCGAGATCGCCACACGGCGCGGCTGGCCGCTGCTCAGCATCGCGGCCCACCCCGGTTACACCCGCACCAATCTCCAGACCACCGGCCCGAATATGGGTCGTAACACCGCACTTCTCGGAATGCTCAACGCGGTCGGCATGCGGGTCATGCCGTCGATGGATGTGGCGCAGGGTGTCGAATCGCTGCTCATCGCGGCCACCGATCCGGCGGCGCGCAATGGCGGATACTACGGTCCCACTAGGCGTTTCGGCTCTGTCGGCCCTGCCGGACCCGTCCGGATCAACCGGCGCGCACAGGACCGCGAGGTCGGCGAGCGGCTGTGGGCCATGGCCGAACAGCTCACCGGAACCCAACTGCCGCAGTAATTTTCGAGAGTCAGTGCGGTATCGCGTCGATAATGGCACGGGCGCCCTGGCGCAGCAGATCGGCGCCGACGAAGAAGCCGAGCGCCTGCGGCTCCTCCGGCACACCCCACTGGTGTGAATCCAGCCAGCGGCTGCCATCGGCGCTGAAAACCTTGCCGTACAAGGTCAGTCGGCCGGTGGGCTCGGTGCGCGCGAATCCGGCGATCGGCGAATTGCAGTGCCCCTGCAGCGCATGCAGCATCGCCCGCTCCGCATCGGCCAGCCGCCTCGTCTCCGGATGATCGAATCGCTTTGCCAGATCCAGCATTTCGGTGTCATCGGCCCGGCAATGCAATGCGATGATGCCCGCGCCGATGGGCGGGCACATGGTCTCCAGGTCCAGCGTTTCGGTGATGCTGTCGGCCCGGCCCACCCGGTGCAATCCGGACACCGCCGCGATCAGCACGTCGACGTACCCGTCCTCCAGCCGGGCCAACCGGGTATTCACGTTGCCGCGCAACGGTTTCACGGTCAGGTGCGGGTAGTGCAGCAGCAGTTGCGCGGTGCGGCGCACCGAACTCGTCCCGACGACGGCGCCAGCGGGCAGCTCGGCGAGCGGTGCGCCGGACCGGCTGATCACCGCGTCGTGGATATCGTCGCGCGGCAGATATCCGGCGAAGGCGAGCCCCTCCGGCACCGGGATATCGCCGGGAATGTCCTTGAGGCAGTGCACCGCCAGATCGGCCTCGCGGTCGAGCAGGGCGCGATCGATCTCCTTGACGAACGCGCCCTTCCCGCCGAGCTTCGACAGGTCGCCCATCCAGCGGTCGCCCGCCGTGGTGACCTTGACCAGTTCGCTCTCGGCGCCCGCCGCGGCCAGCAACCCGGCCACCTGCTCCGCCTGCGCCAGCGCCATCGGACTGGACCGGGTGGCGATGCGAATGACGCGCGACATAGTGCGGACTCTACTCGCCACCGCGAATGTCCTGTCGCCGGTACCGACCGCTACCGGTTTCCGGCGTCGGCTGACAGCTGGTGCAGCGCGGCGACCAGCCGATCCACCTCCGCGCAGGTGTTATAGAACGCCAGCGACGGCCGGACCGTCGCCTCCAGCCCGAAGCGCCGCAGAATCGGTTGGGCGCAATGGTGTCCGGCGCGCACGGCGATGCCCTTCTCGTTCAACGCCCTGCCGACCTGATCGGGTTGATAGCCGTCGAGCACGAACGACATCACGCTCGCCTTCGCCTCGGCGGTGCCGATCAGCCGCAGCCCCGGCACCTCGCGCAACCCCGCCGTGGCGTACTCGAGCAGGAAATGCTCGTAGGCCGCGATATTTTCGATGCCGATGCGCTCGACGTATTCGATGGCCGCGCCGAGACCCACCGCATCGGCGATATTTCCGGTGCCCGCCTCGAAACGCGCGGGCGGCGGCTGATAGGTCGAATGTTCCAGCGTGACATCGGTGATCATATTGCCGCCGCCCTGCCATGGCGGCAGATCACGCAGCACCTCGGCCGCGCCGTACACCGCGCCGATTCCGGTCGGCCCGTACAGCTTGTGCCCGGAGAAGACGAAGAAATCGGTGCCGAGTCCGGTGACGTCGATCCTGGTGTGCGGCACGGATTGCGCACCGTCGATCAGCGTCACCGCACCGGCCCGCTTGGCCTGCGCCACGATCTCCTCGACCGGCGTTATGGTGCCGAGCGCATTCGAAACATGGGCCACCGCAACGAGTTTGGTCTTGTCGGAGAGCAGCCTGGTGTACTCGTCCATGCGCAGCTGCCCCGTATCGTCCACCGGGATCACCTTCAGCAGCGCACCGGTCTCGGCGGCGAGCATCTGCCACGGCACGATATTCGCGTGATGTTCCAGGTGCGAGATGAGGATCTCGTCGCCTTCACGAATATGCTTGCGGCCCCATGTTTGCGCGACGAAGTTGATGCCCTCGGTCGCGCCGCGCACGAAGACGATCTGCTCGGCCGACGCCGCACCGAGGAAGCGGGCGATGATGGCGCGGGCGTTCTCATACGCGTCGGTGGACCGTGCCGCCAGCTCGTGCGCGGCTCGGTGGATATTCGAATTCTCGTGCCGATAGAAGTAACTCAGCCGGTCGATCACCGCCTGTGGCTTCTGCGTTGTCGCGGCATTGTCGAACCAGGCCAGCGGATATCCGTTGATCCGCTCCTGCAGGATCGGGAAATCCCGGCGCACCGCGTTCACATCGAAGATCGGATGCGGATCGGTCGAGGCCACCCGGCGGCGCTCGGAGGCGCCGTCGAGGAAATAGAAATCCGGCGCCGAATTCGCCGGTGCCGCAGCACGATACGGATTCGGCTCGGTGAGGAAATAGAACCCGGCCGACTGGGCGTGCCGCGGCGCCGAGGCGATCGCCGGGATCGGCAGGGCGGGCAGCGCGGTATCGAACCCGGTGGGCGTCGGCACGCGCGGCGCGAACTCCGGAACATCTTGCGGCACAATGCCGAACGGGTCGGTACCGGCGATACCCTCGGGCACCTCGGGTTCGATCGCGCTGCCCGCGAGCCCGGGCGTCGGCGGCCGGGAATCGAAGCCGGGCTGCGCAGGTTGTCCGGGCGGAGCCGAAAGGTGTTGCGGCACAAGTCCGAACCGGTCCGCGCCCGGCACCGCCTCGGTGCCGAATTGCTGCGGCGCGGCGCCGGGCAGCCCCGAAAAAAACTCTCCGGCAAGCCGGTTCAGCGTCGCCTCGTCGGGCAGCCAGCTCGGCACCGCGCCATCGAGGCCCGGCAGCGCGACGTCGGCTGCCGGGGGCACAACACCGTCGACGCCGGGAACGGCGCCGTCCACACCGGGGACGGCGCCGTCCGGCTCACTTCCGGTACTGCGGTGCGTAGTCATGGAACTTGCCGACCTCCGCGCCTTCCAGCAGCGCCGTCGCATCGGGGGTGAGGATGGCCAGCGAGCAGTACAGCGAGACCAGGTAGGACGCGATCGCGCTGCGATCGATGCCCATGAACTTCACCGAAAGCCCCGGACTCTGCTCACCCGCCAGCCCCTGCTGGTACAGACCGACGACGCCCTGGCGCGCCTCACCGGTCCGGATCAACAGGAATTTCGTCTTACCCTTCTCCACCGGCACCTTGTCCGACGGGACGATCGGAATGCCGCGCCAGGTGACGAACTGCGAGCCGAACATGCTGACCGTCGGCGGCGGCACCCCGCGCCGGGTGCATTCCCGGCCGAACGCGGCGATGCCCTGCGGGTGGGTCAGGAAGAAGCCGGGCTCCTTCCAGCATTTGGCGATGAGATTGTCCAGGTCGTCCGGCGTCGGCGGACCCGCGATGGTCGAAATCCGCTGGTCTTTCGCGGTTTTGGCGATCAGCCCGTACTCCGGGCTGTTGATCAGCTCGCCTTCCTGATGCTCCTTGATTGCCTCAATCGTCAACCGCAATTGCTGGGCAATCTGATCGTGCGGGCTGGAATAGAGGTCTGAAACACGGGTGTGCACATCGAGGATGGTGTGCACCGCCTTGAGCCGGTATTCGTCCGGCTGCTTTTCGTAGTCGACAAATGTATCCGGCAGCGGCGACTCGTCGAAGTTGTCGCATTGGATATCGACCGATTCCGGGTGCACCACCTTGTTCACCCGATAGATGCCCGCCTCCACCGGCACCCAGTTCAGCAGATGCACCAGCCAGCGCGGGGTGATCGTGCCCATCTGCGGCACGGTCTTGGTGGTATTGGCGAGCCGCCGGGCGGCCTCGTCACCAAGCGCCATCGGTTGTCGTACAGCGCGCGTCATCGACACTCCTTGCTCTCTTCAGAGAACACCACTGCGGGTCCGGCACAAGCGAATTCGTGAAGCCTGGAAATCCGTCGCGGGCGTCGCACGGCCGAGCCGCGTACGGCTCGACGAGCGCCCGATGATGCTCGGAACGTATCACAAATTCCCGAATTCAGGGCATTAAGCAACTATGTGGCTATTCGCGTCCGCCGACCGTGTCGCACCGGACCCGCGCCGATCGCGCACAAGCCGCCCGGCCGACGATCCGCGACTGTGCAGCAACCGTTTTCCCGCCGCCGAGCCGGGTGTTTCGGCCTCAGCCGAAACAGGGTGCCAGCGCCGCCCACCCCTCCTTACGCTGCTGTTCAGGAGCGAAAAACAGGAGTTCACAAATGATCAAGGATGTGGCGGCACCGCGGTGCGACGGGGTCGTGCGGGCGGTGGAGGATACGGCCGACGGGGTGTCGGCGGCGTTGCTGCGGATGGTGCAGGGTGTGCGCTCCGGTCGGCCCCGGACGAACAAGCGACCGGCGTGCGAACCCGTCGCCGTGCCGAAAACGGTGGCGGAGTTGGTGACCCGGCTGGATCCGATGGTCGCCGCTCCGTGGCGCGGCCCCCGGTGATCGTGGTTACCCTTCAGCCCACCCATCACCCCTAGCGGAACCGCTGTGCGATGCTGTTGGCAGAGCGCGGCACGACGGGGCGAGACAGCATATGAAACGAATCCACCTCACCTCTCACGATCTGCTGCGGATCCGGATCGGCGCGCCACTGGGCGCGCTCGGCGAAACCATGCTGGCGGGCCGGGAGTTGCAGCGGTGCGACACGACGGTGTTCGCGGGCTGGCGCAGCCAGGTGCGGCGAGCCATTCCGGAGAACTTCGGTGTGCTCGCCGATATCGCCCCGCCCGAGGCGCATTTCGTCGATCTCATCACGCCGACCCGGGGCACCAGATCGATGAGCGCCGGTATCGAGGCGCTGCACCTCGCCTCCCGCGACGAACTCGGCCTCGAACTCGCGAGCACCGTCAAACATCGCGCGCGGGACGGGTACCCGCCACTGCCTTCGTGGACGGCTGGGCTGACGCTGCGGGACGCAGCGGTGCGCCGGTGCATCGCCACCGCCGTCCAGGACTTCCACGAGGTCGCGTTCGCGGGACGCTGGGCACACGTCCAGTCCTACCTCGACGGAATTGCCGACCGGTGGGCGAGGACGATGGCCACCGAGGGCGTCGAGGCGTTATTCGCCACGCTGCAACCGCATGTGCGCTGGCGGGAGCCGATGCTCGAGGTGCCGCTGTCCACCAGTTGCCACGATGAATTCCTGCACGGACACGGGCTGGTGCTCATACCGTCGCTGTTCGTCTGGCCGCGACCGATCGTGCTGCGCTCGGCCGTGGATCGGGACGCACCGAAGATGCTGGTGATTCCGGCGCTGCGCGATATCGCCGACCTGGCCGCGGCATGGGGTCCGCGCCCGGCCAACGAGGCGTTGAACGCGCTGCTCGGCCGGACCCGCGCCGCCGCGCTCCAGGTGATCGCCGACGGCTGCTCCACCAGTGAGCTGGCCCGACAGCTCGGCGTCTCGCTCGCCACCGCGAGCGAACACGCATCGATCCTGCGCGAGGCCGGGCTGATCGAGAGCACGCGGCAGCGCAACGCCATGCGGCACGAGCTCACCGGACTCGGCGCCGCACTGCTCGATGGGGACCTCGATACCGGCCTGCGCACCGCATAGCCCTATAGTCCCTGGTAGACCCAAGACCCGTTCCCGTGCGAGACCTGTTCCCGATCGGAGGCCGGATCGATGAAGTTGCTCGTCACCGGATGCGCCGGAACCATCGGTAATACCGTCGTCCGTCTGCTGTCGGATGCCGGGCACGAAATCGTCGTCGCGGATGACGCGGCGGACAGTGTCGGGCAATTTCCGCCGGAGGTCAGATCGGTACCGGTGCGACTGCATGATATCGCCCAATTCCTCACGGATACAGCAGGTTTCGACGCGGTGCTGCATTTCGCGGGCGAGTTCGCGGCGGATTCTTCGACGACGCAGCCGCAATGGCAGTGGGACAGCGCGACGAGCGCCACCCTCGCCCTGCTCGACGCGATGAGTGAGGCAGGTATCGGCAAGCTCGTATTCTCCTGCACGACAACAACTTACGATTCACCTGCGGACACAAAACTCCCCATCGAGCGAGCGATAACCAGTTACTCCCGCTGCTGCGGCCTCGGGGCCGTCTCGCTGCGCTGCCTCGTCACATCGGACAATCCCGATGCGGACCATTCCCACGCGCGCGCCCACCTGCGCGCCCTCGACTCCATCCACCCCGGCCGGCATCAGATATTCAACCTCGATCACCGCGCGCCCGCCGACCTGTTAACCCTTGCGGGCCACCATCATTCACAAGCCGGCGAGTAGCGGCCCCATCCTGGCGGACCCGCCGAACCTTGCGCGGACCGGCACGGCACCCTAGGCTGGATTGCTTGTGCGTTGCCGAGCGGAGGGGTCGGATGGGTGCGGCGTTGGCCAGGGCGGATGGAATCGAGGTGTACCGGCGGCTGGTGGTTGCCGGATTCCGGCGGCAGGCGCGATATCGGATGGCGATGTTCGCCGGGCTGGCCACCAACTGTGTATTCGGATTCGTCCGTGCCGCGGTGATGATGGCGGCGGTGCACTCCGCCGGATCGTTCGGCGGGTATACCGCGGGAACGATGGGGGCGTATGTGTGGCTCTCACAGGGGTTGCTGGGCGCACTGCAATTCATGGCTCCGGCAACGGATCTGATGGAGCGGATCCGCAACGGTGACGTCGCGATCGACTTCCTGCGCCCGGTCGATGTCCAATTCAGTTATATGGCAACCGATCTGGGTCGCGCCGCGGCGACCATCCTGCCGCGCGGGGTGCCCAGCGTACTGGTCGGCTCGCTGACGTTCGGGCTCGCGCTGCCGACAACCGTCGGACCGTATCTGCTGGGTGCGGCGAGCATCGTGCTGGCGGTGATGATTTCGTTCCTGTCGCTGTTCCTGGTCGGCCTCGTCGGGTTCTGGGTGGTCGAGACCCGCGGCGTCCGCCTGCTGTACCAAACCCTCGGAACGTTCCTCGCGGGGCTCTTCGTGCCGGTGCACATGTTCCCGGCCTGGCTGCGGACCATCGCACACGCCACCCCGTTCCCGTCGATGCTGCAGGCCCCGATCGACGTGTTCTCCGGACGCATCGTCGGTATGCCCGCACTGGAAATCGTTGGCACCCAGGTGTTCTGGTTGTTGTTGATGGGCACGCTCGGGCGCATCGCACTGGCGGCGGGGCGGCGCAAGCTGGAGGTGCAGGGTGGCTGAACTGTCCGGCACCTGGTTCACCCCGTACGCCGCGGTGCTGCGCTCGCGCATACGTTCCCAGCGGGCGTACCCGCTGTCCTTCCTCAGCGAGGTTTTCAGCGCATTCCTGATCGGGCTGGTCGAATTCGCCGAGGTCTGGGTGATCTTCCACAATGCGCGGGTGCTCGGCGGCCTCGACCTGGACGGCGCGCTGCTGCTGTTCGGCTTGAGCAATACCGCATTCGCCCTGTGCCAGGTGATTTTCGGGCATCTGGACGGTTTGCCGACGCTGATCCGGATGGGCACGCTCGACGCGTTCCACCTGCGCCCGCAGCCGCTGCTGCTGCAGCTGATCACCAGCGATATCTCGCTGCGCCGCCTCGCCAGGGCCGCCGTCGCGACGGTCATCCTGGCACTCGGTCTGATCCGCAACGATATCGACTGGGGCGCAAGATCTTTCACACTTCTCACGCTCACCCTCGTCGGGGGGATCGTACTGTTCGGCGGCCTGTTCGTCTGCGCGGCCGGCCTGCAGTTCTACCTCATCGACGGCGCGGAGCTCACCAACAGCTTCACCTACGGCGGATCATTCGCCGCCGCCCAACCCACCTCGGTGTTCCCGACGCCGCTGAAATTGGTGTTCGGCCTGGCGATTCCGGTCGCCTTCACCTCGTATCTGCCCACCATCGCGCTGCTGCGCCTGCCCGGTCCCGCGCTGCTGCCGTCCTGGTTGGCCTGGTGCGTTCCGCTGGCCGCGGCCTGGGTGTGGTTGCTGGCCATGGCTTTGTGGCGGCGCGGCACTCGGCACTATCAGGGAGGGGGCGGCTGACATGGCCGAACCAATCGTCGATATCGAAGATCTCACAAAGGAATTCACTCTCTACCGCAAGGACTCGCGCCGCTGGCGACGCCGTCGCGAAACCCTCACCGCGGTGGACCGGATGACCTTCCGCATCGAAAGGGGCTCCGCCGTCGGCTATATCGGCGCGAACGGCGCGGGCAAGTCGACAACCATCAAGATGCTCACCGGCATCCTGGTGCCCACCGCGGGCCGGGTGCGCACCTGCGGCCTCGAGCCGGTCGGGCGGCGCCGCGAGCTCGCCGGGCGGATCGGCGTCGTCTTCGGGCAGCGCTCCCAGCTGTGGTGGGATCTGCCGCTGCGCGAATCGTTTTCGATCCTGGCCGCCATCCACCGGCTCGATCCGGACCAGGCCCGCAAGCGCACATACGAACTCGTCGAACAATTGGAGATGGCCGAAACCCTCGACACGCCGGTGCGCCAGCTCTCGCTCGGCCAGCGCATGCGCGCCGAGGTGGCCGCCGCGCTGCTGCACTCCCCCGAGCTGGTGATCCTGGACGAGCCGACCATCGGCCTCGATGTGCTGTCCAAGCAGCGATTACGCGAATTCCTGCGGGCCGAGCGGACCGAACGCGGCACATCGCTGCTGCTCACCACCCACGATATGGGCGATATCGAACGTCTCTGCGAGCGGGTGCTCGTCGTCGATCACGGCAGGCTGGTCTACGACGGCACCCTCACCGGGCTGGCCGGAACGGTCGGCGCGCGCCGGGTGCTCGTGGTCGATCTCGCGGAGCCGACACCGGATCTCGACGATCTCCCCAATGCGCGGCTGCTGTCCAGCGAGGCGGGCGGGATGCGTCAGCGTCTCGCCTTCGATGCCGAAATCACCACCGCCGCACAGCTGCTCGCGGCCGTATCGGAGCGGGCCGAGGTGCGGGATCTGTCCATCGACGAGCCGGGTATCGAGGACGTGGTGCGCCGGATATACGAATCCGCCCGCCGGGGGTGAACCGGCGGGCGGACCGTTACCGTGCGCTATTCGGTTGGGGCAGCGGTGTTTTCGGCTTCACGGCCGCCCATATCCAGCCGGAACGGCGGATACGCGTCGGTCATCAGCGAAGAGTAGGCCCGCACCCGGTACCGCCACCGGTTCATGCCGAGCACGAAATCGTAGAGGCCCTGTGGGTAGCGCGCGGTGAACAGCAGCGCGATCACCGCGATCAGCAGCACGACGAAGATCAGCGGGACGCCCATGCCGCGCCAGCCGTCCGAATCATCGTCGTAGCCGGCGTTGACCATGAGGCCGCTGAAGAAGACGCCGAGGATCAGGTAATGCGGAATGGCCAGCAGCCACCACTTCACCAGCACCAGCCCGCGATGCAGCCGCTCCGGATAGTCGACGGCCAGGTCGGCCGGATAGTCCTCGCTGGCCGCCAGGCTGAACGGCGGATATTTGTCGGTGCCGAGCGCGGTGCAGGAATAGAACGTCACCCGCCACGACCAACGCATGACGCCGACATTGAAATCGAACAACCCACGGGGATATCTCCCGGTGAACAGGATCGCGAAGAACGCGATCACCGTGACCACGAAGTAGGCGATGTGCAGGAAGATCAGCACGATGTAGTGCGGAATCGCCAGAATCCATTTGACCAGCCATAACCACCGCGAAAGTGCGGGGTCGAGATCGCCACGGACGCGGACCGGGTAACCGGGGTTGTCGGGTTGCATGATCGACGCTCCTTCAGGTGCTTTCGAGTCGAGCGACAAACCGCTGGGAATTCCAAGATTCTCCCAAACCGGACACCCCTGATCGGCACGTTCCGGTACCGACACGCCAACAGTTCGACGGCTAGGCCCTGTGTCGAAGTCCGGCCGGATGCATCCGTGGTCCAGCTCGTCGCCTGGCAAGGCGGAGGAGGAGCCGATACCGGGTTTGTATCGGCGACGACGACAACGCGGCCAGGCGGCGAGCTGGACCACGGAGGCGCCGGATGGGACTTCGACACAGGGCCTAGGCTCACGGCGCGCCGGGTTTCCGGTGCGAGCCGCCTATTTCGGTGCGGCGCCCTGGGACGAGTACAGGCTCACTTCCCCGTCCTCGCCGAGGAACGCATTGACCAGCATGGTGCGGTTGGCCGCCAGCTCCTCCCGGCTCGGGGCCGCGGTGGTGATCGAGATCTGCGGCAGCGCGGCCCAGTTCACCACGTAGCGTTCGGGCGGCCCGTCGTCGTCGGAGAGGCGGGCGATCCGGAACACCGACACCGTTTTGCGGATCATGAGCGTGCGCACGACCTCCGCAATTCGCTCGGGGTCTTCCAGGGCGAACATGAATCCGAAACGCAGCTCCGGCGACGATACGTAGGCGGGCACGAATATCGAGGCTAGCCCATCGACGGTGTCGACGCATGCGGCTTGCCGCCCCGATTGCTGCCGGTGCGCTCCGCGATCAGGACGCCCTCACCAAGATGGCAGGTGTGTGACCGATCCGTAACGGAGGATAACGATTTACCGGCAGCTTATGCGTTCGTACACCATACTATTGCGCCGATTCGGCGACCGCGCTTTCCTGAAAGAGTCCCGATTTTTCGGGCCGTCTTCCTCATCGCATCGTCGCGGATTTCCCGGTTACTTTGCCGTGTTGGTGGACTATGGGGGGACGCTTCGGACTCGGGGCTGCGCCGGAGCCGAGGGGTGCCCCTCCCCGAAATCCTCCTCGGCCCTGGCGCATCCAAGTATCGAATCGAGAGCCACAGTGCAGGGGTATGCACCATGCCAACCGAATACGCCGAAAGCCGTATCGGAGCCGGCGAGCTGCCGCCAGCGTCGGCGCTACTGCGCGCATTCCGGGAACCAGAAGATCCGAATCGCCGCAAGCATCGAGTGCTGGCAGCGGCCCGCGAACTGGTCGAATGCCATGAACGACGACAAAACGCGCTACTCGCCGCGCACGATCCCGATGCGCCGAGCGGGCTGGTGGCCAAATGCAGTCAAGTGGTCGAGGATATCGACGGGCATCGAGCCGAATTGGTCGGTTCCATCGACAACTGGGTGGCGGCCAATGTGCCGCACCGCACCGGGGCCTCGCTGCATACCGAGACCCTCGGTGCGGTCATCGACCGTATGGCCGCGAAATGGATTGCGGCACAACAGGCTTTGGGGGTCACACCGCACCGGCCGCAGACCGACGGGGAAGTCCATCTGCAGTGGTGCAGGCTCGCCGAACTGGCGGACGGCTACAAGGATCTGATCACCGATGTGACCGAGCACCGGCGCAGGCTGCCGGTCTGGTGATCACCCCGGCTGGTGCTCGTCCGGCCGTTCGGTCTCCGGATCGACCACCTCGGCGTCGACGACCTCCGACGCCGGAGCAGCCGACTCGGCCCGAATATCGTTGGCGCCGTGGCCGTTTCCGTCAACAGGCGATTCGGCTCCGGCGTCCGGCGCCGAATCGTCTTCCGGCACAGCCACTTCGTGCGCCGCGGCATCGCGCCGGGCCGCCGCGGCCGCCTCGTTCATCTCGATCGCGTCGGTGATCCACTCGCCGATCTCCCTGGTCACCTCGGCGACGGTACCCGTGATGATCGTGGCGATATTACCGATATGACGCGCCCCGGAGGCGGTCAATTCCTGAATCAAATCCTTACGACTTTCGAATTTCCCAATCACCATTCACACGCCCACTTCGGTCGCCTTCCGCTGACGCATCACGATAACATCGGGAGTTGAATCACTCCGCGTCAGCCGGTCCGGCAATGCGAGCCGGAAGATCTTCGCCCACACCGATCCGATTTGCCGGTGCAGCGGTCCGGTGTTGTAGGGCAGGCCGTATTTTTCGCACAATGCCCTTACCTCCGGCGCGATCTCCGGGTAACGATTCGAGGGCAGGTCCGGGAACAGATGGTGTTCGATCTGATGGGACAGATTGCCGGACAATATGTGAAACAGCCTGCTGCCGCTGATGTTCGCCGATCCGAGCATCTGCCGGACGTACCATTCGCCGCGCGTCTCCTCGGCGGTCTCGTCCTCGGTGAACGTCTGTACGCCGGAGGGGAAGTGGCCGCAGAAGATGATCGAGTACGCCCACACATTGCGCACCAGGTTCGCGGTGACATTGCCCGCCAGCGTCGTCACGAACAGCGGACCGCTCAGCAGCGGGAACACCACGTAGTCCTTGAGCACCTGCCTGCCCGCTTTGCGCCACTGTCCCTTGACAAGTCGCTTGATATCGGACCACTTCCGCTTGCCCTGCAGGATGTTGTCGACCTCGAGGTCGTGCACCATCACACCCCACTCGAACAGCAGCATCAGCAGGAACGCGTAGACCGGGTTGCCCAGGTAGTAGGGATTCCACTTCTGGCCCTGGTCGATCCGCAGGATGCCGTAGCCGATGTCGCGGTCGCGGCCGTGGATATTGGTGTAGGTGTGGTGCATGTAGTTGTGCGAATGCTTCCACTGATCCGCCGGGCAGACCGTATCCCATTCGAACTCACGGGAATTCAGGCCGGGCTCACGCATCCAGTCGTACTGGCCGTGCATGACGTTGTGGCCGATCTCCATATTGTCCAGGATCTTGGACAGGCTCAGCGCGGCGACGCTGGCCAGCCAGAACGGCGGCAGGAACCCGAGATACAGCAGGCCGCGGCCCGCGATCTCGAATCCGCGCTGCGCCTTGATGATCGAGTAGATGTACTCGCGATCCCGGTCGCCCAGGTCGGCGACGATGCGGGCGCGCAGCTCGTCGAGCGCCTTGCCCAGTTCCTCGACGTCCTGCGGGCTGAGGACCAGCGGTCCGTCCTCGGTTACGGTCAGAATTGTCATCGGTTCATCCCCTTAGGTTTTCGGACTGATCTCAGATGGCGATGTCGACGTCGCCCACGGGTGCGTTGATGCACAGCTGGACGGGTTGATCCGGATCGCTGTCGGTTTCGCCGGTGCGCAGGTTGCGGGTACAACCGGAGCGCCGGACCGCGGTGCAGGAGAAGCAGATTCCCATCCGGCAGCCGAATTCGGGTGTCAGCCCGGCGGATTCGGCCTGTTCGAGCAGGCTGGCCCCGTTGTTGGCCGCGGTGACGCCGCTGGCCGAGAAGCTCACCGTCCCGGTGGCCTCGGCGTCGGGCGACGGCGCGAGCGCGACGGTGAATTCCTCGGTGTGCAGCCGATCGGCCAATTCCTCGGCCTCGTACACCCGGCGCACCGCCGCCATCAGCGCCGGCGGCCCGCACAGGTAGGTCTGCGCGTCGGCGAACCAGGGCGCGACCCGCGTCAGCTCGTCGTAGTCGAAGTGCCCGCCGCCGCTGATCTCCGTACAACCCACCGGCGCGTCCGCCCGCGGCGGCTCCGGATGACGCCGCGGATAGCGCAGCTCGATCCGGAAGTTACCGTGCGCCTTGGCAATCGACTCCAGCTCGGCGCGATGCGGCACGTGCACCGGCGATTTCGCGTAGTGCAGGAAGGTCAGCTCGCCGCGATAGCCCTCGGCGGCCAGGGTGCGCAGCATCGAGAGCACCGGGGTGATACCGCTGCCGCCGCTGATCAGCAGCACCCGGCCCGGTCGCGGCTCGGGCAGCCGGAAGACGCCGGCGGCCGGGGCCAGGTCGACCACCATGCCCGGCGCGGCGTTCCGGTAGAGGTGATGCGAGACGAGCCCGCCGGGATGCGATTTGACGGTGAGCCGAATGTGCTTGTCGCCGAGCCCTTCCGGGTCGATCGGCGAATAGCAGCGGGTGTGCCGCACACCGTCGATCACCACGCCGATCTGGACGAACTGGCCCGCGGCGTGGCCGCGCCAGCGCCGGGTGGGCCGCAGCGTGAGCGTCACCGAGCCGGGTGTCGAGCGGTCGACGCCGACGATCTCGGCGCGCAGCTGCCGGACGGTCAGGGTCGGCCGGACCAGCTCCAGGTACCGATCCAGGGGATGCGGCGTGGTCAAGGTCTGCACGAGATCGATGAGATCCACCATCAGGTTCTCCGCTCCGTCGGCTGACGCGCATTCCGATTTCAGTGCACGTCTGTACACTCAGTAAGTGTGACTGATAGACACATGTCGGTGTCAACCGGCAAAACGTGTGACCCGGGCAACATCCAAGGAATGAGCGCATAGTGAACGGATGTATGCTCACGGTAATGAGCGAGCAGGCGGAAACCCGTAACGAGCGCAAGGAGCGCACCCGGCAGGCCCTCATGGACGGCACCCTCGCACTGGCCGCCGACCGTGGCTTCGCCGCGCTGAGCCTGCGCGAGATCGCCCGCTCGGCCGGTATCGTGCCCACCGCCTTCTATCGGCATTTCGGCTCGCTCGACGATCTCGGCGCCACCCTGGTCGACGAGAGCGTCACCGCGCTGCGGCTGGCCCTGCGCGAGGTGCGCCGCAAACCGGACGCCCGGCTGTCGGACAGCGTGCGCTTCGTCTTCGATCAAGTGGAGCCCAAACGCGAGCTGTTCGGCTTCCTCACCCGGGAGCGGCACGGCGGCTCCGCGGCGCTGCGCCACGCCATCGCACTGGAATTGCAGCTGATCGTGCGCGAGCTGGTGGCCGATCTCTCCCGGCTACGCGCGCTGGACGCTTGGGCGCCCACGGAATTGGAGACCGCGGCCGACCTCATCGTCGCCACGGTCGCCGACGGTATCGCCGCCTACATCTCCGCCGTGCCGCGCGAACGCACCGCGGTGATCGACCGCACCGTCGCCCAGGTCCGCATCATCGCCCTCGGCATGGCGGCCTGGTGGCCCGCGAAAGACCGCTGAGCACAACCGTTCTCAACCGGCCTCGCGCACCTTGCGCACCTGGACCCGCATGGTGTCGACGAAATCGCCCATGCTGGAGAGCTTCTCCCCCCGGCTGCTCTCGCCGAGTACCCCGAACACCGAGACCGCCCCGACCCGGCACCCGATGCGGGCCGCCTTCTCCGACCGCGGCGGCGCATCGGCGGCGGTGGCGCGCAGCGTGATCGTCGAGACGCCGAAGCATTCGTCGGCGCCCAGCTTGCGGGTGTCGAGCCGGGTGCTGGTGATATCGCGGTACGAGCCGTCGGGCCTGGTCGCGAGCACATGGTCGCATTGCGCCAGATCCCGTTCCAGCGCAACGAAATTGAATGCCGCCGCGGTGTCGGTGGACCAGCCGAAGGCGAATCCGCTCGCCGCGGCCCGGTTATCCGCTGAGGTCCGGGTGAACCGGCCGTGGAATTCGGCGTCCGGCAGCAACGGCGAAAGCGGACAGCGGGCCGGATCGACCGCGTAGTCGCCCGGCCGCTCGGCCCGCGTCGTATCGGCCGGATTCGGCGGCACCGGTGAATCGCTCGAAAGCTGGTATCCGGCAGGCAGATCCGCCTGCGTCAGATTCCGCCGCGCCGCGGGCGTATCCGGTGACTGGCGGGCCACCAGCGTCGACGGTTCCGGTGGCTGCCCTACCGCCGCGCATCCCGCGATCGGCACGAGCATCAGCAATACCCACCCTGCGTTCAAAATAAACTTCATCTCGGTTCCTCCCCAACCACGGCGAGCTTAACCGCCGATGAACGCCAGGGGCACCGGAATAGCAGGTATTTGCGTAACCGTCAGAGCCGGGCGGCGAGTCGGGTGCCCTGGTCGATGGCGCGCTTGGCATCCAATTCGGCGGCCAGATCCGCACCGCCGATCAGGTGCGGGGTGATGCCGGCGGCACGCAGCGGCGCCTCCAGCTCGCGCACCGACTCCTGGCCCGCGCACACGATCACGTTGTCCACCGGAATCAGTTGCGGCCGTTCGTGTTTCTCGCCGAAGCTGATGTGCAGGCCGCTGTCGTCGATGCGTTCGTAGTTCACGCCGCCGACATGCTCGACACCCTTGGCCTTGAGCGCGGCCCGGTGCACCCAGCCGGAGGTCTTACCGAGGCTCGTGCCGAACGAGCCCGACTTGCGCTGCAGCAGCACCACTTCCCGGGCCGCGGGCGCGGGCCTGGGTTCGGTGAGCTGACCGGGCGCCTGTTCGTCATCGGCGGTGACGCCCCACTCTTCCTTCCACTCGTCCAGCTTCAGCGCGGGATGACCGTCGACGGTGAGGAATTCGCTCACGTCGTAGCCGATCCCGCCCGCGCCGATCACCGCGACCCGTTTGCCGACCGGCCTGCCGTCGCGCACCAGTTCGGCATAGGACAGCACCATCGGATGGTCGATACCCGGGATATCCGGAATGCGCGGGCGCACACCGGTGGCCAGGATCACCTCGTCGTAGCGGCCGGCGATCAGCTCGTCCGCGCTCACCCGCTTGCCGAGATGCAGTGTGACACCGGTGATCTCGATCTTGCGGGTGAAATACCGGATGGATTCGTCGAATTCCTCCTTGCCCGGAATCCGCCGCGCGATGTCGAACTGGCCGCCGATCTTGTCGTCGGCCTCGAAAAGGTCGACGCGGTGGCCCCTTTCGGCCAGGCTCACCGCCGCCGACAGACCGGCCGGACCCGCGCCGACCACCGCGATCCGCTTACTGCGCCGGGTGGGCAGCAGCTTCAGCTCGGTCTCGTGACCGGCGCGCGGATTCAGCAGGCAGGACACGGTCTTGTGCTGGAAGGCGTGATCCAGGCAGGCCTGGTTGCAGGCGATGCAGGTGTTGATCTCGTCCACCCGGTCCTGTTTGGCCTTGTTCACCCATTCGGGATCGGTCAGGAACGGCCGCGCCAGCGAAACCAGTTGCGCGTCACCGCGGGTCAGGATCTCCTCGGCGATCTCGGGCATATTGATCCGGTTCGACGCGCATACCGGAATGTCGACGGCCGCAGTGATCTTCGCGGTGAACTCGACGAAGGCCGCACGCGGAACGGAGGTCACGATGGTGGGCACCCGCGCCTCGTGCCAGCCGATGTCGGTGTTCAGGATATTCGCCCCGGCGGCCTCGATTTCCTTTGCCAGCGCGACGATCTCGTCGAAGGTCTGGCCCTTCTCCACCAGTTCGGCCATAGAGAGCCGGAAGACGATGATGAAGTCCGCGCCGACCGCGGCGCGCACCCGGCGCACGATCTCCACCGGGAAGCGGCGGCGGTTCTCCGCCGATCCGCCCCATTTGTCGGTGCGCCGGTTGGTGCGCGGCGCGAGGAACTGGTTGATGAGATAGCCCTCACCGCCCATGATTTCGCAGCCGTCGTAGCCGGCGAGTTTGGCCAGCGCGGCGCAGCGGGCGTAGTCATCGATGGTCTGCTCGACGCCCTTCGCGGACAGCTTGCGCGGCTTGAACGGGTTGATCGGCGCCTTGATCGATGAGGCCGAAACACTGCCGGGCATATACGAATAGCGGCCGGCGTGCAGGATCTGGATGGCGATCTTGCCGCCCTCCCGATGCACCGCCCTGGTGATCGCCCGGTGCCGGTACGCCTCGGTCTTGTTGGTGAGCTTCGCGCCGAACGGCAGCAGCCAGCCGGTGCGGTTCGGCGCGTAGCCGCCGGTGATGATCAGGCCGACGCCGCCGCGGGCGCGCTCGGCGAAGTAGGCGGCCAACTTGTTGGTGTCCCAGGCGCGATCTTCCAGGCCGGTGTGCATGGACCCCATCACCACCCGGTTGCGCAGCGTGGTGAAGCCGAGGTCGAGCGGTTCGAAGAGGTGGGGGAAGGGACTCATCGGCGAGCTTTACCTTTCTCCGGTATCCGCGGGCGGGGCTGACGCGCGCGGGGTGAGGGCGTGTAGAACTTCGTCGCACCATTCGACGAATCCGGACTCGACGCGGATGCCCGCGCGCAGGACCAGATATTGGTGCAGGGCGGTGCCGGAAAGTCGCTCCGGCGCCGGGAAGTCTTTCTTCTCGATGAGGCGATACACCTCGAGCCGCTGTGTGTGCTGCTCGCGGTGCCGGGCGACCTCGGCGCGCAGGGCGTCCATATCGCCGTACGCGGCGGCGCGGATCTTCACGCCGAGTTCGATGCGCGGGATCTCGGAATCGGTGGGTTCGGCGATCCAGCGGGCCAATTCGGCGCGGCCCGCCCGGCTCACCGAGTAGACCTTCTTATCGGGCCTACCCTCCTGCGTCACCGATTCGCCGGTGACCCAACCGGATTCCTCCATCCGCTTGAGCACGCGATAGATCTGCTGGTGGGTGGCGCTCCAGAAGTAGCCGATCGACCGGTCGAACCGGCGCGCCAGCTCGTATCCCGAACCGGCGCGCTCGGTCAGCGAAACCAGCAACGCATGCTCGAGGGCCATGTCGCAAGAGTAGACGTAACACTCAGTACTATGCAACTGAGTGCATAACCGGTTTCGGCTCGGCGAAAAGCCGGGGTGCGCCGGAAAAACGGCCACTATGCTGCGCGCATGACCGAGGCGAACGCGACGGCCACCGTCGGACAGGCGGCCGGGCGCGGACAGGTGGTGGCGTGGGGGCTGTGGGACTGGGGCGTCTCGGCGTTCAACGCCGTCATCCTCACCTTCGTATTCTCGGTGTACCTCACCGACAAGGTCGGCGCCGATCTGCCCGGCGGTATATCCGCGAGCGCGTGGCTCGGCTGGGCGCTCGGCCTCGCCGGGCTCGTGGTCGCGGTGACCGCGCCGGTCAGCGGGCAACGCTTCGACGCCACCGCGAAACGTAAACGGTCACTCGGCCTGCTCACCGCGCTGACGATCGTCACCATGGCGGCCATGTTCTTCGTGCGCGCCGACTACCACTATCTGTGGCTCGGTCTGGTCCTGCTGGCGTTCGGCGCGACCTTCCACGAGCTGGCGACGGTGCCCTACAACGCCATGCTGCGCCAGGTCTCGACACCGGCGAATGTCGGCCGGGTCTCCGGATTCGGTTGGTCCATGGGCTATTTCGGCGGCATCGTGCTGCTGCTGATCTGCTATTTCGGCTTCATCTCCGGACACGGGGACAATCGCGGCCTGTTCGGTGTGCCCACCGACGAGGGGCTCAATATCCGGCTGGTGACGCTGCTCGCGGCGGTGTGGTTCGCGGGCTTCGCGCTGCCGATCTTCTTCTCCGTGCCCGAATTACCGCGCACCGGCGCGGATCCCGGCGCGGCGACCGCCGGATTCTTCGGGTCCTACCGGGTGCTGTTTCGCGATATCTGTGAATTGTGGCGCGTCGACCGCAACACCGTCGGATTCCTGTTGGCCAGCGCCATATTTCGCGACGGGCTGGTCGGCGTATTCACCTTCGGCGCGATCCTCGCCGTGCGGGTGTACGGTATCGCCGATTCGGATGTGCTGCTCTTCGGCGTCGCCGCGAATGTCGTTGCGGCGCTTGGCGCGGTGACGGCCGGCCTGTTCGACGACCGGCTCGGGCCGAAGCGGGTGATCGTCTGCTCGCTGGCCGCCATGGTGGTATTCGGCTCCATCCTGCTCATGGTGTCCGGACCGCTCATGTTCTGGATCTTCGGCCTGCTGCTGTGCATCTTCGTCGGCCCGGCCCAGGCGTCGGCCCGCTCCTTCCTCACCCGGGTGGCGCCGCCCGGTCGCGAAGGGCAGCTCTTCGGCCTCTACACGACCACCGGCCGCGCCGTATCCTTCCTTGCCCCAACACTTTTCGGATTCTTCGTGTGGGCCTTCGGCACCGAGCGGGCCGGTATCGCCGGAATCCTGCTCGTCCTGGTGGCCGGACTGGTCGCGGTGCTCCCGATCCGGCCGCCCCGGCGCGACCATCAGTGAGCCAGCTGCAAAACCAGCGTGGCCGCGGCCGGTGGAATCCTTTTCCTTTCAGCATTTCCTGCTCGCTTGCCTGATCGACGACGCAGGGGCCGCGACTGTGACATCAGGGGGTCACCGACTGGGTGGAGTGCGAAAGGAAGTCTCGATCGTGTCCCGGCTCATCGACCGGGTTTGTTCTTGCGCTTGCCGAGCAGCGTCGAGAGGGATATGGCGATCAGGATGGGCGGCAGCACGAACACCTTCAAGAGCACCAGGTAGGTGCCGGTGTGGAAGAAGAAGGCGAGATAGATTCCGTAGCCGACGAACAGGGCTCCGCTGGCCGCATTGACGCTACGCCACCACCAGTCCAACGACCGCGGGATGGCCAACGCCAGCAGGATGAGTCCGCTCACCAGTAGCAGTACTGGGTACCACGAAAGACCCGGGTGCGCACCAAAATCCACGTTCACTGGGTCCCGCCGATCGCATGTCGAAATGGAGGAGTTCGTAATTCCCACGAAGACTCGGCTGTGTAATGGATGGTGTCACGTCCATCGGCGTGCGGCAAGAGCGAGATACTTCTGCGATGTACCCGGAAGCCCCGAGGCGCAATCGTTTTCGCGGTGCCGTGTACCTGATGACGCGCCCGAGTTCCACCGGGTCCCGCCGAGCGGCCCGAACATTCAGCGGTTCGAACTATGCTCGAGCTGGTGGCGAACGCATATGTGGTAACCGGCGGTGGGCGCGGAATCGGGCAGGCGATCGTGACGCGATTGCTCGACGCCGGGCATGCCGTCGTAGTGGTCGAACGAGACGAGCAGTCATTCGAATGGGCTGGCGGGCAGGTGATTCCGGTCATCGGTGACGCGACGTCGGCGGAAACCGCAGAGCGGGCCGCCGATCTCGCCCAGCGGGCGGGAACATTCGCCGGATGGGTCAACAACGCGGCCGTATTCGCGGACGCCTCGATTGATTCGGCCTCCGCCACAAGGACCTTGGAATTGATCAACGCCAATCTCGCACCGGCGGTTGTCGGTTGCACAACGGCCGTCCAACGCTTCCTGGCCGCCGGAACCGGCGGCTCGATCGTCAATATGACATCGCATCAGGCACAGCGGGCCGTACCGGGCGCCCTGCCCTACAGCACCGCGAAGGCCGCGATCGAAGGGCTCACCCGGGCGGTGGCGGTGGAGTACGGCGGCAGGGGAATCAGGGCCAACGCCGTCGCGCCGGGTTCGGTCGAGACCGAGCGCTATACGGAATTCCTTGCCGGACTGGATAATTCAATAGCCGAACGGGTGCGGGACCAGATGGCGACACTGCACCCGATCGGCCGGGTCGCCACCACCGACGAGGTAGCGGCCGTCGTCGCCTTCCTGCTGTCTCCCGCGGCGAGTTTCGTCAACGGTGCGAGCATCCCGGTCGATGGCGGCCGATCCGTGCTCGCCCTGGATCCCGAAGCGCGATGAGGTGACCTCTCCCGCAGAACGATTCGCTTCCCGCGCAAGCAATCGGTTGCGCGGGAAGCGATTCGGTATGCGGGAGGATCAGACCTTCAGGCCCTTCTTGGTGACGTAGACGATGTGGAAGGTCAGCAGACCGCCGAGGACGACCAGCCACTGCAGGGTGCTCACCAGCGGGACCGCGTCGACCGGGAGGGTGTAGGCGAGCACCGCGCGCACCAGGGCGTCGAGGGTGAAGCCGAGGCCCCACACCAACGTCAGTAGCCGCAGCTGGCTGCGGAAACGGGAGTCGTTGTCCCAGCGGGCATCCCACTGCCGGTAGCCTTCCTCGCCGATCTTCGCGGTGACGATCGCGCGGGCGGCGCTGCGCATGGACGGATGCTCGGTGAGCAGGGTGCCCAGCATCCACAGGCCGATGGCGCCGAAGATCAGGCTGTCACGCAGGAACAGCGTGCGGGGATCACCGGTCAGCAATGACGTCACCGCACCTACCGCGATCATGGCGAGCGCGAACAGCGCCATCATATCGACGCGACGCTCCCTGATCGCGCGGTAGGCGATGAACAGCCCGACGAGCAGGCCGGGCGCGATCAGCGCGAGCCACGGATTCACACCGGCCGCCCGCAGGCCGTAGTAGCCGCCGATCGGCAGCACCAGCTCGACGATCAACTGGCGCGCGAGGTGGCGGCGCAGCGCGGCGCGTTTCTGTTCCGGCGTGCGCGATGCCGCGATGATCTGCTCGTTCATGATGTCGGCTCCGGTGGTGCTCATACTTGTTTCCTTGTCGCATTTTCGAAGAGGTCGGCGAGTTCGCGGGCGCAGGCCGCGGTGTCGAACCCGGGGTCGATGGCGGCGCGGCCGATGGCGGCATCGATCGCGCCCCGCATGGCCAGCACCATGATCTCGGCGTCGAATTCCCGGAACACCCCCGCGCGCTGCGCCTCCCGGATCCGCTCCGCCTGGATACGGCCGAATTCGGCGACGCGTTCGAGCAGGCCGAATTTGCTCAGATCATCGGGCTGGGCATTGGCGACGATGCTGTTCAGCGCCCGCATATGTTTGGGGTACTCGTCGAGCAAAGCCAGGTTGGCGGTGATGCTTCCGCGCAGCCGGGCCATGTAGTCGGTCTCGCCCTCGAGTTCGGTGGTCACGAATCCGATTGCGATGCGCATGATTTCGGCAACCACCTCGCGGATCAGGTCATCCTTGCCGCGGAAGTGGTACGAGATCATGCCGGTACTGCTCAACCCGGCGTGTTTGGCGATTTTCGCGAATGAAGCGTTCGGCATGCCGTGCTCGGCGATCACCTCGATCGCGGCCTCCACCACCTGCGCGCGGCGCGCGTTCTCGGTGAAAGTGCGATCTTGCTTAGTCGAGCTGCTTCTTGCTTGCATGAGCAAAACGATAGTCCTTCTTGCTCAGCCGAGCAAGAGGAACCACGCCGTGATCGCGATATGCGGCTCACCTAAGCTCGCTCCCGTGAGCCTGCCCTCCCCCACCGCGGACAATCGCGCCGTCGTCACCGGCGCCTCCTCCGGCATCGGCACCGCCCTCGCCGCGGAACTGGCCGCCCGCGGCTATTCGCTGATCCTGATCGCCCGCCGCGGCGAATTGCTCACCGAACTGGCCCAACGGTTGACCCTCGCGCACGGCGTCACCGCCGAGGTGCGCGCGGTCGACCTGTCCGACCGCGACCAGCGCGGCGGACTCGCCGAGGAATTGGCCGCCCGCGATATCGCGATCCTGTGCAACAACGCCGGCGTCGCCACCTTCGGCCCGATCGCCGGACTGGACCTGGCGCACGAGCGCGCGGTAATGGAGCTGAACGCGGTCGCCGTGCACGATCTCACGCTCGCCGTCCTACCGGGGATGATCGCCCGCGGCGGTGGCGGCATCCTGATCACCGGTTCGGCGGCCGGAAATATGCCCATCCCGAACAACGCCACATACGCGGCGAGCAAGGCGTTCACCAACAGCTTCGCCGAATCGCTGCGCGGCGAGCTGAAGGGCAGCGGTATCAACGTCACGCTGCTGGCCCCGGGCCCGGTGCGCACCGACGCGCCCGAACAGACCGAGGCCTTCGTCGCCTCCAACAAGATTCCCGAATTCATCTGGGTATCCGCCGAGACCACCGCGCGGATGTCCATCGACGCGCTGGCCCGCAACAAGATGCGGGTGGTGCCCGGACTCATCAGCAAGGGTATGAGCGTCGCAGGCCAGTACGGCCCGCGCGCGCTCACCGCGCCCATCGCGGGCGCCTTCTACAAAAAACTGGGCGGATGACGGCGCTCACAACGCGTATCAAAGACCCGTCAAGATCGCATCATCGCTGGTCAGGAAGCCGCTAACGCCTGACCACACGCCTACTATCAGGCGTAGTCCTGACAGCGGCCCCGCATTCCGAGAAAGCGGGGACGCACCCAGGAGAACAAATACCGTGACGCTGCTCGACATATTCCCCTCGTTGAAGACGGGAATGCCTTCGCGCCTCGATCCCGCGGTATGGCCGCAGGACACGCACTATGACGGCGACGGCAGGATCACCCTCGGCGGTGTCGCGCTCGCCGATATCGCCGATCAATACGGCACCGCGACCTACGTCCTCGACGAGGACGAGGTGCGGGCTCGCTGCCGGGCCTACCGCAAGGCCTTCCCCGAGGCCGAAATCATCTACGCGGGTAAGGCATTGATGATCCGGGCGGTGGCGGAATGGGTCACCCAGGAAGGCCTCTCGGTAGATGTGTGCTCGGCGGGCGAACTCGCCATCGCACTCGCCGCGGGCGTCGACCCGCAGCGAATCGTCATGCACGGCAACGGCAAATCCTTCGACGAGCTGGAAACCGCGGTCAAGGCGGGCGTCGGGCGCATCGTGGTGGACTCGCTCACCGAGATCACCCTGCTGTCCGCGCTGGCCACCAAGCCGCAGAAGGTGCTGCTGCGCCTGTCCCCCGGCATCGACGTGCACGGGCACCCGGCCGTGAAAACCGGTGTGCTGGACCAGAAATTCGGCTTCCCGATCGGCAGCGACACGGCCGCCGAGGCGGTGGAGCGCATACTGCGGCAGTCGAATCTGCGACTGGTCGGCTTCCACTGCCACCTCGGCTCGCAGATCCACGACCCCGACCACTACGGCGAGGCGGTGCGCCGGATGGTCGCCGAGATGGCGCACGTCCGCCAGGATCACGGCATCATCCTGACCGAACTCGACCTCGGCGGCGGCCATGCGGTGGCCTACCGCGCGGGCGACGCCGAGATGAACCTGTCCGAACTGGCCGACATCATCGACGACGCGCTCGACGCGGCCTGCGCCCGCCACCACTTCCCGCGACCCGCCATCGCGATGGAACCGGGCCGGGCGATCGTGGCCCGCGCCGGGGTGACGCTGTACCGGGTGCTGTCCATCAAACATGTCGCGGACGGGCACTCCTACGTCACCGTCGACGGCGGTATGGGCGATAACGCGCGGGTCGCGCTGTACGGCGCCCGCTACCACGTGGTGGTGGCCAACCGGCACCCGTGCGGACCGCAGATGACCGCGACGGTCGCGGGCCGCTACTGCGAGGCGGGCGACGTGCTCGCCGTCGACGTGCAACTGCCCGCCGATCTGCGGCCGGGTGAGGTGCTCGCCATGCCGTGCACCGGCGCCTACCACCACAGCCTGGCCTCGGCGTACAACAGCGTCGGACGCCCGCCGATCATCGCGGTGCGCGACGGGCGCTGCCGGGAGCTGATCCGCCGGGAGACCGTCGAGGATCTGCTGGCCCGCGAGGTCGGCTGCTAGATCCGGACCTGTTGTCCCGCATCGGGACTCGCGGTCGCACCTGCCCCGGTGCGGCCGCGAGTTCTTGTGCGATTCAGCGCCGCCGGGTGCCGAAGATGCTGCGGCTGATCTCCCGGCCCGCCGCCGTCGCCGCCGAGCGCAGGAAGTTCTTCACCGCCGGATTGTTCATGATCCGCTCCGCGGTGGTCTCCTCCTCCTTCTTCGAGGTACGCCCCGGCGCCGGCGGCGCCTCCGGAGTCTGTTGCGCCGCAGCGACTTTCGCGGCCAGGATCTCGTATGCCGACTCCCGGTCGATGGTTTGGCCGTACTTGCTGTACAGCGAACTGGACAGCGACCGGGATTTGATCGCGTCATCGCCGATGGTGTCCATCAGCGAGCGCGGCGGCGCGATCCTGGTCCACGCCACCGGAGTCGGCGCGCCCTTCTCCGAAAGCACCGTCACGACGGCCTCACCCGTGCCGAGTGAGGTCAAAGCCTTTTCCAGATCGTAGTTTCCGGTCTTCGGATAGGTGCGGACCGTCTTGGACAGCGCCTTCTGATCGTCGGGCGTGAACGCGCGCAGCGCGTGCTGGATGCGCGCACCCAATTGGGAGAGAACGGGATTCGGGATATCCGTCGGCAGCTGGGTGCAGAAGAATACGCCGACGCCCTTGGAGCGGATCAGCTTGACGGTCTGCTCCACCTGATCGAGGAACGCCTTCGAGGCGTCGGCGAACAGCAGGTGCGCCTCGTCGAAGATGAACACCAGCTTGGGTTTATCCATATCACCGACCTCGGGCAGCGTCTGGAACAGGTCGGCGAGCACCCACATCAGGAAGGTGGAGAACATCACCGGCCGCGCCGCCTGCGCGCCCAATTCGAACAGCGTGATAACGCCCTGTCCGCCCGCGGTGCGCAACAGATCCGCCGGATCCAGTTCCGGCTCACCGAAAAAGGTGTCGCCGCCGTCGGACTCCAGGTTCACCAGCGAACGCAGGATCACGCCCGCGGTGGCCGCCGAGACGCCGCCGATGCCCTTCAGATCCTCCTTGCCCTCCGGACTGGTGAGGTGGGTGATGACGGCGCGCAGATCCTTCAGGTCGAGCAGCGCCAGGCCGTTCTTATCCGCCCAGTGGAAGATCAGCCCCAGCGTCGATTCCTGAGTCTCGTTGAGCCCCAACACCTTACTGAGCAGAACCGGGCCGAAGGAGGTGATGGTCGCACGGATCGGCACGCCGATGCCGTTGGTGCCGAGCGAGACGAATTCGACCGGATAGCCCGTCGGCTGCCAGTCCGGGTCGCCGGTCTCCGCGGCGCGGGCGACGATCTTGTCATTGGACTCACCCGGTTTGCTCAATCCGGACAGATCACCCTTGACGTCGGCGAGCACCACCGGAATACCGGCGCGGGAGAGCTGCTCGGCGATGCCCTGCAGCGTTTTGGTCTTACCGGTGCCGGTGGCGCCCGCGACCAACCCGTGGCGGTTCATGGTGCGCATCGGAATCCGCACCCGCGCAGTGGGATCCACCCGTCCGTCGACCAGGACCGTGCCCAATTCCAGTGCGGCGCCGTCGAATGCGTATCCGGCGGCGATCTCCTGCGCGGCACCGGGTTTCGAATCGGCCTGCGACGCAGACGTTTTCGATTCCTTTTGCGACGCGGAACTTTCTTGTGGCGGAGTTGTTTCCGCATCGGCCTTCTGCGCGGCCGCCTCCGCCTCGGCGGCTTCCGCGGCAGCCGCCGCCTCCGCCGCCTTCCTGGCCGCCTCCTCCGCCGCTTTCCTGGCCGCGGCCGCTTTCTCCTGGGGGCTGGTCATCGCACGTCCTCCGTCTTGGTCTGACTCCGACTGCTGAACGCAAGTACTGCTGTCGCACCGAAACGCACACACGGGATGCTGGTCGCCACTCTATCGCCGCCACCCGGTGACGGCAGGAGGCGAAGCCGATGCGGGCGGGTCATCACACAATGGAGGCAATCGGACACACCGCGATGGCGGCTGACTAATGTTGCCCAGGTGTCCGACAAATATGTGGTGTGGATGGATTGCGAGATGACCGGGCTGCGGCTCGACAGCGACAAGCTGATCGAGGTGGCCGCGCTGGTTACCGACAGTGATCTGAACATCCTCGGTGAGGGCGTGGACATCGTGATCCACGCCGACGACGCGGCCCTGGCCGCCATGCCCCCCGTCGTCGCCGAGATGCACGCGCGATCCGGCCTCACCGACGAGGTCCGAAACTCCACCGTCACGCTCGCCGACGCCGAGCAGAAGATCCTCGACTACATCCGCGAATACGTGCCGACCCCCGGCACCGTGCCGCTGGCAGGCAACTCCATCGCGACCGATCGGGGCTTCATCGCCCGCGACATGCCGCTGCTGGACGAGCACCTGCACTACCGGATGATCGATGTGAGCTCCATCAAAGAGCTGTGCCGCCGCTGGTATCCGCGCATCTACTTCGGCCAGCCGGAGAAGGGCCTCTCGCACCGCGCGCTAGCCGACATCAAGGAATCCATCCGGGAGCTCGAGTACTACCGGCGCACCGCCTTCGTCCCCGCCCCCGGCCCCTCCACCGCCGACATCGCCGCCGTCGCCGCCGACCTCAGCGGCCCCCCGGCCCCACAAAACAGCACGTCGGAAACCGATTAGGGTTTGTAACCAGTTTCGCGCTAGTATCGACCGCGCCGGATAATCACCGGCGATGGTGAGCGTAGTTCAGTTGGTAGAGCACCAGGTTGTGATCCTGGCTGTCGCGGGTTCGAGTCCCGTCGCTCACCCCAAGTGCGAGGGCGCGAGCCGATCCGAAGCGGATCGGTTCGCGCTTTCTCATTTTCGCAGGCAGCTCCTGTCGGCCTCGACTTCGGGGTGGCTCGCCGCAAGTCCCGGAGTACGCGGAGGCCGACCGGCGGTTTGTCCGATAGCGCGGGTCGGCCTCACACGTGTCCTCAGTGGGCGTGATGAACCGTGGTCGCCGGGGCGTGCAATACGGGGCGATCGCTGGAAGTCCATGCAAATTTCTGACCTGGCTCGAACTCTTCGACTCGAACCTCCGAACAGAAGTCGAGGCGCCCGGCCTCAGCTTGCCGCCGCCAGCACCCTCCACACCTTTCTGGAACGCGAGCGGGCCTGCGGGGCCGCGTATTCGATTCGCCGGCGCGCTTCGTGGACACTGATCCGCAGCAGATCGGTCAATAGCTCCACGGTGTCCCGGTAGCCGGTGTCCGCGGCGAGGCCACGACGCTCGGCTTCCGCGACGGCCGCGCGCATGGCAGCATCCAGTCGCCTTCGACGGCGTTCGGTTTCGACTAGGGTGCGCAGCAAGTCGACATCGGCCAGGTCCGGCCATCCTCGTGCTCGAGCATCCGGCGCCAGCGCGGTCGAATGTGTATTCACCCGAGCCAGTCTACCCTGGCGTAGAACATATGTTCGACTATTCGCGTTTCTTGTGAGTCGAACTTCCTGGCACGGCAGGGCGGGAGAAGGCCCGCGCCCAGTTCCGCCGGGTGGGATGGATGATGCCCACGCTCCGGATATCTCGCCGGAACCCGGCCGCCACTGGCGATCGAATATCACCCCGACGGGGTGATGCCACCTCATCCGCTTCGGCGGCAAGCTGATTCGTGCTGGGTCCGGTCGCGGGCATATTCCACTGCGCCGGACCCGGCCGACGAATCGAGCCCCTCGACTTCACCGCGGTGCCGATCACAACCCGGCGGGTGGGAAACGCGCACCGATCCCGCGCAGGCGTGGGATGCGATGGACGAGGCGGGCGCGTTGATCAACGGCGAAGATGGGTGGACACCGTGAGTAGCGGATCCGGAGAATTCGAAAAGGTGTACCTGATGTCGTTGGGGCAGAACGCGAGTCAGGTCGTGCGAACCATGGCTATGCTTTCGATCGCCGAACATCTCGACGAGGTGGGATCGAGCACAGCGGCAGAGTTGGCGAGCCGCGTGTCCAGTGACCCGGATATGACATACCGACTGCTTCGGGCCGGTGCTGCCCTCGGCTTCCTCCGGTACGATCCCACCACATCGGCCTTCTCGGGCACGTCGATGCTTCGGGTGCTACACAAGGACGCGCCCAATTCACTGAAATACGCGGTCCAGAACGGCGCCGGCCCGGCCATCTGGCAGTCCGCGCTGCGTTTTCCCGAAACAGTCAGGACGGGTCGTTCCCAAGTGGTCGAGGCGCTCGGATCCGAGCTGTTCGACTATTTCGGACAGCACGCCGAGGAGGCGGAGATCTTCAGCGCGGCGATGACCGAGCTGTCGGCTCCCGTGATCCGCAGCGCGATACCGCTGATCGACGTCGGCAGTGCCGAATTCGCCGTGGATGTCGGCGCCCACAGCGCAGCCGCACGTGGCGCCGGCCTGAGCGACGATGCCATCGAGGACCTCGTCGCCGCGCGCACTCCCGAGGGCCTCGACCGGACCGCTCAGCTGGCCCACGACGTGGCGCTCGCGCTCGTACGCGACCACGACGTATCGGACGGCCTGTACGCCGAGTTCCTGTCGGATTTCGGCGAGACGCGGGCGGTCGCACTGCTCGCCCTCATCGGCCAATACCTCGCAACATGCGCCGTGGTCACGTGCTTTCGCGTGCCCGCGCCCGGCGCTTGCCCTGCCCAATTCTCGACCCGACTCACCATCAGGAGTAACGCGATGCCATTGGCCGACATCTACCTTCACCAGGGCGTGACCACTCGCGACCAGCGCAAAGCCATCTCCGACGCCATCCACGCCGCGATGGTCGATACACTCCACATCCCCGACGACGATCGCTTCCACTATTTCCACGAATTCCCGGAGGGCACAGCTTTTCACGAGGACGTCGTGTTCGGACTCCCTCGTTCGAACCGCCTGATGTGCATCACGCTGTCGTTCAACAACCGCACGGCCGACACCAAGAAGGCCCTGTTCGAGTCGCTGGTCGACCAACTGCGGGAAAAGGCCGGAGTGCCCCCGGAGGACGTCGCGTTCCGCATCGTGGAGACCGCGCGCGAGAACTGGTGGGCGGCCGGTCGCGTGATCGACGCCCGCACCGGTTACGACGAGCGGATGACAACGATCGTCGAGTAATCGGTATCGCTCGAACCGGAACCCACCTGACCTCGCATCGGGCAACCGAAAGCCCCTGTTCTGGTTGTCGTCCACCCGTGGGCAACGATAAGGATGAGGGCCCAAGATGACTGCCGGGAGGCCGAGCTAGGTCGCGATCCGGAGGAGACAAGACAACCTGTGGACATGTTCATGGTCGACCAGCTGAAGCGTCGCTGGCCGGTGGATTGGACCAAATTGCATATCTATTTCGTGCCGGATTCGGCCGAGATCAAACCCCTGGTCGATGCTTACCGCGGCATCATCGACGACGTGGAGTTCGTATCGCCACAGCCGGACGAGTGGCTGCACGCCACTCTCATGGTGGTCGATGGCATCGCGGCACGGGATGTGCCCGGCCCCCAGCGAGCGGAATTGGTTGAGCGGCTTCAGCGGGCCGCCGCCGAGGTGCCGTCCTTCGAGGTGACATGCGGGCCTGCGGTTGCGGGTCGCAGCAGTATCGCCCTTGATCTGGTGCCCGATCGCGATTTCACCGAACTCCGTAACCGTGTGACAACCGCGGCCGGTGAAATCTTCGGACCGGAGGCAGTTCGGTACCAGAACGGCCGCCCGCACATCACGTTGGCCTATGCCCGAGGAAAAGGCGACTCCGGGCCGCTCCAGACCAGATTGCGCAATGCGACCGACCGCAGAGCGCCACTCACGGTGAACAACATTCGCCTGGTAGACGTCCTGGTCGACTTCGAAAATCTTCAATTCCGCTGGGAAGAATTGGCGGTCCTATCGCTACACAACTGATGAGCTCATGGACCTGACACGGCCTCGTCAGTTCGGGCTTGTTTGCGCACCGGCCGGGGTTTCGGCGATCACAACGCTGTTGCCGCCCAAGCGTTTTGCCTCGTACATGGCCGTATCGGCGGAGCGGAACAGGCTTTGGCGCAGTGGGGCCGTGCGGGTTTCGCCGGTTCCGTTCAGCGCGGTGACGGCGGCTCCGACGCTGGCGGTGATGGTGATCGGCAGATCGGTCATAGTTTCGATCGCGCCGCGCAGCCGTTCCGCGATAGCCCCGACGCAGTCGTCCTTCAGGTATCCGACGACCGCGAATTCCTCGCCGCCGGTGCGCGCGACGACGGCGCCCGGCGGGGCCGCTTCGCGTAGGCATTTCGCGGTGCGCACCAGCACCTCGTCGCCCAGCGAATGGCCGAAGGTGTCGTTGACGGATTTGAACCGATCCAGGTCGAAGGTCACCGCGTACACGCCCCCGCGCACGGCGGGGTCGAAGAATCGCGACAGGCGACTGTCGAGACCGCGCCGGTTCAGCAGCTTGGTCAGCGGATCCGATTGCGCGTCCCGCTGCACCAGCCAATGCGAGAAATGCACGATGGGGAGCACGACGCCGGTCACACAGATGTTGGACATCATGACTCCGACGCACAGGAGCAGGTCGCCCTTCCCATGTCCGGTGTTCCCCGGCTTTCCGACGAACATCAAGATCCCCACCAATACCAAGGACACAAACGACCAGCCGACGTGCAGGGCCAGAATCCGCGGACCGTGGAAGATCGTGGCGTATCCGCCGGTCGTCACCAGCAGCACGATGCCCAAGGCCCCCAGTAGGCGGTCCTGGACCAGCACGTTGTTGGCGGTGACGGTGATATCGATGGCCGCGATCCACACGAGCGACTCGCCTTCGCGCGGCCACGGCAGCAACCACCACCTCAGCGTCCACGCCAGGGCGAGCGTGATCGCGACGACCGCCTGAGTCACTCCCACCACACCGCGCTGCCCCGCCTGCGACAGCAGGGCCAGGGCGGTTATCGACGCCATGACGATGCCCGCGGACCCGATCATGATCTTCATCGGAGCGAGGGCCGAATGCGATTCGAACGTCTCGATCAGCCAGCGATAATCGACCCCGTCTCGCCACCAGGCTCGCAACAACGATCCGATATCGGCCATCCAGTTACCGCCTTGGGTCAGCAATAGGACTCCGGTCGACAACCGATCACGGAGACCGTGAACGATCCTCTTTCTCGGGCTTGCGCTCCCGACAATCCACTGTGACTCGAGCGGAGGATCAGAGCACGCGAAGGTGACGTCCGCCACACCGCGCACCGATACCCGCAGGTCATGCTCCTTCCGGGCGGTGCGATTCGGGCTTCTTGCGCGGGGGAAGAACAGCACCGGGCCATCGGGTTCGTCGGGGAACAGCCGGTTCCACGAGTGGCGCTCCGGGATGGCGGGCCAGGTCGCGACCTCATCGGCGATCGTCATGAGCAGGCCGCGGCTGGGATTCGATTTGCCCAATTCGACGAAACTCAGGTGGCGGGGCGAGATTCCGATCGCGTGTGCGAGCTCCATCCGGCTAGAGCGCGCCGCAGGCGGATCAGTTCGCCAACGGCCGGAGGTGTCACAACGCGTGACAATAGCCGGGCCGATACCGGCATACCTGTGAGGTAATCGCTTTCCGCCGAACACGACCGCACGATTACCGAGTTCCCTTACTCCAGAAAGGAATTCGGCAATGCCATACCTCGACACCAGCGACGGGACCCGGCTGTTCTACGCACAGGCGGGTGCGCCCGCGGCCCAGCCGGTCGTATTCCTGCACGCGTGGGCGTTGAACAGCGGGATGTGGAATTACCAGGTGCCCGCGGTTCTGTCCGCGGACATGCGCTGTGTGGTTTTCGACCGGCGCGGACACGGTCGCTCCGATCTACCCGGCGGGGGCTACGACCTCGACCGCCTCGCCGACGATCTGGCCGAACTGCTCGCACACCTGGATCTGCGCGACGCGGTGCTGGTCGGGCACTCGATGGGCTCGGCGGAGATCATCCGCTACCTGTCCCGGCATTCGGACGAGCGGGTGTCCGGCATCGTACTCGGCGCCCCGACCACGCCTTTTCTCCTGCGCACCGACGACAATCCGGAAGGCCCGGTCGACGCCGCCGCGGCCGAGGCCGTCCGTGCGGTGATGCGCCGCGATATCGGCGCCTTCGTCGAGGCCACGACGCCCGCCGACTGGTTCGGGCCCGGCTACCGGGTTTCGGCGGGCCTCGGCGACTGGACCCGCCGTCAGTTCTTCGACACCCCACTGCGGGTGCTGCTGTCGACGAACCAGGTGTTCATCACCGCGGACCAGCGCGCCGAACTCACCGGAATCACCGTGCCCGCCCTGATCATTCATGGCGACGCCGACCGCTCGGCGGCGTTGGAGCACACCGGCCGCCGCACCCACGCGCTGCTTCCGGATTCCCGGCTCGTGGTGATCGAGGGCGCGGGACACGGGCTGTTCATGGGTGATCCGGAGCGCTACAACCGCGAAATACTCGACTTCATCGCGGAATTGCGGCCTCGTGGTGTATCCGCCGCGTGATCACGGACAACAATAGTTCGAAAGCCGTTGCCGCACTTGGCCGATCGTGAGCTGCCATTCGTAATAGAGGTATTCCTAAGGGGTTACGCTCACCTCGGCCAGACAGCGCATGGCCTCGCGTTCGATACGTGAAAGATCGCCGAGAAGGTCGCCCGCCTCCGCGAAGTATCGCGCATCGCCGGATTCTCCGGCCCGGGTGATCAGTGCCGCTACTTCGGTCCACAGTGTGGCCGACTCGGTGTACCGCTCGTGACCGGCGCGCAGGTGGCGGTTATCGAGCAGCCGGGTGCACTCGGCGAGGAAGTCGCGGTAGAAGTTGCGGAACAGGGCGCCGCCGGTGCCGCCCCGCTCCATCAGCAGGGCGGCCTGCGGTAGGTCCCGCCGCGGGTCGTCGGACCGCTCGAGCCAGGTGCGCACCAACCTGCCCGCCTTCTCGATGCCCCGGTGGCCGAGGTTGGCGATGGGCGGCTCGAGAAAGGCGTCGGCGCAGGCGGTGATGGCCGGGACGACGATCTCTCGTAGCGCGGGTAGGGACTTCGGGGCGGTCAAGGTGAAGGATCGGTGCCTGGCGGTCATCGGACCGCGCGCGGCCCTGGCCATAGCGAGGCCGGTCAGGCTGGTGGACACCGTTCCGCCCTGCTGATCGGTATCCACCAGGTAGGCGTCGTGGTCGTCGTAGCCGTACATGGCGACGAAATGGCCGCCGAAATGCACGTCAGAGGTGAAGTAGTCGAGGTAGTGGCTGTCGAGCTGCAGGCCGACAGGGCGACCGTCGTCGATCCCGGCGACAACGTTCTCCCAAGCCTTGCGGGCAGAGGTGGTCTCCTGGACCCGCAACTCCAACCCGAGCCCGGCGGCCAGATTTCGGGTGAGCTCGAAGGGTTTGACCCGGCCCCCGAGAAAGGGAAAACCCATGGCCTTGCTGTCCCAGTAGACGAAGGAAAGGCCGGAACCGAGGCCGAAGAGCATGGGTTCGGACAGCTCGATTCCCTGGTGCCGCAACAGCACCGCCAGCGCCGTCGTCTCACAGTGCTGCGTACCGGGGGCGTCGATGCCGGTCACCGTGGTCATGCGATGCCTTTCTGCGCAACGATCGAACTCGCACTGCCATCATGGTGGGGGCTCCAGTGGCGGGAGAGTCCAACACCAGGAAGGGACAGGCACCGTGCGGATCTACATCACCAGCGTGTTCGTCGACGACCAGCAGAAGGCACTCGACTTCTACACCGAGAAACTCGGCTTCACGAAGCGGCACGACGTCCCGCTCGGCGCGGCCCGGTGGCTGACGGTGGTCTCGCCGGAGGATCCCGACGGCACCGAACTGCTGCTCGAACCGGACGGGCACCCCGCGGTGAAGCCGTACAAGGCCGCACTCGTCGCCGACGGTATTCCGGCCGCCTCGTTCCAGGTCACCGATGTGCGAGCGGAGTACAAGCGGCTGGACGCGCTCGGGGTGCGGTTCACGCAGGAACCCATGGCGGCCGGACCGGTGACAACGGCGATCTTCGACGACACCTGCGGAAATCTGATCCAGCTCGTCACCCCTGCCGAGCCCTGATCCTCCGGGGCGCGCTGGGTGTCCGGTTCCGTGGCGCGTTCCGTATTCGGCACGGATGTGGCCACGTCCCGCCGAACCTAGCGTTACCCGTATGAACATCGACATCTACCTCGAAGTTTCCGATCGAGCGGCCATCGAGGCCAGCTACGCCGCCGCCTTCGGATTGGGCGAGCGACTGAAGTTCCGTGCCGCGTCGGCGCCGACGTCCGGCTTCCGCGGATTCATGCTCTCGCTGGTCGTATCCCAGCCGGGCACCGTGGACAGCCTGATCGGCACCGCGCTCGACGCCGGTTTCACCGCGCTGAAGCCGGCGAAGAAGAGCTTCTGGGGTTACGGCGGCGTCATCCAGGGCCCGGACGGGACGATCTGGAAGATCAGCACCTCACAGAAGAAGGACACCGGCCCGGTCACCCGGGAGATCGACGATGTCGTGCTGCTGCTCGGCGTCGACGATGTGAAGGCCAGCAAGCGGTTCTACGTCGACCGCGGCCTAACCGTCGCGAAAAGCTTCGGAGGCAAGTACGTCGAGTTCGCGACCCCTGGATCGAACGTCAAGCTGGCCATGTACCCGCGCCACACCGCCGCGAAGGATGCGGGCGTCGCCCCGGAGGGCGGCGATTCACACGGGATCGTCATCGACAGCGACGCCGGACCGTTCACCGACCCAGACGGGTTCGTATGGGAGGCCACGGCGGCCTGAAACCCGGCCCGAGCCCGCGGCGCCCGCATCACCTGAAGACGTCATCGGTCAGGTGATGGCCACGTCGTTCGGACCTTGAAAGGGGCCGCGTGGATCCTCCTGCATGAGTCCGACCATGGCGGATCAAAGTCACTGCGGCGCAACGGGTTACGTGGAGATCTCGGCGATGAGCTTCAGGAACGCGGCTTCGTCGCGCTGTGGATCGCCCACCGGGATTTGTGCGGCCGCGATTTCGTCGGCACCCGCCTCGTGCAGGGCGAGCAGGCGGCGACTACGACTCCGACGGGAATTGTTGTGGCCATTGAGGTTCCGCCCTTCGTACGCCAACCGCAAGTCGCCTGTCGAGCGTCACGCGGCAGATCGATATCGCCTCGGCCACCGACGGCGGCGCGGCGATTTCGCATATGTGAGTTCGTGCTTTCGATCAGATAGGACGCGGCGGTTCACCGCAACTCCGGGAGATACCCGGCCGCAGCGGCACATTCGGCCTCATCATCAACGAACCATCGGATCGAGGAGAGCCGCCGCGATTTCGGTCAGCGCGGTATCGGTGACCGGATCGGCATGGTCGGCGATACCCGACCGGAACAGCGCCGCACCCTCGACGAGCATGGTGAAGATGCGCGCGTTGGTGCGGCAGATCTTTTCGGAGGCTTCGGGATTCCGCGTTCGGATGACGTCGGCGACCTGCCCCTGGTAGGCGCGGTAGAACTCGCGCACGGCCGCGGCGATGGATTCGTCGCGGCCCGCGAGCGCCCAGATCTCGGTGTATATCCGGACCAGTTCCCGATCGTCCTGCTCCGCCAACACCTTTCGCACCATGTCGGCGGCGGGCGCTGGCGAGCCGAGCAGTGGGGCGAGCCGCTCGAGCGAGCGAGTCAGCGCACGGTTCAATACGGCGACGATGAGGTCGGCGCGGTTGGGAAAGTAGTACTGGAGATGCCCCAGCCGCACCTGCGCGGCGGCCGCGACCGCGCGCATCGTCAGTTGACCGTAACCGGATTCGGTCAGGATCCGCTCGGCCACATCGAGCAGCAGGACCCGCCGTTGCGCGCCCTTGTCGGTGCTGGCGGCATGTTCGGTCATGCGGCACTGCCGATTTCGCTTTCGATGTCGACTTGCAGATCGATGCCGTGCGCCGCGAGCATGGCCGGTACCTCCGCGGGGACCGGTGTCTGTTCCGGAAAGCGCACGCCGGAATCGGGTGCCGCCCCGTCGAGTCCGAGCACCCGGCGCAGACCCAGCAGCGCGCCGACCGCGGTGAGGTGCGCCTGTCCGGCGGGGTCGGTGACGGTGGCGGTGGCGGTGCGCCCGCCGTGGGTGACGTCGATCCGCAGGGCGGCGACGCCGCCGTCACCCGGTGCGTACAGCAGCGCTCGGCGTGCGCCGGTGAACCGGTCACTGCGGCCCCAGCGGAAGAAGCCGAGCCGCTTGACCGCCAACAGTGCGGAAGTCGATGCGCCGGAACTGAATCCGATGCGGGTGGCGACCGTTGCCGCGTCGAGGGTAAGCGGGAGGGTGAATTGTTCCGGGGTGTCGATGCGGGCGACCCGCGTGACGGCGTCGCCGATGCGGACCCGGCGCACACCGCTCAGCGGCATGATGGTCCGGCGCGTGCCGTCCTCGATCACCTCGTAGTCCAGGCCGAGCCGGTCCAGGAATTCGACCGAGTCGGCGCCCGCCCGATCGCGCAGATCCCAGCGGATCGCCACCTCCACCGCATCGGCGCCGCCCAGGCTCGAACCCAGGTGTGCGGCAACAAGACTCGTCACACCGCCCATCCAGGCCGAGGAGAGCAGCACCGGGGCGCGCGGGTCGAGCAGCGCGGCCACTGTCGCGGCGCGCTGTAGGCGGCTGGTCCACCGCGTGACGTCGACGAACGGCACCCCGCCCGTGATCGCGGCACGCAGCACGCGGTCGTCCGGATCATTGACCACGCCGACCACCGCGCGCACGCCCGCCCGGAACGGGTCCGGCGCGGCGAGATCCCAAACCCGAAGCTGCGCACCGACTTCCATGGCGAGATCACGCCCCCGAGCCAGGCTGCGCCCGGTGAGCAACAGCGGGAAGGCCGGTGCGGCCAGGCGCGCCAGCTCCGCGCCGACCGTCCCGTAGCCGCCGACGAGAAGTACCGGACCGTGTGGATCGAAGTCGAGTGCGTCGTTCACGAAACCCAATATAGGTCATCTGACCTAAACTTGCCGAATGCCTCTCCCACCTGCGGAGACACGGTTCGGACTAGCGCGAAACCGGGTCGATCGCGCGTTCGCGATCGACCCGGCGCGATCAGGCGGCCGCGGGGATCGGTTCCGCGATCGGCGCGGCCGTCGTGAGCGGCGCCGACGGGCGGTCGAAGACCTCGCGTTCGAGGATGCCCTCGCGCTTGGCGACCAGCACCGGGATCACCATCTGACCCGCGACATTGGTTGCGGTGCGGATCATGTCGAGTATCGGATCGATGGCGAGCAGCAGTCCGGCGCCCGCGAGCGGCAGGCCGAGGGTGGACAGGGTGAGCGTCAGCATGACGATGGCGCCGGTGAGTCCGGCGGTCGCCGCGGAGCCGACCACGGAGACGAAGGCGATCAGCAGGTAATCCCGGATGCCGAGGTGGGTGCCGGTGATCTGGGCGACGAAGATGGCGGCCAGCGCCGGGTAGACGGCGGCGCAGCCGTCCATCTTGGTCGTCGCGCCGAACGGCACCGCGAACGAGGCGTATTCGCCTGGGACGCCGAGCCTTTCGGTGACCATCCGCTGGGTGAGCGGCATGGTGCCGATCGACGAGCGCGAGACGAATGCCAATTCGACCGCGGGCCAGACCTTCGCGTAGAAGCGAATCGGGTTCACTCCGCCGACGACGCGCAGCAGGATCGGGTACACCACGACGAGCACGATGAGGCAGCCGACGTAGACCGCGACGGTGAAGGTGGCCAACGGCCGCAACAGATTCCAGCCGTAGCTGGCGATGGCCTTGCCGATGAGTCCCGCGGTGCCGATCGGCGCGAGCCGGATCACCCACCAGAGCGCCTTCTGCACCAGCTGTAGCACCGATTCAGCCAGCCCGACAAAGGGTTTGGCGGCCTCACCGAGCTTCAGCGCGGCCACCCCGAGCACGGCGCCGAGGAAAACCAATTGCAGCACATTGCCGTTGGTGAACGCGCCGATGACGTTGGTGGGGATGATGCCGGTGAGGAAGTCGGTCCAGCCGCCCTTGCTGTCGGGCGCCTTGGCGCCGGTGAGGGTCAGGTCGACGCCGCGACCCGGATTGGTGATCAGGCCGAGCGCGATCCCGACGACCACCGCGATCAGCGAGGTGCCCATGAACCAGAGCAGTGTGCGGCCCGCCAGCCGGGCGGCATTGGTGACGTGGCGCAGGCCCGCGATGCTCACCAGCACCGCGGTGAATACCAGCGGCGGGACGGCGAGCTTGAGCAGCTGCACGAAGATGCCGCCGACCTGCGTCAATGTGCTGGTGAGCCAGGCGGATCCGGTGGCGCGGGCGATAAAGCCGGCGGCGATGCCGACCACGAGGCCGAGCAGGATCTGGACACCGAACGGCCAGCGCGCCGGATTGAGGGCACGGCCGCGCGAAAGGGGTGTGGACATAGCAGAACTCCGAGACGGTCAGGGTGGAACATGGTGTGGGTACGCGTCAGCGACACAGCTGGGCGGCCAGCCGACCGAGATCCACGTGCAGCCTGGCCACCAGGTGCACAACCGTCACAGAAAGATTCACAGCAACTTCAAAGATAGGCGATTCGTCCCATCTCCGGATGCGCACCCCCACGATATGACCTGCGTCACAGTCGATTCCATGGCCCGGTCCGCAATTCGTCGTGCAGGATCCTGGCCGCCTTGGCCATGCTCGCCTCGGCACCGGGCTGATTGGCCGCCGGAACCCGCGATTCGGTGAGCGCGGCCACCGCGAGCACCTGGCCGTCCGCATGCTCGACGACGCCCACCTCGTGGCGCAGGTTGAGCAGGGTTCCGGTCTTCGACGACCAGCGGGCCGCATCGGAGCTGAAGTCGGGCGCGAGTCGCTGCCGGACCACGTTGTCCGCCATCAGTTCCCGCACCCGCGCCGCCGCATCCGGATGAATGGCGCTCGGCCGCCACAGATCCCGCATCAGGTCGACGAACGCCCGCGCCGAACCCGCGTTGGCCCAACTGATATCGAGTTGCGGCACCGGATGACCGTGCCCGGCGGTGCCCGCCTCGATGGCGAGCGTATGCGCCAGATGCGCCTGCGCGGGTTCGAAGCGTTCGACCGGTGTCCGGGTGAGCTCGCCCATCAGATGCCGCACCGCGATTCCGTCGTGGCCGAGCCGCCGCAGCTCCGCGGTGACGGCGGCGGGCGGGGTCAGCGCGAACAGGGCGTCCGCGGCGATGCCGTCGCTGATCGATGTGCTCAGATACAGCAGGTCGTCGAGCGCGATGCCGGCCGGATGCCGGAATTTGCCGAGACCCATCGGCCCCGCCGTCGCGATGCGGCCCGGCTCGACCTCGATCCTGGCCGCCGGGTCGAGTTCACCGCGGGCGATCCGCAGCAGCGTCACCACCGCGAGCGGCACCTTGACCAGCGATGCGATCGGCCACTCCGCCTCGGCGTCGACCCCGAGTTCGTCGCCGGAATCCAAGTCGCGCACCAGGAATGAGCCGCGCAGGCCCGCGTCGTCGAGCACTCGGCGTACCTCGCGCAGCGCCGTGCTCATCCCCATCACCGTTCCTCGCTCTCGTCCTCTGGTGCGCCGAGGCAGGCGCCGATCGCGCGCGCCGGCAACGATCTGACGCGTTCGGCGTCCGCGCGCTGCCCGGCCGCGATCTCGTAGCCGCGGGATAGCTCCAACTCACCGATCGGCCGCCAATGTAATCCGAGCTCATCGGCCTGCCGCCGCGAGGCGAGCAGCAGATCGTCGGAGCCGAGCACCTCGGCCACCGCGGTGATCAGCGAATCGGCCACCATTACCTGCGCCGGTTGCAGACCGAGTGCGTCACGCAGCCGGGTGAGCGGGTCGCGCAGGTGCGGCATATCGTCCTCCGGCTGGATCCAGACCCGGCGACGCCTGGCGTCCCGGTCGGCGCGGCCCGCGCGCAATGTCTCCAGATAGAGCGGGGTCGGATGCGGGCCCGCGGTGGCCGCGAGGCCGAGCGGCACCCGCCAGCTGGCCCGGTCCGGCGTCACCGCGCTCAGCGCGGCCCGAACCTCTTGCGTCCGAACGAGTTCCGCGCGTTCCCTAGGTCCGGCCGAATGCAGGTCGAGGTTCAGCCCGCCCTCGCGCGCCACCGCGACGCAGCGGGCAAGCGGCAGCGGCGCGCATATCTGGGGTATCGCCATCCGGAACGGCCGCAGCTTCGCGCGCTCCGCCTCGTGCTCCATCGCCTCGGCGAGTTCGACGAGCCGCCGGGCCGAAGGCAGCATCTCCCGCCCGAACGACGTCAACGTGGCGCTGCGCGAGGTCCGGTTCAGCAGCCGGGCGCCGAAGTGCTGTTCGAGCGCCGCGATCCGGCGGCTGGCCACCGACTGCGGAATCCGGGCCGCCGCGGCGCCGACGGTGAAGCTGCCGTTGCTGCTGACGGCGACGAAGGCGCGGCACGCGGCGACCATATCCACGGCACCGCAGTGTATGCCAATTCAGCATTGATACCCGCATTTGTGTCTTGGACGGCATACGGCACCGGGTGCGAGGCTGCCCATCGGCAACAACCGCGACGAATGGAGATCCGAATGACGAGGTTTCGCACCGCCCGATCCGCCGCCGTTGCGATCACGGCGGCCCTGCTGCTTCCGCTCGCCGCATGCGCGACCGATAACGCGGCGCCCGCCCCGACCTCCACCGCGACGACGCCGATATCCGGCGAATTCGACGCGCTGGAAACCGAATTCGACGCGCATCTGGGAGTTTTCGGCATCGACACCGGCTCCGGCCGCACCGTGGAGCACCGCGCCGACGAACGGTTCGCCTACGCGTCGACCTCGAAGGCCTTGCTCGCGGGCGTGATACTCGCCACGACCGCACCTGCCGATCTGGAACTGCGGATCAAGTACACCTCGGCCGACCTGGTGGCCAACTCACCGATCAGTGAACAACACCTCGCCGACGGGATAACGCTGCGCGAAGTGCTCGACGCGGCGCTGCGATACAGCGACAACACCGCGGCCAACCACATGTTCGCGCGGCTCGGCGGCCCCAAGGGCGTCGAGCGGAACCTACGCGCCCTCGGCGACAACGTCACCCAGATGGACCGCACCGAAACCGCGTTGAACGAGGCGATACCGGGCGACACCCGGGATACCAGCACACCCCGCGCCCTGGCGGCCGATCTCCGGAAGTACCTGCTGGACTCCGCACTCACCCCCGAGGCCCGCGCCATTCTCACCGACATGATGCGCCGCAACACCACCGGCGGCGAACTGATCCGCGCCGGCGTCCCCGCGGACTGGCAGGTCGCCGACAAGACCGGCTCCGCCGCCTACGGCACCCGCAACGATATCGCCGTGCTGTGGCCGCCGAACCGCGCCCCGATCGTGCTCACCGTGCTGTCGACCCGCGCGAAACAGGACGCGAGCTACGACAACGCGCTACTCGCCAAGGCCGCGAAAATCGCTGTGCAGGAGCTCAATTGACGCCCACGAGACGAGCGCCACGGGCACTACCGCCCAGTAGATTTCGCGTGTCCCGGCGTTCACCGGTCGTTCGCCATGACGTCCGATCGTGTTGGGAAACCTCTGATGCGATGGGATGTCGCGATTTCGGATCGGTTGCACGGAGGTCAATGATGGTCGACAGACTGCACACCTACACCGACAAGCTGAGTACCGCCGCGGACGCGAACGATGGAGTGAAGCACAAGATCTCGACGATATTCGGCAGGTTGCAATCGAATCTCGACGGCCGCGGCGAACCGTGGGGCACCGACCACTACGGCCGGGAGTTCATGGAGGGCAAGAACGGCTACGCGAACATGCGCGATGCGACGTTCACCAACGCGGGCAATCTCGGCAATGGGTTCGGTACGTTCGCCGACGGCCAGCGCACCGCCGCGCGCAAGCTGACGCAGAACGACTATTTCGGTGCCTGATTCCCCGGGTGATCCCGAATCAACCAGCGGTGCAACCGATTCGAGGATCCGGACCGGGCTGATCACCTTCTGCTACCGGTATGCGGGCGGTCTCTGGTATCGCGGCGAATCACCCGATGCCGCAGCGATTTCCGATGCGATCCCAGGAGTCTGGTCGGCCGCGACGACGGCCGAGCTGATCGCCAGGGTGGTGCAGGACGCGCCGGACGACCGGCTCCGCGCCGCCGCCGAAATGTTGGTCTCGGCCGCCCCTTCGGCCTACGCCGAGGGTTTCCGGCAGCGGTTCCAGCATCGGCAAGGGAGCCTCGGATGAGTTCGACACCCCCGGCGCACCGGCGACGACACGGCACCTGATCGGCGAAAGCGTTACTGCCATGGGTGATGTGGGTTACGAAATCCTGAACGTGCTCGGCTGGGTCGCCGGCGCGGACTGGCCGGAGGGCAGCCATTCCGGCATGTTCGGGGTCGCCGACGACTGGCGCGAGGCGGCCAAGCAAGTGCGCGACCTGTTGTCGGATGTCGGGGCGGCCAAGTCGGCCACGCTGGCCAGCTATCCGTCCGGCCAGGGCGGCGAGACCATGGGGAAACTGTTCGACGCGCTCATGGCCGAACCCCCACGGGATGGCAAAGCCGACACGCTGACCATCCCGATGCTCGCCGAAATCCTCGACTCGATCGGCGACGCCGCCGAAAACCTGGGCTCCGAACTCGAATACGCGCAGGGCATGATGATCACCTCGCTGATCATCCTGGCCGGCGAGATGGCCGCGGCGTGGATCTTCCCGCCGACCGCACCCGCCGAGGAGGCCGCCGCGGTCGCGGTGACCAGAGGATTCATCCGCATCGTCGCCAACCGGCTGAAAAAGGCCATTCTCAGTCTGACCACCAAGGCAGGCTGGAAGGCGCTTACCAAATTCATGCTGCTGCACGTCGGCAAGTCGGCGCTGATCGGCGGTGCGCAGGACGCGCTGATGCAGGAACTGCTCGACCTCCAGGGCCACCGCAGGATGGGCGCCGACGGAAAGATGCACGGCGGCATCGACTGGGGTGAATCCGGTTCGATGGCCGTCGCGGGCGCGGCGGGCGCCCTCGGCGGCCAGTGGGGCCACGGCCTGTCGAACGACATATTCAAGACCGCGATCTTCAAGACCGGAATGCTCAAGGGCACACCGAATCTGGTGAAGACACTGGTCGGCACCGGAGCGGCCGGATTGTCCGGCGCGCTGGCCGGATATGCCGCACCGAATCTGGTCAAGGGCGAGTTCGATATCAACAAATGGGGGCCGCTCGACGCGCACATGCTGGTCGGCGGCGTCGCGGGCGGTGCGGTCGGGCTCGGAAACCACGGGCTGGTCAACAGGTTTCGCGGTACACCCGAGGCGCGGGTGCCCGCCGGATTCGACGGTGCGACACCGCCGGTGCGCGATACGGGCGTGACCAATGGGCAGCATCCGGGCACCGTGCCGGAGGGCACCGGCAATCGCGGATCGGCAACGGGGACAATGCCGGAGGCGAACGGCCAGCACGCGGGTTCGCCGACCGGTGCGAATGGCGAACAGTCGAGTCCCAATGGCCAGCACGCGAGTTCCGTCAACGGGCAGCAGGCGTCCGGGCCCCCGGCGGCGCATCCGGCGAGTGCTGAACCACTGGCGCACCGCGATTCAGGCGCCCCGCCGCCTGTCGTCAACGATCCCGGTGCCGGACATTCCACCGGCGAGGCTGCCGGATCGGGTCAGGCCGCGCCACAGGGCAATTCGGCACCCGGCGGCGAGGCTCGGCCTGCCCCCGGCGCATCCGACGCGGGCAACAATGCCCGCGGCGTCGATTCGAAACCGGTGACGCCCCAGTCGGATTCGGGTGGCCGTCCGGTGCAGGGCACCCAGCGGGTCGACTCGCCCGGCGATACCAAAGCTGGCACAGTGCAGCCGGATTCGGCGACGAGTTCCGGTCCGGGGCGCGCGGGTGACGTGGCTGGGCCGGAGAACAGCCGACCCGCCGATACTCCCGAACAGAGTGCCGGAGAACAACATTCGACGGGGCAATCCCGAGCGGGGATGGCCGGCGACGCCGGTGCGCCGATCACACCCGTGCAGGCCGATCATACGGCGACCCCGGCGGGCGCCCGGGTCGAGACGGCACAGCCGACCGGCGCGCCGACGGAGAACGGCGCAGCGGCGGCCGGCAACCACCCAGTCCAACCCGAAAATGGCACCGCGCCATCAGAAAGCGGCACGACGGCGCCGGCCAGCCATCCTGCGCAACCCGGAAATGGCACCGCGCCGTCAGAAAACGGCACAACGGCGCCGGCCAGCCATCCTGCGCAACCCGGAAATGGCACCGCAGCATCGGAAAACGGCACGACGGCGGTCCATTTCACGCAACCCGAAAACGGCACCACAGCAACGGAAAACGGCATGGCGGCGGCGGTCGGCCATTTCACACAACCCGAGAACGGCACCGCGGCACCGGAGCAGGGCCCGGCGACGCCGACCGGCCAGCCCGCGACGCCAGTGAACGGCGGGCGCCCCGACACCGCGCCTCCGGCGAACGATCGCCCCGCAGCACCGACGAACGGCGGACGCCTCGACACCGGGACCCCAGGTGAGGCTCGGCCCGCCACGGAAAGACCAGCGGTACAGCCGAATTCCCGCGCAGTCCTCTCCCCCGAGGAGGCCGCACGCTCGGCCGAGACGGCGAAGGGCACGCGGCCTGGCGAGACGGGCCAACCGACGGCTCGGCCGGTCGGCGACAGCCGCGCGACTCCGACCGCACCGGTCGATGCTCGTCAGACATCGGGCCGGGCAGCCGCACCGACCGCCGGTCGAGCCGACGCGGAACAGACCACCGCTCGCCCGAGCTCCGATCGTCCGATCGCGGGCGACGCCGGTTCCCCGGCAAGGCCGGAAATCGCACCCGGCACCGCAGATCATTCCGGAGACCACACGAATACCGGGCGCACCGCCGCCGACCCGAACCGCACCGAAAACCACCGCGACACAACGCCTTCCGATCCCGTACGGGTCGACTCCGGCACCGAGATCCCCGCCGCCGGTCTGACACCGGACGAGCTCGAGCTCGGTCACAACGCCGAATTCCATCCGTACGACAGTCATCGGCAACTCGCCGACGAGATCACCGCGCGCGGGCCGGGCACGGTCGCGGTGGTTGTCGACGCCGGCCCGTACGGCGCCCGGCGTTACGACCTCGTGGTCGGCGAGGACGGCAGGATCGGCATGTACGACCCGGAGAGTGGGCGGTGGCTGGAGTTCCCCGGCGGGATCACCGAGCACCCGGAAGCAACGGTCGCCATGGTCTTCTCGACCGAGGACCGGCTCGATCATTCGCTGTTGCCGGAGGTGGTCCGGCAACGTCTCGCCGCACTGCGCGAAACCGCGACGCTGCCCGACGGGTCGCCGGAACGCGCTCGGGCGCAGCAGGAATTGAGCTGGCTCGATGCGGTAGCCGACGGTCACGCCGTTTTGGCCGGGGAACGCCGAGCACTCACCGAGCGCATTCGGGAGCTCGCGGACGATCTCGGCATACCGCCGGAAACCGGTGCGCCGCAGCACTTCACCGAACAGCGACTGGCGGATCTGGCGGCCGCGCATCCGGATCGGGCCGCACAGCTCACCGAACTGCGCGACGCCCTGGCCGAACATCGCCGCGTCGACGCCGAATTGAACCGCTACGCCGATGTTTTCGGCCAGACCTTCGCCGATCGCGCGCCGGTCACCGAACCCGTCGACCCGACCGCGACACCCCCGGACTGCCTGCCGAGGGCCGCCCGGTTCATCAACACGGTGATCGGCGAAGATGTGCTCACCGTACCGCCCGAGGATCCTGGACCCGAGGGCTACGCACTGTCCGATCTCGGCGAAAAAGCCAGCGGACCAACAATTTTCCGTAATCTTCGAGATCTGCGCGCCGCGCTCACCGCGGTCGGCGATCCGAATGTCGTCGTGCTGGTCGGCGAGGTGTATCACACCCCGGGCGGGCTCGGGCACGCATACGTCGTCACCCGCGCGGGCGAGGAGGTCTGGCAGCACGATCCGACCAACGGCACCGAGGGCAGATTGCCCGAGACGACTCCGGATCACGTTGAGGCCTATTACGTGATCGCACTCGACCTCAACGGCGAACGCGTCGAACTGCCGGGCGGCGAACGCCCGATCGAATCGAGCCGGTCGTATCCGGAAGAGAAGCACTTCGGCGCCCCATACGATCCGGACCGGATGCCGCCGCTCGGCGCGCCGTCGCCGCACCTTCCGCCGCGATGGACACTCGGCGAGCCCTGGCACGGACACCGGCCGACCGCGCCCGAGGTCCGGGCCAGGGTTGCCGCTGCCGTGCGTGAGATCGGTTATCCGCGAAGCTATCTCGAATCGATCCGGCAGCGCGCGGCCGAACTCGGATTGGCGAATACCCATCGACTCGGACCCACCGACATCGCGCACGCACTTCGCACTCAGGGCGCAATGCCAAGGGCGGCAGAACATCTGGTCGAAACCATCGATCGGATCGAACAGCAGCGAGCCGATCGCCGCGGCTGGGGTATGACCGATGCGGTGACCGCCGTCGGCGCGGAAATAGCACGGGACCGCGGTGTCGACCGCGACCAGTTCAGGTTCGAGCACATAGCCGGGGCAGGCCGGGCCGTCATGACCATGTCCACGCCGGAGGGGCATTCCGAGCACATCGGGATCGCGATCGATCGGAACGGACATGTGTGGATCGCCGAGGTCGATCCGATCGGGCAGCCGCCGCAGCCGACTGCGCACGATCCGTCGTGGCGCACCACCCCCACCGATGACCTCCCGGCATTGCTGGCCGCGGCCGGACCCAACGGTGTGCGGCTGGTGATCGGCGGTGGACACGAATACCGGCCGGCCGGGCCGGGCGAGATCTTCGTCAACCGGGCCGATTCCACCCGGCCCGACCTGATCGCGGATGTCCGTGACCTGTCGGCGATTCCGGATGGTTCGGTCAACGAGGTCTTCTTCGAACGCGTCGATATCAAGTCACTGCTGGAGGTGCCGTCGACCGCGGCGCGGGAGATATTCCGGGTGCTCGCACCCGGCGGCACGCTACGCATCGAAACCGGAAGCACCGCACACGCGCCGGCCACCGAGCGGGAACTCGTCCTTCGCAATCTGCGAGACGCGGGCTTCCACGATATCGAATTCCGCTATGAGGGCCAGCCCGACGGCACCCCACTGCCCATGCAACCGGTCGCGCCCGAGGTGTACCACGCGCCTCACATTATTGAGGCCGGTAAAGCGCATGAGCCGTTTGTCGAGCCCGGCGAGCGAACCGCCCAGCCCGAACGCGAACCCGGCGCATCCGACCAACAGCCCGCCCCACGTGAGCGCGAAACCGACCAGCCGACCACGGAACAGGAAGGCGCACAAGAGGTTCCGCACGCAAGTGCGGCGGAACGCGATATCTACGACGATCTCGCCGACCTCTGGCGCGCCACCGGCGGCGACCCGGCCGAGCTGCCGGGCCGGGGCACCATGTCGCACGCGGAAATCCGCCGCGCCATCGCCGACCTGCGCGACCGACTCGAAACCGGTGGTCAATTCACCGATTTGGAAGGCCGCCAGCTGGATGTGCGCGAAGGCGATGCCGTCGGCGACACCTATCGCGATCTGGCCGACCTGTGGCGCGCAACAGGCGGCGACCCGGCGGATCTTCCTGGGCCGCACAACATGTCGCCCGCCGAAATCCGCCGCGCCGTCGCCGACCTGCGCGACCAACTCGAAACCGCCCGCCGGTTCACCGAACTGGAGGGCAGTCAGCTCGACCAGCGCGAGTCCGATGCCGTCGCGGACACCCGCGCGGACCTCGAAAAGCTTTTTGCGGCAACGGAAAAGGACGCGCAGGGGCCGGAACCGTCCGTGTCGGAAAGCGGTAAGCCGGAAACAGAACCCATCGGGGAGAACAAGGCCGGTACCGGCGACACCGAACACACCGACCCGGAACGTCCCGCACCCGAACCGAACTCCACATCCGAACAGCCTCACCCGGACACCGCGGAATCCATACCCGACGGATCCGCCGAGCAACCTCCAACTCCACCAAGGCATGTCGGCGATATGCCGGAATGGGGCGAGCGCATCACCGAGGCGACCACCGCCACGGCCCGCGCCTACGAAGAGCTCACCGCGCTGCTGCACGGCCTCCACCAGGATCTGAATCCGGCCCAGAGCACCCACGACCTGGAACGCAAACTCATCGATCGAGTCGACGAGTTGCGCGATCGCTCGCTCGCCATGCGCAAATACGCCAAGGAGCTGAAGGCGCGGATGGGTTTGCGCCGCTACTGGTCCGAACGAATGGCGCTCGACCACCTGACCCGCAATGCGATGAAGCGCGCCCCGCTGGTTCTGGAGCGCCTGAGCGCCTTCCACGATGCGCTCGCACACGAGGATGCGATCCGCCGATCGGCGGGAACCGCTGCGGCGCAACACCTTACCCGCGAAGCCGGTGGCAGGCCCGCGGGCGCGCTCACCCGCAGGATGGACGGCGACCCACCGCGGCTCGTGCACTTCACCGTCGGCTCCGACTATTCGACGGACCGCTATCTCACCTGGGCGCGAGACGGCTACCACATCGACGAATGTGTTGTGCACGTCGACGATCAAGGCCGGATCTGGCAGACCGAGCGCGTGGTCCGCGACCCCGAACCGCTCACCGAACACGAGGCGCTGTTGCGCGAAATGGGCCGGGGCATCGCGGCCGCCGCGCAACGCAGTGCCCGCATCCACGATCGGATCGTCGAGCTGGCAACCGAACTCGGTATCAGAGACGCCGCCGCGATGACGCCGAGAGAACTGGAGCACGCCATCTTCGGCTCGCCCGACGGCGTCACGCCGGGGCTGGCGGACCGGGTGCACGAGATCAGACAGCGGCAGGTGATCCCGGAGGCCGCCGAGCGGGCCGGTGGCGAAATGCTCAGGCGGGCAAGGGAAGAGGCGACCAGAAACGGCGGCGTCGCCGGACACGCGGAATTGGGTGACGCACTGCGGGCCGCCACCGAACGCGCACCGCTGATCCGCGAAATCCGCAGGGAATTCGACGAATATCACACCGCACACAATGTCGAGGAGCAGCGCAGGCTGGCCGCGGCCGAGGTCGCGGCCAGGGAAAACCCACCGCCGGACGGCAAACGGGTGGTGGTCGACGAGCACGGCCGAGTCACCCATATCGATCCACCCGTCGAGGAACGAGTGGCGCCGCCGGCTCCGGCGCATCCGGATCTCACCGGCGATATCGACGCGCAACTGCGCGAGGCGGACGCCGAGCACGCGGATCTGGTCAAGAAGTGGGCGGCGGCGAAGGCGAAACGCGACGACTTCGCCATGCGTTTCGAAATCCGGGATCCCGACGGCGAACTCGGCGAGCACCTGGAAACCACCCTGGAACGCCTCGGCGAGGAAACCACGCAGATCATGCTGCGCGGCGGTATTGAAGAACCGGACCAGTTCCTGCCGGGGCCGCTCCGGCATTCCGAGGAAGCGCTCGCGGCACTCGCCCGTTCGAGCAACGAGGTGAACGATCTCGCCGACCGGATCGTCGAGGTGCACGCCCGCATAGTCGAATTGGAGCATGCGGGCGCCATACATGCCGCCGTCGTAGAACGCGATGCCGAGGCGAGGGTCCGGCGCGAAGATCTCGCGCAGCAGCGCGCCGAGGCCGCTCGGCAGCACAAGCAGTTGCAGACCGCGCTCGACCTGTTGCGCGCCACCGAAGCCGACCCGGTGACCCACGCCGAGGGCGTCGCCGACCTGCGCGCCCAAATGGACGCCGCCGCAATCGAACTCGAAAGGCTCGAGCGATCGGCGACGCCGAGCGAGGAGATCGCGCGAATCGGCGAACAGATCGCGCGGATCAGGGCGCGCGAGGCCGACCTGTCCGACGAGGCGCCGCGCAAGGTACGGGTGCGGGCTCGCCGCGCCGAACTCGCCGCGCGGCAACGCACCACCGACAACATCACCAATGCCGAACGGCTGCGGGATATCCGCGACGAAATGCTGCAGCGGCGCCAGGCGCTCACGGAGCAGCGCCGCGCGCTGATCGCCGAATACGAGGAGGCGGTGCGCCAGCGCGACGCCGCGGCCGCCCGGCTCGAGCAATATCGCGCCGCGCTGGCGGAACTCGCGCACACCGGCGAACCGGATCCGGCGCGGCGGGCCACGGCGATCGACGGTCTCGAGGAGCTGGTGCGCCGGGCCGACACCATGGCGGGCCGGGCGAACGACCGGCTCGACGGATTCGACGGCGCCTGGACCGACGCGCTCGCCGAACACACGAACTGGCGGATCACCGACCGGGTCGGTGTCGCGGAGGGCGAACCGGCGCGGGTGATCGTCGTCGGCTCGCGCCCGGATCCGGATCATCCACTCGCCGACCACGATCGGGCGCTGCACGAGGCGCTGACCCGCAGCCGCGACCTCGCACTGCTGCTCGGCCGCCCGGACGCCGTCATCGAATATCACCACGTCAGCATCGATCCGGTCGATCGCGGCCTGCGCATGGAACACCTTGGCGGACCGGCGATCCGGCGGGTGCACCTGCCCGAATCCATCATCGAACGCGACGGCCGCGTATGGGTCGACCGCGATCCGACGACGCTCACCTCGTGGCGCGACGCGGATGGCAACTGGCATGACGCGCGGGAGCACGGCCCGCGGCGCGCCGAGGCCAGGAAGGCCGATTTCAAGCCGACGGGGCACACCGTCAAGGATCCGCCCGACGGCACCAGCAGCCAATTGGGCGTCGATCCGTTCCAAACCTCCATCGAGGACGCGATTCTCGGACTGACCACCGGCCACTGGCCGGAATTGACCGAGGAACAGGCGAAGGGCCTCACCTTCGACGGCGCCATCGAGAACTGGCTCAAGCAGGGCGTGCCCGGCCCCGAAGAGCATGTGGCGGAACCGCTTCCGTTGGCCGATGCGGCTTACCCGCCCATGCGGTGGGTGCTGATCGCCGACAAGTCCAGGCCGAAGATGCGGGCCTGGTTCCAGCGACATCCCCGGTTCGGCGATTTCGTGCTCAGCCACACCGAATGGATCGGCAAGCTGCGTTCCACCACCGAGGTCCCGATCGGCTTCCACGGCGACGACGTGCCGGACAAGTTGCGCACCAAGCCGATTCGGGTGCTGGACCATCCGTGGACCGAGCACATCCGCTTCGTGCGCAGAATCCGGGAGTTCGAATGGTTCGGCAAGCCCGAAAAGAACTACCAGCCACTGTTTTTGGAGCACGACGGGCGTGAGGCCCTCGGCTGGCGGGATCGCCAGGAAATTCCGGACAACAACCCGGGCATCCTGCTGTCGCGCAAGCGGATTCCGTGGTCCGAGCAGGTCGCCGCGTGGAACCGGGTGCAGGAGTGGACAACCGAGGTCCTCGACGGGTACCGGGCGAATGATTCGGAGCTGGATCGGATCCTGCGCAACGTCAACGAATACCGCCTGCCGGACGGCACCACCTTCCGTTCGATATTCGGATTCGACCTGACTCGCGAGCAACTGCTGCAGATCAAGAATCATCTGATGCGCGGCGGTCCGGACGGAGCAGGGTTCTGGACCGTCGACCGCATCACCGGCGCGCGGGTGCGGCGGCCCTTCGACGACGTCGCCGATGTCGCGGAGGCGTGGATCCGGCTCGACGGGAATCCGTTGGAGAGCCTGCCGGAACATCTGGTGGACGAGAACCCGGCGCCGATCCTGCCGCAGGACCTGATCCTGCTGCGCGACGCGCTCGGCGAATCGAATTACCTCGGCAAGAATCCGGATAAGACCTGGCGCGACGCCAACGCCTACACCCGCCGCGTGCACGGCGCCGACTGGGACTCCGACCGTCCGCCGCTCACCGGCTGGCGCAAGGGCATCAAGTACGCGATCGCGCAGTTGACCGAGGCGGATGTCGCCGAACCGCCGCGGGCGCTCGGCGGTTCGGACGGTCCGAAGCCAGGACCTGGCGATCCGCCGGGGCCGGTCGTGCCGGAGGAACGCGGCTTCACCATCGAGCCGGTCGGCGACGGGCCACAGTATGTGCTGACCCACGATCCCGTCGACGTATCCGACCGCGCCCGCGCCGATCTCGCCGATCTCGACGCACAGCGCAGGGCGGTGATAGCGCCACTGCGCGCCGTCCGCGACCAGCGAGATGCCTTGTTGCGCAGGCTGTTCGAGAACAACGACGCCGCGCGGCATTGGTTGGAGAACCATCGGGCGCTGCGCGGACTGCTCGACGATCCGGAGCGCTACCTGCAACCGCGGCGGATGCCGGGCCTGTTCGAGGAATTGCGCGATTCCGGCCATTTCACCGCCGACCAGCTACACGAGTTGGCCGAAGCCGCGGTCGAATACCACCGGATGGACCACGCGGAGGTCCGGCCCGCGCTCGGCCGGCTTACCGATGCGATGACGGCGCGGGCCGGTCTCGATCACGTGGAATCGCTTGGCGGACAGATGGTTACCGAACATGTCGGTGTCATCCGCACCGCGGGCGAACCGCCGCGTGTCCTCGTCCTCGACCGGTTGACCGAGGGCGAATACCACGACGCGGACGAACCCGGTCGCGCGGCGCATCTCGCGGCGGCGCTGGGACATCAGGCGCTGGGACATCAGCAGGTGGTCGACGCGCTGCGCGAGCCGGGTGCGCGGATCGAATATCTGCGCGTACGAGTCGATTCCGGTCCCGAATACCGCATGCACGTCGCCGATCTCACCTCGCCGACCGTGCGGCACGACGACCCCGGCGAGCCGGACGCCGGGACGCCCCCGCCCATCGACCCGTCCGAACCGCCGCAACCACCGGGTTTCACGGTCGACCTGATCGGCGAGGACGTGCCGCGGGTGGTCGGCGAACCGCACGTCGTCTCCGCGCACACCCGAGACTGGGACGGGGTGCGCGACCTGCAAGCCGAGCGTGATCGGATCTACCGGCAGCACAAGAAATTGGTGCGTGCGCTCGACAAACTGGGCCGCCACAGCGTCGAATGGGCCGAGACCGACCAGCAGGTCCGGGCGTCCAAAGAGCGGCTGCGCGAGCTGGCTGGACGGCTGCGCGTCGCCGAAGCTGCGGCATACCTACATTCCAAGGACGCCACCGTGCACGACACCGGAGTCGGATTGCATACGGCGGACGGCCATCCGGTCGTCGAGGTGGTGACCGTGCGGCGCACCGCCACCGTGCCACCGCACGAACACGACGACCTGCTGCGCGACGCACTCGACAACGACCCCGAATTGCGTGCGGCACTGTCGGAGCCGGGCGCGAAGGTGCGCTACACGCACGTCGTCGTCCGTCCGGTCGCCGGTGAACGGGTGGTGCACGAGCTGGAAAGCCCTGTCGTACAGCAGCACGGCGACGGTTCGGGCCTACTCAAGGCGTATCGAGCTGTCATAGAGGCGAATTCGCGTGATGAGGCCGATACGGCATTGCGGCACTACCGGTCTCGGCTCAGCGGTTATGTAATGCCCGCGAAGCCCATCCTGCCGCTGCCCACCCCGACCACACCGACCATGCCCAATGTCCCACCGCCCCCGGTCTTCCCGCCGGTACCGGTACCCCAAATACCGACACCCCCGCATCACCCCGCTCCCCCACCCGCGGGGCCCGGCGGCCACACCCCGCCACCACACCGTCCCGGCCGACCACATCGCCCATCGGCCCCGCCCCATCACCCGCATCCGCCGAAACAAGACCACCATGGCCATGCCCCGAATCACCACGGGCACAACGACAACCATCCGCACCGGCACCACGACATCGGACACGACCCCCATCACCGTACCGACGGAAGCGCGCCCCGGCGCCTAGACGACCCCCGAAACCACCCGCACGACTAGCGGGAACTGCCTACGGCTACTCCTCGTAGGCGTGTGCCTCGATGGTCCAGGACTCACCCTGATCATTCCGCCACGCCACGGTGCCGGGCGGCATGGTGGCCAGCGGAACGAGGCTGTCGTCCGTATCGAGCAGGTGCTCGATACACGCCAAAATGGCGTTGCCCTTGCCATTCGGATCGTGCACACCGTCCGCGAAGGTCCAGTCGCCGTCATCCCAATGGGTCACCACTCGGACCGGCTCTTCCCCTGCTACCACGGTCATTTGAACGATCACACCCAAATGCTCCGGAAAACGATCACCCGGAAACGGCCAAGCAACAGCGCGCTGTACCTCATGCGTCATACCGCCAGCCTGCCAGACCGTCTCGCGCCGAACCACGGCGCGGATGTTCGGTCAGGCTGGTTGCTGACGCGAGGGGCTGGTGAAATCCGGCTCAGGACACCACATCCGAGGTGGCGTTCCAGGTATTGCATTTCTGCACCCGGTTATTCGAATAGCCCCATTCCCACCACAGGCCGTAATGCTGTTTGGTGCCGTGATCGCGCACATCGCCGGGCGAGTCGCCGCGCCGGTAGTTGTCCTGCAGATCGTGCTGGCCCTGCGCGGCCGTCAGGGTGCCCTCGAAGACCGACGATCCGATGAACATCCCGCCGAAACATTGCGCCTCCAGCTCCAGGCGGCGCGAAAGTTCGGTTCCCAGTGCGGAATTCTGTCCGGCGCGGTAGCGATCGCGATTCGATTTCTCCGTCACGCCGCTCATGGCCTGCACGTGGTGCCCGTACTCGTGGGCGAAGATCGCCAGATAGATTTCGATATCGTCGCCGTGGAGTTCGACCTGGATGTGGTCGAGCGGCATATAGATGGTGCTGTTGGCCGAGCAGTAGAAGGCCGCGTAGCTCCCACCGCTGCCGGTGCACGGCGACGATGTGTCCGCCGCGCGGGCGGGAACCTCGAGATTCGGGGTGGCGAACGGCAGATTCGCGGCACGCAGAATCGGCCGCCACATGCCGTCCAGGCAGGTTCGCGCAGCCTCGAAGAACGCGCGCGCCGCGGCGGGATCGGCGGACCAGTCCGGGTAGTCGCACGGAATGTTGGGCAGCCCCCACCCCGCGTCGCTGAACAGCGGATTGTCGGCGAGTGCGATAACCGGTTGCGGCCCAGCGGGTTTCGTCGGCGTCGGGATATTCAGCGACGGGGCGACCGACCCGGTCAGCGGTCCTGCGGTAGCGGTCGGCGAGTAGGTCTTGACCGTCGTCGATACCGGGACAGTTGTTGTCGCGAGGGTGGTCGGAGACGAGGTCGGCGCATAGGTGTAGCTCGGCCGCACAGCGGTCGTGTCGACCGGAAGTGAGGGCTTCCACACCGAGTAGTACCCGAGCGCACCGACCACGGCCAATAGGATCACGGCCACCAATAGCCCGCTGCCGCAACCAGACCCCTTCGGTGCCTGAGGTTGCCCGTAGTACCCGGGAGCGGGCTGCCCGGGATATCCGGGCGGCGGCAACGGCCGAAGCCGCAGCGGGGCAGGCACATACGCGCCCGGCGGCGGCAGCGGCGCCCCGTACCCCGGAGGTGGGCCGTATCCGGAGGGTCCGTATCCCGGCTGACCATAAGGCATTCCGGCGGGCGGACCGCCCGGGTATCCGGGTGGCTGTGTCATAGCCGACCCCGCGAGGTTCGGTATCGCACGCTCATTTCCCCCACGCCCCCTGCTTCTTCCGGTATCCGACAGCGGCTGACGAAGAATACCAATGTGTCTAGGCTATGGCCCCATGCTGATCATTCGGGGGGCGGCCTTCGGCGCTCTATTGCTCGCGCTCACCACCTTTTTCGTCGTCGCGCCCGCGCGGGCGCAGGATCCGCCCGGCGCCACGATCAAGGCCGACATCAAGCTGAGCGAGGCGGGTCTGCTCGAGGTGGCCGAGACCGTCACCGTCCCGCAGGGCGGCCGGTTCCATATGCTGCTGCCGCTGCGAATCGTGTTGCACGACAATGTGGAACGGCGTTTCACCGTCACCGACGTCGCGACCACCGGGCCGGGCACGGCGAAATCCGACGGCGACAAGTTCGTCATCGACGCACCGCCCGGCGAATCCACCGTCAAGTACACGGTGCACGGCGTGGTCAGCGACGCACCCGGCACTCAGCTGTTCAAGTGGACCGGTGTGCTCGATGCCGATGTCGCAGCGATCGAGGCATCGGTGATCAGCCCGAGCTTCCGCATGGGTATCGCGGATTGCCGAATCGGCCCGGCCGGTCGAACCACGAATTGTGCTGGTGCGCACGTGGAACCGGACGGTGTGCTGCAACTGCGACAGGACGGTCTGCACCGCGGCGACCTGCTCGACGTCACCCTGCAGCTGCCGCCGGGCACCGTGCCCGCCAACGCCGAAATCCATGACAGCAGCCGATCCGGCGCGTTCACGATCACCACACCGGTGCTGATCGCCTTCGGCGTCCTACTGCTCGCCCTCGCCGCATTCGGCGGCTACCTGGTGTGGACTCGACGCAAGGACGCCGCGGCCCCGTCCAGCGATAAGGCAGTGGAACCACTGTGGCGCAACGGAAATCAGACCCAGTTCGTCTCGCCCGGCGCCGTCCTGCCCGGCCAGGCCGGTGTGCTGCTCCACGCCTCGGCGAACGCGGCCGCGCTCGCGGCCACCGTCGTGGATCTCGCGGTGCGCCGCTATCTGTGGATCGAGCCGATCGGCGAATCGGATTGGCGGATCACCCGGGCGCACCCGGCCGACGAGCAGCTGCGCGATTACGAACGCGCGTTGTATCACGCACTGCTGCCCGGTGATTCGGCTACGGCGACCATCTCCGAGCTGCCGGGCACCGCGATCGAACCGGTACGCGCGGCACTGCTGTCCGATGCCGTCGGCCAGGGTCTACTCGCCGACCGCACCCGCAGACGATCGCTTTGGCTGGGCGTGCCGCTCGTGCTGGCCGGTATCGGCATGACGATCGCGCTCGCCGTAGTGGGCCGAAACGCGTTGGTCGGGGCCGCCCTGCTGCTCGGGGGCATCGCGGCACTGCTGCTGCCACGCTATCTCCCGGCCAGGACCGGCGCGGGACGTCAACTGGTCGAGCAGTTGGCCGGCTTCGGGAGTGCGCTGGAAATGCTTCGCCCCGAGCAACTTTCACAATCGGACCGGGAGCTGGTCTTCGCCAGAGCGCTGCCCTTCACCGTCGTCACCGGCCGTGCCGACAACTGGATCCGCGGCTTCCGCGACCTGCCGATGGCCGCAGGACTGTATTGGTTCGGCGGCTTCGACAAGGATCGCGACCTGCGGCGCTTCGCCACCCACTTCCCGTATTTCATTACCGCGCTGGAGAGTTCCCTCGCGACGCAGCCCCACTGATGGGTCCGATCAGCGGGGTGCGGGCTGCCGATTGGCCAGTTCGTCGACGAAAACCTTGGCGCACTGGGCCAATTGGGCCGGAGTGAGGGATGCGAGCGCCTTGCCGCAGTCGGCGTTGGGCGGGCCGGATGGTGCGGGCGGGCCGGTGTCTCCGGTGTCGTCGAGCCGCACCAACTGCACCGGAGTCTTGCGACTCGCCGCGATATCGATCCGGTAGGCGACCCGACCGTTGAATTCCACGAAGCCGCGCCAGGTGTCGCCATCGATCGGGGTGAACTCCACCAGTTTCCCGCCGTTCGACATCACCGTGCCCGCGTTGGCGGCCAGCCACGAGCGGGCGTCGGCATCCAGGTTGTCGATATTGATGCGGCGCGGATCGCTGTCGTCGAGCGCGTACACCGATTGCGCGTTCAGCGAACCGCGGTGCACCTCGTCGGCCGGGATGATCGCATAGGCAACGAACAGCTCGGAAGTGCTGCCGCGCAACGTCATCGGCGTCACCCACTGCAATCGCCCGGTCGACTTGTCCCGCAGCAGATACTCGGAGACATTGCCGCTCTGCGCGCCGGAATGCGCCGGATCGAAGCCGAAGTGGTTGCGGTTCATGTACTCCCGGCCCGCAGCCCATTTCGTCTCCGTGCGCTGATGGGCCGCAATCGATTTCGGATAGACCGGACCGGGCAGCGTGCCAGGGGCGACATCACGCAGGTAGTCGAGCCGCACCCGCCCGTGGTCGCCGCGCACGGTGATCACGCCCGCCGGTGCGTCGACGGTGCGGTGGGTCCACGGTATCGGCGTGGTCACCGGGATGACCACGATCGGCTCCTTGCCGTCGCAGTAACCCCACACATCGCCCATGCTGTACGCGATCAGCGGGAAACGTTCCTTCAGCAGGTTGGGCAGGCTGTTGCGCCGCGAGCCGCCGAAGGCCCGGTCGATACCGTAGTCGCCGGTGAAGGTGCACTGGGTCGCGCTGCCCTGACCCGACCATTCGGCGACCCCGCCGAGCGGGACATTGATCCCGCTGCCGTCGAGTACGCCGCTCCAGGAACCGTTGTCGCCCTTGCCGTTCAGGTAGGTGATGGTCTCGGTGCGCAGGCTCACCGCCTGCACGTCACCGGTGGCGCGGGAGAGGGCGACGCCCGCGCCGTCCAGCGAGCCGATCCTCGGATCCCAACCCGCACTGGGCAAGTCGCCCTGCCGCAGGCAGCCGTAGACGTCGTGACGGCCCTTGATCGCGCAACCGTCGGTGTTCTTGGCGCCACCGTCGGCGAGCAGATGCAGCGCGGACGGCACGTGTTCGGGATCGTGCACGTAGAACGTGGTCGCGCCGGTGTAGAAGCGGCCTTCGTTCTTGTCCAGGTTGACCAGGAAATACCCTGCTACACCGAGGCTTCCGATCATCAGCAGCACGCAGAGCCCGGTCAGGAACCAGACCTCGTAGTAGACGTAGCCGAAGTAGACGGCCAGCCCCGCGAAAACGTAGGCCAGGAACCACCACAGCCCGTTGCCGTGCAGGAAGACGTTGTACCACCAGGCTTCCACGCCGTTCTGCCGACCGAAACCCGGTGCGACGACGGCCCAGAACAGCCAGTACGCACCCACCAGCAACGGCGGCGTAATCACCCAGGCGATCAGGACACGAAACCCGTTCGACATTGTGACCCCCGTCCGCGCACGTGCATCCTGCACTGTAGTGGCCGTGTGGTCCGGCGCACAGGACCCGGAAACCACTGTGATGGAAGCGCAATCCGGCTCAGGCGTTGCCCGCTTTCCATTGCGGCCACGGAATATTCCAGTCGCCGAGTCCGTCGACGCCCGAAAGTGTGCCGCCCACCGTATTTTTCACGATGGTGATGTCGCCGCGCTTGGCGTTCTCGTAGACCCACCTGGCATTCGCGGGGCTCAGGTTCAGGCAGCCGTGGCTGGTGTTCACCGAACCCTGCTGCCCCACCGACCACGGCGCGGAGTGGAAGAAGATGCCGCTGTAGGAGATTCGGGTCGCGAAATCGACCGGTGTCTTGTATCCGTCCGACGAGTTCACCGGGACGCCGTAGGTGGACGAGTCCATGATGATCCGCTCGAAGCGGTCGCCGACGATGTAGATGCCGTTATCGGTGGGTGTGCTGTTCTTGCCCATCGAGGTCGGCATGGTGCGGATCAGCTCGCCGTTGCGTTCCACCGTCACCTGTTTGGTGTCGTCGTCGGCGGTGAAGATCATCGCGTCGCCGATGGTGAAGAACGAGTGAATGTTGTTCTGGCCATACAGTCCGTCGCCGAGATCACGCCCATAGACGTTCACATCGATGGTGACCTTCGTCCCCGGCGCCCAGAAATGTTCCGGCCGCCAACGCACTTCGCGATTGTTCACCCAGTAGAACGCGCCCTCCACCGCGGGCTCGGTGGTGATTCTGATCGCATCCTGGGCGGCGCCGCGATCGGGGATGTTCTCGTCGAACCGCACCGCCACCGGCTGGCCGACGCCGACCACATCGCCCTCGCCCGGCAGCAGATACGGCTTGGTTCGATTGCGCGGCGAACTGGTGGTGAAGCTCACCGACGCGGTGTTCGCGCCGCCGAGCCCGATCGCGTCGGCCTTCAGACGATAGGTCTCGCCGTAGTCGAGTACCTCGGTGTTCCGCCATGACCGGCCGTCCGGCGCGATCATGCCCGGCACCGACTCGCCCCGCGCATTGACCAAACTCACATTCGTGAAGATCCCGTCCTGCACCGCGAACACCATCGGTACACCCGGCGAAACACCCTTCGCCCCGTCCTCGACCAGCGAAACCATCTTCGGCTTGATCATTTCGATAACCGGATTACGTTCTATCGCAACATCTTTCGCTGCTTCCTGCGCCGAACACGCCGTCAGCGCGAACCCGGCCGCAGCCAGCGCGACCACAATCCCCCGGATCGACCGCCCACCACGACCACCGCGCATACCAACCCCTGTTCAAGTCTCGGCGCACACCAACGCGCCGATGGCTCCGGACCCGACCGATCCACCGCATCGATCCCGATCACAACCCGCATTCTGCCAGCTCGAGCACCCGAACCCACCCGATCACGACCCCGACACGGCCTGGATGCCCACCCCGACGCTAGCACCACCGCCGCCCGATTTGCCGGTTTCCCACCACCACCCCCCGCACCACCCGCCACAAAACCCCCGGTCAGAAACCGATTTCACTTCTAAGCCCCCCACCTGTTAATGTTTGTCCCGCACCGGAACACGGCCCACCGCCCCGGAGCCAACAACAGAACAAGCGCCATTAGCTCAATTGGCAGAGCAGCTGACTCTTAATCAGCGGGTTCGGGGTTCGAGTCCCTGATGGCGCACAATTCCAATACTCCTGGACACCATTCCCGTATCTCGTGTTCTAGCGCGCTAGAACACGATTCAGGGTCACCGAGCATCGGTGGTCTTTTCCCGTTCGCGCTGCCTACGTCCGCCGCGACGGCCGATCACAGTGCTGCGCCGCCAGATTCCGGTTTGCCACCGGCGCGGTTGCGAGGCGGGCGTCTGGATCGGATGTTGCCGACCTCGTTGGACACGATTCGTGTTGTCTACGGCTCGGTCTTGGTCAACCACGCGGGCCGTCTGGCCGAACGCGCGGTGCTCGGCTCGCTGGGCTGGGACCCGGGCACCCCGATCCGGATCCGGCCAGTGGCGCCCAGCCTGCCCGGTGTGCTGTTGGTCACCGACGGCGAGCCCGGCGGTCACGCGATCGCGCGCAACGGGCAACTCTCCATTCCCGCGGACATCCGCAAGGCGATCCGCCTGCGCAAAGGCGACCGTGTGCTGCTGGCTGCCCACCCCAACCAGAGACGGCTGATCATCGTGTGCCAGGTCGCGCTCGCGGACCTGGTCGCCGAGATCCGCGACCGTATCGACGGCGGTGAGCAGCCGTGACAACCGCTACCCCTGCGATCACCTCCGTCGAGCTCGACGCCGCGCGCACCCTGCTCGCCAGGATGGGCATCACCGCCGCCGATCTGCTCGACGTCCGACCGTCCGCGCCGACATTCGCCGAATACATCCCAGCCATCCGCGAGCGAGTGGCCTCCCAGAGCACGCTGCGCACCTACAACACCCACTGGAAATACGTCGAGCGGGAATGGGGTCCCCGTCGCATCGACGAACCCACCGTCACAGAGATCTCCGAGATGCGCGACGCCGCTCGACGCAACGCCAAAGCCGACCGCAACGCCCGCGACGGCCGCGGAGCCGCCGAAGCAATGATCAGCGCCCTGCGGTTCCTGTACAAGCACGCCGAAAGCGATGGCTTCCTCCGGCCGGGCGACAACCCTGCCAAACGAGTCGCCAAACCGCGTCGCATCCCGTCCACCAGACGGGGCCTACCGCTCGAGCAGCTCACCGAGATCGCGAAGGTGGCCGCGACCACCGGCAACGACCCGGACCTCGACACGGTGCTACTCCGCTTGCACGCCGAGACCGCGTGCCGGCGGGGCGGTGCCCTGGGCTTGCGCCTCGACGACCTCGATCCGCAACAATGCCTGATCCACCTCGTAGAGAAGGGCAAAATCCCTCGCTGGCAACCGATCTCGCCCACTCTGATGGCGAACCTGCTCCACCACGCCCACGAGCGCGGAGTACAACGTGGTGAACAACTGCTGCGCTACCGCAACGGCAAACCGATCACCCGACGCCGATACGACGGACTGTGGACCCGGATCGGACTCGAATTGCCGTGGGTCGAAAAGCAACAGATCAGCACCCACTGGCTTCGGCACACGACCCTGAAATGGGTCGAACGCAACTTCGGCTTCGCCGTCGCCCGCGCCTACGCCGGGCACGCCGAAGGGAAGTCCGAGGGTTCGACCGTCATCTACACCCGGGCCAGCCTCGAGGAAGTCGCGCTGGCGCTGGCCAGCTTGACCGGCGAGCCCCATCCACTCGCCGCAGCGGCCTGAACGAGCCGGAGGGAGACAGCACTATGACCATTGAAAAGATATGTCCTACAACACACTCCGGCAGTGACCGCGCACTGGCCCTGATTCCCGAAGGTTTTCCCGAAGGGTTCAACCCGTTGGAGGGTGTGCCCGACGATGTCATGCTCCGGACGGCCCTCGAAGGTTGCTCGACCAAGAAGGACATGATGCGGCTCGTGTGCGAGCTGTTCGGAGACCCAACGACCGACGACGTCCGCTCGGTGCTGGCGCGCTGCGGAGCGAAGGTCTCGCGTCAGCACGCATCCAACGTGGTCAACGATTGGCGGCGAACCCAGCGTTACCTGTCTCGCCCTGCCGACCACGATCGGCAGGCTCCCGCCGACACCCTGCCTGCGTCGCCCGACGGCGTCCGCGTCGCGAACAGGGAGGACACGGTCACTGAGGCGACGACACCGAAGTTCGAACAACAGCCGGTGGACGCGTCAATGACAGAGCTTCGTACACATGGTGAGATCGACGCGTCATCTGTCGATGAACCCGTGCCAGACGATCGCCGGACCGACACGTCGCCATTCGGCGGGTTGACGGTTGACGACGTCACCGACGACGAATCCGGTCGCGACGCTCGAGCAGTTGTGGCACCGCAAACATCGTCTCGCCCGATCAGGATCTGGCCCGTACTGCTGATCGCGCTGCCCGCAGCGGTGGCAGTGTGGTCCGGTTGGGTCGGTCTCGGCGATTTGACCGGATTCGGTGTCATCCATCCCTTGCCCGGCATCTGGGATTCCGCCCGCCTCAACAGCGCGATCACCCTGCCGATCGGCGTCGAGGCTTACGCGTCGTACGCCTTGTATGTCTGGTTGTCGGGTCGTATCCGGACCGCGAAGACCGTCAACTACGCCAAGTGGTCGGCCCTCGGCAGCCTGGTGCTCGGCGCTGCCGGACAGATCGCCTATCACCTGATGCAGGCCGCGGGAACCCCGACCGCACCGTGGCCGATCACGACGCTGGTCGCGTGTCTCCCGGTGGTCGTGCTCGGGATGGGTGCGGCGCTCACGCACATGCTCATGCGCGAGAACCACACGGAGTGAGGTAGAGCGGCAGAGCCGGGTTCGCGGGTCGGCGGGCCTTATCAGTCTGCCTTGGCGGCGGGGGTGTCAAGCCGCGAAAAGCGTGCGGCTTGACACCCCCTTTCCGCCGCCAAGGCGGACTGAACGGCCGGCCCGCCGACCCGCGAGCCCGACCTCTGTTGGGAGAGAGCGCGTTTCGCCGCGGCGGGCAGTTCCATTCACCCCTGTCCCATCCGAGATTTCCCAACCCCCCAGGTGTTCCGGGGAGGTGCATTGCCGTCCCTGCTTACTCAAAATTCCAATCAGCCTCGCTTGCTGCCCGTGGCCCCCGGATCGATCGAGCGGTGCGATACCGCGTGGGGACCGGTCACGCCGTGGACGACCAGCGCTGATCATCTCGACCCGGCCCGTCGGATGCTGTTCTTCCTGGGGATCGGTCAACCCAGCCTGATGACCGCGTCTCCGGTCCCGGTGTTCGTGTCGGCGAAAAGACTGGCGCAGTATCGCTCTCGCGGCGAGAAGTTCCCGGTCAAAGCGCTCCAGGCCCCGTATGCCGGTGACTCGGGAGCGTATTCGGCGATCATGCTGACCGCCGATCCGCGTGGGCATCCTTGGTGGGCTCATCCCGATGAATACGGGGCGCTGTGGACTCGGCTGATCGAGGACATCGGGCCGCCGTTGTTCGTCGGGATCCAAGACGTGCCTTGCGAACCCGGTTGCCTGCGCTTCACCGGATTGACCACAAGCCAGCATCAGCAGGCGACGCTGGAGAACTATCTGTATCTGTCCGAGCAGTTCGATTTCGTGCCGTGGCTGCCCACGCTGCAGGGCTTGCATCCGCACGAGTACATCGAGCACTACTACCGCTACCTCGAGGCCGGTATCGACTTGACGGGCCGGTGGGTCGGAATCGGAAGCGTCTGCCGCAAGAACCGCGCCCGGTACGTAGCCCGGGTCCTTGCCGCTCTCGCGCCGCTGGGCATGAAAATGCACGGATACGGCGTGTCGTTGAATGCGCTGGCGTTGGCCGGTCATCTGCTCCACAGCAGTGATAGTCAAGCCTGGTCGATGGCCTCTCGCACCGCCAACGTCCAGCTACCTGGTTGTCGGCACCTATCGCGCCCGGACCCGGTCACCGGCGAACGCGTGATCACCGATTGCCGAAATTGTTTCCGCTTTGCCCTGTACTGGCGGGAAAAGGCCATGGACGCGTTGCGTGCCTGCGCCGCGCGTGTGGCCGCCGCCGACCCCGGCCTGTGGTCCGATCCCGTTCCAGCGCAACCGATCCCACGCCGACCGTGGCGGACCTCAGCGGCCGGTGCGCGCTCCGGTGTCCCTGCGACTGGCCAGATTTCGCTGTTCGAGCCGTCACCCACTCGCCCGACGTCTCGGCGCGATCCCACCCCACTCTCGGCTACCGGCAATGGTGGCCTGAGCGAAGGAATTTCGTATGTCTACGACATTGAGCAGAAGTCAAGCCAAGCTGCATCGTGAAGCCTGCCTGCTGATCGACGCCGACCGAGACCTCGACGACGAGGAGAAGAAGTTCGTCCTGGATCACTGGCAGGAGGCCGCCAATCCCGAGTATTGCTTGGACGGAGCGTATTTCACGCCCCTGGGGCTCGCGGGTGACATGCGCATCGACGTCGTGGGAACCCGCATCATCGATCTGTGCGCCGGAATCGGGCACCTGAGCTTCGCGTGCCGCAACCTTCTCGATCACCGGTGGAACGGTGAACCGCCGCGCGAATTCGTCTGTGTCGAACGCAATCCGGAGTACGTCCGAATCGGCATGCGGATCATGCCCGAGGCCACCTGGGTCTGCGCCGACGTGCTGACCGTGCCCTCCATGCGGCTGCGCTCGTTCGACACCGCGATCGCCAACCCGCCGTTCGGACCCATCCGCCGCGCGATGGACGGTCCGGGGTACCGCGGTCCGCGATTCGAGTACCACGTCATCGCTGTCGCGGCGCAACTGGCACGCCATGGCGTGTTCCTCGTTCCGCAGCAATCGGCCCCGTTCAGCCACAGCGGAAAGCGCTGCTACACCGAGGATCCGGACGCCGAGTACCAGAAGTTCCACACCACGACCGGCATCGCGCTGGAGCTCGGTTGCAGCGTCGACACCACCTACTACGCCGACGACTGGCACCAGCGGCCGATCGCCACTGAGATCGTCGTCTGCGACTTCACCCAACACCACTCCGCAATCGCGGGCACCGACCCCCGTCCTCCGGCGAACGGTCGCCGATTCACCCGCACGACCACGACAACATCCCAACCTGCCGGACCGTCCGCCGCGTAGAACTGGAGGCTCGCACATGTTGCCATCGCCCGTTGACGCTGGCGTGATTCGACGGTACCGGGCCGGTCGCGCCGCCGGGCTTCCTGCCGCCGTCGCCTACCGTCACGCTGTCGCGTTCGAACCACCGCCCACCTATGAATGCCGGGGCGATGACGCCGTTCGTTTCCTGCTCGACGACCCGGAATCGACCGGCCTCGTCGTCACCGCGACGGCTTCCCCGGACGACGATTCGGACCGGTCATGGTTGGGCGAGTACACCAATTCGTGGTCTCCCGACGTCATCTCCCGCGACCCGACCACACCCGGACATCCTCCCCGGTACTTTCTGCCCTGCTACACCATTGCGCAGCGTCGGGCGGACTTGGCGGCACTCGGGTATGCCCGCGGTCCCGCGCAGATCGAGGCCGAGCGGCAGGTCCGCGAGGATGCCCGGTTGTTCACCGAACTCGACGCTCGCATCGTGACGGTGTCGGTGCACAAGGCGGGTGTACTGCTCGGGACCGCTTCCATCGCAGCAGATTTCGGCCCAAACGCGAGCTTCGAGGACCAGCTGGTCGAAGTCGCGTCCGCTCTTCTCGACGAGGCGATCACCGAGGCCCGCGCCGCTCTGCCGCACCTGATCACCGCGCTATCTCATGGCCGTGAACCCCAAACCCCAGCCGCAGGGCCATCCGCCACCGGTACGCCGATCGTCGTCGCCGAGGCGCTGTGGGGATCGCTGCGCGTCGAGCAGGCCGATTCCGGACACACCGTGCTGCATGTCGCTCCGGTCGACCCTGGGCCGAAGGTGCGGGTTTTCCTGGACGGTACCGAACTCGTCGATGACCGGATCATCCGCGACGACATCGAAGTCAGGGTGTATCGGGGCCAAAGCGACGATCGCCGTGTGGTGCACATCGACACCTTCGATCACACCGGACCGATCCGCATCAACCTCAACGACGGACCAGCGGTCTATCACGGCGACCCCGCGACCGGCGAGCGATTCGCCGAGTACACCGACTTCTGAGAAAGCGGCTCCCCGGTCCCCGTTCTGCGGGCGCCCGAAGATGGTGCCGTCGGCGGTCGGTCGTGCGTCAAGCCCGCGGGAAAAGCGCCCGCGGGCTTGACCCCCTTCCCGCCGCCGCGGCAGCCGAGGCGCGCCCCGCAGAACGGGGCCCGGCGTCGACACCGATCGTGTTCAACCACTTCCGCTCCGGCACCGGTATCCACGTCGCGTCCTGGAGGTCGTCGTGTCCACAGCAATGTTCAACCAGACAACCACCGACCGAGAGATCGTGCGCCTGGAATTGGCCGTCACTATCTCACCGACCCCACCGCAGCCGTCAGGTGCCTCGCTCGGCAGAGGCCGCCGCATTCTGATCACCGGCTCCCGTAGCTGGACCGACCGCGCCACCATCCGAGCGGCGCTGGCAGATGCGTGGTCTCCGGATGCCGTGCTCGTGTCGGGAGCATGCCCGCGTGGCGCCGACGCGCTCTGCGAAGCGTGTTGGCTGGCGTGGGGCGGGCGGGTCGAACGTCACCCGGCCGACTGGGACCGGCTGGGCCGCCGCGCCGGGTTCGTGCGTAACGCCCAGATGGTGAGTGCCGGCGCCGACTTGTGTCTGGCCTTCATCCGCAACAACTCGGCCGGTGCCAGCCACACCGCCCGGTTGGCTCAGCGGGCGGGTATTCCGACGCGGGTCTTCCGCGCCACCGACACGACCGTCGCCAACTGTGCCCGCAGCTGACACCCTCTTCGACCTGCCGACACCAGCCCAGGACCCCGTCCTGCCGATCTGCTGGTCGTATGGCATGGGCGCGGAAAGCACAGCCGGAGTCATGCGAACCCTGCTCGAACCGGGATTCGGTCCGCCGGAACTCCTGGACGATCTGTCCAATCTCATCGTCATGACCGCCCAGACCGGCGACGAATGGGCCTCCACCTGCGAGCTGGTAGAGCGGTTTGTGCTGCCGATCCTGACCGAACACCACGTCCGCATGGTCGAGGTCGCTCGTGCAGGGCCAGCCGTCGCCGACGGGATCGTCGTAATGCAGGACACCCGGGAACCAGTACATCTGCACTCCGACCCCGACATGCACGGGTTCTTAAGTCTCAGCCGGGAGAACCGCACCAACGGTGTCATGCCGCAACTCGGCGGCACCCGCAAGTGTTCGATCAAGGCCAAGGGATGGCCGTTGGACCAGTGGCGGGCCCGCGAACTCGGCACGACCCCCTACTTGCATGCAGTCGGCTACAACGTCGACGAGGGCAGCCGGATTCTGACCGACTCGGCCGTGCAATTCGGGGGTCGCCGCCGCCCGTTCTATCCGATCCACGAAATCGGCTGGACCAGACAGCAATGCCGACAATACCTCTACGACCTGTTCGGTGTGTGGTGGCCCAAATCCCTGTGCCGTCAATGCTGTTTCGTTTCGCGCGATGAATGGCCCGAGCAGCTCGCTCGCTTCAACGCCGCACCCGCCGAAGCTGTTCACCACCTGATCGACGAGTACATGGCCGTGGCCTTGAACCGCCATGCCGGGCTGTTCGGGCGGGCGGGCACGCTGGCAGCGCGCCTGCGACGCGATGACGCTGCGGCTGTGTTGGAGCTTCTCGAGCAGGAATTGGCGGCAATCGAATGGGCGCTGTATCGCGTTCGTCGCTGTTACTTCGCCCCGGCACAAGCGTGGCGATCGGTCGAGATCGCCCACCGAGGCAACCGCGACACCGAGCAGCAGCTCCTGCACCGCCTCGCCCTCGGCCTTGATCTGGAGCCCGTCACCGAGGCGGGTCACACCAGGCTGTGGCTGGCGCACCCCACCGGCGATCACTATCCGCATACCGAAACCTTCTACGTCGCTGCGCCTGCCGAAGTTCGTCCTAAACAACGCGCCGGCTTCGAACCGCGCTTCGCCGCCCACGCCGCCGACCAGCTCCGCGAACTCGACAGCGCCGCCGCCGACCTCCTCCACGCCCTGACCGACGCCACTTTCTCGCCACTCCCGTCGATCCAGTCCAGCCCGCGTCTACCGGATCTCCACACGACCAGAACCGAGGCGAGTACATGAGCGAGGACACCATGGACATCACCCCGCACCTCCCGCCGATCGTGCTCACCGACATCAGCCCGCAGGCCGACGGTCCCGCCTTCGAAGTCTGGACCACCGACTACATCACCAAGTTCGGCGTCGTCCATCAATGCGACGGGCTGTGGATCGCATCGGCCAATATCGAGTTCCCACAACCTTTCCGGGCCCGTGACGACGCCATCGCCATGCTGGTGTTGTTCCGGGGCAAATTTCCGACGCCGTCGAACCCCGATGAGGAAGAACTCGCAGACTTCGCCACAACTCGCAAGGGGTCCGTCGAGTTGCCGGCCCACAGCGACTCTGACGACTACGACCATCGCTCCCGCGTCGTGTTCACCGTCGACCACACCACACCAGCATATTTCGCGGTGGATGAGCATGCGCTCGCGAACTGGGTTGACGAACACCATGACGATCTCGACGCCTGCGTTCCCGATGACATGCACGAGGCGCCTGCCAGCGCTGTCTCGGATCTGGTCAGCGACGCTGTCGCCGCCAGAGTGCTCGTCGGCGATCCGGATCTCGAGCTTCAGGTGAACGGCGACGACGATTCCGATGGCTCCGGGTTCTACGTCATCCTCCACAACCGACACGGCCGCCAACGCATGGTCGGGCTAACCACCGGTTGGACCGAGTTCAGCTTCCCGGACAAGCACCTCCCGCTCATCGACAGGATCCGGGATTCCTTGGACCAGGTCCTCTCTACAGCGAACAGCCTGCTGATCCTGGTGGCCGCACAGTCCCGTCCGGAAACTCCTGCGCCCCAACGGCCGTAACCGGACTCTCCACTGAACGCCGCCCAATCTCCTCGATGACCTCGGAGGCCGCCGCCGACAGCGCCGTGACCAAACACCGACCAGCACAGCAGTGAAATTGCCGGGTCGTTGGCATCGACCCCGCTGACACCGACCGCGTGTCACATCGCGCCAGTCCGACCGCGACTCCGGCGCCCTCTGGTCCCGCGACCGGGACCGGGATCAGCGTGCCCGAGCATCGCCCGACGCCCCTCGCGTCCGGCGAATTCTCTCATTCCTCGACTGCTGCACCTTCATCAGAAGGACGTAATCGCATGAGTAGCATTACTATTCGCCACAATCGTCAACTCGGCACCCTCGTCCACGGAACCTACCGTGGCATGTCGGGGGTCGGGAAGGCGCTCACCGAGTGGCCCTGCAACTTCCGAGGGTCGGAGAACCTTCCCGAGGATGACGAGTTGGGTGATCCGTTCTGGTATCTGCCGCACTCGCGGCGCCACCGATCCGATACCTACAAGATCGACACTGCGGTCGCGCGCCTGCGCGAACTCGGTCACGAGGTCGAGATCGAAATCGACGACACGACACCGGCGGTCGACTTCGCCGGGTTCATGGAGGAAAAGTACGACCGGGCCGACGACCGCGCTGCCTACCAGCAATACATGGCGCGGCGCGAGTTCTGGACGTCGGACACCATCCGGGCGGCCAACCAGCGCACCTACGACATGCTCAACGGTCAGCCGATTCTCGTCGGTCATCATTCCGAAGATCGTCACCGTCGCTTGCTGGATCGGCTATGGCAGCGTGAGGGCAAGGCGTGGGCGCTCTACGACAAGGCCAAACATCGCATCGACCGTGCGGCGGCCGCAGCGAATTTCCGTTCCTACAAGGAGAACCCGGGCACCACGCAGCGCCGCATCCTCGGCATCGAGACCGAGCTTCGCCGGATTGGCCGCGCCCTCGAGGCCAACGGCGACCGGTGGTCGGATCATTCGCTGGCGATCACACGTGCCGAGATCGTGGAGAAGCTCGAGGAAATCGACTACTGGTGGCGGGTCCTCGACGAGGCGGGTGTCCGCGTTTGGGGTCCAGACGATTTCGCGGTCGGCGACTTCGTCTCCTGGAGCCGTGATCGCTGGCACGAGGTCGCTCGCGTCAACCCGAAGTCGGTCAGCGTGGCCGGTCTCTACGAAACCCTCGGCGGTCGAGTCCAAACCCTCACCGCGCTGACCCGCCGCAACGGTCGCCCGCAGCCGCTGTCCTACGACAAGGTGATCGGTCATCTCACCGCCGCGCAGGCCCGTGAGCATTTCCCCGAGCTTTTCGCGCTCCTCGATGTCGCGCCGGCCCGTCCGCGTCCGAACAAGAAGCGGGGCAGCGTCAAACTCGATCACCATCGCGCCGCCGAGGGGGAACGCTGGGAATGGCGCGTCGACGACGTCGAGTACCACGCGTTCTGGCGTCATCCGCAGAACTGGTGGCGCGGCGAGAACGAGCCGGTGACCGAGCCGGGCGTCATCCACATCACGGCGTATCGAGTCGGCAAAACACCCACTTTCGTCGCCCGCGGCGAACCTGTCGAGGTCGCGGTCGCCGACGTTGCGATCGAGGGTGACATCGCGTGGGTCGAAGAGGTCCACAACCAACTGCGCGACCACGTCCAAACCCATTACGCCGGCCGGGCCGCTGCCTGACGCGGTGGATTCGAGCGGTCTCTGGCACCGCCCGACCTCCCTGCGGATGCACCCACGGCACCACGCTCCAACCTGTACGCATCCCCAATTGTGTTGCGCCCCAAGCCCTCCAGATCACCAGAGGAGTTGTCATGTCCAAACCCGTCAAAGAAGTTCGGCGTGCGTTGACCGACACCGAAATCAGCGCCCTCACCGACAGCATCGCCAACGCGACATCGATGTCGGAACTGGTCGATGCCGCGGTCCGCGGCCTGTTCGACACGCTACTGGCCGACCACGGCCGCCGGTTCGGTGACTTCGACCGCGATAACCCGCTCGATCCGCAACGCTTCGCGATCCCCGCCACCCAGTGGCAGGCGCTCGCCGGTGCGGTCACCTCCCGCGCCGACCAATGGGGCGCCGCCACCACGATCGGAATGGAGTTGGTCAATATCTGGCCGAGTACCTTCGAAGACCCGGCCGTCCCCGAACCCCCACTGACCGTCGTCGACCGTCGCCCCCACCAGTTCGATATCCACATCACCCGCGATGCCGCGGACGAGATCGCCAAGTGTGAAGCCCACCTGGCGTCGCTAGCCGACTATTACGGCCCCACATCGGCGCACTGCCTCGACGCAATACGCAGCTGGCACAGCCTGGTGGTCCGATTGTTCACCACCCGCCGCGGCGCCGACACCACAGTGACCCGTGACGGTCGTTTCTCGCTGCTGATCAGCTGCGATCACCTGATCTACGCCGTGGTATTCCACGGATGGCGCCGCCAGTGCACCGACCCTGCCTGCCACGCGACCGCGTCCGATGACGGATCCTGGCGCAAGCCGTACGAGAGCGCGCCCTTGCTCGCCCACGCGCACACACCAAACTATCCGTTCGACGCACCCCAGCCCGGCGATTGGTCCTTCCATTCCTAGATCGCCGATGACGAACCCATCGACGGCGCACTCCGGCGTTCCCTGCCGGAGAACCCGGCCGCTGGTGATCATCTCCCACGGTGAATTCGAGCATGAGCCCCCGCCGACATCGCCAACAGGCTTGATCGGAGATTCAATCCTCGCTGATCAGAACCTCTTCCACACCCCGCACGCACACCGGCATTGAACGCGCGTGAAACACCGGCCGGCAGAAAGGCATCGGCGCATGCGCACCATCGGATACTGCGAGCACTGCCGCAAGGTCAAAATCGTGACCATCTCCGCGAACAACCTGATACGCAACCGCCTGATCGGCCTGTGTGACGACTGCGCCGATAACCATCCGCCACCGACCGGCCGCGTACCACGTGACCGCAGCGACTCCATACTGTCCCCGACCACTCGGCGCGATAACGCTGCACGGCACAACGACGCTACAACATCGCCACACCGAGTTGCGCTACCTTCGCGCCCCGACCAGGATCCCGAAGATCCACCGCCGCAACCAGATCCACATCCACACCCTCAGCTGACCGACCGGGCACTTCCCGTGAGCGACTCACCGGACCACTCGACCCGATCCGACACCGACCCATCGCTGGACTTGCCGGTCGAGGTCCACTGCGATACCTGCGGCAAGGTCGAAACCTTCCTGGTCAATCGCGCCAGGTTCACCGCATGGTACGAGCGCCGGATGCGGATCCAGGACGCGCTCGCACACCTGTCGATCCCCGACCGTGAGTTCGTCAAGTCCCGCATCTGTCCTGCCTGCTGGACCGACATGTTCGGCCCCAGCCCTTTCCGCGCCTGACTCCGGCCGTCGCCCTTGATGTAGGCGGGTTCGCCCGTGTGGTGGGCGCTTGTAATGCTGCCGACGGCGGTCGGTCGTGTGTCAAGCCTGCGGGAAAAGCGCCCGCAGGCTTGACACCCTTCCCGACGCCGTGGCGAGGGGGATGCGCCCACCACACGGGCCGGGCCCCGCCGTTACAGGTGCTCGCACTGCCCCTTCGTCACAGGAGTGAGCCATGAAACTTCTCTACACCGCGACGTGGACCGACCACGCCGAGCACGCACTCGCCTCCGCGATGGGGGCGTTCACGACGTGGGTCACCGCCGAGGCATCGGTCAACCCTTTCATCACAGCACACCAACAGTTTTCGCGCGCCGACCACAACGAGTACTCGGCGTCCCTGGTCGAGCTGCGTCACGGGAACAGTGTTCGACGGACACGGCTGTCCGCTGTGCAAGACCGCCGCCTGTCCGGCACATTCTCGACCACCATCAGCGTCGAGGTACGGGGTGAGGGCCGATCCTGCGCCGCTCCATCGATCGTGATGACGCTGCTCGATCACGGCCTGCAGCCGGGCGTAGGCGAGGACCTGCTGACCACGACACCCCGCTACATTGCCGGATCGGCAGCCGCCGGTGAGCAGCTGGCCGAGCAGGTATCGGCGTTCGAGCGTCGCGTGCCGATCGTGGTGCTAATGCATGTGCCCGACCTGTTCACCCGCCTGCGGCGTAGTGCGTCAGGCTTCGACACGATCGCGAAAAGGACCGCTGCGGCGGTCGCAGGCGTGGCCAATGTGGTGGTCGTCGACCCCGGCAGCGTCGCGGGGTTCAACGACGCGCTCGGCCCCGACCATGCCGTCGCTCCTGGGCACTTGCGGATCTTTCGGCCGGGCGTGGATCCGGCGGTCGACGGCGAGCACGCCAATCATCCGCGGCTTGCGCCGGGCCGCTGGTACGCCGACGAGTATCTGGCACCCCGCTACGTAGCTCGCCGCACGCTCACCCCGCACACCGCCGTGCCGTGGCGCCGCCGCGTGCCCGAACTGGTCTGAGGTTCCGCGACCAACCCGATCAGTGCCCGGTTCCGGCGGGCCGCACGACGAGCAGCGGCCCGCCGGAACCTTCAGTTGGGCACCGCTGGGATGGCGAACGCCCTGCTCGTAGGAAAGGAGAAATCTTATGCCGGGAGCACGTAAGCGCCGTGCCGACCGAATCGCCGCAGTGATTCCGCTCGTGAACGACCTTCAAACCCACAGCCGCGAATGCGACAACATCTGGTGGGCACGCCGAAGCGATCGGCAGGACTGGATCTGGCTGACCACGCCCTTGTCGGTCAACGCCCGCGGCGACACCGCGATTCAGGAATCCAATTACGAACTAGCGCAACAATATATCGACGCTGTCTCACCGTTCGGCACCGACTATCGCATCGATCTGTGGCCGGGTGGACAGATCCACACCCTGACCGTCCTCGCCGACGACGCCGCCGCGTTGCGTGAGCTCGACCGCATCATCGCCGCGTTGCAGGACTGCCCGATCCTCGACGAGCAGGACGTCGCGGCCCGGGAATGGGTCCATAATCATCCTGACGGCGGCGAACGCGCTTGCTACGCCGAACCCGGCTGTAGCTGCGTCTACCGCACACATCGCCACCATGTGGAAGTTACGGCCGACGGCACCGCCTATCCCGAATGTGCGGTATGCGGGAGTGACGTCGAGGACTGGGAACCCGGCCGATACGACCCCACCGATCCGCCGGACGATCGCCAGCCGACGGACCCCCGATCATGACCGTCGAACAGTGGGCGGACGCGGTCGCCGTGCAATTGGCCCGCATCGCCCCGGGTGCCCCCTTCAGTGAACGGGTCGCGCCGATGATGCACATGGCGCTGGCCGCAGCGGCAGCCGGGAACTATGTGTTTCCGTTGCGTCCAGGCGATAAGCGCCCGGCCATCAAAGACTGGCAGGACGCGGCCACCCGAGACCACGCCGACATCCGCCGATTCTGGCGCACGGTGCCGTTCAACATCGGCATCGCCTGCGGTCCCAGCCGACTGCTGGTCCTCGACCTCGACGCGGGTGCCGACGTCGACCCGCCTCCGCAATGGTCCGGTGCCGTCGACGGACGCGATGTGCTGACACGCCTGGCCGAGGCAGCGGGCAGGCCGGTTCCCTCGCAGACTCTTACCGTTCGCACCCCCGCCGGATGGCATCTCTACTTCCGGCCGCCACCGCGCGCCGATCTCGGCAACAGCACCGCCAGGTTGGGATGGCGTGTGGATACCCGTGGCGTCGGCGGCTATGTCGTCGCGCCCGGGTCTCGCCGATCCGGCGACGTGTATCGGATCGTTCGCCGCACACCGGTCGCGGATCTGCCCGACTGGCTGGCCGACGCACTCACGCCGCTGCCGAGACCGCCGCGACATCCCTTGGTATTACCCGACTATCGCGCCCACGCCTACATCTCGAAAGTTCTCCGAAGCGAGGTGGACGCGGTCACCTCCGCATCCACCGGCCAACGCCATCTGACACTGCTGAGTGCCGCAGGGGCTCTGGGACGGCTCGTCGGCGGCGGAGAACTCGATGAATACGAGGCGCGCGCGATCCTGCACGAGGCCGCCCGCCACCACATCGGGTACGACGGATTCACCGAAGCCGAGGCCGCACGGACCATCGACGACGGGCTCGCCTACGGGGCACTCCGCCCACGCCGTATCAGCTGAGCCTCGTCCGTCACGCAAGTCCCGCCCTTTCGGCCGACGAACCGCCGCATCGTTTCACAACTTGAGAACCGGCGTATCGAATTTGCGGCGCTGCCCGGCGGCTCGACACCCCCGCTCGTCTCCGCCATCCATCCGTCACGACCGCAGCAGGGTCAGTTATGACAGTCACCTACACCATCACCGAGGGTTCTCCTGGAATCCCGGATATTCATCGGCTCGGTCTCGCGCGCATTCAGGTCTTCGACGCCCAACCCGAATACGGCGATCGCACTGACATGTACGTCTTCGAGTTCGCCGGGGTCTGTGTTCACATCCGTCGGCGCGGCTCGGACACGTTCGTTCACGTCGAGGACGACGGCATCCCGGCCAGTGCGTTGCCGCTGGTCGTGTCCGTCAACAACGGCCCCGACACGCACTACGGCGACTCCTGACCCAGCCTCGTAGCAGTCGGACACGATTCTCACTGCCTTTCGCTCACGACGCTGCGGCACACCGGCAGGTCGGTCACACCCTTCACCCACCCGCAGCCACAGCACGTGCGCCTATTCCCATCGAGGGCTGATATGGCATCCGACCAGCGACGCGTGTGCCGCCATTGTGGCGATGACATCTGGCTCGACCAAAACCCAGACAGCTGGCTCGCGGGACCGTTCGCCTCCGCGGAGTGCAACTTCCATCTTGTTCGGTGTCTCAACTGCGACGGCGAAAAAGGTCACCTGGCCTGCCTGCGTTGTGTGGGCGAGGGCTACGAGACCGGCTTCCACGAACCGTAGGCCCCCGCATCCGCGCGCCTGCGCACAGCAATACACAACTGCAACGCCCGGCTGAATCCGCGCGTCGATCCCCGGCAACCTTTGAAACATCAAGGGAGACAACCATGTCGATAGACATCGCCGAATCCGCACCAGTCTCCGAATCCACTGACGCTCTCGAACAACTCCTGGTCCAGCCACCGTCGCTGGACCCCCGCATCCTGGTGGTGGACGACAACGTCCGTCGAACGTTCGACGACACCTTCGAATCCGATCCCGAGCTAGTCGAACTTCTGGCCGCAGTTCGCGAACAGGGCGTCTCCATTCCGATCATCGCCGAACTCACTCCCGAGGGCAGTATCAGCGTCGTCGATGGCCAATTGCGTGTACTGGCTGCGCGCAAGGCGGGTCTGGAGGCTATACCAGGTTGGGTTCGCCGCGCCCCCGACCTCGATGACAAAACCCGGGCGCTTACGCGGATCACCAAGCAACTCGGCACCTACCGCCGTGTCGCCTTGCCGAAGAGCGACCACGCTGCGGCGGTGGCGCTGATGCTGGATCTGGGCATGCCGGTCACCAAGGTGTCCAAGGCGACTCAGATGAAGAAGGACGTCGTAAAAACCACGGCCCTGATCGGTAAATCGCCGACGGCCCGACGGTTGCTCGACGAAGGCTCATTGGACCTCGCCCAGCTCGAGGTGATCGCGGAATTCGAGAATGCCGGTGACACCGAGGCCGTAGCGCGCTTGGAACAGACCGACGCCCGCGATTTCAACTGGACCGCGCAGTTGTTGCGCGACGAGCGTGACCAGGCTCTCGCCCACCAGGCTGAGGCATTCGGCTACACCGAACAGGGTTATCGCGTCCTGCGCGAGGACGATTTCTCGCAGGCAGCCGACAGCTACGTGCCGATCGACGACGTTCGCACCCTCGACGGCCTGCAAGTCACCCCCGCCGCCACCCGGCAACACGCCGCGTTATGGGCGGTCTACCTCGAACACCTCGACGACGAACTCGACATCACCGACGCTGAGACCGGCGTACCGGTCGATCCTGACACCGTGGACTGGGACACCGAGGAAGACCGCACCGCCCAGGCCGCCGATGGACTGCGCCACGCCGACACCATCAAGCTGTCACCGTGGCGGCCGTGGTGGTACATCCGGCCCGACGACATGACCACCGCTGGCGTCATGCCCGCGCCCCTGGACGATGACATCGAGCTCTCCGGGCCCGACCCAGAACCTCCGACCGGAGACGACAACCCAGATGACCACTCCGAGGCTGTCGAAGCGGCTGCCTCCGCCACGGCACCCGTGACCTCCGGCGTCAACGCCGTCGACGATCCTGCTGACGACACCGCCAAGACAGAGGATCCGCACGAAGCTCAGTCTCGCGCGGCGGCTCGTATCGAGGCCGAGCGTCTGGCCGCCGAACAGACCGCGAGGGTAGAGGCTGCCCGTGCGGAGGCGACGCGGTTGGCGGCCGAGCGCCGTGAAGCCGAGCGGCAGGCAGCCGCGCGGATCGAGAGGCTCTGCGACCAGGCCAAGGCGGTCAATGCCGCCCGGCGCGATTGGCTGGTCGAGCACATCGTGCCGCGCAAGACCCTCACCAAGGACGAGGCCCAGTTCGTCGCCGCGTCGCTGCTGCGTGATCCGGAGCTGTTGAGCCGGTTCGGTGCCGCTGACATGGCGCTGCGGCTGCTGGGATTCGCCAACACCGAAGACGCTGCCGCGTCGTTGCCCGAGGCGACCCGGGGCCGGGCCGACGTCTATGTCTACGTCCTTGTTCTCGCAGGCTATGAACGGCTGATCACCAAGGATCTGTGGCGGATGCGTGAGGTCGCGTCCGGGCGGGATAACCACGAGAACGTGGCGTTCTATCTACGCTTTCTCGCCGCGCGCGGCTACCCGCTGGTCGCCATCGAACTTGCCGGACTCGGCGAGCTCGATCCGGACTCCATCGAGACCGACCTCTAAAAGCACCCCGCTATCAACACTCCGTTGATCCCGTGTTCGCCGGTGTGCCCGCCTGGTCACACCGGCGAACCGCCCTTTCCGCCTTTCCCGATTGGAGATGGTTTCTCGTGTCCGTACTTACCGGCGTCCGCAACGCCGCTCTCGACGACATGGTCGCGCTGCTGCAAACCCAGCAGACCGCCAAACTCGACGTTGTCGCCCCCGTCACCGCGTTGACCTGCCGTGACGGATTCATCGAACTGACCGGAGCCGATCCTGTCATCGACGAGGCCGGTGTCACCCCGGTCGACGGCCGGTACCTGCCGACCGCCTCCGCCGACGGCGACATCGCCGAGAAACTCGATATATCTCGCCGGTACCTGCGCCAGCTGCGCGACACCGGCCGCTTGGACCTGTTCGATGTGAATGTCAACGGCAAAATCCACGGCCGTGTCCCCGGCTCCGACAGCCGTCACGAATCCGACCAGCGGAAATTCCTCCTGCGGACATTCCGCGGTGATCCCGGCGGACCGGGGGTGCTGCGGGCAGTGTTATCGGACCGCTTCGGTATCTGCGACAACTTCGATGTGCTGACTGCCGTACTCGACGGCATCAACCAGGCAGGCACCCCGGTCACCATCCGCTCCTGCGACCTGACCGACTCCTCCATGCACGTCAAGGTCTATTCACCCGCCGTCGCCCAGTTGGCTCCGGCCTTGCTCGCTAACTACCGCAACCCGTTCGCCACGCCACAACTCGCGAGCGACCGCACCAGTGTCACCACTCCACCCGGCCTACCCACGCCCGCCGCCCCGCTGCCCAGGGATCCCGGCCTGCCGGTGATGTTCGCCGGCTTCCGCTTCTCCAACTCCGAGACTGGCCATGGCGCTGTCGTGCTGAAACCTGAACTCTACGTACAGGTTTGCGGTAATGGGCTAACGCTGCCGATGCTGGCCGTCCGCGACGTCCATCTCGGAAGCCGACTCAAGGCCGGTGCCGTTGCCTGGTCCCAGGACACCTATGACAAACAGTTGGCCGTCGTGACGGCCAAAACCCGCGATACGGTCCGACATTGGCTCTCGCCGGAGTTCCTCGCCGAACAGATCGAGCTTCTGGATACCACCGCGACGACTCCGGTGACCGAACCGGACAAGACGATCACCGTCATCGCCAAACAAATGCGTTTCTCCGAAGCGGAACGCTCCGGAATTCTCAGCCATTTTATTGCGGGTGGACAGCTCAACGCCGCTGGGATCGCCAACGCAATTACCAGCTTCTCCCAAACACTGGCCGATCCCACCCGGGCTGACGCCCTCGACGACCTGGCCGTCGAAGCCATGGCGTTGGCATGACACAGTCGACGATCAAAGGAGCTGAATATTTCCGTTCATCTTGAAATATATTCCGCCGCAGATGAGGGAGATCACTGCTTGCATGTGATCGACTACGGAGATGGTGGTCGGCGTTTTCCGCTGAACGCCGACACGACGGCGATTACATGGCCGCCGACCTTTCTGCCGATCAAATCGGCGAATTGATCTCCGTCCTCGTGGCGTGGAGGAGCACAACACACTGAAAGGCGCCTGAGCGATGAACGATGCCGCAACGATCGTGCTGATAACCATTCCAGCCCTCCTCTGCGTTCTCGCTATCTTCCAATTCACGTTCACCGTGCGCCGAGCCAAGCAACTCCGTCGCTCGCTCCATCCTCATAATCCGACCGAAGCGGTCGAATATTTCACGTCCCGGTACCCCGAACAGTTCCGAACGGTCGGGCGTTACGCCGTCACCGGCACATGCGAGTGTGTCTATCTCGGAGCGGACACTTACGCATTCTGGGCACGCCTACCCAACGGGTATGACGTCGCGGCGTCCAACAACGAGATGGACGGAGTACTCGGAGGCTCGGACCGCTTCACCGTGTGCGTATACCTCGATGGCGGATTCATCGCCAACCTCGTGGATGGCACGCTCGACGAGCAATTGCGGCGAGCATCCGGCGGCGCATTTAACACCGAGAATTGATCCCACCGTCCCGGCAGACCACAACGGGTCACCTTCTGTCTGCATAGCTTATTCCCGACAATCAAGTCGCACACCGAGTCGATGACCACGAGTCCGCCGACCGGCTTCGGCCGGTCGGCGCGCTTCTGCGTCTTTACGGTGCGGGTCACCTGTCGCCTTCCTTGCATTCCGAAGAGGTGCAACCATGCTTGAGTTAATGGATTGGTTCTGTGGCGCCGGCGGCTCCAGCCAAGGCGCTCATGCTGTTCCGGGTGTTCGAGTTGCTCGCGCCGCGAATCATTGGGATCTGGCAATTGAGTCCCATTCCAGAAATTTTCCAGCTACCGACCATTATCTCGGTGACATCCGCACCGCGCCGGTGCACCGGTGGCCGGTCGCCGACCTTCTGTGGGCGTCTCCGGAGTGCCCGCAATGGTCCTCCGCGCGCGGTGCACGCCGCGACTTTCACAACACCCTGCAAGTCGACCTGCTCGAGCTCCCCCGCGACGAGGCCGCCGAACGCTCCCGCGCCCTCATGGAAGAGGTCCCTCAGTACCTGCGCGGTGTCATCGACCGCGGCGGCAGAGTCCGCGCAGGAATAGTGGAGAACGTCATCGAGGTCCGTGCGTGGGACCAATGGACTCGCTGGGTCACCGAAATCCGAGCCCTGGGCTACAAAACCAAGCTCATCGCGATGAATTCCATGCACGCCCAGCCGGTCCTCACGCCACCGGCACCGCAAAGCCGTGACCGCCTATATCTTGCCTATTGGGATACCACATTGGGCCGTGAACCCGACTGGGACAAGTGGTTACGCCCTTTGGCGTACTGCACTGGCTGCGACGAATGGGTGCAGGCACTCCAGGTGTTCAAACAACCGAACGCCGATATGGGCCGATACCGGCAACAGTATCTCTACCGCTGCCCACATGTTCGGTGTCGCAACACCATCCTGGAACCGCCCGCGCTCCCGGCGGCAGCGGCGATCGATTGGAGCCTGGAAGGAACTCGCATCGGTGATCGGGCGAAACCCTTGGCGGACAAGACGATGGAACGGATCCAGGTCGGATTGCGCCGTTACGCCACGGTGATGCCGATGATGGTTCCCGCAGGCGGAACCTGGCGTGATCAGGCGATGCCGATCACCTCCCCGATGAGCGCGCGCACCACCAGGGAGAACGACGGGCTCGCGGTGCCGGCCCCGTTCCTGGCGCTGCTGCGCTCGGATCGCCCCCGCACCATCGGTCTGGACGAGCCGCTGGCCACCGTCGTCGCCGACGGATCCAACCATGCGTTGGTCGTGCCGCCGCTGCTGGTGCCGACCGAAGGCCGCGACGGCAAGGACGCCGTGCCCGCGACATTCCCGATGCGCACGCAGACCACCCGCGCGGAAACCGCCGTCGCGTTCTGGCCGTTCATCGCCGAACTCCGCGGCGGATCCTCCGATGCGCGACCGGTCACTGAGGCGCTGGCCACCATCACCGCCAGCGGCAACCATCACGGCCTCGTCACCCCCGCCGTCAATGCCTTCGGCACCCAGTGGGATTCGATGCTCCTGCCGTACTACGGCCGCTGCGCCGCCAGGCCGATCACCGACCCGATGTGCACGGTACCCACCCGCGGTCATTTCGCTCTTGTCGACAGCGTCGCCGAACTCGACATCGCCGATGTCCGTTTCCGCATGTTGGAGCCCCAGGAAATAAGCAGCGCCATGGCATTCGGCTCCAGCTATGTGGTCCTGGGCACCAAACGCGAGCGCGTGCGGCAGCTCGGTAACGCCGTCACCCCTCCGGTGGCCGAGATCCTCATCTCTGCCCTCGTCGAAGCAGTCACCGGCGAAGAACTCGACCGCTGGCCCTCCGCCCCGACTCCCCACGACCGCACAGCGGCACCGACCCGCTCCCAACCGCTGGCGGCGTAGGACCGGCCTGCGACGACCTTCTCATCACCAGCGGATGTCGCCCATCACCAGCAGCGCGTTTCCCTTCCGAGCCAGCTCAAACGCCTACCGGCATCTAGTCAGGAAGTCCCCACCATCTGACGTGGAGAAACCTGCTTGTGGTCCTCATGCGCCCCATCGAACAGCGATCGGACAGGAGCCATAGGCCCGCCCTTCACTTCCCGCACCCGCACTCCCGAGGGGAGAAGGCGTTGTCCTCCACCAATTTCGACGCCCTCATCGCCCAAGCACAGTTGCGCTACGCACCGGAGTTGATCGCTCTAGCCGAGCTCGGCTACTACGCCGAGATCCGCGTCGTAGGCCACGTGAACATTTACCTTCCCGTCGGCGAAACCCACGGTATTCCGCTCGAGATGCTCGTGTGCAACGGCGACGGCCTGGTGCTCGACGACGACATGGCCGCCAACACTGATTGGTGCGCCGCCGTCTACTCCCGTCTCGATGGCACCCCGCTCGAGATCTTCTGCTACGGCTACACCGCCGTGGCCGCCGTGCAAGCCGCCGCCGCGCTACTGGACACTCCGATCCGGGTCGCTGTCCTGTCTCCTGACCGGCGCTGGCACTTCGCGCTGCTGCCCACCGCTGCGCTCGGTGACCCTGACGCCGAGGCGACCCTGCTCGCGCCGCTCGCCAGCGACGGGCTGATCCCGACAAACGTCATCGTGCTCGATGAGGACGTACCCGGCTGGCCCCAAGGGTGCTCGACGCATTCGCGCTGCTATCCCATCGAGCGGATGGCGGCGGTCGCCTCGCACCGCGATTGCGCACACGACCACCTCGCGGATTGGACCGCACGCGGGCTCGTCGGCAACTGGTGGTCCTCCCTTGCAGGTGAGAGCCGACCATGATGCCCGGAGCCAGTCGCAAACCCAGCACCACGCCGCTCGCTACCACTGGCGGCGTAGACCGGCCTACACGACGATCTGCTCATCGCACGCCACGGCGGCCTTCATCAGCAGCACCCCATCGTTCCGAATCACACTCAACGTTCACCGGGTGCCTTCTGAGGCGATTCCCAGCATCCGACCTCGTTGGAAAGCCTTGCGGGCGTTGTCGGGTCGGTGCATGGAGGTCCGATGGGTCGACGGCATCGGTGACAGGGGCTGTCGATCTACCCCAAGGGGATCAGGCCGTGGCAAGGGCGTCAAGCCTGTGGAAAAGCGCCCCAGGCTTGACGCCCTTGCCGCAGCCCGATGGCGGAGCCATAGATCGACAGCCCCACGGCACCGATCCAGCTCTTCTCACTTTCGAGCTGGCGGGGGGCCGGGGTGGGTCGGTCGTCCTATCAATTCAATTTCACCCAAGGAGACTCACCATGTTCGGAGCAATTACTCCCACCGTCATCGGCAACCTGACCGCCGACCCGGAACTGTTCTTCAGCAAAAAGGGCGAAGCAGGCGTTCACTTCACCGTCGCGTGCAACGACCGCTACTACGACAAGGACGCCGAACGGTACAAGGACCTGCCCGTGGTGTTCATGCGCTGCACCGCGTGGGGTCCGCTGGCCGAACACATCTCCGACAGCCTCACCCGCGGCATGACTGTCATCGCGTACGGGCGGTTGAAGCAGTCCAGCTACACCGTTAAGGACACGGGCGAGAAGCGCACCGTCATGGAGATGACCGTCGATGTCCTCGGACCGTCGTTGCAGTACGCGACGGCGGTGGTCACCAAGGCGTCGCGCGCCGCCACCGTGATCGGCGAACCGATCGACGACCCTTGGGGCGCTGCTGCCGACCAGACCCCGGTCTCGGTCGGCGCGGGCGAACAGTCGGCCCCCGAGAGCGACGACGACAAGCCGCCGTTCTGACCCTCATCTCCCATCGTCTGTCCCGGTCCCGTATCGCGGGACCGGGACAGACGGTCTTGTTTCCATTCCCCCGTCCTGAAAGGCAAAACGATGACTGTTGTAACTGCGACCGCCCACATCGACGGGTGGGTCGGTGACCTCACCTACGACCCGGACCAGTGGGAACGCATGGAGGGTTCCTGGGCCACTCGCTACCCCACGATCGACCGGCGCGCGCATCAGCTGATGGAAGAAATCGCCCGCAGCACCTCGGCTCACGATCACGCCGCGGCCCACGGCCGTCTAGACCGTTACGTCGCGGGATTGGCTGATCGTGGTGTCCGTGTCGCTGCTGCCGATTTCCGGCGGGCTCAATTCGAGCACTATCACCGTCGACCGGTAACCCCGCTGCCCGACTGAGTCGGGTGCACACACGGATGCGTGCGCCATGTCCGAGCCACTCCTACGAGCTGACCTGGAGGCCGAGAATTCTCGGCTACGCGCTCTGGTCGCCCAACTCTCGGACCGCTGTCGCGCTCTCGAGACAGTCGTCCACGATCTGACCGTGACCGTGGACGACTGTCTCGACCGCGAGTCCGAACAGCTCAACGACGTGCGCCGCGAGCGACTGGCCACCACCAGCATGCCGCGCGTCGCACCCCGCCCCGGCAGCTCCTACGAATGGAGCCTGCCGAATACACAACCCTCGCCCCGCAACGGCGACGTCGCCACCTCCAGCGAGCAGCACGGTGTCTGACCGCGGCCAACCGCCGCACCCCGGCGCGGATTGCGAGGGCCGTGTCGACACTCGACTCACCCGCCTGCCCAAGCAGGTGCGCGGTGACCCGCCGACACGGCCCCCGGAGTCCACGCCGAGCCACAGCGACGCTCGCGATCCATCACATTCCCGTCGGCCCCGTCCGCACAAAGAGAGGCTCAGCCATGGCACTGATCTGGTTGACTGTCATCGCCGTTTCAGGCTTTCTGATCTTCTGGTCCCTATTTCCCACCCTCGCCCGGATCGCCGGAATCCTCTTGATGCTCGACTCCGTCCTCACGCTGATCCTGCTTCCCAACCGTGCGCCCGCCGCGCATGCCGGCTGGCTGCTGACTGGAATCGCTCTGTGGCTGACTGGGCACTTCGTCTTCGCCGTCAAGCACGGCGCCTGGCGTTCGCGCCTCGCCGCGCGGATCGTCCACGCTTCGGTCCTGCGGCGGTTGCTTCCCTCCAAGCTCCGGTAATCCCGCCACGTCGTCTCTCCCCGACACCAATGGTTTCTGGTTGTCATCGCGCGCCGGGCTTGGACGCGCTCGCCCCGACTTCCCTGTCGACACTGCGTTTCGGCTGCTGCCGAGCAGCTTGCGCACTTCGCCGACCGGCATCTCGGCCCACGTGCCGAGGTCGGCGTCGCTCACGCCTCGTTGTTTCATCCGACGCAGCGCGTCGCTCTGCTGCGGCAGCGCAGCGGCTACCACCTTCTCGTAGGCGTCTTTCGCTTCCGCTACGGCTATCTCGTATCGACTCGTCGCGGCGGCGATGGCGGCGTCGCGACGCCGGGCTGCCCGCCTCTGGGCGTCGCAGTGGCGGCGGAACAGATACAGATCGTCACCGTTGGCCTTTGCGATCTCGAGCTGATGCCGCACCGCCTGCGCGGTGATGCGGCGCGCAATCGTCCGTCCTGACGTCGAACGCTTGGGTGGCTGCTGGCTGTCCATGTCGTCCTTCGCTTCCCGGTGTTCTCGGCCCGCCGGTCGCCCCGGTTTCGGGTCCGGCCGGACGTGGTCGTTCTCATTCTGTTTCCCCAGAATTTCAATGTAGCTCTCCCAACACCCCCTTCTGAACACCATTCTTGCTCGCGCCATTACATCCCATTACATCCCATATGGGCTTTCTTTTTAAACGCGTCACACCCCTTGCATCGCGATGCGACTTGGGGGACTTTCGAATAGGTGATGACACTTCACCGACTGCATTCCGGTGACGGCTACGAGTACTTGACCCAGCAGGTCGCTACGGGCGACCGTACGCGGGATCGAACTCGTGACCTCACCGATTACTACACCGCGTACGGGTGCCCACCGGGCCAGTGGTTCGGGCGCGGCGCAGCCGCGCTGGGTTTATCGGGCGAGGTGACCGAACAGCAGATGCAATTGTTGTTCGGCGAGGGAATGCACCCGGACGCGAATCGCATCATCACGGAGGCATTGGCCGACGGAAAGTCGATAGCCGACGCGATCGCCGACGCCAGTTTGGGTACGAATTTCTATCAATTCTCCTCTTCAACGCCGATATCGGAATTGCTGGATCGGATGGTGGTCGCGTTCACCGAGAAGAACGAGCGGCGACCGACCTACGACGAGCGGATGATGCTGCGCACCGAGGCCACCCGCACGCACCTGACCGCCGAACTCGGCACCGACCCGTCAACCGAGGCCATCGAGGACGCGCTCGCCCAGGAGCAAGTGAAGTCGCGTAAGGCCGTCGCCGGCTTCGACTGCGTCTTCACCCCGCAAAAATCGATCGCGATCCTGTGGGGCTTGGCCGACGACGAGGTGCGCCGCGTCATTTGGGAATGCCACGAGGAAGCGATGCGCGAGACCCTGGAGTGGGCCGAGCAGCGGTACGCGGTCACGCGCCGTGGCCACAACGGCGTTCGGCAGATCGACGCGAACGGGTTCGCTGTCGCATTGTTCCGTCACTACGACTCGCGCACGGGTGACCCGTTACCGCACACGCACGCGACCATCTCTACCAAGGTCCAGGGCAGCGACGGCAAATGGTCCTCGCTGGACGCCCGGCCTCTCTACGGCGGCGCGGTGGCGTTATCATGCCGCTACAACGCGATGATCGTCGGCAAGCTGTGGCGCCGTCTGGGGTTGCGGTTCCAGGAACGCTCCCGTGGCCGCGGCAAGCAACCGGTGCTCGAGATCGTCGGCATCTCCGATGCAATGATCGAGTTCTTCTCCCAGCGCCGCACCGCGATCATCGCCCGCACCGAACAACTCCTCGCCGCGTACCGGCGAGCACACGGCCACAATCCCGACAAGCGCGCCCAGGCCAAGTTGGCGCAACAGGCGACGCTGGAAACCCGGGACGCCAAAGCCGAACCACACAGCCTGCGCGACATGATGGCCGGTTGGGATCGCCGGGTCCGCGGTTTCCTCGGCGACGGCCGCGACGCACGACGGTTCGTCACCGATCTCCTCGAACAACACCGGCTCAATGAGCATCCGGCCACGTTCGACGCCCGCCGAGTCGCTATCGCCGCGGGCGTGGCCGTCGGCGGCGCATCCGTAGTTGCGCGATCCGACGACACACACCTGGCCGCCGCGATCGAGCGCGCCGTGGACGAATGCATCGCGCTGCGCATCGGCGACCGCGCCCCGGCCATCGCGCAGGTTCGGGAACTGCTGCTGTCACGCGACGATGACGAGTTGCTCGCCGACATCGACGACGCATTCACCGCCACCCAACGCAGAACATACGACCCGAAACGAATCGCCGAAGAAGTCACGGCCACGATCGCGCGACGTCGGGCGACCTGGACCGAGGCCAACATCTATTCCGCCGCCGACGAACGCGTCGGTCTGTGTGATTTCGACAGCGACATCGCGCAACGCGCCGCCGTCGAGGAAATCGTGCAGACCGTACGTGACGGACACAGCATCCAATTGACCGTCGACCCGGACCCGGTGCCCGCGGCCATCGCGCGGCGCAACGGGGAAAGCGAATTCACCGTCACCGGAGCGATCCGCTACACCAGCGAAGAAGTCCTCGCCGCCGAACGCCGTCTGCTGGACGCGGCCAACACCGCCACCGAGTATTACCTGTCCCACGCCGCGGTCGACGAGGCCATCGCCGAAGTCGAACGGTCCCAACCTCGGCGGCGTCGCCGGCTCAACGCCGCGCAGCGCGCGATCGCGCATCATCTCTGCACGTCAGGGATGGCGTTGACCGCCGCCATCGGCCCCGCCGGCAGCGGCAAGACCACCGCGATGAAGGTCGTCTCCCGCGCGTGGCAAGCCAGCGGAAGGTCCGTGCTGGCGCTGGGTCCGTCGAAGAACGCGGCCCGTGAACTCGGCAACAGCATCGGCGTGCGCGGCTCCACCGTCGCCCGGATCCTGACCTTGGCCAAGTACAGGTTGCCCACCGGCATCACCCCGGGCGCGATGCTGCTTGTGGACGAAGCCGCGATGGCGGCCACCCACGACCTCGACCAGCTGCAACGCCTCGCCCACCAGCACGGCGCGGTCGTGCGATGGGTCGGCGACCCGCACCAGCTGTCGGCCGTCGAGTCCGGTGGCGCACTGCGTCTCGTTGCCGCCGACACCCGCGCACCGACGCTGATGACGATCGTCCGATTCAAGTCCGCTGCTGAGGCCGCGGCCACATTGGCGGTCCGTGCCGGCGACACGGAAGCGGCGTGGGAGTTCTACAGCGATGCCGGACGGGTCACCTCCGGGATGGTCGACGAGCTGCGTGAGCGCATCCTGACCGATCATCTCGCCGACATCGCCGCTGGCAAATCCTCGTTGATGCTCGCCGCCACGCTCGATGACGTGGCCGCCTTGAACCTCGCCGCCCAAGCGGCGCACACCATGTCCGGACGTGTCGACATAACGCGCGGCTCGGTGCGGATGTCCGACAGCGCTGCCGGTTATGTCGGCGACGTCGTCGTGACTCGTCTCAACGACAACCGGTTGCGGATCACCGGCGGCAAACGCCGCGGCAGCGGTATCGACAACGGCGACCTGTGGCGCATCCGGAAGGTGCACGGCGACGGGTCGATCACCGTTCTCGGTGTCAATCACCGCGGCAGTGTCCGTCTAACGGCGGACTACACAGCCGCCAACGTCGAGCTCGGCTACGCGTCCACCGTGCATCGCAGCCAAGGCAGCACCGTCGACCGGTGTCGCCTGTTGATCAACGCCACCCTCGGGCGTGCCCTTGCCTACGTCGGGCTCACCCGCGGCGCGGAATCCAACCACATCTACCAGGCAATCGACGCCCTCGACCCAACCTGCGAGCAGCAGCCCGAAGACCCGATCACCGGACAACAAATGTTCGCGAAGGTCCTGGCTCGCGAGGACGACAATCTCACCGCCACCGAAACCATGCGACTCGAACAAGACCGCATCGACGACCCGGCGCGGCTGCGCGGCATCTACGACCACATCACCCAGCTACTCGCCGACGCACGCAGCCGTCGGCTGCTCGACCGGGCGCTGCCTGTCGTGCTCTATCGCGACGCCGAGACCTCCGACCGATTCCAAACCCTGCTCGACACGATCGCGCTCGCCGATCAGCATCGACTCGACAGCCGTGCCCTCGTCGCCGACATCACCACCAACAACGGCCAGGACCTCGGCGACAGCCTGGCCACCGCCCGCGATGTGGCAGCCGTGCTGTGTGCTCGCGCCGACGACTGGATCGCGCAGCACCTCACCCCCGCGACCGCAGCTGTGTCCACCTCGACGGACACGTTGACCGCGGACACCTCCGACGACCCGACGCTGTTTGCTGCCGCTGCGGCCATCAATCGCCGCGAAGTGCTGGCGCAATCCGGTCGGTTCAGGGCGCTGCGTGACGCTCCCGTGACCGGCTGCCCACCCGTACCCAGCCGTCATCCCGGCGTCGACACCGAACTCGCCGATCTGGCCGACGAACTCCGACGCCGCCTCACCGGCAGCCCCGGACCGGCTGCGACAGTGGGTACCCCCGACGCTCCCGATCCCGAGTCCGATCGGGACAACTTCACCCGGCGGATGCGCATCCAGCGTCTCAACCGGCTGCGCCGCGACCATGAGCACTACATCAAGCAGCTGTCCGACGAGCGCGGACGGTACCTGCTATACCGGGCCCTGCCTGTGGTGGTGTACCGGGAAGCCGCCTGCTCCCGGCATTTCGCCGCCTTGCTAGACGCGATCACTCGCGCAGAGGCCACCGGCCTGAACAGCAACACGTTGATCGGTTCGATCACCACCGACGACTTCACCGACTTCGGTACCGCCCTGTTGGGGACCCGCGACCCCGCCTCTCTGTTGGCTGACCGCGCTCAACGATGGGTCGCCCGCGAAACAGCAAACCGACGCACAGACGCAGCCATCGCGACCGGCGCGGTGAAACTTGAGACATTGGCGCTCACCGACGACGCGTCCACTACCACCGAACTTATCTCAGCAGTCGGAGCGGCAAACTGGCTCACCGAGCACGCCGCGCTCATCCCGTCTGGGACGCCACCCCCGACCCTGAGCCCTCCACCCCCCTCGTTCCCGGGCATCGACCAACGTCTCGTGGATTTCGCCGCCGAGCTTCGAAAGCGTATCGCTGACGAGGAACACAGGCTCCGCGATAGCGACCGCGCTGCGGTTCTCGCCCGACTCGGTGCTCCTACCGCCAGTCAGCCGGTCGCGGATCCTCCAGATCCCTACGTCGACAAGCCCTCGCCATCACCCGATATCGTCTGTACTCCGACGTTGACGCGTCGCGACGACGCGTCGACTGACCCAGGATCGGCGTCGGATGACGCCGCGCAGGACGTTCAGCGACGTCGGAGACTCCCACGGCGACAGCGATCGCTGCCGGTTCGACGTCGTCGTCGACGGTTGTAGCTCATCATCGTCGCGTGGAGGTCCCATTCGGCCTCTTGATGCCGATCGGTCTCCGGCGGACAATTCCGGTAGCCACAGGCTCGCTCAACATCGAGAAGGGCATCGATCATGGGGCAGACGGGGCTGAGCGTGATCATTGCACTGGTACTTCTGCTGGCCTGGGCACTCTATCCCGGCCTCGCGCGATTCCTCGCCATACTGCTCGTGATCGACTCCCTCGCATCAGTCTTGCTATTTCCGTACAAGGCACCGTCGGCCCATCTCGGCTGGCTTGTGTTCGGCGTCGCACTGTGGCTTGCCAGCCATTGGCGGTTGGCCGCCCGAGACCACTGCTGGCGGTCCGCCCTCGCGAAACATGCCTATCGACTGCCGATGCTGCGCCGTCTCCGCCCGCGCGCCGTGCGTTGACACCACGGCTCGTGAACCGTCGCAACGGAACCGACACGCGCTCCTCGACGCCTGCACCGACCTCATCATCGCCTACAGCGTCATCATTCAGCGAAGGGGCGTCAGCCCGGCGAAGACCGCCATCCTGGGGCACTTCGTCAGGCGAGTCTGGCACGGTCCAACACGGGCGCCTGAACTGCGGGTGCTTGACGTAGCGGATCGGTTGCACGCTGAAGTCAGCTCACAATCTCTGTAGCGGTTGGGTAGCCTTGTCGGCGAAGAACCGTGCTGGCCAAAGGCTTCCAGCTCCGCGGAGAGTGTCGTCAAAAACAACTTGCCGACGACCGTACGGTGAAGCCATGGGAGCGAACCAGGGGGAACAGCCCACAATCCGATGCTTCACATTCGCGAGGCCGAGCATGACATCGAGAAGTTCCTGGCATGGTTCCACAACGACTGGGCCAGCGCCCAACCGGGAAGCGACATATGCAAGGACACGACCGACCTCGGATTCGACAGTGGCAGTGACGCATTCACCTACCACTACTTCCACGCAGCCGGGGATCGCAACCCGAACCGGATGGAGCATAAAGAAATTCGTTCAAACCACACGCCGATACCCCACCGTCGACGCCGGCAACCAACACTCACCGCCGCAGACCCGCTACCAGCCGACCTCCACGAGATCCTTCGCCAAATCCACAGCCCCGACGCACCTGCGCACTAATCTGGCCGAAGTCAGGTGAAGTTACTAGGGTAGAATACGAACCGCCAAGCGGTTGAGGAAATTGTGAGCCACATTTACTACGGCTGAACGCGAAGATCAACCGCTATTCGAAGCACTGCCGACATGATCGACTAGCCAGGACATTAATGGGTAGAGCTCATCAGTTGCGGCGAGCACCCGATCGATTACGGTGGGCGTGTATAGCCATTCATCGCAGCCAAGGTGCTCAATAGCCAGCACCGAGCGATGACGTAATAAGTCTGCCCGTGGGTGATTCCGCGGGTAGCCTCGCGGAACTCGACTCATTACATCGCCTTCGATCCCGAATCCACGTTCTTCCAAGTTCTCGATAATCTCCTGAAGCTGACTGCCAGCCACATCGTCTGCCACAGCCGCTCGAAAGCTATCGACTTGACATGAGTCCGGATACCACCATGCACCTTGTATCCGCAGACCATCGAGATCGAAACGTAGGCTAATTTCTATATTTCGCCCCAGCCGGGCAACCGCGCATTGGTGCTGCCACCACCACGGATTAGTACGGAAATGCGAGACCGAGTGATCCTCGAATATGCTTGACACGGTGGCCAGCTCTTCAAGCAACGCGACCATTGGCTGCCGAACCAGACGTTCACGATCATTGCGCACCGCCGCCCGAACGTGCGTCGAGGGGACACCCTCCAGACGCAATAGAACATCGAACGCGGCATCCGACCAGCCCGTGAAGCGACCTTTCACAACTGTGCATTCTGCCTCACCGACTCGCCGCCCTGTCAACCGTGCCCACGAGCGCTTGGCGTTCCCTCCCTGAAGGCATCCATGCGCGTCACTGCCCGACGCATAGTTGATCCACCTACGATGCGCAGATCCAGATCGAGAACCCACTATTGTTAAGCGCGGCTTTCATGTCGAGCTCGTTCTCGATCGGTGCGAGGCTCGTTCCCGGATCAAGCTGATCGCGATCAGTCGCTGGAGTGAGGTCGCAGGCGACAAACAGCGCAATCGCCACAACGTCGGCGGACAGACATTTCATGATCCGCGTTGACAGCACGGATCCGAAACTTATGCCACATTACGTTGGGATAGTATATTTGCAACAATTCTAGCCATGCCATTAATTGACCTGAATGTTGAGTCATTCAATTGCTCTTCCGAAAGCTTCAGGCAATACGTGCCCTCGATGAATTCGATCAGTCGCACTGCACCCATGGAATCGAGGTATCCCATCTCGAACAAGTGCACCGAGCGATTGAATTCGATTTCATTAGCATCGATTTGTCCGATGCGGCGGACACGAGCTTCCAAATTGTCGGCAATCGACTCTGCACTAACGTTTTCAGTATTCATCAGAACCATACCCTAACTAACGACGCAGGACAACCGTTCCATGACGTCATCGACGCGATCTGCACCAACATTAAGAGCAAGCCGAAAATATCCAGGCTCATAAAATATGCTTGACGGCATGATCAGCAGACCTTCCCGAGCCGCCTTCCGGACAAATTCGATATCATCGCCACCTGGGCACTCCGCGTAGATGAAGCACGACCCCTGTCCCGGCGTGACCCTGTAGCCCAGTTCGTCAAGCCCCCGCCTAAAGACCTGTTGGTCGAAAGCCAAGCCTTCTCGGTGTGGCTGCATTCCCGCCAGAGCGCCGGCAACCGCTTGCATAAGCGCAGTCGGTGCGCAGAACCCGGTAACACGCATTGCTCGCTCAAGCTGTAGGCGTACCTCGTTACCATCCGGAAAATTCGGCGACAGGGCGATGTATCCTGTCCGTTGTCCCTGCATGGACCATGCCTTACCAAAGGAATATACACTCAGCGCTGCAGGGTAATAGCTGAGCGGGGTGCTAAACGTAACGTCAGCCCACGTCTGGTCGCGATGCACCTCGTCACTAATCAGGACCGGCGCGGTCCGCCCATATGCAGTAGCGGCCGTTAATACCTCTGCCAAACCAGAAAGTTCTGCAGCCGTCATCAGAACACCTGTTGGACAGGACGGTTGGCTCACTATTATCCCTGCCGTCCGCGTGCTGCAAGCAGCGGATACGGCATCGAGATCCAGGCGCTTGTCCGGCCTGGACGCCACCATGCGGGCCACGAGCCCGAAGCGTTTCAAATAGATCGGGTAGTCCATCCAACAGGGCGTCACAAGGATGATTTCGTCGCCTGGCTGAAATAGTGCGAACAATGCAACGCACAATGCTGCAGTCGCACCCGGCGTCAGTACCACGTCTCTATACCCGAAACACAATCCAGTCCATTTAAGCGAAGCCGCAATCCTCCGACGTACAACCGTCGCGCCTCCAAACGGAGTGTATTGCAATGAACGTGGTTCTAGCTTTTCAGCGATTTCTTGTAGCAGTTCGCGCGCTCGGACGTCGCGGTGAAAGAGCGGGTTAGGATAGGAAAGGTCGATTAGATCGACGCCCGCGGCTCGGACAGTATACCGATGGAGTTGAGCGAACTCCTCCAAAGGAAGTAATAGCTCCTCGTCGAATTGACGCCTCATGATATAGCCTTTGAATAGGACGTCGAATACTTCTTACGGATCGCACTTCGATCTAATTTCAGCGTGCTAGTACGGGGCAGCGCGGAGACCATGATGATTTTATCTGGTTGCAGATGTCCCGGTAAATACTTTTCGCAGTGCTCCCATAGGCGATCCTCCACATCGATATCGGTAGGAACTACTACAGCGACAATCGAAGCATCGGCAGATGAGTTCGACACGCCCATCACTACAGCCTCGCTCACAAACTTGCAAGCGAGCAAGCTTGCTTCTATCTCACTTGGGTTGACCCGGATGCCGCGGGATTTGAAGAGCTCATCTCGCCGCCCTACGTAATACAACAATCCATTCTTATCGCGTCGGACATAGTCGCCCGAATAGACGACGATCTCAGAAACGGAACCAGCGACAGCGCCGGAGATGGGGCGGAATACTCGTGCCGTGGTGTCTTCGTCACGCCAGTATCCGGCAGCTACCGTGACGCCCCCGTGCACCAATTCCCCCACAACATCCGAAGCACATTCCGTGCCATCTTCGCCGACCACCATTAGCTTTGTCTCAGCAATTGGTATGCCAATTGAGTCGGGATACAAGTCCACGAGATCAGGGGGAAGATATGTCGATCTAAAAGCTTCGGTTAGCCCATACATGAGGTATATATCGAGGTGAGGGTGTGCAGCGCGGATTGAATTGATAGTCGAGGGCGGCAACATGCCACCAGAATTAGTAATATAGCGGAGATGTGGCAGCGCCATCTTCGGCAGCGGGGATGGGTGCTTAGTCAGCAATGCCCACATCGGAGGCACACCAGCCAAACCGGTGATCTCAGCCTCGTGTAGCAGTCGACAGACGTCAGGCGCAAACCCGGACCGTCCTATCACAACCGTCCCGGCCGCATAGAATGTTGACAAAACTTGATTCAGGCCGTAGTCGAAGTTCCATGGCAAAATAGAAAGCACACGATCTGACGGGTTCAAATTTAGATAATTGGCCACGATTCTCGCGCCGGCCAAGAGATTGCCGTGAGTAACCATGATCCCTTTAGGCTTACCCGTCGAGCCGGATGTGTAAATCAGCGCGGCGAGATCCCCGCTTTTGGTGGACGTCGAAATATAACCTCCAGCCTCGGCTAGCGGAAGCTCCGACACATCCAAAATATGCGCACGCACCTCGACTCGATTGCGTAGCCTTTTGTGGGTAACCACTAGCTTGGCCTGGCTATGCTCAAGGATATACGAGATTTGTGGACCCTTCAGACTGTCGCCCACAAAGACGACAATTCCATTCGCGAGGTGGACACCAAAAAAAGCTGCAAGAGCCGATATGCTCCGAGGTAGAAGGATTGCGACACGATCGCCCCCTTCCAGACCCGACATTCGATACCATTTAGCATATCGTCGAGCGAGACCAAGCAGATTATCGTAAGAGAGATTGTCCTTTCCAGACTCGACAGCGATCTTCGGTCCGTGGCTACACGCCCGTTCGATAAGTAAATCGGCCACACTTTCCATAAGTTCCCTTAGGTTAGAGTAAGTCTGCTATTTTTCTCGTAATCACACTTCCCACTCACGACCCTGGTCCGCACCCGATCAGGCGGCTGTCAGCGACCATTCGGGCCGCTCAATGATCTCCAGCACGGCACAGGCGTACGTGAAGCCCATGCCTACTCCGCACAATGCAACGCGATCGCCAGGGTTTAGGGCTCCAGTCTCCAGCAAGTAGGTCAGACCCGCGATCTGGTCGGCCGCGCCAAGGTGGCCGACCTCGCGACCCCAGTTCCAGGTCGTAGCGACCTCCTCGATAGCGAACTCGTGATTGAACTGCCGGTCCACCATTGACTGCCCGACATTAGTGAGTATCCAGCGATCGATATCGCGACAGCTCAGGTCCGCGTCTGCCAACGCGCCTCGGACGCTGTCACATTGTCGTTTCGTCATCGACTCGACAACCTTCATCAGGAGTGCCATGTTATCTATCAGGTACTCTTTGCGACGGGCTCGTAGATCTACTGGACCAACGACAGTATCCGAGCCAACGATCCCAGTGCCGATGTCGTTTCCTATGTAGACCGCACCGTAGGTGCCATCGCTTATCACATTGGTCGACAACAATTTCGCAACCCCACTGCGCCGGGTCAGAACAAGACCGGTACCACCGTCACCGAACACGACACCCTTGTCGGATCGGTAGCGGTCGAAGGCCGGTAAGGCAAAGATATCGCTGGTGGTCAGCAACGCCGCTGAAGTCTTGGAACTCGCCTGCAAGTATGCCGCGCCAATCTCCAACGCCGCCAACCCGCCATTAGAGTACTGCTTCACCTCCATCGCAGCTGCTACGCCGCCAATGGTTCGGCCCTGAACGTACGATGCAGGCGCGAAATGATCGAGGCCTTGGTTGCTGCAACTAGAGTGAAGGACGATTACGAAGTCAGGCGGTGCGACCTCCGTCCGCTTGAGCGCTCGTTCAGCCGCAGTCACAGCGAACGCAATCGCCGGACCCTGATCCGCTACACAAACCGACCAATAACCTTCGACAGCAGCTTCTTTGGCGTCATAACGTCCCTCCTCGACCGCCGTACCGACGTTCTCACGGCGCCCCAATTTCGCGGCGCACGAGTCGATATAGATGTCGTTCCAGCGCATGCGAGCTCCTTACCTCTTCCAAACATCGCAAGGTCTTCCCGAAACTCTATTTGTTTCTCGATCCCACCCAAACAAAATATCCTACCGAGAGCGGAATCGAAAAGGCGGCGCCATACTCAAGTCTCAGGTCGCCCCGGTTATTTGCAGCAGAATCGTTGAATAATGGTGATGCGTGAAGCAGTACATCAAGTTCTCAAAGCAGATGTCTCTGACTCTGAGCTTTTTAGATTGTGGAGAAGCCTGACCTCAACCGTCGTCGGACACTGTCCTCCTGTGGAAGCCGCACGCGGCCTCGACGAGGGCACTCAGGATCTTTTCGCCATGACTGAAAGCGAAAAAGTGGCCTCCATCAATCATGTGAAGTCTGAATGCGGCGGAAGTCCAATTTGCCCAGGCCGCGCAATCGCTGACGAGTACAGCGTCATCGGCACTACCAGCGAAAGCATGGATAGGGATTCCCGGCAGTTCAGTCGGTATCAGAGGCCTCCGACACGATACACTAACTGACAGGTCAGCGCGCAACGGTGGTAGGAACATCGATACCGCCGACGGGTCTTTAAGAATCTCTGGGGGAACAACGCCCGAATCTGCAAGGGACTCCAGTAGTTCCCCGTCAGTCGCGTCTGTGTTGTCGGCCGCCAGACTTGGAGGCGGCGCGGCGGCTACGGCAAATAGCAGAGGCGGGCGGGCGGTGCGTCTGACTACCTCATAGCCGATGAGAGCCCCGGCACTGTGACCAAAGACAATGTATGGACGGTCGCTATAGGTGTCAATACTTCGAGCGATCTGGTCGGCGAGCGGGTCGATGTGCGTCATAACTGGCTCATCGATGCGCTCCTCCCTGCCGGGAAGGTGTATAGCGACGACCTCCACTCCGGCAGGATTGGATACCTGCCAGCCGCGCAGCGCACTCGGCCCCATTCCCGCTCCGGGAAGAACAAATACCACTAGAGATCCAGCGGGCGTGAGTCGTCGCAGCCACTTGTCGGGCTCAAACCGCCTTGGAATATAGCCCAAGTGAATGCCCGGCTCCATGGCACCCACTTTGCCTGCAGCCTCGGTAAGTCGAGCAAGGTCAGCAACCGTCGGCATCGAATAGAACTCGCGCAGGGTAACCACAGCGCCCAGACGCTCCCTAACTCGAGTAACTACTTGCGTCGCCAAGAGCGAGTGGCCGCCCACGGAGAAGAAGCTGTCCAGAACGCCAACCCGCTCGATGCTCAGCACCTCGCACCAGATCTGGGCCAATAGTCTTTCGCGCGGCGTGCGAGGGGCAACGAATCCGGAATCGAAGCTTTCAGCGTCCGGCAAAGGCAACGCCCGACGATCCAGTTTCCCACTGGTCGTCAGAGGTAATTGGTCAAGCGGCACGAAAGCAACTGGCACCATGTACTCAGGCAACGACTTCCTCAGCCGAGATCGGAGATCCGCCATCGAGAGTTCCCCAACCCGAGCAACGTAACCGACCAATCGTCTATCACCTGGCCTGAGCTCATGGGCCACGACAGCCGCGTCCGTAACACCGGGGACGGCCCGAAGGGCGTTCTCGATCTCGCCCAGCTCAACCCGGTACCCGCGAATCTTCACCTGATGGTCGAGTCGGCCGAGGAACTCCATAGCTCCGTCGGACCGCGCCTTGACCAGATCGCCGGACCGATACAACCGCGAGCCCGGCGGGCCATACGGATCGGGCACGAAACTTGCGGCAGTAAGCCCTGGACGTCCAATGTAACCACGTGCCAGCTGAGTTCCACCTATGAAAAGCTCTCCAGCCACACCAATAGGGGTCGGTCGCATTCTGTCGTCCAAGACATAGAGCGTGGTGTTCGATACCGGGCGACCGATCGGAACCCGGCCCTGTTCACCCCTACCGCACGGCCAAGAGCTGACTTCGATCGTTGCCTCTGTGGGACCATAACGGTTGTAGAGTTCGCAACCAAAGATTTCAAAAAAACGGTCGGTTAACTCCCTCGATAGTTCTTCGCCGCTGCAAATCACCCGGCGTAGTGAACGACAGCTGCCGCTCGCGCTTTCGTCGGCCAGGAACGCTGCAAGCATCGAGGGGACAAAGTGTGCAGTCGTGATTTGCCGGCGTTCGATAAGCTCGCACAGGTAGGCTGGGTCGCGCTGCCCGCCCGGGGCAGCGAGCACCAGACGAGCGCCCGAAATAAGAGGCCAGAAAATCTCCCAGAGCGAGACGTCGAAGCTGATCGGCGTCTTCTGGAGCACCGCGTCGCTGCTGTCCAGGGCGTACGAGCGCTGCATCCCCTCGATCCGGCCGACCACCGCACGGTGAGTAACGGCCACACCTTTGGGACCGCCGGTGGAGCCGGAGGTATAGATCAGGTAGGCGAGGTTGTCGGAAGAAGCCACGGGCTGGGGCCGGTCGATGGGCCAACCAGACCATTCCCCCGGGTCGTCCAAGGTAATGACGGATAGATCGGGTGCCACGCTCTGCTGCGACAGCAGGCTTCGCTGCGAGAGCAGAATCGAGGCTCCGCTGTCGGATATCATCAGCGTCTGCCGGTCGAGAGGATAACCCGGGTCTATCGGGACATAGGGGGCACCAGACTTCAGGATGCCGAGCAGTCCTGCGACCAGGTCCAACGACCGTTCCGCACGAATAGCGACCGGCCGTTCCGGGCATGCGCCAAGTGCTCGGAGCCGGTTGGCCACTTGGTTGGCCCGTGCTTCAAGAGCAGCGTATGTGAGCGTCTGGCCTTCGAACTCGACGATAGTGCGGTCAGGTTGGCGATTGGCCTGATCCTCGAACAAGGCGTGCAGACAACGGTCCGAATCAGCGGCCATCTCGGTCGCATTCCAGGTGACCAGCACCATCTGTCGTTCGGCGTCCGACAGCAGGTCCAGCTCACCGATCGGCGTATCGGGGGTCGCCGCCACGGCCCTCAAGAGCAGGAGGTATCTCTCGGACAAGCGAGCGATAGTGTCCCGATCAAAAAGACTTGCGGCGTATTCAAAACTGCCCACAACCCCCTCAGGCGTCTCCGCGACGAAAAGCGAAAGGTCGAACTTGGCCGCCGAATCCTCCGGCTCAACCATAGTGAGAGTGAGGGAGTCGAGCCCTGGGGTCTCCTGGATCAGGTGCGAAAACATTACCTGGAACAACGGCTGCCATAGGTTTCGCCGACCGGGGCCGAGGCCGGCTACCAGCTGGTGGAATGGCAAGTCCCGGTGTTCATATCCCTCAAGGACCCTGACCCTGACCTGCCTCAATAGCTCGGCGAAGGAGGACACGGCACTTAGATCCGTCCGCACGACGACCGTGCTGAGGAAATAGCCGATCAGGCCCTCTGTCTCGGGATGGACGCGTCCGTCAACAGGAAGGCCCACGCTGATATCCGTCTGACCGCTCCATGACGATAGCAGGGCATGGTAGCCGGCGAGTAAGACCATAGCCAGGGTGGCTTGGTGGCGTCTACCGAGAGCCGTAAGCGACTCCATTAGCAGCGCAGGGATATAGAACCCGAACAGGTCGCCTTTGAAGTCGGGAACCGACGGCCGTGGATGGTCCAGCGGCAGATCGAGGCTGTCGGGTGCTCCGTCTAGCCGGTTTCGCCAGTACTTCAGGTGGTAGTCGAGATTGTCGCCCTTGAGTCGCTGACGCTGCCATATCGAGAAATCGGCGTACTGCACCGTTGGCTCAGGAAGCGGCGAGGAAATCCCCTGCAGATATGCGGCGTAGAGCGTTTGGAGTTCCCGAAAGAAGATGCCCGATGAAGTCCCGTCATAGATCAGATGGTGCGCATTAATTACCAGGAGGTATTCCTCTGCTGCAAGCCTCGCAACCTCGACCACAAATAAATCATCGTGTTCCAAGTTGAACTGCCGTTCCGCGTGTTTACGGATGATCGCCCGTACGTCCGGGGTACTCGTCTCCGTGACTTCGAACTGGACCTCGTCACTTGCGACCAGCTGAGAACCGACACCGTCCACGGACCGGAAACGAGTGCGAAGGATCTCATGTCGACGCACGATCTCGCGTACAGCCCGCCTTAGTACAGGCACGTCGAGCGCGCCCTCGATCCGTACGGCAGTAACTACGTTATAAGCAGAGCCAACGACCCCCAGCTGTTCCAGGAACCATAGACCCTCCTGGGTGAGCGACATTGGGAGCGTGGCGGACCGCGGGATGCTTCCCAGCGGGGGATCAGAGACAGCTCCTTCCAGCAGTGCGATGATCTCGGGCTTTCGCTTGCGTATTTGGACCAGCAGGTCGGTGTCTAGGGCGCCTTCTGAGCTGTAACGCAGCCGTCCTTCGTGGGTCCACAGCTGAACACCGTCCGCGCGAAGCCGGTTAAGGAGGCTCCATACCTCACTCATCACAATCCACCCGTCACAGTTCGGCGAAGGAAATCCGCTCATCAACGAGGTCACGAATCACGGCGGCAAGACTCAACGCGTGTTCCGGTTCTAATAACGTGTAGTGGCTGCCTGGGATCGGCCGGACCACTACACGGTCGATCACTCGGCCCCATCCGTAATCAGGGACAGAGTCGATTTCCTGGAGCCGATCAGTCTGATCGGCTGCCCGTAGCAATATGATTTCACCGTCGTAGGGCGCTGGTCGGTACTCCAAAAGCGCGTGGCGGTGACGTTCGTCGATCCGGGTCAGACGACCTTTTTCCTCCGCATCGACTGTCGGGATTCTCGTTGTGTGGATGGCTTCTCGCACCGACTCCCGGGCCGCGGCGGTGGCGTTTACAGCCAGCGGCGGCCATGCGTCGAGCATTAGTACTGCAGGTACCTTGATTCCACGCAGTCGCCACTGCCTCGCCATCTCCAGTGCGATGCATCCCCCCACCGACCAACCAGCCAGACACACAGGGCTCAGCCCGCGTATCTTGTCGATCTCTGTCAGGTACTGGGCCGCCAACTCTTCGATTGTGTCGGCATATGTCTCGCCGTCGACCGCCCTCACAGCATGGACCGAGTACTCCCTGCCGAGATGACGGGCGACGTTATGGAAGGGTAGAGCCGAGCCGTCCGAACCATGAACGAACACGACCAGCGGCCTTCCTGGCCTTGGCCCAAGAGCCACCAGGCTCCGTTGCGGATCGGGCCCCTGAGTGCGTAGCAGGTCGGCTAACTCCCGCACGGTGGGCGCGGCGAATACGTCCTGGACCTGTGGCTTGATTCCTAGCTGCCGTTGGCAGGCTGCAATCAGCCTAAATACGAGAAGTGAATGGCCGCCGAGGTCAAAGAAACTGTCGGTCACGCCAACATGCGAGAGGCCGAGGGCTGCGCCAAAGACCTCGGCTAGCTGTCGTTCCAACTCGTCGGTCGGCGCGACCAGGGCGGAGTTGGTCTGGATCGTGTCCTCCCGCCACAATCCGAGTAGAGCTTGTCGGTCGATTTTGCCGTTGACATTGACCGGCAGATTGTCTACGATCTGGACTCCGGCGGGCACCATGTGTCGAGGTAGCCGCTGCGCTAGGTAGCCACGGACTCCACCAACATCCAAGGTCTCTCCAAACTCCATCACGACGAATGCGGCTAGCGCTAAAGCCATATCTGCTCCGACAGGTATCACAGCGCATTCGGAGACCCCTGGCGCCCCGCGCAGCACGGACTCGATCTCTTCAAGCTCGACCCGGAGCCCTCGAACCTTAATCTGCGAGTCCACGCGGCCGCGGATCGTAACCGTGCCGTCCGCCATGTACTTGCAGAGATCCCCCGTGCGGTACATGCGGCGACCTGGCGGCCCGTACGGATCAGGCAGGAATCGCTCGGCGGTCAACCTGGGACGCTGAAAATAGCCATGCGCGATTCCGACCTCTGCACTGAGATACGCCTCACCTGGGATTCCGATCGGCATCATGTTCAACGCTTCGTCTAGTACGTATAGACGGAAGTGGGGGTGCGGACGACCCAGCGGCACAGTGGGGTTGTCTGGCGATGCCTTCAGAATCGCGGTGACTGCACAACCAGTTTCAGTCGGGCCATAGCCGTTAACCAACTCCGCGCCGGAGCGAGAACAGAAATCATCACGTAGGTCTGCAGTCACCATTTCACCGCCAGTGTGCAAGTAGCGCAACGACGGACAGCGGCCAGGTTCAAGCAGGTCGAGCACCGCACGCAGCACTGTCGGTGTCAGATCGACGACGGTAACGCTATGCTTCTCGATCTGCTCGATAAGCCCTGCTGGATCCCGCTCCGCACCTGGCGGGCACACCACGATGCGTGCGCCGACATACAGGGGCCAGAAAATCTCCCACAGCGACGTGTCAAAGCCGTACGAGGTCTTGAACAGGATCGCGTCATCCGTCTGGTACTTCAGCTGGCGTTGCATATACAGAATGTCGGCGACTGCAGTCTCTACTGGGCACGCCACCGCCTTCGGCTTGCCGGTAGACCCAGAGGTGTAGAGCAAATGAGACAGATTGCCGCCGGAACCTTTGTTTACTGGGTCATGCGCGGACATGGTCGCGGAGAGTTCCATCAGCTCGGCGTAGGGGAGTGCCCGGCCCGGCACCCGAACCTCCCGGCGCCTGTCGATGATCGTGATCTCGGGGGCGGTGTCTTCGAGCATGTGAGCCAGTCGCAGGTCCGGTAGTTCGGGATCGAGCGGAACGTATACGCCTCCGCTTTTGGTAACCGCATAGATTGCGACGAGCATGTCCATACTGCGCTGCATGAGCAGCGCCACCGGCGCTCCGCGCCGGACTCCTAGCTCCCGCAGTGCCCATGCGGCTTGGTTGGCCCGCGCGTTGAACTCCCGGTAAGCTAAGGTGCGTTCGCCTTGTTCGACGGCCACGGCGTCGGGCGTTCGCCGCACCTGAGCTTCGAACAACTCAGCTAGGGTTGCTTGGGCAATGGTGACCGACCTTCGCCCGTCAAATTCATGCAAGATGCGGTGGCGCTCGGCGTCGGAAACTAACGGGTGGCGGCCCACAGCCAAATTCGGTTGTGCGGCAAGTAACCCGCAGAGATGCTGGTAGATCTCGCAGAACCGGGCCACTGTCGGCTGATCGAACAAGTCAGCCGAGCACTCCATAGTGCCCGAAACGCGCTGTGCCGAATCCCAGAGCGTGACAGAAATGTCCCACTTGGCCTGGTTATAGTCGAGCAATGTGATTGGATTGATCTCGGCTCCAGAAAGCTGCAGTCCGTCGAGAGCGACCAAACCGAACTCCGCTTGGAAGACTGGATGGACGCCGATGCCATGCGGTGCCCCTAGCGCGGCAACGATCTGTGCGAAGGGCACAGTTTGATGGTCCTGTGCTTCGACTACAGTCGTGTGTACGGCCCTGACCAGCTTGCGAAAAGTGGTTGCGGGGTCGATGTACGTGCGCAGCGGCAGCGACTTGATGAAGCATCCAACGATGCGTTCGGCATCGGGATGGTCGCGGCCCGCAAGCGCGGTGCCCACGATCACGTCACGCTGGCCGCCCAATCGCATCAGCAGCACCTTGTAGGCCGCCAGGACCACTGTGAACAACGTGGTCTCTTCCTCCGCAGCCAGCCGCCGCAGCGCGGCAACCGTCTCCGGCACGAGGGCGAAAGCGACCGCGTGTCCGCGTCGACTCGACCGCTCAGGCCGGGCTCGGTCACTAGGCATGTCGAGGACAGGCAGGTCGCCTGTGAGTTTGTTGGTCCAGTACACCAGCTCGGCGGCGACACGGCCGGGGTCGGTGGTCCGATCGAGCCAAGCAGCGTAGTCGAGAAATCCTGCTTCTGGCGCGGGCGTCAGTGAGCCGCCGGCCAGGAGCGCGCTCAGCTCCTCGATGAGCACCGTGAACGATACGTAATCGGTGACGAGGTGGTGAAGGACCAGCACCACCAGTGTCCGGTTGCCAGGCATCGCGATCCCCGATGCACAGAACAGCGGTGACCCGTCAACCGGCAGCAGGGTCTGGGCGCACCCGTTGGCGATGTCCTCTGCCCGCCTTATAGCCTCGGCATCTGGCAGATCGCGCAGGTCATGCCAGCCAACTTGAGGTTCGAAGGGTGGCCGATCGTACTGATAGGGTTTGCCGTCCTCCAACGTGATGTAAAGCCGCAACGCGTCGTGGCGCTCGACCATGCTGGCCAGTGCGCGGCGCAGGTCCGCCGCCCCCAGCACCATAGGGACCCCGAGTAAATCGAAGACGTTGTACTCGGCGCTGTCGGGATACAGCTGGGTGAAGAACCAGATGCCAGCCTGTGATGGGGTCAGCGGCACCCGAGTGCCGCGCTCTCGGGTCGGTAACCGTCGAGCTGCAGAAAAACGCCGGTCGAGGATGCGCCGCATCAGTTCCCGCTGCTCTGGCGTCATAGTCATCGTGTCTCGCCTGCCGCGGAGTCGAGCTCAGCGAGACGCTGTGCTGCCTCTGCTTCCGTTAAGGAAGAGACCAGCTCGAAAAGCCCGCGTTCGACCTGTGCGGCCAGACCTCGAACGGTGGGATCGGCGAAGAAGTCGGCAACATCGACGGTGACTCCGAAGAGCGCGTTGATCCGCACCAGAACCCGGGTCGCGTTCAACGAGGTACCACCGATGGCGAAGAAGCCATCGGTCCTGCCCACCTCGGGAACCCCTAGAACGAACGCGACCAGAGCGGATAGCTCAGCTTCCAGCTGCGTCCGGGCCTCCCCTGATGTGCTCCGGGCCCCCCGGTCAGCTGGGGTCGGTGCCGGTAGTGCGCTACGGTCCAGCTTGCCTGATCCGGTCATAGGCAGCGAGTCCATGAGCATGTAGACAGCAGGGACCATGTAACTCGGCAACCGCGCGACCAGCCAGGCATCCAGTTCGTCGCGAGACAGTTTGTCACCGACGACGTACGCGACCAGCTCGTTGTCGCCGTGACCATCCTGAACAACCACCACCGCGCAGTCTCGGACCCGCGGAGCCTGGGCTAGCATGGCCTCCACCTCGACGGGTTCGACCCTGGCTCCCCGGATTTTCGCCTGCGTGTCAGCTCTGCCACGGAACAGTATCTCGCCTGTCGCGTCCAGGACTCCTAGGTCGCCGGTGCGATACAGCCGCTCTCCGGAGACAAGCGGCTGAGGATGAGGGACAAACCTTTCCGCGGTCAGCGCGGGCTGGTTATGGTAGCCGCGAGCCAGGCCTCCAACCCCTGCGATGCAGATCTCTCCCTGGACTCCCGGCGGTACCGGATTCAGTGCCTCGTCTAGCACATACAGTCGGTAGACCCCCACCTGCCTGCCTATTGGAACCTCCAACTGACCCGACTTGTCGGTCCCGGACCAGCAGGCGACCTCAGAGGTCTCGGTTTGGCCGTAGACCGAATGGAACTCTGCGTTGCCGAAACACTCCTTGACCTGGTCAAGCAGCCGCGCAGGCATCGCTTCTCCCGAAGTTTGGACCCACCGCACTGCTGGGAACTTCATATCGCCGACTCCTGCGAGAAAGGTTTTCAGCATTGAGGGGACGAAGTGCACGAACGTCACATCACCGTTCTGCAGCAGCCCAGCCAACCGTTCTACGTCCGCCTCAGTATCCGGCTCAGCAATCCTGCAGGCCGCTCCAGAATTCAGCGGCGCCATGATTTCGATTACCGCCACATCAAAGATGAGGGGGCACTTGTGGAGAACAATCGAGTCTCGACTTAGGCCATAGCGACTCACAATCCAGTCGACCCGAAGCGCGGCGCACCGATGGTCGATAACGACGCCTTTGGGCGTGCCGGTCGAACCGGAGGTGAAATACATGTATGCGGGATGAGCGGGGGTTACGGTCGTATCGCAGGGCGGGGATTCGACACTGGTACCGGCCAAAACTGCGTCGCGGTCAATCAGTAGGTGCGTACCCGCGGCCCGAAGAACATCCTGCACCCTAGCGAACGGCATCCGTCGGTCGAGCGGGATAAACGGTGCACCGCACTTGAGGGCCCCCAATAGTGCGACGACCAGCTCAGCTGAGCGCTCCACAAGCACACCAACCGGAGTATCAGGTCCGGCGCCTAGCCGTACGAGGTGGGCAGCGAAACGATCTGCACGCTCGTTCAGTTGACCATACGAAAGCGTCGTTCCGGAGGTGATCAGCGCAGACCGTTCTGGGTAGTCGCGAGCCAATCGCTCAAAAGGCGCGTGTAGGACTTCTGGATTTGAGCCTGGCGCGACATCGGCCTGGATCTCTGCAAACGCGCGTTTGATCTCCTCAGGAGAAAGCAACCGCAACGAACCGACGGGGCAATCCGGCTCGGCCGTCGCGTGTCGCAGGAGACTGTCGAACGACGACTGCCAGGCCGCTCCATCCTCCGCGGTGACGTAAAGCTCGCCCGTTTCGTGTACTAGTCGGACGTCTACCACTCGACCGGCGCAACCGGTGGGGCCAGGTAGCAGCAAATCGCGGAACCGGGTCTTGTCTGTTATGCGCATTACCCGACCTGAGACAACGAAATCCTCTTCTCTAGTGTGGCGGAATATCACGCTGCACACCGCAGCGGCGAGGACGATCGTCTCATCGCAGCCATTCGTTTGAGCCAGGATCGCGCACCCGGCTCTAGCCTCTGAGGAAAGAGGCATAACGAACATCTTCCGGTCAAGCATTTCGCACCCTCTGTCGTTCCTTCGATTCCGCTAAGCCGCCGGCCAGCAGCGCCAACCCGGTCGCGATACCGTCGAACCGGTGCTCACACTCGCTGATAAACGGTGTCCGCAGCTCTGGAGGTAGTCCCTCGTAGGATTCGGACCCGCCCGGATAGAGCCCGTTGCGCCACACGTCGATCAATACGGCGCGCAAGCGCCGTATTAGCTGGCTAATGATCTCTTCGTCGGGGACCGGTTCGCGCACAGTCATGAAGAATTGGTCGTAGACCACCCCGAGCGTGGACCGAGGTTGCAGCCGAATCTCCGATATGGAGGTACGCAACAATGACTCGCTGCCCGGCACGAGCCGGGCTGCCACTGCTGCGTGCACAAGCTGGTTCACCCGCACAGCCCGGTGCAAGCGCTCCGTCGTGTCACGTGGTTCCGACGCTAGGGCCCGACCGTTGTATAGCGACCTCACCAACATGTAGTCCGGTGCCCAGCTCCCGCTGAAGCCGTGGTGCTGGCGGTACATCGAGGGCCGGATCACGCGTTCGTAGGAGTCGCGTGTGCAGGAGCTCGTGTAGAGAAGGATGGCGCTGTAGCCTTCAGCCAGAAAAGTCAGGACTTCGGCCGTCTCCTGGTCCATGGTTGGTCGTCCCAGTATTCGGGCTGTTAGCTGCCAAAGGACGAAGGTTATTTGGTGACCGGTGATCCATCGGAACCAGAACACCTCGTCGAGCAGGTCCAGGTCGGGTGGCTCCGCTAACCTCACGGCATCCAAATCGCAGGGCTTGGGCATCAAAGCGCCGAACCTGCCTCGTTCCACGCATTCTTTGGAGTTTGGCAGGTAGAGCGGCTCCAACCCATACCGATATGCACCGTAGTTCCATTCCGTCACTTGTGGGTCACGCATGTCGGCAAGGATTTTCATGGTCACTGCGCGGTCTCCGGGGTATAGGTGAACTCAAACTCCAGGCCATTGACGTCTCGGCAGTAGAAGCACTCGATCCCGTTGGCGTCTACCACCACCTCGGTCGGCTGTTCGTCCAATACAAAGATGTAGCGAGCAGACCGATGCAGTTCCTGCCAGTGCCTGCGCCAGCGGCGCAGCTCGTCTGGCGACCGCACTTGAAAGCACAGGTGCTGGTACTGCGGCACCGTTGCGTGAGACGGCTCTGAAACTGCCTCTTGACGGTCGAACAAGTGGAACCGCACACAGCCGACTACCAGCTCAACCAGGGTTCCGATGCCGGGCAGCCTGCTGATCGTGAGTGGGGAAAAGCTTGTCAGCATCCAAGTGGGCTCACACCCGAAGAAGTCGACATACCAGGCGAGCGCATTTTCCAGGTCAGCAGTCTGCACCCCAACGTGATGGAAAACGGGGGGCGCTAAGGCCGGAATCGGCGTCATGACTCCGCCACCTGCGTGTTGCGACGTAGGCTCACGGGACGCAGATCAGTCCAGATCTCGCAGATGTGGACGAGACACTCCTCTCTCGGCCTGGGATCTCCGACAACCTCCCAACCCGCTGGCACGGCTCGACCGGCCGCCCAAATGGAGTACTCCTCCTCATCGTTGCGTACCACGACATACAGGTCGTTACGTGTGCTGTCCACTGTGTGTACCTCCGGGTAGATGCTGACCAACGCTGCCGTTCACCAATGCGGAGTCATGGCTTTTCTGCTCCAGTGACATGTCGACCAGATATCCGATGAGATCGCGCTGCCCACCGGCTGCGGTGGCTAGCTCCTCGGCGGCCAGCCGCCGGTCCTCCTCGTCGCGGTCCTGGGAGAGCTTGAAACGCCCCACGAGGTCAGTGATCTCAATCTCGAAGGCGACAATGTGCTCTAACAGCGGGACAATCCGCTTGTCGTCAGAACGGAGTGTGGATTGGACCGCGAAGCGCTCAGAGATCTTCGCGATCCGGCAAAGCCCCGCGACGATGCGGTCGCGATCACGCAGGAGCCGGGCTCGACCCCGCACCTCGACGGTCACCGAATTCCAGGTTGGCAACTGATCCGTCGCGTAAACGTGTGATGAGATATAGCTATCCGGCCCATGGAAAAGGACAGTGATCACTCGGCCATCGAGTAGCCGAGCATGTGGGTTGGCACGGTCGAAATGGCCGAACAGGACTCCGTGCGAGCCGCGTCCGCGCTCCAGGATTAACGGCACCCGTGTGACGACCGGATCGTCGATCCCGCGAGCGGAAACTACTGTCGCGAGCTTGAAGCGCTCGATTACGGCATAGAGCTTATCGCTGTTTTCCTCCAGGTGGCGTCTTGGCGGATAAACAGCCGTGACGATGCGATCTCGAATGTCAGTGACGATCTGCTCCGACCGAAATGGCAGCAGAGATAACAGCGTATCTCCAATACCGAAGGACCGCTCCCCAAGTCCTTGGATATAGAGCCCAGCCGTAAGGCCAGGACTCAGCTCAACCCGGTAATTCTCGGAGACGATGAAGTCGCCAGCCTCGTCATAGGCAACGTGAGGTATCACCTCTTCGAAGATTCTCGAATCCAGTTGCCGCTCATAACCAGTCGCCATCACCACAGCGTCGCAGTCAATGGTACGCATCGTCCCGTCGAACCGGTCCTCGATGGTAACTACGGCGCCGCCGTCGGACCGAATTCCGGTAATCCGGGAATAGCGATGGATGACAAGTCTGTTGCAGCCACGTACCTTATCGAGATACGCGGTGCGGTAGAGCTCATTGAGCACTGTGGTCTCGACCACGCCATAGTTGGTGTTACGCAAGTCCGCCAGCTGCCCCGCCCTGCGGCTCTTAGACTCGCGGTAGAAGCTCGAAGAGTTAGTCGAGTAGAACTGCTCATTGACGAAGGGACTGCTGTCGGCCGGACGAAGCGCGTAGCTGGCAATCACCAGGTGAAGCTCGGTGTCGGGATGATGCTGCAACACATACGCCGCGATCTCTGCCGCACTCTGGCCATCACCAGCCACCACCAGACGGCGGGGAGTCGCAGGATCTGGCCACCGCTGCGGGAAATTAGGCAAGAACCGGCTGGAGTGGATGACATGGTCCAGGTCCACGCCCCGCGGGAGCTTGGGCGTTCCACCGGGAGCTACTACCACATTGCGGGCACGAACTACCCGGGAACGGTTGGTACTGTTGTCGTGCATGACAATCTCAAACAACCGGCTGTCAACCAAAGACACCTTGGTCACCTCAGTGCCATACACCACATCATCGTCAAAATGGCCCGCAACCCAACACAAATAGTCGCTGTATTCCATGCGCGAGGGATAGATATCGCCGAGGTTGACAAAGTCCTCCAGTCTACCTCGTTGCTTCAGATAATTCAGGAATGAGTATGGACTAGCTAAGTTGCGCATTAAGACCAAGTCTTTGAGGAACGAGATCTGCATACGCGAGCCCTCGAACATCATCCCTGGATGCCAGCTGAACTCAGGGCTGCGCTCCACGAACAAGCAGTTCAGCACAGGGTCAATCTCCTGTGCGGCAACGGCTAAGGCGAGGTTCGAAGGGCCGAAACCGACACCAACGAGATCATACAGCTGGGAAACTTCGAAACCGTTGGCTGAAGAATTCATTTCACCTCTCAACGTTCCGGCCGATATATTCCACACCGGTTCTAGAATCGCCGACACGGCGGAAGAGCTTACTGAGTAACGCAAAATACTGCCTGCCCCGCGTCCACCAGACAATCTAGGAATAACTCTAGGCAGCCCTTGGCGAGCAGTCAATAGTCCGCTTGTTTCAGGGAAACTGTAAGCAAGGTTGGCTTTATTGATAATGCACGGCAACGCAGCCCGGCGCAGCCAATCACCTCGCCTCATGCGTCGCATGGCCAGTTACAGCTCCATCCGGCTCACGAATCAAATGCGATCAATGCCCCGTGAATCAGATGATAAATAGGTCGCCCGACCAGCAGACGTCACTGCTGTACAGCAGTGACGTCTCACCTATACCATTGCATCCTATTTAAGCGCCAATGCGCATAGCTTGCTGCGAGCAGTACCCTGACTTACGCCTTCGCGATAATGCATGCCGATAGTCTGGTCGATGAAGCGATTTATGACGGAGGTCCGGTATGGCGGATTATTTTGCCAGACGGGTCCTTATAACTCCCAGGCGCCCGTGCTCGGCGATTGCAAAATCTACCTCTTCAACCTGCAATGTCCGATACCATCTCACCCAGTACTGCAGCGTACGCGTCGACGGACTCCGCAGTGTGCACCACCGACAGCGTCCACTCCTGATCACGGTTTGGCGCGGTATATATTCCGCGGTTAAAACAGTAGAGCCAGAATAATTGACTGAGTTCTTCGTCTCGATTGGCCTGAAAACTCCGATAGTCGACTATCTTCGAGGCCGAGAACGTAACACAACCTTTCGCGCCTAGCCCCAGCGAATACCCAGGAATAGCAGAATCTGCGAGAACAGAATTACAGGCGCTAACCAAGCGTCTACTAAGTTCTTCGAGACGGGTATAGGCCTCTGGCGTCAGCACCTCCAGAAGATTGGCGCGGGCAGCTGACATGCACATAGGATTTCCATTAAACGTACCCACCTGGTAGACACGGCCATCCTTCACTACGGACATCACATCCTCGGTTCCGCCTACCGCCCCCATCGGCAATCCCGCACCCAACGCCTTTGCCAGCGTGACCAAGTCTGGACGCACACCGAAGCGTTCCGTCGCGCCACCGGAGGCGATACTCAACCCGGTCTTGACCTCATCGAAGATCAGAACGATGCCATACCGGCTGGTGATCTCTCGAACGGCCTCAAGATAGCCGGGCTCCGGGAGAATTACCCGCATGTTCATCGGCACGGCCTCCATAATGACGCAGGCGGGTTTACGCCCTTGCCGGATTAAACTTTCAATCCGACGCTCCATTGCCGCGGCGTCATTATAAGGCACGGCGACCGTTAAATCGACCGTCGATTTCGGGATCCCGGCCCCGAATGGCACGGACACAAGCGAATCGGCATGTCCAATGGTTTCATACTCGCCTGCGATCGATACCATGACCGCATCGTGATGACCGTGATATGAGCCAAAAATCTTCATGACCGTGTCACGGCCGGTGAAGCCTCGGGCGATCCTGATCGCATCCATCGTGGCCTCGGAACCCGAATTAGTATACCGCCACTGCCCGAGTCCCCAGCGTCGTTGGAGTTCATCGGCAACGATTATTCCGTCCTCTGTCGGCGCCGCAAAATGGGTTCCCTTGGTGTAGCGATCGCGAACGGCGTAACCAATAGCCGGATGTGCGTGGCCTTGGATCATCGAGCCGAATCCATTGTGGAAGTCCCACATCTCGTTTCCATCAACGTCCCATACGACTGGACCGTTGCCGCGGTCTATATAGATTGGACATGGTTTACGGAATTGATAAGATGAGGCGACTCCACCAGACAAAGAACGACTGGCGACCTCAAGCATCTTTGCTGATTTCCTGGTCCGTTGTACAACCAGCGCATTCTCTCTCATCGTAAGAGCTCGTACGCGCTCGCGATTCTTTCGCTCCGCAATGGATATCATTATAACCCCTATTAATGCAGTTAAATTGAACTTGGCAGAACATACCTGCTGCCGCCTAGTTGCCATCACCTGTGAGAGTCACACACTTCCTTCCGTTATCACATCAGATGGGCACCGACTCCACCAGTCCGCGGTATTGAGCCTTCGCAACGTGCACACTTCAGTAATCAGAGCTAGACCCGAAGCCACAGGCGATGCCGCGAAGAATAATCGAGCCGCTTGGCGGCCTACGCATCTGCCGAATCGACAACCGGAAAGTCGGCTTCCTCCGGAAGTGTACGCATTCGACGAATCGACGACGGCAAAATCAGCATGACACTGAGAACACCTCCAATCGAGGCAACCCACAAGGTCGGCCGTAGTCCGAGCCACGTGCCGAGCGCGCCACCCAGCAAAGCTCCAAACGGCCGAAATCCGTTGTTGAATAACATGAACGCCCCTTGTACGCGACCACGCAGCCGGTCCGGTGTCAATGCTTGCTGGATAGAGCTCCCGGAGATATCACAGATCATCAAGCCAACGCCAGAGGTGAATTCCGCAATGACCAATAGGCCCGCAGCCAACCACTGCGGCCCGCCGGCAATAGGAGCAAGAACTAGCGCCCCAGGATAGATGAAAGACCCGACAAGGAAGGCGGGGCCAACCCCGATGCGCAGGCTCACGCGCGTGGTCAGTGCCGACCCAACAACTGCACCAACTGCCCCAGCGGCGAGTACAAGGCCGATAGCGAGAGCCGACAACCGCAACTCCTTTGCCGCGAATAGGAAAAGGAGGGTGAAGTAGATTGTGTAGAAGAAATTCAAACTGGCATCGATGAAAAACTTCGCCAACAGAGCAGACGCGCGGCGAATGAACAAGAATCCTTCGCTTAGATGCCCGCGCCCCGCTTTTATCCGCGGCGGTTCTTCGGGCGATATAGACCTGAGTAACAAGGCTGAACCGATGAACGATACAACATCACACAAAATAGAAATCGGACCAGAGACGGCCTGTATCAGCGCACCACCTGCGGTCGGACCGGCTACCCATGAAAGATAATAGCTTCCTTTGACTAGCGAGTTTCCTCGCACAAAATCATCTCTCGGCACCAGAGCGACGAACAGACTATTTGCGCAGATGCCGAATACGACTGCGAGAGACCCAGTCAGAAAGGCGACGATGTACAGGTGCTGTATGGTCAGCTGGCCGAGCCAGTAAGTTATCGGGACCGTAAGCAGTAAAGCAGCGCGAAGTAGGTCGGCCAAGATCATCATTTTGCGCCGTCTCCCGAACTGGTCAACGAACGCGCCAGCGTGCAACGCAAATATCAGGCTCGGCAGCGAACCCGCCGCGGACAACAGCCCCACCTGAGCGGCGTTCGCGTGGAGTGCGAGGACCGCAGTTAGCGGCAATGCTACAAAGGTAATCTGGTCGCCGAAGTATGAAATCGTCTGCGCCGTCCAGAATCGACGGAAGGAAGTCTGCTGCAGCAGAGGCGGCGTCATGCTCCATAACCGGGCTCTAAGTCCTCCTTGTCGACCAATACCCCATTCTTCGGTACGCAAGCTCCTGTTAGCTCTCGCGAAACGCGACCACCCCATACTCAGTGCACCCCTGTCGATCTGCAGATACGAAACATCAGTAGCCCTCGGCAAAGACTTCGTCCAGACAGAGTTCCGGCTCATGCACAATCACGCCAAGCAGACGATCGAGATCATGGACTATGGACTCGGCTGTCGAGAGATCGAAGAGGTCCGTAGAGAACTCCAGATGCCCGCGAATTCCATCCGGCAACGACGATTCCTCGAAATACTCAGTGAGATCGAAAGTGAGATCAAACTTTGCGATCCCCAAGTCAAACTGTTCCACCTCGGCCCGCAGCCCCGGCATACGGGGCGGGAGAAGTTGTCCCACTTGGAAGGCGAGCAGTATCTGAATCCCCGGATGGTATGCCATGGATCGGGTTGGGTTCAGCAACGCAATGGCATGGTTGAACGGGTACTCCTGATGGTCCATGGCTGTGAGATCCGTTTGATATACCCGCTGAAGCACCTCACTGATCTTAGGGTTACCGGACAGATTCACGCGCAGGATCACCGTATTCACGAAGAAGCCGATGAGGTTTTCCAACGCCGTGTCGGGGCGGCCCGCTACCGTCGCGCCGACTGCGATATCGTCTCCGGAGTTCCGCAGTCGCAGCAACACCACGATGGCAGCGTGCACAAGGACGAAAACTGTGAGCCCTTTACCGCGCGCAAAATCAGCGAGCGCCTGATGGCGAGCACGATCGATCACGATTTCGACCTGCCTCCCCCTGTGGCTTCGCACTGCCGGGCGCGGTCGGTCGGTGTCCATCGTGGTCACTTCCGGCATCCCGTCAAGCGTCGCACGCCAGAAGGCTGTGTGTCGCAGGCAATTTTCAGATGGATTGTCGAGGTCAAACATTCGGCGCTGCCACACAGTAAAATCGGCATACTGCACTGGCAGCGGCGGCCAGGCTGGTTCCGCGCCGGCTAGACGCATCGTGTATGCGAACCCAAGGTCATTGACCATAGCCTTGAGAGACCAGCCATCGACAGCAATGTGGTGAATCAATAGTAGAAGGACATGCCGATCCGGGCCACATTTGAACAGCTCCGCTCGCAATGGTATCCCGGTGCTGAGGTCGAACGGCCTGCTCGCCGTGGCGAGCACATCCCGACGAACTGTGTCTGTGGTCGAGGATACGATCCGCATACCTATGGCGACCGGAGGTAATACCACTTGGTGCAGATCGAGGTCATTCATGACGATACAGGTGCGCAGCGCCTCGTGCCGTCCAACGACGTCTCCGACTGCGGCGCTCAGAGCATCGACGTCCAAATCACCATGAAGATCGATGAGAAGAGGAACATTATAGAGAATGTTGGGACCGCTGAAGGCATCCGTAATCCACAGGCGCTCCTGGGCGAACGAGACCGGCAGATTGCCATGACGATCGGCCCGAGTTATCGGCTGAGCGGTCGGCTCAATCGTCTCTAACATCGCGCTCAGCTTACGGATGCTCGGGTGGCGGAACACGTCCGCGATTGTCACCTCCAACCCAAAGACTCTTCTGATCTCCGCGGCTAGCCTCACCGCAGACTGGGAGGACCCTCCAAGCTCGAAGAAGTCGTCGTCGGCCTGGACCACCCCGAGCTCAAGACATTCCGCAAACAGCCTGCTCAGTTCTTGATACTCGACGGTCAGATCAGTGCGTGCCTTTGACATGAGCAAATTCCGATCAAACATAATCAGCTATGGATACGTCAATCAGGTGTGGTCCCGGCTCGGCGAACGCTCGCCTGAGGCAGTTGGCCAGTTCGTTCGCCGACCGCGCCCTCACAGCTGGGACACCCATACCAATACTCAAGGCCACGAAATCCAGATTGGGCTCCGTTAGGTCGAACAATTCCGACGCGGCGGCTTCCACACCGCGGATTCGCAGGTCCTCGCGGCGCAGAATCGAGTAGCCGCAGTTGTTCATCACGATGGTGGTGACGTTCAATCGTTCCCGCGCCTGTGTCCATAGGGCGCTAATGGTGTACATCGCACTCCCATCCGCCTGAAGGCAGACCACTTGACGCTGGGGACAGGCCATCGCGGCGCCAATCGACAGCGGAAGTCCCTCGCCAATCGCGAACCCGCACACCGAGAGAAGGTCGTGACGAGCCGCCGAGTCCATCGCGGCGGACAGCGCCGGACTCGCGGTATTCGCCTCGTCAACGACGATGGCGTCTTCAGGCAGCAGCGTGGCGATGGGCTCAGCGATAGCAGCCAGGATGGATTGCGGGGCAGTCCGGGTCCGTGGCGGCGGTCGATTAGAGGTTCCGCGGAGCGGCCTATTCGGTGCCAAAACGTCAGCCAGTTCGGCCAGTGCCGTAACTACATCGTCTCCCTCGTTGCCAAGCCGGTCCACAACGCAGTCAAGTGGAATCAGTTCGCCACGCACACCTGGGGCACCGAAGGCAGCTACCGGCATCGTTGCATCGACCAGGACCAGTAGCCGAGTGTTGGCCAACTGAACCCGCGCTCGGATCGAGTCCCCGCTGAGTTGCGGTACCTGAGAAACACCGGCCCCGCGTTGGAATCGAGCCGGAAACGCCTCAGCCATGACCTGAATGCCGGTCGCCTCGCCAATTCTCCTGGCAGCGGCGAGCCCCGCCTGCCGAAGTGCGGTGCCGCCGAGGAGCAATGTCGTTCCTGAACCGCGCCGGAGCAGGTTCGCTACCCGGTTGACTTCGCAGGTTGGAACAGTGGAGGGTGGAACGTCGGCTACAGGGAGCGACACTTCGCCGTTTGGTGACCAAGCTACGTCCGCGGGCACGATAAGTGTGGCCACCCCTCGCGGATAGCGATGCGCTGCCTGCAGCGCCGCGACAGCATCCGCTCCAACTGCTTCGGCGCTCGCTGCTGTCCGGACCCATCGCGACATCGGCGCGGCCAGGGCAGGCACGTCGGACTCTAGCGGCGCGTTAAGCGCCCGATGGGTAGTGGCGCTGGCTCCGACAATATTGAGGACGGGCGTGCGTGCCCGCTGGGCATTGTGCAGATTTGCCAATCCATTCGCCAATCCTGGCCCTTGATGAAGCAGCGTAGCCGCCGGATTGGACGACATCCGGGCGAATCCGTCCGCCGCGCCTGTGGCAACACCCTCGAACAAGCAGAGCACGCCCCGTATTCCTGGCGTCTCGTCAAGAGCCGCGACCAAGTGCAGTTCAGAGGTACCGGGATTCGCGAAACACACCGTGACGCCCGCCGCGTCCAGCGAGCCCATCAGGGACTGGGCGCCGTTCATCGTTTGGCTCCCACAGCATCCAGACCCCGATGCAGGAGGAGCGGGGCGATGTCGTCGAGTACGCTAACCTGCCCCTCGAATGGGAAGGTCTGCCTTGGCCAAAACACCACCATGTCCGTAAACCCAAGCTCCGCAAACAGTCCTCTGGCGTCGAGGAACGCCGCCTTGGATGCGAGCACTCCGCCCAACTGAACCCCTGCGACGACGATCTTGTCGAGCGAATCGAAATTCCGTCCCTCAGCAGCACAACCCTCGGCAAGGTTTGCAAGCTGGTCACGGAGCGGACCGATCGCCCGATCAAACCGGTTTGGCTCAAACCGGCCGGGCACGCCCGTAGTGATCCAGGCATCCGCGGCCCGAGCCACAAGTCTCATCCCTCGGGAACCTGCGGCCGCGATCGCTAAAGGCGTCCGAGGACGCTGCACACAGCCGGGATACATATGCGCGTCCCTGGCCTGGTAGAAGTCGCCATCGTACGAAGTCCTCTCGTTTCGCAATAGCAGATCAGTCAGCTCGACAAACTCATGGAACCGACGAGCACGATCGCTCCGGGACAATGGGTAGGACCCAAACACCTTGGAGTCGTGACCTTCAGCTCCCGCACCGATCCCACAGATCGCCCGTCCGGCGGAGATGTCATCCAAGGTCATCATCTCCTTGGCAAAGGTGACCGGGTTCCGCAGGTTTGGGCTTGCCACCATTGTCCCGAGCCGAATACGAGTAGTCGACGCGGCCGCGGCCGCCAAGGTAGGCACCGCCGAGTGCCACGGCAAGCCCTGCAACCAACGCCAAGTCAGGTGGTCAAAGGTCCAAGCGTGGTCGAACCCGAACTCCTCAGCCAGCCGCCACCTCTTGCCGGACTGAGACCACGAACCATCTGGCAAGATAACAATTCCGTAGCGCACTCAAATCCACCTTACCTCCGCTCTTGGCAATCATTCGGCTAGCAATCATCTATCCCGGTCCATCACGTAATAGACCCGAAGTTCATCAAGCCGCTTAGCGAGATCACGGTCATCAAGCTGATCTTCAATCTCGCCGACTGTATTCCAGAAAAAATCTTCGCCGCCGTCTCGCCGAAAATGCGTTTTAGCGATAATACCGAATATGTCGAGTATATTGGCCTCGGTGATAAGAGCTGCCAATGAATGCAATGCCAAACGCTCCGCATTTGACAGAGGAGGGCGAACTACAATACTTGACAGGGGGATACCTTCTTCTTCGAGCGCGTCAATGTTCAACAGCTCTGAACGATCCTGCACATCGTTGAAGTCGACTATCAAATGCATTCGCGACAGCGTTGTCAGTGCAGCCGCAGTGTGCACTTGCGTTGCGTCGAGAAACCACACCTCTCCTGGCTTCATACGATAAACCGTGTTGTTATCGCTGAACATGCAATCTTCATTAGTAATAAGCGGAATATGCAGCCTATGCATGGGGCGCTGCCGCGAGTTTGAAGAGTCGAATTCCAGGTAGTCACGGTGCGGAATCAGCACGTTGGAAGTCATACAAACGATGCGCGCAAAGCGAATGTGTTCGACGCAAAGCACCTGCTCGATGATCGTTGACACATACGGCAACTGTTCGCCATACGCGGTGAACCCCGATGAGGCACCCGGATCATAATTGGTGATAATTCCGTCACCAATCTCTCCGCCGGGGGAACATAGCATAAGCTGACCTTCACCTCGCGTAGAGCGTCCGCAGTTGAATTCCTCGTATGGCTCAATAAAAGGCAGGCCCCTTCTCGGGTCAAGTTCGATGGCAACCTTGTTGTGATCGATTTCAAACTTGCCTATCAGATGTGAATGCACTGCATGAATCCTTCCGTAACCCGTGCACATCTACCCACATTACGCGACAAGGCAATTTGCATAGTTGAGTGCCGCAAATAGCCGCGAGGGTGGAGCACCAACCAAATCATGCCAAATCCCGGTCCATATACTCAGAGATGGCCGTCAACACTTTCGCCGCCTGGTGTACCGGAAAGAAGTGGCCGCCGCTGATCGTCTGAAGCTCAAATGAGGAGTTCGTCCATTCGGCCCACCGTGCACATTTTTCGACGGGGATGAAATCATCGTTGGACCCCGCGAAGGCGACCACTGGAATACCGATTTTCTCAGCATTCGACAACGGCTTCCGGCAAGTAGCCATCACCGACAGGTCCGTTCGGAGCGGTGCCAGTAAGACGGTCCTTACGCTGGGATCAGACAACAACTGAACCGGCGCCTCGCCCCATTTGAGCAGAGTTTCTACCAAATCGTTATCACTCGGGTCACCGTCCGCTTCGACCATGTCCGGCGGAGTCGCCGCTGCGGCAGCAAGCATTCGTAGGTACGGGCTATCGATCCGCTTAGCGACCTCACGCCCGACCAAGGCGCCCATGCAATGGCCGAAGATGGCGAACGGACGTTTCCCGTAGTCGAGAATCTGCTCGGCAATCCGATCCGCCAAGGGGTCGACGTCCGTGAACGGAACATCCTCGATTCGCTCCTCCCGCCCTGGCAGATGCACCACAACAATCTCCACCTCAGCCGGTGCAGCCTGTCGCCACTTTCGAAATGCGCTTGGACCGGATCCGGCCGCCGGCAACACGAAAACAACTCTATCGCTACCAGCCCCGGAGGTGAAACGCCTGAGCCACAGATTTCCGGAACTCGTGTATTCAAGGCGGCTCTTGAGTTCCTCCCGATGCTCTCGCAGCACCGCTAGGAAGCCAGCATCCATCACATCCTTGGACGCAGTGTATTGAATCTGGCCATTATCGACCCAAATTCTAATCCGCCTGCGTCTCACCTCTGATAGCAGCCAGTCAACCACTGAATGCCCTCGCGGACCTCCGTGGGCGTTTAGCGCCATATCTACCATCTCTAAACATTTCGTGGAGTCAGCCGAATTTAAATACGTACTCGAAACATACCTGCAGCGCATCTTCACAGGACTTCGATCGTAGGCTCCTGTCCGGGCGCATCGCCAGCTATTCGGTTGGCGAGTTCAGCTATAGTCGGCGCCCCGTACAATATCTGCAAAGGAATATCTACCCCTAAGCGTTCTCGCACTCGCGAAATTATCTGCGCTGCCAATAGCGAATGCCCACCTAGAGTGAAGAAGTTATCATCGATACCTATTCGTTCGATACCCAGCACCTCCTCCCAAATTTCCGCCAGCATCATCTCCACCCGCGATGACGGCGCCACGAAATCAACGTCCGATGGCACGTCTCCCCCACTCGGTGCCGGCAATGATTGCCGGTCCAATTTTCCATTTACTGTCAATGGAAAGCTGTCAAGCACTACATATGCCGATGGCACCATGTAGTCCGGCAACCAGCTCCGTGCCCATTCATACACTCCGACATTGGAAACACCGGGTCCGGTCACGTAGGCCACCAAACGCCGATCTCCAGCTCGATCCTCCCGCGCTACGACAACTGCGTCGTCCACCAATGTGCAGCTCCGCAATACCTCTTCAATCTCCCTCAACTCAATCCGATGACCGCGAACCTTTACCTGGTAATCAGCGCGACCAAGAAACTCGATCGCACCATTGAGCTGAATTCGCGCTACGTCCCCTGTCCGATACAATCGAGAACCAGCACCACCAAACGGATTCGACACAAACCGCGTAGCTGTCAAACTCGGTCGATTAAGATACCCCCGCGCAAGACCTCCACCTGACACATAAACTTCCCCAGGAACTCCGGGCGGCACGGGCTCCATTTTGTCATCTAGTAGGTGTAGCTCAAGATCTGGAATGGCGGCGCCGATCAAACTCCCCTGAGCATCGGCTATCAATTGGCGATTTAGTGCGATATAAGTGACATGCACCGTGGTCTCGGTGATGCCGTACATATTGACCAGAGTCGGAGTGCTGTCCGAGTGTCGGGTGTACCAGCCTACAAGCCGTTTTAGGTCGAGCGTTTCCCCCCCGAAAAATACGTACCGAAGCGCGAGGGAATCCTTGAGTTCCAAGGACTCGGAATCTGCCTCCACCTGATCGGCGTCCATGAGTTGATAGAAAGCTGATGGCGTCTGGTTCAGAATGGTCACCTTCTCACGACGCAACATCTTTAAGAATGCGCGTGGTGACCTCGATACCATGTACGGCACCACAACTAGCCTGCCGCCGTTGAGCAAAGATCCCCATAGCTCCCAAACCGAGAAGTCGAACGCGTATGAATGGAACAACACCCAAACATCATCGGCACGAAACCGAAACAAACGGTCGATCTCACCGAACAGACGAGCGACGTTCTTATGTGTTACCACGACCCCTTTCGGCTCACCTGCGGAGCCAGAGGTGTAGATCACGTACGCGGGATTATCCGGCAACAGAGAAGGAGCCAGATCGGAGTCGTCATAAGCACGTAGCCTCTCAAGAAAAACACCGCCCGCTAGCCATGTTGTCGACATGTTCGGAATCGAAACATTCGCAGTCATCAAAATATGAACTGGGCAGGCATCGGCAAGCAGACCCAAAATCCTGCCGGGGGGGCTGACAGGATCGATCGGCAGATACGCAGCGCCTGCCTTCAAGGTTGCGAGGATCGCGATGACAGCGTCGACGGTGCGATCCAGAACGAGACCGACAAGCCGCTCTGGACCTGCGTCATGGGCAACGAGGTACCTGGCGAGCTGGTTGGCCCGGGAATTCAATTCACGATAGGTCAGCACCCCATCCGCGAGGACACCTGCCGGCCCGGCAACCGCGATAGCCCCAGGTGTCCGGGCAACCTGCGCCTCGAACTGGGTCGGAATTGTGGAGCATCCGCAACCGGACGTCGTTGCGCTGTAGCTCTCTCGGGGTACTCGCATTCGTGACATCGAACCTCCGTACTTCCGGCTCGCCTAGCGGGAGCCCAGTTCGACAGGAAGAGCGGCCGGGCCGCTGAGAATATAGGAAGGAAAGAAGCTTGGTTTTCCGGCAGCCGCGATCTTTCCGACGCCCAACCTAAGTTCCTCAAGGAACACGCGCAGGATGAGACGAACGATAGGAGCACCGATGCAAAAGTGCGGCCCGGCGCCGAACGTGCGGTGCGGATTGCGAATGCGGTCGAGGCGCAGTTTATCGGCGTCCGGGAAGACTGCGTCGTCCCTGTTCATTGACGGAAGCCACACGGCAACTCCATCTCCTGCCGCGATGTCGACGCCGCCGAGTACTGCCGGGGTCGACGCAGTACGCAGCACGTGAGTGACAGGCGCGACCCATCGTAGAATCTCCTCGACGGCCGCGTCTAAGGAGACCCCGCCGCCCAACCTTGACCACTGCTCGGGATGATCGAGCAACGTCAGCAAAGCCGACCCGATCGCGGATTTGGTCGTGTCTACGGATGCCGTGAAAACGTTTTCACAAGTGAGGACGATTTCATCGTCGGTGATCGCGGCACCGCTCTCCTGTGCACCAATAAGTGCGGACATCACGTCGTCAGATCGTTGACAACGACGCACCTCCAGCAAATCCGTATAATACATGAGAATAGCGATATGGGCTTCCTGTGTCGTCAAACCATTGCAATCCAGCGACTCATCACCCGCAGCGTCGGCTAGAGTAGCCATGGTCTCGACATCTTTCGGCTCAACACCCAAGAGTTCGGCCATAACCGCCATAGGAATGCGTGAAGCCACAGTGCCGACAAAGTCACACGGACCGGCGCCCGACACAGTCCTGAGTAACGATCTGATAACACGGCGAGCGCGCGGTTCCATCACCGCGATCGATCTCGGCGTAAACAGCTTCCGAAGCGGTCCCCTCAACTTGCCATGCTTTGGCGGATCGACCAGGACCAAGGTTCGGCCTGCGGCAGAGTTGGGCACGGACAACCGCGAGCGCAACTGGACGCCACGCTCTGACGAATAGGTGCTAGCGGTGTGCAGAACTACATTTCCAGGCTCGTAGCCGGTGACTGACCAGAACCCGTCCGCGCCGTGGCGATGATGCCAACCAATTGGACATTCCTCCCGCATCCTCCGCCACACGAGATGTGGATCTCCATGCGAGTACAGCGCGGGGTCCGTAAGGTCGTAGGTTCCGTGCCGCATTTGTGGCCTCCCTAGTATGGCGCACATTACATCGCGCTCAGCAGCTTAAATGAAATTTGCGAGTCATTCATTTTCAGGCCTGACGTGTTCCCAGTTCTCCAATGCAGACTCCATAAAGCATGGCCAGATCGAGCAACGAGCAACTTCGCAAACATCGTGGACTTTCCAGCATCGCAGTACTTAATCCTGGGAGTCCAGATTTCGTCAGAAACTGACAATTGCGAAGGTCCATCTCTGGGGCGGAGGCTACTCCGCGATTCCGAAAAAGGCACTGTGCACTCTATACGCGGCGTGAACATCTCCCAATATGCCGATTGTGGCCATCATTTTCTCAAGCCGTTTTTGTATACACAAAGGACTATTCGAGAATTTAAGGTCGCAAAAGAAACGACAGTCTCATGAATTGAGATTGGCGTTCTGCGCGTCGATCCTTCAGGCACCTCCCCTGCATTGCGGCACGAGCCGCAGATCGCCTGCAAAAACACCGCATCTTGCGATTTACATGCCCCAAGTATCACGTTGAGCAAAAACAACTAATAGCACAGTACGTCGACTGGCCCCGAACACGCGGCGGCTATCTGATTGCACGATGCATAATATGCTGGTTCCTACACCGCCACAATTTCCTCCAGCATCCTGTATAACTGACCTCGCATAGAATTGAATCCTGCAGCTAAAGAGTTTTTATCGTTGGTCGAGTAGGTACGCCAACTGCCGCCACTCCTCGGAGCGTTGTCGCGCAAGTTCAGCGATGCCATGGGTGCAGTGATCCGGAAGGCTGCGGACGATAGCGCTCCAATCAACTCCACGCTCGAAGGGGATCTCCAGCCAGCGCAACAGCTTCCGCCCTGTTTCGGTAAATCGGAGCGAAGGGTCTCTCCGCAGCCGCTGCAACGTTTCGTCGGCGTCAATCTTCCGTGGGGCAGACGTCGGTACATTCCTGACAGACCGGCCCATAGGTCCGTGCATAGAAGCGGCGCCATTGTCAGACCTGCGAGATGATATGGGCTGCTCGCCGACCCGTAGCTGTTTGCGAACGTCCTTGGCCGTGGTGACCGAGATACCCGCTGCCATAGCTACCTTCCGCGTCGAGGCGCTCGGGTCGGCAGCGAAGAGTTCGGCAGCACGTCGACGGCCCTGCTGCACGTTGGGCCGGTGCAGCACTCCGTTGCGCGCTATCCGACCGGTCGACTGTCCAAATTTGCCAGTCGACCTGTTCCGGATCACTGCGACCGTCCCGCGGGAGATCCCAGCTATCGTGGCAACCGATCTGTCTGACCAGTCCGGATAGAGCAAGAGGATACGGAGCGCAGCAGCCTTGCGATCGGCAAGCGACAACGGCAACCCGTGTGCCGCATTCAGTTTCACCGCCAGGATGAAAGCTTCGGACTGACCTCCATCGAAAAGCACTGCAGAAATGGTCGCTTCACCACGCAACTGCACCGCACGCAGCCGATGCCAGCCGTCGATGACCTGCATCGTTCCCCGGTGGACGACAATCGGAGGAAACGCGGTTGCCGAATCGGCGAGCATTCGTACATGAGCCGCGTTCAACCCTGCTGCTCGCGGCGGTGAGTCCGAGGGCAGCACATCAGATATCGGAAGGTCGACGATATTCGAGCATAACGGCAGCTCGTGGATTGAACTCGCTGCGGAAAAGGCGCCCTCGTCGGATAAACCGGCACTCATAGCGCTACTCATAGATCCCCCTCGGATCTACATCGTGAAGCCCGCGCCCAGGATCTTAGGTCGAGGTTGCCTGACTTGCCGTCGTTATATTTCGCCGACCGCCTGGGCTTGCCATACGGACCTGTCAACCGTGCGGTCGTCGAGCCGACACAGTCATTTTGACGATTGCCACACATCATAAGCACTGCCGACCGCTCAAAGGTCCGCATTTTGTAGTCGATTAATTCTACGAACTATTGAAGGATCTGTAGGTCACAGGCTCCAAACGTGTTCCGGTCGAGTCGTCGCTGCCGGAAACCCGTCGTTGGTCCTAAACCGTACTCGCAGACCTACTCCTTGTCAACCGGCGGTTTATGACTAGTTGATATACTCAGTTCGAGTCTTTCACAAAAACATACTTTATGACGGGTCATGGAGGTGCGATCCGATCGGCAAAATCCCTGACCACTCGCGATTGCATACAACGATGAATAGCGAGCAAGTACTTAGTTTCTGCAGGGAGAGTCGATCGCGTAGCGACAATTTCAGGGAGCAAACTTCTGTCGACGTGTTGGTCGAGTGCCGCCTGCCCAGATAAGGCGAGACGCCTGGACACTTCCAGCCAGCATGCGGTCGCGACCATTTTCCGCCATTTCGGATCAGGTTCGACTCGACTGCACCGAACAGCTTCCTCTAGCAACGCCGGCCACGCCCATCTATCCAGCAAGTAGAAGACACTATCTCGTATCTCGATAACGCGACGATGCAACCCTTCCCAAGGGTCTCGTGAGACCAGCGAGATAGAAGACCGGTTAACCTCCTCCGAGGTAAGGACCAGATTCGGAGTAGCGCCGCGCAGAAGATACCATATGGGGTACAAACGCGCATGACGGTATATATACCCGATATTTTTGACAATCGGTCCTACCACGACCAGGACGCAGCCTAGAGGAACGAGCATAAACCGAAAAGTGCTCAAGATAAACGCTGCTCTCTTCGCTCCAGGCACCGCGAAATGATCCCAACGGTCTAAGGTTCGGATCATAATGAATGGTATCTCGGCCGCACTGCCGAGCATGATCATGACAAGTGCAGCGTATATTGTTCCATCCTGCACATGAGTTAGATGACGCCAAATTATCCAGGTTACAGCCATTGAAGCTAGGAAAAGATAGAGCCCAACCAGAATGACATACCACGCAAACGGTTCCACCCCATTGAGTGGTTTGAATCGGTCTTTAGGCGGCGTAAAGGCAAACGACACCGCCATCCCCGCCAAAATAATACCAACTACAGCGATCCGGAATGCACGCTGTTTAGTCCTATCCGAACCACCCCAAACTGTCATATAAATAACGAGCTCAAGCATCACTGACACATCAACGACGGCCAGCATGCCTTGAAGTAAGTTATTTAGGTCCGCTATGCCGCTGGCTGCGTTTACCGCGGTTCCAAACCATGATTGGATAAAAATGGATCCACACGCGATAACGATTAGAGCCGCCCACAAAGGATGTTGGTTCTTATCACGGATCATAACCGGGGTGCGCACAATGAGTACGACCCATACTAAAGCAAAGACTACTTCACGTATGATCTCAGCGAACATCTACGGCTCCGAGCATAGCCGCTGCTCGTCGCTCGAACTCGCTCGGCTCCCGACTCCAACTGTGGTCGAGGAGTTTTAGCACTCTTGCCGCAAAGGTCTCAGCAACTTCTTCCTGAAGATCTGTCCGAGGATTCGTTGCTGCATACTCGATCACTTCTAGTACATCGCCTCCGTCCGTATATGAAGACGGACGGAGATTATCCTCGGCGAACATGTGGCATATTTCGTGCAGAATAATGTGATCGCAGTGATACCCTGAACAACCAGCACGGTAAAGGATGTAATCACGCTTCCCGTCACAGTACCATAAACCGAATGGCAGCGCTGGCACATTGACAGAACGCACAAATAGCGGCCTGGCTCTTTGTTCAGCCACACGACGACACAAATCCCGAACGCTCGCCGGCCGCGGCTCTAAGGGAAGTTGATCAATCAATGACGTTACGATCTCGTCGATGCGGCTCGACGACATCATCGGCCCGCCCCCTCCCTGATCCAGGCATCTTCTGCTCATGTTAACTTCCGCATAGAAGTGACGCAACGGCCCGCGAGCGCCCTCCCCTACTCTCCGATCCCGTCTCCTTCGACCAAATCGATAACCTGCCTGATTGCGGCGATCTGAGCCGCATCGAGCTTCGCGATCCGAGCCGCCAAGGCATTAACCGAGTCGGCGCTCCATCTTCCAGAATCCTGCGGTGGAGAAAAATAGCTCGGCCGCCTACCGAAGAATTTGCTTAAAATAACTTTTGTATTTTCCGATATACTCCCCGTCTTCCCTGTTAAAATATTATGCAGTTGAGTGTGGGATATCGTTTCGCCACGATTTGCTTCACCTATATCCTTGGATATACGCAAGACCCCAGGAACCCTGCCACGGCCGTATCGCTCCTCCAGCAATTCTCGCAGCATCGCCGCCAGCCATGTTGGCGATAATTCAGAAGCATCGTCATCGGCCATTGTCTCGGACAGCGCCTTTCGATACTATTACAACTCTCGTACCCGACCCACAGCGTAGCCCAAATACCGCAAGATCGGAAGGTGCATAAACCGATGGCTCATAGAACGTTGATGGCAGTCTTAGCGCATCCTGATGATGAATCAACCACTCTCGGTGGAACGCTAGCATTCTACGCGTCTCGGGGCGTTCGCACCATCCTTGTAACATGCACCAACGGCGAGTACGGGGACCGTCCGTATGGAATCAAACCCGGTCCTGGTCACGACACACAGGCAGTAGCTGCCATCCGCGTGGAAGAACTGCGACTCGCTTGCGAACACTTGTTGGTCAGCGACCTTGAACTACTTGGCTACCACGATTCCGGCACTGTTGAATGGGATTACAAAAACAAGGCCATAGCATTCTGCAACATGCCTCTGGAAGAAGTAGCTTCCGAAATTACTGCGCTCCTGCGAGAGTATCGGCCTCAAGTCGTACTTACTCACGAACCGACTAGTACCCGTCACCCAGACCACCGTCACGCCTCGCAAGCGACAACCATGGCTGTCGAAGTTACGAACATACCCATGAAGTTTTATTATACCGCACACGGAACAACATATTGGGAACGTATTCGTCGCGCCCTTGCCCGCAACGGCATCGCCCGGCCGAAGCCGGGTATCGAACGCTTGCAGGTCACAGATAGAATCGACCGAGAAATAACAACCAGTCTTGATATCTCCTCGGTGCTTGAGCGTAAGCGGGCGGCGCTCTACTCTCACAGGAGTCAGATCCATAACTCAACCGCCGCGAAAGTACCCGCAGGTGAATGGTCTGAAGTTTTTCGCACGGAGGAACACATTCGGATATACAACTCTACGGGTGCGTCGACACCCGAAGATGACCTGTTTGCAGGAATAGCATGATTTTTCTCCCCGATGAGAGCTGATAGATGACAAATTTTCATGCAAGTTGAGGAGCGTGCCGCTACTAATTTAATCCTGCGGAGAGCTTCGATGGAACGGTATTCAGGACCCGACCTGGGTGCATCCCGCTCGGATTTGTGCCGAGACCCAATCGACGGACAGCAGCATAAAATAGCCCTTCAGGCCGCTGCCCGGATCCGCAGGGCACCTCAATCAGTAGTCGGTCTTGGTAATTCGGATGATGTGCAGGCGGCTGCCGACCTCGCCTGGGTATCGGCGCGAAGCGGTTGTGACCGGCTGCCAGCCGGAGTCAGTGTGAGCTCGAATTCGGGCCGAAGTAACGGCTTCACTGTTCCGGCAGTCCCGCTTCGAGCATGACTGTAGTCCGACACAGAGCAGCCCAGTCGTCGTGATGGATCAGTTCGGTATCGCCTTGACGCTGCCAGTCGATCCAAGCTGGATCTTTGCCGATCCAGTTGGCTATCACTGGAGTCAGTGACGTCGGTGGAAACGCGAGCAGGGGCGGCTGCGGGTGCGTCCTCCCCCGGTTCGGTGGCCAAACCGAGGGTTTCGCGCGGCCGACTACGTGGAAGTAGTGGTTCAATACCGAGCTGGCCTCGATGGATCACTCTGTCAGTCAAATCCATGATCTTGAATGCCCGCAGCAATGCGGCAAACCGCAACGCCACCTGGGTGCCTGCAGGTCAGCGGAGACAATCACCGAAGTCGACCGGCTCGTGAACGGCCATGACTCTGCTATCGGCGCAAACCCAGGCGCAGGCTCAATCCTGCGCGGAATGTGGAACATGCAAAGCGGAGTCGCGCATGGCGGACTCTGGTCGATGGAATTCGCGGCCATCGCCCCTCATGGATCGGACCGCGAAAGGCTGCGGATCTCCGCCGACGTTGGAATGGTCGCGGCTCAATTGAAGATGGTCACGGTGATCACCTACTTCGCGTGCAGGCTGTACTGCCTCCGATCCGGAAACGCCGAATCGGAGGACATGAGTCACGTCGGTGGATCATCACGGTAAACGCCTGGAACGCCAGAACTGTTGCACCCCAACGATGAATAAGCGCGATAATCGGTTGGTGTGTCATTTCTTTCGTGGTCTGGTCTATTTTGTGAGTTCCCACGGGAGACGCTCGGTGAGCACGAGCCCGGCCTGCCATTGTTCGGCGCAGTCGGGGCAAATAGTTTCTCTGTGCGAGCATTCCGTTCCGATGGGGGCAACAGTGATCTCGACTTCATCGATCCGCATCAGCGGCATGGTGCTGCCCTCTGGGACATAAGAGAAGTCCAGTAGTGCTTGCACGGTCTTCTTGATGGTAATCGCGACCTCCTTGCTGGTGTTCACACGCCATTGCGCGTGAAGTCAGAGTTATTGCGTGAGGGCATCATCGGGCGGCGAAGTAGGTCGCCTGCCGCTCATAACCGTGCCTTTCGTCGTACTCGCGCCCCAGCCGTGTGGCGCCGTCCGTGCGTCTTGCGTCGACCGCGCGCCGCGTCGTCGAGGCGGGTGCTGATCGCAGCGGTTTCGGGTTCCGCTGCTACGACGGCGCCGCCGAGTGCCCTGGCCGCCAGGATCTCCGGGTGGTCGCACGCGCATATCCGTGCCCTCGCCGCTAGCGCATCGAGGCGGGCTTGGAACGCGCAGAGGTCTTCGACGATGTCGGCCGGCACGGTCACTGCGGGCAGGTGCTGTCCGACGCGCGCGGTGCCGAGGTAGGGCGCGCCGATGGCAAGGTCGCCGAGCATGTCGGTGACTCGCGCGTAGTGCGGGACGCCGACGCGGCCGATTTCACGGAGTTCACTGCCGCGCGGATGGTCTTGCCGGTGCTCGACGGTCGTCCATTCCCGATCGATCAGGCCGACGGTGAGGATTCGGCTGGGTTCAGCTGGATCGGTGAACTGGATGCTGATTCCGCCTGCGAGGGCGTGGTCCAGCGCTTGAGCGGCCTCGGTGGCGGGATCGCCAGCGGTCGACCTCATCCGCCCTTTCGGCTGTTGAGCGGCCCGAGTTGTCGTGACCATCGTCCGGATTATGTCGGCGATCACGGAGCCGGTGCCGACACCGAATCGGCGTATCGGGGCGAATTTTTGTCGGCCGGCAGATCGCGCGTACACGGCTGCCGCGGCCAGGGTTGGTCCGGACGCCGACGTGTCGTCGTGCGCGCGGTCGTGCAGCCACGTCAGCGCCTCGTACAGCGTGTCGAACTCGGCACTGCTGGGTTTGGGTGTTTCGTGCGGCCGGGCAGGGTCGGCGAGGATTGCGAATGCGGCCAGGTAGGAGGTGCCTCGCCGAGCTTCTCTCGTGGTCATGATGGTCCTCGATGGGTGAGTCGGATACGATTTACAGGTGGCGGCGCTGGCCGCTCTGCCGGGCCGCGGATTGGGTTCGCCAGAGTCGTTGGCGCCGTTGGTCTGCCGTGACGGCCGCGCCGGGCTGTTGTGTGCGCACGATGCGCTCGCTTCGGTTGCGCACGTCACCTGCTTTGAGCAGCCTGCTGGGTGGAGCAGTCGAGGCGGGACGGCAGTCGACGCACTGTCCGTCGGTCACTTGGCGGAACTCGCTGCAGCCCTCGCACCATCCGTTGCTCATCGGCACCGGCTCGAAGCCCGTGATCGAGCGGCGCGGTGTCGGCTGTTCCGGCGACTGCGGCAGTTCGGGGTGGTCGCGGACCCAGGTTTCGATGGCGCGGTATCCGACGTGACCCATATCCCTGCACAGGCGCCATTCCTGCCGAAGGACGCTGCGCGCGGCCGGGCCGCTGTGTTCGGCGATGAATTCGCATCGGGCGTTGATGGCGTCGATCCTGCTGTGTCCCAGTGGAAGTTCCCTGATTCCCGTCACGCCGTCGATCCGGCATGGGTTGCACAGCCCATCGTCGCCTCGTCCGGATCGGATGCGTTCGTTGTACGGCAGCCCGTAGGGCGAGGTGCTGGCATCGAGTGCCGCGCGTTCGAGGCGGCAGCCCACGCACGGCAGCCCACGCAGCGTGGGGGCAGCGTCTTCCTTGTCCTGGTCTCGGTAGTAGTCCTCAACCTCCTTGTAGCGGTCGTCGTCGTAGTCGTTGTCATACTGAATATCCAGCGACGCGAAGGGTTTTCGACTGTCGCGGGCGTACGGTTTGTCGCCGTCGACACCTGCCCGCCCATCCGGCACCTCGTTCACCAGCTCGGTGTCGTCGATCGTGTCCTCGCCCGCGCGCTTGCGGTGACGTAATGCGGCGGCCCGGGTGTGCTGGTCGGCGGCGGTGTCGCCGAAGTACGCGTCGACGACCCCGGGTTCCTCGCGATTGGACGGCCGGGTCGGGCGGGTCCGCAGCGTCGGGTCTACGCGACGGCGGGTGTCGCGGGGTGGTCGGTAGAAGTCGCTGCCGTTGGAGTTCGTGGCACTGGCTCGCACGCTGCGTCCTCCGGCTGGTCGTGCGGGAAGCGGGTTGCCTGGTGCCTCGTGGAGGTGGGGATCGGTTGGTGGCACTAGTTTTTCGATGAGCGCGCGCTGTGCCGGGTTGTTGTGCCAGAGCTGTCTCATCTCGGCTTTGGCCTCCTCGTAGGGGTGGCGCTCCCAGATCGAGACGCACTGCCAGATCATGCCGAGCCGCTCACGGTCGATCGTCTTGGCGAGTTCGCGTACCTGCTGTTTGGCGCGGCGCAGGTCACCGGAGTTCACCAGGGCGGCGACCGCGGAGATGGCTTCGATGTCCCGGTCGATCAGCGGCTCGGCCATGGTCCGTGCCCCTGCCGCTCGACGGCGCAGTGCGCGCCGATCCGGGATGTGAATGGTGTTGTCATCGCGAAGCCTCCTTCGCTGCGGGTTATGCGGAGTTCAGATGCGGCGGTGCCGGTGCGCCGGGGGTTTCGACCGGCCCCTGCGTATGCGCTGCGCCCACGATTTGGTGGAGTCAGGACTCGTTGCTTCGGCGCGCTCTGCTGGGCCGCCTTGCGTGTGGTCACCACCTCGTGCCCCATTACGGGAGCCGTCGGAGAGTCGGCCCCCGCGATTGGTCGGTTCGGGTGGCCTCACTCGGTCGCCGATAACGTCGGTTGCGCAATCGGACGATTCGCGGAAGGCGTCGGAAATCGCGATCCGGCCGCCGAATTCATACAGCAGCTGTGCGGCGGCGTGGCTCCACTCTGCGCTGTGTCCTGGCTCGGTGATCGAGTCGACCAGCTCCTTGTAAGCGGCGCGGTAACTTGTTGTTTCGCGTGCTCTGTCTAGCCCGGTCGCGAGGTCGGCGACGTCGGTCGCGTATTTCCACAGCTGTGCTTGTGCCTCGTCGGGAGGGTGGACCGCCGGACGCGGAATCGCTTCTCCTGTCCGGGCGTCGATCAGGACGGGCCTGGTTTCCAGACCGTCGAGGAATTCGCCAAGCCACGGGTGCACTCCGGAGTCAACCCGGTATTCACCGACGTACTCTGTCAGGTTGATGTGCTCGTTGTGTTCGCGCCGGTATTCGCGGGCTTGCCACTGCCCGGCACCGCTGTTGTAGGTGATCGAGACGCGTCGTCCGGGATTACCGGCCGCCGGCGCGGCGAATTCGACATAGGCCCCGCGGGTTTCGGCGTCGTGGAGTGCTTTCCACTGCGGGTATGTCGGGTCGAACCGCTGTCGAACGGCAATCTCTATCCGATCGGCGATCTGCGCCGACCTGGTGTCGGCGGAGTCTATGAGACCGGCGGTCGGTGAATCCGGGTAGGCGCGCCATGGGTCGGAATCGATGTATCCCGTTGCCTTTTCATCGAGAGGCTCGAGACCGTTCAGGACCCGCCCGATCCTTTCGTCGAGCTCGGCCTGTAATACCTCGCACTCCCAGTAGATCTCCGGGTGCATATCCTCAAGTCGCATGACGCCCATTTCGCTACTCACGGCCTGATGAGCAGCAAGTAGTGCGTCCAATGTGCCCTTTGCCTGAACTCGGCCGAGGTGGTTGTCGAGATCGGTCAAGAACCCGAGAAGGATTGCTTCGTGCGCCGCCGGAACCACGACCGGCGCGCTGCGGGATGGTTGCTCGCCGTTGAGCGTTGGCCCCCTCCTGAGTTGGTCCACCACCGCACCCAGACGTTCCGCGTCGTCCAAGCGGTAGTCGCCGATCGGACGCAAAGCAACGCCGTCGAGATACATGGATGTGGGTGCCGATGGCGAGGGCACCCACTCGGGATCTGCGACCAGTTCTCGGGCAGCGAACTCATGATGCTTGGTGAAGGTGATCTGGACGACGCGGTGCGGCTGGGCGTCGGTCGCGGCGGCGAATACGACGCTCACTCCCTGGCCGCGCACCTTCTCGAGCTCGGAATACGCCTCGTACTGCGGATCGAAGCGTGCCCGTATCCGACTGCGGTGATCGCGGACCGTCGCATCGGTCGGCTGAGTTCTCACTGCTGCACCAAGGTTCGCGACACCCGGATTAACAACCTCGGCCGCGTCTGCGAGATCATCAGGCAGAGCGATGATTTCGTCTTCGCGGAGCGCACGCTCCTTCGTGGCGAGGACGAGTGCCCTGTTCTGCTCGCCCACTGCGGCGGGGCGTGCTCTCTGCGCGCCCATCTGAGTTGTCGGCTCGGCTTGCGCGCTGGATCGCCGCTGGATGCGGTCGTCCAGCGACGCGACCAAGGTCCGGTACTCGTCGCGGGTGATGTCGTAGACGGCAGTGTCGACATCGGACGCGCCGCCGTGCAGGCCGGGTGCTGATGCCTCGTGGCGCCGCAGTTCTGCGACGACCTGTTCCCGTGCCGCCGCGAGCGTTGCGGGACTGCGGGCGCTGCGTACTGCGTCACGAAGGGTGTCGATCCGGCTCTGATGTTGTTGCAGGACCGTTCGTTCCTTCTCCGGCACGACGATGGGCGGTCGTTCGGTCGTCTGGTCGGTCGGGGAACTGTGGTCCTGGAGTACCGGTTCGGTGGCCAGGTACTGCAGCAGCCGGTCCAGCGATTCGCTCTCGATTCGATATTCGCCAGCGACCCGTAGGTCTGCCGGGTCGTACGGACCAATTGCGCTCGAGCCGATTTCGGGTAGTCGGCCCGCTTGCGCTTCCAGCTCGAATGCGGTCCATACGTGGTAGAAGGCGATCTGAATGACTCGGTTGTCGGCGGCGGACGCCGATGCGGCGAAGGTAACGGAGAACGGCGAGTCGAGCAGATCGGTCAGGTCCGCGTGCGCCCGCACCTCCGGGTCGAATCGCTCGCCGAGTTCCCGACGAACCCGGTCGGCGATCCGTTGGACGCCGCCTTCGCCGTCGCTCTCCCATTCGGTCGCGGAGTAGACCACGCCGTCGACCACCGGGTCGTCGCCGATGACGTCGCGCCAGAATTCGAACTCACTCATCGCCGTGATTCCCTTCAGGCGGGTCTGGGAGTTCGACGTCGAGGGTGGGCTGGTCGGGTTCGTCGTGAGATCGACGGTCACGCGGTGCCACCGCTGGTGGGGGCGTTTCATTGGCGGCGTCGAAGATCCATGAATCCAGCTGCGATGTCGAGATGAGCGCGTCGATGCCGCTGCGCAGCAGGCCGCTGTCCTCGGGGCCGATGATGTAGCACGCCGTGACCGGGGAGGTATCGATGAGGGTGAGCGCTGCCATGGGGATGTCCGGGCCCTGGTTGTAGCGAAGCGATTTCACGAACCGTCGTTGATCGTCGGTGAGCCTGTCGACGAGGTGCTTTTCGGTGGGTGTGCTGACGGGGATCCAGTGCTGGGTCACGGTCATGACCGCGATCTGTTCGACATCGGTTGTGCCCGTGCCGGATTCACCGAAGGTGAGGATTCCGATCAGATGCGTTTCGGGGTTGCCGGCTCGCAGCGACAGTTCGGTGTGGAACGTCGCGACCATCCGCGTGTACGTCTCGTTCGCGATGTGTAGCGGAAGGTCGGGTACATGCTTGAACAGCAGTGCGGCGCCGGTCGTGGTCGGCGTGATGCGTTTGATCTCGCCGACGGCGATCATGAGCCGACGGTGCGATCGGTCGCCGGTGATGTGGGACAGGGTGCCCGTGCGCCGGGCGATGATCTCGGCCTTGCGCTCGGAGTTGAACGTTTCGGGTATCCAGAGCCGATCGACCAGCGGGGTCCGGTTGGTCGTCTTGTCTTCTGCGGCGCAGAGTAGATACTTGCGGATGGTGGCCCAGTTGCGTTTGCCGAGCATGCCTGGTGTCCACCGGGTGAATCCGGCGTCGTCCCACAGCAGGTGCAGCAGACCGCGCAGGGTCAGCTTGGTCGGATCGCCGCCGCTGTCATCGACCTCGGTCGCCGCAGCTGTGGTCGCGGCGCTGCGTCCGTGGTGGGTAAGAGGGAATCCGAGGGTGATCCGGGTGCCTTCCGGTTGCTCCTTCACTGCCTTTCCCAGTAGGTGCGCCAGTCCGGAGACTTCGGGTGGCGGTGCGTAGGAGGTACACATCGGGTCGTGGGTTGATCCGGTGCCGGGCATTCGCTTGATCAGGTATCGGCCACTGACCTTGGCGATGTACATGTCGGCACCGTCGCCGTCTTGGCACGTGCAGCGTGGCCGGGTCCCGGTCGCGTGTGCTGTAGCAAGTACCGCTTGGGCGTTGCCCGGGCCACCGTCGAGGACCTGTCCGTTGATGACATACATTGGCTGTCAACGCCTTTCGCGATAGTCGGGGTGTGGTCGGTTGATGGTCATGGCCCGCGCCTGCTGCTGCGTTCGGGGATCCAGCCGCCGGCGATGCGTGAGTACACCCAGACGCGGCCGTCGTAGCGGACAGCGACGGTGCGTCCGGCTGCTTGGATCGCTTGCGCGGATTGGGTTGCGATGAGTTCGGCCATGTCCTCGTCGCCGAGGAGTTCCGGTCCGGTGATCTCCTCCGCCACGGCAGGATCGTGCGCGGGTTGGGGTCGGTCGACGAGGTCGCTGTCGACGAAGTCGTCGAATCCGGGATGCGTGGGTTGGGGATGGGTGCGATAGCCGCAGCGTCCCGGCCCGCAGCTGGAGAAGTCGCTGATGCGGGTGAGTTGGTCGATGGCTGGCCAGAGCCATTGCTGGTGCCAGGCGATGAGGTCTTCTCGGGGCGTGTCGTATTGGTCGGGTCCGGGTAGGTAGGCGGCGTGGTGTGCGGCCATGAGCGCGGTGAGCGTTTCCACGGCGCTGCCGTGCCGGTACCAGCAGGTGGGGATGCGGCTGCCGAGTTGGTAACGATGGCGCAGCCAGTCGACCCAGTCGGCGAGTTCACGCCACAGCTGAGCGGCGGTGTCGGTGCCGAGGTCGACCCAGCTGAATCGGCAGGCGCCGTCGCGGCCGGTGCTTCGGTGGGGGCGGTCGAGCGTCGTGTCCTGGGGTGTGTACGGCTCGATGGTCATTCCCGCCCCGCTTCCGATGCGTCGTGCCGCAGGTGTGGTGGGACTTCGCCTGTGGCGACGATGGTTTCGAAGGTCTCCAGCGCCACCCGGACCTGCCGTTGGGTGTGGGTGGCGTCCCATACGCTCGGTAGTCGCAGTACAGCGGCGGGTGCGTGGCGATAGATGAGCAGCCCTTGGTCTTGGTCGAGTTCGCGGATTTCGTCGGCGCGCAGGACCGGTTCGTCGCGTTGCTGATAGCTGCGGCCCATGGTCCGTGACAGGCTGGCTTCCCATTGTTTGCGTTGCCCGAGTAGCCGGGAGACGGCTTCGAGTTCGTCGCCGCGCAGACCGGGCAGCAGCAGCATGGCCGGTGGTGATTGGCCGAGCATGCGCCCGCCGATCTGGCCCCAGCGCAGTTCGTTCTGGGATTGGTTGTGCGCGAACGCCCAGACGGTGATGCCTTTGCCGCCGCTGTCGGTCATGATGCTGGGCAGTTCCGGGATGGGCGCGACGTTGTTGACTTCGTCGAGGACCAGCCGCACGGGCGGGTCGAGCCGTTTGCCGGGCCGTTTCTGTGAGGCGCGGTCGGCGACGTGGTGGACCTCGGCGGCCAGGGCGGCGACGAACGGGGCCATGCTCTGTGACGTGCCTTTGGACAGCAGGTAGAGGGTGTTCGCGTGCGCGGTGTCCAAGACGAACGACTCGACATCGAAGGACTCCGCGCCGGGAACGTCCACCGCAGCGAGCATTTTCGGTGAGGCGAGGGGTTCGAGCAGGCGTGCGGCGGCGGCTAGGACGTCGTCGCTGGATTCGGAGCTGGAGCCCAGGATCTGTTCGAGTTCGGCGGCCCAATCGGGGAGGTGGGCGCCGAGGATGTCGACCGCAGTGCGATTGGTGCGGCTGGGCACCCAGACGCGAACGTCGCGAATCGAGCGGTCGTCGAGGGCGGCGGCGTGGAGGTAGCAGCGCAGCAGGGTGGCGGCTTTGGATTCGAAGTAGCCGCCGTTCTTGGTGCCTTCCAGCGGCATCGCTTTGGTGAGCGCTTCGGCGCGGCGGATCGCTACGTCGGGGTCCGCGCAGCCGGACAGCAGTGACCATCGGATTTTCCCGGGCCATCCCGAGAGATCTTCGGGGTCGAACACCGCGATGCGGCCCTGCCTTGCACGGTCGAGGAACGTCGACGCCATCAGATCGGTTTTGGTCGAGGTGGCGGCGACGAATCCGGGTGCGTCGCACACACGCTGGTACGCCAGCCGCCAGGTCTTGCCGGATCCGGTGGGGCCGTAGACGATGACGCCGTCGCGAGGTGACAGGCATACCCATGATCGGGGATCGGTAGCCAGGACCCCGACCCGGACGGTCAGCCGGTCCGGCGCTACCGGCCGTCGACGGAGTCGATTGCGGAGGTTCATCGCCGCCACCTCCGTCGATGCCAGCGCGGCTCGCGCCGTGCTTGTTCGGGGAACTCGGCGGCGGATTTGCGGGCGGCCGTGTGCGGGTCGAGTCCGATCCGGCGCAGGTCACCACGGGTTGCCAGCCCGACACGGCGGCGGCGGTGACGGCGGCGGGAGTCGATTTCGGCGCCGACGATCGCCACTGCGCTGCACCAGGCGATGGCAACGAGGATCATGCAGATCCACGTCAGCCAGGCGGGGCCGGGTCGCGGGTCGGCTGGCCACGCGGCGGCGGGATCACTCCAGTGTTCGGTCAGCCGGGCCAGCGTAGGGGTGAGTTCATGCCAGCCAGGAGCGGCAGGGCCGCGCAGACACAGCAACGCAGAAAGGGCCCCGCCGCCGAACACGGCGACGAACCCGCCGCAGACGATGTGCAGGCCGAGCACGACCCCGGCCGGAAGGACCGGTTCCATGCGGATGGGATTGGGTAGCGGTCGTTGGGTGGTCATGCTGCGGAAACCCCTTTCACCGCGCGATCGGTGTCGGTGAGTTCGACCTCCAGCGGGGATCGGATGTGCTGCAACAGGAATGGGTCGCGGCGTCCGATTTTGACCAGGGCTTGGCCGCGGCCCAGGCGCATCAGGGTTTCCTCGGTGCCCGGTGGGAGCCGGTACATGCGGCAGGTTTCGCGGACGTCGTCTTCGCGGCCTTGCCCCATGAGCACGACGATCGAGGCTTCCTGCATAAGTGCCCGCGCCGGTGAGTCTGTCGGCAGGTCGCTGATGTGGTGGAATGCCGAGACGGTGCACAGACCGAGCCCGCGGGACAGTTTCATGTTCGTCTGGAACACCTCGCCGGTGCTGCCCTGGGCGACGTGCCAGCCTTCTTCGACCACGAGAATGGTTTGGGCGAAGCGCGAGGAGCGGGCGGCGAGCCGGTTGGCCAGCCAGGTGTTGATCACGGTCATCACGACCCGCAGTGCGGGCCCGTCGGTCGGCAGGGCGGACAGGTCGAAATGGACCAGAGGGTGGGTGTCGAGGCTGTCGCGGATTTCCGGGCTGGTTTCCGCGTCGACCAGCCCCTTGAGGTCGCGGTCGGCCAGTCGCAGCAACGCGAGGCCGGGCTCGAGGCCCCACTCGAGACCGCGGCCGGCCCATCGACCGCCGACGGTGTCGAAGTCGCCCGTGTGCGGATCGAGCAGTCGTATCGCCAACTCTCGGATTACGGGGGCGCGGCCTTGGTCGCGGGCGTCGACATTGACGAGTTCGAGCGCGAGTCCGACGGCGGATTTCTCTCGTTCGTCGAGCTCGCGGCCCATGCTGTCGGCCAGCACCGCCAGCACGAGCGCTTCTTGGCCGGCGGGCACGATGCCCGACAGGCCGCCGACATGTTCGCCGCCGGTGCTGATCGCAGGATCGAGCAGGTTGACGCACGCTCCACCGCCGCCGGCTCGGAATCGGATCGACGCCGCCCCGAGCGTCCGGGCGATCGGTGTGTACTCGCCGCGCCCGGATTGCGGTTTCTTGTCCAGGACGACGACTTGCCGGTCGGCGACGAGTTGGCGCAGCCCGAACGCGGTTTTGATCAGGGCGGATTTTCCTTGGCCGATATCGCCGATGACGCAGACGTTGATGCCGGAGATCGCGTCGCCGTAGAGAGCGAACGGGTCGAGGATCTCGAGTTCGCCGGAGACGATGTTGAGTCCCGCGACCACGCCTTCGTGCCGCGAGGAGCGGCGGCTGGTGGCCAGATTGAGCGCCTCGGCTTGGCGGGTCGTGGTCCACGCCCCTTCGGGCCGTTGCTCGTACCAGCCGTACCTGTCGAGCAGCCGCCGTCGTCTCGGCACGCTGCGGCGCGGCTGCTCGGCGTGCTGGGCCACCGATGTGGCTCTGCGACCCCGGCGTGCGCGCCACGGGAGTTTTAGGCCGAATCGCGGCTTACCACCAGTCTTGTCGGAGCGCTGGGCGCGGTTGCATTTGCGAGTGAGTCTGCGAGTCATCGGGTGTGCCTCGTTTCGGCCAGGCCGCGCCCGAGCGGCAGCGTGGAGAACAGGGCGACGTCGTGATCCCCTGAGCACCAGCGGATTTCGGCGAGCGCGGATTCTGTTGCGGCTTCGGTGACGCGCAGGCAGGCGCGGTCGAGGTCGTCGGCGTCGCGGCCGGTGACGGCGACCGTGATGGCGTAGACCGCGCCGTGGTACCCGGAGCCGGGCATCAAGTCCTGGCGGCGGCGGTCGGATGCGGAGGCCAGCACTTCGGCGGAGCCGTCGCTGATCTTGCCTTTGGCGCGTTCCTTCTGTTTTCGGGCTTCGTCGGCGGTGAAGTCGCCTTTGGCGGCGGCGCGGGCCTTGTGTGAGGGGACGAAGTCGATGCGCACCGACACCGTGCGGATGGTCGGCATCGGCGGCGTTTCGTCGTCGCCGGGATCGGCGTCCACACCGGTCAACAACGGTGATAGCCACAGCGGGCCGAGTGGGACCGGTTCGATGGCGCTCGGCGGGATGAACCCGACTCGGGTGCGCCAGGCGCCCGCAGCGCCGATCGCCACGCAGTCGGTTCCGCCGATGTAGCTGGGCCAGCAGGTGTCCCACTCGGAGTCGGCGTGCCGGCCCAGCCGGTAGTCGGGATCGATACAGCCGCGCAGCACCGCGCAGGCACGTTTGCGTCCGTAGACCTCGACACGACCCATCCCGGACAGCACCAGCAGGCGTGCGGCGCGTTCGACCTCGTCGCGGATTACCGCGGCGATCCCACCTTCGATCGGCGCGTTCTTCGCCCGCGCCGCCCGTGCGGTGGCGGCCATGAACTCGTCGGTTTGCGGGATACGCAGCACGACGAAGACCCGATGCTCTTCGGCGAGCGGGGCGAGCACGTCGATCAAGGCACCGTAGGACTCGACCGCGGGCAGCAACCGTCGGTCGCCGAGCCTGCCGACCTGCTCTTCCGCCCACCGTTGGTGGGGAGCCATGTCCAGTGGCACCGACCGGTGGACCAGTTGCATCCCGCGGATGAAGCTGCCCGGTCGGGCCAGCTGTGCCTGCAGGCTACCGAACGCCGCCGAGGTCGCGGCGTAGGCGGCGTCGCCGCGCAGTCCACCTGCCACACCTTCCACAGCCAGCATCACGGTGAAGAAGGTCCGCTCTCCCGGGTTCGCGGTGCGCAGGATGAACATCTCGTCCAGGCCGGTTCCGGCCACGTCCAGCGGATTGGTGTTCGCCAACGGCGGCGGCTCCGTCCAGCCGGGGTCGAGCCCGGGGCGGCCGTAGGCGGGGTCGGCGGGGTTGCGGTAGACGTGTTCGCCGCGGCGGCGACGCGTCCAGGTCCGCAGCGCGTGCAGCCACCGCGATGCCAAGGATCGTTTGGCGCCGAATTCCATAGTCGCGGCGAACACCGAGGACAGCCCGACAGCGATGACGATGATCGACCAGGTCGCTCCGCCACCGATCACATACAGCGCGATCGCGGCGAGGATCGAGCATCCCCAGGTGGCCAGCACGGGCTGTGACAGGCCGAGCCAGGAGCGGCGGGCGATCTCGCCGCCGAGCATGTAGGTGCGCTGCTGGTCGGTCATTCCTCGGCCTCCCCGGGTGCGGCTTCGGCGGCGGCACGGCCCTTCTCCAGGGCCGCCGCGGCTCCGGCCACCGCGACGGGAATGGCCACCGCGCCTGCGGCACCGACGATCGCCGCGCCCTTGCCGAGACCGCTGCCAAGGCCGGACGCCAGCTTCCTGCCGATCCCCCCGCTGCTGCGGTCACTATGTCCGGCTTGCGAGGTGGAGCTCGCGTCGTTTCGGCGGCTGCCCATCGTGGCGCCCAGATGGGCTTCGGTCGGGCTGCGGCCGTCGTCCCGGTCGGCGGTCCGCCAACTCGGATCGCCGCCGTCAGTACCGCCTTGCCGGTCCTTCTGTCCCTTCGATGTCTCGGTGTCCGACATCGAGGAGTCGTGGCGGGACCGTCGTGACAGGGCGTGCGCGCCGAGTCCGCCCACGGCGCCGGCGAGCAGGGAGCTGGAGTGACCGCCGAATCCGTTGGCGTCGCTGCGTGAAGGCAGCAGCGGCGCGTACCGCAGCAGTGACCACGGTGCGAGACCGACGACGATGAAGGCGACCACGACCAGGCACAGTTGCCCGAGGGTGCCGAGGTTCCCTTGCCCGGCCGGTTGCCCCGTCAGGGCCGCATTGACCACGGATGTCTCGAGCGCAAGCAGTAGGAACAGCAGAGGTTTGGAGACGACCAGGCCGATGAACAGCAGCACTGGACGTAGGGCCTTGGTCCGCCATTTCGGGTGGACCCACATGCCGAACCCGATGCCGGACGCGATCGCCAAGGCTGGCAATGCGACAGCGTGCATCAACAGGCCGAAGAACACGGCGAGTGAACCCGCGATGAGCAGTAGGAACAGGATGAGTCCGACGACGACACCGCCGGGCAGCGCGGGCGCGGTGAGTTGGCCGCTGAAGTGTTCCAGGTTGCTCACCATTTCGCCCATGTCCGGGCCGGAGATGTGGACGATGCTCTCGGACATGGCGTTTGCTGCGCCGACGATCAGCTGCGCGAGGAACGGTGCGAACAGCATGAGCAGGACGCCTGCCGGGAGGTATCCGAACAGGTCGGCGGCGATGGTTTTCGCGGTTTCGCCTTTGGATGCCGCTCGCCACAACGCGAGCAGGGTCATCAGGCCCATGACGGCGATGCCGATAGCGGTGGACAGCGCGTACCAGCGTAGAAACCATCCCTGGGAGGGGTCGAAGGCGCCCACGGCGACGAGGCCGTGTAGAATCTTGCTGCTCAGGTCGACGGCTGAGGCTTTGGTGGCGTTGGCCCAGTCGTCGATTACGGACTGCGGGTCGGCGACGAATTTGATCGCGGTCGGAATCGCGGTGCCGAACACCCAGCTGAACGCGCTGACAATCGCATTGCCGGCCGCGTACACGCCCGTGTCGCGCAATGTGTCGTCGATCCGGTCGGATAGCGATTTGTTCTGGTCAATCCAGTTCGCGGTACCGGCGAACAGACGCGCCACGGGCGTGTTCCACGCGACACAGTTGCGCTGGTCTCCGCTCGGTGCATCGGCCTGCTCGCAGTTCACGAAAAACGCGTGGGTGCAGTAGTTTCCGGGCAGACCGCTGCTGCATGGCGCGGTCCATGCCTCGTCGGGCACCGTGTCCGCGCCGCTCGTCTTGCGCATTTCGGTCAGGGATTGTTTGTCCGGTGTAGCCGACCAGGCGAAACCCCATGTATTCCATTGGGGATTCGCCCATCGCTTCAGGTCGTCCGCACACGCCGGCTGCGGCAACGCGTAAGCCGGGTCGCCTGACGGGAATACCCTGGGCAGCAACTCTTTCGGCGGTTCTCGCCCTGCCTCGACGTCGGCTGCCAGCCGAGGGTCCATCTGGCCGGGACCAAGCACCCTGCCCGCGCCGACGTAGAGCAGGCTCTTCTTCTGTTCTTCGGTCATCGACCAGTAGATGAGGCGGTCCTCGTTGGCCATCGCGGCGTTGATGTAGGCGCCGATGTCACCGCCGCGGTCCTTGCACGTCCCCGCGAACCACGCCGCTTTGAATTCGAGGGTGTTGCCGATGAACTTGCGCAGGTCCGCGGGGAATCCGTTCGGCAGTGACCCCGACGGGGCGACCTGGCCAGGCTCGGGGTCCGCCCCGGCTGCGCCCGCGCCGACCAGTGTCAGCGCGGACAGCGCTGTGACGATCAAGAGCATCAGAACTCGCCGCATCACGGGCCCCTAGTCGACGTAGAAGGTGTAGTAGCCGCCCTGGAGAGGACGGGTCAGCGGTGATCCGGAGCCGGGGGCCACGACCTGGTCCGGAGTCGGTCCGTTGTGGGTGACGAGGTCTTTGGCTTTCCAGTCGCCGTGTTCCCAGACCAGCGACACGGTGGTGCTCGACCACAGCGTCATGACCGAAACCGGGTCACCGGGGGCGATCGAGTCTCGTGAGACCGCGACGGTCCAGACCGCGACCTGGGCGGTGTCGGCGTTCACCGATTTGACGGTGACCGCCGCGGGCAGCACGTTGAGGACATTGCTGTCGTGCTCACCTCCGGACGCGATGTCCAGCGATTTCGTCAACCCCGGTCCGGGATTCGACGCGGCCAACGCCGACCGCACCGCGGACGCTGTCACGCGGCCTTGCCCGGCCTGCGTCAGCGCCTGCACGATGTTGACCGCTGCGGTAGCCGCGCCTGCCCGGTCACGGGTGTAGCCGGTCGGCACCCCACCGGTCACGTTGGTCGGTCCGTGTCCCGCGCGGACTTGCCCGCCGCCCGGACTGTTGTCGCTGCAGCCGTGCATCGACAACGGGGCCACTATGAAGAGCAGACCGGCGGCGCCCGCGGCCAGCAGCCACCGCATCGATACTGGTGGTGCGAGCCTACGTCGTCGCGAGCCTGCCGCTCCCGGGCGTGCCGGTGGTGTGGACGGCGACTCGGCGTCGGGCGAGAGTGACCCGAATCCTGTGGTGCTCATAGGGTTTCCCTTCGGTGTACGGCCGGGCTCAGCCGCCGACGACGAACAGGACGGTGCCGATCATCGGCGAGGCCAGCGCGACTAGACCGAGGGCGATCAGGGCGTCTTGTAGTTCCTCGGAGCCTTCGGCCAGGTCGTTGGTATAGCCGCGGGCTTTGGCGCGGCGCACTTTGAAGGCGCCGACGATCACTCGCACGACACAGCCGATCAGTACCAGGGCCCAGATGAACGCAACGAGGCGTTTCCAGGTGGAGTCCATGGCCTGTCCGAACAGCCCGAAATCGGGGGCGACGCCCCCGAGTGGGTTGGGGATCGCCGCTTCGGCTGTCGCGGCGCTGATCGTGACGATCAGGCACGCTACGGCAGCGCTTACCGCAGTTCGCCAGGCGGTGCGCAGCCGTTGTGACCGGGTCATGGTTGTCATGGGTGTGACCTTTCTGCGTGACGGTGGGTGCGGTTGGGTTGTCATGGCGTTCACCGCCGTTCGCCGTAGGGCCGGCCGTGGTGGGGGACCGCGACGTTCGCGCTCGGACAGCCGGATCCGCACCGCGTGCCGGTGTGCGTGTCATCGGGGGTGCAGCGGCGGCAGCGCTGGGGGTCGAGGCTGCTCGGGGTGCGGTAGCTGTCGGGAAGGTAGGCCGCTTCCAGCGGTGCCGACATGCGAGTCAACGCTTCAGCGAGCCCGTCTGCGACCGACGCGGCCACCTGTGTCCATGCGCGTGCCGACGAGGCCGCCAGGCGCGACCACACGATGCGCTCACCTCCCGCCAGCACCGGGTCGTGCGGCACATCCACGATTCGGGTGATGCCTGCGTGTTCGAGCGCGCCGACGATCGCCTCGCGTGCGGCCGGTTCGGCCCCGGATTGTGCGGCGAGGGTGACCACCGCTCCGGTCACCAGGTCCCGGCGCCCGTCCGCGGCGATCGTGTCGAGCATTTTCAGCGCCATGTAGGCGACGTCGCGGCGGCACACCAGCGGCACAACCAGCTGAGTGGCGTTATCGACCGACCAGGAAAACGGTTCTGCACGGTCGTTGTCGCCGCTGTCGATCACCACCATGGACCGGTGCCGTCTCAGCACCGCCATGATCGCCGCGCACTCGTTACGCCCGATCACCTCAAGGCGGCCCGAGTGATCCGAGGCCAGGACTTCGTCGAGAGTGGGTTGCAGTCGCAGGTACCGCGCCAGGCTCGAGGCGTCCGCAGCCGGGGAGCACAACGCGCGTGCATTGGCCAACACGTCGACCACGGTCGGCTCGGTGTCTGTGGTGACCGCGGCGCGCGCGGCGAGGGTGCCGCGGGATTCGTTGGCGTCCCAAGCCACGACGCTGCCGCCGCGGTGCACGCCGAAGATGTTGGCCAGCACGATCGTCACCGGGGTGACTCCTGTGCCGCCTTTGGGGTTGGCGACCAGGATCACCGGGGTGCCCGGCAATGGTTGCCGGATCCGTTCGACTGCGCGCCGATAGGCGACCTCGCTGCCGTCGCGAGGGGGACGCAGCCGGACCCCGAACGCGTTGACCCGGCCGCGCCAGCCCCATTCGGCCGGGTCGGTGTCTACGCCGTCGGCCTGTTTGAGCACGACCGGACGAGCCCGGTGGCCATCGTCTCCGGGAATGGTGTCGGGCCGCAGATTGTGTTGCCCGACCCCGTACGGGTCCGGGATCGACTCCTCCAGGTCTCCGATGGCCTCGTCGGGATCCTCGACGGCACCGTCCGGCTCCAACGGCCCGCCTGATCCCGGGCTTGGACGCAGGCGCTGGCGGCGCAGGTCTACGATCGCCTCGGCGTTGTATTCCGTTGTGCCGCCCTGGCCGTGGGCCGGTTGGGTGGCCGCCGACATGTCGTCCGGCTGGGGTTGCTGCTGGTGGTGGTGTTCGGTGCTCATCCGAATCTCCTGACTGACGGGTTGGAGCCGACAACGCTCATGGGGGCGGTCTTGACAACGTCGCCTGTGTGCGGGGCATGCACGACGGTTTTGTCGCCCACGTAGACGGCGACGTGGCCCGGCGCGGGCCCGGCGGGGAAGACCAGGTCTCCCGGCTGGATCTCCGATTCCGGTACGGGAGTCCCACGCGGATCGTCGACTTGTTCCTGGCTGGTGCGCGGCAGGATGATCCGGCCTCCGGTGGCGACGGCGACCGCGCGCATGGTGAGGCCGGAGCAGTCGAATCCGGGCGCGCCGCCTTGGGCTGCGGTGGGTCCGTCTGGCCCGCCGCCGCCCCACACGTAGGGGTATCCACTCCAGTGCATCGCCTCGGCGACGATCGCCGCGCCGACCGAGGAGCCGACCGATTCACTGCTGGCGAACGCGCGGGCGGCGGCCGGGATGGCGCGCACGTAATTGCGGGTCTCGTCGTTCTGGCAGACCTGTCCCTGCCGCAGGGTCTCCCCGGCGCCGCAGTTGTACATCGACAGCCACAGTTCGGTGAGGTCGCCGCGCAATGCGCCTTCTGCCAGGCCATGTTTCGCGGTGGCGGCCAGTTCGCAGTCGTAGCGGCCCTGGCTCAAGACGGCGTCGGGGATGCTACGGGGATCCTTTCGGCCGTCGCCGTCGGCGTCGACTCCGTGCGCGTCCCACGTCCCGGGCATGAACTGGGCAGGCCCGACCGCGCCTGCGGGGCTGCGCGCGTCCACGTTGAACCCGGACTCCTGCTGCAACTGGGCGGCCAGCAGCGGCGCGGTCACCTCCGGGCACAGTGCGGCCGCGCGGGCGATCCACGGCTCGAACGCCCCCGGCACCGAGCCCACCTTCAGTCGCGCCGCACCCGGCGAAGGGCCACACCCGCTGCGGTAACCGGGTCGCCCGATCAACCCGCCGCGGTTGGCGACCAGGACGGCGGCGTCCGTCGCGGTGCCGTCCGCACCGCGGCTGGTTAGCCATCGCATCGGATCGGTCTGTTTGCCGCCGGACAGCCGTCCCCCGGGCACGACTTCGAAATGCAGGTGCGGCCCGGACGATTCGCCCTCATTGCCGACATCGGCGATGTGCTGGCCTGCTCGCACGGTGTCGCCCGTGTGGACAAGCACGCCCGCGGCCGACATGTGCCCGTAGACCGTCGAGACAGTCCGGCCGTCACTATCCGTGGTGTCGATGACGATCCAATTCCCGAACCCGTCGGCAGGCCCGGCTGCCACCACCGTGCCGTCGGTGGCCGAGTAGATCGGCGTGCCGACCGCGGCGGCGAAATCCTGTCCGCGATGAAACTCTCCTCCCCGAGGCCCGTACGGCGAACTCGGAACGAAAGTGCCTGCCGCCATCGGCATCACGACACGGGCGGTCCCACGAGACGTCTCGCCCCGGGGCATGTCGGGAAGACAGGTGGGGTCGGTATGCCGGGATCGACCGGAGACGATGATCAGCATGACGACCGCCAAGACAACCAGTCCGATGACCATGATCGCCTTGCCGCCGGAAGTCACCGTCATGTCCGCGCTCATCACACGGCTCCGACCTGCCGGATACGCCCGGCGAACCAGTCCGTCAGCCACGTGACAGCGGTGCGCCCGGACTCATCGACGACGAATCGGTCGTAGCCCTGATGCGCGCCCGAGGCGAAGAACGATGCAGCAGAGACGCCGTCGGCGATCAGTTGGCCGAGGTCAGCCGCGCCTCGCGATGCGCTGTTGACCAAGGACTCGGCCAGTCCCGCCAGGTTCGACGCGCCGCTCATCGAGGCTGTCGGTGCGCCCGACTGCGGGGTATCGAGCGCGGCAGTGGGGGTCTTGGCGGCTCCAGTCAGTGTGTTCACCGCGGTGGTGGCGAACCCGAGCAACGTCGGAATCAGGCCGACGAGCCGGGCGCCGATGTCGACGAGGTCGCCGCCGCCGGTGATCGCCTCAGCGATGCCCCAGAGTTGTTCTTGGAGCCCGCCGACCTGCAACGCGAGCTTGACGACGTCCAGGTTCGCCAGGATGCCGACGATCACCGACGCGATCTGGGCGACGCCCTGTGGGTCTGGGATCACTGCCAGCAGCTTCGACACCGCGTGCAGGTCGACCCCAGCGGCCATTTTCACCAGGGGGTTGCACAGGTTGTTCAAGGTGCCGAACTGCTCGTGTAGGCCACGGACTTTCGCGGGCAGGTCTATGCCGCCGTCCGCGACGATGGTGGCGATCTGGCGCAGGGTGTCCAGAATCTTCGGGACATTGGTGGCGAAGCCGAGGGTGTTGGTCGCGACGTTGACCACCTGCTCGAACACCATCGACGGTTTCAGGATCGACAACACCGTCGTCGCTTGCGACAAGGTGTCCGCGGACATCGCGGTCAGCGGCGCGGTCGAGGACACCAATGCGTTCGCCGCTCCGGCGACATCGGGCGCGGGACCTCCGCTGGCCTGTGTAGCCTGCGTAGCGATCGTGGCCAACGAATCCAGGGCCGTGCCGAGGTCGCTGTTCTTCGCAGCGGTCAGCACCTGGCTCGCCTGGTGTTCGGGCGACCCGGCCGGTGCGTGTGCGAGCCGTTCGGTCGCCGATGGATTGCCGCCTGTCCAGCCGAGCAGATCAGTCAGAGACCGCAATGTGTCCTGCACCGCCGTGACCGCGCCGGGGTCGATTCGTCCGGACAGGGCCTGTGAGACAACGGTATTGAGATCGGCAGCCAGCTTCGGCAGATCGCCGCGCCCGAAATCGGATATCAGCGACTGGGTCAGTGCCTGCAGTTGCCCCGCATCGACGCCGAGCGCACCCGCCTGGTCGGTGGCACCTGCCGGGTTGTCGCCGACGGCTAGCGCGCCGTCGGGCCCAGGCGCGGAGGGTTGGTCGTTTTTCCCGCTGAGGATCCGGCCCAGGCCGGCCAGGATCGGGTTGGTCGCGGCGTTGGTGTTGCAGTACTTGTCCCGTGGATCGCACAATTGCGCGGTCACGGCCGACAGCTGGCAAAACCCGCCAGGGCGCGGTCCGGCGATGCCCTGCCCGTCCAGTGCAGGGCCGACGACTTTGCCGCCCGCCGTGCCTTGCTTCGGGTCGGCGATCAACCCGACCGCGATCACACGTTCCGGCGGGATCGGTCCTTTGCCGCAGCCGATGCTCGCGGCGAGGTCGCCGATGATGTCGGCGCCCTGGCTGTAACCGGACAACACGAATTTCGCTGCGCCGCAGCGTTGAGCGAGATCGGTGATCTCTGCGCTGGCGGCCGTGATGCCAGTGGCCTCACTGGCGCCGTAGCTCATCCCGCGGTCCCACGCTGAGGCGCTATAGCCGGGAAATCGGGCCAGGAACCGCTCACCAAACCGCTCGGCGAGTCCGGTGCCGATCGGAGCGAGCAGCCCGATCGGGCGTGCGGGGTCGGCCTGCGGGTTGGTTTCCCACGTGCCGGGCACAAAGATCCCCGCCACCGAGGGGCATCCCGATCCGCTCGGGTCTGCCGGTGCAGGTGCGGCGACGGCGGGTGTCGTTCCGGCGAGCATTGCGGTCGCGGCGAGTGCCGCAATCCAGATTGCGGGGGTGGCGATCGGTCGCTTCACAGGCCGACTCCCATCACGATGTCGGCGTAGGCCGTGGTGGTTGAGGAATGCAGCTGGTCGACGCTGATAGCGACCCCACCCGCCAGATGCGGGTCGTAGGGAATCTCGAACACGTCACGCACCCAGCCGCTCAGGCTTCGGCGGATCTCGTCAGCGACGGATTCCGTTCGCTGATCCTGGTGCGTCACAACAACTGTGGTGTCGGCGACGACGTCGCCGCCGAGGTTGTGCTCAAGCCATTTCAGACTTGCAAACAACCGGTTCGCGGCGCCGCGTCGAGCCGGGGTCGCGACAATCAGGCGGGTGTGGCCGTCGCAGATCAGCGGCAGCAGCCGCCTAGCCGAGACGTGCCCGCCGCCGTCGTAGATGCCCAGATAGCCCGACATCCTCAGCAGTCGCGCGGTCGTGCCGATGGTGGTTCGTGCGGGCAACGCTGTGTCGTCTCGCCATAGCAACCCCGCGCCGATGCTTGATGACAGCAGCAGTTCGCGCGTGATCGACGTTGCGCCGTCGGCGATTTCGTTCAGCCAGGATTGCAACGACATCGGCCGCATCAGCTCGTCGGCTCCGCGCAGGCCGAGGTCGTCGCCGGCGGTAGTCGCATCGACGGCGACCGCGTCCCAGTCGGTGGTCGCACCGATGGCCGCCGCCAGTCCCCACGTCGTGGTGGTCACGCCTGCGCCGCCGCCCGTCCCGACAACCAGGACCGCAGGAGCGATCTGCTGCGGGAACGCCAGCTCTTCGAGTTCGAACGCGGTGCTCATCGCGCATTGATCCCCGTGATCAGGACCCCGCCGTCCACGACCGTGGTGGTCATGGTCTGCCTGCCCGCCTGCGCAGCGGGACCCTGCCCCGAGCTGTTCAGGTCCGTGGCCATCGGGGGGCGGATAGGCGCACCGATTCGGTCGGTGTCGTGCAGGAATACGACTATGGCGACCACGCCGGTCACCACGCACACGCTCACCACAGTCAGCGCGAGTCTGCGACGAGTTCTAACGGCGCCGTCACGTGCTCGCCGAGACTCGATCTGCGTCCAACGAACGTCGAGGTCCTCAGACAAATCGGTCAGGTCGGAAACCCTGCTGCCCTGTGTGTCGGCGTCCGCGAGGTGACGCAGCTCTGTCGCAGCCACTCGCTCCAGATCCAACGCGGTGAGGAAGCCATCCAGCGGCCCTTGCGTGCTAGTCATCGCCGAGCCACCCGTCGGCGCTGGGGCGTGGCCGGCCCAGCTGTCCATACAGCTGTCGCCGCACCCGCCGCGCGAGTCCGGACATCAGGCGGACTAAGGCGGCATCCACCAACCGGTCAATGTGCCGTCTCACCTGCGCGAACTGTCGCGTGATCTCGACGACCATCCCACGGACCTGACACACCACGGCCTCAACACCGGACACTGTCCCGCCACTGGGCATGACGGGCCCGGCCACACCCGATTGACCAGACAGGACGCCGACCTGCCCGGACTCGGCTACCGCGAGATCGCTGCACGCTTCGGCAGCAGCGACCGGCAACGCACTGGCAATGAAAACTCGACGACAACGGGGACGTTGATCGCGACTGGACTCCCGCATTGGCGGACCCACTTCCACGGCGACCCCGCCGACGACCGCGAAAACCGCAGGCGATCAACGCCGTTCGCGGCACACGATGCTCGAACAGGATCGAGGCGAATGCGCACCGACCAGCGGCTCCGACGCAACAGCGCCGGTCACCTCACGTGTCGGGAAGCCACAGCACAACTACGCGTTTACCGCGCTGTTCGTGCTCTTGTGGCGCTACATCCGGATCCGCTGCCAGCGATCACCGGGAACCCTCAAGAAGAGGACGCACATCCAATGTAAGACCGATCACTCGACAGCGCAACCCGATAGCAAATTGCCAGGTCAGCCCCTCGACATTGCGAGTTCGATGCGGTGACAAGGTTGCCCACGGAAGAAAATGTAGGTGCAGTCTCCAAGTCCGAGCTTGTTGTACCGCCAGACTGGTCTGATGCCGCAGCGCCGGAGTTGACGGCTCGTGGTCCATGAGGAACCTCGGAGCGTGTCATGAAAGACAAGCAGGCTCGCCGCGCTGGGCGGCTGATAGCCTCGACCAAGACACTCGATCGGGGGTAGCGATGGCCGACGTGCAGATCAACTTCGGCAGCAACGAGATCAAGGCATTCAACGAAGCCGCGCGGGCAGGGAGCATCAAGTTCGATGAGCAGGCTGTACGGGAGGCTGTGCGGCTGTACGACACGATGATCAAGCAACTGATTGGCGTACGAAACAAGCTCAATACACTACGCGACCGCAAAGGCTTTGGAGGGTTTTCTTCAGGGCAAGAGCTACAGGCCGGCTTCTCCGGAAAAGCAGGCGAGGGCATCAAGGTCATCAGCCAGCTCATCGAAGGTGCGATGAGGTTGCAGGAAGCCTACCTCCGTGCAGGCGGTCTGATAGAAGAGGCGGATCAGCGCAACGCCGATACGCTCAAGTTCTTGAACGAATCCACAATGAGGAATGACACGCGCCTATGAGTCGCATCTTGATCGTGACGCCGCTGATCTCCATTGCCCTGCTCATCACCGGATGCTCATCAAGCGAAACGGAAAACAAATCTCCGAGTGCGTCGTCCACGCCGAGGCCGCCAAGCATCTCAGTTTCTGTCAAGCCTGCTCCGACGCAGTACAATCAGGGTCGGCAGTCTATAAATTTTGATCCATGCACAAATGTAAGTGACACCGTTGTATCGCAGGCGGGATTCGACCCCAGCACCCGCGAGAGAGACGACGAAATCCACGACACCTACTCATTCATCGGTTGCAAATTTGACCACAAAGAAGTAGTACGAGGGCAGAATGTTCCTACTCGCACGCTGACGATCAGCTCGACGAACATCACTCTGGATGAATTCCGCAAACGAGAAGGCATCTCGGCTACCGAAATAAAGGTTAACGGCCGGGATGCGATCACTTACAACCGACCGGATGCGGAATCCTGCTTCATAGTTATGAAGACAAATGATGGATCCCTGGACGTCCAGACAAGCGTAAGTGGGCCGTTCACCAGCGAAAAGCCGTGCGACCGGATCCGCGATGTCGCCGGGCTTATAGAGCCGACCTTGGGCTCCGCATAGAGGGCTACCGCCCGAACCGAGGACTAATTTACTGTTGTCGGATCCATTCGGGGTATTGGGCGGCGAGCGCCCTGGGTGGGATCTCGAAAGAATCAGGCACCTTCAGTAGCTTCGATTCGGGTACTTCTCGTAGGTCTGGAAGTTGCTGCTTGAACCAAGCTTTGCAGCCTTCTGGGTCGAAGTCCCGGTTCCTGCTGATCCTGGTGATCTTCCATGTTCCGAACACATTCCATCCCGGCGGCCGGTGGGCCGCTGGGTCGTGTGTGGCTGGGTCTCGGTTGGCAATTCCAGCCTTTCCAGGCTGACTAGACGAGTTTTCCAATCGAATGTCGACAACTGACATGTCGAGGGTCAAGATATTCGACTGTGTCTGCCCTTTTTCCAACCCCTTAGTAGGTACAACGTATCGGCAGACGGTCGCGGTAACCGTCTTGTCGTCGGCAGAGTATGCGGTGATGTGATTGTAGAAGTTCTCGTTCGCATCCTTGACCCAGTCGGGGCCCTCCGTTCCCTTTTCGGTCTGGGTGAAGAAGTACTCCATTTTTGATTCATTGCCGATATCGACCAATGCCTCACGATACCCGGAATACGCGCGACTCAGACCACCGTTCTTGACCAGCCACGCGGACTCATGGGAAGCACGAATGAGTTCCGCTCCACGCGCGAAGAGATCGACTCCAGCATCAGCCGACCATATATTGGCATATGGGATATCCGACTCCGGCGGTGCTGGCTTAGTGGCACACGCGTACACCTGAGAGCCAACAAGAGCGACGGAAAAAAATGCCACCGCCCATGGCCACCGCTTGAGTAGGCGCTCCCACTTCACTTGGCCCCCTGGATGCCCCGAACGATATCGCTGTAGGAGTTTCGGAACGTTTCGCCGTGGCCGTCATGCCGTCCGAGCATGTTGAACAGTTCGGCAACCTCGGAGGTCAGGCGTTCCTGTTTCGGGTCCAGTTGAATCGACTCCCAGGACTTGAGTTTTCCATTCTCGAAGAGATCCTGATAGTTGTTTTGGAGTTCTGGAGGGATTTGGGCGAAAGATAGCACCTCGTAGTTACGTTGGGTGAAGTTCGGCGGCGCTACCGTGCGTGTCTCGGCTACCTCGGGTTTTTCGCCGGTATAGCCAGCTTTCATATCGTCGCCACCAGCTGTGATGATGTCACCGACACTCTTCCCGAACGGCAGTGACTCCGTGAATCCGCGACCCAGTACCGATTTGATCCCATCGTAGGCGTTGCGTCGACGTTCCCACATGTCCTTTGCGTCGGCATAGTCTCCATCATGCTGGGCCTTGGAATCCATGAACAAACCTTTGTCCACCAAACCGCTGAGTCTGCCGGCCGTCATCAATCCGTCGGTGGCTCCTGGCAGATTCGGGTTCAGCGCGTAGGCCGCCTCGTTGCGTACGACGCTCGCGAGAGCGGCGCTGTTGAATTGGTTGCCGGCCTTGTCGTTCGTGTCCATCAACGCGAAGATATTGGCTGTGCCCCTGTAGGTCCGGTTACCTTCGGGGTCGAGCCAGCTTGTCACTTTGTCACCATTGACATGGCGCGGGATGTCGAAACCCGGTAATTCGGGACGCTGATGACCCGCTAGCGCATCAACATATGGGGACATCCCATCGGAGAGCCCTTTGATGAGTTCTGGGTTGAGCGCGCCAGCATTATGTTTTCCTTGGTAATCAATGCCGGTCAGTTCCTTCCATCGCTTATCGGGGTCGCCCTCCCCGGCGATGTACTCGGCAACAGAGCTCATGATTTTGCCCTGCCGCTCCGAAGTCTTCACCTCGACCGAATTGTTCGGATCATGGACAACCGCGTCATTATCGCTGAATTTGAACATCGACGACACAGCGGTCCCCTGATCGGTCCACTCGTGGGTGAAGATGTTCTTGAATAGCTTGTCGTGGTCTTTGCCGGTGACCAGTTCTTGGACGGCGGCCTTGTCCTTGCCCGCAGCGTCGAACATGTCCTCGGAGATGCGCATCCCGCGTTGGGTGAGGAATTGGTTGCCGTCGCCGCCATCGACCTTGAGTGAGGTCCCGTCGATCAGGCCGTGGGAGGAGTTTTTGTACTGCTCGTATCCGTCGAGGTACTTCGAGCCGACCTCGAGCAGTTTGCGGTCGACATCGCTGCCGAGTCGGTACTGCGGATCACCGGTGCCGATCATTTTGGCGATGGCTTGGTTGTCGGCGACGCCGTTGAGGTTGATCTCGTGGTCGACGAGGTATTTCGACTTGTTGGTGACCAGGTCCTCGCGGGTCAGTGACTCCCGGATCTGCTTGGGCAGCAATCCCAAGGAGCCTTTGCCGTTGTTGGGTAGCTTCGTGTCGTCGACGGCTCCGGCGTTGATCGACGGGTTTGAGATGATCTGGAATGAATTCGCGAGCGCCTTTTGTGCGTCCGGCGGCAGCTTGCTCATGATCTGCTGGATTTCCTGTGGACTCTTGCCGTCGAGTGCTCGGCTGAGCCCGTTGAGGTATTCCATTTGCGAGGCGGGGATGGTCGCGGTATCTCCGCGCTGCAAGGCAGTGATCTGATCCGGTGTGAGTTGGCCGGCGTCGATGAGGCGCTGGATCCCCTCTGCCGAGAGGTTGACTGGTTGGGTGGTCAGGTCTGTGCCGTCGGATTTGCCCTTGTCGGCGCCCAGCGCGGCTGTAGAGACGAACGCGGCACGCAACCCGGCGCGGGCGTTGTTGAGGTCTTCGCGAACCTTGTTATCAGCGTCGACAGTGGAGCGGAATGCCCCGTTCAGTTCGTTCTGTAGCTCGAGCAGCGCGCGTTTGTCATCCTCAGAGACGGATTTGCCTGGTGGAATGCTCAGGGCGAGGTTGTCGGCGATGGTGTAGCCGCGGCGGTTGGCCTCGATGAGGGCACCGCGGGCGCGACGCAACGGAGCGTCGATCTCGTCGTAGCCTTGCTTGGCGCGCTGAGCGACCGCGTTGATCTTCTCGGCGATCGTCTGGATCGTCTTCCGGTCCGCGGTAGCGCGGTCGTGGGCGGCTTGGGCACACTGGCCTTCCCAGTAGGTGCCGTTGACCTTGGTGACCGCGTCGACATAGCGGTCGAAGAGGTGCTCGAGGTCGGTCCCGAAGGCGATCCACGAGTCGCCGGTTGCGGTCAGGACGGACGGATCACACTGCTCGATCCAGGATTTCGGGGTCACGTGCGGTGTCCTTTATGCGGTCCAGTCGCCGGTCGATTTGCGATACAGGTCCAGGATCATGTCCGCGTTGCTCCCGTCGCTGTCCTTGTACTGCCGAGCCACGCTGGCCATGACGTCCCCGGTTTCGGTCAGCCGTTCGGTGATGGTCGGCATAAGCGTTTCCAGGAACAGCTCCCGCTCGATCAGGTCGGCCGCGGTGGCCGACAACAGCGGTGAATGCTTCGATGCGTCGTGGTCTCGCTTGGGCTTGACCGCGTCGGCGTCGCGCGCCAACTCCCGCAGTGTCGACCCGAGCTTGCCCAGGATCTCCAGATCCGCCTTGAACGTATCCACAAAGCCCCCCTCGTCAGCGGTGACTCCAACCGGCATGAACGAGGCCACCCTAGCATCGCGGGTCTACCCGCGACCAGGCCGAATGCCATGGCGGGCTTAGCTTTTGGCGCGACATGCCCGTCAACATGTACTGGCGTGCTCGAAGCCCGTCTCATCGAGATCCGTTGTCCGGCAGCCGTGTTAGTCTGACCGCTCAGGGGTACTGGCCTTGCAGCTCATCAAGGGGGAGAACCACATGGGCGATCACGACAAGCCGACCGGGCTTTCGGCAGTAGGTCTGCAGGATGTCATCGACCAGGGCAGCGCTCAGGCAGCAGTGCAGAAAGCCGCGGACGCGAAGGCCACCACCCAGCGCCACGATGCCGAGCTCGGTGCCGGAACCGACCCGGATTACGTCCAGACCGATGAACACTTCGAGGGCATGACGCTCGAGGCCCTGTACGCCGCGGTGCATGGCGGTGCCGACGGCAGCGGCGGGATGGACGCGGCCGGTCTGCATTCGATGCGACAGACCTGGTACGACTGCTATTCCGATGTGGTCAATGCCGCGTCCTTCAACCTCATGGGTATGAACCGAGTCTTCGGCAACGGCCTCTGGCAAGGTGCCAGCGGCAGCGCGGCACAGTCCGCGTCGCAGCTGTACGGGCATGTCGCCAATCAGGTCGGACGCGTTTTCGAATCCATGAGCTCCCGCCTCGATGGCCTCGCCTGGGCAGCCGAGGCGGTCAAGCTCGCGGTCCAGGCACCACCCGCCACCACGACCGTGACCCCCGACCCGAACAACCAGGTGGAGTCGATACTGCCGGGGCTGATCAACCCCAGCTTCTCCGATCAGCAGGACTCCGCCAAAGAGCAAGCACGCCAAGCCGCTATCCGCGCCCTGAACACGATCTACAAGGGAAGCTTCCCTCCGTCTGGATCCGGGGTGCCCACTTATGCCGATGTGGCGCAGGTAGCGGCCAACCCCGACGCGAACGTCGGCAGCCCGACAACGAGCCCTGATCCGAGCACCGGCCCGCACCCGACGGACTCGAACGATCCGAGCAAGACTCCCGGCAAAGACCCTGCCGCGCCGCAAGACCCGTCCAGTCAAAATCCCAAGGATCCCACCGGTACTCAACCGACCTCGACGAACCCGTCCAGCACCAACCCGTCGACCGTCAACCCCACCAGGACCGGACAACCCTCTGCAACACCGACCAGCCCGGCCACGACGACAACACCTGCTGGGCTCAGCCCCTCCCCCACCTCACCGGGAACGCCCAGCCCTACGCGCACCAGCCCTGGCCAGCCGGTATCCAACACACCGCGAACCGACGCCCGAACGGGAAGCCCCGGCACCCCACGCCCTGGCGCACCCATCCCAGGCGTGCCGGGAACGGGCGCACCGCTGCCGGGAACATCGAAAGCCGCACGATCAGCAGCGACCCGCACATCGACAGGACCGATGGCACCAGGTGCGGCTGGCCGACGCAAAGAGGACGACGAAGGCGAACACCGCGCACCCGATTACCTGCGCGGAGTCGCCGACGACTGGACCGCCGGGTTGGAGACACCGGTGGGCGTCATCGGCGCCGACCTGATCCATGAAGACGACCCCTTGTTCAGGACAGATCCGCTACCACCGCCGCCGGTGCTATCCGTTGCGTCGACACCGAGCGTGGCGAGCGTCGACTACCCGACCACACCTCCACCGGCCAACCCGCCGATCCCGCCCGCCCCTATACCTCCTGCACCAAGCACCGCGACGCCTGGTGGCGGTGAAACCGACAGCGCTGCAAGCAATTCCGACACCGGAGGGTTCTCCGGGACCGGACCGGCGATCGATGATCTACTGGCCGAATACGGCTGGAGCATGGAAACAACCTCGTCTGCGGCAACCGAACCGGGCACCGAGCAGACCCCTCCACCTGCGAGCACCGATCGGTGAAGACACAGACGGTCTGGAACTTCACTCCGGACGAATTCGCCTGGGTCTGGGCCGAAACCGGGCTCGACGAGTACCCGGATCCAATCAGGATCATCGAAACACCAACCACCACAGACGAATACGCGCGCTTAACCGCGGAAATCAGCACACGCTATCCTCGCCACGCCGACCCGGATCTGACCGGGCCGCTCCGAGCGCTCGCCAACCCCGACGTACGCATTGTCTGCAAAGGCCTATCCCACAACTCCCACAAGCGAGTCCGCGCCCTCGGCCTCGCAGTCGCCGACCTCGGGGTCATCCTGTTCCAAAAGTCCGGCACCACAGCCGATTTCGGCGGCGACATCAAACTGGTAGTCACCCAACGCCACAACCTCGGCAAACACATCGCCGCCACCATGCCGCCCGCACCCGCTGGCACCGTGGAAAAGATGATCGGCTACACCCCACGTGTCCGAGGCGACGAACCCCCCACGTCATGGACACCAGCGCGCAGCGGCGAATATCCGCCGGAGGAGCGAATTCGCGCCCTACTGCGCCTACCACGCAACGCCGAAGGCCATCTCCGCATCGAACAGTCACCACACGCTCGACACCAACATCCTCCGTCCTATTCGAGCTGGATCGACATCCGTGACGGACTACCCGCGGCGGGCCGCTACCTGATCACCGTCGATAACGACGAATGTGTCGTCATCCCGGCCTCCGCAGCGACCATCGCCCGCGAGTTGACTCAGCGCGCACGACTTGCTCATGCTTGAATTGCTTTGGTGCAGCGGCGATTCCGCCCACTCGGCATTCGAACCTGCTTCTCCTCACCGAGCGCCCGGAGCTATGGCGCCGCGCCGACCACAAGCCAGTGGATCCATACCTATGCGCGGTTCGAATCTTGGTCTTCTGCAGGGAATCCGAAGTCCGGAAGACGCCGCACTCCGGAAGCGATCTCGAAAGCGAGGTCACTGTAGGCAAGCGCCAGCTCATCGAGTCGATGTTGTGCGGAGCGGACTCGCTCACCCGATGGATCCGAGGCCGGGGTGTCGCGCGCGGCGACCGCGAACTCGGCGAGGCGGTCTACAACCATGCCCACGGTTTCGGTATGTACACATGCGGCGCTGAATGTTGGAGGCTTCTCTCCATCAACCCAGCTATCGATTGCGCGCACCCATCGGGAACGCTCGCGATCAATCACGCCCACCGCGTCCGGGGCTGCGTCACGGCGTGCTTCATGCAGGCTGATCAGCTCGTATGCGGCCAGGAGCACTGGATGGTCGATGGTTACCGTCCCGGCGCACGCCTGCAGAATCATGTCTTTCGAAGGCAGAGGCGTTGTCATGACCACCACACCTCACCGATCACCTTGCACAACTCAGAACTCCTCTCATTCCTCAAATGCATTGATGTGCTGCGCTTTTCAGCGCCCACCGCTGTTGGACGATGATCTGGGCCCGCCGGGCGTGACGGGACAGGCTCGACGGGTCTTGGCGACGATCGTGATGGGTCAAGATCTGGGCTTGCGTCATGGTTGTCCTTGCTGGCCGGTTCGCTTCCGGGCCGAGGTGGTCGGGGTCGAGGCGCGGTGGACGATCAGGACGTGGTCGGCGCGGGGGCGTCCGCGATCGTCGTGGGCGATGGTGTAGGTGACGGTGTCCCCTTCCTGTGGTGGGGCAGCGTCGGGGTCGGCCAGTCCGGCGGCGGGCACATACATATCGGGAGCGTCGTCGGTTCCGGCGATGAATCCGTAGCCCCGTTGTGGGAGGTAGAACTTGATGACACCGGTCGGCATGGGAACAGGCTCCTTGTCAGTCATTTCGTCGGATGGGGGCAGGAGATACGGGTGAGCTGGAGAAGGGTTGGTCACCGGTCGGCGTCGCCGCCGTTGATCGCTTCGGCGGCGGGGTTGTCGGGGCGGGTTTGCGGGATGACTCGTGCCAGCCAGTGGTCGAAGGAGGTGTGGTCGATCGAGGTTGTGACGGTGAGGAGTTTCCCGGTCGGGTGCCGGTAGAGGCGGGCGTCGGGGCCGGTGAGGATCGGTTCGGTGAGGAACTGGGCGACTCGGGCGCCGAGGGCGACGGCGACTGCGACCGAGTCGGCTTGCCAGCTGCCGTGTGGGCGGCGGGCGAACCAGCGGTCGCAGTAGGTCGCAGCCAGCTGGGCGAAGGGGGTGTCGGTGGTGTGGAACCAGGTCACCAGGGGTGAGTCCGGGGTGAGGCGGAGCCGGTCGTGGTTGGTGTGGGTCGACAGCACCAGGCGGGGCCGGTGTGCCATGCGCAGGGTGATTCCGGCGGCGGTTTGGTCGATGTGCAGGTTGTGGCTGGCGCGATCGGGTTTGCGGTAGTGGTCGAGCCATCCGCCTTGCAGCACGATCTGAATCTGCTCGCTCAGATGCGGGTGCAGGCACAACACTGCGGCGATATTGGTCAGCGCGCCCAACCCGATCACCGTGGTCGGGGCGTGTTCGGCGTGCACGGCCACGACCTCGGCGGCATCGGTATAGGTTGCCGGGACCACGGGCAGGGGGTAGTCGGCGAAGAGGAAGCGGGTGTCGCTGTCGGGCAGTTCGCTGCCCGCGACGACGGGCACTTCGGGGCGGCCGAGGAGATCCAGCACCAGCCTCGCCAGCGCGGCGCGCCGCCCGCGGGTCTCGTCGGAGGTGATCACGATCAACCGGTTCATGGTGCGCGCGGCCACCCACAACGCGATCAACTCGTCGATGTCGTAACCGATTTGGCTGTCGAGCACATAGACCTGCGCATCGTCACCGACCGGGGTCGGCGCGATAGCCGCCAGGGGCCCGACGAACTCGGCCGGGGTGACGGGGGAAACGGGTTCAGCATTCACGACGAGGTATCTCCTTCAGTGGTTTCCGGGTAGCCGTCCGAGACATTCGGTGGGATTCGATTCGGGTGCACCGGATTTCGGTGTCCTGCTGCGCGGGTTCGGCGAAATCGGTTGTGGCCGTGGCTGTGTCCATGTCGAACAACAGCTCGTCTGTGTCGCCTTCGGCCAGGCGGATGAGGCTGGCCAGCCGGACCAGGCAGTCGTCGGGCGGATGATGGGGGTGCAGGTCGTGGAGCTGGTGTGCGCGGGCCCGGGTGAGTGGTTCGCAGAACTCGACCCGGCACAGCACTTCCGCGAACCGGCTCTCGGCGGTCACGAACAGATGCGGAGGCCACCGGTCACCGGACACGACGACGGTCCCCGAACTCGGCGGCAGTGTCAGCGACAGCATCCGCCAGGGCGGTGATGCTGGGCCGGGTCCGGCCCTGCGGCGGGCGTATCCACACCCGGGTCGCGTCGCCGGGGGTCGGTAACCCGATCAGCCCGCGTGGTACCACGACCATCACCCCGAATCGCAACAGCCGCATCGCGATCCGTTGGGACTGCCCCATCGAGGCCGGGCCGTCGGCCAGCAGCATCCACACCGTCGGATGAATCGAGACCACCGGCACCGGTGCCACACCCTCGGTGGCGACCACCCGCGCCGCCAGTGGACGCGGCAGTGTTAACCCCATCACCGAACCGGCGCTCACGTAAATGCCGTCATAGGTATAGAAGGCGTTCAAACCGAATTCACGCTGATAAACCCCGCACCGCTCGGCAACTATTCGAGGCGATATGTGATGACTTGTTTCGAGCATGGCTGTGGTAGGCATCGAATTTCTCCTTTCGGGATAATTGATTAATTCGAGTTCGGGATAACCGGAAAAGGATTTTCGTGACCGATGCGCAGTGACTGGAATCAGGAGGTCGGTAGTGTGCGCGCTTTCAGGTGGGGATCGACGCATTCGCGGATCAGGGCCAGCATCAGCTGCATCGACGGAATCGAGTTGGCGGGGGCGGGGGCGGGGGCGGTAACCCAGAACTCCTCCGCGCCTTGCTGCGACAGTTTCCTCGGTAGCAGCAGGCGAGTTCTCGGTGGGAGGACGATCACGGCGTGAGCGCGCAGCAGTTTCCTGGTTCCCGGGCTGATTCGGCGGCGGGGATCGGGGGCGACCAGCGCCACATGGTGGCCCCACAGCCGGTCCTGGAACACCGGGATGTCCGCGGTGAGCAGGGCGCGGGTCGCGCGGCTCACCGCGCCCGGCATCAGGATCGCCCCGATCGAGGCGTCGGTCTCCAGTTTCGGGTAACCGTCAACCCACGCGGCGGTCGTCAGCCCGCACTGGCGATACCAGCGGCACAAATCCTCGACGTCGCCGGTGAAGTCGGGTGTCGGGTTCGGGTCAGCGGGCATCGGCGACCTCCACCACGTGTGCGCGGCCTTGGCGGGCGATGTAGTCCAGTACGCAGATGCGGGCCACTCCCATCCCGGACAGGTGCCCGGCGATGGTCAACACCATGTGCGCTTCCGCGCGAACGCACTCGGCGACCAACCGCACCAACTCCGGAGGCAGCTGGCAGCTCTGCGGCGAGGACTCGTGGAACACGCCGGCGAGCTGATGCTGGTACTCGGCGAAAGCGATACGAGCCAGCGCGGCGTCGTACGCCTCCACCGTGTCCTCGTCAACAAGATCGAGACGCAGATAGCCATAACACAACGGCGGCAACGTCACCGAGCCCCCGATGAGTGGCCCAGTGCCGCAATCGTTCACCGCGTTCGGATCACGATTTCGATGATGCTCAAACATGACACGAACAACTCCCTTGCCTGAATGCCCGGCACGTACACATGGATGCCGAGACCCTGTGCGGCGACCACGCCGGATCGGGGCAGTCGCCCGTAGATGCTCAGATGCCGTCATCACCCCCTAGTAGGCCCGTCGCCCACGGCGACCCCGGTGGTCACCGCGGCCACCGCCGCCCTGACGACAGGTCCCAATTCCGGGCCGGTGGAGTTGGGGGTGGCAGAGGCTTCCGTGGCCAGCAACACTCCTGCGGTTGCAGGGTCCACAGATCAGCGTCGACCCGGATGGTCCCCATCCAGCCGTACACATGCCACAGCGCGGGGACCACTACTACCGAAACTCCGGCTGGCGCAAGCGAGGCGAACAACCGCGGGAACTCGGCCTCCGACTCGACGACAACCACATCAATCAACTCGACGTCGCGTTCAGGATCGTCGGCCCACTCTGCGATCTGATCGGCAAACATCCTGGGCTGCAGCGTCCCGCACCGATCCGCACACACCACGCCGAGGACCCGTTCGGTCACCACAACACACCCCCGGCGGAGCCGAATTCGGTCCCGAGTTGCACAGCGGCAACCGTGTAGGCCAACTGCTGCATGCCGTGGCCAACGATCAACGATCCGATCAGACGTACCGACATGCTCATCGATCCCTCCAAAGCTCGGCACCGCAACCCGTGGGCGGGGTCCGTTGTTCGATGCACGCACCCCCAACGACCAGGGCTTGGTACACCTTTGTGTAATCTGAATCACATAGTGCGCTGTAGGTTACTATGTAAATTTACATGTGGCAATACGCACGATCGAATGCTCGCTGCGTCGCGTTATCGTGCTAACAGCTGACGTAGACATGGAGGTCGAATTGACTGAGGCGGGCAGGCGTGCCGATCCCAACGCTCTCCGGTTCCTGATCGGCCGGGAACTCAAAGATGCACGTGAACGCGCACGTATGTCGCAAAAGCAGGCTGGCGAGCGAATCGACTGCACAGCCACCAAGATCAACTACCTCGAGACGGGCAAGACTATGCAGCAGCCGAGCGAGGTCGCAGTGCTGCTGGAGGCGTACGGAGCCGATCGCATTCACGTCGAACGGATCTCGGCCCTCGCGGCGCAAGCAGATCAGACTACGTGGTGGGCGCCCTTCAGTCCGGCCTTTCCCAACTGGTTCAAGACGTTCGTTGGTCTGGAAGGCTTGGCCGAGAGCCAGTTCTGCTACACGTCACTGCATCTGCCCGGACAGCTGCAAACACCCGAGTACGCCGCAGCCCTTCTGGAAGGTCATTTGCGGGTCGCCCCCGCCGACGCATCACAGGTGGTTCGCGCACGCATGGCGCGTCAGCGTCTCACTGGCGAACATCCGTTGCACCTGCGCGTAATTATCGAAGAGTACGTGCTCGACCGAGCTGCAGGCGGGCCGGAGGTTATGGGTCCTCAGCTGAAACACCTGCTCAAGCTGACCAAACTGCCCAATGTCGAGCTGCACGTCATGCCGATAACCGTTGCGGTACACGATGGCCTGGACGGCGACTTCATCGTGTTGAATTTCGAATCCGCCCGCAGCATCGGTTACATCGAGTATCCGGCTGGAGCCCTTTACGTACAGGAAGAGGACCAGGTCGAGTTGTATAAGATGGCAATCGATCGGATGTGCGCAGCCGCACTGTCCGAGCCCGACTCCGTCGATGCAATCAAGAGTCGGCTGGCGAAACTTGGGAAATAGGGAGCAAGCGATGAGCACCGCAGACCGCCTTGCATGGCGGACGTCCAGCTACAGCGGGAACGGGGAAGGCTGCGTCGATGTCGCTCCTGCGCATGACACCGTATATGTGCGTCACGCCAAGTACCACGATCACGGCACCATCGTCTTCGAAGCAGCGCAGTGGTCGAGCTTTGTCGAAGAGGCCCTCAGGAACGACGGCAGTCGCAACGGTGTTGCTCTGATCACGACCGACCGAGATGACACGGTTGTGTCGGCAGGAACCGTGCAGCTACGATTCAACCCCGTCGAGTGGCGGGCGTTTCTGGCGGGAGCCGCGGACGGCGAGTTTGATTTCGCCGCTGAGACAAAGCCAGCTGTGTGTAGGGTCCGGAAACTCGTGGCGGAATCTCAAAATGAGTGACGGCAGCTTGTCGGATCGCTGAGACTTCGCAGGTCACAGCATTCCAAGCTCTGGCGGTGACAGTCGAACGATGAAGAAATGCCACCGTTTTGAGACTGGAGGCCGATGACGGCGTTTTGAGACTAGATAAAAGCCGCAGGTCACAGCGTCGTGAGATGCCATGACTTTCCGGACCCTACACTGTGTTGTAGGGTCCCAGAAGTCGTGGCCAAATCTCAGAATGATTGGCCACGACTTGGCCAGTTGGCCACCGGCGTGAGATTCCGCAGGCAACAGCCCTGCGTGGTGTCGTGTACCACCGCCGAGGGACCACCACGTTGCCAGTCGTAGGACCACTGGCAGCTCCGCAGAAGTGGAACGGGTTATCGCGCTGCTGATTGGCGGATGCCGCGTTATCGAACGACCGATATGCGGCATTACCGCGCGTTGGCCGCCGACATGCCCCACAACTTAGGTCAGCAGGGTAATTGGCCTGCGTTGCTCCTAGTTGGGCACACACTCCCGGGAGTCTGGGTCGTAGTGGGTACCTTCGGGGCAGTCGTACGTATACGCATAACCGTTGGCGCATTTGACGAACTGGCTGGGATCGCCGGGGTATTCGTGGTTACCGTTAGGAAGGTCAGCGCAGTAATCCGGCGGCAGTGGGGTACTCATCGGCCCATCATCCCAGGGCGGCCCGTCCTCTGCCGGGGAATGCTTCTGTGTCAACGTTTTTCATTCCACCGGTCCGAACGGTAGTCGCCGTTCTGGCGCGGCGGGCCGGTGACGCAACGAGCCACGCTGCGTCACGTTAGCGGCACTAGCGAACGTTCTGCGTCAGTTCGGTCTCGGGATACAGAACGCTCGCCCAGCGGCATCTCAGGATGCCCTTCGGTGCAGCCGGTCTCGGCTCCGCCTCGAGTGCCGCGCCCGAGTTCTCGAGCCGTGGTAGATCCGAGATCCCTGCGCGGGTCCGTGTTGGCTCAGGGTTCCTGCTCGAAGATGAGCCCAACTTGAGCCCGTTCCGCCAGCCATGCCGACTGTTCGGCGTCGGTTTTCCAGGAGGCGATCTGGTCCAGGGCTCCCGCTCGCGTTTGTAAGCAACTTCCCCCGGCGCGGAGTAACCGACAGTTCCGTCGATCCCGACCTTGGTTGGATTTCCTACGCCGGTGTGCGGGACATCCAGCAGGACATCGTTGCCATCGATCCCTTGATAGTTCCCCGCGACTTTGCCCCACCGTACCGAGTGATTATGATCTTGGTTCCCTTGGCCAAGCTGGAAAAATCTGTGGCGGTTGCCATTTCGTGCTCCTCTCGCCGTCCTGGCCAGTATGAGCGCAGTTCACACCCCAGGGGCCGTTTCGATCAGGCACGGCGCACCCCGGAATAGACGTAGCGCCCACGCGAAGTTGCCGGAACCAGGCTCGGCAACTCGAATCGCAGATAAGGGCAAAGGCCCATAATCGGCATGTGCGTGTATTGCGTGCCCCGTGAGGCACTGCCCGTTGATCTTGCGAATCACTCCGGTATCACCATGTCGACATACTCTCCGGACGAGGCGCTGATCCCATGCCCGACGGTGAGGTTACGCATCCTGGATGAAGGCGGAACCGTAGCGGCTCCCCCGCTCACCAGCAGGTAGGCGCGAGCAAGTGTCTCCAATGCCTCGGCGCCCTTGCCCGATTGCTTGGCGGTGATCGTTTGGGCTTCGGCGGCGATGGCTGCCAGTAGCGCGTCGCGGGCGTCGACGGCGGGGGCGGGTAGGTCGGGGGCGGTAATAGTGATCGGAATCTGTTGCGCCTCGGGGCTTCGAGGGTCTCGATGTTCTCGGGGACTGTACGGCTTCATCGCGCACGGCGGTCTCCGATAGCGAGCCGCGAACCAAGTCGGTGGCGTTGGTCGTACCGGCTGGCAGGCGCCGATAGTACTGATACGTCAGCTTGGGGCCATTCCAGGGCAGGGGCTGGAAGTCGACGTGGTATTTGAGGCCTGTGTTGATCGTTAGCCATAGTTCGTCGGTTTCCCACCAATCCGCTTCGGTGCTGCTGCGGGGAGCCACGGTAACCAGGTGCCGAGTCTTTCCGCCGGAGGCCCGTACGACAGTGATGCTTTCGGGGAAATCGTTGTAAATCCTGCCGTGTGCCAAAGTAGATGGGTCTCGCTGATTGGTCTCCTCCTCATCCACCTTCGAAGGCGGCACAAACGGTTCCTGGTCTGCGGGGTCGATCTCAGTCACGTGCGCCTCCTGGGATGCGTGCCCTCGAGCACTACGGCAACGGCGCGAACGTTGGCCGGATAACGTTGAGCCACGCCAACTTTGGTTGTGAAGCCCCGGCCGAACCAGTATGAGCCCGATTCGCACTCCGGTGGCCGTTTTGGCCGGGCCGGACGCCCGCCCGACCGCGCGGGGTGAACCGATGCTGTGCCACCACAGAGCCGTCGTACCCAAGCCGGCCGACGCAAAATTGCAGATTCAGACGAACGACACGTAATCGGCATGATGGCGCGTTCGGTGCTCCGAACGACCTCGGCCCGCTGACCCTCGGCTGCCCCCTCAGTGCCGGTTTGGTCAGCGCCATCAGCGGCATGAGCGTGCGTCGGCCGCCGGTTGGCTGCTACGGCAGATCGATGAACGGACTGAGCTCCCGCTCGATCGCTGCCTTCGGCTTCGCCCCGACGATGGTCTTGACGACCTCTCCGCCCCGGTAGACGTTAATCGTCGGGACGTCTACGACCCCATATTTCTTGGCGGTCGCGGGGTTCTGGTCGATGTTGAGCCGGACGACGCCGAGCTGGTCGCCGTAGTCCCTAGCAATCGCCTCCAGGATGGGACCGATCCGCGTGCATGGCTCAGACCAGTCTGCGTAGAAATGGACTGCCACCGGCATATCGCTCGCGAGCACATCGAAATCAAAGCTTTGGTTGGTAACGCTCTTCAAGGCCATGTCTGTCTCCCAACCTCGATCCGGTTGCCATCGGCGAACGGGGCATAAATCGGACATCGTGCCCTGACCTCAACGTCAACGGCATGCCCCACGACAGCGCCCTTTATCGTCACATCGCGAACCGATTGCGACGTCCCGATTCAGAAACATCAGGTTCCCCGACACGCCCGGCACCCACACAGGTTCGCGAGCCAGCGCCGTCACCAATCCTGCACAGCGCCATACAGAGTCGCGAACGCGAGTCCCCGCCCGCTACACCCCCAACTGGTACCGTCCGGTGACAGATGCGCCGCCGAAGTGACAGATATGGTGCCGTGTCACATGCAGCCGAACGCCTACCCGGCACGTCGGCTAAACACACTCAATTCGGCATTTTGGTGTGTTCGATCGCCGTCGCCATGATCGGTCCGCATTGCGGATCTGGAACATGTTCGCTCAGCGGATCATCTGCTGTAGGTGGTCCCACGACTGGCAACGTGGCGGTCCCACAACGGCGGCAAACGACATGCGTGGTGACCGCCTGCCCCGACATCATCGCCGCCCAGCATCGCCTCAACCGGCTCCTGCGCCGACACACACCCCAGCAGCTGATCTACGCCCACGAATCCGCCCTCGCGGCCATCGAGCCCTGGCCAGCAACACCGAACACGATCCCGCTGCACTGGCGGCACCGGCTGCTCACCCTCCAGACCCTCAACCACCACCGCGGCCTCGGCACCGACCACGACGCCTACACCCGCGCAGCGAAATTCCCCGACGCCATCCCCCTCGTCCCACAGATGGTCCACGCACGCGAAAACGAGCAAGATCCAATGGCACAATCCCCCGATCCCGACGATCCTCAGCGGCCGTGACCGACGCCCAGTTCGCCAATCAAAATTCCTCACCGCAGGTCAACGGGCCCACCCCGAGGACGATTCACTGGCACAGGACAGCCGACTTCGTATCGACTTCGCATTCGGCCACGGAGCTGAGACTCGGCAGGTCAGATCATCTGCTCTGCCGAGATCAATCAGGGCCAGCCTGAGGATACGAAGCGCCTTATGAGACCACAACGTCGCGAAGGTGTTGTGAGACAACAGGAACGCCCCAGGTCACAGCCTCGGCAAGACGAAGTTGGCGCGGAGATCCTACAAGCTGGTTGTAGGGTCTCGCGCCGCGCTTCGTAATCTCACGGCTGATTTCGTGTCGACTTCGTTTGCGAAGCCGTCGTGAGACTGTCTCGCTGAAGCCGCCCGCGCGCACCGAGGGAGCCGCCTGTTGGAGTCGGCGTCCCGGGGCTATAAGGCCCGGGATGTGAGCCGCAGTCGGAACCGGTGTGGTTTGAGCGTGATCTGCTCGTTGACGATCAGGTCGTAGCCGGGTTCGGGGTGCAGGTCGAACGCGCGCAGGATATGCGCGAGCGCCAAGGTCACCTCGTGTAGCGCGAAGATGCGGCCGATGCAGGCGCGGGGCCCGGTGCCCCAAGGCTTGTAGATGTGGGGTCCGAGTTGGCGCAGTCGTTCCGGTAGCCAGCGGTCGGGGTCGAACTGATCGGCGTCGGCGCCCCACGCGTCGTGGTCGCGGTGCGCGGCCAGGGTCAACACGAAAACCCAGTCTCCGCGCGCGAATTCGTGCCCGTTGAGGGTCACCGGGCCAGTGGCCTCCCGGAAAAACCCAGGCGCGACCGGCCACAGCCGCAGGGTCTCGTCGATGATCCGGCGCAGATATCGCAGGCGCGCGATGTCGTTGTAGCCGATCGGCGTGCCCGCCGCCGGGAGGACGGTATCGATTTCCGCGCGGGCCTTGCTGGCGATCTCGGGGTGGCGCGCCAGTTCGTAGAGCGCGAAAGACAGTGCGGCCGCGCTTGTTTCGTGTCCGGCGACCAGCATGGTGACGCATTGGGAGTGGATCGCGGCGGCGTCGAGCCGGTTCCCGGTGGCCGGATCCGGTGTGGTCAGCATCAGCTCGAGCAGGTCGGGCCGTGGTTCGGCCGCAGCGCGGCGCGCGGCGATCATCTCGTCGACGACGGTGTGCAGGTACGCGATATCGCGGTGGTGCTGAGCCGTCTGCCGCCGCAGCACCGTGGATCTCACGAAAGTCGGCAGGTTGACGGCCCTGTTGAGATAGGTCAGCCCGCGCCGCAGCCGCGCGCCGAACGGCCCCCGCTCGGCGAACCCGCCGGCCGACCACCCGAACCCGGCACGGCCGATGATCTCGAGCGCCAGCTGGTTCGCGTCGTCGACGACATCGATCCACTCATCGCCGCGGCTGCGCCAGTATTCCAGGAGATCGTCGACGACGGCGACCATGGTGGGGTGATAGCCGCGCATCGCTTCTTTCGTGAAGCCCTGCACCAGGATTCGATGCGCGGCTCCCCAGGCGGGTTCGTTGTTGAACGCGGTGAACAGGCCGGGCCCGGCGATCTCCCGCAGCGGTTTCAGGATGGCGCCAACGTGTTTGGCCCAGTGGTCCTCGCCACCGACCTGCTCGATCAGATCGGTGGCCGAGACGATGACGACCGGCTCGGTGAAGATCAGGCGCTCGAAGATGCCGCCGAGCCGGCGCGCGTCGCGGGCCGCCTGCTGGGTCGGCCGGGCCAGGTCGAGGGTCAGTACGTCCCCGAGCAGCGGCACCCGTCCGCGTGGATGCGGCAGGGACCGCGACGAACCCTTCGATGCGCTCACCGGTCCCATGATGCGGCACTGTGGTTCCCGATCGCGGTGTGACGCCCACACGGTCGGTAACTATCGCTTTGCCGTGCGAGGGTGCGGGTGGCGCCACATCGGCCACAACGGCATGCCGTCCAGCTCGAACGGGGTAGTCGTGGCGAATCCTGCGGTCGTGTACAACGCCATGTTCGATTCGCGCGTGCACACCAGATACGCGGCCTGACTGCCGTCGTCGCAGCGGGCGCACCGCGAGCGCAGCAGCGCGGTGCCGATCCCCTGGCGCTGCCGCTCCGGGAGCACGGCCAGGTGACACAGATACCAGTGCGGTGCGGGCGGGTGGATCCGGTCGAGACGCCTACGGGTGCGCAGAGCCGCCGGGATCCGCTGGCCGAATGCCAGCGCCAGTGGCAGGCCCGCGCGGGCGAATTCGACCACGGTGCTGTTCCACCGGCCGGGCGGATCCCACACCGCGACGCCGACGAGGTCTCCGGACTGCGTGACGGCGACCTCCACTGCGCCCCAGGGCACATGATGGATGGTCAACGTGGTGCGGAAATAGCGCGGCAGCGCCCATCGTCGGTGGCGCGCGCCCGGCCACAGATGGCGCATCACCGGGTCGGCCGCGAACGCGACCGCCAGGACATCAGCGGCCCCGGCGATCTCATCGCGCCGAACGGGGCGGATGGTGAGGTCCACAACTGACGACGATAAGCCCAGCTCAGGCCCGATTCTGGGAGATCAGTCCCGGCTAGGAGGGGTGGCGCGAGGCCAGCCAGGCCGCTTCGGCTCGGCCGAGATCGGTGGACGGCGGCCCGTCGACCCACGGCCACAACTCCTCCGCGATCCTGCGGTAATTCCCGCGGGCGTTGAGCGCACCGAGAATCGACATCAGCCCTAGGTTGATCCGTTGAATGATCACAAATGCCGGCGGTAGGTTCGACACGTTCGCGATCTCGGCGAGGTCGCCGGCGGGGGAGAAGAACTGCTTCACTGTCCGCGTCGACCATTCCGGGGTGATGGTCACGGTCTTGTCGTCGGCGATGAACTCGTAGAAGTGGCCGAAGTACCGCCAGATCTGTTCGTTGGAGAAGGGCATGTTGGGCCGGAGCATGCCCGCTTCCTCGATGGCGCGCCGATACCGCGGTAGATCCTTCTTTACCGCCATGGCATCGACCATCTCGGCAAACCGGTCGACCTCGGCGGCCGTGAAGATCTTTGTCAGCCCGAAGTCGAGGAAGGTGACCTGCCCGCCGCGCTGAAACAAGTAGTTGCCGGGGTGTGGATCTCCATTGAAGTGGCGCATCCTCCACAGGCTGCGGTAAACGAACCGATAAATGGTTTCGGCGGCGAGATTCTTCTCCTCCTGGTCCCATGTCACCAACTCCTCGAACCGCGCTCCCTCGGCCAGTTCGGTGGTCAGGACTCGCGCGCTGGACAGTTCGCTCATTACCTCCGGTATGTGAATGGCGGGGTGCCCGCGGTAGTAGTCAGCGAAGGCTTGTTGATTGCGTGCTTCGGCGTGGTAGTCGAGTTCCTCCATGACGCGGGCCTGGACTTCTTCGACGAGCGGGCGGGGGGCGAGCCCTGGAAAGAGGCTCCGGGCGAGCATCCCGAACAGCATCCCGGCGTTCGCCAGATCGGCCTCGATGGCCTTGTCGACGCCGGGATATTGGACTTTGACCGCGACGGCCTGGCCGTCGCGGGTGATGGCGCGATGAACCTGCCCGATCGAGGCCGCAGCGATCGGCACCGGATCCCATTCCAGGAACAACGCTCCGGGTGCCGCACCCAGCTCGCGCTCGATGACCTCGGCAGCTAGATCCGCCGACATCACAGGAGCATCCTGCCGGAGTTCAGCGAACACCTCCCGGACGGCCTCGGGAACCCCGGTGTCGAGGTAAGAGGCCATTTGGCCGATCTTCATGACCGCGCCGCGCATGTTCCCGAGCACCCCGGCCACCTGGTCGGCGGTCTTCACCTCGAACGCGGTGTCCAGCTCGATCTGGCGCTCGGCAGAGGCGAACACGCGCCGGGCGCGGTGCAGCGCCATCGAGACACCGAGCCGCCCGCCCATACGCGCTAGCCTCGACGCCCGGTCCAGGCGTGACCGGGCGCGTATTGGGGATTTAACTGCCGAGCGGTCACGGCGCCGCACAATTGGCGACGATAGCTGTCGTTCAGGCGCGATTGTGGGAGATCAGCCCCGGCTGATGTCTCTGATTGGAACCAATTTCCGACGCACTCTCTCAAACGTGTACTGCACGATCAGTAGCCGGGTATACACGGGGCTAGCTGCATAAACCTGAGCAATCAAGCGGAGAGCTAGCTATGGCTGAGCCTGCGATTGATCTACTAGTCGATACGACCAGCGTCGGCGACGAGGTCGCGATCCTGGCCGAGGGCGGCCGTGCTCGTGATTTCCGGCGGGTGGCGAATTCGCTGCGCGGCGCGGCGCAGCTGCTCGTCGAAGAGTTGATAGCCGAAGTCAGACGCAGCGGCCAGACCGAGCAGCGGCAGGTGAGTGCGCCCGCATCGACGGTGCTGGGCGCGACCATCGCCGCAGCGCCGGTCAAGGGCATCGGCGGCAGCGTGTTCGCGGTGCAGCTGGCCCCGACCGCCGATCAAGCCGAGCGTCGCGCCGCCGAGTTGGCGGTGTGGGAATGGGAGATCGGTCTGGAAGATTTGCCGCCGCGCCTGTGGTTGGACGAAAGGTTCCTGGACCTCACCGGCACCGATGCACAAGCCCGGGATCGGTCGGTGCACGGGCCTTACGGGCCTGTCGATTTTTTCCGCCCGGTTGTGCGGCTGCGAGATGTCCTCCATCTGTGGCAGGGGTTGAAAACTGTCAAAGTGGGCGACACCGGCTCCGGGCGGGTCGTCGTGCGCACCAGCACCGGCGAGTATCGCCAGCTGCACTGGTCGCAGCGATGCGTGCAAACCGACGCGGGTCCACGGGTGCGTGGCATCGCTCGTGATGTGACCGGCGACGCCGATCCGATCGATATGCATGTCGATCTGATCGAAATGGCGTTGGTCGACAAACTGCTGCATTTGCGCGACCGCGGGGAGGAGGGTTCACCGGGTGTCTTTGCGGCAGTCGGCGACTACACATACCCTTACGCGCCAACGATTATCAAATGGTTGACTTCCTACGTCCCCACCCTCGGGCACGGTGTCTCGACGGGGCAGACACCTGGAATCCATCCGGCTACTTTGATGAAGATTCCGGGCTGGCTGGAGCAGTCGAAGCGGGGTCCGGTCACCGGTGAGGGGATGGTTCGCCGCGGCGGTGGCGGTTGGCTACAAGCGGTGTTCCACGGAGATGTCTTGGACCGGAACATGTTTCCGACCATCGGGGTGATGATCGTCTACCCCGGTGATGTCTCGGTCGTCGACCTCGGTGGCGCGCCAGCGGATCAGTAGCCCTGCGGCCACCATGGCGATCCCCGCGGCTGCCAGCAGAATCGGTGCATACAGGTTGCCCCACCGGATCAGCATGCGGGCCTGGCGGGCGGTGTGCACGGCCTCGGCGAGCGATTGCTCGTCGAAACGGGTCCGGATTTCCAAGGTGGTGACGGCCAGCGGGTCATCGACGGTGCGCGCCAAGAAGCGCCGGACATGCTCACGTTGTTCGACGATCGCCCCGGACGTCGGCTCCACCCAGATATCGCGAGTGTTGCTGTAGTGCAAGTCAAATCGGGTCTGTTGCTCACCTGGCAGGCCCCACCAGGACGCGGGCAGGGTCATCTGCATATCCGGCTGCTCGGGATAGAGGTTGATCGGGCCGATGCTCTGACGGAAATGTAACAGCCGCAGACCACCCTCGTGCCGGTCGTCGTCGACGTAGTCGATCGGAATGTCTCGCCGTGCAGTGGTATCGAAATACAGGTAGCTCTGCTTCTGTGTGTCGAACGGGAAGTGATACTGAAACCCGCTGCGCGACACACGATCTGCCGGTTTGTCGACTTCCAGCTTGATCTGCCCGACCGGGTCGACTGGCTCGGAGGTCGTGCGCGAGAGGGTGACGGCTTCGGCACGCGCGGTGACCATTGCGTTCGGGCCGTCGCGGTCGGAGCGTAACAGCCGCGTCGTGGCTACCAGCGTCACTCGGTCGGCGTCGGTGGGTTGCGCGGACACGACCAGGGTCTGGACCTTGATCGGCACACCGGTCTCGGTGCGCATGTGCCCGGCCAGCCCCGCACCGACATCGATGACCGAGGCGTTGTCGGCCAGCGAGATCGCCTCGGTGTGGATGTCGCTCGGGATCCGTGTCAGGCGCGGCATCAGATAGGTCGGCAACAGCGCCGCCACCACCAGCGCCGCCGCTCCGATCCCGATCAGGCCGAGTCCGAGCCACCATCGCACTTGCCTCCCCGCTGCCATGGTTCGACAGTAAGACCCGACCAGCGCGTTTCTTGGGTTTTCGGCGATCTGCGACGCGGCCGAGCCCATGCACCCCAGGTGGATAGCCATTTGCTCTAAATGTGCTGGACATCACATTGTTGGCGGCTAATAATGGGTTCACGCGAGTCCATGCGGCCACGCAATTTGGTTGAGCGCCCTCTTGGTGACTCGGCCCGGCAGCGGATTCGCCTGCGTACCTCTTCCGAGGTTTTGGAGTACGCCCCTCTGGACGTGCTTCCCGCGCAAAGGCGCTGCGATGTGCCCAGCAATTGCTGACGTGCACTCGTGCGCCTTCCGTGGGACGACCCAGGGGAGGTTCCAATGACGACCGCCACGTTCGACGAATTCCGTCCAGCATCCGCACCGCTGACCACCCGTGTTTTGCAGCTCTGCCCGCCGGTCCAGGCGGATCCGGTGCCGCACCGGCGCGGCTATGCGCCCAATGAGCGTCTGGTCGCCGCGCGCCTGGCCGTGGGGCTGACCCAGGCCGAACTGGCCGAGGCGCTGACCGCACACCTCTGGCAGGCCGCGCATCGACGCACCGGCCTCGACGCCGACTACGTGTCGCGGCTCGAGCGCGGTGTCATCACCTGGCCGGCCAAAGCGACCCGCCAGGCCCTCGAAGCCGTACTCGGCGTGCCGGTCCGGGACCTCGGACTGGTCAATCGCCGCCTCGGTGGCGGCGTGGTCCGGTCCGGCTCAGCGCCCGTCGCCGAGTGGGCGCTATCGGGTGGCGATGTAGACGTGGAACGCGCGATGGCTATGCCCGACGCGGCGGTGGTCGGTGATCGTGAAGCCCGCGGCGGTGATCATGGCGGTGATCTCCTCCAGCGGGCGCAGCAGCATCCCGTCCCGCCAGGGCTGGGTGTTCAGGTGGTCGGTGTCGCCCAGGCCGACGACCAGGCGGCCGCCCGGCCGGAGCACGCGGGCCAGGTCGCGCAGCGATTCGGTCAGCTCGGCGTCGGGGATGTAGTAGACGGTGTTCACCGTGGTGACGCCGTCCAGGCTGTTGTCGGACAACGGGATTCGCGACATCGGGGCCTGTTCCAGGCGCAGACGGCCTTGGGCGATCTCGCGGCGGAACCGGTACCTAGCGTTGGTGACGGCGACGCGGGCCGGGTCGATTCCGTACACCACGCCGGTCGGGCCGACCTGATCGAGCAGCACCCGCAGGCCCAGGCCGCCGCCGAATCCGACATCCGCGACCGTGGCGCCGGGTGCGGCGTCGAGTGCGGCCAGCGTGCCGATGATCGGGCCGCTGTTGGCTCGGTTGAGCACTCGGCCGATGAGCAAGCCGGCGACTCCCGAGGGATGGGCGAGCTGGGCGGTGATCCGCCGCGTGAACAGAGTCCTGAGCCACACGGCGGTCAGTGTGGCACGGCCCGCACCCGCCACCCGGGTCAACGCGGCGGACACACCCTTCCTCCGTGCATTTCTCCGGGTCTTCGTCCGGGTATTCCTCCGTTCCGTGCCGTCCGCGCACCTAGTCCAATGACCCAAAGCCGGTTCGAGCAGGAGGTGAGAAGGATGTCGGTCGATCGGGAGACCCACCTGCCCGCCTCGCGCGCTGTCACGGGATGTTGGTGGCGCACAAGACCGCCCACTTGACAACTGAAATGGCTCCGGCGGTCCGGACCGCGCCCTTTCCGGCCCGGACCGCCGGTCTCGAAAGATAGCTCGACACAAAGGAGGTGACGCGCGATGTTCGTACCGTCCAAGGGAAACAGCAACAGCGGTGAAACAGGTATCTGCCCGATCTGCCGCGCCGAGGGCATCATCCACCCGGCCCATCCGGCCACCACCCGGCACCGGTGCGACGGCTGCACCACCGGCGGGACCGCCAACGCCCACTACTGGTGCCCGATCGTGTGCCGCCCGGTCGTGCTCGGCGTCGACGGTATCGCGCTCGATCACCCGTGCAAGCTGGTGTTCCTGTCCGGGGCCGACCATAAGGGCGGCTATCGGCTGCTGCCCACCCCGGCCGAGCACGACGCCCTGGCCCGCGCCCACAGCCGCGTCTTCGGCCTGGGCTGTGTGGTCCACCGCGACTACCTTCCGGCGCGGCGCGGCCTGGCGGGCCTGCACCTGGCGACCGTGGCCTACCCCGGTGACCCTCGCGACTGGCTGATCAACCACCCGCTCACCATTCCCGTGCACGACACCGATCACGTGTGGTGGGCACGGATCTCGCGCGGCCACGGCGGCGGTGAGATCCAATGACCGCCTCGTACAAAGACACCGACTCGACTCGCTCTTCTGGAACACTGCGCTCCGGAGCACACCGTTCAGGTGCACACCAAACACCGTCGAACGAGGGCTGGGTGCTCATCGAGACCATGTCCGGCAAGCCTTCGGTGATCCTCGAAGACGGCCGCGTGCGGCAGTTCCGCCGGACCAACAGGACCAAGATCGCGGGCAGCTCGAATGTCGCCGCCCAGCTCGACGAGGTCCTCGGTCAAGTCCTTACGGCAGTACACCCCGTTCGCAGACAGGTCCGCCTGGCGTCTGGGCTTCCGCTGCAGATCGTCGGGGTGCCTGTCATCGGACCCTTCGCTGAGGTCTATGCCGTTCAACTGTGGGTGGGCCGCGCCGATGCCGCGGTCCCGCCCAGGCTGCCGATCGGTGTACTGTCCCTCGATCCGCGTACCGGCATCGCGCACGCATGCGAGATCAGCACGAAGACTGAGAATCCCGAGATCACCGGCACGAGTGCCCTGCCGCGACTATTGACCCAACTCGACGGGTGCGACGATCGCGCCGGCCTGCTGGGGTTGATGTCCGCGCCGGTTGGGCAACGCTGGATCGGCACCGCGACCAGCGTGGGTCCGATCCGTCGACACCTGTGCATCGCAGCACGTTGCTGCTCGACGCCAACCGACCCGGTGGTTCGAATCGTCGTGTGCGACATCACCGGAATGCAGGCACCGACACCCGCTTCCCTCGATATCGGAGCCCTCCGAAGCATGCCGGTTCCGCCCGACCACGCCGCAGGACTGATGGACCTTCGGACCGGCCTCGTGCATGAGTGGATCGCGCTTGGTCCGCCGCCATTGGATCGTTGGCAATGCGAGCTCCCGCAGACTCATCCCGACGACTGTCATGAGCTCGAACGGTGCCGCGCCGCTCTTCTCGGTGGAGCTGCCGCCGAAAAGTGTTCGTTCCGAGTGCGATTCGGCGACGACGAGCCGTGGATTCGCCTGGACGTCCTATGCGTGGCCGTTCCGTGCGACGGCGCACCACAAGCCTTGCTCGACGTGACCCGGCACCAGGCCGGGTGATAGGCCGGACCCACAGGGCCCAGCCGATCGACAAGTGAATTGCGCCCTCCCCGTGAGGGTTTCCCGGCATCAGCTGGAGGCGACGCCGGATGTAGCCGCCGAACCGCCGATGGCTTCCGCAGTCATCTACGGCCCGGCCGACCGATCCACCCGACCACACTCGTTGTGGACCTCGGTCGCATCCGACGGAGCCGCCATAGCCCTATCCCCCGCTCACCAGCGGCTCCGACAAGCCCAGAGGACCAAGGAGCCGCGATGACTACCAACCCGCACACCCACGCTGAATCCATTCCGGCCAAGCATCTTCCGAACCGGGTCGTCCACAACGCACCGATACCACAGGAAAACGACGAACAGCATACCGGCGCCTCAGCCGAGTGCCCGTCGCCAGCGCGGCTCCCGCGTCGACGCCTCGCCGCCGCCCCGAACCAGGACCCCGCCGCACGCGCGATCGAGCCGACTTCCCAGCGCGCCCTCCTTGGTTGGGTGCTCGCCGAAACACTGTCCGGCACCGGCGAAATCGTTGTTGTTGCCGAAGGTGACAAGCTCAAGCCCTTCGGGAAACTCGACCGCACTCGTATCGCTCAAAGCAGGCGCGCATCTTCCGCAATCCCCGCCCTCGTTCAGCAGTGCCTCGTCACCCGGAAACGGCAATACCGCGACATCCCCGGCATCCACCCGCTGAGCGTCCACATCGTTCCCGCTGTCGGTCCGGCCGGCGCGGTTCTCGCCGTACAACTGTGGACCGGCACACCGGCACAGAAGCCACCCCTACGGGGGCCTGTCGGCACCGTCGAGTGGGACGCCGTGACCGGAGTCGCTCGGCTCAACTCGGTATTGGAACGGCAACTGGGGATCCCCGCACCGTTATCCCGGTCGCAGTACATCCTGCCCGAACTCCTCGGCTACATCGATGGATTCGACGACTTCTTCGGCTTCCTCGACCTGTTCGATCGAGCATCGACGGTCGACCGCTGGGTCGGTACCATCACCACCCCCGGCCGGTTCAGCCTCATCCGCCGGCACTTGCGCATCGTGGCACAAGTCCACATCGAGTCTGGCAAACGATATGTGCGCGGAATCGTCCACGACATCACAGCCCTGCAGCCACCACCACCGCCACATGTGGACTCGGTCACGCTCGCGGGCTACCCCGGCCCGACGACGCAGGCGATCGCGCGCATCGATCTCGGAACCTGCCTCATCAATCGCTGGATCTGCCTCGGTCCAGGCCCACTCGAGCCATGGAGTCACCAGAATCCCCAGATCGACGACGACAGCGCCGCCGCCATCGCTCGATGCTGCGCGCAGCTGCACCGCAGTGCTACCGGCTCCACTGCCGAATTGAGAGTCAGGTTCAGCCCTTCACGCCCATGGATTTCAGTCGACACCGAGTGGACGGCCCTCGTCGGCGCACGACGCCCCCAGGCCATCGTCGTTCTTACACCACATGAACCATCACCGTGACCGTCACCTTCGTATAGCCCCTGTCTTCATGGGAGCAGGTGCAGGTGATTGGTCCAATCACCGTTGTAGTCCGCTTCGTGCCGGTAGACGCTGAGGATGAGGTACAGCGCGGTACGCAGAGCTTTCTCGCGTTCGTGGGCTTCAATCCATTGGGGCGAGTTGTTATTGACATCGCCGAAGATGGCCCGAACCTCGGCGAAGTCGTCGCGGGCCTGCTTGTAAAGGTCCAGCAGGATGTACTTGGCTTGCCTTTCGGTGAACTGGCGCATCCCGTCATCGGCGGATTCGCTGATTGCCTCGTGCGCAGCCTTGGAGTCGGCCTCGAGTCGAGCGTCGAGGAATGCTTCAGCCTCGGTCGGAAGCGGTGGACCTGCGGAGATATGCAAGTGCATTGTGACCACCTTCGTTGTCGTCGCGAAAGTGCTTTCGACTTCGCGCCAGTGGTGTTCCGTCGGCCGGATCGCAATTCAAAGGATAAGGCTGGACAGATCGGAGGCCGGGGATCTTGTGACGTCCAGTTGCCCGGCAGTCCACCCAAGCCGTCGCGGGGCTGCATATTCACCCCGACGTGCTCTTCGCCCTCGGCCTGGCCGACAAATCATCCGATCCTCGGCTGCGCAATCCGATACTCAGGTCGATCGTGCGGGAATTGTCCGTCAAGGTTGCGTCTGGTCTGAATATGGTGCGCTCGAAGGCGATGCCGACCGAAACCACTGTGCAGCACGGCGATCTGGGCGGTCGTGACTTCCTCCACGGTACGCACGGCCTCGACGGCACCGTCGGCCTGGGCAAGAAACCGGGTCAGCAGATCGGTCACCTCGTGGCCGGTGTATACGGGCACATACCCGAGCGGCCGCGGCGACGCCAGCCGCTTGTTCGCATCGTCGATGCCGACTCGAATCGATTTCAAGCTGCGCCGCACACTCCTCCACGCTCTGACGCGCGAATCGCGCCTCAGCAACCTGAAGAAACGACGCCAGCAGCGCGTCGTCGTCGGCCTGCGCGATCAATGTCCCCATGCTCTGCCGCAGTTCGGAATCGTGGTGCTTGCACGGCCACACTACGGACGGGCGAAGCACAATCGATGAGGTTTGAGCGGTTTCCGGATCGGTTGCCAGGGAGGCGGATTGAGCGATTCTCACCGCGGCTATGTAGCGAAGCGAAACCAAAAACAAAATCCGCTGAATGTGTCCGAGGTGACATCGAGAACACAGCCAAACTGAGACGAACAGATGATTCACGGCCGAACATTCATGTTTAAGAGTCTCTCGTTGACCGGAATTGCCTGCCGCGCAGAGACATTCGAGCATGAGTGCTAGCTATTCGTTGCGCTGCGTCGTTGTGTCGCCCGTCATCGGCGACTGCGGTGCGGAAGAGGCTGATTGCCCTCAGATTGCTGAAAACAGCTGGGGCTGCGTGGGTTTGTCGGAGATCTCTGTGAGACTCCTCGACCGTCCTACTGGCTTCACGAAGGAGAACTCATGGCCAAGCGCAACACCGGATCGACTGCGATCGCCTCGGCGACCTGTCCGTCCTGCGGTGACGATCTGGGAACAGCGTTCATCCAGCAACTTTCGGCACCGCACGTGGCTCGCGCGATGGAAGGCCGGGAACAGGAGCTCATCACCCAGGCACGCGCCGAGGCGGCCGCCGAGATCGCGGCGCTGCAGGCCGCCGCCGATCAGGCCCAAGTGCAGTTGCTGTCGGAGCGGGAGCACGCAGCAGAGGAGCGGACCGTGTTGCAGGCCGAGGTGGACCAGGCGCGCGCCGCGGAGAAGAAGGTCCGCCAAGACCGGCGCAAGCTCGAACTCGAGCGCGATGCCTGGGTGATCGAACAGGACCGGATGCGTGACGAGGTCCGCAGTGACGAACGCAAACTCGCCGAGCAGTACATCAAAGAGCGGGTCGCTCAATTGACCGCCAGCAACGAGCAGAAACTGCAGACGCGGTTGCGCGAGCTCGAGGAGCACAACAAGAGCCTGGCCCAGCAGCTGCAGGACGCGCACCGTAAGTCCTCGATGGGGCCGCGTCCGCAGCAGGAAGGCGTCGCCTATCAGGAAGTTCTCGCTGCCGAACTACGTTCCAGGTTCCCCGAGGACGAGGTGACCGTCATTCCGCGCGGCAAACGTGGCTCCGATGTCGTGCAGCAGGTGCGGGAGAAAGGTCGCGAATACGGGACCATCGTATGGGAGTGTAAGCAGGCCCAGCGCTTCGAACCGAAGTGGATCACCAAACTCGGCGAAGACGTTGAATTCCATTCCGCCGACATCGGTGTCCTGGTCAGTTCAGTCCTGCCCCGCGGTATCGAAGGCTCCGGGCAGATCGACGGAGTCCTCGTGTGCGAGACCACCGTCGCGGTCCATGTCGCGGTTCCGTTGCGCCAGTATGTAATCAGCCGCAAGCGCTTCGCGTTGGCGAACGCGGCCCGCGAGGACCAGGCCGGCTGGGTGTACGACTTCGTCACCGTCGGCGGATTCGGCCCCTGCATGGAACACATCCTCAAGGCCGCGCGCACCGGTATGGCGGAGATGGCCAAGCTGCGCGAGTACAGCCTGAAATTCTGGGCCAACTGGGAGAAGTCACAGCAAGACATGATTGATGGCGTGTTCACGATGATCGGCGAACTGGGCGAGGCCGGAACCAAACTCCCCGCACCCCTGCAGGCAGAACTTCCCTCGGCCGAGTGCCGCGCACTCGAACCTGGAACCGACTGACCAAAACCGGGACCCCAAATCATCGGAGGGCCGGGTTCGGTGAAAACGACACCGACCCCATCCTCGATGCGAAGGTCGATCCCGGCGCGCAGCGCATGCGAGCCGGAGGTGACCTCGACCGCCGCACGCCGCGCGATGCCGCCCCCGCTGCAACTCTGGATCGCAGCACGGTGGCGGCACCGCCGCCCACTCAGCGACGCATCATCAGCCCTGTTGCTGAATCGGCCATCGTGCAGGACGCCCGTCACCGCGCTGCTCGAGGGCCCTACGATACGTCGCTGAAGCACCTGACCGCAGATGATCACCAGTGGTCCTCGCGGCGCCGCCATGGCGGCTCGGGCGCGATCCTGACTCCCGACTTGTTCTTCGCCTGTTCTCGTTGTAGTACAGCGCGTTCCCCGCGAACGACCTCGACGAGCTCATAGATCACATCAAGGTCGCCGTCGGTGCCGCCCATGACCTCGACAACGGTGTAACCACCTTCGACGTCGTAGTCAAAGTAGACGATCTCCTCGGCGGCGTGCCGCGGACACCCAGGAACGGTGATGGTGGTGTCGTCGTCGAAGATCCGCACGCGGACCCGTACCTCACCGCCACTGCACGCCGAGTACCCCCAGCCCCAGCGACGTGAACGGTCCGCGCCGAGCAGGCACCCTCGACTATGGACGGCTTCGGCCGTCATCGACAGCAACTCCGCCGACTCCACGGCCGACTCGAGCCACTCGTGCAGCGCCCCACCGGTGATCCGGCGTAACCCGCTCAGCTTCACTTCTACCCCGTAGTAGGCGGCAGCGACGGTTGTCCACTCGACGCAGTCGAGATCCGCGTCCTCACGCACACGCTTCAGATCGTCGAGTACCTGCTGGATGTTCTTGCGGAATTCCTCGTTCAACTCGTTCTGGGTCACCCCTTGCCAGTAGGGCACGACCACTGTCGTCGGTGTCAGCTTGGCCGATTGGAGCGCATGGACCTTCGGCAACAGCGCATCCGCCGCGACCACGACATCCTTGTGGGTCGGATCCGCCATCCCGTCCTGGCCCAGTTGTTCGGCATCGTCACGCCGCCAGTACTTTTCGACCCCGTCGATCTCGATCTTCCCAGGCCGCAACCGTGCGTTCTTTTCGGCCAGCTCGCGTGCCCGCGTGGCACGTTCGTCGCCGCGGCGGAGGGCTTCGGCGTATTTCACGCCGTCCTCGCCCGCGATGCGGCGAGCGCGGCGTCGCCGACGCGCGCTGCTGTTCTTCGGCATGCTTCGTCCATTCCCGGCACGGGTGCCCACGCCACCCTGCCTACGACGAAAGAAGCACATGTGAACAGGGGATACGAGCGAAACGCGGGCCCCGGGAAGGACCTTTGCTGTCAACGTCACCGTACCGGCGTGGGCGAGGCGACTACAGCGGGAAGAGATGGAGCGCGTGCGCGTCCTGCCGCTCCGCCCTCAGACTATCGCCCCGCGTCTAGAAAACGACTCAACTCCACCAGACGCACGACAGGAATAGTGCAGTACAGCAAATATCGGCACTTCCAGGGACGCCACGAAGCAATTCGACATCCGCAAAGGTGGAACGCAATGGCCGAAAGATCCCCGAGATCCGCGCCCATCACCGCAGTACCCGCTCCTCGTCACCAGACGATCCGCGATTGCGACGACGCTGAGGCGGTCAAGGCATTTCGATAGCCACATAGTTGCAGTGGCAATTCCGCCTGGTCTACAATTGCTACCGCGCCCCCGTTCGGGGTTTCCCGGCGATCGCTGGCAGCGTGTCCGGATGTAGCGCCGTCGACTTGTGCAGGTTCTTGCGACGGTTCCCGATCTTGCCGACTACGGCACATTCGCCGTCACGGATCGGGTCTACCCACTTCCTCCGGCGGCCCACCGGCTGATGGTCAGCCTTGCTACGCCCGCCGGATGCCCTCTGCGAGGTGTTTCCCATGGCGCACGTCCAGCAAGACCCGGCTTCGATCCGCGAACAACAGATTGCCATGTCCGCGCTCGCTCACACGGTGCGCGGGGATTTCAAAGCCGTGACCGCTCTGGTCGAAATGATTCAGGACCCCGACGAAGGGGTCCGGCCCGCCTTTGTCATCGTCACCTTGCTGGCCGAATTCAAGAAGGGCATAGACCAGCACGACGCAGAGGAGCTGGCACTCTGGTTCTCCCACGAGGCCCAATCCCTCGCCGCGCAGGCCGACCTCACCTGACTCGGCCGCGATATGGAATCCATCAAAGGCCGCCCTGGTCGTGTTCGCGGACGAATTCTGCGAATCCACCAGGTCTCGGCCCGAACCGGACACAGCCCCGACCGCATCCGACATCTTCGCGTCAGAGGCCACGAACTCTACGACCTGGCCTGGAAAGCGGGCGGTGCCCAGAATTCTCCTCTGCTCTTCGACGAAGCCGACGTCGACGAGTGGGTCGCCGGCAAGAAGACACCACTCGAACAGGACAGCGAATGAGTAGCGACCCGAAAGGCACCGCCATACCACTGACCTGGTCCGCCAGCCAATCCACGACTCCGGTAGATTCCGATCTACCGACACGACTTCCGATGCCGGACCTAATTGATGACATCGTCGCCCAGGCTGATCAATTCCACTACAGCGTCGCGTCGGTCAGCGTCAACGGCCGGCTCAGTGACCGCAGACCCGTCGGCCGCTTGAACTGGGGACCCAAGTCCAGATTGGCAATCGAAGTCGTCGGACGAACCATCATCATCAGGCAGGACCAGCACGGTGACCATCGGCTAACAGGTCGAGGACATCTGCTTCTACCCGCATGTTGCCGCCATCGCTGCCTGATCGAACCGGGGAACCGCGTTCTTATCGCAGCGTCAGTGCGCGGCAACCTTCTTCTTGTTTATCCGATGCGGCTCATAGAGCAGGCATTATCACCATTGCACGAGCAATCGACGGGTGGTGCCCGATGACAACCGCCACCGAGATCGAGGCCGCCAGGCTGTTGCTCGCGAAACTCGGACTCACACCGCAGCAACTCGTCGAAACCACCCCGCCAGTCGACGTCCCCACCTTCAGCACCTACATACCGACGATCATCGCCACGATGCCGCCGACCACGCTCCGCGTCTACGGCCCGTACCTGCGACGCATCGAAGCGGCATGGGGCAAGCGTCTCATCATTGAGCCAACCCCTACCGAACTCCGGCAACTCGCCGAACGGACCAAACAGCAGGCAATCGTTCGTCGCAACTCGCGCGGTGGACGTAGCGCAGTCGAGAGCCTCATCGCCGCCGCCCGGTATCTCTACCGGCGCGCCGAAGAAGACGGTCTCATCCGCCGCGATGACAACCCCGCGCGAAAAGTACCCAAACCCCGCAGGCTGGCCAGCACCAGGCGGGCGATATCCGACCACCAACTCGAAGAAATCGTGCACGTCGCGGCGACAACCGGAAACGACCCATGCCTGGATGCCATGTTGCTTCGCCTTCATATCGAAACCGCCTGCCGGCGAGCTGGAGCTCTGGCCTTACGGCCGATGGACCTCGATCCGCAGCAATGCCTCGTCTATCTACGTGAGAAGGGCGAAACGGTCCGTTGGCAACCAGTGTCGTGCCCGCTCATGAACGCCATGCTCCACCACATTGCGGAACGGCACGGTGACAACCCCGTCGAATCCGAACCCTTGTTCCGTCAACGCGACGGCCGAGTGGTCACGCGCCGCCGTTACGATTCCCTATGGAATCGGATCGGTACGCACCTGGAATGGGTCCGGCGCCAGCAGATCAGCACCCACTGGCTCCGCCACATTGTCCCCGCTTAGTTCCTGTGTTGCATTGGCCTCGGAAGGGGCAGGGGGCCAGTGTGTTTGGGCGTTGCGTTAGGTCGTGTGGTGTTTCTACCGTGGCCGCTCGTGATCATGAGTTACTTCTCTTCTACGGGCTGGCAGTCCTGGGATGTCGAGCACCGGCCGGTGATCCCGGAGGGCATGCCGTTCATCGTCGATGACGACCTGCTGTTCGAGGACGGCCCGGCCGCCGCGCGACCGGCGGCGGTGGTGAACCGGTGGCTGCGGCTGCTTCCGGCCAGTGGGGCGCCGGCGCCGAGTTCGTGGGAGAACTACGCGCGGGTGGTCAAGGAATGGGTGGAGTTCCTCGTCGAACATGGTGTGGGGCTGTTCGATTCGCGGGACCGGTTGAAGGCCGGGTTGAGCCGGTATGCCGAGTATCGGGCGGCGGGGCCGGTGCGGGCGCGGTTCGCGGCGAGCACGTGGGGCCAGCACATGAGTATCTTGTCGCTGTTTTATCGGTGGGCGATCGAGGAAGGTTTTGCGACTGCGGAGCCGTTCACCTATCGGACCGCGCGGGCAGTCTTCGCCGGGACCGGCCGGGACGTGCGGGTGAACCTGGCGGTGCGTCGCACCCCGAAACCGCACGTGACGATCAAGTATCTGGAACCGGACTTCGTCGATCTGTTCCGCAAGGGCCTGCGGGGCCTGGCGCCCGACGGCAGCCCGGACACCGGATTCTCGGGGCGGGAAATGACTCGAAACGCTGCGGTCGGGGATCTGGCGTTGGCGACCGGGTTGCGGCTGGGTGAGTTCACGCACTTGTTGCCGTGGGAGATCCCGGCGCTGCCGCCGGCGCCGACGGCGATCCCGATTCCGTTCCCGGTGCCGGGCGCAATCACCAAGGGCCGCAAGTTCCGTACCACCTGGATCTCCTACGAGGCGCTGGCGGGGTTGCACGACTATCTGCAGCTCGACCGCGCCGCGGCCACGGAGGGGTCGGCCTGGCGGCCGCCGCGGCGGTGGGGTGAACCACTGTTGGTGACCGACCCCGGCCCGCGGGGTGGCCGGATCAATGGTGTCCGCCGGTCGTGGGAGTCGCTGACTGCGGCGGAGCGGCGGCGTCTGGTGGCGCCGGAGGGCGGGTCGTGCCTGCTGGCGGTGCGTGGTGATGGCGGCCCGTTCACGGCGTGGGCGACGGTGTTCGAGCGCACCGCCGACCGGATCCGGGCCCGATTCGAACCACGGTTCCCGCATGTTCACCCACATCGGCTTCGGCACACGTTTTCGATGCAAACCCTGGAGTATCTGGTGACCGGCTACTACCGGCGGGCGGCGAAGCTGGTGCGCGACACCGACACCGACGCGGCGTTGGTGTTCTATCTGACCAAGGCCGACCCGTTGCTGGTGCTGCGGGATCTTCTTGGCCATTCGACCGTGTTGACGACGGAGAAATACGCAAAACGCTTGGACACCACCAGGATCTATCGCCAAATCTACGAAACTGTCGGCACCGCAACCGGTCTCATCAACGAGGACACTGCCACACGGGAAGCCGATGCGGAGTTCGACGAGGAACAGCTGTGATGGGGACAATGGTGATCGACGACCCGCTCGGCCTGCACTGCGTGTTCAGTGACGGCAGCACAGCGGAATTCGATCTGTCGGGGTTGCCGAGCCCGAGGTTGGTGCGGGATCTGGCCGTTGGTTTGGTGGCGTTGATCCATCCGCACGGCAGCGCCGATACCGGCAGCACCGTCGACAGCTACGTGGGCGCTTTGCGGGCGATGGTTCGCGCGTTGGACGAGCAGGAGTTCACCGGCGGTATCGCCGATCTGCGTCGTGGTCAGCTGGCGCAGTTCTGGATGGCCGGTCCGGCCCGACTCGAGGCGTTGACCCGGGCGCTGGTGGAGGGTTTCGCCCGCGCCGGTGGCAGGCTCGGCGACGGTGTGCTGGAGTTGGCTGCCGGTCGGCATTTCAACATCCAGCCCAATCGGCGCCCGCTTCCGCCCTATCCGGAAGCCGACTGGCTGCGGCTGACCGAGGCGTGTCAGAGGCTGGTCGAGGACTCCTTTGCCGAGCATCGGCGAGCCCTGGCGGTGATCTCGCAGGGGCGTCATCCCGGTGAAGGTGGATGGACATGGGAGAACTTCTGCTGGTTGCTGTCACGGTTGGGTCCGATCAGCGCACCGGACCTCGCCGCCGCGCTCGGGGTGTCCTACGACTTCTTCCACCACCATCGGCCAGCTGCTTTCTACCAGGCGGCTCAGGCGGTGTTTCCGCACCTGGATGTGTCGATCGCCTACCGGCTACTGTTCGGCATCTACTCGGGCATCGTGCCGGACGGGATCGAAGGGCTGGGGATCGACGACGTGGAATGGGCCGGCGATGCGTCGGTCTTGCTGTCGTATCTCAAGCGCCGCACGGCGGCCGAGAGCCTCACGCTGCCTCGCCGGGCAGTGCGGCTGCTCGAACAGTGGTTGGCACACTCGGCGTTACTGCGCGGCTTTACCCCGCCGCCAGAGCGAGAGCGGCTCTGGCTGAGCCTGGCTCGCTCCGGCAATGCGGCATTGGCTGCACCGCGGATGACAAGTGTTTCCCGCCAGCGGTGGGCCAGGACGCACGGAATCGTCGGTGCCGACGGCACACTGTTGAAGATCCATCGGGCCAGAATCCGCACCACCTTCCACGCGATGCGCGACAAACGCGCATGGACCGGCAACGGACGGGCCACAATCGACCCGAATCACACCCCGGCAGTCGAAGGCGATCATTATCTGAGCGCAGCTACCCCGGCGCAGCGGCAAGCCGTCGAGACCATTATCGAAGATGCCCAGCACGATCTGCTGCGGCGCGCCCAGCCACCGACAGTGATCACCGAGGCCGACACCGCTGCGCTGGCCGAAGGCTATCCGCAGTTACTGGCGTCGATAGAGCTCGACGATACTGTCATCGCCGAACTAGTTGGCGGCGCCCGTGACGTGTTCACCGCCGCTTGCGCGGACCAGCTGGCCGGGCTGCACGGTCCGGCTGGCAAACCGTGTCCGGCTCGGCCTTGGGTTTGTCTGCTCTGCCCACTGGCGGTGTTCGCACCCCGGCATGCGGTGAATCTGTTGCGGCTCAAGGCATTTTTCACTCGCCAGTGGCGCTGCATGCCCGCAGCCCACTTCATGACGGTGTTCGGTCCTTACGCCGCCCGCATCGACGACATCCTCGCTCGTTTCGACCCCACCGAACTCGCCGCGGCAGCCGCTCACGTCCACGACACCGACAGTGAGATCCCGCTGCGCCCGGAGGAACTCACCGCATGACCATGACCGCACCGCGTCCCCGCGACGACAGCGGACGCTCTCCCTTCGCACTCACCGACGTCTGTGATCAGGCAGGGCTGGCCCTGCCCGCGGGCGCACACAGACCGGTGTTCGAGGACGATTTGTGGGACTTCACCGACGTTGTCGGGCTGCCCGTCGACATGACACTGGTGAGCAGGCGGTTCACCTTCGTGGGGATCATCGACCTGAGATGGCGCCTGGTCGCCAAGGAGCTGATCATGGCGCTGCTCGCCCCACGACATCCCGCCGTTGTCCGTTTGCCGCGGGCCTATCGCACACCATTGCATCTGCGTAGTTGCCGCCTGCGACTGAGCGAAATCAGCAGGTTTTTCGACTGGCTCGCCAGTCGGGGAATCACGATGCTGTCGACGGTCGATACCTCGACCTGCGAGGCCTATCTGGCCTTCCGCCGCTACCTCACCGTCGCCGACGGCACCGTCGTCGGTGAGCAAAGCCCCGCGATCCGACGCTCCGCAGCGCAGATCATCCTGGACTTGATCGACTACCGGGACCTGTTCACCGCCGACCGGGTCTCGGAAAGCCTGCGCCCCTGGGGCGGGGCGACAGCAAGCGCTGTCGCCGAAATGCCTTCCGGCAGAATGGGAAACAAGACCCCACCGATCGCAGGCGAGATGCTGCAGCCGATGCTGGCCGCTGCCCTGCATCTGGTGGAGGTCCTCGGACCGCACGCGATCGAGCTCAACGAGCAGATCCGAGAAACCGATCGTCTATCGTCTCTCAAGGCCCCCGGGCTCTGTCACAGCAGCCCGACTGCAATCGACGACATCCGCACAGTCCTCGCCGATTACATCGCAACGAACACACCCCTGCCGATGCTCGAGGACCACGACATCAACCGCCGACTCACTGCCCGCTGGTCGACCGACGACCCCGTGCTTCCGGTCGCCACCGGGATCTTGGCCCGCCAAGCCGGATACACCCAGCTCTGGAGCCGGTGGCAGCGCCCGCTGCGCGGACCGCTGCGCGACGCGGTGGCCGCTGTCGGAGTCGAGAAAGCATTCGCGCGCGACGCAGCCGAAGCTCCTACCGCCAACGGCAACAGTTCAGCCTGGACCCTGCCGCTGCACCGATCACAGGCCGTGGCCCTGGTAGGAATCATCCGCACCGCCGCACTCATCGTTGTTGCCGCGACGTCCGGGATGCGGGCCAGCGAGCTGATGGAATTGCGTGTCGGCTGCCGCCGCCCGATCGCCGCACCGGTCCCCGGCCTCGAGCGCTACCGCATTGCCAGCAAGATCGTCAAAGGCCAGCCTCTCGGCGGCACCGACGACGAATGGGTCGTCATCGAGCCAGCCTACCGCGCTGTCGAACTCGCCGAAAAACTCCACGACAATCCCCGCGAAGGGGCATTGCTGTTCTCCCGCTTCGCATTCCAGGTCAGATACACCTGGTTCCGGAACTGGGTCAACTCCCCGGCCGGCGTCCGTCTCGGGCTCGCCCCGATCCCCGAAGGGCCAGTCACCCTTCGCATGCTCAGAAGAACTCTCGCACTGGAAATGGCCTACCGGCCCGGCGGTGTTCTCGCCACGAAACTACACCTCAAGCACATCGCGACGGCCACCACGGAAGGCTACGCATCCCGCCCGGGCGGCGCCCAGGCCGAACTGCTGGCCGAAGTCAACAAGCACGAAGCCGACCGCAACCTGCAACTCGTGCTGGCCGAATTCCACAACTACCAGCAAGGAATCCTGCCCGCCGGGCCCGGAGCCCGCAGCCTTACCGAGTTCTTCACATCCGTCGACACCGAACTCAATACCGAACCTGCTGCAGCACCGAAGATCCAACGCAACGACCGCGACATCCTCAACCTGCTATCCAAACGCGCCAACACGCTGCACCTCGGCGCCGCGAACTACTGCTGGTTCACCGACCCCTCCCGCGCGCTCTGCCTCAAACTCGCCGACACCCCCACCGCGGACCGGCCCTTGATCGGCATGTGTGACTCCGCCCGCTGCCCGCAGGCCACCCACCACCAGGTTCACCGACCCGTCTGGATCGAACACGCCGAACGCACCAAAACCTTCCTCGGCCAGCTCGGCAGAACCCGCACCACCGAACACGCCCGCCTGCAAGCCGACCACCACCGCGCCCTGCGCGTCATCGCCGACATCGACGCCGCAACAACACCAACACCCAGCGAGGAAAAGCCGTGAGAATCAATGCTGCCCAACGCACCCAGAACGAGAACCGCATCCGCGCCACCATGGACCGGCTGCTGCGCGGCGAGATCCCGCCCGGCGGCAACTGCGACATCAAAACCCTCGCGCTCGAATCCGGCATCGACCGCACCGCCTTCTACGGCACCCGCCCCTACACACACCTACGCACCGAGTTCGAACACCGACTCCAGCAACTGAAGCACACCGGCCAAACACCCAACCCGAAAACCGCACAGATCCAACGGTTGAAAGCAGACATAGACAAGCTCAAAACACACCTGGCCCAAGCCAATTCGACCATCGAGGAACTCACCGACTTCCGAACCCACGCCCTCGCCCGCCTCGCCGCCCAACACGACGAAATCCTCCACCTGCGCGCCGCCACCAAACCAACCGCGCCCCTCGCCCAGGACGCCGAACACGACCGCACCCACCAGCGGCCGTCCGCCCTCTCGAAACACACCACATCGAGCAATCGACGAGACAACACCGTCTCGATAATGAACGTTCGCAAGACACACTGACGCACCGATCATCTCCGCAGGTCCGAGGTGTCTCACATACCGTGTTCGCGCCAATGTCGCACCATAGGGGTTTGCGATACGCTCCCGGCGTGAGGATCGGCTACGGACGAGTCTCCACCCCGGACCAACGCCCCGAAGCGCAGCACGACGCGCTCACCGCCGCAGGCTGCGAACAGATCTTCATCGACAAGGCATCCGGCACACTGGCCAGCCGACCCGAGCTCGACAAGGCGCTGCTGGTGGCCACCCGCGACGGCGATCAGCTGGTAGTCACCAAACTCGACCGGCTCGGACGCTCACTGGAACACCTCATCCACCTGGCCGCGACACTCCAGGCCCGCGGCGTCGACCTACTGGTGCTCGACCAAGGCATCGACACCTCCACCACCATCGGCCGCATGTTCTTCCAAATCCTCGGCGCCATCGCCGAATTCGAGCACGCCCTGATGTCCGAACGCACCCGCGACGGACTCGCCGCCGCCCGAGCCCGCGGCCGCACCGGCGGCCAGAAACCCAAACTCGGCCCACGCCAAATCGAACTGTCCCAACACATGTATGACGAAACCGATGAAGACGGCAAACACCGCTACACCGTCGCCCAAATCGCCGCCGAATTCGGCGTCACCCGCGCCACGATCTACCGCCACCTCAACAACACAAACCAATCCACCCCCACCATCACACACACCTCGGCCCCCTCACCCCGAACCAGGAACACACGAAATTCCCAGAACCCCAAGTGATCTCAATCACAAACCCTTCAAGCCAATCACAACACCAACAGCCAACGGCATCACAAACCGCACAACGATCGGCCCACCCGCCAAACACAACACCACACAAACGCACACGATCACCGCGGAAACAAGGCACACCACTCTGACCTGGGTGGAGCGCAACTTCGGCTACGCCGTCGCCCGCGCCTACGCCGGACACACCGAACCAGACAGCCGCACCGGACAAACAGCCACCTACATCCGCGCCAGTGTCCAAGAGGTCGCCGAGGCCCTGTCCGCTATGACCGGACTCCCGCATCCGCTCGCCGCCTAATCGGAGCAACCCTACACGGGACAGAATCTGTCACGAGATAACAATATGCTCGCCGCCGTCCGCACGGGGTAGGCCAGGCCAGTCCGCAGGATGAGGAAGGGTCCCGGCGACCACCTGGCTCGTCTCGTCAGATGTACTCGACGCTACTGTGCGCGCTCGTCCTCGCCGGTAACCGTGTCGTGGTCAGACCGGCGATCACTTCCCGCAAGTGCGCCCGCATACTCATAGCATTGGCGAGCCGCTGGTCGCGGTGCGAGTATTTGTGCGTCAATCATTCTGTCCCACTTGTCCGTTCGTCTCATTGCCACCCAATTCTCCTCCTATCCACCTGATTCGAACGGGCCTGACAGTCGGATTTCGCGAGCTCGGCCTTCTGATCGACTACCTTCGATGTCATGTTGCGCATGGACGGGGGAGCCCGCGCCGCTTCGGGATTGTTCTATCAGTATCTGTTCACCATCGAAGCGTTTCTGATCTGTATCGCCGACGACTGGCCCTCGGGGGCGGAGGTCGTGATCGAGGACAGTGGGGACGCCAATGCCGAAGACCCGGATGTGGTCGACTTCGCGATTCGCCACCCCGACCGCGGTGTTGTTGCGGTGCATCAGGTCAAATCCACGACTGCCCCTGCCTCCAACACGATGAGCGCAGCGAAAGCGCTGCGAATCCTTATCCGGCTCGTGGGATCGATCGACTGCCCCGAGTACGTAGTCACCACGAACGAACGTCCAGGCCGTGAGATCAACGAGCTGAACAACATCCTCCTGGCGGCCCGCGATACAGAGCACTTCGCCGACGACGAGTTCGTGTCGCAGCTGGGTGTGCTCGTGGCTGCGTCGACAACCGCATCCGCGGACTTGGCGGCGTTAGCGCGAGATCCGGCGGCGGTGGCTCGCCTTCGCCGTGGGCATGTCCAAGCCACCGGGGAGACGGCGCAGACGATCCGCCGACGGATTCGACAGCGCGTCCGGGATTGGCGATCGGAACACGGGTTAGCTCTCGGCGAGAAGGCTGCTCTGCTGATTGAAAAGTCCACTCTTGCAGAGGTTTTCGAACGAGCGGCCGGCATCGAAACGGTAATGCCGACGAATGAGGGTAGCCCTGCTCGATCGGTGTCCTTGGCGGCTTTCACCGCGTTACTGGCGACATCACCGCATGTGCTTGCCGAGGCGGTCGGCGCCTATGAAACTGCGATCGGACTACATCACGTGCCCTCCGGAGACGGTATCGTCCGGGAAGCGCAACTGACCGCGATCCGTATGCGGTTCGACAACGTACGTTCACGGCGCTCGCGCCGATGTGCGCTCCTGGGGCGATCCGGGTTGGGCAAGACCCGGCTGGCCGCCATGTATGCCCACACCGAGTCCGATACGTACGACCGTGTGTGCTGGATCGATGCCGAATCCGATGCCGCGGTGCTTGCGTCCGTGGTGGCGCAGCGGCGAACGCTCGGTTTACACGATCTCGAACCGCAGTTAGCGCCGGAAGACGTGGCCGAACAGTTCCGAGCCTCGATCGCGGCCTTCCCGGGCCGGTGGTTGATCGTCTTCGACAATGCGCACCACCCCGATGACATCGCCGGCTGGCTACCCCACGTCGGTCGTGTGAATGTTCTGATCACATCGAACAACTCGGTCGCCTGGACGGCTTACCGTCCGGTAGATGTCCCCCCGATGCCGAATGACGAGTCTGTGGCGCTGCTGTCGTCCCGACTGGATATGAATGTGGCCGACAGCCCCGCCGTGACACGAGCGTTGAACACGGTCGCTCAGCGATTCGAAGGCTGGCCGCTGGTGATCCAGATCGTCGCCGCCCACTTCGGTTCGTTGTCGGTTCTTATGGAAGGCGTCGACCAGTACTTGATGAAGATCGACGCGTACGTTCTCAATGACGAAACTCTCGACCATGACGGATATCCCAGAACTGTGCAGGCAGCGATAGGAATGTGTCTGGATCGCATGAAGGCCAAGGCGATTCGGTCCCGTGACGGCGCGGACGCTGACGCCTACAACATGCTCGGGGTCGGCTCGGTACTGGCGTCTCGCTCGATCCCCGCCACACTGTTGTTCACCGCCGCCGTGGTGACCGAAACAGAGCTACGGGAATCTGGATATCGGATGCTGGTACCTGACGAGTCGATGTTCCCCGCGGTCGATCGGGCGATTCGCCGAATCCGTAGCGAGTCACTCATCGAGCGGGCGGACAGCGAAGAGAACTCGGACCCGGATATCGCATCCGAACTGCGGTCTCGGGTGGAGATTAACGAGATCGTGCAGCGGATCGTGCGTACGTACTTCGATATCGGAGTAATGATCAACCGTGCGGCGCTCCACCTCGGTTCTTGGCTCGACTACTACCTGATTACGCACCGATACGCTGAGGCGGTCACCCTGCAGCCTCATTCGCTGGCGGTGCTCGCCCATGCCGGCGAATGGGCCGGACGGAACAAGCAAGCGATCAGATACGCGGCCACCCTCGCGGGCAATCAGGCGAACCTGCTCGATATACAAGGGCGCAGCACCGAAGCGGCGCGCTGGCTGAATTTCGAGATGAATCTGCTACTCGCGCAACCAAATCGAGAATACCGTCTGATCGCGAAGACCTCAGCCCAACTGATCCAAACACTGCGCCTCCTCGATCGTGCACAGCAAGAGATTCTTCCCCACGCCACAACCGCGATCGAGGCCCTCGAACAGGCGGCAGCTAACGACGATCGCGACTGGGACGCTGAACTAGTCCGCCATGGACTGCAGGCATGGGTCGACACCTCCTTGAACAAGTCGCATGTCACTTTCCAGAACATCGAACCGTTGCGAGATCTACAACGGCGCGTGCGGGCCTTGTCGACGGAATTCCCCGCCGACGCTCGTGCGCTGTCGATCGACACCAACTCCGAGATCAATACCCTCGTCGCGGAACGCCAAGACGAGCGAGCACTCGAGGTGATCGACACGACCCTCGCCGACCTCGACAGACGCGACCATCTGCAGCGAATCAATCTTTCCACCTACCGTGTCGAAGTCCTTGCCCATCTCCATCGCACCGTCGATCTCACCGCTCAACTCGACAGCCTTGACACAGACCTCATCGCGCACCCCCAGATCCGCGCAGGGATCGCCAGCTCGCTGCTGAACGCATGTTTCGCCCTGTGTACCCCACTTGTGGACGATGGGGTCGACTCGACACTGCATGAACAACTGGACCGCATCCTCAGACTCGCTGCAGACCTGCTCGTCAGCCAATACGACCGCTGGTGCCACGCTCTATTCAGCGCCTACTACGCCAGCACCCAAAATTCCGCCGTCAGCGTCCGATCGATACTGACCATCGCGACCACCCTCCGGCCGACGAACACACCCGACACAGTCACCAGCACCAGCGAACTCGATCATCTGCAGTCATGGCTCAGCTACTGGCTGGAATGCGCCGACTGCGGCCGACCCGTGCGCTGGTTCGACGCCGCATTCAGCCACATCCAATACTCAAGCCTCGATGCTGATTCGACGCCAGGACCCTGGCTTGGTGTACAGGTCCCAGGGCGCTGGAGCACGATCCTGTCGACCGCCAGCTACCACGCATATTGGCTCGACGATCCTAGCGCCACAGCGTTGACCGCTGACCTGCGCACAATCGACACCGGCGACCCGGTAGCCCGTATCCGCATCCCGCAATCGGCAGCGCTACTGCAAATCACGCCGATGCCGATCACAGGGCTCATCCTCACCAGCGACAGCCACCCCCACTCTCAATCACACGCGTACCTACAACCATTCGCACCGTGATCGCGGCGATCACCGTTCGAGGACTCCCCATCCCGGGTAGAGCGCCGGTAGGTCCGCCAACTGAGGGTCGGGTGGCAGTGGCGTCTCGGAATCGTCTTCGTCCCAACATCGGCCGTACTGGTCCGGGATCGTGCCCCAGCCCCAATATGGGCAGGGCAGCGAGGGCTCGATGCCGACCGCTTCGAGCGGATCGATGCGTTCGTCGCCCACCGTACACAGATATGTCCAGCAATCACCGAGGTCAAAGATATACACGAACTGCTGTCCCGGAATGAGCTGGCTCAGTTTGGTTTTGCGTGTGTCGAGGACGGTGCCGGGTTCGTCGAAATCCAGGTCCGGCTCGGCGACGCGAAGATCGTTGTCCAGCTGGAACTCGTGCAGGTGGTGACGGTCCCAGCGGGCGAATGCGTCGTCGATCGCCGTGGCCAGTTGCTCGAACGTGTGACGACGCGCTGCGGCGAATATCCGGCCCGGTCGCGGCCACAGCTCCTCGCCGCCACCACCGATGAGATCGACCCGAATAGACAGCCACGTCCGACTCATGAGGCTGATCCTGCCACCCGAACCCATCGCCGACGCAACAGCTGATCAGTTCTCCGGAAGTTGCACTGCGGCCAGATAGCTCCTACCAAGTGGAGCCGTCAGTAGAGCAATTTCACTGGCCACCGATGGTTCGACTACCAAACCAATCCACCTACCTCTGACCCCTTCACTGCACCCAGTCGCCACGCCAGATGAACAAGTCCTACCCACTCCCAGTCGCCCCAACCGGCGGCCGTGACCGCGGTCGTTAGGCTGATTTTGACACGGGCGCTTCCGAGGCCCCCGGCCGTCACCTGTATCCAGTCATGAGAAGTTGACCGGCCGAGACTACGAGGGCTAACCTCCCTCACATGGACACTTTCACAGTGTCCAGCGGTACTGAAAACGTGCGCGAGTCCCTGATGGCGCACCGCATGAAGCCCCTGACGTACGGTCGGGGGCTTCATTCGTTCTACCTGTCGAAACGTGTTGTGGTGACAATCGCCGCGGCTTCCCCTATACGGCGAGCTGGTTCAGCAGGGTCAGGAACTCGTCGGTGGGTTGCAGCTCGAGAGATTCGCCGGCTGGTTGGACGTGGATAGCCAGCTCGATATGGCCGCCATCCCACCAGTAGAGGTGTGGACTGGTCGGCCACGGATCGTTCGCGAAGTGGTGCGCCGCGAGCGAGGCGAGGATCTGCCCGGCCTCGAGCACGTCGATATCGTCGATCGGGGCGGCGTAAATGCTGAGTTCGGCGGGAACGGTGAACAGCGCACCGGCACGGCCGATGACATCGGGATAGTCGCCGAGCCACAGCGCATGCGCGCTGGTGTAGTCGTTGCCTTTGAGCAGAAACCAGGGCGGGGCATCCTCGGGGAAGTCGGCTCGCTCGACCTCCAGTGGCCCGTCGGTACGCGTGTTCTGCTCACCGAGCGCGAACAGATCGCGTTCATCGATATCCCAGCTCGCCAACAGCTGATAGGTCACCGGCGAGATGGTATGTACACCGTCGAGCACCACGCGCTGGGTCAATCCGGGGGCCAATGGTCGGCAGACGCACGCGACTTGGTCATGGGTCCTGTCGGGGTACAGCCGGGTGCGCACCAGTGCCCGCACCTCGGCGAACTCCATCGCCTCCAGGGGTTCGGTATCGGCGACCTCGTAGTGACTCAGCGCGGTGCCGAGGTGGTCGGCGACAAGTGCCGCCCAGTCCTGCTGCGGCGCGGCGGCGATTTTGCGTACCAAGTTCTCCAGGTAGTAGACCGTGGTCCCGGTCGGGCCGGACACTGTCACCTCACCATCGGCGCTCACCTGCGCGGTGTGACCGCGCAATTCGGCTGCGGTACAGAACAATTCCGTAACCTGCCGGCGAACGTCGCTCATAGCCCATCCTCCCGATTGTCGACGCAGGCCGAAATCGAACCGGCCCGCGGGACCTGAGCGTAGAGCACCACCCCGACACACTCGCGGGTCGGAAAGCCCTGCGGCACGGCCCAACTCACCTCTCGCCACGAACCCGCCGCAGCCGCGGAGACGCTGCGGGCGTCGCTGACGCGGGCCACGCACGCGTACCGGAATATCAATGCGAACCGGATCCGTGCGACCAGCGGGTGAGGGCCGCGAGTACGGCGGCTTGGTCGGCAGCTGTCAGATTCGCGATGCGAGCGAGATGGTTTGCGGCGGGGGCCAGGTAGATGGCGTCACCGCGGGGAGTGGGACCGAGGCGGAAAGGTTTTGCCCGAGTAGGGTCGTTCGCGCCGTAGACGAAGATCAGCCCGGTGCTGTCGCTTCGGACCCAGCGGTCGATATCGAGCATCGCGTCGGGATCGAAACGCAGGGGAATCTCTTGTGGCACATAGTTGCGCATGTCCTGGATGTTCGGATAGCGCAGCAGATCGGTGAGTCCCGGTGCGGAGTATCGGGCCGTGCCGAGCTGCGTACCCAGCTGATAGAACGACGGCAGTGCGACCGCGAGGCCCTGATCGGTGTAGGACGCCGGCTGTACGAGGTCGTCCAACCATGTATAGAGCGTTTCGGTGGTTGCCGCGGCGGGTGGAATGGCACCGCAGTCGGCCACGCCGCGGTGCATCCAGAAGTACATCGGCACCTGCAGCGTGGCCAACTCGACGACGCGGTCTACGCCGCCGACTGTCTGGAAGGCGTAGCCGGAACGTTGGGCCCAGTCGGTGAGCCGGTCATCGATTTCCTTGCGCCGCAACAGGATTTCACGCTGGACCGCAATGATCGCGGCCCGGCATTCAGGCGTGCCGACCTCGGCGACGAATCGGTCGTAGGCGGTCGGGTCCGCGTCGTCGAGGATGTTCGGGGCGCTGTAGGCGATGGTGCCGACCACATCATCGGGATAGAAGCGCCGGTGATAGATCGACGCCATACCGCCCTTGCTGGCTCCGGCGGAGATCCACGCACCCCGGAATATCGGCCGCAATGCCACGATGAGGCGGTGGTGATCGGCGGCGGCCTGCCGGATGTCGAGCGTGGTCCAGTCCGGGGAGGCTGGTCGGGAGGAACCGAAATACCGCTGCTCGGTGACGATCTGGTTACCGCCGACCAGTTCGGTCGGCTCGGCTCGGAAGGCGACGTTCGAGGTCAGGTCGTAGCCGCTCGTGTAGAGCACCATGGGCCGATCGGTGGCCCGGTACATCAGCGTCAGGCGCTGGTCGAACTCGCCGCGCTCGGGATGGTCGTGGTCGATCGGCTGGCGATAGGTGAGTTCGAAGAGCCGACCACCCGACGCGGTCTGTTCACCCTTGACGCGCAATCCCGGAATCGCTTGCAGCACAGTGCGAATGTCCTCGTCCCGCGCGCACCCCACAGCGCACGGAACGAAGAGTACGAACACGGCGAGCAGCAGGCGCACGTACCTGTCGATCGTGGTCATGTCATCAGCCTCGCCGGATACGGCGTGGCAGTCCTCCCCCGCGAGCACCGCTGCCTTCCCCCGGACGGGGGAGGACCGGAACGAACCCGAACTGCGACGATGGGAAGGTGTTCGCCCTGTTCCGTCCGCTGACCTATACCCGCGGCATACATCTGTGTGTGCCGTTGACGATCGCGGCGCTCTGGCTGTTCATCGACCCGAGCCGACCGTATGTGGTTGCGCTGCTGATGATTCCGGTCGGCCTCTTGCCCATGACCCGGTTGGCCGAAGGGATCCAGGCCGAGCTGCTGCTCACCCGCGGCACACCCGACGCCTCCCTCACGGCCGCGCCCGCGACCACCTGGCCGGACCGCTGGCGCACGGTGTGGTGGTTGGAGATTCGGCTCGCCTGCAGCGCGGTGTTGCTCGCGGTCGGGGTCGGCACCGTGTGGCTGTGCACGGATCTGATCCGTGCCAGTGTCGGCTCCGCGCCGACCCGGGACACCCTGGTCCACTTGCCATCGCACTGGTGGTGGGCGGTATTGATCCCGGTACCGCTGGCAATTCTGTCGATCACCGTGGTGGGACTCGGCGAACTCGTCACCGTCGCGGCCCGCAGACTGCTCGGGCCGTCACCGACCGAACGGTTGCGGATGCTGGAGGCGCGCACCGAACAACTGCTGGAACACAATCGCATCGCCAGCGAACTGCACGACTCGATCGGTCACGCCCTGACCGCGATCGTCCTGCAGGCCGGCGCCGCCCGGACCACCACGGATACCCAGTTCACCGACCGTGCTCTCAGTGCCGTCGAGGACACCGGCCGGGCCGCCCTCGACGACCTCGATCGGGTGCTGCGGGTGCTGCGCGACGCCGGGCAGCCGGTGGTCGAGCGTCCGACGCTGGCCTCCTCGGCCGCCCTCTTCGACTCGGCACGTTCCGCGGGCGCGTCGGTGGAGGTGACCGTCGAGGGTGCGGTCGACTCGATCCCCGGCCCGATATCGCGGGAAGGCTATCGCATCCTGCAGGAATCGCTGACCAACGTGTTGCGGCACTATGGCCCCGGGCCCATTGATGTTTCGGTGCGGGTCGACGCCGCGCGGCTCGAACTGTGCGTGCGCAACCCGCTACCCGAACGACCGAGCCCACCACGCACCGGCAGCGGCCTGCGCGGCATTCGCGAACGCGCCGGACTCCTCGGTGGGCTGGCCCGGCTCGGGCCGCTCGGAGACAGCTGGCAGGTGCACGTCGAACTCCCGCTTCGATGAACGCGACGCCGATCACCGTCCTGCTCGTCGACGACGAACCCATTGCCCGCTCCGGCCTGCGCGCCATCCTCGACGCTCAATCCGGTATCGAGGTGGTGGCCGAGGCCGCCGACGGGGTCGCGGTGCTGCCGCTGATCAAACGGCTGCGACCCGACGTCGTCGCCATGGACGTCCGGATGCCGCTGATGGATGGCATCGAAACCACGCGGGCGATTCTGCGCGCGATATCCGCCCCGCCCAAGATCCTCATCATCACGACTTTCGAAAACGACGACTACGTCTACGGTGCGCTGCGGGCGGGCGCCGACGGCTTTCTGCTGAAACGGGCACGGCCCGCCGAGATAGCAAACGCCATCCGGACCGTGGCGGAAGGGAATTCACTGCTTTACCCGGCGGCGCTGCGCCGCCTCGCGACCGGACGCGCCAATACCCAGGCGCAAACCACGTTCGAGCGGGCATCGCTCACCGAGCGCGAGCAAACCGTGCTGCGACATATGACCCGAGGACTGTCCAACGCCGAAATCGCCGCGCAGCTGCACCTCGGTTCCGAAACCGTCAAATCCCATGTCAGCGCGATCCTGGCCAAACTGGGTGTGCGAGACCGCACACAGGCCGTGATCCTCGCCTACGAATCGGACTTCGTCGACGCCTGAATCGCTTGCCGCACTGAGCGAATCCGATTCGATGGTGAAACACCCTGCTGCACAACATCTTCAGATGACTCGGCGGAGGCCGCGATGCGGCCGGATCCAGGACCGATTATCTCGGTATCGAATTCGAACTCCACGCGGGCACTCGCAGGAACCGAAAAGAGCCTCGATCGAGATGATCGAGGCTCGGAAAATATTTGGACGACGCGGAGGAACTCAACTCGGCCCCCAGCTATAGATCCAGGAACTTCCCCGCCTCGCACGACTACCCTAACCGAGCCCACCCCCATCCGCCAAACATTATGGTCACCGCCACACTCCGCGCCGCTCGAGTACGTTTGGCTGGTGGGTAACTTGCCGGACGGGCGAGCGCGGCGAGCATTGCCGAAGGGGCCGCACAAGCTCGACCGCGACACCGTGCTGGCGTCGCAACGGCTGCGGATGTTCGATGCGGTGGTCGAAGTCGTTACGAAGAAGGGATACCGGACCACCACGGTCGCCGACGTGATCGCCCGTGCGGGTGTGTCGCGGCGGACGTTCTACGAGCATTTCGCCGATAAGGACGCCTGCTTCGCCGCCGCCCTACGGCACGGGTTCGAGGATCTGATGGTCGAAATCATCGACGCGACCGATATGGGCGGCGTCGAGCGGGACGACAGGATCACCGCGGGGTGGCGGGGCGTATGCGAAGCCCTGGCGCGCAGACCGGCCTTCGCCCGAGTGTTCTTGCTGGCCGCTCCACAGGCCGGCGGCGAGATTCAGGATCAGTACGAGCGGTACCTGTCGCAGGCGGCCGCCGCACTGCGCGAGCATGTCACCGTGGCGCGGCGCAAGCGCCCCGATCTGCCTGCCGAACTGTCCGAGGCCGTGGCCCAGGCGATCGTCGGCGCGGTCGCCCGCCTACTGACCACCCAGCTCCGGGCGCACGGCGCCGAGCGGTTACCCGACCTGCTGCCGACGATCCTGGCTGTGGTGAATGCTCTACTGCTGGTGGATATTCCACCACCGAGTGTCGACTGATTCCCCAAATCCCCTATTCCCCAGAGCAATCAGCGCTCGCGGCACGCCTCGGCTGTTAGCTTTTGTGAGAAACATTCATGTTTTCTACTTTTGCCGAGGCGATGGCGATGAAACACAAACCCGTAGTGGCCGGTATGGCCGCCTGTCAGCTCATGTTGTCGGCCCAGCTGATCGGCGTCTCGCCGGCACACGCCGATCAGACGGTCGGCCAACGGATCGAGAAGCCCCTGGGCGAGGCCGGGCCCGGCGTGGTCAAGAGCTGGGTCCAGGTGTACTCCCCGCTGCCCGCGGCGGCGGGCCCGCATCCACCCGGCTGCGATTACGTCGACTATCTGCGGTACCGGCTCGCCGACGGCCCGCAGCAATCCGGGGACGCCGATGCCGTCGTCACCGCGATGCCCGGAATGTTCAGCGGCCCAGAACAATTCGACTCACTAGCGCCGGAAGTACTGCGGCGCGGCCACGATCGAAGCCGCGCGGTCGAATTCTGGGGCATGCAACGCCGTTCGCCCTGCTACTACGACCGCACCGGACTCGATGCCGCCATCGCGGCCAAGGACTACCGAGTCGCCGTCGACTACTACTTCAACCACAAAGCGGTGGACGGACGAACCTTCCCCGGCTGGCCGTCATCCAATGACACCGAAGCGCTGAAATCCGATGACATGGACCAGCAGAACCGCGACTGGTACACCGCCATCGCCGAGGCGATCCCCGATCCGCAACAGCGAGCGAAAAAGGTCTACTGCGCCGGACATTCGCAAGGCGGGGAGAACCTGAGCTACTTCGCAGCCACCGAATTCGGCAGCGCTGACCATCCCGCCCCCGGCTACGCCCAATGCGCGGGCTTCGTCGTACTCGACACCGCACTCACCATCGACCAAGCCGACTCGAAACAATCACGGCCGCAAGATAATCCGGGCACGCAACCGGCCACCGCAGGCAGGTCGTTCTTCCAGGGCATCCTGCCCGACAATGTGGTGCCCGACGCCATGACACTGTTCTCCATCGCCGGGATCGCCGCCTACTTCGAGCCCGACGAGGAATCACAGCTGCTGCGAATGCTGCCACACAGCCCGAATATGGAGCTGATCCTGCGCGGCCTGCTCGCCGCCGATCACCTGCAATTGATCACCAACGACCCCGATGTCCGGTCCTTCCGCTACACCAACACCGCCATGCTCGGAGCGCTGCTCGACAACAACTCCATGCCGCTCACCCCGGCCGACATCAGCTTCGGCAGCTTCGGCGGGGGTCCCGTACGCGAGAAGTACCTGTGGGTGCCCGAGGAACTGGCCGACATTCCCGGCACCGACATCACCCTGCCACTCATCGGCTGGCCGCTGAAGAAATCTCTGCTCGGCTTCGACAAGGTCGCCCCCGCAGACCCGAAAGCCCTCTACACCTGGAATAACTACGACCAACCCGCCGCACCCGACAACACCGGCCGCGTCTACTCAACGCCCCAAACCGAACACACCGACATCCACTCGCTGGCCCGCCAGCTGTTCGAGGGCCCCACCGTCTTCTTCGACGCTTTCTTCCCCGGCACGCCGAGAAAAGACACCACCCCGGTCCCATATCCCAACGGCCCCTTCGAAAAACGAGCCGTCTACATCTACGGCACCAACGGCACCGTCAACGACACCCTCCAACTCCTCACCCCCATCGTCCAGATCCTCAACCCGGGCTCCCACCCGCTGCGCCCACCCGACGCCGCCACCGGCATCGGCTACACCCATCTGGACGTCCTCACCGCCGCACCCCGCCAAAACGATGGAAACCCCAGCGCCACAACAATTGCGATCACAGACTTCATCACCCGTTGATAGATTTGTTCGCCGCGCGGACCGGGCGGCCACCCAGCGAGATCAGTCCTCGGCGATGCCGCGCAGAATCGTGTTCAGGCCGAAATCGAAGTGGAATTCGGTGATCGGCTCGGTGCCGTATTCGGGCGCCTCGAAGGCGTTTCCGGCGAACAGCATTGCGGCATAGGGAAATCGGTCCCGGTCTACGAGCCGGGCCAGGTTCGCGGCGTATGTACGGTAGGTCCGCGCCGGATCCGGACCGAGTCCGGGATTGTGTTCGGCGGCGAGCGTCACCATCTGACGCACATAGCCGCTGAGCAGCGCCAGCACCGCGATTTTCGCGTTGCTGGCGAGCCGGGCGGCACGCAGCACCTTCAGACCGGCATCGAACCAGGCGATCTGGTTCGGACCCGACGGCGGGCCGGAGACCGGAACGTCTATCAGCCAATGCCTTTCGACGTATACGTCGCGCAACGCATAGGTCCATTCGCGCAACCCGTCGCGCCAATGCGCCGGGCCGGTACGGATATCGGGTGGACTCGCGACACCCGCGTCCAGCATGAGCGTCAGCAGTTCATCCTTCGAACCGACGTGGCGGTACAGCGACATGGTCGAATAACCAAGGGATTCAGCGACTTTCGGGAGTGTCGCGGCTTGCAGACCCGCCTCGTCGGCGAGCGCGACCGCCGCGCGCACCACGCGTTCCACGTCGAGTTCCGCGGGTCTTCCGGTACGCCCGGCGCCCGGCAGCCGCCACAGTCGTGAGAGTTCGTCCGGCACTTGCCGTTCCACATCTGCCCCTGATTCCTCCGGCACCACGGTGCCATCGCTCGAGTTAGTGTATCTAATACACTATGCAAGGGGAGCGATGATCCGCAAACACTCACGCCTATGCGCTGCCTCGTTGTTCGCGGCGGCCTGCCTGGTCAGCTGCACTGCACGAGATTCGAAAACACCAGCAGCGCAAGAGCATCCGGTCGTCCAGATCGTGGATGGCCCCGTTCGCGGCACCGCCGCCGACGGCTACCGAACCTTTCAGGGGATTCCCTATGCCGCCCCGCCGGTGAGCCGATTGCGCTGGGCCCCACCGGCTCCGCCCGTGCCGTGGCGGGACGTTCGCGACGCCACCGCGCCCGGTCACCCCTGCGTGCAGAACGCGAGCCCGATGGGCGATCCGGCCAGCGATTCCGAGGATTGCCTGTATCTCAACGTCACCGCACCCGATCACGCGGACGGCGAAAAACTGCCGGTGATGGTCTGGATCCACGGCGGCGGTTTCTATTTCGGCTCCGCCGACCCCTACCAGGCCCGCCGCCTGGCCACCAAGGGTCGCGTGGTCGTGGTGACCCTGAACTACCGGTTCGGCGCGCTGGGATACCTGGTGCATCCCGGGCTGGACACCGCCGACGCCGCGTCGGGCAACTACGGACTGCTCGATCAGCAGGCCGCACTGCGCTGGGTGCGGCGCAATATCGACCGCTTCGGCGGAAATCCGGACAGCGTAACGCTTTTCGGCCAGTCCGCCGGGGCGACCAGTACCTGCTCCCTACTCGCCTCACCGTCCGCGGCAGGCCTGTTCCAGCGCGCCATCGTGCAAAGCAGTCCGTGCTCGGAGACTAATCAGTGGCCCTACGACGACGGCTACTGGTTCGCCCGGCCGCGTGCCGCCGCCGAACAGCAGGGCCGCGAGCTGGCCGACAAACTCGGCTGCGGCGCCGCTGCCGATGCGGCGGACTGCCTGCGCACCGTCCCCGCCGCGAAGATACTGGCCGCCGCGGACGGCGCCGGATACGGCCCGGCCTACGGCGGACAGCACACACCGCTCCCGCTCGCACCGGCCGAGGCGATCGCGAGCGGAAAGTTCAATCGGGTCCCGGTGATTCACGGCACCACCCGCGATGAGCACAGCACGTTCATCTGGGCCATCGAGTCGTTCACCGATCACGTGTACACACCCGCCGACTACCGTAACCAACTCGACAGCGCCTTCGGCGCGGACGCCGATCGCATCGCGGCGGAATATCCACTGACCGATTACGGCTCCCCCAGCCAGGCGCTCGCGCGGTTGTTCTCCGACTACACCTGGGGGTGCACCGCACTCCTGACCGACGATGCGTTGGCCGCCCAAACCACCACGTACGCATACGAATTCGCCGACCCCAACCCACCGTGGGGTAAGGATATGGCCAAGGCGCACTTCCCGACCGGCGCACTGCACGTCGGCGAAATACCGTATCTCTTCGACAGCCCCGAATTCCCGACCCCATTATCCACCGAGCAGAATCGCCTGTCGGACACCATGATCGACTACTGGACACGCTTCGCCCGAACCGGCGACCCGAACCGCTCAGGCACACCGAACTGGCCGGAGTACCGCACGGCGACCGACGTTCTGTCATTGGCCCCCAACATGATTCACCCAGTGGACCTCGATGCCGAACACCGATGCGGATTCTGGTCCACCTTGCGCCGCCCACCAAAGCCGTAGGCGCGATGTCGAGAACCTGCCTCTGCGGCTATAGGTTGTTCAGGTTGGCGATCCGTCGCGTGTTCGCTATCAGCACATCTGTCGTCTTTCGCACCCAATCGCCGATCACGCGGAGTTCGGCCTCGCTGTATCCGTCGTTGAGCGCGTTCATGTCTCGTATGAACGGCCGGAAGATCTCGGCGAGCAGGTTGTCCATCTGCTCGTTCGCGACCAATTCCACGATCACTTTGCGGCGATCGAGCGGATCCCGAACGCGCCGGGCGTAACCGGCCTGTTCGAGCCGATCGACCAGACCCGTGACCGCTCCGGTGGTCAGGCCGGTGCTCTCGGCAATGGTCCCGGCCGTCACCGGTCCCAGACGTTGGAGCGTGTCGATGCACTTCCGCTCGGTCGCGCTGAGCCCCATCAGTCGGCCGGCGAGTTCGTGGAAATTGACCATGGCCGAGGCGAACTCGCGTCCGAGCAGCTCGCCTGCCTGTGCCGGTTCGGGTGTATCCGCTTGCGCCATCCCTCGAATCTACCTTAGGCTCTAATTATCTCAGTGACTAAGATATTTTGGTCTGAGGTTTTCGGTAAGGGGGCGGAATACCATGTCTCATCAGGCTTTTCACCAGCGACTGCGATCATGGCGGGGATGGCCGGTGGTGGTGCTCGCCGTGCTCGCGACGACGATTCCAGAGATTCTGACCGGATCGACAACGTTGTCGATCATCGGCGGTCTACCCGTGGAGATGGGCCTGTATGGCCCAGGGGCGCTGGTGATCCGAGAGATCGTGCGGCGGCGCGGCGGCGGCTGGCCGTCGATGCTGATACTCGGGGCCGTGTACGCCGCCATCGAGGAAGGTTTACTGGAGCCGACCTGGCTCACCCCGCAGATATTTCCGCCGAATGGACATCCCTATGGAGTAGCTTTCGGCATCTTCTGGCCCTACGCCGCATTCAATATCGGCCTGCATTCGATCTGGAGCATGACACTGCCGATTCTGTTGACCGAGACCATTTTTCACCGCCGCCGCCATGAGTCCTGGCTCGGCGGCGTCGGCATCTCCGTTGCGGCTGTCGCCTTCGTTTTCGACGCCGCGTTCACCTGGATGTTCTGGCGCACAGTGGCAATGCCGCGAATCTACGGAGTCCATGCCGAAATTGGACTGTCGAGGTATCTCGGCGTCGCATTGTTCGCGGCCGTCCTGACGCTGCTGGGCTGGTGGAGTACCAAGTGGGCGAATGGGATCGCGCACGCGGCCGGCCGAGCCCCGTCGGCGTGGGCGGTGGGGCCGGCCGCGGCGGCTGGAGCGCTTCTATGGTTCGGGATGAACTCGATTCCCGACCCGTGGCTGCGACACATGCCGATCCCCGCAATCCTGCTCTCGCAGTGCGCTATTGGCGTGCTCGGTTATCTGCTCATTCGAGAATGGTCGACCCGCGAAGGCTGGCAGGATCGGCACCGGCTCGCGGTCTTCGCCGGAGCGCTGGGAGGCGAAACCTTGGGAGGGTACTGGCTCTTTCACCGAACCGGAGCCGACCTGGCGTTCGAAATCGCCGCAGGCGTCGTCGCGGTGGCCACGCTCGTCATCATGGCCGCACGGATTTCGGCCCGGCCGCAGAACCGTTCGTCCACGGCCCGCCTCCCATGACGACCACATGGTATTCACCAATTGGTTTCGGCCGCACCGATGATTTGCGGGTGAATCTGTCGTCGGTATCTCTGGGAATACCGATAGACAGGAGTCCAGGTATGACGAGACCGATGACCTCGGTGCGGGCGAATGGTGTGGATCTCGGTATCGAGAGCTTCGGCCGCGCGGATGATCCGCTGATCCTGCTGGTCGGCGGCACGACGATGTTGTCCTGGCCCGACGCGCTGTGCGAGCGGCTCGCGTCGGGCGGGCGGCGCGTGGTTCGCTACGACCTGCGCGACTCCGGCGCGTCGACGACCCTCGACCCGGAGAATCCGGCCTACAACCTGCGGGATCTCGTCGCCGACGCGGCCGCGCTCGTCGAGGTGCTCGGCGCCGGGACCGCTCATCTCGGTGGTGTCGGCGTCGGCGGAATGGTCGCTCAGGTCGCCGCGCTGGACCACCCGGATGTGTTCCGCGCACTGACCCTCGTCGGCACTCGGCCGGTGGCGCCGGGCCCGGTCGACGAGGACCTGCCGGACCACGACCCCGCGGTCATCGGCGCCGTGTTCTCCCGGCCGCTGCCGGACTGGACCGACCGGGAGGCTGTCGCGGTGTTCGCCGCCTCGGGGGCCGAGCCGATGGGCAACGACCCGGAGGAGACGCTGGCGACGGCGGCCCGCATCTGGGACCGGACGTCGTCGAACGATCCAGCGGTGCACCAGGCCAATCAACTCGGGATGGTCTTCTCCCGGATCGACTGCGCCCCGCGCTGGCGGCACCGGCTCAGCGAGCTCGACATGCCAACCCTCGTGGTGCACGGTCGCGCCGATCCGTTCTTCCCGGTCGGCAACGCCGAGGTCCTCGCCGCCGAAATCCCCGGTGCGCGACTGCTCGTCCTCGACGATATGGGTACCGCCCTGCGCCACACCGCGGCCGACCAGGTCGCCGCAGCCATGCTCGCCCTGTAACGGCCGGGCTGGGAACCCCACCTCGACAAGGGAACACGAGCCCGAAACCGGCCCCCGCCGAGAACACCACGATGACAACCTCGGCCGAACCCTGCACGCGATGACCGGATTGCCGCCCGGCGGGTGACGCCTAATACCTCGACCCCGCAAGGGATTTGGGCAAACGTCGTCGACGGTCGGACCCGGCCGGGTAATCGACGTCAGCCCCCGTGGCCGGAATCCGATGACGCATTGCCGTCTTCACCGAGTGCGTCACGGACGATCCGGTCGACGGCCTCGGCGGCGGCGGTCAGGTCGGCGGCGGACTTGCGGGCGCATCGCCGTACTGCGGCATATGGCAACTCGATGATCAGGAGAGCCAGTCGTTCGCGATCGGCTGGGCTGTGGAAACCCAGCCGATCGCCCAGTTCCCTTACGGCGTCGTCGTTTCGGGCCCGCTGCGCCGCCGCCGCCTCCCGGGATTCGGCACTCCACTGTGCGAACCCGAAGGCTTGTGGGCCCGCGAGCAATACCGCGGCCTCCGTCGGATGTCGCAGCGACCAGTCGGTGACGTGATGCGCGGCCCGCATGGCGGCTTGCTGTGGCGGGTCGATTTGCAGGGCCTCGAGAAACCCGCGCTGGAATCGATCCACGCTACGCAACCACAGACCTGCCAGCAGCGCCGACCGGTCGGGAAAGCGGTAGTAGACCGAGCCGCTCGGCGCGCCGACGGCGGCCGCGACCGCGCTCATGGTGACCGCGGCGGCACCGTGCGACGCGGCCAGGTCGGCAGCGGCGTCCAGCAGCGAGTCCAGGGTGTGCGCTGGTTTCCTTGACACGTATTAGAGATTACCCTCTAATTGAAATTAGAGGTCAGTCGCTAAATGAAAGGTCCGGGTCATGGTGAGCAATATCCACAGTCGGGTGATCGCGGCCGATGCCGAGGCGGTGGGTCGGCTGCTCGAAACGCTGGCGACCGACGACGACCGGCTGTGGCCGGTCCAGCAGTGGCCCGCGATGCGGTTCGATCGGCCGTTGGAAGTCGATGCCACCGGTGGCCACGGACCGATCCGCTACACCTGCGTCAAGTACGTTCCCGGACGCGAGGTGAAGTTCCGGTTCCATCGGCCGACCGGATTCGACGGGACGCACGGATTCATCGTCGACGAGCTGGACGCCACACATACCCGCCTGACGCATGAGCTGATCATGCGAACTCACGGAAAAGATCGGTTCACCTGGCCCCTCGCCTGGCGCTGGCTACACGACGCCGCGTTGGAGGACGCACTCGACCGCGCCGAGACCGCGCTGGTTCCGGGGACGGCGGCGCGAAGCCGGCACAGCCGATACGTTCGATTTCTGCGCGGGCGGATCCACAGCGATCAGGTTCGCAAGAACAGGGTCCACCAGAATCAGCACTGACGCCGAAGCTTTCGGCACGACAACGCCCAGACCCCGCCTGGGACAGGCTGTTCCACTGTTGGCTGGGCAAGGAGGAACCATGTCACCCACTCCGAACCGCATCGCCCTCGTCGCCGCGCGCTGGCACGCCGATATCGTCGACCGGGCGGTGGCGGCCTGCCGGACCCGCCTGACCGAGCGCGGATTCACCGATGTCGATGTGTTCGAAGTTCCGGGAGCCTTCGAAATACCCTTGCGCATAAGGCGATTGGCCATCAGCGGCGAGTACGTCGCGCTGGCCGGTTGCGCACTGGTGGTCGACGGCGGCATCTACCGGCACGACTTCGTGGCAGCCACCGTGGTGGACGCGCTGATGCGGGTTCAGCTCGATACCGATGTCCCGGTGTTCTCCGCGGTGCTCACCCCGCACCACTTCCACGAGCATGAAGAGCATCTGGCGTACTTCGCCCACCACTTCGAGATCAAAGGCGTTGAACTGGCCGATGCCATCGCGACCACGCTGAATCTGGACGTCGTCCGATGACAACCACCACACCCTCCCTCGACATGGCTCGCGCCGTGCTGGCCGCCCAGCCGTTCAGCGTCCTGCTCGGCGCGGAACTCACCGCCTTCGACACCAATGGGGCCACCCTGGAGATCCCGATCCACGACAACCTGCGCCAACAGTTCGGCTACGTCCACGGCGGTGTGCTGGCCTATCTCGCCGACAACACCATCACCTACGCCGGTGGCGCCGCCCTGGGCCCGAACGTTCTGACCAGCGGTTTCACCATCACCTATCTGCGCCCCGCCGATGGCGTTCGCCTGCGCGCGATCGCCCACGTCATCGACGCCACCGGCCGCCAGGCAGTCTGTTCATGCCAGGTCTTCGCGGTTCCCGCCGACGGCGATCCGGTGCTGTGCGCGACGGCCCAGGGAACTGTTCGAGCGATAGCGCGAGAAAGAGCCGAGGGTTTCTCCGGCGCGGCCGGTCGAGTGGCTGCCCGATCGCATCCAGTTACGTTCAGCGACATTGGAATTCGGTAGCAGGCACGCTCACTCGACGACAACCGCCAATCCGTGTTCACGCCGGTAGCGGCCCGGTGAGATATCGAACTGCTTCTTGAACGCGTTGGAAAACGCGTAGGCGGTCGCGTATCCGACTTGATCGGCGATGGCGGACAGCGGATCGGTGGTGTCGCGGAGCAGCGCGGCGGCGCGGGTCAGTCGCCACCAGGTCAGATAGCCCATCGGCGGCTGGCCGATCAGGGTGGCGAATCGGCGGGTGAGGGTGGCGCGGGAGACGCCGGTTTCGGCGGCGAGCCGGTCGTTGCTCCAGGGTGCGGCCGGATCGGTGTGCAGTGCCCGCAGCGCGGTGGCGGTGACCGGATCGGTGAGCACGGCCGACCAGACACCTGCCTTGTTGTCGGTCATCCACGCGCGGATCAGGTAGACCAGCAGCAGGTCGAGCAGGCTCGGAACGGCGATGCAGGAACCGGGGCGGCGCTGGTCGGCCTCCTGCGCCAGTAGGTCGATGGCGGCGCGTAGCTCGGGGTGGTCGCCGATGCGGGCCGGTAGGTGGATGATCGTCGGCAGCTCCGCAACGAGGGGATGCTGCCCGCGGCGGTCGAGCCGATACTTACCGCACAGGGCCTCGAATCCGGCTGTGTCCGAAGATCTTTCGGCTGTCTGCTCGGCACTCCATCGCTCGAACGGCACGGCCCGCGCCAAAGTCTTTGTGTCGGTGGGCCGATCGGCGAGCACATGCCCGGTTCCGTGTGGCAGCAACACCGCGTCACCGGTTCCCAATGTCACCGGATCACCCTCGTCGGGCAGCAGCCAGCAACCACCCTGGAGCACGATGTGGAAGCCCGCGCCGGAGTACGGGGCGAGTCGGGTGCACCAGGTGGGCTGTGGGGTATACAGCCGGTTCGACGACGGTTGCCCCAGGCGTATGGCAGCGATCGCGTCGCTCAGCACATCCATGGGTCAATGGTACTGAGAACACTCAATGGTGAGCCGATTACGTATCAAGGTGAGTTAAATAAGCATTGTTCGGCTCGAATCCGCGTCCGTAGGCTCACAGGCATGGAAAGCTCACAGAGTATTGCGCTGGGCGATGTCGAGATCTTCCGCGTCATCGAATGGCAGGACACCCTGATGCCGGGTCCCGATCTGCTGCCCGGCACCACCGAGCAGACCTGGCGGGATAACGCGGACTGGCTGGCACCGGATCATTGGGATCTCGATACCGGGCTGGTCGTCGCCGCGATCCAAACCTGGGTGCTGCGCAGCGGTGGACGCACGATCCTGATCGACACCGGCGTCGGCAACGGACGCGAACGCCCAAGCCGCGCAATATTTCACCACCGACAGGGCGACTTCATCGAGCGCCTGAGCCGGGCCGGTGTGCGCCCGAACGATGTCGATCTCGTGATCAACACCCACCTGCACGGCGATCACGTCGGATGGAACACCCACGATGTCGACGGCCGGTGGACACCAACATTCCCCAACGCGCAGTACCTCATCCCGGCCGCGGACGACGCCTACTTCGGCCCCGCGGGCGGCTACGCGGGCGGCACGCGCCTGGACGACCGGCTGCTCTACGAAGACAGCATCGCCCCGATCCACCGCGCCGGCCAGGCCGTTCTCTGGGAGGACAGCTACCGCATCGACGACAGCCTCACCCTGGAATCCGCACCAGGCCACACGCCGGGATCCTCGGTCCTGCACCTGCGGTCGGGCGCGGACCGCGCGGTCTTCGTCGGCGACCTGGTGCACAGCCCGATCCAACTGCTCGACCCATCCTGCGACAGCTGCCTGTGCCTCGACCCGCGGCAGGCCGCGACCACCCGCCGCCGCATCCTCGAACAGGCCGCGGACCAACGGGAATTGGTGATACCGGCGCATCTCGGCGGCTCGGCAGCAGTCGAAATCCGCCGCGCGGGAACGAATTTCGCATTCGGCGCGTGGGCTGCCGCAGCAGCGGAACCACGCCTGCTCACGTCGGCGGCGCGGCCCGGCGTCGACGCTGATACCAGGTACGAAAACCGGTGACAGCCAAGGCGATCGGCGCGAGGCCGAAGACCAGCCAGAGCAGTCGCACCGGCCAAGGCGCGAGATAGCCGAAATGTAGTCCGTAACTCCACTTCTGCCACAGGGTGGTACTCGCGGACATATCCGTACCGCCCTTGATGAAGTGGGTATCGCCGGTGTGCCGGTCCACCGCGACAATGACGGACGGGAGCGGGACGGTGCCGCCGTAACGGCCCATATCGGTATTGACCGCGAAGGCGACGCGGTAGGTATCGGCGGGTTTCGGCGACGGTTCGGCGAGATAGACCAGCCTGCCGCCGGGTACGACGGCGGCCGCGGCGGCGATGGCGCGGTCGCCACCGATATCCGGTCCGGTGGCGCGCGCCGAGTTGTATTCCGATTTCGCCGGGGCGCCGCCGGTCAGTGCGTACCAGACCTTTCCGATCGCGGGGAGTTCGAAGCCGGCGCCGGTAATACCCCAGAACAGGAGGAACGCGCAGGAGGCGACACCGATCACCGCGTGCAGATCCCGGTTGCGCCGGTACTTGCCACGGCGTAGGTGAATGGTCAACCGCTGCTTGATATTTCGGATGCCGGGCCACCAGATGAGCAGCCCGCTCAGCGACCACCAAACCAAGGTCAGACCGATGCCGCCGAGTGTCAGCTGGCTGATCTTCAGCTCGATGACGGGCACCTTGGCGGTGAGCCACGGTTGATATCCCGGGTATCGCTCGCAGGACAGCGCACAGGAGTGCAGATTCGTCACGAATCCGAGTACGCCGCCGTCCGGATCGACGGTGCCGAGAATCGCGCCGGAGCCCGGGTCGACGTACACCGCCTCGCCCGCCTTACCGCTGCGCACCTGGAACACGCCGTCCACCAGTGTCGCGGTCGGCCCGGTCAGATCCGGTTTCACCGCCCGGGCGGCCGCGATCGCCTGGGTGGCCGTGATCGCTTGCGCCGATTCGGTTTTCGCGAACAGCTCCGGATGGAGCATTTGGTCGAGTTGCGGACGGAACAGCAGGATGGTCCCGCAGATCACCTGGATCAGCAGGAACAGGCCCATCACCGGTGTCGTCCAGCGATGCGCGATCCGCGTCCGGCGGACGAACTCGCGCAGTGCCCGATGACGTGCGAGCACCGGCTGTTTGCGCCGTGCGATTCGGTTCCGCGTCTCAACTACCACCCGACGATAGTAAGGTAGCCTTACCTAACGCGACATCCGCGGCACCTTATCCACCGGACGTCGTCCAACGCCCGATCGTCATAGTCGAAATACGGGCGCTATACCTAGTGCCATAATCGCGGGCGTGCAGCGTTCGGCGGCGGATTATGCGGCGGCCACGGTGGCGGGGGTTCTGGATGACCCGGCCGGGCGGTTCGCGCTGATGCGGCGCCTGTACGAGGGGCCGCCGGGGCCGGGTGGCACGCATCTGCCGTATCGCCGGGCGGCGCTGGCGTTCATGGGTTGGCAGTTGCGGCGCGGACTGTTGAATCCGGCGGATGGCGCGCGGCCGGGGAGTCCGTGGTGGCGTGCGATCAACGAGCGTCTGCTCCGCGATTTCTGTGAGGCGCAGGCGATCCACAGCGGATACGACGGCGCGCCGTCCGGGGCCGGCGTGCTGCACACCCTCGATTTCATCAGGCGTCCCAGCGCGCAGTCCTGGTATCGGGCGCACAATGTCGGCGTCGTCTCCGCCTATCTCGAGCACGAGGATTTGGCATGGGCCGAGGGCAAGGTCGAGCGTTTCTTCGTCAATCTCGTGCTGATCCGGGTGCTTTACGCCCATGCGCTGGTCGCCGCGCCCCGCCTGGCACTCGGTCCGCTGGGTCCGCTCGCCCCACTGCTCGGCGACCCGCGCCTGGGGATGACCGGAATCTTCCTCTCGCTGTCCCGGGTGCTCCCGGCCCGCTACCCGCTCGGCGACGATGTGCCGACCTATGTCGAAATGGAGCACGGCTTCGGCCATTTGCTGGATGTCGGCATGATCATGCCCCGCCTCGGGCACCTGTACGACTGGTCCGCGAAAACGCTGGAGATACCCGACCTGCGCGCTCTCCTGCGCCTTGAAGTCCCCGTATATGCATGGCGCGCAACAGATTACGAACCGTGGCACCCGCCGCCATCGCTGGCCGCCCGCCTGGCCCGCCGCACCCTACCCGCCCCGAAATAGCAAGCGCCTCAATAGAAGCGCAACCCGCGATCACTCGCCACCATCGATGCCGACCCGCAGTCCACCCACAACAGAAACGGCAATTGACCGATCACGCGAAGTAGGTATCGGCCGACCGCGACGACAGCAGCACGATCACCGCGATCGAACCGGCGGTCGCCAGGATCCAGCGCACCACGATCGCGTACCGATACCAGGCAGGTAGCGCGGCCACGGCGTCCCGCAGCACGATTCGGACGTCGAGGCCGCGCAGCCGTGGGTCGTCGGCCTTGGCCAGCATGCGCGCGGTGATCCGCGAGGCGAACACCTGCATGGTCGTCACACAGCCGACCCCGACCAGCACCAGCGGCTCAGCGGCTCGACGATCCAGGATGCCACCCGTCCGGCCGCATTGCCCGATAGGCCGAGGAATGCCAGCGCGGTCAGCACCGCGGCGATCGCGCAGCCGATGATCACCGCCGACCGGCATGGGCGTCCTCCTCATCCGTTCGAGGCCATCATGGCCCAGAAATCCGTTCGACGGCACTGCCGGACAGCTGTGCCGGAAAATCATCCGCGCCAACGCAATTCCACCGATCGGGCATCGATCCGATCAATCCTGTGCCAACGTCTGAATGGAAGTACCGACACGTCTTCGGGAGGTTCCATGAGGCGGCGGGTGTTGGCGGCGGTGGCGAGTCTCGGCTTGGTGTTGACGGGTGCGGTCGGCTGTGGGTCCGGCGGCGGTAATACGCTGACGATCACGGCCAATGCCATCGACACGGCGGGCGGGAAGAACGCGGCCGAGGCGAAATGGATTGCGGACTGGGTGATTCCGCGCTTCATCGATATGGAGAAGGCCAAGGGTGTCACCGTTCAGGTGAAATTCCAGGCGACCGGCGTGCCCGACGAGGATTACAAGAGCCGCATCGCCAAGGACCTGAAGACCGGAACCGGCGCGGATGTTGTTTCGGTGGACGGCATTTGGATCGGTGAGTTCGCCGAGGGGCAGCAGATCATGCCGCTGGACGAACTGATCGGTGCGGACAAGGTCGCGGCCTGGGATGGCTGGCAGCAGATCCCGGAATCGGTGCGCCGGTCGATGACATACAACGGCAAGGTGTACGGCATCCCGCTGGAGACCGACGGACGGGTGCTGTTCTTCAACCGCAAGCTGTTCGCGCAGGCGGGCCTGCCCGCCGACTGGCAACCGGCGAGCTGGGATGACATACTCGCCGCCGCGCGCAAACTGAAGGCGCTGCCGGGAGTTCTTCCGCTGCAACTGGATGCGGGGACGAGCTTCGGCGAGGCGACCACCATGCAGGGGATCCTGCCGCTGCTGGCCGGCACCGGCGCGAGCATGTATCAAGACGGCAAATGGATCGGCGACACCGCGAATTTCCGCAAGGTGCTGGACTTCTACCGCACCGTGTACGGCGAGAAGCTCGGTGACGCGGAATTGCAGCAGGACGCCCAAGGCCGGGAGAAGAGCTTCGAGAAATTCGCCAAGGGACAGGTCGGCATCCTGCTGGAGAGCGACTACCTGTGGCGCGGCGTGCTGAACACCGATGGCGGCAACTACCCGATGGCCGACCGCGACACCGCCGTCGGCTGGGCGAAGATCCCGGCGCAGGCACCGGGCGCCGGGTTGAACAAGCAGGATTTCGTCAGCATGTCCGGTGGCGGCGGCCGGGTGCTCAACCCGAAGAGCAAACATATCCAATTGGCTTGGGAACTCCTGCAATTCATGAATTCACCGGATGCGCTGAAGGCGTTCATCGCCCGCGGCGGGCCGCGGATCGCCGCGCGGCAGGACGTGAACACCGATACGCTGAGCGGCGATCCGATGCTGACCTTCATCGCCAAACAGGTGCTGCCGATCACCGCGCTGCGGCCCGCGCTGCCCGAGTACACCCAGGTCTCGCAGGCGATGCAGCAGGCGACGTTGGACGTGATCACCGGCAGGAGCACCGCGGACGCCGCCGCGACCTATAGCGACACCGTCGCGAAGGTGGTGGGCAAGGACAAGGTGGCCAATGGCTGAACGTGCCGACACCGACGTCGCCGGGCTGGGCCGCGCGACGGCGAGCACGTTCGTGCTGCCCGCACTGCTGCTGATCGCCGCGTTCCTGGTATTTCCCGCGCTGTGGCTGCTGTGGATCGGGTTGACCGACCTGACCGTATCCGGGCGCACCTCGGTGGACGTGTCCTTCATCGGACTCGGCAACTACACCAGGGCGATCGATGATCCGCTGTTCGGCAACAGCCTGTTGATCACCCTGCTGTACGTGCTCATCTCGGCCGTCATCGGACAGAACGGCCTGGGCTTCGCGCTGGCCTGGACGCTGCGCACGGCCGCCCGCTGGATCCGCACCGTGGTGGAAAGCGTTGTGCTGCTTGCCTGGATCTTGCCCTCCAGCGTGGTCGCGGTGCTGTGGATCGCGATGCTCGACCGCGACCAGGGCACCGTCAACCGGCTGCTCGACTCCCCCGGCTACGCCTGGCTGATCCATTACCCGCTGCCGGTGCTGATCGTATTCAACATCTGGCGCGGCACAGCGTTTTCCATGCTGCTCTATTCGGCGGCGGCGTCGACCGTGCCGCCCTCGCAGCTCGAAAGCGCCCGGCTGGCAGGCGCTTCGGGGCCGCAGACCCTGCGCGATGTGGTGTTTCCCCATCTGCGCGGGCACATCCTGACCAATACGCTGCTGATCAGCCTGTGGACCTTCAACGATTTCACGCCGTACCTGCTCACCCGCGGCGAGCCGAACCATCGCAGCGAAACCCTGCCGATCTTCCTGTACCGGCAGGGAATCGATATCGGCGCACTGGGTTACGGCGCGGCGGCATCGGTGCTGATGCTGGCGATCAATCTGGTGCTCGCGCTGTTCTATCTGCGACTGCTGCGGCGGCGGGCGTCATGAATCCCCGGCAGCTGCTGGCCAGGATCGGCTTCTACACCTTCGTCGCCGTGGTGACCGGCCTGTTCGCGCTGCCGATGCTGTGGCTGGCCTCCGCACCGTTCGACGCGAATCCAGGATATGCCCCGAGACTGCCGGAACACCCTACGCTGCAACATTTTTCGTCCTTGTTCCAGAACAGCCTGACGATGGGTTCGCTGTGTAATTCGGTGCTGCTGTCCGCGGCGTGCACGGTGCTGGTGGTCGGCACCGCGGCGTTGGCGGCCTATGCCCTTTCCCGGGTGCGGATTCCGGGCCGCGATGCGCTGCTGTATCTGCTTCTGCTGCTGTCCAGCGTGGTCACCGGTACCGCGGCGATGGTGCCGATCTTCCTGATGATCTGGAAGCTGGGCCTGCTGGATCAGCAACTGGGCGTGGTGCTGGTGCTCTCGGGCGGATTGCTGCCCGCGGCCATATTCATCCTCAAGGATTTCATGGATTCGGTGCCGAGGTCCTATGAGGAATCGGCGCGGGTATTCGGAGCCGGACCGTTCCGGATCCTGCGCGATATCGTGCTGCCGGTGGCAAGGCCGGGACTGGCCACGATCGCGGTGTGGACCGTGGTGAACATCTGGGGCAGCTATCTCGTGCCCTTCCTGCTGCTGCGCGACCAGGACAAACAACCGGCCGCGGTGGTGGTGCGCACCTTCTACGACGAGGGCGGCGGCGCGCTGCTCGGACCGATTTCGGCGTTCTCACTGCTGTATTCGATTCCGGTGGTGCTGATGTATCTATTCGTCAACCGGCGCTACGGCTTCCGGATCCACGGAGGGATCAAGTCCTAGATGGCGCGGATCGATTTGGCGGAGCTCACCAAGACCTACCCCGGCGACGTGAAAGCCCTTGACGGCCTGGAGTTCACGATCGCCGACGGCGAATTCTTCGCGCTGCTCGGGCCGTCCGGCTGCGGCAAGACCACCCTGCTGCGCACCATCGCCGGACTGGAGACGCCGACCAGCGGACGAATCCTGATCGACGGCAAGGACGTAACCCGGGTCTCGCCCGGAAGACGCGACGTGGCAATGGTTTTCCAGGACTATGCCCTGTTCCCGCATATGTCCGTGCTGGACAATATCGCCTATCCGTTGAAGATTCGCGGCGCCGACCGGCGCACGCGCGCGGCCAAGGCGACCGAAACCGGAGATCAGCTCTCGCTTCAGGGTCTGCTGGCCCGCCGCCCCGCCGAACTGTCCGGCGGGCAGCAGCAGCGGGTGGCGCTGGCGCGGGCCATGGCTTGTCATCCCAAGGTTTTCCTGTTCGACGAGCCGCTGTCCAACCTGGATGCCCGGCTGCGGCTGGAGGCCCGCACCTTCCTCAAGAAACTGCAGCTCGAGCTCGGCGTGACCACCGTCTTCGTCACGCACGACCAGGCCGAGGCGCTGGCGCTCGCCGACCGGATCGCGGTGCTCGACGCGGGGCGAATACGCCAAATCGGCACCGCCCGTGCGGTTTTCCGCCGGCCCGCGGATACCTTCGTCGCCAATTTCATCGGGTCGACGCCGATGAATCTGATCCCGGGCGAGCTGGTGGGTCACGATCGGTCGGTGATCTGGGGCGCCCGCCCCGAGTACCTGAGCTTCTCGCACACCGCGGTGGACGGCGCACTGCACGGCGTGGTCGCCGCGGTGGAACATCTCGGAGCGACCTCGCTGGTCACCGTCGACGCGACCGGATTCAGCGTCGGCGTCACCGTGCCGGAGACCGACGAACCCGCGCTGGGCACCGAGGGCTGGGTGGTCCCGCAGGCCGATCGGGTGCTGCTCTACGACGCCGACTCCGGTGCCCTCCGGCCCTGATGGTGAGAATCGAGAACGGCGTGCAGGAATCGGCTACTGCGCCAATGATGTCCGGCATCAACCGGTCTCAGCGCGGCTTTCCGATGCGCGGACCTCAGCGCGGCAGCACGGCCCAGGTGCCGAGGAGTAGCAGTGGTGCGCCGAGTAGACCGATGGCGGCGAAGGTGATCGGGCGGATGACCACGCCGCGGGCGCGCAGCCGGTCGGCCCACAGGAGGGTGGCCAGCGAACCCCACATGGTGATGAGCGGGCCGATATTGGTGCCGAGCAGCACATCGAAGATGCCGTCGGATGTGCCTGCGGGGACGGCGGTTTCCATCGCCAGGTAGGCGGGCAGGTTGTTGATCAGGTTGCTCGCCGCGGCCGCGACGGCGGTGGTGCGCGCGCCGGAATGGTCGGTCCAGCGGGTGAGCAGATCCCCGAGACCATGGTTCACCAGCGCGGCGACGACGAGGAACAGGCCCTCGGTGGTGATCACCAACCGCCACGGAAACAGATTCCAGTGCAGGTGTTTTCGGCCACGCAGCGCGAATATCGTCAGCGCCGCGAGCGCGCCCGCCGTCGCCGCGAGCCACGGCGCGACACCGGCGAGCACCGCGCCCGCGAATCCGGCGCAGGCGACGGCACAGACCGCACAGCTCACCGGGTCGTCGGGACGCTGCGGGCTCGGCACCGCGTAGCGCACGGATCTGCGCGGATGATCTCCGCCCGGTGGCGCCATCAGGCTGCGGCGGAACAGGATTCCGAGATAAACCGTCGTCCCGACCACCGCGACCAGCTCCGGCAACGCCATCCGACTCGCGAATTCCACGGTCGAGATGTCGGCGTGCTGCAGCGCGAGCAGATTGGTCAGGTTGGAGACCGGTAGCAGCAGGCTCGCGGTATTCGCCAACCACACCACCAGCAGCGCGAACGGCAGCGGCCGCAACCCGAGCCGGTCGGTGACCGCCAACACCACCGGCGTCAACAGCACCGCGGTGGTGTCCAGACTCATCCCGACCGTCGTCACCGTCGCCAGCACCGCGACCAAAACGAACAGCAGCGGCGTCGACCCACGGGCCAGCCGCGCACAGTACACCGCCGCGAGCTCGAACACCCCCGCCGCATCCGCCAATTCCGCCAGCACCGTCACCGCGACGAGAAAACCCAGCACCGGCCCCGACCGCACCACACCGACGTCGACGGCATCGGCGACCGGCAACCAGCCGCCGACCACCGCCACGGCAGCCAGCCCAGCCAAGATCTTCCACACCCGCACCAGCATGCCAACAGCGCACCCGCTCCCTTCGCAGCGGCAGCTTGTCGGACGCCCATATCGCCCGGATAAGGCCGCGTCATCGCCTACGTGTACTGCGGCATATCACCGAACGAGCCGTGTCGTGACCGGACGTTTCGTATGAGCTCGAGCCGACCGGTTCCGCATGCGTGGCCGCCATGAGACAGACCTTTCGGAATGTTCTGAACGGTACTAACGTTTAGCCAATGCGACGGCGGCACAGTCGATTTCAATGTTCGAGCGAGGTCCGGGGGCGGGTATGGGGTATCGCGGACTGATCAAACGAGAGTTGCTCATCTGGGCGGCGGTCTCGTTCACCAGCAAGATTCCGATCGCCATGACACCGCTGGCGCTGGTTTTCCTGATGCGCGCGACCGATGGCTACGCATTCGGCGCCACCCTGGCCGCCTGCTATGTGGTCGGCGAGGTGGCCGGGGCGTCCATGCAGGGAATGCTGTTGCGGCACAGTCGGGTTCGGATCGAGTTGGCGATCGGCCTTGCGGTCGGCGCCGCCGCGTTCGCCGGATTGGCCCTGTCGCGGCACGCTCCGCTGCCGGTACTCGTCGTGCTCGCCTGCATCGCGGGCGCCGGACCGGCGGCGAGCCCGGGCGGGCTGCGGTCGATGCTCACCGCGATGGTTCCCGAGCGCGATGTGCCGCGCGCGCTCAGCGCGGAAACAATGCTGGCCGACGTGATCTGGGCGATTTCGCCAGCGGTGGTCGTCGCCCTCGCCCTGCGCGTCGACGCGGCCGCCCCGATAGCGCTGGCCGCACTCTGCGCGGCGATGGCCGCCGGATTGATCTTCCTGCTCCCCGAACCGTCCGCGACGCCGCGCCCGTCCGGCGCCGAATCACCCTGGCGCGCCGTGGCATCCGGCTGGCCGATCTACCTCACCAGCGCCAGCGCGATGTCGCTGCTCGCCATCGCCGAACTGCTGCTGCCCGCGCTGCTGGAATTCCGGCGGGTGCCGGTCGGCTGGGCGGGGCCGATGCTGACCGCATTCGCGGTGACCGCCGCCGTCGGCGCCTTCTGCTACGGGCTGCGCTCCTGGCCGGGCAGCGTCCGGACGCATTCGCTGGTGCTGCTGGTGGTGACCACCGGATGGGTGGCCCTGCTGGCGGTGCTGCCCGGTATCGGAATCGGCATCGCACTCGCGGTGGCGGGCTTCTTCCAGTCCGCCGTCATCGTCGCGCGCAATCTCGCACTGCGCGAACGTCTTCCAGCCGCCTACCACTCCTCGGCCTATTCGGTGATGTACGCCGCGTCCGGCGTCGGCTACGGCTTCACCGCGACCGTCGGCGCCATCGTCCTCGACCACGCCTCCCCCTCCACCGCCATACTCGGCGCGGTAGTCCTCACCCTGATCTTCACCGCGATCAGCTGGTTGGCCGAGCGCTCCCCCCGCCCCACCCCCGAACCGGCCTACGCCTCAACCGAGCGTCCGTAGGTACCCGCACGCCGAAGGAAAGCCAGCCGCACCCCGGCTTCGAACCGCACACCCCGTACAACGAATGCGCGGTTCGAAGCCAGGGTGCGACGTGCCCTATTCACCTTTGAACACGTAGATAATCGGTTCACGCACAGCAATCGGCTTCTCGCGCAAGCAATCGCATACGCGAGAAGCCGGAACCTACGCGGGAACAGCGTCATCCGGGGTGGGAACCGGGAGACCGCATGTCAACGCACCACGCGCCTATCTCAGGCGATCCAGTCGTCGTAGTGGCGCAACCACCCCCCAACGCACCGATCACTCCCCCAGCCACCACGACCGATATCGGCCATCCACCGAACACTTCAGTGTGACCCGGCCTCACGCAGCCGTGCCTCCACGTAATTCCACGCCTCGGGAAACCCGATAACAGCGGCGGTCAGATGCTCGGAGACATCAACAGGGGTGAAATCGACTCGGGCGCCTGCCTTCTTGTAGCGGTCGACGATGCCGGAGACGGTGTCGAACGGGGTCAGCTCGTCGTATTTGCCCTGCCAGATGTACATCGGCACGGTCGGCACCCGGTCGAAGTACCGCAGGCTGTTCTCGTGCAGCACGTTGTAGGTTTCCGGGGTGTCCATCAGCTTCTTGGACTTGGCGAATTCGTCCGCGCTGTGACCCAATCCGTCGATGAGCAGCATGCGGCGGCATGCGTCCTTGTTCTGTTCGCGGAACGCCATCCCGGCGGCATTGAGCTGATCGGAGATCGGCAGCCGGTCCGGATATTCCCGCTCCAGACCCATGGCGGCGGCGAAGGCCAGCCCGAATCCGGGGTGCGCGGTGAAGCCGAGTCCGCGCGCCATCTGCTCCAGATCGGCCGGGATGCCGCCCGCCACCGCGGCGGTCAGTTTGAGTTCGGGCGCGTATTCGGGCTGTTCGGCGGCGGCCCATGCGGTGGCCATGCCACCACCGGAGTAGCCGGCGAGAACCGTTGGCGCGTCGGCGAGTCCGAGTTCGGTGACCCGCTTCACCGCCCGCACGCTGTCCAGGGTGACCATGCCACTCATCCGCGCCGCGCCGTACGCGACATCAGGCCCCAGGTAGTCCGGGATCGAGATGGCCCAGCCGCGGGCCAGCGGAACGATCGCCGTCGGACCGTCCTGCAGTTCACCGTTGAAGATGGAACGCGATGGCTGGCATCTGGTTCCGAGCGAATTGATCAGCGCCTGATACGAGATGAGCGGCGGGTTCTTCACGCCGCGCGGCAGGAAGACGGTGGTGACGCCGAGAATGGGCCGCCCCGAGGAATTGGTGGAGCGGAAGGAGATCTGCCAGCCGTCGGCATTGGGGAAGTATCCGGAATCGATTCGGCGCGACTGCACCACGTCACCCGGCCGTAGGTCGGCGATGTTGCCCGGAGCGGAGTAGAAGGGATCGGAATCCGGTGTGGGATAGGCCGGTTCCGCGGTGGCCGTCGCGGTGCAAACTCCGGCGAGCGCCACGCATAGCGCCGATGTCAATGCCTTCATCCGAATACTACGTAACAACGCACTACCTGGGAATGTGGTCACGGGCCTCATCAAACCGCAGATCAGGTTGTGAGTCGAATCGTGACATCACCCCAAACCTGTTGGCTCCGAATGCATCTCAGACAGCTTTTGCGATACCGCCGGTACCGTACCGACGGTACCCATCCACCCCTCAGCGCAAGCTGATTCCCCGGTTACGCGCACTCCCTATTCTCGAAATATGTTCGATTCCAGGCACGTTCGAGTCTTCGACGAGGTGGTGCGTACCGGATCGTTCGCGGCTGCGGCGCGCAGCCTCGGCTACACCCAGCCCGCGATCAGTCAGCAGATGAAGGCGCTCGAAAAGGCCGTCGGCACCGCGCTTTTCGTGCGGGTCGGCCGCGGCCTGCGCCTCACCGACGCCGGGGAGATCCTGGCCGGGCACGCCACCGGCATACTGAGCGCGATTTCGGCGGCACAGCAGCAGGTGACCGCGATCACCCGATTGCGGTCGGGGCGGATCCGGGTGTGCGCTTTTCCGAGTGCCAGCGCGACGCTGATCCCGAGCGCGGTGAAGGAGCTCAAATCCGTCGATTCCGGGGTACATATCGAACTGCTGGAGGGTGAACCACCGGATTCGGTGGAGGCGCTGCGCCGCGGCGACTGCGATATCGCCCTCGGCTTCACCTACGGTGCCGAGGCCGAAACACCGCGCGCGCCCGACCTTTTCACCATCGATCTGCTCGACGATCCGCTGATCGTGCTACTACCCCGGACCCACCCACTGGCCGGCAACCCAGCGGTGGAGCTCGCCCAACTCGCGGACGAACGCTGGATCGCCGGATGTGTGCGATGTCGCAGTCACTTCGTGAAGTCCTGCGCCACAGCCGGATTCGAACCGAATATCGATCTGACCACCGATGACAACCTGGCCGTGCAGAGTCTGGTCGCCGCCGGGCTCGGGCTCGCGGTGATGCCGAAGATGGTCCAGTCCTTCCTGCGGCATCCCGAAATCGTCGGCCGCCCGATACTGCCCGCCGCGGCCAGGACCGTGCGGGCATACACGCTGCCGGGCTATCGGAAGGCTCCGGTCACCCGGATGATGCTGGAGGCGCTGGACAGAGCGGCCCGAGGACTGGGCACGAAACGAAACCCATTACCGCACAAGCATTCCGACCGATAAGCATTCCTTTGGTAACGGCAAGAAGCTGTATCTGGTCCCCCGGCCGCACCGCGCGCACACTTGCCGTATGGCCGCACCGAGCACCGCCCCCAGCACGCCCCGGCTCGCCGAACTCGTTTGCGCGATAAGGGAAGTCGTCGGGTTGGAGCGCTCGCCAGGGGAAACGGCCCGCCTGGTCGCCGAATGCGTCGAACCTTTTCTCGCGCAACGTGATCTGCTCCCACCGGGCTGCGACGAGGGCGATCCGGAGCGTTACCGGCAGCATCTGATGCATGCCGAGGAGGACGGCAGCTTCTCGGTGGTCGCCCTGGTCTGGCATCCCGGACAGGCCACCCCGATCCACGATCACGTCGCCTGGTGCGTGACCGGCGTCTACCGGGGCGTCGAGACAGAGCGGCAGTACGAGGTGCGCGGCGCGGGCCCTGAGGCCCGGCTCGTCCCGGTGGCCGACACCGTCAACGGCACCGGATCGACCTGCGGTTTCGCCCCGCCCGGCGATATCCACCTGGTGCGCAACGGCGGCGCGGAGAAGGCCATTTCGATCCACGTCTACGGCGGCCACATCGGCAGGCTCGGCAGCAGTGTGCGCCGGGTCTACACCCTGCCGATCGCCGACTGCTGAGCGCTCGTTCCCGGCGGCACGGACCGTCCGCGATGGCCGAATCCGGCTCGTCGACGGAAAAGTTCTGTGATCCGCGGCACATTCTGGTTAGGAACAAACTCCCTGCATAACCCGGGTGCCGGAGGGTCGGCGATACATCGCCCAAGATCGAACCAACCATCCGTTGGCCATTCGTTCACCTGCCGTTAACCTTTCGTGACCATTCTGCAATCGGGTCACAAAGCGACCTGAAGTTTGGTTACACCGAGGAGTTGTTCACACACATTCGGAAAACGACCGCATGGGCACATACCGTGCCCGCCGCGGTCGGCGGAGCGGAGACCCGCATCGGGCCCGCGATTCCCAACCTTCCGCCTCACTCCCGTCACCGGACGAGGAGTTCCGCGCAATAGAGCGCGGCCCGGCCATGCCATGACGCGGCCGGAGTCATAAACGCGACCGTCGCGTTTTCCCGGGGACCCGTCCCCGTCACAACACAAACACACAACAGCACATCGCGACCGATCGGCGAGCGCACCAACGCGCCCGTCGTGGATCCGTGCTGCCGCATGCGGCCGGACCCGAACCCAACCGATCAAGGAACCGATTCGCAATGCCTGACAGACGCATCCCGCTACTTCGCCGCGCCTCGCTCCGCGATGGCATCACCGTCGCCGTCGCGACGGTCGGTGTGATGGCCATCTGCGCCTCGTCCGCGGTATCGGTGGCCGACGATCGCGTCCCGTCTCGCATCACCATGGTCGCGCAGCAGGAGCCCGCCCCGGCGGCGCCCGCCGTACAGGCCGCACCGGCACCCGCGCCGATGCCGCTGCCCATTCCGGTTCCGGCGCCGATGCCCCCGCCCGCCCCCAGCTACCCGGACAACCTCGACGGCTGGATCCGTCAGGCACTGGACATCATGCACGCGCACAACATCCCGGGCAGCTACGACGGCATCTACCGCAACGCGATGCGCGAATCGACCGGCAACCCGCATGCGATCAACCTGTGGGATTCCAATGCCGCCGCGGGCATTCCGTCCAAGGGCCTGCTGCAGGTGATCGACCCGACCTTCCAGGCGTACCACATCGACGGAACCTCCTGGGATATCTACGATCCCGTCGCCAATATCGTGGCCGCCTGCAATTACGCGGCCCGCACATACGGGTCGATGGACAACGTCAACTCCGCGTACTAGCCTCCTTCGGCCATGGCCGACTACAGCCACGGTGACTTCGCCAATCGCAGCCGCGCCGACAAAGCGCGGCGGCTGGCCACCTATGTATGGGAGCGCGGCATCACCGGCGCCGAGCTCACCGGGCTACCCGCGGCCGTGCTGCGCAAACTGGCCAGGGCCGCGGGCACCAACCCACCGAGCACCGATGAGACCTGGCAGGCCGTCGCGCAGCTGCTCGACGAAAAGGATGCCTGGGCCGACCGGCATCCGGATCACCCTGCGGCACAACGACATCACCTCGACGAGAAAATCCTCTGGGTGAAGCCGCCGGTCGCGCCGTGGGCCTGATCCCGGAATACCGCATTTATCCTGCTAGCGTCGTTTTATGGACCTAGAACAGGCTCCACTCTCGCGGCGGTCCGCCCGCTTCGTCCTGCTAGGCTGCGCGCTCGCGCTGCTCGCCGGGCTCGGCGGCATCGGCGGACTCGCCATGTCCCGGCCGTCCTCGTCCGCCGAGGACGGCCGGATCGTCAGCGATGCGGCCGGTATCAGCTTCGTCCCGCCGCCCGGATGGACCCAGCGCACGCCCGACAAGGAGAAGAGCGGCCTCGTCTACGGTCAGGTCGCGCTGCAGAAGGGTGATGACAACCAGATCATCCTGATCGGCAAGATGGATGACGCACTGTTCGCCGCCGACGAACCCGACGATGCGAAGGCGGCAGGCGAGTTGGCCGCGGGCATGGGCGAATTCTTCTTCCCGGATTCCGGCCGCCGGACCGACCGGGAACAGAAGCACTTGGCGGGCGCCGAGACGACCGGAGCCTCCGCCTTCTACCGCGTCCAATTCGACAACGCGGGCCAGCCGAAGGCCGAGGTGTACGCCGCGGTGCTGCGCTCGGGCGACAACCGCTGGTGGGTGACCTGGCTCAGCGATTCCCGCAACCCGATAGACAAGGACGCCGCCCAACGCCTCGCCGAGTCGATCGACCCTCTGTAACCGGACAATTCGGTCCGTAGGATGGTGGTATGACCGAGCGCAAGCCGCCCGATCTCACCTTTGAATCATGGATCGACAAGCAGGTTCGTGAGGCAACAGAGCGGGGCGAATTCGACAACCTGGCAGGTAAGGGCAAACCGCTTCCCGGCGCGGGCACCCATCTCGACGAAAATTGGTGGCTGCACAACTATTTGCGCCGCGAGGGCGTGAGCGCGGACGCCATGCTGCCGCCATCGCTGGTGTTGCGCAAGGAATCCGAGCGCATCCAGGACACGGTGCGCGATATGCCCACCGAGCGCGAGGTGCGTGCGACCGTCGCCGAGCTGAACCGGCGCATCGCCGACTGGCTGCGGCTCCCGCACGGTCCGTACGTCCCGATCGGGCCGCTCGACACCGAGGCCGTCGTCGCGCAGTGGCGTGCGGACCGCGCATCCACGCGACGGACACCGCCCCGAACCCCTTCCGCGCCAACCGAATCCGTCGGCTGGTGGCGTAGGTTGCTGCGCCGCTAACGATCGCAGTCGGCGAGGTTGTCGCTGCCCTCGGCCGCGGGAACCACCTTGTCGGCGAGTGAGCGCAGCGCTTTGGCCTCGTCCGGCGTCATCGAGTCGATGAAGATCCGGCGCACCAGCTCCACATGATTGGGTGCGGCATTCTCCAACGCCCGCCGACCCGCCGGGGTCAATCGCACCAGGATGCCGCGGGCGTCGTCGGCGGCGGGTCGGCGATCGACCAGCCCGCGCCCGGCCATGCGGGACAGATGTTTCGACAGCCTGCTCTTCTCCCAGCACACCTCGGCCGCCAACTCCTTGGCGCGCAGGCAATCGCCCGGCGCCGCCGAAAGGGCAACCAGCAGTTCGTAATCGGCGGTGGATAAGCCGTCGCGGGCCAGTCCGGCGGAGATCGCCGCATCCATTCGCTGGCGCAACCGGATGTAGGCCTGCCAGGTCGTCTGCTCGTCGGTGTTCAGCCATCGGACCATGGCTACAAGTTTAACCGGATGTTAGTTGACACGGACACCAACAATGGGACCGATCGGCATCTTCCGCCAAACCCCTAGTTCGGCCTTCCCTCGGTTGACAAGTGCAGCCAGCGTCACAACAGTGGATGCGGCGTCCGCCTCAGGACGACGAACCAATCGCAGCACACGACAGAGGAATACATGAACGTTCGCCGGCTCACCGTCAGCGTCGCCGCCGCGGGACTGACGCTTCTAGCAGCACCCACCGCTCTGGCAGGGCCCGCACCATCCGGGTCCGCCGGCACCGGCTCCTCCGGCCTGGACTCGATCATCGGGGCGACCGGTTCCGCCGGCCTGACCCAAACCGGTTCCGCCGGCGGCGGATTCGCCAACTGCGACGAGGCCCGTGCGGCCGGTCGCGCACCGCTGTTTCGGGGCGAACCGGGCTACACCCCGGCGCTCGACCCCGAAGGCACCGGCATGGCCTGCCCGACGGTCTGACCCTCGAAACGCGAAACACCCGGTGCGGCAAGCGGCCACACCGGGTGTTTCGCGTTTCGGTCAGCGGAAGATCTTCAGCAGCACCAGGCCGACCACCACGACGCCCGCGCCGATCAGGCTGTATTTCACCTTGGGCTCATTCAGCTTGGCCAGCACGATGTGCTTGGTGTCGTCGGCGATCCGCTGCGGATCGGCGCGCACCGCTATCTCGTCGAGCGTATTCGCCAGCCGAGTGCGTGCGGCCTCGATCTCTCGCTCGATCCGCTCGGTATCCCTTGCCACCGTTCACCCTCCTGTAAGTGTCTGCCGCCAGGGCCGTCCGCGGCTCGCGCTCGAGTCTAGGCCCTGTGTCGAAGTCCGGCCGGATGCATCCCGTGGTCCAGCTCGTCGCCTGGCAAGGCGGAGGAGGAGCCGATACCGGGTTTGTATCGGCGACGACGACAACGCGGCCAGGCGGCGAGCTGGACCACGGAGGCGCCGGATGGGACTTCGACACAGGGCCTAACGGGCGAGGCCAGGTCTGTACCCGGCCCCGGAGTCGGTGCCTTCGATTACCGTGCAGGACGTGACCGACAACCACCGGCTCGCCCCCGGCGACCCAGCCCCCGATTTCACCCTGCCCGACGCCGACGGCAAGGACGTCTCGCTGGCCGACTACCGCGGCCGCAAGGTGATCGTGTACTTCTACCCCGCCGCCAGCACCCCCGGCTGCACCAAACAGGCCTGCGACTTCCGCGACAGCCTCGCCGAACTCGAGGGCGCGGGCATCGACGTCATCGGCATCTCCCCCGACAAACCGGCCAAACTCGCCAAATTCCGCGACACCGAGCGACTCACCTTCCCGCTCCTGTCCGACCCGGACCGCACCGTCCTCTCCGCATACGGCGCCTACGGCGAGAAAACCATGTACGGCAAAACCGTAGTCGGCGTCATCCGCTCCACCTTCCTGGTAGACGAACAGGGCAAAATCGAAGTCGCCCAATACAACGTCCGCGCGACAGGTCACGTAGCGAAGCTGCGCCGCGAACTGTCCGTCTGACCGCGACGCATCCGGCACGAACCGCCTCTGAAGGGTATTTATTTACACATATGGTCGTTTGAGAGACCATATGTGTATGAGCGAGATGACGACAGCACAGGCCGCCGAGCTGCTGGACATCACGCCCCGGCAGGTCGCTCGCATGGCAGCCGCCGGTCGACTCGAGGTGGCGAGACGTGCCGGAAGGACGCTGTTGGTCGACGCAGGCTCGGTGCACCGGCTCGCCCGGCAGCGCAGACATCCCGGACGAATATGGACGCAGCGCATCGCATGGGGTGCGCTGACGTTGCTGTCCGGCTCCGATCCGGGATGGCTGTCCGCCGCCGAACGAACCCGGCTCACCCATCGGCTCCGCAAAATGGACGCCGACGAGCTTGCTCACCTCAGTGCCAATCGCGCTATCACTCATCGCTTCCGGGGCGACTCGGTCGCGGTGCAGGACCTATCGACCACCATCGCACTGACCGGATCATCCGCGACACGGCATCCCCACTGGTCGCGCCTCGAATTGACTTCCCAGACAACAAGAGTCGACGGCTATATCCCCACAACGGAGCTAGCTACGCTGGTTGACCATTTCCACCTGATGTCCGACCCGGCAGGGGCGGTAATCCTCCGCGCTACGACTTTCGAAGAGGCGTTCGTCGGCGGTAGCACCCCGTGGGCGGCTGTCGCCGTCGATTTGACCGAGTCGCTCGACACTCGTGAACACCGGGCCGGATACCACGAACTCACCAACTTGCTCGAGGAGGTGCGCCAACGTGACCGGTAGCCCCCGTGAGCGCTGGCGGATACCTGCCCCGGTCGGCGGTTGGGGTCCCCCGTGGCCCCAGATGACGGAGCTCATCTCGGTTTTCCCGGGTGACCTCTGGACGTTGGTCGGCGGCTTGATGATCCAGATCCACGCCGTCCATGCTGGCCTGCCGATCAACAGGGCAACCATCGACATCGATATGGTCCTGCATATCGAGACCGGCGCGACGACATTCGGTCAGGCCCGATGCGCCTTGGAGTCGATGGGTTATCAGCTCAGCATCCCGACCGGACGTCACGCGCCTGTGCACCGGTTCCTTCGTGGAACTCAGCAAATTGACGTCATGATCGCTGATCACCTTGCACCGAAACACCGCCCGACCGTGGCAGGGCGAGAGGTATTTCGCATTCCTGCCGGGACTTCAGCACTCCGCAAAACCGTCAACTGCGAGATCGAAGTATCGGACGGCCACACCCTCGCCGTGAGCGTACCCAACGTCCTCGGCGCACTTGTGCTCAAAGGTGCTGCCTACCTCGAAGATTCACGTGACCGTGACCGACACCTCGACGATGCGGCGTTGCTGGCATGTGCGATCTCCAATCCGCGCGCGTACGCCAAGGAGATGTCGGGCAGCGACTTCCGACGAATGAAGACACTCGCAACCCAGCTGAACAACCCTTTGCACAGATCCTGGTTGGCAATACCGTCAGAATTTCGTTTGCGAGCTCGCGATGCACTGCTTGCGACAGTCCAGACCCCACAAATACAGCCACCCATACGGCGGCTCGGCGAGAAGTAGGCTGCAGCATTGGCCGAAGTGGCGCCTAATACACCTGCGCGCGACGGGCACGTTGTGAAGCTGCGCCGCGAACTGTCGGTTTGAATCCTGGCGGGAGACACGGAGAGGCCCGGTGCCTCGAAGGGCACCGGGCCTCTGGCGTTCGGTCAGACGGGTGATACCGGCGATGAGGGCGATATTTGCTGTGCTGCCCACATCACCATGGTTCTGAAGTGGTTGTCCCACCAGGCCGCGGATTCGGCGGTGAAGGCGGCGGGTGGCGGGGATTCACCTGGGAAGAGGAGTGAGGCGTCGGGGGCGCCGACCTTTGTGGTGAGCGAAGGAACCCCGGAACCGGATACCGCGGGTGTTACCGCGTGATCGGATTCGTGGGTCGCCGGGTCGGTGCCGTGCATCGCGGGCTCGGCCTGCACCAGCGGTACCGGCCGGTCCTGCGCCGGACTGCCCCAATGCTGCACGATGTGCTGCGTCGGCTGCTGGATATCCGAATCGAGCGTCACCATCGCCGGTTCCGGGTCGGGCACGACGGCGGGCGCGACGCCCGTCGGATGCCCGACCTCGTGTCTTCTCGGCACCTCGACCGGGCCGGGACCGGTTGCCACCGGCTCGCCGCCGACCGAATGCGCGTCGGAGGTGGTTCTGGCATCGGCGACGACCCCCGGAATCGAGCGCGACGAACCGCCCGCCACATAGACGCCGCCCACAACCAGACCACCCGCCAGCACACTGGCCGCCGCGAACAACGCCGCGGCGCCCCTGCCGCGATGCACCCGCTCCACCAACTCGCCGCCGGGCTCCTCCAGCTCGGCGAGCGCCGCGAGGGCGGCGCCGACCGCGGGCGCGAAATCCGCGATCTTGCACGGAATCACCGGTGCACCGAAACGGTCCACCGCGGCGAGCACCTCGGGCTCCTCCGCGGCCGAACCGATCAACACCACCGCGTCGGGGCGGACCGCCGCCGCCTCGAACTGATCCCATGCCGCGGTGACCGCCGAACCCATGGCCTCCGCCGTCGCACCGCCCGCCTGGCCGATCGCGGCCAGCACTCTGCGTCTACCCCGATCGATCAGGGTGAACGCCTGATAACCCGGAACCACCTCACAGATCAACAGATCATCGAATTCGTCCAGCCACGTCATCACCCCGGCGACATGCAGGTGTGCGGATTTCGCCGACACCAGTGAGGCGGTATGCCACCGCCCCGTCGCCAATCGGGTGACGATCGCACGGCGCTCGGCGGCATCACGGTAGGCGACGGCGGCGCCCCCGATCTCCCGGTCCGGCCCGATCCGCGCGGCTAGTTCATCCATCGCCGTCTCGACCGCGGCGGCCAATTCCGCCTTGCTGTCGCCGGGCGTTTTCTCCACCAAATGAAACAGCACCCGCTCGGGTAGCTTCTCGCCGGATTCGGCGAGCGCTACCGCGTGAACGGCGCCGCGTTCGGTGGAAACACCGAGAGTCACCACAGCTCGTGCTACCACTGATCCACGCCTCCCTTGGGCCGAGCTCACGAGCGCGAAACCCATGAGCCACCTTGGATTCCCCTGCTCGAAACACGCGTCACTATGGACACGGATTCGGTTATGTGTTCGGTGCCGAAAACAACACGGATGGGTTGGCGGATCCGACAAGCCCGGACACGCAGATGCCGTGCGCGTGTCGCCTGCGTGTCCATACCGCTAGCCTTGATGCGTGGAAGTACGCGCGGAGGCCAGGTCGAAGCAGCGGCTCGACCCTGCGTTGGAGCTCCAGGACGACCCACAGGAGCTCATGCCGCGCCGCAGGCCGACGCAGGAACGTTCCAAACGCAAGTTCGACGCGCTGTTGCAGGCGTCGCGGGAATTGCTGGTCGAGGTCGGCTTCGAGTCGTTCACCTGTGAAGAGGTGGCGGCGCGGGCCGAGGTGCCGATCGGCACGCTGTATCAGTTCTTCGCCAACAAATATGTGATCGTCTGCGAGTTGAATCGGCAAGACCTGGTGGCGGTTTCACAGGAGCTGGCCGATTTCCACGGCGAAATCCCGTCGCTGGACTGGCTGCGGCATATGAACCAGTTCGTCGACCATCTGGCCAACCTCTGGGTCACCGACCCGTCGCGGCGCGAGGTGTGGCTCGCCATGCAGTCCACCCCGTCCACCAGGGCCACCGGCGCGATACACGAGAAGGAATTCGCAGAGGTGGTGTCGCAGATGTTGCGGCCGCTCACCCCGCGCACCCCCCGGGTCCGGCGCACCATGATGGCCGAGGTGCTGGTGCACGTGGTCTATTCGATGCTGAACTTCTCGGTGCAGGACGAACAGAGCCACGCCGACGCGGTGGCCGAGCTGAAGCGGCTCATGGTCGCGTATCTGCTTGTGGCGGAGAAGGAGTCGCGCTCCAGCGGCAAGGCTTGAGCGCTGACTCCGAGAAGACCTACACCGCTTCCGCGGCGGATGCGCCGCGGCGCAGGCCGAACGCACCGACCACCCCGGCCGCCATCGCGGCGATCACCGGAACCAGCAGCGCCGAACGCATCGCCTCGATGCCGCTCGCGCCGTATCCGAGCACCGCGACATGCACCGCCGTCACCGTGGAAATGCCCAGCGCGAAACCGAATTGGAAGGCGGTATAGAGCAGACCACCGGCCAGACCGTGCTCCTCCTCGGCGATACCGTCGGTGGCGGCGATGGTCAGCGGACCGTAGACCAGCGAGAACGCGACGCCGAGCAGCAACAGCGCGGGCAGCATGGTCGCATATGCCCGGTCCAGGCCGGTCGGCGCCATCAGCAGGTAAGCGAGCGCGGCCAGCACGATCCCACCGAAAACCACACGGGCACTGCCGAACCGATCCACCAGCCGCGGGGTGAGCACCGGCGCGAGAATCGCGTCGACGCCGATGACGGCCATGGCCAGGCCCGTCTGCACCGTGCTCCAGCCGCGCAGTTCCTGGAAGTACAGGGTGGCGAGGAACTGGAATCCGGCGAACGATCCCACGAACAGCAGCGCGATCAGATCGGTGCGCACCAGGTTCGCCGACCGCAGGATGCCGAGCCGGACCAGCGGTTCGGCGGTGCGCCGCTCGTTGACCACGAATACCGCCAGCAGCACTGCCCCCGCCGCGAACACGAGCGCGGTCACCGCGGCGCCGTCACCGGCGTGTTCCAGGCGAACCACCCCGTAGACCAGTGCCATCATCGCACCGGTCACCGACAGTGCGCCGATCACGTCGATCCGGCCCCGGATCGCCTGCGGCGCATCGCTGTCGCGCACCAGCGCACTCGCCGCCAGCAGGATGAATGCCGACAATACGACCGGCGCGAAGAACACCCAGCGCCAGCCCAGCGCGGTCAGCAGTCCACCGGCCACCATGCCGAGCGAGAAGCCGCCCGCGGCCACCCCCGCGTATACCAGCAATGCCCGATTGCGCACCGGCCCCTCGGCGAAATTGGTGGTGATCAGCGACAGCCCAGCGGGCGCCATGAACGCCGCCGCAACGCCGGTGACGAACCGGGCGGTCAGCAGCATCCAGCCGCTGGTCGCCAGTCCGCCCAGGCCGGAAAACAGCACAAATACGGTGAGCCAGAACAGGAATACCCGCCGCCGCCCGAACAGGTCGGCGGCGCGCCCGCCCAGCAGCATGAAGCCGCCGTAGCCGAGGACATATGCGGACACCACGCCGCTCAGGGTTCCGGTGGACAGGTCGAGGTCGGCGCGAATGGACGGCAATGCCACATTCAGCATCGCGATGTCGATGCCCTCCAGGAAGATCGCCCCGCACAGCACGGCGAGGACCGCCCAGGCATGGACGGACATCTCGGTGAAGACCGCGGCGGGTTTGGATTTCAACATCGAAGGCTCTCCCGAAAACTTTGGTTTCCGACGGTGTGGTCGGTTACTTCTTGTTACCGAGAAGAGCTTTCGGCAGAATCCGATCTTGTGGAAGACGGCACATTCGAATCACCCGGTTACTGCGCGGATACCGGCTCCGGCCAGTACACCGACCACTGGGACTCGCGCAACGACTGCGAGGTCCGCCAGATCCTGGACCGCGTCGCCGACAAATGGTCCCTGCTGGTCATCGCGCACCTGGAGGAACGCACCCTGCGCTTCAGTGAACTCAAATGCAAGATCGAGGGCGTCAGCCAGCGCATGCTCAGTCGCACCCTGCGTCAACTGGAACGTGACGGCCTCGTCGACCGCACGGTCTACCCGACCGTCCCCCCGCGCGTCGACTACGCCCTGACATCCATGGGCGCGAGCCTGCACACCACCATCAAATCCCTGGTCGTCTGGACCGAAGCGCATCAGAACGAAATCGCCGCCGCGCGAACCGCTTACGACGTCCGCGAAGCCGAGGCCGAAGCCGGCATCCTCCCGGTGGCGCTCGCCCGCTGAGCCGGATCGGAACAGCAAAAGGGTTGGGGTAGGCCAGCATTCACGGTTGAGCCACTGATCAAAGGTCGACGACGAGACGGGACGACAGTGCGCGGGAGACACAGCAGTACATGCGGCCGGGCGGTGCGCCGACGTCGTCGCGATGCTCCGGTTCCCCTTCGACGACGGTGATTTCGCAACTGCCGCAAACCCCTTCGCGGCAACCGGACGGTACCGGATATCCCGCATGGTGCAACGCGTCCAGCACGGACTCGTCCGCGTCGACCGGCACGGTCTGTCCTGACCGGACGCAGTGCACCTCGAACGGCGTATTGGGCGCGAACTCCTTGATCGCGGGCCGGAATCGCTCGAGGTGCAGCCGTTGCGCGGCGAACGCCGCCTCAGCCGCGTCGAGCATCGCCGCAGGGCCGCAGCAGTACACCAGCGCCCGAGGGCCGAGCCCGGTCGCCAGTGCGGCGAAGTCGGGCCTGCCGTGCTCCTCGGAGGTGTAGATGCGCACCCGATCGCCATGTACGGTCCGGAGTTCGTCGGCGAACGGCATGGTGGCCACCGACCTGCCCACGTACACCAATCTCGCAACGGCCCCCGCCCGGACCGCGGCAGCCAGCATCGGCATGATCGGGGTGATACCGATCCCGCCGGCGAGAATAGGTACTCCGGTGCGGGCAACAGGGGAAAGTTGTTGCGCGGCAACGAGACTTCGAGCGTACGGCCTGTGCGCAGGAACAGGTGGATATACTCCGAGCCGCCCCGGCTGAGCCGGTCGTGCCGGACGGCGATCCGATAGCTGTCGTGATCGGCCGGGTTCCCGCACAGAGAGTACTGCCGGGTCAGCCAGTTGGGCAGGACCAGATCGATGTGCGCGCCCGGATCCCACGGGACCAGTGGGCCTTCGGCGCCACGCAGGACGAGCGAGACGACGCCCTGCGCGACCGGCTCCACTCGTTCGAGAATTGTTCGCTGCATACCCGTCACCTCAGTACAACCGCCGGTAGGCGGCTTCGAGCGAGCCATCGATCTCCGCCGGATCGGCCTCGAGCCCCATCCGCTCGGCGACCTGCTCGGCGGCCATCTCACCCGCGGACGGCAACTCCGCGCCCAGCGCCTGACTCGCCGGATCCCACAGCCGGGACCGGAGCAGCGCGCGGCCACAGTGGAAGAAGGCCTCCGCCACCTCCACGATGAGCGCCAGCTCCGCCTCCTTGCCCTCGATCCGCATCCGGGCGAGCACGTCGGGTTCATCGGTGGGGTACGCACGACCGTTGACCCGCAACACTTCTCGCACGCCGGGGACGACGAACATCAGCCCGATCCCGTCGTTCTCGGCGAGATTGCGGAACGAGTCGGCGAGTTTGTTGCCCGGCCGGTCGGGGATCGCGAGCGTGCGCTCGTCGAGCACCTTGACGAATCCGGGGTAGTCACCGCGCGGCGAACAGTCGGGCAGACCCGCCGCATCCGCGGTCGCCATCGCCAGGAACGGGGAATGCGCGATGAAGTGGTGGAAATGCCGGTCTATGCGGTCGTGGACCTTGGCCTTCGCCAATGCGCCCGGCTCACCGAGCCGTGCGCGGACCGCGTCGAAGGGCAGCCGACGCGGACGGATCTCTTTGACGGCATTACTCCAGGTCATGGCACAATTATGAGCAATTACTCAGTTTTTGACTACTCGCTTTCCGTCTATTCGCAGGAGGTGACATGACGTCGGAACAGCGCCGGCTTCAGCCACGTAAACAGCCACGACAGCTCCGGGCCGAGCTCACCCGCGAGCGCATTCTCACCGCCGCTGCTCACATTTTCGCCGAGCACGGCTACGCCGCGGGCACTACGAACCGGATCGCCGAGCGGGCGCGAATCTCGATCGGATCGCTGTACCAGTACTACCCGAACAAGGACTCGATCCTGGCCGAGCTGCTCACCCGCCACCTCGACAACGACAGAGCCGCCGACACGATCCGCCGGTACCGGGATCGGCCCGAATCGCTCGAGGCAATCATCAGGGCGTTCGTGCGAGTGGTGATCGAGAATCACCTCGACGACCCACAGCTGCTGCGGATCATGATCGAACAGGCGCCCAACTCAGAGGAGTTGCGGGCCAGGCTCATCGGGCACGAGTGGGAGGTGGTCGGTGATCTGCGGGACCTGTTCGAACGCCACGCGGAAGTCCGGGTCCGGGACAGGGACACCGCCGCCCGACTTGTGGCGACCACCGTGGAACTCACCGTGCACCCGCTCATCGCCGCACCGGACCCCATCGATACCACGCGGCTGGAAAACGAGCTCGTTGCGATGATCACCGGTTACCTCTGCACGCCCCGGTGACTACAAGGAGCTACCCAATGTTCTTACGGAATCACTTGTTCGGTTCGCGGCCCGCGATCAGATCGGCCAGTTCGCCTGGATCCTCCAGCACCACCATCGCCGCAGCCGTGTCGCCGTCGTGCGTCAGCGACAGGTGAACCCTTGCGCGAGGCAGGAATTCGGCGGCGAGGCCGTGCAGTTTGATGCTCGGCCTGCCCCATGCGTCGTTGACAACTTCGATGAGCGGATACGGATTGTCGCCGATCTGCGGGCTGCGGGCGAACCGAGACGATGCCCAAGCCTTGAGCACCGCCTCCTTCGCCGCCCACCGCGCCGCGTAGCTGCGCGCCGGATCGGTCCCCTTGCTCTGGCAGTACCGGCGTTCACCGGCGGTGAAACTCTCCCGGAGCATGGTGGTTCCGGCGCGCTGCAGTTGTTCGGCGAACTCGGAGATGGTCACCAAGTCCAAACCGATACCGAGGATCGTCACAGACGCGCAGCCTACGACCTGGCCCGCGCGGCTGTGTCACTACCCTGCCCGGTATTGCATCCGAACCCGTCGGCCCGGTACCGGCCGTCGGCGGCCAAACGGGCCTCCGGCGACAGCAGTACATCGGCCTCCAACTGCCGAATCTGCTTGGCGGGCGTGCCATCCGGGCCCAGTCGGCGATCCGCGGGACGCTCGTACAGCGGGGCGCCGCCGCACATCGCCTCGGCGAACCGCTGCCGTCCCCGCAGCACGCGCTCCTCGGCCCGGCGCTGATACTCCTCGCGCCGCCCCGGCTCGATCGCCTGGACGAACGCCTGCGGATGCACCACCGCGAGCAGACCCGACACATGCCCGAAGCCGAGCGAGGTGACCAGGCCGGCCTTCAGCGCGAATCGCTCGCCGAACCGCAGCGGCTGCCGCGGCCACACCAGATGCGGGTAGGCCCGCATCTTGTCGTCGACGCAGTCGAGGCTCCGATTCGGCGGCACCACACCGTTTTCCAGCACCTGGCACAGCCCGATCAGCTGGAAGGCGGCCGCACCGCCCTTGGCGTGACCGGTCAGGCTCTTCTGCGACACCACGAACAGCGGGTTGCCGTCCGTGCGGCCCAGCGCCTCGGCCAACCGCTCGTGCAGCTCCGATTCGTTGGGATCGTTTGCGGCGGTGGAGGTGTCGTGTTTGGAGACCACCGCGATATCGTCCGGGCCGACGCCGAGCTTGCGCAGTTCGGCGGCGAGCCGGGATTCGCGGCCGCCGCGACCCGCGCCGAGCGCACCGAGGCCGGGCGCCGGAATCGAGGTGTGCACGCCGTCGGCGAAGGACTGGGCGAAGGCGATGACGCCGAGCACCGGCAGCCCCATCTCCAGCGCGATATCGCCGCGGGCGAGCAGAATCGTTCCGCCGCCCTGTGATTCGACGAAGCCGCCGCGCCGCCGGTCGTTGGCCCTGGAGAAGTAGCGGTCGCTGATGCCCTTGGCGCTCATGACCGCCGAATCCGCGGTGGCCGACATATCACCGAATCCGACGATGCCCTCGATGCCGAGATCGTCGTAGCCGCCCGCGACAACCACATCGGCCTTGCCGAGGCGGATCTTGTCCACGCCCTCCTCGACCGATACCGCCGCCGTAGCGCAGGCCGCGACCGGATGCACCATCGCGCCGTAGCTGCCGACGTAGGACTGCACCACATGCGCCAGCGCGACGTTCGGAAGTGCTTCCTGCAGAATGTCGTTCGGACGCGACTCGCCCAGCAGGTTGTCGATGTAGAGCGAGCGCATCGAGGACATGCCGCCCATACCGGTGCCCTGCGTGTTGGCGACCAGGCTCGGATGCACCCAGCTCATCAATTCCGACGGGCTGAACCCGGAGCCGATGAACGCATCCACCGTGCAGGCGATATTCCAGAGCGCGACGCGGTCTACGGAATTCGCCATATCGGCGGAGATACCCCAGATCACCGGATCCCAGCCGGTGGGTATCTGGCCACCGACCGTGCGGGACAGCTTCGCCTTGCGCGGCACGCGAATCTCGGTGCCCGCCTTGCGCGTTACCGTCCAATCGCCGGAATCCGGGACCGGGGTGATGATCGTCTGCTCCGGGTTCGCCTGATGGAATGCGCGCGCCTCGGCCTCGCTGCCGACGGTGAACGACAGATCCTGGTCGAGGAACACCGACGTCATCAAAGGCGCTGTGTTGTCGACCATTTCGCCGTCGTCGCCGTAGCGGCGCACGCCACACCGGGCCACCACCGCATCGTGGTAGCGCTCGGCGAGTTCGGATTCCGGTACGTAGTCACCGGATTCGGTGTCGTACCAGCCGGGTTTGGGCTCGTTCTCCCACCGCACCATGCCGGTGGTCCAGGCCAGCTCCAGCACGCCGGCGGCGGAGAGCTCGTCGGAGACCTCCATCTCGAACCGGGTGCGCGACGAGCCGTACGGACCGAGTTCGGCCGCACCGACGATCACCACCATATCGGCGAGATCGGCGGTGACACTGCCCCATTCGGGCACCGGAAGCGCCGAGGAAGCGGTCGGCGGTGTGGGCAGCGCGGGAATGGTCGCTCCGCCCGCGATTTCCTCGACCGCGAGGTCGGCCGCCTCGGCGGCCTCCTTGGCCAGCGCGGGCAGATCCAGCTTGGCCCTTGCCAATCCGCCGGTCAGGTCGATCTGCTGCGGCCCGGCGATGGTCACCTGCCGCGCACGCATGGTGCACCACTTGAGCAGTTCGTCGGCCATCTCGGCGGTGGACCAGGTGTGCACGCCGGCCTTTTCGACCGCGGCGACCATCGGATCGTTGTGCCCCATCAGCCCGGTGCCGCGCACCCAGCCGATCAGCGCGTGCACCAGCGTCACCCGGCTCGACCACGACTTCTCGGCCCGCCACTTGGCGACGACGGCGTCGAGGGCGGCCTTGGACTCGCCGTAGGCGCCGTCACCGCCGAACATGCCGCGGTTCGGCGAACCCGGCAGCACCACATGCAGTTTCGCGTCGACATCGTGGTCGGCGCCCAGCTTGGACAGGCCGCCGATCAGCCGCTCCACCGACCAGAGCAGCACCCGCATCTCCATTTCGGCGCGGGCGCCCGCATCGCTCAGATCGCCCGCGACCCGCGGCGCCGCGAACGGCAGCAGCAGGGTGGGCGTCATCGCGTCCTTGACCTTGACCTTCGCCCCGCCCGCGCTGTCCACCTGCTCGTTGCCGACCCAGTCGATGACGGCGTCGACATCCTGGTAGGAGGCCATATTCGCGGGCAGCACCCACAGGGCCGCACCGTGCCTCGCGTTGTCGCGGTACAGCTTTCGGTAGAAGGACAGCCGGTCGTCGTTGAGTCCGGAGGTGGTGACGACGACGGTGGCGCCGCCCGCCAGCAGTCGGCCGGTGACCGCCGCCGCGATGGAACCCTTACTGGCACCGGTGATCACGGCGATATCGGCGGACCACTGGCCGGGCTCCTCGGTGCTCAGCGCGGCATCGGCGATCCGCTCGTACACACCCGCCAACACCGAGCGGGCCTCGTGCCGCGCCCGATCCCGCCACCAGTTCGCCTGTGCGGCAACGGCTTCGCCCGCACCCAGATATCCGGTGACCGGCAGTTCGGCATTGTCGGCGTCCTCGCCCAGCCACAGCAGGGCAAGATCCTCGCGGGCGGTCGCCCAGCGATCGTCGATCAGCACGGCCTTGCGGGCATCGAATACCGGCGCGACCAAACGCGGCCAGTCCGAACCCAATTCGGCCGAAACCAGGTCCACCAGCGAATCGGCGGTCGCCTCCGGCGCCGAAACCCGCTCGCTGAGGCCGAGCTGCTCGAGCACCACCCTGGCCGCCGTGGCGAGCACGCCGTCGCGGCCGGTGATCTGCTCGGTGAATTCGCCGAGCGCGGCCGCGTCGACGGTCGCGCCGCCGCCACCGCCCGCACTCGGCAGCGACACCGTGATACCGCGGCGCGCGGCCACCGACTGCACGGCGGCGTCGATCGCGGCATCCACCGCGGCACCGTCGCCGAGCGCGCCGGACACCAGCCCGCCAAGGTCGCCGCCGCGCACGCTGGCGCCCTCCCGGGTGCCGAGCGAAACCTCGGCGGTGACGTGGCTGGCCCAGCCGTCACCGAGTTCCCACACCTTCTTCACCCGCTCGGCGATGGCGGCGGGCCGCTTGCCGGACGGACCGAACACCTTGCGCAGGTGGTCTCCGATGGCGTCGGACAGCACCGAGCCGAACGGCTTGTAGGTGCGGGCCAACCGTTCGACGGTGGCCGAGAGCGCGCCCATATCGGCGTCGGCGGCACCGTCGATGGCACCGAGCGAAAGCTCCGAACCCAGGTCGACGAGCAGCTGGTTCCGCCGCGACGAAACGCCGTCGCACAGGCCCTCGATGGTGTCCACCGGGCCGATCTGATCCATCCGCAGCCTGGTCCACAGCGCGATCAGCACGCGGGTGGCGTCGGCGGCGGTGAAGGCGATGTCGTCGGGGCGCGGGCCGCCGGAGCTCTGCACCGGCGCGGGCGCCGCGGCCACGGGAGCCGGTGCGGCGCTTGTGGTTTCGACGGGTTCGTCGACCGGCTCGTCGACCTGCGCCGGATCGGCGTCAGTCGCGTACACGATGCCCGCCTCGCGCTCGATATTGAGCACCTCGACGGTCGCGCCGCTGAATCGCGGCAGCTTCAAGGTCTGGCTGGCCAGGTTGGCGACGGTCGGCGTTGCGCCCAAACCGATTTCGACGAACCGCTCGACGCCGAGACCGCCGTGCGCCGCATCGGTGAACAGCAGGTCCTGCGTCTCGATCCAGCGCACCGGGCTGGCGAACTGCCAGGCGAGCAGTTCGATCAACACCACCCGGCACAGATCGGCCGGGCGGGCGGCCCAGCCGTCGAAGTCGGCCAGCACCTCGGTCAGCGGCTCGGACGGCACCAGATCCGCGATCTCCTGCACGAATTCCCGCTCCAGCGAGAACGGTCGCGGCACCAGGTTCGGAATGTAGCGTCCGATAAGGGTTTCCGCGTTCAGATCGGCGGGCAGCAGCTGTTCGAGCTTCTGCCGGAATTCCGGAACACCCTTGCGCAGCACCGTCGAATGGAACGGCACGTCGATGCCGGGCACCAGGATGAAGGCCCGCTTACCGCCGAATTCGGAACGCCGCCTTTCGATCTCGGTCTCCAGCGCCTCCAGGCCGGCCACCGTGCCCGCGATCGCGTACTGCGAGCCGCGCAGGTTCAGGTTCACCACCTCGAGGAATTCACCGGACCGCTCGGTGACGCTCCGCACGAACGGCACCACCTCGTCGTCGCTCATCCCCATCTGCGAGGGACGGATGGCGGCCATCCGATAGTTGCTGCGTCCCTGCGTATCTCGCGGCACCAGCTGATGCATCGCGGAGCCGCGCTGGAACACCACCTCCAGCACCGCCTCCAGCGGCAGCACCCCGGCGACCGCGGACAGCGCGTTGTACTCGCCGACCGAATGCCCGGCCAGCATCGCACCGTCGACGAACGCACCCGCCTCGCGCAGTTCGGCGATCTGCGCGACGCCGAGGGTCGCCATCGCGACCTGGGTGAACTGGGTCAGGTGCAGCACGCCGTCCGGGTGCCGGTGCTCGACGCCGCGCGCCTTGAGGTAGGTCGGGTTGTCGCGCACCACGGCCAGGATCGAGAAGCCGAGCGCCGAGCGAGTGTGCTTGTCGGCGCGGTCCCAGATCTCCTTGGCCGCCTTGGACCGGCTCCGCGCGTCCAGCCCCATGCCCTTGCGCTGAATGCCCTGGCCGGGGAAGGCGTACACGGTCTTCGGCGCGGCGGTGCGACCGGTGGCGGTCAGCACCAGGTCGCCGCCGGTCCGGCAGGAGACCTCGACGATCTCGCTGCCCGCGTCGACCGCGATCCGCTCGACCCGGACGTCGATCTGCGCGCCCGGCCGGACCATGCCGAGGAAGCGGGCCGTCCACGCGGTCAAAGTCCTTGCGGGAACGGAGCTTTCGGGATCCACGGCGGAAACCGCATGCTGTGCCGCGGCGGAAAGCCACATGCCGTGCACGATCGGGCTGCCGAGCCCGGCGAGTTTGGCGGCGTTATCGCTGGTGTGGATCGGGTTGTGATCGCCGGAGACCGCGGCGAACGCGTTCATGGTGCGCGGCGCGGTGACGACCACATCGCGCCTGCGGCGGCGCGGTGTGTCGGCGGCCGCGGCGGCGGTGCCCGCGGCGCGCGGCGGATCGGTGAGCACGCCCGCCCCGTTGCGGCCGCGGATGGCGAAGCGCTCGGTGAGCGTCGCGACCGTCGGCATGGACATTCCGGTCTCCGGCCGGTCCAGCATCGCCGTGACCTTCACCTTGACCTCGACCACCCGGCCCATATCGGTGTCGAGCGTCTCCCCCGCCTCCGCGCGGACAGCGAGAACGCTTGTGGCCGAGGGCAATTCACCGACCAGATCGATCTGGTGATCGAGGTGGACCAGGTCGAGCATGCCCTCGATGACGCTCTCGTCATCGGCGGTGCGGGTCGCGCCGAGCACGGCGAAGACGGCGGGCCAGCACGCGCCGACCAGCACGTCGGGGACGGTGCGACCCAGCGTGCTCAGATTGGCGGGCAGGCCGCTGCCGGTGACGCCCGCATGGTCGGCGCGCAGGTCCGGGGTCCAGGCCAGGTTGAGGTGCGCGGTGCGCCCCTTCACCTCGGGCAGTTCCTTACCGGCCGCGACGGCCAGCAGCGCCTTCATCGCCGTATCGGCATCGGCGGCGGTGATCACCGGGGCACCACCGTTGTAGGTCGAGACCGGAACGGTGATCCTGATCCGCACCGCGTCGCGGCCGAGCAGCGGAACGGTGAGCTCGACGTAGGCGCTCTCGTCCTCGGGTCCGGTGGTCTCCACCAGCGTGGCGCCGGTCCGCGGATGCACGGCGCCCTTGCCGTCGACGGTCCACTCGTCCAGATCGCCGAGCCGGTGCACCGGGTTGATGGTGGTGCGGCCCGCCCACTGCACGTCCGGCGCGGCCAGCACCGTATCGATCGGGCCCGCGGTGACGCCGGCGACCCGGCGCGCGTCCACCGCGACGGGTACGACGCCCGCGCGCACCAGCGAGTAGGCGGTGTCCTGTTCGAAACGGTCGAGCAGCTCGCCGACCGGCTCGTCCACCCGGGTGATGCCCGCGACGGCCACCGTGCCGGGGATGACGCACACCTGATCGGCGGAGTAGCGCGGATCGTGCGCCTGCCACAGCGAATCCGAACGCCACCAGCGGCGCACGTCGCCGTCCACCACCGGGACGAAATTCACCGGCTTGCCCGGCGTCTTGCACAGCGCGATGAAGAACGGCACATCTGCCGGGTGCAGCAGCGTATTCGCGATCGACGGGTACTGTTCGCGCAGTGCGCACAGCGCGGCGACCGGGTTCTCGAATTCGTCGTCGGTGCCGAAAAGCGTTGGGATTTCCCCGCGGTCGGCCGGGTTGATCCGGGATTCGGTGCGCCGCATCATTTCCGCGAAGCGGTCGCGCCAGGTGATGTCCAGCCAGACCGAGCGGGTGGCGTCGAGGAACGCCTCACCCAGGTCGCTACCGCAGTCGAAATCCTTGCGGCGGTCCAGGCCGACGGCGAGTTCGACGTAGCGCTCCAGCCACTCCAGATAGGTCATCGTGGCCACATCGCCGAAATACGGCTTGGCCGTTGCGTTCAGGGCCGCGATGATCTCGTCGCGGCGCTTCGCGACGGCGGCGGCGTCGCCGGCCACCTCGTCCAGCAGGCGGCCGGTGCGCGAGGCGGCATTGTCGATCTCATGGATGTCGGCGCCCAATTGGCTACGGCCGGAAGCCATTCCACCCGAGGCGGTGCCCGCGCCGACCCAGTGCGGGGTGCCGGGGGTGTCCACCAGCAACTGTTTCACCTCGGGCGCGGTGGTGGCCTCCAGCGTCGCCATGGCCGCGGTGCCGACCAGCACGCCGTCCAGCGGCATCGCCGGGTAGCCGTGCGCGGCCGCCCACTCACCGGTGAGGTATTCCGTTGCGCGCTCAGGGGTTCCGATGCCGCCGCCGACACAGACGACGACGTTGTCGCGGGAGCGCAGTTCCGCGTAGGTCTCCAGCAGCAGGTCGTCCAGGTCTTCCCAGGAGTGGTGGCCGCCGGCCCTGCCGCCCTCGATGTGCATGATCACCGGGTAGTCCGGGACCTCGTCGGCGATGCGCAGTACGGCGCGGATCTGCGCCACCGTGCCCGGCTTGAAAGCCACATGGGAGAAACCGATTTCGGTCAGCTCCCGGATGAGCGCGACGGCCTCGTCGAGCTCCGGGATACCGGCCGTGACGATGACGCCGTCGAACGGGGCGCCCGCCTGACGGGCCCGCTGCACCAGGCGCTTACCGCCCAGTTGCAGCTTCCACAGGTACGGGTCGAGAAACAGCGAGTTGAATTGCACAGTGCGGCCGGGCCGCAGCAGCGTCTTCAGCTCGGCCACCCGGTCGGCGAAGATCTGCTCGGTCACCTGGCCGCCGCCGGCGAGCTCCGCCCAGTGGCCCGCATTCGCCGCCGCGGCAACGATTTTCGCGTCGACGGTGGTGGGGGTCATACCGGCGAGCAGCACCGGCGAGCGTCCGGTCAACCGGGTGAACGCGGTCTCCACCACGATCCGCCCGTTCGGCAGGCGCACCGGGCGCGGCGCAAAGGCCGACCACGGCTTGGCCACCTCGGGCGCGGCGCCGGGGGTGAGTAGGCTGCGCTGGCCCGCGCGGGTAGCGGCGGCGACGATGCCGACCCCGGAGCCCTTCAGCGAGCCGACGGTGAGGCGGGTCAGCAGATCGCCCGGCCCCAGGTCCAGAATCCATTGCGCGCCAGCGGCAACCGCACCGTCGACCACCTCGACCCAGTCGATCGGGTCCACCAGGATCTCCCGGGTGAGCCCACCGGCCAGCTCGGCGTCGATACCGCACTGCGCGGCCCAGCCGCGGACCAGGTCGACGGTTTCGGCGAGCGCCGGGTGATGGAAGGCGACATCGACGGCCACGTCCTCGAAGACGGGCGCGAAAACCGCACCGCCGCGCGTCTTTCCGTCCCGCTCCCGGCTCTCCGCCTCGTGGATCCGTGCGCAGTGCTCCCGCACCCGCGCCAATTGTGCCGGGGTGCCGGACAATACGGCCCGCCTGCGGCCGTTGCGGATCGAGACCACAGCCGCCGCAGCGGGATCGACGCCCTCGGACACCTCGGCGACCACCGCGCGCAGCCGCTCCGGGTCCACATTCGACACCGCGACCATCGGCGCGGCCTCACCCACCGGCATCAGCCCGCGCCTGCGTGCGATCAAACTGCCCGCGGCGCCGATCAATTGGGCGATGGCGAGCAGTTCGGCGTCGCGACGGCCACCGGTCTCGATCGCCGTCGCGGCGAGGCGGCCCTGCGAATGGCCGATGACGGCGACCGGCGCGTGCGCGGCCGGGTCGAGGCCCTGCAGCCGCAGCGCCCGCAGCGCCGCGATCTGGGTCAGCAGCACGCCGGGCATGGAGACGGCCGCCGCGCGCAGTTCCGCCGCCGACGGCGCGGCCGAGGTCTCGCCCTGGTCGGCGTCGACCAGTTCGTCCTCGAGCATCCAGCCGATCGGATCGAAGCCGACGGGGCGCACGACGAGCAGTTGCGCCGCAACGGGTTCCAGCAGCGCGGCCGCCTCGTTGACCAGCGCGGTCAACTCTGGCTCCAGCGCGCTGTCGCGCCCGATCTCCTCCAGCTCGCCCAGCCACTGGGCGCCCTGACCGCCGAACGCCAGTGCATACGGCGTCCCGGTCAGTAAACGATCGACGAGCGGTGCCCTGACCGCCCCATTAGTACCGTTCGCACCGCGCTGTGCCCCAACTACCTTCGCCTGTTCCGTACCGGTCTCGGTGCTCTCGTTGATAGTCAAGACGCTTCGACTTCCTTCTCGTTGCGACACGCCTGCGGGGACACGCCGCTCCCTCCCGGGCACGACCGCTCCTGCGCCAATCGGCTTGGTACGGGCGAGGATGGCACAAAATCATGAGGAAATCCTCACGTTTGCCCCCAGCCACGCCCGCTACCCACACGTATTCAGGTACCTCCGTACCAGAATCGGTAGAAACATGACCCCTCCTCATGTTTGAACCCGCTGGTCCACTCGGTTACCAACGCGTATGAAACATGAGCGCCCCTCATGTTGACAGTTACCAGATTGTTATAATCCCTGGTAGGGTTACTCATGAGTACGACACCCCGGCCCCAAGCTTCGCTTCCCCGGTCAACCCCGGTAGAGTTTGGACGGTCGTACCATCAAGCGCGAGTGGCGAAATTGGCAGACGCGCCAGATTTAGGTTCTGGTGTCCACGGACGTGGGGGTTCAAGTCCCCCCTCGCGCACAGAAACGCGGCATACGTGCCACATCTAACGGACCGGTGTTCGAGTGCACTCGAACACAAGGAGGTTACCTGTGGCGACACCAACTGACCTGCGAAAACTTCTGACTCCTACGCCGGATTCAGCCGGGAGACGCTGCGGAAGATCCTGAAGGATCAGGGCATCTCATGGCAGGCCACCAGGACCTGGAAGGCCGGGAAAGATCCGGAGTTCACCGCGAAGATGAACCGGGTACTGGACCTCTACGACCACCCGCCCGCCGACGGTCGTGTGGTCTGTGTCGATGAGTTCGGGCCGCTCAACCTGCAACCCCGTGCCCGGCCGCGGCTGGCAGCCGCGACGCGAGCCGAAGCGGTTGCGGGCCACTTATCACCGCACCCAGGGCGTGCGACACATGTTCGGCGCCTTCGACCTGGCCACCGGCCAGCTGTACTACCGGATCCGAGATCGCAAGCGCTGGACCGAGTTTCGCTCGTTCTTGCAGTCGCTACGGTCTCGGTGGCCCGGTGAGAAACTGTACGTGATCGTCGACAACTTCTCCCCGCACAAACGCCGTGAGGTGCTCGACTGGTGCACAGGAAACGACGTTGAGCTGGTGTTCCTGCCAACCTATTCCAGCTGGTTGAACTGGATCGAGTGCGAGTTCACCGCGCTGCGGTACTTCGCCCTGGGCGGCACCGACCGCCGCAGCCACGGCGAACAGGACGACGCCATCGGCGCTTACATCCGCCGGCGCAACCAGCACGCCGAACCCAAACGCGACTTCGCCGTCGACTCGAAGATCTGGCTGCCGGATTACCTTCCATGCGTAGCTTGACGAGGCACCGCGAGGATCTGGACAACCGACTTGATCATGTCACGAAAGGCCGTAATCGTGGCCCATTTTCCACCCGATACGCTGGGACTTTCTGCCCGGAAACGATCGCTGCGCCATCATGTTCCGGTCTAATGTGGCAATTGGGGTCGTGCCAGCTCACGGTAGTGAGGGCGCGACGCGTTCAGGCTCCCGCGCGCAGGTCGGCGAGTCGCCGGCGTGCCGCGGCGAGCCGGGTGGTGTAGTGGTCGGGGTCGGCGGCGGCCAGGACGGTCAGGATGTCGACGGCCTCGCTCTCCGCGGCGATCGCGTCGGCCCGCCGACCGGTTGCCTGCAGATACGCACTCAGCGGGAACTCCAGCCATTGTGCTAGGGCATAGCGGTAGGTCGGATTGTCGGTGATCAGCCTGCGGATGATCGCGATCGCGGCCTGCACATGGTCGATGGCCCGAGTCGGATCGGGCTTGCCCCACCACGCCTCTCCCACCTCGATCTGCGCCCGCCCCGTGTCGTACCGGTGCCCGGGAACGTTCGGCTCCGCGGCCGCCAGCTGCTCGAACACGGTCAGCGCCTCCCCACCCGCCGCGATGGCCTCGTCCCAGCGCTGTTGGACCATGAGGAAAGTCGTCATCGGGTACAGCAGCCATTCGCCGAGCGCACCCCGATAGCTCACATCCTCGGCGACCAGTTTCCGCGCGATCGCGAGAGCGGCCTCGATCCGATCGAACGCCTGCGTGAGATCGCCTTTGCCCCACCACGCCTGTCCGAGTTGGATATTCGCGCGGGCGAGGTCGTATCGGTGCACCGGCTGATTCGGGTCGGTGGTGGCGAGCTGTTGGAACGCCGCCGAGCCCTCCCGTGCGGCGGCGATGGCCTCGTCCCAGCGCTGCGTCGAGATCAGGAATCCGGTCAGCGGATACAGCAGACAGTTCCCGAGCGCGCCGAGATAGGCGTCGCTGTCGGGCGCGAGGGTTCGCAGGATCGCCACCGCGTCCTGGGCGCGGGCGATGGCATCGGCGGGCTGGTTCGCCGCGAACAGCTGCTGCGCCTGCGCGATCAGCGCCTGCGCCTGCTGGAACCGATTGTCGTGCGTGGCCGGGTCGGCGTTCGCGAGACTCGCGTAGATCTGTGCGGATTCCGCATCCAACTGTGCGGCCTCGGCCGCGCGTCCGACCAGTCCGAGATACAGACCGGCCGGATCCAGCAGCCGCTGCGCGAGCATCGGCCGGTATTTCACGTCCTCGAAGACGAGCTCACGCGCCATGGCGACGGACTCGAGCGCCCGAGCGACCCCCTGGTCGTGGTCGCCTGCCTCCCAACGGATTCGGGCCAGCGTCTTGGGATCCTTCGGTCCGTCCAGGATCGAGAAGATGAAGGTTATGAAGGGCACGATGTCGACGGAGTTGTGCGGCGGCTCGGTCTTCAGCACCGAAATCGAGCTGTTGGCACGCTCGGACATGTACCCGGCCGCAGTGAGCTGATGCGGCCCGCTCCAGCCGTCGCCGACGCCGAAGACCTCGTACTGCACCAGGGTCTGGTCGACCGTCGGCACCAGCACCGCCGCGAACAACGTCGTGTCGAACAACGTACCCGAGACCGGCGCGCCGGGCAGCGCCAGACCGGGCGTGCTGATCGGGGCTGGCGCGGACCATCCGCCGTTGTCGACCTCCCAGATCACCGACAGCGAACCGTCGGGGGCCACGAACGCGACATCGAGCTGATGCGAAGGCGGATCGCCCTGCAGTTTCTGCAGGAACACACCGAATCCGCCACCTGGCGGCAGGTAGTGCGGCTGCGTGATCGCCGACGGTCCGTTCCATCCACCGTTGTTCACCTCCCATAGCACGGACAGGGCCCCGTCGTTGCCGATCACGAAGACGTCGAGCTGGCTGTTGTGTTCGTTCAGTGTCGATTGCGAACCGGTCGCGAGATATGCTCCGTGCGGGGCGAATTCGCGATCGGTCAGGGGGAGCGGTTGCGACCATCCACCATTGTTGGCCTCCCACAGCACATACAGGATGCCGTCGTTGCCGACGACGAACACATCGAGCTGATCGTTGGCCTGCCGACCGGTCGCCAAACCTGCTCCGGCAGGGGCGAAGCCGACCGGCGTGAGGGCGATAGGCTGCGTCCATCCGCCGTTCTGGGCCTCCCACAGCACGTACACCGCCCCGTCGTTGCCGACGACGAACACATCGAGCTGATTGTTGGCCTGCGTGCCCGTCGCCAGATGCGCTCCGGGAGGGGCGAATTCGTTCGAGGTCAGCGCACTGGACTGGAACGGATCGAAGTTCGCGGACCAGGCGACCGTGAGCCTGCCGAAGTTGTCCACCACGAAGATGTCGAACTGGTTGCCGGACTGAATCCCGGTGGCAACACCCGCTCCCGCCGGCGCGAAACTCGGCCCGAGCACCGGTATCGCATTCGAGAAACCCTCGTGCACGCTGCTGTCGGCCGAGACGGTATAAAACAGCGTGCCGTCCTTGCCGACCGCCGCATCGAAGACAGAACCCATGATAATTACCTCTTTTCGCGAGTTGAGCTGCCCCCAACCCTTGTCCGCCCGTGCGGCCCGCCGATATCCCTAGACCTGGGGATCCTCCCTGTTGAACCCGAAGCAGCCGGTGCAACCCCGTTGCTCATCCGCGTCACGAAATCGACCGGCGCCTGGTCATTTCCACATGGTGCCGTACGCGGCCATCGCGGGACCGACGACCGATGCGCGGAAAGGTATGAGCCGATCGCCTCCGGCAAGGGGCGCGTTCGTGAGCGGATCGAACCACGTCGTACCGCCCTCGGTATCGGCCCAGTACAGATTGTGGTCGTCGCTGTCCCCGCGCCAGACAGCGTAGGCGTCGGCCGATCCCCAGGCCGCCAGCCCCACGATCCCATTGGAGGTGGCCGGAATATTGACCGATGACCAGTGGCGACCGCTGTCCTCAGAAGTCGCGCAGTGCACGGCCGAGTCCGGCGACACCCACGTCAGCAGCAGCCGGTCATCTCCTCCGCCGAAGGTGGCTCGGCCGATGACGCTCGGTGCGAGAGGTGTGCCCCCGTCGGGGCCGCGGACAGCATCGCCGAAGTTCCACGAAACTCCATCGGACGAATAGAACAACGTGATGGACTGATCCGCCCCGCGACCCTTCACCGCCATCCATACTCGCGAGGTGTGGGTGCTGGTCACGGACGGCGCGTGGTTGGTGATCTCATGTCCGTCGAACAGCACCTGCTGGGGCGACCATGCCGTGCCGTCAAAGATCGAGTGATAGATCCGGTCATCCGTGTCGTCGCCGGTGGTCGAGCCCTTCCAGTACAGATGCAGCCGATCGTACGTCGCCACCAGCGATGGACCGAAGTTGGAAGCGACGCCTTCGATCCGCTGTTGCTCACTCCACTGCCGACCGTCGAAGCTCGCCCAGTACAGACCTTTGTCGTTGGTGCTGTCGTCAGATCCGATGCCCCGCCACGCCATGTAGAGACGCCCCTGCCAACTCGCAAGAGTGGGACGATCGGCCGACCCCCCGACCGCCAGTTGCTGATCGGACCAGCTCTGGCCGTTCTCGCACTGCGCCCAGTATAGCCCTTGGTCCTCCAGCGACCCGCGCCAGGCCATGTACAACGGCATGGTGTTCCCTCCCCTTCGTCGACGAACCGGCCGTCACCGATTCCTGTCGACAAGCCTGGACCGCGCGTCTCCCACCCGTCCAGTCGCAGTCCGTCCAGCGGACCCGCCACCCAGCGGTAGCATCTACAACGTAACCCTCAGTGTCGCAAAGTGATCGGTGCTGACGCCTGTCGATGACAACGCCTCCTACTCCTCGACGGTCCCGAAGGAATCGACTACTCACCCTCCAGACCATCAACCACCGCAACATCGGCACCTACTTCCTCACCGCAGGTCAGGGCACTCACCTTGAGGACGATCACTGGCATAGGACAGTCGGCATCAAACCCATCGAGCCAGAACGAGTTCCGACTGCGGGATGCCATCGAATTGGAGACAAGCCTCGTCCCGTGCTTTGCCTGGTTGGACAGCATTTTGCCGCCTATTTCGCGGCTAGACGCACCACAGCTGAAGAATTTTTGTTGCGAGCGTCACATCAGTAGGTCTAACTGGCCCTACCCAGTGCGGGCACACCCTCAGCAAACGAGGTTTAGCCCGAGCTGCGGGGCAGTACCGCTCCAAGACGTTTCGGCGATGCGCCGAGGCGGCGGAGCATTCCGGGGAACTGTGATGACAGAACCCGAAGGCGCGACCACTTCCTTTGCCATGGAACGTGTTTCGCGCGTCATCTTCCATCAATCCATCTGAGTGATCCCCTGTCCGGGGCAGGTGCAGGAGTCCGTTGCTGCACCTTGCTTGGCGCTGTCACGTCCGCGTGCACCGTCGTGCCCTCTTCGTTCTGACGGGATCTGTTGTGGGAGGGAGGCGTTCAAATGACGAGTTGTCTCGCTGAGCGGCGGAAGGTGTCGCCTGCCAGCCTGAAGGGACCATTGGGTTGCCATGAGCATGGGACCGGGTTGGGTCCGGTCGCGGGCCGTGTGCTGATGGTGGCCGACGATCGGGCTGTTGGTCAATCCGAGTGGGCCGGATCGGCTGGTTTGCCGCGGCGGGGCTTCTGCCGTTGCCGGTAGGATTCGCCCTCGACGACGAGTTCGTAGGCCGCGGACTGGAGCCGGTCCATCGCCGATTGCGCCAGCAGTGGGTCGGCCATCATGGTCAGGATCTCCGGAGGTTCCCGGTTGCTGGTGATCACCGTGGAGGCCTTGCGGTGGCGCTCGACGATCAGTTCGTAGAAGTCGTTGGTCTCGGGTGCTTCGAGTCGGTGCAGGGCCAGGTCATCGATGATCAGCAAGTCGACGCGGTGCAGTTTGCGCATCTCGTCTTCGTAGCTGCTGTCGAGGCGTGCTCCGCGCAGTCGTTTGAACAGTTTGTCGGCGCGTTCGGTGTGAACAGTGTGGTGGCGGCGGACCGCGATGTGTCCTAATGCGTTGGCCAGGAACGTCTTTCCGACCCCGACCGGCCCCATGATCAATACGTTGTAGGCGTCGGCGAGGAACCTCATCGAGGTGAGTTCGGCCCAGAGTTCGCGGTCGAAGGTGACCGCGGTCGAGTCGTCCCATGCCGCCAGGTGCATCTGCGGGTCCAGGTGGGCGGTCTTGGCGCGGCGTTGCTCGGATTGCCGGTCGCGGCGGGCGACCTCGTCGGCGAACAGCATTTCCAGGAAATCGTGGTGCGGCAGCCGATTCGACCGTGCCAACGCCAACCGCTCGGGGAGGGTGTCCAGGAGCTGGCCGAGCTTGAGCCTGCGCATCAGCGACTTCAGCTCCGGGGTGATCTCGATCGGTTTGACCGCCGGGTCGGCGGCGGGACGGCGAGTGGCGCTCATGACGGCCTCCTGACCGCGAAATCGGTGGTGGAACGGACGAACCGGGACGGAGCCGGTGGCGGCAGCAGCGTCAGCTGCTGACCGGTGGTGGCGCGGGTGAGCATGCGGTCGATGACGCCGACGTCGACGACCTCGGCGTCCAGTGCTCGGCGGCAGGCATCGTCGACGGCGTCGGCGCCGTGGCGGCGCACCAGCCCGAGCAGCCGGTAGACCTGCCGCATCTTCGTCCAGGGCAGTGGATGCTCGAGGACCGCCGCCGCATAGGAACCGACATGAGCGCCGTGATCGAATGCTTTGCGTTGCAACGTATTCAGGTCTCGCATCGCATAGGCGGTGAGCTCGCTGGGCAGGTCGGCCGGATCGGTTTGGCGGCGACCGGCTCCGACTCGGGGGTGGACCTTGATCAACTCGCCACGGAAGTAGAGCTTCACCGTCTGCGAGTCGACGCGGGCGGACAGGCGCTGCCCGACGAGATCACCGGGAATGCTGTAGAGCGCCTGACAAATCTGAACATGCCGGTCCGGGGCGACCTTCGGGTTCACCCAGGTCGGAATATCGAAGGCAGTGTCGGGCAACGGTTTCAGCTTCGGGTGCTCGTCGGTGGTGAACACTTCGGCCGGACGTAGTCGCGTGGTGCCATGTATTCTCATTCCCGCGGTCTCCCGGCACCACCGCTGCGCGCGTTCCCGGCAGTCGGCCAGGTCTCGGAATTGTTCTCCGGCAAAGAAATTCGACCGTGCGTAAGGAACACAGCGTTCGACGCGGGGCTTGTCCTGCGGGCTGCGGATCCGCGCCGGATCAACCACGAACCCACGAGACTCGGCATATTCGCGGAACGAATCGTTCAACCGGGGATCTGTCGCGTTCGCCCGGTCGACGATGGCTTTCATATTGTCCGGGATCGCGACAGCGAACACACCGTCGAAGAACACCCACGCCGCTTCGAATCCGGCGATGACGTCGTTGAGTGTTTCCCGGTAGGTCGGGAAGACGAACATGTGCCGCGAATACACCGCGGTGAAGATCAGACCCTTCACCACCCGGCGACGGCCCTCGACGTCGGTCAGCAACCCGAGCCGGCCGAAGTCGACCTGCACTTCCGCACCGGGTTCGCAGTCGGCCACCCGCACGGTCGTGCGCCGCTTCCCGAACCCCAATTCCGTTGTGGCGTAACGGTTCAACGTCCGATACGACACCACCACGCCACGGCGGGCCAGCAGAATATGAATCTTGGTCAGGGTCAGGCCCTGATCCAGCCATTGTTTGATCTGCTCGGACTGACCGGCGAGTGTCTCCCACACATCGCTCTTACCGTTCGGTCGAGACCTGCGAACCCCGGCGATCACCGCCGCCAGCAGCTCATCGGTCAACTGCTCCACACCCTCGTCGCGGTCCACGCCACACGACTGCGCTCGCTCGACATACCGGCGCACCGTCTTGCGGTCAGTGCCCGACAGCCGGGCCACCTCCCGCAAGCCGCGACCCTGCAGCCATAGCCGCAGCATCTCCCTGATCTCGATCACCGAAACCTCCCGGTAGCTCATCTGGCCAATACAGCGGCCGAGCGACCGGAAGCCCCGAAGCCACGCCGGGTGGTCCCATAACTGGCAAAACCGCTAGTCAGGTGGTCCCATCAGTGGCAAACAGGGTGGTCCCATACTCATGGCAAAACCGGCTCCGAAGTGGTCCCTTCCTCCTGGCAGCCGACAGAAGGTTCTGATGCCGCGCATGTTGTCTGCGGTGACTGTGTCGGCGCTCGCGGTTGCGAGTGTGGGCGGGGTGGCTTCGGCGCAGCCGCCGGATTCGCGAGCGTGTATGCCGTTGTTCGTGGTTGGGGTGCAGGGCACCGGGAGTCGGCGCCGGATGCCGACCCGCACACCGATTCCGGGTTCCTCGGAGATGCGGTATTGGGGCCGTTGATGGTTCGGGCCGCAGGTAAGGTCGATCGTGCATACGTGCCGTATCAAGCGGCGTTCGGTGGCGTGAACGGCGGTGCGGCCGTGCCGTATTCGGAGTCGGTCACCGGGGGTATCGAGCGCACGCGGCATATGGTGCGCGACGAAGCAACTCGATGCCCGAACACCGATTTTGCGATTGTCGGGTACTCACAGGGCTCGCATGTGGCGTCGATGTTCGTGCAGGAAGTCGGCCAGGGACACGGTCTTATACCTGCCGAGAAAGTCGCTGGCGCAGCACTTTTCGCTGATCCGACGCGGAATCCGAACGCGCCGTTGTTTCCCGGCAATCTCTATGGTCGACCAGCCATCGGCGTAAAGATCTACTCCCTCAGCGACTTGCTCACGGGATAACTTGAAAGTTCCACGCTTTTGAACGCCTTGTCGTTTCAGATGACAATCAACCGTCTGGGTATGCATTCCGAACTGACGAGCAAGATCAGCGATCGACATCCCCGCTTCATAACGGGCCACCAGATTCTGTACTTCTTCCGGTGACAGCTTCCGGTTCGGCTTGTACGGTCGTCGCTCACTCTTCGCCGATGAGACCTTGTGGACGAGATTCTTGCGTTGAGCACTACTTGCCTCAGCAGGCTGCTCGCCAAGCTTGGCGATGAGGTGTTCCAGGGGACGCGGCAGATTTGAAAGGGTTTGAGTTAGGCGCACAAAAATCCGGCATACGTGCCACATCTGACGGACCGGTGTTCGAGTGCACTCGAACACACGGAGGTTATCTGTGGCGATAGCAACTGACCTGCGAAAACTTCTGACGCCTACGCCGGATTCCATGGCACCGTCGGGCGGCACCGCACTCCCGGGGTGGAGGTGGCTGCGATGATCGCGCCCATCGTCCCGCCCCAAGCTCCCCTCCAGGAGTTGATTCATGGTCCGGTCTCGGTTCCCGTCCGGGTACGAAGCGCCAGCGACGACGTCGTCTACGGGATGTCAACAGTCGGTGAAGCCGGCCGGATCCTGGATCGGCATCTGCTCGCCAGGCTCGGGTGGGTGCCAGGGACTCACCTGGACATCGGCTGCGAGAAGCACGGGCTCCTCGTCGCCAGTCCGGCGGTCGACGGCGTTGCTGTCGTAACTGGAGACGAGTTCTTCCGGATCCCCTTCCGGCTCCGTCGCCGCGTGAGCCTGTTCATTGGGGATCGCGTGCTGCTCATCGGCCGCCGGTCTCGGAACCGGCTCGCCATCCATCCGCCAGCGGCGATGGACGAGTTGCTCGGCACCAGTCTGCGGCTGCTGGAGCGGTGATGCCGATGACCACTTCCACCATGCCGTCGTGCCCATCTTGCCGCCGACGTGGCATGACAGCACCGGTACTGGCGATCGGCGACGGCGCGCTCGGGTTCTGGAACGCACTGCGGGATGTGTTCCCGACCACCCGTGAGCAGCGTTGCTGGTTTCACAAATCGGCGAATGTTCTTGCTGCGCTGCCGAAATCGGCACAGCCCGGCGCTATCACGGCGATGAAGGACATCTACATGGCCGAGGATATCGATAAGGCCCAGATCGCGGTGAAAGCGTTCGAAATCGATTACGGCGCAAAGTATCCCAAAGCTGTCGCGAAGGTCAACGATGATTTCGACGTGCTGCTCGAGTTCTTCAAATACCCGGCCGAGCACTGGATCCACCTGCGCACCACAAATCCGATCGAGTCGACCTTCGCTTCGGTACGGTTGCGAACCAAGGTCACCAAGGGGCCGGGCTCTCGCGCCGCCGGAATTGCCATGGCCTACAAGCTGATCGAAGCCACCCAGGCCCGCTGGCACAAGGTCAACGCACCCGAACTCGTGCTCTCGTCCGCACCGGAGCGCTGTTCCACAAAGGCAAGCTCCTCGAACGGCCGCGCGAGATCACCCCGCCTCAACCGGCGCGGCCGATACCGCCGGAACGGTGGTCGCCTGAAACTGGCTGATCCACAGGATTTCGACAATATCTCCCGGCATCTCGTCGCGGTGCATCAGGGCCCCAGCGCGGGCCTTACCCCTGGGAGGTGAACTCTTCACATCAGCTGTCCGCCGGAGTTGAGATCGCACAGCGGATTCCAGGCTCGGTCGGCACGTGGATGGAGGGTCGGTGGCGCCGACCGCGTGGTGTCGCGTGGCGTTGGAACACTCCGAACCCTCGCCCGCGTGACCGCAGCGGAGGCACGATTCGAGGTGCGCGTGAAGCCTACGTAGAATCCATCGGAACGAAGGGGAGAGAGTCGATGAACCCGTACGGACAGCCGAACTATCAACCGCCGCAGAGGTTTCAGCCGCCCCGGCCGATGTATCCCCCGCCACCGGCGTACGGGCCACCTGCTGGTTACCTGGCACCGGAGCCCCCTTCCGGAGCAACGGCAGTCACGGCCGGAATCCTCGGATTGATCCTTGGGCTGCTCGGCGTGATCGGTGCGTTTATCGCCATCATCAACTCCAGCCATGCGCCCGGCGATTCGCGATGGGCGATTCAAACTGCGGGAGCGATCAGTGGTGGCGTTGCCTTGCTATGGGTGCTCGGCGCGTTACTTCTGTTTGCCCGCAAGACCGCTGGCCGCGCGCTGCTGATGGCAGTCTCGGTATTGGGGGTGGTCGGCGGCCTGGTCAGCACCGTCGGCTACAGCCCCATCATCGGCGTGGCTACCCTCGGTCTGTCTGGAGCAATCCTCGGCCTCACCGCTGCCACACCTACCGGCCGATGGATCGCCGCCAGACGACAACCCTCCAGTTCGCCATATCCGCCGCCGTACGGGAGCTACTGACTTTGCACCGCCCGCAGAGCATTGTCTCAGCACCCGGTGTGGCAAGCACATCCACAGGATTTGACAATGTCTCGCGCCACCCAGGCACGCCCACAATCGCTACGTCCTACATGAGATGATTTCCTTTCCGAAACCTGTTCTCTTCCAACAGGCAAAGGGTGAGCCGGGCCGCTCACACCGCACACGGCACTGACACGACAGCCCACGGCGCTGACACCCACGGTTCCGCACCGACTCAGCGCGCCCGGCGGAGATGCTGCTGCGGCAGCGAGATGGGTGTGGCGCAAAGGTATTCGGCCCTTCGCGAGGTTTGCGGCAACTTTTGAAGGTTGACCTTTGCTGAGATTTTCGGGGTCTTTCCTCGGTGAGTCCGAGCAGCGATGCTTGATTTATGGAGCACTACGTACGCCGTGAGCCGATTCCCGCGGTGGGAGGGACGCTGGTGTCGGTGCGGCTCCCGGTACGCGCGCGGCTACGTGGGTGGCTGACCGATCTGCGCTACTGGAATCCATTGGGCGACCGCATGTTCACGATAAGTACGTACACGTCGGTGTCGCAACGCCTACCCGACGGGACCAACGGCCCGATCATCGCGCCGCGAGGCGGAGGGGCCGAGTCCAGCGGCTGCTGAAATTCGCTATGGGGACTGCTGCACGACCGGGTGATAGGTTCGATCACCCGGCCTGACCGGCCGGTGGGGTCATGAAGGTCTCGTATTCGATCGGCGTCCAACAGCCGAGGGCGGTTCGACGCCGACGACGGTAGCTCAGCACGACCGGGGTGCTGTAGCGGCGATGTGATGCGGTGTAGCGCAACGGCATTCGCGGATCTACCTGCCGAAGTACGGCGCGGACGGCGAAAGCCCTATATCGCTCGAGTTGGCGGAGTCAGGAACATCTGCGCGAAAATCGACCGGTGGATGAGGATGAGCGGCCTCGCCTCGCGCTGCTCGATGCCTTTCGACAGTCTCGCGGTGACGCAGTCCTGGCAGTTCCTGGATCCCGATTGCGGGGCTGCTGGTGCGGTTGGTGCTCGCGGGCGGGCGCGCGGTCGAGCAAAGCGTCCTGATCGACGCGATCTGGGCCGAGGACCCGCTGGCTGAACCGCGTCAAGATCGTTCGCCGAGGGCAAGAGTGGCAGCGCAATTCACCGAGCCCTATCGCTGGGAACCAACAAGGTCGCAGAGATCGAACGTTCCTCAACTAGGCCGACTGTCGGCGGGTAGGCCGTCCCGGTTGCCGACCGAAGCGGGTTGGATGATGGGGATCGCGTCCTGCTCTTGCGTGGTCAGCGAATCCAACCGCTGCCGGTTCTCTTTCGGAGTGCCGTTCTTCGGCGGCTGTTTCGTCTCGGTCTTGGGAGTTGTTGCGTTGCCGAAGGATTCAGCGGTCGGCAAGTCGGCGAAGGCGTTGGTGTGAGAGGCAAACGCCACTACACAGAGCAGTCGATGGCGTTCTGGTAGCTGGGAGCCGATTCTGCATGCAATTCCTGGCCATCCCGCACGATTCGGCAATGAAGATCGTGATTCAGACCCAGCTGTGTGGCGGTTTCGCCCTTTACCCAGTACTCCTGTCCTTCCGGTACCCGAACGGTCAGCTGCCACGGCAGCGAGATGTTCGCTACCCGGTGCGTACCGGATTGGTCCCGGTAACTGACGGTCACCGGGCCCCCGGCATTGCCCAGAATCTCATAGGTCGTTGACGGCCCCAACTTCGGCTGGTTCACCACAATGGCCACCCCTACACCGGCCGCAAGAACGACGAGCACGGCCAGACCGCCCAATAACCATCGCCGCATCGGGCGGCGAACCCCTGATGCTCGGTAACTGGGGGCTGGTGCCTGCATCGATGGCTGCAGACTGGGCCGAAGGTTCGCTTGCGGCATCGGCATCAGGTATTGGTGGCCGTGGGACGGCAATCCCGGGGAGGGCGGTGCCCATTGCTGGGCCACGGTGGGCGGCGCGGGAGGAGGCGCTGCACTCGCCAGCAGAGCTTCACCAGCCGCGGCCGCGAACTCGCTGCAGCTGCCGTACCGGTTATCGGGATGCTTGGCCAGCGCGCGGCTCAGCACGGCATCAAGCGCGGGCGGCATATCGCCGCGTCGGCTGCTCAATGGTGGCGGCGGCTGCCGCATATGCGCCTCGATCACCGCCACGGGGTTGGTCGCCGCGAACGGCGCGCTCCCTGCCAGCAGCGCGAACAGCGTGCACGCCAACGAATACTGGTCGCAGCGATGATCGACCGAGCCGCCCGCCAGCTGCTCGGGCGCCGCGAACGCCAAGGTCGCAGTGAACGTCCCCGTGCGTGTCAGCCCGCCAACCTCATCGCGTAGTCGGGCGATGCCGAAGTCGGCCAGAAGTGCGCGTTCCGGCTCGCCGGACTCACGGTTGGCCAACAGGATGTTGGCGGGTTTCACATCTCGATGAAGCACGCCCCGGCGATGGGCGTAATCGAGCGCGTTGGCCGTCTCGGCGATGATCCGAACCGCCCGACGCGGGTCGACGATGCCTATCGAGGCCGCGTCGCCGCCCGCAACGTACTGCATAGCGATCCACATCGACTCACCGTCGATTCCCCGATCATGGATCGCGACGATATTCGGATGCTCCAACCGCGCGACGACATTTGCTTCCCGCTCGAACCGGGCCCGGATCTCTGCATTCGTAAACAACGCAGCATCAAGCACTTTCAGCGCCGTCAACCGCGGCAACCGCGGATGCTGAGCCAGGTATACCGTCCCCATACCACCCCGGCCGAGAATTTCCTGGACTTGATATCCGGCGAACACCTCTCCCGTACGCAACTCGGCCACGCACAGCCCCCGTTCGACATCATGAACATCCCAGCGGCGCAATGCTATCCGAACGCCGGACAATCAACATGTCCGGATCACAGGCACGGAATTCGCGACGAGTACACATACTGGTTATCCGACACCGGGAGCACCGCATCTTCGAGGGAGACAGCATGCCGCGTGATTTGGCCGAGGTGGCGGTCGGCGAGCTTTGGGCGTATCGGCAGCGAGGTACCGACCCAGTCACTTGTGTGGAAGTACTTCGGCTCGGCACTGCCAAACCACCGCGTGTGCTCGTCAAGTTCACCGACGATCAATTCGAAGGACGATCAGAATGGGTGCCGCCCGGACGACTCAAAGTACCGTGGGACCAGGCCGAGGAGTGGTCAGCCCGCGAACAACGCTGGGCGACGCTGCGTGACGGCTCTGAATACATTCGGGGCAGCACCGAAGACCATGCCCTCGATATGCTCGCAAGCGGTCTACCCGACTATGACCTCGTTGAGTTCCTGTACAACAGCGATTCCGGCATCCTGAAGATCCATGACGTCGACGCACTCGCCCGAGATCTCGACCTCGACCGCGAGTCCATCGCCGGTGACCCTGCGTCGTTTGTCGACGATGAGGGGTGCCTGCTGGTGCCCTGGCGCGTGACCCAGGTCATCGCGAAGAGCCTTGCCCGCAAGTTCGCGGACGTCGTCCTGCCACAGGTCGAGGAAAGCGAGGCCGAAGCCCGACACCAAAATCGGTGGGGGTACGCATCGAGCAGTGCTCGCGATGGGTGGATCAGCGCCGAAATCTGTGCAGAGGTGGACCAAGAATTTGCACCCGCTCGGGAACTGGTGCGGCAGTGGTGCGGCGCGGAGGCTCACGATCGCTACGACGAACTGCTTGCGCTCCGAGCCGAGGTGTATCGGTTGGGCGCACTTATCGAGCGAGCCGTCACAGCTCTACGTTCGTCGGGAAATCAGCGCGACGCCGACGCGATCGAACGCGACCTCGGCATCCCGCTGGAAGCTCTACGCCAAGCGCATCAACGCGACTCGGCTCACCAGTAGGTCCGCTTATCCGGCCCGTACGGACTCCAATTCCGCAGATAGGGCCGAAGATTCTCCGGTTTCATGTCGATCTCTGGCGATGTGGCCGTACCGTTCAACGCCGGGTCAACGCGGTCGGCATACTCACGACACCACTGCAGCCACCCGTCCACCTCCACCTCGGTTGTCTGCTGTTCGCAGGCAGCGCAGAAGGCGCGGATCGCCTGAGCCCGTTGCCAATCAGCCAACTGCCTATCGAGAGCCGAGACACGACTGTGCTCGGCTAACTCAGCACGCGCGCGATCCATCGCCGCTTCCCAATCGCGCCGACGTCGATCCGCGGCCTCCTCCGCAGCGACACGCCGATCCTCTACTTCACGCACTCGACGCGGCACCGCCTCCAACAACGACGAGACACGATCCTCGACGCACCACCGCTTTCGATCCGCCCACCACCTGCGATACGGATAGCTTGGATCGCCTACCTCGGTGAGCGACAGCACGAGCCGCCCGGAGGGCACCACGCGCTTGGCCAGCGGAAACCGCTGCCACTCATACACTTTCCGACCGTTCAGTTCATCCGGATCGGGCAGGACCTCGCGTTCCTCACGCTCCTCCGCCAAAGACACCCGGAACACCAGATTGCAGGCCGTGATTTCGGCACCGTCGGACGGGTTCTCCGCCCAGTCGACCGCGTATCCCCGCGCTGCGGCCTCCACCAGAATCGTGTGCATAATCCTCTGCGCCCGCGGCACCAGTGACGCTGAAATGTCAAAAACCGCCGCGAGATCGGGCAAATCCACAAGCAGAGGATGCAGCTCATCGACCCTCTCAGGAACCAACACCCGACGGGCCGGGTCACTCTTGGCGGGACCGGAATTCGGGTGAGTCCCAGCCACCAGCACTATCTCCAGGGCACCCAGATCCGTCCGGCGCTTCACCAACGTATGGCCTGTCGGCACCATTCCGTGACGCTTGGCGAAATCGACGATCTTGCGCCACTCGGCAACCGATTCATCGCTCGGTCGCTCGACCACAAACCGGTCGCCACCAACCAAGTCCGCAACCAGCTTTGCCGCCGCGGACCGCCGATCCTCGGCAACCCGAACCGTAGCCGCCGGTGCCGACTGCCGTTTTTGTTCGGGCAGCGCTTGCTTGGGATTTCGCGCACGCACTCTCGCGGCCGCAGCGCCGGACCGGCAGTCGGTCGGGCGATCAGGATGATACCCATGCTCGAGATAGAAGCGGCCGGCATCCGTAACCTCCGCAGACCACCCATCCCGCCTCGTAACGGTTACCAACCCACGCGCCTCCAGTGCTCGCGCCGACACCTTCATTGCAGACCCGGCATCATCCCCACAACCGCCAGCAGCGATCACCCGCAGAACCTCCAACATTCGCAGGTTGAGCGGATCCCATCGACGCATAGTCCACAGCACACACCCGCGCCAGCAACCGTGCAATCCCCTGTACAACAGCGACCCACGTCGGGACCGTACGGAGATCTGTCATCAAGTCGTCGAACGTGGCCACCCGGTGTCACCATCGCAGGCGCGGGGATCCCCGCCATCGCCTCCGCGCAAACCAATTGCCCTGCCACCCGCGAATCAGCGACGGCGTGGTCGATTTATAGCTGGTAATCGGCTTCAATCACCAACTGCCCGACAGGAAACCACAGGTCAGGACCATTCCCATGTTGATAGTGCCCCGCCGGTGAATCCAACCTGCGACCGTGTCGCAGGTTCCGATGCCGAGACAGATCCATTATTGTTGGACCCGATCGAAAGTATCGATCTACTCGACCACTGGTTAGTGGCGTGGATGCCATTCTTAGGGGTTCAAGTCCCCCTCGCGCACAATTCACCGTCAGCGGTGACGCATCCACCCCGAGCGTGCTCAAGGGGGCAGAGTGCTCCGCCGCGCCGATGCGTATGTGGTCCGCATTCGGCGCCCAATGACCTTCCCGCCTAACGGTTCCGGCCCCGGTCTTCAGTTGTGATCGGCGTGTCGGCAGGCGCCGGGACGGCAGCATCGCACTCGGCCAGGTCCGCCACGACCGTGCTCAACGGTCTGGTCGATCGCGGCCGCCGCCTCCGCTCTGCACGGGCGCAGTGAACGTCATGCTCGCCACCTATGTCGGTGAGCTCGCCCACCGAACCTGCACGTAGAAAATGAGATGCATCCCGCGTACGACGGTTGCTAGCGTATGCCCCATGTGGTTCGCATTGTTCCTCTGAGTCAGCACCTTTGTGCTCCGCGCCTGCCGTTCTGGTTCGAGGCGCCCGATTCCCCGCCGCGATGCGGCATTTCGAGCTTTTTCCGGCTCGACCCTTTCGTCTGGCGTCGAGCCGGTCGTGAATTCATGAGGAGGACCCATGCCCACCATGCGCACAGATCCGAACAAAACCACCGCGGACAATCGGCTGTCCCGACGGGAGCGCCGTCACGGCGTCGAGCAGCGAATGCCGTTCGCGGGCAAGGTGAATACCCGCGGCCGGGATGCCGTGGTCACACGCAAGCACATCAACTACCGCCGCGGCTGAGCCGGTACGGATCGAGGCTTTCCGGGTAGCGACACGCCGCTACCCGGAAAGCCTCTCAGTCGCACTGCCATCCCGCTGGGGAAGGCGAAAGAATCGCGAATCATCTGGTGGCACAGCCGATTCCAGCGGGAGCGTTACCCATGGTCGCCAAATCCCGATCCGACGAGCTATTGGAGTGCCGGTGAGTTCCAGACGCCCGGCGACGGTCGCTCGGTCACCAGCTACCTGAACTCGTGATGTCCGCGGCCGACCGGCATAGACCGACCGTCGCGATGGCGACCCGGGCATATGCGTCGGATCAGGTCGATCTGTCGAATACCGCCGGCCAGGGGTGTCGAGGATCGTCGTCCTCGTCGCCGGCGGGCACGGGTGGCGCGGGCGCACCGGCCACACTATTGGTGAGTTCTGTGAACGCCGCCGCCGCGGTCGGATCGTGCCTGCGCAGCTCTTCGTTGAAATTCCGTTGCGCGGCATAATATTTGCCCGCATGTTCGGCCGCGAGGGCATGCGCCTTGGCGAATGCCGAATTCGTTGTCTCGACGATCAACTCGCCCAAGGTCTCGTTGGTCAGGCGGCGGGCCACCGGATGAATCGTCACGGACCGCACCGAGCCGCCCACCGTGACGCGCACGGTGACCGTCCGCCGATCGTCGGTGGCCTCGGCCTCGAGCTCCTCGACCTCCTCGGCGATCTCGGTGAGCCTGCGCGCCTGCTCGGCCAGCCGGTTCAGCAGTTCGGCCCCGCGCGCTCCGAATGCGGAGTAGTCGGGTGTCATCGGAGCGGAATTTTCCCTAGGGCCGCTTTGACGGCTGTACGTACCTGGCTGTTGGGATCGTCGGCATATTGCTCGATCAATGCGCGATCGGCCGGGTTCTTGAACTTGGCCAACGCCCTGATCGCCGGTCCCCTGGTGTTCGGATCCGCGACATACGGCAGCACCAGCTCGCGCGCCTCCTCGGTTCTGAACCGACCCAGAAAGTGCAGGATCGGCACCTTCGACGCGATATTGGGCAGGGTGTGCAACAGATACACCATGCGGTCGTAGTCGGCTCGCTCGGCAATGGTGTCCAGTGCGAGCGCCGCCCAGAACTCGACATGGGGTTGCAGCGGCGGATCGCCGTGCTCGATCTCGCGGAACAACACCTCGATCGCCCGCCGGTTGCGCTTGGCCGCCGGATCGATGAGATTGCGGATCAACCCGGTGCGAATGGCCCATTTATGATGGGTTTCGGGGCCGGGGATCCGCTCGTCGAGATGTTCGAGCCAATCGACGAAGATGGGAATCGCCGGCGGGATGGTCCGCGGACCGTTCGCCAGATCGTCCAAGGTGTAGCAGCGCACGCCGACCGCGGCGAGCTCCCTGGCGATCCGCAGGTCGAATCCGTTCGTGCCGTCGCGATAGCCCGCGGGTAATTCGTCGAGCCAATTGTCGCCTTTCGGCATCCGCGCGTATTCGTAATTCACGGCACCGGCACCCCGGTTGAGCCACGCGGATCCTTGTTACTGGCCGGCGGACCCCAATTCGGTTTGGGAATGAACGGCGTTGGCGACTGTCCCTTGGGCAGATTGTCGTCCAATTCCTCGCGAATGACGGTGACCCTGCCCTCGTTCACCAGCTGTTGCGTATCGGGCGCCAGCTGCGTGCGGTTATCGACAACCAATGTCATGGTGTATCCATTCTGCGCCGCCCAATCGGACTCGTCATGAATCTGCTGCGCCGAACCTTGCGTGTCATTGGTGTTCTTGACCTCGGTGACCTGCCGGTTCACATCGTCGATCCGGTCGGGAATCCTGGTGCGACCGTTGACGAACACCGCACGCTTGGGCGCGTTCGGATCCAATCCGGCGCGCAGTTCCCCGTCGCGCCCGGCCCGGATGTTATCGAAGAGGTTGCGTCCCGTCGCCGGATAGCCTTGGCGCGCATACCGTCCCAGGAACGGCGCCAGCCACAGCTGAACGTCGCCGGTCGCGCCCGCCATCGATCCGCCGGTCTGCTGAACGGCGCCATCGACGAATCCGTCCAATTCCGTCAGCAGCGTATCGACGTCGCGCCCGGCCCTGTCCTTCAACTCCTCGATGTAGGCGTCGATCATCTTCTTCACGAACCAGCGCAGGGGCGGCGCCGCCCTGGTGATCTTCCAGGTGTTGATCGTCATCTCGCAGTAGAAAAGGACCTGTTTGATCTGTTCCCGTTCGATATGCGATTTATCCGCGACCTCGTGACAGGCACTGCCGAGATAGCCGGAGAACGCGGAGACGTCGTCGACCGCGTTGAGGAATCGACCGACGGCCGACCGGATCATCGGCACATCTTCCGGCTCGTCCGGATTGCCGGGCAGATTCAGCTTGACGTCCTTGAATTCCCCGCTGAATTTGCCGAACAGCTGGCTCGCGTGCTCGATCTTGCCGGTATCGCAATCGGCCCATGCCTTTTTATGCCGTCCGTCGATCAGGTGCCACCGGCCCGGTATGTCGCCGAGGCCGCCGTTGCACAGCCGGGTCGGGTGCAGCGAATACTGCAGGCTGGTCACCTGCGGTGGCGGCGGGATCGGAATCTGCGACTTCTCCGGTGCGTTCTTGTTCTCGGCCTCGGCGTGGTTGGCGCCCGCGGTGTGCACCATCTTCGCGAAATTGCCCGCCGCGATGGCGCTGAGTGAGGCGAGTTCGAAAATGTCCGCGGCCGACTGCGAATAGGCCGCGGCCCAGCCCGTTCCGGCGGTGGAGTGCACACCGGCCGAACGCGAGATGTCCAGATTCCCGTCGAGCTCGCGCAGCTTCTGCTCCAGTTTCGTGCTCAGATCACCCAACTGGCGCGCGACGTCCCAATACCACTCGGGATGCACTGTCGTCATGACGCTCTATTCCTTCACACACGGGCCGATTTGCAGATTGCGCATGATCGTCGCGATCTCCTCGTCGAACGCGCTCGTCGCGCCGCGAACCAGACCGGACAGCTGGACCGTCGCGGTCCGCGCATCGCACGAAACGATAAGTCCGAGAAACGATTTCGATTTGTACAGATAAGGTTGCTGGAATTCGCCGTCGACGGCGACGGCGCGGTGCCCGCACACCTGGGCGGGCACGCTGGTGTGCTCATGCCAACCTCGGGTATCCGGCGCGCCGGCGAGCCCGGACAGGTAGGTCGCATTCGCATCGTCGTTGTCGAACGGGGCCTCCCCGGCGATGGCCGATACCATGGCGAATCGGCCGCCGTCGCGCCGGACGATCGACAGTTCGCCGGTCGACACCGGATTCTCGGCCCAACCGTCCAACCGCGGCAGCGCTATCCGGAACGGCTGACGCCGGTCGGCCTCTCGAACGAATACCTGCCCGCTCGGCTTGGCCGCATCACAGGAGTACGCGGTATCGACCGTGGTCGCCGCGGGCGGGGCGTCACCGGATCTGCCGCATCCGGTCGCGACGACGAACAGCATGAGCGTCGCGATCCGTTGGGCGAGCACCTGCTACCCCGCGAAGCCGAATATCTCGCGGTTGAGCCGTTCGGCCTCCGCGTAATTGCGGTGGGCGGTGTGCACCTGTGTGCGCAGTGTGCGTAACTCGTCGAGGCGTTTACCCGAATCGGACTGCCAGTCGGCGTGGGCGGTGCTGAACCCGTCACCGCCATCGCCGACGAAGTGGGGCCTGAGGTCGGCAGCGGATCGCCCGACGGCCTCGTGCATGCCCGAGAGCCGCCGGATGTGCCCGTCCAGGTCGGTGACGAATCGCTCCATCGCCGCGAGGTCGTATCGGTGCGCCATGATCGCTAGATCTCCAGATACACTGCGGCGCCGCTGATTTCCGACCCACTGTGGGCATCGGTGCCGTCATAGGCCGTCGCCGCCGAATTCAGGTCGGCTGCGTAGGTGGCGATCCGGTCGACATGGGTCCTGATCCGAGGATGCATGTCGTCCCACACCTCCCGGACCGTATCGGCCGCCGCTCCGGACCACGAATCCTGCAATTGGTCGTGTCCGTGGTGAATATCGGCCAGAACGCCGCACATATCCCCGTGATGTTCGTCGAATCGGCCTGCGCCGCGCCGCAAATGGTCCGGATCGACCTGTAAGATCTGCTGTGCCATGCTATGCCTCCCCGCATCGGCAACGAATCCCCTGGAGCGAACAGTGGACTGGCGAGAATCGGCATCCCAACAAGCCCGCGACGACCTCGACACCCTGCTCGAGGACAGTATACGTGCGGCAGCCGAAATATTGGGCAGTCACGGCACTTTCGCGCCATTCATGCTTGCGATCGACCTGACCGGCGCTCGCGCGATGCGCGCACTCGGCGAGCCCGGCGCGGCCACCACCGAGGATGCCATCCGCGCCCGGCTCGAGCGGCCCGGCGACGGCGCCCAACTCCGCGCGCGAGCAACAGTATTCGACGTCGACGCGATGGCGCCGGTGCGCGGCGACGCCATCAAGGTCACGCTCGAACATCGCGAAGGGCAGGCGATCGACATCGTGGTGCCGTATCGCCTCGCCGACCAGACACTCGAGGTCGACATGGATCGCGCCAATGCCGCCACGGTCGGCCGCCGCTTGTGGCGGACACGGGCGGGCGCGGCAGAGTAATCAAACGGCTACCCGGCCCGACCTCACCGATCACCAGCCGCCGCAGCAACGACAGCGCTTGGCGCACTCCAGCGAACGCCCGCGAAGCTGACTAAATCGGCACGTCCTCCGAGCCTTGAATCCTTACGTCGATTTCGCCGAGACGGATCTCGGCGTCGTACTTGTCGCCGTGTTTTCCCGCCCCCAAGGTGGTCGCGAAGGTGGTGAAATGCGGTTTCCCGTCGCAGTTCAGGTCGCTGGTTTCGCCATTGCCGGTCTTGCCATCCGCCTCGCGCGTCAACGTAATTTCGATCTGTGGGTTTTCTATGCCGCTGCACTCGTACGCAGCGGTGACGTCGCCGTTGGCGTGATTGACCTTCAGTACTGCGACATTGGCTTCGCTCGCGTCGGGCCTGGCGCTGGCGGTCGGCATGAACACGAGCGCGGCACCGGCGGAAAGCACGAATGCGCCGAGCAGCATCCTCATATAACTTCCTCTCTTCGTTTCCGGGGGCGCTCGCTCGGGGCGGATGGGCCTGCGGGCCATCGGTACGCGAAGGCGCCTCTTCACATTCGTGGTCGCGGAGGTTCCGGATGGCAGTGATATTCCGGCATTGGCGACATGCTGTCCTCATCGACCGGCGCGGTCAGCTCGCCACACAGCGGCAGCGGGTTGAATCCGTTTGCGGCGCTGTGGATCACCAGCCGAGGTCCAGCATGGCCTTCACCGCGGTTGCGCTGCTGTCGGCGACAGACCGGTGATAATTCGCAGCGGCCCGGATCAGGCCGGACGCGCCGGGGAGGAGATCTGGTCGAGATAGGCGCGTAGGGCGTCGCGGCGCTGCGCCATGCAGTTGACACACCTGCACATCCGCTGCCATTCGTTCTCGACGGCGTCGACCGTGTCGGGATCGACGTGCTCGGGGTAGATTCCGTCGCTGTCGGTCAGCGCGCTGAGCAGATCCTTGACCAGGCGGCTGGGGATCCCGCAGCGGATCAGATCCCGGATCTGCCGGGCCTGGGCGATCTGCGTCTCGTCGTAGTCGCGGTAGCCGTTGGCGTCCCGGCGGGCCGGTTCCAGTAGGCCCTGTGATTCGTAGTGGCGCAGCATGCGGGTGGTCGTGCCGGTTGCCGCTGCGAAATCGCCAATCTGCATCGACATCTCCTCGATAAAGCGTGGATCGGACTTGACCTTGCCACAAGCGTCAATCCTCGACGCTGCCGGGTATGACGACAATGACAAGGCCGGCGAGACGCCTGCCATCCGGCGTATTGGTGCTCTCGACGTGCGTATTCACCGTGTGTATCAGCGAATTCATGATCTCGGGCCTGCTCGACGCGATGTCCGCCTCGTTCCGGCGGCCTGCGCCGGTGATCGCGTTGCTCACCACGGTTTTCGCAATCGCGGTGATGGTCGGCGCGCCTGTCACGGCGGCGTTCACCGTCCGGTTGCACCCCAAGCGCACCCTGATCGCCGCGATGTCGGCATTCGCTGTCGCACATGTGCTTTCGGCGGTGAGCCCGGTCTTCTGGGCGGTGATCGCCTTCCGCGCGCTATCCGGTATCGCTTGCGCCACACTGCTGTCCGTCGGTGCGGTCGCGGCGGTGCGCATGGTCGAACCGTCGATGACGGCGCGGGCGCTGACCGTGCTGCTTGGTGGAATGACCGTGGCAAACGTTGTGGGAGTGCCGGTTTCGGCGTGGGTCGGGTCGTTTTTCGGTTGGCAGGCCGCCTTCGTGCTGGTTGCCGTGCTTGCCGTGGTCGGATGTGTGTTTTTGGCGAGGATCAGGATCGAACCCGCACCGTCGGCCGGCGACGGCCTGCGCACGCAGCTGGTCGTGGAAGCGCGCGTCCTGATTCGTCCGGCGATGCTGGTCACCTTTGCCGTGGTGGTGCTGTTCCAGGTGGCCATGTTCGCAACGTTCACCTACCTGCAGCCGTTGACCACGCAGATCGGACACCTCGGATCCGGTGTGACGGGCGGACTTCTCGCCCTGTTCGGGGTCGGGTCCATGATCGGCGTCACCATCGGCGGCGCCGCGGTTCGGCACGGTTTCCTGCGCACCATGGTGATCAGCGTGATCGGCATCATCGTCACGATCGCGGCATTGATGTTGTTGATCCACCAGTCGGTGATCGTGTTGGGTGTGGTCGTCTTCCTTTTCGGGACAGCCGCTTGCGCGATCACCCCGGCCCTCAACGGTCGTGTGTTCGCGCTGGCGGGTGACGCGCCCACGCTGGCGTCGGGCGTGAACGTCGCCATGCTCAATCTCGGTAATGCCTTGGGGCCGGCCATCGCCGGGTTGCTCATCACCTGGCATCCCGGCCAGTACCTGCTCGCCCCGTGGTGCTCGCTGGTGGCCGGCGTCCTCGCCTTGGTCACGGTTACCGTCACCGCGGTCGCCGAACGACGACGGCGCACGGACCCGGCATCCGTCTTGCCGGTGGAGCCTTGTGCCGCAGAGGATCTCGCGGCCTAGGCCGCGTCACCATGCACCGGTCGCGCGGTGCGGCGCGGCCGTCGGCGAGCAAGACGATCACGGAATCGCCAGGGGACACAACCTTCCGCCTGGGCGGGCCCGGCGCTGGCGGATTTCCGGCGTCGCGTTGGTCGGATCAGTCGTGTTTTGCCTCGTAGCGCAGCAGGACCGTGCCGCCCGGGAAGGTGCGGTTCTCCAGCAGTCGCAGTGAGATCCATGACGGCAGTGTCGGGAAGAACGGTGTGCCGCCGCCAACTGCGGTGGGCGCGATCACGATCCGGTACTCATCCACCAGTCCGGCCCGCACGATCGGTGCGGCCAGCGTCGCGCCGGCCACCTCCAGCCTGCCGTCGGTTTCGGCTTTCAGCTTCGTTACCACCTCGACCGGGTCGCCGCGTTCCAGGCGGGAGTTCCAGTCGACCGACTCCAGGGTGCGCGAGAACACGACCTTGGGCATGTCGCGCCAGATGTGCGCGAAGTCGACGATCAGCGGGGTGGCGCCCGGGGCCTTGTCGGCGGTCGGCCAGTACGCGGACATCAGTTCGTAGAGCCGCCGCCCGTAGAACGATAGGGCGGTCTCCCGCTCGAAGTCGTTCCAGTACTGGTGCAGTTCTTCGCTCGGATCGGACCAGTCGATGTTGCCCTGTGCGTCGGCGATGTACCCGTCCACCGATACGTTGAAGCCATAGATGAGTCTGCCCATGCAGATCAGACTGCACCTGAGAGCAGAACTCATCGCGACGCCACACGAGATATTGCGGTCATTTGTCGCGACCTCCCAGTTCAATCGAGTGGGCCGCAACCAGTATGGGATTGCTGCCCGAATCGGCATTTCGGATATCTTGTGCCCCAGTGCATTTCGGCTCATTATCTGCGCGCACAGCGGCATGATCGGATGCTGCTCCACCGAAACGACGAAGCTTTGTGCCGTGGAGATGCAACAATCCCGGCATGACGCTCAATCGAAAACCGGGCGACTACACCCTGAAATCCGATGGTGTCAGCCCTGACTACCTGCGTGTGCTTCCCGACGGCCGTCAAGAGCAGGCGCAGTGCGAGGCGGGATTGGTGGCCTATCAGGTGGGTCCGGGGGTAGTCATCTGCGGACGTCCCGGACTCGAATTCCCAGTATCCATATCGTTCCCATTGGTCGAAGTGCGCCCCGACGAGCCGGGTGGCGGAGATTCGACTGGTGTCCGCGAACCTCGCCGCCCCGTTCCACCGAGCCCGAACCTGCGTGGGGTCCAGAACATCCCGCCCGACTCCGACCCGATCAGTCTGCGCGGCACCGACCACTAGGCCGACCGAGAAGACAGGGAGCGGTTGCCGCCCACGGGAACGAGTCTCACGAAATCAGATAACGCAGCCGTTGCTAACGCGCGGTATGCGGTGAGCTTGCAGGGCGAATTCCTGAACCGTGCGGAAAGGTATCGGCTAGAGGCGTATCGCGGTGCGGACGAGGTCGGCGACGGCTTTGGATCTGCTGTGCGGTGGCCAGGCGATGACGGTCGTGACCGCAGGCGCGTCGGGTACCGGCACGATGGCGTGCTTGTCGCGCAAGTGGGTTCGGATGGACTCGGGCATGACCGCACAGGTCCGGCCGAGCGCGATCAGTTGGGTCAACTGGGTATGGTCGCGAACCTGCGGGCCGGGGCCGTCCGGATAGCTCCCATCCTGTCGAGGCCAGCGAGGCGACGGCAGGTCGGTCAAGGCGGAAACCTCGGCCAAAGATATATGGGCCCGGTTGGCGAGATGGTGCCCTGCGGGCAGGACCACGACCTGCTGTTCGGTGTGCAGGTCCTCGGTGTCGAGTCCGGTTGTCGGGTCGAAGGGCCGGTGGAGCAGGGCAACGTCGGCGCGTCCGTCACGCAGGAGTCTCCCCTGTTCGCCGGGCCCGCACAGCAGCACCTCGACGGCGACGGCGCCCGGTTCGGCGGCGTAGGCGTCGAGCAGCTTCGACAACAGTTCGTTGGACGCTCCGGCCTTGGTGGCCAGCACCACGCCCGGCCGGTCGGCGGCGGCACGTCGAGTGCGGCGCTCCGCGGCTTCGACCGCGTCGAGCGCGGCCCGCGCCTCCCGCAGCAGCACCGCCCCGGCTTCGGTCAAAGTGATTGCGCGAGAGGTGCGGTGCAGCAGCATCACTCCGAGCCGCCGCTCGAGCTGCTGGATCGCCCGAGACAGTGGTGGTTGCGCCATCGCGAGCCGCTGTGCCGCCCGCCCGAAGTGCAACTCCTCGGCGACGGCGACGAAGTATCGCAACTCCCGCGTCTCCACCGTCGCATGGTACGTCGACCGATACCTGTACGGTATGGCCGCCTACCCGGTCGGTCTTGGACGCCCTGCCGGTGTTCATATCAGGATCGACGATATGAGTGCACAGACGATCGCGCTGGTGACCGGCGCGAACAAAGGAATCGGATACGAGATCGCGGCGGGCCTCGGCGCCCTCGGCTGGCGAATCGGTGTGGGCGCGCGGGATTCGCGGCGCCGCGACACCGCGGTGGAGAAGCTGCGCGCGGCCGGAACCGATGCGTTCGGTGTACCGCTCGACGTGACCGACGACGCGAGCGTGGCCGCCGCGGCCGAGCTCATCGCCGACCGAGCCGGAGGCCTCGACGTCCTCGTCAACAACGCGGCGATCACCGGCGGTATGCCACAGACGCCCACCACGGTCGATCCCGCGACCGTGCGAACTGCCGTGGAAACCAACGTGATCGGCGTCATCCGCGTCACCAACGCGATGCTGCCCATGCTGCGCGGCTCGGCAGCACCGCGAATCGTGAACATGTCCAGCAGCGTCGGCTCGCTCACCCTGCAGACCACGCCCGGCAGCGAGACCGGCCCGATTTCCGCCGCGTACTCGCCGTCGAAGACCTTCCTCAACGCCGTCACCGTCCAATACGCAAAAGAACTGAGCGACACCAACATCCTGATCAACTGCGGCTGCCCCGGCTACACCGCCACCGACCTCAACGGCTTCCGCGGCCACCGCACCCCCGCACAGGGCGCGGCCATCGCGATTCACCTCGCGACCCTCCCCGATGACGGACCGACCGGCGGATTCTTCGACGACGCCGGAACAGTGCCCTGGTGATCGAACACGCCGCCCACGAGGGCGATGGTCGCCGCCGGGTATCGTTTGAAAGCCTCTGTCACAGAGCCGATCTCAACGCTCGAACAACGCCCGCGCAGCGCCGATACCGAATGTTCACGATCCCCAATGGATCTCCCAAACTCCGGCGTCTCCTTCGTGGATGCCTTCGAAGTAGATGTGATGCACATCGACGCCGCCGTACCACTGCGACTGCTCGCGAGTGCTTCGCTCCGTCTCGGCGATGGCGGCGGCAAGATCACGCACCGTGAACCACTTCCCGTTCGGCGCTCGGTGCTCGACGGGGTCACCCAACCCACGCAAGTTCAGCACGGGCACGGTCAGGACGACGTGGTCGAACTCGTCGACGGTCAAGTCACGAAAATGTCCATCCTCGAACACCTCCAGTGCGAACGTGATTCCCGTGATCGCGGCGGTCGCTGTCGCGCGCCGATTAGCCAGGTTCGCCGCGATCTTCTCGGTCGGCTCCGTCAGCTCGATCGCCAACGTCCCGGACAACCTATTGAAAAACTCCAGTGACATACGAGGACTCTGGCATGGAGTACCGACACCTCACGCCGGCAACCGAGCGTCGATCGCACAAATCGGCATGTTCATTCATTGAAATGCCATGCTGCCCCACCACTTTGAATGTTTGCTCAACGCGCGACCATCGAAAATATCGGATGTTACTGCGCCGCAACCGGTCTCGCCGAAAACCACCACCGTCCGGGTCCGAGATCGGTTGGTACCGGCCGGAACCCAGCATTTCCCACCGGCGCAACGTATCTGGCGCGCGCTGCGCTGACACCGGAGTGTCGGACCCTGTCGTTACGGTGCGGACATGGCAGAGCTACCAAGTAATTCAGTCCTGGTCCGCACGTGGTTCGGTGATGACCGCGCGTGGGGTTCGCTGGTCCGAGAGGTCCTGACACCCAGCAAAGAGGGGTTCCGGGCCTATTCGACGCTGGTGAACGACCCGGAGTTCGAGGGCCTGAGCCCCGAAGCGTTGAAGGCGATGCAACCAGGTGGGGCGATCGTGTCATTCCTCGCCGACGAGCTCACCCTCACCCACCCCGAGCATCCCATCCTGGCCGTCTGGGTCCTGCCATCCCAGCATGACGACCACAGCGACTACAGGCCGTTCCGGGTCGTGCCCGCCCAGCTGTGGAACGTGGAGAACAACATCAACCTCTCGAATATGGACTGGGAGGACTACGCGAACAGGGTGGACACCGACGGCACCTACCGGGGGGAAACGGTTGCGGCGGAATCGGATTTCGAGTTCAGCGTGCGGCGCATCATGGCTGAACAGCTGGCGCATCTCACCCCGGGTGCCGCCGAATCGATTCGCAAAGCCGAATCTCCGGACGAGATCGCGGGTATGGCTATCATCTCCCGCGAGCAGGATCCCCGGTCTGTCCGCGAGCAGTTGGCCGCGCTGAGGTCCTATCCCGCGGCACTGTCCTGGGATTGGGTCGCCGCCTTCGATATCGAGCACGCTGACGATCGTCGAGCCGACTACATCAAAGCGTTCCTGGAAGAGATCGGTGAGCACGCGTTTGCCCTCGGAACGGTACTGGCGTCGCTGAATTCCGGCGGAGATTACCACCTGGTCTTCGTGACACCGACGCAGTTCGACGAGCTCTCGCGGCTTTTCACCGCATGCGGGATGCGCGCTGAAAGCGTGCGGCGTGGCTGCTGGACGCAGTCCTTCACCTCGGAGCAGAGTGCCGCGATCAGAGCCTGGGCCCGAGCCAACGGCGCGAGGACCATAGCCCGCGGGAGGGTGATTTCGGCGACGTTCGTCAAAAGTCCCGGCGCACCCGAGGAGACCGAACCGGACCGGCTCACCTGACGCGTCGGTTCGGCGCCCAGAAATCCCCGCCCACCGGGGACGGGATGCCGCAGGCATGTTGGTGCGTTGAGGGCCATGCGGCCCAACCCGCGAGCACGAGCAGGGCGGTCCGACTCGAATCCTTCGGCGGCCCTGAGGTATTGACCGTCCAGGACGTGCCCGAACCACAGGCGGTCGATGATCGCACCGCCGCCACGCTCTCGATCGCGGGCAGTACCGCGGCCGCCGCGCTGGACGTCCTCCACCTCGGTCCGCAGGACACGGTGCTGATCGGCGGCGCGGGCGGCGGGGTCGGTGTATTCGCCGTCCAGCTGGCCCGAATCGCGGGCGCACGAGTCATCGGGACCGGGTCGCCGTCGACAGCGGAGTATCTGCGAAGCCTCGGCGCCGAACCGGTCGTGTACGGCGACGGTCTGGCCGCCAGGGTCCGCGACCTCGATGGTGGTCCCGTCACCGCGGCACTGGATCTGCACGGGACAGACACGGTGCACGTCGCCCGCGAGCTGGGAGTTCCGGATAGTCGTATCTGCACCATCGCGGCCGTGGTCGAGGGGGTCCCGGCCGCCAACGGAGCCAACGCCGCGCCCGACGCTCTCGACAACATCGCGCGCCTTGTCGCATCCGGTCAGCTGCGGGTACCCATCGCCGCGACCTCTCCGGTCGAAGACATCCGTGCGGCAGTCGAACTCCAAGCGTCCCGGCACGTCCGCGGCAAGGTCGTGATCGACCTCTGAGCGGACGACTGGACTCTGGCTGCGGCCGATCCACCAGACGGGCAGATCCACCAACCGCCTACGAGCGCAACGCGGTCGCCTCCGCTGCGTCGGCCGCCGCCCGGCCGGTGGTCGGCTCCTGAACGCGCCCCTGCATGACGGCGAGTCGGGTGAGCAGGGTCTGCGCGAGGGCGGCATGGAGGGCGGCACTCCCCCGCTGGACGAAATACACGGTGAGCAGCGCTACGACACCGATGATCGTGTGGAAGACCGTCCGGTTGTCGGCGGTGTCCGCACCCATGATCGTCTCGACGACGATGTCATGGCTGTCGCCGTAGGGGATGAACCTGCCCCAGAACCAGTACGTCAAGCCACCCAGCGCCATCGCCCACCACACGATCGGCAATACGAACGTGATGATCGCGATCGGCAGGTTGACGACGGCGTATAACAGGTCCAGCCAGCTCTGCCCTTGCCTGATCGGTGCGCTGATCCGATGCAACCATCCCGCCCCCTCCGGCGCCCGGGCGTACCGGGGCCGTGGTGTCGCCTCGCCCGTCAGCTGCTGAAGGCGTACGCGCTCGATATCGGCGAAGCCGCGTGCGACCAACAGCGTCAGCGCGAGCAGCGGAATCCCGATGAAAATCACCGCCGTGCCGAGGCTCGCCGCGAAAAGGGGTACAAGGAGGCTGAAATTGACCACTGCGAGGGGCAGTCCCAGGAACGTGTATGCGAAGTCGAGGCCCATGCGCCGGATAATTGTCACGCAGACAACGCTAGGGCCGCGCCCGTCGAGATCCATCCAACTCTGGTAGGGGGCGACATACCCTTCGAGGGTGATGGCGACCGGCTAATACCGACCTGTCACTCGTCCAGATACGCAACGGATTTCGGCCCGCTGCACGCATCTAGGGCAGCGGCGCACCGCTGACAAGGTGAGGCAGGCCGAGATCCGATTCCCGCCAGCATCGTCAGTAGACGAAGATCAAAATCCATTGGCATGGATGACACGGACAGCGAACTGCTTGCCCATCTCGACGCCGCGGCCACCGGGTTCGGTGATCGTCTCCGGATGGTGCCGCCGACTCACTGGGACCATCCCACACCTTGCACCGAATGGAATGTCAGCCAGTTGGTCGACCACATGATCCAGGGAAACGACATCTACGTGGCCATGTTGCGCGGGGCCAGCGCCGCGGAGTTCATGGCGCGCCTGGGTCAGGAAGTGGGCCACGACGACCCGGTGACCGCCTACGAGGTGGCCGTCGAGCAGTGCCGGGCGGCGTTCCGCGTCGAAGGCGCGCTCGACCGCATCGTCGACTACCCGTTCGGCCCGGTGCCCGGGCGACAGTTGCTGGGGTTGTATGTGGTGGACGCCGTCGTGCACACCTGGGATCTGGCCCGCGCGGTTGGGCTCGACGAGCACCTGGACCCGAAGACCGTGCGGTGGATCCTCGACAACTTCGAATGGATCTATCACGAAGTTTCCGAGAGCCCGCTCACCGACGGCCACCGGTATTACGGACCGCATACGCACACCGCGGTACCGGCGACGTCTCAGCAAGTCCGGCTTCTGCACATGATGGGCCGCGAACCGTAGTCGTCCGAGGACGCCAGCAATTCACGCCCGGTCGCCAGCGGGGAACTCGCGATCGATAGCTTGCCGTAGATCGAATTCATATTCTTCGGCAAGCCTTCTGCCCATGCACGGAACCGCGAATATGGCAACTGGGGATCTCAACTGGGGAAAAGTAGTAAAAGACTGAATTACGTCGGTCCGTGATCGATAATCCGAAGGGTTCCACAGGCACTCTCGCTCGGCGGTGAACCATGCAAACCGAATCCTTCGGTGAACCTCTCGATTATCTCGTCATCGGCGCGGGCCCGGGCGGTCTGCAGCTCGGGCAGGCGCTGGACGCCGCAGGACACTCCTATCGGATACTGGAATCCGGCGCCGGGCCGGGCACCTTTTTCACGACCTTCCCGCGCCACCGGACTCTGATTTCCATCAACAAACGGCATACCGGCAGCACCGATCCGGAGCTGAATATGCGAATGGACTGGAACTCGCTGCTCTCGCCGGATCCGGAGTTGCTGTTCACCCGGTACAGTCCGGAATACTTTCCCACCGCCGACGATTTCGTGCGCTACCTCGCGGATTTCACCGATAAGCTCGGCCTGTCCGTATCCTATCGCACGCGGGTGACGCGGATCCGGCGCGCGAAAAACGGATTCGTCGCCACGGACCAGCACGGCGCCGAATATCGAGCACGGCGGTTGGTGATGGCAACCGGACTTGTTCCGAATATTCCCACTATTCCTGGAATCGAGATGGCGGAGCACTATGCCACCGCAACGGTCGATCCGGCGGATTTCACCGATCAGCGGGTGCTGATCATCGGCAAGGGCAATTCGGCCTTCGAGACCGCGGACAACCTGATCGCCTCCGCCGCGGTAATCCACGTCGCGGGGCGCAGCTCCGTCCGCATGGCGTGGAATACCCACTACGTCGGCCATTTGCGCGCGGTGAACAACAACTTCCTCGACACCTACCAGCTCAAATCACAGAACGCGCTGCTCGACGGCAACGTGGTGTCGATCGACCGCGACGACGCCGGCTACCTGGTGCACTTCAGCTTCTCGCGCGCCGACGAGCTGATCAAACCGCTGCGCTACGACCGGGTGTTGGTGTGCACCGGATTCCGTTTCGACCCTTCGATTTTCGATCGGGACTGCCGCCCGCGCCTGGTCATCGACGACCGCTTTCCCGAGCTGACCGCCGCCTACGAATCGGTCGACGTGCCGGGCATGTACTTCGCGGGCACCCTGGTTCAGCAGCGCGATTTCAAAAGGTCGACCGGCGGGTTTATCCACGGATTCCGTTACGCCGCACGAGCTTTGGCGAACATCCTGGGCGAGCGGTATCACGGCAGGGCCTGGCCGCGCCGCGAGATCGCCGCCACCGCATCGGCGCTGGCGGATGCGGTGGTGGCGCGGGTCAACCGTAGTTCGGCGCTGTGGCAACAGTTCGGGGTTATCGGGGATGTGCTCCTGTTTCCGCCGGACGGCCCCGCGCAGTATCTCGAGGAGGTTCCCGTTGACTACGCGCACGAAAACGATTACGGCTGCGACTATTTCACCATCACCCTGGAATACGGGCCCGATCACGACAAGGTCGATCCGTTCGACATAACGGTGCGGCGCACCGCCCAGAACGCACCGGAACAGGCGGTCGACGCGGCATATCTGCACCCGGTGATCCGGCATCGAGGCAGTGGCGCCGTGCACCACATGGCGGAAAATCTGGAGAACGAGTGGAACGATCCGCGGGCCCACCGCGCGCCGCTCACCGAATTCTTCGCCGCGATCCTCGCGTCCACGGCCGCGCCGAGCCGGTGATCCGCGATGATCGACCTGCCGAATCCGTTGAACCTGCGCGAAATCGAGTACGCGGCGCGAGCCGTGCTCGACCCGGTCTACGTCGACTACATCGCGGGCGGGGCCCGGGACGAACTCACCCTGCGCGAGAACGAGGCGGCCTTCACCCGGCTGCGGCTGCTGCCGAGAATGCTGCGCGGCGCGAGCAAGCGCGAGCTGAACACCACCCTGCTCGGCAGCCGATCGAGTATGCCGATCCTGGTGTCGCCCACCGCATTTCATAAACTCGTCCATCCCGATGGGGAGCTGGCGACGGCTCGGGCCGCCGCGGCGGCGGATACGATCATGATCGTCGCGATGGCGGCGACGGTGGCGGTGGACCAGGTGGCCGCCGCCGCAAGGGCCGTCGCCGGCGACCGCGCGACCCTGTGGTTCCAGCTGTATATCCAACCGGATCTGGAACTCACCGAGATCCTCGTGCGGCGGGCCACGGCCGCGGGGTGCGCGGCGCTCGTCGTCACCGTGGACTCGCCGGCGCGCGGCACCAACGAACGCAATGTGCGCAACGGTTTCACCGATCTGCCGCCGGGCTTGGCCTGCGAGAATCTGCGCGATATGCGCGACGGTGAGCCCGGCCTGGTCCGGCAGATCGTCATGTCGCCGGAGATCTCGTGGTCGCATATCGACTGGCTGCGCCAGATCACCTCGCTGCCGATCGTGCTCAAGGGACTACTGCATCCGGAGGACGTGCGTGAGGCCGTTCGGCGCGGTGTCGATGGCCTGCTGCTTTCCAATCACGGTGGGCGGCAACTGGATACCGTGCCGTCGACCATCGAGCTGCTACCCGAGGTGGTGGCCGCCGTCGGCGGGCGAATTCCGGTGCTGCTCGACGGCGGGGTGCGGCGCGGCACCGATGTGGCGAAGGCGCTGGCGCTCGGCGCGGCCGCGGTCGGCATCGGCCGTCCCGTGCTGTGGGGGCTGGCCGCCGGCGGCGAAACCGGTGTGCGGCAGGTGCTGGAACTGCTGCGCGAGGAATTCGACGACGCGTTGACCCTGTGCGGCGGTGCGATACCGCGCGACCTGACACCCGATCTGGTCCGCGAGGTATCGCGATGAACGCCCGCTGGGCTCTTCTCGCCGTGCCGGTGGTGGTCGGTCTGCCGTACTGGCTGCCGCCCGCCGTTGTCGCGCTGCGGGTGCGGATCTTCGCCGCGATCAACGGCGATACCGGTATGACGACGCCGAGCGCCGACCTGCCGATCGCCGGATTCAAGCGGTTGTACGGACATCCGGCCGCCAACGGCCGCAGCAGGGGTGCGGCGCTGTCGGACCTGTTCTGGTACTGGCTGGCGCCGGGCGCCGAAGTCCACCAGGAACATTTGGAGCCGGGCCCGCGCTACGACGACGTCGCCAGAACCACCCGGCGGATACTGGCGCGGCTCGGCAAACCGGAATGGGCCGAACTGGTCGGCCGCTGCACCCGCCGGGTGCTGGACGAATACGACACCGACGGCCGGATCCGCTCGGTCCGGCTGCGGGATCTGATGATGCCGATCTGGGCCGAGGTGTACTACGAACTGGTTTTCCGGCAACCGTGTCCCGTCGGCGCCCGAGATCTCATCACCGGCAATGCCGACGATGTGGTCAGCTCGCTGAAATGCACTCGGCTGCGCCACATGGACCGACGTGCCCGGCTCACGGCCTATCTGCGCAAGCGGATAGCCGCCGACCGGCCGCCGGAACCGCTCCCGGCCACCCTCTCGCCGGACGAGCAGGCGTATTACCTGCAGGGCACCTTCTTCAATACGGCGGTGGTGCAGATGTCCGAGGCGATGGCACATCTGCTGCTGGCCATCGCCACCCATCCCGCCGTGCAGGAACGTCTCTCCGCCGCACCGGACGACGAGTACCTGGACCGCGTCATCGACGAAACGCTCTGGCATTATCCACTTTTCGGCATCGCGCACCGGATAACGACCGCGGAGATAGCGAGCACCGCGGATCATCCCGTCATACCGTCGGGGTCGGTGCTGCTGTTCGACTATCCGCGCTATCAGCAGGGCGCCGGTCACCAGGAGTTCGATCCCGATCGCTGGATCGCACCGGAATCCAAACCGCCGCACTATATTCCGTTCGGCATCCCGGCCAACCGGCCCTGCCCCGCGCGCGGCTTCGCCACCCTCACCATGCGGGTGTGCGCACGAGAGGTGCTGCGCCGCTACCGGTTGGACTCCGCGGCGCAACACACTCGATCGCTGCCCAATCGCGGGCCGTGTTTACTCACCCCGCGTGCGATTGGAACACGCAGGCCGACAGCGCGATTGATGCTGATGCGGTTGTGTGATCGCTGGGAATCCTTGCCGCGCAGCATGATCCAGCTGGTGTACGGCAGCTGGATGGTCTGGGACGCGCGGCGCAAGCAGTTGTGCGGCAACTACTTCGCCGATCGAGAGGTTGGTGTGTCGTGAACGTTGGTGAACTCGCGCCGGTGTTCTTCGTCGCCGCCGTGGTGATCCTGTTGTTCTGCCGACTCGTTTCGTATGCCCTCAATCGGTTCGGGCAGCCCGCGGTGGTCGGCGAGATGATCGCCGGGGTACTTCTCGGCCCCTCGGTATTCGGGCTGCTCGCGCCCGGTCTGTCGGAGCGCCTCTTTCCCGGTGAGCTACGTCCGGTGCTGTACGTCGCGGGGCAGATCGGCGTGGTGGCGTTGATGTTTCACGCCGGATACGAGTTCCGTAAACATGCCGGGCGCGGACTGGCAGCGAGTGCGATCGCGATCTCGGCGGCGGGCGTACTGGTTCCGTTCGTACTCGGCCTGGCATTGGCGCTGGGCGCGAAGGGGCGGGTCGGGATCTTCGTGGACGGGGTTCCGCTCGGGGTGACGGTCGCGTTCGTCGCCGTCGCGCTGGCCATCACCGCCTTTCCCATGCTGGCCAGGATCATCACCGAAACCGGCATATCGGGGACCAGATACGGTTCGCTGTCATTGGCCGCGGGCGCGACCGATGACGTGGTCGCCTGGATCATGCTCGCCGGTGTGCTGAGCGCCGCGGCGGGCCGGGCCCGGCCCATCATGCTCGCGATCGGTGGCGGGCTGATATTCGTCGCGGTGTTGCTGCTGGTCATCCGCCGCGTGCTCGGCTGGTGCCTGTCCCGGCCGGGCTGGAACGACGAGTCACGACTGTTGGTGACGGTCGCCGTGCTGTTCGCGGGCGCGTGGTTCACCGATGTGATCGGTCTGTACGCGGTGTTCGGCGCATTCTGCGTCGGCATGGCGATGCCGCGCGACGAAGCCGCCGAACACGTTGTGCACAGCACACATTCGGTGACGCGGGTGATCTTCCTGCCCATGTTCTTCACCTACTCGGGCCTGCAAACCAGATTCGATCTCTTCACCGAGCCGGCCGTGCTGGTATTCGGCATCGCCGCCGTCGCGGTGGCCGTGGTCGGCAAATTCGGCGGCTGCTGGCTCGCCGCCCGCCTGCGCGGCGAACCCAATTCGGTCGCGCTGCGCATCGGCGCCCTGATGAACGCCAGGGGTCTCATGCAGCTCGTCGCCCTCAATGTCGGACTGCAAGCCGGCATCGTCTCCGCCGAACTCTTCGCCGCCCTCGTCCTGGTCGCCCTCGTCACCACCACCATGACGGTCCCCGTCCTGAACTGGCTGGAGCGACGAGAAGTCAAGTCGCGCAAGTTGATCGAGGACCAGGTCGCGGCGGGGTCGCGCAGAGCGCTCTCGGCAGTACGAGAGGACACGTAACCGGCTCTACCGCGGCAGCAGCCGGTCGACCCAGTCGAGCCAGCTGTCATCGTCCGGGTTGATCATCCGGAAGCTGCCGCCGTCCTTGTACTCCCACCAGGCGAATCCCAGCCCTTTGTTCTTGAACAGGGCCACGTAATCATCGATGAAGTCGTTATGCCCCTTCTTCGCGGAGGCGATGCCGAATTCGCCGATCCACAGCGGCAATCCGACGGTTCGAGTCAGATCGAGTTGCACATTCAGATGAGCTTCGAGGTCGGCGGTATGTCCGGGCTTGTATTCGGTGAAATCGTTGGGCCCGTTGTTTTCGTTGCCCTGTGACGCGTTCGGGGTTGTCGCGGATCCGTCATCGCCGTAGCCTTCACCCGCCCCGCCCGGGTAGTAGTCGTGGATGGACCAGATCAAGTTGAGCGCGTTGTTCGGATTGTTGTTGAACGGCGTGAACGCCGAGCTCGGCACTTTGGCGTCCCCGTAGGAGGGTTCGAGCATGATGCTCGCATTCTTGTCCTTGGCCCGGATCGCGTCGACGACCTTCGCGTAACCCCGCATCAGCCCGTTCGGATCGGCCGGATCGTGGTAGGGCTCATTGATCGGGTCGTATGCGGCTATCGCGGTCTCGTTGGCGTACTCGCCGGCGAGGTATTGCAGGAAGCCGAGACCGTCGGCCACGGCTTGGTCGAATGCCGGGAGATCCTTATTGGGCCCCTTCATAGTCCACGCCGGAAATCGTCCCTTACCGTCGTTATTGCCCCCGTATAGGTGGATGCAGTCCAATACGACGTACAGCCCCTCATCCTTCGCATACCCCACCGCCTTCTTCAGAGTATCGAATGCGGTTTTGTTCCACTGAGCCTGCTGCGGCTCGAAATCGTCCCAGAACAACACCATTCGCACCGCGGTGAACCCCTTGCGGCGGATCTCGTGATAAGTCCCCTGCGACCATGTATCCGTCGTCTTCGGATCCCAAATCGGTTGAACATTGGGCCCGAACAACGTGACCGGGCCGCTACTGTTGACGAACGGTTGTCCCGGAGTCGCATGCAATCGCTCCGGTTGCGGCGCGGCACCGGCCTCGCCGGATATCGCAAAACTACTGGCTACCAACAGGATTCCGGCCAACAGGGAGACTGATCGACGCACGGAAGCTCCTTTCCGGACAAAGCTACCCGAGGTAGAGATCATGAAGCCGCGCGTCGGCAGAGGGCAAGAACGCCATCCCCAGTTCTGGGGGGTCAGTCAGTGATCGTGAAGGTTCCCGCGAGTGCGGCGGAGGTCATGCCGGGGCATTTCTGGCCCGGGGCGGGGGTCACCGCATTGACATCGGTGGCCGTTTTGCCCTGGTAGTTTCCGGTGCGGATCCGGGTCGGGAACACGCCGGGCCGGGATCCGTCGTCCTTGTTCTTCGCCCGCCCCTCGGCGCCGACCTCGCTGGTGGAGCCGTCGGACCAGGTGATCGTCCCCTTGCTGGTGTTATCGGTGGTCTCCCCGCCGCAACTGGCGGTCTCGGTACCGTCGTCGGTCTCGCTGACCGGAGTCGGTTGCCCCTGATCGACGGCCGTGCCGGTGCAATTGCCGAACTTTATTTTGTCGGTCCAATGCACTTTCGCCGGCGAGGCGCCGATTCCCTGTCCGTCCCAGGTGACGGTGCCGGTCTCATCGCAAGCGAGCACAACAGCGGCGTTGGCGGTCCCCGCGAGCGGCACCCAGGCCAGCGCACAGAATGCGGAAGTGGTCAGCACGACCAATCGTGAATTGATCATGGCTCATGAAGTTAGCAGCACCGCACCGCGGCAACACGCATTCACCGCACTCGAAATCAGGATCGATACGGCCATTCCACCGATGAGGTCCAGAAATCTCCCCCTCGCCTTCGGCACAAATCGCCTGAATTTCCAGCGAATTTCCGGCCGAGCGGCATCCCTCATTCGAGAGCATGACTCGGATAGAGTCGCGGGCTATGACGATCAGCCAGGCGACCGGCTGCGACACGGCCGAGTCCGGCCTTCCAGCACAGAAATTCGCGATAATCGACGGACTGGACCTGAACGAGGGTATGGACCTATTGGCGGCAGCGGTCGACGAGATTCACTGGTTGGACCGTTCGCCGTTTTTGGCCGCATCCGCTCGCCCGGCCTTCGATGCCGGACGCGGGCCCGAACTGTATACGGTCGCACCGTTTTCGAATGCCGATGGGTGTGGTACTGCGGCCGGGCGCGGGGTGTGCGTGGCGTTCGCCCCCGAACACGGCCCCTCGGCCCGCGATTGGGCCGCGGCCAGAGATTTGCCATTACTGGCGCCCGACCCGGCGGCGTCGGCGATCGCGGCCGACAAACTCGACGCGATGGCATTGTTCGCCGAAGCCGATGTCGAAACACCGGAATTCGTGCGGGTGCCGTCGAACGATCGTGCCGCCGCGAGACAGTACTGGCTCGACGGCTGGCAGGCAGCGGTGGTGCAGCGTCGGGAGAACAATCTGATCGGCAGAGGCACCCGTTCGGCGCGCGATCACCGGGAATTGCAGGAATGCCTGGATGACTGGGCCGGAAGGGAATTGAGAGTGGCCCGGTACGTCGACGGTCCCTCGGTGACCGTCACCGCGTGCGTCGCCGGGAACGCGACGATCGTATCGGCCGTGTCACATCAACTGGTCGGCATCCCCGGTTTGACCACCGTCTGGGGCGCGCACTGCGGCAATCAGCTCATCGCACCCGCCGATCTGCCCGACGGCAGCTACGAGGCCATCCGCGCGGCCGCGGCTCGAGTAGGAGATCGGCTGCGCCGCCGCGGATTTCGCGGAATTTTCGGTCTGGATCTGGTGCTGGAACGGAATCGGCCGCTGGCCATCGAAATCAATCCCCGATTCCAGACGGTCGTGTCGTTGGTGCAGGCGGTCGAACAATGCGCGGGCCTATTGCCGTGTCTCGGTCTGCACGTACTCACCTGCCTGCTGCCGGAGTTGCCGGTCCAGACCGTCACGGCGCCGGTGCCGACGCTCGGCCAACTGGTGGTGCATGCCGACCGGGACCGGCGGCTGGGCGCACTGCCGGAATCCGGAACATACCGGCTGATCGACGATATCCCGGTGCCCGGCGAAACCCGTTGTCTGACAGATCTTTCGGCCGGACACGCACTGCTGTGGGCGCAGACCGAATCCGGAACGGAGGTGCGGCTGGGAGACGAGCTCGTGCTGATCCAAATCGCCGAACCCGTAGCGAGCTTGCGGGCACACCCGCGACTCACCCCGGCCGCGGCCGAATGGGTAACCGCCGTAACCGCCTACGTCGAGGGGTCGTGATGCCGAGCCTGCCGCCGCTGACCCTGCCGGACGACCAGATGCGTGCGGCGGGTCACCGCGGCATCGAGCTGATCATCGAGCGCATGAACGCAGGTGAGCTCGGACCGGTGCTCATCCGCCGATCCCGCCGAGACCTCGAAAGGGATTGGGATGAGCCCATTCCCGAACACGGCCAGGATCTGGTGGGGCTGTTGGAGCGACTGGCCGCCGATACGCTGCCATCGGGTATGCACTCCGACCATCCGCGGTGTTTCGCCTTCGTGCCGACCTCCGGTAACTATCCGGCGGTGCTCGCGGACGCGCTCGCGGCAGCGTTTCTGTCGGTGCCGGGGGCATGGCTGGTCGGCTCCGGGCCCACCCAACTGGAATTGGTCACGCTGCGTTGGCTGCGCGAATTACTCGGCCTCGACGCGGGTTTCGGTGGATTGTTCGTCTCCGGCGGCTCGATGGCGAACCTCACGGCATTGACCGTGGCACGGGACAGCCTGCTCGGCGGCGATCTCACCGGGGCGCGGGCCTACTGCTCGACCCAGGCACACCCCTCGATCGCCCGCGCGCTCCACATCATCGGCATCGGACGTGACCAGCTCGTGGTCCTGCCGCCCGACGACCGGCTCCGGCTGGACCCGGCTCGGTTGGCCGAACGGATTCGGCAAGACCGCGACGCTGGATTGCGCCCGTTTCTGGTCGTCGCGACGGTCGGCACCACCAGCACCGGCGCGGTGGATCCGCTGGAGGACCTCGCCGACATCTGCGGACGATATGGATTGTGGCTGCACGCCGACGGCGCCTTCGGCGCGGCGGCCGCGGCCACCGCCCGCGGCCGCCGCATGACCACGGGCCTGAACCGTGTCGATTCGCTGACCCTCGATCCGCACAAATGGCTCTTCCAGCCCTACGAACTCGGCTGTGTCCTGCTGCGCCGACCCGAGCGGTTGAAGGAAACCTTCGCGATGGCCCGGCACTTTCTCGACACCGGCTACCTCGCGGTCGCCGAATCCGATGGGCGAGAACCCAATCTGTCCGACTACGGCCCGCAACAAACCCGCGGGCTGCGCGCGCTCAAACTGTGGTTGTCGTTGAAAACCTTCGGCGCCAACGCTTTCCGCGACGCCATCGACCAAGGGATCGCGCTCGCCGAGCACGCGGCCACCGTCATCGCCCACCATCCCGATCTCGAACCGGCCAGCGAGCCGGGGCTGGGTGTGGTCACCTTCCGGTACCGTCCGCCAGGCGTCGCACCCGGCCACGACCTCGATTCTTTCCAGGCCGAGCTGGCCGACACGGTGCTGAAGGCCGGGTTCGCCATGATCACCACCACCGTGGTGCGCGGCGAGACCGTGTTGCGCATGTGCACGATCAACCCGCGGACCAGCATCCGGCACGTCGAGGACACCCTCGATCACGTCGCCGAATGCGGCCGGACCCGCGCCGCGCGGATCAACGCCGCGGCGGCTGGCCCGAAATAGTAAGGCATCGAATGGATTTCGCGAATTGGCTGCCACGGTCGGTGGCCGCCCACCGGGAATGGACCGGCCGCTGGCCGGATTTCGCCGCCCATCCGGCATGTGCGGTGGACGAGGAACGGCTCGGCGACGCCTTCGCCGAACTCGCCGGGCGGCTGCGTGACACCTACCCGTTCTTTCATCCGCGCTACGTCGGACAGATGCTCAAGCCGCCGCATCCGGTCGCGGCCCTCGGCTATCTGACTGCGATGCTGGCCAATCCCAACAACCATGCGCTGGACGGCGGTCCGGCGACCGCCGCGTTGGAGCGGGAGGTCATCGAACAGCTGGCCGCCATGTTCGGGTTGCCGATTCCCTTCGGCCACTTGACATCCAGCGGCACTCTCGGAAACCTGCAGGCGCTCTACGTCGCTCGCGAAAGCCATCCGAGCGCGGGTGTCGCGTTCAGCGCCGACGCCCATTACACCCATGCCCGAATGTGTCACGTCCTGAATATTCCGGCCTACCCCGTCGCGGTCGACGAACGCGGCCGCCTGGACCTCGCAGCGCTCGAGCAGACGTTGCGCACCGGACGGGTCGGCACGGTGGTCGTGACCGTCGGCACCACCGCATTGGGTGCGGTCGACCCGGTGCACGAGATCCTCCCCCTCGCCCGTCGTCACGGGGTCCGGGTTCATGTCGATGCCGCCTACGGGGGCTTCCACAAGACAATCGCGGAAAGCGATGCCTCGATTCTCGATCCGGCTCCGTGGCGGGCCATCGGAGACTGCGACTCGGTCGTCGTCGACCCGCACAAACATGGACTGCAACCTTATGGCTGCGGGGCCGTGCTGTATCGCGACGCCGAGGTCGGCCGCTTCTTCCTGCACGACTCCCCTTACACCTATTTCACGTCCGGCGAGCTGCATCCCGGCGAGTTGAGCCTCGAGTGTTCGCGATCCGGCGCGGCCGCCGCGGCACTGTGGCTCACATTGCGGGTCTTCCCACTCACCCCCGACGGCCTGGGCGCGGTACTGACCCCTGGTCGGCAGGCCGCATTGCGCTGGGCGGCGGAATTGCGCCACGACCCGGTGTTGCGGCTGTATCAGGAGCCGGACCTCGATATCGTCACCTACTACCCCGCCCAGCCGCGAACCCTAACCGCATTGGACGCCGCATCCGCCGCTCTCATGACAGCGGGCATGACCGACACCGATCCGGTCTATGTGGCGTTACTGCGTGTGCGGGCAAACGATTTCGCGCTCCGCGATACCGGTGTGACGCCCGATCGCCCGGACGCTCGCATCCTCCGCAGCGTGCTGATGAAACCGGAAAGCCTTTCGGCTACACCGGAACTGCTCTTCCGGCTGCGCGAGTTGGCGCGGAAGTACAGCTCGGGCCCGGACTCTCGGATCGGCTCTGTGAAAGCACCACGGCGATAGGGCTTTTCACCCGATCCGACCGGCGTGCGGGCGGCACCGAATCGCATTGGCCACGAAAAACCTTGCCGTTGACACGGATTCGTAGGACGTCATATGATTGGCAGACCACTTGGGCAGACGAGTCGATCCGGGACCGTCGGTCGAGGCTGGCGAGTCGTCCGGGACCACCAGTCATTCCACACCCCCTTGGCAACCGTAACGGTTTGCGCCGTGCGCTGCCATGGGTCTTTATTCACCGTGTTTCACGAATGAAGGTATTTAAATGGAAGCACTGCTGGAATTATCCCCTCGCTTTGTGAGCTCGGATACGGTCGAAACCGATATCGAATTCTCCGGTCCTTATGATTTGCACCGAGCGAACGCATGCCGAGAATCCGCGTACTGCGTGTATGGCACGGATGCCTGTTTCGGCACCGCCTGATAACCCGACGAGAGAAAATTACTTTGTCATGACAACTCTGCTCGAGCTGGCCCCGCGATGCGCGGGCTCGGATACAGTCGAAGCGGATATCGAATTCCCCGACACACTTCAGTTGCACGAGGTGAACGCATGCCTCACCAGCTGCTATTGCGGGACCGATTCGGCGTACTGCTACCACAGCTGTATCGCACCGACCAACGAGTGAAAGATATTTGAAATGAAAACCCTGCTTGAACTGGCTCCCCGCGATGCGGGCTCGACCACGGTCGAACCGGATATCACCTTCGGCGATGTCGATCAGCTGTACGCGGTCGCATGTCCGCACACCAGCTATTGCGATCCGGAATCGTGGGGTTGCATCGGCACCGGCCATTTCGAATTCAATTGATTGATACAGCCCGATAATCGATGATCGGTACTGTGCACGGTAATTCTGAAGGAGCAGTGTTCGCATGAAGGATGCCGAGCACTCCGAAATCGAGCGGGCCGTGGCGTGGGCGGCGGCCGGGTACGGCCGCCGCCTGCGTCGATCGCCGGTTTGGCTATACGTGGACAATCCGGACGTCAGGTTGCCCGAGCACGGATGGAAACTACATATTTCGGCTCGCAGCACACAGTTCGAGCGGATCGCGCGGATAGTGGTCCCGGCGCTGCTGGCGGCCGGTTGCAATTTCAAATTGGCGCGATCGTCGAAGGTATTGATGTCGTTGAACGAGGGCAGAGACGCCTCGGGATCGATCGGCAAAGCCTTCACCGTATATCCGGACCTCGCACTGATCCAGAGCCTCGGCAAAGAGCTGGCAGAACTGCTCCGGGGTGAAACCGGACCGCGGATCCTCTCCGATCGACGCGTCAGTCCGGACGCTCCCGTCTACTATCGCTACGGCCCATTCCAGCGACAATTGGTCGCGGAATCCGACGGCAGCCTGAATACCCGAATGACCGGGCCGAACGGCGAAATCTTCGACGGGCTGGCCAAACAGGCATATCAGCAACCGCCGTGGGCCGAGGATCCGTTCGGCGCGAGCGACGACCGCCCGGTCGAAATCCTCGGCGACCACTATCGCCCGACGGACGGTCTCAAACAATCCGGCCAGGGCAATGTCTATCGCGCCGAGGATATTCGCACCGGAGAACAGGTCATCGTCAAGCAGGCCCGCGCCTACACCGCCGAAGCCCCTTCCGGCGAGGACGCCTGCCTGCGGCTGCGCAACGAACGGCTCGTCCTCCAGCGTCTCGCCGGAATCGACGGTGTGCCAAGGTTTTTCGATCATTTCCGGCACGGATCCGATGAATATCTGGTCACCAGCTGCGACGGCGAGCACGATCTGACCGAAGACGTCCCGCGCAATGGGCGGTACAGACCGGCCAGGTCCGAAGCGGATCGGGAAGCGCGGACGCTCGACCGGCTGGCGGAACGTTTGGCGCGCATCCTGCTCGAAATCCACGACCGCGGAATAACTGTCACCGATCTGTCGCCGAAGAACGTCGTCATCCGGGAGGCCACCAGTGCGCCGACCTTCATCGATTTCGGGCTGAGCGGTCACGACGATATTCATTTCACCGGCGGCACCCCCGGATATTCGCCGCAGGGGCAGTTGGCCGGTGCGCCTGCCACGCCCGCCGACGATATGTACGCCCTCGGCATGACGCTGCTGTTCGCCGCGACCGGCGCGGTTCCGGTCATGGGCGGACCCGACCCGGACGCGCCGCGCATGCGCGCACTGCAGACCATCCGGCGGATCTACGGCGACCAGCCGCCGCCCTCGATACGCTGCGTCGCCGGTCTGCTCGATGCGGATATCGATCGCCGAACCGCGGCGCTACGAATCCTGAGTTCCGGAAAACCGCGGCAGTTCAACGGATTCCGAACTCCGGACCGGATCACACGAATGGAGCCTGCCGAGCTCGCCGATCGTCTCGTCGACGATATCCTCACCGAGGTCGACACGATGCTCGAAACGGCGGGCGAGTGGCCCGAGGTGAACGTGTACCGCGGCGGCGCGGGCGTCGCCCTCGAACTCCGACACCACCTGCATCGCCCCGATGTCGCCGCAGCCGTCGGCCGCCTGGCCCAATTCACCGCCGCGACGGCGAGCTGGGTGCGCAGCAAACCCGGCTTGTTCGTCGGTTCGACCGGCATCGAGATCATGCTCCGCCGCGTCCGCGCCGATGGGATCGAAATACCAACACTGCCAACCGATTTGGCGTGGCCAGCGGCCGATTGGCGACCGTATGGGGACGATATCATCGTCGGCGCGGCCGGTGTCGGACTCGGACACTGCCTGCTCGCCGAGGCCGTTCCGGACGATCGGGACCGTCACCTCGCGGTGGCCCGCCAGTGCGCGCAAGCGCTGTCCGATCACTCCGATGCCGAATCACGGTATCCCGCAGAGGATCTGCCCGTCGCCGCCGGAATGGACACCACCGCCGGGCTCGGACACGGGCAGGCCGGAATCATCACCGCGCTGCTGCATATGATCCGCGCTGGCGTCATCGAACCGGAGCTTTCCGGGATCGACACCCGAACTCCGGTGCTGTACCGGCAAACTCGTCAGCTGATCGAACGTTCGGGCCGGACAACCGCTGTCCCCCTGTGCGTCTCGTGGTGCCGCGGACTCGCCGGAATCGGCAACGCGCTCCTGGACATAGCCGAAAGCCGCTCCGACGCAGAAGCATTGGACCTCGCCGTCGCCGCGGGCGACAGATGCGCGGAGTGGATCCCCTACCTGTCCCACCCCACCGCCTGCTGCGGTATCGCGGGCGTCGGCGACTTCGTTCTGCGCCTCGCCGACATCACCGCCGAGGCCCGCTTCACCGAGGCGGCCCACTCCGCCATGACCCAACTCCTCCTCCGCGGCATAACCGACAACCCCGACGACCTCCCCCGTCGCCCAACCGACCAGTCCTCCAACATGTCCTGGGCGTCGGGCCGCGCCGGAATCCTCGGCTTCGTCCGCCGCCTGCACACCGGGGATCCCGCTCCCACGATCGGACCGTTCTGACCCTGGTTCGGGACACCGGCCTAGGCGGACAAAACTAGCGCGAATAAGCGGAAAACTCGCCGAAATCGCCTGGTTTTGTCCGTCCAGACCGGACGCTAAACCGCCGAAGGAGCCCCGAAGGTCCTTCGATAATTCCGAGGCGCCGTGCCGACAGTACGGGTGAAGTGGTGCCGCAACGTCACCACCGAGCCGAAGCCCGATTCGTCGGCGATGCGCTCGATCGGCAGGTCGGTGGTCTCCAGCAGTTGCTGTGCACGGTGGATGCGGGCGCTCAGCAGCCATTGCAGCGCGGTCGTGCCGAGCTGAGTTCGGAAGCGGCGCTGCAGGGTTCGAATGCTGAGTCCGGCGTGGTTGGCGATATCGGCCAGCGTGAGCGGGTTTTCGAGGTGTTCCTCGATCCAGGTCAGCACGGGCTGCAATGCCGTCGCGCCCTGCGGCGGCACGTGGCGGTTGATGAACTGGGCCTGGCCGCCCGCACGTTGCGGTGGCATCACGATGCGGCGCGCGGTTTCGGTCGCGACCGCCGATCCGTAATCGCATCGGACCATGTGCAGGCACATATCCATGCCCGCGGACGCGCCCGCCGAGGTGAGGATCGTGTTGTTGTCGACGAAAAGTACCGCGGGGTCGACCTCGATGAGCGGATACCGTCGCGCAAGCTCGTCGCAGTACTGCCAATGAGTTGTCGCGCGGAGTCCGTCGAGCAGGCCCAGGGCGCCCAGTGCGAAGGCACCGGTGCAGATCGACGCGACCCGGGCGCCGCGGCCCACGGCCCGCTCGATGGCATCGGCCAGCCGCGGGGCGGGTGGGTCGAAGATGCTGGCGGCGGCGGGGACGATCACGGTGTCCGCCTCGTCGACGGCGGCGAATGGCCATTTCGGTCGCAACGAAAAGCATTGCTGACCGGATGCCAGCGCATCGGTGGGCTCACCGCAAAACCGCACGTCATAGCAGGGAGAGCCGTCCGGTAGCCGGGCTGCCGCGAAGATCTGGCCGCCGGAGACCGCATCGAAGGCGTTCACACCGTCGGGAATGGTGATCGCGACTACTCGCATGTCGCGATCTTATCGAAAGGCGGCAAGCCCGCCACTCGTTTGCCATCAATTTGCCCAGGACTATTGATCGACCGACCAACTCGGCCGGATTGTCCGAAGGGAGTTACGTGATGACAAGCATGACCACCTTCCCGCGGCGCTGGGGACCCGGACGTGATCGGCGACGCGCGAACATCGGCGCGACACACGAAAGCGCAACGGTCGAACGGTTTTACGAGCTGATGTTCGTCCAGGACTTCGAGCCGGTGCTGAATATGGTCACCGACGACGTGGTGATGTACGTGCCGTGGCAGCTGCCCGGTTTGCCCGCGCGCGCCGTCGGACGCGACGAACTGCGCGACATCGTGATGACGTGGACGGCCGAGCTGTGGAGTGTCGGGCTGGTGACGAGCATCGCGGTCCGGCCGTTCGCGTCCGAGCACGCCTGGCTCGCCGAGGTCGATGGCCGGTTGACGGCGCGGGAGAGCGGGCGCGGCTATCACGCCGAGTTCGTCGGTGAGGTCTGCTTCCGCGACGGTGGCATCGCCTCGGTGAAGCAGTACCACAATGTGCTCAGCCAGGCGATCGCGCTGGGCGCCGATGTGCCGGGGATCAATGTCCCCGGCTACGGGATCGGAGTGCGGCGATGAGCCGCGGCGCGAAACCGGCTGTGGCGCAGTCGGTCAACCGAATCATCTGCGCCGTGTTGGCCGCGTCCGCGACGTTCGGCGTGAGCACCGCGGTGGCATCGGCCGAGCCGATCCCGAATCCGCCCCGGGTCGCACCGGGATACGCGGGCTCGCATTCCGCCGACACCATCGGATACGGCCCGGAACTGCCGGACGAAACGGCCGCCTTCGCCTACGGGTTCTTCAACCCCGACGTCGCGCCGCAGGGCGCCAACAACTGGGGATGCAAACCCGACGGCGCCCATCCGCGCCCGGTCGTACTCGTGCACGGAACTTGGGCGAACGCCTACGGCGCGTACGCCGGCATGTCCCCACAACTCGCGCGGGCGGGCTACTGCGTATTCACCTTCAATTTCGGTCGCCCCAATGTCCCCGGGCCCGGACTCGACGCACTACTACCCGGCGCCACCGGTGACATCCCGGAGTCGACCGGACAACTGGCCGTCTTCGTCGACCGTGTGCTCGCCGCGACCGGCGCCGATCAGGTGGATATGATCGCGCACTCTCAGGGCGCCGTGGAGGCACGCCGGTATTTGAAGTTCAATGGCGGCGCGAACCCTGACGATCCGGCCCGCAACAAGGTCAAACACCTCATCACCTACGGTGGCACCAATCACGGCACCTCGCTCGACGGATTCGGCACGCTCATCTTGGCCATCCAGAGCAAACTCCCGCCCGGCGTCATCGATCTGCATGTGCCGTTCACCCAAGCCATGGGCGCGGGCGGAATCCAGCAGGTGTACGACTCGCCGGTGATCCTGGAGCTGAACGAGGGCGGCGACACCATGCCGGGTGTCGACTACACCATCGTCGGCGACCGCTACGACGAGGTGTCCACCCCGTTCGACAAGACGTTCCTCACGCCGGGACCCGGCGCGACCGTCGATAACGTTGTCCTGCAAGACGGTTGCCCACAGGACACCTCCGACCACAACTCGATGCTCTTCTCGCCGAGAGCCATATCGATCGCGCTGCACGCACTGGACCCGGTCGCCCATCCCGACCTGGCATGCACCGGCAACCCCTGGCTGCTCTGAATCTCGATGTTGCGACCGAAAGGAGGTGACTGAGGCGTCGGTCGGTGGCTGGCGGCAGCGACCAGCCACCGACCTGACGGTCTCGATTCGGCCCCGCAACGGGCAACCAAGCCAACGGATTCCAGGCTCGATTGCCCGGGGGCGAAGCAGCACACCGGCTGAGCCATCGCATCGGATGTGAGGACATCAGGTGACGTTCTGCCCTTGGACCGGACGAACTCGGAGGGCACGATTGATGCGTGTCGCACCGAATCCCGGTGCGGGATAATGCAATTCGAGAGGGCAGAAATATGAAACCATTGTCGGAATCGCTGATGGATCTCGCGGCCAGGGTGAAGCAGTTCGAGGAGTCGTCCGCCGCGGCACGGGAGAAGAATCGCGCCGTATTGCAGACTCGGCGGGAAGAGCTCGGGGCCACCCTCGACCGCGAGAAGACCGAATTCGAGAAGACCACGGCGGAGCTGCGGGAGGCCGCGCAGAAGTGGTGGTCGGACACCAGGGAGGCCATCGAGGGTCAGATCACCGTGATGCGTGCCGATTTCGAGAAGTGGCAGGCCGAGATCAAGGCGCAGCGCGCCGAACACGGCGAGGGCAGCAAGTCCGCCGAGCCGATGGGCAAAGGCTGACTAAGTAACCCGCCGGAAGAAGTGTGGGATGGTGCCGAGCAACGCGGCCAGCGAGATGACGATGAACAGGATCTGGTGGACGTGGTCCTTGCCCGGTGGCAGCTCACCGATCAGATGGGCCAGCCAGAACACGGGATAGAACCACAGCGTCCACCAGGCCCATCGTTCGCGGCGCCGGAAGGCGAAGATCGTGATCAGCAGCCCGAACAGTCCGGTTCCGATGCTGGCAATGGCATCGGCCTGCCACAGCCCCTCGTCGCCGGACAGATGTGTCACCGAGGCGATCACGCCGAACGCGATGATCGCGACGCCGATCAGGGCCAGACCGAGCCATGCCGCCAGGAATGCCTTCGGCCTGCTCACATTCCGATATCCGAACTGCCCGAATGGGTTTCGGCTCAAGGTTTACGTCCGACACCGGCCCAGATCCAGGCGGGTCCGGTGCCCGCTTCGACCTCGAACAGTGGTTCCTCGGCGAGTTCGGGGTGCCAGTCTTCCAACGTGACCACCCCCGGTTCCACGAGTTCCATTCCGTTGAAGAATCTTTCGGTCTCGGCGCGGGTGCGGGGGACCATGGTGATACCGGCGTGCTCGCAGGCCTGCACGCCGCGTTGCGCGGCCGCCGGATTGAAGTCGGCGGTGGGGTGACTGATCGTCAGGCTGCTCCCGGACGGCACCGCGTCGAGCAGCCGCGCGACGATGCCGTAGGGATCGTCCGAGTCGCGGAAGTACATCATTATCAACGTCAACGTGATGGCGACGGGGCGGGTGAGGTCGAGGGTGTCGGTGAGCGCCGGGTCGGTCAGGATCGATTCGGGGTCGTGCAGGTCGGCGTGGATGAACGCGGTCTTGCCCTCCTCCGTGCTGACCATCAGGGCGCGCGCATGCGCGAGGACGAGCGGATCCTTGTCCACGTAGACGATTCGCGCCGCCGGGTTCACGTCCTGGGCCACCTGGTGGGTGTTGCGCGCGGTCGGTAGGCCGGTGCCGATATCGAGGAACTGGGTGATGCCCAGTTCGGTCATCGCGTAGCGCACCGCGCGGCCGAGGAAGGAACGGTTGTGCCGCACCATGGTTCGAATGCCGGGAACATGGGTGGCGATCTGATCGCCTAGTGCGCGATCGACCGGATAGTTGTCTCGCCCGCCGAGCCAGTAATCGTAGAACCGGGCCTCGTGCGCTTTGTTCGTGTTGATACTCGTCGGCAAACGGGAGCTTATCCGCCCGCGACTATCCGACATGACGTTCCCTCTCCGCGGGTGGTCGCGCAGGACCTGCCGATCTCACCACACCTACCTACCGCCGGTTCGCGGCGGCTCGCGAAAGTTCAGGAAGACAGGATATTCCGGTGAACCCCTGGCATATCGCGAATTGGACCGATCCGATGGCCTGATTCTGGACCCGATTGGACGCGCGGTGGTCAGGCAGCGGGCTTCGCGATGCGGTGGGCGAGGTGTCCGAGTGCGAGCAGCGGGAAGATGTCGGCGAGGACCGGGACGGTGAATCGCACCGGTCGCGGCCCGACCGAATCGGAGATGGAGTCGATGCCGCCGTCTTCGCGCTGGCAGGTCAGCAGGTAGGCCGCCGCGCGCACGGCCGGTCCCGGATCGTCCTGACAGCACAGGGCGATGAGGGCGTAGGCGGTGCTGATCGCGTCGCTGGGTTCCCCGGATTGCTGACCCCAGCCGCCATCGGGATTCTGACCGTCCAGTACGAGGGTCATGATTCGTTTGATCATCTGCTGGAGATAGGCGGGTTGATGGCGGGGGTTGCGGGTGGCCGCGAGCAATGCGCGGAAGACGGCGTGCAGGCGGCTGCTGGACCAGGCGGGCGGGAAGGATCCGTCCTCGCATTGCTGGCCCGCCAGGAATTCGAGCCCGGAGACGATGACGTCGCGATGGCGTTGCCAGCGTGTTGTGAGCGCGTCCACCACGGCGGCGGTCATACAGGCCTCCGACGCCGCCCCGGCGATATAGGTGGGGAATCCACCGTCGGGGTTGCGGACCGCGAGCATCGATTGCTCGCCCCGGCGGATCGCTTCGCGATACCTGCCGGTATCGAGTATGTCCAGGAATTGGACGACGACCGAGGTGTCGTCGACGTCGGTCTGATGCGCCAGGTCGGTGTAGGACCAGCCGCCGTCGGGCTGCTGCTGCGACAGCAGATGTGCGGCGATTCGGTGCAGGACATCGCGTGGGGCTCCGGTAATCGCAAGCGCGACACCGGCATTGGCGGTGCACCAGATGTCGGCGTCGCCGACGAACGGCATTCCACCGTCTTCCTGTTGGTGCGCAACGGCTTTGGCAATCCCTTCGGCCACAACGCTTTCCGTGCCGGGTAGGCGGTGCAGGGCGTGCAGCGACCACAGGTGGAGCAGGACGTTGTTTTCCCAAATATCGCTCTGGCGTTGGGTTTCCAGCAGTGTCCGAACGTCGTCGTCGTTGATGCGGTCGCGACGGCCGGTGGCGTCGGCGAGAACGATCTTCACGGCGGTGACCTGCACCCTGGCCCAGCAGTGCAGGCCGGCCAGATCGAAGGCCGCCGGATCGAGCGGGCGACGGGGCATGAGGCCGTACAGGGCGAAGATCGCATCGAGCATGGCGTGTTTGCGGGCGCCGGTGAAGCTGGGCGCCTGAGCGACGAATGCCTCGGCCAGTCCCGCGGGGGGATCTACCGCGGCGCGGGTGAGTGCCAGGTCTACGAGGATTCGGGCCAGCGGGTCGGTTGTGGTCTGTGCCCGCAGATAGCCGGTGAGGCGGGCGCGCCGCTCGGGTTGTGAATCGGTGCGCTCCAACAGGTTGAGCGCGAGCACCGACTCGAGGATTCGGCTGCGGCAGGTGTCGCGCACCGCGCCGTCGGGGCCGACGCGGGCCAGCAGATGGGACCGCAGCCGCGCGGTCGCGCCGTCGATGGCGGCGGAAAAGAGTTCATGGGGCCAGGGCGCCTGGGCTGAGGTGGGTATCGCAGGTCGCATCGTTGACCCCCACGATCGTAGGAACCTTGGGCTGCGGGCATCGCAACATCGGGCCCCGGGAAGTCGAGTTTCGCGCGCCGGGCCGATCGGGATCTCGGTGTAGCCGCTCGACCTTCAAGAACTCGAAATTTGCTGTGCGCCAATTGTACCCACCTTCGTCGCGACAGCGGTCGGCGATTGCGGCTTTTGCCCCTTTCGGGTTTGCCGTAGCGTATTCGGTAATCCGTATCCAGTGGTCACGAGGTTTCGTCGTGAGGAAATCATGCCGACCTACGACGGGTACATATTCGACTTCGACGGCACCTTGCTCGACACCGAGCGGCTCGGTGTCGATGCGGCGCTCGCGGCGCTGGCCCGGTTCGGCGCTCATCCGCCGTGGCAGTGGTGCGCCGCCGAACCATTGGTCTCCATGGCGCGGTTGCGGACCCGCCTCGGCACCGATTTCGGGATCCACCTCGACTGTTCCGATGACGAGCTGACCACCACCGCACTCGGCTACTGGCTCGACCATCGCGACGAGATCCGGCCGACTCCGGTGGTCGCGATCGCGGTCGAGCTGGCGGCGGCGGGCGCGCGACTGGCCGTCGCCTCGGCGAACTACGCCGAACTGGTGCGTGCGGGACTCGAGATCGCCGGTATCGCAACGCTGTTCGACGCCGTCGTGACCAGGGAACACGTCCGCGCGGTCAAACCGGCGCCGGAGGCGTATCTGCTCGCGGCCGCACGCTTGGGCGTGGCTCCCGGCCGATGTCTGGCCTATGAGAACTCCTCCGTGGGAATCGATGCGGCCATCGGCGCGGGCATGACCGTCGTCGATGTGCGTCGGGAAAACCGCTCCCCCGCAACAGATTTCGCATTCCGGAAAGCTATCGCGCACTAACCTCTTGAAAAGAACATACGGCCGTACGTATTCTCTACCGGGTGAACCCACACATGCTCGCCGAAGCGAGCGACCCCTTTTGCTTGGACCAGACAGCGGCCACGGCACTGCTGACCGGCGCCCCGTGGGGCCGGTATGCCGTTATGGGCGACAGCCTTTCGGCCGGAACCGGCGATCCCACCGAGGGTTACCGGGACCAAGGCTGGCCGGACCGAGTCGCCGGGGCGCTGCGGTCCGTCCGGCCGGATCTGCGATACCTGAACGTCGCCGAAATCGGGGCTACGACCGAACGGACGCTCGAACACCAGGCGGCCCGCATCGTCGAATTCGCACCGGACCTGCTGCACCTGCCCTGCGGGGCCAACGACATCGTCCGGCGCACACCGGATTTCGATGCGATAGCCCGAACGCTTCGGCGGATGTACGACCTGGCGAAAGGCACCGGCGCTCTGCTGACCACCTTCACCCTCGGCAGGGCGTATGTCGTACCCGTATTCCCTGGCTGGGCGCAGCGGGTCGCCGCGGTCAACGAGATCGTGCGCGGGCTCGCCGCCGAATACGACGCACTCGTGGTCGACATGTGGGATCACCCGGTCAACGACCGCGACAACCTGCTCAGCGCCGACCGCATCCACTTCTCGACCTCGGGTCAGGCCGTCATGGCGGCCGAGATGGTCAAGAAGCTGGCCGGTTTCCTAGGAGGTTCAGGTCGTGGTGAGTAACCAACGGTCGGTCAGCAGGCCGGTTGTCGCCATCCCATGGGTGTGCGGCGGAGCGCTGGGTGTCGCCGTTATCGGAGCGGTCTTCGTCGCGTCGTTCCATCCCGAGTCGGTGAGCAGCGCCGCCGCCGCGGGCCACGCCCTCGCCGTCGCGTCGTTCGGGACGTTCGCCATCGCCGGGCTGGCGGGCATCGTCGTCTTCCTGCTGCCGAAGGCGGCGCAGAGCTGAATGCGTTGCGCCGCAGTGTATTCCGGCTGAGCCCATTCGGATGTCCGAATGGGCTCAGCCCGTTCACCACTGGCCGGGGACGTACCCTCCGCCGAGCTGACCGGAGATCACGTTCAGCCGGTTCCACGCGTTGATGGTGGCGATCAACGAGATCAGCGCGCCGATCTGATCGTCGTCGTACTTCTCGCGCGGGACATCACGATGCTCCTATCGGATCACTTGCAGGACGAGGGTCGCGGCGGCGGGTGCCAGATACAGCAGCGGGAACACCGTGGTCCGGTACGAATGCGCCCGGATGGTGGTGGCCGCCGCGCCGAGGAAGTAGAGGATCAGCGCGACAGCGGCGGCGATTCCGAGCACCGGGACGAAGAATCCGGCGAGTAAGCCGAGCGCGCCCGCGGATTTGGCCAACGCGAGCCAATTCCACCAGGACTTCGGCACCCCGTATTCGACGAGCGGCTCGACGACGAATTCCTTTTGGGCGAACAGCGAATAACCGGAGAAGCCGATCCAGAGGGCGGCCACCACGCCGACGATGTGATAGGCGATATTCATTGTGCTGAAGTCCTAACGCTCGTCGATGATTTCGCCGTTTTGCGCGGTCGCGTCCGCCGTCAACGCCATCGTCGCGGCGGTGAGCGCGAAGCCCTGCGCCGCGGCGAGCGCGGTGAGCATCCGCTCGGCCGACTCCCAGCGCCAGGTGTCGGTGTAGCTGCCGTCTTCCAGGCGGGTCAGCCGAGTTTCGGTCAATCCTGGGACGGCCCTGCGGATTCCGTCGATCAAGGTGGCGCGCTGCGCCAGCAGGGCGTCGAGATCGGCATCGGCAACGCGGTACCGATGCACTCTCATCACGGCCATGACATGGGCTCCTTCATTGTCTCGGTGACAACGAAAAGCCTCACATCGCGGCGACGCCGTCAGTAGTGCCGCGGGCACCGGTCCGACGTGCGACCCGCAGTGTCGGCACCGTGCAAATTGCACATCGGCGAGGTCAGCACGGAATGAGCGCCGTGAGCAGGAATTCGTCGCCGGTGCCCGAGGCCGCGAAGGATCCGCCCGCACCGGTCACCCGCGCCCGCATATTGCGCAGACCCTGCCCATCGGAATCGGGCTCGCCGGTGGCGCCGTTGTTGTGGATTCTCAGGCGCAGCTGGCCGTCGTGCCGTCGGCATTCGATGGCCACCCGGGTGGCCGCGCTGTGGCGGAGCACATTGGTGACCGCCTCCCGCACCACCGGTGCGAGTACCGCACCCGCCCGCTCCGGCAGATCCTCGTCATAGGCCACGTCGACGTCGCCGCACGCGGCGGCGAGTGCCTGTGCGGCCAGCCGCAGTTCGTGCCGCAACGAGCGGGCGGTGTTGTCGTCGACGAGCGCGATCGCCTCGGTTCTGGCGTTGGCGGCGATCCGCAGTGCCTGATCGAGCTCAGCGATCGCCCGGTCCTGGTCGCGGACAACCAGCTCGGCGACGAGGTCGCTCTTCAATGCCAGCACCGACAGCGTCAGGCCGAGTAGATCGTGGATGTCGCGGGCGATGCGCAGCCGCTCCACCTGCAGCGTCATCCGCACCAGCGCCGCGCGCGCCTCGTTCAGCCGCACCGACAGCTGCCGGAACCGCGCGAGCCCGTACAGCACCAGCGTGGCCTCGGCGGCGGGAATGATCCAGTTGCCGTGGCCGGACAGCCCCGAGGTCGGCACCGAATACGCGGCCCGCAGCGCGAACAGACCGGCGACGGCGATCGCCGCGCGCATACCGGACAGCGACAGCAGGGCCGACACCGCGAGCAGCATCAGCCAGACGGACCACGAGCCCACCCACGGCAGCGGCGCCAATGTGGCCGCCGCCTGGACGAGCAGCAGACGCCGGGCCCACCGCGGCCAAAACAACTGGCCCAGGAGCAAAATCGACATCGTCGCGCCACCGAGTACGGTCGGCCAGTACGGTCGCCCGATCTCCACGGCCTCGATCACCGTCCACCCCGCCAGTCCGACGACCAACGCGACCAGCGTCAGCTGCGGCGCAAGTCGAGAAGTCGCCGAGTCCGGGGGCAGCCTGGTGAGGGCGCCCTGCCGGATCGCCGTCTGCCGGACGGTGCCGATGATCTCCCGGGTGGCGCTCGCGGCCGCGCCGACGGCGTCCCGCGCCCGCAGCGGATCCGCCGCCGCACGCGCCCGCTGTAGCAGGTCGATCACGGATGTCAGCCGGTCGCCGAGCGCGGCACGCAGCCGCTGCGTCGCCTCCAGACGTTCCCGCGCCAACGTCAATTCGGCGAGTTCATGCCTGCTCGAGCGCAACTCGTCGATCAGGATCGGAAGGCGCAGCAGCACATAGACCACCAGGCCGATCGCAGCCGTGGTCACCGCGGCATAGAGGTAGTCGTGCCGTCCGCCGTGTATGCCGCCGGAGACCGCGACGACCAGCAGGAACCCGAACCTTGCCCAGCGCAGGGGCAAACACCACAGTACCGTGGCCGCCAGCAGGCCGTCGAGATTCACCGCCCCGGTCGACAAGGCGAACGGCAGGTAGGTGACCAGCAGCTGGATCGGCAGTATCCACGCTCGGCCGCCGGACCGCCGCTGCGCCAGGACGAGCAGAACGGCTTGCGCCGCACAGCAAATCGCCGGTACCGCCCCAGCTCCATTCATCGACACCGACACCGTGATCAGGATCAAGAACAGGTACCCGGTGCAGCGGGGCAAAAAAGACACGCCCAAGATTGCATACCAGGTAGGGCCGCGAGAGCAAGCGAACTACGGCCTGACCTGCGGTGAGGAGTGTGGAAATGATCAGGGTGCTGGTAGCCGAGGATATGCGCCTGCTGCGCGAAACCCTCGTGGCGACACTGGAATTGGAGGAGGACGTCGATATCGTCGCCGCGCTGGATCGCGGCGAGTCTATCGTTGCCACAGCAATCGCCGAGCGTGCCCGGGTCGCGATCCTGGACATTGACCTACCGGGCCAGGACGGGTTGACCGCCGCCGCCGGACTGCGCGACCACTGCCCGGACTGCCGCGTACTCATCCTGACCGCGCTCACCAGCCCCGGATATGTCAAGCGCGCCACCGAGATCGGTGTGGCGGGCTTCGTCCTCAAGGACAGCCCACGCGAAGAACTGCTGCACGCCGTGCGGACCGTGGCCGCGGGCGGCGTCGTACTCGACCCGGGGTTGGCCTTCACCGCGCTGCGCACCGCGGACAGCCCGCTCACCGACCGGGAAGCCGACGTGTTGCGCCGCTACGCCGCGGGCGCCGACCCCAAGGAGATCGCCACCGGGCTGCACCTTTCCTACGGCACCGTGCGCAACTATCTGGCCGCCGCGGTATCGAAACTGCAGGCCCGCAACCGGGTCGACGCCGTCCGCCGCGCCACGGACGCGGGCTGGTTGTAGGGCATGTCCGCAAAGTCCGAATGGGTCTTTGCGGACGTGCCCTGGGTTCACGGCAGGTCGGAGAAGCGCACGTTGTGTGCGACGGCGGTCACCTGTAGGCCATTGGCGCTCGGCTGGATGGACGTCACCCGTGCGCCGAGCGGCAGCCGCTGCAACGGCACCGTGAAGGTGAGCGTCCGGCGCAGCATCGCCAGCGGGATCGTCGGCCCGCCCGCCGCGGCCTGGACCGAGACCGGCGTGACCTCGATGCCGTCGTCGGTCGGCGCGACGGTGACGACAACGGTCGCGGGCATCGGAATGCCCTCCACCGAGAACGTCCCGGCGACACGTAACCCGTTGGGGCTGTTGGAGATCGATTCCACACCCGAGGGCGCGAAACCCTTCACGGTGTCGTAGGGAATCAGGGCCGTCGCGTTGGCCGTCGCCGCGACGAAATTCGACGTCCGGCTGTCGATCACATCGCTCAGCGGCGCGGATACGTCGGTCAGCGTGACATCGAGATCGTGCACGGAGATCTTCTGATCGCTCCAGTCGCCCACCCGGATATCGATGTCGTGGTAGTTGCCGCCGACGGCCTGCGTCAGGAACGGGAAGCCACCGATCCGGACTCGCGGTTCGTTCGGCAGCTTGTATTGGGCGGCGATCTGTCTGCCGATCTCGTTCTGCGCCACCACGACCCCGACCCGGTCGCCGACGATCGCCGCGATCGCCAGGACGACGATCAGTATCAGTATTGCCCGCATGCACTCACCCTCTCGGCCATCCCACCATCATGCTGTGGATCCGAACCGACCGGTGGTGTCGACCCGCGCCCGCGAGCTCAATCCCTCGGCGGCAGTGGGTAAATGCGGACGCAGATCATCAGCCACAGGACACCGAGCAGCCAGCCTGCCAGGATGTCGGTGGGCCAGTGCACGCGCCGACCGCAGCCAAACCAATGAGGGCGGAAATCCTGCCGCGGTGGCGCCGGAACTGCGGCGCTATTTCGGCGGGGCCGAGTAGGACGATCGCGGTCATGAGCACAGCCAGGGCGCAGGTCAGCTGCGCGGTCAGCGCCTCACGCGCGGGGCTCGATCCGAACGGAACGGCCAAGTCAGGCAGTTGACGTAATAATTACGTCATTATATTGACGTGTTGTGTTGTTCCCGACGCCAGCATTGACCGACGCCGACATCCGCGTCCTTGCCGAGGTTGATCGGATGCGGGATGGAATGCGCCACGAACTCCAGGCCAAACCCGGGAAGTGGGCAGGTGGGCTGCGGAAGTTCCTCACTGCGGACGCCGTCGCCGCGTCGAATTCGATCGAAGGGTTCAGGGTCTCCACCGTCGATGTCGAAGATCTCATCGCGGGTGAACGAGATGTAGACGTGTCCGAGGAGAATAAGGCCGAGACGCTCGCCTACGAGCGGATGATGGCCTACATACGGACGTTTCGCGATGTGGCGGATTTCGCTTACAGCAAGGGGTTTCTCAACTCGTTGCATTGGATGTTGCAGGGGCACAGGCATTCCGAGCGACGGCCGGCCGGACAGTGGCGGTCCGGTCCGGTATACGTGACGGACGCGCGTGATCCGAGTATCGCCGCGTATACGGGCCCGGATGCCGAGCGCGTGCCGGTTCTGATGGGGGAACTCGTCGACTGGCTCAATGCCGACGACGGCACGCATCCGCTGGTGCGCGCGGCGATGGCGCATCTGCACCTCGTTTCCATCCATCCGTGGGCGGACGGTAACGGGCGCATGTCGCGATCACTGCAAACGCTGTTGATCGCGCGCGAAGGTGTTCTGGCGCCGGAGTTTTCATTCGTCGAGGCGTGGCTCGGCAGGCCGGGTAACACGTGGGAGTACTACCAGGTCCTCGGCCGCCGGGGCAGCACCTACCGGCCGGATCAGGATGTGTCCGAATGGATTCGGTTCAACCTGACCGCCTATCACCAGCAGGCTCAAACCGTGCATGCCCGCTGGATACGATCCGGAACGGTTTGGGCAATGCTCGACGAGTACGTCGCGGGCATCCGTCTGGACGAACGGGTCATCAGCGCGCTGCACGATGTCGCGATGTCCGGGCGGGTCCGCCGAACCCGATACGAACAGGCCGAAGGCCTGAGTCTGCAACAGGCACAACGCGATCTGCGCGACCTCGTCGCGCTCGGTGTGCTCCAGCCGGTCGGCCGCACTCGGGCCCGCTTCTACACTGCCGGACCGAGTTATCCGGCGGCGGTGTTGGACGCCGCCGGTACTCCGACTACCCTCGACGACCCGTACGGGGCCGGGTCTTCATAGGAGGTCGTGCAGGATTCGGCCTACTCGGCTCATGTTTTCGGGGCGGTCGAAATCGCCGTGGGCGCAGTCTATTTCGATTATTTCGAGATGGCCGGTGACGTGGGGGCGCCAGAGTTGTTCCAGGTCTTCGGTCGATTCGGCTATTCGGTGGCCGTCGGAGTCGCGGGCGGCGGCGAATATTGTCATGTCGCCTTCGTAGCGGGGCGAGGTGCAGCCCGCCAGCAGGGTGCTGTTGTTGAGGAGGACTTTCGTCGCTCGCCCCACCAGTTCCTGGATGACGGGGGATTCGAGTTGTTCGCCGAATCTTTCGGCCGCCCAGACGCGCAGCGCCGCCATTGCTTCGTCTTCCGACACGTCGGGTGGAACCTCGGACGGCACAACGGGTTTGCTGTCGATGATGCCGAGGAATCCGACCGGCATCGCGCGCTCGGCGAGTTGCTGCGCGAGCACATGCGCGACTATTCCGCCGTACGACCAACCGAGCAGGTAGTACGGGCCCTCGTCTTGGAGTGCGCGCATCCGATCGATGTAGTCGTCGATCATCTCCTGGAAGGAGGCGGCCAGCGGCCCACCGTCGAGTCCGCGGGACTGGATGGCGTAGACGGGCCGGTCGGGCAGATGCGGTCCGAGTTGCTGATAGAACCAGCCGAGACCACCGCCGGGATGCAGGCACCACAGCGGTTTTCGCGATCCCGAACGTTTCAGCAGCAGCACCGGATCGAAATCCGTCGCCGAGTCGACACCGTCGTCGAGCCGGGCCGCCAATTGGGCGACGGTAGGAGAATCGAAGATCGCCCGGACCGGAACCTCCGCCCCGAGCACCGCCCGAATCCTGCTGGTGAGACGCGTCGCCAACAGGGAATGCCCACCCAGGGCGAAGAAGTCGTCGTCGACGCCGACCCGGTCGAGCCCGAGGATTTCGGCGAACAGCACGGCCAGCGTCCGCTCCCGCTCACCAGCCGGCGCCCGATACGCCACCGACGAGGCGAATTCGGGATCCGGCAACGCCTTACGATCCACTTTCCCGTTCGCGGTCAGCGGCATCGAGTCGATCACCATCACCACCGACGGCACCATGAACTCCGGCAACCGCTCGCCCACCCACCGACGCACATCGGCGGACAGCAGACCGGCCTGTGGGTTGTTGGCGTGGACGGCGGCTGTCGACGGCAGGTACACATCGGTCAGCGGTCCGCTCGCGGTATCGACGAAAACCGCGTCCATACAGCCGTTTTCGGCCGACCAGGTGACCGCCGTGGTGTATCCGCACCGCTCCCCCAGCACATAGACGTCTTCGGGCAGCAGACCCCCACCCGTCCGATCGGCGCCGGTGGCGAGTAGTCCTTCGAAGCCGACACCGCTGCTGTCGGCAGGCAGCCCTGACCGGATCCGCTGCGTCGCTTCGACCTCACCGATCAGCCCGGCGTGCGGGATCCCGGTGACACGAATACCGCCGCGGTGCCGGGTTTCCAAGAGCGTGCGTAACCAATCACGGTCGTGGAATTCGACTTTCGACACATCCGCGACCGACAACGCGGACGACCTACGCAGCACGACGTCGTAGCGATACCGGCTCAACTCGTTGACCGCGTACCCGCGCTTGAGCCGAATATCGACGGCCGAACCCAAACTCGTGAAAAACTCCGGCGCCAGCAACAGCTCCTGCTCCGCCGAGATATCCCGGCGGACCCGGGCAGCGACCGCTGCCGGATCATCACCGCCGCCCCGGACGATCTGTACCGCGGTGGTGAACTCCTCCAGCAGAGCCAGATTGCGCACATCGCCGATGAATATCGCACCGCCGGGCGCGAGGAGCCCGAGCGCCCGCTCGAGTACCTCGCGAAGATACCCCTGACCGGGGAAATACTGAACAACCGAGTTCAAAACTACGGTATCGAAGTGGTTCTCCGGCAGCCCATCGATATCGTCGGCGGTCCGCACACTCAACGCGACACGGTCGACCCACCCCGCGTCCAGCGCACCCAGCCGCTGCCTGAGTGTGGCGATGGTCGTAGCGGAAAAGTCTGTCGCCCAATACTCTTCGCAGTCCGGCGCCAGCTGCGACAGCAGCAGCCCCGACCCGACGCCGATCTCGAGCACCCGCCGCGGTCGCAGCCCGCGAATCCGCTCCACCGTGGCCGACCGCCACTCCCGCATCTGCTCCAGCGGAATCGGCGCACCGGTATAGCTACTGTTCCAGCCGCTGAAATCGGCGTCGATGTCACGGTTTTCGGAACCGCTGTACAGGTCGTCATATACCCGGCGCCACTGCCCGACCAATTCGTCGGCGCCGACCACCGGCCCGGACCTGTCGGCGACCACATACCCGATCAACTGCTTACCACCGTCGGTCTCGCGCGCGACCACCACCGCCTGCGACACCGAAGGATGCTGCGCCAGAACAGCTTCCACCTCACCCGGCTCCACCCGGAAACCACGGATCTTCACCTGATCGTCGACCCGGCCGACGAATTCCAACTGCCCGCCGGAATTCCACCGCACCACATCACCCGTCCGATACAGCCGACCACCGGCCGGATCGAACGGATCCGCGATGAACCGCAACGCGGTCAATCCCGCCCGCCCCCGATAGCCCCGCCCGAGCTGCGCACCAGCGATATACAACTCACCCGGTACGCCCACCGGCACCGGCATCAAGCCCGAATCCAGCACGAACACCCGGACATTGGCCAATGCGGAGCCGATCGGCACCGAGACATCGCCGATTCCGTCGGCGGCGGCCTCGAATACCGTTGCGAACGCGGTGGTTTCGGTCGGCCCGTAACCGTTCATCACTTGAATATCGGCATAGTGCGCGTTCACTCTCCGAACCACGGCCGCCGTCAGCTCGGCGCCACCGGCCAGAATCTGCGTCAACGTTCGGAAAGGGTTCTCCGGCAAGGACTCGACATAGTCGAGCAAGGCCGAGAGCAGCGGTGGCGTCACGAACATCTTCGTCACCGAGCGTGCCTCGATCAACCGAGTGATCTCCGCCGGATCCGAGCGCTGCTCGTCCGCCAGCACCAGAACGGCGCCGCAGCACAGGGCGGGCCAGATCTCATAGGTCGAGGCATCGAACGCGGTCGAGGAATGCACCAGCATCCGGTCGGCCGCGGCGACCGGCCGCGCCGCGGCGACCAGGTTCACCACGTTACGGTGGGATATCGCAACACCTTTCGGGATACCGGTAGATCCGGAGGTGTAGATCAGGTACGCCAGATTCTGCGGGCGCACCCGATCGCGGACATCTACCCCGGCGGTGTCGAGTGCGTCGAGGTAGAGGTGCGGTATCTCGTTGTGGGGCAGCACCTTTGCCGTCGCACGGTCGGTTACGACGGACACCGGCGCGGCGTCGGCCAAGATGAACGCCAACCGGTCCGAGGGATAAGCCGGATCGATCGGCAGATACCCGCCACCGGCCTGCAGCACCGCCAGCAACGCCACGATCAAGTCCACCGACCTCGGCAATGCCACCGCGACGATCGTATCCGGCCCCACCCCACGCGAAACCAGCACCCGCGCCAGCCGATCCGCGCGGATATCGAGCTCCCGATACGAGAGCTCCGTCGCACCACAGACCACCGCGGTCGCATCCGGAGTCGCCGCAACCTGCGCTCGGAACAGTCCGACCAGCGTCTGGTTCGAATCGATCGGCACGGCGGTGTCGTTCCACCGATGCAGCACCAACCGGCGCTCGTCACCGCCGAGGATATCGATCGACCCGACCGCACCACTCGGGTCCGAAATCACCTGCCGCAGTACACGTATCAACCGATCGACCATCGTTTCGACGGTCGACCGATCGAAGAGCTCCGTCGCGTACTCGACGAAGCCGTTCCAGGCGTGTCCACCCGGCGCATCGGCGATATTGAAGAACAGGTCGAATCGCGATGCGGCGACGGACGCCGGATAGGGCTCGAACCCGACACCCGCCAGTTCGACCGTCGGCATGGTGTTGTTCTGGAACGCCAGCGATACCTGGAACAACGGATGATGCGCCGCCGAGCGGACCGGGTTGAGCAACTCCACCAACAGCTCGAACGGCGCATCCTGATTCTCGTACGCGGCCAACGCCTTTGCCCTGACCTGGCTCAGGATCTCGGTGAACGATGCCGCCGGGGTCACGCCGGCGCGCAGCACCCAGGTGTTGACGAAGAACCCGACAAGATCGGCCAATGCCTCATCGGTACGCCCCGCGATCGGTGAACCGATCGGAATGTCCTCCCCCGCACCAAGTTTGAACAACAACACCGCCAACGCCGACTGAAGAACCATCGACACCGTCGCACCCGCACGAACCGCCAACCGCTCCACGGCATTCCGCATCTCGGCATCGATATCGAACAACACCATGTCCCCGCGATAACTGGCGACGCGTGGACGCGGCCGATCGGTGGGCAACCGCAACTGCTCCCGCAACCCGTCGAGCTCACGCCGCCAATAATCGAACTGCCGCGACAAAACGCTATCGGGATCGGTGGCCGAGCCGAGCCATTCCTGCTGCCACAGCGTGTAATCCACGTACTGCACCGGCAGCGGCTCCCATCCCGGCGCGCGATTGTCCAGGCGCGCCGTATACGCCAGCGCCAGGTCGCGCAGCAGCGGCGTCATCGACCAGCCGTCACCGGCGATGTGGTGCAGCACCAAGACCAGCACGCATTCGTCGTTGTCCGATCGAAAAACGTTGACCCGTAACGGTATTTCCGTCGACAGATCGAATCCGTACCGCACCGCGGCGGTCACCGCGGCATTCAGCTCGGCGGCATCCACCGCGGCGACGGTCACCGGCACCTCGACATCCGCGATATCGAGCACCCGCTGCGCGGGCTCACCGTCGACTTCGGCGAAGATCGTGCGCAAACCCTCGTGCCGCGCAACCACATCGCCGACCGCTGCCGCGAACACCCGCGCGTCGAACACGCCCGTCAACCGCGCGACCAACGGAATGTTGTATGTGGCGGACGGCCCCTCCAACCGGTGCACGAACCACAACCGCCGCTGCGCGAAGGACAGCGGAACCACCTCCGGCCGCACCCGGGCCGAAAGCGCCGGACGCGCACGCCCGCCCGCGTCCAGCCTGGTGACCAGTTGTGCCACCGTCGGAGCGTCGAAGATGGCCCGGATCGGCACCTCGACGCCGAGGACCATCCGGATCCGGCTCACCAGGCGGGTCGCCAGCAAGGAATGGCCGCCCAATTCGAAGAATCCGTCGTCGACGCCGATCCGCTCACGCCCGAGAACCGCACCGAACAGCTCGGCCAGCACCCGTTCCCGCTCGCCGCTCGGCGCGCGGTACGCCACCGACGACGCGAGCTCCGGATCCGGCAGCGCGTCGCGGTCCAATTTTCCGTTGGCGGTCAACGGAATCGACTCGATCACCAGCACCGCGATCGGCACCATGTATTCCGGCAACCGGTCGGCCACCCACCGGCGCACCTCCCGGCCGTCGACCGCATTACCCTCGGGGACAACGTATCCGACCAGTTGCTTACCGCCTGCCTCGGTCTCGCGGGCGACCACCACCGCGTGCGACACCGAGGGATGTTGTGCCAGCGCGCTTTCCACCTCACCGGGCTCCACCCGGAAACCGCGAATCTTTACCTGGTCGTCGATGCGGCCGACGAACTCCAACTGCCCGCCGGAATTCCAACGCACGACATCACCCGTCCGGTACAACCGACCACCGGCCGGATCGAACGGATCCGCGACGAACCGTGCGGCGGTGAGCCCGGGACGGTCGTGATAGCCGCGAGCCAATTGCGCACCGGCGATGTACAACTCACCGGCGGCCCCGACCGGCACCGGCTCGAGCCGCGAATCGAGCACGAACGCTCGGAGATTCGCCAACGCGGACCCGATCGGCACCGACTCGTCCTCGAACGCCGCCTCGAAGGATCGGCAGACCGCGAATGTCGTTGTCTCCGTTGGCCCGTATCCGTTCATGACGCGCGTCTCGGGATAGGTCCGCAGAGCTTGCCGGAGCATGTCCGGCGTCATCTCCTCGCCACCGACCGAAATATGCCGAAGCTCGGCGAGCGCGCCGGGCTGCTGTTCGACGATCAACTCGAACAGCCTGGTGGTGAAGAAGGCCGCGGTAACCCGTTGTGCGGCAAGCACCCCGGCCAGCGCCGCGATATCCGTACGTCCCGGGGGCGCGACAATCACCCGGCCACCACCGAGCAGCGGCACCCATATCTCGTAGGTGGAGGCGTCGAAGGCGACCGAGGAGTGCACCAGCACGCTGTGATGCGCACCGTCGCGCCACCCGGGCTGATTCGCGAAGGCCACCACATTTCGATGGGTGACGGCAACGCCTTTCGGCACGCCGGTGGAACCGGAGGTGTAGATCAGGTAGGCCAGGTTCTGCGGCCGCACCGCGACGGCCCGATCGAGTCCGGGTCCGTCGACGGTGTCCGGATACAGGTGCGGTATCGCGTTGTGGGGCAAATGTTTCGCGGTGGCCCGATCGGTCAGGACGACGACCGGGTCCGCATCGCCGAGTATGAAAGCCAAGCGATCCGAGGGATATGCCGGGTCGATCGGCAGATACGCGCCACCGGCCTTCAGCACCGCGAGCAGCGCGACGATCAATTCCGCGGATCTCGGCAGCGCGACCGCGACCACCGAATCGGCATGCGCCCCATGCGATATGAGGGTTCGCGCAAGCCGGTCGGACTGGATATCGAGTTCCCGATATGTCAATTCCGTGTCGCCGCAAACGATTGCGATCGCATCCGGATGCGCGCCGACCTGCGCCAGGAACTGTCCGACGACGGTGGTGTCCGGAAATTCGACAGCGGTCGCGTTCCAGCGCCGCAGCACCAGCTCACGCTCGTCGGCGCCGAGGATATCGATCGAGCACACCGGGATATCCGGATCGGTTACCAGCTGCCGGAATACGCGCGCGAGCCGCTCCGCCAGCGCCGCCACCGTCGACCGATCGAACATATCGGTGCGGTATTCGAGATGCAGGTTCAGGGTGGGACCGGCATTGGCGATCAACGTCACCGCGTAGTGCGACGGCGTATCGGGGCGCAGCTCTGTGATGGTGATGCCGGTCGTGCTCGCGGCCTCGGCGATTCCGCGCTGATCGACGGGGTAGGACTCGAAAGCGATGAGCGTGTCGAACAGGACGTGCACGCCGACGCCCTGGTGGATATCGCTCAACCCGATGTGGTGCTGGTCGAGCAGCGCGACCTGCCGGGCTTGCAGGTCGGTCAGCGCCTGGGCGACGGTGTCGCGCACACCGAACCGCACCCGCATGGGCACGGTGTTGATGAACAGCCCGACCATCGAATCCACGCCCGGCACCGCGGGCGGACGGCCCGATACGGTGGCGCCCGCGATCACATCGCGGCGGCCGGTCGACAGCGCCAGCAGCATCCCCCATGCGCCCTGCACCATGGTGTTCACCGTGACGCCGAGCGCCATGGCCCGCCCGCCCGCCGCCGCGACCGTCTCGGCGGTCAGCGGCACCGCAATGCGTTCGACACCGGCGTGCGCGGAATGATCTGTGCCGCTAGGCTTTCCGATGCTGTCGGCGAGTAGCGTCGGTTCGTCGACGCCGTCGAGCTCCCGAATCCAGGCCCGCACACCGGAGTTCGAATCCTGCCGGATCAGCCACTTCAGGAATTCCCGGTAGTCGGGCACCGGCGGCAAGCCCGCGGCATCGCCACCGGAACCATAGAGCCACAACAGATCACGGAGCAGCAGCGGCAGCGACCAGCCGTCCAGCAATACGTGATGCGAGGTGAGGATCAGTTCCGAGCGCTGCTCGCCGGTGATCACCAAGGTCAACCGCAGCAGCGGCGCGACCGCGATATCGAAATGCTCGTCCCGTTCCTCGGCCAGCATTGCGCGCGCCGCCGCGGCCCGGTCCGCCTCCGCGAGTTCACGTAAATCCACTACGCGCCACGGCAATTCGACACGATCGACAACCACTTGAATCGGAACGCCGTGTGCGTCGGCGGCGAAACCTACCCGCAGATTCGCATACCGGTCGAGCAGGCCCTGGCCCGCCGCGCGCAGCCGAGCCGGATCGACCGGTCCGGCCAGGCAGAAGACAACCTGCAAGTGGTAGGCGTCGAATCCGCTGTCCGCCAATACCCGATGGAACAGCAGCCCCGACTGCATCGGGGTCAGCGGCCACACATCCGCCAGGCCCGGATACCGGTCCTCCAGGACCTCGATCTCGTGCTGTGCCAGCTCCACCAGCGGCAGATCCGACGGCGTCCAACCGCCCGCGCCGGAGGCGGTGGCGTGACGTGCCAACCCGGCCACCGCATTCCGCCACAGCCCGGCCAACTCGGCGACCTCGTCCCGCGCCAATACGCCGGACGGCGCGGCGAATACCGCCCGCAGCACCGGCCCGTCGCCGGTGTCGACGACCATCGCGTTCACGTCGAGCACCGACAGTGCGGGCATGGCCGAAAGCGCCGGATCCATCGGCGTGATCAGCTGCCCGGCATCGACCGCCGGCGTCCAGCCCGTTCCATGCAGTCGCGGCGGCAACAAATCCGCCGAGGTGAATCGGCCCAGATAGTTGAACGCGATCTGCCCGGCCGAAAACTGTTGCAGCACAGCTGCTGTCTCGGAATTCAAATAGCGCAGCAACCCATAGCCGATACCTTTGTCCGGCAGCGCGCGCAGCTGCTCCTTGATCGATTTGAACAGGGCGCCCGCCATGTCACCGCCCGCGCAAAGTTCATCCCAATCCGCCGCGGTGGCGCGCAATCGCACCGGGTACATGCTGGTGAACCAACCAACCGTATTCGACAGATCAGCGCCGGGAACCGTGTTCTCCTCCCGCCCATGACCTTCCAACCGGATCAACACCGAATCCTCGGACACACCACGCCACCGCGTCACCGCCGCGGACAGCGCCGCCAACAGTCCGTCTTCGACACCACCGTGGAATATCGCTGGCAGCGTGGTCAACAGGATCTCCGTCTCGGCCTGCGGAATCTGTATCTGGATGCGCTCGACAGTGGCCAGCACATCGACGCCAGGATCCAATGGCCGCGCACCGAGCATCGCATCCGGCCCGTCGAGAACCGAACGCCACCAAGCCAATTCCGCCACCCGCTCCGGCTCGGCAGCCGCATCGACAAGACCATGCGCCCAACGCCGCATCGACGTCCCCGTCACGGGCGCCGGTGCGACACCCGAAGAGATCGCTTGCCACGCGGATACGAAGTCCGGCAGGAGGATTCGCCACGAGACCCCGTCGACTGCCAGGTGATGCGCGATGATCGCCAACCGGCCCGCCCGTTCCGGACCGGCATCGAACCACACGAACCGCATCATCACTCCGGCTGCGGGATCCAAGCGGCCCACCGCCGCTTCCAACTCCGCGGCAACCGCATCCGCCCCGAAATCGATCACCTCGACGCGATGCACCAACCGCCAGGCATCCACCGACCCGGCCGGCGCGACCTCCAGCCCCGGGCCGCGCTCGTCGTCGACCAACCGCGCCCGCAGTACATCGTGACGGTCGAGCACCGCGGTCAGCGTCGCCACCAGCCCTGCCCGATCGATGCCGACCGGCAGATCCAGCACCATCGACTGGCTGAAACGTTCGAACCCGCCGCCCGATTCGCGCACGAACCGGGCCACCGGCAGCAATGGCAGCCAACCGACCCCGCCACCGGCCAACTCCCCCAATACCGAATCCGCCGCGCGCCCATCGGCCACCGCCGCCAGCGCCGCGACGGTCCTGCGCTCGAACACCTCCCGCGGACTCACCACAACGCCGAGCGCCCGCGCCCGCGACACCACCTGGATGGAACGGATACTGTCCCCACCCAATTCGAAGAAATTGTCGTCGACGCCGACCCGGTCCAGGCCGAGCACCTCGGCGAAAATCGTTGCCAGCACCCGCTCCTCGGCGGTGCTCGGCGCCCGGTATTCCGCCGACGACACCAGCTCCGGCACCGGCAGCGCCGCGCGATCGATTTTCCCGTTGGCGGTCAACGGAATCGAGTCGAGCACCAGCACCGCGGCGGGCACCATGAAATCGGGCAGCCGCTCGGAGACGAACTCACGCACCCGCGCCCCATCCAGTTCGGCCGAGTCGGTCCGATCCGGGACGACGTATCCGACAAGCTGTTTGCCGCCGCCGGCGTCGAGCGCGACGACCACCGCCCTGGATACCGAAGGATGCTGGGCGAGCGCGGTTTCCACCTCACCCGGTTCCACGCGGAACCCGCGGATCTTCACCTGGTCGTCGCTGCGACCGACGAATTCCAACTGCCCGTTGGCATTCCACCGCACCACGTCACCGGTGCGGTACAGCCTGCCACCGGCCGGATCGAAGGGATCGGCCACGAACCGCGCCGCGGTCAATCCGGCCTGCCCGCGATAGCCGCGCGCCAATTGCGCGCCTGCCACATACAGCTCACCGGCGATTCCGACCGGCACCGGCGCCAACCACGGATCCAGCACATACGCCCGGGTATTGGTCACCGGAACACCGATCGGCACCGCACCGACCACCCCGTCGGGCACGGCCAGCGATGTCACATCGACCGTCGCCTCCGTGGGGCCGTAGAGATTTTCGATCCGCACACCGCCGCAGGCGGCCTTCAGCGCGTGGACCAGTCCCGCGGTGAGCGTATCCGCCCCGGTATTCACCTGTGTCAGGCTCCGAAGCGCGTCGCACCGCGACGACTCCGTGTATTCGACCAGCGCGGACAGCAGCGGTGGGGTGGCGAACATCTTTGTCACCGAGCAGGTCTCGACCAGACGGGTGATCTCGGCCGGGTCCGAACGCCGCTCACTCGCGACAACCAGCGTCGCGCCGCCGCACAGCGCGGGCCAGATCTCGTATGTCGAGGCGTCGAAGGCCACCGACGAATGCATCAGCACGCGTTCGCCGGGATTCGCCTGCCACGCCTGAGCGACCAGGTTCACCACGTTGCGGTGGGTGATACCAACACCTTTCGGCACACCGGTGGAACCCGAGGTGTAGATCAGGTACGCCAAATTCTGTGGCCGCACCGGGACGGTCCGGTCGCTACCGTCCGCGTCGTCGATGCCATCGAGATATAGGAGCGGTATATCATTGTGCGGCAATATCTTTGCCGTCTCCGGATCGGTCACGACGACGACCGGAGCGGCGTCGGCCATGACGAAGGCCAGCCGATCCGAGGGGTACGCCGGATCGATCGGCAGATACCCGCCGCCGGCCTTCAGCACCGCCACCAACGCGACCAGCAATTCCGCCGATCTCGGCAATGCGACCGCGACAATCGTATCCGGACCGGCCCCACGCGAAACCAACGCCCGCGCAACTTGATCCGCCCGCGTATCGAGCTCCCGGTACGAAAGCTCGACCTCGCCGCAGTGCACCGCGACCGCATCCGGTGTCCGGGCCGCCCGCGGCTCGAACAATCCGACCAGGGTGACGTCCGGGATTTCGACGGTGGTCTCGTTCCACCGGCGCAGCACCAGATCGCGCTCGTCGCCGAGGATATCGATCGACGCCACCGCGATATCCGGGTCTGCTGCCACCTGAGCCAATATCCGTACCAACCGCGTCGACATCGCTTCGACCGCGGGCCGGGCGAACACATCGGTGCGATATTCGAGCCGCAGCGTGAGATCGGGGTCCGCGCCCGCCACGACCGTCAACGGGTAGTGCGTCGGCGCGCTGGACCGCAGATCGGCGATGGCGATACCGCTCGCCGTGACGGCCGCACCGATTCCGGCACGGTCGACCGGGTAGGACTCGAACCCGATCAGGGTGTCGAACAAGACATTCAAGCCGGTGGCCTGATGAATATCGCTCAACCCGACGTGGTGATGTTCCAGCAGCGCGGCCTGCCGGGCCTGTAGTCCGGTCAAAAGGCCTGCGAGGGTGTCGCGGTCGTCGAATCGCACGCGCACCGGCACGGTATTGATGAACAACCCGACCATCGCATCCACTCCGGCGATCGCCGACGGGCGGCCGGACACGGTGGCACCGGCCAGCACATCGCGGCGGCCGGTCGAAGCCGCGAGCAGGATGCCCCACGCGGCCTGCACGACCGTATTCAGCGTGACACCGAGCTCCCTTGCCCGCCTTGATAATTCCGGGCCGACCGGAGCGGGCAGCGGCACATCGACCTGCTCGACGCCCACCGGTGCGGCAGTGCCTGTTCCGCCGGCGAGCAAAGTCGGTTCCCGGACGCCGTCGAGTTCGTCGAGCCATGCCTGAATGCCGACATGAATATCCTGTTGGTGCAGCCACTTCAGGAATTCCCGGTAGTCGGCGACCGGTGGCAGTGCCCCGGTGTCACCACCGGAACCGTAGAGGCTCAGCAGATCCCGGATCAGCAGCGGCAGCGACCAACCGTCGAGTAGCACGTGGTGGGCGGTGAAAACCAGTTCCGACCGCTGCTCCGCCGTCAGCACCAGCGTGAAGCGCAGCAGCGGCGGAATCGACGAATCGAAATGCGTATTCCGGTCCTCGATAAGCAGCAGTTCCAGTGCCGCCGCGCGTTCGGCCTCGTCGGCATCACGCAGATCGACTACGCGCCACGGCATTTCGATGCCGTCGACGACGATTTGCACCGGTACGCCGCGCGCGTCGGCGGCGAATCCGACCCGCAGATTCGGATAGCGGTCCAGCAGTCCCTGACCGGCGGCGCGCATCCGGGCCGGATCAACGCGGCCGGTCAGGCCGAAAACCACCTGCATGTGATAGGCGTCGAAACCCTTGCCCGCCAACGCCTGATGGAACAGCAAACCCGACTGCATCGCGGTCAGCGGCCAGATTTGCGCCAGGCCCGGATACCGCCGCTCCAGGTCTTCGATCTCCCGCTGTTCCATCGCGACCAGCGGAAGATCCGAAGGTGTCAATCCACCGGCGTCCGGCCCGGCGGCATGCCGGGCCAATCCCATGGCCGCGTCCCGCCACAAGGCGGCCAGTTCCTCGGCCTGGGTAGTCGCCAGCACGCCGGTCGGTGTCGCGAATATCGCTCGCAATACTGGTCCCTCGTCGCTGTCGACGACCATCGTGGTGACATCGAGCACCGCCAGCGCGGGCAGCGCCGGATCCTGTGCCGCAATGGATTCCGCCTCGGCCCGGGCCGGAGTCCACCCGTTGCCCCGCAGGCGTCGCGGCATGAGGTCGGCGGAGGTGAACCTGCCGAGATGGTTGAAGCCGATCTGTCCCGCCGAAAACTCCCGCAGCACAGCGGATGTCTCGGGATTCAGGTATCGGAGCAACCCGTAGCCGATGCCCTTCCCCGGAACCGCGCGCAGCTGTTCCTTGACCGACTTGACCAATGCGCCCGCCGCCGGTCCGCCCGCGCGAACCTCATCCCATGCCGTTGCGTCCGTGCGCAATCGCACCGGGTACATGCTGGTGAACCAACCAACCGTATTCGACAGATCAGCGCCGGGAACCGTGTTCTCCTCCCGCCCATGACCTTCCAACCGGATCAACACCGAATCCTCGGACACACCACGCCACCGCGTCACCGCCGCGGACAGCGCCGCCAACAGTCCGTCTTCGACACCACCGTGGAATATCGCTGGCAGCGTGGTCAACAGGATCTCCGTCTCGATCACCGGAAGCTCGACGATGGTGTGGCCGACGGTCGCCATGACATCCACCGCCGGATCCAGCGGCCGCGCACCGAGTATCGGATCCGGACCGTCGAGAACCGAACGCCACCACGACAGTTCCGCCACCCGCTCCGGCTCGGCAGCCGCATCGACAAGACCATGCGCCCAACGCCGCATCGACGTCCCCGTCACGGGTTCCGGTGCGACACCCGAGGAGATCGACTGCCAGACGGCGGCCAAGTCCGGCAGCAGAATCCGCCAGGACACGCCATCGATCACCAGGTGATGCGCGACGATCGCCAACCGGCCCGCCTGCTCCGGACCGGCATCGAACCACACGAACCGCACCATCACCCCGGCGGCCGGATCCAACCTGGGGGCCACCCGCTCGCCGATCTCCGCGCGAGACAGCAACCGTCCCACGTCGATCGACCCGACCGGCGCGACCTCCAGCCCGGGGCCGCGTTCGTCGTCGACCAGTCGCGACCGCAATATGTCATGCCGATCGATCACCGCCGTCAGGGTGGCCACCAGGCCCGCCCGATCGATGCCGACGGGCAGATCGAGCACCATCGTCTGATTGAAATCGTCGAATCCGCCGCCCAATTCGCGTACGAATCGCGCGACCGGCAGCAACGGCTGCCAGCCCACCCCGCCGCCCGGCAGTTCATCCAGTTCCGCCTGTGCGTGTTCGACGGCTACGGCCGCCAATGCCGCCACCGTCCGACATTCGAAAACCGCACGGGGACTTACCTCGACGCCCGACGCGCGGGCCCGCGAAACCAACTGGATCGAGCGAATGCTGTCCCCACCCAACTCGAAGAAGTTGTCGTCGACGCCCACTCGGGTCAACCCGAGCACCTCTGCGAATACCGTTGCGAGAACTCGCTCGGGGCGGGTACGCGGCGCTCGATACCGCATCGAGGAGGTGAACTCCGGCTCCGGCAGCGCGGCCCGGTCGAGTTTTCCGTTGGCCGTCAACGGCATCGAATCGAGCAGCAGCACCACCGCGGGCACCATGAACTCCGGCAAACGCTCGGCCGCGAACCCGCGCACGTCGGCGGCGTCGACCGCTTCGCCGACCGCTGTCACGTAGCCGATGAGTTGCTTTGCACCAGAACCGGTTCCGCGCGCGACGACTACCGCTTGGGAGACCGACGGATGTTGTGCGAGCACGCATTCCACCTCGCCCGGTTCGACCCGGAACCCGCGGATCTTCACCTGGTCGTCGCTGCGGCCGACGAATTCCAACTGCCCGTCGGCATTCCACCGCACCACATCGCCCGTGCGATACAACCGGCCACCGCACCGATCGAACGGATCCGCGACGAAGCGCGACGCGGTGAATCCGGCCCCGCCCCGATAGCCGCGCGCCAATTGCGCACCGGCCACATACAATTCGCCCGCGACGCCCACCGGTACCGGCCGCAACCACGAGTCGAGCACGAACACACGGGTATTGAGCACCGGACCACCGATCGGCACCGCACCGGCGGCATCCGCCCCCACTGCGCGGTCGGTCACGAATACCGTTGTCTCGGTGGGCCCGTAGATATTCGTCACCTGGATATCGGGGTATTTCGCGGTCAATCGCCGGACCACATCGGCCGACAGCTCGGCGCCACCGGCCAGAACCCGCGTCACCGTCCGCAACGGGTGGTCCGGCACCGACTCGACGTGATCCACCAGAGCCGACAGCAATGGCGGAGTGACGAATATCTTCGTCACCGACCACGTCTCGACCAACCGCGTGATCTCGACCGGATCGGAGCGCTGCGCGTCCGAGACGACCAGACCGGCGCCATCGCACAGGGCGGGCCAGATCTCATATGTCGAGGCGTCGAACGCGACCGAGGAGTGCACCAGCACGCGATCGTCCCGCCCCGTCGACCGCACCTGAGCGACCAGGTTCGCCAGGTTACGGTGAGTGACGCCAACACCTTTCGGCACGCCGGTGGAGCCCGAGGTATACATCACGTACGCCAGGTTGTGCGGACGCGCCGCGACGCCCCGCTGCGCGACGGTCCGGTCCGCGGCGTCGAGCGAGTCCAGGTGAAGGTGCGGTATTTCGTTGTCGGGCAGTATCTTCGCAGTGGCGGAGTCGGATATCACCACGACCGGCGCGGCATCGGCAAGCATGAAGGCCAAACGATCCGATGGGTACACCGGATCGATCGGCAGATACGCACCACCGGCCTTCGAAACCGCGAGCAGCGCGACGATCAAATCCACCGATCGCGGCAGTGCGACCGCGACAATGGTTTCCGGACCGACCCCGCGCGAAATCAACACTTGCGCAAGCAGACCCGACAGGCGATCGAACTCCCGATACGACACGGTGGCGTCACCGCAGCACACCGCCACCGCATCCGGTGTCCGAACGGCTTGCGCCTCGAACAACTCCGGCACGGTGGCATCGGAGACGTCCGCCGCGGTGTCGTTCCACCGGCGCAGCACCAGTTCCCGTTCCTCACCCCCGAGCACATCGACCGCGCCGACCGGCGCGTCCGGATCGGCCACCACCTGTCGCAGCAGGCTGACGAATCGCGCCGCCATCGTCTCGACCGTCGAGCGGTCGAACAGATCCGTCGCGAATTCGACCAAACCGCTCCACGCGCGACCCGCCGGGGCATCGGCGATATTGAAGAACAGATCGAACCGCGCGGTCGCCGTTGTCGCGGGATGGGATTCGACTCGCACACCGGGCAATTCGAGCTTCGGCAGCGTGTTGTTCTGGAACGCCAGCGACACCTGGAACAACGGGTGATGCGCCGCCGAGCGAACCGGATTCAGCAACTCCACCAGCAATTCGAACGGAACGTCTTGATTCTCGTAGGCCGCCAACGCTTTTGCCCTGACCTGCTCCAGAATCTCGGTGAACGACGCCGACGGATCGACCTCCGTCCGCAACACCCACGTGTTCACGAAGAACCCGACCAGATCGGCGAGCGCGTCATCGGTGCGACCCGCGATCGGCGAACCGATCGGAATATCCTCCCCCGCACCGAGTTTGAGCAGCAGTACGGCCAGCGCCGCCTGCAATGCCATCGACGCCGTGGCACCGGAGCCGGCCGCCATTCGCTCCACCGCGGCGCGGGTTTCGAGATCGATGTCGAAGCCGACGACATCGCCGCGGTAGCTCGCCGATTTCGGCCGCGGCCGATCGGTGGGCAAGCGCAATTGTTCCGGTACGCCGTCGAGTTCGCGCCGCCAGTACTCGAACTGCCGCGACAACACGCTGTCCGGATCGGTGGACGACCCGAGTAAATCCGCTTGCCACAGCGTGTAATCCGCATACTGGACCGGCAGCGGATCCCACCCCGGCGAAGCGCCCGCGAGCCGCACCGCATACGCGACCGACAGGTCTCGCAGCAGCACCGCCGCCGACCACCCGTCACCGGCGATATGGTGAATCAGCAGGACCAACACGCACTCGTCGGTGCTATAGCGAAAGACGCTGGCCCGTAACGGAATTTCCGACGACAGATCGAACCGATACCGCACCGCCTCGGCTACCGCCGCAGCCAGCTCGGCCGCATCGACACCGGTCACCGTCACCGGCACCGCGATATCCTCGGCATCCAACACCCGCTGCACGGGCGCACCGTCGACCTCCCGGAAAACCGTCCGCAGGCTCTCGTGCCGGGCGACCACATCGCCGAGCGCCGCCGCGAGCGCCGCCGCATCGAGCGCGCCCGTCAATCTGGCGGTCACCGGCATGTTGTAGGTGGCGGACGGCCCTTCCATCCAGTGGATGAACCACAACCGCCGCTGCGCGAACGACACCGGAACCTCTTGCGGCCGTTGCCGAGCCAGCAGCGCCGGACGCATCCGCTCGCCCGTATCCATCCTGCGCGCCAGTTGCGCGACCGTCGGGGCATCGAAGACCGTCCGGATCGGGACCTCGACCCCGAGTACCGCCCGAATCCGGCTCACCAGACGGGTGGCCAGCAGCGAATGACCGCCCAGCGCGAAGAATCCGTCGTCGACGCCGACGCGGTCGCGGCCGAGCACCTCGGCGAACAATTCGGCCAGCATTTGTTCGCGAACACTGCCCGGCGCCCGGTACGCCACCGACGACCTGAGCTCCGGGATGGGCAGCGCCGACCGATCCACTTTCCCGTTGGCGGTCAAGGGAATCGAGTCGAGCACCAGCACGGCCGCGGGCACCATGAAGTCCGGCAGCCGTTCGGCCACGAAACCCCGCACCTCGGCACCGTCGATGTCATCGGCGACCACATATCCCACCAACTGCTTGTCACCGCTGTCGGTCTCGCGCGCGACCACCACCGACCGGGCTACCGAAGGGTGCTGTGCCAGAGCGCTTTCCACCTCACCCGGCTCGACCCGGAAACCACGGATCTTCACCTGATCGTCGACCCGGCCGACGAACTCCAGCACCCCGGTGCGATTCCAGCGCACCACATCGCCGGTGCGGTACAACCGGCCACCGGAGGAATCGAAGGGATCGGCAATGAACCTTGCCGCGGTCAGCCCGGCTCGGCCCCGGTAGCCCCGCGCCAATTGCGCACCGGCGACGTACAACTCGCCCGGTACGCCGACAGGTACCGGAGCCAATGCCGAATCCAGCACGTACACCCGGGTATTGGCCACCGGAACGCCGATCGGCACCGCACCGACCACTCCTTCGGGCACGGTCATCGAGGTCACATCGACGGTCGCCTCCGTCGGACCGTAGAGATTGTCGATCCGCAGACCCGGGCGCAGCGCACGCCACGCGTGCACCAGCTCGGCGGTGAGCGTGTCCGCACCGGTGTGCACCTCGGTCAAGCTCCCAAATGTGTGCTCAGGCAGCGTCTTGGCATGGTCGGCCAGCACCGCGAGCAGCGGCGGTGTCGCGAAGATCTTCGTCACCGACCGGGCCGCGACCAGCCGCGCGATCTCCACCGGATCCGAACGCAGCTCACCCGCGATCACCAATGTCGCACCGCCGCACAGGGCGGGCCAGATCTCATACGTCGAAGCATCGAACGCCACCGACGAATGCACCATGACCCGGTCTCCAGAGCCCGCCGACCACGCCTGAGCGACCAGGTTCACCACGTTGCGGTGGGTGATGGCAACACCTTTCGGCACACCGGTCGAACCAGAGGTATAGATCAGGTACGCCAGATTCGCCGGCCGTACCGTAACGAAGCCGTCGAGCTCGGCGTCATCCGGCGGCGTATCGAGATAGAGATGCGGTATCGCGTTGCCGGGCAGTACCTTCGCGGTGGCCGCATCGGTCACGACAACTACCGGCGCGGCATCGGCGAGTACGAATGCCAACCGATCCGACGGGTACGCCGGGTCGATCGGCAGATACGCGCCACCGGCCTTCAAGACCGCGAGGAATGCGACGACCAACTCCACCGACCGCGAAAGCGCCACCGCGACAATCTGATCCGGGACCACGCCGCGCGAGATCAGGCTGCCCGCGAGCCGATCCGCCCGAAGATCGAGTTCCCGGTAGGTGAGCGCGGAATCGCCGCAGACCACGGCGTCAGCATCCGGGGTGCGCGAGACCTGCGCCCGGAACAACTCGAGCACCGTGGTGTCCGGGACATCGACGGCGGTCTCGTTCCATCGGTGCAGGACGAGTTCGCGTTCAGCGCCGTCGAGCACATCGATCGACCCAACCGAGCAGCCGGGATCCGAAATCACCAGCCGCAGTATGGCTGTCAGCCGCGCCACCATCGCCTCGACCGTGGCGCGGTCGAACAGATCCGTCGCGTATTCGGCGTGGATATCCCACCCGGCCGCGGCATCGACGATATTGAACACCAGATCGAATCGCGACGTCGTCGCGGCGAGCGGATAGGGTTCGAATACCACCCCGGGCAATTCCAGGGTGGGCCCAGCATTGTTCTGGAAGCTGAGCAGCACCTGGAACAGCGGATGATGTGCCGAGGAACGGACCGGATTCAGCAGCTCCACCAGCAATTCGAACGGAACATCCTGATTCTCGTACGCGGCCAACGCTTTCGCCCTGACCTCACGCAGCAGTTCGGTGAACGATGTCCCGGGTACCACGATCGCGCGCAGCACCCACGTGTTGACGAAGAATCCGACCAGATCGGCCAAGCCCTCATCGGTGCGTCCGGCGATTGGTGAACCGATCGGAATATCCTCGCCCGCACCGAGTTTGAACAAAAGCACGGCCAACGCCGCCTGCATAGCCATCGATGCCGAAACACCTTCGCGGGCGGCCAGACGTTCAACACCGGCCCGGATATCCGGATCGATACCGGCGACGACCACATCACCGCGATAGCTCGCCAACCGTGGGCGAGGTCGATCGGTCGGCAACGGCAGCTGCTCGGGCACGCCCGCGAGCTCACGCCGCCAATACTCGAACTGTTGGGACAGCAGGCTTTCCGGGTCGGTCGACGCGCCGAGCAATTCCCGTTGCCACAGCGTGTAATCGATATATTGCACCGGCAGCGGCGCCCAGTCCGGCGCGTGCCGCTGCCTGCGCGCCGCGTACGCCGTCGACAGATCCCGCAGCAGCGGCGCCATCGACCAGCCGTCACCGGCGATGTGGTGGATCAGCAGCAGTACAACGCATTCGGCCGCGCCGCACCGTATTACCGTGACGCGAATCGGGATCTCGGTGGACAGTTCGAACGGATGCCCAGCCGCATCGGCGATCGCCGCGTCCACCTCGGCGGCGGGCAGGTCGGCGATCGTGATCGGCACCTCGACGTCGTCGAGCACCTGTTGCGTTGGTACACCGTCGATTTCGACGAATATCGTGCGCAGGCTCTCATGCCTCGCGACCACGTCACCGATCGCGGCGGCGAAGGCCGATTCGTCGAATTCGCCGCGCAGCCGGACCGCGACCGGCATGTTGTACGCGGCGGACGGTCCGTCGAGCCGATAGATGAACCACAACCGGCGCTGTGCGTAGGAAAGCGGAATCATCACAGACCAACCTCTCGGCTCATCTTGCGCAGAGCTGGTCGCCGCGCGGGGGCCAGCTGTGGCCATCGTTGTGCGAGTTGGGCGACGGTCGGCGCGTCGAAGATGATGCGCACCGGCACCTCGACGCGCAGTACGTCGCGGATCCGGCTGGCCAGGCGGGTGGCCAACAGCGAATGGCCGCCGAGCGCGAAGAAGCTGTCGTCGACGCCCACCCGGTCACGCCCGAGGATTTCGGCGAACAGTTCGGCGAGCACCCGTTCCCGTTCGCTACTCGGCGCGCGATATTCCGCCCCAGCGGCGAACTCCGGATCGGGCAGCGCCGCGCGATCGAGCTTCCCGTTCGCGGTCAACGGCACCGATTCGAGCACCATCACCACGGCGGGAACCATGAACTCCGGCAATCGCTCGGCCGCGAACCGGCGCACATCGGCGGGTAGGAGCGTGTCCTGCGGATTGTTGGCGTATGCGGCCGGATCTCCCGAAATTGCCTGCGGTGCGTACACATCGGTGAGCGGCCGGTCCTGGGCCGCCGCGACGTCGATGAAGACCGCCTCCATCCGGCCTGGCTCCTCAGACCAGGTGACCGCGGTGGCGTATCCGAATCGCCGACCGAGCACATACAGATCCTCGGGCAGCAGACCCGCACTCGCGCGCTCGGGCACCGCGTCGAGCACGCCTTCGAAACCCGCTGCGAGGGAATCGTTTTGCCGACTTTCAACGGCCCTACCGGACCGTATGCGCTCGGTGGCCGCTATTTCACCGAGCAGCCCCGCATGCGGGATGCCGACAACCCGAATTCCGTCGGGGTGTCGGGTACGCAGCAGCTCGCACAGCCAATCATGCTCGCGGAATTCGGCTTTCGGCACATCACCCACCGACAGCGGGTGCACCGGTGCCTTGCGCAGCACGACGTCGTAGCGGTAGCGGCTCAGCTCGTTGACCGAGTATCCACGCTTCAACTCGATATCGACGGCATCGAAACCACCGACGCCGAGGAAGTACTCCGGTGCGACCAACAGTTCGCGCTCGGCGAAGAGGCTGCGGCGCACCCGATCCCGGACCGCGCCGGGATCATCGCCGCCGTTTCGGGTGATCTGCACCGCGGTGACGAATTCCTCGAGCAGCGCGAGATTGCGGACATCGCCGACGAATACCGCGCCACCGGGGGCCAGCACGCGGTGCACCTGCTCGAGGACCCGGCGCAGGTAGGCCTCCCCGGGGAAGTACTGCACGACCGAATTCAGCACCACGGTGTCGAAACGACCTTCCGGCAGTCCATCCGGATCGTCGGCCGCTTGGACGCTGGTGACTACGCGGTCGACCCATTCCGCGTCGAGTCCCGCCAGATGTTCCTGGAGCGTGCGGATGGTGGCGGCGGAAAAGTCTGTCGCCCAATACTCTTCGCAGTCGGGGGCCAGCTGCGAAAGCAGCAGACCCGAGCCGACGCCGATCTCCAGCACCCGCCCCGGCCGCAGCGCGCGGATCCGCTCGACCGTCGCCATCCGCCATTCGCGCATCTGCGCCAGCGGTATCGGGGCGCCGGTGTAGCTGCTGTTCCAGCCGCCGAAATCCGAGCCGAATCCGGACCCGTTGCCGTTGCCGTTTCGTTTCCCGTTCCCGCCGTACAGATCCTCGTACACGCGGCGCCACTGCCCCACCAGTTCGTCCTCGCCGGCCACGGGACCGGACCGGTCGGCGACCACGTAGGCGATCAACTGTTTGCCGCCCGTATCGGTCTCCCGCGCGACAACCACTGCCCGCGAGACCGAAGGATGTTGGGCCAGAGCGCTTTCCACCTCACCGGGCTCGACCCGGAAGCCACGGATCTTCAGCTGATCGTCGACCCGGCCGACGAACTCCAACAGTCCCGATGCGGTCCACCGCACCACATCCCCGGTCCGATACAGTCGGCCGCCGCCGTCCGCATCGAACGGATCTGCCACGAATCGGGCCGCGGTCAGCCCTGCCCGGCCGTGATAGCCTCGCGCCAATTGCGCACCCGCGACATACAATTCGCCGGGCACACCCACCGGCGTCGGCGTCAGCCCCGAATCCAGCACGTACACTCGCACATTGCCGAGCGGACGGCCGATCGGTACCGCGCCGCCGATGTCCGGCAGCGCGTCGTAATCGGTGACGCACGCCGTCGTCTCGGTGGGGCCGTATCCGTTCATCACCTGGGCGTCCGGGTATTTCGAGTTCAGCCTGTGCACCACATCCGCCGTCAGCTCGGCGCCGCCGACGATGATCCGTCCCAGCGTCCGCAGCGGTGCGCCCGGCACGGATTCGGCGTGGTCGAGCAGCGCCGACAACATCGGCGGTGTCGCGAACATCTTTGTGACCGAGCGGGTTTCGATCAATCGCGTGATCTCCGCCAGATCCGAGCGGCGCTCGGCCGCCACCACCAGGGTCGCCCCGCCGCACAGGGCGGGCCAGATCTCGTACGTGGAGGCGTCGAACGCCACCGAGGAATGCGCGAGTACCCGATCCTCGGGACGGACGGTCCACGCCCCGGATACCAGGTTCACGACGTTGCGGTGGGTGATACCAACGCCTTTCGGCACGCCGGTCGATCCGGATGTATAGATCACGTAGGCCAGATTCGACGGGCGTACCGCACCGAGCCGGTGGCCCCGCACACCATTGGTATTCGGTGCGTCGAGATGAATTCGCGGTGTCTCGGTGTCGGGCAGGAGTTTCGCGGTGGCGGAGTCGGTCACCATGACCACCGGCGCGGCATCGGTGAGCACGAACGCCAAGCGATCCGACGGGTACGCCGGGTCGATAGGCAGATACGCGCCACCGGCCTTCAGCACCGCGAGCAGCGCGACGATCAGTTCGGCCGAGCGCGGCAACGCCACCGCGACAATGGTGTCCGGACCGGCCCCGCGCGAAACCAACACCCGCGCGAGCTGTTCCGCTTGGGTATCGAGCTCCCGATACGACATGTGCGTGTCGCCGCAGACGACCGCGAACGCGTCCGGGGCACGAAGGACCCGCGCCTGGAACAATTCGGTGACGGTGGTGTCGGCGACGTCGGCGATCGTGTCGTTCCACCGGCGCAGCACCGATTCCCGTTCCTCGGAACCGAGAACGTCGATGACGCCCACCGGAGTGCCGGACTCGGACCCGATCGACCGCAATATCCGAACGAACCGGGCCGCCATCGCCTCGACCGTCGGGCGGTCGAACAATTCGGTCGCGTATTCGACCAGCCCGCTCCACGCGCGACCCGCCGGGGCGTCGGCGATATTGAAGAACAGGTCGAACCGCGCGGTCGCGGTGAATGCGGGATGCGGTTCGATCCGAACGCCGGACAGCTCCAACACCGGCAGCGTGTTGTTCTGGAATGCCAGCGATACCTGGAACAACGGATGATGCGCCGCCGAGCGAACCGGATTCAGCAACTCCACCAGCAATTCGAACGGGACATCCTGATTCTCGTAGGCCGCCAACGCCTTTGCCCTGACCTGGCTCAGGATCTCGCCGAATGTTGCCGAGGCGGTCGGCGCGGCCCGCAGCACCCAGGTATTGACGAAGAACCCGACCAGATCGCTCAATGCCTCATCGGTGCGGCCCGCGATCGGCGATCCGATCGGAATGTCCTCGCCCGCACCGAGTTTGAACAGCAGCACCGCCAACGCCGATTGCAGCACCATCGATACCGTCGCGCCCTCGCGAACCGCCAGTCTTTCCACCGCATTACGAATCTCGGCATCGATCTCGAACAGCACCATGTCACCGCGATAACTGGCGACACGTGGACGCGGCCTATCCGTCGGCAACCGCAACTGCTCCGGCAACCCGTCGAGCTCACCCCGCCAATACTCGAACTGCCGCGAAAGCACGCTGTCCGCGTCCGTGGCGGACCCCAGCAGATCCTGTTGCCACAGCGTGTAATCCGCGTACTGCACCGGCAGCGGCTCCCACCCCGGCGCTCGATGCGCGAGGCGCGCCGCATACGCCGTTGTCAGGTCGCGCAGCAGCGGCGTCATCGACCAACCGTCACCGGCGATGTGATGGATCAGGACGACCAGCACGCATTCCTCGCGCCCCGTGCGAAAAACATTGGCGCGGATGGGCAGTTCCGACGATAGATCGAATCGGTACCGCACCGATTCGGTCACCGCCGCATCCAGCTCGGCGGCGTCGACGCCGGTCACCGTCATCGGCACCTCGACGCCGTCGGCCGCCAGCACCCGCTGCGCGGGCGTGCCGTCCGCCTCGACGAAGATCGTGCGCAAACTCTCGTGCCGCGCAACGACATCGCCGACCGCGGCCGCGAACGCCGATGTATCGAACGCACCGGTCAACCGGACCGCCAAGGCGATGTTGTACGTGGCCGACGGTCCCTCCAACCGATGGATGAACCACAGCCGCCGCTGCGCGAACGACAGCGGGACCACCTCCGGCCGCGGCCGCGCCGACAACATCGGACGCACCTGCACACCCGAATCCAGTCGACTCGCCAATTGGGCGACCGTCGGAGCGTCGAAGACCGTGCGAATCGGCACCTCTACCCCGAGCACCGCCCGAATCCGGCTGGCCAGCCGGGTCGCCAACAGCGAATGACCGCCCAGCGCAAAGAAACTGTCGTCGACCCCGACCCGATCCAGCCCGAGAATTTCGGCGAACAACTCCGCGAGCATCTGCTCCTGAATCGTGCTCGGCGCCCGATATTCCGCTCCGGAGCCGAATTCCGGATCCGGCAGAGCCTCGCGATCGAGCTTCCCGTTCGCGGTCAACGGCAGCGAATCGAGCACCATCACCACCGCGGGCACCATGAACTCCGGCAACCGGTCACTCACCCACCTGCGCACCTCCGCCGCCAGCAGGCCGGACTGCGGATTATTGGCATGCGGTATCGGATTATCAACCGCCACAGGCACATACACGTCCGTCAGTGGTCGGTCGCCGACAGTCGCGGTATCCAGGAAGACCGCATCCATCCGACCCGGCTCCGCGGACCACGTCACCGCGACGGTGTAACCGAGCCGCCGCCCGAGCTCGTGCAGATCCTCGGGCAGCACACCCACCTGCTCGGCGTCGGGATCGAGCACCCCTTCGAAACCGGTATCGTCGATCAGCCCGGCATGCGGGATACCGGTTACCCGGATGCCGTCGGGGTGTCGTTCGTGCAGCAACCCGACAAGCCGATCGTCGTCGCGGAACTCGGCTTTCGGCACATCGGCAACCGATACCGCGTCGGCCGGGGTGGCGCGCAGCACGACATCGTAGCGATATCGGGTCAACTCGTTGACCGCACGCCCGCGCTTGAGCTCGATATCGACTGCATCGAAACCCGGTGCCGTACAACATATGTCGACGAAGAATTCGGGGGTCAGCAGCAATTCCTGCTCGGCGGCGATATCCCGGCGCACCCGGTCGGCGAGCGATGCCGGATCGTCATCGCCGTGCCGCGCGATCTGCACCGCCGTCGCGAATTCCGGCAGCAGCGCGAAATTCCGGACGTCGCCGATGAAGACCGCGCCGCCGGGCGCAAGCACGCGCGACACCTGTTCGAGCACCTTGCGCAGATATGCCGCCCCCGGGAAATACTGGACCACCGAGTTCAGCACCACGGTGTCGAAGTAGCTCTCCGGCAGTCCGGCGGTGTCGTCGGCGGTCCGGACGCTGAGCGAGACCCGACCGGCCCAGTCCGTGCCGATCTCGCGCAGCCGATGGTCGAGCGCCGCGATGGTGGCGGCGGAAAAGTCCGTCGCCCAATACTCTTCGCACTCCGGGGCCAACCGGGCCAGCAGCAACCCCGACCCGACACCGATCTCGAGTACCCGCCGAGGACGCAGCCCGCGGATGCGGTCGACGGTCGCGGACTGCCATTCGCGCATCTGCTCCACCGGGATGGCCGAACCGGTGTAGCTGCTGTTCCAGCCGCCGAAATCCGCGCCGAACTCGGGCTCGGACCGAGTCGTTTCCGGCTCGGCGGCACCGGAGTACAGGTCGTCGTACACCCGGCGCCACTGGCCGACCAGTTCGTCCTCGCCGACAGCGGGTCCGGCCGTATCGGCGACCACATAGCCGATCAGCTGTTTGCCGCCGTTATCGGTATCGCGTGCGATCACCACGGCCTGAGAGACCGAAGGATGTTGGGCGAGTGCGCTTTCCACCTCACCCGGCTCTACCCGGAAACCGCGGATCTTCACCTGGTCATCGATCCGTCCGACGAACTCCAACTGCCCGTCGGGATTCCAACGCACCACATCGCCGGTGCGATACATCCGGCCACCGGACCGATCGAACGGATCGGCGACGAATCTGGCCGCCGTCAATCCGGCCCGGCCCCGATAGCCGCGCGCCAATTGCGCACCGGCCACATACAGTTCGCCGGGTATGCCCACGGGGACCGGTACCAATCCCGAATCCAGCACGAACACCCGGGTATTGGCCACCGGACCACCGATCGGGGCCGCCGGACCGTGGATTACCTCCGGTACCACCGACGACGTCACATTCACCGTCGCCTCGGTGGGGCCGTACAGGTTGTCGATCCGGACATCCGCGCACTTGCTTCGCAGGGCGCGGGCCAGTCCCGCCGTCAGCGTATCGGCGCCCGTATTCACCTGCGCCAGACTCCGGAAACAGTTGCCGGGCAGCGTTTCGGCGCGCTCGAGCAAAGCGGACAGCAGCGGCGGCGTCGCGAACATCTTCGTCACCGACCGGTGCTCGATGAGCCGGGTGAGCTCCGCCGGATCCGCGCGCCGCTCCCGCGCGACCACGGCTGTCGCGCCGCCGCAAAGGGCAGGCCAGATCTCATAGGTCGAGGCATCGAACGCGACCGAGGACTGCACGAGCACCCGATCCCCCGGACCGGCCGCCCAGGCCTGCGCGATCAGGTTCACCACGTTGCGATGGGTGATCCCAACACCTTTCGGCACACCGGTGGAGCCCGACGTGTAGATCAGGTACGCCAGATTCTCCGGCCGCGGGGTCGCGGCAGGGACGAGCTCGGCTCGACCTCGCGCCTCGTCGACGTACAGCAGCGGTATCACGTTGTGCGGCAGATGTTTTCCGGTATCGCGATCGGTGAGGACGACCAACGGGTCCGCGTCGGTGAGGATGAACGCCAACCGGTCCGACGGATACGCCGGATCGATCGGCAGATACGCGCCGCCCGCCCGCACCACCGCGAGCAGTGCCACGAGCAGCTCCGCGGATCTGGGCAGCGCGACGGCGACGATCCGATCCGGGCCGACGCCATGGGAAATCAGGGCGCCCGCCAGCTGGGTGGCGCGAGCATCGAGCTCCCGATAGGTCAACGAAACGTCACCGCACACCACGGCGACCGCGTCCGGAGTCGCGGCGATTCGCGCGTCCATCAGCCCGAGCAGGGTGGTGTCCTGGACCGGGAGCGTGGTTTCGTTCCACCGCCGCAATACCAGCTGCCGTTCCGCGTCCCCGAGGATATCCACCGACCCCACCGGCAGATTCGGCTCCGACACGATCAGCCGCAGCAGCCGCACCAGTCGCCGCGTCATCGATTCGACCGTGCTCCGGTCGAACAGCTCGGTCGCGTATTCGACGAAGCCGTTCCACCCGTAACCCGCCGGGGCGTCGGCGATATTGAAGAACAGATCGAAGCGCGATGTCGCGGTCGTGGCCGGATAGGGTTCGATCCGCACACCCGAAAGATCCAGGGCCGGAAGGGTGTTGTTCTGGAACGCCAGCGACACCTGGAACAGCGGATGGTGCGCGGCCGACCGGGCCGGGTTCAGCAACTCCACCAGCAATTCGAACGGAACGTCCTGATTCTCGTACGCGGCCAACGCCTTAGCCCGGACCTGCTCCAGAATTTCGGTGAACGATGCCGACGGTACGACCTCCGTCCGCAATACCCAGGTGTTGACGAAGAAGCCGACCAACTCGCTCAATGCCTCATCGGTACGACCCGCGATCGGCGAGCCGATCGGAATGTCCTCCCCCGCACCGAGTTTGAAGAGCAACACCGCCAGCGCCGATTGCAACACCATCGACACCGTCGCACCCGAGCGGGCAGCCAACCGCTCCACGCCGGTGCGGGTTTCGCGATCGATATCGAACAGCACCATGTCACCGCGATAACTGGCCACCCGAGGGCGCGGCCGATCCGTCGGCAACCGCAACTGCTCCGGCACCCCGTCCAGCTCACGTTGCCAATACGCGAACTGCCGCGACAGCACACTGTCCGTATCGCTCAACTCCCCCAGCAACTCTCGCTGCCACAGCGTGTAATCCACGTACTGCACCGGCAAGGGCGCCCAGCCAGGTGCGTGCCCCGCGAGACGCGCACCGTAAGCCACCGACAGATCACGCAGCAGCGGCGTCAGCGACCAGCCGTCACCGGCGATGTGGTGCATCAGCAGCACCAGCACGGATTCTTCGTCGCCACAGCGAAAGACGGTGGCGCGTATGGGTATTTCCGAGGACAGATCGAATCCGTAACGCGCCGCGGCGGTCACGGCCTCGGCCAGCCCGGTAGCGTCGGTCTCGGACACCGTCATCGGCGGCTCGACGTCATCGGCGTTCAGAACCCGTTGCGACGGAACGCCATCGGCGTCGACGAAGATCGTGCGCAGGCTCTCGTGCCGGGCGATGACATCGCCGATCGCGGCACGCAACGCCGCCGCGTCCACACCGTGCAGGCGGACCGCCAACGCCATGTTGTAGGTGGCGGAGCGGCCTTCCAACCGATGGATGAACCACAGCCGCCGCTGCGCGAACGACAGCGGGACCACCTCCGGCCGCACCCGCGCCGACAGCATCGGACGCACCTGCACGCCCACGTCCAACCGGTCGGCCAGTTTGGCCACCGTCGGAGCGTCGAAGATCGTCCGGATGGGCACCTCGACTCCGAGCACCGCCCGGATCCGGCTGGCCAGACGAGTCGCCAGCAGCGAATGACCGCCCAGCGCAAAGAAACTGTCGTCGACACCGACCCGATCGAGTTCCAGGATTTCGGCGAACAACTCGGCAAGTATTTGTTCCTGGATGGTGCTCGGCGCCCGGTATTCCGCTCCCGAAGCGAATTCCGGATCCGGCAGCGCCTCGCGATCGAGTTTCCCGTTCGCGGTCAACGGCAGCGAATCGAGCACCATCACCACCGCGGGCACCATGAACTCGGGCAACCGCTCGGCCGCGAACCGGCGTACCTCGCGGCCGTCGAGCCGTTTCGCGCCGATGTGCCCGCTCGTTCCGGCCCGGTCACCGGCCACATAGCCGACCAGCCGGGTACCGCCGTCGCCTCCGGCGTCGCGCGCGACCACCACCGCCTGCGAGACCGAAGGATGCTGTGTCAGAACGGCTTCCACCTCACCGGGCTCCACCCGGAAGCCACGGATCTTCACCTGGTCGTCGACACGTCCGACGAACTCCAACTGCCCGTCGGGATTCCAACGCACCACATCACCGGTGCGGTACAGGCGGCCACCGGACCGATCGAACGGATCGGCGACGAACCGTGCCGCGGTCGATCCGGCCCGGCCGTGATACCCCCGCGCCACCTGCGCACCGGCGATATAGAGCTCGCCGGGCACACCGACCGGCACCGGCTGCAGCCCCGAATCCAGAACGAAGGCACGAACATTGGCCAACGCCGAGCCGATCGGCACCGGACCGTCCGCCGTTATGCCATCGGCCGCGAACATGGTGGCGAATACGGTGGTTTCCGTCGGACCGTAACCGTTCGCAACGGTTTTCAGCCGACGAGCCACTGCCGAGGTGAGTTCGGCTCCGCCCGCGATCACCTGGGTCAGGCTCCGGAATGGATTGCCGGGTGACGCCGCCACTTGATCGAGCAGTATCGATAGCAATGCCGGTGTCGAGAACATCTTGGTCACCGACCGCTTCGCGACCAATCGAATGATCTCCGCCGGATCCGAGCGCTGTTCCGCCGCCAAAACCACCGCGCCGCCGTGCGTCAGCGCGGGCCAGATCTCATAGGTCGACGCGTCGAAGGCGATCGAGGAATGGACGAGCACCCGCTCGCCGGGACCGGCCGACCAGTCCTGGGAGACCAGATTCAGCACGTTGCCGTGCGTGATGCCGACGCCCTTCGGCACACCGGTCGATCCGGAGGTGTAGATCACGTACGCCAGATTCTGCGGTCGCACGATCCGATTCACATCGGCCTGGTCCGGGATCTCGGCGGTGTCGAGCTCCAGCCGCGGTATTCCCGTGTCGGGCAGGATTTTCCCGGTGGCGGAATCGGTCACGACGATCACCGGCGCGGCATCGGTGAGAATGAATGCCAACCGATCCGACGGGTATGCCGGATCGATCGGCAGATACGCGCCACCGGCCTTCAGCACCGCGAGCAGCGCGACGATCAGCTCCGCCGAGCGCGGCAACGCCACCGCGACAACGCGGTCGGGGCCCACGCCACGCGAAATCAGCACCCGTGCAAGCCGATCCGCTCGACTATCGAGTTCTCCGTAGGTCACCTCCGTATCGCCGCAGAATACGGCGACCCCGGTCGGCGTTCGTGCGGCCTGGGCCCGGAACAGTTCGGTGACGGTGGCGCCCGCGACTGCGGCGGCCGTCTCGTTCCACCGCCACAGCACCACCTCACGTTCCTCGGCGCCGAGCACATCGATCGTCCCCACCGCAGTGCCCGGACCCGACACCGACTGTCTGAGGATCCGCACCAGCCGCGCCGATATGCCCTCGACCGTCGGCCGATCGAACAGGTCGGTGGCGTATTCGACGAATCCGTCCCATCCACCGTTCGCGCTGTCGCCGATATTGACCGTCAGATCGAATCGCGATGTGGCGCCCGCCGGCGGCAGCGGCTCGACCTCGACTCCGGGCAGTTCCAGCGTGGCCAGGGTGTTGTCCTGGAAGCTCAGCAGGACCTGGAACAGCGGATGGTGTGCCGCCGAGCGCGCCGGATTCAGCAGCTCGACCAGCAATTCGAACGGCGCGTCCTGATTCTCGTACGCGGCCAACGCCTTTGCCCTGACCTGCGCGAGGATCTCGCGGAAAGTCGCTGCCGGAGCGACAGTTGTCCGCAGCACCCAGGTGTTCACGAAGAAACCGACCAAGTCGTTCAGTGCCTCATCGGTACGACCCGCGATCGGCGATCCGATCGGAATATCCTCCCCAGCACCGAGTTTGAACAGCAACACCGCTAAAGCCGATTGCAGCACCATGGATACGGTCGCACCCTCGCGAACCGCCAACCGCTCCACCGCATTACGAATCTCGGCATCGATCTCGAACAACACCATGTCACCGCGATAGCTGGCGACACGAGGACGCGGCCGATCCGTCGGCAACCGCAACTGCTCCGGCAACCCGTCGAGCTCACTGCGCCAATACTCGAACTGTTCGCGGACAAGGCTTTCCGGATCGTCGGATGACCCGAGCAGATCCTGTTGCCACAGCGTGTAATCCACGTACTGCACCGGCAACGGCTCCCACTCCGGCGCACGGTCGTCCAGGCGCGACGCATAGGCCACCGAAAGATCGCGCAAGAGCGTTGCCGCCGACCAACCGTCACCGGCGATGTGATGCAGCAGCAGTACCAGCACGGATTCGCCGACACCGCACCGGAATACGGCCGCCCGGATCGGAATCTGGGTGGACAGGTCGAATCGGTACCGCTTCGCCTCCGAAACCGCCTCGGCTATTTCGGCCGCAGCCACCTCGGCGATATCGACCGGCACGTCGACGCCGTCGGCATCGAGTACCCGCTGCGCCGGAACGCCATCGACCTCGACGAAGACCGTCCGCAAACTTTCGTGCCGCGCAACGACATCGGCGACCGCGGCCTCGAACGCCGACGCGTCGAACGCGCCGGTCAACCGCGCGACCACCGGGATGTTGTAGGTGGCGGAAGGTCCTTCCAGCCGATTGATGAACCACAACCGGCGCTGCGCGAACGACAGCGGAATAACCTCCGGACGCGGCCCGCTCAACAGTTTCGGGCGCACCCGTACACCGGAATCCAACCTGAGCGCCAATTGGGCGACCGTCGGCGCGTCGAAGACCGTCCGGATCGGCACCTCGACCCCGAGTTCCGCCCGAATCCGGCTGATCAGCCGGGTGGCGGACAGCGAATGGCCACCCAACTCGAAGAAATTGTCGTCGACGCCGATCCGGTCGTGCCCGAGTACCTCACCGAACAGCTCCGCGAGTACGCGTTCCCCGGTGTTGCCCGGCGCCCGATATCGCGCCGAGGACACCAATTCCGGATCCGGCAGCGCCCGGCGATCCAATTTCCCGTTCGGCGTCAACGGTATCGACTCGATAACCATCACCACCGCGGGCACCATGAACTCCGGCAATCGGCCGGCGGCGAAACGACGCACCGCGCCGCCGTCGACCGGGCCGCTGCCATCGGTGACGATATAACCGATCAACCGCTTATCGCCATCGGCGCCGTCGCGGGCCACCACCACCGCATGCGATACCGAGGGATACTGGGCAAGCGCGCTTTCCACTTCGCCGGGTTCGATACGAAAACCGCGAATCTTCACCTGGTCGTCGGCCCGGCCGACGAACTCCAACACCCCGGCGCTGTTCCAGCGCACCACATCGCCGGTGCGGTACAGCCGCCCACCGGATCCGAATGGATCGGCGACGAATCGGGCCGCCGTCATCCCGGCCCGTCCGTAATACCCCCGCGCCAACTGCGCACCCGCGACATACAACTCACCGGCGACACCGACCGGCACCGGCGCCAGATCCGAATCCAATACGTAAACCCGCATATTCCCGAGCGGGCGCCCGATCGGGCTGTCACCTTGGGTGCCGGATGACGCCGACAGTTCCAGCTTCGTCACATGCACCGTGGTCTCGGTGATCCCATACATATTCACCAGCGCGGGTCCGTCGCCGCGATCGCCGGAATACCAGGGGCGCAGATGCGTGTCCTGCAACGCCTCTCCGCCGAATATCACCATGCGCAAGGCCGAATCGGTGTCGCCGCGGACCGATCGGGCCTCGGCCAGTGCGCGAAATGCGGACGGGGTCTGATTGAGAATCGTCACCCTCCGGTCGACAACCAGATCCCACAATTGCGCCGGTGTGCGCACCACATCCCACGGCACGACGACGACCCGGCCACCGTGCAGCAGCGCACCCCAGATCTCCCACACCGAAAAGTCGAATGCCTGGGAATGGCACCAGGCCCAAACGTCGTCGGCGCCGAATTCGCACCACCGGGCGGTGCTCTGGAAAAGCGACACCACATTGCGGTGGGTGACGGCGACACCTTTCGGCGTGCCGGTGGAGCCGGAGGTGTAGATCAGATAGGCGAGGTTGCCCGGCAGCGGATCGATCGGCGCACCCGCACGCTCCGCGGCGGACTCCTCGACGAGCAGGTGCGGAATCCGGGTGTCCGGCAGGGTTTTCGACGTGGCGGCATCGGTCAGGATCGCGACGGGTGCGGCATCATCGAGAATGAATACCAACCGGTCCATAGGATAGGACGGATCGATCGGCAGGTACGCGCCGCCGGCCTTCAGCACCGCGAGTATGGCGACTATCAGCTCCACCGACCTCGGCAATGCCACCGCCACAACGCAATCCGGGCGCACGCCCGATGCGGACAAGGTTCGCGCGACACTGTCCGCCCAGCTGTCCAGCCGCCGGTACGACACCTCAACCGCACCGGACACCACCGCCACCGCCTCCGGCGTCCGGCGCACCCGATCCTCGAACAGCCCGACCAATGTCGCGTCCGGATCGATCGGCACCGCCGTGTCGTTCCAGGTCTGCACCACCAGACGGCGATCGGCGCCGAGGATGTCCACCGTCCCTATCGGCGCGCCCGGGTCGGAAATCGCCTGCCGCAGATAACGGGATATCGAACCGAGATAGCCGCGTAGGTCGTCCTCGGAATACAGCTCGGAATCGCCCTCGATCCGCAGATAACCGCCACGGGCCGATTGCTTTTCGTAGTAGAACAGTATCGATAGGTCGCCGCGATTACCCGCCGAGTAGACCTGGAGCTCAGCCGTCCCGCCCGGCATTCGCAGCGCGCCGAAGAAGGACATGACGTTGATGACCGGACCGAGGGAGCTCCCGTCGGGACCGGGTATTCCCATATCCCGCCGGATATCCGACATCCCGTACCGGAAGTGGTCCCTGTCGCTCGCGATGCTCGCACCGATCCGGCCCGCCAACGCGCCGAGCGAGAGGTCCCGGCCCGAATTGATCAGCAGCGGAACAGTATCCGAAAGTTGACACGGCGTATTACCGACGATACCGCCTCGATTCGATACCGGTATCTGGACGCAGAATTCGTCTCGCGACGCATAGCGCCGCACCGCCGCCGCTGCGACGGACATCAACAGATAGGGCAGTTTGACACCGGCGGATCGCGCCGATTCGGACAATTCGTCGAGTTCCGCCCGCGAAAGGTCTCGTGTGCAACCGATTCGGCCCGGCCGCGCGCCGCCGTTCGCGCTACCGGGAAGTCTGAGCGGTTCGATTACCGCCGGTATTCGGCCGCGCCAGTATTCCCGATCGACGGCCCGCCGGTCGCGGCGATACGAAAGGTCGCTGTCGACGATATCGTCGATGTGCACGAATTCCGATGGCCCGATGGGAATTCCGGTCGTCAGCGCGCCGTACACATCGAGAACGCGTTGAGCCCAGGCCGCGACGCCGACACCGTCCATGATGATGTGGTGAAAACACATCGCCAGGAAGTAGTGATTGCCACCGAGTTCCAGCAGTGCGACCCGTAGCAGCGGATCACATTCCAGATCGAAGCCCGATTCCCGTTCCCTGGACATATATTCGAATGCCGCGGATACCGGATCCGGCACCCGGGTGAGGTCCAGCGACACCGGCGACCAATCGCTGATATCGCGCTGGATCTGCATCGGTCCGTCGGCACCACGGACGAAGTTCACGGCGAGTGCCTCGGATTCGGCGAATGCCCGCCGCAGCGCGGTGACGAAAAGTCGCTGTTCCAGTTCGGCGTGAATGTCGATGTAGATAAGACAGTTGTTGGGAACATCCGACAGCTCGTGTGCCAGCCACAGCTCATGCTGAATCGAAGTGAGACTGCGCAGGCGCGATTTGTTACCGGATTGCATGGCAAACTTCCTCGCTTATCACCGTTTATCGGGCGATACGATCCTGTGTCGATCGAATAGGTCTTCCGCGGCAAGCGCCTCGGCTGCGGTCCGCCGCTCAGCGGCTGGGTGGACCTCGGCGTTCATCCGATGCCCGATCCCCGCACACTCGACGACGCCGGCCCCGACACGCACTTCGCGACGCACCGCCACGGACTTTGTGGCCCGGTGCGCCGACATTGGCGACCCGACTGGTGCACACCGCGGCCAGGCCCACAGTTGAACGCTCGACCACGGCCGGGTGAACTATTGTGAACCACAGGCTTTTTCGATTGGCCAGGAAATCGAGGCCCCGAATCCCGTTGCAGCACACCCGATCAGGATGTCCCAGTCCGCGTAATTGTCGCTGTACTCCCACATAAACGACTGGTCGGACAGTGTTATCGGTCGTTCTACGCTTCAACCACGCGTCAGCGGCCTATCCTCGTTGGTGGCAGCACATGGCTCAGGAGGGGTTTGTCCATGGCTCAACCGCAGATCAGATACGACGTGCTCGGTTCGTTCACGGCGTGGCGGGATGACCGTGAGATCGAGTTGGGCACAGCGAAACAACAGGCCGTTCTGGTTGCACTGCTGTTGGAAATGAACCGACCGGTAACAATGAATGCGATCATCGACGGGGTTTGGGGAGAACACCCACCCGGCGATGCGCGCAATGGCGTGCAGACCTATGTCAGCCGATTACGCCGGGCGCTCGCACCGCGCCCGGCGCACAATGTGTCGGAATCCGCGCTGGTGTGGGCCGATACCGGATATGTGTTACACGGCAACCCTTCACTTGCGGATTACATTGCCTTCGACCGGCGCATCGGAACCGCCGAACAATACTGGCGCGAAGGCGACCTCGCGGCGGCGGCCGCACACACCAATGCCGCGCTGGAGCTCTGGCGCGGCGAACCGTTCAGCGGACTGGCCGGTCCCACAATCGAGGCCGAGCGCCGACGACTACAGGAGCGCTATCTGACCTCGCTCGAACTCCGGGCCGGGATCAAACTCGCCCGCGGCAGACATGCCGAGGCGGTCGCCGAACTCGTCCCACTCGTCGTGTCCTATCCACTGCAGGAACGGTTTCGGGCGCTGCTGATGCTCGGCCTCTACCACTGCGGCCGCCAGGCCGAGGCGTTGATGGTCTTCCAGGACGCGCAGCGCCGCCTCGCCAACGAGGTCGGCATCGAGCCGGGCCGGGAACTGCGCGAACTGCACCGGCGGATCCTGCGGGACGAGATCGAGCCGGCGTTCGGCGAATCAACCGGCGGCATCACCGATTTCATCGGTCGCGACCTCGAATTGCGTCGGCCGCACACGATCACGCCGGTGCCGGAGATCGCCGTGCCCGAACCGGCGGGCGCCGCGGCCGATACCGGCGAGCCGAGCCGCAACCAGTTACCCGGCGATATCGCCGACTTCACCGGCCGCAGTACCGAATTGGACAGCCTGCTGGCCGACGTACCGCCGCGGGCGGCCGCCCACCGGACCGTCTTGATCGAGGCGATCGATGGCATGGCCGGTGTCGGAAAGACGGCGCTGGCGATACACGCGGCCCATCAACTCAGCGGCCGCTACCCCGATGCCCAGCTCTATATAGACCTGCACGGGTACGCCACCGACCGCGAGCCCGTCGACCCGATGACCGCGCTGGAACAACTCCTCCGTGCGGTGGGGGTGCCGGGCGAGACGATGCCCGCGGACCTCGATGCCCGAGCCGCCCTGTGGCGCACCCGAATCGCCTCCCTTTCGGTGCTGCTCGTACTGGACAATGTGGCCGACGCGGACCAGGTTCGGCCGCTGCTGCCCGGCACGCCCGACTGCCTGGTCCTGATCACCAGCCGCCGCAGGCTCATCGACCTGGAAGTCTCCAGAACCCTTTCGCTGGACGTACTTTCGCGCGAGGACGCGACGGCACTGTTCACCAGCATCGTCAGCGACGACCGGGTGCTCACCCAGCCCGATGCGGTGGCCGAGACCGTCCGGCTGTGCGGTTACCTGCCGCTGGCCATCCGCATCGCCGCCGGGCGGCTCCGAGCCCGGCCGGTCTGGCCCATCGACCGATTGGCCAAACGACTACGCCAGCCCCGGAATCGGCTCGAGCACCTATCCGCGGGATCCCGCAGCGTATCCGCGGCGCTCACCGCCAGCTTCCAAGATCTGCCGACCGATCAGCAACGCGTATTCCGGCTGCTCGGGTTGCGGCAGGGGCGCAGCTTCGATATCGACGCCACCGCCGCGCTGGCCGATATCGATGTGGATTCCGCCGAGCGGATCCTGGAAGCCCTCGTCGATGTGCATATGCTGGAACAGGTTTTGCCGGGGCGCTACCGATTCCACAGCCTCGTCGGCGATTACGCCGCGATGGTGTAACCGCCCTCAGTGGGCGAAGGTGTCGTTGATGTAGTTCGCCGCATGCGTTGTCCACAGGACGTTCGTGCCCGGCATGTTCTGACCCGAATAGCCGACGTGCGGGCCGTCCGGCCACGGCGTCAGCAGGCCGATCACGCCGCGCGTCGCATCGACGTAGCGATCGAAATTCGTTACCGGGTCCTGCATCAGCCACCGCAGCAGCTCTTCGAAGATCAGATAGCTCACATTGCCGAAACGCGCGCCCTCCACGAAGGAGAACGGCGAGATGCCGACATCGATGATCCGCAGCGGCGAATCCGCCGGGGACGCGGTGATGATGTCGGCCGGATTGGCGTACTCGCGCGTCTGCACCTGGTCCGGCCACGGCCCGTGCTGTCCGTGCAGTCCGAAAGTCGACGGCGGGCACAGGTTGTTGACCGAATCGCCTTCGGCCCGAAGCGGATTCGCGAGGTTGACGGCGAACGCTATCTCCAGCGGACTGCCGTCGGTATTGGTGTACTGCCCGGACCGCACACCCTCCAGGATCCGGCTGACGCAGATGCCGCCAAGCGAATAGCTCAGCAGCCCACAGACATTCGGCGAATCCTGGATCGCCTGCACACCGGCGGCGGTGCCCTCCTGCACCGAGGTGTCCAGCGACGGGCCCCACAGATTCGGGTCCGGTCCGATCGATGCGGTCCAATTCGGTTCGAAGCTACGGAAATACGCCGAATCCAGCAGGCCGGTTATGGCGGCGAGCATGCCCGTCGGTGTGCCGTCCGGGCTGCGCATCTCGTTGGTACCGCGAAACGTGAAGATGTCGATCATTGAAATCTCCTCACCCACAGAAACCCCCCGTACCACAACGCTAAATCCATAGCGACCTGCCAGTGGGCAAGTTCGGGAATCGGGCGGATGTGGTCGCCCCAACGTCGCGGCAGCGCAGTCACTTTGCCGAGCAGTTCGATTCAGACGAGCGCGGTACCCCGCCGCAAGGCCGCATCGGTATCTGCGCCAACAAGATCGGCGTTCATGTGCGCACCCGCTAGCGCACCGGCCGCCGCGGCGGCGCCGACCTGCGCCATCGGATCGGCGGCGTTTCCGGCGACCCACACCCCGGGCACCTCGGTGACACCCGCTGTGCCGCTGGCGAAGTGACGGCCCATGCCGCCGGGCAGATCTCGGATCGCCAAACCCAAACCCGCCAGCCCTTCGGCCCGGACTTCCAATGTGGTCGCCACCGCGAGGACGCGGCGGGCCACGAACTGCCCGTCGGTCAGGCGCACACCCGCGATGCCGTCTCCGCCGTCGACGATCTCGGCGACCGGGGTGTCGACGATGCGGATGCCGCGGGCGGTGAAGCGGGCCGTGGTGTCCGCGTCCAATTCGGTGCCGTGGACGAAATAGACGAGGTCGTCGGACAATTGGCGGAACAGCAGCGCGTGATGGACCGAGGCCGGGCCGACCGCCAGGACGCCGATCGGTTCGTCGCGCACCTCCCAGCCGTGGCAGTAGGGGCAGTGCACCACGCCGCGACCCCAATGCGAGGCGAGCCCGGGTACGTCCGGAAGCACATCGCGCAGTCCGGTCGCGACGAGTAGACGGCGGGCCCGCACCGAGCGTCCGTCTGCGAGGGTGACGGTGAAACGCAGATCGCCGTCGTCCGACGGCGCGCCGGGGCGGGCATCGACGACCTCACCGTTCACGATCCGGCCGCCGTATCGCCGCACTTCCGCGCGACCGCGCGCCAGCAGTTCGGCGGGCGGCGTTCCGTCCAGACCGAGCAGTCCGTGTACGCCGTCGGCGGGTGCGTTGCGCGGCGCGCCGCTATCGATGACGAGGACCGAGCGGCGAGAGCGGGCCAGCATCAGCGCGCCGTTCAGCCCGGCGGCGCCGCCACCGATCACCACGACATCGACGGTCTCGTCCACCAGTTCGTCGGCAAGCATCAGGTCGTTCCCTTCGTGCGGGCCTCGGGGAATTCCCGGGCCGTTCACGGGCAACGCTAACCACGTCATGCGCGTAAGACATACGATCTTGCCTATGACGCAAGAAGATGGCGAGCTGGATGGCCTGGTGCGCAAACGGCTGCGCGCGCTGCGGGTCGCGCACGGCTGGTCGCTCGAGGAACTCGCGTCCCGGGCGAACCTCAGCCAGTCCACCCTCAGCCGCATCGAGAACGGCCAGCGCAGATTGGCCCTCGATCAGCTCGTCACCCTCGCCCGCGCGCTGGGCACCTCGCTGGATCAGCTGGTGGAGACCGCGACCGACGATGTCATCGCCAACCCGACGATCGACACCGCGAATGCGATGATGCGCTGGCCCATCAAGGCCGAACCGGGTATAACCGTCCTGCGCATGCGCCTAACCGATCCACCGCCGGGCAATCCGGCCCGCATGCGGGCGCACGCGGGCCGCGAATGGCTCGTCGTCCTGTCCGGCACCGCGGTTCTGCTGCTCGGCAACCGGCGCCTCCGGATCGAAACCAATCAGGCCGCGGAATTTCCGACCATGCTCCCGCACGCCATCGGGGCCGAGGGCGGCCCGTGCGAGATCCTCGGCATCTTCGACCGCGACGCCCGCCGCGGCCACAACTGATGCTCCGCGGGAAAGCAGCTGGCGGGCAAACACTTCGCTCTGCTCGATGAAATAGGCTTCGCACATCGAGAACGCGAACGGAGCACCGGTGCCGAAAGCAACGAACGATGACGACGCCCTGGCGGCCCGCGCTGCCGCATTGGACGCCGCCGACCCGCTCGCACCGCTGCGGGAACGCTTCCTGCTTCCCAAAGGTGTTGTCTACCTTGACGGTAACTCCCTCGGCGCGCTGCCCGCCGCCGTGCCGCCCGTCATCGAGGATGTCGTGCACCGGCAGTGGGGCGCCGGCCTGATTCGCTCCTGGAACGAAAACGCTTGGTGGGCAGCGCCGGTCCGGGTCGGCGACGCCGTCGGCGGGCTCATCGGTGCGGCGCCCGGACAGACGGTGGTCGGCGATTCCACCAGCGTCCAGCTTTTCAACGCGCTTACGGCCGCGGCCCGGCTGCGCCCGAATCGTCCACTGCTGCTTACCGATCCGGGGCATTTCCCCACCGATCAGTACATCGCCGATGCCGTCGGCCGCCTGCTCGGCATGGAGGTCCGCCGGGTGCCGCCCGCCGATGTCGCGGCAGTGCTCGCCGAGGCGGGTGACCGGGTCGCCGCGACAAGCTACTCCCCCGTCGACTACCGCACCGGCGAGCTGTACGACATGGCCGCGATCACCGACGCCGCGCACCGGGCCGGTGCGCTCGCGGTCTGGGACCTGTGCCATGCGGCGGGCGCCCTGCCCATCCGCGTCGACGAGCTCGGCGTCGACCTGGCCGTCGGCTGCGGCTACAAATTCCTTTCCGGCGGGCCGGGCGCCCCCGCCTTCCTGTATGTCGCTCGACGGCATCAGGCCGACTTCGACCACGCGCTCACCGGATGGAACGGGCACGCCGAACCATTCGGCCTCAGCGGCGATTACCGCCCGGCCGACGGCGTCGAACGGGCCCGTATCGGCACTCCGCCGATCCTGTCGCTGCTCACTTTGGAGGCGGCCCTCACCGCCTTCGACGGCGTCGACATGGCCGAGGTCCGCGCCAAAAGCCTTTCGCTGACAAGCTTTTTCCTCGACTGCGCCGACGCCGTCCTGACCGAGCTCGACTTCACGACGGTGACCCCGCGCGATCCGCACCGCCGCGGCAGCCAGATCACCCTGCGCCACCCCGATGCCAACGCGCTGGCGCGGGCGCTCGCGGCACGCGATGTCATCGTCGATATGCGCGCCCCCGATATGCTGCGCTTCGGCGTGAACGCCCTCTACGTCTCCCACGCCGATGTCCTGGCAGCCGCGCGACAGCTGTCCGAGGTGGTGCTGGCATCCGAACATCGGCAGGAGCGTTTCCGGACGCCGACCGTCGTCACCTGATGTGGAATTCGAATCCGATTCGGCAGCAACCTATTTCGACTTATCAGCGGCCCCGGCCTTGTCCGACCGCCGCTGGCAGGAGATCGCCGAGGCGCGTACGTACGTGAGCTCGAGTTGGGCATCGGCAGCGGGCCGAGCGAAATTACCACCGAGGTAATGGATTCCGATACCCACAGAGTTATAGGTTGACTGACAAGTCAAGGAACCAGCAGGAAGCCGAAATACGATGCCGCACATCACCGTCAACGACAATGTCGAGCTGTTCTACCGCGATTGGGGCGTCGGCGCGCCGATAGTGTTCACCCACACCTGGGCGCTGAGCTCGGCGATGTGGCAGTACCAGGCGATGGCGCTGGCCGAGCAGGGGCTGCGCTGCGTCACCTACGACCGCCGCGGCCACGGGCGCTCCGACCAACCCTGGGACGGATACGAATTCGACACCCTCGCAGACGATCTCGCCACCGTGATCGAAAGACTCGACCTGCACGAGGTCACCCTCGTCGGGCATTCGACCGGAACCGCGGAGATCGTGCGCTATCTCGCGCGACACGGTTCGGCCCGGGTCGCCAGGATCGTGCTCGTCTCCTCGGCGCTGCCGCTCATGCTGCAGACGCCGGACAATCCGGCGGGCATCCCGATGGCCGCCTGGGAGGAGATGCGGGCGCAGTGGCGCACCGACTTTCCGGCCTGGACTCATCAGGTGGCCGACCCACTGTTCACGGTCGCGGGTTCGGCATCATCGATCTCTCCGGCGCTGGTGGAATGGTCCAAGGCCGACAGCAATGCGACATCCGTCAAGGCCATGCTCGACCTCAGCCACGCGGTGTCCGAGACCGACCACCGGGCGGACCTGCGCCGCATCGATGTCCCAGCACTCGTGATCCACGGCGGTGCGGACGAATTCAACCCGCTGGGGCTGTGCGGCGAACCCACCGCCGACCTGATCCCCGACAGCCGCCTGAAGGTGTACGACAACGCGCCGCACGGCCTGTACCTCACCCATATGGCGGAGCTGACCGCCGACCTGCTCGAATTCATCAAGAGCTGAACCGCCGAGCGAGATCGCGATTTGAACCGGCCACGGCGCTAAACTGCTCGGCGAGGCCGTTTCGGTTGCTGTCCCGCGACAGGGAGGTGGCGTGTCTGGTTGTCGAATCGCGTTGCTGGCGGCGGCTCTTTGCGCGGCGCCGCTGCTGAGTGTGCCGCAGGCGCAGGCACTTCCGCCGGGCGGCGGTGGAGGCTGCCGGCAGGGCGGCTTGATGACCGGCGCGCTGGTCGCGGGCAGCGGAAGCGCGGGGCAGAACATCCGGCGTTCGGCCACGCTGCGCGAATGCGGCGGCCCGCTGTTACCGGGAATCGACACCGGCCAGTTCACGGCCATCATCCCGTGGAATACGCCCGGTGCGCAGAGCACGGCCGAATTCGCCTGGTCGGATGGCAGTGTCAGCACGGCGACCGGATACGGCAACGGCCTGTGGCTCATCACCGGCGGTCGCGCGGCCGGGCACGGTATCCAGGTGAACGTCGCCGACACCTGGAACGGATGGTATGTCAGCTTCGCCGATGTCACCGTCACCTCGGCGACCTTCGTATCCTGAATGCGCTGTGCCGCAATGCATTCGGGTCGAAGACCGGGCCAGTTTCATTGATCGACAACGGTTCCCGCGCCGCCCTGTGAGGCCGATCACCTGAATCGAATGGAACCCATTGCGCCGCAGTGGCGTCGAAGCATGGTGAAAGAGCCTCAATGGGAGGGATCACCAATGCAGACCGTCATGTCCGGCCGCCGATTCATCGCCGCGGTCCTGGTAGCCGCCGCGGGCACCGCGGGTTTCGGAGCTGGTATCGCGGCGGCGCAGCCACCGACCGCGGCCGTCCGAGCCGTGGATGCGGTGCAGCCGCAGTTCCAGTTCACCGCGACCTTCTATGCGACGGTGTCCTGCTATTTCGAGAATCTGGACCGGACCGACGCCACCGGACCGTTCCAGTTCAATGGCACCGGAAGGACGAAGGACGCGGCGGTGAACGACGCCAAGAACAAGGCGCAGGCGGCCGTGCCGTCGGGCAAGAAACTGAAGCACTGCCGCACCGTGAACGTCACGTCGCGGCGCTGACAGAGAGGTGAAAATGGACGACGAGCGGCGCATTTGGCAGGTCGCGGTCGGATTGGGTCTGCCCGACCCGACCGGCCCGGGATCCCTGGACAGCGAGGAGATCCATCCGATCGCGCTGATGCTGGAGGAGAGCGCACACCGGATCCGCGGCGTGAACCGCATCCCGTGCTATACCGAATTCGGTCCGGTCATCGAGATCGCCGAATTCGCCGAGCGGGTGCGCGGCGACGCGTACGACCCGGCAGCCGTGCCGGTCGAATGCACCCTCACCGTCTACGCGACCGACGACGAGCTGGACGAACTACTGCCCGCGATCGTGGCGGACCTTGGCATCGACGAGCACAACTATTCGGCCGCCGCGGCCCGCACGGTCACCATCGGCCTGCGCGATATCGAGACCAGAGCCGAGGCTCCGGCCTCCTACCAGCACCTTGTCGATCAGTACCGGAATCGGGCTGTGCTGGACTGAATTCCGCGGGCAACTGGGGATTCGAGTTCGAGGAACGGGGAACAGGTTCGGCGGTAGAGTCGGACCGCACCGCCCTCGGCTCCGGCCGACTCGATGAACAGACCGAGTGATCTTCGACCCTGCCGCCGGGGCCGTCAGCGGAGGACCGTGGCATCCGGTAGAGAAGGGAATTCATCCGATGTCGGAAACCTCTGCACACTCGAATACCCGCGGCCGGAACGTGATTCGGCGCGCGGTCGTCGGACCGGCCGCCGCGACGCTTGCCGCGGTGGCACTGACCGTCGCGGCGGCGCCCGATGCCGGTGCGGCCGTCATCGATCTGCGCGCCGAACCGGGCGCGAGTTGGGGACCGGCGAGCCAATACGGAACGGGCTGCACCTACACGCTCACCGCCAACCTCACCACAGGGGCGTTCCCGGTCTTCTTCTACGACACCACCGGCAGATCAACTTTCGCGCCAAGCGATTTCGTCGATCCGGCGGGCGCGACCAGCGTCAGCGTCCAGTGGACACCGACGGCGGCGGAATGGCATCACATCGTCGCCTATCAGAGCCAGGGCTCGATAGCCTCCGTCGACCTGTTGGCCGGAACGGGCTTCTCCACCGGCTCCGGATGCGCCGTAATGCCTTAGGCGGACAAACTGATCACCGGCGCGTAGGGGCCTTGCGTCGAGCTTGCCGAATGGCCCTGCGCGTCGGGTCCGAATCCAGTTGCCCGGTCAGCTCCGCGATCTGGACGACCGCGATCGACACCAACAGGAAAAGGCAGCCGCTGCTGTGAATGGCGTTCGGGCTGTTGGTGTTCGGCAGAAAAGTCCTGACGGTTCAAAATCTCGGCTAATGTAACGTGCTGACCGGCAACAGGCCTCAGTGATTCACCTCGGTTGTCACCTATTCCCGCAGGAGTCCTGTGCGGACGATGGGAGAAGTCTGAGACCGGGGAGGTCTGTCGAGAGTTGTGCGGAGTTCGTTGCTCGACACGCTGATCCAGGAGTTGACTGTTACTGACCCTAGTCGGAAGGACCGCTTCTCGTAGCGGGGCGTCCAGCGGTATCGGCCCCGCCATCGCCAGCGTCGTGCCGCCGACGGGGTTGGTGGTCCATGACAACAGCTGTGACCGGCGGTGAAGGAGACTGTGGTCGTGACAGAACAAGCTTTTCGGCAGGAGCAGACGCACCGTGGTCGACGGCGTAGGCGGGTTGTTCAGCGACCTCGCCGACGGTCATGAGGGAAGGAGTGGGATCGCTGCTGTCCGGGTTGTGGACCTATCGCCCGAAGCCTCCGGCCTCGAACCTGCTGAAAGAAAGGCAACATGTAGTGGATCTTCGTGACGTCCCGTGTGCGCCCGGACGTTTGCCGGTTCTCGGACACGGTTGGAAAATGTGGCGTGATCCGGTTCAGTTCATGGTGGATCTGGCCGGCGCCGGGAAAATAGTACGCGTCGATATCGCCAATCTTGTTGTCTACGTCATTACCGATATCGAACTACTCCACAGCGTGTTGGTGGAGAACTCCGATGCCTACGAGCGAGGGCTCCTCTTCAAACGCATCCGTCTCATATTCGGAGAATCGCTGATCGTCACGGATGGTGAGCAACACAAGTATCTTCGTCGTCTGCTCCAACCAGCGTTCCATCGAACACAGCTGGAAAGCTATGTGCACACCATGAAGCGTAACGCGGATGCGTTGGCGAGTTCGTGGCAGCCAGGCCAGATTGTCGAGGTCCGTTCCGCGGTGTTCGGGGTGGTGATCGCCAACCTGCTCGAGTCGATGTTCTCCCACGAACCGGATGCCGAGGAGATACAACTCATCTCGGGTCTGATCACGGACATAGGCGCGGGCGCCATAGTGGGCAGTCTGCTGCCCAAGAAGCTGGAGAGCCTGCCATTGCCGGTGAACCGCAAATTCACGTCGGCTGGAATGCGACTGCGAGATTACTGCCGAGAACTGATCACCGCGCGCCGGGCCAGCGGTGACCGCCGGAACGACCTGATCGACATCCTGCTGGATTCGGTAGATGAGGAACACCGTAGTGACGAGTTCCTGGTAGAGCAGGCCATGACTATCCTCTTCGGCGGGATCGACGCCTCGACCGCCACGCTGACCTGGGCGCTGTACGAGTTGTCGCGGCATCCGGAGGTGGCTTCGAAACTGGCGAAAGAGATCTCCGCCGCAGGAGATATCAGCCCCCGAAACCTCGATCAACTCGATTACCTGAACCGGTTCCTGAACGAGGTCACGCGGATGCATGCGGCACTGCTGCAGACGAGACGTAGTATCACCACGGTCGAACTCGACGGATTCACATTTCCCGCGGGGACCAATATCGGCTACAGCATTACAGCTATTCACCGCAATCCGAACATTTTCCCCGAACCGAACACCTTCGACCCCGATCGGTGGCCGGCCTCGGGCTCCGGGTCGAAATGCAGGAGCCTGGTTCCGTTCAGCAAGGGTAATCAGATGTGTCTCGGTAACAATTATGCCTGGATCGCACTGCAAACAACTCTCTACAGTCTGCTGTCGAAGTGGGAGTTCCGGCCGGTCGCCACCAAGAAAATCCGGCGAGCCATGGGTCCGATCCCGGTGATGGAAAAGCTTCCGCTCGAGGTTCAACCGATCTCGGTGTAGGTCGCGGCGATTATTCGCCCATGGACGAATAATCGCCGCAGCTCAGTTTGCGCCTGATTTGGCGAGCGTCGTTCTGCGATATCCGGAAAACCGGCGAATGAGAATGGGTAGGACGGCTGTCGCGATGAAGAGGGCGGCGGTGACGAGGACGAAATAGAGCAGAGATCCGTTGCGGCCGAAGCGAGGGATGAAGGCGACTTCCTGACCGGTCGCGGCGACGGCGTTGAGGAACGGGGCGTATGCCTGCAGGGTGTACCCGTGGGGCAGCAGATTGATGGAGTTCTCGGCGACATAGACCCAGAACAGGAGAACCGCGACGGCGGCGGACGGAGTGCGGATCAATGACCCGACCGCGACACCCACCCCGCATGCGACGAACGCGTAGCTCGGAACGGTCCAGAGAAACCGGAGACCAGCGGAGTCGGTGATGCCCACGGCCCCATAGAGTCGGGGAACTGGTGTGGCAGCGTAACCATGACGACGGTGAGCAGAACGGCTGTCGAGATCGCCGCGATGGTGCCGTAATAGATCCACCGGCCCAACGCGACCGTCCAGGACCGGGGGAACAGGAAGGCATTGAGATCGCTTGTCTGACCGCGCCATTGGGTGGCATGGGCGTAGGCGGTGGCGACCATCATCACCGACACGGACAAGGTGATCACCCAGTACACGGAATTGGTGGTGGCGACCGCGGCGACGAATTTCTGTCCGGGGAGGTTGGCGAGTCGTTCTGCGACGGCGGCGATTACGAAGGTGATGACCAGCGGCAGCGCGAAGGTGAGGGGGACAGCGACTACCCACAGGAAGCTGCGTCCGGCGGTGCGGGTCCATTCGGCGGCGATGCCGCGGCGGATCAGGGTGACCGGACCGGGGCCGTTCATGGGGCCACGCCGAACGCGAGGTCGGTAGGCAGGCCGGCGATTCTCAGGTAGGCGTCTTCGAGGCCGGTCTCGCCGGGACCCAGGGTGTTCATGAGTTGTGCGAATGGCTGGTCGGTCAGAATGCGTCCGTTTCCGAGGATGACGATGTGGTCGGCGTTGCGTTCGACCTCATCGAGCAGGTGGGTGGCAACCAGGACACAGGTCCCGGTATCGGCGAGGTGGCGCAGCAGTTCGCGGATCCAGCGGATGCCCGCGATGTCGAGGCCGTTGAGAGGTTCGTCGAGCAGCAGGGTGCGAGGCTCGGACAGCAATGCGGCGGCGATGCCGACACGTTGGAGCATGCCGAGCGAATAGTGCCCCAGCCGACGATCGGCGACCCGGACGAGGTCGACGATCTCGAGGACCTCGCCGACCCGGTCGGTGGGTAGTCCACGGGCGCGGGCGATCCAGCGCAGGTGCCGGCGTGCCGTGTGACGTGGGTCGAAGGCTCGGTAGTTGAGGTGCATTCCGAGAGTTGCCGGTGTGGTGTGATGGGCTCGGACGAGGGTGTCGTCGACCCGGACTGTGCCGGTGGCAGGCGCGATGATGCCGCAGATACACCGCAGCAGCGTGGTTTTGCCGGTGCCGTTGAGACCGATCAGGTAGGTGAGTGTCGCGTCTGCCACCGTCAGTTCGGGAACTTCGAGGACGATCACGCCTGGGTAAGCCAGGGTGAGGTCACGGATTTCGATCACTGTGCTCGCAGCCGGTCAGAAGTCGCAGGCCATCGACAGTCCCACGGCCTTGATGCCCTCGCACACGGAACTGTTGGACAACTTCCAGACCCCGTCGATACGTTTCCAGACCACGCGCGCAACCAAATCCGGTCGCCCCGCCGACTTGCTGCGCAGCATGGCGGTGTGCACATTGCCGTCATGAGTTTCGGGACCGCTGATCTGATTCGACCCGATCGGGGGACGGAACAGGCCGGAGTTGTAGAGGGTCTGTGCAACCACGACCGCCCGCATACCGCCTTCCATGTTGGCGGCCTTGGCCTCGTCGGAGGCGGGTGTTTCGATCAGGAACACAACCTGGTCGTGCAGATCGTCCAGGGTGGGAACCTCTTTGGTGATGAGGAAATCGCCGGGAGCGGCGGAGGCGACAGGGGAATTGACAACCGAGGCACCGGTCGTGACCATGGTGACAGCTGTGATCGACGACACGACACCAGCGACAATGTTCAAGGACTTCATCTTTTTCATCCTCTGATCGACTGGGACAGCGCCTGATGCACGCACGAAATGTGCAGATGGCAACCAAAAATTAGCGTGTTTGGGCGTCTTCGACGGCAGTTTGCAAAATTTCCTGCCCAGCCCTGTTCATACCGGGCACTCAGGGTTTGCGGCCGATGCCACCGAGCATGACCATTCGAGTCTCCGGCAAGTCGGGGCGAAGCCACTGCTGCACCGGCACCACACCGGGTTCGAGCAATTCGAAGCCGGCGAAGAAGGTCTCCGTCTGTGCTGTGGACCGAAAGGAGACCTGGGCCGAAGTGTCGTGGGTGCTGGCGAGCACCTGGAGTATCTCCGGGGTGGAATCAAGGGAGCCATGGGTGATCGCCAGGTAACTGCCCGGTGCGATCTGATCGCGGAAGGCGGCGATGATCTCGGCGGGGTGTTCGTCGTCCATCACGTAATGCAGCACGCTGATGAGCGTGATGGCCACCGGCTCGTCGAGGTCGATCAGGTTGCGGTTCTTCAGCTGATCGAGGATGTCGCCGGGGCGGCGAACGTCGCCCAGTAGTGCGGTGATGCCCTCTGGTTTGGCCAGCAGTGCGTCACAGTGGGCGTGCACGACCGGGTCGTAGTCGACATAGACCACCCGCGCCGACGGCTCGATCTTCCGAGCCACCTCGTGCACGTTGGGCGAACTCGGGATGCCCGAGCCGAGATCGAGGAACTGTCGGATACCGGCCTCCGCTGCCATCTCGACCGCTTTGAGCCCGAAGGATCGAGTGAACCAGGCCAAGGTCCGGAGTTCGGGTGCGCGACAGAGCATTTGATCGCCTAGATCACGGTCTATCTCACGATTGTCCTTTCCGCCCAACAGGTAGTCGTACACCCGGGCAGAGTTGAAATCACCGAAGCTGAACGGTTGTGGCATTCGGTCGTTCTCCGACACTGGCCCCTCAGTTCCTTCGACCACAGGTCAACGGTAGCCGACCGCTACCTCAGGCGGGTGCTCTCCAGAGATCTGTCGCCCCGATTCTGGGGAATACGCGTTGCCCGAACGAGGCGCCGCTCCGCCCGCCCGCACCGGCCCGATCCGAGTCATCGACGAATCATGCTCCGACACAACACGATCCAACACTCCTCCACCAGCGTCAACTCCGAACCGCCGTCCCCGGTCGTGCTCGGACGCGTGCACGGGCGCCATCGAAGAGTTCGTCGCCAGTGATGTGTGTGCCGCTGTCGAGCCCGGTCGACGACTCTCTGCAAGAGCCTGCGCCCGTTTCACAAATCGGTTTCAGCCAAGGCGACCGCGTGTGCTACCGCGGACCGCGCCTGGTCGGCGGTCATATTGCGGCCCAGACCGCATGGGGCCGCGACGTCCAACCGGCCGCCGTAGGCCGACTCCGCCGCCGCCAGCCCCTGTCGTGCTTGCGCGAGCGGCTGCGCCGGATGCGCAAGCCCGGCGATAACACGGGTATTGGCAGGCAATTCGAGGCGTGCCAGGGGCGCGTAATACCGCGGCCGAACCGGTGCCTGTTTGCCGTCGCCGATGGGCATGTGGACGAAATCGAGATGCCTCCCCGCGGGCCAGTATCGCGCTATCGCGTTGGCCAGCGCGACGACCGGGGCCGCCGATCTCGGTGTCACGACCGGTTTGTCATCGATGCTCCCGTAGCACAGGTGCACTCCGAAACGGGAATCATGGGGCGCCCGTGCGACGAGGCGTCCGATCGCTCGCCCCGCCACGGTGGCCGGCACCTGCCGCAGGACCCCAGGTGCCACTCCGCAGAGGAGCGACTCCGCTGCCAGTTCGAGTTGGAACACGACGTTGTCCCGCATCGCCTCATGGATACGGACGATCTCCCTGACCGTGGCGTCGACAATCGGGCGGTAATAGGGAAAGCTTCGGTCACCACGGCCGACCGAGCCTCGACGCAACATGAGCATCCGTGCCTCGAAGGAGATGAAACCGATGACAAAGGGCGTCGGTATGCCTACCTGCAAGCGAAGTCCGGGATCGGTTCGGCGCATGTCGGCCAACGCATCCCAGGCACGCCTGGCCTCCTCCGCATAGCCGAGCGCGGCGTCGATATCGGCTTCGGCCAGCGCTCGGCCCGACCGCAGCCGAAAGGTGTCGCGGGAACGCAGCGTCGACCAATCACCGCTGCGCGCGGGCGCCAGCGCCGGGAACTTGCCGAGCCGATCGATGATGGGTCTGATGTACCACTTGGCGCGATATGGATCCGCTTCACCGCCCGGAACCATGCCGTCCAAGAATTCACCGGCCGTATCGACGGCGAATGCCATTGCCTTCTCTGGACTGTCCAACTCCGCGGGCAAGCTGCCCACGAAGTGAATCCTGCGCTTGGGCTGCACAGCGTCAGTGTCGCATATCGGCCGTCCCGAGACCTGGGCATTTCTCGCTATTCCGGCGGTCACCGGAACGCAGACGGCCGAGGACGACTTCAGCGCCCATTCGGCACCTCAGGATTCGGTGACCCACTGCCCGGTGAGCGCCTGCACGACCGAGCCGTCGAGATCGGCGAGCTTCACACCGGCGAAGGCACGGGCGGCGTCCGAGGTGAGCAGGCGGAAGGCGGGACGGTCGGCGTCGAGGAGTTCGGCGATCCGCTCCGCCACCTCTTGGGAGCTCTGGGCCGCGGCGAAGGCCTCGCGGGTGCGCGACACGTAGGCGGCGAGGGCGGGCGCGTACGGGCCCGCCTGCTCGAGCGCGGCGTCGACGCCGCCGACATTGCTGACGAATTCGGTTGCCACCGCGCCCGGTTCGACGACGCTGACCGCGACACCGGTCGTCGCGGCAACGGGCGCAAGGGATTCCATGAAGCCCTCGACGGCGAACTTGGCGGCACAGTACGCCTCGTTGAACGGCTGACCGACCACACCGCCGACGCTGGTGACGGTCACCAGCCTGCCCTTGCTCGCCCGCAGCAGCGGCAGCGCCGCCTTGGTGGCATTCAGCACGCCGAAGAAGTTGACCTCCATGACGGTGCGCACATCGTCGACGCTCTGCTGCTCGAGCGTGCCGATATATCCCGCGCCCGCGTTGTTGACCAGCGCGTCGAGCCGGTCGAGCCCGGACAGGCAGGTCGCGATGGAGGCTGGATCGGTCACGTCGAGGGCCTGGACTTCGACGGAGACGCCGGCCTGCGCGGCGGCATCCCGCAGAGCGCCCGCCTTGCCGGTATCGCGCATGGTGGCGATCACCCGCCAGCCGCGCTGGGCGGCGGCGACGGCGGTGGCCAGGCCGATACCCGAGGAAGTGCCGGTGATCAGTACGATCTTGCCGCTCATTGACGCAACCCTACTGCCCCTTCGCGGTCAAAGGATGCGAACCGTGGTCAACCGCCAGTTACCGGTGGGTCGCGTGCGTTCCATTCGGGCCGCGAGTGCGAAATGCCGTTCGCCGCGGTCGTAGGAGGCGCTGATCTCGGCGGCGGTCGGGGTGATCAGCTGCAGGCCCGCCCGATACAGGATCGCGATGCCGAGCTGACGGCCGGGAACCAACTCCATGCGGACCAGGGTCTGGATGGCCGACACCACGGAGACTTCGGCGACCAGGGCGAGATGACGGACCGGGCGGCGGTGGTCGAGCACCTCGAGCACCAGGCGCAGCGCCTGATCGACGAACGATTTCATCGCCGCGTCGGCGGTATCGTCCGCATCGGTCTCGGGCGCGGCGGCGGGCTCGCGCCGCGAACCGGAAGGCCGCCCGTGACATTGCCGGACCGCCGCGGCCCGGGCGGGATACCGCGGCGCGACCCGGTATTCGACCGCGGGCGGCTCGCTCAACGGAGCCAACCGCAGCGCGGGCACCTGCTCGGACATGCGAAAACCCCCTCCGATGAATTCCTCCCCTACCGAATGCGGCACAGCATCGCATGGACCACCGTCTCGAGTAAAGGCGCAGGTCACCGGTCCGGCGATTGGGTCACCGGCGAACGGGTAGTCGCCCGGGGTGCGAGACGGAACGGCGTTGCGAACGATTTCGACCGATGTGCCCGCGCGGCTGGATCGGCTGCCGTGGTCACGCTGGCACTGGATGGTGATCGTCGGCCTCGGATCGGTGTGGATACTGGACGGGCTGGAGGTCACGGTGGTCGGCAGCGTGGCGAGCCGGCTGTCGGAGCCGGGCAGCGGCGTAACCATCACCGCCGCACAGGTTTCCGGGCTGGCGGCGGCGCTCTACGTGGCGGGCGCCGGATCGGGTGCGCTGTTCTTCGGTTGGCTCACCGACAGATTCGGGCGCAAACGGCTGTTCCTGGTGACGCTGGCGCTCTACCTGGCCGCGACGGCGCTTACCGCGCTGTCGTTTTCGATGTGGTGGTTCGTGATCTTCCGCTTCCTCACCGGTTTCGGCATCGGTGGCGAGTACGCGGCCATCAATTCCGCCATCGACGAACTGATTCCGCGCGCGTACCGCGGGCGGATCGATATCGTCGTCAACGGCACCTACTGGCTCGGTGCCGCGGCCGGTGCGCTGCTGTCCATCGTCGCGTTGAACACCGCGTACTTCCCGCCGAATGTCGGCTGGCGCTTGACCTTCGCGCTCGGCGCCGTCTTCGGACTGATCATTCTGGTTGTGCGCAGGCATATTCCGGAAAGCCCGCGCTGGATGTTCATCCACGGCAAGGAGAAACAGGCCGATCGCACCGTTACCGAGATCGAGGAACGGGTGCGCGCCGACACCTGCGCCGAGCCGGCGGATGTCTCGGACAAGCGGATCGAGATCCACCAGCGCCACACCATCGGCTTCGGTGAGATCGCCGCCGTGGTGGTGCGCTCGTATCCCCGCCGCACCGTGCTCGGCTTCGCGCTGTTCGTCGGGCAGGCGTTCCTGTACAACGCGATCACCTTCAATTACGCGCTGATCCTGTCGAAGGCGTTCCACGTGCCCGACGACCGGGTCGGCTACTACTTCGCCGTGCTGTGCCTCGGCAATTTCCTCGGCCCGCTGCTGCTCGGCAGGCTGTTCGACACGGTCGGCCGCAAGCCGATGATCGCCGGTTCCTATATCGGTTCGGCGCTGCTATTGCTCGGTACCGCATGGCTTTTCGCGGGCGGGCAGCTCTCCGCGGGCACACTCACCGCGTGCTGGACCGCCGTGCTCTTCCTCGCGTCCTGCGGAGCGAGCGCCGCGTATCTCACGGTCAGCGAGATCTTCCCGATGGAGACGCGGGCGATGGCGATCGCGTTCTTCTACGCGATCGGCACCGTCGCGGGCGGTGTCGCGGGACCGCTGGTCTTCGCCAAGCTGGCCGCGGACGGCGATCCGGGACGCACCGCGCTGGCCTTCGTCATCGGCGCGCTGGCCATGCTGCTGGCCGGGCTGGTCGAACTCGCCTTCGGCGTTCGCGCGGAAGGACGTTCACTGGAAGATCTGGCCCGCCCGCTCAGCGCCGGGAGCGAACCCGCGCAGCAGGCGGCCTGACTCATTCCCTGGCGCACTTGGACCAGCGGTTGAACGGGCCGGAGACGCCATAGGTTTTCTGTGCGGTGCCGATGGCATTGTTCTCGGCCTCCGCCGCAGTGGGGCCCCAGTTGGCGGCCCAGCCGTTGTTCTGGCCGAAAACCACTGCGACACAACCCTCCCTGGCCCAGGTGGGGTTCTGGCAGTCGCCGCACTGGCTGAGCGCCCGCGCGGTGGCGTCGTCGCTGCTGACGGAACTGCGTGCCCAGGCGATCTTGTTGGTCGCCGGGTTGTAGGTGGCGGCGATCCAGAATGTGCTCTGCGTCGTGGGCGGTGGCGGCGCGGGAACGGTGGTCGTCGGCAGCGGCGGCAACGAATACGAGGTGGTCGGTCTCGCCGACGACGCGGTTGTCGCGCTCGCGGTATCGGTACCCTGCGCGTCGGTGCTGTCGTGCCGGGTGGCGAGCAGCACCCCGAGCGTCACCGCCGTACCGACGATCAGCACGCCGACGACGGCCGCGACGATGATCAAAGCGGTTCTGCCGCCACCGGATCCGGGCGGTGGCTGCCCGGGACCGTAGCCGTACGGCGGATTCGGCGGCGGCTGGTACGGACCCGGCTGATAATGCGGACCGCTCTGGTATCGCGGATCGTTGGGATCCTGCGGCGGATAGCTCATCGCCTGTCCGACCTCATCAGTGAAACTCCTTGTGGCGCTCTCGGAGCCGCCATGCACTCCCCGGTTGTCCGTCAATCGTATCGGCCGGCGCACCCGTGCGATATCCGGGCGGCGTTCAGCAGGGTATGCCCTGGTAGTCCGGGTCGAGCGCCCGGTTGACGAGGTAGGCGACCGCAGGCGACCTCGGCAGTCCGGCGTGGTCGTAGGCATCGGCGGGGCAGAGATCCTGCACCATCACGTTGTGCACCGTCGCACCCGGCCCGGCCCGCAGGAACGTCGCCTCCGGCGGACTGGAGGCATCGTCGCGGCGGCTGGCGATCGCGGTGTAGTCGATGCCCGGGTCGGTATCGCCCGCCGCGTTGAGCGTGCGCAGGAATTCGCTGCCGACCAGCTGCTGCACCGCGGCCTCGCCGACCACCGGCGCGGCAACGAGTTCGGGGCTCGACGGGGTCTCCACCCGATTGGCGCTGACCAGACCATGCTGCGTGGAGCCGTGATTGGTGCCCACCAGCGTGATGAGCGTGCCGACCTTGTCGCGGCCACCGTCGAATCGGACGAATTGCCGCGCGACCAGCGCGCCCTGCGAATGGCCGACGAGCGCGACCTTCGCCGCGCCGGTCGCGGCGCGCACCCGGTCGACGAAGGCGCCGACCTCCCGCGCGGATGTCCGGATGTCCCCTGTCGCGTACACGCCCGGGATCGCGCCGAGCACGCTCGACGTGTCGCGGCCGTAGTTCAGCGAAAAGACGCAGTAGCCAACGGATTTCAGCTGAGGCGCGAGTACGTCCCAGGCGTTCTGGTTATCCCAGGTGCCGTGGATCAGCACCACCGGCTCCGGATGCGCGGCCGTCGGCACGCAGGTCCAGTCGTCGGACCCGGCGGGCGGCACGCCGCCATCCGGATTCTTGCCGAACGGCACGGCCGCCGCCTCGGGCGCGCAGCCGACCAGCAGGGCAAGCACGACACCGGCGGTGAGCCGCCGCCACCTCGAACCAACCATCGGCCCTGATCCCTTCCGTGCAGGTCATCCCCATAATGTCCGCTGACGGACCGATCCGCACCCCGAAGTGATCGAGTTATCCCGCGAGATTGCGACGCAGTTGCTCCAGCGCCCGCATCAGCGCGGCGCGTTCGGCGTCGTCCAACCCCGCCAACGCGCGCTCGTCGAGCCGCCGCATCTCCATGCCGATATCGCGTTCCAACGCCGCGCCGCGCTCGGTCAGCCGCAGCACCACCAGCCGCCGGTCGGTGGGGTGCGGCTGCCTGCTGAGCAGCCCGGCGGCCTCCATCCGGATCGCCGCCCTGGTGACGGTCGGCGTCGAGAGTTCGAGTGCACGCGCCAGTTCGCCGGGTGTCTGCCCGTCCTCGGCCCACAGCCTGCGCAGGATGAACTGCTGACCCTCGTGAACTCCATGCCTGGCGAAGGCGGCCATGGACCACTTCTTCCAGATCCGGCAATCCGCAACCGCAAGGACCCGGTACCGGCTTCGAGGCCGAGGGACTCGGCATCCCCTTCCCGCCGCTGGCCCAGCGCTTCGAACAACTGGAGGAATTGCTGCAGATCGCCCACCGGATGTGGCAGGGCGACGAAACCCCTTATGCCGGAATGCATTACCAACTGGTCCGGCCGCTCAACGCTCCGAACTCGGTGCAGCGCCCGCACCCGCCGATCATGATCGGCGGCAGCGGCGAACGCAAAACGCTGCGGCTGGTGGCCCAATACGCCGACGCCTGCAACCTTTTCGACTTGCCCGGCACCGAATTCGCCGACAACCTGCCGCATAAGCTGGCCGTACTGCGCAAACACTGTGCGGATCTCGGCCGCGATTACGCCACCATCGAGAAGACGGTCGCCAGCCGCTTCACCGACACCGCCGAGCTGCTGGCACGCCTGCGCGAACTCGCCGCCATCGGTTTCGATCATGTGCTTGTCACCCCGGGCGGGCCGTGGGACGACCGCACCCTCGACGCGGTGGCCGCGTTGCTCCCCGCGGTGCACGCACTTGCCGGAACCGCTGACTGAGCGCCGGGTTTCGGCGGAAAATATCCGGGAAAGCCGTCGGAAACCACTTTCACGGTGAAAGGAGCGGTATGTCCACCCTCGACTCCTCCGTCGGTTATCGCGCGTCCACCACTCTCGCCGGGCATCTGCAGCGGATTCTGGTCGATCTGATCGCATTACAGCTCAATGCCAAACAGGCGCACTGGAATGTGGTCGGCCACAACTTCCGGGATCTGCACCTGCAACTCGACGAGATCGTCGACATCGCCCGCACGGCCGGTGACACCATCGCCGAGCGAATGCGGGCGCTGGACGCGGTGCCCGACGGCCGTCCCGCGATCGTCGCGGGCAGCGACCAGCCCGTGCTCGCCCCGGGCGAACAGGACACCTCGGCGACCGTGCACGCGATGACCGAGCAGCTGCGCAAGCTGGCCGCGGTGGTGCGCGAGGTGCACGACGAGGTCGACGCCGAGGATCCATCCACCTCCGATCTGCTGCACACCATCATCACCGAGATCGAACAGCAGGCATGGATGATGAGCGCGGAAAACCGTGGGGCATAGCGGATTGCGATTCGGGCCACTGGGCAGGTGCCTGGTGGCCGTCTCGCTCGTGCTGGCACTTTGCGTGGGCTGCGGTAATCCGGTGCGCGCGAGCGCATTCCACTTCACGGTGCGAGATGGGTTGAACCTCAACTACTTCCTGCGCGACGGCGCGAGCGCCGCGCATCTGCTGCTGCGCTCAGGCGCGAATCCGCGGCTGGTGGTGGCATTTCCGGCCGGCAACAGCGGCACCGGGCTCTGGTTCGAGCCCGCGGCGACCGACACCGAATGGGTGCTCGACCGACCGCCGGAAGCCAAGGCCGCCAAGGATGCTCGCGATCGCGAGCTGCACGGCATCGAATTCGCGGTATCCATCGCGGCCGCGGCCATGGCCCCGCGCCGCGCGGTGCTGTCCAATGTCCGAGTGCTGCGCGATTACGACCAGTACGGCTATGCGCCCGTCGAAATCGCGACTCCGCCGAAGGTTTCCGGGAATTCGATCACCTGGGAGCGTGACCGTCTGGACGGCGCGGCCGGTTATCGGCTCGCGCTGGAGGTCACCGACGGCGCGGTGGCGGGCGGCAGCATCACCGCGGGGCCCGACGGCAGGATCGGACTGCACGTCACCGCGCTGTCCGGTGACACACCGCTCACCCCGCTGACGGGTCGGTCACTGTTGAACGGCGCCGAGCGGCCCGACGACAGCGCGAAGAACACCCTGACCTTCCTGAGCTACCGGGAGAAGTTCCTCGCCGGATCATGGCGTTTCAACACCTATTTCGGCCGCGACACGCTGCTCTCGCTACGACTGCTGCTGCCGGTGCTCGCGCCCGACGCGGTGGAGGCGGGCCTGCGCTCGGTGCTGGCCAGGCTCGGTCAGGACGGGACGGTGGCGCATGAGGAGGCGATCTCCGAATTCGCCGTGCTCGCCCATCTGCGGGAGAACGGAACTCGAAGCGACGCACCGGTTTTCGATTACGGCATGATCGACGAGAGTTATCTGCTCGCGCCGGTGGCCGCCGCCTACCTACTGGACGATCACGCGGGCGCGCAACGCGCTGCGGGCTATCTGGCCGCCGATTCCGGATCCTTCAGCGGCGCAACGGCTTCGGACGGTCAAGCGCTGGTCCGCAACCTGCGCCTGGTGGCGGCCAGCGCGACAGCCTTCGCCGAGGATCCCAGGTACGAGCACCTGATCGGGCTGAAGCCGGGCCACAACGCCGGTGAATGGCGGGACAGCACCAACGGCATCGGCGGCGGCCGCTACCCGTACGACGTGAACGCCGTGCTGGCACCCGCGGCCCTCGATGCCACCGCACGCCTGCTCGACAGCCATCTGCTCGACCCGTTCCTGAGCCCCGAGGACCGCACCCTGCTGTCCAATGCGGCTGCCGCGGCCAAGGTTTGGCATGCCGAGGCGCCACGGTTGTTCACCGTCACCGTCGACAATGCCAGCGCGGCCGCCGATATCACCGCGTACGCCGCGAAAACCGGCGTCCCGGCCCAGGACGCGATCAACGCGCTCGGCGGCAATCCGGTCACCTTCCCCGCCGTCGCGCTGGATGCCGCGGGCACGCCGATACCCATCGTCCACTCCGATGCCGTCTTCGACCTGCTGTTCGGCGAGTCGCCGCCCGACGTCCTCGACGGCGAGGTGGCGGATCTGGCCCGGCCGTTCCCGCTCGGATTGCAGACCGGCGCCGGAATGGTCGTCGCCGACCCGGTTTTCGCCGACCCGCAGCTGCAGGCGCGCTTCACCAACCACGACTATCACGGCACGGTGATCTGGTCCTGGGTGCAGGCCGCGTACGGCAGCGGGCTGGAACGTCAGCTGGCCCGCACCGACCTTCCACAACCCGTCCGCGATCACCTGCTCGCCGCGCAGCGCACGCTCTGGCGCGGTATCGATGCCGCGGCCGCGATGCGGAGCTCCGAATTGTGGAGTTGGCGCTACGACAACGGTTTCCGCGTCGCGCCGTTCGGCACCGGCACCGATGTCACCGAGGCCAATGCCGCACAGCTCTGGAGCAGCGTGTATCTCGCGGTCAAACCGCCCACCTCGTAGCGCGGGCCTACTCATTTGACATGAAGTCGACTTCAACTGGGACCGTTTCGGTGCAGGGGTCACCGATGCTGAGGAGAAGTCGATGTGTGGATTCGCCGGTTGGGTCGACTGGGCGCGAGATCTGCGGGATCAGCGGCATATCGTCGAGGAGATGACCGAGACGCTGACGCCGCGCGGCCCGGACGCGGGCGGGGTTTGGTCAAGCGCCACAGCCGTTTTCGGGCATCGCAGGCTCGCGATCATCGATATCGACGGCGGCGCGCAGCCGATGACCTTCGCGCGGGCGGGCGTCGCGGAGTGCGCGATGGTCTTCGCCGGGGAGATCTATAACTTCACCGAGCTGCGCGACGAATTGCGCAGGCGCGGACATCAATTCCGCACTCGCTCGGATACCGAGGTGCTGCTGCACTGCTACCTCGAATGGGGCGCCGAATGCGTGACGCGATTGAACGGCATGTTCGCCTTCGCCATCTGGGATCCGGATCGGGAGACCCTGCTGCTGGCCCGCGATCGCCTCGGCGTCAAACCGCTGCTCTACCACGCGTACGACGGCGGGGTGATCTTCGGCTCCGAGCACAAGGCGCTGCTGGCGCATCCGCTGGTGCGTCCCGAGGTGGATATCGAGGGCTTCAACGAATTGCTCTGTGTCATACAGACTCCCGGCAACGCGGTGTTCCGGAATATCGCGTCGCTGCCGCCGGGGCATATCGCGCTGGTCGACCGCGATGGCGTGCGCCAGCGCCGCTACTGGGGGCTCACCTCGCGCCCGCACACCGACGGCCCGGCCGAAACCGTCGCCACCGTGCGGGATCTGCTCGCCGACACGGTGAAACGGCAACTGGTCGCCGATGTTTCGGTCGGCACGCTGCTCTCCGGTGGGCTCGACTCCAGCGCGGTGACCGCGCTCTCGGCACGTACGCTCGCGGGCGACGGCGCCCCGCCGGTGCACAGCTTCGCCTTCGACTTCGTCGGCAACGACGTGCATTTCCAGCCGAGCGTGGCCAGACCCGAGCTGGACACGCCGTTCGCCAGGGCCGCTGCGGCACATATCGGCACCGCGCACACCGAGGTGATGCTGGATACCCCGGCGGTGCTCGACGCGCTGCCGGAGGTCGTGCGCGCCCGCGACCTGCCCGGCTTCCCCGATCTCGTCGCCGCACAGTACCTGCTCTTCCGCGAGGTGAGATCGGCTGTGACGGTGGCCCTTTCAGGTGAATCGGCGGATGAGGTGTTCGGCGGATACCCGTGGTTCCACCGGCCGGAGCTGCGTAACACGCCGGGCTTTCCATGGGCGGTGGCCATCGACTCGTATCTGCCGGTGCTCGACCGGGATCTGGTGGCGCGCCTGCGCTCCCACGAATACCTCGCGGACCGCTATGCCCAGGCGCTCACCGAGGTGCCCCGGCTGCCCGGCGAGGCGCCGGAGGCGGCGCGGACCCGGGAGTTGTTCTACCTCACCATGACTCGCTGGCTACCGATCCTGCTGGACAGCAAGGATCGCACCAGCATGCGCAACGGGCTGGAGGCGCGGGTGCCCTTCTGCGACCACCGGCTGGTCGAATACGTCTGGAATGTGCCGTGGGAGTTGAAGACCATGGACGGCAGGAACAAGGGACTGCTGCGGGCCGCGGTCGCCGATCTACTGCCCGCGGCGGTGCTCGACCGGCGCAAAACCTCGTTCCCGATCGCGCAGAACCCGGAATTCGACAGCGGGGTGCGCACACTGCTGCGCGATGAGCTCGCGGACCCGAATTCGCCGCTGATTCCGATCATCGATGTCACCGCGGTACGCAAACTGCTGGACACCGATCTCGAATCCGGCGGGTTCTGGCGCTCTACCGATACCGTCGCCTGGCTGGCGCATATCGCGTGCTGGCTGCGCACCTACCGCGTCGAACTGGTCTGACGCTCGACGAGGTATTTGTCGACTTCCTCGGCGAGACAAGGACAGTCGGCCACCGGATTGTCCCGGTGGCACGGCAGCGCGAACTCCAGATATCGCTTGGCCGCCGCGAGACGCTCCATCTGCGCCTCGCAGTCGGCGATCTTGGCCCGCACCACATCGTGCCAGTGCAGCGAGCCATCCCGGCCCGCGAGCATCACCGCGATATCGTCCAGGCTCAACTGCCCGCTGGCCTGCCAGATCCGGATTATCGCCAGCGTGCGAATCTCGGCGCGGGAGTAGAGCCGCCGTCCCGATCGGCGCTGCGCCGGTGCGATCAGGCCCTGTCGTTCCCACCAGCGCAGCGTCGACGGGGCGACCCCGAGCAGCTCCGACACTTCACCAATCGTCATCGAACCATCTGCTGTGTCCGGCATGTCCCAATTAGATCCGCTCGCGCCGGGTCCGGCCACCGGCGGGACGGACAGGTTCTTCCTCGCAATAGTGAGAGATCGGTGGCAGGACCGCCGGAACAGGGTTAGCATCAGCCCGCTCCAATGGCACTCGCGGCGGGACAACTACGTGAAAAGTGTTATAGGCCAGGCACCTTCGTCCCGTCGCGGTGTCAGGGACCGCTCGCGATCCCGCAGCCGCACCGGCACGCTCGCCGGGCTGCTCACGGCCGCGGTCGAATGCAATCCCGACGGTATCGCGCTGCGCTACGGCGACCGCTCGCTCACCTACCGGGAGCTGGACGCACGCTCCGCGCGACTGGCGCGGGTATTGCTGCGCCGAGGCGCCGGGCCGGAGACCATGGTCGCCATCGCGCTGCCCCGATCCGTCGAATCCGTGCTCGCGGTGTGGGCCGTCGCCAAGACCGGCGCGGCGTTCGTCCCGGTGGATCCCGCATTCCCCATGTCCCGCATCGTCTTTCAGACCTCCGATGCGGGCGTGCGGTTAGGACTCACCGACCGCGCCCACCGCGACGCACTTCCGGGAACGGTGGAGTGGCTCGCGCTCGACGACCCGGATATCGCCGCCGAAACGGCGGCCGAGCCCGCGACGCCGATCTCCTATCTCGACCGCCCCGCGCTGCTGCGCGCCGCCGATACCGCGTATCTCATCTACACCTCCGGCTCCACCGGCAGGCCGAAGGGCGTCGCCGTGACCCACAGTGGGCTGGCCGCGCTGTGCGCCGAGCTCACCGCCCGCTACGCGGTCACCCGCGAGGCGCGCACCCTGCACTTCGCCACAACGAGTTTCGATGCCGCGGTACTGGAACTGCTGCTCGCGCTCGGGGCGGCGGCAACGCTGGTGATCGCGCCGCCGGATGTGTACGGCGGCACCGCGCTGGCGGAACTCCTTGGCGGACAGTCGATCACACACGCATTCCTGACGCCGTCGGCGCTGGCGACAATCGAGCCGACCGGGCTCGACGCGCTGCGGGTGGTGCTCGTCGGCGGCGAGGCCTGCCCGCCCGGACTGGTGCGGCGCTGGGCACATCCGGCACGTTATTTCGGAAATGTTTATGGTCCAACCGAATCCACCATCGCGGTCACCCTGAGCGGACCGCTCACGGCGGATCGGCCGGTCACCATCGGCACCGCGATACCCGGCATGTGCTGCCGGGTGCTCGACGCCGCCCTGCGTCCCGTCGGCGCCGGGGTGATCGGCGAACTGTATGTGTCCGGTCCCGGGCTGGCGCGCGGCTACCACCGCCGATCCGGTATCACCGCACAGCGTTTCGTGCCCGACCCGTACGGCGTTCCCGGCGGCAGGATGTACCGCACCGGAGACCTGGTGCGCACCGGCGGCGACGGCGCCATCGAATACCTCGGGCGCACCGACGATCAGGTGAAGATCCGCGGCTTCCGCATCGAACCCGGCGAGATCGACACCCTGCTCTCGACGCTGCCCGGCGTCCGGTACGCGGTCACCGTCGACCGGCGAACCGCGTCGGGCACAACGACGCTCGCCTCCTTCGTACAAGCCGAACCCGGCTTCGCACCGGACCCGGCCGATCTGGCCGACGCGCTCGCCGGGCTGTTACCCAGATATATGCTGCCGTCGTCGATCACCGTCATCGACCGAATCCCGATGACGCACAATGGCAAAGCCGATCGCCGAGCGCTGCGCGAACGGCCGGAGGACCAGAATTCCTACCGGCCGCCCGCCGATATCGGCGAGGAACTGGTCGCCGAGGTCTTCGCCAAGGTACTCGGCATTCAGCAGTGTGGGGCGGATACCGATTTCTTTGTGGCGGGCGGTAATTCGCTGCTCGCCACGCAGGCGGCCGCACGCTTGGCCGAGTCGTGGGGCGCGCGGATCCCCACCCGGCTGCTGTTCGACCATCCGACGGTCGCGATGCTGGCCAAGGCGATTCGGTCCGAGCGGTTCGACGCCGCGCGCCCGCCGCTGCTCGCCCGGCAGCGCCCCGCCCGCATTCCGCTCTCCCCCGCCCAGCTGCGGTTCTGGCTGCGCAACCAGTTCGACACCGAATCATCGGTCGACAACATCGGATTCGCGCTGCGGCTGACCGACCTGAATGTCGAGGCGCTGCGTGCCGCCTATCGCGATACCGTCGCCCGCCACGAGGCACTGCGCACCAGCTACCCCGCCGACGAGTCGGGGCCGCGGCAGCTGATTCACGAACCCGAAACCGTAACAGGAGATTTCGCGGTCGAGGAGGTGGCCGCCGATGCGCTCACCGATCGGGTGCACGCCATTCTGCGGCGCGGCTTCGACGTCGCCGCCGAGGTGCCGCTGCGGGTTCGGCTACTGAAGGTCGTCGCACCGGACTCCCTTTCATCCCCGAACGCCGACCATGTACTGGTTTGCGCCCTGCACCACATCTGCGCCGACGGCTCCTCGCTCGCGCCGCTGGCCAAGGATGTGGCCGTGGCATACGCGGCGCGCTGCGCGGGTCACCCACCCGCCTGGCAGCCGCCGCAGGTGCAGTACGCCGATTACGCGCTCTGGCAGCAGGAACTGCTCGGCTCCCGCGACGATCCGAATTCCCTGCTGTCCCAGCAGCTCTCCTATTGGACCCGGGAACTCGCCGGCCTGCCCGACCAACTCGACCTGCCCGCCGACCGGCCGCGCCCCGCCACCGCATCGCTGCGCGGCGCGGCCATCCAGCGCTCGGTCGCCCCGGCCGTGCACGCCGCGCTGCTGACGCTGGCCGGCGCGCACCGGGCCACCCTGTTCATGGTGATGCGCACGGCGCTTGCGGTGCTGCTGGCCCGGCTGGCGGGCGGCGCCGATATCGCCATCGGCGTCCCGATGACCAACCGCGCCGAACCCGCGCTCGACGGGGTGGTCGGCATGTTCGTCAACACCACCGTCTCGCGCACCGGCATCGTCCCCGGTGAGAGCTTCGCGGACCTGCTGGACCGGACCAGGGAACGCGATCTGGCGAATTTCGCGCACGCCGAAGTGCCGTTCGAGCATGTGGTGGATGCGGTGAACCCGGTGCGCTCACCGGGCAGGCATCCGCTGTACCAGGTCGGGTTCGCCTTCCAGAACTTCGCGAAAGCCCAACTGGAACTTGCCGGTTCGGATTTCGCGGTACTGGACGTCGACGCCGACACGGTGAAGACGGATCTGCACATCGGCGTCGTCGACACCCGCGCCGCCGACGGCTCGCCCGACCAGATCGTCATCCGATTCGGTTACAGCACCGACCTTTTCGACGAGGCGACGGTGAACCGGTTCCTCGACGGCTATTTGCGCGTCCTCGAACAGGTGGCCGCCGATGCCCGGCGTTCGGTCGGCGATCTCGAGCTGATCGATCCGGCCCAGCGCGAACTGCTGCGGTCCTGGTCCAGCGGCGCCGAACATGCCGTTGCTGCCGAGTCCTTGACGGCCGCCATCGGCAGGTGGGCCGTTACCACCCCGGATGCCGTCGCGGTCCGCTGCGGTGCGGCTGTTTTGACCTACCGACAACTGTGTGATCGCGGAAACCGGTTGGCGCGCTGGCTGATCCGGCAGGGCGTCGGGCCGGAGACGGCGGTGGCCGTCGCGATGCGGCGCGGTATCGCCCAGGTTCTCGCGCTGTACGCGATCGCGGAGGCGGGCGGTGCGTGGGTGCCGATCGATCCGGCCCATCCGGCCACCCGCATCGGCTACGTGCTGGAATCCGCCCGGCCCCGCCGGATGCTCACCACCCGCGCCGACGCGCTCACCCTGCGGGACCATGGCGTGCTGTCCGAGGCCGATGCCATCGACACCCTCGATCTTTCGGCATTCGACCCGGCGCCGATCACCGACGCCGACCGCACGGCGCCGCTGCGTGGCGCGCATCCCGCCTATCTCATCTACACCTCCGGCTCCACCGGACGCCCGAAAGGCGTTGTAGTGAGCCATATCTCGATCGTCAACCAGCTCGACTGGATGCGCGAACGCTACGCGGTCACCGCCGAGGACGTCTATCTGCAGAAGACCCCGGCGACCTTCGACGTATCGCTGTGGGGGTACTTCCTGCCGCTGCGCACCGGCGCCCGGCTGATCCTCGCCGGTCCGGACGACCACCGCGATCCTGCCGCACTGTGCGGGTTGATTTCCCAGCACCGGGTGACGCTCACCGATTTCGTCCCGTCCATGCTGGCGGTATTCGCGGCCGAATTGGCCGTGCTGCGGGCTGCTTCCGCGCCCGGCGGGACGTCGCCGCAGGAAATCCCGCACACCGCGACCACAATCGGCGAAACGCCACAACCGGAGATTGAATTACCTTTTCCGCCTGCTGCTTCCACGCCCAGGCCGACGTCGCTAAGGACAACTGCCAGGGCCGACGAGACTTCTCGTTCGGAGACCACGCGTGGCTCTGCTGCCGAGCTGCCGTCTCTGCGTGCCGTTTTCGTGATCGGCGAGGCGCTGCCACCGGAGACCGCGCGCGCTTTCGCCGCCGTCAGCGCCGCGCAGGTGCACAACCTCTACGGCCCCACCGAGGCGGCAGTAAGCATCACCGAACATCAGGTGACCGCCGACGATCTCGGCGGCACCTGTGCACCGATCGGTGTGCCGGAATGGAATTCGCGCTGCCTTCTCCTCGACGACCGGCTGCGGCAGGCGCCGATCGGCGCTGTCGGCGAATTGTATTTGGCCGGTGTGCAATTGGCTCGCGGCTACCACGGTGCGCCCGCGATCACCGCGGGCAGGTTCGTCGCGAATCCGTTCGGCGAGCCGGGTGCGCGCATGTACCGCACCGGTGATCTGGTCCGCTGGAATTCGCGCGGCACACTGGATTACCTGGGCCGCACGGATTTCCAGGTCAAGGTGCGCGGCCACCGGATCGAACTCGGCGAGATCGAGACGGCGCTGCTCGCCGAACCCGGTGTCGGCCAGGCGGCGGTCGCGGTCAAACCGTCCGCTACCGGTGACCGGCTGGTCGCGTATGTGGTCGCCGCGCCGGGTGCGACCGTTGATCCGGATATGCTGCGGCGCAGTGTATCCCGCTCGATTCCGGGTTATATGGTGCCCGCCGCGATCGTGCCGCTCACCGAATTCCCGGTTAACACCAGCGGCAAACTGGACCGTCCCGCGCTGCCACAACCGGTCTTCGCCGCGCGGGCCGCCGCCGCGCCGGAAACTCCGCTCGAACGGGCGATCGCAGCGGTTTTCGCCGAAGTGCTCGGGCTGACATCGGTCGGCGTGGTGGACGACTTCTTCGAGCTCGGCGGCTCGTCGCTACTGGTTTTCACACTGCACCAACGCCTTTCGGCGGAACTGAACCGCAAGGTGCCGATGGCGGCGCTGCTGGCCGCCCCGACGGTTGGCGCGCTGGCCGCCCATCTCACCGGTGCGGAGGTACCTACCCATACAGTCGACTACGCTGCGGATGCGATTCTCGACCCCGATTTCACGGTCGCGGGACCGCTGCCTGATGGCTCGATGCGTGAGGTGCTCCTGACCGGAGCGACCGGCTTCCTGGGCGTGCACCTACTGCACGAGCTGCTGACCCGGACCGATGCCCGCGTCTGGTGTCTGGTCCGAGCCGCCGACCCGGCGGCGGGACTGGCTCGAATCCGATTGGCACAGCGGCATTTCCGTCTCCCGGAGTTGCCGGGCGAACGGCTCGTGATCGTCAACGGCGACCTCGGGCAACCGCGTTTGGGCCTCGCCGACGACGTCTACGCGGAGCTCGCCGACCGTGTCGACACGATCGTGCACAACGGTGCGCACGTCAACCACATCGATCCGTACGCGCGCCTGCGCCCGGTGAACGTGCTGGGCACCCGCGAAATCCTTTGCCTGGCAACGACGAACCGGGTCAAACGGGTGCACTATATCTCCACCATCGGCACGAGCGTCCCGGCCACACCGGTAACCGGCGACATCACCGAGGATGTTCGCATGCGCCCGGATCAGGTGCAGGACAATGGTTATCTCACCTCGAAGTGGGTCGCCGAGGAACTCGTCCGACAGGCGGGTGACCGCGGGCTGCCGGTCGCCGTCTACCGGCCCGGAACCCTCTGCGGCGACCCGAGGACCGGCGTCAACAGCGCGGATGATTCGTTCTGGAATATGATTCGGGCCGCCGCGGTGCTCGGCATGGCGCCCGAGGTCGGCGATGCGACGGTCGCACTGGTCCCCGTCTGCTACGCGGCCGGAGCGATCGCCGAAATCGCCACCCATCCTTGCCGGAATACTGTGTACCACTTGATAACCCACACCCCGACGCGGATCCGCGACGTGCTCACCGCACTCACCGCACACGGATATCCCATCGCCACCGTCGATCTCGACACCGTACGTAGCGAACTCGACCGCCAATCCGCGCACCGCAGTGCCACCGGCGACGACTCGCTGATCCGCGCCGCACTGCTCAGCCCGAACACAGCCATCCTCGCCGGACATCGCGCCTGGGCCGACACCAACACCCGAAACGCATTGGCGGACACCGGTATCGAATGCCCACCGATCGATCGCGCGACGCTCGACACCTATCTCACCGTGTTCAGGAACACCGGTTTCTTACCTCATCCGGACTAGGTGTACCTCCGCATCCACTCCGGCCATGCGCGGTCTGATGACGCGTCGCCGACAGTGCCCACCAGGCGTACCTCCGCATTGGCGCCGGCCATGCGCAATCTGCGGACGACTTCGCCCACAGCACCCACTAGGCGTACCTCCGCATTGGCGCCGGCCATGCGCAATCTGACGACGCGTCGCCGACAGCGCCCGCTAGGCGTACCTCCGCATCCGGTCCGGCCGGGCGAAGTCTGCGGACGACTTCGCCCACAGCGCCCCACCAGGCGTACCTCCGCATTGGCTCCGGCCATGCGCGGCCTGACGACGACTTCGCCCACCAGGCGTACCTCCCGCACCCGCTCCGGCCATGCGCGGGTCTGCGGACGACGACGCCCATTGAGCTGGGCGGTTTCGATGCCGAGCCGCCGAACCGCAATACGACTCGGGCGCACCCGCTCGAACCCGAGTCGGCGACTACCCGGCCACCGCGCAGATTCGACGCACACCGGACATCGGCTCAACTCGCGCACACTCATGATTGCGACAAGTGTGCTGATAACCTCTCGACGTGGCGTCGACGACCGACAATACGAACCCTAGCGGGAAAAACGGCGGACAACACACGCTGTGGGCCGTCCCATTGGTCGTCGCCATGGGATTGCTGAGCCTGCTCGCCCTGTCCTATCTCGCCAGCATCCTCGACCCGCAGCGCAATCTGCACGACTTCCCGCTGGTCCTGGTCGGCACCGACCACGGCGCATACGGTGAACAGTTCACCGAAGCCGTCGCCGCCGCACTCCCCGAAGATCAGGTGTGGCTCCGGCGAACCGATGCGGCGCAAGCGGATTCGCTGATGTCGCGCGGCGAGGTATATGCCGCGATCGTCATCCCCGACGACTTCACCGCCCGCGCGACCGCACTGGAGAATCCGGCATCCGATGGCGGCCCACCCCCGACCGTCGAGTTCCGCACCAACCCCCGCGCTGGCACCACGGCGGTCACCCTGGCGACCCAGCTGGTCACCCCGGCGCTCGACCATGCCAGCCGACTGCTCGGCATCGGGGTGCGCGCCAACGCCATCGCGAACGGGGTCCAACCGTCCGACGCGGCACTGACGGCCCTCACCAACCCGGTTCAGGTCGCGACCACCCAATACCGCCCGCTGCCCGCAGGCACGGCGAACGGCATATCCGCCTTCTACTACACCCTGCTGGTGGTGTTCGCCGGATTCACCGGCAGCATGATGATCAACCTCGGCATCGACGCCGCCGTCGCCAACCGCCCCGACATCTCCCGCTGGCGAGTGCTGCTCTACAAATGGGCGCTCGCCGCAGTCATGGCGCTGACCATGGCGGGCCTGTACCAGCTGATAGCGACCGCGCTCGGCATGCCGATCGACCACCGCCTGACGCTCTACCTCTACAGCGCGCTCGCCTCACTGGCCATCGGCATGACCGCGATAGCGAACCTGACCCTGGTGTCCACCATCGCGACCATGCTGCGCGCCCCGGTACTGAACACCATCGGCATGCCGATCAACATGATCCTGTTCATAGCGCTAGGCCTGCCATCCTCCGGCGGCATCATGCCCATCCAAGCAACCCCCCGCCTCTACGGCGCCCTGGCCCAATTCGAACCCATGCACCAGGTCTTCCTGGGCATCCGCGCAATCCTCTACTTCGACGCACGTATGACCGCCGGCCTCACCCGAGCCCTCACCATGTGCGCGATCGGCCTGGCCATCGCCCTCGCAATCGGCCTCCTAGCGACCGTCGGCTACGACCACCTCCGCAAGGCACCATCACCCGATCAATCCTGAATCGCCCGACACCGAAGCCTCCCCGCCCTATTTCGCCAACTCTTCGAACGTGGGCCCCCGGTCCGGAATCCGATGCCACCACCACGGAGCCGAGGACAATTCACCATCCGTGAATCGCCTCATCAAACCATCGTCATCAGCGACGGTAACCGAAAGAAATCGCTGATCATACTTGTCGGCGATCCCGATCACCTTGGCACGCAACGGCTCCGGCAGACGATCGATACACCCCGCCAAGAAGTCGCGCATAGACATGGCCGCCACGAGATCGTAACCACCCCAAACGCGCCGATCGTCCGCACTCCTGAACCGATCGGTGTCAATTTTGTCGACATGCAACGCCCAACTGACAAGAAGATCGAGCGCACCGAAGGACCGGAACTCGTTCACCTCATGACGGCAAGACGCCAGCTCGTCGAGCTCGTTCTCCGCAAATGCGGCCCGTATCGATACTTCGAGCTCGTCTGCCATAATCACCTGCTTGGGTAGTAGGTTGTCGATTTCCAGGGAACATCACGGTTGACGATTACCCTGACGCCGTTGTAGTCGTATCGGACCGAATTCCCGCTACCTGGCGATTTTTTCCCGTTCTGCAACGCATCTTCGATTTCACGGAGCGATGGGCGTCCCATTGCCGGATTATCGTCGCCGGCGTGACCGCGAGCGAATTCCGCAAGCTCTTCCATCGAGTAACCGGTGCCCTCGAAATTGTAAGCGGGGTCATTTTCATCGATTTCGCCGTCTTCCGCCTCGTCGATGAAAACCTTCATGAGGATGATACCGGCGAGTTTCGTCGCTTCTTGGGTGAGGTCGACGTCTTTGAACGCCGTGACCGCAGCGGCTGTGGCACCCGCGACCGCCGCCGCAGACCCGATTATCTTGATGAGTTTGCTCGTATCCCACGCGCTTTTGAGCACCCTGGCGGTGTTGCCGGCGATCACCACGACACCGGCACCGGCAGCGACATCGCTGAGAGCGGCGGTAATCCAGGTGGCCGCGATACCGATGACGACAGTCGCTCCGGCCGCTATCAGCGCATTGGTAACGGCATCCTTGAATTTGGTGCGCACCTCGGAGGTCGCGGTGCTGTACTCTCCGACGGGTGCGGCGACGTTCACCGTGGCGGCGGCAAGTTGTGTCGCGGCGTCCTTGGTCGTGTTGAGGTGTCCGAGGAGGGCGTCGAGGCCACCACTCTTATCCTTGATCACGTCGAACAGGTTGATGATCTCGGTAATCCGGCCCGCAGCGCCGGTGATCGTGGCGTGTTCGGAGAATGTTTTCCAGGTGGATGTGGCCTTTTCGAGCTTGTCCTTATGGCCGTTCGGCAGATCGTGGCCGAATTCCTGCTGGATCTTCCCGACCAGGGCATCGTAGAAGCCCGGGACACTGCCGTCGCCTTCGGTGACTCCGTTTCCGTTCTTGCCTACCGAGGTCGGAATCGACACCTTGTATTCCGACATAGCCACTACCTTGGGGCGATGTGGCATCGGTTTGGATTTGTTGGCGTGCGCCCAGTTGTATCCGGCCGCGTAGAGCATGTAGCCCAGGTTTGTAAGTGCGTCGGCCAGGTTGGTGCAGGTCTGCATCGTGGTCTGGGCGGCGCTGTCGTAGGCCTTTCCCCATTGCTCGCAGCCCGGCGCATCCCCTGCCATGCCCGCACACTCACCCTTGACCGCGTCATGAACCGGTTTGTCGGCCACGCGAAGATCCGCGGCTAGGGCGTGACATTTCATGGCGGCCTCGTAGTAGACCTGCCAGTCGATAACCAGTTCACCCACGGTCGCTCATCCCTGATTGAACATTTTGTAGTTCGTATCGACGGCACGGGAATAGCGCGCGTGCGCGGCCTTGGCCGCGGCACTCATTTCACGTACACCCTCGACGAATTCACGTGCGCCGATGGCCCATTGTGCGTGCGCCTCGGCATACGCTCGCGCGGCAGCACCTTCCCAATCGCCGCCGGTCAGGGTGGCCACCCGTTCGTCGATCTCGTCGAGATGCTCGCCGACGAACCCGGCCAGGCCCGACAGGCGTGCCACGATCTGATCGAGATGGTCCAGATCGACCGAGAACTCAGAACTCATGGCAGATCCAGACTCGAGGTGTTCAACCCGGCAGCGGTGCTTTCATCGCGGGCTCTGTACGTCTCCGCGGTAACCCCTAACTTTTCCGCCATACCAGTCAAGGCCGTCATGATCTGAGTGCCGCCATCGTGGACTTCGGTCCAACCCTCGGAAAACTCCGCGGCCGCATCGCCGGTCCAACTACCGTCGGTCAGCGACGCGACATCCTTGGCGGCGGAATCGAGTGCGGCACGAAGCGCCTCGGCCAACTCATAAACGTATTTTCCGACCTCACGAACCTTCTCGGGTACTACCGAAAGGTCCTGACCAGAAGCTGGGGTCCCCCCGTTGCTCATAGCGCGATCATAGTCGCCTGGTAGGGGCCGACGCCGCTACGCCGACGAAGGGATCCGCACGTCGCGCGGCGCCACGACCTCGTGCTCGAGGTAGGCGATCGCGATGGTTTTCGGCCGCGTAGCGACCGTCGGCTGCGGGCGTCTGCGGGCCGGTGCGGTGGCTGGTAACGGCCGATAGGTGGGGCGGATCGCGAGTAGGGTGGGTAGATATGGGCGATCGGACTGCGGAGCAACCGATCTCACCGCCAACGGACGTGATCGTGGTCGGCGCATCGGCTGGGGGTGTCGAGGCGCTGCGCGAGTTCGTCGGTGGCCTGCCGAGCGATCTTTCCGCCGCGGTGCTGGTGGTGTTGCACATGGCTCCGCACGCGTTCAGTGCGCTGCCCGCCATCCTCGGTCGCGTCGGACCGCTGTCCGTCGTGCGCGCCACGGACGGTAAGCCGCTGACGGCGGGAACCATCTATGTCGCGATCCCGGACCATCATCTGCTGGTGACGCGGCATCGAATTCTGTTGTCGCACGGGCCAACCGAGAATCACCATCGCCCCGGAGTGGATGCGCTGTTCCGGTCGGCAGCGATGACGTGGACGCCCCGGGTGGCGGGTGTCGTGCTGTCCGGATCGCTCGATGACGGCACCGCGGGCGCGGTGCTGATCAAGTCGCGCGGCGGCCTGGTCGGTGTCCAAGCCCCGGAGGACGCGCTCTACCCGGGCATGCCCCAAAGCGTATTGGCCCGAGTACCGGTCGATTTCGTGCTGCCCGCGGCCGAACTCGCCGCCGCGGTCGCGAAAAGCCTACGCTCGCGGCCGGATCCGGCCCATCGGCCGCATACCGAACTCGACGAACTGGAGACGCGCATCGATGCGGGCTCGGAGCCGGATGCGCGGGAGCTCACCCAGTTGACCGAACCGTCCGGGCTCAGCTGCCCCGACTGCGGCGGCGTGCTGTTCACGCTGCCCGGAGGGGAACGGTTTCGCTGCCGGGTCGGCCACGCCTGGACGGTGGAGGCTTTGTTGATGGAAAAGAATATGCAGACAGAACAGGCGCTCTGGGCGGGGCTGCGCGCGTTGCGGGAGAAACAGCAGCTGGCCGAGAAGATGAGCGTCGACGCGCTCCGGCGCGGGGACGAGGAACTGGCCCGCCGCTTCGCCGATCATGGAGCCGAACAGGCCAGCGCCATCGAAACTCTGCAGAAGTTGCTTGTCGGGCACAACGGCGGCTGAGCATGCCGGTACGTTATGCATTGTGGATCAGGAGAAGGCGCCCGCGGCCACACACGGTTTCGAAGAGATCCTGCAGTACCTGAAGGAAACGCGCGGATTCGATTTCACCGGATACAAGCGCAGCAGTCTCATGCGCCGCGTCGATCGCCGGATGGCGCAGCTCGGCGTCGAGGACTACGTCGAATATCTCGATGTGCTGCAAGCCAATTCCGATGAATTCGTCGCGCTGTTCAACACCATCTTGATCAATGTCACCGGATTCTTCCGCGACCCCGACGCCTGGGACTACCTGCAGACCAGCGTGGTGCCGACGATACTGGCCGAGCGCGGACCGGAGGATCCGGTGCGGGTGTGGTGCGCGGGCTGCGCCTCGGGCGAGGAGGCCTACAGCCTGGCCGTCGTGCTCGCCGAGGCGATGGGCATCGAGGAATTCCGGCAGCGGGTGAAGATCTACGCCACCGATGTCGACGAGGACGCGCTCACCACCGCCCGGCACGCGACCTATACCGACAAGGAAGTGGCCCCGCTCGGGCCGGAGCTGATCCAGCGCTATTTCGAGCCGATCGGCACTCGGTTCTCGTTCCGCAAGGACATGCGGCGTTCGGTGATATTCGGACGCAACGATCTGGTGCAGGACGCACCGATCTCCCGGATCGATCTGCTGGCGTGCCGCAATACCCTGATGTATTTCACCGTCGAAACCCAGACCAAAATCCTGGAAAAGTTCCATTTCGCGTTGTGCCCGCGGGGAATTCTGTTCCTGGGCAAGGCGGAGATGCTACTCGGTCACAGCCGCATCTTCGACCCGGTGGATCTGAAGCGGCGGGTCTTCCGCAAGATGGCCACCTCGCGGATCGATGTCGGATCCGTATTCGGCCGCACCATGATCCCCGACCGCCGCGAGATCGAACAGGTGGAAACGTTGCGCAGCCTTGTCTTTTCGGCGGGGCCGGTAGCACAGGTCGTACTCGCTGACGACGATGTGCTCACGCTGGCCAACGAGCAGGCCAAGCACCTGTTCGGTCTGCACGACCGCGATGTCGGCCGTCCGCTGCGCGATCTCGAATTGTCTTACCGGCCGGTCGAATTGCGCGCCTACATCGATCAGGTGCGCAACGAACGCCGCGCGCTGCGGATGAAGGATATCGAATGGCAGCGCGGCCCCGGCGAGGTGCTGACGTTGGAGGTGCACGTCAGCCCGCTGCTGGCCAACGAGATCATGCTCGGCGTGTCCGTGGTCTTCCACGATGTCACGGCCGCGCGCCGGCTGCTCGCCGAGCTGAATCATGCCAACGCGCAACGGGAATCGGCGTATGAGGAGCTGCAATCCACGAACGAGGAGCTGGAGACGACCAACGAGGAACTCCAGTCCACCGTCGAGGAATTGGAGACGACGAACGAGGAATTGCAGTCCACCAACGAGGAATTGGAGACCACCAACGAGGAACTCCAGTCCACCAACGACGAGCTGCAGACCATCAATACCGAACTGCGCGAACGCAGTAACGAGCTCGACGAGGTCAACGAGTTCTTCACCGCGGTCATGAGTTCATGGCCGGGCGGGATCCTGGTGGTGGACACCTCGATGCGCATCGTGGTGTGGAATGCGGGCGCGGAGGATCTGTGGGGGCTGCGGCCGGAGGAGGCCGAGGGCGAGCATCTGCTCAATCTCGATATCGGGCTGCCGGTCTCGGAGCTGCGCCCGATCGTGCGGCCCGCGCTGACGGATGCGAACTACCGTCACGAGGTCAGGCTGAAAGGCATCAACCGCCGCGGCCGTCCCGTCGTGGTGCGCGTCGTGTGCACATCGCTGCGCGATCGAGCGGGCGCGCCGGCCGGTGCGATCCTGGTGCTCGAACCGATCGAAGACGCCGAACAGGGCTGAACCCTTCATCGACCGGCGGCGGCTCAGAAGAGTTGACGCCGCGGGCCGGTCGGCAGCGTCGCCCACACCACTTTTCCGGTCGGCCACTGCGGCAGGCAGCCCCACGCGCGGGCCATCCCGGCCACCACGTGCAAACCGTGCCGCCTCCGGCCCGGATCCGGCTCGATCAGCACCGCCTCCCGCGGATCCCGATCGGCGACGGCGACGGTCAACAGCTGCGTCCGCAGTTCCAGCCGCACGACGATCTCGACGGCTTCGGTGTGCCGTATGACGTTCTCGACCAATTCGGTGATGATCAACTGCGCGTCGATCCGGACATCCGGAATGTTCCAATGGTCGCAGATCTCCCGCACCAGGTACCGCGCCCGCGACGCGGTGTCGGCGGCCAGCACCATCGGCACCACCGTGCGCCTGCGGCGGAGCGGCCGTTCCAGCGCATCCAGTGCGGCATCCATGTCCGCGTATATCGCGATGAAACGCTGAATGGCGCTGGCTTGCAGACAACCGCGCAGCCGGTCGCCCTCGGCGACGACGACGATCGGCACCGATGGCCAGTCACCGATCCGCATCCAGGCGCTGGTGAACGCGGTCAACAGCGGTTCGGAACGCACGTCGAGCTCGTCGACCAGCACGATTATCGCGCGCGGCTGATCCGACGCGAACTTCAGCAGATCGTCACGGAACGACCGATAACTCTCCATGTCCAGCGTGCCGCGCGGCCGCACGACCGCACAGTCCGCCAGATCGGTCAGTTCCCACCGTATCGGGCTGTTCAACACATCCGATCAAACCTAACCCGCGCTGGCGACGAAGTCGTTCGCAGACCCGCGCACGACCGGAGGGATACCGCTGTGGCCCCCCGACCCTGCTCGGCTGCTGTCCACACGTGCGCCGTACCCCCTCATCGCCGTCCCGAACCTGTGCGTGAATATTCGAGGTGGCGCCGGCGTACCGGCGGAATGGTGTGCCGATCAACATCTTTCGTCGACCGCATCGAGCGCGAGCAGCGGCACGCCGCCGACCGATTGCGCCGTCAGCGCGTCCTGCAGGCAGTTGTAGACCCGCAGATGCGCGGTGGCGCCGGACAGCTCCAGGATTCGCAACAGCGGACGAGCGGTCACCACCAGCTCCACCCGCCGTCCCGGCAGCGCGGCGGCGAGCAGCACGTCCACGCCGCACAGGGATAGGAAGCTCACCCTGGTCAGATCGACGACGATCGGCGCGACCGCCATGGATCGCAGCGCATCCCGTAGGAGCCGGTCGTTGCTTACATCAACTTCCCCTCGTACCCGACAAACCTGTACACCAGCCTCGGAAAGCTTCGTGACGACCGTCAAACCCGGCCCACAGTAGGTGAAGCTTTCACCCATGTCATCGCTCCGATCACTCGGACGAGAACCGCAACCCACCCCAGCCGCGCCGCTCGCGACGAAATGCCCGTACGGCTGCCTGCTCAACCGTGGACACGGAGCAGTCTAGCCACAGTCGGCGCTTCCATCCGCCGAATTATCGAGTCCGGCTGCGGGCTACCGACTGTTGCCACCGGGCGTATACGGTGAATGTGGTTGCCGCCCAGCCGCTTTGCGGTTCAGCACGACGATCGCGACCGGCGCCGGTATGACCGAAAATCGCTACGAGCTGCATATAGGGCACTTACCGAATCATGGTGTTCGCAATATTGCGCGCCGGCGAATTCATATTCCGTACAAACCGTTCGGCGTCATGACCGTTCGAGAACCTCGGCAAGGTTTTGCAGGCTTTGCTCGGTGAATTCGGGCATCGCGTTTTCCAAGCCGTGCAACACGTCGATCGTCATATCCGCTTTTGCCCAGAAACCGAGTTTCGCCGAGAGCCGGTCGTCGAGCGGCAGCCCCCGATGGCGCCGCACCTTCGCGACGAAATCCGGGCCGAGATCGGTCCACAGGTAGACCAGATCGTAGTCCGGATCGCCGATCGTGAGGTCGCCGAAATCGATGACGCCGCTGATCCGGTCCCCGGTGACGAGCAGATGATCCGGGCTGATATCCGCGTGCGTCAGCGTCGGCCGATAGTCGAAGTTGCGGTCGTCACCGAGGTAGTTCGTCCACGATCGCTCCAGTTCCCGCGCGGACGCGGGCGCGAGCAACGGCAGCACCCGATCCCGGACCAGATCCAGGTCTTCGGTGAAATCCGTTCGCATATCCCGGATTTCGACACCCAGCTGTTCGGCCCGCGACACCGGGAACGCATGCGACTGGGTGAGGAATTCCGCGATCTGCCCGACTATGACAGCGGAGTCCGGCAGGCCGCGCCGCAGCCATTCCGCCTCGGACAGCGACTCGCCCGGCACCGCCGGATAGAGGCAAAACTGGCCCGGCCCAAGAGGATTCGGCGCGGTGAGGAGAAACCGTGGGATCGGCAGCGTCAGCGTCGCGGCCAGTTCGGGCAGCACGGCCGCCTCCCGCGCGATCCCCTCGGCACCGTCCGGACCGAAGGGGCAGCGCAGCACATACGTTTCGCCGTCGTGGTCCAGCCGCAGCGCGAGGCTGTCCATTCCGGCGCCGAGCAGCGACAGCTCCCCCGCCGCCAGTTCCGGATGCGACGACGCACGCAGCGCGGCGACCACCTTGTCCAGTGCGCCGTCGGGCAATTCGATATGGCCGCTCATATCCATCCGACGAACGTTAGGGCCGCGGGCCTGCACCGGCCAAGCGAATTACCACGGCGAGTCTCGCCCGCGACGAGATGCCCAATGGCGCACCACAACTCTGACTCGCGGGTCACCCGCCGTCGCCGGGCCGGTGATCGGCGCTGCGCCAGCGCCACCGGACGATTTCGGGCGGATCCTCGCCGTACTCGCGAATGTAGACGCGGTGCTGAATGAGCTTGTTCTCCAGGTGATCCCGGGCATGCGCGGCCGTAGGTTGCAGGCGCGCAACCCGATCGATCACATCGATCGCGAGATCGTAGCGATCGATCTGGTTCAGCACGCACATATCGAAAGGCGTTGTGGTGGTGCCTTCTTCCTTGTAACCGCGGACGTGGAAGTTGTGATGGTTCGCGCGACGGTAGGTGAGCCGGTGGATCAGCCACGGATATCCGTGATAGGCGAATACCACCGGGACATCGGGGGTGAACAGCGCGTCGAAGGCGCGGTCGGACAAGCCGTGCGGATGCTCCCGATCGTCCTGCAACCGCATCAGGTCCACCACGTTCACCACGCGAATCTTTATGTCCGGGAATAGGTCTCGCAGAATGTCGACGGCGGCGAGCGTTTCCATGGTCGGCACGTCGCCCGCGCAGCCCATGATCACGTCAGGACGCTCGCCCGCATCGCTGCTCGCCCACTCCCAGATGCCGATTCCCTTGGTGCAGTGGACAATCGCGTCCGCCATGTTGAGGAACTGCGGCGCGGGCTGCTTACCCGCGACGATCACGTTCACGTACTGGCGGCTGCGCAGGCAGTGATCGGCCACCGAGAGCAGGGTATTCGCGTCCGGCGGCAGGTATACCCGGATCACATCGGCCTTCTTGTTGACGACATGATCGATGAAGCCCGGATCCTGATGCGAGAAGCCGTTGTGATCCTGTCGCCAAACATGCGATGTCAGTAGGTAATTCAGCGATGGTATCGGCCTGCGCCACGGGATGCGATTGGTGGTGCGCAGCCATTTGGCGTGCTGGTTGAACATCGAGTCGACGATGTGGATGAACGCCTCGTAGCAGGAGAACAGGCCGTGCCGTCCGGTGAGCAGATAGCCTTCCAGCCAGCCCTGGCAGGTGTGCTCGGACAGTATCTCCATCACCCGGCCGTCGGGCGCGAGATGGTCGTCGGTGGGCAGGGTTTCGGCATTCCAGGCGCGATCGGTCACGTCGAGGACGGCATCGAGCCGGTTCGAATTGTTCTCGTCGGGGGCGAACATGCGGAAGGTCGTCGAATTCGCACGCATCACATCGCGCAGGAAGCCGCCGAGCACGCGGGTGGCCTCGGCCAGCGTCGCGCCCGGTTGGCTCACCTCGACCGCATAGTCGCGGAAATCCGGCAGATCCAGGCCGCGCACCAGGGCGCCGCCATTGGTGTGCGGATTCGCGCTCATCCGCCGATCGCCCACCGGATGCAGGTCCCGGATGCGCGGCACCGGGGCGCCGTTCGCGTCGAAGAGCTCCTCGGGCCGATAACTGCGCAACCAATGTTCCAGCACCGCCCGGTGCGCGTCGGCGCGGGCGTCGCCGAACGGCACCTGGTGTGCGCGCCAATAGTTTTCGACCTGCTTGCCGTCGACGGTCTTCGGCCCCGTCCAGCCCTTCGGCGAGCTGAACACGATCATCGGCCAGCGCGGACGGGCCGGATCGCCCTCGTGGCGGGCGCGGTGCTGGATGGCCGCGATCTCGTCGAGGCAGTGGTCCAGGGTCGCGGCGAACGCCTGATGCATCGGCTCCGGATCGGAACCCTCGACAAAGTACGGGGTGTACCCGTAGCCGCGCAGCAGCTGATCCAGTTCCGTGCGCTCGATCCGGGCGAGCACCGTCGGATTGGCGATCTTGTAACCGTTGAGGTGCAGGATCGGCAGCACCGCCCCGTCCCGGCGCGGATCGACGAATTTGGTGGAATGCCAGCTGGCGGCGAGCGGGCCGGTCTCCGCCTCGCCGTCACCGACGACGGCGGCGACGATCAGATCCGGATTGTCGAAGGTCGCGCCGTACGCGTGCGACAGCGAATAGCCGAGCTCACCGCCCTCGTGAATGGATCCGGGCGTCTCGGGCGCGACATGGCTGGGAATGCCGCCGGGAAAGGAGAATTGGGTGAACAGCCGCCGCATCCCGGCCGCGTCCTGCGAGATCTCCGGATACACCTCGCTGTAGGTGCCCTCCAACCAGGCCGAGGCCACCGGGCCGGGGCCGCCGTGCCCGGGACCCATCACATAGATCATGTCCAGGTCGCGCGCGGTGATCACCCGGTTCAGGTGGGCGTAGATGAAATTCAGGCCCGGCGTGGTACCCCAGTGGCCGAGCAGGCGCGGTTTGATGTGCTCGGGGCGCAGCGGTTCCCGCAGCAGCGGGTTGTCCATCAGGAAGATCTGCCCCACCGAAAGGTAATTCGCCGCCCGCCACCAGGCGTGGAGATCGTCGAGTTGGCGCGGGGAGAGCGGTTGCGTTGCCGTTGCGGTTCGTGCGGCGCCATCGGTCATATGCGATTCCTCCTGACAACCGTCGGGTACGGATCAAGACTTCCGGTCGACGACGGAACGTGACAGGGTCTTCTGTCCATCCGTTGGTCACCTGCGGCGGATTACCCGCGAATCACCGGGATATTCCGCGCCGGAAACTCAACTGCCGGAACCGTGTTCGGCCAGCACCCGACCCACCGACATCCGTTCGCCCTGCAGCAGGTCCTGCAGGGTGGCGGGGCGGCTGGTCAGGCTGCGCAGCCCGCAGTCGAGCAACCGGCGCAGCACCTGATCCAGATGGTCGGTGTCCACCTCGCAGTGCACGGTATTGCGATACCGGACGAAATTGTGCACCTCCGCGAGGTCCTCGAGATCCGGCGCGGGACAATCCAATTCGGCGCTGACGAAGGTTCTGGTGAGTTGCCGCACCTCGGCGGGCGAGCCCGAGTCCACCACCCGGCCGCGCTGCATGATGGTGATCCGGTCGGCGGCCGATTCCAGCTCGGACAGCACATGTCCGGCGAGCAGCACCGTCTGATCGGTGGCGCGGCGGGTGCGCAGCCACAGGCGCAGCGAATCCTTCTGCGGCTCGGTGAGTCCGGCCATCGGCTCGTCGAGCAGCACCAGTTCGGCCCGGCCGGACAGGGCCGCGACCAGCGCCAGCTTCCGACGTTCCGCACCGTGATGGCGGTGCACCGAACGGGACGGGTCGAGGCCGAGCAGGGCGAGCAGGCTGTCGCGCCGTTCCGGATCGACCCCGCCGTGTTGTGCGGCGAGCCGCTCGATCGCCGCACCGCCGGTGAGCGCCGACCACAGCGCCACCTCGCCGAGCACCATCGCGGTACGCCGGTGCACCAGGCTCGGTTCCCGCCACGGCTGAACCCCGAAGACCAGGACCGTGCCCGCATCGGAGGACAACTGGCCCGCCAGAATGCGCAACAGGGTGGTCTTGCCCGCACCGTCGGGACCGAGGACGGCGTGGATCTCACCGCGGTGCACCCGCAGCCCCACATCGTCCAGCACCCGGGCCCGCCCGATGCTCTTGACCAATCCGTGCACCTTGACGACCTCGTCGTCGTCCGATCCGCCGCGACGATCTTGGAATGCTGTCATCTGCTCACACCGCGATTCTGGGTTCAGCTATGGAGGTAGCCCGAGACCACCGGAGCGAGTCGCATTCGACGGCCGTCGGCTCGGCCGGCATCCCGGATAAGACGCAACGGGAGAAAACACTTGCTGCGCACATGCTATGCAGGGCGGAGCGATCGGGAAAGGGCAATTCGTCATCCCGAGCGGTTCGCCGGGCCGAATCCGAGCGGCGCTGTCGCGGCACAATCGAAACGTGGACCTCACCATCGTGACGTTCCTTGCCCAGCATCGCGTTCCCGCGTTGACCGCCGTCGCGCGGTGGGCGATGGACTTCGGAACCAATGACGCGATCCAGGCGCTCACCGGATTCGTCGGGCTCGCGGTGGTGGCCGCCAAACGCTGGTGGTGGCAGGGGATGACGATCGGCGCCTCGGTACTGCTCGCGCAGGCGCTGGCCCGGGCACTGAAGCTGTTGATCGCCCGGCCGCGGCCACCGGCGGACCTCGCCGTCGCCAACGTCGGCGCCTTCTCGATGCCGTCGACGGTCGCCGCGATGACGGCCGCGCTCGCGGTGGCCCTCTACGCCGTGCTGCCGTGGCCGCCGGGTTATCGAGGCTGGGCCGTCGCCGCATTGGCGGCGGGCCTCGCGCTGATCGGCGTCGCCATGGTCTACCTCGGGGCGCACTGGCCGACCGATGTGCTGGCCGGTTGGCCCCTAGGCCTGGTCGTCGGTGTGGCGGTAGTCCAGGTGACCCGAACCATCAGGCGCGCAACGCATTAGGTCCGTGCTGTCACCGAGTCGGCCACATCGGTCTCGGATCCCCTTGGGCACCAACCGAACAATGTGATGCACACCACTGGCTGGGTTAGCTGGAAGGATGCGCAAACTATTTAGCGAAGGTAAGCTATTGGCGAGTGGAAGGTGGTGGTGGTTTGCCCATGACCGAACCCAGCAAACGAATCATCGGACTGATCTGGTCGCAGACCCGCGACCGGGTGATCGCCGCGGGCGGCCGGATTCCATGGCAGGTGCCCGAGATCATCACGCATTTCGACGAGGTGACCAGCGGCCAGATCGTCGTCATGGGCCGCAAGACCTGGGATTCGCTGCCCGCCGACGACCGTCCGCTGCCGGGTAGGCGCACGATCGTCATCACCCGCGATCCGGACTGGTTCCAGCAGGGCGCCGAGCGCGCCGGATCCGTCGAGGAGGCGCTGGCGCTGACCGATCCGGCCGAGGTGTGGATCATGGGCGGTGGCGAAATACTGCGCGAGGCAATGCCTTTCGCGAGCGTACTGGCCGTCACCGAGGTCGGCGCGCAGGTCGACGGCACGGTGCGCGCCCCGGAGATTCCGGCGGGCGAATTCCTGATGAGCTTCACCACGGCCCCGAAGCTGTCCACAAACGGCAAGGACACCTACATGTTCCGCAGTTACGCCCATAAATAGGCTGCTGCACAACGACTTACGAATCTTCGACGGCGAGACCGCCGAGCAGCGCCCGCAGACCACGGTCGAAGCGTTCGTCCATGGTCGGCGCCACCAGATGTTCGGCAAGTGCCACCACCGACGGAAACTCCTCGGGCGGAAGGGATCTCAGCACGGCAGCGGTCTCCGCCAACACGGTCTCCGGCACCGCGCCGCGCGCCTCCGCCGCGTTCATCGGCCCGATCTCCTGAAGTACGAACCCGAGCACATATGCCACGACCAGATGCGAAGACTGCGCCGCCGCTTCGGGTTTCAATCCGGCGGAAAGCAGTGAACCGCAGATGAACTCGAGCACCCGCAGCGTATTCGGGCCGAGCACCAGCCGTCCGGCGAGCAGACGCGCGGCATCGGGGTTGCGCAGCAACCACTTTCGATAGCCGGTGAGCAGCCGCTCCAGCCGGGTTCGCCACGGCAGGCTCCGATCGGGCAGCGGGAGATCGCGCAGCAGTTCGTCGGCGATCAGATCCAGCAGTTCGTCCTTATTGCGGACATGCCAGTACAGCGACGACGCGTCGACGCCGAGGGTTTCGGCGACGCGGCGCATGGTGGTCCCCGCGAGTCCGGATGCGTCGAACACCTGCCGCGCGGCCGCCGCGACGGCGGCGAGCTCCAGCTGATTTTCCTTGCGAGGTCTCGGCATGGCGGTTAGTTTATCCAACCATGTTGGATAATGTGGGAGTCCTACTCCCCCAGCGCGGCGCGCTGCTCGACCGCCTGTCCACCGACGATCTGCTGATGTTGGCCGAAACCATTGACACCACAAATGGTTTGGACTCGATCTGGGTCGGCGACAGCCTCACCGCACAGCCGCGCGCGGATTCGCTCACCCTGCTCGGCGCACTCGCGGGCCGCACCCGCCGGGTCCGGCTCGGGGTGGCGTGCATGGCCAGCTTCCCGGTGCGCGATCCGGCCGTATTCGCCTACCAGTGGGCGAGCCTGGACCGGCTCTCCGGCGGCCGGATGACCCTCGCCGTCTGCACGGGCCTGGTCGGCGACGGAGCCAGCGCCCGCGAGGGCGCGCACTGGGGGATTCCCGACCGCGAACGGGCCGTGCGAATGGGTGAGAACCTGGAGCTCTGCCGCAGGCTGTGGACCGGCGACGAGCTCGACTTCGCCGGACAGTTCGTGCGGTACAACGGGATTCGTATACAGCCAACCCCCGTGCAAGCCCCGTGCCCGGTGTTCATCGCCGCCAATCCATGGCAGCCGAAGTTCGCCGAACGCGCGCTGCGCCGAGTGGCCGAGCTCGCCGACGGCTGGATGACGGCCAGTTCCTGGCCGGGCCTCGTCGCGGGACTGGCACCGCTGCTGCGCGCCGCGCTGATCGACGCGGGCCGCGCGCCGGAAACCTTCCCGGTAGCCTTCCTGCACAATGTCGCCATCGGCCCCGACCGAGCCGAATGTCTCGACGGCGCAGCACGTTTCATCGCCGAGCACGAGGAATACCAGGGCACCCCCGCGGAGATGGTCGAGGCGTGGACCGCCGCGGGCCCACCCGAGCGCTGCGCCGCCGACCTGCAAGCTCTGGTGGACACCGCCGCGGGCCTCGGCCCCGTCACCCTCGTGCTCCGCCTGACCTCATGGGATCAGCGCACCCAACTCACCCGCCTCATCGAGGACGTACTTCCGCTGATTCGCATACCCGCTGAGATCCGCCCATAGCGCCTGAAGCTATTCGACCCGGGTGAGCTCCGAAATCTCTTCGACCGATCCGATTTCGGGAGGCGGTCTGTCCGGAGCGGATGATCGATCGGCCATATTCAAGCCCACCGCGCAGCCGACGATGACCGCGCCGCCGATCAGGCCGCTGATCGTCGGAATCTGTTGGTAGAAGATCAATCCGAACAGCAGACCCCAGACGCATTCCAGGGTCAGCAGGTTGCCGCCCTGCACCGGGTCGACGCGCTCGAAGCCGTAATTCATCAGGAATACGTTGAGCACGTTCAGCAGTCCGGCGCAGGCGATGGCGGCCCAGAGGACGGCCGCGGAGGCGTGCGTGTGGACGTGCGGCATGCCATCGCCCTGCAGCACCGAGGTGAGCGCGACACCCGCGGCGCCCAATCCGACGGTGAGCGCGGTGATCTCGTGATTGTTGAGGGTGCCGTCGTGCCAGTCGCGACCCAGGTAGCTGAACGCCATGGCCAGCATGGCGATCAGCGCGATCAGGTTGCCGATGTTCCACGACCCCACGCCGACGCCGACGCCGGACAGGATCGCGACCCCCGCCGCCGAGCCGAGCAGGAAGATCACCCGCGGCGGTGTCACCCGCACCCGCCGCAGCAGCAGCCCCAGCGCCGCGACCAGCGGCAGGGCGGCGATGAACGAGACGTCACCGACGGTGGTGAGCGTCGCCGCCTTCGAAAACAGCGTGGTGCCAACGACATACAGCAGAATCGCGCGAACGGCCAGCACTCCCCATTCCCGTTTGCCCGATCGCAGCACGGTGCGCCAGCGGATCCAGCGGCAGAAGGCGAGCAGCGCGAGCAGGAAGGCGACACACGAGCGTAGATAGACCTGCTGGGCGACGGTGAAACCGCTGTCGAGAAAGCGCGCGAACACCGTATTCATCGCGAACGACGCTGTCAGCAACACCAACGCCCCGACGCCCCGCAGGTCGACGACCTTGCTACTGATCGCGGTCCCGTCTATGCCACTCAGGGTACCCACGGAGAGGCGCCCGAGTCAGGGAACCGCGAGTGCACCGTAAGCCGACAGTGGCTGTCAAGTCCAGCTGGCACCACTTACTTGCACGCATGGCGCGCAGAACGGTACGGGCATCGACGCGGGACCGCTACCGGGATACCGTCGAGTAGCGGACGAGGGTGCACGTCCAGCCAAAAGGGGAACAGGCCCATGATCTGGAGATGCCGTGAGGAGCCAGCACAGTTTCGCGTGCGGCCGCAAGGTCGCGCGGGAACAAGCCGCCGCCGGAGGTTCGACTTGGGAAACGGTACAGGCGGTTCGATCACATTGCGGGGTTTCGCTGTTGCGCGCGCACCGCATAGCGCACGGCTACACCCTCGTCGAGGTCGCTGAACGATTGCAACCGCTGCTCGTCGCGGGCGGTGCGGCGGGACGCTGCCTGTCTCATCAAAGCGTTTCGCGCTGGGAGACCGGCCTCGACATGCCGTCCTATCAATTCCTGGACGCCCTATGCCGGTTGTACCGGACTCGCCCGGACCGGCTCGGCTTCGGCAGCGACTACTCCGAACCGGATACGCCGTCGCTGTCGAAACCCGAACGGCCCCAAGCGATCACCAGCACGACCGAATCGCTGCGCGCCCTGGAGGAGAGCGCGGAGCGCAGCGGTTATCTCGTGTACGTGCTGCCGCCTTCGGAATACATTCCGGCGCGGATCCGGGAGTTGGCCAGGATTCAGCAGCTGCTGCTGTCCGATCAAACTCCCGAGGTGCAGCGGCGGCTGCGCAGGGTGGAATCCATTCTCGCCGGATTCGTCGCCTTCCGGCTCAACGATGTCGCCGATATCCACGACACCTTCCCGTGGTTCTACAAATCGCGCCGGGCCGCCCGCCGCGCCGGAGATCCGCTGCTGGAGGCCTGGTTGGACGGGCATCTGGCGCACGGACACGAGTGCTACCGGCACGCGCTCGACCAGGGCCTGGCCGCGGCCCGCTCGGCGCAGGCGGCGAGCGGGTCCGAACCGACTCCGGCAACGGTTTTCGGGCTGCTGGCCGAGGCGGGCATCCAGGCCAGGATCGGCAGACGCCGGGAGACCTTCGTCGCGATCTCCAACGCCGACCGGCTGTTCGCCGCGCTGCCGTCGGAGTCCACCGCCGACGACAACCTCGGCACCTCCGAATACATCCTGCGCTGGCATCAGTCGCACGCGCTGAGTTCGATCGGCGATTGGCGCGCCGCCGAGGAATTGCGCAACCGGGTGCTGGAATTGCCGATGGCGCAGAAGGATCAGGTCGGGCGCTCGCTGCTGGATCTGGATCTGGCCGCGCTGCTGGAACGCCAGGGACAGCTCGATCACGCCCGCGAGCTGATCCGCCGGGTGTGGCAGTCGCTGCCGACCGAACTGCGGGTCGGCCAGGTGCGCAGGCAGGTGTCGCAGTTGATCATCGGATTGCCGCCGAGCATGCGGGACGGCATTTTCGAGCACTGACCCGGCTCAGCCGAGCCAGGCGCGGACCCAGCCGCGGGCGATGCGCCGGGCCCGTTCGGGCGCGACCCGCGCGGGCTCGGTGAGCACCGCGATGGCCAACCCGTCCAGCAGCGCGAGCAATTCCGCTGCGGCATCGCGTGATTCGGCTTCGCGGCCGGGTTGGCGCGGGCCAAAACCCTGGCGAGCAGATCCTCTGTCTCCCGCCATTGCTCCCGGTGCACCTCGGCGATCCGCCGGTCGTGCGCGGCGCGGGCGACCAGCGCCAGCCACACCCGGGAAAGCCGGTCCTCCTGTGTCGGCGGCAATAGGAATTCGGCGAGGCCGAACAGCATTTCGCCGGGTTCGAGGTCGGCGATCCCGGATCGGCGCAGGCGCGCGTCGGCCTGGTCGCGCATGTGCTGCCAGGCGGCCGTGAGCAGATCGGCCTTGGTGCCGAAGTAGTACTGCACGGTGCCGATCGAGACCTGCGCGCGAGCGGCGAGGTCGCGGATGCTGACGCCCTCGATGCCGCCGTCGGCGATGGCCTCGGCGAGGCGGTCCAGCAGTCGGCCGCGTCGATCGGTCATCGCGCCTCCTCCGCTCGTAGGGCGCCACGTCCTACTTTCATACGATCGTATTAGCCGGTCGCATCTCCTACCGTCAAATTGTCATACGTGTGTATGAGCGAGGAGGAGAACCGATGCGAACCGAACTCACCGGCACACCGGCCGCCGACGGCTTCCGGATGCCCGCCGAATGGGAACCGCACTCCGGCTGCTATCTGGCCTGGCCGGAGAACACCTACGTCTGGCGCGAGGGCGCCAAACCCGTACAGCGGGCCGTCGCCGCCATCGCCAATGCCATCGCCGAGGTCGGCGAGCAGGTGACGGTGACCGTATCCAGCGCCCAGTACAAGCACGCGCGACTGGTATTGAGCGCTGCGGTCCGAGTGGTGGAGACGTCCACCGTGAACGTGTGGTCCCGCGATACCGCGCCGACCTTCGTCGTCGATGATCGCGGCGGGCTGCGCGGCGTCAAATGGGTGTTCAACGGCTACGGCCAACGCTTTCCGGAATGGTATCTCGACGACGCCTACGCCACGAAGGTCCTCGACCTGGAACGGCTCGATCAGTACCGGGCGCCGGTGGTGTTCGAGGGTGGAATGCTCGATGTCGACGGTCTCGGCACCGGCATCGTCGCCGAGGAATGCGTCCTCGATCCGGCCCGCAACCCGCATCCGGACCGCGAGATGATCGCCCGCGCCGTAAGGGATTTCGCCGCGGTGCACAAATTGCTCTGGCTCCCTTGGGGTCTCACCGACGACGACACCCGAGGCCATATCGACAATATGGCGCGCTTCGTCGCGCCGGGACATCTGTTGCTCGCCTGGACCGATGACGAGCGCGATCCGCAGTTCGCCCGCAGCGCGGCGGCATTGGAAATTCTCGAACGCGAGACCGATGCGAACGGAAATCCGTTGACCGTCACCAAGATTCCGATTCCAGGGCCGCTCTATATGACCGCCGAGGAGAATTCGGGCACCGATATCGGCACCTCGCTGAACCAGACCGGGAATCGGCTGGCGGGGTCCTACTGCAACTTCTATCTCGCCAATGGCGCGGTACTGGTTCCGCAACTCGATCCGGCGACCGACGACGAGGCCGTCGCGATCCTCGGCAGGATGTTCCCGGAGCGGGACACCGTCCCGATCCCGACCCGCGATCTGTTACTCGGCGGCGGCAATATCCATTGCGCGACAAGGCAATTGCCTGCCGCTCTGGTCGGCAGCCCGCGGTGAAACCGGCGGGGTTGCGCAGGATCGCCTGGCTCGCTTTGGATCTCGGCGTTTCACCGGCCGCCTTCTACCTCACCCAGGCGGCGGGTGTCGAGGTGGTCCGCTCGCTCGTCATCGCGACGGTGACCGCCGGTCTCTGGCTCGGCGTCGGCATGGTCCGCACCCGCAAGGTGGATGCGCTCGCCTTCATCATGATGGCCACCTACGCATTGATGCTCGCGCTGGCCGCGGCCACCGATGATCCGCGCCTGGTACTACTGCGCGACCCGATCGTCAGCGCCGCGGCGGGCCTCGCCTTCCTCGTCAGCTGCCTAACCACACAACCCGCCACCGCCTATCTCGCGCGCCGGTTGCACGGCGAAACCACCACTAGCCCAAGTCAATTGATCGACCACCGAGTGCAGACCACGGTATGGGGCTGCGCGCTGACGGCGGAGTCGCTGGTGCGCGTCGCCCTGATCTTCCTGTTGCCCATCCCGGTCAGCGCCGGACTCTCACCCGCGGTCGAGCTGGTGCTGATCGCGGTGCTGATCGTCTGGACGATCTGGTACCGGCGGCGGCGCCGTCGCGCGCGGGAACGGGTCGTCGAACGCCAGTACCGCTGACGCTCGGCGAAACTTGTCGGTGGCATCGCCTACGTTCAACGACATCGCGACCGAACGGGAGGGAAACGATGGTCTCGAATTCGAGTGATGCCGAAGCGGATTGGGCACGTGCGGCGGTGGTGGCGGTGCTGCCCGCCGTCGCGCCGCGCAAGTTGGCGAAGGTTCCGTTCGTCGAGCTCGCCGACGGCAGGCTGCAGGGCGTCGTATCCAGCGGGTCCGATATTTCGCGGGTCTACGTGGCCTCGGTGACAGCGAGCACCCACGGGTTGAGCTGTAGCACCAACAACAATCGGCCGTGTGGCGGTCTGTCCGGCTCGTACACCTGCAAACATCTCGACGCCCTGTGCGACGAGGCGGTGCTGCAATACGGGCTGGACCGGGTGGCGAAGTACCTGCGGGTGGAGGTGCCCGAGGGCGCTCGGCTTGCCAACTGTCTCAACGGAACTCGCGAACCGGCACCGGCCGCCGCGGTATTCGACCGGTTCCTGCGGCATCTGGCCTATCTGGAGCTGCCCGGCGCTGTCACACCCATCCCGGAACTGCACTGGTTCCCGGCCGCGGGGGTGCGCTGATGTTCGGCGCGCAATTGGGCGAACTGCTCGGCGGCTCGCCGGAGGGTGTGCCCGCCGCCCAGGATGTGCTGTCCGGATTCGACGACGCGCTGGCCGACGGCCTCGCCAGAGTCGGCGATCGGCAGGCAGCGGCACTGCACGCGCTGGCCGGTGCGGTCGCCAGATCCCCACTGGCCGTTCCGGTTTCGGAAGCGGTGGCGAAGGTGAACGCGGGCGCGATCGGCGCGGACCAGTTGGCCGCGCTGGCCGCGGCGCGCGCCGCCCTGCTCGGTGCGACGCACGACGCGCTGCTGGACCGGTTCGATACCGCACTGAACCGTCGTAGAGCGGCGTGGGATCACGGCGATCACGAAAGTGGCTGTGTGCCAGGTCAGCTCGCGATCGGCTGCCGGTCTTGGTTGGGCGAGTTGGCCATCACGGGTTGGCGCGGTGTCGACCTGGACCTGGTGTCATCGGCGGACCAGACCGTCGCCGCACTGCTCGCCGACCCGGCGCGGCGCAGGCTCGCGGTGCTGCTCGACGGATTCGCCGCCGAACTCGCCGCCTCCTGCCCGATCGCGACGATGGATCGGCTACCGGCGCGCCGCTGGGCCGACCTGTGGGCGCGGGCACTCCTATTGACTTGGCGCAGTGGCGATTCCGTTGCGGCGGAGGCGGTCTCCGGCCGGTTGCTCATCCTCGGCGTCGATATGCACGAGCACGGCACCGCGGTACAGGCACAGGTATACGGCGTCCTGGAAACCGCCGGCGCGGATTCGCGCCGGGTGCGGGTCGGCGTCTCGGCCGCCAAGGTGGACACGATCGTCGGGCCCGCCGTCTGGCAGTTGCTCGGCGCACACCAACATCTGTGCACCGCGCTGGCCGAACATCGCGCACTGGAGCTGACCGATATGCCGCTGACGGCCACCGGCGACCTGATCTGGCACGACGACCGAGCACAGCTCGGCGATGCGGCGGACCCGTTCGCGACGGCGCGGATCCAACTCGCGGCCGCCACGGCACCGGCGGCCGCACCGCTGGACCGCGATCCGGTGCACCTCGCCGAGCCGGTGCTGGTCGAGGGATACCGAATCGCCGACGGCGCAATGGAATTGGACGGACATCGACTCACCCTCGAGCTGGATCGGTTGCCGTCGAGCGGGCCGCTCACCGCCGCGGCGGTCACCGGTTCCACCGCGTGTATCGGCCTACTGCGCTGGGATGGTCGCTGGAGCCTGCGTCCGCTCGCGATCCAGCGCAAGGCGAAGGGCCAACCGGTCGCGCTGCACGGCGGCGACTGGGCATGCGGGCCGACCGACCCGAAAGTCGCCAAGGCACAGGCCAAATCGGGTGACGCGGTGGCTGTGCTGCGCGAGCGGGCGGGAAGGTTGCTGCGGAAATGAACAGCCACGAGACCCGCCGCCAGGTTCTCTACTGGCGCCTGCTGGCCGGAATATTCACCGGCGACCCGCAGCCGACGCTCGACGCCGCGAGCGTCGGCATCATCGAAGAACTTGGACTGCCCATCGCCCTGCTCGACCCGAGCGTATCCATCGATACGGTGGTGCAGCGGTTTCCGGAGCTCGGACCCGAATTCGAGTCGCTGGATCTCGGTGGTTCATCCGAAAACGACTCTGCCGCAATCGACTCGGAGGGTGACCCGGATAGTTCGACCATCGACGCAAGCGATACCGCGGCCGAATCCGGCCCGATCGCCGCCGCGACCATCGCGAATGCCGATTCACCCATCGACCCCGTCGGCGCGCCTCACCCCGGTGACGCGGCAGAACTACGCAGCGCGGCCGATGTTCGGACCGCGGCACTCACCGCCAAACTCCTGCTCAATATCTTCGCGACCGGCTCGGGCGCGGTGAGCGCCGCGCAGTTGTCCGGATGGCAGGCGGATGCGAACTGGCTGCGGCGCGCACTCGGATCCGGCAAGGCAGCCGGAATACACGGCGTGCTGGGCGATTTGGAGGCCGGTCTGGTCGATAGAATGCGCCTGCGCGAGGTGCTCGCGGACCCGAGGTTGGCCGGTCAGCTCACCCCGAGCATGTCGCTGATCGAACAGCTGCTGCGGGACAAACACAATCTGTCCGGCGTCGCGCTGGCCAATGCCAAGGCGCTGATCCGGCGTTTCGTCGACGAGGTCGCCGAGGTGCTGCGCACCCAGGTGCGCCAGGCCAGCGCGGGTGTCATCGACCGCTCGGTGCCGCCAAAGCGGATACTGCGCAACCTCGATATAGACCGCACCATCTGGAAGAACCTCACCAACTGGAATCCGGAGGACGAGCGCCTCTACGTGGACCGGCTCTTCTACCACCGGACCGCGAAACGCACCGTGCCCGCCAAGATGATCGTGGTGGTCGACCAGTCCGGTTCGATGGTGGACGCCATGGTGAACTGCACCATCCTGGCCTCGATCTTCGCCGGGTTGCCGAAGGTGGACGTGCATCTCGTCGCCTACGACACCCAGGCGCTCGACCTGACCCCGTGGGTGCACGACCCCTTCGAGGTGCTGCTGCGCACGCAGCTCGGCGGCGGCACCGACGGCCGGGTCGCCATGACGCTCGCCCAGCCGAAGATCACCGATCCGAAAAATACCGTGCTGGTGTGGATTTCGGATTTCTACGAATGGGAGTGCCAGCAGCTGTTCGAAAGTATGGAGGCGGTGCACCGCTCCGGGGTGAAGCTCATCCCGGTGGGCTCGGTGAACAGCTCCGGACAGCAGAGCGTCAACCCATGGTTCCGTGAGCGCTTCAAAAACCTTGGCGCCCCGGTGCTTTCGGGGCACATCCAGAAACTCGTGCACGAACTCAAGAACTTTCTCGACTAGGAGAGCCACCATGAACGACGTCCTGCGCGCACCCGCCGAAACCAAGTACGCCGAGGAGCTCGACTGGCTGGAGTCCATCGACGACGGCCCCAAACCGTTCGCCTGGCGGCTCAGCCCGAAGATGGTGCGGCTGTTCATACTCGGCTCCGAGCGGTCCGACGGCCTGGACCGGCAGATCGATCAGAAATGGTTCGGCGACCGGAGTTTCGTGGAGCGCAGCATCGTTACCCTGGCCTCCGATCGCGGCCTGCTGCTCATCGGCGATCCCGGCACCGGCAAGAGCTGGCTCGCCGAACTGCTCGCCGCCGCGATCAGCCGCAACTCCACCCTCGTCGTCCAGGGCACCGCGGGCACCACCGAGGATCACATCAAATACTCGTGGAATATCTCGATGGTCATCGCCAAGGGGCAGTCGCGCGAGTCGATGATCCCCTCGCCCATCATGACCGCGATGGAGCGGGGCGTGATCGGCCGTTTCGAGGAATTGACCCGCGCCACCAGCGATGTGCAGGACGCACTCATCTCGATCCTGTCCGAGAAGTACGTGTCGATTCCCGAACTCGACGACGACAACGTGGTATTCGCACAGCCCGGATTCGCCGTCATCGCCACCGCGAACAGCCGCGACCGCGGCGTGAACGACCTCTCGTCGGCGCTCAAGCGCCGATTCAATTTCGTGCGTATTCCGGTGGTGTCCAACAAACGCAGCGAGGCCGAGATCGTGCGCTTCCGCACCGCCGAACTGCTGCGCCGGCATCAGATCGAATTGGAGCTGCCACCAACGCTTTTGGATATCCTGCTGGAAAGTTTCGCCGATCTGCGCAGCGCCGCGGCGGCCGCCACCGGCGACGACGACAAGCTGGAATCGGCGCTGTCGACGGCCGAGCAGATCGGCGTGCTCGAGGATGCGATCCTGCACAGCCAGTTCTTCGGCGACCGGGTGCTGCGCGCCGAGACGCTGGCCGGATCGCTGGTCGGATCGCTGGCCCGGCGCACGCCGGAGGATCTGGCCATCCTGAACAAATACCTGCACGGCGTCGTCGAACCGCGCAGCAAGAACGCGGGCGGGGCGTGGACCGAATTCCTCGACGGCGGGCGCGCGGCGATCGCGAGCCTGTCGTGAACGCACCGATACCCGGGTCGAGCCCGTTCGCGGCGCTGCGCGAGCAGCTGACCGCCGCTGCCGCCGAATTCGCCGGTGTGCCGGGCGATCTGCTGCTCGGAATGGTCGACGATGTGGACCGGGCGCTCGGCGAGGAGCTGGAAATCTTTCCGGTATGCCATCATTCGCCGGCCTCGGGGCTGGCCATGGTGCGACGTCTGCACGAAAAGCGGCCGACAGTAATCTATTTGGAACTGTGCGAGGATCTGCGACCGCTGCTGGACGAGCTGCGAAACTGCCGGCTCCCGGTGGCGCTGCAGGCTTTCGCCACCGAACTCGACGGATTTCCCGCCGCGTGGTCGCCGCTGTCGATCGTCGCGCCGATCACCCAGGCCTCGGCCGAATATCAGGCCATCGCGTACGCGCTGGATACGCCGGGTGTCGAACTGGTGCTGGTGGATCGTTCGACCGATCACGTATTCCAGTGGGCGCCAAGGGAAGACGACAAGTCGGATGATTCCGCGGCGAAGGACGGCGGGCTGCACGGCGAGGCCGTCGGCATCGAGATCGGGGATCTGCGACCGCGATTCGCCGAACTCGAGCAGTACCTGCTGCACCACGGCAAGGTTCGGCACTGGTCCGAGTGGTGGGACCAGTACGTCGAACAGCCGTTGGCCGACGCCGATTACCACACCTACCGCCAGGTGATGGTGTTGATCGGCAGCCTGTTCCGCAGGCTGCGCCGCGACAGCACCGCCGTCGACGAGGACCGGGAACGGTACATGTGGACCCGGATGCGCGAACATCTGGCGGCCACCGGCGCCGATCCGGCGCGGTGCATGTACGTGTGCGGGGCCGCGCATGCCGCCAGCCGGATCGAGCAGTTCGGGCTGTCCGCCGACGTGCCGTTCGAGATCACGCCGCGCTCGGCGACGAAATGGCATTACGGGCTGATCCCATCCAGTCACTCGGCCATCGAGGCGCAGTTCGGGCTGACCGGCGGTGCGGTGTCGATCGCCGCGGCTACCTGGTCGAAGTCCTTGCGGCGCAACAAATTACAACCATTCGAGCTGGCCGGACAGCCCGGTGGACAGACGAAGACCAAGCGCACGCGCAGCGTGGTGGCCACCGATGCGGAAGCGGGCGACCGGCTGTCCGGATTTCTGTCGCGGCCGCCGGTTCTCGATCCGCTCGACGAGGCCGAACTCCTGGAGTGGTCGGTCGATATCGTGCGGCTCGCCCGCCGCAACGGGTACCTGGCCAGCACCGCCGATGCCATCGCGGTATTCGAGACGTCGATTCTGCTGGCCGGTATGCGCAACCGCGCCCGGCCGACCCCGTACGACTTCCAGGACGCCGCCGTCACCTGCATCGAGAAGGACCGGGTGCCCGGCAGGCGCGATGTGGCGCGGCTGTGCGAGATCCTGCTCGGCGGCGACCGGATCGGCCAGGTCGGCTATGCGGCGCTGCCGCCGCTGGCCCGCGATGTGCTCGACCGGCTCCGGCCGCTCGGCCTCGACCTTTCCAAGCGGACCATACAGCGGGCGCTGCTCGATCTGCGCGCCGATCCGGCGCTGCAACCCTGCTCGGATCTGTTGTGGCTGCTGCGAAAGTTGTTGCCCGACGACTCGATCCGGCCGATCATGGGTTCGCGGGCGCTCGGCGAGAAATCCATTCAGGAGAGCTGGGATCTCGGGCTCGGCAAATATCAGCGCTCCCTGGTGGAGCTCGGCTACGAGGGCGTCACCGTCGAGCAGGTGCTGGAGCAGCGGTTGCGGCGTGCGGTCAACGAATCCGGTGCGACCGCCGCCATCGCCCTTTCGGCCGTGGAAGACGCGCTGCTGTACCTGAATTCGCCCCGGCTCGCCGATGAGCTCGGCGCCCGCGCCGTCGAATTGCTCGCGGCCGAACGCAGCGTAGACGACGCGCCGCTGGTGCTACGCCGAATCAGGTTGCTGCTCAACTACTTCCGCACCACCGCCGACGGGTTACCCGAGTGGTGCGGCAGATTCGTCACCGCAGGCTACGCCCACTATTGCACGCTGCTGCCCACCTCCTTCACCGCCGAGGACACCGGCACCGGTCAGGTCGCGGCCATGCTCGGCTTCCTGTTCGGCATGGAGCATCTCGCCCTGTCCCTCGGCTGCGACCACACACAGCTGGAACTCGCGGTGCGCCAATCACATCCGGAGGCTCCGGCCAAGGTGGCCCTGCTCTGGGCGGCCCGTTTCCAACTCGGCCTGCTCACCCTCGCCGAGCTGCGCGAGCGCTGCGACGCCATGCTGGCCAATCCGCTCGTACTGCCGTCCTTCCCGCAGTACATCGGCGGCTTCGTCCAGGCCATCGATCCGGCCCCTACACTGAAACCCTTTGTCGTCGAACTTCTTTCGAAAGCCTTCGGCCGCCTCCCCGACCGCGTACTCCTCCCCTGGCTGCCGACCCTCATCACCACACTGCGCGACCAAGCCCCCGACATGGTCCCCGCCCTCGTCCGCGAAGCGGCCCGCACCTTCCCACCCACCGTCACCGCCATCGACACCTGGACACCCCCGTGGTCGGCCAACCCCGAACCCCCGAACAACTCCCACCCGCACCCCGCGGCCCCACCACCGACCTCCTAACCACCCACCCCACCACCTGCGACGCCCTGGCCATCCTGCTGGGCCACGAACCCACCTGGTCCCAACCGACCCCAACCACCTCGAACCCGCTGCTCACCACCTACCCCACCACGGCCGAAGCCCTAACCATCTCCCTCGGTCTGAACTGACCGGCCGGGCCCACCACACCGCGGCGGCCGCCACCCGGGCTCACCGACCGGCGGCCGACCGCATCTGCGGCACCCCGCCATCTGCGGCACCCCGCCGAACCACCGGCGAGCGGCCGCTCGCCGGTCGGGCCGCATCACGGCAACAGTGTCAACACCCGCACAAGCGTCGGCCGAACCGCCGAACCACCACACCGCGGCGGCCGCCACCCGGGCTCACCGACCGGCGGCCGACCGCATCTGCGGCACCCCGCCATCTGCGGCACCCCGCCGAACCACCGGCGAGCGGCCGCTCGCCGGTCGAGCAGCATCACGGCGACAGTGTCAACGCCCGCGCACGCGACGGCCGAACCACCTCGAGGTGGCGATGATTCAACGTCACCACCTCGGCAAACCCCATTCGCTCTCCGCAACAGCCACAATCGCCACATCGGAGGTGCCCAGGCGGCAGGACCGGCGTACCGCTCGATCGAATCCGCCGCGCGCCGAAAGTCGGATTCGGTCCGATCGACGGTGATGAAATCCCGTTCGCCGACCGACCGCGGAATCACGGCCGCCACCCGCACCCCGCCGAACTTTCCGAGCAGATATCCCACCTCGCCGAGAATCGGCGTCGGCACCAACAGCGACCGATCAGCCGAATGAGGGTCCTGTGCAGAGCTCGACACGGTGGCTGTAGTCCCTGGTCGCGGACGACTGCGGCTACCGTCCGAAATCGTCGCCGAGTAGTTCCTCACTTCGTGCGGCAATGGACGTACCGTCGCCCTCGATAGTTCCGAACCACGCAGGCGGCCACTTGCGCGGATCCGCAATCCGCAGGCGCTTGCGCAGGTCCGATAGCGCTCGGTTCGCCGGAATCGCTACTGCCCTCCGTTGGAGCGCTGGTGGTCGCGCCATGCCTTCTGGGTCTCGGTCAGTTTCGGGCGTGGGGTTCGGGTTCGAAGGAAGTTGACCACCATCAGCACCGGCAGGATGAACGCCTGGAAGAAGATCAGGTATGAGCCGCCGTCGAAGAGGAAGACGAGATAGGCGGCGTAGCCGAGGTATACGACCCCGAAGATGCCGTTGAGCATGCGGGAAGTCTGGCTCTGCCCGTCCTTGGCCAGGGCCATCGCGATCATGACGACGCCACTGATCGCGAGAAGCGCTACATACCAATTGAACACGGAACCCCCCAGGTATACCGGCCATACCGGACAGTCCGGCGACGTCGGAACGATAGCACCCCACTGCCGCAACCAGCCATGGCTTTCGGGCGTGAAAGTAGCCAATGTTGTGTCGTACCGGTTGGTTTGGCGGGTTTGGTCCTCGACCGGGAGGGGTGGCCGGGGTTATGGTCGGCGCATGGTTCGCACCGCGGTTGCGGCCGATCCGGATGAGCCGGACCGGCCGATGTCGGTGCCGCGGGCCGACCATTTGGCGGTGGTGCCCGATGCGGGCGAACCCGGGGCGGGGTCCGGGTTGGGGCCGAATGTATTGTCCGGTGCTGATATCGAGCGGCTGTCAGTTGCCGCGCGGCATCGGGTCGCGGCGTTCGTGCATACCCGGCTCGCGGATCTCGAGGAGTTGGGCGATCCGGAACTGCCGGAATAGCCCGCAGAACCAGGGGCCACGGTAACGATTCGGCAACGGCCGCCGATACAGTGCGTGGTCGCGCCGCAGGCCCGACCAGGCGCGCGACCGGATGTGCAGCGGAGCACGGGCCGCCGCCTGCGCCACCGAACACCTTCGATCGAGGAGAGCCCGTGGTATCGCTACGTTCGAGAAACCGTTCGACCGCGCGCGGCGCGTTGGCCGTGACGGCGGCGGCCGCCGTACTCACCACCGTCGCGGGAACCGCGGCGGCGCGCCCGATCGGGCCGTTCGATGTCGGCGGCGCGATCGAGGTGAAATACGACCAGCTCGGTGGCGGCGCGTTCTTCGGCGATCCCACCTCCGCCGAACTCGACGCCGCCGCGGGCGGCCGATTCCAGACCTTCGAGCGCGGCGGCGCGATCTACTGGCGCGGCGACGTCGACGCGCACCAGGTGGGCGGCGCGATCCGGGACAAGTGGCGCGGTCTCGCCGGCGAGTCCGGCGTACTCGGCTTTCCGGTGACCGACGAGCAGTCGACGCCGAACAATCCCGGCCGCTACAACCATTTCCAGGGCGGCTCGGTGTACTGGTCGGTCGGCACCGGCGCGCACCAAATCGGCGGCGCGATCCGGGACAAGTGGGCCGCGTACGGCTGGGAGAGCGGTCCGCTCGGCTTCCCCATCTCCGATGAGGCCTCCGCCGCCAATAACAAGGGCCGGTACAACCTCTTCCCCGGCGGCGCGATCTACTGGTCGGCCCGCACCGGCGCGCACGTCGTCTGGGGCGCGATCCGCGACAACTGGGCGCTGCGCGGCGGCGAGAACGGTTCGTACGGCTTCCCCACCAGCGACGAATACGACTACAACGGCGGCAAGGCGCAGGACTTCCAGGGCGGCCGAATCACCTGGACTCCCTGATCTTTCGGCCTGGGCGCGTCCGCAAAGTCCGGATGGGACTTCGAGGGCGCGCCCTAGGCCCCCAAAAATGATGTCGTAACAGTTCATTCCAACTGATCGGTCCTTTAGATGTCGCCGGTTTCGGCGACATGCGGTCGAGTGGCGCTAAATTCGGTCACCGATCGTGCTCGAGGATCGAGGTTGGATTGAGCCCCAAGATAATTGGATATAGCGGAATACGATTCGCCGCTCTGCGATGTATCGGGGTCATCGCACTGGCCGGAATCATGTTGGCGGGCAACGTATTCACAGCCCACGCGGAATCGGCCGAGACCGGTTCGGTCGCCTCGTACGCGCCGGGCGCGAACTGGGGCGGCATCGCAGGCACCGCGACAATCCGGTACGTCACCGAAAGTCCCACCGGCGCAACGACAATCGCCACCGGCATCATCGCCGTACCGGATGGTCCCGCGCCGCGGCAGGGCTGGCCGGTGGTGGCGTGGGATCACGGCACCCGCGGTCTCGGCCCGGCCTGCGGGCTCACCGCTCGCCCCGGCTTCGACGCCGAATTGCTGCGCCGCCTGGTCGATCTCGGTTACGCGGTGGTCGCGCCGGACTATGTCGGCCTCGGCCCCGGCGCGGAAACGGCGCACCCCTACCTGCAGTCGCGCACCGAGGCGACGGCGACGATCGACCTGGTGCGAGCGGCTCGGCACGCCGACCCGAGGTTGTCGAATACCTGGGCGGTGGCCGGGCTTTCACAGGGCGGGCACGCGGCGCTGAACAGCGGATACCTCGCCGGCGGCTACGCGCCGGAACTGGATTTCCGCGGCATCGTCGCCCTGGCGCCCGCATCCAATGTGGAGAATGTGCTGCCGATGTTCGGCCCGCAGGCGCCCGCACTGCCGGTGCTGACCCCGGTGGTCGGGCTGGTGGCCGCGGTATTCGACGGAATGCGGGTCGGCGCACCGGATTTCGATCTCGGGCCCTACCTCACCACGGACGGCGCCGAACTGCTGGACCGGATGGCCTTCAGCTGCGGCCCGGAATGGGCACAGCGGGTGGGCACCGAAACGCTCGGATCGGTACTCGCGCAACCACTGTCGGCGGGACCACTGCGAGACCGATTGCGGCGGTACGCATCCGTGCCGACCGCCGGGTATTCGCGGCCGATCCTGATCGCGCACGGCATGGCGGATATCACCGTTCCGATCGCGGCCAGTATGGCGCTGACCGACCAGCTGCGAGCGAACGGAGTCGATTTCACGTTCCGCACCTATCCCGCCGCGGATCACGACGGCGTGGTGGACGCGGCCTGGCCGGATGTCGTCGACTTCCTCGGCCGCGTCCTGCCGAGGCCTACCTAATCACGCACGGACAGCGCGATTTTCGCATTGCGGCCGGGCCGCTCACTGGCCGCGGCGGCTTCGCCCGCCGACTCCAGCGGATAGCTGGTCTCGATATCGAGCCGGAGCTCGCCGCGGGCGGCCAGGCCGACCAGTTCGGTGATCAGCCTGCGGCGGTTGTCCGCGCCGATCTCCTCGGCCCGCTTCGATCCCCAAAAGCCTTTCACCACGGCCTGTTTGAAGATGAGCCCACCCGGATTGACGATGAGCGGCTTACCGGACAGCGCGCCGAAGGAGATGAGCTCACCACCGGGCGCGAGCAGGGATAGCAGATCGTCGGCCGCGGGCCCGCCGACCTGATCGACGGCGCGGGCGATCGGTCCGCCCGCCGCGGCCGCTTGTACGAGCCAGTCGGCCGACTCGGTATCGATCACCGGCTCGAAACCCAACTCCCGCAACGATTTCACCGAGGCGGGGCCGCGCACCAGATTGAGCACGTTGATGCCGCGCTGCCGCGCGAGCACATTCACCAGACGACCGACCGCGCCGTTGGCCGCGTTGATCACCATCCAGTCACCGGCCGACAACCGCAGGTCCTCCAGCAACATCAAGGCGCTCAACGGCATTGCCAGCAGCTGACTCGCCGTCTCGTCCGATACCGCATCCGGCACCGGCACCAGCTGCGCGGCCTTGGCGACGAAGTATTCGGCCCACACCGCCTGCGCGCCCGAAACGGCAACGCGCTGACCGATTTCCAGACCGGTCACGCCATCGCCCAGCGCATCGATCCGGCCGACGCCCTCGGTGCCCGGAACGGCGGGCAGCTGCGGCTTGTAGCCGTAGACGCCGCGCACGATCGCGAGATCGTGGTTGTGAATTGGGCTCAGCGCCAAACGGATTCGCACCTCGCCGGGTGCGGGTTCGGGCAACGGGCGCTCCGCGGTGGTCAAAACCTCCTCGGGTTCCCCGAATCGTTCGATGACGACTGCACGCATGGACGGCTCCTTTTCAGCTTCGCTCGGCGAGCGCCCGGGTCATCCGCCGCAGCAGGTCGCGCAGCGTGCCGAGCTCTTCGATGGACAGGCCGGTGGCCGCGGCCAGCTGCTCCGGCAGACCGCATGCGGCGGCGCGCAGCTCGCGACCCGCCTCGGTCAGGTGGATCTCGACGCGGCGCTCGTCGGCCGTCGACCGGGTCCGCTCGACCAGGCCCGCCCCCTGTAGCCGCTTGAGCAGCGGGGAGAGCGTTCCGGTGTCGAGCCCAAGGGCCGTGCAGAGTTCGCCGACGCTGCGCCCGTCCCGCTCCCACAGCGCGAGCATCACCAGGTACTGCGGATAGGTGAGGCCGAGCTCGTCGAGCTTCGGACGGTAGGCCGCGTTGATCGCCCGCAGTGCCGCGTAGAGCGGGAAGCACACCTGCGCGTCGAGGGTCAGCGGATCAGCCACGTCCTACAATGTAGTAAGCAATAATGTTGTGCGCAATATAATTGCCGGTGGCACGAGTCACAGCCGCTCAGGACTGCGTACCCCAAACCGCGTGCGCACCCGAATCGCCGATCCGGTAGATCTGGGCGGTCGCGGCGGCGCCCGCGACAATCGCCAAAATCGCGACGGCGACCACGATGGGCGCGCCGAGCGATCTGCCGCGCCGCTCCCGCAGATGGACCACCGCCAGCAGCACCGCGGCGATCAGCAGCGTGATCGTGAAATAGATCAGCGTGTCGCCGAGCTCGGCATGGTCCCGAATGGCGGGCGTGCTGCCGATGTGATGCTCCAACCATTCACCCGCCTCGGTGGTGATCGGCGTGAGCACCGCGCAGATCGCGGCCAGCGCGACGACCAACCAGATGAACCGCTCGCGCGCCCCGCGCCACACCGCGCACAGGATCAGCAGTACCGCGGTCAGCGGCACCAGCACCACAAGTCCGTGCACCAGCAGAACGTGCGCTGGCAGACCGTTGATCGTCGTCATGAAAACCTCTCACCGATGGCCGTTGCCGAACAGTCTCATCCGGCTCGCTCGGAACTTCCTGGCGATCGGATGCGTGTTCGCATTGAGATCACGGCGAGTCGCGTACCGGGGTTCGGTAACAGCGGAACTCGGTTCGGTAACGCCGCTCGACCGCTGACCCGGCACGGCATCGAAGTGTCCGCGAATTGTCCGCTGGCGCAGTGGCTTTGCGCGTTCTAGCGTTCGAAGCGGTGGCTGTCGGTTCCGGGGAGAGGGGAACGGCATGGTCGAGCTGTTGAACTGGATGTCGGCGATCTCCGACGAGCTCAGCGTCACCGAGGTATCCATTCCCGGTTCGGACCGCTCTGCGGCGCTGCGCGACGGCGAACCCTTCGGCTATGCCCAGCACCAGGAGAAATCCATCGGATGGCAACTGGCACATGGCATTCGGTACCTCGATATCCGCTGCCGGGTGCTGCCGCGCGGCGGGCTGGAGGTGCAGAGCGGCCCGGTCGATCAGCGGCAGACGCTGGCCGATGTGCTGGAAACCTGTGCGGCGTTCCTGGATCAGCTGCCGAGCGAAACGCTGCTGCTGCGCATCCGGCAGGAGGGTTCCGGTGACGAACTGCGGTTCTGCACCGCCTTCCGCGACCACCTCGACCGGCGCGGATTCCGCAAACTTTTCCACCTCGCCAGCACCTTTCCCACCATGGCCGAGGCGCGCGGCAAGGTGGTGCTGATGTCCGGCAATCCCTATATCGGTGAGGGGATCCGGTTCGACAAGACCCGCGTCGACCTCCAGGACGACTACGACGATCCGACACCGGAACAGAAGCTGGCCTGCATCCGCCGCCACCTCGACCGGTGCCAGCGCGCGCGCTCGACCGCGAAGCTGTTCGTCAACAGCGTGAGCGCCTCCGGCGCCGTTTCGAACCGGTGGACTCCGCTCGCCTACGCCGACGAACTCAACCCGCATGTGCCCGAACTGCTCGGTAAATACGCCGGGCGCGGCCGGGGCGTCGGCGTCATCGTCTGCGACTACGTCAACCGGCTCGGCCTGTCCGAACCGGAGACCGACCAACTGATCACCGCCGTCGTGAGCTGCAACGATCTTCGATAATTCGTTATCAGGGAATGCGGACAGACCCGTCAGCGAGTTCTCAGGAAAGCCGCGTTATCTAGAAATATGAGCGAGGATTACCGGCCGCGGCACGACTGGCACTACGCCGGTGCGCCGCAGCCACCAGCACAGCCATCCCAAGTCGAGCAGCGCGATCACCGCACCGCGGGCCTGGCGTTCGGGGCCGCCGCCCTGGCGCTGACCGTCGGCGCGGCCGCCGCCGGTTGGGGCTACATCGCGCACGGCGCACCGCAAGAGCCCGGCGCGTACGCCAAACCCTATTCGGCGCAGCCGGTGTCGAACGCGCGGACCAATCCGGGCAGTATCGCGAGCGCGGCGGCGAAGGTGGCACCCGGACTGGTCGACGTCAACACCGAGCTGGGCCTACAGGGCGCGCAGGGCGCGGGCACCGGCATCGTGCTGACCTCCGACGGCGAGGTGCTCACCAATAATCACGTCGTCGCGGGCGCGACCGCCATCTCGGTCACCGATATCGGCAACGGCAAGACCTATAACGCGAAGGTCGTCGGCTACGACCGCGCCGACGATATCGCGGTGCTGAAGCTGGTGAACGCGAGCGGCCTGACCACAGCGCCGCTCGGCAATTCGGATCGCGTCGCGGTCGGCGACACCATCGCGGGCGTCGGCAACGCGGGCGGTGTCGGTGGGGCGCCCAGCGTCGCGGCGGGCCGGGTCACCTCGCTCGGGCGCACCATCACCGCGAGCGACGAATCCAGCGGCAGCTCCGAACAATTGAACGGGCTCATCCAGGTCGCCGCGAATATCCAACCGGGCGATTCGGGCGGCCCGCTGGTCGCGGCCGATGGCACCGTCGTCGGCATGGATACCGCGGCATCGGCCGGTTACCGGTTCCAACAGGCCGGTATGACCAGCGGCGAGGGTTTCGCGATCCCGATCAACCGGGCGCTGGCGGTGGCCGAGGACATCGCCGCGGGCAAGGCCTCCGACACCGTGCACATCGGCCCGACCGCCTTCCTCGGCGTCACGGTGAGCGACACCAACGGTTCCGGCGCGCTGATCCGCGGCGTTGTGCGCAACGGCCCGGCCGCTCAGGCGGGTCTGACGGCCGGTGACGTGATCACCGCGGTCGATGGCCGGGCCGTCGAGTCGGCGACCGACCTGACCCACCTGCTCGACCGCGACCATCCGAATGATTCGGTCACCCTCACCTGGATCGATCAGATGTCGCAGCAGCAGAGCGGCCAGGTCGCACTCGGGACCGGGCCGGTTGGCTGAGAACAATCTACTGAAACGCGTTTCCAAATCATTGCCCATTCGCGCCCACATCCATTGCGCGAGTGCTTGAATCGATTTGTAGAACACGTTTCAGCATGGAGGTGCAGGCATGGCCGCGCCCGCGATACCGCCCGGTTTCGATTTCACCGATCCCGATCTCTGGGCGCGGCGACGGCCCGCCGCAGAATTCGCCGAACTGCGCCGCTGCGCACCGATCTGGTGGAATCCACAGCCCGCCGGTGTCAGCGGATTCGACGACGGCGGCTATTGGGTGGTGACGAAACTCGAAGACGTCAAAGAGATTTCGCGTAGGCCGGAACTCTTCTCGTCGAGCGAGAACACCGCGATCATTCGCTATCAGCCCGAAATCACCCGCGAACAGATCGAAATGCAGCGGATGATCATGCTCAATATGGATCCGCCCGCGCACACCAAGAGCAGGCGGATCGTCTCGCGCGGGTTCACCCCGCGCGCGGTGGCCGGCCTGCGCGCCGCGCTCACCGAACAGGCGGCGCGAATCGTGCACGAGGCCAAGGAAACCGGCGGCGGCGACTTCGTCGAACTGATCGCCTCCGAACTGCCGCTACAGGCCATCGCCGAACTACTCGGCGTGCCGCGGCAGGATCGCCACAAGATCTTCCACTGGTCGAATCAGATGATCGGCTCGGACGATCCGGAATTCGCCGGGGACTCGCTGACCGCGCGGCTCGAATTGATGGGCTACGCATGGAATTTGGCCGAGGAACGAGATCGCTGCCCGGCCGACGATATCGTGACGCGGTTGATACAGGCCGATATCGACGGCGAACACCTCACCGCCGACGAATTCGCGTTCTTCGTCGTACTGCTCTCGGTGGCGGGCAACGAGACGACCCGCAATTCGATCACCCACGGCATGAAGGCCTTTCTGGATAATCCGGACCAGTGGGAGCTGTACAAGCAGCGGCGGCCGCGCACCGCACCCGACGAGATCGTGCGCTGGGCCACTCCGGTGAGCGTCTTCCAGCGCACCGCGACGCGCGACACCGACCTGGGCGGCGTCACCATCCGGCAAGGGCAGCGGGTCGGAATGTTCTATGCCTCGGCCAATTTCGACGAGGACGCCTTCGACGAGCCGTTCACCTTCGACGTGCTGCGCGATCCGAATCCGCATGTCGGCTTCGGCGGGGCGGGCACGCACTACTGCCTCGGCGCGAATCTGGCTCGGCTGGAGATAGATCTGATGTTCAATGCGATCGCGGACGCGATACCGCACATCACTCAGATCTCCGAGCCCGAGCAGCTGCGCTCGGGCTGGATCAATGGAATCAAGCGCTGGCAGGTGCGTTTCGACTGAGTGGATCAGTACGGCATCCGGATCACCCTCGACCAGAAGTCGCAGCGATGGTCGGTATTGAAGGCGTCCACCTGGATCGGGCCGGAAGTGTTGGGGCGCAATGACATCAAGGTGTTGGTCGAGCGTTCCGGCATTGCGGGCAGGTCCGCCGGATCGGGTGTGCCCGCGATGACGAAGCGGCTCCAGTAGCGCACCATCTGGTCCGACAGCGCCCGCTGTTCCTCGGTCATCATCAGGCTGTCGATGGCGAGACCGATCACCGGAGTGCCGCCGAGGTTCCACAGGTAGGCCAGTTCGCCGGCGTGAAATGCGCCGAGCGGGAAGGGACTCGGCGGCGCGGGCGGATTCGGGTCGGCGAATTCGTAGACGTAGGCCGGGCCGCGCCGGGCCAGCATCGGACCTTCCCGCGCGATCAGGCACGAGGTCAGATCGCTCCACGCCCTGGTGAGCGCCTCGACCGGCTGCGGGTAATCGCTCAGCGGGTATTGCGCTGTCACGGCGTCGATTTGGTCGGCGGGCACCCGGAATCCGTTGCCCTGGTCGGCCAGTGCGGTGGTGAGCGCCTGACGGTATCCGCCGGGAGTCAGCGGGTGGCCGGTTACCGGGATGCCGTATTGCAGATAGGTCCAGAGGGCGCGCTCGTCGTGGTTCGCGCCGTAGATCACCGGCACCGGCGGCAATTTCGCGCCGCTGGCCCGGTCCCACGGGCTCTCCGGCAGGAACGGCGTGCCGACAGTGCCGCCGACCTGATCGTTCACCGCCAAGATCCGCTCCACCGGCAGCGCGCGCAAACAATCAGCGGGGCTCGGCGTTTCGGCGCAGCCGAGCTTCGCCACCGCATCGGCGCCCGCGGATTCGGCCTGCGCCTTGGTTTTCCACCACATACACGGACCGCTCTGCATGATCGCCGCGCGATACAGCCCGTCGGAACCCGGGGCGGCGAGCTGGGTGCACACCGACTGCCCGCCCGCCGATTCGCCCGCGATGGTGACCTGATCCGGATCGCCGCCGAACGCGGCGATATTGCGATGCACCCAGTCCAGCGCGAGCTGCTGATCCATGAAACCGTAGTTGCCGACATCACCGTTCGGCTCCTCCAGCGATTTGTCCGCCAGATAGCCGAGGGTGCCGAGCCGGTAGTTGATGGTCACCACGAGCAGCGGGCCATCGCCCTTGGTCAGGAACTTCTCCGCACCGTACTGCGCGCCGCTGCCCATACTCAGACTGCCGCCGTGAATCCACACCAGGACCGGCAGCCGAGCCGGAATATCAACGGGCGCCCAAACATTCAGGTAGAGACAGTCCTCGTTGCCGCCCGTGCCCTGCGGACAGTCCGGGCCCGGCCGCGTCGCATCGCGCACCCCGTCCCACGGTGCGGGCGCGACCGGTGGCCGCCACCGCAGCGGGCCGACCGGCGGCGCGGCATACGGAATCCCTTGGAACTGCCGATATTGCGAATTGCCGATCCCGCGCACCGCACCGGCGTCGGTGACAACGACGTCCGGCGCCGGTCGCGCATGCGCGACCGCGGGCGCGATCATCCAGCCGAGAACCACAAGCAATGACGCCAACGCCCGCATGTGCGGACCGAAAGTCCTCATCGGCACGCGAGGGATTGTATGGGGTTACACCGTTTTCGACCGGCGGATCGGGCAACGACGTCAGCGGAGGAGCACCGAGGTCTCCCGGAGCCGGTGCAGGCGAAGGGCCAGTTGGATTTCCAGTGCGCGGTCGGGCTGCTGCCAGCCGGCGCCGAGCAGGCCGGTGATCCGCTCGATGCGCTGGGCGACGGTGTTGACGTGGATGTGCAGCCGCCGCGCGCTGTCGCGCAGGCTCGCGCCGGTCGCGAAATAGGTTTCCAGCGTGCGGATCAGCAGCGTGCCGCGCCGCCGGTCGTATTCGAGGACCGGTCCGAGCATCCGGTCCAGGAAGGCGAGCACGTCACCGCCCTGGCTGACAAGCAGCCCGACGAATCCGAGATCGGCGGCCCCCGCCGACGCGCCCCGCCGCCCGAGCGCGTGCAGCACCTCGATGCACCGCAGTGCCTCCGCGCACGCGGCCTGCGCACCACCCGGCAGCTCGACCGGCCCGGAACCCGCTACGGTCGCGGGCTTTTCGAGGATGACGTTCAGTTCGGCGGCGACCTGCCTGGCCGCCGCCGACGCATCGTCGCCGGGTAGCAGCAGGTAGGCGTGATCGCCACGGGTGGCGGCCAGACCCTGCCTCGTCACGGTGTATGCCGTCGTCCACGCGTCGGCGCGGCGCTGCCCGCCGTGTTCGGCGACGACGAGCACATGCGGGCGATCGAGGTCGATGCCGAGTAGCGCACCCCGGCCGCGCAGGTCGTCCCGGCCCGTGACGCGGCCGCCGATCAGATCGTCGAGCAGTTCGCCGCGCACCCGCCCCTCCGCCTCGGCGATACTGCGCCGGAACAGCAGCAGCAGCGCGGTGACCAGCGCGGCCCGCTCCAGGATCCGCTGATCCGACGGAGACAGCTCCCCCGGATGGCGCAGCACGAGGGTGCACAGCGGGTCGGTGCCGGTGCCCGCGGGCGCGGCCCACAGCTCGCTCGTTCTGGCGGTGCGGCCGAGTCTGCCTGCGGTGGCGACGATTTCGGCGACCAGACGGTCGTCGTCGAGCGGGTCCGCCGGTGTGGGGCTCGGCGCGCGCAGCTCGGCGATGCGGCGGCGGTCGGCGTCGAGCACCAGCAGTTCGCCGCCGAGGATATCGACGACGACCGCCGCGATATCGGCGACACCGCCGCCGCGCACCACCAGATCGGTCATCCGGTCGTGCGCCTGGGCCGCGCGTTCCACGGTGTCGTAGTGCGCGTGCATGGCCCGGTTCGCCGCACTGAGTTCGGCCAGCGCGGAACGGGTTTCGGTGAGTCTGCGGGCGGAGTCGAGTGCGATGGTCGCGTGCGCGGCCAGCGAGACCAACAGGGCGATCTCTTCCGGCGCATACGGTTTCGCGTCTCGGTGCGAGGCGAACAGCACGCCGATCACCCGGTCGCCCAGTTTCATCGGCACGCCGAGGATGGCGACCAAACCTTCCTCCCGCACCGCCGAATCAATTTCGGTGGTGTGCCGGAAGCGGTTGTCGGCGAAGTAATCCGCGCTCGAATAGGGCACGCCGGTCTGGGCGACCAGCCCGCCGAGACCGTCGCCCATGGCCAGCCTGGTGGCCCGGAACCTCGGCGATCCGGCGCCGTCGGTGACCCGCATATAGGTATCGCCCCGCACCGGATCCGGCACGGTCAGGTAGGCCACATCGGCGCGCAGCAGCCTGCGCGCCCGGTGCACGATCGCGGCCAGCACCGCGTCGACATCGCGCAGCGCGGCGAGATCGCTTGCGGTGTCGAACAATGCGGCCAGCTCCGCCTCCCGGCGGGCACGCCGCTCCAGCAGCGCGCGCACCCGGAGTGCGGCGAGTTTGGCCGATTCCAGTGCGGCGATGGTGGCGGCGGGCGCACCCGCGGCCCTGGCCTCCAACAGCGGTGCCTCGAATTCCACGGCGGGCGCTTCCCTTTCGAGCAGCTGCAGGAAGATCTCGCAGGTCATGACGGTCATTGTGGGCAGCGCAACCACCTTCGGTCCAGCCGCCGACCCGGTGTCGACACGCATCCTGCCCACCATCCGTTCCCTCGGGGCGCCGAGATGTGATGTGGAACACTAGATCCGCGTGATATGGCTGGGCGATGTGTTCTGTGGCCATATTTTTCGGCCGCTTTATCACTGTCGCACACATATCGAGTCGATGAGCTGGGGGCGAACTCGGCCGCCGCGATGTCTGCCCGAGCCATCACCGGGTCGGCAAATGTGTGGGCGCATCACCTGTTTCCACCGGCGGCAAGTCCGCAGAATTCCGGCATTCCGCCGATAACGAGGAGCCGTCATGCCGCCGTCCCGGCACATCACCACCCTGGCCTTCACCACCGTACTGCTCTGCGGCGCGGGGTCAGCGAACGCCGAGCCGCAACCCGAAAACTGTTCTGCGCCAAAGGTTATCGGTGCCGAAATGCAGGTCGCCGCCTGCCTCGCCGATCTCACCACCTCGGGCACCGTCGCCTCCGGTCACACCATCGCGGCCGAATGGGACGGCCTGCAGCCCGCCGAGACGCGCAACCCCACCGGCGTACCCGGCATCCAGATCGACGGCTACTTCCCCGACAACTCGACGACCAATACCGATCACGGCTGGAATCACGACAGTCAGTTCGTGATCCGGTTACCGGAACGCTGGAACGGCGGGCTGGTCGTGGCCGGAACACCGGGGAACCGCAGGCAGTACGCCAACGACTTCACCATCGCCGACTGGGTGCTCGCACGCGGCTACGCCTACGCCGCCACCGACAAGGGCAATACCGGCGCCGCGTTCTTCCAGGGCGAGGCCGAACCTGGTGACGCGATGGCCGAATGGAACCGTCGCGTAACGGAATTGACGATCGCCGCGCAGACAACCGTCGCGCAGCGCTACGGCAGGCCCGCGGCGCACACCTATGTCGCGGGCCAGTCCAATGGCGGCTACCTGGTTCGCTGGCAGCTCGAAAACGTGCCGTGGCTCTACGACGGCGGCATCGACTGGGAAGGTTCGCTGTGGCAGGCCGACGGGCCGAACGTGCTGACCTTCCTTCCCGCCGCGCTACGGAATTATCCGGGGAGCCAACATGATCCGGCGGCACGCGCCGGAATGCTCGCGGCGGGCTTCCCGGCCGGATCCGAACCGCTCTGGGACTACCACTACCGCAACTATTGGGATCTCACCCAGCGGATCTACCGCCGCGAATTCGATCCGGACTACACCGCGACCGAAAATCCGTTCTGCCAGAGCGGGACTCCGGGCTGCGATGCCGACTACGACTATCTGTCCCGTCCCGCGAGCGTGCGCGCGGCGATGTCGAAGGTCGCGCTGACCGGGCGTATTCAGCGGCCGCTCATCACGGTGCACGGCACGCTCGACGCACTGTTGCCCATCGCCGCCGACTCCGATGTCTACGCGGGCATGATCCGCGATCAGGGACGTGCGGATCTGCACCGGTACTACGGCGTCGAGGGCGGCAATCACACCGACGGGCTGTACGACGCGCACCGGGACCTGTTGCGGCCGCTGTTGCCTTGCTTCCGAACGGCTTTCGCCGCGCTGGAGGGCTGGATCACCGCGGGGCAGGAACCGCCGGTCAGCGCGACGGTCCCTCGCCCGGCGACCGGCGATCTCGCCAATACCTGCGCGCTGGACTCCTGAAGTCAGCGAAACGGCCCGGAAACCAATGGGTTTCGGGCCGTTGATTGTCAGCACTGGCCGTCGGCGACCACCCAGTAGTCGGGGCCGGTTTGGCGCAGGGTGTGGGTTGTGAAGGTATTCCACAGTCCCATCGCGTCATTGGACCCGTTGGCGTAGGTGGAACCGAGGGCGACATGGGCGCGGTCGGCCTGAACGTGGTCGTAGTTCGACGCGGTCACGCAGACGGGGGCCGGAGTGGTGGTTGTCGGCGGAACCGTCGTCGTGGTCGGCGGAACCGTCGTGGTCGTCGGCGGGGTCGTCGTGGTCGTCGGCGGAGTCGTCGTGGTCGTCGGCGGAGTCGTCGTGGTCGTCGGCGGAACCGTCGTGGTCGTCGGCGGAGTCGTCGAAGTCAGCGCGCCGACCATCGCCATCACCGCCTTCATCTGCGGGCCCGCATGTTCGGCGTAGGCGGCGCCGGTATAACCCCACCAGTCCCAGCACCCGTTCGGATTACTCGACGACTGCGTTATCGCCTGCGGATACAGCACGATCAGATTGTTGGTGTCGGCGTATTCGTTCAGATAGGCGTCCTTCATAAAGGTGTCGCCGATCGAGTCGTAGCTGTACCCCTGTTTGCAGCCGTGCAGCGTGACAAGCAAGGTGCACGTGGTGCCACCGGCGCAGGCGGAGGGCACATAGGCGAATCCGTGGCCGTCCATGCTGATCGATGCCGCGCTGCCGCCGCTCACATACTGGTTCTGGTCGAATTCGATCAGCTGCCCGCCGAGTGCCGAGGTGTTCGGGGCCCGCACGCTGCCGAGCAGCTGCGCGAGCATATCGTGCTCGGGATCGTTGCCGCAGTTGTTGATATAGGGCGCGGCGGTGCTCGCGCAGGCCACCGGGCCGAGCGGGCTCACCCACGCGTGCCCGGCGCCGGACGCGTTGTCGTACACCACATTCGCGCCGAGATCGCGGTAGTAGGTGGCGAGGTCGTCGTTCACCGCGGCGGCGACGGTGGTGTCGCCGGTGCCGTGGTACAGGTAGACCTTCGAACCGGATAGACCCGAAACTGGATCCAGCACACCGGAATTCGCGCGATCACGGGTCTCCTGTTCCAGTTCGGCGGGCGTTTTGCGGGTCTGAAAGGTGGCCATGCACGCGTACTGTGCGGTGTAGACGGAGTCCTGCGCGCAGTCGTACGGTCCCGCGGTGAAGATTCCGGCACCCTTGAACGTCCCCGAATAGGCGACGTGCAATTGGTTTGCCATATACCCACCCGAAGACACACCGGCCACATATACGGCCCCGACGTGATATCCGGATAGCGTCCCCGGAGTAGGCGATGGCACGGCCGCGAATGCGACGCCGGTCGCGATACCCGAGCACAGGGCCGCGACCGCCAGTAGAAATCGTTTCATCGAATGGGCCTTTCATCCGGCGCTGCCATGGGAGGCCATGGTGCTCTCCCGCACCCCGCGAAACCACGTGCCGCAAGCCCACTTCCACAGCTCGAATTGTGTCCGCCGACAACCATCCGGCCGCGTTCCGCCAGCACGCGCGAGGAAATCCTCGCGGGCCGCCGGAATATTCACAGGTGCCGCATCCGTCGCGCCGACAAGACCTGGGCGTCGGCGCCAGGGACTACGCTCTGATCCATGGCACTTCGGTTCGCGATAGCATTGCCGCAATACTTCTCGCACGGGGAGTTCGAGCCCGTGCGAATGCGCGAATATCTGACGCGCGCAGAGGAACTCGGGTTCGAGAGCGGATGGACCACCGAGCAGACGCTCGGTGGCATGCCGCATTTCGGACCGCTGGAGACGCTGGCTTACGCGGCGGCGTGCACCAGCACGCTGCGGCTGGGCTGCGCGGTTTTCGTCAGCTCGCAGCACAGCCCGGTGCATCTGGCCAAGAGCATCGCCACCGTCGACCAGTTGAGCGGCGGCAGGTTGGAAGTCGGCGTCGGTGTCGGCGGCCGCGGCCGGGCGCTGGCGGCCTTCGGGGTGGATCCGGAGACGTTGGTCGGCCGGTTCACCGAGGGCATCGACCTGATGAAGGCGCTCTGGACGCGGCAGACAATAGATTTCGATGGGCGGTTCTGGCAGCTGCGAGGCGCGACGCAGGAGCCGAAACCGTTCCAGCGGCCGCACCCGCCGCTGTGGATGGGTGGTTCGCATCCGAACGCGATCCGGCGCGCGGTGCGCTACGGCGACGGGTTCTTCGGTGCGGGATCGACGACCACCGAGAAATTCGCCGAGCAGGTCCAAATATTGCGAAAGGTGCTCGCGGACAGCGGACGTCGCGATTTCCCGATCGCCAAACGGGTGTACCTCGCCGTCGACGACGACGCGGCGGTCGCGCGACGGCGGATCAGCGACGCACTGGACCGCATGTACGGAACCTTCGCCGCGCCGGGCACTTTCGCGCCGGCCGCGGTGGCGGGCACACCCGACGATGTGGTGGCGGGCCTGCGCGCGGTGGCCGAGGCGGGCGCCGAGCTGATCCTGCTCAACCCCATGGAGCAGCAGGCCGAGCAAATGGAACGCCTTGCGGCAGAGGTCATGCCGCGGCTCTGAGGCTCAGCGCAGCCGATGATAGGCGGCCGCATCGTGTACCGAGAACATCGTCACCTCGCCACCGTGTGTCCGCCGCAGCTCCGCGAGCCGCGCGATATTCGCCCGATACACCGATGGCAGCGCCGCCATCGGTACCCGCGCCAGTGCGCCCAGGTCGAAACGGGAAGGGGCGGGGCCGATTTCGTCATCGGACCAGTAGGAATCCCCGGCGTCCAACAACCAGCCGTCGCCGGTGTCGACGGCGACCCCGGCATGTCCTCTGCTGTGCCCGATCAGCGGGACGACCAGGAATTCCGAAGGCAGGCCGGGTAATTCCCGCACCGACTCGAAGCCGAACCAATTATCGCCGCCCGCAACGGAATTCAGCTCCCATTTCGGCCCGTGCGCCCAGTGCCGCGGCTGATAGCGGATGCGCCCGACGAAATCCGGCCGCATCGCCGCACGAAACTCCGGCTCGTGCACGTGCACGGTGGCCCAAGGGAAATCGGCCAGCCCGCCGGTGTGGTCGTAATCCAGGTGGGTCAGCAGAATGTGGCGCACATCGGTGGGATCGAAGCCGAGCGCCGCGACCTGTCGCACCGCGGTCTCACTCTCGGCCAACCGCGGCCGAACCACATGCCGAGTCCACCCCAGCCACTGCGCAGGCTGCCGCACACAGTCCAGCCCGTACCCGGTATCCACCAGCACCAGAAACCTGTCGGCCTCGACCAACAGACAATGGTCGACAAGCCCACCAACCATCGACCCGCAATTGAGGTGATGCACCTTCACCCCGCCACCCTATCCACCCGGAACCCCACTCCCACCAGAGCATTCGCCGCCACATTTCGGGACCTAGGCGTCCGTTGCGGCAGATACGATCGCGCCGTGATCAGCTCCCACACCCCATGGCAGACCGCACGACGTACGGTGTGCTGGTGAGGTACTTCAACACGGCGGGTCCGTGTTTACCGGACCTGCACTACATGATTCCCGCCGAGGAGCGGTTGCCCGATGCCCGGATGTATATCGAATTCGGGTTCTACATCGTGGTGCACGCGCCACGGCAATCGGGGAAGACGACCGCGCTACTCGGGTTGGCGCGGGAGTTGACGGCCGAAGGCCACTTTCTGGCATTGTCATTCTCGTGCGAACTGGGTGAGGCCCTCCGCGACGATTACACCGCCGTAGAGGAAGTGCTCCTCAGCGAGATTCGACGCACCGCAGAATTGCAGGGCTGGGCTCCGGAGCTCCTGCCGCCGGACCCATGGCCGGAGGCGGCACCTGGTTCTCGGCTCGTAACAGGCCTGACTGCATGGGTAACCAAGTGCCCACGGCCGCTGGTGCTGTTCTTCGACGAGATCGATGCGCTGCGCGGGGACAGCCTGATCAGCGTCCTGCGGCAGTTGCGAGCGGGATACACCCAGAGCCGCCAGCACTTCGTCCATTCAGTCGTGCTGTGCGGATTGCGCGATGTCCGCGAGTACAAGGCCGCGTCTGGCGGCGATCCCAAGCGGTTGGGGACCGCGAGCCCGTTCAACATAAAGATCGAGTCGATCCGGGTCGGGGACTTCACCAAAACCGAGACGTGCCAACTGTATCGGCAGCACACCACCGAGACCGGGCAGGAGTTCGACGACAAAGCGCTCGATCTGGCGTTCTACTACACCCAGGGCCAGCCGTGGCTGGTCAACGCCCTTGCCTGGGAGATCACCGGCAAGATGCGGGTACGGGAGACGATCACCATCGATCATGTCGAACAAGCCAAGGAGCGGTTGATCCTGAGCCGAGCCACGCACTTGGATTCGCTGGTCGACAAGCTGAACGACCCGAGGGTGCAGCGGGTGCTGACACCGATCCTCGTCGGCGCGATACCCAAGCCGATCCCAGAGTTCGACGACGACATCACTTACGTACGAGATCTCGGATTGGTCGCACAGGGCAAGCAGTTGCGGATCGCCAATCCGATCTATCAGGAAGTAATCGTCCGAGTTCTCGGCGACGCCACGGAAGCGTCCATCACCGCCGAGCCGTCGAGCTTCCGATTCCCCGACGGCCGCATCGACTTCCCGCGCCTGCTGAGGGAATTCACCACCTTCTGGATCCAGCATGGCGACATTCTGGCCGCCAGAGAGAACTATCACGAAGTCGCCGCGCAGCTGGTGCTGATGGCATACCTGCATCGGATCGTCAACGGCGCGGGATATATCGACCGCGAAGTCGGCGTCGGCCGAGGCCGAATCGATCTTCTTGTCCGCCAACCATATTCGGATGACCAAGGCCACCAGCTCGAACAACGCGAAGCGCTCGAGCTGAAGGTATGGGCCGATCACCAGGCCGATCCGCTGAACGACGGATTGACTCAGCTGGACGGCTACCTCGACCGACTCGGCCTGGACACCGGCACTTTGGTGATCTTCGACCGCCGCCCCACCGCCGCACCGATCGCGACCCGCACCGGGTTCGATCAAGCGCACACCCCCGGCGGTCGCACCGTCACCCTGCTGCGCGCCTGAACCGAGTGTGCGAGTTGACGACAACCACGGCCATCGCCAATTCAGTTGTGTCCCTTACAAAGACGCGGTTGCCGCGACCGACCGGAATCCTAGGCGATGCGGGATTCGGCGAGTGACTGGTGGTGGGCGGTGGTGAATTCGAGGACGCCGTCCTCGATTGGGCCCTTGCGCAGCAGGGTTCGGTCGCGGAAGTAGTTGTTGATGACCTGCCATGGGCCGCGGATGCCCTGGCGGGGCATCACGTCTTCGCCGCGTTTGATGTAGCCGGAGGTGAGGGCGCCGCCCATCAGTGACTGGTCGGAGCGGTCGCCGTCTTGGGCCACCGCGACGAATTTCGTGTAGCCGCGCGACCGCATGTGGTTGAGGATGCGGCAGAAGTACTGGGCGGCCAGGTCGGCCTTCAACGTCCAGGAGGCGTTGGTGTAGCCGATCACCACCATGGCGTTCGGGATGCCGTCGAGCATGACGCCCTTGTAGGCGATGTGGTCGCGGAGGGTGACGGGTGCGCCGTCCACGGTCAGCGTCGCGCCGCCGAGCATCTGCAGCGTCAGCCCCGTCGCGCTGATGACGATGTCGGCGTCCAGTTCCTCGCCCGAGGCGAGCCGGATGCCGGTTTCGGTGAACGTCTCGATCCGATCGGTGAGGACCGAGGCCTTACCGCGGCGCAGCACCTTGAACAGGTCGCCGTTCGGCACGACGCACAGCCGCTGATCCCACGGGTTGTAGTCGGGCGTGAAGTGCCGCATATCGATTCCGGGGCCGACCTGCGCCCGCACCGCCGCGAGCAGCAGCCTGCGGGAGAGCGCCGGATTGGTGCGGGAAAGCTGAAAACTGGCCCGTTGCAACGCGATATTGCGCGCGCGGCCGACCTTGTACGCGAGCGTGGCGGGCACCCGCGCCTTCTTCAGGCCGACGGCGACCGGATCGTCGGCGGGCAGCGCGGCGATGTAAGTGGGTGAGCGCTGCAGCATCGTCACGTGTGCGGCGTCGCGGCTCATCGCCGGGACGAGCGTGATAGCCGTTGCGCCGCTGCCGATTACGACGACGCGCTTACCCGTGTAGTTCAGATCCGCCGGCCAGTGCTGCGGATGCACGATCTGTCCGCGGAAGTTCTCCTCGCCGGGGAATCGCGGACGGTACCCGTTGTCGTAGTCGTAGTACCCGGTGCAGCCGACGACGAAATCGGCGGTGTAATGCTCGATTTCGCCGGTCTGCTCGTTGTGTGCCTCGACGGTCCAGCGGTTCTCGGCGGAGGACCAGCTCGCGTCGGTGACCTTACGACCGAACCGAATATGTTCGGTGACACCGTATTCCGCCGCCGTATCGGCGATGTACGCCCGGATGTTCGGTCCATCGGCGAGCACTTTGGTTCCGTGCCATGGCCGGAAGTCGTAGCCGAAGGTGTACATATCCGAGTCGGAACGAATTCCGGGATAGCGGAACAGATCCCAGGTGCCCCCGATGGCCGTGCGGCGCTCGAGGATCAGATAGTCGCGCCCGGTCTTTTCCCGGGTGAGATGGCAGGCCATTCCGATACCGGATATCCCGGCGCCGATGATCAGCACGTCGATATGCCGCGTCATTGAGGTACTCGTTTCGTCTGGTCACACCGCGGGCATCGGTGTCCGCGGACACACGCAGAATACCTGTTATCAGAAGTAACGTCTAGTTGCTGTTGGGTTACGACGGGCCGGCGTGTACGCCCAGAGCGTAATGGCGGGCCGCCCGCACGACCGGGGATTTAGGCTCGGATCATGACCGAGCATCCCCGACTGCATTCGATCCCCGGCGGGCGCGACGACCGGCCGAGCCGAGCGGACCAGGACGGCGAACCGCTGTGGCGCGAGGTACTCGGGCACCAGCTGCGAACGCTGCGGAAGGAGCAGCGGGAAACGCTGGTCGAAACGGCCGGGCGGGCCGGAGTGTCGCCGCAGTACCTGTCCGAGGTGGAGCGCGGCCGCAAGGAACCGTCCAGCGAGATGATCGCCGCGCTGGCGGGTGCGCTCGGCACCTCGCTCGGCGGGCTCACCGAGCAGGTGGCCGACGAACTGCGGGCGCGCCGCCGCCGGGCCGCCATGCTGCGCTCGATGGCGGCGGGTACGGACCGTGAATTCGCCCGGCGCGCACCGCAATCCGGCACCGCGCCGACGCTCATGCTGCTGGCAGCCTGATCGGACGAGTCCAGCGGTCCCGTACCCGCTTGGTCGGCGCTCAGCCCAGTGCCCGCGGCTCGAGCACCCGGTCCACCAGCCCGTACTCCACCGCCGCCTGCGCGGTGAACACCCGGTCCCGGTCGGTGTCATGGCGCAGCCGCTCCACCGTCTGACCGGTGTGCTTGGACAGCACCGCCTCGATCGCACTGCGCATCCGCACCAGCTCGTCGGCCTCCAGGATCAGATCTGGAATGGTGCCGCGCCCGCTGGCTGCGGGCTGCTGCAGCACGACTCGGGCATGCGGCAGCATCGCGCGCTGTCCGGGCGCGCCGCCGGCCAGCAGCAGTCCGCCGACCGCGATGGCCTGTCCGACGCAGGTGGTGAGCACGGGCGCGTGGATGTGCTGCATCGTGTCGTAGACGGCGAGCGCCGCCGACAGATCGCCGCCCTCGCAGTTGATATAGAGGTTGATCTCCCGGTCCGCGCTCTCCGATTCCAGGTGCAGCAGCTGCGCGATCAGCGCGTTGGCCACACCGGAATCGATACCGGTGCCGAGGTAGATGATGCGCTCGGCGAGCAGATGCGAGTAGATATCGGTGATCCGCTCGCCACCGCGATGCTGGGCGATGACATTGGGAATGGTGTAAGTGCTCATGCCGAGATACCAATCTTGTGGCGCTGGGGCACGACCTGCCCGAACGATTCGACGATGTGATCGATGAAGCCATACTCCTTGGCCTCGACCGCGGTGAAGTAGCGGTCGTGCAGCGAATCCTCGTAGATCCGCTCATAGGTCTGCCCGGTGTCCGCGGCGATCAGGCCGAGCACGGTCTGCACGGTGTGACGCAGGTCATCCGCCTGCACCTCGACATCGACGGCGGCGCCGCCGATACCCGCCGAGCCCTGATGCATCAGGATCCGGCTGTGCGAGAGGGCGAACCGCCTGCCGGGTGTGCCGGAGGAGAGCAGGAACTGCCCGGCGCTGTAGGCGGTGCCCATCGCCACCGTGGACACCTCGCACGGAATGAGGCGCATGATGTCGCGGATCGCCAGCATCGACGGCACCGAGCCGCCGGGTGAGTTGATCCACAGCGAGATCCCGGCCTCCGGATCCTCGGCGGCGAGCGTGAGCAGCTGGGTCATCAGCAGCGTGCCGTTGTCGTCGTCGAGCGGTCCGTCGAGCACCAGGATGCGGCGGCTGAGCAACTGCTCGCGGGAGCGCCAACTGAATAGCGGAGTCTTATCTTCCTGAGCCATGCCCCTACCGTGCCGTACTTCCACCTGGAAAATCTCGGCACGCTGCCCACAGCAGATCTGCTCACGGCAGCAATCCGGTGGACCGCGGTCCGATTCGTCAATCACCCTGTGCCGCAATCGATCCAATTTTTACCGAGTCATCCCAGCTATTACCGCTGACCAGGCGGTCGGACCGCGTTACATCCCGGTCGGTAGACCTGTTCGCGGCGACGGACCCCGCACGGCACTGGCATGCTGGACGAGTGAACATCGCGCAAAACGCTGACGCGGCAGGGTTGCCGCGGCTGCTGGAGTCACCCGGACACGGGATTTTCCTGCGGTACGACACCCAGAACGCCGCGGACGATTCCGAGGTCACCCGCATCGCACTGCGCGCGATATTCGACTTCGCGGAGCTGTTCTGCCGCCCGCTGCTGATCGGCCTGTCCACCGCCTATTGGGAGGATGATTTCGACTGGCCGATGAACAAACCGAAACCCGCTGCGCCGTACCGGGTCCTGCGCAGCGCGCGGCCGCCGGAGGGGCTGGAGATCCGCCCGCTCTGGGCCGACGAGCAGGTCACGGTCGCCGAGGAATTGGACTACGACACGGTATCCGGCTTCGTCGCGAACGCGGTGGGGTCCGATCCTGCGGGTGTCCGGATGAACTGGGACTACCTGTGGGTCCGCGCCAGCATGGTGCGCCTGCCCTCGACCAGCCGATTGAACGAGGACGGCTCGATCTCGGTACAGGACCGCATCTGGACCCTGGACCATCCGGTCGAAAACCTCGACGGCGCGCACTGGGTGTGCGGCCCGCGGCGCAACACCCTGGACGCGCCGATCGAATTCCAGCTCGGCAGGCAGTTCTTCGAACTGTCGCTGCGCATCGCGATCCACTGGTCGATCTGGGCGCCGGGTGGCAGTGGACACCCCCGGATCCACGCGGGTGTCGAAACGCTGCGTGCCGCGGGCTGGACGGTCGGCACCGCCGAGACGCCGCCGCGCAAATAGCGGCAAACCCATTGTCCGCGTTACGAACCGGCGGCCCGGTACGTCGCCGCGATCGATGACGCGATTCTCCGCCAAATCGGCGTGCCGGGCGTGACCCGCGGTCATACTGTGATCGTTTTTCGTGGTCCGCCGAATTGTGTTCTACCCCTTCAAATTTTGAAATGAGGTAGCGCAAATGCTGCGCACGTCACGGTCGACGGCAAAATCATTGCGCCACATAGCCTTTGCCTCAGCTCTCGCGGCGGCCCTGTGTTCCTGCGCCACCGATACCGCCTCCGTCGCCGGGACGCTCGACCCAGGATTCGGCAATCGCGGCCGGGTCGGCACCGGCTTCGGTTCGCCCGCCGACGGTGCCGTCGCGGTGGCCATCGAGTTCGACGGCCGCATCGTGGTCGCCGGGTCGACACAGGATCCGGTGCACGGCAACAACTTCGCCATTGTCCGCTACACCGCGGGCGGAAATCTCGATCGGAGCTTCGGCGACGGCGGCAAGGTATCCACCGACTTCGGCGGCCGATCCGACACCGCGGCGGCGGTGGTCTCGCAACCGGACGGCAAAATCCTGGTGGCGGGCACCAGCCAGGGCGCCGACACCGGCGAGGATATCGCGCTCGCCCGCTACACCCCGGAAGGCAATCCGGACACCGGATTCGGCGCGGGCGGCAAGGTCAGGACCGATCTCGGCACACCGGCCGATCGCGGCAACGCCCTCGCGCTCCAGCCCGACGGCCGCATCGTGGTCGCGGGATCGAGCCGGGATCCGGTGCAGGGCGACAACTTCGCGCTGGTCCGCTACACCCCCGACGGCAAACCCGACCCGAGCTTCGGCGACGGTGGCCGGGTTTCCACCGACTTCGGCGGCAAATCCGATGTGGCGGCGGCGGTTACGGTGCTGAGCGACGGCCGGATCCTGGCCGTCGGCACCACCCAGGGCGCCACCTCCGGCGACGATATCGCGCTCGCCCGCTACACCCCGGACGGCAAACTCGACACCGGATTCGGTACCGACGGAAAGGTTTCCACCGATCTCGGCACACAGGCGGATCGCGGCAACGCGGTGGCGGTCCAGACCGACGGCCGCATCATCGTCGCCGGATCCACACAGGATCCGGCGCACGGCGACGATTTCGCGGTACTGCGCTACACCCCGGACGGAAAGCTCGACCCCGGCTTCGGCGACGCGGGCAAGGCGACCACCGACTTCGGCGGCAAATCCGATAGCGCGCGGGCGGTCGCGATACAGGCGGACGGCAAGATCGTCGTCGTCGGCACCAGCCACGGCGCCGGGGACAATATCGCCATCGCCCGCTACACCACCGACGGCAAACCCGACACCGGTTTCGGTGACAACGGCCGGGTTTCGACCGATCCGGGCGGCCGGGCCGAACACGGCAACGGCGTGGCGATCCAGCCGGACGGCCGCATCGTCGTGGCGGGGTCCACCGGGGATCCGGCGCAGGGCATCGTGGTGCTCCGCTATCGCGATTGATCCCGGCACCGGGAAACTCCCGGGCGGCCCGGCGCATCACCTGGCATGCTGGCGGCGTGGGCTCCGGGGAGATAACAGTCGAGGTGGCGGACGAGTTGCTGGTGTTCGTCGGGCAGCGGGGCGGGCGATTCGGCGCTCGGGTGGACGGGGTTTCGACGCTCGGGCATGTCGTCGAGGCATTGGGGATGCCGCTCACCGAGGTGGGCGCGCTCGCCGTCGACGGGGATGCGGTCGCGGTGTCGCATATTCCGCGCGCCGGGCAGAAGGTGACGGTCGGTGCGGTCGTGCGCCCGCAGCGGTATGCCGAACCGATCCGGTTCCTGCTCGATATCCACCTCGGGACGCTGGCGCGGCGGCTGCGGCTGCTCGGCATCGATGCGGCGTACGAGAAGCCGGATATCGGCGACGCGGCGCTGGCACAGCGCTCGGCCGCCGAGCACCGAATACTGCTCTCCCGCGACCGCGGCCTGCTGCGCCGACGCGAAATCCACGCGGGCGCATACGTTTACAGTCACCGCCCAGACGAACAGCTCGACGACGTACTCTCCCGATTCGCACCGGAACTACGGCCGTGGACCCGCTGCACCGCATGCAACGGACTCCTGCGCGCCGCCGACAAACACACCCTGCGACTGCCCGACCAAACCGGCCAGACCTACGACTCCTTCGCACAATGCGTCGAATGCGACCACGTCTACTGGAAAGGCGCACACCACGCGAGCCTGGACTCGATCGTGGCACGCGCCATGGCCAAATACGGCAGCTAAGCGAGGTATACGGGGAAGGCGGCCAGGTCGTTCTGCGTGAGCACCGGCAGGTTCCGCAGTTCCTCGGCCGGCACCGCCAAGCGCAGATCCGGGAAGCGTTCGAAGAGCGCCGGCAGCGCGATGACCGCCTCCAGCCGGGACAGCGCGGCGCCGGGGCAGACGTGCGGTCCGTAGCCGAATGCCAAGTGCCGGTTGGCCGTCGGCCGGGTGACGTCGAATTCGTCGGCATCCTCGCCGTGCACGGCGGCATCGCGGCCGATCGCGCGGTAGGACATGACTACGCCGTCGCCCTTCGGGATCACCGTATCGCCGACGGTGATGTCCTCGGTGGCGAAGCGCATCAGCAGATGGGTCGTCGGCGTATCCCAGCGCAGGGTCTCCTCGACCACCTGCTTCCATTCGACATCGCCCGCGCGGACCTTGGCCAGCTGCGCCGGATCGCCGAGCAGCGCGCGCACCGCGTTGAGGATCAGCCCGACGGTGGTCTCGTGCCCGGCGGCGACCATGGCCTTCAGGTTGCCGACCACCTCTTCCTCGGTCAACCGCGCGCCGCCGTCCTCGGCCTGGATGAGCGCGCTGGTCAGATCGTCGGTCGGTTCGGCGGTCTTCGCCCGGACCAGTTCGGTGAAATATTCGTGCTGCATCTGGATGATCGCCAGCCGCTCGTCCTGCGGCGTGAGCAGCGAGAAGAACTTCTTGTACGAGTCGAGCAGCATCGGGTGGTCCGCGCGATCGACCCCCATCAGCTCGCTGACCACCCGCATCGGCAGCGGGTAGGCGTATGCGGTCTTGAGATCGACCACCTCGCCACCGGCCGCCGCCGCGGCCAGGTCGTCGAGGAGTTCGGCGGTGAGCCGCTCGATGGCCGGGCGGATGTCCTCGAGCCTGCGCGGCGTCAGCGCCTGGGTGGTCTTGATGCGTAGTCGCCGGTGCTCGGGGCCGTCGACGGTGAACATGGACCGGCCCGCGTTGATCATGCCGATCAACGGCCACTGCTCGGTCACCTCGCCGCTGGCCCACAGCGACCAGGCGTTGATGTCCTTGATCAGCCTGGGATCCACCAAAAGCTCTTTGGCCAAGGCGGTTTCGGTGATGGTCCAGGCCGGGACACCGAGCAGATCGATCCGCGTGATGGGGCCGGCGGCGATCAGTCGCGCGGTCTCCCCCGCCAGATCACCCACCATCGGATCGATCGCAATCAGCTCTGCGTGTGGGCAACTTTGAGTCACGGTGTACCTCCGACGGCACGAACAGGGGTGAAACGAACGGGAAGTGAAGTCATACCGCGGAGGAAGGCCGACGGCCGCCGGACCAGATTCTGTGCGGGCACCGCGAGATCGATATCGGGCAGCCGGTCCAGCAGCACCTCGATACCGGTGCGCGCGATGATCTCGGCGATCTGCTGCGCCGGGAACGGGCAGCGGTACTCGCCGTAGCTGAACGCGAAATGCGCGCTGTTACCGGAGCTGATCGCCTCGGCGCTACCGGAAAGATGTTGGCGCACATGCGGGTCCGCATTCGCACCGGCCAGGCCGAGCAGCAGCAGATCGCCGGCGCGAATCACCTTGTCCGCCAAGCGGGTATCGCGCGCGGCCCAGCGTCCCGCGAGGATCTGGGTCGGGGTGTCCTCCCACAGCACCTCGTTCATCGCCTCGCCGATGCTGCGCCTGCCGCCGCCGAGCGCGGCCGCGAACCGATCGTCGGTGAGCATGAGCCGCACCGAATTACCGATCCAGTCGGAGGTCGGCAGATGACCGGCGGCGGTGATCGCCTGCAGGTCGTTCATGTACTCCTCGTCGGTGAACGGCGCCGGATAGGCGAGCATCCGCGAGGTGAGATCGTTACCGGGCCTTGCCTTCTTGCTCGCCAGCAGCCGCTGCATATGTTCGGTGAAGCGCAGGTAACCGGCGTGCGCATCGGCGCCGCCGTCGGCGAGCGCCTGCATCGACCAGGCCAGATCCGGCCCGTCCTCGTCCGGGAAGCCGAGCACCCTGGCCAGGGTGAGCACCGGCAGCGGCACCGCGAAATCGGCGACCAGGTCGGCCTCGCCGCGGCCGCAGAACGAATCGATCAGCCGATCCGCCAATTCCTCGCAGTCGCGCCGCAATTCGAACGGATCCACCGATTCCAGCGCGGGCTCCACCATCGCGAGATGCCGGCGATGTTCGGCGCCCGCGGTGAAGTAGATCGACGGCCGGGGCGTGCCGACCATCGGCAGCAGCGGCCAGTCCTCCGGAATGTTCGGCCACTGATTCCACAGGCCCACATCGCGCGGGAACAGCTCGGGATCGCTTGTCACCTGGTGCAATTCGCGATATCCGATGACCAGCCAGGCCGGGATGCCACCCGGAAGTTCAACGGCGACAACGGGTCCGTGATCGCGGCGCATCTCGCGGTAGAGGTGATGCGGGTCGGTGTGGAAGCGCGGGCCGCTCAACGGCACCGCATTCCCGGGTGCGACGGGGCAGTGCTTGGCGCCCGCCTGCGCGGGGCTCGGCGTTGTCATGAAATCGTCTCCGGTCGGGTGTCGGTGCGGGCCGCGTAGATGTGTTCGACCAGGGTGATCAGTACCTCTTTGCAGGATTCGCGGGATCTGGCGTCGCACACCACCAGCGGCACCTGCGGATCGAGGTCGAGTGCGTCGCGCACCTCATCCGGCCGGTGCGTATCGCCGAAGTTGTTGCACGCCACGATGAATCGCGTCTTCTGATGCTCCAGCCGGTCGATCGCGTACCAGGAGTCGGCGATCCGGCGCTGATCCACCAGCACGATGGCGCCGAGCGCACCGGCGAACAGCCGGTCCCACAGGAACCAGAAGCGTTCCTGTCCGGGCGCGCCGAACAGGTAGAGCACGTTCTCGGCGTCGATGGTTATGCGGCCGAAGTCGAAAGCGACGGTGGTGGTGTTCTTTCCCGGCGCACCCGTCGGATCGTCCACGCCGACACCCATATTCGTCATCGTCGCCTCGGTGTCCAGCGGCCGGATCTCGCTCACCGAACGCACCATGGTCGTCTTGCCGACGCCGAAACCGCCGACGATGACGATCTTCAGTCCATTGCTGGTGCTGCTGTGTAGCGGTGCGTCGGCGCGGGCGGGCCGAGGATCAAAGACTGCGGAGTCCAATGAGCACCTTCTCGAGTGTCGATGCGTCGGGCAGCGTCTCCCACGGCATGCCCGGTGAATTCACCCGGGCCTGCGGATGGCGGGCGGAGATTTTGCCCGCGTGCAGCAGATCCGACAGCAGGATGGTGGTGATGCCGACCGGCAGCCGCAGCTCGGCCGCGATCTCGACGACGGCCGTCGGGGCCCGGCACATATCGAGGATGGCGACATGTTCGGATTGCATGCCCGGCACCGGTTCGCATTCGCTGACCACCAGGGTGACCAGGTCGAAGGCATCGGAGTCCGGCCTGCTGCGGCCGCCGGTCAGCGTGTAGAGCCGGTCCGGGTCGTCGTCGCGCCCGGGTCTGCCCCTGGTCACGGCTTACTCCCGGTCACCGTGTGCCCGCGCCGGTCACCCGGGGCGCGGCGGACAGATGGTCGCCGAGCTGTTCCACCAGCTCACGCATGTTGTGCCCGACCAGGCCCGCATCGGCCTCCTCGGCGGCGATCACCGCGATATGCGCGCCCCTACCGGCCTCGACGATGAACAGGATGCCGCCGTAGAACTCGGTCATGGATTGGCGCACACCGCTGCGGCCGTCGCCGAATTCCACCGACGCACCGTGCGAGAGGCTCTGGATGCCCGCCGCGATGGCGGCGAGTTGGTCGGCCTTGTCGACGCTCAATTCCGGTGTGTGGCAGATCTTCAGGCCGTCGCTGGATAGCAGCAGGGCATGCCGGGCGTGCGGAGTCCGGGTCAGCAGTTGTTCCAGTAGCCACGTGAGTTGGGCCGGTGCGGACGTTGTCATCGATCGTTCTCCACGGTCGGGGGCGGGGCGGATGGCGGCGGATCGCCCGCGTCGCGGCGCGCCATGGCGCGCTGGAACGCGCCCAGCGCCGCGGGTTTCGCGGGCGCGTCGACCGGGTCGGCGACGGCACGCGGCGCGGCGAGGCCGTCGGGGTGCACCGCGGCCAGCGTGCTGCCGCGGCGGCGCTTCGGCAGCGTCGATTCGGCGGTGGCGAGGGCGGGCACCGCGACCGGTTCGGGGGCGGGCGCCTGCGGCGGCGGGGTGAGCGCGGCCATCGGGCCGGTCTGCGAACGGTCCAGGCGGGCGGTGAGATCCCTCGGCACCACGACGACCACCGCGGTGCCGCCGATGGCGGAGGGCCGGTAGGAAACGGTGAGGCCGTGTTTGCGCGCGAGGTGGCCGACCACCGCGAGCCCGAGCCGGGTTCCGGTGAGCGAGGACAGGTCCGATGCCGCGGCGCCGCCGCCGGACACCGCCGATTCCGCACGGCGCAGCGCGGATTCGCTCATCACCAGGCCGCTGTCCTCGATGGTGAGCACAACGCCCGCGGGCACCTCCGCGGCGTAGACGTGCACTTCGGTGGTGGGCGGCGAGAAATTGCACGCGTTGTCGATGAGTTCGGCGAGCGCGTGCATGACGCCCTCGGCGGCGTGGCCCGCGATCGCGATCTCGGCGATGGCGCGCAGCCGGACCCGCTGATAACCGGCGACCCGGCCCATCGCGCCGCGCAGAATCGATTCCATCGCAATCGGTTTGGCCCAGCGGCGGCCGGAGCGCGCGCCGCTGAGCACCGCGATGCTGTCGGCGAGGCGTCCGGCCTGCGCGGTGCGGTGATCCAGGTGCAGCAGGTCGGCGAGCACCTTGGGGTCGGCGTGCCGGTGCTCCATCTCGCGCAGTTCGGCGAGCATGCTGGTGGTCATGGCCTGCATCCGGCCCGCCGCGCCCGCGAACGCGGCCATCGCGGCGGCCCTTCGGCTTTCGCTGTCCTTGGCCGTCCAGGCGTGCGCCTGGGCCGCCTCGTTCGCGGCGGCGATCGCCTCGTAGGCCGCGGTATTCGCGGTGGCGATGGTCTCGTTGGCGGCCGCGACGCTGTCAGCGGCCTCGGCGACCGATGCGGCGGCGACCTGTTTCGCCCGCACCGCCTCGCCTCGGTAATAGACGGCGGCGGTTATGGTGGCGCACAGCACAATTGCGGCAATCCCCGAACCGATGGCCAGCGGTAGGCGAAAATCGGCCGGTGCCAAGAACACCGAGACCAGCACGATGACCGCGGTGACGGCGGCCGTCGTCGTCAGCACCGAATAGGGTAGGCGCGCGGCCGGCTCCCCGGATTCGCCATCCGGCGGATTCAATGACTGTGACAAGTTCCGCACTTCCGCACTCGCGCGCACCAAAGGAAAACGGGTAATCCCTTGGGCCCGTTCCAATTTCCCGGGTCAGCTCGGCAGCCCACGCCAAATACGCGGACCGACAGGCAGTTTCGAATCTCGCGCAAGAGCATAACGTTTCGGACACGGCATCGCCACTTGGGTTCTTCCCACACCCGGCGTGGCGCGCGAGTTTTACGTCAACGGTTCTTGCGCCGCACCCAGCCGAAGGTGAGTGCGACCGCGCGCTGCCAGTTCTCGTATTCGTCGGCGCGCTCGCGCGGATCCATCCGCGGCGTCCACTGCGCGGCGGGCCGCCAATTGCGGCGCAGCCCCTCCAGATCCGGCCAGTAGCCGACGGCGAGTCCGGCCGCGTACGCCGCGCCGAGCGATACGGTTTCGGCGACGAACGGGCGCACCACCGGGATATCGAGTACATCGGCGACGATGCGCATCAGCAGGTTGTCCGCGGTCATTCCGCCGTCGACCCGCAGCGTGCGCGCCTGCAGCCCGGAGTCGGCGTTCATCGCGTCGACCACCTCGCGGGTCTGCCACGCGGTGGCCTCCAGCACCGCACGAGCCAGATGCCCCTTGGTGATATAGGAGGTGAGCCCGACGATCACGCCGCGCGCGTCGCTGCGCCAGTGCGGCGCGTACAGCCCGGAGAACGCGGGCACGATATAGCAGCCGCCGTTGTCTTCGACCGTCGCGGCGAGGGTTTCGATCTCCGGCGCGCTGGCCACCAAACCGATATTGTCCCGGATCCATTGCACCAGTGAGCCGGTCACCGCGATCGGCCCTTCCAGCGCGTACACCGGTTCCCGCTCGATCTGATAGCCGATGGTGGTGAGCAGTCCGTGTTCGGAACGCACCAGTTCGCTGCCGGTGTTCATCATCAGGAAGCCGCCGGTGCCGTAGGTGCATTTGGTTTCCCCACGCGCGAAACAGGTTTGCCCGAACAACGCGGCGTGCTGATCGCCGAGCGCCGCCGCGATCGGGATACCCGGCACCACGGTGCTGGTCTTTCCGTATGGCGCGGTGGACGCCTGGATTCGCGGCAGCATCGCCTCCGGAATTCCGAAGAACGCCAGCAATTCCGAATCCCACTGGAGAGTGGACAGATTCATCAGCAGCGTGCGGCTGGCATTGGTGACATCGGTCAGGTGGACGCCGCCGTCGGCGCCGCCGGTGAGATTCCAGATCAGCCAGGTTTCCATGGTGCCGAACAGCACCTCGCCGCGTTCGGCGCGGTCCCGCAGGCCCGCGCTGTTGTCCAGCAGCCAGCGCAGCCGCGGCGCGGCGAAGTAGGTGGCCAGCGGTAGGCCGCATAGTTCCCGGATACGTTGCGCCCCAGGTTTTTCCGCGAGTTCGCTGACCAGTTCCTCGGTGCGCACGTCCTGCCAGACGATGGCGCGGCGGATCGGGACGCCGGTGCGGCGGTCCCACACCACGGTGGTCTCCCGCTGATTCGCGATACCGATGGCCGCGACCTGATCGGCGGTGATTCCGGAATCGCGCAGCGCCTGCGGCACAATGCGTTCCACATTGCGCCAGATCTCCATCGCGTCCTGCTCGACCCAGCCGGGTCGCGGATAGCGCTGCTGATGCTCCCGCTGGGCCACGCCCGCGAGGCGAGCGCGTTGATCGAACAGGATGCACCTGGTGGAGGTGGTGCCCTGATCGATCGCCAGCACATACTGTTGCGCCATCTGTTTTTCGCTGCCTCTCTGTCGGCGATCCCGTCGTCCCGGCTCGGTGGCGATCCGTCGTCCGGATGTCGTCCAGTCGGCTTGGTCACAATTCGGCCAACTCGGCCGAAATTCCGCTATTCCGACGCTGTCACGATTCCGTCGTTCGTGCGGGCGCGGGGGCCCGGGCGATTTCGTTGGGAACTGTCTGAAATTATTTGCTGGCCAACTGGTTTCGCCTGTAACTCCGAATTCGCCGGAAGGACGGAGGTTGCGCCGATGCGGTGCGCCGTCACTGCCCGGCACCGAGGTCGCGCGAAATCGACTGTGCCGCACTGCGGACCTGGCCGATCAGCGGCTGTCTGAATCGTAATTGACTGTCGCACAAACGATCTACCGTTCCGCTGATCCCGATCGCACCGACCACCAGACCACCGTGGCTGCGGATGGGCGCGGCGATTCCGGCCTCGCCCGGCCGGAATTCCTCGGTGTCGCCCGCCCAGCCGGACTGGCGGACCGCGGCCAGCGCCCTGGTGAGCGCGGCCCGATCGACGATGGTGCGGCGGGTCAGCCGGACGAGTTCGCTGCCGCGGACCGCGGCGGCCAGTTCGGTGTCGTAGGCGAGCAGCACCTTGCCGAGCGCGGTGGCGTGTGCCGGGAGCTCCTCCCCCACCTCCAGCGCCTGTTCGCTGTTGTCCGGCCGGAAGACATGGTGTACGACGACGACCGCGTCAGCCACCGACGCGGCGATCCGCACCGCCTCGCCGGTGCGCGAGGCGAGGGCGTCGGCCCAGTTCAGCGCCCGGGACCGCAGCTCATTGGCATCGAGGTAGCTGGTGCTCAGGCTCAGCAGGGCGGTGCCGAGCCGATATTTTCCGGTGCCTGGGTCCTGGTCCACGAAGCCGACACCCTGCAAGGTTCGCAGGATTCCGTGGGCGGTGGGCTTCGCGAGGTCGAGCGCCGCGGCGATATCGCCGACACCGAGCCGGCCGGAGCCGCGGGCGAGCAGCCGCAGCACGGCCGCGGCCCGTTCGATCGATTGGATCGGTCCAGGCATGAGCGGTCAGTGCCCCCGGATACGACAGGAGGCGAAACCGAACAGCATGTGCGGAAACATAGCCGGATCCTGTTCATTCGACAATGTCGAACACGCGGTAACCGCACAGCAACACATTCGATACCACCAAACACAGTGTGAGCCACGCCATAGGCGACTCCAAGAGTCCGGACTTTAGCGGGCCATACATCCCACCTCTACCGAAAGCGTTCGACATTGTCGAACGTGTCCGCTGTCCGCACCGGTAATCCGGTCGTAACGTCAGCCTCGACTCGGCCGCGATGGTGCGGCTGCTTTAAACGGAGGCTCAACGGTGAACTTCGGCTCGATCTTCCTGAGCGAAACACTAGGCACGGGAATCCTGCTGCTGCTCGGCGCCGGCGTGGTCGCGAACGCGTTGCTGAACAAGTCGAAAGGTTTCGACGGCGGCTGGCTGATGATCAATTTCGGCTGGGGGTTCGGCGTGCTCGCCGGGGCCTACGTCGCCTATAAATCGGGCGGCCACCTCAACCCCGCGCTGACGATCGGCATCCTGGCCAGCGGCGCGGATCAATACGCACCGGGTATCGACGTCACATTCGCCAACACCGTCGCCTATCTCGGCGGGCAAATGTTCGGCGCGTTCCTCGGCGCGGTCGCCGCCTACCTCGCCTACAAGCGGCATTTCGACGCCGAACCCGACGCCGCCAAGAAGCTCGGCGTCTTCTCCACCGGCCCCGAGATCCGGGCGTACGGATGGAACTTCCTCACCGAGGTGATCGCCACCTTCGTGCTGGTCTTCGGCATCCTCGCCTTCGGTCACACCCAGACCGGCCTCGGCCCGCTCGCCGCCGCGCTGCTGGTGGTCGGCATCGGCGCCTCGCTCGGCGGACCCACCGGTTACGCCATCAACCCCGCCCGCGACCTCGGGCCGCGCATCGCGCACGCCCTCCTGCCCGTCAACAAGACCGCGCCACAACGGGTTCCGGTCGCCGCGGGTAGCGCGGAGCTGCCCGAGAACCCGGGCGCGCCGAACCGCAAGGACTCCGACTGGGGCTACGCCTGGGTGCCGGTCCTCGGCCCGCTGGCGGGTGGCCTGCTGGCCGGCGTCGCGGCACACTTCTTCTTCTGATTTCCCTTCTCTCCCTTTGCTTTTCCTGAAAGGACTCGAGTCATGAGTCGGTATGTCGGTGCCATCGACCAGGGCACGACCAGCACCCGTTTCATGGTGTTCGATCACGGCGGCAACGAAATCGCCCGCCACCAACTGGAACACGAGCAGATCCTGCCGCGCGCGGGCTGGGTCGAGCACAACCCCACCGAGATCTGGGAGCGCACCCGCGCCGTCATCCAAACCACCCTGACCCAGGCGAATTTGGATGCGAGCGACCTGGCCGCGGTCGGCGTCACCAACCAGCGCGAAACCACCGTGGTGTGGAACCGCAAGACCGGGCGGCCGTACTGCAACGCGATCGTCTGGCAGGACACCCGAACCGACAAGATCGCCGCCGAACTCGAGCGCGCCGGCCACGGCGAAACCATCAGGCGCAAGGCCGGTTTGCCGCCCGCCACCTACTTCTCCGGCGGCAAGCTGCGCTGGATCCTCGACAACGTCCCCGGCGTTGCCGCCGATGCCGAACGCGGTGACGCGATCTTCGGCACCACCGACAGCTGGCTGCTGTGGAACCTCACCGGCGGCGTCGACGGCGGCGTGCACATCACCGATCCGACCAATGCCAGCCGCACCATGCTGATGGACCTGGAGACCTGCGACTGGGACGACGAACTGCTGGCGATCTTCGGGATTCCGCGGGCCATGCTGCCCGCCATCGCACCGTCCTCGAATCCCGGACTGTTCGGCACCACCCGGGCCGACGGCCCGTTCGGCGGCGCGGTGTCGCTGGCCGGCGTGCTCGGCGATCAGCAGGCGGCCACCGTCGGCCAGGTCTGCTTCCGGCCCGGCGAGGCGAAAAACACCTACGGCACCGGAAACTTCCTGCTGCTCAACACCGGAACCGAAATCGTGCGCTCGCAGCACGGCCTGCTGACCACCGTCGCCTACCAGTTGGGCGAGGCCAAGCCGGTGTACGCGCTGGAGGGCTCGATCGCGGTCACCGGTTCGGCCGTGCAGTGGCTGCGCGACCAGCTCGGCATCATTTCCGGTGCGGCACAGAGCGAATCGCTGGCCCGGCAGGCCGAGGACAACGGCGGCGTCTACTTCGTGCCCGCCTTCTCCGGACTGTTCGCGCCGTACTGGCGCTCGGATGCGCGCGGCGTCATCGTCGGGCTGTCCCGGTTCAGCAACAACGCCCATTTGGCCAGGGCGACACTGGAATCCATCTGCTACCAGACCCGCGACGTGGTCGAGGCGATGCAGGCCGATTCCGGTGTGAAACTCGAGACGCTGCGGGTGGACGGCGGCGTCACCGCCAACGAACTCTGCATGCAGTTGCAGGCCGATTTCCTCGGCGTTCCGGTATCGCGGCCGGTGGTCGCCGAAACCACCGCGCTCGGCGCCGCGTACGCGGCCGGTCTCGCGGTCGGGTTCTGGCGCAATACCGATGAGCTGGAACAGAACTGGCAGGAAGCCAAGCGCTGGGAGCCCACCTACACCGAGGAGCAGCGCGAAAAGGGCTACGGCCGTTGGAAGAAGGCCGTCGAACGCACCCTCGACTGGGTGGATGTCGACGACTGACCGGAATCACCCGGTAGCCCAGAACGTTCTATTGATTACGAAGCAAGGAGATCACAGTGTCCGCACGATTGGACTCCACTTACCGCGCCGCGGCGCTGAACGCGCTGGGTGACAACGAAATCGATGTGCTGGTGATCGGCGGCGGCGTGGTCGGCGCCGGCGCCGCACTCGACGCGGCGGCCCGCGGCCTGACCGTAACCATGGTCGAGGCAAGGGATTTCGCGGCGGGCACGTCCAGCCGCTCCAGCAAGCTGATCCACGGCGGCCTGCGCTACCTGGAACAGCTCGACTTCTGGCTGGTCCGGGAGGCGCTGCAGGAGCGCGGCCTGCTGCTGCGCAAGCTGGCCCCGCACCTGGTGCGCCCGGTGCCGTTCCTGTTCCCGCTGCAGCACCGGGTGTGGGAGCGCGCGTACATCGGCGCGGGCGTCGCGCTGTACGACACCATGGGCGGCGCCAGGGCCCTGCCCATGCATCGGCACCTGACGCGTTCGCGGGCACTGGAATTGGCGCCCGCGCTGCGGCACGACGCGCTCACCGGCGCGATCCGGTACTACGACGCGCAGGTCGACGACGCGCGCCACACCATGACCATCGCCCGCACCGCCGCGCGGCACGGCGCGACCGTACTCACCCGCACCAAGGTGACCGGCCTGCTGCGCGAGGGCGAGCGGGTGGTCGGCGCGCAGGTCACCGATCTGGAGACCGGCCACGAATACACCGTGCGCGCACGCAGCGTGATCAGCGCGACCGGCGTGTGGACCGATGAGATGAACCGGATGACGGGCGTCGAATTCCCGTTCCACGTGCGCACTTCCAAGGGTGTGCACATCCTGGTGCCGCGCGAGCGCCTCGATCTCGACAGCGGTCTGATCATGCGGACCGAGAAGAGCGTGCTGTTCGTGATCCCGTGGGGCGCGCACTGGATCATCGGCACCACCGACACCGACTGGGCGCTGGACAAGAACCACCCGTCGGCAAGTCAGGCGGATATCCGCTACATCCTCGATCACGTGAATTCGCTGCTGCGCGAACCGCTCACCGAGGCCGATATCGTCGGCACCTACGCGGGGCTGCGGCCGCTGCTCTCGGGCGCCTCGTCCAGCGACACCACCAAGCTGTCGCGGGAACACGCTGTCGCCGAACCGGTTCCGGGTCTGTTCGTGATCGCGGGCGGCAAGTACACCACCTACCGGGTGATGGCCGCCGACGTCGTCGACGCCGCCGTCAAGGGCTTCGGCCGCGCGGTGGCGCCGTCGGTCACCGATAAGCTGCCGCTGCTCGGCGCCGTCGGCTACCAGGAACTGGCCGAGGACGTCGCCGGTGTCGCCGCGCGCGCCGGACTGCCGACGGCCACCGTCGAACATCTGCTCGGCCGTTACGGTTCCGCGATCGCCGACATCTTCGAGCTCATCGAGGGTGACCGGGCGCTGGCTGAAACACTGCCCGGGGCCGAGGAATACCTCGCCGCCGAGGCCGTGTACGCCGTGACACACGAGGGCGCACTGCATCTCGACGATGTGCTGACCCGACGCACCCGCATCTCCATCGAGGTGGCCGATCGCGGTCTCACCGCCGCGCCGGTGATCGCGGAGCTCATCGCGCCGCATCTCGGTTGGGAGGCAGCGGATGTCGAGCGCGAGGTGACCCGCTACCGGGACCGCGTGCAGGCCGAGCTTGCCGCCAACGAGGCGGCCGACGACGTCACCGCGAATCAGGCCCGCTTGGTCGCGGTAGCCTGACGCCGTGCCCGATCCCGTTGGTGGTCAACGGGATCGGGCTGGTTCCGGTCAGATCTGCGGTTGCGGCTGATGTGCCGCGATCCCGTGCTCGTAGTCGAGCCTGGCCGAAAACTTCGCTATCTCATACGGATTCGTGTACACCGCGAGCGAATTGTTCTGCGCCTTGAATCCCGGCGCCTGCTTCGCCTTGCCGAGGGCGATGCCGATGCCCTCGCCGGAGCTCGACCAGTTCGTCGAACCCTCGAAGGCGACGATCCCGTCCAGCACACCGCCTTTGGTGTGGCTGATCTGATGGGTCGCCGACTGTCCCACCGCGAAATCCGCCGCGAACACCGCCGGATCCTTCGCCGTATCGGAGGCCAGGATCTGCTTCTCGTGCACCCCGTTGGCCTGTGACTTGTCGAGGGTGACCTGAACCATCACCGTCGGATCCTGCGCCAGCCCGAAGATCAGATCGTTCAGCTCGTCATCGTCGTAGCCGAACATATTCATCTTCACGCTCAACCGCACCCGGCTGAACAGGTGCACCAGCACCCCGTGCACATCGTCGCGGCCGACATAGAACACCCGGAAATCCGGGCTGGCCGTCACCCCGAACTCCCCCTCCCGCGTGTACTGCGCGAGATCGTCCAACGTGAACGTCTGCAGCGTGCCGGTCCCCGCCGCCACGCCCTGTGTAGTGGCCACAGCTGTACTCCTGTCGAACTCCGACTGTCCCCACCGCTCAGCGATCACCCGGCACGACTTTCGTGTGCTCAAATATCGCCACCCACCCAACCCGCGTTAACCAGCCGATTCGGTCCCGCCGATGGAATCTCGCGGGATCATTCCCCGTACCGAGGCAAACAGCCCGTATCGAGGGAGCTGCGCCCCAACGTTCAGGCCGCGAAGAAGGCCGTGAGGAGGGAGACGCGGAGACTTTCGCGGTTTTCGTCGGGGGTGGCCCAGGAGCGGGTGGTGGCGGTCATGGCGTCGGGGGGCGGGTTGCCGATGCAGTAGGGGGCGAAGCCGGCGAAGAAGTCCTTGGGGTCGAGGAGGGTTTCGGGGGTGTGGACGCCTGGTTTGGCGTCGGTTCGGTCGGCGAGCAGCAGGGCGGCGACGGCCAGTGGGACGCCGGTGTTCTCGGCCATGCCGGCGCCGGGGGCCTGGGCGAGAGCCGTTGCGACAGTGGCTTTTTCACCACCCTTCAAACCGGTGGCCACGGCGAACAGCGGGGCAGGGCGCCCGGTTTGATGAGACCCGATGCGGGCAGCAGAGGGACGATGCGATGCGCGACGGCGGCGGCGCGGTCGACCGTGAACAGCTTTGCGCCGACCGCCCAGCGCAGCAGATGACATACGCCGATGAACAGGTTGTCCGCGACGATGGCGTTGGTGTTGCCGCGCAGTTCCGGGAAGGCCCGGTCGAGGGTGACCGCCTCGGGATGCCCGAAGCTCCATGCCACACCGCGCCCGATGCCCGGGTAGTCGATCCGAATCCGTTCCAGCGCAGGGCGATCCACGTGGACGCCGTCGCAGACCACCCTGATGCTGCCGCTGATCTGGTGCATGCCGTGCACGAAGGCGGCGCTGGGGCCGTCGTCGGAGACCGCCGTGCGGGCGTCCTCGGCGCTCCACGCGGTGACGATGCTGTCCACGGTGTCGAGTTCACGCGCCGCGGTCACCGCGAGCATATTGGCGACACCCGGACTGCTACCCATTCCGACCAGCGCGTAAATACCTGCCGCACGGGCCTTTTCGTCCATCGCCAGCATGGCCAGCGTCGGCTCCCAGTCGTCACAGATATCGATGTAGTTGCGTCCGGCGGCGATGGTCGCGGCCAGAATCGGTTCGCCGAAGCGGAAATACGGGCCGACGGTGTTGAGCACCAGATCGCAGTCGGCCAGTGCGGCGCGCAGCGCGAGTTCGTCGGTGACATCGAGCCCGATGCCGGAAGCCTTGGGGCCCAAGGTTTTCGCGAAGTCCGCGGCACGCCGGGCATCCAGATCGGTGAGCACGAGCCGATCGACCGCCGGTGCGGCGGCGAGTATCCGCGCCGCGGACTGTCCCATCTGCCCGGCCCCGCCGAGCATCAGGATCCTGGTCATCGCGCCACCTCGTCCCCGGCCAGCGGCGAACAACAGCCGAAGCGCCCGCGGGGCCGGACCAGCAGCACGTCCGCCTCGGAATGGTTGGCGACGGCGTGACCGACCGGCCCGACCCAGTCGCAGACCGCGCTCGAGCCCGCTTCCCTGTTCCCGATAACCATCAGGTCAGCCTCGTAATCCGTTGCCACACTGAGCAATCCGTCACGGGGTGTACCCGGCACGGCGAACGGCGTTATCCGTTCGACCCCCAGCGCCTCGGCATGCCCGACCGCCGCCTGGAGGATGGTGTCGACGGCCGCGGTGACCTGTAGTAGATGTTCGGCGTCCTTATACGATCCGATCGGGGAATGTCGATCCGCCCCGTATGCCCGGTCGTACGCGCAGGCGATGACCAGTTCGGCCCGCGCGACCCTGGCCAATATCGCTGCCCGCCGTAGTGCCGCGAACGAGCTCGCGGAGCCGTTGGCCCCGACGACGATCGTGCGGTACGGGTTAGAAGATTCCCCTGAAATCATGCCGCCACCCCAAAAATTTAGACAGTGACTATCACGTAACCGGTGACTCTACGCCTCCGGCACCGTAACCTGCAAGTGACTTTCAGGATTGTCCGGGAGTGTCCTTGGGCCCTAGATCGGGCGGCGGAAACGACAGGACCGCCTCGGCACTGCGGGTAAGCGCCTCGATCACATAGGTCAGCGCATCCGCGAGCGGCAGTTCGAAACCGGTTTCCCCCCAGTAGTCGAGCGCGGCGTCGAAACCCCAGGCCGCGATGGCCGCGAGCAGCCGGACATCCAGATCGCCCGCGCCGCGGCCGATGCGCTGCGCGATCACCGCGCGCAGCACGCCCTCCAGCTGCCTGGTCTGCCGGGCCAGGCCGTCGCGCACATCGGGTTGACTCACCACATATCGCATCCGGCGGCGGATGCGCTCCTCGTCAGCGGCCAATTCCTGCACCAGCGCGGGCACCGCCGCGCGAATCATGCCGACGAACTCCGCCGGCGTCACCACCTCGCCGCCCTCCTGGGCGAGCAGCTCGATGAATTGCGGGTCGTATTCGTCCCACAGGATCAGCGCCTCCTTCGTGCCGAAGTAGCGGTAGATCGAGCTGGGGGACACATTGGACGCGGTGGCGATCTGCTCCACCGTCACATTTCGAAAGCCGTGCTCATCGAAGAGATCAAGGGCGACGCGCTGGATCTCGCGCATGGCGTGCAATTTCTTGCGCTCCCACACCGAACCGGTCGCCTTCGACGTGGGCGCGTTCAACTCTGAACGGGTCACCTGCCACAGCTTACCCAGCGCCCCGGCGAAACAGAAAGTGACTTGCAGGATTCCGCGAACCGCTCGTAGACTCGCGGACAGCTGGGAGTCGCTTTCAGGCGGGAGATGTGCGATGGCACAACTGGATTCGGTACTGGAGCGGGCCGAATCGGCACGCCGGCTGGGCTTCGGTTATCGGTGGGGCGCCTTCGTCGCGGCACATTGGCGTGTGGCGCTTGGTATTTGGGCGGTGCTGCTGGTGGCCTGCGCGATCTGCGTTCCCATTCTCGAAAACCGGCTGCGGGCACCGGATTTCACCGTCGATTCGGCGGAATCGGCGGCCGCGCGCACGATTCTGACCGATCACTTCCCGAGTATCGGCGCCGAGCAGGACGTCATCGTCTTCGACGGGCACGGCCGCGCGGTCGAAACGCCGGAATATCGCGAGCTGATCACCAGGGTGCTCACCGCGGTCCGCACCACACACGGGGTTTCGGACGCGATCGGGCCGCTCGACGGCGCGCCGATGAACCTGCTCGCCGACGATCACAGCTCCGCCATCGCCATCGTCAGCCTCGACGGCAACGAGACGCGCCGCGGCGAGATCGCCGAGGAGCTGACCTCGAAATTGCACAAATACAGCTCCAGCATGATCTACGTCGGACTCACCGGGCACTCCCCGCAGCAGAACGATCAGATCGAGGTGGGCGTCGAGGATACGACCAAGGCCGAATCCATCGGCATGCCCGTCGCGCTGCTGCTGCTCGTGCTCGCGATGGGCGCGGTGGTCGCGGCGGTGGTGCCGGTCGGCGTCGCGGTGGCCGGTATCGCGGGCGCGTACGGGCTGATCTTCCTGCTGTCCACGCTGTTGCACTTCGACACCCTGGTGCTCGCGGTCGCCACCATGATCGGCACCGGCGTCGGCATCGACTATTCCATGTTCCTGGTGAGCCGATTCCGAGAAGAGTTGGCGCACAGCGAGATAGCGGACAAGCGCACGAAGATCACACACGCCGTCGCGGTGACCATCGATACGACGGGCCGCAATATCCTCGCCTCCGGGCTGATCGTGATGATCTCGCTCGGCGCGCTGTTCGTGGTGCGGGTGCCGATTTTCCGCGCCGTCGCGGGCGGAGTCGCCGCCGCGGTGGCCGCCTCGCTACTCGTCTCGATGACGCTGCTGCCCGCGGTGCTCTCGGCGCTCGGCAACAGAGTCAACGCGGGTTCGCTGCCCGCCGCCTTCCAACCGCCCGATACCCGCGACGGGAAATCCCGCGGCGGCTGGGAGCGCTGGGCGCACGGCATCATGCGGCGGCCGGTGGTCTTCGCCCTGGCCGCTACGGCCGCGCTCGCCGTGCTCGCACTGCCGCTGACGGGGGTGAAGTTCGGCCTGGACGCGGGCGTGCAGGCACTGTCCCAGCAGCCGTCGGGTAAGGCGACCCAGGTGATCGAGCAGAAATTCGCGAGCGGCCTGCTCGCGCCGCTGCAAATCGTCGCGACCACCGCCGACACCGGCCCGCTGAACGCCGATCAGGCACAGCGCGCACAGGCGTTCTTCAACAAATTGTCAACGGACCCGCGCATCGCCCAGGTGCTGCCGGAAACCGCCGACGGGCGCACGGTGGCCACCGTCATCCTGCGACCGGCATTCGATTCCCCGGACGCCACGAATCTGGTGAAATCACTGCGCGCCGATGCGCGGAAGGTCGCCGAGAACGACGGGCCGACGCTACGGATCGGCGGCGCGACCGCCGAATACGTCGACTTCGGCGCGGAAATCACCGATAAAACGCCACTGGTATTCGGACTCGTTTTGGCGATGTCACTGATATTCCTGATCATTGTTTTCCGGAGCGCGCTGCTGCCCATCGAGGCGATTGTGATGAATTTGATCGCCATCGCCGCGGCCATGGGCACGACCGTCGCGGTATTTCAATGGGGTCTCGGCGAATCTCTATTCGATTTCCACAGCCGCGGATTCATCCAGGTATTCCTGCCGACCGTTGTTTTCGCGACGCTCTTCGGACTGTCGATGGATTACGAAGTTTTTCTCATCGGGCGCATAAAGGAAATATGGGACATGGACCGGGACAACGAGCGCGCCGTCGCCGCCGGACTGTCCCACACGGCGCGACCGATCAGCACCGCCGCCGCCATCATGGTCGTCGTCTTCGGCAGCTTCGTGACCGCACATGTGTTGGAGGACAAGCAGATCGGCTTCTCCCTCGCGGTCGCGGTCGCGATCGACGCGGTCTTGGTCCGGCTGGTGCTCGTGCCGGCGCTGCTGCGGCTGTTCGGCCCATGGAATTGGTGGCTACCACAATGGCGGAGAAAAGGATTCTTCTTGCCAAGTGGAACCGTTAACCGAAAAGTCGTCTTGCTGAAACGGAAATCCGAGCATGTGTGATCTTGTTCACATACGGAACGGTTCGTTGTCCAGCGCTTTTCGCATATCCTGAGCTGACTGTCACGTTTGTGCACGTTTCCTGGCGTCGCCGTAATCAACATGCAATAATTCTTCACGACAGCGAGTGACGAGCGGTTCGGCCCACTGGGGTGCCCACGTTGTGCTTGAGCTCGGTCTTTTCGATCTCTCGATGAGATACGACTGGGGCGTGTGGCGAAATGGCTAGCGCGCGCCCGCGCAGGGGTGATTCAGCATGAATGGACAGTCAGCCGGTACCGGAGGACGGCAACCGGCGGGGCGGGAAAATGCTGGTGTCGTCGATTATCGTCAAGCGATCGGCAACACCGTTCCGATTACCGTGAACGGAATCTCCGACGAGGTGGTGGAGGTTCCCATTGATGCGGTCGAAAGCAGCGAGTTTCTGCGGGTACGCGCGGTGGACAGCGGTCACGCGGAACTGCTCGCGCAAACCGATGGACCACTGCCGCCGATCGTCGTCCACCGCGACACCATGCACGTCATCGACGGCCTGCACCGATTGCAGGCCGCGAAATCCAAGGGACTGCGCGCGATTCCGGTGCGCTTCTTCGAGGGCAGCGCGGAGGCGGCGTTCGTGCTCGCGGTCCAGTCGAATATCGCGCACGGACTGCCGCTCTCGCTGCGCGACCGCAAGGTCGCCTCGCTGCGGATCATGCTGATGTACCCGGCGTGGTCGGACCGCAGGATCGGCGTGGTGACCGGGCTCGATCACAAGACCGTCGGCGCCATCCGCCGCCGCGCGGCTGGGGAAATTCCCCAAACGCCTACCCGGTTGGGCCGCGACGGACGGGTTCGCCGACTTCGCGAGACCAGCACGTCCCGATCTGGGGATCAGCGGCGCGCCGGCGCGCACCACCCGAGCCGGGCGCGCGCCGAATCCGATGCGGATGCTGCGGCCACCTCGCTCATTGATCGGCTGCGTCGCGACCCGTCGCTGCGCCTGTCCGAGACCGGGCGTCAGGTGCTGCGCTGGCTCGACGCCGCACCGCGCAGCAAGGCCGAATCCGTAGAGCTGGCAGGACAATTGCCTGAGCACTGCCTGAACCTGATCCACGAGATGGCCCGCCAGAACGCACAGAGCTGGCAGGGTTTCGCGGCCATGATCGGTGATCGGCTGGAGGCTCGGCTCAGCGCGATCGCGCCGGCCGCAGGCTCATAGGAATAACTTGCTCAGTTAATCGATGGCGCGACCGATCCATGATCGGCCGCGCCTCTCGGTAATTTTTCCGGTCCGACGCGGAGAATATCGTCGCGATCCGGTAATTCGCCGTGCGCGGACCATAAATTCTCATTGGTCGGCACGGTATTTTTGCATGCCCATCGATAAAACCACGAAAAGGACTTTTGTCACATCGAAAGTTGACTGTTCTCGCGGGCCTGTTGAACGATTGCCCAGAAGGCCATCGAAAAGCCTGGAATGGAGCTGCGCTGATGCCATCGGTAAAAGAAAAGAACACCAGGATCGAATCGATCGGAACCTATCTTCCGGCAACCTCGGTCTCGACCGCCGAACTCCTGGACAAAATCGAGACCCGCGCCGCGCCGCCGATCGAGGCCCTCACCGGCGTCCGGCAGCGCCGGGTCTACGACCGTTCCGCCGACGGCTACGAGGATTCTTTCGTGCTGGCCACCCGCGCCGCCGAGGATGCACTGACCCGATCCAGGTACCGCGCCGAGGATCTCGACGTATTGATCTCGACCTCGATAACCCGCCGCAGGGGTCCGGACCGGTTCAGCATCGAACCCGCCTTCTCCGGCCTGATCGCCGACGGTATCGGCGCGAAAAACGCGGCGACCTTCGATATCGGCAATGCCTGCGCGGGCATGGTCACCGGGGTCATGGTGCTGGACCGGATGATTCGCCAGGGCCTTGCCCGCACCGGGATGGTGGTGAGCGGTGAGCAGATCACCCCCATCGCCGAGACCGCGGTGCGGGAGATCACCGAGCAGTACGACCCGCAGTTCGCCTCGCTCAGCGTCGGCGACGCGGGCGCGAGCGTGGTGATCGATACCGCGACCGATGACGCCGATGTCATCGATTACGTCGACCTGATGACCTCGTCCGGTTACGCGGAATTCTGCCTCGGCAAACCCAGCGATAAAACCGAGGGCGTCGCGATGTATACCGACAACAAGTCGATGCACACCGAGGAACGTTATTTGCAGGGAATTCGCTGGTATCTCGATTACCTGCGTGCCCGGGGCACGAAGATAGAAGAAGAGAAATTCGACTTCATACTCCATCACCAATTCAGCAGCCGGGCGCTGGACTATATCAACGCGCTGCTGGAACGGGAGTCCGGCGTGCCCGCGCCGACCAGCCTCACCGTCATGGAGGACTTCGGCAATACGGCGTCGACCTCCCATTTCGTGGCACTGCACGAACATTTGAAACGGGGCACCATCGCGCCGGGTTCGAAAATTCTGGTCATCCCGTCCGCGTCCGGGATGGTCTACGGCCACATGTCCCTGCGAGTCTCCGCACTGAGGAGCTGATCATGCGCATATCCATATTCGCCTCGGCCGTCGTCCCGGAATCCGACGCGCTCGGCTCGATCGACCGCTCGACGCTGGCCGTGCGCCAGTGCCTGGCCAGGGCCGGTGTCGACCCGAGCGAGGTGGATCTGCTGGTGAACACCGGCATATACCGCGACGACAACCTGATGGAGCCGGCCATCTCGGCGCTGATCCAGAAGCACGCGGGCATCAACCTGTCCTATGTCGGCCAGCCGGCGCCCGCGCTGTCCTTCGACCTGATGAACGGCCCGTGCGGATTCCTGGACGCCATCGAGGTGACCACCGCGACGTTCGGCGCCAAGGATGCGGGAGTCGGCGTCATCGTCTCCGGCGACGGGCATCCGGCCCGCACCACCCCGCAGGACGTCTACTTCCCCTATCTGCCCGCAGCGGCGGCCGTGCTGGTGAAGCCGAGCACGGACGAATCCGGCTTCGGCCGGGTGTACCGCGCGAGATCCGTTGCGCCGCAACGCCCGGTGGGCTTCATCCCGCTCACCGCGATGGGCACCGAGGGCCGCAGCACGGTGATGGTGATCCCGCCCGAGGAGTCGGCGCTGGAGCGCGGGCTCGAGATCGCGATCGATGCGGCGCAGCGCTGCTTGACCGAGGAGCGGATCGATCCGGCACGCACCGTGCTGCTGTCCGCCGAGCCCCGGCCCGGTTTCGCCAAATCCGTTGCCGCCGCTGTCGGTATCGATCGCTACTTCACCCCGGAAACCCCGGGCAACCCGCACAGCGCGGCATTGCCCTTCGCCTACCGCGCCTGGCTCGACGAGGACGCGCCCGGCACCGCGGAACACGCGCTGTTCCTGGCCGCCGACGGTCATTCCGTCGCAGGCTGCGCCCCCTACCGACTCCCTTGAACCGCTTGAACTTTCAGGAGATAGACGACAATGTCCAATGATTCGCGGAAACTATCCGACGCGCTGACCAAGCCGGGCCTCGCCGCCGTCGAAGCGGGCAGGCTGCTCTGGTGGACCGGATTCTACGGCGCGCGCTACGCGCTCAGCGGCGCCCGTAAGAAGGGCGAGACCGGCCAGGTCACCGCGGCGAAACTGCTGCGCGGCTACCTGCTCAACATGGGCCCGCTCTACATCAAGGCCGGACAGGTGCTCGGCACCCAGACCGGCCTGCTCCCCCGCGACGCCACCGAGGAATTCCGCTCCTTCTTCTCCAACCTGCCGCCGATGAGCCGCAAGGATCTGGAGGAGACGCTGCGCACCCAGCTGCGCGCACCGGTGAATCAGCTTTTCGCACACTTCGATTGGCAGCCGGTCGCGGTCGGTTCGGTGGCCCAGGTGCACCGCGCGGTGCTCAAATCCGGTGAGACCGTCGCCATCAAGGTGGTCAAACGCGGTGTGGCGGAACGACTTCAGGCCAGCGCCACGGTGCTCGGCGCGCTGCTGAACACCGCGCACGCGCTCATTCCCGCGGTCCGAAAGCTCGACGGCCCAGCGAATTTCAACGAGCTGCGGCCGTTCGTCACCGGGCAGTGCGATATGCGGGCGGAGGCCAAGCGGCAGCGCGCCATCGCGGAGAACTTCAGCTCGCATCCGTACCTGCGGGTGCCGCGGGTGCTCGAGGAGTTCTCCACCGACCGGGTGCTGGTGATGGAGTACATCGACGGCATCTCCGGTGAGGACGTCGACCTGATCTCGCCGGAACTGCGCCCGGATCTGGCCCGCCGCATGCAGGACGCCTTCGACACCATGGCCTACTTCCACGGCCTCTTCCACGTCGACCCGCATCCGGGCAATGTCATGTTCCGCGAGGGCGGCGAGATCGTACTGCTCGACTTCGGCCTGGTCGGCGAGCTGAACGAGGACGACAAGTGGGCGCTGGCCGGGTTCTACTTCGCCTGCACCCGCGAGGAGTGGGACAAGGCCGTGCTGCGGTTCACCAACGCCTTCCTCGAGGAGCGCGGCGACCTCGACAAGCACTGGGACGCCTACGCCGAGGATATGGCGGGGATCCTGCGGCTGTACTTCCTCGAGCAGACCGACAAGTGGTCGACGATGTCGTTCTTCGACGACGCCATCGCGCTGTTGAACAAGTACGGCGCCCGGCCGACCACCCGGTTCACCCTGCTCTCGCTGGCCTTCCTAACCGGTGAGGGTTTCGTATCCGTCGTCGACCCGCAGATCGACATCTGGGCCAACGCGCGCCGCTTCAACGACCGCTACTCCCCCTACATGAGCGAGGACCTCGCGGCCCGCTTCGAGGAGGAGATCGGGTCGATGAGCCCGGCCTCCATCGCGATCAAGGACAATCCGGAGCGCGCGCTCATCGCGCCGACGCACTTGGACCGCTACGTATTCCCGAGCCAGTTCCCGATGATCATCGAGGAGGCAAAGGGTTCCAAGGTCCGCGATATCGACGGCAACGAATACATCGACCTCTCTTGCGGTTACGGACCGCATATCCTCGGCTACGCACCCGAGGTCGCGGTGGAGGCGATTCAGAAGGCGGCGGCCAAGGGCGCGGTCAACGCGATGGGCAACCGCGGGGAACTCGATCTGGCGGAACTGATTTCGGACGCGTTCGACCCGCTGACCAACGTCATCCTCTGCAACTCCGGCACCGAATCGGTGCAGGTCGCGCTGCGGCTGGCGCGGGCGCACACCCGTCGCGACCGGATCGCCAAATTCGAGGGCCACTACCACGGCTTCACCGATCAGGGCACGGTCAGTTCGTGGTTCGTGTTCAGCGGCGAGAAATACAAGCCGCGGCCGATCAATTCGGCGGGCGCGCAGCGGGCCGTCACCGATCGCACCGTGCTGTTGCAGTACGGGCACCCGTCGGCGTTCGAGACCATCGCCAAGCACGCGGACGAATTGGCCGCGGTGATCATCGAGCCGATGCCGGGCGCCACCCTCGAATACGACGCGGTGTTCCTGCAGCAGCTGCGCGATGTCTGCACCGCCAACGGCATCGTGCTGATCTACGACGAGGTCGTCACCGGATTCCGGGTGCATTTCGGTGGGGCACAACATCTTGCGGGCGTGCGGCCGGATCTGACCTGCCTCGGCAAGATCATCGGCGGCGGGCTGCCGTGCGGTGCGGTGGTCGGGCGGCCCGAGGTGATGGAGCGCGGCCGGACCACCGGCGACCCGTTCACCGATATCGACGAGCGCGCCTTCGTCGGCGGCACCATGAGCGGTAATTCGATCACCACCGCCGCCGGGCTCGCGGTGCTGGAATACCTTGGCGGCCATACCGAAATCTACGCGGAGCTGGACGCGAACACCCGCAGGCTGATCGCCGACCTGAAGGCGACCACCGACGAGCGCGGTATCGCCTGCAAGATCAAGGGTTCGCATTCGATGTTCAACATCGCCTTCGACTACGCGTCGCCGAAGCTGGTGCGGGACAAGATCGCCGGCACCAACATCAAAGCGAGTATCGCGCTCGCCTACTACATGCGCCCGCACGGCGTGTACTTCCCGGAACTGCACGGACTCTTCCTGAACGCCGCGCACACCTCGGCCGACCTCGATCACATCGCGGAGGCCTTCGCCAAGTGTGTCGGTGAGATGGAAGAGCACGGGCTGTTCCTGGCCTGAGGCACGGAGCGAAATATGTTGATGGAACGAATCGAACCGGGGGGCGGCCGCGGTCTGGTCGCCCCGCCGGGGCCGTGGCTGCCGTGGCCGGTGCAGACCGCGATCTTCACCTGGTGGCGGCATCTGTGGGCGAAGAGCCTGCGGGAGAAGTACGGTGACGTGATCGCGCTCGATATCTACCCGTGGCGCAAGGTGATCCTGCTCTACGATCCCGCGCACATCGGGGCGATGTTCACCTCGCCGCCGTCGAGATTCAATGCCGGAGAAGGCAATCGGGTGATGTCGCCGGTGATGGGCGAGCAGTCGGTGTTCATGGCCGACGGTGCCGAACACCGGCGGCTGCGCAGGCTGATGGCGCCGCTGTTCGGCAAGACCGCGGTGCGCGGCTATCTGGAAACGGTGCAGGAGCTCACCGAGAAAGAGGTCGACACCTGGCCGCTGGCAACGACTTTCGAAAGCCATGACCGGATGCGCGAGCTCACCCTCGACATCATGTCGCGGGTCACCTTCGGCATGGCCGATGGGCGGATCTTCGACGAGTTGCGCGCGCAGCTCGGCAAGTTGCTCAGCATGGACCTGGCCGTGCTGATGGGCCTCAACGTGCCCGCCGCGCGCCGATACGGTCCGTGGCGGCGCGCGCTGGAGCTGCTGCACAGCATCGACGTGCTGATCTACGCGACGATCGAGGAACGCCGCGGCGTACCGGATCTCGCACAGCGCGACGATGTGCTCTCCCGCCTGCTCGTCGCGGGCGAGGGCGATGATCGGCTGAGCCCCAAGGAGATTCGCGATCAGGTGATCACGCTGCTGATCGCCGGTCACGAGACGACGGCCACCGGATTGGCTTGGGCGCTGCACGAATTGGCGCGCAACCCGCGGGTGGCCAAGGAGGCGACCAGGGCCGCGCTCACCGACGACACCGCGTATCTCGATGCGGTGGTGAAGGAATCGCTGCGGCAGCATCCGGTGATCTTCGAGGTCACCTGGACACTGACCGAGGATGTCGAGTTGGCCGGATTCCGGCTGCCCAAGGGCGCGACGCTGATGCCGATGATCGGCATCGTGCAGAACGATCCGGCCAATCATCCGGCGCCGGACGAATTCCGGCCGGAACGCTTTCTGGGCCCGGAGATTCCGCCGTCCACCTGGATTCCGTTCGGCGGCGGCGCACGCCGCTGCGTCGGGGCGAATTTCGCGATGATGGAGGCCGTCGAGGTGCTGCGGGTGTTGCTCTCGCGCCGCGCCATCACCACCGACCGGCGTAAACCGGAGGCGGCCAGCTCCAAGCACGTCGCCTTCGCGCCGGCCCGCGGGGCCAGGATCAGCGCACCGCCGCTGGCCGAGATAGACAGGGCGATGCGATGACCGAATTCCTCGGTAAGACGGTGGTGGTCACCGGTGCGGGCTCGGGCATCGGGCAGGCGCTGGCCAGACAGCTGGCCGCGTCCGGCGCGCGGCTGGCGCTGTCCGATATCGACCAGCCGGGCCTGACCGAAACGGTGCGCCAAGTGCGGGCATTGGACGCACAGGTGCACGGCGACGTCATCGATGTCGGTGACCGGAATCGAATGTTCGCCTACGCCAATGAGATTCGGTCCCGGTTCGATGCGGTGCACGTGGTGTTCAACAATGCGGGCACCACATTCACCGGATCGGTCGAGGAGTCGGATCTCGACGATTTCGAACGTGTGCTGCGGGTGAACTTCTGGGGTGTCGTCAACGGGACCAAGGCGTTCCTGCCGCACCTGATCGCCTCCGGCGCCGGACATGTCGTCAACGTCTCCAGCGTCTTCGGACTGGTCGGGTTTCCGGGTCAAAGCGCCTATACCGCATCGAAATTCGCGGTGCGCGGGTTCACCGAGGCGCTGCGGATGGAGTTGCGCGAGCAGCACCGGCCGGTCAAGGTCACCTGCGTGATACCCGGCGGGGTGAAGACGGGCATCGTCCGGAATTCGACCGCCGCGCGCGATATCGATGTCGACGCGCTGGTGGCGTCGTTCGACAAAGACCCAGGCGTTTCGGCGGTTTCGGCCGCGCGGACCATCCTCGCCGGTGTCCGCGCGGAACGCGGCCGCGTGCTCATCGGCCGCGACGCCTGGCTGCTCGAACTGGCGCACCGCCTGCTCGGGCCCGCCTATCAGCGGGTGGTCGGGCCGATCGGCGCGCGCTGGCTCGACGAGATACGCACGCCGCGGCAGGCGGCGCGCGTCACCCTCAGGGAGGTGAAATGAGCCCCGAGACAACGGAAGCCGAATTCGTCGAATTCGTGGCCAAGGCATCCGATGACGAACTGACCGAGCTGATGGTCGATCCGGCGCAACGCCAGGCGATCCTGGAGCGGATATTCGAACTCTGGTGCGCCAGCGTCAATGTCCGCAAGACCAAACGGGTGGACTCGGTGCTGCGCTGGCAGATCGGCGCGGCCCCGGATATCTGGGATATGCACGTCTCGCATGGGACATGCACCGCGACAACGGGTCCGGCGGGTCTGCCGCCCGATGTCACGGTCACCATCGACGATGTCTCCTTCCTGCGCGTCATCACCAGGCAGGCCAGTGGTTTACAGCTGCTGGCCACCGGCCGGATGGGGATTCGCGGGAGTATGTCCACCGCGCTGCGGATGGATGGCTGGTTCGACTGAGCCCGATGCACCGGCCCGGATGCGTTTTTGCGCAGTGCAACGCGTCCGGGCGGGCTGTCGGACGGTCTACTCGGTCGGCGGATACTGGATCCACAGTCGGCTCGCGGCCTGATCCGTTGTCGCCAGCAGCACCGCACCGCCCTGCACCCCATTGCCCTGCAGCGCACCGATTCTGGCCTCGGCGGCCCGCACCGGAAGGCGGATGTCGTCCCAATGGGTGCAGTCATAGTTCATCAAGGCCAGGTGAGCGGTGCCGTCGATCCGAATAACGGCCAGAACCGGCCCGATCGGTAGCCAATGGCGCGAGTCCGACATCAGTACCTGCGAAATATCAAGGCCGGCACCGTCCAACCCGGATACCGGAGCCGAATCCGTTGTCGGCCAACAGAGCGCATGCGGCCGGTCCCCTAACGTCTGACCGAGCAGTACACAGCGGTCAGGGTTACAACCAGCCCGCTGCGCGACCGCGCCGGAGCCCTGGAGCGCGATCCGCTGCCAGCTCGCACCATCCCGCGATGTCCAGGCCAGTGGCTCGAATTCGCCGTTGCGCTGGGTGTTTCCGACTACGAGGAAGCCGGGCGGTCCGGTGGTCACCCCCACCGCGGCCGTCTGCTCACCCACTGCCGAGGACAGCGCGGGATCGTCGGCCGAGCGCTGCCAGTTCGCGTTGTCGGGCGAGGTCCACACCGCCGCGCCGTACCGGTGGCTGCTGCCATCCCACTGGCCCACCAGCACCCCCGTGCCGCCGAGCGCGGCCGCGGCGCTCACCGCGATCGAGTGCGGTCCCCCGAAAAGCTCGAAGGCCTGCGGGAATTCGACGAGTTTCGTGGTGTCGCCGCCCCATACCGTCATGCGCGGATTGCTGTGCGCACCGCCGAAGGCCTGGCCCAGCACCGTGATTCGATCACCGACTCCGGCGGAGATCAGCTCCGTCTGAAAGGCATAGGGGCTGTGCGGTTCCACCGCGACCGAACGCCATTCGTGACCGTTCGATGTGGTCCACGCGGCGGGTGCCCTACCATCCGGCCCCGGCACCGAGCCGAGCACGAGCAGGCCACCGGCAATCGGCGTGAACGCCAATATCCGCGCATCCTTTGCGGGCAGCGGTAATTCGGCCCAGGGGCTGCCACCGGGGGGCTCGGCAGCCGTGCATGCGGTCAGGAATACGAGCAGCGCCGTGCAGACGACGGCCAGCGATCGGCCCATCCGCCAACTGTGCCAGAGCGGAACAAGTTTGCGGCCCGAATTGCCGGGTTCACACCTCGAACGCGCCCTCCAGCCTGCTGCGCGAACCCGGGTGCAGCAGCCGCGCCGAGCTCACCAGTGCCGCCGCAGACCAGGTGCGGCGGCAAATCAGCAGGCACGGCTCGGTGCGCCGGATGCGCAGCAGCGCACACTCTTCGGCGCTGCCCTGTACGGCCTCCACCACATGCTCGCCGCGGACCAGCGGCGCGACCTCGCTGAGGTACCGGTTCGGGGTGATCGCGGTGAAGTCCTGGTCCAAATAGCCGGGCGCAGCTTCGGGATTCACCAATCGGTCCTCCAGCTGAATGGGTGACTCGTCGTCGAAATGCACCAGCAGCGAATGGAATACGCGATCTGTGGGCCACTGTGCGGCATCGGCGGATTCGCTGCGCAGAAACACCACCTCGGTGCGGTGCCGGTGGCCGCGCCGCTGGATCTCGTCGGCGATATTGCGCACCTCGAACAGCGGTGAGGTCACCTTCGCGGGTGCGACGAACGTTCCGACACCCATATTCCGCACCACGACGCCCGCGGCGGTCAGCTCGCGGAAGGCGCGGTTGATGGTCATCCGGGAGATGCCGAGCGCGCGCACCATTTGCGGTTCGGAGGGCAGCTGATCGCCGGGGAGCCAGCGCCCGGCACCGATCTGGGTGCGGATCAGCCTTTTGATCCGCTCGTACGCGGGCGTCGATTCCGGGCCCGCGGCCGCGAACAGCTCGGCCAGGTCCGCATCGCTGGCGCATCGGTCCATGGCAACCGCCTCTCGCCTGTCTCGTGCCGCCTGTCGAGATTAGCGGTTGACAGCGACTTGTATATACAGGACTATGCATTTGGGTTGTTCCAGTGACCCGGAGCACAAGCGAGGGCGCAAAGCCGGGCTCTCCCGAAACCGCACTTCCGTAGCTGCTCTTCTCTCGACGGAAGGCGGAAACCGTGCCGCACAACGAGCCCGACGCGGGCCACACCATCGAACGCCGCACCATCGAGGTCATTCCCGACGCCGAGCGCCACGGCACCCCGCGCAGCCAGTTCACCCTCTGGTTCGGGGCGAATATGCAGATCACCGCCATCGTCGACGGCGCACTCGCGGTGGTCTTCGGCGCCGACGCGCTGTGGGCGATCATCGGCCTGCTCATCGGCAATGTCCTCGGCGGCATCGTGATGGCGCTGCACTCGGCGCAGGGGCCGCGCCTCGGCCTGCCCCAAATGATCTCCAGCCGGGCACAATTCGGCGTACTCGGCGCGGTAATACCGCTGCTGCTCGTCGTCGTGATGTATCTCGGCTTCGCCGCGACGGGCACCGTGCTGGCCGGGCAGGCGGTGAACAAGATCCTGCACATCGATAACGCGACCGTCGGCATCGTCGTATTCGGCGCGCTCACCGCGATTGTCGCGGTCACCGGCTATCGCCTGATCCACGTCGTCGGCCGGATCGCGACGGTGATCGGCATCCTCGGCTTCACCTACCTCACCATCCGGCTGTTCGTCGAATACGACGTGAGCGCGGTGGTCGGCGCGAAATCCTTCGACGCGGTCACCTTCGTGCTGGCCGTATCCCTCGGCGCCGGTTGGCAACTCACGTTCGGGCCGTACGTCGCCGACTATTCGCGCTACCTGCCGCGCTCGACCAGCGAGCGGGCCACGTTCTGGGCGACCTTCGCGGGCAGCGTGGTCGGATCGCAGTGGGCGATGTCGCTCGGCGCGCTAGTGGCGGCGGTCGCCGGAAAGAAATTCCTCGGCAACCAGGTCGGGTTCATCGGCGACCTGGCGGGCCCCGCGACGCTGGCGCTGCTGATCTACCTGGTGATCGTGGTCGGCAAGCTGACCATCAACTGCCTAAACGCATATGGCGGTTTCATGTCCATGCTCACCTCGGTCACCGCGTTCACCGGCCGGTCCCGCATCGGCACCGCGGCCCGCACCGCGTACATCGTCGGGTTCACCGCCGTATCCGTGCTCATCGCATTGGCCGCCAGCGCCGACTTCCTCGACAACTTCAAGAATTTCGTGCTGGTGCTGCTGACCGTGTTCACCCCGTGGAGCGCGATAAACCTGATCGACTACTACCTGATCTCCCGCGAACGCTTCGACATCCCAGCGCTTTACGACCCGAACGCGCGCTACGGGCGCTGGAATTACATCGCCCTGGCCTGCTATGTCGTCGGCATCCTGGCGCAGATCCCGTTCCTGGCGCAGAAGTTGTACACCGGGCCGGTCACCGATCTGCTCGGCGGCGCGGATATCTCCTGGATCGTCGGCATCGTCGTGACGGCCGCGATCTACTACCCGCTCGCCCGGCGCACCGCCAACCCGCCCGCCCGGATGATCTATCCGGCGGATCTCACCGAATCACCTGCCGGAGCGGGCATTCGACTCAGGTGAGGTTGCCCTCGTAGCACAGGCTCCCGGTGCGCCAGGTCGGCTCGGGACGTTCGGCGGCGGAGTCGAACGTCCACTGCCCGATGGGCGCCGCGGCCTTCCAGTAGATCGAATTGCCATGGGCCACGGCCTGATACACGTCCTCGGTACCCGCGATCAGCTGGCCACCGACGCAATAGTCGGTGTAGGCGGTGCCCGGTTGACGCGCGCCCGGGCTGAAAACCCCGGCGGGATTGCTGCGCGCGCCCGGATTGGGGACAGTACTCGCACCGGTCGCCCGTTCACCCTGGAACCAGTACGGGCCGCCGTTATCGATGCCGCAGCGGAAGTTCCAGCCGCCCGCGCGCACGGTGGTGCCCTGGCCGTAACCGGCCCCCGCCCAAAGGCAGTTCGCGGCAGCGGATTTCGGGTCCGGCTCGGCGACCGCGATGCCATCGGCCAAGCCGAGCATGCCGACGCCGATCGCGGCGACCGCAAGTGACTTCATCGTCATCTACTCCTGATCGTTCTTCGGGACAGGGATTTTCGCCGCGGCGGGTCAGCACCAGGTGGCGAGCGCCGGGCACACCGTCCAAGCGCCGCCATCCGGGCGCGGATTGGCCGTCCAGGTCTTGTCCGCGTTCGGATTCGTCGTGAGCATGTCGGCCCGCGGTCGCTGGTTCTCCCGAATGTGGTAGTCGCGCAGTGTATTTCGATGCTCCTGTTGGAGCAGCGGGTTCGAGTCGACGTGGTTGACGCCCATCGGGTCGCTCAGGTGCGCACTCCAATCCGTGAGCCCCGGATCGGTGCTCGAGGTATGAGACCGTGCCGACGATTCGGCGACGGAGATGCCCGCGGCGGCGACCGTGCCCGCGGTGAGCGCGCCGAGCAGCAGCGCGACCGCGGCGGCGCGGGTCGCCGTCCGGATCGAGCCGGATCGGGGGTGCGGTGGTGTGGCGGTTATGGGTCGGGGAAATCGTCGCGTCATGGGGCCCCTTTGCCTCGTTTTCGTCGACAGCGGCACGGACCCGCGCTCGGGCGCGGAGTCGCCGCCGCTCCGACGGCGCTGCCTAGAGCGCCGTCATCTACTGAGATCGATAGTAGATGAAGAATTCGCGACACCTGGATTTCAGTGACGGAAACCACGGGTTAACCCGAGCGAGGTCGATCAGATCGCGGTGATCAACCGGTCAAATTTACGCCCACACTCAGTAGCTTTATGGCCGCGAGACCCGGATCGTCCGCCCGAACAGCATGCGGGCGAGCAACCCGGCGAACCGCAGCTGCCCGAGCAATGCCCGCCTGCCGAACGTCACCGACCAGACCGTCTCGGTGCCGTGCGGCGCGGGCGGGCGCCCGGCGAAGCGGTCGGCGAGCCAATCCACCATCACCGGCAGCCCCAGGTATTGCAGCAGCAGGTGGGTGCTGAGCCGGTCCCGCAGATACCGGACCCGCGCGCCCGCGGCCCGGTACCGCTCGACGTGCGCGTCCACATCGGCGACGGCGATCACCTCGTCGTACACCCCCTGCAAGACGAGCATCGGCATACTCGGCGCGCAACCACCGGGCCGGATATCGTCGAGGATGGTGCACATGCCCGGTTCGGCCAACAGCGCGGCCAGCCCGGAACTGCTGTACCGGTTGATATCCCGGCGCGCGAATCGGTACAGCAGCGGAAAGGTCGCGGCCGATTCGATATCCCGCAGCCAGGTCAGGTATCGCATGTCGAGCGATTCCGTCAGCAGGCGGTCCAGATCCGGATACGCCTTGCGCAGCCCCGCGGTGAACACCGCGGCGAACCCGGCGAACATCGTCCCGTTCATCCGTACGAATGCCGCGGCCGGATCCCCCACCGGCGACGCGGCGACCGCGCCGACGATCCGCAGTTCCGGCGCGTACTCGTCGGCCATCTCCGCCGCCCACGCCGTGGCCAGGCCGCCGCCCGAATAACCCCACAGCGCAACGGATGTCGTCGCGCTCAGGCCGAGCGGCGCGAAGTTCAGGCAGGCCCTGATCCCGTCCAGCGCCCGATATCCGGGTTCCCTCGGCACCCCGAACCGCCCGCCGATCCCGCCGTGATCGGGCACCGAGACGGCCCAGCCGCGGGCCAGCGCACTGGCGATCAGCGGCAGCTCCAGCTGCGGGATCGAACCGAGCGCCCGCGCACCGCGACGCAGCGCGTACGACGGAAAGCATTTGGACGCAACGGCATCGATCGCACACTGGAACGAGACCAGCGGTCGCGGTTCGGCCGGATCCGCACCGGGCGGCAACAGTACCGTCGTCACCGATACCTCGGGCACACCGTGCAGATCACAGGTGCGGTAGAGCAGCTGCCAGGCCGGAATTCGCTGCGCGACAAGGCCGAACAGCGCCACCCGCACCCGGCGGACGCGAATCGTCGCACCCGGTGGCAAGTGCCGGATGCCCTCCGGCGGGTAGTAGAAGGGGTCGAACTCCGGCAATTGCGGCCGCCTGGACGCGATTTCCTCGACCGGCGGGACCGGCGCCACCTCGGATGCTGTGCCCATATTTCGAGTCAACGCGGCCTCCATCGCGAAAGGAATTGTCACCGAAGCCAATTCACCCGTTCCAGGTTCTCCGCTCCGTGCAGCGACAAACCTGTCGTCAGATGCTCCCGCCACCGCCGACGAACCACGGGTTGAAGGCGCAGTCCAGGGCCGGATACGCCGCCGGGTCCAGGGCGTGCAGCGTGATCGATGCCGCTCGCGGCGAGTACATGATCGTCAAATGGTCGGACATATCCTGCCCGCACCCGTCCTGCAAGGTGACGTTGTCCACGGTCGCGCCGGGACCGGCCTGCAGGAAGGTCCACTCGTACGGGTTCATCACCTCGTCGAAACGGGAGGCGACCGAGGTGTAGTCGACGCCGGAAACAGTGTCGCCCAAGGCATTCAAGCGCGAGTAGAACTCCGAGCCCACCGCCTGCTGCACATTCGCGTAGCCGATGACGGGTTGGTAGAAGCCCATGACATCGACGCCCAGGTTGTTGATGAGCCTGCCGAGCGTGGCGATACCGTCGAGCGTGGTGCCGTGGAAGGTCGCGCCGAAGCTGATCAGCTTGCCCACTTTCCCTTGTCCACCTTCGAATTTCAGATACTGATCGGCCACCGTGCCACCCTGGGAGTGCGCGACGATATCCACCGCGTCCGCGCCGGTGGACGCCAGCACGCGGTCGATGAAGCCGCCGACCTGGCGCGCCGAATCCTCGATCCGGCCGACTCCGTTGCGGCCCGGCAGGATCGGCCCGATCCCGCCGCCCTCCAACAGGCCCGAGCGGCCGTAATTGACCGCGAAGACGCAGTATCCGGCGCGCGCCAATCGCGGCGAAAGGTAGGCGAACGAGTCGTAGGCGTTGAGCCAGGTGCCGTGCAGCAGCACGACGGGGCGGGGATGTTCGGCGCTCGGCTTGCAGTCCCAGCGGTTCGCGCCCGGCGGCGCGGCGTCGGGATGGGTCAGGCCGTAACCGAAGGCCGCCAGGTAGGCCGACACCTCGGGTCCCTCGCCGATGGCGTCGGACGCCCGGCTGGTCGCGGCGCTGCCGGTGTCGACGATCGCCCTCGGCTGCCTGCCGTCCTGCGTCGCGGCCAGGCCCTGGTCCAGTTCGGCCGCGAGTCGTGTTGCGGCGGAATCGGTTTCCGCCGCAGACGGATCCGCTGCGGCGAAGCCGGTGCCGGACATCGCGATCAGCATCATCGCGGCCCCGATTCCCCCGTACCGGGCGACCGCACGAATTCGCCGACTGCGCTTCTTCGCAAACATTCCGCTCACAACCTTTGCCGTCGAGTGCTGCGGCATGGTGTCGAATAGCCTGGCACCGCAACATGTTTCCCAACTCACATCGCGAATCCGATGTGACGGCCGCCATATCGGGCCGCCGCTCGAATCTATTGCCCGGCCTGCCGGATCGTCACTGCACGTCGGAGAGTGATTTGCCGTCGCAACCTTGTTGTCGGCGACAAGATTTCGGCCGATCCGACGGTATTGTTGTCCGCCACCCGGTGGTCGGAAACAATCGGAGCATGTCCACCAGTCCGCCGCAGTTGACCGAGGACGCGCCACTTGTCGCCCGGTTGCTCACCCGGTGGCCGCAGATCGCCGAGCGGATGCTGGCCGCCGGCCTCGGCACCACCCAACCCACCGCCGACCTCCCGCAGGGACATTTCACCGCCGAGGTGCTGCCCGCGATCTACGCCTGCGGGCGCGCGGTGCTGCAGGCCATCGGCCAGCACCGGACGCTCACCAGGGCCGAGGTGGCGACCTTCGTGGTGCCGGTGGCCGAACGGCATGCCGAGGACCGCATTCCGCTGCCGCTGCTGCTGGAGGCCATTCACGGGTCCGCGCAATCGGTGCTCGCCGAGGCCGCGGCGCTCGCCGCCCCGGCCGAGCTGGACGAGCTGGTCACGGTCGGCAGCAGGCTGCTCGATCTGCTGCGCCAGATCACCATCACCGTGGTCGAAACCTATACCGACGTCGAACAATCCATCTACAACGTCGAGCGGGAGGCGCGCCGCGAGCTGTGCTCGGCGCTGCTGCGCGGCCTGCCCGCCGACGAGCTCGCCGCCCGCGCCGACACCACCCTCGCCGAGCGCTACACGGTGCTCGCGATCCGCACCGCGCCAACCGATCAGCCGAGCGCGGTCGCCAATCTCATTGCGCGGCGGCGCATCCGGATCCTGCAGCACTGCCTGGACGGTTTGACGAGCACCACCGCGCTGGCCACCTTCGACGGTTCGACCGGCATCGCCCTGCTACCCGCGGCGGCCGAATCCGATGCCGACGACACCCGCCACCGCGAATTGGCCGCCGAGCTGACCGGGCACTTCGGCGTCGACGTCTTCGTCGCCGAAAGCCGCTGGGTCGCTCGGGAATCCATTCCGGCCACCGCGCACGACGCGGCCGGACTCGCCGAACTGGCCCGCCTGGCCGGACGGCCCGCCGGCCTCTACCGGCTCGACGATCTGCTCCTGGAATACCAGCTCACCAGGCCGGGACCGGCCCGGGACAGGTTGGCGGAGCGGATCGCCCCGCTGCTATCCAGCCCGCATCTGATCGAGGCGCTCGACGCCCACCTGCGCCACGGCGCCGACCGCAAGTCCGCGGCCGCCGAAATCCATGTGCATCCCAACACTTTCAGCTACCGACTGCGCCGCGTCGCCGAGCTCACCGATCTCGACCCCACCGATCCGAGCGAATCCCGGCTGCTGGCGGCGGCTTTGACGATCCATCGCATCTACCCGGCTCCGGATGACGCCTCTCCGGCGTAGCGCCTTCAACCCGTCTCGGTCAGCGGCAGCGCGGCGGCGGTGTTCAGATCCGCGGGCGGCTGCGGCATCAGTTGCAGATCGCGCTCCTGCGTCCAGGCGTAGCGACGCAGCGTATTGAACTGCGCGACGAAGTGATCGCGCCAGTCGGCCGCCGCGAAATTCATCGCGGTATTCACCTGTAGCCAGCCGGTGCTACTGAAATTCACCGACCCTTCCCAGCATTGCGGACCAGCCGCGGTGTCGACGGCCAGCCCTTTACTGTGGCAGATATATCCGGCGCCGCTGGTGCTCGTCCCGATGGTGACCTCGATACCCGCCGCCACCAGCCGGGAAATGACCGGATGCTCCGCCTTTCCCGTCGATTGCGAATGATCCAGATATAGGTGCAGCCGCACCCCGCGCCCATGTGCGGCGATCAATTCGTCCACCGCCGTCGCCAAGGTGAAGCTGTAGGCGATGAGCCAGGTTTCGCCGGGCGCGGCCACCAATTCCAGGAATCGTCGTTCGGCCTCGTCATGGTCGTCGGGCATCAGATAGCAGGTCACGGAGCCATCGATGACGAAAGGCATGAGGCGCAGGGTAATCGATGGCGGACACGCCGGGTTGGTTCGCCATACCTTTCGATAACTAATGGTTTGCTGTCCTTCGCTCCTCATATTGGACAAATCCGCCATATGACGCGAAAGGCAAATTGATCCATGTCGCGCTCGAATCCGCCTCGCCGACGATCCGCCAGGATCGCCGTCGTCACGGCGCTGTTCGGCGCGCTCGCGATCGTTGCCGCGCCCGCGGCAAGCGCGGACGACGACCCGGATATCCCGGTCACACCCGCGTTCTCGGCGGTATTGCCTGGCCTGTCCGATATTCCGGGCCCCGGCTATTTTCTGCCGATTTTCGGCGCCGCACCGCGAACCCTGGCCCGACTCGTGGTTCCGGCCAGTCAATTTCCGTCGTTCGACAACATCATCACCAGGGAAAGCGGCTGGAACACATTCGCGATCAACCCGGTCAGCGGCGCATATGGCCTCGGCCAGGCCCTACCGCCGGAGAAGATGGCGTCACACGGGCCCGATTGGCGGATCAATCCACTGACCCAGATCCGCTGGGCATACGACTATATGAATCACCGATACGGCAGCCCCGACGCGGCCTGGGAATTCTGGCAGCAGCACCACTGGTATTAGATGGGCGTCGGCAGGTCGCCGGCGAGCAGCAACTGCGGCACCTGGGTGAAAGTCCACCGGTCCCCGGGTGAATTCCGGGTGAGCACGAATACCATATCGAAACGGTTGTCCGGCCAATTCGCGGGTGGCGTCGGATCGGCGGGGCCGAGCTGCGCGAGAATCGCCCCGATCTTCTCGTGCTGCCAGCTGATCAGGACCGGGCCCGCCGCGCCTGCCAGCCCTGCGACGAGTTCGGCCTCCTGCCCCTTGGTGTACTGCTGATTGGGCGTCAGCCCCAGCGCGGCGGCGAGCGGCGTGATCGTCTCCAACGGCCGTTTACTTCCGTCCCCGTTCGGACTGGACCCGAAAATCGTTGCCGGCCGGAACAAATGCGGCCGCAGCTCGGCGGGGGAACCGTCCGCCGCCCGCGGATCGAACAGCGCGGCCAGCCCACCCGCCCGATTCCAGCCGACGACCGTCAACGACTTGCCGTCCTTCTCCCCCGCCTCGGTAACACCGTACGGCGCACCGGATCCCGTCGGTTTCTCGCCGTGCCGGATGATCATCACCGTATTCGGCATCGCGCCGCCGTGCGCCGGGGGCGGTGCGGGCGCGGGCGTCGTCTTGTCGTGACTCTTCTTCTTGTCCGACCCACAGGCGTCGAGCAGCAGGGTCGAGGCCCCGGCGGCACCGAGCGCCAAGAGCGATCGTCGAGCAATCGGCATGTTGTCCACCGTAACCGACCAGCTCGGCCGCCGAGGCTATTATTCGGCAACCATTTGCTGGACCGCATTCGCCGCGGCACACCAGGTACCGCGGCGAAAGGTCGCTGCCTTACGGCATTACGAGATCGGCACGCACCTCCTCGCTATCGCTCGGACGGTGGTCCAGGGTGTCCAGGAACCGGTCGATGCTCGCCGCCCTGGCCGACGGTGCGGCGAGGCGCTGACGGACGAGATGTTCGGTGCGGTCCAATACCGCGGTCCGCATGGCGCTCTCGAGTTCCCGGGTCAGCTCGCGGCGCAGGCGGGACACCCGGTCGTGACCTTGGCGGCGAACCAGATCCGCCTCGTCGGCGGCCTGCGCGGCGAACCGGGCCGCGACGCGGTCGGCGGCGGCGAGCGCGTCCCGCCGCACCCGCTCGGCCGCTGCGGGAGCCCCGGTCGCCGATTCCGCCAAAGCCCGTTCCGCACTTGCCAATTCGAGCTTGGCCTGTTCGCTCTCGGCCAATTGGGTGCGAATCGTCGCCTGAGCCCGGGCCATCGCCGCCCGTGCGGGCGGTAGCACCCATTTCACGACGGCCAGCACGATCACCCCGAAGCCGAACAGCTGGCTGAGGAAAACCGGCCAGTCCCAGGTGATTTCGTAGAGCCCGTGCCGTTCGGTCATCGGTCCGCCACCACTCGGTCGGCCAGGCGCCGGGCCAACGGTTCGACCTCGGCGCGCAGTTCTTCCTCGGATCGCGCTGCCCGCGACCGCAATTCGACGGCCGTGCGGGCAACCATCTCGTCGGTCTCCGCCTGCGCGGCCAGCCGGGCCGCCGCGACCGCGGCCTGCCCCTCCAGCCGCGCCCGCCGCCGGATCTCGGCCGCCGTCACCCGTGCGTCCGCCAGCTCGGACCGATAGCGATCCTGCGCCGCCGCGGTCGATTCCGCGGCCCGCAGCCGGTCCGCGGCGGTCTCGGCGACCCGCGCCGCCCGATCCGCGAGCACCTTGCGGATCGGGGGCACGACGAACAACCAGATGACCGCGAGCACGATCAGGAAGAGCAGCAACTCGACGAGTATGGTCCCGTTCGGGATCAGGAAGTTCTGTCCCGCAAGGTTGTTCGTCGCCATGGTGCTACTTCCCGGGTGTCGCGAAGGCGAACAGTGCCATGAACGTCAGGTTGATGAAGTACACGGCGTCGACCAGACTGACCGACATCAGGAAGTTGCCGCGCAGTTTGCCTTCCGATTCCGGTTGCCGCGCAACGCCGTTGATGAGCGCCGAGGCGGCCATGCCGTTGCCGAAGCCGGCGCCGATCGCGCCGCCGACCATCATCAAACCGCCCGCGAGGAGTGCGGCCGCCTGGACGATCGCCGCCGAGGTGATATCCGTCATTGTCATCACTGCCTTTCTTCGTTGAAAAGGTGAACAGATCGGTTGCCGGTCAATGCTTTTCGTGCTCGAGCGCGGTGGATTGACCGAAGTAGAGGATGGTCAGCAGGGCGAAGATAAAGGCCTGGATGAGCCCGACGAACAGGTCGAACAATTTCCAGACGGCGTTGGGCCCCCAGCTGATCCAGGATGGCAGCAGGGTGATCACCGAGATCATCACGCCGCCCGCGAACATATTGCCGAACAGCCGCAGCGCGAGCGAGAGCGGTTTCGCGAACTCCTCGATGACGTTGATGAAAATCATCGGCCCCCAACCGGTATGGCCCTTGAGCAGCTGCTGGACGTGCCCGAACGGACCGCGCCGCACGATCCCGGCGCACTGGTAGCAGCCGAAGACGAACAGCGCCAGCGCGAAGGTGAAGTTGACGTCGGTGGCAGGCGGTTTGATCAGCTCACCGGACCCGTACTGGACCGGCAGCACCGACAACCAATTGGACAGCAGGATGAAGACGAACAGCGTCACCGCGAGCGGTAGCACATAGGGCGCGATCCGCAGTCCCACCGCGCTTTCCACCTGTCCGCGCAGCTGCACGGTGACCGTCTCGAAGAACAGCTGCACCCCGTTCGGCACGCCGCTGGTGAGCCGGGCGCGCAGGTAGAAGGCGAGTCCGAGCACGACCGCCGCGGCCACCGCGGTGGACAGGATGGTGTCGACATTGAAGTCCATGCCGAGCAGGTGGGTCGTTTGATGTTCGCCCACTTCGATTTTCGCGCCCGCGCGCACCTCGGCGCTCATGATCGCAGCCTGCGCGGCGCGGGCAGCCCCATGTGCAGCGCCATGATGACGTGAAATGCGGTGAGCCCGAAGAATATACCGATACCGTCGGGACGAACGAAGTAGCCGATCACCAACGAAATCACCGTTACCGCAAGCAATCTCAATGCCGAGGTGGCGGCCAACCGCGATCGGTCGAGATCACCGGATACGCCCCACCGGGTGATCAGCGCATTGCCGAATCCCAATATCAGTCCGGCACAAAGGAATCCACCCAACAGCGGCCGACCGATCGCTCCGGTGACCGCCGACGCCAGCAGCCCGAATACGGCGGCGGCAAGAACTGGACGTCGGTCCACACTGACCGGCATACCACTCTCCCATTCATTTTTGATGGTACATACATACCATAACAGCAACATCGCAGAACGTCGAAGTGCTGCGGCTGGACGTCTCGCCGCAGCCTGAACCAGCCCTGCGGCGCGCATGCGCGCGAAGGCTAGAACATCAAATGCAGCAAGGTTTTTGGGCGAAGGCCCGAGCTAGAACGAGAATATCCGGAAGAAGTTCCGTACCCCACGCGGCACGGGGACACCGGATTGCCCAAGATTGACTGCGAAGATCTCTGTGATCGTCATGTCGCCCTCCCATGGTGCGGCTCTGACAACACACACAGTATCTACTACAAACCGTAGTGTCCACTACTTCGGAGGTAATAACCAGAAGACGGAGGTCGGCCGGGTTTGGTCCGAGCGCCCAAACGTCCGTGCACGAAGAGTTATTCTGAGCCACGACATCGCTGTTACGGACCACAGCCCACACCTGCACGTGGGTATTCGAGGTGACCATGAGCACGCCCGGCGTGACGCTCGAGCAATTCCGGCACGATCTTCGCCGCTACGCGGACCTGGCCGAGGTCGAGTACGACTCCGCGGTCATGGACCCCATACTGGAGACGCTGGCCGACCTGTGGACCACCTCGGTGGTCGGCGTTCGAACCACAACGCATCCGGTGGCCGAGCGCGAGCTCAACGTGCGCATGATGCATTCCAACGCACCCGATCTGGTGCCGCGGCTGCGCAAAGCCGGACTGCTCACCTACACCGGCCACCCGATGGAACAGCTGCTCACAGCGGTCGGCGACGCGGTACCGGTGGCCTGGGGCGTTGACGTCTCGGTCACAAGCGGCGTGCAGAAGATTTGGACGGTCTTTCCCGAACTGGTTCCGGTGACGCGGATGCTCGAATTCCCGGGCATACCGGATAGCGCCCGCGCCCATGCCGCGCACCTCGACCGCTACGGCGGCGAAATCGGCATCATGGCAGTGGATTTCGCCAATCGAACGATGAACCTGTATTCGAAGGTGTTCCCGCCCGGCGAACTCCCCCCGGCCGAAATCTCCCGGATACTGGCCGATCTCGACTTCGTGCCCGCCTCCGAGGAGGAGTTGCGGCTGCTGACGGGCACCTTCAACCTCTACCGCACCTTCTCCTGGACCTCACCCCGCATGCGCCGCATCTGTTTTCCGCTGCGCTGCGATATCGACAACTTCCCGACACACCTGCACCCGGTGCTCGACAGATTCGTAAAAGGCGCACCGTATTCGGGACCGGGACGCCCGGAGGGTTTGGTGTTCTACGTCGCATACGGCCCCGACGACCGCTACTACAAGGTGCAGGTCGGATATACCGACGCCATCGGCGCGACCTATCCGGGCGGCACTGTCCCGCGGATGAAGTAAGCGATTCCGTTGCGCGACCACTAGTGTGGCCGGGTGGATCGCGAGGAGTATGACTGGCTGGAGCGGATACTTGCCCAGCCCATCGCCGAACGGGCCGCCGCGCCAGCGGGATTCCGGAATCGGACCGAACTCATCACCCTCACCGACGGTGCGCGCGTTGTGCTGCAACGCTATCGGAGCCGGGTGGATGCCGAACGCAGAGTCCGGGTGATGCTCGCGCTGCTGGATCCGGCCGCGCTGCGCGGTATCGCCATACCGCGGGTCCGGCACTTCGATCTCGACGCGGATCCGGCGTGGATCGTCTTCGACGCGCTGCCGGGCGTCCCGGTCTCGGTCAGCGATGAAATGGATTCCAGCAGTGTCGAATCCGCGCGGATGATGGGTGAACTGCTCGCCCGTTTCCGGCGGCTGCGCCCGGCCGGTCTCGGCATCGACGATCTGTGGGCCGATCCACGCAGGCTGGTGGCCCGGGCGAAAAATTGGGTGACACAACTGGATCCGGCGCTCACCGACGCCGAGCGGGCGGCGCTCGATCGGCTGCTGCACACCGTGCCCGACCTGTTCGCGAACCGCAAGATTCGACTGGCACACGGCGATTTCGCGCCGGACAACATGCTGACCGACGGCGCCGCGCTCACCGGCCTACTCGATTTCGAATCGGTGCGGCTGGCCGATCGACTACTCGACCCGGCCTGGTGGGCCTGGTCGGTCGGCCTCGCGGGCCCGCGTATCGACGACCCGGCCTGGCCGGAATTCTTGGTGAGCGCCGGTATCGATCCCGCGGAACCCGAACTACCGCAACGTGTTCACGCGCTACAGGTGCTGCGCGTGCTCGAATTGCTCACCGCGCGCGCCGATCTGGATCCCGCAGTGCTGGACAGCACGCGAAAGCGCCTGTCCCGATCGCTGACCGGCTGATCACGAGCCGAACCAGGCGACCGCCCGATCGAAGGCCGAATCCCGATCCTGCGCGAATTCCTCGTCGGTGAAGACGGGTTCGGCCAGCTCGGGCGGTATTCCGGTGCCGTCGAATGCGCGACCGTCCGCGGTCAGGAAGATCTCGTTGGGCAGCGCGAAGGCCCAATCGTCATGGCCCGCGCCAGGTAGCTTGCGCTCCAGCACATCCGAGAACACGCCCTGCGTCGGTTGGCCGATCCGCACCGTCTTGCCCGGCCGTCGCATCATTGCCTGGGTGAACGTTTCGCCCGCGCTCACGGTGGACCCGCCGGTGAGGATGGCGACCGGCCCGGTATAGCGCGTCCGGCCCGGTTCGACGGAGAAGGTGCGCGCATCGGTGCCCGCGGTCTTCTTCGTATAGGCGAAATACGCCCGGTCCGTGAGCCGTCCGGCCAATTGCAGGCCGAGGCTGTCCGCGCCGCCGCCGTTCACCCGCAGATCCAGGATCAGTCCGCGCATCCGGCCGAGCAGGCCGGGTGTGAGGATCGCGTCCATGGCCCGGTCCAATTCGGCGCTGTCGGCGGCAAAGGTGTGCGCGGCGGTATAGCCCGCGAAACCGGAGACGCGCAGATAGCCGTACTCCGGATGGCCGGGTAGCGTGGCGAACGCGATCCGGCCACCGGCGAATTCGGTGAACGGCTGATCGCCGAGGTCCCGGCGCCGAATGTGCTCACGCACCTTGGTATCCAGATCTCGGGTCGGCATCTCGGTGCCCGGCCTGACCATGGTGAACCTGCCGAGATCGCCCGCCGACACCATGACGTGCATATCGTTGAGCGGCGCGACCATATCCCGCAGCGCCGCGAACAGACCCGGATCGTCGGCGGTCACCGCGCGCTCCCGGAACCGATCCCGAACCTGCTGCCAGTCAACGCCTTTCATGGCGAAGAACGGATAGTGCTCCCGGAAGGTCTGCCAGAAGACGTCGAACGCCGGTGGCGGCGGCGCGTCGCACGCCTCGGGCAGCCTCGGCAACCGACGCAGCGCGAGGTCGCCTGGCGAACCGTCGACGTGCAGCAGCGCACGGTCCGGACCGGCACCCGGCCGCACCGTGTACACGTCGGAGCCGGGCAGCGTGAAGCGATGGTCCGGTCCGGTCCCGGCATCGCCCTTCAGGCAGCTGATCGACGTCACCTGATAGGTCTGCAAAAGGTCGCCGCGCACGTCGAGCACCGTGCCGTAGTCGGTGACCTCCCAAACTCCGTCCGGCGCACCGGAACCGGGATCTGCGGTGCCGCCGCAGGCCGTACCGGTCGCGAGCACCACGGCGAGGGTCGCCGCGATCCTGCTGTGCCGCATGCGCATTCGCCCAGCATCCGGCATCGGCGCCGCCCCGTCCATGGGGCTCGTACGGCCGAATGCGGTGGTGCCAACCCCACCGCCGGGTAACGGGCGGTCTGCCGTTAGCCTCGTTAAAGACGGCGGAAACCGTACCGGTAAGATCGCCGCCGTTGTAGCACGCTGAGATTCACCGTCAGTTCGACCGAGCAGTTTGTTTTGTGCCGCGCACCGCGCACGACATTGCCACCGTTGACCGATTCAGAATCAGGGCACATCCATGACGAATACGACCGCCCAGGCCCCGGCACCGGCGCCGGACCTGGTCGCCGGTGAGCGGGCGGCGCTGTCGCACCGGCAGATCCTCACCATCCTGTCCGGGCTGCTACTCGGCGTTTTCCTCGGCGCACTGGACCAGAACATTGTCAGCGTCGCGATCGTCCGAATCGCCAACAGCCTGCACGGATTCGACCAACAGGCATGGGCGACAACGGCTTACCTGATCACCGCGACGATCGCCACGCCGCTCTACGGCAAGCTCGCCGACATTTACGGGCGCAAACCCTGGTATCTCATCTCGATCGGGCTGTTCGTCATCGGATCGATCGCCTGCACCTTCGCGACATCGATGTACGAGCTGGCCGGATTCCGCGCCTTCCAGGGGCTCGGCGCCGGTGGGCTGATGTCGCTGGCGTTCACCATCATCGCCGATCTTGTTCCACCCCGCGAAACCGTGCGTTACCAGGGCGTTTTCATGATCGCATTCGGTAGCGCGACGGTGCTGGGGCCGGTGCTCGGCGGCCTGCTGTCGAACTACGACCGGCTCTGGGGGCTCGACGGCTGGCGCTGGGTGTTCCTGGTGAACGTGCCGATCGGGCTGGTGGCCCTGATCGTGGTCGCGCGGGTACTGAACGTGCCGCATCAGCGGCAGCGCCAGCACATCGACTGGCCGGGCGCGCTCGCGCTGACGATCTGCGTTGTGCCGCTGTTGATCATCGCCGAGCAGGGCCGGGATTGGGGCTGGCGGTCGGATCGCGCACTGCTCTGCTACGGGATCGCGGCCGGCGGGCTGGCGCTCTACCTGCTCGCCGAATTCCTGATGCGGGACGCGGCGCTGATCCCGCTGCGCCTGTTCCGGAATTCGACCTTCAGCGTCGCCATCGTCGGCGGATTCGTACTCGGCGTCGCCATGTTCGGCGCGATCGTCGTCGTGCCGCTGTATCTGCAAGTGGTGCGCGGATATTCGCCCACCCGGGCGGGTCTGCTGATGCTGCCGCTGGTGGTCGGCATCATGGCGGGCGCCCAATTGGGCGGAATGATCACCAAATTCAGCGGACGCTACAAGCTGCTCGCGGTATTCGGCTGCTTCGTCGTCGCGGCCGGATCGGTGCTGTTCGGCCGGGTGCACTACGACAGCCCGCTCTGGCATTCGCTGGTGTACCAGGGCGTGATCGGCGCCGGGCTCGGCGCGTGCATGCAGCCGCTGATCCTCGCGGCGCAGAACGCGTGCCCGCGCCGGGATATGGGCGTATCCACCGCGGCGGCAACGTTTTTCCGGCAGATGGGCGGCACGCTCGGTGTCGCGATCTTCCTCACCATCCTGTTCAACCTGTTGCCGCACAAGATCGTCGACGCGTTCGGCGGGCAGCTGCCGCCGGGACTCGACGCGACGCGGCTCGGCCAGTTGCAGAGCAATACCACTGGCATCGCCGACCTGCCCGCCGATCTGCGGGCGCCGATCCTGGTCGGATTCACCGATTCGATGGACTGGGTGTTCTATGCCGCGGCGGCCGTCGCCGTGCTGGCGGGTGCGGTGCTGCTGTTCATGAAAGAGATTCCGCTGGAAGACATTCCGGTCACCTTCGAGGGTGCGGAATGGAACGATGCCTTTGAACCTGAACCCGAAATATACAGCAGCGCAACCACTTCCGATGAGCACTCACTGACGGGCCGAATCCGGCACGCGGACGGCCGCGCGGTGCCGGGCGCGGCGCTCACCCTGATCGATAAACGCGGCCACCAGGTGGCCCGCGGGGCGGGCGATGCCGACGGCGAATACGCGATCGACGCGCCGGAGGCGGGCAGCTACGTGCTGATCGTGTCCGCGGGCGGCCATCAACCCGCCGCGATCAGCGTGGTCGCGGGGCCGTGGCCGCAGCGGCTCGACCTCACGCTCAGCGGGTCCGGCGAGGTATCCGGGGTCGTCAGGTCGGCGGTGAGCGGAAATCCGTTGCCCGGCGCCACCGTAACGCTCACCGATCCGCACGGCGAGGTGGTCGGCGCCGCGGTCACCACCGCCGACGGCGGCTACGCCTGCCACGGCGTGGTGTCGGGCACGTACACCATGGTCGCCGTCGCCGACCACATGCGCCCCGCCGCGACCACGCTCACCGTGACCGACAGCGGCCTGCTCCATCACGACATCGAACTGGAGCCGATGGCGGTACTCGCCGGAACGGCTTGGGCCGAGGGCAGATCCGTACCCGATGTGCAGATCATGCTGCTCGACGCGGTCGGCGACCTGACCGCGACCGCGCAAACCGACGACACCGGCCGCTATCTCGTCCCCGACCTGCCCGAGGGTGAGTACACCGTCGTCGCGCGCGGCTATCCGCCCGTCACCAGCCGCGTCACCGTATCCGGCGGCCGGGCCACCCACGACATCCGCCTGGGTTACGGGCTGGAGGAGTCGGCCGGGCGTGCATGATCGCGGGTTGATCAGAACAGCGTCATGGGTTCGGCCGGCGCCGGTTCGGGCAGCGGCGTCAGCTCCGGCACCCGCGCCCGCACCTCGTCGTGGAACCGGCGCGCCAGCTCCAGCGACGCGGCATTGTCGGGCGTGTGGATGAACATCGTCGGTGAGCGCCCCTCGCGCAGCCAGTCGGCGACGACATCGACCCACGGCCGCCACCCCGCGACGGTGCGCTCCTCGGCGTCGCGGCCATGGAATCGGACGATCGGGTGTTCGGTGAGCGCGACGGTGCGCCGCGGCACCCTCGGCTTCTTCGACCATGCCTCGCGCTCGGCGGGCGAAATCGGCGCACCGTCGAAAAGCAGTGTGGTGTCGAAGGTTATCCATTCACCGCCGACCCGGCCGAGCACGCTCTCCAGCTGCCGCGCCGCCCGCTCGTCCTCGAAGAACGCCCGGTGCCGCACCTCCACCGCGGGCCGGTAGGTGCGGGGCAGCCCGCGCAGGAAGGCGGCGAGCACGCCCAGATCGGTCGGGCCGAACGAGGCGGGCAGTTGCGCCCACAGCGCGTGCAGCCGCGGGCCGAGCGGTTCGACCGCGTCGAGGAAGGCACCGAGTTCGGCGTCGGCCCCCGACATCCTTCGCTCATGGGTGACCGTCTTCGGCAGCTTCATCATGAAGCGGAAATCCGAATCGGTTTGCCGCGCCCAGGATTCGACGGTGCGCCGGGCGGGCGTCGCGTAGAACGTCGTATTGCCCTCCACCGCCGTGCACCGGTCCGCATAGGACCGCAACCGCTCGCTGGGCGCCTGCTGCCAGGCCGGGTGCGTCCACATCGCACATCCCACGTGAAGCCGCATATCGCCGACGCTAGCGCACCGCCCCGACCGCACCTCACCCCTGCCCGCGCAGCTCCGCGTTGTGATCGCGCAGCCGGACATTGTCGGCGTGCAGCTCGGCGTTGTCGTCCTCCAGCGCGAGGATGCGGCCGATGCCCGCCAAATTCACTCCGGCCGCGACGAGTTCGGCTATGCGGCGCAACCGCGTGAGATCGTCGCTGCTGTAGCGACGCGTACCGCCCGCGCTGCGGGTCGGGTTGAGCAGCCCGTGCCGCTCGTAGAGGCGCAGCGTCTGCACCCCGACACCGGAGAGTCCGGCGGCCACCGAGATCCCGTACACCCCTTCGCCGGGGTCCGGGTGCCGTGGCGAACCGGCCTGGTCACGGCTCATCGCATTCTCACTTCCCGCATCTAGCAAAGATTACCTGCCCAACCCACTTGCGATCTCCTATAGGTAGTGATATAAGAAATGTGTGTCCGATGACATAGATTATCTGACACCAGTCGAACCCGATACGAGTGAGTTGGAGGTGGCGACCATGCTGAGGCATTCCGATTCGTTCCGTAGTCCTTTCCGGCGCACGCCGCCTCCCTGCCGCACGGAACGGCTCGACATCCGCGTCTGATCCACGGAACCAACACTTTTCGCGAAGGAAGTGTCGGATATGTCCACCGGAGAGATCAGGCCGCTCGCGGTGCTCGACCCGCCCGAGGTCACCGAGCTGTATGCCGAAATCGACGAGATCCTTTGCGCGGCAATGACCGTATGCCGAGCGCGACGGTCACCGCCACTGCGCACCGGTACGTCGCGGCAACCGGCGACCGGACCGACCGAGGGCGCGCTACCAACACCCGGCCGGCAACCGGCGTTACCGGTCATGGCCACCGAACGCGCACCTCCGCGAGCCGGAGGCAGCGGTCGCATGAATCGAAACTTAGTGCAGTGCAGTTGATTTCACATGAAGGGCAGGTGATGCCAGTCCATGCTCGAATCCACGCGACAGCGTGCGGGGAACGGCCAGATCAGGCGCATCGAATGAACCGGAGACCAGCGCACTGCCACACGATGTGGCGTCGGAACCGGCCACCGCATCGCTGAAGCGGGTGACCCCACGAACAAAGTCACATCTTCCTCCCTTTCCACCGCGAGCACGGTGCTCCCCCTCGTGCTCGCGGTGCTTCATGCTCGCGTCACCAACCGCAGAGAGTCACGTCATGCCCATTGCCGAACAGCACCCACTGTCGACCTCCGCGCGCAGCACGCTCCCGCAGCCCGACAGCGCGGACGAACCCATCCGATGGCCCGATCCCAGCCCGCTCGCGAGATGGTGGCAACAGGTGATGTCCCCCGATACCGAACCCACCCCGGCCGCAACTTCCGCATGACGCCTGCCGCGCCTTCCACAACCACGCCCGACGCTGCACACTCCAGTGCTATGACGACACCGTGGCACCGGGGGACGGTGCGCTGGTTCGACACCGAAAAGGGTTTCGGTTTCATCGATCCCGACGAACCCATCGGCCAGGTATTCGTCGATTACACCGCCATCGTCACGCCGGGATACAAAACACTTACCGCCGGACAGCGCGTCGAGTTCGTCTACGAACAGAAACCGCGCGGACTGGAGGCCACCGCCGTGCGCTGATTCACCCGCCGGGCGGTCACTTACACCTGGTAGCACACACCATACGGTCGGTACCCTTGCGCCATCGCGTCGGATAGTTCGAGTTCCACCAGGCGAAGGGCAGCAATCCGGATGAGCACCGAGCAAACGACCGAAACTGAGCGAGGCCCCTGGATCCGCGTGGCCAGGGCCGTGCTACTGCTGGCCGCCGTATTGCTGGGGCTGTTCGTGCTGATCGGCCAGCTGCTCGCGGTGATTCCGGTCTCCTGGACCATGCCCGCACTGCGGCACACTTTCCCGCAGACGACCATCCTGATGATCGATTCGCTGCGCGACGGTCTCGGCTCGTGGATCGTGCCGCTCGCACTTATCAGCGTGCTCGTCGCGCTGTTCGCGCTGCGCCTGGGCGACCGGAAGCGGCTCGCGGGCGCGGTGACCGGCCTCGCCGCGCTCGCGCTGACGCTGTCGCTGGTGACCAGCGCCGTGCTCGCGTTCTCGGTGCACAACGCCACCGGCAGCTGGGTCGCGTTCGCACCGGCCGCGCCGTTCCGGCAGACCGGTAAGCCGCCGACGCACACCGTCACCTACGCGACGCTGGACGGCGAGCCGATGCGCGCCGACCTCTACCTCCCCGAAAACGGCTCCGCCGCACCGCTGGTGGTGAGCATCCACGGCGGCGCGTTCATCATGGGCAGCCGCGGCACGAACCCGTACACCACCTGGCTGGCCCAGCAGGGCTACGCCGTCCTCGATGTCGATTACCGCCTGGCCGACGGTCAACACCACCGGTGGGATACCGAGGAGGGCGATGTCGGCTGCGCGCTGACCTGGGCGAGCGCCCACGCCCCGAATACCGCCTCGACCTGAGCCGGGTCGCCACGCTCGGCGGCTCGGCGGGCGGCAACCTGGCCGTCAATGTGGCCAACAAGATCAATTCCGGTGCGCTGCAACCCACCTGCGGCACCGCCGCCGAACTGCCGCGCATTCGCGCCGTGATCGCGCTCTACCCGGCGGTCGACCTCACCGCGTCGGGCACCGAGACCGCGGTGGGCGTCGACGCGGCCCGAAAGTACGTCGGCGGACCGCCCGCGCAATACGCCGACCGCTACGCCGCCGTGAACTCCGACCCCTACATCACCAAGAATTCCCCGCCGACCCTGATCGTCCAGGGCGGCGGCGACCATCTGGTGCTCGCCGACCACACTGCCGCGTACGCCGACAAGCTGAGCGCGGCAGGCGTGCCGAACCGCTACGTCGAATTGCCGTTCCTCGACCACGGTTTCGGCGGTGTCTCGCTGGACACCGGCGCCCATGTCCTGCGCGAACTCGGTCTGCCGTGGTTGCGGCAGTATCTGTCCTAGAGGCACTAGATACTTTCCAGGGCGTTCAGCAGGCTGTGGAAGTCGTCGGTCGGCACCATGGTGATGCCGTCCTCGTTGCTGAACGTGGTGGCGGCCAATTGCACCCGCCCGTGCCAGTGATAGACGAATTGGCTTACCGGCCAAGGCTGTTCGGCATAGCCGTGGACGGCGAGGCGGGCCAGGATCACCGCGGCGCGCAGCACGTCCAGATCGTTGATCGGATAGGTGTAGAGAAAGCGCTTGGACGGGATGATCAGCAGCGCCCCCGCCCGCCCGGTCACCGGGTATTCCGCCAGCCAGAGTGCGTGCGCGGTCGTGTATTCCGGGCCGAACAGGATGGAGAACGGCAGCCCGGCCGCCATCGGATCGTCGAATTCGGTGGTGAGGGTGTCCAGCGGTCCGTCGGCCCTGACATTGCGTTCGGCCAGCTCGAACAGGTCGCGCTCGCTGATCGGCCAGTCGCGCAGCATGTCGTAGGTCACCGTGCGCACGGCGTGCACGTTGTCGAGCACGATGCGCTGGGTCAGGCCCGGTGCGACGAACCGGCGGACCGCGCCGCCCGCGGCGGCCGTGCTCGGATACAACCGGGTGCGCACCAGCCCGCGGACATCGCCGAATTCGCGGAAGTCGAACGGATTGCGCTGTTCCAGCTCGAAGCTGGCGATGCCGGTACTCAGATGGTCGGCCACCATGGCCCGCCACTCGTCGCGCGGCTCGCGGGCGATCAACCTGCGCAGGTTCACCAGCGACATGGCGAAGCTCGCGCCACTGTGCGTCAGGACCAATTCGTCGCTGGCGAGCACCCGGCACGAATATCCGTGCCGCCGCGCCTCTTCCGCGATCATGGCCAGTAACGGATCCGCGCCGCCCATGGCCTGCCCCTCTCGCCACATCTCGGGAAAACAAGTGTAGTGACCTACGCCACCGAACGGGATCGGGAATACCCCAATACCTTGGTCGGTTCATTTGGTTGCCACATCCACCAAATGAGTGGCAGACTACTTCACCAAGGAGGGTGGCGTGCAGTTCGGAATCTTCACCGTCGGTGATGTGACGACCGATCCGACAACCGGTCGGACGCCGACCGAACACGAGCGGATCAAGGCGATGGTGACCATCGCCCAGAAGGCCGAGGAGGTCGGTCTCGACGTCTTCGCCACCGGCGAGCACCACAACCCGCCCTTCGTACCGTCCTCGCCCACCACGATGCTCGGCTATATCGCCGCGCGCACCGAGCGCCTGCAGCTGTCCACCGCGACCACCCTGATCACCACCAACGATCCGGTGAAGATCGCCGAGGATTTCGCGATGCTGCAGCACCTGGCCGACGGCCGGGTCGACCTGATGCTCGGCCGCGGCAACACCGGCCCGGTGTATCCCTGGTTCGGCAAGGACATTCGGGACGGCATCGCGCTGGCCATCGAGAATTACCAACTACTGCACCGGCTTTGGCGCGAGGACGTGGTGGACTGGGCGGGCCGGTTCCGCACCCCGCTGCAATCGTTCACCGCGACACCGCGCCCGCTCGACGGCGTAGCGCCGTTCGTCTGGCACGGTTCCATCCGCAGCCCCGAAATCGCCGAGCAGGCCGCTTATTACGGTGACGGCTTCTTCGCCAACCACATCTTCTGGCCGAAAGAGCACTTCCAGCGGTTGATCTCGCTGTACCGCAGGCGTTACGAACACTACGGGCACGGCTCGGCGGACCAGGCGATCGTCGGGCTCGGCGGACAGGTGTTCATGCGCAAGAACTCCCAGGACGCGGTGCGCGAATTCCGGCCGTACTTCGACAACGCACCGGTGTACGGGCACGGGCCGACGCTGGAGGAGTTCACCGAGCAGACACCGCTCACCGTCGGCAGTCCGCAGCAGGTGATCGATCGAACGCTCACCTTCCGCGAGTACTTCGGCGACTATCAGCGCCAACTGTTCCTGATGGATCACGCGGGCCTACCGCTGAAAACGGTGCTGGAGCAACTGGATCTGCTCGGCGAGGAGGTCGTCCCGGTATTGCGCAAGGAGTTCGCCGCAGGGCGCCCCGCCCACGTTCCCGACGCCCCGACCCATGCGAGCCTCGTTGCGGCGCAGAAGGATTCGGTGATCGCATGAAGCGCATCGCGGTGATCTCCGCCGGACTGTCCGAACCATCGTCGACGCGGTTGCTCGCCGACCGGCTCGCGGCCGCCACCGAGCGAGCGCTGCCCGACCGAGATGTCCGGGTAGACGTCATCGAATTGCGCGACCACGCACACGATTTGGCAAACAACCTGCTCACCGGCTTTCCGTCGGCGGCGCTGCGCGCGACCATCGGGGGCGTGACGACCGCCGACGGGCTGATCGCCGTCACGCCGATCTTCAACGCGTCCTACAGCGGGCTGTTCAAGACGTTCTTCGATGTGCTCGAACCGGATTCGCTAACCGGTATGCCGGTGCTGATCGGGGCCACCGGCGGCACCGCGCGGCATTCGCTGGCCCTCGAGCACGCCATCCGTCCGATGTTCACCTACCTGCGTTCGACGGTGGTGCCGACCTCGGTATTCGCCGCATCCGAAGACTGGGCCTCCGCGACAACGGACGGGTTGAACGCCCGGATCGCCCGCGCGGCAGGCGAATTCGCCGGTGTCCTGAGCGGTGACCGCCCGGGACGTCCGGCGGATCCCTACGACGAACCCGTGCCGTTCGCCCAACTGCTGGGCGGCGGCACTGCCTGATCGTTCGGCAACGGCGCCGAACTTCCCTGTCCGACAATCGAATTGTTCAACACTCGAGGAGACGTCATGTCCACCGACACCGCCAACAAGCTCACCGCGGGCACCTGGGTTATCGACCCGGCCCATTCCACCCTCGGCTTCTCGGTCCGCCACCTGATGGTGAGCAAAATCCGTGGGCGCTTCACCGATTTCAGCGGCAAGCTGGTGATCGGCGAGGACGGCAGCGCCACCGCCGAGGCCGAGATCCGCGTCGATTCGGTGACCACCGACAACGAGCAGCGCGACGCGCACCTGCGCACCGCCGACTTCTTCCACGTCGAGGAATTCCCGGTGGCGACCTTCAAGTCCACCGGATTCCGGGTGAACGGAGAGGAATTCGAGGTCGACGGCGAGTTCACCATCCACGGCGTCACCAAGCCGGTGACGCTGCAGGTGGAATTCCTCGGCGTCAACCCGGGCATGGGCCACGGGCCGGTCGCGGGCTTCGAGGCCAAGACCGTGCTGAACCGCCGCGACTTCGGCATCACCATCGATATGCCGCTGCCGGACGGCGGCGCGGTGATCGGCGAGAAGATCAACCTGTCGCTGGAGGTAGAGCTCGGCCAGCAGGCCTGAGCGACGCCACCCTGAGCGCCCGTTCCCACTCCGTGCGGGAACGGGCCTGATCCGTGCGTCAGAAATCCATGCCGCCGTGCTCATCCGGCGTCGACTCGTCGCGCTCGATGGCATCGGGCTGCGAATGTTCGTCGGCGTGGGTCGGTTTCCGGTGCTCCTCGGCGAAATCCGGGTCCTGCTGTCGCGATTCGGCCGTCGTCGGATCGATCTCGGGTGTGCTCATGGTCGCCGGGTACCCGCTGCCGACGGATCGAACTATCCGTCGAAGGCGACGTGCGGCGTCCATTCCGCGTCAGGGCGGATAGCCGCGGCATACAGTGCCTCGGCGACGCGTTCCCTGGTGAACTTTCCGCTGTCGAGCACGCCGTTCACCTGCACCGCCACCGCACGCACGCCCTCCGGCGCGAGGGTGGTGTCCAGGCTGATGACGAGGTTGCGCACGGCCGCCTTCTGCACCCCGAGCGAGGCGGCCCGGTTCCACGGTTTATCGGCCGCGGCGCTACCGGTGACCAGCACCCGCGCGCCCTTCGGGAAGTAGGCCTTGGCGGCCTGCACGGCGGGCAGCAGCGCGGCGGCGCCGATCGTGAAGTCGGCGACCAGTTCGGCCACCGTCAGCTGGAGTGGATCGGCTTCGCGGAAGATGCTGGGGTTGAAGTGCAGGACGTCAATGCGCCCGTACCGCTCGCCCACTTCGGTTACCAATCGGGTGACATCGTCCGGATCGGCGAGGTCTACGCCGAGGCCATCGGCTGTGAAACCGCTCTCGCGCAGGTCTTTTGCCAGCGGCTCCGCCTCCTCGGCGAACCGGGTGGCCAACGCGATCGAATAGCCGTCGCGGGCAAAGCATCTGGCCACGGCCAGGCCGACGCCCGGCCCTGCGCCCAGCCCGAGGAATACCGGTGCGGTGGTGTCGCTGTCCTGCATGACCGCACGCTATCAGGCAGTGTGGGCCGGACGGCGGCCGAGACCGGCCGGTTACCATCGGGCACATGATTCGCTGTTCGAACCGGAGGTACAGCTAGCCGTGCCGTACGCGAAGGCCGCGGACGGGGTCCGCATCGCCTACCAGGTCTCGGGTGCGGGCGACCCGCTGATCCTGCTCGCCGGGCAGGCGAACAACCATCACTGGTGGGACGGCATCCGGGACGACTTCGACGCCACGCGACGCACCGTCACGCTCGACTGGCGCGGCACCGGCGACAGCGACCGGCCCGATACCCCTTACAGCACAACCGGATTCGCCGATGACGTGATCGCGGTATTGGACGACGCGGGCATCGCGCGAGCGGATGTGTACGGCACATCGATGGGCGGCCGGGTGGCCCAGTGGCTGGCCGTCCGCCACCCGGACCGCGTCGGCGCTTTGGTCCTCGGCTGCACCTCCCCCGGCGGCGCCCACGGCCTCGAACGCAGCGAAGACGTGAAAAGGTCACTCGCCCAACGTGATCCGGCTGCCGCCCGGCAGGCCCTGTTGGAACTCATGTACACCCCCGCCTGGCTCGCCACCGAACCCGGCCCCTTCAACACGCTGGGCGACCCGGCCATGCCGCCGTACGCACAGCGCTGGCACCGCGTCGCCAGCGCACAGCACGACGCGTGGGATGCCCTGCCGCATATCCGATCCCGCACCCTGGTGGTCCACGGCACCGACGACATCTTCAACCCGACCGCCAACGCCCCGTTGATCGCCGACCGCATCCCCGGCGCGCTGTTGCACTTGATCCCCGGCGCCCGCCACGCGTACTTCGACGAATTCCGCAGTGTCGCAACACCACTCGTCCTCAACTTCCTGAACGCCGGTTCGTAGGCGATTCGCGTCCCGCGCAGACCATCACATGCGCGGGTAGCCGAAACCTCGGGGCGTCAGGCGAAGGCGCGAGCCACGAACGGGACGCTGTCGGGAAGCGATCCCGCGACGGTCGCGCTGTGGTCGAGCCCCGGGTAGAAGTGCACCTCGGGCCGAACGCCGTTGGCGGTCAGGTCCGCGACGAGTTTGGTGGTGAGCGGGGCCAAGACGTCGGTGTCGTTGGTGCCCTGGCCGATGAAGAGCGGGCGGTCGTAACCGGTCAGCGGCACATCCATCACCGAATGCGCGACGGTGGCGAAATCGCCCTCCGAAAGTGGCCGGGAGAACAGCTGATTCACCGTCACGCCGCCGATGCGGTCGGCGAGCGTGGTGAAACATTCGGTCTGCGCGGCGGTTACGAGTTCCCGGCCGACCGGTGTCAGGTAGCTGTCGAGGTCGAAGTCCGGCCGGGACGCTTGCAGCCCGTTCATCACATAGGTCGCGTACGCGGTGATGTGCGCGGACGGAATCGGCGGCGTCCGCGGGCCGATGAGCATGGCCGCCTCGACAACGTTGGAGGCGGGCCCGGTGGCCACCGCGCCGCGATAATCGAGCTCAGGCGCGTATTTCGTGGCCAGCGAGGCGGTGAACACCGCGGCGCCGCCGCCCTGCGACTGGCCGATGGCCACCCACTTCGCCGCGAGAGCCGGCTCCACCGCGCGGGCCGCGCGCACCATATCGATTCCGGCGTGCGCCTCGGCCCGCCCGTCGAGGTAGGTGTGCACGCCCGGCGTGCCGAGGCCGATGTAATCGGTCGCCACCACCGCATAGCCCTGCTTCATCCAGGTGGCCAGGTATGCCATGTCGCGACCGGAGCGGCCCGCGACGGATGGCGCGCATTCGTCGGCCACGCCGACCGTGCCGTGTTCCCACGAAACGACGGGCCAGCCACCTGCGGGCGGCGTGCCCGCCGGAACGAAGATCGCGCCGGTGGACAGCGCGGGCCGTCCGTCGGAGGTCTGGGTCCAGTAGGTCAGGCGGCGGGCCGATCCGGTGCCTGCGATCCAGAGGTCCGCGGGTAGCGCCTCGTCGCGCACCACGGTCCCCGGTGCCTGACCGGCGGGTTCGGCCGCGGCGGTGGCGGTGAGCGGTCCGGCGAGCAGGCCGGCGGCGGCCAGGGCGAGCACTGTGCGTCGCAGTTGCACGGCGCATTCCTTTCACTTTCGATGGTGTCACATTGAGACACTTTGCTCCCGCTATCCTAGAAAGTGTCACTTTGAGACACCATTGACTGTGACGCGGATAACGGGAGGGGTCGATGACGGATTCGAACGGGCTGCGCGAACGCGAGAAGACCCGGGTGCGCGGGCAGCTCATCGATACCGCGCTGCGCCTGTTCGAGCGGCAGGGCTTCGAGCAGACCACCGTGCAGCAGATCGCCGACGCCGTGCACGTCTCGCGCCGTACCTTCCATCGGCACTTCCCCTCCAAGATGGCGGTGGTCTTCGCGCACGAGGAAGATCTGATGGCGCAACTGCTTTCGGCGCTCGACCGCCGCCCGCCCGGCGAATCCGCGCTCACCGCACTGCGTCACGCGGTCCGCGACCTACTGCTGGACACCGACGACCGGCAGCGGCTCGACCGGCAGGCCGACACCGCGCGCAGGGCGAGGCATGTGCTTGTCACCAATCCGCAACTGCGGCAGGAGAATTTCACCGGTGCGATGAGCCGCAAACACGCGTTGACCCAGCGCTTCGCCGCCCGCTCCGGCCTACCGGAGACCGATCTGCGCCCGCAGCTCGCCGCCGCGACCAGCTTCACCGCGTTCGCGGTGGCCCTCGACAATTGGACGCTCGGCGCCGATCACTCCATCACCGCGCTGCACCGGATCCTGGATACCACCATCACGGCCCTCCAGCACGGCCTCGATGTCTGAACTCATACCGCGCCAACGAATTTCAGTCGGATAACCGTTCCAGGCGAATGGGCAGTCCGTCGCCGGGCGTCGGGCCGGTGGTCGCGACGAGCGGAACCCGATAGCCATCCGGCACGCTCCAGCGGTAGCGCGAAAGCATCTGGTGCAATACCGCTTTCACGGTCATACCGCCGAAATACATGCCGATGCACTTGTGCGCGCCGCCGCCGAAGGCCGCCCACGCGAACCGGTGCGATTTGTCCTCGCGACGCTCGGCCGCGAACCGCTCCGGATCGAAAACGGCGGCGTCGCGCCAGTATTCGTCGCTGCGCATCATGGCGTACGAGCCGCACATGATGAGCGTCCCCGCGGGTATGTAGTGGCCGAGCAGGTCGGTGTCCGCGACGGTTTCCCGAACCTGCTGCCCCACCGGCGAATACATGCGCAGCACCTCGCGGAAGGCCATATCCAGCGCGGGCAGCCGATCCAGATCGGCGTAGTCGAGCGCGGGTTTGCCCAGCGCGCGCGATTCCGCGCGCAGGCGATCCTGCCAGTGCGGATGCCGCGCCAGCTCGTAGATCAGCATCGAGGTGGCGATCGTGCTGGTGTCGTGCGCGGCCATCATCACGAAGATCATGTGCTGGACGATTTCCTCATCGGTGAAGGTATGTCCCTCTTCGGTTTTCGCCCGGCACAGCACGCTGAACAGATCCGCGCCCGCACCGGCCCGCTTGGCGGGCAGCTCGCGGCGGAAATGCTCCTCCAGCACCCGACGGCCGCGCATGCCGCGGGCCCAGATTCCGCCCGGCATATTGGTGCGGATCAGCGCCTGGCCACCGCGCACCGCATCCTCGAAGGCGCGCTCCAACCGCGCACCGTCGCGACCGAGTTCCGCACCGGCGAACACCTCCGTCGCCTGCTCCAACAGCAACTGCTTGATCGCCCGGTAGGCATGGAAGTTGCGGCTCGGCCGCCAGCCCGCGACCCCCGCGGTGATCCGCGGCGTGGTGAGCTCGAGATAGCCGACCAATCTGGTCCTGGTGAACGCCTGCTGCATGATCCGGCGATGGAACAGATGTTCGTCGAAGTCGCGAAGCAGCAGGCCGCCGCGAAAGAACGGACCGATCAGATATTCCCAACCACGCTGCGCCGAAAGGACTTTCGCCCGGTCCAGGTACACCGCCTCCAGTGCCTCCGGGCTGGCGACCGCCACCGCACGGCGGCCGAGCACACCCATCCACTGCACCGGGCCGTAACGTCGCACCCGCTCCTGGGAGAACGCGATCGGATCGGCGAGCACCTGCAGGGTGTAGCCGATGCCCGGCGGCCCGAAATCGCCGAGCACAGGCCGCAATCCACTTCCCGGCGGCGGCGTGGCGAGCGGTCGCGGCCGAACCGGATAGTGCCCGGCGATACCGGCGCCCACCCGCTGCGCTTGCCAGGCCAACATCGCCCGCGCCTGACGGACGCCGCTGGTCACCGCATCGATCGATGGAGGCAGGAGAAGCGTCATGGTCGATCCCTTCGCGGCGGTGCGATACCTCTGACAATACGGGAAACACTCGTTTCCGTAAACGGTTGTTTCCCGATTTGGTCTACGCTGAACCCGTGACCCGAGCATCCACCGGCACCTACCGCGGGACATCCACCGTCGAACGCCAGGCCGACCGGCGGCGGCGGTTACTCGATGCCGCATTGGAAATTGTTGGTACCCAAGGACTTTCCGCCCTGACGGTGCGCGGGGTATGCGAGCTGGCCAAGGTAGGACCGCGCTTCTTCTACGAGGCTTTCCCGGATCTGGACGCGCTCGCGGCCGGACTGCTGCTGGAGGTGCAGCGCTCCGCGCTAGAAAGGGCGCAGGCCGCCATCGCCGAGACGCCGGGCGAACCGGCCGACCGGATCCGGGCAGGCGTCGCCGCGCTCATCACCGACCTCACCGACGATCCGCGGCGCGCGCAGATCGCCTTCGCGCAGGCGTATGGCAGCCCGGCACTGATGCGCAGCAGATTCGACGGGATGCGCCAGGTCGCGCAGGTGATCATCGAGCAGACCCGCCTGGTCCTGCACCTGCCCGATGGGCAGGACCTGGCGGTCGCGGCGACCTCACAGCTCATTACCGGCGGCGCGGCCGAACTCGTCCTGGTCTGGCTGGACGGCGGACTGGACATCGGCCGAGCCGAATTGATCGATCTCGTCGCCGATTTCGCCATCGCGATGGTGGATCGATTACCCGCTGTCGCGGCGCGTATCGAGTGATTTCCGTGCGGGTCAATGTTTTTCGGAAATGCCCAATACCTCCATGCCGATTTCGCCCGCGAGCACCTCGGTCGAGTAGGCCATGAGCTGTCCGGCCTCGGCGTCGCGCAGATGTCGTTGGATCGGTGACTGTTTCAGGTAGCCGGAGGCGCCGCCGACCCGGACGCCGAGCTGCGCCACCTCCACCGCGACCTTGTTCGCCAGATACTTCGACCGCACCAGCGTCGGGAAGAAGGACGGCAGGCCCTCGTCCGCCTCGGCCAACCCGCAATCGTAGAGTGCGTGTGCGGCGGCGAGTTTGGTTTGTACGTCGGCCACTTCATGCTGCACCCACTGCTGATGCGCGAGCGGCTTGCCGAGGATGACGCGCGAACGGGCGTGCTCCACCAGCGCATCGAGCGCGGCATCGGCGATACCGAGCGAAATCGCGGGCAGCCCAGCCGGAATCACCGCGAAATCGCCGGGACCCGGGGCGCGCCCGCGATATTCACCGGACAGCACCGTATTGTCGAAGGCCAGCAATTGACTTCGGGTCGCGCGCAGCCCGAGGGTGTCCCAGATCGGAATCACCGAGACCGTCGCGTCCGGCACCACGCCGAAAAACGTTGGCACGCCGTCCACCAGCGCGTTCACCAACAGGTAGTCGGCGATCTCGGCGCCGGAGACGAACCGCTTCGCCCCGCTCAGCGCCCAACCTCCGTCGACGGCGAAGGCCTCCTGCTGCGGATTGAGAAACGCCCAGTTCTTCGATCAGCGCTCGTAGACCTCGCGTCGATGTCCGGCGGCCACGACGAGGACAATCAGCTTGCCGTCGTCAACGCGATAGACAAGGCGATAGTCGCCCACTCGCAGGCGGTAGCCCGAGCGACCGGTCAGTGCTTTCACATCGACGCCATCGCGCCGATAGGGGTCGTCACCGAGCAGAGTCAGCGCGGTCAGCAATGCCAGCGCCGCCGGTTGCGGAATCGCACGCAATTGCCGCCGAGCAATCGGCGTCCAAACGAATTCGTATTTCACGCGGCACCTTGATGCCCGCCGGCTTCGAGTATCTCATCCATCATCTGACCCAGGGTGATTCGCTCCGGCTCGCCCCCCTCAGCGAGCGCCTCATCGGCCATACTCGCCAGTTGCTCATCTTCCCACTCTTCGAGCTTTGCCAGCATGTACATGGGAATGAATGCCCCTACAGGCGCACCCGCACGAGTTATCACGGTGACATGCCCGTCCTGAACCGCGGCATTGATAATCGCCGGAAGCTGGGCGCGGGCTTCGCGAACACTGAGCTGATCCTCCATACCGGCAAGTGTACACCGGTGGGTGTACACACTCGGTAAGACGCAGCCATGGTCAAGATCCGCATTTCGCCACTGCCCGTTCGCATTCGCGCAGACCGCACGCACGGCGACCATGAGCGGGGCAGACTGTTAACGGCCCGATCCCTAACTCAAACCCGTATTACGGCCGCCCCACCGGCAGGCTGCCTGGAAATGCGCTGGTGTGCGGCCAGACCGCGCTCAGGAGGACAGACCATGCCCACTCGCGACTCCGCTTGGCCCGAGGGCACACCGTGTTGGGTCGACTGTCAGGTCGACGACACGAGCAAGGCCCGCGAGTTCTACGCCAACTTCTTCGATTGGGAGGTCATGGACAACCCGCCGGAAGCCGGCGGCTATCTGATGGCCATGATCAACGGCAAGCCCGCCGCGGGCATCGGCCCGAAGCCCGATGACATGCCCATGCCGTCGGTCTGGACCACCTACTTCGCCGCCGACAGCGCCGACGATATCGCGGGCAAGGTGACGGCGGCGGGCGGCCAGGTATTCGAGCCGCCATTCGATGTCATGGATGTCGGCCGGATGTTCGTCGCGGCGGATCCGACCGGCGGCATCTTCGGCGTCTGGGAAGCCAAGGCGCACAAGGGCGCAGGCGTCTACAACGAGCACGGCGCCTACTGCTGGAACGAACTGCACACCGTCGGTTACCAATCGGCGCAGGAGTTCTACAACAAGGTATTCGGTTGGGGCTACACCGAAATCGGCGATGGCGAGCGCTTCGTGTACTCGACCTTCGCCCCGGGTGGCGGCGAAGGCGTCGGTGGAATGATGGATTCCACCAAGGTGCCCGGTGAGGATATGACCTACTGGCTCACCTGGTTCCAGTTCGACGACGTCGACGCCGGTCTCGCCCGCGCCGCCGATCTCGGTGCGACCACGCTGATGGGCCCGGACGACAGCCCCTTCGGCCGCATGGCCGTGCTGCGGGCACCGCAGGGTGAGATCTTCGGCATCATCGACACGAACAAGAGGGTCGGCTAGCGAGCCGAAATAGTCTCCGGCACAACATGTTCAGCGGCGCGAGCGGCGAGATCCGCTCGCGCCGCCACGGTATTCCCCTACTGCCCGAACATCTTCCGTATTTCCTCGGGCCCGGCGGCGGCCGCGGCGAGATCCGGCGTCGCGGGCGTGACCTCCGGCAGGTGGATGACGGCGTCGTAGGCGTCCAGCGGATTCACCGCACCGGAGATGTTCCCGAAACGCTGCGTGGTCACCGCCCGGACGGTCGCGGTATCGGCCTCCGACAACCGGCGCAGATCGACCGCGAACGGGCCGTCGTGGCTGGCCGCCATCAGCGCGTCCAGGCAACCGGGCTCCGGCGGTAGCAGCTCGGTGAAGATCTTGCCCTCGTAGAATTCGGCGCCCGCGTTGAGCGTCTGCCCGGCCCTCGCGGTCATGCCGATCACCCGATAGTCGTCGCCGAGCCGGTCGGCGAGGTGCAAACCCATCGGATCCGATGGCGGCATACCGGGAAACGCCGACAGCGGCCAGCGCATCACATGTCCGTTGTGCGCGGCGAGCACGATCCGATCGGTGCGGTTCAGCAGCCATTCGACATTGTCGGCGATGGCGGGATCGCGGAAATACAGCGCATCGCCGCGCCGCCCCTGCGCGGTCACCCTGCCGATCATGTCGATGGCCATCGTGCAGGCCAGCGCCCGCACCGCCCGGCCGTACTCGTCCACCGTCGTGCGGGCCAGGTATTCGAGCCTGCGGCCGTGCAATCGCGCGACCAATTCGGCGAGTCCGGCGCTCAGCGCGTCGCGGCGGTCCTGGCCGAGTTCGAGGTATGCGGTGATGGCGGGAACCACCGAGAGCGCCGAATCCGCCGCGAAGATCGCGGCCGTCTCGCGCAGCCCCGGATCGATCTCGAACTCCGGGTCCGCCGCCGCGAAATAGCCGATGACATCGTCCAATCCGGGCAGCAGCGATACGTTCGATCCCGACAGATCGATGCCGTAGAACCCGACCCGCCGGTCCGCGGCGCGGTTGTATTCGTGCAGCCACGTCAGCAGATCACGCATCTCGGTCCACAGGCCCATCATCGAGCTGATGGCGTTGGCCAGCAGGTCGTCGAGGTTCGCGGACGCGCCGTGCAGCCAATCGTCGACCCGCCACCCTTCCACGAAGCCGCTCTCCCAGCCGAGCGCGCCGAAGCCGTGCCGTTCGACCAGGTACCGCAGCACCCGGTGCCGCACCAGATAGGACTCGCGGTTGAAGTGCGCGCTCTCGCCGATGGCGACCACACGCGCGCTGCCCACCACTTCGTCCAGCCATTGCAGGTCGTCCAGCGGCGCGGCCGGATCGAGCGTGCGCAGCGGCCGCACCGCGGCATCGCTCAGCCGGATCGTCGTCGAGGTATCAGCGGACACGTCCCACTCCCGTTCATTGATTCCAACTTTGGAAACAATACCAACTATGGGATCATTTGGGAATGGAGAAGGACATGCTCGATCTGCTGCTGCATCCGGTCCGGCTGCGCATCCTGCACGCCATGTCCGGCGGACATATCCGCAGCACCGCCGAGCTGTGCGAAACCCTGCCCGATATCCCGAAAACCACGCTGTACCGGCACGTCGGGCTGCTGGCGGACGGCGGCATCCTGGAGGTGGCCGACGAACAGCGGGTCCGCGGCACCGTCGAGCGCTACTACCGGCTGCGCCCCGACCGAACCCGGATCGAGCCGGAGGCGGGCGCGACGATGTCGGCCGAGGAACACCGCAACGCGTTCGCCGCGTCGATGGCGGTGTTACTCGCCGAATTCAATGCGTACCTGGACCGGCCGGGCGTCAACCCGTACGCAGATTCCGTCACCTATCGGCAGGGCGTGGTCTGGCTGAACCAGGACGAACTCGCCGGATTACTCCGCGAAGTCGGCGCGGCCGTCGGGCGCCTGATGGGGAACCGACCCGAACCAGGCCGCACGCCGTACACGATGAGCTCGATCATGTTCCCGAACGTCCACGCGGCCGACGGTGCGCGGATCAAGCCCCGAGCTGATCGGCCAGATCGAGGAAATCCGCCGCGTTGACGTCGAATTCGTCCGAGTAGGCCGTATCGGCCAGCGCCGGATCACCGAATTCCATTGGCCTGGCGACGAATGCGGTGCGCAGGCCGAGCTCGGCCGCGGCGCGGATATCGTATTTGTGGCTGGCCACCATCATGATCCGGTCCGGATCCAGCCCGAGATAGCGGGCGGCCATCAGATAGGTGGCCGGATCCGGTTTGAACGCGCCCGCCATCTCGGCGGTGAACACCGCGTGCCACGGCAGATCCCCGTGCGCGGTGATGTTTACGACGGCCCGCACATCGGCGTTCGACAGCGTGGCCAGCACGAAATGCTTTCGCAGACGGTGCAATCCGGGCACCACATCCGGCCACGGGTCGAGCTGCTGCCAGGCGAAGGCCAGCTCCTCGCGCTCGGTGTCACCGAGGCCGATGCCGTCCGCGGCCAGCATCTCGTCGAGTGCGGTGCGATACACCGAATGCACTGTGCGCCAACCATCCTGCTGCGGCGCCTGCTCCAGCGCGGCGCGATACGCGGCGCGCCAACGGTTTACGAAATCGCTCGGATCCAGCTCGGGCCGGTCGCCGATGACGCGCACCACCGCGCGCCGTACCGTGCCGAAGAAATCCGTCGCCGTGCCCTGTACGTCGAAGAGCAATGCCGTAGGCCGCATGGTCGAATTATCACCACGCCGATCCGCGCCCGGCTACACCGAATCCGTCACACTGCGGCGCCGGTCCAGTTTCTCCGGAGTGGACGCCGACAGGCGCCCGTCACCGCTCGTACTGTCCGACTGGGGGTTATCCGCCATCGACCGACAGTCAGGAGATGCCATGGACCGCAGACTCGCCGAGGATCTCACCGAACTACCCGGCCTGCTGAACGCGGTGAGCGGCGCGGCGGGCGAGCTGCTGGCCGGATTGGCCGGGCGCACGGTGGCGGTCCCGCCCGGCGAGGTGCCGCCCTCGGCCATACCCGAATCGGGAATCGGCCTGCGCCAAGCGCTTTCGGAATTCCGGCGGCGCTGGGAGCCCGGCTTCTCCGGTAGCGCGGGCCCGCGCTACCTCGGCTTCGTCACCGGCGGCGCGACACCCGCCGCGATCGCGGGCGACTGGCTGACAAGCACATTCGACCAGAACGCCATGAGCGGTGAGGATTCCGTTGCCGACATGCTGGAGCGGGAAACCCTCGGCTGGATCGGAGAACTGTTCGGGCTCACCGAATTCCGCGGCGCGTTCGTCACGGGCGCGACCATGTCCAACTTCGTCGGGCTGGCCATCGCGCGCGAATGGCTCGGCGAACAGCTCGGGGTCTCGGTGGCGCAGTCCGGGGTCGGCGCGCTCGGGCCGGTGCACGTGCTCTCCGGCACACCGCATTCCAGCATCCCGAAGACGCTGTCGATGCTGGGCATCGGCCGCGACCGGTTGACGCTGGTGCGCACCCGGCCCGACCGCGAGGCCATCGATGTCGACAAGCTGGCCGCGGCACTGGCTGGACTCGACGGTCGGCCCGCCATCGTGGTCGCCAACGCGGGCACCGTGAACACCGTCGACTTCGACGACCTACGCGCCATCGCGGAGCTGCGGCGGCGGTATCCGTTCTGGCTGCACGTGGACGCCGCGTTCGGCGCGTTCGCGGCGCTGTCGGACCGGCCCGAACTGGTCGACGGTCTGGCGGCCGCCGATTCGGTCTGCGTCGACCTGCACAAGTGGCTCAACGTCCCCTACGACGCCGCGGTGCAGTTCAGCAGGCGGCAGGATCTGCAACTGCGCGTATTCCAGAACTCGGCGGCCTACCTCACCGCGCCGTCCGCCACCCCGGACTTCGGGCATCTCGTTCCGGAGAACTCCCGTCGTCTGCGCGCGCTGGCCGCCTGGTTCACGCTGCGCGCGTACGGCCGCGACGGTTATCGAGAAATCGTGCGCCGCAACGTATCCTGCGCGCAGCGGCTCGGTGAACGGCTGGCCGCCACCGGAATGCTGGAAATGCTTGCGCCCGTTCGCCTCAACGTTGCCTGCTTCACCCTGGCGCAGCACCCGACCACCGAGCGCGTGCACGCGCTGATCTATGCGATCGCGAAATCCGGCGAAACCTTCGTCACCCCAACGGTTTACCGGGGTAAACCGGCCGTTCGCGCCGCCTTCAGCAATTGGCGCACCACCGAGGCCGATGCCGACCGCGCCTGCGACGCGATCGTCGCGGCCGCCGAAAACCTCGCCACTGCGTGATCTACGTCACCACAGCTGGCTGACCCCCGGTCGACGGGTGTCGGCTAAGCTGTCGCAATAGATGCGATTATGCGCATATGTTCAGGCTGTATGACGGACGGGAAGATTGGGCGAACCATGGGACATGACCACGGGCACGACCACGACCACGACCACGACCACGGCCACGGCCACGGGCATGAGCACGGTGCGGGCCACAGCCACGGCGTCTCTGGCGATGCGGACAAGCGCTGGCTGAGCGTCGGCCTCGCGCTCATCGTCGGATTCATGCTGATCGAGGTGGTCATCGGCGTGCTGGCCAACTCGCTGGCCCTGCTCTCCGATGCCGCGCACATGCTCACCGACGCCGCGTCGATCGTGCTCGCGCTCACCGCGATTCGCATTGCCGCGCGCCCCGCCCAGGGCAAATACACCTACGGCTTCAAACGGGCGGAAATCCTGTCCGCACAGGCCAACGGCATCACCCTGCTGGTGCTCGCGGGCTGGCTGGCCTACGAGGCGGTCCGCCGCCTGATCGAGCCGCCGCAGGTCACCGGTGGGCTGGTGGTGATCACCGCGCTCATCGGTATCGCGGTGAACGTGCTGGCCAGCTGGGCGATCAGCAAGGCCAACCGGTCCAGCCTGAATATCGAGGGCGCGTTCCAGCACGTGCTCAACGATCTCTACGGCTTCATCGCCACCGCCGTCGCGGGTGTCATCGTGCTGGTCACCGGCTTCGCCAGGGCCGACGCGATCGCGACGCTGATCGTGGTCGCGCTGATGGTGAAGGCCGGGCTCGGCCTGGTCCGCGAGTCGAGCCGCATCTTCCTGGAGGCCGCGCCCACCGGCGTCGACCCGGATGCCGTCGGCCGCAGGCTGGTCGCCGTCGACGGCGTTGACGAGGTACACGACCTGCACATCTGGCAGATCACCTCGGGCAGCATCGCCCTCTCGGCGCATGTGCTGGTCCGTCCAGGGGCCGACTGCCACGGCCTGCGCCAGCGCATCGAGGACGTGCTCCACCACGATTACGGCATCACGCACACCACACTGCAGGTCGATCATTCGACGACGCTCACCCCGGGTTCGACCGCCGATGCGGAACGCCTGCTGCCGATGCTCGAGGACCACTGCGACGACGCGCACGGCCCGGTCCACCGCGTCGGCCGAGGCAACTGATCCGCGCCGGAAAAACAAAAGGGGCGGGACGGCGTCCCGCCCCTTTTCACGCGTCGACCGTGTCCGGGAAGGCCGTCTGCTGGTAACCGCCGCGCAGCGTGCCCTCCAGATAGGCGGCGCGGCAGGCGCGTCGGGCTATCTTGCCGCTGGAGGTGCGCGGAATGGAGCCGGCCGGCACCAGCAGCAGATCGCGCACCGTCACGCCGTGCCGCTGGGCGATGGCCGCGCGCACCGTATCGACGATCGGGCCGGGATCCAATTTGCCCGCGCCGGTGCCGCGTTCGGCGACCACCACCAGTTGCTCCGAGGTGTCGTCCGGATCGAACCGGAGTCCGGATCGGCCGCCCTGCTCGAAAACCAGCGGCGGCAGTTGGTTCGCGGGCACCGAGAACGCCGCGACGAAACCCGGCCGCAGCGCGGTACTCGCCTCCTGCGCCGACATTTCCAGATCCTGCGGATAGTGGTTGCGCCCGTCCACGATCACCAGATCCTTGACCCGGCCGGTGATGTACAGCTCACCGTCCAGATATGCCCCGTAGTCGCCGGTGCGCATCCAGTTCGCATCCGGGTCGGCGCCCTCGGCGTGACTGCCCTCCGGTTGCCGCACAAGCAGTTTCGCCCGGAAGGTGGCCTCCGATTCCGCGGGCCTACCCCAGTACCCGCGGCCGATGTTGTTGCCGTGCAACCAGATCTCGCCGATCTGGCCGTCGAGCCGCTCTGTTCCGGTCTCCGGATCGACGATGACCGCCCACTGCGACAGCGACACATAGCCGCAGGAAACCTGTGCCACCGCGTTGTCCCCGTGCTGGTCCACCTCGACCATGCGCCCGGAGTTGAGCGCGTCGCGGTCCACATAAACCGATTTCGCCTCGTCCTCGCGCTTGGTCGCCGAGACGAACAGCGTCGCTTCGGCCATGCCGTAACAGGGTTTGATGGCGGTCTTGGGCAGACCGTACGGCGCGAACGCATCGTTGAACTTCTTCATCGACGACACCGAAACCGGCTCGCTGCCGTTGATCAACCCGATCACATTCGAAAGGTCCAGCGTCTCACCGGGTTTCGGCAAGCCACGGGCAGCGGCGTGCTCGTAGGCGAAATTCGGTGCGGCCGAATAGATCTCGGCGCCGTCGGCCTGCGCCGCCAATTCCTTGATCCAGCGCGATGGCCGCCGCACGAAGGCGCTCGGCGACATGACCGTGATGAATTTGCCGCCCATCATCGGCAGGATCACGCACAGCAGACCCATATCGTGGAACATCGGCAGCCAGGTGACACCGCGCGCCTTCTCGGTGATCCCGATGGCGTCGATCATCTGCAGCAGGTTTGTACCGACCGCCCGGTGGGTAATTTCGACACCGGCGGGTACCCGCGTGGACCCTGATGTGTACTGCAGGTAGGCGACGTCGTCCATATCGATGTCCGGATGAACCCAGCTGGCGCTCAAGCTGTCCGGCAGCGCCTCGACTGCGATGATGCGGGGCCGCTCGGCGGCGGGCAGGTCCCGGAACAGGCTGCGGACTCCGCCCGCGGCGGAGCCGACGGTGAGGATCGCCGAGGGCGCGCAGTCGCCGAGCACCGCATGCAGGCGATCGGTGTGCCCGGCCTCGTCCGGGTCGAACAGCGGGACCGCGATATTGCCCGCGGCGACGGCCGCGCCCATGGATACGACATAGTCGAGACCCTGCGGGGCCAGGATCGCGACTCGATCGCCGGGTTCGGCCACCTGCTGCAGCCGGGCGGCCACCGCACGGACCCGGACGTTGAACTGGTTCCAGGTGAGATCGATGTACTCACCGTCGCGCTCGCGGGAGTAGTCGATGTAGCGGTACGCCAGCTCGTCGCCGTTCTCCGCCGTGTGCTTCTCCAGGAAGTCGATCAGGGTCTTGTCACCAGGGATCCTGATGTTGCCCGTCTCGTCGAGATACTCGTCAAAGGTGCTGCCGATCATTCCTTATCCCTTTTCAAGGCGCGGCCGCGCGGCCGCGCAATGACAACTGAACACAGAACTTCAGCTCGACCCCGGGGACGGCAGCCGGCGGAAGCCGGCGGGGTGGGCATATGCGGAGCGCCGGGAAGAGTAACAGCTGTCCCGGCACCCGCGGATCAATATCGGCCGAATGCGAGCGCTACATTATGCCCGCCGAAGCCGAACGAATTGTTGATGGCGTAATCGATCCGGCCGATGCGCGCCTGACCGTGGACGATGTCGAGGTCGATCTCCGGATCCTGGTTGTCCAGGTTCAACGTCGGCGGGACGACGCCGTCGCGGATGCTGAGCACGGTGAGCACCGATTCCAGCGCCCCCACCGCGCCGATCGAATGGCCGAGCGCGGATTTGGGCGCGTACACCGAGGCGTGGGTGCCGACGGCCGATTTGATGGCCAGCGCCTCGGCGGTATCGCCGATCGATGTGGAGGTGGCGTGCGCATTGATATGCGAGACATCCTTTTTCGACAAGCCGGCCCGTTCCATGGCCCGCGTCATCGCACGCGCCGCGCCCTTTCCTTCCGGATCGGGGGCGACCAGGTGGAACCCGTCGGAGGTGAGGCCGGCGCCCATCAGCCGCGCGTGGATCGTCGCGCCGCGGGCCTTGGCATGCTCCTCGGTCTCGATGAGCATCATCGCGCCCGCCTCGCCGAAGACGAACCCGTCGCGGTCCCGGTCGAACGGGCGCGACGCGGCTTTCGGATCGTCGTTGCGGGTGCTCATGGCGCGCATCATGGTGAACGCGGCGATCGGCAGCGCCTGGATGGTGCCCTCGACACCGCCGGTGACAACCACATCGGCATCGCCCATCGCGACCATCCGCCAGGCGTTGAAGATCGCCTCGGATCCGGACGAACATGCCGAAACCGGCGTGCACACACCGGCCTTCGCGCCGAATTCGGTGCCGACGATGGCCGCGGCGCCGTTGGGCATGATCGCCTGCACCACGAACGGCGAGATCTTGCGGTAGCCGCCGTTCTCCATCTTGAACCGGGAGTCGACGATGTATTCACCGCCGCCGAGCCCGGTACCGATGGAGACGCCGAGCCGCTCCCGGTCCACTTCCGGATTGCCCGCGTTGCGCCATACCTCGCGGGCGAGCAGCAGCGCCATTTGCTGCACATATGCCAGACGGCGCTTCTCTTCGACGGAGAAGCTGTCGCGCGGGCTCACCTTCAAATGTCCGCCGATGCGAACCGGCAATTCGTATTGATCGATGAACCCGTCATCGATCACGTCGATACCGCTTTCCCCGTTCAGCAGGCCCTTCCACGTCGAATCGACGTCCCCCGCGATCGAGGTCGTCGCCGCGACGCTGGTGACGACGACATCGGGAAAGCCGCTCTTCCGCTGGCCAGAACTCGCCATTCTTCGCTCACTTTCCGTTATGTGTGTACATCCGGAAACACTGATCGAGATCGCGCAGGAGGTCGGGCGGTGGAGCCGGGACCCGGCGTGATCGGCAAAGCTACATTATCGGACGGTTCCCAGTGAGAATACCGAGCGAACGGCGCGTCCGCCGACTCGACTCCGCCCGATCGGCGCATCCGGGCCGTGGCGATCTTCAGACTCTTTGGCGGCCAACGGAATTTCCGAACCGAAATATCCGACAATTTCGGTATCGGCCGATGTGTCCACCGATCCGGCGTCGTGAATTTCCCGGACGACGAGCGTTCTCCCGTAGACGCATAGAAGGACCGAAACAGGATGCCGCACTTCGGATATCGCCGAACGCAATCCGGACGACGGTGCAGGCCGGTTGTCCAGCGGGATGCTGGATATCCGAACGACCGTCGTGCGGCCCCCTCCACAGTCCGCACGACGGTCATCGAACGCGTCCGACCCGGTGGAACGACGGCCGACGAGGTGTGTGACACCTGCGAAACGGCTGTGAGCCGAACTGATGATCCAAACATGGGATGCGCTGCGCCGCAAGCCGACACAAATCGTGGCATGGGCGATCACACCCGGTGGCTAGCCCCAATTCCGGCGTCTGGCACCGGGTGCGGAGCCGGATTACCTTTCCGGTCATACGGTTTTCGACCGCGACCCCCGGTGGTCGCGGGAGTGCCCGCCGGCCCCTGTCCGGGCGCACCTGTTGGCCCATTAAGGGGCGCGTCCGAGCCGGTGTGCGCGCACCCCGCGAACCACCGGGACCGCACCCGCCGACCCGGTATCCCCACCGGGCGGCGGGCGGCGGAGCCCCGGTCAGCCCAGCACCACCTCATGCCGGCCCGCGCGGTGCGAGCGGCGGTACTCGCTCGGCGAGATGCCGACCTCGCGCCCGAAATGCGCCCGCAGATTCGCCGGACTGCCGAGGCCGCACCGCTCGGCGACCGCATCGACCGGTAAATCGGTGCCCTCCAACAGTTCTCGTGCCCGGTTGATCCGCTGGCCGAGCAGCCACTGCAACGGTGTTCCACCGAGTTCGGCATGGAAGCGGCGGGCGAGGGTGCGTTCACTGAGCCGCGCGTGCTTTGCCAAATCGGCTACGGTCAGCGGTTTTTCGAGTTGGGTGAGCGCCCATTGCAGCGTCGCGGACAGACCGGGATCGGTGACCGACGGCACCGGCGAGTCCAGGTACTGCGCCTGTCCGCCCGAACGATGCGGCGGCACAACCATATTGCGCGCGGCGGCATTGGCGACCTGTGCGCCGAGATCCTTCCGGATCAGATGGATGCACAGGTCGACTCCCGCCATGGTGCCCGCGCTGGTGAGGATGCGGCCGTCATCGATGTAGAGCACCGACGGATCGACATCGAGCCCCGGATAGCGTTCGACCAAGGCGGGCAGGTGTTTCCAGTGCGTCGTCATCCGCCTGCCGTCCAGCAGTCCGGCCGCGGCGAGCACGAACGCGCCCGAGCACAGCGAGGCGATGCGCGCACCCCGCTCGTACGCGGCGCGCACCGCATCGATCAGGTCGGCGGGCGGATCCTCGCGCACGTTCGGGGTGGCCGGGACGATGACGGTGTCGGCGGCGATCAGGTCGTCGTAGTCGTGGTCGGTCATCGCGATGAACGGATCGCGCAGCGTCGCGTGCCCGCCGGTGCGGGGGCCGCACAGCTTGAACTCGTACCACCGCGACCCGTCGATGCCGGGTGGCGGTTCGAAGAACACCTGGTATGGGATGGCGACCTCGAAGAGCGGCAGCCCCGGCACCACGGCGACCGCGATGGTGCCGGGGCGGCGGGGTGACGTGGACAACTCCATGTCAGAAATCTAGCGCATATTGGCAATCCTGCCACTCGTCCGGCGAATCCCCAGCTCGCATAGTCGAACGCATGCAAACGATCATCGCCGAGCCGCGCACCGAGACCGCGAACCCGCGCCGCTGGCGGGTGCTTGCGGTGGCCGGCGTCGCGCAATACCTGGCCATCCTCGACCTCTTCGCGGTCACCGTCGCGTTCCCGACGCTGCAGCAGTACTTCGGCAACGCGTCGGTGAGCTCGGTCTCCTGGACCCTCAATGCGTACACCATCGTGATGGCGGCGCTGCTGGTGCCCGCGGGACGATTCGCCGACGACACCGGACGCAAACGCGGATTCCTCACCGGCATAGCGCTTTTCGGCCTGGCCTCGATCGCCTGCGGCGCCGCGCCGACACTGGCGACGCTCATCGTCGCGCGGGTGATCCAGGCCATCGCGGCCGCGCTGCTCATCCCGACCGGACTCGGGCTGGTGCTGCCCAGCTTCGAAAAGCGGGAGCACGCAACGGTTATGGGCATTTGGACGGCGATCGCGGCCGCGGGCGCGGCGAGCGGCCCGGTGATCGGCGGCCTGCTGCTGCAGGCGGGCTGGCGCTGGATCTTCTTCCTCAACATCCCGTTCACGGTGGTCGCGTTCGTCATCGGGCTGCGGATACTGCCGGATATCCGCCAGCAGGCCGATCGGAAACTCGATTTGCTCGGCGCCGCAATGATTCTCGGTGCGACCGCCGCGCTGACCACCGCCTTCGTGCAGGCCGAGGACTGGGGTTACGCCTCGGCGGGCACCCTCGGCTGCCTCGTCGCCGCGATCGCGCTGGCCGGACTGTTCGCGGTGCACGCGCGGCGGCACCCGGATCCGGTGGTGAGCCCGGTTGTGTTGCGGCACCGGCTCTTTCGCATCGCGCTCGGCGGCATCTTCGCCTACTACCTGGCCTTCGCGGCGATGATCCTGGCCGCGACCCTGTTCCTCAACGGGGTGTGGCACTACTCGATGCTGCGGGCGAGCCTGGCCATCGCGCCGATTCCGCTCAGCTGCCTCGTGCTCTCGCCGCTGTCCGGCCGGTTCGTCGCCAGATTCGGCGCGACGGCGTCGGCCGCGCTCGGCGGCGCCGCCATGGCCGTCGGCTGCGCCTGGTGGATCGTGTTCGCCGGCGTCCAGTCCTACCCGCTGATGTTCCTGCCCGGCGCGATCCTCGCGGGCGCGAGCACCGCCCTACTGCAGCCGCCGCTGTTCGGCGCGTCGGCGTTGCTGCCCGCCGACCAGCTCTCGCTCGGCTCGGGCGCGACGATGATGGCCAGGCAGACCAGTTCGGCGCTCGGCGTCGCCATCCTCACCGCCATCCTGGCCCGCACCGCGCACCCCGGACTGTCCGACTACCGGGCCGGTTGGCTGTTCATGGTGGTCGTCGGCCTGCTGGCGATGCTCGCCGGGCTGCGGTATCGCCCGCACGCGTACTGACCGGGCGACACGCTAGCAATCATTCAGACACCTAAATTTCGACCGCGGCGGACGGGTTGGCGGGCTGCGGACCGGATATCCCTTCGTCTAACTATGAGCGACAATTTCTGCTTCGCCGCAGATTTGTCGCTCATAGTTAGACGCAAACTACTGTTAGGGGAATTGGAGTCGCAAGTTTCGCCGGCACAGACGGGAGAGTTTTGACTCGGTTCGCTGTTCGCTCGATAGTTGCCACCCTGGCACTGATCGCGCTGGCGGTTCCGGCGTGCGGCGATCGGCGACCCGATTCCGGCACGGATCACTCGGTCACCGTCCGCGCCACCGCGGACGGTTTCCGGCTGCGCGACAAGCTGTGGTGGCCGTCGGGATTCGACGCACCGCAGCTCGGCACCAACTGGTCGCTCAATTACGGCTGCGGCGCACAGGTCGATCTCGACGCGTACTTCGGCAGGCTGCCGCCGGACGCGCTCACCCGTTTCAACGTCTTTCAGGCGCTCGCGGTCGACAAGACAACGAACGCACTGGATTTCCGCGCACTCGACGCCGTTTTCCGTGCCGCGGAACGACATCGGCAACTGGTTGTCGCGGTACTCGCGCCACAGGACGGCGGCTGCGACGATCAACAGTTCAAACAGCGGCAGTGGTATGCGGACGGGTGGACCCGAGCCGACCCGCAGCCGGGCCGCGCGGTGATGAGCTTCCGCGACTGGGTCGGCACGGCCGTCGCGCGCTGGCACGACGTTCCGGTGCTCGCGGGCTGGGAGCTGGTCGGCGAACCCGAGACCAGCGTCTGCACCAACGGCGCATGCGATCTCGTGCACCGCACCTGTCCCCCGGACGCGGCCGGGGTGCTGCGGCGGTTCATCGATGACGCGGGCGCGATCATCCGGGCGAAGGATCCCGGCCGACTCATCTTCGCCGGGTTCACCGGCGGCGGCCAGTGCGGCACCGCGGGCGACGACTACCGGTTCGTCGGCGCCTCACCGCACCTGGATGTCCTTGATTACCACGACTATTCGCCGAATCTGGAGACGCTGCCCGGCGATGCGCACGACGGGCTCGCGGTACGCCTGCGGCAGGCCCGCGAACTCGGCAAACCGCTGCTGCTCGCCGAGGTCGGCATGCGCGCCGGATCCTGTCGCAGCCTGCTCGACCGCCGCCGCGCCCTGGAAACCAAACTCGTCACCGACCGCGACGCGGGCGTCGACGGCGCACTCATCTGGGCCTATGTCCCCGACCCGCGCCTGGACGAGTGCAGCCTCGACGTCGGGCCCGACGACCCGCTGTGGTCACTTGTCGACCAGCTGATCACCGTGCGCACAATCCGCTAATTGGCGCCGAGCACCTGGTAGAGCCGCCAGTTCGGTTGCCCGGCACCGTCATTGGGTATCTCCATGGCCAGTGTCGCTACGCCCGCGCCGTTTTCGTAGATGGTGGGATAGCGGCGGTTCACCGCGTCGGAGGTGCCTCGGCCCTCGTTCGGCACCGCCAGAATGTATTTCACGCCGCGTTCGGCGGGGCGGTTGAGCACCCGAACGAAATCTCGGTCCGATGGGATGACGAATTGATCCGGGTGCCGCGACGCCGCCGACACCGCGAACCCGTACACGGTGTCCATCAACACCGTGCCGCGCGGCAAGTGCTGTGCGTCAAGGTAATTCGCGATCTTGCGCTCGGTGGAGAAGGTGGCCGCGATCCGGCGCTGATCGGCGTTGTACGGCGTGGCATTGTCCGGCTCCGGAAAGAGCACCTCCTTCAGCGCGTACTCCTGCACCGCCATTTTCTGACTGGTCATCCCCCATCCGGTGAGCGGCACCGATACCGCGATCAGGCACATGGCCAGCGCCATCGCCAGTTCGGGCAGTCCGACGGCGGGGCGGGCCGCATGTTTACCGGCCGGGAAAGCCCTTGTGGGCGCGGACATTACGGCATGGCGGCCGGGCCGCCTGCTGGGCGGGAAGCCGCGCGCCGCGGTGATCTGCAGTGCGAGCACGGCGGCCAGCGGAATCGCGGCGACGTAGAAGCGCAGGAATGCGAAGGTCGAACCGCTCGCGTAGCTCAGCGCCTGGAACCCGAGCACCGCGCCGCACAGCAGCAGCGGAACAAGCACCTCCGGATCGCGCCTGCGCCAGGCCAGCGCGGCGACGATCGGGATCAGGATCGGCAGCGCCGGACCGAGGATGAGGATCGATCCGATCGAATACTCCAGTGCCGCGGCGAGTTCCGCCTCCCCCTGCGCGCCGGACTGCGCGAGGATCGATGAGTTGCCGTACTGCGAGGTGAACTGCTGGAAGGCCTGCCCGGTGATCAGCCAGCTGGTCAGCGCCCAGACGAGGAAGGCGAGCGCACCCGGCGCACCGACGAGCACCAGATCCATGAACGCCGAATACCACCGATTCCGTTCGCCTTTGCCGCGCAGGTAGGTCAGCGCGAAGACGATCCCGCCCGCGACGACCGCGGGCGCGACCGCGTCGTAGCGGGTCAAATAGGCGAGGCCGAAGGCGATTCCGCATGCGGTGAGATCGTGCGCGTCATCGGTGCGGACCCATCGGATGAGCCGCCGCATCGCCCAGCACAGGCAGAACAGGAAGGGCGCCTCGCTCATCCCGTTCGCGCCGTAGAACACCACCATCGGATTCAGCGCGAACGCCGCCGTGATCCCGGCGACCATCCACCACGGCAGCCCGCGATCGGTGCCGATGCCGTAGATCATCAGTACCGCGCCGCCCATGAACAGCGCCGACATCAGCGCGCCCGAGATACCCCAGTGCGTCAGCCACGGCAGCAGCGGCGCGAACGCGACGAACGGCAGCTGTGCCAGCGAGGTGAGCGGGGTGAAGACGAAGCCGATGGCCGAAAGGTGCGGATCACGGCTGAACAGCGCGGCCTCGGTGGCCTGCACCCGGCTCAGCGCGTCGCCCATCAGGAAGCCGTGCCCCACACTGAGCAGCACGCCGAAGACGAGGTAAAGCAGTGTCGCCGCGCCGAATACGCACCAGCTCACCCGGCGCGGCACCGGCACCGCGCCCCCGTTGCCGGGATCCGGATGGGTATTGCCCCGATCGTCGCGTTCCACCGGTGCCATGGCGTCCACCTGGGTCAATTCGCCGCCTCCGCAGTGGTTTCCGGTTCCGCCGTGGTGCCGAGTCCGTGAAAGGTCTTCTCCCAGTACGACGGTTGCCGGATGAGCTGGTAGCAACCCTTGGTCGACGCGACGCTCATCATGATCCAGTAGAGCGGCACCGTCAGGCAGGCCCAGATCAGATCGGGACGGTTGTTCTCCCGGCAGGCAAGCAGATTCATATAGACGGTCGCCGAGTTTCCGATGATCAGCGCGACGAGCGCGGGAAAGTAGACCGCCGACGGGAACAGGTGCCCGATCAGGCTCGGCTGTCCGAGGAACCAGGACAGCGAGATGAACCAGAACACCAGGTTCAGGCAGGCGATCACCGGCGTACCCGCGAGGAAGAGGGTGAAGCGGATGAAGCTCACCGGCCCGATCTGCCGCCACAGCCGCACCGGCCTGCGGGTGTGCACCAGCCACGACTGCAAATAGCCCTTGTACCAACGGGATCGCTGCCGGACCCAGTTGATCGGGTCCGGGTTGGCCTCCTCCAGCGTGGTCGAATCGAGTACGGCCGTCGAATAACCCACCGCGGCCAGCCGCACGCCGAGGTCGGCGTCCTCGGTGACGTTGTACGGATCCCATGCGCCGATGTCCTCCAGGATGCGGCGCTGGAAGTGATTCGAGGTGCCGCCCAATGGAATCGGCGCCGCGCTGCGCATCAGGCCCGGCAGCAGATAGCCGAACCACAACCCGTAGTCCATGGTGAACCAGGCGGTGAGCAGGTTCTGGCGGGCGTTGTGGAAGGAGAGCTTGGCCTGGATGCATGCGACGGTGTCCGGCAATTCCCGGAAAGCCGCTACCACCCTGCGCAATTGGAGCGGATCCGGGATGTCCTCCGCGTCGTAGATGGTGACGATGTCGCCGGTGGCGAGGTGCATACCGTAGTTGCACGCCTTGGGTTTGGTGCGCGGCTGCGCCTCGGGCACCAGAACCATTGTCACGTAGTCGATTTCACCGCCGATCCCGGCCTTGCGGGCCGCATCGATGGTCGGGGCGTCGTCCTCCTCCAGCAGCAACAGCACCTGCATCCTGTCCCGGGGATAGTCCAGCCCGCTCAACGCGCCGATAAGATCGCCGACCACCTCGGGCTCGCCGTACGCCGGGACCAGGATGGTGTACGGCGGCAATTCGTCGTCGGTGAGCGCGAGCGCGCGCTCGTCGGTGACGGACATGATGGCGTCGCGCGGCATGCCTCGCTTGAAGATCAGAACCCGATCCAGCATGCCCGCCAGGTAGATCAGCGTGCACAGGCCGACGAGCACGGTGAACGTCCCCATCGGCCGCACTGCCGCGCACGCCGCGACGAGCAGTACGCAGCCGATCGCCGTATTGCGTTGCCACGGCAGGAAAGCCACCGAGGCCGACATCATCGGATCGTTCTCGCGCAGCCCGTGCACGGCGTAGTGCAGCGCCCGCGCCGAGGCGGACTCCAGCTCGACAGTGCCCGAATCACTTTCGCCGTTCACGAGCGCAGCCCAGCCTGGATGATCTGCTTTGCCAGGTCGGTCACCAGATCCTGGTCCTTGGGCTGGGTGTCGGCGTCGACCACATGCGCGTCGGAATCGAGCACCACCGCATTGCCGCGGAAGAAGATATTGATCACGTTGTCGAAGATCCCGAACACCGACGGCTGTGGCTGCGGGAATTCGGCATCGGGCAGGTGATTGTCGGCCGCGATCAGGCTCACCCGCTCGGCCCGGTCGCCGTCGCGCCAGTTCCAGCTCAACCAGGTCCAGCTGAGCAGTTTGCGGTCGTCCAGTACGACATTGAGCCGCGCGGTGATGCCGTTGCCGAGGTCGAGCCAGGTGGCCGGGCCGACGCGGGGTTGACTGAGGTTGTAGAGCACGAACTCCGGGAGCCGGTCGATCGCGTAGCCGTCCGGCGCGTCGACCGTGTCGACGACCACTCGACGACGCCGGGATTCCTTGTCCCACTGCGGATTCGGTCGCTCGGCCCGGATCAGATAGCGGGTGAGCACCGACCTGTCACCGAAAAACCGGTGCGACCAGGAGTATTCGCGTTCGGCGAGCAGCGTCCAACCGTTGGGCGGCACGTGCGGCCGGTTCAGATCCAGTCCGGCGACGAGCGGGAACTGCCGGTCGTAACCGGGCGGGATGGGCAGCACCGTCAGCGCGCACGCGGCGACGACCACCGCCGCGACCGCGCTGAGCACCTGCTGCGCCTTCAGCGGCTCGATGGGCCGGTCCACCGGCTTGTACGAGGGACCGCGCCGCCGCACGTCGAAGTACATCACCAGGCCCATCACGAACACCGCGAGCAGCGACGGGATGGCCTGATAGGCGAAGATCGGAGCGTCCGGCCAGAAAAAGCGCAGCGCCGCCAATACCACCGCACCGACGAGGAGGGTGCCGACGGCGCCGATCAACGCTCGAATCCTGGTGCGCCCCATGGCGATCGCCGCGGCGAAGGCCGCGAACGGCAGCATCGCGACGCCGGAGTCGAAGCCGCTGCCGCCGATCGCGGTCCGCACCATCCGGTACGGCACCGGGAAGACCGCGAGCAGCAGCAGCCAGGTCGGCCAGAACCGCGTCGTCGGCCGCAGTCCGAACAGCAGCACGCACGCGCCGAACAGGAACAGCCAGGCCGCGAGCAGATCCAGGTGCAGCATCTCGTAGAGGTAGCGGTAACGCGGCAGCAGCAGTCCCTGCACCGAAATCGCCGCGCCCAGCGCCATCAGCCCGACGATCACATCGGTCTGCCGGTCGTGGATCGGCAGTTCCCGCCTCGGCCGCAGCATGGTGCCGATCGCGGCCAGCATCGCGAGCGCCAGCAGCACGTACGCGTGGCCGATGCTGGAGCCGTGCGCCGCGTCGTGCACCAACCGCACCCAGGTCTCCCGGAACGCGACACCGGTGGCGACGGCGATCAGCAACAGCCGCAACGAGATCCGGACAAGGGTCCCGCGGACGTGGCCGCGTGTCGCGGTCGGCGCGGACATCGTTACCGGGTACCGCGTCGGCGCAGCAGCAGCACGACCCCGACGAGCACCGCGACCGCGGCCACCGCGGAGCCCGCGATGACGAGTTTGCGGGCCACCGAAATCTCCTGCGGGGCTTTCGTATTCGTATTCAGTCCGAGTGCGGCGTTGGGGTCGAAGAATTCCGGATCCCGATCGCCCGCCTGGAAGAGGGCCGCGCCGTGCAGTTGCTGCCAGCGATCCAGGTCGGCGTTGAGCCAGTCGAGCGCGCGATCCAGATGCCCCGCCGCATTGGTCGAACTGGCGACGACCACGGTGCGCCCGCCGGACCAGGTGGTTTGCAGTGAGCCGAATGCGACGGTGGGATCTATTCTGACAACGGCCTTTTCGCCGCCGGTCCCGGTCTCGGTGACGGTCAGCTCGTCGTTCTCCGGATCCAGCGGCAGCTTGATCGAACTCGGCACCCCGCCACTGGCCGCGATCAGCAGGGCGGGCCCGCCGCCGCTCGCGGCCCGGTCGAACGGCACCACCTCCGGACGCATCGGAACCACCGAAAGTCGTTGCAGGCCGGTAAGAATCGTCACGGCGCGCACGGTGTCACCGAAACCCGGATCCTTCATGCCGACCTGCACCCGCGGCTGCAACCCCTGCGGCAGTGCGTCGAAGCCGCCCGGAATCGGCGGCAGCGCGGCCTTACTGGTGATTTCGGTATCGGGGTCGATGGTCAGCGTGACCGGCCGCTCCAGACCGCAGCCCTGGGTGAGCCCGGTCTGGTGCATGGTCACCGAGATCGTGGTGAACCGGGTGAGATCGGCGTTCGGGATATCGATCCACCGATCGATGCGCCCACCGCTGTCGACCGGCCAGCCGTCCACGTATTTTCCGTTGGCCTCCACCATGATCGAGCCGCTCATGGTCTCCGGCAGCGGGGTGTAGGTGCCGAGCAGGCGCACCCGCAGATCGCGGGCCGGCCTGCCGATCCGGGACTGGTCCGCGCCGAAATCCACCCGCACCTGCCCGATCGAGGTGGAGCTCAGCTGGGTCTGTCCAAGCTCCGAGAGCGTCACGCTGTCCGGCGCCATCCTCGGCGCGCTCGGCAGCGAAACGGCCGTCGCGCCCGAGGAAATGGCCACCTTGGTCAGGTCGCTGGTCAGTAGCCGGGTCTGATCGGGCAGGGTTTTCCGGTCGCCGGTGAGTCGCAGGACCGGGGCCGGGCCGATATTGGTCAACCGCAGGCCCGCGTCCGCGGATTCACCGATCACCACCTGCCGTTCCAGGAAGCCCGGGTTGTGGTCGGGTATCTGGGTGTCGGGGACGACCCGCCTGACCTCGACGACGACCGGCTGGCCGCTGTAGCGGGCGATGATCGCGGTGCTCAGCGACATCGCCGTATTGCTTTCCATCTCGGTCGGTTTCGCGGGCAGGTACATGGTCAGCTTGTGCAGTATCGGCGGCAGGAAGTCGGCGATCGTGGTCGGCTGGATCTCCTCGCCGCTGTAGACGACGTTCGCGTCGGCCAGCGTCAACGGGCGCCCCCACCAGTCGGTGACGCACCAGCCGGGATCCGGCAGCAGCGACGAGGTGAGGGTCAGCGCGACCGCGTTGTTCTTCACCTCGGCCCCGGCCAGCGACAGCCGGATCGGGGACGGCGGGCCGATCGGCAGCTCGATCCGGTCCACCAGCCGGTCGCCCGAGGCGACCTCGATGGTGCCGCGCGCGACGTGCGGCGGTAGCTGGATGGTGCCGATGAGCGCGGTCGGCGACAGCCCAGGCAGTACCGGCAACACCAGCGACACCTGGTGCTGACCGCCCGGAAAGGTCAGCGATTTGCCCATGCCGAGCGCGGGTAGCGCGAGCGGGACGTCACCGGATACCGCGGTCGCCGAACCGGGCGCGACCGTCCCGGGCAGGACGGCGATGAGGCATGCCGCACCGAGCAAGCCCATCTTCTGTAGTCGCGCACGCAAGGCCATCGGCGGTCTCCTGGTTCGTCCCGCGGCAGATGGCCCGAGCACGGGTCCGTCCAGCACCGCGCATGTGAATTTCCCGACGTACGAGCGCCGATCTTATAGCGGACACGAATGTCTATTTATTGCGACACGCTTGGAGCGAATCATCCGGCCCGCCGCCGGTATTCGGCGACGTGCACCCGGGTCGAGCAGCGCGTCGAACAGAAACGCCGCCTGCCGTTCCGCGAAACATCGACGAACACCTGTGTGCATCCCTCCCGCGCACAGGTGCCGATCCGCCCAGGATCCTCACAGAAGACCGTTGCGAGACCGACCGCCGTATACGCCCGCACCCGCTCGTCGACCGGCGCATCGGCCGGCGCGAAATGCAGATGCGGCGCCCGGCCGTCATGCGTCGAAATGTACGGCCGGCTGGTCGTTTTCCGCAGCAGTGCGTTGATCCGGTCCACCGTCGGCTCGCGGAATACCTCCGCCAATTCCAGGATCCAGCGGCGCAGCCGGTCCACCTGGCGCGCGTCTAGTGGGCCGAGCGGTTTGTAGTTGGCGTCCGAAAGTACCTGCCAGATGGGATCTTTCGGATTCGCGTTGACCAACCGGACGGCGAGTTCGGCCGCCGCGCCGCCGTAAGGGTTGAAATGCACTAGACCATTACATCAGTCTGGGGAGCATGTCCCCCATCTGCCCCGCATGTTCCTGGCCGAAACCGGCAACCCTGTCCTCCCACGGCGGAGTTCGCTATCTGCGCTGCGTCTGCGGGCTTTGGCTGATCGAGGAATACAACCGTGTAACAGCGTCCGTAGGTGACAGTGTTTTCGGAACAACACGCCTTTTCGAAAATCCCAGGAGCGCATCGGATTCGAGCTAAATTCGAGATGGATTCGTGTTTAACGAACAGTCCGGCCGGGACGATCTCATCGGTGGAGGACAGATATGACGACGGCGACCGTCATTCGCCCGCTCGCCCCCAGCGAGGAGATTTTCGCTCCCGGTGAGGTGTACGTGGGCTACTGCGTCCGGGTTTCGGGGCGACTGGAGTTGTCCGCGCTGGCGCGCGCGTACGAACTCCTCTTGCGCGCCCATCCGATCCTCGGTGCCCATCTGGAGGCGGCTGACGACCGATATGTGCTGCTCGAGCCGTGCGGCCCGGCTCCGGAGATCTCGGTGACCGAGGGCGATCCGGAACTGCTGCTCACCGGCGCGGTGATCGACCAGCGGATGGCGCTCAGCACGGTGTGCGTGGTGCGCGACGGCGATTCGGCCAGCGTCACCCTGGTGACGCACCACTGCGTGGCGGATGCCTACCATTCGCTGGCTCTGCTGCGCGAGCTGTGGGGGTATTACCGCGATATCGTGCTGGACCGTCCGATACCGATCGAGGTGCACGGTTATCCGCGCCCGGTCGAGGAACTGCTCGCCGCCCGCGGTATCGAGAAGGTCTCGAACCCGATCACGGTGCCGCGCGCCATGGTCTCCGAAAGTGTTGGCGCACAGCGTGATTGGGATAGCATCGGGTACGTGCTGCCGCGCGCGACCCGCTGCCACCTCAGCACGGCCGAAACGGCCGAGCTGGTCGCCGTCGGCCATCGGGAGAAGGTCACCATCAACGCACTGGTATCGGCGGCAATCCTGTTGACCGAGGCCGAGATTCGCAACCTCCCGCTGCCCGAGCTGATATACACCTACTCGGTCGACCTACGCACCAGGATCACCCCGCAGGTCGGCTATACGGACGGCACCAATATCCTCGGCTTCGCCAACTACGCGCCGGGGCCGAATACTCCGGCCACCGTGCTCGGACTCGCCCGCGATATATACGGAAACCTATGCACCGAGCTGGCATCCGGTGTGGTGCAACAGACTCCGCTACACATTCCGGACATCTCGGCCGCGGGCCCGCCACGCATACCCGGAATCGTATTGGCCACCAACTGGGGTCGCATTCAGGAGCCGCCGATGCCCCCATCCCTCCGAATTACCGATTTCCGCTCTACCATGATCGGTAAACCTGATCGCACCGGCCGCCGCCCGGAAAAGCCGGACGAGGGCACCTGCATCATCACCTCCTTCCGCGGCAGGCTGAGCATCGAGATCCATCATCCGGAATCCACTACACCGCAGCATGTCCGGCGGGTGAAACTGCTCACCGCACATCTGCTGTCCGTCCTCGACTCAGCGCAGCAGTGAGCGTTCCGTAGGGGCGAGCAGGTGCCGTTCGACGGGCGCGGCCAACCACGAGGTCAGTTCCGGAACCACCTTCTCGGTCCAAAGTGCCGATTCGGCAAGGGAATTCAGGTGCGCGTCGAGCGCGGTCCGGTCGGCGAACCTGGTGAAGGTGACGAATACCGATTCCGGGCGATTCGGCAACTGCGGGAAGCTGTTCGGGGACGGATCGGTCACGTAGGCGGCCGAAGGCGGCGAATCGACGGGATCGAATATCGGCCGCACCCAACCGTCGAAGAAGTCGGTGAACACCTCGGGCGATCCGGCGAGGTAGTGCACGGTCACCAGGATCCGGGTGTCGGGGACTTCGGTCGAGCCGCGCTCCGGGCGGGTATCCGGGACCGTCAGTGCGGAATGCGTTGTCGCGGGCCGTAAAAGCAATGCGTTCGTGGAATCAAGCATGGTCGCGTTGGCCGCCGCCCGATTGGCGCGCCAGGCGGCACCGTCCACGTAGAAGGCGGGCAGCGCGGTATCCCTGGTCGCCAGATCCGGATAGGCGCGCAGCCAGACGAACAGGTCCGGGTCGAGTTCGTCACGGAACTGGCCGAACAGCCGAATACCCAATTCCTCCTGGGATTCGATGAATTCGCGCTCGAAGAGGCCGATCAATTCATCGCGCAGGCCGGGCCGCAGGGTGTAGCGCCTGAGTTCGAGTAGCGGCCACTGGTTCAGGGTCATGACCCAACCGTGCCAGCCGGGCCCCGCGCCGACGAGTCGTCTGTCAGCCGTTTTTCGGACAGATCTGGCCACGGACCGGGCCCGCGCTGCCGGGATTTGTTGCGGTACATGGCCGTATCGACAGCGTGCAGAAGTTCGTCGACCTCCGTAGGACGGTCCGCGACGAAGGCGGCGCCGATGCTGGCGCCCACCGTGACGAGCGTGTCGCCGATCGTCATCCGCGGCGCGAGCGCGGCCGCCAGCTCGGCCGTCACCCCGTCCAATTGACCTGGGCCGGAGCATTTTTCGATCAGCACGATGAATTCGTCGCCGCCGATGCGGGCGACAAGCCCGTCGAGCGGACGCACCGCGGCGCGCAGCCGGTCGGCCACCAGCCGCAGCACCTGATCGCCGACGGCGTGACCCCAGACATCGTTGATCTCCTTGAAGCCGTCCAGATCCAGATAGCACACGCCGACCGGGGGTTCGGCCGCGGCGAGACGGTCGAAGAATTGGCCGCGGTTGGGCAGGCCGGTGAGCATATCGTGGTTGGCGTCGTGCCAGAGCCGGTCGGCGAGCTGCTTGCGCTCGGTCACATCGACGGCCACGCCGATCAGAAAGCGCACCTGCCCCTCGGCGTCACGCACCGCCGACATCGACAGGTCGATGCAGGTGGTACTCCCGTCCGGGCGCAAATGGTCTGTCTCCAAACGGAATTGGTCCACCTGCCCGGCGAGCAGGAGCTCCAGTTGGTCGTAGGCGTGGCCGATATTCTCCTGGCCGATCAGCTCGGCCACCGCGCGACCCGGCATCGATTCGGCTGGGAGACCAAGCATTTCGGCGAACGCGGCATTCACCTCCAACACCTGCCCCGCGGTGTCGACGGTACCGATGCCCACCGAGGCGCCCGCGAATATCGCCGCGAACCTGGCCTCCGACAGCTGCCGTCGCGCCTCCGCCTCCCGCGCCGCCGCCAACGTCGCCACCAGGGTGGTCTCCTGTTCGGCAAGGGCCACCGCGCGCAGCGCGCCGGTGAATCCGGCGGCGAACTCCGAGGCCACCGTCAGCGCCCGATCGCGCACCGCGTCGCAATCGGCTCGATCCCGGCACACGTATTCGACCATGTCGTCGCTGATGATCCGGATCGACCGGCCCACCGCGACCGGATCCCGGTAATTGGCCGCGACCAGCGCCACCGCTGCGGTATGCGCGGCGGTGAGCGGACCCGTTCCGCGCACGGCCGCGATCAGCTCGTCGGCGAGCCCGCCGAGCAGCGCCTCGATCTGGGTCCGCGTCAACGTCGGCGCGACGACACCGTCGAGCGCATCGGCCCAGCGCATCGCGACCTCGTGCGCGCCCACCGGTCAGGCACCCCCTGCTCGGGGATACCTGGCGATGACCGAGCGGGTGGACATCGGCTTCAGTTCTTGCGGCCGACCCCGGCCAGCCCGAGCGAACGGCCCGGCGCCTCGTGCTGATCGCGTTCGGACTCGGGCCGCCATGCCGGCAATTCCACGACGCCGGGATCGACCAAGTCCCATCCATCGAACATAGCCGCGATGCCGTCCCGATCCCGGAAGTGGATGCCGATTCGATCCACGTTCGCGGCGTTGGCGCCCAGTTTCGCGGCGTCCTCCGGCCGCGATGCCGAGCTCAGATGCGAGATCGCCACATAGCTGCCCACGGGCAGCGCGTCGCGTAGTTCCGCGACCTTCCGCGCCGGGAGGTCGTCGTCGGCGAGCAGGTGCAGCACCGCGACCAGCAATAATCCGACCGGCTGGCCGAAATCGATCAGCCCGGACTCCCGCACCTTCGCCAGCAGGCCCGCTGGGTCGCGCAGGTCGGCCTCCACCGCGGCCGCCCGCTCGTTACCGCGCAGAATCGCCTTGGCGTGCGCCACCGCGACCGGATCGATATCCAGATACAACACCCGGATATCCGGATCGATGGCCTGCACCACCTCGTGCACATTGCCCGCGGTCGGGATGCCCGAACCGATATCGACGAACTGCCGCACTCCGGCCTCCGCCAAATACCGCACCGCCCGGCGCAGGAACGCGCGATTGCTCAGCGCGAGCCGCGGCAGGTCCGGTACCAACTGCTTGCCCATCTCCGCCGCCTTGCGGTCGACCTCGAAATTGTGCGAGCCGCCGAGCAGCGCGTCATACATGCGCGCCGGGCTCGCCTGCCGCATGTCGACGCCATCGGGCGCCCAGGCCGGCCTGTCCATCGGTAACCCCTTCAGCTAGCTATTCGCCCGTTCCGACGGCCCCCTGAACGGCGCAGTCGAATACTAATCGGACAGTTGATCTTCCGCCGATCACGAACCCGTCATCCTGGCCAGCGTCTGCAGCGGATCCGAAAGCACCTCGGCGAAGGCCAGTTCCGCGGCACCGATCAGCGTCGCGTCGCCGACCAGCGCCGATGTCCGCAATCGGACCCGCTCACGCACCGCCTGCAACCCGTCCAGCGCCACCCGGCTGCGCACCTGCGCCGCCGAGGCCAGATAGATCTGGCGCAGCACACCGCCGAACACCACCATCGACGGATTGAAGATATTGACCAGGTTCGCGACGCCCCGGCCGAGCCAATCGCCGACCTGATGCAGCGCATCCCGCGCGGTGACATCGCCGTACGCGGCCGCCTGCACGATCGCCTCGACCGCCGCGCGTCCGGCGAGATCGTCGCGACCGGCCGCCGCGATCAACGCGAGCTCACCCGCCTCGGCCTCCAGGCAGCCGCGCGAACCGCAGGCGCACGGCCTGCCATCGGGATTCACGATCATGTGCCCGACCTCGCCGCCGTATCCGCCCTCGCCGCCGAGCAGCTGCCCGCCGACGATGATGCCGCCGCCGATGCCGACATCGCCGTGCAGATAGATCAGGTTCTGCAGGCCGAGCCCGACGCCGCGCTCCCGCTCTGCCAGCGCGCCGAGGTTGGCGTTGTTGCCGACCGAGACGCCGACGCCGAGCCGTTCGGACAGGGCCGCGCCGAACGGCACATCGACCCAGCCGATATTCGGGCCGTAGCGGACGACACCGTCCTCCTGGCGCACCATGCCGCAGAAGGCGACGCCCGCGCCGACGCAGCGGGCATTCCCGTCGAGCATCGCCCGCGCCATCCCGGCCAGCGTCTCGATAACGTCCTCCGGATCGAAAGTGCCACTGGGCCTTGCGGTTTCGGTGCGGTCGAGGACAATTCCGCCCAGCCCCACCCGGGCCGCCGCCAGCCGGTCGGCGCCGACGTCGAGCGCGAGCACGTACACCCGCTCGGATTCCGGCCGGACCACCAGCGATGGCCGCCCCGCCCGGCCGGTCTGGCCCGGCAGTTCCTCCCTGACCAGTCCGGCCGCGACCAGATCGGCGGTGAGCGCGAGAATCGTGCTGCGGTTCACCCCCATGCGTTCGGCGAGGGTGGTGCGGGAGACCGGTCCGCCGCTGTGCACATGCCTGAGCAGCACCGCCAGATTCTGCCTGCGGATCTCTTCGGGTGATGGCGCCGCGCGCATCGTGTCATCCCCTCTCCGCGAATATTGTTCAGCCGCACCGGTCTTCGGCACCGGACGGCATTCGGATCACCTTCCTGGCGGTTTGCCCGGCTCCTCGGCCGCCGCTAGCGCTGCATGGCGCGGCGGCGCGACAGCGCGTCGACACCGGCGGCGAGCAGCAGGACGAATCCTGTCACAACGAATTTCGTGCCCGCGCTGTAGCCCATCAGGCCCATTCCGTTGTTGATCACCGCGACCACCGCGGCGCCCAGCACCGCGTCGCGCATCCGCCCGCGCCCGCCGAACAGGCTGGTCCCGCCGATCACCGCGGCGCCGACCGCGGTGAGCAGTACATCACTGCCGCCGGTATTCGGGTCGACGGAATTGGCCCGCGACGCCGCGATGAGCCCGCCGACCGCGGCCATGGTCGAGCACAGCACGAACGCGGTTATCTTGATGCGGTTCACCGCGATACCGGCCCGGCGCGCCGCCTCGGTATTACCGCCGACCGCGTAGATATGCCTGCCGAATTCGGTGCGGTTCAAGACGAAGGTCCATACCAGCAGCAGTATCGCGATGAGCGGCACCACGATCGGCATACCCTTGAGCGAATGCAGCTCCGGATTGCGGCTGCGTTCGCCGTTGAGCACCAGCACCGCGATACCCGTCACCACGGCGACCACCGCGATGCGCACCGCGATCACCGAGCCGGTCTCCCCCGTGAGCCCGAGTTTCGTTCGCGCCGTGTACTTCCGGTATTGCACGGCCGCGAAACCCGCGACCAGCAGCGCCCACATGATCCAGCCGAGCATCGGCGGCACATTCTTGTTCGCGATGGCGAGCACCGTGTCGTCGTGGATCGAGATATTGCGCCCGTTGTCCATGATCTTCAGCGCAACCCCTTGCAGCGCAAGGAAAGCCGCGAGGGTCACCACGAACGACGGTATCCCGATCCGCACCACGATGGTGCCGATGGTCAGTCCGATCACCACCCCGGTGAGCAGCGAAACCAGCAGCGCCGCATACCAGGGCCAGCCTTTGTCGGTGAGCAACACTGCGAGCACGGCCGCGCATACACCGCTGGCGAATCCGGCGGACAGGTCGATCTCACCGAGCAGCAGCACGAAGATCAGGCCCATCGCGATCACCGCGATGGCCGCGCCCTGGGTGAACAGATTCGCGAAATTGGCCTGGGACATGAACACCGGCCGTGCGATCCAGAACACCACCGAGAGCACAATCAGCGCGAGCACCGAGGGCAACGCGCCCATATCGCCGCTGCGCACCCGGCCGACGTAGTTGTTCATCATCTCCGAAACCGGTGCGGCCGTGGGTTTTTCGGTCAACACGGCAGCCATCACTTAACTCCGTTTGCGTCCAGGCCGAGGTTCCCGCTGCGCCCGGCTGTGATCAATTCGACGACCTGCGCGTGCGTCACGTCGGAGGTCCGCACCTGCGCCGCCATCCGGCCCAGGTATAGCGCGGCGATCCGGTCGGACACCGCGAACACGTCGTTCATATTGTGCGAAATCAGCACCACCGCAAGGCCTCTGTCGGCCAGCGTGCGCACCAATTCCAGCACCTGCTGGGTCTGCGCGACCCCGAGCGCGGCCGTCGGCTCGTCCAGGATCACCACCTTGTTGTTCCACAGCACGGCCTTCGCGATCGCGACCGTCTGCCGCTGACCGCCGGACAGGCTCGACACCTGCTGACGCACCGACTTCACCGTGCGAACGGACAAGCCCGCCAACGTTTTTCCGGCCAGCTCCTCCATCGCGTACTCGTCGAGCACAATGCCGCGCTTCTTCTCTCGGCCGAGGAACATGTTCTGTACGACGTCGAGGTTGTCGCAGAGCGCGAGATCCTGGTAGACGATCTCGATGCCGAGCGCGGCCGCGTCGCGCGGGTTGTGGATATGAACGGGCTTGCCGTCGAACAAGATTTCGCCCGCGTCGATCGGGTAGATGCCGCCGATGCATTTCACCAGCGTCGACTTGCCCGCGCCGTTGTCGCCGACCAGCGCGGTCACCTCGCCCGCGTACGCCGCGAAACCGACATCGTGCAGGACATGGACCGGGCCGAAACTCTTCTCTATGCCGCGTAATTCGATAACGGGCGTCTCTGTCATGGGTGGAGCTCCTGGGAATTCGAGGGGTCAGAGCGGGCACTGCGTGTGCGAAATCCCTTCCGCGGCCCCCTCATTCGAAACCGCGGAAGGGATGGCGGAGCTCAGCTCACACCGTTGTCCGCGCACAGCTTGGCGTAATCACCCGTGCACAGTTCACTCTTGGTGACGTAGCCGTCGGCCACCACGTCCTTGACGTTTTCCTTGTAGATCGGCTTGGGCTCCAACAACACCGACGGAACATCGGATTTGGACTCCGGATCGGTCACCGCTCCGTTGGTCTGCCCCTTTTCGCCCTTCACCAAACCGATGGCCAATTTCGTCGCGGCGTCGGCCTCCTGCTTGATCGCCTTGTAGACGGTGAGGCACTGATCGCCCGCCAGCACGTTCTGCAGGCCCTGCACTGTCGCGTCCTGCCCGGTGACCGGGACCTGGCCGTTGAGCTTCTGCTTCTTCAGCACCGCGATGGCCGCGTTGCCGAGTCCGTCGTTGGCCGCGACGACACCGTTGATATTCGGGGTGCCGGTCAGCATCTGCTCGAAGATGGTGCCCGCCTGGGCGTTATCCCATTCCGGCACCGCCTGGTCCGGACCCTTCACGAACTCGCCGGAATCGAATTTCGGCTTCAGCACGCCGTCGTAGCCGCTCTTGAACAGCGTCGCGTTGTTGTCGGTCGGGGCGCCGTTCAGGTATGCCACAACGGGTTTGACGATCTTCTTGTCGGTGAGGCATTTCGCGATGCCCTCGCCCTGCAGCTTGCCGACCTTCACATTGTCGAAGGACACGTAGTACTGCGCGCCGCCGCCCAAAGTGAGCCTGTCGTAATCGATTACGGTGACGCCCTGCGATTTCGCCTTCTGGATCACCGCCTTACCGGTGCCGCTGTCCAGGTTGGTGATCATCAGCACCTTCACCCCGCTGGTGATCATCTGGTCCGCGATCGTCTGGAACGCCTGCTTATCGCCCTGCGCGTTCTGGATATCGGCCTTGATGCCCGCGGCATCGAACGCCTGCTGCAGGTATTTCCGGTCCGCCGTCTCCCATCGCGCCGAGGTCTTGCTGTCCGGCAGGATCACCCCGACCTGGGCCTTGCTACCGGAATCCTTGTTGTCGTTACCGCACGCGGTCAACGAAGCGAGTACCGCGACAGAGACGGCCGCGACGCCGAGTACGCCCTTACGCATGAGTGGGCCTTTCGTGGAACTACCGCCCCGGCGCACCGGGGGTCGAGCGAATGTTGTTCGGCACAACATACGACACCCCATCGTGTCGCACTGCGTTTTCGCATTTATTTGTTGTCCGCCGTAACAATCGAGCCACACCCGCCCACCCACCACTCGGCGCGCCCACGAAACGTGCTGGTAAACAAGGCTTTTGCGCGACCCCCTACGCCCGCCGCGCTGTCAGCCCCGCTTGCCACGCCCCCGATCAGTCGGCCAGCAAGGCCGCGGCCAACTTTCGGGCCTCCTGGAGCCAGGTGGTTCTGGAGTCGTCGGTCGAATCCTTGACTGTGCGGAAGACGACTCGCTGTAGTTTTTCGACGCCTACGTAGGGGAGGACGCAGGCGGTCCAGATTTGTTCGAGGGGGTCGCCGAAGGTGGTCTGTTCGCGCGCGAGTGAGGTGTCGGAGGTGTTCAGGACCAGGGCCCGTTTGATATTCAGTAGCGGATGTGGTTCGGCTTCAGGGGTTTCCAGTTTGTAGGCGACGGTCGGCGCCAGGACGCGCTGCACCCAGCCGGTCATGATCGCGGGTGGCATGCCCCACCAGTTGGGGTGGATGAAGACGATGGCGTCGAGGTCGGCGAGTTCTCGCTGGTGCCGGTGCACGAGGTCGTCGGCGACGGTCGCGCCGGCGACGGTGTCGGTTTCGGCGGCGGACAGTACGGGGTCGAACCCCTCGGAGTAGAGATCGTGCGGGCGGACATCCGCGCCGTGTCGCGCCAATTCCTCGACTACGGCGTCGAACAGTGCCCGGTTGAAGCTGTCCGGCCGCGGATGGGCCAGGTATACCGCGATACGCATGCACCCAACTGTGCCGGATACCGGCGAACTACTGGCCGTTGGCCTCGAAGAACCTGGTCACCTCGTCGATGGTGAACTGGCTGCGCAGCTTGCACGCCGAGTTCTGATTCGCGAAAAGTCCCGGCTTCCACAGGGCTTGGTCGCGACCGACCGTCTTGACCCAGCGGATCGGCAATACCCACTCCCGATAATCCTCGCCCGCAACGGGATTCGCGGCGGTGTGATTGTATTCGCCCTTCAGGCGCAGCTTCCGGAACGGGTTGCCGTCACCATTGAGCATCGCGTCGTCAGCGGGTTGCGCCGCGCCGACGACCTCACCGAGCCCGACGTACCCCACCTTCGGAATGTGCACCAGCACCCGCCCGCCGACCGGAACCTGTTGCAGGCTTCGCGAATACCACTTGCCGCCGCCCGCGGAAACGAACCCGTACTTGCGTGCGTCATCCCACGCCCGGGTCACCGCGTCGTCACCGAAGCTCACGTACCAGTCGATGCCGTTCCACGGCGGCTGTTTTCGCGCCGAACTAGCCGTACTCGACGCCGCCACAGCGGTATTCCGATCGATCATCCAGGTCCGCGCGAGATAGCTACGGCCCTCGTCCTCGTAGTAGTCGAAGAACATCACGTTGATCGGCACGTCGAATCCGGTGGCCAGGTAGGTCACCATTCGCTCTGTGGCATCGTCCATTTCGGCGGCGACGATGGTCAGCGTGTGCGAGGTGTTCAGCGTCTCCGGCGCGCTCTCGGTGCCGAAATGTGTCGCGAACGCCTCGTCGAATTCGCGCGTCTCCGACTCGTCCCGGTGCGCCCGATAGATCTCGCGCAGTTCGTCGTTCGTCAGCCCCTGCACCCAGGCGCCGTAGTCCAGTGCCTGCGCGACCACTTCCCGCGGCGTCCGGTCCCCCTTCAGCTCGAGGACGTGCACTCCGCCCTCCACGTCGACGGCCAACAGGTCGATCCGCCCGTCGTACGCGGTCCGCACCTGCCGCCCGATGATCATCAAATCCACCCCGAGCATCCCCGGATCGGTCTCGATGATTCGCGCCAACCGCTCCGTCATCGCCATCCGCACCGGCTCCACCCGCCGCGGCGCCGCGCCATCCACCCGCCACAACCCGATGTGCACCCCCATGGGCGGCCACCTCCATCGATTCCTGGCCCGGTCCGAACAACCCGAACCCCGGCCAAGAATACGATCCGGTCGGCTTCCCCACCCCCGAATCCACTTGCATCTCACCAATATTCGCCCCGCCCCTGGGCCACCTCCGTTTGTGGCGCGATCGGCGTGCTACCCCGGCCCGAGCCAGGTTGACGCATCCGGCAGGGTGGTGGGGTGGAACTGCGGCAGTTGAGGTATTTCGTGACCGTGGCCGAGGAGCTGCATTTCGGGCGGGCCGCGGAGCGGTTGCATATCGTGCAGTCGGCGGTGAGTCAGCAGGTGGCGCGGTTGGAGCGGGAGTTGGGGGTGGAATTGGTCGATCGGTCGCCGCGGCGGGTGCGGTTGACCGAGGCGGGGGCGGAGTTTCTGCCGTTGGCGCGGGAGGTGCTGGCGGCGGAGCAGCGGGCCAAGGCCGGGATCACGGAATTTCGGACGCGGCAGGGGACGGTGCTGCGAATCGGGACGAGCAGGGGGATGGGGCAGCGGCTGGAGCTGGTGTTGGAGCTGCTCCGGGCGCGGGAATCCGGGTTGGAGCTGGCGCTCGGGTCGGCGCCGATCACCGAGCGGGTGCGGCGGGTGGCCGACGAGGAGTGGGATGCGGCGTTCGCGCGCGGCGAGCTGGATATCCCGGCCGAACTCAGGCAGGTGCCGGTGTGGCAGGACGAGCTCGTGGTGGCGCTGCCCGCGAATCATCCGATGGCCGGGGCCGCACGCGCGGATTTCGCGCAGCTCGCCCGACTACCGCTGTACCTGGTGCCGAGACAGGACAATCCGTCACTGGTGTCCATTGTCGAAAAGGCTTGTGCGGAAGCAGGTTTCGAGCCGAAGCGAACTCCCGCGAGCTCACTGCAGGATACGCTGGCCACGCTCGCCGCCGGTGTCGCCGGTTGGACGGTGGTGTACGCGGAGCACGCGAAACAGCTGCGGGGCGGCAAGGTCGCCTTCCTGCCGACCGATCTCGCACTGCCGACCGCGCTGATCCTGCTGGAGCGCAACAGCACTCGGCTGCGTCCGCTGATCGAGGCGTGCGCGCGGGCCGCCCGCACCGATTCGTGACGTAGCGATCTCGATTCGTGATCGCTACCTGCGCGGTTTGCCGCTGGTTCGCGGATAGCCCTCCGGATTGACTGAAGACCCGGCGAATCCGCGCCGGAGATTCGGTCTCACGAGGAGCGGGATGACTCTGGTCGAGGTGCGCGACGCACCACTTGCGGCACCCGAAAGGCGTTGGCGCGCAGCGGTTCGGTTCACCGGTATCGCGGCGGGCAACTTCATGATCACGATGGATGCCACGGTGCTCAATGTCGCGCTGCCGGATATGCGGCGCGAACTGCACGCGCCCGCGGCGGCACTGCCGTGGGCGGTCGACGCGTACACCGTTGTGCTGGCGGGCATGCTGCTCGCCTCCGGCGCACTCGCGGATCGGTGGGGGCCGCGCCGGGTGTACCGGGCGGCGCTGGCCGCCTTCGCCGCGGTATCCGTGCTGTGCGCGGCGGCGCCGAATGTCGGTGTGCTCATCGCGGGCCGGGCGCTGCTCGGCATCCCGGCGGCCGGCCTGGTGCCCGCGTCGATGGCGCTGCTCGCGGTGCTGTACCCGGATACGGCGGCGCGGTCGCGGCGGATCGGCGCGCTGATCGCGATCACCGGTGTCGCGATCGCGGCCGGGCCGGTTTTCGGCGGCGCGCTGGTGGCGCTCGACGGCTGGCGGCTGGTGTTCCTGGTGAACCCGCCGATCGCGCTGCTGGCCTTCCTGGCCGCGGGCGGACTCCGTGAGCATCCCACCGATATCGCGAAACCCTTTGACAAATACGGTATTTCACTCACCGTGCTGGCGCTGACCGCACTCACCTTCGGGCTGGTCGACGGCGGGACCGGCGGCTGGGCCCGATTCTCCCCTATCGCGGCGTGCGTCGTTGCCGCCCTTGCCTTTTCGGCCCTACCCGCGGCACAGCGCCGCGCGGCGGCTCCGGTGCTGCCGCCCGCGCTGCTGCGGCTCACCAGGGTGCGGGTGGATCTACTGGTCGCTATCGTCGCCCAATTGGTTTACTACGGGCTGCTTTTCAGCATGTCGCAGTGGATGGTCGAGGCCAGGGGCATGACGGCACTCACCGCCGGACTGGCCTTCCTGCCGATGACCGTGCCGATCATCCTGGTGCCGACGCTCACCGGTCGCCTGGTCGCCAGGTACGGCGCGCGGCCGCTGATGATCGCGGGTATGACGGTAACCCTCGCGGGCGGTGTCGTGCTGAGTGTCGGCGGCACCTCCCTGTGGGTGTTGTTCCTGGTCGAGGTGCTGATCGGGGTCGGCGGTCCGCTCGCGACACCCGCGTACATCGCCGATATGTCGGCCGCGGTGCCGCTCGAATTCGCGGCCACCGGTCAGGGCGCGCTGAATTCCGCGCGGCAAACCGGCACCGCGCTCGGCGTCGCGATCTTCGGCACCCTGTCGGGGCTGCCCACCACCGGTGTGGTCATCGCGGCGGCGGTGGTCGTCGTTCTGGTAGTCCTGACCAACACCCGGCGCGCGGCCTGATTGTGCCTCAGCCCAGACCATCGCGAAAACCACTGTGACGGTTGCCTATTCGAAAACCGCGCGGCAGCGGATTGAGTGGACGATGACGTGCCGATGACGCCGCGTCATCGTCCGGGAAGTGACGGGCAATCCGAGGCGCGCCCGTTCACCTCGACGGTGCGGGACCGGGACGGCGCCCAGTCGGCCGTCCCGCCGCCCGATCGAGTAAGTCCGGGGCCGGGTTTCGAAGGGTGTGTCGAAATCCGGCCCCGGCATTCGGTTTGACCTTCGAGTTACTTGAAGCTCCAGAATGTCGATGTGGCAACTGACGAGCTGATAACCATCGGTGCGCTGGCCCGCTCGTGCGGGCTCACACCGAGCGCACTGCGGTTCTACGACGATTGCGGACTGTTGGCGCCCGCGCGGGTCGACGCGGCGACCGGCTACCGGTATTACGCCGAATCGCAGCGCGAACGGGCCGTACTTATTCGGCAGCTCCGCGAGATCGGACTGCCGCTCGAGCAGGTCGCGCGAATTCTGACGGGAAGCACATCGGATGCCGAGAAGTTGCTGGATGACCATGTCGCGGAGTTGGACCATAAGGCACGCACTGCGGCGGAGCTCGCGCCCACACTCAAGCGGCTGATCGGCTCGGCGGCACGACACCGCATCGCGGTACCGGGACCCGCCCTTGCCCGCGCGATCGAACAGGTGTGGCCCGCGGCCGCGCGCGATCCCGAAATACCGGTGCTGACCGGAATTCTCGTCGAAGCGACCGCCGATTCGCTGACGCTGACGGCGACCGATCGTTACCGGCTGTCCACCCGCGGCATCGCACCGCGGCCGTCCACTCTCGACGCCTGGACGCTGGTGGTAGCGGCGGGCGAGCTCGCGGCGATCACCGCCTGGCTGCGCTCCGCCCCCGAGGTCGAACTGGACCGGCGCGAGACCGAACTGCTGGTGACCGACGGTTCGGCCACCCGCGGGTGCACGGTGATCGACGAAACCTTCCCCGATTACCGATCGATGCTCACGGCATTGGCTCCGGTGCGGACCCGCGTCGTGCTGGCGCGCGAGCTACTCATGGAGACCACCGAAACCCTTGGGCCCGTACCTCTTTCCATCGACGCGGCGACGCAGTCGCTCACCGCGGGTAAGGCCGCGCGGCTGCCCGCCACCGTCACCGGCCCGAGCATCGACATCACCTTCGATTCGGCACTGCTGCGTTCAGCCGTCTCCACCGCACTGGGACCCGAAGTGATGCTTGAGATTTCGGCCGCCGATCAACCGGTCGTCGTCCGCTCCGCGACCGACGGCGAGCTCACCACGCTCGCCATGCCGATTCGCGACAACGAAGGAGAATCATGACTGCCACAACCGAATCCGACGCCACGATGGCCGCGATCACCAACGCTGTCGCCCGAGGCCGCGAGGGCGACCCCGGCACCGCGCGACGCGAGCTCAATGAGATCTGGCAAACCCTTGGGCCACAGGGCGATCCGCTGCATCGCTGCGCGCTCGCACACTACCTCGCCGACCTGTACGACGATGCGGCGCAGGCACTCACCTGGGATATCCGCGCCCTCGACGCGGCAGACAGCCTGACCGACGAGCGCGCCAAGCGATATCACGAATCACTCAGCGTGCGCGGGTTCTATCCCTCGCTGCACCTGAATCTGGCCGACAACTACCGCCGTCTCGGCTCGTTCGACGCGGCGGCCGAACAACTCGCCGCCGCACGCGGCTGCCTCCACGAACTCTCCGATGACGAGTACGCCAACGGCATCCGCACCGCCGTGACCGAGATCGAACAGGCGATCCTGGAGCGCAACACCGAGCCCCGCGCATCGGCGCCAACCGGACGCCCGAGCTAGACCTTCTCGAGTTCGAGCACCACGACCGGAATCACCCTGGTCGTGTTCTTCTCGTAGTCCGCGAATCCGGGCATGACGGAAACCATTGCGGCATAGAGCCGGTCGCGTTCCGGCCCGCTGGTGATCGGCGTCGCGGTGGCCCGGAACCGCTCGGTGCCGATCTCCACGGTGGCCTCGGGGTTGGCCAGCAGGTTGTAGTACCAGTCCGGGTTGGTGGGCGCGCCCGCCTTGGAGGCGATGATCACGACGCGATCACCGTCGCGGATGAACGCCAGCGGATTGGTTCGCGGGAGACCGGATTTCGCGCCGGTGCTGGTGAGCAGCAGCAGATCCTTTCCGGCGAAGGGGCCGCCGACCTTACCCGCGTTCGCGTGGAATTCCGCGATGATCTTGTCGTTCCAGTTGTCCGCCACGCACCTGCTCCTCCGGTCGGGGGTCGCCGCGCAACCCTGTTCGTCGACACTAGTTCACAGCGGCGCCCCGACCGGGTAATTGATCACCGCGCCGCGGACAGCACCGGTTCCCGGACACCTGAACGCGGCACGGGCATAAGGGTCTTGCTCAGGTCGGTGCGCATGGTCGTGGCCGAATCGAGCAGATAGTTCTGCCGCACCTTCCACGGATGCCTGCTGCCCTGGCGCGGGAAATCGCCGATCGAGCGCTGGATATAGCCGGAGGTCAGATCCAGCAGCGGATGTTCGGTGAGTTTGCCCTTGGGCTCGGGCACGACGGCGGCGAAACCCTTGCGGTCCATATAGTTCAGCACCTTGCACACCAGCCGCGAGGTCAGGTCGCCGCGCAGCGTCCATGAGGCGTTGGTGTAGCCGACGCAGATGGCGAAGTTGGGCAGGCCGGACAGCATCGTGCCCTGCCAGACAAATCGCTCGGACAGGGTCACCGGCTTACCGTCCACCCGGAGTCCGATACCGCCGAAGGCGAGCAGGTCCAGCCCGGTCGCGGTGATGATGACATCCGCCGCGAGCGTGCGCCCGGATTCGAGCCGGATCCCTTCTGGCACAAAGGTTTCGATTCGGTCGGTGACAACCTCCGCCTTATCCTTCTTCATGGCCTTGAAGAAGTCGGCGTTCGGGACGGCGCACAGGCGCTGATCCCATGGGTTGTATGTCGGCGTGAAATGTTCCGCGACCAGCTTTTCATCACCGAGAATTCGAGTCGTCAAGCCGGTCAGCAGCTTTCGCGCCGCTTCTGGACGGCGACGGCAGTACTGGTAGAAGCCGATGCCGAACAGGATGTTCTTGGTCCGGATCACGCGGTGAGCCAGCTTGGGCGGCAGCAGTTCCCGAATCCGGTCGGCCTGCTTGTCGCGGCCGGGTACGGCGCTGATCCAGGTGGGTGTGCGCTGCAGCATGGTCACCAGCTCGGCCTGCTCCGCCATGGCGGGGACCAGGGTCACCGCGGTGGCGCCGCTGCCGATCACCACCACCCGCTTGCCCGCGTAGTCCAGATCCTCCGGCCAGAACTGCGGGTGCACTATACGACCGGAAAACGTTTCCGTACCCGGGAATTCGGGTGAGTATCCGTGTTCGTAGTTGTAGTAGCCCGCACACGCGTAGATGAAGTTGCAGGTCAGTTCGCTCCGTACCACCGCGCCGGAATCGTCGCGGCGCGCCAATGTCAGTGTCCAGCGGGCATTTTCGGAGGACCAGTCGGCCGCCTCCACCTTCGTGCCGTACCGGATGTGCCGGTCGATATCGTTCTCCGCGGCGGTTTCCTTGATATACCGCAGAATCGACGGACCGTCGGCGATGGATTTGGCGTCGCGCCACGGTTTGAACGGGTAGCCGAGGGTGAACATATCCGAGTCGGACCGAACGCCGGGATAGCGGAACAGATCCCAGGTGCCGCCCATCGAATCGCGAGCTTCGAGAATGGCATACGACTTGCCGGAGCATTCGGTTTGCAGCCGGTAGGCGGCGCCGATTCCGGACAGGCCTGCGCCGACGATCACGACGTCGAGATGTTCGGTCATGGTTCAAGTGTGCGAGCATGTCAAGCACCATTCTTGACTTTGCGCGACAACTATTTGATTCTGGACGACATGACGGTGATTCGATCGGCGGGCCTGCGCGGCTTCCGGGCCACCGTCGCGGAGCTGGGCGGCAACGCCGAGGAGCTGGCCGCGGCGTGCGGGCTGCCGATCGCCGCACTCGACACCGACGACCTGCTGGTCCCCGATCGCGCGGTGGGCGCGGTGCTGGAGCTGGCCGCCCGCCGGCTGCGCTGCCCCGACCTCGGCCTGCGCATTGCCGAGCGGCAGGATCTCGATATGCTCGGGCCGCTCGCCCTGGCGATCCGGAATTCGCCGACGCTGGCCGACGTGCTGGAATGCTCCGCACGGTACCTGTACCTGCACGCGCGATCCATCAAGGTCTCCGTCGAACCGGACCCGTACGGCGATCGCGGCGTGATCGCGATCCAGTACGGCCTGACGCCAGGATTGCCGCCCGAAGTGCAGGGCATGGATCTGGGGCTCGCGTTCGTACACCACATGATTCAGCGCCTGGTCACCGAGAATTACGGACTGCGCTCAGTGGAACTGTCGTATCGCCCGCTCACCGCGCTCGCCAGATATGAGGATTTCTACGGTGCGCCGGTGCGTATCGAGCGTCCGGCGACCGCCCTCAGAGTTCCGAAACGCCTGGCTACTCAGCAGCTTTCGGGCGGCGACGAGAAGCTGCACCGGCTGGCGATGGCGTTTCTGGCCCAGCAATCCGGCGGCCGGGACGCCTCCATCGTGCCGCAGGTGCGCGCCGCCGTGCAGCAGCTACTCGGCACCTCGCCGCCCGAAATAGGCAGTGTGGCAGGTCTTTTGATGATTCATCCGCGTACGCTACAGCGCCGCCTCGCCGCCGAGGGCGCCTCCTTCGCGGTGATCCTCGACGACACCCGGCGCGACGCCGCCCGCCGCTACCTGACCACAACCGATATGCCGATGAGCCAGGTCGCATCCCTGATCGGCCTCGCCGAACAGGCGACCTTCACCCGCTGCTGCCGACGCTGGTGGGGCACAACGCCTTCCGCCATCCGCCGCACCGGGATCCCCGCAGCCAGCTGAATCTCCGCTGAACGGCCGAGCCGGGGACACCGTGTAACTCCCATGGGTACCAACCCAAGGACCGGTCAGCTGGTCCAGACGTACCTTCGGAGGGCACTGTTCATGCAGGGACACGCGCGGTCCGGGAGCACGCCGGACCCGAGACCCGGGCGAGAGCTGCGGGTGGTGGCGGCGGATGCGTACGCCGACTGGAACGCGGTCTACCAGGATAATGTCGGCTGGGTGTACCGGCTGATGTTCGCCAAGGTCGGCAACCGGCCCGATGCCGAGGACCTGACCGCCGAGGTTTTCCTCGCGGCATTGCGCCCTCTGCGGGTTTCGGCGAGCATTCCCGAGGTGCGGACCTACCTGCGCGCCACCGCGAAAACGGTGCTGGCCGAACATTGGCGCCAGCGCCTCGGCGTCGAACTCACCGCGATCGAGACGGATCTGCCGATGACCGACGAGCCGGATCCGGTGGTGAGCGACGCCCCGGAGCGCGCGCGGAAGGTACTGGAACGGCTGCCCGACCGCTACCGTCGAATCCTGGAATTGCGCTTCCTACAGGCGTATTCGATCAAGGAGGCGGCGGCCGAGCTCGGCGTCACCATGGTCAACGCACGGGTACTGCAGCATCGGGCGCTGCGGATGGCGGCAAAGGTCGAGGAGATGGGTTAGATGAGCGAGCGGGATATGCGCCGATACGTCGGCGCACTGCTGCGCGGGCGCAGGCCGCACGACTTCCGGCCCGACCCGGCCGAGGCCGAGGAGCTCAGGGCCGCAATCGAATTACGGGCCGCACGCGGTGACGACACACCGGACCCGGACTTCGTCGACCGGCTCGGCGACCGACTGGCCGAGTCGCTCGATCCGCCGGATACATTGCCGGACAAGCGGTTCAGCGGAAGGCGCAGGCAGTTCATCGCCGGCACATCGATCGCGGCGGCGGCCGCGGCCGCAGGGGTCGTGACCGATCGGGTCGTCACCGCGACACCGGGACCGTCGCGGGAGGTCGCCGCAACGCTGGTGCCGACCAACGGCACCTGGCTGGCGATCGCGGCGAGTTCCGATGTGACGGAAGGGATGACGCGCCCGTTCGACGTCGGCACCGTGACCGGATTCGTGCGCAGGGTGCGCGGCGCGATCGTCGGGGTCTCCGGTGTGTGCACCCATCAGGGCTGCCGCCTGTGGTTCGACAGCGTCGACGACAGGCTGCGCTGCCCGTGCCATTCCACCTCCTTCACGGTGACCGGCCAGGTGCTCACCCACCAGCTGCCCGTCTCCCCGGCGCCGCTGCCGCAGCTGCAGGTCCGCGAGAACGCCGGCGTGATCGAGGTTTTCGCACCGGCCAAACCCGCATGACCGCCGTGTAACACCCGCTCATATCTGTCACCAAGAGGTCCGTGCGCGGACCGAGCCCCTAGCACAGAGCTGGAGACCAGGTGACATGACACCCGTTCGCACCCGATCACGGATCGCCGCCGCCGCATTCCTCGGCGCATCGAGCATGCTGCTCATCGCCGCGTGCGGCGGCGGATCGACGCCGGACAAAGATGCGGCGCCCACCATCGATTTTCACCAAACTGCCGGTCCGACACCGGGATTCCCGGGCCATGGGATGACCGGCATGGCCCCGCCCGCGGCGACCGCCGCCGCGCAGGCGCCTAGCGGCGCGGCAAGCCCCAGCGCTGCGCCTACCGCGGCCAACGCGGTGAACATCCAGAACTTCGCATTCGCGCCCGCGAAGCTCACCGTGCCCGCCGGCACCACGGTGACCTGGACCAATAAGGATGAGGAGCCACACACCGTCGCCGCCAACGATGCCAGCTTCCACTCCCCCGGCATGGGCACCAACGCCACATACACCTTCACGTTCACCAAACCCGGTACCTACGAATACATCTGCACCATTCATCCGTTCATGCACGGCACCGTGGTGGTGACCAAATGATCGCCGACGACAACGATTACGACCCGCGCGACCCGCATGCGATGACCCGGCGCCAGCTGCTGCGCCATTCCGCGTGGTTCGGTGCGGCAGTGGGACTTTCGGTGATCGGCGGCGAGGTGATCTCACAGATCGCCGGCGCACCGCCCGCCGTCGCCGCCCGGCCGGATCTGCGTTTCGCGCAGATCAGCGACAGCCACCTCGGCTTCGACGGCCCGGCGAACACCGATGTCACCGCGACATTCAGCGAGGCCATCGGACAGATCAATGCGCTCGGCTACACACCGGATTTCGTGATCCACACCGGCGATCTCACCCATCTGGCGACCCCGGAACAGTTCGATCAGGTGAAGCAGATGCTGATGGATACCAATACGCCGCACGTGTTCACCGTTCCGGGAGAACATGATTCGATCGACGACGCGGGCCAGAAATACCGCGCGGCGTTCGGGGCGGGCACCCGGGGCGACGGCTGGTACAGCTTCGATATCGCGGGCGTGCACATCATCGGGTTGGTGAACACGTTGAATATGAAGCTGCTCGGCCATCTCGGGCAGGATCAGCTGGATTTCGTGCAGAAGGATGTGGCCGGGCTGTCCAGCGATACGCCCATCATCGTCTTCAGCCATGTACCGCTGTTCGCGATGTATCCCGAATGGGGTTGGGGCACCGACGATGCCACCCAGGCGCTGAGCTACCTGCGCCGGTTCTCGTCGGTGACCTGCCTCAACGGCCATGTGCACCAACTGTTCACGAAAACCGAGGGCAACATCACCTTCCACAGCGGCACCACCACCGCCTATCCGCTGCCGAAGCCGGGCGACGGGCCCGCACCCAAACCGGTGACGCTGCCCGCCGGAAAGTTGCACGACGCATTGGGGATTCGCGAGGTCACCTTCATGCGCGGCAGCAAGCAACTGGCACTCAAGGAGGCGCCGCTGCGATGATCCGGGACGGCGGCGCCAGCGGGGTGGACAATCCATGTCAACCCCTCTGTCGGCGCGGCCCCTCGCCACCACAGGTGGCCAACCCTTAAACTTCTGAACTCGAAATCAACGACGAATAGTCGGTGAATGAACGAGCCGGATATACCGGCAGCACGTAAACTGCCGTTGTCCGGGAGGTCGATTATTTGCGTTTCGTAGTTCTTGGCGAGGTTCAGGGTTGGCGCGGGGAGGCGCCGCTGGATCTCGGACCACCACAGCGGCGCGCCGTATTGGCTGTGCTGTTGCTGCGCGTCGGCAAGGCGGTGGCGGCGGCGGAATTGGTCGAGGCGATCTGGGGTGACCAGCCGGTGCCGCGGGCCATCGCGGCACTGCGCACCCACGTCGCGCAGTTGCGGCGCGCGCTGGAACCCGACCGCGCCGCGCGCGGCCGGTCGACGCTGCTGGTTTCGGTCGGCGACGGCTACGCATTGCGAATCCCGCCGGAGTCGATCGATGTCGCGGAGGTCGAGCGGCTGGTCACGGCCGCGCAGCGGCTGCGCCCCAGCGATCCGGCCGCCGCGCGCGACGCGCTGGTCGCGGCGCTGTCCGCCTGGCGCGGGCCGGCGCTGAGCGGGCTGCCCGGCCCGTTCGCCGAGCGGCAGCGTTCCCGGCTGGAACAGTGGCGGCTGGCGATCCTGGAGGACCGGCTCGCGCTCGATATCGAGATCGGTCGCGATGCGGAGGCCGTCACCGAACTGGGTCCGCTCATCGAGGTGTATCCGCTGCGGGAACGGTTCCGGGCGCTGTTGATGACCGCGCTGTATCACAGTGGCCGCCAGGCCGAGGCGCTCGACGCGTACGCGCACGCCCGACGGGCGCTGGTGGAGGGCATCGGCGTCGAGCCGGGCCCGGAGCTCACCGCGGTGCACGAAAAGATCCTGCGCGCCGAAATGCCCGCGCCGGGAACACCATCGCGACAGGCCGAACCGCCGCCCGCCCAATTACCGCCCGATATCGCCGATTTCACCGGGCGCGGGGATATCGTCGAAGCCCTGGCCGCGCAGCTGACCAATGATGGTGGTGCGGTGGCGATTTCGGCGGTCGGCGGGATGGGCGGCGTCGGGAAGACCGCGCTCGCACTGCATGTCGCGCACAATATCCGCGACCACTTCCCTGACGGGCAACTGTATGTGAACCTGCACGGCGTCGATCCGGTGCCGACGCCGCCCGGTGACGCGGTCGGCGGCTTCCTGCGCGCACTCGGCGTGCCGGAGGGCGATATTCCACCCTCCGTCGACGAGCGCGCCGCACTGCTACGCACCCGGTTGTCCGGCAAGCGAATGCTGCTGCTGCTCGACAACGCAAGGGACAGCGCCCAACTCGCCCCGCTGCTGGCCGGGACGCCGGGCACCGCGGTACTGATCACCAGCCGTTCCGCACTCACCGAACTGCCCGCCGTGCGGCGCACCCGCCTCGACGTCCTCGCCGCCGACGAGGCGCTCACCCTGCTCACCCGGATACTCGGCGCGCAAAGGGTTGCGGCCGAGGCCGATGCGGCGCGCGCGATGGTCGCGCACTGCGGCTACCTGCCGCTCGCGGTGCGCATCGTCGGCGCCCGGCTCGCGGTGCGGCCGCGGTGGACCATCGAATCGTTCGCGACCCGGCTCGCCGACGAACGCGGCAGGCTCGCGCTGCTGCGCACCGGCGAACTCGGTGTGGAGGCGGCCTTCCGGCTCGGCTACGGTCAGCTGAATGCGAAGCAGGCCAAGGCCTTTCGCACCCTCGCTTTGGCCGAGGTGCCCGACCTGCCGGTGGAGGGGGTCGCCGCGATGCTCGGCGTCGCCGTCGACGAGGCCGAACAGGTCTGCGAATCCCTGGTGGATCTCAGCCTTTTGGAGACGACGACGCCGGGGCGGTACCGATTCCACGACCTGCTGCGGCTTTTCGCGCGCGAAGTGGCCGACGAGGACGAATCCGATGTGGTGGTGCGGCTGCTCGGGTATTACCTGGCCAGCGTCAAGAACCTGCTCGGGGTCATCGACTTCAGCAACACCACCCGCCTGCTGGTGCCGACCGCGGTGCCGGGACGCGCCTTCACCGACGGCTCCTACGGGCAGGCGTGGAACGACACCGAGCGTCCGGTGGTGATCGCCCTGCACAAGCAGGCCGCCAGAATCGGCGGGCAGGCGCTGGCGGTGGCGGCCGACCTGGCCTGGGTGATGGCCGAGCTGATGGATGTCGGAACCGCGGCGCGCGAACTGGCCGGCGCGCTGGAATCGCTGCTCGACGCGGCCGTCCGCGCCGGGAATCCGGCGACCGAGCGGCGGATCCGGGTGGCGCTCGGCGCCATTCTGCAGGTCGGGCTCGGCGAGGTCGCGGCGAGCCTGCGACATCTGCGCGGGGTGGCCCGGCTGCCGGTGCGCGACGACGCCGATCGCAGGCTCTCGGTGCTCACCGACATCCTGCTCGCCATCGCCGAACGCAGGCTCGGCAATATCGACGCCTCGCGGGCGCACTTCGCGGACGCGCTGCGGCTGGCCGGGGTTCTCGGCGACCGGTCGATGACCGCGCTGCTACTCGCCCTGGTCACCCGAACCCATTGCGAGGCAGGACAATACGATGACGCGATGGCCACCGCCGAGCAGGCGATCGCGCTCGCGCGCGAAACATCCAATCCGGTGGCGCTCGGCTGGGCGCTGCACGAATACGCGGCGACCATGTCGATGCGCGGCGAACACGTCAGGGCCGTCGAACTCGGCAACGAAGCGGTGCGGACGGCCCAGCGCAACGGCGTCCGGCTCTGGGAAGGTTGGGCGCGTACCCGCCTGGCTCAGGTGTATCTGCAGGCGGGTGAACTCACGAAAGCCGAGGAACAGGCCGACGCGGCACTGCGCCTGCTTGCGAAGGCGGCCGATCCGATCGACCGGGCGCGGGCCATGGCATTGCGCGCGATCGTGCTGTCGCGCCGCGGTCTGATCGGGCCGGCGGAGCGGGAATTCCGGGAGGCCGCGGAAATTTTCCAGCGGGCCGGGCTCACCCCGCCTACCATCGGAAGCCTGTTCAGCGCGGGTTCGCCCGCATCCACTCCCGAATAAAGACTCCGTCCGCCATCGCCCATTAGCGAGCGTTTATTCGCCAATTATCGCCCACCGATCCGCGGGCGGCACCATCCGTTGTCGATGTGCACCACGCATCGCCAGTGGTGGGCCAGGAGATAGGCCGCGCGCGGACACGCCCCGCCGGCGACGGCCGGACCGCGTCGTCTTGCGTTCGAGGGGTGCGTGAGCGATGTGGTCAGCCGCATTGCCGCCCGAATCTCCTGCCCACCCCGTCGCCTCGTGCGACCCTGGATGTTCCGCCACGTGCGGAACCGTCGAGCCCGATCCATCCCCTTCGGATCGGGCTCGACCCGTCCTTCGGCCGACTCGGTGGCGAAACCCTAGGCTGGCCAACGTGATTCGATGGGTTCTTATCCTACCCCTGGCGTGCTGGCTGATCGTGGCGCGAACGCCCCGGACCCGTCTTCGGATCGGTGCGGTTCTGGTGGTGATCGCCGCCGTCGAAGCGGCGGTTTTCGAGGGATGGATCCTGCGGGACCTGTTGATGACCGCCACCTTCGCGTTGAATGCGGCGGTCGTGGTCGTACTCCTCTGGGGGCTGATCGCCGAATTCGATGCGGCAGCGGCGGCACCGATTCGGCGGTTCATCGGTTGTGCGCTCACCCTCGGCCTGTGCACCGTCATCGTGCTCACGAACGCGATAATCGTGCTGGCGACGAAGGGCGAACGCGCCTCGACACCGTCCAGCCGGGAATTTCTCCCCGTGCCGAGCGAGCTGACGGTCCGCACCGACGAGAACGGCGGCTGCGGTGGCGGTTCGGCGACGATCTGCCTGCGCAGGTTCGAAATCCAAGGCGCCTCCGGCGCGCCGACCGCCGAGGTCGTCGACACCGTCCGCCACCACCTCGACACCAACCACGGTTGGTCACTCACCTTCGACCCGCGCCGGAAAACCTGGTCCGAATGCCGCGACAACGGCTGGGCCCTGGACCGGAACAGGCTGTGCGCCAGCGTATTCACCCATGACGGCCTGGTAGTCGTCGAGTTCGAAGAATGGGCCGACAACTGACGCCGCCCTTGGCCCCTCGCTGTCGGCCGACTACTGAGCCGAGACGAGGGTCTGATGGTTGGTGGACCTAGCGGTAGTCGGTGAGTAGGAGGGCTGCGGCGGCGATGGATTCGACGGCACAGTAGAACCAATTGGGGTAGAAGGGGGTTCGGTCGCCGAGCAGCGCGGACAGGAGGCGGCCGAATGCCATGCCGCCGAGGGCGGCGGCGACGGTGACCGTGATGCCTGTGCGCAGCGAACCGGGGTGGAATGCGGCGAGGGCGAGAACGGCCGCCATCGCGAAGCCGAATCCGCCGTAGACGGCGCGCACCTCGGCGCGGGACACCGCCTGATCCAGGCGAATTCCGAAGGGCCGGACCAGCATTGCGGGTGCGGCGATGGCGTGGATACCCATCGCGAGGAAGGACAGGCCGACGACGGCGATGACGGCGATGGTCACGATAGCCTCCAATACATAGTGAGGAGGTCATCGTGACGGATGCGGACGGGTGCGCGCTTCCGCGAACCTGCTACCCGACGGTGTGGATATGGCCTGGTCATGCCCTTTATGCCGGGCCCGCGCTCGATCTTGCCCCGCATTCGGGATCGGTATGGTGTCTTGCCGTCGGCGTCGACGGGCCGATCACGGTACGCGGCGCGGGCGAGGAGCAGACCGTCCGCAGCGCGTTGATCCCGCCTCGGTTGACCCATCAACTGGTCTGCCATGGCGGCAGGATGGTCTTCTGCTATCTCGACCCGAGCTCCGATCACGCGGAATCCGTTATCCGGCAAATGGTTCGGCAGCACGCGAAGATCGGCGCACAACACGGTCGCGAGGCCCTGCTGATCGCCGGTGCCAGGGCACTGTGCACGCACGGCTCCGACGCGGCGGCGGGGCGGTGGCTAGAGCTGGCCGCGCCGACAACCGCACGTCATATCGATCCGCGGATCGACGAGGTCATACGGCGTATCCGGGAACGACCCGCCGACACCGCCTCCGCACGCGAACTCGCGGCAGGCGTGGCACTTTCGGAATCCCGCTTCCTCCACCTGTTTCGCGCGGCGACGGGCACGAGCCTGCGCCGATATCGGTTGTGGCACCGATTCCTGTTCGCCGCCACCTATCTCACCGATGGACAGACGCTGACCGCGGCGGCCGCGGCGGCTGGGTTCGCGAGCCCATCGCACCTGGCCGACCGCTTCCGCGCCACCTTCGGGCTCGCCGCCACCCAGTTGCTCGGCACGGGTGTCACGCTGCGGCCGTTGGGGAGCGAAGTATTGTGCAGGGACGAGTGGGAGCGGTGATGGTGGAGACGGTGACGATCGGGACGGCGGCGCGGGGGCGGCATGCGGAGCATGAGACGTTTCGTGGGGGTGTGCGGAAGGCGGAGCTGCCTGGGGGGCAAGAGGTTTGGGTTGTCTCGGGCTATGACGAGGTTGCCGGGCTGCTGGCCGATTCGCGGTTGAGTTTGGACAAGCGGAATTCCGGTGGCGGGTATACCGGTTTCGGCCTGCCCGCGGCGCTTGATCGCAATCTGCTGAATATGGACGGCGATACTCATGGTCGGGTGAGACGGCTTGCCGCACCGGCGTTTTCGCGTAGGTCCGCCGAATCGCTGCGGTCCGCCGTCAACCGGATTACGGCGAGTGTTTTCGAGGCGCTGCCCGACAAGGACAGTGACGCAGTCGATTTGATGGAAAAGCTGTGCACGCCGGTTCCCGCGCTGGTAATCGCGGAACTGCTCGGCGCACCGAGCGATCTGTACGCGGGTATGCGCGAGGTAGCCAACGCGATGATGACCTTCGACGCGCGATCGAAGTCTTCGGGCCAGCGTTTGATGGCCGCGATCGGCTGGTGCACAACCACAATCACCGAACTCGTGGCCGCCAAGCGGGAGCAGTCGGGCGACGATCTGCTCAGCTCCTGGATTCGTGCGCGCGACGACGAGGACCGACTATCCGAGGACGAGTTGGTTTCGCTGGCCTTTCTACTGCTGTTGGCAGGCTTGGAAAACGCGGCATTGCTGACCGGCGAACTGATCGCCGCCCTACTCGAAACCGAAGACCGCCGGACAATCATCGCCGACTGGCCGAACCGCCGCGCCGAACTGATCGAGCGGCACAACCCGCTCCCCTTCGCGATCCGCCGATTCGCCGTCACCGACCTGACTTTCGGTGAGCACACCATCCCGAAGGGCGGCACCGTCCTGCTTTCACTGTTCGGCGCGGATTCCGATCCGGCCCGAAACGGCCGCCCCAGCTTGATGTTCGGCCGCGGCCCGCACTACTGTCTCGGCGCGCAGGTCACCGATCTGATCGTCGATGCGGTGGTGCCCGCCTTCTGCACGCGCTATCCCGATGCGCGCCTTGCGATTCCGGCCGCGGACCTGGTGTACCGCGAGTCGTGGCGCTCGCACGGCCTCGCGGAACTACCCGTTCGGCTCAGCGCCCAGCCGATCTAGGACGCGCCTTCGAAGTCCGGCCGGATGGGACTTCGAGGACGTGCCTAGTCCGAGGCCAGCCCCGCGATCCGGCCGCGTTGGCGTTCCTGTAACTCGCGACTGCCGGACAGGAAGGCGATGATCGTCTTCAGTTCCGCCGCGGTGTATTTCGCCAATTCGCGTTGCCCTTCCTCGACGATCGGGCCGTACATCTCCCACAGCCGGTTCTGGGTATGTGGGGTGATCTTGACCAGCACCTTACGGCGGTCCCCCGGCTCGGGGTGGCGCGCAATGTAATCCAGCTTGGCCAAGCGGTCCAGCATCGTCGTCACGCTGCCGCTGGTCAGCCTCAATTCGGCGGCCAAGGCACCGGGCGTCGCCCCGCCCCGCATGAGCACCTCCAGGCAGCGCAGATCGGTCCGATTGACGCCGAGCGTGGTCGCGACCGCCTGATCGAAGTCGTCGACGGCCGCTTGGAACGCCTGCGACTCGAGTCCGACCCGCGCCCGAAGCTCGTCCAAATTTTCTCTTGACATTCAAACCTCTCGACGCTCAAGATATATATGCCTTGATTACCAAGATACATCACAATCGAGAGATCGAAGCGGAGAACCACCATGAAGAAGGCCCTGATCATCGGCGGCGGCATCGCCGGACCGGTGACCGCGATGGCACTGCAGAAGGCCGGACTGGAGCCGGTCATCTACGAGGCGTACCACGAGGTGGCCGGTGAACAGCTCGGCGCGTACCTGACGGTCGCGGTGAACGGGCTGCAGGCGCTGTCGCAGATCGACGTCGATCCGGTGGTCACCGGCGTCGGCCACCCGACCGACACGCTGTCGTTCTTCACCAGCGCCAACAAGCACATCGCCGATGTGCCGGTCGGCGGCACCCTGCCCGACGGCACCGTCACCCACAGCGTCAAACGCCGGGACCTGTACCGGGCGCTGACCGACGAGGCCGTGCGCCGCGGCATCCGATTCGAATTCGACAAGCGCATGGTCGACGCGCGGCCGACCCCGGACGGCGGCGTGCTCGTCACCTTCGCCGACGGCTCGAGCGCGACCGCGGACCTGCTCATCGGTGCGGATGGAATTCGTTCCCGCACAAGGGAAATCATCGATCCGACGGCGCCGAAGGCACACTTCCTCGGCATCTACGGGCTCGGCGGCTTCGTCACCGACCGCACGCTGTACAAGAAGTTCGGACTGCGGATCGGCGACTACAACATGGTCGTCGGCAAACAAACGTTCTTCGGCTACCACGTCGCACCGGACGGTGAGATCTGGTGGTTCACGAATATCCCTGCCACCAAGGAACTTTCGCGGGAAGAGCTCGCCGCGTCCCGGCCCGGTGACTGGCGCGAGCGGCTGGTCGAGCTGGTCGGCGTCGACGACACACCGGCGGCCCGCATCGTCGCGGCCACCGGCGACGAGACCTTCGTACCCGCCTTCAATCAGTACGACATGCCGTCCGTGCAGAAGTGGCACAACGACAATATGGTGATCGTCGGCGACGCCGCGCACGCCGTCGCGTCATCGTCCGGGCAGGGCGTTTCGCTGGCGGTCGAGGATGCCGTCGTCCTGGCCCAGTGCCTACGCGACATTCCCGACACCGCAAAGGCTTTGGCCGCCTTCGAGGCGAGTCGCCGGGAACGCGTCGAGCGGATCGTCAGGCACGGGGCGGCGACCAGCGCCGCCCGCTCGTCCACCAATGCCGTCGGCCGCTGGGTGTTCCGTCAACTGATGCCGATATTTCTCCGGAAGGCCGCGAAGCAGGGCATCGGCAGCATCCAGTGGATGTACCAGCACCGCGTCCACTGGGACGAGACCCCCGTGCCCGCCAGCCGGTAATTCGGCACGGCAACGCGCGGCCCTCATCGAAACCGTCCGGTCTTTGGCATAGGCTGCGGCAGGTGAACGAGCCAACCGGTGCGCATCCGCACGAACCGCACGGCGAGGGTCTGGCCTCGCGGCTGAACTGGCTGCGCGCGGGCGTACTCGGTGCGAACGACGGCATCGTATCCACCGCGGGCCTGGTCGTCGGTGTCGCCGCGGCGACGACCAGCACCAACGCCATCTTCACCGCGGGCATCGCCGGGCTCAGCGCGGGCGCCATCTCCATGGCGGTGGGCGAATACGTCTCGGTCAGCACCCAGCGCGACTCCGAGCGCGCGCTGCTGGCGAAGGAGCGCAGGGAGCTGCGCGACGAACCCGGCTACGAACTGACCGAGCTGGCGGGCATCTACCGGGACAAGGGACTGTCGGCGGAGACGGCGCGCAAGGTGGCCGAGGAACTCACCGCGCACGACGCCTTCACCGCCCACGCCGAGGCCGAATTGGGTTTGAACCCAAATGAATTGACCAACCCATGGCAGGCCGCGTTCTCCTCGGCCGTCTCCTTCACCCTCGGCGCGCTGCTCCCGCTGCTCGCCATCCTGCTGCCGCCGGTCACCGCCCGCATCCCGGTGACCTTCGCGGCAGTGCTGATCGCACTCGCCATCACCGGTTCGCTGAGCGCCCGCCTCGGCGGCAGCTCCCGCGGCCGCGCGGTACTGCGAGTGGTGATCGGCGGCGCGCTGGCCATGGCCGTCACCTACGGCATCGGCCAGCTCGCCGGGATATCGGGAATCTGATCACGGCAGCGGCGCATCATCCGGAAAGCAGTGCACCACTTCGATTTTCCCAATGATATGGGCGTTGAATTCGTCGAGTTCCTCGGCCGGAATCCAGTATTCGAGGATCTCCCGGCCACCGACCTGCTGAACCTCGTACCGCGCAAGATAATTCGTCTCCACCGAGAACCGAGTGACATATCCGGCACCGGAGGCGGGCACGTTCCAGTCCCGCGCGATCATGACCGCGTAATCCTCGGAGAGCACCGGATAGAAGATCGGCTGATCCGGCAGCCGAGGCGGCCATGCCCGCCAACCAGTGCCCGCGACCAGCGCCAACTCCGCCGGACCCGTCGGCCGCCAGAGCACGGTCACCGCATTTTGCTCCATGATCACCACCCCTTCCGCCGTCATCGTCGCGCATACAGCCATCGCGTCGCATCCGAATTGCGGCCGTGCTCAGGCCGAGCGGAGGTAGGCGCTCGGGCTGACGCCGCGGACCCGCTTGAATGCGGAGCTGAAACCGAAGGCGTCGGCGTAGCCGACCCGGCGGGCGACCGAACTCACGGTGGCGCCCGGTTCGGCGAGCAGGTCGGCGGCCACCGTCATCCGCCAGTCGGTGAGGTAGGCGAGGGGCGGTTCGCCGACGGTCTCGGCGAACCGCTTGGCCAAGGTGGTCCGGGAGACGCCCGCCTCGGTCGCCAGCGTGGCCAATGTCCAAGGTGCGCCGGGTGTTTCGTGCATCGCCCGCAGCACCGGCCCGATCACCGGATCACTCAAGGCCTGGTACCAGGCCGGCGCGGTCGCGTCGAACCAGTCGCGCAGGGTGCAGACCAGCAACCAGTCGAGGAGGCGATCCAGCACGATCTGACGGCCCGGATGCCCGCCCACCAGTTGCCCTTCCAGATACTCGCGCAGCGGTGCGCAATCCTCGCCGTCGGGCACCGTGAGCAGCGGCGGCAGCACGCGCAGCAGTCGGGCGGGCACCGCGCGGCGCACCTGATACGTTCCGGCCAACAGCACGGTGTCGCCGGTGGGTTGCTCGGCCGACCATCCCGCGATGTCGGTCGGCTCGTCGCCGCGATCCGGATCGTCGGTGAAGACGAACGGATCCGGGCCGCGCACGATGGCCACCTCCCCCACCTCGATGCGTTGCCGCTGATCGGCCGTGACCAACCAGCCCGAGCCACGCAGCGGAACACACAGCGTCAGCGCGGCGCCATCGGTGAAGCGCAGTGCGAACGGCGCCGAAAGCACCGGTTTGCCGAATATCGCGCCCTCGGCGCGCACACTACGCAGCAGATCGTCGAACGGGTCCACCCAGCCACTCTAGGCGTACCTCCGCATTCGCTCCGGCCGTGCGCGGACTGAGGACGTCCTCGCCCACAGCGGCATCAGGCGTATCTCCGCAGTCGCTCCGGCCGTGCGCTGATCCGAGGACGGCCTCGCCGGCAGCGTCCATTCGGCGGACGAATGGACATGGATCGAGGACGTTCGCCGATGGTTCGCCGACGGCCGCCGCGATTGACTCGAAGCATGACGATTCTGGTACTCGGCGCGACGGGTAAAACGGGACGGCGTGTGGTCGGACGGCTGCGCGACGAGGGCGAGAAGGTGCTCGCCGCGTCGCGATCCGGTGAGGTGCGCTTCGACTGGTCCGAACCCGATTCCTGGACGGCGCCGCTGGCGGAGGCGGACGCGGTCTATCTGATCGCACCGGATGATCCGGCGCCGGTGTCCCCCTTCGTCGCTCGGGCGGTGGCGAGCGGTGTGCGGCGGTTGGTCGTGCTGTCCGGACGTGGCATCGAACACACCGGCGGACGATTCGGCCATGGGATGTCAGCCGCCGAGGACGCTGTCCGCGCCGCGGGCGTGGACTGGACGATCATCCGCGCCAACAACTTCGATCAGAACTTCGATGAAGACCTTTGGCACGCACCATTGCTGGCGGGGCGACTGGCCCTCCCGATCGGCGCGGTCGGCGAATCATTCATCGACGCGGAAGATGTTGCCGACGTGGCCGCGGCGCTGCTCACCCGCGATGGGCACGCCGGACAGATCTATGAGCTGTCCGGCCCACGCGCCATCACCTTCGCCGAGGCCGTGGCGGCCATCGCCGCCGCATCCGGGCGCACCATCGAGTACGCCGAGCTGACACCGCAGGCCTACGAGGACGAACTGCTCGCCGCGGGTTATCCGGCGGCGGTCGCGACCGAACTCGGCGTCATGTTCGAACTGATGCGCACCGGGACCAACACCCCGCCGACCGACGGCGTACAGCGCGTACTAGGCCGTCCCGCAAGGGATTTCGAATCCTACGTGGATCGGGTCTGGCACCGGAAGTAGGCACCGGTGGTTCTGGGATGCGACGATGGCCGGGTGATCGAGGTATTCGATACCGGGTTCGCTGCGGATCCGTGGGCGACGCTGGACCGATTGCGGGCCGATGGGGGTGTGCACCGGGTGCGGACACCGGATGGGCCACCCGCGTGGCTCGTCACGCGGTACTCGCAGGTGCGGGCGGGGCTGCTGGATGAGCGGCTGACCACCCATGTGCGGCATGCGAATTCGGATGACTATCGCGGGTTCGCGCTGCCGCCGCAGTTGGAGACGAGCCTGGCCAACGCGGCCCCGGCGGATCACGCCCGGCTCCGCCGGATCGTCACCGGCGAGCTGTCACCGCGCCGGCTCGCCGAATGGACCACCCTGGCACCGCGTTTGGTGGAACCGATTCTGCGCGAGCTGAATACGGACGACGAGGTGGATCTGGTCGAGCGGCTCGCGGTGCCGCTGCCCGCCGCGGTCCTCGGCGAGCTGCTCGGTCTCACCGAGCCCGCGCGCGAAGCCCTTGCGGTATGGGCGAATTCGACACTGATGCCGTCCGCCGAGCCACCGCGGGCGCGGGACACCCTCGACGTCATGCTGTCGGTCATCGCGACGACGAAAGAGCGGCCACGCGACGACACCGTGCTCGGCCGCCTCGTCGCCGCGCACCGTGCCGGTCACCTCGATGACGACGAGCTGACGGGTCTGCTGTTCTATCTGCTGTTCGTCTGGTACGAGGTGCTCGTCGATCTGGTCGCGGGTGGGATCCTCACGCTGCTGGACCGCGCGGACCAGCGGTCATTGCTCGGCGATCCGATGAATTCCCATCGAGCCGTAGACGAGCTGCTGCGCTACCTGTCCCCACAGGTGCTGACCGGTCCGCGCTTCGCCCTAACCGATCTGACCATCGGCACCCACACCATCAAAGCAGGCCAGACCGTCCTACTCTGCCTCGCATCGGCCAACCACGACCCGGAAATCTTCGATGCGCCAAGCGAATTGGATCTAGCCCGAACCCGGAACCCCCACCTCGGCCTCGGCTACGGCACCCACGCCTGCCTGGGCACCGCGCTGGTACACACCGTCACCGCGACCACCATCGACCAGGTTTTCACCCGCTGGCCCGGGATCGCACTCACCGTCGCGGAATCGACGCTCGGCTGGCGTTCCGGATTCCGGCATCGCGGCCCGCTGACCCTGCCGGTGCGCCTCGCCTGATCTCACCACCGCTGTGCGAGCCGTCGGCGTTCGTCCCTGGTGAGCCGATTCGGCACCAGCTGCCACCAGGTGAGGCAGCGCCATATCCATTCGAGCGGACCGTAGCGGAACCACCGCAGCCACCAGTAGCTGAATACCGTCTGTACCAGGATGATCGCCGCGGCCAATGCGAGCAGCATGCCGTAGCGGGTCGAATCATGGAGTCGCAGATAGCGTTCGGCGGTCAGCACCAGCGCGGTCGCGGAAAGATAGTTGGTGAGCGCCATCCTGCCGAGCGGTTCGAGCAGGTCGCTGAGCAGCTCGCCGAATTCGGTGCGCAGCAACAGCAATAGTCCGGTCAGGTAGGCGAGCGCGCCGATCAGTCCGGCGATGGCCGGGGCCGGACTGCCCAGATCGAGTAACGGCGTGCGGTACTGCCAGATGCCCGCCACGACGGCGGCGGGTGCGGCGACCACGAAAATCAGGGGGACCAGCCAACTCCGGCGGTTCAGGTTCGGCACGACGTCGAAGCGGGCCGCGGCGAGACCGAGTAGGAAAAGCCCGGGCACCAAACCGAATCCGCCGCCGAGCAGCAGCGGTACCGCGATGGTTCCGCTGAGCCCGGCCAGCAACACCACCCACCGGGGCAGCGCGGTGGCCGGCAGCAGAATCATCAATCCGACTATGGCGTAAGGCAAGAGCGCTTCGCCCGGCTGGAAGATGTGGTGGATCAGGCCGAATCCGGCAAGCGCTATCAGCCTGCGCGCCAGAACGACTCGCGGACGATCGGTGCGGTCGGCGGCCCGCTCCAGGAACAACGCGAAGCTCAGCCCGAACAGGAACGAGAAGATCGGGAAGAACCGCCCCTCGAACAGCAGCGAAAGCACCTGCCGCCGCTGGTCGAGCACGCCGGGCGCCTTGGTCTCGCGCATGCCGGTGAGCTGCCAGATATTCACCACGAGGATGCCGCACAGCGCGAACCCACGAACCGCGTCCAGCTCGTGAATGCGCGGGCGGGCGGCGAGTCGGTACCTCATAGCTCTCACGGTATCCACCGGTGACCCGACCGGACGGTTCCCGCGGTGCGGTGTCGCACATAGTTTCGCGGGCCCACCCGTCCATTCAGTCGGGTGGGGCCAATCGAATGCCGAGCACGGCGAGCCGAACCCGGTTGGTCGTCCCGGTTTTCGCCAGCAGGTTGGCGACGTGGGTTTTCACCGTCGTAATGCCGAGGTGCAGCCGCGCGGCGATCTCGGCATTCGACAGACCGGCGGCCACCAGGGCGAGCACATCGGCCTCGCGCGGGGTGAGTCCCTGCGGCGCAACGGGTTCCGCGGGCAGATCGCGCGCGGCGACGGCGGCGTCGACCAGCCGGTGCAGCACGGCGGGGGCGAAGGGCCGTTCGCCGGCGGCGGCCCGGCGGATGCCGTCGAGCAGGTCGGTGGGCGATGCGTCCTTGACGAGAAATCCGCATACGCCCGCGTTCAACGCCGGATACAGGTGGTCGTCATCGTCGAAGGTGGTCAGCGCGAGCACGCGGATGCCGGGCCTGGCCGCGAGAATTCGTTCGGTGGCGCGGATTCCGTCCATGCCCGGCATCCGCAGATCCATCAGCACCACGTCCGGAATCAGCCGGTCGGCGAGCCGGACCGCCTCGTTTCCGTTACCGGCCTCCCCACCACCTCCAGCGTGGCGTCGGTATCGCACAGCATGCGCAGACCGGCCCGCACCAGCTGCTGATCGTCGACGAGCAATACCCGAACGGTCATGCCGCACCCCGGACCGGCGCGGGTAGGCGCGCCGCCAGCCGCCATCCGGAATCGGTTGGGCCCGCGTCGAATTCGCCGCCGAGCAGTTCGACGCGTTCGCGCAGGCCGATCAGCCCGAGTCCGCCGCCCGCGACGGCCGATGCCGCCCGCCGAGACCGGATCCCGTTGTCGCACAACGAGAAATCGATCGACCCGTCGGGTGCGACGGCAATGGACAGCCGAGCGACGGCGTCCGGCGCATATTTCACGAGGTTCGTCATACCTTCCTGGGTGAGCCGCAGCAGGGTGAGGGCGCGCAGCGCGTCCGTGCCGGTCACCGCGTCGTCGATGCTGGCGTCGACGGTGTGGCCGAGTTGCTGGGCGCGGTCGGTGATGACGCTCAGCGCGGCGGGCAGATCGGCTGGGGCGGTGAAGGATTCGCCGGTCATCGCCGGGTCGCGCAGCACCGAGACGAGCAGCCGCAGATCGGCGAGGGTCTCGGTGCCGCTGGCGTGGATATCGTCCAGCACCGCGCGCACCGCGGGCGGTGTGTCCGGTACCGCGTGCCGGGCCACACCGACCCGCAGCACGGTGGACGAAACATGGTGGGCGATCAGATCGTGCAGTTCGCGGGCGATGGCGGTGCGCTCGACCGCCCTGGCCGCCGCGATATCGGCCTCGCGCCGCTGCGCGAGTTCGTCGGCCGCCTGCCGCGCCCGGTCGGCGCTCTCCCGCGCGGTCCGCAGCAGACCGCCGATCAACAGCGGGAAACCGGCCATGACCAGCGCACGATATCCGTCGGCGGCGAATTCGCCGCCGTGCAGCAGGTAGGCCCCGGCCAGCGCGGCCGCGGCCAGCAGCGGCGGCCAACCGCCGCGCCGGGCGGCCAGTTCGGTCAGCGCGATACCCGCGCCGACCTTCACCACCAGCGGCCCCGCATGCCCAACCGTGAATCCGAGCACCAGCAGCCCCGATTCGGCGAGCGCCGTGGTCAGCGGCCAGCGCACGCCACCGGCGGTGACCAGCACCGCCACCAGCCCGATCCCCCAATCGACCGGTCCGGCATCCTTCGAGAGCAGCGCGAGACACCCCACCGCGAGCAGCAGCAACACCCCCGTGCGCACCGCCAGCGAGCGCGCGTCGAGCAGCCAATCGACGCCACGCGTCACCCCGGAATCAAACACCCGCCCAATAATGCCCGGCCAACGGCACCTCCGGTTCCTCCCATCGGAGGAGATGTCCGGCCGGACGAACGGGCAATACCTACTGAGTCGGTTCGCCCTGTTCCTGTGGCACGCAGACCAATTCGCCGTTGCGCAGATCCCATTGCGCGACGATTCCGTCGTGCGAGCAATCGTCGCCGATTCGGCCTGCGGGTAGCGGCGGCACGACCGGGGTCGGCGGGGTGATCGACGGGGGGATCGGGGCGGCGGGCTGGTCGGGCGCACTGTCGGGGAGACGGTGACGCCGGTCGGGATCGGCCAGGCCGGGGCTTTGGGTGGCTCGTTGTCGGGGCGCAGCATCAGCGCGAGCGCGACCACCAGCGCGAGGACGGCGACGACGACCGCCGCGATGGCCAGTATCCGGGTGGTATTCGGATTGCCCGTATCGGGACCGCCGGGTTGCGTCATCGCCTGGCCCTCGTTTCGCAGTAGTAACTACCGTAACGACAAGCTCATCCGTCACAACCTACCCAGATTGCCGATCATTTGCTCATATTTGATATGAAGGTGTTATCGCGGCCTAATGGGCGCTGTCGGCGGAGCCGTCTTCAGCCCGCGCATGGCCGGAGCGAATGCGGAGGTACGCCTATTTGACGGTTATCCGCACCTTCACGGCGTCGTCACCGGTCTGCTGCAGCGCCTGCGAAATCAATGCGCTGATATCGAGCTGCGGCCCGGTCGCGGTAATCGCGTCGGTCAGCGGACGCAGGCCGGGCAGCATTTCCTTGATATCGGGCCCTACCTTGTTCAGCCACTCGGTCACCTTCGCCAGGAACGGCGCCAGCCCATTGCCCTGCAAATAGACGTCCGGATTACCCGGCGTATTCACCAACCGGCCGACCGCCTCGACCAGCGCCGCGAGCGATTTCTCGAATTGCACCAGATTCGGCGCGGCATCCGATGTCGCGGGCCCGGCCCAATCGATATCGCCCGCGGCCTGCTGGAAACTGTTGAACAGTTCGGCGATCTTGGGCGCGCGGCTCATGATGGTGGAGGCGAGCAGGTCGCCGGAGCGCGCGAGCTGCGGCATCGTCGCCTCGGTGCCGGAGATGGCGCGGCCCATGGTGTCCACCAGCGAGCCGACCACCTTCGGATCCAACTGGTTCATCGTCTTGGTGACCAGCCTGGCCACCTCCGGAATCGACAGCGGCGCGGTGACCGACTTGGTGTCCAGCCGCTGACCGTCCTGCAGATACGGCCCGCCGTCGCCCTTGGGCACGAACTGCACATACGGCTCGCCGAGCGCGGACAGCTGTTCGATGGTGATGGTGCTGTCGGTGGGCAGCCGCTGTTCGCGCTTCACCCGGAACCGGACCTCGACGCCCGATGCGGTGTTGTCGACGGCGGTCACCTTGCCGACCGGGATGCCGGTGAGCAGAATCGGCGAGCCCGCGCCCAGCCCACCCGAATCCCGCAGCACCATCGAGGCATTCGTGTATTCGGCGAACGGATCGGCGCGCACCACACCGAAGGTGAGGTAGCCCGCACCGAGCACGGTGATGGCCGCGATACCGCCGAGGGAGGCCAGCGAACCGACTTTCATCGCACGGCTCCGATCATGCGCAGGGTCTTGATGATTCGGTCGATCTGGTCCTGCTCGGGCATCGAATTCACGGTCGCCCCGGTGAGATTCACCTTGGGTCCGTGTTCGGCGAACGGAATTATCTTGTCCCGCAACAGCGCGACCAGCATGGCCAGATTCGACGGCTGCCGCAGATCCAGCTGGCCGCCGGTGAGCAGCGGAACCAGCGCCTGCAGCGCGGCATCCTGGCTCTGTAGCAGCGGGGCCAGCCAGGCCAGCGAGTCGCCGACCGGACCGAGCGCGCCGAATACCTTGGTGACCCCTTGGATGGACTGCACGGCGCCGGTCACCTGCTGCACCGACTCGGGGCGCAGGATCCGGTCCAGCTCCGGCCGAATGTCGTGCAGCACTTCGGCATTCGTGGCTAGCCCGTCGATCAGCTTGTCCACCTGGTCCAGATTGGCGGCCAGATCGGCGGCGTCGGCGCCCATCACGCCGGAGATGCGCGCGGTGTCCTTCGGATCCTTCGGCAGCACCGCGTTGAACCGGGTCATGATGTCCTGGATCTGCCCGACTGCGCCGCCCTGCACGAAGAAGGCCAGCGCGGCCATCGTATCCTCCAGCTGCACCGGCGGTTTCGTGCGATCGATGCCGATGGTGCCGCCCGGGGCGAGCAGCGAACCGAAACCGTCGGACGGCGTGGTCAACGCGATGTGGATATCACCGAGCACGGTGTTCTGCCGCAGCTCGGCGACCGTGTTGGTGGGTAACCGCACCGAGGACGAAATGTCGGCGTCGACAACGACGTAGCCGCCGCGCGCCTGGCTCGACGGCACCACCGTGACCTTCTCGACGGTGCCGACCTGCGCACCGTTCGCGATCACCTTGGCCTTGGCGGGCAGGTTCAGCGCATTCGCGAACTCGATCTTGATCGGATACGTCGGCCCGGAGACGTCGGTGCCGGGCACCGGCACCGACGACGGATCGAACGCACATCCGCCGACGGCCAGACCGACCGTGGCCGCCAGCGCGAGCACGGTGCGCCGCAATGGATTACGCCTCATCGCGCACCTGCCAATCCCAGCACCAGCTGGACCAGTTCCACATCCACCATGCCGTCGCCCGCGCCCGCGCACCGGCCCGGCGTCACCGCGTTCACCGCCGCGCAAACCTGTTCGGCGTTCTGCGCCGGAATCCGCACCCGCGGCGGGGCGTAGGTGATGCCGGGCGCGCCGGTGGACGTATCGGTGACGGACTGGAACGCATTGGTCAGCACCGGCGTCATCAACACGATGTCGCGCAGCGATCCGACGTTGGCGCGCAACAGTTTTATCAGCGGCACCGTGGCGTCCAGACCCTTCAGGATGGTGTCGCCGAACATGGTGGTGATGTCGTTGAGCACCGGCAGCACCTGGCGCAGCGCGTCGAACAGTTCCGCGCCGGGCCCGAGCAGTTCGGTGCTGGCCTGATTCAGCGCCGGACCCATTCGGGTGAGCATCGACCGCAGATCACCCCAGTGCTCGTTGACCTTCTTCGATACCGAGGAGAAGGTGTCGAAAATGCCTGCCAGATGGGCGATATCGGCGTCCGGCGACTGGAGTGCCGAACCGAGCTTGCGCACCAGCTCGTTGAACTGCGGCCCGGTTCCCGAGGTCGCGGCGTCGAGCGCGGCCAGGCCATTGGACAGCGAATTCTGCTGTGCCGCACCGGGGCCGTTCAGCTGATCGGCCAATTGTGCGAGCGCGGTGAGCGTTTCGGTAAGGCTCTTGGGCGTCAAAGTATTGGTGATGCACTGGGCGCCGTCCCAGCGGCGCAGATCCTTACCGCTGTTGAGCACGGCCAGATTGCGGTCGGCGACAACGGTATCCGAGACCGTGGTGGCCGCGGCGTCGGCGTACACCGGATATTTCGCGTCGACGTCGAAGTCCACCCGCACCTGCTTGCCCTCATTCCGCACCGAAGTGACGCTGCCGACCACGATGCCGCGCATGGTCACCTGGTTGCCCGGGTAGAGACCGATGCTGTCGGACATTACGGCGCAATAGGATCGGGTTTCCTTCAGCGGATCGAAGACGATGAAGTATCCGGCCACCGCGACCGCGGCGACCACCACCGCACCGGCGATCGACATGAACGCCCGCGAACCGAGTACCCGCTTCAGCATCAGCACGCCTTTCCGGGCAACGGGACGCAGACGCCCGCGGGGGCCTGCACGGTCTGACCCGACTGATCGACCACCACCCCGCCATCCGGCAGCCACTGGCGCACCTTCGCCTGCAGGCCGTGCACCGAATCGATCATCGGCTGCAACTGCTGTCCGAGCTGTTCCAGCCGGGGCAGTGCGTCGGCGAGCTGCTGTGCCAGCGGTTTCAGCTTGTCGTCCCAGGTCGGCGCGAGCGCGGCGACGCGCTGCAGCACGCTGGTGAGCAGCGCGATGGATTCGCGCAGTTCGGCGCGCTTGTCGAGCAGTACGGTCTCCAGCAGATTGGAGTTGTCCATCAGCCTGCCGAGATCGGTTTTGGCGCCGTCGTAGAGCGAGATGTACTCGTCGGCCACCGCGACGGCATTCGACACCTGGGTGCGCTGCCGGTTGATGGCGTCGACGTAACCGCCGAGGGTGTCCAGCGTGGTGCGCAGGCTCTCCGGCGCCTTGGCCAGCGAACTGTCCAGCGTGGCAAGGTTTTTCCGCAGGGTGCTGCCATCGATCTGGTTCAGCGGTGTCGTCGCGTCCTGGAAGGTCTGCACCAGGCTGTAGGGCAGCCGCACCCGGTCGGCCGGAATCACCTTGCCGCCGAGCGGTTTCGCGCCCGCCGGGAACAGCGCGACGTAGTGCCCGCCGACCACCGTGAGCATCCGCACGTCGAGCGAGGATTCGTCGCCGACGAACACATCGGAATCGACGGTGAACTTCATGATCACCCGATCCGGTTTCAGCTCCAGCGATTTCACCGAACCCACCGTGATACCGGCCAGCCGGATGTCATCGCCCGCGCGCACCGACTGCGCCTCGGAAAGCTCCGCGGTATAGGTGGTCTTGCCGAACGGCACCACGTACAGCACCGCGGCCGCGGCGAGCGCGATCACCACCAGCACCGCGCCGACGACGCCGAGCCGCACCTCCCTGCGCAGCCGGGTCGGCTCGTCGGTCACCGGCCGATCACCACCGAACCAGTTGCGCCACTTGGTCATCCGTTGCACAGCGTCACCTGCTGTCCGGCGATGAGCATCCGCAGCGGCGCGGGCGCCTGCATGGTCCCCTTACTGCATTCCGGCTGCCAGCCCGCGACGGTGCGCGGCAGCGAGGCGTCGATCGCGCTCAACAGGCCGGGCAGCCTGCCGAATACCTCGACAGCTTGCTTCGGATCCGGGAACAGGCTGCGGATCAAGGCATCCAGGTCCTGTCCACTGTCCTTGGTCAGCCCGATGGTGGACAGCAGCCGGTCCACCGGTCCGAGCACCGACGGCGCGCTCATCGCGAATTCCGCCAGGCCGCCGATGTTCTGCTGCAGCGCCTGGAAGATATCGGTCAGCCGAGCCAGCAGCGGCACCAGATAGTGCACCCGACCGCCGACCTTGTCGGCGAGATCGGACATATTCCGCACCACGGTCCCGATCACCGCCTGCCGGTCGCTCGCATACTTGCTCAGCTTGCCGATGGCGTCCAGCGCCGGGCCGAGCCCGTTGCCGTCGCCCTGCAGCACCGCGAGCATGCTCTCGGTGAACTGGTTGACCGTTTCCGGAGACATGGTGGCCAGCACCGGTTTCAGCCCGTTGAACAGGCTCGTCACATCGAACGACGGCAGCGTCATCTTGGCGTCGATCCGCGCGTTCGCGGCGAGCCGGACGCCCGGATTCGGTTGCTGCTGCAGGTCGATATAGCGCTGGCCGGTGAGGTTCTGGTAGCGGATGGCCAGGGTGCTGTTGTCGTAGATCGGCGTCGCGGTCTTGACGGTGAGCCGCACCTTGGCCTTGTCGCCCTCCAGCGATATGCCCTCCACCTTGCCGACCTGCACGCCGTACATGCGCACGTCGTCGCCGACCTTCAACCCGTTGGCGTCGGTGAAGATCGCGTCGTGCGCCTCGGTGTCGCCGGCGACGGGCCGCTTGATCGCGGTGAGCACCAGCGCGAGCACCACCATCATCACCGCCGCGAAGAGTCCGAGCCGCCATGCCGCGCCGCGCACCGTCATCGGGCACCTCCGGGAATCGGTGCGCCGAGGCCGAGCAGCGGCACCGAAAGTCCCGGCACCCCACGCAGATCCGCCTCGACGTTGAGCACAGGACCGTCCGGTGTATCCGGCATGGCCGCGCGCAGCCGGGTGAGCAGTTCGCGCAGTTCGGCGGCCGACTGCTGCGGGCGGGGCACCATCTGCGCCAGTACCCGCAGCACCGGCGCGAGGGTGTCGGCGCCATCGCCGAAGTACTTGCCCGCAGTATTGCCGGTGGTGGCCAGGCCGGGCAGGATCTGTCCGGTCATCGCCGCGACGCCCGAATCGTAGTGCGCGCGATCGCCTTTCAGCACGTTGATGTCGTTGATCCCGTCCAGGGCCTGGATCACCGAACCGGCGAAGCGGCCGCCGCCGTCGAATGCCGGCCCCAATTCGCCCGCCAGCTCCGACGGTTTCATGGTCTGGTTGTCGGCGATGGTGCGCGCCACCGTGATCAGCGCCTGCACCAGCGGGGTGAACGCCTGGACGTCCGAGGAGACCTGGGCGATCACCTGAACCATCTGCGGGGTCAGCACGCTCGCGCCGACCTGGGACAGGCTGCGCAGGATGCTGCCCATCGTCGCGTCGTAGACATCGGCGGCGCGGCGGCCGGTCAGGTCGATCACCTGATCCGCGCGAAGCGGGGAACCGCCTGGGCCGCGGCGCAATTCGAGTTCGCTGATGCCGAACAGGTTGGCGGGCGCGTAATCGACCCGCAGGCTGTCGTCTATGCCGAACAACCGAGAACTGTCCAGCTGCAAGGTGATTCGCTGGGTGCCGAGCACATCCGGCGCGATCCGCGCCACCTTGCCGACCAGCACGCCGTCGAGCCGCACCTGGGTGCCCTCGGCGACGCCGTCACCGATCTGCTCGGTGTGCAAGGCGATTCGCAATCCATCCGCGCCGCGCATATCGCGGTAGACGACCGTCGCGACGGCCACCGCCGCGACCAGCGCGACGATCAACCCGCCTACCGTGCGCGCCCGGCGGCGATCGGCGGCGACTCCCGGCAATCCGTATTTCGGCATCCGCTACCCCGTGAAACTGATGGCCGCGTTGAAGCCCCACAGGGCGATGGACAGCACCATGTCGATGGCGATGATGGCGACGAAGCTGGTGCGCACCGCGCGCCCGGACGCGATGCCGACGCCCTCGGGCCCGCCGGTGGCGAAGAACCCGTAATAGCTGTGCACCAGGATCACCACGGTGCCGAAGACGGCCACCTTGATCACCGCGGCGATCACGTCGAAACCGGAGACGAACTGGAAGAAGTAGTGGTCGTACACGCCGGCGGATTGGTTGTGCACCAGGGTGATCAGCCCGCGGCAAGCCGCGTAGCTGAGGACCAGCGCGATCAGGAAGGTCGGCACGATGGCCAGCGCGCCCGCGACCACCCGGGTGGTCACCACGAACGGCACCGAGCGCAGACCGAGCGCCTCGATCGCGTCGATCTCCTCGGAGATGCGCATGGATCCGATCTCCGCGGTGATCCGGCAGCCCGCCTGCGCGGCGAAGCCGATGGCGGCCGCGATCGGCGCGAGCTCACGCGTCGTCGCGTAGGCCGAGACGACGCCGGTGACCGGGCCCATCCCCAGCATGCTCAGTGTCGCAAAGGATTCCACGGCCACCGAGGCGCCCATGACCAGGCCGAGCACGATCATCATCGGCACGGTGCCGCCGCCGACGATGACCGACCCACGCCCCCAGGTCATATCGGTGATGGCGCGCATGGTCTCGCCGCGATACCGCTTGAGTGTCAACGGAATCGCCGAGAGCACCTGCCAGACGAAGATCGCGACGAAGCCGAACGAGTCCACCGCGCGCAGCACCCGGCTGCCCCGGCGGTAGTAACGCCGGAGCCAGTGAAACCCCTTGGGGGCGTATGACGTTGCCATCAGGCCAGCCTCGTCGGCAGGAACATGGCGGTGATCTGCGCCGCCACCAGATTGACGATCACGATGGATACCACCGAGAGCACGACGGCCGCGTTCACCGCGTCGGCGACGCCGCGCGGGCCGCCCTTGGCCTCCAGGCCCCGCTGGCAGGCGATCACCACCACGAGGAAGCCGAAGATCAGCGCCTTCACCAGCGACACCCACACGTCCGCGGTGGTGGTGAAGGATCCGAAAGTGGCCCAATAACTTCCGGGCGTCACGCCCTGTCCGCCGATGGCCACCGCATAGCCGGCCAGGATGCCGACGAAGATGATCAGGATGTTCAGCAGCGGCGCGACGATGAGCATGGCCGCCATCCGCGGGACCACCAGCCGGTGCACCGGGCTGATGCCCATCGTATTGAGCGCGTCGATCTCCTCGCGGATGGTGCGCGCGCCGAGGTCGGCGGCGATCGCGGCCGCACCGGCCCCGCCGAGCAGGAAGCCGGTGGCCAGCGGGGCGCCCTGTTTGATGACGCCGAGCCCGCCGGTCGCGCCGAGCAGTGAATCCGCGCCGAGGGTGTGGATCAGATTGCCGACCTGGATCGAGACGATCACCCCGAACGGAATGGCGATCAGGATGGCGGGCAGGGCGGTGACGGTCACCAATCGCCAGGCCTGCAGCAGTGTTTCGCGCCATTGGAATCGGGCGCGCGCGATATCGCCGATGCCGCCCGTCACCGCCTCCTGCGCGAGCCCGACCGCGCGGCCGAACGTCCGCAGCGAGGAGACCACGGTGTCCGAGAAATTCTTCCGAACAACATCGACCGCGGTTTCCGGAGCTTGCGTCCCGCTCGTCATGGACGAGTTCCCTGAGTCACAGCGCGTGCTGTGTCCAAAATCATGACGCACTCTCCGATTCCGGCACCACTGCCCGTTTTCGCCAAGCTAATCGTTACCTATGGTCACTACAAAATCGTTTTGGCGTGATGCTGACCACTTATTCGCGGAATCGATCATGTGTATTTGTTATTCGTGAGCGATATCACGCACATTGGGGACTTGCGGCGGGGGACACAAAAGCCGAGATGAACGCCGCCTTGCGGCAAAGTGGCCCACCCGGGAACCATCGCGAGCCCATCGACCACCGCCGTCGGCACGAGAAATACCGGCCGGGTCAGGGTCGGCCCGAACAACAGCGACCCTCTTAACCAAACGATTGCTAGGTTTACGGACTTACCGCGAGAAAGACGAACGCCGCGAACAACACCAGATGCACGCCGCCCTGCAGCAGGGTGGCCCGGCCCGGGACCACGGTTAGCACACCCACCACCACCGTCAACGCCAGCAGCACCATCTGTGTCGCGCCGAGCCCGAGCGTCAACGGCGTCGAAATCCAGATCGTGGCCATGGCGATCGCCGGAATGGTCAGGCCGATACTCGCCATCGCCGAACCGAGCGCGAGATTCAGGCTCGTCTGCACCCGGTCGCGGCGGGCGGCGCGCACGGCGGCCAGCGTTTCCGGCAACAGCACCAGCATGGCGATCACCACGCCGACCGCCGACCGCGGCAACCCCGCGGCATTCACGCCGTTCTCGATCGACGGCGACACCATCTTCGCGAGCCCCACCACGCCGACCAGCGCGACGAGCAGCAGTCCGAGGCTCACCAATGCCGCTGCGGCAGAAGGGGGTTCGCCGTGTTCATCCGCTCCCGCCGATTCGACCGGTAGGAAGTCATCCGGATGCCGAACCGTCTGCACCATGACGAACAACCCGTAGAGCAATAGCGACGCCACCGCGGCGAAGGCCAGCTGCGAGCCGGAGAACTCCGGACCGGGCTTACTGGTGGTGAACGTCGGCAGCACCAGGCTGAGCGTGGCGAGCGTCGCCACCGTCGCCAGTGCCGCACCGGTGCCCTCGGCATTGAACTCCGCCACCCGCCTGCGCACCGCGCCGACCAACAGCGACAACCCGAAGATGCCGTTGCAGGTGATCATCACCGCCGCGAAGACCGTGTCCCGAGCCAGTGACGAGGCATCGTCACCGCCGGACGCCATCAAGGTCAGGATCAGGCCGACCTCGATCACGGTGACGGCCACCGCGAGCACCAGCGAACCGAACGGCTCCCCCACCCGATGCGCGACCACCTCGGCGTGTTGCACGGCCGAAAGCACCGCCCCGACCAGTGCCAAGACCACCACGATCACGGCCGGACCCGAGGGATGGGTGAACCATGCGATTGCCAGAACCACCGCGGCGAGCAAGGGAACCAAGGTCGTCCAGTGTCGGGTCAGCAGTCGCAGCATGCCGTCCATCATTCCAGCGAACTTCCAGCGTCCGAGCAAACGAGACATTCGCAACGCGCCGGAGATTAATAATTCCTTCAGAACATCACTGACAGGATGCTCCCCACCACCGAATCAGCACCGGGAGCACACGCGAAATGTCCCTACTGTCAATCAGATCCATCGCCGCGGCGCTGGTCCTGATCTCGATATCGACCTCGGCCTGCGCGAGCGCCGAGCCGAAGCCGACCGCGGCGGGCTGGCAGCTCGTCTGGTCCGATGAGTTCAACGGTCCGGCGGGCGGTCGCCCCGACTCGAACAGCTGGGTCTACGACCGGGGCGGCGAACCCCGGTGGGGCAATCAGGAATGGCAGTACTACACCGACCGCCCGGAGAATGTTTCGACCGATGGGCAGGGCCATCTGGTGATCTCGGCCCGCCGCGAGCAATTGCCGGGAATGACGCCGTGCCCGTACGGCCCCTGCGATATCACCTCCGGACGCATCACCACCCTCACGAAATTCGACCAGACCTATGGTCGCTTCGAGGCACGCATGCGGATTCCGGACGGCAAGGGACTGTGGCCCGCGTTCTGGATGATGGGCACCGATATCGACACCCATCCGTGGCCGAACAACGGCGAGATCGATGTGATGGAAACCGTCGGCGACGACCCGGGCACGGTGCATGCCTCCGCGCACGGACCAGGTTTCGTCGACCCGGGCCTGACCGACAGCTATCGGCTCCCCGACGGACAGCGGCTGTCCGATGACTTCCACACCTACGCCGTCGAGTGGACCCCGACCCACATCGACTGGCTGATCGACGACACTCGCTACTACAGCATCGACAAGGCCGATTTCCGGGAAGGACAGACCTGGGTCTTCGATCACCCATTCCATCTGCTGCTGAATCTCGCCGTCGGCGGCACCTGGCCCGGACCGCCCGACGCCGCGACGGTATTCCCCGCCAACCTGCTCGTCGACTATGTGCGGGTGTACACGGCCATCGGGTGAGGATTCATCCCGCGGCGCTGAGCTCGGTTCGCATTCCGGATCCGTATGCTTCGTGCCATGCAGCTATGCCGAGGCAGGGCGGTGCTCGCGGGGTTGACGCTCGCGGTGGCGCTCACCGCCTGCGGATCCGAGCGGAAGGCCGAGCCGCCCGCGGCGCCAACGACTTCCGCGGTGCGGTCGAAGGTGATCGATCTCTGGGTTGCCGGTGAGACCAAACCTTGTCAAGGCGTCGCGCCGATGACCTGTCTACAGGTCAAACGGAATCCGGACAGCGAATGGGAGCTGTTCTACGACCGCATCGCGGGTTTCGACTATGAGCCTGGGTACATCTACCAGTTGAAAGTCGAGGAAACGCCGGTGGCGAATCCGCCCGCGGACGCGTCGTCGGTGACGCTGCGACTGGTCGATGTGGTTCGCAAGGACAAGGTTTAGCAACGTCAAACTGTGAACATCGTGGGATCGATCGCCCGGCGCCGCGGGCATAGGCGAGAATTTGCGAAGTGCGGACTCAGTTCACTCATGAGCTCATCGCGTTGACAGAGGATTTGACGCGAATGTGCCGGCTCGCCCACGACGCCGCCGAACGGGTCGCCGACGCCCTGGTCGACGCCGATCTCACCGCCACCTACGAGGTTTTCGCATTCGACGAGCAACTGCAGAAGATGTACGGCGCCTGTGAGGCGCGCACGGTCGTGCTACTCGCGCTACAGGCGCCGGTGGCCAGGGATCTGCGCCATGTAGTCACCGCCATCCAGATCGCGGGTGAGCTGTCCCGGATCGGCTGGCTGATCAGCCGGGTGGCGCAGCAGGTCTACCGCTCGTATCCGAAACATGTTGCGCCGCAACAGATCATGGCAATACTCGCGGCGATGTGCGGATTGGCCGCGCGCCGCACCGAGCGCGCGGGCGAGGCCGTCGCGGGTGGGCGCCAGGACGCCGACGCCGGGACCGCCACGCAGCCGATGGAACAACTGCACCACCAATTGCACACCGCGCTCGGCAATTCCACCGAACCCACCGACACGGCCATCGATATCGCACTGCTCGGCCACAATCTGGAGCGCTGCGTAGACCATACCGACCGGATCGATCGGTTGATTCGCTTCCTGGACACCGGGATTCCGCCCACCGCCCAGTCGAGCGACGATCCGGAATAGATCTCACCCCGAAGCCGCGACCTCCCGCCGCGCGATATCGAACAGCTCGCGCGCCGGGCCGGTCGGCCGCCGCCCCTTCACCCAGACGGCCCGCAGCGTCCGGTTCAGGTCGAGCCCGGTGACCTCGGGCGCGGCCAGGACGCCCGCGCCGATTTCGGCGGCGACGGCCAGTGAACTGAGCACGGCGGGCCCGACACCCGAGGCCGCCGCGGTCTTGATGGCGGTGGTGGAGGACAATTCGAGGGCGACGTTCGGCGACCAGCCCGGAATGCGTTCGGCCATGGCGTATTCGAAGTAGCTTCGGGTCCCCGAGCCCGGTTCCCGTTGGATGAGTGCGGTTTTCGCCAGCTCGTCCACGGTGACGCGGCCGCGGCGGGCCCATTCGTGCCGGGGCGCGACCACGACCATCAGCCGGTCGTGTGCGACCGGTTGCGTCGCCAATCCGCGGAAGGCCAGCGGGCTTTCGACGAATCCGATCGCCGCCCTGCCGTCGAGCACCTCGTTCGCGACGTGCACGGAATTACCGGATTCGAGGGCGATGGCGGTATCGGGCGCGGTATTCCGCAGCGCCATCAGCCATCCGGGGAAGAGATATTCCGCGACGGTTTGGCTGGCCGCCACCCTCAGCTGTGAATTGCGTTCGGCGCGTAGGGTTTCGATGCCCGCGTCCAACTGGGCCGCCGCGTCGACGACGGCTCTGGCCCATTCCGCGATCAGCGCCCCGGCCTTGGTCGGGCGGGAGCCGAGGGTGGTCCGCTGGAGCACCGGCGTGCCGACCAGCTTCTCCAGGTAGCGGATCCGCGATGACGCCGACGGTTGGCTGATGCCGTGCGCCGCCGCGGCCCGGCCGAGGCTGCCGAGTTCGATCACCGAGAGCAGCAGATCCAGTGCGGCCAGATCGGGGACGCGCGGCGATAAGGGCATAGAACGAGTCTATGCACCCATAGTTACAAGGCAGCTACCCGACGGCCCGACCTGCGGCGATGCTGGATCCATGACCGCAACAGTCACCATTCGCCCCACCACCGGCGTGCGCCAGCGCTCGGCCGGGCCCGCCATGGTGCGCAACCTCGGCCCCAACTGGTTCGCCGTGGTGATGGGCACCGGCATCGTCGCCAATGCCGCCGCGACGCTGCCGCTGGCCTTCCCGGGCCTGCGCGGCGCGGCGACCGCGATGTGGCTGCTCGCGGCGCTGCTGCTGGTCGTGCTGAGCGCGGGCTGGGTCGCGCACCATCTGCGTTATCCGGATACCGCGCGCGAGCATCGCGACCATCCGGTGATGTCACAGTTCTTCGGCGCGCCGCCGATGGCGCTGCTCACCGTCGGCGCGGGCGCGCTGCTGCTGGGCCGGGATGTGATCGGCCTCGACGCCGCCGTCGCGGTGGACTGGGTGCTGTGGTCGGCGGGCACCGTGCTCGGCCTGCTGACCGCGTTCGCCGTGCCGTATCGCATGTTCACCGGTCGCCGCAGCGAACCCGACGCGGCCTTCGGCGGCTGGCTGATGCCGGTGGTGCCGCCGATGGTGTCCGCGGCGCTCGGTCCGCTGCTCATCCCCTACACCCCCGCGGGTCAACCGCGGCTGACCTTGATGCTGATCTGTCTCGCGATGTTCGGCGTGAGCCTGATCGCGGCGCTGATCACCATCAGCATGATCTGGTCGCGGCTGATCCACTTCGGCATTCCGGCGACGGGTCTGGTGCCGACGCTGTGGATCGTGCTCGGCCCGCTCGGTCAATCCGTCACGGCCGCAGGGCTGCTCGCCAACGCGGCGCCCGCCGGACTTCCCGAATACGCCGGGGCGCTGAACGCCTTCTCCGTCGTATACGGGGTCGTGGTCTGGGGTTTCGCGATGCTGTGGCTGGCGCTCGCCATCGCCATCACCGTGCGGACCGCTCGCACCGGCGAATTCGCCTTCACCATGACCTGGTGGGGTTTCACCTTCCCGCTCGGCACCTGCGTCACCGGCAGCACCGTGCTCTATTCGCACACCGGCGCATACCTTTTCGGAGCCGCCGCGGTGGTGCTGTACGCGCTGCTTGTCGCCGCGTGGGCCGTTGTCGCCACCCGCACCGTCCGCGGCGTGGTCACCGGGAACCTGTTCGCACCTGCTCGCTAATCACCGAGCAACGGGAAGCGACCGGACTCCAGCAGACCGGCGATGGCGTCCATTTTCGCTTGGGGCGCAGCGTAATCGGGATGGACTCGGATGACCGCCGCCGCGTCGTGCAGCCGGACCATCTGCTGTTCGGCCTCGCGAACGCCGCGCCCGCCCGGCGCGATCGGATGGGTGGCGAAGTGGAGCCGCCGGGGATCGACCCGGCCGAGTTCCATCGCCTTGTCCACCCGGCGCGCACACCGGCAGAACGCCTTGGGATCGGCGATGCCGCAAGCCGAGTTCAGGAAGTTGCCGAGCCGTTTCTTGGCGCGCGCCAAGCGTTTTCGGTACGCCTCCGGGGTGATGTCGAGAACCCAGGCCGCATCGTGTGAGCTCAGCTCGAAGACATCGGAGAGGACGAAGGCGATCCGCTCGTCGCGGGCCAGGCATTGCAGCATCGCCTGACTACAGTTCAGCCGCACCTCGTCGGTCAGCAGCCGCGCCTCCGGACCGCGGTAATCCGCCTCCGCCAGTCCGTCGGCCAAATCCTCCCGGTAGGTGTCGAGGCTGAGCTGCGGCGTCTGCCTGCGCAGGTTGATCAGATAATTGGCCCCGACGCGATACGCCCAGGTCAACAGCCGCGCCTCGGCCCGCCACGTGTCGAGTTTGCCGAGCACCCGCAGCATGATCTCCTGGGTGGCGTCCTCGGCGTCGGCCGGCCGCCACACCATCCGCAGCGCCAACCGATACAGCGGATCCTGCAGCAGCCGAACAACTTCCGCGACCGCGCCCGGATCGCCCGCGACCGCCCTGCCGACCAGCGCCCGCTCCCCGTCCAGCGCGGCCCGATCGGCCACATCTTCCGAACTCACCCACCCATTCTTCGGTCACCGTCCACCTCCGGCAACAGCGGCGCGCAGCCTGGTGAGCCGACCGGCCCACCAGGCGGACAGCGCATCACGAAACCGCGGCGGCGGTGTCGACCAGGTTGTGCCGACGGATCCAAGCGGCGACGGCGGCACCGATCTCGTCGGGCCGGTCCTCCGGGCAGTGGTGTCCGGCGGGCGGGATCGCCGCGACCTCGGCGGCGGCGAAAGTGCCCGCGGCCCATTCGATCACCTCAGGCGAGCCGAGCCCGACACCGCCTTCCAAGCCCATCAGCAGCTTCGGCACCTCCGGGCTAGCGGCGGCCCACCGGTCGTAGTTCTCGACGATGGCGACCACATCGGCCGGTTCGCCGTCGAGCGGGAATTCGCGGGACCAGGCCAGCATCGGCCTGCGCGATTCCGGCGTCGGGTACGGCGCGCGGTAGACATCGTGGTCCTCGGGCGAGACCTTGGCCTGGAGCCGCAGATTCACCTCGATGAAGGCGTTCTCCTGCAAGACCATTCGCTCCCCCTCGGGTGAACGGAACTTGCGGAAGATCTCCGCCCCGAGCGGCGGCAGTTCGTCCCAGCGCATCGGGCGCAGGAACGTCTCGACCACCGCGATGCCCCGGACGCGGCCGGGATGCCTTGCGGCCCAGTCCATTCCGAGCGCACCGCCCCAGTCGTGGCCGACGATCACCACCCGGTCGAGCCCGAGCGCGTCGAACCAGGCGTCCAGGTAGCGGGCGTGATCGGCGAACCGGTACGCGCTATCGGGCTTGCCGGATTCGCCCATCCCGACCAGATCCGGTGCCAGCGCCCGGGTTTGCCCGGTGACGTGTGGAATCACCTTGCGCCACAGGTACGACGAGGTCGGATTGCCGTGCAGGAAGACGACCGGGATCGCGCCGGAACCGGCGTCGCGGTAGTGGAGGTAGGAGTCGAGAACGTCGACGGTGGGCATGATGTCCGTCCCTTCGGATGTGGTGGCTTTGTCGCCTACACCCGGTTGGACACGCGGTTCGGCTCGGCTGTGACCGCCGAATCGGCGAATTTCATGTGATGCCCGTCACTCGAGTTCCTTGCGATTTCAACCGCTTTCCGTAGAAGGGCAGTAGAAATGGCGGGTTAGCTGAGGAACAGCTTAGAAGTTCGCCGAAGCCAGCTCGATGACTTGCCAAACGGTAACCAGTTATCTACTGTCTTGTTACGTAGATGATGGCGAGCGAAGCAGAGCTCGCACCAAGATCGTCACGAACGAGAGCGGCCCGGCGGCCCGGCTCTTCGAGGCTCCCCCTCATCAGCCTCGTGGGGTCGGCAGCGCGGGGACAACGGATGGGACAACCGCCCGCCCGCCGCCAAGATGCCGCTCTCGGTTTGTGATTCGCCAACCCCCGAGTCGGCGCCGGCACGGCGACTCGGGGGTTGGTCCATTTCCGCCACCGGAATCGAGGCAGCGGCACAGATCACGAGCTGTGCCGAACGTCATATCCGGCAATGACTTCCGGCCACGCCGCCACCAGGTACCTTGACGCCCGGTTCTTTTCGGATGCGATGAGGTTTGGGGCAGTACAGATGAGGTTTGCGCCGCGACGGATGCGGCGGGCGATCGCCGTGTGCACTCCTATCCTCTTGGCCGTCCTCATAACCGTCGTCTACGCCCTCGTCGAAGCGCGCAAGGACACCGAGGGCCCGGCGCCCCGCACCCCGGACACCGCGATCTCCGGCCGAGAGATCACCGACCTGCTGACCAAACTCGCTGTCGCGCCGGAGAATCCGATGACCGGCTACAGCAGGGAGAAGTTCCCGCACTGGGATCTCAACAAGCCGGAGCACGGATTCGGCGCCGAATTCGCGCAGTACGCCAAGTGCACCACCCGCGACGTGATGCTGCTGCGCGATGCCACCGGCTCGGTCCGACTGGATCCGAAGACCTGCGAGCTGTCGATCGGCCGCGGCGGAGGTTGGCGCGACCAGTACGGCGTCATCGACCGCAAGACCGGCCAGGTGGGGCCGTACAAGTGGATCACCGACCCGTCCGGCGTCGACGCCGAACACATTGTCCCGCTGGCGGAGGCGTGGCGTTCCGGCGCCGACGCCCGCGACGACGACACCCGCCGCCGGATCGCCAACGACGCACTCAACCTCGTCGCCTCCGATCCGTCGGCCAACAGATCGAAGGGTGACCAGGACGCGGCGAACTACCTGCCGCCGGGCAACTTCCGGTGTGCCTATGTCGGCCGGTATGTCCAGGTCAAAGTAAAATACGCGCTGAAGATCGACTCCGCCGAACAGACCGCGCTGCGTGCCGCGGTCGACGATTGCGTCAAGCGAGGAGCGTTCAAATAGCCGACATCATCGAGCTTTCCACCACGGCGGCCGTCATGACCGACGAGGAGGGGACGGTTTCCGGTGACCTCGATGTCACCGTCGACGCGGCGGGCCGCGGCCTGGTCCGCTACCGCGCGACCGAAACCTGGCTCACCATCGGCAATCTCGCGGGCGAACCGGCCCGCACCTGGACCACCGCCGCGGAATTGGCGGCCGCCGTCGAAGCGACGGCCGGGATGCGCGACACCGCGGGCAATACCGTGCCTTTCGAGGCATGAACACGCTCACATCGTGACGATCACCTTGCCGAACGGATTCTCGTCACGGAAGTAGCGATAGGCCTCGACCGCCTCGTCGAACGAGAACTCCCGATCGATGACCGGACGCATCCGATGCTCGGTCATCGCGACATTCATGGCCTCGAAATCGGCGCGGCTGCCGACCGCGATCTTCCTGATCGAGAGGTATTTGTCGCCGAACAGGTCACCGCCGGTGGCGTTTTCGCCGGTCGGCATGGCGCCGATCATGGTGATCCGCGCGTTGTACGCGCCCGACCGCACCGATTTCGCCACCGTCGACCCGCCCACCGCGTCCACCACATGATCGACGCCGTCGCCACCGGTGAGCTCCAGCACCCGCTGTTCCCAGTCCGGATGCTCGGCCCGCACCACCACCTCGTCGACGCCGAGCTTGCGCAGCCGCTCGGCCTTGCGCTCGGTCGAGGTTATCGAAATAACCCGCCCGCCAAGGAGTTTGCCGAATTGCGCGGCGAAGATCGCGACGGTTCCGGTGCCGACGGTCAGCACCGACTCATCGGGCCGCACCGGAACCGGTTTGGTGAGCGCGGCCCAGGACACGACACCGGCACAGGTCAGCGACGCCGCCTCCGCATCGGTGAGGTATTCCGGCACGTGCACCACCGAATCCTCTTCCAGCAGTGCGTAAGTGGCGAGCATGCCGTTGAAGTTGGCGCCGTACTGCTGACGAACGTGTGCCAGCCGCTGTGGTCCGTCGATGTAGTGCGGGTAGTAGGTCGCAGTGACCCGATCGCCGAGCGCGGCCCGAGTCACCTTCTCGCCCACCGCGACAACCACCCCGACACCATCCGACAGCGGGACGATTCCCGGCTCGGCGGGCAGCGGATAGGTGCCGTCCAGCAACATCAGATCCCGCCGGTTGAGGCTGGCGGCCCGCACCTCGATCACCACCTGGTGCGGCCCCGGCTCCGGCCGCGCCTGCGGCCGGATGCTCAGTCCCGCGAGGTCGCGCAGCGGTTCGAGGTGATACGCAACGCCTTTCATCGCACACCCTCGATGAACTGGTGGCAGGTGAGCACGCGGCCCTGCGCGTCGAGTCCGAAGACGTCGTAGCCGCCACCCGCCTTCGCGCCGTCGGCCCGCGTCACCATCTTCCAGTGCAGACCGATCAGCCCGGCTGGCAGATTGGTCGCCGGTTCCTCGGGCTCGAAGACGTATTCGCCGGGCGCGATGAACATTTCGTACGCCCGGGTCACCCGGCGCTCCATCGCCTCCTGTCCGTGCACCGTCAACGGCGGCGCCGGAATGGCCAGGCTCGCTGCCTGTTCCCGCATCTCCACCGGCGGATCGACGAGCACCTGCACGCCGTCTGCCGCCCAGACCTCGCGAACCCGCTTGTGCCGTAACGCCGGATCCGCCTCATTCCATATCGCGACCCAGCGCTGCGTGAAATCCGCCAGCTCGCCATCGGTGTATTGCTTGCTCATGCCGACGAGTTTGGCCGCGGGACGCCGAGGTCCGCGATTCCCTCGAGGGAATAGCCGAGACCCCGTCAAGCATGCGGTTCATCATTCCCTCCAGGGAATAGCGCTGTGCCCGCACGCGGTTTCTACTGGAATCATGACGACAGCGCTGCACCCCAACGGCTTCGCGAAACAGCTGCGACACTGGCGCACCCTGCGCCGGGTCAGCCAGCTGGATCTGGCCATTCGCGCCGACACCAGCCAGCGCTACCTGAGCTTCCTGGAACAGGGCCGGTCGCACCCGGGCCGCACCATGGTCATCCGGCTGGCCGAATCGCTGGATCTCTCGCTACGCGAACGCAATGCGCTGCTGCTCGCCGCCGGTTACGCGCCGATCTTCCCGGAATCGGATTTCGACAAACCGGAGCTGGCTCCGGTGCGCGACGCGCTGCGGACGATCCTCGACGGACACCTTCCCTATCCGGCGATCGTCGTTCGCCCGCACGGCATTCTGCTCGCCGCCAATGCCGCATTCGATGTGTTCAGCGAGGGCGCCGCACCGGAGTTGCTGGAACCGCCGATCAGTATTCTGCGGCTCGCGCTGCACCCCGACGGACTGGCCAAGCGGGTACTCAACCTGCCGGAATGGGGCAGGCACATCACCGAGAACCTGCGCGCCCGCGCGCTGCGCAGCCCGGATCCGGAACTCGACGAACTCATCGCCGAGCTGGAAGGCTATCTGCCGGAACTGAATCCGGGCCCCGACCACCTCGGCTTCGCGGTGCCGCTGCGGTTGCGCGGCGACGACGGTGAACTGCGCCTGATCACCACCTTCACCTCATTCGCCACCGCGGCCGACATCACGCTGAACGAGCTGTTCCTGGAGGCATTCCTGCCCGCCGACGCGCAGACCGCCGCCATCCTCCGCGCCCGCGCCGAACGCAGGTCCGACGCAGCGCTGCTGAATTGACCACGCACCCAAGACAATCCCGGATCACCAGGTGCGCCCGGCCGCGAGCAGCCGCCGCGCGACCAGCTCCACATGCGGGCGCACAACGGTGCCCGGCCGCCGCACCAGGAATCCGGTATTGATCGGCGGATCCTCCGGCTCCAGCAGCGGAACCAGTGCGCCGCAAGATAATTCGTCCGCGCACAGATAACGCGGCAGCACACTGATCCCGCCGCCCGCGACAACCGCCGACCGCACCGCCCGCAGATCCGCGACCACGACGGCCGCGGAACGGGTGAGCCGCACGCCGAACACATGCCGCCAATACCGCCGCAGTATCGGCATATCCGGCGCATAGCTCACCAGCGGAAGATCAGCCAGCACCGCGGGTCCCTCCCGGCTCAGCCGCGCGCGATCGACCCGCTGCGCCGTCTCGGGCGCGGCCACCAGCACGAATTCCTCGTCGCTGAGCGGTTCCGCGACGACGGCCCGCCCGCGCGGCCGGACCGTCGACACCACCAGATCGAGTTCGCCCGCCCGCAGCTCGATCAGCAGTTCCTCCGACAATCCGGCCGTGACGTGCAACCGAACGCCGTCCGAAACGAGCGGGGCGAGCGCCGGAACGGCTTGCACCGCAAGCATTTCCGCGGGACCACCGAGCCGCACCGGCGGTTGCCCGGCCGGTGCGGCCCGCCGGCCGCCCACCGCGAGCTCGAGCAGATCGAGCGGTTCGGCCACCCGCGCGGCCAATTCGTCGGCCGCCGCCGTCGGCGCGACCCCGCGCGGCAGCCGTTCGAACAGCCGATAGCCGAGCCGCTTCTCCAGCACCTGCAGCTGGGCGGTCACCGTGGGTTGGGAGAGCCCGATCAGCCGCGCGCCCGCGGTGATCGAACCGGCGCGGTGGACGGCGAGGAAGGTGCGCAGTTGGTTCAGATCCGGACTGCCATCGGAATCCCTATCGGACACGGCGGCAGTCTATTCGTTATCAGATAATGCGGCGTCAAGCCGCCAGTTCCCGCTGCACGGGCGCATCCCAGTCGATCCGATAGTTCTGCTCATCCCGCGTCACCTTCTGCACGCTGGCCATCCGCATCATGATCGGCATGACCTTCGGCATCACCATCCTGGCGATTGGTCCCATCGTCTTCTGATGATTCACCTGCGCACCGCGGGCGGCGATCTTCTCCACCCGGCCCCGGCGCAGCCGCTCGTAGGCGGCGAATGCCGAGGCGGCGTCCGGCAGGTCGCGCAGGCACCGAGCCAGCTGGACGGCGCTCTCGATGGCCAGCGACGCGCCCTGCCCCGTGCTGTTGGACGGCGCGTGCACCGCATCGCCCACCAGCGCCATCCGGCCCCGGTACCAGTGCGGCACCGACGGCATGATGTGCAGGCCGCCGATGGTGATCAGGTTCTCCGCCGTTGTGGCACGGGCGAATTCACCACCGGGCGTGTCATCGCCGTAGAACTCCCGGATCAACCGCAGCCAGTGTTCGGCGGGTTTCGCATTGGCCTGGGCCAAGGTCAGGTACTCCCGGTGCGGCAGGTTGACGGCCCAGACGATCTTGCCGTCGGCCGTCGACCAGTACAGGTAGTACGCCTTCTTGCCGAATACGAAGTACATGCTCTCCGGCTCCACATCGACGTCGACATCGACGGCGGCGCCGAATGCGAGCATGCCGGTGTAGTTCGGCCCCGGCGCCTGCGGATCGATCAGCGTCCGCACGGTCGAGTGGATGCCGTCCGCGCCGATGAGCACATCGGCGGTGGCCGTGCTGCCGTCGGTGAAGTGCGCGGTGACCCTCGCGTCGTGCTCCTCGACGCCTTCGATGCGTTTGCCGTATTCGATCGGCACACCCGCATCCGCCGCCCGCTCGTGCAGTACCCGGTACAGGTCGCTGCGGGTGACCGATCGCAGCGGTTCGATCCCGTCGACCGGCGGCAATTCGATTTGCTTGCCGCCCAGCACCATGAATTGCCGCCGCGCCGGTTCCGACACCGCCCGGAAGGCCTCGCCTGCGCCGATGACATCAAGTGCCGCAATGCCATTGGCGGCAAGCCCGAGCCCGCCGCCGACGCCGAGCGATTCGTGCGGGTAACTCTCGTAGATCCGCGCCTCGATGCCCGCCTTGTGCAGGGCGGTCGCGGTGACGGGTCCGGCGATCCCGCCGCCGATGACGATCGCGGAACGTGTTTTGGACATGGTTGTGCTCCAATCATTTTCGAATTTCCAGAGCCGAACCCGAGCACGCCACGCTCCGCTGCTGGCCGGACTTCAGCCGGATACGCGCGAATTGGATTCGGAGAATTCCGGCGGTGTTGCGGCACCGCCGTTTTCGGTAGCCGGTCGTGCCTTACGCACGACCGACAGTCTGAAGGGTGATCAGGCCGCGGCCAGTTCCCGCTGTACTGGGACGTCCCAGTCGATGCGGTAACCCTGTTCGGTCCGCATGGTCTTCTCGATGTTCATCATCTTCATCGCCAGCGGCATGAACATCGGCATGATCTTCTTGGCGACCATCCCCGGCGTCTTGCTGTGGTTGATCTTCGCGGCCCGCGCCGCGATGCCCTCCACCCTGTTTCGCCGCAGCTCGACATAGGCCGCGAAGGCCGACTCCGGATCGGCGAAATCGCGCAGGCAGCGGGCCAGTTGGATGGAGCTCTCGATCGCCAGCGACGCACCCTGACCGGAACTGTTGGACGGCGCGTGCACCGCGTCGCCCACCAGCACCATGCGGCCGCGGTACCAGTTCGGCACCGGCGGCATGATGTGCAGCGCGCCCTGCGTCTGCAGGTTCTCCGCCGTTGTGCGCCTTACGAATTCACCTGCGGGATAGTCCTCGCCGTAGGTCTCGCGGAGCCGGCGCAGCCAGTGCTCGGCCGGGACCGACCTGGCCTCGGTCAGCGTCATGTACTCGTGCGGCAGGTTGATACCCCAGGAGATCTTGCCGTTCCCGTGCAACCAGTACAGGTAGTAGGCGTTCTTGCCGTAGGTGAAGTACACGGTCTCCGGCTCGAGCTCGATCCCGCTGCTGTCGAGGTATACGGCGAACCCGACCATGCCGGTGTATCCGGCGCCGGGCGCCTTCGGATCGATCAGGGTGCGCACCGTCGAACGGATGCCGTCGGCGCCGATCAGCACGTCGGCGGTGGCGGTGCTGCCGTCGGCGAAGTGTGCGGTGACACCCTCCGGATGCTCGTCCACCCGCACCAGCCGCTTGTTGTACTCGAAGGTCACGCCCTCGGCGACCGCGCGGTCGTGCAGCAGTTGATGCAGATCGCTGCGATCGACCGCGCGCAGCGGTTCGAAGCCGAATTCGGCGCTCTGCGGCATCGGCATACGCCGGTCGCCGAGGACCATGAGCCCGTGCGAGATCGGTGTCGCGACCGCACGCAACGCATCCCCCGCGTCGATGACGTCAAGTGCCGCAACGCCATTCGGGGCCAGCGCGAGATTGCTGCCGATACCGAAGGCCGGTCCGGGATATGCCTCGTACACCCGGGCCTCGATACCGGCCAGGTGCAGCGCGGTCGCGGTGACCGGTCCGGCGACGCCGCCGCCGATGACCAGCGCAGTTCTTACAACGGACATGGTGATTTCCAATCGTGTTCGGTGTTGGTAAAACCCGAACCGACCCACGCGTCACCCACCCAGTTATCCTGTGGTTGCCAGCCTTGTAGCCGGGTGCGCGCACGCGGACGCGGTTCGAGACGGTTCGATCGGGCTCGGCGCCGGTGTTGCCGCACCTGCGCCGGGCCCGATTTTCTCGGTCGTTCAGGAGCTATCCCGCTCCGCGGCGAAACTCCTTTCCGCTTGCTGGATCACCTCTGGCGGCGGTAAGCCGTCGACATGGAACTGCCGCCACTGGTCGACACCGGGGAAGCTGCCGTCGACCAGTTCCTTCCGCAGTGCCTCGGCCCAGTTCGCTTCGGCCTCCAACATCGCTATCCGGTATTGGTTTTCGACGAGGAACAGCCTCGGCAGATCGTCTCGCAGCAGCTGGTCGACCTCCGCGGTCTCGGCCTCGATGGCGCGGCGCAGCGCCTCGATCCGGCTGCCGAGCAGGTCGATCACATCGTCCGGCGGGATGGTGCTGAGCAGCGACAGTCCCGCGACGAACCGGAGCTGTTCCGGTTCGGGCTCGGCGATCACTTCCCTGGTCCAATCGAAGAGTTCGGCGCGCCCTGCCTCGGTGATCTGGTAGATCGTCCGTTCCGGCCGGGCGCCCGCCCGCTCGCTGCCGACGATTTCCAGGAAACCCGCCTTGCGGAGGTTGTCGACAACGGTGTAGAGCGAACCCCATTTGACGCCCATATCGCGGTCTTTGCCGAACGCTTTGAGCATGGTCGCGATCTCGTATCGGTGCATCGGCCGCATGATCACGACGCCCAGTACCGCGAGCGCCATCAGATTGTTGACCTTGCGCTTCTTGGCCATATGCACCTCCTCATTGCTCGTCTACGAATATACGTGGACGAGCATTGGAGTGCAAGGCTCAGATCCGGGCGGATTCCCGGTCCCTGGACTCCTCGTCGAGCAGCTTCGTCGCGATATTCTCCAACGCCCGGTCGAGCAGGGCACGGTCGTCGGGGTCGGTGAGATCCCAATCGTCGAGCCGGTCGTCCAGCCAGCGCCGCCACGCCGCGTGCACCCGGTCCACCTCGACCTTGCCGGATTCGGTGAGCAGCAGCCGATCCCCTTCGCGCGCAACGTATCCCGCGCTCGTCACCTGGTCGTAGACCGGTTCGATGATGTCGCCGGGCAGTTTGTGCGCGTGCGCGATCGCATCCAAGGTCGCCGCGCCCCGAATCCGGTTGTGCAGGTACACCTGTCCGAGCGCCCAGACCTGCCCTCGGGTGAGTTCCGAACCCGCGCGCTCCAGGATGTCCGGCCCGAATTCGCCCTCCGCCCGCGCCTTTCGCATCGTCGCGGCGACGGCGCGCTCCAGTAGCACCACCCGGTCCGGCGAGTCGGGCACCGAAAACCCTTCGCCCAGATCGCCCGCCACCGATTTCGAGCTGTCCCGCAGCGGCACCTGCTTCAGCAGCCAGGACACCAGGAAGCCCAGAAGCGCCACCGGCACAACCCATTTGAAGACATGATCGATGGTCAGCGCATAGGCGTCGATGATCGGATTCGCCAGCTCCGGCGGAAGCGCCCGCAGCAGTTGCGGATTCGCCGCCGTGGCCGGGGGCACCACCCGAACGCTGGTGAGCGCCTCGGTCAGATTCGGCTTCAGCTGGTTGCTGTACAGGGTGCCGAAAATCGCCGTGCCGAACGTACTTCCGAGCGTGCGGAAGAAGGTGACACCGGAGGTCGCGGTGCCGAGCTGCGCATACGGGACGGTGTTCTGCACGACGATCGTCAGCACCTGCATGGTCAGGCCGATGCCGAGCCCGAGGATCAACATGTAGAGCGATTCCCGCCAGAATCCGGTGTCACGGCCCATCGTCGACATCAGATAGAGCCCCACGGACATCACCGCGGTGCCCGCGACCGGAAAGTACTTGTAGCGCCCCGTCGTCCCGACGATCTGCCCGGACAGGATCGATGTGGTGAACAGGCCGACCACCAAGGGCAGCGTGCGCAATCCCGACAGCGTCGCCGAAACCCCGTCCACATACTGCAGATACGCGGGCAGATAGGTCATCGCGCCGAGCATCGCGAACCCGACGATGAAGCTCAGTATCGAGCAGACCGTGAACACATTGCTGCGGAACAGACCCATCGGCAGCATCGGTTCCTTGGCCCGCAACTCCGCGACGACGAATGCGACGAACAGCACGGCGGCGCCGATGAACAGCCCGATGATCGTCCTGGAACCCCACGGATACTCCTGCCCACCCCACTCCAGCGCCAGGATCAGGCAGGTGGTGGCCAGCGCCACCAGCGCGATACCGGCGTAGTCGACGATCGGCCGGATCGTCGAGCGCACCGCCGGAATGGCGCGTGCCGCGATCGCGATCATGACCACCGCGAGCGGCACGTTGACGTAGAAGCACCAGCGCCAGCTCGCGTGGTCGGTGAAAAGGCCGCCGAGCGTCGGCCCGATCACCGTGGTGACGCCGAAGACCGAGCCGAGCGCGCCGGTGTACTTGCCGCGCTCGCGCATCGGGATCACGTCGGCGATCAACGCCATCGAGGTCACCATCAACCCGCCGCCGCCGAAACCCTGGATGGCGCGGGCGATCACCAGCAGCGTCATGCCGTGTGCCAGGCCGGCGATCATCGAGCCGACGATGAAGATGACGCCGCTCAGCTGGAAGACCAGTTTGCGGCCGAAAAGGTCGCCGAATTTGCCGGCGAGCGCCGTGGCGATGGCCTCGGCGAGCAGATACGAGGTGACCACCCAGGCCATATGCCCGGCCTCGCCGAGATCGGCGACGATGGTCGGCAGCGCCGTCGACACGATGGTCTGGTCGAGCGCGGCCATCAACATGCCGAGCGAGACGGTGACGAAGACGATGTTGATGCGGGCCCGGCTCAGTGGCTCGGCAGCCTTGTCGGCAACAGCAACGGCACTGGTCATCGCCCCAGTATGGGCCGTGACCTGCGCAGCCACCGGCCAGCGACACGGGCGGCGGGGGCGGCGCCGCCGCTACTTCGACAGATCGGGCTCAGGGAAAATCGATCAGCGCGATCGCAATCGGGACGAGCAGGTCGACCAGATCCGCCACCGGCGGGCGCGGATCGGCGAGCAACCATTCGTGACTGAGCCCGTTCACCGCGCCGATGAGCGCGCTTGCCGCCCAACCGGCTCCGCCGCGGGTCCGGCCGCCGGGCGCGACGGCGGGCACGATCAGCGAGTCGAGCAGACCGCTCCAGGCGTGCCTACGTTCGCGGCGGTGTCGCTCCATCCGTTCGCTGACCCCGACCACCTCGACGAAGGCGACCTTGGCCCGGTAGGGATCCGAGCCCATCGACTCGAGGAACGCGGTGATCAGCGCGGTCAGCCTGGTGTGCAGATCCTCGCCGGGCGGCAGCGCAGTGAGCGCGGCGTATATCGCGGCGGCGGCCTCGTCCTGGATCCGGTCGTACGCGGCGACCAGCACGTCCTCACGGGTCTGGAATTCCTCGTAGAACTGGCGCTTGGACAGTCCGGCGGCCGCGCACACATCGGCCAGCGAGCAGGCCGGATAGCCGCGTTCGGCGAAGATCCTGGTGGCCGCCTCCAGAAAGCGCACCCGGCGCTCGGCCTTGCGTTCCACCACGGCCCGCCCGCCGTACTGCCTGCCAACGATCGTCACGCCATTCACGGTATCGGAGTACTGGCGAGTTACCATGCAGCGACTGAGATCCGAGTCATGCAATCGCAGTATTGTTGTCTGGGACAATTGATAGTTAGATATGCTAATAACTCTTCCACCCGAACTTACCCCAGAGTAAGGTTGGCATATGGCGTGGAAACCAGCAGAGATCCCGGACCAGACCGGGCGCAGCTTTGTCATCACCGGTGCGAACGGCGGCCTTGGCGCGGAGACCACCAAGGTACTCGCCGCCAAGGGCGCGACCGTCATCATGGCCTGCCGCAATACGAAGAAGGCGCAGGAGGTGGCCGACGCCATCCCAGGCGACGTCCGGGTGGCGGCCCTCGACCTTGCCGACCTCGCCTCGGTACGCGAATTCGCCGGGCAGACAGGCGAATTCGATGTCCTCATCAATAACGCCGGGCTGATGAACGTTCCGTTCTCCCGCACCAAGGACGGCTTCGAAACCCAGTGGGGCGTCAACCATCTCGGCCATTTCGTGCTCACCGGCCTACTGCTCGACAAAATCGGCGACCGGGTGGTCACCCTGGCCAGCATCGCGCACAAGCAGACCCCGAAGCTCTGGATCGACGACCTCAACTACGAACACCGCCGCTACCAACGCAACCTCGCCTACGCACAGGCCAAACTGTCGAATCTGATGTTCGCGCGGGAACTGCAACGGCGGCTCGCCGAATCCGGATCGACCAAACGCTCGTACGCGGTCCATCCCGGCGTCTCGGCGACCGACCTGTTCGCCAGGACCGAGACGCCGCTCGACTACATCAGCAAGCCGTTCATCCGGCTGATCGGCCACGCGCCCGCCAAAGCCGCGCACTCCACGCTATTCGCGGCGACCATGCCCGACGCGGACCCGAACGTCTACTGGGGGCCGACCCGCTGGTTCCAGAGCCAGGGACCGGTCGAACCGTCACCGTCCAGCAAGCTGTCGCAGAACCGGGAGCTGTGGCGGCGGCTGTGGGAGATCTCCGAGAGCATGACCGGGGTCACCTACAAATTCTGACCTCGACCTGCCCCTACGTACCGTGTAGTAGACGGGTACCGTAGTAGTCGTGTCCGCTTCACCCCGCCGCTCGGCACACAATCGCCCGGCCCTCATCGCGCTGGTGATCGTGGCCGCCCTCGCCTGCCTCGGGCTGGGTTGGTGGCAGTGGCAGCGGTTCGAATCGTCCAGCGGCACCGGCCAGAACCTGGGGTACGCCCTGCAGTGGCCGCTGTTCGCCGGGTTCGCGGTATTCGCCTACTTCCGGTTCGTGCGGTTGGAGTCCGAGGCCGAGCCGGACGCCGAGCAGCCCGCACCGCGGCCGACAAAACCCGCGAAACCCGTTGCGCCGCGCGAGATTCCGGCGGGCCTACTGCCCGAACGCCCGAAGGCCGCGCGCGACGAGGATCCCGTACTCGCCGAATACAACAGGTATCTGGCCGAGCTACACGCCAAGGATATGGACGTGCGGGTCCGCGACGCGGGCCTGCACGCCGACCGTCCCGAGAGGAGCGCCGGTTGACCGCCAGCGAGCACCAGACCGCCACCGCGTCGACGAAAACCGCCGCGGCCCAACCGAATACCGCGAAGATCGCGAGTGCGCTGCTGCGCTACCGGGTACTGGCCTGGACCACCGGCCTGTGGCTGCTGCTGCTGACCGGCGAGATGATCGCCAAGTACGGATTCGGCGTGCACACCCCCAACTGGATCGCCGTCGTGCACGGCTGGGTGTACTTCGTCTACCTGCTCACCGCCGCCGACCTCTCGGTCAAGGTGCGCTGGCCGATCATGCGAACGGTCGGCACCCTGATCGCCGGAACCATCCCCCTGCTGTCGTTCTTCGTCGAGCACTGGAACGCCGCGAAGGTCAAGCGCGACTTCAACCTCTGAGTGCCCTAGTCGGCCAGTTCCGAGAGCGCGGGCAGCAGCTGACGCAGCGCCCGCCCTCGGTGGGATGCCGCATCCTTCTCGGCCGGGGTGAGCTGCGCGGCGCTGACCTCTCCGCCGTCCGGGAAGAACAGCGGGTCATAACCGAACCCGCCTTCCCCCAACGGTTTACGTCCGACGACACCCGGCCATTCGCCGCGCACAACGGTTTCCGCGCCGCCCGGCACGACAAGTGCGCAGGCGGAGACGAATCGCGCGCCCCGCCGCTCGTCCGGGACATCGCCGAGCTGGGCCAGCAGCAGCGCGTTGTTCGCGGCGTCGTCACCGTGCGCGCCGGACCAGCGGGCCGAAAGCACACCGGGCATACCGTTCAACGCGTCCACCGCGATACCGGAATCGTCGGCGACACAAGGCAATCCGGTGGCGGCCGCGCCGTCGCGGGCCTTGGCGAGCGCATTCTCCTCGAAGGTGGCGCCGGTCTCCGGCGCCTCGTCGTATGCGGGCACATCGTCGAGCCCGACGATCTCGATGCCCGCGACACCCGCCTCATCGAGGATGCGCCGCAACTCCTTCAGCTTCTTCGCGTTGCGGCTGGCGACGAGCACCCGCGCCATCTACTTCCGCCTCGCCGAATCGGCCGGTTCCGGCAGCACACCCGGATACGGCAGCGCCAGCGCCTCCTTCTGCACCGCGAACAGCTGCTCGCAGCCCGCGAGCGCGGCATCGAGCATCTTGTCCAGGGTGGAGCGCGGGAAGGTCGCGCCCTCACCGGTGCCCTGGATCTCGACCAGGGTTCCGGTGTCGGTGGCGACGACGTTCATATCGACCTCGGCGCGCGAATCCTCCTCGTACGGCAGGTCGAGGCGGACCCGGCCGTCGACGACGCCGACGCTGACCGCGGCGATCGCGCACGAAATCGGTTGCGGGTCGGCCAATCCGCCCGCGGCGCCCAACCAGGTCACCGCGTCGGCGAGCGCGACGTACGCGCCGGTGATGGCGGCGGTGCGGGTGCCGCCGTCGGCCTGCAGCACATCGCAGTCGATGGCGATGGTGTTCTCACCGATCGCGGCCAGGTCGATGCAGGCGCGCAGCGACCGGCCGACCAACCTGCTGATCTCCTGGGTGCGTCCGCCGACCTTGCCCTTCACCGATTCGCGGCTGCTGCGGGTGTGCGTCGCGGCGGGCAGCATCGCGTATTCGGCGGTGAGCCAGCCCAATCCGGATTCGCGCCGCCACGGGGGCACACCCTCGGTGACGCTCGCGGTGCACATCACCCGCGTCTGGCCGAATTCCACCAGCACCGATCCGGCGGGATGGGTGGTGAAACCCCTGGTGATCCTGACCTCGCGGAGTTCATCGTCCGCCCTGCCATCGGCTCGTCTCGACACGGCCTCAGCCTATGGCACCGGCCGGTCACCCGGGCAACCGGCCATCCGGGACATGAGTGAACGGCCCAATCGGATTCAGAGGTCGAACGTCTCGCCCGGCAGCACCGCGTGCACGGGCCCGGCGAATACCGCCTTGGCCTCGGCGATGACATCCTCCCGCGAGGTCCACGGCGGAATATGGGTGAGCAGCAATTCCTTCGCCCCGGCCTCCGCGGCGATCAGGCCCGCCTCGGTACCCGAAAGATGTATGCCCGGCGGACGATTGGCCGGGTCGTGCGTCCAGGACGCCTCCGACATCAGCACGTCGGCGCCCTTGGCGAGCTCGTGCACCGCATCGCACATCGCGGTATCGCCGGTGTAGACGAAGGTGCGCCCGGACGCCGAGGTGATGCGCAGCCCGTACGCCTCCGGCGGGTGGTACATCCGCCGCGCGACAACCGTATGCCCGGGGCCGAATTCGATCGGTTCGTGCTCGGTCCACGGCCGGAAATCGATGACATCGGACCAGTCGTCGGTTTCGCCGCCGTTCTCCGCCGAGGCATTGCCGATGCGCAGCGGCGAATCGGACGGGCCGCGCACGATGGCGGTGCCGACCGGCGGGTTCGGGTGGTAGCGCCGCCACACCAGCAAACCGGGCATATCGAGGCAGTGATCGGCGTGCAAATGGGTGAGGAAAACGTCGACCTCGCCGGGATCGGCGTAACGCTGCAGCGCACCGAGTACACCGGGCCCGAAATCGATGACCACCGGCCTCATATCCGGCCCGGTCAACAGGTAGCCGGACGCTGGGGACTCCGGGCCGGACACACTGCCCGAGCACCCGAGGACGGTAAGGCGCATTCCCCCATGCTGCCACGACGTTTTCTCGTTCAAGAACCGATCCCCCACATTTCTCGGCGGCCCATCGGGTCAGCGGGTAGCCGCGGGTAGTCCGGCTCCGGTGCCGCGGCGGCGCGAACGTTCATTGCCCGAGAGTACCCAGCCGGCGAGCACTCCACCCACCGCGCCGAAAAGGTGGCCCTGCCAAGAGATTCCGGGTTGACCGGGCAATACGCCCCACAGCAGCGACCCGTAGACGGCGAGTACGGCCAGACCCAGCAAAATCTGCCCGACGCTGCGAGCGAACCAGCCGCGAATGATCAGGAATGTCAACCAGCCGAACACCAGCGAGGACGCGCCGAGGTGCACGGTGCCGCTGCCGCCGGTGAGCCAGGTGCCGAGCCCGGCGATCAGCCAGATGATGGCCGTCGCGGCAATGCCGCGGCCGATGCCCGCGAGCAGGGCGAGGAAGCCGAGGACGAGCACCGGCAGCGTATTGCCCATCAGATGCGCCCAATTCGCGTGCAGCAGCGGGGCGAACAGGATGCCCCACAGGCCGTCGAGGTGACGCGGCTCGATGCCGTTGCGATCGAGCTGGTGATTGTCGAGGGTGTCGACGCCCTCGACACCGTAGAGCAGGGCGACGAATGCGCAGATCAGGATGCCTGCGCGCAGCCAGAGCCGCCTGATCGCGGCCATATTCCCCGCCGGGGCGGGCGCAACCGGCACTTGCGTACCGGAATCGCCGAGGCGGGCCCGCACGGCCGCGAGCCGATCCGGATCGAAGGACGGACCGAGTCCAGCGCCGCCGGTCATCGCAACCTCCTCGTACCGCGGGAATGTTCCCCGCCCTTCCGAGGGTACCGACGCGGCCCGCACCGCGTACCCGGGTGCGCCGGGAACTGAACGCGGGCCGTGCCGAACTTCACGCCCAGAGCTGGCCGTCGAGCCGCTCCTCCGCTTCCTCGAGCGTGCCGTCGTAAGCACCGGTGGACAGATACTTCCAGCCGCCGTCCGCGACGACGAAGGCGATATCGGCGCGGGCGCCCGCCCGCTGCGCCTTGCGCGCGACGCCGAGCGCGGCATGCAGGATCGCACCGGTCGAAATGCCCGCGAAAATGCCCTCCTCCAGCACCAATTCGCGGGTCCGCTTGACCGCGTCGAACGGTCCGACGGAGAAACGGGTGGTGAGCACCGATTCGTCGTACAGCTCGGGGATGAAGCCCTCATCGATATTGCGCAGCCCGTAAACCAGTTCGCCGTAACGCGGTTCGGCGGCGACGATTTCGATGCCCGGCACCTTCTCGCGCAGGAAGCGCCCGGTGCCCATCAGGGTTCCCGTGGTGCCGAGGCCCGCGACGAAGTGGGTGATCTCCGGTAGATCGGCCAGGATCTCCGGGCCGGTCGTCTCGTAGTGCGCGAGCGCGTTGGCCGGGTTGCCGTATTGATAGAGCATCACCCAGTCCGGATTCTCGGCGGCGATCTGCTTGGCAAGTGCCACGGCCTGATTCGAGCCGCCCGCCGCCGGCGAATCGATGATCTGCGCGCCGAACATGGTCAGCAGCTGCCGCCGCTCCACCGAGGTGTTCTCCGGCATGACGCACACCAGCCGATAACCCTTGAGCTTGGCGGCCATGGCCAGCGAGATTCCGGTATTGCCGCTGGTGGGTTCCAGAATCGTGCAACCCGGTTTCAGCCTGCCATCGGCCTCGGCCTGTTCGATCATCCGCAGCGCCGGACGGTCCTTGACGGATCCGGTGGGGTTGCGGTCTTCCAGCTTGGCCCACAGCCGCACGTGGTTCTCCCCGTCCCAGCTCGGGGACAGGGTGCGCAGCCCGACCAGCGGGGTGTTGCCGAGGGTCGCGATCAGCGATTCGTAACGCGCCACGGGTGCACTAGCCTCCCGCGACGGCGGGCAGGATGGTGACGCTGGCGCCCTCGGGCACCTCGGCCGCCAGTCCGCCCGCGAAGCGCACGTCCTCGTCGTCGACGTAGATATTGACGTAGCGGTTCAGTTTGCCGTCCTTGAGCAGGCGCTCGGACAGGCCGGGGTGGTTGGCCTCCAGGTCGTCGATGAGGGCGGACAGCGTCGCGCCCTGCGCCTGCACCCGCTTCTCACCTCCGGTGAGGCCGCGCATGATGGTCGGGATGGACACGGTTACCGGCATGGATACTCCTCCGATTCAGCGGAAACTCTTGGCGGTCAGGCGGTTTCGTAGGCATCGACGACGTGCACCGGCTCCTCGGTGACCTCGCCGCCGACGATCCGGTAGCTGCGCAGCTCGTGGCGCTCGGGATCGCGGGTGGAGATCAGCACGTAGTGGGCGAACGGTTCGGATGCGTAGGACACGTCGGTGCGGCTCGGGTACGCCTCGGTCGCGGTGTGCGAGTGATAGATCACCACCGGGGTCTCGTCGGCGTCGTCCATCCCGCGCCAGACCTTCAGCTGCTCGCCGGAATCGAAGCGGTAGAACGTCGGCGAGCGCTCGGCGTTCATCATCGGGATGAAACGCTCCGGCCGATCCGAACCCTCCGGACCGGCGATGACACCGCAGGCCTCATCCGGATGGTCGGCGCGCGCATGCGCCACCATCGCCTCGACCAGGTCGGCCCTTATCACCAGCACGAGTCAAACCCTTCCACACTTCGGCACAGCACCCGGCCGACCCATCGCACTCGACAACGAGTCAGGATATTCGGCTATTCCCGGATACCGGCCGACCGGATCTATTCGCCCCCGAATTCACCGGCCGAACAACTCGGTGTAGGTCGGGATCCCCGCGACCGGGGCCGCGGTGCGGATGGCATCCACGATGGCGCGTTCCACACACACCGCGGCGGCGGTGCACACCGCGTCCAGCATCAGCAGATTGCCCGGAAAGGCCGGTGGCAGCGGCAGGTCGGCCGTTTCCTTTGTTCCGGTGGACACCGCGAACAGGGTGTCGCCGTCCAGCGGCGAATGGGCCGGGCGGGTCGCCCTGGCCAGACCGTCGTGTGCGGTGGTGGCAATGCGGCGGCAGCCCGCCGGATCGAGGGCGGCATCGGTGGCGACGACGCCGATGGTGGTGTTGAGGACCGTACCCTTCACCGGAAGCGCATTGGCGTGCGCGAGCTGTTCCGGTGTGGCCGAACGCAATCCGAAATAGTCCGGTCCGTCGGTGCCCGCGCCCCAAGGCAATCCGGTGCGCGGATCGAATACCGAGCCGACCGGATTGGCGACCACGAGCGCCGAAACGGTGACACCCGCCGCCGGACCCTCGGCGAGAACCACACTGGCGGAACCGATTCCACCCTTGATCGAACCCGCCCGCGCACCGACGCCCGCACCGGCCGAGCCGCGTTCGAATTCGGCGGCCGCCGCGTCGGCCGCCCGGTACCCGAATTCCGCGGTGGGCCGAATCCCCCACTCCCCCACCGGAAGATCGAAGATCACCGCACCGGGCACGATCGGCACCACCCGGCCCGGATCGGCCGGATCCATCGGAATGCCCTCGCCGTGCTCCTCGAGCCAGCGCATCACCCCGTCGGCCGCGGCCAGCCCGTAGGCGCTGCCGCCGGTGAGCAGGATCGCGTGTACCTGGCGCACGGTATTGCCCGGGTCGAGCAGATCGGTCTCCCTGGTGCCCGGTCCGCCGCCGCGCACGTCGACCGCGGCCGTCGCGCCGCCGGGGATGCGCACCACGGTGCATCCGGTCGCCGCGCCGGAACCGAGCGTCGCGTCCGGATCGAGCACATGATGGTGACCGACCAGGATGCCCTCCACATCGGTCAGCGAATTACGTTTTCCCGCTTGCACATTCACGATCCGGCCTCCTTGCCGTTATTCCAGACGAGACCTGTTCGCGCACAGATATTTCGGCGTGCCCTAGGGCGAAAGCGCTTGCAGCAGTGAGTCCTGCATCCAGGTGAGCCAGTGATAGACGTCCAGGTGCGGGGCGCGCGGATCGTCCGGATTCAGCTGATCCGGGGTCTCGGCATCGATGCCGAGTACGGTGCCGAGCGCGAGCCGGACGTCGGTGAGCGCGGTGAGCCAGGCATCGGCCTGCTCGGGGTGAGGATGATGCGCCCGCCGTCGGCGGGGACGGTGTCCAGGACCACCGAACCGGCGGCCAGCTTGGCGTCGATGATGTCCGGCTCGTGCAGCCCGCGCAGCGCGCTGTTCAGATCGGCGCGGTCGGCGTCGGGGGAACCGGGTTCGCTGCGGTGGAAGTCGGGCAGCAGGCGGCGCAGTCGCGGATCGTCGGGTGGGATGGTGTTGCCGGTGCGCAGCCCGGTGAGCGCGGCCAGATCGTCCTCGGGGGCCGAGCTCGCCCGCTCGGTCAGCAGCCCGGAGACGGCGCCGACCAGTGAACGCAGCACGCTGGCCTCACGCGCATCCATCTCGGATCGCAGCTTGAGACCGCTCAACGAGTTCTTCCGGCTCCACTTTCGCACGTCGCTACGGTAGTCGTCCCGGTCAGTCGTCCCGCTGCATGGTCGCCCAGAGTCCGGCGGCGTGTAGTCGCTGGACATCGTGCTCCATCTTGTCCCGCGAGCCAGACGAGACCACCGCCTTGCCCTCGTTGTGCACCTTGAGCATCAGCTCCGTCGCCTTGCTCTTGCTGTAACCGAACAGCTTTTGAAAAATGTAGGTGACGTAGTGCATGAGGTTGACGGGATCATCCCAAACCACGGTCACCCAGGGACGGTCCTCCGCCTCCAGGATCTCGGTGTACTCGACCGCTTCCGGGGTCGCCTGTGCCGCGGACAGCGTCGCGTTCGTGTTGCACAAGCCCATAACATCCAGGGTACGGGCCGACTCCGAATACACAACACCCCGGCCGGACATCAGCGCGCCATCGTGACCGTCATGCCGGCCATCGGCGTGCGCCGGAACGGCGGCAGCGCCGGTCCCAGTGAACCGGCCGCATACAGTGACTGCGTGGACATCCGCGATGGCAAAACCAGCATCGGCGACGAAGGCCCCGGCGACACCTACCACGTCGCCGCGGACGGTTTCAGCACCGCACTGCTCACCGACCAGTACGAGCTGACCATGCTCGCCGCGGCCATCGCCGACGGTTCGGCATGGCGGCGCTGCAGCTTCGAGGTGTTCGCGCGGCGGTTGCCACACGGCCGCCGCTACGGCGTCGTCGCGGGCACCGGCAGGCTGCTGGACGCGTTGGCGCACTACCGTTTCGGCGCGCCGGAACTCGCCGCCGCCGACTTCCTCGACGACCGCACGCTCGACTTCCTGCGCGACTACCGATTCACCGGCGATATCGACGGCTACCCCGAGGGTGAGCTGTATTTCCCCGGCTCCCCGATACTTTCGGTGCGCGGCAGCTTCGCCGAATGCGTCGTGCTGGAGACGCTGATCCTGTCGATCCTCAATCACGACAGCGCGATCGCCTCGGCCGCGGCCAGGATGGTCAGCGTGGCGGCCGGGCGGCGGATGATCGAGATGGGCTCCCGGCGCACCCACGAACTGGCCGCCCCGGCCAGCGCCCGCGCCGCGTACCTGGCCGGATTCGACGCGACCTCGAATCTGGAGGCCGCGCGCCGCTTCGGCGTGCCGAGCGCGGGCACCAGCGCGCACGCGTTCACACTCCTACACAGCGCGGCCGACGGCGCGCACGAGGCGGCGGCGTTCCGCAGCCAGATCGCGGCGCTCGGCATCGGCACCACGCTGCTGGTGGACACCTTCGACATCACCAGGGGCGTGGCCACCGCCATCGAGGTCGCCGGGCCCGAATTGGGCGGCGTGCGAATCGATTCCGGCGATCTCGGGGTACTGGCCCGACAGGTGCGCGAGCAACTCGACGGGCTCGGCGCCACCAAGACGAAGATAGTGGTGTCCGGCGATCTCGACGAATACTCCATCGCCGCGCTGCGCGCCGAACCGGTCGACGCGTACGGCGTGGGCACCTCGCTGGTCACCGGTTCCGGCGCGCCGACCGCGGGCATGGTCTACAAACTGGTCGAGGTCGACGGGCTGCCGGTGGCCAAGCGCAGCAGCCACAAGGAGTCGCGCGGCGGCACCAAGCGCGCGGTCCGGCTGGCCAGGAACACCGGAACCGTCGTCGAGGAGATCGTTTACCCGGCGGCCGGAAAGCCGCCCGCCACAAATGGTTTCGAATCCCGTGAGCTGTTGGTGCCGCTGGTGCGCGCCGGATCGATCGTCGAGAAGCCGGTGCTGGCGCGCAGCCGAGAACTGGTCGCGCGCGGATTGATCAGCCTGCCATGGGAGGGGCTGAAACTGTCCGACGGGGAGCCCGCGATTCCGACGACGTTCGTGAATTGAATCGCTATTTGTTGCGGCCCTTCGTATTTCGCCGCTGCACCAGCGAGAGGACCACGAAAACCACCAGCCCGAAAAGGGATCCGCGCACCACCGCGCCCGCCAGTTCCGCGCTTCCGTATGCCTCGGCCAGACCGATCCCGATCGCGGCGAACGCGACCAAACCGAGAAATGCCCAAATTATCCGCGCCATACCTGCCCTCCGACGGATCCTCGACAACACAGTGGATACGGGCGCGGGGGACTTCTCGTTCAAATCCGTTCTACGCTGCGGACAGTAGGAGGTGCCTCATGAACCGAGCACTGATCATCGTCGATGTCCAGAACGATTTCTGCGAGGGCGGATCGCTCGCGGTGACCGGCGGCGCGGCCGTCGCCACCGGGATCAGCGACCATCTCGCCGGCGGCGACTATGCCGCGATCGTCGCTACCCGCGACTATCACATCGATCCCGGCGCGCATTTCTCCGACCACCCGAACTATGTGGACTCTTGGCCGCCGCACTGCCGGGTCGGCACGCCGGGCGCCGATTTCCACCCGAATCTCGATACCGCGCCCATCGAGGAAATCTTCTCGAAAGGCGAATACTCCGCCGCCTATTCCGGTTTCGAGGGCGCGGCGCCCGACGGCACCGACCTCGCCGAATGGTTGCGCGCCAGGGATATCGATACCGTCGACGTGGTCGGCATCGCCACCGACCACTGTGTCCGGGCAACCGCGCTGGACGCGCGCACCGCCGGATTCCGCACCCGGGTATTGCTCGGCCTCACCGCGGGCGTCGCGCCCGCCACCATCGAATCGGCCCTCGGTGAACTGCGCGCCGCAGGCGTCGAACTGGAAGGCGCGGTCGGCACGCGACGCGCCCAGTGACACACCGGCCGTCTCATTCAGGCCAACGCGGCGGCTGATCTCCGTGTCGGTGCGAGCCAGTAGGCTGCTGCGCGTGCCCGAACTCCCGCCAGTACCCGAACTTTTGGCCGCCGCCGTCGAGGCGCTGGGCGGGAAGGAACGCACCGGTCAGCTGACGATGGCGGCCGCGGTGGATCACGCCATCGACACCAAGGAGCACCTGGCGGTGCAGGCGGGCACCGGGACCGGTAAGTCGCTGGCCTATCTGGTGCCGAGCCTGCGGTACGCGGTGCGCACCGGGCGCACGGTGGTGGTGTCCACCGCGACGATCGCACTGCAGCGCCAGCTGGTGGACCGGGATCTGCCGCGCCTGGCGGAGGCATTGCGCGGGCCGCTGGGCCGCACCGCGAAATTCGCGATCCTCAAGGGCCGCAACAACTATCTGTGCCTCAACAAGATCAACAGCGTCATTCCGGACGAACCGGCCGAGGCCGAGCTTTTCGACGCCTTCGCCATCTCCCGGCTCGGCCGCGAGGTGCAGCGGCTCAACGAGTTCGCCTCGAATACCGAAACCGGCGACCGCGACGACCTGGTACCCGGTGTGAGTGATCGAGCGTGGCGACAGGTCAGCGTGTCGTCCCGCGAATGCCTGGGCAAATCCCGCTGCCCGTTCGGCCAGGACTGCTACGCCGAACGCGCCCGCGCCGAATCGGCGCAGGCCGATGTGGTGGTGACCAACCACGCCCTGCTCGCCATCGACGCCATCAGCGGTATCCAGGTGTTGCCGGAACACGATGTGGTCGTCATCGATGAGGCGCACGAACTCGTCGACCGGGTCACCGGCGTGGCCACCGCCGAGCTCGCGCCCGCGGCGATCAGCGCGGCCGCCCGCCGCTGCGCCAAACTCGTCGACGAGCAAGAGGTGGACCGGTTGGAGGCCGCCGCGGAGGCCTGGCACGCCGCGCTCGACGAGCTGCCCGCCGCCCGCTGGGACACCCTTCCCGACGGCATCGCCCCCGTACTCGCGCTGGTCCGCGACGCGGCGTGGAATGCGCGCACCGCGCTCGCGCCGCCCGGCGGCACCACCGCGCAGGGCGATCCCGAGGCGGCCGCCCAGCGCAATCTCGCACTGGCCGCCATCGACGAGGTGCACGACGGCGCGGTGCGCGCGCTCACCGCCTTCGAGGAGCCCGATCCGGCCAAGCGCCACGACGTGATCTGGCTGTCCGCCGAGGAGATTCGCGGGGTCACCCGGCGCACGCTGCGGATGGCGCCGCTCGCGGTCGGCGGACTGTTGCGCAGCAGGCTTTTCGGCACCGCGACGGTCATCCTGACCTCGGCGACGCTGCAGATCGGCGGTTCCTTCGACGGACTCGCGATCACCTGGGGGCTGCCCGCGCAGTCGGCGAACAAGTCCGACGCGGCGCTCGCCAATGGCGCGCAGGCGCCCGCCGACGACGAGAAGGTGCGCTGGAGCGCGCTCGACGTCGGCTCCCCGTTCGATCACGCCAAATCCGGAATCCTTTACGTCGCAAAGCATTTGCCCGCACCCGGCCGGGACGGTCTGTCACCCGCCTACCTCGACGAGATCGAGCGGTTGATGCGCGCCGCGGGTGGTCGCACCCTCGGACTGTTCTCCTCGATGCGGGCGGCCAAGTCCGCGACGGAGGCGCTGCGCTCCCGGCTGGATACGCCCGTGCTCTGCCAGGGTGACGACGCGACCGGTCAGCTGGTCCGCCGGTTCGCCGACGATCCGGCGACCTCGCTGTTCGGCACCCTCTCGCTGTGGCAGGGCGTCGACGTGCCGGGTCCGTCGCTGAGTTTGGTGATCCTGGACCGGATTCCGTTCCCGCGCCCCGACGATCCGCTGCTGACGGCGCGGCAGCGCGCGGTGGAATCGCGTGGCGGCAACGGCTTCATGGCGGTGGCCGCCAATCATGCGGCGTTGCTACTGGCGCAGGGCACCGGGCGACTGCTGCGCAGCGTGGACGACCGCGGTGTCGTCGCGATACTCGATTCACGTTTGGCCACCGCCCGTTACGGCGGTTACCTGCGCGCTTCGCTGCCACCGTATTGGGAGACAGCGGATCCGGAGGTGGTGATCAAGGCGCTGCAGCGCCTCACCGCCACCGCACCGTAAACGTGAGCAAACCATACATAGGACGACCAGTTTGTGATACCACTCACAAGAACTGGATTTAGTTCCGATCAGAAGTAAGTTGGGTTGTGGTACTTCGGTGAACCCCCAATTCCCACGCCGAATGTATCGGTCGTCCCCGCGCCAAGCCCTGCACGCGGCGCGGGGACATACAAATCTCGTTGCCCCGCAACAAATTCCCTCTCATGCCCGGCCTTTCCATGAGACCGTGGCCAGATGACGCACCCCGATACCGAAACACTCGGCGAATTCATCATCAGCGCAAGATCATTGGCGGAATATCGAGCGATTTTCGGGCTCACCGCCAGCGAATTGCGTGGTCGTATCCTCGATTGTCCCGGTGGCGCAGCAGGTTTCACTGCCGAGGCGAGTGATCTCGGCGCGCAGGTCATCGCCGTCGATCCCATATACACCCGGTCCGTCGAGGACCTCAGAGCGACCGCACTGCGCGAGTGTGATCGCGCAACCCGTTGGGCGGCAAGGCATTCGCATCGACGCCGGTGGGACTGGTACGGCAGCCCGGCCGATCATCTGCGCATGCGCACCGCGTCGGCCCGCCGTTTCGGCGCCGATCTCACCGAACATCCGGAGCGCTACATCGGCGCCCGACTACCGTCACTACCCTTCCCCGACAAGAGTTTCGATCTCGTGCTCAGCTCACATCTGCTCTTCAGCTACGCCGACCGGCTCGACGCCGACTTCCATCTCGCCGCGCTGGTGGAGCTGGCCAGGGTCGCCGTCGGCGAGACCAGGATCTACCCACTGGTCGACCACACCGGCGCCAACCTGGATCCCCTGGTCGACAAGCTCCGAAAAGAACTGCACGACAAGGGGCTCCAGACCGAACTGCGGGACGTGGATTTCGAATTCCACCACGGCGCCAGCACCATCCTGGTGCTGCGCTGACGGACTAGGACGTGCCCTAGCCCTCCCCGCGCACCGCGATCGCGTCCACCTCGAACAGCATTCCCGGAAGGGCAAGCGCCGCAACGCCGCTCAGCGTCTGCGTCGGCGGGCGATCGCCCCAGAGTTCGGCGATCTTGCGGCCGAGCACGGCCAGCTTGTCCAGGTCGTGATCGACGATATGGCTGCGCAACTGGGCGACATCCGGGTAGTCGAGTCCGACGGACCGCAGCGCCACACCGAGATTCGCGAAGGCGCGATCCACCTGAACCGCGAAATCGTCACTGGTGGTGTGCCCCTCGGCGTCGGAGTCGTATTGCCCCGCGATGAAAACCAACTCGCCGCGCACCCGCGCGACATGGCTGTAGCCGAAGCCGGTCGGGTCGTGCAGTTCCGCCGGGTTGCTGATCTCGATGGTCACATCACTCCTCGGTTGTAGTTGTTCATGACAACACGAGGAAGACGACGCGGCGTCCCGGACTGTGACACGGCGCGGTGATCCAGGATCACCGCGCCGCGGGTCTCAGGATTTGACCAGCAGGGTGAGCGCCGCGGTGACCACCGCGAGCACGAGGGCCCCGGCTCCCCAGATGAATCCCTGCCGGTGCCAAGGGCGTCCATGGTCGAGCGAGAACTTGCCCGGGCCGGTGAAGGCCAATGCCAGTGCGGCGAGGGCGAACAACAGCGGCTCTTCCCATCCGCCCTTACCGAGCAGGCCGGGACCCCAGGTCACGTTGATCGCATTGATCATGGTGCCGATCACGATGGCGGCCGCGAGCGGGGTCACCAGGCCGAGAAGCAGCAACAACCCACCGGTGAACTCACACAGTCCGGCGAGGGTGCCGAAGAATTTGCCGGGCTTGTAACCCATCCCGTCGAAGACGCTGGCCGTGGTCTGCCAGCCCATGCCGTTGAACCAGCCGAACAGCTTCTGTGCCCCATGAGCCGCGAGCACACCGCCGAAGCCGACTCGAAGCACCAGTAGGCCGATGTCGGTCGATACCTTGTCCAGCTCGCTTGCCGCGCCGGTGGCGCGCTGAATTGTGTTGGTAGACATGCTCGTCCTTCATCCGTGCCTGCGATTTGTATTCGTGCGCATACCCCGGCGCAGCGCGCTCTGTATCTCCGCCGAGAACCTACTTCGCCAATGAAGCGGACCGCGGTCCGAATCATTGCACGGACCGCGGCAACTGTCCAACAACTGGGGATTATGCCCCGATCGGCCCGAAATGACGCCCGTTCACTCCGCCAGGAAGAAGAAATAACCGAGAAATACGACCATCAGCGCCCACATCGCGGGATGCACCTCTTTGATCCGGCCGCGCGCCACCATCACCACCGGATAGAACACCATTCCCATGGCGAGGCCGTACGCGATCGAATAGGTGAGCGGCGTAACCACCACGGTGATGAATGCGGGCACCGAATATTCGAGCCGATTCCAGTCGATTTCCCCGAGCGCCCGCGCCATCAGCACGCCGACCACGATCAGCGCGGGCGCGGTCACCTCGCCGGAGCCCGCGATCACCGAGAAAATCGGGAAACAGAACATCGCGATCAGGAACCAGCCCGCGGTGGTCACCGCCGTCAGCCCGGTGCGCCCGCCCGCCGAGACACCCGCCGTCGACTCGACATACGCGGTGGTGGTGGAGGTTCCGATCACCGCACCCGCCATGGTGCCGACCGAATCGGCGGCCAGCGCGCTCGACGCGCGCGGCAACTGACCGTTCTTGTCCAGCAGCCCGGCCTGATTGGCGACGCCGATCAGGGTGCCCGACGCATCGAAGAAATCGACGAACAGCATGGTCAGCACGACGACGACCATCTGACCGGTGAATGCGTCCGGCAGGTGGATGATGGCCTGGCCGAAGGTCTGATCCAAACCCTTCGGCATCGCGACGACACCGTCCGGCAGCTTGACCAGCCCGGTGATCATGCCGAGCAGCGCGGTGAGCACGATGCCGTACAGCACCGCGCCGTGCCAGCGCAGCACCAGGAAGACCACCGTGATGAGCAGGCCGAACAGCGCGAGCAGCGTGGTGCCCTTGGTGAAATCACCGTGCGTGACGAAGGTGGCCTTGCTCGCGACGACGATGCCCGCGTTCTTGAGGCCGAGAAATGCGACGAACATGCCGATGCCGGCGCCGACCGCCAGCTTCATCTGCATCGGGATGGCGTTGAGTATGCGTTCGCGGACCTTCGTCACCGCCAGGACCAGGAAGATGAGCCCGGATAGGAACGTGCCCGATAGCGCGGTCTGCCAGGGAATCCCCATCTGCTGAACCACCGTGAACGCGAAGAAGGCGTTCAGACCCATACCCGGTGCCAGCGCGATCGGATACCTGGCCCAGATGCCCATCACCAGCGTGCCGAACACCGCGGCGACGGCGGTCGCGGTGAATACCGCCTGCATCGGAATTCCCTTGTCGCCCAACGCGCCTTGGTCACCGAGGATCGCCGGGTTCACGGCGAGCACATAGGACATGGCCAGGAACGTCACCGTCCCGGCCATCAGCTCGCGCCGCACGGTCGAGCCGGTCTGACTGACGCCGAAATACGCGTCCAGGCGACCCCGGGTTCGGGTCAGCACATCGGAGGCCATGGGTTCTCCAGGGGATCAGAAAAATGGGTGCTCAGGCACGTTAGCCGACGATTCACCGAATCCCAGAACCGGCGCATGCACCGACCGGACAGTTCGTGACCAGTGTCACGGTAGCCATCCCAGACAGGCTCATCTAGCTTCGAAACGACGCCGTTGCATTGCGCACTCCAGCGGCCGCGCACCAACCGAATCCGATGAGGGGAAGTCAAGGTGCCCAATACTTTTCGCGATCCAGGCATCGAGGCGGGCGAGCTGTCCCAGTACGTGGCGACCGTCGGCTCCGACCCGACCGAGTACCGCGCCTCGTCGCTGATCGAGCACGACGACGCCGATACCTACCGCAGCGTGCTCACCGTCGACCTGCCCGACGAGTTCACGATGACCGTCACCCAGACCTTCGACCGCACCGGCGGCAACCTCTCCGCGATCACGTACCGGGCCGAGAGCAGGCATCGCGACGTGGTGGTCAGCCGCGAGGAGGGCAACTTCTCCGGCACCTCGCACCTCCAGTTCGGCGGCAAGGTCCAGCCCTTCCCCACACCGCTGACGCCGCTGCTCGGCGGCATGACCACCTTCCGCGGTCTCGATTTCCGCAAGGGCGCGAAGGCCACCGTCAACCTCTGGCTCGGCTACTCCATCCACTGGCCCGTCGAGGTCAGGGTGGAAAAACGCACCACCGTCGAGGTGCCCGCGGGCCGCTTCGACGCCTGGCAGGTGCGCGCCAAGCCGAGCTTCGCGCATATCAGCGGTCTGCTGGACAAGGTCGTGCACGGTCTACTGCCCGCCTTCACACTGCATTTCGACGCCGCAAGCCCACATCGCCTGCTGCGCTTCAGCTTTCCGACCGGGCCGCTCCCATGGGATCCCAAGGGATTGGTCCGGCTCAGCGCGAAGTGAGCGGCTGACGCGAAACCGGTTGCGATCCAGCCGTTCCCGGAGCTCAGTGCGTAGGGATTACGCGCTCGGTGCGGCGATCAGTCCGAGTTCGGCGTCGGAGGCGAGCAGTTCGTTGTGCGGGAGCACCCGGACCGTGTAGCCGACGGCGCCGGACAGCGGAACCGGCGTCTGCACCGTGAAAAGCTCTGTGCCGGAATCGGTTCCGGTATGCGTCATCGGGATGGTCGTCACCTCGGAGAGCTCGTCGGACGGTGAGACCCGGCCGAACACCGCGTGCACCGCGACATCCTCGGTGCGCAGACCACCCAGATCGATGCGGGCCTGCAGCGACATCGGCGCGCCGATGATCGGCGTATCGGGCAGACCCGAGCTGTCGACCTGAATGACCTTCACCGCGGGCCAAGCGGATTCGACGCGACGCCGGTACTCGGCCGCGGCCCGCGCCGCGGCGAACTCGTCGGCGGTGACACGCTGGAACGCGGCCGCGGCCCGCGCGTAGTACTCGACGGCGTAATCGCGAACCATCCTGGACGCCAAAACCTTCGGCCCCAGCGTCTCCAACGTGTGGCGCACCATCTCCACCCAGCGCACCGGCATCCCCGACCCGTCGCGGTCGTAGAAACGCGGTGCGACGGTGCGTTCGAACAGGTCGTAGAGCGCCGCCGCCTCGAGATCGTCGCGGCGGTGCTCATCGGCGACGCCGTCGGCGGTCGGTATGGCCCAACCGTTTTCGCCGTCGTACATCTCGTCCCACCAACCATCCCGGATGGAGAGGTTGAGGCCGCCGTTGAGCGCCGACTTCATGCCCGACGTACCACACGCCTCGAGCGGGCGCAGCGGATTGTTCAGCCACACATCGCAACCCCAGTACAGGAAGCGGGCCATCGACATGTCGTAGTCGGGCAGGAAGACGATGCGGTGCCGCACCTCGGGATCGTCGGCGAACCGAACCACCTGCTGTATCAGCGCCTTTCCGCCGTCATCGGCGGGATGGCTCTTACCCGCCACCACCAACTGCACAGGGCGCTCCGGATCGAGCAGCAGGGCACGCAACCGCTGCGGATCGCGCAGCATCAGCGTCAACCGCTTGTAGGTCGGCACCCGGCGCGCGAAGCCGACCGTCAACACCTCGGGATCGAAAACGCTGTCCACCCAACCCAATTCGGCCTCGGCGGCGCCGCGCTGCAACCATGACCGGCGCAGCCGGCGGCGCACCTCGGCAACCAGGGTGGCGCGCAGCGAATTCCGGGTCGACCACAGTTCGCCGAGGTCGACGTCGTGCAGCCGCTCCCAGCCGCGCGCCTCCTCGACCAGCTCCGAACCGATGTGTTCACGCGCCTTGTCGATCCATTCGCGTGCGGCCCAGGTCGGGGCGTGCACACCGTTGGTCACCGAACCGATCGGCACCTCGGCGGCGTCGAAACCCGGCCACAGCCCGTTGAACATGGCGCGGCTCACCTCGCCGTGCAGTTCGGAAACGCCGTTGGCGCGCTGGGCAAGTCGCAGACCCATATGCGCCATGTTGAACACCGAAGGATCGGCCTCGCGCCCCAGCGCGACGATCCGGTCCACGGAAAGCCCTGGCAGCAAGGCGGATTCGGTTTCACCGTGCGCGCCACCGAAATAGCGCCGCACCATCGGCATCGGGAAGCGGTCGATGCCCGCGGGCACCGGGGTATGCGTCGTGAACACCGTTCCGGCCCGCACCGCCGCCAGTGCCGTATCGAAATCCAGTCCGCCCGCGACGAATTCGCGGATCCGCTCGACACCGAGGAAGCCTGCGTGACCCTCGTTCATATGGAATACATCGGGATCGGGCAGGCCCGCGGCGCGGGTGTACGCGCGCACCGCGCGCACACCGCCGATACCGGCCAGGATCTCCTGGCGGATCCGATGCTCCTGATCGCCGCCGTACAGGCGATCGGTCACCAGTCGCAGTTCCGGATCGTTCTCGGCGATATCGGAATCCAAGAGCAGCAACGGAACTCGCCCGACCTGCGCGATCCACACCCGAGCCCGCAGCACCCGGTGGTCGGGCATGGCGACGTGGATGAGCACCGGCGAACCCTCGCCGGTGAGCAGCCGCAGCGGCAGGCCCTGCGGGTCGAGCGCCGGGTAGTGCTCGGTCTGCCATCCGTCCGCCGACAGCGACTGACGGAAATATCCTGAGCGGTAAAGCAATCCGACACCGATCAACGGAAGACCCAGATCGGACGCCGATTTCAGATGATCGCCCGCCAGGATCCCGAGGCCGCCGGAGTAGTTCGGCAGCACCTCGGTGACACCGAATTCCATGGAGAAATAGGCGATTCCGCGCACCTGACCGTCGAACTGCCGCTGGAACCAGCGCGGCCGGGTCAGATAATCGCGCAGTCCATCGGCCGCGTCGTCGACCCGCCGGACGTAATCCGGGTCCGCCGCCAGCTCATCCAATCGCGCGGCAGGCACCTCCCCCAGCATCCGCACCGGATCGTGCCCCAACTCCGCCCACCGCTCCCGATCGAGCTCGGCGAACAGATCCTGCGTGGGCCAATGCCACGACCACCGCAGATTAGTTGACAACTCGCCCAACGCCGCCAGACGCTCAGGAAGATGGGCACGGACGGTGAAACGCCTTAATGCCTTCACCGTGCGAACCTTACACGGGGCGGGGTCAGCTCCTCTGATCGAGCTTGACAGGTCCGGACATCCCGACCTAACGAGACATTTCCTCGCCCTGAACACTTATCCGGTGCGGCCGACGTGCCAACCGGAATCCGGCCTGCATGGACAATTTCCGCAGTGAATGCGGCATTTCGCTGCCGCGAACGCCGATATTGTCCGTTCAGGCCGGGCGCGCGCTCACAATGCGGCGTCGATCGCGCCCGCCGCGCGGCCGACGCGGCGGGCACCGCGGGTGGACTACGATTTCGATCGAACAAACCACGCGGGAGCTCGGGCACGGCCGGGCTGAGAGGGCGGACCCGACCGCTTCGCCGACCGCATGAACCTGACCGGGTAATGCCGGCGTAGGGAGTATGGGCGATGTCCGTATCGAGTGTGCGTGCGAACGAGCGGCGCGAGGCACCGCTGACCCTCGACGAGCCGACGCCGAAGGTGCTCTCCTTCTGGGATCAGAGCGCGTTCTGGGCGAACCTCGGGGTCAGCCTGCTCGCCTTCTCCGGCGCGTACACGGTGCTCGCACCCGATAAGGACGGCAAGGCCCAAATCTCCATCGCGGCAGGCATTCTCGCGATGATCGTGGGAACGGTGCTCGGCGGGCTGATGCTCGGCCTCGCCGCCGTGCCCGGCGCGAAAACCGGACGGCCCGCGATGGTGCTGCTACGCGGACTGTTCGGCGCGAAGCTCAGCTATGTGCCGACCCTGCTGAATATCGCGCAGTTGATCGGCTGGGGCACATTCGAATTGATCGTCATCGGAAATGCCGCGAAGGAACTGTTCGGTGGCGGCCCGCACTGGCTGTACGTGGTGGCCGCGGGAGTGCTCACCACGATCCTGACCATCTGGCCGCTCGGCTCGGTCCGGATGCTGCGGCGATTCGTGACCGTCGGCGTCGTGCTGGCGCTGATCTGGTTCTACATCCAGTTCATCCGCGCTGGCCTGCCCGATCTGACCGACAATCCGGGCCCGAAGGGCAACGGACCGTTCGGGGTGGACTGGAATCTGTTCTGGGTCGCGACCGATGCCGCACTGGCGGTATCGATCTCGTGGGTGCCCGCGGCCGCCGACTACACCCGGCACTCACGCGGCACCGGGGCCGCGTTCGGCGCGGCGAGCGGTGCGTACGCGATCACCCAGATCGTCGCCTACACCCTCGGACTCTTCGCGCTCGCGCTGGCGACCGGCAACGGCGGCGCATACCAGCCGTTCCTCGACGTCACCCTCGGCGCGCTGTTCTTCTTCGTCTTCGTATTCCGCGAGGCCGATCAGTCGTTCGCGAACGTCTACTCGACGGCGGTCTCCATCCAGAATCTGCTGCCCAGGGTCGACCGGCGCATCCTCTCGATCGGCCTCGGCGTGCTGATCACACTGCTCGCGCTGCGCCTGAACATGGAGAACTACTTCGGCTTCCTCGGCCTGATCGGTTCGGTGTTCGTCCCACTGCTCGGTGTACTGGTCGCCGACTTCTTCCTGCGCGCCAAGGGCGCCTGGAACACCGCCGCCGACGCGCCGTCCCGCTGGGGCATGATCCTCGCCTGGCTCGTGGGCTTCGCGGTCTACCAGTTGATCAACCCGGGCGACGCCGGTGTGTGGACCAGATTCTGGATCCACGTCCAGGACCTGCTCCACTTCGCCAAACAGCCTTGGATGAGCGCATCCCTGCTGTCCTTCCTCGCCGCCATGCTGGCCGCCTGGGTGATCGGGCGAGTGAGCAGCTACAGCTCAACCTGGAAGTGATGCGCCGAAATCCGCAGGTGGTGGCGCATATACAGCCGATGCGCCGCCGCACGGTCGGCACCGACGCCCGAATCCAGGTGCAGCCCTTCGCATCCGAGACGCCGCGCCTCGTCCTCGACCCAACGCAGCAGCATGTCCGCGTATCCGCGACCGCGGGCCTCGGGCAGCGTGGACAGATCGTCGACGTACACGGTATGCCCCCAAGCCGTTGCCCAGTTCTCGCGGAACCCGACTGCGGCGACCGCCGCGTCGCCCACCCCGTCGAACGCGCCCACCAGCCGATATCCGGCCGGACGCAGCCGCGTATCGATCAGGTCCACCAGCGCGTCGACGGTGTCCCAGCGCGGCCGCAGCTCCAGCATGGCCTGCGCGGCGAGTTTGGTCTGCCCCTCGGGTAGTTCGCGAATTTCGGTCACCCCGGCGACGGTAATGCCGCCGTCCGCGATGCGGACAGGGCCAATTCGCACCGATTCCGGTAGGCCACTTACCTGGTAAAACCCCTGGCACGGCGGCACATCGACGTGGCAGCATCGGCGAATGCCGCACTGGATTCACGTACTCCCGCAATTCTCGTTGGCCTGCCTCGTACTCGCCGTCATCCCCGGCCCGGCGACGGCGCTGTTCCTACAGCGGGCGATCCGCGACGGACGAACGGCGGGCCTGGCCGCAGTGGCAGGCAATGAGATCGGCGTATTCGGCTGGACCATCGCCGGCGGCGCCGGACTATCGATCCTGTTGACCGCCAACAGATTTCTCAACACCACCATCCACGTCATCGGTGCGGTGGTGCTGATCTGGCTCGGCATCCAAGCCTGGCGCGGCGCGCGCAAGGACGGCGAATTCGGCGGCGGCATGACGAATCTGCTGCCCGCGGGGCGCACCCCGGGCGCGGCCTTCCGCGCCTCGCTCATCTCGATCGCGGCCAACCCGAAGGCGGCGGTGTTCGGGTTGACGATCCTGCCGCAGTTCCTGCCGTCCAGCGGTCCGATGCTCGAATCGCTCATCGCCCTGACGGTGGTCCAGCTCGTGATCGATACCGCGTGGTGCGTCGGCATCGTGTTGATCGCCGATCGCGCGGGAACCTGGTTGCGCCGCACCGGCATCCGGCAGCGCGTCGAACGCGCGCTCGGCGCGATCCTGGTGGCCCTCGGCCTCGGCCTCGCCGCCGACGCCCGCTGATCCGACGCCCGGTGACCCGGGCCGGAAATCACCTGGCCGCGGCCCACAAAACCGGATACAGCTCCGACCCCGAGCGGGGCGAATCCGGACCGTTCCCGGATGACCCGGTAGGTTGAAGGGTGTGACCGGCCGCATCGCCATCGATGACACCGCCCCGTCCATCCCCGGCGGCTACCCGGCCAAGGCCGTGGTGGGCGAGGTTTTCCCGGTGCGCGCCGTGGTGTGGCGCGAGGGCCACGATGCGGTGGCCGCCACCCTGGCCGTCCGCGCGCCGGGTTCGTCGAGGGTGACGCGGATCCGGATGATGCCGGATCTCGAACCCGACGTCTTCAACGCCACCTTCATCCCCAACCTGCCCGGTGCCTGGATCTTCCGGGTCGAGGGCTGGAGCGATCCGATCACCACCTGGCGAGCCGCGGTCGAGGCGAAGCTGGCCGTCGGCCAGAGCGCGGCCGACCTGGCCAACGACCTCGAAATCGGCGCGCGACTCTTCGAACGCGCCGCGCTGGCCCTGCCGAAGACGAAATTCCTGCGGCTGCGCGCCGTCGCCGCCGCCCTGCGCGACGAGGGGCAGCAGCTGCCCGCCCGGGTCGCACCCGCCTTCGCCGAGGAGGTCGCGGAGATCCTGCGGGAGACCCCGCTGCGCGACATGATCACCCGCGGCCCGCAGCACACCGTGTACGTCGAGCGGCATCGCGCGCTCTACGGCTCCTGGTACGAATTCTTCCCGCGCTCCACCGGCGGCCGGGACGCGGACGGCAAACCGATCCACGGCACATTCGCCACCGCGACCAAGGAGCTGTCGCGCATCGCCGCCATGGGCTTCGATGTCGTCTACCTGCCGCCGATCCACCCGATCGGCGAGGTGAACCGCAAGGGCCGCAACAATTCCCTCACCGCGGAACCGGACGATGTCGGCTCGCCGTGGGCCATCGGATCGCGCGACGGCGGGCACGACGCCATCCACCCGGCCCTCGGCACCGAACCGGATTTCGTCGAATTCGTCACCACCGCAAACGAACTCGGCCTCGAAGTGGCGCTGGACCTGGCCCTGCAGTGCGCACCCGACCATCCGTGGGTGCGGTCGCATCCGGAGTGGTTCACCACGCTGCCCGACGGCACCATCGCCTTCGCCGAGAACCCGCCCAAGAAGTACCAGGACATCTACCCGATCAATTTCGACAACGACCCTGACGGCATCTACGCGGCCGTACTGCATCTGGTGCGGCATTGGATCGCGTTGGGCGTCAAGATCTTCCGCGTCGACAACCCGCACACCAAACCCGCCGACTTCTGGGAATGGCTGATCGCGCAGGTGCGCACCACCGATCCGGACGTGATCTTCCTGTCCGAGGCGTTCACCCGCCCTGCCCGGCTCTACGGCCTGGCCCGGCGCGGATTCAGCCAGTCCTACACATATTTCACCTGGCGGGTCGGCAAGGGTGAGCTGGCCGAATTCGGGAAAGAGTTGGCGGACAAGGCCGATGAGGCCCGGCCCAACCTTTTCGTGAACACGCCCGACATCCTGCACGAGAGCCTGCAGCACGGCGGGCCCGGAATGTTCGCCATCCGCGCGGTGCTCGCCGCGACCCTGTCACCCGCCTGGGGCGTGTACTCCGGCTTCGAACTGTTCGAACATCAGGCGGTGCGTCCCGGCAGCGAGGAATACCTCGATTCGGAGAAGTACGAGCTGCGCCCGCGCCCGTTCGGCGAGGCGCTGGCGCGCGAGGAATCGTTGGAGCCCTGGCTCACTCGGCTCAACGAGATCCGCCGCGCCCATCCCGCGCTGCAGCAGCTGCGCTGCATCCACTTCCATCCCGTCGACAACGAGGCGCTGCTCGCCTACTCCAAGATCGATCCGATCAGCGGCGACGCCGTGCTCATCGTGGTCAACCTCAACCCGTACGGCACCGAGCACGGGATGATTTCGCTGGATCTGCCCGCGATCGGCCGCGAATGGCACGACCATCCGGTGGTCGTCGACGAGGTCACCGGCGAGGAATACCACTGGGCCCAAACGAATTACGTGCGACTCGACCCACCGAAGGCGGTCGCGCACATCCTCGCGCTGCCGCCCGTTCCGCAGCAGCAGCGCACGGAACTGGCCTACCGCAGGACATTCCGATGAACCGCCGCGATCTGCTGCTCATCGCCGCGGGCACACACCATGATCCGCACACCGTGCTCGGCGCGCACCCGCATCCGGACGGCACCATGGTCCGGGTGCTGCGCCCGCACGCGGAGACGGTGCAGGCCCGCGTCGGCGGCGTCGACCATCCGCTGGAATCGCTGGGGCACGGCATCTTCGCCGGTGTGCTGCCGTATCCGGACCTCATGGACTACCGGATCGTCACCAGCTACCCCGGCGGTCAAACCGTCATCGGCGCCGACGGATACCGCTTCCTGCCCACCGTCGGCGAACTCGACCTGCACCTGATCGGCGAGGGACGGCACGAACGGCTGTGGGAGGCGCTCGGCGCGCACCCGCGCAGCTACACCACGCTCGACGGCGAGGTGCACGGCACCTCGTTCGCGGTGTGGGCGCCGAATGCCAGGGGCGTCACCGTCATCGGCGATTTCGACGGCTGGGCCGGGAACACCGCGCCGATGCGCTCGCTCGGCCGCTCCGGGGTGTGGGAGGTCTTCATCCCCGGCGTCGGGGTCGGCACGAAATACAAGTACCGGGTGCACGGCGCCGACGGCCGCACCGTCGACCACGCCGACCCGCTGGCCTTCGCCACCGAACTGCCGCCGGCCACCGCGTCGGTGGTCACCGAGAGCCACTACGTCTGGAATGACAAGGGCTGGTTGGAAACCCGCGCGCACACCGACCCGACCCGGGCGCCGATGAGCATCTACGAGGTGCATCTCGGCTCCTGGCGGCCGGGCCTCGGCTACCGCGAATTGGCAAGGCAGCTGGCCGATTACGTGCACGCGGCCGGTTTCACCCACATCGAGCTGCTGCCCGTCGCCGAACATCCGTTCGGCGGCTCGTGGGGCTACCAGGTCACCTCCTATTACGCTCCCACAGCGCGTTTCGGCTCCCCCGACGACTTCCGCGCCTTCGTCGACACCATGCACGCGGCGGGCATCGGCGTCATCCTCGACTGGGTGCCCGCGCATTTCCCGCGCGACGAATGGGCGCTGGCTCGGTTCGACGGCACCGCGCTCTACGAACACGCCGATCCACGCCGCGGCGAACAACTCGACTGGGGCACCTACGTTTTCGACTTCGGCAGGCACGAGGTGCGCAACTTCCTCGTCGCCAACGCCCGCTACTGGATCGAGGAATTCCACGTCGACGGGCTGCGGGTGGACGCCGTGGCCTCCATGCTCTACCTGGATTACTCACGGCCCGAGGGCGGTTGGGAACCCAATGTGTACGGCGGCCGGGAAAATCTGGAGGCCGTGCACTTCCTCCAGGACCTCAACGACAATGTGCACCGCAGCTATCCCGGCGTCGTCACCGTCGCCGAGGAATCCACCGCATGGCCCGGCGTCACCCGCGGCACCGATGTCGGCGGTCTCGGCTTCACCATGAAATGGAATATGGGCTGGATGCACGACACCCTCGGCTTCCTGTCCCGCGACCCGATCCACCGGTCATGGCACCACAACGAGATCACCTTCTCGCTGGTGTACGCGTGGAGCGAAACGTATGTGCTGCCCATCAGCCATGACGAGGTGGTGCACGGCAAGGGCACGCTGTGGACCCGCATGCCCGGCGACGATTTCGCGAAGGCGGGCGGGGTGCGCGCGCTGCTGGCGTACATGTGGGCCCATCCCGGCAAGCAGCTGCTGTTCATGGGCCAGGACTTCGGCCAGTTCCGGGAATGGTCGCACGACCGAGGCCTGGACTGGGACGAGCTGAAAAACCCTCTGCACGAAGGCATTTCGACCACCGTACGGGATCTCAACACCGTCTACCGCGCGCATCCGGCGCTGTGGAGCCAGGACACCGCCCCCGGCGGCTACTCCTGGATCGAGGCCGACGACCGCGCCAACAACGTGCTCGCCTTCCTCCGCTACGGCTCCGACGGTTCGGTCGTCGCCTGCGTATACAACTTCTCCGGCTCGGTGCACGGCGAATACCGCGTCGGCCTCCCCAGCACCGGCACCTGGCGCGAAATCCTCAACACCGACGCCATCGAATACGGCGGCTCCGGCATCGGCAACCTCGGCGGCGTGAAAGCCACCGACGAACCATGGCACGGCCGCCCCGCCTCCGCCGTGGTAGCCCTGGCCCCCAACAGCGCCGTCTGGCTCACCCCCGAACCGTGACTCCGGCGCGGCGTGAAAGACGCCGCGCCGGAGGGCTTTTCGGGTTCAGTAACAGCCGGGTTCAGTACAGGGCGGTGGCCAGTTTGCGGCGGGCCGCGACGACGAAAGGCTCTGCCTTGTCGAACAATTCGAAGAGTTCGAGCAGGCGGGTGCGGACCTGGGTGCGGTCGTCGCCGCTGGTGCGCTTGATGAGGGCGATCAGACGATCGAAGGCGGCCTCGGGCCGCTGATTGAGCACCTCGACATCGGCGGCTTCCAATGCGGCATCCAGATTCGCCGGATCGGCGTCGGCGGCGGCGACCGCGGACTCCGGCACCTCCTGGGCGCGGGCCAGGAAACGCAGCTGACGCAGCGCGTTCTTGGCCTCTTCATTATTCGGCTCGGCCGCGATGACCGCCTCGTAGGCGGCCTCGGCGCCGGCCAGATCGCCGCGCTCCAGCGCCTCCTCCGCGGCGACGAATCGCGGATCCTCCGTCGGCTCCGGTGTGGGCGCGCCACCCTCCAACTTGCCCGCCACCGCGTCGACCACGGCGTTGAGCCACTGGCGCACCTGCGGTTCCGGTTGCGCCCCTTCGAAATCCGCGAGCGGCTGGCCGCCGGCGATGGCGATGACGGTCGGAATGCCCTGCACCCGCAGCGCCTGCGCGATCCGCATATTGGCCTCGGCCTCGACGGTGGCCAGATCCCACGTGCCGCCGTCGGCCTCGACGAGCCGCTCCAGCGTGCGCACCAGCTCGACGCTGCCGGGGCTGCGCTGTGAATACAGCACGACCACCACCGGCACCTGCAGCGAGCGCCGCAGCACCTTCGCTTCGAAGTCCGCCTCACCTACCGCGTAACCGCCGGCGGGCGCCCCGGCGGCGGTGGCGGCGGGCTGCTTCAGGCTGGAGAGATCCACCGCACCGGACATGGCGGCGGCAACGGCGGGCGAGGGACGACGGGAAGCAGGTCGAGTCACGGTTTCCAGTTTGTCATGACGTCGCGGATGCGGGGGCCGCAGTATCGCTCGCGACGCTGTTGCTCAGCTCACCGAGCTTGCCGTTGCGCACCGCCCACACCTCGAACAGCACGGTGCAGAACGGCGGAATGCTGGACAGCAGCGCCAGCACCGTCGTCTTCCAGGTCCAGGCCAGCTCGCGGGCGGCGAGCACGGCGGTCAGCACGAACAGGATGAAGATGATCCCGTGCGTCATGCCGAATACCTTGACCGGCCAGGTCACCGGCTCGGGGAGCCGCTTGAACACCATGCCGACGATCAGGAAGACCCAGGAGATCGCCTCCAGCACCGCGATGAAGCGGAACCGCTTGGCCACGGTGCTCAAGTCGAAGAAGTTGCCCATGGGCACCATTCTGCCCGATGCACTACAGGCGGTCGTAGTCGAACGGCTCACATCGATGCCTCGCTGGCGCTCGGCCTCGATGCAAGCCGTTGGCTGCTGCGTCGATGGTTCACTCGCTGCGCTCGCTCACTACCGCGACTACACCTTGATGATCAGCGCATCACCCTGACCACCGCCGCCGCACAGCGCGGCCGCACCGATCCCGCCGCCGCGCCGCTTCAGCTCCAGCGCCAGGTGCAGCAGGATCCGCGCACCCGACATACCGAGCGGATGCCCGATCGCGATGGCGCCGCCGTTGACGTTCACCTTCGCCGGGTCGATCCCGAGCTTGCGGGTCGAGGCGACGCCGACCGCGGCGAATGCCTCGTTGATCTCCACCAGATCCAGATCGGTGGGCGAAATGCCCTGTTTCGCACAGGCTTTCAGGATCGCGTTGGCCGGCTGCTCCTGCAGCGACGAATCCGGACCGGCGACGACACCGGCCGCGCCGATCTCGGCGATCCAGCTCAGCCCGAGCTCCTGCGCCTTCGCCTTGCTCATCACCACCACCGCGGCCGCGCCATCGGAGATCTGCGAGGCGCTGCCCGCCGTCACCGTGCCGTCCTTGCGGAACGCCGGACGCAGCTTGCTCAGCGACTCCACCGTGGTGTCGGCGCGAATGCCCTCGTCGGCGGTCACCAGCACCGGGTCGCCCTTGCGCTGCGGCACCGACACCGGCACCACCTCGTCGTCGAAGACGCCGTTCTTCCACGCCGCCGCCGCACGCTGATGCGAGGCCGCCGCGAACGCGTCCTGATCCGCGCGACTGACGGGGTCGAGATCGTTGCGCTGCTCGGTGAGCGCGCCCATCGGCTGGTCGGTGAAGATGTCGTACAGACCGTCGTAGGCCATGTGATCGCGCAGCGTCACATCGCCGTATTTGTAACCCTCCCTGCTCTTTTCGAGCAGATGCGGCGCCTGACTCATCGATTCCTGGCCGCCGGCCACCACGATCTCGTATTCACCGGCGCGAATCAGCTGATCCGCGAGCGCGATCGCGTTGATGCCCGAAAGGCACACCTTGTTCACCGTCAACGCGGGCACATCCATCGGGATGCCCGCGGCCACCGCGGCCTGCCTGGCCGGGATCTGGCCCGCACCGGCGGTGAGCACCTGACCCATGATGACATAATCGACCTGCTCGGGCCGGACGCCGCCCTTCTCCAGCGCGGCCTTGATCGCCAGCCCGCCGAGGGCCGAACCGCTGAAGTCCTTGAGCCCGCCGAGCAGTCGTCCGACGGGGGTACGCGCACCGGAGACGATCACGGAAGTAGTCACGACGAGGCCTCGCACTTTCTATCGCATGGTCTTTGTACTCAACGGTAACCGGTGTCGCCAACACCCCGACACGCAGGTACGCGCTACTTTCGAGTAGTGAGCAACGTTATGGATCCATCCGGTTTCATCCCGGGCGACTACGTCATCGCCGTCGACCACGTCGGCATCGCCGTGCCCGACCTGGATGCCGCAATCGCCTGGTACGCCGAGAATCTCGGCATGATCGAGACCCATCGCGAGGTCAACGAGAGCCAGGGCGTGCACGAGGCGATGCTCTCGCTCCCCGGCGCCGCCGACGACGCCACTGCCCTGCAGTTGCTGGCGCCCCTCAACGCGGAGTCGACCATCGCCAAGTTCATCGATCGCAGCGGCCCCGGCCTGCAGCAACTCGCTTACCGGGTTACCGATCTCGATGCCGTCTCCGCTCATCTGCGCGGTCGCGGACTGCGTTTGCTGTACGACGAACCGCGGTCCGGAACCGCCGATTCGCGCATCAATTTCATCCACCCGAAGGATGCTGGCGGTGTGCTGATCGAGCTGGTCGAGCCGAACGCGAATGTTACGCACTAGTATCAAGATCGGGTCCAAAAAAACTCGTTGGAATCACATTCGCGGTCGAGTCACCATGAGGTCTCAGTAGGCTGTAGTTTGTGTGCCATGTCGTCACCTGAGTCCGATCGCAATCGCTTCGTTGCACTGCCCTTCACCGTTGTGCGCAAGGGTTATGCGCAAGACGAGGTGCGTAACTACTTCGACCGCTTCGATGCGGAGCTAAGGGTCACCGCCACCGACCGCGATGCCGCTGCGGCACAAGCACGTAACCTCGCCGCGCAGCTCGAGGACGCGCGGGACGAGATCGACGAACTCCGCAAGGAGGTCGACCGGCTCTCCGTTCCGCCGACCACCGCGGAAGGTATGTCCGACCGCATCTCGCGCATGCTGCGCCTCGCCTCGGACGAGGCCTCCGAGGTCCGCGCGCTGGCGCAGGCCGAGGCCGCCGAGATGGTGTCGATCGCCGAGCAGCAGGCCACCGAAATGCGCGGCAAATACGAGTCGCTGCTCGCGGAGACCAAGGAGAAGCGCGAGGCGCTCGAGATCGAATTCGAGCAGACCCTTGCCAACGCGCGTACCGAATCCGCGAAGATCATCGAGGCCGCCCAGGCCGAGGCCGACCGCCTCGGTAAGGAGGCCGAGGCCAAGCGCAAGGCGGCCCAGCAGGACTTCGAGGTCACCATGGCCGAGCGGCGCACCAAGCTCACCCGCGCCATGGAGGAGCTGGAGGCCACCAGCCGCGCCGAGGCGGCGCAGCGCATCAAGGACGCCACCGACGAGGCGAACCGCCTCATCACCTCCGCCACCCAGACCTCCGAGCGCAAGATCGCGCACGCCAAGGAACTGGCCGAGGAGATGCGCGTGCTGCGCGGCCGGGTCCTGGCCCAGCTGCTCGGTATCCGCGGCCAGCTCGACTCGGTGCCCGCCATGCTGGCGGCCGTCAACCGGGAAAGCGAACTGCTGGACGGGGTTCCGGATCAGCGCAAGTCCATCGGCGGCTCGCAGAAGTCGGTCCAGGGCTCGCGGACCAAGGCCATCCCCGAGGTCGGCTCCGACGAGGAGATCGACGCCGACGAGCGCGAGAACGCCGACATCTCCTGACGTCGGATCCGAGAAACAACGGCGACGACGTACCACCACTCAGCCGAAAGCCGCCCCACCCCCGGGGCGGCTTTCCCTATTTACGGGCCAATCAGACATACCAGATGGTCTGGATCAATCCGGCGTTTCCGGCTCCGGCCCAACGGTTTTCACGACCAGCGGCGGGTGATGCGGCGGGTTTGGCGACCGTCCCAGCAGCCGCGGTGCCAGTGGCGGCGGTCGTCCTCGCCGCCGTAGGCGGGCCAGGCGACGATATGCGCTACGCCGGGGGCGATTTCGTGGTCGCAGCCCGGACACCGATAGATTTTCACGGCGCGGGTACCGGGAACGGTACGCACGACGTAGGTTTCATCGCCTTCCGGACCTGGCTCGGTCCGGCCGAAAACGTCGCCGAGCGGTGCGCCGCCGGACGGTTCCCGACGGCCTGCGCGCGGTTTTCGTCGAGGCATAGCAACCAGACTAAACAGGGTTCAGCCGGGCAGTTCGGCCAGCATGGCCGAATAGGCCGGTTTCGGCCGCATTCGGGCGTCGATGGGCAGTGCATCGGCAGGTGCGACCGGATACTTTCGCGGTGTCGCGGTCGATCCGTATTTGTCGGTGAAACCCCATGTACTGAAGCTCGTGCAGGATGGTTCGTCCTTGCACACCGCCAACCGTTCGGCGAACTGCTTTGCCTGGATATCGTGCTCATCGGGCTCTACGAGCACATCCATTTCCGAAACCCGCGACTGCATACCGAGCGCGGCCAAGGCGCGCACGTGTTTTCGGAAGGTTTCACCCGAAATCCGGTCGTCCTCAGTGTATTCGTGCCCCTGGAAGCCGACGCCGTCGATCGGCACACCGCGCTCCTTCAACCGAGTCACCAACGCCAGCAACGCATCCCAGCGCCGCCCGTCCGCCTCGACGCCGTATTCGTTGATGTAGAGCTTCGCATCGGGATCCATCGCGCGCACCCGGCGGAACGCCTCGTCGATGTACTGTTCGCCGAGCGCCTGGAACCAGATATTGCGCCCGGACCGAATTCCGTTGTTGCCGTTGGCATAATCGGCCGGATCGTCCGAGATCGGCTCGTTCACCACATCCCATTCGGCGACCTGTCCGCGGAAATGCCCGGCCACCGCGTCGATGTGGTCGAACATGGTCTGCCGCACCGCATCCGGGCCCGACACCTTGCGCATCCACTGCGGCAGCGCCTCATGCCACACCAGGGTGTGCCCGTGCACCTTCATAGCGTTGGCGCGGGCGAAATCGATGAGCCCGTCGGCCTCGGCGAAGGCGAATACTCCGCGCCGGGGCTGCAAGAATTGGGGTTTGAAATCGTTTTCCGGCGTGAACATTCCGTACTGGGCCGCCGCGAAGGCGCGATAGGCCGCGTCACTCGCCAGCGGACCACTGGCCAGCGCCGTACCCATCTCGAACGGCCGCGACAGTTTCGCCGCGTCCACACGCAGCGATTTCGAACCCGGACTCTCTTGCGGTGCAAGCGAATCCAGCACCGAAAGGTGCCGGCCCGGCTCGGGGCGCGCGGTCAGCGAGGTCAGGGTCCAGCCGCCGCCGAGTTCGGCGTCCGCACCGAACCAGACCGTCGCACCATCGAAGATATCGCCGTCCGGCACGCTACCGACCTCTTTGCCGTCGACGGACAGCACGGCGATATTGCCGTCGGTACGCACCGTCACCGTCACGGCGCCCGCAAGATCGGCACCGAACGACCGGGTCTGCGCGGGCCGGTCCGCGCGCCCATCCCACACCGCCACCTGCAGTTTGCCGCCCGCGATACCGAAACGCAGCGACGGCGGCTCGTAACGCCACTCGTCGTATACGACCGGAACACCCGAATACAGCTGCAGATACGCGCCGCGGGATCCGATATCGCGCATCGTCGCGGTCACCTCGAAGTCCCCGTCGATCCGCAGCCGCGGCCCGCGCAGGTTCACCGGCGGATTCGGTTGACCACCGGATCCGTCCTGCCGCACGATCTTTCGGTCCAGCGGCGTGATGCGCAGACCGTCCGCACCCACCTCGGCACCCGCGAAATGTGTCCAATCATGGCCGTGCAGTAGATCTTTCACCGCGGCGGCAGCATCGGCGTGCTGATCCGCACAGGCGACTCCGCCCGCGGCCACCAACACCGCGCCTGCGACAACCAACGCCGCTCTGGCGCGTCTGGAGCCCGACATCAGAACAGACGGAACTCGTTGCTCTCCGTGCCGCGCAGGGCGTCGTAATCGAGGGTGAGACAGCGGATGCCGCGATCCTCGGCCAGCGTGCGGGCCTGCGGTTTGATCTGCTGCGCCGCGAACACCCCGGCGACCGGCGCCAGCAGCGGGTCACGGTTGAGTAGTTCGAGGTAGCGGGTGAGCTGTTCGACACCGTCGATCTCGCCGCGCCGTTTGATCTCCACAGCGACGGTGGAGCCGCCCGCGTCGCGGCACAGCAGATCCACCGGGCCGATCGCGGTCATGTATTCGCGGCGGATCAGCGTGTAGCCGGCGCCGAGCGTCTGCACATGTTCGGCGAGCAGCTCCTGCAGATGGGCTTCGACACCGTCCTTCACCAGACCCGGATCGACACCGAGCTCATGCGAGGAGTCGTGTTCGACGTCCTCGATGGTGATCCGCAGTTCCTCCCCCGCCTTATTGGTGACCACCCAAAGCGCCTGTGCCCCTTCGGGAATATCGGCGCCATCGCGCTCCTCCAGCCAGCAGGGCGGGCTCATCCAGTTGAGCGGCTTGTACGAGCCGCCGTCCGAATGCACAAGCACCGAGCCGTCCGCCTTCATCAGCAGCAGCCTGCGGGCCATCGGGAGATGAGCGGTCAACCGACCGACATAGTCAACCTGGCAACGAGCAATCACGAGGCGCACCCAAGCACTCTAGGCGAGCGCCCCGCACCGGTTTCCGGCAGCCCGCCACGCGTGTCGGCGGTGCGGCGTCAGCCCAGGAGGAGACCGGCGGCCAGGACGGTCGCGCCGAGCAGCAGCAGCCACTCCACTTTTGTGAACCCGCGGCGGGCGACCTGACGGGTGCGCAGCAGCGTATAGCCGGCCGCGACACCGATGAGCAGCGACAGCAGATGGCCGACATTCGTGAAAGTCTGCCCGACCACCGCGCCTTCCACGGCGACCACGAACCAGCCGACGATCCAGGCGATCCGCCACGGCCTCGGCAACACCGCGACCAACGCACCGAGCACCGCCATCGCGCCGTAACTGATCCCGACGTCCTCTGCCCAGCCGATGCTCTGCGGCATCCATTCCGCGGTCACCGCGATCCAGAGCCCGACCGCGACGAGCAGCGTGGCACCGATATGACCCGCCAGGAAAATACGCACCAATTGCCCTGAACCGAACCGCAATTCGGCCAGCGCGAGCAGACAGGCGAGCAGCGGGAGGATGGTCAGCGCGACGGCCGCGTCACCGATCACGAACGCGCTGGCGAACAGCGTGCTGATATGCCCGTGCAACAGATTGTGCAGGTTCGTGCTGGTGTGCAGGATGACACCGGTCTGCGCGGATTCGCTCAACGCGGACAGCGCCACCGCGACCACAACGAGCCCCGCCAGATACCCGAGCGTCACCGGCAACGGGAGACGCCAACGACGCGAGGGTTTATCGGACTCGACCGAAACATGATCCGTCGACACACGATCGACAGATGTCGTCGCGGTGACCATGTCCACCTCCGTCTGGCTCGGCATCGGCGGCTCTCCACCACCCGATACCCATGATCTTTTCCCGCGCTCCGGGCGCGCTGCATGTTCCCTGTGAATACGCTGGGAGACTGGGAGCGGCGCATCCTTTCCTAGGGCCCGGCCGCGGGCGCGCTGGTATATCCCGAGTGCCCGGCGGCAGGCCCGAAACCGCTCACTAGCAATGCGATAGTCGGCGTAGGAAGCTGAATGTTTGCGCTGGCCACCCCGATTCGAGTCGGACAGGGTAGTTAGCGTCTAACTCTGAGCGAAATCCGGGTTCGCATCCTGCGTTTGTCGCTCAGAGTTAGACAACAATTATTACTCCCCCAGCCGATGGCACATTCACAGTTATCCTTGTGCGCATAGATTGGCTCCCGCACCCCCGAGGGTTGGCGCGGTCGGTTCCCGATCGGGAATTGTCTTTGTGCGCGTAGGTATTTGGCTTCGCACACCGTCCACCAACCGGGCACCCTGTACATCGAATGCGCGGTATACACACCGGGTGCGAGAACCAACAGTGCCGGTGACCGCGGGTCTCGACGGCAGCGAAAGGTCTATAAAATGACGAAAGCCCCCCAACAGTGTTGGGGGGCTTTCGTGAATGTATGTTCCGGCGGTGTCCTACTCTCCCACACCCTGTCGAGTGCAGTACCATCGGCGCTGGCAGGCTTAGCTTCCGGGTTCGGAATGGGACCGGGCGTTTCCCTACCGCTATGACCGCCGTAACTCTATGAAACTATCCACACCCACCCGAACCACCGGATGATCCCCGGGCTCGAAGGGTGTGCGTGTGTTGTTTCAGATACCGCACAGTGGACGCGTAGCTTCTTTGTTGGTAAGTCCTCGGCCTATTAGTACCAGTCACCTCCACCCATTACTGGGCTTCCAGTTCCGGCCTATCAACCCCATGGTCTGTAGGGGGCCTTAACCCATCAAGTGGGAGAGAAACCTCATCTTGGAACAGGCTTCCCGCTTAGATGCTTTCAGCGGTTATCCCTTCCGAACGTAGCTAACCAGCGGTGCCCTTGGCAGGACAACTGGCACACCAGAGGTTCGTCCGTCCCGGTCCTCTCGTACTAGGGACAGCCTTCCTCAAGTTTCTGACGCGCGCGGCGGATAGAGACCGAACTGTCTCACGACGTTCTAAACCCAGCTCGCGTGCCGCTTTAATGGGCGAACAGCCCAACCCTTGGGACCTACTCCAGCCCCAGGATGCGACGAGCCGACATCGAGGTGCCAAACCATCCCGTCGATATGGACTCTTGGGGAAGATCAGCCTGTTATCCCCGGGGTACCTTTTATCCGTTGAGCGACACCGCTTCCACATGCCGGTGCCGGATCACTAGTCCCGACTTTCGTCCCTGCTCGACCTGTCAGTCTCACAGTCAAGCTCCCTTGTGCACTTGCACTCGACACCTGATTGCCAACCAGGCTGAGGGAACCTTTGGGCGCCTCCGTTACATTTTAGGAGGCAACCGCCCCAGTTAAACTACCCACCAGGCACTGTCCCTGAACCAGATCATGGCCCGAGGTTAGAAGTCCAATACGACCAGAGTGGTATTTCAACGACGACTCCACGAACACTGGCGTGCCCGCTTCACAGTCTCCCACCTATCCTACACAAACCGTACCGAACACCAATACCAAGCTATAGTGAAGGTCCCGGGGTCTTTTCGTCCTGCCGCGCGTAACGAGCATCTTTACTCGTAATGCAATTTCGCCGAGTCTGTGGTTGAGACAGCAGAGAAGTCGTTACGCCATTCGTGCAGGTCGGAACTTACCCGACAAGGAATTTCGCTACCTTAGGATGGTTATAGTTACCACCGCCGTTTACCGGGGCTTAAATTCTCAGCTTCGCACCCAAAGGGCGCTAACCGGTCCTCTTAACCTTCCGGCACCGGGCAGGCGTCAGTCCGTATACATCGTCTTACGACTTCGCACGGACCTGTGTTTTTAGTAAACAGTCGCTTCTCTCTGGTCTCTGCGACCACCACCAGCTCAGGAAGCAAGTTCCGTCACCAGCGTTGGTCCCCCTTCTCCCGAAGTTACGGGGGCATTTTGCCGAGTTCCTTAACCACAGTTCTCTCGATCGCCTCGGTATTCTCTACCTGACCACCTGTGTCGGTTTGGGGTACGGGCCGTGTACCAACTCACTAGAGGCTTTTCTCGGCAGCATAGGATCACTGAATTCGCCTCAATCGGCTACGCATCACCTCTCAGGCTTGTGCGGCACGGATTTGCCTATGCCACGCCCTACAGGCTTACACCAGGTATTCCATCACCTGGCCCAGCTACCTTCCTGCGTCACCCCATCGCTTACCTACTACACCCAGGATCCCATGCAGCCACTTCCGGCCTCCCGAAGGAGGTCCATCCGCTTTTGGATGGTTAGCACAGATGATTCGATATTTGGCGCGGATACACGGGTACGGGAATATCAACCCGTTGTCCATCGACTACGCCTGTCGGCCTCGCCTTAGGTCCCGACTCACCCTGGGCGGATTAACCTGGCCCAGGAACCCTTGGTCATTCGGCGGACGAGTTTCTCACTCGTCTTTCGCTACTCATGCCTGCATTCTCACTCGCGCAGCCTCCACGACTAGGTCACCCCGCCGCTTCCCTGGCTACACGACGCTCCCCTACCCACCCAGACACCTGGCTCGAAAGCAGGTTCATGTCTGAGTGCCGCGGCTTCGGCGGTGTACTTGAGCCCCGCTACATTGTCGGCGCAGGATCACTTGACCAGTGAGCTATTACGCACTCTTTCAAGGGTGGCTGCTTCTAAGCCAACCTCCTGGTTGTCTTCGCGACCCCACATCCTTTTCCACTTAGTACACGCTTAGGGGCCTTAGCCGGCGATCTGGGCTGTTTCCCTCTCGACTACGAAGCTTATCCCCCGCAGTCTCACTGCCACGCTCTCACACACCGGCATTCGGAGTTTGGCTGACTTCGGTAAGCTTGTGGGCCCCCTAGGCCATCCAGTAGCTCTACCTCCAGTGTGAAACACGCAACGCTGCACCTAAATGCATTTCGGGGAGAACCAGCTATCACGGAGTTTGATTGGCCTTTCACCCCTACCCACAGCTCATCCCCTCAGTTTTCAACCTAAGTGGGTTCGGGCCTCCACGACGTCTTACCGTCGCTTCACCCTGGCCATGGGTAGATCACTCCGCTTCGGGTCCATAGTGTGCGACTGCGGCGCCCTATTCGGACTCGCTTTCGCTACGGCTCCCCCACACGGGTTAACCTCGCCACACACCGATGACTCGCAGGCTCATTCTTCAAAAGGCACGCCATCACCCCACCAAAGGAGGGCTCTGACGGATTGTAGGCGCACGGTTTCAGGTACTATTTCACTCCCCTCCCGGGGTACTTTTCACCTTTCCCTCACGGTACTAGTCCGCTATCGGTCACCAGGTAGTATTCAGGCTTATCGGGTGGTCCCGACAGATTCACAGCAGATTTCACGGGCCCGCTGCTACTCGGGAGTCATCCACACAAGCCGTCGCGTTTTCGTCTACAGGACTCTCACCCTCTACGGTTGGCCGTCCCAGACCAATTCGACTAACACAACGGTTTCTGACTTGCGCCCAACTCGGCAGAGTTAGGAAGAATGATCCCACGACCCCGGCCATGCAACGACTGCCGTCTATCACACATAACCGGTTTAGCCTCTTCCGCTTTCGCTCGCCACTACTCACGGAATCACTGTTGTTTTCTCTTCCTGTGGGTACTGAGATGTTTCACTTCCCCACGTTCCCTCCACACCACCTATATATTCAGTGGCGGGTGACACGACATCACTCGTGCCGGGTTTCCCCATTCGGAAATCCTCGGATCTCAGCTCGGTTGACAGCTCCCCGAGGCTTATCGCAGCCTCCTACGTCCTTCATCGGCTCCTGGTGCCAAGGCATCCACCGAACGCCCTTAAACACTTACAAACAAAGATGCTCGCGTCCACTGTGCAGTTCTCAAACAACACACAAGACCAACCCTCAACTCAGCACCCGACCCGGAAAACCGGCGGTATGACTGAAGAACCAGCCTCGTCGTTATCTCTTGCCTGGAAAGAACGCCTGTTCTTTCAGGACCCAACAGTGTGTCGACTACCTCCAGACCACAGGCCTGGCACATGTCAGCGTTCCACCCATGAGCACCACCGAGAAACACTCGTTCTCGTAATGGCTCTGCCAACGCGTCGCCACCTGTGTGACAACAACATTGGAGAATGCTCCTTAGAAAGGAGGTGATCCAGCCGCACCTTCCGGTACGGCTACCTTGTTACGACTTCGTCCCAATCGCCGATCCCACCTTCGACAGCTCCCTCCCACAAGGGGTTAGGCCACTGGCTTCGGGTGTTACCGACTTTCATGACGTGACGGGCGGTGTGTACAAGGCCCGGGAACGTATTCACCGCAGCGTTGCTGATCTGCGATTACTAGCGACTCCAACTTCACGGGGTCGAGTTGCAGACCCCGATCCGAACTGAGACCGGCTTTAAGGGATTCGCTCCACCTCACGGTATCGCAGCCCTCTGTACCGGCCATTGTAGCATGTGTGAAGCCCTGGACATAAGGGGCATGATGACTTGACGTCGTCCCCACCTTCCTCCGAGTTGACCCCGGCAGTCTCCTGCGAGTCCCCGGCATAATCCGCTGGCAACACAGGACAAGGGTTGCGCTCGTTGCGGGACTTAACCCAACATCTCACGACACGAGCTGACGACAGCCATGCACCACCTGTACACCAACCACAAGGGGGGCGACATCTCTGCCGCTTTCTGGTGTATGTCAAACCCAGGTAAGGTTCTTCGCGTTGCATCGAATTAATCCACATGCTCCGCCGCTTGTGCGGGCCCCCGTCAATTCCTTTGAGTTTTAGCCTTGCGGCCGTACTCCCCAGGCGGGGCGCTTAATGCGTTAGCTACGGCACGGATCCCGTGGAAGGAAACCCACACCTAGCGCCCACCGTTTACGGCGTGGACTACCAGGGTATCTAATCCTGTTCGCTACCCACGCTTTCGCTTCTCAGCGTCAGTTACTGCCCAGAGACCCGCCTTCGCCACCGGTGTTCCTCCTGATATCTGCGCATTTCACCGCTACACCAGGAATTCCAGTCTCCCCTGCAGTACTCAAGCCTGCCCGTATCGACCGCAAGCGCACAGTTGAGCTGTGAGTTTTCACGATCGACGCGACAAGCCGCCTACAAGCTCTTTACGCCCAGTAATTCCGGACAACGCTCGCACCCTACGTATTACCGCGGCTGCTGGCACGTAGTTGGCCGGTGCTTCTTCTACAGGTACCGTCACTTCCGCTTCGTCCCTGTCGAAAGAGGTTTACAACCCGAAGGCCGTCATCCCTCACGCGGCGTCGCTGCATCAGGCTTCCGCCCATTGTGCAATATTCCCCACTGCTGCCTCCCGTAGGAGTCTGGGCCGTGTCTCAGTCCCAGTGTGGCCGGTCGCCCTCTCAGGCCGGCTACCCGTCGTCGCCTTGGTAGGCCATTACCCCACCAACAAGCTGATAGGCCGCGGGCCCATCCTGTACCGATAAATCTTTCCACCCCAAACCATGCAGTCCGAGGTCATATCCGGTATTAGACCCAGTTTCCCAGGCTTATCCCGAAGTACAGGGCAGATCACCCACGTGTTACTCACCCGTTCGCCGCTCGTGTACCCCGAAGGGCCTTACCGCTCGACTTGCATGTGTTAAGCACGCCGCCAGCGTTCGTCCTGAGCCAGGATCAAACTCTCCGTTGAAGACTCACAATCACACCCCCACAGGAGTGCAATCAAAAGTATCTCGAACCAGAGTCCGAAAACCTAACTTAAACGCCAGCCGGAAATTAGCTGACAAAAAATGTCCATCCCTCACACGGGGGTATGAGGAACAGAACCAAAAATATTTGGCACTGACATTCATCGACACACTATTGAGTTCTCAAAGAACACACGCACACACCATCACTCAAGGTTTAACTCGATTGATCGGTGAGGCAACTTTTCCAGCTTAGCTCAGACGCAATCCCAGTTGCAAACTGGGGTCTCGATCTGAACCAGTGTGATCGTCAGGCGCTCCTCGTCCTACCTCGTTTCCCAGGCCGTTCGGCTCCGGGTCGGTGTCCGTGTCGCTCTGACTCGATAAAAGTTACGTTGCTCCAGACGCGATGTCAAATCGCCTGGTCAAGAACGGTTTTCGGCTCACCGTCGAGGAGCCGATGCCCAAACCGCCCGAATATCAAGATCAATCCGGCGCGCCGACCCGTTCGACCTGACCGCCCAACGCCTGTAGTTGCTCCACGAATTTCGGGTAACCCCTATCGATGTGGAACACGTCGTGCACCTCGGTTGTTCCATCGGCGACCAGACCGGCGAGTACCAAACCGGCGCCCGCCCGAATATCCGACGACCACACCGGCGCGCTCGACAGCCGGGGAATACCGCGCACCACCGCGTGATGCCCATCGGTGCGCGCATCGGCGCCGAGCCGAATCATCTCCTCCACGAACCGGAACCGGGCCTCGAAGATGTTCTCGGTGATCATCGACGTGCCGTCGGAGATCGCCGCCAGGCCGATGGCCATCGGCTGCAGATCCGTCGGGAAACCCGGAAACGGCAGGGTCGAGAAGTTCACCGCACGCGGCCGATCCGCCTGCACCACCCGAAAACCGTCCTGCTCGAACGAGATTCGCGCACCGGCGGACCGCAGCTTGTCCAACACCAGCGAGAGATGCTTCGGGTTGACCCCGGTGACGCGCACATCGCCCTGGGTCATCGCCGCGGCGATCCCCCACGTCGCCGCAACGATCCGATCACCGATCACCCGATGCGTCGTCGGATGCAACCGCTCGACGCCCTGAATGGTCAGCACCGAGGTGCCCGCGCCGCTGACCTTGGCGCCCATGCTCACCAGCATGTTGCACAGGTCGACGATGTCGGGTTCGCGGGCGGCATTGTCCAGCACCGTCTCCCCCTCGGCGAGCACCGCCGCCATCAGGATGTTCTCGGTCGCGCCGACCGAAGGAAAGTCGAGCCGGATCCGCGCGCCCTGCAGCTCGTCGGCGCGGGCGACCACGCAGCCGTGCTCGATCTCGCTGGTCGCGCCGAGTAGCCGCAGACCGGCCTGATGCATATCGAGCGGACGCGAACCGATCGCATCACCGCCGGGCAGCGCGACAACGGCGCGCTTACACCGCGCCATCAGCGGACCGAGCACACACACCGACGCACGGAACTGCGTGACGGCGGGGAAATCGGCGTGATACTTCGGTTCCGCGGGAGTCGTGATGGTGACCACGCCGCTATCGATCGTGACATCGCAGCCGAGGCCCCGCAGGACGTCGGCCATCAGCGGCACATCGAGGATGTCCGGGCAGTTCGTGATGGTGGTTGTGCCCTCGGCGAGGAGAGCCGCGGCCATCAGCTTGAGGACGCTGTTCTTAGCTCCCCCGACCGTGACCTCACCGACGAGCCGATTCCCGCCAGTAACCAAAAACCGTTCCATGCCGCCTCTCCGCGTATTGGCGCACCGTTGCGTGCAAGGATAGTTGGGACGCGTCTCGCGAGTACGCGTGCCGGGCCAGTTGCCCCTAGGTCACGTGACAGTCATCGCATCCATGACCTACCCAGGCCTGCCCGAGTCAGTCGCCGGATTCGGGATTTGCCTGATCACCGCCGGGTTTCCAGAGCACATCGCCGTCCGGATTGGCTACCCGGCCGAGGATGAAAAGCAAGTCGGACAGTCGGTTCAGATATTTCGCCGGCAGCACGCCGGTGTCGTCGGGATACGCCTCGATGGCGGCCCACGCCGAACGTTCCGCCCGTCGCGCCACCGTCCGCGCGGTGTGCAACAGCGCGGCAAGCGGGGTACCGCCCGGCAGAATGAACGAATTCAACGCGGGCAGTTCGGCATTGAACTCATCGCACCACGCCTCCAGCCGATCGATATACGGCTGGGTGATCCGCAGCGGCGGATACTTCGGTTCCGCGACAACAGGTGTCGACAGGTCGGCGCCCACATCGAACAGATCGTTCTGCACCTGCCGCAGCACCGCGAGAATCCGCTCGTCCGGCTGCCCGAGCGTGACGGCGACCCCGATCGCCGCATTGGTTTCATCGCAGTCGGCGTATGCGACCAGGCGCGGATCGTTCTTCGACACCCGGGAGAAATCGTTGAGACCGGTCGTACCGTCGTCGCCGGTACGGGTATAGATGCGCGTCAGATGCACACTCACACCGCAACCCTAATGGGCGCGGTCGACGAAGCCGACCCCAGCCCGCGCATGGCCGGAACGAAATCGGAGGCGATTTTCACCAGCACTCAGCGCAGGCGACGAGTGCGGTCGGACGGACGGGACTCCACCCAGGAAAGAAATGCGGCAAGCGACCCGCGATCCAGGGCCAGCTCGAAACTGCCGTCGCTGTCGGAGACCGCGATGACCGCGATCTCATCGGTCATGATGTCGTACTCGTCGCCGCGCGGACCGCGCCGATCACCGATCTCGATGCCTTGACGACGAATCGAGGAATCCGGTCCCAGCTTCAGACTCGACAATTTGTAGAAGACCAAACGGTCCTCGTCATAACGAATCAGGCCGTGCCGCCAGCCCTGACCACCCTTGGCCGGTAATACCCGCAGAATGGCGGCTGTCCCGCCGCGGCGCAGCATGATCAGGCGGTAGGTCGATGCCAGCGCCAGGAAAACGAGCAGCAACACCAGAATGATCAGCAGAACCATCCCGGTTTGCAATGCCGTTCGTCCCTTCGCTCCGCCGCCGTGCACTCGACGCCATGTTCAAGTCATTCAACCACGTCACGAGTTTACAAACGGTACGGCCATGTCTTTCAACTAACGCGGCGCGGATACAGGACTGCCGGCGGTGCGCACCGCCGGCAGTCCGAACCGTTATTCGCTTGTGCCGCTTGGCATGCCCGGGCGTTACCCGGGACGCCCTCAGGCGTTCGCCGTCTGCTCGACCGCGCGCACCCTGGCCTGGGCCGCCAGCTGCTCCTCCTCGGAGGCGCTGGCGTCGGCCAGCACCTGGCGGGCCGCCTCGACATCCACCTCATCGGCGAATTCCGCCGACTCGGCCAGAATGCGGACCGAGGTCGCGGTCACCGAGAAGAATCCGCCGTGCACCGCGGCGACGATCCGATCGCCCTCGGCCGGAACAATATTCACGATGCCGCCCTCGACCAGCTGACCGAGCAGCGGCTCGTGGCCGGGCATGATGCCGATCTGACCCTCGGTGGTCTGCGCGCTGACGAACGTCGCCTGACCCGACCAGAGCAACCGCTCGATCGCGACCAGATCAACTGACATTTCCGCCATCGGTGACTACTTTCCGGCGATCTTCTTCGCGGCCGCCTCGACGTCGTCGAGACCACCGCAGGAGTTGAACGCCTGCTCCGGCAGGTGGTCGAACTCGCCCTTGCAGACCCGGTCGAAGTCGTCGATGGTCTGCTCCAGCGGAACCACCGAACCCTTCTGGCCGGTGAACTTCTCGGCGACGATGAAGTTCTGGCCGAGGAACTTCTCCAGGCGACGGGCGCGGCCGACGAGGACCTTGTCCTCCTCGGAGAGCTCGTCCATGCCGAGGATGGCGATGATGTCCTGAAGTTCCTTGTACTTCTGCAGGATTCGCTTCACCTCGTTGGCCACCGCGAAGTGCCGGTCGCCGACGATCGAGGCCTCCAGGATGCGGGAGGTCGAGGTCAGCGGGTCGACGGCGGGGTAGATGCCCTTCTGCGAGATCGGGCGGGAAAGCTCGGTCGTCGCGTCGAGGTGGGCGAAGGTGGTCGCCGGGGCCGGGTCGGTGTAGTCGTCGGCGGGCACGTAGATGGCCTGCAGCGAGGTGATGGACCGACCACGGGTCGAGGTGATGCGCTCCTGCAGCTCACCCATCTCGTCGGCCAGCGTCGGCTGGTAACCGACGGCCGACGGCATGCGGCCGAGCAGGGTCGACACCTCGGAACCGGCCTGGGTGAACCGGAAGATGTTGTCGATGAACAGCAGCACGTCCTGGTGCTGCACGTCGCGGAAGTACTCGGCCATGGTGAGGGCCGAGAGGGCGACGCGCATACGGGTGCCCGGCGGCTCGTCCATCTGGCCGAAGACGAGGGCGGTGTCCTGGAGCACGCCCATCTCTTCCATTTCCAGGTGCAGGTCGGTGCCCTCACGGGTGCGCTCGCCGACACCGGCGAACACCGAGGTGCCGGAGAACTCACGCGCGATACGGGTGATCATCTCCTGGATGAGCACGGTCTTGCCGACACCGGCGCCACCGAACAGGCCGATCTTGCCGCCCTTCACGTACGGGGTCAGCAGGTCGATGACCTTGATGCCGGTCTCCAGCAGCTCGGTCTTACCCTCGAGCTGGTCGAAGCTCGGCGGCTTGCGGTGGATGCCCCACTGCTCGCCGTCGCGACCCAGACCCGGAGAGTCCAGGCACTCGCCGAGCGCGTTGAACACGTGGCCCTTGACCAAGTCACCGACCGGCACCGAGATCGGCTTGCCGGTGTCGGTGACGGTGGCGCCACGCACCAGGCCGTCGGTCGGCTGCATCGAGATGGTGCGCACGATGTTGTCGCCGAGGTGCTGGGCGACCTCGAGGGTCAGTGTCTTGGCCACCGAGGGCAGGGTGATCTCGGCGTGCAGAGCGTTGAACAGCTCAGGGATGGAGCCCCGAGGGAATTCGACGTCCACGACGGGGCCGATGACTCGGGCGACGCGCCCTGCGGATGCGCCGGTCCGACTCGTGTTGTCTTGAGTGACAGCTGCGGTCATTGAATGTTCTCTTCCTGCGCCTAGTCGCGGTCCGAGCTCGAAGCCAGCGCGTTGACGCCGCCGACGATTTCGCTGATTTCCTGCGTGATCTGGGCCTGACGCACCGTATTCGCCTGCCGGGTAAGCACACTGGCCAATTCGTTGGCGTTATCGGTGGCGGCCTTCATTGCGGTGCGCCGAGCCGCGGACTCGGATGCCGCTGCGTCGAGCAACGACGCGTAGATACGCGTGTTGATGTACTTGGGCAGCAGCGCCGCCAGCAGCACATCGGCGTCGGGCTCGAATTCGTACTGCGCCTGCAGTTCCGCCGTCGGCGAATCGGACACGAAGTCCTCGCCGAGATCGAAGTTCTCGTCGACGAAGCTCACCTGGATCGGGGCCAGGCGGCGCACCTCGGGGGTCTGCGTCAGCATCGACACGAAACGCGTGTAGACGATGTGCAGTTCGTCGACGCCCTCGATGGTCCCGGCGCCGTTGGGCGCGGGCACCTCGCCGTCGGAACCCGCCATGAAGCTGTCCACCAGGTGGTGGCAGGCGGCGGAGGCGTCGGTGTACTTCGGCTGCTGCGAGAAACCGGTCCACGCCGAGGCGGGCGGGCGGTTGCGGAAGGTGTAGTACGTGAGGCCCTTGTTGCCCATCACGTACACCACCGGTTCCTTGCCCTCGTGCCGCAGCGTGGTCATCAGCTCCTCGGCCCGCTTGAGCACGTTGGAGTTGTAACCACCGCACATGCCGCCGTCGCTGGTGATGACCAGCACGGCGGCCCGGCGCGGGTTCGGGCGCTCGGTGAGCAGCGGATGCGACAGGCTCTGCGAGGCACTGGCCAGTTCGCCGAGCACCTTGGTGATCTCGACGGCGTACGGCTTGGCGGCCGCAACCCTGGCCTGCGCCTTGGAGATTCGCGAGGTCGCGATGAGCTCTTGGGCCTTGGTGATCTTCTTGATCGAGTTCACACCACGGATGCGGGAGCGCAATTCACGCAAGCTTGGCACGGTTCACCCTCCCTTCAAGCATCGAATAACGCATCGGTCGACCCCGCTCTTACTTCTCGACGTGCTTGCGGGTGACCGACAGCGACTCGACCTCTTCGTGTGCGAGCTCACCGGCGGCGGGCTCGTTCACGACGCGGCTGCCGTCGGAAGCCAGGAAGCCCTGCTTGAACCGGTCGGTGGCGGCCTTGATCTGGTCGGCGGCCTCGTCGGCCAGCGGCTTGGCGCCACCGGCGATCGACTCGAAGGCCTGCGGCACCTGGCGGTGCAGATCCTCGAGCAGCTCCGAGTTGAAGCGACGGATGTCGGCGACCGGAACCGAGTCGTAGTAGCCGGCGTCGACCAGGTAGATGGAGACGACCTGATCCTCGACCGGGACCGGCGAGTACTGGTCCTGCTTGAGCAGCTCGGTCCAGCGCGCACCGCGCTCCAGCTGGGCCAGCGAGGCGGCGTCCAGGTCGGAGGCGAAGGCGGAGAACGCCTCCAGCTCGCGGTACTGCGCCATTTCCAGACGCAGGGTGCCCGCGACCTTCTTCATGGCCTTGGTCTGCGCGGCGCCACCGACGCGGGAAACCGAGGTACCGACGTTGATCGCCGGGCGGACACCCTTGTTGAACAGGTCGGACTCGAGGAAGACCTGACCGTCGGTGATCGAGATGACGTTGGTCGGGATGAACGCCGAGATGTCGTTGGCCTTGGTCTCGATGATCGGCAGACCCGTCATCGAGCCCGCGCCCATCTCGTCGGACAGCTTGGCGCAGCGCTCGAGCAGCCGCGAGTGCAGGTAGAACACGTCACCCGGGTACGCCTCGCGGCCCGGCGGGCGGCGCAGCAGCAGCGAGATGGCGCGGTAGGCCTCGGCCTGCTTGGTCAGATCGTCGAACACGATCAGCACGTGCTTGCCCTGGTACATCCAGTGCTGGCCGATCGCCGAACCGGTGTACGGCGCAAGCCATTTGAAGCCGGCCGAATCCGAGGCGGGGGCCGCGACGATGGTGGTGTACTCCATCGCGCCGTGCGCCTCCAGCGCGGACTTGACGCCCGCGATGGTGGAACCCTTCTGACCGATGGCGACGTAGATGCAGCGCATCTGACGCTTGGGGTCGCCCGACTCCCAGGCCGCCTTCTGGTTCAGGATGGCGTCGATGCAGACCGCGGTCTTACCGGTCTTGCGGTCGCCGATGATCAGCTGACGCTGACCGCGACCGATCGCGGTGAGCGCGTCGATGGCGGTGATGCCGGTGGCCATCGGCTCCTCGACCGGCTGACGCTGCAGCACGGTGGCGGCCTGCAGCTCCAGGACGCGCTGCTCCTCGGCCTCGATCTCGCCGAGGCCGTCGATGGGCTGGCCGAGCGGGTTCACCACGCGGCCCAGGAACTTGTCGCCGACCGGGACCGAGAGCACGTCACCCGTACGACGGACCTCCTGGCCTTCCTCGATCTCGGCGAACTCGCCGAGGATGACCGCACCGATCTCGCGGTCCTCGAGGTTCAGCGCGACGCCGAGCACACCGCCCGGGAATTCGAGCAGCTCGTTGGCCATCGCCGAGGGCAGGCCGGAGACGTGCGCGATGCCGTCGCTGGTGTCGGTGACGACACCGACTTCTTCGATGGAGGTCTCGGGGGTGTAGCTCTGGGTGTAGCTCTCGATCGCGCTACGGATCTCGTCGGAGGAGATCGTCAGCTCCGCCATGTTCTTCCTGCTCTCGCTGTGTGGGTCTCGAATGTCGGGGGTGGCGCTCGGTTACGCCAGTTCGCGGCGCAGCCGCTCCAGTCGGCCGGTGGCGCTGCCGTCGATCACGTCGTCGCCGATGTGCACGACCAGCCCGCTCAGCAACTCGGGGTCGGTCTGCACGTGGACCGTGATCTGCTTGCCGTAGATGCGCTGCAGCGAGGTGGCAAGCCGCTCCCGCTGCTGCTGCGTCAATGGAACCGCGGCGCGCACATGCGCGACGATCTGATCGCGGCGGGCCGCCGCCAGATCGGACAGTTGCTCGAAGGCCAGGCCGACGCTGCTGCGCAACCTGCTGACCACCTGTTCCGCGAGGGTCCGGGTGATCGGCTCGGTCTTGCCCGCGAGCAGCCGCGCGATCAGGTCACGCTTGGCCGCCGCGGGCTTGCCCCGATCCGAGAGCGCCTGCTCCAGCTGCGGGTTGTCGTCGAGGATCCGGCCGAGCCGGAACAGCTCGTCCTCCACCGCGTCCAGCCGACCGCTGTCGGCGGCCGACTCCAGCAGTGCCTCCTGGCCGAGCAACACCAGGGTGTCGACCAGATCCGAGGTGCGCGACCAGTTCTGGGCCACCGCGGTGGTCAGCACCGCCAGGGTGGCAGCGCTGACCTTGCCGCCGAAGACCCGTTCGCTGAGCTCGGCGCGCGCCGAGCCCGGCACCGACACGTCCGCGAGCGCAACACGCAGCGAACGTTGGTCGTCCAGGACGGAGACAACGGCGAACAGTTCCGACCCTGTCGTGGCCGCAACACTGTCGCTTCCGGTCAGAGCGGCCCGAAGCGCCTCCCGTGACCGGGAGCGTGCCTCACGGCTCGCTGCGTACATGCTTCTCACTTTCGCGTCGCTACCTTCCGACCCCGATGCCGGCATTGGTCTGATCGAGCTCCGTCAGGAACTTCTCGATCGAGGCCGCCTGCTTGGCTTCGTCCGAAACCGATTGGCCGATAATCTTTTCCGCCAAATCTACGGCCGTACGGCCGACTTCGGAACGCAGTTCGGTCAGGATCTGCTGCCGCTGGGCCTCCAGCTGGGCGTGACCGGCGGCGACGATGCGGTCGCTCTCGGCCTGGGCGTCCGCGCGCATCTGCGCGAGGATCTGCTGGCCCTGGAGTCGCGCGTCCTCGCGGATCTTCGCGGCCTCGAGCCGGGCGTCGGCCAACTGCTGCTGGTACTGCTGCAGCGTGAGCTGGGCTTCTTCCTGCGCGGCCTCGGCCCGCTGGATACCGCCCTCGATCTTGTCGGCACGTTCGTCGAGCGTCTTCATCAGACGCGGAATCACGTACTTGTAGAAAACAGCCGCGATAATCGCGACGCAGACGATCGACCAGACGATGTCATACGTTTCGGGGAGAAGGGGATTCACATCCTCACCCTTATCCGCCGCGAGCATGGTGATCTCGTACATCGGAATCAGAAAATGAAGCCGGCGACGAGACCGATGAGGGCGAGGGCCTCGGTGAACGCGATACCGAGGAACATGTTGGTGCGGATGGTGCCCTGCAGCTCCGGCTGACGCGCGAAGCCCTCGATGGCCTTACCGACGACGATGCCGACGCCGATGCCCGGGCCGATGGCGGCCAGACCGTAGCCGATGGCGCCATAGCCCTTGATCTTGTCGCTGTTGGAGGCGGCTTCCTGGGCCAGGTACGCGAGGCTCATGAGTCTTCTTTCCCTTTCTGTTGCTCACCCGCCGGGCGGCGCGGTGTAGCAGGTATCCGGTAGTTGTGCGGTCAGGTCAGTGCGAATCTGCGTGTTGTGCGAGTCCGATGTACACGGCGGTCAGCAGGGCGAACACGTACGCCTGCAGGAAAATGACCAGCATCTCGAACATCGTGAACCCGAATCCCGCCAGCAGCGAGAACGGCGAGAAGACCTTCATCCAGGATGTCGCGTCGAACAGGAAGAACCAGGTGGCGCTGAAGAACAGCACCAGCATGATATGTCCGGCCAGCATATTCGCCATGAGTCGGACCGTCAGCGTGAAGGGGCGCAGGATGAAGGTCGAGAGGAACTCGATCGGAATCAGCAACACGTGAAACGCGGGCGGAACGTCGGGAACAACGACGCTGCTACGCATGTACTTGACGAAGCCGTACTTCTTGATACCCACGTAGTTGAACGCCAGGTACGCGATCACGGCCAGCACCAGCGGCATGCCGATTCGGGCATTCGACGAGATGTTCAGGAACGGAATGATGCTGGAGAAGTTCAGAAAGAGAACCGTAAAGAAGATCGTCGCGATCAACGGGAAGAACTTGCGACCGGCCTCCTTACCGAGCACCTCGTCGCAGATCTGTTCCTTCACGAACACCAAACCGGATTCGGCGATGTTCTGCAGCCCACGCGGGACGATGCGGGGATTTCGGAATGCCAAGACCATCACGATCAGCAGCACCGCCGACATCACGATCCGGATCAGCATCAATCGATCGAGTTCGAACGGCGTTCCCTCGAACAGCACAGCTGGAGGGAAGAAGTCGGTAAGCGACGGCGCGTGGAACTCGCCCGCCATAGTGGTGACGCTCAGCGTTCTCTCCCGTGTTCGGGCCGCGGGTACGGTCATTCCCGCGGTTCGATCGGACATTGACGATCAATTTGGGTCGACTCAGGTCGGCTCGAAATTCGTCATTCGCTGTGCGGTGAACCCGCCGCTGGCGTCTGTACGTGTGTCGGCGACATCGTCGACATGCAGAACCGGAGCCCCGAAACCAGGGCGGCCGGCACGGCAGTAAGCATAGCGGCCATCAGCGCGATCTTTGCGATCGCCCCTCACTTGGTCGCTTGCTTACCAACACTTTACCAAGTTATCTACGACAACGTGTAGGTGGGTGGGGTAATCCCAGCACAGGACCCCTCAATCGGCAACGCGGTCGCCCGATTCGGGGGCGGGATCCGGCACCGTCACGTACGGAACCTTCTGCCGCACAACGCCGAACGTCTCCGCGCCGAGCACGATCAACAGTGCGCCGATCACCGTGAGGAACAGCGCGACCCGGTTGTAGAAATCGAAGTGGTTCAGGATCGCGACGACCACCAGCACCACCAGGATCTTGCCGACCCAGCTCACCAGCATCACCAAACCGGCGGTGCTCGGCGGCAATTTCGCGCCGAACAACACCACCGCGACGGTGGTCAGAATGAATCCGCCGCCGATCGCCGCACCGAGCAGCGCACCCCACAAACCGGGCAAACCGGCTGCAGCGGCACCGATCACGGTGGCGAGCACGACCAGCACCGCCAACCCGATCAACCCATAGCGCAGCGCGGCGCGCAGCGGTGCGTCGGGACCGGCAACGGGTTTGATCGGTGAATTCACGATGCCCGACTTTACCTGGACGGCTGTTCCTCCCGTGCGGCCTCCCCACGCCGCAGACCCGGTATAGCGGTCACCACCAGCGCGAACACCAATCCACCCGCAACCAGCAGCACCACCAGCTGCCAGTGCATCAGCGAGGTGCCCACCGCACCGAATGCGAGCACGCCGACCCACAAATAGATGAGCAACACCACGCGCCGCTGTGAATGTCCGATCTGTAGCAGTCTGTGATGAAGATGCATTTTGTCCGGAGTGGAGAAGCTGACCCCGCCCGCACCCGCCGAATGATCGCCAGCACCAGATCCAGCACCGGAATAAACATCACCGCACCGACCAGCAACAGCGGCGAGAGCAGACCGACAATGTCGCGGGTGCCGTAACCCTGCAACGGAATTCGCCCCGAGGAACCGGTCGACACCGCGGCGAGCACCAGGCCGATGAGCATCGAGCCGGAATCGCCCATGAATATTCGAGCCGGTGAGAAATTGTGCGGCAGAAACCCGAGACAGGCGCCAGCCAGCGCGGCGGCCAGCAGTGCGGGCGGATACGTATCGACCGATCCGCCCTGTTCATAAAGCAATCCGACGACGAATACGAAAACCGCGGCGGCACAAATCAACCCGAGCCCGGCGGCCAGACCGTCCAGACCGTCCACGAAATTCATCGCGTTGATCAAGGTGACGGTGATCGCAACGGTGACGAGACCACCCTGCAACGCATCCAACGAGACCGTGCTGTTGGTGAAGGGGTTGTAGATGTTGTACCAGCTCAGACCCATCATCGCCATGACGCCGGCCGCGGTGACCTGCCCGGCGAACTTGGTGAGCGCGTCCAGGCCCCAGCGATCGTCGACGATGCCGACCAGCACGATGAGCGTCGCCGCCACCAGCACCGCCCGGATGTCGGGACGATAGTCGAATCCCCTTCGCAGCGCAGGCAACTGGTGTGCAAAAAGGATCGCGGCCACCAGGCCGATATACATGCCCGAGCCGCCCATCCGCGGAATCGGTTTGGTGTGCACATCGCGCTCACGCGGTATCGCGACCGCGCCGAAGGCAATTGCGATGACCCGAATCCCGCCGGTCGCCAGGAAGGTGACCGTTGCCGAAATCAACAGCACGAGCATCAATTCGCGCAGTGGAACTACCGAGCTCCAGCCGATCGATCCGATGATCTCGCCTCCGATTGTCAGATGGGCCATACCCTCACCGCGACGCCGTCGGCGCGAGTGATTCCGGGGACATGCCGAGTACCTCGGCGACCTGCGCGATGGATACCGCGCCCTCGCGCAGGATGCGCGGTTCGTCGGAGGTCAGGTCGACGATGGTGGAGGCTACGGCGTGGGCGGCGGGGCCGCCGTCGAGGTAGACGTCGACGAGGTCGCCGAGCTGATCGCGGGCCTCGGCCGAGGTCTTCGCGGGCGGTTGTCCGGAGACGTTGGCGCTCGACACCGCGAGCGGGCCCACCTCGCGCAGCAGTTCCAGTGCTACCGGGTGCAGCGGCATCCGCAGCATCACCGTGCCTCGGGTGTCGCCGAGATCCCAGGCCAGCGAAGGCGCTTGCTGCACAACGAGACTCAGGCCGCCCGGCCAGAACGCGCGGATCAGCTCGCGGGCCTGCGGGCGCACCGAGAACACCAGCCCGTCGATGGTGTTCCAGGAACCGACCAGCACCGGCACCGGCATATCCCGGCCGCGGCGCTTGGCCGCGAGCAACGAACTCACCGCGGACGAGTCGAAGGCGTCGGCCGCCAGTCCGTACAGCGTGTCGGTGGGCAGCACGACCAGCCGCCCGGATTTCAGCGCACTGGTGGCCGCGGTCAATCCGGCGGCGCGCGAATCGAGATCCGCGCAGTCGTAGACGGTACTCACGGCCACCATCCTGTCACGGGTTCCCGATCCGCCCACCATCCCCCAGGGTGGTTGTCCATCCGTCAATCCAATGGTTTCCGGGCTTCGGCGGACAATTCGGACGGCTCATCCCCGGGTCGCGGCGACGAAGCGCGGCTTTCCGGCCAGATCGGGATGCTCGACGACGTCGACGAAGCGACCGCCGTCGGCGAGCAGCGCGGCCACGCCGGAGCCGTTGGTGTCGTCGTGTTCGATGGCTGTCGCGCCACCGGGGCGCAGCAGGCGCGCGATGGTCGGGATCATCGGCCGGATCACGTCGAGGCCGTCCGGGCCACCGAATAGGGCTCGATGCGGATCATGTTCGGCCACTTCGGGTTCCAGCACCGCGCCGACCGGAATATAGGGCGGATTCGAGAGCACGATGTCCACCCGCCCGTCGAGTGCGGACAGCAGATGCGGGGCGGTGACGTCGTCGGCGTGCAGTGTGATCGCGGTATCCCCCGCCGCGATCCGCGCGTCGGCATTGCGTCGCGCCCACCGCAGCGCGGCCGGATCCAGTTCCACCGCATGGACTTCCGCATCCGGCCTGGCATGCGCGACGGCCAGTGCCAGCGCACCCGACCCGGTGCACAGATCGACGACCACCGGCGCGTGGTCGTGCGGCAATGTCGCCAATTGCGCCAGCGCCCAGGCGAATAGGAGTTCGGTCTCCGGCCGCGGCACGAAAACACCTGGGCCGACCGCGAGTTCGATATCCCCCATGGCCGCGACGCCGATCAGGTGCTGTAACGGAATCCGTTGTGCGCGTTGGTCGATCAACCCACGGAACCGGTCGAGCAGCTCCGGCTCGACCATCGGCACCAGAGCCAGCCTGCCCCGCTGCACACCGAGCAGATGGGCGGCGAGCTGTTCGGCGTCGGCGCGCGGACTCGGCACGCCCGCCGCCGCCAGTTTCGCGGCGGCCTCGTTGATGGCCGGACGCAGCGCTTGCCGGGTCATGCCGTCGGTATCACTCGGCGGCCATGCGGGCCTCGCGGTCCGCCTTGCCGAGCGCGTCGAGCAGCGCGTCCATATCGCCGTCGAGCACCGCGTCCAGGTTGTGCGCCTTGAAACCGATGCGGTGATCGGTGATGCGGTTCTCCGGGAAGTTGTAGGTGCGGATGCGCTCGGAACGGTCGACCGTGCGGATCTGGCTGGCCCGGCCCGCGGCGGCCTCCTGCTCGGCCTGCTCCTCGGCCAATGCCTGCAGCCTTGCGGCGAGCACCTGCATTGCGCGCATCTTGTTCTGTAGCTGGGAACGTTCGTTCTGGCAGGTCACCACGATGCCGGAGGGTAGGTGGGTGATGCGGACGGCCGAGTCGGTGGTGTTGACGCCCTGTCCGCCCTTACCGGAGGAGCGGTAGACGTCGACGCGCAGATCGGACTCGTCGATCTGCACCTCTTCCACCTCATCCGGTTCGGGGTAGATGAGCACGCCCGCGGCGGAGGTGTGGATGCGGCCCTGCGATTCGGTCACCGGGACGCGCTGTACCCGGTGCACGCCGCCCTCGAATTTGAATCGCGACCACACGCCGTCGCGGGCCGCGTCGCGACTCTTGATCGAGAGCGTGGCCTCCTTGTATCCGCCTAGGTCGGAGACGGTGGCATCGAGGATTTCCACCTTCCAGCCGTGCCGCTCGGCATAGCGGACGTACATGCGGGCCAGATCGGCCGCGAACAGCGCCGATTCCTCGCCGCCCTCACCGGATTTCACCTCGAGTACGACATCGTCGCCGTCGTGTGGATCGCGCGGGGCCAGCAGGTCGGCCAGGGCCTGTTCGAGTTCGTCGACCTGGCGCTGCAATTCGGGCACCTCGGCGGCGAAGGCGGAGTCCTCGGAGGCGAGTTCCCGGGCGGTGGCCAGGTCGCCGCGGGCGGATTCGAGTTTGTTGTAGGTCGCCATGACGGGGGCGAGCTCGGCGAACCGCTTGCCCGCCCGGCGCGCGGCGCCCGCATCGTTGTGTAGCGACGGATCGGCCAGCTGTGCTTCCAGGCCCTGATATTCGGCCAGCACATCGTCGATGGCGGACGGTTGCGTCACTTGTGGTGCTCCCTCTTGATTTCCGTGATTCGTGCGGAAGGTCCGTCATTCCGGCCCAGACCGGAATTCACAGAAAAACACCGACGCCCGGCCTGCTTGGCAGGACCGGGCGTCGGCGCGGAAGCTACTTGGCGTCGGCCTTCTTGGCGGCGCGCTTGCCGTAGCGGGCCTCGAAGCGGGCCACGCGACCACCGGTGTCCAGGATCTTCTGCTTGCCCGTGTAGAACGGGTGGCACTGCGAGCAGACCTCGACGGTGATGTGTCCCGACTCCTTGGTGCTGCGAGTCTGGAAGGTGTTGCCGCAACCACAGACGACCGTGGTCTCGACATACGCCGGATGGATTCCTGCCTTCATGGGTGTCCTCTCGATATTGGTCGCCGGGTCGCCCTCGCGTATTTCGCCAGGACGTGAACCGGAACCGACTTAGGCGGGAGGTCTGCTCAGCGGAGCAGACGCAACGACCGTTCAGTATGCCAGACCAGCCGTTACGCACCCAAAACGCCCCCGGTGAGTAGTTTGTTCCCGCCCGGCGCGCCGCGGTATCCGCGCACTACTCGCGCCGGTCGGCGCGGCCGTCCGCGATCAGCGCTGCGGTGCGCGCCACCCGCCCCGGCCGAATCCTCGCAAACGAGACCGGCACGGCGAATCGGCACACCCCAAAGAAGTCCGGGCACGCGCCTTCGGCGTGCTCGAGCAACCCTGAAGTCGGGTAGTCCGCTACTCGTGTACACGAACAGCGACGTTCGTAGATTTGTTTCACATACGGATTCCGGCGCGAATCCGACAGGAATACGGGCAGCACACCGGCGTGCCGAGACAGAAGGGAGAAATCATGACCACCCGAGTCGCCGCGGCGATCTTCATCGGCCTGATTCTCACTGTCGCGGTCGGCTGGCTGACCGCACCGAGGCACCCTACGGCGCATCTCGGCCCGGCCGTTGTGAACTATGCCCAGGCGCAAGGCTTTTCGATGCCGAGCGGCGCGGAGGGGACGCCGCTCGGCATCGTCGCCGGCTTCATGGTCGCCGGGGCGGCGGTCATCGGCGTCGTCTTCTTCGCCCCGAGAACGCCGAGGGGACCCGGCCTACGCGAGATCCCTTCGGCCGCGCGGCAGATGCTCGAACGCATCCGACGCGATCTCGCCGACCTGAATTGGGAAATCGAGATTGTTCTCGGAATTCTGCATGAGCAGATTTATCGCCTGCTGGAAATGCCGACAGGACAGTATTTCATACGCCTCGCATGCCGCCCTTGACCGTCACTTCCGGCCCTTTCCTCGGCCGAATAACCGGTCGTAGACGGCTGGTCGCTCGCGAGTGGCTCGAGTGGCGGCACCCCGCCACTCGCGAGCGGCACTCACTCGTCGATCGCTCCCGGCGCGGTCTTGGAGACCTGCATCAGGAATTCGAGGTTGTTCTTGGACTTCTTCAAACGGTCGATGAGCAGATCGATCGCCTGGTGAGAATCCAGGCCGGACAGTACGCGCCGCAACTTGTGCAGCACCGCGGCCTCGTCAGGGCTGAGCAGCAACTCGTCCTTACGAGTACCGGACGGGTTGACGTCCACCGCCGGGAACACTCGCCGCTCCGCGATCTTGCGGTCCAGCTTGAGTTCGGCGTTACCGGTGCCCTTGAACTCCTCGAAGATCACCGTGTCACCGGTCGAACCGGTCTCCACCATGGCGGTGGCGATGATCGTCAGCGAACCACCGTTCTCGATATTGCGCGCCGCGCCGAGGAATCGCTTCGGCGGGTAGAGCGCGGTCGAGTCGACACCACCGGACAGGATGCGACCGGAAGCCGGCGACGAGTTGTTGTACGCGCGACCCAGTCGAGTGATCGAATCCAGCAGCACCACAACGTCTTTGCCCATCTCGACGAGCCGCTTGGCGCGCTCGATGGCCAATTCGGCGACCGAGGTGTGATCTGACGGCGGGCGGTCGAAGGTCGAGGCGATGACCTCGCCCTTCACCGAACGCTGCATATCGGTGACCTCTTCGGGACGCTCGTCGACCAGCACCACCATCAGGTAGCACTCGGGGTTGTTCACCGCGATAGCGTTCGCGATGTCCTGCATGATCGTCGTCTTACCGGCCTTCGGCGGCGAAACGATCAGCGCACGCTGCCCCTTACCGATCGGCATGATCAGATCGATCACGCGCGTGGTCAGCTTGTTCTGCTGGGTCTCCAGCCGCAGGCGCTGGTTCGGGTACAGCGGGGTGAGCTTGCTGAAGTCCGGCCGCCGCTTGGCCGCCTCGGCATCACCGCCGTTGACCGTGTCCAACCGCACCAGCGGATCGAACTTCTGCCGCTGATTGCTCTGGTCGCCCTCGCGCGGCGCGCGCACTGCGCCGGTGATCGCGTCACCGCGGCGCAGGCCGTTCTTGCGGACCAGGTTCATCGAGACGTAGACGTCGTTCGGCCCGGCCAGGTAGCCCGAGGTGCGGACGAACGCGTAGTTGTCCAGCACGTCGAGGATGCCCGCCACCGGCTGCAGCACATCGTCCTCGCGGATCTCCAACTCGCGGGCCTCGCCGCCGCCACCGCCGCCATCGCGGTCGCGACCACGACGACGTTCCCGGAACCGGCGACCCCGCCGTCCGCGACCGCCCTCGTCCTCGTCACCGCCGCGGTCGCGATCCCGGTCGCGGTCGCCGCCGCGGCTGCCGTCACCGTTGCGCGTGCTCTCGCTGGTGCGGGCGCCATCGCTGTTGCGTGCGCCGTTGCGCTCGCCCTGCTGATTGCGGTCGCCCTGCTGATTGCGATCGCGGCGACGCTCGCCCTGCTCGTCCTGCTTGGGCTCGTCACCCGCGGTAGGGGTGTTCTCCCCACCGGAACGCGTCTGCGCCTGATCCCGGCCGCGGCGCTGGCGGCCCCGACCGCGCTGACCCGCATCACGACCGGACTCCTCGCCGGTCTCGGCCGCGGGGGCGGTGTCGGTGGAACCCGGATTCGCGGGAGCGGAATTCGCCGCCGCGGCTTCGGTCTTCGCGGCGGGCTCGGCCGTCTTCGCCGGTGCCGCAGCCGCTTTCGCCGGCGCGGGGTCCGCGACGGGCGTCACGTCGAGGGTGGCTTGCTCACCACGGGCCTCGGACTTGGCGGGCGCCTCCGTCGACGCCTTCGCCTCGGACTTCCCGGCGGGCTCGGCCTTCACGGGCTTGGCGTCCGCCTTGGCGGCGGGCTTTCCGGCCTGGTTCTCCTTGATGGCGGCGATCAAATCACCCTTGCGCATACCGGAAGTGCCTCGAATACCGAGCTCTCCCGCGAGCGCGCGCAACTGCGGCAACAACATTCCAGTCAGCCCCGATCGTGCGACGTCGGTCCGTTCGCTCATCTTAGAAATCTGTCCGGAGTCACTTTCGCGGCTGCCCGTAGGGTTCGAATCCACCCCGGGTGTCGCGAGCAGGTCCGTATCTGTCACGGAAATCCTTTCCTTCCCTCGACCGCCGTGTGCTAATTCGAGGGGTCAGTCCCGCAGTCCGGGCACTGTGCCGGACTCGGTTTATCGCCGTATCACCTGCCCCGCCGGACCGGCGGCTTCGCCACCGGTTCTGAAAGGTGGGAGAGATCATTCCAGTTGCGCAGCTACGCAGTTACCCCCATGGCCTGGAGGCTCGAGCCTGGAGCCTGCTGGAGCGATTGCCCTGATGAAGCACCGGCGTCTGATGCGCACGATGTACGGACTCGCTCAGGATAGCTGGCACAAGGGAAACTCGGCAAGGCAGACTCGCCGCCGCGGTGCGAGTGACGTGCCACGAAGGTGGCGGCGCGGCGGACGAGCCGGGTGGAGGCCGCTCCGCGCAGGTCACGATGGGTGTGCGCGGTCCGCGGCGGGTACCGCCGATCAAACGCTGCCGACCTGGACGCCGTCGGCGACCCCCGGTTCGAGCACGCGCATGCCCTCCGCCACCGCGAGTTCGCCCAATTCGGTAGGGAATTCGCCGGTGCAGAGCGCGAGCACGGTCGGGCCCGCACCCGAGACGGTGGCCGGAATGCCCGCCGCACGCAACCGCTCGATCCAGGCCGTGGTCAGCGGCAACGCGGGTGCGCGCTGCGCCTGGTGCAGCCGGTCGGCCGTCGCGGGCATCAGCAGATCGGGACGCTCGGTGAGCGCGACCACGGCCAGCGCGGCCCGGCTGACGTTGAACGCGGCATCGCCGTGCGGCACCACCTCCGGCAGCAGCCCGCGGGTGTGCGCGGTGGCCGACCGCTCCTCCGGAATCAACACCACTGGACGCAGCGACGGATGCGGCTCCAGCCGAACCGCCCGGTAGATCCGGCCGTGGTCGGGTACCGCGATAGCGCCGCCGAAGTCGGCCGCCCGGTCGGTTTCGGTCCAGGACACCACGATTCCGCCGAGCACGCTGGCCGCGGCATTATCCGGATGACCCTCGAATTCGGCGGCCAACTGCACCAACCGGTCGGCGTCGACGGCGTCGGCCGTCGAATCCGCTTTGGTGGCAAGGGCGCAGCCCGCGGCCAGCCCGCCGACCACCGCCGAGGCCGACGAACCGAGACCCCGTGAATGCGGAATCGCGTTGCGGCACACCACATCGAGTCCATCGGCCCAGACACCCGCGGCCTCCAGGCCGCGCTCGATCGCGCGAACCACGAGATGCGAAGGGCCCCAAGGCACATCGTCGGCGCCCTCACCCTCGACCCGGACGGTGAGCCCGGAATCGGTGGTGCGCACCTCGATTTCGTCGTACAGGCCCAAAGCCATGCCGAGCGAATCGAATCCGGGGCCGAGATTGGCGGTGGACGCGGGAACTCGTGCGATGACACCGATTCCGGCGGGCAGCGGCGTCGTGACGCCGGTTCCCCGCTCGCGCATATGAGATTCGCGCGCCGTCAAGGTCAGGCCAGCTCTAGTGCGTGTGCGACGGCGACCGGGTCGACCTCGATGGGCCGTACCTGCGGCATTCCGGCCAGCGCGTTATCCGGATCCTTCAGGCCGTTGCCGGTGACGGTGCAGACCACCGTGAGCCCGGCCGACAGCCACCCCTCCTTGCGCGCCGCGAGCAGGCCCGCGACGCTGGCCGCGGACGCGGGCTCGACGAATACGCCCTCGGTGGCCGCCACCAGGCGGTATGCCTCCAGGATCGCCTCGTCGGTCGCGGCGCGGAACGCACCGCCCGACTCGTCCTTGGCGTTCATCGCACCGTTCCACGAGGCCGGGGCGCCGATCCGGATGGCGGTGGCCACCGTCTCCGGATCCTTCACCGGCGCGCCGTTGACCAGGGGCGCCGCACCGGCGGCCTGCACGCCGAGCATGCGCGGCCGCGAATCGACGACGCCGTCCTTGGCGTATTCGGTGTAGCCCTTCCAGTACGCGGTGATGTTGCCCGCATTACCCACCGGCAGCGCGTGCACATCCGGCGCCCGGCCGAGCACATCGCAGATCTCGAACGCGGCGGTCTTCTGTCCCTCGATCCGGGCCGGGTTCACCGAGTTCACCAGGCCTACGCTGGGGAATTCCGAGGTGACCTTGCGGGCCAGCTCCAGGCAGTCGTCGAAGTTGCCCCGCACCTGGATGATCTTGGCGCCGAGCATGACCGCCTGCGCGAGCTTGCCCATCGCGATCTTGCCCTGCGGGATCAGCACCGCACAGCTCATGCCCGCGCGGGTGGCGTATGCGGCCGCCGATGCCGAGGTGTTGCCGGTGGACGCGCACAGCACCGCCTGCTGGCCACGGTATTTGGCATCGGTGATGGCCATCGTCATGCCGCGGTCCTTGAAGGAACCGGTCGGGTTCAGGCCCTCGACCTTCAGGTACACCTCGCACCCGGTCAGCTCGGACAGATGCGGCGCGGGCACGAGCGGCGTGCCGCCCTCGTACAGGGTCACCGGCTCCCAATCGGCCGCGCCCTCCAGCCGATCGCGATAGGCCGCGATCAGGCCCGGCCAGCGGGAATGCACCCCAGCCTGTGCCTGGACGCCAGTCGTGTTCATTCTTCGGTGCCTTCCAATCTGAGAACGCTGGTCACGGATGTGACGGACGCCATTTCCGCAAGCGCGGCAACGGTGTCCGCGAGCGCCGACTCCGCCGCGTGGTGGGTAACCACGACCAAGCGCGCACCCGTACCGTGCCCTTCCTGACGGACGGTCGAAATGCTCACCTCGTGCTTGGCGAATTCGCCCGCCACCGCCGCCAGCACGCCTGGACGGTCGGCGACCTGCAGGTTCACGTGATAGCGGGTGGGCGTATCGCCGATCGGCGCGATCGGTAGCTCAGCATAAACCGATTCGCCGGGAGCGCGACCACCGTAGAACTTGTTGCGCGCCGCCATCACCAGATCGCCGAGCACCGCCGACGCGGTCGGGGCGCCGCCCGCGCCCTGCCCGTAGAACATCAGCCGTCCGGCGTTCTCCGCCTCGACGACCACGGCATTGAACGCGCCGTTCACCGCGGCCAGCGGATGCTTGCGCGGGATGAGCGCCGGGTAGACGCGCACCGAGATGCGCTCCTTGCCGCCCTCGTCCGGACCGGGCTCGCCCGGGCCCGCGGCGACGCGCTCGCAGATAGCCAGGAGTTTGACCGTGCAGTCGAGCGCCGACGCGGTCTCCAGATCCTCCGCGCTGATCTTCGAGATGCCCTCGCGGTAGACGTCGGCGGCGGTCACCCGGGTGTGGAAGGCCAGCGAGGCGAGGATCGCGGCCTTCGCGGCGGCGTCGTAGCCCTCGACATCGGCGGTCGGATCGGCCTCCGCGTACCCGAGGCGCGTGGCCTCCTTCAAGGTGATCTCGTAGTCGGCGCCGGTCTCGTCCATCGCGGAAAGGATGAAGTTGGTGGTGCCGTTCACGATGCCGACCACGCGATTGACCCGGTCGCCGGACAGCGACTGGATCAGCGGGCGCACCACCGGGATCGCGCCCGCCACCGCGGCCTCGAAGTAGAGGTCGGCGCGGTTGCGTTCGGCGGCCGCGGCGAGTTCGCCGGTGTAGTCGGCGAGCAGCGCCTTGTTGGCGGTTACCACCGATTTGCCCGCATTCAGCGCGGATTTGATCAGCGAACGCGCCGGATCGATACCGCCGACCACCTCGACGACGATATCGACGTCGTCACGGGCCACCAGAGCCACCGCGTCGGTGGTCAGCAGCTCGGCGGGGATGCCGCGATCGACGCTCAGGTTGCGCACCGCGACACCGCGCAACACCACCGGCGCGCCGACCCTGGCCCGCAGGTCCTCGGCATGCTCGCGCAGCACCCGCACCACCTCGGTGCCCACCGTGCCCATACCCAGGACCGCGACACCGATCGGGTGATCCGCACCCCAAGCGCCTCTAACCACTTCGGCCATTTACCGCACCTCCAAGCTGAGCAAGTCCGTCACCGTTTCCCGGCGCAGAATGAGTCGCGCCTGACCGTCCTTGACCGCGACAACGGCCGGACGGGGCAACAGGTTGTATCGACTCGACATCGAATAGCAATACGCACCGGTCGCGGCCACCGCGATCAGATCACCCGGGCCGACATCCGACGGCATCCAGGTATCGCGAATGACGATATCCCCACTCTCACAATGCTTTCCGACAACCCGCGCGACGACTGCCGACGCCTCCGACGAGCGCGAGACCAGGCGGCAGTCGTACTCCGCCTGATACAGCGCGGGCCGGATGTTGTCGCTCATCCCACCGTCGACGCTGACGTAGCGCCTGCTCGCGCCGCCGTCCAGCGCGACATCCTTGGTGGTGCCCACCTCGTAGAGGGTCACCGTGCCCGGTCCGGCGATGGCCCGGCCCGGCTCCACCGCGATGGTCGGGCGCGGCAGGCCGATCGCATTGGCCTCGGCGTCGACCAGATCGCGCAGCTTGCCCGCGAATTCGTCCAACGGCGGCGGGTCGTCATTCGGCAGGTACGAAATACCAAGTCCGCCACCGAGATCCAGCGTCGCGATCTGGGCGGTGCGGTCCGCGCCGAATTTTTCGATGGCCTCGCTCAGCAGCCGCAGGATGCGGCGCGCGGCGATCTCGAAGCCGTCGATATCGAAGATCTGCGAACCGATATGGCTGTGCAGACCCACCAGGCGCAGGTTGTCGGCCTCGAAAACCCGGGCCAGCGCCTCCATGGCGTCGCCGCCCGCGATCGAGAATCCGAACTTCTGATCCTCGTGCGCGGTCGAAATGTATTCGTGCGTATGGGCTTCCACGCCGACGGTCACCCGGACCAGCACGTCCTGCACCACACCGGCGCGGCCCGCGACGGCCTCCAGGCGCTCGATCTCGATGAGCGAGTCGACGACGACGTGCCCGACACCGGCCGCCACCGCCGCTTCCAGCTCGACGACCGATTTGTTGTTGCCGTGCATGGCGATTCGCTCGGGCGGGAAACCGGCGTGCAGCGCGACGGCCAGTTCGCCGCCGGAGCACACGTCGAGCGAGAGCCCCTCGTCCCGGATCCAGCGTGCCACCTCGCCGCACAGGAATGCCTTGGAGGCGTAGTGCACTCGGTTCTCCGGGCCGAACGCACGCACCATATCCCTACAGCGGGAACGGAAGTCGTCCTCGTCCATCACGAACAGCGGGGTGCCGAATTCGGCCGCCAGCTCGGACACCGGAACACCGGCCAGCCGGACGACACCGTCGGCGTCGCGGGATGCGTTGCGCGGCCAGACATTCGCGGGCAGATCGATCATCTGCCTCGGATCCACCGGGCGCTGCGGCAGACTCGGTGCGTGCGGGATCTCCGCATGCCGGGGACCCGCGGGGTGCGCACTCATTCGATTTCCTTTCCCGCCGCGGACACAACGCCGCTCACCTTCTTGGCCGGTTCGCCGACGATGTTGCCGCCGTGGGCAATTCGTAGTCTCACATCCGCTCCGGTGCGCTCACGCCGAGCAGCCCGAGGCCGTTGGCGAGTACCTGGCGGGTCGCGTTGACCAGCACCAGCCGGGCCGCGTTCACCGGGGCCACCGGCTCGTCGCCCTGCGGCAGGATGCGGAGGTTCTTGTTGGTCTGGAAGCGGTGGTAGGCGCCGGCCAGCTCCTCCAGGTAACGGGCCACCCGGTGCGGCTCACGCAGCGTCGCGGCGCCTGCGACGATGGCCGGGTACTCGCCGAGGGTGCGAATCAGCGCACCCTCCTCGTCGGCCGTGAGCAGACCGAAATCCGGTGCCACACCATCGAATTCGAATTCGGCGGCATTGCGGGCGACCGCCGAGGTCCTGGCGTGCGCGTATTGCACGTAATAGACCGGGTTTTCGTTGCTCTGCTTGGTCCACAGGCCGAGATCGATATCGATGCTCGCGTTCACCGACGAGCGAACCAGCACATAGCGCGCCGCGTCGACACCGATCGCCTCGACCAGATCCTCCAACGTGACGACTGTGCCCGCGCGCTTCGACATACGAACGGCCACACCGTCTTTCACTAGATTCACCATCTGGCCGATGAGCACCTCGACGGTCGCCGGATCATCGCCGGAGGTGGCGGCGATCGCCTTCAACCTGCCGATGTAGCCGTGATGGTCCGCGCCCAGCATGTAGATGCACAGGTCGGCGCCCCGCGCCCGCTTGTCCTGGTAGTAGGCGATATCACCGGCGACGTATGCGGCGTTGCCGTCCTTCTTGATGACGACGCGATCCTTCTCGTCGCCGAAGTCGGAGCTCTTGATCCACCAGGCTCCGTCGCTCTCGTACAGATTGCCGGAATCCTTGAGCTTGGTGACCGCGCGATCCACCGCACCGGATTCGAACAGCGAACTCTCGTTGAAGTACACGTCGAAATCGGTGCCGAACTCGTGCAGCGACTGCTTGATCTGGGCGAACATCAGCTCGACGCCCTCGGCACGGAACAGCTCCACCCGCTCCGCCTCCGGCAGCGACGGCGCCTGCGGATGCCGCGCGACGATCTGCCCCGCGATCTCACCGATATAGGCGCCCGCGTAGCCGTCCTCCGGGGTCGGCTGACCCGTCGCGGCGGCGACCAGGGACCGGGCGAACCGGTCGATCTGCGCGCCGTGATCGTTGAAGTAGTACTCGCGCACCACATCGGCGCCCTGCGTGGCCAGGATCCGGCCGAGCGCATCGCCGACCGCGGCCCACCTGGTGCCGCCGAGATGCACCGGGCCCGTCGGATTGGCCGAGACGAACTCCAGGTTGATGTTCATCCCCCGCAGCGCATCCGTCGAACCGAACCGCTCGCCCGCATCGATCACCTGACGCAGGATCGCGCCCTGCGCATCCTTGGCCAGGCGAATGTTCAGAAAACCGGGACCGGCGACCTCGGCCGTATCGATCGACTCCGCCGCCGACAGCGCATCCGCCAGCCAGGTCGCGAACTCGCGCGGGTTGGCGCCCGCCTTCTTACCGACTTGAAGCGCCAAATTCGTGGCGTAGTCGCCATGTTCCGGATTACGGGGACGCTCCACGCTGACCTGCTCGGGGAGGACCGAAGCGTCCAATCCACGTTCAACAAGCACCTTCGCAGCGGTCGAGCGAAGGAGATCTGCAAGGTCAGCTGGAGTCACGAGTCTCTATCCTATGGTCTGGGCAGGTGTACACCACGGGTGGGCACCGGTGGGGCAACCCGCCCGCGCAGCGAAAAGCACGTCGAAGAGAGCACAACGAGCGATGCCGAGCAGGACCAGTGCCAAATCGGCCAAGGCCGTCCGGGCCGCAGCGAAATCGTCGTCGTCCCGCAAACGGGGCAAGGTCAAGGGGCAACTTCCGGAGAAGCGCCGAATTCCATGGCCGGCCGTCGGTGCCGCCGTATTGATCATCGCATTGGTCGGGGCGCTCGCCTACAGCCTGGTCCCGAAGTACCAGCACCGGGCCGACGAGGAGAAGTTCACGCCGAGCGCGCAGAAACAAGATCCGTCGGATCAGATACCGGGCGTGGTCAAGAAAAAATACGAGCAGGGCTATCACGTCAGCGCGACCCAGCGGGTCAACTACGACCAGAAGCCGCCCTTCGGCGGTCCGCACGACTTCGCGTGGGCCACCTGCACCGGCATCGTCTACCCCAAGGCGATCCGCACCGAGAATGCGGTGCATTCACTGGAACACGGTGCGGTGTGGATCACCTACAACCCCGACAAGATGGACGCGGCGGGCGTCGACGCGCTGAAACAGAAGGTCTCCGGTCAGCAGTACACGCTGATGTCGCCATATCCCGGCCTGGACACCCCGATCTCGTTGCAGTCGTGGGGACATCAGCTGAAGCTGAACGATCCCGGCGATAAGCGCATCGATGAATTCCTCACCGCGCTGCGCCGCAACCCGTACACCTATCCCGAACGCGACGCGGTCTGCTCGACACCCGCCTTCGACACCGACAACCCGCCGCCGTTCGACCCGACCCCACCCGGACCCGACGCGGTGCAGATGGACGGAAAGGGCGCGAACAAAGACACCGACGAATCCGCGATGGGCGGCCTGCCGCCGGGGATTCCGGGACTTCCGCCACCGCCGGGCCGCTGACATGGACGAGCCGGAAACCGGCGCCGTGCGTGGACAGCGCACCGCACTGTTCGTACTCGGCGCAATCGGACTGCTGCTGATCGGATTCGCCGTCGGCCTCCTCGCCCGGCAACCGCTCGACCGCCCCGCGACACCCGCACCGAACAGCGTCGACATCGGCTTCGCCCAAGATATGGCCGCCCACCACGCCCAAGCCGTCGAAATGGCCGGGATCGCGCTCATCGGCTCCACCGACAACGACGTGCGCCGCATCGCCTACGACATCATGACCAGCCAGGAAAGCCAGATCGGCCGCATGCAGGGCTGGCTGCAAACCTGGGGACAACCCGAACAGGGCGTCAACGGACATATGGGCTGGATGACCGAACAACCCACCCACGACCACACCGGCGGCAACCACGGCATGACCGGACCGGTGACGACCATGCCCGGCATGGCCGGCGAAAACGAACTGGCCGCACTGCGCAAAGCCACCGGCGCCCAACTCGACACCATGTTCCTGCAACTGATGCTGCGCCACCACCAAGGCGGGCAACCCATGATGCGCTACGCCGCCCAATACGCCGCCACCACCGAAATCCGCACCCTCGCCGACTCCATGGCACAAGCCCAGCAAAGCGAGGCCGAACTCATCACCACCATGCTCACCGCACGCAACGCCAAACCACTCCCCAACTAACCGAAATCCGACCCCCGCCTCGCATTTTTGGCGCACAGCCGCCAATGCGATACGCTTGGCCCCGCCCGACCGGCAGCCCCCAGCCGCCGATCGACCTATCCCGCCCTCGTAGCTCAGGGGATAGAGCGTCTGCCTCCGGAGCAGAAGGCCGCAGGTTCGAATCCTGCCGAGGGCACGTCATCGAGAAGGCTCCGACCAGCACGTTCCTGGTCGGAGCCTTCTTCTGTACCAAGGGTTCAACCAGCCTGAGTGTCACTGGTTGTCACAACTCCCCCGTAAACCTTCGCGGCGTCGGCCATGGCCTCATCCTGGGAGTGGGTGTAGATCCTCGCTGTCACGCTCGCGTCGGCGTGACCGAGCCACGCGGCGATCACCGCCAGGGGCACCTTGCGCAGGTGCATGATCGTGCCGCAGGTGTGACGAGCATCATGCAATCGGATGTGCCGCACGCCAACCCTTTTCAGCATCGTCGCCCAGCGGTGAGTCAGGGTATCCGGATGATAGGGGGTGCCGTCCTCGTTGCACACGACGTAGCCCTTGTCGTCGTAGGCATCCCCCAGTTGCAGCTTGTCTGCGGCCTGGCGGCGATGAGCCCGGCGCAGCACCTCCACCATCTCGTTGTCGAGCGGCAACGTCCGGATCGATGCATCGGTCTTCGGATCGTCCTCCACCGCCTTACCACCCGCGGAGGCCCGGCCGATCTCGACATCGAGCGTCTTGTTCTCGAAATCGACTCCAGGCCAGCGCAACCCACCGACCTCGCTGCGGCGCAAGCCCCTCAACGCCAGATGCCAGGCGTGCTCGTCCCGGTCACCGTCCAGGCCACCGAGCACCCGGACGACTTCCTCCGGCGTAAAGGGTTTGGGCTTCGATGTCTTGCCCTTCTTCGGCTTCACCGCTTTAGCGACATTGTGCGACACCAGTTTTCGTTCCTTCGCGTAGTCCAGCACCATCGAGATGGTCTCGACCGTCCGTTTCAAGGAGCGGTTTGCCCACGGTCGGCGCACCTTTCCTTTCGCCGTTGTGGTGCCGCCCTTCTTCAGCTTCCGGACGAGTTCGTCCAGCTGCCTGCGGTTGAACTTCTGCACCAGCAAAGGACCGTGCTGTTCCCGCCACGGAGCCAGGTTGTATTCGTAGCCCGCGATCGTGGTCTTTCGCGCCCAGTGCAGGCTTTCGATCCATTCCACGCAGACCTGTTCGACCGTGACATCGTTCCGCGCGACAAAGTTGTCGGATTCAACATCACCGGTAATGTCCGCCAACGCTTTTCGCGCTTCCCGCTCGGTCGCGAATCGCCGTCGGACCTGCTGGCGCTTTCCGGTTTGCGGATTGCGGCCCGCGTCCGCGATCAACTGATAACGGACTACCTGCTTACCGGTGCCACGATCCAGGACCGACAACTTCTTGATCTGCGGTGGGAGCTGCTGCCTACTCACCGTCACCGCCGTCGAGTCGCGAAATATATTCGGCCACAGCTCTTTCCGTCACGAACCGCCGACGCCCGATCTTCACCGACCGCAACTCCCCCGAACCGATCAACTCGTAATACTTGCTGTGCCCGATCGGAATCCGCTTGCGAACTTCCTCTTCGGTGAGCAACTGCGACATAACCCATCTCCCTTCTACGCCGCTGTTGGAATTGCCGAAGTTTCTGGTGGCTCTGGTGGGTCGGCGGCCAGCCGGGCTCTCAGGTATTCCGCGCGCCATACGGTGCGTTTGGCGATGGCGCCCATGATCAGGTGCTCGCGCAAGGGCCTGGACTTGTCTCCGGGCTCGACCGGGGTCACCTTCAAGTGCGAGGTATCCGGCTTTTCGATGCCGACCGCGGCGAGTAGTTGCCGAACAAATTCGGCACGGTCTGCCTTGTGGTCCGGCAGGGTCTTGTTCGACCAGCGGCGGGAGACGAGGACGCGGCGGCCGGGCAGGCCGAGGGTGTCTCGGCGGTGGGCTTTGCCCTTGCAGCGGCCGGGGACGGTCTTGTCGGTGGCGCCCTGGGGGACGATGCCGTATTCGAGCCACACCGCGCAGCGGGGCGAGCATGGCACGTGCCGGAGTTCGGCGTGGAGCCGGTCGTAGTGTTCGGCGGCCTGATCCGATTGCGGTTCAACGATTTCGGAGATGGACTTCACCAGGTACTTGGTGACGTAGCCGATAGTGCGGCCGGCCTTTTCCGTACCGGCGAGCACACCTGTGATGTGCTTGCGGTCCATCTGCTCGCCGAACCGCACCGTGTGCGCCGGGGTCAGGTTGTCGATGCTGTCGAGGACGTCCAGGGCGTCATCCCAATAGGTCAGCGGCCGTCCGGAGTCCGGGTCGACGAAGGTGGCGCGCTTGTGGTCCCACACCGGCTGGTGCGCACCGCTGTAGACGCGGTTGTCCGGATTGAAGTGGGGCCACCACACCTGGTGGTAGGTCGCCGCGGTGACCTGCCGCAGGATCTCGCGGGAAATCGCGCCACGGATCAGGATGTGCAGGTGCGGGGCACCGCGCTTCTGGGGTTCGACAGTGGCGAAGTACTGCACGTCCCAGCCGACCGCGCGGCGCAGGTTCTGAATCCAGCGGTCGACCAGCTTGGAGAAGAACACGATGTCCCGCGCTGCGGTGGTGTAGTCGTAGCTGTCCGGGTTCACCGGCGAACCATCCGAACACGGCTTACCGGTCGCGTCGACGATGTTGTCGCGGTGGATGCGCCCGTAGGACGGCATGGTCAGCGTGACGAACATCGAGGGTTGGAACCGGCCCGCGAACACTTTCCCGACAGTGGTTTTGGCGACCTTGCGGCGCGGCAGGTTCGGGACGTCCTGGCGCCGCCGGGTCGAGCGTCGACGCCGATCCTTCCCGGTGGCGTCCAAGGCCGGGAGACGGCCACGCAGCCCGGTCTCGCGCAGCTCCCGGTCCAGCTCCATCACCCGTTGCCGAATGCTCTCGGCGAGATCGTTGTCCTGGTCGGCGAGGGCCTGCCGGTATTGGTCGGCGAGATCGGCTCTCGCGGTGAGCAATTCGAGCTGCGCCGGAGTCGGATCGTTTTTGTCGCTGTCGGGTTCGGCTTCGAGGTGCCAACCTTCCCGGCACTGTGCGATCCGCAAGGCTCGGTTGGCTTTGGCGCAGGCCGGGCACACCGATTCGATCGTCGATTTGCAGGGAGCGGCTTCGTAGGTGACGGTCCCGGTCCGGGGGTCTTCCACCCGCATCGGGATCGGGCGCTGGCACACCTCGTACTTCTCGGCGGCGGCTTGGGCGATCTCGTACAGGTTCGGCAGGGCCCGACGCTCGGCCGCGGTCTGGCGGGCCGGGGCGGCCGGACCGGACACCAGGGTCTCGGTCCGGCCGTCCTCGGTGTTGGGCGCGCTCATGCGGCGTCCTTGATCCAACGCCCACCACCGATTTCGGGTAGGGCGATGGTCTCGGCGAGTGAATCACCGTGGCGCATCACCAGTTCCACGGTTCCGGGGCCGACAATGCTGGCGCGGCACTCCAGGGCGCCGAAGGCGTGCGCGAGCCGATCAGTGCGGTTGTCGTAGTCATCGGGGCATTGCCCGGCCAGCATCCGCACCCGCAACCGGTCGACCACGTCCCCGATCCGGGCCACGGTCAGGACCGGGGTACGGGTGATGTCGTCGCGAGTTATCGCGAGCCCGCAGGCATCCATGAGCTTGTCCCAGCGGCGTGTGTAACGCCACCAGCGCAGGAACCGGGACCGCGCCCGCGCGGTGAGGAATCGCTCGAAGGTCTGCGGACTCCGCACTCGCCACAGCACCATCCCCGCGACCCACACCCCGCCGACCGCGACACCAGCACCCCAACCAACCAGCACCCCAACGACCACGGCCGCAGCGACCGGCACCGAGACCATCGGAAACAAAACAACCCAAACAACAAGTACCGCAACAAGTTTGATCAGCAGGACCATCAGGTGAACGCCGATCATGCCGATAGCGTCGGTCACGTCGTGGCCGTGGCTCCGGTCGGGTTTGGTGGTCATAGTCGGTCCTCCCGTCGAGGCGATAGATCGAGGTCGAGTTGAGTAGGGACCTGCTGGTCGCCGCGCCAGGTGCGCCACAGGTCGCGGTCGGAGTTCCGGTACACCACAATGGCTTTCGCCTCTCCGGTACCGCCGTGGCGACTTGCGCAGATAGCGGCGTCGGTGGCGTTGCGGGCGTTGGGAAGCGGACGAATATTGCGGCCGATCTTGACGCCGTATTGCCGGGTTTTCATGCGACCCAGTCCCCTCCGTCGTCGTATCCGCAGTCCCATTCAGGGTTTTCGCCGGTTTCGGCGAACAGACACGCAGCGATCTCCATCGAATCGGCGCCGGCGCGTTCGAGCTGGAAGCGGCGGCGGGTGAACAGGTCGATCACGACCGCGTCGAGCTCATCGAAGTCGTCGAAGTCGTTGCGGTCGAAGTCGTTGATACTCATGAGATTTCCTTGATTTCCGAGGTGGATTCGGGGAAGCCGCACCGGGTGCAGAACCGGGGACACGCAGCGAAGCCGTACAGGCGCGGGGCGTGCTGCGGGTAGGTGTGGCCGTTACGGACGCAGGTGTCGGCGGCGCGGCAGCCGTCGCACCACACCTTGTCGCCGTCGTAGAGCCAGCCCACCGCCGCCGAGCGGGCGTTGAGGTAGGTCACGGCCTGGTGGGTGGAGTCGAAACAGATAGATTCCGAACCGTTTTCGGTGTAGTGCTCACCGCAGAAGTCGCAGTAGATCACCACATGCGATTCGGTCACGAAGCCTCGTTTCACGCCGCCACCCCCATATCCGGGTCGTCGGCCGCGGGCGGGGTGAGGTCGGCGAAGAACCACGCATCACCGCCGGGACTGCGGTAGACGCGGCCCTGATGCGACCCGAAACAATCGGCACCGAACTTGTCGGCCAACACCGCTCGCAGCTCGTCCACCATCGACTCGACATCGGCCGGGACACCGGACAACCGCACCGAGATCCGCACCCTATTCATGCCGCCATCCCCATCTCTCCGTCGTTGTCGCCGAGGTCATCGGGATCGAAATCGCTGTAATCGGCCTGCGGGCGGTAGTCGACGCCCTGATCGGGGGCATACATGTCGACCAGGGCGTCAATGTCGATGTCGGAGACCAGGAACGCTCGCACCCGCACGAACTCGGTGGTGCCGTCCTCACCGACGTAGCCGACACCGGGTGTGTGTTCGCTGATCTCGTGGCACAGGGCGCCGCGATCTGGCGCGCCTTGACCGTGCACCATGACTGTCTGGGTCTTCTCATCCAGGCGCAGCCCGACCCTTACCGGGAACAGCTGCCGGTTGGGCATCGTCTCCTTCGACGGATCTTGCAGCGCCGCAATGACACTCACCCCGACCGCACGGCCTTGGGACAGCAGCAGCCCGGTCAGCCGGTCGAACTCCAGCCGTTGTTCGCGGGTCGCATACGCCGACAGCGCGGCGGCTTCGTCGATGATGATCACGATCAGCGGCTCCTCGGCGGTGGGGATGTGTTTGCGCACACCGGCTTCCCGCAACCTCGCGGCCCGCTCCTGCATGAGTTTCACGGCTTCGGCGAGCATGGCCAGGATGCCGTCCGCGTCGTAGGAAAACCGCACCCACAGTTTCCGGCCCAGCCCGAATTCCATGCCACCCTTGGGATCTGCCACCCACACATCCACCAGACCCGCTTTGATCGCGGGGCCGAGTCCGGCGATCAGCGACCACAACACCCCGCCCTTACCGGACCCGGTAGCACCGGCAAGAAGGATGTGGGCGTACAGGACACGCAGCAGCCACAGGGCGCCGGATTCGGTGCGGCCGACCGGAACCGCCTCCAGGTCCACCCCGTTGTGAACCGTGCCCGACGCCGATGTCGGGACAGCGAGGGTGTCATACACCCGCACCTGGAGACGGACCCAGCTCGGCTCAGGCGACGACGCCGTCACCCGAGGCACCTGGAGATACGTCGCGAATTTCGCCAAGGTCTCCTCGCTGGTCCAGTCCTTCAACGACTGACCGCCAAGCATCAGAATGTCGACATACAAGCCGTGGTCGTCGTAGTCGTAACCACCTATATGGGGGAACCCGCCGTCCCACGACCCCAAGTCGAGAGCCGAAAGCATGACGTTAGTGTTCATCGGATCGGCGAAAATCCTTACCGCCGTGCGTAATTCGTCCGAAGCATCGGCAACGATGTCGTCAACGGTGATCGGCCGTCGACCAGCTCCGAGGCGACGCCATTTCGCCATCACACCCACGGCACCGATCGCGCCCGCGGAAACCAGCAACGCTGTCAGCGACATCAGCGATCACCACCCCGGCAGTCAGCGCAATCGCAGGGCTGGGGCTCCACGTCGACGGACGGCAACGGCTGACCCTTCGCGATCGATGCGTCGCGAACCGCAGCACCGAGGACACCGAGCAGTGTCACCGCGGCATCGAAGTCCATGGAAATCTGGACGACCAAGCCTGTGTCGTTGAGCAGCCCGAGTTCCATTTCGTCGCTCGGCCCGGCATCGGCGTGGAACTTGGCCAGCACGTCACCGCGTTCGGTGACCAGCCCGCACAGGAACGACGCGCGGATCCGGTCGGCATCGGGTTGCCGATCCGGCATCCAGTAGCCGTCGTGCTTGCGCAGCAGCTTCATCACGCCACCGCCTTCGAATCGGCAGATCGCTCGGCAAGGCCATCAGCGACTCCGGTCGCTTCCTCCAGCAGTTCGCAAATGGCGGTCAGAAGCTCGGCGAGGTGTGAATCATCCTGCGCCGCAGCATGTTCAGCCAGCACGCGTGGCAACGCGCCCAACACCGACCGAGCATCCTCGATCGACAGGCACACATACGCGTTCACCGCGCCGGTCAACTCCAGATCCACCACAGCCGGAACCTGAATCTCACTGCGCAACGTCGGGCGAGTCGGGCGGTAGGTCACCTCCACGCCAGTCGTGACGACCGAACTAGTGGTGATACTCATGAACGACATGACAAGCACTTCCTGTCAGGGACCCGCGATCGGCAAGGTTTGCTGCACCGGTCGCATGGGACGGATCGGACGCACCGGCACGACCGCCGGGCGGATCTTCGGCGCGGGAACCGAAACAGGTTGCCGCGCAGGAACTTCCACCGCAGGATCAGCCGAAACTGATTCGACGACCGAAGCCGCGGATTCGGTGGATAGTTCAGTAGGAGTAGAGACCCCAGTCGGAATCGAGGCCGAATTGTGTTGTGCCGCACGGACAAGCACAGCCAGGCCGTGAGTGTCCACCAGCAGAGATATCGGGGCGATCGCAGCCACCATGGCGGATATCCACCACGGCAATTCACGCCCGGCAGCGACCGCGTGCAGGGAGTTGCCAGCAATCGAGACCGCCGCGCCGACCGCCAGAACACGGACGAACCAGCAGCGGCGTTCCGGCGAGTGCGCGAGCACCAGCACGCCGAGAGTGGCTTGGATGATCGTTCCGTCGATCACCACCGGCAGACACCACGCCCACTCGGCCGGAACCTGCGCCAGTTTCGCCAGGTCTCGGAGGGCGGCGAACGACAACACGAACGCCGCCACTCCGACACCGATGATGGTGACCACCGCGAACACCCGCGCCGCCCGCATCGCATTCGCAGCCGTGAACATCAGCCGACCCGATCCGCCTCGGTGGCCGCCGCCGACGACGACGCCAACCGGACCGCGCAGTCATGCCGCATCACGATGTCCTGCAACGTGACCGCCAGCTGCCGGGCCTCGGTGATATCCAAACCCAGGTGCACCATCGCACCGATCACCTGGATAGTGACGACGGCAGGCTGGAAAACACCGGTCGGCGTCCGAAACGCCGGGACGTAGTCGACACCGACACCGGCGTCGCCGCAATCAACGAACGTGCTCAGGTAAGCCATGGTGATCACGCAGCCTTACGACCCGGAATATCGGCCGGAGGCTGCTTGGCGCCGGAGTTGTCACCCTTGATGCCAGTCGCACGGAACTTGTAGGAGACGTAGGAGAAGTTCTTCTCGCCAACGCTCTGCCGCACCACCGCAGGCTCCGCGGTCAGCCCTTCCAGCTCGATCATCCGCAGCCCGGTACCCGGAACCACCTCCGGCGTAACCGGGACCGGCTGAACCTGCGCGACGAACTCGATCTCGAACGAGGCCCGCTTGGCCTTGCCCTCGTTGCCCTCGTGCGGATCGGTCACCGACGCCACCCAAATCGGCAACCCGGTCCCCTGCCCATCCCGGTCGATGTCGAAGACCGGCTTCGGAGTCGCCCGCGGATCCGCGTTGTACTCCGTCTTTTGCGAGATCTCCCCCAGCAGGAGCAAGCCCTGCGGGAACGCCTCACGGAACGGGATCGGGAATCGGTAGCCCCTCTTGATCGCCATTGTGTGCCTCCTTCGGTAGCCTGAGCGGGCCAACGTTTGGCCGTAACAAACGCTCAGGAGTATTGTTACGGCCAAACAGTAGATCGGTCAAGTGTTTGGCCGTAACAATCGGAAGGTGCAGGCTTGACATGGCGCAATGGGAAGACATTGCTACCGACCTGCGAGCGCGCATCGCAGCACGAGAGTGGGCTCCGGGGCAGCAGTTGCCACCAATGCGAGCGCTAGCGGACCGCTACAAGAGCGCCAGCCACGCGCCTGTCAATCGAGCTGTCCTCGCCCTGATCGGCGAAGGGGTTTTGATCACCGATCCCAACGCGCCACGGCGCGGGGTTCGGGTTCGATCCCAGCAAGTCATCGTTCACGACCTCATCGGCCACTCACCAGCTACCGGCGCTCCCGGTGAACGGACGTTTGAGCAAGCCTTCCAGGTCGAAGGAGAACTGGACGTGCGCACGTCCTACGCTTGGCAGGATGCGTCGACCCGGGTGGCCCAACAACTCCAGATCGACCCTGGAACGCCGATCCTCATCCGGACATTCGTGTACATGATCAACAACACTCCTCACCAACTCGCCCGCGCGCATATGACGGCCGATCTCGCTCGGGAAATTGGCCTCACGGACGAATCCGTCGAGGTGCCGGGCAGGAATACCGCCGCATGGTTGGGGACGGCCGGAATCAAGGTCAGCCGTGAGCATTTAGAGATTTCGGTACGGACCCCAACGCAGGAGGAGCGCGAGATTCTGTTGGTACCTCCAGCTGTCGCGGTCATTCAACGTGACTCGGTAACGTACTCCGAAACCACACCGGTCGAGTACTGGCTTACCACGGTTGTAGCCGATCAGGTTCGCTACACAATCGACTTCATCCCTGACCGAATGGACCAGACATGCCTGTAATCAGTATCTTGACTGCCGCCCTACCGAATTCGCATCCTTACATCAACGAGGCGTACGAATCCCTTTGCCTCCAAGAACTTCCCGGTGAATGGACATGGGAATGGATCCTCCAAGAGGATGGCCTGCCGAGTGCGTTGCCCGACGAGATCACCACAGACGACCGCGTGAAATTGGCATCCAATGACCCGAACGAATCGGGCGAACCCAGCGGTCCCGGTATCACACGAAATATCGCGCTCAGCCGCTCCGCAGGTGAACTTATCCGAGTGTTGGACAGCGATGACGTGCTTGTACCTGGCGCTCTCGCCCGCGAGATATCTGTCCTCGAAGCCTTCTCCGATGTGGGCTGGACGACTTGCCAGGTACTCGATCTGCACGCCGATGGCAGCACAACTCCGTACGACAATGATCCGCCGGGAGGACGACTCGAACGGCAATCCGTCGGAGACATGTGGTTACAAAACAATCAGTCGCCGGTTCACCCGGGAACGCTTTGCGTCCGTAGGAAGTTGCTCGTTGCCGCGGGCGGATGGATGGCATTACCCACCGGCGAGGACTCCGGCTTGCTCGCGACATTGAACGAATACTCCGATGGATGGTTTATCGATCAACCGGGCATGCTGTACCGACAGCATGACAACCAGATCACCAAAAGCGACCTCCACCTAGACCCCGAATTACAGGAATTGCGTTGGCGGACAATCGCCGACCGCATCAAAGCCATACGGCAATTGCTCGCGGGCGGATTCTGACTCGGCTAACGTCACTCCCCACGCCGCCGCAGATCACCCCGGTTAGTCTCAGCAAGCACCCGGTTACGGGCGAGACTAACCGGGGTGTTGCTTTTCGTCCCCACCTCCTCGCTGAACTTCACAGACCCGTTCGGGATGGCATCGGCCGACGCACCGCAGCGAACAAGCGCGCCAGAGTCGCAGACCTTCCGCCGTCAGCTTGTTGGCCCGCAATGGCTTTGGCGCCCCCTTCTACCCAAGCGTCCCACTCGGACCGAGATTCCGGTGGGATCCTGTTGTGCTCGATGGCCAAGTCCAAGACCGTACGCCCGATCTCACGGGCCATGTTGCCGCCGGTAGGACGGAAGCGGCTCGTGATCACACCCAGGTGACACGTTTTCGATCGGCCGCCCGCAACAGCGATAGCGATGTTAAGAAACGTCTCGACGCCGAAGTCAGGCGGCAAAGTCGTTGGTAGACAAGAAGTTCGGATAGCGCGATAACCGGTCAACGAGTTCGCACCGAGATGGCCAACCTCGGGAAACAGCTCCGCGGTGAGCGGTTCGTAAATGGTGAAGGTCGAACCGAGAATGGTGCCAGGGTAGTCGTATTCGTAGTCGCCAAGAACATGGTCGGCATCATCTACTTCCGCAGCAGCGCGAAGTTCTGCGGCAACGTTCGTGGACGACGAGACCACGTCGGCATCAAGGAAGCAGACCCAATCGGTCTGCACAGTCGACACTGCCGCAGCCATCGCTGCGCCCTTACCAATCGGCCCACGGATAACCTCAGCGCCTGCCGCTGCTGCTCGTTCAGCGGTGGCATCGGTCGAGGCGCTGTCCACCACCACGATTCGATCACCCTCCCTCACGGCAGCGCGGGCCTGGCCGACGATCGTGGCAACAGTCGACTCCTCGTTATGCGCAGGAATGACGTAGGTGACTCGCATCGGATCGACTCTACTGACAAGGGTTGCTGCCGAATTCAGCCATACAGGATCAAGAGCGGCGCGCTGGCGCGCGCCGCCCCGCGCACGACGCGCAACGCTCACTCGGAAAGGCACCCGTTCGCGGCGCGTCGGCGCGTTGCGGCCCACGCCTGCACGCCGATTCCGATCCGGTATAGAGCAATTCCGCCGCCAACCCGTGCCCCAGTCTTGTAGTACTGCCGCACCAGCTTCGCTGGCTTGCCTCCCAACAACTGCTGGCCACTCCCCCGCCGGCCAGGCCGAGTTCGGCGACGACGCCGGAAGGGCCGACAACGACGTCTGACCCCAGGTGAGATCTCCACTCTCGCAACGAACTTCGCATCGGTCGAGTAGCCCTCCTTCCTCATCCGCCGATTATCCCGAGCAGTCGGACGAACCAGTCAACCCACGCTTCGCTCTCCGGGGTTGACAGGCCCGCCCGACTGAGGGGACGGCCAGTATGAGAAAGCAGGACGAAGAAAAGTCCACAGGTGAAGGGACACGACCTATCCTCAGAAGACCGCCAGCAGGAGGGAAGAATCGCGATGACAGAAGCCGCCCAGCTTCCGAAGCCCACACAATGACTCCCGCATGGCTTGCCGCACTGATCAGTGCAGGAGCAGCCCTTAGCGGCTCATTCGGGACGTTCTATCTCCAAGCCCGGCATCAACGGACTATGGCCCGCGAAGACCGTCTCTGGACTCGTCGAGCGGAGACCTATGTCGATCTTCTGCAATACCAGAGTGGCGGCATGACCGAAGGCTATCGGGGAGCTCGCACAGCTAGCGAGTGGGAAGTGCTCGGTGAGTTAACAGCGAGAGCAACAGCATTCGCCTCGGAGACCGTTCGGACCCTGTGGCAAGAATCAGCTGTGGCATCCCTCCGGCTGAGCGAGTACGTGGAGGAGTGCTGGCCGCAATGGGGGACCGACGACTACTACGAAAGGCTGGAAGTCGAAGAGACAATGCAGGCTGACCCAGATTTCGCGCGGTTGAACCGGGCGAAAGACGACGCCGAGCAAAAGTTAGCTAAGCAAATCCGCATTGAACTGCACGTCGACGCGAAGGACCTGACGGATCTACCGGACAGGGTGCTCAAGCAAAGGCCATCATCCGAAGGGTCTCCGACCTAACAATCCTCGTGCCACAGACGTGCCAGATACCCAAGCCAACAGCGGTAATTGCGGCATCCTCCGCCACTCGCCGACCTGGGTAAGCGCTGGTTAGGTAATCAATCCCTGATTCCCAAGCTGAGCGCGCGCAGAGTGTCACCACGATGTCACAAGTGCCACGGACGAGGCCGGACTTCGGCGTACCAAAGCCTGGATGAACCGGACACGGGCAATACGACAAATACCCCGCCGGACTGCCCGTATCTGCCTCCGGAGCAGAAGGCCGCAGGTTCGAATCCTGCCGAGGGCACGTTTCACTCGTAGGTGGCCCATGCTCATGGAGAGCATGGGCTTTTCTCGTTTCACTCGTATCTTGTGGGGGCGGAGCCCCCACACCCCGCCCGGCGGGGCTTCGCCCCCGGACCCCTCTTTGTTGGTTGGTTGCGTTTTTGTGGGTTTGTTGGGGTTGGCGGAGTGGTTGCGGGTGATGCTCTTTCGGGGGTTTGTGTGATGAGGATCATGCTGGACGCTCGGCTTCTCGGCTGACGTGGCATCCATCGGTTGGGTGCGGATTGTTGCCTTGGTTTTCGGGTTGTCCTCTATGGCCTTGTCGATCGCCGACGCGCGACCGATGTGTACGGCGGTCGGCTTGCGGGTGAAATCGATTACGCTCCAACGTGATCCACTTGAGTTGATGCGTCGCAGATCACACGACGAGAAGCCACGGGTGCCTGTCGCGGTCGGTGTCGAGGCTTTCCGGGAGTTTGCCGGTCGAGAAGCATTGTGCGACAAACTTTTTCGCTCAAGCACCTAGTCGAGATGTCCTATTGAGCTTCGGCGGATGCCAAGTCGTCCAGGTGGTTTCGTGTCAGCTTCTGCACAGCCGTAGCACCGTGCCGGGCACGTAACGGTGCAAGATCAAGAGGGTCTGTGGAGGACCTAGGATGGCGGCGAGGCGGTGGAATGAGGAGTGATGCCAGCGGAGTACGAGCACATCGGCAAACAGCTTCGCGAACGCTTCGAGTCCGGAGAGTCGTGGCCAGGCGATCGCAATCGACTTGTATTCACGACGAAACTCGGCTGACGGAGCTCATGTGGAACGCCTGATTTCGATCATCACACCTGTCTATAATCCGGATCCGGACCACCTGAAGCAGGCATGCGAATCTGTTCTGTCGCAGGAACTTCCGCGCGGTTGGTCGTTGGAGTGGGTAATTCAAGAAGATGGTGACAGCGGAGTAGCTAGAGATATTCTGTGCGGAATCGATGATCGGATTTTCTTCCATACCGGTCGCCGCGGGGGTGTTGCGCTTACGCGAAATCTGGCGCTCGCGAATTCGCGTGGCGAGCTTGTCAAGAACCTTGACGCCGACGATATTCTGATGCCCGGGTTCTCATTCGGGATATTGCGAATCTCACGACACGGCACGACGATGTCGCGTGGACGACGTCGCGACTGCTCGACCTGTTGCCAGACGGGACAACTGTCGGATTCGACGACGATCCGCCGCATGGCAAGTTGGTTCCCGGTGTCGTACTCGATCATTGGCGCGCGCACAACTATCGTCTGCCGGTTCATCCGACGACGATATGCATTCGGCGCAGCCTGGTGGTGGCTCTCGGCGGATGGATGGGCGTACCCGGCTCCGACGATACCGGAATGCTTATTGCCGCAAGCTTGTTGACAACCGGATTCTTCGATAGTGAAGTGGGTTTGCTCTACCGGAAGTGGCCCGGACAAGAAACCGCCAAAGCCGAACACAGTCAGGCCGATGAATGGCGCGCTCGTATGAGCCTCATCGATGAACGCGCGAATGCGCTGCTCGAAATCAAAACAGCTCGGGGCATTGGATCGGCCATCGGCTAGAGCCGGTCGAAGATGAGGTCGAAATCCTTGCGCCAGGTTGAACCTTCGTCGGTGGAGGCCTCCCAGCGGCCTTCGATTCGGCCGGGGCCGATGTCCGCGATGAAGCGCTGGAACATGTCGGGGTCCTCGCGGGTCATGGTCCAGTGCGTGGCGTCGAATGTCATGGTGAAGACGCGGCAGACGCCTCGTTCGTCGTGGTAGAGGGCCGTGTAGGCGTCGCGGGGGTCGCTGCGGCCGAGGACCAGAACCATTTCGTTCGTGGCCTTTCCGACGTCACCAGTGATTGTCCAGCGAAAGATCACGAACGAGTCGCCGAGCCATTCGACCGTGGCCGAGCCCGGTATTTCTTGGTCGGGCGGGTCCAGGAACCATGCGTTCCGCATTGTCGCCCGCCACGATCCGATCAGGACGTCCAACTGCTCCATTGCCTTGCTGCGCATCGAGATTCCTCCTGAGTGGTGATACATGGGTGGACTTCCGTCGGGCCGCGAACTAATCGGTTGGAAGGGTCCGGGCTGGACAGCGGGCACGATCACCGCGATGATCTGCCGGTTGTTGTTGTTCGACCTCGGGGGTTGATTACATGGTGATATCGGGAAGGTCCGGGCTGACCGTGGTGGTTGCGGCGGTCGCGGCACTTCTCGGGGCCGGGACCGCGCGCGCGTCCGGCGATCTGTACGGCGCGATCGCCGTCGACCCTCTCGGCGGCAGTGTGGGGGAAGCATTCGACTACCCGGACCAGGGCGGCGCGGATCAGGCGGCCCTCGAGGCGTGCCGCAAACTTCTGAACCCGACCAAGACCTACCTCAGCTGCACAGTCGTGAAGCCGTCGTTCATCCTGGACACCATCTGCACCTCCAACGCGGCTTGAGGTATTCACGCCGATGGCGCACTGCCGATGGCCATCTCGGCCACCGGCAGACGGCACCGGCCTCGCGGTGTCAGAGGGTTCGTTGATAGTTGCGGAAGGCCGCGACCGACCACCAGAACGCGAGGGCGGCGAATCCGGCCAAGAACAGCAGGTGCCAGGCGACGAAGTCCCAGTCCGTGCTGTCAGCGAGACCGGAGCGACCGATATCGACGGCCCACGAGACCGGGTTGTAGGCAGCGATACTCCGGACCCAGCCGGGCACGAGCGCGGGCGCCATCATGGCCGACGAGAGAAAAGTCGCCGGTAGCACGATGGTCTGCGACAACCCGATCAGGGCGATCTGGCTGCGAGTGGTGAGCGCGAGTGCGATCGAGCCCGCGCAGAATATCGCGGCAAGCAGGGCGGAGGCCGTGAGCGCCAACGCGATGCCACGGAGACCGCCCGAATAGCGGGCACCGCCGAGATATCCGATGCCGAGCACCATCATCGACTGGATCAGACCGATCACCAACTGCATGCCCAGTTGCCCCGCGACAACAGCGCCACGCGAAATGGGTGCGATCAGAACCTGATTCATCACTCCGTTGTCGATGTCCTCGATACAACCGGTTCCCGCCCACACCCCGGAGTACAGCACGAGCATCATGACGATGCCCGGTACCAGGAAGGTGCAGGTACACATCATCGAGCGACGGCCGCGCCACCGATACCGCGCCGAATGCGATTCCGGCGGAATCGAATGCCGAAATCACCTGGCCGACGATTGCCGAGGGGTCGTCGGCTCGGGCCACCATCCGCCCGGACGGTCCGTTCACCTCGACATGCCGTAGGGCAGTGCACCAGTCCGATGGCGACGTCGAGCTTGCGGCGCATACCACCGGACAGCTTGGCCACCTTACGATCTCGCGCTTCGTCGAGCTGGAACTGGTTCAGCAGTGCTCCGGCACGCGCGTGCGCCGACTGCCGGGACAATCCGCGGAGCCGGGCAGCCATGACGAGATTCTCCCGCGGCGTCAGCCGGGGATCGGCGCCGGATCCTTGCGAGACGTATCCCACGCATCGACGTACGTCCGAAGCCCGATCGTTCACGCCGTACCCGGCCACCCGGGCGCTGCCGGAACTCGCCCGCGAAAGCGTGGTGCAGATTCTCGTAAGAGTGGACTTTCCGGCCCCGTTCGGCCCGAGCAGACCGAAGACGCTGCCGACGGGGATGCCGAAGCCGATTCCGTCGAGCGCATGGACATCGGGTTTGCGGCGGCGCGTGCCGGGATCGGCTCGTAATCAGTTCGGCGGTGTCGGCATCCCCCATTTCTTCAGGAACTTCTCACCCTCGTCGGGTGGGACTCGGCCACCGGGGAACCGCGCGATCAACTCGTGCATCTGCCGCCAGCCCTGAAGACCGGTGAGATCGCCGGATTCGATGCGTTTTGCCAGATCGGTGACGAAGTCTCGTTCGAACTCCAAAAGCCCCAGCGCGAAACGTGATTCGACCAGGAGCAGTTCCGGAAGCCATCCAGAGCCGTCGATCTCGGCTCAAGCATCCACGATTCTCTTGTCCAGCAGAGTGATTCGACGACGAAGCAGTTCAACCGCTTCCTCGGGCGGGAGGACCGGCAGGAACGAGAGCGCGGCCAGGAACCGGGGATACTCTTTCTCCGGGTCGCCCACCCATGCCCGCAACCAGTCCCGCAGCTCGTCGACACCGGCTTCGGTGATGTCATACACCGTCCGGGTCGGCCGATTGCCGTCCTGCTCGGTACCGGTGGCCTTGATGAGCTCTTCCCGTTCCAGCGACTCGACCACCGCGTACAGCGCCCCGAAATTCAGCCGTACCGACGTCTCTTTCCCACGCTGCCGAATCCCCCGCCACGCCGGGAAGTTGATGGACCGCTGGCGGCCGTGGCGCTCGCGATTAGCCTGTGCCGGTGAGGTCGATCGGCAATGCATCGAGCACGGCGGCACGGCCGGGCGTCGCACTGGCGGCGGTTACCGCCGTACTGTTCGTCACTTTCCTCGACACAACGGTCGTCAGCGTCGCGCTCGGTGATATCCGGCATGACCTGGGTACGAACGTGACACTGCTGCAGTGGGTGGTCAACGCATACACCGTGGTTTTCGCCGGTCTCATGTTGGCGGGCGGGTCGCTCGGTGACCATTGGGGACGCAAGCGGGTGATGGCCGCCGGATTGGTGATCTTCTGTGCCGGATCGGTGGTCGCGGCGCTCGCGGCCAGTGTTCCGGTGCTGGTCGCCGGGCGCGCGATCATGGGCGTCGGTGCGGCCGCGTCGGAGCCGGGCACGCTTTCGGTGCTGCGGCATATCTTTCCCGAGGAGCGGGCGCGCGCCCGGGCGCTCGGCGTCTGGGCGGCGGTATCCGGACTAGCGCTGGCCGCCGGACCGGTGTTGGGCGGAGCGCTGGTGCACACGTACGGATGGCGTTCGATCTTCTGGTTCAACCTGGTGATCGGGGTGGTGGCGCTGGCCGCGGCGCTGTGGTCGATCCCGGAAAGCGCCGACCCGCGCTCGGGGCCGGTCGACTGGGCCGGATTCCTGCTCGGCGCAACGTTTCTCGGTTCGGTGATCTACGCGACGACCGAGGGCGGAGATCGCGGCTTCACCGAGCCTTCGGTGATCGCGCTGTATGCCCTCGGCGCTGTCGCGGGCGCCGGATTCGTCGCCGTCGAAACGCGGGCCCCCGCGCCCATGCTGGACTTCCGGTACCTGCGCCTGCCGACGGTGCGCAGTGCGTTGGTCGTCGCCTTCGCCGTCTATTTCGGCGTCTTCTCGATCTTCTTCTTCACCACGGCGTATCTGCAAGTGATGCAAGCGTATTCGGCCGCGCACACGGCGACGGTCTTCGCGCCGATGGCCGTCGCGATCATCGCGGGATCGCTGGCGGCGGGAGTCTGGGTGGCCCGGCGCGGCGCACCGATTCCCATGATCGCCGGATGTGTGGTCGGCGCGGGTGGGATCTTGCTTACGCGCCACACCCTGGCCGCACCACCGCACGATCTATCGCTGGCCGCCGCGATGGCCGTGGCCGGATTCGGATTCGGCATCGCCGTCGTGCCGTTGACCTCGGCGGTGCTGTCCGGAGTGCCCGCGGCTCATTCCGGTATGGCCGCCGCGGTGACCAATACGATGCGTCAGGTCGGATCGGCCGTCGGTGTCGCCGTGCTGGGCGCGCTGGTGAACTCGTTCCTCACCTCCGATCTGAAGGCGCGAATGACCGAGTTGGGACTGCCACCCACCTTGCAGCTCAACGCGATTGATGCCGCCGAACGCGGCCGCATACCCAAGGGCGCCGACCTCGCCCCGTATCTGAAATACCTCTCGAAGGTCTCCGAGATAATCGCGACCGGGAAGTCCGCATTCCATCACGGACTCGATGTGGCCCTGCTGGTTTCGGCGATACTGATCCTCGCCGCGGCGGCGTTCACCGCGCTCGAAACGGCACGCCATGCGAAAAACGGCTTGGTGCAACAGCATTCGGATTGATCAGACGCCACGCGCCATCAGGATGTCGTCGACATACGCACCGTCGATGTGGAACTCACCGCGCAGCACGCCTTCGACGACGAAGCCCATTCGCTCATACAGTCGGCGCGCGTTGGTGTTGGTAGCGAGTACGCGCAGGGTCAGCCGGTTCGCGCCCTGGCGTCGAGTTTCGGCTACCGCCGCTTCGAGCAGCGCGCCGCCGATCCCGCGACCGCGGACATGCGTTTCGACCGCCAGCCCCTGGATCTGCCGGACATGCGCGACGCTGGCGACCGGTATGGGCTGAACCAGGCGCACATATCCGACGGACTGCCCGTCGAATTCGGCGATGAGGCACTGCTCGGGCCGGGTGGATTCACCGAAGAACGGGGTCTCGGGGACCGGGCGCGGCGTTATCTCGCTGATCGGCGACCAAGTGCGCCAATTGATTCGAGCCAGCGCGGGCTCGTCGGACAGTGTCGCGGGGCGGATGGTCGGTGTGGCCACACCGCTCAGTCTGCCCCACACGAACCGTCACCGAGCCAATGCCGCCGGACGAACCGGCGTGCGGCGGGGGGTCAGCACGCGGAGGTAGGCGGCCGCGATGGCGGCCAGGTAGACGACGGTCATTACGGCGAACGCGATGCGCACATCGGTGGCCGTACCGAAGCCAAGTCCCAAAAGCGTTCCGGTGCTTGCGATGCCGACCAGCGTGCCGATCTGCCGGTTGGTGTTCAGCGCCGCGCCCGCCGCCGCCGAGCGATCGACGCCCGCCGCGTTGAACAGTGTCGCGGTCATCGCCGGTGACACGACACCCGAACCCAGATTCGCCAGGCAGCCGAAGACGGCCACCAGCAGATATGCGGCCGCCGGGGTCGAGACCAGCGCGAGCCCGGCTGTCCCCAGGGTCGCGGTGGTGAGGCAGATCGTCAGCAGTTTGCCGTCCGGCACCCGGCGAGAGATCCACGCGTAGAAGATGTTCGCGAACGGGATGGCGAAGGTCATCGGCAGCAGCGCCAATCCGGCGGCCACCGGGCTCATGCCGCAGACCTGCTGGAAATAGATCGACAGCACGAAATACGAACCGAACTGGGCGAAGTTGAACAGGAAGCCGATCGTATTGGCGCCGCCGAACTCCGGTATCCGGAACATCTCCCACGGCATCACGCCTGTCGCGCAACGACGTTCGTTCATCACCAACGCGATACCACCCGAGATCGCCACCGCGAGCCCGGCCAGGATGGGCGGTGCGGTCCAGCCCAGGTGCACGCCCTCGATCAACACGAAGCACAGCGCCGACAGGATCACGATGCTGAGCACATTGCCGCGGAACGGGATAACGACATCCTTCGGCGGCATCGGCGGAATGTGGCGGACGGTGAGCACCAGCCCCATCAACCCGATCGGCAGATTCACCAGGAAGATGCTCGGCCAGCCGAACCAGTTCACCAGGAATCCGCCGAGGGACGGTCCCAGCGCCAGCGTGGTTGCGATCATCGCCGACCAGATCCCGAGCAGTTTCGCGCGCCGGACCGGATCGGGAAACATGTTGACCAGCAAGGCCATCGAGCTCGGCATGAACATCGCCGCCGCGACACCCTGCGTCATCCGGGCGGCGATGAGCATGCCAGGATCCCGCGCCCCGGCACACCAGGCCGAGGCGAGGATGAACAGCACCAACCCGATCAGATAGATCCGGCGGATACCGAACCGATTCGCCAACCCGCCCGCGAGCAGCAGCAGCGAGGAGAAGGTCAGCACGTAGCCGTCGATGATCCAGGTGAGCTGGGTGAGCGAGGCGCCGAGATCGGCCTCGATGCGCGGGCCCGCCAGGTTCACCACGCTGACGTCGAGCGAGGCCATGCCGAAGCCGGCCGCCAGCGCGGTGAGCACGAGAGCCGTTGACGGCGCCTGAGAAGTGTTGGGGCGCATGCGGCGTACTTCTAGGGACGCAAACGGGACAGGTCGAGATCCATCTGCTTGGCCAGCGCCCGGCTGCGCAGCATCAGGATCGGCACGAGCTCCGGATGCGTTTGCGCCACCTCGTCGTAATTCAACAGCAGCGCCAGCAGTTCGTTCATCCGCTGACGAACGTGCATCTGAAGGTTCTTCTCGTCCAAGCATTTACGCCCGAGCCCGATCGAATCGGTGAGCAGCTCGATCCGGTGGTACCAGTTCGCCGGGAGGTACAGCACGTCACCGGGTTCGAGATCGAAGATGTGCAGCTCGGTATGCGGATCGGCCACCAGCGCGGCCCAATCCGGCTCGCCGTTCGCGTCGCGGGTCAGCCGGGCGTGCGGCCCCATGACGTGCCAGCGCTTCGTGCCGACGATCTGCGCGTGCATCACATCGACCGAATACGAGTCCTGATGCATCCGGGTGATGCCGCCGTGCTGGCCGACCCACAGCTGATGGTTGACAGATGCCTTGTCGCCGTAGAGATTTCGCCGGAAGTCGTATTGCGCGATCTCCAGTTCGGGCAGTTCGGGCACCAGTTGGGGGGCGTTGGTCTGGTAGTACCACTCCTGCAGATGCAGCGGCTCGGCGTCCGGAACCTCGTTGACCTTCATCAGGTTGACGAATTCCGCGAAAGTGACTCGGCGCGTGGGTGTTCCGCGCACGCTGTCCATTGTCACCTCGGCGTCGCCGGCCAGCGCGAGCAGATGCTCGAAGGACCAGGTCTGCACCGAAGTCCAGTGGGAGACGAAGCCTTTCAATACCACCGGCCGCAGCTGCTCACGATATTCCCGGTCGAATTCCGCCTTGGTCAGCCCGGTGCGGGTCGCCAGCGTCGGCGCGGTTCGGATGGCATCGGCGAATGGGCCTTCGCGGAAGCCGTTCTCGACAAGATCGATGCTCGCCTGGTCGTGTCGCCGGAGAATGTTGTCCTCGGAAACCATGATGCTTTCTCCTCTTTCACCGTCGGGCGTAGTCGGTGGAAACGAAGCGCAGCAGCGCCTCCTGTACGGCGGCGCGCTCGGTGGCCCAGTCGGGTCCTGGCAGCCAGCGATGCACGAAATGATCGCCCTCCAGCCAGATCACCTCGGTGGAGCGAGCGTTGCGCGCGCTGTCCAGATATCCGCCGACCACATCGGACGGCACTATTTGATCGTGTTTACCGGCGATGATCAGCAGATCACCGTCGAATTCCCGCATACCGGCGAAGGCCGCGGAATCGGCGTAATTGCCCGCCCTGGCCCGATTTTCGTCGAACACCAGATGTTCGGCGCCACCCGGATAGGCGGCGGGCACGAAGAACACCAGACCACGGGGCTTGATGGTCGGGACGAGGCTGGCCGCGAGGTGGCAGCCCATACTGCCGCCGATCAGCAGCGGCGGTTCGTCGGGGTCCAGAAGTGACACGGCGGCAAGGGTTTCCGCCATTCGCCGGGCGATGCAGGACTCCTCCATCACGCCGGTGCTGTCACCGTTGCCGGAATATTCGAAGGTCAACGAGCCGTAGCCGTGTTCGGCCAAGGGGTCCAACAGGTACCGAACCTGGTGCCTGCTCGCGGTTGGCCCGAGGCCGTGCAGGTGCGCGATGCTCGGCCTGCGCCCGTTGTCGGCGTAGATCATCGTCCCCGCCAGCTTCTGGTCCCCCGCGTCGAAGACCACTTCTTCGCTGTACACGCCGCTCCCTTCACGCACCGGCGACGCCGCGCAGGTTGACGCGCACATCGGGCCATTCGCGGCGCAGGATGCTGTAGTAGATGACGTCGCGCCGCCGCCCGCCGGGCATGTAGTTGAAGCTGCGCAGCACGCCCTCCTCGGTGGCGCCGAGCCTGCTGAGCGCGGTCCGCGCCGGGGTGTTCAGCACGTCGGTTTTGAATTCCACTCGCTCACAGTCGAGTTCGTCGAAGGCGTGCTCCAGCAGGGCGAATTTGGCCGCGCGGTTGATACCCGTGCGCCGGGCCTGCGCACCCAGCCACGACCAGCCGATCTCCACCCGGCGCTCCGCTTCGGCCAGGTTGCCGTATGCCGAGCTGCCGACGATTTCGCCGCTGGCGCGGTCGATGATGGCGAAGACGATCCTGGTGCCGCGCAGGGTGTCCACGACGGCGGATTCGAGGAAATCGTCCAGTTCGTCCTGCGTGCCGACACGCGCGACGAAGTACTTCCAGATCTCGGGGTCGAATACGATGCGTTCGAAACCCGGGCGATCGGTGAACCGCACCCGGCGCAGCTCGACCCGGTCGTTCACCAGTACGAGATCCTTCAACTTGTCCCAGCTCATAATCCGTTCCCTACTCGCGGTCATTCGGCGACGATCAGCAGCGGGTCGGCCGGACCGGGATCCGGTTCCCGGTACACCGCCGCCAGTTCGTTTGCGAAGCGCGCGTGGATATCCCGCCGCCGCAGCTTCAATTGCATTGTCAGCAGCCCATTTTGGATGGAGAACCGCTCGGGTGCCAGCACGACGGCATGCACGCGCTCCTCGTGTGGCACCCCCTCGTTGCATTCGACGATGAACCGCCGCAGCGCCGCATGGTCCGGATCCGGCACGGCGGGTGAGATGATGACGGTCAAATAGCTGCGGTCCGCGCCGTACAGCACGCATTCGTGAATGTCCGGATGGGCGCGCAGCCGCTCCTCGATCGTGCGGACGTACACCGTGCGGCCGGTGGTCAACGAGAACGCCTCGTCCAGCCGGCCGCGGACGAACAGGAAGCCATCCTCGTCCAGGTAGCCGATATCGCTGGTCTTGACCTCGCCGGTCGGCAGGAAGGTCTGCTCGTTGACGTGCGGCGCGGCCCAGGTGTAGCGGATATTCACCGGATGGCTGCTGCCGAAGATCATCGTGCCATCGGCGGCGATGCGAACGGTCTTGCCCGGCAACAACTTTCCGACACTGCCCAGGCGAACCGCACCGGGATGGTTCTTCGCGACGATGCACACCTCGGTGAGGCCGTAACCCTCGTACAGCGGAACGCCGCAGTCGTTGAAGAAATCCAGCAGCGCCCGCCGCGGCGGCGCCGAACCCGTCCAGAGGTAGCGGACGCGCCCGCCGAGTTCCTGCTGGATCCGCTCCCGCCGCTTGTCGAGATCCGCTGTCGGACCGGTGGTTTCGAGCCGTTCCAGCAGTTCCTCGTAGAAGCCGGGCACGCCCATGACCACCGTCGGCGCGGTCAGCGCCGCGACCTCGAGGGCCGCCTCGTAGGTCGAGATGGTGATGTCGTGTCCGTACATCAGCGCCGAGTAGACCCAATAGCGTTGCTGCAGAAACCACATGCCCATGAAGGACAGCAGGTTGTCCCCGTCGGTGTGGTGGAACATCTCCTGTACGGCGGTGATATCGCTGTTGATGCTCACCACCGTCGCTTCCAGCCCCTTCGGCGTACCGGTACTGCCCGAGGTGAATTTGATCGCGCAGATATCGGCCGGGTCGTAGCCCGAATGCGGTTGCAGCGGTTCACCTTCCGGCCCATCGGCCCATTCGGCGATCGTCGTCATCGGCAGCACGTCGCCGCTGTCGGCGGCCCGCTCGGCGAACACCACCGCGAGACCGAAGTCGCCGCCGACCTTTTCGGGATCGAAGCGATCGGATTCGAAGGGGGCGATCACCGCGCCGAGCTTCAGCACCGCCAGGTCCAGCAGCACCCATTCGATCCGGTTCGGGGAGATGATGCCCACCCGGTCGCGCGGTCCGACCCCGAGCTCGCGCAGCCGATGGGCCACCTTGATCGCCTTCGCGTCGAGTTCGGCCAGCGTCAGCGAATGCGGTTGGCCGTCGATGACATAGTGGATGCGATGTTTCGTATCCCGGCTCTGATTGCGGGAAATCGCATTGATGACGTCGGTGACCTCATCGGACATTGCTTTCCTCCAAAACGCCGTCGGCGGGGAAGAAATCGACCGCGAGATCGATCGATGTTCCCGGCGCGACCAATTCGACCGTGTGCGGCCAGCTCTTCGTCGGCGCGATGCCGAGCGCGGCCGCCAGCCGGGCCGCGAACCGCGGCATGACCGGCAGCGCGCAGCGGGCGAGCAGCTGGGCCGCGGCCAGTTCCAGTGCGATGGCGGTACGCGCCTCGTCCCGCCACAGGTCGATTCCGGTGACGGCGCGCTCCAACTCGCCGAACCGAACCGCGTCGGCCACGATCCCGTCGAGTTCGGCGGCGGCCTGGTTCAGCGAAAAGCCGTCCTGGCCAAGGCTTGTCGTGACAGCTGAGCGGCGGGCCGCCAGCCTGGCCAAGAAGGCCGTATGCTCCGGCGTCCACACTCCGGCATCCGGCGCCGCGCCGCCGTAGCCCTCCCGCACCCGCGTGCCGAGATCGTGCAGCCAGCGCTGCCACGAGCCGATGAGCGTATCGCGCAGCGTCGAATTGTATTCCGCCGGAGAAAAATTCGTGCGCCTGCCCTCGGGCCGGGTGCGGGCGAGGTGGAATCGCATCGCGTCGACATTGCCGGGGCGCACCGCCTGCTTACCCCAGATCGCATGCTTGCGGCTGGTCGAGAACTTCTCGTTGTGCAGCAGGTAGAACTCGTTGACGTGGTAATCGATATCCGGCTCCCAACCCGGATAGGCCAGCTTGTACAGCACCGGGTAGAGCAGCGAATGGTAGAAGCTGTTGTCGTAGCCGAAGAAGTGCACGATCTTCCAGTCCTGCTCCGGCGACGCGGCGCGCCACGGACGGCCGAGCCGTCGCCCGAGCACCTCTATGCCGTGCAGGAAGCCGTACGCCATCTCGGGCCAGACCCAGATGACCTGACCATCCACCGCCGTTTCGGCGGGCGGGACGCCCCAGGCGGCCGGATGGGTGATCGGCAGATCCAGCCGATCGCGGCCGAACACTCGATTCGCGAGTTCGCGCAGCCGCGCAGGCACCCGGCCCAGACTGTGATGCGAGGCGATGTCCTTGCGAAACTCGTGTAGCGGCAAGGAGAATCGGCCGATCTCACCGACCCGGGGGCTGGCGTCGGTCCGCTTCAGCCGCGGATCGGCAAGGTCGACACAGAGATTCGGCTCACCGCACTGCTCGCAGATATTGCCCGCCGTGCCCGCGCCGCAGCCGGGACAGCGCCCGGCGACCCGGCCCTCGTACAGGTACTCGCCGGTCTCGGGATCGAATAAGGCCGGTGCGGCAACAACATCGACCGATCCCGAGGCGACGACCCTGGAGAAGAAGCGCTGCAGATCGGCCCGGTAGGTGTCGTCCGCATCGGTCTTTATGAACTGGTCGGGCACGATATCGAGCAGTTCCAGCGTCGCCGCTATCTCGGCGCCGAAGTGCGCCGCGACCTCGGCGGGCGACCGCCCGTCGGCCGCCGCCCGGTCGACGACGTAACTCTGATAGTCGTCACTTCCGGTGAGGTGCCAGGCTTCGACGCCGTTGAGCCGCTGGAATCGAACGAATACGTCGGCGCCGAAGTACGGGCCCGACAGGTGCCCGAGGTGCAGATCGCCGTTCGGTGTTGCGGGCGTGGAGAATACGAACACGGGTCGCTCGTCGAATCGCCTGCGGTGCACCGAACTGGCCGCGACCGCCTCGGCGGGATCGCGCCAGTACATATCGAAGAAGACGAGGTCGTCCGCACCGGTGTTGCGGACGACGTGGGTCTCGAACGGCTCGAATCTGGCCACCGTGCCGGGCGCGGCCGGAATCGACTTGCCGTCGACCACGAGTTCGCCACTGCCACTGACGATTACGAACATCTCGGTCTCGTCGTGCTGATGCGGCAGGCTGGCCCCGCCGGGCAGCACCCGGCCCCAGCCCGCCCCCAGCCCGAAGCCGTGCTCCGAACTCATATCGATGCCGAACGCGGCGGACAACTCAGCGGGATCGTATCGGGTGATCAACATGAAGGGGTCTCCTCGCAGGTCCGATAGAGAGCAGATCGACGGCCTCCGCCGCGATGGCGGGGGCCAATCGGTAACCGGAGCCGTTGGCGGCGCCCGCAAAAATCACGCGCCGGTCCGGGTCGAGCGCCCGTATCAGCGGTTCCCGGTTCGGGCTGTACGCGTCGCAGAACACGCGGCCAGCGGTGGCCCGCGCGGCCAGTCGCGGTGCGACCGCGGCGAGGACGTCGCGGCCTTCCGCCAGGCAGGCCGCGCTCGCGCCGCCGGTGAGCGCATCCGGTTCGACATCCCACTGCTGACTGGTGAAGCTGAACAGCCAGTGACCGCGATGCGCCATCGGCAGCAGGAACGCGTCGGGGTCCTGGAATACGATCACGCGGTCGGATGCCGTCGGCGCCTGATCGATGTGCATGGCGGCCACCAGCTTCACCCGCACCGCGAGCGGTGCGGTGACCGCCCGCCAGGCCGGAGCGTGCACCCATGGTCCCGGTGCCAGGAAAACTGTTGCGGCACACAAGGTTTCGCCGGTACCCAGCCGAACGACGACCTCGTCCCGGCCCGGCTCGACCGCGGTGACGGCGGTCGACTCCCGGATATGGACCCGTTGGCGCAGTTCCGCGGTCAATGCCACCACCAGTGCGGCCACGTCGGCGTAATGGCCGCCATCGACATTCCACACACCCATCCCCGGCGGGACCGGTACGGAATCGCCCGGCAGTCCGGCGACCCGAGTCGCATTGGCGCGATCGAGGTAGTACCGATCCACGCCTTCGGACTCGCGAGCGAGCACCGACATCTCCAGCGGGTGAATCGGCAAATCCGGGTGATCGCGCCGAAGCCGCTGGTAATAGTCCTGGCTGACGGCCGTCATCGCGCGTACCCGCGCGCTGGCGCCGCGCGGGAAGTGCAGACCGGCCGAGCGCCTGCTGGCGCCCGAGCCCACCAGGTCCCGGTCCAGCAGCGCGACCGAGACATCCATTCCACGGGCGATGACCTCGCGCGCGACGAGGCAGCCGATGATGCCACCGCCGATGACGATCACATCGAAATCGGTCATCGCGGCATTGCCTCGGTGACGGCGTCCCCGGGTGACAGTTTCGCCGACCATTCGATGAAAGATCCGAGCTGTTCGTCGCTGCGGACGCCGCACAGCCGATCCATCACGCGGCGGCTGCGCCAGGCGATGAGGCTCAAATTGCGGTCCGCAAGGCCGCGCTGCCGCACGGCCGAATTGTGCAGGAATATATTCCGGTCGGCCGGGCCGTCCCATTGCACCGCGAATTGGCTGTCGATTTTCAGTTCATCGCCCTCGCGTTCGAGACGATGTGCGATGGGGTTCAGAAAACTCGTGGCGGCGGACCGGAAACCGGTCGCCCAGATGACCACATCGGCATCGATCTGTCCGAGCACTCCCGGATGATTGCTATTGGCTACCCGCAGCATCCAATCGTCGCGGCTGCCGGGCCGGACCTCGATCACCTCGCGATTCGGATAGAGCGCGACCAGATCGGTTTCGCCGTCGATGAAGCGCAGTGTATAGATGCGTTGATAAATCGCGCGTAGCGTCGACATGGATATGCCGTCGCTGGTCAGCACCTGCTCATTGTTGAACTGTTCGCGCTTGGCGTAGTCGAGTTGGTAGAAGTAGTCCGAAAAGCTCGGCATATAGAAGTCGTTGGTGAACGGCGAATCGTCGATCGGGAAAAAGTTGCGCCGCCTGCTCACCCAGGACACGCGACGCGGCCGCTCGTGTTGCCCGCGCGAGATCAGCTCGAGCAACGCCTCGGCGCCGGACTGTCCGCCGCCGACGACGCAGACCCGCTTACCCGCGAGGTCGTGCGCCCGCGACATGATCTCACTGACGTGAAAATGCTGCGCACCCAGCAGGTTCTCGACCATCTTCGGAACCCACGGGCTGGTGCCGACGCCTACCGAGAGATTGTCGGCGGTCACCGTGCGGCGATTCGTCCGCACACTGAACACACCGTCGAAATCGACCTCGAGCACCCGCTCACCGAACGCGATGTTCTCGTTCAGGTCGGCGGCCCATTTCAGATAGTTGCGGAATTCTGCCCGTGGCATGGCGTCGAACTGCGCATTCAGGAAATGGTAGATCCGGCCGCGGGAGTGCAGATAGGACAGAATGGAGAATCTATTCGTCGGATCGGCGAGACTCACCAGATCCTTGAGGAGTGAAACCTGGAGGGTGGTGTTCGGCACCTGCTGACCGTCGTGCCAGCTGAATTCCGTCTTCTCGTCCAGGAACAGATTCGAGATATCCGGATTTCCGTACAGTAATGACGCCAGGCTCAGATTCGCTGGCCCAACCCCGATGCCGACACAATTATAATGCGCATGCTGTTCGATATCGTGCACGCTGGATTCCCCTCGATCAAACCACCTTCGGCATGTTTCGCCGACCAGGGTCAGGTGATTTGCATCACCATCGACCGGATGAGCGAAACGTTACCACTCGAAAGCATGCCGCAGCAATGACAGGGATCGGCTGGCTATGCCCATGCTTCCGTGGGCAGGCATTCCCCAATAGTTGGCAAACAAATTATCTGAAATGTTGCGGATATTCGGTATGCGTACTTCGCAAAAACAAATAGAACAGTCGTTTCCCTGGCCTACTCGAGCCCGAAATCGATTATCTACCGGCAGGCACGGCCGACCCGGCGGGGAACTCGGTCGCAGGCACCGATGCCGACTTCCGCGCGCCGACGGCGTTGCCGCATGTTGGCGGCCGACCGGCGTCCGCGCCGCCGATCCGCGCTTCCCGCTGTCAACCCCGCGCTCCCCAGTTGAACAGCCCGCTGAACCAACCGGCGCGCAAACCCTGCGACAGTTCGTGAAGGTGATCTTCGATCGATTCAGTGTGCCAGATTCGGTCGAGTGGACCGTTCCCAATCTTGGGAAGATGCGGGCTCACGTCGGCCGTCGACACGTCCGGATGACAAGCCCGGTGCGCGCGGCCTCATATCAGCCATCCCGCGATACCGAAGACCCACCCGATAACGCGGACTCTCGCTCCCGCCAACGAAATACACCGGTTTCGCATCCGGTGCGCCGTTCACCTTCCGGCACGCGGCTCGATACGACTATGCGACAGCTGTGAATCCGGCATTTCGGCACCGAATTCCGTTGACTCACAGGTGCGGTTGCGGTGCGCCGATGCACACCGGTGATATCGATGTACTGCCGGACCCGGGTGCGGCCGAGCGGCGCGGCCAGGCCGCACCCTAGGACCGTGCCCACTCCGGCCGGACCTTCGAGATCGGTACCGGCCATCGAAATCCGACTCCGGAATTCCTCGGGCTGGACAGCGCGGACCGTTCGCGGCCATGATCTTGCGGGTATCGCAGTTCGATTCGGGGGTTGATCGCATGGTGTTCGGAAGATCCGCGCTGGCGGTGGTGGTTTCGGCTGCCGCGGTATTCATCGTCACCGGGGCCGGGACCGCGCAGGCGTCCGGCGATCTGTACGGCGCCATCGCCGAACAATCCGACGGCGGCCTGCTCGGAGCCTCCGGCATCGGCGAGGCGGTCGACTATCCCACCCAGGCCGCCGCGAACCAAGCCGCCATCAGCACGTGCGAACGCCGGAATCCGCACTGCTTCATCGGCTTGGAGATCCACAACGAGTGCGGTGCGGTGGCCGAATTCGACATCCGTTCGGATCTGCTGAACGTCGTCAGGCCGGCGTACACCTTCGCGAAGGGTGCCACACCCGCCGCCGCGGAACAGGCCGCAACCGATCAGGCCCATCGCATCGTGGACGGTAACCCGATCCTCGGACTGAGCCTGTCCCGAATCGTGAAGCCACCATTCGTACTGGACACCATCTGCACTTCGAACGTCGGATAGCACACCGGTTCGTTCACGGCGTCAGCTGAACGATTCCCGGCCGTATCCGCTCGTGGCTTTGGGATCGGTTGGCCACCAGCAGTATTCGGACCAGTGCGGGTAGCGAGTTCAGCCGAAGAACTCGCACAGTGCCGCGGCCACCGGTTCCGGGTCGTCGGGGTGGTGGCCGAGGCCCGCCAATATCGTGGTGTGGGCGTTCGGAAGCGTCGCTCGCAGGAGGTCGACGCTGTTCCTGCCATATGAGTCGCTGAGGTCGCCGTTGAGCAGCAGGGTTGGCGTGTCGATGCCGGACCAGCGGCTCACGTCGGGCGGCATCGCCGTCATACATTCGAGATCCGCGACCAGACCGGTGGCGCGGCCGGCCAGCGTCTCGGCAAACGGCCGGAAGGCGTCGGGCCGGGGAGCCGAATCGCTTATCGCGGCGAAGAATTCGAGTATCGCGTCCACCGGGCGGTGGGTGCTCGTCAGGTCCCGGATCGTGGCCAGTGCCGGTGCCAACACCGGACCGGTCAGTGTGGCCGGGGGCTCGTACAGGGCCAATCGCCGCACACCAGAGGAAATGTCGTTCATCGCGTGTAGTGCGACGAGGCCGCCGAAGGAGTGCCCGAAAACGAAGGCGGGCTCCTTCACGGCGGCGAGCACCGCGGCCAGATCCGCGGCGTGCCCGGCGAATCGGGCCGGTCGCGGTCCGATTCCGCTGGGGCCGTAGTCACGGCGTTCGACCGTCACGACCCGGTACCGCGCGGCGAGCAGGTCGGCCAAATCCCGGTACATTTCCGTGGTGACCAGGGTCCCGTGCAGGATTACCAGCGGCGGCCCGTCGCCCTGCACGTGAAAAACGATGGGGGTGCCATCCGCGGACTCGACGCTATCGGTCACTATCGACATGCCACCATCATGTCCGCGCCCGCTTACACGGCTCTTGCTCGACTCTTGCACTTCATCGGACCGCACCATCCGCCGAAAGACCATCCGCCGCAGACCATCTCGTGCGATCTGCCGAACCGCATCCATAATGGATGCTCGTGACGATCATCTTGTCGGTGCCGCCGACCGAGCGAGCGGCCGGATTACGGCTTCGCCCGTGGGATTTCGACGATCTGCCGTCTTTGGTTGCGGCGCATCGGGATCCGGATCTGCGGCGCTGGCTGGCCACCTCACTCGCCGACGCGACCCAAATGCGGCTTCATCCTGCATGAGCTGCTACCTCCGGCACCGCCCGAATTTCCCGACGACGGGCATCGGCACGTTCGCATCGCCGCCGGGTGAGCGCATCACTTCCTCATCGCGAAACCTGCGTCCCGACCGGCGCTGACGATCAACCGCATCGCAAGGCCTACTACGCTGGGCCATGTGCAATGGACCATTGGCGGGAGTTTGATGGTTGAGGTCGCGGCGGAGCGGCCCGATTTGTTGGCGGTGCCGGTGGCCGAGGCGCTGCGGGAGGTTCCTGGGCACGAGGACGTCGGGGTCGCGGCCATCGATGCGGAACTCGCCGATACGGCGGCGTTTTGCGAGGCGTACGGGGTGCCGTTGGGGGCTTCGGCGAATTGTGTTGTGGTAGCGGCGAAGCGGGGCGGGGTGGAACGGTTGGCGGCCTGCGTCGTGCTGGCGACGACGCGGGCGGATGTGAACGGGGTGGTGCGGCGCCTGCTCGACGCGCGAAAGGTGTCGTTCGCGCCGATGGAGCAGGCGGTGGAGTCGAGTGGCATGGCCTACGGGGGAATCACACCGGTCGGGTTGCCGAAGGAGTGGCCGGTGCTGATCGATGCCGCGGTGGCCGCGGCGCCGGAGTTGGTGGTGGGCAGCGGGATTCGCGGAAGCAAACTGTTCATTTCCGGTGCCGCGCTTGCCGGGCTGCCCGGCGTCGAGGTGATCGAGGGCCTGGGGCGCTAGCCGCGAGCTCGGCACCGCGCCAGCGAGTAACCAGTAACCTCGGGCTATGGCTGATCCGGCGTATGTCTCCATCGCAGACGAATACGCCCGACAGATTCGCGACGGAGCGCTTCCCTCGGGCACGAAGCTACCCAGCCACGCACAGCTCGCCGAGCGGCACGGCTGCTCGCGACTCACCATCCGCAAGGCGCTCGACCTGCTACGCGACGAGGGCCTGGTCCGCACGGTGCGCGGGCACGGGACATATGTCACGGCCGCCGAGGACGCGCCGGAGCGGCCGCCGTCCTTCGACAATGATGTCGACCGAATTCGCGCCATTGCCAACGCCATTCGCCGCGCCCGGCTGTCCTCCGAACTCATCATCTACTACCAGATCCGGATCGCCGAACTGTCCGGCATCCGCCAGTCGGCGATCGAGGAGGCCCGCGACCGCGGCCTGAGCTACACCGAAATCGGCAGGCAGCTCGGGCTGAGCAGATCCCGCCTCGACCAACTTCCGCACGAGGACCCGTGATTCGCGGTGAGCCGACGGTGAGCGTTCGGTGAGCGGTGCCGCCGAAGCTTTCCGGCATGAGCGAGAAGACGGTACTTATCTCCGGTGCGAGCGTGGCGGGACCCGCACTCGCGTATTGGCTGCACCGGTACGGATTCACGGTGACGGTGGTCGAGCAGGCGCCCGCGCCGCGCGACGGTGGATACAAGGTCGATGTGCGCGGCGTCGCGATGGATGTGCTGCGCCGCATGGGTTGCGCCGACGCCGTCGCGGCGGCGAGCACCAGAATCCGTGGCGGCCAGTGGATTTCGGGCACCGGTGAGCCGCTGGCCACACTCGGACCGGATCTGATCGGCCTGCGTGCCCCCGGCGACGACGAGATGCTGCGCGGCGACCTGGCCCGAATCCTCTACGACGCGACGCGAGCCGACGTCGAATACCTGTTCGGCGATTCGATCACCCGGTTGACCGAGCGGGCCGACGGTGTGGAGGTGACCTTCCAGCACCGCACCCCAAGGGTTTTCGATCTGGTGATCGGAGCCGACGGCCTGCATTCCGGGGTGCGCGGGCAGATCTTCGGCCCGGAAACCGATTTCGTCCGGCACACCGGAATGATGGCGTGCGTCTACACGATTCCCAATTTCTTCGACCTCGATCACTGGGAGCTGCTCTACCCGACGCCCGGGCACGTCGTACAGGTGTACAGCACGCATCCGTCCGAGGCGAAGGTGCAGTTCATCTTTCCCGCACCGCCGGATCTGCCGGACCGCCGCGATATCGCGGCGCAGCAGCGCCTGGTCCGCACGGCATTCGCCGATGCCGGCTGGGAGACCCGGAAGCTGTTGTCCGCCATGGCCGATTCACCCGACTTCTACTTCGATTCGGTGAGTCAGGTGCGGCTGGAGCAATGGTGGCGGGGCCGGGTCGCACTCGTCGGCGACGCCGCCTACTGCCCGTCGCCGCTGGCCGGCCAGGGCACCAGCATGGCGCTGGTGGGCGCGTATGTTCTTGCCGGAGAGCTGAAATCGGCGGCGGGCGAGCACCGGATCGCGTTCCCGAACTACCAGCGCACCGTCGGCGCCTATATCGACCAGAACCTCACCCTCGGCTGGACCAACGCCACCCGCATGGTGGCGAGTACGCCGCGCGATATTCGCATGCAGACCGCCATGTTCCGCATGCTGCGCCGGATGCCGTGGAAGGGGCTGGCGCTGCGCCCCATCATGAAGCCGATCAATCGCGCGGCCAACGCGATCGACCTCGCCGACTACTGAACGGCCGATCCTGTGCGCCATATCTCAACCGCAGGACCAACCTTCCGTACTAGTGTGATTGTTCTAGAACAATCACACTATATGGAGTGACACCATGTCCGACCTGGATATCGTCAAGGCCTTCTACACCACGATCCAGTCACCCGACGAAACCTCCGTCAGCGATCTGCTGCACCCGGAACTGGAGGTACGAGCGGCGCCGGGACTCCCGCTCGGCCTCGGCGGCGCCTATTCCGGACCGCAAGACGCCCTGACCCGGCTGTGGGGCGTCGTTCACCAGAACTTCGATATGGCCCCGTACGACGAGACCTGCCAGCGCACGACCGATGGAACGGTGGTGGTGACCGGGCACTATCGCGGCACCGCGCGCGAAACGGGACGCGAATTCGAGGCGGAATTCGCTCATCTCTGGCAGGTGCGCGACGGCAAACTCTTCCGCCTGCACCAGTACGTCGACACCGCCGTCCTGAACGCGGCGCTGGACTGAAACACCGGAGTGTTTGCCGGGCGTTCGGATTCCGTGTACCGGCCATCGATCGGATCGCGACGAGAGCTTCGGCCCACCGTTGCGGAGGGTTCGTGAAAACGGCTGGTCACGTTCATTTTCGTGATCGCTGTGACCGCTAACGTCGGGCATATCCGAGGGATCGGAGGGCGCGATGCAAGGTCGGGATTCGCGATGAGCCGCTACGGGCCGTCGCGCAGGACGGTGTTCGGGGTGCTCGCGGCGACCGCCGCGGTGCCGGGGCTACTGGCGGCGCGCCCCGGTTCGTTTCGGGCGCAACGGGATTCGATCGTGGCCACCGGTCTGGAGGTGGTCACTATCACCGATCGGTCGGTGATAGTGACCTGGAATACCGTCGCCTCGGATACCGGGATGCCGCTGCCCGCCGATACCGAATTGTGGATCGGCCCGGCGGATTCGGGCAGGCGGCCGGTGCTCGCCCATTCCGATCCGGCACCGACCGCCTACCACTACGCCGAGGTCGACGGCCTGGAACCCGGACGTACCTACCGATTCGAGGCCTGGTCCGGCGGGGTCCGCGCGACGGCCGCCAGGAATGTGACCACCCAACGATCGGGCCGTCCCGAATCCAGCGGCGTTTTCACGACTCTGGTACCGCCACCGGGTCGGCTGCTGCGAACCTTCGTGCTGGCCAACGATATTCACTACGGGGAACCGGTGAGCGGGCTGGTACTGCGGAACCGGCCGCGCGGTGTGCGTCAAGATCCCGGCCACCCGCCGTACTCCGAGGTGATGCTGGACGCCACACTCGCCGACGCACGCGCACACGGCGCGGACCACCTGATAGTCGCCGGAGATCTCACCAACGAGGCCCTACCGGCCGAATGCCGTGGCGTACGCGCGCATTTGGATACCTGGGGCACACTGGGCACCGACTATTTCGTCTGTCGCGGCAATCACGACCGTCCGCACATCGGTCCCGAGTACCGCACCGGACCGGCGGTGCCCGGCTCGGCACACCACGACTGCTGGGGCGCGGATTTCCTGCCGCACCAGGAGCTTCAGGTCTACGAGGTGGGCGGGTTGCGCCTACTCGGACTGGACACCACCGACCTCGACGCGTCCGGCGGCCGCATCGAACCGCAACAGTTCGATCACCTGCGCACCGTGCTGCGCGCCGAACCCGACCGTCCGACACTGGTTTTCGGCCATCATCCGGTCACGAGGGATTCCGCCTTCACCAACCTCGGCGGCCCCGGCTTCGTCCTCGATCGGCGCGCGGCGGCCCTGCTGCAGGAGCTATATCGCACGGCCCCAGGCGTTTTCCTGCAGCACAGCGGCCACACCCACCGGACGCGTCGCAGTACACCGGATATCCCGCTCGATGTCGAATTCCTGGAAGTCGCCGCGGTGAAGGAATATCCGGGCGGCTACTGCCTGCTGCGCGTCCACGAGGGCGGCTACCAGATCAACTTCTACAAGACCCGCACCGACGCCGCGCGCCGCTGGAGCACCCGAACCCGCTGCCAGTATTTCGGGCTGCTGCCCGGATACGCGCTCGGCAGCACCGCCGATCGCAATCACGTTGTGCTCCGCGATTTTTCGGGGCTCACCGCGGAACCACCGGAGGCCGCAGCGGCGCGTGCGTGCACCGCGGCGGCCCCGGATCGACTCAGATGAGGACCACGCCGATCAAACCACCGACGGCGCCGCCGATCACGCCGCCGATGAAGATGCCGGGAATACAGCCGACGATCAGGAACACCAAACCTACTGCGCAGCCGAGCACTACGCCGATCGGCGCTCCGACGATGACGCCCGCGACACCACCGATGAGGCCGACATCCTTCAACGGCGGCTGCGCCGGATCGGTCGGCGTCACGATCCGCTCCGTCGGGTGCACGGTCATGGTGCTGCCGTCCGGGCTCACATCCGCGGATACCCGGATGAGGTAGCCCGGGGCCTGGAACGCCGTCGGCCAGCGCTCGACCAGCGTGCCGTCATCGGCGGTGATGCTGATGACGTTCCCGTCCGGGGTCAGATCGAACCTGCCGTTGGTCAGGTGCGTCGTCACGCCCTGGTTGTCGTCGGTCATGGTGGTCGTGTAGCCGACACCGTGTTCGGTCCCGCTCTGCACGGGCACCGCCGGGTCGGCATGCGCGACCGTTGCCGAAATACTCGTCGCGGCAATGGCGAGCAAAGATGTCGTGACGAATTTCCTGATCCTCATGCGGTCACACCTTTCGGTCGATGCTGGGAGGCCAGCACGTCTGGTTGCCACGCGATAGCAGTTCTTGCGACATGACGCCACGTCGCACGCTAATTCCGGATCAGTTATGGGACTGTATCAGCGATTTACTCTTTCACGATAAAATTTGCCAATTGTTGACCATGATCTTGGTCGATGACCCGATCCGCGCGATCCGCGCCGGAAATTCGAGGAATGAATCGCTCCGGAATTCGTGCCGACCGCCGGGCCCGCGGACAACCCGTTGTCACCGCCGCATTTCCCGCGTGGCGCGCGGAGGCGGCACGTAGCCTGCACACGAGCGGGCTATCGGATTACGGACTCGGACCAAGGATGAGGAGATGAACCATCCGCAGGGCGCGCAGTCGCCCGACGACCCACCGCAGGACCCGGCGCAACCGCAGTACCCGATGTGGCTCCAGCTGCTACCCACTCCCGCCGGACCGCTGAGCTCACGGAAAGCCAAGGCCGGTTTGGTCATCGCGCTGGTCACGGTGCTCGGCATCGTGGTCGCGGCGGCGATCACCGCGGCCGCGCTGCTCACCGCCGAGGGGAAGGGGCCGTTCGCCGCCGACGACAAGCGCATCGAACTGGCCATCCACGATTTCTACAATACGTTGGGCGCGAACGGTTTCCAGGCCGCCGCGGCAAAGGCCTGCGCGGCCGATCGCGCGGATTTCGCCGCGCTGCCCGAACAGCAGCGTCGCCAGTTCGCCGCCACGAAAGTCGACGTGACCATCGATAGAATCGACAACATCGTGATCACCGGCAACAAGGCGACCGCGCACATCACCGGTAGGTTGACCTTGACCATGCCGGGGCAGGAACCCGACACCGACACCGCAACCAACGAGCGCCTCACGAAGGAAGATGGAACGTGGAAGGTCTGTTCCGGACAGTCGAGCAAGAACTGATCCGCGAGCTATGAGCTGCTGCGGACCGTCCCGGCGCACGGTTCTCGGCGCCATCGGCCTCGCGGCAACGCTTCCGATGCTGAATACGGGAAGGGGTGGCGCACAGGCGAATCCGCTCTTCGCCACGGACCTCGAGGTGGTCACGATCACCGATACCTCGGTGATCATCACCTGGACGACCTGCTCCCCCGACGCCGCGGGCCGCCCCCTGCCCGCCGACGCCGACGCCGAGGTGTTGCTCGGCCCCGCCGACGGACTCGGGCCGCTCGTACAGGTCTATTACGACGCCGCCCCGACCCCGTACCACTACGCCGAAATCTACGGTCTCGAACCCGGGCGCACATACCGATTCGAGGCCAGGTCGCGGGGCGTCCGCGCGACGCCCGCGCTCAATCTCGTCTCCGGAGCTCCCGGAACACCCGAATCCACTGGGGAATTCACCACTTTGACCCCGCCGCCCGGGCGGCTGCTGCACACCATCGCGCTCAGCAACGACGTGCACTACGGCGAGACCATCAGCGGCATCATCGCGGACGGCCTACCGCCGGGTTTCAGCCAGGACGTGCCGCCGTATCCGGAGGTGATGCTGGCCGCGCTGCTCGACGACGCGCGCGCCCGTGGCGCCGAAAGGTTGCTTGTCGCAGGCGATCTCACCGCCGAGGCAACACCGGAACAGTCGCGGGCGGTGCGCGCCCGGCTCGATTCCTGGGGCGTGCTCGGCCGCGACTATCTGGTCGCGCGCGGCAATCACGACCGGCCGCACATCGGCGCCGACTACGCGGGCTGCCCCGTATACGCGGGCGACCACCGGGACTGCTGGGGCGAACAATTCCTGCCGCGGCAGGAACTCACCGAACATACGCTCGGCGAGCTGCGCATCATCGGTTTGGACACCAGCCAGCTCGACGGCTCCGGCGGCAGCATCGAACGCCCGCAGCTGGATCGGCTCGGCGAAATCCTGCGCGCCGATCCGGACCGCCCGACCGTGGTATTCGGCCATCACCCGGTGACCGCCGAATCCGGTCTCACCAATATCGCGGGCCCCGCTTTCGTACTCGACGCGCCGACCAGCGCCGAACTACAGGGCATGTACGAGCGAGCGCCCGGGGTATTTCTCCAGCACAGCGGCCACACCCATCGCAATCGGCGCACCAGGCCGGATGCGAACTGCGCCGTCGAATTCCTGGAAGTGGCGGCGGTCAAGGAGTATCCGGGCGGCTACTCGCTGCTGCGCGTCTACGAGGGCGGATATATGGTCAACTTCTACAAGACCCGCAGCCCGGGCGCCCGGCTCTGGAGCACGACCACCCGCGGCGAATATTACGGGTTCTACCCGGATTACACGCTCGGCACCTGCGCCGATCGCAACCACGCCGTATCACGGGATTTCTCCGGCCTCGTCTGAAATGCGAGCGGCCCCGGACCGACGGGAGGACATCCATCGGTCCGGGGCCCTGCCCGGCAGCGCACCCGTAAATTGGAGCGAGCGGCGGGAATTGAACCCGCGTAAACGGCTTTGCAGACCGTTGCCTCAACCACTCAGCCACGCCCGCTTGCATCCAATTCGCGACGGAGACGGTGACTTTCGGAATTTCACCGTCGCGTCGTGTGATAGATCTTGCCGAATTCGCCCCGGCGCGCCCATCGTTGCGCTCACCGTGATCCGAAGCAGCGTGCAATGATCGGAATATGTCTCGGCCACGCCCACTTCCGTTGGATCCCATCGCGGAGGCGCATCGTCAGTGGAGCGGCCACGGCTGGGGCGACGTGGCCGACGGCATGGCCGCCGTCACCTCACTGGTGCGTGCCCAGCAAATCGTGATGGCTCGGGTGGACGAGGCCTTGAAACCGACCGGGCTCACCTTCTCCCGGTACGAATTGCTCATGCTGCTGAGCTTCAGCAAAACCGGCGCCCTGCCGATGGCGAAGGCCAGCGCGCGGCTACAGGTCCATCCGACCAGCGTCACCAACACTGTCGACCGATTGGAGGCGGCGGCACTGGTGCGCCGGGTGCCGCACCCCAGCGACCGCCGCGCTACACTTATCGAAATCACCGACGCCGGAAGGAAATTGGTGGCACAGGCCACCGAGCGCCTGAATGCCGAGGTGTTCTCGACGCCGGGTCTGCCGCCGGACCGACTGCGGACACTGCTGCAATTGCTCGCGGAGTTCCGGCACGCGGCGGGCGACTTCGACGCGGGCGAACGGACGGTCCGCTGGGCCGCCGACGGCTAGCGCCGGTTCCCCTACGCTATCGAGACGACCAGCCGGTAACGGTCCGGCATCCAACTAGCGAATTCCCCGCGCGGTCGCCTTGGCAGCGAAGGGGAAAAGGTCCACCATGGAGTCCATGGTGCTGGTCCTGGGGGTGTCGGCGGGCGCTGGTGGCGCACGCGCGATGCTCACGCATTCCGATCAGCCCCACCTCCCCCCGATCGATCGGTGCCAGGTGCCGCGCCGGGCCGGCGGCGGCGTCGAAGAACCGGTTTTCGAGGCGATCCGCCGAATGAGCGCATCCGCCGAACGCCGCGACGAACTCATCACCTCCACCGCCGTCACCTGCCGCTGCACCCTGCACGCCGAGGCCATCCGGGCGACGGCCGGCCGCACCCGCCTGACCATCGTCGACGAGCCGCTCGCCCAACTGCGCTATCTCCGATTCACCGGCCTACTGCCGGACAGCGGTTCGGTAATCCTCTACGACCTGGGCAGTTCCGGTCTCACCGTGACGCACGCCGACTGCCGCACCGACACCGTGCTCGCCGGACGCCGCAGCACGGTACTCGGCGGCGACGGCTATGACGCGCTGCTGCGCTGGCAGCTGGCCCGCGGCGGCGTGCTCACCGACAAGATCACCAGCCGCAGGCACCGTGAGGCGCTCAGCAATGCCAGGGTGGTCACCGCGATGGACACCGTCTCCGGCGGCCGGGCCGTGGTCACCCGCAGCGACCTGGCCGAACTGTGCGCGGCGGGTATTCACCACTCGGCGTCGTTCGTGCGGCAGATCATCGAGGAGTCCGGGGTGCAGCCGGAGGCGATGGTGTTGCTCGGTGGCTGCACCCGCAGCCCGAGCATCCGGGAAGCGCTCGCCGAGCTGGTCGATCTGCCGATGATCTACGACCCGGAACCTGAATATGTTTCAGCGCGCGGCGCGGTGCTGCTGGCGGCCGAGCGCCCGATGGGTGACGTGCGGATGGCCCGGGCCAGGGTCGGCGCCGCGCTGCGCGCACCCGGCCCGATGGACCGGCGCAAGGTGCTCGCGGCCGTCGCGGTGACGCTGGCGCTCGGCGCGACCATCGCGGGATTGCTTGCGATGGATCGCAGTTCGGCGCAACCGGCCGAGACCGGCAGCACGCCGACCCCGGTCCGGATCGCGGGCACGCCGAGCGACACCGTCACCAAATAGTTCCCGTTGTGCCGGAACAGGATTCGCTCAGCGGTTGGTGAACTTCGCCGGACGCTTCTCGACGAAGGCGGACATGCCTTCCTTCTGGTCCTCGATGGCGAACAGCGAATGGAACACCCGCCGCTCGAACCGAAGTCCTTCCGCCAGTGTGGTTTCGAAGGACCGGTTCACCGACTCCTTGGCAATCATGGTGACCGGCAAGGACATCGACGCGATGGTCTCGGCCACCTCCAGCGCGGTGTCGAGCAATTTGTCGGCGGGCACGATCCGGGAGACCAGCCCGGCGCGCTCGGCCTCATCGGCGTCCATATTGCGGCCGGTCAGCACCAGGTCCATCGCCTTGGCCTTGCCGATGGCGCGGGTCAACCGCTGCGAGCCGCCGATGCCCGGGATCACGCCGAGCTTGATCTCCGGCTGACCGAATTTCGCGGTATCGGCGGCGATCAGGATGTCGCAGATCATGGCCAGCTCACAGCCGCCGCCGAGCGCGTAACCCGCGACGGCGGCGATGGTCGGCTTGCGGAACTGGGCCAGCCGGTCCCAGCGGGCGAAGAAATCGTTCATGAACATGTCCATGTACGACTTGGGCTGCATCTCCTTGATATCGGCGCCCGCGGCGAAGGCCCGCTCCGAGCCGGTGATCACCACGGCGCCGATCTCGTCGTCGTGCTCCAGCTCGTCCAGCGCGGCGATGACATCGTCGAGGACCTGGGCGTTCAGGGCATTGAGCGCCTTCGGGCGGTTCAGCGTGATCCAGCCGACCCGGCCCTTGCGCTCCAGCAGAATCGTTTCGAACTCGGGCACTAGACACCTTCTCGATCGGAGCGGTCACGGATGTCCGTCACGATAGCGGAGAAGTCCCGGCCAGCATCGGTCTGGTTGAACCGGTTGTAGATCTCCGCCGCGAGCAGGCCGAGTTGGCCGTCGATACCGTTGTCGCGCAACGCGTTTGCCGCCAGGCCGAGATCCTTGTTCATCAGCGCGGTGGCGAAACCCGGCCGGTAGTCGTTGTTGGCCGGGCTGGCCGGGACCGGGCCGGGGACCGGACAGTAGCTGGTGAGCGCCCAGCTCTGGCCCGACGCGGTGGAGACGACATCGAAGAAGGACTGATGGCTCAGGCCCAGCTTCTCGCCGAGCACCAGGGCCTCGGACAGGCCGATCATGGAGATGCCGAGCAGCATGTTGTTGCAGATCTTCGCGGCCTGGCCGACGCCGGAACCGCCGCAGTGCACCACCTTGGCGCCCATCACCTCCAGCACCGGCAGCGCAGCGGCGAAATCCGCGGCGCCGCCGCCGACCATGAAGGTCAGCGTGCCCGCCGCCGCACCCGCGACACCGCCGGAGACCGGTGCGTCGAGGGCGCGGTGGCCCGCGCCGATGGCCAGCACCGCGGCGGCCTTGGCGTCGGCGACATCGATGGTGGAGCAGTCGATGAAAAGGGTGTCCGGCGCGGCCGCCGGGAGCAGTTCGGCATAGACGTCGAGCACGAGTTTTCCGTTGGGCAGCATGGTGATCACGAGATCGCGATCGCGCGCCGCCGCGGCGGCCGAATCCACAACGGTCGCACCGTCTTTGCGCGCCTGCTCCTGCGCGGCGGGCACCGGGTCGAATGCGAGCACGTCGTGGCCCGCCTTGATCAGGTTCGCCGCCATCGGCGCGCCCATATGTCCGAGGCCGAGAAAACCGATTTTCAGCCCACGCGATGCCGTCATTTTCTACCTTCCGGAGCAACCAAACCCAGTTCTTTGTCGCCTAACGCGGCGAAGTACGTGTCCACCTCGGCGTCGGTCACCTCGGCCAGGCTTGCCGGGGACCACCGCGGGTTGCGATCCTTGTCCACCACCTGGGCGCGGATACCCTCGACCAGATCGTGCGAGGCGAGCGCGGCGATGGATACCCGGTATTCCTCGTTCAGCACCGACTCCAGGTCGGTCAGGCCACGGGCGGCTCGCAGGGAGCGCAGCGTAACCTTCAGCGCCACCGGCGATTTCCCGAGAATCTCCGATGCGGCCTTCGCCGCCTCCGGCGCGCCGTCGGCCCGCAGCCGCGCGAGGATCTCCGCCACCGAATCGGCCGAGTAGCAGGCGTCGATCCACTGCTGCTGCGCGACCAGCTCGGATTCCGGCGCCGCCGAGGCGAATTTGGCGATGGCGATCTCGGCCGTCTCGGTGCGCAGCGTATCCAGCAGGGCCGGAATATGTTCCGACGCGACGAAATAGTCGGCGAAACCGGCGGCGATGGCATCGCCCGCGCCCATCCGCGCGGTGGTGAGCGCGATGTGCGTGCCGAGCTCGCCCGGCGCGCGCGAAAGCAGATAGGTGCCACCGACATCCGGGACGAAACCGATGCCGACCTCCGGCATGCCGACCTTGGATCGCTCGGTGACGATGCGGTGGCTGCCGTGGCCGGAGAGCCCGACGCCGCCGCCCATCACGATGCCGTCCATCACCGCGATATACGGTTTGGGATAGCGTCCGATGAGCGCGTTGAGGATGTACTCGTCGCGCCAGAAGCGGCCGGTCGGCGAATCCGGGCCGGCGACACCGGATTTCGCGTCGGTGTGGATGGCGACGATATCGCCGCCAGCGCACAGGCCACGCTCCCCCGCGCCGACGACCGCGACCGTGCGGATCGCTTCGTCGTCGGCCCACTCCCGCAGCGCGTGCGTGATCGCAAGCGCCATCGGATGATTCAGCGCATTGATGGCCTTCGGGCGATTCAGGGTGATGAGCCCGAGCCCATCGCGCCGTTCGATCAAGACTTCCGGTTCGCTCACTACGCCGCTCCTACCACCGAGCGGGCGACTACCACCCGCATGATTTCGTTGGTGCCCTCGAGAATCTGGTGCACCCGCAGATCCCGGACGATCTTCTCCAGGCCGTATTCGGCCAGATAGCCGTAGCCGCCGTGCAATTGCAGCGCCTTGTTCGCGACCTCGAAACCCGCGTCGGTCGCGAAACGCTTCGCCATCGCGCACAGCTCGACCTTGTCGGGCGCGTCGGCGTCCAGCGCCGCGGCGGCCCGCCACAGCAGCGTCCTGGCCGCCTCCAATTCGGTTCGCATATCCGCCAATTCGAATTGCAACGCCTGATTCTTCAACAGCGGTTTGCCGAAGGCGTTGCGCCCGGCCAGATACGGCACCGTCCGGTCGAGCGCCGCCTGCGCGCCGCCGACCGAGCAGGCGGCGATATTCAGCCGCCCGCCGTTGAGGCCGTTCATCGCGATGCGGAAGCCGTCGCCCGGATTGCCGAGCAGGTTGGCGGCGGGCACGCGCGCGTCCTCGAAGATCACCTGCCGGGTCGGCTGTGCGTTCCAGCCCATCTTCTTCTCGTTGGCGCCGTATGAGATTCCGGGTGTATCGGCCGGGACGATGAACGCCGAGATGCCGCGCGAACCGGCCGCGCCGGTGCGCGCCATCACCACGTAGACATCGGTGCTGCCCGCACCCGAGATGAATTGCTTCGCGCCGTTGAAGATGTAGTCGTCACCGTCGCGAACGGCCCTGGTGCTCAGGGCCGCTGCGTCGGAACCGACACCTGGTTCGGTGAGCGCGTAGCTGCCGAGCGCGTCCATCGCGGTGAGCCGAGGCAGCCAGCGGTTGCGTTGGCCGTCGTCGCCGTACCGATCGATCATCCACGTCGCCATGTTGTGTATCGAGATGTAGGCGGCGATGGCCGGGCAGCCGGTGGCCAGCTGCTCGAAGATGCGGACCGCGTCCAGCCTGCGCAGGCCGGAGCCGCCGACATCTTCGCGCACATAGATGCCGCCGAGGCCGAGCGGACCCGCCTTGCGTAGCACGTCTACCGGAAAGTGTTTGCGCTCATCCCATTCCAGCGCGTTCGGGGCGAGGAACTCGTCCGCGAAACCACGCGCGGTATCGCGGATGGCGCGTTCGTCGTCGTCGAGGGCGAACATTCGTCAGTCCATCGTCGGGATGACGAAGGCATTGCTCTCCTTGCGACCGGAGGGCCAACGTTGCGTCACCGTCTTGGTTTTCGTGTAGAAGCGGATCGAATCCGGGCCGTGCTGGTTCAGATCGCCGAAGCCGGAACGCTTCCAGCCGCCGAAGGTGTGGTAGGCGATCGGCACCGGGATCGGCACGTTGATGCCGACCATGCCGACCTGCACCCTGGCCGCGAAATCGCGGGCGGTATCGCCGTCGCGGGTGAAAATCGCCACGCCGTTGCCGTATTCGTGCTCGTTGGCCAGGCGCAGCCCCTCCTCGTAGGTCGCGGCGCGGACCACGCTGAGCACGGGACCGAAGATCTCGTCCCGGTAGATCCGCATATCGGGGGTGACCCTGTCGAAAAGCGTTGCGCCGACGAAGTATCCGTTCTCGCCGCCGTCGACGGTCAGGCCGCGGCCGTCCACCACCAGTTCGGCGCCCTCGTCAATGCCGAGCTGGACATAGCCGTTCACCCGGTCGACGCCGTCCCGACCCACCAGCGGGCCGAAATCGGCGCCCGGATCGTCGGAGCGGCCGATGTTCAGCTTGTGCACGCGTTCGGTCAGCTTGGCCACCAGGCGATCCGCGGTCTCCGCGCCGACCGGGACCGCCACCGAAATGGCCATGCACCGCTCGCCGGCGGAACCGTAACCGGCGCCGATCAATTGGTCGGCGACATCGTCGAGGTCGGCGTCCGGCATGACGATGGCGTGGTTCTTCGCGCCGCCGAAACACTGGGCGCGCTTGCCGTTCGCGGTCGCGGTCTCGTAGATGTACTGGGCGATCGGCGTCGAGCCGACGAAGCCGACGGCCTTGACCCGCGGATCGTTCAGCAGCGCGTCGACGGCCGTCTTGTCGCCGTTGACCACGTTGAAGACGCCCGCGGGCAGCCCCGCCTCGAGAAACAACTCGGCCAGCCGCAGCGGCACCGATGGGTCGCGCTCGGAAGGCTTGAGCACGAACGCGTTTCCGCAGGCCAGCGCCGGACCCGCCTTCCACAGCGGGATCATCGCCGGGAAGTTGAACGGGGTGATACCCGCGACGACGCCGAGCGGCTGACGCATCGAGTACACGTCGATGCCGGTGCCCGCGCTCTCGGTGTACTCACCCTTGAGCAGATGCGGGATACCGGCGGCGAACTCCACCACCTCCAGCCCACGCTGGATATCGCCCTTGGCGTCCGCGATGGTCTTGCCGTGCTCCGAAGACAGCAGCGCCGCAAGGGAATCCATCTCGTCCTGCACCAGCGTCAGGAACTTCATCAGCACCCTGGCCCGCTTCTGCGGATTGAACGCGGCCCACACCTGCTGCGCCGCTTCGGCATTCGCGACCGCCGCCGCCACCTCGTCCGCACTCGCCAGCGGCACCCTGGCCTGCACCTGGCCGATATTGGGGTCGAACACATCCCCGAAGTCGCCGGAGGTCCCCGGTACATGCTGTCCACCGATGAAGTGGGTGAGTTCGCGAACCATGCCAGTCCTTTCCTGGGTATCTACGGAGATCCTATAGTTGGATGTCCTAGTAAATGGGGATTGTGATCCATCCCACGGTCTGTGGGTTGCGAGTGATCGGCGGGTCCCGGTGCGGGTCGCGCCGCTACGACGACTGGATCGCCCCAGGTAGGCGGCTGGTTACGCCAGCAAGCGGCGCTCCTGCCCCAGGCCGGACGACCTGGATTGGCCGTCACCCGTTCAGCCAACGAGGCACGCCGAACCCCGTCCCTATAGTCCGCACCTTCTACATCGTGTGCACGGTTCGCAGCCGAGGTGCGACGACCTCATTCACCTTTGAACGCATAGGTAAACCGTTCGCGCACAGCGATTGGCTTTTCGCGCTGGCTATTGCATGCGCGGGAAGCCGAAACCCGCGCGGGAACAGCGTCATCCGGGGTGGGAACCGGAACGCCCCATGCCAACGCACCACGCGCCTACCTTGGCGATTCGGTCGTCGTAGCGACGCGACCACTCGCTCGGCGCGCCGACACCTCCGAACTCGGCCCGTCGAGTCGAAGCACCGCACACCAACATCTCAGGTCACCTCTAATTCGAAACACGCAGCCGATGGCGTCGGCCGATTCGCGCCGAGAGTCCAGGCCGGACTACTCCTCGGGGCCGAGTTCGACGACCGTTCCCGGGTGTGCGAGGGATGCGACGGTGATCCGGCCGCCTTTGGCCTGCTCGATGACCTGACCCTGCCAGGCGACGAAGCATGAGGCGATTTCGCTGTTGTACGCACGGTTCAGCACCGGGGCCAGCACCTTGGCCAGATCGCCCTCGGCGGCGATGAGCTGGTCGCGGTACGGGCCGTAGTACGGCAGGATGGCTTGCAGGACAATGGCTTCCACGCCCTGCACATTGGCGATGATCGGGTCGAGCACCGGCTGGTACCGCGCGATAACGGGTGCGATCTCCGCGAGCACCGGGCCCGCCAATTGCAGAATCGGTTGGTACACCGAGCCCAGCGCGAATGCTTCCGAGGAGAACGGGCCCGCCAGCGGGGCCAGGCCGATGAGCGAGGCCAATCCGCCCTGCTGTTTCGGGGCGGGCCAGCCGAGCGGGCACGGCGGCTGGGTGTTGGCGGGGGCGGCGGCGAATGGTCCGGATGCGCCGGGTGAGGTATTCAGCGGGACAGCGTTGTTCGGCGCTCCCGGCGATGTGCCCAGCGGCACCGCATTGCTCGGCGCACCGGGCGAGGTCCCCAGCGGCACAGCGCTACTCGGGACACCGGAACCGGGGGCGATCGCCACCGCGGCGGGTGCGCCGTGCGGGGCCGCGGCGGGCGCGGCAGGGGCGGGCGCAGCGGGAACGGGTTTCGGTTGACTGGGCGGTGTGCCCGGAACCTGTTGGGCCGGAGCGGTATTCGCGGGCACATCGGCCGCCCGCTCCTGCGTGACCACCACGGTGGCGACCTGATCGCCGTGGCGGACGGTCAGCGCGGTGACCGCGACGGCGCTGCCGACGACGGTGAGCGCGGCCACCGCACGGATGGCCGCGACCAGCGCCGGGCGCCGGGTGGTGCTGGAAGTCATCGGACCGTACTCCTTAATTCGTCGGTGGCACAGACTGTTTCGGGGCGGCCGCAGCGGGTTCGAAGATGCCCTCCAGATGCCAGACGCCGGTGAAACCGTTGAACGGTCCGCCGACGATCAGGCTGGTCCACTGCAGCGTGAAGCGCCGAGACCCGGGGTCGTAGCTGCCGGTGGCGGAGGGTCCTTGGGCGGCATCGGATTTCGGCTTGTCGAACCACTGCTGCGCGACCCAGTCCCAGACCTTCTGCACCTGTTCGGCGCCCGCCACCTGCGCGGCCTGTTTCTCCGGCGGTTTGGGCGCGCCCTGGTTGAATTCCTGGTCGTTCCAGGACGCCGCCCAGGACGAGAGGTCGGCGGTGAGCTTGCCGTTATCGTTCACCACGGTCGGTGGCGGCACCCGCCGCTGGGTCTGCGGATCGGTCGGGTTGGTGGATATCCCGAACTCGACGGCGAAGAACTTGGTGGGTTTGGTTATCGAAGCCGAAAGCGAATTACCTTCGGCGAAACCGGGTTTGGGTTCGCTCTGATATCCGCCGATGCGCAGGCCGCCCGCGGTGCCCGGTTCGAGCAACGTCGTCGCGCCGCCCTGCGCGGGCGAGTCACCGTTGGGCATGTACGGGCCGTGCTCCGGTGTGCCACCCGGCTGCACCATCCGGAACCAGGTGCCGCTCACCGTATCTCCGGATACCGCACCCGGCGTGAACCGCAGCAGCCCGATCAACTGTTCCGGCCCGGAGGGAGCGGGCGTGTCTTTCGCGCACCCGGTCACCAACAATCCCACCACGAGAAGAACGCCGCATATCGCCCGCCGGACACCCTGCCCGGACCGGCGAGAACGAAGCCGCCTCGCCGAGCGCCCAGTTTCCGAAAGAGGCTGTCCGCCATTCGGTAGCGCGGTCTCCGAGCGACCATTTCCCTCCGCGTGAGGACCCGCACCGAAATTCGGCCCCACTACGGCGCTGCGTCGACGACTGGCTCTGCCGCTCACTGTGATTCACCTCCGCTAACAATCCGGCGCTGTCTGAGCCCCGCGGTCGCGAGCACGAGGACGAGCGCGCCCGGAATCAGGTAGAACCAGCCGATGCCGCGAAACGCCGTGAACCCCAGCGACTTTGTCGAATCATTCAGCGCGACGACGGCATCGAAATTGTCGACGTTGTCGTTCATCGCACCGATCAGCGCCGCGAAGCGGGAAGTCATCGGCTGCCAGTCGGATTCGAGTGCGGTGATGCCCGCCAGCTCGGCATCGGGGTGGGCGGTGCGGACGGCGGCGGTGAACCTGCTGTTCAGCTCGCCGTCGGCCGCGACCAGGGTGACGAAGTAACCCTGGACCTTGCGCACCTCCGACTGGGTGAGGATCGACCGGAACCCATCGATCAGCGGTTGCGCGGCGGGCGCCGCCGGGAAGAGCCGCCCGGCGAACGGCACCGCGATCAGGATGAGCGCACCGAATACGGCCACCGCCCGCCATACCGTGGTCCGCCGCCCGGCACCCGCACGCCGCAAGCCCAGGATTCCCGCACCGGCGATGACCAGACCCGGCAGCGCGAGCAGCCAGGGCAGTGATCCGAAAGGTGCTGTAGCCGAAAGTTTTTCGTAATTACCCCGATTGGCGTCGATCGTGTCGATCATCGCGGACATATCGGAATCGATCGCCGGATACTCACGGACGAAGGTATCGATTCGCTCGTAATGCCCCGGCACCTGATTACGCGCTTGCAGCGCAAGGACATTCGTGCGCGCGTCGGCCAACACCCGCAGGTCGGCGCGATAACCATCGATGCTCGGCTGCGTCACATACGGCCGGAACGCATCGATCATGGCCTCACCCCTGACCGCGCGCGGGAACATCGCGGTCACGATCGGCGGCACCACCAGCAGCGCGCCCAGCACGATGAGCACGAGAAAGGGCCAGCGCGTACCTGCCCGCGCGGGTGCGCGCTCGACGCTCGACACATAGTCGGCGTATGCGGGAAGCCCGGATGCCGACGGCGGGGCCGTCATTCGCGATTCCGGCCGACGAGCCGGTCGGCGTTGAAGAAGACGCCCGCCGCCACCACCGCGACGATGAGCAGCAGCGGCACCAACCACACCGGCGCGCCGTCCTCGGGCGGCACCGAGACCGTCTTGGTCGCCAACACCGGATCGGCCTGTTTGGGCTGGTTCACCGATTGGGCCAGCAGCGGCACGGCCTGCGCCGGAGCCGGACCGGGCACATCGGCCGCGGGCGCGGCCGGACCAGCAGGCACTCCGGGCGCGGCCGGGCCAACAGCCGCCGGACCAGCAGGTGCCCCGGGCGCTGCCGGGCCAGCCGGAGCCGCAGGCGGATTCGCGATGGGCTGTGCCGCGGGCGCGGCCTGCGCGCCCCGATACTGCCCGGCCAGATGCCACAGCCCGGTGAAGTTGTTGAACGGACCGCCGACGATCTGGCTCGTCCACTCGATGACGAAATTCCCCGCGCCGTCGATGGTTCCGCCGAGCCTGCTGGTCTTGCCGGGCAGTCCGCCGCCGGGTTTCGGGGAGCCCTGGTTGAACACCTGGTTATTCCAGGTGACGCCGAGGCTGCTCAGGTCGCCGGACAGCTGCCCGCTGTCGCTGAACAGCTGCGGCAGCCCGGTCGCCGCACCGGTCTGCGGGTCGGTCGGGTTGGTCGCGGTGGCGAAGTCGACGCCGTAGAACCGGACCGGCGTTGTCACCCGCCCGGATTGCGCATTGCCCGCCGCGTCGAACGCGGCCGCGGGTTGCGGCTGATAATCGCCGCTGACCAGGCCGCCGTCGGTGCCTGCCGCCAGCGGCGTCACCGTCTGGTCGCCGCAGCGGGAATCGCTGTTCTGCAGGTAGGGCCCGTTCGCGTCGCCGGTCGGCAGAATCATCCGGAAGAAGCTTCCGGTCACCACGCCGTTTCCGCAAACTCCTGGCGCGAGCGCGAACAGGCCGTTGAGCGGGGTGGGTTCGGCATGTGCGAGCGGTGCGGCCAGACCGGTAATGCCGAGCGCGGCGCACGCGGCCACCAGCCGAAAGGAGAGTCGCCCCATGGTGATCGACCTTCTGATTCGAGACAGCGGACGGATAAGGGGTTTTTCGGGAAAGCACACTTATCGCAACTCGAGTCCCGCGGAATGTCGCGAGTTGTCGTCAGGCTGAGTGAAACCCGTGTCGCCTGGCGATGTGACAGCAGTCACCGTAGAATTACTTTGACGTCCTAGTATCGGGCGCCAAAGAGGACTCGCCGGAGGAACCCGTGGCCGATACCGCGCTGCACACGCCCGCAAATCCCGTCCGCTTCGTCACCTCGGCCGCACTGTTCGACGGTCACGACGCGGCCATCAACATCATGCGCCGCATCCTGCAGGCGCAGGGTGCGGAGGTGATCCACCTCGGCCACAACCGCTCGGTGCGCGAGGTGGTCGACGCCGTGCTCACCGAGGATGCGCAGGGCGTCGCGATCAGCTCGTATCAGGGCGGACACGTCGAATACTTCGAATACCTGGCCGAAGCGCTGAAAAAGGCCGGGGCCGAACATGTCCGGATCTTCGGCGGGGGCGGCGGGGTGATCGTCGCCGAGGAGATCGCGCGGCTCGCCGAATCCGGGGTGACCGTCTTCTCTCCCGAAGATGGTCAGCGACTGGGCCTGCCCGGCATGATCAATCAGCTGATCCGCGCCTGCGATATCGATCTTTCGGCGAAACCGCCTACGGCGGAGGCCATTCTGTCCGGTGAGCGGGCGGCGCTCGCCCGCGCGATCACCTGCCTGCAGCAGGACGCGCTACCCGAGCAGACCCGCGCGGCGCTCGAGCGGGCCGCCGCGGCCCGCACCGTTCCGGTGCTCGGCTTCACCGGCACCGGCGGCTCCGGAAAGTCCTCGCTCACCGACGAATTGGTGCGCAGGCTGCGCTCGGACCAGCAGGACAAGCTGCGGGTCGCCATCCTCGCCGTCGACCCGACCCGCAGGCGCGGCGGCGGCGCACTGCTCGGCGACCGGATCCGGATGAACGCGCTGGACGGTGAGCACATCTACTTCCGCTCCCTGGCCACCCGCGGCGGCCGCGAGCTGCCGAACGGTATCGACGGCATCGTAACCGCTTGTAAGGCAGCGGGTTACGACCTGATCATCCTGGAGACGCCCGGTATCGGGCAGGGCGACGCCGCCGTCACCGACCATGTCGACCTGGCCATGTATGTGATGACGCCGGAGTTCGGCGCGGCATCCCAGCTGGAGAAGATCGACATGCTGGATTACGCGGATGTGGTGGCGATCAACAAGTTCGAGCGCCGCGGTGCGGCCGACGCGCTGCGCGATGTCGCACGCCAGCTGATCCGCAATCGCGAGCAGTTCGGCGCCGCACCGGAGGATATGCCGGTATTCGGCACCAGCGCGGCGACTTTCAACGACGACGGGGTCACCGCCCTGTATCAGCACCTGATGGATGCGCTCGCGGACAAGGGACTACAGCTACAGCCGGGTGTGCTGCCCCGGGTGAATACCAAGGTGTCCACCAGGTTCGCGCAGATCATTCCCCCAGCGCGGGTGCGCTACCTGGCCGAGATCGCCGATACCGTGCGCGCGTACCACGCCGAGACGGCCGCGCAAGCCGTTGTCGCGCAACGGGTTCAGCGGTTGGAGCAGGTGGCGGCCGAACTGCCCGACGACGCGGCCGTCGCCGAGCTCGCGACGCGGGCCCGCACCGAGCTCGCCTCGGACAATGCCGCGCTGCTGGCCGAGTGGCCCGCGCTCGCCGAATCGTATCGGGGCGAGGAGCAGGTGGTCCGGGTGCGGGACCGCGAGATTCGCACACCGCTGCGCCGGGAAACCCTGTCCGGCAACACTATTCCGCGCGTCGCGCTCCCCCGGTTCACCGATCACGGTGAGCTGCTGCGCTTCCTGCGCGCGGAGAACCTGCCCGGCCGGTTCCCGTTCACCGCGGGCGTCTTCCCGTTCAAGCGGGACAACGAGGATCCGGCCCGGATGTTCGCCGGCGAGGGCGACCCGTTCCGCACCAATCGCCGTTTCAAGGTGCTGAGCGAACACTCCGACGCGAAACGGCTTTCGACGGCGTTCGATTCGGTGACGCTGTACGGCCACGATCCGGCCGAGCGCCCCGACATCTACGGCAAGGTGGGCACCTCGGGCGTCTCGATCGCCTCGCTGGACGATATGAAGGCGCTCTACGACGGCTTCGACCTGACCGCGCCGACCACCTCGGTCTCGATGACCATCAACGGTCCGGCGCCGACCATCCTCGCCTACTTCCTCAACACCGCGATAGATCAAGCGCTGGAACGCTTTACGGCCAGCGAGGGCCGCGAGCCGAATGCGGAGGAGGCCGCCGAGATCCGGGCGCGCACGCTGGCCACCGTGCGCGGCACCGTGCAGGCCGACATCCTCAAGGAGGACCAGGGGCAGAACACCTGCATCTTCTCCACCGAATTCAGCCTGCGCATGATGGCCGATATCCAGGAATGGTTCGTGCGCAACAGCGTTCGCAACTTCTACTCGGTATCGATCTCCGGATACCACATCGCCGAGGCCGGTGCGAATCCGATCAGCCAGCTCGCGTTCACGCTGGCCAACGGATTCACCTATGTGGAGGCATATCTCGCGCGCGGTATGCACATCGACGATTTCGCGCCGAACCTGTCGTTCTTCTTCTCCAACGGGATGGATCCGGAGTATTCGGTGATCGGCCGGGTGGCCCGGCGCATCTGGGCGGTGACCATGCGAGATCGCTACGGCGCCAACGACCGTTCGCAGAAGCTCAAGTACCACATCCAGACCTCCGGCCGGTCGCTGCACGCACAGGAGATGAGCTTCAACGATATTCGCACCACGCTGCAAGCGCTCATCGCCATCTACGACAACTGCAACAGCCTGCACACCAACGCATACGACGAGGCGGTGACCACACCCACCGAGGAATCGGTGCGCCGGGCGCTGGCCATCCAGCTGATCATCAATCGCGAATGGGGCGTCGCGATGAATGAAAATCCGCTGCAGGGCAGCTTTCTCGTCGACGAGCTCACCGATCTGGTGGAGGAGGCGGTGCTCACCGAATTCGAGCGGATCAGCGAGCGCGGCGGTGTGCTCGGCGCGATGGAGACCGGATATCAGCGCGGCCGCATCCAGGACGAGTCGATGCGCTACGAACAGCGCAAACACGACGGCTCGCTGCCGATTATCGGCGTCAACACCTTCCGCAACCCGCACGGTGAGCCGCACCGGGAGCTCGAGCTGGCGCGCGGCACCGAGCAGGAGAAGCAGTCCCAGCTGCGCCGCGTTCGCGAATTCCAGCAGCGGCACCGCGACGCGGCGCATGCGGCGCTGGCCCGGCTGGAGGCGGTCGCGCGCACCGACGAAAATATTTTCGAGGCGCTGATGGACGCGGCGCGGGTCTGTACATTGCAACAGATCACCGACACTTTCTTCACGGTTGGGGGCCAATACCGCCGAAATGTGTGAGAGCCTTCCGGCGGCGCGACACGACGTGTGACAATCGGGGCCATCGACGCAGTGTTGCGAGCGGGATGGCATGGCATGAATTTCCCGGATATCCGAATCATCGACGCGCATATCCACCAGTGGGATCCGTTCACCACCCCACGGGATTTCAGTACGCTGGCCAAATTGTTCCGGTTGCTGCCGATTCCCGTGGAGTTCGCGACCCGGCTGGCGCCGCGGCGGGACCGTGAATTCGCGGGCGATCCAACGCCTTTTCTGCATCCGTATCTGCCGCCGGACTATCGCGCCGACGCGGCCGACGTTCCGGTGGATACCGTGACGCATGTCGAGGTGGAATGGTCGGGCTCCGACCCGCTGGCCAAGGCCGACGAAACCGGCTGGGTGGCCCGGCTGCCCTTCGATCGGGACGGGCCGGAGCTGGGTGCGATCGTCGCGGGCGCGGATCCGGCGGCGCCGCGATTCGCCGAACTACTCGACGCGCACCGGGCCGCCTCACCGCTGGTCTGCGGTATCCGCACCATGGTCGCGCACCATCCCGATCCCGGGGTCCGGTCCTTCACCAAACGCGAAAGCGCGCTCACCACAAGGGAATTCCTGTCCGGATTCGGCATATTGGCCGAATATGAGCTGTCCTTCGAGGCCTGGGTGTACTCGCACGCGCTGCCGGAGGTGACGGCGCTGGCCCAGCGCTATCCGGAGGTGTCGATCGTGCTCGACCATCTCGGCACGCCCGCGGGCATTTTCGGTCCGGTCGGCAAGCACACCGGGACCAATCCAGGGCTACGGCGCGAATTGTTCGTCCGCTGGCGCGACGATCTGGCGGCGCTGGCCGCGCAGCGCAATGTGGTGGCGAAGGTGAGCGGGCTGATGATGCCGATCCTCGGCCATCCGGTGCCGCCACGGGGCATGCCGACACCGGTGAGCGCGCTGCTCGACCGGATCGGTCCGCTGGTCGAGCACGCGCTGGACGTCTTCGGCGCCGAGCGGCTGCTCTGGGGTTCGAATTTTCCGGTGGACAAGCCGATCACCAGCATCGGCAACAGCATGCGGACCATCGCGGCGGCGATCACCGGCCACGGCGGCGGCCCGGCCGAACTCGAACAGGTCTTCCGGCGGACCGCGCAGCGGACTTACCGGATCGTTTCGGCGGCATAGTGTTCCGCGCCGATGGGTAGTTATACGGAACGGGTCGGCCGTCCTTCCCCGGCGACCGACCCGGCCAGCACGGGAGGGATCGATGAACGCATCTACGACCGATCACGAGATCATCGTGGTCGGGGCCGGATTCTCCGGTATCGGCGCCGCGATCAAGCTGCTGGCGGCCGGATTCGACGATTTCATCGTCGTCGACGATGCCGACGGCGTCGGCGGCACCTGGCACTGGAACACCTATCCCGGTATCGCGGTGGATATTCCGTCGTTCAGCTATCAGTACTCGTTCGAGCAGCGGTCGAACTGGTCGCGGGTGTACGCGCGGGGGCACGAGCTGAAGGCGTATGCCGAATCCTGCGTCGACAAGTACCGGCTGCGATCGCGAATCCGACTGTCCACCACGGTGCTCGGCGCTGAGTTCGACGAGGATCGGCACCGGTGGCGGCTGCGCACCGACCGCGGCGAGTTGACGGCCCGCTTCGTCATCAGCGCGACCGGGGTGCTCACCCGGCCCAAACTGCCCGATATTCCGGGTGTTTCGGAATTCGGCGGGACAACCATGCACACCTCGCGCTGGGATCACGCCGAGGACCTGCGGGACAAGCGGGTCGCGATCATCGGCACCGGCGCCTCGGCGGTGCAGATCATCCCGGAGATCGCACCGAAGGTACAGCGGCTCACCGTCTTCCAGCGCACGCCGATCTGGTGCCTGCCGCGCCCGGACGGCCCGCTGCCGCCCGCGGTGCGGCGGCTGCTGCGCCTGCCCGGCGGGCGCACGCTCACCCGGTTGCTCAGCCAGGCCTACGTCGAGCTGACCTTCCCGATCTCCGCGCACTACCACGACACCGTTCCGGCCGCCGCGCTCGGCGAGCGGTCCGGGCTCGCACATCTGCGCCGCCAGGTCCATGATCCGGCGATCCGGGAAAAGCTCACGCCCCGTTATGCTTTGGGCTGTAAGCGGCCGGGCTTCTCGAACGACTACCTGCCCACCTTCAACCGGCCGAATGTGGTGCTGGAGACCGATCCGATCGAACGGATCACCGCGGGCGGCGTGCGGACCGCGACGGGTACCGAGCACGTGGCCGACGTGCTCATCCTGGCCACCGGATTCAAGGTGATGGAGTCGGGCAATATGCCGACCTACGATCTGCGCGGCGTCGGCGGCCTCGATCTCGAAAAGTGGTGGGACGAGCACAGATTGCAGGCCTACGAGGGGGTGAGCGTGCCCGGCTTCCCGAATTTCTTCTCCATCATCGGGCCCTATGGTTACAACGGCGCCTCGTATTTCACCCTGATCGAGAACCAGACCCGGCATATCCTGCGCTGCCTGCGCCGCGCCCGCACCAGCGGCGCCACCCTGGTCGAGGTGACGCCGGAGGCCAACGACCGCTTCTTCCGGGAGATGCTGTCCCGCCGCGGCGGCCAGGTGTTCTGGCAGGACAGCTGCGCAATGGCCAACAGCTACTACTTCGACAAGCACGGCGATGTGCCGTTCCGCCCTACCACCACCGTCGAAGCGGCTTGGCGCAGTGGGCATTTCGATCTGGACGATTACCGCTTCGAGAGCGCGACCAGGTAGTCGGCACGCCGGGAAACCTGCGAAATACTCGCGGCGACAACAAGGTTCAATGCGAGTGCGAGCAACCCGCCGTTCACGCCGAACAGCGGATCACGCCCCGCCGCGTGCAGGCCGAGCACTACGGCGCTGCCTGCCACCAGACCCGCCGTCACACCGAGCGTGTTGAGCCTGCGCCAATACAACCCGAGCAGCAGAGCCGGAACCAGTTGTGCCATGCCCTCGTACGACAGCACCGACAGATTGACCAGGACGCTCGGCGAGAACAGCGCACCGCCCAGCGCCACCGCGCCGACCACCAGGCAGACGAGCTGGGACAGTCCGCGCTGCCGCCGATCCTGTCCGCCGCCGTGCAGACCGCCACCCAGAACCGTTCTGCCCCACAGTGTTCCGATCGAGACCAGGAATACGCTCATCGGCACGATGGCCGACAGCGCGCCCGCGATCCCGATCACCGCCACCGCCGCGGGCGGCAGCGAGTCGGTGACCAGCTCGAACAGCGCGAGATCCGGATTCTTCAGCCCCGGCACCACGAACAGCGCCGCGAACCCGATCACCACCGGAACGAGCAGCAGCAGCTGATACCAGGGCAGCATGATCGAATTGCGCCGCAGCGCATTGGGACCGGATGCCGAGAGGTATCCGGCGACCGTAGTCGGGAAGATGCCGATCGTCACGACGTTCAGCAGGATCGTCGAAATGAACCAGCCGGCGCCGAAGGTGCCGCCGCCCGCACCGGGAAAGGTCAGCCAGTGCGGCTTTTCGGCGACCATGCGATCCAGCAGCGCGCCGACGCCGTCGAAGTAGTGCAGCGGCAGGTAGATCGCCAGGAACACCACGCTGAGCACCGCGAGCCCGTCCTTCAGCACGCTCACCCACGCCGAGCCGCGCAGCCCGGACGACAGGATGAAAACCTCTGCGACCACGAAGGATACGATCGCGGCCACCCGAAGATCCACCGCGCCGTACGACATCGCGTGCACGACGACACCCATGCCCTGGATCTGCAACTGCACGTAGGGAATCAGGAAGACGGTGCTGATCAGCGCCACGAGGATGCCCAGCGGCCGGGAGCGGTAGCGGTGCTCGGCGATATCGGCGATCGACACCAATTGGTGCCTGGCGCAATAGGTCCAGATCAGCGGGCCGACGCAATAGGCGACCGCGAGTCCGGTGCTCAGGTAGGCGATCAGATAGAAGATCGGCACCCCGTACCGGTAGGACCAACCGGCCGCGCCGAGGAACGAGAAGCTGGTGTAGGTCTCCCCCGCCATCAGCAGCAGCACGAATATCGTGCCGAGCCCGCGTCCCGAGACCGACCACTCCGACATCGACCTGACCCGGCCTCGACCGGACATCACGCCTACCGCGACGGTCGCGATCATGGCGGCGGTGAACAGCGTGACGGCCACGGCGCGGTCGGTCATCCGCGCTCCTCCGGTTCGGCGTCGGCGGGCACGTATTCCGGTGCGCCGCTGCGATATGCCGGATCGAACCGGGCGGCCACCGCGACAATCGGCCCGGTGAGCGCGGTCACCGCGATGAGATAGGCGATCAGGAACGGGATTCCGAACACCCGCGGTTCGATTCGGTTGGCCACCAACGGCGCCAGACAGTACAGCACCCCGGGCAACAGCAGCAGCCACAGCGCCGCGCCGCGACGGCGCAGCGGGAAGGCGCCGCCGGTAGGTATCTGCTCGGCCATGACCCTCGCTCTCGTTTCGGTGGACATCCGAAGGCTAGCCGGGCGAGTTGCTCACGCCGTGACGAGCAGGGTCCGGAACCCGCGAATCGCGAATTCCGGGCGGCGAACCGGTTCTTCGGCGAGCCGCAGCCCCGGCAGCTGCCGGGTGAGCTCGGCGAGCGCGGCGGTGACCTCGACGCGGGCCAGCGCCGAGCCGAGGCAGTAGTGGATGCCCGCGCCGAAACCGAGGTGCGGGTTGGGATTGCGGGTGATGTCGAGGCGGTCCGGATCGGCGAAGACGAGTGGATCGCGGGCCGCCGCGCCGAGCAGGGCCGCGATCCGGTCGCCCGCCGCGAGACGATGACCCGCGATGACGGTGTCGGCGGTCGCGGTGCGGACGAATATCTGCAGCGGCGAGTCGTAGCGGATGAGCTCCTCGGTCGCGGTGTCGGCCAGATCGGGCCGATCGATCAGCAGGTTCCACTGGTCCCGGTAGCGCAGCAGTGCGCGCACGCCGTTGCCGATCGCGTTGACGGTGGCCTCGTGCCCGGCCATCAGCAGCAGGACGGCGGTGGCGACCAGTTCGTCGTCGGTGAGCCGCCCGCCGCCCGCATCGGTGACCGCGACCAGCTCGCTCAGCAGATCCGGGCCGGGCCGCGTCCGGCGGGCCGCCACCAGGTCGCGCAGGTAGTCGACGAATTCCGTTGCGGCGCTTTCCGCTTGGGCGCGGCGCGCGGCGGGCGGGTCGGGCTCGTACATCTTCACGATCGTGTTCGACCACGGCCGCAACAGCCCGCGATCGGATTCGGGCACGCCGAGCAATTCCGCGATCACCGCGACGGGCAGCGGACCCGCCACCGTCTCCAGCAGGTCGGCCGCGCCGTGTGCCCGGATCGCCGCGGCCAACTCCCCCACCAGCGTCTCGGCCAGCCGGTACACCGCGGGCCGCAGCCGCGCCACATGCCCGCGGGCGAATGCCGACGCCACCAGCCCGCGTAGCCTGGTATGCCGGGGCGGTTCCGTCTCCAGCAGCGAATTACGGTGCAGCAGATTGAAATTCGGGAAATCAGCGGCCGGTTCGGCATCGGCCCAGATCCGCCCGAGAGCTCTATCCCGCAGCACCTGCGCGGCCGCCGCATGCGAAACCGCCACCGCCATGCCCAAACCAGGATGAGCATGCACCGCCCCACACTCCCGCAGCCGGGCGAACCGCGGATACGGGTCGGCCAGGAACTCGGCGTCCTGCGGATCGAATGGCAATTCCTCCGGACCGGTCACGACACGTCCTCGCCAGCGCTCGGCCGCGCCGCGACCGATGGTGCTGCGTCCATGGTTCCCTCGCTCCGCTCAGCCACAGGCACCACTGTAAAGGCCCAGCACCGAGGACCAGGCTGGCCCGATCCTCGGCCGGTCCGGCGCCGGAACCGGCTGCGGTCCGCAATGGCTTGCCTCACGGCTGGAGGCGGTGTAGGTCGCGCGGGAAAAGAGTTGTGTAGCGGATGTTTTCGATTTCCAGCAGTCTGGCGACCCAGCGCTCGAGACCCAGCGCGAAACCGCCGTGCGGCGGCATCCCGTATTCCATCGCCGCCAGGTACGGCCCGTAATCCGCCGGGTCCTGGCCGCGGGCGGTGAGCGCGGCCAGGTAGTCGGCGTGGTTGTGCAGTCGCTGGCCGCCCGTCACCAGTTCCAGGCCGCGGAACAGCAGGTCGAACGAGTTGGTCCAGCGCGGGTCGTCCGGTTGCGGGTGGGTGTAGAAGGGCCGCTTCACCGCCGGATAGCCTTCCACCGCAAGGAAATCCGAATCATGGGTGGTCTTCGCCCATTCGCCGAGGAAGCGCTCGTGTTCCGGGGCGAGGTCCGGCTCGTCCGGTGCGGCGCCGACCAATTCGAGTGCCGCACGGAAGTGCAGCACCGGAATCCGTTCCGGCACAACGGGTAACCGCGCGCCCAGCATTTCCACCGACGCGCCCGCCCGTTCCGCGATCCGCTCGACCATCGCGGCCAGCGTGCCGCGCAGCAGCTCGATGACGTCCCGGTGGTCGGTGACGAAGCCGAATTCGGCGTCGAGCGAGGTGTATTGGGCGAGATGGCGGGCCGTGTCGTGCGGCTCGGCCCGGAATACCGGACCGATCTCGTACACCCGCTCGAAGACACCGACCAGCATCTGCTTGTACAGCTGCGGCGACTGCGCGAGATAGGCGGTGGAGCCGAAATAGTCGAGCGGGAAGACGTTCGCACCGGATTCGGTGGATTGCCCGACGATCTTCGGCGTCGCGACCTCGGTGAAGCCGTTGCCGTCCAGGTGCTCCCGGAATCCGGCCAGCGAGGCGGCGGCGATACGCCACACGGCCTGCCTTCCCGGGTGCCGCCAGGTGAGCCCGGCATGGTCGAGCACCGTCGGCAGGGTGGCCCGCAGGGTCGGCCGCCACAGATCGACCGGTTGTTGCCGGGCGGGCGCACACAGCGGGTGAATCGACGGCTCGACCACCTCGACGCCGCCCGGCGCCTTGGGGTTCGCGAGCGCCGTCCCGGTCACCCGCACCGCGGTCTCCTCCGGCAGAGCCGAAACCTGTTCGCGCACAGCCGGATCGGTCACCACGACCTGCGACTGCCCGGTGCGGTCCCGGATGACGACGAACGTCACCGCCGCCAGTTGTCTGCGCCGATGGATCCAGCCCGCCAACGTCACCGGTCTGCCCGCAGCGGCGGGCAATTCCGCGCAAAGGGTGCGCGACATCATCTTTCACCTCCTGGTTCGCTGTCCCCGGGAGGTGTGGGCGATCGGGTAGGTCGCGGTGCCACCACACCTTCGCGACGAAATCCGCCGCCTCGAATGGTCGTTGGGCACGGTGACCGGCCGCCGCGGCTCGGAGTTCGTCACGCTCGTCGGCGCCGCGACCCCGATGCTAACCCCGCGCCGCCGCCACTGTCGCGACCTTTTCCGGCGCGTTCGGCCGACCCGACGTCAAGCGGCGGTTCGGCGGGCGCAGCAGCCAGGACATGCCGGTCAACACGAGCATCGGCACGAGGAACCACAGCTCGGACAGGGCGTAACCCCTGGTCAGATGGGAAACGATCGCGCCGGTGTACACGAAAACCGTTCCGGCGTAGGCCCATTCCTTGACCAGCGGAAAGCGGGGCGCCAGCAGCGCGGCCGCGCCGAGCAACTTCCAAACACCCAGCAGCACCAGGAAATACGTCGGATAGCCGAGGTGGTCGGTAATGCCGGTCACGGACGGGATTCGCTGAATATCCCATTCGCCGCCGAGTGCGAGTTCGGCCGCGACGAGCGCAGTCGCGGCCCAATAGCCGATAAGTCGAATGTTCATGTCGGTTCTTCCATTGTGTCCCAATCGGATTCGAGGACGGCGAGGTCGATCGCGCGCAGTCGATCCGGGTCGGCGATGATGTCGATTTCGGCGATCCGGTCCCCCGCGAGCTGGAACGCGAGCACCGTCGCGAGCCGCCCCCGGGGCGCGACGATCGCGCCGACCGCGCCGTCGACGAGGGCGAGCCGGGTGAATCGAGCGACCCGGCCGCCGAATACCCGCGCGGCCGGTGCGACCGCATCGCGTCCGCGCAGCACCGTGGGTGTTCCGGTGGGCGCGGCCGTCGCGTCGGCGCGCACCTCGACGTCCGGGTCCAACACCTCGATGAGCCCGGCGAGATCGCCGCCGCGGGCCGCGTCGAGGAAGCGGTCGACCACGCGCCGCTGCGCGCCGATCGCGGTCAGATCGCCCGTATCGCCCCCACGCACCCGGCGGCGGGCGCGGGCCGCCAGCTGCGCCGCCGCATTCGGCGACCGGCCGACGATCGGGCCGATCTCGGCATACGGCAGGTCGAACAGGTCGTGCAGTACGAAGGCGAGCCGCTCGGCGGGCGCGAGCGTATCCAGCACGACCAGCAGCGCCAACCCCACCGAATCGGCAAGCACCGCTTCCTCTTCCGGTGTCATCGGATGCTCGCCGACCGGCTCGGGGACGGCGATGCCGACCGGATCCTCGCGCCGCGACCGCCGCGCCCGCAACATATCCAGGCACACCCGGCCGACCACGGTGGTCAGCCAGCCGCCCAGGTTGTCGACCGACGCGGTATCGGCGCGCCGCCAACGCAGCCACGCCTCCTGCACCGCGTCATCCGCCTCGCTCGGCGAACCGAGCATCCGATAGGCCATCGCCCGCAGCCGCGGCCGGAACTGTGTGAACAGGTCTTCGTACGCGTCCACCTGGCCCTCCAACCCTCGCCTTTGTTTGTCCCCCATATGGATGACGAATGGAACGGCGTCGATATGACAGGCGAACCCGCGACCCCGGCGCGCCCTGCCGGATCCACTCAGTGCGCCTGGTGGATCCGTTCGATGAGGGTGTCGCGGGCGGTGGCCAGCGACGGGCCGTACCAGGTCAGCGCGCGGCCCTCGACCAGCGCGACGGGTATGCCGGGAAAGGCGTCCGGCCCGTCGCTTTCGGTGAATACATATGGCTCGTCGGGTAATACGGCCAGCTCCACGCCCGCGACCAGCTCGTCGGCGGTCACCCGCGGATAGCGGCCGGGCCGGTCGGCGTGTACCAGGCGCAGACCGAGTCGACGGGCCAGATCGCCGGTAAATGTGTTGCGGCCCACCACCATCCAGGGATTGCGCCAGATGGGAATCACCGCATGGCGCGGCGGCTCCAAAGGTGCTGCGGCCCACGACTTTTCGGATTCCAGCAGCCAATCGGGCAGGGCGGCGCCGAGCGCGACGGCGAACAGCCGCCGCAGCGAGGCGAACGCATCGTCCAATGTCTCGATCCTGGTGACCCAGACCGGGATTCCGGCGGCACGCAGGCGTTCGACATCGATCCGGCGGTTCTCCTCCTGGTTGCACAGCACCAGGTCCGGCGCGAGTTCGACGATCCGGCGCACATTCGGATTCTTGGTGCCGCGCACCCGTTCGACGTCGAGGCCTGCGGGGTGGGTACACCATTCGGTCGCCGCGACCAGCAGGCCGGGACAGCTCACCGCCACCGCCTCGGTCAGCGACGGCACCAGGGAGACGACGCGCCGCACCGGCCGCGCGAGCGCGACGCGCGCTCCGAGATCGTCCGGCGCCCGATATTGGCCGTCCATAGCCGTGAACGTACCTCAGCGGTCCAGTTGCTCGTACAGCGCGCGGAGCTCACGCAGGCCGCGGGCCACCGTATCCTCGTCCGGCGCCGTCATCCGCAGCGCCTTGCGCAGCTGCAGGGGATCCAGATCGTCTATGGCCGAACGGAATTCGAGCTTCGGCAGATCGGGAAGCACCAGCTCGTCGCCATACGGATCGGCCGAGTCCAACGGCGTCGGCTCGCGTTCGATACCGCTGATGAGCGCATCGAGGTCGAGGCCGCGCAGGGTCAGGATCTCCCGCGGCCGCTCGTCGAGCCGTTCGGCCAGGATGTAGCAGACGGCGGCCACATGCTTGCACGGCCAGCCCGGATCCGGACAGGTGCAGCCGAAATCCAGATCGGCGGCGGTGGTCGGCAGCAGCAGCGGGCCGAGCCCGGTCGGCAGTGCACCGGAGGCGATCTCGGCGAGCATGCCCGGCGCGCCACGAATGGTGTCGATGATCAGCTCCACCTCCTCCGCCCGCAGCGGCCGCACGGTGAATACGGCGGTGAACGGGCGCGGTTGGCTGCCCTGAACCTCCGCGGTGACCGCGCCCGGCTCGATTCGGTAGTCGATCACCTGCCCCGACCTGGCATAGCTGCGCCCGCGCGCCAGCCTGCCCGGTTGCGCCATCGCCTCGACGGCCTCGATCAGCGCCTTACCCCACCAGGTGCGCCCGAACCCGCCGCGGCGGCTGCGCGCCTCGACCCCGCCGCGCACCGGCCGCCGCTTCCCGAACTGGCTGTAATCGATGTAGATACCGCGATCGGCCGGACTCAATCGCCCACCGCCTCCGCGCCGAGGGTGAACAGCCGCAGCAGCTCGTCGTCGTCGAATTCGGTGATCCAGTTCTCGCCGGTCCCGACGGCCAGATCGGCGAGTTGCCGTTTACCGGTGATCATTTCATCGATCCGCTCCTCGATGGTGTCGACACAGACCAGCTTGCGCACCTGCACGTTGCGCGTCTGGCCGATGCGGAAGGCGCGGTCGGTGGCCTGGTTCTCCACCGCAGGATTCCACCAGCGGTCAAGGTGCACAACGTGGTTCGCGGCAGTCAGGTTCAGTCCGGTACCACCGGCCTTGAGCGACAACAACATCAGCGGCGGCCCGTCCGCGGACTGGAACCCGGCCACCATCCGGTCCCGTCGCTGCTTGGGCACACCGCCGTGCAGGAAGGGCAGCGCCGTACCGAAACGCTCGGACAGATACGGCGCGATCAACTCGCCGAACTCACGGAACTGGGTGAACAGCAAGGCCTTCTCGCCATCGGCGAGCACCGCCTCCAGCACGTCGTCGACCAGGGCGAGCTTGCCCGAGCGGTGCGCGCCGCGGTGCAGCACCCCGGAACCGTCGGCGAGGAAATGCGCGGGATGGTTGCACACCTGCTTCAGCCGGGTGAGCGCGCCGAGCACCGCACCCTTGCGCGCCATACCCTTGGCGTCCTTGATCTTCGCCATCATGTCGTCGACGACGGCCTGATACAGCGCCGCCTGTTCGACGGTCAGGTTGGCGCGCACCGTCATCTCCAGCTTCTCCGGCAGGTCGGTGATGACGGCGGGATCGGTTTTCACCCTTCGCAATACGAACGGCTGGGTGACGTAGCGCAGGCGCGAAATGGCGTTCTGATCGCGTTCGCGTTCGATCGGCACGGCGAAGCGGGCGCGGAAGGACTGCGGGCTGCCGAGCAGCGACGGCATCGCGAAATCCAGGATGGACCGCAGCTCCTCCAGCCGGTTCTCCACCGGAGTTCCGGTGAGCGCCAACCGATGTCGCGCCCGCAGCACGCGCGCCGCCTTGGCCTGCCTGGTGGCCGAGTTCTTGATGTGCTGTGCCTCGTCCAGTACGACCCGGGCCCATTCCGGCCGCTTCAGTTCCTCGACGTCGCGGGCGAGCAGCGAGTACGTGGTGACGACCAGATCCGAATCGGCCACCGCGGCATCGAATTCGGCGCCGCTGAGCCTGCCGGTGCCGTGATGCACCAGCACCCGCAGCTCCGGTGCGAATCGCGCCGTCTCCCGCTGCCAGTTGCCGACCACCGACATAGGGCAGACCAGCAGCGTCGGCCCCGGCGAAAGTCGTTGCGCCGCTTCGCGTTCGTGCACCAGCAGGGCCAGCACCTGCACCGTCTTGCCGAGACCCATATCGTCGGCGAGGATGGCGCCGAGACCCATCCTGCTCATGGTGGCCAGCCAAGCCAGGCCGCGTTCCTGATACGGGCGCAGTTCGGCCTGTAGTCCGGCGGGGGCCGTCATCGGCTCGAGATTCCTTGACCTGTCGAGTATCTGGGCCACCCAACCGGTCGCCGTCACCTCGGTGATCGGCACCTGTTCGATGCGGTTGTTCGCCAGCTCGACGAACATCTGATCCAATTCGGCGGTGGTCGGATCGATATGCGCCGCGACGAACCGGGCGGCCGCGGCCAGGATCTTGTGATCGGCCTGCACCCATTCGCCGCGCAGCTGCACCAGATTCGATTTGGCCCGCACAAGCCGTTCCATCTCCGCCCTGGTCAGCACGGTGCCGCCGAGCGCGAGTTCCCAGTGATACGAAACCAATTCGCGCATGCCGACCGTGCTCTCCGCCGCGGGCACACTTTCCACCCGCAACCGCATGGCCGGTTCGGTGATATTCCATGCGCGCGGCAGCAGCAGCGGAATTCCGGCCGACTGCAGGGCATGGACGCCGTGCGCGACCAGATCGGCGACCACCTCGGTGGGCAGCAGCAGGTCGAGCGATTGCGGATCGCTCGGCAGATCGCGCAGCCGTGGGTATGCCCGCTGCGCCGCGCCCAGTTTATCGACCGCGATCCGGACCAGCGCCTGATCACCTTGCAGCGCAACGGGAGTCGGCGCATCACCGGACTCGCGCAGGCATACCTCCAGCCGCCAGAGCGCCACCGAATCGTCGGCATCGCCGTCGGGTTCGAGCAGGCGCAGCACCAGATCCGGTTCGTCGCCGGTGAGGCTGTCCCGCCAGCGCCCGAGCACCGCGGCCACCTGATGGCTGCCGCCATCGATCGGGGTGTCGCCGACCAGCCCGGCGAGCAACGGGTGCGTCGCCGCCGCGGGGTCGAGCAGTTCCCGCACGATCGGATCGGCGAGTTCGGTCACCAGATCGTCGAGCAGCGCGCCCGGCCTGCCCGCCACCTGGAGCGCGGGCGGCATGGTCGCGACCAGCTCGGCCAGCCAGGCCCGCTGCGCGCGGCCGCCGACCAGCCGCCAGCGGGCCCACCACTGCCCGTCCTCGCGCCGCAGATCCGGCGCCACCCGGCCCGCGCGGGCCCACCGCTCGACACCCTGTGCCACATGACCGAGAAACCGCAGGTCACCGGATATCGACCCGGCGGGCAGCCGCTGGCGCAGCGCCGTGGCGGCCGCCATCGGCGCGAGCGCGTGCGCGGGCACTTCGCGCGTCTGTCCGTCGAGCAGAACTCGGGCTCGATGCCGGAATTTCGATTTGGCCAGCACACCGCCCAACGGACCGGGCACTGCGGCGGCCGGATCCTCGGTCCACAGCAGCAACCCGGATCCAGGCGACCACAGACCGTGCAGCATCAGGCCATCAAAGCAGGCGACGCCGACATCGCCCCGCGGCACCCGGCCGCCCGACGCAATGGCCCTGGAATCACCCAAAGCGGCGGAAATCGGACAAGATGACCGCGGGCAACGGACAGTCTCCGGGCTGCATCCCAGCTCAGCGGCGGTTTTCCGGATCCATTCCGCCGCCGCGACCCGGCGGCTCCGACCGCGCGAGCAAGGACGGGCCAGCAACCGGGACACTCCGGCGCAGCCGAGACGGCCGCACCTCTACCCAACTGCACCGTTTTGGGAACATACTGGAATATCCGCTGGTCATCGCATATTCATCGCAGCTAGCCGGCAACCCCGAAAAGCGGAGGGCAGCAGCATGACGATTCTGCTCCAGGTACTCGAGCAGAGCTTAACGCCGACCACACCGTGGGAGCGGCGAAAATTCACCTTCGTCAATGCCGACAAGATCGTCGGAATGCGCCTCGACGGACAGTGCGGCGTCTGGCTCGACCTGTCCCGCCCCGGCGAATCCCAGCGCCTGGCCCGCACCGTAGACCCGCGCGAGGCGATCACCTTCCTGCTCACCACCTTCGCGAAAATCGCCGAATGCGAGGAACGCGGCGGCGCATGGCTGATCGGGCACGACGGAGTCCATACCGAATCCATCGCGGCGACCCATTTCCCGCCCAGGGTGCACGACCTCGCCGACGACGAACTCCTGGCCCGCGCCTGGCTGTGAGCGCCGGTCAGGCCCCGGTGGCCACCGGCCGCTTCGGATCGTTCGACCACTGCGACCAGGAACCCGGATACAGCGCGGCCTCGACCCCGACCATGGCGAGCGCCGCGATCTGATGCGCGGCGGTGACGCCGGAGCCGCAGTACACCGCGACCGGGCCCGCGCCCAAATCCTTGAAACGGTCCCGCAATTCGTCCACGCCGCGGAACCGGCCGGACGGATCCAGGTTTTCGGCGGTCGGCGCGCTCACCGCGCCGGGGATGTGGCCCGCGCGCGGATCGATCGGCTCGGTCTCGCCGCGGTAGCGCTCACCGGCCCGCGCGTCGAGCAACACACCCGGCCAGCGGGAGGCCGTATCGGCATCGATGACCGGCAGATGACCGGGTGTGAGCACGACATCGCCCGCCTCGGGATCCGGTTCGGCGCCGCTGGCCAGCTCGCCGCCCGCCGCGGTCCAGGCGGGCAGCCCGCCGTCGAGGATGCGCACGTCGGCGAGCCCGCCCCAGCGCAGCAGCCACCAGGCGCGCGCGGCGGCCAGACCGCCGTTGGCGTCATAGGCGACGACGGAATCACCCGCCTTGATACCCCAACTGCGCGCGCACTTCTCCAGCTGGCCGATCTCCGGCAGCGGATGCCTACCCCTGGCCGGTGACGCGGGCGCGGCGAGTTCGGTCTCCATGTCGACGAAGACCGCGCCGGGGATGTGCCCGTCCAGATAATGCTGCGGACCGTCCGGGTCGCCCAGCAACCAGCGCACATCCAGTAGGCGAACTCGCTTGTCCGCCAGCGCTTCCCGCAGCTCCTCCGGTGAGATCAGCACCCCGCTCAACGTCACTCCTACTCGACGAATTTCCGGCTCGCGTCAATGCGGACCACCCTACGCACCCAGGCGACGCCGACTCGCGTTACCCCGTTCACCATCGGGAATGGTCCAGGTGGCGCGGGTGTACGGGATGCGCGAAAGTCAGACCAGTTTCGGAGTACTGGCTACCGACGCACCCATCGCACGGCAGGAATCATCCGCACAATGGTGAACGTTTTCTCGCGGCCACGGATCCCAGCCACGGCGCCCGATCGGCCCACCGGGCTCGGACAGCCGATCGCGGCCGGCATCGTCACCGCGCTCGTCGGGTTCATCAGCGCGTTCGCGGTGGTGCTCAAGGGTTTGACGACGGCGGGGGCGACGCCGGCGCAGGCGGCGTCGGGACTGCTCGCGGTGTGCGTCACCCAGGCCGTCGGGATGATGCTGCTGAGCTACCGCTACCGGATCCCGATCACGCTGGCCTGGTCGACACCGGGCGCCGCACTGCTGGCGAGTACCGGCGCCGTCACCGGCGGCTGGCCCGCCGCGGTCGGCGCGTTCGCGATCACCGGCGTTCTGATCGTCATCACCGGGGTGTGGCAGCGCATCGGCAATCTGGTCGCCGCGATTCCGGTGGAGATCGCACAGGCCATGCTCGCCGGGGTGCTGCTGCCGCTGTGCCTCGCGCCGGTGAAGGCGGTGCCGAGCAGCCCGGCGGTCGTACTTCCGGTGATCGCGGTGTGGCTGGTGTTGCAGCGCTTCGCCAAGCGGTGGGCGATCATCGCGGCGTTCGCCACCGCGGCCGTCGGCGCGGGTGTCGCCATCGTGGTCCAGCATCGGCGCCTGGACTTCGCCGCCATGATGCCGACCGTGGAATTGACCGCACCGCAATGGAATTGGCAGGCGCTGATCGGCGTCGCGGTGCCGCTCTACATCGTGACGATGGCCTCGCAGAACATTCCCGGCGTCGCGGTGATGGGCTCGTTCGGCTACCAGGTGCCGTGGCGGGCGGCGATGACCGTCACCGGGATCGGCACCGTCGTCGGCGCGCCCGCGGGCGGGCATGCGATCAATCTGGCCGCGATCAGCGCCGCCCTGTCCGCCGCGCCGTCGGCCCACCCGGATCCGAAACGCCGCTGGATCGCGGCGTTTACGGCGGGCGGCGTCTATCTCGGGCTCGCATTCGGCTCGGCGGCCTTGGTCGCGCTGATCGCCGCGGCCCCGGCCGGAACGCTGGAAACCGTTGCCGGACTTGCCCTGTTGGGCACGCTCGCGGCCGCGCTGACCGGTGCGCTGCGCGCGGAGGAGCATCGCGAGGCCGGGGTGCTCACCTTCGTCATCGCGGCATCCGGCGTCGGATTCCTCGGTGTCGGAGCGGCATTTTGGGCATTGTTGGTCGGGCTGGTCGCGCACCGGCTGTTGGCCCGGCGCGAATGATTCCGGCGGCCCGTCACTCTCGCGGAGGCCGGGATCACCCGCCCTCGGTCCCGGCTTCCGCCGGGGTGACGGGTCGGATCATCTCAGGCAATGGCCCGCGCGAGAAGCCGATTGCTATGCGTGAACTCGTGCTGGCGGAACAGCGCTCGGCTCGGAGGGCTTCGTGCCGCGTGCGAATGCGCCCAACCGGGTGTGGTTGAGCAGCAGGTTCAACGTGAAAGCCGTTGCCGCTCCGAGTGTTACGCCGCTGGTCAACAGGATCTGGGCGGCGGTGGGGAATTTCGCGAACATGCCGGGCACCATTACCGGCAGCAATCCGATGCCGACGGCGACCGCGACGATGGTGGCGTTGACCCGGTCCGAAAGTTCGGCGCGGCGCAGGGTGTCGACGCCGACCACGGTGACGGTCGCGAACAGCACCAGCCCGACGCCGCCGATCACCGGGCTCGGCACCGCGGCCACCAGCGCGCCGAAACGCGGTAGCACACCGAGGATTACCAGGATCACCCCGCTCGTCGCGGTGACATACCGGCTGAACACCCGGGTGGCCGCCACCGAGCCGACGTTCTGGTTGAAAATCGTGTCGATGAACGCGGTGAATACGCCGCCGAGCACACCGGACAGGCCGTCGCCGATCAGGCCGCGCGCCAAATCCGCGTCACGCAAGGGCTTTCCGGTGATCTCGCTGACCGCGAGCATGCTCGCCGTCGACTCCGCGAACGCCACCGCCATCACGATGCTCATCGCGACGACCGCGGTCACCGGGAAATGCGGTGCGCCGAAATGGAATGGCCGTGGCAACCCGACCCACGCCGCATCGGAACCCGAATCGTGCAGCAAACCCATCGGCACTGCGATCAGGATGCCGACCAGCAGCGCGATCAGCACGCCGAGCTGCGACCACACCCCGCGCCCGAGGCAGATGAATCCGACGGCGATCGCGACCACCACCGCGGCCAGGCCGATATTCCCAGGCACGGCAAAGGATTCCGCTTTCGGGTCGGAGCCGACGATCAAACCGCCCGCGACGCCGATAAGTGAGATCCCGACAACGGTGAGCACGGTCCCGGTGACCAGCGGCGGAAAGAAGCGAACCACCTTGGCGAACGGCCAGGCCAGCGCGATTCCGACGACACCGCCCGCCAGCATCGATCCGTACACCGCGTCGAGCCCGTACTCCTTGGCGATGAGGATCATCGGGTTCAACCCGACGAAGGTGGCACCGCAGACGATCGGCAGCCGCACCCCGGCCAGTTTGCCGATGCCGACGCTCTGTACCAGCGTCACCAGCCCGGCGACCAGCAGGTCGGCGCTCACCAGCAACCCGACGGTGGCCCGGTCCAGCCCGGCCGCGGCGCCGAATACCAGCGGCACCGTGACACAGCCGGTGTACATGATCAAAACGTGCTGGATGCCGAACACCAGCTGCCGCGCGAACGGCAACCGGGTATCGACGGGATGCGCTACTGCCATGCTCAAGAACTAGCCCCCGTTCTTTACGGGAAGCGTGTCCCGTGTTTCGGCCAGGTGACGTGGGAGATATATCACCCGCCCGAGCGCCGGGCTCAGCCGCCGAGCGCGCTCTGGAACCGCCGCATGCCGCCGAGCCAGCGGTCGTAGTCGGATCCCTTGTGGCGGTACATCTTCAGCACCTCCGGATGCGGCAGGATCAGGAAGTGTTCGGCCGCGAGCCCCGCGACGATCACCTCGGCGACCTGATCCGGGGTGAGCACCTCGCCCGCCGTCGTCACCGCCTTGATCGCCAGTTCCGCCTCGGCCGCATCCTCGGCCGGCACCAGCCCACCGTGCAGCAGTTGGGTATCGACACCCATCGGGCATACGCAGCTGACTCGAATTCCCTTGTCGCCGTATGTCACCGACAACCATTCCGCGAATCCGACAGCCGCGTGCTTGGATACCGAATACGGCGCGGACCCGAGCTGGGTGAGCAGTCCGGCCGCCGACGCGGTCGATACGAAATACCCGCTGCCGCGCCGCAGCCACCCGGGCATCAGCAGCCGCGCGGCCCGCACATGGGCCATGACATTGACCTCGAACGCGGCGGCCCACTGCTCGTCGGTGCTGTTCAGCCCGGCGCCACCGCCGATGCCCGCATTCGCGAAATACAGGTCCACCGGCCCGAATTCGGCCTCGGCCCGCACGATCAGCGAGTGGATCGCCGCCGCGTCTGCGGCATCGCCCGCCGCCGCGATCGCACCGTCCCCGATCGACGCCGCAACCTGTGCCGCGGCCTCCCCGGCGATATCCGCGACGACCACCCGGGCCCCGTCGGCGACGAGCCGCCGCGCCAGCGCCGCCCCGATCCCCGCCCCGGCACCCGTGACAATGGCAACCTTGCCCGAAATCTCCATTCCCGCACCCTAGTGCGCGGCGCACCCGCGGCCCAGGGCCGTTGCCGAAACGGCACCGCGACCGTCCCGGAACTTATTGCCGGTCAAGAGGATTCGGTAGCGCGATGCGAGCGGGCCAGCCGGTGCAGCAGCGGTGCGGTGCGCGGGCCGACCAACTCGCGCATCACCAGCGCCATATTGGTGCGTTCGACGCCAGGGATCTTCAGGATCTGCCCGGCGATCCGATACAGGTCGTCGGCGTCCTGGGCGACCACCCGGACGGTGAGATCGGTGAGCCCGGTCATGCCGCAGACCTCGGTCACCTCCGGCACCTCGGCGAGCTCGTCCACCACCGAATCCAGCTGATGCTGATCGACGACCACCGCGACGAACGCCGACAGCGGATAGCCGAGCGCCCGCGGCCGCACCCGTCGTTCGAAGCTGCCGAGCACCCCGCCCGCCTCCCACCGCGCCAGCCTGGCCTGCACGGTATTGCGCGAAAGCCCGAGCCGGGCGGCCAGTTCTACACCGGTGGCCCTGGGGTTCGCGACCAGTTCCAGCAACAGGCGTGCGTCGGTCGCGTCCAGTGTCATGTCGACGGATTCTCGACTGCTCATACGACGCAGTATGACACCATGGATGCGGTCGAAATTGGGCATTCTGCTCATGCGTGTGTCGATCACTTGCGCAGAGCGCATTCTCGTGGAAGCTGTGTGGTATAGGACACATGTGCGTTCGGCCCCGTGGCGAGGAGGCGGTCGATGATGCCGGAAAAGCCCATCTACCCGGTCCAATTGATACAGCCGGACGGCCGCCGCGTGCTCGACCGGGAGAATGCCGCGCTGGTAGCCGACGTCGGCCCGGAGCAGCTGCGCCGACTATATGAGGACATGGTGGTCGCGCGGCGCATCGATGCCGAGGGCACCGCGCTGCAGCGCCAGGGCCAGCTCGGCCTGTGGGCGCCGCTCCTAGGACAGGAGGCCACCCAGGTGGGCTCGGCACACGCTCTGCATCCGGACGACTACGTGTTCTGCAGTTATCGCGAGGCGGCCGTAGCCTATTGCCGCGGCGCCGATCCCGCATCGATCACCAGGCTCTGGCGCGGCGTCGCGCACTCGTGCTGGGATCCGAATGCGATCAATATGACCAACCCGAACATCATCGTCGGCTCGCAGGGCCTGCACGCGACGGGTTACGCCTACGCGGCGCATCTGGACGGCGCGGAGATCGCCGTGCTCACGTACTTCGGTGACGGCGCCAGCAGCCAGGGCGATATCGCCGAGGCGCTCGGCTTCGCATCCGCGTGGAGCGCGCCGGTCGTATTCCTGTGCCAGAACAACCAGTGGGCGATCAGCGAACCGGTGCGGGTGCAGAGCCAGACCCCGATCGTGCGGCGCGCCTACGGGTACGGGATTCCGGGCGTCCAGGTCGACGGCAATGACGCGCTCGCCGTGCTCGCGGTCACCAGGCAGGCGATCGAGCGGGCGCGCAGCGGCGGCGGGCCGTCGTTCATCGAGGCCATCACCTACCGGATGGGCCCGCACACCACCGCCGACGACCCGACCCGCTACCGCACCGCCGCCGAGCTGGAGGAATGGGCGCGCCGCGATCCGATCGATCGGCTGCGCCGCCTGCTCGACCGCGAGGGATATCTGGACGAGGAGTTCGAGGCCCGGGTGCGGGCGCACGCCGACGAGATCGGCGCGCTGGTGCGCCGCACGACCATCGAGACGCTCGATCCGGATCCGATGGAACTGTTCGAACATGTCTATGCCACCCCGCACACGCTTGTCACCGAAGAGCGGCGGGACTACGCGGCGTACTTGGCCGGCGATCCCGGCGAGTCGACCGCGCGAACGGAAGGAGTCCCGTAAATGATCACCACCTTCGCGGGCGCGCTCAACACCGGCATGCGCCGGGCCTTGGAGGACGATCCCAAGGTGCTGTTGATGGGCGAAGACATCGGAAAGCTCGGCGGCGTCTTCCGCGTGACCGACACACTGCAGAAGGATTTCGGGAACAACCGCGTGATCGATACCCCGCTGGCCGAATCCGGCATTGTCGGAACGGCTTTCGGGATGGCGCTGCGCGGCTACCGGCCGGTGTGCGAGATCCAGTTCGACGGGTTCGTGTATCCGGCCTTCGACCAGATCGTCTCGCATGTGGCCAAGATCCACTACCGCACCCAGGGCAAGGTCATCGCGCCGCTGACGATCCGCATCCCGTTCGGCGGCGGAATCGGTTCGGTGGAGCACCATTCCGAATCACCGGAGGCGTACTTCGCGCATACCGCGGGGCTGCGGGTGGTCAGCCCGAGCAATCCGGCCGACGCGTATCTGATGATCCGCCAGTCGATTTCGCTCGACGATCCGGTGATCTTCTTCGAACCCAAGCGCCGCTACCGGGACAAGGCCGATGTCGATTTCGCGGCGCTCGACGCGGGCGGCGAGCTGACACTGGAGCAGGCCCGCGTCTGCGCGACCGGCACCGACGCCACGGTCGTCGCGTACGGCGGCACCGTCGCGTCGGCGCTGACTGCCGCGAAAATCGCCGCCGAGGAGGGCAATTCGCTCGAGGTGATCGATCTGCGCAGCCTTTCCCCGATCGATTTCGACACCATCGAGGAGTCGGTGCGCAAGACCGGGCGATTGATCGTCGCGCACGAGGCGCCGGTATTCGCCGGGCTGGGCGCGGAGATCGCCGCCCGCATCACCGAACGCTGCTTCTACCATCTGGAAGCGCCGGTATTGCGGGTGGGCGGATTCGCCATCCCCTACCCGCCGTCCAAACTGGAAAAGCATCACCTGCCCGATCCCGACCGTATCCTGGCCGCGCTCGATCGCTCGCTCGCCGCCTGACCCGAAGGGTTTGCCACGTGGAAGACACTGCGCAGCAACAGAATTCGAATATCCTGGAATTCCGGCTGCCGGATCTCGGCGAGGGGCTCACCGATGCCGAGCTGGTGTCATGGGCGGTCGCGGTCGGCGACACCGTCGAACTGAATCAGACCATCGCCGAGGTGGAGACGGCCAAGGCGGTGGTCGCGCTGCCGTCGCCGTTCGCCGGGCGAGTCGTCGAATTGCTGGCCGAGCCGGGGGCGACGGTGCTGGTGGGCGCGCCGCTGATCCGGGTGGCCAGCGATGCGGAACCTACCACCGATTCGGGCTCCGAGCAGCAGCGAAGTGCGGTACTGGTGGGCTATGGGCCCGAACCCGAGGCCGCGTCTCGTCGGCGTCGGCGACCGGGCCGGACGACCGAGGACGGACCGGTCGCGAACGGCGCGCAGGTCAGCAATGGCACCGTAATGCCGGTCGAGGACCGGGCCACAACCGAGGATTCGGCGAATAACACTGCCGCCCAGACACATTCACCGGAGGCCTATCGTGCGGCGGCGACGCCCGCCGCCCGCAAGCTCGCCCGCGAGCTAGGTATCGACCTCTGGTATGTGGCGGGCTCGGGTCCGGACGGCGCGGTCACCGTCGAGGATGTCCGTGGGGCCGTACCGGTTTCGCAGCCGCGCGTCCCGGCCCCGCAGGCCGCGCCCACCGCGCCGCCGCCGCAGCGGACCCAATCCGGTTCCGGCGTCGTCCGTCCGGCGGCTCGCGAGGAACGCACACCGATCGCCGGCGTCCGCAAGCGCACCGCCGCCGCCATGATCGCCAGCGCCCGCACCATCCCGCAGGCGGCCACCGCGGTCACCGTCGACGTCACCGGCTCGATGGAATTGATCGATCACCTGCGCAGCACAAAGGCTTTCGCCGAGCTGACGCTGACACCCCTTGCGCTGGTTGCCAAATCGGTGCTCGCGGCCATCGCCGAGTTTCCCGGCATCAACGCGTACTGGGACGAACAGAATCAGCAGATCGTCACCAAGCACTACGTGAACCTCGGCATCGCCGTCGCGGCCGATCGCGGCCTGCTGGTGCCGAATATCAAAGAGGCACAGGCACTCAACCTGCGCGACCTGTGCCGGGAGATCGGCTGGTTGGTCGACACCGCGCGCTCCGGCGCCGCGACCCCGACCGACCTGCGCGGCGGCACGTTCACCATCAGCAATGTCGGGGTATTCGGCGTCGACACCGGCATCCCGCTGGTGAATCCGGGCGAGGCGGCCATTCTCTGCCTGGGCGCGATTCGCAAGCAGCCCTGGGTCTATCGCGATGAGCTGGCCATCCGCTGGGTGACGACGCTGACCCTGAGCTTCGACCACCGCCTCATCGACGGCGAATTGGCCGCCCGCTTCCTCGCGACGACGGCGGGTTTGCTGGAGGATCCGCTGACTCTGCTCAGCCGCGTCTGAACCGACCGGGAATGGATCGGCGGCGCGGGGATGTTGGCCGGTGATGTGTCCGCGCGGACCGGTCCTACCAAAGGTGGACGCGACTTTCGCTCGGGCACAGCTACGTTCGTCAAGCAATCTTCGAGCGAATACGGGAGCTGTCATGAGTCTCGATACGGCCCAACGCATCACCATCGAGCAGGACTACTACGAGCCCTACGCGATCTCGCAGGGCATCCGCAGCGGCAACCTGCTGTTCCTGTCCGGACAGGCGGGGATCGAAGCGAGCGGCGCCACGGTACCGGGCGGATTCGAGGCGCAGGCGCGGCAGGCGTTCGCGAATATCGAGGCCGTGCTGGCCCAGGCGGGCGCCACGCTGGCCGATGTGGTGAAGGCGACCATCATGGTCACCGATATGAGCAACCTGGAAACGATCATCAAGCTGCGGCGCGAATTCTTCAGCGAGCCCTACCCCGCCGATACCCTGCTGCAGGTCGCGGGCCTGGCGCAGCCCGATTGGCAGATCGAGATCGATGTGATCGCCCAGCTGGGCAGCTGATCTAGTCGGTGACCAGTGCGGCCGCGGCGGTGCGGATGATCTCCGGAATCTCCACGGGTTTGCGGGTTTCGGCATCCACGTAGACGTGGACGAAGGTGCCGGTGGCGGCCAGCTCCAGCGAACCGTTGGTGTCGCGGAAGATCGCCAGATCATAGGTGATGCTGGAGCGGCCGAGCCGGGAGATACGCAGGCCGACCCGCAGCTGGTCCGGGAAGCTCAGCGAGCCGAGGAACTGGCAGGAGGTCTGGGCGACGACGCCGAGCGCGGGCAGTTCGCGGATATCGCGGCCGGTGGCCTGCATCAGCCAACCATTGACCGCGGTATCGAAATACGAGTAATACGTCACGTTGTTCACGTGACCGTAGTGGTCGTTGTCCGACCAACGGGTCGGCATCGGCCAGAGCACCGGATATTGCTGCTGCGTCACCCGGCCGACGATAGCCCAGTCACCCCGTGCCGGTGATCGCGCGGGCTCACCCCGAAGTGCCGTTTGAACGCGGTGCTCAACGCGAACGCGCTGCCGTAGCCGACCTGCCTGGCGATCGACTCAACCGTCGAATCGCTTTCCTGCAGCAGGTCGGCCGCCAGCGCGAGCCGCCATTCGGTGAGGAAGGACATCGGCGGTTCGCCGACCAGATCGGTGAATCGTTTGGCCAGCGCGGCCCTGGACACCCCGACGGCCGAGGCGAGGCCCCCGACCGTCCAGCCGTGCGCCGGATTGTGCTGCAGCAGCCGCAGCGCCCGGCCGACCAACGGATCACCGTAGGCGTGGTACCAGGCGGGCGCGTCGTTGCGGGCGAACCAGGCGCGCAGCGCGGCGATGAGCACCAGATCGAGCAGGCGGTCGAGCACGACACTCTGCGCGGGCTCGTCCCGAACCGCCTCGTCGACAAGCAATTCCAGCAGCCTGGCGTCGAAATCGCTGCGCTGCAACACGATAAGCGGCGGCAGCGCGCGCAACAGGCGCTGGCTCGCCGCACCCGCCGACTCGTAGGTCCCGGTGACCAGCACGGTCTTGCCGTCCGGGTTGGTCCCCCATTGGCGCAGGCCGAGACTCAGTGTCTCGCAGACGATTTCGCCGTCCGGAGTTTTGGTGACATTGCCCGGCTCGACGAAGATCTGCGGCTCGGTCGCCGGGTCGTCGGCCATCGTGTAGTGGTCCGGACCGCGGAATATCGCGACATCGCCGGCGCCGACCTGCCGGGGCGCACCGTCGTCGGTGACGATCCACCCGCCGCCGCGCACCACCGCGACGATGGTCAGCGGCGCCTCGTCGCGCACCCGCAGCGACCACGGCGGATCCAGCAGCGAACACATCACGAACGCACCGCGGGCACGTGGACCTTCGAGGAGACTGGCGAGCGCATCCACCCGATCCACGGTAGACGATTACGAATGATCGCGAGTCGTTCGACGATGTTTTGTCGACGCGCGCACCGGTGTACTCGAGGCATGACAAAAAACACCGCAAACCAGCCCCTCGTCCTCGTCACCGGCGGCACCGGCAAGACCGGCAGCCGCGTCGCCGCCCGGCTCACCGACATGGGCCGCGCCGTCCGGATCGGGTCGCGTAAGGCCGATATCCCGTTCGACTGGGAGGACCGCACCACCTGGACCCGGGCGCTCACCGGAGTCACCGCCGTCTACCTCGCGTACCAACCCGATATCGCGGTGCCGACCGCGCCGGACACCATTCGCGCGTTCACCGCCGCGGCCAAAGTGGCCGGGGTGCGCCGGGTGGTGCTGCTGTCCGGTCGCGGCGAGCCGGAAGCCGCCGTCTGCGAGGGGATCGTGCGGGATTCGGGTCTCGAATGGACCATCGTGCGCTGCGCCTGGTTCGCGCAGAATTTCAGCGAGGGCGCCTTCGTCGACTACGTGCTGGCAGGCGAATTCGCGGTGCCGAACGGCGATGTGCCGGAACCGTTCGTCGACGCCGACGATATCGCCGATGTCGCGGTCGCCGCGCTCACCGAGAACGGCCACACCGGACAGGTTTACGAGCTCACCGGGCCGCGCGCGCTGACCTTCGCCGAGGCGGTGGCCGAGATCGCGGCCGCCACGGGCCGGGAGATCGCCTTCATCCCGATCTCGCGCACGGATTTCGTTGCGGCGCTGACCGAATACCAGGTGCCCGCCGACGTGGTGAGCCTGCTGGACTACCTGTTCGCCACCGTGCTCGACGGCAGGAATTCCGCGCCCGCCGATGGCGTCCAGCGTGCGTTGGGAAGGGCGCCAAGAGATTTCGCCGACTACGTGAAGGGCGTCGCGGCGACCGGAGTATGGAATATTCAGGAGCAGTAGGGAGTTGGAAAGAAGGTGCCGCGGGATTGGACCGCGACGAGGGGGTCCATTCAACCGGGTCACTGCCGGGTCGACGACGCCTCGGCACCGGTCCCGCGGTCGCTCGATGCGGCGGCAGGCGATCATATGTACCGTCGATTGGTGTCTGCCACAACGCTGGATCGGCCCACCCGCGTCGCGCGCGGTGCGGTGTTCACGGTCTTCACGCTCAACGGCTTTCTGATGGCGATGTGGGTCGTGCACATTCCGGTGATCACCGACCGCACCGGCGTCGATCCCGCCACCCTCGGCAGCTTCATCCTGTTGATGGCGGGTGCGGCCATCGTCGGGATGCGGGTCGCGGGGCCGCTGGCCGACCGGTTCGGCAGCCGGACGCTGGTCGCCGCCGCCGCGACCGTCACGTCGGTCGCCGTGCTCGGCCCCGGACTCGCCGACAGCCCGTTGACCCTCGCGATCGCCCTGTCCTGCTTCGGATTCGGCAACGGCGCGCTGGACGTGTCGATGAATACCCAAGCGGTGCACGTGGAACGCGCGTACGGACGCCCGATCATGGCGGCGTTCCACGCGCTGTTCTCCGGCGGCGGCCTGCTCGGTTCGCTGTTGGGTGCGGCGACGCTGCGCGCGGGCTGGGACGCCCGCCTGACCCTGTCCATCGCGGCCGGTGCGGGAATCCTGCTGACGACGGCCCTTGTTCCCCGATTGCTCCGCGATACTCAGCCGACCGACGCGGATCCGGCCGATTCGCATACCGGTTTCCGAGCGGATTCGGGACCGGCCGATCGCGATGCGCCGCACCGCGATTCCACGCCGATGCCAGGAGCCGCACGCATCCGAAAGGTGCTCGCGCTGGCCGGGATCGCGTTCGGGGTGCTGCTCGCCGAGGGCGTCGCCAACGACTGGAGCACCCTGCACATGCGCGACCACCTGAACGCCGACGATGCCACCGCCGCACTGGCTTTCGGCGCGTTCTCGGTCACCATGACCATCGGCCGGTTCGCCACCGACCGGATCAGCGGCGCATTCGGCCGGGTCGCGGTGGTCCGCTACGGAACGGCCATGGCGGCAGCGGGTTTCGCGTTGATCATCGGATCGCTGTGGATCCCGCTGACGCTGCTCGGCTGGACCATGGCCGGGTTCGGCCTGTCCGGTGTCGTCCCGCAGATCTTCACCGCCGCGGGCAATCTGGGCTCGCGGACGGCGGCCACCGATATGTCGCGGGTCTTCGGCCTCGGCTATTTCGGCCTGCTGGCGGGACCGGCGCTGATCGGCTGGTTCACCCTTCTCGTACCGCTGACCATCGCGATGACGGTGCCGCTGGTCGCGGTTCTGCTGTGCTTCCTCCTCGCCGATGCCGTTGCGCCACAGCGGTAATCGGCTACAGATACATACCTGGGCTCGCGGGATCGCTTGCGACGGAACGAATCCGCGCCTCACCGTCGCGGTGCGCGACCAATTCGGCAAGGGTCGCACCGTATTCGACGGTGTCGAGGCGCGGCGCACCCGCCCGGTCCAGCCAGGCGGCGGCCTCCGCGGGCGACAGGCGGCCGACCTCGATCTGCGCGAGGCAGCGCCCGGGGCGGATGACGGCCGGATGCAGCCGGGACAGATCCTCGTTGGTGGTGATCGCGACCAGCACGTCGCGGCCCTGGCCGAGTATGCCGTCGGTGAGGTTGAGCAGACGCGAAAGGCCCTGCCCCGCAGTCTCTTTCGCTTCACCGCGGATCAGCTCGTCGCAGTCCTCCAGCACCAGCAGCCGCCAGCGCTGGCCGTGTTCGCCGTCCGCGTCGACGCCCGCCGCCACCTCCATGAGATAGCCGGGGTTGGTGAACAGCACCTCCGGGTCGAGCACGCAGTCGAATTGACACCAGGACGCCCACGCGCGGGCGAGTGCGCGCAGCGCGGTGGTCTTGCCGGTGCCCGGCGGGCCGTGCAGCAGGATGAGCCTGCCGGTGACCTCGGCCGCCGTCAACGCCATCAGCCGATCCATCGCCGCCGCGACGGCGCCCGAGTAATTGCCCCGGATCTCCGGCCATTCGGGAGTGGAGACCACCCTGCCGCGGCGGCGCGAACCGCGCACGTCCATATGCCAGAAACCCATGTCGACGGTTTCGGTGGCCGCGGTTGTCTCGGTGGCGTCCCGGATCGCCTCGGCGAGCACCGAACGCGCGAGATCGTCGCTCTCCGCCGTGATTTCGAGCATGGCCGAACCGCCGGACCAGCGCACCGAGCGCAGGGTCCAGCCGGGTCCGGCCGAGAGCACGGCGCCGGTGTTGTCCTCCTCGGCGGCCCGCACCACACGGGCGCCGCCCGGACGCAGTGTGGCGTCCGAGCGGACCCGTTCCAAATGCATCGTCCGCGCGTAGGGCTGATCGCCACGCAGGAACGGTGCCAGCGCGAGCGCGTCCAGCGCATCCCGCGTGGTGTAGGAGGAATCGATGGCGGCGGACCACGGAAGCCGGGTCGCGGCGGCGGGCTCCGGCGACGATCCCTGGGCGGGTGTTTCGGAACCGATCAGCCGCAGCGGCTCATTTCGTGCAGACACCCCGACCATGATCATCCCGGGGCCCGCCCGCTGTCCACCGAATTTACGGCGTCACTTCGGCTCGACCAGGCACAGCGTCATCGGATCGGGTTTCGGATAGACGATCGTCTCCCGTTCGGTGTAATCACTGCCGCAGGCGCTCGGCGTCGCCTGACCGGTGACTATCCGGCCGATCTTGAAGTCGGCCGAGGAGGTGCAGGCCACCTTGGTGCTCGCACCGAGTGTCGACGTCTTGACGCAGTCGCCCTGTTTGACGTTCAGGCGCAGGCACAGCGTGTAATGGTTGCCCTTGCCGGTTTCGTAGTAGCTGGCGTAGTCCTTGGTCGCGCAATCGGCGTCGGATTTGTCGATCCGCTGTGCCACCACGTAATTCGCCTCGGCGTCACCGCAGTCCTTGGTCGCGAACTCCGGTTTGTAGGTGGTTCCGGATAGTTTCGCGCACTGGCCGACATTGATCTTCTGTGGATCCGAGCGCAGCAGCCGACTGGCGCCGAACAGCCCGCCACCGACCACCACCAGCACCACGAGCGCGATCACGATCTTGAGCGCCGATTTGCCGCCGGACTGCGGCGGCGTGGGCGAATACGGGACGGGCGGCACGCCGGGAACGCCCGGCTGCTGGCCCGGGAACCCCTGCTGCCCAGGCTGATTCGGCGGCGGGAAGCCACCCTGCTGGTAGCCGCCCGACGGGGGCGGCGGATATCCGCCCTGTGGATAGCCTCCCGCGGGAGCCTGCTGTCCCGGCGCGGGCGGATATCCCCCCGGATTACCAAGCTGCGCGCCTGATTCGGGTTGCGGCGGGCCGTATCCCGGTGTGGCGGGCGGATATCCCGGCTGCTGGCCCCAACCTGGCTGCGGCTGACCGGAATTCGGATAGTTCGGTGGTGTGGTCATCTGATCCCTCCCCGGGTCCGAGAAAATCCGGTCGTACCTCTCGACCGGCGACCTCCACGCAGAATCTAGCCGAATGCAATCCCCGAGTTGTCCGGCGGCCCCGTACTGCCCACTCAGTGAGACGGCCCGCCGTTCCGCATCGAAGCGAAATGGCGGGCCGTCGCCGGTTTTACAGCGCCTTCAGTTCCTCGGTGACCGCACCCACCGATTTCTTGGCGTCGCCGAACAGCATCGAGGTGTGGTCGGCGTAGAACAGCGGGTTGTCGATTCCGGCGAAGCCGCTGTTCATGGATCGCTTGAGCACGATGACGCTCTTGGCCTGGTCCACGTTCAGCACCGGCATGCCGTAGATCGGGCTGGAGCTGTCCTCGCGGGCCGCCGGATTGGTGACATCGTTCGCGCCGATCACCAGGGCCACATCGGTGCGGGCGAATTCGCCGTTGATGTCGTCCATTTCCTTGAGCGCGTCATAGGACACCTCGGCCTCGGCCAGCAGCACGTTCATATGGCCGGGCATGCGGCCCGCGACCGGGTGGATGGCGTATTTGACCTCGACGCCCTTGGCCTCGAGCAGCGCGGCCATCTCCTTCACCGCGTGCTGGGCCTGCGCCACCGCCATGCCGTAGCCGGGGACGACGATCACCTGGTTCGCGTAGGCCATCTGGATCGCGGCGTCGGCCGCGGAGGTGGCCTTGGCCTGCTTCTGCTCACCGCCCGCGCCGCCGACGGCGACACCGCCACCGCCGAAGCCGCCCGCGACGATGGCCGGGATGGACCGGTTCATCGCCTTGGCCATCAGGTTGGTCAGGATCGAACCGGACGCGCCGACGATCATGCCCGCGACGATCATCGCGGTGTTGTTCAGCGCCAGACCCGCCGCGGCGGCCGACAATCCGGTCAACGCGTTGAGCAGCGAGATCACCACGGGCATATCGGCGCCGCCGATCGGCAGCACCACCATCAGCCCGAGCACACCGGCCAGCACCAGCACCGCGATCATCCACAATTGGGACACACCATCTTTGGTGGCGCCGACCCCGATCACCACCGCGGCCGCGACGGCGCCCGCGAACAGCAGCAGGTTCAGCGGCTGCTGCAGTTTCCCGATGCCGATCGGGCGGCCGGGCAGGATCTCCTGCAGTTTGCCGAAGGCGATCAGCGAACCCCAGAACGACACCGAACCGATGATCGCCGCGAACAGCGACCCGATGACGATATGCACCGTCGGCTGCTCGTCGAAGTGCGAAAAGCCTTGGGAATTGATGAATTCCGACCAGGCGATGAGCGCGACGGTGCCGCCGCCGACACCGTTGAACGCGGCCACCAGCTGCGGCATCGCGGTCATCTTGGTGAACTTGGCGGGCGGAACGCCGAGCAGTACGCCGACGACGACGCCCGCGATGATCAGGATCCAGTTCGAGGTGTGCCGCACCGAAATCAGCGTCGCCACAACGGCGATCACCATGCCCGCCGCGGCGATCAGGTTGCCGCGCACCGCGGTCTTCGGACCGGTCAGGCCCATCAGGCCGTAGATGAACAGCGCGAACGCGACGATATATAGCCCGTTGACCAGGTAGGTCACATTGTCGAAGGTGTGCATCACTTGGCCGCCTTCTTGCTCTTGAACATGCCGAGCATGCGGTCGGTGACCACGAAACCGCCGATCACGTTGAGGGTTCCGAACACGACGGCGATGAACAGGATGATCTGGGTGAGGATCGACGGATCCTTGACATTGCCGAGCGTGACCAGCGCGCCGAGCACGACGATGCCGTGAATGGCGTTGGTGCCCGACATCAGCGGGGTGTGCAAGGTGTTGGGCACCTTGGAGATCACGGCGAATCCGACGAACCCGGACAGCACCAGGATCGCGATATTCGCGAGAAGTTCTGTGTACATTACTTTTCCACCTCACGGGTGACGCACGAATCCGCCAGCACCTGATCGCTGAAGTCCGGGGCCAGTTTTCCGTCCACCAGCATCAGTTCCAGCAGTGCCGCAATGTTTTTCGAGTACAGCTCGCTGGCGTGTTCGGGCATGGTGGCCGGCAGGTTCAGCGGTGAGGCGATGGTGACCTCGTGCTTGACAACGGTTTTGCCGGGTTCGGTGAGTTCGCAGTTGCCGCCGGTCTCGCCGGCCAGGTCGACGATCACGCTGCCGGGCTTCATCCCCTCGACGGCCGCGGCGGTGACCAGGCGCGGCGCGGGGCGACCCGGCACCAGCGCGGTGGTGATCACCACGTCGAAGCCCTTGATCGCGTCCTCCAAAGCCTGCTGCTGCCTTGCCTTTTCGTCGTCGGTGAGCTCGCGGGCGTAGCCGCCCTCACCGGCGGCGTCGATGCCGAGGTCGAGCCACTGCGCGCCGACCGAGCGCACCTGATCGGCGACCTCGGGGCGCACGTCGTAGCCGGTGGTGCGCCCGCCGAGCCGCTTCGCGGTGGCCAGCGCCTGCAGTCCGGCCACGCCGACGCCGAGCACGAGCACGGTCGCGGGTTTGACGGTGCCCGCGGCGGTGGTGAGCATCGGGAAGAAGCGGGTCGATTCGGATGCGGCGAGCAGCACGGCCTTATAGCCCGCGACATTGGCCTGTGAGGAGAGCGCGTCCATCACCTGGGCGCGCGAGATGCGCGGGATCGCCTCCACCGCGAAGGCTTGCACCCCAGCGGATTTCAGTTTCGCGATCTGGTTGTCGGCATTGCGCGGGGCCAGGAAGCCGATGAGGGTCTGTCCGGCCGCCAGCTTGGCCACCTCCGCGTCGTTGGGCGGCGCGACCTTGACGACGACGTCGGCCGACCATGGATCGCCGATGGTCGCGCCCGCCGCGACGTAGGCGTCGTCGGGGATGAGCGCGCCGAGGCCGGCGCCGGGCTCGATCACCACATCCACACCGTGCTTGACCAGACTCGGAATGATCTTCGGTACCAATGCGACACGTCGTTCGCCCGCGTTCGACTCGCGAACAACTCCGACACGCGCGCCACGCGGCGACGAATCGCCTACGCTCTGCGTTGCCTCCACTTGTCTGACTTCCTTCTCGTGCTGAGTTTCGAGCCACCGATAGACGGCCGGGGCGATCTACTGTTCGCCGACTGCGCTGTGTCGTCGGCCTGAGCGTTATTACTTGTGAGTAAGGTTGCCTGGATCTCGCAAACTGTACCCGGCCCGCGGTGAGCGTATCTGAGATGCCCGTCACATACGGGAGCCGGATTCCGGCGTTATGCCCGAATCTCCCGGCAGTGCCGTCATCGGTCACCTCCTACCCGTACCTGGCGAATCGGTCGATCGCCGATTTCGATGGTGATCGGCTCGGGCGAGCCGAACAAGACCGAACGTACGGGTCGCTTACTTACTCAAAGGTTCGAGACGAGGTCGGCCGTACTGTGTAAAACCGGACAGTGACGCGGATCATGACCAGGCCGTAAGGTCTGCCCTGTGAAGGACTGCGTGTTCTGCCGCATCGTGGCGGGTGCGGCGCCCGCCACCAAGGTCTACGAGGACGAGACGCTGTGCGCGTTCCTCGATATCCGGCCGATCGTGCGCGGCCACACGCTGGTGATTCCCAAGCGGCACGCCACCGAGCTGGAGGATCTGGACGCCGAACTGGGCGCGCACATATTCCGCGCCGGGCACCGGCTGGCGCTGGCCATCCGGCGCAGCAGCCTGGCCGCGAACGGCGCGAACCTGGTGCTCAACGACGGCACCGCGGCCTTCCAGACGGTTCCGCACGTGCACCTGCACGTCATCCCGCGGCGCAAAGGCGACAGATTGAGCTTCGCGACGGGCCTGGTGCTGCGCCGCCCGCACGATCCCGAATCCACCGCGGCCGCCATTCGCGCGGGCATCGCGGCGCTGGACGCCGACTGAGTTCGACCGAATACCGCTGGACGAGAGAGGAATTCGCATGACCGACCGCACCCTGGAGCGTCCGCCGCTGATCGCCGGGCTCGCCGAGCAGTGGGACGCGATCGCCGCGCTGGTCGCCGGCCTGGACGAAACCGGCTGGCGCACAGCGTCTCCGCTGCCGGGGTGGACGGTTTTCGACGTGGTGGCCCACGTTGTCGGCACCGAATCCTGGTTGCTCGGCGAGAAACCGCCCGCGCTGCCGGACGGGGTCGAGAAGATCGATGTGCGCACGCTGCCGCACGTGCGCAACGACACCGCCGCGTTGAACGAGATCTGGGTGCAGCGGCTGCGGCCCCGCTCGGGCGCACAGCTGCTCGAGCTGTACCGGGAGGTGATCGATCGACGCCGGAAGGCCTTGGCGGCCATGGACGATGCGCAGTGGCAGGCCGAGACGCCGTCACCGATCGGGCAGGTGAGCTACGGCCGGTTCATGCGGGTGCGGCTGTTCGACTGCTGGATGCACGAACTCGATATCGCCGACGCACTGGGTGTCACGGTGGACGAGGGCGGTGCGCGGGCCGAACTCGCCTTCGCCGAATTCGCCGGTTCGATCCCCAGGGTGGTGGTGAAACGCGGTGGTGCGCCGCAGGGTTCGCGGATCGCCGTCACGCTCACCGGTCCGTTGGCGCGCGAGCTGCGCATTCAAGTGGACGGGCGGGCCGCTTATGTCGAATCCTTCGACGGGCCGGAAACCGTCGGAATACGCTTGGATTCGGGGCTTTTCGTGCGACTCGGCGGCGGGCGCACCGCGGCGGCCGACCACCTCGGTGAGATCGCCATCACCGGTGACGCGGAGCTGGGCCGCAGGCTCGTCGACAACCTGGCCTTCACGCTGTAGATGCGACTATTCCTGTCCAGCTACCGGTTCGGCGCGCACCACGACCGGCTCGTCGAGTTGGCCGGCGCGCCGGGCCGGGTCGCGCTTGTTCCCAACGCCTGTGACGCCTGGCCCGCGGCCTGGGCGTCGGCGGTGACCAGCGATCTGGTGCCGCTGCGGCGGCTCGGCTACACGCCCGAGGTGCTCGATCTGCGCGAATACCTCGGGCGCGGTGCGGAACTGACGCGCAAGCTCGCGGATTATCCACTGGTGCTGGTGCGCGGCGGCAACACCTTCGTGCTGCGCGCCCAGTTCGCCCGCAGCGGAGCCGATCTCGCGCTCACCCGGCTGCTGGCCGACGACGCACTGGTCTACGCCGGATACAGCGCGGGCGCCGCCGTCATGACACCCGACCTGCACGGCCTGGAGACGGTGGACGATCCGGCCGAGGTCGCGACCGCCGGCGGCGGCGAAATCCGCTGGGACGGCCTCGGATTGGTCGACCGCCCGATCGTCCCCCATATCGACTCACCGACCGATTTCGACGGTGAGTGCAAGCGATTCGCCGAAGGCCTTCGCGCCCAAGGCATCCCGCACTGGGCGCTCACCGACGACGATGTCATCGTGGTAGACGGCGCCCGAGTCGAGGAACTGATCAAGCCAACGGCGACATGAAGGTCCACAGGCGGCCCTCCGGGTCGCGGGCGCTGTAGTCGCGGTAGCCGTAGAACTGATCCGTCGGCTCGTAAAGTATTTCCGCGCCACCGGCTTTCGCGTGCCGGAAGTGCGCGTCGACATCATCGACCACGATCGACATGCCCTCGGTGCACGCGCCGACCGTCGCAGGCGACTGCAGGCCGAACTGTTCGGAGACCGCGTGCAACCAGATCACCCCGTCGCCCGCGGTGACCTCACCGTGGTGCACGGTGCCATCCGCACCGCGGCTCAGCTCACCCGGCTCCAAACCGAAGACGGTGGTGAGGAATTCGTGCGCGGCGGCGATGTCGCGGTAGACCAGCGTCGGTATGCGGCGTCGAATCTTGGTGTCCAGCATGGCCATATCCTCCAAAGTGCCCAGCAGCTCGGGTGTTTCGAGACTGCGGTGATCGGTGATCGCGGCGACCATCGCGGTCAGCCGGTGGCGCAGCCGATGCCCGACGGCCAGCCGATGGTCGAGCTGGGCCATGTGCCGGTGCAGCACTCCGCGCAGATCCCACGCCGGATCGTCGAGCGCGGCGGCCACCTCGTCCAGCCGCAGCCCGAGCCCGCGCAGCAGGCCGATGCGGTACAGCCGCTGCACATCGTCGCCCGAATACAGCCGATGCCCGGCGCCGCTGCGGCCCGAGGGCGAGAGCAGCCCGATCTCGTCGTAGTAGTGCAGGGTGCGGACGGTCAGCCCACTGGCCGCGGCCAGCTCGCCGACCTTGACGTACTCGCTCGTCTTCGCCACGAATCCGACGGTAGGTCCTCACGCCGCGTGAGGTGCAAGGGTTCAGAGGTAGAGGCCGGTGCCGTGTTCGGGTTGTTCGCTGGCCACCGCGTGCAGGTCGCGTTCGCGCAGGACCAGGTAGGCCTGGCCCTTGATCTCGACCTCGTACTGGTCGTCGGCGCTGAACAGCACCCGGTCGCCGACCCGGACCGAGCGCACGTGCGCGCCTACGCCGGACACCTGGCCCCAGGTCAATCGCTTGGCAACCTGCGCCGTCGCCGGAATCAGAATTCCTCCGCTGCTACGGCGTTCGCCCGCCTCGGGCGTCACCCGGATCATGACCCGGTCGTGCAGCATCTGAATTTCGAGTTGAGCTTCGGACACCGGCGGAGTGTACCGGGCGACTAGTACGCGTCCGTCGCTAGTTCCGGTTCGGCCGGGGTGTCCCGGCGGCGGAACACCACCCAGCGCATCGCGCTGTACATGTAGATCGCCTCGCAACCACCCGCCAGCAGCCGGGACAGGTGGTATTCGACGCCGAGCATCGCCAGCCCGCTGCCGACGCCCATGATGAACGCGAGATAGTTGATCGCCACAACGATCACGTAGACGGCCGTCTGCCTGCCCACCGGCGCGTGCGAATGGAAGTTGAAGGTGCGGTTGAGCAGGAAGCTCAGCCCGAACGCGCAGATATAGGCCACGGTCACCGCCAGCCAGACCGGAACGCCGAGCCCGCCGTGCAGCACCGTGAGCAGCGTCAGATCCACCCCGAAGGTGAATCCGTTGATCAACGCGAAACCCAGGAAGGTCGGTGCGACAAGACGATTCAGCCCCAGCGGCAGCCGCGCCACCACGGCCGCGCACCAGCGGGAGAAGCGATCCGCGACGGTTTCGATCCGGGGATGATCAGACACCCGGCCAGCCTGCCAGCGGCAGGTGTCCACCAGATGATCAACCGGCAAACCCGCACCTCAGGACGGATCGGGCCGCAGAGCGCTAGCGTGAATGTCGTGGACCTGCATGACCTGATCACCCGACTACCCGACGGCGCGGTGCTCACCGATCCGGACCTTCTCGCGAATTACCGCCAGGACTGGGCGCGCGACCCCGGCGCGGGCACACCGCTCGCGGTGGTCCGCGCGACCGGCACCGAGGACGTCGCCGCGACGCTGCGCTGGGCGCATGAGCACCGGGTGCCGGTGGTGCCGCGCGGGGCCGGTTCCGGGCTGTCCGGCGGGGCGACCGCGGTCGACGGCGGCATCGTGCTCAGCACCGAGCGCATGCGTGCCATCACCGTCGATCCGGTGACGCGAACCGCCGTAGTACAACCGGGTCTGCTCAACGCCGAGGTGAAACGCGCTGTCGCGGAACACGGTCTGTGGTATCCGCCGGATCCGTCGTCGTTCGAGATGTGCTCGATCGGCGGTAACGCGGCCACCAACGCGGGCGGGCTGTGCTGCGTGAAGTACGGCGTGACAACGGATTACGTGCTCGGCATGGAGGTGGTGCTGGCCGACGGCGCGGTGGTGCGGCTCGGCGGGCCGCGGTTGAAGGATTCGGCCGGGCTCTCGCTCACCAAGCTGTTCGTCGGCAGCGAAGGCACTTTGGGCGTCATCACCGAGCTCACGCTGCGCCTGCTGCCCGCACAGCCGCCGCAGAGCACAGTGGTGGCCAGCTTCGCGACCTTGACGGCGGCCACCGAGGCGATCCTGTCCATCACCGGCCAATTGCGGCCGTCCATGCTGGAATTCATGGATTCGATCGCCATCAACGCGGTCGAGGATTCGATGCGGATGGGTTTGGATCGCGACGCGGCGGCGCTGCTGGTCGCCCGCTCCGACGCGCCAGGCGAATTCGCCGCGCACGAGGCCGGGATCATGCTGGCCGCATGCGAAAAGGCCGGTGCGACAGAGGTTTTCCACACCGAAGATCTGGAGGAGGGCGAGGCGTTCACCGCTGCAAGGCGTTTCGCCATTCCGGCGGTGGAGAAGATCGGTCCGCTGCTACTGGAGGATGTCGGGGTGCCGCTGCCCCGGCTCGGCGATCTGGTCACCGGCATCGCCGAGATCGGCCGGCGCAACGAGGTGACCGTCTCGGTGATCGCGCACGCGGGCGACGGCAACACCCACCCGCTGATCGTGCACGACCCGACCGACCCGGACAACACCGAGCGCGCGCATCGCGCCTTCGGCGAGATCATGGATCTGGCCATCGCGCTGGGCGGTACCATCACCGGCGAGCACGGTGTCGGACGGTTGAAGAAAGCGTGGCTGCCCGATCAGCTCGGCCCCGACGTTATGGCGCTCACCCGGCGGATCAAGGACGCACTCGATCCGCACGGGATTCTCAACCCCGGCTCGATCCTCTAACGGAACAATCGATCCCGCTCAGGAGTTGCATCCGATATGACGACCAGGCTCGAGCACAATGCCGCCGACACCCGTTTCGAAATCTATGTCGACGACGTTCTGGCCGGTTACGCCGACTACGCCGAGCGCACGGAGCCCAAGGTCCGGGATTTCCACCACACCATGACCTTTCCGGAGTTCCGCGGCCAGGGCATCGCCGCCAAGGTGGTCGAGTTCGCGCTGGCGGATTCGCGCGCCCAAGGGTTTTCGGTCATCCCCACCTGCTGGTATGTGGACAAGTTCATCGCCGAACACAGCGAGTACGGCGACCTGGTCGGGTAATCATCTGGCCAGGATCAGCCCGAGTGCGTCGTGCAGGGCTCGCTCCGGGTCGCTCGGGGCGTCGACGGTGCGCCAGGCGACGATGCCGTCCGGCCGCACCAGGCTCGCACCCGACGGGCCGATCCCGTAGCGGGCGCGGAATTCACCATCCGTGTCGGTCAATTCCCTGCCGATCGTGTGAGTGCGCAGGCCGCGACGCTCGGCGATACCGGACCAGAATCCGCCGTCCGCACCGGACAGCAATACGAAGTCGCGGCCGAAAAGGTCGATGGTGGAAAGCTTTTCGCCATTGCGATGCAGCCGAACGTGCGGTGCGCGGAATCCGGGGCGCCCACTCGGCCGGTACGGGTCCTCGGCGTCGGCGCGATCGTCGTCATCGATGAGCACCGCGGACGAGCGGTAGCGGAAACCGAGCGTCAGCTCGGCGGCGCGCTGACGATCGGGGATCCCATCGGCGTCGGGCTGCGCCCCCGGCCCGCGACCGGCCACCAATCGCAGCGCCTCGGCGACGACCCGCTCGGCGATCGGGCGGCGCTCGTCGTCATAGGTGTCGAGCAGTTCGGGCCCCGCCGACGAGTCGAGTACCGCGGCGAGCTTCCATGCCAGGTCGTACGCATCGCCGATCGCGGTGTTGCCGCCGAATCCGCCGCTGGGCGGCGTCACCTTCGCGGCATCACCCGCGAGCAACACCCGCCCCACCCGGAACCGGTCCGCCACCGTCGCCGCCATTTCCCACGGCCGCACGGCCAGGATCTCCGGTTCGAGCTCCGGCGATTCGGTGATCAGCCGGATCAGTTCAGTGCACCGCTCGGTGGTGAAGTCCGCAGGCGACTGTCCGGCGGCCGGGTCGTAGCCGATGCTGAACACATGCCGATCGATGGCGTGGTCGACGGTGACGAATATGCCGTAGCCGTGTATCCGTTCGTTGTGCAGCACATGCAGGGCCCGCCGCTCCCGGTCCAGCAGATCGCCGAGATCGGCATCGAAGATGATGCTCACGCTGTGGCCCAGGCTTTCGCTGCCGTGCCGGTCAATGCCGAGCTGCGCGCGCACGCCGCTGCGGTTGCCGTCGGCGGCGACGAGGTAATCCGCGCGCACCCGGCTGGTCCGCTCGGGTCCGCGGAGTAGGGCCGTCACCCCGTCGTCATCCTGGGTGAAGGACACCAGCTCGGTGCCGAAACGCAGTTCCGCGCCGAATTCGGCAGCGCGCGTTCGCAATAGCGGCTCCAGCTTGTCCTGGCCGAGCGTGCCGACCCCGGCCGGGGAAAGGGTGCTCAGGTTTTCGGCGACGGTCTCGGGCGGCTCCTCATGGAAGGCTGGTCCCGCCAGAGTGGCCGCCATCCGCACCCGGAGCCCAGGGGTTTTCGGGGTGATCGTCGGGATGTCGGCCGCGATACCGCCATATCCGAGCAGTTCCATCGTGCGCTGGTTCTGCCCGACCGCCCTCGGGAACAGCGATGTTCCGGTGTGCCGCTCGACCAGCAGCACGCCGACTCCGCGCCGGGCCAGGAACATCGCGCTGGACAGTCCGGCCAGCCCGGCGCCGACGACGAGTACCGGCACGCTTTCCCCCACGATCGCTACCTCCGCGAATCGGAAACCTTATCTACCAAGGATGTTCAGCGCAGCAGGATCCAGTGTGCGGTGGGACCGTCACCCGCACAACCGATTTTGACCGCAGACCCGTGACGGTGCCGAGTGGGTGGCGGCCACGACGCCCGGGGCTCCCGCGTCGTGGCCTTGCGTCCGATCGCTACTATCCGGCGGAACCCGTTGGCGGCCTGGAGTTGTCGACTACCGCGCTGCGGTAATCGATCCAGATCGGATCGCGCCACAGCTCGCCCGGACGGGTGCAGCTGACGCTGATGTTTTCGGTCGAGTGCGGGCGGACACGCTGCCGCACCACCACCTGCCCGGTGATGCGGTTCTGGCCGAAGTCCGTGCACTGCCCGACGCCCTCTACCCGATAGGTATCGTCGGTGTCGTTGCGGCAGGTGAATCCGTCGCACGAAACACCGGGCGCCAATTCCTGCGCGGCGGCCTGTGGCGCCAGCACGCCCACCGCACTTCCGAACAGAGCAGCGATACCAAGGCCGACTGCCACCTGGCGACGCATGCGCATAACTGAATCAACTCCAATCGAAGGCCCGACCCGCGCGCAAATCTACCGATGAGCTCGACAAATGGAATATCTCGGCATCATCGATAGATCATCCGGCCGTCACCGCCCAATGGGCGCTGTCGACGAAGTCGTCCGCAGACCGCGCACGGCCGGAGCGAATGCGGAGGTACGCCTAACCCGCGAGGACCTCGCACATGTCCTCGTAGGGGCCCACCAGAGCCAGCAGTTGCCGCGTGACCTGACCGCCCTGCCTCGTCACCCGCACCGACATGAGGCCGTGGGAGATGTACCAGTGGTGCCGGGCGGAGGCGGGCAAGTCGGAGCCGTGGAGTCCGGCCGACCAATCACCGCCGCTCAGTACGAAGTCGTCCGGGTCGAGTGTGGGATAGACCAGCGTGCCGTCGCCGGATATGTTCCGGTCCACTGTCCGTCCAGTGTCGGTATTCGTTATCCGAATCACCAAAGCGCCTGTCTCCGTGCCGAATACGGGTCGACCCGCGCCGTCGTACCAGACCTGTTCGGTCAAATCGCTCACCGGGAACTCCACGTGCGCGGGAAACGCGCACACCTCACCCGCCGGATAATCGAACGGTGTGGATCCTGGGTGGGTGACGACCGGGCCCCCGGTATCCGCCTCCGCCGGACCGGCGAACACACCCGCGGCGGCAATTATGGCCAGGGACACGATAATTCGTCCACGCATCGCAATACTCCTCTCGGATGCGCGCCAATTCTGCCCCGGAACTTTCATCGGCCGACGGCTTTTCGGCCATGCGCCGCGGATCCCGTACAGGCGTTTGCGATTCCGGGCTTTCTGCTCCGGTTAGCGTCACAGTGATTTGCCATTGACCCGTAAAGTTTCCGGGCGATCGGCAATGCGCGGAAGGCTAGCGCAGATATGCGGCGACGATCGGACCGATCAGCGCGAAGGACTCCGGCGCGGTGAGTTTGTTGTGTTCGTACGGAATTTCGTGGTCGACGAGTTCTCCATCGATGTACGGGAGCCAGGTGTCGGCATTGGGCGTGCCCGCCGCCGTGGAGTCGGTGCTGCTGAAGAACAGCAGGTCACCGGTGAAGCGGGCGGGTCGATGGTCGGCGGCCTCGCGAACGAGCTCGAGATAGTCGGCGTATAGCCGGTTCAAGGTGTCGGCGGTGAGGGAGGGACCATCGGTGGTGCGCAGCAGGGCCGCGGCGCGTTCGGCGAGCGTGGTGTCCGCCGGTTGGTCATCGACGAGCGCCGCCGGGTCGATGCCGCCGAATTCGGCCAGCAGGTACTCGGGCGACGGTGCCTCCGTTGCGCTTTCGGGTGCGATGTCGGCGCGTCCGTCGATGATGATCAGCGCGGATACCTGCGCGCCGCGGCGTTGCAGTTCGACGGCGACCGCGTGTGCGATCGGACCGCCCGCCGAGTAGCCGAGCAGGCAATAGGGGCCCAGCGGTTGAGTTCGTTCGATCTCGTCGGCATAGTCGGCGGCGCGTTCGACGAGGCGGCGCGGTGCCACCTCGGTCGTCACGCCGGGCGATTGCAGGCCGTACACCGGATGGTCCGGGTCGAGGTACCGCACCAAACCCGCGTAGCCCCACGCCAATCCGATGGCCGGATGAATACAGAACAGCGCGGGACCAGCACCCGTCCGGCGCAGCGGCAGCACCGGCCGCAGCGCGGGGTCGGCACCGCCGCCCTCGGCGATACGTCGGGCCAGCGCGCCCGGCGTCGGATCACCGAATATCCACTGCACCGGCAGGTGGCATCCGGTTCGCGCCCGGACGGCGGCGACCAGCCGGATCGCCACCATCGAGTTGCCGCCGAGCTCGAAGAAGTTGTCGTCCAAGCCGATTCGCTCCGCACCGAGTACTTCCTCGAATGCGGCGACGACGGCGTGCTCGGCCGTTGTCACCGGTGGCCGGTAGGGCAGGTTCGCCTGGGGCACCGTTACTTCCGGCGGTTCATAGGTGAAAGCCCCTGGCGGAGCGGTCACTTCCAGCGCACCGACCGCCACGCCCGGATGCGCCGTCACCGCCTCGACCACCTCGACATAGCGCCGCGCCATGGCCTCCGCGGTCGAGGGTTCGAACAGGTCGCGGGCGAAGATGAGGGTGCCGCGCACACCGGCGGGCGCACCGTCGGCGTCGAACTCCTCCATCAGCATCCACTCCAGCTCGAATTTCGCGCCGACGGTGGGTGTTTCGACCGGCCGCAGCTCCAGCCCCGCGAAATTTATCGGCTGCCGCTCGAAGTTCTGTAGCACCAGCAGCACCTGGAACAGCGGGTGATAGGCCGTCGAGCGGGCGGGCGCGAGCAGCTCGACCAATCGCTCGAACGGCAGGTCGGCATTACCGAAGGCGTCCAGATCGCTGTCTTTCGTTGCCGCCAAGAGGTTTTCGAAGGTGGCCCTTTGATCGACGCGGGTGCGCAACACCAGCGTGCCGACGAACATGCCGACGAGGTCGTCGAGTTCGCCGTCACCGCGCCCGGCCGTCACCGTGCCGATGGCAATATCGTCGCGTCCCGACAGCCGGGACAGCAGGATCGCCAGCGCGGCGTGCGCGACCATGAAGACGCTGACGCCGTATCCGCGCGCGAGCTCCTGGATCCGTTGCTGCCCCGCGGCACTGATCCGGAAGTCGACGGATCCGGCGCGCTCGGACCGCACCGCGGGCCGCGGATGGTCGGTCGGCAGCGTCGGCGCGTCCGGCAGACCGGCCAGCGCGGCGCGCCAGTACGTCAACTGCCGATGCGCGACGCTGCCGGCATCGTCTTCGGCGCCGAGCGATTCCCGCTGCCACAGCGTGTAATCCGCGTACTGCAACGGCAGCGGCGTCCATCGCGGCGCGGCTCCGGATCGCCGAGCGGCCCAGGCCACCATGACATCCCGGGTCAGCGGCGCGAGCGACCAGCCGTCGGCGGCGATGTGATGGGTGACGACCACCAGCAGGGCGGGCCCGGAATCCGGTCGCAGCAACCGGATCCGTATCGGCAGCTCGCGGGTGAGGTCGAAGCCGGCGGCCGCCGACCGCATCGCTCGCTCCAGGGCGTTGCCCATGGAGTGTGTCGAAACCTGTAGCGGCACAATCACTTCTGATATCGGAACGATGTGCTGATACGGCTCTCCCCCATCGTCGACGGGGTAGACGGTCCGCAGCGACTCGTGCCGTGCCAGCACATCGGCGATGGCCGCACGCAGCACCTCCTCGTCCAGATCGCCGATGACCTCGAAGACGCCGGGAACATTGTGCGCGGGTGAGTCCGGGTCGTAGCGGTTGAGGAACCACATCCGGTGCTGGGCCGCCGACAGCGGAATCCGTTGCGGCCGTTGCCGAGGGCCTGGCCGGGGTCCGGGCGGCGATGTCGCGTCGCGCACCGCCTCGACCAGGGCCGCGACGGTGGGTGCGTCGAAGACGGTGCGCACCGGGACCCTGATGTCGAGCGCCGCGCCCACCCGAGCGGCGACCCTGGTCGCGATCAGCGAATTGCCGCCGAGCGCGAAGAAATTGTCGTCCAGGCCGATTCGCTCGATGCCGAGCAAATCGGCGAAGATCGCGGCGACGGCGCGCTGTGACGGCGTCCGCGGAGCGCGATACCGGCCGGACCGGATATCGGGCGCGGGCAGCGCCTTACGATCGAGTTTGCCGTTGGCGGTGCGCGGCACGGCGGCGAGCGACACGATCGCGGCGGGCACCAGATATGACGGAAGCCGCTGGGATATGCGGTCTTTCAAGCGTTCCGGCGCGAAATCGTCCGGTTCGGCCGGAACCACATAGCCGACCAACAGTTCGCCGACCGCCGGATCGGTGTAGATATCGGCCACCGCCTGCTCCACCGACGGATCGGCCAGCAGTGCGGAGGCGACCTCGCCGAGTTCGATGCGCAGCCCGCGCAACTTGACCTGCGAATCGGCACGGCCGAAATAGTGCAACTCACCGCGCTTGCGGCGCACCAGGTCACCGGTGCGGTACATCCGCTCCCCCGGCGCGCCGCACGGATGGGCGACGAACCGCGTCGCGGTGAGCCCACCTTGGCCGTGATAGCCACGGGCCAAAGCGATTCCGGCGAGGTAGAGCTCGCCGATCACGCCCTCCGGCACCGGGTGCAGCCGCTCATCGAGCACCAGTGCGGTGACGCCCGGCACCGGCATGCCGATGGTGATCTCGGCACCCGGCCGCATCGCCTTTCCGGTGGCCCAAATCGTCGCCTCGGTGGGGCCGTAATCGTTGAAATGCCGACGCCCCGGCGCCGCCCACCGGGCGACCAGGTCCGGCGGGCATTCCTCGCCACCGGTGATTATCGCCGCGAGCTCGCCCCCGGCGACGGCCGACGGCTCGACCGACGCGAGGGCCGACGGTGTCAGCGCTAGGTGCGTAACCCGTTGCCGGACCAGAAGTTCCGCTAGTTCCGCGCCGCCGTATGCGGTCGGTCCGGCGATCACCATGGTCCCGGCGGGTCCGATCGCCATGAGCAGCTCGAGCACCGAGGCGTCGAAACTCGGCGAGGCCAGGTGGGCTATTCGGGACGACTTATCGGTGCCGAGGCGTTCCCGTTGCAGCGCAGCCACATTCGCCAGGCCCGCATGGGTCACCACCACGCCCTTCGGCCGACCCGTCGATCCGGAGGTGAAGATGAGGTAGGCCGGATTATCGGGCCGCAGCGGCGGCCGCTCATCGTCGCCTATCGCGGAGTCGGTGACCGAACGCACCGCGGCCGTGTCGGCGTCGTCGGTCGAAAGCCAACACACCGAGCGGGTTTCCAGTCCAGTGGCCACAGGCATCTCAACCGGGTCCCGGCTATTCGGCACCGGCCAACGCATCTCGCCGGACAGGCCCCCGTCGGCCGCGACCATATCGAGGTCGTCGAGCACCAGCCAGCGCATCGAGACAGATAGCGTCCTGTCGTCGGTGGCCAAAAGTACCTTGGCCGAGCGCGGGTCACCGATGATCGGTTCGCATGTCTCGCTGCACAGCCTCCCGGCAGCCGTCCCAGCGGCTGAAGGTCCCTCGGCTGCGTCCGGGTGGTCGAGTACTGGCCTGCGCACCTGGTCGAGCGGCGCACCAGTGGCCGCCGCAGCACCCGAGGGCATTCCGGCCATTCCCGGGTTGTCGAGGACTGACGAGCGTGCCTCGCCGAACAACCTCGCGGCGGCTGGGCCATTGGTGATCCCCAGTGTGGCACCGGAATCGGTGAGTATTTGAGTGATCCGCTCGGCCGGGTAGGTGGGATCGATAGGGACGAACGCGGCTCCGGATTTGGCGACCGCCCATACCGCGAGTACCGACTCGATGGACCGGGGCAACGCTAGCGCGACCGTACGCTCCGGTCCCGCTCCGGCGCGAATCAGCGTTCTGGCCAACCGGTTCGAGCGTCGGTCGAGTTCGCGGTAGGTCAGGGCGGTGGTTCCGTCGGTGATCGCGATACCGTCCGGGTTCGCGGCCACCGCGGCGGCGAGCAGGTTCGGCAGTGCCCGAGGCTCGGCGATCGGCGGTGCGCCCGGCGCCAGCAGCGCCGATCGTTCGGCGGATTCGAGTAGTTCGATATCGCCCACCGGGCATCCCGGATCGCGAACCACCGCGCGCAGCAGCCGGATCCAGCGCCGGGCCAGCAGTTCGATCGTTTCCGCATCGAAAAGGTCGGTGGCATAGGTGAATCGCGCCGAGAGTCCGGCATCGGTCTCGGACACGGTCACGCTCAAGTCGAAGCGGATCGCCCGCTGGTCGAGTTCCATTGCCGCCACTCGTAATTCGGGCAACTCGAAGGAGACCGGCGGCAGATTCTGGAAGACCAACATCACCTGGACCAATGGGTGGCGCGCCGCCGACCGCACCGGGTCGAGCACGTCGACCAGCCGCTCGAACGGAACATCGCTGTGCGCGAACGCATCCAGGTCGGCGCGGCGCACCCGCTCCAGTAGGGCGGTGAACGATTCGGCAGGGCGCACCTCGGTGCGCAGCACCACCGTGTTGACGAACATGCCGACCACACCGTCGAGTTCGGCCGCTCCACGCCCCGCGACCGGCGTGCCGAGCGCGATATCGGTGCTCACGGCGAGCCGGGCGAGCACCGCGGCGAGCGCACCGTGCAACACCATGAACAGCGTGCTCTGCCCGGTCCGCGCCAGCGCGGCCGCCGCCGCGGTGAGACCGGGATCCAGCTCGACCGCGACCGTGCCCGCCCGCAGCGACGCCGTGGCCGGACGCGGCCGGTCGGTGGGCAGCGCCAGTTGGTCCGGTAGACCGGCCAATGTCGTGCGCCAGTACCGTATCTGCGCGCTGAGCAGTGAGTCCGGGTCGTCCGTCGTACCGAGCCGTTCGTGCTGCCACAGGGTGTAATCCGCATACTGCACCGGCAGCGGCCGCCATTCGGGTGCGCGGCCCTGCTTGCGCATCCCGTATGCCGTCATCAGATCGGCGGCCAGCGGACCCATCGAGAATCCGTCGGCGGCGATGTGATGTACGACCAGCACCAGCACATACTCGTCCGGACCGAGCCGGAAAAGCCGCGCCCGCACCGGAATCTCGGCAGTCACCGTGAATCCCGCAGTGACACAGTCGAGTACTGCGGTAGGCAGATCGCCATCATTGATCGACTCCGGATCAAGCGGCGGCACAACGGAGTTCGCCGGCAGGATCACCTGATGCCCGACGCCGTCCCGATCCGGGTACACGGTGCGCAGCGCTTCGTGCCGGTCCAGCACATCGCCCAGCGCGGCGCGCATGGCCGCGATATCGAGCGATCCGGTCAAACGCAGCGCGACCGGGATGTTGTAGGCGCCGGAGGCCGGATCGTAGCGGTTGATCAACCACATCCGTTGCTGCGCGGGCGAAAGCGGTACCAGTGCGGGTCGCGGCATCCGCCGTGGGCCGTCCGCCTGCGCATCCGCGCCGATCCGCGCGGCCAGCTCACGCACCGTCGGCGCATCGAAGATCAGCCGCACCGGCACCCGCGCGCCGAGCGCGTCGCCGATCCGCGCGGCGACCCGGGTCGCGGACAGCGAATCGCCGCCCAGTGCGAAGAAATCGTCGGCCGCGCCGACCCGCTCGTGTCCGAGCACCGCGCCGAATGCGGCCGCGACCGCCCGTTGCGCACCGACCGGCTCCAGGTAATCCGCCAGCGTCCGTTCAGGTTCCGGCAGCGCGCGCCTGTCCACCTTTCCGTTCGCGTTCAGCGGCAGCGCCGCGAGCACCGTTACCGTCGCGGGGACGAGATGTCGCGGCAGTCGTGCACCGAGATATTCGAGGACGCGCGCCGGTGTCGGCGCGGCTCCGGCCGCCGGGACCACATAGCTGGCCAGCACCTTGCCGCCCGCCGCGCCGTCCCGAATCACGGTCGCCGACATGGCGATTCCCGGTCCGGCGCGCAGCACCGCATCGACCTCGCCCGGCTCGACCCGGATTCCGCGCACCTTGGCCTGAGCGTCGTTGCGGCCCAGGAAATCCAGTCGCGTATGTGAGACGCGGCGCACCACATCTCCGGTGCGGTACATGCGGCTGCCCGCGGTCCCGAACGGGTTCGCCACGAACCGTTCCGCGGTAGGTCCGGACTGTCCGGCATAGCCGCGGGCCAAACCCGGGCCCATCAAATAGAGTTCGCCGAGCGCGCCGAGCGGAACCGGCCGCAACCACGGATCGAGCACGGCGAGCCCGGCACCGGGCAGCGGTGCGCCGATTCCGATCGGGTCGCCGGGGGCCAGCGGCGCCGAGCAGGTCGCGGCGACGGTGGCCTCGGCCGGACCGTATGAATTCAGCAGCGCCCGACCGGCGCCCAGCCGAGCGGACAGCTCCGGTGGGAATGCCTCGCCGCCGGTGAGGATCACCCGGACGCCGGACAGATCCGCCCGTGGCACGGTGGCCAGCATCCCCGGCGTCGCGACCAGTTGGGTGGCGGCGGTTTCGAGCACCGCCTCGCCCACTGTGTGGTCCGGCCCGGCGACCACCAGGGTCGCACCGGTCGCGAAGGTGGTCAGCCAGACCAGCGTCGATGCGTCGAAATTCGGGTTCAGACAATGTAATACGCGATCACCCGGGCCGACTCCGGTGCGCGCGCAGAGCCCGGCGACCAGGCCGGACAAACCGGCATGGGTAACAACGACCCCTTTGGGCGCGCCGGTCGAACCCGAAGTGTGGACGATGTAGGCCGGATGCCCCGCGCGCAGCGGCGGTCGCTCGGCGGCCGTGATCGCCTCGGGCGCAAAGCCTTCCCAGCATTCGCGAACCGCCGGATCGTCGAGCAGCCGCCAAGCGACGGTATCGGGCAGTTTGTCTTGCCACGCCGTGTTCGAAATCCCGAGCAGGGCACCGCATCCGGCCGCGATATCCGCGATCCGCCCGGCCGGATCGGCGATATCCACCGGGACGAACGCCGCGCCGGACCTGGCGATCGCCGACACCGCGACGAACCACTCCGCCGAACGCGGAAGCGCCAGCAACACAGCCGATTCCGGTCCGGCGCCCGCGGCGATGAGCAGGCGGGCCAGTTGATTCGAGCGGCGATCCAGGTCGGCATAACCGATTTCGACCGTCGCGCCGCCCGGCAGCACTGCACGCACCGCGATACCGCTCGCGTCTGCTCCGTTGACGAGCAGGTCCGGCAGTAGTCGCAGCGGTTCCGGACGCGCACGCAGCACACCCGGATAGTCACCCGCCGCACCGCCGCGCACCTGCCTGGTGCGCTGGCGCGGATCCGCCGCGAGCCGCGCCAGGATCCTGGCCAATCGTTCGGCCAGGCCGACCGCCTCGTCGTCCTCGAACAGCCACGGCGAATAGTTGAGCACCAGCCGCAAGCCATCCCTGGCATAGGCCGCCAACGAGAGCGGATAGTGCGTGCCGTCGCGACCGCGGAATTCCTTGACCCGCAACCCGGCCCGGCCGGTCGCCGCCGAAAGTGCCGCGGTGTCCACCGGATACGACTCGAAGACGGTGGCGGTATCGAACAGCGCGCCGACGCCCGCCACGGCCTGAATATCGTTGAGCCCCAGCGCATGATGTGCGATGAGCGCACCCTGCTCACGGCTCACCCTCGCCAGCAGCTCGCCGATTTCCTCCGCGGGTTCGAGCCGGATGCGCACCGGAATGGTGTTCACCAGCATCCCCACCATGCGGCGCACATGCGGTATTTCCGGTGGACGCACGGAAACCGTCGCACCGAAGACGATATCGTTGCCGCCGGTGAGTTCGGCCAGCAGCAGCGCCCAGGCCACCTGCACCACGGTGTTCAGCGTGACGCCGCGCTCGGCCGCGGTGCGCGCCAAGGCCGATGCGGTCGGCCCCGGCAGGGGCACATCCGAACTCAGCGCCGGGGCATCCGGGCCGGGCACCCGCGCGGCGGGCGGGCGAGCCGCGGCCACCAGCGTCGGCCCGGCCAGCCCGGCCATGGCGGCGAACCAGGCCGCGCGCATTGCGGAATGATCCTGTACTGCAAGCCATTCCAGGTACCGCCGGAAGGAGACCGGGGTATCGAGCGCGGAATCGTCGCCGGTTTCGTAGATCGCGAGCAGTTCGGCGAACAGCAGCGGCATCGACCAGCCGTCCAGCACCACATGGTGATTGGTGATCACCAACTGGACCTCGTGTGCCCCGCGACGCAGGCACAGGAATCGAATGAGCGGCGGCCGATCCAGCCGGAACGGTTCGGCCAGTTCCGCATCCGCCAAGGCCGCACCGTCGTGCGGATCAGCCGTCACGCACCGCCACGGCAGCTCCACCTCCTCGAGCACCACCTGCACCGGCGCATCACCGATGTGGAACGCGGTACGCAGGGCATCGTGGCGCCGCAACAGGATTCGTGCGGCCGACGCCATCCGGTCGAGATCCACCTCCCCTTCCAGATCGATCACCGCCTGCACCGAATATCCGTCGGATCGGTGCTCCGCCAACTGCGCATGGAACAGCAGTCCGCGCTGCAGCGGCGCCAGCGGCCACACATCGGTGACACCGCGATAGCGGGACTCCCACTCGTCGATCCGCGCCTGTGTCGCCGCCACCAGCGGCAGATCCGAGGGTGTCAGCCCACCCGCGTGCGGCTCGGCGAGCAGGCGCGCGATCGCGTCCAGAGCCGAAACCCACTGCCGCACCAGCTCTTCGACATCCTCGCGATCGATCACCCCGGACGCGAACCGCCAAAGCGCGTGCAGCCGCGGCCCCGCCGCGGTCTCCACCGTCACCGCATCGAGCGAAACCACCGCGGCGGCAGGCAGATCGGCATCACCGAGACCACCCAATTCCGCGCCGACCGCGACCGGCAACCACGGCCCGGATCCACCGCCCGGCACCTGCCCGAGATAGTTGAACCCGAACTCCGGAACCCGACGCAATCGCGCACCGGCATCCTTGTTGAGATAACGCAGAACCCCGAACCCGATACCGCCCCTCGGCACCTCACGAATCCGCTCCTTGACCGCTTTCAGAGCAGCAGTCATGAAAGCGCGCTCATATTGCGGCACAGCACAATTCGACGCTCCATCGAGTTGCGGCAACGAGCCCTGGAGCACACCGCTATCCGCATCCGGCACCGCACGCGACGTGTCGGGACGCGAGCGATAGTTCACGCCCGGCGTCATGCGTGGCAGGTCGAGCCGCAGCGGGAACTGATTGGTGAACCAGCCAACTGTGCGCGAAAGATCGGCCCCGGGCACCGCTGCCTCATCACGACCGTGCCGCTCCACCATCACCAGCGCGGAATCCATACCCGGCCGCCACCGCGCGACGGCAACCGCGAGCGCCGCGAGCAGCGCGTCCTCGACCCCGGCCCGGAACGCCACCGGCATCCGCTCCAGCAGCGGCCGCATCGTCTCCACCGGCAGCCGCACCTCGATTCGCCCGGTGTCACGCCGCAGATCTCGCGCCGGATCCAGCGCCCGCCGCCCCAGTACCGCTGCGGGACCGGCCAACACATCGGCCCAGTACCCGACCTCCGTGCCCCGCGAATCATCAAGTGCCGCACCGGAAAGCGCATGCGCCCAAGTCCGCATCGAAGTCCCGACCGCTGGCAGAAGCGGCTCCACCCCAGCCGCAACCTGCCCCCACGCCGCAATCAGATCGCCGATCACGATCCGCCACGACACCGCATCGAACACCAGATGATGCGCCACCAACACCAACCGCCCCGGCGCCTCCGCCCCGGCATCCACCCAAGTAACCGCGAACATCACGCCGCTAGCAGGCGCGAGCCGCCGCGCGGCATCCGCGACCATCGCCGAATCGTCGCCAAGTTCGAACCCGGACGGCCCCGCTGCGGCCACGACGACGGCCGGACCGCCGTCCATGGCTTCGGCCGAACCAGCCCGCCGCTCAGGTGCACATCCCGGCGGGACATCCGCGACCTCCGCCGAATCCTCGCCACACTCGGACCCGAGCCGTCGCACGGCATCCGCGACCGCAGCCTCATCGTCGGTTCGCTCGGATGCGGGCGGCGCGGCGTCCATCGCCGAACCGTCGCAGAGTTCGGACCTGGGCGGCCGTGCGGCATCCTCGACCGCGGTTGAATCTCTGCCCAGTTCGGGCGCTGAGCCCGGCGCGGCATCCATGTCCGTCACCGAAGCCGCACCCGGTTCAGGCGCGAGCCGCACCGCCGCATCCACAGCGATGACCGAACACTCATCCGGATCAGAGGCGGACTCCTGCGCGCCGCCCAGTCCCCGGGACCGACCAGCCGCCCGCTCAGATGCGCGCCCCGGCGAGACATCCGCGACCTCGACCGAATTCACCCCTTGATCAGGTCCAAGCCGCCGCGCAGCATCCGCGACCGTCGCCGAATCTTCATACCGTTCGGGCGTGAACTGCGTTACGGCGTCTATCGCCGAACCCTCGCAGAGTTCGGACCTGGGCGGCCGTGCGGCATTCTCGACCGCAGTTGAATCTCTGGCCGGCTCGGGCACTGATCTCGGCGCGGCATCTTCGGTCGCGGCGGCATGGTCGTATCGCCACGACGCGGACTCATGCACTGCGGCGTCGATTCGATGGATCAGCTTGTCGGCGTCCACCGCGCCTACCGGTAGGACCTCGAGTTCTCCATCGATGAGGCGGGCACGGAGCATGTCGTGGCGATCGATGACGGCTTGCAGCACCTGGGCAAGACGTGGCCGATCGATGCCGATGGGGAGCCCCAGGACCATCGATTGGCTGAAATGTTCCCAGCCCGTTGGGTTTTCGAGTAGCCAGGCGACTATCGGGGTGTGCGGCATCCGGCCGGTCGCGCCGCCGGGAATCTCTTGCAGCACAGGGCGTTCGGTCGGCGGTGCGGTGACGACTCTGGCCAGGGCCGCGGGGGTTGGATGTTCGAAGACGTCGCGGGCCGAGAAGACCAAGCCCGCCGCGCGGGCGCGGGAGACCAGTTGGATCGCCATGATCGAATCGCCGCCGAGGGTGAAGAACGACGATTCGGCGCCGACCGGTCCGCTGCCGAGCAGTTCGCCGAAGAGTGCGCACAGCGCGCGTTCGGTCTCTGTTCCGGCGGCCCGGATCGCCTCGTGGGCAACCGGTTCCGGTTCGGGTAGGGCCCGCCGGTCGATCTTTCCGTTGCCGGTGAGGGGCAGCGCGGCGAGCACGGTGATGGTGGCGGGCACCATGTGGCCGGGCAGCCGCTCGGCGCAGAATTCGGTCAGCTCGGCCAGGTCCGGCCCCGGCCCGTCACGATCCACCGGAACCACATACGAGGCAAGCGCGGAACCGCCCGCCGCGGTCCGGCGCGGCACGGTCACCGCGATCTCGATGGCGGGATGCGCGGCGAGCACGATATCCACTTCGCCCGGCTCGACCCGCATTCCGCGCAGTTTCACCTGGAAGTCGGTGCGGCCGAGGTATTCGAGCACCGGACCGTCCGGCGCCGCGTACCACCGAACCAGATCGCCGGTCCGGTACATCCGAGTTCCCCTCGGCCCGAACGGATTCGCGACGAATCGCTCGGCGGTCGGCCCCCGCCGCCCGGCGTAGCCGCGGGCCAAGCCGGGGCCGGCCAGATAGAGCTCGCCCGGCATGCCGACCGGCACCGGCCGCAGCAACCGGTCCAGCACCAACAGCCGCATCCCCGGCACCGGCCTGCCGATGCCGGCGACCAGGCCGGGCGTCAGTCCCTCGGTGAAGGTCGCGGCGATCGTCGCCTCCGACGGCCCATACGAATTCACCAGTTTGCGCCCCGCCCCGAAACGCGCGACAAGCTCCGGCGGGCAGGCTTCTCCTCCGGTGGACACGGCGCGAACACCATCGAGCGCTCCGCTCGGCAGCGTGGCCAGAACGGCTGGTGTGGAACACAATTGGGTGATGCCGAACTCCGCTATCGCGCTCGCGAGCCCGCTATCGGCCACCGCGTCGCCCGCCGCGATCACCAACGTCGCGCCGGAACTGAAGGCCAGCAAGAGCTCCAGGATCGACGCATCGAATCCCGGGTTGAGACAGTGCAATACCCGCGACCCCGGCCCTGCCCCATATGCGTCGCGCACCGCGGCTACCAACCCGGCCAGTCCGGCATGGGTGACGACAACCCCCTTCGGCACACCGGTCGATCCGGAGGTGAATACCGCATAGGCGGGATGCTCGGGCCGAATCGCCCGCCGCACATCGCCTTTGCTCGGCAGCAACTCCGAAGGGACGATCCACGACACCGCGCCCGGCAGTTCGGCCACCGCGTCGGCGGACGTAATCCCCAGCCGAGCACCGCATTCCGCGGCCATCCTCGCCACCCGCTCGACCGGAACTCCGGCGCCGACGGGCACATACGTCGCCCCTGATCGCGCGATACCCCACAGCGCCACCACGGACTCCACCGAACGGGGCAGCGCGACAAGCACACTCGTCTCCGGCCCGGCGCCGCGGGCGAGCAGTGCCCGCGCCAGTCGATCCGACAGCCGATCCAGTTCTCCGTAGGTCAGCGTGCGCCCACCCGACAGCACGGCGACAGCCGAGGGCCCGGCCGCGCGCAGACCCGCGTCCAGGATCTCCGGCAGCAGCCGCGGCGACGGCACCACCGGACCCGGCACCCCGGCCAGCAGCCGCCGGTCCTCGTCGAGGAAGTAGTCGAGTGCGGCCACCGGAGTACCTGCCTCGGCGCCGAGCAGCGACTCGAACAGCAGCATGAACCGGTTGTGATGGCGGGCAAGGGAATCCGCGTCGTAGAGATCCGGATTCGCGGTGAAGTCGACATGGATCGGCGCGCCGGCTCCGTGCTGGTACAGGTTGACGAACAGATCCTCGATCGGACCCGAGGTGAGCACGTGCAGATTCGTCCGCACGCCGGTGAAGTTCACCTCGGCAGGGAACAGCATGATGTTCACCACCGGCCCGACGAACCCGCGCCCGACCGACTCGTCCTGGCGCATTTCCTCGTGCCGGAATCGCTGGTGCCGCAGCGCCCCTGACACCTCGACCCGGATCGCGGCGACGATATCGGCGACGGTGCTGTCGTCGGTCACCGAAATCCGCAGCGGCACCACATTCGCCAGCATGCCGCCCGAGCGCCGCAACATCGCGGTGGTGCGCCCGGATACCGGGAGGCTGAGCACCACCTCCCGCCGCCCGGTCAGCCTGGCGTAATAGAGCGCGAGCGCGGCCAGCACCAGCGCGGGCGCACCGGTCCCGAATCGGGTTTCCGCCGCGTTCAGTCGGTCGACAACGGTGTCGGACAATGTAATTCGATGCGTACGTCCCAGCGCATGCGCCGGTGCGTACGCATCGACCAGGCTGCACCGGCGCGGCATGCCCGCCGTGCGTTCGGCCCAGTACGCGGCGTCGCTCGCGAATCGGGGCGAGCCGCGGTAGCTCATCTCCGCTTCGTGGATCTCCGAGAGGCTCATGGCCGCAGCGGTTTTCGTCTCGGTTTCGGATACCGCGGCGTTGTACAGGTCGGCGACCCGGTACAGCAGGCTCGCCGACCCGAACCCGTCGAGCAGGATGTGATGGCACCGCGAATACCACAGCACCCGTTGCGGACCGACCCGGATCAGCGCGGACATGCCGAGCGGGTCACGCAGCAGATCGATCGGAGCGGCCACATCCGCGCGCATCCAGCGCAGCGCCTCGGCGTCGGGATCGGCGGCATCGCTGAGATCCAGATAGGCCATCCGCTGCTCGACATCCTCGGCCACGACCTGCCATGGCCGACCGTCTCTTTCGGTCAGCCGCAGCAGCCCGGAGCCGAACTCCCGCGCCGCCCGCACCGAAACCTCCCGCAGCACGGAGATATCGAGCGGTCCGTCCATCTCGATATATTGCGCCTCGTACAGCGGCACGCCGGGATCGAGTTGCTGGGCATACCACATGCCGAGCTGGGCCGGTGACAGCGGAAATTCCGATGTCGAAACACCGTGCGTCATAACGATTTTCCTTGCATCAGTCGGCGCGGCGCCCGGCGGGCATCGGCTCGTCGTCCGGCGCGGCGCGGTAGGCCGCCACCTTCGTGTCCGGATTCGCCGTCAACCGGCGCACCACCGCATGTCGCACGTGTGCGGGCAGCGCGGGTGCGAACTTCTTGACATAGGCCGACATCCACTCCGGCCGCTCCAGCAGGAAGGGAAAATCGGTGGCCATCATGCTGCGCACCACCAGCATCGGGATCGGCGCGTCCAGCGGGTGAAAATCCTTGTTCCACAGGCCCGGTTGCGCGCAGCCGGGGTAGAACTGGCCGAGCATCGTTGCGCGCGCGACGAATTCGGTCTTGAGTTCGGCATGCAGCTCGTCGATCAGCGAGTGGTCGCACAGATCCGGCAGTGCGGTGATCAGCGTGCGCAGCACCGCCGCCCCGCCGTCGACGGGCGGCAGCCTCGGAAAGACCTCCAGCGCATCGGCAAGCACCAGGCGCACGAAGTCCGGCAGCGGCCGGATACCCGGAATCCGGCCGACCCACATGAGATCTCGGCGAATCGACGGCCCGACGTACGGACAGATGGGCCCATCGCGCCCGAGCTCCGGCGCACTGCTCGTCAAATGATCTTCGACCCACGCCCGTACCACCCCAACGGCGGATCCGGCGAATGGGCACGGTTTCTCGATACTGGACAGCGGGATCCAATTCATCCCCGACCGCGGTCCGATAACGATCTTGGTCATGAGCTCACCTCGTCACGTTACGTGTCCGAGTATCCACCAAAAGTCAACAAAATTTCACGAGTAATTAGTACCCAATTTCCGGGGACTACCACATGGCAATCCAATGGTGAAATTCGTTAACACACGGGTCAGTTTTATCGATAATGCCCATTCACCGCTACACCGGCTCTGATCTGCGCAGATCAGTGATTAGAACCCGGCGATCCGGCCATCTTCCCCCGAAACCGCAATCGTGACAATAAGCGTCCGAGCCGATAACGAATCCGTCAATATCAACAGTGGAACACAACCCGTCGGCCTCGATTCCATTTCGGATCGATCGGCCGGTGAGTAAAAAACAGGGCGGTTCGGGGTCGAAACCCCGAACCGCCCTGTCCAATTTCGCCGCGCGGTCATTGCCGCAACGGCGCTCGCTCAGCGCAGCAGCGCCCGCGACATCACCACGCGCTGGATCTGGTTGGTGCCCTCGTAGATCTGGGTGATCTCTCAAGGTTTTCGGTCGAGCTGGCCGGATGCCGCCGAAAGCTGGTGCCACCTGCCCGTATTCGACTCGCTACTTCTCGGCCGTTCTGAGCCGTTTCGGGCATGCGACGGCCTGTAGACGGCCTGGCTCGCGCGGATAGATCGCCTATCCGCCACCTACTTCCATCCCTGCTTCCTCATACTTGCCGCCCTCAGCGGAGGGAGGGCGTGTCAAGGGTGCCGTAGGCATCGCGTAGCGACGCGACGAAGGAGCGCCCTTGACTCGTCCGAGTGGAGCGAGACAATCGGGCAATGAGGAAGCAGGGAGAAGCTGTATTCAATACCTATATAGAGGGATTCGGCAGTCGTCCGCTGAAAGGTGTTGCGTAGCAACCGGAGTGCCCGCACAGCCGGGAGAGGAATGTGGCTGTGCGGGCACGTCCAGTAGGAGGCTGGGAGCCGACGGCGTTGTCGGCTCGCTGCCGGGCCTCGTTGCCCGGTGCCTCCGGCCTAGAGGTCGGACAAGTTCAGCTGGCCCTGTTCGAAGGCCTGGATGTCGAGGTCGAGGAGGTTGACGGTGCTGATCATCTGGCGGTGGTGGCGGTCGCAGAGCTGGAGCTGCCACTGCGGGTAGTAGGTGGCGTGGCTGGTGTCGTCGTCGTAGCCGCAGCGGTAGTGGGACAGGTCGCAGGCGGTTTCGAAGCGGCCGAGGGAGACGAGCGTGTTCAGGTGGCCCCAGGCGTAGACGCCCTGGCAGTTCTCGCAGAGCGGGAAGTCAGCGCCCTCGATGTCGGTGGTATCGATGCTGTCGCAGGTGGGGTTGCTGCATCGGATGCCGTAGGTGCTGGTCATTTCGGGGTTCCTCTCCCTGTCGCGGTGATCTGGGCTCAGCCCGGACCACGCCGCCGGGGTGCGGAAAAGGGTGGGCGAATGCCCATCACGAAGTGACGCGAAGCGCCCTTTGGAGTACCCCGGTGGTGTGGTACGCCTTCGGCAGATCACCGCGACAGGGAGAGGAACCTTGGTGACCGGCAACGGAATTCGGGGCAGCAACCCCACCTGCGGCAGAACGCAACCAAGGGGCCGATTCCGGGCTTCCTGGCCTGCGGGCACTGCCAGGGCGTCTACGCCTGGGGCCACCTGAACACGCGGACCGGAGGGGCCGACCGGGACCGGCGGCGACCTGTCCCACTACCGCTGCGGCTACGACGACGACACCAGCCACGTCACCGGGCGGGGCGACTTCGGGGCTGCGACCGCCACCACCGCCAGATGATCAGTGCCGTCAATCGCCTCGACCGGAAGTCGGCATGTCCTGGCGGGCCGCCGACGCGCCGACGCGCCGCAGTCCGGAGCGTGCGTAGGAAACTGCGCCGCGCGGCGCACGCGCGGCGGCGGCCCGCCAGGGCCGCCGCTCTTGATCCTGTATGGCCAAATTCGGCAACGAGTCGCGGATGGTGATAGGGCGCTACAGAAATCGGGGTGCTGACCTAGAGCCGGATGACAGCAAGCGCCTTGTCGTCATGTCGTTTCGCGCGCGGTTGTTGCTGCCCGTTGGGGTCTGTGACTGCTTCCCATTCGTGACACCATGCGAGAAGGCGCGCAAGGTTATCGTCGTCAAGTTGCGCAACCTCGGGCCATGAAACCTTTAGCGGGGCAAGTAGATTAGACACACCATCGGTAGCCATCACGATCCAGCTGGTCTCGTCGACCGAAAAGCGTTGACGGAATGCATGTTTCGCTGCTCCAGGATCGGCCTCCGCGATCCAATAGCCGCCGTCATGATTGCGTCGACCGCGTTGGCGATTCTGAAGGGCGCGTAGTAAAGCTCGATGGGTTTCGTCATAGCCGCCGCCGGACTTCAGACGTGCTCGGTACTGATCCGTTTCCGGCAGGTTCAACCCGGCAAGGCGTTCATCCGTGACGACCCGATACGACTGATCATTTCGACCTACTACGACGGATGAATCACCAAGTACTAGAACGTCTATTGCGTCATTGCCGATGCGCACTAGCGCGACCGTACTCGATGGCGCTGAACCGCAGTCGAGCTTGAGTCGACGTGCCGTCGTCGAGATGGCGTCGGCGAGTATGGTCTCTAAGTCGTCAGCCCCATCGAGCCGCCGAAGTAGTTCTGCTCCGAGAACGTCAACATATTCACTGGCGGATGGAACGTCGGGATCGAATGACGTTGCACCATCAAGGATTATCGCTCCCCTATCAGTGGTGAATACGCGGTCGTCGCCTGATCGCATCGGGAGACGGGCAACAGCGATTTTCATACCAGGGCGGTGGCGTAAGGGCCGACCAACAGGCGACTGTCCGTCACAGCGAAGTCCGCGGTGAAGTCGCACTCGATGATTCCACTCACAAAGGTCGCTGACTCGTCATAGACCTCGGGTAGATGGCGGTCGAGCCACTGTGCCACGCCATGAGAGCCAACGCTCATAATGCCAGCTATATGCACAAGAACGCGATTGTCTTCAACGCGTCGGGAGAAGTAGCCGATGTCGGTGCGCGTCACGTCGTCCCGGCGATAGGGCGATTGATGCCGTTGGCCGGTACTGGCGTCGGTAATCCACCATCCTTCGTCGGTCCGTTCGAAATTCAAGATCGGATCTCGTTCCAATAGCCGACGCGCGATCGGGGCAGACTTGGGGCCGCAGATGATGACCGCATCTCCGGACGGCATGTCCTCACGATCAGGGTCGATCGCAAAACGGTTGGTGGTCAATGACAATCGGGTGAGTATGGCTTCGATCGATTCCTGGGTGGCCTGATCATTGGCATCGAAGAACGGACGTTCCCGGCCTTCCTCGAAGCCGAAGCGCCGCGGAATCCCTATAGCCACCGGTCCGACGCCGAAGAAGGCGCGCTCCGGCCGTGGCGCTGTAGTTCGAATCTGACTGATCCGCCCCTTCGTAAGCCCCAACTGCTCAGCGATCTCTGTATAGCTCATACCTCGTACACGATGAGCCTCTTCGATCGCCGCTTTGCGCAGGCGAGCGAGTTCCGTGGCGCGCTGCTGATAGACGGTCATCAAGTCGGTTGCTCGCTGGCCACGTCGGATTGGGTCCGGGTCGTTCCGGACCTGCTCAAAGTCATCAACGTCAGCCACAGATTCGAGTTTAGAGGGTCTTGACTCTCGGCACGCGGCGGGCGTACCCTTGAGTTTATACCCTCTAAACATTTCTTGGTTCGATGACCCAACGGAGTTTAGGGGGGCTAAATCTCCGAATGGACTTCGGGCACAAGTCGGCGCAAACGTGCCGAATGAATCGAAACCTCAATGAAGACAAGGAGTTCAGGATGCCTTCGAGCAATGTGTGGTTGCGGGCTGAGGCGAGTGAGTTTTTCCCGAAGGGCACGTACCTGTTCGGGAGTGTTCAGCCGGTGACGGAGTTCCAGCGTGATCGGAACACCCCGGCGATTCAGAAGGTTGACCTCGACTACGAGGGGAAGGGCACCGGAAAGCGCCTGTGGAAGGCCACCATCACTGATCCCTCGGGAGCTGAGACCAATGCCAAGCACACCAGCTACGACGTGATTTTCGTGGCGGATACGTGCCCGGTTCCTCCGGCGGTGGAGATCGCTCCGGGCGTGACGCCGGTTGAGCTGGAGGGGTTGATGGTCAAGCCGAGGCTGATCGGTTCGGGGGAGTTCAAGTCGATCGGTTGGACGGTCCGCGCGACCGGGTTCAAGGGCGACAAGTCGGGATCGGTTGCGCCTGGGGATCATTCGGCTGCGGCGCCGCGTAATGGGAAGGCGGCTGCGTGATGTCGTCGTTCGTGAACATCCCGACCGTGGGTGGAGAGCTGCACGGTTTGAAGTATGAGCCGAACCGCAAGGGCCGCTTGGGTTCTGCGCTTCCGCCGCAGGTTTCGTTCTTTCTCGGTGCGACTCGGATCGTGCTGGATATCGGTGACGCACACGATCTTTCGGAAGCGTTGCCGAATGTGCTGGCCCAGCACGACTACGCCGAGTTCCTGTCCGACGAATCGAGGTCGGTGGCGTGATGTTCGGCCGATCCAAGCTGGGCCAGAATGGTAAGGCGGACAAGCGTATTCGCTCGTGGCCTGTGCTGTTGCTGGCGCTTCCGGCGTTCGTCGCGATCTGGTCCGGCTGGGTCGGCCTGGGCAAGATGACCGGGTTCGGGCCGGTGCAACCACTGCCGGGGATCTGGGATCAGTTCTCGATCAATACGGCGGTGACGCTGCCGATCGGGATGGAAACCTACGCCTCCTACGCCCTGCACGTGTGGCTCAACGGCCGCATTCGCTCGGCCGGAACCCGTGGCTACGCCAAATGGTCCGCGCTGGGCGCGCTGGCCCTCGGTGGTGTCGGGCAGGTGGCCTATCACCTGATGCAGGCCGCACATTGGTCTACCGCGCCGTGGCCGGTCGTCGTGCTGGTCGCCTGCATCCCACCGACCGTTTTGGGAATGGGCGCGACCCTGGCCCACATGATCAGCCGAGACGACGACGTACCGGAAACCGTTGCACCCGAACCGGTTCCGGACACTGGTCCGGTGCCCGAACCGGCCGCGGTTCCGGTGCCCGTGCCGGTGAAGCGGCGGACGCCTCGGCGTGACCCGAGCCTGATAGCGCGTGCGGTCGCGATGCGCGCCGAAGGTGCCACCTACACCGAAATCGCTGCGGCGCTGAATATCTCGGCCACCACGGCCGCGAAGTACGCGCCCAAACCGGTGGTGGAGCGGACCGCGCAACCCCGCGTCACCGCGCCCACTGCTGCCCCGGTTCATCCTGTTCGTCCTGAGCGGCCCGTGCAGGCCATGCTGCCGCTCGCAATGCCCGCCCTCGGGGTGCCTGATGCCTATCCCAATGACTCCTGTCCCGTCCCGCAAACCCGCTATCGCCGCCTTGGTCGCGGTCCCGATATTCGCCGTCACGACCGGCGTGCTGATGCTGACGACCGATCGCACGCCGCGCCCGGTCGCTCATCTCACGAGCGTCCACGCTGGCGGCTGCGTGATGTTCTGCGATCCGGCGCCGGGGCCTGTCCCGTCCTATGCCGGGGTGGACTGCGTAGCCAATTGCCCGCCGGTCATGCCGACACCTACTCCCGCACCGCCAAAGCTCGGTCAGTGCCTGATGTTCTGCGTCGAACCAGGTTGGAAGGGTGATCACTGATGCCCACGAACCCTGTCCTCGGCGGTGGGCTGCGGAACGTGAAATACGTTGCCGCGTCCCGATTCCGGCCGGTCGAAACCTCCGCACTGGTGTCGTTCCTGGTGGGCGACAACGAGATCCGGCTATCCCTCACGGATGCCCGCACGCTCGCCGAAGTGCTGCCGAACGTGCTGGCCGAACACAGCATCGCCCTGGCCCTGGCTCCACTGATGGAGGTGGTGTGATGTCGATCCTGCCCACCATGCTGGCGGCTGGCGCCGTGACCGGGCTCATCACACCGATCGCGTTGTCCTGCCTGAAGTTTCGTGAACCTGACCTGGTCGCTGTCGAGTCCATCGTGGCCGCGGCTCCGGTGGAGCTGTGGACGGCGGTGTTCGTGCTGGCCGACCCGGTGCAAACGGACCTGATGCTGTCCGCGGTCGGGCTCGGGTCGGTGGAGAAGGGTTTCCCGGTCCTGGATGCCTACGCCTACACCCCGCACGGACTGGACGTGGATTTCCTGATGCTGGCAGGTCAGCGGCGTAAGGACTGGGCCAGCGAGGACACCTTGGATGCGATCGCGAACATCCTCGGTGTGCCGAAGGTGACGGCGGTCGTGCCGTCGCCGGGGTGGATGCGGTTGGAGGTGCGGGTATTCGACACCCTCGCTACCTCGGCAGCGTTGCCGACGGTGGTCCCCGATGACGTGGACCTCACAGCCGTACCCACCGGAATCTTCGAAGACGGCACCGACTGGACCGTCCCCGTGCAAGGGCGCCATGTCCTGGTCGGCGGCGAAATGGGTTCAGGCAAAACCGGTTTCCTCGGCGCCCTGGTCAACGGCATGGGTCCAGCGATCGCGTCCGGACGGGTGGAACTGCGCGTGATCGACCCGAAGGGCGGCATGGGCTTGGGTTGGCTGGAGCAGCTGTGCACCCGATTCGAATGCACCACACCGGAATTGATGATCGGGTTGTTGGAGGAGACGGTCACCGACATGCAGGAAGCCGCCCTCGGCTACCGCGCCGCGGGGACCGACAAACCGATCCCGACACCGGACAACCCGCTGGTCGTCACGATCATCGATGAGGCGGCCACGCTTGCGGCGTTCACCGACCCACAGCTGATGGCCCGCTACGCACGCGCGCATGGCCTGTTGCTGTCCCAGGGGCGGGCGCCGCTGTTCTCGGTCATCGAAACGGTGATCGATCCGTCGAAAGACAATGTGCCCCAACGCCAATTGCTGCCCTACCGGATCGGGCTGCGGATGGCCGAACCAACCCAGGTCGCCATGATCCACGGCCACGGCGCCCGCGACCGCGGTTCACGCTGCGACGAGATCCCGCACACCACACCAGGAGTCTGCTACGTGCAGGAGGACGGCACCGCCGGTTTCCGCCGCGCCCGCGTCTACCAGGTGACACCCGAGGATATGGCACGGATCGCCGAACGGTTCCGGCCGCGTCCGCGTCCGATCAACCTCGCCGATTTCCCGGAGCGGGGGCGAGTGGCATGAAGACCGGATTCGTGGCCGAGACATTCATCGTGGCCTACTGCCACGGCTGCGGCGACCCGTATCCCGCCGATGGTGAGATCGGTCCCGCGCTGTTCCGCACCGCCGAGGAAGCCGCCGCCTACTTCGCTGACGAAACCCTGTCCACGGGTTGGGAATTCGACGGCGCGACGCTCACCTGCGACGGCTGCCTCGCCGCCGCGCACTGCGCCGCGAACGGTCACGAATGGTCGGGCTGGTCGTGGACGCATTGGTTCCGCGACGGCGTCCGCCATTCCCTGTCGCGGCGCCACTGCGAACACTGCGGGATCTACGAGGTGGAAACCCAACCATGACCACCGATCCCGCGCAGCCGGTGGAGACGCTGCACTTCTATCTGATCGCACCGAACCAGGTCCGCCCCGGTGACCTGCTGTATGAGATCAACGACCGGCCGATCCGCGGTGGCGCCTTCCAGCTGGCGCAGGCTCGGCACACGCCGGCCGATTCGGCCCGGCACACCCCGGAGGGCTGGGAGCTGGTGCCGCAACCACCCAACTCCCGATTCTCCCGCCTCGTCGACACCGACGCCCGCCTCAAGGTCGCCCGCCCGGCCGCCCCGGCGCGGCGGATCAACCCGATCGTGGCCGCCGCGGCGACCAAGCCCCGCCCGCGCCGTAAACGCGCCGATGACAACCAGTTGGCGTTGTTCGAGACACCGGTTCGGAGGAAGTGATGAGCCGCAGGCCGCGACTGCTCGACTTATGCTGCAAGGCTGGTGGCGCCGCGATGGGCTACCACGCCGCGGGATTCGATGTCGTTGGCGTCGATATCGAGCCACAACCGAACTACCCCTTCGAGTTCCACCGCGCCGACGCGATCGAATTCCTCACCGAACACGGTCACGAGTTCGACGCGGTACACGCCTCCCCACCCTGTCAGGCGTACAGCCCGCTGCGCGCGCTTTCCCCGGACCGGACATACCCGGACCTGATCGCCGCGGTCCGGGTCTCGCTCGACATCTCCGGACGCCCCTACGTCATCGAGAACGTCATGTCCGCCCCGCTGGCACGGACGCGGTCGATCACCTTGTGCGGCGCCATGTTCGGGCTACGCACCTATCGGCATCGCCGTTTCGAGTCCCGTGTTCCGTTACGGGCGCCGACGCATCCACGGCATGATGTGCCGACCGCGACACGACGGCGTCGGGAACGCTGGGCGCAGGGCTGGAACATCTCGGTCACCGGGGACGTGGGCCGCTACGTCGGTCCGGCCGCGATGGGCATCGACTGGATGACCGGTGACGAACTGTGCCAAGCGATCCCACCCGCCTACACCGAACACATTGGCCAGCAACTACTTACACACCTCACCGACCCGACCGGTGAACAACTCACCCTCTTCGACACCACCATGGAGAGGGCCGCGTGAACACCTCGACCACCACCACCGCCGACCAGTGGCTGACCCGCTGGCCGCGTACCCGGCTGATCGGGTGGTGGCGCTACGGCCGCCGCTGGACCCGCCAGCTCACCACCTGCCACCTCACCATCGGCCCGGCCGAGACCCGCATGATCCCACCCCGGCTGCGCATTGAGATCGGCGACGGCATCGACCGCGTGCTCGTCGGCATGCTGCCGGGCCAGTGCCCCGCCGACTGGGAAAACCGCACCACCCGACTCGCGGCAGCGTTCGGCGCAACCCGCTGCCACGCAACGCTCGTCGGCCCGGCAACGGTGGAACTGCTGTTCTACCAACCAGATCCGTTCACCGAGGGAGGTACCGCGTGACCGACCCGCAGAGCGGCAAGCCTGTTCGGGAGACGGCGGCCGACCGTCGCGCCAAGCCGTCGTTCCTGGAGATCGCCCAAACTACGGCCGAGAAGTTCGGGGTGTGCAAGCGGCCGGTCCCGATGCGGGTGGAAGACCCGAAAACCTGGACCGTGTCCTACATCGCGACGCCGTGCAAGTCCACGATCGCCTCGGTGTGCCCGGCGTGCGCCGCGCAAGCCCGCTACGTGCGGATGACCCAATGCCGCGAGGGCTGGCATCTCGATCACGAACCGGTGCAGGAGAAGCGGGAACCGTCTGAGTGGCAACGTGAATTGCTCACCGCCCGAGCCGATCTCGTCGACGGCTACCACAAGGCCACGGCAGCCGGGGACGAAGAACTCGCCGCCGGTTTCGTCGAGGTGATTCAGGACATCGACGCTGAATTGCGCGAGACCGGGGTGCGCGGTCCGTTGCCGCCGCTGGAACCTCGACCGCGCAAGCGCCGGACCCGTTCGACGCGCCGTCGCCAGGATGTTCCGGACCTGCCACGAAAGACGGTGTCACGCAACACGATCCGCGACGCCTATGCGGGCGGCCACCGTCCCGGCATGTTGATCACCTTGACCATGCCGTCCTACGGGCGGATCAACCGCGATGGCGCCCGCGACGCTGACGGCAAGGTGTGTTCGGACGGTTCACCGTGCCGACCGCAGGACTACGACTACACCCGTGCCGCCCGCGACATCGTTCACGTCGGCCGATTGTTCGACCGGTGGATTCAGAACATGCGCCGCGCGGTCGGCCGTGATCTCCAGTACTTCGCGGTGGTCGAACCGCAGCGTCGCGGCGCCCCGCACCTGCATGTGCTGATCCGCACCGATCTGCCCCGGGAACTGGTCGTCAAGGTCACCGAAGCCACCTACCACCAAGTGTGGTGGCCACACTTCGACCACGAGGTCTACACCAGCGCCAACATGCCGGTCTGGGACGAGAAAGTGGGCACGTTCGTCGATCCCCGCACGCACCGCCCGTTGACCGGCTGGGACGCCGCCCTCGATGCCATGGACGCGGTCGACGTCCTGGAACCCGCACATGAGGTCCGCTTCGGCGTCCAGATCGATCCCCGCCACATCCGGGGCGTCATCGCTGGCGAGCAGGCCGACAAGGCCATCCGCTACGTCACCAAATACCTGACCAAGTCGATCGCGGAAATCGTTGAACCGCAATCGGTTCGCGCCGCCGAACACTACGACCGGCTACACGCCGAACTGTGCCACACGCCGTGTTCGCCCCGCTGCGGGGTGTGGCTGCGCTACGGCATCGTCCCCAAAGGCGCGACCGCGAAAACGATCCCGGGTCGCTGCCGCGGTAAGGCACACCGCCGAGACACCCTCGGCCTGCCCGGTCGTCGCGTGCTGGTCTCGCGCCGCTGGACCGGCAAGACCCTGCCCGACCATCGCGCCGACCGCACCGAATTCGTTCGGCAACTCCTCGCAGCGGTCGGCATCAGCAAACCCGACACCACACACCTGCGGATCACGCCGGTCGAACCCGGAGACCAGCATTGCCCGCCTCGCGAACACCTGATCACGGCCGCCATCGCTCAACGAACACGCGACCGCGCCGAATACCTCAACGCGCTACTCGCGGCCAGTCCACCAGGGACACAAGAACATTCGGCAATAGAGAAAGCGGCATAGGGGAGGCAATGGAACTACCGGATGATCGACTGTGGACTGTGGAGGAAGTCTCGTACTTCCTCGGCGTGCCGGTGAAAACGCTCTACCAGTGGAAGTGGTTGGGTGAGGGACCACCGGTTCGGAAGATGGGGCGTCACCTGCGGTACAACCCGGTCAAGGTGCGCGCGTGGGCTGATCAAGCCGATGAGGCTGCCTGATGGCGCACATCGATGACCGGTGGTGGCGTCCGAAGCGTGATGAGGATGGCAAGGTTATCGTCAACGGTCGCGGTAAACCGGTGATGGAGAAGACCGAGCTGTACGGCCGTGGTTTGCGCTACCGGGTTCGCTATATCGATCCGGATGGCGTTGAGCGTTCGAAGTCGTTCGGGGACCGCGAGAAGAAGAAGGCTGACAACTTCCTCATTGAGGTCGAATCCGACAAGCGCGAAGGCAAGTACGTCGATCCGCGCGCGGCGACCAAGAAGTTTCGGCAACAGGCCGAGAACTGGTACAAGGGTCAGTCGCCGGACCCAGCCACTCGGGAGATCCTCCGTAGTCGTCTCGAACGTCAGATTTATCCGAAGCTGGGTGATCTGACGTTCAAGAAGATTGAGAAGCCGTCGACCATTCGTGATTGGCTTGGCTGGCTGGACGAACAGGGTCTGTCGGATAACTACAAGACCGCGTTGTTCACGATCGTGTCGTCGGTGTGTGAGGCTGCGGTCGAGGATCGAGTAATTCGCCAGAACCCTTGCAAGGCAAAGACTATTCGGCGGCCGACATCGAACAGCCCGAAAATCGTTGTGTGGCACGAGGATCGGCTACACATGGTGATGACTGGGCTCGGTCATCGGTTTCAGATTGCCGCCGAACTCGGTAGTGGCGCTGGACTTCGCCAGGGCGAGATTTTGGGTTTCTCCCCCGATGATGTTGACCGCGAGAGGAAAGTGATCAGGGTTGAACGGCAGATCAAGACCGTAAAGGGCATCATGATGTTCGCGCTTCCGAAGGGCGGCAAGACTCGCGAGGTGCCCGTAGCCGATGATCTCTTGGATTCGATCGATGGCCACGGGAACGCGTATCCGGCGGTCCCGGTGACGCTGCCATGGGGGAAGCCTGACGGTGAATCGGTGACGGTTCTGCTGTTGATAACCGGTGAGAATGGCCGTGTCTATACCGGGGATCTGTTCACAAAAGTCGTGTGGCAGAAAGCATTTCGTACCGCAGGGTTGGAGTACCGTAAGCGCGCCGACGGCATGCACGCACTGCGGCACCTGTTCGCGTCGCGTCTGCTCGCGGACGGCTGCTCGATCAAGGAACTCGCCGAATATCTCGGTCACTGGGATCCGGGGTTCACGCTGCGCACTTATACGCACCTGGTCCCGTCCAGCTACCAACGTGCCCGTGCGGCGATTCAGAGGATGTTCGAGCGACGGCCTGAGTCCCTGACGGCCTGGAGACGGCCTGACGAGAGCCAACAAGCGGTGCCCGAACATCCTCCGATCGAGAAAAACAGCGCTTGACCTCAGCGCAGCAGCGCCCGCGACATCACCACGCGCTGGATCTGGTTGGTGCCCTCGTAGATCTGGGTGATCTTGGCGTCGCGCATCATCCGCTCCACCGGGAAGTCGGTGGTGTAGCCCGCGCCGCCGAACAGCTGCACCGCGTTGGTGGTGACCTCCATGGCCACGTCGGAGGCGAAACACTTTGCGGCAGCGGAGATGAAGCCGAGGTTCTTTTCACCACGCTCGGCGCGCGCGGCCGAGGTGTACACCATCAGGCGGGCGGCCTCGACCTTCATCGCCATATCGGCGAGCATGAACTGGGTGTTCTGGAAGTCGGCGATGGACTTGCCGAACTGCTTGCGGTCCTTGGTATATGCGATGGCCGCGTCCAGCGCGCCCTGCGCCAGGCCGACCGCCTGCGCGCCGATGGTCGGGCGGGTGTGGTCCAGGGTCTGCAGCGCGGTCTTGAAACCGGTGCCCGGCTCGCCGATGATCCGGTCACCCGGCACCCGGCAGTTCTCGAAATACAGTTCGGCCGTTGGCGATCCCTTGATGCCGAGCTTGTGTTCCAGCGGGCCGACCACGAAGCCCTCGTCGTCCTTGTGGACCAGGAACGCCGAAATACCGTTGGCGCCCTTGTCCGCATCGGTCACGGCCATGACGGTGTACCAGGAAGACTTGCCGCCGTTGGTGATCCAGCACTTGGAGCCGTTGATGATCCAGTCGTCACCCTCCTGCTTGGCCCGGGTGCGCATGCTGGCCGCATCGGAGCCGGCCTCGCGCTCGGACAGCGCGTAGGAGGCCATCTGCCCCTCGACGATATCCGGCAGCACCTTCTGCTTGAGCTCCTCGGAGCCGTTGAGGATCAGGCCCATGGTGCCGAGCTTGTTGACCGCCGGGATCAGCGAGGACGAACCGCAGACCCGGGCGACCTCCTCGATCACGATGCAGGTGGCGACCGAGTCGGCGCCCTGGCCGCCGTATGCCTCGGGCACGTGCACCGCGTTGAAGCCCGCGGCGTTGAGCGCGGTGAGCGCCTCCTCCGGGAAGCGGGAGTTGCCGTCGACGTCCTTGGCGTGCGGTGCGATTTCCTTCTCCGCCAGGCCGCGGATGGCCGCGCGCAGTTCCTCGTGGAAGTCCTCGAGTTTGAACAGGTCGAAATCCGGATTTCCCGCCATAGGGCACGCTCCTGGGTTCGTCGGTGGTGATCGCTGCCGTCCAGCTAATCGGCACTCAGTGCCACATCCTGACCGAGTATACGTCCCTACTTGGCCCTATTTATTGGCACCGAGTGTCAGGGCGGTGATGATTCAGCTCACAGATTACCCAGCCTGCTGCTCAGCAGCTCGGCGAGCTGCCGCGGCGGCATATCCCTGGGAAAGACCGCGACGACCACCTCATCGGACGAGTGCGCCGCCGGCCCGCGCGGAATCGCGGCCAGTTCCGCCCGCAGATCCATCGCACCCGCATCCGATTCCCCGCGCACCATCCGCCGCAGCAAATAGTTGTGCGTCGCGGTGACCGCGGCCGTGAACTGCACCCGCGCCAGATCCGGCACATCGGGCAGCCGCCTGCGCAGATAGTCGGTGAACAACCGCTCGTACCGGAACACCGTCACGATCTCGCGCTCGCGCAGCGCGGGCACCCGGCGCACCACCTGATACCGCCGCGCCGCGATCTCGCGCCACTGCGTGAATCGCTCGAAGACCTGAACCACCGCGGCGCACACCGCCTCCCACGGATCCTCGTGCGCCGCGGCCAGATACGCCGCCGCCTGCGACAGCTGCGACTCGTGGTCGGCGAAGATCACATCCTCCTTCGACCGGAACTGCCGGAAGAAGGTGCGCCGCGAAATCCCGGCCGCCTCCGCGATCTCGTCAACGGTCGTCGCCTCATACCCCTTCTCGGCGAACAACCGCAACGCCTGATCGACAACGGTCAACCGGAACCTGGCCGCGTCAGCGCTGGCCTCGGGAGTCATCCGTGCACCGTAGCCCGAGGCGGGAATCTTGCCGCGCGGCAACGGTTACGAGCCCAGCAGTTTGCGGCGGAGGGCGTCGTCCTTCTCCAGGACCAGTTGTTCCAGACCCGCCTGGAACTCTTCCATCCGGGCGCGCAGGTCCGCGTCGGCGGCGGCCAGGATGCGGACGGCGAGCAGGCCCGCGTTGCGGGCGCCGCCGATCGAGACCGTCGCCACCGGGACGCCCGCGGGCATCTGCACGATCGACAGCAGCGAATCCATGCCGTCGAGATACTTCAGCGGCACCGGGACACCGATCACCGGCAGCGGGGTCGCCGAGGCGACCATGCCGGGCAGATGGGCGGCACCGCCCGCGCCCGCGATGATCACCTTGATGCCACGGCCGGCGGCGGCCCGCGCGTAGTCGAGCATCCGCTGCGGTGTGCGGTGCGCCGAAACCACCCCCACCTCGAAGCGAATTCCGAACTCCGCCAACGCATCCGCCGCCGCCTCCATGGTCGGCCAGTCGGAGTCGCTGCCCATGATCAGGCCGACCTGCGGTTCAGTCATGTGGATCCCATCCATCGGTCCATACCGCGTGCGACATCCAGTGCGCCGCCCGCTCCGCCTTCTCCCGCACCACCGCGACATCGTCGCCGAGCACGTTGATATGCCCGATCTTGCGGTCCGGGCGCTCGCCCTTGCCGTACAGGTGCACCTTCGCCTCCGGCATCCTGGCGAACAGGTGATGCAGCCGCTCGTCTATCGACATCGCCGGAGCCTGTTGCGCGCCAAGGATATTCGCCATCACGGTGACCGGGGCCAGCGGCGTGGTATCGCCGAGCGGATAGTCGAGCACCGCGCGCAGGTGCTGTTCGAACTGCCCGGTGCGGGCGCCGTCCATCCCCCAGTGCCCAGAGTTGTGCGGGCGCATGGCCAGCTCGTTCACCAGCAGCCGCCCATCGGTGGTCTCGAACAGCTCCACCGCCATCGCGCCGACGACGCCGAGCCCCTCGGCCAGGTTCAACGCCAAAGCCTCTGCGCCGGTTGCGAGTTCGTCCGACAGATCGGGCGCGGGCGCGATCACCACCGCGCACTGGCCGTTGCGCTGCACCGTCTCCACCACCGGCCAGGCCGCCGCCTGCCCGTACGGCGAACGCGCGACCATCGCCGAAAGTTCGCGCCGCAGCGGCACTTTCGCCTCCGCGAGCAGCTGAACCCCGCGCGCCAGCTGATCGGTGACGATTTCCGTTGCGGCAGCGGCGGATTCGGGCATCCAGACGCCGCGTCCGTCGTAACCGCCGCGCACCGCCTTCAACACCATCGGCCAGCCGTTCGCGTCACCGAAGCGCACCGCGTCGCCAGGCTCGGCCACTGCGGCGAACGCGGGCACCGGCAGCCCGAGCTCGGCCAGCTTGGTGCGCATCACGAGTTTGTCCTGCGCGTAGATCAGCGCCTCGGGCGGCGGCTGCACATTGACGCCCTCCGCGACCAGCGCCGCTAGATGTTCGGCGGGCACATGCTCGTGATCGAAGGTCAGCGCGTGCGAGCCGACCGCGGCCTTGCGCAGCGCGGTCAGATCCGTGTGACTGCCGAGCACCACATCAGGGCTCACCTGCGCGGCCGGATCGTCCGGATTCTCGGCGAGCACGCGCAGCCGCTGCCCCAGCGCTATCGCCGCCTGATGCGTCATACGCGCCAACTGACCGCCACCGACCATCGTCACGGTGGGCATGGCTGAAGGATCGAACGAGCGGGGTGTCACGGCCGAGCCTCGCTGGCGCTCGGCTCGGCCGAACACCCCAAGGGTGCTGTGTCTATTGTTCGCTCGCTGCGCTCCCTCATGTGAAGGAATCTTGTCATGTCGGGCGGCAATCACCGGTACCGGTACACTCGGACCCTGTGTCATTCGTCGACGACGTGGTCAACGTCCTCCCCAAACCCCTCCGGGAGATCGCGTACCGCCATCACGAGCTGATCAAGTTCGCCATCGTCGGCGCAACGACCTTCGTGATCGACAGCGGGATCTTCTACATACTCAAGTGGACCGTGCTCCAGCAGAAGCCGGTCACCGCCAAGATCATCTCCGGCATCGTCGCGGTCATCGCGTCCTACATCCTGAACCGCGAGTGGTCCTTCAAGCACCGCGGTGGCCGGGAGAAGCATCACGAGGCGCTGCTGTTCTTCGTGGTCAGCGGCGGCGGCGTGGTGCTGAGCTTCCTGCCGCTGTGGGTGTCGAGCTACGTCTTCGACCTGCGTCAGCCCAACGTCAGCTTCACCGTCGAGAACATCGCCGACTTCGTCAGCGCCTACATCATCGGCAACCTGCTGCAAATGGCGTTCCGTTTCTGGGCGATGCGCCGCTGGGTCTTCCCCGACGAGATGAACGAGATCGAGGCCGAGCTGAAGGACCTCATCGAGGAAGAGCTCGGCCACAGCTGAGTCACCTCGGCTCGGCGACCCAGGAGTTCGTCGACCGGGACGCTGAGGACCCCAGGAAGACGGCGAAGGACGCGGGGCGGCGTCGCTGCAGTTCGAGACGCCCGCCATCGGCCTCGACCAGCGCGCGGGCCAGCGCCAGCCCGACACCGGTGGATCCACCGGCCGAGAAACCCCTATCGAAAATGTGCGGCGCCAGTTCGTCGCGCACGCCGTCGCCCTCGTCGGCCACCTCGACGCACACCAGCGGTTCCCGGCCACCGCCCGGCACCACGGTCCGCACCGACACCGTGCACGTCCCGCCGCCGTGCATCAGCGCGTTGTCGACGAGTACGGCCACCGCCTCGCGCAACCGGGATCCGGTGATCGGCGCGGTGAGCGATTCGTCACCGATCAGCGTCAGCGCCCGGCCCGCCTCGTTGAACGGATGCATCCACTCGGCGACGACGCCGCGCAGCTCCGCCATCACCGGCACCGGGTCGCGGTCGGCGGCGTCCTCGTCGCGGGAGGCGCGAACCAGCTCGTCGATCGCGTCGGTGAGCCGGTCGACCTGCGCCATCGCCTCCTCGGCCTCGTGCACCACATCCGGATCATCGTGCGCGGACAGTTCGTCCAGCCGCAGCCGCACGGCGGTCAGCCTGCTGCGCAGCTGATGCGAGACGTCGGCGACCAGCGCGTGTTCGCGCTGCAGCCGCCCGGCGATCTCGACCGTCGCCGAATCCAGCACATCGGAAACCCGGTCCAGCTCGGAGATGCCGTGCCTGCGCGGATCGGGACGGAAATCACCCATCGCCAGCCGCGCCGCCCTGGCCGCGACATCGCGCAGCGGATCGGCGACCCGCCGCGCGGTGACCATCGCCACCGACACCGCGGCGCCGAGCGAGGCCAGCACCGCCAGCCCGACCACCGCGACGGCCTGCCGCTGCATGGCGTGCATCGGCGCGGACGGTATCTCCAGCCGCAGCGATACCGAGGTGCCCAGCGACAGCGATTCGACGAGCGGATCGGTGACATTCGCGCTGCCGACGAACATCTCCGACGGCGTGCCCTGCGAGGCCGGGTAGACGATGGTCAGCTTGCCGTCCCTCGGCACCAGCGGCTTGATCGAACGCAGATCGAGCACGCCGGGCACCGTCCCGTCACCGTGCTCCTGATCGATGATCACCCGCGAGATGGAGTCCAATCGGTTGCGCAGATCGGTGCGGGTGATGTCCTCCACCCACAGCCAGGCCGTGTACGTCAGCGGAAGGCCGAGCACCACCGTGGTCAGGGTGAGCACGGTGAGGATGGATCGCAGAATTCTGCGCCGCACGTCAGTCGGTGTTCAACCGGAAGCCGACACCGCGCACGGTGACGATGCGCCGCTCGGCCATCGGGCCCTCGTCGCCGATCTTGCGGCGCAGCCAGGACATGTGCATGTCCAGTGTTTTGGAGCCGCGCAGTTCCGCGTCGCCCCACACCTCGCGCAGGATCGTCTCGCGCGGCACCACCTGGCCCGCCCGATCGATGAGCACCTTGAGCAGCTCGTACTCCTTGTTGGCCAATCCGACCTCGACGCCGTTGACCAGCACCCGGCGCGCCGCCGGTTCCAACCGGATCCCGCCGACCTCGACGGTGTCGTCGCCGATTCCGCTGCGCCGCAACAGCGCTCGCACCCGGGCCAGCAGTTCGGCCAGGCGGAACGGTTTGCCGACGTAGTCGTCGGCGCCCGCGTCCAGCCCGACCACGAAATCCACCTCGTCGGTGCGCGCGGTGAGCATCAGCACGGCCAGATCGGCCCCGCGGGCGCGCACCTGGCGGCACACCTCCAGTCCGTCCATCCCGGGCAGGCCCAGGTCCAGGATGAGCAGGTCGTGGTCGCCCTCCAGCGCACGCTCCAGCACGGCGGGGCCGAAGCGTTCGACGGTGACCGAGTAGCCCTCGCGGCCCAGCGCACGCGACAGCGGCGCGGCGATTGCCTCGTCGTCTTCGGCCAGGAGCACTGCGGTCATATGCCCAGATTAGTGAAGAGTGCCGGATTTGCCGTAGCGGTCACCGATATCCACCGTTGTCGTCGCGCGTCCGGCGGCCGCCGTTGTCGTATGCCCGATCGGTGTCGAAGACCTGGTGGTAGAGCAGCGCGTGCACCTTCTCCACATTCGGGATGTCGTCGTACTCCAGCGGCTCGACCGAGGCGGATTCGATGATCAGGGTGCCGGTGCCGAGCATCCGGTCGAACAGCCCGTGCCGGAACTGAACACTCGATATGCGGCTGATCGGGATATCGATTCCGGTGTGCGTGAGCACGCCCTGCCGGATGAGCACCCGCCGGTCGGTGATGATGAAGTGCGTCGACTTCCAGCTGATAATCCTTGCGGCACAACGCCATACGACGATGATCAACCACACCGCGAGTATCGCGATCAACACCGGCATGCGGGCGCCGCCCTCGATCTTGCGGGATGCGAGCCCCTCACCGAAACCGGCCAGCGCCGTCACGACGACGAGCGTGACGACCGGCCAGAACAGCATCTTCCAGTGCGGATGACGATGGAGTATCAGATGCTCGTCCGGCGCGAGCACATCCTCCGGATAACCCATGAGCGCACCCTACCGTGTGTGAGAGGTGTGTCAGATGACACGAGCCGGATCGTGTTGCACAATCATCCTTTTGCGAGGGGTGCCGCAGGCCGACGAATCCTGCCGTGCCCCATCTCCGCTCGCATGACCGACGCCCTGCCCGCAATTACGCCCGCATACCTGGAGGCCGTGTGAACAAGGACCTGACTCAGCTGGAAATCCTGACCGAGCTGGAGCCGATCGCCGAACAGAACCTGAACCGCCACCTGTCCATGGCCAAGGATTGGTACCCGCACGACTACGTGCCGTGGGACCTCGGCCGCAATTTCGCGGCGATGGGTGGAATCGATTGGGACCCAGCACAATCCAAGCTGAGCGAGGTCGCCAAGGCGGCGATGATCACCAACCTGCTCACCGAGGACAACCTACCCTCCTACCACCGTGAGATCGCGGAGAACTTCTCCCGCGACGGCGCATGGGGCACCTGGGTCGGCCGGTGGACCGCCGAGGAGAACCGGCACGGCATCGTGATCCGCGACTATCTGGTGGTCACCCGCGGCGTCGATCCGGTCGCCCTGGAGCAGGCCCGGATGATCCACATGACGAACGGCGCGCACTCGCCCGACAATTGGCACGGATTCCTCCTGAACGTCGCCTATGTGACCTTCCAGGAGTTGGCGACCCGCGTCGCGCATCGCAACACCGGCAAGGTCTGCGACGACCCCGTCGCCGACCGAATGCTGCAGCGCATCGCCGCGGACGAGAACCTGCACATGATCTTCTACCGCACCATGTGCGGCGCGGCCCTGGACCTGGTGCCCGACCAGGCGATGGAGGCCATCACCCGGATCGTCACGCATTTCGTCATGCCGGGCACCGGTATGCCGAACTTCCGCCGCAACGGTGTGCTCATGGCCAAGCACGGCATCTACGACATGCGCCAGCATCTGGAGGAGGTGCTGCAGCCGGTGCTGAAGCAGTGGAATGTGTTCGACCGCAGCGATTTCGGGCCTCGCGGTGAGCGGGCGCGGGAGGAGCTCGGGCTGTTCCTGGAGAAGCTGGCCCAGGACGTGATCAAGTTCGAGGAGCAGCGCGACCGGCTGCTGGCACGCGAGGCCGCCCGCGCCGGATTACAGCCCGCCTGAGCCGATCCGACAAGTCGCATTGGGGCCCAAGGCATCCAGCGGTCAGAACCCGGACAACACCGTTCCGCATAGCGTTTGGCTCCCGCGCCCGCAATTGACCGGCGCGGGAAGCCGAACGCTTTGCGGGAGTCGAAGTCCTACACGCCGGTGTCAGTACTCCGCGCGCAGATGCGTGACATCGCCCGCGGAGACCGGCCGATCGCCGATCAGCAACCGTCCCGATGCGTCGACATCCGTCGCGACGCCGGTGAGCGTCTGTCCGCCCGGCAGTTCGGCGCGAACCCGCGCACCGATGGTCGAGCAGCGTTCCCGGTATGCGGCGGCCAAATCGGTTGTGTCCCAACCACAATCACGCCAAGCGGTGAAGCGCCTGGCGAATTCGGCGAGCAGCGATCGCACCAGCTCGGTGCGATCGGTCACCTTCGCCTGCGCCAGCGTCAGCGAAATGGCATGCGGCACCGGCAATTCCGCCTCGGTGAGGCTCACGTTGATCCCGATGCCGATGACGACGACGGGCGCGGGGCCGGCGGCCGCGACCTCGGCGAGGATGCCCGCCACTTTGCGGCCATCAATGAGCACATCGTTGGGCCATTTGAGGTTCGCGGCGACACCGGCCGTCGCACGCAGCGCGTCGACCACGGCGATGCCGGTGAGCAGCGGCAGCCAGCCGAGCGACTCCGGGGCGATCCCACCCAATCGCACCAGCATCGACATCGAGATCTGGGCCCGCGGCGGGCTGATCCAGGTGCGTGCGTGTCGTCCGCGCCCCTGCTCCTGCGCCTCTGCAAGGAGTACCACGCGATCGATATCCGGTTCACCGGCTCGCGCGATCAGGTCCGCGTTGGTGGACCCGGTCGACTCCACCACGTCGATGTGGGAGAAGAACGACAACTCGGGCGTTTCGACGACGCTGCGCCGCAGCTGCTCTGCATCCAACGGTGGCCTTTGCACGAGGGCAGAGGCTACCGGGCCGCGGGCGCGTTATCCGACTTGGTCGGAACGATCGAACATAGAAGCTCCCCCCTGAAGCACGAAAACGGGACTCTCCCAGGATATCCGGGCCACGCCGCACCGCGCGACCCGAATTTCCCCGGCATTTCTATCCGGCCAGCATGTATTCCTCGCCCGGATCCGCCACCTCGCGATCGCGTTCCAGCCATGGCACCGGATCGCGGAATCGCGGCTCGGCGACCTCGGCTCGACCGCTCACGAACGACGCGGCAGCGGCACGTTCGGCGACTGATCTGCTCCATTCCCACATAACCGAATCACTCCCCTTCCCAGAACGTCGGCCACTCCCCTGAAGCACGAACTCGGGACGCCCACAACCCTACCGGCACCGGGATATCGGGCGATACCGATTTTCCGCGCGACCCACCCATCGCACGAGTTATTGCCCACCAGCGGATTTCGGTTTGAACGCACCTGGCGCAATATGATCTAGCTGGGCTTTTCTACCCATCGGTAGCGGATGCTCGGTTCGAGCGATCCGGCGGCACTGGTTACACTCCGGAGCCATGACGAGTGTCCAGCAGCAGCCCGCGTCAGGTCCGGCGGGCTCCCCCGATATCCACACCACCGCCGGGAAACTGGCTGATCTGCGGAATCGGCTGGAAGAGGCCAAGCACCCGATGGGTGAGGCCGCGACGGACAAGGTGCACGCCAAGGGCAAGCTGACCGCCCGCGAGCGCATCCTGGCCCTGCTGGACGAGGGCTCGTTCGTCGAATTGGACGCGCTGGCCAAACATCGCAGCGTCAACTTCGGCCTGGAGCACAACCGCCCGCTCGGCGACGGCGTCGTCACCGGTTACGGCACCATCGACGGCCGCGACGTGTGCATCTTCTCCCAGGACGTCACCGTATTCGGCGGCAGCCTCGGCGAGGTGTACGGCGAAAAGATCGTCAAGGTCATGGATCTGGCACTCAAGACCGGCAGGCCGCTGATCGGCATCAACGAGGGCGCGGGCGCGCGCATCCAGGAGGGCGTCGTCTCGCTGGGCCTCTACGGTGAAATCTTCCATCGAAATGTGCAGGCGTCTGGCGTAATTCCCCAGATCTCGCTGATCATGGGCCCGGCCGCGGGTGGCCACGTGTACTCGCCCGCGCTCACGGACTTCGTCGTCATGGTCGACCAGACCAGCCAGATGTTCGTCACCGGACCGGACGTCATCAAGACGGTGACCGGTGAAGAGGTCACTATGGAGGACCTGGGCGGCGCGCACACGCACATGGTGAAATCCGGTGTGGCGCACTATGTCGCCTCGGGCGAGCAGGACGCGCTGGACTACGTCAAGGATCTGCTGTCCTACCTGCCCAGCAACAACCGCGCCGAGCCGCCGCGCTACCCGGCGACCGATCCGATCGACGGCGCGATCGAGGATTCGCTCACCGATGAGGACCGCGAGCTGGACACGATCATCCCGGATTCGCCGAACCAGCCGTACGACATGCACGAGGTGATCCATCGCCTGCTCGACGACGACGAATTCCTCGAGGTGCAGGCCGAGCGCGCGATGAACATCATCGTCGGCTTCGGGCGCATCGATGGCCGCAGCGTCGGCATCGTGGCAAACCAGCCGACCCAGTTCGCCGGCTGTCTGGATATCGACGCCTCGGAGAAGGCCGCGCGGTTCGTGCGCACCTGCGACGCGTTCAACATCCCGATCCTCACCCTGGTCGACGTGCCCGGCTTCCTCCCGGGCACCGGTCAGGAGTACAACGGCATCATTCGCCGCGGCGCGAAGCTGCTGTACGCCTACGGCGAGGCCACTGTGGGAAAGATCACCGTCATCACCCGCAAGGCCTACGGCGGCGCATACGACGTCATGGGGTCCAAGCACATGGGCGCCGATGTGAACCTGGCCTGGCCGACCGCGCAGATCGCGGTCATGGGTGCGTCCGGGGCGGTCGGTTTCGTCTATCGCAAGCAGTTGCAGCAGGCCGCCAAGGACGGCGCGGATGTCGACGCGCTGCGCCTCGAGCTGCAGAATGAGTACGAGGACACCCTCGTCAATCCGTACGTCGCGGCCGAGCGTGGCTATGTCGACGCGGTGATCCCGCCGTCGCACACCCGCGGTCAGATCGTTTCCGCGCTGCGGCTGCTGGAACGCAAGATGGTGACCCTGCCGGCCAAGAAGCATGGCAACATCCCGCTGTGATGAGGCGATAACCCGGATATCCCACACCCGGCAATGGTTGACAGAGACCATGAGTGGGTCAGAGGGTGATCTCATCAGGTTTTCGACATCAGTCCGAGAACACGCCCGATCGCGGTGTGAGCCGAGGGCCCCGAGGTGACGGGCCCGGCGAGCACCGCCATCGAGTAAGGCTATAGAGAGGATCTGGCACTGTGACAGCCGTGGCAGAAGAAGATGTGTTGACCGCCGCCGAACTGGATCTCACAGTCGACCCGATCACCGACGAGATCGTGCCGACCGTTGCCGATCTGGAGGCGGTCGTGCCGACCGTCGACGGGCAGCCGTTCATCAAGATCGTGAAGGGCAACCCGAGCGATCTGGAGATCGCCGCACTGGTTTGTGTGCTCACCGCGGCCGCCGCCGGCGGCGAGCAGGCCGGCGCGTCCGGCCCGATCGATATGTGGGGCCGTCCGACCATGATGCACCGGGGCACCACACCCTTCTCGCCCTACGCCTTCCCGCAGCTGTCGCACCTGCGCGACTGACCCGTGCCGGAACCGCGCCTGGTACTCGCCTCCGCGTCACCGGCCCGCCGAGCGGTGCTCCGCTCCGCGGGTATCGATCCGCTCGTCCACGTATCCGAGGTGGACGAGGACGCCGTCGCCGCCGCGCTCCCCGCGGACACGCCACCGCAAACGGTGGTGATCGAGCTGGCCCGGGCAAAGGCCCGCCATGTCGCGGCGACCGCCGACCTTCCCGCCGAATGCGTTGTGGTGGGCTGTGATTCGATGTTGCTGGTGGACGGCACACTGCAGGGCAAGCCGCACACACCCGAGGTCGCCCGGCAGCGCTGGGCCGAAATCGCCGGGCGCAGCGCCGATCTCATCACCGGACACTGCGTGCTGCGGCTCACCGGCGGGGTCGTGACCGCCGAATCGGTCGACTGTAGTTCCACCACAGTGCATTTCGCGAAGCCCGACCCTGCCGAGCTGGACGCCTACATCGCCACGGGCGAACCGCTCCAGGTGGCGGGCGCGTTCACGCTGGACGGATTGGGCGGCTGGTTCGTCGACCGGATCGATGGCGATCCATCGAGCGTCATCGGGATCGGATTACCACTGCTGCGACGGCTGCTTGGCGATGTTGGGGTCACCATTGCGCAGCTGTGGCGCCACTCGCAGACCTGAGGGCGGCACGAGCTGCGGTTCGGCGCCGTTGTCCGCGGCGACCACCACGGGGGCGACCGGCGCCTGCTGCTCCCGCCGGGCCAGCAATTCCAAACGGACCACGCACAATTCGGGTTCGACGAATGGGTGCAGCCGCACGTTCACATCGTCGCGGGCGCCGTTGCGTTCCAGCGCCTCCTTGATCTGCCCCAGGTGCACACCGCAAACCACCTCGGAGTGGGTGCGCGCCAATTCGCGCAGCGGGCAGGCGGTGAGCCGGACCATCGCCTGTTCGGGGGTCTCCGATGCCGGGTCGCGCTCCGGCGCGAAACCCAGTTCGGAGGACAGCGCCATCACGACATCCTTGGCGTCATCCAGCGATTCGACCCGCCGCGCCGCGACGTCGAGCCGCGCGCCCCAGGCGCGACCGGCCGCGATGGCGGCCTCCTGCCTGCGCCGGGGATCCGGGCCCAGTTGGTCGGCGAGCACCTGGGCCAGCTCCTGATAACCGATCGATCGCTGCACCGCCGCATAACCGATGCGTGGACGGCCGCGGCCGCGCGGTGGTTGCTGGAATTGCCGCACCAGTGATTCTTTGGTGAGGACGTCCAAATGAAATCGGACCGTGGTTACGTGCTGCCCGGTGATTCTGGCCAGTTCCTGGGCATCGAGGGGCTCGCTTGCGCCACGTAGGATCGCGAGCAGTCGCCGTCGCGGCCAAGAATCGGACATAGCTCACCCCTCCTCCCGGGAGACTTTATCGGATGTAGGTGCGATTTATTCGCTCATTCAGCCGATTTGTGATCTGAAACGAGTTGCACAACCGCCTCACGCATACCATCGCAGTGAGACCAGAACCGCCGTAACCGCCGTCTACCTCGCGCGAAGGACCACGCCAGTGCCCGTTGCCCCGGATCCACATGCCGCTTTCGGCCCCTACGCACATCCTCACCGACTAGTAACCACAGAGTGGCTGTCGGCAAACATAGGCGCGCCGGGACTGAAGATCGTGGAGTCCAACGAGGACATATTGCTGTATGACATCGGGCACGTTCCGGGGGCAATCAAGATCAACTGGCGGGGCGACCTCAACGATCAGGTCACGCGCGACTATATCGACGGAACCCGATTCACCGAACTTATGCGCTCGAAAGGAATCGAGCGCGACGACACGGTGGTCATCTACGGCGATCGGGGAAATGCTCAGGCGGCGCACACGCTCTGGCTGTTCACCCTCTTCGGGCACGAGGACGTAAGGTTGCTCGACGGCGGCCGGGACGCCTGGATCTCCGAGGCGCGCGAGACCACTTTCGATACACCCTATGTCGGAGTCAGCGACTATCCGACCGTGCGCCGCGACGACGCTACCGCCCGCGCCTTCCGCGAGGATGTGCTCGCCCACCTGGGCAAACCGATCCTCGACGTGCGCTCGCCGAAGGAATATTCGGGCGAGCTGGTCCCCGAACCGCTCAACCCGGAGGACGCGGCCCTGCGCGGCGGGCACATCCCCACCGCGCTCAACATTCCGTGGACCGCGGCGAGCACCGCCGACGGCCGCTTCCGCAGCCGCACCGAACTGGACGAGGTGTACGCCGCGCTGCCCGCACGTGACGATGTCGTGGTGTATAGCCGGGTTGGCGAACGGTCCAGCCACACCTGGTTCGTACTCACCTATCTGCTCGGCCATCAGCGGGTACGCAACTACGACGGTTCGTGGACCGAATGGGGCAACTCGGTCCGCATGCCGATCGCCAAGGGTGACGAACCAGGCGAAGCCCCAACCACTTCCACCCGGCGCGGGCGGGGTAAGTAAGGTCCTTCGTAGCATCGAAGAAACGTCTACGACGCGATCCGCGACCTACTGTCTGGTAGGACTATGCGAGTTCGGCGTCTGTTGGCAGACTGCCTACACTCGCCCGAGACGTAAATTATGTCGACCACGGGGCGACCAGAAGATTGCACACAGGAGGCTCAGTGCCCAGCCATGCCAGCGCGCGGATCACGAAGGTACTCGTAGCTAACCGCGGCGAGATCGCCGTGCGCGTGATCAGGGCCGCCAAGGACGCCGGGATCGGCAGCGTCGCCGTCTACGCCGAACCCGATGCGGACGCCCCATTCGTCAAGCTCGCCGACGAGGCCTTCGCCCTCGGCGGACAGACCTCGGCCGAGTCGTACCTGGTGTTCGACAAGATCCTGGACGCGGCGGCAAAATCCGGCGCCGACGCCATCCACCCCGGATACGGATTCCTTTCCGAGAACGCCGACTTCGCCCAGGCGGTCATCGACGCGGGCCTGATCTGGATCGGCCCGTCGCCCCAGTCGATCCGCGATCTCGGCGACAAGGTCACCGCCCGGCATATCGCCGAACGCGCGAAGGCCCCGATGGCAGCGGGCACCAAGGATCCGGTCAAGAACGCCGACGAGGTCGTCGAATTCGCCAAGCAGTACGGCGTTCCCGTCGCGATCAAGGCCGCGTTCGGCGGCGGCGGTCGCGGCATGAAGGTCGCCCACTCCATCGAGGAGATCCCGGAACTGTTCGACTCCGCGACCCGCGAGGCCACCGCGGCGTTCGGCCGCGGCGAATGCTTCGTCGAGCAGTACCTGGACAAGGCCCGCCACGTCGAGGCGCAGGTGATCGCCGACCAGCACGGCAACGTGGTCGTCGCGGGCACCCGTGACTGCTCGCTGCAGCGCCGGTTCCAGAAGTTGGTCGAGGAGGCGCCGGCGCCGTTCCTGTCCGACGAGGTGCGCACCAAGATCCACGAATCCGCCAAACGCATCTGCCGGGAGGCCGGCTACTACGGCGCGGGCACCGTCGAATATCTGGTGCAGGGCGAGACCGTTTCGTTCCTCGAGGTCAACACCCGCCTGCAGGTCGAGCACCCGGTCACCGAGGAGACCGCCGGAATCGACCTGGTGCGCCAGCAATTCCGGATCGCCGAGGGCCACGAGCTGACGATCAAGGAGGATCCGAAGCCGCGCGGGCACGCCATCGAATTCCGGATCAACGGTGAGGACGCGGGCCGCAACTTCCTGCCCGCCCCCGGCCCGGTCTCCGTCTACCGGGAGCCGACGGGCCCGGGTGTGCGCGTCGATTCCGGCGTGGTGCAGGGTTCGGTGATCGGCGGACAGTTCGACTCGATGCTGGCCAAGCTGATCGTCACCGGCGAAACCCGCACCCAGGCGCTGGAGCGGGCACGTCGCGCGCTCGCCGAATACGAGGTGGAGGGTCTGGCCACGGTCATCCCGTTCCACCGGGCGATCGTCAGCGATCCGGCCTTCATCGGCGACGGCACCAAGTTCGACGTCTACACCAAGTGGATCGAGAACGAGTGGGTCAACACCGTCGAGCCGTACACCGGCTCCGGTGTCCAGGCCGAGGAGGACGAGGACCAGCCGCGGCAGAAGGTCGTCGTCGAGGTCGGCGGGCGGCGCGTCGAGGTGTCGCTGCCGGGCAACTTCAGCGTCGGCGCGCCCGGCGCCGCCGCGGGTAACGGCGTTGTCCGCAAGAAGCCGAAGCCGCGCAAGCGCGGTGGCGCAGGCGGCGGTGCCGCATCCGGTGACGCGGTCACCGCGCCGATGCAGGGCACCGTGGTCAAGGTCGCCGTCGAGGAGGGCCAGGCCGTGGAGGCGGGCGATCTGATCGTCGTGCTCGAGGCCATGAAGATGGAGAATCCGGTCAACGCGCACAAAGCCGGTGTGGTGACCGGGCTTTCGGTCGAGGCCGGTGCGGCCATCACCCAGGGCACTGTGCTCGCCGAAATCAAGTAGGGCTCGCCGAAATCAAGTAGGCGATTTTCGCGACGGTGGCCCATCCGCTCGTGCGGGTGGGCCACCGTCGTATCCGGGGTAAACAGCTGGCGAACAAGCTTTCCGCGCCGCGGGCGGGCCCGATAGGGCTGCCGTATCGTGGTCCGGTGACCAGTTTGCGGTATGAGGATCGGGCGGAAGATAGCGGGGATGCCGCCGATCGGCGCACGGTCACCGAACTGATCCGCGCTCGTCACGCCAGTGGGAGCCGCGCCGACGGACAGCGGCTGGTGCTCGTCATCGAGGGCGGCGGCAGTCGCGGCGTGTACTCCAGCGGCATGGTGCAGGCCATCGAGGAACTGGGTTTGGCAGGCGTTTTCGACGCCGTCTACGGGACGTCGGCGGGCGCCATCAACGGGGCCTGGCTGCTGTGCGGGCGCGCGACGCCCGGCATGCGCTCGTGGACTGATCCGGAGATCATGCGCCGCGCCATCGACCCGATCCGCCTGCTGCGCGGCAAACCCGCCTTCGACCTGCGCTACCTGGTGCATCAGGTGTACGACGGGATCGAGCCGATGGACTTCCCCGCGATCCTGGCCAACCCGACCACCTTTCACCCCATCGCCACCGATGTGCGCACCGGGCTCGCGGTGGATCTGCACCGCTACATCGTCGACAAGCGGACGCTGATGATCGCGCTGCGCGCCTCCGCGGGCCTGCCCATTCTCGCCGGGCCGCCCGTCACGCTCGGCGACTCCCAATACTTCGACGGCGGCCTCTCCGAAACGGTGCCCATCCGCACCGCCGTCCGCGCGGGCGCGACACACGCACTGGTGCTGCGGACCCGTCGCACCGACGAAAAGCGCCCGCCCGCACCGCGTCTGCACCGCGTAGTCGGCGGCGGCTACATGCGGATGATCGCCCCCGGCGCCTACCGCGCCTGGCTGGAACGCCCGCAACAGCAGTCCGTCGAGGACAATTTCCTCGCCGGGCTCGGTGACGCGGCATTCCAGATCCACCCGCCTGCCGGCTCACCCAGTGTGGACAGCGCGAGCCGGAATACCGCGCTGCTGTCCGAGGCGCTCGAAATCGGGCGTCAGGCAGTGCATTCCGCGCTGGCAAGCGCGGTGCGTGCGGCCTAGGTTCCTCGTTTCGGTGGGATCGGCGCGTTGGGTGCCGGGTCATGTCGTTACGACGTACGGAATCGCCCGAGATGGGTGCCTGGTGCGTCGGCATATGGTGTTCCGGTTCCACACTCTGAATGCCGCTGTGCCCCCGTAGGTTCAGCTTCTTGCGCGGCGCGCGAACCGGTTACCTACGCGCTCAAAGGTAAATGAGGGTGCCTGCACCTCGGCTTCGAACCGTGCACACGGTGTAGGGGGTGCGCACCATGGAGACGGGGTGCGGCCGCCTCATCGACCAATGACGCGGTCCGCGACATCGATCAACCTCGTCCTGGCGGAACCTTCGTCGGCGGCGTCGATGGCGCGGGGTCGTCCTCCAGTCCCGGTATCCGCAACACCGGGCCCGGATCGGTTTTCGGATCGCCGCCGGGGATCTGTAGCGGCGGGGGTTTGGTCGGCCGGATTTCCGGTGTCACCGTATCGGTTTCGTTGACGCTGGCCGGGGAGGGCGCCGGGCTGCCGCCACCGTCACCGTCGGCCAGTAGCACGAGTACCGCGCAACCCGCGAGAAGCAGGAACGGGGAGAGCAGGATCAGGATGATCGCGATGAGGAAGCGTCTGGTGCGGCTCTTCCGTCTACGCGGCGCGGGCGCGGGTGGCCGGACGGGCCACGGTGTGGCGGTGGGGCGGGCGGGCTGGCGACGCAGGTACCATTGGCGGCGCGATGGCGCGGCGGGGTACTGATTGGACTGGTATGCGTTCGGCTGGAGCGCATTGGGCTGGAGCACATGCGTCTGATGCGCCGTCGGCGGGAGCACAGTCGGCTGAGGCGCAGGCGGCTGGTGCCCAGTCGACTGATGCCCAGGCGGCTGCGGCGCATTGACTTGGGGCGCATTGACTTGGGGCGCAACGGCTCCCGCGCGCGGCATGACCGTCTGGTTGTGCGGGAGGTGCGGTGTCACCGGATGGGTGCGCTGCCGTCCGCGCTGCGGATTCGGCTGCGGGATCGGCGCTCCCGCCGGAACCGGCTGCGCGAATCCGGGATGCGGATACATCGGCGCGATGCGGGTTTCGATCCTGGTCTGCGGAATATCCTGGTGTGCAAGCAGTTTCGTCGGCGGTTTACCGGCCTCCAGCGCCGCGCGGGCATTGCGCGCGAACTCACCCGCCGACTGATAGCGCTGCACCGGATCCTTCGCCAGGCCCCGCGCGATGACGCCGTCCAATGTCGGCGGAATGACCGGGTTCAGCGAGCTGGCGCGAGGCGGTGCGGACATCAGGTGGGCGTGCATCTGCTGGGGCGGGTCGGTGTCGCCGTAAGGGCGTCGCGCGGTGAGACATTCATAGAGCACACAGGCCAGCGAGTACACGTCGGACCGGCCATCGGTGTTGCCGGTGTAGCGTTCCGGTGCCATATAGGCCCAGGTGCCCATGGCGAAACCGGTTGCGGTGAGCGCGGTCTGGCCGCGACTGTGGGCCAGCCCGAAGTCGATCAGATAGGCCGCCCCGTCGGCGCGCAGCACGATATTGGACGGCTTCACATCGCGGTGCACCAGGCCGACCCGGTGCGCGGCGTCCAGCGCGGACGCGACCTGCTCGATTACAGAGACGGAGACCGCGGGCGGGATCGGCCCATCGGTCTGCAACCGCACGCCCAGATCGATGCCCTCGATGAATTCCATGTCGATGAACAGCCGTCCATCGATCTCACCGTGCGTGTGGATCGGCACCACATGCGGATCGCGCAGCGCCGCAATGACTTCGGCCTCGCGCTCGAAGCGCTTGCGATACTTCGCGTCGGTGGCGAGTTCGGCGGGCAACAGCTTGAGCGCGACCCTGCGCTCGACGACGGTGTCGTAGGCCAGCCAGACCTGGCCCATCCCACCCTTGCCGAGCAACCGCTCCAGCCGATATCTCCCGAACCGCTCCTCCCCCATCCGCAAACCTCCGTGTCGCCGTTGACATCTCGCCGCGAATACCGAAAGCGCAGCTCACGGTCCAGATGTCAAGCGCCGAGCTTACCTTGAAGGGTAGTCCCGGAGCAGACCGGGCGACAGTGTGACCTCTCCGACCAGCGACAGCCGCCATCTCGCGGACCCCGCGCGACCCGCGCCTATTACCCTTTCTCCTATGAGTGAGGTCCCGGAAATCCGCATCGGCACCGCCGAACGAGAAGAGGCGCTGCAGCGGCTTTCCGATCATTTCGCGGCAGGCAGGCTTAGCGTCGCGGAGTTCGACGAGCGCAGTGCGATCGTGGCGGCGGCGCTGACCCGCGGCGATCTGGAACAGGTGTTCACCGATCTGCCGCAGCCGGTGGCCGAGAAACCCGCGCCCGCGAAATCGGAGCACAAATTCCTGTCCGACTGGCCGGACCGGATCATGGCGGTCATCCCGATCCTGGCGCTCATCCTGTTCCTCGCCACCGGCCACTGGTGGTTTTTCCTGGCGATCCCGCTGGCCGGCGCCCTGCTCTACGGCGGACGCCACAACCCCCGCCGGGACGAGCGCCGCCGCGAACATCTCGACCGCCATCAAGACCTGCTCGACCGCCGCCGCGACCGCCTCGAAGGCCGCCGGGACCGCCTCGAGGGCCGCCGCGACGACGAGGACCGCGCCTGATGGAGCCGGTGGAGATCAACGCGGGCACCTGGTACCTACGCGCCCTACGCGCCGACGACCGCATCGACGACCGCCCGACCCTCGCCGCGGGCGGCATCACCGACCCGGACTACGTCGCCACCCGCACCGCCCAATGGACCGACGAAACCCACTTCTCCTGGGCCGTCTGCGAACCCACCACCGCAGAACTGGTCGCCGAGATCGTCGTGACACCTACCGGCGAAACAGCCCAACTCACCGGCTGGGCACGCCCCGGCCACGAACCCGCCCTGAAGAGCGGGGAAGCCGCGGTCCGCCGTTTCGTCGAAGGCGCACTGGCACTTCGAATAACCTGAGGCCATGCCCACCGCCTACCTCGACCACTGACCGGCCGCGCCCAGTTACTATCCCGCACAATGGGATTCGGGCGCGGCCGGTTGGGTCAGCGCATGACGCCGGTATGTCCGGTCGAGTAGCGGCCCGGCTGGGGCCAGACCGTCAGACCGTGTGCTCCGCGGCCGACGGGTATGCGGGCCAACAGGTTCCAGTTGACGATGTCGATCGCGTAGACCTCGCCGTGGTGGCGTCCGGATACCCAGAAGGTGCGGCCGTCGGCGGAGATGTTTCCCATGTCGGGGCTGCCGCCGCCGGGGATTTCCCATTTGCGCACCAGTTGGTTGGTCGCGAAATCCCAGACCGAGATGGTGCCCTCACCGCGGTTGGTGATGATCATCTGCTTCGAATCGCGGGTGACGTAAAGTCCGTGCGCCCCTTTGCCTGTCGCGATGAATCCGGTGTTCTCGAAGGTCAGCGCGTCGATGGCGTAGACGCCGTCGGCCATCATGTCGGCGACGTAGAAGGTGCGTCCGTCGGGTGCGAGCTTCACGTCCTGCGGCATGCCGGCGCTGCCGCTCGGAAGGTCGATCAGCTTGACCTGTTTGTGCTCGGCGACGTCGAAAACCAGCATGCGCCCGGAGAATTCACAGCTGGCGACGGCGAATCGGCCGTCGGCGGTGAAGTCCATGTGGTCGATGCCCGCGCAGTCGGGCACCGCCATGGCGTCGACCCGCTGCCAGGTGTGCGGATCGTAGAAGTCGAGCGATTTGTCCGCCTCGGCGACGACCAACGCGAATTTGCCGTCCGGGGTGAAGTACATGTTGTACGGGTCGCGGACCGGCAGCGGGTCGCCGGGTTTGCCGGTGCGTGGGTCGATCGGGAGCAGGCTGCCGCTGCCGATCGGCAGATCGTTGGTGACGTAGAGGGTCTGCAGGTCGTAGGCGGGGACCACATGCTGCGGTTCCCGCCCACCCGCCGGGAAGGTGTCGACCACCTCGAAGGTGTTCGGGTCGATCACCGATACCGAATGCGATTCGCTGTTGGGCACGTAGACCAGCGGCCGATGCTCGGCGACGGCCGGGCTGAGCTCCCGATCCGCCGCGTAGACATCGGTGGGCGATAGCGGCGGCGGCATGCCGGGTAGCAGGTTCGTCAGATGTGGCGGCGGTGCGGGCGCCGCCGAGGTCGTCGATCGGCCGACCACCGAACCCGCCTCGCTGGTCGAGGCGCAGCCCGCGGCCGCCAGGACGATCGTCACGACAATTGGTGCCAGACGTCGGTTCACGCGCTGCACCGTGCCGGGAAGTGGTGAGGACGAGAGGACATGGCTGCGAAGCCTATGCGGTGGTCAGCTGATTATTGGTTAATCCGCGCCACCCGCCCGAATCATCCGAATTACCAGGTCATCTCGGATCTGTTGGCATAGTCCAGAAATATGGCAAACGCCGCGCAATTTGACAATTGCGCGGCGTTCGGCGGTTGGCCTCGGCCGGGCCTAACCGAGCGTCTCGAGCACGCGCGCCAAGGCGTCCACCGCGGCGTCGATTTCGGCCGCGGTGACGGTGAGCGGCGGCCGGAACCGGATACCGCGCTCACCGGTGCCGAGGATCAGCACATGCTCCTGTTCGCGCAGCGCGGTGAGCACCCGGTCGCGCAGTTCCGGCGTGGCCAGCGTGATCGCGCACATCAGCCCGCGCCCGCGCGGCTCGCTGACGCTCGAATGCTCGTCGGCGAGCACACCCAACCGGTCCAGCAGGTGCGCGCCGAGCGCACGGGACCGCTCGACCAACCCGTCGGCCTCCAAAACCTCGAGGATGCGCCGGGTACGCACCATATCGGTGAGGTTGCCGCCCCAGGTGGAGTTGATCCGCGAGCTGACCCGGAACACGTTGTCCGGCACCTCGTCGACGCGCCCGCCGGCCATGATGCCGCACACCTGGGTCTTCTTCCCGAAGGCCACCACGTCGGGCTCGAGGCCCAGTTGCTGGTAGGCCCAGGTGGTTCCGGTCATGCCGACGCCGGTCTGCACCTCGTCGAGGATGAACAGCGCGTCGTTCTCATGGCACAGCCGTTGGATGGACCGTAAGAATTCCGGCCGCATATGCCGGTCGCCGCCCTCGCCCTGAATCGGTTCGGCGATGAAACACGCTATGTCGTGCGGGTTTTCGGCGAAGGCGCGACGCGCCTGGTCGAGCGCTTTCGCCTCGGCCGCCTCGATGTCGACGCCGTCGCCGAGTACCGGCGCGTCGATGCGCGGCCAGTCGAATTTGGGGAAGCGCGCCGTCTTCGTCGGATCGGTGTTGGTGAGCGAGAGGGTGTAACCGGTGCGGCCGTGGAACGCGCCGGTGAGGTGCAGCACCTTGGTGCCGAGTTCGGCTGGGCGGCCGTGGATTTCGTTATGCCTGCTCTTCCAGTCGAAGGCGACCTTGAGCGCGTTCTCCACGGCGAGCGCGCCGCCGTCGATGAAGAACAGGTGCGGCAGGCGCGGATCGCCGAGTACCCGGGCGAAGGTTTCCACGAACCTCGCCATCTCGACGGTGTAGATATCGGAGTTACTCGGTTTGTTGAGTGCGGCGGTGGCCAGTTCGGCGCGGAACTCCTCGTCGTCGGCCAGCGCCGGGTGGTTCATACCCAGCGCGTTGGACGCGAAGAAGCCGAACATGTCCAGATAGGACGTGCCGTCGCGTTCATCGACCAGCCGGCAGCCACGGGATTGCCGTAGATCCAGCACAAGGTCGAACCCGTCGGCGAGGATGTTCGCGGACAAGATCTCATGCACCCGGTCGGCGGGGGTGACCGAGGTGATGTCACCACCCGCGCGGGTGCGCTCCAGTTCGAGGGTCACACCAGCGAGGGTACGGAAAGATTTACGAAATCTCTACAGATCCGCGGTAATTACTCCACGTAACGACTACCTGTCATAGAATGTCTGCAGAATGATCGTGCTCCGCGTCCGGACGTTGGCCGTCGCCCTGATCTCCTGCAGCAGCTGCTCGAGATGCCGCGGTGAGGCCACCCGGACCAAAAGCATGTAACTTTCGTCGCCCGCCACCGAATGGCATGCCTCGATGCCCGGGATGTGCTGCAGGAGTGCGGGCGCGTCGTCGGGCTGCGAGGGGTCGAGAGGAGTGATCGCGACGAATGCCGACAGCAACTGCCCGAGCGCCTCGGGGTCGACATGCGCCGTATAGCCCCGGATCACCCCGCGCGCCTCTAACCTGCGCACCCGCGACTGCACCGCGGATACCGACAGACTCGCCTTCTCGGCCAAGTTGGACAGGGTGGCGCGACCATCGGCCATCAGTTCCCGAATCAGTAGCCGATCAATGTCGTCGAGCACAGGTCGTGCCGGTGTATCCGCCATCAGCGAAAGATAACTCAGCAAGCCCACCTCGGTGCGGAAACCTCGATACACCACCCATCGGTCGAAAGGTATGGCGGACCAACACATGACGGATGTACTCGGCGATCAGACCACCGAACTGGCCCGGCGTGCGGCGCGATTGCTGCGCGCGCTCGGCGCCCGGCAGCCGGAACCGGGGGCGCTGCTCGCCCGCACGCCCATCACCGGCGAGCGGCTCATGAGCATGGCGCCCAGTTCACTCGACGAGGTCGACGCGGCGATCGGCCGCGCGGCAACGGCTTTCCGGTCCTGGCGCACGGTGCCCGCGCCGGTGCGGGCGGCCCTCGTGCGCAGGCTGGCCGAACTGCTCGTCACGCACAAGGCGGAACTGGCGGAGCTGGTGACGCTGGAGGCGGGCAAGATCGGCCCGGAGGCGCTCGGTGAAGTGCAGGAGATGATCGATATCTGCGAATTCGCCATCGGTCTTTCCCGGCAGCTGTACGGGCGGACGATGCCTTCGGAGCGGCCGGGGCACCGATTGATGGAGACCTGGCATCCGCTGGGCGTGGTCGGCGTCATCTCGGCATTCAACTTCCCGGTCGCGGTGTGGGCGTGGAATACCGCCGTCGCACTGGTTTGCGGGGACACCGTGGTGTGGAAACCGTCGGAGACGACGCCGCTGACCGCGCTCGCCTGCCACTCGCTGCTGCGCAGGGCCGCGACCGATGTCGGCGCGGATCCCGAAGTGCACCAACTGATTCAGGGCGATTCGACGGTCGGTGAAAAGCTGGTCGACGATGCGCGCGTCGCGCTGGTGAGCGCCACCGGTTCGGTGCGGATGGGACAGCAGGTCGCGCCGCGGGTGGCCGCGCGCTTCGGCCGCTGCCTGCTCGAACTCGGCGGCAACAATGCCGCGATCGTCACGCCCACAGCGGATTTGGCGCTGGCGGCGCGGGGCATCGTCTTCGCCGCGGCGGGCACCGCCGGACAGCGCTGCACCACACTGCGGCGGCTGATCGTGCACGCCGACGTGGTCGGCCCGCTGATCGAACAGGTGGAGAAGGCGTACAGCCAACTGCGCGTTGGCAATCCGCTCGACGACGGAGTGCTGGTCGGCCCGCTGATCAACGAGCGCGGCTACACGGCGATGCGTGACGCACTGCAGCGGGCCATCGCCGACGGCGGCGAATTGGTATGCGGCGGTGAGCGAGTCGACGGATTCGGCGCCGACGCCTTCTATGTGCGCCCGGCCATCGTGCGGATGCCCGCGCAGACCGCCGTGGTGCGCGAGGAAACCTTCGCACCCATCCTCTACGTGCTCGACTACCACGATCTCGACGCCGCCATCGAACTGCACAACGCTGTGCCGCAAGGACTTTCGTCCGCCATCTTCACCGGCGACCAGCGTGAGGCCGAACGCTTCCTGGCCGCCGACGGCTCCGACTGCGGTATCGCCAACGTCAACATCGGCACCTCCGGCGCCGAGATCGGCGGCGCGTTCGGCGGCGAGAAGCAGACCGGCGGCGGCCGCGAATCCGGTTCCGACTCGTGGAAGGCCTATATGCGCCGCGCCACCAACACCGTCAACTACTCCGCCGAACTCCCCCTCGCCCAAGGTATTCAGTTCGGCTGAACCACCCCTGACCGGGCGTTTTGGTACCTCCACCCCGCACGTGTAGTGTTGTAAATACCGACGCGGGGTGGAGCAGCTCGGTAGCTCGCTGGGCTCATAACCCAGAGGTCGCAGGTTCAAATCCTGTCCCCGCTACAAAAGAGACGGCCCGGAACCTACTGGTTCCGGGCCGTTTTCGCGTTGCACATCGAGTACGCCGCTACTCCTCGGTTGCCGCTTGCTCCGTCGATGAATTCGGCGTCTGCTCATGTCGCGCCAGTTGCCGCTTCTGCATCAGGGTGAGGATCTGTTTGGCGGGCAGGAGTACGACCCAGATCCATTTGGCGACGGTTGCCGAGCCGAGGACGAGGGCGATGCCCACCGATACCAGCATGACCAGCACCGTCGTGCCCAGATCGAGCAACGAGAAACGGTAGTCGTCCGTTGTCATCGGTTCGGCAAGCAACGCCGGATGCCTCCGCTGATACAGCACGAGCGCCGAGTGGACCGCTGCCACGGCGGCGATGGTGCCGGAGTAGATGGCCACTGCTTGGGGACGGTGGCCGTATTCGGACAGCAGCGCGGTGGGAAATGGCATGAGTGCCACCAGGCCCAGTCCCAGCAGGGTCGTCCGGGTCATGATGTCGTCGGCATGCCGGACGCCCGCGAGGATCCGGCGCTGATCGCGCCAGAAGGCTGCGATGACCACGAAACTGAGCGCGTACGCCAAAATCTGCGGCACCGTCCGGCGCAGCGCGTCGAGGAATTCCGCGTCGTTCAAATCCGGATGCATATCGATGTTCAGCACCAGCAGCGTGATCGCGATGGCGTACACGCCATCGGAGAATGCCCACAGCCGCTCCGGGCCGGAGGCCCGGGTCGAAAGCCCGCGCACCAGGAAGATGGTAATGATCGGACGTCGATTCCCTCGGCGACACGCACAGCGGGGCGCGGTACGGCTCACCCGAAGTGTCGACCGTCGGCATGGTGGTTTCAGCGGGTGTGGGTGGTGAGGAACTGGTCGAGGACGCCGTAGCTGATCTGGCTGGGCCAGCTGCCCCAGATCAGGTTGTAACCGTGGTCCGCGAAGGGCAGCAGGACCGTGTGGTGCGGTACGCCTGCGGCGGTGAGCTTTTCGTCGAGCATGGTGGCCTGGGCATGGGGCACAACATGATCGCTGGTGCCCTGCAGTTGCAGGGTCGGGGGCAAACCCGGCCGGACGTAGGTCAGTGGCGAGGTGGCCAGGTATGCCTGAGGCGCGGCGGCCGGCGGACCGCCGAAGACCCCGCCCTCGACGAGGCTCTGAGCGAGATCACCAGCGCTGCGGGCTCGGTCGTCGACCCCGCGTGCGCCGGAACCGTTCGTCGGCACCGAGGCGGAGCAGGCCGCGAACCGTTGTCATGCGGATTCGGCGGGCCCTCGGTCGGGATGCGGGCGTGGTTGTGGGCGGGCCTGTTCGAGTTGCGTGGCGACCGGCAGGATCGTGGTCTCTCCGCCAGGTGGCCCGACCAGCTGCACGGCCAGCGGCAGGCCGTCCTCACCGACGCCCACCGGCAGCGAAGCGGCCGGATTGCCCGCGACGTTCCAGATCGCGGTGTAGGTGACCATCGGGAAGCAGGCGACCGTCGCGGCGAGGCTGCCCTTGCCATCCAGCACACCGACTCGTGGTGGCCGGATCGCGGTGGTCGGCGTCAGGAGCAGATCGTATGCGTCGAAAATTCGATTGAGCTTGCGGCCCAACGACTCTCCGGCGCGGATCGCCCACTCCAGCACCGGCCGGCGTGCCCATACACCCAATCGAAGTGTGTGCCGGGTGCGTCGTTCCAGCAGTTCCGGATACTCCACGATCTGCGCCTCGGCGCGCACTCCCCCGTAGAACTGGGTCAGCAGTGCCGGTGTGGTGTCGGGATAGTGCGGGTCGATCTCGTCCACCCGATGTCCGAGGCCGGCCAGCAGCCCGGCGGTCGCCTCCAGCGCGCGCACCTGCTCCGGATGTGGTTTCACCAGCGCAGTCGTGGTCTTCGCAGAGAATCCGACGCGCAACGGGCGCGGCGGCTTTCGTGCGGCGTCGGTGAACGACGTCTCGGGCTCCCGAGCACGGAACCGGTCGCCGGGCAGGTTGCCACGGATGACGTCGTAGACGATGGCGCTGTCGAGCACGGTGCGGGTGAGCGGTCCGCATGTCCCCAACGCCCCCCACAGCGCCGTCATCGGTGCGGAAGTCACCCGGCCCCGCTGCGGCTTCAACCCGAAAAGCCCACAGCACGCGGCGGGGATACGGATCGATCCGCCGCCGTCTCCGCCCAGTGCCACCGGCACCAACCCGGCGGCCACCGCGGCCGCCGAGCCGCCACTCGAACCTCCGGGAGTTCGTGTGGGATCCCACGGATTCCGCGTGATTCCATAGGTGCTCGACTCGGTGAACGGCCACTGCCCGAACTCGCTCATTGCGGTCTTGCCCACGATCACCGCCCCGGCGGCGCGCAGCCGCCGCACCACCTCAGCGTCGGCACGCGCCGGCGTGCGATTGGCGCGGGTACCGAATGTTGTTGTCACACCGGCGACGTCGATCTCGTCCTTGATCGCGACCGGGATGCCGTGCAGCGGTCCGAGCGGCTCGCCCGCCGCCCGGGCGCGATCTCGTTCGGCAGCGTCGCGCCGGGCAGCGTCCCGCAGCACCGTGGTGAACGCGTTCAACGCGGAGGCCCGGTCGATGGCGTCCAGGGTGGCTTCGGTCAGTTCCATCGCGGTCAGCTCGCCGGATGTCAGCGCGGTGTACTGCCGGGATACCCCGGCGGCCACGATCTCGTTGTCCGTCATACGTTTTCGGTGCCGTCAGTCGAACAGGTCGGGTTGCTCGCGGGTGATCTGCCGATACAGCGGTTGGAATTGGATCCACCCCGCCAGGCCGCTGCCGACCTGCCGGTACGTGAGAGCCGCACTGTCGGGGTCGATCGGCACAGGTTGGCCGGCGGCTTTGGCCAGCAGTTGAACCTGGCAGGAGCGTTCCATGGTGATGAACCACCAGGCGGCGGCATCCACGGTGTCGCCGACGGTCAGCAGGCCGTGGTTGCGCAGGATCACGGCCTTGTGACCGCCGAGGGCCGCGGCGATGCGCTTGCCCTCCTCGAGATCGGTGACCACTCCGGTGTAGTCGTCGAACAGACCGTGGTCCCGGTAGAACGCACACGCGTCCTGGCTGATCGGCTCCAGCATGTCGCCGAGCGTCGACAGCGCGCGCCCGTAGGTGGAGTGGCTGTGGCATGCGGCGATTACGTCCGGGCGAGCCTGGTGCACCTGGGAGTGGATGGCGAAGGCGGCGTCGTTGACCGGCAGACCGCCTTCGACCACCTCGCCCCGATGGTTGACCAGGATCAGATCGCGCACCCGAATGTGCTTGAAGGACATGCCGAATGGGTTGACCCAGAAGTGGTCGGTCAATTCCGGGTCACGTACCGTGATGTGCCCGGCCACACCCTCTTCGAACCCGAACTTGCCGAACAACCGGAACGCGGCGGCCAGCCGCTGCTTGCGGTGCTGACGCTCGTCCTCCACATTGTCGAACGACGGTGGCATCGGCACGCCCGAAAGTGCCTTCTCCAAAATCTTCTCGGTGTCCGACACGGGAAACCTCCTTGTCGAGCGACTGTGCTGCTTATCGATGACCAACTACAACACGTGTCTTCCACCCCCTTCTAGGCTGTTCAATACAGCGCTTGCCCTGCCGGTTGTCCGAAACCGACAGTTGAGACGGAGTGATCGTGAAACAGGTGACCATCGACCGAGCCCGGGCTCGGCTCATCGAACACGCCCGCGATCGGGCCGTGGCCCGCACCATGGTCGCCGCCATGGTGCGGGCCTCGCGCGAAGCGTCACCCCCGATCGCGGCCCTGCCGGAGGAGGAGATCCGCCGCCACGCCCGGATCCTGTTGCACGGCATCGTGACCAGCGACAGCACACCGGGCGAGGAAGTCCTGGCCGCGGCCGAACGCCTGGGCGCGCAGCGAGCCCAGCAGGGCGTATCGATAGAGGCGCTACTGGACGGGGTCCAAGCCAGCCTGTCCTGCGTGAAGCGGATGCTCATCGAGCAGGGGGACACGCTGTCGGTCCCGCCGCGGGCATTGCTGGACGCCGTGGTCCACCTCGATCAGATCGCCACCGAGGTGGTGCACCGCGTCGTGCACACTCACCGTGAGACCGAACTGAACCTGGCACGCACCCGAACCGAGCGCGAAACCCAAACGCTGCGACAGCTTTTGCACGGTGAGCAGACCGCCTCGTGTGCACCATTGTCGGCATCGGCCGCCTACCACTGTGTGGTCAGCGACATCAGCGATCCGACCCTCGCCGCGCGTTTGGCGACCGCGCTGACGGCCGGCGGGCCGGGACTGAGCGGGCTGGTCGACGGGCGGCTTGTGGCATTGGTGGCCCGGCTACCCCGATTCGACGACGACTGTCCGTTGCTGGTTACCACGCCCGCGGCCCGGCCCACACAGGTGGCCCCGCTCTACGATCTCGCCCGCCGGGCGCTGCGGGCAGGCCGGACGGCAGGCCTGGCCGGGCTGCGCAGGCTCACCGACCTGGCACTGCTCATCGCCACCCACACTCAGCCGGAACTGGGCAAAATCCTTGCCGCACAACTACTCACCGACCTCGACCCCACCGACCCGTTCCATCGCGACCTCGCCCGGACCGCCCTGGCCTACCTCGATCACCGCGGCCGGATCGAACCCACCGCCACCACGCTGCACATCCACACCAACACCGTCAAATACCGCCTGCGGCGTTTCAGTGAACTCACCGGCCACAGCCTGACCGACCCAGACCACACCACTGTCGCCGAAACCACCCACCACTGGTGGGCGCTACAGCACTGGCTCACTCATCCCTGAAACAGAGGAGCCATCGCCCGGGACCGCGATGATCGGCTCGGACCCTTCTGCCGTCTTGCGCGCGGACGACCGGCCCGCGCGCGACGGGACTGTAAATACAACGGTGTAACTCCCAATCTAGGAGTGGCACTTGATGTCTGATGTGATGACGGCGGATGTGGCCGATACTGGCCCGGTGGCGAAGCGTAGGGAGTCGAAGGCCTCGGCGGTGGATGCTGAGCTGGTGGGTCAGCTGGTGGCTTCGGCCCGGGCCAACGGATTGCAGTTGACCGGTGAGGGTGGGTTGCTGGCGCAGCTGACCAAGATGGTGGTCGAATCCGCTCTCGACGGTGAGATCACCGACCATCTCGGCTATGACCACGGTGATCCGGCTGGGCGGGGAACTCCCAACTCCCGCAACGGAACCCGCTCGAAGACCGTGGTCACCGACGTCGGTCCGGTCGAGATCGATGTTCCGCAGGACCGGGACTCGAGCTTCGAGCCGCAGATCGTGCGTAAGCGGCAGCGCCGGTTGAACGGTGTGGAGACCATGGTGCTGTCGCTGTCGGCCAAAGGGCTCACGCACGGGGAGATCTCCGCGCACCTGCGGGAGGTCTATGGCGCCGAGGTGTCCAAGCAGACGATCTCCACGATCACCGACAAGGTGATCGACGGGATGGCCGAGTGGCAGAACCGTCCCCTCGACAGCGTGTATCCGGTGATCTTCATGGACTCTCGCCGGAGGATCCGCTTCCGCCTCGAGGTGTACGAAAAGTAGGCCTTGATGCGGATGTGGTTTTCTGCGTCAGTGGGCAGCATTCGGCTGGTGCTTTACAAATCGGCAGACCACCCGTTGTTCCGTGTGTCCCCAGGCACGCCGCGCTGGGCAGTCATCGCTGCCCGTCTCGTGCCGGTGGCCGCGTTGCCGTCCACATTGTGGCGGTTCGGCGCGGTATTGGGGCTTCCCCTTGGCGACACGACGAATCTGCCCTGGTGGGCACGGGGATACGTGATCGCGATCATGATCGTGCTCGAGGCATTGGCGTTCCTGACCATCGGCCTGGTGAGTCCATGGGGTGAGGTTGTGCCGCACTGGGTTCCGGCGCTGGGTGGCCGACAGGTCCGCCCACTGGCCGTCGTCATACCGGCTCTGGTCGGCGCGGTGCTGGCCACCGCCGGTGGTCTCACCTTCGCCTACGACTGCTACGCGATGCTCGCTGACCCATCCTCCAACGAGATGGGCGGCCCAGCCCAGCGGGTGATCTTCACACTCTGCTACGTACCCCTGGCCGCGTGGGGACCGCTGCTGGCCGCAGTAACCATCTCCTACTATCGCCGCCGCACCCGCGGCGGTATCGCCCCGGCCATATCCACACCGGCTACATAGGCTGGTGGTTTCGCAGCGGTGTCGCTGGTAAGCGTGCACTCTCGACAGGGGGGTCGAATCGCTGTCGCGCCTTACCTCACCGGTCACGATGATCGGATCGGAACCTTCTGCCGTCTTGCGCGGGCGACCGCCCCGCGCCGACCGAATCGGGCGCGGGTGAGCGGGGATTTCAGGAGGGTTTGTATTCCTCGTCGAAGTCGTCCTCTTCGGGGGTCGGGGCCGGTTCGGGGTCGAAACGGCGCGGGGTGTGTTCGTGGTCGGTGTCGCCGCGGGAGGCGGCGCCCATCAGACCGCTCATGAAGGTGGGCTGGGTCGCGGATTGGGTGGAGGTGGGTTGGGTGGGTGTTGCGGTGGAGTCGGGGCGGTCAGGGTTGTGGGTTTGGTTGGGGCCTGGGCCTGCGGTGGAGGTGGGGTGCCCTTGTCGTGTTGGGTGCCGGAGTTGTGGTCGTTTGGTGCGCCGGACTTGTCCGGTGGGGTGTCGGAGCCGTTCCTGTGATCGGTTGGGGCGCCGGTGTCGGACTTGGGGGCGGGGGAACCGGAGCCGGTGTCGGTTGGGGCGCCGGTTCTGCTGGGATCGGTTGGGACGCCTGAGCCGTCGTTGGTCGGGGCGGGGGTGTTCGGATCGCTGATCGGTGTGCCGTCCGGGGTTCCGGTGTGGTTTATCGCGGTATCGATCGCCGAAACCACCTTCGTCACCGAATCGGTGACCGTCGAGATCGCGCTGGCGCCGTCCTTGATGATTTCACTGCCGAATTCGCCTGCGTCCTTGAGGAATTCGCCGCCGGCCTTGATGAGGTCCGGGACGCTGCCGGTAATCTTGCTGACCGAGCTGACGAGTTCGGAGATGTCGCCTGGGCGCCACTCGCCCGCCTTGCCCTTGTCGGTTGTCGTCGCCGGGGTGTTGGGGTCGGACGGGTTGCCGTTCGAGGGGTTTTCGTCGGATGGGTTGCCGTTGGATGGATTCCCGTTCGAGGGATTACCGTTCGACGGATTCCCATCGGACGGATTCGCATTCGACGGATTTCCGTTGGAAGGATTGGCGTTCGAGGGGTTCGCGTTCGACGGGTTTCCGTTGGAAGGATTGGCGTTCGACGGATTCCCGTTCGAGGGATTGCCGTTCGAGGGATTGCCGTTCGAGGGGTTCGCGTTCGACGGGTTGCCATTCGACGGATTCCCGTTCGAAGGATTGCCGCTGGACGGATTCCCATTGGAGGGGTTCCCGTTCGAGGGATTACCGTTCGACGGATTCCCATCGGACGGATTCCCGTTGGAGGGATTGCCATTCGAGGGATTGCCCTGGTCTTTCTTGGTCGGGCTCTGCGTCGGCGACGGATTCTGCGTCAGCGAGGGATCCTGTGTCTGCGATGGATTCCCGTTCGACGGGTTCTGCGTTTGCGGCTGCGTTTCGACCGGCGTCTGCTTGGTGGTATCGACGTTCTGCGGGCTCGTCGTGGTCGGCGCGGTCTTGGTCGAATCGTCCGTGGGGGCGGCGGCGCTCGGGTCGGCCTTGGGCGAGCCGGTCAGCGTCGACTTGTCATCGGATTGGGGGGTCGACTTGTCGGAGGGTTGGTCGGTCAAACCCAGCTGATCGGTCTGGGTGCGCAGACCGGTGTCGGCCGCCTCCGCTTTGGTGGTGAAATCGGTTTGGACGCCGATCATTTCGTTCAGTGACGTGGTGATGGCGCTCTGATAGGTGTGCAGATCGGAGGTGTCGGTGGCGGTTCCGGCCGTCACCTGCCAGTCTTCGGATATCTGGAATCCGGCGCGCTCGGCCTCGTCGACCTTGTCCAGCAACGCCTGCCGGTATCCGGTGAGGCTGTTGCCGCCGTCGATCAGGGTTTGCGCGAGTTCGCCGGTTTCCTGGGCGATTTTGGAGCCGGTGTCGCGGTCACCCGCGATCCGATCGTATGCGGAGTAGTAGGCATCGCCCTGCCAGTGCTTACCGGCATCCCTGATCTGCGTGACCATACTTTCGAGCAGGCTGCTGAAATCAGCGCTGCGCTTGTTCATCTCCTCGCCGACCTCGCGCAGCTTCCAGGGTTGCCAGGAGCGGACCTGGCTCAGCGTCGGTTGGTCTCCAGAATTGCTTTTCATTGCCTGATGCCCAACGCGTTGATCTTGTCGCGGAACTCGTCATCGGTGACGACGTAATTTTCGGCGCCACCCTTGGCGATGACCGAGACCTGCGCGCACCGCGCGGCCATTCGCGCCCAGGCGTCCTCCACCAGCGCACCGGCGGACGCACACATCTGCGCCAGCGCCGAACCAGGCAGCGCGCTGGAGGCGTCCTCGGCCACCGACTGCACCTTCAGCGCTTTGATCTCCGCGCCGATACTGTCCATCGATGTTGCCAGCGCGCGCAATTCCACCGGATCTACCTGCATTTCGTCCCCTCTGCCATGGAGATTCCCGCTCGATGCGGTCGGGCGCATCGAATACCGAAGCCGACGAGCCTCGGCACTCGGGCGGGCGAACTTACCTCTGAATATCGCGAATGGCCAAGCGCCACAAGCTGTTAGGAGTAGCCACGGGCATCATTCAGCGCCGCCGCATCCTGGCCCGTCCAACGGCGTCGGCTGAGCGCGGCGGGTGCGGACGTCGCCCCGGTGTACGTCGGTGGCCATGGTTCTCCTCGAATAGGTCGGTGCAGCGGTGCGCGGTCAGTCGTTCGCCACTCGCGCGGCTGCCTTCAACGCGTTGCCCAATTGCACTTGCGCAGCCAAGAATTCGATGCCGATGAGCTCACCGTCCGGACCGAAGTCGAGCACCGCGACCACCGCGCCGGTGTCGTCGGTGACCTGCATGGTGCGTGCGGAGTGCCGGTCACCGGGGCGATTCTGCCGCAGCGCGAGGTAGGCGACGTCGTTGCGCACATCCCAGGTCAGGTAGTCGATGAAGTCGGCTTGCATTTCGAATCCTTTTGCGTCATTCATGATTTCGATCAGGCGTACAGCGCGACGGGCGACCGGCCCGCGCCCTGACCGGTACATTCGACCAACTCGGCGCGGCCGACCACACCGAGCGCGTCATAGAGATTGCGAATACGCCGGTACATGGATCGCTCGGACATGTAGTTCTGGCGGGCGATTTCGGCGACGGTCATCGATGAACGCAGCATATGCAGCAGGCGCTGGTCGGATTCGTCCAGCGGTGCTGGATGCTCCCCGGCACCGCGCCGGACGCTCGCGTGCCGGACCTCGAACCCGCCACCGCGCGGTACCGCGTCCACCGAGGCGGGCCGGGCCGAACGGGCGTGCTCGCGCAGCCGCGCCCGGAAGATCTCGGCCTGCTGCTCGCCGGAGATCGCGATATTGATGACGAAGTTGGCGCCTGCGCGGATGGCGAAGTATGTCGAGTGGCCGGTGACGTCGTTGGTGACCGCGACGATCAGCTCCATCGCGTGCCGGGCTCGCACGGTCTGCAGGTTCTGGGCCTGATATTCGGTATTGACCGGCAGCATGATTGATGCGCCGTCCAGATCGTCGCGGGTGTTCAGGCCCTCGTAATCGACGAACTCGACCTTGATGCCGGTGGCGAGAGGGTTGCCCCACAACGGATTCCGCGAGCAGAGATACTCACGCAGGCTGGGATGCGCCAATACCAGGGGCCCGTCGAGGTCCGGAGCCGATCCGGCCTGGTTGCGACTACCCCGAACCCGCGTCGGCCGGCTCGCATGCGTCGTGACCACCTACTACCCCCGATCGTCCACACGGACCACCACTGTCCAGCGGTCCGTGTCTTCTGTTGTCCTGCTGAATGTTTGGACGGGACAACAGCGCGATCGGTTCCATAAAGTTTGCGGATCGTTTTCGAGGGGTCAGGCGGAGAAGCGCTCCCGGACGGTTTTCGGCGCGTCGGGCACCGGCTCGATCAGCGCGGCTGTTCGAGGGTGCCAGGTAGGAACAGGCAGGCGGGTCCCGGCTGCCGCACCGGGGCAGTGAACGACAGGCCCACGCGGTGACCTCCCGGCATACCGGCCAGCCCCAGCAGCATGACGTAGCCCGGCGGTGCGGCCTCCGGACGCAGCGTTACCGAGCCGTCCGCATTCTGCTGGGGCAGGGTGTAATGCTGCCCCAGCGGCACGACCGTGCTCTCGTCCAGATCGGGGCAGTCCTTGCGCATGGGCAGAACCCTTGCGGGCACGCCCATTTCGGCCAGTTTCGCATTCGTGTCGTCGATGGCGCGCAGATCGGACACCGATACGGTGACCGAGCCGTCCGGGTTGCGCACCACCGCGAAGGCCTGGGGATCGTTGCCGACGGTGGTGACGACGACCGTCGCCACACCGGCCAAAGCCAAAGCCCCCACCGCGATTCCAGCCATCCGGACCGGGGAACGCCGCCGGTGTTCGGTACGGTCGGCCGTGGCCAGTGCCGCGCCGTGCTCGATCATCAGCTCACCGAGCAGCCGATTCTCGAATTTGTTCATCACTTCGCTCCTTTCCGATTGTGATCGAACAGATTTCGTAACTTCGCGCGGGCACGGAACAGCCGAACCCGCAGGGCGCCCGCCGAAATACCCAGCGCCGCAGCCGCTTCCTTCGGCGTCAGGCCCGCGACATCGACGAGTTCGACCGCGCCGCGGTCCACCGGCGCCAGCTCGGCCAGCGAGGCGAGCAGTTCGCGTCCCGAGCGTTCGTCATCGATGCGGACGAGCAGTTCCGACGCCTCGTCGATATCCAGCGCCCGCCTGCCGCCCAATCTGGCCATGGCATCCCGGGCCCGGCTGGTGTTCTCGCAGTGCCGCGCGTACACGTTCTTGGCGATGCCGAGCAACCAGCCGCGCGGGCTGCCCCGGCGCGGGTCGAACGTCCCGAACGAGGTGATCGCCGCGACGAAGGTGTCGGCGGTCAGATCCGCGGCGATTTGCGGATCGGTTGTCCTGCGAGCGAAGTAGGCCAGCACCAGGCCGAAATTGGCGCGGTACAGCTGTTCGAACTCCGCAACCGGTCCATCGGGGCGGTAGTCGGTGTCGGGCGGGGAGCCGCGATCCCTCATCAAATCGGTCACACTCATCACTTGCCGGAATTCGCGGATGGCGTTACCGGCGGGCAGTCGCAATCATCGGGCAAGCATGGATAACGACGGCGGAATCGCCGGTGGCAGGCGTGAAATACGCACCACCGAAGCGCATTTCGTGCTACATCTGGCACGGGTGGGTTTCCGCTGACCGGATCAATGTATGACCTACCGTGTCGCCCAGTTCACATTTCCGTTCGGTAGTTATCGAACGTGCTGGTAGTGCTGATATTTCGATGATCGGTCGGTGATCGTCACTCTGCGATGCTCGGCAGATGCGTGACAAATCCGGACTCCGTGCCTGCGCCGCGATCCTGCTGGTCGTGGCGGCCTTGGCAGGCTGCGGCTCGAATCCGCCAGCGGCGAACAAAAACGCGACGAAAGGGTCGACGGAAGGCGGCAGCGAGCCGGATTACACACCGACCGGCAAACTGCTGGCCGACTCCGGATTCCGGCCCGCGGCCAACGGTTTCCGCTTCCAGAACTACGGTAACGACGACAACCCGACGAATCTGACGCCGGACACCATGCACGCCCTGTTCGGCGATTCGGTGTGCGCGAGCACCGTCGGCGGCTGTGAACTCATTCCGCAGGCCCAGGCCTACCTGGAAGAGGCCAACAAGGCCATGGCGGGCGGGCACTGCTACGGCATGTCGGTGACCAGCCTGCTGCTGGCCGCGCACAAACTGGATCCGGCCAAGTACGGCGCCGCGGGCGCCGACAAGCTCGACCTGGCGGGCAATGTCGAATTGCAATCGATGATCGCGCGGCAGTTCATCGGGCAGACTTTTCCGGGCGTGCTGGCCGGGCAAATCAACGGGACCCCGAAGCAGATCGTCGACAAACTCGTTCAGGTGCTCAAACCCGGTGCGCCCGAGACCTATTCGGTCGGCTTCTACAAACGGGACCGGACCGGCGGCCACGAGGTGACGCCGTACGCGGTGGAGGACAAGGGCGACGGCAAGGTCGCGATCCTCATCTACGACAACAACTATCCCGGCGTAACCAGGCACATCGACGTCGACCGCAATACCGACACCTGGCGCTACGAGACCGCGGCCAACCCGGCGAACCCGAGCGAACCGTACGAGGGCGACGCGACAACCGCGACGCTGCAACTGGATCCGACGATGCCCGCGCAACAGCAACAGCAGTTCCCTTACACCGCACACGACACCAAGGGCAGCAAAACCGGTGGCCCGAAGGGCGGTCCGGCCCTGACGATCTACCTGGACGGCGATCCGGTCCAGCACGGGCATCTGCTCATCACCGATGACAAGGGCAAGCGCATCGGCTATCTGAACGGCAAGCGGGTCAACGAGATTCCCGGTGCGCGGTTCGTCGACATCAAGTCGAACAACTCCACCCACCGGTACGAACCCGAATACCAGATTCCCGCCGACACCCACTTCACCATCACCGTCGACGGCACCGGACTCACCAAGCCGGACAAGACCGACGTGGTGATCCTCGGCGACGCCTTCGACGTTTCGGTGAGTGGAATCAACTTGGCGCCCAACGCGAAATCGACCATCGACATGAGCGCCGATGGCGACCGGGTCACCTACGGCTCCACCGACGCCCAGGCACCGGATATCGAAATCGGCGAAAGCTACGAACATTCCGATTACGCCTTCGCGGTCAGCAAGGCGGCGGTCGGGCCCAATGGCACGGTGAGCGTCTCGCTTCCGTTGGACCGCAACGTCTTCACCATCGATGCGGCCAAATCCGCGGCGCCGGGCTCCTACGGCGTCACCATGCAGCGGATCGACGACCACGGCAAGCGCACCTTCAAGAAGGACGGTGTCGCGGTCGCCGCATCCGGCGCCGCCGCATTCGATTTCGACGGCTGGGACGGCGGCGGCAAGTCGATCGCCCTGACCGTCACGGACAAGGGCAAGCCGACGACGACGCAGCTGCCCGCGAACTGAGCCGCGCGGCGCCACGCGCGCTCGGGCACGGCCCGGAACCCATTGGTTCCGGGCCGTTTTGCAGCCAACCGAGTATTCCGGCAGTGCCCATCAGACACGCGACTCGGCCACCTCGGCCACGACCGGAACCGGCGCACCGCGCTCGGCCAGCAGCACATAGATGACAACCGAAAGCAGCGCGCAGATCACCGCGCATGCGCCGAGCACGATTTGCCAGGCCTGGGTGAATCCGTCGACGATGAAAACACCGAAATCCGGCCGAATCTCGGGTCCGACCGCAGCCAGCGGACTGTCGAGATCACCCGCGTTCACCTGATTCGCCAGCGGCCCGGCACCCGGCTGGTAAGCCGGGAACGCGTGCAGGCCACGCTGGTATCCGTGCTGGGTCAGGTTGACCAGCGCCGAGCCCGCGGCGGCGATCACCACCGCCTCGCTGCCCAGCCGCAGGGTGTTGAGAAAGCCTGCGGCCGTGCCGGTTTCATCGGAGCCGACGACGGTCAGCACCGCGGCGTCCACCGATCCGAAGTTGAGTCCGAGCCCGACGCCGAGGACGACCAGCGGAGCGATCAACGACCCGATACCGCCGCCCGGCCGCAGAACTATTGCGAGCCAACCGATTCCGACAGTGAGACAGACCAGGCTGATGGTGAACACCGCCCGATTGGTCATGCCGCGGCGCAACAATGCTCCGGCCAGTGCGGGCGCGACCAGAATGGGCGCGCTCATCAGCAATAGCACGCCGCCTGCCGCCCGGCTTGTCAAATCCTTCGCCACCATCAGGTAATTCGGCAATAGCGGCAACAGGATCACGTATGCGAACGAGACAACGACCGGGATCAGCGAAAGGGCGACGAATCGCCGATTCCGCAGCAGTGCGAGGTCCAGCATCGGCTGTGCCCGGCGTCGTTCGATTACCGCGAAACAGATTGCCAGCACGCCGGATCCGGCGAACATCCCGAGTACCGAACCGCTGGCCCAACCCCACTGCGGCCCTTCGACCAGGCCGAGCATCAGCAGCAGTAGCGCACCGACGAAGGTCAGCGTCCCCGGCAGATCGACAGCGGCGCCATCCGCTCGCCGCGACTCGCCGAGGAACGGAACCGCGACAAGCACAATCGCCATCAGCACCGCATGCGCGCCGAAGAACCAGCGCCAGCCCAACAGATCGACGACGGTGCCCGCCGCCATGGCACCGAGCGCGAGCCCACTGCCGGTGGCAATGCCGACGGCGGCAAAGACCCGGACCCGGGCCGGACCGTCGAAAGTCGTTGCCAGAATGGAACTTCCACTGGTCAGCAGGGCCGCGGCGCCGATACCGGCCAGCGCACGGGCCGCATCGAGCAGCAGCACGCCCGGCGCGATCGCGCTCACCAGCGATGCCGCGACGAACAATGCCGCACCCGCCGCGAACACCCGCCGCCTGCCGAGCAGATCCGCCATCGCCCCGCAGGCCAGCATGAAGCAGGCGAAGGTCAGGTTGTAGGCGTGCACCACCCACTGGAGCAGATCCAGCGCCGCGCCGGTGTCCCGCCCGATCCGCGGCAGCGCGACGCCCGATCCGGTCACCGATGTCGGCAGAATCACCAGAGTCAGCAGAATCGCGGCCGCGCCGAGGACCGGGCGGGTGGCCGTGCTTTCGGAATATCGCGACATGCGACGATCGTGTCGCCGCCGCGGCCACGGTAGGAGTGTCGGATAAGCCTGGGTCTGCCACCACCACCCTCAGCCGGCGGCCTTGCGCACCTCCAGCAGCGCCGCCAATCCGGCCTCGGTGCCCGGTTGCGGCGTGTAGAGCAGCAAGCGGTGTCCGGGGAGATCGGGGAGCGGCAACGTGGTGTATTCGAACACCAGCTCACCGGTCTCGGGATGGGCCAACGCCTTGATGCCCTGTGCCGCGCTGCCGACGCGGTGTTCGGCCCACAGCCGCGCGAATTCCGAACTGGCCGCGCACATATCGGCGGCCAACTCGGCAAACCACGAATCGTCCGGATACCGCGCGGCGTCGGCGCGGAACTGTCCGACGATGGCGCGGGCGGCGTCTTCGCGGTTCCGCAACGCCGAGGCCAGCCGGGCATTGGTGAAGAAACTTACCAGGCAGTTGTGATCACCGGCCGTATAACCGAACACCGCCCGCGCCGCCCGGTTCACCGCCGCGAAATTCCAGTGCCGGTCGATGATGTAGGCCGGACCCGGCAGCCAGCCATCGATCACCCGCCGCAGCGATTCCGGGACCTCGCGCTCGGCGGGTGGCGTCTGCGGTGGATTGAGACCGGAAAGCAGATAGAGGTGTTCGCGTTCCGCGGCATCGAGCCGCAGCACCCTGGCGATCGCATCCAGCACCTCGGCGGAGACGTTGATCTCGCGCCCTTGCTCGAGCCAGGTGTACCAGGACGCGCCGACACCGGCGAGCACCGCGACCTCCTCGCGGCGCAGCCCGGCCGTCCGCCGCCCGGAGCCGGGTGCCATACCGACATCGGCGGGCGTCAGGCGAGACCGTCTGGAGCGCAGGAACTGCCGGATCTCGTCTCGACGCCGTTGCCGAGCATCCGCGGAAAGCCGAACGATGTCCACCTCGATCATGCTATGCACGGCGGGAAACCCGGATTTCACGGGATTTATCCGAAAATGGCCCGGATCACACGGCTCCGGGCCATTTTTCGGTGTGGCTCGGGAGCGTCACGGCCCGAGCCACGCTTCTCAGCCGCGCGGCGGTTCGATGCCCAACTCGCGCAGGCGGTTCCGGTATTCCTCGACGTTGGCGAGTTTGACGCCCTCGTAGCCGCGAACCATATCGGCCAGTGCGGCGGCCTCGACGGCGCGGTCGTAGTTCTCCGGGTCGAGATGGTTCGCCAGCGTGGTCACCATGTCGGTGTAGTGCGCCAACAGCTCTCGCTCGACGCGGCGCACATGCGCGTAGCCGAAGGGATCGAGTTTGGTGCCGCGCAATCGCTTACCCTTGGCCAGCACCTTCAGCACGAGGTGGGTGCGCGGCCCGAAGCCGATCTTCTTCTTGCGGCCCATCGCGCGCAGTACCGGCGGATGCAGCTTGTAGGTGAGGTTCGCGCCGTCCGGCAGCTGCGCCGAAACCTCGTCGAGGAAGGCGGGATTCGTCAGCTGACGAGCCACCTCGTATTCGTCCTTGTACGCGGTGAACTTGTACAGGCCGCGGGCGACCTGCTCGCTGAACTCGGTGCGGCCGGTCACCCGGCACTGGGCGTCCCAGATGTCCTGCATGGTGCGCACATACTCGCGAGCGGTCCGCACGTCCTGGAAGCCGATCAGCTCCTTGGCCCGCAGCTCGACCAGACGACGGGTCTCGCCGGTGGCCGTCAAACCCGCGAAAAGGTCTGCCGGAACGGCGATTTCGGCCGCCTTGGCCTGCTCTCGGGTGGTGACGGCGGCGAAGTCGTCCGGCCGGGCGATCGCGACCCGGCCCCAGCGGAAGGCCGCGATATTCGCCGCGACGGCGACACCGTTGATCTCGATGGCCTCCTCGATCGACGCGGCGGGCAACCGCAGCCCACCCAACTGGTACGCGGCGCCCACCAGCAGGAAGTTCGCGGCTGCGGTGTTGCCGAACAGCAGCTCCGCGGCGGCGAGCGCGTCGAACGAGTGGATCGACCGCGATACCCGATCCAGCCGGGACAGCAGCAGCTCGGTCTCCGGGTACGACACCGACTTGTCGTAGACCATGTCGCCGGTCGGGGTCTTGCTGGTCGAGGCCACCGCGATGGTGGTCTCCTTGGAGCCGTACGCCAGATTCTTGTTGTCGGCGGCGGCGAGCAGATCGAAGGCGACGATGCAGTCGGCCGATCCGGGCGTCAGCCGGTTCGCCGGCTCCAATTCGCCTGCGGCGAAGCGCAAGTGGGAAACCACCGGGCCCGCCTTCTGGCTGAGACCGATCTGGTCCAGGCTCGCCACCTCGTATCCGGCCCGCAGCGCGGCGGTCGCGAGCACCTGGTTGACGGTGACGATGCCGGTGCCGCCGATACCGGCCAGGAAGATGTTCTGCGTGGAAGTCACCGGCACATAAGGCAATTCGGGCAGCCGAGGCGGTTCCGGACGCCGAGTCGCCTTGCGCTTCTTCGCCTTCGCCGGATCCGGCAGCTCGACCGTGACGAACGACGGGCAATCGCCGTCCATGCAGCTGTAATCGGTATTGCACGAAGTCTGGTCGATGCGGGTCTTACGACCGAATTCGGTGTCCACCGGCTGCACCGAGAGGCAGTTGCTCTTCACGCCGCAGTCACCGCAGCCCTCGCACACCGCCTCGTTGATGACGACGCGGGTGCGCCGCGCGGGCAGCGTGCCGCGCTTGCGCTGACGGCGCGCGTCGGCGGCGCAGTGCTGGTCGTAGATCAGCACTGTGACGCCGGGGATTTCGCGCAGGGTGCGTTGCGCCTCGTCGAGCCGGTCCCGGTGCCACAGCAGGGTTCCGGCGGCCAGATCGCGCCTGCGGTACTTCTTCATGTCGTCGGCGCAGATGATGATCTGCCGCACGCCCTCGACGGCGAGCTTGCGCGTCAGCATCGGAACCGCGAGGGCGCCTTCGGCATCCTGTGCGCCGGTCATCGCGACGACGTCGTTGTAGAGCAGTTTGAAGGTGATGTTCACCCCGGCCGCGACACAGGCCTGCACCGCCAATTGCCCTGAGTGGAAATATGTTCCGTCGCCGATGTTCTGGAAAAGGTGCGGCACCTGGGTGAACGGGGCCATACCGATCCACTGCGCGCCCTCACCGCCCATCTGGGTCAGCCCCAGCACCTTGCTGTCTTCGCGGCCGGACAAGGTGACCATGGTGTGGCAGCCGATACCGCCGCCGGCCAGCGAACCGTCGGGCACGGCGGTCGAGCGGTTGTGCGGACAGCCGCTGCAGAAGTAGGCGGCCCGCTTGGCGGGCAGCACGGAAAGTGAGAGCGGCTGCGGCAGTGGGCGTTTCAGCTCCAGACGGCCGTCCAGGGCCCGGCGCAGCGGCCCGATGATGCGTCCGGTGGTGAGCTCGCCGTCCTGGGCGAACAGCGGACGGTCGGCGGCGTCGCGCTTGCCGATGATGCGCGGCGCACCCGGGGCGCCGTACAGGATTTCGCGGATCTGGGTCTCGATGAAGGCGGTCTTGTCCTCCACCACGATCAGCTCGGCCAGGCCGTCGGCGAATTGCCGGATGCGTTGCGGCGCTATCGGATATGGCATGCCGATGCGCAGCAGCCGGATACCGGCGCGCGCGAGCGCCGCATCGTCGGCGCCGAGATCGATCAGCGCCTGCCGCACCGCGTCGAATGTGGTTCCGGTGGCCGCGATTCCGACGGTGGCCTGGACCGGATTCACCTCGATGACATCCAGCTCGTTGAGCGTGCTGTACGCCTTGACCGTCTCCCAGCGCGGGCCGTAGAGATCGGCCTCGGCGATCACGCTGTCCGCCGGAGCCGCCATCGGCCGCTGCAGATAGGTGAACGGCCTACCCTCCCACTCGATTTCGGGGACGGTGATATCGATGTCGCCGACATTGCCGTCGACCGTCCACGCACCGTCGGCCACGTCGGCGACGATCTTCAGCGCGACGAGGCAACCGGAGGCCCGGGAGAGCGCGACCCCGTGCAGGCCCATCGTGATGATCTCGCGGGCGTTGCGCGGGAACAACACCGGAATGCCCATCGCCGCCAGCGACCGTTCGCTCACCGCGGGGACGGTGGAGGATTTCGAGGCCGGATCGTCGCCGACCAGCAGCAGCACCCCGCCGTTCGGGTTCGCGCCGTACATGTTCGCGTGGCGCAGGGCGTCGGTGGCGCGGTCGAGGCCGGGGCCCTTGCCGTACCAAACGCCGACGACACCGTCGTGTGTCGCGGTGCCGGCGGGCAATTCGCCCTGGCTGCCCCACACCGAGGTGGCGGCGAGTTCCTCGTTCAGCCCGGGGACGAACGAAATATCGTGCTCGGCAAGCACATTCGGCATACCGGCGAGCATTCTGTCGACGCCGCCGAGTGGACTGCCCTGATATCCGGACACGAACGTACCGACCCGGCGGCCGGCCCGCAGATCGCGGACATGCTGCTCGACCAGCTGCCGGGCGATCGCCTGCACGCCGGTGAGCACAACGGTTCCGGCGCCGACCCGGTAGCGATCGGCGAGGTCATAGGGCGCTGGGGCCAGTTCGCGGTCAGCGAGCTCGGTCATACAGATCCACCCGTCCGCTCGGCGCCGGTCCGGCGCCTCGCATCGTTGAGCACTTGGTGCCGCCATCCTGCATTCTCTGCGCGAAGTGAACAACCGTGGTTCACAAACTTGCGCAATCTGCTCAATCCAGCCGGTCTGTAATGGGCACCCGCTTCGCAAGATGCTAGCCCGAATGTGACCCCGGCCACGCGACGCCGATCACATCGGCCACGTCATCCGCATGGGAATTACCGGCAACTTCCCGGCAAGTTCGACCACCGTGACCGCGCTCCAATCGCGGTGCGAGCCGTCGATCGACCTGAGGCATCGCGAACCTCCATTCGCCGCGCTCGATCTACGGCGAATCGGATTTCGCGGCGATCAAGGCGCTGCTGGAACGAGGCGTGACGGACGGCTGGCGGGGGTGTACGAGGTTCTTTGCGGCAATGACGCCTGGTGGGACGCCTGAACAATAAAACCGGCTCCGGAAGACCTTCTCCGAAGCCGGTTTTCGCCCCCCTGATGCGTTCAGCTGATCTCGCGGACCTGCTTCTCGTACTTCGCGCGGACGGTGGCGTCGGCGGGGTGGAGGGCGCGGTCGCCGTCGATGAGCTTGCGGAACAGGCGAATCGCGCGTTCGGGGGTCGCGGCGATGGCTACGTCGATGACGCCGAGGTAGTTGGGCACGGCGACCTCCGCCTTGCGGGTGGCGCAGGTGCGGACGATGGCGGCGGCCACATCCTCCGGATCGACGGTCGGCATGCCGTGACCGAGGGTCAATCCGGCGGAGAGGCGGGTGCGCACCGCCGACGGCATGACGCAGCTGACGCTGACGCCGCGCCCCGCGAACTCCAAACGCGTTGCGGCGCTGAGTCCTACGGCCGCGAACTTGCTCGCGTTGTATACCGCGAGCCCCGGGATCGGAATCTTGCCCGCCAGCGAGGCGACATTGACGATGTGGCCGCGCCCGCGCTCGATCATGCCGGGCGCGACGGCGCGCATACCGTGGATGAGGCCCCAGACATTGATATCGATCGTGGCCTGCCCCACCACATCCGGCTCGTCGAGGAAGGCGCCGGCGGGCATGACGCCCGCATTGTTGACCAGAATGTCGACCGAACCGATTCCGGCGACCGCATCGTCCCACTGCCCGCGCGAACGCACGTCCAGCTCAACGGCTTTCGCACCGAGTGCGGCGGCGCACGCCTCGGCCGCCGCACCATCGACGTCGGCGATGACCACCTCGGATCCCTTGGCCGCGAACAACTCCGCGGTCGCGGCGCCGATACCGCGCCCGGCGCCGGTGATCAGCACCCGCGCGCCCGTCAGGTCGATTTCCGGATAACCGTGACCGAGAATTCTCATGCGAAGGCTCCTTGTTCGAGCACCGAGCGGGTGCTGCGCAGGCTGTGTTCGAAGGTGTCGCGACGGCGGCGGCCGTCCATGAAGTTGGGCCCCGTCACCGCGAGATCGGCCGCGGTCGCGCCGAGGAAGAGCACCCGGGTGCCCGCAGCGCGCAACTGACCGATTTCGGTGGAAAGCCTGGCGCTCATGCGATTTCGCAGCTGCCGTTCGAGGAGGTGGCCGACCGAGCGCGCCGGGATCCGTTCGGCGGAGGCCATCGGCGCGAGTACGACGAGTTCGTCGAGCCGTTGCGCCGCAAGCAAATCCACCGATGCCGTGGACGCCGCACCGCCGTCCACGTATGTCCGCGTGCCGATCTCGACCGGCGGGAACCAGCCGGGCACCGCCCACGATGCCCGCAGCGCCGCACCTAGCGGTGCGCTCGGCGCGTCCGGCGCGCCGAACGGGATCCGCTGTCCGGTGGTGGTGTCGACGGAGACCAACCAGGTGGCCGGGTGCGGCACCCAGGTGCGTCCGGGATTCAATCTGTCGGCCAGCCGCTGCAGCCAGGACGCGTCGCCACCGCCACGCGGCAGCAGGCCCGCGCCCGCGGTGAGCGCGGCCTGCCCCGAGCCGAGGCCGCGCACGGTCAGCCGGGGTGCGCCGAGCCGCGGCCTCGGCAGCGGCGGGAAACGTCCCGGATCGATGCGAATGTGCTCGGCCAGAACAGGATTGGTCGATTCGCCGCGCTGCATCGCGACCAGTTCATCGACCGCGACGCCGCTGCCGAGCATGGTCACCAGCTCAGCGCCCGCCGAGGTGCCGATCAGCACGTCGGCCTCGCGCGGATCCCAGTTCAACACGTCGCGGACCGCGGCGAGCGCCGCGACGGTCCAGGCGGCGCCCAACGTGCCACCGCATCCGATGGCCAGGCCGCGCCGTCGAGACCCGTTGTTGTTACCCATGGTTTCACACAGTAACAGCCTTCAGATACCAACGGTATCCGAAATCTTCCGGTTCGTAGAATCGTGAGATGGCACGACTGACCCGGTCCGAGAGTCAGGCCCGCACCAGGGCCGAGCTGATCGCCACCGCCCGCGATCTATTCCTTGCCGAGGGCTACGCGAAGACCAGCCTGGAGCGGGTGGCCGAGGAGACCGGATACTCCAAGGGCGCCGTCTACTCGAATTTCCGCACCAAGAAAGAGCTCGGCCTCGAGGTGCTGCAGCTGATTCACACGACCAAATTCGAGGAGATCACCGCCCTGATCGAGGACGGTGGCACGCTCGACGATCAACTCGAGCGCTTCCAGGCATGGGCCGAACACACGATCGGCGATGTCGGATGGACCCTGCTGGAATTCGAATTCGCCACGGTCGCCCGCGACGATCCGGAGTTGCAGGCCGCGCTGCGGTCCAGCCTCGCGATGGTGCGCGGCGCCGTCGCCGCCCAGGTACAGCGCCTCGCCGACGACCGGGGCGTCGACCTGCCGGTATCCGTGGAAGACGCCGCGACCGCGGTCCTCAGCATGGGCATAGGGCTCGGCATGCAGCGCGCCATCGACCCGGCGCTGCCCGCCCGACTGGTCACCGATGCGCTGCGACTGCTGTTGACGACGGGTGACGGACCGTTGCGCGCGTATGCCGCCGCGCTGTCGACCGAGGGCGCATCATGAGGTGAAGTGCAGCGACCACTCGCCGCGATAGTGCAGCCGGGTGACGCTGCCCGGCGGAATATCTATCCGCCAGAACGATTTCGGCGGTGCGTCCAGCGTCACCAGCAACGCCGACCTGATCACCGCCGGATGGGTCACCGCCACCGTCGACATGCCGTCGGAGGCGATCTCGGCCATCCAGTAGCGGGTCCGCTCGATCACGTCCATGACGGATTCGCCGCCGTGCCCGCGGAACTTCGGATCGGTGAGCCACGCGTAGAGCTCGTCCTGCGGGACGGACATCAGCTCACCGCCGCGCCACGCACCCGCGTCCAGATCGCGTAGCCGGGTGTCCTCTTCACCGGGTAAGCCCATCAGCGCGGCGGTTTCGACGGTCCGGCGCTCGGGCCCGGTGAGCACCCGTGCCGCGGTGAGCGGACCCGCGGCGGCGATCGAACGGCGACCGGCCTCGGTCAGCGATTCATCTACTGGAAAACGTGCCTTTCGCATCGCCTCGGTCATGCCATGGCTGACCAGGTCGAGTCTCAGCACCTTGTGCACGGATGGAAGCCTACGGCGCGCGAATGCCAGCCGTAATCCGATTGCTCCCGCTTCGCTGCGCGCGGACGGCGGGCGATCTTGTCGGTGCCGCGAGGCACACTGATGCCATGACCCCGTTCTCCACCGCGACCCGAGAGTGGTTCGACGGCGCTTTTCCGGCGCCGACGGCCGCTCAGTTGGGCGCGTGGCGCGCGATCGCGGCGGGTGAGCACACGCTGGTCATCGCGCCGACCGGATCGGGCAAAACGCTGTCGGCATTCCTGTGGGCGATAGATCAATTGGCCATACGGGACAAACCGACTGTCAAGTCCCCTGTCGGGACGACCGTGCTGTACGTTTCGCCGCTGAAGGCGCTGGCCGTGGACGTGGAACGCAACCTGCGCGCACCGTTGGTCGGCATCACCCAGACCGCGAAACGGCTCGGACTCGAACCACCCGACATCACCGTCGGGGTCCGCTCCGGCGATACCGGCGCGGCCGAGCGCCGGGCCATGCAGCGCACCCCGCCCGACATCCTCATCACCACGCCCGAGTCGCTGTTCCTGATGCTGACCTCGGCCGCCAGGGAGACCTTGCGCACGGTGCGAACCGTGATCGTCGATGAGGTGCACGCCATCGCGGGCTCCAAACGCGGTGCACACCTTGCGCTTTCGCTGGCCCGGCTGGATCAGTTGGTAACGGCGTCGGAGGGTGAGCAGGTACGCCCGGCTCAGCGTATCGGCCTGTCGGCGACCGTGCGGCCGCCTGAGGAGGTGGGCCGGTTCCTGGTCGGCAATGCGCCGATCACCGTCGTCGCGCCGCCCGCGCCCAAAACCTTCGACCTGTCGGTCCGGGTGCCGATCCCGGATATGACCGAACCGGGTGAGGAATCCGACCAGCCGGGCTCGATCTGGCCGCACGTCGACGAGGCCATCGTGGATCTCGTTCTGCGACACCGGTCATCGATCGTATTCGCCAACTCGCGCAGGCTGGCCGAACGACTCACCGCGCGGCTCAACGAGGCATACGCGGCGCGCATCGGCGATCCGGTGGACACCGCACATCCGCCGCCCGCGCAACTCGGCCCGTCCACCGAGGTGATCCACGGCGCGGGTGAGCTGTTGGCCCGCGCGCACCACGGGTCGGTGAGCAAGGAGCAGCGGGCGCTGATCGAGGACGATCTGAAGAGCGGGCGGTTGCGCTGCGTCGTCGCCACCAGCAGCCTCGAACTCGGCATCGATATGGGTGCGGTCGATCTCGTGGTCCAGGTCGAGGCGCCGCCGTCGGTGGCGAGCGGGCTGCAACGCATCGGCCGCGCCGGACATCAGGTCGGCGAGATCTCACGCGGCGTGCTGTTCCCCAAACACCGCACCGATGTGATTCATTGCGCTGTCACCGCCCAGCGGATGACCGAGGGCCGGATCGAGGAGTTGCGGCTGCCCGCGCATCCGCTGGACATCCTGGCCCAGCAGACCGTCGCGGCCTGCGCGCTGGAGCCGATCGACGTCGACGCCTGGTTCGAAACGGTAAGGGGCACCGGCAGTTACGCGGCGCTGCCGCGTTCCGCCTACGAGTCGGTGCTCGATCTGCTCGCAGGGCGCTACCCCTCCGACGAATTCGCCGAGCTACGACCGCGACTGGTGTGGGACCGGGACGCCGGCACACTCACCGGACGACCCGGCGCGCAGCGACTGGCGGTCACCTCGGGCGGCGCGATCCCGGACCGCGGCATGTTCGCGGTGTTCATGGTCGGCGAAAAGGCTTCGCGGGTGGGCGAACTCGACGAGGAGATGGTCTACGAGTCGCGGGTCGGCGATGTGTTCGCGCTCGGCGCCACCAGCTGGCGGATCGAGGAGATCACCTTCGACCGGGTGCTGGTGACACCCGCGTTCGGCCAGCCCGGCCGGTTGCCGTTCTGGCATGGCGACGGGCTCGGCCGTCCCGCCGAACTCGGCGCCGCGCTGGGCGAATTCGTGCGCAAGGCGGGCGGCAGCCAGGAAACTCTGGAAAAGCTCACCGCCGCGGCCGGATTGGACGATTTCGCCCGATCGAATCTGATCGCGCTGCTGGACGAGCAGCGCACCGCCACCGGACACCTCCCCACCGACCGGACCCTGGTGGTCGAGCGGTTCCGCGACGAACTCGGCGACTGGCGGCTGGTGCTGCACTCGCCGTACGGGTTACCGGTGCACGCGGCGTGGGCGCTGGCCGTCGGCGCGCGGCTGCGTGAGCGGTTCGGGGTCGACGCCGCGCCCAACGCCTCCGACGACGGCATCGTGGTGCGGCTGCCCGACACCACCGACGATCCGCCCGGCGCGGAGCTCTTCGTCTTCGAGCCGGACGAAATCGACGATATCGTCACCGAACAGGTCGGCGGCTCAGCGCTTTTCGCGTCCCGGTTCCGCGAATGCGCGGCGCGGGCGTTGCTGCTGCCGCGCCGGGATCCGGGTAAGCGCGCACCGCTGTGGCAGCAGCGGCAGCGCTCGGCCCAGCTGCTCGATGTCGCGCGCAAATTCCCCGAATTCCCGATTCTGTTGGAGACGGTGCGGGAATGTCTGCGCGACGTCTACGATCTGCCCGCGCTGCGGGATCTGCTCGGCCGGGTGGCGCGCAGGCAGCTGCGTCTGGTCGAGGTGGAGACCGCGACACCGTCACCGTTCGCGAACTCACTGCTGTTCTCCTACATCGGCCAGTTCATGTACGACGGGGACAGCCCGCTCGCCGAACGCCGCGCCGCGGCCTTGTCCTTGGATTCCGGGCTGCTCGCCGAACTGCTCGGCCGGGTCGAATTGCGCGAACTGCTCGACGCGTCGGTGCTGGAACTCACCGAGCGGGAACTGCAGCGGCTGACACCCGATCGGCAGGCGCGCGATCTGGAGGGGCTGGCGGATCTGCTGCGGTTGCTCGGCCCGCTCACCGCCGCCGAAGCGCGCGACCGCTGCGTGGACGATCCGGCGCCCTGGTTCGCCGAGCTGCTGAAATCGCGTCGGGCACTGGAGGTTTCGTTCGCCGGACGGAGCTGGTGGGCCGCGGTGGAGGACGCCGCCCGGCTGCGTGATGCGCTGGGGGTGCCGCTGCCGATCGGCACACCGGCCGCGTTCATCGAGCCGGTCGCCGATCCGCTCGGCGACCTCGTCGGCCGCTACGCCCGCACGCACGGCCCGTTCGCCACCGAGGCGGTGGCCGAACGGTTCGGGCTCGGCACCGCCGTCGCCGCCGCGGCACTGCATCAGCTGGTGGCCGAGAAACGGGTGGTGGAGGGCGAATTCACGCCGTCGGCCGGTGGCAGCGAATGGTGCGACGCACAGGTGCTGCGCAGGCTGCGCCGCCGCTCGCTGGCCGCGGCCCGGCACGAGGTGGAACCGGTGGCCACCGCCGCTTTCGGTCGCTTCCTTCCGGCCTGGCAGCATGTCGGCACCGGTGAGCTGCGCGGCGTCGACGGTGTCGCCGCGGTGGTGGAACAGCTTGCCGGCGTGCCGATTCCGGCCTCCGCCTGGGAATCGCTGATCCTGCCCGCCCGGGTCCGCGACTACTCCCCCGCCATGCTGGACGAGCTCATGGCCACCGGCGAGGTCATCTGGTCCGGGCACGGCTCGATCACCGCCAAGGACGGCTGGATCGCACTGCACCTGGCCGACCAGGCCCCCTTCACCTTGCCGCCGCCGGACGAGATCGAGCTGACCGAGCTGCACCTGCGCCTGCTCACCGCGCTCGGCGCGTCGATCGCCGCATGGACCCCGGTGCCGGAATCCGACGGTCTGCCCGCGATCCGACCGCCGGTTTCACTCGACGATCTGCCGGGTGACGTTGAGGCGCAGCCGGATTCGACGTTAGGCCGCCGGTCCGGACAACGCGGCGGCGCGCCATGGACCGACGATGCGCTGGATATATCGGACATCGAATCCAGCGGCGCGCACAGCGCTGCTCGACGCCGCGGACAGCGAGGCGCTCCGGGCAGTCCTGCGGCAGACGCCCTACCGAATCAGCCGGATTCGATCGATCCGCCGGATGCATCGGACATCGAATCCAGCGGCGAGGCGCGCTCGCGCAGCGCTGCTCGACGCCGGGGGCAGCGAGGGGCCGCCTCGGCCGCGCAGGACAGTCCTGCGGCAGACCCGAATCAGCCGGATTGGACCGATCAGACGGATCGGGAAACACAGTCCGGTCGTGCGTCGCGGACCGTGGACGCACCGGAGGTCGATTCGAGCGATGGTGTGCGCTCGGGCGGCACTACCGCGCGGGATAAGCAGCCGAGCAGTGTTGCGGCAGAGGGGAAGTCGATCACACGCGCGTCGACGCCGCTGCCACCGCCTATATTGCACGGCGGCGGGGCTTACTTCTTCCGCCAGCTATCCGACGCCAGCGGTTTGCTCGATGACGCGAAAGTGGCTGCGGCGCTGTGGGATCTGGTGTGGGCCGGGTTGGTGGCCGGCGACACCTTCGCGCCGGTGCGGGCGCTGCTGTCCGGCACGTCGAGGACCACGACGGCGCATCGCACGCCGCGCCGAACACCACGCGGCCGGGCCTACCTGCCCAGACCGAATATGCCGAGCCGGACCGGGCCGCCCGCGGTGGCGGGGCGCTGGTCGCTGCTGCCGGATCGGGTGGCGGACAACACTGTTCGCGCACATGCGACGGCCGACATGCTGCTGGAGCGGTACGGCGTGCTGACCAGGGGCTCGGTGCAGAACGAGGGCGTGCCCGGCGGATTCGCCCTGATGTACCGGGTGCTCACCGAATTCGAGGACCGGGGCCGCTGCCGCCGCGGCTATTTCGTCGATTCCCTCGGCGGTGCCCAGTTCTCCACCACCGATGTGGTGGATCGCCTGCGTTCCTTCGACACCGAACGCGCCCGCCCCGGCACCGAGCAGAAGGATGCCGCAACCAAGGCGATGGCCCTTGCCGCCTGCGATCCGGCCAATCCATACGGCGCTGCGCTGCCGTGGCCGAAGGGCGACGCGGACAGCGGCCACCGCCCCGGCCGCAAGGCGGGGGCACTGGTGGTGTTGGTCGGCGGCGAACTCGTCCTCTACCTGGAACGCGGCGGCAAAACCCTGCTCACCTTCACCGAGGACCCGGATATCCGCAACGCCGCCGCCACCGCACTCGCCGATCTCGTGCACAGCCGCCGGGTCGACTCCATCGTCATCGACAAGGTCGACGGAGATTCCGTACACGGCAACACCTTCGCCGCCTTCCTCACCGAGGCCGGATTCGCCACCACCCCCCGCGGCCTCCGCCTCAGGCGTCAAATATGAACGCGCACAGCGGAATCAAAGCCCCCAGCAGATCCGGCCCAGCGCGCCCGGACAGCACCATCAGCCAATCCGGCCCAGCAGACTCAGGCAGCACCATCAGCCAGTCCAACCCGGCAGGCCCAGGCAGTACCATCAGCCAGTCCAGCCTGGCAGGCTCGGCCAGCACCACCAGCCAATCCAACCCACCAGGCTCAGGCAGCACCACCAGCCAGCCCGGCCCAATAGGTCCCGGCCGCGCAATCAACCGGTCCAGTCCGGCGGTTGGGTGGCGAGATTTGGGGTGTGATGCCTGAGGGTGACACGGTGTTTCGCACTGCTGCTCGGCTGCGCGCGGAGCTAGCGGGGAAAGTGTTGGCGCGCAGTGATTTTCGGGTGCCTCGGTATGCGACCGTGGATCTGGTCGGGCAGGCGGTGGAAAGCGTTGGCAGTTATGGGAAACACCTGTTCATCCGGACGCCGACGGTGAGTGTGCATACCCATCTGAAGATGGAGGGTGAGTGGCGGGTGTTCCACTGCGGGCAGCGGTGGACCAGGCCGCGCGTGCAGGCGCGGGTGGTGCTCGGCACGGACGAGATAGAGGCGGTCGGGTTTTCGCTCGGCCTCGTCGAGGTGCTGCGGGTGGATGAGGAACATACCGCCACCGACCATCTGGGCCCGGATCTGCTCGGGCCGAACTGGGATGCGGCCGAGGCGGTTCGGCGGCTGACGGAGCATCCGGATCAGCCGATCGGGCTGGCGCTGCTGGATCAGCGGAATCTGGCGGGTATCGGCAATATCTACCGGAGCGAGGTCTGCTATCTGCGCCGGATCCATCCGGCGACGCCGGTGGCGGCCGTGCCCGATCTGCCCGCACTGGTGCACGAGGCACACCGGATACTGACCAAGGCCGCACACGAACCACCCTGGCGCCCAATCGCCTACGGCCGCCAGCGCCGACCATGCCAACGTTGCGGCACCGCGCTAGTGGTTCGGCTGCTAGGCGAAACCTTCCCCGACAACGACCGAATCATCCAACGCGAGCGCGGCATCTACTTCTGCCCGCGCTGCCAACCCGCCCCCGCCTGACCCACCCGCATTGCGTCCGTAGGTAATTCGTTCCCGCATAACCATCAGCTTCCCGCGCCAGCTATCGCATACCCGAGAAACCAACCACCATGCGGGAACTCACACTCGGCCCGGGCGCGCATGCCGAATGACGCTGCTACCGCATAGATTCCGGCTTCCCATACGCGCGACGCCGATCGCTACGCGGATTCCAAGGGTCGCGTTCAGTGAACGACGTCGAAGACGTTCTTCTGCAACCCATTCGAGTAGACCTCGGATTCGACCAGCTTCAGCTTCTGGGCGTCTTTGTCCGTCGCGGGGAACAGTCGCTTGCCCGCACCAAGCAGCAGCGGGAAGACGAGCAGGTGGTAGCGGTCGATGAGGCCCGCGTCGGCGAGGCCGTGGTTCAGGGCGGCGCTGCCGTGGACGATGATCGGGCCGCCTTCGGTCTGTTTGAGCGCGGCGACCTCGTCGAGTGTGCGCAGGATCGTGGTCTGCCCCCAGTCGGCGACCAGGTCCTGGTCGGTCAGGGTGGTCGAGACGACGTATTTCGGCATGGCCTTGTAGCCGCTGAACTCCGCCATCTTCGGCCACACCGGACTGAAGGCCTGGTAGCTGACCCGGCCCAGCAGGATCGCGGTGGATTCGTCCTGCTCGCGCTGCTTGATCTCGTATGCCTCGGGCACGAATTCGATGTTCTTGAAGGTCCATCCGGAATTGCGGTAGCCGGGTTCGCCACCCGGAGCCTCCATGACGCCGTCGAGGGAGATGAAGGCGGTGCTGATCAGGGTGCGCATGGCGGCAGCGTACCGACAATCCGTCGAACAGAGCATAGCAAACAAGGGCTACCGCCGCGCCTGCGACATCTCACGTCGAACATCGCACACAATGCAAGTTGCCGCACAGTTGCTAACACTGGGCGGCCCGCGGCCGACACCCCTTGCGGCACACAACGGGCACACGATGCGGGAGTGAGAAATGGTGGCTACATCGCGGAAGGGCAGGCGCATGCTGCTCGCGATCGCGGCGCGGCTGCTCGCCGCCGCGTTCGCCGCCGCCATCACGGCGGTCTTCGGTTATCTTCTGCTGCATCAGGATTCGCCGGAGCACCGGAATACCACGCCGCCGTCGCTGTCGGTTCACCCTTGACCCGCCGCCGGAATCGCGCTTAACTTACGAATTGTAAGTTAAGCGCTGTCCCCATCCACACCGGAATAGCCGCGCACCGTAGCTCGGTGACCAGCCACCAGTCCGAAGGCGACCGCGCGCGAGCACCAAAGGGAGTGCGGCGATGAACGATTCCCGACAATACGTCGTCATCGGCGGCGGTCTGGCCGGTCTCGCGGCCGCGGTCTGGCTGGCCGAGGCGGGTAAGCGGGTGACGCTGTTGGAGCGCCGCGGCAGGCTCGGCGGACGCACCCACGCCATGACGGTCGACGCCGTCGACGATCCGCCCGACAACGGCCAGCACGTGATCGCCAGCGGCTACGACCACCTGTTCCGCTATCTGAGCACCATCGGCACCAGGCAGTACGTCAAGTTCCCGCACCAGGGCACGCTGCGCTGGCCCGGCGGCCGCGCCGTCATCATGCATACAAAGGGCCTCGGCGCGCTGCGCACACTATCCGGCGCGCATCCGGACGCGAGCCCGGTCGAGCGGGCCCGCGCGCTGCTGGCCACGCTGCGCCTGGGCTGGCAGTGCCTGCGTCAACCGGCCGACCTCGCCGACCTGACCACCGAGCAGTGGTTCCAGCGGATCGGCATGCCAGCGAAAGCCCGTGAAGCACTTTGGGATTGGCTCGCGCTCGGGGTCGCGGCGGAGCCGGTGCGGCAGGAGTCGGCGAAGGTGCTCGCCGATGTGATGGCCACCGGCATCCGGCTCGGCGTCAAACACCGCCGACCCGCGACCATCGGCTATCCGACCACCGATCTGGACACCCTCTACATCACCGGCGCACTGCGCTACTTCGAAAAGCACGGCGTCGAGGTGCGCTATCGCGCGGTGGCCCGGCGCATTCAGATCGCCGACGGGCGGGTCACCGGCGTCGTGCTCGCCGACGGCTCGGTGCTGCCCGCCGACGCGGTGGTCTGCGCGGTGCCCAATTCGGCCGTCGGCGGGCTGCTCGACGACCTGCCCGAACACGCCGAGTTGTACGCGGCCGCCGACAAACTCGGCTACACCCCGATCGTGAGCACCAACCTGTATCTGGACCGGCCGCTGGGCACCAAATCCGAATTCGAGGCGCTGATCGGCGGCACGGGCGTGATCGACGAGGTCTTCGACCGGCAGCGGATGACCGGCCGCGATACCGAGCGGGCCTGGCTCTACTGCCTGACCACCAGCGGTGCGTACGAGCAGATCCACAAGTCCAACGAGGAGATCGTCACCGAACAGGTCGAGCTGCTGCGCCGCTACTACCCGGCCGCCCACGACGCGAAAGTCGTTGCGGCACAGGTGGTCAAAATGCCGCGCGCCACCTTCTCCCAAGTGGTCGGCACGCACGGGCTGCGCCCGGACCAGCGCACCTCGGTGCCGACGCTGGTGCTGGCGGGCGACTGGACCGCGACCGACTGGTCGGCCACCATGGAGAGCGCGGTGCAGAGCGCCGCCAGGGCGGTGGAGCTACTGCTTGCGCTACCGTCTCATTCGTGAACACTGCGGGGCGGACCGGCCCGGAGTCGACAGCACCGAAGCGCCGCATGTCGGCGACCGATCGACGGGCCCAATTACTGGACGTGGCAAGGGATATCGTCGGCGCCGATGGTTTCGGCGCGGTGACCATCGAGCGCGTCGCCCGCGAGGCCGACGTGGCGCGGGCACTGGTGTATCAGCAGTTCACCGATCTGAACGGGCTGATGACCGCGCTGCTCGACCGCGAAACGAGTATCGCGCTATCCGGTGTCAGCAGCGTCGACTGGGCCGCCGACACCATCGATCAGGTGGCCGAGGGCATCCTCGCCTATCTGCACGCCGCGCCGACCAGCTGGCAGATCATGCTCAGCCCGCCGGACGGTGGACCGCCGAATCTGCGTGCCCGGCTGGAACTCGGGCGCTCCTATGCGCGCGCGGTCGGGGCCAGGCACCTGTCCCGGTTCGCCGGTGTCGAAGTGGATCCGAACGGACCCACCGAGCGAATCCTGCTGGCGGCCCTGGAGGAACTGGCCCGGCTGCACCTGGACAACCCGCAACGCTATCCCGACGAGGTGGTGCTGCACTACATCCGCGAGCTGGTGGGCTGGGCGGCGGGCGCCGAGGCCCGCAGGCCGCGCTGACCAGCACTTTCGGAGTGCATCACGAAATTCTCACGGAGGCATTGGTTTTCTTGTCCCGCGCCGCTCGAGGCGCCCAACGAAAGGGAGAGAACACCATGCAGCTCAAGTCCGCCATCGCCGCCTCCGCGCTCGCCGTCGCCGCCCTCGCCGCGGGCACCGGGATCGCGCACGCCGATTACATCGGCAACTACGCGACGCTCGAGGCTTGCCAGGCCGACGGCAACTCGCCGAAGACCGGCGGCACCCAGTGGGAGTGCCGGTACGCCCAGGACGGCGTGAGCTTCGACCTGTACACCTACTGATTCGAGTCCGCGCATCGAGTGGCCGCGCCTGTCGGGGCCACTCACCGGTTGCCGAACTGCGCACCAACAGTGAAATACCCTATTCTCTGACCTCGTGCGAGTTCTGGTAGTTGAGGACGACGAAGGCCTTGGCAATGAGGTAGCGGCGGGATTGCGTTCGGCCGGGTTCGCGGTGGACCTCGCCCATCATCTCGCCGATGCCGATCTGAAGATCTCCGTCAACACCTACGACTGCCTCGTCGTCGACCGCGGCCTGCCCGACGGCGACGGCCTGCAGCTGGTCGCGGCCAAACGTCAGGCCGGACAGCGTGTTCCGGTGCTAATGCTCACCGCCCGCGACGGCCTGGCCGACCGGATCGCCGGCTTCGAGCACGGCGCCGACGACTACCTGGTCAAACCGTTCGCCCTGGCCGAACTCGCGGCCAGGGTGCGCGCGCTGTGCCGCCGCCGGGAACAGCCCGCGCCGTCGCGGCTCGTACTCGGCGATATCGATATCGATCTACCCCGCCGCCGCGTCATGCGCGCCGGAATCCTGCGGTCGCTGACCCCGAAGGAATTCGCCGTGCTCGAACTGCTCGCCGCCCGCGCGGGCAGCGTCGTCTCCCGCACCGAACTCATCGAATGCTGCTGGGACGAAATGGCCGAACCGGCATCCAACGTTGTCGACGCCGTGATCGCGCAGCTGCGCCGCAAGCTCGGAGCTCCCCCGGTGATCGAAACCATTCGCGGCACCGGATTCATGATCGGAACCTGAAGATTTCCACCACACTGTCCTCATCCGACGCGCGTCCCGCGGTGGCCCGGCTCCGGCGCACCCGCTGGCAACTGACCGCGCTCATCACAACGATCGCCGCGCTGAGCCTGATCATCCTCGGCGCCGTCGCGGCGACCATCGACGCGCGCTCCCGCGACCAAGCCGTGGACGACGCGCTGGACCGGGTGGTGGCCGGGGTGCAGCGCGCCCTGGTGCTGCAGGACGACACCATCGATGCCAGCGCGCTGCAGGGCGACGACCTGGCCAACGGCGAGATGGCCGTCATGGTGCTCACCGACACCAGCGACGGCAAATGGAAAACGGTGTACGAGCACCTGAACTCCTGGCTGCCGAAGAAGGACGGCATCAAGGCGCTCGCCGACGATATCTCCGTACCCGGCACCGCGGGCACCCATTTCAAGAGCAGCACCGACAGCGTCGGCAGACCGGTGCGGCTGGCGGTCTCACCGGTCAGCTGGCCCGATTCGCAGGTGCAGGCGGCGATCATCGTCGGCACCAATCCCGGTGCGCACGACCGTGATCGGGCGCTGCTGCTGTGGGGTCTGATCGTCGGCGGGCTGGTACTGGTCACGCTGGCCGCGATCGCCGCGCACCTGCTTTCCGGGCGCAGCATCCGACAGGCCGTCGTAATGGTGGACGAGCAGGAACGCTTCCTCGGCGACGCCGCGCACGAGCTGCGCACGCCGCTGGCGACGCTGCGGCTGGTCAGCGAGCCGCGGCGGCGCAACCCGCACGAATTGGAGCGGGCGCTGGCCGATGCCCGCGCACTCGGTGACCGGATGGAGCGGATCGTGGCCGGGCTGCTGGCCAGGGCCAGGATGCAGGCGGGCGTCACCACCATGGAGCGGGTGCAGCTGCTGCTCGACCAGCTCACCGAATCGGTCGCCGACGAATTCACCGGCAAAAACGTTGTGGTGCAAGCCAATCCATCGGTGATCGTCGGCGATCCGGCGCTGTTGAGCCTGGCCATTCGCAATCTGATCGAGAACGCCATCACCCACGGCGCGGTGAATCCGCATGCGCCGGTGGAGGTTTACGTGGCCGAGGGCCGGGTCAGCGTGCGCGACCACGGCGCCGGGCTGAACCCGCAGCTGTCCAGCAATCCGTTCCAGCGCGGCGTCACCAGCGGACGCGGCAGCGGCATCGGGCTGTCGTTGGTCGCCTGGATCGCCGAATTGCACGGCGGCACAGCGACAATGGAGCCGGCGCCGGGCGGCGGCACCATCGCGACCATCACCCTTCCGCCGCCCGGGCTCGGCGGCTGAATTTCAGCCCTCGGCCCGCACCGGCTCCAGGATCTCCGGGCGCGGTTCCGGCGCGGCGATGCGCAGCGCGTCGGCCGAGGCGTCGTCGGGTTGGGTCTGCGAGCGCACCTCGGCGTCCACCCGCGCCTGATAAGTCCTTACCTCGCGGTCGATTTCATCCTCGTCCCAGCCGAGCACCGGCGCGACCAACTGCGCGACCTGTTCGGCGCAGTGCGAGCCGCGGTGCGAGTATTCGATCGAGATGCGGGTGCGGCGGGCCAGGATGTCGTCCAGGTGCAGCGCGCCCTCGGCCGCCGCCGCGTACACCACCTCCACCTGAAGGTACGACGGGGCGTCGGTAATCGGTTGCAGCAGTTCGGGTTTGCCCGCCGCCATGGCCATCACCTCGTCGATCAGCGAGCCGTAGCGGTCGAGCAGATGCTTGATCCGGTAGGGATGCACGCCGTACGCCTCGGCCAGCTGCACGGTCTGGTTGACCAGCGCGAAATAGCCGTCGGCGCCGAGCAGCGGCACCTTCTCGGTGATCGATGGCGAGACTCGGGCCGGAATGTCCTGTGCCGCTTCGTCCATCGCATCGTAGGCCATCACCCGATAGGTGGTGTACTTACCGCCCGCGATGCCGACCAGTCCGGGCGCGACCCTGGCCACCGCGTGCTCGCGGGACAGTTTCGAGGTCTCGTCGCTCTCACCGGCCAACAGTGGGCGCAGGCCCGCGTAGACGCCGTCGATATCGTCGTGGGTGAGCGGGGTGACCAGCACCTGGTTCACCCGGTCCAGCAGGTAGTCGATATCGGCCTTGGTCGCCGCCGGATGCGCGAGGTCCAGATTCCAGTCGGTGTCGGTGGTGCCGATGATCCAGTGCGCGCCCCACGGGATGACGAACAGCACCGAGGTGGGGGTGCGCAGGATGATCGCGGCATCGCTGACGATGCGGTCGCGCGGCACCACGATGTGCACGCCCTTGGAGGCGCGCACGTGGAACCGGCCCCGGTTGTTCGACAGCGCCTGCACCTCGTCGGTCCACACGCCGGTCGCGTTGATCACCACGTGCGCGCGCACCTCGCCGGTGCGGCCGTCCTCGCTGTCGCGGATCTTCACCCCGACCACCCGGTCCGCCTCGCGCAGGAAGCCGACCACCTGGGTGGAGGTGCGGATCACCGCGCCGTAGTGTGCCGCGGTGCGGGCGACGGTCATGGTGTGCCTGGCATCGTCGACGACGGTGTCGTAGTAGGTGACGCCGCCGATCAGCGCGCTCCGCTTGAGCCCGGGGGCCAGCCGGAGCGCCCCGTGCCTACTCAGATGATGTTGTCCGGGAACGGATTTCGCGCCGCCCATGGTGTCGTAGAGCACCAGCCCGGAGGCGACGTACGGCCGCTCCCACACCCGGTGGGTGAGCGGGTAGAGGAAACGCAGCGGCTTCACCAGATGCGGGGCAAGCATCGACAGCGCGAGTTCGCGCTCCCGCAGCGCCTCGCGCACCAGCCCGAACTCCAGCTGTTCCAGATACCGCAGGCCGCCGTGGAACATCTTCGACGACCGGCTGGATGTCCCGGAGGCCAGATCGCGGGCCTCGACCAGGGCCACCTGCAAGCCGCGGGTGGCCGCGTCCAGGGCGATACCAGCGCCGACCACGCCGCCCCCGATGACGACCACATCGAAGTGATCCTTACCGAACCGTTCCCACGCCGCCCGCCGCTGCTCCGGACCGAGCGCCTGCGATTCCGGTTTCTTGGTCATGCTCGACTCCTCCAGCCGGGTGTGCGATCGAGCTTTCTGGTACAGGTTATGCGAAACGCCGCGTTTCGCCCCGACCGCGCCCGGGCCGTGTCGCCCGGCGCGGGGCGGCCCGATATGCCGTCTTCGGCGCGTCCGGTTTAGTAACCTGCACGAATGCGTCGCTATGTGGCCGCCATCGATCAGGGCACGACTTCGAGCCGGTGCATCGTCTTCGACCGGCGTGGACACGTCGTCGGCGTCGCCCAGCGGGAGCACGAGCAGATCTTCCCGCGCCCGGGTTGGGTCGAGCACGATCCCGAAAGCATCTGGCGCAACACCGAATCGGTGCTCGGCGAGGTCCTGGAGCGCGCGGGCGTGCGGGCCGACGAGATCGCCGCGGTCGGCGTGACCAATCAGCGCGAGACCACCGTGGTGTGGGATCGCAAGTCCGGCAAGCCGATTCACAACGCCATCGTCTGGCAGGACACCCGCACCGACCGGCTGGCCATCGAACTCGGCGGCGAATACGGCCCGAACCGCTACCAGGAGCGCACCGGGCTGCCGCTGTCCACCTACTTCGCCGGGCCGAAGCTGCGCTGGATCCTGGACCACGTCGACGGCGCCAAGGAGCGCGCCGAGGCGGGCGAGCTGTGCTTCGGCACCATGGACAGCTGGGTGCTGTGGAATCTCACCGGGCAGCACATCACCGACGTCACCAATGCCTCACGCACCATGTTGATGAATCTGCGCACGCTGCAATGGGATTCGGAGCTGTGCGCGGAATTCGGGGTGCCGTCCTCGATACTTCCGCAGATTCGCAGTTCGTCCGAGGTGTACGCGGAGATCAACTCGGGGCCGCTGGCCGGTATTCCGGTCGCGGGCATACTCGGCGACCAGCAGGCGGCCACCTTCGGCCAGGCCTGCCTCACCCCCGGCGAGGCCAAGAATACTTACGGCACAGGCAATTTCATGCTGTTGAACACGGGCACCACGCCCGTGCCCAGCAATCACGGACTGCTCACCACCGTGTGCTACCGGCTCGGCCAGGAACCGGCCGTCTACGCGCTGGAGGGTTCCATCGCGGTCACCGGATCGCTGGTGCAGTGGTTCCGGGACAACCTCGGCATCATCGGGTCCGCGGACGAAATCGAGCCGCTGGCAAGCAGTGTCGCCGACAATGGCGGCGCATACATCGTGCCCGCGTTCTCCGGCCTGTTCGCGCCGCGCTGGCGGCCGGACGCGCGCGGCGTGATCGCCGGGCTCACCCGGTTCGTGAACAAGGCGCACCTGGCGCGGGCGGTGCTGGAATCCACCGCGTTCCAGACCCGCGAGGTGGTCGACGCGATGCGCGCCGACGCCGAATCCCAGCACCTCGGACTGGAATTGACCACGCTGAAGGTGGACGGCGGCATGGTCGGCAACGAACTGCTCATGCAGTTCCAGTCCGACATCCTCGACGTGCCGGTGGTGCGCCCGGTGGTCAACGAGACCACCGCGCTCGGCGCCGCCTACGCCGCCGGGCTCGCGGTGGGCTACTGGTCCGGCACCGACGACATCCGCGCCAACTGGACCGCCGACAAAACATGGGAGCCGACCATGTCCGAGGCCGACCGGTACAACTACCTGGTCGCATGGAACAAGGCCGTCGAACGCACCTACAACTGGGTCGACTGAGCAAACCTGTTGCACGACAAAGACTTCCACACCTAGGCGCTGCCGCCCGCGACTTGCGCCAGGTCGAGCTCGGTCGCCCGGCACTCACCATGGCCGCGCTTGGGTGCAGCCGACCTCCGCCCGCGCCGAGCCGAGTTCCCGCGCGCGGCACTCATCTCAGCCGACGGCGCGAGCCATCCGGTCGATCGCCTCGGTGAGCGTCGCCTCATCGGAGGTGGTGAAGCACATGCGCAGCGAATTCCGGTAGCCCCCATCGACGGCGAAGGCCGAACCGGGCACATATGCGACGCCGTGCTCCAGGGCGCGCGGCAGTAGGTCGGCCGTATCGGTGCCGTCGGTGAAATCGGCCCAGACGAACATCCCGCCCGCGGCGTCGGTACAGCTCGCGCGATCGCCGAAGGTCGCGCGGAACGCGTGCACCAGCGCCTTGGCGCGGGCGCCGTAGGCGGTGCGCACCGAGTCGACGTGTCCGGCCAGCCAGCTCTCGTCGGCAAGCAGATCGGCGGTGATCTGGTGGGTGAGCGCCGAACCACAAAGATCGGCGCCCTGTTTCAGCAACTCGACGCCGCGGCACACCGCGTCCGGCGCGACCAGCCAGCCGACGCGCAGCGCGGGCGAGAGGATCTTGGACGCGCTGGATAGTCGAATCACGTTGTGCGAGTAGGACGCGATCGGCGCCGGCGCGGGCCGGTCGAACCACAGCTCGCCGTACGGATCGTCCTCGATCACCCAAAAGCCGTACCGCTGTGCGAGTTCGGCGAGTTCACGCCTGCGGTGCTCGGCCATCGTCACCCCACCGGGGTTGTGGAAATTGCTGACCGTATGCACCAACGCCGGGCGTTCCCCGCGCTCGAGCAGCTCGGTGAGCGCGTCGATCCGCATGCCTTCACGGTCCAGCGGCACCGCGACGATCCGCGCCCCGGCGGCCCGGAACACTTGCAGCGCACCGACATACGCCGGATCCTCGACGATCACCAGCGCCCCCGGATCGAGCAGCACCTCGGCGAGCAGCGAAAGCGCCTGTTGTGAACCGTGTGTCACGAACACCTCGGACAGCCCGACGGTGCGCCCGAGCCGCGCCGACTCCCGCTCCGCGAGCACCGCGCGCAGCGGCGCCCACCCCGGCGATTCGGTGTACTGCAGGCAGGCGCTGTCGCGCAGCGCCGCATCCGCCGCGACGGCGATCCGTTCCCTCGGCATCAGTTCCGCATCCGGCAGGCCACCGGCCAGCCCGATGATGTCGGGGCGGACGGTGAGCTTCAGCAGGTCACGAATCGCCGAGCTCTGTAGTCCGCCGAGCTTGCCCGCGAGCGATGGGATGGTCGGCGACATGGGTACCTCCGAGGGAGACGCGAATACTCCACTTTGGCACACCGCTACCAGGATATGAAATTAATTTCCCAAATATTGGGAACGGTCACTCGCCCCGGTTCTTGATCGAGTAGACCAGCTCCTTGCCGTCCCGGTTCGCCGTATTCACCGTCTGCAGATATACCCGGGTCGCACCGTCCGGCCGATGCTCGGTGAGGTCGACGTCGTATGTCTCCGGCGCGGTCTCCACGATCCGCAGGCAGTGCGTGGTGCCGACCGGGATCTGCTCGTCGATGGCCTTCTGGATGATGTCGGCCGTCGAAACGTTCACAGTGTCCGATGCGACGAACTTCCTGGCCTGCTCCCCGCTGCGCTGCACGTAGAACGCGTACTGGAAGCCGAGGATGGCGCCGGGGCCGGAGGCGGTGTCGCCGGGACCGTTGCTCTGCGTCACCTTGCCGTCCTTGATCGGCGGACAGCTCAGCTCGGCCTTGGTGCTGGTCGGCACGAGGGCGGCGGTCGTCTCGGTGCCGCCGCCGCTGCGGGTCACCGCGACGATGGTGAAGGCGAGGCCGACGATCACCGCCAGCGCGGCGGCGGTGCCGAGCACGATCAACCAGGTGCGCTTCTTCGACCCCGGCTGACCCGGGGGCGGCTTCTGGAAACCGGGCGCGAGCCGCTGCGCGATCGGATCCTCGGACCAGGACAGCCTCGACTGCGGCGAAGCGGGAGGCGGCGGCACCGGCACACCACCCGAATCGGTCGATTGCTGCCACCACCGCTCCCGCTCGGTCTCGTCGGGTTGGTCCTGCGACGGCGTCGGATACCCGGACGAATCCGGCGCGCGATACTGCGGCGGCGGCGCGGGCGTATCGTCGGCGGGCCGCCAGATGAGCTCGGGATGTTCGGCGGCACCGGATTCGGACACCGGGGCGCCGAATTCCGCTGTGGGCGGCCCGAACTCGGCTCCGGGCTGGCCGGGTTCCGTTGTCGAGTGCCGCAATTCGGCTGCGGAAGGGCCGGATTCGGTTGCGGGCGGGCCGAACTCACCGACCGGCGGACCGAATTCGGCTGCGGAGGGGCCGGATTCAGCCATGGGCCGACCGAATTCACCCATCGGCGGACCGTACTCGCCAACTGGCGGACCGAACTCGCCAACCGGTGGACCGAATTCACCCATCGGCGGACCGAATTCACCAACCGGCGGACCGAATTCGCCTACGGGCGGACCGAATTCGCCCTCCGGACCGGTCGATTCGGGAGCCGAACCGGTGGAGTCGGAGACGGGCGGACCGAATGCCGACGCGGGCCGATCCGGCTCGTCACCCTTCGCGTCACCCTCGGTGGCCAAGCCCACATCCTTTCTCCCCGGGACACACGGGTGGGGCGGTCGCGAACGACCGCCCCACCCATGGAACCAGCACGTGTCAGTACTGGAGTGAACCACCCCACTGGGTGGTGACGCCACCCACATCGGCCGTCTGCGGTGCGATGTCGCCCGGCGGCAGCACCGGCGGGACCGCATGCCGCGCCGCCTCCAACGCCGCCGCGCCGCCCGGCTGGGATTCGATCCAGTGCTCGACCGCCGCCTTGGCGATATTCGCCTGCGTGGTGTCGATGACCGTGGTGTTCTTGCTGTCGGCCAGGCCCTCGCCACCGGTGTAGCTGGTGACCTTGACGGTGTTGATGTCGACGAACTCCACCGAGATGCCGGCCTCACCCTGACCGGTCGGGGTGTGGTAGCCGACGGTGCCGACGTAACCGTCCTTGTTGCTGAAGTGGTGGGTGTTCGCCACGAAACCGGGCAGCACCGCGCCGCCGTCGACGTTCGCGCCGATCTCGAGGTGCGGGCCGGTCATCTCCACGACCGGGGCCTGCGGGGCGGCCTCCAGGTGCGGCGACTGCCAGCGCGGCTGCTGCGGAGGCTGCACCAAGGTATCGGCCGGCGGCTTGGGCTGGGCGTTGTTGGCGTCGCCCGACGGCTGCTGCGGCTTGGCTTGACCCGGCTGCTGCGGCTGGGTGCCGCCCGGCTGCTGCGGCTGGGTGCCCGGCTGCTTCGGCTGCTGGACGCCCGGCTGATCCGGCATCACCGCGGGCATATCGCCGCCCTGCTGACCCGGCACCGGCAGCGGCGCGATGCGCGGCGTTGTCACACCCGGCTGAGTCGGCGACTGCGGCTTCGGCGGAGCCTGATTCGGATCCGGCGTGGTGACGCCCGGCTGGCTCGGGCTCGGATTCGGCGTCTGGCTCGGTGCGGGCGTCGGCGTGTTGTCCGCCTTGGGCGCCGGCGTCTCCGAGGTCGGCACATCGCTACCCGGCTGCTGCGGTGCGGGCGTCGGCGGAACGGTCGGGGGTACGGTCGGCGTATCCTGCGGCGCCGCCCCCGCCGGTGCCGCGAACAGGGTGGCCACGGCGGCCGCGGTGGCCAGTGGCAACGATGTGCTCGCCATCGCTCGCTCCACCCGAGTTGGCTTACGATGTTTCACTTTTCGCTATCCCTTTCCCGAGCGGCGACCGAACCGGCCGCGCTCAGTCGTCCCTGTCGAGACGCACGGTCGCAGGGCGACCCATGGGCCGCCGCGCTCCCGTTGTTGGAAAAGAACGACTCCCCCAAAACGACAACTACGCGACCGCCCGCCGATCGCATCTCTGCGGGAAGTGAACCACAAGTACGTCTTATAGGCAATGTGAACGAAACGTACTCAATTACAATCGGACTCGATCGCAAGCCCTCGAAAACAAGGCCACAGTCCGATGATTGGCCAAGTCGCCGGGAGCGAGTCTTACGAGCGACGTTCGCGGCCCGTCTCGTGTCTCAGCGGTCGAAGCGCATGCGCCGCAGGCGCGAGTCTCGACCGCTGAGACGCGAGACTCCCCGGGGCCGCGAACAGCCGCGAAGCGGCAAATCGAACACAGCGGTCCACGCGATCTCAGTCGAGGTCGTCGTGACGCATGAGCTGACGTGCGGCTTCGGTCACCGAACCGGTCAGCGACGGGTACACCGAGAAGGTCTGCGCGAGATCGTTCACGGTCAGGTTGTTCTGTACCGCCATCGCGATCGGCAAGATCAATTCCGAGGCGATCGGGGCCACCACGACACCGCCGATCACCACACCCGTCGCCGGGCGGCAGAAGATCTTGACGAAACCCCTTCGCAGCCCCGACATCTTGGCGCGCGGGTTGGTGTTCAGCGGCAGCATCACCGTGCGCGCGGGCACCTCGCCGTTATCGATCGCGGTCTGGCTGACACCGACCGTCGCGATCTCCGGACGGGTGAACACCGCGGAGGCCACCGTCTTCAACCGGATCGGGCTCACGCCCTCGCCCAGCGCGTGATACATCGCGATCCGGCCCTGCATCGCGCCGACCGACGCCAGCGGCAGCAGGCCGGTACAGTCGCCCGCCGCGTAGATGCCGGGCACCGAGGTGCGCGAAACCCGGTCCACCCGCAGGTAACCCCCGCGGTCGAGCTCGATGCCGACGCGCTCCAGGCCGAGGTTCTCGGTATTCGGGGTGGAACCGACCGTCATCAGCGCGTGCGAACCGGTCACCGTGCGGCCGTCGGCCAGCTTCACGACGATGCCATCGGCGGTGCGCTCCACCGCGTCGGCCCGACCGTGCTTCACCAGTTCGACACCGCGTTCGGCGAGCGCGTCCTCCAGCACCAGGGCGGCGTCGGCGTCCTCGCCGGGCAGCACGCGATCACGGCTGGCCACCAACTTCACCTGCACACCCATTTCGGTGTACGCGGAGACGAATTCGGCGCCGGTGACACCGGAACCGACCACCACGAGCGTCTCCGGCAGCTCCTTCAGGTCGTAGAGCTGGCGCCAGTTCAGAATGCGCTCGCCATCCGGTTCCGCGCCGGGCAGCACCCGCGGGCTCGCACCGGTCGCGATCAGCACCACCTCGGCCTCCAGCGTCTGCTCGACGCCGGTGGCCAGCTTGGCCAGCACCCGATGCGCCGCCAAACCCATGGCCGGATCGATCAATTCGCCGCGGCCCTGCAGGATCTGCACCCCGGCCGCCTGCAGTTTGGAGCGGATATCGGAGGACTGCGCCAGCGCCAGCTCCTTGACGCGGGCATTCACCTCGCCCAGCTGGATCTCGGCATTGCTCGGATCGAGGTTGATGCCCAGGCCGCGGGCGCGGCGCAGATCGGTGCGCACGCCGGTCGAGGCGATGAACGTCTTGGACGGGACGCAGTCCCACAACACGCACGCGCCGCCGATGCCGTCGCAGTCGATCAATGTCACCGAGGCGCCGTGCTGGGATGCCACCAGCGCCGCCTCGTAACCGGCCGGTCCGCCACCGATGATCGCAATGCGGGTCATTGATACCTCCGCTCCGAGCAGATGAACCGGGATCTCCGGTGCAGTGCTAACCGTACTTGTGTGATGTGCCCCGCATTCGCCTGACGTGCTACTCATCGGTCAGTTCGATACCCGCACATCACTCCACGGCGGGCTATGGATATCGGGACCGCAAACACCGGCGGATATCGGCGCTCCTACCGCTTTATTGGCTAACCTTTCCTAGTGCCGATCTACGCCGCCTATGGGTCCAACATGGACTCGTCGCAAATGCTCGAGCGCTGCCCGCATTCGCCACTGGCCGGAACCGGGTGGCTCGAGGGTTGGCGGCTGACCTTTGCCGGCGACGACATCGGGTGGGAGGGGCCGCTGGCCACCGTCGTCGAGGATCCGGGCTCGCGGGTCTTCGTGGTGCTCTACGACGTATCCCCCGAGGACGAGCAGCGGCTCGACCGCTGGGAGGGCTCGGATTTCGGTATTCACAAGAAGATTCGGCTACGCGTCACCCGCAATCCCGGCGCCGACCCGGAACCCACTCTCGCGTGGCTGTACGTGCTCGATGCCTACGAGGGCGGCCTGCCATCGGCCAGGTACATCGGTGTCATCGCCGACGCCGCCGAAAAGGCGGGCGCACCGGAGGATTACGTGCACGCGCTGCGCACCAGGAACAGCCGCAATGTCGGCCCGGGCAACTTCCCCGGCTGAACAGCGGATATAAAAGTGGCCGACCCGAATCCGGATCGGCCACTTCACTTTTCGCCGCGATCAGGCGTTGAGCACGATATTGCTCAGCACCCGGACACCGACGGCGAGGGCCCGCTCGTCGATATCGAAGGTCGGCTGATGCAGATCCAGCTGCTCGCCGTGGCCGGACCAGACGCCCAGCCGCGCCATCGCGCCCGGCACCTCCTCCAAGTACCAGGAGAAGTCCTCACCACCACTGGACTGCATGGTGTCGGCCAGCGCATCCGGGCCGAGACGGCGAATCGCGTCCTCGAACATGCGGACCGCCTCCTCGTCGTTCACCACCGGCGGCACGCCGCGCTTGTAGTTCAACTGGTAGCGCACGCCCGTCGGGGCCAGCAGCCCGTCGACGATCTCGCGCACCATCGGCTCCAGCAGCGACCAGGTGGCGTGATCGCCGGTGCGGACGGTGCCGGTGAGCATGCCGGTCTGCGGAATCGCGTTGGGCGCCTTGCCCGCCGACACCGCACCCCACACCATCACGGTGCTGGTGCGCGGATCGATCCGGCGGCTCAGCAGCCCGGGCAGCCCGGTGATCACGGTGCCGATCGCATAGACCAGATCGCTGGTCAGATGTGGGCGGGAGGTGTGCCCGCCCGGCGAATCCAGCACCAGCTCAACGGTATCCGCCGCGGAGGTGATCGGCCCGACCCGGACGCCGATGCGGCCGACCTCCAGCCGAGGATCGCAGTGCAGCGCGAAGATGCGCTCGACACCCTCCATCGCGCCGGTGGCCACCACATCGATGGCGCCGCCCGGCATCACCTCCTCGGCGGGCTGGAACACCAGCCGCACGCCGATCGGCAGCTCGTCGACCTCGCTCAGCGCGAGCGCCGTGCCGAGCAGGATGGCGGTGTGCGCATCGTGCCCGCACGCGTGCGAGACGCCGGGGACGGTGGAGGCGAAGCTCAGGCCGGTGAACTCCTGTAGCGGCAGCGCGTCCATATCGGCGCGCAGCCCGATCCGCGGACCGTCCGGCCCGATATCGCAGATGAGACCGGTGCCGCCCGGAAGGATCTGCGGCGTGAGCCCGGCCTTGGTGAGCCAGGTCGAGACCAATTCGGTGGTGCCGAACTCGGTGCGCGAGAGCTCCGGGTTGGCGTGAATGTGCCTGCGCCAGTGCACGAGATCCTCGGTGTGCTCGGCCAGCCATCGGTCGACCACCTCCGGACCGGATTCGATCCGGATCCCGTTGCGATCCTGTTCCCCTGTCCCCGCCGAACCCAAGGTGCCCGATTCTCGGCGCACCCGGATCCCCCCGTGGCTCGGCTCCGCTGCCGCCACCGATCGGCCGGTAGTGCTCACCGAATGTCCTCCTGTCGTTGAACGAGCCGTTGCAACAACCTGTCCCTATGAACTTCATCGCGGGCGACGGTGATAGCGGTACGCGCGAGCGCGAACGCACCGTCGGTGACCGCGCGATCCGCCGAGGCGTTGACACTTGCCTCGGCGAAGCCCGGTTGATGAGTAACCGCTCCGCCGGCATCAATGCCGATAACCGGATGTATGCCCGGAATCACGTTGGTGACATTGCCCATATCCGTGCTGCCGAGCGGACGCTGCCGCTCCAACTCGGGTGCGATCGGCACCCGGCCGAGGTCGACGATGTGCTCGCGATAGGCACACAGTAATGCCGGATCCGGCGTGAGCTCGGTATATGTCGGCGCAACGGTGCGGATTTCGTGAGTGCAGCCGGTCGCCAGGGCACCCGCCGCGAAACAATCGAACGCTCGTCGCATCAGATCGTCGAGGGATGCGGAGTCGACTGCGCGTAGGTAATACAGCAGTTCCGCACGTCCGGGCACGATGTTGGGGGCTACGCCACCGTTGCCGACTATACCGTGAAGTTGCTGTCCAGGCTGAAGATGTTGACGCAGCAATCCGAGAGCAACCTGGGCGATGGTGACCGCGTCCCCGGCGTTGCGCCCCTCCTCGGGCGCGGCGCTGGCATGCGCCTCGCGGCCGTGGAACACGATGGACAGATCGGCCATGGCCAACGAATGCGCGCCGACGATGTCGAACGGGCCGGGATGCACCATCATCGCCATCGCGACATCGTCGAAGACACCGCGCTCGAGCATCAGCACCTTGCCGCCGCCGCTCTCCTCGGCGGGCGTGCCGAGCACCAGCACCGTCAGTCCGAGCGCGTCGGCGACCTCGGCGAGACCGAGCGCCGCGCCGACCGAGGACGCGGCAATAATATTGTGCCCGCAGGCATGTCCGATCTCGGGCAGCGCGTCGTACTCGGCGCAGATGCCGACGGTGAGCGGGCCGCTGCCATAGCTGGCGCGGAACGCGGTCGGCAGGTCGGCCACCCCGGTCTCGATCTCGAAGCCGCGTTCGGCAAGGGGCGCAATGGTCTTCGCGACGCTGCGGGTCTCCTCGAACGCCAATTCCGGCTCGGCGTGTATCGAATGGGAGAGGTCGATCAGTCGCGCCGCGGCCGCGGCGATGGCCCGATCCGAGACCTGTTCGGCCGCAGCAGTGATCGCCCCGCCGGGTTCGTCATCGGTGCCGCTGCGCGCTGGTGGCATGGCACACAGTCTGGCACTACCTCGCGAATCGGGCGTACCCGGTCGACCGCGGACCAGTCGGTAACCGCGGCCGGCGAACAGTCAGCACAGCCCGGACGTCACCCGGCGGCGAAGGCCAGATTCTCCGGCGTCGTCGCGACCGCGAGCCCCGCCAGCGCCTTCGCATGCAGGGCGCGCTTGATCACCGGCAGATTCGGCTTCCGGTTGCCGACCAATGCCGCTGCGCGCGCCACCGCGGTGGACAGCAACGCCTCGGCATCGGCCTTGTCGTCGACGATGCCCGCGGCGATCGCCTCATCGGCCGGGAAGCGGTGGCCGGTGGTCATCGCCTGCACGCAGACCTGATTGCTCAGCCGCTCGGTGAGCAGCGCGTTCATCCCGATCGTGAACGGCATGCCGAGGTGCACCTCGGGCAGGCACCAGAAGCCGCGGTCCGCCCGCATCACCCGGAAATCGTGCGAGGTGGCCAGCATCGCGCCCGCGCCGAAGGCGTGCCCGTTGATCGCGGCGACCGTCGGCAGCGGGAATTGCAGCAGGCGGGTGTAGAGCGAATGCACGCGATCCAGGTAGCCGTGCATCTCGCCGAGATTGCCGAACAGCCAGTCGGTGTCGAGACCGTTGCTGTAGAACTTGCCGGTCGCGGTGGTCACCAGCGCGGCAGGCCCCTCCGACGCTTCCACCTTGTCCAGCAGACCGTGGAATTCGTCGATCCAGTCGGGGTGGAAGCGGTTCTCGCTGTCGGTCTGTCCCTCGCTGCCGAGGTAGACGACGAACACATCCCCATCACGCTCCAGATACGGCATGCGTGCAGCGTAATAGGTGAGCGCCACGCTGCCTACTCACGGGTAGCAGACCGTGACGTGTGTGGCCGAATCCCGAGACCCTACGAGCAAGCGTTTGGTGTGCCAACGCCCAGCCAGCATCAAGACCGACGCAACCAGCCTTGGGAGCGAGTCTTACGAGCGACGTTCGCGGCCCGTCTCGCGTCCCAGCGATCGAAGCGCATGCGCCGCAGGCGCGAGTCTCGATCGCTGGGACGCGAGACTGAGGGGGCCGCGAACACGCGGCGCCGGAGGCGCCGCCATAGACTCACAGCATGCTTGCCGAACAGGCCGCTGAGGCTATCGCCGAACGTACGGGAGTGCCGCGCCACAGAGTCGCGGTGGTGCTGGGATCGGGCTGGCAGGAGGCGGCCGCGGAGATCGGCGCGCCGACCGCCTCGGTGCCGATGCCGGACCTACCCGGATTCGGCACCCCGAGCGCACAGGGTCACGTCGGGATGGTGCACTCGGTGTCCGTCGGCGAAACGCCGGTGCTGCTGCTGATGGGGCGCCAGCACCTCTACGAGGGCTACCAGCCCGCGGAGGTGGTGCACCCGGTGTCGGCGGCGATCGCGGCGGGCGCCGAGATCGTGGTGCTCACCAATGCGGCGGGCGGTATCCGGGACGGTCTTTCGGTCGGTGAGCCGGTGCTCATCAGCGACCACATCAACCTCACCGCGCGCACCCCGCTCACCGGCGCGACCTTCGTCGACCTGGTCGACGCCTGGGATCCCGAATTACGCGCGCTGGCAAGGGAAATCGAGCCGGGACTGACCGAGGGCGTCTACGCGGGCCTGACCGGTCCGCAGTACGAGACGCCCGCCGAGATCCGGATGCTGCGCACCATGGGCGCGGATCTGGTCGGCATGTCGACGGTGCTGGAGGCGATCGCCGCCCGCGCGCTCGGGGCACGGGTGCTCGGCATCTCGCTGGTCACCAACCTGGCCGCGGGCGTCACCGGCGCACACCTCTCACATGCCGAGGTGCTCGCCGAAGGTCATGCCGCCGCACCGCGTTTGGGCAAACTGCTGCGCGGCGTGGTGGAACGGATCTAGATGCTGCGCTTCGGCACCGCGGGGCTGCGCGGCCCGCTTCAGGACGGCCCCGACGGGATGAATGTCGACACCGTCGGCCGGGCGACCGCCGGACTTGTCGACTGGCTGCGCGGACGCTGCCTCGGCGGCGGCCGGGTCGTCGTCGGCAGGGACGCACGCCACGGCTCCGCCGAATTCGCCACGGTTACCGCGGAAATCTTTGCCGCGGCGGGCTTTCCGGTGACGCTGCTGCCACACCCGCTGCCCACTCCGGTGGTCGCGTACGCGGTGCGCGAGCTGGGCGCGGTGGCCGGGGTGCAGATCACCGCATCGCACAATCCGGCCACCGACAACGGCTACAAGGTGTACCTCGACGGCGGATCCCAGCTGATCGCGCCCGCGGATACCGAGATCGAGCGCTGTATCGACGCGGTGCGCGAGCCGTTCGACCGCACGCCGGTCGCGCCGTCCGACGACGAACTGCCGCAACGCTATCTGGCCCGCGTCGGCGAGCTGCCCGCGCTCATCGGCGGGCCCGGCGCCCGCGCCTCCATCCGGATCGCCCTGACCCCCATGCACGGCGTCGGGGGTGAGATGGCGCTGGAAGCCCTTGCCGCGGCGGGTTTTTCGGATGTGCACGTCGTTCGCGAGCAATTCGCGCCCGATCCGGACTTCCCCACCGTCGCGTTCCCGAATCCGGAGGAGCCGGGCGCCACCGATCTGTTGCTCGCCCTCGCCGAACGGATCGATGCCGATCTCGCGATCGCACTCGATCCGGATGCCGACCGGTGCGCCGTCGGCGTGCCGGGTCCGGACGGCTGGCGGATGCTGCGCGGCGACGAAACCGGCGTGCTGCTGGCCGACTGCGTGCTGCGCACCGCGACCCCGAATGCGTTGGTGGCCACCACGATCGTCTCCTCCCGCCTGCTTTCGAAGCTCGCGCCTGCGCGCGGCGCCCGCTACGCCGAAACCCTGACCGGCTTCAAATGGCTGGCCCGCGCGGGCGACGGCCTGGTCTACGCGTACGAGGAGGCGCTCGGCCACTGCGTCGACCCGTCCCGGGTGCGCGACAAGGACGGCATCTCCGCCGCGGTGCTCGCCGCCGACCTAGTGGCCCGGCTGAAATCCGAAGGCCGCACCCTTATCGACGAATTAGCCGACTATGCGGTCGAATTCGGTCTGCACGCCACCGGTCAGGTGGCGCTGCGGCTCGCCGATCCGGCCGCCGCGGCCGCGGTCGTCGCCCAGTTGCGCGCCGCCGCGCCCGGCGAAATCGCGGGCGAGCCGGTCAAATACACCGACCTCGCTCAGGCCAGGGGCCGGATGCGTACCGACGCACTGATTTTCGACGGCACCAACACCCGCATCGTCATCCGGCCGTCCGGCACCGAGCCGAAACTCAAGTGCTACCTGGAGGTGGTCGAGCCCGTCGCCGGACGTGCGGCCCTGCCACAGGCCGAAGCCGCTGCCGCGCAAAGCCTTTCCCGGCTGCGGGAGTTCTGCGCCGCGCTCGCCGACGGACCGGCGCGGCGGGGTTAGCGCACCGGTAGCGGGAACACTCGGGGCTTGCGCACGCATCGCGGCTTCCTAGACTGGCTGCGAACGCGTCGACCGAGAGAAGGCCCCCATGCGTAAGTCACTGTGGCTCACCGGATTCGGCGTAGCCGCCGTCCTCGCCTCCGCGGGCCCCGCCGCGGCCGCACCGACCATCATGGACCATGACGGCACCTACGTCGTCGGCACCGACATCACGCCGGGCGACTACGTCACCTATTCGGCCACCGGATCCTGCGTTTGGGCGCGACTCACCTCCTACGGCGACGTGCTGGAGAGCGGCAACGGCGGATCCGGCACCCAGCGCATTCGCATCGCGGCCGGTGACGGCGCCTTCTCCAGCACCGGCTGCGGCGTCTGGCGCACCGAGAACGCCAACCGCACCGGATCGGGCACCGGTTCGGCAGGCTCCTGACTAGGCCGTCCGTCGGCCCGCACCAGGCCGAGCTCCTGTGCGGAGGCACTCGCCCAACAGGCGCTGCCCGGCGGAGCCTGACATCCGCCCGCGCCAGGCCGAACTCCCTGCGAGGGAACTCTCCCAATAGATGCAGCCTGGCGGGGCCTGCCGTCAGCCCCCACCGGGCCGAGTTCCCTGCGGAGGCACTCGCCCATTTCGCCTGAGCCCGCGAATTGCCCTCAGCGAGGCCCGAATTGGCGATCGCCCGCGTCGCCGAGACCCGGGACGATGTAGGCGTTCTCGTTCAGCCCGGCGTCTACCGTCGCGGTGACCAGGCGCACCGGAAGTCCCGACTTCTCCAGCGCGGCAATGCCTTCCGGTGCGGCGACGACGCAGACGGCGGTGATGTCGGTGGCGCCGCGGGCGGCGAGCAGTTCCAGGGTGTGCCGCATCGAACCGCCGGTGGCGAGCATCGGGTCGAGGACGAAGACCGGCAGGTCGGTCAGGTCATCGGGCAGCGATTCCATATACGGCACCGGCTGGTGGGTCCGCTCATCGCGGGCGATGCCGACGAATCCGACCCTGGCGTCCGGGATGAGCTCCGCCGCCGCGTCCACCATGCCGAGCCCCGCCCGCAGCACCGGAACCAGCAGCGGCGGTGCGGCCAGCCGCACCCCCTCGGTGACGGCCACCGGCGTCGTCACCTCGAAGCGGGTCACCGGCGCCTCGCGCAGCGCCTCGTAGACCAGGATGCCGGTGAGATCGCGCAGCGCGGCGCGGAAAGCCGGGTTGTCGGTGCGGGCGTCCCGCATGGTGGTGAGCAGGGCGGCGGCGAGCGGATGAGCCACGGTGTCGGTGCGCATGAGGGAACGATAAGGTCGGTTCAGGTCGGCCGCCGAACCTCACCGATCTTTTTTCGTACGGGCGGGAACCGATCCGGAACGGGACGCGTCGAACTCAGTGAATGACGTACTCTGCCTGGGAAACAACAGATGGGGGAAGTTCTGATGCGAAAGATGTCGGCGGATACCGATGGCATCGCCGCCTACGCCGCGAACGCGGCGACGATGTCCGGGGATATGGCCGCGATCGCCGCGAATGCCGCGGGCTCGGATCCCCTGCTGCTCGCACCGGTCTTCGGGCTGATCGGCGGCGATTTCCTGGCGGCGTACGCCGCGACGCACGCGGGCCACGTCGCCGCGATCGGCCAGCTGTCCGCGGTGCTCGGCAGCATCGGCGGCGCGGCGACCACGGCGGCCACCGTGCTCACCGAGGGTGACCACAGCCGCGCCGAGGGCTTCCAGTCCGCCAGCAAGGAGCTGGGTGCGTGACAGCCGTGATCGACATCAGCCTGCTGGTCAAACCGCTGACCGATCTGCTGGCCAGCTTCGGCACCGGCGTGCTGACCGCCAGCGGCCCCGCCGACTCGCTGCGCGCCACGTCCACCGCCGTCGACCAGGTGCACGCCGCGGGCCGCGACAGCATCAACAACATGAGCTCGGCATGGGACGGTGTCGCCGCCGACGCCGCCACCTCGAAGGCGCTGCGGGTGCAGACCTCCGCCGCCACCATCTCCGACCGCGGCAACGATATGGCAACCATCGTCGGCCAGGCCGCGACCGAGATCGAGTCGGGCAAGAAGGAGCTGACCACCATCGTGCAGTCCTTCGTCGACGACGCGACGAAGCTGGCGCCGACGCTCACGACGCCCGCGGGTCTTTCGCTGCTCGTCGGCTCCGCGATCGACCACATCCAGCAGGGCGTCAAGGTGGTCGGCAAGGTGCAGAGCGAGCTCAGCACGCACACCACCGCGATGAGCGAGCTCACCCCGCCGCCGTCCACCTCGCTGGCGAGCACGGTGGCCTCCGGCGTTCAGTCCGCCGCGAGCAGCGTCTCCAGTTCCGGTCTGCAACAACTGGTTTCGACCGGGACGGGCCTGCTCGGCACCGGGACATCCGCGCTCAGCGGGCTGATGAAGACGGCATCCACATCGACAGTGCCCGCCTCGACCACGTCGGCGGGCACGCCGACCAAAACCGACAGCCCGACCACCAAGACCGATACCGGCCAGGGCGTCAAGATCAAACTGCCCGACGGCAGCGAGGTCACCGCGCCCAACGAGAAGGCGGCCACCGCGGTGCGCACGGCGCTGAAGGCGGTCGGCACGCCCTACGTCTGGGGCGGCAATACCCCCGGCGTCGGCCTCGACTGCAGCGGTCTCACCAAGAGCTCGTACGAGGCGGCGGGCATCGAGCTGCCCCGGCTGGCCGACCAGCAAGCCGTCGGCAGTCGGGTCTCCCCCGGCGATCTCATGCCCGGCGATCTGGCGGTCTGGGACGGGCACGTCGCGATGGTCGTCGGCAACGGAAAGATGATCGAGGCGGGCGATCCGGTCTCGATCACCGCGATTCGAACGGAGAACATCGGTATGCAGTTCAACGGCTTCTACAGGCCGACGGCATGACCAATTCACAGGTACCCAGCGTCCCGAACGTCACAGTGGCGGGCAGCACCAACCGCTCCGGCACCATCTCGGTGCGCGCCACCGATCAGGGCATGCCGGTGGAAATCAAATTCGAGCGCAGCGAATATCGTTACGGCGCACAGTCTCTGGCCAACGAGATCCTCCGGCTCACCAAGCGGTCCACCCTCGTCGCCAAGGCGCGCCGCCGCGAGGTGCTCGCCGAGGCGGGCCTGCCGGACGACATTCTCGACAAACTCGGCCTGCCCACCCGGCAGGCCGCGGTCGACGAACTGGACCGCCTGGACGACGCGGATACGGGACCGACGAGCTGGATGAGGCCGGTTTAAACCATGAGCGAGGTGGAGTCATGAGCGCCGAAATGGACGCGCTGGTCGCCAACGCGACCGCGAAGCTGGAGGCGCTGGAGGCCGCGCTGTACGGCCTCAAGCAGGTGCGCGGCCGGTTCACCACCGAGGACGGCATGGTCAGCGCCGAGGTGGACAGCGACGGCGCACTGGTCGCGCTCACCCTCTCCGAGGCGGTCACCTCGGTGCCGCCCGCCGAGGTCGGCCAACTCATCGTGTGGGCCTGTCGTCAGGCATCCGAGGACGCCGGCGCCCAACGCTCGAAGGTCGTTGCGACACTGAACGAGTCGTTCGTACCCACCGGACAGGACGCGCCGGGCAGCGTTGGGGGCGGGCCGGATAGTGCCTGAGGCCGAAGCTCGATAGGCTTCCGCTCATGGCTTCTGGAGACATCGTCCCGATCGAGCTCGGCCTGACCGACGGCGATCTCGTCACCCTGTGGGCTCCGCGTTGGCGGGACGGTGACGACGAATGGGAAGCGTTCCTCGGACACGAGGACGCCCTCTACGGTTTCGAGTCGGTGGCCGAGCTGGCCGCCTTCATTCGAACCAACTCCGACAACGACCTAGTCGACCATCCGGCCTGGCAGGTGGTGGCCGGGCTGTCGGCGGTGGAACTGGAGCCGGAGGAGAACTTCACCTTCGATCTGGTCGCCGTTCCGGAGCTGGCGGCCGGCGATCCCGATGTCGACACCATCGCCGAGCTGGAAGACACCCTCGGCATGGTGCGCAATATCGGCGAGGTCTGCGAACTGGAGACGGTCACCAAGTTCTTCGGATCGCATCCGGTGCTCGGCGCGCTGCCCGGCGGGGTGAGCGCGTTCGTCGGCCGGGATGGTGAGGAGCTCTGGGATCAGATCGGCGCCGCCATCGCCAAGGACTGGGACTCCGTGCTCGACGCCATCGACTCGGTGGTGCAGACCCCCGAGGTGGATGCCGAGGCGGTCGCGGTGGCCGAGGCCGAGCTGCTGGCCGCCGAGGAGAACGTGGTCGACGCCGACGACGCCGCGGAAAGCGACGAGGAGGAGTTCGAGCCCGTCGACCTGGATGAGGACGACGAGGACGATGAGGACGGCGACGAGGACGAGGACGAGTCGTTCTGGCATGAGGTCGGCATCGACCCGGTGAAGATCGTCACCGCCGACGGCAGCTACTTCACGCTGCGCTGTTACCTCGACGACGAGCCGATCTTCCTGGGCCGCAAGGGTTTGATCACCGTTTTCGATTCCGAGCGCGCGCTGGCCCGCTACCTGGCCGACGATCACGACCACGATCTGGCCCGGGTGAGCACCTACTCCGATGTGCAGACCGCGGCGGTCGACGGATCGCTCGAGGTCGAGGTGACGGACGAAAACGTCTATGTCATACCGGGTTTGGCCGACGATCTGGCCGAGGGCCCGGAGACGGTGGATATCGAACAGCTCGACCTCGCCGTCGAATTGTTCACCGACGCGGCCGATTACGCGGACGACGACAGCGTCGAGCAGGCGCTGGCCCAGTCCACCCCGCTCGGCTGGTACGTCTCCTACCTGCTGAACCCGGACCCGAACCGGCTCGCGCCGAATCCGCCGTTCGCCGCCGAAGCGCAGGCGTGGCGGGAGCTGGAGCACGCGTTCGAAAGCAGGCTCGAGCACAAGTAAAGCGAGCGCTCGGCCCGGCAGCGCCTATCGGGCACGGCGAGTTACCGGTGCGTGCACCGATGACGCTGCGGCACTTGGTAACTCATCAGGCGGGGGACATCCGGATCCAGATCTGTTCGGCGCGGCCGAGCAGCCGGTCGTCGGAGCCGTATACGGCGCTCGACGCGTAGCTCTTACGGCCCTTGTCGCCGTGCTCCTCCCCCACCACCACACAGGGTTCACCGGCCGCGGGCAGGTCGTACACGGTGGCCGTCATCGAGCCGAGCAGCGCGGGGCGCACCTGCATGTCGGACAGCGCCCAACCGCCTGGGCAATCCAAGGCTGCCCAGAGCAGCGGGTTATCGATGGTCAGCGAATCGTCCGGCGTCCACGGAGTCGCCACCAGACCGGCGCGGATCGGGCCGGGTTCGAGCCGCAACCCGTCCGGACGCGCGGTGCCGCAGGCGAAGCACCGCGAGAACACCTCGTTCGTCTGATACGCCTTGCTGGCGGCCACCGCGTCGGCGTGCGAGACGACCTGCGGCACATCGCGTTCGAATCCACCCGTGCGCGATTCGGCCAGCAGCGTCGGTCCGTCATAGAGATTTCCGGCCCGCACCTGCAGCGGCTTGTCGAGCGGCGGCGGACTGCGCAGCACCACCGTCACCACGGGCTCCTCCCGCAGTCCCGCGACCAGTCCGGACACGTAGCCGCCCTGCCCGGAGTCGGGCGGGCCGTTGAACCTGCGTGGTATCTGGATAGTCGTCATGTCAAACACGCTAGCGGGCGAACCGGTCGGCCACGAGGTATGCGAGTGCCTCGCACACGAACTCGGCCCGGCCACCGCCAACGTCCGGCATGCCCATTCAGCGAGCGTCTCGCACACGAACTCGGCCCGGCGACCGCCTATGTCCGGCATGCCGATCCAGCGAGTGCCTCGCACACGAACTCGGCGAGCCAGCACGGCACCCATCCGCCAACGGGGGCAACGGATTACGGCCCGTTGCCCCATCCTCAGAAATCAGCTGCGCGGCACGGTATTTCAGCCGAGCAGTACGGCGTAACCCGGCTTGATGATGTCGTCGATGATGCGCAGCCGCTCCGGGAACGGAATGAACGCCGACTTCATCGCGTTGATGGTGAACCGCTCCAGATCACTCCAGCCGTAGCCGAAAGTCTCGACCAGCTTGAGCATTTCGCGGCTCATGCTCGTGTCGCTCATCAGGCGGTTGTCGGTGTTGACGGTGACGCGGAAGCGCAGGCGGGCCAGCAGGTCGAACGGGTGCTTGTCCAGCGAGGGCACCGCACCGGTCTGCACATTCGACGACGGACACAGCTCGAGCGGAATTCGCATGTCCCGCACGTAATTCGCGACCAGGCCGAGCTGTGCGTCCTCGATCGCGCCCGGCACGTTGATATCGTCGGTGATGCGAACGCCGTGGCCGAGCCGGTCGCAGCCGCAGTAGGCCAGCGCCTCGTGGATGGACGGCAGGCCGAACGCCTCACCGGCGTGAATCGTGAAGTGCGCGTGGTTGGCCCGCATATATTCGAAGGCGTCCAGGTGGCGGGTGGGCGGGAATCCGGCCTCCGCACCAGCGATATCGAATCCGCCAACGCCCGCATCGCGGAAACGCACCGCCAATTCGGCGATTTCACGCGAACGGGCGGCATGCCGCATCGCCGTGAGCAGGCAGGTGATCACGATCGGACGACCCGCCTCGGCCGCGGCGGCCGTGCCTTCGCGGAAACCGGCCAGCGTGTGCTCGACCACCTCGTCCAGCGTGAGACCGCGCTCCAGGTGCTGCTCCGGCGCGAAACGCACCTCGGCGTACACCACACCGTCCGCGGCCAGGTCCTCGGCGCATTCCCGGGCGACCCGGCGCAGGCCCTCGGGTGTCTGCATCACCGCGACGGTGTGCGCGAAGGTTTCCAGATAGAGTTCGAGCGATCCGCTGTCGGCCGCGTCCCGGAACCAAGCGGCCAGGGCGGCCTCGTCGGTGGCGGGTAGTTGGTCGTAACCGCAATCGGCGGCGAGCTCCAGTACGGTCGCGGGCCGCAGGCCACCGTCGAGGTGGTCGTGCAGCAGGGCCTTGGGAGCTTGGCGGATCGAGGCAAGGGTAAGTGGCATCGGTCCTGTCATGTACACACGTTAGCCGCCGCGCGGCCCACAGACAGCGCAGTTGCGACGTGGCAACCGTCTCTTCGCCCCGCGGACACGGCCGCGCCCACATCCCGACACCGGAAGTCCCTGGTCAGCGGGCCCCGGTCGCGCGCAACCGTGTGACCGGTGCCGCTGATCACCACCCGATGTGACGACGCTCGGACCGATCGGTCGGCCATGCGGCGCGCCTGGCCGAGTTCGAGAACGAAATACGTTCTGCCGCTTGAATATTTACGCGACAGGTCCGAATTGCCAGTGGGCTGTATCCGGTTTCAGGCCTCGATACGGTCCAAGATGAGCGCGGCGGGCGGCACCGTCGCGTCCGACTCGAGTACGGCGGCCGACCGCAGCGCGTCCGATGCGCCGGAAAAGGCCTCCGGAGTATCGGTGTGCAGCGTGAACAGCGGCTGCCCGGCGACGACGGAATCGCCTGGCCTGACATGTATTTCGACACCGGCACCGGCCTGCACCGGGTCGCCCTGCCGCGCCCGGCCCGCACCGAGCCGCCAGGCCGCGATGCCCACCGGCATGGCGTCGAGCCGGGTCAGCACGCCATCCTGTTCCGCCCGAACGATTTCGGTGTGCCTGGCGCGCGGCAGCGGCGCGTCCGGGTCACCGCCCTGCGCGCGAACCATTGCGCGCCAATGATCCATCGCGCGCCCGTCGGCCAGCGCCTTGGCGGGATCCACGTCGAGCCCGGCCAGCGCGACCATCTCGCGGGCCAGCGCCAGGGTCAGCTCGACTACGTCGGCCGGGCCGCCGCCCGCCAGCACCTCCACCGACTCGGCGACCTCCAGCGCGTTGCCCGCGGTGCGGCCGAGCGGGGTATCCATCGCCGTCAGCAGCGCGACCGTGCGAACACCGGCGTCGGTGCCCAATTCGACCATGGCCCTTGCCAATTCGCGTGCGCCATCGAAGGTCTTGAGGAAGGCGCCCGAGCCCACCTTCACGTCGAGCACCAGCGCCGCCGTGCCCTCGGCGATCTTCTTGCTCATGATCGAACTGGCAATCAGCGGAATGGATTCCACGGTTCCGGTGACATCACGCAGTGCGTACAGCCGCTTGTCCGCAGGCGCCAGATCCGCACCGGCCGCGCAGATCACGCCGCCGATTCCGGGATCCGCCAATATTTCTCGCATCCGCGATACCGAAACATCGGCCCGCCAACCGGGAATCGACTCCAGCTTGTCCAAAGTGCCGCCGGTGTGGCCCAATCCGCGTCCGGACAGCTGCGGCACCGCCGCGCCGCAGGCCGCGACCAGCGGTGCGAGCGGCAGCGTTATCTTGTCACCGACCCCGCCAGTCGAATGTTTGTCGACGGTCGGCCGCGGCAGGTCGGTGAAATCCATCCGGCGGCCCGAGCCGATCATCGCGGCGGTCCAGCGCGCGGTCTCGCGCCGCGTCATACCGCGCAGCACGATGGCCATCGCCAGCGCCGCCATCTGCTCGTCGGCGACCCGGCCATTGGTGAAACCGTCGATGACCCAATCGATCTGGGCGTCCGACAGCTCACCGCCGTCCCGCTTCGCCGTGATGATCGAAACCGCGTCCAATGCCGTCACACGGCAAGTCTGACACGGACTCGCGTAAAGACCTTGGTAGTTGTCGGTGGGCTCCGATAGCCTCCCTGCATCAGTTCGTTCGATCTAGGGGTTTGGGGGTAAGTCATGACAGCTGTACATCTGGAACGACGGGTTTCGAACCTGGAGAGTCGTATCGAGAAGCACTTCGGAGCAGCCCAACTGGAGATGCGGAAGGATATCCACCAGCTGACGCTCGAGAACGTTCGCCTCATGGACGGTCTCAACGGCTTGAGCCGTGGTGTGGCGCTGATGATGGAGCACATGGGAATCGAGCCCATCCCGATTCCGATGATCGCACCCCTCACCCCGGATGAGGTCGAGGCGTCGTTCGACGAGAACTGCAGGTGATCGTCGATGACGGATACACCGATCGAACATCGCATCAGCATGCTGGAAACCCGTGTCGTGGATATCGAGAAGCACGCGGCGACTCACCTGAGGCTCGAACGAGACCTGCGTAAGGTCTCGGTCTTTGCGGAACGAGTCGCGGATCAACAGAACACCATCGGTCAGGGCGTCGCGCTGATGATGGAGCGGATGGGCATCCCGCCGATCGATGTCTACGAGCTCGAGATGCCCACCGACGCGGAGATCGATGCGCTGCTCGAAGCGGATTGCCGAGGTGGTCGATGACGCCCACATCGATCGAGCGCCGCATCGAAAGCCTGGAGATCCGCGTCACCGATCTCGAGGACCTCATCGACGAGACCCAGCACGAGTTGCTACGACGAGTCACCCGGATCGAACTCTTCGCGCGCCGGTCCACTGATCAACTCAACGGCATAGGCCGAGCTCTCACCGCGATCGCGGACCATTTCGGAATTCCACAGACACCGATACCCGAGGTCATTTACCCGACCGAGGCCGAGATCGACAACGCGATGGCCGAGCGCTGGTGAAACCGACGCCCACCGACGCGATCCGGTAACTCGACCGATTCGGCTGCCGCCACAGCCGAATCGACCAACCGTCAAACCTGCCCGGCGGCAAGGTGCTCCGGGCCGAAGGCATCCGGCAGCAGCGCACCGAGCGCAACAGGTTCGGTCGCGTGGTCGACGAGGAGCTCGGGCCCGCCGTGTTCGTAGAGGACCTGTCGGCAGCGTCCACAGGGCAACAGAATTTCGCCGCGGGAATCGGTGACCGCGATGGCGCGCAGACGCCCTCCGCCGCCGGAAATCAAGTTACCGACGAGTACGGTTTCGGCGCAGATGCCCAAACCATATGAGACATTCTCCACATTGCACCCGAGCACGATGCGGCCATCCACACCGAGCGCCGCGGCGCCGACCGGAAACCGCGAGTACGGCGCATAGGCATTGCGCATAACTTGAATGGCATTGTCGCGCAACAAATTCCAGTCGATTTCCGACATCGGACACCTCCCGTGTACGCAGACCAACCTACCGGTTGGACGACTACCGGGCGCGCCATTTCGTATAAAGAAAGGCAAACCTAACTCAACCGAATGTAGCCAAACGCACGGCACGCCGAATTAGTTCCGGGATTGGCAGAGGATTAGAGTCCAGAACAGATCGGTTCAGGTTCCCGGCGGTGGGCCGGAGCGTAGCCACCTGGGCATTCGCCCCTCCACTCAGCCGGAATGGGACCAACAACCGGGTCCATCAACGACGTTGGAGGCACCGTACTCTATGACCACGCTAGAAGCTCCGGCTCCCGCTCAGCCGAAGCGGAAGACGCTGTACCGAGGCGACCCCGGAATGTGGTCCTGGGCGCTGCACCGGATCACCGGTGTCACCATCTTCTTCTTCCTCTTCGTGCACGTCTTGGACACCGCGCTGGTTCGCGTCCATCCCGATACCTACAACCGGGCGATCGAGACCTACAAGAACCCGATCGTCGCGCTGATGGAGATGGGCCTGGTCGTCTGCGTACTGTTCCACGCGCTCAACGGCGTTCGCGTGATCCTGGTCGACTTCTGGTCGAAGGGGCCGCGCTACCAGCGTCAAATGCTGTGGATCGTGCTCGCCATCTGGTTCGTTGTCGCCGCCGCGGGCGTCGGACGCCAGTTCTTCTACCTGTTCACGGAGCACTGATATGACTGCACCCGTCCTCGGTAAGTCCTACGACCGCCCCGCGAGCCTGGACCTGCCCCGCTCGCCGCGGGCCCGCTCCAACAACAACTTCGAGAAGTACGCTTGGCTGTTCATGCGCTTCTCGGGCCTGCTGCTCATCGTGCTGGTCTTCGGCCACATGACGATCATGCTGATGCTCGACGGCGGCGTGAAGCGGCTGAACTTCGGCTTCGTCGCGGGCCGCTGGGCCAGCCCGTTCTGGCAGCTCTGGGACCTCACCATGCTGTGGCTGGCCCAACTGCACGGCGGCAACGGTCTACGCACCGTGATCGCGGACTACTCGCGCAAGGACTCGACCCGGTTCTGGCTGAACACCCTGCTGGCCGTCTCGATGATCCTGATCATGGCCGTCGGCACCTACGTCATCTTCACCTTCGACCCCAACATCAGTTAGGAACAGGCCACCTCGATGACTGAATCCCGACCCGTTCAGGAGCATCGCTACGACGTCGTGATCGTCGGCGCCGGTGGCGCGGGCATGCGCGCGGCGATCGAAGCTGGTCCGCGTGTCCGGACGGCGGTCCTGACCAAGCTGTACCCGACCCGCAGCCACACCGGCGCGGCGCAGGGTGGTATGTGCGCCGCACTGGCCAATGTCGAAGAGGACAACTGGGAGTGGCACACCTTCGACACTGTCAAGGGTGGCGACTACCTGGTCGACCAGGACGCCGCGGAGATCATGGCCAAGGAGGCCATCGACGCGGTGATGGACCTCGAGAAGATGGGTCTGCCGTTCAACCGGACCCCTGAGGGCAAGATCGACCAGCGTCGCTTCGGCGGCCACACCCGCGATCACGGCAAGGCCCCGGTGCGCCGCGCATGTTATGCCGCCGACCGCACCGGCCACATGATCCTGCAGACGCTGTACCAGAACTGCGTCAAGCACGACGTGGAGTTCTTCAACGAGTTCTACGTGCTCGACCTGGTCATGAGCGATACCGACCGCGGCCAGGTCGCGACCGGCGTCGTCGCCTACGAGCTGGCCACCGGCGAGATCCACGTCTTCCACGCGAAGTCGATCGTCTTCGCCACCGGCGGTTCCGGCCGGATGTACAAGACCACCTCCAACGCGCACACGCTGACCGGCGACGGTATGGCCATCGTATTCCGCAAGGGACTTCCGTTGGAGGACATGGAATTCCACCAGTTCCATCCGACAGGTCTGGCCGGGCTCGGCATCCTCATCTCGGAGGCCGTCCGCGGCGAGGGCGGCATCCTGCGCAATGCCAGCGGTGAGCGCTTCATGGAGCGCTACGCCCCCACCATCAAGGACCTCGCGCCGCGCGATATCGTCGCCCGCTCGATGGTGCTCGAGGTGCTGGAGGGTCGCGGCGCCGGGCCGAACAAGGATTACGTCTACATCGACGTCACCCACCTCGGCGAGGACGTGCTCGAGGAGAAACTGCCCGACATCACCGAATTCGCCCGCACCTACCTTGGTGTCGACCCGGTGAAGGAACTGGTTCCGGTCATGCCGACCTGCCACTACGTGATGGGTGGCATCCCGACCAGGATCCGCGGCGAGGTGCTGCGCAACAACACCGATGTGGTGCCCGGCCTGTACGCGGCGGGCGAATGCGCATGCGTCTCGGTGCACGGCTCGAACCGCCTCGGCACCAACTCGCTGCTCGACATCAACGTGTTCGGTCGCCGCTCCGGCATCGCCGCCGCCGAATACGCCCAGCGCACCGAATTCGTCGAGATGCCGGAGAATCCGGCCGCGATGGTGCAGTCCTGGCTGGCGCAGCTGCTGAGCGATCACGGCAACGAGCGGGTCGCCGATATCCGCACCGAACTGCAGTACACGATGGATATGAACGCCGCCGTGTTCCGCACCGAGGACACCCTCAAGCAGGCGCTCACCGACATCCACGCGCTCAAGGAGCGCTACTCCCGAATCACGGTGCAGGACAAGGGCAAGCGATACAACAGCGATCTGCTGGAGGCGGTCGAGCTCGGCTTCCTGCTCGAGCTGGCCGAGGTCACCGTTGTCGGTGCGCTCAACCGCAAGGAATCGCGCGGCGGTCACGCCCGCGAGGATTACCCGGACCGCGACGACGTCAACTTCATGCGGCACACCATGGCATACAAGCAGGGTGCGGATCTGATCGCCGATATCCGCCTCGACTTCAAACCGGTGGTGCAGACCCGCTACGAGCCGATGGAGCGTAAGTACTGATGACTGCCGTAGCCGAACCGACGACGCAGGCTCCCGCACCGGTCCCCGAGGGCTCGGTGATGATCACCGTGAAGGTGGCCCGGTTCAATCCGGAGGACGACAAGGGCGCGCACTGGGAGTCGTTCCAGGTGCCGGTCCTGCCGACCGACCGCTTCCTGAACGTGCTCATCTACATCAAGTCCTACCTGGACGGCACGCTCACCTTCCGCCGGTCGTGCGCGCACGGCGTGTGCGGTTCGGATGCCATGCGGATCAACGGTGTGAACCGGTTGGCCTGCAAGGTGCTGATGAAGGACATGCTGCCCAAGGACGGCAAGTCGCTGACCGTCACCGTCGAGCCGATCCGCGGCCTGCCCGTGGAGAAGGATCTCGTGGTGAATATGGAGCCGTTCTTCGACGCGTTCCGCGCGGTGAAGCCGTACCTGATCACCTCAGGCAACGAGCCGACCCGCGAACGCATCCAGAGCCAGGCCGACCGGCACCGCTTCGATGACACCACCAAGTGCATCCTGTGTGCCTGCTGCACCACCTCCTGCCCCGTGTACTGGAGCGACGGCAGCTACTTCGGCCCCGCCGCCATCGTCAACGCGCACCGCTTCATCTTCGACAGCCGCGACGAGGGCGCCCGCGAACGCCTCGACATCCTCAACGACGTCGAAGGTGTCTGGCGCTGCCGCACCACCTTCAACTGCACCGACGCCTGCCCCCGCGGCATCGAGGTAACGAAGGCCATCCAGGAAGTCAAGCGCGCCCTCCTCTTCGCCCGCTGACCCCACCCACCCCGAAGGCCGCCTCCATCGAAAGATGAAGGCGGCCTTCGTCTTTCGAGGCCGACCTGCGTCGCTACCACCGCTCTCGAGGTGCAGCAGACCAGAAGGCGGATCTTCTTTCCCGAAGCAAACCTGTCTGTTACCGTTTCCGCAGCGATCGACGACCGACATGTCTTGTCATGTGCAGGGTAGGGGGACACATGGATGATTTCATGGCCGCGCCCGCCAAGGTAGCGGGCTTCGGGACAGATTTGAAATCCATCGCAGACCATTTCTGGTCGAGCGCCTCGAGCATAACCGGCGCGATATCCTTGCCGAATCAGGCAACCGGCTTGTTGTCAACCCTCGCTACTTCGTTTCAGATATTCCACGAGAATATTACGGCCGCTCATCAGCAGAACCGGAACAAGCTGGATTCGCTCGGCCAAGAACTCGGTAACGCCAGTCAACGCTATCAGAATCAGGACCAACAATACGCAGATGCTTTGGCGGCAGCAACTTCGGGCATTTCACCGGATGCCGTCAGCGCGGTGGCGAGACAACGCCGGTTGGCCAGATTCGCTTCAGCGGATTGCAATTCCCCAGCCTGCCGGAGGTTCAGGATGACAAGTTCGAGGTGCGGCGTATCGTGGAGGCCGGGATCCGACTGATATCACCATTCGATGAGAAACTGGAGCAGACGGTCGGCATGCGGCCGGCCGCAGAATTTCTCGCACCAATCGCTTCCGACTGGGAAACATTGCGTACATCGGGCCGACGGATTCGCCTACTCAGCGTGAACGATTATGTGATTTCGGAGAATATTTCCGGCGGCACTCGGTGGCTCAGCGGAAGTTGGTCCGGAACAGCGGCACAGGCATTTATGAGCGCTGCGGCCACTTTACGCGAGGATATCGCCGTAAGAAGTTCTGATATGGAGCGAGTCGCTAATATCCTCGAACAGGGCGGGGAATGCATCGAACATCTCGTCTACAATCAGACGATAGCGCTGACTACCGGACTGTTGCATCCGATGAGCTTTCTGGGTTTCACACTGCCACTGGGCGTTTGGGGCCAGCTGGCAGATCGACCCATGCGAGACAGCATCAAGAGCGAGATAACCTCCTCGATTTCCACCCTCCAGAACGACACCAAATCTCGTGACAACACGATAAAGGATATCGTCCAGAGTATGCGGAGCGCGCTCGAGTATCAGGTCGGCCGAGCATTGCCGCCGCTCGACACGATATTGCTGCGGCCGCCGGACAAGGTTTCCGTGGATTTCGGAACCGTCCGTTACGGATTCGGCGGCAACGTTTGGTGGGAGGAGAGCCTTGCATCCGCCCTCTGATCAACCGCTGCCTGCGGATCGAGCCAGATACGGCTGGCGAAATTGGCCATGGGACAAAGCGGCCGCGACCGCGAACAGCGCCGAGGCCGCAGGTGTTCAGGCCTACTTCGACCTGCATGGCTATGACTTCGCTTCCGACCTGTTGGGCACCTACCTCGGAAATAATCGCGAGGGCTACGAGTATCGGATAAGCCCAGCCAATGTGCAAAAGATTTTGTCATCGAGCGCGGTCAAGAATACGGTTCAGGAACAGCTCGACCAGATCAGGACGCAGGCGAAGAACACAGCCCTCCGCGATCCAACACCATCGGACCCAAGAGGGAAATTACGAGCGATTGGGATGCGGGAGTGAACGTCACCGACAATTCGGACATCACCTACGCGCTCGGCCACTTTTCCATCGCCGTAGGAAGCGACGTCACCGTGGCCAAATCGGATGACACCAACGGGCTGACGGCCAAAATTTGGTATACTGTATATATCTACGACTTCTACTATTATCATTTGAGCTCGGATGGTTCATGGGATATCGAGCGGGCCTTCAAGACGGGTGTCGACGGAGATATGAGGCAGCTGGAGGAGGCCGGTTGGGCACGGAGCTTCCGAGTCCGCGGGGACGGCACACCCGATGGCGGCGGCTACTGGTCAGGGGCGCTTTGATCTCGCATCCGTCACGATCGGAGGTGAAATGCGACCGATACAGTATCGGGGCATAGCCTTGGTTGCCGCATTGCTTGCACTGAGCAGTTGCACCACCGATTCCAATACCTTGGGCGAAGTGGCGAAGTGCGGGAATATACATTTCGCGACACCTCCCAAGGTGGTGGCCGAAAATCGAAATCAATCCTTCAATGGTGACCGGGTACTGGAGCTGGTTACCGACATTCCGCAAGCCGAAACGGCGTCGTTCAAGGAACTTTCGGGCTTGAGCAACTTCATGCCGGGGGTTCCGAACGAATGGCGTTCGACATACTGGCAGGAAAAAGGTGTAGCGGATGCATTGAAGTCCGATTACGGGAATGAATACGCCAAGGAAGCGTCCCAGATTCCCGCGAGATGGGTTGTCGTGCACGCTGACGGCGGCGGCCGGGCCCGGATCTATGTACGCGTGGCGTGCTGACCCCACACCCACCCGAAGGCCGCCTCCGTCGAAAGACGAAGGCGGCCTTCGTCATTCGAGGGCGACCTGGGTTATGGGTGTAGTGGTAGGCCTTTGATTACTTTGTCGATGGCGTTGCGCGGGCCGTGTAGGGCGAAGCCGGCGAGTCGGAGGTTGTCGGGGGTGAGGGCGCGTACTGCGGTGCGGTTGTCCTCGTCGTTGAAGGTGCCGAAGAGGTCCTCGGGGTAGATGGCCATCGGGAGTTCGCGGCTCAGTGCTCGCTGGTAGGCGGCGTCGATGTCCGCGGGGGCGGCGGCGTAGACCAGCACGGGGTCGGTGAACATCGGCAGATATTTCGTGCCGGACCCGTCCTGATAGGCCTCGCCGGTGGATGGGCAGCCCACCGCGATGCCGCTCGCCAGGAACGCGGTCACGTTGAGTCGCTGCCAGGTGGCGAGATCGTCCCGGAGCACAACGGCGATCTTGGTCTTGCTCATGGGCCGATCATTGCCCCTGGGGTGGACCCGGATATTGAACGCTGGTGCGGAGGCACCCGGCCTGCGCGGACATTTCGCTTCCCGTCGAAGGCGATTCGGTCGATTCCCGCCCGAGTTTGTCCGCCCAGGCCGGATCCGCGGTAGCGATACGGGCATACTGACCACGTGGTTTCTGTCCCGATCGCCCGGCATCTGTTGAAGGCCAAGGATCTCGCCGACGCGCGGTATGCGGAGCCGCTGGGTGTGGAGGATATGGCGCGCGCCGCCGGACTGTCGCGCGCGCATTTCAGCCGCGAGTTCCGGCGGGCGTTCGGGGAGTCGCCACACGGCTACCTGTTGACCCGCAGGCTCGAACGGGCCGCCGCGCTGCTACGGACGACCGACCGTCCGGTGGCCGAAATCTGTTTCCTGGTGGGCTGGCAGAGCGTCGGATCCTTCACCACCAGCTTCACCAGAACCTACGGGCGCTCGCCGACGGCGTACCGGGCGGCATTTCCCCCGGCGGCGGATTACGCGCGGATCCCGGCGTGCATGGTGCGGTTCTTCGGCAGACCGCAACGCAGCACGTTTCGAGAAGACTCGACGGCCGCCGAAAGTTAGTGTTCCCTCGAACATCAGAGCGAGGAGAACACGATGAAGATCAGCAGCGTGCAACTGTGGGTACACGATCAGGACGCGGCGCTCGCGTTCTACACCAAGCAGGTCGGCCTGGAACTGCGCAGCGATATCAGCGTGCCGGAGATGGGCGACTTCCGGTGGCTCTCGGTGGGTCCCGCCGGTCAGCCCGACGTGGAGATCGTGTTGATGGCCATCCCCGGTGAGCCGGTCATGGATGCCGGGACACAAACCGAGGTGCGCAACCTCATGTCGAAAGGCTTTGCCGGAACGGTGTTTCTGACCACCGACGACGTGCAGGCCGATTACGAGGCAATGTCGGCGCGCGGTGTCGAGTTCGTCGAAAAGCCGGAGCAGCGGCCGTACGGGATCGACTGCGCGTTCCGCGACCCGTCCGGTAACAATCTGCGGCTGGCCCAGCTGGCCGCCCAATAGGGCTGAGCGAGAAGGCCGCCTTCGCTGAAAAGCGAAGGCGGCCTATGCTTCTAGTCCGGCTTCACGTGCCATTTCTTGCTATTGAAGGCCGCGTCGGCGATCGCGATGGGGACTTTCAAAAGCGATGCAGAGCCATGGATTTTCGAGACTTCACCCTGCACGGTATTCACGTAGTTGATGAGATCATTGGCGATCTTGTGGAGGGTGTCTACGAGCTTTTTCAGAAATTCCCCGACATGCTTTGCGGCGCCACCGATATCCAGCTTGATGGCGATCTCGGGAATACCGTCCAGATAGTCGATGACCGCAGCGGCCGCCTGGTTTATGTTGTCGATCGAATCGGTGTAATTCTTGACGATTCGATCGCGGAGATTACCCATCTCCTCATATACTTGTTTGAGAATTACCTTGGCGGCCTCGGTCGCATCGATGATGTGGCCGACGTAGGCGACGGCGCTGTTGCAACCATCACCGGTCCAATACGCCTGCAGGTTCTCCGCGGAATCCTGAAGGCCAGCGGTGCCCGGCGAATCGGCGGAACTGCTGCCGTCGGTCGCCGAGGTCAGATGAGAATTCGCATCAATCCAGGTGTAGATGATGGACTGCACCGATTCCGGATGCCCCAGGAGATCGCGCACCATATCGATCACCTCGCGAACGCCGGGCACCCCGACATCATCCGCGACGGCCACCAGGGTGGCCGCCTGATGCTGCGGAAAGGGCGGCAGGCTTTTCAGATCCCGCCCCGGAGGTACGGGATAGCACTGGTCGGTCTTCTCACCCATGCGAGCCCTGCACCTTCTGGGACGAGGCGGTGAGCTCCTCGTAGCCCTTTCCGTCCATGCCTTCGAACAGTGTGGCGACCTCGTCGAGACCTTCACCTGCCCTGGTCACGGTTTTCTCGCTCTGCCGAAGTTTCTGTTCGATGACGGAAAAGGCGGCATTGAATTGCCCCACCAGATCCCTGGCGAACAAACCGAGATCGTCGTCCTGCATCGGCGCATGGGCGATTCCATCCGCCGCGGCCCGATAATGTGTCGCACAATTCTTGATAGCGTTCGCCTCCTGACGCACCGCCTTGACTTCCATGCGAACAACGGGGCGGCTCGTCATGGTCGAACTCCTTTCGTATCGGCCGACCGCACGTCCTCGAGCGCGGTATTGACGGCGGTGACAACGGCCGCGACGACGTCAGCCTCATAAACATCGGATACCTTGTGCGGGTCGAGATCGATGGACCGCAATGTGCCGAGTCCGTCGATGGTCACCGTCCCGAATTCGGTGGCGAGTTGCGGATCCCGCACCGTGACCTGGTGCAGCCATTGCGCCAGCTCCGGCTGCCCGTCCCGAATATTTTGAATTTTGCGATTCCAGTCCCGATTCATTTGCTGGACTCGCGAATATAGTTTATCGAAATCCGACACAGTATTTTCTCCGATCAGCTCGGCGTGGCCGGCCGCGTGGGTTCCAGATCGGTCAGCAGGTCGAAGGCCTGCGGAAACTCCTCGCGTAGCACCGCAATGCCGGTCTGGACGGCCGATTTCCGCGCGGTATTGATCGCCTCCACCATGGACCGGCAGGTCAACGCCAGATCGCTGCCCGAGGAGCCCCAGGTCAGTTCGTTGAACCGTTGCCCGGCCGGCACCGAATCATTGCCGAGTCCGCCGGGAAGTTCGATGCGCCGCACCATGCCGTCCGGCGCGACAACCACGATTGCGCGACCATCGGCCGACCGTCCCTCGAACGTCTGCTGCTCGAATCCCGACAGGGTTTCGCTGATGCGTGTCTGCAACGCCGCGATCTGTTCTTGTGTCTCCGCGAAAATCCGCGCTACATCATCGATTTCCATTTACCACTGCCTTCGGTCGCGGAAATGCGTTGGTATCACTCATGCCTCCTGAAAAGCCTGTTCGTCCTCGATCGCGCGTACGATCGTCGATATCTCGGTGTCGAGCATGTCGATGAGTGCTCGGGCATTGGCCGGAGCCGCGACCGGGGGATTCGCCGGGACGATCGCATAGCGCCCGTCGTCGAGCAGATCGCGCCAGAAAAGCACCCGAATCGTCCGGCCGCGGGGGCCGAAACGCGAAACACCCTGACGGATCTCGATCCGGCCGATGGTCGGCGCCGGTGCGCGCAGGAAATTCCGGCCGCGTTCCTCGGTATCGTCGAATGTGTCGCGCCAGCGCGCCATTTCGAAGGAATGATCCATCCCGTCGTCGTGCCCGGGTAAGGTGACCCGCCCCTGTCGGCCGGGCGGCACATCCGGCAATGCGGCAACCACGGTCGCGGCCAGATCGAGAGCGTGGCATTCGGTCACCGTGAATCCACCGCTGTGGTCGACCGTTCGCCCCGGTAGCTGGGTTACCAGATATCCCCGTTCCTCGCGGCGCGCGGCCAGCATGCGAATGCTGCCCGCGGGATCGCGCCGATCACGACCGTCCAGTGCACGCACGAGAACGGTGAGGTCCGGACGCGCGATATCCTGCAGCATCAGCTCGCGCGCGCCATCCGCGATGGAATCCAATCGCGCACGCGCCGAGCGCAATTCGTACTCGTACTGCGCACCACTCGAAATATCGGTGACGTGGGTGAACGGCTGCGGCAACACATCCTCCCGCAGCGGCGCCCACAACGCGACGAATTCCAGATCGGTGAAACTCCAGTGCTGATTCATATATCCAGCACCGGCCTTCCGACGATCATCGGATCCCCTATCGCGTCATCCAGGTTCTCGGGCGACTTCAAGGCCGGCGAGGTCTGGTGTTTCTCGTCGCCTTGGGCGCCGCGCGCGGGCGCACCCGACATACCCGGTGCGCCCGACGCGCCTGCGACCGGCGCAGGCGCGCTGACGCGGGCCGGGGAACCGTCGCGGCTCGTCGGTAGACCAGCGCGCGGAAACATCCTGCTCGCCTGCGGCTGGGTCAATTCCTTCGGCAACGCCGGGCCGAACGGGCTGCCGCCGAGTTTGGGCAGCCCTGATTTGGGCAGCCCTGCCGATTTGTTCGTCGGCATGGACAGCTTCTCCTTGTCGACCTCCGAAGGCGGTTTCGAGCTCATCGCGGGCTCCAGCGAGCGCTGCGCCGCCGCCTGTTGCGCGGCCGATAACAGCTGCTGCAAACCCTGCGATGCCGACGACATACCGTCGAGTCCGGACTGGCCCGAATGCCGCGGATCGTCCGGTTGCGGGTCGTCGGGCTGCGGATCGTCCGATTGCGGATCGTCCTCGCCCTGCCCCTCCGGCTGGTCCTGATCCGGCTCGTCCTCCGAAATATGCTGTGGCTGATCGATTTCCGGCTGCGGCAAGGTGATATCCCCGGAAAGGTCGAGCGGGCCGCGCGACAACAGGTCGTCCAGACCCGAGCGCAGCCCGGCCCGGATGATGGAGTTCCTGCCGCCGACATCACCGAGCCGCCCTCTGATCTCTTGGGCGGGCAGGCCGGACAGCCCACTGAAGGAGGCTTCCGGACGGGGAAAAGCCGGAACATATTCGGCGGTCAATGCCAGATTGGCGAGATACCGCTCGGCGAACCTCTGCTGATATTCGGGAAGTTTGTCCGCGACCGTATCACCGGTCGCCCCGTCGTAATCCTCCAATGCGCTTTGATCATGCGGATTCTCCGGCTCCACCGGCATGCCCGCATGCGTCCACGCCAGATACTGCCTCGTCAGATCCGCGTTCTCGGCCATCAGATTCATGGCCGCACGCAGCGGCTTCGTACTCGTGACATATTTTTGGATGGCCGAGGCGGCGACCTCTTTCGCATCGCCCTCCCAGTCCGCGGCGTGTGTGGTCGCCTTGCCACCGAGATCGGCGAACGACATATCCAGGTCTTCACCGAGGCGTTTACAGCGGTATGCCCAGTCCGCCATCTCCGCCACGACCATGTTGTATTCGATGTGCACGCGCAATTCGTGCAGAGTTCGCCAGGACTGGGCCGGCGGTTCCGGATGAATCGGAATGGTTTCGCGGTCCGCGAGCGCCCGCAGTTCCTTGGACATTTCCGAGGGAGCGCATCCGTTCGGTTCGGAATGGTCCGGTATGACATCGTCGTACGGCCGGATCCGGATCGGCTCCTGCGGCACCGTGATCTCGTCGAGTTTGCCCTGATAGTCCTTGCCGGTGAGCCCGGCCGCGGATACCGAGCCCGCATTGTCCACATCGACGCGGTCGTACGCCTTACCTGCCGCGATCATCGTGTCGACCAGGTCCTGCAGTATCCCGAGATGTGTGCCCATGATGTCGTCGAGTGCGGCGGCCCGGTCGGTGAAGACATTGCTCAGTTCGGTCCCCGAAGGCAAATTCGACAGCGGCTTCTTCTTGGCGAGCGCTCTCGCATCCAATTGCAGCGAACGCACATGTCCAATGGTCGCGGCGGCGGCATCGGCTATTCCATACGCGACTTCAGGGCGAAACTTGAGCTGACGCCGCGAGGCTTTTTCCTTCAATACCGGCCACGGGTTGACATCCGGCCGTGGGTCCGAATTTTCGGTGACCATAAGCTACCCCCATCGACCAGTCGCATACATATCGTCGCCCGATTGCACCGAGGACCCCCGCACATCGAGCGATGAATTAACACACAAGACGTACCCGCCCCGAACACAATTGAACAACTACAAACTCTCCCCGTTTTCGAACGCCACTCCAACGTTAACACCAGCTGCTGCCGCACCGATGCGATCGCGCAAGTAGGCCGCCGTTGCAAAGGCTACATCAACCGCGCACCGCCGGAAAGCCCGAGCGCAACGCCGTGCGCGAATAGTCAATACGCATGCGCGAACAGTCAATTCAGCAGATGAGCGCCCTACTGAATACGTCCGCCGTACCGGAATGCCAATATATTTTGGGGCGCTCAATAACTTGATGATGCATCAACGGTTTATCGGCGACTTATCCGGAACACGGCGGGCGCGGCCCATGGACGTCTATCCGATCTCCAGGTAGCGACCCGAATGCAGCGCAGGTTCACATGCAAACCGGAGATAGCGGCGCAGAAGACATCGGCAGTCAACTCATATCTCGAGCGCGGGCGTTCACCGTGCCGCGCTCGGCGAATCCACCTCGTGCCCATGGCTTTTCACCCGGCGGGCGACATTCATGATGGTGATCAGCACGCCAGCGGCGAAGAGGGGTTGCGGCGAACAGGCGTATGGCACTGTCGTTCGAGCCAGCAGCGAGACTTCGGCGACGGAAATACCGAAGTAGGTGTGCATTGGGGCCAGCGCGACGGCGACCATGGCGGCGTCGAGCGGGTCGAGAATCGTGCCGAGGACGATGACCGCCACGACCGGACCGGCATGCGGCGTCGTGGCGGGCATCGTCATCCACACCCCGCCTGCGTCACGACATCGATTGTCGCCGAACACAGTTGGTCGAAATCGAGGATCCGGGCGCAGGCGCGGCATGTGCCCCCGACGGGTCAGGCGATGGTCTCGGCCAGTGCGGCGGCGGGCACGGCCTGGTTCGCGGGCCGCCGAGCGGCCAGCGCGCTCAGGACGCCGAGTGCGGCGATGACCGCCAGCCCGATTTCCAGGAAGCGAGCCGAACGCAGCGGGGACGGATCGCCGAGGTTCACCAGCACGCCGGAGATCGCGGCGCCGAAGGTGTTGGCGATGAGTTGGACAGTGCCGATCGCCGCGGCGGCCTGCTGCCCCTCGGCCGGATCCGGGCTCGCGCCCATTACCGCGGTGGCCAAATGCGGCCAGGCCAAACCGATTCCGGCGCCCGCGACCATCATGCAGACGATCCAGACGACGATCATCGCGATGCCGCCGTCGCGGATCTGGCAGATCGCGGTGAGGAAGAGCCCGGTGGACAGCACGACGGGGCCGACGATCCGCAAGCGCTCGGTGGCGCGGTGCCCGGTCGCGTTGACGCTGAAGATCTGCGCCACCGTCCAGGCCAGCGAGGCCGCGGCACCGACGAAGCCCGCGACCAGCGGCACCATCCTGCCGAGTTCCTGTGCGAACAGCGGAATGAAGTTCTCCAGGCTTATCCCGATCGCGACGCCGATCATCGTCAGATAGATCCAGCGCAGCGGCGATTCGCGAACGAAGGTCAGTCGCGGCAGCACCGAGACCGCCGCCCGGCGCTCGTGTGCGAGGAAGCCGGCGATCACGGCCAGCGCGCCCGCGATGGCGAGCGCCGTCCATCCGCCGTGCAACACGCTGCCGATGCTGAGCAGGGCCGCGGCGGTGGTCAACAGCGCCAGCGAGGCGACCGGAATCCGGTGCGCGTGTCCGCTGGGTTCGCTGCCGCGCAACGCGAACGGGACGACGGCCCCGATCGCGACACACAGCACCGCCAGCGCCACGAAAGCCAAACGCCACACGCCCAATTGGGCGAAGACGCCGCCGAGCGCCGGACCGACGAAGGTGCCGACGCCCCACATCGCCGACACCAACGCCGCCGCCCTCGCCCGCAACCGCTGCGGATACGCGATGTGGATCACCGAATAGCCCAGCCCCATCAGCAGACCGCCACCGAATCCCTGCACGGTGCGCCCGACCAGCATGACCGCCATCACCGGACTCGCCGCGCAGATCACGGTGCCGACCGAGAACAGGCCGAAGCCGGTGAGATACGAGCCGATCGGCCCGCGCACCGCGAGCATTTTGCTGACCAAGGTGGACGACAAGATCGATGCCACTACGAAAACCGTTGTGGCCCAGGCGAGGTAACGCGCACCGCCGATATCCTGAATGGCGGTGGGCAGTAGGCTCGCGGTCACGTAGCTGCTGATCGCGTACAGTGCGGTGCCACCGGCCAGCACGATGGCAGCACCGATACGCCCATCCGTGACCAGGTCACGCCACCCGGCCGCGGGTTCCGTAGAAGTCATGGGACGATTCTTGAACCTGAACCGCACTCGAGGTAAAGAGGCACACTAGAGATCTCGGTCACGATCGACTCACCCGAATGCGAACGATCCGAGTTCCGGTGCGCGGCAATGTCTTACGCTGACCACAGCCCGATCTTCGCCGGAGGTGACAGCTTGACCGCCCTGTCCGCGTTCATCGCCGAACTGCCCAAAGCCGAACTGCACGTCCATCACGTCGGCTCCGTCTCACCCCGCATCGTCGCGGAATTGGCGTCCCGCCACCGGGATTCACCGGTTCCGAAAAACGCTGAGGCACTTGCCGATTACTTCAGATTCACCGACTTCGCGCATTTCATCCAGGTCTACCTGTCGGTGGTGGATCTGATCCGCACACCGGAGGACGTCCGGCTGCTGACCTACGAGATCGCCCGCGATATGGCCGGGCAGCACATCCGGTACGCCGAACTCACCGTCACGCCATACAGTTCGGTGATCCGCGGCATCGATCCGCGCGGTTTCCTCGACGCGATCGAGGACGCCAGAATTACGGCCGAGGCCGATTTCGGCATCCGGCTGCGCTGGTGCTTCGACATACCCGGGGAGCAGGGGCTGGCGGCCGCGGAGGAGACCGTCCGGCTCGCCACCGCCGACCGCCTGCGCCCCGACGGACTGGTCTCGTTCGGCCTCGGCGGTCCGGAAACCGGTGTGCCACGACCGCAATTCAAACCGGTTTTCGACCGCGCGATCGCCGCCGGGTTGCACAGCGTGCCGCACGCGGGCGAGACGACCGGCCCCGCCACGATCTGGGACGCGCTCACCGAGCTGCGCGCCGAACGGATCGGCCATGGCACCAGCGCCGTGCGGGATGCGCGGCTGCTGCGGCACCTGGCCGACCTGCGCATCCCGCTCGAGGTGTGCCCGACCTCGAATGTCGCGACCCGCGCCGTGCCCTCGCTCGCCGATCATCCGATCGCGCGGATGATCGAGGCCGGCGTGCTGGTCACGATCAACTCCGACGATCCGCCGATGTTCGGCACCGACCTCAATACCGAGTACGCGGTGGCGGCCGACCTGCTGAACCTCGACGAGCGCGGCCTGGCGAACCTCGCGAGAAATGCCGTAACCGCCTCATTTCTCGACGACGCCGCGAAGACCGCACTGATCGGCGAGATCGACGGCTATACCGAATCCTGGCTCGCCGCCCGGTGATCGGCGACCCGGGCACGCCCGCTCATTCGACCTGGACCAGCGGCGGCACGGTCGACCAGCGCTCGCCCGCGATCACCACATGGTCGAGGAAGCGCAGGCCGACCGTATCGGCGGCGGCGATGAGCCGGGCGGTGGTGCGGCGGTCGTCCATGCTCGGATTCGGATCGCCGGACGGGTGGTTGTGCACGATGGCGAAGGCGCGGCCGTCGTGCCGCAGCACCGTATTCAGCACCTCGCGCACCGGGACGATGACCTGGTCGAGCGCGCCCTCCGCCACGAACATCTTGTGCCGCAGGCGATTCTGCGCATCGCATACCAGCACCAGCAGCCGCTCGACGCGGACGCCCGCGAACATCGGCAGCGCCACCGCGGCGACCTCGGCGGTGCCGGTCAGCCGCGGCGCGGTATCGGTGCGGCCGCGGGCCCGCGAACCGAGGTGGAATGCCGCGACGATCGCGGCGGCCTTCGCCGCGCCGACGCCGGTGCGCCGGGACAGTTCCTCGGGGCGGGCGCCGGAAAGCCCGGTGAGTCCGCCGTGTTCGGCGAGCAGTTCGGTGGCCATGTCCAGCGCGCTCGTACCGCGGCGGCCCTGGCGCAGCAGCAGCGCGAGCAGTTCGCCGTCGCTGAGCGCGTGTGGGCCGAGGGCGAGCAGCCGCTCGCGCGGGCGCGCGGCGGAGGGCAGATTGGCAATCGGTATCGACATCGGTCCCCCTCGGGTGCGGTGGTGGATTCGGATCATGCCAGCACCCACCGACATGTCGGGTGCGGGCGGCCGCGGCGGGTATCCCCGATTGCGGATCCGCGCCGGTACGGCAGACTGAGGGGACCACTGGACGTACTCGGGGACAAACGAATGCTCAATCGGCGCAAGGGAACCGCGAAATCCCAGCGAATCCTCCTGCCGCCCACCATGATCGCGGCCGCCGTGCTGCTCGTGACGGCCTGCACCACCGAAAAGCCCGCGCCACCGCCCGCGCCGACGCTCGACCGCTTCTACCACCAGACCGTCTCGTGGGGCTCCTGCGACGGCTACCCGGGCTGGCGCGGCCTGACCGAGGCCGGCCTCGACTGCGCGCGGATCATGGTGCCGGTCGACTACGCCGACCCCAACGGGGAGACCGCGCGAATCGCCATTTCCCGGCTGCGCGCCAAGGGTTCGAAGACCGGCTCGCTGCTCACCAATCCGGGCGGTCCGGGCGGGCCCGGCCTGGATCTGCCGATTTACCTCGGCAAAACCCCGCTGTCCGAGCACTTCGACATCATCGGCATCGACGTGCGCGGGCTCGGCGCGTCTACCCCGCTGGTCCAGTGCCAGACCGCCAAGGAGCGGATGACCGATCTGCGCGTGCTGAACACCGGCCAGCTGGTTGAGATCGACGAGGCCGAGGAAGAGCACGAGAACTACGCCAATTCCTGTCTGCGACGCACCGGAGCGGCACTACTCGCCCACGTCGGAACCGTCGACGTGGCACGGGATTTCGATGTGATCCGGGCGGTGCTCGGCGATGCGAAGCTCACCTATTTCGGCGCGTCGTACGGCACCAGGATCGGTTCGACCTATGCCGAGATGTTCCCGGACCGGGTCAGGGCGATGGTGCTCGACGCGCCCGTCGACCCGACCACCAACATCGTCGATCCGGTCGCCTCGGCGGGCGGTTTCCAGGCCGCCTTCGACGCGTACGCCGCGGACTGCGCCAAATCACCCGACTGTCCGCTCGGCACCGATCCCAAACAGACGACCGACGCCTACCGCAAGCTGGTGCTGCCGCTCATGGAGCGGCCGGCGCCGACGGCCGACAAGCGGGGGCTCGACTACACCGACGCCATCACCGCGACCATCTCCGCCATGTACAGCCCGAAACTGTGGCCCGCGCTGACCAAGGGCCTGACCGAGCTCGCGCACGGCCACGGCGACGGCATGCAGCAGGAGGCGACCTCGTATCAGGAGTCGGCCGACCAGGGCCTGAACCAGGCGGTGCGCTGCCTGGAGAATATCCGGGTGACCGACCGGGTGACGGCCGCCGAGATCGACCGTCGTGCCAGGGCCGCAGGCCCGGCCTTCGACGATGGGCTGCGCAGCAAGCTGTCGGCCCTCGACACCTGCGCCTTCTGGCCGATCCCGACGAATGCCCAACCGCATCAGCCGAAGGCGCCGGGCCTGCCGAAGATCGTCGTCGTCGCGGCGAAGATCGATCCGGCGACGCCGTATCAGGGCGCGCTGCACATGGCCCAGGCGTTCAACGCCGCGCTGATCACCTTCGACGGGGTCCAGCACGGCGCGGCGTTCACCAGCGGTCCATGCGTCGACGAGCCGGTGATCAAATATCTGACCGATCTGACGCCGCCACCCGATACCAACTGCCCGGCGCGGGCCGCCGAGCACTGAGGGCCTAGCGTTCCACCGCCAGCGGGTCCGGGGCGAATGCGTTCGAAAGTACCCCTGCCGCAAGCCTTTCCAGGTGACGCAGCTGGCGCTCGTGCACCACGATGCGGCGCAGCGCCTCGTTGACGGTCGCGGTGCTGGTCGCGGTGCCCATGATGGCCGCGGCCGCGGCGAGCAGTCGCCGATCGGGTTCGATCCGTACGGCGCCGCTGACGGGGACTTCGTTTTTCATGCGCCCTCCTTCACTTACTCCGTCATCTTGCGTCACGGCCCGCAACGCCGTAGCCGAATAATGCAAGATTCATTCACTCCATCGTTGGACCGACCCGCCCATGCACGGCTAGCAGTGACACCAAATAACCGGGTCAGATAGGCAATTTGCGTAGTTCGTCGGGCTTTTGTTGTCGACCAGACCCGGTAGTGCTTGCATCGAAGTATGTTCACCGAGGCACAGCTGTATTCGCCCGTGACCCGAACCGGCGACGGCGACGTGACGGTGCATTTGAGCGACGAGCACCCTGGCGTGCACGACCCGGCTTACCGGGCGCGCCGCAACGCGATCGCCGCGATGGCACTGGAATACCGACCCGGCCAGCCGCAACCGCGCATCGACTACACAGACGAGGAGCAGCAGGTATGGCGCATCGTCTCCGCCGAACTGCGGCGTAAACACGAGAGATACGCCTGCTCGGAAGTGCGGGACGCGGCGGCGCTGCTCGGCCTGCCCACCGACCACATTCCACAGCTGGACGAGGTCTCCGCCCTGCTCGCGCCGCTCACCGGCTTCCGCTACGTGCCCGCCGCCGGGCTGGTGCCGCTGCGTCAGTTCTTCGGATCGTTCGCCGACCGGATCTTCCACTCCACCCAGTACATCCGGCACCACTCCGCGCCGCTGTACACGCCGGAGCCGGATGCCATCCACGAGATCATTGGTCATGCCAACCAGATCGCCAGCCCGCGCTTCGCCGAGATCTACGCGGCCGTCGGCGAGGCCGTCAATCGGCTGGAAACCGATCGGGCGCTGAAGTTCCTGGCCGACGTGTTCTGGTTCTCGATGGAATTCGGCGTGGTCCGGGAGGGTGACGATATCCGCTGCTACGGCGCGGGCCTGCTCTCCTCCTTCGGCGAGATCGAGGAATTCCGGCACGCGCAGTTGCGTCCGCTCGATGTGGTCGCGATGGGTACCGCCGTCTACGACATCACCCATTACCAGCCGATCCTGTACTGCGCCGAATCGGTCTCCGAGATCGAGGACGTGATCGGCGGCTTCTTCGCCACCATGGACGACGAAACCCCGGACCGGGCAGCGCATTCCGCGCACGCCTGAGATCATCGCCATGCCATGCCGCATGGCGTGAGCGATTACCGGGGGAAGTATCCGCACGGACCACACGGCGGCGAGGACGATCCGCGATACCCCTCGCCCCGTGAGCTTCGCAAGTTCCTGGCGGCCTGCGTCGATGTGGCGGTGCACGTTGTACCGCCGTTCGCGATACTGTTCGCGGCCACGCATGGGCAGCACACGCCGAAGCAGTTCATCACGTTGTTCGCGGCGGCGGTCGGCACCTTCGTCGTGGTGACGTTCGTCCACATGACGGTGATCCAGGGGATCGCCCACGCGACGCTCGGCAAGGCGCTGTTCGGGCTGGTCGTGATCCGCCGCAGCGACGGATCGTGGCCGACGTTCGGGAATCTGGCACGCCGGTGGATCGGCGGCGTATTCGAGAAGATCTGGGATTGGTTCACCGACTGGGTGTTCGACGAGAACACCAACCATGATTTCTGGTATCTGACGGTGGTGCGGCGGCGGGATGTGCTGGCGTTGCGTGCGGCACAGGCTGCGAATGCCTATGCCGCGCAACCATATCCGCAGGCGCAGCCGTATCCGCCCGCAGCGCCTTTCCCGCCGGGGCAATCGAATCCCGTTCCCGCACCAGGGTATCCACACCAGGGCCAGCCCTACCTGCCGCAAAACCATGGACCCGGCCAGTATCGCCGGTGACCGGACAAACCTACGGAAGTGGCTGCTGCGCGGTCCATTTCGTGCCATCCCAGTAACGCTGGATAGGCGCACCGGTGGGATCGGGATACCACCCCGGCGGGAACGCGAGCGGCCGAGGCTTCCCGGATTTCGCGACTGCGAGGACTATCGCGACCACACCACCGATCAACACGATCGGGACGAGCAGGATCAGGATGTGCCAAATGCTCAACGCGCCCATGCACGAATGCTAGGAGCTCGGCCCGGAAAGGGGCTCGAAGACGGCTACGCCGATAGCGCCTATTGGGCATGCCTCCGCATTCGCTCCGCCCATGCGCGGACTACACACGGCTACGCGGACAACGCCCATGCGGCGCACCTCCGCATCCGCTCCGCCCATGCACGGGCCACAGACAGGTACCCCGACAACGCCCATCAGGCGTATCTCGCATCCGCTCCGCCCATGCACGGGCCACAGACAGGTACCCCGACAACGCCCATCAGGCTCCGCTCCGCCCAGGCACGGGCTGAGAACGGCTCAGCGACAGCGCCTATTCGGCGTTCAGGCGCTCGATCCGGCGGGCCGCGTCCAACAAAGTCGACTCGGCGCCGGGGCGGCCGATGAGCTGAATGCCGATCGGCAGGCCGTCGACGATGCCGCACGGCACGCTGACGGCGGTGTATCCGGTGTAGTTCACCAGATAGGTGAAGGCGATGAGGCCCGCGTGGTCGAGCGGGTCCGCGGCGCGCGGGGCGGTCACCGATACCGTCGGTGTGACCAGGAAATCCGTTCCGGCGAGCAGGGTTTCGAGGTGTGCCGCCGCGTCTCGGCGGGTGGTGACGGCCGTCGCGTATTCGGCATCGGTGACGCGGGCGCCCTCGGCCAGAATGCGGCGGGCGTAGTCGGTCAGCAGGGCGTGCGCGGCCGGGTCGTCGATGAACCGATGCAGCTGGCGGTAGCGGTCACCGTTCAGCACGACATGGAAGGAGTCGATGTAGCGATCGGCCGACAGGCTCGCATCACTGTCGGCGATATCGATACCCTTGTCGCCCAATCGATCACAGATACCGCGCACCGCCGCGAGCACCCTCGGGTCGGCGTTCGAGTCCAGGCCGGATCGGCCGACCCATCGACCGCGCAGCGCGGCTGAGCGGTAATCCGCCTGCGCGCCGAGCAGATCCAGCACCAGCGCGGCATCGCCGACAGTGCGGGCAATCGGGCCGATCGACGTCAAAAGCGCACTGCTGCGGTAGGTTCCGCGGCCGTCGACCGCGCCCGGGGTCGAATGCACGCCGACCGTTCCGCACAGCGCCGCCGGAATCCGCGTCGAACCGCCCGCGTCGGTGCCCAGTGCGATCGGCACGATACCGGCCGCGACCGCCGCCGCCGACCCGCCGCTGGAGCCACCGGAAATACGGGTCCCGTCAACGGGATTGACGCATTCGCCGCCCAGCCGGTTCACGGTCCGCGGCAGCATGGCGAATTCCGGCATATTCGTCTTGCCGATCACCATCGCACCGGCCGAGACCAGCCGGGCGACACACGACGCGTCCTGCGCCGCAACGGATTCGCGGCGCGCCAGCGACCCCGTCGTGGTAGGTACGCCCGCGACGTCGAAGACATCCTTGACCCCGATCGGCACCCCGCACAGCGGACCGGGATCCCCCTGCTCCAACTGCCGCAACGCGTTGGCGGCATGGCGATATGCGACCTCCGGCGTGATGGTGATGAACGCCCCCAGCGCACCACCGATTTCGGCGGCCGCCCCCGACGCCATCTCGCAGACCTCGTGCGGACTCCACTCCCCCGCGACGACGCGCTCCCGAATCTCGCTGGCGGACATGCCGTGCAATCGATCAGCCACCACTACAGACTTCTCCATGCCATCGACGGTTCGGCTCACTTCACCCGCCGAGACCCGATACGGCAACCCGAGGTACGGACAGTGCCCGTCATACAACTCGGCCCCCACACCAGTAGGACTCGAACCTAACACCAATGGTCTTATTTCAAAACCGATTGGTAGGAGAAATCGGCCACATCGCGCTACTCATTCGGCGCCAACCCATCGCGTTACGCCGCCTACCTGGGCAAAGCCAAGGCATGAGAATGATCTCCACACGAATACGCCTCCACCCCAACGCATCTCGCAATGACGCCAGCCATGGATACCACCTCGGTACCGAAGGCCCACGTATGCTCGGCAAATTGATGGAACCGAAGCCGTCGGCTGCGCGTCCAACCTCTCTGAAGAGTTAACCATCGACCCGAGGATCAGCTGTGACTTCATTCGAGCGGGACCAATTGCGGGCGCGCACCGAAGCGCTCCAGGCGCAGGCAGACGCGATGATGGCCACCTACGAGCAGCAATTGCGCGATATCGGGCAGGCGCGCGACGTGCTCGCCATCGCGAAGTCGGAGGGGTGGTCGGACGACAACCTCGTCCGGGTGACGACCAACTCGGCCGGAGTGCCGATCGAGGTCTGGGTGGACCCGTCGGCCTTCAAGCGCTCGCAACCCGACAAGCTGGGCATTTCATTCCTACAGGCAGCCCAGGCGGCGGCCCGTGCGGCTAAATCCGAGATCGATGCTGTCCTCGGCCCGGTGACCGCGGCAGCCGCCGAATTCACGCCGCCGGAAGATCCCTTCGAAAGCCTGCCGTTCATCGGTCGTCCGATCGGCGACGTCCTGCCACCACTACCCACAGCCGAACCCACAGCACCGCAGGAGTCGGAGCGGGCGTACGAGGACGAAGACGAGGGGCCACATTGGAAGGGCATCGGGTAGCAGAAAATGGTTGATAACTACAACTTCTCGGTCGATCCCGACCAAGTCAAGGCGCAGGCGCCGAAATTCGCAGAGGTCAGCTCGGATCTCCGCAACGGACTGTCCGAGTTGCAGAGCGGGCTGGCTTCGCTCGGCAAGGTCTGGGGCAATGATGAATTCGGACAACGCTTCGCGCAGAACTACGAACACAAGGCCGAGGAAGCAGCCAGCGCGATCAGCAGCGCGATCAGCATGTTCGAGAATCTGGGGAAAGCCGCCGAGCTGATCGCGAATAAGACCACCGAGGTCGACCAGGGATTCAAGGACGCGCTGCAGAAAATTACCGGCAAGATCGACGGGAAGGCTTGAGCCCGATGGGAATCGAGATTCCGAGCGAGCTGAAGCCGGTCGCGGCCTTGGTCGTCGCCAAATGGCCGGAGTCCGACGAGACCGGCCTACAAGGCGCCGCCGATCGCTGGAACCAAATGGGCGACCTGCTCGACAAACTGAACGACGATGGCGACGACATAGTCAAGATCTTGCTCGCCCACACCGAGGGCAAGACGCACGACTCGATCGAGCAGTTCTGGAAGAAGGTCGGCGGCAAAGACGGTGCACTGAAACAGCTGGCCGATCTCTGTCATGAGTTGGGCCAAGTGCTGCAGATCATGGCGTATCTGGTCTTGGCCGTAAAGCTGTTCATCATCTCGATGCTGATCTATCTGGCGGTCCAATTGGCGATCGCCGCGGCCGGAGCTGTCGAGACCCTCGGCGCGAGCGTCGCGGAGGGCGCCGCTCAAGAAGTCGCCGTGCGGGCCGCGATCAACAAAGCACTGAGCAAACTACTGGAGAACATCACGGTGTGGACCGTGGTCAAAGGCGCGGCCATCGGCGGTTCTCTGGGTGCGTTGAAGGAGTTCGGACTTCAGGAGCTGGAGATAAAACTCGGCGTTCGCAACGGCCTTGACGTCGGCGATATCGCGACAGAAAGCGCACGGGGCGCGATTACCGGGGCGATCGCTTCCCCGGTGTCGGCAACATCGACGAAGCTGCTGAAGGAGAGCGGCATCTCCACCGGCACCAAAGCAGGCGACTGGCTGCTCAACAATCGGATCGGACACGAAGTCGGCAGCAAAACCGTCGGCTCCGTTTGGGACGAGACCAGCATCACCGACCGGTTGACGGGGAAGATCGAAGATAAGCTCCGCGAGAAGATCGTGGACGAACTGTCGAAGCCGCAAACAACGGGTCAGAATCCGAGCAGTTTGGATCTGCCACCGCAATAATCATTCGGCTCGGCCGCTCGGAAATCGAGGCTGTCAACCCAGGTGCGGCGGATGTCCGTGCTGGCCGGAGGGATAGCCATGAAGATCCGAAAACCCTTGCGACCGCGCCGGATAGCCTTGCGGAGACGTTGGGTAACCGGGTGCGGGTGACAGCGCCTGGTTTCGACGTTCCGCGGCTCGCAGTGCACGGACGTCACGCCGCCGCACATGTACCAGGAACCCTCCGTAATCCGTCGGCGAGTCCCCGTCGATCATCAGAAGGATGCCGCGACCGCAGAAGGCGACCAGAAGGTTCCAGAGAGTAGGTCGGCGTCCGTCGCCGCCTCGGATGAGCACAACCCCGAACAGCAGCTTGCCGACGGTCGCGCCACCCGTCACCCGCTGGAACAACACCGTGTGTACGAATGACGCGCCCACATAGGCGAGCACGGCGAGCAACAGCGAGACGATCCCGCTACTGCGTGCGAACGCCAGCCACGCGACCCCGGCGTGCAATGCGATGTCCGGCACCACGGCCATCGCGGTACGTAATTCGCGCGGCGACGGATACCTTGGATCGTTCTTGTCGCCGTGGTAGCGGGGACCGGATGGCTTCTTCCGGTCCAGCTCATCCAAATAATTGTTGACCCGCAGTAGTCCCCGCCGCATGAACCCCATACCGACGATGATGGCACAGCCGCCGGTTATGAACTCTTCTCGGCGAGTGCGGCGAGGCGGTCCAGGGAGGACTGGAGTTTGGTGGGGGTGGTGGCTTGGGCGCGGGGGTAACGACTTTCGTCGGTGAGGTTGGTCCAGTCGTAGGTGTGGGTGACCCGGGTGGTGTTCGGGTCGAGGGGTTCGAGGGTCCAGCGCCAGAGGTGGCCGGGCGGCTGCTTGCCGGGTTCGGATGGCAGCCAGGCGATGCGGCGGCCCTCCTCGAATTCGACGATGTGGTTCTCCCGGACTGTGTCCTTCTTGGTGAGGGTCATGACGAAGACGTCGCCCACCGCGTGGACGCGCTGATCGGGAGCCGCGTGGCCGAGGTTGTCGTTGCCGTCCCATTCGGGCTGCCGCGACGGGTCTGCGATCAATTCGAAGATGCGATCGGCCGGGGCCGCGATCTCCCGGCTGGTGCTGACGATGCGCGCGGATTCGCTGTTGCCGCTCATGGGTAGATCGAAGCACCGAAAGCCCCGTTCACGCCAGACCGCGCGCCGAGATCGTGAAATAGGCTTCTACCCAGCATATTTCGGTTATGTACGAAGTCTATTGCGGCACAACATTGTTCATTGACGTTTCACATGCGAGCCCTTGTCGAGACAATCCGGACACAGACTGCTAGGTTCGTCGGGTTCGATCTCGACGAAGGGACCAGTCCCGAAATGACAGTTGACGCAACGGATTCCAAGACGGCCGACGAAACACCGCTGTGGCTGCAGGGTCGCGACGCGGTGGTCGCGGCCACCCCGGCCGAGGATTGGCGCAACGGCGCACCCGACTACCACCTGACCAACGAGGTGGTGCCGCGTGAACGCACCACCTCGCACGCGGCGGGCTCGCTGGAGGCCATCGTCGAGGACCTGGTCCGGGTCTTCGAAATGGAGGTCTCGCACAAGCACGACCCGGCGACCTGGGTCTCGCTGGTGGCCGAGCACTACCGCGGCCGGGTCAACGGCGGCCCGTGGCAGGACGCCGAGGAATTCGCCCGCATCGGCAGCTACAACATCCTGATCGGCGACAACCCGTTCTACGACGTCGCCGAGGAGACCTTCGAGTCCTCGCACCACACCTTCCACACCGCCTTCCCCGGCGGATTCTTCTGGGAGGTGCTCGAGGTGCTGTCCGGCCCGCCCGCCGTCACCTTCCGCTGGCGGCACTGGGGCCGGTACGAGGGCGAGTACAAGGGCCACCAGCCCACCGGTGAGCAGATCGAGATGTTCGGCGTCACCATCGCCAGGGTGAGCGACGACCTGCGCATCCTCGAGCTGGAGCACTTCTACGACAACAACAAGCTGCTCGGCCCGCTCGCGCACGGCTGCCCGGTCACCAAGGCACAGTAAACCCCTTACCGCTCAGTGGGTTTCGATCCCACTGAGCGGTAGCCCGGCGGACAGGAATTCGACGACCCGCAGGATCTGGTCCTGGCTGAACGGCTCCTTCTGGATCAGCGCGAACATCGCGCCGACCAAAGCGCCCGCGAAGACCCGCACCTCCAAATCGTCGACGGACCTGCCGCTGCGCTGGGCCGCGATTCCGGCGGTTATCTCGATATTGCGTTCCAACTCCTGCGCCATCGCGCCGCGCAGCTCCGGCACCGAATAGATCAGGTTGATCCGCTCGGTTTCGAAGGCGAGTTCCTCCGGGGTCAACGAGTCGAACGCCTCGATGGTCGCGCGCCGGATCATTTCCAGCACCGGCAGATCCGCCGGCTGGTTGTCGATCGCCGCGAACATCACCGGGTCGAGGTCGTCGACAAGCGCGAGCTCCTGTTTGGACGGGAAATAGCGGAAGAAGGTGCTGGGCGAGACCTCCGCCGCCGCCGCGATCTGCTCGACGGTGGTTTCGGCGTAGCCCTGCTCACGGAACAGCCGGAACGCCTCCTGGCGAATCGTCCGGCGGGTCCGTTCCTTCTTCCGCTCGCGCAGGCCTGAAACGGGCGGCCTGTCGCCCGACAGCTCAACCGACATGTGTTGATTCTGGCTCATCCGGAATGGGTTCGGTCGAGGCGGCTTGCGCTTGCGCCGAGTCGGCCGATCGCCCGGGCAGCACGAACCAGACGAGGGGAATCGCGATGACGCAGATGGCCGCGCAAACCCACAGCATCGCGCCCATTCCGCCGAGGAACGCCGACTGCACCTGCCTCAGCGCATCGGCGTTGCCGAGCTTGCGCGCGACGGCGACTCCGGCGGTCACTCCATCGGAGATCGGCTCCCGGTCGAGCGGGCCGAGTTCGGCGCGGTACTGGTTGGCGAGCACGGTGCCCAGCACCGCGACGCCGATGGTGCCGCCCGCCTGCCGCAACGCCTGCAGCAGCGCCGAACCGCTGCCGGACCGCTCGGCGGTGAGCACACCCATCGCCTGACCGTTCGCCGCGGGCATCACGAAGCCCATGCCGATGCCGAGCACGGTGATCCACAGCGCCGTGTAGCCGTAGCCGCTGTCGACCGTTGTCAGCGCGCCGATTCCGAGTCCGGCGGCCAGCAGCGCGAAGCCGATGATCTCCACTGTCCGCACCCCCAGCGCGGACAGTAGCCCGTTCACGAACCGGCTGCCGACGAGGAGGCCGCCGATCAGCGGCAGCAATCGCAGTCCGCTGCCGAACGGATCGACCCCGAGCACCGCCTGGAAGTACTGCGGCACGGTGAAGAACATGCCGAACATCGCGAAGTTGACCACGATGAGAAATACCGTGCCCCAACGGAATCCGGAGACGGCGAACAGTCCGAGGTCGATGAGGGGATGATCGATCCTGCGCTGCCACCAGATGAAGATGGTCAAGCCGACGACGCCCGCCGCGACGATCACCCATGATGTCGGGTCACCCCAACCGTGCTCGCCGAAGCGGATGAAACCGTATGTGAGACCGAGCATTCCGAGCGCGGACAGCAGCACGCCGAACAGATCGATGGGGAGCCGGTTCGCGCTGCGCGACTCGGGGACGAGCGCGGCGACCGCGAGCGCGCCGATGATCACCATGGGCACGTTGATCAAAAACGCTGAGCCCCACCAGAAGTGCCGGAGCAGCCATCCACCCACCAATGGCCCGAGTGGAATTCCCACCGAGGTGGCCGTGATCCAGACGGTCAGCGCGCGCTGCCGCTCCTCCTGCCCCGGGAACAGCACGGGCAATACCGCCAGCGAAAGCGGAATCATGGCGGCCGCCGCCACGCCGAGTACCGTGCGCCCCGCGATCAGTTGGCCGGGCGAGGTGGCGAAGGTGCAGGCCGCCGAGGCGACGCCGAACAGCAGCAGCGCGGCAAGCAGCACCTTCTTCCGTCCGTAGCGGTCGCCGAGCGCGCCGAAGGGCAGCATCAGCGCCGCGAGCGCGAGGGTGTACGCCGAGCTGAACCACTGCAGCGCACCGGTACCCGCGTGTAGGTCCGCGGCCAGGGTCGGCAGGGCGACGGTCAGGACGGTGACGTCGAGTCCGATGGTCAGCATGGCCACCGCCAGCGCGCCCAGCGCCAGCCAGCGGCGAGTCGAATCCACGTTCATAACCTCTCCTTAAAATGAGAGTTTCTACTACTTGAGAGCTTCTCTCATTAGATAGATGATGTCAACACCGCTTTCAGGACCGGGCCGACCGCCCCGTACCGTCTGTCGACCGGCCACAACCGGCCGTGCCCATTACGCTCGACCGCGATGAAAACCCGGGATCCACGCCTCCTAGCCGCCGTCTGCGCCGGCGCCGCGCTGATGCTCGCCGCACCGCCGGTACTCGCCGCGCCGCCGACCACGACGACGCCGTTCACCACCCCGAATACCGACGGCTGCCCGCAGAAGTCGGCCCCGCCGTCACCGATCGACGAATCGGAGGTCCCGACGCCCGGGCAGTCCGCGCCCAGACCGCTGTCGATCCCGTCGCCGCCGATCGGCGGCACCAGGATGGGCGAATGCGGCCTCGTCGTACCGGCGAGCGCACCGCCGGTGCCACAGGACATTTCGGCGACCGCGTGGGTGGTTTCGGACCTGGACACCGGACAGGTGCTCGCCGCCAAGGATCCGCACGGCCGCTACCGGCCCGCGAGCACCATCAAGGTGCTGCTCGCCACGATCGCGCTGCGCAACCTCGACCTCGACAAGGTGGTCACCGGCACCCAGGAGGACGCGAACGCGGACGGCACCCGGGTCGGCATGGGCCCCGGCGGCCGATACACCAATCGGCAACTGATGCAGGCGCTGATCATGTGCTCGGGCAATGACGCCGCACACGCCATCGCGGCCCAGCTCGGCGGCGACGCGGCGACCGTCGGGAAGATGAACGCGCTGGCGAAATCGTTGCGCGCGTTGGACACCCGCGCGGCCACCCCGTCCGGCCTGGACGGCCCCGGGATGAGCACCTCGGCATACGACCTGTCGGTGCTGTTCCGCGAGGCCATGACCATCCCGCTGTTCGCCCAGATCATCCACACCGAGCAGGTCGACTTTCCCGGATATCCGAAGGATCCGAAGAATCCGGACGACAAGGACCATCCCGGATTCGCCATCGCCAACGACAACCATCTGCTCTACGAATACGACGGCGCGCTCGGCGGCAAAACCGGCTACACCGACGACGCGCGCCAAACCTTCGTCGCGGGCGCGCAGCGCAACGGCCGCAGGCTCGCGGTGACGCTGCTGAAGGCCGATGTGCAGCCGCTGCGCCCGTGGGAGCAGGCGGCGCGACTGCTCGACTACGGCTTCGCGCTGCCCAAGGACGCCTCGGTCGGCAAACTGCCCGACACCGGTGCGCAGGCGGCCGAAACCGGTGTGCCGCTTGCCTCCCCGCCGGCGAGAAGCGACGACCAGGCCGACCGGCAACCGGCCGAACACGGCAACCACAGCGGCATCCGCACCCTGCTGATCATCGGCGGCATCATCCTGGTGCTGGTATTCCTGCTCGGCGCCCGGCAGGTGAATCGCCAACGGCGATAACGGATTACCTCACCGCCGCCGGAAGAACGTGAGCACGAGCGTCGCGAGCGCGCCCGCGCCGAAGAAGGCCGCGCCCGCGCCCATGGACAGATCGCGCACGCTCACCCGCGGCCGGATGATCGCCGCACCCGGCGGCGGAATATCGGCCTCGCGCATGTTCTCCGCGGCGGTGGCGGCCCATGCGGTGGCGAAAAGGATGATCCGGTAAGTGATGTAGCTGAACACCATCAACCCGATGATCGATCCGAAGGCGGCCCCCGCCGGGCTGCGCAGCACGATCTGCAGATAGAACGACGCGATCTGCTTGAAGATCTCGAAGATCACCGCCGCGATCAACGCCGCCTTGGCGGCGCTGGCCAGGGTGACCGGTTCGCGGGGCAGCCGGGCGATGATCCAGGCGAACACCGCCCAACTCGACAGCAGCGCAAGCAGAGTCGACAGCAGCACCAGCAGCAGCCTGGCCCCCGGCGCGTGCGAGAGCCCCGCCGAAATCAGCAGGCGCGCACCCAAGGTGCTCGACGCCACCGCGGACAACCCCAGCGACAGTGTCAACGCGAGCCCGAGCCCGATCAGCGCGCCGAGGTCGGACAGCTTGCCGAGAAACCAATTGCGTTCCGGCGTCTTCTGTTCCCACTGCTCGGTGAGCGCGGCCCGCAGGTTGGCCATCCAGCCGAGCCCGGCGTAGACCCCGCCGAGCAGACCGATCACCCCGACGCTGGTGCGCGACGCGACGGCCTGATTGATCAGGTCGTTGAGCTGACCGCCCAGCGAACCGGGGATATTGTCGATGACCTTGTGCTGCATCTGCCGCAGCAGATCCGGATTGTGCGACAGCACGAATCCCGCGATCGAGAAACCCACCATCAGCAATGGAAACAGCGACAGCACAGTGAAATACGTGATTCCCGCCGCGTAGTAGTCCCCGCGCTGACGCTGATAGCGCCCACCGGCGCGGACGAGGTGATCCAGCCACGGATGCGCCTGGATCCACCGCTCGATCTTGGCCTTGACATTGTCAATCAGCTGCACCTGTTCGCCCCTCTGCAGAGCCTCGCAGGCGCCGACCGGCCCAGGCCGCCAACGTTTATCGCGTCAGCAGACCGACCCGTTCGTAAACCCGTGCGAGGGTGTTGCCCGCGATCTCGCGCGCCCGCTCGGCCCCGGCGGCGAGGATGCGGTCGAGTTCGCCCTGATCCGACAAATACTCTTCCACCTTCGCCCGCAGCGGGGTGACAAATTCGACCAGCGCGTCGGCGACATCGGATTTCAGGTCGCCGTAACCCTTGCCCGCGAAATCCTGCTCCAGCGTGACGATCGGGGCTCCGGTGAGCGAGCTGAGGATCACCAGCAGATTGCTGACGCCCGGCTTCTGCTCCGGGTCGTAGCGGATCTCGCGCTCGGTGTCGGTGACGGCGGAGCGAATCTTCTTGGCGCTCACCTTCGGATCGTCGAGCAGGTTGATCAGGCCCGCGTCGGTGGACGCGGATTTGCTCATCTTTGCGGTCGGATCCTGTAGGTCGTAGATCTTCGCGGTGCCCTTGACGATATGCGCCTCCGGGACGACGAAGGTCTTCTTGAAGCGAGTGTTGAAGCGCTGGGCCAGATTTCGGGTCAGCTCCAGGTGCTGACGCTGATCCTCGCCGACCGGCACCTGATGCGCCTGATATAGCAGGATGTCGGCGGCCATCAGCACCGGGTAGGTGAACAGGCCGACGGTCGCGTTCTCGGCGCCCTGCTTGACCGACTTGTCCTTGAACTGGGTCATCCGGCTCGCCTCACCGAAACCGGTGATGCAGCTCAACACCCAGGCCAGCTCGGCGTGCTCGGGCACCTGGCTCTGCACGAACAGCGTCGACTTCTTCGGGTCGATACCGATGGCGAGCAGCTGGGCGGCCGCGGCCCTGGTGCGACGGCGCAGATCCTTCGGATCCTGCGGGACGGTGATCGCGTGCAGGTTCGGGATGAAGTAGAGGGCGTCGTACTCGTCCTGCATGGTGACCCAATACTGCAGCGCCCCAAGGTAATTACCGAGGTGGAAGGAGACGCCGGTGGGCTGGATCCCGGACAGCACCCGCTGTTTGCGTTCAGCGGTGCCCGGGGATGCTGCAGGACTGGACATACCCGCATCTTCGCACGGCGGCTCAGGCGGAATTGCGCTGCACCCAGTTGCGCGGGTCGACGCCGGGCATGCTCGGGCGACCGGCCTTGACGAGCTTGTGTTCGCCGCGCGACACCAGTTTGTAGATCGGCGCACTCGGCCCGGCCAGGGCGTCCCGCCACACCCGAGGCACCAGCGGCGGCGCGATATGCGCGGTGCGGATGCCCTGGGTCAGCGATTTGAAGGCGAGCTGTTCGGTGGCGCCCCAGCGGATGCCGTACATGCGGCGGATGCGCGACGGGAGGCTGCCCTGCACCAGGAGATAAACGGCCGAAGCGACCTGATGCACCGGCATCTTCTGGCGGTACGGCACCACCTGCCCGGCGAGATAGGAGCCGACCAGGCGGGCCTCCTCGGTGAGGAACAGCTCGTCCGAGGCCAGATAGGCATCGAAATCGCGCCGGAATTCGCGGTAGGTCGCCGGGGCCGCGGTGCGCGGCATGCCGAACAGTTCGGCCCAGCGGACATAGTCCTGGTAGAGGCCTTCGCGCTCGCCCGAGGTCAGCCTGCGGACCAGCAGGTCGTACATGACCTCGGCCGAGTCGAAGGTGAAGGCCATGGTCATGTACATGAGGTGCGGGTCGTGCGCGGAGTAGGCGGTGCCCGCGGGATGGTGCGCACCCGCGTCCTCCGGGAGGGTGCCGCGCACCTTGGCGTGCTTCGAATGGGTGAAGGCGAGCGCTCGGTCGGCCTCCTCCTTGGTGCCGAGGAAGACGGCCTCGAAGAGATGGCCGGTGAGCGCCAGGCGGGTGTAGGGGGTGGTCCGATGCTCGGTGTTCTCCGCCGTCCCGACGTAGAGCAGCGGATTGACCGCGCCGATCACCAGCGCCCGCTGTCCGTAGGTGAGTCCGACGGCGCGTTTGCGCATTACCCGCCGCGCCATGGAGTTGTCGGCGAAATACCCGGAATCGCTCATAGTCGCCTCCTCGTCGAGACCATCCGGTATCAGCGTCCCGCACTGCGGCGATTCTGGCAATAGACTCTGCCAGAATTGTGCCCGTGCCAGAATCGACTTGTGACGGGGCAACGGACTTATGGTGGGGTTTCCGCGGCCGAGCGCCGCGCGCAACGGCGAAGCGCACTGTTGGACGCCGCGCTGGAAATCGTTGGCACACAGGGTCTGGCCAAGCTGACCGTCTCCGGCTTGTGCGCGCAGGCCGGACTCAACGAGCGCTACTACTACGAGAGCTTCGACAGCCGTGAGGCCGTGCTGTCCGGGCTCATCGACCGGATCGTCGAGGAACTCGCGACCACCATCATCGCCGCACTGCGCGACGCGCCCGCGGAGACCAGGGCCAAGGCGCATGCGGTGATCGCCGCGGGCATCCACCTGCTCACCGACGATCCGCGCAAGGCCAAGGTCGCGCTCATCGCCGGGATGTCGACGCCCGAGCTGCGGGCCCGCACCGATCAGACGGTCCTGATGTTCGCCAAGATGGTGGCGGCGGAAGGCATCGACTTCTACGAGATCTCCGACCCGGAACCCGATCCCGTCATCGACTTCCGCGCCACCTACCTGGTCGGTGGGCTGGTGCAAACCCTCACCGCATGGCTGCGCAACGATCTGCCGCTGTCGCGTGACGAGCTGATCGAGCACACCACCGACGTCTTTGTGCTGCTCGGCGAGGATCTCGCGCAGCGCATCCGGCGCGGGTGAAAACAAGTCGCGCAGCGGTTCTCGCGAGCCAGCCGGCCGATCCCGGTGCGCCGTAGACTCGTCGGCGGAGGTGGGTGCACATATGGTGACCAGAATCGGGCCCGCACCGATGGCGGACGAACCATGGAACGAGATCGTCGGGGGGCTGTCCATGGGCGGCCACTGGGTCCGCGGCGGCGTTCCGGTGGTGGTGCGCGCCGAATTCGACGTGGTGGTCAGCCTTTTCCAACGCGAGGGGCACGGTCCGGGGACCGACGTCGAACACCACTACCTGAACATCCCGGACCGCCCGCTCCTGCCCGAGCAACTGGACGAGGTTTTCCGTCTCGCCGAATTGACCGCGGGGGCGGTCGATTCCGGTCGACGCGTGCTGGTCCGCTGCGAATACGGCTACAACCGGTCCGGGCTCGTCGTCGCGGGTGCTTTGGGGCGGCTCGGTTATCCGGTGGCCGACGCGATCGAGCTGGTGCGCCGTAGGCGGTCCGAATGGGCGCTGCACAATCAGGCGTTCGTGGAATACCTGACGAACGGGCATCCCGGACCGCATTCGGCCTAGGCCCGGTGTCGAGGTCCGGCCGAGCTGGGTCGCGGCACCGGTTGGGACTCCGGCACAGGGCTAGTTGGTCAGCCGCACGTCCGCCAGCGGCGATTCACCCTGCAGCACAACGCGAAACGCGATACCTTTCGCGGCCCAGTAGTCGGCGCAGTCGCGCATAGCGTCGACGAACCAGCCGCGCTCGCCGGGCGCGTCGGCCAGCAAGCGGGCCGAATCCCGGACCACCGCAACGTATCCGGCGGCGGTCCCGACGAATTCATCGAGGTCGCGCAGGCATTCGTCGAACGCGTCCTTGTTGGCGCCGAAGTAGTACGGGAATTGGAAGGCGGCGGCGAACTCGTCGAAAACACCGGCGACGGTGGTCATCTTGGCGGCGCGCAATTCGCGGACGAGGTAGTCCGGCGGCACGCCGAAGCGAACGGCGCCGAGCTCGGCGGCGCCGACCGCGAGCGCCCCAAGCACCGGCGAATTATGCTCCCCGGCAGCAGCTTTCGTATCAACGGAGCGAGCGAGGAACCGGGACAGCGAGATCGGCATCAGCGCATCCTCGTGAAGGTTTGGTAATGATCACCGGTATACCAGGCGGAGCCGTCGCTGCCGGTGACGATGCGCTCGGCATCCCTGGTCTGCCCGCGCTGCTTCGGGTTCACATCCCACTCTCGGTAGGTGATCGCCTTGCCCGCGGCGTCCTTCGCGGGCAGCGTGCCCGCCCGATTCATCCACGGATCGCCGCCCTTGGTGCCGGGTGCGTTCGCCGAATCCGGCCAGCGGCCCGCATCTATCTCGCGCAGGGTCGCGTACGCGCGGTCGGGAACGCCCGGGGCGCGCGTCGCGGGCGGACTCGCCTCCACCGGCCTGGCCTGGGTGGTGGTGGCCCGCGCCGATTTGGTCAGCGAGGCGGCCACCGGATCGTTGCTGCCGCCGTTGCCGCGCAGCGCGAGCACCGCGAGCAGGGCGACGACCGCCACCGTGCCCACCACCGCGAGCGCCCGAATCAGCTTGGGGCTCATCGGTACTGCACCGTCACCGGCGCATGGTCCGACCAGCGCAGCGCATACGTCGCCGCCCGCTCCACCACCGCCTGCTTGGCCCGGCCCGCGATATCACCGCGGGCCAGCTGGTAATCGATGCGCCAGCCCGCGTCGTTGTCGTATGCGCGGCCGCGATACGACCACCAGCTGTACGGGCCTGCCACGCCGGGATGCAGGGTGCGCACCACGTCGACGTAGCCGGCGGCCAGGATGTCGTCCACCCAGGCCCGCTCGCCGGGCAGGAATCCGGCGTTCTTCAGATTGCCCTTCCAGTTCTTGATATCGAGTTCGGTGTGCGCGACATTCCAGTCGCCGCAGATCACGAAGTCCCGCGTCTGCGCTTTCAGGTGGGCGCCGAGCTCGTGCAGGAACCGGTACTTCTCGTCCTGCATCGGGGTATCCGCCTCGCCGGTGTGCACGTACACGCTGGCGACGGTGACGTCGTCGAATTCGGCCTCGACGTAGCGGGCCGCGCCGTCGAATTCGGCACTGCCGAAACCGATCCGGATCGCGCGCGGCTCCCGCCTGGACAGTATCCCGACGCCGGCCCGGCCCTTCAGCCCCGGTTCCGCACGCGCCAGATGCCAGCCCGCGTCGAGGGCCGGGGCCAGCGCGGTCCGGGTTTGCTCGTCGGTGGCTCGGGTCTCCTGAATGCAGATGACGTCGGCCTCGGTGACCGCGAGCCACTCGAGCATTCCCTTACCGGTCTTGCCCGTGGCAGCGCGGACACCGTTCACGTTCACTGTCGAGATGATTTGCGGCACCTGACGACCGTACAATGCTGGTCAGATGAATCGCCCCGGACATCGCCGTCCAGGAAGGGTGCAGACGATGAAGTCACCCACCACCAAGTCCCCCGCCGCCGCCGAACGGGTTCCCGCCAGGCCGAAACCCATCAAGGCACTTCATGTGGGGTCGGGCGATCCGCTTCTCCTCCTGCACGGATTCATGCTCTCGCCGCACTGCTGGGAGCAGTCGGCGCTGCGGCTGGCCTCACACTGCGAGGTGTACGCGCCCGCGCTGGCCGGGCACTGGGGTGGCGAACCGGTGGACCGGTGGTCGGTGGACATCGAGACGCTGGCCGACCGGATCGAGGACCAGCTCGACGAAATGGGCTGGCGCACCTGCCATATCGCGGGGAATTCGCTGGGTGGCTGGCTCGGCGTCGAATTGGCCAGGCGCGGCCGGGCACGCACGCTGACGATGATCGCACCCGCGGGTGGCTGGACCTTCCCGTCGATCAACCAGCTGCGGGTCGGCCTCAAGTTCCTGTCGCTGGTGCCGATCATCGAAATCGGCAAGCGGCTCGGCGATTTCGTGGCCGACAACTTCCTGGTCCAGCGTTTCGCCCTGCTCGCGCTGAGTAAGAACGCAGGCGCCGTGCCGCGCCGCGAGGTCGCCGCCATGATCACCGCGACCATGCACTGCCCGGCCATGCTGCCGTTCATCCTCGGCAGTTTCCGCGCCCAAGGCGTCGGCGACCTGTCCACCCTGACCACCCCGGTCCGCCTGCTGCTGTGCGAATTCGACCGCATCATCCCCAACCGCGCCTTCGCCCGCCGCTACCTGCGCGAACTCCCCGACTCCGCCGACCGCATCCTCATCAACGGCGTAGGCCACATTCCGATGCTGGAGGCCCCCGACCGCATCGCCACCCTCATCGCCGAACACGTCTACGCCAGCCGCACCCGCCTCCGCGCGGTCTGACACGCGGGATTTCGCCCACAGCTGGCGAGTCGTCCGAGTGTCGCATTTGCTCGGCGTTTCGTTCCGCACGGTCGAGTACGTTGCCGCGCATGGGAATTCAGGAGTTCGAACTAACGATCGCACGCCTGCGTGGGGATATCGGCACGCTTCATGGCCGCGCGGACACCGTCAGCGCGCAGTACGACGCGGCAATCCGGACGGCGGGCATGGTGGCACTGCGACTTCGGGGACCACAGCGGCGGATCGGCCGCAGGCTGGCGACGATCACCGCCACACAGCGGCAAGCCGACTGCCCAGTCGAGCAATTCCAGCTGCTGACGGCAGGGGTCGAAGCCGACTCGAAACTGATCGACGAGCATTTGAATCTCATGGCTTACCGCATCGAAAAGCTGCTCGGCCGAGGCGCGGAAGTCACCCTCGAATACAGACGGCTGCAGGATCGAACCAGCGCTTCCCGACGACGCACCGCGATGTTCGCACCACAGATGCGTGCGTTGGCCGATGAGTTGGCGCGGCTCGATGACAAAGACCGATTTCTCGAGACCGAATACCAACGGTTGGCAGCGCGCAAGGGGCGGCTCGACAGGCGGGCGCAGCAGATCATGTCGCACCGTCCACTGCTGGCCCCGCCGAGTCGATGATCTATCTGACACGCGGGATATCCACAGGTCAGCGAGTCATCCACAATTTGCATAACCGGGTCGATATTGCTTGTGGGCGCCATTACCGTTGCGGCCATGGGGAATTCAGAGCACAAGGACCGCGTCACGAGTCAGTTGCGCGGCGACGTCGATGGTTTGTACGAGCTTTCGGATGAGACCAACGCGCGGGTAAAGGAACTAGGTGAGGAGGTCCGTCAGCTCGGCAGCAATGTCGGCGAAGGCTTCGGTCGCCTCGATAAACAGGTCGGTCAACTCCGCGAACAAGTCGGTGGACTCGGCGAGCAGGTCGGTGGACTCGGCCAACAAGTCAGTGGACTCGGCCAACAAGTCGGTCAACTCGACGAACGGGTCGGTGGACTCGGCCAACAAGTCGGTGGACTCGGCCAACAAGTCAGTGGACTCGGCCAACAAGTCGGTCAACTCGACGAGCGGGTCGGTGGACTCGGCCAACAAGTCAGTGGACTCGGCGAGCAGGTCGGTGGACTCGGCCAACAAGTCAGTGGACTCGGCGAGCAGGTCGGTGGACTCGGCGAACAAGTCGGTCGCCTCGACGAGCGGGTCGATAATCTCGATGGCAAGGTCGACAGGGTCGATTGTGCGTCCAGAAGCATCGATATGCGGCTCCGGCGGCTGGCGAAGACGTCCGGTCGGCAGTTCGGGCTGCTGCTGGCCGCGCATCGGCAGCATGCGCATCAGCTGGATCAGCTTGCGGCGAGGCTCAACGGTACGGACTCCAGGCTCGACAGCATGGACGCCCGGCTCGACGGGATGGGCTCGAGGCTCGACGGGTTCGGTACCCGACTCGAGGGGATGGACTCCAGGCTCGACGGATTCGGCACCCGGATCGAGGGGATGGACTCCAGGCTCGACGGATTCGGCACCCGGATCGAGGGGATGGACTCCAGGCTCGACGGATTCGGCACCCGACTCGAAGGGATCGACTCGAGGCTCGACGGGTTGGATACCCGACTCGAAGGGGTGAACGGTCGGCTCGGAGAGGTCGACACTCGACTCGAGGGAGTGGGCACTCATCTCGGAGAAGTAGGCACCCGTCTCGAAGGAGTAGACACCCACCTCGCAGGGGTGAACACCCAACTCGAAGACGTCGACACCCGACTCAACGGCATGGGCACCAGACTCGGAGAAGTAGACATCCGTCTCGGTGGAGTGAACACCCGCCTCGATGACATGAGCACCGGCCTCGAAGGAGTGAGCGCCCACCTCGGAGGGGTGAATATTCGACTCGAGGATGTCGACGCCCGACTCGAGGGTATGGGCTCCAGGCTCTACAACGTCGACAACAGGCTGGATGGGTTGGCGTCGGAGGTGGGTCTGGTGGGCGAGAGCGTGCGGCGGAACTCGGCGGCGCTGGAGACGGTGGTCGATTTGTTGCAGAAGCGGGTGGAGTGAGGCGGGTTCCGGGTGCGGGGTCGGTGCGCACCCGGAACCTGTCGGTTATTGGGCGAGTAGACCTTTGGCGATGTGGGTGACCTGGATTTCGTTGCTGCCCGCGTAGATCATCAGGGATTTGGCGTCACGGGCCAGCTGCTCGACCCGGTATTCGGTCATATATCCGTTGCCGCCGAAGAGTTGGACGGCTTCCATGGCGACCTCGGTGGCCGCCTCGGAGGCGTACAGCTTCATCGCCGAGGCCTCGGCGAGGGTCGGCGGTTTGCCCGCGCGGCCGCGTTCCAGCGTGTTGAACACCATGTTCTGCACGTTGATCCGGGCGATCTCCATCTTGGCCAGCTTGAGCTGGACGAGTTGGAAGCGGCCGATCTCCTGACCCCACAGCTTGCGGTTCTTGGCGTAATCGACGCACAGCCGGTGGCATTCGTTGATGATGCCGAGCGCCATGAACGCGACACCGATCCGTTCGGCGGTGAAACTCGAACGGGCACTTTCCCGTCCGTCCCCACCCTTGTGCTCCTCGGTCTCGCCGAGCAGCCGGTCCCGGCCCAATCGGACGTTGTCGAAGAACAATTCGCCGGTCGGCGAGGCGTGCAAACCCATCTTCTTGAACGGCTTGCCCTGGGTGAGCCCTTCCATACCCTTGTCCAGTACGAAGGTGAGCACCTTGCGTTCCCGCCGGTCCGCGCCGTCACCCTCGTCGAGCTTGGCGTAGACGATCATCACATCGGCGTAGGGCCCATTGGTGATGAACGTCTTCTGCCCGTTGAGCAGGTAATCCTCGCCGTCGCGTTTCACGTAGGTCTTCATCCCGCCGAACGCGTCGGATCCGCTGTCGGGTTCGGTAATCGCCCAGGACGCAACCTTTTTCATGGTCACGATGTCCTTGAGCCAGCGCTCCTTCTGCGCGAGCGTGCCACGCGAGAGAATTGTGGTGGCACCGAGCCCGATGCTCACGCCCATCGCCGTCACCAAACCCATACAGACACCGGACAATTCGCCGATAAGCACCGCCATCAGCGATTCCTGGCCAGCGAACGGGCTTGCGCCGGAAGATTTTTCCTTCTTCTCGGCGGGAGCTTCCCCGACCTCCTTCGCCCGCTGCCTGGCCAGCAACTTGTCGACCGCCTCCCCACCCATGGCGTCGATGCCGAACTCTCCGAACAGCTTCCGGATGATCGGATACGGCGACAGCTCCCCGCTGTCGAGCGCGTCCAGATTCGGCCGGATCTCCCTGTCGATGAAGGTGCGCACCGCGTCGCGGATCAACACATCGGTCTCGGACCATTCGAACATCGTCGTTCTCCTATCGTTCCCGCGAACCGGTCATCGTCACGGCAGCCGTGCGGCGATATCGTCGATCGACCACGGCCCATCGGTTTCGATGGTCTTCACGTCGTGCCAGCCGGCCAATTCGGAGATGGCCCCGCCCTGCACCGCGAACACCTTGCCGGTGACCGGGCACTTGTCGGTGGCCAGATAGGCCACCAGCGGTGCGATATTGGCCGGGCTGAAGGCGTCGAACCCGCCATCCTCGACGTCCTCCGCCTCGGCCGCCATCATCTCACCCATGCCGGGGGTGGCCAGGGTGAGCCGGGTGCGCGCGATCGGCGCGATGGCGTTCACCCGCACGCCGTAGCGCGCGAGTTCGTCGGCGGCGACGAGGGTCAGCGCGGCGATCCCCGCCTTCGCCGCGCCGTAGTTGGCCTGTCCGGCGTTGGGGACCGTGGTGCCGGACGCGGAGGCGGTGTTGATCACCGCGGCGTTCGGCTGGTTGCCCGCCTTGCTCTGTTCCTTCCAGTACGCGGCCGCGTGGTGCAGCACCGCGGCATGTCCCTTCAGGTGCACGGCGATCACCGCGTCCCACTGGGATTCGTCCATGCCCGCGATGAACGCGTCGCGCAGAATACCCGCGTTGTTCACCACGACGTCGAGCCCACCGAACTCCGAAACAGCCTGGGTCACAAGGCTCTTCGCACCTTCCCAAGTGGCGACATTATCGGTGTTGGCGACCGCGCGGCCACCGGCGGCCAGTATCTCCTCGACCACCTCGTGCGCCGGGCCCGCATCGGTGCCCTCACCGGCGTTGCTGCCGCCGAGGTCGTTGACGACGACCGCGGCGCCCTCCCGCGCGAAGAGCAGCGCGTGCTCACGGCCGATGCCGCGACCGGCGCCGGTGACGACGGCGACCCGTCCTGCCAATGCACCCATCGAGTGCCTCCTGTTCTCGTCCTCGGGATTTCAGTCCGCGATCTCGGCGAGCCCGTCGCTGAGCACGACGTCGTCTCCGCGCAGAGTTTCGAATGCGTATGTGGTGCGGCCGTTTTCGGAGCCGACCCGCCAGATCCTGGTCACCAGGTCGTCGCCGGGAAAAACCATCTTCGCGAAACGCACCGCGAAACGCTTCAGCCGGTCGACATCCGAATCGCCGACCGCGGTCAGCACCGCCCACGACGCAAAGGCCATGGTGCACAGCCCGTGCGCGATGATGCCGGGCAGCCCGGCGTCCTTGGCGACCTGCTCGTCCAGGTGCAGCGGCACCGGGTCGCCGGAAGCCGGTGAGTAGCGGAAGGTTTGGTCATCGTCCACGTGCTGCGGCACCACCGCGTCCGGTTCCCGCGCGCGCAGTGCCTCGTCGAATTTGTGCGGCGGCGCGGCGGCGCCGACCGTCTTGCCCGCGTCGATATTGCGGAAGAACGCGGTCAGGTACTGCTCGTTGACCAATTCCCCAGCGGCGGTGCGACATTCGATGAGGATGGTGACGGTGCTGCCGTTGGAACGCCCGGCGTAGCCGATGGCCTTGGCCCGCGAGACCAGCTCGTCACCGGGCCGGATCGCCCGATGGAAGTGGAAGTCCTGCTCCCCGTGCATGACTCGGCCGAAGATGTCCAGCGGCACCACGTCGATGACCGGCATCATCATCGCCTCGAATACCGGGACGATGCCGAAGATCGGGGAGGCCACCTCGCCTTTCAGGTGCGCCGCGATGGGATCGTTGGTGGCGGCGGCGTATTCGGCGATCCGCTCGCCGGTGACCGTGAACCGATCCTCCTCCGACCAGGTTTCCAGGCCCGAATCGTCGAATTCGACGACCCGGGCCGCGGTTTCGGAGGTCATGCCGAGGCCAATGCGTCGAGCTGCTCGAGCGACTTGTCCAGCTGCTTGATGCCGTCCTTCTCCACCGCTTTGCCGAGCGCGCCCTTGATCAGCGCACCCTCGAAGTCACCGGAGACAACGATGGTGCTGCCGTCGCCCTTCGGCTGGATGTCGAACGTGAATTCGGTTTTCACACCGGCCATTCCGGTGCCGCCGAGGGTCAGCTTGTTCGGCGCGGCGATGGAAACGATCGTCCACTCCAGCTTGTTCGCCATGCCGAGCATGACGATTTTGGCGACCAGTTTGGCGCCCTCGCTCAGCACGGCGGGCGGCTCCTCCATGAAGCGCTCATGGATGGTGAACCACTTGTCCCAGGTCTGCGGGTCGGAGACCACCGCCCACAGCGCGTCCGGGGTGGCGTTGACGTCCTTGGTTGCTTCGATGTGGCCCATTTTGTACTCCTCTTGGTCTCGTATTACCGATCGGCAAAGGCGCGCAACGCGATCAGCGGTCGGCGCGCTGGTAGGCGGTGATGACGGCGGCGCCACCGAGGCCGATGTTGTGCTGCAGGGCCGCGGTCACGTTGTCGACCTGTCGCTTGTCGGCCGTGCCGCGCAGCTGCCAGGTGAGTTCGGAGCATTGCGCCAAACCCGTTGCGCCCAAAGGATGCCCCTTGGAGATGAGGCCGCCGGACGGATTCACCACCCACTTGCCGCCATAGGTGGTCTGATTCGCGTCGATCAGCTTCGGAGCCTCGCCGGGGCCGCACAATCCGAGCGCCTCGTACAGCAGCAGCTCGTTGGCGGAGAAGCAGTCGTGCAGCTCGATCACCTGGAAGTCCTCCGGACCGAGTCCGGACTGCCGGTAAACCTGCTGCGCCGCTTGAACATTCATGTCATAGCCGATGATGTTCTTGGCGCTGCCGTCGAAGGTGGACCTGAAGTCGGTGGTCATCGTCTGTCCGACGATCTCCACCGCCTGCCCGGCCAGATCGTGCTTGTCGACGAATTCCTCGCTCGCGAGAATCACCGCGCCGGATCCGTCGGAGGTCGGCGAGCACTGCAGTTTGGTGAGCGGGTCGTAGATCATTCGCGAATTCAGGATGTCGTCGAGCGAATATTCGTCCTGGAACTGCGAATAGGGATTGTTCACCGAATGCTTGTGGTTCTTGTACCCGATCTTGGCGAAATGCTCTGCGGTGGAACCGTATTGCTTCATATGCTCACGGCCCGCGGCGCCGAACATCCACGGCGCCACCGGGAAGAGCACCTCGGAGATCTCGGCGAGCGCCAAAATGTGCTTGGCCATCGGCTGTTCCCGGTCGTCCCAGGTGGAGCCGAGCGAGCCGGGCTGCATCTTCTCGAAGCCGAGTGCCAGCGTGCACTGGGCCAGGCCGCCCCGAATCGCTTGTGCCGCAAGGTAAAGCGCGGTCGAACCGGTGGAGCAGTTGTTGTTGACGTTGACGACGGGGATACCGGTCATGCCGAGTTCGTATACCGCACGCTGACCGGAGGTCGACTCGCCGTAGACGTAGCCGACGTAAGCCTGCTCGACCAGGTCGTAGGCGATACCCGCATCGGCGAGCGCCTTGGAACCGGATTCCCTGGCCATGTCCGGGTAGTCCCAGTCGCTGCCGTCCTCGTTCTTGCGACGGCCCGGCTTCTCGAACTTCGTCATGCCGACGCCGACGACATAAACCCTGTTCGCCATCGAACTCCTCAGGTTGTGCCCGCCCGGCGCACTGCCGGGGGCCATCCGCACCCACGGCGGACGGCGCTGGCCGATCCAGCGGATCGTGCTGAAACAAACATACAAAGCTGTATGTAACACCGCAAGGGTTCGGCTCGGATCACCCGCCCTTCGACAACAGATAACGGGGTAGTAGCCGCTCAGCGCCTACATACAACCGGATGTGTATGTAGCGCCAGTTCGCGCTGGTGACCAGGCGAATACCCAACGACTCCCCCGATAGCCCGAGCGCACCAACTGTGACCCAAAACACCCGCGTAACTGCCGTAACAGCGGCGTAATGACGCGGCAATTGCCTGTCCACAACCATGTACGAACTTCGAATGGTTGCTTTTGTTTGAAGGAGAGAACGTGGTCGATGTCGATACCCGCTCGTCGAATACCGACGGGATAGCGGCCGCCAAAGAAACGCTGGAGGATTACACGCTGCGCTTCGCGCCGCGCAGCTACCGCAAGTGGAGTCCGGCCGTTGTCGGCATCTCCGCCCTCGGCGGCATCGCCTACCTGGCCGACTTCGCCATCGGCGCGAATATCGGCATCTCGTACGGCACCGGAAACGCCCTGCTGGGCATCGGCATCTTCGCGCTCGTCATCCTGCTGACGGGATTCCCGCTGGCCTACTACGCGGCGCGCTACAACATCGATCTCGACTTGATCACGCGCGGTAGCGGTTTCGGCTACTACGGCTCGGTGATCACCAATATCGTATTCGCCTCGTTCACCTTCATCTTCTTCGCGCTCGAGGGGTCGATCATGGCCCAGGGCCTGAAACTCGGCCTGGGCGTGCCGCTTTGGCTGGGCTACGCCACCTCGACGCTGATCATCTTCCCGCTGGTCATCTACGGTATGAACACGCTGGCGAAGCTGCAGGTGTGGACGACCCCGCTGTGGCTGCTGCTGATGGTGCTGCCGTTCGGCTTCCTGCTGGTGCGCCACCCCGACTCGGTGTCCGCGTTCTTCGGTTACGGCGGTGAAAATGGTTCGGGCGTCAGCATTTCCGGTGCGCTGCTGGCCGCGGGCGTATGCCTCTCGCTGATCGGTCAGATCGCCGAGCAGATCGACTACCTGCGCTTCATGCCGCCGCGCACTCCGGAGAACGCGCGCAAGTGGTGGGGCTGGATGCTGCTGGCCGGACCCGGCTGGGTGCTGTTCGGCGCGCTCAAGCAGGTGGTCGGCCTCTTCCTGGCGGTCTACCTGATCGCGAATCTGCCTGCGGCGCAAGGCATCGCCAACCAGCCGGTGCATCAGTTCCTGGAGATCTACCGCGATATGGTGCCGGGCTGGCTGGCCATGACCCTCGCCGTGGTGCTCGTGGTCATCAGCCAGATCAAGATCAACGTGACCAACGCCTATTCCGGCTCGCTTGCCTGGACCAACTCCTACACCCGGATCACCAAGACCTATCCGGGCCGACTGATCTTCCTCGGCGTGAACCTGGTGATCGCGCTGATCCTGATGGAAGCCAACATGTTCGACTTCCTCAACAATATCCTCGGCTTCTACGCCAACTGCGGCATCGCCTGGATCGTCACCGTCGCAACGGATATCGCGATCAACAAGTATCTGCTGAAGATCTCGCCGAAGCGGCCGGAATTCCGCCGCGGCATGCTTTACGACTTCAATCCCGTTGGGCTGGTTGGTTTCGGCCTGTCCGGGGCGCTGTCGATCATGACGTTCTTCGGACTGTTCGGCGATCTGCTGAAGCCGTATTCGCCGCTGGTCGCGGTGGTCGTCGCATTCGTCGCGACACCGATCACCGCCATCGCGACCAAGGGCCGTTACTATCTGCGCCGCGGCGACGACGGTATCGACCTGCCGATGTTCGACGAACACGGCAACCCGTCGGGTGAGCTGCTGACCTGCCATGTCACCGGAATGGAATTCGAGCGTCCGGACATGATCGCCTCCGCGGTTCCCGGGCCCGAAGGCGAGATCCAGTACATCAGCTCACTGGCACTGTCGACCGACCGGCACGGGGTGCACCTGCTGCCCGAGCAGCGCTGAACGCGAACGGCCGCCGGGCGATTCCGCTCGGCGGCCGTTATGGCATGCGGCACAGGATGTTTCAGCCGGAAAGTTGGGTGCCGCCGAGCGTCGCGGCCGCGATGGTGCGCAGATGTACCGAGGCGCGCTGCCAGCGCCGGTGCGCCCGTTCGTTATCCGGATCGATGAAATTGGCCACCAGAATTCCGCGCAACGCGTCCATCGCGGTGTAGATGAAATCGCGAGCCTCCTTGCGCCGCATCTCATCCGGCACGAATCGGGCCACCGCCATCAGCACCGCGTTGTTGACGAAGGGCTCCACCTTTTCCATGGCCGCGGCCAGCACCGGATCGGTGCGCCCGGCGACCCACAGTTCCGCGGTGGCGATGAACAGCGGCCCCTGGTGCAGTTCCCACAGGAAGTCGAGCGCGGCGCCGACCGGGTCGTCGCCGGTCTGCACCTTCGACATCTCCCGCATCGCGGTCTCCGCGCGTAGCTGGGCCAGGTGGCTGATGGCGGCGACCACCAGATCGGTCTTGGAGCCGAAGTGGTGCACCTGCGCGCCACGGGTGACGCCGGCGCGCTCGGCCACCCTGGGTGTCGTCGTGCCCGCGTAACCGTATTCGACCAGGCAGTCGATGGTCGCGTCGAGTAGCCGCGCCCGCATCTCGGTGCTGCGCTGCTCCTGGGTGCGCCGCTGCGGTTTGGCGTCCACGGTCCTGGCCATCAGGCGATTCTACACTTACATACAGTTCTGTATGTAGCTGTGGCCGTCACAGCGAAAACTTACGCTTCGTTTACGCCCGGATCTGGCAGCATGGGCGCACGGGGAACAGGATATCCCGTTGATCGTTGGGATAGGGGCCGGGGACGTTGTCGCTTGTTGAATATGGTGCCGCACTGTCATTTTCGGGACAGTGCGCACGATGAACCGCTGCGCCCAACCCGATTGCGGCGGCACGATCGCCGACGGCTACTGCGATATCTGCGGTCTCGCACCGGAACCCGTGCCCCTCGGCGTGTCGAACCCGACCGGGGAACCATCGACGGCGAAGCCGACGGGATGGGCGAACACCGGCCGCAGCAGGCGCGGCACCGCCCGCTCTTCCACCAGGTCCACCCGCTCGGCCCGCTCCAGCCGCGGCAGGCTCGGCGCGGGATTGGTCGCGATTCCCCAAGTGCCGTACCGGGATCCGACCACCGCGATCATGGCCGAGCCACGGGTGGCCGAACGCGACCGGTTCTGCAGTAGCTGCGGCAACCCAGTTGGGCGGGCGCACGATGGCGCGCCGGGCCGCACCGAGGGCTTCTGCACGAGGTGCGGCACCGCGTACTCCTTCACCCCCAAGCTGGTGGCGGGTGACCTGCTCGGCGGCCAGTACGAGGTGCTCGGCTGCCTGGCACACGGCGGTCTGGGCTGGATCTACCTGGCGCGCGACCACAATGTGAGCGACCGCTGGGTGGTGCTCAAGGGCCTGCTCGACACCGGCGACGCCGACGCCATGGCGGCCGCGATGGCCGAGCGGCAGTTCCTCGCCACCGTCGAACACCCGAACATCGTCAAGATCTTCAACTTCGTCAACCATCCCGACTCGAGGACCGGCGATCCGGTCGGCTACATCGTGATGGAGTATGTCGGCGGCGCCTCGCTGAAAGAGCTTCGCGCCCAGCATGATTCCGATGGATCGCTGCGCCCGCTGCCGGTGGCCGCCGCGCTGGCGTACCTGCTGGAGATCCTGCCCGCCATGGGGCACCTGCACGGCTCCGGACTGCTGTATTGCGATTTCAAGCCGGACAACGTAATTCAGACCGAGGAGCAGCTCAAGCTGATCGATCTCGGCGCGGTGCGCCGGATGGACGACGCCGACAGCGTCGGCTACAAGACCGACGGCTACTGCGCGCCGGAGCTGGAGGCCGAAGGGCCGTCCGTGGAATCGGATCTGTACACCGTCGGCCGCACGCTGGCGGTGCTGACCTTCAACTTCGATTTCCGGCACCGGTACCGGCACGAGTTACCGCCCGCCGCGGATGTGCCGGTGCTCGCGGCGCATCCGTCGTTGCACCGGCTGCTGCTGCGGGCCACCGCCGCGGACCCCGATATGCGCTTCGGCTCGGCGACGGAGATGGCCGAGCAGGTCACCGGCGTGCTGCGCGAGGTGGTCGCCGCCGAGGAGGGTACGCCGCGCCCAGCGGTATCAACGGTTTTCACCGGAGAACGGCTGATTTTCGGTGCGGAGCAGCAGAATTGGCCGCTCGCGCTGGATCCGGTCGCGGTCGCGAGCGCATTGCCGGTGCCCCTGGTGGATCCGGCCGATCCGGCCGCCGGACTGCTGGCCACCGCATCGGCCGCCGATCCCCGCCAGCTGCTCGGCACGTTGGCGGCCGCGCCGGTGCGCACCGTCGAGGTGCGGCTGGCACAGGTGCGCGCCTACCTCGCCGAACGCCGAACCGACTATGCCACCGGCGAACTCGACGCGCTGGAGCAGACCGACGACGCGGATTGGCGGATCGTCTGGTACCGCGGGCTCACCGCGCTGGTCGCCCGCGATCCGGCCGCGGCGCGCGAATACTTCGACACCGTCTACACCCTGCTGCCCGGTGAGCCCGCCGCCAAACTCGCGCTGGCCGCTGCGGCCGAGTGCGCGGGTGACGACGCCGCCGCCACCCGCCGCTACGAACAGGTTTGGCGCACCGATCACGGCTATCCAAGCGCCGCATTCGGTTTGGCGCGCACCCGAATGAGCCTCGGCGATATCGACGGCGCGATCGCCGCCGCGGAATCGGTTCCGGAGAGCTCCAGCCGGTATGTGGCGGCGCGGCTGGCGGCGATCCGGGCCCGCATCGGCGGCAACACGGAAAAGTATCTGGTCGACGCGGGCGATCGGCTCAACGCACTCGACCTCGCCCCCGAACGCAAGGCCTGGGCCAGGGTCGAGGTGCTGGAGGCGGCGCTGCGATTCGTCGACGGGCACGGTGAGCGGGCCGCCATCGCGGTGCTCGGCTGCCGACTCGCCGAACCCGCGCTGCGCCGCGCGCTGGAAACGGAGTTCCGCGGGCTGGCCCGGCTGGCGCCGGACCGTGCCGCCCGGCGCGCACTCGTCTACCGCGCCAATGCAATTCGCCCACTCAGCTGGTTTTAGAGGCAGGAATCATGACCACGGTCGCCGTCCGCCCGATGCCGCGTGTCGCGGCGCCGAAACGTCCCCGGTGGGAGACGCCGGAGCGGCTGCGCATCCTCACCATCGCCTCGGTCGCTGTCACGGTGGTGCTCGCACTGGTCGTCGCCGCGTATGCGCGGACGACTCGCGACGACATAGCCGCCATCGGGCATCGCACCGGACCGGCGGTGACCGCGACGGCCGATCTCGGCTTCGCATTCGCCGATATGGACGCGCAGCTGGCGAATGTGCTGCTGGCAGGGGCGGATCCGAATCTGGCCGGTGTTCGCGACACCGCGCTGAAAACCTTCGAACAGCGTCGCCGCCAAGTCGATGCCGACCTGCAACAGGCCACCACGGTGGCCGGCGCGAACGCGGACAGTATCCGTAGCCTGTTGGACCAGTTCGGCCGCTATCAGGCGCTGGCGGCGAATACGTTGCAGCTCAACGATATCGATAAGGCGCCTGCGGGCAGGCCGTCCGCGCGCACGCTGCAGTCGTATCGCGACGCGACCGATTCGGTCCGCAATATGCTCACCATCGCGCGACAGCTGACCGAATCCAATGGCAATGTGCTGCAGCATGATTACCGCCATTCCCGGAGTGCGACCACGGCGGCGCGGATCTGGTCGGTGCTGCTCGGCATGCTCGCGCTGGCGCTGCTGATCTGGTTGCAAGCACTGCTGCGGCTGCGGCATCGCCGCCGGGTCAATCCGGCGCTCGCGGCGGCGAGCCTGCTGGTGGTCGCGCTGATGGTCGGCGGGTTCGCCGCGAATGCCGCTGCGGCGCAGCGGCTCCGGGTCGCCAAGGAGGACGCGTTCGATTCGCTGATCGCGCTGCGCCTGGCCCACTCCGACAGTTCCGACGCCAATGCCTACGAAAGTCGCTACCTGCTCGATCCGCAGCGGACGCAGATGTACGAGTCCGGATTCCTGGCCAGCTCGGAGCAACTCGCGCAACTCGGCGCGCACACCGTGCCGGAGTACAACGCCTGGCTCGACCAGGCACTGGCCTCGTATCAGACGGACAAGAAGGTGACATTCAGCGGATTCCTGGGCGCCGAGGCGGGCAACGTCACCTTCCCCGGCGAGCGAGCAGCCGTCGACACCATGCTGACGACCTACCAGACCTACCAGCACGACGACCTTCAAATCCGTTCGAAGGCAAATGATCTGCCCGCGGCGATCGCCTTCGACACCGGCACCGCGCCGGGCACGTCGAACTACGATTTCAACCAGTTCGACAAGGCGCTCGGGTCGGTCATCGATATCAATCAGCACGCCTTCGACGCGGCGATCGCCGACAGCGAGGACGATCTCGGTGGCTGGACCGCGTGGCTGCCCTACGGTGCCGCCGCGCTTGTCGCGGTGCTGGCGCTGCTGGGAATTCGACCGCGCCTGGCCGAATACCGTTGAGCGTCAAGCCGGTCGGCGGCGGTTCGTGAACACCGTCACGGTGAACAGCAGTACCCCGACCACCGCGAGCATGGCGCCCACCGCCGCGGGCGCGGTGTAGCCGAGCTGGGCGGCGATCACCAGACCGCCGAGCCAGGCGCCCGCCGCGTTGGCGATATTGAGCGCCGCGTGATTGAGCGCGGCGGCGAGGGTCTGCGCGTCGGCGGCCACATCCATCAGCCGGGTCTGTAGACCGGGCGCCAGCGCGGCCCCCGCCCCGCCGATCAGGAACGCCCCGAGCGCCGCCGTGTACGGATTGTGCGCCGCGGCAACGAAACCCGCGAGAATGACGGCCATCGCGATCATCGCGGCGAAGATCGCGCGATCCACCCCGCGGTCGGCCAGCACCCCGCCGACGATATTGCCGGTCACCATGCCGACGCCGAACAGCATCAGCACCAGCGGCACCAACCCGGCGGACATGCCGCCGACGGTGGTGAGCGTGGTGGTGATGTAGGTGTACACGGCGAACATGCCGCCGAAGCCGATCGCGCCGACCAGCAGGGTCAGCAGCACCTGTGGGCGGCGCAGCGCGCCGAGTTCGGTCATCGGGTTGGTCACGGTGATGCCGGTGAGCTCGGGCACGAAGCGGATGAGCGCCGCCACCGTCGCCACCCCGATGACCGCGACGACGACGAACGCGTCGCGCCAGCCCAGGTGCTGGCCGAGCCAGGTCGCGGCGGGGACGCCGACCACATTGGCCGCGCTGAGCCCGAGCATCACGGCCGCAACGGCTTTCGCCCGCTGCCCGACCGGCGCGAGGGTGGCCGCCGCGAGCGAGGCGACGCCGAAGTACGCGCCGTGCGGCAGCCCGGAGACGAAGCGCGCGAGCACCAGCGTCGCGAACGACGGCGCGACGACCGAGGCCACGTTGCCGACGGTGAACGCGACCATCAACAGCACCAGCAACCGTTTGCGCGGCACCCGCGCGCACAGCGCCGCGATGAGCGGAGCGCCGAGCACCACGCCGAGCGCGTAGGCGGAGACGGCATGCCCCGCGGTCGGCTCCGAGACGTGCATGGTGGCCGCGATATCCGGCAGCAGGCCCATGGTGGCGAATTCGGTGGTGCCGATCCCGAATCCGCCGAGCGCCAGCGCCAGCATCGCCGGGATATGCCAATCCGTCCGCCCGGGCTCGACGCGGGCGGGTCGCTGGGTATCGATGGCGCTGATCACGTATTCATGAAACCGGCCGTTGAGCATATCCGCTTCCCGAGTAAACGTGACCTCCACCACCGCTGTGTTAAAAATCCGTGCAGGTCAGCTAATGAATCGGGGCAATTCAGACGGCCGATCCACCCCGGGCAGCTACTACCGAATGGAACCTAGTTGCCGCGAAGTCGTTGGGCCGCAGGCGATCCGGAACCCGGCCCCGCTCGGCCGACGACGACGCGCGAGCCCCGCACGCACCTGCCGATCCACCGCCAGGTGATCATCGGCACACCCTCCGCCGGAACGCCGGATCGCCGCGTCGATGACTGCACATATCGAACGAGTGAATGTTCAAGGCTGGGAACAGCATTCGCTCAGGTTCACCTACGATTCAACCCCCGGGGGCCGAGTCCAAGGAAAGTAAGGACGACATTGCGTATCAGAAAGAGAATGGCCGCCGCCGCGGCGACGGCGGCGCTCATCACCTCGGCGGCGTTGGCCGCTCCGGCGGCCAACGCCGCTCCGTCGACCGGCTCGAGTTCAGGAAGTTCCCAGTTGGCGTGCGTCATCGAGAACCTGATAACCGGGTTGATCGGAAGTGGAACCTGCCATACGGCGGGGTAAGTACGAGCCTGGCAACATGCCCTGCGGTTCGGCGGCGTAAGCGATCACGAGTGCGGCGTCGATAGACTTCGCCGTATCGACGACAAGCCTCTGTCACGGGCGGCGTTCTTGCGCGGCGCATTGGGTACCGGAGCGGCGTTGGTCTGCTCCGGTGCGCCGCTGTTGCCCGTGGGCACCGCACCCGCAGAACCGCAAGTGCCGCAACAGGATTGGGCCGCACTCCGCAAGGAGGTGCAGGGCCGGGTGCTGCTGCCCGGCGAGGCCGACTACGCGGCGGCGAAGCGATTGTTCGACACCCGGTTCGACGCGGCGCTGCCCGCGGCGGTGGTACAGGCGGCCACCACCGATGACGTCCAGGCCGCGCTCGCCTTCGCCGCGGCGAACGGGCTCGCGACGACCGCGCGCGGCGGCGGCCACTCGTACACCGGCGCCTCGGCCGCCGATGGCACCGTCGTGGTCGATCTGCGCAAGCTCGACGACATCCGCTACGACCCGGCCCCGGGTCCGGACGCGCCCACCGGACACGTCACCGTCGGCGCGGGCGCGACGACGTTCGCGGTGCAGGACCGGCTCACGCCCTTCGCGCAGACCGTTCCGCTGGGCACCTGCCCGACCGTCGGCGTCGCGGGCAGCGCGCTCGGCGGCGGTATCGGCGTCGAATCCCGCGCGTACGGGCTGACCTGCGACCGGCTCAGCGCCGCGACGCTGGTGCGCACCGACGGCCGCCTGGTCGATATCTCCGCGACACACGAACCCGACCTGTTCTGGGCGCTGCGCGGCGGTGGCGGCGGCCAGGTGGGCATCGTGACCTCGCTGACCTTCCGCACCTGTCCTGCTACCGCCAAAGATATTGTGCGGCTGACCTTTCCGAGCGGGTCGGCGGCACGGGTGCTAACCGGCTGGGCCGAATGGTTACGCACTGCGGATCGATCCGCCTGGGCCAAAGCGGAATTCGCCGTGCGGGATGGCGACGTCACCACCGACGTGCTGCTGGTCTGTCCGGCGGGCACCGGGGCTGCGAACATCACCGCCATCACCGCTTCCGCAAGCGCCACACCGGTTTCCGTCGACAGCCACACCCTCGGTCAGCGCGACGCCGCACTACTTCTGGCGGGCGGCACCACCGATCCCGGCCACACCGCCTTCGTCGCGGGCTCCGACGTACTGATCGACCTGACCCCGGAGATCGCCGACGCGATCGTCGAAATCCTCACGGCGCGAGCACGATCCGGCGCCACCGGCGGCCTGCTCGTCGACCCGCTGAACGGTGCGGTCGGCGATATTCCCTTCGACTACACCGTTTTTCCGTGGCGCGACCACATCGCCCTGCTGCAGTGGTTCGTTTCCGAACCCGCCGACCCGGCCGAGGCGGCGCGGTGGATCGCCGCCGCACACGAGCGCCTCGGCGCACATTCGGTCGGCGGCTACGTCAACTATCTCGAGCCGACGGATTCCCCGCGCCGCTACTTCAAAGACAATCTCGATCGGCTGCGCCGCATCCGCGCGGGCACCGACCCCGGCAACCGGCTGCACTCCTCCCCCGCCCTTTGGTAACCCAAAACGGTTTCAGACCGCGGTAGTGGCCACCAGCAGGATGTATTCGAAGCGGAATTCCGCGGCCCCGGCCGTGCCGACATCGTGACGCCGCGCCAGATCGTACAAATCCCGGCGCAATGCGGCGGCCCGGCCGGGCCGATCCCGCACCGCGTCAAAGGCCGCCGGGATCGGCCCGAATGTGGCCATGAAGAAATCGGCGAATTCGACCGGTGTCGCCGCACCACGGGTGTACTCGTGCGTCGTATACGACAGCGTCGCGATCCGATCGCCGAACAGCGACCGGACATGTTCGGGATCGCCCCACAGCCGCACCGGCAGCGCATCGGGCGCGGGCGGATCGTAATGGGCCAACGTGGCAAGGATTTCGCAGACCCACGAGCGCCGGGTCCAGCAAATCATCCCGATGGTGCCGCCGGGTTTGGTCACCCGGATCAACTCGTCGGCGACGTCCTGATGGCGTGGCGCGAAGATCGCGCCGACCGAGGAGGTCACCACGTCGAAGGTGTGATCGGAGAAGGGCAGCCGCTGAGCATCACCGCGCACCCAATCGAGCCGGGCGCCGCGGGCCGCCGCCTCCGCACGACCGGCCGCGAAATTCTCGGTGGTGATATCCGAGGCGATCACCTCCGCGCCGGTGAGTGCCGCCGGAATCGCGGTATTGCCGGTCCCCGCACCGACATCGAGCACCCGCAGGCCCGGCCGGATATCGCAGGCGGCAACCAATTTCGGGCCGAAATCCCAGAGTGCCATCTTGGCGAATCGGTGATAGTCGCCGAGCGCCCATTCCGAACTGATCGGCGCGCTGTCGCCGCCGTCGTACGCGATCACCATGGCACTGTTCCTCCGGCTAGACGGGTATGAAACGTTGCACACTGCCATTGTCGAACCGGTTTGCCAGAAGGTCGCTGTGATCTGCGCCGCACCGGAAAACAGCTCGGGCACCCGTCCCACCATGCGGTGGTACGAGTGCCCGTGTCCGTCGCCCGGCGCCGGGCGAATCCCAGCGCCGGGGTATTACTCGGCTCTGCGCAGTTAGCGGACAGCGCGGCCGACTTAGCTCAGCGCAGAGCGCGAGCCAGGTTCGCGTCGAGCGCGGAGAGGAATTCCTCGGTGGTGAGGTAGCCCTGATCGCCGCCGACCAGCAGCGCCAGGTCCTTGGTCATCTGGCCGCCCTCGACGGTCTTGATGACGACGTCCTCCAGCGTCTGCGCGAAGCCGATCACCTCGGGGGTGTTATCCAGCTTGCCGCGATGCTCGAGGCCGCGGGTCCAGGCGAAGATCGACGCGATCGGGTTGGTCGAGGTCGGCTTGCCCTGCTGGTGCTGGCGGTAGTGCCGGGTGACGGTGCCGTGCGCGGCCTCCGCCTCACAGGTCTTGCCGTCCGGGGTGAGCAGCACCGAAGTCATCAGGCCGAGCGAGCCGAAGCCCTGCGCGACGGTGTCGGACTGCACGTCGCCGTCGTAGTTCTTGCACGCCCAGACGTAACCGCCCTCCCACTTCATGGAGGAGGCGACCATATCGTCGATGAGACGGTGCTCGTAGGTGAGGCCCGCCGCGTCGAACTGGGTCTTGAACTCGGCGTCGAAGATGTCCTGGAAGGTGTCCTTGAACATGCCGTCGTACGCCTTGAGGATGGTGTTCTTCGTGGAGAGGTACACCGGGTAGTTCTGCTGCAGGCCGTAGTTGAACGACGCCCGCGCGAAGTCCTCGATCGACTTCTTGAAGTTGTACATGCCGAGCACGACGCCGCCGTCCTCGGGGATCTTCACGACCTCGTGGACGATCGGCTCGCTGCCGTCCTCCGGGGTGAAGGTCAGGGTGACGGTGCCCGCCTGGTGCACCTTGAAGTCGGTGGCGCGGTACTGGTCGCCGAAGGCGTGGCGGCCGATGATGATCGGCTTGGTCCAGCCGGGAACCAGTCGCGGAACGTTGGAGATGATGATCGGCGCGCGGAAAATGGTGCCGCCGAGAATGTTGCGGACGGTGCCGTTCGGCGACTTCCACATCTTCTTGAGGCCGAATTCCTTGACCCGGGCCTCGTCCGGGGTGATGGTGGCGCACTTGACGCCGACGCCGTGCTGCTTGATGGCGTTGGCCGCGTCGATGGTGACCTGGTCGTCTGTCTTGTCGCGGTATTCGATACCGAGGTCGTAGTACTCGAGGTTCACGTCGAGATACGGGTGGATCAGCTTGTCCTTGATGAACTGCCAGATGATCCGAGTCATCTCGTCGCCGTCTAGTTCTACGACGGTGCCTTCAACCTTGATCTTGGACATGGATCTTCGTGTCCTCCTAGGATGGTGCCCTCATTGCACGGCCAGGCGAACACGCTTGTGAGCGGACCCCAGCTGTTCAACAGACAACGTATATGCCCCGCGTTGTCCGCGGGACGCGTGGTGCAAACAAGACAAGCGTACTGCTGCCGATGATCTCGGTGTGCGGGTGCCCCCACGAGTGACGGACACCACCCAGGCTACCGATTGGTACGCGGGACCGGCACCCGCGCGACCAGCAAGGACCCGTAAACGCGGCAATCCGCGTGCCGCATCGCACATTTCGATGCGGCACGCGAAACCGTGCGCTCAGACCCCGACCGCGACCAGTTGCTCGGCGTCGCCCTCGATCAGATTCCGCGGCCGGTCCCTGATCATCAGCGCGATGACCGGGATGGCGGCGACGAAGAATCCGGCGCCGATGTAGAACGCCACGTCGTAGCTGTGAATCGCGGCACGCGCGAACAGGTTGTCCAGCCCCTGATGCCCGGTCAGGTAACTCTTCTGCGCCTGCACCGCGATGGTGGTGAGCAGCGCGGTGCCGACCGCGCCGCCCACCTGCTGCCCGGCGTTCAGCAGCGCGCTCGCCACACCCGAATCCTTCGCCTCGACCTGGTGCCGTGGCCCAGCCCAGCGTCACCTGGAAGTATTGGCTTCCTCCCCGGCCCGAAGACCGGAGATTCCTACCAGGGTCACGCGACCCTCTCGGCGGGTTCCTGCTTCATCGGGCGGTGCCGCCATCACTGTCGGGCTTATCCGCTCTCCACAGGCGTTTAACCTCTCCGCCTGCCCGGCGGCGAGGATGTTCTTAGCAGCATTCAAATCGCGGTCGTGGGCGGCTCCGCACGTACACATCCAAGATCGAACACTCAACAACTTTGCTCCATTACGCGCCCCGCAGGTCGAACAAAGTTGAGTCGACGGATACCAGCGATTGATTCGGCTGAAATGCCGCCCGAACCTAGCAGCCTTGCTTTCCAACATTCGGATGAAGATCGACCAACCAGCATCGTTCACCGACTTGGCCAGACGAGTGCGCGCCAACCCCTTCACACACAAATCCTCGACATATACCGCTTGGTTTTCGCGGATGATCGCCGTGGACTGCTTGTGCGCGAAATCTCGGCGCGCATCAGCGACCTTAGCGTGCAGTTTGGCCATTCTGACGCGGGCTTTTGCCCGATTTTTGCTGCCCCTCTGTTTACGGGCCAGCGCCCGCTGTACTCGGCTAATTCTGCGTTCACAGTTACGCAAGGTTCGCGGGTTGTCGATCACATTTCCGTTCGACAAGACCGCGAATCGTATCAACCCCAAGTCGATACCAACTTCTGAGCTCGAAGTCGGCAACGGGGTTGTCACCATTTCTACTACGAAAGAGGCGAAGTACCGACCCGATGCGTCTTTGACTACCGTGACGGACGATGGAGCCGATGGCAGTTGCCTCGACCAGGCGACCCGTACGTCCCCGATCTTCGGCAGCCGAAGTTTGCCTCCGGCCGTGATGAGAAAGCGAGCATTGCGGGTGAATCGGATCGACTGCCGATTGTTTCGACGCGATCGGTATCGAGGGGCAGAGACACATGTGCCCTTACGTTTCCCTGCGAGGGAAGCAAAGAAGTTGCGGTACGCCGCGTTCAGATCCGCCAACGCCTGTTGAAGCACAACGCTCGACACATCGTTCAGCCATGCTCGATCCGGCCTCTTCTTCGCGAGGGTTAGCGCCTTCGACAACTCCTTGTCGGTCATGTGCCGCCCGGCTTCATAGGCATGCTTCCGGGCAGTCAATGCATCGTTGAATACAACTCGCGCGCAACCGAACGCTCGCGCCAAAGCAGCTTGCTGGCCCGAGGTTGGATAGAGGCGGAAGTTGTACCGCAGCACATCGCAATCATCACACAGAGGTCCGACAAGAAATCCGTTTCGTCAGTAGACACAGCCAATATCGTTGGCGCACAACGACAACTACGGCAGGTATAGCAAAGAGGACATCGTGCTCGCCACCGTCCTCGATTTCGGCACCGAGGTGGCCGAGGCCCTGCGCGGCCTGCCGGTCCGCGGCAACGAACTGGAATCGCTGTGCGAGGCGTTCCTACAGGTGGTCGACGCCGCGGCGGCCGGCGGCGGCCCTGTTCCGTTCGAGCAGTTCCAGCAGCTGCAGCGAATCATCCGCGACGCACCGTCGGTCGCCGCGCGGCAGCGCGAGATGTCCGACACGAAGAACGTCATGCTGGCCACCGCGCTCGCCGAGCGGCTCGGCACCACGCCGGACAGCATCACCGTCCGGCTCGTGCTGAACACCTGGCAAGTCATCGGCCAACTGTCCATGGAACAGTCCAACGAGGCGGTGCTCAACGGCGACCTGCAGGTCGCGGCCCGCGCCGCCCGCGACCGGCTCACCGAGACCTACAACGAATTCGTGCGCACGTGCGCGGGGGCGCGGTCGGTCGAATCGCTGTGACATAAACCATCGATTTCGATCGGCGCGCGTTCGCCGGTTACCATGTGCGTCAGGTCATGAGTACCAGCGCCAAGCCCCGGCTCGCTGGTCGGCAACCCTCCAGCTGCGGTGGGGTGCTCCGGGTGATGACCGGGCTCCCGAAAGTCGGGAAGCAAGCGCGCTGTCAGGAGGTCATCCCTATGTGTTGTCGCTGTCGTCTGCGCATCCCCCAAAGACCCCCTGGCACAACATCTTCGGAGTAGTCATGACCGTCATCGACCCCACCGCCTGGTCGTTCGAAACCAAGCAGATCCACGCGGGCCAGTCCCCCGAGGACACCACCGGCGCCCGCGCCCTGCCGATCTACCAGACCACCTCGTACGTCTTCCGCGACACCGATCACGCGGCCGCGCTGTTCGGGCTGAGCGAGCCGGGCAATATCTACACCCGCATCATGAATCCCACTCAGGACGCGGTCGAGCAGCGCATCGCGGCGCTGGAGGGCGGCGTCGCCGCGCTGCTGCTGGCGTCCGGACAGGCCGCGGAGACCTACGCGATCCTGAACCTGGCCGGGGCGGGCGATCACATCGTGTCCAGCCCGCACCTCTACGGCGGCACCTACAACCTCTTCCACTACTCGCTGCCCAAGCTCGGCATCGAGGTCTCGTTCGTCGACGACCCCGACGACCTGGCCCAGTGGCAGGCGGCGGTCCGGCCGAACACCAAGGCGCTCTACGGCGAAACGATCGCCAACCCGAGCAGTTCGGTGCTCGACATCCCCGGCATCGCGCAGGTCGCGCACGCCGCGGGGCTGCCGCTGATCGTCGACAACACGGTCGCGACCCCGTACCTGATCCAGCCGCTGGCGCACGGCGCCGACATCGTCGTGCACTCGGCGACCAAATACCTGGGCGGGCACGGCGCCGCCATCGCCGGCGTGATCGTCGACGGCGGCACCTTCGACTGGACGGTCCGCGACGCCGACGGCGCGCCCCGCTACCCCGGCTTCACCACCCCCGACCCGAGCTACCACGGCGTGGTCTTCGCCGATCTCGGCGCGCCCGCCTTCGCGCTCAAGGCCCGGGTGCAGCTGCTGCGCGATCTCGGTGCCGCGGTGTCGCCGTTCAACGCATTCCTGATCAGCCAGGGCCTCGAGACATTGAGCCTGCGGGTCGAACGGCATGTCGCGAACGCGAAGGCGGTCGCCGAATTCCTCTCGACCCACCCGGCGGTCGAGCGGGTCTTCTACGCGGGGCTGCCGAGCTCACCGTGGTATGAAATCGGCCGGAAGATTGCCCCTAAAGGTGTGGGGGCGATCGTCGCATTCGAGCTAAAAGGTGGCGTAGACGCAGGTAAGCGCTTCGTCGAGGCGCTCGTGCTGCATTCGCACGTGGCTAATATCGGTGATGTGCGATCTTTGGTCATTCATCCCGCGTCGACCACGCACTCGCAGTTGACGCCGGAGCAGCAGCTCGCCGCGGGCGTCACACCGGGCCTCGTGCGCCTGGCGGTGGGTATCGAAGGCATCGACGACATACTCGCCGACCTGCGCGCCGGTTTCACGGCGGCGACGACGTGACCGTGGAGATCGAACCGAGTGCGTTGCGCGTTTCGGGGGTGGCGCTGCCGCCCCCGAACGGGGAGCTCGGCATCATTCCGATCGGCGACGTACGCCTGGAGAGCGGTGTGGTGCTGCCGGATGTCCATCTGGCCGTGCAGCGCTGGGGCACGCTCTCGGCGGCACTGGACAACGTGGTACTGGTCGAGCACGCGCTCACCGGCGACTCGCACGTCGTCGGCTCGCCGGACGATATCCACCCGCTGCCGGGTTGGTGGGATGGCATGGTCGGTCCGGGCGCGCCGCTGGACACCGACGAATGGTGCGTCATCGCGACCAACGTGCTCGGCGGCTGTAAGGGCAGCACCGGGCCCTCCTCCCTGGCGCCGGACGGAAGGCCTTGGGGCGCAAGGTTTCCCGAGATCTCCATCCGCGACCAGGTGACCGCCGAGGCGCAGTTGTTCGATCTGCTCGGCATCTCCGGGCTGGCCGCCGTCGTCGGCGGTTCGATGGGCGGCATGCGGGTGCTGGAGTGGATGACCGGCGCGCCGTCGCGCGTCGGCGCGGCGCTGGTGCTCGCCGTCGGAGCCCGCGCCACCGCCGACCAAATCGGTACCCAGACAACGCAAATCGCGGCGATCAAGGCCGATCCGGACTGGCAGGGCGGCGACTACCACGACACCGATCGCGCCCCGATGACCGGCATGGGTCTGGCCCGCCGCATCGCGCACCTCACCTACCGCACCGAGGCCGAACTCGATCATCGCTTCGAGAACCGGGCGCAGGGCGCGGAGGATCCGTGGAACGGCGGCCGCTACGCGGTGCAGAGCTATCTGGAGCACCAGGCCGAAAAGCTTTGCAACCGTTTCGATCCCGCCACCTACGTACTGCTCACCGAGGCGATGAACCGGCACGACGTCGGGCGCGGCCGCGGCGGTATCGCCGCGGCGCTCGCGGCCACCCCCGTCCCGTGTGTCGTCGGCGGCGTCGACTCCGACCGCCTGTACCCGCTGCACACCCAGCAGGAACTGGCCGATCTACTACCGGGTTGCGAAGGGCTCGAGGTGGTCCACTCCCGCGACGGGCACGACGGATTCCTCACCGAGGCGGCGGCTGTCTCGAAACTCCTCACGGAGACAATGCGTTTGGCGCGGTTGCATCGGGGTGGCCGAAACGGCTGAGCGGCGGCCTGCCGAAGCTCAAGAGCCGGGCTGGATTTGGCCCGCCAACAGGCCGACGATGGACTGGACGAAGGCCTCCAGCCGTTCTCGCGGATAGGTTTCGGGATCGCTGACGGCCATGCGGCCCAGCATTTCGGCGACGGTGAGCAGCGAGTCGGTGACCAGTTCGGAATCCATTGCGGCCCAGCGGGGGTCGACGGCGAAACCCATGCGGACCAGCGCTTCGGCCTGGTCGAAGATGCCGGCGCGGGAGCTGCGGATGGCCTCGCGGAATTCGGCGGGCGCGCTGCCGGGACCGGCGAGGATGAGCCGCCAGCGGGTCGGATTCTCCAGTGCCACACCGACGAACGCCTCGACGGTGGCGGAGGCGGCGATGATCGGGTCGGCGCCCATCAGGTTCGTCGGCAGGGTTTCGGCGACCTGCTCGAGGCCGCGTTCGCGCTCCCGTTCCAGCAGGGCCGCAACCAATTCCGCGCGGGTCTTGAAGACGGTGTACAGCACCGGTTTTCCGACGCCCGCCTGCTGTGCGACCGCTTCCATGCTCAGCTCGTGCAATTCCATCCGGCCGAGGACTTCGAAGGCGGCGTCGAGGAGTTGGGCGCGACGCTGTTCGGGTGGCAGGCGTGGCGCGTAGCGCCGTCGCGGCCGGTCCGCCGCGCGTGATGTGGTCACCACCGATTCACCTCCCATCGCCCATCCTGTCAGCCGGGTTCCCGATAACAAATCCTACGCGACCGTTGTATTCATTACGGGTAATTGCTACGGTTGCGTTGTATTCGCTGTTTCGTTCGGCGACCGCTGCAAAGGAGCAGGTAGATGAGCTTCGATCCGACCACCCTCCGCCGGGACGACTACGGATTCTTCGGCCCGGACTCGCCGAGCTGGAAGATATGGACCGCGCCCACCGCGGTGATCGGGTTCCAGCGCGCGGTGGTCCTGGAACACTTCGATCCGTTCCTGACCGCGGCCGTCGCCGACTCGCGTGGCATCTACACAGATCCGCGCAGCCGCCTGGACAACACCTTCGCCTACTTCCTGCTCGTCGCGATCGCCGACGGCCGCACCGCGATCCAGGCCTCCGAACATCTGATGCGGGTGCACGCCAAGATGACCGGCATCGAACCGATCAGCGGCCAGCGCTACAGCGCCAACAGCCCGGAAACCCAGCTGTGGATCCACATCACCGGCTGGCATTCGGTGCTCAAGGCATACGAGGTGTTCGGCCCCGGGCCGCTGAGCCCCGAAGAGGAGAGCCGCTACTGGGCCGAATGCGCGATCGCCGCCGAATTGCAGACGTGCAAGCCGGAGGATGTGCCCCGCTCCCGGGACGAGGTTCGCGAGTATTTCGCGAAAGTCCGTCCGCGCCTTTGCAGTTCGGAGCGCGCCGAGGAGGGCATGCACCATCTGCTGTGGACGTCGCCGCGCAACGGCGCCGGGCTGAGCTACGCGCTCGGCAGCAGGCTGCTCTCGCTGGCTTCCGTTGCCACACTGCCGAAATGGATGCGCAAGCTGGGCCACTTCGACCGGCCCGGCATCGTCGATCTCGCGGTACGGATTCCGGCGCGGATCATCGTGTGGCTGTCCAGCCGGTTCAACTCGTTCGGGTTGATCAAGTCGGCGCCCTACATCGCGCCGATGGCTGGGCAGATCCTGGAACAGCACCTGAAGATGGAACCGCCGACGCGTCAGGAGACCATCACACCCGCGCAGGCGCGGCAGCTGTACGGAACGCACGGATCGCGCGCGGTATCCGCGGTGAGCTGAACCTCGTTGCGCGGCAATAGTTCTAGGACTCCGCCGCCGCGCGGCGAGCCGCCTCGATCTCGTTGATATTCGTCTCTATCCACTCGCGAAGGGCCGCGATGGGGACGCGCAGACCGTGGCCGAGCTCGGTGAGGGCGTATTCGACCCGCGGCGGTACGGTGGGATGCACTGTGCGCGTTACGAATCCGTCCACCTCCAACTGACGCAGCGTCTGCGTGAGCATCTTCTGCGATACGCCGTCGATGCGGCGATGCAGATCGGTATAGCGCATGACGCCCTCGGCGAGCGCGTCGACGATCAGCACCGTCCATTTGCCCGCGACGTGGTCGAGAATCTGGCGAGTGGGGCATTTTGGCCCGAAAGGCGCTGTCGGAGGCCGCTTTCGGACAATCCCAGCCGCTGGAGGCGCCGGTGGTGCTGGTCTTCGTCGCCGATCTGGCGGCATGGCAGGCGAGCAACTCCGATATCGCGGAGCTGGCCGGGCGCAACGGCGCATGGAACGCCGAATTCACCGCGCTGTTCGAATCGCGGGCGGAATTCCACGCGCTGCGCGAACGCGGCCTGCTCCGGGAGAACGCGGTGAAAAACGCCATGATCGCGGCCACCTACAGCATGCTCGCGGCCACCGGACTCGGACTGGCCTCGGCGCCGATGAACGGCTGGAATCCGGACCTGGTCAAACGGGCCATCGGCATCGGTGACCAGGCCGACCTGGCGATCGCGGTACTGGTTACCGTCGGCTACGGCGACCGCGTCCCGCCGCATCCCGGGCGCCGCCCACTGGCACGCACTGTGTTCACCGAGCGCTATGGTGCCTGAATCGCCTGCGGACCTTGGGTTTTCAGGCCACGCCGAGCGGGTTGACGGTGTAGGCGATCAGCACTATCGCGGTGCCCAGCAGGGTCAGCGCGCCGACATCGAACGGTTTGCTGCGCACCGCCAGCAAACCGACCCGGTCGGTGGGCAGGCAGAGCCGGAATGCGGCGGCGAGCAGCGTCGCGCCCCCGAAGAACAGCGCGCCGCGGCGCCACCGATCCGAGGCGACCAGGATCACCGCCAATACGATGACCACCGTCACCACCAGCATCGGCAGATGGCACCGCAGGAACTGCCGCCAGACAGGCGCACCCTTTTCGACGTCGGTCACCCCACGATTCTTGCAGACGCCGGTGTACGCCCGGGCTAGCGATGAACACATTGCCGAAGGAATCCAGGTCCTGCCGCCGATACCGGGCTACGGTTAGTGTGCGAATTGCCAGTTTCTTGCTGTGCGGTGCGCACCGATCGCGCATTCGCCGGATGACAGGCGGAGGTACTCGGCGACGGCCAGGTGCCCGGTTGAGTGAGGGTGAGGCGAATATGCGAACGATCCTGGTCGCGGCCGCGGCGGTGCTCGCGGTGGGTGGTCTGGTGGGCTGCAATGACAGCGGGACCACCGACGGCGGGAAGCCGACCGGTACCGCGAACACGACCGCCGCGGCATCCGCCGGTAACCGGACGACCGAAAACGCTGCCCCACAGAAGGTTTCGACCACCTTGCCGACCAAGAACGACGCGACCGTCGACGCCCGCGACTACCAGCAGGGCCAGGCGTTCTACTTCCAGTCGCCGAGCGGAAACATCCTGTGCGGGTTCAACGTTCAGGGCGGAGCGACGGTGGGCTGTCAGCTGGCGCAGGCCACGTCGGTCCCGCCGGAACTGGCCGACTGCGGCACCCGCCCCGACCGCGAGGTCGCCGCCGAAATCACCGGCACCACACCCAAATTCAGATGCCTCAATCAGGGCCTCTACGTAGGCCAGCCGCTAGACGGCGGCACAAAGGGCGGCGGCAAGGTCCTCCCCTACGACGCCACCATCATCGTCCGCGGCGCCGCATGCACCTCCCTACGCACCGGCGTCCGCTGCGACATAGGCGGCCACGGCTTCACCCTCGCCGCCGAAGCCCAATCCCTCTTCTGACCCACCCGGCCGGTCGACCGAGGCTGTCGGCGGTACTCGAAAACGTCCTGGTTAACTACCATCCGTGTTCCATTTGATGTTTCACGAGCCGGTGATTCCGCCGAATACCGGGAATGCGATTCGGTTGGTGGCGGGGACCGGGTGTGAGTTGCATCTGATCGAGCCGCTGGGGTTCGATCTGTCGGAGTCGAAGCTGCGCAGGGCCGGGTTGGACTATCACGACCTGGCCTCGGTGACGGTGCACGAAAGTCTCATTGCCGCTTGGGAAAAGCTGCGGCCGGAGCGGGTGTTCGCGTTCACGACGCAGGCCACGGTGCGGTACACCGATATCGCCTACCGGCCGGGGGACGTACTGCTGTTCGGAACCGAACCCACCGGGCTGCCGCGGCAGGTGCTCGACGACCCGCACATCACCGAGCAGCTGCGCATCCCGATGTTGCCGGGCCGTCGCTCGATGAACCTGTCGAATGCCGCCGCGGTCACCGTCTACGAAGCGTGGCGACAGCTCGGCTTCCCCGGCGGCATCTAAATTTCCACTTCGAACCGTTTGAATCGGGAACTCGCTCCCGCCGCCAACCGGACCGCGCTCTTCGCGACCCCGAAATGCGCGGCGAGCAGTTCGATCGCCGCCTTGTTCGCCTTGCCCTCGACGGCGGGCGCCCGCACGTACAGCTGCAGGGTGCCGTCGTCGAGGGTTTCGACGAGCGGACCCTTACGGCTGTTCGGTTTGATCGTTGCCCGCACTACCGTCGGCGGCACCGGCTTCTCCTGTCTCGGACGCTCCCGCCGGAACGGCCTGCTTCGCAACCTCCGGCTTTTCCACCGCCGATTGTCCCGAACGAGACTTCCCGCGCCACCGCCGCACCCCACGCACGATCGCGAGCACCAGTGCCGCGAGCACGCCGAGGAAGCCGAGCCACGGAATCGCCTTACCGGTGAACACCACCGCGTCCTTCAGCCAGTTCACCAGCGAATGCCAGCCGGAAACGATCCCGTCGCCGAAGTTGTCGGCGCCGGAACTCTTTGCCTTACTTGTAATTTCGATGGTCAGCGTGGAGAGCGCGATCTCGTCGTCGAGGTGCTTCTTCTGCGCGGTGAGGCTGTCGAGCTCACCCTGCCTGCCCGACAGCGCGTTCTCGGCGGCGATCAGATCGGCGGTGTTGGTCGCGCCGGCGATGAGCCCGCGCAACCGGTCCACCGAGGCCTGCAGCGCCTTGATGCGCGCGTCGAGATCCTCCCAGCGCATGGTGACGTCGTCACGGTTGGTGCTCACCTTGGTGACCTTGCCGACGCCGTCGAGTCCGGTGATGAATTTGTCGGTCTGGTCGGCGGGCACCCGCACGGTCAACGTCGCCTGCGCCGGTTTGTCGTCGGCGCCGGGTTGTTCGGTCCGGCTGTCGACCCGGCCGCCCGCATCCCGCACCCGATCGGCGATCTGCTGTGCCGCGTCGATCGGGTGCTCGGCGGTGATGTCGACCGTGCCGGTGATCACCTCCTTGCGGTCTGTGACGACGTCCGGCGCGTTCTTACCAACCGGCCCTGAGCGCTGATCCAGCATGCCCGGCGCGGGTGCGGCCGGTGCGAACGTCCCCGAGACAGTGGACTTCGGCTTGTCGCTGGCGGTGTTGCTACCGCAGGCGACAAGCGCGGCCATAACCGAGATCCCTACGAAAATAACCGTCAGCCTTCGCATGCTCGCAGCGTAAGCGCTGCTCAGCCGGGAAAAGCCGCACCTAACCCATCCCTAGATGGTCTCTAACGATTCCTTAAATCACCGGAAGTCGCGCGACTTCGATTCCACCCGCAGATCCATGCGCTGCAGATATTCGGCGACGACGCTGACCGCGCCCTCGGCGTTCTGTACCCGGCCGCGGATCAGCAGGGCGGGCGCGCCCTGGGCGACACGCCGGTAGCGGGTCCACAGGCCGACCGAGCAGACGACGTTCACCATCCCTGTCTCGTCCTCCAGGTTCAGGAAGGTGACCCCGCCTGCGGTCGCGGGCCGCTGCCGGTGGGTGACCGCCCCGCCGACCAGTACCCGGGAACCGTCGGGGACGTCGAGCAGACCGGCCGCCGGGACGACGCCGAGCGCATCCAGTTGCGGCCGCAGGAATTCGGTGGGATAACTGCCCGGCGATACACCGGTGGCCCACACGTCGGCGGCGGCGAGTTCCAGCTCGGTCATGCCGGGCAGTGCGGGCGCCGCGGTGGCGGCGCCGGTGCCGGGCAGGCGATCCGGGCGCTCCCCTGCCGCGGCCCCGGCGGCCCAGAGGGCCTCGCGACGGGTGATGCCAAGGCTGCCGAGCGCGCCCGCCGTTGCCAGCGCCTCGGCCTGCGCGACGGTGAGTTCCACCCGTCCGGTGAGCTCGAGGAAGGAGGTGTATGGTCCGGATTCCCTTGCGGTGACGATCTTTTCGGCGAGCTCCGGCCCGATATGCCGGATCGCGGCCAGCCCGAGCCGGACCTCGGCGCCGTGCCGCTCCAATGTCGCATCGGCGAGGCTGGCGTTGATATCCGGTCCGTGCACCGCGACCCCGTGCCTGCGGGCGTCGGCGACCAACGACTGCGGCGAGTAGAAACCCATCGGCTGTGCCCGCAACAGCCCGGCGCAGAATGCCGCCGGGTGATGCAGTTTGAACCAGGCCGAATAGAACACGATCGAGGCGAAGCTCTGCGAATGGCTTTCCGGGAAACCGAAATTCGCGAACGCGTAGAGCTTCTCGTATATGCGGTCGGCGAGGTCGCCGGTGATGCCGTGCCGCTCCCGCATGCCTTGGTAGAGCCGGTCTTTCAACCGTTCCATGCGTTCGGGCGAGCGTTTGGAGCCCATTGCGCGGCGCAGTTGATCGGCCTCGGCGGCGGTGAAACCGGCGACGTCGACGGCCATCTGCATGAGTTGTTCCTGGAACAGCGGCACGCCGTAGGTGCGGTCGAGCGAATTCTTCAGGGCGGGATGGTCGTGTTCCCATTTCTCTTTCCCGTTGCGCCGCCGGATATATGGGTGCACCGAACCGCCTTGGATGGGTCCGGGCCGGATCAGCGCCACCTCCACCACCAGGTCGTAGAACTCGCGGGGTTTCAGCCGGGGCAGCGTCGCCATCTGCGCCCGCGACTCGACCTGGAAAACGCCCACCGAGTCGGCGCGGGAGAGCATTTCGTAGACGGCCGCCTCCTGGAGATCGAGCTTGTGCAGTTCGACCGTCTTCCCTTTGTGCTCGCGCACCAGATCGATCATGTAGTGCAGTGCGGAGAGCATGCCGAGGCCGAGCAGGTCGAATTTCACCAGATCTATTGCGGCGCAATCATCTTTATCCCACTGCAACACACTGCGGCCGGGCATGCGGGCCCACTCGACCGGGCAGACATCGGCGATGGGCCGGTCGCAGATCACCATGCCGCCCGAGTGAATACCCAGATGCCTTGGCAATCCTTCGATTTCGGCGGCCAGCTGAAGCACCTCAGCCGGGATGTCGGTACCGGATTCGGCGCCGACACCGGTCCAGCGACTCACCTGCTTACTCCAGGCGTCCTGCTGCCCCGGTGAAAACCCCAGCGCCCGTGCGGCATCGCGGACCGCCGACTTACCGCGATAGGTGATCACATTGGCCACCTGCGCGGCGTGCTCGCGTCCATATTTGGCGTAGACGTGCTGGATCGCCTCCTCGCGGCGATCGGATTCGATATCGACATCGATATCCGGTGGCCCGTCGCGCTCCGGGGAGAGAAAGCGCTCGAAAAGCAAATTGGCGGCGACCGGATCGACATTGGTGATGCCGATGGCGTAGCAGACCGCCGAATTCGCCGCCGAACCCCGGCCCTGGCACAGGATGTTCTGCTCCCGGCAGAAGCTGACGATATCGTGCACCACCAGGAAATAGCCGGGGAAGTTCCGCTGCTCGATCACCGCGAGCTCGTGCTCGATCTGCCTGTACGCCTTGGGATTTCCCTCGGGCGGGCCATAGCGGTCGGCCGCGCCCTTCATGGTGAGCGCACGCAGCCAAGACCTTTCGTCGTATCCATCGGGCACCTCGAACGGCGGCAGCTCCGGCGCGATCAACTTCAGATCGAACGCGCACTCCTCGGCCAGGGTGACCGCGTTCGCGACCGCGCGTGGGCAGGCGGCGAACAGCCGGGCCATTTCCGCGCCGGAACGCAGATGCGCGCCACCGGCGGGCGCCAGCCAGCCCGCGATATCGTCCAGGCTGCTCCTGGCCCGGATGGCGGCCAGCGCCATGGCCCTGCGGCGCTGCCCCGGCGCGGCGAAATGCGCTCCGGTGGTGGCGAGTACGGGCAATCCGAGACGATCGGCCAGCGCGATGAGGTGGGCGTTGCGCTCATCGTCCTCCGCGACGCCGTGGTGGGTGAGCTCGACGCTCACCCGGTCGGCGCCGAAGCGCTCGATCAGGTCGCGCAGCGCCGCCTCGGCCCGGGGCAGACGCGTCCGGCCTGCCGCCAGATCGCGCTGAAGCGCTTGGCGCACATGACCTTTCCGGCATCCGGTGAGGATCTGCCAGTGCCCGCCCGCCGCCGCGGTGAGCTCGTCGATGTCGTAGCGGAGGATGCCCTTCTCGCCCGCGGCCATATGCGCGGCGGCGATCTCGCGGGAGAGCCTGCGATAGCCCTCCTGGCCGCGCGCGAGCACCAGCAGATGCGGGCCCGCCGGGTCGGGGGCGCCGGTGCGCGGGGCGGAATCCGGGGCCGTCGCATGGGCCCCGGAATTCCACTCACCCGACTGCTTGGCCGAACCCCTCACTCGCCCAAGCTCTTTCGGGTCGTCACCGGTGCCGAGCGAAAGCTCCGAACCGAATACCGTCGGCATCTTCCACTCCCTGGCCGCCTCGGCGAAGCGCACCGTTCCGTAGAAACCGTCGTGATCGGTGAGCGCTATCGCGGTCAATCCGAGCCGCACCGCCTCCTCGACCAGTTCCTCCGGCTGACTCGCCCCGTCGAGGAAGCTGTAGGCCGAATGCGCGTGCAGTTCGGCGTACGGCACAACGGGCCCGTCGGGCCGGGCCGGGCGCTCGACGACGTACTCACCCCGCTTGCGCGACCACGCCGGGCTGTCTCCGCCGTCGCCCGGATCGGCGCGGCCCGGCCGGCCCGACAGCACCCGCTCCATCTCCGACCAACTCGGCGGCCCGTTGCCCCAGCCCATCGCAGCCCCGGATCCTCAGCAGCGGCGGCCGAGCAGATCGGCGGGCAGCCGGTCGGTGGAGCCCGCGGCGAGCGCGGCCTCGACCCGGTCCAGCCTGGCCCGGATCAGCGCGCCGTACGCGTCGTCGGCGAGCACGTCGAGATGACCCCGTGCGATCGTCGATTGCATTCTGGCCATGTCGAATTCGCCGACGCGCCGGTGGCTGTCGGCCAGGTTGAGATAGAGCGCGGGCAGGAAGCCACGCATGCCCTCGTCGAGCGGGACGCCGGGGCCGAATATCGCGCCGAGCGCCCGCTGATCCCAGCGCAGCGCCACCTCGGCGGAGTCCTGCAGATTGGCGAGATGATGCGCGATCACGCAGCGCTGCAAGGGATCACCGCCGCGTTCGAGGTCGTCCCAGAGAGCCTGCAGCGCCCGGCGCGCCGCCTCTGGATTCTCACCGCCGAGCCGCACCGCGGCAAAGATGTCCGCCATCCGATCCTCCGCCATGGCGCAGAGTATCGCACATATGTTCGAGCGACACGAGAGGCCGGCGCGGCGAGCTCCCCGGGGGCGACACCCGATGACCCTCGAGGTGACGAAACGCACTTGGCGGGTAAACTTACTTCAGAGTAAGTTCGTGGTCGTTATCGACGCAAAGGAGCACCGATGGCCAACCCGTCACCCGGCCACCGCCCCTCATCGAATCGCTTCGCGATGGCGGGCGTACCGGGACGTAACCGCCGCAATCGCGACCTGACCGGACGGCACGTGCTCATCACGGGCGCCTCCTCCGGCATCGGCCGGGCGGCCGCACTCGCCGTCGCGGACAAGGGCGCCATCGTCTTCCTGCTCGCGCGCCGCGCCGACGAGCTGAACGCCGTCGTCGAGGAGATCAGGGCCGCGGGCGGCACCGCCTACGGCTACCAGTGCGATATCACCGACTCCGATTCCGTCGACGAGGTCGTCAAAACCGTTCTCGCCGAACATGATCACGTCGACATGCTGGTGAACAACGCGGGCCGGTCCATCCGGCGCGCCATCCACCGCTCCACCGACCGGCTGCACGACTACGAGCGCACCATGGCGGTGAACTACTTCGGCGCGCTGCGGCTGACGCTCGCGCTGCTGCCGCAGATGCGCGAACGCAAATTCGGCCACATCGTCAATATTTCCAGCGCGGGCGTGCAGGTGGCCACCCCACGCTTCTCCGCCTATCTGGCCAGCAAGGCGGCGCTGGACAAGTTCACCGAGGTGGCGGCGGTGGAGACGATGGCCGACGGCGTCACCTTCACCACCATCCACATGCCGCTGGTGCGCACCCCGATGATCACGCCGAGCGGCAAGCAGGGTCCGGCCGAATCCCCCGAATGGGCGGCGGCCACCATCGTGCGCGCCCTCATCGAGCGCCCCAAGCGCATCGATGTCCCGCTGGGCACCGTCGCCGAATACGGCGCGCTGCTCACGCCCAAGCTGCGCGACCGCATCCTGCACCGGTACTACCGCGCCCTCCCCGATTCACCCGCCGCGAAGGGCGAAGTCGTCGAGGACGAGCCGGAATCCGTTGTCTACCAACCGAAGCCACGCACTCAGTCGACCGCCGCACGGGCCGCGGGCACCGCGCTGCGCCGTGCGGCCCGCTGGGTGCCCGGCACCCATTGGTGAGCAACCGCATCGTCTTACGGTCGCGCTACCGGAGCGCACGCACCTCGTCGACCACCAGCCCGGTGGCCGGTTTCGCGGCCGCGCCGCAACTGGCTTGACGCGGGGCATAGGCGACCATCCTGGCGGTCACCCGCCAGCGCCTGCCGTCACGGTGGGTCACGATCGCGGCTCCGGCGAAATCGGGATCCGCTGCGGGAGAATCGATTTCCGGCCGCACCGTGAGGTCGTCGACACCCGCCGGAACCCGTTCGCGCACCGCGACTTCGGCGAGCTGCTCGAGCGGCCGGTAGCAGCTGCGCCCGCGTAGACCACGCAGCGACACCGCGCCGCGATCGGCCGCGTCCACCAATTCCATTGCCGCGGCGGCGTCGACGCGCCCGTAGGTCAGGCCGGACGGCAGCAGCACCACCGCGGGCGCGAAGCGGTGCCCGCCGGTGTGCGAGCACTCCCAGACCCGATCCGGGAAATCGGCGGCCAGCGCGGCGGCGATCGGACGGCCGTAACGCGCGCAGCACTGGTCGCGTTTGCCGTGCGCGCACACCAGCACCAGCGGATCGGTAACGCGCACACCGATATTCGGCGGCGGGCCGGCCACCGCATGCAGATCCAGATCGAGCAGCTGCTTCAGGTCGGTGATCTCCAAACGCTCGCACCAGGAGCCCTCCGGCCCCGTGCTGGCGAGCAAAACCGTTCTGGCACCGGTGAATTCGTTGCGCCCGGGACGGCGGATCAGCGTCGGCCGCACCCGCGCCGCCTTGGTGCGCACCGCCAGCTCGGCGGTCAGCTCGGGGCCGAGCACCTCGTCACCGATCACATCGCGCCCCCAGGCGCCCGGCTGCTCGACACACAGCCAGCCGGTGACCTGAGTCGCGGTGCCGGGCAACGGGATATCCACCGCGGCCGCCACCGAACACGGCATCCCCGCGAAACTCATGCCGAACTCTCCACTCACCCGGCCAGGAACGGCAGCACCGCGGCCTCGAATTCCCGGTGCCGGTCGCGATGGATGCTGTGGCCGCAGGTGAAGGCGGTGACCGAGCAGTCGGCAACGGCCTCGCAGAACACCGCCAGCTTCTCCGGGTCGACCATGCCGCCGGGGCCGCCACGCAACACCAGGGTGGGTGCGGTGATATCGGGCAGGCGATCCCACCACTCCGGATTGGGTTTGCGGAACTGCTCCAGCGCGGTCCCGGTCATCGACCGGTCGAAGGCAAGCACGGCGCGCGGGTGCCGCAGCACGCTGGTCGCGGCGTGCCAGAGCTCGGGAACGGTCGGGAAACGGCGGGTCAGCGTGAGCTCCTCGACGCCGGAGCGCAGCGGCAGCGGACATTCCTCGATGACCAGCCTGCGCACCAGCCCGGGACGCTCCTGCGCCACGCACGAGACGGCGTAGCCGCCCAGCGAATGTCCGACCAGATCGACCCTGGACAGCTCCAACCGGTCGCAGAGTTTGCACAGGTCGGTGCCGAATTCCTCGAATCGGTAGGAATCGGTGTGCGCGCTGCGGCCGTGCCCGCGCAGATCCGGGACGATCACCCGCCGCCCCCGCTTGACGAGGGTGTGCGCGAACCGGTCCCAGGTGTATCCGTCCCCGCCCATGCCGTGCACCAGCAGCACCGGCGGCAGGTCGGCGGCATGGCGGTGCGCCGGGGCGGAATCGCGGTAAGCGATATGCACCCCGTCCAGCTCCACCCTGGCCGTTGTCAGATCCACGATCTTCGAGGGTACTTTGCCGGTCATGCCGGTTCGGGCAAGTTGTCACGCGGATCACTGCCGAGCGGTTTATTGGGTGGCATCCGGCGACGGGTTCACGAAAGACTCGGCGCATGCCGTCTTTCGCCGATTTCGACCGCCGCAATTACCCGATCGTCGACGTCGCCACCGGGTACGACGGGTGGGCGCCGACCTATGAGCAGACCGTCATGGACGAAATGGACCTGGCGCTGCTCGACCGCCTGCGCACCCCGGACTGGGCGGGCGTCGGGCGGGCCGCCGACCTCGGCTGCGGGACGGGGCGCACCGGGAGCTGGTTGCGCGGGCACGGCGTCGCTCGCATCGACGGCATCGACGCGAGCGCGGGCATGCTGGCGCTGGCAAAGGAGCGCGGCGTACACGAAACACTCACCCAGGCCGATGTTCGTGACACCGGATTATCGAGCGGCACATACGATCTGGTGATCGCTTCGCTGATCGACGAGCACCTGCCCGACCTGAAACCCTTCTACGCCGAGGCATTCCGGATCGCCGCGCCGGGCGGGAAATGCGTGATGGTCTGCTTCCACCCGCAATTCATCATGGTGACCGGGATGCCGACGCACTACACCGCGCGCTCCGGCGAACCGGTCGCGATCAGCACCCACCTGCATCTGATCAGCGAACACCTCACCGCGGCAATGGATTCCGGCTGGACGCTGACCGAGATCGCGGAGAATGTCGTCGAAGAGAGCTGGTTGACGCGCAAGCCCAAGTGGGGTGAGCTGCTCGGCCAGCCCTTCAGCATGGCGTTGGTGTGGTCGCGACCGTAGCGAACCTTGTTGAGCCGTGCACGATCTCAACTATCCGCCGGGCGAGCCCCGCGCGCAGGAGTTCGACAGGACAGCGCACATCAGGCGTAGATGCCCTCCACATACCAGGAACCGCCGCGGTAGCTGAGCAGCAGGACGCGCATGTCGGCGGGTTCGGCCGCGAGTCGCACCTGCGCACGGGCGATGAACGCGTCGGCGGATTCCGGTGTCCACCAACGCTCGTCGACCGGCCACGGGCCCGCCCAGCCGTCCAGGCGCCATTGTCTGCTGCCCCAGTGCAATCGGGCGGGGTCCGCGCTGAACAGTCCCCGCTCGGTGACGTGGACATCGGCGGCCGCCGCATCGACCAACCGGACCGGCGGGCGGTTCAACAGGATCACCGCGGGGGCGGGCTGCGGCAATTGTCCCGGCCACGGCAGCGCCGGATCGGCGGCCGGGACCGGCTCGTCACCGAGTGCGACCATGGTGATGCGTTCGGCCGGGCCCCGCCCGCCGCTGAGCACGCCGAGCCGTACCGCCTCCCCGCCCAGCAGACCCTGCACCCGGACCAACACCCGGCGGAACCGCTCCTCGGTCTCGCCGACATCGCCCCACAGGCCGAGCTGTAGTGCCCCGGCGGCCACCACCTCGACCGGCTCCAGCCGCAGCACGGTGATCGGTCCGGTGGGCCGGGCGCCCGTGCGGCGGGTGAGCCAACCATCCAACTGCCAGCGCACCCGATCGGCCGTGCCCGCTGGGGTCAACGGTTCGGCGCATCGCCAGATACGCGAAAGCTCTTCGCCTGCCTCGGTTTTCGCGATCACCGCGAGACGGGTGCAGGCCACCGACGCGGCGGACAGCCGCGCGTGCAGTTCGGTGGCGAGCAGCCGTCCGGCAAAGGCGGCCGCGTCGACCCGCTCGATGGGCGGATCGCAGGGATATTCGACGGCCAGATCCGGCGGCACCGGGCGCGCGGACACCGGACGCTCCGGCAGCGCGCGGGCACAGCGGTGGGCCAGCACGGCATCGGCGCCGAAGCGCGACGCCACCTCGGCCGGGGTCAGCCGGGCGAAGTCGCCGATGCGGCGTAAACCCAAGCGGTCCAACAGATCCACCAGCTCGGCTCGCTCCGGCGCGGCCAGGCTCGGCTCCACCGCCAGCTCCCGGATCGGCAGCGGCGCAAGATATTCGGCGCCACCGCCGGGCGGGACCAGCGCCGCCCGCCGGGCCGCGAGCACCGCGGTGGACAGCGCGTCGGCGATGCCGATCTGCGCCTCGACCCCGACCGCGGCCACCGCGTCCACCAGCCGCTCCGCCGCGGCCGCCTCGGAACCGAAAAACCGTGCCGCGCCGCGCGCGTTCAGGATCAACAGTCCGGGACGCAGCACCTCGACTCCGGGCACCGTCGCGTCGACAGCCGCGACCACCGGTTCGAACAATCGCGCGTCCCGATCCGGATCCGCCTGTGCCAGTATGAGTTCCGGACATCGCGACTGCGCCTCGCGGCGGGTCAGCCCGATCCGGACCCCATCACCCCTTGCGATCGCCGAACATTCGACCACCCGATTCGCGGCGAGCACCGCCACCGGCCGCGTCGCGGGCACCTCGGCGACCGCGGCCGCCGCCACCGCGGCCCAGTCCTGGCACCACAGCGCCAGCACCCGCGCCGGACCCAGGGCCGAATCAACCCGTCGCGCCATACGCATGCACGACACCGGCCGATCGAACCGGACTTTCTGCGCCAAACCGGCGCGCGCACAATAAGATCGACGGCCGTGTACACCGACACCGACAACCAGCGGCGCCGTTCGGCGGGCCAACCCCGCCGCGGCGAACGCCATCACCTGGACCGAATCGCCGAAGCCAACCTGTACCGCCACGGCACAACTCCGGCCGCACCGCAGCAACCCGAACCTGACAACCGCCGCCACCACCTGGAACATCTCGCGGAGGCCAACCCCGGCCGCCGCCGCCCCCGCGACCGCCGCTCACCAGCCTGAGCCCGGTCTCGAAGCCCAGCCTGCCGCCGCAGCCCAGCTCGGCGCCTGACAAGGGGCCGACACCGGGGTCGTATCGACTGCGACAACGCGGCCAGGCGACGAACCAAACCGCGACGGATCCGACTGCGCCGCAAGGTCTCAGCCCGGCCCCGAAGTCCGGCCTGCCGCCGCGGCCCGGTTCGACACCCGGCAAGTAACCGACACCGGGGTCGTGTCGACTGCGACGACAACGCGGCCAGGCGGCGGCGAATCGGATTGCGCCGCATGCCCTGAGCCCGGCATCGAAGCCCGGGCGAATACCTTTGCGGCCCGACTCGACGCCCGGCAAGTAACCGATACCGGAGTCGTATCGGCTACGGCGACAACGCAGTCGGGCCGCGACGGGTGGGGCCGCGCTGCACTCAGGAGACGGCGGCATCGGTTGTCGCATCCGGAACCGAGGTGATCGCGTCCAGCCGTACCCATTCCACGCGACCGGCGTTGGGGCGCAGGTCGATTCGGCCGCGCCGGGGCGGGCCCGCCTTCCCGCGGGCCTCGACGTCGAGGCTGACCGAACGCAATCGCCCCGAGCCTGCGCCGAGTCCGCCATAGCCGGCGATGCGGGCGCTGAGCCGCAGCGCGGGATTGTCCCAGCGGCCGTCGGTGACCACCAGGGTCGCGCCTCTGCTGCGGGCGCGCGCGGCGATCACCTTGGCGCGGGACGGCGGCACCGCGGCGCCGCCGAGTCCGAGCACGATCAGATCGATGCCGTCGAGCAATACGGCGGTCACCGCCACCGGATCCGGACCGGGATCGGCGACCACCGCGAGCCGCTCCAGCCGGGCCCCCATTTCCACCGCGGCGAGCAACCCGAGCCGGGGCACCCCGACCAGCGCGGCGTACCCGCCGGTGCCGGTCACGGTGGCGAGCAACCCAGCGAGCAGTGAGCTCGCCCCGGTGTAGGAGACGACGGATCCACGCGCCAACCCGCCCACCGGCAACAATTCGGCAAGCGCGGCGGGGACGGGCAGCGGCTCCCGGCGCGGCCCATCCGCCGCCGGGGCCCCGGCAGCCGACGATTCGCCACGCGCGGGTATCGCCGCGATCCTGCCGCGCAGCTCATCCAGTGTCGGCTTGGGCAATTCCGCATCCGAACCCATCCCTACCACCTACTTCCCACGATGGAACCCGGGGCGAAGCACGCGGAGCTGCCCCACCGAAAGGGAAGCCAGCACCGATCCAGCTATCGATCCTTATCGAATATACGTTCGACTTGACCTCAGTGAAAACCCACCCCCGGAATCCGTCAAGAGCACCCATAACGGGTACCGTCGCACCCGCGCTCCCCCGCGACGGCGAAAGTGTGAAATGCGCTGTCCGGCACCGGCACACTGTCGACTCGAATCAGGCCAGCTACCACCGAATTCGGATACTCTGCTCCCATGATCGATCGCCCCCGTCCCATCGTCGGCCCCGACTATCTGGTGGCCGGCCGCTACCGTCTGCAATCCAAGATCGGCGGTGGCGGTATGGGCGCGGTCTGGCTCGCGCACGACCGCCTACTCGATCGGGATGTCGCCATCAAGCAGGTGCTCTCCACGGCCGGGCTCGGCGAAGCCGAGGCGAACGAGATCCGCAACCGGATCATGCACGAGGGCCGGGTCGCCGCGAAGCTCTCACACGAGCACGCCATCGCCGTCTACGACGTGGTGCTGGAGGCGGGTGAACCCTGGCTGGTAATGGAGCATCTGCCATCGCGCAGCATCGCGAAAGCGCTGGCGCTGGTGGACATCCTGCCGCCGATCGAGGTCGCCCAGATCGGCGCGCAGGTCGCCGACGCGCTGGCCGCCGCGCACGCCGCGGGCATCGTGCACCGCGACATCAAGCCGGGCAATATCCTGGTCGCCGACCGCGGCCCGGCCGTCGGCATGGCGAAGCTCAGCGACTTCGGTATCTCCAGCGGCGCGGGCGACGCCGACGAGGCCGACGGCGTCATCACCGGAACCCCCGCGTACCTACCCCCCGAGGTCGCCCGCGGCGCGCAGCCGACCAGAGCCAGCGACGTATTCTCGCTCGGCGCAACGCTGTACACCGCGATCGAGGGACAGCCGCCGTTCGGCCTCGAAGAGGATCCGGAAATCCTGGTCCAGCGCGCGGCGATGGCGCAGATCATTCCGCCGAGCCGCAGCGGCGTGCTCACCGCGGCACTGCTGCACATGATGGAGCCCGCACCGCAACGCCGCCCGACCATGGCCGAGGCCAGGGACGAAATCCTCACCGCCGCTTTCGGCCCCGGCACCGGGCCGTACATTCTCGGTTCCCCGGTACGCACCGAGGACGGCACCATTCCGGCGTGGGCGGCCCGGAATTCGGCGCCGGGCCTGCGCAGCCCGCTCACCACACCGCTGCCCCGGCCGCACCGCAATCAGCAGGCCGGCCCCGCCGCACCGCCGCAGCGCGCCAAACAGAAGGAACCGAGCAACGCGCCGCTGGCCATCGCCATCGGCCTGCTGATCGGCCTGATCATCATCATCGCGATCATCATCGCGCTGATGTGATGCGAAAGATCAACGCGGTCAATCGATCCGGCGTCGATGCGCCCACCTGGTGAGCGCGTTCCGATTGGACTGCTGGGTTTTGCGCAACACGTTGGAGGCGTGCGTTTCTACCGTCTTCACCGAGATGAACAGCGTTTCCGCGATCTCCCGATAGGTGTAGCCGCGGGCGAGCAGCCGCAGCACCTCCAGTTCGCGTGGGGTCAGCGAATCGAGTTCCGGATCCAGCGGCGGCTCCGGCGCCGGTGACCTGCCGGTGAACGAGTCGAGGACGAAACCGGCCAGCCGCGGACTGAACACCGCATCCCCGCCCGCGACGCGCCGAATGCCCTCGGCCAGTTCGGCGCCCGAGATGGTCTTGGTCACATAGCCACGGGCGCCCGCACGGATCACCGCGATCACATCCTCCGCGGCATCGGACACGCTCAGCGCCAGACAGACCGGGCCGTCGTCGATTCCGGACAGCACCGCGACGCCGCCGCCGTCCGGCATGTGCACGTCGAGCAGCACGACATCCGGTTTGGCGGTATTGATGCCCGCGATCGCCTCGGCGACTCCGCCCGCCTCGCCGACCACCTCCATATCGGTTTCCCGGCTCAATTCCGCCCGCACCCCGGAACGGAATACCGCGTGATCATCGACGAGAAAGACCCGCACGGTCGTTCCCCCGCCTCTCGGTGTCTCCTCGCCGATCGCGGACGTCTCGCCGGTTTCGTACCCGGCCCGCATATCCGGCCGAGTCTCGGGCGAGTTATCCATGGACCGGCGAGATCGGTCTGCTGGTTTGCCCTGCCACCTTAACCTTGCCTCTCGGTCGTGTGCCGTTTCGTCGCATGCCGAATGGCTGACGTGCTGTTTCATCGAGCAGCCGAAACCGGACTCATTCTCCGGGGATGCGCACCGGCTCGGTGACCGCGGTGGCCGAGACCGGCACCTCGTCCTGCGCGGCCTCGGCGACCTCGTTCTGGTCGCCGGAGTCGGTGCGCGGCATGAAGATTCGCACCTCGGTGCCGCGGCCCGGGGTGGACAGGATCTCCACCGAACCACCACGCCGCTCGATCCTGGCGTGAATGGATTTCGCGACGCCCTGCCGGTCGGACGCCACCGCGGACACATCGAAACCGGTGCCGCGGTCGCGCACGAAAATACTCACCTGATGCGGCTCCACCTCGGCGAACAGGTCGATCTCCGGGACGCCCGCATGTTTGGCGGCATTCACCAGCGCCTCGCGGGTGGCGCCGAGCAGCGCCGTGAAATGCTCCTTCGGCAGACCGCATCCGGTGTCGCCGACATCCATCGACACATCGCCGACGGTCACCGGGGCCACCTTCACCCCGTGCTGGTCCTCCACCTCGCCCGCGATGGTGCGCAGCGCCGCCGCCAGACTCGACTGGGCCGGACCGGAATCCTCGAACAACCACCTGCGCAGTTCGCGCTCCTGGCTGCGGGCCAGCCGGACCACCTCCTGCGGATCGTTGGCCTGGCGCTGGATCAGTGCGAGCGTCTGCAGTACCGAATCGTGCAGGTGGGACGCGATCTCCTCGCGCTCCTCGTTGCGGATGCGGGCCGCCCGTTCGGCATTCAGCGCCCGCACGGTGCGCAGCCACAGCGGCACCGTGAGCAGACCGCCGCCGATCAGCGTGACCGCCACCGCCACCAGCGCCGACCCGAGCGAACTCAGATCGATCTGCGCGAGCACGATCACGCCGAGCCCGACCACGATCAGCGTGACGCCGCCGATGATGCGCGTCCAGGTGACCACCGTCGGCTTGGCAGGCAGGCCGAGCAGCGATTTCGGCCCCTCGGTGTCGTACTCGCGCCAGACCAGGGCCGCACCGACCGCGACGACGACGACCGGGACGATCACACCGCCGGCGGTCCCGCTGAACACCCAGCCCACCGCGACCGCGAGACCGAGCCCGAGCAGCGCCAACCCGATCGCCTGCCGCCGCTCCTCACCCGATGGGCGAACCTGGTCGGCGCCGCCGGGTGTGAAGATCCACAGCAGGCCGTACGCGACGATGCCCGCCCCGGCCAGCGCGGACAGCAGGACGAACGCCATCCGCACCTTGAAGACGTCGACCCGCAGATGGTCGGCGAGGCCACCTGCGACACCGCCGACGATCCGGCCCCCCGAGCGCCGCACCAGCCGCGACACATTCGGCCCGGGATCCAGGGCGCCCGCGGAACCGAACCCGCGAGCCGCATGGAACCCCCTGGCCTCGAAGGCGGGAGCAGACGGATACATGCCTTCGATACTGGCATGTCCCACCGACAGCCAGCTATGGGGAAAGACCCTGATCTTCCCGATCGTGTGACGTGGTCAGATTCCGCACTTGGCGATTGCCCAGGGTGGCGATGGTGGCCGCCACCAGTGCTGCGGATCCGCCGAGCAGGGTCGCGCTGTTGCCGATATGTTGTGCGAGTATTCCGGCACCGATCTCCCCGATCGGGAGGGCCAGGAACGATCCGACCGCGTCGTAGGAATACACGCGGGCCAGACGATCAGGCGGAATGTTTTCCTGCAGAGACAGATCCCACGCGACCGTGACTTGCTCGAGGGCTACACCGCTGAGGAACATGACGAAGGCCAGCAGTAAGACGGTAGGGGCCAGGGCGAGGACTATCAGCGGTAGTGCGGCCATGAGGATGAGGGCTACCCCGAGGTAGAGCATGCGATGAATCCGGGACCTGGCTGCTATGAGCCCTCCGACCACCGCCCCGACCATTTGCGCGGTGAGCGCGACACCCCACGCTGTTCGCCCCATGGAGTGGTTGGCGATCACCGGCCCGAGGACTAGCACACCACCTGCCTGTACGGCATTCACCACCGTGCACAGGAGTACGACGCTCCACACCCATGAGCGAGACCAGAATTCACGCCATCCATCGGCCAGCTCGGTGAGCGGATGTGCGTGCTCGACAGGCTGCCCGGTGGCGGCCGGTATCCGGATCCCGGCGAAGAACATCGCCGCGCCCGCGAACAAGACGGCGTTGCAGCCTAGGCCCCAGCCCGGCCCCAACGACGCGACGAGCACGCCCCCGAGCGAGGCTCCGATGATCGAGCCGATGTTGACCGTGATCCGCATGACGGCGTTCGCCTGCCGCAACAATTCCTGCGGCACCGTTTGCGGCGTCAGCGCGGCCGAGGCCGGGAACGACATGGCCGCCACCGCGCCATTGAGCGCGCTCAACCCGACCAGCAGTGGAATCGAGGCGAAATGCAGCAGCACACTCGCCGCGATCACAGCCTGAACGCATGCCGCCACCAGAGCCGAACCCTGCAACACCACCGCCCGCGATACGCGGTCTGCGACAACACCGCCGAGCAGTAGCAGAGCCACATTCGTGATCGAACGTGCCCCCACGACGTATCCCAGGTCGGTGGTCGAGCCCGTCAGGTCGAGCACCGCGAACGCGAGCGCCACCGGCGCCATCATGTTCGCCGAGTACGTCATGAGACGACCAGTGGCGAGTCTGCGAAAGTTTCTGTGCCGCAAGGGAGCCAACGGCTCGGCCTGCAATAGTGCACTCACAGAACAATCCCCCTCCAGGCGTAACCTCTTGCGAGAGCAGGGATCTACTGCCCTCATGTCCTTACTCGCGATGGCCGATCTCGACGGTCAGGACGTCTCCGTTGTCGACGCATTCCGAGGACCCGACTCGGCAGCGGTATCCAGTTCGGGCAACAAGTGCACGACGAGGCTGACTCGCTCGGCTCCGTCGGGCGCAGAGGCTGTCACCTCTGGCGCATCACGCCGATAGCGATCGATGACGTTGTGCAAGTCGCGTTGCAGGTTGATGGCCTCCGCGGGAGTGAGTCGCAAGGCCCAGTCGCTCATCTCGAAGACGTCTTGCCACGCGCGCGGCATGGTCTGAAATTCGTTCAGTGTTCGCTGGGCACTAAGGCTGTGGACCGCGGCGATGGACTGCATGTAGGCCAGTACCGCCTCGGGTTCTCGCTCGACCAGTTCCGGGTCGTCGAACCTCGTCGCCAGATATACCGCGCGCCACCAGCGTTCCCGCGCGTTGCCACGTTCGGTGTCCTCCTCGACGAACCCGGCCGCGCCGAGTTGACGCAGGTGGTAGCTGGCCGTACCCGAGTTCACGCCCAGCCGCTCGGCGAGACGGGTAGCGGTGGTTGGGCCGTACTTTCGCAGCAAACCCACCACCTGCACCCGCACTGGATGAGCCAGCGCGCGTAGCCCCTTGGCATCCAAGACAACCGTTGCCGCATCGGATTTCGACTCAGTCGGCCCCACGCTTGCATCACTCATATCAGCCACGGTAAACCGCCAACAGTTCTTCGCGAAGACTTCTTCGCGAAGAACTGTTGGCGATTATGTGCCATCGGCGCACTCGGCTCGGTGACAGATATGACGCTTCGCCACAGTCCGGCGCTAAGCCGAGTCACACCTCGTTACCCGGAAAGCCGATTCGCGATGGTGTGTTTCTGGTGCGCAGGACCTTCAGTGCGAGCGCCACCGCCGGCGTCGATCTCAGCCCGGCGGCACTGCTGCCGAGCATCGATCTGAGCGCGGGACCGACGGCCAGCGGCAGCATCGGGCTCGATCTGCCGCTGCAGCCGGGGAAGGTCACCGATGTCGCGGTCGGTGAGAAGGATCTGTCCGACGGCGTCACCGGATCGATCATCAGCAAGGATTTCCATATCAAGGTGGAGGACTGCGCCGAACCGCTGACCATCCAGGCGTCACCACCATCACCGCTGAGTCCCCCGCGGTCACCGGAATGGGGGCGGTGGTCGGTGACCCGGCCGTGCTGTAGTCGCGAATAGCCCTCTTACCGGGGTCATTCCAAGGAATCAGGCGGCATTTCAGGGTTCCCCCCGATGCGCCTGAGCTCGGCGCGAACGCACCATGGGAGCCATGACGAAAACAAGCTTCGGCGATCAGCTCCAGCAGATGTGGCACACGCGGCCCGTCCGGTTGCCGCGGCAGGGCCCGATCGCCGGCGTCGCGGCCGGATTCGGTCAACGCTACGGAGTCGACCCCGTGCTGGTGCGGGTCGCCCTGGTGGTGACGACGATCTTCGGCGGCTCCGGTGTCGTGCTCTATCTGCTGGCCTGGCTGCTGTTCCCCGAAGCCGGTGAGTCGTCGGCCGCCGAGGCGCTGCTCGGCAAGGGCCGCAGCTCGCAATCCACCACCAAAACGGTGGTGTTGATCGTCGCGCTCGCCATCGTGGTGAGCGCCGCGGGCCCGGTCGGCGTCGGATTCGGCGGATCCGGGGTGATCGGCATGGCTCTGCTGCTCGCTGGATGGTGGATGCTGCACATGCGCACGCCGCAACCGCCGCCGGGCACCAGCGCGCTGGCCGACGGCCCGTACCCGGACAGCGGACTCAACGCCACCGGATACCCGGGCGCTGTTTTCCCTATGGGACACCGCAATCCGGGTGACGCCTTCGCCAACGGCGTGCCGCGCACCGACGTGTACAGCCCGTACACCAAACTGCCGGACGCCTACGTTCCCGATGTTCCCGTCGCGGATGACGAGGCGAAAACCACTGTGCTGCCGAAGGATAACGACACGGTGCTGCTCACCAAGTCCGAATCGGCAGCCGCGACAACAACTTCCGAGGAGACCGCACCAGGGAAGACTCCGGATCAGCACGGCAACGACGCCGCGGCCGGCAATGACGCCGGCCCGCGGTCCGGTGGAATATCTTCGGCCGCAAGCTCTTCCATCGGTCAGGGCCGGACCCCGCCGTCGTGGGATCCGCTCGGTGTCGCGCCGCTGGCCTGGGATCTGCCCGATCCGACACCGGTGCGCACCGTCGTCGCGCCGCCGCAGCCCAAGCGTCCGCGTTCCCGGCTGACGGCCGTGGTGATCGGCCTCGCCATACTCGCGGCGGCGGCCGCGGGCGCGGTGGCCGCCTCCGGGGTGGACTGGATGACGCCCGGCCGGATCGGCGCGGTGGCGCTGGCGGTGCTCGGGCTCGGCATGGTGGCGGGCGCGTTCCTGCGCCGCGGCTACGGGCTGCTGGTGCTCGCCGCCCCGCTCACCGGATTCGTGATCCTCGCGTCGCTGGCCGGGCCGATCGACTTCAAGGGTGGCGAGGTCGGCGACCGTCTCTGGGCGCCGACCACGATGGCCGACCTGCAGCCGAAGTACGACCTCAGCGTCGGCGAGGGGACCCTCGATCTGCGCTCACTGCATCTGACCGAGAACTACAAGGTGGATGTCACGGTGAAGATGGGTGAGGCCCGAATCCTGGTGCCGGACAACATGACCGTGCGAACCACCTGCCATGTGCGCATGGGCGACAACAGCAAATGCCCGGCGGGCATCACCGGACCGAACAAACCGAACGATCCGGTGCTCAACCTGAACATCAACGTCCGAACCGGAAGCGCGGAGGTGCAACGTGGCCGATAACCCCGACACCAGGCAGACCCGAGGCCCATCCGCCATGCTGCTGATCCTCGGCGTGCTGGCCCTGCTGGTCAGCCTCTGGGCCTTCATCAGCCCGTCCTCGCTGCTCTTCGGCGGCGCCATCCCCTTCGGCTGGGTCCTCGTCTTCGCCGCCATCATCGTCGGCGGCCTCCTGGTCCTGTCCCCCCGAAAACGCCGCTGACACGCCGCAATTCGCAAATGGCCCATCCACCGGATGGGCCATTTTCGTTGCGGCGCAATCACTCCCACTCGATGGTGCCCGGGGGCTTGCTCGTCACGTCGAGTACGACGCGGTTGACCTCCGCCACCTCGTTGGTGATGCGGGTGGAGATGCGTTCCAGGACGTCATAGGGGAGGCGGGTCCAGTCGGCGGTCATCGCGTCCTCGCTGGACACCGGGCGCAGCACCACCGGATGTCCGTAGGTGCGGCCGTCGCCCTGCACGCCGACGCTGCGCACATCGGCGAGCAGCACCACCGGGCACTGCCAGATCTGGCGGTCCAGTCCGGCGGCGGTGAGCTCCTCGCGCGCGATGGCATCGGCCTGCCGCAGCGTGCGCAACCGGTCCGCGGTCACCTCACCGACGATGCGGATGGCCAACCCCGGACCCGGGAACGGTTGGCGCGCAACGATTTCCTCCGGCAGCCCGAGCTCGCGGCCGACCGCGCGGACCTCGTCCTTGAACAGCAGCCGCAGCGGCTCGACCAGTTCGAATTCCAGATCGTCCGGCAGCCCGCCGACATTGTGATGACTCTTGATGTTCGCGGTGCCGCTGCCGCCGCCGGATTCGACGACATCCGGGTAAAGCGTGCCCTGCACCAGGAATTCGACCTTCGGAACCGCGCCATCAGAGCCCTGTTCGGTGACGATCCCGCTCACCGCGTCCTCGAACGAGCGGATGAACTCACGCCCGATGATCTTGCGCTTCTCCTCCGGATCGGTGACGCCCTTCAGCTCACCGAGGAACTTGTCCACCGCATCGACGGTCACCAGTTTGGCGCCGGTCGCGGCGACGAAATCCTGCTGCACCTGCTCGCGCTCCCCCGCCCGCAACAGGCCGTGATCGACGAACACACAGGTGAGCCGATCACCGATGGCCCGCTGCACCAGCGCGGCGGCGACCGCCGAATCGACACCGCCGGACAGCCCACAGATCGCGTGACCCGTGCCGATCTGCTCGCGCACCCGCGCGACCAGCGATTCGGCGATATTGGCCGGGGTCCAGGTGGCCGGAATACCCGCCATCTCGTGCAGGAACCTGCTCAGCACCTGCTGACCGTGCGGCGAATGCAGCACCTCCGGGTGGTACTGCACACCCGCCAGCTTGCGCGCCCGATCCTCGAAGGCCGCGACGGGCGCACCCGCACTGGTACCGGTGACCTCGAAACCCGACGGCGCGTCGGTGACCGCGTCGCCGTGGCTCATCCAGACCGGCTGCAACGTCGGCAGGCCGCCGTGCAACACGCCGCCGTCCACACTCAATTCGGTGCGGCCGTATTCGCGGGTACCGGTGTGCGTGACCGTGCCGCCGAGCGCCTGCGCCATCGCCTGGAAGCCGTAGCAGATGCCGAAGACCGGCACGTCGATATCGAACAGCCGCGGATCCAATTGCGGTGCGCCATCGGCATACACGCTCGACGGACCGCCCGACAGGATGACCGCGAGCGGCTGGCGCCGCGCGATCTCCTCGACGGTGGTGGTATGCGGAATCACCTCGGAGTAGACACTCGACTCACGGACCCGCCGGGCAATCAGTTGGGCATATTGCGCACCGAAGTCGACGACGAGGACGGGTCTCTGGGATTCTGCCACCGGCACAGTCTAGTGATGGGGGTGAACTCGGTCCGCACACCCCTCACCGCTGGTTATCCTCTTGCTCGTGCCATTCGCCCGTGCGATCGATGCCGACATCCATTACGAGGACAGCGGTGGCACCGGTCCGGTCGTGTTGCTGGCACACGAATTCTTCATGGACCGAACGATGTTCGCGTCCCAGATGGCCGCGCTGTCACCGGAATTCCGCATCGTCTCCTGGGACGCGCGCGGACACGGCCGCACCAGGGACGAGGGCCTGCCCTTCACCTACTGGACCGCCGCCCGCGACGCGCTGACCGTCCTGGACCACCTCGGCGTCGAACGCGCGGTGGTCGGCGGCACCGCACAGGGCGGGTTCACCGCGCTGCGCACCGCGCTCATCGCGCCGGAACGGGTTTCGGCGCTCATCCTGATCAGCACCGAGGCGAACGGACCGACGCCGGAGCAGTCGTCGGCCACTCAGAAATTCCTGGACGAGTGGTACGACGACGAATCGCGCGAGGCCGCCGTGCACCGGCTCGCCTCCTGGTTGATCGGCGACGACGACTGGTACCGCGAGATCTGGACCAAACGCTGGCTGGTGCGCGACCGCCGCGGCATCGAGGTGGCGGCGGGCTGTCTGCTCGGCCGCGATTCGGTGCTGGAGCGGCTATCCGAAATCGCCTGTCCCGCTTTGGTGATTCACGCCACCGACAGCGGTATCGCCCGCGAACGCGCCAAACAGCTCGCGCGCGGCATCGCCGATTCCACCTATCTGGAGATCGCGGGCGCCCGGCTCGCGGTCACCATGACCCATCCGGAGCCGGTGAACCACGCCATCCAGCAATTCCTGCGCGCGACCACCGAACCGCAGCACGCGCCGTGATCAGGCGCGGACGCTGAGCCCGACCTTCTGGAACTCCTTCAGATCCGAATATCCGGCCTTCGCCATCGAACGACGCAGTCCGCCAACCAGATTCAGCGAACCGAACGGGTCGTCGGACGGACCGTAGAGCACCCGCTCCAGGCTCGGCTGGACCAGTTCGCCGGAGTCCTCGTCATCGAGCCAACCCTCGTCTACCGGTAGCAGCGCGCCGCGTGGCACCGACGGATGCGCGGCCGCCGACGGCCAGTACCAGCCGCGGCCCGGCGCCTCGGCGGCCACCGCGAGCGGATAGCCGAGCATCGCGGCGTCCGCGCCGCAGGCGATGGCCTTGGCCAGCTGGCCCGAGTTCGCGATCTGCCCGTCCGCGATGACGTGCACGTAGCGCCCGCCGGTCTCGTCCAGGTAGTCGCGCCTGGCGGCCGCGGCGTCGGCGATCGCGGTGGCCATCGGCACGCCGATGCCGAGCACCTCGCCCGTCGTCGTCGCGCCGGGCGTGGAACCGTAGCCGACGATGACGCCCGCCGCACCGGTCCGCATCAGGTGCAGCGCGGTGCGGTGATCGCTGACACCGCCCGCGACCACCGGCACATCGAGTTCGGCGATGAAGGTCTTGAGGTTCAGCGGCTCACCGTCGCCGACATGTTCGGCGGAGATGATGGTGCCGTGCACGACGAGCAGATCGATCCCGGCCTGCACCAGCGCCGGGGTGAGCGTGCGGGCGTTCTGCGGGCTGACCCGCACGGCGACCGTCACGCCCGCGGCCCGCACGTGCGCGACCGCGGCCGCGAGCAGATCCGGCTGCATCGGCGCGGCGTGCAGCTCCTGCAGCAGCCCGATGGCGCGCTCGTATCCGCCCTTGTTGACCAGCTCGAGCAGCTGATCGATCTTGGCGGCCACATCGGCGTGCCGCGCCCACAGACCCTCGCCGTTGATTACCCCGAGACCGCCGAGTTTGCCGAGCTGAACGGCGAATTCGGGCGAGACGAGCGCATCGGTCGGGTGCGTCAGGAACGGGATCTCGAAGCGGTAGGCGTCCAACTGCCAGGACAGCGACACCTGCTTCGACGAACGGGTCCGGCGCGACGGAACGATGTTCACATCGTCCAGTTCATAGGTACGCCGGGCGGTCCGGCCCATGCCGATCTCGACCATGTCGCGCACGCTTGTCTCCTGTGTCTGATTGCTCTGTTGATTTCCGGCGCCCGCGGCGCTGGGTGTTCTCGGCGCAGGGTGTTCTCCGCCCTGGGAGTCTCGCTCGGCAGCGGTCGAAACGGGCCGAGAACGTCGCTCGCAAGCCTCGCTCCCGGGGTGGTTACCACTCGAACGAATGTCACGACCGACCGCTGACCGTATAGGAACAGTCGGCCCGCACCGATGCCCGCCTGGTTTATACCCACGGACAGGTCCATCATGCTCGGACCGTCCAGTCCAGTACACCTGCGTCAAGCAGGGTAGGCGAAGCTTCCGGGCCCGGCGCATCCGGCCGCCGGACCCGGTTCGCGTCAGCCGCGCCCGGTGTAGTTCGGCGCCTCGACGGTCATCGTGATGTCGTGCGGATGGCTCTCCTTCAGCCCCGCCGCGGTGATCTGCACGAACTGCTTCTGCTGCAGATCCGCGATGGACTGCGAACCGGTGTAGCCCATGGCCGCGCGCAGGCCGCCGACCAGCTGATGGATCACCTGGTTGACCGGGCCGCGGAACGGCACCCGGCCCTCGATGCCCTCGGGGACCAGCTTGTCCTCGGCGAGCACGTCGTCCTGGAAGTAGCGGTCCTTGGAGTACGACTTGGCCTGGCCACGCCCCTGCATCGCACCGAGCGAACCCATACCCCGGTAGCTCTTGAACTGCTTGCCGCCCACCAGGATCAGCTCGCCGGGCGATTCCGCGGTGCCCGCCAGCAGCGAGCCGAGCATCACGGTCGACGCGCCCGCCGCGATCGCCTTGGCGATATCGCCGGAGAACTGGATGCCGCCGTCGGCGATCACCGGAACACCGTGCGGCCTGCACGCCGCGACGGCCTCCAGGATCGCGGTGATCTGCGGGGCGCCGACACCGGCGACCACCCGGGTGGTGCAGATGGAACCGGGACCGACACCCACCTTCACCGCATCCGCGCCCGCCTCGACCAGCGCGGCAGCGCCGGCGCGAGTGGCGACATTGCCGCCGACGATCTGGATGCGATCGCCGACCTCGGCCTTCACCTTGGCCACCATCTGCAGCACGCCGGCCTGATGGCCGTGCGCGGTATCGACGATCAGCACGTCGACACCCGCGTCGGCCAGCGTCATGGCGCGCGACCAGGCGTCCTCGCCGACGCCGACCGCCGCGCCGACCAGCAGGCGGCCGTCGCGATCCTTGGTGGCGTTCGGGTACTGATCGGTCTTGACGAAATCCTTGACGGTGATGAGCCCGCGCAGCCTGCCGTTGCCGTCGACGATCGGCAGCTTCTCCACCTTGTGCCTGCGCAGCAGGCCGAGCGCCGCCTCGGCGGTGACCCCCTCCTGCGCGGTGATCAGCGGGGCCTTGGTCATCACGTCGGCGACCTTGCGGTCCTGGTCGACCTCGAATCGCATGTCGCGGTTGGTGATGATGCCGACGAGCGCGCCGGTCTCGTCCACCACCGGCAGGCCGGAGATGCGGAAGCGGGCGCACATCGCGTCCACCTCGGCGAGGGTGTCGGTGGGACGACAGGTGACCGGGTCGGTCACCATGCCCGCCTCGGACCGCTTCACCGTCTCCACCTGGGCGGCCTGATCGGCGGTCGCCAGATTGCGGTGCAACACGCCCATACCGCCGGCGCGGGCCATCGAGATGGCCATTCGCGCCTCGGTGACGGTGTCCATGGCCGAACTGACCAGCGGCGTGCGCAATTTGATCTCGCGGGTGAGGTAGCTGGTGGTCTCCACCGAGCTTGGAATGAGATCCGAGGCCGCAGGCAGCAACAGGACATCGTCGAACGTGAGGCCGAGCATGGCGATCTTGTTCGGATCGTCGCCACCCGTAGGAGGGCGGACTGCGATTCGTTCGCCCGTTACGGGAACACTCATTCGGATCGACCCCTCCTGGAACGTCGAAAGCACGTACGCCGGACCGATCCGGCGTGGCGGACAGCTGATGGAATGGACGGTGGAGGCCGGGCGAATGGTGTCGGGTACCCGCCCCGCGCCTGCTCCCATGGTATCTGTCCGGCAAATCACGCGAACAACTGAGGCCACCACCGAAACTGGCACGCCGCATAGCTGGCGCAGACCACCCTGTTCTGCGTACCGTGGGGATGTGCGTGACCATCTACCACCTGGCTTGCCGCCGGATCCGTTCGCCGGAGACCCCTCCGACCCGTCCGCCGCGCTCGACGCCATCGAGCCCGGCGAGCCGCTGGATCCCCACGAGCGCCTTGCGGTCGAGGAGGATCTCGCCGACCTCGCGGTGTATGAGGCGCTACTAGCCCATCGCGGGATCCGCGGGCTCGTGGTCAGCTGCGAGGATTGCAGGCAAGACCACTACCACGACTGGGACATGTTGCGCGCCAACCTACTTCAGCTGTTGGTCGACGGCACGGTGCGCCCGCACGAGCCCGCGTACGATCCGACGCCCGAAGCCTACGTCACCTGGGACTATTGCCGCGGCTACGCGGACGCCTCGATGAACGAGGCGTTCCACGGCGACGGATTCGACGGGTTCGACAGCTGACGTTCGTCACGGCACGCGCAGCACGACCCACCGTGACAAGACAAAAAGCCGACCGCCATCCGGCGATCGGTTGATGTCTTGCACAATGGCGTTTTCCAGTTGTTTGCTGGCGCTCGTAACTACCGAGTCCCCGGCGCCTTACCCGGTGTGCCCGGATTCACATGCGGGCGGGTGATCGGGTTTCCATCCGCGGTCGGCTCGACCACCGTGGGCGAGGCCACGGTGGTCGGCACGACGGTGGGACGGCTGGGCACCGAGGTCGGCTCGACCGCACTGGTCGGCGGCACGGTGACCGGGGCGGTGGTCGGATTGCCGATGGTGCTCGGTTCCGACCCGGTCGACGTACCCGAACCCGTTCCCGTCCCGGTCGGCTCGCTACCGCTGGACGTCGTCGGCTTGACCGGATTCGAAGTGGTGCCATCCACCGCGGGATTCGGCGTGACCGGCAGCGTCGTCGATCCGGAGTTGATCGGCTTATCGCTCGGGTGCGGTGCGGTGGTGATCTCCGGGATCCGGATATTCGTGTCCTTGGCCACCGACTTCAGCCGTTCCAGCAGTCGGTTGAACTGCTCCGCCAACTGATCCTGCTTGCCGGTGTCGTTGACCGCGGTCGCGTTCGACCGCGCCTGCTCCAGCTTCGCCTTCGCCTGCTGCACGTCCTGCTGACTCGGATTCGGGCTGTTCAGCAGGGCGGCCGCCGCGGTCATGTCATCGTTGGCGCGCTGCACAACGGTGCTCTGCGCCTGCTCGCTGAACACGACCTGCTTGACTCCCCACAGCGGATCGCCGGGACTCGAGTTGTACGAGAACGCCATCAAACCGCCGATGACCAGGGCGAGAGCCGCCGCAGCCCCGAGGATCGGGCGCAGTAGCCGTAGTCGCCCCTTGGCCTGCGCGCCCACACGTACCTTGCGCGCACCGATCTCCTGATTCACCGCCGCGACGATCTCATCGAGATCCGGGTCGCTCGGCAGCGGCTCGGAGAGAAGTTCGGCACGCCAGCTGGCCAGCAGCGTAGCGAGCTGATACTCCTCCGCGCTGTCGGTCGGCACCGGCCCATCGCTGGCGATGGCATCGATCAGCGCATCGTCGCGACGCACCGCGGCGATGTCGACCGGACCGGTATCCCCGGACGCCTCGGCGTAGGGACCGCTGTTTCGCGATCCACGCCGCGCCTTCCAGTCGCCCCGACCGCGCTCGCCATCCCTAGCCATACATTTCACCTGCCCTCGCCACTTGAGACTTGAGTTTCGCGAGCGCCCTGTGCTGAGCCACTCGTATAGCGCCCGCCGTACTGCCCACGGCGACCGCGGTTTCTTCCGCTGACAAACCCATAACCAAACGCAGGATCAGGATCTCTCGATGCTTTTCCGGAAGCGTCGCCAGCAGTTTGTTCATCTGCCTGCTGGTTTCGGATTCGAGAGCTCGCTGCTCCGGCCCTTGGTCGGTGGATATGACATCTGGTACTTCGGCCATCGCCTCCGCCTTGTTACGGCTGGCGTTGCGATGTGCGTCGGCGACCTTGTGCGAAGCGATTCCGTACACGAAAGCCATGAAGGGCCTGCCCTGGTCTTGATACCGGGGCAAGGCTGTCATCACGGCCAGACAAACCTCCTGCGCAACGTCATCCGCGGAGAGCTGCCCACGCTCCGCGGCGCCGATCCGCGCGCGGCAATAACGCACCACCAGCGGGCGGATCATCTCGAGTACCTGAGCTAAAGCGGATCTGTCGCCCTGCGCAGCGGCAGCGACGGCGAGGTCCAACTCTTCGCCCGTGTGCGTCATCGTCAGAGAATTTCCTGGCGTTACAAGTGGCACGGCCGGTGAGGACCAGTGCTTCCGCCGAAGGGGCGGAACGGGTCTAACAATAGCGATACGAGAGGCGCAGCCGGGCAACACGGTCGGGTTCGACGCGACCTCACGCCGCTTGCCCAGGATTCTCCCAGGATTCGACCGGAAATCCGCTCGGCTAGGTCCGGAACCGGCCCCCGCAGCGCGCGATGCGGGCGGCGCACATGGCCGCCTCCGCGACCGGATCGTCCGCGAGATCGGTGAGCGATGTTGTGGCCGAGTCGTTTTCCGGATCGTTTTCCGGCCGAGTGACATCGGCGCCCGCGCGGTTCGCGTCCGATCCCGGCCCGAGGCCGGCACGCAGCATCGCGGCGGCCCAGCGCAGCGGCAGCAGTTCGTGCCGCGCGCAGTCCACCGCCACCGTCTCGGCGAGCGCGGCGGCTCGATCGGGTTGTCCGGCAGCCGCGTTGGCCGCGGCGACCAGCAGCCGGGATTTGACCCGGTGCCGCACCGACGGCGCGCGTTCGGCGAGCGCCATCGCGGCCTCGGCGTGCGCGAGCGCCACGGGCGAACCACCGGCCAGCGCGGTCTCGGCGCACACCCAGTGCCAGCGAATCCATGCGCGCCAACGGGTCTCGTCGACGAGCAAGAGCTCCCCCGAGCGCCACAACAGCCGCCGCGCCAGCGCCAACCGCCCGGTGCCGAGCGCGTCGGCGGCCAGGCCGGTCAGCGCGTCGCACGCGGCGTCGCGAATGTCGGGGAGCGCAATCTCGCCAGACAGCCCTATTCCCAGCAGTGGCGAATCCGCCGGGGGCAGCGAGTCGGTCGGCGCGGACGAACGGACTTGGTACCCGAGGTCGGCGTATGCGGTCTGTCGCTCCGGGGCGTCCGGTGCGTACCCATCGTCGGCTCGGCCATCACCGGGAATCGCAGCGCGGGATGTGGCGTCGCCCGACCGCGCCGGGAGCTCCTCGGACTGTTGCCGATTGGATTCCGGCTCGCCCGGGTGCCCGGAATCCAGCGGTATGACGGTGGGCCGGAGTCGTGGAGTGTCGGGGTGCGAGCGGAGCAGGGGTAGGGCGATGGCGGCGGCGTGACCGTCCAGGGCGGCGGCGCGGGCGTGCCAACCGAGTTGACGCAGCAGTGAACCTTCGGTGCTGGCGGCCAGCGAAAGAAGTATCGGATCTGCGCGACGCGCCCGAATAATGCGCAGTTCTACGCGCGCCGCGGCATAACTTCCCTGGCCGCCGAGAATCACCGCGCGATACCACGAATCGAGTGCGGATGCGGCGGTGGGCAACTCGGCAGCGGCGTCGCCTGGGCGTTCGCCGAATGCGGCCGCCGCGAGGCGGGCGGTGGGTGAATCTGTCAGCGGAACTGGCGCGAGCACCGCCGAACTCTATCCCGGCCCAGGTCGCCGAGCACCGGATCGGAGCGCCGGATGCGAGTGGGGCAAACTCGTAGCATTTTCGCTCTTCGCATCATGTTTCCATCAGGTAAAACTCATCTTCGGAATGCGATCGGGCGCTGCGGATAAATTCACACGCTTATCGCGCAATTAACCTCGGCGCCCCGATTCCGCCATCTCCGACAAGCCCGCAGTTGACGGGTCACGGAAGGGGTCGCGACCAGCACTGTCGCGTCGGACACCATCCCAACCGGCCGCTCCGCCCAAAAACACACTCTCACCTGCGAAAACGAGGGATCAACAAGAGCATGACGGCATCGCCGCGCATTGGTCAACCGAACAGTATCGCCGGAACCAATGCAAAAAGTAAACAGCTCGGAGGTTAAATTTGTCCGCCAAAGATTTGGAAAACTACCGCGCCGAACTATTGACGGAATTTCGCGCCTGGACCTAACGTAGCTCAACGCCACGGTCGGCGCCGCGCGAAATTGCAGCGACCGCAACGGGCGAGGCCAAGAGCACGCCCATCCGGCGTGTGGCCCACAACTGTTGCAGAACGACTGCTCGACAACGCCGACGAGCTCGCACCACGAGGAGTTCACAACCATGCCCATGCCCACCCACCTTCCCGGGCCGAACGCCGATGTCTGGGATTGGCAGATGCGCGGATCCTGCCGCGGGCAGGACTCGTCGGTGTTCTTCCATCCCGATGGCGAGCGGGGACGGGCCCGCACCGCGCGCGAGATGCGCGCCAAGGAGATCTGCCGCAGTTGCCCGGTGTTGATGCAGTGCCGCAGCCACGCCTTGAAAGTCAGTGAGCCCTACGGCATTTGGGGCGGAATGTCGGAAACCGAGCGGGAGATGCACGCCCGGCGCAACCGCAGGCGGATGGCGGTCTGACCCAAAAATCTCCCATCCGAACGGTGTCGCGCGTCGAATTCCAGACAAACAACCTCCCGGCAAACAACTGGCGCTACGAGTGCCGCCGAATGTTCACCGACGTGGACACCGTTGCGATTACCAACGATTCGTCTGCGACCACGAAGGTTCGACGCAACGGAACCGCCGGTTCGGCGTTTCGCGGACGGTACCGGCGTGTCACGGCGTGTCCCCGAACTGGGCGCATGGCGTGTCGAGGCAGCTCGCAAAATCGCTGGGACACAGGCGGTTTGCCTGCACCCCCCGGCGGATCGAAGTCATCGCATGGCGCTACCGTAGTGACCGATGACACAGAATGGAGCGTTGTGACAACGCGGCCGCCGGCTGCAGAGGGCGACTCGTTCCGAAGAGAAGCCTTCCCACCGAGTGTGGATTCTGCGGTCTCGGCACGCGCCGCCGAAAGTATCGAGCTCGCCGCGCTTTTGCACCGGTGCGGCCGGTCCGACCAGGAAGCCTTCGCCGAGCTCTACGACCGGACCTGCGCCCGCGTCTTCGGCCTGGTGCTACGGGTGCTGCACGATCCCGGATACGCGGAGGAGACCACGCAAGAGGTCTATCTCCAGATCTGGCGCACGGCAGCGAGTTTCGACCCGGAGAAGGGCTCGGCCGTGACGTGGTTGATGACCCTCGCGCACCGCAGAGCGGTCGACCGGGTGCGCGCCGAGCAGGCCCACACCACGCGCGAAGTCGCCTACGGCATAAGGGTTCTCGGCAACGAGTTCGATGAGGTCACCGAGGAGGTCGAGCGCAGACTGGAGCAGCAGGCGGTGCTCGACGGCCTGGCCACGCTGACCGAAACCCAGCGGGAGGCAATCTCACTCGCCTATTACGGCGGGCGAACCTACGCGGAAGTGGCGCATTATTTAGGCGTAGGGTTACCGACCGTTAAGTCCCGGATACGGGACGGGCTGACACGACTGAAAAGAAGTTTGGGGGTGACGTGAGATGAACGAACGCCAGGTCGATCTCGCGAACACCGTCGCGCTCGGATCGATCGACGACGAAGACCATCAAGCCGTACAGGAACTGCTCGACACCGAAGACCCCGCCCTACGCGCGGAATTCATCGCAGAGGTGCGGTCCACCAGGGACGCACTCGCGGCGCTCGCCGATACGACGGCGGCCCAGCCGCCGTCCGCACTGCGTGACCGCCTGCTCGCCGCCATCGCCGCTGAGCAGCCGCCGGTCGCCTCCTGAAGCGCTTGTCCGCCTCCCCGCGTATTCAGGCCAGACTCGTCTGCCGCAAGGTTTGCGTCGGCGGCCGACGGTAGGACCGTGAGCGAGTTAGCCGGTCCCCGACGAGTTACCCATGTACTCACGAAATCAGTTGTTGCTTGGATATGGGCAAGGCCCCCAAACTTTTTCAGGTTTGGGGGCCTTGTTCGTGTGTCGCTCAGCGGGCGGTTGATGCTCGCTCAGTGCGCGTGACCGTGGTGGCCGTGGTCGGGCGCCTCCTCGGCGGGCTTGTCGACAACGGCGCTCTCGGTGGTGAGCACCATGCGCGCGACGGAGGCCGCGTTGACGACCGCCGAGCGGGTCACCTTCACCGGGTCGACGACGCCGTCAGTGAGCAGATCACCGTAGGTGAGGGTGGCGGCGTTGAAGCCCTCCTTGCCCTCGGCGACCTTGCTGACCACAACGGCGCCGTCCAGGCCCGCGTTGGTGGCGATCCAGTACAGCGGCGCCTGCAGTGCCTGACGCACCACCTCGACGCCGACCGCCTCGTCACCGGACAGCGAGTCGCGCAGTTCCACCAGCTTGCCGCTGGCCTGCACCAGCGCGGTGCCACCGCCGGGCACGATGCCCTCGGCGACGGCGGCCTTGGCCGCGCTCACCGCGTCCTCCACCCGGTACTTGCGCTCCTTGAGCGCGGTCTCGGTGGCCGCGCCGACCTTGATCACCGCGACGCCGCCGGCCAGCTTGGCCAGCCGCTCCTCGAGCTTCTCCCGATCCCAGTCGGAGTCGGTGGCCTCGATCTCGCGGCGCAGCTGCGCGCCACGGGCGGCGATATCGTCCGCGCTGCCCGCGCCGTCGATGATGGTGGTGTCGTCCTTGGTGACGACGACGCGCCGCGCCTGGCCGAGCAGGTCGAGGCCGGCCTCGCGCAGGGTGATGCCCAGGTCGGGGTTGATCACGGTGCCCGCGGTGACGACGGCCAGGTCGTCCAGGAACGCCTTGCGACGGTCGCCGAAGAACGGCGCCTTCACCGCGACGGCCTTGATGGTCTTGCGGATCGAGTTGACCACCAGGGTGGACAGCGGCTCGCCCTCGACATCCTCGGCGATGATCAGCACGGCCTTGCCGGATTCGGCGATCTTCTCCAGCAGCGGCAGGAAGTCGGGCAGCGAGCTGATCTTCTCGCGGTTCAGCAGGATGAGCGCATCCTCCAGCACGGCCTGCTGGGTTTCCGGATCGGTGACGAAGTACGGCGACAGGAAGCCCTTGTCGAACTGCACGCCCTCGGTGACGACGAGTTCGGTCTGCAGCGTCGAGGACTCCTCGACGGTGACGACGCCGTCCTTGCCGACGGTGGTCAGCGCCTTGCCGACCATTTCGCCGATCTCCTCGTCGCGCGAGGACACGGTGGCGACCTGCGCGATGGCCTGCTCACCCGACACCGGGGTGGCGGCGGCCAGCAGCGTCTCGGAGACCGCGTCGGCGGCCTTGGCGATGCCGGAGCCGACCGCGATCGGGTTCGCGCCCGCCGCGATGTTCTTCAGGCCGGCCCGGACCAGCGCCTGGGCCAGCACGGTCGCGGTGGTGGTGCCGTCGCCCGCGACGTCATTGGTCTTGGTGGCGACGCTCTTGACCAGCTGCGCGCCGAGGTTCTCGAACGGGTCCTCCAGCTCGATGTCGCGCGCGATGGTGACACCGTCGTTGGTCACGGTCGGGCCGCCGAAGGCCTTCGCGAGCACGACGTGACGGCCGCGCGGGCCGAGGGTGACCTTGACGGCGTCGGCGAGCTTGTCGACACCGCGTTCCAGAGCCCGACGAGCCTTCTCGTCGAACTCGATCTGCTTTGCCATAAGTCTTGTTCCTTTTGGGGGTTCCGGGGTTGAGACGACGCTGCCCCGGCCCCGCGTCGGGGAACCGGGGCAGCGTCATGCCGACTCGTTCCCGGCGTCAGCCGGGCGCGCGGTGCGGTAAAGCGTGAAAATCACCGCAGGATCCCGTCTTTCGCCGGGACGACCGCGCGGGACGTCGTCACTTGGTGACGACGGCCAGGATGTCGCGCGCCGACAGGATGAGGTACTCCTCGCCCTGGTACTTGATCTCGGTGCCGCCGTACTTGCTGTAGATGACGACGTCACCCTCCTTGACGTCGACCGGGATACGGTCGCCCTTGTCGGTGACGCGTCCCTCGCCGACGGCGATGACGGTGCCCTCCTGCGGCTTCTCCTTCGCCGTGTCGGGGATGACCAGGCCGGAGGCCGTCGTCGTCTCGGCCTCGTTGGCCTGGACGAGGATCTTGTCCTCGAGCGGCTTGATGTTCACGCTCGCCACGTTGAGCCCTCCACTTTCAGGGGATTTTCGGTCGTCCGGGACTGTTGTACCGGACCATCGGTTTTGGTCACGATGCTGACCCTGCGCATAGCCCCGTCGTCGCGGGTGCCGGGACCCCTGCTCAGTAGTCAAACTGGCACAAGCACTTAACAGTGCCGACTAGCACTCTATACATGCGAGTGCCAGCGCTCAAGGGATGGGTCTGCCAGAGCCGGATTTGCCCCGCCGCTAATCCGCGACCGCCCGGTCGAATCCCGCCCGGACAACCGAAACGGTATAACGCCACACCACAGGCCCGCCGCCCTGGTCAATTGTCCGATTCGTGACACGCGGCTAACACGCCGAGCGCGACGCGCGAAGCCCTTCCCAAGAGATCAGGAAATCTGTAACGTTCGGATAACGGATTGTGACAGTATTGACGACGGTCGCTGTCCAGGCACCGTGTTCGTCACGAACCGGCGTCATCGGAGGCCATGCTTCGTCACAGAAATACCGTCGTCATAGCACCAGACGTTTCGAACAGCTTCACCAGAGAGCAAGCAACACGTGATCCAAGGCCGGCCGACGCGCCCCATCCGGACAACGGTCCGGCCGGATCTCGAGCACGTATCGCTCGCCAACCACGCGGCGGTGCGGCAGTCCATTCGAGATGGTCGGCACCACCATGACCATCCGCTCGAAGGGAGGTGAACATGCGAACATCCCTCGGCATCTCGGCCGGGCACGAGGTCGTGTGCTCGGCGCTGGTGGCAACCGCGTCCAACGGCGCGCAAACATTCGACTACCGCGTGGTGTCGGCCGACGCCGCGCACTCCGACCTCGGCGATCTCGTCGCGTCCTCCATCGAGCTGATGACCAATCAGCTGCCGGCCACCCCGTCGCACGATCTCACCCACCCCGTCGGCGCCCGGTTCGCCGGCACCCGCCCGTTGAGCGTGGAACCGGTCACCGCCCGCCCGCCGACCAGCGTCGCGGTCGCGTACCGCAATCGCGAACAGGCACAGGTCATTCGGTCCGCCACCGGTAAGCAGCGCGATCTCAAGCTGGTCCCGGAGGGCACCGCATCGCTCACCTACCTGCAGCACACCGGCCTGCTCGACCGCTACAACACCGTCGCCATCGTCGACCTCGGCGCGTCCGGGCTCAGCGTCACCGTCGCGGATCCGGCCGACTGCACCGTGCTGCACACCGAACGCACCGTCGCGATCAGCGGTAACGCCATCGACGAGCTGATCTACCACCACCTGGTCGACCTGCACTACGCCCGCCGCGGCACCCGGCCGAACCGGAATATGCTCACCAACCGCGGCCGCGCCGCCAAGGAGCACCTGTCCATCGCGCCCGCCGTCACCATCGACCATGTGGCCGGACAGCCACTGAAGCTCACCAGGGCCGATTTCGAGGAGCTGGTGGCCGACCTGCTGCGCGAGACCGCGGTATTCGCCGCGGCGGTCTTCGCCAGGGCGCCGCGCTTCCCGGAGGCCGTCGCGGTGATCGGCGGCGGGGCCAATATCCCGGCCGTGCTGACCACCCTCGGCGACCAGCTCGACGTTCCGGTGCTCACCGTGCCCGACCCGGAGGCCGTGATCGCGAAAGGCGCTGCGCTGGTTGCCGATTCGATGCAGCCGGCGGTCTTCCCGACCAACGGATCCGATGCGCCCGGCGGCACGTTCACCAAGGTGGTCGGCACGCTGGCCGGCGCCGTCGTGGTGGTCGGACTGGTCATCGGCTACGGCGTGAAGGAATTCTCGCCCGCCTCGCAGGACCACCCCATCGCGCCCGTCGTCACCACCAGCGGCGCGGGCCAGCCGACCCCGCCGGTCAGCATCGCCCCGCCCCTCGTGCCGAGCTCCGGCGGCGTCGGCACCAGCACCCACGACTCGACACCGCGGCCGCCCGGCAACCTGCCGTCCGTCACCCAGGACCACGGCCAGCCGAGCACCACCCATCCCGACAGCGGCCCCGCCGTCCCCACCACCGCCGGCCAACCGACCCTGCGCCCCGATCCGAACCTGCCGCCCATCCCCTTCCCCGAACTCCCCGGCCTGCTCGGTCCCCTGCTCGCCCCCGCCACTCCGTCTCAGGGTGGTGCGGGTTCCGGCTCCGGCACGGCTCCCGGGACGCAAACGCCGGTACCGAACTGGACACCAGGTACGACGCAGGCGCCCGCGAAGGGCAGGATTCCGTTGCCGCCGCGGACCGGGTCATCGAACCGGATTCCGTTGCCGGGGTTGATGTTGCCTTATGAGGATTTGGACTGAGGTTCCTCCGCGGGTTCCGGGGAGGAGTTCCGGGAGAAGGTTCCGGGGAGACGGTTGTTGACGATCGCTTCTGGGTTGTGAGGAGACGCGCGCCGTTGGTGGGCTTGTCTCACCCGTGTGGCGTGCCGCACGGGTGAGTGTGGTCGGAATCGTCTGGTTTGGATTTGCTGTCCGCGCTGGTGGATCGGGCGGGATGACCCGAGGCGGAGTTTCGTCGGCAGGTGGCGTTGGCTGCCGCACCCCGTCTTCGAACCGTGCGTTGGTTGTACGGGGTGCGCGCTCCATGGGCGGGGTGCGGCAACACCTTTCGCCGACCTGCCGCCGAAAACGGCTGTGGCTCAGCGCAGTTGGCTGACCGATACCGCCAGGCCCGGATCGGTTGCCACATTCAACGTCGACGCCGCTGCTCCGCCGCCGATGACGTGGGCGCCGAGTGCGGCGATCATCACGCCGTTGTCGGTGCAGAGCCGGGGGCGCGGCACCCGCAGAGCCAGACCCGCTGCGGCGCAGCGTTCCTCGGCCATCGAACGGATGCGGGAGTTGGCGGTGGCGCCGCCGCCGAGTACCAGGGTGTCGACGCCGACATCCTGCGCGGCGCGGATGGCCTTCATGGTGAGCACATCGGCGACGGCCTCCTGGAAGGAGGCGGCGATATCGGAGATCGGTAGATCGTCGGCGGCGAATCCGTTGCGCTGGGCCGCCTCGACATAGCGGGCCACAGCGGTTTTCAAACCGGAGAAGGAGAAGTCGTAGCGCGGGTCGCGCGGTCCGGTCATGCCGCGCGGGAAGGCGATCGCGCGCGGATCGCCGCCCTGGGCGGCCGCGTCCAGCGCCGGACCACCCGGGAAGCCGAGGCCGAGCAGCCGCGCCACCTTGTCGAACGCCTCACCGGCGGCGTCATCGACGGTGCTGCCCAGCTCGACGATCGGTTCCGCCAAATCCTTGACGTGCAACAGATGTGTATGCCCGCCGGAGACCAGCAGTGCGACGCACGGCGGCATCGGGCCGTGCTCCAGGGTGTCCACCGCGACATGCCCGCCGAGGTGGTTCAACGCGTAGAACGGGATATCCCAGGCCGCCGCATAGGCTTTCGCGGCCGCGACACCGACGAGCAGCGCACCGGCCAGACCCGGTCCGATGGTGACGGCCAGCGCATCGGGTCGTTCGATACCCGCGGCGGCGAGCGCGCGCCGCATGGCGGGCACGATCGCCTCCAGGTGTGCGCGCGAGGCGATCTCCGGGACGACGCCGCCGAACCGCGCGTGCTGATCGACGCTGGAGGCGACCTCGTCGGCGAGCAGTTCGCAGCTGCCGTCCGGGCGGCGCCGGACGATTCCGACTCCCGTTTCGTCGCAGGAGCTTTCGACACCCATGATGATCACGAGAGCACCTCGTCCGGCTGGGTCAGCGCCGCGTCGGCGGGCGGGAACGGCGCCAGCTCGGGGCGGCGCATGGTGTAGGCGTCGGCGCCGCTGGGCTGGTAGTAGTTCTTCCGCAGGCCGATGATGTGAAAGCCGTGCTTGGCGTAGAGCGCGATGGCGGGGGTGTTGTCGGTGCGCACCTCGAGGAACACCGGCCCGCCGCGCTTACCCGCCTCCGCGAGCAACGCCTCCAGCAGCAGTGTTCCGATGCCCGCGCGGTGACAGTCGGGGTCGACACCGATGGTGTGCACCTCGGCCTCCGGGTGTTCGGCATCACCGAGCAGCGCGACACCCGCGTAACCGACCATGCGATCGGTCTCGTCGCGGGCGGTGATGTAGCGGTTGTGCGGCCCGGCGAGTTCGGATCGGAAGGCGACGGCCTGCCACGGATCGTCCTCGGGGAACAGCACCTGCTCCAGTTCCACGCAGCGCTCGATATCGGCGAGCCCCATCGGCTCGATGCGGATCGCCACCGTCATGCCCCTGTCCGGTCGAGGGTGCGGTAGCTGTTCTCGACGGCATCGGGGCGGCGCAGGTACAGCGGGACCATCGGTTCCGGCACCGCGTACGACAGCAGTTCGGGGGTCGCGATGTGCACCAGTCCGGCCGGGGACGGCGTCTCCACCGGGAGCACCGGAAGATCGAAAAAGTCGACGTGCGAGGCGGATCCGGCGATCACCGTGGCCTGCCCGAAATCCAGGTCGGTCGGTTTGCTCACATCGGGTCCGGCGATGCGAGCGCCGTCACGGTAGCGCGCCCAGTAGACCTCGCGGCGGCGCGCGTCGGTGACGATGAGCAGTTCGGCGCCCTCGGCCAGATCCGCGGCGGCGTCGGCGGCGATCGCGTCGAGACTGCACACCCCGTACACCGGAATGCCGAGCGCATCACCGAAGGCGGCGGCGGTGGCCATGCCGACCCGAAGACCGGTGAACGGTCCCGGCCCGACCCCGCACACCACGGCGGCCAGCTCGGATCTGGAACGTCCTGTCTCCGTGAGGCATTCGAGGATCTGCGGGGTGAGCACCTCGGCGTGTGCGCGAGCGTCGACCCGCACCCGGGTGGCGATGGTGCGCACCTGGGCGGGATGTGCCGCGCCTGCGGCGGGCTCCAGTTCCACCAATCCCGCGGTAACGGCGGGTGTCGCGGTGTCGACAGCTAGTACAAGCATGATTGCCCCAACGATACCGGGTGGTAGCTGCGCAAGGAGTTTACCCACCCCGTCGGCGGCAAGCGCCTGCCGCCCGGGGCGGAGCTCAGTCCACCCATTCCCAGACGGCGGTGCGCACCTCGGAATCGGGTTCCCGCGAGAGCAGCACCCGCAGGTGCCGGTCGGTGAGATGTTCGACGACGCCGCGACCCCATTCCACAACCACCACAGCCTGATTCAGGTCGGTGTCCAGATCCAGCGCGTCCAACTCGTCCAGGTCGCCGCTGAGCCGGTACGCGTCGACGTGCACCAGGGGCACCGGGTCCGCACCGTCTCGCTGCCCGGCACGGTGCTGGCGGGCGATGATGAACGTGGGCGAACTCACGCGGCCCTGCACGCCGAGCCCGGCTGCGATACCTCGGGTCAGCGCCGTCTTGCCCGCGCCGAGCGGTCCGTCGAGCACCACCAGATCGCCCGCGCGCAGTCCGGCGGCCAACTCGCGGCCCAGCGCCTCCGTATCCTCGACGGTCGGCAGGACGCGCTCCTGTCGCTCAGCCACCCACCACCTCCGATTCCTGCTGGCGCCCTTCCGGTTCGATCGCGCCCGCCCGGACCAGCAGCCGGTCGAGCGCGGCATTGACGATATCCGGGAACTGCAGATGCGCCATGTGCGCCGCCTCGGCGAGCCGGATCAGCTCGCTGTTCGGCAGGGCGGCGGCCAGCGCGCGGGAGTTGCGGAACGGGATGACCAGATCGTGCATGCCGCCGATCACGAGCACCGGTGTATTCGCCAAGGTCGGCAGCGCCGCGGATTCATCGTGCAGTTCGATCGCCTTCAGGAACTTCACGATGGTTTCCACGGGTGTGCGATCGATCATGTGCGTGGTGAAGCGGGACAGCGTCGGGCTCACCGGACCGTGATACGAGCTGACGTGCAGGATGGGCGTGATCACATGTCGCGCCGTACTGCGTCCGGCCTGCACCAGCGCGGGTGCGGTGTGCACGGCCAGCCGGAATCCGTCGATGGCCGGGCTGCGCAGCAGCTGGGTGATGCCCGCGGCGGTGACCTCGGCGGCGGCCGTCGACAGCAGTCCGACCCCGATCACCCTGGCGGCGAACAGGTCGGCGAATTGCGCGGCGGCCGCGAGCACCGCCATCCCGCCGAGCGAATGCCCAACCAGCACAACGCGTCCGGTCGGTACGGCGGCCTCCAACACGGCGACCAGGTCGCGGCCGAGCTGTGCGACGGTGCAGCTCTCGGTGCTCGGCGTGCCGGATCGGCCGTGCCCGCGCAGATCGAACAGCACCAGCCGCACCCTTGGGCCCCAGCGCTTTTCGAGATCGCGACGCTGAAAGTGGAAGGACTCCATGGTGTTACAGAAACCGTGGACGAATATCACCGTGACGGGCGCATCGGCAGGGCCGCATTCCCTGGTGGCGAGCTCGACACCGTCGGCGGTGGTGACGGTGCCGGAGCGATCGGCCTCGATGAGCCCGAAGTCCTCGTCGCGATATTCGTCACGCCGGGCGGGCCACAGCACATGCGCACCCGCGCGGCGCAGGGCGTGCACCCCGGCCAGCGCGGCGACGACGCCCGCCGTGGCCAGCCCGCCCTGCACCGCCACGCGGGTCCGTCGGGTCATCGGGTGCTCGCAGGGGGAGGTGGAGCCGATCGGGGGTGGGTGAGTTCGGCTCCGCCGACATGCCGCCGGACCACCCGGCTGTGTGGCGCGCAGACGATCTCGTAATGGATGGTGCCGAGCCGGTCGGCCCAATCCTGGGCCCGCGGTTCGCCGGGACCGCCGCCGAACAGCACCGCGATATCGCCCTCTTGGACGCCCTCGGCATTGTCGCCGAGGTCGACGACGAACTGGTCCATACAAATCCGGCCGACGCTCGGGCGCGGCACACCGCCGAGCAGCACCTCGAAGCGGCCGCCGAGCGAGCGGAAGACGCCGTCGGCGTAACCGGCCGGTATGAGTGCGACGGTGGTGTCGTGCGGCGCCACCCATTCGTGGCCGTACGAGACGCCCTCCCCCGCCGCGACCCGCTTGACCAGGGCGACCCGCGCCTGGAAGGTCATCGCCGGCCGCAGATCCGCGTCGACGAGGTCCGGCACCGGGTTCAACCCGTACATGGCGATGCCGGGGCGGACCATATCGAAGGCCAGATCGGGTCGCAGCAGTGTGGCCGGGGAGTTGGCCAGATGCACCAGTTCCGGTTCCAGGCCGTGCTCCTTCGCCGCGGCGATGGCGTCGAGGAACCGGTCGCGCTGGCGGTCGTTGGCCGGATGGTTCGGTTCGTCGGCGCGGGCGAGGTGGGAGAAGACGGCGCGGAACCGCACCACCTGTTCGTCGACCAGGTTCCGCAGCGCGGGGAGGAGCTCTGGGAGTTCGTGCGGTGGTACGCCGTTGCGGTTGAGTCCGGTGTCCACCTTCAGCGTCACCGTCGCGGTCTGCCCCGCTTCCCGCGCACCCCGTTCGACGGACCGGAGCCCCGCGACGGAGGACACCCCGATTTCGATATCGGCGGTGACCGCGGCGGCGTAGTCGGCGTGAGATCCGTTCAGCCAGGACAGAATCGGCACGGTGAGCCCGGCCGCGCGCAGCTGGAGGGCTTCGTCGATGGTGGTGACACCGATTTCGGCGGCCCCTGCCGCGACGGCTGCTCGGGCCACCTCGACTGCGCCGTGGTTGTAGCCGTCCGCCTTGACCACCGCCATCACGGCGGCGTCACCGGCGTATGCACGCAGGACCCGCACGTTATGGGCGATGGCTTCCAGATCGATGACCGTCTCCACTTGCGCATTCACGCTTGTTGATCCTGCCATCCTGGACCGTGGTCCGGCGAGCGCGTTATCCGCTCGTGCTCTCGTTCCGGGTCGGTGAGCTGCGGCCGTCAGGCATTGATCGGTCGCGGATAGGGGCTGTGCATCGTCAGGAATTTGATGTCGAAGTCGCGCTCCAGATAGTCCATCCGGCGCGCCAGGAACTCCCGCATATGCGGCAGTTCGAGGTGCCGGTCCAGGTCCGCCTTCGACCGCCACACCTCGTAGAACACGAAATTGCCCGGCTCGGCGCTGTCCTCGTGGCAGTGATATTCGAGCGCGCCGTCCTCCTCGCGGGTCGGCGCGACGAACGACAGCAGCAGCTCGCGCAGTTCGGCCGCGCGTTCCGGTTTCGCACGCGCGACCCCGACCAGCGCGAATGGAATATTGTCGAGATTAGGTATGATCATTTCCATACCTCGGACGCTAGGCCGATCTGAGGTAAGAAGCAAATCGTACCTACGTGAGAGGCCGCCTTGCCCGATATCGACGAGCCGACCCCCGAGCAGATGGACCTGGGCACGGTCCTCGCCGCACTTGCCGATCGCCATCGCAGACGCGTGATCGTGGCCCTGCTCGCCGAGCCGGACGGCACCGAACGCACCTGCGTCTCCTTCGACCTGCCGGTCTCGAAGGCCACACTGACCCACCACTTCCGGACCCTGCGCACCGCGGGTCTCATCCGTCAGGTCAACCGCGGCAACAGCAATATGGCCCAGCTGCGCCGCGCCGAGGTCGCGGCCCGATTCCCGGGGCTACTGGAACTTCTTCAGGCGGAGGGCGAACGAGAATCGCATTCGTAGGGCTGGTCGATGAGCAGCGTTCGCGTACAAACGAATTCGCAACCTTGATCGAAAACCGGTGCAGCGCTGATCAGCCCGCGACGGCCAGCGAATGCGGGCGACCAGCGCCACCGGATTCAGCCTGCCGTGGCCAGGGTACGCAGTACCCGGATGGCGGGGCGGATGTGTTCGAGCAGCGGGGCGGCGGAGGTCGGTGCACCGGCCGAAAACTCCTCGTGGGCCGAAAGATTCGCGGCCAGCGCGTGGACGCGGGCGGCGGCCGCGGCGGACCAGGCCGGGGGTCGGCCCGCGGCGAGGAGTGCGCCGATGATGCCGGAGAGGACGTCGCCCGCACCGGCGGTGGCGGCCCACGAGCCACCCGCCTCGTTGACGTGAACCACTCGACCCGGATCGGCGACGAGCGTGGCCCGGCCCTTGAGCAGGATGGTGACCTGCCAGGATTCGGCCAGGGCGCGCACGGCGGCGACCCGGTCCGCCCCCACCTCGCGACCGGTGAGACGGGCGAATTCGCCTGCGTGCGGGGTCAATACGGTCGGCGCCGGGCGATTGCGGACCAGGTCCGGGTCGGCGGCGAGCAGGGTGAGGCCGTCGGCATCGACCACCACCGGAAGGTCGGTGGCCAGGATTTCGGCCAGCCGATCGCGGGCCTCGGCATCGGTTCCCGCACCCGGTCCGAACACCCAGGACTGAACCCGGCCGGTTTTCGAAACATCCTCAGCGGCAATTACTTCCGGAAAACGCGCGAGAACGTCATGCGCCGCGGTCCCCGCGTAGCGGACCATGCCGGAGGTGGCCGCGACGGCCGCACCGGTGCACAGCACGGCGGCGCCCGGATAGGTGGCGCTACCCGCACAGATTCCGGTGACTCCCTGGGTGTATTTGTCGTCGGCGGGGCCGGGCACCGGCCAGGACTCGCCGATCGAGGACGGTTCCAGCGCTGCGAGATTCGGCTCGGGCAGGCGCAAACCGATGGGCACCAACTCGATTCGGCCGCAGTAGGGCGCGGCCAGCGCGTGCACCGGCTTGTACGCGCCGAAGGCGACCGTGACGTCCGCGCGCACGGCTGGCCCGGACACCGCGCCGGTATCCGGATCGACTCCGCTCGGCAGGTCCGCCGCGATGATCGGCACATCCAGCGCGGCAACGAGTTCCGCGGCCCGCGGCCGCAGCGGGCCGCGACCGGAGATTCCGACGATGCCGTCGATCACCAAATCCGGTGTGCCGCTTTCCGCCACGATGCGGCCGCCGGTTCTACGCAGCGCGGCAAGACCTTTCGCATGCGCACGCTCGGGATTCAGCAGCACGGCGGACACCGCGACACCGCGCCGCCGCAGCATCGAACCGGCCCACAGGGCGTCACCCCCGTTGTCACCGGAGCCGACCAGCAGCGTCACCGACCGCCCCGCGACCCCGCCGGTGCGCGCCCGCAATTCGCCCGCGACCACGGTGGCCAGCCCGTGCGCCGCCCGCCGCATCGGCACGCCATCCGGCACCCGGGTGAACAGTTCGGCCTCCGCCGCCCGCACTTCGTCGGCGGTGAAGTAACCCCGCTGGGACATGGCGCTCGCCTCCACTGAGTCGCTCGGCTCTCGTTCGTCACATTGTCCGCCACTATCGGCGTCGCCGCGGCCCGACGCGGGTTCGCCGGCGGCGCCGACTACGCTTGACAACCATGCCAACTGTCAGTCTTCGCGCTGGGTTCGTGCCGGTCACCGCCGCGCTCACCGTCGCGGCAACGATGTTGCTGTCGGGCTGCGGTGGCGGCGATTCCGGCTCGGCCGCGAAAACGACGACGGCGGCGGCCAGTTCGGCGAGCGCCGCGCCTGGCGCGCCGAAACCGGCGACGATCACGGTCGATGTCGCCGATATGAAGTTCAGCCCGGCCGATTTGACGGTGAAGGTGGGCGACACGGTGACCTGGAAATTCCACGACCGCTTCCCACACAGCGTGCAGGGCATCGGCGACAAGGCCATGGGTATCAACAGCCCCATCTTCGACAAAGGCGAGTGGAGTTACACATTCACCGCACCCGGGACCTATCGCTATATGTGCTCGCTGCATCCGGAGATGCGCGGCACCGTCACGGCACAGTAATCGCGCTGTCCGCCACCTGAATTCGGATAGCTCAGACCGGGTGGTAGTCGCGCGGGCGAATTCCCCCGGACCCGGCCGAGTTCAACGCCTCGACCGCCGAAACCAGCGGTGCCAGTCCGGGATTGGCGGCGGCCTGCCCGAGCGCGCCGGCGAGTGCGGCATCGTGCGTCGGCCTGGCCTCGGCGAGCAGCCGGAGACCGTCGGGCGTCACGTCGGTGTAGATCCCGCGGCGATCGTCCGGGCACAGGTAGCGCTGTAGCAGCCCGCGATCCTCCAGCCGGGTGACCAGGCGGGTGGTCGCGCTCTGGCTGAGCACGACGGCCTCGGCGACCTGGTTCATCCGCAGATGTCCGCCGGGCCCGTCGTGCTGACGGCTCAGCACGACCAGCAGCGAGTACTCGCGCACGCTCAGGTTGTGGCCGGTCTGCAGGGCGCGCTCGATATGCGCCTCGATCCGGTCGTGCAGCAGCGACAGGGCGTACCAGCCATCGGCCAGGCCGGTCAGAGCGGCGTCCGCGGTCATGCCATCCAGGATAGCCCAGATTCGAAATAGCCCGCGTTTGCAATTAGCACGCGCACGCAATTATTGTTCTCGACTGTAAACCTCGGACGCAATGACATGTGGAGGTCTTATCCATGCCGCTCGCACTCCTCGCCCTGGCACTGGGGGCGTTCGCCATCGGCACCACCGAATTCGTCGTCGTCGGCCTGCTGCCGGATATCGCGGACACCTACGCCGTATCCATCCCCACCGCGGGACTGCTGGTCACCGGTTACGCGCTCGGCGTGCTGGTCGGCGCGCCCATCACCACCGGCATCGGCACCAGGATCGCGCGCAAGCGCATGCTGCTCGCCAGCATGGGACTGCTCATCGCGGGAAACGTATTGTCAGCCGTCGCACCGGCTTTCGGGCTCATGCTGACCGGGCGCATCGTCGCGTCGATGGCGCACGGCGCCTTCTTCGGCATCGGCTCGGTGGTCGTGGGCAGCCTGGTCCCGCCGGACCGCCGAGCCAAGGCGATCTCGCTGATGTTCACCGGGCTCGCCGTCGCGACCGTCATCGGCGTACCCCTCGGCACCCTGCTCGGCCAGCAGTTCGGCTGGCGGGTCACCTTCCTGCTCGTCGCGCTGGTCGGCCTGGCCGCGCTCGTCGGCGTCGCCGCGCTGGTACCGAATCAGCCCGCCCCGCGCGATGCCCGGCTGCGGCACGAACTTGCCGTGCTCGGCAATCCGCAGGTCCTGCTCGCCATGGCGATGACGGTGCTCGGCTTCGGCGGTGTCTTCGCGGCCATCACCTACCTGGCGCCGATGATGACCGAGGTCACCGGATACGCGGAGAGTTCGGTCACCTGGCTGCTCGTGCTGTTCGGCGTCGGCTTCTTCCTCGGCAACCTGATCGGCGGCAAATACGCGGACAAACACCTCATGCGAATGCTCTACGGAAGCCTGGCCGGGCTCGGGTTGGCACTGGCGCTGTTCACCGTCACCGCACACAGCAAACCGGCCGCCGCCATCACCGTAATCCTCATCGGCGCACTGGGTTTCGCGACCGTACCGCCGCTGCAGAAGCGAGTGCTCGACCAGTCCGCCGCCGCACCGACCCTGGCCTCGGCACTCAATATCGGTGCGTTCAATCTCGGCAACGCCATCTCGGCCTGGCTCGGCGGCTTGGTGATCGCGGCCGGATTCGATTACACCGCACCGAATTGGGTCGGCGTCGGGTTGGTCGCGGTCGCGCTGGGACTGGCCGTGATCTCCAGCAGGCTGGAACGGTCCACCGCCGCACGGGATTCGGTGATCCCGGCCGAAAAACTGGTCGGTGCAACGCAATCCCGGATTTAGCTCATCCGGAATTCGCCCCTTTCCCTGCCCGCGACGCCAATGGCCCGGAGTCCCAACGACTCCGGGCCATCGAGTTCGGGTGCGAGACCCTCGTCAATGGGCTCTGTCGGACTCAGCCCGCACCGGGCCGAATTCCTCTCCCGTAATCGGCACTGCCGGACGAAGTCCGACCTCAGTCCGCACTGGGCCGAGCTCCGGTGCGAGGCACTCGCCAAATGGGTTCTGCCGGAAGAACCTCAGCCCGCACCGGGCCGGGTACCTCTCGCCTAGATGGGTTCGGGCAGCGGGCCCAAATGCTTGCTCACTCGCTGACGCAGCCGCAGATACTCCGCCCACCGGTGCCGGGTCGGCCCCTTCGGGCGCTCGACGGCGTCAGCCCCCTTGACGATCTCGCCTAGCCGGAACTGCTCGCGCGTCAGATCGAATTCGATACCGCTGGGCAGCCGGTTCCACCAGTGGAAGCCGCGCTGCACCCCGCTCAGATAGACCTCACCAACCACGAGCTCACCGCCGAAAAGGTCGTTGACCAGCAACGCCGTAATGTCACAGTGCCCTAGTGCCGGATTGGCCGGATCCCAGCCCGACCGCTCCAGATCATCGGGCGAGCAGGTGTCGGCGGACCAACTGGCCCGCAACGCCCGGTCGAGCCGCAACAGGTCCCATGGTTGTGCGCAGCGCATACCCGGACGATATCCGTTGCGGGACAGTCTTATTCGACAGTTACCGACTTCGCCAGATTGCGCGGTTTGTCCACGTCGTAGCCGCGCGCCTGCGCGACCTCCGCGGCGAAGATCTGCAGCGGGACGGTCGACAGCAGTGGCTGGAACAACGTTGGCGCCGAAGGGATTTCGATCAGGTCGTCGGCGAACGGCCGGACCGTGTCGTCGCCCTCCTCGGCGATGACGATGGTGTGCGCGCCGCGCGCCTGGATCTCGCGAATATTGCTCAGCAGCTTCGAATGCAGCACCGCGCGCCCCTTCGGCGACGGCATCACCACGATCACCGGCAGGCCCTCCTCGATCAGCGCGATCGGGCCGTGCTTGAGTTCGCCTGCGGCGAAGCCCTCGGCGTGCATATAGGCGAGTTCCTTGAGCTTCAAGGCGCCTTCGAGCGCGACCGGATAGCCGACGTGGCGGCCGAGGAACAGCACGGTCGGCGCGTGCGCGAACTTGCGCGCCACCGCCTTCACCTGCTCGTGGGTCGCCAAAACCTGCTCGACCAGCCTCGGCATCGCCTCGAGTTCGGCGAATTCGCGCGCCACCTCGTCCGGGTACTTGGTGCCGCGCGCCTGCGCGAGCGCGAGGCCCACCAGATAGTTCGCGGCCACCTGCGCCAGGAAGGTCTTGGTCGCGGCGACACCGATCTCCGGGCCGGTGCGGGTGTAGAGCACGGCATCGGATTCGCGCGGGATCTGCGCGCCGTTGGTGTTGCAGATCGCGAGCACCCTGGCCTTCTGCTCCTTGGCGTGGCGCACCGCCTCCAGCGTGTCGGCGGTCTCGCCCGACTGTGAAATGGCCACCACCAGGGTCGACCGATCCAGAACCGGGTCGCGGTAACGGAATTCGCTGGCCAGCTCCACCTCGACGGGCAGCCTGGTCCAGTGTTCGATCGCGTACTTGGCGAGCAGTCCCGAGTGGTACGCGGTGCCGCACGCGACGACGAAAACCTTGTCGACCTCGCGCAGCTCCTGATCGGCCAGGCGCTGCTCGTCCAGCACGATCCGGCCGCCGTTCTGGTCGTGGCTGAAGTGCCCGATCAGCGTGTCGGCGATGGCGCGCGGCTGCTCCTCGATCTCCTTCAGCATGAAGTAGTCGTGACCGCCCTTCTCGGCGGCGGCCATATCCCAGTTGATGGTGAACGGCCTGGTGCGCACGCCGTCGGTATTCCCAGAGAAGTCGGTCACCCGGTAGGTGTTCGCGGTGATCACCACGGCCTGATCCTGGCCCAGCTCGACCGCCTCGCGGGTGTGCTCGATGAACGCGGTGACATCGGAGGCGATGAACATCTCACCCTTGCCGACGCCGACCACCAGCGGGGTGGACCGGCGCGCCGCGACGATCATGTCCGGATGGTCGGAATGGGTGAAGACCAGCGTGAACGCGCCCTCCAGCCGGCGCAGCACGGCCAGCGCGCTCGCCGCGAAATCGCCCGCCGTCGGGCCCGCGGCGTAGGCGCGGGCCACCAGGTGCACCGCGACCTCGGTGTCGGTGTCGCTGCGCAGCTCGACCCCGGCCTCCTCCAGCTCGCGCCGCAGCGGGGCGAAATTCTCGATGATGCCGTTGTGCACCACGGCGACCTTGCCGGTCACATCGCGGTGCGGGTGGGCGTTGCGGTCGGTGGGCGCGCCGTGCGTCGCCCAGCGGGTGTGTCCCATACCGGTGGTGCCCGCGAAGTGATCGGTGCCGGTTTCGCCCAGCTCCGCCTCCAAATTGGCCAGTCGGCCCGCCTTGCGTTCCACCGCGAGACCACCCGCGCCGTCCAGGATCGCCACGCCCGCGGAGTCGTAGCCGCGATATTCCATGCGGCGCAACGCGTCAACGACAACGCCGAGCGCGTCCCGATACCCGACGTAGCCAACGATTCCGCACATGGCTCACCACACTACTTATCGGATAACGTTCACGTCGTGTCGGCGTCTGTGAAATCGCTACTGAGCACCCTGACCAGCCGGGGTCCGCACCGCGTACTGCGCGGCAATCTCGGCATCGCGGGGCAGACCGGCGTTGTGTTCACCCCGGAGTCCGGGTTGAATCTGCCCGCGGTCGCCTTCGGCCACGGCTGGCTGACCGGCGCGGCCAACTATCGCGGCACCCTGGAGCATCTAGCGTCGTGGGGCATTGTCGCCGCGGCCCCGGACACCGAGCGCGGGCCGATTCCGTCACATCTCGGCCTGGCCACCGATCTGCTCACCACCCTCGATATCTGCGCGGGCGTGCGGCTCGGCGACGGTTCGGTCAGCGTGCATCCCGAGCGACTCGCGCTGGCCGGACACGCCATGGGCGCGGGCGCCGCGGTGATCGCGGCCGCGCAGCGCCCGGTGGCCGCGGTCGCCGCGCTGTTCCCGGCGCCGACCGCGCCGTCCGCGGAGACCCTCGCACCGGATATCGATATTCCGGCGCTGATCCTGGCCGGCGCCACCGATATCGAATCGGTGAGCTCGAACGCGATACCGCTGGCCGCCGCCTGGGGCGGTCCATCGGTGCTGCGCACCATCGACAACGCCTCGCACAACGGGATCACCGAGGGCAGGCGGGCGCTCGCCGCGCTCGGTGCGGGCAAGCACGAGGCCAAGACCGCGCGCACCACGCGTGCGCTACTCACCGGCTACCTACTGCACAAGCTGGCGCGCGACAAGACGTACGCGGCCTTCGCCGACCCGGACGCGATCATTCCGCACACGACGGTGGTGGACCCGACGGCTCCGCGCGAGGAAGAGAAGCCGAAAATATCACCGCTGCAAGTGGTTTCGCTGCTGCGGCGCTGACGCCGTTTCGCTGCGTAAGCAACACCGACCGAGGAAAACCTCGGCGCCCCAACCGAATCAACGCGATCACTCCCACCACCCAGACCTAAGCTCCCGTAGCTCAGCAGGTCAGAGCAGCACTCTTATACAGTGACGGCCGCAGGTTCAAGCCCTGCCGGGAGCACAGGCCACCCATCTCTAAAAGAGCTGCACCCAAACAACATAGGACCGTGGTCTCATCCATCGAGCGCGCACTCAATGACTACACCGGGACTATTGCCGCAAGCGCCGAAACGCAGCCCGATGAAACGACACCAGCACCGCGGTCTCAGGGCGTCGAGCGCGAGCTCAACGACATCACGGCCGCGGGCACAAGCCATCGAGCACCAGCCCAACGACATCACAGCCGTGTGTGTGCAACTCGTCGAGTGCGAGCTCAACGACATCACGGCGGCGGGCGCAGGCCGCCGAACACCCGCCCGACGACATCACGGCTGCGGGCGCAGGCCGTCGAGCGCGAGTTCGATGTAGCGATGCCAATCGCCGACGGCGTCGCGGCTGATCATGGCGACGGCGCCGACGATCATGTAGAGGTCGGCGACTGTGGCGTCTTGGCGAACGGTTCCGTCGGCGCGGCCGCGTCCCAGTAGTTCCTCGCCGAATTCGGCTAGGGCGATACGGGTTTCGCCGTGCGGCTGGTTGTCGCCGAGGGTCGACGCGATGATGCGCGAGAGCGCGCGACCCTGTTCGTGTACCTCGGCGACGTGTGTGAGGAAATCCGAAAGCGCTTGCCGTGTATCGGTATTCGACAGATTTATGCGGCGCCCGTGGTCGAGGATGCCCGCGAACCGCTGTTGCGCGACCGCCTCGATCAGCGCGCGGCGGGTCGGGAAATGCCGGTAGACGGTGCCGACCCCGACACCCGCGGCGCGCGCGACATCCGCCATCTGCACCGCGTCGCCGCGCTCGGCGAACAGTGCGACCGCTACGGCAAGCACCTGGTCGCGGTTGCGGGCGGCGTCGGTGCGGAGTTTGCGGGTGGTCGGTGTCGAATTCATCCTGCTCCGTCGTTCGATGGTCAGCGGGAGGTTACCGCGCGGGCGCGCTCCACCGTCACCGCCGCCGACAGCCCGACCAGCATCACCAGCGCGATGAACAGCTGAAAATCAATGCCGAGCACCTTGCGCGAGTCGGCCGCGAACTCGGGATCCTGCGCCGCGGTACCGGGAAACAGCAGCGCACCCCACATCCCGAGCCACGTCACCGAACCGAGCGCCGCGGCCAAATAGAACTGCGCCCGCTGATCCCCCTTGCGCCGCACCAGGATTCGCAACCCGATCGCCCCGAGCAACGCCCCCATCCCGATGTACTGCGCATCGTGGAACTTCGCATGCGGCGGCCAATTCGGATTATGCAGATGCCGCCTGGCGATATCCGGAATCACCAGATCCGCCAACAACGGCCCAACCAGCGTATTCAACAAAACCACGCCAACAACGACACGCGGCACCGACCAAAACCGCTTGGCAGTCATAACAGAACTCCCTTCCAGATCAGAACCGGAATCCGATTCCGATTCCTCTTGAAGGTAGGCCGCCGACCTAGAAGTGTCAAGGGCCACTCTGGCGGCGCTCACGCAAAAACCGCTAGCCACCAAGGGTTTCCAGATTTCCCCACGATCGCTCGGCACAGCCGGATGCAGCGCATGAAACGGACGGCACACCATCCAAGTGCTCTGAAGCCGAATACCTTCTCGCCCATGGGAATACAGCCCTTTGACGGGTGCATACCGACAGGGTGACGCTGGCCGGGTTGTGTATCAACGCCAACACGGAGGAGTTCTGTCATGTTCGCGAAGAAGTCCGACAAAGTAACCGAGCGTCCGGCGACCGAACGTCCCGCGGCGATCACGATCCGGCCGCTGGACAAGAAGGAGACCACGGGGGACAGCGGCTCGTCCAACTCGTAGTCCCGCCACATCGAACCCATGCGCGCCGTGGATATGGTGCGGCCGCGGATCAAGCCGGAACTCGTTCCGTATGTGACGGTCGACGGAAACATCAGAATCGGCGCGACAATCCACGGTATCGGGGTGGAAATCGCTGATCCGGACGGCTGGATCCGAACCTTGATCGATGCGCTCGACGGGACGAGATCGCCCGGCGAGATCATCGCGGCGGTGCGGTCCGGATCTCCGGGAGCGCCCGTGACCGAGGCGCTGCAACAGCTTTCGGACGCGGGCCTCCTGGAGGACGCGGGCGCTCCGGTTCCGCCGGAACTGCCGGAGCCGGAGCGCTATTCGCGCGGTGTGGCATTCCTGCGCTGGATCGACCGCACACCGCGGTCGACTGCGTGGGATATGCAGTTGCGGCTGAACCGATCCCGGGTGCTGCTGATCGGAATCGGTGGTGTCGGTGGAACCGTCGCCCAGGGGCTCGTCGCCTCCGGCGTTGGTCACCTGCACTGCGTGGACTTCGACACCGTCGACCTGTCCAATCTCAACCGGCAGATTCTGTTCCGCGAGAAGGATATCGGCGCTCCCAAGGTCGAAGCCGCGGTGGATCGGCTGCGCGCGCTGAACTCCACGGTGCTCGTCACCGGCGAGCAGCGGCGCGTCGACGGACGGTCCGATATCGCCGAACTGCTCCGGCCTGGATACGATCTGCTCGCACTGTGCGCCGACCGACCGCGCAATATCCGCAGATGGGTCAACCGCGAATGTCTGGCCGCCGATCTGCCGTGGGTAGTCGGTGGCTACCACGGCCCGCGCACGTCGGCCGGTATGTACGGCCCCGGCGCCTGCTGGGAGTGCGCGCACGATAGCGACGCCGAATCCGGCGACACCAGAATGCCTGCCGGTATGACGGTGGAAAGTCTTGCACCGCAACTGCCTTGGCACCCCGTCAACGCGGTGTCCGCGGGTATCACCGGCAACCTGGTCACCCATTTCGCCCTCTCCGCACTAACCGGTGCGCCACCGTTCGAACCCGGATCTCGATACGAGGTGAACCTGGCGAACCTCGAAGCGACTGCCCCGGAGCGCATTCCGCCGCGTCCCGGTTGTCCGGGGTGCGGTGACACTCGGTGACCGCGCCCATTCGAGTGGATAGCCGAATCATCCTGTACGACTTGGCAACTCGACCGGAAGGCGAGGAGTGGCTGGTGGGCAGATTCGACACCCGCCGCTTCGTCGCGATCCCACGGGTCGGCGCATCGGCCCTGGACCTGCTGCGCGCGGGCAACACTATCGAACAGGCGACCACGCGGCTGAGCGAAGCCGAGGGGCAGGAGTTCGACGTACTCTCCTTCGCCCAGGATCTGATGGAACTGGGATTCATCGCCCAAGTGGACGGCCGGGCCGTCCCCGACGCCGCCGCGCCGCCCGCCTCCTTTCCCGGAATACGTCCGGAGCACGTGCGATTCGCGCTGAGCCCAGTCCTTCCCGTGCTCTTCGTATGCCTGATGTGCGCGGCCGCGGTCGCACTCGTGGCGCGGCCCGATCTGCTGCCGACCTACCGGGATCTGCTCTGGAGTCCGGCGGGCAGCGCGGTGCTCGCGCTGAGTGTCACCGCTGGCTGGACGCTCGTATTCGTCCACGAGCTGGCGCATTTCGTGGTCGCGCGGGCGACCGGTGTACCCGCCAGGATCACCCTGAGCACCCGCCTGCAGTTCCTGGTGGCCGAAACCGACATCAGCGGAATCGAATTCGCCCCGCGACGACATCGGCTCACCGCGTATCTCGCCGGAATGGCGGTGAATCTCGCGGTGGCCGCGTTCGCGATCCTGGTGGCCGCGGTCACCGACCAAGCCGCGCACCGGATTCTGGCCGCGACCGTGGTGATCGCCCTGCTGCCCTTGCCATTCCAGTTCATGGTCTTCATGCGCACGGATGTCTACTTCGTATTGCAGGATCTCACCGCATGCCGAGATCTGTACGGCGACGGCGCCGCCTACGCACGCTACCTCGCAAAACGGTTGCGGCAGCGGATCTTACGTCAGCGCAACGATGACGAGGATCCGAGTCGCGCCCTGCCACCGCACGAACGCCGAGCGGTCCGCGCCTATAGTGCGGTCCTGGTCCTCGGGACGGCCCTGTGCCTGGCCGCACTCGCCGCCTTCACCCTGCCCACCGACCTCACCCTGATCTACCGCGCCGCTACCCGACTCGGACCCGAACACTCATTCGGCGCGAACGCCGACGGCGTCGTCGTACTCCTCATCCTCGGCACCCTCCACCTGATCTGGGCGGTGACCTGGTTCCGGCGGCGACACCGGCGAGCTAGCTGAGTCGATCGGATCACACCGGGGCGGTCGAACTGATCACTGTCCGAGGAGATCCCACACCAACGTCGTCACATACCAGACCTAGACCAACCAGCTGTCGCGGCGGTAGTAAGCGGACTCCTCGTCCTCGTCGTCGATGGGGGCGACGGTGTCTTTGGCCTTGCGAGCCGCCATGGAGCGGGCGATTGCCTCACGCTGCTCGCGTTCTTCGGCCTCTTGACGTTCCTTCTCCTCGGCCTCGGCCTGCGCCTTCTCCAGGGCCTCGGCGTGTTCCTCCCAGAAGTCGCGCATTTCGGCGGCGGAGCGCTCGGCGAGTTGGCGGCCCTTCTCCTCGGTGCGGCGATTGATCTCGTCGAGTTCGTCCAGCAGCAGTGCCGAGCGGCGGCGCTGCTCGGCGGCGGCCTGTTCGATTTCCGCGAGCCAGTTCACCATGTCGTTACTCCTTGCGCGTCAATCAGAGTGCGGCCGTGGATGTTTCGCCTCACAGTGGACCGGCCTCGGCCAGTTCCGCGCCGCTGTCGGACGGCTTCGGCTGCTGATTCTCCTGGCCCGATGGCACTTTCGGACGGTGTTCGCCGTCGTCTTCCTTCTTGGTCGGCGGTACGGGCGGGGTCGGGATCTGCGACTTGTTCTGCGGGTCTTCGGCGGCCGGGGCCTTGTGTTCCTGCTTGTCCTTATCCGCCGTCGGCGGATGCTGGGTGCCATCCAGCTTGGGCTGCGTACCGTCCGGCTTGGCGTGAGTGTCGTCCGGTTTCGGCTGGGCGCCATCGGGTTTCGGCGGGGTATCGCCGGGGTTGGCGTCCTTCTCCTCCGTCGTGATGACCGGCATGCCGTGCTCGTCGAGCTTCAACGTGTACTCGTGCGATTTGCCGTCGGCCGCGGATTCCACCAGCTTCAGCTGGCCATCCTTCATTTCCAGCTTGAGATGTTTGCCCGCGAGATCGAATTCGGCGACCGGCTTCGCGCCCTTGTTCTTGTCCGCGCCGTTCTTGTCCGCGCCGTCCTTGGTCGGGTCGCCCTTGCTCGGATCGTCGGTCTTCGAGGTGTCGGTCGGGCTGATCACCTTCTGGATCTCTTCGATGGCCTTCTCGACACCGCTGGCGATGGTGGTGCCCAGCGAGGACAGGCCCGAAGTGACGGTGGAGGCGACGGTGGACGCGGTCGAGGACAACTGCTGCGCGGCCTGGCTCAGCGAGGCGAGGCCATCGAGTGAAGTGGGGTTCGTCGTGGTGGTCGGGGTGGTGCCCGGCGTCGTCGTCGGAGTTGTCCCTGGAGTAGTCGTCGGTTGCGTCCCGGGAGTCGTGGACGGCGGATTAGTACCCGGAGTAGTCGTCGGTTGGCCGGGATCCGTGGTCGGCGGCTGGGTACCCGGCGTTGTCGTCACCTCATCGGCCGGACGCGGATACGAACGCTCCTGAATATCCGCCATGGCCTTGGTGATCAGCGTGTACTGCGTCTCGAAGGCGGTGTTGGTGGTTTTGCACTGCTCGACGTACGTCGACAACTTCTGTTCGTAGTCTTTCTTGAAGACGTCGTTGAGCCAGTTCTGGCACCGATCTTTGACCTTCTCCGCATATGGCGAATCACCTGAATCCCACAGCCCCGCAAAAGGATTGAAACCCCGCAGGAAGCTTCCGGACGAGGAGGACATGAACGAAACATCCAGATCGGGGAAGATTTTTCCCACTCTGTCGTACAAAGTGTTCGACCTGAAAGAATCGAACCACTGCGTCTCGCCCTTCGCACCCTCGATGATGGTGTCGATATCCTCGGGACTCTTCCCGTCGACCCGCACCTCCCCCGAATCGTTCACCAACTTCGCGGTGAACTCCGCCTTGGCCTTCACCGCCTCGCGAAACGGTCCGATGGTCCCCTTGATGGCATCCTTGGCCGCACGGACCTTGCCCTTGTCCTCCTGGGCATTGGTGAGCTGCTGCCGGAACATCTCCTGCCCGGCGTTCGCGGCATTGCCCTGCCACAGGCTGCCGAGCCGATTGAATTCCGAATTCTGCGTCTCGTACTGCTTATCGGCGACATCCGCCGCGCGCCCGAGCCCATCCGCGGCCGATTCGAGCATCCGGACCTTCATACCGCGCTGCTCGTCGTAGCGAGCCTCGAGATCTTGGACGCTGTGCCCGTTATTCGACCCGAACGCCTTTTCATAGCGCGGCACCAATTGGATCCAGTACTGCAACCCTTTGGTGCCGTCGTTGAGGATTTCCTCGATTTCCCGGTTGCCCGTTTCGATCGTCATCGCACCGAATCCCCCGCCGCTACTTCGTGCCCGCGGTGGTCTTGTCGGCATTCGACGCGTCCACCGTGCTGTAGGTGATGGCCGACTTGCCGAACGCGTCGGCGGTGGCCGTCGTGGCGTTGGCCCAGATCTTCAACCAGTTGGCGGCGCGCTCCAGGGCCGCGTGCACCTCGGCGCCCTGCTTCGAGTAGTTGCGGCCCGCCTCGTTGGCGCTGAACGGATTGTCGGTGATGTTCTTCACAGCCTCTTTGACGGCGCTGGAAGAGGTGCGCAGCTCGTTGGCCAGCTTCGCCAACTCGCTGGTATCCACAACCATGCTGCCAGTAATGGTCTGTCCGGCCATGCCGCAACCCCTCCTCGTGGATCCGCCCTGTCGGCGGCCGCCCGCCACCGCTACTTCCTTGGACGTTTCCAGGACGCGATCGGTTCCGTCAATTCCGGCGGCACGGCACCTACCGACATGATTCCGCAGGTTCCACTGATTCGCGCGGGGGTGCGCGAATCAGTGCAGCCTGCGGCCGCGGTGTCCCCTCGCAGGGGCGGGTGTTCGGGGGCCGTTGCGCGCCAGTGTAGTTGGCGCGGCGACGGTCCCGGCGGGTTTATTTGTTGAGGTGGCCCTGATCGGTGCGCACCCATTCGGCGGTGCCGTCGGGGTGGCGGTGGAACTCCCAGGCGGCGTAGTCGCCGGATTTGTCGATCAGCGTGACGTGATCGGCGATGCCGTCCTGGTGGGTGCTGGTCCAGATGTGTGTGCCGTGGGCGTCGTTGACGGTGACGGTGTCGAGAATTCCGTCACCGGTGACGTCCTGGGTCGGGTGGTGCAGTTCGACCGTGCCCAGGCCGTCGAGCGACGAGTGCGCGTCGACGTCGGGCAGATGGTCGGAATCGCCCGAGGTGATCATGGCTCCTCCTCAGCGGGACTCGTGGGTGCGAGGATCCCGCGCGCAAGCGGGGTATCGCTCCATCCTGTCATCCACGCGTCCCGCGCGCAGCCGGGTGTCCCTACTTCTTCGGGATGATCAACCACATGACCAGGTAGATAACGAACTGTGGTCCTGGCAACAGGCAGGAGAGCACGAACAGCAATCGCACGACAGTCGAGTTCCAGCCGAAGTATTCGGCGATGCCGCCGCATACGCCGCCGATCCATTTGTCGTGCGCCGAACGGGTGAGCCGACGGGTGGTTGGCACGGTCATGATCTCCGCTTTCGTCGTTGTGATCGTTTACGCCATCAACTCTGCCCAGGCAGCGGCGCCTTGCCATCGGTAAGCCGACCGATTCGGACCCTGATTTCTCCGGTACGCGAACTCAGGGCCAACCCTGATCGGATGGGCGGCGCGCGCACCCGGCAGACTCGTCGGGTGACAACCACACTGCACGCACGCGGACTGTCGGCCGGACACGGTGAGCGCACCCTGTTCGCCGACCTGGATCTGACGTTGGCGCCGGGCGATGTGATCGGCCTCGTCGGCGTGAACGGTGCGGGCAAGTCGACGCTGCTGCGCATGCTCGCCGAGGGCCGAACCCCAACGGGCAGCATCACATTGAGCCCGCCCGATGCGACCGTCGGCTATCTGGCCCAGGAGCCGGAGCGGGTGCCGGGCCAGACGGTGCTCGAATTCCTCGGCCGCAGAACGGGTGTCACGGCGGCACAGCGGACAATGGACGCGGCCGCCGAACGGCTCGCCGACGGCGGCCCGGACGAGTATTCGCCCGCACTCGAACGCTGGCTGGCACTGGGCGGCGCGGATCTGGACCAACGCGCGCAGGAGGTGGCGGCCGAACTCGGCCTCGCCGAAAGCCTGCCGAACGGCCTGGACACCCCGATGACCGGACTCTCCGGTGGGCAGGCGGCCCGCGCTGGACTGGCGTCGGTCCTGTTGTCCCGCTTCGACATTCTGCTGCTCGACGAGCCGACCAACGACCTCGACCTGGACGGTCTGGCGCGGCTGGAGGAGTTCGTCACCGGCGTGCGGGTGCCGCTCATGGTGATCAGCCACGATCGAGAGTTCTTGGCGCGCACCGTGAACCGGATCGTCGAATTGGATCTGGCGCAGCAGCAGGTGGACAGCTACGACGGCGGTTACGAGTCGTATCTGGCCGAACGCGAGATCGCCCGCCGGCACGCGCGGGAGGCCTACGAGGAGTACGCCGACACCAAAGCGGGGCTGGAGGCCAGGGCGCAGATGCAGCGCAACTGGCTGGAGCACGGCGTGCGCACCGCCCGGCGTAAGGCGCGCGATCCGCGAAAGATGGACTCGGACAAAGCAGGCCGCAAGATGCGTGCCGAGTCGACCGAGAAGCAGGCGGCCAAGGCCCGGCAGACCCAGCGCCGGATCGAGCGGCTGGAGGTGGTGGAGGAACCCCGCAAGGAGTGGGAGCTCCGGATGACCATCGCGAGCGCGCCGCGCAGCGGATCGGTGGTGTCGACGCTGTCGAACGCGACCGTCGCGCGCGGCGATTTCACGCTCGGCCCGATCACCGTTCAGGTGGATTGGGCCGACCGCATCGTGCTCACCGGTGCGAACGGGTCGGGTAAGTCGACGCTGCTTGCGCTGCTGCTCGGAAAGCTGCGGCCGGACACCGGATCCGCCGCACTCGGCTCGGGTGTCGAAATCGGCGAGGTCGATCAGGCGCGCGAACTGTTCCGCGGAAATGCCTCGCTCGCCGACACTTTCGGCGTGGAGATGTCCGACTGGCCGGAGGCCGAGGTGCGCACCCTGCTCGCCAAATTCGGCCTGCGCGGGCCACATGTGTTGCGCCCCTGCGAAACCCTCTCCCCCGGCGAACGCACCAGGGCGGCGCTGGCGCTGCTGCAGGCGCGTGGGGTGAACCTGCTCGTGCTCGACGAGCCGACCAACCACCTCGATCTGCCCGCGATCGAGCAGTTGGAGCAGGCAGTCGAATCCTTCACCGGCACAATGCTTCTGGTAACGCACGACCGCCGCATGCTGGACAGCGTCCGAGCCACCCGCCGCTGGCACATGGACGGTGGGCGCCTCACGGGGAACTAGCCTGAGCGGACAATTTCGACCGCGATTGCCAGAAAATCCCGGTAGATGTCGCGCCTTTGTCCGATCAGGCCGGGCCGTACTCAGACCGCCGCGACCCGCTTGGCCAGGTCGTCGGCGAGCTGCTGGGCCTGCGCCGGATCGGTCGCCTCCACCATCACCCGGATAAGCTCCTCGGTCCCACTGGGCCGCAACAGGATTCGGCCGCTCTCCCCGAGCGCCCGCTCGGCTTCGCGCACCGCGTCGGTGATTTCGGGCGATGCGGCGACCGCGGACTTGTCGCTCACCGGAACGTTGATCAACACCTGCGGCACCGTACTGATCACGCTCGCCAAATCGGCCAGACCGCGCCCGGTTTCGACCATCCGCGCCATCAGTTTCAGACCGGTGAGAATGCCGTCACCGGTGGTGCCGTAGCGCGGGAACACCACATGCCCGGACTGCTCACCGCCGAGCGTGTATCCGCCGCGGCGCAGTTCCTCCAGCACATAGCGGTCGCCGACGGCGGTGGTGCGCACGGTGATTCCGGCCGCGCGCATGGCGATGTGCAGGCCGAGGTTGCTCATGACTGTGGCGACCAGGGTGTCCTCAGCCAGCTCGCCCGCGGCGTGCATGGCGAGGGCGAGGATGGCCAGGATGGCATCGCCGTCGACCACCGCACCGGTCGCGTCGACCGCGAGGCAGCGATCGGCGTCGCCGTCGTGTGCGAGCCCGAGATCGGCGCCGTGTTCCAGCACCGCGGCCCGCACCTGATCCAAATGCGTTGAGCCGCAACCATCATTGATATTCAAGCCGTCGGGTTCGGCATTGATGGCGATCACCTCGGCGCCGGCCTCGCGGTAGGCGGCCGGGCCGACCTCGGCCGCCGCGCCGTGCGCGCAGTCGACGACGACGGTCAGCCCGGACAGGTCAACGCCCGTCGCCTCCACGAGATGTTCGACATACCGCTCGTGCGTCCCGGCGACGCTGAACTGTTCCGGAATCACCAGCCCGTGATCGCGGGCCCCGGACGCGCCGAGCACCCGGCCGATGGCCGCACCGGTCGGCCGCACCGGCGTGCCGGTCTCGATCATGGCCTCGATTCGATCCTCCAGCTCGTCGGGCAGCTTGTGCCCACCCGCGGCGAAGATCTTGATTCCATTGTCCGGCATGGGATTATGTGATGCGGAGATCATCACACCGAGACAGGCGTCGTACAGACCGGTGAGATAAGCGACGGCGGGCGTCGGTAGCACCCCGACGGAAAGCACGTTCACTCCGGCGGCGGTGAGACCCGCGACGACGGCGGCCTCCAACATCTCGCCCGACGCGCGCGGATCGCGCCCGACCACGGCGAGCGCCCGCTTCTTACCGCGGCTCAGAATCTGTGCCGCCGCACCCGAAACCCGAAGTGCCAGTTCCGGACTCAGCGACTCATTGGCAAGCCCGCGGACTCCGTCGGTGCCGAACAAACGTCCCATACCTCGCCCCTCATCGGTCGATCCGCGGCGTGCGCGCCATACCGCCGATCGGCACGCCGCACCTTGTATACAGCACGAGAGCAGGCAACCAGCGGTGCTGGAAGCCTGCTCTCGTACAGCTTGCCGCCGACCATACCGGCTCCGGTCCCTCCAGGGTGCCGGACGACGATGATCGACGATGCCGAAATCAGCGCTTCGAGTACTGCGGCGCCTTACGCGCCTTCTTCAGACCGTACTTCTTGCGCTCGGTGGCACGCGGGTCGCGGGTCAGGAAGCCGGCCCGCTTGAGGGCGGGACGATCCTCCGGGGTGACCTCGATCAGCGCGCGGGCGATGGCCAGGCGCAGCGCGCCCGCCTGACCCGACGGGCCGCCGCCGACCAGGCGGGCGTGCACATCGAAGGATTCGGTGCGCTCGACCGTCACCAGCGGCGACTTGACCAGCTGCTGGTGCACCTTGTTCGGGAAGTAGTCCTCGATGGTGCGGCCGTTGAGCACGAAGTTGCCGGTGCCCGGCAGCAGACGCACCCGGACGACGGCCTCCTTGCGGCGGCCGACGGTCTGGACCGGACGATCGATGACGATCGGAGCCGGGGTGAAGGACGCCTGCTCGGCGGACTCGTAGCCGTAGTCCTCGTCGACGACCTCGACGGTCGCGTCCTCGACGATGTCCTCGTTGAATTCCTCGGGAGCGGTCACTGGGCCACCTGCTTGATCTCGAACGGAATGGGCTGCTGAGCCGCGTGCGGATGGGTCGGGCCCGCGTAGACCTTGAGCTTGCCCGCGATCGCGTTGCCCAGCTTGTTCTTCGGGATCATGCCCTTGACGGCCTTCTCCACGAGACGCTCCGGCCGAGTCGCCAACACCTGACCGACAGTGCGGGAGGTGAGGCCGCCCGGGAACCCGGAGTGGTGGTGGATCAGCTTGTCGGTGCGCTTGTTGCCGGAGACGGCAACCTTGTCCGCGTTGATGATGATGACGAAATCGCCACCATCGACATTCGGCGCGTAGGTCGGCTTGGTCTTGCCACGCAGCAGATTCGCTGCCTGCACGGCAAGGCGGCCGAGCACTACGTCAGTGGCGTCGATGACGTACCACTTGCGGGTAACGTCACCCGCCTTCGGGCTGTACGTAGGCACAGTGCTTCCCTGTCTGTCGTCGGTGTTGCCGGCCAGGCGAGTGGTCGAGGAGTTCCCGGCGGCCGGTGGAGACCCGGGACTCGGTGTGCGCCCCGGCGAAAAACACCAGGACGTCCACACGCCAACGAGCCACGATACCAGTCGGGTCGTGGCCGACCGAATCCGGTCAGATCACGATCGGCGGGCCCGGATCGAGCGTGCCCGGTTTGCCCGGCACCTCGTACCGCAGGGTGTCGGCGCCCGGCAAACAACCCGGTGCGGCCGGATCGCCGATGACGGCGGCGCCGCCGTGCCCTTCGTCACGCAGTCGCGGGGTGAGCGGGCATGCGGTCGAGACGGTCGCGCCGCCGACCCGCACCGGCTGGGCCTGCGGGACCGCCTGCTGGTCGTGCAGCAGTGCGCCGGTGAGCGCGACCGCACCGATGACGGCATTCGCACCGAACATCTTCTTCCAGCGCTTGCCCTTGCGCTTGCTCTCGTCCTCGGCGGAACTCGGTGGCTCACCCCACGGACGCTGTTCGGCCTGATACGGCCCGCGCGGGCCGAGCGGCGGAACCTGACCGGTCGGCACGGCGCCCGACGGCGGGCCGGTCGGCACCGCACCGGAGGGCAGCGGACCCGACGGCGGCGCACTCGGCCGCGGCCCCGGCTCACCCGGCTGGGCCGGGGGCCTGGTGAAGCGGCTGCCGAATTCGGCGAGATTAGGCGGCAGTTCGCGGGTGACCCGGGTGGTCGGCTCCTCGCTTACCGGCGGCTCGGCGGACGGCCGCACGGTGGGATACCCGGGGCCGTAGGTGACGACCGGCGGACGCGACGCAGGCGGATCGGCAGGGGATGCGGGCTGCTGCGGCTGCCGAGGCGGAACCGGCTGCTGCGGCGAAACCGTTTGCTGCGCGCCCGATTCCGGATACGAACCCGGTTGCGCCTCCGATGGATCCACGGAATCGGTATCGGTGACCAACAGATGCGCCGCGCCGAGCACCAGCGCGTGCATCGGATGATCGGCCACCTGCAGCCGATGCCCGAGGTGGTTCTGGAAAGCCAATCGCAGCGGGTCGTTGAAGCAGACGTTGCCCGCGAGCAGCACCGTCGAGGTGTCCGCGCCGATCGACCTGGCCGCGGCCATCGCCTCGATCACCACATTGTCCGCGGAGCGGGCGTCGCGCATGGCCTCCGGCGTCACCGGCACGTCGACCGATTCGGTCGGCTGCTCGTCGTCGCCGTGCACCGCGACCACCAGCATGGCCCGGCCGTCGGAATAGATGCCGGTGGCGCCGACACCCTTCGGATTACGCTGATCCGGCGCCGAAACCAACGAGAGCGCGCGCATATACCCCGACAGCGCAACCGATTCCGGCAGCGGCTCGACGATGACGTCGAGCTTCTCCACCAGCCCGGCGAACACCTCGACCTTCTCGTCCGGCCAGGCGTCCGGGAACGGCAGCGCCACCAGATCCGGCTTGCCGCGCAGATATTTCCCGATCGCCGCGAGCGGGTTGTACATCCGCGCGCGGAACACCAACTCGGCGGGCCAGGTCGCGCCAGCCACCACGATCTGCGGATGGCCGAGGATGTCGCGCACGTCCGCGATGGCCATCCCGAGATCCGGTCGCTGACGGTCCACACCCGCCGTGTGCAACCGTCCCGACGAATCCGCCAGCAGGTATGCCGGCGGCGTATACGTACCCTCCACCTGCACCGGACGGACCGGTGTGCCACCGCCGCCCGCCGCCACGGACACCACATCCCAACCGAGATGCACTGCCCCTACTCGCACTGTCACAGGCTCAAGTGTGCCTGGTGTGCGTCCGATACGCTCACTCTCGGCTCGCTCATCCGGCGGCCGACTTCCGCAGACGCAGCCGCTGCCAGGTGATGATCGCCAGCACGGCCGTCATCGCGACGAGCACACCGAGATCCAGCGCCCACATGGCCGTCGTGTGGTTCCACAGCTTGTCCGGTTGCGCGCCAGGGAAGATATCGCGCAGCGCGATCGTCGACGCGGTGGACGCATAACCCCAGCGTGCCGGGAACAACCACGACACCTGCTCGAGCACCACCCGTCCGGTCACCGGGATCAGGCCGCCCGCCATCACCAGCTGACAGGTGATGACGACGACCAGCAGCGGCATCACCTGCTCGCTCGACCGGACGAACGAGGAGAGCACCAGCCCGAGCACCACGCAGCAGACGGCGGTCACCCAGAGATCGAGGAACAGCTCGGCGCCGCCGGAGGAGATCACGACGCCGTGCCCCGGCGGCTTCTTACCCGCCAACACGATTCCCACCAGCACGGCCGACTGCACCAGCGCGAACAGGCTGTACACCACGATCTTCGACATCAGATAGGCCGACGGCAGCAGGCCGACCGCGCGCTCACGCTGGTAGATGGTGCGCTCGCCGACCAGGTCGCGAATTGTCAACGCGGAACCCATGAAACAGGCGCCGAAGATCAACAACACCAGCAGCTGCTGTGCTTCGGCCCCGCCGGTCGGCACGATCGTGCCGTCGGGGTTGGTCTTGAAACCACCCGCCGCGAGCCCGTTCGACCCGGGCACCACCAGCGACAGCGCGCCGAGCACGAACGGCATGACACCGAGGAAGATCAGATAGCCGCGGTCGGCCAGGATCAGCCGGACCTGCCGCCGCGACAGCGTCGTGAACTGTTTTCGCCCACTGAATTTCGGCCCGCTCACCGCCTGCGCCGGGCGCGCGGCCGGCGGCGGGGGCGGCGGCGCGAACGCCTGCCGGGAGCGGAACGCGGCGAAGGCCTGATCCGGGTTGTCGGCCACCCGGCCGAAGATCTCGGCCCAGTCGGTGGTGCCGAACGCCCCGCCGACACCGGCCGGGTTGCCGCAGTAGGCGGTCTTGCCGCCGGGCGCGAGCAGCAGCACCTGATCGCACATGTCCAGATGCGCGATGGAGTGGGTCACCACGATGACGACACGGCCCGCGTCGGCCAGCTCGCGCAGCATCACCATCACCTGCCGGTCCAGCGCCGGATCCAGGCCGGAGGTCGGCTCGTCGAGGATGAGCAGCGAAGGGCCGGTGAGCAATTCGAGGGCCACCGAGGCGCGCTTGCGCTGACCGCCGGACAGGCGGTCGACCCTGGTGTCGGCGTGTTCGGTGAGCGAAAGTTCCTTCAGCACACCGTCGATCACCTTTTGGCGGTCGGCCTTCGAGTTATCCGGGGGCAGACGGAGTTTGGCCGCGTAGCCGAGCGCCTGGCGCACGGTGAGCTGCCGGTGCAGCACATCGTCCTGCGGCACCATGCCGATCCGGGAGCGCAGCGCCTCGTACTCGGCGTGCAGATTGCGTCCCTCGAAGGTGACGACACCGCCGGACGGATGGGTGGTGCCCGCGATGAGCCGCGAAAGTGTCGATTTACCGGCGCCGGACGGGCCGATCAGCGCGGTGAGCGTGCCGCGCCCCGCCTGCATGTTGACATCGACGAGCAGCTGCTTGTTGCCCTCGACGGTGAATCCGACCCCGTGCACGTGCAGGCCCTGCTCGGCCACCGGCCGCTGCCGGTGCACCAGCGCGCCCTGCTGGACGACGAAATCGACGTTGCCGATGGTGATGATGTCGCGTTCGCGCAGCACCGCGCGCTCTTGCCGGTGCCCGTTGACGAAGGTGCCGTTGGCCGAACCCAAGTCCTCGATGGCCAGCCCCTCGCCGGTCGCGATCAGGCGGGCGTGTTTGCGGGAGGCCAGCGGATCGTTGACGACGATCTGGTTGTCGGTGGTGCGGCCGATGCCGAGACCGCCGGGCGGCAGCCGGTCGGCGCGCGCGATCGGCGCGGTGGACGGTCTGGCCCGCACCGGTGGCAGGTTCGAGGTGTCGGCGCGCGCGGTCATATTGATGTTCACCGGGACGTTGGGCGCCAGCGGAACCTGTTGCGGGGCAGGTTGTTGCGGAACAGGCTGCTGCGGGACGGGCTGCTGCGGCACAGCCTGTTGCGGGATCGGCTGCTGCGGGACGGGCTGCGGTTGCGGCTGCATCGGCGGGCGGATGTACTGCTGCGGCTGCGGCCCAGGACCGACCGCCGGGCGCTGCTGCGACTGCGGCGGGATCGGCCCCGGTCTGCGCTGTTGCTGCTGCGCGGGCAGCAGGTGCAGCAGCGGACCGCTGATCGCGTCGCCGAGCCGCACCTGCGTCGGCCGATCGATGGACACCGGGTGGGTGAGCCTGCGCGCGTCGACGAAAACGCCGTTGGTGCTCGCATTGTCGGTCAATACCCAAACGCCGCTCTGAAAGGTCAGCGTCGCGTGCACCCGCGACACCAGTGGGCTGTCGACGAACAACGTGACGTCCGGCGCCCGGCCCAGGGTGACCTTCTGAGTGGAATCGAAGACCCGTTCGGTTCCATCATGGCGCACGGTGATGGTCTGCGCCCCCGGTGTAGACATGCAGCGGATACTATTCCATCACCCGGACATCGGCGGTGCCCCCGGACGCGCCCGATATCCGATCCGGCGACGGATGTGTTATACGAATGCGGCCGACTAGGGGGAGCCTTGCCGAAACACCAAGCGACCGTTCTCTTTACGGTGCTGCTCTGTCTGACGACGCTGATCACGGGGTGTACCAGCCTTGTCAGCGGCCATCCCGTCTCGATCTACGACGACCCGTTCAAGGTGGCGGGCCTGCCGACCACCAGCGGGCCGAGCGGGCCGCGCCCCGGTGTGCCCGACGCCGCGCTCACCGCCACCAACGGCGACGGCGGCGCGGTCGACAAACTCGCGCTCAACGCGGTCGACGATATCCAAAACTATTGGCGCACGGCCTATAACCAGGATTTCCAGGGCGATTTCAAACCGATCCAGAAGCTGGTCTCCTGGGATGCGAAGGCGCAGCGCTCCAGCGCGATCGAATTCTGCAAGGAATCCACCTATCACCTGGTGAACGCGGCGTACTGCCGCCTCGACGACACCATCGGCTGGGACCGCTCGGTGCTGCTGCCGCTGATGGATCAGACCTTCGGCAAGATGGCCGTCGTCATGGTGCTCGCTCACGAATACGGCCACTATGTGCAGTCCCAGGCGAAGCTCGTCTCGGTGAAGGATCCGGTGATCGTCAAGGAGCAGCAGGCCGACTGCTTCGCCGGGGTGTTCATGCGCTACGTCGCCGAGGGCAAAGCAAGGCACTTCACCATCAACACCTCCGACGGCCTGAATATGGTGCTCGCCGCGACGGTCGCCATCCGCGACTCCAACCCGGGCGATCCGGAAAGCGTGCACGGCTCCGCCTTCGAACGGGTCACCGCGGTACAGATCGGATTCACCGACGGCGCACGGGGTTGCAAGAACATCACCATCAACGAGATCAACCAGCGCCGCGGCAACATTCCGCAACGGTTCCAAGACAGCCAGTCCAAGGACGAGGCGCCGGTCGACAAGCGCTGGCTGACCGAGTTGACCAAGGCGCTGGCCGCGATCCTGCCGATCAAACCCGAACCCACGTACACATACGACGGCTCGAAAATCGACTGCCGCGACGGCGGATCCACACCGCCCGTCTCGTACTGCCCGGCCACCAACACGATCGCGACCGATATCCCGGAACTGGCCAAGCGCGGAGTCTCGAACGCCGATGACGACAGCGCGCTGCCCACGAAGGTGACCGGCGACTACACCGCCTTCGTCATCTTCATATCCCGCTACACCCTCGCCGTGCAGCAGGCGCACGGCGAGGATTTGGTCGGCGCCAAGGCCGGATTGCGCGCGGCCTGCCTGTCCGGTGTGGTGACCGGCAAGCTGGCGCAGCCGGGCCGCCCCCCGGAACAGGGCGATATCGCCTTGGCCGCAAACGATTTGGACAAGGCGGTCTCTGGTCTACTCACCGATGGGCTCGCGGCGAGCGACGAGAACGGCAAGACGGTACCGAGCGGGTTCTCGCGGGTCGACGCGTTCCGCGCAGGCGTGCTGAACGGCGAAAACACCTGTACGGCAAGGTATTCGTAGCTCAGCGGCCGAAGGGGGGTGGGGCGGTCTGTTCGAAGCGGAGCACTCGGTTGCCGATCATGATCTCGGTGCCGGGGACCAGGATCATCGGCTGGTTCGGGTGCAGGCGCACCCAGTCGCGGTAGCCGGGCAGGCGGGTGCGTGTGCCGTTGGTGGAACCCCGATCCACCAGCGTCACATCCCAATTCACCAGTAGGACCTCCGCGTGCGCGCGGGACATGCCGCCGGAGGAGTCCTCGATGCGCAGCGGGACCAGGCCGCGCCTGGCCTGATCGGAATGTTCCGGATCGCGGCCGAGGACGGCGTCGGCGGCCAGCATGTATGTCATCCCGTCGTCGAGGACCAACATGCCGAGCGGCGGCCGGATCACCTCCAGTACGGGCTGGGTCTGGTCGACCGGCATCCCGCAAACCGTGCAGAACGCAGACCGGGGATCGCTGGGATGGGCTCGGGCGCACTTGAATCCGAGCACCTTGATGGTGAGCGCGGTGGCCTTGGCGGTGGCCTCCAGCCGCCGCTGCAGGTCCGGGTCGGGCTGCGGGGCCGGGTTGGTGCCACTGACCTCGGTGAGCGCGTGATGCGGATCTATCTGTGCCGATTGCGTTTCGGGTAGGTCGATCGGCTCGGAAACCTGTTGGCTCTGCGCCGAATTCATCATGGCGGTGGCAGCCTGCGACCGCGGCGCGGTTCCATCGGCGGGCGCGGGCCCGGATTCGATCCGCGCGGTCGGCAGCGGCGCCCGCCGGGCCTCGCCGGATTCGCTTGTCCGGCCGCGGGTTTCGGCGGACCACACGATCGCGCCCGCCGCCTCCGCGATACCTTCGACCAGCCAGCCGATACCGCGCTCCTTCGGCACCTGCGGCACCGCGCCGCCATCGTCGTCGACGAATATCGCGACGGCCCGTGCGGGCGCCGCGGCCACCCGGTCGACCGTGAACGCCGCGTCGCTGCCCCGGAAGTGTTCCTCGGCGCCGTCCTCGGCCACCACCGCGGTGACCGCGCCGTGCAGAAAGATCGCCACCCCGCCGGTTTCGGCAGGGGAGAGAATGCCGAGATCGATCGGTACGCCGGGACTGATCTGTTCGGCATGCTTCATCAACCACCGCGTCGCCTCGCGCGCCACCTGCGCGCCGTGCCCGTGCGGTGCGTGCTCGCCCGCCTCGCGCACCAGCGCGGCCAGCGATTCCAGGGCGATGGCGGCCGGCGAGTCCCGGTTCAGCGGGCCGGGTCCGCGGTGCCCGACCAGCACGACCGCGCCGCCGACCCTGGCCACGGCATGCCCGCCGCCGACAACCTCAACCTGCCGATCCTTCAACGGTATCGGCCTCCAGCGCGCGGGGTTGTCAACACACCTCCAGGGTATGGCAACGGCCCGCCCCTCGACCTGGCGAGACCGGCACAGACCATTCGGTCCCGTATCGCGCCGGACCGTGAAGTAGGATTCCGCGGGACTACACGGATTACTGGGGAGGGCGTGCGGCTCGTCATGAGATCATTTCCGAGGCACATGGCGTCTGCCCTGGTCATCGCCCTGGCACTGGCCGTCGGCGGTTGCGGCTCCGACGATTCGCATTCCGATACCGAACCCGCCGTGCCGATCGATCAGCTCGATGTCGGTAATTATCCGACGCAGCCGACACAGCTCGGCGCGGTGAAGAACCAGACGCAGGCCCGGCTGGTCGAGGCGGAACGGCTGGCGAATTTCGTGCCGCTCGCAATGGATATCGATCCGCGATTCGTCATCGGCGCCCCGTTCGTCTCGACGGTCTGGACCTTGCCGGAGGTATCGCTCGGCAAGATCATGAACGTCGACCGGTTCGCCGAGGCCGCGCCGGATTTCGTCGGCGGCGTCACCAGTTTCGGCAGCACCGAACGGAATAATCGCGGCATAGATCTGGCCAATGCCGTGATGATTTTCCCGGACGAGCAGAAGGCCACCGCCGCTGCGGCCGCGCTCGAGAAGGTCGATTTCGAGGCCAACGACCGCAACACCCCGGTCGGCATCCCGAAATACCCTGACGCCCATGCCCATTGGTGGCCGGAGCGCCAATCCATCGGCAGCTGGTACGCCACCGGTAAATACGTCGTGTACACCTGGATCTACGACTACAAGAAGATCTATCTGAACAAGGTCGATCAACCGACGCTGGTAGCGCTGGTGGAAAAGAGTTTGGATACGGTCGTTCCCGCGATCGCCAAATTCACCCCCACCCCGGTCGATCAGCTGATGAACGCGCAATTCGATCTCGACGGCATGCTGGCCCGCACCCTGCCCCGGCCGCGCGACGATTCCTGGCTGAATCCGCCGGGCGCGTACAACGCTCATGCCGCGGTGCTCTTCGACGAGGATCAGGCCGAGAGCCGTAAACATCTCGAGGAGGCGGGCGTCGACCGGTTCGCGGTCGAGGGCACCCAGCTCTACCGGACCCGCGACGCCGCCTCGGCCAAGCTCTTGCAGTCCACTCGCGGCGGGCTGACCAAGAAGTTCAAGAGCCGCGCGGCTCCGCGCAACCTGCCCGCCGCGAACTGCCAGGAGTACATCGGCCGGGAGGCACTCGCGGTCCGCTTCTACTGCTCGGTGCACTACGACCGGTACGCCGCGTTCTCCTGGTCGGAGCAGCTGCTCGACGCCCAACAGCGGATCTCGGCGCAATACGCACTGCTGGAGAATGCCAAATGAGGGGTATGACGCGCGGCGCGCTCGCCGTGACGATCGGCCTGCTGACCGGGGCGTTGGTCGCCTGCGGTTCGACGTATCAGGGCACGGCGCTGCCCGGTGAGATCGATATCCGCAAACTCGACGTCGGCCCGTACAACACCGTCCCGAGCAACGCGCACGACGACGACTACCTGCCGAACTTCAACAACATGCGTGACGTCGGCGCGATGCGGTTGATCGACTACGTCGCATCCGCGTACGACATCGATCCTCGGCTGAAGTACGGCTGGCTCACCCAGTCGCTCTCGGCGGGGGTGCCCGCGGATGAACTCGGGAAGAGCGATGTCGCGGAGGCGATCGGCAAGAAGGACAAATTGCTGTTCGGTATCAAGGTGACCGGCGGCGACAAGCGCACGACGTTCAGCTCGTACGACTGGGGCCAGAAGCAGGACGCCGCCGCGACGACCATCACAACGGTGGTGAACCAGTTCGCCGACACCGACGGCGCCAAACAGGCGGGCGACGATTTCTACCAGGCCCAACTGGACCGCTACCAGGGTCAGAACGTTCCGGTGACGTTGCCGAAATACCCTGCCGCCCACGCACATTGGCGGCCGGACCAGCCCTATCTCTGGGCCGACCTGACCTACGGGTCCTATCTGGTCACCTTCTACGTTTCGACGCCGAAGCCCGATCTGGCGGCGCTCACCGCGCTGGCCGAGAAATCCTTCGATACCCAGCTGCCGCTGCTCGACCAGGTGAAACCGGTCAGCGATGAGGAGATGCTCGGCCTACCGTGGGATCCGGACCATCTCATCACCCGAACGTTGAATCCGGATAAATACGACGGCCCGAGCTTCCTGGCCGGCGGCCGAAAGCTGCTGGGGCAGCGCGGGATGCTCGCATACGCCGAGGATCGAGATTTCCTGAAGAACCGGCTGGCAGCCCTGCACGCCGACAGATACGCGGTCATCGATCGTTCTGTCGTGGCAAGGACCGCCGACGAGAAGACCGCCGAAAAGGTTGTCGCGGACAAGAACACGCTCACCCGCACCTCGGGCGAGACGGCACCGCCGCTGAATGTGCCTGGCGCCAAGTGTTTTCAGAACAGCGAGGATCGCTCGACGTTCGCCTATCGCTTCAGCTGCGTGGTGTCCTACCGCCGCTATGTCGGCTTCGTCAGCGGGCAGCAGCTGCTCGACGCGCAGCAGCGGGCCGCAGCCCAGTACGCGCTGTTCGCGAACAGCGGTGATTAGCAGCGTGATTCGCACCGGTTGGGCCTTGCTCGCCGCGATCGTCACCGCGACGCTCGCGGCGGGCTGTGGCGGCCAACCGGATAAACCCGCGGAACCGGTCGTCGACCTGAGTCAGTTGGATGTCGGCAACCTGCCGACCAAACCGCGCGACCTCGGGGTCGCCAAGAATCTCGATCAAGCCCGTCTGGTGCAGGCCATGCGGCTGGGAAATTATGTTCCGCTGCCGGTGGAGATCGATCCCGCGGTGAAGTATGCCGGTTCGCCGGTGAATGGCATCGTGCGGATCTTCCAGAGTCTGGAATCCGGTGCGATCGTCCAGCGGATGGATGCCAAGCCGGATCAATTCACTACTGCCGAAACGGGTCTCGTCGGCGGGTTCGTCAGCACCGGACTGTCCGACCAGGTGCCCAACCTGTCCTATGAACTCGACAACGTCGTAATGCTCTACGCCGATGAACAATCCGCGGCCGCGGCGGCAACCGCCATGGAACAGGCCGATTTTCAAGCCATGGCGGGGGCCGAGCCCGTCCAGATCGGTAAGTATCCACCGGCACATGCGCATCACGCGCCGGGAATCCCGGGGCTCATCCGATCCTGGTATGCCGCTGGGCGATTCGTCATCTTTACCTACATTTTCGACAACGTCATGTCCATTCTGCACGAGCAACGGCTGCCCCAACTGGTCGATCGCGTCGAGAAGAGCATCGACGCGATCACACCCAGGGTGCGGCAATTCCCCGTCACGCCAACGGATCAGCTGTTGAATACGCCGATCGATCTCGACGGGATGCTCGGTCGCACGCTGTCAACCGTCACCGTGGACCGCAGCCAGCGCGGCATCCCCGGCGTTTACGATCGGCACGGCGGGCTGCAGATCGTCCTGCGCCCTGACCTCGACATCGACCAATTCGAACAGGCCGGAGTCGACCGGGTCGCGTTCGCGGGCGGATTTGTCTTCCGCGCCCGCGACACCGAGGCCGCTGAGAAGCTCGCCGATCAGCACGCCATCTTGGGCAAGCGGTACAAGACCGCTCCGTCGCCGAAGGGCCTGCCCATCGCGCGCTGTCGCGAATTGAAGGACCCGCAGTCCATGTACATGCGCTTCATGTGCGTCGTCCGATCCGGCAGGTACGTCGCCGAACTGGCCGCCGATCAGCTGACCGATGTGCAGCAACGTATTTCGGCGCAGTACGCGATCCTGGCGAACGGTGGGTAGGGCATGTTCCGTCGACTTGCCATCGCCGTCGCGGTGACGACCGCGCTGACCGGCTGCGGCTCACAGATCTCCGGCGCGCCGCACGCCGGCGAAATCGACGTCAGGAAGCTGGATGTCGGCGCGTACAACACAGAACCGTTGGATGTGCGCTACTCCTATAACAATTCGTACGGCGGCGGCATACAGCTGGCCATGGTTCGGCTGGCCGACCACCTCGCATCGAGCGTCGATATCGATCCGCGCCTGAAATATGGTGCGGGAGTCTCCACAATGTTCCCGGATGGCCTCGACCCGGCCATCCTGCCCGCCGCGAATTGGGCTGCCGCCAAACAAAATAACGTGCTCTTCGGCTTCGGTGCGCGCGGCGCCGACGCCAAGGCGGACGCGACGGGCACCGCGACGATCTTCGTCCTGCAATTCCAAGACGAAGCTGCCGCCGCACGGACCGCGAACGAATTCGAAGACATGGCGACGACCGACCGGACACAACCCGTCACACTGCCCAAATATGCTGCGGCGCGGGCGCATTCGGACGATCGCAGCATCGGGTCCACCATGGCGCACGGCAAATACCTGATCAGCCTGACCATCTCGGTGCCGAACACCGACCGGCCCGGACTGGTGAATCTGGCCGAACGGGCCTACACCGCCCAAATACCGCTGCTGGATTCGCTGCCCACGCTCAGCAGGGAAGATGTACTGCGCCTGCCGAGCGACCCGGACGACATCCTGCGCCGCACCTTCAACCCCGACGGACTCGGCTACCCGAACGCGGGCAGCCAGGCCACCTACGGCGCGCCCGGCTTCACGAACGCCTTCGGCATCGACCGCGCGCACTGGCGACAGGTGCTGGCCGACACCGGAACCGATCGCATCGGCTTCTCCGACGGCTCGCTACTGTTCCGCACCCGTGACGACGCGGCCGCGCACACACTGCTGCCGGAGCCGCTCAGCGAGGTCTACACCCGCCCGGTCGATCCCCCACCTGGAATTCCCGACGGCCGATGCGGTGAACGCATCTCGGAAACCTTCGGCCAGAAGCGCTTCCGCTGCACGGTCGAATATCGGCGCTACGTCGCCTCGGTCGACAGCAATCAAATAGCGGACGTATACCAGCGCGCCGCCGCCGCGTACGCGGTGCTGGCCAACAGCCAATGACAACAGCGACGCCGGAAATGTCGAGATCGCACGTGGAAGTGACCGTCTACTATGCTCCGGTCAGCAGCAGAATTGGCATCGGACGCCGGTGCGAGGACGGGAGACGGCAAATATGGCGATGAGCCCCGGCACCATCGTCGGCGGGTACCGAATCCAGCGGGTCCTCGGTCAGGGCGGGATGGGCACCGTCTACCTGGCCAAGCATCCGAGCCTGCCGCGGATGGACGCCCTCAAAGTGCTCAGCGCCGAACTCAGCCAGGACCGCGAATTCCGCGGCCGCTTCGAACGCGAAGCCAATCTCGCTGCCGGACTTGACCATCCGAATATCGTCTCGGTCTACAACCGTGGCGAGGAACACGGTCAGCTGTGGATCGCCATGCAGTACGTCGACGGCACCGACGCGTCCGCCGAACTCGCCCGCGACCCGCATTCGATGAATCCCCTTCGCGCCCTTCGGATTATCAGCGAGGTCGGCAAGGGACTCGACTACGCGCACCGAAAAGGCCTGCTGCACCGCGACGTCAAACCCGCCAACTTCCTGCTCTCCGCCGCCGACGGCGAGGAGGAGCGGGTGCTGCTCACCGACTTCGGCGTCGCCAAATCCAGCGACGACACCACCGAACTCACCCAGACCGGCAGCTTCGTCGCCACCATCGCGTACGCGCCGCCGGAACAGCTGTCCGGCGCTCCGCTGGATCACCGGGCCGATATCTACAGCCTCGCCTGCTCGTTCTTCAAACTGCTCACCGGCCGCAACCCGTACCCGTCCACCCAGCCAGCGCTGGTCATGATGGGCCACCTCCACGAGCCGCCGCCCGTCGCCACCGCCGTGAACCCCGGCCTACCCGCCGCCGTCGACCACATCTTCGCCAAGGCCATGGCCAAGAACCCGGCGGAGCGCTACAGCACCTGCCGCGAATTCACCGACGCCGCCGCCAACGCTCTCAAACCTGGCTACAACCCGGTCTCCACCAATACTTCCCCACCTACCCCGTCACGGTCTTCGACCCGCACCGCCCGGCCACCGACCCCCGGGCAGCCAACCCGTACACCACCCACACCTCCGGTCCGTACACAACCGGCCCCAGACACACCTCCGGACCGACGCCGCTCCCCGACCTCACCCCACGGCCCAAGAGCCGCAAACCGTGGTTGATCGGCGCGGGTGCGGTCGCCGTCGTCATCGCCGTCGCCGCGGGCATCGGCATCTGGGCGACCAGCGGCAGCGATAAACCCGCCGCCGCACCGACCACCACCGCGGTCGCCGCCACCTCGATTGCCCAGGCGCGCAAGGACAATCCGGCATTCGTCGGCAAGACGATCACCATGGTCGACGTCACCTGCTCCAGCAACTCCACCAACTGCGACTCCAGCAAGTTCGGCATCTACCTGGGCGGGACGCCCCAAACAAAATTCCTGTCCGACCTTGGATTCGTCTACAACTTCAACTACGCCAAGCAGGGCGACGAGCCGTCACCACGGATGGTCAAAACCGGAAACGGTGCGCTCAGCCTGTCACCGGACAGCTACATCCTCGCCGTGCGAAGCGACGAAAAGGCCGGTGGCGGTGGGCTTTTGGGGTTGCCGTACGAGATCTCGGGCTCCAAGGCCACGGTGATCCCGCTCGACGACCCGAGCGCCGTCGCGGCCCTGCGCACCTGGTCGGACACCTCCGAACAGACGCTGCTCGCCAAACTGGTACCGGTGCTCAAGAAGGCCGTAAAGTAGGCTGCTCACGGTGAGTTCTCCGGCCTTTGGGACGCGGCGATCTATCCGAGGGGGAGCTGATGCGGAAGCTGGCGCTGTTGATGACGGCCGTCACGGTGTTGGTGGGTGCCGTCGGATGCGGATCGGATTCGGACGACGAGCCGAAGGTTGATCTGAGTCAACTGGATGTGGGCAACTATCCGACAAAGCCGCAGGACCTTGGGAAAGCGAAGGATCTGAATCAAGCTCGTTTGATCGATGCCGCTCGGTTGGCCAGCTATGTGCCGCTGCCGATGGAGATCGATAGCAGCTTGAGGTTCGAACCGCCGGGAAGCGCGGTACGGACCTTCATTGATCCGGAATCCGCTGCGTTGGACGGTCGTGCGGTGATCCATCGAGATCTGTTCGCGCAGGATGCCAAGGGCTTCATGTTCGGGTTCACCGGAACTGGGATGTCCGACAAGGTCGAGAAGTTGGCTCTACAGCTCGATACCGTTGTCATGGTCTTCACCGATGACGAAGCGGCCAAGTATGCGGCGCGGGCGCTCGGTGAGCGCGAGAATGCCCGAGACAGCGACAATCAACCCGCCGCGTTGCCGAAATATCCTGAGGCGTATACATTCTGGCAGCCAAAGTATTCGTCATTGCTATCCTGGTTCGCCACCGGCAGATTCGTCATTTTCTCCACCGTTTGGGACCACGTCGGAATGGCGACCGGATTCGGCGATGAATCCATCCTGACAACGTTGGCCGAAAAGAACCTCGATATCGTCCCCAACCGCTTGAAGGGGTTCACTCCGACACCCGATGACAAATGGGCCGAGGTCCCCGCGGATATTGATGGCATGCTCGGACGTACGGTTCCCTCATTGAATGCTGGCACCGATAGGCTCGGAGATCCGGCGGTTTATGACGGACACAGCGGCCTGCACATCTCGTCCCAACCCGGCGAAGACGAAAAGCTGTTCGACGATCTCGGTGTCGACAAGGTTGCGTTCAATGGTGGGTTGCTGTATCGCACCAGGAATGCCGCAGCGGCGCGGCGACTGGTCGATGCTCATGCGAAGGTCGGCAAGCTCTTCCGGCCCACCGCCGCTCCGAAGGGTCTTCCGCAAGCCAAATGCTCTGAGTACCACGGGCTTCGGGAGCAAAGGGTGCGTTTCGACTGCAGCATCGCGGTAGGCCGGTACGCGGCCGAGATATGGGCGAATCAGCGCGCGGATGCCTACCAGCGCATCTCGGCGCAGTACGCGCTCTTGGCCAACAGCAATTGACATCACGGATTCGAAGTGAGGACCTGATCACATGCGTCTCCGGATAGCCCACCTTCTGGCTGTGATCGTTGCTATCAGCGCCACGGGCTGCGGAGTATCCGGCACCCCAACGGCTGGTGAGCTGGACCTTCGACGGCTCGATACCGGTCCATATCCGATCGAACCAATCGAGACCGGGGCAGAGTACGACCACAGTATGCTAGGCGGCCGGCTACTAGCGGGGATGCGGCTAGCAGACAATGTGGTCACGGGAAGCGTTATCGACCCGGCACTCACCTACGGATCGGCCGATTTGATCCCCGACGCAGCGTGGGTGCACAACTACATGACCGAAGCGAATCGCACTGTGCTAGAGCGCAACCGGTATCTGTATGGGGTCGTCGCCGGGAGCACCAACAACAAGAGCTATGATGTGTTCGTAAACTATGCCGCCGATGACGATTTGGCGGCATTGGCCAGGCGGAAAAATCCTGCCTTCATCTCCACCTTTATTATGCAATTTCCTGATGCTACTGCGGCAACACGTGCTGCCGCGGAGCTGGAAGAAACAGATTTCCAGGTCGCGGCGGACGGGAACCAACGCGTGCCGCTTGCCAAACACCAAGAAGCGCATACACACTGGCGGCCCGGTGTACCGACGATCGGCTCGGCCGCTGCACACGGCAGCTACGTCGTGTATCTGAATATCGGACTGGGCGATCCGAATCTCGACCGACTGGCGGAATTGACCGAGAAGACCTACGACGCACAGTTCGCTCTGCTCGACAAGCTCCCCGCATTGAGTCCGAAAGAAGTTCTCCGGCTCGATAACGATCCCCAGGACATCCTGCGACGCGTGCTCAACCCTGGCCGATCCGTCTCGCCCAGCGCGATTGATTTCTTTTCGTACGGCCCCACCGGATTTCTGAACTGGACACGCTCGTTACGGGGGCTACGGGACACCTTCGCGGCTGTCGGCGCTGACAGATTCGGCGTCGGTTGGGGCACCATCGCGATCCGCACCCGCGATGCGGATGCGGCGCGGGCGCTTGCACCCAAGCTCCTGCAACCCCCCGGTATCGAAGTGGTCGCAACCGATGCGCCGCCGAACATTCCCGGTGGAGGTTGTGTGGAGAACCGATCCGAACTGCTCCGACCGAAGCGGTTCAGCTGCACCGTGCCCTATCACCGCTATGTCGCCATGGTGGAGAGCAATCAGATCGTCGATGTGCACCAAAAGGTGGCCGCGCAGTATGCGTTGTTCGCCAACAGTGAGTAGCACGGCGCGGCTCGGCCGTAGGCTTGAAGAATCGGCCGCTCAACTGCTGGTAGCGCGACGGTACCGGGTCGGATATCGTATAGCCGCAGCCAGCCCACTCGCCAGCCGAGAAAGCAGCGAGCAGGGGGAAGGAGGGGAAGAGGGCGCTGGCGACGCCAGTCGCGTCGATCGGCCATGAACGAGGCTCGCGAGGGACCCACGACCGGGGTTCACAGACCGAGGGCCGGTCGGTTGTCGCAGGCGGTTTGATTCGAAGGGGAGTTCCCGAGACTTTCTCGAAGAACGATGGAACCGATCAGACCAACTACGCGTCAAACCAGATGTATAGGCCAACTGGCACTTCTACCGTTGGCCGAGACGGCATTCGAAAGGAGCCAAAAATGGCAGGTTCATTGAAGGCGAGTCCCGACGCGCTCAACACCTTCTCCAAGACGATCCAGCAGAAGCACAGCGATCTGCTGACCGAGATCGGCAGGGTCCGTACCGCCGAGCAGACGACTACGGCGACCTGGGACGGCGAGGCGAAGAGGGCCTTCGAGGCGTTCATGGAGCAGTACTTCACGCAGGCCCAGAAGATGAACGACAAGCTGCAGGAGACTGCGGAAAAGATCGTGAAGGCCGGCACACAGTACCAGGATCGGGATGATCAAAACGCACAGGCCGTAAAGAACGTTGTGTCCAGCCTGGATCTCCCGTCCTAATTCGGGCCCGCTATCCGACATACCCTTATTGAGGAGTTCTCATGACAATTAAGGCTCACTTCGGCGAGGTCGAGGCCGGTGCCCAGTCCGTCATCGGCCAGGCTCGCGGGATCATGACTCTGCTCGAAGACCTGCACAAGGTAGTAACCACCTTCGTGCAGAACGAGTGGGACGGTGACGCCAATGAGGCGTTCACCCAGCTCCAGGCCCAGTGGAACACCAACGTGACGCAGCTCAACACCACGCTGGAAAGCGCCGGTAAGCTCGTCAGCTCCGGCAACTCGGACCTGCAAGGCACCGACACGAGCCTGGCCTCGCTGTTCTGATCTCTGTGAACCGTCTCGGCCAATTCGCGCCCCTGGCAATGACTTTGCCGGGGGCGCGAATGATTTCTGGGGTACGCACTTTCGCACCGAGACTCACCCCTTGGCCAACCACGGTGAGGAGAGTCGCTTTCTTCAGCCCTTTCTTCGCGAAGTACAACTGGCCTGCGGAGGAGCACGATGAGCTGGAACTATGTGGTGCTCCGGGTCAGTTGTCGGTGTCGAGCAGGTGACGCAGGTACTGGTCGGGGGCCGCTAGGAACCCTCGGGTGAGACGGACTGGTAGAGCGTCGTCATAGTCGACGATGGAGATCTCTCCGCTGTCGTCGATTTCGTAGATCCGCGCGCCAGGGAGCGCGAGCAGGATCGGAGAGTGGGTGGCCGCCACGATCTGGCATCCCTGGGCGACGAGTTGAGTCAGCCGGGTCAAGACCGTGATGCATCCGCGCGGTGACAGCGCCGCCTCCGGCTCATCGAGCAGATATAACCCGCTGGGGCGGAACCGATGTCGCATCAGATCGATGAACGACTCTCCATGCGAGCGTTCGTGCGCCAGCACTCCGCCGTAAGCCGGGAGCAGCGGCGGCGAACCGGGCTCGGCGTCGAGCCGCTCCAGTTCGGTGGTCACGTTGTAGTACGACTCCGCCCGCAGGAAGAATCTGGAGCGCGGTTTGCGAATCCCCCACGCGAGGGTCAGCAGCTTGCCGAGGCAGGATTCGCTGGCGCGGGTGGCGAAATTGAAGGATTGGCTCCCGCCTTCGGCATTGATTCCGGCCGCGACGGCGATCGCTTCCAATAGCGTCGATTTGCCGCTGCCGTTCTCACCCACCAGAAATGTCACACCGCCGGGCAATGTCAACTCGTTGCTGCGCGCCAGGAATCGGACGGCGGGCAGATCGAACGGATACCCCGGCTCGACTGCGTCAGGGTCGAGGCGTATCTCGCGGATGAACCGCCCGTTGGAGTCCTCGAACGCATACCGGCCACCCACCAGCCCACCCTAACCTGTGGGATGGTCGGCCACAGCGCTGGACGACGGCACGCAGGTTTACCAAGGGGCCGAAACCGTTGTGCTGCAAGCTAATTCAAGGAAGCACATGCACCGTGGTGGCGAACTTGTCGCAGGTTCCCGACAGCATCGACCAGTTGTTGTCGGCGTATTGGCAGCCGATGCTGATCTCATAGCCGAATTCGACCAGGACATGCCAGCGAACGGTTGAGCCGTCGGTCGGGTGTTCCTGGTAGGAGATGCCGGAGCGGCCGCCGAAGACCACGTCGCGGGTCAGGTCGGTGATGGTGCCCGGCGGGCGTTTCGCGATCTTGGCCTGCAATTCGGTGGCGACCTGGTCGTAGCTGGTGCCGAGGTCCACAACGGCCGTCACGACCGTCATGCGCATTTTGGTGCCATCCTGCGGGATCAGGTCGATCCGGCCCTTCGCCGGATCCGCGCCCGGGGCGATCTTCCATCCCTCCGGGGTCTGGAATTGCAGACGGCCGAAGGTCTCCATCGTCGGACCGCTCTCGATGGGCGGTGGCGGCAGATCTGGCTGCGTGGGGGGCACATTGGACGCGACCGCTCCGGGCTTGTCATGCGAGCCGGTGAGCAGGATGACCGCCGTCGCGGCGAGTGCGACAACGACCGCGATCGCCGCACCGGCGATGTAGTAGGGGCGGCGCGGATTCGGCGGTTTCATCGCGGCGGCGCGGGCGCGCAGCGGCTGCATCCATTCGGCATCGGGCAGGGTCGGCGGGGCCGGTTCGGGCCGACTGCTCGGCTCCGATGCGCGGCGCAGCAGATCGGGTCCGGTGATCACGCGCAGATCGACTGTGGCACCGCAACTTTGGTGCACAACCGCGCGAACCGTCTCCAACTGCTGCGGGGTCAGCACCCCGAAAACCTGCACCAGATCGGCCGGACGGCCACCGAGCAGCCGATCCAGGAAGGCCGAAAGCGCCGCCGGGGTGAGCTCATCGGCCGCGAGATTCGGTTCGTGCTCGCACGATTCGATCCGGGTGCCCCGGTGATCGCGCACCACCGTGCTGGCCGTAGTTGTCAGCGAACCGAATTCGAAGACGACGACGCGGCGGCTGTGCGAGGTGGCCTCATCCGCGTCGACCGTGCGAATCGCCAACTCCTCGAACAGGATATCGGCAGCGAAGCGGCGCAGCGCCGCCTCGAACACACCGCGCCGCCGCGGACCCCACTCGGTCGAGCAGATCACGATGATCCGGTCGGCGGGCACCGTGATCCGCATGGTCTGCAGGATGGTGCCGAATATCGCGTTCAGCGCCTCGACCGCCGACGGCAGCCGCGGCTCCAGCGCGATCCGGTCCGCCGTCGCGAATTGCACGGCGGAGCTGACCTGAGTCGGCGGGGTGAGCGGTTCGCCGACGATCAGGTCGTATCCGTTGCCGCCCAACGTGATCGACGGCGGCAGGTCCCAGTGCGTCGCGCTGCCGCGGGCCCAGATCCTGGATTCGGTGACGACCAGCTCGACCGTTGACATCAGGCCGACGGCGTCCAGGCCAGCTGGATCAGGCCCTCGACATCGCGCGTGACGAAGGTGCCCCGGCCGGGCGGCATGAAGCTCGGCCGCGTGGTGCCCATCAGGACGCCCTCGTCCTTGTTGCAGCTCATGATCAAACCGGCCGAACCGAGATCCCGCATCCGCCCGATCACCGCCTCGTACATGGCTCGGCTGGCACCGCCGGAACGCCGCGCGATGATCACGTGGAAACCGAGGTCGCGGGCGTGCGGCAGATAGTCGAGCAGCGCCTGCACCGGGTTGCCGCTGGAGGTGGCGACCAGGTCGTAGTCGTCGACGATGACGTACAGCTCCGGACCGCTCCACCACGAACGCTCACGCAGCTGCTGCGGCGTCACATCCGCGGGCGCCTGGCGCCTGGCCAGGTAGGCGGGCAGATCGTTCATGTTGTCGGTGAACATCTCCGCGGTGAAACCCTTGCCCGCCAGGTAGTTCGACGGCACCGCGCCGAGCAGGGTGCGCCGGTAGTCGCCGAGGATGATGCGCGCCTGATCGGGCGTGTTCGAGGCGACAATGCCGTCGATGATGTTGCGCAGCAGCGTGGTCTTACCCGCCTTCGAGTCACCGATGATGATGAAGTGCGGGCTCTCGTTGAAGTCGAGGTAGACCGGGGCCAGCTCGGATTCGTTGATACCGATCGGAATTCGCAGATTCGCCCTGGCCGGGTCGAGCTGCGAGGGCCAATTGCCCGCCAGGTAGTACAGCTGCTCGCGCGGCAGTTCCTCGGGCAGCATCCGCACCTGCGGCGCATGCCGCCCCGGCGTCGCCGCCGCGATGGTGGCGACCGCATCGGCCACCGCCGGACCCAGCGTCGTCTGGTCGGAGCTGCCGTCGATGCGCGGCAGACCGGTGAGCATATGCAGGCAGTCCGGTGTCATACCGCGGCCGGGGCGACCCATCGGCACCAGCGAGGCGAACTTGCGGCCGAGATCCGAATCCATCGGATCACCAAGGCGCAGCTCGATTCTCGTGCCGATCTGATCCTTCAGCGCCGGACGCGCCTCGGCCCAGCGGGCCAGCGCGATCACCACGTGCACGCCGTAGGACAGACCCTGCACCGCCAGGTTCATGATGGTCTGCTCGAGCGCGTCGAAGTCCTGGCGGATCGAACCGAAACCGTCGATCACCAGGAATACGTCACCGAACGGGTCCTCGTGCGCACCCGCGGCGGCCGGGCTGCTCGACGGATCCATCGCACGCAGCCGACGGAACTCCACCATCGACTCGATGCCGAGCTGACGGAATCGCAGCTCGCGACTGCGGACGATGGTGGTCATCTCCGCGATCGTGCGCCGCACCTTGTTCTCTTCCAAGCGGCTGGTCACGGAGCCGACATGGGGCAGGCCCTCGAGGCTGCCCAACGTGCCGCCACCGAAATCGAGGCAGTAGAACTGCACCTGCTCGGCGGTGTGCGTCATCGACAGCGCCATGATCATCGTGCGCAATGCCGTCGACTTACCCGATTGCGGGCCGCCGACGATCGCCACATTGCCTCGCGAACCCGACAGGTCGACGAACATGTGATCGCGGCGCTGATCGTAGGGCCGGTCGACGATGCCGATCGGCGCGCGCAGCGTGGCCACCGCCGAGTACTCGCCGGTGAGGATCGAGCGCGGAATCAGTTGATCCAGCGTCGGAGCATCGCCGAGCGGCGGCAACCAGATCTCGTGCGCCGGGCGTCCGTGCCCGCGAATCCGGGAGGTGAGCATGTTCAGGTTGGAGATCTGCTCGCCCTCATCCGATTTCGGCTCCGGCTCCAACTGCGACACCTGCGGCAGCGGAACCCGGTCCACCGCACGGAAATCCACGTGCGACGCGGTGAACGGCCGTGCCTTGATATCGATCTCGCCCGCCTGACCCGCGACGGTGTTGTCGCGCTGCGAACCGCCGCCGACATACGGGCCGGACACGTACGACGCCTGGAAGCGCACGATCTCGCCGGAGTCCGACTTCAGATAGCCGCCACCGGGACTGTTCGGCAGGTTGTAGGCGTCGGGCACGCCGAGCACCTGTCGGGATTCGTTGGCGGAGAACGTCTTCAAACCGATCCGGTAGGACAGGTGACTCTCCAGGCCCTTGAGCCTGCCCTCCTCCAGACGCTGCGAGGCGAGCAGCAGGTGCACGTGCAGCGAGCGGCCGAGGCGGCCGATCATCACGAACAGCTCCGCGAAATCCGGGTGCTGGCTGAGCAATTCGGAGAACTCGTCGAGCACGACGAACAGCGCGGGCAGCGGATCCAGATCGGCGCCCGCGGCGCGGGCCTTCTCGTACTCCAGCACGTTGGCGAAGTTGCCCGCCGCGCGCAGCACCTCCTGGCGGCGGTTCATCTCACCGGCCAGCGCGTCGCGCATACGGTCGACGAGATCCGCCTCCTCCTCGAGGTTGGTGATGACCGCCGCCACATGCGGGACACCCTCCAGACCGAGGAAGGTCGCACCACCCTTGAAGTCGACCAGCACCAGGTTCAGTTGGTCCGGCGAATGCGTTGCCAGCAGGCTCAGCACCAGGGTGCGCAGGAACTCCGACTTACCGGAACCGGTTGCGCCGATGCACAATCCGTGCGGACCCATGCCGTTCTCGGCGGCCTCTTTGATATCCAGTTCGACCGGCATTCCGTCGGCGCCGACACCGAACGGCACGCGCAGCCGCTCCCGGCCGTACCGCGGCCGCCACGCGGATTCCGGATTGAAGGTGCCGATATCGCCGAGGCCCATCAGCTGACTCCAGGTCGAGATGACCTCGGAATCGTCGGTCTCCACATCGCTGCTGCGCTGCGTCGCGGCGCGATAGGGCGCGAGCCTGCGCGCGACCTGCTGGGCCTGTTCCGGGCTGATCCGGTCGATCAGCGCGAAACGCTCCTGATTGCCGGTGGCGCCGCGACCGACGCACTCACCGTTCTCGACGATCATCTTGATGCCGCGTGAAACGGCAAGGCGCGGTGCGTAACCGCACAGGTCGATGATGGTGACGCCCTCGTACCCGGATTCGCGCAGCTGATCCTCTTCGGCCTCCAGCAGGCCGCCGTCGACCACGAAGACGATGTGCACCATATTGGCGTTGGCCGGCTGGTTGCGCGAGTAGCGCACCCGGTTGCCGATCAGCGGCTGCAGGCTCGCGGTGGCCTCGCGAATCGAGCCGTAGAACATGCGCTGGGTGCCGATGCCGTCCTGCGCGTCGGGATGCTGGGTGTGCGGCAGCCACTTGGTCCACTCCCACTCGCGCGCGGTGTCGGGACCGCAGACGACGGCGACCAGCACCTGGTCCGGCGCCTGGAACATGCACAGCTGCAACAACATTGCCCGCGTCATATCACGGGCCTCGCCGCGGTCGCCGTCCAGCGCGATGGTGGCGAAACCCTTCACCGCGATGGCGGTGGGCAGATCCGGGACGGTGGAATGGGCGCGCACGAAACGGCGCAGCGACACCGCCGCGATGGGCTCCAATTCCTCGACCGGACCGGTCTCCGGGGCCACGAGCCGGGTGGCCAACCGCTGACCGCCGACGCCGATGCGGGCGTGGCAGAAATCCTTGTCGCCCGCGCGGCGCTCCCACATGCGGCTGGTGCCCGCGAGCATCCAGATCAGGCCCGGCTCGGGGTGGCTCCACTCCACCGAAGCCCGCTGCTGCTTGGCGGTTTCGTCGACATCGCGGCGGACCTGATCGAGGTAGCGCAGATAGTCCTTGCGGTCCTCGTTGGCCTCGGCGGCCTTCTGTCCCTTGCCGCCGCCCTGCCCGGCGAACATGCCGACCATCGAGAACATCATCATGGCCGGGAACATCAGGCTGGTCGGATTCGAGCCGAAACCGCCGTTCGTCTTGAACAGCAGGGCCATCATTCCGACCATGCCGACGATCATGACGACGGGCATCATCTTGAGGAACAGATTGCCCGGCGTCACCCTGGGGATTTCGGGTGGCGGCTGCAGCGTCACCTCACCGCCGGGAGAGCGCGGCATCTCCCGGCGCGCACGCCGCTGGAACCGGACCGTGCTCATTTCCGGGCCTCACTCGACCCGGGAATGCGCACGGCGCGCTGGCAGTCGCTTCGCTCCCTCATGAAAAGAGAATCCCCCTCTATCCGAGCTGTGCTTCGACGACCATTGGTAATTGGCGGCCGCAGATTGGCCTCAGTGTAGAGGTCACAGCCGACATGTCGTATTGTTCAGCCAGCATTCTGCTGCCCGCACGGTGGGTTCGCAAGCTCGGCCCCGCCGCGGCGAGCGAGCGGAAACCCGAGGTAGAAGACGAGTTGGGGGAAGCTTGACGCACGCGCGACTTGACCACATCGACGAAGAATCATCGCGCGGCATAGTGCGCGCGCCGGACTTGGCCAGGGTGACCATCCTGGCCAAGCACACGCAGGTGGATATGGCGATCCCGGTCGACGTGCCGGTCGCGCTGGTCATCCCGAGCGTCGTCGATATGGTCGCTCAGCACAGCCGGACCAACGACTTCGACAACGAGGGCGAACGTTTCGAGCCGGCCGAATGGGTGCTCGCCCGCATCGGACATCCCCCGTTCTCCAATTCGCTCAGCCTCGGTGAGCACGGGGTCCGCGACGGTGAGCTGCTCATGTTGGAGAGCGCGTCGCACACCGCGCCGACGCCGCTGTTCGACGACATCATGTACAACGTCGCGATCGCCGACGCCGACCACTACCGCACCTGGACCCCGAAGATCGCCAGGATCACCGGTTCGGTGCTCGCGGCGCTGACCATGCTGGTCGGCTGCTTCGGGCTGTTGACCGCGCCCGGCAGTCTGCCCGGGTGGGTCGGCGGCGGTATCGCGCTCGGCGTGACGGTGCTGTTCGTCGTCGCGGGCATGGTGTTGAGCCGGATGTACGGCGACACCGCCACCGCGCTGGTACTCGGCGGCTGCGCGCTGCCGACCGCGTTCACGGCGGGCATGCTTTTCGTGCCGGGCGATTACGGCTGGGCGCATTTCCTACTCGGCTCGGTGCTCGTCGGCGCGACCGCAGTACTCGCGTGGCGGGTCACCGGCGTCGGCCTCGCGCTGTTCATCGGCACGAGCACGCTCGCGATATACGCGGTGCCCGCCGCGCTGGTCGGGTTGCTCGCCCATGTCGAGAACCGGGCCATCGGCGCGGGCGTCGCGGCGCTCGGTCTCGCCGGGCTCTCGCTGTCGCCGCGGATATCGATGGTGCTGGCGAGCCTGCCGCTGCCGCCGGTGCCGTCGCCGGGCACGCCGATCGACCCCACCGAGGACGATCCGGACGACCATCGCGCGCTGCCGACGATGGATGTGTTGCGCGCCAAGGCCGAACGGGCGCGGATGTACCTCGCAGGCCTGGTCGCCGCGACCACGCTCGTGACGGCCGCCGGAGCGCTCGCGGCCACCGATCCCGGCTCGGGTGACCCGTATTGGCAGGGCATCGCGCTCGCGCTGGTCTGCGCGGTGGTGCTGATGTTCCGCAGCCGCACCTATGCGGGCGCCGAACAGGCCGTCGTGTTGATCGCGGGAGGTGCGAGCATCGTGCTGATCATGCTGATCGGCGCCAGCTTCGGACCCAAGGACATCACCGTGCTGCCGCTCGCCATCTTCGGCGCGGCGCTGCTCATCCTTCTCGCGGCCCTGATCCTCGGCATCATCATCCCGAACCAAACGGCGACACCCCCGATGCGCCGCGGCGTCGAACTCCTCGAATACGCCTTCGTCGCAGCGGTTTTGCCGCTCGTCTTCTGGGTGACCGATCTCTACTCCGTTGTCCGGAACCTGTGAACGGGGTGGTCAGGATCGCCGCCGCGGCGATCGTATTGGGGATGAGTGGGTCGTTCGGAGTCGGTGTGGCGCAGGCGGATCATCCCCCTGCGGTGAATCCGTCGCTGCTACCGCCCGGAGATCCGGCAGTGCCGCCGGTCGCGACCGAGTTTCCGCCGAATTCGAAGTGCGCGGACATTGTCACCGGCGGTGATGCGCCCACGCCCCCGGCCGCATGGAAGTCCCTCGGCCTGGAGCGCGCATGGCAATTTTCCAAGGGTGCCGGTCAGCTCGTCGCGGTGATCGATACCGGTGTCGCACGGCACAAACGACTGCCGGGGTTGATTCCCGGCGGTGACTTCGTCGCGAATCCCGGTGACGGCACCGAGGACTGCGATGCGCACGGCACCTTTGTCGCGGGACTCATCGCTGCGTCTCAGGTAGATGGCTCATGGTTTTCCGGTGTCGCTCCGGAAGCCAGGATCCTGAGCATCCGGCAGACCAGTAAGGCGTATCAGGAAAAGGGCGCCGCACAGAACAAATCTCCGGATAGCCTCCCCGACGGTTTCGGAAGGCTGTCGACCATCGCCGCCGCGATCAGACGAGCTGTCGACATGCACGCCACGGTCATCAATATTTCGATCGACTGGTGCGGGCCCAGTAACGACCTCGACGGAGATGTCGGTGCCGCGGTGCAATACGCGTTTCAGAACAATGTGGTCGTGGTCGCGGCGGCGGGCAACAACGACACCGAACCGTGCAAACCGGTGAATACCGTTGTGGATCCGCTGAATCCGACAGCCGACTCGTGGAAAAACGTGGTGGTCAATGTCAGCCCTGCCCGCTGGGACGACTATGTGCTGTCGGTCGGCTCGATCAGCGATAACGGTGCTCCCTCTACCTTCACCGTGCCCGGTCCGTGGGTAGGTGTGGCCGCGCCCGGGGAGAACCTCGTCTCGCTCAACCCCTTATCCGACGGCCTCGCAACGGGTAGGAATTTCCAGAACCAGCAGACCTCGATCAGCGGAACCAGTTTCGCCGCGCCCTTGGTTTCCGGCGTTGTCGCGCTTGTCCGAGCTCGCTACCCGCAGCTGAGTGCGGGCGAGGTGATCAAGCGAATCGAGGCGACCGCCCACGCACCGTACGGCGGCTGGAACCAGTACGTCGGGTACGGCTCGGTGGATCCGATCGCGGCACTGACCGCCGAGGTATCCAGTGCCCCACTACAACCCAAACTCCCGGCCCCGCCGAAAACCAACCAACTGGCGACGCCTGCCGCGCCGCCGCCGCCCGACAACAGCGCACGCAATGTCGCGCTGATCGGCACCGGAATCATCGCAGGCACACTGATTCTCGGTTACCTCGCGTCCTTCCCGATCCGACGCAAGTTCGGAGTCAGATCCGACGAGATGTAGTCGGCAGACCGACGATGGGGCCTCGGCCGAACCGCCGAGACCCCATCGCGGTGCAATCACCAACCCGGCAATTCAGTCGGCCACCGGCAAACGACAAGACATCGGCAGCGAGTGACTCGAATGATGTTGGATCACAACAGCATTCATGCCCCATCACCATTTCGGCTGACCCGAAACTTGTACCGGCACTAAGGTTCGACGCAGCCGACCCGGGACCGGTTCCAACCGATCAGAGGATTTCTCGACTTCCGTTGCTCTACAGCGGATTCGGTCAGCGCTGGGGCGCGGATGCAACCGACGTTCGCACGTCGGCCAACCCCTGGCAAGGTCGCTGATCTCTGTCAGCACAGACCGAGCCCTGCGTTCCGGCTCGGCCTCCATGTCAGCTGAACTGGCAACTCACCCGGCTCATCTCACCTACTGAATGCGATCCGGAGGGGCGCAACCATGACAGATAGCGAGCGGAACTTCGCAAATGACCGCGTGCTTGCGGTCTGCGTGCCACCAGCATTCGTTTCCGACGGCGGCAACGGAATTCTCAGTTGGGTAACACCTGTGCTGAGAGTGCCTGGCGGGCTGCGTGTCGCCTGCCAGCCTGAAGGGACCATTGGGTTGCCATGAGCATGGGACCGGGTTGGGTCCGGTCGCGGGCCGTGTGCTGATGGTGGCCGACGATCGGGCTGTTGGTCAATCCGAGTGGGCCGGATCGGCTGGTTTGCCGCGGCGGGGCTTCTGCCGTTGCCGGTAGGATTCGCCCTCGACGACGAGTTCGTAGGCCGCGGACTGGAGCCGGTCCATCGCCGATTGCGCCAGCAGTGGGTCGGCCATCATGGTCAGGATCTCCGGAGGTTCCCGGTTGCTGGTGATCACCGTGGAGGCCTTGCGGTGGCGCTCGACGATCAGTTCGTAGAAGTCGTTGGTCTCGGGTGCTTCGAGTCGGTGCAGGGCCAGGTCATCGATGATCAGCAAGTCGACGCGGTGCAGTTTGCGCATCTCGTCTTCGTAGCTGCTGTCGAGGCGTGCTCCGCGCAGTCGTTTGAACAGTTTGTCGGCGCGTTCGGTGTGAACAGTGTGGTGGCGGCGGACCGCGATGTGTCCTAATGCGTTGGCCAGGAACGTCTTTCCGACCCCGACCGGCCCCATGATCAATACGTTGTAGGCGTCGGCGAGGAACCTCATCGAGGTGAGTTCGGCCCAGAGTTCGCGGTCGAAGGTGACCGCGGTCGAGTCGTCCCATGCCGCCAGGTGCATCTGCGGGTCCAGGTGGGCGGTCTTGGCGCGGCGTTGCTCGGATTGCCGGTCGCGGCGGGCGACCTCGTCGGCGAACAGCATTTCCAGGAAATCGTGGTGCGGCAGCCGATTCGACCGTGCCAACGCCAACCGCTCGGGGAGGGTGTCCAGGAGCTGGCCGAGCTTGAGCCTGCGCATCAGCGACTTCAGCTCCGGGGTGATCTCGATCGGTTTGACCGCCGGGTCGGCGGCGGGACGGCGAGTGGCGCTCATGACGGCCTCCTGACCGCGAAATCGGTGGTGGAACGGACGAACCGGGACGGAGCCGGTGGCGGCAGCAGCGTCAGCTGCTGACCGGTGGTGGCGCGGGTGAGCATGCGGTCGATGACGCCGACGTCGACGACCTCGGCGTCCAGTGCTCGGCGGCAGGCATCGTCGACGGCGTCGGCGCCGTGGCGGCGCACCAGCCCGAGCAGCCGGTAGACCTGCCGCATCTTCGTCCAGGGCAGTGGATGCTCGAGGACCGCCGCCGCATAGGAACCGACATGAGCGCCGTGATCGAATGCTTTGCGTTGCAACGTATTCAGGTCTCGCATCGCATAGGCGGTGAGCTCGCTGGGCAGGTCGGCCGGATCGGTTTGGCGGCGACCGGCTCCGACTCGGGGGTGGACCTTGATCAACTCGCCACGGAAGTAGAGCTTCACCGTCTGCGAGTCGACGCGGGCGGACAGGCGCTGCCCGACGAGATCACCGGGAATGCTGTAGAGCGCCTGACAAATCTGAACATGCCGGTCCGGGGCGACCTTCGGGTTCACCCAGGTCGGAATATCGAAGGCAGTGTCGGGCAACGGTTTCAGCTTCGGGTGCTCGTCGGTGGTGAACACTTCGGCCGGACGTAGTCGCGTGGTGCCATGTATTCTCATTCCCGCGGTCTCCCGGCACCACCGCTGCGCGCGTTCCCGGCAGTCGGCCAGGTCTCGGAATTGTTCTCCGGCAAAGAAATTCGACCGTGCGTAAGGAACACAGCGTTCGACGCGGGGCTTGTCCTGCGGGCTGCGGATCCGCGCCGGATCAACCACGAACCCACGAGACTCGGCATATTCGCGGAACGAATCGTTCAACCGGGGATCTGTCGCGTTCGCCCGGTCGACGATGGCTTTCATATTGTCCGGGATCGCGACAGCGAACACACCGTCGAAGAACACCCACGCCGCTTCGAATCCGGCGATGACGTCGTTGAGTGTTTCCCGGTAGGTCGGGAAGACGAACATGTGCCGCGAATACACCGCGGTGAAGATCAGACCCTTCACCACCCGGCGACGGCCCTCGACGTCGGTCAGCAACCCGAGCCGGCCGAAGTCGACCTGCACTTCCGCACCGGGTTCGCAGTCGGCCACCCGCACGGTCGTGCGCCGCTTCCCGAACCCCAATTCCGTTGTGGCGTAACGGTTCAACGTCCGATACGACACCACCACGCCACGGCGGGCCAGCAGAATATGAATCTTGGTCAGGGTCAGGCCCTGATCCAGCCATTGTTTGATCTGCTCGGACTGACCGGCGAGTGTCTCCCACACATCGCTCTTACCGTTCGGTCGAGACCTGCGAACCCCGGCGATCACCGCCGCCAGCAGCTCATCGGTCAACTGCTCCACACCCTCGTCGCGGTCCACGCCACACGACTGCGCTCGCTCGACATACCGGCGCACCGTCTTGCGGTCAGTGCCCGACAGCCGGGCCACCTCCCGCAAGCCGCGACCCTGCAGCCATAGCCGCAGCATCTCCCTGATCTCGATCACCGAAACCTCCCGGTAGCTCATCTGGCCAATACAGCGGCCGAGCGACCGGAAGCCCCGAAGCCACGCCGGGTGGTCCCATAACTGGCAAAACCGCTAGTCAGGTGGTCCCATCAGTGGCAAACAGGGTGGTCCCATACTCATGGCAAAACCGGCTCCGAAGTGGTCCCTTCCTCCTGGCAGCCGACAGGCTGCGGTTTTCGCTGGAGGCATTGGCGGTCGACGATTCGGCGCCGTCGTTGTTGAATTATGCGGCCACGGCGACGGTTCGAGTCGAGGGCAAGGAAACCGAGGTGGGATGGGCGAAGCATGCTGGAGAGACGCATGCCAAAACAACCTTCACCTTGTCGGATTTCGATCCGAGCGTGGAGCCGATGGAAGTCGAGTTGTCGATTGATGACCAAACCGCCGGTGTGTCGTGGACGGCGGGATTCTCCTGGCCGCTCAGTGCGCGTGTCGACGCGCCGGTCGATGCTTCTGATGGGAGGTTGGCCATGCTGACCGATCCGGTGTTCGTCGCCGAGGCGGGCAGTTCGATCCAGTCGTGGGTTTCGCCGATCACGTTGGACCCAATCGGTTTCGAGGTCAGTTATGTAGCGGCGGTGGCCGCCGCTGACGCGCCCTCGATGTGGGAGTACGAGGTCGACGCCATGCTGCGATCGAGTGCCGGGTCGATACAAATGTCGCCTTCTGTCAATACGTCGGCGACCCAGGTGCGAGCTGTATTCCAATACCCTGTGCCGCTCGGCGCCGATATCTCTTCCCAGGACTTCGAATTGACGTTGGTGGACCGTACGGCAGGGATTACCTGGTCTACTCAATTCGCCTGGCAAGGACCCCGATCCTGAACGATCGGCCCGCGAATGCCGATCTGGTACAGCTGAACGCTCCGATCCGTGAACATCCAATCGGATTGCGGGGTAGCCGTTTCGGCGATCTCAGCTCAATGGGCGGCCTGGGCTGAGGTGCGCACGTCGGCCAATACTGTGGCGATGTCGTGGCGTGGGAGTTCGATCAGGGGGAGGGCGAGCAGGGGGGCTGGGGTGGTGGCTTGGATTAGGTCTTTTGCTTGGCGTTTGGTCAGGGCGGTGGGGGCGTGGCGGATGAGGGCTTCGCGCCAGGCGTTGCCGATTTTGCCGTGGGCGCGGTGGAGGAGGTCGGAGACCGTTGCGTCGGCGGGGGTGGTGGGGTGGTGGATTCGGCGTGGACGATTGCGAAGCCTGGGCGTGGGGTGGCGTGTTCGACTCGGAGACGGAATTTGGTTGATATCAATGATTTCAGGGCTTGGCCGCGCAGGTCGGGGTGGGTGTCGGGGACTACCGCGACGATGTTTCGGCAGTTGGCCGCGAGCAGGACGCGCAGTAGCCAGGCGCCTGGATCCTTGGAGAGGTCCGCGACGAGGTCGATGGGGCCGCGGCGGCCGTGGACTGGCGGGATGCCCTTTGCGAGGAGGGTGGCGAGGGTGAGTTTCGGGTGTTCGGCGGTGTGCGTCGTCGACCAGCCGTCGCCTACCAGGATCGGCTGATCCGATTGGGCCAGTAGGTATTTCGCAATGTCATCGGGGAGGCCCGATGCGCCTTCGAGGGATTGGGGGCCGTGGGTGTAGATGTTCGCGGCCGCGGCGGAATCCAGTGTGCGCCAACTCTTGGATGTCGGCCGCAGCGCGTACCAGTCGGCGGCGCTGCCGACGGCCTGTGCGCCCAGGTATCGGTTGAATCTGGGCAGCATCGCCTCGACGGTCAGGTGCAGTTCGCGAATCGCGTTCTGCACCTTGAGTCCCAGTGCGGGTTGGCGCGCGCTGAATCCGTACGCCAGCAAGAGGCGTGAATTCTCTTTGTCGCCAAGACCTTCCAGCCCGCGGGCGAGGAACAGCTTCACCCCTTCGGGGGTATACGGCGGATCGGTCACCACTAGATCGGCGAATCCGGTTGCCGCCGTGGGGAATCCGAGGCGGAAATCACCGAACAGGCAGCGGGCGGCGACGCCGAGCCGGGCCGCCTCGCCGGCGATGAATTCCAGGATCCGCTCATCCAGGTCGACCACGGTGATCTGCGCGTCGCGGCAGATCAGTGCGGTGGCGATGGAGGTGAGGTCGTGATCGCCGACGAAGAGCACGTGTGCGCCGCGGGTGTCGAAGGTCGATTCCAGCCAAAGCGCCCGTCGCACAACGGTTTCGGCGGTGGCGGAGACGTGGTCGATATCCTGGCGGGCGGCGGGCGCCCGCTCGATCAGCTCCTCGATGAGCCGAACCGTCTCCGCGTGCGCGGCCAGTCGCGCCGCGAGCGGATCCACCTGCGCCGTCCGCTCGAGCTGCGCGAAATCGAATCGCACCGCATAGTCGTCGACCCGGCTCGCATCCAACCGGAAGCTCTCGCCCGTCCGCGACAGATCTTCCCCCAGCGCCGACAGAACCTCCTCGACGCTGCGCCGTGGCACTCCGAGCGATCGAACCAGTTCCGCAAGCGTGTGCTCCCCCACCGCCAACGCACGGACGACCTCCCTGAGCGGCCGCCCACCCACCCCGGCCGCCGCGACAACCGCTCCGACCTGCTCGATCGGTACCTCGGGTTCGGAATGGTCGAAGTCGCTCACCCAGCCACGATAGTCGCCGCACCTCTACCCGACGCCAGGCGGGACCGCCACGATCCAGCTCCCGCTGCCGGTTCGTCGAACCGGCAGCGGGAGGCTGGGCCACCGTCGCGACGACGTTCAGAGCTCAGCATCCCCCAGTAGCGATTCGATCCGGCGATAGGATTCGTAATCCCGGAAATGCCGCGAGTACAGATCGCCCCCCTTCGACAGATCGTCGGTAAGCGACTGGTTCACATCGACAACATGCTTGAGCGAGACCTTGATCAACTCGCCACGCTCGTTCTCGTAGGTCGTCTCCTGCGCTACCGCGGCCTCGTGCGCCAGCTTGCGCGCCTCATCCTCCGAACCGGCGTACAGCAAGACGAAGTCCTCCTGGTACATCGGCTCGTAGCCGGGCGAATCCGAGGTCGACTCATAGACGACGACCGCGATGTACGGACTCCGACTCACCATTGCTTCCTCCTGGTCACTTCTTGAATCGATTGTCGTTGAGCAGTTTCCATGCCTTCTTGTAGTCGGCGCTGGTGCCCTTCTTGATTTCGCCCAGTGTCGCCTGCAGCAGCTGACCCGGGAATTCCCTTCTGATCGAACCCTTTCGGCAACGAGAAATGAACGAGTCGGCCTTGTCGCCCAGGTTGTCACCGGCTGTGCAATTGCCGCCGTACTCGGCCAGTTGCACCGCACCGACGGTATCCGCGGCCGGGACCGCGGCGGCGACCTGCGGAGTTGCGAACGCGATCGCACCGGACGCGAATACGATCAGTGTGGCGACAATGGACTTGCGGATGTGTTTCATGGATTTTCCTTCATCGGGTGTATCGAACACCGCGAAATCACGGTGTTCACCGGGGAATCAGGAGTGCCCGCTCCGAGCCCCCGGGTCTATGCCGCAGGTGCCGACGTCGCTCCTATACGAGCACCGCTGCGGCGATGGCCGATGCGGGTACCATTGCCAGCGCAGCGATCGGCCTGCGGATGTGTTTCATGGAATCGTTCGTCCTGAGTCGTGATCTGCCGACAACCGCACCTGCGTGTGGTTCCGGGGTTGGGGAGTGCCCGCTCCCCAATCCCGGTGGCAGCCGCCCGCGCATCATTCCCCCGAAGCTCGAAACCTGTTGTCTTGCAACGGCTCATCCGACGCATCGAGTCAGCAGGAGCTGATCAGATCCGAAAGCTGTTCCGTCACATACATTGACGCGCCGACACCGTCGGCGGTTCCATCGAATCGCATTTTTCTCGAACCGGATTACGGCAGTGCCGAAAGGCAAAGCCGGTTCGAAGCAGCTCCGAAGAAAAGCACTACTTCTTCGGGTCGGCGACCAGGGTTTTGCCGGGGTTGGGGTCGGCGGCGACGCCGTCGTGGGCGACCAGGGCCTCCTCGCGGCCGAGGGTCGGGCCGATGGCGATCAGGCCGACGATCGGGTACGGGGCGGGCTCGGGTTGAACGTCCTCCAGGCCCAGGGCTTTCGCCGAATCGGTGTTCTTGATGCCGAAGCGGACGCCGGTGTCGGCGATGTAGAAAATGCTGTCCTTGCGGCGGCTGTCCGGCTCGATGCCGGTGGTCTGCACGTACGCTCCGGTGCCCGGCTTCATGTAGAACTGGTCGGCGAGCAGGCCCTTGTTGTTGGACTGCGCCAGCGTGAGCGGTTTCGCGTTATCGGCCAGCGGCAGGTTCACGCCGGTGATCACCGTCAATTCGGCGCGATCGCCGGAGGAGTCCTTGGCGACGGCCGTTTTGGGCTTCCACGAGATGCAGCTGTCCGGGGCTTCCCTGGCGCTGATCAGCTGCGGTGCGACCTCCGGGTAGGTGTCCACCTTCAGCGTTTGCAATTGGCTGATTTTGGCGAGCGTGCTCGAGTCGATCATCGAGTTGGTGGACGAGGGCGGGTTGGCGGCGCGAATGAGTTCCGCGGTGAACGGCGAAACCTTCTGCAACCCATCGCGCAATACCGCGTAATTCTCCGTGGTGCCGACGCTGGTGGTGACCTGGACGACGTCACCGATGCGGTGGCCGTTGATGGCGTAGGTCGGAACGCCACCGCCATCGGTGAGCGTCGGCGGCTCGATCGCCGGGTACTCCGGAATCGCGTTCAGCAGCCCTTCGCTGATCGGGCGCGGCGTCGCGTTCGCGAGGTTGAGCGCGTAGGTGACGGCCGGATCCTTCATATTCACGCGGGCGCGCCGGTTGTTGTAGATCAGGTAGACCGAATCCTTGCCCTGCACCAGCAGCGCCTTGTCCTTCGGCAGATTCGACGCCTTGTCCCCGAGCTCGATGCCGCCGACGATCACCGTCACCACGCGGTCGGTTCCGGTGTCACCCTTCGGGGCGTCGCAGACCGTCCACGTCTGCCCCTTGCCGTCCTTGTCGAAGTGGATCGCACCGGGTGCGCCGGGGATGCCGATGAGCGAGCCGAGGGGTTTGCTGCCGAGCTCGGACTCCTTGACGGTGACCGGGCCCTCCGCCTTGTTCGCGGCGAGCTTGGCCGATGAGAGGTTGAGCGCGGGATGCACCACGCCGTCGATCACCGCGTACGCCGTGCCGGAATCCTTGCCGATCAGGATCGTGTGGCTGCCGATCTTGTCCTGCGGCCGCAGCAGTGCGAGCACGCCGCATCCGGCGAGCACGACGAACGCCATGATCAACCCCGCCGCGTAGGCACGCGACTGGGAGCGCATCGGATCGTGCAGCATTCGCACGTCCCGGCGGACCAGGGCGTGTTCCATGCGGCGCACCAGGAATCGGTAGCCGCTCACCTGCCACCGGGTGGTGGGTTTTGAAGGCATTATTCCTCCCCCGAACAGTGCTCGCGTTCGCCGAACACAGTACAGTTCCCGAGGACTCTTGTTCAGCTCGACCGCCAGGAAACGGTCGGGCCCGGGTACTTGGGGGACAACGATGGCCGAACCTGTCGGGGCGGGACCTCGACCGCTCCTCGGGCGCATCTCGCTGCCGAATCTGCTGGTGGCGCAGGTGATCGGGCTCGTGGCCGGTGCGGGCGCATTGATCGGGGGGCTCGGCCCGCTGCCCGCGCTCGCCATCGGAATCGTCGCGGCGCTGCTGCCGCTGATCCCCATCGCCAAGCGCACCGTGCTCGATTGGATCGGCACCGCGTGGCGCTATGTGACAAGGGGCGATTACGAGCTCGGCGACACCGTCGACTTCCGCGGCGCCGACGGCCGTTCGCTCGGGTTGTACTGGGACGGCAGCCGGGTGGTGACCGTTGTCGAGGTGCTCGCGCCGAAGGGCGGGCTCACCAGAATCGGCCGGACGACCGTGCACGCCTCACATCTGCTTCCGCTGCCGGAACTGGCGAAATGCCTGAACCAGCACGACATTCTGCTCAGCGGCATCGACATCATCAGCCACGGCCACCGCAGCCGCTCCGGCACTCCGGCCGGACCGATCTACGAATCGCTGCTCGGCCCGTTGCCCGCCACCGCGCATCGCACGGTGTGGCTGGCCATCAGCTTCGATGCGCTGGTCTGTCCGGAGGCCGCGGCCCGGCGCGGCGGCGGCGACGAGGGCGCGTCGCGCGCGGTGACCATCGCGACGCAGCGGATCGTTCGCGCGCTGGAGGACGCCGACTGCTATGCCCGCGTGCTCACCGCGCCGGAAATTCGCAAGGCGGTCCTGCAGATCACCGGCGGCTACGATCCGCGGGCGCTCACGCATCGCTGGCGCTATGCCGAGATCGGCAACAGCGTCAATATCGGCAGCGCCGTCGATCCCAAGCGACTCGGCTCGGATCTGCTTGCGCAGCTGTGGGTTGCGCCGTCGCGCGGCACCTCGGTCGCGGTCCGGCTGCGGCCGGGCAGTTCCGCGGAGACGGTGTGCATCGGCGCGGCCTGGCGGCTCACCGCACGGGAGCTGCCGGAACGCGGCAAGCTCAAGGGCATGGTGTCGATGAACGGACGTCACCGCGACGGGCTGCTGGCCCACCTGCCGATCGCGGTGCCCGATCTGGACGGCACCGTGCCGACCATCGAATACCCGATCGAGGTAGTCGGCGCGCTGCACCTGCCGTCCTCCGGCTGCGGCCAGCTGATCGGCTCGGACGACGAGGGCAACGGCGTCGCGGTGCGCATCGTCGGCACCGGTATCTCCACCGTGTACGTGGCGGGTGAGCTGTACCTGGCGCAGCAGCTGGTGTTCCGCGCGCTCGCGGTCGGCGAGCGCATCCTCATCCGTACCGACCGGGCGCATGCCTGGGAAAATCTGGTCACCACCATCGGCAATCCGGAGCGGCTGACCATCGCGGTCGAAACCCACCAGTCCGATGCGGGATTCACGGCCACGGTGGTGGACGGTGTGCTCGCGCCCGCGCCGCACGCCGGTGTCACCACCATCTACGTCACCGGTGATCCGATGGGCTGGCCCGCGACCCGGCCGGATCTGTCGGTCCATCAGCCGGGCGCGATCGGCAATCATGTCGTATTGCGAACGGGCACAGCGCAAGTGGATCTGACCCTGGTATCCATTCCGCGCGAGGCCACCTATATCGGCCAGCCGCGCGGGCGCAGGCAGCTGGCGGGCAGCCCGAACTGAATGTCAGCCCGGGTAAGGATCTTTCACCCGGGCCTCGCGCAAAGTGCGTGCCCACCAAGCCAATTGACGCAGCATGCGGGCCGATGCATCGATCGCGGCGCCGTCCGAGGTCTCGCCGCGAGCGTCGAATTGCCGCTTGGCCTGATGGAAGCTGACGGTCTCGCGGATCGAGACCATATGTATTTCGGCGACCACCTGACGCAGCTGTTCGACGGCGCGCAGACCACCGGAGAGCCCGCCGTACGCCACGAATCCGATCGGCTTGGCCCGCCATTCGTGTTTCGCGGTGTCGAACGCGGTCTTCAATGCCGCCGGATACCCGTGGTTGTACTCCGAGGTGATCGCCACGAAGGCGTCGGCGGCGGCCAACCGCGCCCGATAGTCCGCGACCTCGGGTGTTTCGGTGAGGTCGGTGGGCAGCGGCGTATCGATCAGATCGATGACGCCCGTATCGAATTCGGGCCGCTGCCGCACCGTGCGCAGGAACCATTCGGCGACGACCGGAGCGAAACGCTCGGGCCGGACGCTGGCCACGATCACCTCTAGCCGCAGCGGAGTATCCACGGCGCGAGCTTAATCGACCCGGGCAGCAGCCGCGGAACTCGCGCACGGGGACGCCGAGTGCGCCCCTTGCGCGGCTTCGCGACGCCGATCGTGCACCATATTCACTGGCTATCGGTCTGATGCCCATAGTGTTGTGGGGGTTGACTTCGAGGGAGGGAGGGTCGGCGATGCTCACCGGGAGTTGGCTGTTGATCGAGACGCTCGGTCGCGCCGGCACCTGGTCGATGATCGCCGCGGGGACGGCGCCGCGGGCCTGGAAGTCCATTCAACGGGCGGTTCCGTCCCGGCTGCAGCCGGTGATCGGCGCGGTGTACGGATCCGGTGCGCCGATCGATCAGCAGCTGCCGCAGTCGCGGCACGCCTGGTCGGGACGGCGGCTGCTTGCGGTGCCGGTGCTCGGCCGGGATACCCGGGTGCACGCGGTCAAGTTGTGGGTGGGCGACGGTGAGCCGCCCGCGCAGGTGGGTGCGGCGCCGTTCACCATCGACGCGCGCACCCGCCGGGTGGACACCCTGCCCGCCGGGCTCGGGCCGCATTTCGCTACCGAGCCGATCAGCTGGCTGGGCGCACAGTCCTACGAGACGATCGAAAGATTCGACGGCGCACTGGAATTCACCGCGACACTGGCCCGCTCCAGCCCCGATTCACGCTGGCTCGGCGTCGCGACCGTGCGGTCGCTGGCCGGTCCGCGCTCGATTCTGCTCGCCGCGCGCAACGGCGGTACGGACGCCACCAGGACGCAATGGTTCGGTGTCGCCGCCGATGTGACCGAAAGCGTTGCGCCACAATCGAAGTCATTCGAGGCGGGCACGCTGGACATGTTGCGGGAACGGCAGCCGAATCTGTACCTCGCCATCGTCGATACCGCCCAGGTGCGTCTCATTCGCTGGGTCAGCGAACCGGTGCCGGGACTGCGCTGGTCCGGCGCCGACGAGCGCACCATCCCGCATCCGGCCGATCGCGCCCGAATTCTGGCCGCGCGCGAGGAGATTCGGTCCGGAGCCCAGCTCGCGACGCTCACCGATATCCGGCTGGCCGCCGAAAACGGTTCCTGGATAACGGCGGATCTGGAGATCACCCCGCTGCCCGGCGGCACCCCGGATGCGGAGGTTCCCGAATTCGCACTGGTGCAAATGGAGATCAGAAGTTCTTCGCCACCCGCAACGCGCATTCGCTGAAGGCGCGGATCCGGTGGGCCGGTATCGCCCCTACGAACGCACCAGCCTGGCGATGGCGTCGGTGGCCTCTTTGATCTTGGCTTCGGCCTCGGGGCCACCGGCGACGGCCGCGTCGACGACACAGTGGCTGATGTGGTCCTCGAGCAGACCCATCGCGACCGCCTGGAGCGCCTTGGTCATGGCGGAGACCTGCGTCAGGATATCGATGCAGTACTTCTCCTCCTCGACCATCCGCTGCAGGCCGCGGGCCTGGCCCTCGATCCGGCGCAGCCGCTTGAGGTAGTCGTCTTTGGCGGTGATGTAGCCGTGCGTGGAGTGGTCGTGTGCGCCGTGGTCCTGGGTGGGTGTTGTCACCGACGATCTCCTCGCTGCCTGCCGATTTATACCCCCATAGGGTACAGGGAGACGGGCGAATTGTCAGGTCACGGGCACCCGTTGCGCGGGTGTGGGGAGCGAGACGGGAGAATCTGCCCATGAGTTCGCTTTCCCGGCCCGCCCTCGCAGTCATCGGCGGCAGCGGTTTCTACGATTTCTTCGACAACGACGCGACCGAGGTCGAGGTCGACACCCCCTACGGCGCGCCGAGCGCGCCGATCGCGGTCGGGAAGGTGGCAGGCCGTCCCGTCGCCTTCCTGCCGCGGCACGGCAAACAGCACGAATTCGCCCCGCACACCCTGCCGTACCGGGCCAATATGTGGGCGTTGCGCTCGCTGGGTGTGCGCCGGATCTTCGCGCCGTGCGCGGTCGGCAGCCTGCGCGCCGACTGGGGTCCCGGCACGGTCGCGGTGCCCGACCAGCTGGTCGATCGCACCTCGGGCCGCCCGCAGAGCTACTTCGACGGCGGCGGTGTCCACGTCTCCTTCGCCGACCCCTACTGCGATGAATTGCGCGCCGCCGCAATCAAATCCGCCACCGATGCGCTGCCCATGAAGACCCAGGGCACCATGGTGGTCGTGCAGGGCCCGCGCTTTTCCACCCGCGCCGAGAGCCGCTGGTTCGCCGGGCAGGGCTGGGAACTGGTCAACATGACAGGCCATCCGGAGGCGGTACTCGCTCGTGAACTCGAAATGTGCTACGCCGCAGTGGCTTTGATCACCGACCTGGATGCGGGCCTGGAGGAGGGCGACGGTGTGCACGCACTCGACGTCTTCGCCGAATTCAAGAAGAATATGGTGCCGTTCAAGGAATTGATCCGCCGCGCGGTATCCGGGGTCGCCGGCACCGACACCTGCGATCGCTGCCGTGTCCACACCGGAGTGTCGCTGCCGTTCGAACTACCCTGAGCTCATGCGCGTGCTGGTGACCGGGGCCGCCGGATTCCTCGGTTCGGCGGTGCGCCCGGCGCTGGCCGCCGCCGGGCACGAGGTCGTCGCCGCCGACCTGCTCGATGGGACGAGTACCGAACCGCCGGAAGGCATTTCGCGAGTAGATCTGCGTGATGCCGCGGCGCTGGAGCCGCTGCTGCGCGGCGTCGACGTGGTCTGCCACCTGGCCGCGATAACCGATGCCACCGGCCCGGCCGGATTCGCGGCGCACAACGACCTCGGCACCGCCGTCCTGCTCGGCGCGATGGAGCGGGCGCGGGTGCGGCACCTGGTGCTCGCATCGTCCATCGTCGTCTACGGCGAGGGGCGCTACCGGGACCGCGGCGGCGCGACGTACTTCCCCGGACTGCGCCGCCGCGCCGATCTCGACCGCGGCCTCTACGATCACCGCGCACCGCGTACCGGCGAAATACTCACCTGGGAACCGGTCACCGAGGACGCACCGCAGCGGCCGCGCGGCTGGTACGGATCCAGTAAGGCCGCGCAGGAAAACTATTCGTTCGCTTGGGGTTTGGCGACCGGCGGCGGGGTGACGGCGCTGCGTTTCCACGCCATCTACGGGCCCGGCGCCCGCGGCGGCTGGGCGGCCCGATACCGCGACGAACTCGACGCCGGACGACCACCGCGGGTGCCGGAGGACGGTGGACAGGTGCGCGACTTCGTCCATCGCCGCGATGCCGTCAAGGCGCTGGTCGCCGCGGTGGACCGGCGTTTACCCGGCTTCGTTCCGCTGAATATCGGCTCGGGGCAACCGATCACGCTGTGGGAGGTCGCATCGATCATGGCCAAGGCGCGGGGCGGGCCGACGCCGGTGGTCACCGGGCGGTACCAGCTGGCCGATGTGCGGCATATCGTTGCCTCGGTCGAAAAGGCGAAGCGGGCGCTGGGTTTCGCGCCGAGCGCGGGTACGGTCGAAATTTTCACGGAATACGGTGCGGCGTCGAGGGCTTCCGACTCGGAGTGAGATCGCGTTCCGGCTGGACCAACCCGACAACCGCCTGTCACCCCGCCACAACCCCTCATCGAATCATTACGCGATGCTCGCTGATTTGGGTTGCCACGCGATCAATCCGGCTGATGAAGCGCTAAGCATCGCCGGAGTTCGCGCTCTGCAACGCATTCCGAATATGACGCAGAAACGCTCTGGCCGCGGGACTGACCGTCGGCTCACCGCGGTGCGCCAGGCCGATGCGCGCACGCAGGCTGAGTCCTTGGATCGGCGTCGCGCGAACGTCCGGATGCCGCCGCGCCACGGACAGCGGCAGGATCGCGACGCCGAGGCCGCACCCGGCCAGCCGGGCCAGCATATGCGGGTCACCCGCCTCGAACACCACCCTGGGCGCGAAACCCGCACGCGCACAGGCGGAATCGAATTCGGCGCGCAGGCCGCCGCCGGGCGGCAGGCAGATCAGATCGCGTTCGGCCAGTGTCGCCAGCGTGGCCGCGCCCTCCGGCTCGGCCGCTGCCGCCACCGCGACCACCGGCTCGTCGGCGAGGATCTCGACGACGACGCCGTCGGGCAGCGCCGGACCCAGCCCGACGAGCGTGAGATCGAGTCTGCCCGAACGCAATAGCTCCAGCGCCAGTTCGGGACCGTTCTCGGACAGCGTGATCTCCACCCCCGGATGCGTGCGGTGGAAATCGGCGAGCAGTTGGGGCAGGTCGAATGCCGATACCGATGCGGTCACCCCGAGCCGCAGATGGCCGCGCACCAGCCCGGTCAGCTCCGCGACCGCTTGCCGCGCATCGGAATAAGCCTGCAGCGCCGCCCGCGCGTACGGCAGCACGGCCCGGCCCGCCTCGGTCGGGACGACGTCCCGCGCGGAACGGTCCAGCAGCACGGCCCCGAGATCGCCCTCCAGCTTGCGGATTTGGGCGCTCAGACCCGATTGGGCCACATGCACCCGGTCCGCGGCTCTGGTGAAGTTCGCCTCCTCCACGACGGCGACGAAGTATTCCAAGCGGCGTAACTCCATATCCAGCAATGCTAGTTCCGATCACAACCAGCTGTTGGACTGCTGGAATCCCGAGGCGCACGCTGAGAACAAGCGACAGATGGAGTGAGAATCATGGGAGAGCAGAACATCGTCATCGCCGGTGCCGGAATCGGCGGGTTGACCGCGGCACTCAGCCTGCACGCCAAGGGAATCGAGGCCACCGTCATCGAAAGCGCGCGCACCATCGCGCCGCTCGGCGTCGGCATCAACGTGCAATCGGAGGCGGTGGCGGTGCTGACCGAACTCGGCCTCGGCGACCGGTTGGCCGCGACCGGCGTGGCGACCGCCGAGTACATCTACTGCGACCGGCACGGCAACCGGATCCTGACCGAATCCCGCGGCCGCGCGGCGGGGAATGCGGCGCCGCAATATTCGATCCACCGCGGTGAACTACAGCTGCTGCTGCTCGACGCGGTGCGCGAACGCCTCGGCGCCGACGCCGTGCGGACGGGTATCCAGCTGACGGATCTGCGTCAGGATGGACAATCGGTGCGGATAACCACCCTCGACCGGAACAGCGGCGGCCACGAAACCGAGATGGCGGACCTGCTGATCGGTGCGGACGGACTGCATTCGGCGGTGCGCGCCCGGCTGCATCCGGACCGGATGCGGTTGCACTGGTCGGGCCTGCGGATGTGGCGCGGCATGGCGGAAGCCGATTCGTTCCTGACCGGGCAATCCATGGTGATCGTCAACGGTGGCCCGACCCGCCTGGTGGCCTATCCGATCTCGAGCCGTACCGCTCCTGGCCGTTCCCTGGTGAATTGGGTTGCGCTGGTAACGGTTTCGGAACCGGGCTGGCTGGACGACGATGCGGGCTTCAACCGCGCCGCCAGCGCCGACGACGCGCTGCCCCACGTCGCCGATTTCGCCCTGGGCTGGCTGGATGTGCCGGGACTCGTCGCGGCGAGCACCGACATTCTGGAATACCCGATGGTCGACCGCGACCCGCTGCCCTGGTGGGGGCGCGGCCGCGTGACGCTGCTCGGTGATGCCGCACATCCGATGTACCCCGTTGGCGCACTCGGCGGCACCCAGGCCATCCTCGACGCGAGCGTGCTCGCCGACGAGCTCGCCGTGGGCGACGATCCGGCCGATGCCCTGATGCGCTACGAAAACCGCCGCCGCGAACCGACTTCCACGATCGTCCTCGCCAACCGGCAGTACGACCTACAGGAGCGAACGGGCGCCGACGCGGTCCGAATCATCGACGACTACCAGAAAACCATTGCCACCGCGTCCAGGCCCTGATCCCGGAAGACCTGTTCCCGCATGGCATTCGGCTTCTCAGCCGTGCCAGCGCCGGTAGACCGAGGCCGCGCCGGGGTGCAGCGGAATGGTTCCGGTGTTGATCAGCGAGCGCCCGTCCAGGAACTGGGTGCCCGCGGCCTCCGCCGGAACCAGCGAATCCGCCTTGTACACAAGCAGTTCCACCAGAGCGGCGGCCGTGCTGTCGGCCATCGCCGCCGAGGCGAGCAGCAGGTTCGTCACGCCTATCGTGCGCACGGCGGGTGCGCCCGGGTACGCGGTCGCGGGGATGTCGACGCGGTCGTATACGGGTCCGAAGAGTTCCCGCATCGGCGCGGCCAGGTCGCCGAGATCGATGAGGCGCAGGTGGGCAGGCACTTCCAGCAGCGTTGTCGGTACGCCGCCCGCCCACAGCAGCGCGTCGGCCTCGCCGCTCAGCACGCTCGACACCGAATCGCGCAGCGGGCGATGGACTATCTCCACATCGCTGTCCGGGTCGAGACCCGCGGCACGCAGGATCCTGGTCCCGGTGAGCGCGGCGCCGGAGCCCTCGGCGCCCCAGTTCAACCGCAGGCCGCGCAGATCGGCGACGGCGTGGATCGGACTGTCCTTGCGCACCGCCATCTGCAGGTAGTTCTCGTATACGCGGCCGAGCGCGAGCACCTGCTCATCGGAGCGGCCGACCGAATCGGCAAGTGTCAGTGCGGCATCCACCCGGCCGCCGGCGAGCATCGTCAGATTGTCCTGCGATCCGGCGGTGGTCACCACATCGATGTGGATGGTGCCGTCGGCGGCCGCCGCCGCGGCCATCTTCCGGGCGAACGCCTCGTAGAAGCCGCCGACCTCGCCCGAGGCCAGCCGCACTCGCCCCGCTCCCCCGTCGGGCCCGCATCCGGCCAGCCCGAGCGCGGCGAGTCCCGCCGCCGCGAGAAATCGCCGCCGGTTCATTCCGGTACCACCGCCGGTAGCCGGATGACCACCGAAAGTCCCTGCGGCTGCCCGGCTTCCACCGTCAAGGTGCCGCCGCGGGCCTGGGTGAGGGCGGCGGCGATGGGCAGGCCGAGCCCGGAACCGCCCGCAGGCGCGGTGGAGCCACGGAAGAAACGGGTTGTCAACTTGTCGATCTCACCGTCGGGGACGCCGGACCCGTTGTCGCGCACCATGATCGTCACCCACACCAGATCGGTGACGACGGTGACGACGACGTGGGCGCCCGGTCCGGCGTAGCGGCTCGAATTGCTCAGCGGCACATCGAGAATCTGCGCGAGCACATCGGCGGAGACCGCGACGTCGGCGTGTGCCATCACGGTCGCCGAGGTCAGCTTCTGCCCGGCGCTCTCGTATGCGGAATGCCAGGCATCGATCCGGTCTGCGACGACTTGGACCGCGTCGCAATGATTATCGGCCTCCGCGCCGTTGTGCGCCACGTCGAATGCGGCGGGCGTCTCCGCGACGGCGAGGTTGAGCAGCCCGTCCAGCAGCGCGGTGAGCCGATCCACCTCGGCGCTGGCGCCGCGGAAGGTGGCACGCGCGCGCTCCGGAATATCGCACTCCAGCGAATCGAGTCGAATAGTCAAGGCGGCCAGCGGGTTTCGCATAGCATGTGCGGTGTCGGCGACCAGTTGCCGCTGCGCGTCCACCGAATCGGCGACGGCAAGCGCCATCACGTCGAAGGATTCGGCCACCTTGCGCATCTCCGGCGGGCCGCCGTGCCTGCGCGCGATGGAGACCGGCACGGGCGCGTCCGGACGTGGCTTCGGCAGCGTCGCGGTCAATTCCGCGACCGCGTGCGAAAGCGCCGCCAGCGGCCGCAGCACCCAGCGGCTCAGGGTGAGCGCCAGCAATGTGAAGAAGGCCATCGCGGCGGCGGCGCCGAGCGCGATCACCGCCCAGTCCTCGGCGATATCGGCGCGGGCCCGCGCGGTGGATGCCTCGATCACCACCGCGCCGTTGACCTGCAGACCGGTGCCGACCGGCCGGGCGATCAGCATGGTGGGACTGCTCCACGGGGTGAGCCGGTCGGCGGCCTGCGGGCGCTGGTTACGCCGGGCGGCTGACACGGCTGCCGCGACGTCGGGATCGTCGATATCGGCGCCCGCGTTCACGCTCACCTCGCCCGTGGCGTTGACGATCAGCACGTTCTCACCGTAGAGGTCGTGATATCTGCCGACCTCATCGCTGAGCATGCGCACATCGCCCGCCGCCTCGCCCGCATCGGCGAGGGTGGCGAAACGATCGGCGTCACCGGAGCGGCCGAGCACCAGTTCCTGCGTCCGGCTGGTGGCGACGGTCAACGACAGCGGTACCGCGAAGGCGAGCACCGCGATGGCCGCGAATACCGTCAAGGCTATGAGCAGGCGCCGCCGCATCCCGCTGCCTCGCGCCGCTCGACCGTCCCCCTGGATAGCTCGGTCGTCACTGCCCCCACCGATATCCGTAACCGCGAATGGTGGTGATCAATCCCGGCCTGCGCAGCTTCGCGCGCAAGCCGGTCATGTGCACATCCAAGGTCCGCGAGACCGCGACGAACGCATCCCCCCATATTCGATCCATCAACTGCTGCCTGCTCACCGCGGCGCCCGGCCGTTCGACCAAAGCCTCGACCAACTCGAATTCCTTCTGGGTCAAGGCAATCGGCTCACCGCCCACCTCGACGATCCGGGCCGCGAGGTCGACTCGCACATCCCCGGTGATCACCTCGGACCGCGCCGGCTGCGCCGCGACCGCCGCGCGCCGCATCACGGTCTCCAACCGGGCCATCAGCTCGGCGATGCGCGGCGGCTTCACCAGATAGTCGTCGGCCCCGCCGCGCAGGCCACGCACGATGGACCGCTCGTCACTGCGCGCGGTGAGGATCAGCACCGGCACCGAACTGACCTCGCGCAGCTGCCGCAGCACCTGCAGCCCGTCGCCGTCGGGCAGACCGAGATCCAGGATCACCGCGTCATAACCGCGGTGCGCGGTGAGCAGGTCGGCGCCGCGGCGCTTGCGCTCGGCCTGATAACCACGGGCATTCAGCGCCTCTACCAGCGCATCGCCAACACCGTCGTCATCTTCGACCACCGCAAGCCGCACGCGCCGATCCTCGCACAGCGAAGGCTCGGCGCGCACGGCCGGATCGGGCGCGGTCTCAGTGAGTGGGTGTGAACTCACGATTCGGCTCGGATGCGGTGGTTTCCGAGACGCCCTCGGCGTCGATGGTCGAGTCCTCCGAGGTCTCCCGCATGAAGAGGTAGGTGACCAGCGAGACCAGGATGCAGGCGGCGACATACCAGAAGTACACCGACTCGTGCTTGTGATCCTTCAGCCACAGCGCGATGTACTCCGCGGTGCCACCGAAGATGGCGACGGTCAGCGCATACGGCAGGCCGACGCCGAGCGCGCGGATCTTGGTGGGGAACAGCTCGGCCTTCACGATCGCGTTGATCGAGGTGTAGCCGGAGATGATGATCAGCGCCAGCATCATCAGGGCCCATGCCGCCACCGTATTCCTGGTGTGCGCGAGCACCGACATGATCGGCACGGTCAGCAGCGTGCCGCCGACACCGAAGAAGATGAGCAGCTTGCGCCGACCGATCCGGTCGGAGAGCGCGCCGGCCAGCGGCTGCAACACCACGAACACAAGCAGCGCAACGAAATTGATCCACGCCGCGGTGCCCTTGGGGATATGCGAGGTGTTGATCATGAACTTCTGCATGTACGTCGTGTACGTGTAGAAGGCCACGGTGCCGCCGAGCGTCAAACCGACGACGAGCAGGCACTCCTTCGGATAATCCAGCAGCATGCGCAGAGAACCGCGCTGCGCCTTCGGCTTCGCCGCCTCGACGCCGATCGCGGACAGCACGTCGTTGGTGTTGCCGATCAGCGGAACGGTTTCGGCCTCGGCCTTGAACTGCTCGGACTCATCCATATGCCGCCGCAGCCACATCACGATGAGCGCGCCGGCCGCGCCGATGAGGAACGGGATGCGCCAACCCCAGTTGGTCATCTGCGCGTCGGTGATGAACTGCTGCAACACGATCTGCACACCGAGCGCGACCAGCTGACCCGCCACCAGCGTCACGTACTGGAAGCTGGAGTAGAACCCGCGCTTACCCGTCGATGCCACCTCGGACAGGTAGGTCGCGCTCGTCGCGTATTCGCCGCCGACCGAAAGCCCTTGTAGCAGACGGGCGATCAGCAGCACCGCGGGCGCGAGCAGCCCGATGGTCTGATAGCCGGGCGTCACCGCGATCAGCAGCGAGCCCGCCGCCATCACCGTCACCGACAGTGTCAGCGCCGAGCGGCGGCCGAACCGGTCCGCATAGCGGCCCAGCAGCCAGCCGCCGATCGGCCGCATCAGGAAGCCCACCGCGAACACCGCCGCGGTGGACATCAGCTCAGCGGTCGCATTGCCCTTGGGGAAGAACGCCTTCGCGAAATAGACGCTGAACGCGGCATAGACGTACCAGTCGTACCATTCGACGAGATTGCCGATGGAACCGCGCAAAACATTCCCGACGACCCGGCGCTCGCCCGTGGGCTGTGTCGTAGTCACTGAACCTCCTCCATCAAACGCAGCGGTGCGTCAGTGAACGAGTGTGGCTGCCCTCACAGCTTCGGCGGAAGTTCGCGCCGGGTTTTCTAACGTTCCCTTAGGACGATCGAAACCGCTGGCTAGACCGCTTTCAGCAGCGGAGCCAGGGTTTTCAGCGCGCCCGATTCGTCCAGATTCAGAACCTGCAGGGCGACATGATTCGCGCCTGCGCGCAGGTGTTCGGTCAACTTCTCGACAACCGCCGCCACATCACCGGACGCGACGACGGCGTCGACGAGCCGATCGCTGCCCGGCTTGGCCAGGTCCTCGTCGGTGAAGCCGAAGCGGCGCAGGTTCGCGGTGTAGTTCCGCAGATCCAGATACATTCCGACGCGCGGCCGCGCCGTCTGCCTGGCCCGCACCAAATCGGCATCGACGACGACCTTGTGCTCGGTGGCCAGCAGCGCCTCGGGACCGAGGATTTCGCGCGCGCTCGCGGTGTGCGCCGTCGGCACCAGATACGGCAGCGCACCGGCCGACCGCTCGGCGGCCAACTTCAGCACCTTCGGACCGAGCGCGGCGAGGGCCCGCCGCTCCTTGGGAACGCCCGCGGCGTCGAGCGCGTCGAGATATTCGACGAGCGCGTCGTACGGCTTCTGGTAGGCGGAGTTGACCTCGGGATTCCCCGCGCCGATACCGAGCAGGAAGCGGCCCGGAAAACGCGCCTCGATCCGGTGGAAGGATTCGGCGATCCGCTTGGGGTCGGTGGCCCAGATATTCACGATGCTGGTGGCGACCGCAATGGATTCCGTTGCGTCCAGGAGGGATTCGACTACCGGAAGCTCGTCGGGCGGCGAAGTGCCGAGCCAGAGCGTGCCGTAACCGAGCTCCTCCAGCTCCCGCGCCTGCTCCGGGGTGAACCCGGAATATCGCCGCCACACGCCGAACCGTCCGAGATTGTCGAATGTCATGCCTGGACGAACCCCGCTGTCGCCGCACCTATTCCGGGAAATTTTCCCAGAGGTCTTAGCACTCTCCATCCGAGAGTGCTAATGTAGGGCATGCACAGCTTCTGGCGCCTGTCGCCGTGGCAGGCGTCATCGCTAGCGAATGGGAGGTGATTCGCTGTGCTCCGGTTTGATCCGTTCCATGACATCGACACTGTCGCTCGCCAATTGCTCGGTGAGACCGCAGGTTCCGCGCGCGCGCCGCGATTCATGCCGATGGATCTGTTCAAGGCTGGTGACCACTACGTCTTGAACGCCGATCTGCCCGGCGTCGACCCAGGCTCAGTGGATGTCAGCGTCGACAACGGCACCCTGACCCTGCGTGCGCAGCGCAGTGCACCCAGCGAGGAAAACGTGCAGTGGATCGCCTCCGAGCGGTTCGCGGGCACGTACATGCGCCAACTCAGCCTCGGCGACAATGTCGATTCCGAGAAGATCAGCGCGACCTACAACAACGGCGTCCTGTCCGTAACCATCCCGATCGCCGAGAAGGCCAAGCCGCGGCGCATCGAGATCCAGGGATCCAGCCAGCCGCGCACCATCGAGGCCGGCACTTCGTCCAAGAACTGACGCCGAACGACTCCCGCGCCGCATCGTGCCCCTCCCGTCGCGGCGCGGGGGTTCCCTATCAGTCGCCGCAGCAGCCTTCGACGGCTCCGGGGACCGTGCGCATCTCGCGGGTCTGCGCATTGCGCGCGGCCAAATCGGAATCCGCCGGATAGTCCACCGCGATCAGGCTCAACCCGTGCGCGGGCGCGACCGTGACCGCGCTGGAGCGCTCGGTTTCCGCGAGCAGCGTGGCGACCCAGTCGGGCGAACGCCTACCCTCGCCCACCGCGAGCACCGCGCCGACCAGACTGCGCACCATGGACCAGCAGAAGGCGTCGGCGCTCACGTACGCGGTGAGCAGTTCGCCCTCGCGCACCCAATCGAAGCGCTGCAGTTCGCGGACCGTGGTCGCGCCATCACGGCGGCGACAGAAGGCGGCAAAGTTGTGCAGGCCCAACAGTTTTCGCGACGCCTCCGACATCGCGGCGATATCGACGCCGGGGCGGCAGGCCACAACGCTGCGGGCCCGCAGCGGTTCGGCGCCGTACGGGGCGGTGGTCAACCGGTAGGCGTAGTGGCGGCGAATCGCCGAGAACCTGGCATCGAATTCGGGCGGCGCGATCCGCGCGTCCTTGATCCGCACATCCTTCGGCAGGAAGCGCGCCATGCGGTGCACGAGTTTGCCCGCGTCGAACTCGGCGGACGTATCGAAGTGCGCCACTTGACCTTCCGCGTGCACACCGGCGTCGGTGCGGCCCGCGACCGTGAGCTGGATCGGTTCGCGATAGACCTTGGTCAGCGATTCCTCCAGCACGCCCTGCACCGTGCGCAACCCCGGCTGACGCGCCCAGCCGATGAAATCCGTTCCGTCATAGGAGATATCGAGGCGCACCCGCACCGGTGCGGAAACCTCTTGCGGCACAGCCGATTCCTCGGTCGGGCGCTCGGCGGCATTCGACTGATCCGCTGAATTCTGCACGGTATCAACCACTCCCATACTTCGGATATGAATGAGCCCGCCGCCCCCAGTGGGTGCGGCGGGCTCGTTCAGAACGCGAGCAGTGTCAGGCGTCCTTCTTGTCCTCAGCGGCCTCTTCGGCGGCGGGCGCCTCGGCGACGACCTCTTCGGTCTTCGCCTCGGCGGCCGGAGCCTCGGCCTTCTGCGACGCGGCAACGCGACGGGCGCGGTCGGCCTCGTTGGTCACGGTCTTCTCCCGGACCAGCTCGATGACCGCCATCGGCGCGTTGTCACCCTTACGCGGCAGCGTCTTGGTGATGCGGGTGTAGCCACCCTCGCGCCCCTCGAACGACGGGCCGATCTCCGCGAACAGGGCGTGCACCACGTCCTTGTTGCGGATGACCTTCAGCACCTCGCGACGGTCGGCCAGGGAGCCGGCCTTCGCCTTGGTGATCAGTTTCTCGGCGTAGGGGCGCACGGCCTTGGCCTTGGCCTCGGTCGTGGTGATCCGGCCGTGCTCGAAGAGCGCCGTGGCCAGATTGGCGAAGATCGCCTTCTGGTGCGACGCCGACCCGCCGAAGCGGGCACCCTTCTTGGGCTTGGGCATTGTTGGTTCTCCTTATGAGAGGCCGGGCCGGGGTGCCTACCCCGTCGGCCTAGAGCTGTTCGGTCTCGGCGTAGTCCTGCTCGCCGCCATCGGTGTCACTGAACGTGCCGCTGTCGCTCCACGTCCCGGTGCTCGCGTCGTAACCCACCACGCTGGACGGATCGAACGACGCCGGACTGTCCTTCAGCGAGAGGCCGAGCGCGTGCAGCTTGACCTTGACCTCGTCGATGGACTTCTGGCCGAAGTTGCGGATGTCCAGCAGATCCGACTCGGTGCGGGCGACGAGCTCGCCCACCGTGTGCACACCCTCGCGCTTGAGGCAGTTGTAGGACCGGACGGTGAGGTCCAGATCCTCGATCGGCAGACCGAACGAGGCGATGTGATCCGCCTCGGCCGGCGAGGGGCCGATCTCGATGCCTTCGGCCTCGACGTTCAGCTCACGGGCCAGGCCGAACAGCTCGACCAGGGTCTTGCCCGCCGAGGCGAGCGCGTCCCGCGCGCTGATGGAGTTCTTGGTCTCCACGTCCAGGATGAGCCGGTCGAAGTCGGTGCGCTGCTCGACACGGGTGGCCTCGACCTTGTAGGTCACCTTGAGCACCGGCGAGTAGATCGAATCCACCGGGATGCGGCCGATTTCCGCGCCGGACGCCTTGTTCTGCACCGCCGGGACGTAACCGCGACCGCGCTCGACCACGAGCTCGATCTCCAGCTTGCCCTTGTCGTTCAGGGTGGCGATATGCATATCCGGGTTGTGCACGACAACGCCGGCGGGCGGCACGATGTCACCGGCGGTGACGGTGCCCGGGCCCTGCTTGCGCACGTACATCGTCACCGGCTCGTCCTCCTCCGAGGACACGACCAAACCCTTGAGGTTCAGGATGATGTCGGTGACATCCTCCTTCACGCCCGGGACGGTGGTGAACTCGTGCAGGACGCCGTCGATGCGGATGCTCGTGACCGCGGCCCCCGGGATCGAGGACAGCAGGGTACGCCGCAGCGAGTTGCCGAGGGTGTAACCGAAGCCCGGCTCGAGCGGTTCGATGGTGAACTTCGAGCGGTTCTCGGCGACGACCTCTTCGGTCAGCGTCGGACGCTGTGAAATCAGCATTAGGATCTTCCTCCTTTTGGGGCGCCCACTATTTGACGCCACGTCTTGGGGATTCCCTCGTCATCCCGATCGGGGCCCCGGCCGGAGCCGGGGCTGATCGACAGCGACGGTGGGACGGCAGCAGAAGCTGATTACTTCGAGTAGTACTCGACGATCAGCTGTTCCTGCAGCGGCACATCGATCTGGGCGCGCTCCGGAAGCTGGTGCACCAGGATCCGCAGACGACCCGGGATCACCTGCAGCCAGCCGGGAACCGGCCGGTCGCCGACGGTCTCGCGGGCAACCTGGAACGGCAGCGTGCCGAGCGACTTCTCCTTGACATCGATGATGTCGTACTGGCTCACCTGGAAGCTGGGAACGTCCACCTTCTTGTTGTTCACCAGGAAGTGACCGTGGCTGACCAGCTGGCGGGCCTGACGGCGGGTACGGGCCAGACCGGCGCGGTACACGACGTTGTCGAGACGGCACTCGAGCAGACGGAGCAGGTTGTCACCGGTCTTACCCTTGAGGCGGTTGGCCTCCTTGTAGTACCGGCTGAACTGCTTCTCCATGACGCCGTAGGCGAAGCGAGCCTTCTGCTTCTCCTGCAGCTGGAGCAGGTACTCGCTCTCCTTGATCCGCGCCCGGCCGTGCTGGCCCGGCGGGTAGGGGCGACGCTCGAACGCCTGGTCGCCGCCGACGAGGTCGACGCGCAGACGACGCGACTTGCGGGTGATAGGGCCTGTATAACGAGCCATTTTTCGCTATTCCTTTCCCGCTAGACGCGACGCCGCTTGGGCGGACGGCAGCCGTTGTGCGGCTGCGGGGTGACATCGGAGATCGTGCCCACCTCGAGGCCTGCGGCCTGCAGCGAACGGATCGCGGTCTCGCGGCCCGAACCCGGGCCCTTGACGAACACGTCGACCTTCTTGACGCCGTGCTCCTGCGCCTTGCGGGCGCAGTTCTCGGCAGCGAGCTGCGCGGCGAACGGGGTCGACTTGCGCGAACCCTTGAAGCCGACGTGGCCCGACGACGCCCAGGAGATGACGTTGCCCGCCGGGTCGGTGATCGACACGATCGTGTTGTTGAACGTGCTCTTGATGTGCGCGTGGCCGTGCGGGACGTTCTTCTTGTCCCTGCGACGCGACTTCTGGGTCTTCTTGGGGCCGGAGGCCCGACTCTTCGGAGGCATCCTTTATCCCCTACTTCTTCTTGCCTGCGACGGTGCGCTTCGGGCCCTTACGGGTGCGCGCATTGGTCTTGGTGCGCTGGCCACGCACGGGCAGGCCACGGCGGTGGCGCAGGCCCTGGTAGCAGCCGATCTCGATCTTGCGACGGATATCGGCCTGCACCTCGCGGCGCAGGTCACCCTCGACCTTCATATCCGAGGCTTCGATGTAGTCACGCAGCTTCGTCAGATCGTCGTCGCTGAGATCCTTCGAGCGCAGGTCCGGGCTGACGCCGGTCTGCGCAAGGATCTCCTTGGAGCGGGTACGGCCGATGCCGTAGATGTAGGTCAGCGCGATCTCCATGCGCTTTTCGCGCGGGAGGTCGACGCCCATGAGACGTGCCATGTGGCAGCTTCCTTACTGTTGCGGAGGTCTGCTCCCTGTCCGTTCCCCGCTTCTTGGTTGGGGCACCGGCCTCCGTACCGGTGGTTTGCGTGCACGCCTCGGGCTGATTTCCTGGGAAAAGACCCGAATTTCCACAGCGTGCGGCTGGAGCTGGGAGTTCTTCTTCTTGTTGCCAATCCGAACCGCGATTCGGTGCTTGGCGGGGATCAGCCCTGGCGCTGCTTGTGGCGCAGGTTGTCGCAGATCACCATGACCCGGCCGTGGCGGCGGATCACCTTGCACTTCTCGCAGATCTTCTTGACGCTCGGCTGAACCTTCACGTCCGTCCAATCTCGTTGTGGTTCACAGGGGTGTGAACACAGTTTTTCCCCAGCCGACGGCTGGGGAAGTCTCTATTATGTCGCCCGCATGACAACGGCTGGTCACCGGGGTCTTACATCGCCGCTCGGGCGGGGATGCGGAGGTCGCGACCCCCGCAAACGCCCAGGGGATTACTTGTAGCGGTAAACGATCCTGCCGCGGCTCAGGTCGTACGGCGAAAGCTCGACGACCACGCGGTCTTCGGGAAGGATACGGATGTAGTGCTGCCGCATCTTCCCGCTGATGTGCGCGAGAACCTTGTGTCCGTTCTCGAGCTCGATACGGAACATCGCATTGGGCAGCGGCTCGACAACTCGACCCTCGACCTCGATGGCCCCGTCCTTCTTCGCCATGTCCTCCGCGATCCCGGTTTAGGCTCAACCTTGGTTAGATTGCTGGTAGCTGTCCGGTGTGAACCAGTCGGTTGACCTTTCCGGCCGCACGCGAACAGTCGGCGCGTAGATGCACCGCTGCTCAAGCTTACCGGGACGCGCCGGATCCGGCAAAAACGCACACCTCGTGCACGATGCTGGGACATGCGGCGGGGCGGGCCTCGACGATTTCCCATCGACGCAACAAACAACGGCTGGTCGGCTAAGTTAGGCCGACAGGCTGGGCCACGGATCGTGACGAGTGTCGCGTAAACTGGCCGCTGTCCAGGTAATCCGGTCCAGCAGAACCAGGGGGAAGTGCGTGAGCGAGCGCAGCGGGCGAACCATCGTCGCAGCGCCCATGGCGAACGCGCAACCGAGTGCCAGCGAGGTGGAGCAGTGAGTCGCAAAGACGACGGCCTCCCCATGCTGCCGCCGTGGCTATCCGAGAGCGAAGTCACTCAGGTCGGTTACGAGGCGCCGGTCCAGAATCTGCCGCACGAAGACCTCATCCCGGAAACGCCGAAGCGCGGACGTTTCAAGACGCGGCCCGCCGAGCCGGAGCGCCAGGAGGGCTCCCGGCCGGAGAAGCGCCGCAAGGGTTGGCGCCGGGGCCGCGACGAGCAGCCGGAGCAGCCGCAGGCGATGCCGCCGCAGGGGCCGCCCATGCAGGGGCCGCAGGGCACTCCGCCGCAGTTCTATGCCGAACCGCACGGCAGGCCGGATGGTCCGTGGGGTCCATCCGGGCCGCAGCAGGGCGGGCCACAGCCGCAGCAGGGCGGGCCACAGTCCGGGCCGCAGCAGCAGCCGGAACCGCCGCGCCATCCGCTGCCGACGCGCCATCCGTCACAGCCCTCCGCCGCATTCCAGCCGCTCGGCACCCGGCCGACGCCGAACGCCGAATTCACGCCGCCCGCAGCGGAACTCGCGCAGCCGGAGCAGCCGCCGCCGTCCACCGAGGCAACGGTCCGCTATCAAGCGGCGCGACCGGATCTGCCGCCGCGGCCACCGCTGCCGGAATCGCCCGTGGGGCAACCACATTCACCCAGCGGCGAACAGCAGGCAACACCCGGTCCGAGCGGCCGGGAAACTCCGGAGACCGACGCACCGCCGCCATGGTTGGTGACGCCGGATTCCGCTGCGCCGGAACAGGGTTCCGCATCGCGACCGAATCCGGCCGCCGCACCGGGGGTCACTCCGCCGAGCGGCGAGCCGGGCATCCCGCAGTCCGGACCACAGGCCCCGCCCGCCTGGCTCAACCGGCCGGACCCGCTGCCACCCCGCCCCGATCTCGAACTGCCGCCACCCCCCGGCGAATTCGCCGACCCGTCGGGCGAGATCGCCACGGAGGCAGGCCGTTCCGGTGCGACGCCCGACGCCGCCGGCCCGGTATCGCCGGGAGCGGTCGAGGGAGCTGCGCCGACCCGCGGCGAATCCGCACCTGGCACACCCGGACTCGATGACGGACCGGGCTCGCGGCCAGGGACACCCGAATCCGGCGCGATCGAAACCGGTCCGGGATTCCGAGCCACGCACGACAGTTCGGCGGCATTCCAGTCCGCGACCGGAGCCGACAGCGCGGTGCGGCCCGATGCGGGAGTCGTTGGCGCGCAAGGAAGTTCGGGGACGCCGGAAAGCGGCCACGGTACGGATCAGGACCGCTCCGCGCCGCACAGATCCGGACCTGGCATCCCTGCCGGTCCAGGCGAAATAGGCTCCGGCTCAGTCGAATTCGGCGACGCACCCGGCTCGATACCGGTGCGGTCCGCGGCAGCCGAGGGGTCCGGCCCGGTGCCGGTTCGGCCCGGCGAAACCGATGCGGCCGAATTCGACGCGGGTAATGGAGCAGATGAGACTTCGCGCGGCGGCGAGTCCGCGCGGCCGAATGGTGCCGCGGAGCCGCAGCGACTGTCCGGTGGGCGGCTGTCCGGCGGGAGTTGGCAGACCGGACCGCTGACGCCGGAGGGATCCGGTGCGCCCGGACAAGCGGATTCCGGATGGGTGACCTCGGGATCCGATGCGGGCGCCGGACGCTCGGGCGTCGGTGGCCGCCATCGAGTTTCCGCCCAGTACGAGGCGACCGAGGCGGAGGCGTTGGCCAAGGCCGCCGACTATGCGCCCGCCGGTGATACATCCGCCGGAACGATGGGTTATGTGGGTGATCTGCCCGGATCCCCGAACCAGCCCGGCGATTCGTCACGTGATGCCAATGGTGGTGGGCAGCCCCAGTACGGGCCGACGGGTTATGCGAGTGGTCCGCCGAATCCGCAAGCGCCCGGCCAGAATCCGTACGGGCCCGGTCCGGCCGCTCCGCCGTATGCGCCGGTCAGCGATCAGCCCGCCTCCTACCTCCCTCCCGGAGTCGGGTATGCGCCGACGGGACCGTACGTTCCCGGACAGCCGCCATACACGCCCGGCATGAACCAGTCCGCGCCGGGCGGCGCCGGATTCCATCAGCCACCGGTGAGCGGAAACCCAAGTGTCCCGGCCGGATACGGGCAACCATCCGCCGCACCCGGCGGTCCGGATGCGCAGGCGGGATTCCACCAGCCGCCGTATGCACCAACCGGCGACCAGCCCGGACCCGGCACGCCAACCGGATACGCACCGACCAGCGACCAACCCGGACCAAACGGACCGGGCAACCAAGGCACGCCAACCGGATACGCACCAGGCACCGACCAGCCGAGCCTGCATGGGCCAGGGGGCCAAGGCGTGCCGACCGGATATGCACCGACCAGCGACCAAGCTGGGCCGCACGGACCGGGCAACCAAAGCGCACCAACCGGATACGTGCCTGGCAGCGACCAGCCGAGCCTGCACGGGCCAGGGAGCCAAGGCACGCCGACCGGATATGCACCGACCAGCGACCAAGCTGGGCCGCACGGACCGGGCAACCAAAGCGCACCAACCGCATATGTGTCTGGCGGCGACCAACCGGGCCCGCACGGGCCAGTAAGCCAAGGCACGCCAACCGGATACGTGCCCGGCAGCGACCAATCGAGCCCGCACGGACCGAGCAACCAAGGTGCACCAACCGGATACGCGCCAGGCAGCGACCAACCAGGCCCGCACGGACCCGGCAACCAAGGCGCGCCAACCGGATACGTGCCCGGCAGCGACCAACCGGGCCCGCACGGACCGAGTAACCAAGGTGCACCAACCGGATACGCGCCAGGCAGCGACCAACCAGGCCCGCACGGGCCAGGGAGCCAAGGCGCGCCGACCGGATACGCACCGACCAGCGACCAAGCTGGGCCGGTCGGTCAGGCGCCGGGCGGCGGTCAGCCGGGTGGCCATTACGCGCCGGGCGAAACTTCTGGTGCGGCAGCGGGTTACGGGCCCACGCCGCCGTATGCGCCTGGCCCTGATCAGCAGGGGCAGTACGGGCCGCACGTGCAGAGCGTGCCCGGGCTCGGCCCGGCGACGGGCGGGTTCCGGGCGGGGCAGTATCCGCAGGGGCCGCAGTATCAGCAGGGGCCGCCGCCGTCGTTGGACGATGTGCCGATGCGGCGCGCGACCAAGGCGCCGGGTTCCGGCTGGCGCAAGGCGGTGCATCACGCCTCTCGCGGTGCGATCAACCCCGGCATGTCGGCCGAGGAACGGCGCTTGCAGGAGTTGGTGGCGCGGATCCGGCAACCGGTGCGCGGCGATTACCGGATCGCGGTGCTCTCGTTGAAGGGCGGCGTCGGCAAGACCACGACCACCATGGGTCTCGGCTCCACCTTCGCCTCGATCCGCGGTGACCGGGTGATCGCCGTCGACGCCAACCCGGACTTCGGCACGCTGTCGCAGCGGGTGCCGCTGCAGACCCGCTCCACGGTGCGGGATCTGCTGCTCGACCCGGCCATCCAGCGCTACTCGGACGTGCGCAGGCACACCTCGCAGTCGACCAGTCGGCTGGAAGTGCTTGCCAGCGAACGGGATCCGGCGGCGTCGGAGGCGTTCAGCGAGGAGGAGTACCGGGCCGTCGCGCGGATCCTGCAGCGGTTCTACAACATCATCCTCACCGACTGCGGCACCGGCCTCATGCATTCGGCGATGTCGGGCGTGCTCGATCTGGCGCATTCGCTGGTATTGATCTCCTCCCCCGCCATCGATGGCGCGCGCAGCGCCGCGGCCACCCTGGATTGGCTGTCGCTGCACGGGCACGACCATTTGGTGCGAAATGCGGTGGTGGTGATCAATTCGCCGCGAGCCGGATCACCGAATGTCGGAATTCAACAATTGCGCGAATATTTCCTGTCGCGTTGCCGCGCGGTGCATATCATCCCGTTCGATCCGCATATGTCGGAGGGCGCGGAGATCGATCTGCACAGGTTGAACAAGACGACAAAGCGGGCATATGTCGAGTTGGCCGCGACGGTCGCGGATGATTTCGCGACCGATCACCGTCGCAATTGGAGCTGAATCCGCCAGGGGCACTTGACAATAGGCCCGACCGGTCGGTGCGAGCTATCGGTTTGCCGGAGCCGGACCGGTGCGAACACTGGCCGTTGGCTTTGCGCCCGTAGGCGATTCGCTCGCGCATAGCAATTGGCTTCTTGCACAGGCAATTGCACGCGCAAGAAGCCGAAAGACTTGTGCGAACAACACTGGAAACAGGACACGGCCGGTCGGCATGAATTGCCAACCGGCCGTGTCTATTTCGCGCCGGAGGGGACGGCGCTCATGGACTGGCTGATCACCACTCGGGTAGGCGGCGACGGCCGGCGAGCACGTCGCGCACCAAATCGTCGTAGGCGTCGGCCAATTCGGCGAGGTGATGCCATGCCCCATGTAGGCGGTCGTCGTGGGCGTCCAACGTCATCAACGCGTGGTGCGCGCGCACCGACGACTCGGCCAGGCGGTCGATCACCGCGCCGACGGTCTCGGTATGCAGGGTCGCACCGAGGCGATGCCGCGGTACGGTGCGCGCCACCCAATCATCGATCGCCATCACCAATTCGATTCTGCGACGCTCGATTTCGACGATCGCCGTGGGATCGGTGTCCACCGATCCGCCACGGCCGACCAGCCGTCTCTCATGTAGTACGGCCAAATCTCTGGCGAACCATAGCAGCGGGCCACCGACGACGCGGTGCCCGCGACACGCCCGCACCAGAAGATCGGAAGTCGGCAGCAATCCTGGACTCACGGACTGCACTGCCGATTCGACACACCGCGATGTGCCGGGAAGAGCCATTACGACCGTTGTATCCGAACCTGCCACGTTGCCTCGCCGTCATCGCCGCACAACACCGGATCAGGACGTTCATTACAATAAACCTCTGAAGGCCCCTGTCAAGCGTTACCCGGCCGTAGAAAGGCACGAAGAGTACACTTCGTTACCTGCACGACCAACCGAGGAGCAAGATGCCGGAGGGTCCGACTTATCACCGGATCGCGTATCTCCTCCGTGAGGAGATACGCGCTGGCAAATGGCAGCCGGGCGACCGACTTCCCAGCCACACCGAACTGGCCGAACAAATGCAGGTGTCGATCACCACCGCTCGCAACGCAATTCAGCTGCTGGTCACCGAAAACCTGGTCTATACGGCAACTTCCCGGGGCACCATTGTCCGCAATCAGGAAGTGCTGGAATCCGTTGTCACCGACCCGATCAGACCCGATCGCCCGCTATCCGCGCACGACATTTTCGAGGAACTGGCCAGGGGCGCGCATCGCGAACCGGCGAAGGAGTTCAGCGCCAAAATGTTGCCCGCCACCGCCGAGGTGGCGCTGTGGCTCGGCGTGCCGGAGGACTCGTGGGTGCTGGCCCGCACCGTGGTGCAACTACTAGATCACGAGCCATGGTCCTGGGAGGTGAGCTTCTATCCGAGAGATCTGGCCGAGGCCACCGGAATCGACTCCCCACACGACATTCCGGAGGGCACGACCCGGCGGCTGGCCGAGCGCGGTCATGCCGAGACCGCGCACCGCGACACGCTGGTCGCCCGCCCCGCGACGGCGGAGGAGGCGGCCGTGCTGGGCGTGGCCGCGGGCACAATCCTGTTGGACCACTTGCGAATCGGCGCCAACCACGAGCGGGTGACCCGGGCGACCAGACACCGGTCGGTCGCCAGTCGCAACCGGATCGCCTACGAGTTGGGCGATGCCGAGGGTGCCGCCATAATCAAGAAGACTCTCGGCACTTCGTATGGGCCAGGTATCTCACTGCCATGACTATCGAGCTCCGCCAGGCGACGCTCGGCGATCTTGGAACGATCTGCCGACTACGGGTGCAGCGCACCGCCTGGCTCACCGCACGCGGTTCGGACCAGTGGACGGTCGCCGGCCGCGGTAAGCCGATCGAAATCTTCGCCAGGGCCGTCGGCCGTTCCCTCGACGCGGGCGAAACCTGGATCGCCGAGGTGGACGGCGAACCCGCGGGCACCATCACGGTGAACGACCGCGCCGATCCCGGGCTTTGGTCGCCGTGGGAGCTGGCCGACGCGGTGATCGTGCACTACATGATCGTCGACCTGCGCTTCGCCGGGCAGCGCATCGGCCACCGGCTGCTGGCGAAGGCGGGCGCGCTCGCCTTCGAGCAGGGACGGTCATGGGTGCGGCTGGATGCCTGGACCACCAACACCGAGCTACACGAGTACTACCGGCGGGCCGGATTCCAGCTGGTGCGCATAGCGGGTCCGGTGGCCACCGGACCATCCTGCGCGCTATTCGAAAGATGTACCGACAGTTGGGATTTCGAGGCCGCGCTGGCGGGGCGGGAGCACCGCCCCGGCAGCGCGCCGCCGGTGTTCACAACGGTGGGAGATGGGCTATCTGCACCATTTCCTGTCCCCGGGTACGGGAGATGAGGATGCCGCGGCCGGGCACCAGCTTCATCGGCCGCACCTCACCGAAGAGCCTGCCCTCGTCGCGCGGACCGTTCATCAGCAGCGTGTCGACCGACAGGTTCTTCATCGCGCCGATCACGTTGTCGTAGAGCGCGCGCGACAGTCCGCCGACCCGGCGGGTGATGATCAGGTGCAGACCGATATCCCGCGCCTGCGGCACGTATTCCTGCAGCGGGATCAGCGGATTGGTGCCCGCGGTGATCATGTCGTAGTCGTCGACGAGCACGAAGATCTCCGGTCCCGTCCACCAGCTGCGCTCGCGTAGCTGCTGCGGGGTGATGTCGGAGCCGGGGATGCGCTTGGACATGAACCGCGCCAGCTCCGCCATCATCGGACCGGAGGTCTGTGACGAGGTGGAGTAGCCGGCCAGTCGATCCTGATCCACCACGCCGAGCATGGTGCGGCGGTAATCGATCAGGATGATCTTGGCCTGTTCGGGGGTCGAGTTCTCCGCGATACCCATGGCGATATTGCGCAGGAACGTCGTCTTGCCGGATTCGGTATCGGCGAAGGCCATGAAGTGCGGATCGGCGTCGAAATCGATGACGTAGGGCGCCAATTCGTTCTCGCTGATCCCGACGAGCACCTTGGTCGGCCCGACCTCGACACCGTGCGCGCGCCCGATCGCCAGCACCTCTTCGCGGCTGATCTGATGCGGCAGCATGCGCACCTCGGGCGCCCGCCGCCCCTGATACATCTCCGCCAGCTGCGCCTTGGCGACATTGATGCCGTCGTTGACGGTCGTGGGATCGGAGATGGAATCCATCCGCGGCAGCGCGATGAGCATATGCAGCTGATCGGGGGTGAGGCCGCGGCCCGGTCGCCCGACCGGCACCAGAGTGGCCGTGCGCCTGCCCATTTCGGAGTCCGACGGATCGCCGAGGCGCAGTTCGAGCCGGGTGCCGATCTGATCCTTGACCGCGGGCCGGATCTCGGCCCAGCGCGCCGCGGCGATCATCAGGTGGATGCCGTACGAAAGGCCTTGTGCCGCAATGGCATAGATCTGCGGCTCCAGCGACTCGAATTCCTCGCGAATCACCGCCCAGCCGTCGATCACCAGGAAGACGTCGCCGAATTGATCGGCGGCCAGCGGATCGTTCGGGTCGGGCTCGGTGCCGTTGATCAGCCTGGCCTCCAGCTGCGCGTACTTGCGCCGCCGGAAGTCGACCATGGATTCGATGCCGAGCTCGCCGAAGCGCTCCTCGCGCTGCCGCATCAGGGTGGTGATCTCGGCGATGGTGCGCCGCACCCGGTCGCTGTCGAGCCGGTTGGCCACCGAGCCGACATGCGGAACCCCGTTGAGGGTGGCGGCCATGCTGCCGCCACCGAAGTCGAGGCAGTAGAACTGCACCTGCTCGGGGGTGTGCGTCGCGGCGGCGGCCATGATCAGGGTGCGCAGCGTCATCGACTTGCCCGACTGCGGACCGCCGACGACCGCGACATTGCCGAGCGCACCGCCCAATTGGACGGTGAGCACATCGCGACGCTGCTCGTACGGCTTGTCGATGATGCCGATCGGCATCCAGAGCTGGCCGTGCCGGTTCACCGGGGAACGCCAATCCGGGTCGGGCAGCAGCATATCCACGGTCGGCGATTCGTCGAGCGGCGGCAACCACACCTCGTGCGCCGGACGGCCGTGTCCGGTGAGGCGTCGCACGACGACCCCGAGCAATGTTTCCGGAATGCCCTCGGCCTCCGCCTCGGCACTGCCGGGCGGCGGGGGCAGATCGGGCAGCGCCGGACGCGCCGGCGCATCCTCGATGACCGGCTGCTCCGGCATTTCGACGAGGCCGGCGGTGAATACCGTCGGGGACTGCCCGCCGAACAGCTTGCCGTCCACCTGCCTGCCGCCGCTGGGTGAGACGTATGGGCCGGAAACGTAGGTGGTGTTGAAGCGCAGCGGGTCGTCGGCGTCGCTCTTGAGGTAGCCGGAGCCGGGGATGCCCGGCAGGTGGTACGCGTCGGTGATGCCGAGCACGGCCCGGGATTCGTTGGCGGAGAAGGTACGTAGGCCGATGCGGTAGGACAGGTGACTGTCCAGGCCGCGCAGCTTGTTCTCCTCCAGCCGCTGCGAGGCCAGCAGCAGATGCACGTGCAGCGACCGGCCGAGGCGGCCGATCTGCACGAACAGATCCGCGAAATCCGGCTTCTGCGAAAGCAATTCGGAGAACTCGTCGACGATGATGAACAGCGCGGGCAGCGGGTCGAGCGCGGCGCCCGCGGCCCTTGCCTTCTCGTAATCGGTGACGTTGGCGAAGTTTCCGGCCGAGCGCAGCAGTTCCTGGCGGCGGTTCAGCTCACCGGCCAGCGCGTCGCGCATGCGGTCGACCAGCGCGATCTCTTCCTCGAGGTTGGTGATGACCGCCGCGACGTGCGGCAGCGGATCGAGGCCGAGGAATGTCGCGCCACCCTTGAAGTCGACGAGCACCAGGTTCAGCGCATCCGGCGAGTGGGTGGTGACCATGGAGAGCACCAGCGTGCGCAGGAATTCGGATTTACCGGAACCCGTTGCGCCGATGCACAATCCGTGCGGACCCATACCGTATTCGGCGGATTCCTTGATATCGATCTCAACCGGGGTGCCGTCGGGCGTCACGCCGATGGGCACCCGCAAGCGCTCGCGCGCCGTGCGCGGGCGCCACACCTTGGCCGGGTCGATCTGCGCGGCGTCCGGAATCTTCAGCAGCGCCATCAGGCCCGGGTCCGAACGGGTTTCGTCGCCGAGGCTGACGATCTGCGCCGCGGTGGCGATCCGGAAACGGGCCAGCCCGCGGGCGAACGATTCGGCCTCGGCGACGGTGACCTTGTCGGCGGTGGCGAACTTCTCGACACCGCTGCCGCTGCGCGCGCTGACCTCGCCGTCGCCGACCACCAGTTGCAGACCGCGGCGCGCGGCCAGACCGTTCTCCGGCGCGGTCAGGTCGAGCACGGTCACCGAATCCAGGCCGGATTCGCTGATCAGCCGCTCGGTGCCGTTGACGTAACCGTCGTCGATGACGACGACCAGGTGCAGCCTGCCCTGAGTCGGCTGCGGGTTGCGCATGAACCGGCCGCGCTCCAACAGTTCCGAGGACAGGGCGGTCTCCAGCTCGGCCAGCGAGCCGTACATCATTCTGGCCGAACCCATTCCGTCGCGTGCGGTCGGATGTTGCAGGTGCGGTAGCCATTTCGCCCACGACCAGGCCGGTGTGTCCGGGTCGGCGCAGACGATCGCGATGGCGACGTGGTCCGGTCCGTGAAATGCGGTGAGCTCCATCAGCATCGAGCACACCAGCGTGCGGCCCTCGGCGAGATCGCCGCCGATGTTGATGGCCGGGAAGGACCGCAGCGATACCGCGGTGGGCAACTGGTGCACCACCGAGTGGGTGCGGACGAAGCGGCGCAGCGCGACGGTGGAGACCGGCTCCAGGTCCTCCAGCGGACCGGTTTCCGGGCGAGCCAGCTTGGTGGCGAGCCGATGGCTGCCGACGCCGACCCGCACATGCCCGAAGTCCGGATCGTTGGGCCTGCGCTCCCACATACGGCGGGTGCCGACGATCGATGGCAGATCGCTCGGCTCGGGATGACTCCAGGTGAGCGCCTCCAGCTGCTTATTCCCGGTGCGGCGCACCTCTTTTCGCATCTGGTCGAGGTAGCGGAAGTAGTCCTTGCGCTCCTCGTTGAGCTCGCCGGCGCTCTTGGGGCCCGCGCCCCGCATGCCCATCATCATGCCGCCCATCGACATGATCATCATCATCGGGAACATCATGCTGAACGGGTTGGCGAGCAGGTTGCGACCCATCATCACCATGAACGCGATCATGCCGACGACGGCGACCACCATCACCACCGGCATGAGCTTCATCAGCAGCGGCATCGGCAGGTTGCGCTGGATCTCCGGCGGCGCGTTCAGTGCCACCTCACCGCCGGGCGCGCGAGGCGGGGCGATGCGGGGACGGCGCACGAAACCTTCGGTAACCATGGGTCCTCTATCGATCTGTTACGTCGGGGTCGAGGTCGACCGGTTCGCGGCGGCGCCGCCGGAACGGAATGGCAAGTGCCGCACCGATACCCAGCGCGGCCAGGCAGGCGATGGAGCCGATGACGGCGACCCGGCGCGGCAGCGGGTCCGGCCCTTGCTCGGCCACCGGGGCGGCGATGTGGTGCGGTTTGTCCGCGCCCGCGGCGACCGGCTGATCCGGCAGTTGCGCGGTGAGCGCGGCGACCGGGTCGATCAGCCCGGCGCCGATGCGGTCGTCGCGGCCGGGGCCCGGCGCGTGCGCGGTCCGGATGATCCGGTCCATCACCTGCGGTGCGGTGAGTTGCGGAAAGCGCGAGCGCACCAGCGCCGCCAGACCGGCGACCTGTGGTGCGGCGAAACTCGTTCCCTCGATGGGGTGAACACCGTCCTCGGCCCGCGACCCGTCGACCAATCCGGTGCCGCCGGGTTTGGAGTCGAGGGAGACGATCTGTCTGCCGATGGCCGAGACGCCGACCCACGGACCGTGCAGTGACAGCTCCGACGGGCTGCCGTCGGGATCGACCGAACCGACGGCGAGCACATACGGCGTGAACCAGGCCGGGCTGGCCACCGTGATCACCCGGCCCCAGCCGCTGCCGTCGTTCTGCTTCGAGCACGCGCCGTCCTGCTGCAGATTTCCGGCGGCGGCGACCACGACGACATTGCGGTCGTAGGCGTACTTCACCGCGGCGCCGAGCGCGGCGTCGGCGGTATCGCTTCCCGCTGCGCTGCAAGCGACTTCGGAGATATTGATGACGGTGGCGCCCATATCGACGGCGCGCACCACCGCACCCGCGAGGGTGAGCACATTGCCGTAGCCGCTGCTGTGGATCGCACCCGGCGGGGCCTGGCCGCCGTTGGTGGCCTTGGGGCCGTAGGCCAGGCTCAGCTGGCGGATGGTGAGCAGGTCGGCGTCGGGTGCGACGCCGGTGAACGCATCGCCGGGGCTGGGCCTGGCCGCGATGAGACCCGCGACGATGGTGCCGTGCCCATCGCAGTCGACGGTGCCGTCGGTATCGGAAACGTAATCGCCGCCCGCCTCCAGCGGTGGCAGCCTCGGATGCCGGGCGACGCCGGTATCGATAACCGCGACCTTCTGCCCGGCGCCGCGGCTGAACTGCCACGCCGCGGGCAAATTGAGCACCTTCTGCGCGATGGGCGGCTCGGCGGGCGAACCCTTGGAGAGCACCGGTTCGTTGCAGGTGTTCTTCTGCTCCGTCACTTCCAGCGGGGCGGGTCTGCCGCTGATCGCTTGGGCGGCGCCGAGCGCGCCGGGATCGATTGCGGGTGCGCCGGTGTACGCGCCCGCGGTGGCGGGCCAACCGAAGATCGACGCACCGAGAACCCAGGCGGCACAGGCCAATCCGGCGCCGCGCCGCCGGACGGGCCGCAGCGCCCGACCGGTCATATGTTCCTGGCCATCGCGTAGACCTCCATCAACCACAGCACCAGCGGGATGATCGCGCAGATCATCAGGTATTCCGCGATCTCGATCAGCCGCCTGGTCACCGGGGTCACCTCCAGATGCGGACCGATCACCCCGAAGCCGACGACCGCGGCCGCGAGCAGGAGCAGCAGGCCCGCGGCGAGCAACAGGAAATCGCTGTCCCCCAACGCCAAACCGGTCAGCAGACCGATCACGATGACGCACCCGGACGCGATGAGCGTGCCCGCCTGGATCAGGTCGGCGAAGGAGCGCCCGCGCAGGCACAGGATCACCGCGACGATCACGGCCAGCGAAATACCTTGCCAGCGTGGGGTTCCGGTCAGGTCGACGGCCATGAGCGCGCTGAGCGCCGCCGCGATCGAGCACGCGATGAGCATGCCGGTCTGGTAGTGGTTGGCCGCACGCGCGCGCTCACCGAGTCCGGCGGCCGACGGCAGCGCGGTGGCACCGATGGCGCCGATGCCCTCGATGGTCGGGCGCGGCTCGTGGTCGGCCGGATCGATCGCGGCGCCCGCGGTCGGCACCGGCGGGACCGGCAGCCGGGCCAGCACCGCGGCCAGCCGCGGCACGAAGGAGATGAGCATGATCGCGGCGACCACGGTGCCCGCCGCGATCTTCGGCAGATCCGAATCCCAGATCATCCGCACCGCGGCGGTGATGCCGCCGAACAGCGCGAGGGTCACCGTCGCCGCGCACAGTGTCGCGCCGACCCCCGTGGCCCGGTAGATCAGCGTCGCGGCCACCAACGTCACCGAGAAGCCGAGCAGCAGATGCGGGCTGCCGAGTTGGTGCGGCACGAAAAGCATCGCGCCGCCGAAGAACAGGAGCAGCGCGCACAGCGACAGCCAGGCGGCGGTGAGCGCGTCGGCGTATTTGCGCGCCGCGATCGCCGCGGCTACCGCGGCGCCGATGGCAACCCCCGTTGTCATGAACGGAGCGATCAACCCGTCGGAGTGCCGCCGGTCGATGACGAGCAGCAACAGCGCCGACAGCACCGCGATGACCGCGGCGATCAGTCCGGTCCAGCGCGCGGAGGACGCGGACCAGCCGCGGAAATCGACGGTGGTGAGCCGGGCGACCGCGTCGATGACATCGTCGAACAGCGCGGGCGACTCCTTGGCGGTCACCGACCGCAGCACCAGCAGTTCGCCGTCGTATACCTCGGCCTCGGTCAGCGTGCGGCTCGGCGGTATGGCGTCCCGGCCGAGCCGGGCCAGCGTCCAATGCTCGGTCTGCAAAGGCGCTGCGCCCTCATCGCTTTCGGTGATATCGGGATTGCGGGATTTGATCAGCGTGACGACGTCACCGATGAAGGTGGCGATCGGCACCGTGGCCGGGAGGCCGACATCCAGCTGGGTGTTCCCCCCGATGACGGACACCCGGCACAGTTCGGGCTCGGCGGCTCCCAAGCCGCTCCTCAACGACTCGGTCAACTGCCGGACTTTCCTGTTCCGAATGTTCCAAACACTGATATAGCCACTTGCTTCAGCAACCTACCTCGAACCCTACGCATGCATCGTGGCAATGTAATGGTCGGCTGTCGCACGTTGCGACCTACCGCCAGCAAAACCTAATCTATCGGACGGAGTGTGCACACGCGACGGCTATTGCATACCTGGAGTATTCGCACCGGCCGAGCGCGGTTCCAAAGGCGGAGTCCGCACCGGCGGCGCCCATTAAGCTGGTTGGAAAACGAACGCACACAACGGGTCCACCGGTGCTCGGACGGGCATCGGCTCACGGAAATTCTAGGGATCGACTGCAATGACAACCGGCAACCGCCAAGCACAACGCGCCTTCGACGCCGGAGTTCTCTCGCTTGGCCTGACCATTGACGGTCAGGAATCCGCACGCGATCTCGACTACGCGAAGCTGGCTTTCCAACGGGCCACCGAATGGGACCCGACGATGTGCGACGCCTGGCTCGGCAGAGCGGCCGCGGGTGAAGTCACCCGCGACGTGCTCTTCAACCTCTACAAGACCAGCGGCACATCCCTTTTCCGCGAACAACGCAGGCTCGGGCTGGAGCCGCGGGCGCTGGCCGGGCGGTTCCTCGCCGGGCTCTACATCGACTATCCGCTGGCCAGCTACACCGAGATCTGGTTGGCGCAGGCCGCGCAGCTGATCCAGGACAAGGAGTACGACGAGGCCGAACGGGTGCTCGACGAACTCGCCGCGCACCGGCGCTCGATGCTCTCGGATCCGGATCGCGAGCCGGACGACCGGATCTCGGCGTACGTCCGCGGCGTACTGCACTTCAACACGCAGCGCTGGCCGGATGTGATGGCGGTGCTGTCCAAATCGGCCGAGTGGACCGACGACCCGTATCTGGCGACGGGCGCGCACGTGATGGTGGGTTCGGCGTGCGCGCAGCTCGGCCTGTTCGGTGAGGCGATCCGTCGGATGGAACAGGCCGAGGCCGGCCCGATTCCGATGGCGAGGACGACGGCCATGTTCTGCCGCGGCCTGTGCCTGCGCGAGACCGGCAACGAGGAAGAAGCGCAGGCGCTGTTCGAGAAGGTGTATTCGCAGGCACCGGATTTCGTGGAGAACACCACCGCGATGCGCGACCGCACCTACCGCATCACCGTCACATCAAAGGAAAATATCGAGGCCCGCACCGACAAGTGGGATCCGGCGACCGCGCCGTCGCTGGATGCGCTGCAGCAGGCCGAGACCGAGGATCGGGCCAAGCGAATTCTGGCCGAGGCGAAGGCCGAGCTGGATAAGCAGGTCGGCCTGCAATCGGTGAAGACCCAGGTGGCCAAGCTGCAGGCGACCGCGCAGCTGGCGAAGATCCGCGCCGAGAAGGGTATGGCCAGCATGGCGCGCGGCAATCACCTGGCCTTTACCGGCCCGCCCGGCACCGGTAAGACCACCATCGCCCGGGTCGTCGCCAAGATCTACTGCGGCGTCGGGCTTTTGAAGACCGACAAGGTGGTGGAGGCCAAGCGCATGGACTTCGTCGGCCAGCATCTGGGCAGTACTGCGATCAAGACCGACAAGCTGATCGATTCCGCGATGGACGGCGTGCTGTTCATCGACGAGGCGTACACGCTGATCCAGACGGGTCTGCAGGGCGGTGACGCGTTCGGCCGCGAGGCGGTCGACACGCTGCTGGCCAGGATGGAGAACGACCGCGACCGCCTGGTGGTGATCATCGCGGGCTACGACGGTGAGATCGATCGTCTGCTCGCCGCCAATGACGGCCTGGCGTCCCGGTTCGCCAAGCGGCTGCAGTTCCCGTCCTATACGCCGAGCGAACTCGGGCAGATCGGCAAGCTGATCGCCGGCTCGCGCGATTCCGAATTATCCGAGGAGGCAATGCAACTGCTGATCAAGGCGTGTGAGGGGTTGTACAACTCCGAGCGCGTCGATCAGAGCGGTCAGCAACGCCGCGGCATCGACCTGGCCGGTAACGGCCGGTTCATCCGCAACGTCATCGAATCGGCGGAGGAGGAACGTGAGTTCCGGCTGGCCAATTCCGTCGACCTGTCCGCGGTGGACGAGTCGACGCTGATGCGGATCGAGGCGCCGGATATGGAGGCCGCGCTGCGCGGCATCGTGGCAACGCTCGGTTGAGTGCCCGAAACAACGGCCCCACCGACCGGTGGGGCCGTTCGCGTTTCAGCGACCCTGCGGCAGAACGTCGTAGCCGGTCAGGGCATTGTCCTTGGACAGCGTCGGCCCGGGGACCAGTTGGCCGACGATGGCCCACGGCGCGAGCTTCGGCGCGGCGGGCAGGCCGAGTATCCCGGCGGTATCCGCGTCCGGGATGCCGTAGCGCACACCGTTTTCCGCGACGTAGAACAGGCTGCCGCGGCGCGGGCTGGCCGGCTCCATACCGGTGATCCGGACGTATTCGCCGGTGGACGGCGGAACGTAGGCCATATCGAGGTGGTCGCCGACGCCGTCGGCATTGGCCAGTTCGACCGGCTTGTCCGAATCGTTCAGCGGCAGGCGGGATCCGGCCAGCAGGCTCACCGCGGCGCGGTCGGTCGGGCCGTCGGCGACGCCGCCGGACTGCTGGGTCTTGGACCAGTACACGCAGGCGACCGGGGCGTCCTCGGCGGACAGGATCCTCGGTGCGGTCGCCGGGAAGTGGTCGAGCGGAAGTTCGTGCAGCACCGGCATATTGGTGAGCACGTCCGGCGCCACCGACTTGATCTCGCGCATGCCCTGCGAATTCGCGGTGCGCAGCACCTGCGCGGCGAACTCCCCGATGCGCTGCACGCCGTCGGAGAGCACGACGAACAGCTGGGGTTGATCGCCGCGGCCGACGCCGCCGACCGAGATGACGCCGCCGACCGGCACATCGGAGAGCTTGCCGGGGCCGGGCTGGCCCGCCTGCGGGATATCCGGCGCGACCAGCGGCGGCTCGGACTCCGCGGCGTTCAGCAGCCCGGGGCCGACCGGACGCGGCCGCACCGCACCGAGATTCAGCGAGCGGGCCATCACGGAATTGTCCGGATCGATCTCGGCGCGCTTGCCGTCGTACACCAGGTAGGTCTTGTCCTGCCTGCGCACCAGCAGGGCCTGGTCGGGGGCGGTCGGCTTGATCCGCTCGTTCAGCACGGGCCTGCCCGCGAGCACGGCGCTGACCACCCCGGGCGACCCGAGCGCGCTACCGGTGCTGGACAGCTGCACCGTCTCGCAGATCGACCAGTCCGATCGGTCGGACGCACCCGAGCCGGGCAGCGCGGCGGGTGCGCCGGGAATGCCGACCATCGGGCCGCGCGGCAGGTCGGAAAGTTTGTTCTCCTTCACCGAATTCGGTGAATCGCCGCTGCCGCTGATCAACCGGGCCGAGGCCAGGTTCAGCACCGGATGCAGCACCTTGTTCTTGTCGGAGTCCTCGATGACGACGTAGAGCGCGCCGCTCTCCTTGCCCATGATGATCTTGGAATCGCCGATCGCGCCCTGCGGCCGCAGGAACGACAGGATCGCCATACCCGCGACGACCAGGATGCCGAGCACCGCGCCGACGATCATCGACCGCGACTGCGAACGCATCGGGTCGTGCAGCATCCGCACATCCCGGCGGACCAGCGCGTGGTCGAGCCGCCGCAGCAGGAAACGGTATCCATTGACCTGGGCTCTGGTGGTCAGCTGAGCCGGCACGTGCGCTGTTCCGCCTCTCCGCGTCTTCAGGCCAGACTTAGGTGCGCCACGAGTCGCGCTGGCGACCGGCGGTCGGGTGGCGTGGCACGTCGGCCCGTACCCGATGAGTTACCCATGTCCATGCGAAATCAGTTGTCAGGCTTATACCGTACCGCGAACATTGTTGTGGCGCGGTACTGTATTGCCGAGAGGAACCCGGCAGCGCCGGTTATCAGTATTTCGAACCAGGCGAATGTGCGTGAACGAGGCCGTGAACGAACCGGAAAACTCCGAGAACACCGCGCTGCGCGATCCAGAATTCTGGCTCTTTCGCCAGATTCCGCTGCGGCTTGTAGTCCCGCTCGGCCTGCTCGCGGCGCTGGTCTCCTGGGTTGCCCTGGCTTTGCGGGCGCCCATCTGGGCGGTGGCGCTCTGCGGCGCCGTCGTATTCGCGCTCGGCGCGGCGCCGGTCCGTAAACGCAATCCGCGCAACCTCGTCGGCATGTTCGCCCGCTGGCTGGCCTTCCGTTCGCGGCGCACCAAACCGGGTCCGCAGGACGCCGGGCCGGACGCGCTCGACGTGCCGCTGCCCGAGGGCGGCAGCTACGGCGTGCGCTGGGACGGCGATCTGCTCACCACCATGATGCGCATCGACCCGCCGCCGGATGCGATGACGCTGCTGCGGCGCGGTTCGCTCAGCACCGACCAGGTGCTTCCGCTCACCGAAATCGGTAAGTGCCTAGGACAATTCGATATCAGGCTGGCCTCGATCGATGTGATAAGCACCGGTTCGCGGACGGTCGGCCACGGACCGGTGGCCCAGCTGTACGACCGGATCCTCGGGCCGCTGCCCGCCATCGCGCATCGCACGGTGTGGCTGGTGCTGCGGCTGGATCCGCTGGCGAATGCCGAGGCCGTCGACAATCGGGGCGGCGGCGGGACGGGCGCGTTGCGCACCGCGATCATCGCGACCCGCCGGGTGGCCAATCGACTTGCCGCACTCGACATCTCGGTTTCCATACTGACCGCGGCGGAGATGAACTCGGCGGTGCGCAGGCTCACCAGGGGCGTCGCGCTCGCGGATTTCACCGAGACGCCGAAATCCCTTGTGCACGGCGATATTCACCTGACCAGCTATGAGATCGGCCCGGAGCTCATCGGCGAGCGCGGCTTCGCCGATATCTGGGCGACGCCGTCGCTGGGCACGACGGTGACGGTGCGGCTGCGCCCCGGGGAGCGCGGCGTCAACGAGCAGCGCGACGGCGCGCCGCCGCCGATCAGGTTGGGCGCGTTGGTCCGTTTCGATACCGTGCGGCCGCCGGACGAGCCGCCGGTACCCGGGCTGCGCACGCTCCCGGGTAGGCAATACCGGGCCCTGCTCGACTGTCTGCCGGTTCAGGCGGGCCGGGGTGATACCGCGAGCGCGGGCGACTACCGCGGGCCGCTGACGGCGCTCAGCGGAATCGCGGTGCCCACCGCGGGATGTGGGCAGCTGATCGGCGCGGACGATCTCGGCCAGGGCATCGCGGTGCCGCTGATCGGTGACGGCACAAGGCATCTCGAGGTGATCGGCAAGCTGGACCTGGCCCAGCAGGTGATCCTGCGCGCCATCGCACTCGGCGCGCACACGATCGTGCACACCGACCGGCCCGAGGCGTGGAATTCCATGGTCGCCAATGTCGGTGCGCCGCATTCGATCTCGCTGGCGCCCAGGTACGCGGGCGGCGCGGGCCAGTACCAGGCGCCCGCATCGCAGCCGGGCGGCGGTGGACGCACGCCGACCGTCGTGGTCTTCGACGGCATCGCGCCGACCACGCTCACCGGCGGCGCCACCATCGTGCACATCCGCGCGCCCGAGGCTCCGCCGGGGCCGTTCGACGCCGATATCGTGCTGATTCAGGATTCGGCCGCGCCGAACCTGATCACGGTGCGCACCTCGACCGCGGCGGCGACGGTGAATATGGTCACCACGCCGGATGAGATGTGGTACATCGGCGAATCGCTGGCCGCGGCACGCTGATTCGCGCGCGGCCGGGCCGGGCTTGTCGTTCCTGATCGGCCGCGTTTGCCAGGTGACTGCTCGCCGCGACGCTCGGCTGCCTTACGAAAGGGTTTACGGGAAAAGCCGATTGGCCGACCGGGAAACTCCCAGCCGGCCAATCGGTATTCAGTTGTGTGATCGAGTCGCGATTACTGCGCGAAGCCGTCGCCGACCTTGTGGTCGGTCGACAGGGCGCGGTGCAGCGCGTTCTCTACCTGACGGGCAACCTGGTTGAGCACCTGCTTGATCTCGTCCTGGTGGTTCTTCCAGTCGTTCATGACGGGGTGGAAACCGTCGATGAAACCCTTGTTTTCCTGCCAGGCGGACTGCAGCTTGGAGCCGTACTGATCGAGGTGGCCCTCTTCGGTGATCAAATCGGCATGGCCCTTGCCGAGGGCATCGGCCAACGGGTTGATGTAGGCCGGGTCATACAGCATTTCGCCGTCGCTCATAATTCTTCCTTGCTCGTGAACGGTTGTTGGCTAATTAGCGATCAGAGGTTGAGCAGGCCGCCGCCGACTTGCTGCAGCTCGGTTTCGCTGACCTCGTCCATATTTCCGTACTGGTGGCTGCCGTTCACGACCTGCTCGGAAATCCGGTCGAGCTTCTGCCGCATTTCCTCGGCCTTTTTGTCCCAGTTGTCGGCGGCATTGTTGAACGCGATCGCGGCCTGACCCTTCCAACCCGGCCGGGCCGCGTCGACGGCGTCCTGGAGCCGAGTGAGAATGGTCTTCATATTGGTGACCGAGTCCAGCATCAGCTTGCCGGCGACCAGGGCCTCATGATTGTGGCTTACTCCAGCCATGGTTCACACCTTCCTTCTGAAAGTTGTTTACGTGGAAGGTGACGCCGAGCGGCATCACCCGAGTGCGAGATAACTGCTTTGTTCCACCCCTCTTGGATTACTGCGGCAGCCACCTCCCCCCGGGCAGGAGCTCGATCAGCGCCGAAATCGCCTGCGCGATCCGGTGATCGGTGCCCGGTGTGACGGTGGACCAGACCTGCTGGTCCTGGGCGATACCGGGCGCGGCGACGATGCGGCCCCGCTCGGTGTCGTACACCGCGACCGCACCGGGCGGCCGGGTGATTACGCCGTCCTCGTGGATACAGGCCACGATTTCGGCGTAGGCATGGCAGGACGCGAAGGCGAGTCCGTATGCGGGAGCGTCTCTTTCAGCGACGCCGAGCGCGTAGACCGCGTCGGTGAAGTCGGCGGAGGTACGCGCCGCTGAAAGGCGCTCGCTCAACTCGTCCGACGGTGCGCTGAAATTCACCACGTCGGCGGGCTTTCCGGGGCCGAGCGCGTCCAGCAGCGGGCGGATGAGCACCGCGCCGGACCCGTCGGCCCACACGGTCCGGATGTCGAAGTCGTCGCCGGTGCGCACGGCGAGCGCATGCTGTTCGCCGCGCCGGGCCACGCAGATCCGGACCGGTGCGGCACCGGTGAAGACCCTGGCGATCAGCTCGGTATCCGGCTGGGCCAGGGTGAACAGCGCGTCGGCGAGTTCGGGCGTGACCTCGCCGTACCCGTCGATCAGGCCCGCGGCCTTCAGCCGCGTTTCCGCATCGCGCTGCGCCTCGGTCCAGGCCTCGAACGAATCCTGTTGCGGGCCAACGGAAAGCACCAGCGGCAGGGTCTGCACGCCGAGCCGGTCGGCGAGGGCGAGCAGGCCGTCGTTGGTCACGGTGGTCACGCGCCACCCCCGGCGGTGGCCTGCCCGGTCTGCGTCGGCGGTTCCGGCGCGCCGAGTACCGACGGGGCCGAGACGATGCCGAGTTCGGCGCCGATGGCATCGGTGCGCTCGACCGCCGAGGCGCGCGGCTCGTAGTCCTCCTCGTGCGCCGCCGACAGCACGCCCGCCGCGCCGGGGACCATCGCACCGGGCGGCAGGGTGGCCGCCGTCGTGGCCGCCGCCTGACTCGTGATCGGAACCGTATGGTGCTCGGTCTCTTCGGTGGTGTGCGCGGCCTGCGCGTACACCGGCGCGCGATATGCGGTGAGCGTCCGTGGCGGCAGCGTGATCTGCGGTGGGGCGAACCCGCCGACCAGGCCGACCGGCATGGTCCCGGTCGGCACCGTGGGCTGTGGTTGCGCACCGGCCTGTTCGGCCGCCAGCGCGACCGGCGTCGCCACCGTCGGCGGCTGCTCCTGGTGCCACGGTGTCGCGAGCGGTTCGGTGGCCGCCTCGTAGGTGCGCATCACCCGCGACGCGGCCGCCTTGGCCAGGTCCGCGTCCGAATCGGTCTGTGCGGCAACGGCTCTGATCGGCGCGCCGAGCGCGGCGCCGATGGATTCCAGTGCCCGCTGCGCCTGCTGGATGGCCTCGATGTCGAGGGCGTTCGGCATGGTGAGCCGGGCGAGTTGGTATGCGGCGGCCTGCTTTTCGGCATGCAGCGCATTCTCGCCCGCCGACCGCGCGGCATCGTGCAGCCAGTCGCGCAGCGTCGAAATCTTGTCCAGCACAACGCCACTGGTACCGGAATCCCAGGCGCCCTGCAGGGTGTTGATGATCTGGTCGTACTCGACCCCCGCCGCGGCGAAGCTCGCGGCCAGCCGGGTCCAGGTGGCCCCGGCCTCGGCCATCGGAATCGCACCCGGACCGGTGGTCAGTTCGCGGGTGAGCCGGTCGGGCTCACGCGCCTCCCAGACGACGCCGGTGAAACCCGGTTGCGGTGGTTCGATCATCGCGGCTCCGTATTCGCCTTCCAGGTTCAAACGGCTTCCGTGCCGCCGAGCGCCTCGGCGCTCTCGGTTTCCGCGCGGCCGAAGCTGTCCGCCTGCGCCCGCAGCGTCGCGGCCAGCTTGCGCAGTTCGTGCACGCCCGCGGTGGCGCTGTCGGTGTACGACCCGGCAACGTCGTTCATGGTCTGGGCCGCACGCAGCGACACCTCGTCGATGCCGGACGGCGCGACGTGCAGCGTCTGCACACCATCCTTCAGATCGTTCTCCAGCCGATCGGCCAGCCCGTCGAGCCGGAACGCGGCGTCGCGCGCCGCCGTCGCGTCGAAACGCACACCGGTAGTTGCCATGACGGCCTCCTCAGAGCGTCAGTTCCTTGTCGGGCGGTGGTTCGGTGACGTGCTCGGCCGCACCGACCACCGGCAGCGAGACCCCGTCGATGTTGCCGACGACCTCGTCGCCGTGCTGTGCGGTGATGAGGTGGGTCGGCACCGTGCCCGCGTCGCCGCCGCGCGCGGCCGCCGCCGCACCGGCCGCGCCGCCCATCGGCATATAGCCCGGCGAGCCCGACGCCGCCGCCGTCTGCGGATTGATCACCGGAGCCCGCATGGCCGCGGATTCCACTGCGGGCGAAGAGCTTCCGAGTCCGCTGGGCAGGGAACCCGCGGCGTTGGTGCCCCACGGGGCCAGCGGCGCGGCCACCGGCGCGATACCGGGGCCGCCACCGAATTTGACCGCACCGGGACCGGGGCCGCCCGCATGCGCTGCGATATCGCCCGCCCGCAGCTTGTCCTCTTTGATTTTCGCCGCTTCGGCGTCCTTGTCCTTGGTCGGGTCGACCTTCGGCGCGAGCAGCGGCGCCAGCTGAGTGGCGCTCTGCATTCCGCTCTGCGCGAACTGCATCAGCGGCTGCACCATCTGCATGAGCTGCTGAATATCCTGCGCCGACGAGCCGACTCCGCTGGGCGCGTTGGTGATCATCCGCTTGCGGCCCGCCCGGGTCATATTCGCCGAGTGCCCGAGCATCTCGAGTTTGGTCTTGGCCACCGTCGCGGTGGCCTCGGCCAGGCTCTCCGCGGTCTGCGCGATCAAAAAGTATTGTCCGCCAGGTGTTCCCAGCAACGGGGACGCCGCGATCATGGTGGCGATGTATTTCGCGATGATCGCCGCCAGCAGTGCGCCGCCGACCGCGACGGAGCCGGCGGCCTCGCCGAGCACAGCCTTCTGGTCGATGCCCTGCTCCGCGACGTCGGCGCTGTTGTCCGCCGCCTGCCCGGCCTTGGCGGCGGCCTGCTGCGCCGCCATACCCTGCCAGAGCTGCATGACCATCTGCAACGCCTGCATGCCCAATTGCGTCGCGGTCTGCAGGCCTTGGGTGATGCCGGTGAGCGCCTGGGTCGGATCGATGCCCTTGCCGCCCGTCGCGTTGAGCACGCCGGTGCCGAAGGCGCTCTGCAGGTCGGTGAACGGGCGGGTGAGCGCGCTCAGGTCGATGGTCGGCATCGGGGGCATATCCGGAAGTGGCGGCAGCCCTTGAATTTGCGGAAGCGGGCCGAGCCCCATATCCCGCAGGATGTCGTTGACCGGACGATCGATGAGCGGCGCGAGCGAGCTGCCGCGCAGCAACTCGAGGATCGAGTGGTCCAGTGGCGCCGTCATACGATTCGGGTGCCGATCGAATCGAATTCGCCGGACTGGACGGCCTCGGAACCGTCGTACGCCGCGGCGCCCTCGAACGCGGCCTTCGCGGTGCCCGCGTAGACGTGCGCCAGCTCCATCACGGAGCTCACATGGTTCGCCTGCGCGTAGGCGAAGGAGGCCAGGAACTCCTGACCGATGAGGCCGAACACCGGAACGGCCGCGGCCATGGTCGCGGTCTGATCGAAGGCGCCCGCGGTGGCGACACCGGCTGCCATGGCGGCGGAGGCGCCGCCGTATGCGCGAATCGCATCAGTGTGTGCTACGACTTCGCTCATCGAATTCCCCGATCCTGTAATACATTTCACCAACAATTGGGAAGATACCAACCGCGCCGCGAGCGTCGGAAGGAAATTTGCACAAACTTAAGGTTCGCTGACAAAAAAGTGACGGACCCCGCGGTGAACGCGCGATGTCTATCGATGAACAGGCGGTACTTATTCGGCCATCTCCTCGTTGAACGCGGTGATCAGCTCGGCGCGCTCGGTGAACGCCCGCCGCGCCGCCGCATGGGCGGTCTGCACCAGCGTCCGCTCGAACACCTCCGGCGACATACGCGAAACCGCCTGCGAGAACTCGAGATCCACGAGAGCGCCATTACCGTCGACGGTGGCGGTGATCGAACCGTCCTCCGCCGTTTCCTTGCTCACGACGCCGCCCATGTCGTCCGCGAGATCGCGCAGCCGGTACAGCCGTTTCTGGACGCTCGCCATCAACTCGTCCATGGTTTCGTACAAGGCGACTCAGCTCCTCCCTAAACCGAGCGCAGCCAACTCTGTGGCTCGGTTTCGTATTCTGCTTCCTGCGCGATCTCTTGGCGAGCCACCTCTTCTGGGGTCGGCAGGCCCATCAGCGCGAGCGAACTCGCGGGCACCCCCGCCGCCGCCAGTTCCGTGCGGCGCGCGATGCCCGCCCGGTTGGCCGCTTGCTTGCACAGGCGCAGGATTTCCGACGCCAATTGCCGCGGATCGCCCTTCAGCTCCGTCGGCTCGATCGAAACGCCAAGAGGCAGTCCCTGTTCCGTGGTGCGCACGGAGATGGCGCCGGTGCGCGACGCCGCGGTCCACTCGACCGGGCCTGGCTGTTCCTCAGTCATCGCGACTCCCTTCCGCACCCTTCATCTTCGCGCATCACCGGCGCGTCGGCACGCCCTCAATCCTGCTATTGACGGCGATGACGCATCGATGATGCGGGCTACACCCGCTCATCCTTGATGGCCCGAACCATCTCGACCAGTTCGGTATTGATCAGTGCGACCATGCGCCGGGCGTCGGCGCCGACGGCCGTCACCGGATTGCCGGGCACCAGCGCGTACCGGCCGTCGTCGGTGAGGTCGCGCCATTGCAGGAACCTGCGCACCTTGCCGCGCGGCCCGAATCGGGAGTAGGCCTGTTCGAGTTCGATGGTTCCGGTCAGGGTGGTCTGCGCGTTCTCGAACCAGGCCGCCCGCGTGCCGACGGTGTCCTCGAAGGAGTCGAGTACGGCGGATTGGCCGTACTCGTAATCGATTTCGTCGGTGCGCGGCGCGGCGAGCACCACATCGGGCTGCTTGCCCGGCTCGGCCTTCGGCAGCGCATCGACGATCGCGTCGGCCAATCCCACCGCGGTGTGTTCGGTGATGGTGAAAGCATTGGCGTGCCAAGTGGTTTCACCGATCTCCTGATTGATCAGGAAGGCCCGGTCGCCCTTGCGGGCGCCGAGCATCCTGATGCAGCGCCGCGGATTGTCCGGCCGCACCCCGTCCAATCCGCGCACCAGGATGCGGATATCCGGCCGGGCGATGTCCTCCAGGACCGGCGTCAGCCAATTCCCCCAACGCCGCCGCAGCTCCGATCGCGCCGCACGCAGTTCACGGTCGTGATCGTCCTTGTACTGGGCGCGTGCCGTATAGGAGAGCGGCGGCGGGACGTACTCCTCGTTCAGCTCGGTCCAGGCGGCCATGAACTCGAGTCCGGTCAGGCGGAACCTCTGCAAGCTCTGAGTCATTTCTCCACAACGGGTTTCGCGACTACCGGCGGCTGGCCGAGCGCCTCCTCGAGGTGGTCGTGGTGCTTGAGGTAGTCGGGCGTCTTGTGATCCTTCTCCTGGCCACTGCCGCGGCCCGCCGCGCCCGGCGCGCCCGAGGCGCCCGGTGCGCCCTGCGCGGTGCCCGCGAGCCCGGCCCGCGTGATCGCCCCCTGAGCCGTGCCGTTGACGCCGTTGATGGTGGCGCGCGGGAACAGCTTGGCGGCCTGCTGCGCCTCGCGGGACAGCGGGGTCAGGCTCGGTATGCCCTTGCCCGGGCCGGGCCCCGGGCCGCCGAGCTTGCTCAGCTTGCTGGGGTCGAGCGTCGAAGGCACCCCGGCCGCAAGGTTTTTCGCCTGATCCATCAGGCCCTTGTCGTACTGCTGTTTGGCCGCGTTCAGGCCCTGGTTCAATCCCTGCATCGCCTGATCCAGGCCCTGCTTCGCCGCATCCAGGCCCGGGCCGGCCGGAACGGTGTTCGGGCCGCCGTTCGGATCGTGCGGATTGGCGGGATTGCCGTCCGTCCCGGGGCCCGGCGCGCCCTGCTTCGTCGGATCCTGCGCGTTTCGCGCCTCCTCCCAAGCCTTTTGCTCCGCGGCGTTCTGGGCTTGCAGATCCGCGGCCTGCTTGCGCAGCCGGTCCGCCTCGGCCTGCGCCGCCGGGCTGAGTCCGGGACCGCCCGGCCCGGGACCGAACGCCCCTGGTCCGGGGGGACCGGGTGGGCCGGGCGGACCCGGATCCTGGTTGACCGGTGAGAACGGATCGTTCAACACCGCGATCTTGGAGTCGGTGTGCGAAAGTCCCGGCAGATAAACGCTGTTCATCGCGCCGATGCCCGATGACTTCATCGCCTCGTAGAAGCGCGCCTGGTAGTGCGCGGGCGTCTCGCTGGGGTGCGGGTCGATCCGGTCGATACCCGAACTCATCTCGGTGCTGAAGCCCGACAGCCAGCCGCCCGTGTAGTTGAGGACGTCGCCGATGCTCTGCATGCCGTAGCCGAGATCAGCACCCTGCTGGCTGTACCGCTGCGTCGCCGCGCGGGCCCTCGGCGCGCCGGACGGACTGTTCCAACTGCTCTCCAGATCGCCCGCCTGCTTGCTCAGATTGTCGAACTGGGTCTGGACTATCTTGCCGAGCCAGGTCCAATGCGATCCGGCATCCTGCGCCGCGACCCACGGCTGCGTGGTGACCATGTGGGAGAGGATGGTGTCGTACTTCTCACCCGAGATCGTGGTCGGCTCTTCGCCTTTGATCGTCGCTTTGTCGTAGTTGCCCGCGTGCTGCAGATTGGCCGGGAGCGATCCGTCCTTGTCCTGGCCCGGCCAGATCGGCGTCGGGTAGTTGAACTGGTCGCGATCCGGCTTCGGAATGGTCGACTTGTCCAGCGTGACCGGGCCGGACGGGATGCTGTCGCGGATCTTGTCGAAGTCGTACTTGTTGTAGCCGTCCGCGTCCTTGTACGCCTTGGCCGCCGCCAGGTACGTATCGGTCATATCGTCCAGATTCTGCAACTGATTGGCGAGCGTCTTGTGCAGGCCGTGCGCCTTCTTCGAGAACCTGTCGGCGAGCTCACCGCTGGAGGACAGGTCGGTGAACGGGTTGATGTTGTAGACGTTCTCCAGCTCGGACTGCACGGCCTTGATGTACCGCTTGACGTCACCGATCGTGTTGACCATCTGGGTGACCGACTTGGGGTCGAACTTCAACCCATCGCTCTGGACCAGTCCCTGTAATGTCTTCCAGTCATCCGGAGGTTGCGGCTTCCCGTCATCTGCCATCGATCGACTCCCGACTAGCTCGGCGCTGCCCTGTGCCGGGCATATGCCCACTCTCTGACATATTTACACGGATCCGGCCGGATCCAGCGCCCCAGATTCCGCGACTTGACATTCGCTTAAGGTTTATCCGTCTCGACACTGTCCCTCGACCGTTCGAACATTCGGTTGCCGCGATGTGAATCACCGCCGATCCGCGAGTTGCCCGGCGTAGTGGTCGCGCAGCGCGGTCAGCCGCACCGTGCTGAATCGGCCGGGTTCGCGCTCGTACAGCGCGCGTCCGTCCAGGGAGGTGAAGGCCTGCTCGGGCACCCGATCCGCGGATGGCGGAACGAACTTCAGCACCTCCTCGACCGCGGCGAGCGCGGTGGCCAGCGCGTGCCGCGCCGAGTGGGCGGCGTCGTCGTCGAGGCCGGACCGCTCGGCGGGCGCCTGTCTAGCGGCGATATCCGAATACCACAGCCACACACCGGGATCGATCAGCTGTGAGGGATCGTCGCCGCCGAAGCGCACCGCGTCGTCGGGCGGCGGTAATATTTCGTCGGGCAGCCGGAACCGATAGGCGCGTTCGGCGCCGCAGCGCGGACAGGTGCCGGTATATCTGCTCGCGAGCACATCCCCGGAATAGACGACGGAACCGCGGAAGCGGCACCGAGTTTCACCGCAGTCCGGGCACGGCTGCAACTCCAGGAACAGATGCGCCTCGGCATTGGTGCGCGCCAATGGCAGGGTGTCGGTCACAGCGTTCTCCTCGATTCTTGTGGAAACCGTTGGGCCGCACTGTCTACAGTAGTGCTGACCGCGACGGCCGTTCGCGCTTGGAGGATGCGATGTGGGAAAAGGTTTTCTATGAAATATCGATTGCCGCGGCGCGCCAAAACGGCCTGATCACCACGGCACAGGCGAAACGGGCCGGCGCCGACGACGCCGCGCTCGCGCATTTCGCGTCGACCGGCCTGCTGCATGAGCTCGACTGGTCGGTGCATCAGATTTCCGCGAGCACCTACGGCATGCAATATGCGTTTCCGTACGCGGCCTGGCTCGCCGTTTCGCCGGAACTGTTCCGCTGGGAACGTCCCGACGCCATCGAGAAGGATGTCGTCATATCGCACGAATCCGCCTGTCAGGTACTGGAACTCGGGGTGATCCGGACGACGGGCACCCGGATGACCTCGGCCACCGAACGGATACCGCCGCGCGCGGTGCTCATCGACGTGGCGCCGCTTACCCCGGACGATGTCATGATCCACCACGGCGTCCCGGTCACCACACCGCACCGCACCATTCTCGACCTCGTCGCGGAAAGAGCGACGCGGGAGGATATCGGCCGAGTGGTCGCCGACGCGGTCCGCCGCGATATGGTGGATCTGCGCATCCTGTTCGAGGATTTGCTGACCATGGCCGAGGTGTACGGACTGCCCACCGGCGGCGTGCATTTCCTCGATTACTTCCTGCCCGAGGTGCGGCCGGAATCGCTGTCCCCACAAAATCTGCGCACCTACGCCGAATTGCGTTATCCGGAGCGGATCGCCGAAATCCGGCCCGAGGTCGATCGAATTCTCGGCCGGTTCCAGCCCGCATATGATCCGGCCGAACGACGGGACAATAGGATCGGCGCGCGCATCGCCGCCGAAATAGTTGCGCTGCTGCGCTGAAAAACGCGGGCGCACATCGAGGTAACGCGTCATGACTTCGCCGGTGGGTTACGGTGCACGCCGCGACCCTTTTCCGGCCAAGTCGACTGCACCTGTCCGTTCTGCTTGATGATCACGCTCACCTGCACGCCGTCGCGCCAGCCGATCACATTCCAGTTGCCGTTGGCCTGGAAAAGCGCCCGATCCGGCGCGGCGGCGATCTCCAGCACATAGCGCCTGATCGTCTCATCGTCCCAACGCTCCGGGAATTCGGTCTTGTTCGGCACCCCGGTGCCGAAGCGATGACCGCCGCCGCGGCCGGTGTCGTCGCCCTCCAGCACGTAGCGCATCCGGTCGTCGGTTATCTCCAGCCGGTCCAGCGGTGGTATCCGCGAATGCGTCGACGCACCAGGCGCGTCCCATGCCGAGCCGCCCGGCGGCGCGTCGTATGGCACGGGCGGATGAATCTGGTTGCGCGAGATGACCCGATCGAGCGCCTGGTGCAGCTTCTCCAGCTCCTCGGGTTCCATCCGGAACGCCGAGAGGTCCCGCACGCCCTGTCCACGGACGTCCGCGGTCTCGAATACCTCCCGCAGCGCGGCGGCGACCGCGGCCGGGCGCGCCTCCGGTTCGGCGGCGTATCCCTCGGCCAGCCGGTTGGTCAGGTGTACGGGCGCATCGTTGTCGGTGTGCAGGGTGAAGAACGGATGGGTCATCCTGGTGCTGAAATCGGTGTCGTCCCGGGAGAATCCGGGCTCGACAACGCCCTGCAGCGCGAGCCGGATGGCATCCCATTTGGTGGCGATCTCGTCCGGTGTGCGCGCCTCGGTGTGCAGCCAGCGAGTCAGCTGGTCGGCGTAGTGTGCGCTGGAGCGCCAGTCCTTCTCGGTCCACGGCTCCCCCCACTCGTGGCTTTTCGGCCCGGTGGAGCGGCCGAGCCGCTGCGACCACTGATCCAGTTCACCGGTGTCGATCAGCCGGGTGATGCGGTCCGCGGTCACCGAGACCTTGGACGCCCGCATGACCGCGACCGGCCTGCTCGTCGGATCGGGCAGTTCGGGGCCGACGGTGACGCGTTCGATGGTGCGCAGCGGCGGATCGAGCGCCGGACCGTGCGGTTGGAACTCCTTGAGCGGCCGTCTCGTTTGCGGGTCGTAGACCTGATTTCCGTGCTCGTCGGTGATCCGGACGGTGTGGCCGTACTCCCACCGCTGCGAATAGTGCAGCCACCGGTTGGCCTTGGTGCCCTCGTATTCCAGCGCCGAGTTGTACACGGTCGGTACGCCGAGGACGGTCTGGGTTTCCAGCGCGCCGCTCTCCATGCCGATCTGCACCACCTCGCGCTCGGTGCCGAACCGGTGGAAGAACAGGCCCTGCTCGGCGCGGGACAGGCCGTCCCGTTCCCAGAATTTGATCAGCGTGTTCGTATCGACGCCGTCGAGCACACCCGCGCGCTCCCAGCTCTCCCGCAGTTCGGGCCTGCCCGCGAACAGGTCGTCGCCCACCAGCAGGATCTTCCGGTCGGGTTGACGCTCGCGCAGCATTTCGATCATCTGCCGGATGTAGGCCGGACGGGTATCCAGCTCCGGGCCGTGCATACCGCCCGGCCGGGAATCGCGGATCCACAAGAGCGTGTACTTCCCCGGCCCGGTGTCGCCGGGTTCGTGCCGCGAAAGCACCTCGTTCACCATGTTTTCCGCGCGGGCCGCGCGGATCTCGCCCGCCTCGCCCGCACCGCGCAACCCGTCGACGATCAGCTGCCGGGTGCCGACCGGATCCTCGCGCAGCCGAGCCAGTGTGAAGATGTGTGCCCGCTGCCAGCGCGATTCGCTGTAGACGTGGTCTCGGCCGGATTCGGTGTACGCCAAGCGAATTCGGCTCGGATCGATACCGCGCTCGATGAGCCGGTCGCGGATCGCCAGCGCCGATTTCAGCGGTTTGGCATGCAGTTCCAGCAATTCCCGCACCATCTCGTGGTGCGGAATATCGTGGATCGACTCACCTCGGGTCCAGCGCGCGTAGGCCACCGTATTGGCCTGCTCCAGGGTCATACCCTTGGGCAGTTCGCCGACATAGGCGATGTGGCCCTGGTACGCCTCGCCGCGCAGCGCCTCGAAATGCCTGGTCGGGGTGTAGACGATCTCGACGGTTGTGCCCGGGTCGGCCAGCAGTGCCAGGGTGTGAATGTATTCCTCACCGCTTTGGTGCACATAGAACCGCAGGTGCTTGTCATCGAGACCGGCGACCTCCTCCGGCTGATACCCGAGCCGCTCGAGGTACTGGTACATCGACTTCACCTTGTCACCGGCGGGCAAGTGGTTCGCGGCCATCCTGTCGAGGTAGAACCGCAGGCTTTCGTCCGATTTGCCGCGGCCCGCCAGCGCATCCCACCGTCCCATGTGCTCGGCATCGGCGAAGTGGGTCGACGGCGCACCGGCGCCGGTGCCCTCGATCGGCCGCACGTTCGCGGGCCGCTGCCGCGGCTCCGGCACCGGCTGATCGGTGGATTCGCTTGTGGGGATATGGGTTTCGGTCAGCGGCTGGTCGTGCTCGCCGATCCAGCGGCGCTGCGCCGGATCCCACTGCCCATGGAATTCACCGTCGCGCAGCAGCGGATCCAGGAAGGAGTGCGCCAGCGGCATCGCCTCGTCCAGCGTGCGGAACGGCAGCGCGTCGGTGGTACGCAGATGCTGTTCGAACCAGTCGCCCCAATCCTTGTTCGGCAGTTCGAAACCCGTGCCCGTCAGCGCGAGCAGATCGCCGCCGCTCCTGCGGTAATCGAATTCCCGCTCCAGCATCTGCTTGGTCGCTTCGCCGTCGAATTCGTTGTGCATGGCCAGCAGCAGCACATCGGCCATATCCTGCGGGCGATACGGCAGCGTGCTGCCCGCCTTGCGGCATTCGAAGAAGCCCTGCCTGGTCTTGGACGGCAGACAGTCCAGGCATTTGTCGTCCTCGCTCCGGAAGCCCTCGGTGTGCATGCCGGCGAGCTTGTGCGCCAAGGTATCCGCGACGGACAGCACCCGCAGGTTCGGCTCCGTCCCCATCGCGTCGGTGCGCAGCAGCTGATCCGGGAACGGCACGATCTCCGGATCCACATGCATCGGGATCTTCCGTTCCGGGTTGAGATCGGCGCCGAGCCGCATCACCTGGATGTCACCGACGAAGACGCGATGGAAGATGCGCAGGCCGCCGCTCTGCAATATCTCCTTCGATTCGAAGACGAACCGCAGATTGTCGCCGTGGTCCCGCTCCAGTGCGGCACAGTAGTCGGCGATCATCTCGTCCTGCAGGTCGGCCTCCCGCGCCGCACGCTCCGTCTTGGGGAAGTCCGGATCGCCGAGACCGAGCTTCCTGGCGCTGTCGGACCGGACCAGATCGATATCCGAGGACATCCGCGCGCCGGGGATGCGCGACAGCATCCCCTGCCCGCCCTTGAGCACCCAGCCGTCCGGGCTCTGCTTGAAGATCCGCGACAGCGCCCGATGGATGGCGAACTGCTGGACCGCGTCCTGCGGGCTCCGGCCGGATCCGGCGGTCTCCACGCGGGCGGCGTCGTACAGTTCGTTGCGGAAGGCGATGGCGGACCCGAAATCGATCCCGGATCCGCGCTCCCCCGACTCGAATTCGCCTGTGTGTTGCGGGATTTCGTCGGGGTGGGCGTCGTGGTCGTGCTCCTGGCCCGGTGGCCCGTCGCGATCGAGGGCGTGCTCCAGCCTGGTCGCCAGCTCCGGGTCGTGCTCGCGCAGCAACTTCCAGCGGTCGGCGTATTCGGCCTCGCGCTTCAGGCCGAGACGGTTCATCAGATCTGTGAGATCTCGTCTGAGCCTTGGCAATTCGTGCGCGCGGGCGGGCTCGGTGCCGGCCCGGTCGAGCTGCCCCTCTAGCACCTTCAGCTCGGCGAAACGGCCGCCGAGGTGCGACGACATCTCGTTGGGCCGCTCGCTGAACGGATCGGTGCGCACCCGAGGATCCCCGGCCAGCTTGATCTCGGCCAATTCGTGCGCGACCGCGCGCGCCACATCCTCGGTCCTGGCGGTCGGTGAGATCTCGACGTGGAATTCTGTTCCCTCGCCGGAGAATCGGGCGACCTCGTGCGGCAGCGGTTCGTCGGCCACCCGCACCGAAACGGTGATGTCCTGATTGCCCGCACGCATGCGGAAGGCCTGCCGCTCCGGATCCCAGGTGCAGCGCTCGGGCATGATGAGCGATTTATTGTCCGCGATCTCGCGCCGCACCTCCTCCGGCGTGAGATGGGCCGCCGCCTCGGGGCGCGCGTCGCCGCGGAACTCGCCGACATTGCTCGCGGTGCCGTGGATCGGTTCGCGGGCGGCGCCGACGAGTTCGGGTTCGCGAGGCATTCCGGCGCGGCGGGCGGCGGGATCGCCATGGCGGGCTGGTTCCGAGCCACGCCGGCCCGAATCGCCGTGGTTTTGTCCGGGTTCGCCGGGTTGCTGGTGCCGTCCGGGATCGATGCCGCGCGAACCGGATTCGGGGTCACGATCGTTCGAGAGGATGGCACGTTCCTCGGCGGGCGCGGCGCGATCCTTGGCGATGAGGTTTCCGGCCGAATCCGTTTCCGCGACATGCAGGGTCGGCTCGGCCCTGCGGGAACTCGGTATGACGGCCCGCAATTCGGAGTCCGGCTTGACCGCCGTCCGGTCCGGTTCGGCAATAAGATGATCCGGTCCTGCGGCCCGCGGACCCGTATCGCCTACCTGCGAACCAGGCTCTACTACGCGGGAATCCGATTGGACGACAGCGTTTTCCGGCAACGTCGCATGTTCTCGAGGTGCGGCGGCATCAGCCTCGGCCGCCGCGTGAGCCGCCAGGACGGGACGATCCTTTTGTCCGGCGGCGACGCTCGCGGAGCGATTCCCGGCGTCGGAACCGCTCAAACCGGCACGGGATGCGGGACGTTCTGGGGCCTGGGTGTTGCGTTCGGCCGCAATCGGTTTGGCGATGCGGTCGACCGGGGTCGCCTGCTTGCCGACCTCGTTCGGGGCGGATGCGACGGTCCGGTCGGCCCCGATAGGTTTCGCGGTCTCCGCCGCCTTGCCGGTGTCGGCGGGCGCCTGGCTCGAATCCGCAACGCGCGCGCCATTTTCCGCGTGAGCCGCCGGGGCGGCAGGGGCAGCTGCGGCAGGGGTGCGATCACCCCGCACCGCTTGATCACCGTGCTCATTCGGGGCGGCCTGGTGGCCGCCCGGGGTGTCGAGCGCGTTCTTGCCGTTGATGTCCGGGTGGCTTGCGGTGGGTTGCGTCGCCGGGGGTCGTGGTGTTGCCCGGTGGGGTTGTCCGCCTGCGCATGGTCCGGCGGGGGCACCGGATTCCGTTCCGCCGCACCGGGTGTCGGCGTGTCGGGGCGCGGGGCGGTGCTCACGGACCCGGCCGGCGGTGGCGGCGGCGGGCCTTGGCGGCTGGCCATCTCGATGCCGCTCTTCATTCCGTGCGCGGCGCCGAGCACTATGCCCGGCGTCAGCGTTTCGGGGTGAAAGGTGAAGTCCACCTTGCTCGGGTCGAAATAGCCGTGCGCCAACTGGCTGCCGATCTGCCATCCGACATCGGCGCCGTACATGCCGAGGCCGCCACCCGCGCCGCCGACGATCCCGCTGACCAACCCGTTCAGCCGCGGTCCGAATCCGAGTTTGGCGCCGAGCGCGCCCGCGCCCATACCGAATCCGGCGCCGACCGCGGCGCCCGCGCCCCACTCCAGCCCGGTCTTCAGGGTCTGTCCGACGTCGAAGCCGTGATCACGGTGACCTGCCCCGATCTGATAGAGCTGAGTTCCGGCGTCCAGCGCGGCGCCCTTGGCCCCCTCCTTCAAACCGGCGATCCCGATCTGTTTGAGGTAGGGCTTGAGCAGGTTCTTCAGCCCGACCTCGCCCGCCTTCGCGGCCAGCCGCTTCAGCCCCTGTTCGGCGGTGATCTCCAGCGTCTCGCGACCGGCGGTGAGCGTCACGGGCACCAGCGCCTCGCCCCACGGCCACGCCGCCATCAACGAGATCACGGTGTACAGGGTGATGGCGGCGAACCCGACATCCATGATCTTGGTGTATTCGAGTTCGGTGGCACCGTTTCTGGTGTAGTCGCCGAGCTCCTCCAGCGCCTTCGCGTTCTCCTCCACCGACGCCTTGCCGTTGAAGAGCTTCGCGAATTCCCTATGCGCCTGGGTCGCGCCCTCACCGGTGTAGTACTTCAGGGTCTGATCGGTGACGCGCTTGATATCCGGTTCCAGCGCGCGCAGATCCCGGCCCGCCTGCTCCCAGGCGTCGCCGAGCGCGAAAAGGGCACGCTCGTCACCGACGGGGTAGGACTGACCGAAGTTCAGCGCCGAAATGAGCCACCCCGGAAGCGAGTCGAGCAGATCGTCGACCCCGGCCATCAGCCGACCGCCGAACTTTCCCGGTCACCTGTCCGCAAACGCATCACCAACCCGAATCCCGCACATCGGACCGGTTGGCCGAATCGTGTTCCCACTCCTCGACGTTGGCGAATTCCATGGTGACGCCCATATCGTCGGCGAACGCCACACCCTGCCGCCCCGGCGGCTCCAGCGACGGTTCCGGCGGTTCGGGCAGCATGTCGCGTACGTCCGGCATGCCGTCGATGAAGTCGGACAGACGCGGCACGCGCGCGTTCTTGCGCGCGACCTCGGCGACCATCTCCTTGGTCCTGGTCCGCACCTGCGCGGCGGCCTCCTGCGCCGCCTCGGTGAAGGCCCGCGCGATCTCCGCGTGCGTCAAATCCCCGATGTCGGAAGAGAATTTGGTCTCGATGACATCGCCGTTGGCGTTCACCACCACGGTCACCCGCTTACCCGCGGCGCTTGCCGACGCGGTGAGCTTGACCTGCTCCCGCTGCATGCGCTGGATCTCCTGTATCCCCGCCTGCACCGATTCCATCAATTCGGCCAGGCGCGCCTTGGCCATCTCGTTCGCCACCAGCGCGAGTCCTCCCTGTAGCGCCTCGGATTTCAGACCTGGAAGCTGTCGGCGTTACCCGAATCCTGCTTGTCCAGCGTGTCGGCACCGCTGCGCAGGCCGCCCGAATAGGACTGCAGCAGTTCAACTTTCGACCCGACAGCGGAGTTGAGATTGGTATCCGACGCGATATAGCCGTTACCGCCGGAGAAGTTGCCGCCGAACTCGTCGTCGCCCCACACACCCCAGTGCGCGTCGCGCGCCTGGGCCAGCGTGTTCAGCACCCCCTGCACACGCCGGGCGACCTCGTCCAGATCATCGGCGACGCCGCGCAATTCATGCGTCGTCACTTCGACTTTCTTCGCCATCCCGATCCACCCTAATCAGTTTGTATTGAGGTGATGATCGCACGACCGGCGGGTCACGGGAAAGTGAAGTGTGAGCGAACCGTGGAATTTACACGCCACGGACGATTTCGCGCCCCCAATATCGGGGGCGGCACCTCCCCCAATATCGGGGGCCGTACCGGGTCAGCGGTTCGGCTCGAAGCCGTTGCGGCGGTTGCGTTCCGCGATGAGGTTTTCGATCCCGGCCCGACGGGTCGCGGCGTTGGTTCCGTCGAGCTGCGCGGCGAAAGCGGTGCGCGCGGCACTGATCAGGTCGTCCGTTATGGCCGGATAAGCCCTGGCGATCGCGATCAGCGCGGCCTGCGTCTCCAGATCGAGACCGGTGCCGGAACGCAGGCCGCCACCGCCGCTCACGGTCGCGAGTTCGGACTCGAAGGTCCGCCGCAGTTCGTCATCCGTTGGATATCCGTGGCGCACCGGCTGTTCTCCGTTCTCGATAATTCGACCACAGCATATGCTCGGTATTTATTCGCTGTTCATTCGCCGGACGGATTTGCGCTCTCGTCGACGAATTGGTAATAGGTCAGGCGGCTCGGCTGTACCAGTGCCCGCATGAATACCTCTGGTTCATCCGGGCGCACCAGCTGCTGTTCGGCCAGGGATCGAATTCCGTTCACGTAGTACTCCTCGGCCAGCCGAGCCCATTCGGTGTCGAGCACTGTGAGCGACACACCGGTGGCCGGATCCCAGTCGAACTCCGCAACCTTGTGCGGGACAAGGTCTTTCGCGGAGCAATACAGCGAGACCCTGGTGGGCGTGCTCGGGATGTTCAACGCGCCTCCTCATAATCCTCGATCAGGCGGACAGCGTCCACTGGCCGACCGGACGCACCGCCAACAAGGATGTCTCCAGACCGGACAGCTCCAAGTTCAACCAGACCTCGCCGGTGATCCGGCCTCGAACCTGGATCTCCCGCAGTCGTTCCAGTACACCGTCGATCGCGGACCGCTCCAATTCGAGCGCCACCATCATCGCCTCGACCCTCGCGGGGTCCAGCGCCCGTACCTTCGCAAGTGCCACCGGATCGAGCCTCCGGTTCAATGGATTCGGATCCCGTTGCCGCCGTAGCACATCCGCGACGAACTCGGACAAGATACGCGGCGATCTGCGGCTGAGCGGGTAGTCGTCGTCATCGAGCGGCTTCAGCATGAAGGATTGTTCGTCCACCGGCGCGCAGTTGCCATTGTCGATACCGAACGGTCTGCCACCGACGGACAGCACATTCCCCATATGTCTGTCGGTATTACCGGCAATGTAGTCCAAGCAGGCCAACAGATCACGGTCGGCCTTCGGGTAGTGCTGTGGTGCGTCCGCGACACCGGCACCCGGCAGGAATTCCATCAACGAGCCCTCCCCCATCGGCCCCATCCAGAAGGTTGTGGTCGGCACCAACTCGCACCCGGCCAGCTCCGCGAGCCGCGAGAAGAACACCTCGCGTGACGCGAGACCGCTCGGCGGAATCCACAGCTTGGCCGCCGCCTCTCCGGCCCTCGGCTTGTAGACCCACTGCGAATCGTCCGCGAAACGCACGGCGTACACCTGATTCATCGTGCGCAGCCCCAACCGCTGCGGCTCACCGACTATCGGGCCCTTGTCCCGCACGGCCAGTTCGGCGGCGCTCGGCTGCCAGCGGGAACGATCGGCGCCGCCGGTTCTGCGCGTCTCCCGCGTCAGCGGACCCGCGTCCGCCAATTTGAGTTCGGCTCTGGCCCTGCGACGTTCGGTCTCCAGGCGCACCTCGGCCAGCAACCGGTCGTAAAGCAGGCGTTCGGCGATCGTCGGCCTTCCCGACAACACCGCCACGGTCGCCTCGCCATACGCCTCTTGCAGGTCGAGCAGGCCGTCCTTGCCGAAGGAGTAGCCGCTGAGCTGATCGTGTAGCCACGCTTTGAATTCGGGGTAGGTGACCGGACGACCGGTGATCTCGGCGAACTTGTCCATCAAGGCCGCGTAGGCTTCCAACGCCGCAGCTGCCAGCGCGCCCTTGGACTTGTCGAATCCGGTCTCGGCATGCAGCGCATGCCCGCCCTCGTGCAGGATCGACAGCAGCACCGCGTCCTCCGCGCGTCCACGATGAAATCTGATGGCGATATCGTTGCCGAAGTCGCGCGCGAGCAATTCCGGGTTCACCGCGTAGCGTTCGTTGAGCGTGATCGACTCCGTACGCAAGGCCAGATCTCCGCGGAATACTCGCATGGTCTCCGCATAGGTGTCGTTGTCGAGCGGTCCGATACGGACCGCACCCAGATTGATGAAGGGATGTTCGGCGAGTAGACGGCGGATGGCCGCGAGGAACTGCCGTGCGGCCTCGGGATCGATGCCCGGGGTGTCGAAACCATAAGTGGCCAGCCCGAGTTCGTTCTCGAATGCGGCCTTGACCTCGGCGACGGCGGCGATGCGTGCCGCCTCCTCCGCCGTCGGCGCCGGTAGATTCGCGGCCCCGCGGCGGTTCCAGCGTTCGGCCTCGGTCGCCAGCAAGCCGTACAGCGCCTCCCGGCCCGGGGTCTGCCGTTCGGGGGTGCGCTCGACGGCCAGGAATGATTCGACGAGTGCCCGGTGCACATCCAATTGGCCGTCCGGGCCCAGGCAGTCGATCCCGAATTGGTCTCGGAGCCAGCGGTTGAACGACGACTTGTCGATCGGCCCGTCGCCCGGCCGGTGGGTCCGATACAGGGCGCGCAGTCGTGGCAGCGCTTGCGCCTCGGCGCGCCAGCGTCCCGCGTACACCATCGCCTCGCCGAATCGGCGGACCACGGCGTCGAAGATCCGTCCCTCGGGGAGCGTGGCCGCGGACGCGAGCCGGTGACTCAACACGATCCCGTCGGTATACAGCCGACCGACTTCGAGCCCCTCGGTCGTCGCGGGCCCGGCGAGGGTGTCCGAATCGATATCGTCATCGTGCGGCGCGATCGCGACGGTCAGCACCTCGACCTCCGGATTCAGCCGGAGCATATGGTCGACGACATAGGCGAATTCGCGGGCGCGCACGAGTTGGATTCCGGCGCCGTCGAATCCGAGCACTTGCAGGCCGGGATGCGCGGCGGCCAGTGCGGCGGCCACCTCCGCTGGCGTGCGGCAGCGCGACAGATCCAAATCGGTATCGGCCTGCGCCACAGCGTTTTCCGAGTAGGACTCGGGCACGGCGTCCTGCGGCGGCGCATCTTGCGGCGGGGCATCCTGTGGCGGGGCATCCTGCGGCGGGGCATCCTGCGGCGGGGCATCCTCCGGCACAGCGTCTTCCGGAACAACGTTCGTCGGCTCGGTCGCCCGCGGGCCCCCGTCCCCCGCGGCGCCGCGCGCCCCCGACGTCGACCGGGCCACGTCACCTCGACGCTCAGCGGCACCCTCCCGCCAACCGGCCGCCGCTGATGCGGAACCAGATCGTGCGGGTGCGGCTTTCGGCGCGATATCCACTGCCGCGGCAGCAAACGGGGTGACCTCCCCCGACACCTGCGGCTCCGTTGTCGATCGCGCCCCGTCGCCCGGCCGTTCGGTGTCGAGCGCATCGGCGCCCTTCGCCTGCTCCGCGCGCCGGTGGAAGATGGCTTGGCGGGACAGCCTTTCGGCGAGGATGCGTTGCGGCACAGTGGCTTTCTCCCGCATCATCACGACGGCGGCGCCGGCCTCGGCGTATGCCTCCGGCAGATAGAGCTTGCCGTCCTTTCCGAAGGAGTATTTGCTCAGCCCCTTGCGCAACCACTGCTCGAACTCTTCGGGGTTGCTTTCATAGCGCGGACGGCCGAACGCGTCGATCAGCTCGTCCATGGCGGCCGCCGTCTCCGTGCGCATGTACTCGTCCGGGAATGTGCTGCGGAAGACGAAATTCACCGCGTGGAACAGCTCGTGAACCATGGTGCGGTACGCGGGACGGTCGGCGGTACCGGCGTAATAACCGTTCTTCACCTCGAGTTCGATCTTTTCTCGGAAGTACGCCAGGTGGCCCGCCATCCGTTCGTTCAACGTCACCGAGTACGCGTAAGGCCTGCCCTCGTGGTCCGCGGGCATGGCGAGCGCGTTTTCGAGGCTGGACAGCGGTGCGATCCGGACGACGCTCAGATCCATTTCGGGGAACAGCGCCTGGACATCGCGGATCGCCGCATCGATCTGCCGCACCACCTCGACATCGATGCCGGGCAGGTCGAAGCCGAACGCGCTGATACCGAAATCCCGGAACAGCGCTTCCGCGATGGCCTTTCGCTCCGCGAGCTCGGCCGGATCGTCGGAGTTCGGCAGGCTCGGGTCGTAGGGATTCTTGCCGCGATAGATCTCCGCCTGGCCGGCCAGAATGTCGTGCAGTAACCGCTGGACCGGGGAGGCGGGCGTATCACCGTGCACCGCAACGAAAGCCGCTGCCAGCGACTGATACGGCAGGAACCGATCCATGGTGCTCATGCATCCGTCGCCGAGTTCGCTGCGCAGCCACGCCTTGAATGCCGTTTCCTCCAGCGGCCCAACATTTGCGGTGTAGTAGTCGCGCAGTGCCGGCAGCGCCAGCCGTTCGGCGCGGAAGCGCCCGATCGTGATCATCACGTCGGCGGCCAGCGAGATGGCCTGCTGGCGAATGTCTTCCGGCGTTATCGCCGCATCGATGAACAGTTTCTGATTCAACGTGACTTTCGGGCGCACCGCGCCGCTGGCCAGATCCAAATATTCGCCGACTTGGATGAGGCTGGCCGGACCACTTGTCGCACTGGACAGCTTTGCCAGATCCAGGCCGGGGTAGCGTCCGAACAGCTCGTGCAGGGTGCGGGCGAACTCCCGGAACCGGACGAAATCAATTGCGGCGTCGCCGAATCCGTCGATGTCGAAGCCGTGATGGGTGCGCAGCGCGCCGACCAGCTCGGCGACGGTCCGATAGTTATCGATGTTCCATGGCGCGAGTTCTTCCAGCCCGGCGGGGATCGGCGGGGCGTCTTCCGGAACCGCATCCTGCGGAGCGGCATACTGCGGCTCGGCATCCTCTGGCGCGGCTTTGCTCAGCGCGGCGTGTTCGCCCGCGACATCGACGGAACCGGACCTGGCGGCCGCGCGGAGCAGCGCGGCGTACGCGATCGCCTTGCGCATTAGGATCGCGGCCAGAACCCGCTGCGGCACGGTCGATTCGGTGTCGAGGATCAGGGTGGCGGCACCGGACTCGGCGTACGCCTCCGGCAGGTAAAGCTTTCCGTCCTTATCGAAGCAATACTTGCTCAGCCCCGCCCGCAGCCATGTGCCGAATTCCTCCGGATGACGTTCGTAGCGCTCCCGGCCGAACGCATCGATCAACTCCTCCATAACCTCCGCGGCCTCCACGGCGAGGTCCTCCGGCCGGAAGCGTGATCGGAAAGTGAAGTTCACGATATGGAACAACTCGTGCACCATCGTGGCGTACGCGGGCCGATCGGCCGGACCGACCAAGTGCCGGTTGCGCACCCTCAGTTCCATATCCTCCCTGAAGTAGGCCGGGTTGATCGCCATCCGCTCGTTCAAGGTCACCGAGTACCCATACGGCCGCCCTTCCGCCTCCGACGGCAGAGCCCCTGCGTTGGTAGTACTCGGCAGCGGCGCGATCCGCACGACGCTCAGGTCCAGTTCCGGGAAGATGGCGTGCACATCGCGAATGGCCGCGTCGATCTGCCGCACGAAGTCGAGATCGATGCCGGGCAGATCGAAGCCGATCACGGTGATGCCGAAGTCGCGGAACAGCGCGTCGGCGATCGCCTTCCTGGCCGCGAGGTCCGCCGGGTCGTCGGTGCTCGGTAGAGCCGGGTCGTACGGGTTCTTACCCTGATAGGTCTTTGCGTCCGCGACGAGCAGATCGTGCAGCATTCGGCGAACCGGTGACGCCGGCGGCATACCGGCCAATCGCACCCCCTGCGCGAAGGCCGCCGTAAGCGACTCGAACGGCAGGAAGCGGTTCATCGTGCTCATGCACTCGTCCCCGAGTTCGCGGTACAGCCAGGCGGTGAAGTCGAAGTCCTCCATCGGATCGGATTCGTATATCGGACCCTCGTTTTCGGTGTAGTAAGCCATCAGCGCGGGCAGCGCGTGCAATTCGGCCCGATGCCTGCCGATCGAGATCAGGGCCTCGGCCGCGCCGGTGACGACTGCCGCCCGAACCGTTCCCGGTGCCAGATCGGCGGCCGTGAGCAGCCGTTCGTTCAGGACCAGGCGCGGGCGCACCGCACCCGTGGTCAAATCCCGGTTCTGACCGATCTCGATGCGGGTATCCACACCCTCGTCGGTCCCGCGCAGACCCTCCAGATCCAATTCCGGATGCAATTCGATCAGCTCGTGCAAGGTCTGCACGAGCTCCTTTACGCGGTCGAATACCATTGCGGCAGAACTGAATCCGTCGATCACGAGGTTGTGACTGCGCCGCAGCGCATCGAGCAGCTCGGCGACGGTCCGATAGCTGTCGATATTCCATGGCGCGAGATCTTCGAGGCTCACACCGACCGGGTCTTCGCGCCGATCAGCGTGATTTTCGTTGTCCTGCGCGCTCGGCTCGGCGGTACCGGATTCGGCAGGTGCCGAATCATCGCTGTCGGCGGAACCTGTTGTCCGACCGGCAGTTCCGCGATGCGCCTGCTTCGGGACGCGGTGTTCGGTCGAACCGTCCTGGGAGGTGGCGCCGCGGCGGGTGGCGCCCATCGTGCCGTTCACCTCGGATAGGTAGTCGGCCAGTTCGCGGCATTCGGCGCATTCGCTCAGATGTGCCGTCACCTGTGCGGTGGCCCGCTTGCCCAGGCCGTTACGGACCCATGCCCCAAGGTTTTCCACGGTGGCGCGGTGTTCCGGGGCGACGTCGTCGGGCAGCAGCAGCCTCAGGTACGCCCGGCGCAGCGCCTCCCGGGCCCGGTGGGTCCGGACGTTGAAGGCGTTGGCGGTTATGCCGAGTGACGGTGCGACATCCTTGGCCTGCCGGTCGTTGAGCTCGGCGTGCCACAGCGCGATACGCATATCCTCCGGCAGCGAGAAGAACGCCCGCTCGGCGGTAGATCGGTCGAACTTTTGGACAGCGGTGTCGACGAATGGCACCTCCGAGTCGTAACCGCGCACATCGTCGGTGAACACCAGCCGCCGGGCGTCACGATCGCTGTAGACGATGTTGCGCAGTGTCGTCAGCAGATAGGCGCGGAAGGCGGAATCCGGTCCGCGACCTTTTCGCAGCGCGCCGAGCACCCTCGCGAAGGCTTCGGCCACAACGTCTTTCACGTCCTCAGATCCGACGAGGTGCCGGGCCTGGGCGCGGGCCACCGCCACGTGCCGCTCGAACAGCAGGCCGTACGACTCCGTATCACCGGCGCGCACCGCCGCGATCAGCGTGGCATCGCTCGGACCGTCGTCCGTTGACGGTGTGCGCTGCCCCGGCAGGGAGCCGTCCCCCTGCCGGGCCCCGGCCGTGCCCGCAGATCGCCGGTGTTGGCCCGGAACCTGTGGCGGACCGCGTGGCGCCTCTGGCGATCCTTCTTCCCGCCCAGGGCGGCCGATATTGCCGACCGGCTGGGCCATCGGGTCCGATGCATACAAATGGTTGGGGCGCAGCGGCTTTCGATTCGCGCCGAATGCGATTCCGGAAATTTTGGTGATACGCAGCGCGGGACCGCCGGGGCGTACCGCAGGCGACAGCGAGCCGGGGCGGTACACCCGCCACGCTCCGCCGTCGACGTTGGCGTCGCTGACCATGACGACCCCGCCGCGGTTGGCCATCAGATACATGTGCGCGCCGACACCGTATGCGTCGACGGCATGGTGATCGACGACGAATACCGAATTCAACGGGTCTTCCGGATTTTCGAGCCTGGACACGATCGCGTCGTGGGAGTCGAAGACCTCCAGACGGCCACCCGCATAGGACTCGGTCCGCGCGCCGGTGCGGCCCGCCAGACCGGGCGAATCGTCGGGCACGTCCACCGGTAGACCGAGGTCGTCTCGGCCCCGCCGCAGCGACCGGTCGACGCAGTCGGCGATCGGGGTCGCACGCTCGGTGAGGTCGTACAGCGCGGCATCGCGTTGTCCCTCAACGTCTTTCGGTGCAAGTCCGAGGGTGCGCTGGAGAGGATTGGGGTTCGGGTGAACCGGGCGGTGCGGGGCGGCGGGGACGTCCGCGCCGTGACCGGTGCCGATCATGCCGAAGTACTTCAGGGATTCCGGCGACCGGCCGGTGTCGGGGTCGAAGTAGTCGAAGTAGGCACCGTGCGCCGGCAAGGCGCGGCCGAACGAGCCGATAATCGGGGTCTGCGCGTCGATGCGTATGGCGCCGAATGCCGCGATCGCCGGGTTCACGCCGAGGCCGCGGTTGAAGAAGCGGCCGTCACGGCCGGGTTCCAGCGCACCGAGCGCCGTCACCGGGTCGAAGGAAAGCATTGCGACATAGACGTTTTCAGCGCCGATACCGAATTCTGACGCGTGCTGGACCGGACCGGCGCCCGGCGAGCCGACCAGGGTGATGGTGCTGACCTCCTGCGCCAGCCGGCCGGCCGCCGCGGCGTAGCACGTGGTGGTGGAGCCGTAGCTGTGCCCGAACAGGTGGACCTTCGGCGCGCTGGCACCGGACCGGGCGACCCGTCCGGCGTAGTACGCGCGCACGTCGCGGGCGAGCAGCCGCCCGCCCGTCGCGGCGAGTCTCGCGTTGCTGGTCTCCGGCCAGATCTTCTTACCGCTCGGCGCGTCGTACCCGATCCACGCGATCGAGGCCACGGTGGTCGCCGAATCCGCTTGTGCCATCGACTCGTACAGGTCACGCGCCATCTGGAGCCGCTTCGTCAGCTTCTCCGCGGTCGTGGTGATGCCCGGCACGGTCAGCGCGACATTCTCGGCGGTGTCGACATCGCCGACCGCGACGACGCAGCGCCCCTCACCGCCGAAGGCGAGCGAATCGTAGGAGAGCAAATGCACCGGGGGCGTTGCGATTCCGGGTCGAACCGCGGACGAACGGGACAGCCCCTCCATCACCGACAGCACATTTCGCAGCTGCTGGCGATCCTCCGGCGTCACATCGCTGGGCCGGAACAGCGCGGCGAGCCATGGCCGCTGCGGCCGCTTCGCCAGCAGGGTCTCCCAGTCCCGCCGCAGCTGCAGCCGGTTCGCCATGTCGCGGACGAATGCCGGTATGCCGTCGGCGTTGCCGATCTCGAACGGATGCGCGTGCACCAGCGCGGACTGGGTTCGGCTGAGTTCATCGGGCGGGGTGTCCTTGTCTCGCAAGGAATCCCACCAAGCGGCATTGGCGGTCGCCAACCCACGGGCGTTCGCGACATCCTGTGCGGTGTGCCCGCGGTGCAGCAGGTCCTGCGGCCGGGTTCCGGGGCCGCGCCGCTCGAGCGCCGCTCGCACCAGTTCCGAATCCGTCGGGTCGGTGGATGTTTCGGCCGGTCGCGGATGGGTGCCGTCGCGGAACCGGAGCATGGTGTCGCGCTGCGGATCGACCGGGCGGCGGCGTACGCCGTCCTCGGGTCGCACTCGGTGCGAAACCCGTTGCACCGCATGTCCGTTACCGCTGCCGATGCGACCGATATTGGCTAGCGACTGGGTCGGCGTCCTGCTGTGCTCGTCGAGGAACCAGTAGTACTGACTGTTCACCGGTGCGGTCGCGGCGAACCGCGGGTTGTCGTAACCCATTGCCTTGAGCGATATCCGGGACAGCGCGGTCTTCCTGGTCGCCGCGGCGCCCTCGACCGGGAATTCGGCGGCGATCCGGATCGCGCCGAATTCGTCCAGGGTCACATCCGCGCCGAGGTCGCGCCGGAAGATCCGGCCCGCCTCGCGCGAAGAGACCGCCACATAGACGTTTTCGACGCCGATACCGTATTCGCTCGCATGCCGCACCGAGCCGGAACCCGGCGCCGAGAGCAGCGTGATCGAACCGATCTCGGTGGCCAGCCGGCCTGCCGCCGCCGCCTCGCTCACCGCGGTGGCACCGTAACGGTGACCGAACAGATGGTTCGTCGGCCGCGTCGCCCGGGTGGTGTTGAACGCCACCACATCCTGTGCCAGCCGCAGACCACCCGCCACTGCCCTGGCCGGTCCCACCGCCCGCTCCCGGCCGCCCGGGGCGTCATAGCCGAGCCAGGCGATATGCGCCGCGGTCACCCCGGAGTCGGTGCGCAACGTCATTTCGTATGCGTTGCGGACCAGTTTCAGCTTGTCCCCCAGCTGCGCGAGCGTCGAGCCCGCACCGAACGCGTGCCAGGACACATGTTCCGCGGTGTCGACATTGCCGAAGGCGACCGCAGCACGGCCCTTACCAGCGAATGCCATTGCCTCGTAAGACAATACGTGCACCACCGGGGTTGCCACGTCTGGATGCACGGCCCTGGCCAACCGGCTCGCCCGCGCCAGCGCCCGCTGGGTGGCGATGAGATTACCGAGATGCGTGCGCTCTTCCGGAGTCAGCTGCGTACCGGCGAGTAGCTGTTTCAGCAGACCGAGCGCGTTCTCGTAGCGCGCGCCGAGGCGTTCGATGTACGCGTCCAGGTCGCGGCGGATGGCCAGCCGGTTCGCCACATCACGCACCGGGGCGGGAATTCCGTCCGCATTGCCGATGAATTCGGGATCAGTGATCACCAGCGCCCGCCGCCGCTCGTGACTCAGCCCGTTCCACCAGTCCGCGTTCGCGCGAGCGTGCTCACGCGCCGAGCCGAGCGGATCCACCTCGTCGGGCGGGCGCAGCAGCGCCGACGGCTCGGCGCGGCTACCGTGCCGTGCGCGCAGCGCGTTCGCGGCCGCTTCCCGGTCGTCATGGGTGATCTCGATGTCCTGCGGCAAACCCGTTCGCGGATCCAATTGCTGGACAAGATCTTCCAACCACTGCTCCGGCGGCCCACGCGGCGCGTCGGGCGAAATACCGTGCTGCTCGGGGCGGCCGATATTGCCCTCGGGATGTGCCGCCGGGTCCGGGGCGTGCGAATGGTTGGGGCGCAACGGCTGTCGATCCGCACCGAACGCGATGCCCGAGATCTTGGCGGTCCGCAGCGTGGCCGTGCCGATCCGCGCTTGCGCCGCCGCGCCGCGACGGTACGGCCGCCACGCTCCCCCGTCGATACTCGGATCGCTCACCATGACCGCCCCGCCACGGTTGGCCATCAGATACATGTGGGCACCGATGCCGTCCGCGTCCACCGCATGGTGATCGACGACGAATACCGAGGTCAATGGATCTTTCGGGTCAAGCAGCCGGTCCGCGATACCGTCGTGCGAGTCGAAAAGCTCCAGGCGGCCGCCGGCGTAGAACTCGGCCTGCGCGCCCGACCGGCCCGCCAGGCCGGGTTCGTCGTCGGGCACGTCGACAGGGAGGCCGAGTTCGTCGCGGCCCACCCGCATGGACCGGTCGACGCAGTCGGCGTTCGCCGGAGCAGGCTCGGTCAGTGAATCGCCCGTTCCGGCGGCGAGTTGGGCATCCCGCTGCACAGCTGGATCGAATGGCCTTGCCACCGGCCGGAATTCGATAGGTGTCGGATCCTCGCCGCCGGGGCGGTGCCCCTCGAAGGTCACCGCACCGACGCGGCCGGAGGCGATTCGGGCGAAATTCGCCAACGCCTCGGTGGGCAGGCCGGTGCGTGGATCGAAACCGAAGTAGCCGTCGCGGATCTTGTCCGGGTTGTCGAAGTTCGACGGGAGTTCGGCGCGAATTCGGCGGCCGGCGAATTCCACCGTCGCCGGGTCGATTCCGGTGCCGTGGTCCAGGAAGCGGCCCTGCTGCCCGGGCACATCGGCGCCGAGCCAGGTGGCCACGTCGCGCGAAGCGCTTGCGATGTAGACGTTTTCGGAGCCGATACCCAGTTCGTCGGCGCGGGCGATCGGCACCCCCGTTGAGGACACCAGCACGATGGTGTCGACCTCGCCGTGCGCAGGCCTGCCGGACCAGGCCTCGACCGCGATCAGCGAACCCGTGCCATTGCGGGCGAAGACGTGCATCCCCGGCGCCCCGACCACGTCGGCTCGCGACGGCAGCACGGCCCGGGTTGCCGTGAGGGCGCGCAGTTCCCGGGCGAGCAGCGCCCCGTCCGCCGCGGCGGATTCGCCGCGGCCCAGCCAGGCGACCACCGCGGGGACGTGCTCGGTATCCGCGGCCACCCCGGCGAGATTGATTGCGGCCGTGAGGTTCCCACGCACCGATCGGGCACTCGTATCCGGCCGCCCCGCCACGTGTTCCGCCGGGTCATCCCCCGCGACCAGCACCGAGACCGACGGCGCGGACTCCGGATCGCCGACCACCGCGACGATCCTGGGCTGCCCGGCCAGGCCGGTCGGCTCATATGTGAGCAATCGAACCGCCGGGCTGTGCCAGATCTGTTGCGCCGCGGACAGATCAGCCTCGACGAGCGCAGCCTGTACGTCACGCAACGTACGCAGCAGCGCACGTTCGTGCTCGTCGAGTTCGGCTTCGTGTTCGGTCAGCGCCGCCACATCGAGTTCGAGCATGCCGCGATTGGCCGCGTCCCGCGCCTCGGGCGGGAGACTGTCGGCATTGCCCACCTCTCGCGGATAAGCGTGCGCCACCGCGGTTTGTTCGCGCTCGTTCAGACCGTCCCACCAGCCGCGGATCCGCGCGGCCCGGCGGATGGGATCGGATTCGCCGGGCAGCAGGTCGCGCGCGGTGGCCGCCGGATCGAGCTTCGCCAACGCGGTGCGAGCCAGCTCGTATTCTTCCTCGGTGGCCGGGGATTCGGCACGGAACCTCGGCTCGGCGGGCACGGGGGCGGGATCCGGTTGTGGGACAGCCTTTTCCAGCCCGGCCCCGATCCGGCCGAGGCGCATCAGCTCGTCTTTCGGGCTTCTGGTCTCGGCGTCGGCGAAGCTGTAGTCGCCGTCCTCGACGACGGTTACGGAATCGGCGACGCCGGCCAGCGCACCCGCCAAATCCATATCGCCGGAATTCGATTCGAAGATATGCAGGTCCGGTGTGCCACGACGCAGACCCCCCGGGTACACCGCAGCGCGGGTGGCGCGCAGCCCGGCAATGGCTTCGGACACTCGCTGCCGCGCCTGCTCGGGCTCGCCGGTCACCAGCACCGCGATCGACGCCGCGTCGACGTCCCTGCCGCGACCGGTTTTACGCATCTCGATGCGCGCGGTCACCTCGTACTGCGCCACCGCCCAGCTCGCGAGATTCTCGAGCGCGTCCGATGGCGTCGCCGAGTCCTCGACCCGCATGGCATGTACGGAAACCGATGCCGCCGAGCCGACCGGGCCGATGCCGATCTGCGCCCGCAGCCCGTGCCCATCCCGCACGACCGAGATCAAATGTACCGAAACCGGTTGGCGCACATCGGGATGCGCGGATTCGATCGAAAGCTCGGCGGCTGCCAGACCCCGCGCCACCCTGACGAGGTCCAGGCGCAGCGCGAGGTCGGCCGGGCTCAGATCGGCCAGCTCGAGCGTATTCAGGCGGGCCAGTTCATTTTCCAGCCACCGCCGATTCGCGCTGTCCCGCGTGCCGATCGGCAATCCCGTCGCATTGCCGATCTGATACGGAAACAGCTCCTCCAGCGCGTTCCGCTCGTCGAAGGTCAGCCTGCGCCACCATTGCAGTCGACGCAACGTGGCGTCCGGATCAGTCGGATCGGAGAGCAGCAGACGCGCCGCCGCCTCCGGTTGTCCCGCATCCACCGCGGCGGCTGCCTCCGGGCTCAGCAGGCGCAGCGCGGTGGCCGCCAATGCTTGAATGTCCGGCGGCTCGGCATCATTCGGCGAATCCTCGGTTGCTCCGGAATCCTCGGTCGGCGCGGAATCCTCGGTCGGCGCGGAGTTCTCGGTCGGTGCGGAATCCTCGGTCGGCGCGGAGTTCTCGGCCGGTGCGGAGTTCTCGGTCGGCTGCTCGGATACCACCGAAATCTGCCCATCGACCCCATACGCACCCGGAACGTTCCGGAAGAGTTCCGAAAACCCGCTGCCCGCAAGGTATTCCCGCTCGGCTTCGGGGAGTTGCAGCTGAGTCAGGTGGTGATACAGGGCCCGCGCGGCGACGCTCGCCCTGCCGCCGTAGCAGATCACCGCAGTACCGGCCTCCGCAAGCGCCTCGGCCAGGTTCAACGTTCCATCGGGTCCGGCGTAGAAGCTGTATGTGGAGAGCTCGGCGCGCAGCCAGGCGTAGAACTCCGCCTGGTCGATCGGCCCAGGGTGGCTCGCGTTGTAGGCGTCGAGCAGCACACCCATTGCCGCGTAGTACGCCGCGGCATCCCATTCGCCGCGAACCACCTCTTTGATTCCGGTACCGACATGCACGGCGTGCATGAGCTCGTGCACCACCGTGCCGAACACCGGATGCGCGGCGCCGACCGAGTAGCGGGACCGCTCGTCCCGGGCCGAGAACGCCTCGAACATCGCGCGGTTGCGGAAGTACCGTTCGTTCAGCACCAGTTCTCGCACATAGTGCGAGACACCGCTGTCGTACAACGGCACGGTCTCACCCAAAATGTCCTCCGCCAAGGGCGCGATCCTGATCCGGCGCACATCGATGTCTGGATGGCGTTCGAATACGGCGCGAATGGCCGCCTTGATCTCTCGGGCCGTTTCGATATCTACTCCGGGCAGATCCAACCCGAAGACCTCGATATCGAATTCCCGACGAATCTCCTCGGCGATATTCACCCGGGCCGCGACATCGTCGGGGTCCTCGTCGGCGACTACGTAAGGATTGTTTTGTCCCCATTCGGCCGCGTCGTCGTGCAGCACCCCGAAGAGGATGTCCTCGCCGACCGTGAGCGATTCCGGTGCGAGTTTGGCGCGGACGAACGATTCCTCCAGCGCCACACGCACATCGAATTGGTCCAATTCGTCGAAGACGGTCTGGCCGAACTGCTCGTGCAGCCATTCCTGGAAACCGTCCTCGCCGCCGGTTTCCGCGACGTAGTGCGCGAGCAATTCGGGCAGCGCGCGCTGTTCGGCCGCCCAACGCCCCTCGAACACCAGCGCGCTCGCGTACGCGCGCGCCACCGCCTCGTACACGCGCTCCGGATACAGCGACCCTTCGTGTGCGAGTGCCGCCTTCAGGATGATCGCTCGGGTGAATACCGGCAGACCGACCAAATCTTTACGGCTGGTGGAAAATTCGGCATCCGTCGATGGCTTGCGGTAACCGAGGAGCGCCTCGGCCCCCGGCTGTTCATCTTTTCCGGAAAGTACGACCAAATCCTCGATGACGGCCAAGTGATCCCGATGCAGATTGTTGATCGACTGCAGGAAGATCCTGGCGCCCTCCAAATCGGCCAGCGGGAACCCGTAGAGACCGAAGTTGTGCCGCTCACTGAACCCGGCGAGCAGATCCGGCAGATTGTCGTAATCCCAAGCGTTCCAACCCCTTTTGCGAGGTTGCCAGGGCGCGGGCCGCTCCTGGTCGCCGGGCAGCGCACCGATGCGGCTGCTCGGCCGATCGCCCGCGTGCGGCGACGGCGCCCGGCCGTTGAGCGGACGCTCGGCCTGGCCGTCGGCCTTGAAAACGATGCCGTACACGCCTTTTACGTCGGCCGGCGGCCTGCCCCAGACATACGCGTAGTCGAGTACCGCGCCATCGACCTGCTCGTGCACCCGCACCTCATCGGTGCTCGTTCGGTACATCACGAACGCGTGCGCGCCGACGCCTTCGGCATCCGTGGTGCCGAATTCCACCGCGCCGATGATGGTTTCGCCGGTGTCGCGCACCCGGTCGGCCATCGCGTCCAGCGACGGGCGACCGTTTTCATCGGTGAAACCGCCGGGATGCCAATCGGCGCCGGCCGCCTCGGCCAGTTCGTCGGCGGTTACCCCTCGGGCACTGACCTCGACGCTGTCGGCGATCGGCCGGATACCGCCATTCCCGGTCCGCTCACGCGCGAACGAAGTGGCTTCGGGTGCACAGTTTTTCGGTCCGCCGCCATGAAGGCTCGCGCGTACCGCCGCACTGTCCGGCCGTAGGTTCTCGGCGCGGTGCGGTTCGGTGGCCGGTTTCGCCCGAGGCGTAATACCCGCCTTCAGGTTCAGGCCGTTCTGGGTCAAGAAATTCGCGAGACGCTGCATGGCCCGCCCGCGCCTGCGCCCCGCCTCGGCCGGACTGATACCCATCGCGGCGGCCGCCGCCGAGCGCGACTCGTCATCGAGGAGCAGCCGCCGCATCAACTCCGCATACTCTTCGGGAAGTGCGGCTATGGCGTCCGCCAAATCATCGCGGGTGGCCCGGTTCACCACCTCGGTGGCTCCGGCCGCGGTGAAAGTCCGATGCCGCCTGGGGACACTGCCGTCATCGGATACCGCGATCGCGGGCCTCGGCGCCGGAGGTCGCGCCTCCGGCAGACCGAACCATGGGCCGGTGCCCGGTCCGATGCGGGGCACGGACGCGCCCCGGTCAACCAGGTAGCGAGCGACCGCGCGAGCCGCCGAAGCTCGGTAGCGGTCCACGTCCAGCACCGAAACACCCAGCTTGCGCGCGACTTCCGCACGCGACTCCCGCGCAACGAACTGCCGCTGCGCCACCGCCCGCTCTATCTCGAACAGTCGCCCGGCGGCGGCCAGCCGCTCAATGGCCACGCGCACCTGTTCCGGCTGCGCTCGCTCGATCACCGCCGTCGCCTCGCGGCCGGTCAGCACGGTTCGTCTGCCCGGCGTGGTCGTGAGTTCATCGGCAACCGGGAGCGGGTCCGTCCTGGTCGGCGCGCCGGCCTTGGACAGCTTGCGTCGCCCGTCGCCCTCGGTGAGCAGGCCGATCACTAGGCGTGCGGCCACACCCTCGACGGCTTGCACGTGTGCCACCGAGATTCCCAGTTCGGCCGCCAGCGCCCGCTGCGCACGCCGGTCGATGAAGCGGCGAATCGCGACCTCCCGCTCCACATCTGCCAGTCGTTCGACCGCGTTCCATAGTTCGGCGGCCCGGACCTGTCGCAGTGCCGCCTTCGCCTCGGCAACGGTCAACTCGGGAGCGCGCGTTTCGGCCTCGGCCAATCGCCGCGCAATATGCTCGCCGACAACATATTCGGCGATCCGGTGTACCGCGGCTCGCTCCAGCTCACGCACCATCGCTTCGGTAACCCGCAGTCGAGCGGCGACCTCGGCGACCGGTCGTTGCGCCCAGAATCGGAGTCCGACCAGCCTGCGCTGATTGCGATCCAACAAGCCCACCGCCCGCTCCAACTCGAGCCGGGTGGTGGTGGCCAGCGCGCCGGCCCGCCAGCCCGGGATCCGGCTGGATTCCGTGGCGAGGTAACTCTGCCGGATCAGGCCGCGGAATCGGGCGAACTTCACCGTGGCCACCATTCGTTCGGCCAATTCGTGCAGCCAGTCCCCGAATTCACGCTGACCGAGCGATGCGATATCGGATGCGGCGCGGGCGAATATCTTCGTCGTGATCGCCTGTGGATCAAGGCGATTCGAAACGTTCTTCGCGACCCATTCGGCGACCGGCCGTTGGTAGAGCGTCCGGAGCACACCGAAGGACGCCGCGTCGCCGCTCTGAGCGGCCGCCACCACAATCCGCTGGCTCACTGCGCTGAGTTCGCTCAGCCCATCGCGGTAGTACACGCCGACCTGAGTCGTACTCACCGCCATCTCGGCGGCGGCATCGTCGATATCACGCCCCTGCAGAACGATTAGTTGTACGGCCTGCCGCACCGGGTTCTCCAGCAACCCGATCGCCTGTTCCAACTGGGTAGGCGCCAGTTGCGACGCGGCATCGACCAGCGCTCGACGCTGCTCGGGGTCGGCCGCCACAGACGGTGTACCGCGGCTGACGGACTCCTCGACGCTGGGCTGCCGCGGCGCCGGCCTGCGGGCCGATTCGGTGCGCAGCCGTTTCGCCGTGTCCGCGCTTGTGGGTTCGGACTTCGCGTTTTCGGGCTCGGTGGTCTGTTGCCGGGACGGATGGCCGCTCGGGAGGCTTCCGTCGCGTCCCACAACTGGCCCCGGCGTGGGGTCGGCGGATTCGCTTGTGGCGGCGGGTAATTCGTCCGGTGTGGGTTCCTCCCAGATCACCACGGCGGTGAGGATGCGGTCGCCCTCGATCAGGAAGCGCCCCCGCATCGCGGTGAGCAGGTCGCCGCGGCCCGATTCCAGTATGCGTCCGCGTGGTTCGACGGTGAAGGTGCCATTGTCGACGTCGAAGACGACGCGGGCGTCGGTGAAGTCGGTGCGCGAATCTCTGGTCAGTCCGAACCACGCCTTGTAAATACTTTCCTTGGCGGAGAACAGGACCCGACCCCAGGGCACGCCGTCGGTCCGCTGGGCGAGCCATTCGACTTCCTCGTCGACCGCCACCGCGCTTTCGATGAGGCCCGGGCGCAAGGCCTCGTTGTCCTCGGCATCGATGCCGATAGACCGCACCCGGGTGGATTCGGTGACAACCGCGGCGTAGTAGCCGTCCTTGTGGGTGAGTGCGCCGATGACGCCCTGCGGCAGCTTGGGCGGCGCGTGTCGCGAATCGGGCGCGACCGGCACGTTGAAGCCGAGCAGTCGCAATGCGACGTGCAATGCCTTGCGGCCGTTGATGATCTCCAGGAACCGGCTCCGCGCCATCTGCGGATAGCCGTCGAGGAAGTGCGCGCGCTCCTCGGGCCACAGGATGGCCGGATCATCGGTGATGTCGGCACCAGCGATCTCGACGGTGTGCAGTTCGGGTTCGGGCAGCAGGCGGCGGAGCAGGCCGCCGTACATCGCCGCCCCGCCTCCCTGATCCGGAACCGGTTGCGCCCCATCGCCATCGGTGGAATCCGACCGATCAGCGCCGTCGGAATCGTCCGCCGGCGATGCCGCGGGCTCAGGGCCGAGCGTCGAATCGCTCTCGGGCGTGGGCACATCGACGGGCACCGACTCGGCTTGGGCGTCCGCTGTCTCGACCGAAACAGATTGCGGCGCCGCAGGTGTGTAGTTCTCGTCGAATTCGAAGAAGACCGTCTTGCCCTCGACGGCGCCGGTACGGGTGTCGCCGTCGTCCAACAGCTGCCAGCCGGAGCGGTGCGCGCGCGCCCTCAGCAGGGCGATGCCGTGCTCGCTATTCGCTTCGTCCGGCTCGGAGGGCAGCACCGAACTCTGGTCGTGCACCTCGACCGACAGCAGCCGGTTGGGTTGGGTACCGGTCACCTCGACGACCACCGATCCGCCGCCGTCGGTGTGCTGTCGCACATTGTCGAGCAGCGCCGAAATCAGCAGCGCCGCATCGTCGATCTGGGTCCGGCGCGTGTCCTGCCAGCCGGTGGCCAGCTCGCGCAACAGTCGGCTCGCCTGTTCGGCCACGTTCGCATCGCCCTGGCGCACAGGCATTTCCAGGTTCAGCGCGCGCGCACGCCTGGCGCCGGTCACCTCGAGGACCGTCCGTGCGCCATCATCGGCGGTGATCACGACGCGGAGCATGCTGTCGGTGACCATTTCCGCCTCGACGCGGGCGCCACCGGCCCACAGCACCGCGGCGACGACACCGGTGATCGAGGCCGCGGCATCATCGAATGCGAGCGTCCGCAGCAGCTTGTGCATCCGTTTGAGCACGGCCGGAACGTCGGCAGGGCCCGCCGTCATCGCGAGGCGCCGCCGCTTCGGGGCGGATTGCGCTGCTTCCGGCGGGTTCTGCTCGCCCGGTCGGTTGGCCCGGGCCGAGTCGTCCAGGCTCGGGTCGTCGGCGTAGACCATGCCCGGGTCGAATCGACGCCCGCGCGAATGCGGACCGAGCTCGTCACCCCGCACCTTTCCCCGAGGCAGATCGAGGGCCTCGGCCACATCGACCGGCTCGCGGGGCACCGCACTGCGGGAGGCGAGCCGCTCGGCCGGCTCCGACAGCGGCACGGGGCCGTCGTGCTGTGTCGCCACGGTGGTCCGCGGCGTCGCTTCGGGGGTGGGTTCGGTCGCTGTGGTGGGCGATTCAGTGGTCCCCGGGTTCTCGTGCGAAACCACAACGGCGGTGAGGATACGGTCGCCCTCGATGCGGAAACGTCCGCGCATCGTCTGCAGCAGGGCGCCTTTGCCCGATTCCACTATGTATCCGCGTGGCTCGGCGGCGAAGGTTCCGTGGATAGGGGTTCCCTCGCCGACGTGGAAGATGATGCGGACGTCGGTGAAGTCGGTGTCCATATCACCGGTCAGCGTGTACCACGCCTTATAGACGCTCTCCTTGGCGGAGAAGAGGACTCGGCCCCAGTGCACGCCATCGGCGCGCTGCCGCGCCAACCACGCGATCTCCTCCGGTACCGCGATCGCCTCTTCGATGAGGCCGTCCGGTGGCGCCTCGTTGTCCTCGGCGTCTATACCGATCGACCGCACCCGAGCCGCGTCAGCCGCCACCGCGGCGTAGTAGCCATCCTTGTGCGTGATGGATCCGAGGACGCCCGACGGTATCGTCGGCGGCTCACCCAGCGCACCGGGCAGCACCGGCGCGTCGGCGACGCCGAGCAACCGCAGCGCGCCATGAAGCGCCCTGCGCCCATTGATGATTTCCAGGAACCGACTGCGCACCATCTGCGGCTGACCATCGAGCATCGCGGCGCGTTCCTCGGGCCACAGCACGGCCGGGTCGTCGGTGATATCGGCACCGGCGATCTCGACGACATGCAGCTCCGGCTCCGGCAGCAGCCGACCGAGCATGCCGCCGTCCAGCTCACCAACACCGTCCTGACCCACCGCCGGATCCGAACCCGATTGTGCGGCATTATGTTCGGCGGCATCCGGCTCGGCGGGCCGTTCGCCCGTCAATTGCGCCGCATCGGCCGCGGTGAGCAGTTCGGTCAGCTCGAGCAGCCGATGGATCTCCGGTGCGCCGGTCTCGGCGGCGGCGCGGCGCAGCTCCGCTGATGGGTCGCCGGTCTCCGGCTCGAGGTGATCCGCCAACTCGGTTACGGCGAGCAGTTGCGCCAGGTCACGCTTCAGCTCGGCGCCGCGTCCCCGCAATTCCTGTAGGGCCGCGTCGTTCCAGTCGTCCTCGATGATCGCCCGGGCGTTCTCGGCGTGGATGGCGTGGTCACGGACCATCTCCTTGCCGATCCAGTGCACGAGCTCCGGCAGCCGACCGCCCGCGACGGCACGCCGCCAGCCCGCGTCATCCAGGCAGCGCAGCTGGCGCTGCACCAGCTCGATCCCCTGGCGCACGACATACCAGCGCAGCCGCACGATGGACAGCTTGATACCGAGCAGGGCGGCCAACTCCGCATACGCCTCTTCCCTGGCGGCCGGGCCGAGGGCGGCGCCGCGCGGGGCGACGGACTCGGCGGCGCTCGTCTGTTCGGTCGAATCGCCTTGGGACACAACGGGAGTGTTGTTCTCGTCGAATTCGAACGCGACCACCTTACGCTCCGGGTAGTCCGCCGGGCCCATGTCGCCGTCGTCGAGCGAATACCAGTGGGCGCGGTGCGCACGAGCCCGGAGCACGGCGATGCCGTGGTCACTGTTCGGGTCGGGTTCGGACGGCAGCACCGGGCTTCGGTCGAAGACCTCGACGGCCAGCAGCCGGTTGAGCCGCGCCCCGCTCACCGCGATGGTCACCACCCCGTCGCCGTCGGTGTGCCGCTGCACGTTGTCGACCAGCTCGGTGACCAGGAGCACCGCGTCGCGGACGTGCGTGCCATCGGTGTCCTGCCAGTCACCGGTCAGCGCACGCAGTTGTCGGCGCGCGTAATCGGCGGCCTCCGAGTCGTCGTGCCGCAGCGGCAGGTCCAGGCTCAGTTCTCGCGCGCCTGGATCGCCGGTGACGTCCAGTGTGGTCGCCTGCCCGTCGGGTGCGGTGACAGTGATGCGAACCCTGTTGCGGCCCACCGGCTTTGCTGTCACATGGGCATCGTCTTCGAGCGCGTTCGCGAGAACCTCGTCGACCGTCGCCACCACATCGCCGAACCCGAGCGCGGGCAGCAGCTCGCCCACCGCCGCCCGGACCGGCGCGTCGGCACCGGGTGCGACCGTCGAATCGATCTCGTTGGGTCGCTGGGTGGTGTCCGCCCGCCCGGCAACATCCTGCGCGTGGGCCTGCGCCTCCCGGGGAAGTTCGGGATCGTAGGCGTTGAATGTCCCGAACCGTCCCGGATCGACCCGCGATCCCTTCTTGCGCGGTGCGGGCTTGTCCAGCACATTCGGGTCGGTGTCCGGGTCGGCGGGCCGACCGGCAGGCCGCGATTCCTCGGCCGACCCGTTCGACGCGCCACCGGCGCGGGCGATTTCGGCGGGGAGGAGCGCGGCCAGCCAGTGGAGCATCCGCGCCCGCAGCAGCTCGCTCTCCCACTGTCCGATACCCAACGCCTCGGCCGCCTCGGTGACCGAAAGATCCTGCCGCACCCACAGTTCGACGTGGCGCTTCTGCTCGGGCGACAGTCGATCGATCACCCGCTGTACCGCATAGGGGTGTTCGTTCAGCGCGGTGTCGACGATCGGCTTCGCGGTGCCGGCGATCACCCTCGCGGCAGCGACGAGCGCCCCCGTATTGGCGGTCGTCAGTTGCCTGGCGCCGGAGAGGATCGCCGCCAACTCGTCCATCGCCCGGTGCTCAACCTCAGCGAGCCGGGAGTCGTTGTAGCCCAGGGTTGTTTTGGCGCTCTCGAGCGAAAGCTGTTCCAGGAAACGTTTTTCGGCGAACTTCCGGGCATCGCCGCGCAGTTCGCCGATGGCCGCGCGCAGCGCGTCCGGATCCTGCTGCCGAATCACGTTGACCAGCAACGCCGCCGCGGTGGGCGCCTTGCGGCTATCGGCCAGCAGATACTTGCGGAATTCCAGGAGGGCCCGCTGTTCCCGCGAACGGAACGGGTGGGGCGCCAAATCCAGCGCGGCCCCAACCGCGTTGCGCGGGCGGCCCTCCCAGAACAGCGCGGTCAGCAGTGCCCGCTCGTCCCGTCCGAGGTCGTCCAGGGCACGCCGGATGTGGGCGCCGCTCGCCCGGTACAGCGAGCTGAGCACGCCACGGAACTGGGCGGCGACGCCGAGCTGCTGCAGGGCCTTCGCCATCAGCTGCGCGAAGCGCGGCGCGCGGGTGTGTTCCTCGGTCACCGTGCGGGCGATACCGAGCAGCCACGGATGCACCGCCCGGTCGCCGAGCGCGGCCAGTGTGAGATCGGCGCGCGCGAAGACCTCGTCGGTGATGCGCCGCGCGAGTTCGGGATCGCGAACAACTGCGTGCGCCCTGCGCATGATGTCGGCTCCGAAAAGCTCCCGCAGCCTCGTATACGCGGCCGGGTCGCCTGCCGCCGCGGCCCGCACCAACGCCTGTCCCGCGTCGGTGGATCCGTCGGGTTCCGCCGGATTGGCGCGGGCCGCCTCGTTCACTCGCGGATCGTCGGCATAGACCTCACTCGGGTCGGACTGCCGACGACGCAAGTCGCGTGGCGCATCGATGTCTATGCCGCGCGCCCGGCTCGGATGCAGATCGAGCGCTTCCGCGGGATCGACCGGCCGACGCGGATCGACGGCACGGGCGGTCGCGCCTTTGTGCGACAAGGCTGCCGAATTCTGTTGCGGCTGTACATCTTCCAGCTCCGCCGGGATGGCGTTCCTGGCCGCCGACAGCTCCTGGCGCACTCGAACGACGTCCAGTTCCTCGGGTGCCACGCCGAGCAGATCGGCCAGCCGCGCTCGTACCGCATCCCGAGTGCGGTCGAGCTCTGTCAAGACCGGCGAACCCGGGAACAGCTCACGGTGGTCGACGCCGTACAGCCGGGCGAGATGGGTCCGCGCTATACGGAAATCGGCGAACCGCACTCTTTGGTCCGGATGCAGGTTCTCGGCGGCGTCGTACCGGTTGAACTCGTCGACGACGAAGCGCAGATCCTCGATGCCGAGCAGCTGTTGGGAAAGTTCGATGCGCTCGTCGCGCCGCGGCATCCGCTCCGGATCCGGATCGGCCCGCCCGACCTGTTCGTGGCCGGTGAGCGCCTCGATGTCCCCGGTCCAGGTCGCGCCCGAGTCGGCAAGCCATGCGGTCAGGCGGCGGTGCAGTTCGGCGGCCACCGGAGCCGACTCTTCGTTCAGTTGGACATTCTCGTAATGGGCTGTCACAGCGCCGTTTTCGCGTTCGAAGACCACTGTGACCAGGCCCGGCTCGCCGCCGCGGACCGGATTGAGTTCCAGCGTCACCGACAATCGCCCGGGCGCGGACTGCGACGCGATGAGGCGCACCCAGAAGAAGTTGCCGAAACCGGAGAAGAAGAGGCGGGCGCCCGCGCCACCGCGGTCGATCAGCTGATCCACCGTGAGCCTCGGCTCGTCGGAGCTCCACAATCCGCCCTGATGCTCACCGCGGAAGTAGACACCGTCGAGATTCACTCGGAGCCTGAGCAATTCGTAACGCAGCTGCGCCGACGGCATCAGCTCGGCGAGGAAGTGGCCCTTCATGAAGTCCGTGAACAATCCGCTGTACGGATCGATCCACTTCAGCTCACCTTCGACGATCAGCCAGGTGCCGTAGGCGGCGGGGCCCTGCCGCGGGTCGGCCCACGTGCGATACAGCCCGATATGCCCGGCGTCCCTGTCACGCGTGGCCCGGAAATCACCCGGAGTCGTGCCCATCACGAAGATCTCACCGGCCGGGTCCGAGTTGTACAGGGAACCGTCCGCCGCGCGGAACAACCCGTCCTCGTCCACGGTCGGCGCGGTGTAGCGGGTCGTGCCAGGCGGATCCGGCCGGTGGACCATCTCCTCCACCGGCTCGACCGCGCGGTATCGGTCCTGGCTCGGCGTGACGCCGCTCGGGTAGGCGGACGCGGCGCGCGGCTGGGCAGGCGTCGGCTCTGTTGCCGGAACATCTTGTGCCGCTACCGGTTCCGTGGCAGCGGCGGGCGCGGTCGCGGATGGTTCCGGTTCCGCGTCCAGCTGGAGGGCCGCGCGAAGGTCGTCGAGTTCCGCATCGGAGAACATGGCGCGTTCTTCATCGGTGAGCCCGGCGAACTGGTCGGCGTCGGCCGGCGGCGCGGGATCCGGATCATCCTCGGGGTGGATTGTTCCGATTCGGCGTACTCCTGCGCGGCCCCGAGCACGGCAGCGAGTTCCTCTTCGGAAAGAGCGTCGGAAAGAGCGCCGAGCAGATCCGCGTCCAGCAGGGAACCCGGGTCCGGATCGTCCGCGGGCACCGGCGCTTCCGATTCGGCGTACTCCTGCGCAGCCCCGAGAACAGCGGCGCGTTCCTCATCGGAAAGCATGTCGAGCACGGCCGGGTCGAGCTGGAAATCCGGGGCCGGATCGTCGGCGGGTGCGCGGGTACCGCTGGCGCCGGATTCGTCGCCGGCCACGTAGTCCAGCACCATCCAGCGCGACTTGCCGACGACGAGCGGGGTGATGCCGTTCGCCGCGCTGGTGCGCGCGACTATTCCACCGCCGCGGCCGCGTTCGCCCTCCTTGGCGAGAATCGCGTCGCGGTCCGCTTCGGACACCAGTCCCTGGGCGACCGGAGCATCTTCGGACGCAGTGATTTTCGGTGCGCCCGAACTGGTGTCGATGACCTCGACGAGCACCTTGTCGCCGATCCACCACATCCGCAGCCAGACCGGTGTGGCGGCGGATGTGGTGGCTTCCAGCGCGTTGGCGGCGAGTTCGGAGACATTGAGCTTCGCGTCGTAGATCTGCTGGACGCCGAGCCAGCCGAAGGCGCGCAGCTTTTCGTCCGCCCATCTGCGGGCGACTCCGACGCCCGCCAGGCGGTCCGTGCCAGGCAGTCCAACCGTCAGTCGACCCAATTCGCCAGTGCCGCCGGTGAATTGGACGTTCTGTGCGGTCAGCCACGGTGTCAGCTGCTGATGCAGCGCACGCAACGCGGCGGCCACCCGCATCGGCTCGGCTCCGAGCTCGATATCGGTGTAATGCGCCGTCACAACGCCGTTTTCGCGGGTGAACACCAGCGTCACCTGTCCGGGCACACCGCGAACCGGGTTGAGCGCCAACGTCACCGAGAATGTATCAGCGGTGCGCGTGCTGTCTACGACGTCGACCCAGGACTCGTCGAAGGCGGCGCGGAACATCGTCTCGTCGGACTCGAACCGCGGCAGGTCGTTATCGATGAGTGCGTCAACGCTCGGTTTGTCCGCCTCGGGCTGCAACAGCTTGCCCTGCTCCGTTTCGCCGACCACAACATCGACACCGTGGCGCGACAGGTAGAACCGGAGCTGCGCGGTGGAGCGCATCTGATGCGCGGCGGCGCCGAAGTGCGCACTGTTGGGCAAGATCTGGCCGACGATCCGGCCGTTGACGACCTTCCAGACGCCGTACATGGCGGGACCCTGGTCGGGGTCGTCGAACGCCCGTTGCAGAGTGGGGTGAATCGTTGCGTCGAGCCCACCCGAGAAGATCTCTCCCGCAGCGGTGATCAACAAGTTGTCACCCAGCGGATGGCTGTTGTACGGCAGGTCGTCCGAGCCGTAGACGATGCCATCTTCGATATAGACCCGGTTGACGTGCTGCGTCGCCCACACCCGCGGATTGGCAAGTTCCGGTTCGCCGACGGGCGCGGTTTCGTATTCCGGTTTGCTCCCCAATGCCAGTGGCGGTTCGTTGCCGTGCGGGTCCGATTCGTACGTCGACGCGCCGATACGCAGATCCGCGGCGGGCGGCGTCGCATTCCGGTCACCGCCCCTGATGAGGATGTTCTCGCCGTTGCGCCAGACCGCCGCCCACGTCTCCTGAGTCTCCTCCGGAGTCGCACCCACCAACTCGGCCAACGACACCATGCCATCCGGACCGAAAAGACGTTCCTGCCCTTCGGAATCCACGCCGTGATACGTCACCTCGACACCATCGACACGGAACACGTGCACACCACCCGCGTTGCGGCCGCGGTACTCGACGACGTACGAGTGGCCGCCGACATCGATCGAGCCGTGGCGAGTCGCGCGCCGGTCGAGCACCCAGGCCACCGCGCCACCACGCTTCTTCGACCAGCCCTCGGCGATCAAGCCTTCCAGCAGGCTGGCATGGCCGGATCGCCTTGCGCCAGTGGCGAATCCCATCAACCGAGCACCGTTCAGATGCGGTTCGGTCTCGTCGAACAGCATCCCGGTCAGCCGGTCGGCGGGCAGTCGCGGCACCGTCACAACCGGACGCGGCTGCGTACTATTCAGCCGCGTGAAAGACTTTGGTACACAGTCGTTTACGCCCTCGCGCTCCTGCTCGGCGAGTGCGTCTGCAAGTAGTTCCGGGTCGTTGGCCTGTGCTTCGAAGGCATTGATCAGCGCGTGCTGGGCATCCACCTCGGCGCGCAGCTTGTCGATCGCCGCGGCGTCGGGGGCCGGGGCCATCAGGCCGGTGACCGCCTCGCCGAACTTCGGAGCCGGACGCAGCTGGCTGAACAGCGTGCCCGCCTTGAGCGACTTGTAGATCCGGTTCGTCTTGGCGGCGGTCGGGTTCTCGGTCAGGTCGGCGTCCACCAACCGTAGATAGTCGCGATCGGCCCCGTTGACCAGTTGGGCGCTCGCAGCCCAGTTCCGCAGCGCGGCCCGGAATTGCTCGCTGTCGCCGCCGAGTTCGAGCGCGCGCCGCAGCGCCGCGCCGCGCGGAACCGACATGCCGTGGTCGGTGACGCGCGGATCCCAGTCCAGGATGCCCGGGCGCTCGCGCAGCAGCCGCGCGAGCCGATCGATATCGGCCGCCCGATCCGGCCGCAGCCGCCGCAGATCCGCAATGGCCGCAGCCGAATCCGCCCGCAGCGCATCGAGATCCGCGCGCAGGTCGTGCAGTTGCTTGTGTAGCGCGTGGAACAGGTCGATATCGGCCAGGCTGCGCGCGCGATCGGCGAATGCCTCGATCTTCAGCGCCCGCAGGCCGTTGTCCATCCGCAGTCGGGCGATGACCTCGGCCAAAAGCTCTGGATCCGAACCGATCTCATCCAACGACACACCCAGCTGACGCGCCAGCTCGCGCAGCGGTACCGTCGGCGCCTGCGCGGGTGCGGGCGCCGGATCCGGCGCCACCGCGGGCCGCAGCGAACCGTCGCCGTCGCGCAGCAGCGTCACCGAGACCGTGCGTCCGTTCATGTCCGCGCTCAGGTGACGGACCTGCTTCGGCGTCTCGACCGGCTGCGCGTAAACCTTTCCGGCCGTAGCCGATTCGCCGCTGCCGTCGACGTCCGCACGGAAGTACGCCTGCCGGTACTCCAGCTCCATCGCGCCCGCGGTGAGTGCGCGCGCCAGTTCCGCGTTGCGCGGATCGTCCAGCGCGTCGGCGAGGACCTGATCGTGATTGTCCGTGTGGTCGAACACCACCAGCCGCGGCCGCGCACCGCCGGGCAGCACCGCGAGCGCGGGTGCGCCGTCGACCGGCGTGCCGTGTTCGGCCGCGACCCATGCCTGAACGGCCATGTGCGCCACCAGATCGCCGAGTTCGTCGACCTCGTGGTCGGCCCGCGTGAAACCATCCGCGAGCGCCTCGAAATCCCTGATGTCGGCCAGCATTTCGCCGCCCTTGGCATCCAGCGACCGCAGCGTCCGGGCCAGGTTGGCCGATCCGCGCAGCTCTTCCGGCCCGAGGCCGAAGAATTCGGCCCACGCGAACAGCGCGTACCGGATCTGCTCACGCAGCAGCGTCCGCCAGAACAGCCTGCGGACCACCGGGTTGTCGCTGTTGTGCTCGAGGTTGTACCAGCGCCGGGGCGGGTTGGGGTTGTTGTTGACGGTGATCGGGATGCTCTCGGTCGCCTGCCGCTGACCGTTCAGCCCGAGGGCATGGTCCATTTCCTTGGCGAAATGCTCGGCCGCGTTCGGGGCGGTATGGCGGCGGTGATCGAGGAAGGGGACGCTCGCGTCTTCGGCGTTGTACTGCTCGGCCGCCTGGCGCAGCGCCGTCACGGTCGCCGTGTGCCGCAATCCGAGGTAGCGCATTTCGGCGACGGCCCGCGCGACCGACTCCGGGCTCAGATCCGGGAGTTCGATCCCATGCCGGTGTGCGAGCTCGAGCAGCGCATTGGCCCGCTCCTGCCAGGTCTGCGCCGCCGTATCGAATTCGGCCTTCCAGTCGAAGAATTCGCTCAGCTCCGCGGGTTCGTGCGGTTGCGCGGAGGGAATCGCTTCGACATGCTCGCCGCCCAGTTGGGGCACGTCCACAGTCGGTGCTTTCGCCGGCTCGATCGGGGCCTGCGGCGGATGTGCGGTGAGACCGAACCTGTGGTCGAGCCCCAACCACTGCCACCTGGTCTGCTGTGCCAGCAGGTACAGGCGTGGAACCTCGTCGTATTCGGGAATGTAGGCCCGGCCGTCGCGTAACCGCGCCGTCGGCAGCATGCCCACGTTCTCGCCCACCCGGCCACGCAGCATCCGGAAGAACGCCTTGCGCCCCCGCCACAGTTTCATCGACTGCAGCGTGGTGAAGAACGGATCGATCAGATCCCAATCGTGGTGGATGGAGTACTTGTCGGCCTCGCGCACCACATGGTTGTCGATGTGATCACCGGCCAGCACCCGGATGTCGTGGGCGTTCATCTTGTAGAAGTCGGTGTTGAAGCCGCTGCCCAGCGCGTACTGGATCTGCCCGCGGTGCCACGGCATGCGCTGCTTGATCCGATCGAGCAGCCGACCGAGCGCCGACCGGCCGTGCGCCGCGGGCTCCCGGTCGCCGAAGGCGGGCGCGGCCAGCCGCTCGGTCAGCCGCACCCCCACTTCGCCGTCCGCGCCCTCCATCAAGCGCGCCGGAATCCGCGCGCCGTCGAGTTCGATGACGACGTGTTCCGGGCCCAGCCCCGCGGCCTGTGCCGCGTGCGCGAGATCGTTCACCGTCACGGCCCGGTCCAGCACCTCGGCCCGCAGCCGCTGGATCGTGTCGTCCAGCACGTCGGCGGCCAGTTGCTCATCCCGAACACCGAGCATGCGCGCCAACGCATCTCGGCGCTGCCGCCCCTGCTCGCGCACCGTCGGGTCGACCCCGTCGAGGTTTTGGCGCGCCGCGGCGTGCAGCGCCTCGACCGCGGTCGCCCGGCGCAGCACCCGATCCCGTTCCACGGCAATGGTTTCCGCGAGATGCGGCGCGGTCAGCCGCGCCGCGGGCACGCCGAGCGCCGCGGCCAGGCGGTCCCGCGCCTGTGCCGCCGTCTCCATTCCTGGTCCCGACTCGGCCGGTATCGCCGCGAGGTTCGCTGGGCCGAGCCGGTTTTCGAACTCCGCCGGGCCCGTGCGCAATTCCTGGTCGGCCTTGCTCGCCATCACCCGCAGCGGGTGCTCCAGATCGCCCAGATCCTGGCCGACGCCAAGCTCCTCGGAAAGCGCACGGGCGTAACGGCGTTGGCCGGTGGTCAGCGGATCCGGTTCGCCCGAACGTCTTTCGGGTGAGTCGGCGAAATATCGCATCGACTCGTACAGCGGATTCCTCGGGGCCTCTGGCGTGTTCTGGCCGATCCGCATGTCACCGCGCGGCGGTGCGGCGTTCGGATCGCTGCCATCGGCGGGTACGACCACACCACCGTGCCAGACCGCCGCCCAGGTCTCCTGGGTCTCACGGCGGGTACCACCCGTCAAATCCGCCAGCGAGACCGGCGCGCCGGTTTCGGGGTGAGCAAACCATTCCCGGCCCTGGGCGTCGGTGCCGAGATAAACCGCCCGCCGACCATCGACATCGAAAACATGTGCACCGTCACCGTTTCGGCCCTCATAGCCCACCGTGTAGGAATGCGCACCAACACCGTGCGCGTCAACGGTTGCTCGGCGATCGAGCACCCAAGCGGTCGCGCCTTCGCCGTTCTCGTCCAGACCCCGGCCGATCAACCCGTGCAGCAGCTTCGCATGCGCGGAACCCGTTGCGTCGGTAGTGAATCCGGCGACCGGCGCACCATTCAGCAATGGTTCGGTTTCGGCCCACGAATATCCGGACGGATCGGTCGGGTCCGCCTCCGGCACGGTGACGACCGGGCCCTGCCGCACCGTCAGTCGACCGAGCGAGTCCGGGACGCAGTTGTTTTCGTACTCGTGCAGCGCGTATTCGACATCTGCCATGCCGCGCCGCGAAATCTTGACCGACAGCGTCTGCTGCCCTGCCTCGCCGGTCACCTTGCCCGAGATCTCGATGTCGTGGCGGAAGACATCGTGCGACAACGGATCCTGACGGATCGTCCAGTCGACCAGGCGACCGAATCGAGAGGAACTGCGGGTCGCCCGATTGGCCAGGTCACCGATGCTGGGTGCGGCCACCTCACCGGCCAAACGTGCGACGGCGCGCCGCGCCTCGGCGATCTTGGCCTCCGGCCAGCCGTGCATGGCCAGGGCCATATCACCGAGCACCTTGTCGAAGCGCTGCCTGCCCGGTGCGATGTAAGGATCGCTGAACCGCCGAGTACGCGCGGGATCCGGTGTGTAGGGGTTCGTTTCGGGACCGCCACCGACATCGTCCGCCCGCTTGCCGGTCAACCTGCGGTACACGCCACGTTCACCCGGTTCCGGAGTCAGCGGCGGCCGCTTGGCATCCCAGTCGTAACCGAGCTTTTTCGCATACGCGGCGGCATCGGCCCACCGGGCGGTCGGATTCAGCGCGAGGTAGGCGCCGCGAGCCAGCGCGGCCTCCATACCGATGACATCCGCGCGCGAGAGAGTTCCATCGATCGCCCGCTGCCACAACTGGGCGACATCCGGCAGGCGATTCAGCTCTGGATTGCGCAGCAACTCATCGCGAATGGTCCGCAGGTTGGCGATGACCTCGTGGCGCGGACGAACGTTACCCGCGCTGTCGCGCAACCATGTGGAACCATCCGGATGTTTCGGCAGCGTGGTGCCCTTACGATCGCGAACCCACGGCTGGTTCGGCGCATTACGCACCCACCGCTTCCGATCCCCACCGGAATACCTGACCGGGTCCGCGATCGCCTGATCGGCGATCCTGTGCAACAGGCTGTCGCCGTGCTGGGTCCGATCCTCCTCGAACCAAGCGAATTTCGCATCCGCCGTCGCTTGATGGCGTTGCCGCGCAGCCTCCTTCGCATCCCAGTACGGCTTGATGCCCGAAAGATCGACGCTGGGGCCGTGGTACGGCAACGGGGCGCTGCCGTCGAGCCCCGACGCCGACGGACCGCTCGGAATACCCAGCGGCGCATGCGGCATCAGCGGAATCGGGTCGGTCCGGTCCGGGAACCAGTTGTACTTCCGCAGATTCCGCGCCAACCGCACCAGCGGAATGACATTGAGCATGTTCTTCGGATGCGGAATCCATTGCGCCGCACCACCGACCATCCACGAGATGCGCGGATGCTTGCGCGCGAACTCCGCCGACAGCGGCAACCGGATCGAACGCCCCGGCTCCTTCGTCGTCGGAATCCACCGCGTACTCCACAACACCACACGCCCAGGCCACTCGTGATTGCGCAGGAAATTGACCACCCACCGATGCTTCGGAATCGACGCGCCGATCCGAACCGTGTAGATGAACGCGTTGAAGATGTAATCGCCGAGATCGGAGTGGTAGGCGTGCACACCCTTCGGAACCATGAACAATGGCTTCGACAACGGAATGTTCTGCGGGTAAACCGATTCGAGCGTCTCACCATCTTTGAAGTGATGATCGAAGGAGCCGATCGCATCACCCATCGCGGTGATCGGAGCCTTCGCCAGGAACGGCGGCTGCGGCACGGTCCAACGCGCCGGGTATCGACCCTTGGGCCCCTTCTTGATGACGACCCCGGGGCCGAGCGAGGACAAGACGCGGGTGCCCTGATAACGGCCCCCTGCATCGACCAGAACCTCGCTGAACCGGACGTCGAACGGGAACGCCGTCGACCGCGCCAACCGGATCGCGACCTCGACATCCACACCCAGCACCCGCTGCAACGCCTGACGGTAATCCGTCGTGCCGGTGTCCCCGCCGACAACAACGATGCGCCCGAACGCGATCCGCCCGTCATCGTGCAGCCCGCTCGGCACGACACCGACGCGGTCCGAAATCGGGATCGCGCCTTCGTCATGCAGCGCACGCAATGCCGCACGACGCTGCTGAAGCTCGGCCAGCGCCAGCTCCGCCCGACGTATCTGGTCGAGCGTCGCGCGCAGGTCACGCACCCGCTCCACCGCGGTCGACGGCGCCCGATCGCTCATCGGATCCAGTTCGGCCGGATCCGCGATGCCGAACCGGCGCGCCAGCTCGGCACGCGCCTCCCTGGCCTGCGCCAGTTGTTCCAGCAGATCCGCGTGCATGCCTACGGCCGCTTCGTACCGGTCGACAAGCTGACGCTGAGCGGCCTCCGCCGGCGCGAATTCCGCTCGGATACGGTCCAGTTCGCGTCGGATGTGCAAGACGGCCGCATGCTTGTCCGCGGCCGGAATCGGGGCCGACAGCGTTCGGTCGAGTACTGCCCGCAGCGCCTGGATTTCCGCCCGCGGACGGGCGAGCGCCTGCTCACCGGCCCGAACCCGGTCGCGCAGTGCCTGTTCGGCGGTGCTGGCGCGGCCGAGGTCGCGTTCCAGACCCGTTACCGAATCGGCTCGTTCGAGGGTGCGGCGGAATTCCCGCGCCGCGGCGTCGCCGCCGAGCGCTGCGGTGAATTCGGTTCGCAGCGCGGCGAGGCGGGCCCGCAGCGCATTACGCGCCGCGACGTTGTCAGCCAGCTGGAGGCGAATCACCCTGGTGCGCAAGCGATCAGCGCGTTCACGTACCCGATCGGCCTGCTGCCCGGTGCGCTGTGCCCGCTCGTCCAACTGCTGGGCGAGGTCGTCGTCGCCCGCCGCGCGCGCGGCCCGCGCGTCGGCAAGCGCCGCGGCCGCGCGACCACGCAGCCGCAATTCCTCGGCGAGCACATCGCGGATCTCCCGGACCGCCGCGCGAACTTCCGAGCCATGCCCCGGTTGCCGGGGTGCCGGTGTCGCGCCGAAGAGGTCGGCGGCCACCAGCTCGAGCGCGCGGCCCGGGTTGGCGAGCAGACGTCCGCCGCGCCACATCACGGCGGCGGTCTGCCGGACGTTGTCGATCGAACCGCCGGCCAGTTCGGTCAGCGAAATCGATCGCTGCACGTCGGCGGGGTCCTCGAACCACTGCCCGATGGTGCGGACGTAGGTCCTGCCGCCGATCAGGTAGGTGTGCACGCCGGGTGCGGTTTCGCCCTGGTAGGTGACGGCGAACGTGTGCCCGCCGACGCCATCGTCCGCGTTCGGAACGTTGCGCAGCTCGACCACGAAACCCGTTGTGCCCGCGCCGTGTTGCTCCATCGCATCGAGCAGCGCGCCGTAATCCGCGCCGCCGTTCGCATCCTCGAATATCGTCGGCCGCGCGCCGCGCAGCAATCCCGCGACGATCTCGCCGTCCAGGCCGAGCCCGTCGCCGAGTTCGGGTGCGGGCTCATCCATCACATCGCCCTGCTGTGACCGAACCTCGGCCGCCGTGTCCGCGACACAGGTGTTGCGGTCCGCACCGGTCCGGCCCTGGATGGCCCGGGCCAGTTGCTCCGCGAGCTCGGCCGGGTCGCCCGCCGTCGCCGGGCGCGGATGGGCGGTGGAGCCGTCACCGTTGCCGGGGGTGGGCGCGATACTGGTCTGCCGCGGCTTGGATTCGATTGCGGGAACGGCTGTTTCGGCGCTCGATGCGGCCGGCTGCCCGGTGTTCGGCTGGGCGGTGTTCGTCGCGTTTGCGGGGCCGGCGGCCGGGCCGGGCTGCCGCGTGGTCGCGGACGTGACACCACTCGACGGCGCGTGCAGCTCGGTGACGCGCACCGTGCCGTCCGTGCCGACCCGCACCATCAGATAACGGGTTTCGACGCCCTGTTCCGCCCAGGCCGCCCGCAGTTCGGCATTGACGACGTGCTCGGCCGAGGCGAAGGGCGTCGCCACCGTGACGCGCATCGACGCGCCGTCGGTGACCACCGCATCCTCGGTGACCCGTCGTCCGGGCACCGAATCGAGCAGGGCACCGGCACCGGCGACGGCGGCCGTGTGCCGGGCAGCCGCGACGGCCTCGATGGCCGACCTGAGCGCCGTCGCCGCGACTCGGGCCCTTTGTGCCTGTGCCACAGCGTTTCTGCGGTCCGCGAAATGCTGGACGAGTTCGGCGGCGGGGATACCGCCCTCCGTTTCGCGGCGCGCCAGCTCGTCGCTCTCGGCACGCCAGCGCCACACCTGCTGCTGGGCGGCCTCCATCAACTGAGTGGGGCTCAACAGGGCAGGATCGGCGACCCCCAGCTCACGCAGCACCTCGCGCTGTGCGTCCGCGACGGCGTCGAGCTGCCGCTGCGCTGCCGTGATCGCGGCGCCGTGTGCGACGAGCGCGGCGCGCGTTTGCGCATCGGCGGGTACGTAAGCGCTCGACTCGCCCCGGGTCCACCCCTGCGTGTCGGTCGCATTGCCGGGCGAATTCTTCACCGCGCCAGCGGTATTCGCCACGGTTCCGTCGGGATTCACCGTCGCGCCGGAGGGGTTTGCCACCACGCCACCGGCATTCGTCACAGCGCCAGCGGGATCCGTCACAGCGCCAGCGGGATCCGTCACAGCGCCAGCGGGATCCGCCACCGCGCCAGCAGGATCCGACGCCACACCAGCAGGATCCGACGCCACACCAGCAGGATCCGACGCCACACCAGCAGGATCCGCCACCCGCGCTGCGACGGGCCGGTTCGCCTGTCCAGCGTCCGCCGAATCACCTTGCGGTGCAACGAAATTCGCCGACCCGTCACCGGTAAGCCCCGCGCGGCGGTTGAGGTGTTCGGCCAGTTCTTCGAGCGCGCTGATCTCGGCGTCGGTGTTCCGTGCCCGATCCCGCAGCACTTCCTGGATCGCCGCGAGCCGCGCCTCGTCGCGGGCACCGAGATCGGCGAACTTTCCGGCGCGGATCGCCGCGTAGGCCTTCGCGTAATCGGCCGGTGACAGGTCCTCGAGCACCACACCGGCGATCTGCCGCCAACTACGGCTCGGCTGCTGCGGCCCGGCCGGGTCGAGATTCGCGCTCGGATATTCCGCCGCCGCGGCCAGCAGTCGGTCCCGATCCTCGACGAGCTCGCGAATGTAGTCGGGGGTGGTCGGATCCCGCATGGGCAGTTCGCGGTCGACGGGGCGCGGATCGCTCGGCGCCGCATCGGGATTCGGCCGCAGCCCGTCGGTGTGCGGATCGATCGCGCCGATCGCGTCCAGGTATTCGGTGAGCGCGGCCACGGCGCGGGCCGCGTCGGCGCGGATCGCCTTGCCGAGCGCCCGGCTCAGCTGTGTGGGGCCGATTCGTGTTTTATCCAGAACGTAGTGCAGGTTCTGGGTCCGGGGGTTCTTGGTGAACTTCTTCAGGGAAAGGTCGTCGGCCGAGATACCCAGCGCCTCGGCCAACCGGTCGCGCGCCGCGTCGACGGCCGCGGCATCGATGCCGCGCAACTTCTGCACGTAACCGAGCAGCGCGGTCACCTGCTTCTTACGGACCGAATTCCCTTGCTCCGGATCGGCGATCACCTCCGCGAGCCGGTGCGGCGTCAGGTCCGCCTCGGCGATCGCGGCGATGCGCCCCACTTTGGCACGGATCGCGGCCAGCTCGTAGAACGCGTTGAACCGATCGATGGCGAGCAGGGTACGGGCGTGGTCGAGCAGCGCCTCGTCGGCGATCGCGTCCAGTGCGTTGCGGTCGCGCAGCGCGGCGATCGTCGCGGCCAACTGTCCGGGGGCGAGTTGCTCCGGTTTCAGGTCGAAGTGTTCGCGCAGTTCGGCGAGCCCCTGCTCCAGCTCTGCCCTGGTCAGCTGGTCCAGGCTCGAACGCTCCTGCGGTGCGGCGACTTCCGGCGGCACGCCGTCCGCGAGCACGTGCCAGCGGCCGTCCGCGTCGCGCAACATCGTCGCGGTGAGACGGCGCCCGGCGATCTCACCGGCGAAGTGCCGGACCTCCGGTGCCTCGATCGCGGCGCTGAGCACCGTCCCGGCATGGTCCGCCCAGACCACCCGGTACTCGAGCCCGATCTCATCGCGATTCAGCGCCCGGGCCACATCGGCGTAATCCGGATCGGCCAGCAGCTTCGCGAGCATCCGGTCGTGACCGGACCCGTCGTCGATGACCACGAGGGTGAGCCGGTCGTCGCCGACCAGCGCGATGCCGGGATGCTTCGCCGCGTCCAGCGCCGCGCCGCCCTGGGAGCGGACCCAGTCCTGTCCGGCAACGTCCGCCATCACCTCGACGACCTCACCGAACGCCGCGTCCGCGGCGCGGTAGCGAGCCGCCTGCGCCTCGAATTCGTCTGCGATACGGGCCAATTCGGCTGCCCGCTCGCGCTGTGCGGCCAACTCCGCCGGATCGACCGCGGCCGGATCGGCGCCGACGATCTCGGCCCGCATGCCGACCTCGCTCTGCAGCCCGGCGCGCCGGGCGACGTCCGCGACGTACGCGCGTCCGGTCGGTGTATCGCGCTGGTTCAGGTCGTACCAGCGGTGTCCCGGCTGGCTCCGGTTGTTCACCCCTTCCCACAGGCCGAGGGCGCGGCCGAGGCGCAGCGCCCACCGCAGGCCGCGGCCCTTGCCCTCGACCAGGCTCTTACCCTCGGCCGCCGCCTTGACCGCGGCGGTCGCCTCCCGAACCTCCCGCTCGAAATTCCCGAGCGGGTCGGGCGCGATGAAGTTGACCTCCCCGTTGAACGGGATCCGCTGCGCCTCCGCTTCCAGGCGCAGCAGCGCCGCCTCGAGCTCGCGCACCGTAGCCGCCTGGCGCATCGCCCGGTAGTGCAGTTCGTCGAGGGCGGCCTGCACCGATTCCGGACTCGTATCGACCAGTGTCACATCGTATTCGGCGGCCAAGGCGTAAAGCCGCGCGCCCTCCTCCGCGCGCGGCCGCGCCGTATCGGCGAGTTGCTCGCTCCAGTCGGCGAGTTCGGCGCGCGCCGCGGCGGAGCTGGGCTGCGGCCGCGCGTCCGGCACGGGCGCCGCGACGTCGCCTGCCAATTCGGGGCCGGTCGTAACCGGTTGCGGCGCAGCGTTTTCGGCTTGTGTCACCGGATCGAAGCGCTGTAGTCCGAGGCGCGTGAGCTCGGCCGACATCGCCCGCGCCTCGGGGCTGCTCGGGTCGCGCCAGTAGGTGTACTCCCGGCCGTCCCTGGTCGTCGGCATCGGCGTCTCGACCATGCCGGCGCCCGGGCGGAAGAAGCGCGCGATCTGGTGGCGCGACTTCCAGAACGTGACGATCTCGCGGATGGTGATCAGCGGACTCGCCTTGTGCGCCTTGGAATGTGCCGCGTACAGGTGTTCGGGCTCCAGCGGCCCGATGTGCGCGAGCTGCCCGATGGACATGATCACCACGGCCTGGCCCGCGGGCACCATTTCCGACGGCGGGTGAATCGGGTTCACCTTGTGGTAGCGCACGGCCTGCTTCAGCCACTGCGCGAACCGGCGCCCCGCCGACTCCCTCCGAGTTACGGCCGACGGCGAAACCTGTTCCGGTGCGGCGGTTTCCGCCGGATCCGCCGGATCGGGAGCGACCAACTGCCAGCCGTCCGGCCCCTCGACCAGGCGCATCGGCACCAGTTGTCCGTCGATGTCGAAGACGATATGTCCGCGCTCGGCGGCCTGCGGGTCGTCTCGAACCGTCGCGGAATTCGCTTGAACCGTAACGACATGGCCCACCGGCATCGCCGCGGCGGCCGATTCCGCGACGAATTCCGGCGCCGACGGCGACGCGAGCCCGGCCACGTGCGGCACGCCGTCCGGATGGACGACCACTCGTATGAAATGGATTTCGGCGCCGGGACGGGCCAGCGCCGCGGCCAATCCGGGACTGCGGCGCGCGGCGTCGGTGAGTAGCGCGCGGTGGACGGACGGATCGAATCCCCGGCCCACCACGATCACCCGAGTGTCGTCGACAACGCCTATTCCGGGTATCGGCGTGCCCGCCGCGTCGCGGACGGGTACCGCGCCCTGCGCCGCCAAATAGGCGGCACCGGCCAGCGCCGTCAGCTCGTCGGCGAGTTCACCCACCCGGGTCAGCGCCGCGTCGAGCTGCTCGGTGGCCTGCTGAAGCTCTGTTGGCGCGGCCTCGGCCACGGCGGCGCGCAGAGCGGGCAGTTGCTCGGATACCACCGCGCGTTCGGCCACCAGCCGATCGAGCTCGGCCTGCGCATCCGCGGGCAGGCCGGTGACCGGCGCGAGGCTCGTCAACTGCTGCCGGGTCCGCTCCGGAACCGATGTCGAGCCGTCGGACGTGGTATTCGATTGCGCGGCAGTGCTATTCGCAGATCCGGGTTTCACTTGCCCGATAACCGGGCCGACCGATCCGGGGCGCGTCTGCTCGGTGACCGCCCCTACCGCCCCGGATTGCGGCTGTGCGGCAAGCGGATCCACCGAACCCGGCTGCGCCTGCTCGGCGACCGAACCTACCGTCCCGGACTCCGCCTGTGCGGCAAGCGGATCCACCGAACCGGACCGCTCCTGGCCGGGACGGGTCGCGGCTGGGCTGGATCCGTCGGGGACCGACGCCGCATCCCCGGCGGACCGGCCCGTCGGCAGCGCGCCGCCCGACGGCATTGTCCCGGAATCGTTTTCGAGTTCCGCACCGATATGCCCGCGCGGATCCTCCGTCAGGTTGTAGCCCTGGATCCGGTGCGGCAGATCCGGGCCGGGCCGCTCCGTGTGCACGCCCGGTATCAGGTTGCCGACGAAGCGGACGAGTCGCCGGACAGCACCCGTCGCGGGTTCGACCGGCTCGTAGAGGATGCCACCGCCGCCCTCGGCCTCGATGACGACCTGCAGCTTGCGCCGCCCGGCCGGGCCGGTCACCTTCGCCGAAACGTGCACACCGCCCTTGGCCATGTCGACCGGGCCGCGATAGTTCTTCGTCGCCGCCTTGATCCGCGCGTCCGCCTTCGCGCATGCCTCGTCGATCTGCGCCTCCGGGAAACCGCGCATGATCTGACGCAGCTGATCGAGCACGTACCTGCGGCCCTGCCCGCCGTCACCGAAGTACAGGGTGGTGCCGAAGCGCCGGGTGCGCGCGGGGTCGGGTGCGTTCGGATCCAGCTCCGGGGTGAAATCGACGGGGCTGGTGGACCGCGCGCCGGTCAGCTTCGCCCAAAGGCTGCGCTCATTCGGCAGATGCGGGCGACTGCGATCCCAGTCGTAACCGAGCGACTTCGCATACGCCAGAGCCTGTTCCTGGGTGGCGTTCGGGTGCAGCGCGCGGTACTGCGACTCGGCCAGCGCGGCCTCGATCGCAATAATGTCCTCGCGCAACGGTTTTCCGAGCAGCAGCCGCTTCCACATCGCGACGATGTCTGCGATGTGGTTCATTTCGGCATTGCGCATCAGATAATCGCGGACCCACTCCAGGTTCGCCACGAGCTCCGCGTGCGGGCGCACATTGCCATCGGGATCACGCAGCCAGGTGGAACCGTCGGCGTGCTTCGGCATCGTCGAACCCGTCGGATCGAGCACCACTTTGCCGTCGGCGTAGGTCCAGCGCGTCTTGCTGCCGCCGGAGAAGGCATCCGGATTCTGCGCCGCGTATTCGGCGATCCGGTGCAGGAAGCTGTCGCCACCGTGTACGCGGTCGTGCTCGAAGCGGTCGTAGTCGCGCTCGGTTTCCTCCTGAATCCGTTCGCGCTCTTGATCATTCGCCGCCCAGCGCTCGGCGAGCGTTTCCGGGATCTCGACGCTCTCCCCGGTGTACACCCGGGTCGTCGTGCCAACGAGATGCACCGCCGCCGGGCTGACAGCCGGCTTCGCCAGATCCGCCCGGCGCAGCTGCTGCGGGTCGTGCTGCCAGTAGTCGAACCACTGGTGCGTTCCCGTGCCGCGGATCACCGGGAGCAGTTGCACCCATCGACCCTTGGTCACGCTCGGCACCCACTGCGTCACGTTGGCCACCGCGAACGCCAGGCGCGGATGTCCGTTGATGAACGCCGAGGACATCGTGGGCCGGACCGCCCGTCCGTGCTCGGTATTCGCGGGCAACCACCGTTGGGTGAGGCGCAAGATGCCGCGACCCAACCATTCCCGGTTCTGCACGAACTCCGCCACCCACGGGTGATTGGGAACCCGCGCGGCCATCGCGACGCTGAGCATCCGAGCCGATACGACGTTCTTACCGAGATCGGAGTGGTAGGCGTTCACACCCTCCGGCACAACGAACTGTGGCTTGGTCTGCGGAAGCTGTTGCGGGAAAACGGTTTCGATGGTTTCGCCCGGCTTGAAACGGTGATTTATCGCGGTGACATCATCGAAATAGGGCACCGCGCCATACGACAGCGAGTACGGCCCGAGGACGGCCGTCCACTTCTCCTTCTCCCACGACCGCGCATGCTTGGCCGGCTCCCACTGCGGGCCGACCTTGCTGGTCGTCACCGCATCCGTCGAGGCCAGCGGCTGGAGTCCGGTCGGCCGCCCCTGCTCGTCCACCGTGTACCGGACGAACTCCACATCCATCGGGATCGTGTCCGACTTCGCAAGCCCCAGAATGAGATTCACGTCGGCACCCGGAGCCAGCACCCGCTGCAACGCCTGCCGGTAACCGGTGGTTTCCGCCTCGGTGCCGACCACCACCACTCGCCGATTCGGGAAGGTCGTCGAACCATCCGCCGCCGGTTCCACACCAACCCGAGCCGCGATCGGGAACAACCCGAGATCATCGATCGCCTGCAACGCAGCACGACGCTGCGCCAACCGATCCGATTCGGTCTCGAGCGCCTTCCATTGCTCGATCACGGCCCGCAGCGCCCGAACCCGCTGCCCACCCGGCGACAACGCGCCACGGTTACCGGCCGTCAACTCCATCGGATGGGAGACGCCGAACTGCTCGGCCAACCGCTCCCGCGCCTGCGTCGCCGCCTCGACCTCCCGAGTCAGCGCCGCTTCCCGGTCGGCCAATGGGCCGGTCTGCTCGAGGGCTTCGGTCAGCTCCCGGTGCGCCTTCTCGAGCATGAACACCGCTTGATCGGCCTCGATCAGCTCCAACGCGGCGGCGCGCAACCCCGCCAACCGCTCGGCCTCCGGTAGGTCCGACGCTTCCTGCTCGGCGGCCTCGATCGCGTCGGCCAGCTCGCGCACCCCGGCCCGGCCGCGCTCAATCTGCCGCGCCAGATCCGCCAAACCTGCCTGCGCCAACCGCACCTGCGCCAGCTCATAGGCCGCGGCGTCGGCGCGGTCGAGCAAGGCGAGGTCGGTGCGCAGGGCGTCCACCAGATCCGGATCGTCCAGCTGCGCGGCCAACCGGTTTCGCAGCTGCTGGATGCCGTCCTGCAGCCGCTGCTGTGTCCGCTCGTTCGCGGCGCGGCGCAGCGCGACGGCCTGAGCGCGCAGCTGTTCCACGTGTTCGGCGGCCTCCGCCACCTTGGCGTCCAGCCGGTCCGCTTGCAGACCGAGACGGCGCGCCTGTTTGCGCTTGTGGGCCGCGGCCGCCGCATCCGCCTCCGCACGGCGTTCGAGAGCCGTTGCGCGCGTGCGCAATTCGTCGGCACGCGCGGTACGCATCGCGGAGTGCAGCTCGCGCAGCCGGGGCGCGAGCCCGGATTCCTCGGCACGGGCGCCGAGCGGCAACGCCGAGCGATCGACACCGGCCACCGAGCGCGGTTCCTGTCCGGGCGCGAGCGGGTGCACGGCGGTCTTAGCGGCTCGGATGACGATTCCGGACGGCTGCAGCTCACGCTCTTGCTGCGCCGACAGCCATTGCTGCTCAGGAATATTCTCTCTGACCTCGGTGCCGACCTGCTCCGAGACCACTGGACGGCCCGCGTTGTCCCGATGCACGACGAACAGGTGCGAGAACCCCGTGCGGCCGTTGGCGACCAGCGCGCCGAAGATCATGCCGCCGTGCTCGCGGACATGGCCGATCATTTCATCGAGCGATTCGAACGGTTGCCAGTCGGCGCGAACGAATTTCGCGAACTCGTCCGTCGGCACGCCCTGCAGCAGCCAGCGTTCGCCGTGCTCGCGCAACATGTCGAAATCGAGGTTGTGGTAGCCGAATTGCTCGGCCGCCTGGATCGCGTACTGCCAACAGCCGTGCGGCGCAGCCGAATCAGTGAGTTGTTCGGCGCTGGGCAGCTGGTAATCGGCGAGCCCGTCCACCGGTCCGTCGGTGCCGGACGAGTCCGAAATCACCGGCTGGGCAACGGGTTCACCGATCTTCGGCACGGGCGCGGTCGGCTGCTGACTGACCGCGCGCGGCCAGTCCTCCGATCGGGCCACCGCCGCGCCCGCCGAACCGGCGCCGCGGGTCAAATATCCCTCGAACCGCACCGAGGCATAGGCGCCCTTGACGAAGCCCGTCGAAATACCCAGACGAGCGCCGAGTTCCCGGACCGACGGCAATTGCGCGCCCACCGGCAACCGGCCCTCGCGAACCGCCTCGCGCAGCGCCGTCCGCAGCACCTCCAGCGTTCGACCGGTCCGCAACCGCGTCTCGAAATCGGCCGATCCGGCGCCGAGCAACGCCAGCAGCCGGGCGGCGGTCAGCCTTTCCGCCGGGCCGGAATCGGCCTCGGGCACAGCAGATTTCGGCCAGAGCTCCGAGCCGGCCACCACGGCGCCCCGTCGGCCGACACGCAGATAACCCTCGGCATGCAGCTCCTCGTAGATGCGCCGCAACGCGGAGGGCGACAGCACCGGATGGTCGCCCTGATCGTGGCCCGTGGGCAGGGGGGTACCGGGCGGCAGATAGTTCGAGCGGATCGCGGTGCGCAGCGCATCGCGCACTCGTGCGGCGGAAAGGTTGGATCCGGACCCGCCGAACAGCTCCAGCACCTTCGCGAGCGGGATCTCCGGCAGCGCGGGCGCGGTGGTCGACCACCGCTCAGGCGGCGCCACCGTCGACCCGGACCGGCTGCTGCCGTCCAGATAGCCCTCACGACGCAGTTTGGCGAAGACGCCGCGCACCGTCGCCAACGTCAGCAGCGGATGGCCGCTCACCTCCTGCTCCGATGGCAACTGCGCGCCGGTCGGTAGCAGACCGAGCCGAATCGCCTCGCGCACAGCGTGATACAGCGAGTCGGCGGTCCGGCCGACAGTGAAGGTCAGCCCGGGATCCGCGGCGCGGAGCAGCCGGATGAAGGGCTCGGACGCGACCGCCCGCCGGTCGAGAATTCCCCAAACGAGCGCCGATACCACCGCCTGGGTTCGATTGGCGGTGCCGAACAGTCTGTTGATCCGCTCGAGCTGCTTGCGCACCGTCAGCCGGGACAGCCGCAGCCCCGCCGCGATCTCCGCATTCGACCAACCGTGCGCGACCAAGGTCAGGATCTGCGTTTCCCGGTGCGTCAGCTCGCGCATCGCGGGCGCGTCCCCGTACGCCTCGGCGAGCTGGTCCTCGGTGATGACGCCGAGCCGCAGCGCCTCCACCACCGCCGCGGTCCGATCCTCGACCCGCAGCAGGCGCAGCGCCTGACGGACCTCGACCTTGGCGGCGTTCGTGGTCATTCCCAACCGGCGCGCGATCTGCCCGACGGACAGTCCCTGCCCGAGCAGCCGCAGGATCTCGACCCGGCGCGAACCGAGATCCGCGACGGGGGAACCATTTTCGAGCTGAATCGGGGCCATCGGCGCGGCAGTGCCGGAGGCGGCGGCCGCGCGCGCCACCGCATCCGCCGACGCGGCCCGCGATCGACCGTTCGATGGCACGGCGGCGTCGGGCCGCGCCCCGGCGGCAGGTTCCGATGCCCGCGCGGACCCGGGCCGCTCGAACGCGTCGGCCGCAGTAGGCGCCCATTCGCCGGACACCGCCCGATCGGGCGAATCGAATGCGTTGATCGGCCCGGGCACAAATCCGTTCCGGCCGCGAGTTGGAACATTCGGCAGCGCACCGGGTTTGCGCCGCCGGGACGAATCACCGGCCGGGTTCGCCACCTTGGTACCGACGCTGCGCAGCCGTACCAGGTACCCCTCGGACCGCAGCTGTCCATAGGCCCGCTCGACACCGGCCGACGACACTACCGTGGACCCGGCAAAGGCCCGCGCGGGCGGCAATACGTCGTCGACGGCCAGTCGTCCGGTGCGAATCGCATCGCGCAACCGGTCCATCAGCATTCGCCAATCGACCGGTGCGGCGGCGTCCGATTGCGCAATGCCGAGCGTCCGCAACAGATCGTCCGGCGAAATCACCGGGCGTACAAAGATATTCGCGCTAGCCGCGGGTCGCCGACCCTGCCGGCGGGCCGTATCCGCCACCAGGGTGCCGACGCCGCCCTGCTCTCGCAGATATCCGGCGGCGCGCAGGTCCCGATAGACCGCCCGCACTTTCGCCGCGGATATCCCCACCCTATCGGCGAAATCGACCGGCCGCGGCAGCACCACACCCGGTGCGAGGGCGCCGCGCCCGAGCGCCCCACGCAGCGCCGCGAGCAACGCCGCTTGGCCAGTGCGTGATTCGACCTCGTGCGCCTCGATACCGAGGGTGGCCAAGACCTGAGCCGGGGTGAGCTGCTCGGGCACCTCCGGCCATTGGTCGGACCGGGCCACGGTGGTGCCTCCCGGCCCTCGGCTCCGGGACAGATAGCCTTCGACCCGCAGTCGGTCGTATGCGCGTTCGACGACACCCGGCGAAATACCCAATCGACCGCTGAGCTCGCGGACTGTCGGCAACTGTGCACCGACCGGCAATCGACCGCCGCGGATCGCGTCCCGCAGCGCGGTGCGCAGCAACTCCAGCGGTCGGCCGGTGCCCAGCCGTGCCTCGAATTCGCCGGGTTCGGCGCCGAGGATCGCCAGCAGGCGGGCGGGGGTGAACTTGTCGCCGGTCCCCGGATCTGCTTCTGGTGCAACGGATTCCGGCCATCGCTCCGGGTTCGACACCACGGTGCCGATCCTGCGACCCGAGATCAGATACCCCTCGTCGCTCAGGTCCTTGAAGACGCGGCGCAACCCGTAGCGCGACAGGGCGGGATCGGCATTCAGTTCCCGCAGCGTCGGCAGCCGCCAGCCAGGCTGCAGCTCGCCCGCGCGAATCGCGGCACGCAACGCATCGCGCAACCGCGCGAGGGCGCGGTTTTGCTGTGGCGCGCTGGGTGATTCGGTGCCGAACAGCTCCAACAGCCGGGTGAGCGAGACCCTCGAATCCGCCGTATCGGTCGGCCACCTCTCTACACCCGCGACCGTCGCCCTGGATTCGCCGCGGCTCAGGTAGCCCTCGTCCCGCAACCTGTCGAAGACGCGCTGCACCGTTTCCTGCGCCAGGAGCGGATGGTTACCGAGCGTGGGCTCCGTCGGCAATCGCGCGCCGACGGGCAGCAGACCGATTCGAATCGCCTGCCGCACAGCGTCATACAGCGCATCCGCGGTTCGTCCCGCGGTCAGCCACAGCCCGGGATCGGCGACCTCGAGCAGTCGCATGAAAGGCTCGATGGCGACGGCCCGCCGGTCGAGAATTCCCCAGGAAATCGCCGACGCCACCGCCTGGGTCCGATTGACGGTGCCCAGCACCGCATTGACCCGCCGCAGGTGTTGCGTCACCGTCTTCCAGGAAAGTCCCAGCGCCGTGGCGATAGCGCGATTCGACCAGCCGTGCGCGACCAGCACCAGGATCTGCTTTTCCCGATCCGACAGCTCGCGCACATCATCGCCCGGCGCTTCGCCATACGGCCCGGCGAGCTCATCCTCGGTGAGGATGCCCAGCCGCAGTGCCTCCACAACGGCCAAGGTCCGATCCCCGACCCGCAACAGCTTGAAAATCTGTTTGACGTGGGTCTTCACCGTATCCAGGCGCAGCCCCAACCGGCGCGCGATCTCCAGATCGGACCGCCCCGATGCGATCATCCGCAGAATCTCGACCTTGCGCGGACCGAGATCATCCGTGCCGAAGCCACTATCGGTACGGATCGGGGTGAGTTCCGCGAGCGGTACGACGTCCACGGCGAGCGTTGTTCCGGCCCGGTTCGCATCAGGTGTTCCGGCACCCGCCGAAGCACCTTGTCGCGGTTGATTATTGGATTCGTCCGGGTTCTCCATCCGGGGCTGGCGGTCGGTGAGCGGTTCGCCAACGGATTCCGGCTGCGGAGTTGCTGTTTCGGAGCCGGGGATCGGCAGGCCGTTCTGACGCTGCGACGTCGCGTTGGATTCCGATGTCGGGGTGCCGGATTCGGTGGATGGGGTGTTCGGGCGGTAACCGGCGCTGTGTGGCGCGGTGGGGTCTTCCGGATCGAAAGCGTGGAGGGTCCACGGGTTCGGGCCGCCGGGCGCGTGTACGGCGCCGGTGCCGACACCGGTCAGCCCCGGATTGCCGTCGGTGTCGACGGCGAAGTCGGCGCTCGACGGGACGCTGGTGTTCGACGGGACGGAAATATTCGTCGGCACTGCGGTACTCGACGGCGCGGTAGTACCCGATGGCGCGGCGGTGTGCGGCGGCGTGGCTGCACTCGACGGCGCGCTGGTGCTCGATGGTGCAGCCGTATCCGATGGCGCAGCACCATTCGTCGGCTCGGGCGTCGTGCCTGGGGACGCGGTATTCCCCGATGGGGTCGCGGATGTCGTTCCGGGCGCCGATGTCTGCGGTGTATTGAGCCGCGGAACACCCTGCGCACCTTGCGGATTCGCGCCGAGAGCGGTGCTGGTCGACCCGTTCCCGGACGGCACGCCGGTGTTCGACGACACAGGTTGGGAGCCGTTGGCCCCCTGACTCTGCGGAGGCGGATGCAGCGGTTTCAGGAAGTTCGGGTCGGGCGGAGCGCGCTTATCGGTCTCGTCGGTTTCCGGTGGCGCGTTGGGCTCGTGCGTCGCGGTGGGGGCCGGGATATTCGCGGCACGCGCGAATCGGCTCTGCCCGAGGCCGATCAGTTTGCGTAGCTGCTCCACCGCGGTCTCGGCCCGGCCCTTCGTCTCCGGGGTCGGGTTCGCGTCGTGCGCGTTGACGTCGCCGACATATTGGACCACCGCGTGCTCGATCAACGGATTGTCCGCAAGTCGTTTGTACAGCGCATCATCCGGCGAGTTGAAGTACACCGCCTTACCCTGCTTGCCGCCGCGCGCGGTGCGGTTCTCGACCTGGATGTCCTCGTCGCGATTTTCCGAATGACTCGAAATCAGTACGCGCAGGCCGCCTTTGGCCTCGACCTCGGGACTGACGGTGACGTCGACACCGCGGCCGCCCTGACGGTTGATGACCACAACCTTGCCCGATTTGCCCGCCTCCTCGAAGATTTTCTCGAGCCTGGCGTCGACCGAGTCGCCGTGTTCGATGAAAAAGCTCGCATCGACCGCGACGTGTTCCACGCCGAGTTCGTCCAGCAGCGCCGACAGCTCCGCGACCTCACTGTTGCGGTTCATGACCGCCATCTGGGCCTCACCGGCCCGTTGGTGTTCGGCGATATAGTCGGCCATCTGCCGCAGCTTCGCCTCTTGGTTCTCCGCGAACCGATCCTCCACCTTCAGATTCAAATCGTTGTACCGAGGGATCTGAACGACCGGTTTCATGCCGTAGTTGTCGCGCATGAACTGTTCCGACCCCTTCGCGGTACCGGAGGCGCCGGTAAGGCTCTCGTAGCGATCCGACGAGAACAGTTTCTGTGAGGTGATACTCCTGTTACTGCTCGGATCGTCGCGGATCTGGAGGCCGTGTTTGGCCTCGATGGCCTGCGCAAGTCCACCGTTCCAGCGGCTTTCACTGGAGGTCTTCGAATCGAACATCACCTTGTGGGAGGTCTGGTCGATAATGAAGACCATATCGCCTTTCAGCTTGCCCCACTTTGTTCCGGCGGCGGTGCCCCACCGTTCCAGCTCCTCGGGCGTCAATTCCCGTCCGAGGCCCTCCTCCACTTTGCGGCGGCCCTCGTCCGTCAGCGCGAGCCGACCGTTCTGATCGGCATTGCTTTCGAAATCCTGCCTGCCCATACGGTGCTCGTCCACCGCATCTCTGAGTGCGCTCTGGACCGCCCTGACCTTTGGATCACGCCACCCGATCTGGTAGTGGTCGTTTTCGCGGTACACCCACCTGGCCACGGCCTCCATATTCAATCGTTTCAATTCCTCCTTGGTCAATTTGCGACCCAGGATTTCCTCGATCGCAGCCCTGCCCTGCCGGGTCAATCGCGCGTCGCCGCCGATCTGCCCCGGCTTGTGATTGAAATCTGCGGAGGTCAACCGGCCCGCAGCCAGCTCTTTTTCCAGAAATTCTTTTGCCCCGAGCACCTGGCTTTCGATATGCGGAGGCGCCGGTTCGCTCACCCCTTCGGACTTGATGAAGATGGATTGCGCCCAACGAAGCAACTCGTCGATTTCGTCGAATTTGGCGCGCCCCTTCCTGCTGCCCTGCTGGCCGGAGTCCGGCACGTCATTGTCGTTGAGATGTCCGAAACCGGCATCGTTCTGGGTTCCGACATAAATCGTCGCCCTACCCTCCACCGGTTCCGGATACTTTCCCTCCGACCGCATCCGAACGATATCGAATCCGTACTTCTCCAAAATTTTGCTGAACTTTTTGAATTCACGGTCCGCCAAGGTCTCACGGGTCGTGTAATTGTGCACCGAACCATTTCTCGCCGCGTCCAACGCGGAACTGGCCACGAACACCAACGATTTTCCCTCGCCCGCGGCCATATCGATCGGGCCTTCGCGCATCGCCAGTGTGCCCATCACCTGCGTCCACCACATGACGTTGTGGTTCTTGTCGCCGCGGCGAATGGCCTCGATGATGGCCGCCATGGCGTCGGCCTCGGACCCACCCCGCATCAGTGCGGCGAGGTCCGCCGTGGTCACGCGGTCCTCGTCGGTAATTCGGATATCGTCCGGAACGTCCGGTTCCGACCGCGATGTGTAGTAATCGTGGGTTATCCTGCCCGCGATCTCCGCGGCCTTCTGACGCTCCTTGGCCGCGTCCAACCCCGCCTGCTCCTTGTCGAGCAGTCCGGCGTCCGCCGCCGCGTCGCGCGCCTTACCCGCCTCTTCCAATGCGGCGATCAGGTCGTTGCTCACCTCGTGCAGCACCTCCGCCCGCTTGCGCGCGACCTCGGCGAAGGCGTCCCGGAGTCCCGCCAGCTCGGCGTGCGCGAGCGCGACGTGTGCTTCCACCATGGCCGATCGAGCCTCCGCGACCGCCAAGAATGCTTCGGCGGCGGTGAGATGCGCCGCCGCGGCCGCGGCATCGTTTTCGGTCCTGGCCAGATCCGCTCTGGCTCTGGCCATCTTGGCCTCCGCCGCGGCCACATCCCCCTCTGCGGTGTTCCCGTCCCGCGCCGTCTCGGCCAGCCGCCGATCCGCCGCGTCGATCCGGGCCGCCGCATCGACGAGCCGCCGGTCCGCCGCAGCGATTTCGGCGTCGCTCTTGGCCTCCGCGCGTTCGCGCTGTGCGGCGGCGTGTTCGGCCTCGGCATCCAACCGCTCATCCATCGCGGCGAGTCCGGCCTCGTTCGCGGCGGTCCGCCGTTCCACCGCGTCCGCGTACTCCGCCGCCGCGTCGGCATGATCCTGTGCCGCGTCGACCCGGCGCTCTTCCGCGCTCAGGTACTCGCCCTCGGCCACCGCGTGCTCGGCCTCGGCGACCACGGCGACCTCCTCCGCCGCCTTCCGCACGTCCTCCGCTTTCTCCGCGGCCTTGCGTGCCTCTTCGACCTCGGCCCGCGCGTCCTTGACCTCTTCCTGCACCGCGGCGGCTCGGGCCTGCGCCTCCCCCCGCTGTCGCTCAGCCTCCGCTTCTACCGCAGCACAACGCGCTTCGGCCTCGGCCCGCGCCTGCGGGTCGGGTGCATCCGCACCTGGCTCGGCGTCCGGATGCTCCCGCGCCTCGCCCGTCGGATCACCATCGGCCGCATGCTCCCGGCCCTCCTCCTGCTGCGCATCCGGATGCTGCCGTCCCGGTTCGTCCCCTCGCGCGGCATCCTCGACCCGCCCGTGCTCGGATTCACTTGCAGGACGCGCACTTTCGTCGACCGCAGGGCCGACCTCTCCCGGCACCGGGACGGATTCATCGCCCAGCGCATGCCCGGATTCCGCACCAGGACGGACCTCATCACCCGAGTCGCGCCCGGTCTGGTCGACCACCGGCCCGGAATCTTCGGCCCGCCGATGCCCGGGTCCATTCGTGGAGTCGGCGTTCTCGCCGTTCGAGTCGTGCCCACCCCGCACCGGCTCCGGCGCGGAATCATCGACGCGCCGATGCTCCGGTTCGGGTTCACCACCCACAGCATTGCGCTCCGGAGGCGACGCAGAATCTTCGGCACGCACGGGCTCCGGTGCGGATCCGTCAGGGCGGGTGCTTCCGACCTCCAAGCCCTGTTCGGACGGTGTCGATTCGGATGCATCCCCGGTAGGCGTTGGCTCCGATTCGGATTCGCCGCCGAGGCGCGCGTTTTCACCGACCGACGCCTGGTCGCCCGGTGTCGGGGCGGAGTCGTCGGCGCGCACGGGCTCCGGTGCGGATTCGTCGCCGAGGCGGGTGCTTTCGCCGACCGGGTTGTCGTTCGCGGTCGGAGCGTCGCCGATGTCCGCACTGGGATCGGTTGGGCGCTCCGGGGTTTCGGTCGGATGGCTGGCATCGGGTGGAGTGTGGCCCTCGGGGTCGGGGCGGATTCCCGCACGGCCGCCGAGTCCTCCGAGTGCACGGCTCTCGCCGAGCGCACGCTGGATGTCGGCATCAGTTTTCGTCGCGGAAACAGTACGGTTTTCGGCGTCGCCCGCCGGTGCTCCGGTATTGCCGTCCGCCTCGGGATATCCGCCGCCCTCGCCCGCTGCGGCACCTGACCGATCGCCTGTTTCCGGAAGTCCCGCACCGGGACGACCAGATGATTCGGAACGCGAACCCGCGGTGCGGCCGTTCGCGTCGGAGCGCCCACCGGCCTCACCGGAAGATGTTCCACCACGGCCACTCTGCTCTGGACGTCCCGCGCCCTCCTCCTGGCGACCAACCGGTTCGGGACGCGCACCCGCTTGCACCGCGCCACGACCGTTCGCGTCAGGCCGCCCACCGGCCTCACCCGCTGCCGCGCCGCCACGGCCGCTCGCCTCCGAACGTCCACCGTTCTCGCCCCCGGCGGCGTTGGGACGACCAACCGCTTCGGGACGCGAACCCGCCTGCACCCCACGGCCGTTCGCCTCGGATCGGCCGCCGCTGTCGCCGGACGCCGCCGCACGACCGGTTTCGGAGCGCCCGCTGCCCTCACCCGTCGGCGCGGCGGAGCGGCCACCGGTTTCGCCGGGGCGGGCCGCGTCCGGCCGGGCGCCACCCTCGCCGGCCGGCACATTGGCACGCCCCGCATCGGGCCGCGCACCGGCGGTTGATTCGGTTCCGCCGCGCGCCGCCGCACCGGCCTCCTCCGGCCGCGCCGTCGCATTCGCCTGTGGCGCAGGGGAATTGGTCGGTCGTGCGTCGACGCCCGGACGTAGTTCCGAACCGGTTCCGGTGGGTGCGGCATTGGCGCGGCCCGCCAGCGGCGCATCGCCTCCCGCGTTGTTCCCGGCGACCGGCGACGGCGCGCCGGTCCCGTCGATGACGGCGGTTCCGCCGGTCTGCGACGCCGCCGCGTCGCCCGCTCGCGGTGCGGTCGCGTCACCGGCTCGGGGTGCGGCGTTATCACCAAGTGTCCCACCGGATTTCGCCGTCGCGTCGGCGGCTCCGGCCGGGGCGGAGGCGCGGGACGCCGGACCGCCGGACGAATCCGCTCCGGCGACGCCGGTCGACTGCTGCGGCGCACCGTCGGTCGACCTGCCTTCCCCGACAGGCGATTCGGTGTGTCCGGATACAACATCGCCTTGGCCGCTCTGGCCGTACGTCACGCCATTGCCCGATTGCCCGCCGCGCGTCCCGGCGTTATCTCCGGTGGCACCGCCCGGCACCCCGGCCCGCGGCGCTGATCCACCGGATTGCCCTGCACCGGAACCGGTTCCGGCCTGTGTCGCGGCACCGGAACCCACACCGGACTGGCCGTTACCGGCCTGCACCCCACCCTCGGAACCGTGGTGCCCGGCATTGGCACCCGGCTGACCGCCGTTCACACCCGGCTGGCCGCCAGTACCTTGTCCAGCCGAATTACCCTGCGCTCCTTGCGAAGCCCCGGACTGACCGCCCTCGGAACCGTGGTGCCCGGCATTGGCACCCGACTGCCCGCCGTTCACACTCGGCTGGCCGCCAGTACCTTGTCCAGCAGAATTACCCTGCGTCCCTTGCGAAGACCCGGACTGCCCACCTTCGGACCCCTGCCGCCCCGAAGTGCCGCCCGGCGTACTGCTCGAACCATTGGTGTTCGAACCGGACTTCGCATTGCCGCCTGCCTCCGCGGCGCCCTGCCCGGTCTGCGGCGGGGATACGGTACCGGTCGCCGACGAGGGTTGGGTCGGCTTTTCGGTCTTCAACTCGCCGGGCGACTTGAAGTTGGCTCCACCTTGCGGCCCGCCTCGGGAACTGTTCGTATTCGCGGAACCACCGTTCCTGCGGTTCTGCGCCACCTCCTTCAGGTGCTGCCGAGCGCCGCCCGCACCGCCGAGCGCCGCCATGTACCCGAAGGTCTTCCAATCGAACGCCCCGCCGGTCGCCAGGTTGTACCCGGTCATCGCGACCGCACCGGCCTCGCCGCCGATTATCCCGGCGAGGATGCGCTTGAACGGAACGTTCTTACCCTTGGTGAGGTCGTTGAAGAGCTGGCCAACCGGATGGCTGAGCGTCCCGCCCGCGCTCCACGCAAGCGCTTGTTCCCCAACGTATTTCCAGTCGTGTATACCGGCGAGGTTATTGGCGATCACGCTGAACAGCGCACCCTGCCACGCGGCCTGCGCGGCGCCGGCCAGTGCGCGAGTACCGAACTTCAGCGCACCCGCCTTGAATCCCTGCAGCGCGAGCTTCTTGACCAGGCCCTCGGTCCACTTCTCGGCGAGCTCGGTGAGGATCCGCATCATGCCCCAGCGTTCGGCCTGGAACAATCCCCGTCCGATGGCATAGACGATGGCCTGCTCTTCGGGCAACGCCAGCAGGCCGCCCCATGGCGCGGTAGCGATCGCCTGAGCGATCAGCATGATGATCTCCGCGGCCGTCTGGCCCGCGAACATCAACTCCATCAACTCGTCGCGGGTGACGGTTTTCGAGTGCTCACCCGCGTACTGGGATGTCTTGCCGACCGCGTCCTGGAAGGACGGCAGCGCCTGATTCAGCTTGTCCAGCGCCTGCTGGGCCTTGCTACCGCCATCACCCTCGTAGATCGCACCGAGCATGCGGATCACGGACTGGATATCGCTGATGTGCTCGTTCAGGGCGTCGCCATGACTCGAGAACGCGTCGGCGAGCGCAGCTGCCGCATCGGTGTCGAATTCCCATGGCGACTGATCGGGCGTCGTCATGCCGAGGATGTCGACGGTCGGCTGTAGCCAACCGGGTACAGGTAATCCCATCGAACCGGTCGACCGCTACCAGCCGCGATCGAAGATGTCGGAAGTTCCGTCGGCGGAGGGACGTTCGGCCGCGGGACGGGCCGCATCCGGTCGCGCTTCGGCGTCGAGCGGCTGCCGCTCGCTCGGCGGGGCGAGCGAGGCCGCGGGCCTGCTCAGCACCTCGGAAAGATCCGGCATACCGGGGAACAGCTCGCCGATCTTCGGCAACCGATCGTGCCGCTGCTGGATCGGTTCCATCAATTCCATTGTCTTCCTGCGGACTTCCTCGATGGCCCGATGCGCGGCCTCGGTGACGGCCTTGCCCAGTTCGGAACGGCTCAGATCGGTGTAGTTCGGGCCGAACCTGGTCTCGATGATGTGGCCGTCCGCGTTGACCACCACCGTCACCCGATTGCGCGCCGCCGTGCCTTCAGCGATGAGCTGGGTCCGCTGATCGTGGAAGCGCCGCACCGCGACAATGTTCTCGGCGACGTTTTCGAGCAGGTCCGCCACCATCGCCTCGGTGACCTCTTCAGCCATTGCGCACCTCCTACAGACCCTGACGTTGCCGGAATCGCTGCTCGAACCCAGCGATATAGCGATCGGATTCGATCGAGGACGACGACTGTTCCAGCACGCCGTCGTCGCCGACGTAGAAAATCGCGCGCCCGATCGCGACCTCTCCCTCGGGCACCGGCACATACACCGTCCACCCGCAGCTGAACCGGTCGGCCACCAACTCCGACAGCGGATATCCGGTGGTGTCCAGGTCGCGGCTGCTGACGTAGTGCCGGACCCGGTCGACGGCCTCGGCCGCATCGATCGGCGTCACGGTCTCGGCGACCAGACCGGCCAGCGAAAGCTGGTGCAGCGCACCGTCGATATCGACATCGTCACCGAAGACGTTCACCACGGTTTCCCGCGTGGCCACGCCGACCTCCGCCGCCGCGACCAGCGTGTCGGCGGCCGTCTGCGACTGAGCGTCCGCGCGCGGCCCGAGCAGGCTCACGATGATCCCCGCGACGGCCTTCGCGCTCCACACCCCCGGCACCGCGGAGGCACAGTCGGCCGCCGTCGGCGATTCGCCGCGGTACCACCGATCATGCTCCCACCAGTAGCAGAACGAGAGCAGCCCCGCGGACGCGCGCGGGTTCAGCACTTCATTGGTCACCCAATCCGGAGCTCCCGCATATAGATTCGGCAGATCCGCACCCGCGTCGTATGCCGCGGCGAGCGCGGGCGCGTCCCAGACGCCACCGGACAACACCGCCCGCTGTCCCGGCAATACGTACAGGGTCGAGCCGCCGCGCTTCGAACTCTCGAACACACCTCCCGCGGGCAACACCCGCGGACCCCACTCCGATCCGACCGCGACGAACGCCGCCGCGAGGGTCGCCCAGCGCGCCCACAGCACGGGGAAGGGCGGAAACTCGTTGTCCGCCAACACCGCCCACACACCGGCCGCCTTGTCGGCCCTTGCCCGCGCCGCGGCCTGCTGCGGTGTGCGCACCTGCCGGTCGCCGTGCGAAACATAAGCGGCCAGCCACATCGGCAACCGTCGCCGCGGATGCTCCTGCAGGTCCGCGAGATAGACCTCGGGAGCGAACAGTTGCTCGGCCGGAAACGGCTCGTCGCCGTTGTCGAATTCGATTTCGACGGCGCGCACCGCCGCCCCGGCCGTCGCCGGCGCGACCGCCCGGATCAGCAGCCGCAACCACGGCTCGTCACCCGCGCGCACAACGGCGGCACGCTGTTCGCGCGCCAACCGCAATACCGGCTGCGGGGTTTCGGCGCGCATCGATCGGTCGCCGTCGGAGTAGGTGACGAAGCCCGCCTCGGCCGCGACGGTCACGGCGATGGTCGCCTCCAGCTCCTGCCATCCCGGCGGGCCTATCTCGGCGAGTGCGCCGACGATTCGCTGCGCCAACTCCGTGGCGGCATCGGTTTCCGGCTCGTCGACCGTCTCGGTCTCCGCTACGGGATCGATCGGCGTCTCGGGGTGCTGCGCGTCGCTGTTCGCCTCGCCGGTAAAGGGTTTCGGCTCAGCACTCACGCATTCAGCTCCCCGTTGATGGTGTTGAGGTCCTGGGTCACGACGTCCTCGGTCTGCTGAAGCCCCTTCTGCGCCTCACGCAAACTGCTGGAGCAATCGGTCAGGAACTGCTGTACCTGCGCGACGAAATCCTCGAGGCCCTGTTTGTTCGCGTTATATCCGTCATTTCCGTGCTGGCCGTCGAAGAAGGATTTACCCACGTCGGTCGTGCACTGGGACAGGGTGGCCTCGTGACCTGCGGCGGCCGATTTGAGCCCGTCCCACCAGTTCTTGAAGTTCGCCGCGACCTCGTCCACCCGGTCCGCCGCCGGTCCGAGGCTATCCACGTCGACCTTCAACCGCTTGGCGTCGCTTGCCAGCTTCGCCGCGTCATCGCGCCAGGTCTGCAGGTTGGCGTGGTTCTGCGAATCGTTGTTGAGCTGCTGGACGTCATCCGATATCGCCTTGGTGTCGTCGGACAGCTGTTGCATGCTGGCGGGCGTTTGCGAATCCCCGGTACTCAATCTCTACCTCCGAACCCTTCAGCTACAACGCGATTCGATCATCGCATAAATACCGACCACCCAGTATGGAAATGGATGGTGGACCATCCGGTCGCGGTACCGCCCCACGCGGTGCGAGCACACCGGCCGTCCGCAGCTGTCGCATCGCCCCGTCGATATCCCGCTCCGCGCCGAATACCTGCTGCACCAGCGCTCGAGTCAACACCCCGCAATCGGCGGCGGCGAGCAATCGCGAGACCGCCGCCCGCACCCGCGAATCCGGCTGCGGCACCAGCATTCTGGCCACCGTCTCGCGCACCGTGCCCGCCGACCAGATCGGCGGCAGCGCGGCACCACACTGCTGGATCGACGGCGACTCCCCGCCGTACCAGCCGTCCCCGTCCCACCAGAAACAGAATGAGAGCAAACCGACCGCCGCCCGCGGGTTGAGCACCGCGTTGGTCACCCAATCAGGCGCTCCCGCATAAAGATTCGGCAGATCGATACCGCCGTTGTACGCCGCGTTCAGCGCGGGCGCGTTCCACACCCCGCCCGAGAGCACGGCCCGACCGCCCGCGAGCAGATACAGCGACGAACCGCTGCTGCCATTGCGGGCGCTCTCGTACCAGCCGGTGTCCGGCACGACCCGCGGCCCCGACTCGGAACCGACCGCGATATGCGCCGCCGCGAGCACGGCCCACCGGGACCACAGCAGCGGCAGCTCCGGAAAATCCTCCTCCACCGGCGTCGGCGCGATGCCGCGCACGCGGTCGGCACGACTGGCGACCGCCGCCCGGCGCGCACCGCGCGACTGCCGATCGCCGTGGTTGATATAGGCCGCGAGCCAAAGCGGCAGCCGCACCCTGGGATAGGCATCGATATCGGCGCGGTACGCCTCCGGCCGCAGCAACTGATCGCCGGGGAACGGTTCATCGCCGTAGTCGTAATCGATTTCGGCCCTGCCGGATTCGTCGACCCGCACGGTGAGCACCCACCACGGGCCCGCCACCGTCCACGCCGCCTGCTCTCGATGCGAACGGGCAAGGGCCACCAGCGATTCCGGCGCGTCCACCCGGCCGACGCGATGGTCGTACTCGACGGTGACGCGGGTGGTCTCGGTCGAAACGGTCAGCGCGAAAACCGCTTCCACCCGCCGCCAGCCCGGCCTGCCGAGTTCGGCGAGTTCCTCGACGAGACGATCCAGCGGTTCGGCAACGACGAGTTCGCCCGCGCCCGTGGCGCCCTCGCGATAGTCGACGTTCATGATTCGTTGCCGTTCCCGTTCATCAACACACCCTGCTGTTCTCGATACTGACATGTTGTAAGCCCGTCTCGCGCCCATTCCCGGTGGTCAGAAGCTCAAGGGACTGTAAAGTTTCTGATCAGGCCATTCATCTCGGATCCGGCCCCCGCGCGGCATTTTCCTAAGGGATCGTTAGAACATCCGCGTATCACCGCGTGCGCGACGCTCCTTCGCCACCGTGGTGTCCAGCCGACCGGGGTCGTGCGGCGGCAGAAGGAGATTCAGAATGACTACGACACAGGTCGTAGGCGAGCGCCGAGTAGTCGGCAACGTCCTGCGAGGCTCACTCGGCAACCTCGCCGAGTGGTACGACTGGTATGTCTACACCGCGTTCGCGGTTTATTTTTCCCAAACCTTTTTCCCCAAAGGCGATTCCACCGCTCAGCTACTGAATTCCGCCGCGGTTTTCGCGGTGGGCTTCCTGATGCGGCCGATCGGCGGCTGGGCGCTCGGGCGCTACGCCGACCGGTTCGGCCGCCGCTCCGCGCTCACGCTGTCGGTGACGGTGATGGCGGCGGGCTCGCTGCTGATCGCCCTGACACCGGGATATCAGACGATCGGGCTCGCCGCACCCGCGCTGCTGGTGCTGGCGCGGCTGCTGCAGGGCCTCTCGCTCGGCGGCGAATACGCAACCAGCGCAACGTATTTGTCCGAGGTGGCGTCGCCGGGTAAGCGCGGGTTCTACTCCAGCTTCCAGTACGTGACGTTGGTCGCGGGTCAGCTTGTCGCGCTCGGTGTGCAAATCATATTGCAGCACATCTTCACCGATCCGCAGATGAACAACTGGGGCTGGCGGATTCCGTTCGTGATCGGCGCGGGCGGCGCCCTGCTGATCATGTGGTTGCGGCGCGGCATGGACGAATCCGAGCAGTACCGGGTCGAGGAGAAGCTGGCCGGACTGTCCGGCCCCGAGGCGATCGACGTGATCGCCAAGGAGGTCGCGCGCAAGCGGGCGGCTCGCGGTTCGCTGCGGCTGCTCGCCCAATATCCGCGCGAATGCCTGATCGTCGCGGGCCTGACGCTCGGCGGCACCGTCGCCTTCTACACGTACACGACGTACATGCAGAAGTTCATGATCAATACCGCGCATATCTCCAAGCCGACCGCTGCCTGGATCAACTTCATCGCGCTCGCGGTGTTCGTGGTGTTCCAGCCGTTGGCGGGCATGCTGTCCGACCGGATCGGGCGGCGCAGGCTGCTCATCTTCTTCGGCGTTGCCGGAACGTTGCTCACGGTGCCGATCATGTCCGTGCTCGCGCACACCAAGAATCCGGTGGCGGCATGGGCACTGATGATGGTGCTCCTGGTCGTCGTCACCGGCTACACCTCGATCAACGCGATCGTGAAGGCCGAACTGTTCCCCACCAAGATCCGCGCGCTCGGCGTCGGCCTGCCCTACGCGCTGGTCGTCGCGATCTTCGGCGGCACGGTGGAGACGGTCGCGCTGTGGCTCAAACAGCACCATCACGAATCGCTGTTCTACTGGTACGTCGCGGGCTGCATCGTGATCTCGCTGATCATCTACGTATTCATGCGCGAAACCTCGCACGAGTCCCCGCTCGACCTGGAGACCGAGGAGCGGGTCGCGGCGTGAGCGTCAGGCCCGGAGGCGGCAGCGAAGCGTAACCACGCAGGGCCGGCGAGCACCGCTGATCCAACACTGCCGCCGCGCCGTGACCCGATGATTGCCGAAAGCGCGCGCCGGAGGCCTCGATTTGCGAGGATCGGCGCGTGCGGCTTGCGGTTGTCGAAGATGATGAGGGTATGGGCGAAGCGCTGGTAGCCGCGCTCACTGCCCGCGGCTACCAGGTCGAACGCCACCGTCGCGGCGCCGACCTGCTCGCCTCGCACCGCCGGTTCGATGCGGTGATCCTCGATCTCGGGCTGCCGGATATCGACGGGCTGGAGGTGCTCCGGCGTTTGCGGGAAGTAAGCTCCGTGCCCGTCGTCATCCTCACCGCACGCAGCGGCGAGAGTTCGGTGGTGAACGGGCTGCGCAGCGGGGCCGACGATTACCTGATCAAACCGCCGCGCATCGCCGAACTGGTCGCGCGACTGGAGACGGTCACCCGCCGCGCCGTCCCACCCGGCAGGACGCCGATGGACGTGGTCACCGGTGACGTGCGGGTGGATCTGGTCGCCCGCCAGGTGCTGGTGGCCGACCGGGTGATCACCTTGACGCACAAGGAATTCCAGCTGGTGCGCATCCTGGTGGAGCGGCCGGGCACCGCGGTGAGCCGTCAGGCGTTGATGGACCGCATCTGGGGCGACTCCTCACCGGCGGTATCCCGCGCACTCGATGTGCACATGGCCGGGCTGCGCGCCAAACTCGATCGGCCCGGCCTGATCATCACCATCCGCGGCTTCGGCTACCGGTGGGAGACCTGACTCTGCTCGCCGGAATCGGGTTGCGCCGCAAGGCTTGTCGATTCCGCGACGACCAGCAGGTCGCGGGCCTGCTGAGCGGCGACGGTGAGCGCGAGCGCCAATTGCTCGTAGCTCACCTCATCCGGTTCCAGATCGATGCGCGTATCGATCACCACGCCGTCCGCGTCGACCGTCACCCGGACGCGGGCGCCGAGCGCGAACCCGACCGCCGTCCGCTCGTCCTCCGCCATACCGAAACCTCTTACACCGCCGATGGATACAGCAAGATAATCGCGCCGACTGCGCACTCCGTCCCGGCAGATCGCGAAAGCTTAGCTGTTGCTTAACAATCCGTACCTCAGGCGTCCACCGCGCCGTGGCGTTGCTGGAACCGCTGTTCGAAATCCGCGATGTACACCGATGGCGCCACCGACGACGAAGACCGTTCCAGCACACCGTCATCGGCGATGTAGAAGATCGCGCGGCCGATCGATATCTCCCCCGGCCTGGTCGGCACGAACACCATCCAGCCGACGCTGATCCGATCGGCGCGCAACTCGTCCAACGGGTAGCCGGTGGTGTCCATACCCTGATCAAGAATGTACTGACGCACCCGCTCGATCGCATCCTCACGCGGCATCGGCTCGGGCAGATCGAGCGTCACACCGGCCAAAGTCAGCTGGTAGAGGGCGCTGTCCACATCGAATTCACCGTCGTTACCGAATACGCCGACCACGGTTTCCCTGGTGACGAGGCCGACCTCGGCCGCCGAAACCAGATTCGTGACGGCCGTGCGCTGCTGCTCGGTCGGCTCATCGGCGAGCAGGGCGGCCACCACGTCCACCACGGTTTCGGTGGTCCACACGCCGGGCACCGCCTCGGCGAGCAGATCGGAGGTCGGGGACTCGCCGCGATACCAGTGCCCGCCCTCCCACCAGTAGCAGAACGACAGAAGTCCGCTCGCCGCACGGGGATTCAGCACCGGATTGGCCACCCACTCCGGCGCGCCCGCGTAATGCAGCGGCATCGGCTCGTCATTGTTGTAGACCTCGTTCAGCTCCGGCGCGTTCCACACCCCGCCGGAGAGCACGGCGCGACCACCCGGCAGCGCGTACAGCGTCGAACCGCTGCGCTTGGAACCCTCGAACCAGCCGAGCGCGGGCAGAATCCGCGGCCCCCACTGCGATCCGGCCGCGACGAAGGCGGCGGCGATCACCGCCCAGCGCGCCGACATCAGCGGGAACGGCGGAAACTCCAAGTCCGACAACAGGCCTCGCACACCCTGCTCCCGATCCGCTCGCGCCTGCACGGCCGCCAGGCCCGGTGAACGGGACTGCCGGTCGTCGTGTCCGATATAGGCGGCCAGCCATACCGGCAACACCTGACGCGGATACGCGGCCAGGTCGGCACGGTAGATATCGGCCGGGAACAGTTGATCGTCCGGGAACGGCTCGTCGCCGTAGTCGTAATCGATCTCGATCTCACCGCCGCTGCTCAGCGACAGCAGCAGCCGCCACCACGGCCCGTCGCTGAGCTGCGCCGAGACATCGCGGTGTTCGCGGACCAGGTCGAGCACCTCCGGCGTCGGCTGCACCCGGACCGACCGCTCATCGTCATCCGAGTAGACCACCATCGCCAGCTCGGCGGCGGTGGTCAGCGCGAACACCGCCTCCACCTGACGCCAGCCCTCCGGGCCCAAAGCGGCCAATTCCCTGGCCAATTGGTGGCCGAGCTGTCTGGCGCGCTCGGCGACGTCCACCGTTTCGGGCTGATCGAGGAGGGTGAAACCGATATCCGGTTCGTCTTGATCGCCGATACCCAGCGGCATATCGGGCTGTTCGGCGGCCGGATCTCCTATGCCCAGTGGCACATCGGGTTGCTCGGGCGCCGGATCTCCTATGCCCAGCGGTACATCGGGCTGCTCGGCCGCCGGATCACCGATGCCGAGTGGCACGTCGGGTTCACCGCTCGCCGCCGACTCCAAGAATTGCCGCAGGAACTCCTGCTCGGCAGCCCCTCCGTTATCCGGCGCAGGCTCCTCGTTGCGGGCCCGATCGTCGGCCTCGTCGCCTGGTCTGGTCACGTCGCAGCAATCTCCTCATCCGGGCGCCGGAATCCGCACGTGCCACACCATTCGCAGCACGCCGGCCAGATCCGGTGCCGAGCCGTGTTACAGGCTCATATTTGCACAGTCGAGCCGAACCGACCGCTGAACAATACGCAACTACCAGCCGGAATCGGTGACTCCGCGGTCATCCGCCCGGGTACGGAAGGTGGTATCGACATCGTCGAATTCCATTGGCGCACCCTCGGGCTCCTCGACCTCCGCGTGCGGCGGCGTCGTCGGCACCGGCGGCGCCTCCGGCCGCAGCGCATCCAGATCAGGCATATCCTCGAGCAGATCCGACAGCTTCGGCAGCCGGGACCGCCGCTCCTGCAGCGGGGCCATCAGCTCCTGCCCCTTCCGCGCGACCTCGGCCGTCGCCTGCTGCGCCGCCGCCGTCACCGCCTTGGCGATCTCACCGAAGCTCAAATCCTCGATACCGGGGGCGAATTTGGTTTCGATGATCATGCCGTCCGCATTCACCGTAACCGTGACCCGCTTACGCACCGTCGCACTCGCGGTGAGCTGGACCCGCTCCCGCTGCACCCGCGCGATCTGGCGCATCTGCTCCTGCACCTGCTCCAGCACCGCGGCCGTATCCAACCTGCCGAAATCGCTCGTCATCTCGCCGCCTCCAACATGTCCGACCGCCGAGGGTGACAGCCGAGAGCGACGCTTCCGTGGCTCGGACATGAACGGCAGGTGCAGCCGCAGTTACCTGCGTCACCAGCCCGTTTCGGTGACGCCCCGGTCTGTTTGCGGGAAATCGCCTGCGGTGGTGGACTCTTCGCGTTCCGGTGCGCCGGGCGGCGCCGTCGACGCCAGCGGCGGCCGCGGGATCCGGTTCGTGAGATCCGGCATGCCATCGACCAGATCCGACAACTTCGGCAGCCGAGACCGCCTGGCCAGCAACGGCGCCATCAACTCCCCCGCCTGCCGCGCCGCATCCTCCTGCGCGCGCTGAGCCGCTTCCGTCACACCCTTCGCGATCTCGCCATAGCTCAAATCCTCGATACCCGAAGCGAATTCGATCTCGATGATGGTGCCGTCAGCGTTCACCGCCACGCCGATCCGCCTACCCCGCACCGACGCCCGACCGATAATCCGCGCACGCTCCGCACCGATACGCGCGATCTCCACCATCTCGGCCTCGAAATCCTCGATCACCGCCGCCATCTCGGACTTCGGGTACTCGTTCGTCATCGCCGTCCTCACCGATCAGGTGCGCTGGTAGGGATTGAAGTCGGGCGCCAGACGCGGGAACCGTTGCGCACGTGCCGGTTCCGGAAGCTGCCCAACAGGCGCCTGGCCGCATGGATTGCCGTCCCGCTCCGGTTGATCGACGACGCTCTGTTCGATGCGCCGATCCGTCGGTTCTGTTGGGCACGAAACAACCTGCGTTCCAGATGAACTCGCATTTCGAGGCTGATCCCGGGCCGCATGTTGATCCGACGCCGGATGCGTTTCACCCGACGAATCCAAATGCTTTTCCGGGTCCGCCGCAGCATCTGGGGGCTGGAGTGAATCCGGCGTCGGATATGGGCGTGAGCTCGGGTCCTGCGCCAAGCGTGGAACCAGGTCCGGCTCGAGGCGCGGATGCGGATCCGGCGTTGGGCGCGGCTCAGGACGTGGGTGCGGCTCGGGTCGCCGATCCGAGTCCGGCTCAGAGCGCGGATCCGACGCGGGGCGCGGATGCGGGTGTCGCTCGAGGCGTGTGTGCGGGTGCTGCTCAGGGCGCGGGTCTGGCTCCGGCCGCAGATGCGGAGTGGAGCGTGGATCTGGACGCGAATCGACCTGCATCCCCGATGAACTCGCGTTTTGAGGCTGGTCCCGGGTCGCGTGTTGGTCCGCGGCCGGGTGCGTTTCACCCGACGAATCCGAGTACTCGTGTCGGTCCGTCGCAGAATCCGGATGCGGGAGTGAATCCGCTGTCGGCGATGGGCATGAGCCCAGGTCTTGCGTCAGGTGCGGAACCGGTTCCGGCTCAGGGGAAGGGCGTGGGTGCGGGTCCGGAATTGGGTGCGGCTCAGGACGACGACGCGGCTCGAGTCGCGAGTCCGGATGGGGGTCAGGCTTAGGACGTGGATGAGGGCGTGACTCAAGGCTTGAGTGCGAGTGCAGCCGCTGGTGCGGCTCGGCGCGCTGGTCCGGCTCTGGGAGCGGGCGCGGTTCGGGTCGCGGGTGGAGCTGAGGGCGCGGGTCTGGCTCCGGGCACGAGTGCGACTCCGGCCGTGGGTGCCAGTCCGGATGCGGCTCAGGCGTCGGGCGCGGCTCGAGTCGCGGATGCGGCTCAGACTCCGGATGCGACTCAGGCGTCAAATGCGGCTCGGGTCGTGGGCGCGGCTCAAGGCGCGGGTCTGGCTCCGGGCTTGAGTGCGGCTCGGGTCGCCGATGCGGCTCCGGCTGTGGGTGCGGTTCCGGCTGCGGATGCGGCTCAGGGCGCGGATACGGCTCAGGGCGCGGATGCGGCTCAGGGCGCGGATGTGGAGTCGGGTGTGGATGCGGCTGTGGCTCCGGCGATGGGTGCGGCTCGGGCGTCGGACGCGGCTCCGGCCGTGGATGCGGTTCCGGCCGTGGATGCGGTTCCGGCCGTGGATGCGGTTCCGGCCGTGGATGCGGCTCCGGCCGTGGATGTGGGTGTGGATGCGGGCCGGGCTCGGGTCGCGGGTGTGGGTGTGGTGCTGGGTGTGGCCCTGCTCCCGGAGGCGAGGCTGGGTCTGGGGGCGGAGTTGGGTGTGGATGTGGCTGGGGTTCGGGGTGGGGGTGTTGGGGGGTCGGGGTCCAGATGCTGGCGGGTGGGGCGTCGGGGGCGTCGTATTCCGGGGTGGGTGGGAAGGTCAAAAACCTTGGGGTGTATGGGATTACCGAGGATGTGCTTTCCGGATCGGATTCGGTGTGCGGGTTGGCGGCGGTGTGCGGGGGTTCGCCGACGGGCGAGGGTTGTGAGGAGTCGGGAGAAGGGATGGGGGTGGCGGGTTCGCCGACCGTGGTCGATCGTTCCGGGACGAAGTGGCGGGCGGTGGGCGATTCGAGCGGGGTGATGTGTGGTGTGCCCGAGGAGTCGACAGTTACTCGTACATAACGTATTTCGGCACCGGGTTGGGACAGTGCCTCGGACAGTTCGGGGATGCGGTCGATGGCGTTGGCCAGCACACGCCGGTGGCCGGCGTTCTCGAAGAGGCGGCCCGTAACGAGTACCCGCGGCGGCTGACCGTCGATCAGGCCGACGCGGTCGGTGAGCACCCGCGCGCCCGCAGCGGTCAGGTAATCGTTGCCCGCCTTGATCGTCAACTGATCCGCGAGGCGCATCACCTCGGCCTTTGCCGTGTTGTATCGGTCAGCCGCCTCTTCCAGTTCGGCGATCCGCGCCAACCGCTCCGGCATCTCATCGACCCGCATCGTGCGAGTCCGCAAGTCCTCCAACGTTTTACGCAGCGGCTCACCGGGTTCCAAGCCGTGTTCCTTGTCCACCGGCAGGCGGTCGGCCAATGCATCGCGCGCATCCCGGAGTTCCCGCAATCGCGACGCCAGCGCAGCGCGCTCACCTGCCAACTGCTCCACTCCGGCCCGCGCCGCCGGCGACATCTCGTGCGGCACCGCACGTTCCACCGGATGCGGCGACTCCGCAACCGCGGCATCGTGATCGATGGCCTGTCGTGCCGCCAACTCGTCACCGAGCCGACGGGTCTGCGCCTCCGCCGCGTTGTATCTGTCTGCGGCCTCCTCCAATTCGGCGATCCGCGCCAACCGCTCCGGCATCTCATCGACCCGCATCGTGCGAGTCCGCAAGTCCTCCAACGTTTTACGCAACGGCTCACCCGGCTCCAAGCCATGTTCCTTGTCCACCGGGAAGCGATCCGCCCATGCGTCTCGCGCGGCCTGTAATCGCCTCAGCTCGGTCAGCTTCGCCGCATGCTCCTGAGCCAGTGCCGCCGTCTCGTCCGACGGAATCCGCGCCGTTTGCGCCCGCTCGCCGGGGATCTCCGCTTCCCTCCCGAGGCGGGGAGCCTCGCCCGCTCCCGGCCGTGCTTGCAGCGGACTTTCGGCCGCGGCATGACCGGGCGCCGACCGCTCGGGTAGGCCCGACCGGCCCTCGGTGCGCGATCCACCCTGATGTCCCGGTTCGGCGGCACGCGGTCGCGACCCATCTCCGGATACCGGACGCGGTTCGTGCGGAACGGAAGGATGACCAGAAGCGGGGGGCCGAGTGTCCAGAGCCCGATTCTCGATGCCGGACCGGCCCGTTTCGCCGCGAGCCGGGTCGGCCGCTCCCCTCGCAGCTCCGTTCGGTGCTGAATTACCGTGCGGCCCATGGTGATTCGCCGCACTACCAGCTTGCCCACGGACGGCGGAGTCGGCGTCATGGGCGACACCGGCCGCGTTCAGATCATGAGCCGGAGAGTGCGATGCGGGCATGGTCGATCCGGCCGGATCGTTACCCCGACCGGCCGAATCGCCACCTGAGCGCGAAAAAACAGCCGGATCACCCTGTCCGCGTTGGCTTTCCGAAGCGCGGGAAACACTCCCGTCGCCGTAACCGCCCGCATCGGGTCCGGTGAATCGGCCGACGCCCGGCCCCGACTTCCCGAGGTGGAAACCCTTACTGCCGCCGACCAATACGCCGAACGAGGCCGCGCTGGTCAATACGCGAGGATCCCAGGTCCAGCCGTCCAATCCGACGGAAACGAGATTGCCCGCGACCCACGAGCCGACCGCACCGACCATGCCCGCCCCCGTGCCGACCGCCGCGCCGCTGAGCGCATTCGACCAAGGCCCCTTGGGCAGCGGCACTTTCGCGGCCAACTTGCTGAGGAACTCATCGGCGGGCCCGCCGAGACCACCGGCCACCGCGGAGGTCAGCGCGGTGACGCCGACCCGGGTCAGGTCGAAGTTCTTGCGATGCCCGACGGCCATCTGGCCGAGCTGGATGGCGACGTCCTGTCCCGTGCCGAGCACCGTGCTCAGCACGATATGCCGGGCGGCGAACCGAACAACCGCGGCCATACCGAGTTTCGCCGCGTACCGCTCGATCGCCGCCATCGCACGCTGCCGCAGGAATCGAAGACCCACCTGGGTGGCGGCCGTGGCGGCGGCCTCCTCCAGAGGCGCCGTCGGCGGGAACAACCAGCATGCCGCGATCTCACCGGCCAGCATCGCCAACGAGGTGATGATCATGACCTTGGTGTATTCGATCTCGGTGCCTTGACCGTCCGCTGAATCGGCTACCTGGTCCAGGATTTCGGCGAGATGCGCGATGGATTTGTCGCCGCTTTCCAGCTCGTGCAGCCGTTTCCGGATAGTGGTGATCCCCTCACCCCACGGATACGCCTCGGTGGTCGCGTCCGCCGCCGCCCGCAGGTCGGGCAGCAGCTTGCGCAATTCGCTTGCGGCCGTTCGCCAATCGCTGGCGACGCCCCACATTTCGTCCTCATCACCCTGCGGCCAGGCCGAACCCGCCACCCACCCCAACGGCTGCAGAAAGCCAGGAATATCGATAGACAAGGTGTTTCCGCTATCCGAAGCGGTGGTGCTTGTCCTGTTCCTCGAGTAGGCCCGCGGCCTTGTACTGTCCGTCGGCGTATGACCCCAGGGTCTTCGCCACGTCACCCATGCCCTTGGCCAGGTTCTTGTGCGCAACGAGATAACCGTTGTCACCTGCCGCGAAGGTCGCCCCGTAGCTGTCGTCACCCCATGCGGCGCCGCGCGAGTTCAACGATGACTCCAGATCCGACAGGATGGTGTCCACCTTGTCCCGCACCGCGGCCATCTGTCCCGCCGCACCGCGCAGCTGGGACGGGGTTACCGCGACCTTGCCTGCCATACCCCAACCCTTTCACCAAGATCCACCGGATTCCGAAGATGGCATGCGCCGCGAACGGCGGAAAGTACCGCGAGATCGAATTTACGGACCTCTGATATGACCTGCGGCCCAATTGGTTTCGCCAAATACGCTGGCACTTCAGCCGATTCGGGTCCGGTCACGCACGCGGCACACTGACGGCTCCTTAACGCCCGTCCTTCGTGGCCACCGAAGCCGTTTGCGGCCGTTGCCGATCCGCCTTCGGCACCGCGCCTCGCGAGTCCGAATCGGGATCCGATTCCGGCGGACAGGGGTCGGACGGATCCGGTTCCGGCGGAACCGGCGGCCAGATACCTGCCGCAGGCGCGTCGGGAGCCGTGTACGGCGTGTTCGCCGGGTAGTTCAGATACCTCGGCGTATAGGGCAGATTCGATCCGGGATCACGCACTCGATCCTTCCGCCACGGTTCTTCGGCACTGCTCTCCTCGGACAGAGACGACCGCGCGTCGAAGTACTCCGACTCGAGAGAGCTGCGTGCATCGAAGTATTCCGACTCCACCGATTCGCCATCCGGCTCACGGGTAGTCCGCTCCGGCTCAACATGCGCTGACTCCGAAGCGTTTTCGACGTTGTGCTCAGCACGGGCCGGTTCCACCGCTGCGCCGGTCGTCCCGGCCTGGAGCACCGATTGCGCATGCGTGTCCTCGACGGCCGACGCACCGCCCGAGTTCGTGCCGACCTCGTTACCGGATCGAACGCTCGACGCACCACCGCGCGTCGGCCCGGACGGGGCCGTATGACCACTTCCGGCACTGTGGCTCGCATTCTGTTGTGCACCAACGGTATTCCCATCCCCTGCTACATGGCCTGCCACTCCATCCCGCGGCGGCGGGAAAGTCCCGTCGTGTGGCGGGATTTCGAAATGCCCACCCGGCGCATCGAACCGCCCCACCGTGACGACCCGGCCGAGCGAATCCCGAAATCCCTTGCTACCACCGGTGAGCGCACCCATCGATACTCCGCGGCAGAAATGTCCGCACGACGAACCGCGCCGCCCGCGGCCCGACGAGTTTTCCGAGGATCTCCGATACCAGACCGTCCAAAGCCTTGCTCGCGGCGTACCAGTCGTCCCGAATGGCCCACATCTTGTCCTCGTCGCCCTGCGGCCACGCCGACCGGCCACCCACCCCAATGGCTGCAGCCGGCTCGGCATATAGATCGACACGGACGAATCCAATACGGGCCGTGCGGCTTTCGACCGCGCGTTAACGACTCCTTGCGCGTTCGGCAGGCCGATATTTACGGCTGGGCACTCAATGCTCGCAGAGGGAGAACTCGCGCTCGTACAGCTCCTGGTCGTGCTGCCCGACGAGGTACTTCCGTTCATGCATCAATTGCTCGCGATACTCCTTGGCCTGTTCCAGCGTCATGGTCGATGTCGAAGACCAGGGCTGTTGCGGCGGCACATCAGATGTCGAGACGATCCGCTCCGAGGGGTCGACCAGGAAGAACGCCAGAATTTTGCGATGCCCGGGCCGGGTCGGATCCGCGAGCCGGAAGGGTGCGACCCGATGCTGGAGAATATTCGGGAAGGCCAGGCAGCGGCCCGTACTGGTCCGCACCGATCCCAGAACCTGATTCATCGGATCCTCGTCATCGAGGCCGTAGACGTCGCGCACACCTGGGGCATCGTTCTGTTCGTAATACGGATCCTCGATCGCCGCACGGAAACTCAGCCGGCTTTCGGTGGTGTTCTCGCTGTCCCAGTAGTAGATGCCGGTCGAAACGATGCGCTCGTTCATCATTCCCTCGACATGCCATGCACCGCCGGGGTATTCGGGTTTGTCGGGAGTGAGATGAATATTGGCGAGTTTGACGATGACCTGTAATCCGCGGCCGCGCAGGTCGATTCGAACGGAGTCGTCGGGCAAGGCGGGCGGGCTGAACAAGGGCGCGTCCGGGACGACCGGACGGCGCGTATCCCACCATTCGTCCATGGCATCTTCGAACGCCAGCAGGGCGTCCTCGTCGTCATCGTCGGGTTCGACCGGCTTGTCCGGGGCATCGTCGTACCAGGTCTCGGCATCGGGCACGATGCGCCGCGGCCGCGGCTCACGCAGATCCGTGAGCACATTCTCGAACAGCGGACGCAGGCGCGCGAAAATATCCGGCAGCACGGACCCGAGCTCGCGATGGGCCATGGGGTGGACATTGTTGACATATGAGCCGAATACGACATCGCCATCGGCGCCGACCTCGACATCGGTTGGCAGCCACTGGAATTTCTCCGAGTACGCGAAGCGCGCACCGTAGTTTCCGGATTTCGGCCACGCCGAATCGTCCGAGCGGCTCACCCCACGCACGAGGCAGAACAGTGAGGGATGAACCAGGTCCAGCACCTGTTCGTTCGACCCGGGATGCCAGTCGCGCTCCTCATCGGGGACCTCCTCCAGGACCCGAACCGCGTCGCGCAGACGGGTTTTCAGCTCGTCATCGATCAATGTGTCCGACTGCCACACCCCGTCGACAGCGGAAACCTCGATGCCGGTTCGCGGGTCTCGGAGCTCGGCGTAGTACGCCAATTCCGCGAGCACATACCGAATCTGGGCCCCGGTCAGACCTTGCTCGGCCGCTTCCCGCGTCCACCTGGCGACGATCTCGGGGTCGTTCATCTTGACGAACCACTGCGGCTTCGCCCGGATCTCGGCGCTGAGCCGCATCATCTCGAGTTCCCGCAGCGTCCTGGGCGGCGCGACCGGCATTCTACGGGAGGCGAGAAAGGGCAGCGGAAAAGCAGATAGGTCAGTCATACTCTCGGATCTCTCACTGATTCCTGGCGGCGCCAAGGATACTTCGGCGGGCCGGATCGACCGAGACATGACTTCCATACCGCCACGGCACAGCCGGACCGCATGGCTGATGATTGCTAGCGACTCTTGGAAACAACGACTGCCACAATGGGTTCCTGCCGTTAACCATTGCTCCGAATCGACGGGATCGTTGTGGGTGAACTCCTTCGTGCACCGCTGTTCGACCGGCACCGGTATGTCGTGAGGAGTCGGTATGACCGATGAATTCGAGGAGATCGGCCGTAAGGTTCAGCGGATGCAGTCCGCGCTGGAACGGATTCGCGGCGTCGGAACGGTCGCGGGTGTGCGGGTCGTCGTCGATGCCGACGGTCGTTTGCTGTCGGTCGGCATACCCGAGGAAGAGATCGTCTTGGCCGCGTATCACGCTGCGCTACAAGATAAACAACCGCAGGTCGACGAGGCCACCCGCGAGGTGCGGTCCGATACGCGGATGCAGGAGATGTCGACCTTCGTCCGCGCGAATGCGGCGCGGACGGCGGCCGAGCAGGCCGTCGACGAAACCGGCTACCGAGTAACGATTTTCGAAAGTATCTGACGCCGACGGCGATCAGCCGGGTGCGGCCGCAATCCGCTGGTCACGGGCGCTGCAACGCACGCGCCCGGCGGGTACCGACCGCGGCCAATCGCGCGACGGTCCGCTCGTCGAACACATCCGGCGAGCTGAACTCGACGCCCTGCGCCCTGGCACGCGAAACCAGCTGTAGCACAACGAAGCTGCTGCCACCGAGGGCGAAGAAGTCGTCATCGGCCCCGACCTGCGCCACCCCGAGCAGATCGGCGAAGATCTTGGCAACGATCTGTTCGGCCAGACCGCTCGGCGCACGGAACACCGGCCGCGAATACTCCTGCGGCACCGGTGCGGTCTCCGACTCAGCGAATCTCCCTGCGGCTTCGCCGATTTCGATATCGGATATCGCGATGTCCGGTGTCGCGGCGACGGTTTGGAGCAGTCGCACATACCGGCGTGCCAGCGCGACCACGGTTTCCCGGTCGAACAGATCGGTGGCGAATTCGATGGTGCCGTCGTAACCGCCGGCGCCCTGATCGGTGATATCGAAGGTCAGGTCGAATCGCGACGCACCCGTCGCCGCCGGATAGCCGTATACCCGGATTCCGGGCAGGTTCAGCGTCGCGACCTCATTGTTCTGGAATACCAGCAGGATTTGGAACAGCGGATGCCGCGCGGCCGAGCGCGGCGGGTCCAGCGCCTCGACCACCCGATCGAACGGCACATCCTGGTTCTCGTACGCGGCCAGCGCCTTGGCCCGCACCTGTCCGAGCACTTCGCCGAAGGTGGCGTCCACCGGAATCGTCGTGCGCAGCACCAGGGTGTTGACGAAGAATCCGACCAGGTCGTGCAGCGCCTCGTCGTTTCGTCCGGCGACCGGCGATCCCAGCGGAATATCCGAACCGGCACCCATTTTGCTCAGCAGCGTCGCCAAACCGGCCTGTAGAACCATGGATTCGGTCGCGGCGCGGCCACGGGCCAACCGCCGCAACCCGTCACGGGTCCGGGGCGGAATCGTGAACGAGACGATCTCACCCCGACCACTCGGCGCGGCAGGCCGCGGACGGTCGGTGGGCAGCGGCAGTTCGGCCGGGAGCGCGGCCAATTCGCGGCGCCAATAGTCGAGCTCACGGGAAATCACCCCGTCCAGGTCGGTTTCCGTGCCGAGCGTCCGCTGCTGCCACAGCGCGTAGTCCGCGTATCGCACCGGCAGCGGCGCCCAGTCGGGGGCCAGCCCCTGTGCGCGGGCCGCGTACGCGGTGCCGAGATCACGCCCCAGCGGCGCCAGAGACCAACCATCACAGGCGATGTGGTGCACCACGAAGACGAGCACATGCTCGGATTCGGAGCGCCGCACCACCGCGGCCCCGAACGGCAGCTCGGCCCCCAGGTCGAACGGGTATCGCGCCAACTGGTCGACGACGGCGCGCACCTCGGTCGCGTCGGCGGCAGGGACGATCGGCACCTCGATCTCGATATCGAGCACCCGCTGCTCCGGGACCTCCGAATCCGTCTCGGCGAGAACGGTTCTCAGTGGTTCATGTCTGGCAACCACATCCTGGATCGCCCCCGCGAGCGCCGCGACGTCGAGCGGACCGTGCAGTACCAGCGCGATCGGCATGTTGTAGGTCGCGGACGCACCCTCCAGCCGGTGCAGCAGCCAGAGCCGCCGCTGTGCGAGCGAGAGCGGCACCGGCCCCGGCTCGCGCACCCGCACCAGCGGCGGCCGCGACGGCGCCCGCGACGGCAACCGCTCCACCAACCCGGCAACCGTTGGCGCGTCGAAGATCTCCCGCATCTCGACCTCGACGCCGAGCACGGTCCTGATCCGGCTCGCCAACCGCGTCGCGAGCAGCGACTGGCCGCCGAGTTCGAAGAAATCGTCGTCGATGCCGACCCGCTCCACCCCGAGCACCTCGGCGAACAGATCGCACAGCGCCTGCTCGGCGGGCGATCGAGCGGCCCGATGCGCGGCGAGGACCGGTGCGGGCAACGCGCCCCGATCGAGCTTTCCGCTCGGTGTCAACGGGAATTCGTCGAGCACGACCACCGTCGCGGGCACCAGTACGGCGGGCAGCCGATCGGCGACGAACCGGCGCACCGCGGCGCCATCCGGCGCGGCGGACCCGTCCGCACCGACGTAACCGATCAGCCGGGATTCGCGCACCACCGTAACCGCCTGCGCCACACCCGGATACGCGCGCAATACCGCCTCGACCTCGCCGAGTTCGATCCGCACCCCGCCGATCTTCACCTGGAAGTCGGAGCGGCCGATGTACTCCAGCTCACCGGAGTCGTTCCACCGCACCAGATCTCCGGTCCGGTACAAGCGTTCGCCGGTACCGAACGGGTCGGCGACGAACCGCTCGGCGGTCGAACCGGGTCGATGCAGATAGCCGCGCGCCAATTGCACACCGGCCGCGTACAACTCGCCGGTCACCCCCACCGGCACCGGACGCAGCCACCGATCGAGCACCCGCAGCCGGGTATCGAATACCGGACGCCCGATCGGAATCTCAGCGGCGTCCACCACCGGCCGACCCGAAACATGCACCGCCGCTTCGGCCGGACCATAGAGGTTATACAGCGGCGCGAGCAACGCACCGGCCCATGCGACCAGTTTCGGCGACAGCGCCTCGCCCGCGACGAGCACCCGGCGCAGCGACGGGCAGACCGGCCGCGCGGGCGTACCGAGATATTCGAGGAATGCGGCCAGCATCGACGGCACGAAGTGCACGATGGTGATTCGCTGGGCACGGATGGTGTCCAGCAGGTATCCGGGATCGAGATGTCCACCGGGCCGGGCGATTACCAGCCGCGCGCCGGTGTGCAGGGGCCAGAACAGCTCACAGACCGAGTCGTCGAAGGTGATCGGCGTCTTGTGCAGCACCCGGTCGATCGGCTCCAGCCCGAATTCGGCTTGCATCCAACGCAATTGGTTCACGATCGCCGCATGCGATACGGCGACGCTCTTGGGTGTGCCGGTGGAACCCGAGGTGAAGATGACATAGGCGATGTGCTGTGGGCGCAGCGGCCGCAACCGCTCGCCGTCGGTGACCGGCAGGCCGGAATACCCGCCGAGATCCAACGTGTCGAGCCGGATCTGCCGCACCGAATCGCCCAGGTCGAGTTCGGCACCGGTCAGTACGCACAGCGGCCGCGCGATATCCACGAGTTGCCGAATTCGCTCCGCGGGCTGGTCCGGATCCACCGGCACATACCCGCCACCGGCAACGGTCACGGCGTGCACGGCGACGAGCAGATCGATGGATCTGCGCAGCCCGATGCCGACCAGCGCATCGGGCCCGACTCCCGCATCGATCAGCCAACGCGCCAATTGCCTTACCCGTCTGGCGAATTCGGCGTAGGACAGGAGGTTTCCGGCGAACTCCACCGCAACCGCGTCCGGTGTCCGGCGCACCTGCGCGTCGAACAGCGAGACGAGCGTTGTCGCGGAATCGGGTTCGCGCCGGGCGCCACTCCATGCCCCCAGCAGTGCGTGTTCGGCGGAGTCGAGAAGGTCGATGCCGAGGACCGGAGCCTTCGGCTCGGCGGCGACGAATCTGCCGAGGTAGGCCAGGAATCTGCGGTGGATATCCCGCAGGCGGTCGCGGTCGTAGTAGTCGGAATTCCCGATCAGATCGACCGAAAGCGGCGCGTCCGAGCCGGTCCGGTAGATGTTGAAATGCAGCCCCTCCACCGACCCGGACGACAGAATCCGATATCCGCCGTCCGCGGCGCCGAACCGGAGACCGGTGTCGAAGAGCATGACGTTCACCACCGGACCGAACGGCTGCCGGACATCGGGGTGAATTCCGTGGTCCCGGCGAATGTCGGTATAGCAGTACCGCTGATGTCGCAGCGCGCCGACCACCGCCCGCGACGCCTGCTCCACCAATTCGGCGCAGGTCGTGTGTGCGGTGATTTCCAGCCCGAGCGGAACTTTGTTCGCCACCATTCCGGCCGAATTCTTCAATTCCGCCGTCGTCCGCGCGGAGACCGGTATCGAAATCTCCGAATCGAACAGGCTCGCGACGAACGCGCAGGCACCGGCGAGCAGTAACTGAGCCGGGCTGGCCGCATACCGCCCGGCTGCCGAGGCGAGCGCCTGATCGGACCATCCGGCCAGTTCACCGGGCACGTTGACGGTATCGGGATCGTTATGCGCATCCCGGCGGCCGGTCAGCGGGCGAACCGTCCGGCCGGGCCGGTCCTGCCAATATTTCCGGTCGACGTCGCACCGGGTCGAATTCCGGTATTCTACGTCTAGCTCTTGCAGGCGCCGCATCGATGCGCCGCGGAATTTCTCCGGAATCGCTCCGTCGACCAATGCCGAATAAACTTCGGCGATACGAGCGGTGATGAAATATCCGCCGAATCCGTCGACCGCGAGATGATGTATGCGCGAATACCAGAAATGATGCGTATCGCTCAACCGGATCAGCACGCTGGAGGTCAGCGGGCGATCGATGATATCCGTATCGCGGTAATACTCGGCGGCCATCCATTCCAGGGCCTCCGCCGGATCCGTCAGGTCGATCCGCGCGACCGCGCACCGCGTCGCATCGTCCACCCATTGCACCGGCTCGCCATCGCGCAATCCGATCCGGAGCAGCCCAACCTCGGTCTCGGCGATAACGATCTGGCAGGCCTGTGCGAGCGCATCCGCGTCCAGCTCTCCGACGATCTCCACATACTGCGCCACATAGTTGCGCGCACCGTCGGAAAGCGCCTCGGAATCCCACACGCTCCGCTGCGCGGTGGTGAGCGGGAAAGCCGCCCGGCCCACGGCTGTCACCCGAAGGTCCGGTGCCGATACATGAGCGGCTCGGAATCCCCGGTTTCCCAATGAGTTTCGAGCCGTTTGACGATCTCGTCGATCACCTCGTCGATCATCAGCACGAAACGTTTCGCGCTCACGCCGACGGCGACCGGATTATCCCCGACCGGAATCACGTAACGACCGTCATCCGGCATATCCCGCCAAATCAACACTCGTTCGAGAATACCGCGCCGTCCGAACTTCGACTTGCCCTGATGGATAGTGATCGAACCGGTGCGGGCGGCGGGCGCGTCGAGGAATTCCTTACTGCGCTCCTCGGTGGCATCGGCGTCATCCTCCACCAACGACCTCGATTGCCAGTAGCTGTCCGCGGCCCTGGTCGTTTCGACGACGATCGGAATGGGGCCGCGCTGACCGGCGCCCACCTCGGGCAGCGCGGCGACCACCTCGGCGGCCAGCCCGCGCGGCTGACATTCGGTGATCACGAAACCGCCGCTGTGAAAAATGGTTTCGCCGGGCAGCTGGGTGATCAGGAATGCGCTCGCGCCGGCGCGCACCGCGTGTATCCGGATCCGCTTGTCCGGATTGTCCATTTCCTTGTCATACCAGCCCTGCACGACCAGATATACGTCCGGCACCTCGATGGTCCGAATCACCTTGGCCAGGAAGCTGTCCCCGCCGAGTCGCTCCCATATATCCCGCGCGTGCCGCTCGTAATCCTCCTGGAGCGGAATCCGGCCGAGAAAAGTCAACGGCTCGGGCAGGTACCGACCGGTATAGCGGTCCCACAGCGCGACGAATTCGTGGTCGGTCAGTTTCACCGTCTCGGTCATTGCGCCGGGCCCGGCTCGATCACCGGCTTCATACCGGTAGGCGTCGGGCCGAACGCCTCATCCAAATGCGCCTTGGAATCAAGGTATTTCGCCCGCTTGTGCTGTTTCGAATCCTTCTGTCCGGCGTTGGCGCCACCGGGCGCGCCCGGCGCGCCCATACCGGACCCCGCCAAGCCCGCACCACTGGATGCCGCACCGCCGGGCAGGCCGACGCCCGGAAGTGCCACTCGCGGAAAGAGTTTCGCGTTCTGCGACGCGCTCAACGGGCTACCCGGCACTCCCCCGAGCCCGCCCGGCCGACCGCCGGGGCCACCGCTCAGCGACTTACCAGGTAGTCCCCCAAGGGCTTTCGCCATATTGTTCCGCGCGGCCAGCTCCGCGGCGCGCATCTTGTCCGCCTGCGACAGCGCACCGAACGCCTGCGCTCCCTGTGCCGCCGCCTGCGCCGCGCGGCTCGCCATATCCGATCCACCGGGCGCTCCCCGGCCATCGGGACCGGGGCCCGGACCGCCGGGCAATGTCGCGTCCGGCGAATTTCCGTCCAGGCCAGGCATATTGGGGACCGACACATCCGGCACCGACGATCCCCACCGATTCCGGGCCCATCCGGGACTCCGATATCCGGCACCGAGGACCCGCCCGGACCGGCCGCATCGGACGATCCGAATGACGGCGGTGGCGGCACATCGACATTCGGCGCCGAAAGACCGCCGGGGCCGCCGGGCCCACCGAGCTCGCCGAGTCCCGGCCCGGGCCCGCTGAGCAATTTCTGCAGATCGTCCTTGTACTTGTCGAGATCGCTCGTGCCAGGGCCGGGACCCGTCTGGGTGCCGTCGTTCGGTGGCGGGGCATCGGTGGTGTTTCCGGGACCGGGACCGGGACCGGTGTTCGACGGAGGAGTGAATTGGACAAGCCCTGGTTTCGTATTCGTCAGACCGTCGAGGTAGTGTTCCTGGAAATTCTTTTGAAACTTGGGCAAGTCACATTCGACGTTGTATCTATTGGTATAAGTGGTGACGCCTGGGCCGCCCGCCGCCGACGCGGCAGTATAACTGTAAGTAGAACCGGTCCCGGTCCGCGCCGTTGCCTCATCCACCGGCGGCATCGCCTCATGGGTGGTGTACAGGTACTCCGATACGTATTTCAGCGTCTTCGAGTAGTTCTCCATACTCTCGGCGACTCCACCGAAGTTATCCGCATACTTTTTGGAGAATTTTGCGGCGGCATCCGCCGCATCACCCTTCCATTTGCTGGCTATCGCGGTCGCCAGAGTTTGGCTCAGATCTCGGCGCATGGTATCGACACTTCTCTTGCCCCATTCCCACAGCGCATACGTATCCCAAACCTTCTGCGAAGCGCTGGGCGACCCGCCGAGTATCTGCCGCACCTCGAAGAGCTGATTCCAGTCCATATGGCTGGCTGCCTCCAGCGCGATGCGCACCGATGGGTCGCTGCCGCCGCTGGGTTTGTCGTCCGGAACCTTCGTGTCCGGCTTGTTGTACGCGATCGGATCGTATCCGAAATCCTTGGGAACCGTAGTCATCTTCTTGACGTCGAGTTGCTTCAGGACATCCGCGTTGGAGTTGTCGGTGGTGGTGAACGCCTTTCCGGCAGCCAGGAAATTCTCGCCGAGCGTGGTTGTCCCTTTTACGTATCCATCGAGTACCTCGATGATCGCGGCGGTCCGCTTGTTCACCTCGTCCCGCAGATCCTTACCCGATCCCGGTGCGCCGAGCACGGGCAGGGGCGCCGAATCCGCGAATTTCTGTTTGACGAACAACAATTTGCCGATCGCCACATCGCACGCGTTCGCACAATCGAGCGCCACGGACGGATCAATGCTCAGCAATCTGTCCTTGATCGCCTTCGCGAGATCGCTCGGCTGCGGATCCGTTGCCGGCGGAGGCTGCTTGTCCGGCGGATTCTGGCCCTTGGGCGGATTATCAACCACGTCGACACTCCTTCGAAAATCGCGCGCCCCGGCCCCCGCGCGACCGATACGACACCCCGGATGAAAAACTCGCGGCATGCGAGTACTGGTGCAGCGGGTGACGGCGGCGCGGGTGACCGTCGACGGCGAGACCGTCGGCCGGATCAACCCGGCGACGCAGGGCCTCGTCGCCCTCGTCGGCGTCACCCACACCGATACCGAAACCACCGCGAAGACGTTGGCGGACAAGCTCTGGCGGCTGCGCATCCTGGACGAAGAACGGTCCGCCGCCGATCTCGACGCACCGATCCTGGTGGTCAGCCAGTTCACCCTCTACGCCGATACCCGCAAGGGCCGCAGGCCATCCTGGTCCGCGGCGGCGCCGGGTCCGGTCGCCGAACCGCTCGTGGACGCCTTCGCACAGGCGCTGCGCGAACTGGGCGCGACGGTGGCCACCGGCCGGTTCGGTGCGCATATGCATGTCGAACTCGTGAACGACGGGCCGGTCACACTGATGCTCGAGGGGTAGCCGGATCATTCCATTGCCGCCGCGGGATCTGTTGCCTTGTCCCGGATCACGCCCGCCAGCGAAAGCTGGTACCAGGCTTCGGCGAAGTCGAGTTCGACGCCTTCCTCCGGCGCGGTGCTGCCGTCGAGCAGTTCGCGCAGCATTTCGCGGGTGACGCCATCCGATGCGGCCGCGCGCACCAGCGCGGCAACGGTCGATCGCTGCGCCGAAAGCACAACGGACACCACATCTATCGTGGTCTCCTCGGTCCACATGCCGGGAACGGCATCGCTGATTCGCGCAGCGTCCGGCGACTCGCCGTGATACCAGCCGTCGCCGTCCCACCAGTAGCAGAACGAGAGCAGTCCCTGCTCGGCCCGCACGTTCAACACCGGGTCGGCGACCCAATCAGGTGCCCCCACAAAGAATTCCGGGAACTCGGCGCCGTCGTTGTATGCCGCGTCCAAGGCCGCCGAGTCCGCGGTGCCGCCGGACAGTATCGCCCGTCCACCGGGCAGCACGAACAGGGTGCTGCCGCCGTACTTACTGCCCTCGAACCAGCCGCCGGACACCAGCATTCGCGGCCCCCACGGCGAACCGACCGCCACGAAGGCGGCCGAAATCGTCGCCCAGCGCGCCCACATATCCGCGAGCGGCGGCAATTCGACTGCCCGCGAGGACTTTCCGCTGTCGGATGAGTTGATGGCCCGCTGCGGCGAGCGCAGCCGGCGGTGCGACTCACTGACGTACGCGGCCAACCAGATCGGCAGCCGGGCGCGCGGAAAGGCCGTCAGGTCGGCCTGATACGCGTCCGGCGGCAGCCGGTCCGCATCCGGGATGGGATCGTCGCCGTAGTCGTATTCGATCTCTTGCTCGCCGGAGTCAGTGCGGCGCACCATCATTCGTAGCCACGGACGACCGGCAAGCCGCGCCGTCACCTCGCGGTGCTCGTGTGCGAGTTCGATCACCGCGGCGGGTGGCTGGATCGGAGCCGAATCACCGTCGGCGTCGGTGAAATAGGCGAGCCCGGTGCCGCCCGCGACGGTAAGGGCAAGCACGATATCGAGCCGTCGCCAGCCGGGTGGAGCCTCGGCCGCGAAGGCGGTGACGATGCCGTGCAGCAGCTCGGCTGCCCGTCGCTCGGTTTCCGAGTCGGACGCGGCGGGCGAGTTCGGTTCGGAAAGTTCTTCCACCGCAGGCTGTTCGGGCTCCGTGCGAAGGTCCGACTCGAGCGGTTGGGCGGCGGCATCGGTCGCAGGATGGTCGCCTGCCACGCGAGCCTCGACCGGTACCGGAACATCAGCCGCGGCGACCGGATCTGTTCGCGGTTCGGCAACGCTCATCGGCGATTCGCCGAAACCGAGCGTGAACGCGACATCGGGCGACGGACCGCCCGGCTCGCGCATCAACTCGGTGTGCTGATTCACCATGTCGAACCTCGCATTCGATTCGTCCAGCCACCACTCGGTTCTTCGGACTCCCAATGTGATTCGACCCGGCACATCATCATGTCGACCGCATCACCGATGAGTCCGGTCAACCGGCGCGCACCGGTGCCGATGGCGACCGGCGGATCATCCGCTCCGATCACGTACCGCCCGTCGCCGGGCAGATCGCGCCATCGCAACATCCGCTCGATGATGCCGCGGGGCCCGTACATGGACCGGCCCTGCCGGATAATGATCTCGCCCATCATGGTCGCGGGCGCGCCGAGGAATTCGCGGCTCTGCCGCATACCTTCGACAATTTCGTTGTCGTAGATCAACGCTCGGTACTCATCACCCGACGTGGCCGTATACACCGGTATGTTCCCGCGCCTGCCCGCCTCGGCGGCGGGCAGCGCCGCGACCACCGCGGCGGCCAACCCGTTCGGATCGCATTCGGCGATCGTGTAACCGCCGCTGTACCAGATGCTTTCGCCGGGCAGCTGGGTAATCAGATAGCCCCGCACACCGCTGCGTACGGCACAGATCCGGATGCGTTTCGCCGGATTGTCCATATCGTGGTCGCACCAGCCGCGCACCGAGACGAAAACGTCTGGGTTACCCAAAGTTTCGATGGCTCCGACGGTTTCGCCCTCGACGGTGCCGCACAGCCGTTCCCAGGTCTGCGCGAGGGCCGCCTCGTAGTCCGACAGCACCGCAATCCTGGACACGTAGATGAGCGGATACGGCAGCGGCGCATCGGCGTAGCGCCGCCACAGCGTCGCGAACTCCAGATCGGTGAACGTCCGGGTGACGTTCATGCGTCCAACACCGGCCTCACCGCGCTGGGTTCGATACCGAAGTCCTCCAGGAACTCCTCGCCCGGAATCTTGAGCTTCGTGTCATCCTGGTGCGTGGTGGAATGGTTCGCCGCGGAGCCGGTGACGGGCACACCCGGTATGCCGCCGGGCAATCCGGGTCCCCAGTTGCCGGGAGGGGTGAGCAGCTTTCCGTCGATACTCGGAAGCGCCGCTCGCGGAAAGAGTTTCGATGCTTCCGGGCCGACCGGCCGGGGCGGCGGCGGAATGTTCGGCGCGCCCGCCTTACCCGGCCCGCCGGGACCGCCCGCCTTCCTGATCTCATCGGTGTCCGGCTTTCCGTCGAGCTGATGGTCACCCGGCAGGCCCGCCGCGATCCTGGCGGACTCGGCCTGAATGACGCCCTGCACCGTCTGGCCGACCGCCTGTATGCCCTGTGTGACCGCGGAGATCAACGGGGTCAGCATATTCATGCCCGACGAGGGATCGCTCGCCGCAATGCGCGGTTGCGTGCCGATCGGGCCGGGTGCGTTCGGGTCGCCCTTCGCCGGATCCGTTATGGCCGGATCGGATTTCGCGGGGTCCGATTTCGCGGGATCGGTCTTGGGCGCACCGGGTTTCGACTTCTCGGGTGGATGGATGCCCGATCCCGGCCCCGGCCCGCCCGCACCGTTCTTACCGTCGTGGCCGGTACCCTTGCCCTTCTTCTCGGCATCGGAGCCGCCCCCTTCGGAACCGCCGCCACCGCCGCCGTGCTTTTTATCGTCACCGCCACCCTTGGCGTCGTTCTTGCCGCCGTCGTCGGTGTCATCCTTGCCGTTCCCACCGGACTTTCCGCCCTTGTCCGTATCGGAACCGTTCCCCTTGTTGTTCTTCCCCGGATTGTCGTCATTACTGCCCTGCGCGTTCGGTCCCGGGATTCCGGACGGCTGCGGCAGCTTCGGAAACAATTTCTCCGTATTGTGAATACCCGTGACGTAGATGCTATTGAAATAACCCTGGTATTTTGCGAGATCTCCCTCGACCTCCTGGGTCGGCATCGGAGCCAGCGCATAATACAGTGCGGCGAGATAATCGGCGGTGTACGAGGCGTTTCGGCTGACCATCATCGACTGCTTGGCCAGGTCCTGTAATTCGCCGAAGTACCGGGTAACGGCACCGCGAGCCGCGTCCGCACCGACACCGCGCCAGGTATCTTCTTTCTTGGTTCTATCCATCAAGTCGCGAATTTTCGTCGCGCTCGGCACGGCCGTATCGTCGATACATTTCCAAACGAAGGCCACGGTTCGCAGTGGATTCACATTTATCGAATCGCGCATCTTGATCAGCTGATCCCACAACATGCTCTGGTAATTCTCGACACCCAGATCCACTTTGTCCATGCCGACCTGATTTTTCGGCACCAAGTTGTCGGGAACCTTCACATCACCCGGGTTCGCCGGGGTACCCGAGGACGGATAGAGTGTGGTGTTCTTCGACGAGTCCGGTTTCAACGAAAAGTCGCTCAACTGCTTGAACCACTCCGCCGAGCCCGAATCCGTGTCGGCATACCTCTTGCCCGCGTTGATGAACGTATCGCCCATATCGGTGACCAGCTTGATGTGCTGATCCACCGTATCGAGCAGACTCTGCATCTTGTCGTTGAACCTGGTGGCCAGCCGCTCGCTCGAATCCAGCCCCCCGAGATCGTGCCCTTTCAGCTTCTCGGCCGACTTCAGGTACCTGCTCAGGGTGTCGAACGTTTGGATCAGTTCCTTACAGGCGTTGGCGCAGTCGACCGCAATACTGGCATCCAGCTTGAGCGAACCGTTCTTCCATGTCGACCATGACGGCGTCTCCGAACCCACCGCTGCTCCTCATATATCGCTATCGATCCCGGATCCGGCACGCCCATCGGCTCGAGTCGGATGTCGCGCAAAAGAATTCAACCGCACCATCGATCATCGGCGGATCACCGGAAGGTCATCGACCGATCATCGGCAAATGATTACCGCTCCGGCATATGGATCGCGTTGAGAAGAGCCGCACCCCTGTTGAAAAACTGTACAGGAGTTGACCACTCAGTCGACGCCCGGAGTACTGGCGGCTTGCGCGGCGTCCTGCCGCCGCATCGACTCGGCCGCTTGGCGGATACCCTCGGCGTAGCCGTGCAACGCGTCATGCATCTTCCGCGCGCCGTCCCGCATATTGTTGCTGTACGCGAGATAGCCGGTTGCGCCGTCGGCGAATTGCTTCCCGAATTTGTCGTTACCCCATGGCGAACCAAGGGACTGCAATTTCGTCTCCAACCGCTCGACTACCGATTTCAGCCTGGTGCCCGCCTTTTCGATCTCCGGCGCGACATCCCGCTTCATCGCGTCGGTATCGACATGCATCCTGTCCGCCACGACGAGCTCCTTCCTGCTGGGTTGTCTGTCAATCCGATTCCGTCACAAGCGAACCCGACCACCGCGGATCCGCGAACGGCACCGGGGACGGCGGCTTCGAACCGTCGTGCGGTGCCAATGGGGCCGGAGCGCCGAAATCGGGTGCCCCGTCGAAGATGTCGGACAGTTTGGGCAGCTTCGCCCGCGTCTCCAGCAGCGGGCGCATCAATTCATCGGCTTGCCGCTCCACATCCGCGGCCGCGGACTGCACCGCCGAAGTCATCGCCGCGGCGATCTCCTCGTAGCTCAATTCGTCGATATCGTCGGCGAATTGGGTGTCGACGAGCACGCCGGCCGCGTTCACCGTCACCCGGATGCGCTTGTCGCAGGCGAATGCGGTGCCGGTCAACGCCATTCGCCGCCGCTGCAGTTCGGCGATGCCGGATAGCTGGTCCTCCAGCGCCTCCAGCGCCATCACCGCATCGGCTTTCAACCGCTCGTTCGCCATCGAAATCTCCCCGTCCGCTCGTGTCCGTGGTCCACACAGATCACCAGCCATGAGTGAATCCGCGGTGACCCACAATCGAATTCGCGGACGGGATGCGTCATTCGCGAATCATCGCCAAGTCATTCCGGCGGCTTGCTGGAACCATCCGAGCCCGGCAGCGATGCGCCCGCGATCCAGTCGGCGGCGGTCGGCACGTCGGGAATGCCGACCCAGGACGGTTTCGGTCTCGCGCCAGGCACCCGCTTCGGCCGGGTCTTGCTCTTGAGATCCGTGCCCGAAAGCTCGGTGCCGTGCACCTTCTCGGTGCCATCCGGCTTGTTCTGGTGGATGGTGCCGTCCACGTCGACGGTCCATGTCGAACCGTCGGGGCTGGTGCGGCGCACGGTGATTCCATCCGGATCCACCTGCCAGACCATGCCGTCCGACCGCACCACCGTCGAATTGCGATCCGGAGCGGTCACCCGGACAACACCATCCGCGCGCACCGATGTCGCGCCGCCGTTCTCCAGACCCACCCGCACCGAACCGTCCCGGCCGATGGAAATGGTGCTGCCATCGCCCAACCGCACCCGGACGGTGCCGTCCGGGCCCGTTGTGTGGGTGGCATCCGGATGCCCGTGGCCTTGTGCCGCACCGGAATTGGGGCTACCAGCCGAGGGATCCGCCACCGTACGGGTGATCGTGTTGCGTCGCGGTTCGACGACGTAACTGGTGCCATCGGGCGTGTGTACGGTCACGGTCTTGCGCTCGACGACGTAGCTGTCACCGTTCAGTGACCGCACGGTCACCGGCTTGCGCTCGACCGCGATCGTCGTTTCATTCGAAACATGGACTGTGACATTGCGTTTCGCATCGATATGCACGGTCGTATCGCTCGGCGTCCGCACCTCGATTGTCTTGTCGGTGCGGACGGTTTGCGTCGTACCTTCCGGATGGGTGATCACGGTCTGCTGCGTCGGACCCTGTTCTCGATTCGCATCGGTCGGCGCTCTGTCACCGGACTCGGCATTCGGCACGGCCCGCTCCGCAGGAGTGCGGGCCGTGGCACCGTCCGGCTTGATGACGTGGGTTCCATCCGAATTCACCCGCAGCTCATCACCATTGCCCAACCGCACACTCGAATTCCGGTCCGCGTCGATCCGCCCGATGCGGCCATCCGCATGAGTTACCGAGACCGCATCGTCGGCCCTGGACCAACGCGGATCATCCGGCGGCCGGACCACCTCCCGCCCGCTCGGCGCGGTCGCGGCGTCGCCGTGTGCCGCAGCGTGTTCCGGATGAGCTGCGGTGCCGTCATCGAGCACGTCGATTCGATCCGGATCGACCTCGTTCGGCTGCCCCACCCCGCGCCGCCCCTGCTCGACTCGTTGTCGCGCCGTCCCTTCGTGCATATCCGGCCCGCCGCGCCGGGCACCGTTATCACCCTGCACCGCAGGCGCTTCAGCGTGCTGCCGCGTCGAACCCGCATTCTCGGTGGTCTCACGCCGCGCCGATGTATCGGCATGCGGTGCACCTGCCTCCGACTGCCGTACGCCCGAAACCTCCTCAGCGCCACCCGATCCCGACATAACAGCTGTCGGTTCAGCTCCTCCCGGTGATCGCGCGCCCGAAACCTCCGCAGTCCCAACTGCTCCCGACGTAGAAGTCGACGATTGAACCTCCTCCGAGGATCGCACGCGCGAAACCCCCTCGGTCCCAGAAGCTCCGGGTGTCGCAGCAGTCGGCTCCACCTCCTGACCAGGTGACGAACGCGGCTGACCACCCTCGTGCCGCAGTGCACCGGAATCGGCTGTCGGCGTCCCCTGACTATCTCGAATGCCGGGCCGCGGGCTTTCGGCAGCCGCTCGGGCCGCTTCTTGCGGTCGGACAGCCGGAGCCTGCTCGTTCGCACCCGACGTCGTGGTCAGCGGATGCTCCGAATTAGGCTGTGGCTCGGTCATTTCGGGATTCTGCGAGCCGGTGCGCTCCGGTGCTTCGGACGATGCTGCCGGGGACGGACCCGTGGCAGGACGGGAAGTCGGCTCGGTTGCGGTCGGCCCCGCCGAGTGCGTCGACGTGCCCGCACCCTGATCGCCTGACGAAACCACCGCCTGTCCTCGGGACTGCTGCCCGGCGGAATCTACCTGTGGCGTCGACGTTTCGGCCCCACGCTGACCAACTGGCGGCACTTGCTGGTGCTCGATCGGCGTCGAAACAGTCGAATCGCGAGGAGTTTCGGTCACCGCATCCGATTGCGGTCCGCTCCTGGCCGACTGTTGCTCGGCGACCCGCGAGCGCGGTTCACCTCGGAGATCCTGGGCCGCAGCGCTGTTCGACCGCGTCGTCTGGTCCCGAACCAGCGGATCGCGATTGCCCTGTGGTTCGGGTGTGGGACCGACGTGCGGCGGCTCGTCCGGCACCGGTGGCCGATGCGCATCATCGTCCTCGCGCGGTGGTAGGAAGTCGTCATCGCGCGGACTGCCCGATCGAGCTCGCTGATTGTGCGCCGCACCATCATTCGCCCGCAGACGCGACTCGTCCGATGGCGTTCCGGCACCGGACCGATCCGGCACATCACGCCCGCTCTGCTGGCGTTGCGCCGCCCCTGCGGCCTGATCCCGCATCGGTTGCGATACCTGGTGCGGCTCAGCCGATTGCGTCACATCGACCGACCGTTGTGACGTCGTACGCGCCGGATTGCTCGGCAACTCATTGGTATTTGCCTGTGCGACCACAGGGCTGCGTGTCCCATCAGAGCCGCCGGGAGTGGCGGCGGACGCCGAGGCGCCACCCCGTGCCGGTGCCGGACCCGATGCGTTCCCGCTCTGTGCCGATCCGCTCGTATGCGATTGCGGCGCACCAGCGCCAGGCTGCGCAGGGGTGACGGGCGTTTGGCCCCGCTGGCCGAGCGACGTCTCCGTATTCGTAGAGGACACCTGACCGGTCGACGATCCGCCAGCAGCGGATGTTTGTCCACTGGAGCCGGGTTGGGCGGCAGCGGTTTGCGTCTCGACCGAGGCCTTCGGCTGCGGCGCAACGGTACTCGCCTGCGCACCCGCACCGACCTGGCCACCATGGTGCTGCTGATCTGTCGACGCGGATGTCGAGCTGCCCGACGAATTACCGACCTGCTCAACAACATTCGAGTGCACGCTGCCACTTGCCTGCTGCGGATGCGTATCCACTGCCGCAACCGGCCGCTCATGCACGGCAGGCTGATGCTCGCCCACCGAAGCAGACGACCCCGTCCCGGAAGGCTCCACCACACGCTGCTGAACAACCGGCTGATCATGTCCGGCCTGAGCCGGAACTATCTCGCGCACAGCGGCATTCACACCGCTGCCCGTTGCTCCCGCGCGCGGCGGCAACGGCATGGTCCCATCCCCGCGCGGGCCGAGGCTCGGCCGCAGCGTCGGATCGAACGTATTCATCTTCAGCCCCATCCGCCCCGTGGACGAGGGCATCTTCACCCCGAGCATCCCGCGCGCCCCGCCGACGATGGCGCTGCGCGAGATACCACCGACCCAGCCTTCCGCCGAGGACATCGCGGGACCGAAACCGCCCATGGCGCCGATCATCACCAGGTTCCCGGCGAACGTTCCGACCGCGCCGGATGTCGCGCCCGTCGCGATCCCCTTCAACGAGTCGCCCACGCTGGGCTTGATCATCGACATCCACCGGCCTTCACGGCCGTTCAGCTGGAACGACTTCGCGAAGAACTTGTCGAATTTGGTGCCGACGAATCCGGCCACCTCGCGGCCCGGAATCGTGCCCGCGGCCGACGCCGCCATCGAGAGGCCGACCTGGCCCCAGTTGATTCCGTGCCGATGTCCTTTCCAAACCTGGATCTGCTGAACGGTGATATCGAGCAGTCCGGAAATCGCCACGCTCTCCAGGATTTTCACCGAGTAGGTACCAACGAATTTGGCCACCTTGGCGTTTCGGAAGAGCCACTCGGCGCCCTTCTCGATCAGCTTGGTCAGCTTGTCCTCGACCTGCCGCATCCAGGATCTGGTCGCATTGATCGCCGCTGTCTCCGCGGCCGCGGCGGTCACCGGAAATACCCAGGCCCACAGGATTTCCGCGGCAAGCATGGCCAGCGAGACGATGACCGTCAGCTTGGCCGCCTCCATATCGGTGCCCGCGTTGAACGCGGTCTCGGACAGTGCTCGGTAGCTGGTCGCCAGCTCCTGCACCGATTGCGGGCCGCTGAGCAGCGGATCGAACTTCGCCTGCATGGCCTCACCCGCCTTGCCCCCGTGATATGCGACGCCGATCGAATTCCGCGCTGCGCGAATATCATCGGGCACACCGTCGAGCTCTTCGGCCGCCGCCTCCCAGGCCGCGGCGAGCTCGAACATCTTGTCCTCGTCGCCATCCGGCCACGCCGCACCGGCCACCCACCCCAGCCAGCGCAGCCCCTCGGGCAGATACAGGCTCATCGCGCCCCACCGCCACGCATGCGCACCGTCCGCTCACTCGCTCCGCCGATCGAGCCAGGACACCAGCGTCCGGTGAATATCCGGTGTCTCCCAAGGGAATACGAGTGCCAGGCAGATCATCATCGGGTCATCACGTTGTCATCGCGACGTGCGCGGCTTCGGTACCACCGGACTTATCCACATCATCGGCGCAGCGATCCGCTGTCACCAAGACATCATGATTCGATCAGCCGGCGCTTCGGCGCGCCTCCTGGCCGACGCTTTCGCGATATCAATGGGGTTCCACCGTATCCGTGGCACCCCCTCGTCGTGGAAAGGACTCATCGAATGACGAACGCGGCGGCAAAGGCTGAGGTCGCGGACCTGTTGGAAACCGTCCAACGGCACATCCGCTCGCTGGCCGGCGCGCACCGGCAGCGCACCCTGCTCACCGCGACGGCGACCGCCGGTGACCGACGGATCCGGGTGACGGTCAACGCGGACGGAATACCCGTCCAGATCACCTTCGCCGAGGACGTCTCCGACCTCGAATACGATGAAATCGCCGCCGCGACAGTGGAGGCCGCGCAGGCGGCGGCCACCGAAGTGCGGACGAAGGCCGAAAAGCTTTACGAGCCGTTGCAAAAGGCGCACGCTCGGCTGCCCAGCCTGTCCGAGATGGTGGAGGGCATGCCGGATCTGCGCAAGGAACTGCCCAAGGCGCAACCGGCGGCGCTTACCCCGCCGCCCGCGCAGAGCTCCGAATCGGCCACGACCGCAATGACATTCGAAAATGTCGAATACCGGCCCGACAGTAGCGGATCAATGATCGCCGAGGACGACAACTGGTGACCGCCGGACGACGAGGCTGACCGATGACCATCACCATGCCCTCGTGGCTGCAATGGCTGAGCTACCTGGCGGGCTCGGAATGGCCGCAGGGCGACGAGGACCAGATGTTCGGACTCGCCGAGGACTGGAAGAGCGCCGGGCACGAACTGCTCGCCGCCCTGCCCGAACTGCACAGCGGCACCCGAATGACCCTCGACTCGTACAGCGGTGACGGCGTCGAGGTCATCGAGAAGGATTTCAGAACCCTTTTCGAGGGTGACGGTTCCATCGAGGAGCTCGCGAAGAACCTCACCGAACTCGGCAGCTCCGTCAAGAACACCGGCGCGCAAATCGAATACGCGAAGCTACAGATCATCATCACCCTGGCGATCACCGCGGCGGAGATCGCCCAGGCACTGGCCACGCTGTTCGGCGCGGCCGAGGTGCCCGTGATCGAAGCGACAGCCCAAGTCGTCACGCGCACCATCGCGCAGCGGCTGCTGCGGGCCATCGCGTCCAACGCCACCAAGATGACCCTCAAGCAGTTCGCCAAGAAGCTCGGCGTCGAGGTGATCAAGCAGGCCGCCATCGGCGCCGCGACGGATCTCGGCATCCAGGCATATCAGGTCGTCGTCGGACATCGCGACGATATCGACTGGAAGCAGGTCGGCATCAGCGGGGCGGTGGCGGGCGCGGGTGCCGCGGTCGCATTCCCCGTCGGCCACGGCGTGGGCTCGCTGCTCACCAAGAAATTCGGTCCGGCCAATACGGTGGGCAAGTCGGTGCTGCACGCCATCGGCGGCGCCGTCCCGGCCGGTATCGCTGGTGTCGGCGGCGGCTGGCTTATGAACGGAATCCTCACCGGCAGCTGGGAATTCGATCCGCGGATGCTCGGCGGCGCACTCGGTGGCGCGATCTCCGGCGGTGTATCCGGCGCGACCCAGCACATCAAAGCCTCGCGCACGGCCGGCGTGCACAGCGGCAGCGCACCGCGCCCGTTGTCACTCGGCGAGAGGCCGAGTAGTCCCAGGGGGATCGGCGACCACACGAACACCGAAACCACTACGGCGCAGTCATCTTCGTCGATCACCCCCAAACCCGCGGACAACCCGGTTTCATCGAATACCGGCGTCGGAGCCGAACATGGCTCGCAGACAACGCCTGTCGAGCATCAGACCAACCCCGAGATCAGAAGCTCGCCGAACAGCTTCGGCTCGACGGAACACTCCGCCAACAACACCACACCGATCAACGCGAGCTCGACCGGTGAAACACCGCACACCACAGCGACGTCGAACTCCGAAGGCAACCAGGTCCACCACACCGTCACCGAATCGCCGACACATACCGAGAGCAACCAGCAGCACAGCGTCGACCCGTCGCACCCGACCGAAGCCACGCAGCACACCGAGCCCCAGTCTCATATCGGCAACAGCGGTTCCACAGAACACAACACCACCGCTGGCGGGCCGCATTCGGCGGATACCACCGTCGACCGAAGTAACCAGGGCCCGGCGACGAACGGAGCGGTGACGAGCCCGGCAAGCGAGACCGCGCAGAACCCGTCGAACACCACCAATCACGGCAGCAGCCAGTCCATCGGCGGCACCGAGACCCAACGCACCACGCCGGATATCAAACCGTCCACCGTCGCCGAAAACAAAGCCACGAACCCGTCGCAAACCGTAACGTCCTCGGCTCCAACGGAATCCACCAAACCCGTCGGCACGTCAACGCGAGCCGGCATCGGTGACGAACGCGGTCCGAACATCACCCGCGCGCCCAACCACATCAAGGCCGAATCGACCGGCACCGCGGTGGAATCCATTGGCTCGAAACAGCAGACGGACAACACCAAGACCGCCGGGACGTCGACCGGCGGCGCAATGCCCGTCGCGCCGCAGCACACCCCGGAATCCAGCACGCCATCCACCGCACCGCGCCGCCGTTCGACGCGACTCGGTTCGAACGACGGAACCCGGCCCCGCCCGATCCCGGCCGACCACCAGGACTCCACAGCGCAAAGCACTCCATTGCCGCCACCGGATGTCCCGAACCACGAAACTACCTCTGAATCAACACATTCCACACAGGAACAATCGAGTCCGGACCGAGAACGCCCGCTCAACCCGCTCGATGGACCGGAAGATCACATCCTCGACCGACTGTTCGACGAGCACGAAAAACCCAACACCCCACTACTCGACGGACCGGAAAACCACATCCTCGACCGGCTCTTCAACGAACACGAAAAACCCAACACCCCACTACTCGACGGACCGGAAAACCACATCCTCGACCGGCTCCTCGACGAACACGAAAAACCCAACACCCCACTACTCGACGGACCGGAAAACCACATCCTCGACCGGCTCTTCAACGAACACAAAAAACCCAACACCCCACTACTCGACACCAACACCGACGCCCAACTCCGCCACCTCTTCGCCCAACCCAAAGACAGCCTGCTCAACACCAACGCCGACGCCCAACTCCGCCACCTCTTCAGCCAACCCAAAGACGGCCTACTCGACACCAACACCGACGCCCAACTCCGCCACCTGTTCGCCCAACCCCACCAGGGCGGCCCACTCGACCATCTCGAAAACCACGAGCTTTCCAGGCTTTTCGCCGAGCCGCGGAGCAAGACGTCCCCTTTCGAGCCGGAGCACGGCGAAACCTATTTCGGCGCGGACCTGTTGGACAAGCTCGGGTTCGAACACGATGGCACAACGAATCCGGAGCGCCACCGGTTCGACGAAACGGGCTTCGAACCACCCGTCCTCACGGAACAGCAACTCCTGCACAATCTTTCGCAGCAGGACCGGGCACAGCTGTTCCGCGACATTCCCGTGCCCGTCCGACTGCCCTCGGGCGATCGGCTCACCCTTATCGATACGAATGGCCAACCGCACCACCTGCCGAGCAATTCGTCGACCTACACCCACCGCGACCCGAAGGACCCGGGGCATGTGCTCCTACACGTCCCGGACGGCACCCCGCAGGGTCACTGGATCCGTGTGCCCGAAGTGCTGATCAATGGTTTCTCGGAGGCGGGCGGCAGGGTCAGCTGGGATGTTCCCGGTGGCGCGATCCGATTCAAGGACGCCAATCAAGGGACCCTGGTACACCTGGCGAACGGCTCGCAGATGGTTGTCCTGCCGCACAAAGGATCTCAGACCTGGATCAAACAGCCGGCCGATACCTGGTGGCATCTGATGGATGCCAACGACAGCGCCCTGCCGATTCCGCGACTCGCCGACCGCAGCCAGAGCCCGGTATTCGGCGATCACGGCCCGAAACCCGAGGACGTCCGCCAGGGCAATATCGGCGACTGCTATCTCCTGGCCGATCTCAAGAACCTCGCCGAACACAATCCGTCCGCCATCACCGAGATCGTGCGCGACCACGGCGACGGCACGGTCAGTATCCGCTTCCTCGCCGACAACCGGCCCGAATGGGTTCGAGTGGATAAGCAGATCCATCTCAGTCCAGGCACCGATACCGGCCACTTCATCCGGCACAAACCCGGAGAACCATTGTGGGCGGCGCTCATCGAGAAGGCATACGCACAGCACTTCGGTGGCGCGAATGGATTCCATGGCATCGACGGCAATTTCCCGGGGATCGCCGCCAAGGCACTGGGCAAGACATTCTTCGAGGATGTGCGGACACTCACCGACGACTCCTACATCCACCACGACTGGATCAATGCGGATAACCGTCCGAAACAGCCGGTGCGTGCCCTCGACGACGTGACCTTCCTGCATCCGCTGCGCTTCGATCCGGATACGTTGCACGAACAGATCGGCGGCAGTATCGAATTCACCAAGGAGCTCATCGCAGCGCGTGATGAGTTACTCGGCGGACGCGATCAGAATTTCCTGTATTTTCAGGACAGGCAGGTGGAGGCCACCGCGCAGGGCATGCGCGAGTTCCTGGACAGGCGGTTCGACGGCAACTGGATCTCCGACCACTTCGAGCGGCATTTCACCCGCGACGACTTCCCCGACGACGCCGCGTACGCGGCCAAGCGGACGGAGGTCGAAACGGAGATCGCCAGGTCCAAGACCGCACTCGTCGACTATATGGACGCCATCTACGGCGGCGGCGCCGAGAACCGTAGCCTCGACAATTCGGTACTGCTGGAGGCTGTCGGCCATCGGATCGACTACGCGCTGCAACGCGGCACCGTCGTATCGCTGTGGACACATCCTTTCGGTTCGAATCGAGAGGATCCGTTCGCGGTACCGGGGCTCGTCGGCGGTCACGCCTATTCGGTCGTCGGCGTCGAGAAGGTAGGGGACCGTCCGGTGCGGATCCTCCTCGAGAATCCGTGGGACACCAACGGAACGTATCCGCGACCGAATTCCGGGATCGAATACCGTCATCCCGAACCCGGCGGCCGTATCCACGTCGAACCCGACGGCACGTGGGTCCGCACCGAGCCGGACGGCACCGTATACGGAACCCGCCCGGACGGCACCCGGTATCGCAATGATCCGGACGGCACCGTCTACGAATCCCATTCGAACGGCACCTGGGTCCGCACCGATCCGGACGGCATGGTCCGCGGCGCCCGCCCCGACGGCACCTGGTACCGCAACCACCCGGACGGCACCGCCTACGGAACCTATCCGGACGGTACTTGGTACCGTCAAAATCCGGACCGCACAACGGACTTCACCTTCCCGGACGGAAGGAGACTCCGAAAGGAGCTCGACGGGACCGAGCATTGGACATACCCGAACGGTTATGTCCTCCGGCGAACCGCGGACGGCACCGACCACTGGATACACCCCGATGCCCAGAAGTCGAACGATCCGCAGCCCATTTCGGACCCCGGCCCCATCGTGGACATCGCGGATCCGACCATCCCCCCGCACCGCGGTGGCATTGTCGCGATCGACCTCGCGCACCTACCCAAGTTCGATGGCCTGGGGATGAGCGGTGCCGGAACACAAGGTCTCTACGGACCCGCGTGGTCGCACAATACAGGCACACATGGCAACACGACGCCGGTCAATGCACCTCACCCCGGCCTACCCGATATGCACAGTGGCACAACGGAATCCAGCCACACCGGGCACGACGCCGACCATCGGAACCCGTCGGCCGACACATTCGCACCGGGCCACCCGCCGACGGAAACGCCGTCCTGGACCGATCCCGAAAAATTGCGGACGTGGCTGCGGAATCCGACGGCCGACAGCCAGGACGCCGCCACCCGGATCCCAGCGCTCGAAAAGCTCAACTCCGAGAACTGGTCTGGGGATCGACTGCTCTACCTCGGCGGCGACTCGGATATCGAGCATCCGCTGTTCAGCACGAAAGCCAAAGAGGTGACCCTTGTCTCGTTCGACCCGTACTCGGAACGCCAGGCGCACCTGAGCGCGGTCGACGCGGACTTGCGACGGAAGATCGACAAGTACCGCGACCCACAACACACCGTCACCAGAGAGATCGACAACGACAACCACAGCGTCCGATTCACTGTCCAGCACAACGGAACCGACGTCCAAGTCATTACCTTCGTAGCCAAGACCTATGACGAATTCATCAACGACAACCACCAGAAATTCGATTTCGTCATGGACAAGGATTCCCGGTTCAACGATTGGAAATCCACACCCCGCGAGGTGGCGGACGCGATATCGGGTCTGCTCGAACCCGGCGGACACTGGCTCAGCGGACACGAAATACCGCAGACCACACCGCATTTCGCAGATCGCACGACCGAACTGCTCGGCACCGACACGGCCGACTGGAGCAGCGGCAAGCTCCGTATCCGAACCTTCGACCCCGAACTGGTACCGCACGCCGAACCGGTAACCGGCGATTCGCGCGGCTTCGACTCCGTCCACGACCCCGGTGGTGGCTCAGCGCCGCATCGGCCCTCGATTTCCGAGCAGCTCAACGGGATTCATCCACCCGAGGGTCATTGGAAGTCCATGCCGGGCGAGGGCGACTGCCTCTTCCACGCCCTCTCCGAAGTCATGGGCCTGGGCGATGACGGACACACCGATCTCCGCGGCCGCCTCGCCATCGAGCTGAACCTCAACCGCGAGCATTACCTCGAGGATTTCCGGCGCCGGCTCGAGGCCGACGGCTCGGGCCGGCGAACCGAGGAAGAAGTCCAGCAGGAATACGACCGCCAGATCGAAAACCTATTGCTGACAGGCACATACCGGGATCACGCCGCGAATTTTCTGCTGCCGGTTGCCGCCCGCGTTCTCGAGCTCAACCTCTCGATCCTGCATCCTGATGGCACGGTAACCAAGCTGCATCATGGATTCCCGGACCAGCCCGTCGGGGTTCTCTACCGCGAAAACACCAACGGCGGCCACTATCACGTCGCTATCCACCCTGACGACACACCGGCAACCGTCAACCGTGACCACCCGATCCACACATCGGCAACCAGTTCCCACGACGAACTCGCCGGCGGCGGCAACACACCGTCGCACTCTGTCGCCTCCGCAGACACGACTTCGGCGCACGACGACGGGACCCTTCGCTTCGATACCGATGACTTGGGGTCGGTCTATGGAGAGACCTTCCTCGGTCCGATCCGCGACGGCCTGTTGCCCGCGGAGTTCATCGAAGCTCACCGCTATACGGTGAATTCTTGGATCAATTACCCCCTGCGCGAAGGTAATCTCCAACATTGGGTGAACAACCTGACTACCGACGCGTATTACTACAACACGTTGTATGCGCTGACCAATGGCAATCCTTCAGCGGAGCACCTGTACAACCTGTGGAACGCTGCCTTTTCCGGGCGGATCTATCTGACCCCTGACCAACAACTGGCCATCGGCGCCATCATGGCCAGCGGCTCGCCGCACCGCCGGCTGGAGGAGGTTGCGACCAACTACGCGACCTACAGCAACATGACACAGTGGCTCGGTGGCCAGCCACCCACCGCCGCAAATCTGTTGACCCACATAAGTTTGCTGGACAACGCAGTCGGCCGTACTCTGCCGCACTCCGTCGAAGTAATTCGCGGCATGCACAGCGTCTCCTTCTTGCGCGTCGGCTCGGAGGCACTGGGAACAACCGGCGACCCCCGTACGCTACGAGGTACCGTCCAGATCGAAGCAGGTTATATGTCGACAAGTCTGGGCTCGGCCCCGCCCGGCCACTTCAACGGCAGAATACGAATGGAGATCGTGGTCCCCGCCGGATCCACCGGACTCTGGATGGGCATCCGTAGCGCCTACCCGGATCAGCGCGAGCTGATCCTGCCCCGCGGCACCCGCTATCTCATTACCGAGGTCATCGAAAATCCCAACGGCCCACGCTACGCCGGAGTGGAATATCTGCTCAGGGCACGGGTCGTGTCCAGATGAAAGAATCGAGCCCGATGAACAACAGGCCCGTATCCGGCAACTATCACAAATGGACAAGGCAACCGGTCGTCTACCTTCCGGTCACCCTGTCCGGCACGCTGATCGGATACCTCTGGGCGGCGAAGACCGGAAACGCCGCCGGCTTCGAACGCCGACTCGACGCCGACGGTGGCGACCTGACTCACCTGTTCACCTGGGAGCGCCGACTGAGCGAGGCCGCCGCCCAAGGCCTGCCCCCGATCGCGGCCGTTCAACGCTGGATCGGTGCGCCTGAGAGCCCAGAAGCAGGCGGTATCGCCGCGGGGACCGAGCTCGTCGAGGCGGCTGATCAGGAAACGATGTGGAACGAGCTCAACCCGGATGGCCCACCGCTGGGGCCGGGTCCACTCGTCCAGGATGGTCTGCTCCCGGACAGCACTCCGGTCGATCGCGCACAGGGCTGGGGTCCGCTGGTCAGCGCGTCGCCACCGCCGACGTACGCAACGGTGACGAGCGCCGCCGTGCGCTTTCTTCCGGTCGTCAAGAACGGTTCCGTGCTCGGCTACCTGTGGGCATCGGTCACGGGCGATGCGGCGGACTATCTTCCCCGGTCCGCAGCTGGTGACGCCGGCAAGCTCGCCGCCGGATTATGGCGAATGCGACTCGGCGACGCCCATACCGCCGGTTTGTCCGCGACCGACGCGATACGACATTGCCGTACGTACCAAGAGGATTCGTTTGCCGGGATGGTCGACCGACGCGCCGAACTACGTACTTCCCCGAACCTCGCCTCCCTAGCAGAGCTCGACCCGCGCTGACGTCCGGTCAGCGGACCCGACACCATTGATCCAAGGAGACATCATGGCTGGACAAGTACGCCTCGAGCCCAAGGGATTACGCTCGGCGGCAGACGATTTCGAAGGTGCGGCGAACATAATCGATGGTGTCCTGAAGCGGCTGCGGTCGCACGCCGACGGCCGAGGCGCATGCTGGGGGCACGACAAGACCGGTGACGAATTCGCCAACGGTGAGAAGGGCTATCTCAAAGGCAGGGACAACCTGTACGCCTCGCTGAAGAACAACGTCGAGCGGATCCAGTCGCAGGCCAAGGAGTTACGCAATTCCGCGGCCGCGTTCGAGGCCGCGGAGGACGACAACAAGCGGTCACTCGGATCCCGTCGGTAGCCGCGCCGATCCGGCTGCGCCGCGCCGCCAACCGTGACAGACTCGATGCTCAACGGTTGCGGTGACGTGATGCCGCCCCGGGACGCGGAGGATCATGCGGGAATCGAGGATCGCGATGGACCTGAACGCGATCGAGCGCCGGATCGCCACCGAGCGGTTCGCGGCGGCGGACCGTTCGGCCGAGCACGAGCTGCGGCTGGCGACCACGCTCGTCGAACTCGCCAAGGCCATGCTGGCCACCGCCCGCGGCGGCGGCCGGGATCGCACGCGCGACGCGGTGGCGCCCGCCGAGGAGGCGGTGCTGATCCGGTTGCGCTGGCTGGCGGCCGGAATGGTGGAGGCGCGCTACGCCGGTGAGCTCAACGAGGCGCTGCGCCTGTTCGAACAGGCCACCAGGCAGGCGGGCAGGCGCGAGCAGGCCGTGGGCGTCATCCGGCGCACTTGTGACACGTATCGTCAAGTGGCACATACATATTCGCAAGCCGCGGGGCTGTGCGCGGACGGCCTGTCCAAGTGCGGTGTCTGGCTCGGCCGCCTCGATCAGTCCGCCGCCGTCGCCGCCACCGAGGACGCCGCGCGCATCCGCAGTGCGCTGGCCGCGGAAAATCCGGAGCTGTCCGGCAAATACCTGCAGAGCCTCAGCACCCTGCTGCGCACGCTGATGATCGGCCGCTCCCGCAAGCAGGCCATCACCATGTATCGCGAGCGCTACCAGGCGATGACCTCGACAGGCATGGCGATTCGCTTGCGCGCCTGCGGCATTCGCGATCTCGACCTCACCCCGAAGGCGTATGCCGCACTCACCGAGCTGAATTGCCGCACGCTGGAGCAGGCCGGACAGCTCACCCAGCAGCAGATCCTCTACAAGACCTCGGGCGATCTGTCCACCGTCGAGGAGATCAACTGGCGGCTGAACCTGGTCGGCCTGCGCCCGCTGGTGGCCGGCGCCGACGAGGATCCGCCGACCCATCCGGTCGATGTCGCGACGACCTTCGGCGCGTTGAGCGTTCGCTGCAAGGATCGCGACGCGGTACTGCAGATTCGCGCCGCGATCATCGCGGCATACGCCGTCGACGACGTATACCCGGTCTCCCGCACGGCCTACCTCGGTATGGATGAAAGCCTTTGGCGGATACCGGATCCCGAGTTGAACACGGCCGAAACGCTCGGTGACGACGTGGTGCTGATCGATCCGATGGCCGGCGGCTGGGTCACCGTGATGAGCATGAACTGGGAGCTCACCCCGCTCGGCAAGCACCCACTGGCACTGCGCCTTTCCGCGGATTGGCCGGTTATCACGGTCACCCAGACCGCCGACGTCGCCTACGAGCTGTGCCTGTACGAGCGGGGCGCGCCCGTACAGTACGCCGGCCTCGGCAGGCCGAGCGGCCAAGCGCCGCTCGATACTCCGCTGCGCCCGCTGGACTTCGCGCGGCTGGCCGAGTACGGCGCGGATCATGCGACCGAACCCAAACTCCGTGCGGCCTTCGGCAATACGCAGATGTTCACCAAGCTCAGCGGGCTGCCCGACAGCGGCCTGCGGCAGGCCGGGGCCAACGGCCTCGACCACGGACACCACGTACTGTTCCTCGGCAAGACCGCGCCTTAGCCGAGGACCCTAGGCGGAGCTCTCCCAATGGTTTTCGACCCGCTCGAGCATATCTTCGATCATCATGTCGAGCTTGGCGGCGAGTCGGCGGGTACCGATGCCGATCGCCGTCGGCGCGCTGCCCAGCTCGATCACATACCGGCCGTCGTCGGGTAGATCCCGCCAGATCAGGATCTGTTCGAGGATGCCGCGTGGACCGAACTTCGACTGGCCCTGATGCAGGATGATCACACCGGTCCTGGTAGCCGCGGTGTCGAAGAACCGGTTACTGCGGTGGACCGCGGATTCCCCGCCGCTCTCCAATACCATCGAACCGCTGCTGTGGATCTGCTCCAGCACGTCCGCGGCGCTGGTGACGATCGGGATGTCGCCGAATCTGCCCGCCTCGACCTTGGGCAGCGTCTTGACGATCGCTTCGCCGAGACTGCGCGGCCCGCATTCGGTGATCTTGTAACCGCCACTGTGCCTTATGGTTTCGCCCGGACGCTGGGTCAGGATATAGCCGTGGTTGCCGGAGCAGGCCACCCGCGCCCGGATCCAACGCTGCGGATCCTCGGTATTCCGGTCATACCAGCCGAGCACCTTCACCAAGATCTGAGGGCGGGCCAGGACCTCCAACGCCGTGCGCAGCCACGTCGGCGCGGTTGCCTGTAGCCGCTCCCAGGCCTCGAATTTCTCCCGCTCGTAATCGTCGAGCAGCGGGGTGCGGCTGGTGAAGGTGAGCGGCTTGGGAATGTGGTCGTCGATGTACCGCTCCCAGAGCACCACGAATTCCAGGTCGGTGAACTCCCAGGTCCGATTCATGCGTCCGCCACCGGTGCCTGCCCGATCTGATCCGCGAACGCGTCCTGCAGATCCCGCTGTATTTTCGTCTGCGCACCGGCGATATCAGAGCGCGCCGCAGCCTCGATACCCGGTATATCCAGGCCCCAGCCGGCACTCGCGTCCGCAACACCCGCCCCCGCTTCGACGCCCGGAATCTTCAGATCGGCCGACGCGTCGCCAACCACGGACCGTACCAACTGCTCGAGGCTGGGAATCGGAGACTGCGCCGACGCGGTGCGTATATCCGGAATATTCTGGATACCGCCCGGAATCGATGCACGCGGGAAAAGCCGCGCCGCGGCCTCCTGAATCGGATCGGCGGCACGCGCCGGATCGGTGCCCGGAATGGACAGCTCCGGCGCTTGCGCCTTGACCGGAATATGCAGCAGATCGGCCAGCGGCTTCAGCTCCGGTGTGCTGGCGACCAGGTCCTTGATCTGTGGGAACTGGTTGAAGAACGCGTCGAAATCGATCGGCGCGCCGAGCGGATGTTGGGCCACGAACTGCGAAAGTCCTTGCATCAAACCGGGAACCGCCTGAATTCCCTGCGACAACGCGTTCACCAGTGGACTCATCATGTCCTGGCCCTGCGATACCGGCGTCGCGGTTCCGGGCGGAGTGCCGGGCAGGCCGGCACTCGGCAAACCACCGCTCGGCAACCCGCTATTCGGCAACCCGCTGTTCGGAACCCCGCCAGGGATACTCGGAACACCGGGAGTGCCAGGAACACCAGGGGTACTCGGAACACGAGGGGCGCCCGGAGTGCCAGGAACACCGGGGCCGGGGGCGCCCGGAACACCAGGAGTGCCAGGAGTGCCCGGAACACCGGGAGTCCCCGGAACACCAGGGGTACCCGGAGTACCAGGAGTACCCGGAGTACCAGGAGTACCAGGAGTAGACGGAGGATTCGCCTTCGCGGGCACCGGCGCCTCCGGCAACACCGGAAAATCCTTGTCGGTGTTGTGCAAACCTACGACATAGTCTTTTTTGAAAGCGTTCCGGACATCACTGATATCCCATTGATTGTCATAACCACAGCCTTCCGTCTCGGTCTGCGGCATGTTGGCCTTCGTTACCTTCAACCAGTCCGCGGTGTACTTCAGGTTCTCGCCGACGACCCTCATGCTTTCACTCAGCTGACGCAAATTGTCGCTGTAGTTCTTGATGGCGGTCGTCGCTTGCGTCGCGCCGTCGCCGTCCCAGGCGTCGGTGGTCAGGCTCGAAAATTTATCCTTGAGCGCCAGCCCGGTCTTACTCGCCTGATCGGCAAGCAGATTCCATGCCTCCCCCGCCTGCCCAGCGGTATCCGGTTTGATTCGCTGACCGAAGTCGAAAAATTCCTTCCAGCTCTTATGGTCCGGGTTCTCGACGCCGATGTCCGCCTTATCCATGCTCCCCGACGCCGATTTCAGCGAGTCCGGCTGGTCCGGCAGGCTCGGTCGGTGCCAACTCCTGCTGTTCTTGTCGGTCCTCCCAGTCCTATTCGGCGTACCGTGGCCGTCGCTTACGTCCGACACATACTTCGGGGGTTTGAAGTCCAGGCCGCTCTTGCCGCCGGTGATATCCAGCTGGTGCAATTTATCCGCGGAATCCGAATCGGTACCGTCGTATGCCTTCCCCGCAGCCTTGAACATCTCCCCCAGATCGGTCAGGGCTTGGATGTGGTCGGCGAACTTGTCGTGGAGCTGACTCGCCTTTCCCTTGAATTTCGATGCCAGCTCGTTCCCGGAGCGCCAACCACCGAAATCATCCGCTGTGGCGATTGTCAGCTCATGGTCCGTGTGACTCTGGAATTGCTTGATATCGGCTATAGCGTCCCGACAGGCCTGCGCGCAGTCGTAAGCCACACTCAATTTGATGCTGAAGCGCTTGTCCTTCGCCGCCCGCACCAGCCCGGACCACGGCCCGCTGTCACTACCCACGTTGATTCTCCTCCAGCGCCCACAAACCCGGCTGCCTTCGCCAAGGCATACCCGAACGCAAGTTTAGGTACGCGGCGCGGAAGTCTCTGCTTTAGATCATATTTCGATCATGACGACGTCAACGGACAACGGAAACCGCCCTGGTCATGCCACGTATCCGCAGGTCGGATGTGCGTAAAGTTCAGCAACCACCCCATTTTTCCGGGCATCGGTCCGATCGAGTTCGATACGGACCGGCCGACCCCCGCGCACCGCGCGGCCCACAGGAGCTAATCCCTTATTTCCCAGTGGTTTTCGAGCCGCTCCATGATGTCGTCGATGATGCGGTCGAGCCACCCGGCGAGCTCCGCGGCACCGACGCCGACCGCGACCGGCGCGCCGCTGCCCGCCTCGATGACGTATCGGCCGTCACCGGGGAGATCGCGCCACACCAGGACCCGCTCGAGTATGCCGCGGGGACCGAATTTCGAATTGCCCTGATGCAGGATGAGCGCGCCGGTCCGCTCGGCCGGGGTATTGAGGAAGCGTTCGCCGCGGCTCATCGCGGATTCCGAACGTTCCTCCAGCACCAGGGATCCCCCGCCGTGCAGCTGCTCCAGCACATCCTCGTGATCGAGGGTGATCGGAATGCTCCCACCGTGGCCCGCCTCGACCGGCGGCAGCAGCCCGACCGCCGCCTCCGAGATACCGTGTGGGCCGCATTCGGTGATCGTGTAGCCCCCGCTGTGCAGCACGGTTTCACCGGGAGTCTGCGTCAGGACATAGCCGCGTGGGCCGGAGCGGACGATGCGGGCCCGGATCCAGCTCTGCGAATCCATGAGATCCTTGTCGTACCAACCCATTACCTTCAGCAACACCTCCGGCCGCGCGAGCGCTTCGAGCACCTCGCGGATCGAACCGTCCACGGTGTCGCGCAGCCGCTCCCAGGTCTGGAACTTCACCCGCTCGTACTCGTCGAGAAATCTGATCCGGCTGGTGAACGAAAGCGGCTCCGGCAGCTGCCCGCCGACGTACCGCTCCCAGAGCACCCGCAACTCCAGGTCGGTGAAATCCCACTGCCGATTCACGCGTCGCCCACCGGTTCCGCGTGCGCGACCGCGTCGTTGAACGCGGACTGCAGATCACGCTGCGTCCGCGCGGCCGAATCGGACGCCGCCGCCTGGATACCAGGCAGATTCAGCGCCAAGTCCGGGGCCGCATCGGAAATACCTGCCCCCGAATCGATTCCGGGAATCCGGAAGTCGACATCGGCCGGCGTCCCGTTGACCGCCGCACGCACCAACTGATCCAGCGTCGGTATCGCCGGGCCGTCGGTGAGCGTACGGATATCCGGAATGTTTTGAATGCCACCGGGTATGGATGCGCGCGGGAACAACCGCGCCGCCGCCTGCTGTATCGGATCCTGCGCGGTCACCGGCCTGGGCTGACCGGGTACCGGCTGGCCGGATGGGTTGTCGTGCACCGGAATATGCAGCAGATCGGCCAGCGGTTTCAGCTGCGGATTGCTCGCGATCAGATCCTTGACCTGCGGGAACTGCTGGAAGAAGCTGTCGAAATCAATGGGTCCGGTCGGTGGATGCTGCGCGGCGAACTGCGAAAGCGCCTGTACCAGACCGGGAATCGACTGGGCGCCTTGTGAGAGCGCATTGACCAGCGGGCTGATCATGTCCTGATTCGCCGAAGCCGGCGCCGTATTCGGAATTCCGGTGTTCGGCGTCCCGGAGTTGGGTACGCCGGTATTCGGCGTTCCGGAGTCGGGGTTGGTACCTGGCAGGCCGCCGTTCGGTATACCGGCCTTTCCGATCGGGTTGCCCGCGCTGTCGCGCCTGGTGGCGGTGAGGGCCGAGGTATCGAGATTCGGTACCGCGCCGGGGCCGGGACCGCCCTTGGGGATTGCGCCGGGTCCGGGACCACCGGGGCCGGGTCCGCCCGGTCCCGGACCGCCCGGACCCGGGCCCGCCGTGGTCGTCTTGCCGTCGTTGTTGTTCTTGCCGTCGTTATTGTTCTTGCCGTCGTTGTTCTTACCGTCGTTGCCGTTGTCTTTGCCGTCGGTCGGGGCGGTGGGCTTGGCCGGGGTCGGCGGGTCCGGCAATACCGGGAAGGACTTGTCGGAGTTCTGAAACCCCTTCACATAGTCGTTGTTGAAGCGATCCCGGTAATCGCACAATGTCTTCCAGTGATCGGTCCAGTCGTTGCTGTCGTTGGTCGGCATCTCGTTCGCGACCGTGTTCTGCCACCTGGCCGTGTAGTGGTAATTCTGCGCGACCACCATCATTTGGTCGGTCAACTGGTTGACATTGTCACCGTATTTCTGGATCGCCCCGATGGCCTGGTCGGCGCCGTCACCCTCCCACTTGTCGACGGTCAAGCTCTTCATCTTTCCGCCGAGATCGGTGCCGGCCTGGGAGAGCTGGGAGGCCATGAGTTCCCAGATTTTTCCGGCGTTTCCCGCCGTTTTCGATTGGAGCTTGTTGCCGAGATGATTGAAGTCCGAGAAATTCAGATCGTCCGCACTCTCGAGCGGGATGCCACCCTTCCCACCGACGCTGCTCAAACTGCCCGGATACGACGGCATATCGTCGTCGCTATCATCGAATTTGCCGGGGTTGAACGTGATATCGGCGGCGCCGACATTGGTCGGCTCCAATTTACTGAGTTTGTCGAAGGTCGACCCGGAGCCCGTATCGGTCGTGTCATATGCCTTGCCCGCGATCTGGAACATCTCACTGAGATCGGTCAGCGTCCGGATGTGGCCGTCCAGCTTATCGTTCAGATCCGAGTTCTGGGAGTTGAATTTATCCGCCAGCCGCGTTCCCGAGTAAAGGCCACCGAAGTCGTCGGTATTGTTGATATGAGCGCCCTGTAGTTTGTTCTGGAAGGCCTTCAACTTGCCGATCATGTCGATACAGGCGTTCGCACAGTCGTAGGCAACACCGATATCGACCTTGACGTGCTTGTCCTTGACCTGCTGCACCAAGCCGGACCACGGACTGTTGTTTCCCACCGCTGACGCTCCTCCAACGACCACTATGTGGCGCTGCACAAGACAGACCAACACGGAAGTCTAGTTCACCGAACCGAAATCCACCGGCTTCGATCACCATTCGATCATCACGTGGTCATTTGTCAGTGGCGACCGCACTGGTCATATCACATATCCGCAGGTCAGATGTGCATAAAGTTCATCAGCACCACACCATTTCGTCCGATATCGGTCTGATTGAGTTCAAAAATACCGACCGGTTGGCGCATAGCCTTTGTGCACCATACCGGTAGCGCATTCGAATCATTATGTGGCGCAAGCACTTTCGCGTTCCGAACGAATGTCCCGCGAGAGTATTTTTCACATGAACAAAAAGCACTGAACCTTCCTGACAGCTGGCTCGAGATGGTCTACTTGGTCTGCGCCTGGACAGAGCCGTGACAGCGTTGCACACCGTACGGTCACGTCCACATCGGCTCGGCGCAGCACCAACGAACGATGTGAGTCGAGGCTTCACCCATGGACCAATTGGCTTTCGCCGACACACCCACCACCAGATGCGCGTTCTATCGACGCACCTGCGGACTCCCCGCCGGCATCCACCCCGAGGTCGGGCGGATCGTGGTCAAGGCGGGCGCGGTCGGCGCGATCACCATGCCCGCCGCGCTCGGCCAGCGCGTCCGCGATGACCTACTGCGCCGCCGAAACACTTTGGGGCCCATCATTTCCCACGTCCGCTCCGGCCGTTGGACCTTCCTGATCCGCCCGGATATCAGCGACGATGTGCAACTGTTCGCCGAACTGTTCCGCCACAACGTCTCGATCGTCCCGATCGGCGGCGAAATCGCGCTGCCATCACCGGCCGACGCGCAAACCGGCTACCGGCAGTGGGTGGTCTCGCCGCGCGATTCCTTCCGACCGTCCGGCCTCGAGGTGATCGAAACCGTCCGCGCCTGCACCGCGACACCGCGACAGCCGATCTCGGCCTGATCGCGCCGAATAGATACCGTTGACCGCATGGGCCCATTCGACGAACCGACGAGCAGCACGGACCTGCGTGCCCGACGCGCCAAATCCTTCGGCCCGCACGCCGCCACCTACCACGAACACCGGCCCGACTATCCGTCGGCCGGTATCCGCTGGGCGCTGGAGCCGCTCGAGACGTCGGACGCGCCCGTCGTCGTCGATCTCGGCGCAGGCACCGGAAAGCTGACGGCGGGTCTGCTCGCCGCGGGCGCATCGGTCATCGCCGTCGAACCGGATGCGGAGATGCTCGCCGAACTGGTCCGCAGACATCCCGGTATCACCGCCTGCCGTGCCGTCGCCGAAGCCGTTCCGCTGCCGGACAATTCGGTCGACGCCGTCGTCGTCGGGCAGGCGCTGCACTGGTTCGATCAAGAGCGCGCCTTCCCGGAGATCGCGCGCGTACTGCGTCCCGGCGGAGTGCTCGCGGCATTCTGGAACACCGATGACCTCGACGTCGACTGGGTCGTCGGGCTGCAGCGGGTCTCCCGGTCCGGCGCATCGTTCGAACCGGGTGACGGCAAGCTGCCCAGCCATCCACTGTTCGCGGAATTCGAGCGCGCCGACTTCCCGCACGCGCACCGACGCACCGCCGAAACCCTCACCGCGACAATCGGAACGCATTCGCACACCCTGGTGATCTCGGATGCGGAGCGCACCGAACTACTCGGGCGCATCACCGAGTACCTGCGCACCAACCCGGAGACCGCACAGGGCGAATTCGACTACCCGCTGGTGACCTGGGTGATCCGCACCCGGCCCAACTAGCGCAGGTGCTCCGAAAGTAGTTGGAGCACACACATATTCGGCACGTCAGCGACCGGCTCGGCAATCAGCGGCCGCTCCCGGTCCCGGACCCGCACGATCAGCATCGCGGAGCGCACCGTGAACTCGGTGACGTCGGCCCAGGCCGCCCGATCCCTGCCGACCCCGATATCCCTTGCGGTGACCCAGATTTCACCGAATTCGAGCCGCTGCCCGGCGTTCAGCGCCGCCAATGCCCTCGGCACCTGGGCCCGCGCCACCCCGCGCCGGATCTCGGCGCCCCAGACGTGCTGCCGCTCGAACCCGCGCCGCAGAATCACCGGATCTCCCGCATCACCGGAGCACACATACGAGCGCCGCGCGGCCTGTTCCCGCACCGTCGCCGCACCGTAGCGGAAGGTCCGGACCCGGCCACCGAATACGACGACGAACCCGCGTTCGTACAACTCCAGCCGCGACCCGCGATTCCGCCCGGCCAGCACCCGCAGGCGGCCGGCCGCCCAGGCGAGCCGCCCACCCACCAGCAACGCGAATGCGGCGGCGATAAGCGCCAACGGATATGCCCGGCCCGCCAGCGCCACGATCATGACGACGCAGCTCGCCGCCGTCGCGATACCGGCGAGCCGGAACCGCCGCCAATCGGCGGGCACCGGCAGATACGTTCCGCGCAGCCCGCCCAGATCCTCTAGACATAGGTCGGAGCGGCGCATCATCCCATGGTCGCAGCGCGCAAGAGTATCCGGCACCTCCCTTGACGGAACCCCTACGCGGAACGCGTAAGTATTTCCGGTTCGCCCAACGGGATTCGAGTAGTTCCTACTCGCGTGAGCGCACCCGAGCCCGACCTACGCTGAGCACATCGTCGAAACAGCGACCGGAATCGTCGGATCGCACCGGACGCGGGTGAAAGGATCGACGCACCGATCCAGCAGAGCTGGGTATCGCCGTCTAACGTCGCGGCGAGATCGACCGCACGGCGGCGTCGGCGCGCATCGGCTCCTCGCCGCGCGACGTGCCACCGCAAAACGTAGACAACCGGGTCACCCTGCCGACCCGAAATGTGGTTACTCCGGGCGGGGCGTGAGGATGCGCGGACCGTCCTCGGTGACCGCGACCGTGTGCTCCCAGTGCGCGGCGCGCGAACCATCAGTTGTCACCACGGTCCAATCGTCGCCGAGCACCTGCGTTTTCGTGGTGCCCAAGGTCAGCATCGGCTCGATGGCGAGCACGGAACCGACCACGAGCCGCGGGCCCTTACCCGGATCGCCCTCGTTGGCCAGGAACGGATCCATATGCATTTCCCGGCCGATCGCATGACCGCCGTAGCCGTCGACGATGCCGTACGCGCGGCCGTGCTGCCGCTCGGCGGCGCGGGTGCCGAGTTCGATGGCATGGGAGACATCGGTGAGCCGGTTCCCGGGCAGCATGGCCTCGATCCCCGCCTCCATCGACAGCTTGGTGGCCTCGCTCAACAGCCGATCGGCCTCGATGATGGCGCCGACACCGAAGGTCCATGCCGAATCACCGTGCCAGCCGTCGAGGATCGCACCGCAGTCGATGGACACCAGATCGCCCTCGGTGAGGATCTCCTCCGCCGACGGAATCCCGTGCACCACACGGTCGTTCACCGAGGAGCAGATCGACGCCGGGAATCCGTGATAGCCCTTGAAGGACGGCACCGCGCCCGCGTCCCGGATCACCTGCTCGGCGACCTCGTCGAGCTCCGCCGTCGAAACGCCCGGTTTGGCCGCGGCGCGCACCGCGACCAGCGCGCGACCGACGACCGCGCCCGCGGCCGCCATGGCGTCGAGTTCACCGGCGGTGCGGAACGGCACCACCTTCTTGTTCTTCCGGCCGAAGACCATCGGGGCTCAGCGGCCCAGCGCGTGCAGCGCGCGGGCGTTGACCTCTTCGACCTCGCCGACGCCGTCCACCGTGACGACCAGGCCGTCGTAGTGGTCGAGCAGCGGCTCGGTCTCCTCGCGGTACACCCGCTGCCGGTTGCGGATGACATCCTCGGTGTCATCGGAGCGGCCGCTGGTCTTACCGCGGTGCAGCAGGCGCTCGACCAGGGTGTCCTCGGGGACCTCGAACGAAACGACGCCGTCGAGCTCGTGCCCGGACTCCTTGAGGATCTTCTCCAGCGCCTCCGCCTGATCGATGGTGCGCGGGTAGCCGTCGAGGATGAAGCCGTTGGCCGCATCCGGTTCGGCGATGCGCGCCTCGACCATCCGGTTCGTCACATCGCTCGGCACCAGATTGCCCGCGTCCAGGTACTTCTGCGCCTCGCGACCCAGCGGGGTCTGCTGGCTGATGTTCGCGCGGAACAGGTCCCCGGTGGAGATGTGCGGGACGCCCAGCTTTTCCGACAGCAGGACGGCCTGGGTGCCCTTGCCGGCACCCGGCGGACCGAGCAGTACAACTCTCACTTGAGGAACCCTTCGTAATTTCGATTCATCAGCTGGCTCTCGATCTGCTTAACGGTATCCAAACCGACACTCACCAAGATCAGCACCGAGGTGCCGCCGAAGGGAGGTTCTGGTTGTTACCGGATGCGCCGATATCCAGGAAGAGATTCGGCAGAACCGCGACAAGACCGAGGTAGATGGAGCCGGGGAGGGTGATGCGGCTCAGGACGAAGTTGAGATAGTCGGCTGTCGGCTTACCGGGACGGTAGCCGGGAATGAAGCCGCCGAACTTCTTCATTTCGTCGGCGCGTTCCTCCGGATTGAAGGTGATCGCGACATAGAAGTAGGTGAAGAACACGATCAAACCGAAGTAGATCGCGATATAGGCCGGATTGCCCGGATTCACCAGGTATTTCTGAATGAACTCCTGCCACCAGCTCGGATTGGCGTTGGTACGCCCGCCGGTGAGCTGAGAGATCAGATTCGGCAGGTACAGCAGCGAGGACGCGAAGATCACCGGGATGACGCCGGCCTGGTTGACCTTCAAGGGTAGGTAGGTCGACGACCCGCCGTACATCTTGCGGCCGACGACGCGCTTGGCGTACTGCACCGGAATCCGGCGCTGACCCTGCTCGACGAAGATGACGCCGGAGATGATCGCGAACGCCGCGACACACACCAGGCCGAAGATCAGCCCGCCGCGGTTGTCCAGAATGTTCTTGCCCTCGGACGGGATACGCGCCGCGATACCGGCGAAGATCAACAGCGACATGCCGTTTCCGATGCCGCGCTCGGTGATCTGCTCGCCGAACCACATGACGAGCGCCGCGCCCGCCGTCATCACCAGCACGATGATGACCATGCCGAAGATGCTGGTGTCGGCCAGGATGTCCTTGGGGCAGCCCTGCAGCAGCTGTTTACGCGCCGCCAGCGCCACCAGACCGGTGGCCTGCAGAATCGCCAGCGCGATCGACAGGTACCTGGTGTACTGCGTCATCTTGTTCTGGCCGGACTGGCCCTCTTTACGCAGTTCCTCGAACCGCGGGATGACGACCGTGAGCAGCTGGATGATGATGCTCGCGGTGATGTAGGGCATGATGCCGATCGCGAAAACCGACAGCTGCAGCAGCGCACCACCGGAGAACAGGTTGATCAGCTGGTAGATACCGGCGTTGTCACCGCCGGAAATCTGCGCGATACAGTCCTGGACGCTTTTGTAGTCGACGCCGGGAGACGGCAGCGTGGCACCAACCCGGTACAGCGCGAGCAGCCCCAGCGTGAAGAGAATCTTCCGCCGTAAGTCCGGAGTCCGGAAGGCCGATACGAAGGCGGAAAGCACAGATCCTCCTGGCGAACGACATGGTCATGACATGGATATTTTCAGCATGTCCGAAAGAGGGGTGCTGAAAACCATGACGAGGCTTGGCAGACAACAATAGAACTCTAACAGTGGCACCGGATGAGCTCTTCACTCATCCGGTGCCACTTAGATTAGAGCGTACCGTCAGCCCAGCTCGGTGACGGTGCCACCGGCCGAGGTGATCTTCTCCTTGGCGGAGCCGGTCACCTTGTCGACGGTCACCTGGACCGCGACACCGATCTCACCGTCGCCGAGGACCTTCACCAGCTCGTTCTTGCGAACGGCGCCGGCGGCGACCAGCTCGGCCTTGCCGACCGTGCCGCCCTCGGGGAACAGCTCGGCGATCCGGCCGACGTTCACGACCTGGTATTCCGTCCGGAACGGGTTCGTGAAGCCCTTGAGCTTGGGCAGCCGCATGTGCAGCGGCATCTGCCCACCCTCGAAGCGGGCGGGCACGTTCTTGCGTGCCTTGGTGCCCTTGGTACCGCGACCGGCGGTCTTACCCTTCGAGCCCTCACCGCGGCCGACGCGGATCTTCTCGGTCTTCGCGCCCGGGGCCGGACGCAGATGGTGCAGTTTGATGGTCATGCGTTGAGCTCCTCAACTTCCACGAGGTGGCGCACGACGTTGACCAGTCCGCGGTTCTGCGCGTTGTCCTCCCGGACCACGCTCTGCCGGATCTTGCGCAGGCCGAGCGTGCGCAACGACTCCCGCTGATTAGCCTTGGCACCGATCGTGCTCTTGATCTGGGTGATCTTCAGCTGTGCCATATCAGACTCCCTGTCCGGCACGCGCACGCAGCATGCCAGCCGGAGCAACGTCCTCGATGGACAGACCGCGACGGGCCGCCACCTCTTCGGGACGCTGCAGCTGCTTGAGCGCGGCGACGGTCGCGTGCACGACGTTGATCGCGTTGTCGCTACCGAGCGACTTGGCCAGAATGTCGTGAATGCCAGCGCATTCCAGCACAGCACGGGCGGCGCCACCGGCGATCACACCGGTACCCGGGGAGGCCGGGCGCAGCATGACCACACCGGCCGCCGCCTCGCCCTGCACCGGATGGGTGATGGTGGAGCCGATCATCGGGACGCGGAAGAAGCCCTTGCGAGCCTCCTCGACACCCTTCTGGATGGCCGCGGGAACTTCCTTGGCCTTGCCGTAGCCGACGCCGACCAGACCGTTGCCGTCACCGACGATCACCAGGGCGGTGAAGCTGAAGCGCCGACCACCCTTGACGACCTTGGAGACGCGGTTGATCGCGACGACGCGCTCGAGCTGGTTCTTCTCGGCCGCGTTATCCCTGCGGTCGCCGCCACCGCGACGATCGCCGCCACCGCGACGGTTCTCGCGGCCGCCCTCGGGCGCGTTGCCATTCTGTCCGGCGGGTCCGCTTCCGCCGTCACGCCTCTGACGTCCCGGCATCAGACGTTCCTTCCGTTAGCAATCTTGATCATCAGAACTTCAACCCACCTTCGCGAGCGGCATCGGCCAGTGCGGCGATGCGGCCGTGGTAGTCGTGGCCACCACGGTCGAACACGACGGCATCGACACCGGCCGCCTTGGCGCGGGCGGCGAGCAGCTCGCCGACCTTCTTGCCCTTGGCGGTCTTGTCGCCGTCCAGCGCGCGCACATCGGCCTCGATGCTGGAGGCGGCGGCGATGGTCTTGCCGACCGAGTCGTCGACGAGCTGCGCGTGCAGGTGCCGCGAGGAGCGGTTGACCACCAGGCGCGGACGCTCGGTGGTGCCGACGACCTTCTTGCGCAGACGGAAGTGACGGCGCGTCTTGGACAGACGACGCTGCGTCGAGACGTCCTTGCCCAGCGGGATACGCTTGGCCTTCTGGTTTTCGGTTTGCGCCATGATCACTTACCCGTCTTTCCGACCTTGCGGCGAACGACCTCGCCGGCGTACCGGATGCCCTTGCCCTTGTACGGCTCCGGCTTGCGGTACTTGCGGATGTTGGCGGCGACCTCGCCGACCAGCTGCTTGTCGATACCGGCCACCGAGAACTTGGTGGGCGATTCCACGGCGAAGGTGATGCCCTGCGGCGGCTCCGAAACGATCGGGTGGCTGTACCCGAGCGCGAATTCGAGGTTCTGGCCCTTGAGCGCGACACGGTAACCGACACCGGCGATCTCGAGCTTCTTCTCGTAGCCCTGCGTGACGCCGACGATCATGTTCGAGATGAGCGTGCGGGTCAGACCGTGCAGCGAGCGGCTCTTGCGCTCGTCGTCGGGACGGGTGACCTCGAGCTTGCCCTCGTCGTTCTTACCGACGGTGATCGGCTCGGCGACGATGTGGGACAGCGTGCCCTTGGGGCCCTTCACCTGCACCTGCTGGCCGTCGATGGTCACATCGACGCCGGACGGGATTGCGATGGGCTGCTTGCCAATACGCGACATTAGTCCTGACCTCCCTTACCAGACGTAGGCGAGGACTTCGCCGCCCACGCCCTGCTTGGCTGCCTGACGGTCGGTGAGCAGACCCTGCGACGTGGAGATGATGGCCACGCCGAGGCCGCCCAGCACCTTGGGCAGGTTGGTGGACTTCGCGTACACACGCAGACCGGGCTTGGAGACCCGGCGCACGCCGGCGAGGCTGCGCTCGCGGCTCGGACCGTACTTGAGGTCGACGACGAGGGTCTTGCCCACCTGCGCGTCCTCGGTCCGGTAGTCGGCGATGTAGCCCTCGCGCTTGAGGATCTCGGCGATATTCGCCTTGAGCTTCGAGTGCGGAGCCTTCACCTGATCGTGGTACGCCGAGTTGGCGTTGCGCAGACGTGTGAGGAAGTCTGCGATCGGATCAGTCATGGTCATGGTTCGACCTAGACACCTTTCTCGCTGCGGTTCCCATACAGCACCGGCACAGCACGGTGCCGATCGTGGGCCTACAACAATTCGGATGGCCCGGCCGGCATTTGCCGACCGGATTGAGTTCTCATGCGAGTTCTCAGTGCCCGGACCGTCCGCGACCCGGTGCGCACACCGGGCTCATGCGGACACAACTGTGCCCGAGCAACCGGTTCAGTGTAGACAAGCCGCAGGCAGCGACCAAATCCGGGTCGCGTATGGACGATCTCACATTGCGTGTGATGAGCTACCGCCATAGCGTCCGATATGCACGACCGGTTACAGATAGACGCTCGAGTCCGGTACCGACACGAGGCGGTAGCTCGTTGACCGACAGTCGCTCGATGTTTCGAACCTGGTGGCGAGACCGGGTCGATTACGGCTGGCTGGTCGAGACCCTGCGATCGCACGGCGCGCTCGGTCGATTCAAGTTCATGCTCGGGGCGGGCGGCATCGTGATGCTGCTCATCGCGATTCTGGCCGCGATAGCGCAGGACGAGGCGATGGGTCCGGTACAGGGCATCGCCGAGGCCACCGTCGCCGGCATATGGACGGTTCGCTGGTGGTTTCTGCCGTGGCCGCGGGAGACCGAATCACTGGTCTGGATCGCGCTGTTCGACCTCGACGCCGCCGCGAACAACGTCCTGGTCCACGATCGCGTCATAGGGGTGCTCGGCATCGTGCTGCTGATGGCGATGGGCGGGTACGTGACCGTCTTCCACGGCCCGCGCATCCTGGCGCTGCACGTCGGCTGGTCGCTGCTGGCCAGCATCATGCTCGCGGTCATGATCGCGACCGGCCTACTGCCGCGGTCCGAATCGACCGGGCACGGGCGGGAGAACATCGCCATGGGCATTTCGATCGTGCTGGTCCTGTTCGTGGTGATGGGGGTCATCCTGCCGTTCGTGCAGTTCTGTAATTGGATACTGCGAGTCGACGCCCTGACCGATCCGCTCACCATGCTGCTGAACCGCCGCGGGCTCGACTCCTATCTGACGGCGCGCCTCGGCCGCTGCCGGAACCGGACGATCTACGTCGCCATGCTCGACCTCGACCGTTTCAAAACCATCAACGACACCTTCGGTCACTCATTCGGTGACGAGGTACTCGCCAGAACCGCCCAATGCCTGCGCACCGCAGTCGATTTCGACGCCCTCATCGCCCGCACCGGCGGTGAGGAATTCGTCATCGTCGGCTACCTGCGCGGCGAAATCGCCGATGTCGGCGAACAATTGCGCCGTTCCATCGAAACCATGCCCGGCCTGCCCGTCACGGTCACCGCGAGCATCGGCATCACCACCATCGACACCGCCGACGACCCCTTCACCGAACTCACCTACCACCGCCTGCTCCGCGCGGCCGATTCCGCGATGTATCGCGCGAAACGCTTGGGCGGCAACACGGTGGTGTTCGCCGGTGCGACCGGGCACCCGAAGGCCGTTTCGATTCACGTTCCACCGCCCGCCCCTGTCCCGATTCTCCTCGATCGACCGCCGACGCCATAGCATCGTATAGCATCCGTTGCTATCCTCGGGCTATGACAACCACGATCAGCCAGGCCGACCTGCGCAACGGCAGCGCGGGTGTGATGGACGCGCTGGAGGCCGGTGAGGATTTCGTCATCACCCGCAACGGGCGGCCGGTTGGTGAGCTGCGCCCGATCAGGCGACGACGCGAAATCACGACCACGGAGCTCAAGGCGCGGATGGCCCGCTTCGCCGGAGCGGGTAGCGGCGCGGAACTGCGGGCAGAAATCGACGCAGCTTTCGGCGAAGACCGTCTCGATGACTGAGCGCGGCCGGTTTCCAGAGGGACTGCTCGATACCTGCGTCCTCATCGATATCGACACCGTCGACGACACCCGACTACCGATCCAGCCGAAAATAAGCACCATCACGGTGGCCGAATTGGGTCTGGGCGTCGCTCTCGCCGGCTCGCCGGAAATACTGACATTGCGTACCGAACAAATGCTGGAGATCGAGCATGTCTTCGACGCACTCCCCTTTACCGACACGGCTGCAAGGCGATTCATGACCATGGCAAACCTGATCGCAGTCGGCGGACGAAACCCCAAACCACGCAAAATGGATCTGATGATCGCGGCAATAGCGTCGGTCAACGATCTCCCACTGTTCACCCGCAACGCGGACGATTTCCGCGGGCTGGATCAACTGCTCACCGTCGTACCGGTGTGAAACAGCACAAGGACCCGAGCGCGGGCCCGGGTCCTTGTTTCGCTATTTCATTGCCTCACAAGGAGGCTGAACTCACCAGGAGCTCTTGTGCACGCCCGGCAGCTCGCCGCGGTGCGCCATTTCACGCAGGCACACACGGCACAGGCCGAACTTGCGGTAGACGGCGTGCGGGCGACCGCAACGCTGGCAGCGGGTGTAGGCACGCACCGCAAACTTCGGCTTGGCGTTGGCCTTGTTGACCAGGGATTTCTTAGCCATGTGCTCAGTTCTCCTTGAACGGGAAGCCGAGGTGCTTGAGCAGGGCGCGGCCTTCTTCGTTGTTGGTCGCGGTGGTCACCACGGTGATATCCATACCACGCGGGCGGTCGATCCGGTCCACGTCGATCTCGTGGAACATCGACTGCTCGCTCAGGCCGAAGGTGTAGTTGCCGTTGCCGTCGAACTGCTTCGGCGACAGGCCACGGAAGTCCCGGATACGGGGCAGCGCGATGGACACCAGCCGGTCCAGGAACTCCCACATGCGGTCGCCGCGCAGGGTGACCTTCGCACCGATCGGCATGCCCTCACGCAGCTTGAACTGCGCGATCGACTTGGTCGCCTTGCGGATCTCCGGCTTCTGGCCGGTGATCAGCGCCAGGTCGTTGACGGCGCCGTTGATCAGCTTGGCGTCGCGGGCGGCGTCGCCGACACCCATGTTCACGACGACCTTCACCACGCCAGGGATCTGCATCACGTTGGCGTAGTTGAATTCCTTGTTCAGCGCGTCCTTGATCTCCGCCCGATACCGGGCCTTCAGCCGCGGCTGGCTGCGCTCATGGTCGCTCCGCAAGCTGCGCTCCGTGTTCTCAGTGGTGGTCATGATCAGATGTCCTTCCCGTTCTTACGGGAGATCCGGACCCGCTTGCCGTTCTCGTCGGTCCGGTAGCCGATGCGGGCCGGCTTGCCATCGGAGTCGACGACCATCACGTTGGAAACGTGGATCGGGGCTTCCTGGGTCACGATGCCGCCCGAGGAGGCGCCGCGCTGGTTGGCGGAGTTCGCGACGTGCTTCTTGATCCGGTTCACGCCCTCGACAAGAACCCGGTTCTCCTTCGGGTAGGCCTGGATGACCTTGCCCTTGGCACCCTTGTCCTTGCCCGAGATGACGAGCACGGTATCGCCCTTGTGCACCTTCATGTCAGAGCACCTCCGGGGCAAGCGAAACGATCTTCATGAACTTCTTCTCGCGCAGTTCGCGGCCGACCGGGCCGAAGATGCGGGTGCCGCGCGGATCGTTGTCCGCCTTGATGAGCACGGCCGCGTTCTCATCGAACTTGATGTACGAGCCGTCCGGACGGCGGCGCTCCTTGACGGTGCGCACGACGACCGCCTTGACGACGTCGCCCTTCTTGACGTTGGCGCCGGGGATGGCGTCCTTCACGGTAGCGACGATGATGTCGCCGATACCGGCATAGCGACGCGACGAACCACCGAGAACGCGGATGCAGAGAATCTCCTTCGCACCCGTGTTGTCGGCGACGCGCAGTCGCGACTCCTGCTGAATCACTTCAGCATCCTCCTAGACCTGGACGAAACGCACGCCGGATTGCCGACCCGACGGGCATGGTCAGTTGCCCACCGAACGCGCGCCTGCCAGCGGATATCCTTCGGTTCGACGAGAAGCTGAACCGAACCACTGGGGGTTCGCGGCCGGATTGCGGGCAAAGCTCCCGCAGGCAACCGGTCTAGTGTACGAGAACGCCCAGGTCACCACAAAATCGGGGTCGCGCCGGGCTCTCGCGGCATGCCGCCGCGCCCGAGCACCCTCACCGAACGCAGCGGGATGCGAAGCCGAGGCGCGTGAGCACTGCGGGCACTGCCACGTACTGGCAGAACTGCCATCCGCACTGCCAAATTAATCCACCCACTTGGGAAAACGCGATCAAGATCACCAATTTACGGATACGCTTGGAATTTCGACCTCATAATATCGTCCGCCGAAACAGCGGGAAGGTACGATGAATTATGTCCGACGAAGGCTATCTGAAAATATCTGGTAATGTAACTTATCGTTTGGCAAAAATACTGGAACGAGCTGCGGAGATCGGGAACGAAAAGGGCTACAACTACCTCGCGGTCGAACATGTCGCATTGGCAATTTTAGAGGATCGGCAATGATACGGCACCGAGAATTGGGATCGTCCGCTGAATATCGACGAATGGAATAATGAACTCGTCGCGGGCCTGCCGAGATTACCGCTGCGCAGTGTCCGGTCCGATAAGCCGGTCGCGATCGAATATCGCATTCCGGAGCCCCCTCCGACACCTGCGGGCGAATCATGCCCCTTCATCCAAGAATTCGAATTCCGGGTTTTCACCACGCTACCCGAGATCGCCGCGCTGGCCGAAACCGTCGACGGCCTCGTCCGGGAGCGGGCGCGAAATATACCCGCGCTCGCCTGGCACACCCGATACGGTGAAAGCGATCGCCGGAATCCACGGCTGGACCTTCAGTGGCGCGACACGCATCCGGAGACCGACCCGGGCGATCGCCGCACGCTCAGCGTCTTCATCGGCCTGCACCTCCCCGATTCCACCGAGCGCAATCGGCTGTTCGACGAGTTGTGCTGGGCATTCCCCGCATGTGATTCGCCGTGGACCGCAGGGGCGACCATGCCGGAAACCGTCGAAGACGCGCGGGAATTCGGGCTCGCCGCCAAGTATCCGGAGCTCGCGCCGCTGGAACCCCACTGACTCACTGACCGCACTCGGCCCATCGGTGCGGCCTCGGGTTCGGCGGCTCGCCGGTCCGCTCCAGTAACGTCGATCGGGTCTAGACCCGAGCACACGTTCGAAAACAACGGAGGAGATTCGAGTTGACCGCGTCTGAGCGACCATTCCCGCTCGACCGCCGCAGGTTCCTGATGGCAATGGGATTGGCGCCCGCCGTAGCCCTGTTGCCCGCCTGCTCCAAAGCCGATCCGAAGCCGTTGACGGGCCCGGATCTGTCCGGTGTCGATCCGGCGGTCCGGCCGCAGGACGATCTCTATCGCAATGTCAACGGCAAGTGGCTGCGCGAATACAAGCTGCCGCCCGACAAGGTGTCGTTCGGCACCTTCGACGAGGTGGGCGATCGGATCGAGGGCCAGCTCCGCGCGATCATCGACGGCATCGAGGATCCGAAGCCGGGCACCGAGGCGCAGCAGATCCGCGACCTGTTCGACGCGCGCATGGATCTCGACCAGATCGAAAAGCTCGGCATGACGCCGCTGCAAGGTCTGTTCGCGAAGATCGACGGCGCCGCGACGAAAGCCGATCTGGCCGAGGTGATGGGCGCGCTGCCCGGTGTCGGCCTGATCGGCCTGGCGGTCGCGGTCGACGCGAAGAATTCCAATGCCTATCTGCCGATAGTCTCCCAGAGCGGCCTGGGGCTGGGCGAGCAGTACTACCACAAACCCGAATACGCCGAAAAGTTCGCCGCTTACCGGGTTTTCATGGAACGCTGCGCCACCGGCGCCGGATTTCCGGACCCGGCCGCGCTGGCCGGGCGGGTGGTGGATCTGGAGACCAGGATCGCGGCCGCGTTCTGGGACAACGTGCGGCTGCGCGATGTCAACGCCAGCTACAACCTGCACAGCTGGGCCGAATTGACCGCGCTGGCACCGCAATTCGATTGGGATCGGTGGTTGGTCGGCAATACCGACCGGCCGAAGGAGTTGTTCGCCACGGTGCAGGTGGCCGAGCCGTCCTTCATGACGGCCGCGGGGCAGCTGTGGAACGAGGTCGACATCGCCGTCTGGCGCGAATATCTGAAGTTGGCTCTGGTGCGCGAGTTCGCGCCGCAACTGAAGAGGGACATCGCGGACGCGAACTTCGAATTCGTCGGCAAGGTGATGAACGGGCTGCAGCAGCGCCCAGAGCAGTGGAAGGTCGCGGTGGGCACGGTCGATGCCTACCTCGGCGAACAGCTCGGAAAGCTTTATGTGGCAAAGCATTTCCCGCAGTCGGCGAAGGATCGCGCCAAGGAGATGGTCGCCGATCTCATGGCCGCCTATCGGGACAACTTCCAGAACTCCTCCTGGATGACGCCCGCGACCCGCGCCGCCGCCATCGCGAAATTGGCGAAGATCAACCCCAAGATCGGCTACCCCGACAAATGGGAGGACTACTCGAAGCTGACCGTCACCCGGGGCAAGTTGATCGAATCCCTGTGCGCGATAAACGAATTCGGGGCGCGGCGGATGTTCGGGCGGCTCGGCACCCCGGTCGACAAATCCGAATGGGGTATGACGCCGCAGACCGTGAACGCCTCGTACAACCCGAGCGGTAACGAGATCGTCTTCCCGGCCGCCTTCCTGCAGCCGCCGTTCTTCGACCCGGATGCCGAACCCGCGGTGAACTACGGTGCGGGCGGTGCGATCATCGGACACGAGATCGGGCACGGATTCGACGACCAGGGTTCGCAATTCGATGGCGAAGGCAATCTGAAGGACTGGTGGACGCCGGAGGACAAGGCGGCATTCCAGGCGAAGACCAAGCAGCTCATCGATCAGTACAACGCGCTCGTGCCCGAGGGCTTGCCGCCGGAACAGCACGTCAACGGCGAACTCACCGTCGGGGAGAACCTCGCCGACCTGCGTGGGCTGCTGATCTCGCTGGCCGCGTTCCGCAGCGCCGAAAAGCGTAGGGGCGTCGAGGTTCCCGACTATCGGCCGGTGTTCCAGTCGTGGGCCCGCAACTGGCGCTCCGCGCAGACCAAGCAGTACACCGAAAGCCTGCTCAACGATACGCATTCACCGGACGAGTTCCGATGCAACCAGGTGGTGCGCAATATCGCAGAGTTCTATACGGCTTTCGGTGTCGAAGAGGGCGACAAACTGTTCCTGCCGCCGGATCAGCGCATCGCCCTCTGACGCGTTACGCGGTCGGTTCGAGGCTCCACGGCCCGTCGCCGGACAGTTCGAGGCGGGCAGTGTGGTGGACGTCGACGGTGCTGCGGTGGGCGACGCTGAACAGCATGGTCTGCGGCGCTTCGCTGCGAACCAGCGCGTAGAGCGAGTACTCCAGACCCTCGTCCACCGCGGAGGTGGCCTCGTCCAGGAACACCGCCTTCGGTTTGAGCAGCAGGATCCGCGCGAACGCGACTCGCTGCTGCTCACCCGGGGACAGGATCTTGGCCCAGTCGGCCTCTTCGTCCAGGCGGTTCACCAGGTGACCGAGGTGCACCTTGGTCAGCGTCTCGCGCAGTACATCATCCGAAATGTCTTCCGGCTGGGCGGGATACGTGACCGCCGTCCGCAGATCGCCCAGCGGGAGGTACGGGATCTGGGAGAGGAACAGCGATTCGTTGCCCGACGGACGCCGGATATCGCCGTCGGCGTACGGCCACATGCCGGCCAGCGCGCGCAGCAACGTGGTCTTGCCGCTGCCCGACGGGCCCTTGACAACGAGTGCGTCACCGGGGTTCAGCCGCAGGTTGAGGTCGCTGATCAGCAGCTCGCCGTCCGGCTTTCGGACGTCGATCCGATCGAGCGCCAGCGCGTTATCCAGTTCGGCGACGTCCACCCGGGGCAGGTCGCGGGATTGGCGGCTGGCGACGATCAAGCCGTCCAGACGGATGAGCGAGGCACGGAATTCGGCGAAGGTCGCGTAGTTCTCGCGGAAGAACGACAACGACGAGTGGATCTGGCTGAACGCCTGCGTCGACTGCAGCACGCCACCGAGCTTGATCTGTCCCGCGAACATGCGCGGGACCTGCAGTATGAATGGGACGATCGCCGCGGCTTGGTTGACCGCGAGGTTCCACCCGCTGAACTTCAGCGTCCGGTAGACGATGGCCCAGTAGGCTCCGATCACCGCCGCGAATCGTCCGATCAGGCCGCGCTTTTCCACACCCTCACCGCGGTAGAAGGCGACGCTCTCCGCCGCGTCGCGCAACCGCACCAGCGCGTAACGGAAGTTCGCGGTGACGAGCTGGTAGCGGAAGTTCAGCCTGATCAGCGGTCGACCGATCCAGAACGCGATGGCCGTTGTCACCAGGACGTACAGCAGGATCATGTACACCGCGGCGCGCGGAACGGTGGTGCCGAGGATCGTGAGTGGACCGGACAGGTCCCACAGGATCTTGGCGAAGGAGAAGATCGCTACCACCGCGCTGACCGCGCCCATCGACAGCGCCCGCGCGTTCTGCACGTAGGTGGTGATGTCTTCCTGAATACGCTGGTCCGGGTTGTCGATCGTGTCGTCGATGAACCGGGCCCGATAGAACGCCTGGCCATCGAGATAGTCGGTGGTCACCCGCTCGGTCAGCCAGAGCCGCCACCTGATGTCGAAGGCCTGCCCGATGAAGTAGTCCGTCAGCGCCCGCACCACATGTATGGTCGCGAGCACCGCGAATACGATGATCGAATTCCAGAACGCGGTCTTCGCGGCGCCGAGCGCGCCACCGTCGTGCTCTCCCAAGGCCGCGGCGCCGTCCTGCAACGACGAATACATGTCGTTGTACTGGTAGGAGAACAGCACGTCCATGCGAACCGACCAGATCGTCATGAACAACAGCACGGCGACGAAAAGTATTGTCCGCCAACCGCCTTTGCCGCGGAAATAGCCGCCCGATATCAGCCAGAACTGGCGGCCCCAGACGGTGAATCTCAGCAGCAGCGCGACAGTCACCGTGAATACCACCGCGGTGATCGAGAATACGATCAGCAACCACTTGGCCGATTCCCAGAGTTCGTTGCCCCAGTCCCTAGACGCGTCCACGCAGTCTCCCGATTCCCTCGCAGTAAAGCTCGCGCAGTCTAACCGACTACCAGCGAATTCGCCTCCGACGCACGCCGATTCCCAGCCACCTCGCGGAAATGCGCCGGGCGCCTGAGCCACCCACCCGGGCAAATACGCCGCACAGTAGTGCACACGGACGATTTTCAGAATTGGTTCGACTCGATGCGGATTTGATATGGAATATACATAGCGGTATGCCGACTCATGCATATTGCCCTTTGATCCATGCGGGAATCCGTTGCAGTGCGGACCATCCAACCGGTATGGCAATAGGCGACGAGGCGTTTCGAGCTGCATTCAGAGGACGACCGGATGAATGTGCGCCACATACCCCGGACACAGGTGTGGCCCGGCGAAATCGCCGGGCCACACCGGAGGCCGTCAGCGCGCGGCTACGGTGACGCGGGCGGCGGCCAGCTCGTCGGCCTCGGCGAGTTCGGCGTCCTCGTCGTGGATGTATTTGCCGCCGGAGAGGTAGGAGGCGGCCGCGGCGAGGAACATCATGACGGCGGCGGAGATGAAGACCACCAGGAGGCCGGAGTGGAAGGGGCCGGTGAGCAGATGGGGGAAGAATTCCTGGCCGGTGAGCGCGTCGGCGTTGACGCCCGGTTTGGCCAATTCGCCGGTGGGGCCGAGCAATTCCTGAATCGGGTTGTAGCCGAGGAAGGCGGCGAACAGGCTGCCGACCGGCGGCAGTCCGGCGACCTCACCGGCCGCGGTCGCCGAAACCCCTTGTGCCCGTAGGCCGGAATCCAGGGCCGAGGGCAGGCTGGCGGCCAGGCCGATCACCATGAGGGAGAAGAAGATTCCCATCGACAGCGCATTGCCGCCGTTGAACAGCGTGCCGCGCATGCCGGAGGCGGCGCCGCGCTGCGCCGCGGGCACGCTGGACATGATGGCGGCGGTGTTGGGCGAGAAGAACAGTCCGCTTCCGATGCCGTTGAGCAGGATGATCAGCGCGAACAGCCAGTAGTTGAAATCGACCGGGATGACGAGCAGCAGCAGGAAGGTCACCCCGGCGAGCAGCGCGCCGCCGGTGGTGAACGGCCTGGCCCCGTAGCGGTCCGAGAGCCAACCCGAAAGTGGGCCTGCCGCAAGGAATCCCACGGTCAGCGGGAGCAGGTAGATACCGGCCCACAGCGGTGTCGATTCGAAGCTGAACCCGTGCAGCGGCAGCCAGATGCCCTGCAGCCAGATGATCAGCATGAACTGCATGCCGCCGCGGCCGATGGAGACCATCAGTTGGGCGAAGTTGCCCAGGCCGAACGCCCGGTTGCGGAACAGCCCGAGGTGGAACATCGGTTGGGCGACCTTCGACTCCACCACGCAGAACACGCCGAGCAACACCAGCCCGCCGATGACGGCCGACAGCACCCACGGGCTGGTCCAGCCGGTGGTGTGGCCGCCGTAAGGCTGGATGCCGTAGGTGATTCCGGTGAGCAGTGCGGTGAGCCCGAGCCCGAAGGTGATGGTGCCCGCCCAGTCGACCTTGCCCGCGGAGCGCACGCCGACCTCGTGCAGCGACCGGTACGACCACACCGTGCCGAGGATGCCGATCGGCACGCTCACCCAGAACACCGCGCGCCAATCCCATTCGGACAGCACCCCGCCGATCAGCAGCCCGAGGAATGAACCGGCAACGGCCGCAACCATATTGATGCCGAGCGCGGTGCCGCGCTGTTTGGCCGGGAACGCGTCGGTGAGGATGGCGGTGGAGTTGGCGGTGAGCATCGCGCCGCCGACGCCCTGGACGACGCGCCACACGATGATCCACAGCGCGCCCGCCCCGCCCTGGAGCGGATCGAAGGACAGCGCGACCGCGCACAGCGCGAAGACCAGGAATCCCAGGTTGTAGACCCGGACGCGCCCGTAGATATCGCCGAGCCTGCCGAACATCACCACGAGCACCGCGGTGGCGAGTAGATAGCCCATCAACATCCACAGCAGGTAGCCGACGTTGCCCGCCTCCAGCGGGTTCAGCCCGATGCCGCGGAAGATGGCGGGCAGCGAGATGAGCAGGATCGAGGAGTTGATGGTGGTCAGCAGGATGCCGAGGGTGGTGTTGGTCAGGACGATCCACTTGTAGTGCGGGTGGTCCCGGTCGTAGCGCAGCCTGCGGCGGATGGTCTGAACCTCACCGAGGTCGAGATCGTTTGGAATCGTCACGTCGAAGCCCCTAATGATTCATTATCTCAGCAAACTATATAGTTAGCTGATGTAACCATCAAGACCTCTCGGTACGCACCACACGCGGCCAGCACCGCGCCAGCGCCAACAGATGCTCGAGTTCGGCCCCCAGATCCCTGGCGATGAACCCGGGCCGGGCGGTGGCCGGAAGCGGTTCGCGGCCAAGCGATTCCACGCGCACGGCGTTGGCCAGCCAGCGCGCGTACTCCGCCGTCGAATCCCGTCGCTCACCCATGGGAACCCGCTGCTCCAGATGCATCAGCGCATCCCGGATCTCCACCACCATCCGGTAGCGCTGGGAGACCGAATCCCGCGCCACCCCGGCCGCCGGCCGCAGCACGACCTCGGGCACCGCCGCCGTGACATCCCGCCACAGCCGGTGCAGCCTACGCATATCCCGACCCGCCCGGTCCCAGCCCATCCGCTCGAGCAGCACATCCAGCAGCGGCACCCCGGTCAGCGCGATGACGGCCATGAAAATCAGGCACGCCGGGATGGTCCAGTCCCTGGCCGGGCTGACCAGCTCGCCGCCACAAAGCACGATTACCCCGCTGGCGATCGCGGAGTATCCCCACACCAGCGCGGCGAGCAGCAGCAGGCCGAACCACAGCCTGCCGCGGGTCGACCCATCGGCGGACCGGACCTCGCGCAGAGACTGCCGCGCGGTCCGCCCGGCCACCAGCAGCATCGGAATGTTGAAGATCGCCCAAACGACCAGGGTTTCCCAGGTGAGGCTCGATTCGGCAGGTCGCCCGATGATCAGCACCGCGACCGCGCCCGGCGCGCCGATGGCGTTGTACAGCAACTGCTTGCGCCGGGTGGTCCGAATATCTCCACCGTCGAAGAGCCGGACCACTCCGTAGAAGTTCGCCATGGCCATCACCCCGCAGGCGAGGAAGAGCCGATAGCCCGCATCCGCGAACGAGCGGCCGATACTGGCCTCATAGGCGATCAACGCCCCGAGTATCCAGCTCAGCGTGACATTGATCAGGCGATGCGCGGCGGTGTCGTTCAGCAGCAGCCAACGCCCGCAGGTGATCATCGCGGTGAAGACCGTCGCCAGTACCCCGACAGCGAACGGCACCGGCTGGTTCATCCGCGTCCGGGCAGCGCTCGGCTCGGATCGCTGATCGGTGGTGGCTCGGATTTCATCGGCCGTAACAGTAATTCATCGACCGGCACCCGTTTCAGCTCGTCGCGGCCTTGCGATAGCCGCGCACCGCGAGCAGGCCGAAGGCCAGCGCCAGCCCCGCCGACCAGGCGAGCGTCCTCAGCAGCGGGCCCGCGACCGGTCCGTCCAGCGTGAGCCCGCGCATCGCCTCGATGGCGCAGCTCATCGGCTGTGCCCGAACGATCGGCTGCAACCAGCCGGGATAGTTCGACACCGGGGCGAAACCCGAATTGAAGAACATACCGATCAACACGACGGCGGCGAAGATCTGCGCCACCTGATCGCCGATCCGGGAGACCCCGACCACGATCACCATCGGCGTCCAGCCCGCGATGACGAGCACCGGAACCAGCAGCGCACCGAGTGCACCGGGCACGCCGTGGTGGAAGCGCAGCCCGAGAACGAAGCCGACAAGCAGCACCACCGCGGCCGTCGCCAGCGCCCGAACGCATTCGGCGAGCAGCCGTCCGAGCAATCCGGCGGACCGGTGCACCGGCAGCACCCAGAAGCGCCGCAGCAGCCCGCTCTGCCGCTCGCCGTACAGCGAGATCCCCGTGCCCATCGCGCCGTACAGCGCCCCGGAGACCGCGATCATCGGGACGAAGCCGTAGATGGGTTCGCCGCCGCCCGCGGTGCGCAGCGATTTGCTCAACACCAGATCGAAGAGCAGGAGCAGCAGGATCGGCAGCACCAGTGTGGTGGTGAACACCTCCTGCTGCCTGCGCCAGCGCCGCAGCAGGCGACCCGTCTCGACCAGACTCTGCGCCACAAGGCTCATCGCCGCCGCCTTTCCACCCGAAGTGCGAACAGCGCCGCCGCGACCAGCAGACCCGCCGTCCAAACCACCGCGAGAACGACCTCGGATCCCGTTCTGCCGTCGGCGAGTTCGCGCAGCGCGGCGGTAACGACGGATACCGGCTGGTTGCGTGCGAAGGGCTGGATCCAGCCCGGGAACCCTTCCGCCGGAACGAAACCCGTCGAGGTCAACATCAGCAGCAGCTGCGGGACGAACAGCACGGTGCCGCCCAGTTCGGGATTGCCCGTCGCGGTTCCGAGCGCATCCGATGCCAGCACCACCGCGGCCCCGAACCCGAGCACCAATGCGATGAAGGCCGCACCGGTGCCGAAGCCGTGGAAGCGAAACCCGAAGGCAAGGCCGATGATCAGTGCACCAGCCAGTGCGGCGGCCGCGCGGACCGCGTTCGCCGACATCCGCGCGGCGGGCGGCACCCAGGGCAGCACGGGCATCGACCGCAACCGGGTTCCCATACCGCCCAACACTTCCCGGCCCGCGCGATCGGCGGCGAACATCGACGCGAAGAACATCGCCTGCAACGCGATCAACGGCAACAGGTATTGGGCGTAGTTCAGGCCGGTCGCCTCCATCGAACGGCGCAGCGGCACATGCACACAGACGAAGAAGGTGACCGGCGCGGTCGACGCGAGCAGCAGATCGCCCTCGCGCACCGCGGCCCGAATGCTGCGCTCGCTCAATGCCGTCCATTGCATGGTCGGTGGGACATGCAGCGCGGGGGTATTTTTCGCAATGGTCACGCCGACACCTGCGGCTTGGTGAGCTCGATGAACACCTCATCCAGCGATGGGCGGCGCAGCGCGATATCGATCAGCTCGATATTCGCCTCGGTGATCTGCCGCAGTGCCGCCGCGAGCGTCGCCGCACCGTCCGGTGCGGGCAGCGACACCCGGTCGCCGGATTCCGCGATGGTGACCTCCCCGATCTTGGACAGCAGCGCGGCCAACGCGGGCACCGTCGCCGCCTCGACCGGCACCACCTCGCACAGGCTCATCCCCGTGCGCGCCTTGAGCTGATCGGCGGTGCCCTCAGCGATCACCGCGCCCCGATCGACCACGATGATGTTGTCGCTCAACACATCCGCCTCCTCCAGGTACTGCGTGGTGAGCAGCACCGTGACGCCCTGCGCCTTGAGCGAACGGATCAGCGACCAAAGGCTCTGCCTACTCACCGGATCCAGTCCGGTGGTCGGCTCGTCGAGGAACACCACCCGCGGCGGACGGACCAGGCCGCACGCGATATCGATCCGCCGCCGCATCCCGCCGGAGTACTGGCCGACCCGCCGATCGGCGGCCTCCGTCAGCTCGAATTGTGCCAGTAGTTCATCGGCCCTGGCGCGAGCCGCCTTGCGGCGCAACCCCATCAGCCGCCCGAACAGCACCAGGTTCTCCCGGCCGGTGAGCATTTCGTCCAGCGCGGCGTACTGCCCGGTGAGCATGATCGAACCGCGCACCGCCGCGGCCTCGGTCACCACGTCGTAACCGGCCACTACGGCCCGGCCCGCGTCGGGCCGCACCAGGGTGGACAGCACCGATACGGTGGTCGTCTTCCCCGCGCCGTTCGGTCCGAGCACGCCGAGCACGGTGCCGGCCCGCGCGGTGAAGCTGATGCCCCGTAGCGCGCGCACCGCGCCGAACGATTTCTCGACGGATTCGACCACGATCGCCAGTTCCGTGTCCGCCACCCTGCTCTCCGTTTCGTTTGTCGCACTTGACTTTTCGTCGGCCGACCGATGCCCTGCGGCACGCATGATGGCGGCCGAGCTCCCGGGTATCAATGGGCGAGCAGCCCGACCACCTCGTCCAGCGACGCGCCGCCGAGGATCGCGGTCACCGGCAGTTCGCGCCGCAGGTCGGCCTCGATTCGCTTGCGCAGATCCAGGGCCTGGAGGGAATCCAGCCCCAGCGCGACCAGCGGTGTCGACCCGTCGATCGTCGCATCGGCGTCCATACCCATCACCTCACACAGCGCGAAACGCACTCGGTCGGCCGTGTTTTCGGCGATATTTCGCGTCGGCGTCGCTGCGGCGGCAGCCGGTACCGGCGACGGGTCCGGGCGCGGCGCCTTATCCGCCAGACGTTCGAAAAGCGGTGCCAGTCCGATGAATTCGGTCACCGCGCGAACAGTCGGCCAATCGGCCGCCGCGACAAGGCGATTCGCGGCGTGCGTGGTCAGGCCGAGTTCGATCGCGGCCGCGGGATCCATCGCCGACAGCCCGGTGCCGTCGGTGCGGGCGAGCGCCTCCTCGCGTCCGTGGCCGACCGCGGGCCACAGACCCCACTGCACCGAGGTACAGGCGATCCCCCGCGCGCGCCACCCGCTCGCCATCGCGTCGAGCATCCGGTTCAGCGCACCGTAGATCAGATTGCCGCGCCCGCCGACCGTCGCGGTCAACGACGAGCAGAGCACCACACGTCCATCATTCGACAGCGGCACGTGCCGGATCACTCGGTCGATGCCGAGGATCTTCGGCGCGGCGGCGGCCCGCACCGCGGCGGCGCCGTCCTCGGCCGCCGCGACATAGTCGACCGCGGCGTGCACGATCAGATCGGCCGGACGCGCCCGGAATTCCGCGCCGAGCGCGCGTACCTGCTCCTCATCGGTGATATCGCAGGTCCGAATCGCGATCTCGGTCGCGGCGCCGCGAATCCGCTCGATCCGCCGGACCGCGTCCGCATCGCCCCCGGACCGGCTCACCAGCGTGATCCGCCCGGCGCCGCGACGGGCGAAGTATTCACAGAACTCGACGCCGAGCTTGCCGGTGCCGCCGATCACCAGCACCTCGCCCAGGTCGGCGGCGCGCAGCGGCCGCCCGGCGGCCTCGTCGGTGGCGATCAGGCGCTTGACGTATACGCCGCCCGCGCGGCAGGCGATCTCCGGTTCCGCGGCAATGTGAATCGCGCCGACGAGCGCCTTGGCCGAGTCGACGATCGGCCCGCCTGCGGGCAGATCCAGGTGCCGGAACGCCGTGCCCGGTCGCTCGACGGCCAGCGCGCGGAATCCGGCTTGCGCCGCCGCCTGCCACGTATCGACGACATCGTCGGGGTCCACCTGCTCGCTACCGCCGGTCACCAGCCACACGTCGCCGATTCCGTCGAGTTCCGGCAGCCACGAACGGTCGCCGAGGAATTCGGCGAGCTCGGCCACCGCGGCCTCGATATCAGCGTCGCAGCGGCGGGGCAGCAGTATCACGGCCGTATCCGGCGTGCCGTCGAGCTTCGCGCCGTGACGCGGGGCGACGGCGCGAATCGCTTCGGCGAGTTCGGTATTCGCGCCGCTCGGATCGACGATGGCGATGGTCCGTGGGCGGACCAGGCTGCGCCGATCCAGCCGGATCCACTGTTCGACCAACCGCTCGGGTTTCGCGAATTCCGTTGTGGCAGCGGCAACCTCGTCATGCTGCTGCCGATATTCGAACGGCGCCCATAGCGTCTTCGAATTCATCTGGGTGTTCGGGAAGTCGAGCAGCGGCAACCGGGGCCGGTCGTCGGCGGTCTTGTGCCGCAGCGTCTGCCACGGATAGTTCAGGTCGTTGACCGCGACGGTCGCCAGGTTGCGGGTGAATTCGCCGAGGGTTTCCGCGGTGCGGCGCGCGGTCGCGATGGCGTGGTAGTCGCGGGGTGGGGCCAGCGTGGCCAGGTTCTCCTGCACCGCCAGCAAAAGTGTTGGGTGATCGGCGATTTCGACGAAGGTGTCGACGCCGCGCGCCGCGGCCGCTGCGATGGCCTGATCGAAGCGGACCTTGTTCCGGAGATTCCAGTACCAGTAGTCGCCCACCGGTAGATCCGGGGTGATGGCATCGCCGAGGGTGCCGCCGAGGCAGTCGATTTCGGTGGCGGCGAAGACCGGGCTATCCAGCTTGTCGGTCAGGCTTTCGCAGAATTCGGTGCGATATTTGCTGACGTAGGAGGTGTGCGCCGGGTAGGAGACGCGAATTTCCTTGGCGAACTTGCCGTCCGCGTTCAACGTGGCGACCACGTCGGCGACCATTTCCCGCTCGCCGGAGATGGCGAGGATATGCGCGGAGTTCACCACCGAAAGTTCGGCCCAGCCCGAATTGCGGGCCAGCAGCCGCTCGCACTCCTCGCGATCGACGCCGACGACGGCCATCGAATAGACACCGGAGAAGCCGCGCTCGTTGGCCAGCTCGTCGACCAGGTTGGCGCGCAACGTGACGACTCGGATGCCGTCGGCCAGCGAGATCAGCCCCGAGACGCATGCGGCGGCGATCTCGCCCTGGCTGTGGCCGACCGTGACGGCGGGCGCGACCCCCGCCGCGCGCCACATCGCCGCGAGCCCGATCATCTGCATGAAAAGCGCGGGCTGCACGATGCGGACGTCGTCGGCCATACCGCCGTCGTCGAGCAGGTAGGCGAGCGGCGAAATCCGGTACAGCCGTTGGAATTCCGCCTCGCATTCGTCGACCGCCGCCCGGAATACCGGCGAATGCTCGTAATACGGCCGTCCCATGCCGGGCCGCTGACTGCCCTGGCCGGGGAATACGTAGCCGATCTTGCGGGCCGTCGCGGATTTCGCGGTGCGCACCACCGCGGGATGCGCCGCGCCCGACACCACCGCGGCCAGCGCGGCGCACAGCTCGGCCCGGTCGGATGCCAGCACCAGCGCGCGGTGACGGCACGCCGTGCGGGTGCGGAAGATCATGTCCGCCACCGCATCCGGTGTGAGGCCGGGCCGGGATTCGAGATAGGCCAGCAGCGCGGCGGCCTCGCGGCGCAGCGCATCGTCGGTATCCGAGCACACCAGGACCGGCACGCGCCCATCGGGCAGCAGATAACTAGACATGGAGTTCCTCTTCCAGTACCGGCATGGCGAGCACCGCGTGTGCGTTGGTGCCCGAGACGCCGAAGGAGGACACGGCCGCGTACCGGACGCCGTCGATCGGCGCCCAGTCATCCGGCCTCGCGGCCAGGCGCAGGCCGGAGGTCGCCCAGTCGACCGCGCTGGTCGGGTTGTCGGCGAATCTGGTCGGCGGTATCCGGCCGTGCAGACCGCTCAGCAGTACCTTGATCAGGCCGAGCAGACCTGATGCGGCCTGCGCGTGCCCGAGATTCGATTTGACCGAGCCGAGCCGCCCTGCGGAGTAAACCTCTTGCAGGGCAGCCAATTCCAGCGGATCGCCGACCGTGGTGCCGGTGCCGTGCCCCTCGATCAGACCGACCAGCTCGGGTTCGATACCCGCCGCCGCGACGGTCGCCCGGATGAGGCGCACCTGTGCGGCTTTGCTCGGCACCGCGATCGGCGCACCCTTGCCGTTGTGATTCACCCGCGTCGCGAGTACCCGGCCGTATACCCGATGGCCGAGCCGTTCGGCGCGTGATTCCCGTTCCAGCACAACGACTCCGGCACCCTCGCCCCAGAGTGTTCCGGTCGCGTCGGCCGAATACGGCTTGCACTGACCGTCGATGGACAGCGCGTTGTTCTTCGAGAATTCGAAAAACGCCGCGGGCGAACCCATCACGCACACGCCACCGGCCAATGCCCAATCACACTCGCCCGCCCGGATCGCCGCGGCGGCCAGGTGCACCGCCGAGATCGATGACGCGCACGCGGTATCCACCGTCATCGACGGCCCGATCAGGCCGAAACAGTGCGAGATCCGCCCGGCCACCGCGCCGAGCGCGGTACCGGTCACCCGGTAGCCGGTGTACTCGTTCACCGCGGCGGCGTGCGGACCGTATTCGGTATACGACGCGCCGAAGTAGCAGCCGACCTCCGCTCCGGCCAGCTCACGGGGATTGATGCCCGTGTTCTCCAGCGCACGCCACGCCACGCGCAGCGCCACCCGCTGCTGCGGATCCATCGCGACGGCCTCGCGTGGCGTGATACCGAATAGGGCGGGATCGAATTCCGTTGCCTCGGTGAGGAACCCACCGGCGTTCGACACATGCCGCCAGCCCTCCCGCGCACCGAGCGAAAGGATCTCATCGATCGGCCAGCCGCGATCGCGCGGGAACGGCCCGATCAGATCGCGGGATTCGGCGATCGCCGCCCAGTAGTCGGCCAGGGTGTGCACACCGCCGGGCGCCTCGACCGCCATGCCCGCGATGACTATCGGGTCGGCAATGTCGTACGCACTCATCGGCGCACCGAAACCGGTTCGGCCGAGAGCAGTTCGGCGATGTCCGCGACATGGTCGTGCAGGTAGAAGTGGCCGCCGTCGAACAGCGTCACGGCCAACTCACGATCCGTATGCCGCTGCCACTCGTACAGGTCGCCCATCGTGACGTGCTCGTCGTCGCTACCGCCCATGGCGTGGATATCGGTGCGCAGCAGCACATCCTGCCCGCAGGCGTAGGCATCGAAGGCGCGGTAGTCGGCCTTCAGCACCGGCAGGGTCATCCGCATCAGCTCCCGGTTCGTCAGCACATCGGCACCGGTTCCGTTGAGCCCGACGAGGTGATCGAGCAGCTGCTCGTCCTCGGTGGGATGCGGCGGCAGGTCTGCCACCAGCCAGGGCGCGACCGCCCCGGATACCGCGAGCAGCCGGATCGGGAGCCCGGCGGCCTCGGCCAGCCTGGCGAATTCGAAGGCGACGAGCGCACCCATGCTGTGCCCGAAAAGCGTAAGGGGCGCACCACTATCGAGGGACGATGAGCGGAATTCGGCGAAGGCGCCCGCCGCGATCTCGGGCAGCGTACCCAGCGCGGGTTCGTGCGCCCGATCCTGACGGCCCGGATACTGGAACAGGGTGACGTCGAACCGCTCGCTCAGCACCTTGGAGAACGGACGGTAGATCGACGCGCCACCGCCGGCGTGCGGGAAGATGAGCAGCGGCGCCGGATCCTCGGCACGTGGACGGTGGAACTTCCTGAGCCAACCTGGTGTTTGCACGATTTCTCCTAGATCGCCTTGCGTCACTGCCACATTCGCCGCATCAGCAGCGCCGCCATGTCGTCGTCGGTCAGCACCGGCGCCGCGCCGATCGCCGCATCGGGGTCGGCGGCGATGCGGTGCAGTGCATTTCGGAAGGCGGTTTCGACGATCTCGGCCTCGCCCGCGTCGAACGCGTCCTCGGCGTAGAAGATCATCACCCGCGTCCCGGCGCCCGGCAGCAGCGAATTGGCCGGGAAAACCATGAGCAGCAGGGCATTGTCGGTGGCACCGCCGCCCTCGAAGGAGACCAGGTCCAGGCCGCCGTCGGTGAGCAGCCGCGCGAGTTCGTCGCGCCCCGGCGGGTACGACTGAAGCACGAACATGCTGTCGAACAACTTGCGCGCGCCCGCGGCCCGCAGCGCCGAGGTGAGCCGGAACTGGTGGTGTTCCAGCAGATCCAACCGGATGCGTTGCGCCTCGGCCAGTTTCGCCCGCCAGCTGGCGGCCGGATCCAGCTCGACGACCACCGGGATGGTGTTCACGAAGCAGCCGATGGCGGTGTCGACATCGTCCAGGTCGGCGGGCCTGCCGGAAACCACCTCGCCGAACACCACCGAATCGTTCCCGGTGACGCACCGCAGCACGCTCGCCCACGCCAGCTGGCAGATCATGCTGAAGGTGGTGCCGAGTTCGGCGGCCAGCCCGGTCAGCCGCTCGACCACCGCGGGGTCGACGGTGAAGTCCCGTGCCGCTGGTACGCCGCCCGCGCCTGGCACCCGATTCGGCGCGACGACGCACGGCTCGGCTCGGCTCAGATAACCCTGCCACGCCGCCTCGGTCGCCGCGGCCCCGCGTTCGAGGTGGGTGAGGAAGCGGGCGAAAGTGTCCGGCTTGCCGAGTGGTTCGGCGGCGCCGTCGCTGAAGTAGTCGGCAAAGATCTCCCGCGGCAACAGCTGACCCGACCAGCCGTCGGTCAGGATGTGGTGCAGGGTGAGCATCAGCAGGTGTTCACCGCCGGGCAGGTGGATCACCACGGCGCGGATCAGCGGGCCGACGGAAAGGTCGAACGGTTCGGCCAGATCGGTGTCGAAATAGGCTCGCACCTTCGCTTTCGGATCCGCGGCCGCGGTGTAGTCGAGCTCGGCGACCGGGATCGGAACGTGGTCGGTGACGATGCCGTACGGCTGCCCGCTATGCGAAACCGAAACCACCACACGCAGATTCGGGTACCGGTTCAGCACGGTGTCCAGCGAACGGCGCAGCCTCGGCATATCGAGTTCGCCGCGGACGGTGATCATCGTCTGCACCGTGTACAGGTCGCGGCCCGCGGTGCTCAGCGCGGTGTAGTACAGGCCGGCCTGCATCGGCGCGAGCGGGTACACGTCTTGGAAGGAACCGTATTTCGCCAGCCACCGATCCAGATCGGACTGGGTGACGCCGGTGGCGAGCACATCGCTCGGCGTGAGCCGCCGAATCGGATCGGCCCGCAACGCATCCGCCAGCTCGCGCAGTCCGGACACCCACAGCTCGGCGAGTTCGCGTACCGCGCCTTCGCCGATCGCGCCGGACGGGTAGCGGAACGACGCGCGCAGCACGGGCTCGTCACCGTCGGTGAGCGTCACGGTGTTGATATCCAACAGCGCGGGCGCGGACATGGTGTCGTTCGCGTTGCCGCCGAGGTACCCGAATTCCGGTGCGGCGGACCAATCCTCGACCGGACCGGCGGCGGTGGGCGCGGCGAACCGGCCCATGTAATTGAAGCTCAGCTGCGGTGCACCGTACCGCGCCAAGGTATTCCGGGCCTCCGGGTGCAGCCTGCGCAGCAGACCCCAGCCGATGCCGGAGTCCGGCACGGCGAGCAACTGCTCCTTCACCGCCTTGACCGCGCCGACCATATCCGGCTCGGCCCCGACCGTGAGCGCTACCGGGTACGCGGTGGTGAACCAGCCGACCGTGTTGGCGAGATCCACACCGGCGAAGAGGTTTTCGACACGGCCGTGCCGTTCCATGGTGAGCGCGACGGCCTCGGTGTCGGTGCCGTGCGCCGCGCGATACCGACGAACGGCAACGGCCAGCGCGGCCACCTGGATGTCGAGGAAGTCGCAGCCGAACAGCTGGGCCGCGGTGGTCATCAGGTACCCGGTCTCGACGGCGCCGAGCTCTGCGGTGATCTCGGCGACGGTCGCGACGGTGTCGACGGCCGGATCGAAGGCGCGGGCGCCGAGCGGCGGGTCCGGGCATTCGGCGGCGCGAATCCAGAACGGGAGTTCGGCCGCCATGACCTCGGACCCGGCGTGGCGCAGCAGCTCCGTATTCCAGGCCTGCACCGAAGTGCCCTGTCCCGCGGTCGAATACGTCTCGTTCGCCCACAGCTGGCGCAGGTCATCGTTGATGATCCGCCACGAGACCCCGTCCACCACCAGGTGATGCAGCACCAGCAGCAGCCGACCGAATGCGTGATCGTCGGTGCGCACCCACGCCGCGCCCACCATGCGTCCGGCCGCCGGATCCAGCGCCGCGCTGAGTTCACACACCTGTGCGCTCAATGTCGCGGCCGCGGTTTTATCCCATGCGGCACGGTCGATTTCGATCTCGACCAGCGCCGGATAGTCGAACGGCTCGTCCGCGGTCGGCACGTAGTACGCGAGCGCGCCATCCGGGTCACGGGCGATCCGGGCGCGCAGCAGCGGATGCCGGTCGACGATCTCTTCGACCATCGTCTCCAGCCGGTCGAACGAGCTCTCGGCCGGCGTCACCACCGCGGTGGCCTGGCTGTACGCGGAGTAGTCCGCATTCCCCGTGACCAGCTGCGCCGCAATCGGGTTCAGCGGAATCCAGCCGGTGCCGTCACCCACCTCCGCGATCACGGCCGCCTCGGTATCGGCCGGTGCGGTGGCCGCGGCGATGGCCGAGATGGTGCGCGCCTCGAATAGCGCGCTGGTGGTGATGAGCAGCCCGCGCTTCTTCAGCCCGGACGCCATACGGATGGCGCTGATGGAATCGCCGCCGAGCGCCAGGAAGTCGTCGTCGGCAGCCAATTCGGTGGTCGCGGGCAAGCCGAGCACCTGCCGGATCACCTCGGCCACAGCGTGTTCCGCCGAGGCGCGGAGCGCGCGACCGCGGCCGGTGTCGTTCAGATCCGGCACCGGCAGCGCTTTGCGGTCGAGTTTGCCGTTGGCGGTCAACGGCAACTCGGCCAGCCGCACCAGCGCGGCCGGGATCATGTAGTCGGGCAGCCGATCGGCCAACTGCCGCCGGATCGTCTCGGCGTTCGCGTCCTCGGCGCCGGTGACCAGCGGCGAATCCGGTTCGGGCACATAGTAGGCGACCAATGCCGCGCCCCCGGCGCGCCGGACGGCGACGGCAGCGGCCGCCGCGATGCCGTCCACCTGGCGCAGCACCGAGCCGACCTCACCGAGTTCGATGCGGTGGCCGCGGATCTTGACCTGATCGTCGGCCCGGCCCAGGTATTCCAGGCTGCCGCTGGGATGCCAGCGCACGATATCGCCGGTGCGGTACATCCGCGCGCCCGGCTCGTCGGCGAACGGGCACGCGACGAAGGCGGCCGCGCTCAGGCCCCGCCTGCGGTGGTAGCCCTGGGCCAACTGCACGCCGCCGAGATACAACTCGCCGGTGACGCCGGGCGGCACCTGACGCAGCCGCTCGTCCAGCACGTAGACCGACGAATTCCATTCGGGCAGACCGATCAATGCCGACCGGAACTCCGCCGGCCGGGCCAGTGCGCCCGCGAAATCCTCGTGGGTGAGGTCCATGGCCGCCTCGGTCGGGCCATACAGTCCGAGCACCGTTCCACCGAAGACCCGGCTCGCCTCCTCGACCAGCGGCGGCGGTACCGCCTCGCCGCCGAGATAGACGAATCGCATGGAGCGCAGCCGATCCGGATCCGGGTTGGCGTCGAGGAAGGCGCGGACCACGCTCGGCACCAGCGAGATCTGGGTGATGCGGTGGCGGTGGATGATTCCGGCCAGCGCCTCCACGTCGGCCTGCCACCAGTCCGGCGGCGGCAGCACCGTCGCCGAACCGGTGCACAGCGCGTTCACCAGTTCGAATACCGAGACGTCGAAGCCGATCGGCGCCTTCTGCAGAATGCGCTCGACGCCGAACCCGAGGTAGTCGCGCATCCACTGGACGTGGTTGGCCACCGCCCGGTGGTTGATCACCACGCCCTTGGGCCTGCCCGTCGTGCCCGAGGTGTACAGCAGGTAGGCAGCGTCGAGTGGGTGGATCGGGCGGGTGAGCTCGTCCGGTCGCAGCGACGAATCATCGTGTCGGGCAAGCTGTTCCGTCACGGCCGGATCGTCGAGGTCGAGCACCGGCGTAGCATGCGGATACCCGCCGGAGGTGGATACGACCACAACGGTGGATTCGGCATCGCCGAGCAGATATTCGATGCGATCGGCCGGGTAGCTCGGATCGATGGGCACATAAACCGCGCCCGCCCGCAGTACCGCGGCGAATACCACCGGCAGCCGTTCGCTGCGCTCGGCGTATACGCCGACCCGATCGCCGACCCGCACACCGCGTTCGATCAGCAATCGCGCGAGTCCATTGACCCGCGAATCGAATTCGGCATAGGTGAGCTCGATGTCACCGAATACCACGGCAATCCGGTCCGGGTAGGTGATGGCCGAATGCCGGATCATCGCGTCGACCGTCGGACGTTCGATCGGCACGACGCCGCCCCGCGACCAGGTTTCCACCGCGGCTCGGTCGGCGGGCGAGAGCACGAGCAGCCGGTCCAGCGGCGTGTCCGCGGTGGCGTCGGCCAGCGTGCGATCGATGTAGTCGTGCAGTCGCTCGATTGTCGACGCATCGAAAAGGTCCGTGCGGTAAGTGATCTGGACGTCGACCCGGTCGGCGTGCATGAACGCCTCGACCGCGATTGGCAACAGCGCGGCCCCGTGGTCGGCCAGCTGCCAGCTGGTGGTCGCACCGGGCAGCCGCGGTCCGTCGATCTGCTGGTGCAGGAACAGCACCATGGTGTCGAACAGGCGTGAGCCGACATTGCCCGTCGCCCGGTTCACCGCACGAACCAGCATCTCCTGCGGAAAATGCTTGTGCCGGAAGGCCGCAGCGGTCACCGAGCGCACCTGCTCGATCAGCGCGCCGAAGGTCGGCGCGCCCGCGGTGAACCGCAGCGGCAGCATATTGCTGAGGTTGCCGATCAGCTGGTCCATACCGGACTCTTCGCGATTGGCCACCGTGGTGCCGACGACGATCTCGGACTGTCCGGTCATCCGGCGCAGCGCGACGTAGTACGCGGCGAGGAAGACGGTGAACGGCGTCGCGCCCGAATTCGCGCTCAGCGCGCGCAGATTCGCGTCGGCGGCGGCGCTGAGCAGCCGGTCCAGCCGGGTGCCGCGCTCGGTGACGGTGGCGGGCCGCCGGTTGTAGGGCAGTTGCAGTTCGGGCACCTCACCGTCGAACTGTCCGGCCCAGAATGCCTCCGCCGCATGGTGGTCCGTCTCGGCGAAGCGATCCTGCTCCCATTCCGCGAAATCGGCGACCTGTCTGCGCAGCGGTTCCACCCGCAGCGAATCCGTCAGCGCCGCACGGTAGAACCGCTCGATATCCCGCGAAAGAGCGGGCAGCGTCATACCGTCCCATGCGATGTGCTGAATCACCAGCACCACGACCACGGTGTGCGGATCGCGGCGCACGAAGGTCAGCCGCATCGAGGATTCCCGTGACAGATCGAAGGTTTCCGTCGCGGCCGCCGCGACCAGTTCGTCGAGCTCACGTGCCGCGTCCGCCTCGGCAAGCCCGGCGAGGTCGACATCGCGCACCCGCGGCGGCAGTTCGGCGTGTATCAGCTGGTAGGGCTCGCCCTGCTCGTCGTTGTGGTAGGTGGTGCGCAGTACCTCGTGCCGCTCGGCGAGTGCGTCGAAGGCGCGGCGCAGCGCGATGCCGGACACCTCACCGGTGAAAGTCAGTGCGAGGCAGAGATTGTAGGCGGTGCTTTCCGGCGCGATCTGCTGGTGCGCCCACACGTAGCGCTGCCCGAACGAGAGGGCAGCGCGGGTGGGGTCGCGCCGCACCGGCACTCCGGGCGCGGTGTCCAGCCCCTCCTGGGCGAGCCGGACCCGCATCGCCTCCTGTAGGTCTTCCAGCGATCGCATCTACGTCAAACCAATCCTTCGTCGACAACCAGTGCGGCTATACCGGGGCGGGCTCGGGCACCCGCACCTCGGCCAACTCCAGCAGAATTCGGCAAACCTGTTCCAGCCGTTGCGGATTCGCCTCCGTAGCGCGCAACCCGGCGGCGATACCGCGCACGGTGCGGCCGTCGAAGACGCCGGTGACCCCGAAATCGGATACCGCGAGCAGGCCGCGAATCTGTCCGGTGAACCGCGTCGCCAGGATGGAATCGCCACCGGCGTCGAAGAAGTCGGTCTCGACTCCGATCCGCTCGGCGCCGAGCACCTGGGCGGCAATGAATTCCACCGCCGCCTCCACCGCATCGGCGGGCGCCACGTATGCCGCGCGGGCGGCGGGGTCGTCCGCGCCGAGCGCGCGGCGGATGGCGGCCCGGTCCAATTTGCCGTTCGCGGTCAGCGGGAGATCCGCGCGCACCTCTAGCCGGTCCGGAATCATATAGCTGGGCAACATCTTTCGCAGTGCCGCGGTGATCTCGTCGGCGAGGGCCGTCGCGCGCACCGCGGCCGCCAACCGGCCCGCCTCGGTGCGCAGTGCCACGGCCTCGTCCACCCCGGGCAGCGCGGCGAGCGCGGATTCCACCTCGCCGAGTTCCACCCGGTAGCCGCGGATCTTCACCTGATGATCCGCGCGGCCGAGGAAGTCGACGGTACCGTCGGGCAGGTAGCGCGCCAGATCGCCGGTGCGATACCAGCGCACGCCCGCCGATTCGACGAATCGGTCGGCGGTGCGCTCTGGATCGCCGCGGTAACCGTCGGCGACGCTCGCGCCGCCGATCCACAGCTCGCCGGGCACCCAATCCGGGCAGTCCTCGCCGCGCTCGTTGACCACCCGCAGCCGCACATTGGCCAGCGGCTTACCGTATGGCACATTGGCCCATTCGGCCGGGAAGTCGTCGGTGACCTCGCATACGGTCGAATGGATCGCGGTTTCGGTGGTGCCGCCGAGCCCGACGAAGCGCAGCCCCGGCACGGTTGACCGAAGTCGCTGCGCCAGTTGCGTTTTCACCCGATCGCCGCCGGTTAGCACGAGGCGCAGGGTGGTCAGCTGGTCCGGCGTCGCGGTATCGGCGAGCATGGTGACCAGCCCCGGCGCGCAATTCAGCACGGTGACACCGGCTTCGGCGATGAGCTCGGCCCAGGCCGCCGCGTCACGCTCGCTCGCGGTATCGACACAAACCAGCGCGCCGCCGCGGGACAGCGGGCCGAAGATGTCGTACACCGACAGGTCGAAGCCGAGCGCGGACAGCCCGATCGTGCGATCGTCCGCGCCGATGCCGAAGCGGGTGTCGATGGCGTCGATGGTGTTCGCCGCCGCGCGGTGACTCACCTCGACGCCCTTGGGCTCGCCGGTGGAGCCCGAGGTGAACAGCACGTATGCCACCGCGTCCGGATCGGTGTCGTGCGGGCGCGGCAGCCGCGAATCGGTCAGCGCATCGGCGAGCGGCAGGGCGGTCACCCCGTCCGGCACACCCGTTACGTCCTCGACCAGCGCCACGGACACGTTGCCGCGCAACAGGATTCGGTCGCGGCGCAGATTCGGCTGATCGGTACCGATCGGCAGGTAGGCAGCGCCCGCGGCGAGCACGCCGAGCACCGCTGGGATCTGCCGGTGGCCCTTGGGCAGGATGACCGCGACGGTGTCGCCGGGACGCACGCCCGCCTCGGTCAGCGCGTGTGCCACCGCGAGCGCCTGATCGGCCAGTTCGCCATAGTCGAGCGTGCCGCCGTCGCGCCAGCGCAGCGCGGTCCGCTCCGGCTGTCGCCGGGCCAGTTCGAAAAACGCGCCGTGCAGGGTGCGCGTGCCGAGCTCGAATGCGCTGTCGTTGGCCGCCGCCCGCACCGCGCGCTGGTCGGCGGGCAGTTCGACCCGCAGGTCCGCGGTCCAGTCGGCATCCGGTTCGACCAGCGCGTCCAGCGTGCGGCGGAACTGCTCGAACATCGCGTCGGCCACACCGGCGGGCAGCGCGTCGCGGCGGATATCCCAGTTCACCAGCAGGCCGCCGTGCAACTCGACCACCTGCGCGTCCAGATCGACCTGCGGACCCTGCGAGAGGATCCACACGGGTGTGCCCAGCGTCCGAATCACCCGCTCGGAGAACAGTTCTCCGAGATCGAGGCCGGAGGTGAACACCACCGACGGCGTCACCGGCGCGCCGCGCAGCCGCCCGAGATCGCGCAGCACGTCCAGCCCTTCGTAACCGGAATGCGCCGCGCAGGTGTGCAATTCGCGCTGCAGCCGCTTGGCCCGCGCCACCATCGACTCGCCGACACTCGCGTCGACATCGACCAGCACCGAATTGGTGAAATCGCCGACGACCCGGTCGATCTCGTCGTGCAGCGGCTCGCGGTTGAACAGCGGCACATTCAGCAGGAAGCGCTGGCGGGCCGACCAGCGGGCGATCACCTCACCGAAGACGGTGGCCAGTGCGACCGCGGGCGTGACGCCGTGACCGTGTGCCTTCGCATGCAGCCGGGCCTTGGCCGCGGCATCGAACCAGTGGTGCAGCCGGATGCTGCGGGACGGGTCGCGCCGCTCGCTCTCCGGCAGCACCGGCAGCGACGGGATGTCGGGCAGTTCGGGCAGTTTGCGCTCCCACCACTGCCGGTCGGCCGAATTATCTTGTGTGGTGCGCTCTTTGGCAGACAGATAGTCGCGGAAGGTGTAACCGACCGGATTCGGGTCGGCGGTGTCGGATTCGTACAGCGCGGCGAGGTCGTCCAGGATCCTGCGGTAGCTCTGGGCGTCGGCGGCGACCATATCGACGTCGAGGTGCAGGCGATGGCCGCCATCCGGCAGCAGCGTGACCGCGATATCGACAACCCGGCCCGCCGCGATATCCATCCGCTGGTGGCTCTTGTCCTGCCGAATCCGCGCCAATTCGGTTGCGGCGACTTCCGGGTCGGCTCCGGCGAGATCGGTGATCGTGCACACCGGCAGCGGCGGCTCCGGCATGATCCGCTGGGTGCCGCTGTCCAGGAACTGCGCGCGCAGCATGTCGTGCCGCCGCAGCAGCCGCTCGGCCGCCCGCCGCAGCCGCTCGGCATCCATTCCGGCGCCGTCGAATTCGACGTAGAGGTGGGCGGCGACGCCGCCGAGGCGCTGATCCTGCCTGCGGCCGACCCAGTAGGCGTGCTGCATGGTGGCCAGCGCGAATTCATCTGTGCCGGAACGACTTTCCTCGGTGCCGGGCTGGTCCGGTGCGGCCGATTCGGGTACGCCGAGCAGCCCGGCCCATGCGCCGATGGTCGGTTCCAGGGCGAGGCTCGAACTGCGCACGTCGTAGCCCTGCTTGCGCCACTTCGACGCGAGGCGCATGAGCATCATCGAGTGCATACCCAGGCTCACCAGGTCGTCGTCGTCACCGATCGTCTCCTGAGCGATGCCGAGATTCTCCGCGACGATCGCGCGAATTTCCGCCTTGCCGAGCATCAGACTCCTCGTAACCGTATCCGACCCACCAAAACACTAAGGTAAGCCTTATCTAACATTCGAGATCGTAGCGCATGCACCGCCCTGGTACCGCGCCTCCTGGTTATTGCGCGACGGCCGCCACTGGATCGAGGAAGTCCGCGATCCGCGCCGACCAGCCCTCGGCGCATGCGTCGGCCCCCGCCGCATCGAGCACCGCCGAATTGATATCGAGCCGCGCCACCAGCGATGGTCCATCCGCACGTACCACCACCGCCGTGGAAATATCGATGGTGAACCGCAGTGGCAGCTCCGGATGCGCGGCAGCGCCGAATTCCTCGGCGAAATCGGCCATCGGCACCGGAGCCCAAGGGCCGGAACCGAATTCGAGCACATCGAAGCGTCCGAGATGATTCAGCCGCAGTTGGCCGCGCGCGGCGGTAGTCCGGTCCGCCAGCGGTGGCCTGCCCGCGGCGGGCGTCCACCCCGTCAGCTCCGCGAGCGCGACGGTCACCGTCTCCTCCACGGTGAACCAGCCGACCTGCCTGCTGTCGTCGTCGGCGCGCCCGTGCGATTCCCTGGTCACCGAGACCCGCCCGTCCTGATCTGCCGTCTCGGCGATCAGGGCCGCGCTGGCCACCAGGAGCAAATCCTCCAGCGGCACACCGGTTTCGGTGCACAGCCGCAGCAGTCGTCCGGTGCTTTCGGCACCGAGTTCGACAACTCGGGTCAGCACCGCGGCCATACGATCCCTCGCCGGCTCGGTGAGCCGCCCGCGCAGCGGGACGCCGAGCACCGGTGGTGCGGTTGTGCACGCCTGCGGCGCTGTCTCGGAACGGGTTTCGTTGATCGGAGGCAGCCCGTCGGCCATCAGCCGCAGATCGTCGGCGAGGATCAGCCACGACACCACGTCCACCGCCAGATGGTGAATGGACAGCAGCAGCAACCGTTCCGGCGTTCCGTCCACCGCGGTGCCGTCGAGCAGCGTCGCCGCGACCATGCGCCCTTCCTCGGGTGCGAGCCGCAGCACCGTTTCGGCGAGCAGTTCGCGCCTGCGCGCCGGATTCGCCCCGGTAACCACCGTCACCGCGGGCGGCGACGATTCACCGACGATCAAGACCGGCGTGCCGTCCACCGCGCCGAGCCGGGAACGCAATGCCGGGTGCGCTTTCGCCAGCGCGGCAAGCCGATCCGCGACCAGTTCGGGCGTCGCGTCGGGCGGCAGCGTGATCACCTGACTCTGCGCCAGATAGCGGAAGTCGCCGTGCGCGATGATCTCCTGCGCCAACGCGGTCAGCGGAATGACCGCACCCGCGGGCACCGCATCGGTCTCGTCCCGGTGCGGCCCGAGTTGATCGAGCCGCACGGCGAGTTCGCGCAGATCCGCGGCAGCCAGCACATCCCGCGCGGCGATCCGGTGACCCGCGCCGCGCAGCCGCGACACCAGATCGATGACGCCGATACTGTCCAGGCCGATCTCGACCAGGCTGTCCGACATGCCGATCCGCTGCTGTCGATGCGAATCGCCCATGGCGGCAACGAGTTCGAGCAGCATCCGCTCGGTATCCGAGGCCGGTGCGACGATCTCGCCGACCGGCCTTGCCAGCAATTCGGTCGCTCGGTGGGCATCGAGTTTGTCGTTGCGGTTCAACGGTATTTCGTCGACCAGCACGATTCGCGCCGGAATCAGGAACTGCGGCAGGCGATGCGCCAACTCGGTCCGGATATCCCCGATCGACACCGCGCCGACCACCAGCGCACCGAGCCGGGTCCGGCCGTTCTCGACGAAGGCCAGCGCCGCTGCCTGACGCACACCCGCCAGTTCGCGCAGCACCGCCGCGGTCTCGTCGGGCTCGACGCGGTAGCCGTTGATCTTCACCTGGTTGTCGATCCGGCCCTCGTACACCACGGTCGATGCGGGCGTGCGACGCACCAGATCGCCGGTGCGGTAACGCCTTCCGCTCGGACCCGCGACGAAGGACGCGGCGGTGGCCGCGGCCCGGCCGAGATAGCCGAGCGCGAGTTGGGCGCCCGAGAGATACAGCTCACCACGGCCACCCGGCGGCACCGGGCGCAGGCGGTGGTCGAGCACCTCGGCGGTCATCCCGTCGAACGGGCGTCCGATGGTCGGCGCCGGATGCGCGTCGACCTCGGCCATGAACGCCTCGACCGTCGTCTCGGTCGGCCCGTAGAAATTGAGCACGCTGGTACTTGCCAGCCCGCGCAACCGATTCCAGGTATCCGGGCTGATCGCCTCACCGCCGAGCGCGAGCACCGCCAGCGCGCAGCATTCGCCCGCACCGTCGGCTCCGTCTTCCGCCGCGCCCGCACGCTCGCGGAGTAGGCCGGCGGCGATCAATCGCTGCAACATCGACGGTGAGGTGTCGAACATATCGATCCGGTCCCGGTCGATCGCCGCGACGATCCGTTCGGCATCGGTGCGCGTCGCATCGTCGAGCAGCACCACCGTATGCCCGCTGAGCAGCGCGACCGTCGGCTGCCATGCGGCGTCGAACCCGGTCGACCAACCGTGCCCGACCCGCAGCGGACGGCCGAGCCGCGCCGCGACCGGCTCGAATATCCTGCGCCGGTGGTTCGCCCAGTGATTGAGCACCGCACCATGCGGCACCACAACGCCTTTCGGACGGCCGGTGGTGCCGGAGGTGAATACGACATAGAACGGGCCGGCCGCCGACGCACGCCCGGCGACATCGGCTTGTCCCGCACCCACCAGCCCACCGGTGTCGGCCGGCGCTGCTCCTACCACACGCAGACCACCCGACGCATCCGGAATCGCCTGCCGCACTTCGACACCCGCGGCCCGCACCGCGTCGAGCGCCGGGGTCAGCTCCGGATCGGCGAGCACCACCCGCGCTCCGGAGGTCTCCAACAGATAGGCGAGCCGATCGACCGGAGTCGCCGGATCGACGTGTACGCAGACCGCACCGGCGTGCCCGATCGCGAAGGGGGCGTGCAGAACTCGCCGATCGCGCGGTAGGGCGACGGCGACCGCGGCCCCCGCGCCGAGTCCGAGCGCACGCAGGTTCCGCGCCAACGCCCTGACCGCAGCGGCGAATTCGCCGAAGCTCTGTTCCCCCGCGGTGTCAACGACCGCGACCGCGCCGGGCGTACGTTCGGCCGCGGCGAGCAGCACGTCCGGGACGGTGCCCGAAGGCTGCCCCGCCACCAGCTCACCTGGTACCGCCCCCGAAACCCGTTGCACCGCAACATCCGACTCGAGCACAGGGGCTTCGTCATCGAGCAGAATGTCGACGTCGCACAGGCGGTCCGCCCGGATCAGTCCGCGTAGCACCGCGAGCATCCGGCGGGCCAGCCGATCGGGATCGAACCGGTCGACCAGATCGCGGCGCAGCTCGACCCGGCTGACCAATTCGCCGTCTTCTACGATCGGCACCATGGTGAGCGGATAGTGGCTCGGCGAGTCGATGCGCCGGGCGATCAACCGCGCGCCGCCGCCCATCGGCATCGCGCCGCTCATGCCGCCCACCGGCACGTTCTCGAAGACGAACAGGGTGTCGAAGAGCTGTCCGGTCCCGGCCTGCCTGGTGATCTCGGCCATGCCGAGGTACTCGTGCGCGCGCAGCCGGGCCACCTCGCGCTGCAGCTGCGCGGCCGCATCGGCCGGTGCCCGCTCATCCACCACGACCCGCACCGGAATGGTCGCGACCAACGCGCCGACCAACTGTTCGGCGCCGGGCAGCGTCGCGTCGCGGCCCGAGGTGGTCTGACCGAATACCACTTCGTCGCGGCCGACCAGTCCGGACAGGATGCGGGCCCAGCTCAGCTGCAGAAGGGTGTTCATGGTGAGGCCGCGGGCCCGCGCCCATGCGGTCACCTCGGCGGTCTCGGCCGCGCCGAATCTGGCCTCACCCACCACCGGCAGGTCCGGATCGGCGGGCGGCACCAGCATCGGCATGGGTTCCAGTCCGGCCAGCGCGGCGCCCCAGACCCGGCGCGACTCGTCGGTGTCCTTGGTGGCCAGCCAAGCCGCATGGTCGCGCAGCGGCGGCGGTGCGGGCAGGGTTTTGCCCTGGTGTAGTGCGATCAGGTCGGCGAACATGATCGGAATGGACCAGCCGTCCAGCACGAGATGGTGTGCGGTGCAGATCAATTCGTAGTCGAGCTCGGCGACCCGGGCGAGCGTCACCCGGAACAGCGGCCCCTTGTCCAGATCGAGCCGCCTGCGGCCCTCCCTGGCGTAGGCATTCCGGGCCGCGGCGACCGGGTCGTCGGTCTGCCGCAGATCGGTTTCGCGCCAGTCGATGCGGCCCGCCGAGGTGATCACCAGCACCGGATGCGGCAGACCGTCGCTCACCACGCGGGCACCGAGCTGCGGATAGCGTTGCAGCAGTTGGTCGAACGCACGGCGCAGGCCCGCCGGATCGGTCAGATTCTCCACCCGCACCGAGAAGGTCACCAGGTACGGATCGATGCCGCGCGTCGTCGTGCTCACCGTATACAGCCCGCGCTGCAGCGGCGACAGCGCGATGACGTCGAGCAGTTCGGCGCTCATTCGGCGGCGAGCCGGTTGCCGAGCGCGCGCAGTGCGGCCGCGTCCAGTCCGGAGGCGCTCATCGGCGCATTACCGGCCCGCACCGCCGCGGGTGCTGGTGCGGCTGCCGCACGGTCGATTTCGGCGGCGAGGTCGTGCAGCACCGGGAAGCCGAACACCGTCGGCACCTCGACGACGTAGCCGCGCTCACCCAGCAGGGTCACCAACCGCAGGGCCGCGATGCTGTCGCCGCCGAGCGAGAAAAAGGTGTCGGCGCGCCCGATTTCCTCGTCCTCGTCGAATTCCAGTATCTCCCTGATGGTTTCGACGAGCACCCGCTCGGTTTCGGTGGCAGGCGGCCCGCCCTGTCCGGGAAGCCCGGGAAATTCCGTCTGGGGCGCTGGGAAGAGGGTGAACCCTTGGGCGGCCGAATCCGGAAGCACCGCATCGAGATTCGCGGCCCAGGTGCGGCACCGGGCGACGAACTGCCGGACGAACTCGTCGACCGCGGGCGAACCTGCCAGCGCCGCGGGGAAATCAATGCGCACCCGAGCGCCCTCGGCGTCGACGGCGACATCGAAGACGAGGTCGGCGCCGACCGGACGGGCGTTGCGGCGCAACAGTTCCCGCACGGTCCACCCGTGCGGCGCATCGACCGCCGAGTCCTGATGTACCCGCAGCGAGACGGCGAACAGCGAGCGCCGCGCCCCGCCGCCGATCAGATGGGTGAGCCGTTCGATGCGGGTGCGCGCATGCGCCCGCGCCTCGGCGGTGCGCTCGGCCGCCGCGGCGATGATCGCCCGCGGTGTCCGTTCGCCCTGCGCGTCCATGCGCAGCACCAGATGGTTGGCGAAGTTGCCGAGTACCGCGTCCGCGCCGGGCGCCGAGCGGAACGGGTCGACCAGCCCGACCGGGATATCCCGCCCCAGACCGGCTTCCGCCAGTGTCGTCGTCACCAGCGCGGCGAATACCGCGGCGCTGTCCGCGCCCGGATCGGCGGCGACCAACGCGGCGAGGGTATCCGGATCGACCCGCAGCACCCGTTGGACGTCACCGGTGGACCGCACCGATACCGGTGCGGTGGGCAGCTCGGCGAGCCGATCGCGCCAGTAGGCCAGATCCGGATCGTTGGCCGCCATATCCCGCAGCTGGGCCGGGACGAATTCCCGATACTGCGCCGAATTGCCCTGCGCGGCACCGAAATACGCCGCGAGCAGGGCACGCACAAGCAGTTCCAGTCCCTGATCGTCTGCGGCGACCGGATGCACCGCGATGGACAGCACGCCATGCTCGGGTAGTTCGTAATACCGTGCCCGCACCGGAGTCTCGCGCGCCGGTTCGAATCGATATGCCGCGTCGTCGAGCAACCGCGCATCCAGTTCCGCCGGATCGATCCGACCCGCGAGCTCCAGCACCCGATCGGCCTCCGGCAATACCTGCTGATACGGAATTCGGCGGTCCGCCGGGTAGACTGTGCGCAGGATCTCGTACCGCGCGAGCACCTCGGCGAATGCCCTTGCCAGTTCGGTCACCTGGACCGGACCGGAGATCTCCAGCGCGACAAAGAGATTGACGGTCGGCGTGCCGTGCAACCGTTCCGGCAGCAGCGCCGCCTGCTGCGCGGGCGAGAGCGGGGTGCCGCGCTCGGCCGCGGCCGGTGCGAATGTGTCTGACATTGCGGTCCTTTCGAGCTGGATCGGGCGAGCGCTACCCGGCGGCGGCCAGCGCGGGCTCGAGCTTGTCGAGCAGGTACGGCACCGACAGCGCGGTCGGCGAATTGATGGCGCTGATGGTCATCACGTCGACGGCGGCGAAGCTGCCCGCACGCACCGACGGCAGTTCGGCATAGCCGGGCAACTGGGTGAGTTTCTCCGCGAGGCCCGGCATCGCGCCGCAGATCAGCAGGTTCGCGTCCAGATCGGCCAGCCGCTCCGGCGAGAGCGCCAACCTGCCGCCGAGCGGCGCCTCCTTGGCGATGTGCTCCGGAATGCGCAGCCCGAGCCGGTTGAAGAGTTCGGCGGAGCCGTCCTTGGGATCGGCGAGCACCATGAGCTGCGTCGGCGCGGTGAGCATGCAGGTGAGGAAGGTCTTACCGGACAGTCCCGGATGACGTTGCGCCGCGGCGGAAATACGGTCCCGCACGCCCGCGATGACCTTGTCCGCGTCGGCGCGCTTACCGAATACCGTGCCGAGCGCGGTCACCTCGTCGCTCCAGTTGTCGATCTGGGCGCCTGACGTCACCGGGCCGATTGTCGGGGCGAGCCTGGACAGTTTCTCGTACATGGTCTTGTCCACCTGGTACCCGGGCACCAGGATCAGATCGGGTTCGAGCGCGGCGATCTGTTCGACGATGTCGCCGTTGAGGTTCAGCGCGGTGGACCGCTTCAGCGCCTCCGGCTCCCACGGCGCGGTGCCACCGGTGACGCCCATGGTGTTGTCGAGGTAGCCGACCGGTTGCACGCCGAGTGACTGGACCGCGTCGAGCCACTGGTTTCCAAGCGCGACAACCCGTTTCGGGCTGCCATCGATCTTGGTCTCACCGAAGGAGTGCTTGATGGTCACCGCTGCGGCGCCGTCGGCTTTGCCGGTGTCGGCACCACCGCCACAGGCCACCGCACCGGCGGAAATACCGAGCGCGACCACGGTCAACCCGATGCGGGTCAGCAACCCGTATCCGGATCGCCTGCGCCGGGCCATCGTTCGCGGGCCCACTTCCACTCTGCGTCTCCTTCGTCGAATCCCGGGCACACAGCCAGGCCCTGAGCTAGGTTAGGCTAACCTATCATTTGCTGTCAGCACCAGCCAACCCTCGGCATCCCAGTGCGCATGATCGTCGGTGCGGAACAGCCTGGCGCCCGGGACGAACGGATCCGCGACGAACCGATCGGCCGCGCACGCGTCCCGGTATCCGGAAACCAGCGCCGCGCCACCCACATACACCGCGCCCGGCACTCCCGGCGGAACCGGCTGCAACGACTCGTCCAGCACGAGCACCTTCGCGCCCGGCACCGGGCGCACCCGCCGGGAGCCGTCCGCGGGTCCGCGCGCGACAACCCCCGCGTACCCGGCCACGCGGTAGCTGAAAGCCTGTCTCGCCGAACCATTTTCGACTATCTCCGGATCGATCACCAGGGTTGCGCCGTCGGCGAGCGCGGCCAGCAGTTCGACACAGCAGCGCACGCTCCTCAGCGGCGCATCGGTCGAACGCACCGCAACCCGGCCGAGCGCGGGATCGGTGCGCGGGCGGCTGTCGGCCAGCACCGCACGCCGGTCCGCCACGGCCGCGGCGAGTGCCGCGCCGTCGAGCACGATCGTCGACCCGTCCACACCGGGCAGCACGAGCTGTTCGCCGCGCCGGGCGGTCGCGTCGAGCGCCGCGGCCAACCCGCCTAGGCCTGCGGGCGGTCCGGCGAAGAACTCTCCGTATGTCGTCTCCGTAGTCCCGCAGCGCACCGCGACGCGGTCTGCCGGAAAGGTCCGGCCGCGCGCGAGCAGGGCGGAAAGCGTTGGCACATCGGATAGTTCGACACCGGTGGCCCACTCCTGCACCACCCGCCGCCGCACCTCGTCGCTCAGCTCCGGTGCGCGCACCGCCCGGCTCGCCTCGGCCGTGCGCGCCTCCAGTAGCGCCGCCAGACCCGCGACGCTCGGGGTGTCGAAGAGCACCCGCACGTCGAGCCCGATGCCGAATGCGTCGCGGATCCACGCCAGCAGCCGATGCGCGAGCAGCGAATGCCCGCCCAGTTCGAAGAACGAGTCCTCGGCGCCGACCCGCGCAAGCCCGAGCAACCGTCCGAACTCTTCGGCGAGCCGAATCTCGTTGGCGGACGCCGGTTCCCGATAGGGTCGGCGCGCAGTGCGAACCGCGACGGGCAGCGCGGACCGGTCGAGTTTGCCGTTGGCGGTGCGCGGAATCGCCGCCAGCACCGTGTACGCCGCGGGCCGCAGATATCCGGGCAACACGGTATCGGCATGTGCCCGTACCGATTCCAGATCGATGGCCGCGCCGGGCACGGGAACGACGTATGCCGCGAGCATGGTGCCGATCGCGGCGTCGGTCGCGGCGATCACAACGCACTGCGCCACCGCGGGATGGCCGGCGACGGCGGCCTCCACCTCGCCGAGTTCCACCCGGTGCCCGCGCACCTTCACCTGTGCATCCGCCCGGCCGACGAATTCCAGCACCCCGTCGGGGCCGCGCCGCGCCAGATCACCGGTGCGATAGAGCCGCTGCCCCGGCAGGTACGGATCGGCGACGAAGCGGGCCGCGGTCTGGCCGGGCCGGTTCAGATAGCCACGGGCCAATTGATTTCCGCCCAAATATATTTCGCCGACAACGCCGTGCGGCACCGGCCGCAGCCGCGCGTCGAGCAGGTGAGCGTACACATTCCGGTTCGGCCTGCCGATCGGCACGATCCCGGTGCCTTGGGGGCCGTCGACGGTGAAATGCGTTGCCGAGACCACCGCCTCCGTCGGGCCGTAGTGGTTGCGCAATTCGGCGTCGAATACACCGGCGAACCGATCGGCCACCTCACCGAGCAGCGCCTCGCCGCCGACCGGAACATGCCGCAGCGCCCGCCATTCGCTCACCTCGGGCAGCAGCAGCAAGGTACTCAGCGTCGATGGCACCAGGTGCAGCACCGTGACGCCGTATCGGGCGATCAGCTCCGCGATGTACGGAATGTCGTTGAACGCATCGGGTTTCGGAATGACCAGGCGCGCGCCGACGGTCAGCGTCACGAAAATGTCCAGCAGCGACGCGTCGAAACCCACCGGCGCCGACTGCAACAGCCGATCCGCGGGTCCGATACCCCATTCGGCCGCGAAACCGGTGAGGTGTTCGGTCAGCGCGGCGTGGGAAACCGGTACGCCCTTGGGTTTTCCGGTCGACCCGGAGGTGTGGACCAGGTAGGCCAGATTGTCCGGACGCAGCGGGCGCACCCGCTCGGCATCGGTCGGCGCGTGCCAGGGCAGCACGGCCGCCGCCTGCTCGGCGGCTGCGAGATCGGCCGCGTCGAGCAGCAGTCGGCACGCCACCCCGGCGGCGGTCCCCGCCGGGTCGACGGGCAGATACGCGGCACCCGCCGCGAGCACGCCCAGCACCGCGACCACGAATTCCACCGAGGTCCCCAGCCGCAACGCGACGATATCCTCCGCACCGATGCCCTGGCGAATCAGCCAGTGCGCCAACCGATTCGCACGCTGATGCAGTGCCGCGTAGGTCAGCTCCAGGTCGGGTGCACCGGCACGACCGGGCGCGACGACGGCCACCGCATCAGGTGTCGCGGCCACCCGGCGGCCGAACAGTTCGACGACCGTGCCCGGCGTGGTCGGCACCACCGGGCCGCGCGAGAGCGCGAGCAGTTCGGCCCGCTCGCCCGGCTCGAACAGCTCCAACGCGCCGAGTGGGCGGGCCGGATCGGCGAGTGCGCGACGCAGCAGGGTCAACCAGTGCCGCAGCAACTGCTCGACCAATTCGGCGGACAGCACGTCGTCGAGGTATTCGGCTTCCAGCCGCACCGCCGACCCGTCGAGCACCGCGGTAGCCGACAGCGGCAGTTGCGCCGCGTGGCCGCCGAATTCGACCGCAGCACAGTTGATTCCATCGAATTCGAAGCCGCGCGCACCCTCCCGCGCACCGAAGCCGACCTGCACCAGCTCGGCCAGGCCGTCGCGACCGGCGCTGCGGTCCGGATTGAGTTCGCGCACCACCCGGTCGATGCCGACACCCTGGTTCGCGAAGGCCGCTGCGCAGTGCGACTCGACCGCGGCGACAACGTCGGCGAACCGGTCGCCGGGCCGCGGTGTCGCGCGCAGCAGCAGCGTATCGCCGAAGTAGCCGATCATCGATACGCTCGCCGGATCCCGGTCCGTCACCGGCACCGCGACCAGGAAATCGGTTGCGGCGGTGTACCGGTGGACGATCGCCTGATAACTGGCGAACAGCACCGCGAATGCCGAAACCCGGTACGCGGTGGCGAATGCGGACACCTGACCGACCAGGTCGGCGGGCACCGCCACGGTGCACCGCCCGCTCCGCCGGGCACCACCGGTGGACTGGCGAGCGGCAGAGCCGACCGGTGGCGGGTAAACACCGGTCGGACGGCCCGGCAGCTCCAGCGCGCCCGGCAGCGGCCGCAGCGTCTCCCGCCAGAACCCGAGCGCCGATTCGTCCGCCCGGTCGTCACAGACCGCAATATCGACGAATTGCGTGGTGAGCGTGGGTAATTCGGTGCCACGGTAGGCCGCGTTCACCTCCGCGCGGAAGATGTCCCACGAGTCGTCGTCCCAGCAGATGGTGTGCGCGATCAGTACGAAAACGAATTCGGTCGCGCCGGTCCGGATCAGCGTAATCCGCAGCGGCGCCTCGTCGGCCAGCTCGAACGGTCTGCCGAGCGCCCGGTGAATCAGCACCCGCACCCTGCGGTCCCGGCCGAGTTCGGTCGCCGTCGACACGTCGTGTTCGCGCCACCACCCGGGCAGTTCGTCGCGAACGAGCTGCACCGGCTCGCCATCGGGGCCGCAGCCATATGTGGTGCGCAGAATGTCGTGCCTGGCCACCACGGTTTCGACCGCACGACGCAGCCGGGCCGGATCGAGTGCGCCGGTCAGCCGGAAGGCGAGACAGGTGTTGAGGGTGGTGTCATCGGGGTCTCTGGTCTGCACGAACCAGGCCCTGCGCTGCGCCGCGGACAGCGGACGCGCGAAAGCCACCGCTTGCCTGGCTGTTTCGATGGTCGACATATTCCTTCGGCCTCTGGTCGGACGATGCTGCCACGGCCGTTCACTCCGGCGCGTCGGTGAGATAACCTCCGCCACTGAAGAATTCGGCACCCGCATGTTCGACGCCATCGGCGGTGCGCACGCGTTTGATCAACAGCCCCTTGCCGTTACCGCGATGGGCGTCGGGACCGCACACCACGACACCGCCGCCCTCCTGCACGATCACTCGCCCTGGCGTGCCGCCGTAACCGGCCTCGGAGATCTCGGCGTGCAGGATTTCGACCTTCGCGCCGCGGTAGAAGCTGAACGCGCGCGGATATGGTTCGGACAGCGCGCGCACGAACCGCTCCAAGTCGACCGCCGTTGTGCGCCAATCGATTCGGCTGTCGCGCTCGCTGCGCTTGTGGAAGTAGGTCCGCTGCGACTTGTCCTGTGGGCGCCACACCGCCGTGCCGGATTCCAGTGCGTCGAGCGCCTCGCGGATCGCGCCGGGAATCAATTCCATTCCGGCGAGCACCAATTCGGTGCCGGTCGCCTTTGGGCCGATCGGCAGCCGGTGCTGCACCAGGATATCGCCGGTGTCCAGCTGCTCATCCATCCGATGCACGGTGAGGCCGAATTCGGTGGCGCCGCTGATCAGCGCCCACAACACCGGGGAGAAACCGGTGAAGCGCGGCAGCAGCGAGTCGTGCAGGTTCAGCGTGCCGTGCGGGGGCAGGTTGTACAGCTCGGGCGGCATCCAGGTGTACCAGCTGTTCACCACGATGATGTCCGGCTCGGCCCGCTTGACCAGGTCGATGGTCTCGGCGTCGGCCCGCTCGGTCAGATGCACCGGGATGCCGTGCGCCCTGGCCAGTTCCTCGACCGAATCCGACCAGATCGCCTTGTACGACTGCGCACTGGCCGGGTGGGTGACCGCGAGCACCACCTCATGCCCCGAATCGAGCAGCGCCTGCAGGGTTTTGCGCCCCCAGGTCTGGAAGCCGAACGACACGATGCGCATATGAACCGAACCTCACCTTCACCGAGCGCGCAATAATGAGGACAGCCTAACCTAAATGGCTGTCCGATTCGCGTCGGCATACGACACTGTGGCGGAGCGCACGGGCGCCGAACCGAGCACCCGATCCGAGAGTTCGCCCAGACAACTGAGATTCGGGAAGCCGGGCCCCTGCGCCAGCCCGGCCAGATTCGGCAGATAGAGCTTCGCCGCCAGACCGGAGACGGCCAGATCGTGTCCGATCGCCGTCTCGATCCGCGCCTGGCTGATCGGACCGCCGACGGCGAGCTCGAGCAGATCCGCGGCGTCGGCGTCGAACAGCTCCAGAAACCACAGCGGCTGGCCGCCGGTCGCGTCGACCACCAGATCGAAGGCGAGCACCTGATCCGGGCGCAGCTCGTTGCGCAGCGTCAGTGCCACCGTTTCACCTTGATCGACCACCCGGACCACCCGGCCCTGTAGGTGATGCACCCGGCTGTCGCCGAGCAGATTCTCCTGCACTCGCACCGAGAACACACCACGGTCGGTGCGGCGCACCACATCTCGGCGCTCCGCCAGGCTCAGCGCCCGCCACTTCGCCGGATCGCTGTAGAGCGAGTTCTCGAAATAGCTCTCACCGCGGGTGTAGAGGGTGGCCGCGGGCGAGATCGCCGAGACCGTCAGCACGTCGTGCCGGACCAGCTCGTCCAGTGCGGAACCCGCGGTCTCGCCGCCGCCGATGACCGCGGCCCGCGAGGAGGCGGGCAGCCTGCGCTTACCCGCGAGATTCCAGAATTCCGCGATGCTCAGCATTTTCGGATGGTCGGCGAGTGCGCGATCACTGCGCCCGGGACCGGTGATCATCAACCGATCCGCGGCCAGTTCGGTGACCGCGCCACCCGCCTCGGTCACCGAGACCAGCCAGCCCTCACCCGCGGGCGAAATCCGCTCGACCGTGCCGAAAACCACCTCGACCTCGGATTTGCGCGCCACCCACTGCAAATATTTGGCCCAGACGTGATGGTGCGGGCTCGGGCGGCCGCGATCCACCCACTCCGCGTAGGTGCCCCGCTCCACCAGGAACGCGGTCCAGCCGAATGCCACCATCGCCTCGTTGATCGCGCGATTGTGACCGCGCGCCCAGGTCGAGTGGTAGGGGAAGCCGACATCCTTCTCCGGATTGGTCCCCAACCGGTGCCTGCCGTCGGTCCAGCCGCCGCTCGGCAGCCAATTCCCGCCCACCGCATGGGATTCCACGATCACCACATGTGGCGCGGGCAGCCCGAGCGAGCGCAGCACATGCGCCTTGGCCGCGACGGCCATCGCCTTCGGGCCGCCGCCGACCACCAGAAGTCTGTCCACGGATACTCCCAACTCTGTGATTCCAGCCACCTGTCAGCTATTCGCGAGCGCGCTCAGCTGCGCGGAATGGCACGAGCCGAGCGAGGCCGGAAACAACGCACCCATATTTGCATAGGCTTACCTTATATTCCAGAACGGCACCGAATCGCGCTATCGCGTGCGACGGCAGCGAACGGGCCACCGACATCCCGAAAACGATTGGATCACCATGATTACCAGCAAGAATCGCGCGGCGGCCGCCGCGATCGCAGTGACCGCCGCCGCGTTGCTCGGCCCCGCAGGCGCGGCTTTGACCGCCGCACCGGCCGTCGCGGCACCGAGCGCGTACCTGGCCGCGGCACCGAGTGCAGGCGAACTGCAGGCAAAGCTCCAACTCGCACTGAATCGCGGTGCGGCGCGGGCCGATCGGGCCGCCGAGTTGGAGGTCGGCGAGGCCGGACTGCCGATCATCGACCAGGTCGCCGCCATCATCGATACGCTGCCGGGCTACCAGTGGTCCATTGTCGGCCCGGTCGACACCGAGGGCGACCGCACCACCGCGCAGCTGAAGACGGTCGCGCCGGGCTACCCGGAGATGCCACTGGTCGAGCTGTCCTGGCGGCAGGTAGACGGCAAGTGGAAGCTGAGCCGTGAATCACTGTGCAAGATCGCCGGATTCGCGGGCCTGCCCTGCAACGTCTGAACCGCGACCTACGCCGATGGTCCGCGCCCGTCGCGGACCATCGGCGTTTTCGCTATAGTTAGGTTAGGCTTAGCATCATGGGAAGAGGATTCGAAGGCCTGATGCTGAAGGCGTGGCGGGCCGATGACTACCGGCTCACCGTCACCTCCACCGAGTTGATCACCGATAAATTCATTCGGCTCGGCTTCGATACGGGAGGTCTGCTCGCCGACCACCCGGTGCATCCCACCCAGTGGGTGCGGCTCTGGATCCCCAACGGCGACAAGGAACACCAGCGCGGCTACACCCTGGTGGACCCGGATCCCGAAAACGACCGCTGCTGGATCGAATTCGCACTGCATCACGGGCCCGCCGCACAGTGGGCGAGCAATGCCGCGGTCGGCGATCAGATCGACGCCTCCGTGCTCGGCTCCGACTTCACCCTGCCCGAGATAACCCCCCGCGAATACCTGGTCTTCGGCGACACCGCCTCCCTGCCCGCCATCAACTCGCTACTCGACGCGATCGGCGACACCCCCGCCCGGGTCTGGCTGGAATGGCAGCACGAATCCGACACCACACTGCCGGTCCGCAACAAGCCGCACCACGAGGTGACCTGGCTGCAGCGGCTGGACAGCGGACGGCTGATGCGCGAGCAGGCGCAGGAAATCGATTGCCCCGCAGACGCTTACGCCTGGATCGCGTGCTGCGGTCAGACCACCCGCGCGATCACCAAAACCTTCCGCACGGTGCACGGCCTGCCCAAGACCGCCGTCAAAGCCCGGGCCTACTGGAAGTAGGCCCGGGCCCCGGGGTCGCGCTACGCCGCGGCCAAGCGCCAACCGGCCGCGCGCGACCGCTCGTTCCAGAACGCCGCGTAGCGGCCATCGCGTGCCAGAAGCTCGTCGTGCGTACCGCGTTCGACGATCCGTCCGCCATCGACGAACAGGATCTGGTCGGCGTGCGCGATCGTCGACAGCCGATGCGCCACAACGATCACCGTTTTATCCCTGGTCAATTCGTGCACGCCACGCACCACGACGGCCTCGCTGTGCGGATCCAGCGCGCTGGTCGCCTCGTCCAGCAGCACGATCGGCGCATCCTTCAGCAGCGCCCGTGCGATCGAAACCCGTTGCCGCTCACCGCCGGACAATGCAGCACCGCCCTCGCCGACCGGTGTGTCGAAACCATCGGGCAGCCGCTCGACGATCTCGTCGACCCTGGCCGCCGCGGCCGCGCGCCGCACCTCGTCATCGGTGGCGTCCGGCCTGCCGATCCGAATATTCTCCGCGACAGAGCGATTGAACAGATAGACGTTCTGGAACACCAGCGAGAGCTGATTCAGCAGCGTCTCCGACGGCTGTTCCCGCACATCGTGCCCGCCGACCAGCACCCGGCCGCCGGTGACATCGTGGAAGCGCGCCGCCAGCCGCAATAATGTCGTCTTACCGGCGCCGCTCGGCCCGACGATGGCGGTGGTGCTGCCCGCGGGCACGGTGAACGACAGCCCGGCGAGCACCGGCTTATCCGGCTGATAGCCGAAAGTCACATCGTCGAAGACGATTTCGGGTGCGCCCGGTGTCACCTGCTTCGTCACTTCCGGCAGCACCGGCTCGGCGAGCAGCCCGGTGATGCGGTCCGCGGCGGCCGCGGCGGTCCGCAGCGCGGTGCCCAATTGCGCCGCCTGATTGAGCGGTTCGATGAAGCGCGAACTCACCGCGATCAGCGCGATGGCCGCTGCGGCCGAAATGGCGCCACCGGTGGTCCGGCCCACCGCTATATAGACGAGCACCAGGAAGACCGCCTGCACGAACAGCGCGAATACGATCAGGCCCGGCACCGATGCGAACAGCAGCCGCCTGCTAGCCGAACGCTGTTCGGCCAGTGCGCTTTCCAGTGCCCGGTTACCCGCGCCCACCGCACCGCAGGCCCGCAGCACCGGCTGCGCCTGCGCGAATTCCACCACCCGCGAATCGGCCTCGGCCGCCGCGTCGTGCAGCCGGGCATCGGCCCGCGAATACGACCGGTTGGCCAGGCCGTTCACCAGATACAGCACCGGCGCGGCCAACAGCATGGCCAGCGCGATGCGCCAGTCGATGAACAGCATGCCGACCGCGACCCCGAGCGGAACCAGCACGGCGGTAACCACTTTGGCGAGCAGATAGGCCACCAGGCCCTGCAGCTCGCGCACGTTCTCCCCGATGATCCGCGAAATCGGCCCGGCCGCATGGGATTCGAACCAGCCGAGGGGCAGCGCGTTCAGCTGATCACCGAGCCGGGTCTGCAATCCGTGCTGCATCCCGACACCGATCCGCAGCCCGAGCGACGCCTGCTGATAACCGAATACGAGGACGGCCGCGACCGCGACCGCCATACCGAGCGTCCAGGCCCAGGCGCGGCCGAGATCGCCGTCGAACAGCGCCTCCAACACCGGCACCAGCAAGAGGTAGGCGACGGCCTGACTCAGCGCCTGCGCCACGATGGCGGCGAACAATTTCGGTGTCAGCCCGGCGAAATCGGCGGGAACCAGCCCGAGTGCCTTGCGAATCATGCCCGCGCTCCTTCCACGAGGGCCAATGCCGCTTCGTTGATCTCGAACAGTCGCTGATAGGTCCCGCCCGCATCGCGCAGGCTCGCGTGGTCGCCCTGCTCCACCAGGGTTCCGTTCTCCAACACCAGGATTCGGTCGACACCGGTGATGGTGTGCAGCCGATGCGCGATCACCAGCACGGTCCGCCCGGCCACCAGCTCGGCGAGCGCGTCCTGCACCGCCGCCTCGGATTCCGGGTCGGCGAAGGCCGTCGCCTCGTCCAGCACCAGCACCGGGGTGTCGGCGAGCAGCGCACGGGCGATCGAAAGCCGTTGCGCCTCACCGCCGGACAGCGTGGCATCCACCCCGATCTCGGAGTCGTAGCCGCGCGGCAGCGTCACGATCCGGTCGTGGATCTGCGCGGCGCGGGCGGCCCGCTCCAGCGCGGCATCGTCGGCATCCGGCCGGGCCAGCCGCAGATTGTCCCGGATCGAACCGCGGATCAGCCGGACGTCCTGGAAGACGAATCCGACCGTGCGATACAGCTCTTCGCTCGGGAAATCGCGAATATCGCGGCCGCCGATGGTGATTCGGCCCGCGCCCACGTCGTAGAACCGCGGCAGCAGTTTGGCCAGCGTCGATTTCCCGGAGCCGCTGGGGCCGACCAGCGCGGTGATGGTGCCGGGACGGAGTTCGAGGTCGACGCCGCGCAGCACGTCGTGGCCGTCACGGTAGCCGAAGCTGACACCCTCGAATCGGACTAGGCCGGAATCCGTTGCGGCGCTTTCCGTTAACTCTCCGGGGTCCGATAACTCTCCGGGGGCCAGCTCGGCCGTCTGCCGCAACTCGTACAGCCGGACCGCGGCCACCCCCGCAGCCCGCAAAGCTTGTGCGCCGTAACCCAATCCGAGCAGCGAACTGCCCAGGCCGAGGCCGACCAGCAGGAACGGCAGCACGTCGAGCGGCCCGAGCCAATCCAGCCCGACCGCCGACAATCCCGCCACCACCACGATCAACATCACGAACACCGGCAACACCACGACATCGGAGGCCGACTGCACTCCGACGATCGGCAGCTTCAACCGCCGCAGGGCCTGCGACTGCCCGTCCACCGATTCCTGAAAAGCGCTGTGCGCCTTGCCCGCCTGACCGAAGGCGCGCACCACCTGGATGCCGTCGACGAATTCGATGGCCACCTCCTGGGTGCGCCGCTCCCATCGGGTGTATACGGCGAACCGGTCCCGCCCCGACTGATCCATCATCCGGCTGTACAGCACGGCGTAGGCGATCAGCGGAATCAGCAGCACCAGCGTGAGCCGCCAGTCGACGGTGAGCAGATATACCAATGTCACCAGCGGCACCGTCAACGCGCCGACGAAATCCAAGCGCGCGTGCGCCACCAGATAGTGCAGCGCCGCGACGTCGTCCTGCAGATACTTCTTCACCTCGCCGGAGGTGCGTTCGCCGAACCAGCCCAGCGGCACCCTGGTCAACTTGGCCGCCAGCAACCTGCGCACCGTCAGCTGATATCCGGCGTCCACCAGGTGCGACCAGGTGAGCGCGGCGGCCTGCAGCAGCGCCCGCACCACGAGCACCAGCACGGCGACGCCGAGCAGCCACCACACCCGGCCGGTGTCCACCGGGGTCGCCAGCAGTTCCCGGCAGGCCGCGACGATCAGCACGAACGGCACCACCGAACACACCGACGCCACCGCGACCAGCAGGCTCGCCATCGTCAGCGTCCGGCGCACCGGAGCCAGAATTTCCTTGCGCGCCAAAGCTTCCCGTTGCTTACGCGCTTTCGCCTCCGCCCGCGGCGGACGGTTGCCCGTCTCCGCGTCGGGCGGCGGCGCGACCGCTACCGTCATCCGTCCTCGCCTCTCGACCGTGGTACCGCCATAACCCGGTCGCACCAGCCGCGACCGCTTTTTGTAGGTTAGGCTAACTTATATTCCGGCCGAGCGGGGTGTCAGCGACTAGCGCATAACGGGCAGTACAGACCTTTCGGTACGCCCGGTGGCCGCCTCGATGAACTCCACCGGATCGGCGACAGCGACCAGAATCTCGCTGGTCAGCCGCAGTGCGGCGGCAGGTGGCGGCGGTCCGCCGACGGCGGCGACCAGATCGAGCAGGTGTACCGTCGCCTCCATTACCGCGATCTCGTATATCGCGCCGAGCGTCGCGGTACCGAGGAACGGCCGCTCGAGCACCGTCTCTGGCGGCAACTCCCGCAGCAGCGCCCAGCCCGCGGGACCGTCCTCGGCGAATCGCCGCACCAGCACGGCGGTTTCGAGATCGGCGGCCGTATTGCGCGCCTCCTCGGCGATGGCATCCGCGCCGGTGCGCGCGAGGCCGCCAGGACGGTTGTAGAAGCGCAGGGCCTCCGGACCGCTGGAGACCGCGGCGGGCCGATCCACCACCGCGGCCCGGGACGGGATCAGATAGGCCGAGGTCGGTGCGGTGTGCGCGAACAACTCCCGGACCGTCCAGCCCGGCAATCTGGTCGGCGTCGCCCACTGTGTCTCCGTGAGCGCAGCGCCGCGCTCGCCCCACGAGAACCAAAGTTCTTGCAGCAATTCGTGTTCCATGAGCCCTCCCGTCACGCGAACATCGCTGCGTCCAGCGTATGCCGCAACCCCGGACCGGCAGAACTGATTAAAACATTCCAAGGTCGGAAGTTCGGGCTTTACGGCGGTGCCGGAAAACCGAAACGCGACCGGTCAAACTTTCCGCAACAGGGGTCAACTATTAACCGCGCCGAATCCTTTGCGGCGCACTGCGATAACTGACGAGACTCCTGCATATCACCGTCTCGACAAAAGACCGAAGGTTGGTTGAACGATCGACAATGAGGAGCCGAAAACGGCGCGGCGCAAGTAATTTCGATCGAACCAGAATGATGCGGCGGCCGGACCGCACCGTCGCCGATACCGCAATAGGAGCTCAATAATGTTGGTGACAAAGACCGTTTTCTTGTTCACCGATTGCCGCACCGACCCCGGCGAACTCACGCCGGCACAGGCGCATCGGGCGATGCAGGTGCACCTCGCTTGCAGCGTGGAGCTGTGCAAAGTGCGCCGCCGCGCCCGGCAGACGCTCGTCGAGGCGCGATTGATGGTGTTGGACGAGCGCGCCGAACCGTAATCGCGGAATCAGGCGCCGCGCTCGGATGTTTTCGAGATCATGACCGCAACGGCATCCGATCGATCCGCATCCGTCGTCGACCCGAATACCGAATATGGCGCGCGGGTGACCGAACGCCTCGCCCGCGAGGCCATCATCTGGCTGACCACCGTCGGCGCATCAGGAACACCACAGCCGAACCCGGTGTGGTTCCAGTGGCGCGACGAGGAATTCCTGTTGTTCAGCGAGCCGAATCAGGCCAAGCTGCGCAACCTCACCCGCAACCCGCGCGTCGCGCTGAATCTGAACACCGCCGCCGGCGGCAACGACGTCGCCGTGTTCACCGGTACCGCCAGGATCGACCCGAACGGCGCGACACCCGCCGAGATCGAGGCGTTCACAACCAAATACCGCAAAGGCATGAATTCCATCTCGCTGACACCCGAGCAGTTCTACGCGAAGTATTCGACGGTCGTCCGGATCACGCCCGACCGTCTGCGCGGCTTCTGACCAGGTACCCGCACCGACTCCGCGAGCCCGCCGACTAGGGTCGATCCCGATGAGACGCAGGCAGCAGCCGCCGCTACCCAAGCGGCACGGATTGGACCCGGCCCGCCTCCGGCTCCCGGAGGACGGGCACTGGGCGACCATCCGCGACCATCTGGTCGAGCGCCTGCCGCGGGTTCCGTCCGCCCGGATCGATGAGCTGCTACGCGAGGGCGGCATCGTCGACCTGGACGGTCCCATCGGGCCCGACGCACCCTATGTTCCCGGTGGCGCCGTCTGGTTCCACCGGGATCTGCCGGTGGAACAGGTGGTGCCGTTCGACATCACCGTCGTGCACCGCGACGCCGCGCTGCTCGTGGTGGACAAGCCGCATTTCCTCGCCACCATCCCGCGCGGCCAGCACGTTCTGCAGACCGCGCTGGTGCGCTTACGCCGCGAACTCGACCTGCCCGATCTGGTGCCCGCGCACCGGCTGGATCGGGTGACTGCAGGACTGGTGCTGTTCGTCATCGATCCGGCGCTGCGCGGGGCATACCAGACGATGTTCCAGAAGCGCCGGGTGCGTAAGGAATACGAGGCCATCGCGCCCTTCGATCCGGAGCTGGCGCTGCCGCGCACCGTGCGCAGCCGGATCATCAAGGAGAAGCAGGTGCTGGCCGCCCAGGAGATACCGGGCGAACCCAATGCCGAAACCGAGATCGAACTGCTCGAACACCGCGACGGGCTGGGCCGCTACCGGCTGCGCCCGCACACCGGCCGAACGCATCAGCTTCGGCTGCATATGAATAGTCTCGGCATTCCGATCCTCGGCGACGACTTCTACCCAGTCGTCACCGACAAGCCGGTGGACGACTACACCCGGCCGCTGCAACTGCTCGCGTCGACGCTGGAATTCACCGATCCGGTGACCCGGGAGCCGCGGCGCTTCGAAACCACACGCACTTTGCGAGCGTGGACGGACCTCGCCGGTTGGTCGGGCGGCGAATGAGTCCCGCCGGTCATCCGTAGACTGGCCGGGTGCTCGTCCAGGACTCCCGTCGCAAGGTGCACGCGTACATCGATGTCGCGGTGGTCGTCGTCGTGCTCGCGGGCACGAATCTGATCGCCCACTTCACCACAGCGTGGGCCAGCATCCTCAGCGTGCCGATCGCGGCCGTCGTGCTGCTCGCGCTGGTGCGCAGGCGCGGGCTGGGCTGGGCCGAGCTCGGACTCTCACCGCGACACTGGCGGCGCGGCTCGCTGTACGCGGTGGCCGCGGTCGCGGTGGTGCTCGCGGCGGTGGCCATCGGCGCCGCGCTGCCGGTGACCCGCCCGTTCTTCCTGGCCAACCGATACGCCACCATCTCCGGCGCATTGATCGCCTCGATGATCGTCATCCCGCTGCAGACCGTGATTCCGGAGGAACTCGCCTTCCGCGGCGTGCTGCACGGAACACTGGACCGGGTGTACGGCGCGCGGGGCGTATTCGCCGCGGGCTCAATGCTTTTCGGGCTGTGGCACGTCGCGTCCTCGCTGGGGCTGACCAGCGGGAACCGCGGTCTCAGCGGTTTCCTCGGCGGCGGAGTCGCCGGACAGATCCTGGGCATCCTGCTCGCCGTCGCGGCCACCGCGGGCGCCGGTGTCGTCTTCACCTGGCTGCGCCGCCGCAGCGGCAGTCTGCTCGCGCCGATCGCGCTGCACTGGTCCGTCAACGGCGCGGGCGCCCTGGCCGCCGCCATCGTCTGGCACACCACGCTGTCCTGAGGCGTAGATTTTCTGGATGCCACTCGGACATCTAGGGATCAACGTCTCCGATCTCGTTGCGGCCCAGTCGTATTACGACGATCTGATGCCGCTGCTCGCCTATGAGCCGCTGCTGCGGGCGCAGGACCAGTTCGCCTACCGCCCCGCCGACGGCAAGGTCGGCACCTATCTTTTCTTCTATCCGGCCGAGACGCCCGGCTACTCCCGCACCCGGCCGGGCCTGCAGCACCTGGCCTTCATGGTGCCGACGAGGGCCGCCGTCGACCGCGTGCACGACTGGGCGATCGCCCGCGGCGCCGAAATCCTGCACCCACCACAGGAATTCCCGCAGTATCCGCCGCCGTACTACGCGACCTTCTGGCTCGGCCCGGACGACATCATGCTCGAGGCGGTCTGCCACAAGAACACCTGAATTACACACTTGTCTCATACGCCTGTCTTGCACAAATGTTCAAGACAGGCGTACAGTCGGTGGCATCGCACGGAAGGAACCCTGATGACCAACCTCACCACCGGCACCCGCTCCAGCTTCGCGATCGGCGGACGGCAACTCTCCTACCTCGACTTCGCGGGTGCGGGGCGGCCGCTGCTCGCCCTGCACGGGCACATGTCGGAGGCCGCGAGCTTCGCCGAGCTGGCGGCCGCGCTCGCGCCGGGCTGGCGGCTGATCGCGCTCGACCAACGCGGACACGGATATTCCGATCGCGCCGCGGAGTACTCGCGGGACGGCTACCTTGCCGATCTCCTCGCGCTGCTCGACCACCTCGAACTGAAAGAAGTTGTGGTCCTTGGCCATTCACTCGGCGCCATCAACGGCTACCAACTCGCGGCCCGGCATCCGGAGCGGGTCGGCGCGCTCATCGACGTGGACAGCCCGGTCGCGCTCGGCCTCGACGGCTCGAACCCGCTGCAATTCCTGGCGACGCTGCCATACGAGGGCGCGACCCGCGCGGACCTGATCGAGCGAATGGGTCCGTTCGCGGCGCATTTCGGCGCGCTCGTCCGGGAGCGGGCCGACGGCACCTGGGCGCTGCCCTTCCACCCGCTGGACATATTGGAGTCCGAGCACAATGTGCACGGCGACCACTGGGCCGACTGGCTGGCAACGGATTGCCCGGCGCTGCTGATCCGCGGCACGCGCGGCGCCATCCCCGCCGATCAAGCCGAACAAATGGTGACGCGGCGGCCCAACACACGGCTCGCCGAACTCGACACCGATCACTTCGTCTACGCCAGCGACCCCGCGGGTTTCGCCGACGCCGTCAACGGCTTCCTCGCCGAACTCTGAAAAGCCGGTTCCACGGATCACAACCGTGTCCCGTGGCCCGGCGGCGACCGATCGGCAACACTGGCCTGATGCGCGTCGGAATCCGCTTCGGTCTGATCCTCGCGGTGCTGTTGTTGCTGCTGCCGCCCCCGGCCGGATCGGCGGAACCGGATCTCGATCGGGCGGCCGTCGACCGGTTCGTCACGGACTATATGGCGCACACCCGGTTACCCGGGGTGGCCATCGCGATCACACACGGCGCGCGGGTGCTGTACGTCAAGGGTTACGGCCACGATTCCACCGGTGCCGCGATCACCGCCGATACTCCGATGCCGATCGCCTCGGTCAGCAAATCCTTTGCCGCGCTGGCCATCATGCAGTTGGTGGACGCAGGCAAGGTGGATTTGGACGAACCCGTCCAGCGCTACCTCGCCGATTTCCGGCTCGCCGACCCGCGGGGTTCGCGAATTACCGTGCGCGAGTTGCTGAATCAGCGATCCGGCATGTCCGACACCGCATTTCCCGACCTGCGCCGGCCCCAAGCGCACAACCTGGCCGAGGCCGTGAGCCGGTTACACGAGGCCCGGCTCGCCGACGACCCCGGCACCGAATTCCATTACCACAACCCCAATTACCAGGTGGTGGCCCGTATCGTCGAGGTCGTCGGCGGTATGCCGTACGCCGACTACCTCCGCGAGCATCTGCTCATCCCGCTCGGCATGCGCGCCACCAGCACCGTCGACACCGCGCGCGACGCGAAAGATATTGCGCACGGCTACGTCCGGGCCTACGGCATACCGATCCCGGTATCCGAACCGGACTGGTTCGTCGGCGGCAGCCACGGCATGATCACCACCGCATCCGATCTCGCGCCATGGCTCATCGCGCAGAACAACGGCGGCGTGACCGCCGACGGCGGTAGGCTCGTCTCCACCGCCGCAATCGACCTGATGCACAAGCCCGTTGGCCGCGACGAGTACGGAATGGGTTGGCGACGCAAACAATCCGGTGGCCCCGAACAGATCTTCCACACCGGCGACTGGTTCACCTACACCGCCGAACAACTGCTGCTCCCCGAATCCGGTTACGGCATAGCGGTACTCGCCGATACCGGGCTGGCGCTACAGGACGATCCGCCGCTGATCTCGGACGGTTTGGTCGCCATCACCCAGGGCCACACACCGGATGTGCGCAGACCTTGGGGCATCTACGCGGACTGGCTGCTCGCCATCGCGACGGTCGGCGTGCTGGCGTTCGGCGTCGGCTGCGTCATCCGGGCCCGGCGTTGGGCGGACCGCCAAAACGGCAGGCCCGCTTGGCTCGTCGCATTGCGACTCGCGCCGTTCCTGCTGCCGCCGGTGATCCTGCTGCTCCTGCCCGATCTGTCGGGGCTGGTGTTCGCGGGACGCTCGGGAACCTTCGTGCAGGTGATGTACGTTTGGCCGGCTCTGGTCGTGTTACTCGGCGTGGCAACCGTTTCCGGCCTCACCGTGTTCATCGCGCGAGGTATTCGATTGTGGCTGCGGAAAAATCGCGCCGCACCATCCGATAAGGTCGGCTGTTCACCGGTGAGGATATCGGATAATTCCGATTAGACACTGTGCACCAACATAATTCGGAGAACGCACCAATGACAACCATCGAATACGGACCGCTGGACGATCAGGTCGCGGATATATATCTACCCGAGGAGCCCCGGCCAGCTCCGCTGATCCTGTACCTGCACGGTGGTTACTGGCGGACGATGGTCGATCGCCAGCACGCGGGGGTCGCGACCGCGGCGCTCGCGCGACTCGGATACGTCGTCGCCAATATCGAATACCGGCGCGGCGACGGCGCCTGGTCGGCGACCCTCGACGATATCGCGCGCGCCTTCGACACCCTGCCCACGCTGATCGATGAGCGATTTCCCGGCCGCATCCAGCAGGGACGCATCGGCTACGTCGGCCATTCGGCGGGCGGCCAGCTCGCGCTGTGGGCGGCGCTGCGGCACCGGCTGCCCAGCGAAACCCCTTGGCGCACAACGGAACAGCCGCCCGTCATCGGCATCGTGGCACTCGCCCCCGTCGCGGATCTGGCCGAGTCGTATCGACTTGGCAACGGGGAGGGCGCGGTCGCGGCCTTCCTCGGCGGTGGACCCGATGAATTCCCGGAGCGTTACGCCGCCGCGAATCCGTCGGCGCTCGGGCCCGTTCCGGTCCCGACGGCGGTCGTGCACGGCGACGCGGACCAGCGCGTGCCGATCCACATCGGCCGCGACTACTGCGCGTTGTCGGGCGCCGAACTCGTCTTCGCGCCGGGGATCGATCATTTCCAAATCATCGATCCCGCTTCTGCCGCATGGACTTTCGTGACAAATTCGGTGCTGCGCTTGATATCCCCGGCGTAATCGGCGACATGCGGGTAATCCGCCGGCATTGACCAACGGCGGGTGTCGGTTTAATCTCACTTCGATCACACATATGTTCGAGTGACACAGCGAGACCGAACAGCGCCGGTGCTCGGCCCGACACCTGATCCAGGGAAGGCACGCGATGGTCGACCGACAGTCGCAGGAAAACTCCGACGAGATCGCCGCGTTGGCACAGCGGGTCGCGGTGGCGCGCGGCAAACTGCCGCTGCAGCACGACACGGCGCTGTTCGAGGTGCTCTCCGAGGCCGAGATCGACGCGGAACGCGAACTGGCGGAATGGGTTCGGGCCAAGCGGCGGGGGCAGCGGCGGCGCGCCGTCGCCGACGAACTGGCCGCGGAGAAGCGCGACCGGCGCACCGCCCGCGGCATCGAGCGCGCGGCGGACGAGGACGCCCGCTGGCATCGGCGGGCACTTGCGGCGCGCCGCCGGGCCGCCAGTCAGGACGCGCGACTCGCCCAGCTGTACCGGCGCGCGGAATGGTCGGCCCGCGCGCTGATCGGGGTCGTCGTGCTCGGCATGGTGTGGGCCGGGGTCAACGTGCAGCACAATCTGGTGCCCAGCGGTGATATGACAGACCCGCTGTACTGGCTCAGCTACGGCATCGAGGCGATGATCTCCATCCCGATCATCACCATCATGGTGGTGGCCACCACCGCCGCCCGCTGGGGCCGCGAACTCGACCGCGGCAAGGTCGTCTTCTTCGAGACCGCGCTGCTCGGCACCACCATCGCACTCAACGCAGGCCCGCATCTCGCCGCCGGAGAATGGGGCCGGGCCGCGGAATACGCCATCGCGCCGATCATGGTCGGCGTCGTAATCTGGCTGCACGCTTGGGTTTCCGCGCGGTACGCGATGCTCATCGACGGCGTACCGATGGCATCCGACGATGAAGCGCCCGCCCCGCGCCGCCGCATCACCACCGAGCGCGGCGCTCCTGTCACCGCCACCCGCCAAGGCATCCCGGCCGACATTCGGGAACTCGCCGCCGTCGAGAACCGCGAACCCACCCCCCAAATCACTGCCCGCTTCAGCGACTTCGACGCCCAACAAGTCACCGAGGCGGGCATGCGCAACCTCACCAACGCCTGGACCCCCACCCGCGTCGACCACACCGAAACCCTCCTCTACCACGCCCAGAGCACCACCCACCCAGCGGACCGGGCTACCCGCCCCATCGACGCCTACCATTGCGACCACGAATCATCCTTGCGCGCAACGTATCCCAATGCTTCAATCACCACCCGCCCGGCCACGCCAACGACCGATCGCACAGGACATCTGCCGTGCCGCACCCCATCCGAGGGCACCCCCAAGCCTGCACAACCTAACCCAGCCCAGTCAGCCGATTCACCCGACCCCGCCCCGAGTCGAGCGCACCCGACCGCCGAAACCGACCACACCGACGCCATATCGCACCAGCAATCGGCCCTGGGCCACAACGGATCCGAGGTCTACGCCGATCCGGCACGGACAACTCGACCGCAGCACACAGCCGCACCGCAGTCGGCCGACTTCGACCACGGGACAACGCATTCCGACGCCAGCACCGATCACCTCATGGGCATGGTGAACCAGCAGACCTCACGCCAGAACGGCTTCGAGATCGGCGCCTCTCCGGCGGGTACTACTCGACCGCGGTCCGTGCGCACGGCGCAGTGGGCCGATTCACCCGACTCCGGCTCGGGACCGGCGTATTCCGCCGCCGGTGCCGTCCAGCACCGCACCGAATCCGAACAGCGGCCGCGGAACTCGGCCGAGCCCGCCGACCGTACGCCCCCGCTGGACGATTCGGCTCATCCCGTCAGCACCCCGTTCACCGTCGTTACCTCGTCCGGCACCCCTACCCACTCGAATCCGGCGGCCCGCCCCGGTGCCGCCAACGGCTCGGCAATTCACGCCGAGGCGGCCGATGAAGACGACCGGCCCACGGCCGCGGTCAATATGGGTCCGGCGGCGCGCGGCGATATTGCCAACGGCTCACCGATACACACCGAAGTATCTCGCCGTGTGGCGACCACGAACCGTACCGAGTCGGGTTTCCGAGTCACCGGTGCCGATGAGGCCATCGTGAAAGCTTCCGCAGCCTCGGGTCCGGCGCCCAAAGCTCCGGCGGACACCGTCACCGCATCCGAGCCCGCGTCGCCCACCTCGGCTACCGTACGTTCCGCGCGCCGAACCGCCACCGCGAGTGGCCGGGCCGCCGATGATTCGGAGGGTGCCCTTGAAAGCCAAACTGGCTCAGAGCAATTGGCATTGAACGTCGATACGGATCCGGTCGAGCGCGCGGGCACGCGGTCCGAGCCCGTCGGCGAACGGCCGGGATCCAAGCGCGATTCCGAGCCGAATGCGGCACGCCCGGTGGCTGTCGATCGTGGTAAATCCACGGGGACCCGCAATGCCAGCGAGGTCATCCGGGAGGCAGCCGAGGCCATTTCGGCCGAGGAGTTGGTCGCTGACGAGCAGTTGATCGAGCCAGAGAACGATGACGCAGGGATTTGGGCCGTCGCGCGGGCCATCGTGGGGCGGGGGCTGTCGCAGATGCCGGTCGAGCAACTGGCCGAGATCCTCACCCTCGCCGACCAGTCGTGGACGCCGACCAGCATTGGCGCCGAGGTCGGCCTGTCCCGCACCGCGATCGCGCAGGTGCTCGAATGCGCTCGAAAGGTGCGCCGCCCATACGCGATTAGCGGTTAATGGACGAAACCTGCTCTTCAGCTGTCAATTTCACCGGAACGCCGGACAACCGACCGGTAGACGGGCCGGAGCGCGGCGTTGCGCAGCCCCGTCGCAACCGGAGCGGCGACACGGCGAAGCGATTCGACTGTGACGACGTCCCCTTGCACACCTGTGAAGTGATGTGCGCCTCATACCCGTAACCAAACTGGACCAGAATCCCATAATTGGACGTTCAACATAGAGAGATTCGGGAGACAGGCAGAGAGGACGATCGCCTTGTCAAGGATCGCTAGCAGACGAGCGGTCGGCCAGCTGGCGGCACGGGCCGCACTGGCCGGAGCCGTATTGCTCGGCCCCGTCGCGCTGGCCGGGCCCACCCTCGCAAAACCCTGTTCCCCAACAGATTTCAGCTGCAACGGCAACTTCGGACCAGACGGTCGCGATCAATGGGGTCGCGACCGGGCAGGCTACGACAGGAACGGCTACGACCACTGGGGCCGCGACAAATCCCGGTTACGACACATGGGGTTACGACCGGTGGGGTTACGACACATGGGGTTACGACCGGTGGGGTTACGACCGCGCAGGTTTTACTCGGCAGGGTTGCGGTCGCACCGGAAACGACCGGCAGGACGCCGATCACACGGCGTGTGAACAGCACCGCCAGCAACGTGCGTCAACCGGCAGCGGCTAAACAATGAATGGCGCTGATCGACACCATCCAGCCACACGGCCGCCGTGATCGTCGGCCTGCACCGCGAAGGTCGCGCCGCACCCGGCGACCCGGGGTTCGCTGCGCGCGGCCCGGAGCGAGACCCAATCCGCACCGGCCCGTGAGCGCTCCGAGCCGGGCCCGATAGTCATCGATCGTGGCAAATCCGCGGGCGCCCGCAGTGCCAGCGAAGGTCATCCGGGAAGCGGCCGAGGCGATTTCGGCCGAGGAGCTGGCCGCCGACGCACAGCTGATCGAGCCCGAGAACGATGACGCGGGCATCTGGGCGGTCGCGCGGGCCATCGTCGGCCGGGGCTCTCGTCGATGCCGGTCGAGCAGCTCGCAGAAATACTCACCCTCGCCGATCAGTCGTAGACGCCGACCAGTATCGGCGCCGAGGTCGGCCTGTCCCGCTCCGCGATCGCCCAGGTGCTCGAATGTGCGCGAAAGGTCCGTCGCCCGTACGCGATTAGCGGTTAATGGACGAAATATGCTACCCAACAGCCAATTTCGTAGCAAAAATGGACAACCGACCGATAGGTAGGCCGGAGTGCGAGGTTGCGCTCCACGCTTGCTAGGAGGTCGTTGGATTTGCTGTTGACCATTGATTCCCGCGCGATCGGCCGAGCCGCGGCGCAGGCCGCCGTCGCCGCGGCGCTGCTGCTCACCCCGATAGCCGTCGGCACGTCGGCACAGGCCGCACCGATAACCCCCGCGCCGACGGCACCCGCCCCGGTGACTCCCCCGCCGGTCACCGCCCCACCGGTGACACCGCCGCCGGTCACCACACCCCCGGTAACCCCACCGGCGCCGACACCCAGACCGTGCTTTCCCGGCGACCTGACCTGCAACGGCGGCCGCACCCCCGACGGCTACGGCCCGGACGGCCGCGACCAAGCGGGTTACGACCGCTGGGGCTACGACAGTTTCGGCCGCGACCGCAACGGCTTCGACCGTGATGGCTTCGACCAGTCGGGCTACGACCGCAGCGGTCACGACCGCTGGGGTTACGACCGTTGGGGCTACGATTCGGGCGGCTTCAATCGCGCGGGCTTCGACCGCTGGGGTTACGGCCGCGACGGCTTCACCCAACAGGGTTGCGCCCGTGACGGTCACGACCGCCCCGACGCCGATCACGCGTTCTGCGAACAACTTCGCAAGCGCCCGTCCACCGGCAGCGCCGGATGACCGGCGGACAACCGGCGTAGCGGTGCGCGATAACGGCGATACGTGATTCGCCCCCGTACTCACGTAAACGCCGAAAACGGCGCTGCGGCCGAATAACTCGACCGCAGCGCCGTTTCCCGGTGATTCACCGACCGGCCCGCGCCTCCTCCTGATAGAAGGCTTCGAACCCGGCATATTCGTCGATCCGCGAACGACGCTCCGGCTTGGCGCCGCGATCGCCGTGGCCCGGCCACCACGCCACATGCCCCATCAGCGCCGTGACGGCCGGGGTGAAGAACATCGCCATCACGAAGGCCGCGATCCCGATACCCACCGAGATGGCGAACCCCATCTGCGAGAGCATGTCGTTGCCCGCCAACATCATCGAGGCGAAGGTGCCCGCCAGGATCAGCCCGGCCGCCGCGATGGTCGGCCCGGTGTGCCGGACCGCAAGCGCCGCGGCCTGTTTCGGGTTGCGTCCGGCGCGCGCCTCCTCACGCAGGCGGGCGACCATCAGGATGTTGTAGTCGGTACCGAGCGCCACCACGAACAGGTACATGATCACCGGCAGCATGAAGATCAGGCCGCTGTTGCCCTTGATGTGCTGGAACAGCAGCACCGCCGCGCCGAGCGTCGCGCCGAAGCCGAGGAACACCGAGGCCATCAGATACCACGGCGCCACCAGGCTGCGCAGCAACAGACCGAGCACCACCATGATCAGCAGCGCCGCCACCGGGAACACGATCGTGTAGTCGTGGTTCATCGCATCCTGGAAGTCGACGAATACCGCAGTCATCCCGCCGACCTCGGCCGTCGTCCCGGCCGGCGCTGCGGCATGCGCGGTATCCCGCAGCGGCCCGCGGACGGTATCGAGCGCGGCATCGGATTCCGGCGCCGAACTCAACATCACCTGGAAGTCGGCCACCGTCTTATCCGACGAAAGCCGTGGCTCGGCAACCTGTCCGACACCCGGCACCCCGGCCAACGCGTTCCGGTACCCGCCGAGCTGATCCGAGGTGAGCTCGCTGTCCGAGCGCAGCAGCACATCCGAAGGCTGGGTGACGCCGGCGGGCACGCCCTTCAGCAATTCCTTGCTCCAGACCGTGGATTCGGACGACGCGCTGGTCGAACCGGAGGTCATATCGAAGGTCGGGTGGAAACCGAAGGCGAAGATCCCGAACACCACCAGCAGTCCACCGGACACCACCGCGAACGCCCGCGGATGTCGGCCGAGCGCACCGCCGATCGCACCGAACACCGCGCCCTTCGGCTCGTTCCGCCATGCCTTCGACGGCCAGAACACCTTGGCGCCCAACAGCGAAACCACCGCGGGGACCAGGGTGAGCCCGGCCAGCAGTGCGACACCGACCGCGATCGCCAGCGCCGGACCCATCGCGCGGAACATGCCGAGCGTGGACAGGGTCAGCGCCAGGAACGCGATGATCACCGCGCCCGCCGCCGAGGTGATGGCCTCGCCGACCTTGGTGACGGCGCTGACCATTGCGGTCTTCGGATCCTCACCGGCGCGCAGCCGCTCCCGATAGCGGAACATCAGGAACAGGATGTAGTCGGTGCCGACGCCGAACAGCACAACCAGCAGGATGGTGCTCACCGAGCTGTCGACCTGTAGGTCGAATACCTTGGCCGCCTGGGCGATCAGCCCGTTGACGACCCCGGAGATCGCGCCGATCACCACGATCGGCAGCAGCGCGATTACCGGGCTGCGGAAGATGACCAGCAGCAGCACCAGGATCAGCGCGATCGTGGCGATGCCGATGATGGCCATACCCTTCGTGCTGGAATCCTGCTGATCGAGGTACTGCGCGGCCTGACCGGTGATACCGGCCTTCAGCTCGGTGTCGTGCAGCTGCGGTTGCAGCGCGTCACGCAGCGCCTTCACCGCATCCATCTGGCTGGTGTCGGTCTGGCTGGTCATCTTGGTCATCTGCACCGCGATGATCTGGATCAACCGGTTCTCCGACGGCGGTGTCACCTGAATCGCGGTGACATCCTTGATGTTCCGGCTGGTGAGCTGTGCACCGACTCCGGTGACGGCAGCCGCGTCGGCGTCGGTCAGCGCCGCGCCGTCGGTCCGCTCGAACACGATGAGCGCGGCGGGCGCCGAGCTCTGTGGAAATGCCTTCTGCTGTAGGTCCATTGCCTGCACGGACTCGTAATGCGATGGCAGGAACTGGGATTGGTCTGCGGTCGATTGGAGTTTCGGCGCGGTCACCATCACCGCGACGGCGATCAGCGCCCACAGGCCGATCACCTTCCACGGGTGGTGCACGACGAGGCGTCCCAGCCGAGCGAACATTATTCGGTTTCCTTTCGAATCGTCCTGAGACGGTTCATATTTCGAGGTCCTGGACGGACGGGTTGGCCGCGACGTCGGCGACGGTGCGGTAGATCCGTTCCGGAATCCGGCCGCTCAGCTCGACGAAGGTGTTCACCACATCGACCGTGTAATCGCCCCAATCCTGTTGCCCGGCAGCGAATCCGAACAGATCACGCCAGGACGTCCAGTCGTTCCAATCGGCGGACCGCGCGTAGTCCTTCCAGTCGACGTCCCGGCGATGCACCACGAACTTGCCCTTACGGCTGATGTAGACCCGGACCACTTCGAATCCGGACTTGTTATACCGGCGCGCTTCGCCGAGCAGCCTGCCGAAGAAGCGCTGCCTGCGGCCACCGCCGGGGCCGACGCGGAGCACGATTTCGGTGAAATCGTCCGGCGCGCCCTTGACGAGGTCGATCGCGCCGCCCGCGGGCTCCGGCGCATCGGTCGCGGTATCGGCGGGCGCGGTGGCCTCGGCGTCGAGTTCGACCGGGGTGCTCGGATCGGTGTTCATACCCCACTCCATTTCATAAGTAGATGCGCATTCAGGCATGGATGTACCGGCGACGGTCCAGCGTTTCGAACCGACGTAGGCGTCCCTGATCTGCAGTTATTGCGTACCGCCGAGAGCAGGCGCACCGGCTCTCGTCCCTCACTCACTATAAGTAGATGTATACGTATAGCGCAAGACGGCGTCGACTATCGGATCCTTCACACCGGCCCACGATCCCCGCCGGATCTGACAGCCGACTGACACGGCCCTGACACCAGGCCGCCGACCCGAGTTCCCCCGAAACAGCGAATCAGCGCAGGATCGGCGCGGTGAGCTGTTCACCGCTCTTACTCAGCACAAGGCAGCTGATGCGGCGCACGCTCTCCCAATCGGTGCTGTCCATTGGGCGAACGCAGTAGTTGCGCAGCGGCCTGCCACCGCGATTGGCCTGCATGGCGGCCGAAAGCGCTGGCGCGCAGCGCAATCCGACCTGTCTGTTGATCTCGATCTCCCCCGGCCACGGGCCCGGCGGCAGTTCGAAGTCGTAGACCACCTCGGCATCGTGCGGTTGCGTGCACGACCGCAGCGTCAGCGTCTTCGGATGTGTCGCGGGTAAACCGTTGACGCACTGGCCCGTCGACAGCTCATCGATCGAAACCACCCGGTCGCCGATACTGGACTCCGGCTTACCGACGCCGATCCAACCCGCCAAATAGGCGCAGAGCAGCAGGACCCAAACACCGGAGCAGACAAGGCCGGTAGCCGCCAAACCGCGCCCGCGGACCCCGCGCGGTATGCGCAGCAACGCGCAGATCCCGAATGGGATCGCCACGAAAAACCAGCCGGTGACCCCGAAAACCAAGGCGGCAACGGCAACCCCGATCGGCCTTCCGGAATCACCGGACCGTTGCGCCGGGTTTTCGGCCTGCGCACCACTGGGATTCACCCACACTCCTTTTCCAACCCGCAGCATGCTAGTCGGAAATCCAGCAGACCGCCGGGTTTGTGCACCTGGCGGAAAATGTTGCCTCCCTTGACAGTCCCCGCAACGGGCGATTTGATCGCGATATAGAACAATGCCATCAATCCGGCGACGAGAAATCCACCGAGGTGGCCTCCCCAAGGCGACAAGGGTCCTTGCCGAGCCATAATCCGCCCGCGCCATACCGACGCCGGTAGCGGTAATTTGCCATCATGTCATTGCAAGTGTGCGAACAGAATTCGCGGACTTCCGACTATCGGCGGCGTCCAACTACCATTCGGTAACAATTCCTCGGCACACACCCGGGTAATTCGAATTCACGCTAACGAACAGCGACCTCGCGCACCCGCGCCGCGCGCACCCGCCCTCGATGCACCAGTGCGACAATCAGCGCCAGGCCGACGCCGCACACGATGCCGACAATCGCGGCGCCCCCGAATCCGGCCCGATAACCACCCGCGTCGATGACGACCCCGGCCATCGAGCTACCGATTCCCTGGCCCAGGGTCATGGTCGCGCCGTGCCAGCCCATCGCCTCGCCACGCCCACCCTCCGGCACGATGCGGCTCAGCTGATCGACCGATGCGGTGAGCGTCGGCGCGCAGAACACGCCCGCTAGCAATCCGGTCAGCGCGAGGGTCAACGTATCGTTCACGAAAACCATTGGCACGGTGACAATTCCGAGCCAGGCCAAGAGGATGTAGGTCGAAATCGGGCGGTGCAGCGCACCATAGACCAGCCCGCCGAGCAGCGAACCGAAACCCCAGAGCGCCAGGACCACCCCGAGCCAGCGCTGCGCGTCGAATGCCCGGATCGCGGGTACGAAGGCGAGCTCGGTGGCGCCGAGTACGGCGACCGCGGCGCACGCACCGAGACACAGCGCGACGAATTCGGTCCCGAACCAGGCGCGGCGCGGCACGATAGCAGCCGAATCCACCGAATCATTCGAGCGCAGCGGCGGATTCAGCGCCCAGAGCAGCAATCCGGCCAGCACCAAGCACATTTGGATTACGAAGAGCACCACCCGCGTCGATCCCGCGCCGGTCGCGGCGATACCGATCACCGGCCCGATCATGAAGGCCGCCTCGATCGATACCGACTCCAGCGCGAGCGCGGATTTCCTGGCTTGCTCGGTGGTCACCGCGATCACCGCCTGCCGCACCACGGTGAAGATCGGAACCTCGAAAAGCCCTGCCAGTGCGGCGATTCCGAGCAACGCACCGTAGCCGACGAACGGCGCGACCGCCCAGCACAGCCCGCCGATCACGATCGAGGGCAGGATCGTCCGGCGCAGACCGAGCCGATCGAGCAGCCGCCCGCGCCACGGCCCGCTGGCCGCCCGGCAGACGGTGAGCGCCGTCGCCAACAGACCCGCCTGCGCATACGACCCGTGCAGCGTTTGCACCACGTGCACCGGCAGCAGAATCGACCCCGCGAAGTACGGGATCCGGACCAACGCGCCCAGCAGCAGCACATTGCGCGCCGCCGCGACGGCCAGCACCTCGCGATAGGACCGCATTCCATCGAGCCTGGCAGCTCGCGAACCGATCCGCCACCGGATTTATCCCATCATCCGGCCTGGCCGAACGTCTTTGTGCGCGGGTGGTCAACGTCCGCCGAGAATGACACAGATATCCGCGGCGGCGCAGTCGGCGGGATCCTGGGCGGCGGCCCGCTCGGCGAGGCGCAGCAGCTCCCGCTCGGTGCGGCGCAGTTCGGCGAGGCGGGCGCGCACCTCGGTCAGGTGCGCGTCGACGAGCGTGCGCACATGTGCGCACGGCGGCGCTCCGCTATCGCGAATGGCCAGCACATCGGCTATTTCGGCCAGGTGCAATCCGGCCGTCTGCGCGGCGCGGATGAACCGCACCCGATGCACGGCGTCGATCGAGTAATCGCGATATCCGGCCGAGGTGCGCTCCGGTTCGGGCAGCAGCCCGGCCTGCTCATAGAAGCGCAGCGTTTTGGCGCTCACACCCGCCTGAGCGGCCAATGCACCGATTCGCATGCCGAATTTTAGCTTGACCTTCCAGCGCACTGGAAGGTTTACCGTCACGGTTATGAGTCCGCCCACCTTGGTAGTGCTCGCGGTGCCGGATTGCCCCAACGCACCGCTGCTGATCGAACGCCTGCGCGAAATATCCACGGATCGAACAGAATTCGAGCCGATTCAGCGAATCGTGCACGATCAGGCCGAGGCCGAACGCTACGGCATGCACGGTTCGCCGACCCTGCTGGTGAACGGCGTCGACCCGTTCGCACAACCCGGCACCCCGGCGAGCCTGTCCTGCCGGCTCTATCCACACCCCTGCGGTCGCGTCGACGGCGCCCCCAGCGTCGCCGAACTGGCGGCCGTCCTCCGCCCGCACGAATCAGGAGCCGAATCATGCCCGACCACACCGATCTCCGATCCGGCGATTTCGACGCCGCCTGGCGCGCCGCCATCGCCGACAACCGGCTCCGCACCGACTTCGCCGCCGCCGTCATAAGGCTCACGCGCATCGGCGCGCGGCCGGTGCCGCTAACCGAACTCGCCGCCGAAATGCACCGATCGGTTCCGGAGATCACGGCCTTCGTCACCGAATACGGTGGCGGTCCGATGCGCATCGCCGACGGGATGGTCTACCACGACCATCCGAACGAACCAGGTCCCGCGACGCGCTGGACGGTACATGTCGGCGAACGCACCATCTACTCGGAAACCGGTTGCGCGCCAGACCTGTTCGCGGCCGCACACTGGCTCGATGAACAACTCACCGTCGAGGCGACCTGCCCGGTCACCGGCACACCGATCCGGGTCCGGATCGGCCCCGATGGAGCCGACGCCGAACCCGCGAGCACGGTCGTCTCGGTGCTGAATCCCTGCGGTCCCGAATTCCACGACATCGCCGAGCAGACCTTCACCGAGTTGGACGAGCAAATCTGTTCCGAGCAAACGTTTTTCGCCTCACAAGCGGCCGCAGGCCAATGGCAGGCCGCGAATCCGGGCGGACGCCTCTTCACCGTCGCGCAACTGCACGACTGGATCCGCCGCATCGGATTCTGATCACATCGCCCTGCGATAAACCTGCCGAGGACCACCTTCCGGCCCCGGCGCGGCCGCCTCGGCAGGGCTGAACCCCAGCCGTTCATAGAAGATCCGCGCGCCACTCGCAACCGCCCCGGATGCTCGGCCCCGAAGGTAACCACCTCGATGACCCCCGGATCCGCCGAGACCCTGCGAATCACGTCGGCCATGAGCGCCGCACCGACGCCCCGCCCTCGATGCCGCTCCGAGACGACGAGCCAGTGCACGTGATAGACCGGTGGGTCGGCGCCGAACATCACGGCTCCGAGCACCTCCCCATCCGACTCGGCGACGAGCGCGGCCGAACGGCGGGTATGCCTTTCTACGGCCCGATGGAAGCCGGGATCGGCGACCATGGGGCCGAACCAGTGCTCGACCTGGGCCGCCAGGTGCAGGAAGGACGGGAGGTCCTCCATACGCGCGAGTCGGACGATCATCCACGAAGTCTCCCCCGGCAGGCCGGACGCAACCGCCGCACCCATAGCCTGGTCGATTGTGGAGGTTATCGATTCGATCAAGGATCCGCGGATTGCGGCGGCGCGGGCGTTGGCGACGCGGGCGGGGCGGATCGCGGCAGGGCGGTGCCTGATCGAGGGTGCGGGGTTGATTCGGCAGGTGGTCGCGGCTGGCGGCACGGTGGAGTTCGTGCTTTGTGCAGTCGAGGCCGATGATCCTGCGGTCGGCGCGGAACTCACCGCTGCGGGTGTCACCGTGTATGCCGCGCGAGAAGGCTTGCTGCGCAAGGTGACCGGCGGTGCTAAACCCGTTGGGTGGCTGGCCGTGGCGCACCTGCCGGATGAGGTTCTTGCCGATGCGCCGTACGGCGATTTCGCCGTGGTGTGCGAACAGGTCAACGATCCGGGCAATCTCGGAACGATCGCCAGAACGGCGCGGGCGCTCGGCGTCCGCGACATCGTATTGACCGATACCGCAACGGATCTCAGCACTCGACGGGTGCTCGATGCCGCCCGTGGCGCGGTGCTCGGCTGCCGGGTGCGCCGCTTCGACACCCCGGCCGATGCGCTGAAAGCCTTGCGCGCGGCGGGATTCCAGATCGTGGCGACCAGCCCGCGCGGTTCTCGGCTCCAGTCGACGGCTCCGCTGCGCGGCGACCGGATAGCGCTGGTGATCGGCAACGAAACCGACGGCATCAGCGCCGAAACACAAACGGCCGCCGACCTTCTGGTCCAGATCCCGATGGCGGGCGCGGTCGAATCACTCAACGTCGGCGTCGCCACCGGCATCAGCATCTACGAACTACGCATGAGGATGATCTTGACCGTGCTCACCGACCGCATCCGCAATACCTTGGGCCGCAACCTCGGCGCCGCCGCATCTCTGGTCCGCACCGCCTTCGACGCCCAACTCCGCCAGGTCGGCGACCTGAACAGCGATCAGGCCATCCTCCTGATGATTCTCGCCTGCGACCGAACCACCACCCGCGACCAGCTCCGCCGCGATATCGGCACCGGCACAACCGAACTCGACACCATCCTGGCCCCACTCGCGGACAACGGCTATCTCACCGCCGACCAACGATCCGTCACCATCACCACCGAGGGCGAACGCGCCGTTGCCGCGCTCTGGACCATCCAGGAACGCGCGGAAGAGGCCATCTACCGCGGCTTCACAGACGCCGAACGCGACCAACTCACCGATATGCTGCGCCGCATCCAACACAACGCCAGCCAACTGAATAGCTGAACTGTCGCTGAATCCTCTTGTCGCCGTGTGTCTTCCACTGGCTGGCAACAAGCGTCCAGCCCGATCAACGGCTAGGGTCGTGGCAAAACGCGATGCAGGAGGGGACGGCGGCAATGACATCCGATGATCGAGGCGGGGTTGTAATCCCCCAGGACATACCCACATCGGCACGGGCATACGGCTGGATGCTCGGCGGCAAGGACAATTACGAGGTAGATCGCGCGCTGATCCTCGACGTGCTCCAGGGATTCCCCGAATGCGTCGACATCGCTCGACAGAACCGCGAATTCCTTTACCGGGCAGTCCGATACCTCGTCGAGGAGGCGGGCATCACCCAGTTCCTCGACCTCGGCTGCGGCCTGCCCACCGACAACAATGTGCACCAGGTGGCCCAGCAGTTCGATCCCGATGCCCGGGTCGCCTACGTCGACATCGACCCCATCGTCCTCGCCCACGGGCGGGTGCTGCTCGCCGACCAGCGGGCGACCGTCGTCATCACCGCCGACATGCGCGAACCGGAAAGCGTGCTGGCACAGCGGGATGTCCAGCGGCTGATCGACTTCACGAAGCCGGTCGCGGTGCTGTTCCTCTCCGTCGGCCATCACCTCAAGGATGTCGACGAGGTCGGCAACGGCGCGCGCCACGCCCTGCGCCATATCATCGACACGGTCGCCGTCCCCGGCAGCTACCTAGCCTTCTCCCAAGTCGTCAGCGACGACCCGGAACTGGGCGCCACCTTCGCCGAACAACTGGACAGCGCCGGAATCCCCTGGCAGAACCGCACTCCCGCCGAGGTCGACGCCCTCTTCGACGGCCTGGACCCGATCGCCCCCGGTCTGGTCAACCTCGTCAACTGGCGCCCCGACCCCACCCAGCCCCCACTGGAACCCGTCCCCGACCCGCTCCGCCCCTACGTCGGCACCACCGAAACCCGCACCACCGTCTACGAATACGGCGGCCTGCTCCGCAAACCCTGACGAACGGCGAAGGCCCGCCTCCCGAATGGGAAGCGGGCCTTCGCAATACAACTTCTCGGCCGAGAAGAAGACTTACTTCGCCTTCTCCAGGACCTCGACGAGCCGCCAGCGCTTGGTGGCAGACAGCGGACGGGTCTCCATCAGCTGGACGCGGTCACCGATGCCGGCGACCTCGTTCTCGTCGTGCGCCTTCACCTTGGAGGTGGTGCGGATGATCTTGCCGTAGAGCGGGTGCTTCACCCGGTCCTCCAGCTCGACCACGATCGTCTTGTTCATCTTGTCCGAGACGACATAGCCGATCCGAACCTTGCGGCTACCCCGCTCTTCCTTCTTCACGTCGTCGCTCATGCGGCATCTCCCTTGTCAGCGGGTCCGGTGGCCAGACCGAGCTCACGCTCACGCATGACCGTGTAGATGCGCGCGATCTCGTGACGGACGACGCGCAGACGACGGTTGTTGTCCAGCTGACCCGTCGCCATCTGGAAGCGCAGGTTGAACAGCTCTTCCTTCGACTCACGCAGGCGGGAGACGAGCTCCTCCTCGGTGAGCTCGCGCAACTCTGCGGCCGGTGTACCGGTTGCCATCAGAACTGCTCCTCCCTGGTCACGATCCTGCACTTCATCGGGAGCTTGTGCATCGCGCGGCGCAGCGCCTCACGAGCGGTCTCCTCATTCGGGTACGACATCTCGAACATCACGCGGCCGGGCTTGACGTTCGCGACCCACCACTCCGGCGAACCCTTACCGGAACCCATGCGGGTTTCGGCCGGCTTCTTGGTCAGCGGGCGATCCGGGTAGATGTTGATCCAGATCTTGCCGCCACGGCGGATGTGGCGAGTCATCGCGATACGCGCCGACTCGATCTGCCGGTTGGTGACGTAGGCCGGCTCCAGCGCCTGGATGCCGTAATCGCCGAACGCCACCGAGGTGCCGCCCTTGGCCATACCGGAACGGCTCGGGTGATGCTGCTTGCGGTGCTTCACCTTGCGTGGCATCAGCATGCGTCAGCCCTCCTGATTCTCTGCCGGAGCCTCCGCCACGGCGGTGGCGGCGCGCCCGGCCTCGGTGCTGGTCGCAGTGGTGCCGGTGGAGCCGGACCGACGCGGGCGGCTCGGCCGCTCACGGCGCGGACGATCGCGGTCGCGATCACCCGAGGGGGCGGCCGCGGCGGTCAGCTCACGCTTGCCACCGACGATGTCGCCCTTGTAGATCCACACCTTCACACCGATGCGACCGAAAGTGGTCTTGGCCTCGTACAGGCCGTAGTCGATGTCGGCGCGCAGCGTGTGCAGCGGCACCCGACCCTCGCGGTAGAACTCCGAGCGCGACATTTCGGCGCCGCCGAGGCGGCCCGAGCACTGCACGCGGATGCCCTTGACGTTCGGCGAACGCATGGCCGACTGGATGGCCTTGCGCATCGCGCGACGGAACGCGACACGGTTGGACAGCTGCTCGGCCACACCCTGGGCGACCAGCTGCGCATCCGACTCGGGGTTCTTGACCTCGAGGATGTTCAGCTGAACCTGCTTGCCGGTGAGCTTCTCCAGCTCGGCGCGGATGCGGTCGGCCTCGGCGCCGCGACGGCCGATCACGATGCCCGGACGCGCGGTGTGGATATCCACCCGCACGCGGTCACGGGTGCGCTCGATCTCGACCTTCGAGATGCCCGCACGCTCCATGCCGTTGGCGAGGAGCTTGCGGATCGCGACGTCTTCCTTCACGTAGTCCGCGTACTGCTTGTCCGCGTACCAACGCGACTTCCAGTCGGTGGTGATACCGAGGCGGAAGCCATGGGGGTTGATCTTCTGTCCCATTTACTTTGCCCCTCCCTTCCGGCGGCTACGAGTGGCGCCGGCGGTGGGCACGCTCTCGACCTCGATGGTGATGTGGCTGGTGCGCTTGCGAATCCGGAACGCGCGGCCCTGGGCCCGCGGCTGGAAACGCTTCATGGTCGCGCCCTCGTCGACGTACGCCGTCGAGATGACCAGGGTGGCCGGGTTCAGGCCGAGGTTGTTCTCGGCGTTGGCCGCGGCCGAGGCGACGACCTTGGCGACCGGCTCGCTCGCGGCCTGCGGCGCGAACTTCAGGATGTTCAGCGCGTCCTCGACCCGCTTGCCGCGGACCAGGTCCACGACGCGGCGCGCCTTCATCGGCGTGACGCGGACGTGCTTCGCGGTCGCCCGGGCAGTCGGGTTCTGAGTCTCAGTGGTCATCGCCGCTTGCTCTTCCGATCTTCCTTGACGTGGCTCTTGAACGTCCGGGTGGGCGCGAACTCACCCAGCTTGTGCCCGACCATGGACTCCGAGACGAACACCGGCACATGCTTGCGGCCGTCGTGCACCGCGAAGGTGTGCCCGATGAAGTCGGGAATGATGGTCGAACGACGCGACCAGGTCTTGATGACCTGCTTGGTGCCCTTCTCGTTCTGGACGTCCACCTTCGCGAGGAGGTGGTCGTCGACGAACGGGCCCTTCTTGAGGCTGCGTGGCATTTCTTACCTCCTCCTTCAGCGCTTCTTGCCGGTCTTGCGACGGCGGACGATGAGCTTGTCGCTCGGGCGGTTGGGCTTGCGGGTGCGGCCTTCCGGCTGACCCCACGGCGAGACCGGGTGGCGACCACCGGAGGTCTTGCCCTCACCACCACCGTGCGGGTGGTCGACCGGGTTCATGACGACACCACGGACGGTTGGGCGGCGACCCTTCCAGCGCATACGGCCGGCCTTGCCCCAGTTGATGTTCGACTGCTCGGCGTTGCCGACCTCGCCGACGGTGGCGCGGCAGCGCACGTCGACGCGGCGGATTTCACCGGAGGGCATACGCAGCGTGGCGTAGGGGCCTTCCTTACCGAGCAGCTGGATGCTCATGCCGGCGGCGCGGGCCAGCTTGGCACCGCCGCCGGGACGCAGCTCCACGTTGTGGATGGTGGTACCCGTCGGGATGTTGCGCAGCGGCAGGTTGTTACCCGGCTTGATGTCGGCCGTCGGGCCGGACTCGATCGGGGTGCCCTGCTGAATGCCCTTGGGCGCCAGGATGTAGCGCTTCTCGCCGTCCCGGTAGTGCAGCAGCGCGATGTTCGCGGTGCGGTTCGGGTCGTACTCGATGTGCGCGACCTTGGCGGGGATGCCGTCCTTGTCCAGTCGACGGAAGTCGATCAGACGGTAGGCACGCTTGTGGCCACCACCGCGGTGCCGGGTGGTGATCCGGCCGTGCGCGTTGCGGCCACCGGTCTTGGTCAGCGGGCGCAGCAGCGACTTCTCGGGGGTCGACCGGGTGATCTCGGCGAAGTCCGAGACGCTGGCGCCACGGCGGCCCGGCGTTGTCGGCTTGTACTTACGGATTGCCATGAGTTCTTCTCTGCTTTCTGGATTCCCGTCCGCTTACGCGACCGGGCCTCCGAAGATCTCGATGGGCTTGCTGTCGGCCGAGATGGTCACGAGCGCACGCTTGGTGTCCTTGCGCTTGCCGTAACCGAAGCGGGTCCGCTTGCGCTTGCCCTGACGGTTGGCGGTGTTGACGCTGGTGACCTTGACACCGAAGACCTTCTCGACGGCGATCTTGATCTGCGTCTTGTTCGAGTCCGGGTGCACCAGGAAGGTGTAGGTGCCTTCCTCGATCAGTCCGTAGGACTTCTCCGAGATGACCGGCGCAAGCAGGATGTCGCGGGGGTCGGCGATGGTGGTCACTTGCTCTCCTCCTGTGCAGCCTCGGCGGGCCCGTGCACGAAGGCGTTCAGGGCCTCCACGCTGAACACGACCTCATCGCTGTTCAGCACGTCGTACGTGTTGAGCTGATCCGGCGCGATGGGGTGCACGTTCTGCAGGTTCGCCACGCTCTTCCATGCGGCGATGTCCTCGCGGCCGACGACCACCAGGAACTTCTTGCGCTCCGACAGCTCCGCGAGGAAGCTCTTCGCCGTCTTGGTGGACGGGGTCTGCCCCGCGACCAGCTCGGTGACGACGTGGATGCGCTCGTTGCGGGCCCGGTCGGACAGGGCGCCACGCAGGGCGGCGATCTTCATCTTCTTGGGCAGGCGCTGGGTGTAGTCACGCGGCTGCGGGCCGTGCACGGTGCCACCGCCGGTGAACTGCGGCGCGCGGGTCGAACCCTGGCGGGCGCGACCGGTGCCCTTCTGCCGGTACGGCTTCTTGCCACCGCCGGAGACCATGCCCCGGGTCTTGGTGGCGTGCGTGCCCTGACGGGCCGCGGCCTGCTGCGCGACGACCACCTGGTGCATCAGCGCGATATTGGCGGTCACGTCGAAGATCTCCGCGGGGAGATCGACGGTGCCCTCGGTCTTGCCGCCCGGAGCCTTCACCGGCAGCGTCAGGTTGACCTTGGTCTCTGTGCTGGTCATGCGTGCGCACCACCCTTCACGGCGCTCTTGACGATCACGACGCCGCCCTTGCGACCCGGGATCGCGCCCTTGATCAGCAGCAGGCCGTTCTCGGCGTCCACCTTGTAGACGGACAGGTTCTGCGTGGTGACCCGCTCGTTACCCATGCGGCCCGACATACGGGTGCCCCGGAAGACGCGACCGGGGGTCGCGCAGGCGCCGATCGAACCCGGGCGGCGGTGCACCGCCTGCGCACCGTGCGAGGCGCCCTGACCACGGAAGCCGTGGCGCTTCATGGTGCCGGCGAAGCCCTTGCCCTTGCTGGTGCCGGTGACGTCGACGTAGGTGCCCTCTTCGAACACGTCGGCGGACAGTTCCTGGCCGACCTCGAAGGTGGACGCGTCGGCGACGCGGATCTCGACCACGTGGCGGCGCGGGGTGACCCCGGCCTTGGCGAAGTGGCCGGAGACCGGCTTGTTCACCTTGCGCGGGTCGATCGCGCCGATGGCGAGCTGCACGGCGCTGTAGCCGTCGCGCTCGACCGTCCGGATCTGGGTGACGACGTTCGGGCCCGCCTTGACGACGGTCACCGGAACGACGCGGTTCTTCTCGTCGAACACCTGGGTCATACCGAGTTTGGTGCCCAGGATGCCGGCCGCTGGCCGATTCTTGTTGTCAGTCATATCTCGAGTCCCCGTCACTGAATGTTGACGTCGACGCTGGCCGGCAGGTCGATGCGCATGAGCGCGTCGACCGTCTTCGGCGTCGGGTCGAGGATGTCGATCAGCCGCTTGTGCGTCCGCATCTCGAAGTGCTCGCGCGAGTCCTTGTACTTGTGCGGCGAACGGATGACGCAGTACACGTTCTTCTCGGTCGGCAACGGCACCGGCCCGACGACGCGGGCACCGGTACGGGTCACCGTCTCGACGATCTTGCGCGCGGACGCGTCGATCGCCTCGTGGTCATAGGCCTTGAGCCTGATGCGGATCTTTTGTCCCGCCACGCTAAGTGTCCTTTTCTCCGCTTTTCCTTCGTGATCCGGAAGCTGGCTTCCGTACCACCCTCATTTGCACAGCCCGAACACACGAAGACGTCTCAGTTGGAGACCACGACCGGACGCGCGTCCGATCCTCGCCGCTGTTCATCTGTCATGGTTCTCCGGTACACGCGGTCGGGCGTGTCGCCCATCCGCTCATTCCTCGGCCCCGGAAATACTTCTCCCTGCCAGGCTCGGAACATTGTCCCGGACGTACCCGCGCCGGAATCCGGCGGGATACAAAATTGGGTACTGCTCGCCTCGTCCGACTACGCCCAGGTTCCATAGGGAACAGGCATGGCCCGGTGCAAGGCAACCCGAACAGTATGCCCGACGCGATCGGACACTTCAAATCCGGCCCCCTCGACCGGCTTCCCCCAGGTAAACGAAGGGTCGAGCGGCGGCGACCGGCCGCCGCTCGACCCGATTTCAGTTGAGGAACTGCTCGACGGCCACGCCGCTGCCCCGCCACTGCGCGGGATCCACCAGCAGGATGTCGACCGAACCGTTCGGTGCGGCCGCCGCCTCGCCGACCACGTCGGCGAAGGTGACCAGCCGGTTGGTGAAGCGCGGGTTGTCCGGGATCGTGGAATCGGGATCCAGTTTGTACAGCCCGCCCGCGAGCGGCACGCTCAACACCGCGGCCAACTTGCTCTTGCTCAGCTCGACGGTGTCCTCGTGACTGAGCCGGATCGTCGAGTTGACGCCGACCGGTTTCGGTCCGTGCAGTTCGATGGCGGCGGCATCGCCCGCGCCGACCGCCGCCATGAGCGCGCCACCGGCCGCGATCCCGATTACCGTGACAGCATTGCGAATTCGCATGGTTGAAACTCCAAATCCGTTACCCGGCAAAAGAAATGGGTTCAACCTAGCAATGTCGCCCGGTCGGCGCAGCCCGAACAACCCATGGGCTCAGCGCAGGGACTGCGTCACGGCGTAATTCGCCCCGTCGTTCTTGGCCGGATCCGTCAAACCGATGCCGATGTGGCCGTTGGGCGCCGCGGCCGCCTCGCCGACCACGCCCGCGAAGGAAATGTCATCGGTGTAGGTGACACCGTCGATCACCACACCCTCGTGGTGGTAAACGGACGCGCGGTCGATATAGAAGACGCCGCCGTTGGTAACCGGATCGTCCAGCATTCCGACGATCGGGCTGTTGTTCAGCACGACGGTCTCGTTGTGATCGAGCAGCACACCGACAGTCATCCTGTCGGTTGCGATGACCGGCGTGAACGCGGCCGCGTCCCCAGCACCGATCCCGGTAGCGATGGCCGCACCCGCCGCGGCGATTCCCAGCCCCGCGACGGCAATACGAATACGCATGATGGATCTCCAAATCCCATACCCACCAACAGATGTGGCGTCGGCCCCCAGTTGCGTCAACGGCGCAACAGCTCAACGTAGCAGCGGGATGCCCCCAACGTCGATGGCAATAAATCACCCAGTCGCTCGCGACGCTCGGCGATTAACTTACTTTTGAGTAAGATCGCCTCATGACGAAAGAGACCGCGACGTACCGCGGCTGGAAGAAGCTGCCCGACAACCGGCTCGGGCACGCCCTGTTCTCGCTGGGCATGGTGGCGCGGGTGCCGTACTTCGGGACGGTGCTGCCGAGCGTCGTGCGGCTCGAACCGGGATTGTGCGAGGTGAGCGCGCCGAAGTGGTTCGGCATCCACAACCATCTCGGCACCTTTCACGCCATCGCGGCATGCAATCTGGCCGAGGTCGCCATGGGCATGTTGAGCGAGGCGACGGTGCCATCGACGCACCGCTGGATCCCCAAGGCGATGAACGTGCAGTACCTGGCCAAGGCCGAGACCGGGCTGCGCGCGGTGGCCAAGCTGCCGGAGGTTCCGGACTTCGCGCAGATCACCGAGGGGCGTGACCTCATCGTTCCGGTGTCGATCTACGACAAGCACGGTCTGGAGGTAGTGCACGCCGACATCACCACCTGGGTGACGCCGAAATAACTCGGTCCGGCCGATCGACTCCGCTCGATCGGCCGGACGAGCCGGGCCGCATGGTCAGCAGGGGAGATTGCGGCCCTCGCCACCCAGCGCATCGAGCACTAGGGCGAGCGATCTTGGTTCGACGAGCAGGCTGGAGTGGGTCGCGGTGTCGGTGGGACACCCGTCCTGTATCCAGATATTGCGATCGGCCCCCTCGGCCGCGCTGAGCAGCGCGGTGTCGTTGGGCGTGATCACCTCGTCGGTGCGCGAGGCGATGGCGGTGTACCGGACGCCCGGTACCGTCTCACCGCCCGCATTGAGTGTGGTCAGAAAGGGCGAGCCGGGCAGCTGCTGCTGACCGGGCGCGCCGAAGACCTGCTGCGCGATCTGTGCATTGGACAGGCCGAGCGAGGCCAGATCCGGGTAGGCGTCACGCAGTCCGGCCCAGGTCGAGCCGCGGTACGGCGACCCGAGGGTGACCACGGCCGAGACCGAGGCCGCGCCGTTGGTTCGCAGGTATTGACGAATTATGGTGCCGCCGGTGGAATGCCCGACCAGCGCCACCCGCTGCGCGCCGGTCGTATCCAGCGCGGACTGCACCACCTTCGCCAGATCCCGCGCCATCGCCGGAATGTCGGCGACGCCGTAGATCGTGCGTCCGTTCAGCGCCGCGCCGATCGCCCCGAGGCCGGGCAGATTCGTTTTCCCGCTCGCCGCATCGGCCAGCGCGGGCGACTTCCCGATATCGGCGGCGAAGACACAGTATCCGGCCTGTGCGACGGCGGGGCCGAGCACGCCGAAGCTGCGTTCCACATCCGTGCCCGAACCATGCACCAGCACAACGGGTTCCGGATGTGCCGCGGAGGGACGGCAGGACATGTCGTTGACCCCGGCGGGTGCGCCCACGGCGCTCAGCACCGGCGCGGCGGCGCCGGCGGGCGCGAAGGCGAAGCCGAGCACGGCGGCCGACGCCATCAGCACGGCCAACCGGACGACCCGGTTACGGACACCCATCTCAAATCCCCAACGGAGCGGCAAGCACTGGCCAAGAGTTACGCAGTGCCTCATCCCAGTATCCCCACGAATGCGTGCCATCCGCTCGAATGTCGTATGTCGCCGGAATGCCCAGTTGATTCAGCCTGGTTTGCATATTGCGCGAGCAATAATTGGTTGCTGCCTCGATGGCGGAGCCCTTGGTCATCTGCGCGAGGAATCCGTCCGGCCCGGGCAGCGAATACTTCCCGTTGTACACGTCATATTTTCCGGGAAGGCCGCCGCCGCTGGAGATATAGATCGATTTGCCGCGCAGGCCCTCGGCCTGAACATAGGGATCGTTGGCCCGCCAGAGCGGGCTGCCGAACGGCCCGTACATATTCCGGAAATCCACCTCGCCGTATGCCCCGACCACCTTCAGCAGGTCCTCGCCGACCGGATCGCTGATCTGCGCGCAACCGCTGTACGCCGCGACGCTCTGATACAGGTTGCCGCTGGTCTCGGCCAAGGCGAGCGAGCTGGTGCCGGACATGGAGAAGCCCGCGACGGCGTTGCGGCCGTTCGTCCCGAGGTATTTATCGATGACGGGCGGCAGTTCGCTGGTCAGGAAGGTCCGCCACTTCTGGCGGCCCAGACGCGGGTCGTCGGTGACCCAGTCGGCGTAATAGCTCAGCATGCCGCCGACGGGGCTGACCACATTGATGTTCTTGTCCGCGAGAAACTGGAACACCTCGGTGGCGCTCTTCCAGGTGATGCCGTCCTCACCGCCCGCTGCGCCCTGCAACAGGTAGAGCACCGGGCGCGGCGCCGAATTGTCGGCCGGACGCTGGATATCTATCGGAATATCTTTGTCCATGGCGGCCGAATGCACCGTCACGGTGATCTTGCGCACGTCTTCCTGCTGCTGCACCGAAACGATCTTCGTTTCGGGCGCGGCATGCGCGTTTGCGGGCAACCCGAGCCCGACCACCGTAACTGCGCCCACCACGGCCGCCAACGCACCTGGCAACCGGAGGCGACGACCTCGCATGACTCCCCTTATAACCACCGACAAAACCAGGAACCCCGACGCTCCGGAGCCAGCTTAAGTTGGCGCACAACGGTTTTCACGACTGGAGTTGCAGGGCCAAGGGAATTCGGGGCACCGGGACCGGTAACGTATTTCGCACCGGAACAGATGGGACAAGCCCCCGCTTCCCGCGGGCCTGGTTGCGGCCGCCGCCCGATAACCGATTGAATGCCTACATGAGTGACGGCGCGGTCCGGGAAGTTGATCTGTGCGTGGTCGGACTCGGGCCGACCGGCCGGGCGCTGGCCCATCGCGCGCTGCTGGCCGGCCTGCGCGTCACCGTGATCGATCCGCGCCCGGACCGGCTGTGGCCGCCGACCTATTCGTGCTGGATCGACGAACTGCCGGATTGGCTGCCGCCCGGCGCGATCGCCACCCGCATCGCCGCGCCCACCGTGTGGACCGCGACCGAGCATCGCATCCAGCGCCCGTATTGCGTGCTCTCCAAAACCGGCCTGCGCGAAGCACTTCCGATCGACGACGCCACCGTGCACGCGGCGAGGGCGACCCGGGTCGACGCACACGAGGTGGAGCTCGCCGACGGCACGATCGTCCGCGCCGCAACGGTTTTCGACACCAGGGGGCTGCCCTCGCTCGGCCGGCGCCGGGCGGCCAGCGCGCACGGCATCTTCGTCGCGGCCGAGACCGCGGCGCCGATGGTCGCCGACGGCGAAGGGCTGCTGCTGGATTGGCGGCCGGAGAACGGCGCAGGCCCGGACGAGCCGCCGTCGTTCCTGTACGCGGTGCCGCTCGGCGACGGAACGGTGATCTTCGAGGAGACCAGCCTCGGCCTGCGCGGCGGTATGCCGCAGCACGAGTTGCGCAGGCGGACGCTGAATCGGCTCGCCGCGCACGGCATCCGGCTCACCGGGGACGAGCCGACCGAGGCCGCGCACTACCCGCTCGACCAGCGGCCGCCGAAAAAGGGTGTGGCCGAGGCCATCCCCTTCGGATCGCGGGGCGGCATGATGCATCCGTGCACCGGCTACAGCGTCGCCGATTCACTCGCGCTGGTGGACACCGCGATCGAGGCGGTGCGCACCGGCCGCGACCCCGTCGCCGAACTGTGGCCGTGGCAGGCGCGGCTGGTGTACTGGATGCGCATGCGCGGGCTGTGGGGCCTCGGCAGGCTCACCACCGACCAGTCCATCGCCATGTTCGAATCGTTCTTCAGCGCCGGGCCGCGCGGCCAGCGCGCCCTGCTGTCCGCGCACGACGATTACGCCGCGCTCGGCGGGGTGCTGGTGAACACCGTCGCCCACACCTGGCCGTTCCGGTGGCGCTACGACCTGGTCGGCTGGACCAACCGGAACCGCTGGGTGGGATACGACTTCGGCTCAGCCGCTGGTTTGCGCGGCGCGCTGATATCCGCGCACGGCCGGGTAGCCGAAGATGACGATCAGGCCAAGGGTCCAGGCGAGGGTTTTCAGTAGCGGCTCGGCGACCGGACCGCCGTAGGACAACCCGCGCATCGCCTCGACGGCGCAACTCATCGGCTGGTTCGCCACGGTGGTCTGCAGCCAGGGTGGATAGGCGCCGACCGGCACGAAGCCGGTGTTGAAGAACATCAGCAGCGTGGTGACGTTGCCGATGATGCTCACCACCAGGATGCCCTCGGTCACCGTCGCGATGGCCGTGACGAAGACGGCGAAACCCAGACCGAACAGGACCGGGATGCAGATCAATCCGAGTGCGGCCAGCGGACCCTGATCGAAGCGGAAACCGATCAGCAGGCCGACGAGGATCACGAACAACGTGGTGATCAGGACCCGAACCATCTCGGCGAGCAGCCGACCGGTCAAACCGGCGGCCCGGTGCGTCGGCATGGTCCAGAAGCGACCGAGCAGCCCGGTCATCTTCTCGCCCTTGAACCCGAGCGCACTGACCATCGAACCGGCCATCGCCGCGATCAACGCGCTCATCGGGACCTGGCCGTAGACGGCCGGCAGCCCGGTGGCGTTCTTGATGGCGTGGCTGAGCACGATGTTGAACATCAGCAACGCGAATCCGGGGTACGCCAGCGTTTGAATGGTGGTCGCCGGATCGCGGGACCAACCGATCAGCAGTCGCTTGCACTGGATCAGGCTGTGCACGGCCCACGTGCGCAGCGCCCGCTCGGATTGCGGACCCGCGTCGGGAAGCTGTGCCCGGCGGTCGATTTCGCCGCTCGCCGCGTGGTCCATGGTCGCTTCGACAGTATTCATGAACGCCTCACGCTCGCCCAGATCGCCAGCGGGGTGAATACGAGCGCGAGCCCGATCACCCAAACCAGCGGAACCCGCAATACATCCCAGGTCACCCCGTTCGCCGCCATATCGCGCAGCGCGAACGAGAACTGGGAGATCGGCTGATTGCGCACGAACGGCCGAGTCCATTCCGGGAAGTTGCGTTCCGGAACGAATCCGCAGGAGAACATGCCGAGGATCAGCGTCGGAATGTTCAGCGCCTGGCTCAGCGATTCCGGACTCTTGGTCAGGCTGCCCAACCCGTCGGCGCCGAGCGACAGCACCGTGCCGACCGCGAGTGCGAAGACGCAGAACAGAATGGCCTGCCCCCAACCGGCGACGAAGCGGAAGCCGATGACATGGCCGAAGGCGAGCGCCGCCGTCAACGAAACGCTCGAGCGGACGAATCCGGCCGCGATCCGCGAGGTCAACGGGACCAGCTTCCCGATCGGCATGGTTTGTAGCCGGGCGTTGAACCCGGTCATCGTCTCGAAGGCCGCCATCTGCGCATTCGACATCATCGTGAACGCCAGCGTCTGCAGCACGATGATCGGCATGACGTACTGCGCGTAGTCGACGCCCTGGACCTTCATCACGAACCGCAGCGGCAGATAGAAACCGACGGTGAACACCAGCGGTGTGATGACCGCGGCCGCCAGCTCACCCTTGGCCATGGTCCGGACGATGCGTGCGGTCAACGCGCGCCATTGATCGAAGGAGGACGGTCGAGCGACCGGCAGGTCGGCGAACAGCGCCTCGGTGGTGCTGATGTGTTCGACGGTAGGCGCGCTCATGCTCGCACCCCGCGATTGTTGATTCGCTCTCTCACGCGTGCCCGCCCGAATGCCCGGTGATGGATAGGAACACGTCGTCCAGTGACGGGCGGCGCAGCGCGATATCGGCTAGTTCGATACCGGCCGAGTCCAGCCTGCGCAGCGCCTCGGTGAGCGTGGCCGCGCCCTCCGGCGCCGGGATGGAAAGCCGGTCGCCGCCGTCGATTTCGCTGAGCACCCGCCCCGGCACCAGATCGCCCAGCGCGCTCGCCGCGATGCGCAGCTGCTTGGGGTCGAGCGGGACCACCTCACAGTAGCTGCCGCCGGTCTTGGCCTTCAGTTCGTCGGCGGTGCCCTCGGCGATCACCGTGCCCTTATCGATGACGATGATGTTGTCGCTGAGCACATCGGCCTCTTCGAGGTACTGGGTGGTCAGCAGCACCGTGATGCCCTGTGATTTCAGCGCGGTCACCAGATCCCACACGCCCTGGCGGCTGCGCGGGTCGAGACCGGTGGTCGGCTCGTCGAGGAATACCACCTCCGGGCGCACGACCAGGCCGCAGGCGATGTCGACGCGGCGGCGCATACCGCCCGAATAGTGGCGCACCGCACGGCGTCCCGCGCTCACCAGATCGAACTCCTCGAGCAGGATGTCGGCCCGCTTGCGCGCCGCGGACTTGGTGAGGCCCATCAGCCTGCCGAACAGCTCCAGGTTCTCCCGGCCGGACAGGTTCTCGTCGAGCGCGGCGTACTGACCCGTCATCATGATCGAACGGCGCACCCCGGCCGGATCCCGCAGCACGTCGTGCCCGGCGACGACGGCGCTGCCCGAATCCGGGCGCAGCAGCGTCGAGAGGATCTTCACCGTTGTGGTCTTGCCCGCGCCGTTGGGTCCGAGGATGCCGAGGACGCTCGCCCGCGCGGCGGTGAAGCTGACGCCCTGCAATGCGTGCACGTCGCCGAACGACTTGTGTATGTCGTCGACAATGACCGCGAAATCGCCTGCAGGCGAAACAGCTTGGTTCAAGCTCGGCATCAACTCTCCACATTCGGCCCGGGTGCGGCGACGTCGGTCGCCGAGCGCACGCATGATTTTCGTTTCCCCGGTAGGTGATCCGCAGCGCTCGGGGCGATGTTACCGGTTTGCACGGTTCTTCGCGGGCGCGCGCGTGGTACCCAATCGGGCGGCTGTTAATTGTGTCGTTACTCACACCCGACGGGGTCGTGCGAGTCGGCGCTGGTCGGCCGCCCACGGGCAGTGCAAGGGCGGCGATGGTGCCTTGTCGGGCTGCCTTACCGACCATAGTCTGCTAATCGGGGGATCCCAGAACTCACCGGTGGCCGTCGTCCGGCTTTCGAAACTGCGAGAGGTGACCATGGCCGAGTCCGCGCAGCCACAGGTGGCAGCGCATACGGGAGGAACTGGCCGACCGAATGTGCTCACCTCGTACGATCCGCGCACGGGCGAGATCGTCGGCAATTATGCGGTGATGAACGCGGGCGAGGTCAACCGGACCGTGCGCGCCGCGCGCTCCGCCGAAAAGTGGTGGGCCGAGCTGGGTTTCGGCACCCGCAGGCGCTGGCTGCTCGATTGGAAGCGCAGCATCGCAAGGCGGACAGGTGAATTGGTGGAGATCCTGTGCGAGGAGACCGGAAAGCCGGAGGCGGACGCGGCGATCGAGGTGATGCTGGCCGTCGAGAATCTGGACTGGGCGGCCCGTAACGCGGGGCGCGCGTTGGACCGGCGCAAGCTCGGCTCCACCTGGCTCACCCGCAATCAGCGTGCGTCCGTTGGCTATCTGCCGCTCGGCGTGGTCGGCGTGCTCGGCCCGTGGAACAATCCGGTTTTCACACCGATGGGTTCGATCGCCTACGCCATGGCCGCGGGCAATGCGGTGGTCTTCAAGCCCAGCGAGCTCACCACCGGTGTCGGGGTGTGGCTGGCCGAGAGCTGGACCAGGCTCGCACCGAATCAACCTGTGCTGCAAGTAGTTACCGGCGATTCCGGAACCGCGGCGGCGCTGTGCCGGGCGCGGGTGGACAAAATCGCCTATGCCGGACTCGATGCCGGGGCGCGCGAGGTGATCGCCTGGTGCGCGCAAACCATGACGCCGGTAGTGGTCGAACGAAACGGCAAGGGCACCATGGTTGTTCACGTCGACGCCAAACTCGAGGAGGCGGCCGAGGCCGCGGTGTTCGGCGCGATGGCCAATGCCGGACAGAACCCGACCGGTATTCAACGTGCCTACGTGGCGAATTCGGTGTATGAGCACTTCTTGGAACTGGTCATCGATCAGGCGCGTCAGCTGCGACCGGGTGCGGACCGAAAAGCCTCCTACGGACCGATGATTCTGGAATCTCAGGTGGACGTGGTGCGCAAACAGGTGCGCGACGCCATCGCGCGCGGCGGCAAAGCCGTTGTCGGCGGCCTCGATTCGATCCGCGACCCGTATATCGAGCCGATCGTGCTCGCCGAGGTGCCGGAGGAGAGCCTCGCGATCACCGGCGAGGCCATCGGCCCGGTGCTCATCGTGAACCGGGTCGCCGACATCGATGAGGCGGTGCGCCGGATCAACGCGGTCGGAAACGGCGATGCCGTCTCGGTTTTCACCAGGGATGTGCACAGCGTGGAGGCGGTCGCCGAACAGCTGCGGGTGGGTGTGGTGACGATCAATTCCTCCACCGCGTACCTCGGCATCCCGGCGCTGCCGTTCGGCGGTGTCGGCGAATACGGACAGGGCCACCATCACGGCGAGCAAGGGCTGCGCGAGTTCAGCCGCACGCTGGCCATCGCCCGCAAGCGCTACCGCGCCCCGGTGAACCTGTCCACCTTCGACCGGCATCCGCGTCATCTGCGCATGGCGCGCACCATCTTCCGGCTGCGGCACGGGCGCTGACGGAATCCGTCTCCAGCGGGTATTCGAGCCGCACTACGGCGCTTCGATGGTCAGGACGGCGTTGCCGCGGATCCTGCGCCGGTTCAGGTCGGTCAGCGTCTCCGCCGTCGCGGCCCAGTCGGCGACCCTACCCAGTTCGGGGTGCAGGCCGCCGTCGGCCACCAGTTCGACGAGGGTGCGCAGGTCTTCGGCGTCGGTGGTGTCGGCGACCCAGTGCGGGAAGTGCTTCAGCGTGAACGGCGTCGCCGACATGAGCTCGAAGAAGTCGAGCCGCACCGGTTCCAGGCTCGCCTGCCCGAACCACAGCACCAGACCGCCCGGTGCGAGCTTCCGGATCGCCTCGGAAAAGACTTCGCCGCCAACCGATTCCATGATCACGTCGTACCGGTCGGTGTCGGCGGCGATATCGGTGATCACCCGCGCGCCGAATTCGGCGAGGCGGCTGCCCCGTTCGGCATCGGCGACCACCGCCGTCACCGATGCGCCTGCGGCCGTGAGCAATTCGACCAGGTAGTGGCCGACACCGCCGGACGCGCCGGTGAGCAGCACCCGGGCGCCACGCGGCGCATCGATATGCCGCAGCAGCCGCAGCGCGGTGAGCCCGGCCAGCGGAAGTGCGGCGGCCACCTCATTCGGCACCGCATCCGGCAGTTCGGTGAGCGCGTCGGTGGCGACCGCGACGAGTTCGGCCCAGCCGCCGCCCGCGGCGTGGGCGACCACCCTGGCGCCGACCGCGGGCCCGGACCCGTCGGCCGCCGCGACCACCACCCGGCCGACGACATCCTGGCCGGGCACCACACCCGGTGCGGTCGGCGTGCCGTAAACACCGGTGAGGGCAAGGATCTCGCCGCGATTCACCGAGAACGCCTCGACCCGGATCAACGCCGCATCGGCCGCCGCCACCGGCTCGGGCACGTCGGCCAGGCCCACCAGGATCTCATTACCGGTTGCTACCAGGGCTTTCATCTGGACTCCCCTATCGTCGTCCCAACGGGAACGACATTAAGAGCGTTGGTATCCAGATGTAAGAAGGCAGTAATTAGTGGTATAGGTACCTCGTGGATACCAACGCACCATATGACGTTTTCAATCTGAACTGCCCGTCGCGTGCGATCTTCGACCGGCTCGGTGAGCGCTGGACGGGTCTGGTGCTGCTGGCCCTCGACCCCGGGCCGCGCCGGTTCTCCGAACTGCGCAGGCAGGTGCAGGGCATCACGCAGAAGATGCTCACCCAGACGCTGCGCGGGCTGGAGCGCGACGGAATCGTCGAGCGCAGGGTGTTCCCCACCGTGCCGGTGACCGTCGAATACGAGCTCACCGCGCTCGGGCGCAGCCTGTGCACGGCGATCGACGGCCTGCGCGCGTGGGCCGTCGCGCACATCGATGAAATCTCAGCGGCCAGAGCCGAATACGAGCGCGCGGGTTAAACCCAGTTCTCGATCCAGTACTTCCAGATCAGCGCGGCGTACGCGGCCAGCGGCGGCACCTTGATATCGGTGCCCGCGAGCGCCGCGGTGGTGTTGCGGCAGTCGAACCAGCAGGTGAATTCGCTGTGCTCCAACACATCCAGCGGCACACCTACCCTGGGCAGCACCCAGCCCGCGCCCGGAAATCGCAGCACCATGTCGAGCGTGCGCTTGGGCATCACCTCGACCAGATGCGGTGCGCCCGCCTCGTCGGCGAACAGGTTCAGCGCCTCGACCGCGCTGTGTCTGCGCGGATCCACCAGATGGTAGGTCATCTCGGTCGAACCCGGCTGGTGCGCAATGTGATCCAGCGCCCGCGCGACGAAATCGACCGGCACCATATTGGTTTCGCCGAGTCGCGGCACCAGCACGGGCAGGATGCGCGGCAATTGCGCGCCCATCCGCAGCAGCCGGAAGAAGTAGTAGGGGCCGTCGATCCGGTCGATCTCGCCGGTGCGCGAATGCCCGATCACGATGGACGGCCGGTAGATCCGCCACGGCAGCGCGGCGGCGCGCACGATCCGCTCCGCCTCGAATTTCGCCCGCTGATACGGCGTCGCCAGCAGCTGGCCGCGGTCGAACATGCTCTCGGTGAACAGCCCCTCCGCCGAGCCCGCCACCTCGACCGTCGAAACATGGTGCAGCATTCCGGCTTTCAGATCCTCGGCGACGTCGACGACATGCCGGGTGCCGCCACCGCTGTCAGTCGTGTCGTAGCCGGCGGCCAGGTGGAATACGTGGTCGATGGTCCCGCGCCGGGCGGCCAGCCACTCCGGATCGATGCCGAGTCCGGGCGCGCCGAGATCACCGCGCACCGGGCGCACCCGGTCACCGGCGGCCCACTCGTGCGCACAACAGGCGAACCGGTCGGCCGACTCCGCGCCGGGACGGACCAGGACGTGGATATCGCCCTGCCGTTTCAGCAGCTCGGGGATGAGGAACCGACCGATGAACCCAGTCGCTCCGGTAACCAGGTAAGCCATAGCCAAATAACATATCTTGCGGCACCGGCTCGGATGTGCCCGGGATCACATGACTCAGTCGGCGAAGACCGGCTTGCGTTTGGTGAGCATCGCGGTCGCGCCCTCGATGAAGTCCGGCGACTGCAAAAGCTCTGTCTGCCCGGACTTTTCGGTGGCCAGCGCCTGGTCGAGCGCGCCGAGGGTGGCCCGGTTCAGCGCCCGCTTGGTGAGCTCGATGGCGCGGCGCGGGCCGTTCGCGAGCTTGGCGGCCGCCGCCTCGACCTTGGCATCGAGCTCCTCTGCGGGCACCACGGCGGTGAACAGTCCGGCCTGTTTGGCGGCGGGCGCGGGCAGCCGCTCGCCGAGCAGCGCCATTTCCGCCGCCAGCGGGCGACCCGCCGCGGCCGCGACCATGGCCGCCGCGCCGCCGTCGGGCATCAGGCCGATATTGATGAAGGCGAGCAGCAGGTAGGCGTCATCGCTGGCATAGACCAGGTCGGCGGCCAGCGCGATGCCGACGCCGACGCCGGCGGCCGCGCCCCGCAGCCGGGCGATCACCGGAACCGGAACGTCCACAATGGATTTCACCACCCGGTTGGCCGCGTCCATCACCATGTCGGAGGTGATGCCGCGGGCCGCCTCGCCGGGGCTGGCCGCCAGGTCCGCGCCGGTGCAGAAGTCGCCGCCCGCCCCGGTCAGTACGATGACCCGCACCGCGCGGTCCTGCGCCGCGGCCAGGAAGGCGTCGCCGAGGCCGATCATCGTGTCGTAATCGATGGCGTTCTTGCGCTTCGGGTTGGTCAGGGTGATCCGCAGCACCTTGCCGTCCTGGACGGCGGAGAAATTCGCGCGGCGCTGCGCGGAATCGTCGTTGCTCATCTGTGCTCCTGGTGTGCGAATCGGCGGGCGCGACGCCCTGAATGATGGTTAACTTTGCGAATTGTGGTTAACTTAGGTTGATTTGTCCGGCGCTGTCAACAGGCGCGCCGCGGGAGAACGGAGAGCTACATGGTCGCGGAACGCAGCGAGGTCGACCTCGCTCCGGCGCGGCCTGAGGTGGTGCGGCGGCGCCCGAAGGATCGCAAGGTCCAGATCATCCGGGCCGCCGCGCGCGCGTTCAGCGAACGCGGGTACTACCCGGTCGGCGTCGACGAGATCGCCGCCGAGGTCGGCATCTCGGGCCCGGCGCTGTATCGGCATTTCACCAATAAGTACGCGCTGCTCGTCGCCTGCGCGGAAGAAGGGGCGAAACATCTCGTCGATGTCGCGCACCGGGCCGACGATCCGGCGCTCGAACCGGAGCAGCGACTGGACGCCCTGATCAGAGCGATCGGCGAGCACACCATCGAGATCCGCCGCGAGGCAGGGCTGTACCGCTGGGAGCGGCGCTACCTGGAACCCGACGACCGGGCCCGCATCCGCAAAATCTACGACGAACTCAATGCCGCACTGGCCGAACCGATTTCGCAGCTGCGCCCGCAATCGCCGCCGGAGGATGTCGCGATGCTGGCCGCCGCGGTGCTCAGCGTGCTCGCCAGCATCTCCGCCCACCGCACCGCGCTGTCCGGTTCCCGGCTGCTGCCGCTGCTGCGGGATATGTCGTGGTCGCTGCTGCGGGCCGACCTGCCGCCCGCACCCACCCGGCCGGACGGCGGCCCGGCGACCCGCGGCCTGCCGATCACCTCGAAACGCGAACAGCTGCTCACCGAGGCCATCCGCATCTTCGGCAGACAGGGCTATCACGAGGCCAGCATCGAGGAAATCGGCGCGGCCGTCGGCATCAACGCCTCCAGCGTCTACCGCTATTTCACCAGCAAATCGGATCTGCTCGCCGCCGCCTTCCACCGCACCGGCGACCGGGTCGCCATCGCCATCACCGAGGCGCTGGCCGAGGCGACCAGCCGCGCCGACGCCGTCTCCCGCATCGCCGAACGCCAGGCCCGCCTGACCTTCTCGATGCCCGAGATCATGCCCGTCTACTACGCGGAATTCAGCAACCTGCCCGCCGCCGAACAACACCGGCTGCGCGCCATCCAGCGCCAGAACGTACTGGAATGGGCCAACCTACTCGACGGCGACCCGATCGAAGCGCGCTTCCGCGTGCACGCGGCGATCGGCCAGGTCATCGACGTGGGGCGATTGATCAAATTCGATTCGCGTCCGGAACAGATCGCGCGGCTGCATACGCTGATGCTCGCGGTGTTGCTGGGGTCGGGCGAGTCGCCCTCCTAGCGGGCAGCCCTGTGCCACACGGCATCTTGCACTCAGATCCGGCCGCTTTCATCGGATGATTCCTCGTCGCGGTGCGGCCGAACTCGATTAGGATCGGCGAAAACCGGTTGTGCTCGGCGGATCTCGCCGGGTCTGGGGGGCCGCGATGCGAGATCGTAGGTACGTCAGGAACTTTCGACTGCTGGTTATCGGGCTGGTTACCAGCATGGTCGGTGATTCGTTGATGCTGCTGGTATTCGGCATCTGGGTGCAGTCGCTCACCGGATCCAGCAGCGCGGCGGGACTGGTGATCGCCGTGATGGCCACACAGGCGGTCATCGCCGCCCTCGGCGGTTCGGTGATCGACCGATTCCGCCGGCGGCCCTTCCTGATCTGGACCTACCTGTTGTCGACGCTGATCGCGGCCCCGCTGTTCGCCGTGCACGACCGGGGCGACGTCTGGCTGATCTTCGTATCGGCCGCGCTGTACGGCCTGTCCATGGTCGTGGCCGGCTCCACGCTGAACGGCCTACTGCAGCAGCTGATTCCGGAGGCGGAACTGGCACGGACCAACGGCATGCTGCAGACGGTGAGGGAGGGATTGCGCCTGCTCGGACCGCTCGCCGGGGCGGGGCTGTTCGCGCTGATGGGCGGGGCCGTTGTCGGTGCGATCGATGCGATGACCTTCATTGTTGCCGCAGTGGCGATTTGGCTGATCCGGTTGGATGAACCCCGCCCGGAGCGCGGCGGCGGCAAATGGCTGGCCGAATTCGTCGCGGGGGCACGGTTCATCGGCACGGATGCGGGGCTGCGAGCCGTGGCATTCGGCGGCGCCGTCGGCTGGTGCGCCATCGGCATGATCGAATCCGTCGCCTATGCGATCATCGCGGGGCTCGGAAAACCGCCGGAGTTCATGGGCGTGATCTCGGTCGCGCAGGGTATCGGGGCAATACTCGGCGGTTTGGGCGCGGCGATCCTGATCGCTCGATACGGTGAATTGTCGGTGCTCGCAGCCGGTTTCGCGGCATTCGGAATCGGGGTCGTCGGCTGCGTAATCCGTTCGCTGCCGGTGGTGCTCGCGAGCAAGGCGGTGATCGGCGTGGGGATCACGCTCATCGCCGTCGGTATGTCGACTATCGTGCAGCGCCGGGTGCCCGCGCGGTTGATGGGCCGGACCTCCACCGCGCTCGAGCTCATGCACACCGTGCCGCAAACCAGCTCGATCACCGTGGGTGCCATCCTGATCCTCGTCATCGATTATCGGCTCGTGCTGCTCATGATGGGCATGATCGCCGCCGGGGCGACACTGCTGTTGTGGTCCAAACGCAAACTGACCGAGCGGATTCCGGCCGAGTCGACGGCTCGATAACGGAGATGCGCTTCGTCGGTCAGTGGCCGGTCAATGTCAGGTAGATCAGCAGGATGTTGAGTCCGGTAATGATGACAGCCACTATCCACGCGAAAAATGTTGTGACGCGGTGGTTTACGTCCGACCCCATCAGGCCGCGGTCGCTGGTGAACCGGACCAGCGGGATCAGTGCGAAGGGGATGCCGAAGGAGAGCACCACCTGGGAGACGATGAGTGCGCGGGTTGGGTCGAAGCCGATGGCGAGGATCGCGATGGCGGGGACGAGGGTTACCAAGCGGCGCAGCAGGATCGGGATCTGCCGGTGCAGCAGACCCTCCATGATCATCGCGCCCGCGTATGCGCCGACGGAGGTGGAGGCCAGGCCGGATGCGAGCAGTCCGACCGCCAAAAGCAGTGCGGCCGTTGGGCCGAGGGCGTCGCGGACGGCGGCGTGCGCGGCCTCGATGGTGTCGACATCGTCGCGGCCGCCGAAGGTGTGCGCGGCCATCAGCAGCATCGCCAGGTTGACGGTGCCCGCGATGACCATCGCAATGCCGACGTCGTATTTGTTGACCCGCAACAACTTTGCCCGCGCGACGCCGGGTTCCTGATGTCCGTGGCGGTCGCGGGCGAGTCCGGAGTGCAGGTAGATGGCGTGCGGCATCACGGTGGCACCGATCATGGCCGCGGCGAGCAGCACGCTTTGGGTGCCGTCGAAGCGCGGCAACAGGCCTGCCGCGGCATCGGCGATCGGGGGCGGCGAAATAACCAGGCTGGCAACGAATCCGACGGATATCACCGCGAGCAGGCCGATGATCACCCGCTCGAACGGCCGCTGTCCGCCGCGATTCTGCACCGCGAGCAGGCCCATCGAAACCACACCGGTGATCAGGCCGCCCACCACCAGCGGCAGGTGGAACAGCAGGTTCAATGCGATGGCACCGCCCACCACCTCGGCGAGATCGGTTGCCATCGCGGCCAATTCGGCCTGCGCCCAATAAGCCAGCCGCACCGGCCTTTTCGCGCGGTCACGCACCACCTCGGGCAGGGTGCGGCCGGTGACCAGGCCGAGTTTGGCCGAAAGGAACTGCACCTGCGCGGCCATGATGTTGGCCATCACGATCACCCAGACCAGCAGGTACCCGTACTGCGCACCGGCGCTCACATTGGATGCGACATTGCCGGGATCGACGTAGGCGATGGCCGCGACGAAGGCGGGCCCGAGCAGCACCGTCGCCGCCCGCGCCCGCTGTGACGCGGATCGAGCGCTGTCGGCCAAACTGGTACTCACCAATCGGATTTTACGGGTCTCCGAACTTTTTCGTTAGGGCGTGCGGTTGAGAAAGAGATCACCCCCGGTCGCAATGCGCGACCGGGGGTGATTCGAAAAATCGCCGCTTAGAGGCCGAGACCCTTGGCCAGGGTCGGCCAGGACTCCTGCAGCTCGTCGCGCCAGTAGCCCCACGAGTGGGTGCCGCTGGGCTGGAAGTTGAAGGTGGCCGGGATGCCCAGCTGGTTCAGCTTGTTCTGCAGGTTGCGGGTGCAGTAGTTGGTGCCGGCCTCGATCACACCGCCGATGAGCACCTGGTTCGCCAGGCCGTACGCACCGGGCAGCGCGTACTTGTTGTCGAGGGTGTCGTACGGGCCGGGGATGCCGTTGCCGGAGGAGATGTAGAGATCCGTCCCGCGCAGGCCCTCGGCGTGCACGTACGGGTCATTGGCCGCCCAATCCGGCGAGCCGACCGGGCCCCACATGTTGTCGGTGTCGCCGCCGCCCCACGTCTCGACCGTCAGCTTGACGAACCGCGAGCCGACCGGATCCGAGGTCTGCGCGCAACCCGAGTAAGCCGCGGCCGCCTTGAACAGGCCCGGCTTCGCGATCGGCAGCGCGAGCACGGTGGTGCCCGAGGTGGAAAGGCCCGCAATGGCATTCACGCCATTGGTGCCGAGCGCGCCGTCGACCAGCGGGGGCAGTTCCTCGGTGAAGAAGGTCTTCCACTTGTTGCGGCCCAGTACCGGGTCGTCCTTGATCCAGTCGGTGTAGTAGCTCCACTTGCCGCCGATCGGCTGGATCACGTTGACGTTTTTGTCCGAAAGGAACTGCAGCGCATCGGTCTTGGCCTGCCAGGAGGCGTCGTCCTGACCGCCGCCGGCGCCGTTGAGCAGATACAGCGACGGCCGCGGCACCGAGGCGTCGGCCGGGCGCTGGACGTCGATGATCACCTTCTGGTCCATCGCCGCCGAGTACACGTACAGCCGGATGTTCCGGTCGTCCTTGTACTCCGCCTTGGTGATCTTGGAACCGTCGGGCGCGGTCGGGTTGGCCAGCAGCGCCTTGCCAGTGATGATCGGGTCCGCCGCCAACGCGGGGGCTGCGCCGATTCCGGATATGACTCCCGCGAATACTGCGGTTGCCGCGATCATCGCCCCGGCTCGTGCGCCGCGGCGCCGGATGAGTCGACGCATAAAGTTCACACCTTCGCTTCGTATTCGGATTTCGACAAAGCCCCCGGAAGTTCGGGTCGGCGCCGAAACGCCTTGCCCGACCCTACGGCCTAATCAGTCGTTTCAAAAGGGGACATCGTTACCGTGCCGTTGTACTTCACGGCGCGTTAGCTGGGCTTCATCATGCCCTAACTGCCGCGACACACTCACGGCCGCCCCAGCCATGACACGCCGGGATCGAGGAGTCGGGACAGCCGAGGACCCACCTCTTCGAGCGCCTCCGGCGAGGTCATCTGGTCGTGCGCGGCGCCGATCGGATGGTCCTCGATGACGCCGTCGACGAAGGGTTGCCAGCCGGCCGCCGCGGCCTCGTGCCCCGCGGCGCTGAAGTAGTCCAGCGTGCCGCGGAATACCGACGGCCGGTGTTCGGCGATGAGCTCGGCCGAGCGGACCGCGCTGCGATAGATCCTGCGCACCCGCTCGGGTGTGAGGACCGCCATATCGGCGGGAATGATCGCGTGCAGAGCGGCTAAGGCGTCATCGGTCAGGTCGTGGATATCGTCGCCGATGCCGGGCAGCAGCGCGTCCGCGCCGATGCCGAGTTCGGCGAGCGCGTCGCGGACCGCGGCGCGGAAATCGGACACATCGATCTCCGGATGGCTGTCCAGCATGGCCAGCAGCGCGACCTCCTCGCCCGCCGCCTGCAGTTCGGTGGCCACCGCGTGCGCGAGCACACCGCCGAGCGACCAGCCGAGCAGCCGGTACGGCCCGTTCGGCTGCACCGCGCGGATCTCCGCGACGTAGCGATGCGCCATCTCACGCAACGAGCCGGGCAGGTAGGCGTCCTCGGACAGCGCGGGCGACTGGAGACCGTATATCGGGAAGGCCGCGGGCACATAGCGCGCCAAACCCGCGTAGCACCAAGCCAATCCGTACATCGGGTGCAGGCAGAACAGCGGCTCCGCGGCCGCGGTGTCGTGCGGCACCCTGGTGCGGATCGGCAGCAGCACGCCGAGCGCGGCCATCGAATCCTGGTCGTAGTCATGGGTTTCGGCCAATGCCGCGGCGATGCGCTCGGACATCGCCTCGACCGTCGCGTCGGTGAAGAACCACTGCACCCGCACCTCGGCGCCGGTGAGGGTGCGCAGCCTGCTGACCGCGCGGGTGGCCACCAGCGAATTGCCGCCGAGTTCGAAGAAGTCGTCGTCGAGTCCGGCGCGTTCCCGGCCGAGCACATCGGCGAACACCTCGGCGACGGTGCGCTCGAGCGCGGTCGTCGGCGGCCGGTAGGGCCGGGCAGCCAACCGCGGCGCGGGCAGCGCCTTGCGGTCGAGTTTGCCACTCACGTTGAGCGGGAAGGCATCCAGCGCGACGACGGTCGCGGGCACCATATAGGACGGCAGCGCGGCCCGGGCGTGGGCCAGCAGCGCGCGTTCGTCGATCGTATGCCCGGCCGCGGGCACCACGTACGCGACCAGCCGGTCGCCGGTTTCCGTGCGCACCAGCGAAACCGCTGCGTGCCGCACCGAATCCAGTTCCGCGAGCACCACTTCGATCTCACTGAGCTCGATGCGCTGACCGCGCAACTTGACCTGGAAATCGCTGCGCCCGAGATATTCCAGCGCGCCGTCGTGCCAGCGAACGATATCGCCGGTCCGGTAAAGCCGTTCGCCGCCCGTATGCGCGATGAAGCGTTCCGCGGTCAGGGCCGGGGCGGCGAGATAACCGCGCGCCAATTGCACACCGGCGACGTAGAGTTCGCCCGCCGCGCCGGGCGGCACCGGCAGCAACTGCCGGTCCAGCACATGCACCTGAGCGTTGGCCACCGGGGTACCGATCGGAACTGGCTGCGCCCCAGCGTTTTTCGCGGGCCATGCGGTGACGACGGTGGCCTCCGCCGGTCCGTACCAGTTGATCAGCTCGGTGCCGATCATGCCGTCGGCGAACCGCGCCGCGGTATCACCGGACAGCGCCTCGCCGGCCGCGAACACCCGGCGCAGCGACGGATACGCACCCGCCTGCCGATCCAGGAAGGCGTCGAGCATGGACGGCACGAAATGCACCGTGCTGACCTGGTTTTCCAGGATCACCCGGGCCAGATAGTCCGGATCGCGATGGCCGTCCGGTGCGGCGATCACGATCGACGCGCCGGTCTGCAAGGGCCACAGCAGTTCCCAGGTGGCGATATCGAAGGTGATCGGCGTCTTGTGCAGCACCACGTCCCCGGCGCCGTGCGGATAGGTGCGCTGCGCCCAGCGGAACTGGTTGGCCAGCTGCCGGTGCGTGATGGTGACACCCTTGGGGCGGCCGGTGGAGCCGGAGGTGTAGACCACGTAGGCGATATTGTCCGGGCCGACACCGCTGTCCAGCACCGGAACCACGTCCAGCGGCAGGTACAGGGTGTCGACGGCGACGACCTGCACCTCGGTATCGGTCGTGAAATTGTCGCCGGTGGTTGTCAATACGCACAGCGGCGCGGCGGCCCGCAGCACGTATTCGTTGCGCTCGGCCGGATGATCGGGATCGATCGGCAGATACCCGGCGCCCGCCCGCAGGATCGCGTAGATGGTGACCACCAGGTCGATGCCGCGGCGCATGGCAACGGCCACAAGCGTTTCCGGGCCGACGCCCCAGCGCATGAGCTCGGCGGCGAGCACCCTGGATCTGGCGTCGAGATCGGCGTAGTCGACGACGGTATCGCCGTAGCGAACGGCCTGTGCGTACGGCGTGCGGGCGATCTGCGCGTCGAACAGCGAAAGCAGCGTCGCATCGTCGAGCAGATCGGGGACCGTGGTGGCGTTGGCGGCCGCCAACGCGGTGCGTTCGGCGTCGAGCAGCACGTCGATATCGGCGATCCTGGCCTGCGGCGTGCCGACGAAGCGACCGATCAACGTCGAAAGCCGTTGCGCCAGCGCCTGTGCCGCCGCGTCGTCGAACACCTCGCGCAGGTATTTGATCGAGACGTGCAGCCTGCTGTCGAGTACGACGGTGACGGTCAGCGGGTAGTGGGTGCCGTTCACCGCGCCGACGCCGGTGATCCGCATACCGTCGATGGCGCTGGCCTTTTCCAACCCCTCGCGGTCGACCGGGAAGGATTCGAATACCACCAGCGAATCGAAAAGCCCGTCGACGCCGATGGTTTCCTGGATATCGCTCAGTCCGAGATAGTGATAGTCCAGCAGGGCGGCCTGCTCGGCCTGCAGTTGGCGCAGCAGGCCGCCGAGGGTGTCGGTGGCGCCGAGGCGCACCCGCACCGGAATGGCGTTCAGGAACAGCCCGACCATGCTCTCCACGCCGTCCAGCTGCGGCGGGCGGCCGGAAACCGTTGCGCCGAAGACGATGTCGTCGCGGTCGGTGCAGCGCCCGATCAGCAGGCCCCACGCGGCCTGCACCACGGTGTTCGCAGTGACGCCGAGTCCCGCGGCGAGGCGGGTGAGCGCCGTCGTATCGGCCTGCGCCAGCGCGAAGCCCACTTCGCCGACGCCCGAGGCGATTTCGCGGCCGGGATCGACCGGCGCCAGCGGTGTCGGCTCGGTGATGCCGTCCAGCGACCGACGCCAGGCCGCACGCGCCGCCTCCACATCCTGCCCGGCCAACCAGGCCAGATAGTCGCGGTAGGACGGAACCCGCGGCAGCCGGCGGGATTTGCCGCCGACGGCGTAGCAGGTGAGCAGATCCTTCATCAGCAGCGGCATGGACCAGCCGTCGATCAGGATGTGATGGCTGGTGACCAGCAGGTGGTACCGCGCCGCGCCCGCATCGTCGATGCCGGACCGGATGAGCGCGAAACGCAGCAGCGGCGCGGTGGACATATCGAAGTGCTCGGCCAGATCCGCGGCCTTGATCGATGCCAGCTCCGCGGCCACCTCAGCCGGATCCAGATTGTTCAGATCGATCTGCCGCCACGGCACCTCGATCGAATCCTGCACCACCTGAACGGGATTGCCGTCGGCGTCCGCGGCGAAGGCGACCCGGAGGTTGTCGTGCCGATCCAAAACCGCCTGGGCGGCCTCGCGCAGCCTGCGCGCGTCCACCTCGCCGCCCAGATCGAGCACGAACTGGGTGGTGTACATGTCGACCGAGGTATCGGCGAGCAGCGCGTGGAACAGCATGCCGGACTGCAGCGGGGTCAGCGGCCAGGCATCGGACAGGTTCGGGTAGATCCGCGCGAACCGGTCGATATCGCTCTGCGCCAACCGGACCAGCGGGAAATCGGACGGCGTGAAACCGCCGACATCCGGACGCATCCCGTGTTCGGCCAAACCACCGAGCGCCCGGATCCAGTGCTCGGCAAAGATCTTCACCGCATCGCCGGTGAATACCTCCGCGGCATAGTCGAATCGAGCGAGCAAACCCTCGTCGGTGGCGTCCACGGTGAGGCAGAGCAGCAGATCGTCCACCGGGCTGTCGGTGTGCACCCGGGCCGGGCGCAGATCGCGGTACCGAAGCGCGAGACGGCCCTCGTCCAGGGTGCGCAGCACCGAGGCCACGTCCGGATACAGGTGGCGCATCAGGCCGTAGCCGACGCCGTGGGACGGCACGGCACGGCGCGCCTCCTTCACCTGCGTCAGCGCCTCGCCCGCCGCCGGACCGCCGATCAGCGCGTCGGCCGTATCGATACCGTCCAGTCGCAGCGGCAGCGGATAGCCGGTGGTGAAGCCGCCGACCATGCTGTCGGCGTCGGCGCGGCCGATCTCCCGCCCGTCCGCGCACAGTCGGACAACCGAACCCACTGCGCGAGCGACCTTTTCGTCCGCACCGGTATGCAGTGCCAGTGCCACCGCCGTAAGCAGCACATCGTCGACGGTGGTGTGGTACGCCTCCGCCACCGCGGCGACGGCCTCGGTGCCCTCCGCCGTGATGGCGAGCGAAACCCGGTTGCGCACCGTGAGATCGGCGGCGACGCGGACGGGCGCCGGGCCGAGAACGCGCTGCCACCACAGTATTTCGGCGAGCGTCGCCGGATCCGACGCCGACTCGTGCAGGGTGCGGACCAGTGCCCCGAGCCCCGATTCGGGCGCCGCGGGCGCGGCATGCCTGCCCCGGTTCCAGGCCGCGGTGAGCTGGTCGACGATGGTGCGCCAGGACATATCGTCCACCACAAGGCCGTTCGCGACCACGACCAGGGTCGATACCTTCGCGTTCGGTGCGGTGGTGAGCACGAAGTGGATATTGCGGCCCGCCGCGGGATCCAGCGCGTCGGCCGCCGCCAGCACCACGTCGTCGATGGGCAGCGCGGTTTCGCCGCGCTCCGGATCCAGCCTGCCGAAGTGCTCGCCGTCGCGCTCGGCCAGCGGCGGAATCCGCAGCAGCGCATCGTCTTCCAGCCGCACCCAGAGCAGCGGATGCTGCTCGAGCAGATTGTCGACCATGGCGGAGACCGCGTCGGCCGGGCAGTTGTCCGGCACGTCGAGCGCGATGGCCCGCACCTCGACCCGGTGGCCCGCGGCGAGCAGCCGGGCGATGGTCGGGGTGAGCGGCAGCTCGCCCGCCTCGTCCGGCAAACCGGCCATGGTCGCCGCCTTGGCCAGCGCGCCGACCGTGCGCAGCTCGAAAATGTGCCGGGGCGAGAGGGTTACGCCGCGAGTACGGCAGCGGGACACCACCTGGATGGAGACGATGCTGTCGCCGCCGAGTGCGAAGAAATCGTCGTCGAGGCCGACCCGGTCCCGCCCGAGGACCTCGCCGATCACCGCGGCGATGACCTGTTCGGCCTTGGTCTGCGGGGCGTGGTAGGCGCGCGGCGCGAGTTCCGGCCGCGGTAAGGCCCGCCGGTCCAGCTTGCCGACCGGGGTGAGCGGGATCTCGTCGAGCACGACGATGGCCGAGGGCACCATGTATTCCGGCAGGGTCCGCCGCAATTCGGCGGTGAGCATCGCGGTATCGAGCGACCGTCCCTTCGCCGGGCGCACGTAGGACACCAGCATCGTTGTGCCTGCGGCGGATTCGCGGCCGATGGTGACCGCGAAATCGACGCCCCGCTGCGCGGTGAGCGCGGCGTCGATCTCACCGAGCTCGATCCGGAAACCGCGCACCTTCACCTGGAAATCGTTGCGGCCCAGGTATTCCAGCGTGCCGCCGCGCCAGCGGACCACATCGCCGGTGCGGTACAGCCGCTCCCCGGGCGGGCCGTACGGATCGGCGACGAAACGGGCGGCCGTCAACGCCCGCCGCTCCAGATAGCCACGGGCCAGCTGGATTCCGCCCACGTACAACTCACCCGCTACGCCCTCCGGCACCGGATGCAGCCTGCGGTCCAGCACCAGCGAGCGCATACCGCGAATCGGGCCGCCGATGGTCGGCGGGGCGTCGGCGCGCAGCGGGTCGCTGATATTCGTCATGATGGTGGTCTCGGTGGGCCCGTAACCGTTGTGGAAGCGGCGATCTCCGCCGTCGGCCCACTTCGCGACCAGATCCGCGGGGACGGCCTCGCCGCCCGCCACGATCACCCGCATGCCCGACAGTGCCGCCGGCTCCAGCGAGGCGAGCACCGAGGGGGTCAGGAAGGCGTGCGTCACTCGATCACGCCGGATCAGCTCGGTCAGTTGGTCGCCGCCCAGGGTGCCCGGTGGTGCGAGCACCAGCGCGCCGCCCGCACCGAGGGCGAGCAGCAGTTCGAGCACCGACGCGTCGAACGATGGCGAGGCGAAAGCCAGTGCGCGTGTGGTGCTGTCGACGCCGTAGCGCTCGACCTGCTCGGCGCTGAAGTTGGCGAGTCCGGCGTGGGTGACGACAACGCCCTTGGGCAGTCCGGTGGAACCCGAGGTGTAGATGACGTACGCGGCGTTGGCGGGCCGGATCGGGCCGCGCCGATCGCCCAGCGTGATCGGATGATCCGAGCGGGTGGCCACCTCGACGGTGAAATCCCGGTCGTCGAGCGCCACCCAGCCGCCATCGCTCAGCTCGGGCAGGTCGAGGATGTCGGCGGCCGTGGTAACGCCAAGTGCCACACCGGAATCGGTGATCATATGGGAGATGCGGTCCGCCGGATAGGTCGGATCGATCGGCAGGAAGGCCGCTCCGGTCTTCACGACCGCCCACAACGCGAGCGCCGATTCGATCGAGCGCCGCAGCGCGATGGCGACGAGCACATCGGGCCCCGCACCGCGATCGATCAGAGCGCGCGCCAATTGCGAAGAGGCGGCGTCGAGTTCGGCGTAGCTGAAGGCGCGGCCGTTGACGATCAGCGCAGGCCCGCCCGGATTCATCACCGCGGCGGCCGCCATCAGCTCGGGCAGGGTGCGCGGCGGCACCGCCGGACCGCCGGTGCGCGAGGTCAGATCGGCGCGTTCGGAATCGTCGAGCAGCTCCAGATCGCCGACCGCGATATCCGGGTCGGCCGCGACGGCGGCGAGCAGGCGCCGGAACCGGCGGCCGAATTCGGCGACCGTCGCCTCGTCGAAAAGGTCGCGGGCGTAGGTGAATTCGGCCGCGAGACCGGCCTCGGCACCGGTCTCGGTGCGCTGCTCCCTGATGGTGAGCAGCAGATCGAACTTGGCGGTGTCCGGCGCGGAGCCGAGCGCGGTGAAGCTCAGGCCTGGCAGTTCGAAACTGGTCGCGGCGAGGTTCTCGAACGACAGCGCGACCTGGAACAGCGGATGCCTGCCGGTGGAGCGTTCCGGCGCGAGCACCTCCACCAACCGCTCGAACGGAATGTCGGCATTGGCAAAGGCGCGCAGATCGGTTTCCCGGTTCGCGGCGAGCAATTCGGTGAACCCGCGCCCGGGTGCGACGGCGGTCCGCAACACCAGGGTATTGACGAACATGCCGATCAGCTCGTCGAGTTCGCGCTCACCGCGGCCCGCGATCGGCGCACCGATCGCGATGTCCTCGGACCCGGACATCCTGGCCAGGAAGACCGCGAGCGCGGTGTGCACCACCATGAACAGCGTCGCATTGTTGGTGCGGGCCAACCGGTTCAGCGCGGCGTGCACCTCGGCGTCCACCGTGAAATCCGAGCGACCGCCCGCGAAACTCTGCGCGACCGGGCGTGGGCGGTCCAGCGGCAGGCCGAGTTCGTCCGGCAGTTCGGCGAGTTCGCGCCGCCAGTAGTCGAGCTGTTGTCCGGCAAGGGATTCCGGGTCGTCATCGGCGCCGAGGACCACGCGCTGCCAGAGCGCGTAGTCGGCGTACTGCACCGGCAGCGGCGCCCAGGTGGGTGCCGCGCCGCCCGTGCGCGCCGCGTACGCCAGCATCACATCGCGGGTGAGCGGACCCATCGACCAACCGTCGGCACTGATGTGGTGTGCGACGAAGGCGAGCACATATTCGCTGCCCGCGAGCTGGAAAAGCCTGGCGCGGAAGGGCACATCGGCGGTGACGTCGAAGCCCGCCGCGACGACGCGACCCACCTCGTGCGCGACCCGCTCCTCACCGATCTGGACCGGCGCCAGATCGATCGTCACCTCGTGCGGCGCAAGGATGCGCTGCACGGGGCCGTCCGGGGTTTCCGGGTAGACGGTGCGCAGTATTTCGTGACGGGCGACCAGATCGGCGACGGCCTGCCGCAGGGCCGCGGTATCCAATTCGCCGGATAGGCGGATGGCCACCGGAATGTTGTAAACCGCTGCGGTGGTGTCGAATTGGTTCAGGAACCACATCCGGCGCTGGGCGAAGGACAGCGGGATATCGTCGGGGCGCGGCTGGGCGGTGAGCGGAATGCGGCGATGGTCGGCGGTGGTGTGTTCGACCTTGACGGCGAGGGCCGCGACGGTCGGTGCCTCGAACAGGGCGCGGACCGGCACCCGCGTATCGAGGGCGGCCCCGATGCGGGCCGCGACCTGGGTGGCCAGCAGCGAATTCCCGCCGAGTGCGAAGAAATCGTCATCGGCGCCGACCCGTTCGCCGCCGAGCACGTCGCGGAAGACGCTCGCGACGATCTCCTCGATCGGCGTCGACGGCGCGCGGAATACCGCGGCCTCGAACTCCGGTTCCGGCAATGCCTTTCGGTCCAGCTTGCCGTTCGCGTTCAACGGCAGCGCGGCCATGGTCACGAACGTCGACGGCACCATGTACGACGGCAGCACCGCCGACAATTCCGCCTTCATGGCGTTGATATCGAGGACGCCGGTCGGCACCACATACGCGACGAGCCGATCGCCGGTGCGCGTATCGGATTTCGCCAGCACCGCGGCCTGGCCGATCTCGGGGCGCGATAGCAGCGCCGCCTCGATCTCACCCAATTCGATACGGAAACCTCGGATCTTCACCTGGAAATCGGTGCGCCCGCGATAGTCCAACTCACCGTTGGCTTGCCACGCGGCCAGGTCTCCGGTGCGATACATGCGGGAACCCGCGTCGAACGGGTCGGCCACGAACCGCTCCGCGGTCAGCTCGGGGCGATCGAAGTAGCCGCGCGCCAATTGCGCTCCGGCCAAATACAACTCACCCGAAACGCCCACCGGAACCGGCCGCAGCCTCGCGTCGAGCACATATGCCCTGCCGTTCCACTCCGGCGCACCGATCGGCACCGACTGCTCGTCGGCATCGGTCACCCGATGCGCGGTGATCGAGACCGCCGCCTCGGTCGGGCCGTACAGGTTGAACAGCTCCACCTCGGGATGCGCCGCACGCAACCGCGCGGCCAGCGACGCGGGCAGCGCCTCACCGATGGCCAGCACCCGTCGCAGCGCCGAATCCGGCTGTGACGCATCAGGATTCGTGACATGCACGAGCAGTGCGTCGAGTAGCGAGGGTACCGCGTGCAGGGTGGTGACGGCCTCGCGCGCCATCAGCTCAGCGAGATACGCCGGATCGCGATGCCCGTCGGGCGCGGCGATGACGGTGCGGCCGCCGGAAACCGCCCCGGACCAGAACTCCCACACCGAAAGATCGAAGGTGGCGGCCGTCTTGAGCAGCACCGCATCGTCGGCGTCCAGGCCGAATTCCGCGGTCTTCCAGAGCAATTGATTGACGATGGCGCGATGCGTCACCGCGACGCCCTTGGGCTTGCCGGTGGAGCCGGAGGTGAAGATGAGGTATGCGAGATGGTCGGCGGTCAACGGTCGGGTGCGTTCCGCGTCCGTTATCGGGCCGCTGTCGACGGTGCGTAGATCGAGTTGGTCCAACCGCACGACACGCGAATCGTCTTCGGCGTTCAGGGCGGTATCGGTGAGCACGCGGATGGGCCGGGCCGTCGCGAGAATGTATGCCGTGCGTTCGGGAGCCTGATCGGGATCGACCGGAACATACGCGCCACCGGCCTTGGTCACCGCGTACATCGCGACGACGAGGTCGACGGACCGGCGCAGCACGAGCGCGACCCGCGTCTCCGGGCCGACGCCGAGCGAAATCAGGTGGCGGGCCAGGCGATTCACCCGTCGGTCCAGCTCCGCGTAAGTGAGTGTCGATGCGGGGTGGTGGTCGGGCGACGGGTGCGCACCATCGGCCGCGTCGGCGACCAGCGCGATCGACTCGGGATGCGCCGCGACGGTCCGGTCGAGCAGGGTCGCCAGAGTTGCGGTGCCGTCGACGGCGTGTGCGGTGGCGTTCCATGTCGCGAGCACCTCGGTGCGTTCGCCCGCGGTCAGCAGCTCGATATCGCCGACCGGCCTTGTCGCGTCGGCGACGACTGCGGCCAGGACGCGGGACAGCCGCTCGGCGAAGCCACGCACCGTCTCCGCGTCGAAAAGATCTGTCGCATAGGTGAAGAAGCCGCCGATACCGGTCGGCCGCCCGGCCTCGTCGTATCCGTCCGCGACGATGAGGTGCAGGTCGAACTGCGAAACATCCAGGTCCGCATCGACTCCCGCGATGGTGAGCCCTGGCAGTTCCAGTGCGGTGCGAGCCAGATTCTGGAACGAGAGACCCACCTGGAACAGCGGATGATGCGCCGTCGACCTACGCGGGTTCAACACCTCGACCAGGCGCTCGAACGGAATATCCGCGTGCGCGAACGCCTGAAGGTCGGTTTCTCGCTGCCTGCCCAGCAGTTCACGGAATGATTCGCCGCCGTCGTACCGGGTGCGGAACACCACGGTATTGACGAACATGCCGATCAAGTCGTCGAGTTCACGCTCGCCACGACCGGCCACCGGAGTGCCGATGGCGATATCCGTTGTGCCGGACAGACGGGCCAGCAGCACCGCGAGCGCGGTGTGCACAACCATGAACAGCGTCGCACCATGCGCACGAGCCAAATCCACCAACCCGGAGTGGGTTTGCGCATCGATCGACACATCCACCCGCGCACCCGCCAACGTAGCAACCGCGGGCCGCGGCCGATCGGTCGGCAGCTCCAACAGCTCCGGCAGCTCGGCCAGCTGCTCACGCCAGAACGCGATCTGCTGCGCGGCAACGGAATCCGGATCCGATTCGTCGCCGAGCACCGCACGCTGCCACAGCGCGTAATCCGCGTACTGCACCGGCAGCGGAGCCCACGACGGTGCCTCACCCGCCGTCCGCGCCGCATACGCCACCATCACATCACGCACTAGCGGAGCCACCGACGACGCGTCGGCGGATATGTGATGTACGACCACCGCGAGCACGTATTCCGCCGGTGCGGTGTCGGCGATTTCGAACAGCCGCACCCGGATCGGCACCTCGACCGTAACGTCGAACGGTGTGGCCGCCAACTGGTAGACCGCACCGGCCACCTCGTCCGCCCGAACTCGGCGCGGGGTAACCGCAAGTGCGGTCTGGCCCGCGGAGAGCACCACTTGCATTGGGCCGTCGACGGTTTCGGGGTAGACGGTGCGCAGGATCTCGTGCCTGGCCACCACGTCGTCGAGCGCGGCCGCCAGCGCGGCGACATCGAGCGCACCGGTCAACCGAAGCGCGAACGGCAGGTTGTATGCGGCCGAACCGGCCGCCGCACCGTCTTCGGCCTGATCGAACCGGTTGAGGAACCACATCCGCCGCTGGGCCAGCGAGAGCGGCAGGCGCTCGGGCCGGGCGATATCGCCCAGGCGCACACCGCGTTCGCCGTGCGTCCGCGATTCGATCGCTGCGGCAAGCCCACTGACGGTCGGGGATTCGAACAGCGTGCGGACCGGAACGCGCGCCTCGACGGCCGCGCCCAGCCGCGCGACCACCCGGGTGGCGACGAGTGAGTTACCGCCGAGCGCGAAGAAATCGTCGTCCGCGCCGACCCGGCTCAGCCCCAGCACGTCACCGAAAATCTCGGCGACGATCTCCTCCACCGGTGTCGACGGCGCACGGAATGCCTTGGCGGTGAACGCCGGTGCGGGCAGCGCCCGGCGGTCGAGCTTGCCGCTCGCGTTGAGCGGGAAGGCGTCCAGCGCCACGACGGCCGCCGGAACCATATACGCGGGTAGGGTTTCCGCCACGGCTGCCAGCAGCCGCTGCGGGTCGATCCGCTCGCCCGGTGTGGGCACCGCGTAGGCGACGAGCTGATCGCCGAGGGTAGACGGCGCCACCACCGCCACCGCCTGACTCACCGAAGGCTGTGCCAGCAGCGCGATCTCGATCTCACCGAGTTCGATGCGCTGACCGCGGAACTTCACCTGGAAATCGGTGCGGCCCAGGTAGTCGAGCACACCGGCGCCCGCGATATTTTCCCGCCAGACCACCAGATCGCCGGTGCGGTACATGCGTTCGCCGTAGCCGAAGGGGTTGGCCACGAACCGATCCGAGGTCAGGTCGGGCCGCCGCACATAGCCGCGCGCCAGTTGGTGACCGGCCAGATAGAGCTCACCCGGCACCCCGGCCGGTACCGGACGCAGCCGCGAATCCAGCACGTACACCTGGGTATTCCACTGCGGCAGTCCAATCGGCACCGACCGGTCGTCCGCCGCGCCGACGGGCCAATAGGTCACCGAAACGGCGGCCTCCGTCGGCCCGTACAGGTTGTGCACCGCCGCATCGGATACCGCGCGCAGCGCCGTGACGGTTTCCGGCGGCAGCGCCTCGCCGATGACGAACACATCCCGCAAGGACGGTATCGAACCCGGCCGCGTGTGCGCGGCAAAAACGGTGAGCATCGACGGCACGAAATCGGTAACCGTAACCTGCTGCGCGGCAATCGTTTCCGCGACATACACCGGGTCGCGATGACCGTCCGGCGGCGCGACGACGAGTTTCGCACCGACCCGCAACGGCATGAAGTAACCCCACAGCGACACGTCGAACGTCGTCGCGGTCTTCTGCAGGTACACATCGGAGCTGCCGAGCGGATATTCCGCCAGCATCCAGCTGATCTGGTTGTTGATGGCCGCGTGCGAAACCGCGACGCCCTTGGGCTTACCCGTCGAGCCCGACGTGAAGATCACATAGGCCGGATGCCAGGGCCGCACCGGACGCAGCAGTTCGTTCTCGCGCACCGGCGTGCCGTCGAATCCGGACAGGTCGATGGTGTCGATCGCCAGCACGGCGCGCGCACCAGCCACCGCGTGTACATCGGCGGAAGTGGTCACCACGCAGGCCGGTTGGGCGGTGTCGAGGATGTGGGCGATGCGCTCGGCCGGATGATCCGGATCTAACGGCACATACGCACCACCAGCCGCCACAACCGCATACATACCGATAACAAGATCCAACGAACGCCGAACCGCAAGACCCACCAACGACTCCGCACCAACACCCTGCGAAATCAACAACCGGGCAAGCCGATTCACCCGCTCATCGAACTCACCATAAGTCAGCTCGACGCCCTCGTAGGAGATCGCGACCGCGTGCGGATGCGCCGCGACCGCCCGGCGATAGCCGTCCAGCAGTAGTTCCGCAAGCACCGGATGATCGGTGTCGTTCCAGGACAGCAGAACCCGTTCCCGCTCCCCCGGGGTCAGCAGGTCGATATCGCCGACGACCCGGTCCGGCTCCGCCGTGGCGGCCGACAGCAGCCGCACCAGCCGCCTGGCGAACCCGGCGATCGTCGGCTCGTCGAACAGGTCGCTCGCGTAGGTGAACTGAGCCGACCAGCCGTCCTCGGCACTCGGTACCACGGTGAGCTGCAGGTCGAACTTCGCCACCGCACCATCGAATTCGACAGCCTCGGCCGACAAACCAGGCAACGCCAACGTCGGCTTATCCATATTCTGGAAAAACAACGCCACCTGAAACAACGGATGATGCGCCTGCGAACGCACCGGATCCAACACCTCGACCAACCGCTCGAACGGCAACTCCGCATGCGAAAACGCCGCCAAATCGATCGCTTTGGTCTCCGCGAGCAACTGCTCGAACGAGGCGCCGGGGTCGATGCGCGAGCGCAGCACAAGCGTATTGACGAACATGCCGATCAGATCGTCCAGCTCGGCCTCACCACGACCGGCCACCGGCGTACCGATCGTGATGTCGGCGGTACCCGACAGCCGGGCCAGCAGCGCCGCGAAAGCGCCGTGCACCACCATGAATTCGGTGGCGCCGGTGCGCTGGGCGAGCATCCGTACGCGCGCGGTGATCTCGGCGTCGAATTCGAAACCGAATACCCCGCCGCGCCCGGAGGCGACGGCAGGCCGCGGCCGGTCCGCAGGCAGGTCGAGCCGGTCCGGAATGCCGTCCAATGCCGCACGCCAGTAACCGATCTGCGCGGCGGCGGGCGAATTCGGATCCTTTTCGTCGCCGAGCGCCTCGCGCTGCCACAGCGCATAGTCCGCGTACTGCACCGGCAGCGGCGCCCACGCGGGTTTCGCGCCGTTGCGCCGGGACAGGAAGGCGCGCAACAGGTCACGGACGAACGGCGCGACCGACGCGCCATCGGCCGCGATGTGGTGCACGACCACGACGATCACGTGATCGGCAGGCCCGAGCTCGGCGAGCGCGATGCGCAGCGGCACCTCCGCGGAGACGTCGAAGCCGGCCCGCACCAACCCGTGCAGCCACTCCGGAAGTTCGTGCTCGGCAACGGGTTTGGGCGCGATATCCGGAACGGCCTGCGCGGCGGGCAGAATCACCTGGTAGCCGGTGCCGTCGACGGCCGGGTAGACCGTGCGCAGCGTCTCGTGCCGCTCGATCACATCGGCGACGGCCGCCTGTAGTGCGCCCACATCCAACGCACCGGACAGGCGAACGGCGAACGGAATGTTGTTGGCGGCCGAGGCGGTATCGAACTGGTTGAGGAACCACATCCGCTGCTGTGCCAGTGAGAGCGGGATGCGCTCGGGCCGTTCCATCGGCGCCAGCGCGAGCCGCCCGCCGGTGCCCTTCAGCGGTTCGAGCCGCTCGGCCAGCCTGGCGACGGTCGGCGTTTCGAAGACCAGTCGGGCGGGCACCCGCGCCCCGACGGCGGCGCCGAGCCGGGCCGCCACCTGGGTGGCGATCAGCGAATTGCCGCCGAGTTCGAAGAAGTCATCGTCCGCGCCGACCGGCGCACCCGGCCCGAGCAGTTCGGTGAAGCTGTCGGCGACCAACTCCTCCAGCGGGCCGACCGGAGCGCGAAATGTCTTGGTACGCAGCCGCGGCACCGGCAGCGCGGCCCGATCCAGCTTCCCGACCGGGGTGAGCGGGATCTCGTCGAGCACCATGATGACCGTCGGCACCATGTGCGCGGGCAGCGTGCGCTCGGCCACCGCCGCCAATTCGGCGGCGTCGGCGACCATTCCGCGGGCGGCGTGCACGTAGGAGACGAGAATGGTGCTGCCACTATCGAGCTCGTGCCCGACGGTCACCGCGAAATCCACCGTCTCGTGCGCGGCCAACACCGCATCGATCTCCCCCAGCTCGATCCGGAAACCACGGATCTTCACCTGGAAATCATTACGGCCCAAATACTCCAACTCATCACCGGCGATCCAACGCACCAAATCACCGGTGCGATACAGCCGAGAACCATTGGCATCGAACGGATTCGCCACGAAACGCGCTGCGGTGAGCCCCCGCCGGTCGTGATATCCCCTGGCCAGTTGCGCACCCGCGACGTACAGTTCGCCGACAACGCCCGTCGGCACCGGCGAAAGCCGCTCATCCAACACATATTCGGTGACGCCGCGAACCGGCCCGCCGATCGTCACCGGTTCATCCGGCAGCAGCGGCGCGCTGATATTGGTCATGATCGTGGTCTCGGTAGGACCGTAACCATTGAAGAACTCACGCACACCCGGTAAAGCCCAGCGCCGCACCAACTCCGGCGGACACGCCTCACCACCCGCCACCACCACCCGCAGGTCATCGAGCCCGGCCGGATCTATCGACGCCAACGCCGCCGGAGTGATGAACGCATGCGTCACACCCTCACGCCGCAGCAGTCCCGCCAATTCGTCACCGCCGAATACGGTCGGCGCGACAATCACCATGGTGGCGCCCCCGCCCAGCGCCAACAGCAATTCCAGCACCGATGCGTCGAACGACGGTGACGCGAAATGTAAAGTGCGCGAAGCGCTCGTCACGCCGTAGCGCTCGCGCTGTTCGGCACAGAAGCCCGCCAAACCGGCCTGGGTAACGACAACGCCTTTCGGCTTGCCCGTCGAACCGGAGGTGTAGATGACATATGCCGGATGTTCGGCCCGCAGCGGTCGCACCCGATCCACGTAGGTGACCGGATCGACCGGGAATTCCGCCGACTCCCGCGCATATTCGGCGGTATCGATGGCCAACCAGTCGATCCGGCCGGGTAGTTCGTCCCGCACCGCGGCGATGGTCAACCCGAACACCACACCGGAATCGGCGACCATGTCGGCGACCCGCTCGGCCGGGTAATGCGGATCCACCGGCACGAAACCGGCGCCGCTCTTGGCCACCGCCCAAACCGCGATCACCGCGTCGACCGAGCGCGGAATGCCAACCGCCACCAGATCTTCCGGGCCGATGCCGCGCGCGATGAGCAGCCGCGCCAACTGGGTCGAGCGCTCGTCGAGTTCCTCATAACTCAACCGGCCGAGGGTCTCGGCCGCGTCGGCGTAGACGATGGCGGTGCCGTCCGGATTCGCCTCTACGGCGGTGGCCATCAACTGCGGCAGGGTGGTGACATGCGCTCTACGAGTGCGGGATGGTCGGATCCGGGCCGGGCGAGTCATGCGCGTACCACTGTCTGCACTCGATTACGCCGCCCGACCACCCGAACCATGGAGATAACTCACCCTGCCTCTTGTCGCCACACACTCGCCTCGATCAACCCCGCTTGCGGGGATCATCGGGCGGACGCGTGCCCATCGTTACGCCATGACGCATTCAGGGCATGCCCCAACATGTGCCGGGGGCGATTATGCCTTGCCGGACCGCAATTCGGCTCGGCAAGGCATTTCGTCTCAGCTCAGCGCTCTGACCAGGTCGGATAGCTGAGGTCCGAGCACTTCCAACGCCTCCGGTGTGACCATTTTGTCGTGTGTGACCGGAATTGGACGATCGACTATTAACCCCGTCACATAGGGCCGCCAATCGGCCGCCGAACGCGAATCCGGACCGTCCACCGTCGGATCGCCGAATTCCGCGCTGAAGTATTCGATGTCACCGTCGAATACCCCCGGCTGGTATCCGGCAATGAGCTCGGCAGAGCGGACCGCACTCCGGTAGATCTGGCGCAACCGCTCCGGCGTCAGCGCGACCAGCTCGGCCGGGATCATGGCGTGCAAGGCGGCCAACGCATCCGGCGAGAGGTCGTCGATATCGTCCTGCGCGGCAAGCACATCCGCACCGATGCCGAGTTCGGCCAGCGCACCGCGCACCGCGGCGCGGAACCCGCTGACATCGGCCTCCGGGAACGCGTCGAGCAGTGCGAGCAGCTCGACTTGGGCACCGGCCGACCGCAATTCGGTCGCGATGGCGTGCGCGAGCACACCGCCGAGCGACCAGCCGAGCAGCCGGTACGGCCCATCCGGCTGCACCGCGCGGATCTCCGCGACATAGCGGGCGGCCAACTGCGCCAACGATTCCGGCAGGTAGTCGACCTCGGAGAGCGCGGGCGACTGCAGGCCGTAGATCGGCTGATCCGCTGGCAGGTAAGCGGCGAGTCCGGCATATGCCCAAGCCAAACCGTACATCGGGTGGACGCAGAACAGCGGGGTTCCAGGTCCGGTACGAATCGGCAACACCACGCCGAGTGCGGCATTCGCATCGTCCACCGATCCGGCATCGATCCGTGCGGCGAGGCCCGCCACCGTCGCATCGGTGAAGAACCACTGCACACCGATGGTGGCGCCGGTCATTTCGCGCAGCCTGGCGACGGCGCGGGTGGCGAGTAGTGAATTGCCGCCGAGGCTGAAGAAGTCATCGTCCAGGCCGACCTGCGCGACGTCGAGCAGATCAGCGAAGGCTTGGGCAACCGCCTGCTCCGTCTCGGTCTCGGGCGCACGATAGCTCGCGCCGGAGACGAATTCCGGTGCGGGCAGCGCCTTCCGGTCCAGCTTGCCGTTCGGGGTCAACGGCAGCGCGTCCAGCACGACGATCGCGTCCGGAACCATGTAGCCGGTCAAGAACTGCGCAACCTGATCACGCAAAACCACCGAATCCAGCACCGAATCCCCGGCTGGCACAACATAACCGATGAGACGGTCGCCGGTGCCGGGCTCATTGCGGACCAGCACGACCGACTGGCCCACGCCGGGGCAACGCAGCAACGCCGACTCGATCTCGCCGAGTTCGATGCGGAAACCACGCAGCTGCACCTGCTGGTCGCTGCGGCCCGCGTACTCCAGATTCCGGTCGTGCCAGCGGCCGATGTCACCGGTGCGGTACATCCGAGACCCGGGCGCACCGAACGGGTTCGCCACGAACCGGGTCGCGGTAAGCCCCGGCCTGCCGAGGTAGCCGCGCGACAACTGCGCACCGACAACCTGGATTTCACCGGGAACGCCGACGGGTACGGGGTGCAGTCGGTCGTTGAGCACGTAGGCGTCCAGACCCGGGATGGCCCGGCCGATCACGCTCGCCGAACTCGCGGCTGCCTGCTCGTCGAGCGGCAGGAACGACACGTGCACGGTGGTCTCGGTGATGCCGTACATGTTCACCAGCCGCGGCCGATCCACCGGATGCCGCTCATACCAGCGCTCCAGCTTCCGCGGATCCAACGCCTCACCGCCGAATACGACGTAGCGCAGCGCCAGCCGAGCTGGGTCCGCGGCCCGATCCGCCTCCGCCAGTTGGTAGAACGCCGACGGCGTCTGGTTGAGCACCGTCACCCGTTCCCGGATCAGCAGCTCGCGGAACAACTCCGGGGAACGCGAAGTCAGATAGTCGACAACAACGACGCTGCCGCCGTGCGCCAGCGCGCACCACAACTCCCACACCGAGAAATCGAATGCGAACGAGTGGAACAACGTCCACACATCGGTCTCGTCGAAACCGAACAGCGGCTGGGTGTTCGCGAACAGCTCAACGACATTCCGGTGCGCGACGCCAACGCCCTTGGGCACACCCGTCGAACCCGAGGTGTAAATGACATACGCCAGATTGTCCGGACGCAACGGTGCGAGCCGATCCGCGTCGGTGATCGGCCGGTCGGCGAACGCCGTTGCCTCACTGAGCAATACCACCGGCAGATCACCGACCGGAACAGCGTCCCGCTCCGCAGTCGTCGTCAATACACACACCGGCGCGGCGTCGGCCAGCATGAACTCCAGACGTTGTACCGGATACGTGGAATCAATAGGCAGATACGCCGCACCACTCAACAACACACCGAGCAGCGCCACCGGCAACTCCTCGGTACGCGCAACCGCAACGGCCACCAGCTTTTCCGGGCCAGCGCCCTGCGCGATGAGTGCCCGCGCAACCTGATTGGCCCGACGCAACAACTCACGGAAGGTGAGGGTGGTTTCGCCGTAGCGGATGGCAGGCGCGTCGGGCTGTCGCCAGACCTGATCGTTGATCAGTGCGGGCAGGGTGACGCCGGGCACCCAGGTGCCGCGCGAATTCCACGCGCGCAGCACGAGTTCGCGCTCGCCCGGTGCCAGCAGGTCGATATCGCCGACCGCGACGGTACCGTCGGTGGCGACCGCGGCGAGGATCCGGCCGAAGCGATCCGCGAAATCCCGCACGGTCGATTCGTCGAAGAGGTCGGTCGCGTAACCGAAGACCGCCGAAATACCTTCCGCCTGCCCGTTTTCCGCGAGGGTCAGCTGCAGGTCGAACTTGGCGAGCGGCACGCCGGGATCGATGCCGGCGACGGTGAGGCCGGGCAGCTCCAGCGAGGTCTGCGCCAAATTCTGGAAGGCGAGCATCACCTGGAACAACGGATGCCGCGCCGCCGAACGCACCGGATCCAAAAGCTCCACCAGCCGCTCGAACGGCAGATCCGCGTGACCGAACGCTTCGACATCGGTACCGCGCACCTCACCGAGCAGCTCCGCGAAACTCGCGCCCGGCCGAATCTCATTGCGCAACACCAGCGTATTGACGAACATGCCGACCAAATCGTCGAGTTCGGTCTCACCGCGCCCGGCGACGGGCGTGCCGATCGCGATATCCCTGGTGCCGGACAGCCGCGCGAGCAGCACCGCGAGCGCCGCGTGCACCACCATGAACAGCGTCGAATTATGTTCCTGCGCGAGCCGGTTCAGCCCGACATGGACTTCCGCCGGAATCTCGAAGGACAGCGCGGCGCCACGGTAGGACGCGACAGCGGGTCGCGGCCGGTCGGCGGGCAGCGCCAATTCCTCCGGCAGTCCGGCCAGCGCGGTGCGCCAGTATGCGGCCTGCTGCGAGATCAGGCTCTCCGGATCGGATTCCGAGCCGAGCGTGGCGCGCTGCCAGAGGCTGTAGTCCGCGTACTGCACCGGCAGCGTCGCCCAGCCGGGCGCGACGCCACCGCTGCGCGCGGCGTATGCCACCATCACGTCCCGGGTCAGCGGGCCGAGCGACCAGCCGTCGGTGCTGATGTGGTGCGCGACGAAGACGAGCACGTGCTCGGTGGGCGTCAGCTCGAAAAGCGCGACCCGGAACGGCAATTCGGTGGTGACATCGAATCCGGCCGCGACGATGTCGCGCACCTCGTCGATGACGCGCTCGGCGTCCGTCGGCACCGCGGGCAGCCTGACCGGCACGGTATCGGCGATCCGCTGGATCGGGCCGTCCGCCGTCTCCGGATAGGTGGTGCGCAGAATCTCGTGGCGGGCAACCAGATCCGCGACGGCGAGCTCGAGCGCCGCGGTATCCAGTTCGCCGGACAGCCGGATGGCGACCGGAATGTTGTAAACCGCCGAGCCCGTGTCGAACTGGTTGAGGAACCACATGCGCTGCTGCGCCAGCGAGAGCGGGATCAGCTCCGGCCGCGGGCCCGCGACCAGCGCCGTGCGCCCGCCCGCACCGGCATGCCGCTCCGCCCGCACCGCGAGCCCGGCCACCGTCGATGCCTCGAACAGCACCCGCACCGGCACCCGGGTATCCAGCGCCGCGCCGAGGCGGGCCGCGACCTGGGTGGCCAGCAGCGAATTGCCGCCGAGGGCGAAGAAGTCGTCGTCCGCGCCGACCTGCGGCACACCCAGCACCTCGGCGTACACGGTGGCGACGATCTCTTCGATCGGGGTCGACGGCGCCCGATAGACCTGCGCCTCGAATTCCGGCTCTGGCAGGGCCTTCCGGTCCAGCTTGCCGTTGACGTTGAGCGGCAGCGCATCGAGCACAACGAACGCGGACGGCACCATGTAGGAGGGCAGCGCCGCGGCGAGCTCCGATTTCAGCTGCGCCACATCGAGTTCCGGATCCGGCGAGACCAGGTACGCGACCAGCCGGTCGCCGGTGTGCGCATCGGTTCTGGCGAGCACCGCGGCCTGCGCCACGTCCGGCCGCGCCAGCAGCGCGGCCTCGATCTCGCCGAGCTCGATGCGGAAACCGCGCACCTTCACCTGGAAGTCGGTGCGGCCCCGGTATTCCAGCTCGCCATCGGCTGTCCATGCGACGAGGTCACCGGTGCGGTACATCCGGGTGCCGTGCTCGAACGGGTTGGCCACGAACCGATCCGCGGTCAGCTCGGCCCTTCCGACGTAGCCGCGCGCCAATTGCGCACCGGCCAAATACAATTCGCCCGAGACACCGGCGGGCACCGGCCGCAGCCGCGCGTCGAGCACGAATACCCGGCAGTTCCACTCCGGCGCGCCGATCGGCACCGAGGCGGTATCGGCGGCGGTCACCCGGTGGCTGGTGATCGACACCGCCGCCTCGGTCGGGCCGTACAGATTGAACAGCGCCACTCGCGGTTTCGTGGCGCGGAATCGCTGAGCCAGCGTGCCGGGCAGCGCCTCACCGATCGCGAGTACCCGGCGCAGCGAATCCACCGCCGCCAGCCCGCGCGCGTCCGCGACCAGCGCGTCCAGCATGGACGGCACCACATGCAGGGTGGTCACCGCCTCGCGGGCCATCAGCTCGTTGAGATAGGCCGGGTCGCGGTGCCCGTCGGGGGTCGCGAGCACTAGACGTCCGCCGCAGGCGACGGCCGACCAGAATTCCCACACCGAGAGGTCGAAGGTCGCGGCGGTCTTCAGCAGCACGATATCGGTCGGCCCGAGCACGAATGCCGCCGTCTTCCACAGCAATTGATTCAGAATCGCGGCGTGGGTGACCGCGACGCCCTTGGGACGCCCCGTCGAACCGGAGGTGAAGATGACATACGCGGTGTTGTCGGTGCGCAGCGGGACCGCCCGCTCGGCATCCCGGATCGGCCGCGGGTCCGGTTGCAGCGCAAGGTCTTCCAGCCGCACCACCGGCGCGATATCGGTGTCGAAGGCGGCATCGGCATTGGTAAGGACGCAGACCGGTGCGGCGGATTCCAGGATGTGCCCGGTGCGTTCGGCCGCCTGATCCGGATCCACCGGCACGTACGCGCCGCCCGCCTTCGTCACCGCGTACATGGCGACAATGAGATCCACGGAGCGACGCAGTGCGAGCGCCACCCGCGCCTCCGGGCCGACGCCGAGCGAAATCAGGTGCCGGGCAAGGGCATTCACCTGGCCGTCGAGTTCGGCATAGCTCAGCTCGGCGCGGCCGCCATCGGGCAGATCGGCGACCAGCGCGGTGACATTGGGCGCCCAGGCGACCGCGGCGTCGAGCACCGCCGCCAGCGTGCTGGTCCGCACCTTGCGCTCGGTGTCGTTCCAGCCGAACAGCACCGCGTCGCGTTCCTCGACGTCGAGCACATCGATATCGCCGACCCGGATATCGGCGTCGGCGACCACCGCGGCCAGCACCCGGGACAGTCGCTCGGCGAAACCGCGCACCGTCTGCGCGTCGAAAAGATCTGTCGCATAAGTGAAGAAGCCGCCGATACCCGCGGGCGCACCCTGCTCGTCGTAACCGTCGGCGACGATGAGATGCAGGTCGAACTGCGAAACATCCAGGTCCGCATCCACCTTGGCTACGGTCAGGCCCGGCAACTCCAACGCGGTCCGCGCCAGATTCTGGAACGAAAGACCCACCTGGAACAGCGGATGATGCGCCGTCGACCTACGCGGGTTCAACACCTCCACCAAGCGCTCGAACGGAATATCCGCATGCGCGAACGCCTGAAGATCGGTCTCCCGCTGCTTACCCAGCAACTCCGCGAACGTGGCATTCCCGTCGTACCGGGTGCGGAACACCACGGTATTGACGAACATACCGATCAAATCATCGAGCTCACGCTCACCACGGCCCGCCACCGGAGTACCGATGGCGATATCGTTCGAACCCGACAACCTGGCCAACGCCACCGCGAGCGCGGTATGCACAACCATGAACAGCGTCGCACCATGCGCACGCGCCAATTCGACCAGCCCGGAATGGGTTTGCGCATCGATCGATACATCAACCCGCGCACCGGCCAGCGTGGCGACCGCGGGCCGCGGCCGATCGGTCGGCAGCTCCAACAGGTCGGGCAGATCCGCGAGCTGCTCACGCCAGAACGCAATCTGCTGCGCCGCAATCGAATCCGCATCGGACTCGTCGCCGAGCACCGCACGCTGCCACAGCGCGTAATCCGCATACTGCACCGGCAACGGAGCCCACGACGGCGCCTCACCCGCCGTCCGCGCCGCATACGCCACCATCACATCACGCACCAGCGGACCCATCGACGAACCGTCGCCCGCGATGTGGTGCACCACCACCCCGAGCACGTAATCGTCCGCGGCGCCCTCGATTTGGTACAGCGCGACACGCAACGGCACCTCTTCGGTGACGTCGAACGGCGTCGCGGCCAGCGTGTACACCGCGCCGGCGATCTCGGATTCCGCCATCGGGCGCGGCGTCGCGTTCAGCGCGACGCGCTGCGGCGGCAGCACCACCTGCACCGGCCCGTCCGGCGTCTCCGGATAGACGGTGCGCAGCACCTCATGCCTGCCGACCACGTCGTCGAGTGCGGCGGCGAGGGCATCGGTGTCCAGCGCGCCGGTCAGGCGCAGCGCGAACGGCAGGTTGTAGGCGGCCGAACCCGCGCCCGAGGAACCGTCCTCGGCCTGATCGAAGCGGTTGAGGAACCACATCCGCCGCTGCGCCAGCGAGAGCGGCAGCTGCTCCGGCCGCTCGATGCTGCCCAGTTCGATGGTGCGCTGCCCGTGCACCTGCGATTCCACGGCCGCGGCCAGCGCTGCGACGGTGGGCGTTTCGAACAGCGCGCGCACCGGAACCCGGCCGCCGATGGCCGCGCCGATCCGGGCGACCACCTGGGTGGCGATCAGCGAATTGCCGCCGAGCGCGAAGAAGTCGTCGTCCGCGCCGATCCGGGTGAGGCCGAGCACCTCGCCGAATACACCGGCGACGATTTCCTCCACCGGGGTGGCGGGCGCGCGGAATTCCTTGGCCTCGAAGCTGGGTTCCGGCAACGCCTTTCGGTCCAGCTTGCCGCTCGGGTTCAGCGGGAAGGCGTCCAGCGCGACGATGGTGGCCGGAACCATGTACGCGGGCAACACATCCGAGACAGCCGCGCGCAGCACCTGTGGATCGATGACCGCGCCGGGTGTCGGCACGGCGTAGGCCACGAGTTGGTCGCCCAGCGTGGACCCCGCCACCAGCGCGACCGCCTGGCTCACGGAAGGCTGTGCCAGCAAAGCGGTTTCGATCTCGCCGAGCTCGATGCGCTGACCACGGAACTTCACCTGGAAATCGGTGCGGCCGATGTAGTCGAGCACACCGTCCGCGTTGTCCGGCGTGGTGCGCCAGACCACCAGGTCGCCGGTGCGATACATGCGCTTACCGGTGGTGAACGGATTGGCGACGAACCGATCCGCGGTGAGGTCGGGCCGTCGCACATAGCCGCGCGCCAGCTGGTCACCCGCCAGATACAGCTCGCCGGGCACACCGATCGGCACCGGCCGCAGTCGCGAATCCAGCACGTAGACTTCGGTATTCCACTGCGGCAGGCCGATCGGCACGGTGCGTTCGGTGGCGTCCTCCGCGGGCCAGTAGGTCACCGAGACCGCCGCCTCGGTAGGCCCGTAAAGGTTGTGCACCGCGGCGTCGGAAACGTTCTGCAACGCCGTCACCGTCTCCGGCGGCAGCGCCTCGCCGATGACGAACACATCCCGCAAGGACGGAATCGAACCCGGCCGCGTATGCGCCGCGAAAACGGTGAGCATCGACGGCACGAAATCTGTGACCGTCACCCGCTGCGCGGCAATCGTTTCCGCGACATACATCGGATCGCGATGACCATCGTGAGTGGCCACAACGAGTTTCGCACCAACCCGCAACGGCATGAAATAACCCCACAACGACACATCGAACGTCGTCGCGGTCTTCTGCAGGTACACGTCATCGGAATCAAGCGGGTATTCGGCCAGCATCCAGGTGATCTGGTTATTGATGGCCGCGTGCGAAACCGCGACGCCCTTGGGCTTACCCGTCGAACCGGACGTGAAGATCACATAGGCCGGGTTGGCGGCGCAGACCGGCCGCAGCAGTTCGTACGGCTGCACGGGGGTGCTGTCGAAACCGCTCGTGTCGAGGGCGTCGATGTACAGCGTCGCGACATCCTCCGGCACCGCGACGGCATCCCGGGTGGTGGTCACCACCGCGGCGGGCCGCGCCGTGTCGAGGATGTGGGCGATGCGCTCGGCCGGATGATCCGGATCCAACGGCACATACGCACCACCAGCCGTCACAATCGCATACATACCGACAACAAGATCCAACGAACGCCGAACCGCAAGACCCACCAACGATTCCGCACCAACACCCTGCGAAATCAACAAACGAGCAAGCCGATTCACCCGCTCATCGAACTCACCATAAGTCAGCTCGACACCCTCGTAGGCAATCGCGACGGCCTCCGGATGCGCCGCCACCGCCCGGCGGAAGCCGTCAAGCAACAGCTCGGGCGCCACCCGCTGCCGAGTGTCGTTCCACTCGTAGACGATTCGGTCGCGCTCGACCAGCGACAGCAGCCCGATATCGCCGATCGGGCGGGCCGGATCTGCAGCCACCGCCTTCAGGATCCGCCGCAGTCGCGCCGCGAACTCCGCGACGGTCGCCCGGTCGAACAGATCGGTCGCGTAGGTGAACATCGCCGACATACCCGCGGCCGGATCGTCCTGCGGGGTGATGGTGAGCTGCAGGTCGAATTTCGCCACCGCACCATCGAATTCGACAGCCTCGGCCGACAAACCAGGCAACGCCAACGTCGGCTTATCCATATTCTGGAAAAACAACGCCACCTGAAACAACGGATGATGCGCCTGCGAACGCACCGGATCCAACACCTCGACCAACCGCTCGAACGGCAACTCCGCATGCGAAAACGCGGCAAGGTCGATGTCTTTGGCGTCGGCCAGCAACTCACGGAACGAACGCGCCGGATCGATCGCGGTACGCAGCACAAGCGTATTGACGAACATACCGATCAGATCGTCCAGCTCGGCCTCACCACGACCGGCCACCGGCGTGCCGATGGCCACGTCGGCGGTGCCCGACAGTCGGGCGAGCAGCGCAGCGAATGCACTGTGCACCACCATGAACAGCGAGGCGCCCGCCTCCTGCGCGAGTTCCTCCAGCCGGGTGCGGATCCGGCCGTCGATCTCGAAGGTGAATACCGCGCCGCGCCCGGAGGCGACGGCAGGCCGCGGGCGATCCGCGGGCAGGTCGATCCGGTCCGGCAGTCCGACCAAAGTCGCACGCCAGTAGGCGATCTGGGCCGCGGCCACCGAGTCGGGATCGCCCTCGTCGCCGAGCACCTCGCGCTGCCACAGCGCGTAGTCCGCGTATTGCACCGGCAGCGGCGGCAATTCGGGCACGACACCGGAGCTGCGCGCGATATAGGACAGCATCAGATCCCGCACCAGCGGCCCGACGGAGCTGCCGTCGGCGGCGATGTGGTGCACCACAACGGCCAGCACGTATTCTGCGTCGTCGAGCTGTCCGAGCGCGATGCGCAGCGGCACCTCGGCGGCGACATCGAAGCCGCCCAACGCGAACGCCGCCAGCCAGCCCGGCAGCTCGGAGGTCGTGACCTGCTGCGGGGTGAGGTCCGGAATCGCCTGTGCGGCAGGCAGAATCACCTGATAACCGGTGCCGTCGACGGCCGGGTAGACCGTACGCAAAGTCTCGTGCCGCTCGATCACATCGGCGACCGCCGCCTGCAGCGCGGCCACATCCAACGCACCGGTCAACCGGATGGCGAACGGGATGTTGTTCGCGGCCGATGCGGTATCGAACTGGTTGAGGAACCACATCCGCTGCTGTGCCAGCGAGAGCGGAATGTGTTCCGGCCGCGGCATACTCGTCAGCGGCCTGCGTCCGCCCGCACCCTTCAGCGGTTCCAGCCGCGCGGCGAGCGCGGCGACCGTCGGCGCCTCGAAGACGACCCGCGCGGGCACCCTGGCCCCGATGGCGGCGCCGAGCCGGGCCGCGACCTGGGTGGCGATCAGCGAATTGCCGCCGAGTTCGAAGAAGTCGTCATCCGCGCCGACCGGTTCCGCGCTGCCGAGCAGTTCGGCGAATACGTCGGCGACCAGCTGTTCGAACAGCCCGTCGGGTACGCGGAATTCCTTGGCCTGCAACCGCGGAGCGGGCAGCGCCCGCCGGTCCAGCTTGCCGACCGGGGTGAGCGGGATGTGGTCGAGCACCGTGATCGCGGTGGGCACCATATGCGCGGGCAGGCTGCGTTCGGCGAATGCGGTGAGCTCGGCGGTGTCGACCACGGCCCCGCCCGCGGCGTGCACGTAGGCGGCCAGAATCGTCGCACCGCTGTCGAGCCGATGTCCGACGGTCACCGCGAAATCCACGGTCTCGTGCGCGGCCAGCACCGCATCGATCTCGCCCAGCTCGATCCGGAAACCACGGATCTTCACCTGGAAATCGTTGCGGCCCAAATACTCCAGCTCGTTATCGGCGGTCCAGCGCACCAAATCACCGGTGCGGTACAGCCGAGAACCATTGGGATCGAACGGATTCGCCACGAAACGCAGTGCCGTGAGCGCAGGCTGCCGGTGATAGCCGCGGGCCAGCTGGGCGCCGGTGATGTAGAGCTCGCCGACAACGCCCGTCGGTACTGGCGAAAGCCGCTCATCCAACACGTATTCGGTGATCGCCCGGATCGGGCCGCCGATCGTCACCGGCACGTCCGGCGTCAGCGGCGCGCTGATATTGGTCATGATGGTGGTCTCGGTAGGACCGTAACCATTGAAGAACTCACGCACGCCCGGTAAAGCCCAGCGCCGCACCAACTCCGGCGGGCACGCCTCACCACCGGCGACGACCACGCGAAGCTCGTCGAGCCCCGCCGGATCAATCGACGCCAACGCCGCAGGAGTGATGAACGCATGCGTCACACCCTCACGCCGCAGCAACCCGGCCAGCTCCTCGCCGCCGTACACGGTCGGCGCGACGACCACCATGGTGGCCGAACCACCAAGCGCCAGCAGCAATTCCAGCACTGATGCGTCGAAGGACGGCGAGGCGAAATGCAGGGTGCGCGACGTGTTCGTCACCCGGTATCGCTCGCGCTGTTCGTCGCAGAAACTGGACAGTCCGGCCTGGGTGACGACGACGCCCTTCGGCAGACCGGTGGATCCGGAGGTGTAGATGACATAGGCCGGATGTTCGGCGCGCAGCTGCCGCAACCGATCGGCATAGGTGACCGGCTCGGCCGGATACTGCTCCAGCCGCCGCGCCAACTCGTCGCCGTCGACGGACAGCCATGGCACCTGACCGGGCAGCTCGCCGTGCACCCGCTGGACGGTCAGGCCGAGGACCGCGCCGGAATCCTTGACCATGTGCTCGACCCGGTCGGCCGGATAGTTCGGGTCGACGGGTACGAAGCCCGCACCGGTCTTGGCGACCGCCCAGACCGCGACAACCGAGTCGATGGAACGCGGAATACCAACGGCGACCAGATCTTCCGGGCCGATCCCGCGATCGATCAGCAAACGGGCGAGCCGAGTGGACCGCTCGTCGAGTTCGGCATAGCTCAGCGAACCGATGGCACCGGCGGCGTCGGCGTACACGACCGCGGTACCGCTCGGATTCACCTCGACGGCGGTGGCCATCAACTGCGGCAGGGTGGTGACCCGTGGCCGCCGGGTACGGGCGGGCCGTACGCGAGCGGGACGAGTCATTCGCTCATCTCCCGCGCCGCAACCTCGAATTCTGCAGCCGGCCGTCGACCCCCGCGCTCCCGAACCATGAAAGTCTTACTCATCCTGCCTGTAGAACCACGTCCCGCCCACATTTCCAGGGGCAGCCTCGATGCGGCAAACCAATCCACTGTGGCACTCGTCACATCCCGTATCGCGGCAGCTTACCCACTGTGCGAGGCGCCAGGCCCGCGCAGCAGATCCGCCAGCGCGACCACGGTTTGCACCGAGGCCAAGCCGTCCACGTCGGCAACAGTATCCTCGACCACCACCGCTCGAAGATCCTCCAGTGCGGTTACCTCCAGGTCGACAAGGCCCGCCCGATCGGTGAACAGGTGGCTCACCCACTCGTCGGCCAGCGTGTCGGTCAGCTCCGCGACCCGATCCGGCGCCAGCACCACCGAGGCGCCGGTCGCACCGGCGGCCACCAATTCCACCAGCGCGGCAACGCCTTCCGCGCCACCGGTGCGGAAGGTACGGGATTCGAAGGTCAAACCCGTCCGCGCCCGGAACCGGTCGACGACACCGGCCAGCTCGTCGTAGCTGAGCGATTCGATGCCGATGAAGGCCGGATCCGCACCGTGCAGCGCACGGGTGCGATGGGCATAGGTCACCGGGCGTGGCGATTCCCCAGCAATCTCGGCGATCACCGCGGGATCGTCGAGCGCCAGCCAGTCCAGGTCGCCGGAGACCGGCGTGCCGAGGGTGGTCAGGCCGACCTTGAGCTCCAACCCGTTCGGCGCAGCCCCGGCCACTACCGCCGCGCCCGCCTTCACCACCGCCCAGCTGGCGACGGCCTGATGGATGCCACGCTCCAGCCGCAGCGCGACGCCGACGCCGGGACCGCAACCGCGGGCGATCAGCACCCGCGCCAATTGCGATGAGCGCGCGTCGAGTTCCTGGTAGCTGAGCGCGTCGTCGCCAAAGGCGAGTGCCGGACCATCGGGATCGTCCTCGACGGCGGCGGACAGCGCCTGGGTGAGCGCGGTTCCGACGGTGTTCGACGGCGTCTCCGGCTCGCCGCCGGAAACCGGTGCGGCGGAAATCCGTTCCCGCTCCGCATCGTCCAGGATGTCGATATCGCCGACCCGGATACCCGGATTCGCGGCCACCGCGGTGAGTACCCGAATCAGCCTGCGGCCGAAGGCCTGCACCGTAGGCTCGTCGAAAATGTCGGTGGCATAGGTGAATACGGTGAGCAGTTCGTCGACCGAACCGTCGGCGCCGTATCGCGGCACCACGTTCACCTGGAGGTCGAACTTCGCCGCGATGACGCCGGCGTCCAACCCGGAGACCGTGAGCCCCGGCAGTTCCAGGGTGGGCTGCTCGTTGTTCTGGAACGAAAGCACAACGGCGAACAGCGGATTGCGGGTGGTGGCCCGGCCCGGCGTGACCACCTCGACCACCCGCTCGAACGGGATGTCGGCGTTGGCGAACGCGGTCAGGTCGGTCTCCCTGGCCTGGTCGACCAGCGCGTGGAAGCTCGCGGTCGCGTCCACCGGAGTGCGCAGCGCGAGCGTGTTGACGAACATGCCGACCAGATCGTCGAGCGCGCGTTCACCGCGGCCGGCGATCGGAGTCCCGATGGCGATATCGGCGCGGCCGGACAGCCGGGCCAGCAGCACCGCCAGTGCCGCGTGCACCACCATGAACAGCGTCGAATTATGTTCGCGGGCAAGGCGGATCAGCGCCGCATGCACCTCGGCGGGCACTGCGAGACCGGTCGAGGCGCCGCGCATGGACGGCACCGGGGGATGCGGTCGGTCGGTGGGCAGCTCCAGTTCGCCGGACAGCCCGGCCAGCTGCTCGCGCCAGTACGCCAACTGCTTGGCCGCCACCGAGTTCTCGTCGTCGTCGGTGCCGATCACCGCGCGCTGCCAGATGGCGAAGTCGGCGTACTGCACCTGCAGCGGCGACCAACGCGGCGAATTGCCGCGCACCCGCGCCAGATACGCCGTCATCAGGTCGCGCGCCAGCGGTGCTATCGATGCGCCGTCACCTGCGATGTGATGCACGACCATGGCCAGCAGGTACTCGTCCCGGCCGACCCCGAGCAGCAGTGCACGCACCGGAACCTGTTGTGTCACATCGAATCCGGTGGACAGCAGCGCGGTGACCCGGCCGATCGGATCCTCGGTCTCGGTCACCTCCAGCCCGCCGGGCACGGCCTCCGACACCGACAGGATCTCCTGATACGGCAGCCCGTCCGGACCTGCCGGGTAGCGGGTGCGCAGCGATTCGTGCCGCTCGACCACATCGGCGACGGCGTAGCGCAGCGCCGAGACGTCCAGCGCGCCGGTGAGCCGGATGGCCATCGGGATGTTGTAAGCCGGTGAGGCCGGATCGAATTGGTTGAGCACCCACATCCGCTGCTGAGCCAGCGAGAGCGGCACCCGGCTGGTGCGCGGCGCGCGTTCCAGCGGTGGGCGCGCGGCGGCGCCGCCACCGGAACCCGGTACGACGCGGGCGGCCAGCGCGGCCACCGTCGGCGCCTCGAACAGTTCGCGCACCGCGAGATTCGCGTCCAACGCCTCGTTGATCCTGGCCACCACCCGGGTGGCCAGCAGCGAATTGCCGCCGAGGCCGAAGAAATCGTCGTCGAGGCCGACCTCGGCCGCGCCGAGCAGCTCGCCGAATACCGCCGCGACGGCCTGCTCCACCGGCGAGCTCGGGGCGCGGTAGACCGCACCGGAGACGAATTCCGGTGCGGGCAAAGCCTTCCGGTCCAATTTGCCGTTCGGGGTGAGCGGCAGCGCGTCCAGCACGACGATCGCGTCCGGAACCATGTAGCCGGTGAGGAATTCGCCGACCTGCTCGCGCAGCGCCACCGAGTCCAGGTCCGAACCGGCCTCGGGCACAACGTAACCCACCAACCGGTCGCCGGCGTGCTCGTCCGCGCGCACCAGAACGACGGCCTGGCTCACCCCGGGGCAGCGCAGCAGCGCCGACTCGATCTCGCCGAGCTCGATACGGAAGCCGCGCAGCTGCACCTGCTGATCGCTGCGGCCCGCGTATTCGAGGTTGGCCCGCCCGCCGAAGCCGACCCAGCGGCCGATATCGCCGGTGCGGTACATCCGAGACCCCGGCGCGCCGAACGGATTCGCCACGAACCGGGTCGCCGCCAGGCCGGGCCTGCCGAGGTAGCCGCGCGAGAGTTGCGCGCCCGCCACGTAAATCTCACCGGCGACGCCGACCGGTGCGGGATGCAGCCGCTCGTCGAGCACATAGCCTTCCAGGCCCGGCAGCGCGCGACCGATGACGCTGGCCGCGTTGTCCACCATCTGCTCGTCGAGCGACAGGAACGACACGTGCACCGTCGTTTCGGTGATGCCGTACATATTCACCAGCCACGGCGCGTCCACCGCGTGCCGCTCGTACCAGCGGCGCAGCTGCCGCAGATCCAGTGCCTCGCCGCCGAATACGACATAGCGCAACGCGAACTTGCCCTGATCCGTCGCGTGCAGTGTGCGATCGACTTCCGCCAGTTGGTAGAACGCCGACGGCGTCTGGTTGAGCACCGTCACCTGCTCGCGAATCAGCAACTCGCGGAACAACTCCGGCGAACGGGAGGTGAGGTAGTCCACCACGACCACGCTGCCGCCGTTGGCCAGCGAGCACCACAGCTCCCACACCGAGAAATCGAAGGCGAACGAGTGGAACAGCGTCCACACATCGGTCTCGTCGAATTCGAAGAGCAGCTGGGTGTTCGCGAACAGCTCCACCACATTCCGGTGCGCGACGCCAACACCCTTGGGCACACCTGTCGAACCCGAGGTGTAGATGACGTAGGCCAGATTGTCCGGACGCAACGGCGCGAGCCGATCCCGGTCGGTGACCCGCTCGTCGGAGTAGCCGCCGGTCTCCTCGAGCAGCACCACCGGAATTTCACCGGCGGGCACCGCATCTCGCTCACTCACCGTGGTGAGCAGGCAGGCCGGTGCGGCATCGCCGAGCATGAATTCCAGGCGCTGGGCCGGATAGGTCGAATCGATCGGCAGGTACGCCGCACCGGAGAGCAGCACGGCGAGCAGTGCGACCGGCAGCTCCTCGGTGCGCGGAACCGCAACGGCCACAAGTTTTTCCGGGCCCGCGCCCTGCGCGATGAGTGCGCGCGCGGCCCGTGCGGCCCGGCTGTGCAGTTCCTGGAAGGTAAGCGTGGTCTCGCCGTAGCGCACCGCGACCGCGTTCGGGCGGCGACGGGCCTGGGTGGCGAGCAGATCCACCAGCGTCACCGCGGGCACGTTCGCGCCGCTGCTGTTCCACTCGTGCAGCACCAGCTCGCGCTCGCCGGGGGCGAGTACGTCGATATCTCCGACGATCACCGCGGAATCGGCGGCCACCGCGGCCAGGATGCGGCCGAAGCGATCCGCGAAATCCTGCACGGTCGGTTCGTCGAAGAGATCGGTGGCGTAGCTGAAGGCCGCCGAAATGCCTTGCGGCGCACCGTGCACGTCGATGTCCTCGGCCAGCGCCAGCTGCAGGTCGAATTTGGCGAGCGGCACCGCGAGGTCGACACCCGCCACCGAGAGGCCAGGCAGTTCGAGTTCGGCGCGGGCCAGGTTCTGGAAGGTGAGCATCACCTGGAACAGCGGATGCCGCGCCGCCGAACGCACCGGATCCAACAGCTCGACCAGCCGCTCGAACGGCACGTCCGCGTGACCGAACGCCTCGACATCGGTGTGGCGCACCTCACGCAGCAGCTCGTCGAAGCTCAGGCCGGGATCGATCTCGTTGCGCAGCACCAGCGTATTGACGAACATGCCGACCAGATCGTCGAGCGCCGCCTCGCCGCGTCCGGCGACGGGGGTGCCGATCGCAATGTCCCTGGTGCCGGAAAGCCGGGCGAGCAGCACGGCGAGCGCCGCGTGCACCACCATGAACAACGTCGAATTGTGCTGGTGCGCAAGTTTGTTCAGTGCCGCATGGATACCGGTGTCGATCCGGAACTCGTAGGTCGCGCCCCGGTTGGACGCCACTGCGGGCCGAGGCCGGTCGGCGGGCAGTTCCAATTGCTCCGGCAGCGCGGCCAATTGGTTGCGCCAGAACGAGATCTGCTGTGCCAGTACCGAATCCGGATCGTCCTCGGCGCCGAGGACATCCCGCTGCCAGATGGCGTAGTCGGCGTACTGCACCGTGAGCGCGGGCCATTCCGGTGCGCCGCCGTGCATCCGCTCCACATACGCGGTCATCAGATCGCGGGTGAGCGGGCCCATCGAGAAGCCGTCGCCCGCGATGTGGTGCACGACGCAGATCAGCACATGGTCGTGTTCGCCCAGTTCGAGTACCCGCACCCGGACCGGCGGCGCGACCGTGACGTCGAAGCCCTCGATCACCGTCGCGGCGACCAACTCCGGCACCCGCGCCGGATCCGCCTGTTCCACAACGAGATCCGGCACCGACCGCCGATCGCCGATCGGCAGCACCTGCTGGTAGCCCTCGCCGTCCACCTCGGGGTAGATGGTGCGCAGCACCTCGTGCCGCTCGCACAGATCGCGCACCGCGGCCCGCAGCGCCTCGATGTCGAGTTTGCCGGTGAGCCGCACCGCGACCGGAATGTTGTTGACGCCGCTGGCCGGATCGAACCGGTTCAGGAACCACATCCGCTGCTGGGCGTACGACAGTGGGATCCGCGCGGGCCGCGGCTGCGGGCGCAGCGCCTGCCCCGCGGACGATCCGGCGTGCTGCTCCACCCGCTCGGCCAGCGCCGCGACGGTGGACGCCTCGAACAGCAGCTGCACCGGCACCCGGATCTCGAGTGCGGAGCCGATGCGCGCGGCCGCCTGCGCGGCCAGCAGCGAATTGCCGCCGAGTTCGAAGAAGTCGTCGTCCGCGCCGACCCTGGCGTCGGCGACACCCGAAAGCAGCAGCGCCGCGAACACATCCGCGACGATCTCCTCCACCGGCGTCGACGGCGCGCGGAATTTCCGTGCCGCGAATACCGGTTCGGGCAGCGCCGCACGATCGAGCTTGCCGACCGGGGTCAGCGGGATCTCGTCGAGCACCATGATCGCGGCCGGAATCATGTACGCGGGCAACGACGCACCGATGAACTCCGCCAGCTCGCCGGTATCGATGGTGACGCCGGCACGCGGCAGCACATACGAAACCAGCGCCGTCGCACCGGATGGCAGGGTTCGGCCGATGGTCGCCGCGTAATCGATCTCCGGGTGTCCGGTGAGCGCGTTATCGATCTCGCCGAGCTCGATGCGGAAGCCGCGGATCTTCACCTGGAAATCGGAGCGGCCCAAATATTCGATGGTGCCGTCGATTTCGCTGCGACGCACCAGGTCACCGGTGCGGTACAGCCGCGCGCCCGGGTTACCGGTGTCGGCGCCGAACGGGCTGGCGACAAAGCGTTCCGAGGTGAGCCCCGGGCGGCCGAGGTAGCCCTGCGCCAGCGCGGGGCCGGAGAGGTAGAGCTCGCCGACGACACCGGCAGGCACCGGCCGCAGCCGCGAATCCAGTACAAACGCACCGACTCCCGCGATCGAGGTGCCGATGGTGATCGGACCGCCGGGCCGCATCGGCGCACTGCTGGTCGCCAAGATCGTCGCCTCGGTCGGCCCGTATCCGTTGTAGAACAACCGATCCGGGCTCGCCCCCCAGCGCCCGACCAGCTCCGGGCCGAATTTGTCACCGGCGACCACGACGACCTGCAGGTCGTCCAGCCCGGCCGGATCCACCGACTCCAGTGCGCCGGGGGTGATCAGCATGTGCGAAACCTGTTCGCGGCGAAGCAGATCCGCCAGCTCGTAGCCGCCGAACACCTTCGGCGGCGCGACCACGAGCGTCGCGCCCGCGGAGAATGCGAGCAGCAGCTCGAGCACGGAGACGTCGAAATTCGGCGAGCAGACGTGCAGCACCCGGGAATCCGGTGTCACATCGTAATGTTCGCGTTCGGCGGCCACCAGGCTCGCGAGACCGGTATGGGTGACCACGACGCCCTTCGGCCGCCCGGTCGAACCCGAGGTGTAGATGACGTACGCCGGATGCCGCTCGTCGAGCGGGCGCACCCGGTCGGTGTAGGAGATCGGGTGCGCGGGGCGCGCGGCGATCCGGGCCGAGACCACCGGATCGTCCAATTCGATCCAGTAGATGGCGCTGCCGAGCGCGGCCCGGTGCGCCGAGGTGGTGAGGCCGAGCACCGCACCGGAATCGGAGACGATATGCGCGATGCGCTCGGCCGGGTAACTCGGATCCACCGGCACATACGCCGCACCGGTTTTCGCGATGGCCCACACCGCGAGCACCGATTCCAGGCTGCGGGCGATACCGATGGCCACCACATCGCCAGGACCGACCCCGCGCTCGATCAGCTCGCGCGCCACCCGCGACGACGCCTCGTCCAGTTCCTGATAGGTCAGCTCGCGGTCGTCGGCCGGATCACCGGTCGGGTTGTAGCGAATGGCGACCGCTCCGGCCGCCGTCTCCACTGCCGATGTGAGCAGCTGACTGAACAGAAGGCCGCCTGACCTGCGACGACGGGTACCACGAGCAGAGCGGCGGGCGCTATCCATCCGAGTCCATTCACCTCTCGCGTCGTACCGAACCGCACGGCCAACGCGTAACCACCCCCACAGGTTCACATGACATGCCAGGCGGTGGCCGCGGTCCGAGCAATTTACACAGTGTAGGGAGACAGCGGTGAACGTCTACGGTCACCCGCCAGCCACAGTTGCATCGATAGGTCTACCCGGTCCGTTACGCAAGACCCAAATGCGCCGGACAGATTCGATCACTTATTCGATTCGGCTATTACCCCAGATGCTGCCCTTCCAGCGACATGGGGCCCAGGTATTCGAGGCACCATTCGCCCACCTGCGCACCCGGCACCCAGCGCATCCGATCGCCGGAGCGGAACATCCGCGCGCCCGGCTCACCCGACGGATCCGCGATGAAGCGCCCGGCCGTGTGCCCAGGCTGCCCGTGGTATCCGCGCGCCAAACCCGCACCGGACAAATACAGTTCGCCCGCGACACCGGGCGGCACCGGATTCAGCCGGTGATCCAGGATGACAACGGTCACACCGGGAATCGGATAACCCACCACCGTATCCGCGCCGGCCACCAAGGCCGCGAGCACGACCGGGCCCATCATCCCGGCCGCGCCGTAGCCGTTGAGGTAGCGACGGCCGGGTTGCCATTTGGCCAGCGCGTCGGCCGTTGTCGCGACCGTGACGACCACCTCGAGCTCGTCGAGCCCGAACGGATCCAGCGAATTCAGCAGTGCGGGCTCGAGCATGGCGTGCGTCACATGTTCGGTGCGCAGCAGCTCACCCAATTCGAAACCGCCGCCGGTCGCCGTCGGCGGTGCGAGCACCGCGGTGGCGCCGACGGCGAAGGTGCACAGCCACGCCGCCATCGAATCGTCGCCGGGCGCGCCGATATCCAGGTATCGGTGCCACGAGGTTTGTCTGCTCAGGCCGATCAGGTGCTCGATCAGCCCGGCGAGCCCGGCATGGGTGACGACGACACCATCGCGGCCGAGATAGATGGGATGCGAAACACGCAGTGGCGCAGCCCGTTCCGCGTCGAGCACCGGATCGGGTGAGTATCGGCGACATTGCGCGCGCACCTCGGGATCGTCCACTACCAGCCAATCGACGTTGTCCGACAGCCGATTCGCGTTCGCGGCGACGGAGATTCCCGCGACCACATCCGGTATCTCGAACCGTTCCGCGGCCGAGTCGATGGCGACGAACGCGCCGCCCGTCTTGACCACCGCCCACACCGCGGCGACCAGCTCGTACGAGCGCGGCAGCGCCAGCGCTACCAACGCCTCCGGTCCGATGCCACGCTCGATCAGCATCCGGGCCAGCCGCGAGGAATACGCGTCCAACTTCGCGTAGGTGACCGTCTCGCCATCGGCGCGCACCGCGACAAGCTCCGAATTCCATTGCACGCCACGGGTATACATCGTTGTACGGCCGTCTCGCGCCCGGATCGCGATGCGGTCGGGACCCCATCCCACGGCGCGGGTGAGCAGATCGGGCAGCAGCGCATCGACCGACACCGGCCCGCCGGATACCGGTGTGCGCCAGAAGTCGTCGCGCGGCGCATTCGCGTGTCTGTTCAGCACGGCACCGATTCGCGACAGCGCGGCGGTCGTCGTCATCCGCCAGTGCGTCTCCGGGATCCGGTGGTTGTCGATCGCGCCGTCCACTGCGGCGGTCCAGGTCGACGCGCCGCGCATGCCGGTCGAATCATCCAGGGCCGCAGTGAAATACACAAGATCGCCGTGGAACAGTCCTGGGCGGTAGGCATCGGCCGGCGCCGCCGACCGTACCGCCGCGTCGAGTACGCTTTCGATCCGGTCGGCGCCGAACGAGGCGAACGGCTCGGGTAGTGCGGCCGCCAGCTCGGCCCACGTCGGGTCGGCGGGGAGGTCGATTGCCGCTGCGTCGGCACCCAGCAGGCCACCGAGCAGTTCGGCCACCGGAACGTCGGACGCTTCGGCCGCATTCAGGTAGCTGTCCATGACGGCAAGCAGAGCCACCTCGGCGCCCGCGTCCTGCAACCGCACCGCCATCGCGTGCGCGAGCACACCGCCGAGCGACCAGCCGAGCAGGTGATACGGGCCGTCCGGCTGAACCGCCCGGATCTCGGCCACGTAGCGGTCCGCCCAGTGCTCGATCGAATCCGGCACCGCCCCAGGTGATGTCAGCGCTGGCGATTGCAGGCCGTAGATCGGCCGGTCGTCGAGATACGCGGCGAGCCCGGCGAACGACCAGGACACCCCGCCGATCGGATGGACACAGAACAGCGGTGCCAACGAACCCGACGGTCGCAGCGCAAGCAGCACATCGAACGCCGACTCGGTCGCGAACCGGCCCGCCTGTCCGGCCGACAGCTGGGCGACCAGTGCCGCCGGGGTCGGCGCGGAAAACAGCCACATCACCGGAATCTGCTCGCCCAGTGCGGAACCGAGCCGCACCGCAAGACGGGTTGCGATCAGGGAATTGCCACCGAGCTCGAAGAAATTGTCCGTCAAGCCGATTCGTTCGCGGCCCAGCTCCTCGGCGAAGGCGGCGCATACCGTGGTTTCCACTGCGGTTGTCGGAGGCTGGAAGGTAGCTTGCTGAACTTCCGGTTCCGGCAAGAACTTTCGGTCCAGTTTGCCGTTGATGTTCAGTGGTAGTGCGTCCAAGACCACGAAAGCCGATGGCACCATGTAGGACGGTAAAGCCTTCGACAAATCGGACTTCACCTGCGCTATCCAGGCATTCGGCAGACCGGGGGTCGGGACCACGTACCCGACGAGTTGCTCGCCGGTTCGGGAATCGGATTGCACCGAGACCGCGGCCTGGACGATTTCGGGGCGTGCCAGCAGTGCGGCCTCGATCTCGCCGAGTTCGATGCGGAAGCCGCGGATCTTCACCTGGAAATCGGTGCGGCCTCGGTACTCCAACTCGCCGTTGGCATTCCAGGCGACAAGGTCACCGGTGCGATACATCCGGCGGCCCGGCGTGAAGGGATTCGCCACGAACCGCTCGGCGGTGAGCTCGGGGCGGTTCACGTAGCCTTTCGCCAATTGCCTTCCGGCCAAATACAATTCGCCCGATACGCCGACCGGAACCGGGTGCAGGCGGTGGTCGAGGACGTAGACCTGGCTGTTCCACTCCGGGGCGCCGATCGTCACCGGTTGTTCGGTCACCTCATGGGCGGTGACCGAGACCGCGGCCTCGGTGGGACCGTACAGGTTGAACAGTTCGATATGTGGATAAGAGGTCCGGAGACGTTGCGCCGATGCGTCCGGAAGAGTCTCACCGATCGTCAGGACCCGCCGCAATCCATCCGGTAAACCGTTGGCCAGCAAGGCATCCAGCATCGACGGCACCGCGTGCAGGGTGGTGACCCGTTCCCGACTCATCAACTCGTTCAGGTAGGCGGGATCCCGATGCCCGTCGGGTGCGGCGATCACCAACCGGCCACCGCATGCGGCGGCCGACCAGAACTCCCACACCGAAAGGTCGAAGGTGGCCGCGGTCTTCAGCAGGACCGCATCCGCCGGGTCGAGACCGAATTCGGCGACCTTCCATTGCAATTGATTGGCGATGGCGGCGTGCGATACCGCGACGCCCTTCGGCCTGCCGGTCGAACCCGAAGTGAAGATGACGTAGGCCGTGTTCGACGGACGCAGCGGCGCAACCCGATCCGCATCCGTAACCGGCGCGGCAGGCAGGTGGGCCAGGTTCAGTTCGTCGATACGCACCACCGGCGCGGCATCGGTCTCGAAATCGACGTTGGTCAATACGCGGACCGGTGCCGCCGTCTCCAAGATGTAGGCCGTGCGCTCGGTCGCCTGGTCCGGATCCACCGGCACGTACGCGGCACCCGCGACCGCTGTCGCGTACATCGCGACAACCAGATCGATCGAGCGCCGGAAGGCTAGCGCCACCCGGTCCTCCGGGGTTACACCGCACGAAATGAGATGGCGGGCAAGCCGATTGACACTGGCGTCGAGTTCACCGTAGGTCAGGGTCATGCCGTCATCACCTACCAGCGCCACGGCCGATCGGTGGGTGTCGACCGCGTTGGACAGCAGCGTGGCCAATGTCGCCGTCCGGTCCGTCGGGTGCGCCGTCGAGTTCCGGTGGGTTATCAATTCGGTGTACTCGGCGGGGTCGAGTAGTTCGATATCGCCGACCGCGGTGTGCGGTGCGGCGATGATCTCGCTCACCAACCGCGCGAAGCGATCGGCTAAGTGCCGCACAGTATTCCGGTCGAACAGATCGGTCGCGTAGGTGAAGTAGCCCGAAATGCCTTCTGGTCGGCCGTTCTCGTCGTAACGGTCCGTGACGATCAGGTGCAGATCGAACTGCGACAACTGGGTATCGATATCCAGACCAGCCACCGTCAAACCGGGCAACTCCAGACTGGACTGGGCCAGGTTCTGGAACGACAAACCCACCTGGAACAACGGATGCCGCGCCGTCGACCGCACCGGGTTGAGCACCTCGACCAGGCGCTCGAACGGCACATCCGCATTGGCGAAGGCCTGAATGTCGACATCCCGTTGCTGGGCAAGCAGTTTCGTGAACGAGTCGGCCGCCCGCACCCTGGCGCGGAACACCAGCGTATTGACGAACATACCGATCAAATCGTCGAGCGCGGCCTCACCACGACCGGCCATCGGAGTACCGATCGCGATGTCGTCACTACCCGACAGCCGTGACAGCAACACCGCCAACGCGGTGTGCACAACCATGAACAGCGTCGCACCCTCGGACCGCGCCAAGTCGATCAATGCCCGGTGGGTGACGGCATCGATGGATAGGTCGACGGTGCCTCCGGAGAAAGACTGTATCGCGGGTCGCGGACGGTCCGACGGCAAGTCGAGTTGATCGGGCAGCTCGGCCAGCGCCTGTTTCCAGTAGCCGATCTGCTTGGCCGCCAACGAGCCCGGATCATCCTCGTCGCCCAGATAGGCGCGCTGCCAGATCGCGTAATCCGCGTACTGCACCGGCAGCGGTGGCCAGTCGGGGGCGACGCCTACCGAGCGGGCCGCGTACGCGGTCATCAGATCGCGGGTGAGAGGGCCCATCGAGGAGGCGTCGGCGCAGATATGGTGCACCGACATCGCGAGCACGTATTCGTCGGCGGCGTCGGCTATCTCGAAAAGCACGATCCGCAGCGGTATTTCGGAGATGACATCGAATGCCGCCGAAACCAGCTGCTCCACTTCGGTTTCCAGCGCATCGGCGGTCACCGTCCGGACATCCAGCCGTGGCCGCACCGGTTGGATCAGCTGCACCGGACCGGCTTCGGTCTGCGGATACACGGTTCGCAGAATTTCGTGGCGGGCAATCACATCCGCGACTGCGGCCCGCAGAGCCGACACATCCAGCGCACCGGTCAGCCGCACCGCGAGCGGAATGTTGTATGCCGCGGAATCGGGATCGAACCGGTTCAGGAACCACATCCGCTGCTGGGCGAGGGAAAGCGGAATCACTTCCGGACGCGGACCCGCGACCAGCGCCGGGCGACCAGCGCTCGCATTCCGGTGCAACCAATCGGCCAGCCCGACCACCGTCGGCGCCTCGAAGACCGCCCGCACCGGGACTCCAGTATTCAGCGCGGCGCCAACACGGGCGACCATCCTGGTCGCCGTCAGCGAATTGCCGCCCAGGGCGAAGAAATCATCGTCCAGACCGACCTGGCGGACGTCGAGTAGCTCGGCGAAGACCTGGGCCACCGCGAGTTGTGCCGGCGTCTCCGGGGCGCGGTATGCGGTGGTTTCGAATTCCGGTTCGGGCAACGCTTTTCGATCGAGCTTGCCGTTGACATTCAGCGGCAGCGCATCGAGTACCACGAACGCCGAGGGCACCATGTACGACGGCAGACCCGCCGCCAGCGCCGACTTCACCTGCGCGACATCGACTCCCGCATCCGCTGCGACCAGGTAGGCGACCAGGCGGTCACCGGTCTTCGCATCCGACTTCGCCACCACCACGGCCTGCGCGATCTCCGGCAACGCCCGCAACGCGGCCTCGATCTCACCCAACTCGATACGGAAACCACGGATCTTCACCTGGAAATCGGTACGACCCCGATACTCCAACTCACCGTCGGCATTCCAGGCCACCAAGTCACCGGTGCGATACATCCGCTGGCCACTTGTGAACGGGTTGGCCACGAACCGGTCAGCCGTCAAACCCGGTTTACCGAAGTAGCCGCGCGCCAACTGCGCACCCGCCAAATACAACTCACCCGACACACCCGCCGGTACCGGACGCAACCGCGCATCCAGCACATAAACCTGGCTGTTCCACCCTGGCGCACCGATAGACACCGAGACCTGATCAGCCGCGGTAACCCGATGGCTGGTGATCGACACTGCGGCCTCGGTCGGGCCGTAGAGGTTGAACAATTCCGTGCGTGGGTGTTCTTGCAAGAACTTCTGCGCCAACACACCCGGCAGGGCCTCACCGATCGCTAGCACGCGACGGAGATCAGAAAGGTGCGACCGTGTTCGCGGCTTCGGCTCCGATATCGCGTGAGCCAACAATGCTTCCAGCATCGATGGCACCACGTGCAGCGTTGTTACCGACTCGCGCGCGATGAGCTCATTGAGATAGGCCGGATCGCGATGTCCATCCGGTGCGGCGATAACCAGTCGGCCGCCCGAAACCATTGCCGACCAGAATTCCCAAACCGACAGATCGAAGGTCGCGGCCGTTTTCAGCAGCAGGGACTCGTGTGGTCCGAGCTCGAATTCTGCTGCCTTCCACAGTAATTGGTTGGATATTGCGGCGTGCGATATTGCGACGCCCTTCGGTCTGCCGGTCGAACCCGACGTGAAGATCACATACGCGGTGTTCGACGGGCGCAGCGGCGCAACCCGATCCACATCCGTAACCGGCGCGGCAGACAAGTGGGCCAAGTCCAGTTCGTCGATACACACCACCGGCGCGACACTGGTTCCGAAATTCGCATCCGCGTTGGTCAATACGCAGACCGGTGCCGCTGTCTCCAGGATGTAGGCCGTCCGCTCGGTCGCCTGGTCCGGATCCACCGGCACATACGCGCCACCGGACTTGGCCACCGCATACATCGCCACGATCAAATCCACCGACCGGCGAATCGCCAACGCCACCAGCGACTCCGGACCCACACCCAACGAAATCAGGTGCCGAGCAAGACGATTCACCCTCGCATCAAGCTCACCGTACGTCAGTTCCGCGCGCGGCCTATCGGCTACCAGCGCGACCGAATCCGGTGCTACCGCAACCGAATGATCGAACAGTGACACCAATGTCGCCGTGGTGTCCGCGGCGTGCGCGGTGCTATTCCATTCGGACAGGATGTGGGTGTGCTCGCTGGGGTCGAGCAGGTCGATATCACCTACTGCGACAGAGATGTCGGTGACGATGGCATTGATCAATCGCAGGAACCGATTCGCGAAGCCCTGAACTGTTGCCTTGTCGAATAGGTCCGTGGCGTAAGTGAATACGCCGATGATGCCTTCGGGTCGACCGTTGTCGTCGTAACGATCGGTGGCGATCAGGTGCAGATCGAACTGCGACAGCTGGGTATCGATATCCACACCGGCCACGGTCAGACCGGGCAACTCCAGACTGGACTGGGCCAGGTTCTGGAACGACAAACCCACCTGGAACAACGGATGCCGCGCGGTCGACCGCACCGGGTTCAGGACCTCGACCAGGCGCTCGAACGGCACATCAGCATTCGCGAACGCCTGAATATCGGTTTCCCGCTGCCGCGCAAGCAGATCCGTGAACGGCTCACCGGCATCGATCCGCGAACGGAACACCAGCGTGTTCACGAACATACCGATCAAATCATCGAGCACGGCCTCACCACGACCAGCCATCGGCGTACCGATCGCGATGTCGTCGGTGCCCGACAAACGGGACAGCAACACCGCCAAGGCGGTGTGCACCACCATGAACAGCGTCGCACCCTCGGCCCGAGCCAGCTCGATCAACGCCTGATGCGTGGCCGCATCAACCCGGAGTTCGACCTTGCCACCCGCGAAGGACTGCACCGCCGGACGCGGACGATCCGAGGGCAGATCGAGTTGATCGGGCAGTTCCGCCAACGCCTGCCGCCAATAGGCAACCTGCTTGGACGCCAACGACTCCGGATCCTCTTCGCTACCCAGCAGCTCACGCTGCCAGATCGAATAGTCGGCGTACTGCACCGCCAACGGAGCCCAGCTCGGCGCCGCACCGAACGCGCGAGCCGCATAAGCGGTCACCAGATCCCGGGTCAACGGGCCGACCGACGACCCATCACCGGAGATATGGTGCACCACCATCGCGAGAACGTATTCATCTGCGGCATCGGCGATCCGGAACAATGCCACCTTCACCGGCACCTCGGTGGTGACATCGAAAATCGTCGAGATCAACTCGATAACAGCGGCTTCCACCTCGTCCGCCGCGACGACCCGCACATCCAACTGCGGCACCGCTTGCGTCGGCGGCAGGATCACCTGCACCGCACCCGCCTCGGTCTGCGGATAAACCGTCCGCAGAATCTCGTGCCGGGCAACGACATCCGTCATCGCCGCACGTAGCGCATCCACATCCAACGCACCGGTCAACCGCACCGCGACCGGGATGTTGTATGCCGCTGAACCGGGATCGAACCGGTTCAAGAACCACATCCGCTGCTGCGCCAACGACAATGGAATATGCTCCGGCCGCGGACCGGCTACCAATTCCCTGCGCCCGGCCCCCGCAACCTGCTCGATCCGCACGGCGAGCCTGGCCACCGTCGACGCCTCGAACACTGTCCGCACCGGAACCCTCGCATCCACCGCGGCACCCAGCCGCGCGACCACCTGGGCGGCGATCAGCGAATTGCCGCCCAGGGCAAAGAAATCGTCGTCCGCACCGATCCGCGTGCCGCTATCGAGGCGTAGCACATCGGCGAATACCCCCGCAACGATCTCCTCGATCGGGGTCGACGGCGCCCGGAACGCGCGACGAGCGAATTCCGGAGCGGGCAAGGCCTTTCGATCCAACTTGCCGCTCGGGTTCAGCGGAAGCTCCGCCAACGGCACTATCGCCGACGGCACCATATACGACGGAAGTATCAGTGCCACCGCCACGGCCAGCTCCGCCGGATCGATCGCCCCGCCCGGCGACGGCACCGTGTACGCCACCAATTGGTCGCCCAGTTCGGAAGGCATCACCGCAGCGACGGCCTGGCTTACGGAAGGCTGTGCCAGCAAAGCGGTTTCGATCTCACCCAACTCGATACGCTGACCACGGAACTTCACCTGGAAATCAGTACGACCAATGTAATCGAGCACACCATCCGCGTTATCCGGCGTCGTGCGCCACACCACCAGGTCACCCGTGCGATACATGCGCTTACCAGTGGTGAACGGATTGGCGACGAACCGATCCGCGGTGAGATCGGGCCGCCGCACATAACCACGCGCCAGCTGATCCCCCGCCAAATACAGCTCGCCGGGAACCCCCACCGGCACCGGCCGCAACCGCGAATCCAGCACATACACTTCGGTATTCCACTGCGGCAAGCCGATCGGCACACTGCGCTCGGTCGCGTCCTCCGCGGGCCAGTAGGTCACCGACACCGCCGCCTCGGTCGGCCCATACAGGTTATGCACCGCAGCATCGGAAACCGTCTGCAACGCCGTCACCGTCTCCGGCGGCAACGCCTCACCGATAACGAACACATCCCGCAACGACGGAACCGAACCCGGCTGGGTGTGCGCCGCGAAAACGGTGAGCATCGACGGCACGAAATCGGTAACCGTCACCCGCTGCGCGGCAATCGTTTCCGCGACATGCACCGGATCACGATGACCATCATGAGTAGCCACAACGAGTTTCGCACCAACCCGCAACGGCATGAAATAACCCCACAACGACACATCGAACGTCGTCGCCGTCTTCTGCAAATACACATCATCGGAATCAAGCGGATATTCGGCCAACATCCACGTGATCTGGTTATTGATCGCCGCATGCGAAACCGCGACGCCCTTAGGCTTACCCGTCGAACCCGACGTGAAAATCACATAGGCCGAATTCTCGGGCCGCACCGGGCGCAACAACTCGTACGGCTGCACCGGGGTGCTGTCGAAACCGCCCAATGCCAAGGTGTCGATGCACACCACCGGAATTCCATCCGGCGCGACAATCGCATCGGACGTGGTCGTCAGCACACTCACCGGTCGCGCGGTGCGCAATACGTGCCCGATGCGCTCGGCCGGATGATCCGGATCCAACGGCACATACGCACCACCAGCCGTGAGGATCGCATACATACCGACAACAAGATCCAGCGAACGCCGAACCGCAAGACCCACCAACGACTCCGCACCAACACCCTGCGAAATCAACAACCGAGCAAGCCGATTCACCCGCTCATCGAACTCACCATAAGTCAGCTCAACACCCTCATACGCAATCGCGACCGCCTCCGGATGCGCCGCCACCGCCCGACGGAAGCCGTCGAGCAACAGCTCGGGCGCCACCGAATGCCGAGACTCATTCCACCCCAACAGAATTCGAGACCGCTCGGCAGCATCGAGCAGTTCCAGATCGCCTACGGCCGACTCCGGATGCGCGACGATCGCCGCCAGCACCCGACGCAGCCGTGCCACGAATCCGGCCACCGACACCTCGTCGAACAGCGCCGTCGCATAGGTGACCTGCCCGGTGATCCCTGCGGGCGCACTGTCGACGTCGTAGGCATCGCCGATATACCAGTGCAGGTCGAACTGCGATGTCTCCACCGTGAGCCCTACGCCGGACACCGTCAGGCCCGACACCTCGACATCCGCCGGGATGGTGGTCCGCGCCATATTCTGGAACGAGAGTCCGACCTGGAACAGCGGATGCCGCGCAGTCGAGCGCTCCGGGTTGAGCACCTCCACCAGCCGCTCGAACGGCACATCGGCGTTCGCGAACCCGCGCAGATCGGTTTCGCGTTGGCGGGCGAGCAGTTTCACGAACGACTCGGCCGGGTCTATCCGGGCGCGCAGTACCAGCGTGTTGACGAACATGCCGATCAGATCATCCAGCTCCGCCTCGCCACGGCCCGCGATCGACGCGCCGACGGCGATATCCTCGGTACCGGAGAGCCTGGCCAGCAGCACCGCGAGCGCCGCGTGCACGACCATGAACAGGGTCGCGCCCTGTGCCCGTGCCAATCGCACCAGGGCCGAATGCAATTCGGCCCCTATCTCGAATTCGACGGCCGCACCGGCGAAGGACTGCGCAGGTGGACGTGGCCGATCCGTCGGCAGCTCCAATTGCTCCGGCAGCCCGGCCAACGCGTCGCGCCAGTAGGCAATCTGCCTGGCGGCAACCGATTCCGGATCGTCTTCGTCGCCGAGCAGTGCGCGCTGCCAAAGCGCGTAATCCGCGTACTGCACCGGAAGCGGTGTCCAATCCGGCGCCCGGCCCGCGGTCCGTGCGACGTACGCCCGCACGAGATCCCGGATGAGCGGAGCATCCGACGACCCGTCGCTGGCGATGTGATGGATCGCCAGTGCCAGCAGATACTCCGGCTCAGGGGCATCCGCCACAGTGATCAGCACAACCCGCAGCGGCACCTCGGCGGTGACGTCAAACCCGCGCGACAGTGCCTCACGCGCACCGGCTTCCAGCTGGGCAACCGGAACAGCGTGCGTCTCCAACCTCGACTCGATCCGCTCCGGCGGCAGCACCAACTGCACCGGTCCCGTATCGGTTTGCGGATAGATGGTGCGCAGTACCTCGTGGCGCACAACGAGATCCGTCATCGCCGCCCGCAGCGCATCGAGATCGAGCGCGCCGCGCAGGCGCACCGCGATCGGGATGTTGTACACCGCCGACTCGGTATCGAATTGGTTCAGGAACCACATCCGCTGCTGCGCGGGCGAAAGCGGTATCCGCTCCGGCCGTCGGCCGGCCACCAATTCCCGACGACCGCCGCCTGCGACCCCGCCGAGCCGGGCGGCCAACGTCGCGACGGTCGCCGCCTCGAACAGCCAGCGAACCGGCACCCGAGTGTCGAACGCCGCGCCCAGCCGGGCCGCGACCCGGGTCGCGATCAGCGAATTGCCGCCGAGCTCGAAGAAGTTGTCGTCGGCGCCGATTCGCTCGTTCCGCAGCGCCTCGGCGAATACGCCCGCGACGATCTCCTCCGACGCGGTGGCGGGCGCTCGATAGGCTGCCTGCTGAAAAACCGGTTCCGGCAGTGCCTTTCGATCGATTTTGCCAACCGGTGTCAGCGGGATGGTGTCCAGCGCGACGACCTGCGCGGGCACCATATGCGCTGGCAGGCTGCGCGCCGCATACGCGACGAGTTCGGCCGGATCGATGACACGATCCGCCGCGGGCAACACATACGACACCAGAACCTGTGCGCCGAGGGGATTCTCCCGACCGACCGTGGTGACGAACGCGACGTCGTCATGACGCCCGAGCACCGCGTCGATCTCACCGAGCTCGATCCGGAAGCCGCGGATCTTGACCTGAAAATCGGTGCGGCCCAGGTATTCGATCTCCCAGGGCAGCGTTTCGTCGACGGTGTCTTCGCCGGGATGCTCGCTCGCGGGTACCCACCGCACCAGATCGCCGGTGCGGTACATCCGCTCGCCTCGTTCACCCCATGGATTCGCCACGAAGCGGTCCGAGGTCGGACCGGGCTGGTTGTGATAGCCCCGCGCCATCGCGGCACCGGCCAGGTACAGCTCGCCCGCGACGCCCGGCGGCACCGGGTTGAGCCGCGCATCCAGGATCAGTGCCGAAATACCGTGCAACGGGCGGCCGATCGTGATCGGCTGCCCGGCGGTCAGCGGACCGTAGATCGCGCCGATGGTCATTTCGGTTGGGCCGTAACCGTTCACGTAGCGACGGCTCGGCTGCCAGACGGCCACCAGCTCCGGTGTGGTCGCGTCGCCGCCGGTTGCCACGGTCTCCAGGGCCGTATCACCCGGCTCCAGGGTGCCGAGCAGGGCCGGCGTGATCACCGTGTGCGTCACCCGTTCCGCCCGGATGAGCTCGGCCAGCTCGACACCACCGACGATGGACGGCGGTGCGATCACCAGGGCCGCACCGCTGGAGAACGCGATCAGCCACTCCTCCACGGATTGGTCGAAGCTCGGCGAGGTGATCTGTAACATGCGATGCCACTGAGCAATTCGGTATACTGCGGTCGCGTAACCGACGAAACCACCGAGGCCGGAATGGGTTACCGCAACGCCTTTGGGCTTACCGGTCGAGCCCGAGGTATAGATGATGTACGCCGGATGCCGCGGGTCCAACGGCGTCGCGCGTTCGGCATCGGTCACCGGTTCGGCCGACTGCGCGGCCAGTTGTGCATCGGTCGCGGGATCGTCGAGCACCAGCCAGGCGATATCGCCCGGCAGCTCCGCCGCGTGCGCGGCGATGGTCAAGCCGACCATGGCGCCCGAATCCGTGACCATATGACGGATCCGATCGGCCGGATAGGCCGGGTCGACGGGCACGAAGGCGGCACCGGTCGCGGCCACCGCCCAGCTCGCCGCGATCATCTCGTAGGACCGTGGGAAGGCCAGTGCGACAATCTTTTCCGGGCCCAGCCCGCGGGCGATCAGCATGCGCGCCAAGCGCGCGGAGTAGTCGGCGAGCTCGCCGTACCCGATGGACCGGCCGAGATAACGTACCGCCACCCGGTCGCGGCCGAGGCGCACACCGCGGGCCAACAGATCCGGCAGCAGGCCCGCCTCGACCGGCGCCGGACCGCGCACCGGCGTCAGCAGCCGGTACTCCTCCTCCGACAGCAGCGGTAGGTCGCCCACCGGTGTATCCGGCGCGCCGGTGGCGGCGGTCAGCAGCCGGGTGAACCGCTCGGCGAATGTCCGCACCGTGGCCTCATCGAAAAGGTCACGGGCGTACCGGAATTCGGCGTGCAGACCGTCGTCGTCCGATTCCTGCACCGTCAGCGACAGATCGAACTGTGAGTTGTTCAGTTCGTATTCGAACGCGCCGACCCGCAACCCGGGCAGCTCGAAATGGTTCGCGGGTAGGTTCCCGAACGAAAGATCCACCTGGAACAGCGGATTGCGCGCGGTGGACCGTTCCGGATCGAGCAGTTCCACCAGCCGCTCGAACGGCAGGTCCGAATGCGCGAATGCCCCGAGGTCCACTTCCTTTGTGTGCGAGAGCAATTCGCCGAATGTGAGCTGTCCGGACACCCGGGTGCGCAGCACGAGCGTATTGACGAACATGCCGATCAGATCGTCGAGTTCGGCCGCGCCGCGGCCCGCCACCGGGGTGCCGATGGCGATATCATCGGTGCCGGACAACCGTGCGAGAAAGATCGCGAGTGCCGCGTGCACGGCCATGAACATTGTCGCGTTCTGCTCCCTGGCGATCCGCCGCAACCGGCGATGCACCGCGGCGTCCACCGTAAACGCGACGGCCCCACCGGAGAACGACTGAACGGCCGGGCGCGGGCGGTCGGTCGGCAGATTCAGCTCATCGGGCAGCCCGGCCAGCGCGGCCCGCCAGTACCCGGCCTGCTCGGAAATCAGGCTGTCCGGATCGGCCTCGGACCCGAGCACCTCGCGCTGCCAGATGCTGAAATCCGCGTATTGCACCGGCAGCGGCGCCCAGATGGGTGCCGAGCCCGCGCTGCGCGCCACATACGCGGTCATCACATCCCTGGTGAGCGGTCCCATCGACCAGCCGTCGCCGCTGATGTGATGCACGACGAATACCAGCGCGTGCTCGTCGTCGCCGATCCGGAACAGCCACGCCCGCAACGGAACCTCGGCCGTCACATCGAATCCGGCCGACACCAGACCGATGACCCGCTCGAGGAGTTCATCGGCCGCGACCGCGATCGGAGCGAGGTCGGGCACCACCTGGCCGGGCGGCAGAATCACCTGTGCCGCAGTGCCATTCATATCCGGATACACCGTGCGCAGAATCTCGTGCCGGTCGACGACATCGGCGACAGCCGCCTGCAGCGCCGCGATATCCAGCTCGCCGGAAAGCCGCACCGCCACCGAGATGTTGTACGCGGCCGATTCGGTGTCGAACCGGTTCAGGAACCACATCCGTTGCTGGGCAAGGGAAAGCGGGATCGAATCCGGTCGTCGGCCCGCGACCAGCGGTGCGCGCCCGCCCGACCCGGCGATCCCGGCAATCTGCTCGGCCAGCCCGGCGACGCTGGGCGCGTCGAACAGCAACCGCACCGGAACCGCGATATCCAGCGCGTGCCCGATTCGTGCGACCGCCTGGGCGGCCAGCAGGGAATTGCCGCCCAGCTCGAAGAAGTCGTCATCGGCCCCGACCCGGTTCTGCTCTGTATCGGGCAGCAGCAGCGCGCCGAATACCTCGGCGACAACCAGTTCGGTAGGCGTCGACGGCGCGCGGAACTCCCGCCCCGCGAACACCGGAGCAGGCAGCCGGGCCCGGTCCAGCTTGCCGACCGGGGTCACCGGAATCTCGTCCAGCACCATGATCGACGCCGGAATCATGTAGGCAGGCACGAACTGTCCGGCGAATTTCGCCAGCTCAACTGTGTCGACGGTGCTTTCGGGTTGCGGCAGCACGTAGGCGACGAGTACCGAGGTGCCGGTGGGCAACGTGGTGCCGAGCGTCACCGCGAAATCCACGTCGGGGTGGCGGGTCAGCGCATTGTCGATCTCACCGAGTTCGATGCGCAGGCCACGGATCTTCACCTGGAAATCGATCCGGCCATGGAATTCGAATTCGCCGGATTCGGTGCGCCGCACCAGATCTCCGGTGCGGTACAGCCGTTCTCCCGTTTGGTTGTCGCCAAAGGGATTGGCCACGAACCGCTCCGCGGTGAGCCCCGGGCGGCCGACATAGCCCTGGGCCAGCGCGGGCCCGCCCAAGTACAGCTCGCCGATCACGCCCGGCGGCACCAACCGCAGCTGCGAATCGAGAACCAGCGTCCGCATCCCGGCCACCGGGTTGCCGATGTTCACCGCGGCCCCGAGCCGTAGCGCATCGGTGATGGTCGCGGCCACGGTGGCCTCGGTGGGGCCGTACGCGTTGTAGAAGACACGGTCCGCACCGGCCCAGCGCTCGACCAGTTCGGCGCCGAGCCGGTCACCGCCCGCGTAGATCACCCTGAGCTGGTCCAGGCCGTCCGGATCCACCGATTCGAGCGCGGGCGGGGTGATGCAAAGGTGCGTAATTCGCTCCCGCCGAAGCAGTTCCGCCAGTTCCGTGCCACCGAACAAGGTCGGCGGCACCACAACGAGCGTCGCGCCCGCGGCGAAGGCGAGCAGCATCTCGATGATCGAGAAATCGAAGCTCGGTGAGGACAGGTGCGTGACCCGCGCGTCCTGGCCGACGCCGCGCTCGCGCAATTCACCGGCGAGATCGGCGAGTCCCGTGTGCGATACCGCGACTCCCTTCGGCCGGCCGGTCGAACCCGACGTGTAGATCACGTAGGCGGGGTGCTGATCGGACAGCTGTCGCAATCTGTCGGCGTACGAGATCGGATGTCCCGACTTCGCCTCGATACCGGCCCGGTTCGCCGGGTCGTCCAGCTCGATCCAGGTAATCGCCGAGCCGAGCCTTGGCCGATGGGCCGCAGTGGTAATGCCCAGCAGTGCACCGGAATCGGTGGCTATGTAGTCGATCCGATCCAATGGATAGCCCGGATCGATCGGCACGTAGGCGGCCCCCGTCTTCGCCACCGCCCATACCGCGATAATCGACTCGATCGAGCGGGTGATTCCCACCGCGACGAATTCTCCTGGACCCGCGCCGAATTCGATGAGATAGCGAGCCAATCGCGAGGAGGCTTCATCGAGCTCGCGATAGGTGAGTTCCCGCTGATCCGCGGTGCCGCCGGTGGGGTTGAACCGTATCGCCACCGTGGTCGCGGCGGATTCCACTGCCGCGGTGAGCAACTGACCGAACAGAACGCCGCCGGCACGACGGCGGTTTCTCCCTCGAACAGTACGACGGACCGCGCTCATCTAGGACTCCCTCCGGACAGGCAAAGCTGGGCACCTGCGGCAGGACCGCGACCGTCGCGCTGCCGAACTGGTATCCCTCACCTGTCTCCCCAACTCCGCTGCGGCAGAAACCCGCTGCCGGTCAACCACATTGCGCCGAACTCCTCGGTATTCGATCCAAACCTGTTCCCGGCAGCGGGAAGTGGATCGATCGGCACATCGAGTGCGCGACCCGGGGAAATTCATGGCGGGACAACGCGATCGTCGGGCATTGCGTACCAGGGCTTACGCCCCTCACCGGCCCGGCCGAAACTCCAACCGCAGGGCTATGGCGGTGAGGTAACCAGCACAGAGTGCGGACCGAAAGCCCCGACAACCGCCGCCCCCGCAATCGATGGCGGGAACTACCAAGTGCCGGAGCCTGTTTCGATGCGACTCGTCAGAGCCAGCCGCGCCTGGTCGCCTGCACACCCGCTTGGAAGCGGGTGCTCGCGCCGAGTCGTTCCAGCAGCCGGGCGGTGCGCCGCACCACCGTGCGGCGGGACATGCCGAGCCGCCTGGCGATGGTGTCGTCGGTGGCGCCGAGTCCCATCAGCGTGAGAATGGCGCGGTCGCGTTCGTCGAGCGCCTCCGCGGTCGGATTCACCGAAATCGGCGCGGCCAACGACCACAGCACATCGAAGGTCTTCACCAGCATGTCCAGCGCGGGTGAGCCGGTGATGCGCAGGCCCATCGGATCGGGGCGGCGCTCGTCGACGTGCAGCACCAGGCTGGCCCGCTCGTCATCGCTGACGATCATCTTGAAGGGCGGTTCGGGCAGCGTACGGGCTTGCGCGCCACTGGCATTCGTGGACAGTGCATGACGCAGGCGTTCCGCGTCCTGGTAAATCGTGTCCTGATAGAGGGTTTGGTAGCGGATCCCGTCACCGAGCCGAGATCGCTTGAGCAGGAACAACTGTCGTTCCCGCTCCAGATCGCTCAGGTACGGGCCGCGCTCGATCACCTTGACGCACTTGCGCGCCGCCGTTTGCATCTCCTCGAAATCGGCCAGCATCTCCAGGCGTTCGAATACCGGGACCACGGCGCCGTTGCTGCGCGGCGAGCGCCGCACCGAACGGAAGGTCTCGCTGAGACGCGCTGCGGCCGTGTGCATCTGGTTGATCTCGTGCTGCCTGCGCCGGGCCTCGGCCTCGGACAGCGACTCCGGTGCGTGCGCGTCCCACACCACACCCCCTTCCGGGGTGATGATGCGGACGGCGGCCTGCAATTCGGCGAGCACGTCCAGGCTCGCGGCGGCGGTCTCGGTGGAAACGCCCAAGTACTGCGCGATTTCGGCCAAACTCGATCGAGGATGATGCACCAGCACCGCGTATGCACGCCCGTGTGGTGATCCCGCTTCGAAAATGTCGCCCAGCTCGGTCACCTGCCCGAGCCTAATGACCGATAGGTCCTTACGTGAGCCGATCAGTGCGGCGTGGGGCCCCACTGCATCGGAACACCCTTCGCGGCCAGCCACGGATACGGGTCGATCTTGGTGCCCGACGGATCCCAAATCTCCAGGTGCAGATGCGGACCGGTCGAATTGCCCCGATTGCCAACTGTCGCAATGACATCGCCGGTATTCACCCGCTGCCCCGGATGCACGTAGAACTCGTTGACGTGACCGTAGACCGCGGTGGTGCCGTCGTCCTGCTTCACCCGCACCCACAGACCGAAGCCGGATGCCGGGCCCGCGTCGATGACGGTACCGCTGCTCACCGAGTGGATCGGCGCGCCGAGCTGATCGGCGAAATCGAGGCCGTAGTGGAATTCGCCCCAGCGAGAACCGAATCCGGAGCTGATCTCGCCACCCACCGGGCGGACCGCCTGCTGCGGCGGCGCCGGGGTCACCTGCTGCTGCAGTCCCTTGATCACCTGCTCGGCCTGCGCCAGTGGACCGGCGACCTCCGGCGGCAGATTCTGCAGACCGAAGGGGGCGGCGACCGGAGCGGCCGGAGCGGGGGCAGGCGCCTCGGGCGCGGGGGCGGCATCGGCGACCGGAGTGGCGACCTGGGTGGTCTCGGCCACCGGCTCGGTCTTGGTCTGCAGCTTGATGCTGCCGGACTGGTCACCGTGGTGGTGCGAGCCGGGAAGCATCGGAGTCGCACTCGCGACGGCGGGCAGAAGTTGGGTGGCGGTGCCGATCAACGCACCGGTGGCAACCGCGACACCCGCGGCGACCTTCACCCGATCGCTGGTGGCCGGTTCGGCGCGGTGCCGCTTCGGGCGAACCGAAACGCCCTCGCCAACCAGGCTCATGACGGTAACGGAACTGGGGCCAACTCGATGGTGCGGCAAAGCTCTGTCCTAGCGTCGGTAACACTCTGCTGGGTGTCGGTCGATGTAACGATTCGGCATCCGTTGTGACGGGAACTCTACCCCGTCGTGACCATTCCGCAACCTTCTGATTTATCGCCGCTGGTGAGAGCGGGGTCACAGCTTCAACTAGGTGACACTGGAGCAGTGATCCTCGACGAAATACGCGTCCCGATCGTTCTCGCCCCCATGGCGGGCGGACCTTCGACACCCGAATTGGCCGCGGCGGTCACCGAGGCGGGCGGCCTCGGCTTCGTCGCCGCCGGATACCTCACCGCAGCCGACACCGCGACTCGGATCAAGGCCACCCGAGCCCTGACGAGCGGACCGTTCGGCGTCAACCTGTTCGTACCGGGCCCACCGACGCCACAGACCGAATACGCCGCGTTCCTCGACCGCCTCCGCGGCGAATTCGAACTCGGCACACCGAAATTCGATACCGACGACTGGACGGCGAAACTGGATCTGCTTGTCGCGGAACCGGTTGCGGTGGTGTCGTGCACGTTCGGCTGTCCATCCGCGGCCGAGATCGCGCGGCTGCGGGCCGTCGGCTCCGAGGTCTGGGTGACCGTCACCTCGGTGGCCGAGGCGCGGATCGCGGCCGAGGCGGGCGCGAATGTCCTTGTCGCCCAAGGAGCCGAGGCCGGTGGGCACCGCGGCGCCTTCACCGATTCGGTGGCGGCCGATGACACCGATCCGCTCACCCTGCTCGCGCTGCTGCAACTGCTGCGGGCGGCTGTCGATCTGCCGGTGGTCGCCGCGGGTGGTTTGAGCACCGGTGCGGGCATCGCGGCGGCGCTGGCCGCGGGTGCGGCGGCCGCACAGCTCGGCACGGTGTTCCTGCGCAGCCCGGAGGCGGGCACCAATCCGGTGCACCGCGCCGCCATCGGCACCGCGACCCCGACCATGCTCACCCGCGCCTTCACCGGTCGGCGCGCCCGCGGCCTGCGCAATCGGTTCATGACCGACTACAGCGCGGACGCCCCGGTGGCCTACCCCGAGATCCATTACGCGACAGCGCCATTGCGCGCCGCCGCCCGTGCGGCGGGCAATCCGGACGCGGTCAACCTGTGGGCGGGTCAAACCCATGAGCTCGCGGCCGAGCTACCGGCCGGCGAACTCGTCCGACAGCTGGCCGCCGACGCGAAAACCGCACTGACCACAGCACTTTCGGGACGGATTCAGGGTTGTTGACAACGACTTTCGTTTAGAATCATTGGGCATCGCACTAATCCACTCCATTCAGGAGGAGAGCGCACATGTCCCTCGATGTTCCTGCCGCACTACTCGAGCGCGCCGAGCGCGGTGAGGTCGACGACGCCGATTTCGTCGAATGTGTACGCAATTCGCTGCCGTACGCCTGGGAGGTAGTCAGCCGGGTGGCCGGTGAATTGCGTTCCGGTACAGCAGAATTCGCCGACAACGTGGTTCCACCGCCGGATGAGACGGCCCGCGGCCAGCTGCTGCGCGCCATGGCGTCCGACGCGATCCGCGGCGGATTGGAGCGCCACTTCGGAGTGAAGCTCGCCTTCCAGAACTGCCACAGGGTGGCGGCCTTCCCGCTGGCCGCGGTCGGCGGTCAGACCTACACCGAATTCATCGGCACCCGGGCCCAGCTGCTGAATCAGAGCCCGGAACTGCGTAACTGCTGAAAAATCGGGTAACCCCCGGCGCGGCAACGAATTAGAGCCGCGCCGGGGTTTTTCGTGCGGCATCGCCCACCCCATGCCCTATTATCTACGTATGAATGCAGATAGCCAGGGAGGACGGCCGCCGCTCGACGAGGACCAGGCGGCCCTGGTCGTCGAGGTATTCCGAATGCTGGCCGACGCCACCCGGGTACAGGTGCTGTGGGCCTTGGTCGGCCAAGAACTGTCGGTGAACGACCTGGCCGGATGCGTCGGCAAACCGGCCGCCTCGGTATCCCAGCATCTGGCGAAGCTGCGCATGGCGCGGCTGGTGCGCACCCGCCGGTCCGGCACCACCATCTTCTACAGCCTGGAGAACGAACACATCCGGCAGCTGGTGCTGGACGCGGTGTACAACGCCGAACACGCCGGACCCGGAGTGCCCGCACATCACCAGGGCGCGGCCGGGGTGCGCGAGCTGGCTCGGCATCGACGAGCGGAGGCGGGCGCATGAGCCACTTGAAGCGCGGGCACGGCGGGGACCACACGCACGACTCCAGCCAAATTCATGATCACAGTGATGGTTACGCACACGGGCATGCACATACGGGCGAGCACACGCACAGCCACGAGCATGAGCACACGTCCGCGCACGCACACAGCCATCCGGACGGGCACAGCCACAGGCATGCACACGGCCACGAGCACCCCGGCGGAATCCGCGGCATCCTCCGCGAGATATTCGTTCCGCACAGCCATGATTCGGCCGACAGCGTCGATGATGCCTTGGCGGCCAGTGCGATCGGCATCCGCGCGGTCAAGATCAGCTTGGCGGTGCTCGCCATCACCGCCGCACTACAGCTCGCGGTATTCCTCGTCTCGGGCTCGATCGCCTTGGCGGCGGACACAATTCACAATTTCTCCGACGCGCTGACCGCGGTGCCGCTGTGGATCGCGTTCGCGCTCGGCACCAGGGCCGCGACCCGGCGCTACACCTACGGCTTCGGCAGGTCCGAGGATCTGGCCGGCCTGTTCGTCGTCGCGATGATCGCGATATCGGCGCTGCTCGCCGGGTACGAGGCGGTGCGCCGCCTGATCCATCCGGTGTCCATCGACCATCTGGGTTGGGTCGCGGCCGCCGGGCTGATCGGATTCCTCGGCAACGAGACGGTGGCGCTCTACCGAATCCGGGTCGGCAGGCGGATCGGATCGGCGGCGCTGGTGGCCGATGGACTGCACGCCAGGACCGACGGTTTCACCTCGCTGGCGGTGCTGGTCGGCGCGGGCGGTGTCGCGCTCGGATTCCCGCTCGCGGACCCGATAGTCGGATTGGTGATCACGATCGCCATCCTGGCGGTGCTGCGCACGGCGGTGCGCGATGTGGTGCGCAGGCTGATGGACGCCGTCGACCCGGAGCTGGTGGATACCGCCGAGCGCGCGCTCGCGGCCGAACCCGGCGTGCTCGGGGTGCGCAGCCTGCGCATGCGCTGGATCGGCCACCGCCTGCACGCCGATGTGGAACTCGATGTGCCGCCGACGATTTCGCTCGCCGACGCGCACCACGTCGCGCACGAGGCCGAACATACGCTGACGCACGCGGTCCCCCGGCTCGATACGGCCCTGGTACACGCATACCCGGCACACGCGGGCTGATCGCCCGACCCCGATTGCCCGGCGCGGGCTATCGGTGTGGCGACGGATTCCCGGTCCGGATGCCCACGACGGCTACCCTTGGGTAGCATCCCCGATGTGATGTGGATCATGGCTGGTTCTGCCGCATGATGCTGACGCGCGCAAGGAACCTGCCGATCCCGCCGGCCCTGCTCCGCAGGAGCCGGATCCCGGACGAGTTGGAGTCCGTCGCGAGCATCGGGCCGGAGGTGGATCCGGCGGAGGCCGGATTGCCGCCCGACTACCCGGAGCAGATCTGGCGGCGCATGCGGCTGGTCTATCGCAGCGGGGTGCATCCGGCCGTGCAGGTGTGCATCCGCAGGCACGGCAAGGTGGTGTTCGATCGCGCGCTCGGGCATGCCCGCGGCAACGGACCGGATGACGCACCGGATGCCCCGAAAGTCCTTGCGACGCCGCGCACCCCGTTCGTCACCTATTCCGCGTCCAAGGGCGTCACCGCGTTCGTCGTGCACTTGCTCGTCGATCGCGGGCTGCTCGAACTCGATGCCCCGGTCTGCCGCTACATTCCCGAATACGGTTGCCACGGAAAGGAATCCATCACCATCGGACAGGTGCTCGCGCACCGCTCCGGGGTGGCCGGGCTGCCGCGCGCCGCCCTCGTACCCGAGGCCATCGCTAATCGTGAAGTGCTGGTGCGGAATTTGTGCGCGGTGCACCCATCGATGCCGCCGGGCCGATTCCAGTCGTATCACGCGCTGTCGGGCGGTTTCATCCTCGGCGAAGTGGTGCACCGGGTCACCGGGCACGACATCCGCACCGTGCTCGACACCGAAATACTGCGGCCGCTCGGCTTCCGCTGGACCAATTACGGTGTGGCACAGCGGGATATCCCGCTCCTCGCACGCAACTACATAACCGGGGCTCCGGCGCTGCCGCCGCTGTCCACCGCCATCGAACGGCTACTCGGGGTGCCGTACGCGGAGGCCGTCGAAACCGGTAACGATCCGGCCTATCTCGACATCATCGCGCCCGCGGCGAACGTGGTCAGCACCGCGAACGAATTCTCCCGGTTCTACGAAATCTTCCGCAGGGGCGGCGAACTCGACGGTCATCGGGTGATGCGACCGGAAACCATTGCGGCGGCGCTTGTTCCGCAGTCACGCATCGAACCCGATCTCTCGCTCGGGATGAACTTCGGCTTCGGCTACGGCCACATGCTCGGCGGCCGGGTGGTGAGCCTCTACGGCCCGGACACCAGGCGCGCCTTCGGGCATCTCGGTTTCACGAACAATGCCGCGTGGGCGGATCCCGAGCGGGCGCTGTCCTGCGCGGTACTCACCAGCGGCAAGCCGATCCTGTATCCGGAGCTGATCCGCTGGGTGGGATTGCTGTACACGATCACCGCCGCCACCCCGAAGGTGCGCGCGTCCGACATGGCCTTCTGAGCGAAAGCCACTGTAGAAAAAGGAGTTTGGCGATGTTGAGCACCATGCAGGACGAGCAACTCTCGCTCGCCACGTTGCTGCGCTACGCATCGACGTTCGTCGGCGATTCCACCGTATCGACCTGGACCGGCAGCGGCGTGCGCACCAAGACCTATCGCGAGCTGGGCGTCGAGGCGGCCCGGTTGGCGAATGCGTTGCGCGGCCTCGGTATCGGCATCGGCGACCGGGTCGGCACCTTCATGTGGAACAACACCGAGCATCTGTGCGCCTATATCGCGGTCCCCGCCATGGGCGCGGTATTGCACGCGCTGAACATCCGGCTGTTCCCTGATCAGCTGATCTACGTGGCCAATCACGCCGAGGATCAGGTGGTGCTCGTCGACGGTTCCCTGGTGCCGATGTTCAACCAATTGCTGCCGAAGATGAAGACGGTGCGCCACGTCATCGTGGTGAACGGTGACGCGGCCACGCTCACCGCGCCCGACGGCGTCCAGGTGCACGCGTACCCCGAACTCCTCGCCGCGCAGCCGGATACCTACGACTTCCCGGTGATCGACGAAAAGTCCGCCGCCGCAATGTGTTACACCTCGGGAACCACCGGCGACCCGAAGGGCGTCGTGTACTCGCACCGGTCCAACTGGCTGCACGCGATGCAGGTGATCTCGCCCAACGGGATGGGCCTGTACCCGACCGACCAGGTCCTGGCCATCGTCCCGCTGTTCCATGCCAATGCTTGGGGCCTGCCGTACGCCGCGCTCATGGCGGGCGCGAATCTCCTTATGCCGGACCGCTTCTTGCAGCCCGGGCCGCTGCTGGAGTGCATGGCCGATCAGCGGCCGAGTTTCGCCGCCGCGGTGCCGACGATCTGGGGCGGGGTGCTCGCGGCGCTGGCGGCCAAACCGCAGGACATCACCCATCTGCGCGCGGTGGTGGTCGGCGGTTCGGCCGTGCCGCCCTCGATGATGCGCGCCTTCCAGGACCGGCACAACGTCCGCGTCGTGCACGCATGGGGCATGACCGAGATGTCGCCGCTCGGCAGCGTCTGCCATCCGCCTGCCGGGCTCAGCGAGGAAGAGGAGTGGGCGTACCGGATCACGCAGGGCCGATTCCCGGCCGGCGTGCAGGCACGGCTCGTCGCCGACGACGGCACCGTGCTGCCGAACGACGGAGAAGCCTGGGGCGAGTTGGAGGTTCGCGGTCCGTGGATCACCGCCTCCTACTACTCGCCCGACGGTGTGCCGGTCGATCCGGAGAAATTCGACGACGGCTGGCTGCGCACCGGCGACGTCGGCAAGATCAGCTCCGACGGCTTCCTGACTCTGGTCGACCGCTCCAAGGATGTGATCAAGTCCGGCGGCGAATGGATCTCCTCGGTCGATCTGGAGAATGCGGTGATGGGCCATCCGGCCGTCGCCGAGGCCGCGGTGATCGGTGTGCCGGACGAGAAGTGGGACGAGCGCCCGCTGGTCGCGGTCGTACTCGCCGAGGGCGCCGCCGCCAAACCCGAAGAGCTGCGGGAGTTCTTGTCCGACAAGTTCGCCAAATGGCAACTGCCGGAACGCTGGACGTTCATCTCCGAGGTTCCGAAGACCAGCGTCGGCAAATTCGACAAGAAGCGGCTGCGTGCCCAGTTCGCCGACGGCGAATTGACCGTCACTGAGCTGGCCTGATCGGCGGGTAGCCCGGATTCCTTGCGCGGCAATGGAATCCGGGCTCAGAGCCGGTCGTAGATGGCGATCATCCGCTGCAGCATCTCGGTGGCGAAGTCGAGCGCGGCGATGTCGTAGTCCTCCAGTTCCGCGCGCAACGCCTCGGCCATCGCATCCAAGCGTTCGCGGCACCGCACCCGCCCCGCATCGGTGAGCGCGACCACCACCGAGCGTTTGCTCTGCGCCGAGCGCTCGCGCGTGACGTATCCGGCCGCGACCAAACCGTTCACCAACTGCGTCGTCGCGGGCCCCGTGGTTTCCGTGCCGAGCGCCAGCTGCCCGATCGACATGGGCCCTTGCTCGTAGAGCACGCGTAGGGCGCGCGCATGGGTCAGCGAGAGTGCATCCGGTGCGCGGGTCGCGCGGCCGCGCAGCCGCGAATCCGCGGCGCTGAGCCGGTAGGCCGCGCGACCCAGCCGATCCAGGGCCGCCGCGCGGTCGGCCGATTCCGATCCTGACATGACGCCGATTCTCCATCTCGAGATGACGGTTGACAGTCAGCATATCTTAAGTACTTAATAGATAAGTACTTAGTACTATTGGAAAGGATCACTCCGATGACCGCACGTTCCGTCGGACAGAGCTGGACCCTCGATATCGCTTTGGCACAGGGCGGTTTCGACGCACTACACCCGGAAGCCAGGGGCACTTTGGAAGAGCTCGGCTGCGACCACACCGATTTCGACAAGGTCTTCGCCATGGTCAAGAGCGGTGCCATGCTGCCGAAGGCCTGGGCGACCATCGCCGGGCAGACCGAGGAGCGCGCCGCTCACCATGAGCGCAATGGCTTCGCCCGCACCGCCGCCGACCTTTACACGAGGGCCGCGGTGATGTGGGGCCGGGCGCAGTACTCGATCTTCGATGCGGCCGATCCGCGCAAACTCGCCTTCCGCGCACGCACCAACCACTGCGTCGAACGATTGGGCGCACTGCGCGGCGGACTGGTCCGGCGCGTCGAACTGGACTTCGACGGCAAGCGGATCTACGGGCTGCTGCACCTGCCCGCGGGACCGGTGCGCAACGCACCCACCATCATCCTCGGCCCCGGCATGGACATGATCAAAGAGGACTACATCCACACCGCCGAGCGGTATTACACCGCGCGCGGGATCGTCGCACTCTCCATCGAGGGCCCCGGCCAGGGCGAGAGCCGCGCCAATGGACTGACCGTCGACCTCACCAATTACGAACGCGCCGTTGGCCGTTTCCTCGACTACCTCACCGAGCTACCCGAGGTCGACCCGCACCGCATCGGCATGTTCGGCATCAGCATGAGCGGCTACTGGGGTTCCCGCGCCGCCGCCACCGATCGGCGGCTGGCCGCGCTCGCCGCCTTCGAGGCGCCGACCGGCGACTTCCGCACCATCTTCGAGAGTGCGCAGCCGAGCTTCAAGAACAACTACATGTACATGTCGGGCTACACCGACGAGTCGGCCTTCGACCGAGACTTGGCCGCGCACATGCCAATTGGCGGCCTCGTCGCCGACATCACCTGCCCGGTGCTGTACGGCATCGGCGAATTCGACGAGCTCACCCCGCTGGAGCAGGCCCTTGCCAACTACGAACTGGTCAAGGCGCCAAAGGAGATTCGCGTCTACGAGGGCGAATTCCACCCGCTCGGCGGTGTCGCCGCGGAGGTCTTCCGCTTCGGCGCCGAATGGTTGGAACGCGCCCTCGACGGCGAATTCGCCGAACCGAATCGCGATGTGCGCCACTACGTCCACCGCGATGGCAGGACCACTGACGGCACGGCCGATCCGCGATGGTGGCTCGGCACCACGCCCGCCGCCCTCACCGCGGTGCGTTCCGGTCGGTGACCAGGGTCGCCGTATCCAAGCCGATGTTCACCGACGAGGAGAGTTTCGACCTAAGTGGTCCCATCAGGAAAAGCGACATCAGACGCCGCGGTGCGGACTAGTCACGCCGCTCGGGGTCGCGGTGCAGGGCCAGCTCTGCGAGTTCGGTCCAGTCGGCCAGGACCTGCTTGCGCCGCAGGCGGTCTCGGCCGACCATTTCGTCGAGGGTGGTGCCGCGAACCAGGTTGATGGTCATCCAGAAGGCGGATTCGATTCGCGCACTGTCGATTCCGGGATCGATGCGGTCGGTGCACGCGGCGAGGAGTTCGACGGTGAGATCGTGTTGGGCGCGCAGCATCTCGCGGCGCAGCACGCGGTCGTTGGCTATGCCGACGTAGAGCTCCACCGATGCCTTGCCGAGCTTGCCCGCGAAAGTGGCGGTGACCAGCTCGACGAGCACCGCACCGCCGGTGCACGCCACGGGTAGCGTACGCAGCCGCCGCCGCAACGCCTCCCGCTGCCGCTGCGTCAGATGCCCGATGGTCTGCGCGAAAAGCTGTTCCCGAGTGTGGAAGTGGTGCAGCTGAGCGCCGCGCGTCACCCCGGCGCGCGCGGTGATATCGGCGATCGACGCACCGCCGTAGCCGACCTCGGCCAGGCTCTCCACAGCCGCGTCCAGCAGCGTCGCCCGCGTGCGCAGGCTCTTCTCCCGATGTTTGTTCGGCGGCAGCGGCGAAACCATTCGCCCAGTGTAGACGGCCCATAAATGCGTGCTACATTGCATGCAATCAGGTGTCGTTCGTCACGAGATTGCGGGGTAGCCGAGATGGCGGTTGAGCGAATGCTGCCGACACAGGAGGCCAGGGACCTGCTCGAGTTGACCCGGGATATCGCGGATAAGGTGCTGGAGCCGCAGGTCGTCGAATGCGAGAAGTCCGCGACGTTCCCGGATGACGTATTTCCCGCGCTCGGCGCGGCCGGACTGCTGAGCTTGCCGTATCCGGACGAGTTCGGCGGCGGTGGTCAACCGTACGAGGTCTACCTGCAGGTGCTGGAGGAGTTGGCGAGCCGCTGGGCGGCGGTCGCGGTGGCGGTGAGCGTGCACGGCCTGTCCTGCCATCCGCTGTTCACCTTCGGCTCCGATGAGCAGAAACAGCGCTGGCTCGGCGATATGCTGTCCGGCGAAACCGTTGGCGCGTACAGCCTTTCGGAGCCGCAGGCCGGATCGGATGCGGCAGCACTGCGCTGCCGGGCCACGAAAGTCGATGGCGGATACCGGATCACCGGATCGAAGGCGTGGATCACCAACGGCGGCAAGGCCGATTTCTACACGCTGTTCGCCAGGACCGGCGATGGCTCCCGCGGCATTTCCTGCTTTCTGGTGCCGCGCGACACGGCGGGGCTGAGCTTCGGCAAGCCCGAGGAGAAGATGGGCCTGCGCGCCATCCCGACGACAACGGCCGCGTACGACGATGCGTTCGTGCCCGAAGAGCGGCTGATCGGCGAAGAGGGACAAGGGCTTTCGATCGCATTCAGCGCCCTCGATTCGGGACGGCTCGGCATCGCCGCGGTGGCCACCGGCCTGGCACAGCGCGCGCTCGACGACGCCGTCGCCTACGCCAAGGAGCGAGAAGCGTTCGGCCGCCACATCATCGACCATCAGGGCCTCGGCTTCCTGCTCGCCGATATGGCCGCGGCGGTGGATTCGGCCCGCGCCACCTACCTCGACGCCGCCCGCCGCCGCGACGCCGGACTCCCCTACTCGCGCCAGGCCAGCGTGGCCAAGCTGATCGCGACGGACGCCGCCATGAAGGTCACCACCGACGCGGTCCAGGTTTTCGGCGGCTACGGCTACACCCAGGATTTCCCGTTGGAGCGGTATATGCGCGAGGCCAAGGTGATGCAGATCTTCGAGGGCACCAACCAGATCCAGCGGCTCGTCATCGCGCGTCAGCTCGCCGCCAACTGATGGCCGAAAATATGGATTCACTGTCCGGCGATCTCTTCTGACCTGCGGGTACCCGCCCGTACGCTGAGATCATGACATCGCCGTCCATCATCATCATCGGCGCGGGCTTCGCCGGACTCGGCCTGGCACTGGAGCTGCGCCGCAACGGCCTGGACAACTTCGTCATCCTGGAACGCGCCGCCGACCTCGGCGGCGTCTGGCGCGAGAACACCTACCCCGGCGCCGCATGCGATGTGCCGTCCCCGCTGTACTCGTGGTCGTTCGAGCCGAAATCCGATTGGCCACGGCGGTTTTCGGAGCAGGCCGACATCCACGCGTATATGCGCACGGTGGTCGAGAAGTACGGACTGGCGCGCTACATCCGGTTCGGCACCGAGGTCACCGACGCCGAATTCGACGAGCGCGCGGGCCGCTGGACCGTCACCACCGCCGACGGCGCGAATCTCGTTGCCGACCTGCTGATCCCGGCGGTCGGCCAGCTGTCCCGGCCCGCCATGCCGAATCTGCCCGGCATCGACACGTTCACCGGCCCGGCCTTCCACTCCGCCGAATGGGACCATCGCGTCGACCTCACCGGTAAGCGGGTGGCCTGCATCGGCACCGGAGCCAGTGCGATCCAATATATTCCGCGCATCCAGCCGAAAGCGGCCCACCTCACCCTGTTTCAGCGTTCGGCCGCCTGGGTGCTGCCCAAACCGGATACCGAATACAGCGCGCTGCATCACGCGCTGTTCAAATACTTCCCGCCGAGCAGGCTGGCCGAGCGGTTCGCCGTATGGTCCTTCTTCGAGGTTATGGCGTTGGCGCTCACCGACATTCCCGCCATCAAAACCCCGGTGATCGCGCTCGCCGACCGGCACCGCACCAGACAGGTCACCGATCCGGAGCTGCGGGCCAAGCTGACACCCGATTACGCGGCCGGCTGTAAACGCGGACTCTTCTCCAACGACTACTTCCCGGCGCTGGCCCAACCCAACGTCACCGTGGAAACCTCGGCGATCGAGGCGATCATCCCATCGGGCATCCGCACCGCGGACGGCGTCGAACACGAGGTGGACGTCATCATCTACGGCACCGGCTTCAAAGGTACGGAATTCCTCGCGCCGATGAATATCTACGGTGCGGGCGGACGCAAGCTGGCCGATGTCTGGGGCGATGCGGGCGCCCGCGCCTACCTGGGACTATCCGTTCCGGACTTTCCCAATATGTTCATCATGTACGGACCGAATACGAACGTCGGCTCCGGTTCCATCGTCTACATGCTGGAATCGCAGGCGCGCTACATCCGCCAGGTCGTCGAATATCTCACCGATCGGCCCGGCCGCTCGCTGGCCGCCAAGGCGGACGCCGAACAGCGCTGGGATCACTGGCTGCAGCGCAGGCTCGAAGACACGCCGTGGAACTTCTGCTCCAGCTGGTACCGCAACGCGGCGGGCCGGATCACCAACAACTGGCCCGGCGCGACGGTGCTCTACCGGTGGAAAACAAGGGAGTTCGACCCGGCCGACTACACAGAGCGACAAGCGGCGCGTCCGCTCGGCTGACCAGGCACTACGTCTCCACCCACTAGGCTTGGGCACTGTTCGACACACCGGACGGAAGAGGTGCGAACAGTGACCATCCTGCTGCTGATCATCGTGATCGTCGTCGCCGTCGCCGCATTCGTCATCGTGCAGTCCCGCCGAACCAAACAGCGCGCGGAACTACAACTGGCCGATGCGCTCGCCGACGCCCGCCAGGTGAACGAGCGGCTCGGCGGCCAGGTGTACAGCCTCACCGGCAGCAACGAGGCGGCCAAACAGGCGCTGGCCGACGCGTCCGAGCGGCATATCGCCGCAGGCTCGCAGCTCGAACAGGCCCGCACACCCGCGCAGGCGCGCCTCGCCAAACAGACCGCGCTGGAAGGCCTCTACTACATCCGCGCCGCGCGCACCGCCATGAATATGGACCCCGGCCCCGAAGTGCCCGCGCTCGACGGCCAGAACACCGCCGGTCAAGTCACCGAGAACCGGACCATCGACTACGACGGCAGGCAGATCACCGCATCCCCGAACCCGTCGGCCACCACACCCAACTACTATCCCGGCGGCCGCGTCGCCGGACGCCCCGTCCCCGCGGGCTGGTACTCCGAGCCGTGGTGGAAACCCGCGCTGATCGGCGGCGCCTGGGGCCTCGGCTCCGCACTCCTGTTCACCACCCTGTTCTCCGGCATGGAAGGCGTGCACTACGACGCCCAAGGCTTCGAAAGCGGCTACGGCGACGGCTACCAAGACGGGCTGGCCGCCGCGGACAGCGGCTACGACAACGGCGGATACGACGACGCGAGCTACGACACCGGTGGATCCGACTACGGCAACTACGACTCGAGCGGCTACGACAGCGGCGACTTCTTCGACAGCGGCGGCGGTTTCGACGGCGGCGGCTACGACTCCGGCGGCGACTTCTGACCCCACCCGACCCGATCCCACCACCGTCACACCCCAGCGATGCGGCCCAACCCGCCCACACCCGGTAGACTCCCATCGTCCCGGTGGACCACCATCCACCCGCCCTCGTAGCTCAGGGATAGAGCACGGCTCTCCTAAAGCCGGTGTCGCAGGTTCGAATCCTGCCGAGGGCACATACGTCATCACGTGCCATATGGCAAATCTCGCTTCTACCAGGTGTTTTCACTCCGCCGCCAACAGGCCATATGGTCTGTTATGGCGGGCTGTGGCGGCCAAAGTGGAGAGTAAATGGAGAGCCACAATGGCAGGTTCCCAATAGCTGCACCACCATTCACCGGAGAGGTTGGGCCGACTCGGACCACGCCAGCCCCAGCGTCACCACAAACGATCCGACGATGGCTTCAGGGCTCCGGCAAAGTCTGTTTCAGCAACTTTTGAGTAGTTCTAAGGGGCGTTCGTGCTGGTAGGAGTGGTGGCGGAGGCCAGCGGCGATGCTGTGATGACCGCGGAGGCGTAACAGACCGATCGTTGTGTTTCGCAGGGTGGCCATCACTTGCGCCCCGGCGCCGGTGCGGACCCGGCATCGGTCTTCGTCGAAGGTGACATCGCGGACGCAGTGCACCCGGTTCTCGATGTGCCAGTGCCCACGCAACCAGGCCGCTATCTGCCGGGGTGTGGCGTCGGCGGCGGTCAGGCTGGTGATGGCGTAGATGGTGGCGGACTGGAATTTGCGGGTCTTGGCATCGACGCGGCGGCGGGTGATTTTCAACGCCAGCCGGGCGCCGGGGAACTCGATATCGGGGCCGCGGATGGCGAGGGCTTTGAGGGTGCGGGTTTCTTCGCGGCCGTGCCTGCGGGTGCGGGTGCGGTCGTGTGTGCGGACCGAATGCCAGGGCAGTTTCTTCAATGCCTTGCGCAAGCGGGGTTGGTTGTCTTTCACGGTCAGCAGGTAGTCCCCGCCGAGGTCGGTGATGTAGGTGGCGGTGTCGCGGTTGGTGTGCATCGCATCGGCGGTGATGATCATCCCGTCGATGTCGATTCCCGCCAAAAGCTCACGCAGCATGGGGATTTCGTTCGTTTTGGAGCCCACGCCGATCTGTCCCAGGACTACCCCGAGCCGCTGGCAGACGCCCGAGAGCAGATGGATCGGCCGACCGTCACCCTCGCGGGTGCCACGCAAGGATTTACCGTCGAACGACACCACCCGCCGACCCCGCATCCCCCTTGTTTTGCGCCACATCCATTCGCCGATCACCTTGTCCAACGCATCCGCGTCCAGGGCTTGCAGGAACCGGCGGATCGTCGACTCCGCCGGCACCGAACCCTGAAAACCCAACTGCGACAACACCGTCACCGGTGCCTCGCCGACCCATTGACCGATCGCGGTCAACGACCGCGCACCCGCCAGCACCGCGGCCAGCGCAGCCGCCAAAATCGCCCCCGCCGAATACCTGACACCGCGACGAGCCCGAGGATCGGCCACCTCACCCAGCAACTCCAGCAAACTCACCACACCAGGCAGCCGGGCCGATTCACCACCCTCACAAGACAACTCGACGGCCAGGACAGAGGTGGGAGATGATGAAGCGGGCACGGCAGAACTCCGGATGTGAAAACTTGTCGAAGAGCCGATCATCTCGAGTGCTGCCGTGCCCGCCCCTCAATTCCTTGCCCGCGTGTCGGACAAATCGGGCACAAAACCGCAGGTCAGCTCATGCGAGCAGACTTTGCCGGAACCCTGACGATGGCTTCGGAACACCCCTCTCGGCGTGTCGCTTCACCGACACGCCGGTGAGTTTTTCAAGCAGCATCCGCACAGCAAACGGCAATTCGGCGGCAGCACCACACGCGTAAACCCGCACCTCCGCCACGCCCCGTCCACCCACTACCATCGGTGGCTGTGCCCGAATCGCCCGAGGAGCAGCGACTGCTCGCCGCCGTACGAGAGTCGGCACGCAAGGCCGCCGAGGCGATCGAGGCCCGCGACCGCGCCATTCGAGCAGCCTTCAACGCCAAGGTATCCCGCGTACGAATCGCGGAGGCGGCGCAACTGTCCCGCGAAAGGGTCTACCAGATCGGCAACACGCCGGAGCAATAAGTGTGTAGTTCGCTTGACACTCATGGATAGTGAGTGTGTAATTTTCTACACATAGTTGCGCCGGGAGTCAGTCCAGAGTTCGACAGTTCTCCGACCCCGGCCTACCGACACAACACCCAATCCGCGAGGAGGGCAACATGCCCGCGCTTGATTCAGCATGCCCAAAACCAGAGCAATGGTCGGCGAAGGCAGCTATTGAAGCCGAAGCCGCTGGATGGGATTTAATTCTCGAATCGCTTCCCGGGAGAACCGAGCCAGAACTTCGAATAATAACTCGGCAACAGCTTAGGTTGCGCCTTCACAGGACTAACCTGATCGCACTCGTCGGCACCACATTTGCCGGTATTGGCTTGGCTGTAATTCTCTGGACCCACCGGAACAATGGAGGGTCGCGATGATCCCTCCGACCTGTGATGCCCGCGAGGCACTACAAAAGATCATCTTCGAAATCCTGCGTAGGTACGGTGGCGAGTCTGCGGTAACCACTCGGCCGGCCAACGCCTCATCGGCCCAACTCGAAGCTCCTGTCGATCCGCTGCTCGGCGTCGAAGTCGCGACGCTGCTGACGTTCCAACTCCACCGCATGATCAGCGACTACACGCGAGAGAGCCGTGGAATGGGCCGGTCATGGAACGAGGTATCGAGAGCGCTCCGGCTCGACAGGGAGTGGGCGCCGGAACAAGCCTCGTTCGACTATGTCGCAGGCAATCCGCGCCCCGGCATGCCGTGGCCGTCGATCTCCTGGACGTGTTGCTCCTGCGGCTTCCGGATCACCGATTGGGGGCCTGAATCAGGTTCTCATCCCGATGACCGAGAGACCGGCCACGCTCCTGACTGCGATCGGCACACCACCGAAATACGCAAATACCTTAACCATCTGAATCGCGAGTGAGAACCCACCTCTACCCGCCCGCCGCGGTTGCGAAATTATGGAGACTCTGTCATGCCCACAAAAATCTCCAATATTTACGAAACGCTGATCGAAGCAATCGACAACCATCCAGTCGCAGCCGTCCTTATGACGATTGCCTTCTTGGCGGCCATCCGCCTGCTCATCGCGCTCGCCCACCGGATAGTTCGTATTTCGGTCCACCGTGGATGGACCAGCGAGCACATTGGCACGACGCTGGCAGCAGCTATCGCCACTGGCGTCAGCGCTCAAGGCATGTGGATCTTTATGAGCGACACCCTGCAATTGCCCGTCTTCCTGCGAATCGCTTTCTTCGCGTTCCTGGAGATCATGGTCGTCACGAGCGCACTCCGTGCTCGCACAGCACAGCGCGCCGATGCTCCGAGCAGCGTCGACGGGATCGCAATGTGGGTGCTGACCGCGCTGAGCGCCGTTCTGTCGGCAACCGAAGCCGATAACGCGGGAACGCTCCTCATCCGGCTCAGCGCACCACTCGTCGCTGCGTGGGGCTGGGAACGGAGCATGGCACTCGAGCGGCGTATCCGCACCGGCCGTTGGTCGCGAATCAACTGGACTTTGACTCCGGAGCGAATACTCGTTCGCTTGGGCCTGGCCGATCCAGATCTGGGCCGAACATCCTCCGACGCGGTCGCTCAGCGACGGCTGGTCGCGGTGGCGCTAGCCGTCGACGACGCACGCTTCGCCCGCGATACCGCGGGCGCGAACGATCGAACGATGCGGAGGGCAGAGGCGCGGCTCCGAACGGCAATGCGGCGCGCTACGAAGGACGGCGGTCTGGTTCGGATTGCTGGCCGGGACCATCGTGAAGCACTGATCGAGCAGATCGCTGTGCTGCGTGGCGCATCCGCACTGCTCGACCTCAAGACGCCGAACCCATGGCCCACCGCGGAGAACGATTCCAGGGTGAACGTCCCGAAAGTCCCTGCCATGGAGCCAGTACCAGTAAGCAGTACGCCCGAGCACTTCATATTCCAGCCAACTCCGAGAGCGCGCACCGCTACCGGCACAGGAACGAATGCGATGCGCAGTCATGCGCACCACACCGATCCCGTCGCTGCACACCACAAGGATGACCTGGATTTCGAGCAGGTCGACCGCGCAGCCGACGACGAGAAAGCTCATAGCGTCCTGCGCATCGCTGCGCACCGGCAAACCACTGGCCACGCGATATCGCCGCACCCGTCCGCACATGCTGCCATCGGATGGGAGACCATCGCGCAGAGGGTATGCGCGGAAGATCCGGCGTGCCGCCGCGATCTCGATGCCGTTCGCGAGATACTCCGCCTCCGCCATGAGGAGCGGCTTAGCTACCCGGACATTGCAATTCGGGTCAACGGCTTCAGCAAGCACGCCGTCGGCCGGGTAATCCGTCAGGCCAGAAAGTATCTCGATGTCGAGGACGCGAAACTGGCTTAGCCCGACGACTGGAGGTGGTAACAGTGACCGAGCCCGGCAAGCAGAACGCAATCGACCTCATCGCCAAGCTGCTCGCGAAGGCGGAAGGCTGCGCCGGAACTCCGGAAGGCGAGACCGCCGAAAACTGCGCGTTCCATCTCCTCGCCAAACACGGAATCGCCTACAACGACGTCCGACCACCGAGCCAGACCGGCCCCGACATTGCTGTGCGTGAAGACTTCCCACTGCACGGCGACTACCTACACCAACAGATCATTCTCCTTGCCCGGATAGCGTCCGCCTTGCACTGCTCTTCGGCATATTGGCTCCACAGCCAGCACTCGGCAACGGTCGAAATCTACGGTGTCCCACGCCATCTCGACCGCGTACGCCTTCTGCACCGTCCTCTCCTCACCCGAATGCTCAGGCAGGCAACAACATCCGCCCCACCCGACCGCAACCACCAGATCAGCTGGATGCAAGGCTTCAGCCTCAGCGTCAGGGCTCGCCTTCGTACAGCCGAAACGGCGGCCGCGACTGAAGCCGACAATCGCACCGGCAGCGATCTTCAGACCCGAACACTCGCCGCCGACGCCAAGCGCGCCGAGATCGCCAAGAAGCAGGCGCTCCCTACGCTGCGCCGAAGCGCCTACAACCCGCCCATCGACTCCGGCTCGTTCACCGAGGGGTATCGAGCGGGCGAAAATACGGACCTGATATAGATCGGCGAATATCATCGCTTGGGTGACCGATGACGAGCAGCGCCGCGCCTCGTTCCGCCTGAGCGGTCCGGGAGGCTACGACAAGGACGAAGTCGACGCGTTCATCGATTTGATGGAGCAAGAGCTAGCACAGCTGGCAGACGAGAACCTCGATCTGAAAGCCGCCCTCAAGGAACAGGACCTCGTGATTGCCCAGTTGCGCTCCGAACTCGGCAAGCAAGGTGGTACCGCGTAGAACGGATCAGGTCACGACAACGCGGCGGGCAACTTGCTCAACCGCTCCTGGGGCCGCTGGTTCGAGTGGATTGCTTCTGAGGGCCTCGTGCCAAAACTTGGGCCACCTCCACAGTCGATCGCCTTGTTGCATCACGCGCACCTGGTGCTCACAAAAGGCGATTCCCACCGGCTGGCCTCGCCGGGAATGGGGTTGATGCCCTTGGCCCGACTCGACACCGGGCTGCCGGTTGCCCTCACGCCAAGTCGGATCTGCGTCGGCTGATCCTGGTGATCGCCTTCACCGCCTCCGGACTTGGGTGCGCGATATCCGCCTGCCCGTGATTGGCGGCTTCGGCGCCGGAGCTGAACAGCGGCACCGGCGATCGATAGTCGACCGCGGCCTGGAACGTGGTCTCGCTGATGCGGCCCCTCACCAGCGCCAACCGCAGCCCCAGCAGCTGCTCGCCGTGGCAGCCGACCCAGCCGGCACACAGCCGTCGCACCTCACTGTCGGCGTCGGTCTGATGGCACTGGAACAATCCATGCGGCTGCAAAGCAATGTCGAGATCGTAGGCACGCAGCTTCTCGTACTCCTCGGCATGCCACACCCCACTCGGCACATCACGTCGATACGGGCACGAACCGCACGGACGCGACGCAGGCGACTGCATCGCATCCACGCCTTCGGCGACGACATCAGCATCGAGGACCTCGGACACGACCATCACAATGCACTCCGCCCCACGCCGTCCTCAAGTCCTACCCGGAGAAACCGCAGCCAGCGGTCCGGAGAACCGATGTCCACACAACCGGAACAGAACTGGCCATCCGCCCGGATTTCTCGGACGACCGTTGACACGATGGTCCGCCACGATAGACGACGGCGTCTTCGCCGGTCTCGGCGTCGGAGAATAGGGACACGTCGTAGTCCATTGCATGTCATCACCGGGTAATGGCCGTGTCAACGCCGGTCCGGCCCACCCGCAGGTTCACCTGCATCAGTATCGGCTCATCCACACAGTTGGAGCCGGTCACCCGCACTTGAGCTGTTGCGGGCCAGCAACCGACCGCCCGCCCCGCCACGCGCTTGATCTCGAGCGCCTGAACCCGCACCATCGTGCATCTGGGTCCCGCCTGCATGACCGCCATCATCGACACCACCACCACAGACAGGGCGCCGCTAGAGCCGGAACGCGATCACCAACACGGCTCCAGGCGGCACCCTTGAACCCCAGTTCTGTTGGTGCACCTACACAGTTGCGTGAGGCGACGCCCATGGGCCGCGTGCGTTAGCGCGAGATGTGCCTATTTCGATGGGGCGATCGCGTGATTCTGCCCACGCTCGGCACGCATCCGGCTACGCTCACCGCCTGTCATAGCAGCTTGCAATGAATTCAGGAGGCAGTGATGAGCGATGGTGACGACGAGCAGCAGCCCCAGCAGCAGCCGTTGCCGCAGCCAGAACAACCGGCCGAGCCCAGCCCTACGAGCGTACGAGCAGACGTTGCGAAAGGGCTTCCTCGCGTGAGCCTAGCGACGGTGCTGGAAACCGTCGAAGCCGCATACAAAGATGGGCTGAATCCCACGCGGAGCCAGATCGCAGCCCGGGTAGGCCAGACAACCAACTCTGGTGCTTTCACATCACGCATGGCGACGTGCATGATCTACGGAGTTTTCGAACCCGGAGGCCCAGGCAGCGTGCGCATTACCGATATCGCCCTCGACCTGTTCGATGAACACAAGAGGCCCGACGCCTTGATAGCCCTATGGATGAGCGTTCCCATCTACCGCTCGATATTTGAGCAATACAATGGTAAAACTCTGCCACAGGACACCGGCATCGAATCAGATCTGATTCGACTTGGGCTGGCCCCCAAACGTGCCAGTAGCATTCGGGCCACGATGATGGCGGCAGCCGAGCTTGTAGGTTTACGAGCTACTGCCAAGGATCGGCTTGTGGTGCCGGCTTCGCGTATTCCAGCGGTCCAGTCACAAGCAGAGAAGAAGCGGCTAGATCACACCGTAGAACGCGGTCCCGGCTACGCTCAGTTCTGTCTCAGCGAGAACTCAACGGCGGCCATAAATCTTTGGATCTGGGAGTTCCGAAAACAAGAACGCCGCGACGAAATCTTGCGGATCTGCGATCGGCTCAGAGAAATCGAACAAGAGTTTTTGGACGATGACGACCCAGAGGACGGCCCGAGCTCGGCGGCAGCTTAGTAGGGGAAGTTGGCGTGCAGGCGTACGCCAACTTCCAATAGAATTCGATCAGTTCACGGCGCAATAGTTTGCACCTGACCAGAAAATTGCTCCCGACAGCCACAGCTCCAGGCGAGTAGTTCTTCGCCGTAGATCCCGGCGCCACGCTGTTGAACTTCGTTGTGGGCTTGCTGGACTCCGTATCCGGCCCACGCCACCTGATTCCAGGTTTCACCGACGCTCTGTTGTCGGCTGCCAGGAGGAAGGGACCACTTCGGAGCCGGTTTTGCCATGAGTATGGGACCACCCTGTTTGCCACTGATGGGACCACCTGACTAGCGGTTTTGCCAGTTATGGGACCACCCGGCGTGGCTTCGGGGCTTCCGGTCGCTCGGCCGCTGTATTGGCCAGATGAGCTACCGGGAGGTTTCGGTGATCGAGATCAGGGAGATGCTGCGGCTATGGCTGCAGGGTCGCGGCTTGCGGGAGGTGGCCCGGCTGTCGGGCACTGACCGCAAGACGGTGCGCCGGTATGTCGAGCGAGCGCAGTCGTGTGGCGTGGACCGCGACGAGGGTGTGGAGCAGTTGACCGATGAGCTGCTGGCGGCGGTGATCGCCGGGGTTCGCAGGTCTCGACCGAACGGTAAGAGCGATGTGTGGGAGACACTCGCCGGTCAGTCCGAGCAGATCAAACAATGGCTGGATCAGGGCCTGACCCTGACCAAGATTCATATTCTGCTGGCCCGCCGTGGCGTGGTGGTGTCGTATCGGACGTTGAACCGTTACGCCACAACGGAATTGGGGTTCGGGAAGCGGCGCACGACCGTGCGGGTGGCCGACTGCGAACCCGGTGCGGAAGTGCAGGTCGACTTCGGCCGGCTCGGGTTGCTGACCGACGTCGAGGGCCGTCGCCGGGTGGTGAAGGGTCTGATCTTCACCGCGGTGTATTCGCGGCACATGTTCGTCTTCCCGACCTACCGGGAAACACTCAACGACGTCATCGCCGGATTCGAAGCGGCGTGGGTGTTCTTCGACGGTGTGTTCGCTGTCGCGATCCCGGACAATATGAAAGCCATCGTCGACCGGGCGAACGCGACAGATCCCCGGTTGAACGATTCGTTCCGCGAATATGCCGAGTCTCGTGGGTTCGTGGTTGATCCGGCGCGGATCCGCAGCCCGCAGGACAAGCCCCGCGTCGAACGCTGTGTTCCTTACGCACGGTCGAATTTCTTTGCCGGAGAACAATTCCGAGACCTGGCCGACTGCCGGGAACGCGCGCAGCGGTGGTGCCGGGAGACCGCGGGAATGAGAATACATGGCACCACGCGACTACGTCCGGCCGAAGTGTTCACCACCGACGAGCACCCGAAGCTGAAACCGTTGCCCGACACTGCCTTCGATATTCCGACCTGGGTGAACCCGAAGGTCGCCCCGGACCGGCATGTTCAGATTTGTCAGGCGCTCTACAGCATTCCCGGTGATCTCGTCGGGCAGCGCCTGTCCGCCCGCGTCGACTCGCAGACGGTGAAGCTCTACTTCCGTGGCGAGTTGATCAAGGTCCACCCCCGAGTCGGAGCCGGTCGCCGCCAAACCGATCCGGCCGACCTGCCCAGCGAGCTCACCGCCTATGCGATGCGAGACCTGAATACGTTGCAACGCAAAGCATTCGATCACGGCGCTCATGTCGGTTCCTATGCGGCGGCGGTCCTCGAGCATCCACTGCCCTGGACGAAGATGCGGCAGGTCTACCGGCTGCTCGGGCTGGTGCGCCGCCACGGCGCCGACGCCGTCGACGATGCCTGCCGCCGAGCACTGGACGCCGAGGTCGTCGACGTCGGCGTCATCGACCGCATGCTCACCCGCGCCACCACCGGTCAGCAGCTGACGCTGCTGCCGCCACCGGCTCCGTCCCGGTTCGTCCGTTCCACCACCGATTTCGCGGTCAGGAGGCCGTCATGAGCGCCACTCGCCGTCCCGCCGCCGACCCGGCGGTCAAACCGATCGAGATCACCCCGGAGCTGAAGTCGCTGATGCGCAGGCTCAAGCTCGGCCAGCTCCTGGACACCCTCCCCGAGCGGTTGGCGTTGGCACGGTCGAATCGGCTGCCGCACCACGATTTCCTGGAAATGCTGTTCGCCGACGAGGTCGCCCGCCGCGACCGGCAATCCGAGCAACGCCGCGCCAAGACCGCCCACCTGGACCCGCAGATGCACCTGGCGGCATGGGACGACTCGACCGCGGTCACCTTCGACCGCGAACTCTGGGCCGAACTCACCTCGATGAGGTTCCTCGCCGACGCCTACAACGTATTGATCATGGGGCCGGTCGGGGTCGGAAAGACGTTCCTGGCCAACGCATTAGGACACATCGCGGTCCGCCGCCACCACACTGTTCACACCGAACGCGCCGACAAACTGTTCAAACGACTGCGCGGAGCACGCCTCGACAGCAGCTACGAAGACGAGATGCGCAAACTGCACCGCGTCGACTTGCTGATCATCGATGACCTGGCCCTGCACCGACTCGAAGCACCCGAGACCAACGACTTCTACGAACTGATCGTCGAGCGCCACCGCAAGGCCTCCACGGTGATCACCAGCAACCGGGAACCTCCGGAGATCCTGACCATGATGGCCGACCCACTGCTGGCGCAATCGGCGATGGACCGGCTCCAGTCCGCGGCCTACGAACTCGTCGTCGAGGGCGAATCCTACCGGCAACGGCAGAAGCCCCGCCGCGGCAAACCAGCCGATCCGGCCCACTCGGATTGACCAACAGCCCGATCGTCGGCCACCATCAGCACACGGCCCGCGACCGGACCCAACCCGGTCCCATGCTCATGGCAACCCAATGGTCCCTTCAGGCTGGCAGGCGACACTCTGTTGCGCAGCTTGTTCCTCTGCGGTCGGCAGCGATAGCACGCGCTTCCGCAATGGCTTCGCTCGCCGGGCCGCATCGAGTTCCTTGACAGCACATCGTTGGGTCCCTACGCCACGAGCTGGAACGCGTTCACGTCACCTTCCAGGCTGGTCGCATCAGTCAACGGTGACGGTGCGTAGGTTCTCGGCGAGGTTGATGCGCTCAAGCAGTTCCAGGGTGGCGGCCATGTCCGGCCGACCACGTCCATCGTCGACGCAGACCAGCAACGCAACTGCCTCGCCGTCGATATCGAGGGCGTACTTGGCAGGCACAACTGCATCGAGTATGTGGCCACGAACTGCGTCGACTAACGCAGCCGTCGCCTCCTGATGGCCGCGGGCTTGGCCGTGAATGCTGCCGTGACTGCCAAGTTGCTCGATGGTTAGTGTCCAGGTCGTCATGATGCTCCTCCGTAGATGTTGGAGTGCGGATCCCTTGCAAACAAGCGCAGCACGTTCGTCAGGCCGGCGCTGGCCGTCGGCACCATCTTGTGGATAACTCGGGCATTGTCCACAGTCGCCTACAGATCGAGATCGGTGCTGTGGTCGGCGGTGGACGCTGTGCGGGTCGGAAGAGATCCGTCCTTTCCAGGTTGAGTTGCTGCTGGCGCGGAGTTGGATGCCATCTGGATCAGCGAATTGGTGTACGCGCCCTCGGAAGGTGCGTCACGCTGCGCTGGACTGGGTTTGCCGGTCGGCTTGTGGCGCTCGCGAGTGAGTTTGTACAGCGTTTCGAAGTCGGGTCCTCGATAGTTGTCTTTGGTCGGGTCGGCGCGGAATTTGCTCCCGTCACGGCACACTGCGACGGCCGTGCGGTGGGCATCTTTCAGGATGCTGATGACGCTGTTGTACCCGGTCCGGTCGACGATCTGCCAGGTGACGGGGCCCATGTGCAGATCGATCCAGCGGACCGTGCGCTGGTGAACCTTGCTGTAGGCATCGCGTCTGACGACCGCGTATGGGGTGCGCCGCTCCCAGGTCAGCATCACCGCCGATTGTCCGTACTCGTGGTCGGCACCGTCGCTGGGTATCGGGGCAGCGTATTCGAGGCCGATCAAGTGGGCGCGAACAGCGGCGAATCCCTCCAGCACCCCTTGGGCGGCGTTGGCCGTCAGGAACCGCAGCCCGATACGCCCCCAAGCCACGCTGACGAACGCTTCGGGTGTTCGCGCAAAGCTCGCGCTGATCCGCCCGTCCTGGATGCCGTGAATGCGCGCGGTGGTGCAGGTGACGACCGCGCCGGAGCGGCTCTGGTCAGCACCCATGCTCTGTCCCGCCTTCCTCCGCACCGCGGCGATTGCTCGCCCGCCCATTCGTCCTTGTCCTGGTAATACGGCGAACTTCTTTTATCGGCATGCCGACACGGTCGGCGATGCTGGCGTCCATCTCGCCGCGACCGCTCATTTGCCGCAGGCAGTCGGCTTGTCGCTGCCGCAGTATCGCAATAGTTTGGTCGTGACGATCTCGTGCGGCTGATACCGATTCCGCGTATTCGACATTGGCCGTCTCGATGCGCTGCCCGAGAAGCAGATATTCCACGAGGTCGGCTTCATTGGCTTTGTTCCGCTCGGCTTGTTTTGCACGCTCCAGCGCAAGCCGTTCCCGGGCCAGCCTGCGCGCCGCGACCGCCGAAGATTTCCTAGCAACCATAGCCACAACCCCCAGCACATTAAGAACCGACAATTTGATGTAATTATACCTTTGAAGTGCCGCCGAAACACATATGACTAATTGCCATCACATGCCATAACCAACGCCAAATACGCTTTTCCACACCTCTTGCATACAGGATCACGAACCAATAACGGCGGTATAATCGAGATGGTGACCGCGACGCTTCACAAGCTTTCCGCTGGCGACGGGTACAGCTATTACATCCGCCAAATAGCCGCCTACGACGCTTCCAGTCGCGGGCGGTCGGCGCTGGCGGATTACTACACTGCGAAGGGTGAATCGCCGGGGACGTGGTGTGGTTCCGGGCTGATCGCCTTCGACGACATCGCTGTCGGGGACCGCGTGTCGGAGGAGCAGATGAAGGCCCTCTACGGCGAGGGGCGCCACCCGAACGCGACGGTGATCGAGGCAGAAGTTCGTCGCGCCGAGATCGCAAGGGGCGCAAAGGCAAAAGACGCCGCGCGGGCGGCGCTGGCGGCGACTCGGCTCGGTAATCCGTTCAGGATCTATTCCGGAGCTGGCGAGTACCGCCAACGCTGCGCGGAAGCGTTCGCCGCTGCGAATCATGCCCGCGGGCTTCCTGGCAACGCGGCGTTGCCGGAGGACGAGCGCGCCGAGATCCGCACCCAGGTGGCGCGAAAAATGTTCCAGGAAGAGCTTTCTCGTCCCCCGCTCAACGACCGCGAGTTGTCGGGCTGGGTGGCGCGGCATTCGCGCAACAAGACCACCGCGGTGGCCGGTTTCGATGTGACCTTCTCGCCGCCCAAGAGCGTGTCCGCGCTCTGGGCTATCGCACCATGTCCTGTCGCGGCGCGGATCCGGTCCGCGCACGATGCCGCCGTCGCCGACGCCCTTTCCTATCTTGAACGGCACCACACCTATACGCGGGTCGGCCGCAACGGATATCGGCAACTGGATGTCGAGGGCCTGATCGGGACGGCGTTCGTCCACCGGGACAGCCGTGCCGGTGACCCTGATTTGCACACGCACCTCGTGCTGGCGAACAAGGTCCGGACGCTGGCCGGTAGTTGGTATGCACTCGACGGCCGGATGATTTACCAGGGCACCGTCACCGCCTCCGAGATCTATAACTCGAGGCTTGAGATCCATCTCGCCCGGTTGGTCGGCGTTGCGTTCGAAACCGTGCCGCACCCTGATCCATCCAAGCGGCCGACGCGCGAGATCATCGGCGTCGACCGGGAATTGTGTCGGCGATGGTCGCGGCGCCGCGCGCAAATCGAGGACCGATTGGGGCAGCTGGCGACCCAGTTCCAGCATGCCCACCATCGTGAGCCGACGCCCAAGGAGATGCTGGAGCTCGCCGAGCGGGCCACTCTGGAGACTCGCGAAGCCAAGCACGAGCTTCGCTCACTCGGCGAGCAGCGGGCGAGTTGGTGGGACGAAGCGGTCGAGGTTCTGGGTTCACCGAGCGCCGTTGCGGCGATGGTCAATACGGCGTGCTGTCCCCCTCAGCGGTCGTACGAAACCGTTGATTCCGAGTGGATCGCCCGCGCCGCGGACGAGGTGATCGCGATCGTCTCCGAAGAACGCGCGACCTGGCGGGAGACTCACGTCCGGTCAGAGGTTCAGCGTCTTGTTCGCGGCCGGATTCCGGACGAGCGGTGGGCGGACATCACCGATGCGGTTGTCCGCGAAGCGTTGGCGCCGAGCCGATCGATCACCCGGCGCGAACCCGACCAGTTCCCTACCCCTGCCCTGTTGCTGCGTCGCGATGGCACGAATGTCTACCACAGCGCGGGCTCGCAGCAGTACACCTCCGCCCGCATCCTGGCGGCCGAGCGCCGCCTCCTTGCCGCGGCCCATGGCGGCGCGGGGAAAGCGATCTCCCGCAGCACCGTCGACGCGGCGGTCCGCGATTTCGCGACCGCCAGTGGGAGAAGCCTCAACGCTGGGCAGGTCGCGCTCGTGCGTGAGTTCGCGACGTCCGGCGCGCAATTCGCTGTCGCGACCGCACCGGCGGGCACCGGTAAAACCACCGCGATGCAAGTCCTGACGAAGGCATGGACCGCCGAGTCCGGCACCGTTCTCGGTCTCGCACCGACCGCCGCTGCAGCGGCGATCCTCGGGGAGGAAATCGGGGCTCCCACCTACACGATCGACAAGCTGACCTACACCCTTCAGCGCCTTCTCGCCGGGGACGATCCGGTTGTCCCGCAATGGATTCACGACATCGGTCCGAACCATCTGATCGTCATCGACGAGATCGCCAAAGCCAGCACCTTGAAGCTCGACCTGGCCATCGCCTTCCTACGTAAGCGCGGCGCGACCGTCCGCGGTATCGGCGATGACCACCAGCTCGCCTCTGTCGCGGCCGGTGGCATCGTGCGCGACGTCGTCGAGACAACCAACGCCCACACCCTGACCGACGTGATGAGGTTCCACGACCGTGCGGAAGGTCCAGCAAGCCTGGCACTGCGTTCCGGCGATCCCACCGCCATCGCCCACTATCTCGACCTCGGCCGCATCCACGCGGGCACCCCCGCAGCGATCCAGGACGCCGCCTACCGCGCCTGGAACCGCGACATTGCCGACGGGAAAGATGCTGTCATGCTCGCCCCGACGCACGAGATCGTGCGCGCGCTGAACGAGCGAGCCAGGACAGACCGGATCGCCGCACTCCTTGCTAATGGCGGGCGCGCGGGGCAGGAAGTCGAACTCGCCGACGGCCTGATGGTCGGTGCGGGTGATCTGATCATCACGCGCCGCAACGACTCTCGATTGCGCATCTCAGCAACCGATTCGGTGCGCAACGGATACCGATGGCTCGTCATGTCCGTGAATCCGGACGGCAGCTTGGAGGTAACCCATCTGCGGTCGCACCGACGCGTCATCTTGCCGCCGGAATACGTCGCAGCCGATGTTGATTTGGGTTACGCCAGCACGATCAGCACAGCCCAGGGCATCACCACCGACGTGTGCCACGGCGTGCTCGCCGGTCACGAAGATCGCGCGATGCTCTATGTCATGGTCACCCGCGGTCGGCACGCCAACTACATCTACGTTCCGACAGCAACCGACGGCAGCGAGCAAAGCCCATGGACCTACCAGGCGCTGCATCCGGAGACCACCGTCGACCGGCTCACCGCGATCATCGGTCGCGACAGTGCGCAGCGTTCGGCAACGACCGTCCAGCGCGAATCCCACGACCCGATCCGCAGGCTCGGGCCCGCGGTCGATGCCTATGTCGACTCCATCGGTGCCATCGCCGAAGACGTCGTCGGCCCAGAAGTGATGGACCGAATCGATCGAGAAGCCGACAGCGTGTACACCGGACTGACCGATCAGCCGGCATGGCCGGTGCTCCGCGGACACCTTGCCAGGATCGCGCTCGAGGGCCTCGATCCCATCGCCGAGCTACGACAGGCCGCCGCCGAGCGCGAACTGGAAACCGCTGACGACGTTGCCGCAGTACTCGATTGGCGGCTCGATGCCAGCGGTAAACACTCCGCAGGTGTCGGCCCGGTACCGTGGTTGCCCGCGGTACCGCAAGCTCTGCTCCATCACCCCGACTACGGCCCCTACCTGCGCACGCGTACCGCTCTGGTCACCGACCTTGCCGAGCAGGTCGAAAAACGCGCTCGCAGCTTCAGCTTCGCCAGCGCACCGGCATGGGCATGGGCCTTCGTCGGCACCTATCCGGAGCTGCTCGGCAGGCTAACGGTCTGGCGTGCAGCGCTTCAGATCGATGACGCCGATCGGCGTCCGACCGGACGACCCCGCCGCTACCCAAATGCCGAACGCCTCTACCAAGACCAACTCAACCGCTCGGTGGCGGAGGCGATCGGCAGCGATGCCGAACGCTTGAACAACCGATGGGCGGCAACACTCGTCAGCAGTGACGGAGAAGCGATTCTTGCCGACCCCTTCTGGCCAATCCTCGCCGAACAGCTCGACCGCGCCTCCAACATGGACCCAGACATCGGCTCGGTCGTGATCGGCACGATCCACGCCCAGCCGCTGCCCGACGAACTGCCAGCCGCCGCGTTGTACTGGCGGCTGGTCAGGGAACTCAACGCCCGTGCAACCGTCGCTCAACATGGCCAACCAGCTCCGCCCAAAGCAGCTGAATCACAACACGAAACGAACCGGCAATTCAGGATCTCGACCAAGCGCGGCCAGCGCAGCAACGCTGCCCCGCACGCCGCTTTCCGCATCGCCCCGGTGCAAACGCTCACCGACGACGAGCTGGACGATCTAATCAATCGCCTCCATCAGCGACTCGCCATCATCGACCAAATGGCATCCGTCGACGAGCCACCCATACCGTCGGACGCGGCCTGCTCGCACCCGGCGACCGCAGTCGCATCGGGTGCCGATGCCTCATGGTTCCGACATCAGTTGGCAACTGCCTGCGACGAACGTCGACACCGCAAAATGGCTGCGCCCGCACAATCCTCGCGCGAAACGAACAGCCATCAGGGATTCACTGCGATGGACGCGCATCTGCACGGCACACTGTCACCATCGGCGGGAACGGTTCGGAGCGATCACGAACTCGATATCTGATGCCCCACATCGGACCGCGTCGGACCGGGCACCGGTTGGTCCCTTTGTCTCGTTATTGCTCAGGTGTCTCGGGTGGTGTCCAGCCCTCGAATTCGGTGCCGACCAAATCGTCATGGAACCGCTCTGGCAGATCAGCGTACCGGATCTGAGGTTCACGCGCCTCGAATTCGGCGAACGCCGCCTCGGCCTTGGCCAGGATTTCGGGGTCTAGAGGCTCGTTGTCGTCGTAGTCGAAGATGCCGCCGCCGATCCTCTCACGAACCATTTCCCTCTCGCTTTCTCTCATTTTTCGACCATTTGGATAATGGTTCGTCCGGTCGACCAGTCGGTGCCCACCTTGGTGACCTTGAATGGTGTATCCGTTTTGAACAGGATTTCCGGATTCGGGCCGTACGACGAAATGTCTTTACCCGTCCTGCTGAAGATGCGAAATTCGACGTTGCCGTCCCGGACACCGCCTGCGTCCTTGAACGGGGAGGTGGAGGTGAACGCTTCTTCGATGCGCGTGCCGTTCGTCTCTTGGATCCTCCGATAGGCGGCTATCTGCTCGGGCGTCAAATTCGTGATCCGAGTCACCGGACCCTCGTAGTTCGGGAGCTTGTCCAGCGCCCGGTTCAGGGTGTTGATGTATTCCTGTTGCTGTGGGGTGACGCTGCCGTTCCGCAACGGAATGTTGCTGAATTGATGGCCCGATCCGGTGTAGTCGATGATCGCGTCCGATTCCGATTTGGTGAGCGTCGCCGGTTTCGTCGCGGTCGCTTTGGCGTCTTTCTTGCCGAGTTCTTCGAGGCGTTTCAGCTCTTTTTCGTACGACTTGAGATCTTTCGTGACCTTGACGCCCTCCGATATCTTTTCTCTACCTTTCCAGAAAATAATCGTGGTGCGGATCGGTCCGGCCGCCTCGGCGGTGATTTCCAGGGCGCGGGCGGTGGCGACCGCAACGCCGATACCGAAGGTCACCGCGGAGGCGACCGCGCCGATGGCGTAGGTGATCGCCAGCTCTTTGACCAGCTGTTTGCCGAGGTCTTCGAGCATTTCCTTGAGCTTGTCGCGCAACTGGTCGAGCGCTTCCCGGAATTTCTGGCAGGCTTGCCCGATCTCGCGGGCCGCGTCCAGCGCAGCTTGGGTGCTGTCCTTGAGGGTCTGAACATCCTGGGTGACGAACGCCAGCTCCGGCGCGCTCACGCCGTCGAACTGCGCCGCGATCCGGTCCAGTTCGGCCGGGAGCCCCGCCAGCTCGGCGCCCTCGGCGATCTGACGCCAAGTATCGGCCAGATTGCTCAGTTTGGTGGCGTTGCCGTCCGGCACGATGATGCCGACCTTTTCGACTAGGCCCAGTACCTTGGCTTTGGCGTCGTCGAGCCCTTGCCCTGGGCCGCCGACCGAGGGCGGTAGCATCCGGTCGGCCGGGATCGGCGGAGCCAGGAACCCCGGCTGTGCCGGGGGTGCGCCCTTCTCGCCGCTGGTGGCGTTGTACTCGGCCAGCGCGTAGTTATAGCCCGCCTGCTGCACGACGGTGGCGTAGTTGCCCGCCGCCCGCGCCAGCGCCTTCAGCTGCGCGATCACGGTGATGCTGTGCTCGTCGTAGCTGGCGGCCCAGGTACGCGCTTCCTCGTAGGATCCGGCCGACGAATCACAGTTCGCCAGTGCACCCCAATGGGTTTCCAGGGCTTGGTAGAACGTGGTCGCTACGCGGTTGAGCGAGGTGGCCGCGTCGTAGTAGACCTGCGGATCCACCTCCAGCACGGTCGAGGTCATCGGCCGCCCCCGAACATCCGCAGATTGAGCTGGGCCACCTCGGTATATTGGGTGTGCGCGTTCGCGGCCGCAGCGCGCATGGCCTCCACACCTTCACGCACTTCGGCCGCGCCAGCAGCCCAATCCTTATGTGCCTGAGCATGTTTCGTGGCCGCAGCGCCCCTCCACTCCTGGTGCAGCGCTGCAACGCGGGAAACGATACCCGCCAGGCATTCATCCAAAAACCCGAGCAGCCCACCGATTTTCGTGGTCACCTGATCCAAGTGGTCCAGGTCGACACGATATCCCCGAGCATCCGCGCCACTCATGGCAAATCCAGACTCGACGTGCCGGCCGCAGTCGCCGAAGCCTGCGCGTGGGCACGCTGAACGTCGACCGCATTCAGGGCCTCCGCGCTGGCGCCGATCGCTTCGGCCAACTCCCGCAACGCATCGAACACCGTGGTAGCGCCGCGGTGCACTTCACGCCACCCGGCCGCGTAGGAGTCAGCGGCCTGGCCCCGCCAGGTCGACATCAACCCGGCAACCTCTCCGTCGGCCGACCGGAATCCGTCCGCGAGCGACTGCGCGGTCGCGATGATGAAATCACTCGCACTGGACGCGTTTTCCGGGACTATCGCGAACTCGGCGGAAGTCACGGGCGTGTCCCCGTAGCGGGCGGGGCCATGTCGTCGACCAGCCGCTCGAGCGCGGCCGCCCAGTTCGCGGCACGGGCTTGCCACTCTGCGCACCTGGTGGCGAACGACAGGCCGATCACCGCAACCGCACCCGTTTCGCCGGGATCTCCTGTGCTCATTGCATTTTGGGGTCCCTGCGCCGATCCGGCCGCAGGTGCCGCTGTCGTCATAGCCAACCTCCCGTCGTCCCCCCGGTTTGGTTGATTCATAATTTGGACGCCACCGAACCCGCGGCGGTTCCCCACCCGGTAGTTTCAACCGGAACCGATACACGTTCGATATCAAACGATCTCGGCACACTAAGCCGAGCAGCCGTCCGGCGCAACACCTTTCATCACCAGTAGGTGAACCGCTACCAAACGAACAGCCTGATCTATCGGGGGAATGCCCCTAGACTCCTTGCGCGCCACAGCCTTTCACTATCCGGCCGTGAACGTGCACACGCATCTGCATATGCACCAACACAACGCCGTGGCAGCGGCGGCCGACGTGATCGTGCGTCGACACCTTGCTTGCCGATCAGTCGAACCGGTGCCGGTGGCGCCAGCGCTGGCCGGTCTCAGTAGTCCAGATCCAGCATGGGGTATGAGGGCACTCGGTGGCACAGTCGATGGGGAAGCGGATCTCAAAATCGCGACGGATCCGCTCCGTCACAGCCAAATGTTCTGAGACTCCACCACGAGTTTAGGGACTCGACACGGGGACCAGAGCAGATTTCTACGCGGCAGCGAACTCGCCGTCGGTCACCCCGGCCATGAATGCATCCCACTCGTCAGCTGTGAACGTAAGCGCCGGCCTGAATCCCCCCGGTGAGTCCGGAGACTTACTGGTGTGACAGCTCAGCAGGTTGCTGGGCTGGGTTCTGAGCGTAGTAGGCGGTCTCCATCTGGGCGGGTGGCATGTCCCCGCAGTGCTGGTAGAGGCGCCGGTGGTTGAACCAGTCCACCCATTCAGCGGTGGCCAACTCGACGTGATCCACGGTGCGCCACGGTGCCCGCGGTTTGATCAACTCGGTTTTATAGAGGCCGTTGATCGTTTCGGCGAGTGCGTTGTCGAAGCTCGATCCCACCGCTCCTACGCTGGGCTGGATCCCGGCTTCGGCAAGCCGTTCGGTGAATTTCACCGACGTGTATTGCGATCCTCGATCATTATGGTGCACAACATCTTTCACGTTCCAGCCCTCGCGTTCACGAGTCCAGATGGCATGCTCGATCGCGTCGAGCACCAACGCGGCGGTCATCGACGTGGATGTGCGCCAGCCGATAACGCGCCGCGCATAGGCGTCCACGACGAATGCCACATACACCCACCCCGACCACGTCGACACATAGGTGATGTCGGCAACCCATAGCCGGTTCGGCGCCGCCGGAGCGAACTTACGCTGCACTAGATCCGCCGGCCGCTGCGCGTTCGGGTCCGGGATCGTGGTGCGTTTGACCTTGCCGCGCATCGCGCCTCGTAACCCGAGCCGGCGCATGAGCCGCTCCACCGTGCAGCGCGCCACCGGGATGTCTTCCCGGTTCAATTGCAGCCACACCTTTCTCGCGCCATACACGCCGAAATTCTCGCGGTGCACACGCCTTATCTCCACGGCCAGTTCCTCGTCACGCAGCTGCTGCTTGGTGACGGTGCGACGGCGGTGTTCGTAATAGGTCGACGGGGCGACTTTCACGCCGAGCTCTGTGAGCCCGGCGCAGATAGACTCGATGCCCCACCGCAGGCCGTCGGCATCACGGCGGCCCTGGTGTTCGGTGATGAACCGGATTATCAGCGTTGTGGCCGGTCTATCTCGGCCGCGAAGAAAGCCGACGCCGCTTTCAGAATTGCGTTGGCGCGCTTGAGTTCTGCGTTCTCACGCCGCAGCCGTTTCAGCTCCTCGGACTCCCCGGTCGTCACCCCCGAGCGAGCACCGGTATCGACCTCACTTTGACGCACCCACCCACGAACCGTCTCCGGATGACCCACACCCAACAACTCGGCGACCGCCCGCATCGCCGCCCACTCCGACCCATGCTGATCACGGATCTCACCAAACATCCGCACGGCCCGCTCACGCAGCTCGTCCGGGTACTTCCTCCTCGACACGACTCCATCCTTCCCAAGAGATGAAGTCTCCGGACTCACCGGGGTGGCTCAGCCCGCCGTTCGCGACAATGGACACCTGGCCCGATTCATGACGATCAATCGTAGGCACCTCGTCGGATACAACGGCCAAACCTGTTGCGATGCCGAGGAACCGGTCCCAAGCCCTAACGGGCACGGTGATGACCGGTTGCGCGGACGGCTCGTTGGCAGGATCCCGGAGGTATTTGCTGTCGCGGATGAGCACGGAGTCACCTTCGAACTTCACCTCGACGCAGTTGGGGCCGTCGTTGGATCTGGAGGACTTGAACCAGCCGCTCCGCGGTTCGTCGACGGTCTCGGTGGTGCGCATATTTCAGGCTATCCCATCTGCGGTCTGCTCGATCAGAGCAAGCGAATCACTCTGACTCAAAGCCGATTCAAACTGTTGTGCATAGATGATACGCAGCTCGCGAACGCGGGCCGGATCGTCGATGATTCCATGCGTAGCAACCGATTCGTGCCAGGCGAGGGTCGGCAACACCGAGCTTGCGAAGTCGATGAGGTGGAACGGCGAGCCGCTGAGGATCGGCCGCCGCGTTGCCGAGAACGGCACGATTCGCACATCGACGGAGGCGTCCTTGTTGCGCACCATCTCAACGAGGTGAGCCAGCTGCTCACGGAGCACCGCAGATCCACCGGTTTGCTGAACCAGCGCCGCTTGACTGATCACGGCGGTGAGTTGGAGCCGGTCATCTCCAATCAACCGCTTCTGCCTCCGCATTCGCGCTTCGATGTAGCGCTCAGCGTCGACTGGCCGGATCCGCGCTATGTCGGATTCCATGATTGCTCGCGCATAGTTCTCCGTCTGGAGCAGGCCCGGAATGAGCAGACCTTCGTAGCTTTGGACGGCCTGCGCGCCGTGTTCCAGTCCGAATAGACGTCGGTTCTCGTCGCTGAACAGGCCCGAATACTCGGACCACCAGCCGCGCTCCCGCGCCTCGTTCCGCAATGCGCGCAATTCCCGCTGCTCATCGGCACCGATCCCGAAGAGCTTCATCATGGCCTCGAAGTGATCGTCGGTCAGCGCTCGCCGGTCGCTCATGATCTGCCACCAGTGGTTTCGGGTGATCTTCAGCGCCTTCGCCGCCGTATCGACGTCGATACCAAGCTGCTTCCGCCACTCGTTGAGGCGAAGCGTGAGTTCCCAGCGCGCCACGGTGGGCGACGTCGGTGCCATCGAAGCCCCTTTCGTCGTCAGATCGGCGACGCCATCCTACAACTCCCGCGAAGTCTCGCATGAGTGTTGTTTTGACAAGTTGTCAGATGTACCGTCTGATGTGTTCCCAGTCACAAACCTTGACGGGGTCACCGTCATCTGATGAAGGGTTCGCGCCCATGTCCGTACACGTGAAGAACGCCGCGCTGATGACGAGCGACATCACACGGCACCAGGCTCGATGCACTGGCGATGGTGGATGGGTCGTCAGTTTCCTGCCCGGCCGAACCCTTTCGACCGACCAAGCACTTGCGGCCCTCCGTGCCGCCGAAGAATTGGCCGCGATTCAGGCATACGCCGCGCCGCTCGGACTCACCGCGCTGGAGCTGGTCGGAATGGCGGCGAACGAGCGCCCTTGGCATCCCACACCCGCTGATGGCCGAGGTTGGCATGACCGGTTGTTCCGTAGGGGGCAGTGATGTTCGAGCGCTGCCACAATCCGAACGAGGTTGCCTATGTCTACTTGGAGCGCGGGTTTCCGGTTCAGCTGACCTTCGGCAAGGTGTCGATCCTGACCAGCGACCGCCTCGGCGCGGTGGTGCTGCCGCCACGACTCGGTGCGGCGGTAAAGGAAATGCTGGCCGATGAGTGGATCGTCCCGGTCATCACCTATCAGCGCGAACGCCGGGATTGGATCGTCCTTGTCGGCCCGAACCGTGGCGGGGCGCTCAAACCACCGGCATTGAGTTCCCTTGCCCAACAAGGGATTCGAATACTCGATCAATCCGCACGGGTGTGGCTGCCGATGACGGACACGCAGATCGGGTGGTTCTGGGTTGCACCTCCGTTGAACGCCAGCGCCGTTCCGCCGCGCAATCTCGTGCTCATGGCCGCTCGGCGCGCGCTCGACGGATCGGTGCCGACTTCGTTGCAACGGTGCTGATCTCATGCCCGCCCTGTCGGTCAACTTGCCGTTCAGTCTGGATCGAACAGTGACCAGCCCGCTGGCCTGGCCCTCCGACGATGAACTGCTGGTGGCCATCGCAGGCATCCACGTCGGCGAGCATCGCCTTTGTCAGCTGGCCAATGAGCTCGGCCAGCTGCATGACCAGTTGCTGGCCTACGACCTTGCACGGCCGGACGATCCGCAGACAGAGGATGCCAGCCCCCGCGCCGAAATCGACTGGCGCAGAGACGAACTCATCTTCGAAATCGATGTTTGGGTTGCTGAGCGAGCGCCGATTCCGCATCGCAACGCTGGCCTGCATACCGAGACCATCGGAGCAGTCATCGACCGGCTTGCCCAAACGCAAACGCACGCAAGCCATTTGCTGATGACGCTCGACGCGGCCGACCCCCGTGTCCACGCTGCTTGGTCACACCTGGCCGAACTCGCCAACGGCTACACCGATCTGACCGCGGACATCCTCGCGAGGTCCAGACGGCTTCCCACCAGGAAGGACCACCGATGATCGTGACCCCATTTCCCTCGAGGGACGCAATCCTGGCCGCCTGCAGAGGTTTTCCCACCGACGATCATCCGATGCTCGATGCCGCAGGGGAGCTGGCGTTACTGCATCACCGGCGCGAGCAAACACCGCTGTGGGCGGCAGAAGAGCTCGATTGGCACCGTGCTCGGTTGATGCGCGACATAGACCTATGGGTGGTTATGGCCGCGCCGTCACCGCATCAGGATGCGCGTATCCACACTCACACGATGGGGCAGGTCATCGACCAAATCGCCCAGCTGACCAACCTGACCTACATCGCGCTGGCCGCCGCGCCAGGCAGCCTATTCGAGGACTACTCCGTCCAGCTCGACGAAGCCGGACACGCCTATCAGGACCTCGCCGACGAACTCGCCCACGGCACCCGCCGCCTACCCGCGCTGTTTCCACTCGCCTGACGCAGGCTCGGCAATCGGATACCACCCATTTCGATAGGAGTTCCCGTGCACGGGTTACTACCGATCGCGATCACCCTCATAGTCATCGCCGCACTCGCCTCTCTCGCGCGGATGCTCCTGCACACTCGCAACGATCACCACGGCTGGATCCGACCGCAAGGACGCCACAGGAAAGCGAATGCGCCTGCGCAGCAGAATTTTTGGCCACGGTTATGGATTCACGACGCGCCCGAGACGCCGTTCACTGTGGATGAAGCGCACCGGCAAAAGGCAGTGTCACCGCGAATGCTCCACCGAGCAATGCCCACGGAAATCCGCAGCCTTCAACACCTTAATCGCCACCGGTCACGCCAGACCCGACTCATCCCGCCGACGCCGCGAATAAGCCGAACACGCGAAGGTCTATCTCGCACCGAAATTCCTTTATTCGGTGAGGAATTAAAGCCAACCGATTGTTGGAAAGAGGCTTCGATGCCGATGTCTACCGATACGCCCATACAACATGTTGATGACACCACCAACCTGACGGCGGGCAGTAGTGATCGACACCGCCGCCTCGACGACATGCGGCATCCGATCGTATTTCTAGACACCGATATCGGCTACGACGCCGACGATATCGTTGCCCTGGTGGTTGCGGCCCGCCGGGTTGAGAACCTGGTGGTGATCACTGCGGACGAAACCAACTGCCGCCGTGCGAAACTCGCACGTACGGTGCTGGATGCCCTGGACCGCAACGACGTTCCGGTCTACGCGGGAATCGAACTTGGTGGTGACCGGTTTCTCCTCGACGACCACATCACCGGCGTCCCAGACCAATCCGCCGCGTTTGTCACCGCGACCACCCGGATCGTCTCCGCGACAACAGGTCCGATCCGCTGGATCGGGCTGGGCCCGCTGACCAACCTTGCCCATCTCCTGTCGGTCGTCCCAGACCTGGCCGACCGGCTGGCCGTCACCCAGATGGGCGGCTGGCTCGATCACTACCGTCACCCCGATCGCGCCTCGCACAACTTTCACACCGATCCCCGCTCGGCGGGTCTGGCGCTGCGACTGCTGAACCGTCCGCGACTGGTGTTGTCGGACCACACCGCACACCCTGCTCTCCACGTCACGGCCGACGACGACCTCTACCGACGACTCGCCACCACCAACGCACCGTCATGGGCGAGGTTGGTGACAGCGAACTTCGACGCCTGGTTCACCCGACGCGGCGGTTCCTGGATGCACGACCCACTGACCGTCAGTGCGGCACTCGGGCTGCCGTTCACCGACTTTCACCTCGAACGGGTGCAGATCGAACGCGACGCGCGCCTGCGCCGCGATCCGGCCGGACACGAACTCGTGGTCTCCACGGCCGTCGACTACGCCGGATTCTGGAACTGGCTGCTCCACGTGGTGGCCCCATGAACGCTGCCGCAGGGCACGACCATGGGCGGGTTCCTGCTGGTGCGGATCCTTCTAAACCGAATGCGGCCCGGATCTACAACTACATGCTCGGCGGCAAGGACAACTACGTGGTCGACCAGCTCGTCGCCCACCGCATGCTCGCCGTCGCACCCGACACCAGGACGATGGCCTGGTTCAGCCGCCAATTCCTGTTGAAGGCAGTGCAATTGGCCGCCGAGAACAGTATCAGGCAGTTCGTCGACATCGGCACCGGCATCCCGATCCATCCCACCGTTTACGAGGTCGCACAGAAGGTCCAACCCTCCGCGGTCGTGGCCTGCATCGACTACGACCCCGTCGTCTACGCGCACTGCAATGCGGCGACCTGGGGGCGATCCGGCGTCACGGCGTTGCTCGCCGACGTACGCCATCCCGACGACGTCGTCGAACAATGCCGGACCGCAGCCAGGATCGACTGGTCGCAACCAGTCGCGATGCTGCTCGTCGGTGTCCTGCACTACGTGATGGACCACGAGCAACCAGCCGCGATCATGACCCGGTTCCGCCGCGTGATGGCCCCCGGTAGTTATCTCGTGTTCACCCACGCCTGGTGCGAATCCGCTCAGGCCCTCGTCGACCAAACCACGACCGATACCCTTGGTAGCAGCGCTCAAATCCGATACCGCACCACCACCGAGGTAGCGCAACTCGTCGCCGATTTCGCGCTCCTCGACCCTGGTGTAGCGCCCGTCCAGGACTGGCTCGGCCCCGACCTGCCCATCACCCGCCTCGCGATCCTGGGCGGCATCGGCCGCTGCCCAGCTTGATCGGCACGGCGATGGCGAACGATCCGTTCCCGCCGAAAAACCAACTCCTACAAGCATGTAGGGGTGAGGCTTCTGGGGATCACCCAGTCCTGGGTTGGGCCGCTGAGCTGGCCGACCTGCACACTCGGCGGCTGACCACAGACCGAGTCACCTTGACAGACCGCGAGGCTGTAGACGAAATCGATTCGCGGCGTTCAGCTTTGGTGCGTGAGATCGACCGTTGGATTGCCGCCCGGATACCGCCAGCTCCGTACGCCGCCGCCGTTCACACCGAAACCGTCGGCCCGATCATTGACCGCCTCGCCGAGCTCACCTCGCGAGCCTTCATCGCCCTCACCAGCACCTCTAGCTGGGAGCTCGGCAACGTATGGGAGGAACTTGCCGAGTTGGCTGTGGGCTATGAAGACCTGGCCACTGAAATCTGCGCAGGCCGGCGCCGCTTGCCTGGAGGCCCGTGACGCCCTCCCATAGATCAACAGCGGAGACGTCGGCGGCAGATACTTCCAGTCCGTAAGATTGCAGACACTAATGCGCTAGTTGATAGGGTTCGTGCAGGTAGCGGGGGGTGATCGAGCCCATCGCACCGCAGGCGAATGCGGGTAGTAGCAGTAAGGGGACTGATGACAGGCAGGGCGGGAACGCTATGCGCCGTTGTGCTGGTACTCGCCGGGCTGACCGGCTGCGGAACGTCAACCAAGGGGGCACCGACTACCGCAGCTCCGTCGAGCGCAGCATCGGCTGCAACAAGCTCGGCCAACCCGGATGCAGCGCTGTGGAATCCTTGCGATCTGCCGGACTCGGCGATATCGGCGGTCGGCCTGAATCCCAGCACTAAAACCAAAGACATTGCTGACACCCATTTCGACGGATGGAAGATATGCAGCTGGCGGTCGTCCGCGCGTTGGTACACGCTCGGAATCCTGTCCGGAACACCAAGTCTCGATGATGTTCAACGCCGCACAGACTACGAGGAATTCAAGCCGCGCACGGTCGGTACACATCGTGCGATCGAATTTCTCGACGTGGGCGACAGAGACCGCCTCAACTGCGGCCTCGCAGTTGAGATTCCGCATGGCTCGGCGCTCTTCCGTGTGCTGACCCGATACGAGATCGGCAAAAAGGGCGACCCCTGCGCCGAGTTGAGCCGCAGCGTCGACGACCTGGCGAAGTATCTACCAAGTTGATGAGGAGGGGGAATGAGTACTGGTCAAGATCCAGCTGGATGGCGCCGGGTACTTGAGCTGGCAAAATCCGGCGAGATAAAACTCGACCCTGCGATCGGCAAGGGGCTGGACAAGGTCTGCGATGACTATCTTGAGAAGCTCGGCACGGTCCTGACCCAGATCAAATTTCTGGCGGACGTTTCCGGTTTCGGACCGCTCCCATCTGGTCAGGCTTTACAGGAGAAGTTCAAAGTGAAGGCATCTGGTACCGATGCTTCGCTAGAAGCCGTGATCAAACAACACATCGAAGCGGTTCAGTTGGCGAAAGAGGCTGTGACACAAGCCATTGCGAACATAACCGGGGTCGATCAGGCCACTGCGGACAAGTTCTCCGGGATCGAGGCTCCGAAATGACCTACGACGAGTACAGGGCGCGCATCATCGCCGCCCAAGAGCAGTGGAACAAAGAGCGGTCCGACATCTACGCGGCGACCAGCGTCCTCAACATGGTGTTCCACGGTGACATCGAACCGCCGACGATCCCGGGTACCGAACCGGCCTACGACACGATGAAGCTGTCGGAGATGACCGCCGTTGTCGATCAGATGCGGCCAGCGCAAGTGCTCCAGGTCGCCGAAGCATGGCACAAGATCAGCCTGTCTCTCAGCGATGCGGTCTCGAACTTCAACCAAGCCTTCAGCAAGACACTGGCGGGCGGATGGACCGGCACGTCCGCGGATGCGGCGTTGTCGGCGGTGAATACTTACAGCGAACAGTCCAGGCCGCTGGCGACCGCGACGATGCTGGTTGCCGACAAACTCCGGGAGATGCACACCGGCCTGGAGCAGACCCAGGCGTTGATGCCCCGCGTCTCCCAACGGCCCGATCTCAGTGGAAAGTCATTGCCGCAGGACGGCGTGATGAAAGCAGGCGATTACACCGACGAGGAGGCCGAGAAGGAAGGCCACCGAATCTTCAACACGATCTATGGCCAGGTCGCGCATCAAACTGACCGGGGTGTCCCAGTCCTGCCCAATGCGCCGCAGATCGCCGATTCGTCCGGACCGCCGCCGGTAACTCCCGCTCCGAACGATGGTGGTGGACCGAATCCTGGCGGTCCACACCCGGATGGGGCAGACGGAGGCCAGCCGACCGATTCCGGGCAAGGAAAGCCCGGCGGCGACAACCCGAACGACAAAACTGGGCAGCAGCCGGGCACCCAGCCGACGAGCGTTACGCCTGATTCGACCCAAGCCGCGTCCACCACCACCTCGCCGGCGCCCACGTCGACCCCGTCGAACGACCCGAGCGCCACGGCGAAGAATCCGAGCGCCACGCCGAGTGCCCCGAACCCCGCCTCGCCGACGCTATCCGCCCCTGGCACACCGAGCCGACCGAGCCCGAGCCGACCGACCATCCCCGGCACACCCAGAACACCGGGCACTACCCCGGGCACTCCGAAATCGCCTGGCGCACCGGGCCGCAGCGTGTCCGGCACACCACAGCAACCCGGCGTCACACCGGCAGCCGCCCGCGGCACCAACTCGACGACCGCCCGTCCCGGCGCCGCGGGCACGCCGTTCGGCGGTGCACCAGGTGCCGGGAAGGGTAAGGACGACGAAACAACCTCGGGCACAAAGGATTACCTCATCAACAAGCGCAATGGCGAGGAGGTCACCGGTCTGGATTCGCTGCCGAAGGCCGTGCCGCCGGTGATCGGTGATGTCGAGTAACGCATGCACACGTGGAGATTCACCGGCCTCGAGTTCGAGATCCTTTGTGCCGCACACGAACGCGACCGCTTGCCCTACCCGCTCAGATTCCGTTCGGAGACAACCGATCTCTCCGGCTTGAAGCGGCAACGCGATGCGGCAGCGGAAGCCCTGCTCGGCAAGCACACTGACGAACTGGAGCGGGCACTACAGGCCCTGTTCGACCCGGAAGTCCGCATCGAGTTGAAGGGGTTCGGTGGACCGAACGTCTACCGGTTCCATGGCGCGGTACAGGGGCAGGCGGGTACGGCTGTAGCGCAGTCGCCCGGCACCGCGCCCGACACCGGGGGCGATGTGCTGATGAGCTACGGCAACGCGAATCACGTTGCCACACTCGCCGTTACGGCATTACCCAGAATTCGTGCCGGTGCGCAGCCGCCTATCGAGATCCGCCGTGAGGACCTTGCTGCGGACCGCGACCGCTATGTGCGCGAACCCTACGAGATCAGCGTCACACGGCAACTGGACCGCATCTTCAAGCGCGAACGCCTCGGCTTCGGTGAGATCACGGTCTTCGCTGGTCCCGCGATCGACGCCCGCCCCGGCTTCGGCCGCGGCTTCTGGTGGATGGACTACGCGGATGGCCGCTACTACGTGAAGACCGGAGATCCGATCATCGCCAAGCCGATCGACCCAGCTGCCATGGCCGCCGAAATCAACCGGCTCACCACACTCACCCAGCGCTACTACCGCGAAGACCAGGAACACGACGAATATTTGCGGTCTCAGCCGCGCTACTGAGCGGCCAAGATCAGCCACTGTGCGACGCTTCTCCGGTCACTCGGTACACAGGTCAGGAGGTGGGCTTGGGGGTTGGAGTCGGTGAGCTGAACTTGTCCTTGGGCAGATGGCAGCCGACCGTCGCGGAGATTACCGACGCGCGTTGAGTCCCGACCTTGATCGTGGTGCCGCTGCTGGGATTGGAAAACCAAACGTCGTGATTCCCTGGGCTACTCGCGGTACCGGATTGATTCTGCATCGTCTCCGGAGCGGTCGCTCCTACGGTCGCTGCGATCGTGCGGACCCGGTCGAGGAACTGCGGCCACACGTCGTCAGGAATCGGAGTGTCGGAGTAATAGTGTCGAAGGTAGGAGATCTGACCATTAGTTTGGTCATACGGCGCCGGACAGTCGGACCTCATCGGGTCTCTGTTCCATTCCCATTTCATGCCGGGAACGAGTTCGGTTGCCGCAGCGCCGATCTGCTGCACGACCGCCCGAAGCTCAGCTTCCGCGTCTTCCAGCGGAGGCAGCTTCAGCAGACGCTGTGCTGCTTCGGCGGTGTCCTTCTCGCTCGTATGCGGGGGATTACTGTCGCTGATGCTCACGAAAGTCCATCCAATCAGTAGCAGCATCGCCGCCGCACCGACCGCGGCGATGCCGAGAGCGATTCGCTGGAACCTGCTGAATTTGCGTGTCATTGTCCCGGTGGGTTGATCGCGTTGTCGGGAAGACCGGCGACGACGGCGGCCAGGTTGTAACCCGAGCGGTGCAGATTATTGGTCTTCGGGTCGGTGCGAGGATATTCCGCGTGTCCTTCGGCGCCGGTGTAGACGCGGTCGTCGACCGTAATCGGATCTGTGCTCAGATGGGTGACCCACGGCATGAAATGCGGACTGCGACCGAAGGAATTGAAGGCCACGACGGGATCTTTCTTTTCGGTCATCTCGTAGACGTGATGGTCCTGCAACCCCAAGTCCGAAGGCGAGTGCACAACATCGTTCAGCCCCAACAGCGCAATCGGAGTACCGGCCGAGGGAATGTGACCGCCCAATCCGGGTGAGCCATAGAACACGACATCGTCGACTCCGCCCGCCTTCTGTTGCAGAGCCAAGCTGGTGGTGAGGGACCCATACGAATGCCCGAGCGCGGTGATGTGGGGATCGTTCTTGGTGCTGGCGACATCGAGCCCTTCATAGAAGTTGGCCAGCGGCTTGGCCGCTTCTTTCGCGCGCGACTCGAACCCGACATTGACGATGTCGGCATCCTTCTGCGGCGCGTCGTAGCCAATCCAGGCGATCGTCGAGACCGTTTCGTTCTTCTTCCCGGCCTTGTCCAACTGCCGTTCCGATTCAGCCTTCAACTGATCGGCCTCGCCGACCATGTCCTTGAGCGAGCCGCGGACGTTCGTGCCAAGCCCAGGCGTGGTCACCGAGACATGGTCTGCCTTGTCCGGATCGCCGGTGGCCACTGCGGCGTGTACCTGCCGCCCTGACATGGTGTCCAACACCATTAACTTGTGGTCAGGCTTCTTGCCCAGTACCTCAGCGATCTTGTCCACGTCCGCCTTGCGGCGTTTACGATCTTCGAGCTGGGAGGCGACGTCGGAGAACTCGTTAGGCGTCGCATCCTTCATGCCGTTGAGCTTGTTGGTGAGATCGGTGACCTCTTTGTCCAGCCGGGCTTGCTCGGTTTTCAATACGGTCTTGTTGGCCTGGTCGCGGACGTCAGCGGGCAGGCCGTCGAGGTTGCCGACCGAAGCTGGCTGGGTGCTGAGGACCGCGTCCTGTTCCTGCTTGGTCAGCGAATCCCACCACTGCCGGTTTTCTTTCGGAGTGCCGTTCTTCGGCGGCTGCTTCGCCTCGGTCTTGGGAGTTGTTGCGTTGCCGAAGGATTCGGCGGTCGGAAGATCGGCGAAGGCGTTATTGATCGCCTGCTGGGCTTCGTCGTCGATCTGGGCGGCATTGTTCAGTGCCTGCTTCACCACCGCGGTCTGGGTGTCGCAGTCGATGATCAGCGCCGAGATCGCGGTGGTGTATTTGTCGGCGTCACCGTTGACCGCCGCGTAGACGTACTGCTTCTTCTTCTCGGTGATAACGCAGGTGCCGTCATCGTGGACCTCGAGCCCTTTGCTCTCCGCGGTCTTCTTCGCAGAATCCAAAAGGCTTTTGGCGGTGGTGAAGTTGAGGCTGGCGACCTTCGCCGCGTCGCGACCACGCTCCAGAGCGTCGCGCACCTTGGTCGCTTTCTCGTTGACCTGGGTGAACCGGTCACGCATCGCATCGCCCGCGCGACCGGTCCAGGTCTCGCGCGAGCCATCGACCGCACGCGACTGACTGTCCATGCGAGTGCGCAACTCGGCGGCTTGCCGCTCCCACTCATTCGCTTGCGCGACAAGGGTTTCCGGCTTCCACGACAGAACCTGTTTCACGGTCAGGTGCTGGCTCATCGGATACCCTCCGTGGCAGCCTTGAACCCCGCCGCGACCCGCTCCTGCTGCTGCTTGTACGTGATGATCGCGGCGACCGCGGTCCCACCCATCTCCATCAACGCGGTCGCCACCGCCCCCATCGCGCTATCGGCCCGCCGGGACACGGTGTGCAGCGTCGTCGGAACGTTGGCACCAGGCAGCCCTTCCTCGACACCGTCGACGATCGCGCCGCCCTTGCCGATCACACGGATTTCCTCGCCCGCGGTCCCCAATCCGTCCGCCAGCGCACGTGTCGCGGCTGGGTCGAGATACAAAATGTCCTGCGAATCCACGGCCCGCCCCTCCTTGTCGGCCGCCCAACCCAGCTGATCCTGCTGGTCTGCAATTCCCGGTCACTATAGGCTATGCGAATCAAGAAGGGGGATGACTCGATGGCCGATCTCGACCCGCTGACGGGCAATATCGAGCAGCTGGACGCCTCGCTCACCCGCCGCGCCACCGCCTCGCTGCTCGGCGGCGCGGTCACCGTCGAAGTGGGAGCGGACGGCAGCCTGCACGCAATCAGGGTCACCGAAATGGGTCGCAGCCTCGACCTGGACACCCTGCTCGACTCGGTCGTCCGCCTGCACGCCGTAGCGCTTGAGGACGCCCGACAGTCCGTCGCGGTCGCGATCACGCGCATCGAAAACGATCCTCGCCTACGCGCCCAACGCGAACGCACTACCGACACGCTGGCGCAGCCGCTGCCACGGAAACCGGCGCCGGAGCCGCCAGCGAAAACGGCAGCGCCGCAACAATTTACCGGACTAGCACCGGATCCATGGGCCACGCCCGGCCGCAAAACGACCCCATTTCAAGGCACACCCCAACCATCGGCTCCGAGCCCACAGCCTCCCTCTCCCCAGCGCCCGCAACGGAACACCCAACCCGCCGATTGGGACGAAGACGACGAGTACTTCGAACGGAAACGTCGCGACGGTTGGTTCAACGATCCATGGAGGTCGACCTAAGCGTGGACCACGATAATCGAAGGTTGCTTGGCCAAGGAGAACGTCTCGAACTCTGATCGTGGCAAGACTTCGGGGTTGACGTTTATGCCGGGGCGACACTGAATCGCGATTGGACATGATGAGACGGATCAATGCCAACACGGACGCTGTCACCTGGGATGACGACCTTCGCCTTGAGCACGAAGGCGAACCGTTCACTGGCGAGGTGGTCGAAACTTCTGTCCCAACAGTTCTATGTCGACGGCATACCAAACGGGCCCGATAGGGAATGGTGGTCCGACGGCACCCTGAAATCTGAAGGGCAAGTGCGGTACGGGCTCCCGCACGGAGTCTTTCACGAATGGCACAAGAACGGCCAGCTGGCTAGAGAAAAGTTCTTTGGCGACACAGGCCAATTGCAGACTGTTCTGGAATGGGACGAAGCTGGTAACCCAATCAACTGCCGCAATTCGATTGAGGCACAGTAGATCAATCCGTCGGATCGAACCCGACTTCCCGATGCGGTACACGAAAAGCGACGATCGTTGCCATATTGTCCGATTTGTCATCTACTGGCTCCAGTGCACGGCTCCTAGATGCCTCCGTCACCAGCTCGAGAACAGTAGGGCCTTCGCTATTACCTTGCGCGCTGACGACTTTCGTCTTGCTGGCCGAATTACGCAGTGGATCTTCAACAAACCTTTTCTCGCTGGCATTGAGAAGAGCTTCGTCCCGCCGTCGGGCCATGAGTGCACGAACCTGTCCGGGCGAGTCGAGATTCAACTCGCGACACATGGCCGGGGTGGCATTGAGCGTCAAGCTCCAGCCGTTGCTCCGACACTTCGCCTCAAGCCGCCGGTACAGCGCTTCGCGTCGTGCGAGGGCTTCCGGACTCGTCGCTTCTTGTCGTAGCTGCCGTTGCAGCGCATCCAACTCGTCGTACATCGCCTTGAGTTCGTCGAGTCGGTCGAAGCCCGGAGGCGGTTCGGTCTCCAACTGGTGAAGTCGGTCGGCGTCCAGTTGGAGCTTCCATCGGCGCTCTTCGAGGGCTTTCGGAATATCGTCGATCATGTGTTCCACGCGGGTCATGAGTCCAGATGCCAACTGGCCCAGGGCTCTTTCTCGCTCTTCGGCGGTCATCCCGGCCTGCTTCTTGGAGTCGAGGTAAAGCTTCTCGTGTTCGATGGCACGTGGTGCGACAGCGAGACCGGCCAGCTTGACGAAGAGCAGTGATTCGGCGGTGCTGTAGCGGACTTCGACGTCGAAGCCGTCAATCGTTGCGACGGTGTGGCTTTCGTCGACCGGACGATTCCGCAACACAGCGGCGGCTTCCCGCATGATGTCCACAAGTGCCCGCGATGCGTCCTTTCGTTCCGAATACTCCTTGCCCGCAACGGATATCGTAAACTTCCGCTCGTCGGAAGGACGATGGTTGGGGCGATGACCGGGTTCCTGATGACGTAGACACAGGGGGCGCGGCTGCTGTGCCGCCGACAATCTGAATCACGTTGCCAGCAAAACGATTCGATGTTCTAAGCTGCTGGAACTATTGCTATGCAGCATGTTTCGAGAAGTAGCCGACAGGGACGGGCTCGACCGGCAACGTCGCGACCTGTTCGTGGCGCTCAGGGGTACAGCGCCACATCGGCCCGTTCGCCGCATCCATGAGCGCGCGCATCTGGGGATCGGCATGCATCAGCCACCACGCGCTCATGGTGGATCCGTCTGGGGTGATGCGCGCAGCTTCCCATGCCTGCCACAGGGCAGCTATGCGGACGGCGACCTCGCGGTGCCGCCACCATTCCGCGCACCAGGTGTAGGTGCCGTCGCGGTTCCCGGCCGCGATGCGGCGGGCGTACTGCGGGAAGAACCAGTCCTCCGCCCATTCGACGAACCACGGATATGCCAAGGCAGGTGGTTCCTGTTGGGGCTGTGTGCTTTTCATCGCTGCTGGCCTCCATACAATTCGATGGATCGGCGGATGTCGGCGGCGAACTCGGTTTCGGTCCACCAGGTTTTACGGACGAGGACCGGTTTGTTGCCGGGGAAGCGGATTACCGCGCGTTCCTTCGGCAGCGCGGCCAACTCTGCGACATCGAAGATTGGTTCGCTGCGCCACGAGCGGGTGTAGCTTGTGTTCCCGCGGCCGGTGCTGATCTGGGTGTCGGCGACTTCGTGCGGGCCGATCAAGTCGACCCAGCGGCGCAGGTAGTCCGTGTCTCCGCAGCCGCCGCCGTATACCTCCACCGACTGGGCGAACATCTTGTGCAAACCTTCCTGCCCCCAGATCTGCACGCCCTGTTCGAGGACTTGGAGGAAGGTCATCAGGCAGAGACCGTGACCGCCGGCGTAGGTGTAGTAGTTGGGGAGTTCCGCGAGTTTGCAGCAGTTCGCGGCCTCATCGAGGACCGCCAGCAGCGGCACCCGCAGCCGACCATCGGGCCGCCGCCGCGCCGAGGTCAGGGCGGCTTCCAGGATCTGTCCGACCAGCGCGGTCATCAATGGTGCCGCACTGTCAGGACCTTCCATACTGAGCGGGTACAGGCTGTCTGAAGAATTGACGAAGGCATCCGGGTCGAACTCCGGAAGGTTGTGAGTGACCGGTTCCTGTTCTCGGGTGACGACAATGCCTACGCGTTCGTCGCCCTGCACCGAGATCTTGCTCCGCGCAGGAGGAGTGACCACCTGCGCGTACGCCTGGTCGGACAGGCTGCCCAGAAAGCGCCTTGCCATATCGAAAAGACCGTCTCGCTGCCGGGAGGTCACCGACTGCATCTCCTTGATTCGACGGGCGGCGTTGTGGTGCTTGCGCAGCCGCAGGATCAGAACCGGCGTTTCGTCCTGGTCGCGGCCCAACCACTCGGCGGCGTGCTGGAGATCGCCGTCGGCGCAGGCGGCGGCGAGGATGTACATCGAGAGGAGTTCGCACGCCCCGCCGTCGAAGTACGCGTCGACGCGGGCGCCCGGCTCCTTGGACGCCGTGCTGAAGAAGGAGGCGAGTTTGCGGGCGTCGGCGAGGGTTTCAATGTGCCGCAAGGGATTCCACCAGAATTCGGCTCGCCTTGTGCCGGTCACTCCTTGCAGGTCACACAACCACACCCGCCCCCGGCGCTCGCGGCCGTAGCGCGTATGGATGTAGAGGTCTGGTTTGTTGCTCGTCGACAGCAACGCCCCTGGGGCACAGAGCGCCGACGGCACGGCCCATGCCATTGTTTTGCCGGTGCGGGTTCCGGATACGAAAGTGGCTGGCATTTCCCAGGACAGATAGACGCGCTGGCCACCGGACACCGTGAGGCCCAGAGGCACTCCGACGAAGCGATCCGCGATTTCGACCGCTTCTGGCATCAGACGTCTGGCTATCTCCGTCACGTCGCGCTCGGTGACGCCGCTCAGGGTTGATATCGGCTGCATCGTGCGAGCGGCGTAGTCGATCCGCGAGCGCCTCGAAATTCTGCGCCATGCGATGGCGATAACCGCCGTCGGAATCGAAAGTGCAGCTGCCAGAAGCACACTCGACTGCCACGGCCATTCATAGGTGCCTTTTGCGAGCCGGATTAGCGCCGCCGCCGGATCGGCGACCACCGGCATTCCGGCCAAGAACCGACCTGTGGTCACTGCCGCCCAGATCGCCAGGCAAGATACGATCACCGCGCAGCCGAGGATAATCAGCGCAGTGTCCGGTCCGATCGCAGACTTGTTGGGGCGTCGTGTTTCTCGCGTTACCTTCATGCGCCACACCTCCGTTCGTCGGGCGGTCAGAGCTGGGGAACGTGTTCGAGATCGACGGCTTGGCCGGGCGGAGTGATCGTGATCGGCGGAGTTGCCGCGGGACCGATGCTGTACGTGTCGGGATGAGCGAGGTTGATCAAACGCTCCGTCTCGGCACCTTCGTGACCGACGATGTCGTCGACTTCTTCTGTTGCGCCGCGATTCTCGGCGATATCCGTCGCCATATCGGCGAAATCGGCAGCCAGCCGCTCATTTTCGGACATCTCCCCCACTTCCCAAGGATGGTATGCGAGTTCGTCTGCGCGAGCACGGGCTACTTCTGGATCGATCCCGGCTTCTTCGAGGCGCGTAGTCCATGCATCGGCTACGTCGGGTTCGGTCGCCCTCATCGCTTCGGCGGCAGCCCATTGGGCTATCAGCTCGTCAGTGCGCTGCTGGCCTTCGATCTCAGCGAGTTCGGCCACGAGCTGCCGGTTCCCCTCGCGGTCGGCCAAGCGGCGCTCAAGAATCGTTGTGCGGAGCTGATTTTCGAGAGCACGCATGCGATGCTCGCGTTCCCGCCGAAGTTCTTCACGCTGCTGCGCCGTATGCTGACGACTTCGTTCGACCGCGGATCGCGCCGCGTGTAGGGCTCGCCCGGCTGCGCGCGCCAATTGCATTGTTATGTCATCAATTTCAGTCATTGCCGCCTCCAAACCAGTTGTCCGTCAGGTGGATATGTGTCTGCCCCAGAGCGATGGACCCGGTCACAGCTCCATTCCTTCGCACGTTCCGGGGTCTCGACCGACCACGAGGCCAGGGCGCACCCTGCTCGCTGGGTTCGTAAATTGGCTTCGCACCATGGATTTCGAAAGAAGCCGCTGGGCCTGGCCGTCCATCGTTCGTGCTGTGACCTCAGCGGTCTCATGGGCGTCTGGAGAAGGAAGCAGTTCGACCACGTTCGTCAGGTCATAATCTGGATCGAGTTGGCTGACCAGGTTGAAATCCCCGAGGCCGTGTCCCGCATCGATGTGGTCGGAGAAGTCTTTGCCGTCGCGGGCTTCGACGAGCAGAACCTCGCCGACGAGTGGCGTGATCATCTCGCGGACGTCGTTCGCGTGTGCACGCCCTGGAACGTCGCGGTCGGCGACGATGACGACTCGCCGGGCGCCGCGTAGCTGGAAGGCGTGAGCTGAAGTGAATTTTCCGGCCCCCATCGCGTTACAGGTGGCGGTTAACCCGAGATCAAGGGCGCGGTCTACGTCCTTTTCGCCTTCACATATCCAGATGGTCTGGCCGGCGCCGATGGCCGCTGCTACCTCCGGGGACCGATAGAGCACCGGATCGAATCCGCCGAGCTGCCATCGTTGAGTCGTTGGATCAAAGCGCCGCTGGTAGAAGCCTTTCGCTACACCGAATTCGTGAGGCGTGCGGGTTCGTATTACTTGTCCGACAAGGCTCCCGTCCGAGTCCAGATAACTATAGGTTGCAACGACTTCTCGCCGACCTGTCTGTTCACCAAGTTTTGATTCCTTCTTGACCACAACAGGTTTGGCTTGATCCGACCGCGCGGCAACATGGTCGGTCCGGGTGCTCACCCTTACGTGCCCATGGTTGTCGAACAGATCGGCTACCCCTAATCCGAGGCTGTCGAGAATGAGGTGATCTGGACATCCAGCGAAGCAGCGAACTACCGTCTTCTCTTGTTGCGCATCATATTTGATTGCCGCACTGGCATGGCGGTCTTCGTGAGTTGGGACGGGACAAAGGAAGGTCATCCACGCACCGACACTCTTGGGTGGCCCGCTAACTTTCGTGAAGGCTTCGAGGATTAGCTCGAATGACGGACCTGTCATTTATAATTCCTCCCGTCTAGCATGGAGCGCAGGAGCTGCTTCCTGACACACGAATGCCGTTACGGATCAACCGAACCGGCGGATATCTAGACGCTCACCGCTCCAGTCGGAGAGTGGCTCGACTTTGATGTCCTGCCCGGTGGCGGGCGCGTTGATGACGAGATCAACACCGGTTGAATTACCCATATAGATTCCGACATGATGAGAATCCGACTCCCCTGGCTGGGTAAAGTAGATGAGATCGCCGGGGCGCCTTTGCTCGAACGGGACAACCATTCCGCGTGTATCATCCTGCTGCGCTTGGGTGTAGTGCGCCAACACGATTCGGCCGCCCGATGCTTTGGCTACGGCGAAGAGACTTAGGCCAGAGCAGTCGAAGCCAATTCCTCCGCCCGCCCCTGCCGTCGGCCCGTTGACGTCGCCGCCTCCCCATACGTATGGGGTACCAATCCAGGACTGAGCCGCAGCAACTACTGCGGCACCAAACGATCCGTCCGTGGGCGCCCCGTAGCCAACTTGTCGGCACTCGTCGCCGCCGGCTAGTACGGTGCTGACGTCAACATCGGCGAATCGCCCGTACAACTGCCGCGCCAGGTCGAGGCTGTGCGCGTATGCATTTGGATCGGACTTTTCGATTGCCTGCGCGAGATTGGCGGGGTCCAGAGCGCGAGCTTCAGGTCCCAGTCGTGCGGCCTGATCGTAGAACCAGTTGATTTGATAGGTAGGGTTCATGAGCGCGGCCATGCCTACCGCGCCCCATACCAGTACTCGAAGTTGGTGTGGCCCAACACTATCGTGGTCGGCTCCGATGCCGTCGTTCGGAAAGGGCAGGGAATCCGGCACATTCACATTCGCCAGGTTTCTGAATCCGGACTCGGTTGCCTGTGCAGCGAGTTCGGCAATAATCGTGTTCTCTGCTTCACCACGTTGTTTTCCGATCGCCACACCGTCACGGGCGAGCTTCAGCTGTGATTCAGTGAATCCATCGAACTCAACTCCCGTTGAGCCGCTCACCCCTTCTGGTATCGCTGCACCACAGGATCCTCCAGATACCGTCACGACGATCACAATCACGACCGCGAACAACAGCATCGGCGCGGCAATAACCGCAGCGACAATAGACTTCGATTTGTCCACAGCGACACCACCATTCCAAGTAGCTCGGCATGCCGTAGAAGTTCGCCTGCTAGCGAATGTCGATTCCGTCGAATCGCTTGTTTGTGTTGTGAATTCCGCTCGCTCGCTCCGTTGGGGTGAAGGTCATGCGGAATGGGATGCCAGGCGTGTTGTCCTCACCGGTTTTGAGCAGGAAGCAACCGGCTCCAGCCGGCGTTTCACGGATCTCGGCGCTGCCATGGCTATCATTCAGGGGACGCGGGGCAGACCATGAAGTGACTAAGAGCTTCTCGGTTTCGGTGAAAGACATGACTGCGCGGAGTCGTTCGATTTCTTCCGGGCCAACAGGGCCAATCACCTTTGCTCGCGCCCGCTCGATGAATCCCAGTGCCTTATTCGCAGATGCTCGTGAGTTGAATGCGCCGAGGTCCTTGATGGTGTGCGAGCACATGATCAACGACGTGGCCAGTGGGCGGTTGAGCCGGGTGAGGCTGTCCACTCGGTCGACCATGAAATCGCCGACTCCGAGTACGCGCCAAATTTCGTCCATCACAACGTGAAAGACACGTTTCGGAGCCAACCCAGCGTCGGCAAGCGTGTGCGCGGCCGCGATGGCACCGAATCCGTCGCTCCAGCAGACCATCAGGACTGCGGCGAGCAGCCGTGTGTCGCCTTCAGGAATGTGCGACACGTCGACGCAGACCGCCGGGCTTGCCGGGTCGAGGATGACGGTGGTGTGGCCGTTGAACACTTCGCCGAACGGCCCCTCCACAAGCGCGCGCAGCGACCGGCGAAGCGGTTTGGTGGCCTCCCGGTAGGCATCGAGGTCGTCTTCCTCGGCGAAGCGGATCATCTGTTCACCACCGCGGGAGATGACCTCCAGCAGGTCCGATAACAATGGCGGCGCGGCAGGGGTGAAACCTCCTGGACCATAGAGTTCACGCAGTCCGGCAGCGAGAAGTGTCTCCTCGTAATCTGCTACGCGAGAGCCCCGGACCAGCTCGATGAGCGCGGCGACCACGGTCACTTGCCCGGCTTCGACCCGTGCGGAGACCTGCCGTCGCATATCCGGGTCTGGCAACTGGTCGATGATCGAACCAAGCGCACCGACGGCCAACGGGTTCAATTTCCCGTACCCGTAGCCGAGGTCGATTACCTGTCCGCCGACCGTCTCGACCAGATCGCGGTAGTCGGGTTTGGTATCGCCCAAGCACATCGCCGTCTCACCGGCCGCAACCGCGCCAGTGACGATCCTGCGAATGAACGATGATTTTCCGAATCCGTTGAGCGCCAGCACAAATAGGCTCGGAGCGGTGATGAATCCTCGAAGGAACCAAGACATCGGGTCGAAGTGAACCGGTTCGCCGGTCACGAAGTGGTGCCCCACCGGAGTTCCGACCGTCGGCGCAGCGGCACCAACAACGAACGGCCATAGTCCCGCGACTTGCGTTGTGGTGGAGCGCCATTCAGGCACTGCCGGTACGACGGACGCTCGGCCGCCGCCGAGACCCCGGTATCCGCGGTCGGTCAGCTTCGCCAATCGCCGGTCGAATCCATCTCGCGCGGTGTCGGTTTCGCGTCGTAACGCCGTTGTACGTCGGGCATCGTCCTGCCACAGCCGGTATCGGGCGAACAAGCGCCGCATCCCTCGCGATACCGCAGCGGATTCCGCGGCGCGCCGCGCGTCCGGCGTGAGCACCCGAATTCCGGCGAGCCGGGTGGTCCGGGCGGGCTTCATGCCGACATCCGCCGGGAGATGGACTGGTGCTCAGGCAGAATCAGCCCGATTCCCAAGCTGGCCGCGAAGGCCGCCGCCTGGTATGCGTAGCAGCGTCGAACGCCGAGCCGAGATGCAGCCGACATCGTTTTGACGATCACCTCGATGCCTGGCATGTCGGCGTCGAGCCGATCGGACACGGTGATCAACACGCCGAATCGGGTCAGACCCGCACCGCGGGCTTGTTCGTGGCGTGCGGCTTGCGTGTTCGCTACTCGGATTGATGCTGCGGCAGAAGCGATTCCGCGTTCTGTTTGTTCGGATGCGAGCGCATCTCGATAGTCCGAGTCCACCAACTGCGCCGCCTCACCGTGAGAATGCAGCCGGTACACGATCGCCACCCGCTTGCGCGGTACGTCGGAGCGAGGGCGCATCAGCTCCTCGAGAGCGGTCTCCAACACGGTGCCACGCGGTGCGGCATCCATCTCCCAGGTCACCGAACGCCCACCGTCGTGAACATAGTGATCCCAGCAATCGAGATGTGAGACCGGCCCTACCTTGTCCCAGCTTTGGCTGGACATGATGTCTTCACCGGCCGCTTCGATATCCCATTGCGCGGCAAGGTCGTAGCGCGAGCGAACCATTCCGATTACTTCGGCGGCATCCATCGGTGTGGCTGGTAGTCCGGCATTGTGCAAGTGCGCGAGCACGCCCTGCAATCGTTGGCCCACTTCTTTCGCTTGCTCGGCCACATCGCGACGCGTCTTGGCTTCGCCGATTGCGCGGTAGGTCAACGCGATACGCGCTTCGATGCGGACTCCGGATCCGCCGCTTGCTCCGGCCTCAGCCATCACCGCTCGCGCGAACTCCGGTGCGTCGGGCCGGACCAATCTCTCGACTTCCCGGCGCTGTTGCAATCGGGTTTCGACCACATGCTCGAGCACCGCGGTCACCGCGACAACTTCATCGCGTCCCTGGGCTGCGAGGAATGCGCCGTATCCTTCGACCCACGAATCGATTTGGGCTTGATCGACAAGTTCCTTACCCCGCGGTTTCACCCGCAGGACCACGGTGTAGTGATCCGTCCGGCCGACGTGGACCATAGCGAATCGACGACCACCCGGCGTCTCGTACTCGACCATCCCCGAGTCGGCCAACAGTCCCGGCAGCCGGGATGCGCCAGGGATCATCGAGAATCGCCCAGCCCGGTAGATGTGCTCACCCCGGCGACGTGCAAGCAAGAACTGTGATCGCAAAACTAAAGTCTCCCAACCGGTTCGACCGTTGCGGGTGACCGCCATAGGCACGAAGACGATCGCCGCGCCAACGACCAGCCCACCGCCGACCAGCAGAGATCGGGTAATCATGAAGCCGAGCATCACCACGATTACCAGGCCCATGCCGAGCATCGACACACCCCAGGTGAAGCCGAACAGTCCGGCCGACCGGGGACGCTCCCACCGCCCGTACATCCGTTGAGTCATCGCCTCACCTCGTGTTGTCCCATTGCGCCTGAACCGTTTTCGGTACCGGCATCGGCCTCACTACCCACCCGCTCACCGACATGCTGAGCGGTTGTGTGGGCTGCTTGAGCTGCGCCGACCGCTAGTGCGGCAGGCCCGGCAGCAGCTGCTCCAGCACCCGATGCAGCCGACGCGCCACCGGCGCCGGCGCCGGCACTGTTCGCACCCTGCGCCGCTTGACTTGTCCGGGCACCTGCCGCGCCTCCGCCTGTGCCGGGCGGAGGTGAACCGCCATCGGCGCCGGAGCTTCCAGGAGTCATCGCTCGGCCGCCAGAAGAGGGTCCCGTCCCGCCCGAGCCAGGAGACCCCCCGTCGTCACCTGCCGACTGCGCATCTCCGGACGCATTGGCTCCGGCCTTTGCAGCCGCTCCTGCCGCCATGCCGACACCACCGCCGAGCATTGCCGCCGCTGCTACGCCCCCACCGCCGGAGCCCATCGTCGAGACGACCGGCGCGACCATCCTCATCAGCGCGGGCAACACCAACGCGACCAGCGCCAGCAGGATCAGTCCAAGCAAGCGCTCCTGGCCATCGGCAGATGGCGATCCCGCAGCCTCGAAGGCGACGACGTAGACGATCGCTCCGACCGGCTTGAATAGCGCGAACGCGATCGACCAGCTGACCAGCCGCTTGTACGCCTGCGATCCCGGTCCCGAGCCAGCCGCGGCCGCGGCAATCGGAATGACGGCCACCACAACGATCAGCAGCGCCTGCCGGATCACCAGCAACACCAATTGCAAGAGAGCGCCGACGAATCCGATGAGGCCGAGGATGAACATCCCTGCCAGCCCGATGCTCTCCTTGCCGACCAGGTGCGAGAAGTCGGCCATCCGCGACAGCGTTCCGGTCGCATCGTCGTGAGTGACATCGCTGATCACCCACTCGGAGAACGCGTCACCACTGCGGGTAGCCATCGTGATGACGGCGGCGAACATCCACGACGCGAACACAGCACGCGCGAAGGTGGTGAACGATTCCTGCACTTCACCCGCCAACGCGCCGCGATGAGCCATCGCGAGTCGCCCTGCGGTCAGCATGACCGTGCCGGTCATCAGCAAAACCTGAAGACCCGTTGTGTATTCGCGCACGGTGGCCAGCGCCGACATCTGGGTCAGATCGGTCGAGGGCAGCTTGATCCACCACGCCAGAGACCATTCGAGCATCCGCCCGAAGCCGCCGAGCATCGAATCCACGATGCCCTTGAATCCGGATGCCGCCATCGAGGTTGCGGCGCCTTCTGGATCAACGGCGAATTGTCCTACGGTGCAGACAGTTCCAACCACGGGTAGGTCGCAGAGGTTCGGTTGCGCCTGCGCCGGAGCCGAACCGACCATCGTGGCTGCACCCGCGAGCGTCAACACAATGATCACCGTGGCCCGCAGTGTGGTCCGGGGGCTCATTTCCAAACTCCGAATCCGGCTAGTGACGAAAGATGCGTCGATGCCCACAGATCGTCGACGCGGTCCGGCACACGAACCTTCCAATCGTCCCCGACCCAGACCATGGGCCAGGTCGACGAAGCCCACCCGTCGTGCGCACGAACCGCGATCTCGACCACCGCGAAGTCCGGTCGAAACCCAGGCAGAATGCGGAATCCGTCCGGAACGACAACGTATTTCGAAGCCGCCGGATTGTTACGTCGGCTTCTGGCCATACCGTCCATCAGCGCCTGCCCGCCCCCGAGGTAACGCTGCGCGATTACCTGCTGCCAGATCCCATCGGGTGCTGCAAGGGTCCGCCCAAGGGCGTCATAGGCCGCCAGACCCGCACCCTGCGGTGTATCGGCAAAGCCCGACGCGATGCCGTCGTGCACGCGAGTAGGTCCATCGCTGTGCGAAAACCCAAGTGCCGCACCGCCCCATCCCCGCTGCCACATCATTCCCGATGGCGGTGAAATGAGGTACAGCGGGCCAGACTCGGCCGCAGGGCGCTGGGCGGAATCCTGCGGTAGAGCGACACCGCCACGGTCGGACGTGGTTTCGAGGCGATTGCCGAACATATCGGCGCTCGGCAACCCAAACTCGCGCGGCCCATCCGACTGAGACGGGACAACCACAGAAGTGGAGGGCGATTGCTCGGTTTGCTCGTCACCGTGCTGATGGCCGACCGCGACCAGCAAGCCACAGGCGGTGACGGCTATGCCGACGGCGAGCAGCGGAAGTAGCCCTCGTAGGGAGGCCATCACCGTGATTCCTTTCCACGAAGGATCACCATGTCCGGCGGAACGCTCGTAACCGCCGACAGCACAGAGCTTTTCGGATCAGCCGCGAGGTCGAGCAACCAGTTGTCATCTCGCCGGGTGACACCCGCTAGGTTGCGGGTCAGCGAGCCGTCAGCCTGACGCGCGTATATCGCGACGCCGGCTCGCTTGGGTGTGAAATCCGCGATCGTGTAGCCAAGAACTTCTGGTGCGCAGCCGGGCGCGATCGGCTCGGTAATCGAAAGCTGAGCTCGCGCAGTCGCCCAACGATCGCGCCCTTGCCCCGCCGCAATCAGTACCTGTCCGACCTTTGGCCATTGCGTATCGGTCGCGACAGACATGCGGACGGTGGATTCGATCGCCGCCAGCGCGGCACCGGCCGGAGACGCGTCGTACCCAGTAGCAATCGGTCCTTCAATGTGTCGGGGGCCTTCATCGGCGACCGGCAGCTGGACCCCCTGGAAGTCCACCCAACGAACGTCCGTGGGTGCGCCATTGCCCGCGGCCTGATGCACTGCACCACAACCAACCAACGCACCGAACCCGACGATGCCCGCGAGAAACACCTCGGTCTTTATGATTCCGAACAGTCGCATGTTCCCTCCCATCAAAGTGGCGCGTAGAGAGCTGCCGCGATAAGGCCAGCGGAACCAACAACCACCCCACCCAGCAACGAACCCAGCAAGCCCTCGATGCTTTCGTAGCGGTGTGACCTGAAGATGAATAACGCTGCGGCCCAGATGATTCGGCTGATGCACATCAACGTCACGATCCAGCCGAGCCAGCCCAGCAACTCGAGCATCGGTTGGGTTACCGAACTCGGCAACGACTTCACGACACGACTTCATTCATGATCGAACCGGCAAAGGTGATGAGGATGCCGCCGACGAGCGCACCGAAAACGATCTTCGGGGACTCCATCGCGCCGCCGTGCCAGCGCTCCCATGCGAATTTGCCTCCGGCAAAGATGATTCCGGCGACTCCGGCAGCCATGGCGGCCCAGGACAGCCAGCCGATGATCTTCAGCAGCCCGTTGGAACCGGGCGGTGCGGTCGGTACAACTTGGATGGTGTCAGCCAGGTAGGACACTGCCGACTGCGCAAGCATGAAAGTAGACATACGAGCTCCCCGTTCAAAGTTGTTGAAGGACTCCGGTTTCCTGCAATCCGGCGATGGATTCCGTGATCTGAGCCGCGGCTTTGTGGGCATCGCGAGGTGCGGCGTCGGTCAGCGCCAACCGTTTGCGGAGCGGCGGCAGCGGCGCGGCGAGATCACACGGTGCGAGTTCCCGTTTCTCCAGCGCCACAAGGGATTCGTGCCAACCGATCGAATACACCGCGCCCGCAACCAATGGCGCGAGGATGTCGCAGTATCTCCGTACCGGCGCAGGAATTCGCCCAGGGCGCGCGGCGATCAAGACGAGCCCGACGATCAGGACCCCCGGCGGTGCGAGCTGGGCGTGCCACTCGCGAAGGCGGGTCGCCGCCGCGGTCAGACCGGGCATACAAGTTCGCGCTGTCACAACTACCAGTTGGGTCGTAGCCGGACATCCCGGCCACGCTCGATCCGTGTCAGCAGTCATCGGCCACCATCGCGTCAGGGTCGACGCACCAGCACCACCGTGCGCTCCCATCACGGCCCACCGAGGCTCGAGATCACCGTCGATTACCAACGGCACGTTCCGAACTGGGGCGCGCTCCGCTGCACTGGGAGCGATCACGAGATTCGGATTCGCTTCCCCGAGCACAAGTCCGTCGCCTGAAGAACCAATTGCCTTGGCCAACATAGGTGTTCACCTCGGGCCTTGAGCGCTCGCGGCGATGTCACGTGCAGCTGCGGAGAACCAATCCGCCGCAACCGTCAACGGGGACTTCCCGTTGGGGGATGCCGAAACAGAGGCATAGCCCTGGTGCTTCGCGATCGTGTCGCTGTATTTGACCAGCGTGGCGATATTGAACAGATCTCGGTTATCGGTGATGTTGTCCTTCAACGCCGCGAACGCCTCATTGACCATCCGGGATTGAGCCGCCGGAGGCACGAGCTCCACCACCGCCGAGGCCACCTTCGTCCCCAATGTCATCGCAGCGGCCGCCGGGTCAGCAAGCCCGACCGTCGCCAACTGCGCGATCGTGTCTGGCGTGAAAACCTTTGTTACGACGGTCTTTACAGCATTGAACGCGATAGTTCCTACCTTCAATACCGCCGAAAGAACTTCATCCGCCGACGGCATCGGGCTACGAGGGTCCGACATCTCCGCAAGCCGCTGGGAGATCGACTTCTTCGGCTCATAGCTCAGCTCATCCAGGCTCTTGCCGTGGATGTCGTTGTTGACCACCGCGACTCCGGTCTTGAACGCGGTAGTCGCCAACGCAGCCGCCACCGTGGAGATAGCCGCAACGGGATCGTTCGGGTCCAGATTCGATTGGCCCGCGATGTTCGTGATCAGGTGGACGACCGGCGCGTGTTCCGGTGCGTCACAAGCCAAATCACCAGGAGTGCACAAATCGGCGACCCGTCCGGTCAAAGCACCATATCCCTGCTCGACATCATTGAGCGGAGCAATACCTGCACCGCCAAGACCGGGGTCGGTCACGCTGACCTTCGAGACTTCCTCACCACTCGTTCCGGGCGCCGGAGCCGGAGACGTAGCTCCGGGACGGCCGGGGAACACTGCCGACCGAGGCGATCGAGCCGGATTGGCGAACAATGCGACGGCTGCCACTCGATCAGCGGGAATCGGGCCGGTCCCGCCACCGACTCGCTTGGCCCACATCGACATCGCATGCGCACCTTGCGAATAGCCAGCCCCGGCGAACTGCGTCGAGGGGCACCGCCGAGCCATCTCGCCGACCATCTGGTCCAACCGATCTACGGCATGGCCGACCGACTGGGAATACGGAAGCGAACCGCCCGCCGTCGCGCCGCCGAAGCTCGCCTCGTACGGCACGTAGGTTCGCTCGATCAGCCCGGATGCCGCGGCCATCATCGGCCGAAACATCAATGCGAGCACACCGGTATCGGTCTTGGGGTCGGCGTCCGGCGCCGACTCCCCCGTCCCCTGGACACCGAACACCGCGAGAGCAGGACACGTTCCGGCGCTAGATTCCTGCGCGTAAGCCGTCCAACCGCTGGCCGCGACCACCACCGACGCCAGCGCGGCACCTGCCACCACCCGACGAAATACGTGCATCACCAGCCCCCTCGCTCCACAGCACACCCGCGGCACCGCGTATCAAGGCACCACCAGTGGTGCCGAAGATCGTCGATCCCGCCATCAATCCGAGCCAGCTCACTCTCGGTAATCAGCCGCTCACGCGATTCGCTCAACGCCGCATCCGTCCGCGAATGCCACATCCGGGCCCTCATGCTTGCCTCCGGACGGTCGCTTCCTTACGACGCTGCACCCACTCATTGACTACCGATTCCTCAAGCAGCAGTGGCGAATTCGGTGCATCACCGTTCTTCCAAGCACGCGAATACAATTCGTGTCCAGTGACGCGCAACCGACGAATGCGATACGGGGAATGCCCAGTGCGGGCACTAATTTCGTGAATGTTCAGCAGCTGGTCAACACCGCTTACTGCATGATCTCCAGTCACGGCAGACTCCAATCCGCCCTCACGCCAACAGCTTTCGACAAGGACTCACACTTTGGGAGTCCGCACCTTGAGCCGGTTGCGGAGTGCTTGGATTGGGCGGCCCACTACATACGACCGCCCAGCGAAGGCCCATCCGCCCGAAAGGGCTTAGAAGGACGCAACACTCAGCCTCTTAATGAAGAGGCTGCCCACCGACAGGGCAAATGAGAAGTCCCTGGTTGGATCGCTCGGAACCGACGATCCCGCTGCGCTCGGAATGTTATGCCAGCAACCGAAGTTGGGTCGGGCCTTCAGGGCGGATCAGCACACCCTGGATCGAACGGCGCCACACGAGGTGTAGCTAATGGCGATTATAGCAGCCTTCCGCAACTCACTGGCAATCATTGAGTGAAAAATGCGCCTCTGACCAGTCAGATAATTGCCCATCTCCATCGGTGGCCAGCGCCGCGACGGAGTTGATCGTGCCCCCGGCCGGCGGTCCTCTGGTGACGGTGATGCTCAGCGTCATGTAGCCCCCCCGCACTGAGGGGATGCATGTCACACGGTATGCGGAGAATCCGGATTCGATCGGTGTCACTTCAACTGGCACACGATCGCGTCCGGCCATTAACTTAATGGCCGATCCCAAGCCCGCGAATTATGCACTGAGCCAATCCGTGACCCCAGAGTCATCGGCTGGGCGAAGGAAATCACTTGGCTGAAGGACCGATTCGACGGTGTCCCCGTCCACGACGGCTGCGTCTTCAACGATGAGGGTTCGATGCTGCTGGACCAGTCCACCTGGCCGGAATGGCTCCGCAAGGTCGTCACCGTCGTTCAAGGCATCTTCCAATACCCGATCGGCAACTGAAAACATTGCAATCCACAGAACCTTTCGTGTAATGCAGATCACACTCTCTTCGATTTAATTCACAACGGCACAGATTGCCGGTGCCGCAGAGAGTGAGCATGTAATGAACACGAAAACCCGCGGGTTGATGCGCATCCCCGTCGCGATAACCGTGATCCTCGTGACCCTCGCGCTGCCCGGCACCGGCCAGGCCCTTCCCTCGGGTGACTGGTCGATGTGGCAGTACGACACCGCGGGTTCGCGGTACAACGCGAACGAGAACGTCATCAAACCCGCCAATGTGGGCAATTTGCAGCTGAAGTGGGCGTTCGCCTTTCCCGATGCCGTAGCCGCATCCAGCCAACCGGCCGTGGTCGGCGGCATCGTCTACGTGGGCGGCCGCGACGGGAAGATGTACGCGCTGGACGCCAAGTCCGGCGCGCAGAAGTGGGCCTTCGACGCCCACACCACGCTCGGTCACGTCCCGGCCTACGGCCTGCGAGACGGGCCGGCGGTTGCCGACGGCACGGTGTTCTTCGGCGACAACTCCGCGAACCTGTGGGCGGTGGACGCGACGACCGGAGCACAGAAGTGGGTCCGCCAACTCGACACGCATCCGTGGTCGATAATCACCGGCTCGCCGCTGGTCGTGGACGGCACGGTCTACATCGGCACCTCCAGTCAAGAGGAGGGCCAGGCCGTCAACCCGCTCTACGCGTGTTGCACCTTCCGCGGCAGCGTCGCGGCGGTGGACGCGTTGACCGGAGCACTGAAGTGGCAGCACTTCACCATCGCGGCGCCGCAACCGACCGGCGGCACACCCGCCTACGAACCCAGCGGCGGAGCGGTCTGGTCCTCGCCGACGATCGACCTCAATTCGCGCACGCTGTTCTACACCACCGGCAACCCGTATACCGGCACGGATGCGGGAACCGAGGCGATCGTCGCGCTGAATATGGATACCGGTGCGCAGAAATGGGTCAACCAGCTCACCCCCAAGGACACCTGGAACGTGCGCTGTTTGACACCACCTGCCGGCGGAAATTGCCCGGTCCCCGGACGTGACTTCGACTTCGGCACCCAGCCCAACATCTTCACCATCAACGGCCGCCTGGTCGTCGGGGCGGGTCAGAAGACCGGCATCTACCACCTACTCGACGGACAAACCGGCCAACTCGTCTGGCAGTCGCAGCTGTCGGTGCCACAGCCGCCGATACCGGGTGCGCAAGGGACCGAGTCCCTGGCGGGCATCCAGTGGGGCGCGGCTTATGACGGTAGCCGTCTGTATGTCGCTACCTACCAGGCCGATCCGGGCAAGCTCTTCGCCCTGGACCCGACGGACGGCCATCAGATCTGGAGTACGCCGAATCCGGCGACGACGTGCCCGCCCTCCAGCGGTGTCCAGCTGGTCGATCAGCAGTGCCGGGCGATGCCGAGCGCGGTGTCGGCGACGCCGGGCCTGGTCTGGGAGGGCAGCGTCGACGGCCACATCCGGGCCTTCTCGGCCGCCACAGGCGCCATTGTATGGGACTTCAACACGCTGGGTACCTACCTCGGCACCAACCTGGTTCCCGGCACGGGTGGTTCGCTGAACGGCAACGGCGCGGTCGTCGCGCATGGGATGCTGTACATCAATTCCGGGTATCTGCACCCGATCACGCAGGGCCTGCCGGGAAATGTCCTGCTGGCCTTCGGATTACCGTGAGCCGATCGGAACCTCATCGGTTATTCGTGGATTTCATGCGGATCGGCTTGAGTGTCCGCATCGCGAGGTCCTCGAAGAACTCTGGCAGCGGTTGGGTATGGACGAGGTGCAAGCGTTGGGTGGCGCGCGTCAGCGCGTCGTATAGATCGGCGGCGTCGGCAAAGTCACCGCCCGGTTGGTCCGCGTAATCGCGCCCGAGGGACTACATCTCGATATGGCGCTCACCGTGCTGACCCCGGCAGCAACCAAAGGCCCGGAATTCGACACCGTCATCGTGGTCGAACCGAAGGCGATCCTCGCTCATCCAGCCCACGGCGCGCTGCGGCCACCGAAGAGGGCGGTCCAGCGAAGCAATCGTCCGCCGGCCCAGGGTAGTAGCTGGCCGAGCCTGCCGACCAGCGTTTTAAGTGCGGTCCTGGTGCCTGTGAGGGGTTTGCCGATCAGCATCATGACGACGGTACCTATCCCGATCCCGGCGCCATGGGTATGCCGTGGCAAGTGGGGCTGACAGGGTTTCGCGCCGTCGAATTTGCGTTTGCTGCCGCGTTGCTTTCTAGGTCGGGTTGCGGTGGTCCGTTGACAGGCGGACCGTGGTGAGAATCTTGGACAGTCGGAAATGTCTACTCTGTTCGGTTGCTGAATCCGCAGTCGCGATCTTGCTGGATATAAGTGTCGCGCCCGGAGTATTGCGAGCCGATTCATCAGTTTGGGAAACTTGGTTGAACAGTTACACAAGCAATTCGGTGAGCCAACGGTTCACATGCAATTGGGCGGTGTCGGGAGGTGCGGAACAGCCCGACATGTTGTTTGGTCTGCGATGTTCTCAATGCGAGACCGCATGCCGCAAACTTGAGTCGGAAAACACGCCGACTTCACAATTTTACGGCGTCGTACAACTTCGCGACGTCGTATATGGGCTATGCATGTCGATGCTGGTCGTGGCGCTGCGAAATGCGATGCGCTTAGCGTCTTTCGCCTTCGGCGAGAATGGGGGCATATATTCGAAATTAGAGTTTGGAGCCGACTGCCATCGACGAGCCAGCCCGGTGCAGCGATATTGGATTATCGTTTGCGACGAAAGGGCATCGACGCATGGCTGCTCGGTCAGTGCCGATGGGCGTCTTTGTGTATCGCAATGCGTGACGAGTTGGGGACTTTCAGAAAACAGACAAGTACCAACACTGCGTGTCTGCAGTTCTGAATTGACCGCAGTTCATGTGAAAGATTCGAGGTCTGTCGTGTCCGTATATCCTGATGCAGCTGTTGCTATCGGAGGTGATTCCGGCGCGGGGGATGGTGTTGTCTCGGCCCAGGTGTCGGCGGGGACGGTGACTGCTGGTCCGGTGTCGCGGCGTACCGCCGCTCAGTTGTTGGCCGAGGCGCGCGCTGTGAGTCTTCCGGTGGTGGTGAAGGCGGTCGATGCCTTGCCTGAGCCGCTTCGTCGTATGGCTGGATATCATCTGGGCTGGTGGGATGCCGCGGGGGTGTCTGGTGCTGTGGCGTCGGGAAAGTCGTTGCGTCCGGCGCTGGTTCTTGCCAGTGCCGCTGCGGTCTGCGGCGATGTACCTGCCGGTGTCCGGTCGGCTGCTGCTGCGGTCGAGCTGGTCCACAATTTCACCCTGCTGCACGACGACGTGATGGACGGGGACCGGACCCGGCGTGGCCGCGAGACCGTCTGGAGTGTTTGGGGGATTCCCGACGCCATCCTTCTCGGTGACACGTTGCACACCATCGCGATCGAATTGCTTGCAACAGACCTGCCCGAGCGTATCGCGGGCGCCGCGGTGGCGCGGTTGGAGGATGCGGTCGTCGAGTTGTGTCGTGGCCAGCATGAAGACTGTGCGTTCGAGGTTCGCGGCCCGGTCGATGTCGAGGAATATCTGCGCATGTCGATGGGCAAGACCGGCGCGTTGATGGGCGCTGCCTGCGCGCTGGGCGCGCTGTGTGCGGGAGCATCGACGGCCATGGTTACCGCGCTGGAAACCTTCGGCTGCCAAGCGGGGCTGGCGTTCCAAGCGATCGATGATCTGCTCGGAATCTGGGGCGATCCGGCCGTCACCGGAAAGCCCGCCGGGAACGACCTGGCGCGCCGCAAACGGTCGCTGCCGGTCGTGGCCGCCCTGCACGGCGGGGGCCCGGCCGCTCGGGAGTTGGCGGACATGTACTGCTCCGATACGCCGATGAGCCCCGCGGACGTCACGCGGGCGGCAGTGTTGGCCGAAGCGGCCGGAGGCCGCCGGTGGGCGCGGCAGTATGCCGAGGATCGAGTCCAGGCGGCGCGCGACGCACTGCCCGCCGGGATCGCAGCCGAGGATCTCATCACGCTGGCCGATCTTGTCGTGCACCGGGATCGGTGACCGGCGATGCCCGCCGACAAACCCCTTCCCACAGCCCTTCCGCACGGTGGCGAGATCGGCAGGTGCGGCATTGGTGCCGCCCATGGAAAGGTCATCGTGGCCGGTGAACACACCGTCGTCCACGGAACACCCGCCATCGCTATTCCCCTCACCGCGGTGACGGTGGAGGTGTCGGTCCATCCAGCGTGTGATCGGTGCGACGCCCCCGAGGACGCACCGGCGGCCCTCGACGCGGGCGCCGGGTTCGAATGCCGGTTCACCGTCGACGGCAGCACCCACGAGGTGCACGGGTTACGCGGTGCCGCTACCGCGGTCCGAGCAGCGTGGGGCAAGTGGGGAATGGTGGGTACCGCCATGGACGTCGTGGTCCGCTGCGGAATTCCCCCAGGCCGTGGCCTCGGTTCCAGCGCCGCCTGCACCACCGCAGTACTGCGTGCGATGGCCGATCTGTATTCCCGGCCGATCGACCCGGACACGCTCTACGAGTGGGTGCAGCGCGGCGAACACCTCGCGCACGGTCGCGCCAGCGGTGTCGACGCCCGTGCAGTGCTGGCGTCGACGCCTATCTGGTTCCAGCAGGGAGCCGCGCGTCCGATCGAGATCGCCGTCGCGGCTAGGTGGGTCATCGCCGACAGTGGCCACGGCGCCGATACGCGTACCGCGGTGGCGTGGGTGCGCGACGTGCTCGATCACGATCCAGCACGAGCGCAGCGACTGCTGGCCCGCGCCACCGCGCTGGTCGAGGCGGCCTCTGCCGATCTGGCCGCGGGCCGGTTGACAGCCTTAGGCCGGGGGCTCGTCGACTGTCAAGGGTTGCTGAGCGAGCTGGGTGTCAGCACACCGGTACTCGATCACCTGATCGCGGCGGCTCTCGATGCCGGTGCGCTGGGTGCCAAGCTGACCGGCGGTGGCCTCGGTGGCTGCGTCATCGCCTTGGCCGGCCCGGGCCCGCAGGCACCGGCCGAGCTCGCCGCGGCCCTGCGGGCAGCGGGAGCGGCCCGAACCTGGTGTGTCACAGGCGGAGGTGACTGCTGGTGATCACCTCCGACACTGCCCGCCGAAATCCGCGACCACACACCGGATCAGCCTCTGGCACACCGGGTTCCGGTGTCACCGCGGTAGCGCATCCGAACATCGCGTTGATCAAGTATTGGGGTAAGCGTGACGAGGCGCTGCATCTGCCGGTCACCAGTAGTCTGTCGCTGACCCTCGGCGTTTTCGCGACGGTGACGACCGTGACGGTCGTCGACGAACTCACCGTCGACGAGGTCTATCTCGGGGACGAGCCCGCGCCGCCCGCTTTCGCCGTCAGGGTCGCCGAATTCCTTTCTCTGGTGCGGGATTTGGCGGGTGATCGGCGCTATGCGCGAGTGCGCACGGTCAATGGCGGGCCCACCGGTGCGGGATTGGCGTCCTCGGCGTCGGGATTCGCGGCGCTGGCGGCCGCGTCCGCGGAAGCGTACCGGCTCGGTCTCGACGCCCGTGCGCTGTCGCGGCTGGCGCGGCGGGGTTCGGGCAGCGCGTCGCGATCGATCTTCGGTGGGTTCGTGCAGTGGCATCGCGGCGAAGGTCTCGGCGCGGCAGGCGATTTCAGCAGTTTCGCAGAACCGGTCGCGGCGCCGAAGCTGGATCCGGCGCTGGTCGTCGCGCTCGTCGATACCGGTGAGAAGCCGATCAGCAGCCGGGAGGCGATGCGCCGCACCGTCGACACCTCGCCGTTGTTCTGGCCGTGGGTCGAATCCTGCGAACAGGATCTGCGCGAGATGCGCACCGCGCTCGCCGCCGGTGATCTGGCGGCGGTGGGGGTGATCGCCGAACGCAACGCGCTGGGCATGCATGCCACCATGCTCGCCGCCCGCCCGGCCGTGCGGTACTTGTCGCCCGATTCGATACGGGTGCTGGACCGGGTGATGGCGCTGCGCGCCGAAGGAATCGCCGCCTACGCGACCATGGACGCGGGCCCGAATGTCACGGTGCTCTGCGATCATCACGACAGCGCAACCGTGGCCGCCACCCTCGCAGAGATCGACATACTCATGCGGATCGTCGTGACCGCGCCCGGACCGGGTGTGGCGATCGGCGCTGCCGATCGGGTGAGCGCCGATGATCACCGTTGACGTGCCCGGGAAGGTGTATATCGCGGGCGAATACGCGGTGCTGGAACCGGGCGGCACGGCTGTGCTGGTCGCGGTCGATCGCTATCTGACCGTCTCGTTGACGCCGGCCGAGGGATCCGCTCGGCGCACAATCGCCACCGCCCGCACCGGCGAGCACCGCGTCGAGTTGACCCGCTGTGGCACGAGGTCGGTTCCCGCCGACGGTGATTCGGCGACCGCCGACGCGCTGCGGCATGTACTGACCGCGGTGGATCTGGTGGAGTGCTACGCCCGGGAGCAAGGGAGCGGGCCGCTCGGCTTCCACCTCGAGATCCGTTCGCAGCTCGACGATCACAGCACCGGGCGCAAATTCGGGCTCGGGTCCTCGGGCGCGGTGACCGTCGGCGTGGTCCGCGCGCTCACCCAGGCCTACCGGTTCGACCTCGACGACCAGTCGCTGCTGCGGCTGGCACTGCTGACCACGTTCACTGTCGACCCGCGCTGCTCCGGCGGCGATGTGGCCGCCTCGCTGCTCGGCGGCTGGGTCGCCTATCGGGCCCCGGACCGTTCGCGACTGGCCCAGATCGTCGCCCGATCCGGAACCCGGCTCACCGATCTGCTGGCCGAGCCGTGGGATCACCTGTCGGCGCGCCGGGTGCCCGCGCCCCGGCGAATGCGCCTCGAGGTGGGGTGGACGCGACATCCGGCCGTGTCGAGCGATCTGGTGGAACTGTTGCGCCACAACGCGATCGGCGACGGACCGGTCTTCCGGCGGTTCGTCGCGGACAGCAACGCCTGCGTCGCGACGCTGATCGCGGCACTGGAATCCGGTGACGACGCCTCAGCGGTCGCGGCCGTCGCCGCCGCCGGTGCGCTGCTACGCACAGTGAGCGCACGAGCCGGAGTGGTCGTGGAGACCACCGAACTGGCCGCACTGCGCCACGCCGCCGAAGCGGTGGGCGCGGTGGCGAAGAGCTCCGGCGCGGGCGGCGGCGACTGCGGGATCGCCCTGATCACGCCCACCCGGGCCGCGAAACTGCACCAGCGGTGGCGAGCAGTCGGCATCCTGCCGCTCGAACTCGAGGTACACCAACCGTTTTCAGGGAAAGGAAAGGACCAGTGAATGCTGTCGCGGCAACCTACTCAGCCGAGAAACCGTGGTGCTGCTGCGCGATGCGGGAGTGGCTGCTGCCGATGTCGGTGGCCGCTGTGGAGGCGACGCAATGACGAATCCGGACCCGAACCTGTCTGCTCCGATCCCGATGACCTGGGTCGGACCCATCCGCATCACCGGCACCACCGTCACCGGCGAGGTCGAAGTCCCGTTGGCCACCTACGAGACCCCGCTATGGCCCTCGGTACGCCGCGGCGCAGCGATCACCATGGCCACCGACACCGGCATCGCCGCCACCCTCATCGACGACCGCATGACCCGCTCGGTCCTACTGGAAGCCGATGACGCGGCCACCGCCCACCACGCGGTCACACGGCTGAAAGCCGAACTCCCGCAGCTGGACACAGTCGTGGCCGAGGCTAGCCGGTTCGCTCGCCTGGTCGATCTGCATCACCAGATCGTGGGCAATCTGCTGTTCCTGCGGTTCGAGTTCACCACCGGCGACGCCGCCGGCCACAACATGACCACCCTTGCTGCCGAGAAATTGACCGATCACCTCCTGGCCACCCAGCCGGGCCTGCGCTATGAGTCGATCTCGGCCAACTACTGCACCGACAAGAAACCCACCGCCGTGAACGGCATCCTCGGCCGCGGCAAAAACGTCATCACCGAACTGCTCGTACCCCGGCGCCTGGTCGAGCGGCGGCTGCACACCACCGCCGCCCGGATCGCCCGGCTCAACCTGCGCAAAAACCTGATCGGCACCCTGCTCGCGGGCGGTATCCGCTCCGCGAACGCCCACTACGCTAACATGCTGCTCGCCTTCTACCTGGCCACCGGCCAAGACGCCGCCAACATCGTCGAAGGCTCCCAAGGCATCACCCATGCCGAAGACCGCGACGGCGACCTGTACTTCACCTGCACCCTGCCGAACCTGATCGTCGGCACCATCGGCAACGGCAAACACCACCCGTTCGTCGAAGCCAACCTCACCAGACTCGGCTGCCGACAACCCCGAGAACCCGGCGCCAACGCCCGCCGCCTGGCCGTGCTCGCCGCCGCCACCGTCACCTGCGGCGAACTGTCTTTGCTGGCCGCGCAAACCAACCCTGGTGAACTCACCCGCGCCCACACCCACCTCGAACGACCCTCCACACCTATCGGAGCCCACCCATGAACGAGACACCGTCGGTCGGCATCCACGACATGTCCTTCGCCACCACCCACTACGTCCTAGACCTCGACGAACTCGCCCGCCACCACAATGTGAACCCCGCCAAATATCATGTCGGGCTCGGGCAGGACGCCATGAGCGTGCCCGCGCCTGATGAGGACATCGTCACCATGGCCGCCACCGCCGCCGCCCCCATCCTGCAACGGCACGGCACCGACCATCTCCGGACCGTCCTGATCGCCACCGAAACCGGTATCGACCAAGCCAAGGCCGCGGCCCTGTACCTGCACCCCCTCCTCGGCCTCCCCTCCACGACTCGCGTGGTCGAACTCAAGCAAGCCTGCTACGCGGGCACCGCCGCGGTGCAGATGGCCGCCGGGCTCATCGCCCGTGACCCGAATCAGCAGGTGCTGGTAATCGCCAGCGACATCGCCCACTACCAGCTAGACACCCCGGCGGAGGCCACCCAGGGGGCCGGCGCGGTCGCCCTGCTGGTCAGCGCCGACCCGGCGATCGCGCGCCTCGACCCCGTCTGCGGGCTGTATTCGGCTGACGTCATGGACTTCTGGCGACCCAATTACCGCACCACCCCGATCGTGGACGGGCACTACTCCATCACCTCGTATCTGGCGGCGGCCGCCCAGGCGTGGCGCGACTACTCCGGCCGAGGAGGTCGCGACCTGAGCGAGTTCGCGTCGTTCTGCTATCACCAACCGTTCACCACGATGGCCTTCAAAGCCCATCACCACCTGATGTGCTCGGCCGGAATCACACCCGATCCCACGGCGATCCATGCCGCCCTGCGCTACACCACCGACTACAACCGGGTGATCGGAAACAGCTACACCGCATCGCTGTATCTGGCGCTGACCTCGCTGCTCGATCACGCCGGCGACCTCACCGACGCCCCCATCGGACTGCTGAGCTACGGGTCGGGCGCCGTTGCCGAGTTCTTTTCCGTCACAGTCGTTCCCGGGTATCGCGAACATCTACGCACGACCGCTACCAGCCAAGCGATCAGCAGCCGCAAACCGATCGACTACGACGACTACCGGGCCTTGCACGACACACATCTCCCGACCGACGGCGGCCGACACGTCCTCGACGAACACACCACCGGAGGATTCCGACTGGCTGGCGTCACCAACCATATCCGCGTATACGAAACCTGCTGACTCCCATGTGATTCGAGAACCGAAAGGAGATACGCACCGATGAGCCGAGGGTGCACTACCACCGGCGAGGTCGTGCTCGCCGCCATCGGAACACACCTACCGCAGGACCGGATATCGAACCTGACGACGGCCGCCGAGCTCGGTGTGGACGAGGGCTTGCTCACCGACAAAATCGGCGTCATGACCCGGGCGGTCAAGAAACCCGGGCAGCGGACCAGCGATCTGTGCTGCCACGCCTACGCCGACCTACAGGCACGAATCCCTCTGGAACCAGAAGCGATTCAATTGCTCTGCGTCGTCACCCAAAACCCGGACATGCCCATCCCCCACACCGCCGCACTGCTACACGAACGCCTCGGCCTGTCCGCGGGATGCATGACCTTCGACCTGTCCCAAGGCTGCGCCGGCTACACCCACGGCCTCGCCGTCGCCACCGCGCTGGCCGACCGCTTCGCACTCGATCACATCCTGCTGTTCACCTGCGACCCCTACACCGCCATCGTCGACCCACACGACCGCAACACCGCCCTGATCTTCGGTGACGGCGCCACCGCCTCCTACCTGACCCGCGGCGCACCCGGCTACCGCCTCGGCGACGCCGACTTCGGCACCGCCCCCGCCACCTCCTCAGTCCTGCGCTACACCACACGACATCTGGAAATGGACGGCCGCGCCGTATTCCTCAACGCCGCCCGCGAAGCGCCAGCCAGCATCCGCCGCCTGCTCGACCGCAACCACCTCGACCTCATCGACATCGACCTGTTCCTCATCCACCCCGGCTCCAGACGCATCGTCGACGTCCTACGCAAAGAGCTGGGCGTAGACCAGGACCGATTGCCGTTCGAGATCGCCGAGTACGGAAACACCGTCTCCTCCTCAATCCCGCTCATGCTCGCAGAGCGCCTGCACCAAAATCCGCCCCAGACCATCCTGCTCACCGGCTTCGGAGTCGGATTCTGCTGGGGCACATGCCTCATGCACCACATCGACCAGGACCGAGACCAATCATGATCACCGCCACGGCCATCGCCGACCTTATTACCGGACTCGATATCGACCTCGACCCCGCCACCCTGGCCCCCGACCTCCCCCTCGACCAACAAGGCCTCGACTCGATGGACATCACCACACTGCTCATCGCCGTCGAGAAAACATTCGCGGTGAAAATCCCCACCACAGACGCCGACGAAACGCTCACCCTGAACCAACTCGCCGACCACATCAACTCGGTCCACCGATGACTCACCTCGCCAACGACACGGCCGCCGTCCTAGGCGGGGAACTGTCACTTTTCGCCACGCAAACCAACCGCAGCGGACTGATGCGCGCCCACACCACACTCGAACGCCCCACCACAAGGTGATTCACATGACCACCGCACTGTCTGTCGGGATCTGCGACCTGTCGGTCGCCACCGCCTTCGACCTGCGCAAGCCGGCCGCCCACACCGGAGTGGACGTGAACGAATACCACCAGGGACTCAGACAGAAAACGATGAGCGTCCCCGCCATTGATGAGGACACCATCACCGCGGCGCCGGTATCGACCTGTTCGTCACGAACCATCGGACCTTGGACAGAGGTGGCTTGATTTACAACCTCTTCCGAGAGGTTCTGGGGCGACATGCCATAACATTCAGTCGATCGAGGAACGCTAGAATGAATATTGACGATCGGATCATCTGGCGGGCATCTCAAGGTGATGATGTCAGACGATGCAATCTCGACTGTCGGTGCGAATACGACAGCAACGGGAACTGTGAAGTACACGAATATCTCCGTCGTCGCTGTCACGATATTGCGGCAGCAATACATGTCCGGGGATACGATGGCTGGTTTGTTAATTGTCCATCGGATGTCGGTCGCATTCTGCCCAGTTGCGTGGATCGGAATGATTTCCTTGATCTGCCAGAAGTGGGAACCGTGCACAGCATATGGTTCAAGGGCGAGTCGGCGTTGGTGACATATCAGAGCGGGCTACACATATGGCATGTTGGTCACATCGATGACCTGCCGAATACGCAGCCGGCGAACAGCGTAAAGGAAGATCCACAAGAGACGAGCCCCCTCGAAGAGAGGAGAATATTGGTCGCATCGGAAGTGCGTCGAGCAATAAATCACGATGACGTCGTCCGATATGAACTGATCTGGCGTGCCGACCCCGAAATGGAAAATGGGTTTTATCGCCGAAGCGTAAATCCTGCATTCACATGCTCGGAAATTCTTCACGAGTCGGCGTACGGTACGTTGATCGCCAGCGTAGCGGCCGACGAATGCGCACGAAGAGACAGTGCCGCAACGCGACTTGCCTGGAAGGGTGGCGCGAACGGCCGCAGTCGCCCGATACCCTCGATCCACCACCAGCGCCTATGCGAGAAACTTCAGGCAAGCAGTCTCGACCCGATCGAGCGGAACGTCGTCGAGCACGCGCAAACATACACGTGCTTGATGCTGCCCATGACCGCGGACCCATGCTGCGTTGCGTTGGTTGTGACGCTAGGGCTCACCGGATATACAGACGATCATCGCGAACATACAGTCATCAGCGAATCCGGGCCCTTGCCTAAGGTGATCGACACCTTCCGGCGATGGCGGACGACCGGCGCATGGAATTCGATCGATGGTGTTATCTGCGTTTCACAGGTCAACGAGTTGATGAGAGAGCTGCAGCTATATCACACACAGCTCAGCTACAGGTCGACCACCGTTTCCGACTGGTACGGCTTCGCATTGAGGCGCGCGTGCATGCTGGCACTGCATCCCATCATTGAATTGGTTGCCTCCATGGGCGATTCGGCTGTGCTGCCACATCATTACGAGCTGGCTCAAATGGCGGCGACCATATCGCACGATCTGCTGGATGTTCGATACGATGTGTCGAAAGGGATCTGTATCAACAGTGTCTATGTGCTCGGCTCCGCTCTGCGAAACGGGGAATGCCCGGAGTGCGTGGCCGAGTGCCTGATACTGATGGTTGTGTACATTCTCCTCGATGTGAGAACCTCTGAATGCACGCACCTGGCCGCAGCGGTCGCTGGGTGTGGGGTTCCGCGCTCATATGCATTCGGGATGTTTCGCGATCTCCTCAATGCTCGTGGGTCGCACCTCGAACCGAGATGCGGGGATGCGTGGGCGGATGCCATACAAGTGTTGGAGGAATGCGTACCGGAGGTCGACATCGACCAACTGCGTTCCAGTAGCTATGACGACGTGTGCTCGAGAATCGTGAACTCGACTCAGGGATTTATAAGCAGGGCATCGGACGGTGACAATCTCATCGAGGAAGCAACCCTCGCCGCGGTAAGCGAGACAAGCAGCGCCGAAATCGTCGACAACCTCTGGAAATCCTGCATCGACGAGTTTGCTGTGGCGTTGATCGACTATCTGGACGGAGACGCAGAGCGACTGACCGGACTGACCTGGAGCGCGTTCATACACGGTTCCCGCATGCGGATTAACATGCGGTGCGGCAGTATTCGACATGGAGCTAACATCGCCGATCGAATACCGGACTGGGATTGTGTTCTCGCCCGGCACACGGCTGTTCCGGCCTGACCGAGCATCTGAGGAACGGCCCCTGCCGTTCCTCAGCCATTTCCCCCTTTGCCGTGTGAAACCGGCTCAACCGGGGATTTTCGTGAGCGCTGACACCCACTTATACACAGGGTCTGTCCAGTTACCGAAGTTAAATGGGTGGCGCGGGGTTGACGCTCGTCGGGCCGCTGTGCGGTACACCGTCCGCGGGTTTTCCAGCTGCCATCCTGCGCGCCCGAACTCAACCCGGTTGAAGGGATCTGGTCGCTACTGCGCCGCAGCCCGCTGACCAATCGGATCATCACCGACCCCCAACCACTTGCCGAACATCCTTCGGCGCGGTCTGCGCCGCATCCAATACCCCGCCACCTTGATCGATGGCTGTCACCGAAACCGGCCTCGCTCCGGGCTCACCATGACAACATCACAGATTGAGTCTCAGTAGCGAAATCGCTAGTCGGCCTTGGTGATTCGAATGATGTGGAGACGACTGCCGACTTCGCCTGGGTATCGGCGAGAAGTGATCGTGACTGGCTGCCAACCGGAGGCCGTGTGGGCTCGGATTCGCGCCGACGTAACAGCTTCACCATCCGGCAGCCCAGCTTCGAGCATGACTGTGGTCCGACACAAACCGGCCCAGTCATCGTGGTGGATGAGTTCAGTGTCGCCTTCACGCTGCCAGTCGATCCAGGCGGGGACTTTGCCAATCCAATTAGCTATCACCGGAGTTGGCGATGTCGGTGGGAACGCGAGCAGGGCAGCTGCGGGCGCGTCCTCCCCCGGCTCGGTGGCCAAGCCGAGGGTTTCGAGCGGGCCGATCGCTGCCGGTGCGACGTCGGTGATGTCGTGCGTCAGTCCGCGCATGCCGGTGTGGCGTTCATCGGCGCGCCCACGGCCGACTATTTGCCAGTTCATCAGATGGCCGCGGTCGTGTAGGACGGTGATGGTGGTGGCAAACATTGCGTCGGGCTTCGGATTCGTTGCGAGCTGAATTAGTTCGGAGACGTGGTCGAATCGCACGACCTTCCGGAAGAACTCCCCCGGTGAGCGGACTCGTTTGAATCCGTCGGCGTCGTCGGTGCTCATCATCCAGGATTCGAGGCGCTGGTTGATCTGGAGCTCACCGAGCGACCAAGAGATTCCGGCGGCAGGCCGGGTTAGCGGCGTTGCCTGGTGCGGTTCACCGATCCATAGATGGATGCCATAGACGTCGTCGTCGGGACCGATGATCGGCACGGCTTCGACTCGGCGTTGGCCTGTGCGCCCACGCGCTACTTGCTGGATATGAGAACCACTTCGACGGACCCAATCGAGCGTGTCGATGAGGTCCACGCCTTCGTCGCGGTCGAGCCGCTTGATACTGCTCCACTCACGAGGTTGACCGTCTTTCGCGATGATCGTCATGGGTTCGGTGATGGGCGCCAGTGCTTCGATAAGGAACCAAGTCATCGCGTCCTACCTCCTCCAATATCTCGGATTTCACCTACGTCCGTCGAATCGCACTCAGCTGAAAAGGCTTGGGCCGCAATGTCCCACGCTCCTGCATCACCATTGGACCGTCGGCGCTGCTCAGCACGAACTCATCGAGAATCCGTGCGAGCAGCAACGTGGCCTCATGGGTGGCGAACGCTCGGCCGATGCAGGCCCGAGGGCCGGTGCCCCACGGTTGCAGGAAACGATCCGGGTACTCGCGCAACCGAGGCGGGTCGAATCGATGCGGGTCGAACTCGACTGCTTTGGGGCCCCAGACCTCGGTGTCGCGCTGAGCCGCCAAGGCGAGAACGAATACCGCTCGGCCGGCGGGGATCCGGTAGCCGCCGAGGTCTTGATCAGTCCGCGCAAGTCGGAAGAAGCCTGGAACCGGTGGCCACAGCCGCAGGCATTCGTTGATGACCTGCCGAATCAGGCGCATTCCGGCGACCGCCTCGTAGTCGGTTCCACTGCGGCGCTGGATCTCCTCGCGTAACTCAGCTTGCAAATGACTGTCGGTAGCCAGATAGTGCAGCGCCACTTCGAGGAGCGCGGCGGTGGTTTCATGTCCAGCAACGAGGAAGGTGAGCACCTGATCACGGATGTTTTCGGCGGGAAGTTGTTCACCGGTGTCCGGGTCGGCGGTGGTGAGCATGAGGTTGAGCAGGTCATCGTCGTCGGTGGGCCGCGCTTTCCGCTCGGCGATCATCGCATCGACATACCGGTGCAGCGTTTGGATATCACGCCGGACATTGCTCTCGCGCAACCGATTACGGACTCCACCGATTACTGGCAGGTCGTTGGTCGCTTCGGACGCCCATTGCAGCGTTGCCGCGAGGGCGTTGACGAACATCCGCGATTCGCTACTACCCGGACCGCTTTTGAACAAGCCCAAGTCACGCGAGAATCCCGCACGACCGATGACTTCGAGCGTCGCCCGCGTCATCGCGGAATGCGTGTCGATCGGCCCTCGCTCGGCGGTCCACTCGATGATCAGGTCATCAGCAACGGTCTGCATCGCGTGGTGATACGCCCTCATCGCGGCTTGGCTGAATCCAGGTCCAAGGATGCGACGGGCCCGTCCCCAGAGGGGGTCACTGCTACGCGCGGTAAAAAGACCATGCGCGGTCACGCGCCGCAAGCTGGCACCCGGTCCGACCAGGGCGCGAGCCCAATGCGCTTCGTCCAGACACTGCGCCGCGAGGCGAGCTCCGGACACGATCACCAGCCGCGACCTGAATATCTTGCGCTGAAAAATGGGACCGAGCCCCAGATCGTGAGCAAGGTGCAGCTCATGCTGGGTGGGCCGCTTGCGGTCGACGCTCGTGAGATCACCTAGCAGCGGCAGCCTTCCCGGCGCGTGAGGAAGTTCTTCAATCGCGATAGGTGATCTTGAACCCATACATTCAGCCTCTCATGTCGAAGTGTGACCTGCGCCATTAACCCACTCAGTAATAGCTTCCATCTCTTACTGGGTTGCGACGAAGATCACATTGTGGTTCACTGCGTATGTGCTGGGTGGCTGATTCCCCTGGCCGTGACGCTAATTCCACCTCGATGCGGAGACGAGCTACTGCTTCCTCCCCGTCCGAGTTGGAGCGACCGCCGCGAGGAACCATGTCAGCCACAGCCACCCGCCATTCCGGCCATCAATCGGCCGATCTCGGCGATCATGCGAACCGCCCGCTGGGCTTCGCGTGGCGCGACTTGGACTCCGCCGACACGTCAGTCGCACAGCGTCACGACCGACGCTATCTGATGTCGAGGGAGGTCCAACGATGTGCATCACTCGCAAGGTCAAGGCAGCGCGGACACCTTGGACGGTGGTCGAGACACTCGATCCAGCCGTCGACCCTACCGTCGTCTCACACGGCGGTGTCGGTCGCGACTTCGTGGTCCTCGAACGGTTCCTCCAGCGCGCGATCAACGCGGCGCGGATGGGAACCGCGATCACGCCCGACTCGGTCAGTCGCCACATCGTGGCCACTCGCGACCGCGGTGAGCCGACCAACGCGCTGTTCGGTCAAGGGAAGAACAAGTGGGTGCTGCACACGCTCCCGGTCATGGGTCCACAGAATCGGGTGCACGGAGTTCAGTTCTGGCTCGGTCCTGTCGATGAGGATCCACCAGAACCCCACCGGGTCACCGGCGTGACATGGGATCTACCGAACAAGCTCGTGCACCTGACCGCCGACTGCACGCGAATGAGCGGTACACCTGACGAGAAGTTCACTCCAGAGCTGCCGCTCGCTATGTTTTGGCGCAGCACCACACGGTTCGACCACCATGAAGCCGTCTTCAACCTTCTCTACAACCCGCATCCACACGGCCGCCTCCAGAGCACCGGCACCGTTCAGCACGCCGATGGTCACGAAATGCTCTGGCAGGCAACCATTCGCGCGCGACACGACCACGAAGCGATTGGCGCTTGGGCGCTGCTGGAAGATCTAACGTCCGACGCGGCCCGGCCGCTCCATCCGACTCTGGAGCAGGAAGCTTTCCGCGAATACCACCGGACGGCGGGCACCTATCTCGGCGTTGTTCACATTGCGGATGGCACGGTCGTAACCTGGCTCACCGATCCCCCGCCGTGGATCGACTGGAACCACGCGCCGGACGAGATCTTCCCTCCCGAGGATCGTGCCCGACTGGCGACGGCAGTCGCACCCGACGAAGGCGTCGTGCGCGCGCTCAACCACGAGATGGGTTACACGCCGACCCGAATTGTTCTTTCGCCATATCGAGGATGCCGCGGAAAGCGTCTCGCCATCGGCCAGTTCTTCCGCGCCGACGATGCTCCGGCTCACGGTCGCGATTACCACGCCAACCTCCAACATCGGAAACCGAACCCCAACGAGCGATAGCTATCGCACAGCTACTTTTTCGATCTTGTATCTCCCTGGGCTCGAAGGTTGACTCGCCCCGGAGATCGGTAGCGATAAGTTTGCGAGGGGAGGGCCTTGGTATGCCGAGACCGCGCAGAAAAGTCGGCAAATGGGGACATATCAACCGCAAACAGGTCGAAACCAATTACTGGTACGCAGAATGCTACATCCGCGATCACGACGGGGAGCGTAGACGGGCTCGAAAGTATTCACCTGAAGGAGTTCGCGACAAATACGGCGCAGCTGCCGAGCAGGAACTCCTGGATCACCTAGAGAACCGCGTCCGAAGCGTTGGTGCGGAACTCAGTTTGGACTCGACCGTACGAAAACTGTGGGAGAAGTACCTCAAGAAACTCGAGAAGGATGGTAAGGCGCCAGACACGATCTCGCGCTATACGGACGTGTCCAAGTTTATCTTGGACGGGCTCGGCGGCCTCACGCTGAACGAAGCCAATAGCACGCCTCGCCTCGAGACGTTCCTGGACACAGTCCAGACGAAACACGGTATTGCCAACGCGATCACAACCCGAACCGTGCTCAGCGGCATGTTCGGGCTGGCCTGCCGATTCGTCGACGGTTTCGGAAAGGTCAACCCCGTACGCGAGACCAGCCCAATCGCCGGGGCGAAGAAGGAGAAGCCACGGCAGTTCGAGGCAGATGAGGTAACTCAATTACTCATAGATGTCTGTGAATCTGACCTTCCATGCCCGGAGCTCGATAAAGGCGGAGTACCGAAGGTGTCGAGATACAAGGCCCCCACCGTCGCCGAGTACTGTCAGTCCGCTGATCTTGCCGACCCCATCACCATGTTCGCGGCAACCGGCTTACGCGAGTCGGAACTTCTCGGCATTAAGGACACCGGAATAGACCTCGACAGAAAAGTCGTACTCATCGACGGTAAGGTCACGCGGATTCCGGGCAAGGGGCTCGTCCGTGTGAGCTACGAGAACGATCCGAAGAACCGCAATCGCGAACTGGCCTTGCCAGGCTACGCCATTCCTATGCTTCGTGAACGCCTCGCCCGCAACAAAAAGAATCCCAACAAGCACGGCGTGACCTTTCCGTCTGCTACAGGCACCCTGCGCGATCCGGACAACCTCAACAGGCAGGTGCGACGGGTTCGAGCCGCGCTCGGCCTGGAGTGGGTCACCACGACCGCCTTCCGCCGATGGGTGTTCACCGAGCTGGACAACGCTGGGCTTACACCTCGAAAGGTCGCCGACCAGGGCGGCCACCTCAAGCCTTCGATGAGCCAGGACAAGTACATGAAGCGGTTCAAAGCTCACCCCGAGAACGCCTCAGCGCTCGACCGAGCAGTTCGGCAAAGCCATCAATCACGGGACCGAAAGGCAGATCAAAGTGGAGAGTAAGTGGAGAATCGGCCTGCAACGGGCCGACCAGACATGGCCATCTACCCGGCCTTACGCCGATCCGGCACTGCGACAGCCGGTGTCGCAGGTTCGAATCCTGCCGAGGGCGCTTCTCGGAACCATCATTCGCCCAGGTCAGGCAACGGTTCCGATTCCCAGGCAGATCTACGCGACCAAGAAACCGCAGGTCGCGTGTCGCAGGTTCGCATCCTAGGGGGTTGCTGTCAGCTAGCACCCCAGCTCAGAGCATCTTTTGGAGGGTGTCCAGTAGCCGGTCCGAACAGACTTGTAAGCGGCTGGTGCGTGCGGTTGACTCCCATGAGTGGGAAGCGACTGACGGTGGAGATGATCCGTGTGTTAATCGTCGGGTGGGGAAACACCTGCGTGGCGGGGTGTTCTGGTCAGTGGTCGATGGTTCAGCCGGTGATGTCGCGGCCTATGACCTGGCGGGCGATCACCCATTGGAGTACTTCGTTGGCGCCTTCGAAGATCTCGAGGATTTTGGCGTCGCGGTAGATCTCCTCGAGGCGGTAGGTTTCACCGGTGGCGGCGATCTGGCGGGCGAAGCCGTAGCCGCCGTGGATCTGCAGGGCGTCGCGGGCGAGGTCGTTGGCCAGGCGGGTGGCGTAGGACTTGGCCATGGAGGCTTCGGGTTCGCCGGAGCGGTCGCCACGGTCGAGGCGGACGGCGGCCTTCTGGTACATGGCGCGGGCGGCCTCGAGGGCGGTGGCGTGTTCGGCGAGTTTGTACTGCCAGTACTGCATCTCACCGAGCTTGCGGCCGAACAGTTGTCGGCTGCGCAGGCGTTGCACCGCCAGGTCGAGGGCGGCCTGTGCGACGCCGACTCCGGCCGCGGCGATGCCGACTCGCCCGGCGGCCAGTGAGGCCAGCGCGCTCGCCAGACCGCGACCGGGTTCGCCGAGGGCGTGGTCGGCGGGCACGGTGACGTTGTCGAAAACGATGTCGGCGGTGATCTGGCCGCGGTGGCCCATTTTCAGGTCGGGCGCACCGACACTCACACCGGGTGAGCGCATGTCGACCAGCAGCATGGTTGCGTTCTCGCTGTCGCCGTCGCGGCACAGTACGCACACCCAGTCGGCGACAACGGAATTGGTGATCCAGCGTTTGCGGCCGTTGATCACGAACCTGTCGGCGGTGCGGGCGGCGACGGTTTTCAGAGCGGTGGGGGTGAGGTCGCTGGAGGCGTCGGGTTCGGTGGTGGCGAAGGCGAAAACCAGGTCGCCGGAGATCAATCCGGGGAGCACCTGTTCGCGGATGTGCGGTTGCGCGAAGGACAACGCCCGCGCGTTGAGGATGCATTGTCCGTCGTAAACCCCTGCCAGGCTGGAGCTTTCGTAGGCGATCTCTTCGGTGACGATGCAGGTGCCCAGCATGAGATGGGTCAGGCCCGCACCGAACGGAGCCTCGAACGGCACCGCGAAACACCCCGCCCCGGCCAATCCCTTGAACGCGCTCCACGGGAACGCCTCCACCGATTCCTCACGCTGGGCGATCTCACGGGCGACGGGCGCGAGGTGGGCGGCCACCGCGGCGCGGGCCATCTCGCGCACATGGGCGACGTCCTCGGGCAGGAATACGTCGTGCCAGATCCGGTCGGCGATGCGGGGCAGTGGGTCGGTGGTCATGAGAACCCCTCGGTCGATGTTCGGCCGGTTCCGGCCAGGTCAGAATGCATGCTTGCCATCACAGCGATTTTGGTGGACACTAACACCAGAATATCTGGTGGAGCAAAACACCAGAATTGATCACAGGAGATGCTCGATGTCGCGCACCCCGAATCCCGCCCTGCCCGCCCGTCACCCGGACGAGCCGGTCACCGTCCCCGTTCTCGGCCCGCTGGTGAAGCTGCTCGGCATCAAACCCGCGACCGACGAGCAGTGGCAGGAGATCGGGGAGGCGCTCACTCGCAGCGACGAGCCGATGGACGCCCTGGTCAACTGGATGTATCAGGCCGGAATGGGTACCGCGCGGCCCCTGTTCGAGCGTGCCCTCAACGACGGCATCGACAGCATCCCGAACGCGCCCGAGCAGCTGCGCGCCTTCTTCGAAGGTGTTGAGACAGCGCCGAAGTGGGTTGATTGGGAACAGATTCGACTGGGCCAGAGAACCTTCCAGAGCACGGGCGTCGAAGGCATCTATCTCGCACGCGATGTCTCGTTTCTCGGCGGATTCGTCGCCTCGGGCATCAATCGGACGCTGGTACTCACCAAATCGGGCAAGGCCGGAGCCACCGGCGGCGGGCAGCGTTTCGCCGAGACTATGAAGTGGGCGCTGGACGTGATCGGCGACGGCGGGCTCCAACGCGGCGGCCTCGGATACCGGTCCACCCTGCACGTACGCCTCATCCACACCTTCGTCCGCCGCCACCTCGAGCGCTCACCCGAGTGGCGGCCCGAGGAATGGGGAGTTCCGATCAACCAGAGCGATATGGGCGCGACCATGCTCGGCGCACTGCACGCCCCAGTTGTTGTCGGGCTGCTCATGGGGAAGGTTTTCACGCCGCGAGAACTCGACGCTGTCGCGCATGTCGCGCGCTACGCGGGCTGGTTGATGGGTATCGAGGAGGCGCACCTGCCCCATGATTTCCGTGATGCGACCGTCAAGCTTTACCACTACCTCACCGCGCTGAGCGTCCCCGACGAAACCAGTCGCCTGCTGGCCCGGCCCATGGCCGAGGACCCGCTGCACTGGCACTACCCGAATTTCGCGCCGGTCCGCCGCAGAATCGCCTGGGCACAACACCTTTCGATCACCACCGCCTACACCGGACGCACCCGCATGCGCCAACTCGGGCTGCCCGCCTACATTCCGCCGTGGTATCCCGCGCTGCGTATCCCGGTGAACCTGCTGCGCTCCGGCCTTGCCCTCGCGGTCCCGGGCGGACGAGACCGGCAAGCCCGCGCCGGGCTGCGCCGTCAACACGCGTTCATGCGCACGCTCGTCGGCACCGAGACCGATACCCGCATCGGCGGGGTCACCTCCGGCGTGGACCACGCCGCGTAACCGCGAAGGAGACCGCCGCTTTGAAATCCGAGACCACCCTCGGCCAGAATGGCCGAATGTCAGCTCGGCGAGCCTACGGCGGCGTCTCCGCGGACCAGCGCCGCGAACAACGCCGGGCCGCGCTGCTCGACGCCGCCCGCGAGATCATCGGTACCCAGGGCTTCTCGGCCATGACCGTCATCGGATTGTGCAAAGCCGCCGGACTCAACGACCGCTACTTCGCCGAGAATTTCGACAGCCGCGAAGCCCTGTTCTCCGCACTCATCGACCAAATCATGACCGAGATGGCCGAGGTGATCACCACCGCGACGATCCACACAGGCACCGCCGACATCCCCACCCTGACCCGGGCGGCCATCGCAGCCATGATCGAATATCTGACCGACGACCCGCGGCGAGCCCGCATCGCCCTCCTCGAGGCCCCCGCCAATCCCGTTGTCGCCCAACGCCGCCGGGAAGTCATGGACTTCTTCCTCGGTCTGGCGAATCAGAATTTGGTCGACCTGTTCGGCCCCGGACGCACCCTCGCGGCCGCTGGCCGCCTGCGCTTCGCCGGCGTCAGCCTCTTCGGCGCGATGATGGAGACCATCACCACCTGGCTCGCCGGCGGACTACCCATGACCCGCGACGAACTCATCGACCACACCGCCGACCTCACCGTCTTGCTGATCAACCACGTCTACCCAACGCCGTAACACTCGATGCGACAACGCAAACCACAGGCCGCTCTATCGGTGTGGCAAGGCTTGTACCCAACCGGCCAGTGCACGACGTCTTGGTTCGGATCGGATGGTTGTGGTCGGGCCGATGCGGTTACGATTTGATCGAGTTCGGTTCGGTTGTCGCCGGGTTGGCACGGTGGCGGAGATACGGGGTGGTGCATTGGTCGGGGAAGCGGTGACCGATCCCAAGGTCTCGGATGCGGCTGTTCAGTTGAAGTGGCTGGCCGAAGCGGCGACACGAACCCCGGTGTCGGAAAAGGAAATTCGGGAGCATCTGGCGCAGCCATTGCTGACAGCGGTGGGCGGGTTCGAGACGATCAACGCGGTGCTGGCGCAGTATGGGCAACTCGATGTCGGCCGGATCCGCGCGGCACGGCCGGGTCGGGTTCAAGCGTCGGTGCGAGGCAACGGCACCGAATACTTCGTCAGAGTGTGTGTCGATGCGGCCGGATTGATCGACGACATACAGATGACCCCGGTCGATTCGGTGACATCATGGGCCGAAATCGATCCACTCTTGGCGGAATTGGGCACCCGCGTGTCTTTTGCCGCCGCAGAGATCGGCGCCAACGGGCAGTGCGACATCGTGCACGATGTCGATGCCAGCACCCTGCGTCCGGTCGGATCGACGTTCAAGCTGTATGTCCTTGCGGCCCTCGGGCAGGCCGTCGCCGACAAACGGGCCGACTGGCACGAACAGCTCGAGATCCGCGAGGACTGGAAGAGTCTGCCATCGGGTACGTTGCAGGATCGTCCGGCCGGCTCGAAGTTGAGCCTGGCGGAATTTGCCGACCATATGACGGCGATCAGCGACAACACCGCGACGGACCACCTGATTCACCGAGTCGGCCGTGACGCGGTACACCAGCAACTGGCCTTGCTCGGGCATCACCGGCCCGAAGTGAATATCCCGCTGCTCACTACTCGAGCGTTCTTCCAGCTCAAAGGCACGCCGGGCGCGTCCCGGGCGGAACAGTACCTCACTGTGCCTACGCAGGCGCGAGCCGCCGCGATCGCCGAGCTGGAACGGCTCCCGCTACCCGAACTGGGCGCCGACACCTGGACTCGACCATCCCATATCGATGAGATCGAGTATTTCGCCTCTCCGACCGACGTCTGCCGCGCCTTCGCGGGCCTGCAGCGGCTCGCGCAGCCCGAAATCGACCATGCCCTCTCGCTCAACGATGACGGGCTGAACCTGGACAGCTCCCAGTTCCCGACGGTGTGGTACAAGCCCGGCGACGAACCAGGCGTGGTAACCCAGCACTACCTGGCCCGCGACACCGGTGACCGAACCTTTGTCGTCAGTCTCATGGTGTCGGACCCCACCACCGCACCCGACAAATGGATGACTCTGGCCAAGGGACAGAAGATAATCCGCGCAGCGTTCCATCTACTCGCCAGACACTGATCTACCATCGGACCCCACTATCGGTCCTAAGCCTCACACTGTTTGCGCCAGAACCCCGTCGAGGGACCACCACGTTGCCAGTCACGTGACCACCGACAGCTGTGCACAAGTGGAACGGGTTACCGCTCGACTTGTTGGTGGATGCCGTGTTCCCGGACGCCCGCCCGGCGGCATTTGCGGTAACTTCACTCGACTATTGTCAGCCTGCCTGGGCGGCGAGGGTCTGCGTCCCCGGAGTTCGCGACTTGTGACACCTCGCTGCCATCAACGAATGGCTACGACACCGTTGAGGGCTTTATTCTCCAGGGAAGCGCTCTATTCTCCACAGTTGAGTGGGTGAGCCGGATTTGTAGGGCGACAGTGTTACGACCTTCTGTCCCCAGATGGCTGCCTCAGTCCAGGCCAGGTCCCGGTCGGGAACGCTGATTTTGAAGACGCCCTGTCCTGCCTGTTCTATGAGCCACTCGAACGGCTGGTCATCGAGGCTGACTACCGAACCCTCCTTGGTGGTTAGCGCACCTGCGTACGTGCCCGAGTTCGAGAAGGTTGAGATGGTGTAGCCACGCCTACTGGAGGAGAGTCGCCATAACCGTTCATCGGCGAAGGGACCTGGTGGCGCGACCGTGACCTGCTGGCTCGATTGGTCAGTAGCGTTCACCGTGGCCGAGTTCGCGTCCAGGATCTGGTAGGTCGTCGACGGCAGGGGGTGTTGCTGGAATGTGTGTGGCCGGCCGCGCTGGAGGCCGCCCGCCAACCGTTCAAGTCCCAGACCTGGGTGGCGGCGCTGCGGATAATCTGCGACCGCGACACCGGGGACCTGGCGCGCACCCGCCGCCTCGGCCTGACCCGGCTCGAACAGATCGTTCGCCGGGAGGTCGTGCGAGCAGGCGGGCAGAAACCGGCGCTGCGGATTGTCCGGAATCTGTTTGCTGCACTTGATGATTCGGTCGGGGTACTCGCGCACCGGCGCGGCGCGCTCGAACGTGTGCACCTGCTGCTCGAGGACTGGTCCGAGACCCAGCGGCGTGTGGCCGACACCGAGACCCGCATGATCGCGGTACTCGACGAACTCCGATCGACCGATCTGGTCACCTCGATCGTCGGGTTGTCCGCGGTCGGTGCTGCGGCGATTCTCGCCGAAACCGGTGACCCGGCCCGGTTTTCCACCGCCCGCGCGGTAGTCGAACACCTAGCGCTTGCTGCTACCCAGGGTGAAATCGGCTTCGATGACCAGTCGTCCAGCAAGAAGATGCTGGTCGGTACTGTTCCCATGCATATCGTGCCCCGCCGAGGGCACAACGAGTTTCGTGATTCACGCCATAGCCGTGGTCGGTGGGCACAAACAGCACGCCACCGGCCAGCACGGCCACCAGCAGTGCGACTGCCGGGCCCGGGTCGGTACCGAGCGAGAGTCACAGTCGTTCTTCCAGTCAGTCGGCCAGTTGGGTGGCGTTTTCCAGCGCGATCAGGTGCGGTGCGTAGGCGATGACGTGGAACTGCGCGCCCGGGATGGCCGCGGCGACCGGCCGCAGCCGCTCGGCCGGATAGGCGGTATCGCTGCCGCTCGCGATCACCCTGGTCGGGACGGTGGTCTCGCCGAGCCGGGTGCGGGTGTCGATGCCCGCCAGGACGCCGCCCAGTGATCGATCCGGTTGCGGCCGACCAGATCTCGTGCGTAACGCACGTACCAGGGATTGAAACGTCGGAACCCGAAGCAAGAGCGTCCGCTAGCGGAATTTCGTTCCGCCGCTCCCGATGGTCGACCGCCCAATGGCTGGATTGCCCGGTGACATCAGTGCTGGCAGGAGGGCATCTGCGGCCTCGAAGCCTCCGGCCAATTCAGCTTCTCGCCATCCATGATCCACGTCAACAAGTTCTTCTTTTCGTCGTAGAATTTCTGGAGATTTGTTTCTATTTCACAGCCAGGTTTGAGTTCCAGCTTGAGATCGGCCGCATTTTCCTTGACCTTGTCGTTGTAAGTTTTATTATTAATGCACATTTTCTCGCGCGTACTCTTGTTGAAGGTATCGTCACCGTACAGACTGTTGCGAGCCTCCGTTTGAATGCCTTTGTTGTCCACGGTTTCGTACGGTTCCAGGTCGAGCCATACAGCCATCTCTTTGTACCACCGATCATCGTGCACCCCCTCACAAATGCCCATGCCGTAGGCGATCTTCATAATATTCTCATCCTCGTCCTGTTCGTCGACCCGACCATAAGCGGGCACTGCGGACAACATCACCGCAATCAATCCTGCTACGACAATCGACGCCCGAAGAAATACCCCGATATTGCGGTTCGCACGAATACCCGGTTCCAATATGTTCTCGACCATTACCACAACCTCCATATCTCGGATAAAGAATAGAATTGCCGATCAGTCCACAACCCCAGCCCGTATTGCCGCCTTCGATCGACAGCTCTGCCGCCCGGTCTTCCGCACGCAACCAGGCCAGAACAGGCACCGACATGTCTTCGTTGCTGCGGACGACCCGGATGGCAGCGGGTGCGCCGACGGAACCGATCTCCGACTTCGGCTGGGCGACAAGAGATATCAAGGTTCCGGCAGGACCACCCGGTCATGTCCTGGTTTCCGACACCGATCCGGACTGGTGTCCCGGAACGACTTTCGCGGTGACACCCATCCAGATGCCGAGCGGTATCGAATGACGTTGTGGCACTAGCCCTTCCTGGTAGCTACGCGTTGGCCGAGGATGTGCCAGTAGCACGGAACAGCGCCATTCGACATCCGTGCGGAGAAGCGTCAAATGCCCAGTTCACACGAATTTAGGAGAGATATGATCCTCGGAATAGTCGGCCATCTGATCGTCGGTTTGCTCGACGTGGTTCGCGTTCTGCTCGCTCCCTAGCACACCGGGTTCGGGGTGAGGCCGGCCTTCCCGGTCGCACCCCGAACCCGCAAGCCGCAGTCCGACCGAATTGTGCTGTGACAGTGAGATTTTCCTGTCGACAAGGTGGGGATGTTGTACGGAAGATTATTGCCTTCGGTCCGGTGCCGGGCTGCGGGTGCGGCGTTGGTGGTTTCGCTTGCCGTGATGGGCGCGGGCACTGCGCGAGCGGATTCGGAGGGCCCGTCCGCGATACCCGACCAAGGTTGTCCGCCGCTGTACGTGCTCGGGGTGCAGGGCACCGGCCAGTCCGCCCCGGATGCCGATCTCACGAGCGATTCAGGGCTGCTGGCAACGATTTTGGGACCGTTGACCGGAATGGGGCACGCGTTGGTCGCCCGCGCCTACGTGCCCTATGCGGCGGGATTCGGGGGCGCGGTACCGGGTGGGCCGTTGCCGTATTCGGCATCAATATCCGGCGGGCTGGACAAGTTGCGGGAGATGGCCGCCGACGTGGTACGGCAGTGTCCGGCGACCGAACTCGGCATGGTGGGTTATTCCCAAGGGGCGCATATCGTTTCGATGTTCGCCCAAGAGGTGGGCCAGGGCGCCGGTGTGGTGCCAGCGGATCGGGTGGCCGCAGTGGCGTTGTTGGCCGATCCGACACGGGGGCCCGCCGCGCCGCTGTTCCCCGGCTCGCCAGACAGTTCCGGCCCGGATCCGGCGCCGGGAACCACCGGGGCGAATGTGTCCGGGTTGTCGGTGGCGGCACAGGAGACCGCGTCGGGTGGCGGTATCGGACCCGAGCGCGATATCGCCACTGATTTCGGCGCGCTCACCGGCCGAGTGGCGTCGTTCTGCATCCCCGGCGATCTGTCCTGCGACGCGCCGACCGGAATGCCGCTGTTGCGGATGCTGGTCAATATCGCCGGGCAGTCCGAGCTGGATCCGGCCGATCCGCTCGCGGCGCTGGCCTCGATCGCCGAGGTCGCACGGGAAACCGCGGCCAAAACCGCGACCGCCGTGGTGAATCAGGACGTCCTCGGCTATTCCCTCGGCACCCTCGCACTGGCTCCCGGCCTGCCGTTGAGCAGGCGGCTGGCCGAGGCCTCCGACCCCAGGGAAACCCCGGACGCCCGACAGGCGTTGTCGAAAATCGCTGCGAGCGCGTTCAATTCGGTCACCCTCGCCCTTACCGGCACCGCATTGCCGATGGGCGATCTCGCCGAGGTCATGACCATCGGCGCGACCGACCCGCTGGCGGGCCTGGCTTGCCTGGCCCAGAAAATCCTTGCGGCAGCGCATAATCCGTTGCCACGCCCGGCTACCCATCGGTTGCTCACCGAAATCTTCGACGCGGTGGGTCAGGTGATCGCCGAGGGCGGCCAACTGCTCGATCCGGAGATCTGGTCGAAATACCTCGACACCGTCCGCAGGCACGGCGCCTACGCGGTCGCGGCCTTCACCACCGGTGGCGATCCCGCCGTCCGGTTCGTCACCGACTGGTTCACCGCGGTGGCCCGCGACCTGGCCGGGCACAGGATTCCCCGCGCCGCACCCACACCGGTCGGCCCCGCGCCCGCCGCGCCGACCCCGCCCACTCCCGACCCCATCACCACTCCGGAACAGCCTGCGCCGGTACAGGTTTCGAACATGGCCGAGCGACCGGCGGCACCGGATACCCACAGTCGGCAGTCCGGAGATCCGCATCCGCTCGGCTACGGTCATCGCCCGGATCCATACCTCACCTGGCTGCTGATCCTGCTGAGCATCAGTGCTGTCCTGTGGGGGCTCGGACGACTGGTCGCCCGCTATCTGACGCGAAACCTCTGAGCGCCTATCCGTAAGTTCGGCGCCTTTCGCGCCTCACATCGGGTACACCGGATGCTTGCGCGGGTTGAATTCCGGTTTGGCCGTCGGCTTGTCGCGCAACAGGCGTAGGGCGTGGCGTATTTCCAGGCGGGTTCGCGACGGTTCGATGACAGCGTCGATGTAGCCGCGTTCGGCGGCGACCCACGGGGTGGCGATCGTCTCGTTGTAATGGTTGATCATGAACTCGCGTGCCGCGCTGCGTTGTTCCGCCGGCATCGCCGCCAACTGGCGTTTACCGAGTAGATCGACCGCGCTTTCCGCGCCGATCACCGCGATCCGGGCGGTGGGCCACGCGAAACTGATATCCGCGCCGACCTGCCGGGCGGCCATCATGCCGTACGCGCCGCCGTAGGACTTGCGCACCACCAGGTTGATAATCGGCACCGTCGCCTCGATGATCGCGCGCGGGACACGGCCGCCGCGGATGATCACACCGCTGGCCTCCTCCGCGAGGCCGGGCAGCACGCCCGGGGTGTCGGCGACGAACACCAGCGGGATGTTGAACGCGTCGCACAGCCGGATGAAATAGGTCGACTTGTCCGAGCAGGCGGCGTCGATGGAACCGCCGAGCACCAGCGGCTGGTTCGCGATGACACCGACCGGATATCCGTCGACCCTGGCGAATCCGGTGATCAGATTCGGCGCGAACGCGGCCCGGATCTCGTGAAATCCGCCGTCGTCGAAGATCCGCAGCAGGATCTCGTGCATGTCGTAACCGGCGCGATCGGAATCCGGGATGATCCTGTCGAGCTCCCGGTCGGACGCCGTGATCTCCGGTTCCAGGCCGGGATTCACGATCGGCGGCTGCTCGAGGCAGCTGGTCGGCATGTAGCTCAGGTAATCGCGGGCCCAGGCGTAGGCCTCCTCCTCGGTATCGGCCACATGATGCAACGTCCCGCGTTCGGCCTGTACCTTGGCGCCGCCGAGCTCCTCGGCGGTCACATCCTCGCCGTTGACGGCCTTGATCACCTCCGGCCCGGTGACGAACATGTAGGAGTCCTTGGTACCGATGAGCACATCGGTGTTGATCGGCCCGTACACCGAACCTGCGGCGCATTTGCCGAGAATGATCGACACCTGCGGCACGTAGCCGGACAATTTCTCCAGCACCCGGGAAATGTCACCGAACGAGGCGATGGAACCCACCGCGTCCTGGATGCGCGCACCGCCCGAATCGTTGATGGTCACCACCGGGCACGCATTGTCGAACGCGAATTGCAGTGCCCGCATGAACTTTTGGGCGGAGGTGACGCCGACCGACCCGCCGTACACGGTCTGATCGTGTGAGATCACCACCACCGGACGACCCCCGATCGACCCGCGACCGGTAACCAGTCCATCGCCGTAGAGCGCATCCGATTGACCGGGTTGCCGAGCCAGCGCACCTGTCTCGATGAACGTTCCGGGGTCGAGCAGCATGTTCACCCGCTCCCGAACGCTCGGAATGCCCTTCTTCGCCCGCTTGGCCGCACCGGCCTCACCCGCCGGTTCCGCGGCGATCTCCAAGATCTTTGCCAATTCATCGAGCTTCGCCCGCGTACCGATCACGCCTTGTGCCACCTTCTCAGTCAAACGGTTGTGCACCAGCGAGGTTAAGCGGTATCGACAACGTATGGGAGACCAACGCCTTTCGAGCACCTGACGGGCCGCGGTGCGGCACCTTGCTTCGGGCTCAGTGCCTGCCGCGGCGACTGATGAGCGCCTCGATGCCGTCCAGGATCCGCCCGAGGCCGAACTCCACATCGGTGTCGTCCATACCGCCCTTGCGGTAGCGGCTGTCGGTGAGGATGGCCGCGACCCGTGGGTAGCCGCGTTCGAGCAGTCGTGGCTGCAGGAATTCGGCCAGCGCACGGGCGTTTTCGTCGGGCACGCTCGCGCGCACGTCGCGAAGTAGGGATGCGGTGCTGCGCACCCAGCCGTCGACCAGCATGGCGCAGCCCACCAGGTCCTCGTTGTCCAGCCCGGTGTCGGCCATCGCGTCCAGAAAGACTTCCAGCCAGCGCAGTTGGTTGGGTGTGGTGGGCCCGCCGCGCACCGGGAGCTCGATCAGCCAGGGGTGTACGCGGATGCGCTCCAGCTGAGCGCGCGCCCAGGCGGTGACCGCGGTACGCCAGCCTTCGGGCAGCGGTTCCGGCGGCAGGCCCCAACCGGCGTCCGCGGTCAGGACGAGGAGTTCCTCCTTGGAGCGCAAGTACCGATAGAGCGCGTTGGCCGTGATGCCGAGACGCATGGCGATCGATGGCATGGACAGCGCCGCATAGCCCTCGGCGTCGGCCTGAGCGAGGGCCGCCGCGACGATCTGCGCGACGCTATAGGCCGGTTTCGGCCCTCGTCGTGGCGTCGTGACATGCCCCCAAGCCAATGCGGTGCCGGGCGGCAGCAACTCGATCCTGTCCTCGTCCACCGGGACATCCTTGCATCCAAAACAGGTAAAGCCATAAACTGTTCATGGCACACACTATTAAATTTGATTCGGAGGATCGACATGGCGGAATCGAGCAGGCGCGACATCCTTCGAGGTGCGGCCGCGTTGACCGTTCTCGGAGCGACAGCGGCCAACCTCGACGCGCCGACCGCCGGCGCCGGCCAAGAGCGGTACCCGTTCCTCGAGGGCGCCTTCGCGCCGGTGCGAGAGGAAGTCACCGCGTTCGCGCTACCGGTCACCGGCCGCATCCCGAGCGAGCTCAACGGGTGTTATCTACGCACCGGGCCCAACGTGCTCGGCCTGGAGGATCCGCGCGCGCACCACTGGATGTTGGGCGAGGGCATGGTGCACGGCGTTCGGCTGCGTGACGGCCGGGCCGAGTGGTACCGCAACCGCTGGGTGCGCTCGTCCGGGGTCGCGGCAAAGCTGGGTGAGCCGTACCGGTGGCAGGTGCCCGCGGAAGACTTCGCGCCCAACACGCACGTCATCAACCACCATGGCCGGATTCTCACGCTGCAGGAGAGCGGGCCGCCGCCGTACGAACTCGACAGCGAGTTGAACACGTTGGGGCCCTATGATTTCGGCGGATCGCTGACGGGCGCCTACACCGCGCACACCAAATTCGACGAGCAGGCCGACGAACTGCACGCGGTGACCTACCACCCGACCTGGGACCACGTGCGGCACCTCGTCGTCGACCGGTCCGGCCGCGTGGTGCGGACCACCCGGATCGAGGTCGCCGACCATCCGATGATGCACGACTTCGCGCTCACCGAGCGTTATGTGGTGATCTTCGATGTACCGGTCACATTCGACCCCCAACCGGGCAAGGCGGTGCCCTACAAATGGAACGTCGACCACCCGGCCAGGGTGGGAGTCATGGATCGGGCAGGCGGCCCGGTCAATTGGTTCGCCGTGGATCCGGTGTTCTACTCCCACACGCTCAACGCCTACGACGAAGGCTCCACGGTGACAGTGGATTTGACAACGCTTCCGGCGCCATTCGAGGTAGCGGGCAAGCAGGGTTTCGGCGGACCGTCGGCCTCGGGCACGCCCGTATTGGAGCGCTGGACAATCGATCTGGCGCTCGGCCAGGCGCGGCGGCGCGTGCTGGACGATCGGCCGCAGGAGTTCCCGCGTGTCAAGGAAAGTCTGGTGTCGCGCAGGCACCGGTATGGCTACTCGGCCTCGCCCGGCGACCTGTTCGACGCGTACCTCGACAAGCCGGCCAACTCCTTCGGCAATGCATTGATCAAACACGACTTGTCCGAAGGGAATTCGCAAGTTCACCGGTTCGGCCCGAACGCGGCCGCCAGTGAAGCGGTATTCGTGCCGGCGGCGCAGAGCAAGACCGAGGACGATGGCTACGCACTCGCCTACGTGAACAATCCGGAGCGCAATGCCTCGGACCTGGTGATCCTCTCCGCCCAGGACTTCACCGGAAATCCCTTGGCCCGCATCCACCTTCCGAAACCGGTACCGCTGGGCTTCCACGGCAGCTGGGTGGCCGACTGAGCACTACTCGATGACGCGACTGGTGAACTCGAAGGGACCGCCGTCGATGCCCCAGGAGATGATTCGTTCGGGGTGAATCCGGATGACCGCGCGTTCCTGGGGCGGGAACGGCGGCTCCTCGTCGTCGAGCGCCTCGGCCGTGCCGCGTACCTCGATGCCGCGAATCACGTACGGCTCCAATGAAACCTGTTGGTCGACGACGAACGACACCCGGCTGCCCGCCTCGACATTGCGGTACTTCCGGCTGGCACGCATTCGCATGCCGCCGATATCGATCGTGCCGTCGGCGTTCACCCGATAGCCGGTCGGGTTGTTCTGTACGACGCCGTCGGGCGATACCGTTGCCAGCCGGCCGATTCCGGCCTCGGACAGGAACAGCTGTTCGTTGCTGGTGAAGGTCATGTCGGTACTCCTCGGTGAATTCGATTCGGGCGCTTCGGGATCAGAACAGGATTAGCGCGGCGCACAGTCCGGCGATGGCAATGAACTGCAGGGTGACCCGGTACTTCAGGATGCTGTCCCACTTGTCCTGCAGCGCACGGGCATTGGGCGGAATGATGCCGCTTTGCGCGGCGGCGGTCTGCTGGGAATTGATCGGTTTGGCGACGCGGACGTAGAAGGCGAGCCAGGTCAGCAGCGCCGCCACCGTGATCCCCGCCGCGACAGCGGCTCCGATCTGCCCGGCCCACAGCGCGATCACCAGCGTGAGCACCGCGGTGACCGCACCGCCCGCACCGAACACCGGCATGCGTTTATCGCCGTAGTAGTGACCCCATCCCGCACTGATGGTCATGGTCGCGTCATCGAGCTTGCGGTATACCGACCGGGTGATCAGGGCCACGGAGGCATCGGTGCCATAGACCACCGCATTGGCGAGAACGGCGACGGCGGCGATGATCTGGCCGGTGACAATGAGCATTTCGGCTTCCCTTTCCCGAAATCTAGCATCGCTAGAAACTAGAGCAACGGTAACATTACTCCGCTACTTTGTCTAGCGATGCTAGATTTTCTGCCCGCGTCGATCGGTCAGCGCGCCGTGATGATGTCCGGGTCGGTGGGTGTTCGATCGAGGGCGGTGGAGTCGGCCGCGCGCAGGAATCGTAGGTGTGATCACGCCCCGACCCGGGTCGTTCATATCGTCAGGCCCATGCCCTGTGCCAGCATCGGCCACGATTCGTGCAGCGCCTTTTCCCAGTAGGGCCAGTAATGGGTTCCGACCGGGTCGAATTGGTAGGTGGCCGGGATGTTCAGTGCGTCGAGGCGGGTCTTCAAATTGTGGGTGCACCCGTTCACGGCGCTCTCGATGATCACGCCGAGTGCGAGGGTCGTCGGTCCGCCATTGTTCAGGTAGTAGTTGACGTCGTCGGCCATCGGGATGCCGCTGCCGCTGGAGATGTAGAGCTGGGTGCCGCGAAGTTTCTCGGCGTTGACGACCGGGTCGTTGGCGGCCCACAACGGGCTGTCGGCCGGACCGAACATATTCAGGGTGTTGCCGCCGCCCCAGGCTTCGACGGAGAGTTTGACGAACTGCTGTCCCATCGGGTCGGCGATCTGCGCGCACCCGCTGTAGGCGGCGACACTCTTCCACAGGCCCGGTTTGGCCTCGGCCAACGCCAGCACCGACGTGCCGGAGGTCGACAGACCGGTCATGGCGTTGCGGCCCGTCGAGTGCAGGGTCTCGTCCAACAGCGGGGGCAGTTCCTCGGTGAAGAAGGTCTTCCACTTGTTCACGCCCAGTTGGGGATCGGGTCGCAGCCAGTCGGCGTAGTAGCTGCCGAAACCGCCGATCGGCTGAATCACGTTGACCTGCTTGTCGGCCAGCCAGCCGAACGCATCGGTTCGCGCCTTCCAGTTCGCCGTGCCCTCACCGCCGTCGAGACCATTGAGCATGTACAGGTTCGGGGCGGGTGTGGATTCGTCGGCCGGACGCTGGACATCGACGGAGATATCTTTGCCCATCGCCGCCGAGTACACCTTCAAATGCCAGGTACGACCGTTCTTGATGACGGAGGTGACCGCGGAAGGCTTCTCCGGGCCTGCCGACGCGGTGGCGCCGTGCATTACCAAAGACAGTGCGGCGGTGAGTGTTACGGCACCGGCAAGGGCAGCACTCCGTAGGGCTGAGAGTTTCATCGAGCAGTCGGTTCCGATCCGTAGGCCGCAGTCGCTTGTCGTCGGGGTGATTCCGGCCTGCGGACCGCCACATCCCCCGAGCAGCTATGTCTTTCGCCGAGGCAAGGCCGTTACGACGACGTGACTGTCGGCCGGGAATTCCGCTGCGCGGCAAGGTATCGGCGTTGGATACCTCCTTCCGCTGACATCTTGTGGTCTAGTTGTATCCGAGACGAGGACGCGTCCGCACGCACCTGGTGTATCGGTCTTCGATGAAGCCGAGATGAAGATGGGAGCGTGCCGCCCATGCGTGTGCTGGTTGTCGAGGATGAGCCCAAGATGGCCGAGTTGCTGCGGCGGAGCTTGGCCGAAGAAGGGTATGCCGTCGATGTCGCGGTCGATGGGCTCGACGGGTACGGGGTGGCGGCCAGCCGCCTGTACGACGCGATCGTGTTGGATGTGATGCTGCCCGGCCGAAGCGGATTCGAGGTATGCGAACAGCTACGGGCGGAAGGGATCTGGGTGCCCGTGCTGTTGTTGACGGCGCGCGGCGCGGTGCGCGACCGGGTTAGTGGGTTGGATGGCGGGGCGGACGACTATCTGACGAAGCCGTTCCATCTGGACGAGTTGTTCGCCCGGCTGCGCGCACTGATCCGGCGTGGTCCGGTGCCGCGGCCGACGATGCTGGTGGCCGGGGATCTGCGGATGGACACCACCGAGCGGCGCTGCTGGCGTGGCGATGACGAAATTCTTTTGACCGCAAAGGAATACGCTCTGCTCGAGATGTTCCTGACGCAGCCGGGAACGGTGTTGACGCGGGAGGCGCTGACCGAGCACTGCTGGGATTTCGCGTTCGAGTCGCGGTCCAATGTCGTCGACGTGCATGTGCGGGGATTGCGGGACAAGATCGACCGGCCGTACGGGGTAACCTCGCTGGAGACGGTGCGCGGTGTCGGATATCGGTTGCGTAAGGACGGCGGGCGAGCGCGATGATCCGCCGTTGGCCGATCCGGATCCGCCTCACCGCCGCGTTCACGATCATGATGGCCGTGGTGTTGACCGTGATCGGCTACGCGACCGTCGCACACATGCGCTCGTTCCTGGACACGTCGGTCACCGAGTCGCTGACCTACCAACTCACCGAGCTCCGTCCGGTCGCCGCGGCCGTGGAGCCGACACTGCCGGGGCCGAGCCAGGATACCGCGGTGCAGGTCCTCACGGCCGATGGACATGTGGTCGCGGCGACGGCGGAACTTCCTGGGCCGTCGGTTCTTTCGGATACCGAGTTGGCCGCCGCTCGGCGTGGCACCGTGATCGCCGATCATCCGGCCGCCGCGGACCTGCCGGGGCCGGTTCGGTTGGCCGCGACGAGCGCGCCCCAGGATCGGATCGTGGTGGTCGTGGTCAGCCTCGCCGATCGTGACGCGGCGGTCGCGGATTTGGCGCGGGAGCTCGTCATCGCATTTCCGCTGGTGCTCGTGGCGGCCGCGGTGGGGGCGTATGCGCTGGCGGTGGCGGCCCTGCGTCCGGTGGAGCGGATGCGGGCGCGAGCCGCGGGGATCACGCATACGGATCCGGCCGCGCGCCTGCCGATTCCGGCGGCGAACGATGAAATATCCCGGCTGGGAATCACTTTCAACGACCAGCTGGCACGGTTGTATGAGGCGGTCGACCGGGAGCGACGATTCGTCGCCGATGCCGGTCACGAATTGCGCACCCCGCTCGGACTGCTCACCACCGAGCTAGAACTCGCGCTGCGCAGGCCGCGCGGCAATGCCGAACTCACCGATGCCTTGCGCTCGGCGCTGGAGGAGACCGAACGGCTGTCGCGGCTGGCCCGAAATATGTTGTCGGCCACCGCAGGCCGGCCTCGCGATCCCGGATCACCGCTGCCGGTGGTCGATTTGCCGCCGCTGCTGGACGCGGTGGTCGCGCGGTACGGCGTGGCGGCTCGCGATATCACCGTCGATTGTCCGCCCGGGGCGCGGGCCGCCGCGGACTCGGAGGATCTGGATCGCATCATGACCAACCTGGTCGACAATGCCATCGAGCACGGCGGGCCGCCGGTCGACATCCGCGTGGACACCGGCGGTACGGCGGTGATCGTCACCGTCCGCGACCATGGCCCCGGCATCGATGCGGAGTTTCTGCCGCATGCGTTCGAGCGGTTCGCTCGGGCGGACGCCGCGCGAACCCGGGGTGGCAGCGGGCTCGGTTTGGCCATCGTCACCGCGCTCGCACAGCGCAATGCGGCGACCATTACCGCCGCCAACCACCCCGGCGGCGGGTTCCTGGTCACCGTGACGCTGTCGGCGCCGCGCTAGCGGCCGACTCGGATGACGACGACCGGCCCGGCGGTTGATGGCGTCACCCATTTCTGGATTGTCTGAACCTGTTGGAACTCTTGCTATTTCGCGAGGTTTGTCGCGTCCAGAGCCGTGCGGAGGGTCTTGGCGATGGTGACCGCGTCGTCCACGGCCCAGTAGTGCAGGAAGAAGATATGCGGGTCGTCGGTGAGCATGTGGTTGTGCAGTTCGACCACGTCGATGCCGCCCTTTCGCAGTGCTTCGATCACCTTGTCGACTTCCGTTGTGGTAAGCGCGAAATCGCCGTTGACGGCGGCCCCGCCGGCACCGGTCGGCTGGAAGTTGATGACGGTGGTGACGCCGAAGGTCGGAGGCAGCACATGTCCGCTGTCGCTGATGGTTTCGGCGCGGGCGAGGTTGTATTTGAACAGGCCGCCGTCGGCGGTTCCCTTGCGGCCCAACGCCGCGTCCACACCGGCGGTGTCGATATCGACCGGCGGCTGCTGGGCGGGCGGTGCGGCGGCGGGGGCGATGGAGGTGGCGTCGAGGACGGCCTTCATGGCCTTGCCCAGTTGCGCCGGGTCGCCCATGCCCTCGATATGGGTCCACCAAACCTGCGGGGAGTGTCCGAGCAGATGCTTGTGCAGGGCGGTCTGCCGCAAACCGTTGGCGTGCAGGGCATCGGTGACCTTCGGCAATTCCTCCTCGGTGACGACCAGATCGCCCATCACCATAGCGCCGTCGTCGTATTTACCGAACGCGGCGTAGCCGCCGAGCGACAGGCCCGGTTTGATGTCAACGCCCTGAGACTGCACGTGCAGGTCCGACCGGACCAGCGGGATCCGGTAGACGGTGTTGTTGTCGCCGAATTTTCCGGTCCGCCCGAGCGCGTCGGTGACCGGTTTCCAATCGGCGTCGGTGGTGGCGACCGGCTTGTGCGAGCCGCTCATCGGCATGTCCATGGTCGAAGTGCTGGAGGTGCCGCTATTGCTGGAGCACCCCGCCGCCACCGTGACAGCGAGCAGTGCGGTCAGGATCGCCACACGTCGGACGGATCGACCGGCTGAAACGCGCATGAGGATTCCTTGTCGTCGGAGTAGGCAGACCGACCGAGGCGAGACGGGCTGCGGGGCAAGGTATATCGGCGGTTCATGAAGCCGGGATGAAGATACCGACCCGGTGCGCAGGCCAGCGGCTTCCGGAAGTCTTGCGAGCTCATTCTGTTCGGAATGATCGGCTCGAGTGGTCGACGGTACTGCTGGCCCGGCGGCGATCCCTGGCGCGATTTATTTGAACGTTTGGTCAAGTAACGGTAGGGTCTACAACCGTGGGCAGGGTGAAGGAGTTCGATCAGGACACAGCGTTGTGGGCGGCGATGGAGCTGTTCTGGCGTCAGGGGTATGAGGCGACCTCCATGCAGGATCTGGTGGCGCACTTGGGTTTAGGGCGCGGGAGCATCTATCTGGCGTTCGGCGGTAAACGGGATCTGTTCCTGGCCGCGGTCGAACGGTATGTGGATGATTCGCGCGCCGGACTGCTCGATCGGCTGAGCGCGCCCGGCTCCTCGCTCGACGCGGTGCGCGACCTGGTGCGGTGGTACGCGGAAATGTCGCTGACCGATGACCAGCACAAAGGGTGTCTGATGACCAATACCGCAGTGGAATTGCCCGGCGACGAGGGCGCGGGCCGCATCGTGACATCCGGGTTGGAGATCATGGAGACCGCCATCACGGCCACGCTGATGCGGGCGCGCTCCGAGGGCGAGCTGCCCGCCGATCGCGACCCGGTGGCGCTTGCGCGCTTCCTGGTGACCCTGTTACAGGGCATGCGGGTGGTCGGCAAAACCGCACTGCGCCAACGGTTCCTCGACGACACGGTCGAACAGGCCCTCGCGCTGCTCGCCTGACTCAACCCCTTCTCCGGAAGGGGCTTCTTCATGTCCATTTTCTTGACCGAACATTCAAATAAAGGATTCATCATCATGGTTTCCACCCCCACCGACGCCGAACTGGCCGCCTCGCTGGACGGCGCGTTCACCAGCACGCACGCCGAGGTCAACGGGATACGGCTGCACTACGTGAGCGGCGGCGAAGGCGATCCGCTGATCCTGCTCGGCGGCTGGCCGCAAACCTGGTGGCAATTCCGAAAGATCATGCCCGCGTTGGCCCGTCGCTACCGCGTGATCGCGGTCGACCTGCGTGGAATGGGCGGATCGGCCAAACCCGAAACCGGCTACGACAAGAAATCCATGGCGGCCGACATCCACGCGCTGATCGGCCATCTCGGCTACGAGTCGGCCTTCGTCGCCGGACACGATATCGGCGCCTCCCTCGGCTATCACCTGACCGCCAACTTCCCGGCCGTCGTACGCCGATTGGTCACCATGGATATGGGCGTACCCGACGCGTCATGGCTGGCCATCCCGATGCTCCCGGCCTCCGACGAACAGGTCGCCGCGCTCACCGAGGGCCGGGGCGGATATCCGTGGTGGTTCGCGCTCAATCAACTCCCGGAACTGCCGGAACGATTGCTGGACGGGCGATTCCGGCTGTTGATCGATTGGCTGTACGGCCACATGCTGGCCGACCAGGCCTCGGTCGACGAACAAGCCCGCCGCGTATACGCCGCCGCCTACGACTCGCCCGAGGCCATCCGCGCGGGTAACCGCTGGTATCAGACCATGCGCAAGGACGTCGCCGATCTGGCGACCTACCAGCCGGTGACCACCCCGATCCTGACCCTCGCCGGTGCGGATAGCTACTCCGCGCTGCGGGAACAGATGGCCGACAAGGGTACCGACGTGCGGGTCGTCGCCGTCCCCGGCAGCGGGCACTACATCGCCGAGGAGCAGCCCGAATTCGTCGTCGAGCAACTGACGGCGTTCTTCGGGTGAGTCCGGCATGCGCGGCCGATCGCGTGCCTATTCCGCCGCGATCGTCCGCACATGCTGGGCTGTAATGCGTTGCGGCCGATCGTGATTCAAGGCGCGATGCGGGCGACCGAACCGATCTCCAACGCCGTCCACACCGCGCCGTCCGGGCCGACCGTGATGCCGTGCGGCTCGGATGCCGGTGTCGGCAGGTCGAATTCGGTGACGACGCCGGTGGCGTCGATCCGCCCGAGCCGGTTGGCGCCCCACTCGGTGAACCAGCAGTCGCCGGACGGCAGTGCCGCGATGGCATGCGGTCTAGCCGCGGGGTCGGGCAGCGGGAACATGCGGAAGACGCCGCCGCGGTCGATGCGGCCGATCCGGCCGGCGGCGATGTCGACGAACCAAAGCGCGTCATCCGCGCCCCGGGTAATACCCACCGGAGCACCATGATCGGGCAGTGGGTAGATGGTGATCTCGCCGCCGAGGTCGATGCGTCCGATCGCCTCGGCCTGGTTGAGCGTGAACCACAGCGCCTCGTCCGGACCCGCGGTGATCATGGACGCGAACGCGCCCCGAACCGGCAGATCGAAGTGGGTGACCGCACCGTCGGCGGTGATCCGGCCGATGCGATCGGCGTTCATCTCGGTAAACCACATGGCCTCGTCGGGACCCGCGCATATTCCGAATGGCCCACTGCCCGAGGGTAATTCGAACGCCGTCAGGTCGCCGTCGGTGGTGCTGCGCGCGATGTGATCGTCACCGGACCGGGTGAACCACAGGGCGCCGTCGGCGCCAGCGGCGACGACGCTCGGACGGGATCCTGCGCCTCCCGCCGAATACCGTTGCACGGCACCATCAACGGACAGCCGGGCGATCTCACCGCTGTGCACCAATGTAAGCCAGAGCGCGCCATCGGCGCCCGTGGCGATTCCATAGGGTCCCGCCTCGGCGGCGGACACCGAGAACTCCTGAATGACTTGATGTTTCATCAAAATCCTGTCTGTCGTTCCATACACGGCGAAGGGATATCCGACGCCGCGCGTGCCGACCCTCGACATGTGTCGGTGCTCCGAATGGTCTGCTGCCGAGCGGTCAGGACTGCCGAGCGCCGAGCGACGCCGTGGCCGGTGCGCCGAACCAGGACGACAGCGCCTCCCGCAGCCCCGTATCGCCGGGTTCGTCGATGGTTGCGGCCCAGGCGATGTGACCGTCCGGACGGATCAGCAGGGCGTCCGCCGGTCGGTTTTCGGTTGTAGCGCTGCGGATTTCGACTCGATCCTGCCAATCCCGGGCGATGGCACGCAGTTCCGCGCGGTCGGCGAGATCGAGCAGCACGGGCCGTGCGCTGTGCATGAGTTCGGCGACGCTGCTCGCACCCGCTTCGGTGCGCAGGGCGAGATCGGGTGCGAATGTGCCGGTCAGCGGGTGCCCGTTCGGGTTCGGCAGCCGATAGCGGATATCGGCGCCCGCGATGAGCGCACCCATCCGCCGCAGGGGTTGTTCGTCGATGAGCAGTTCCTGGAACACTTCTCGCAGCGCCTCGGCGGCCGGATCGGTGCCGCGCCGCAGCGCAACCTGCGCCCGGGTGTGCAGCATGGTGCGCTCGCCCGCGTGGTGGCGTTCGTCGTGGTAGCTGTCCAGCAGACCCTCGGGCGCCCAGCCGTGCACCTCGGCGGCCAGCTTCCAGGCCAGGTTGACCGCGTCGAGCATGCCCGCGTTGATCGCGACGCCGGTGGCCGGAAACAGGTGGGCCGCGTCACCGGCTAGCAGGATCCTGCCGTCGCGGTAACGTTCGGCCTGCCGCGCCTTGAAGGTGAAGCGTGACAGCCGAAGTGCTTGCACCACAGGCAGGTTCGCACCGAGCACCCGGTGGATACTGTCCTGCATCTCGGTGACGGTCAGCGGGATGTCATCGTCGTATTCGGCGGTCTCCTCCTCGGTCGTGTAGACCGAAACCACCGCGGAATCGGGCGAACTACCCAGTCCGAACAGGCCGTTTTCCGTGCGGGTGAAACCCGCACGGACAGTTCCGAATCCGGGAACCTCGAGATCGCCGTTGTCCAACCGGGTCACCGAATCGGGCAACGTGACCTGCGCTAGCCGATTGACCTCGGGGTAGGTGTTGCCGGGGAACGGAATCGCGGCCAGATCGCGAATCCGGCTGCGCGCACCGTCGCAGCCGACGAGATACCGTGCGATCACCTGATATTCGCCCGCAGGCCCGCACACCTGAGCGGTAACCATATCGGCGTCCTGGCGCACGCCGATCACCTCGTGCCCGCGGCGGATATCCACCTCGAGTTCGTCGGCACGCTCACCGAGCAGTCGTTCGAGCGACTGCTGCGGCAGCGGCAACGCGTGCATCGGCGAATCCGTCAGCGACGTCAGGTCGACGTGCACACCGCCGAACGGAAACCGCGGCGCCGGAATGGGATCGGTGCATGCCGCGGCGAAACGATCCAATAAACCTCGATAGCGCAACAGTTCCAGGATCTGACCGCCGAGCCCACCGGCCTTCGGGGTGTCGCGCGGCCGGGGCTGACGCTCCAGCACCAGCGGCCGCACCCCGGCCGAACGCAGCTCGGCCGCCAGCATCAAACCGGTCGGACCCGCACCCACGATGATCACGTCGGCATCGAATACTCCGCTTACCACACTGGTACCCACGCACACCTCATTACTTCCATACCGACTCAGGCCAGCGATTCTGCACTACGTACCGGGTCTTGCCGCAAGCCCGCCAATGCCCTATATGTTGAAACGGGACGATTCACATCACCCGGCGCGCCTGAACGCACCGGCCTGTGCAGCGAGGGTCGCGCCGGCCGCGGCATGGTCGGGCAGGCCAGGATCTGCCGGATCCCGCAGCAGAACCAGCCGGTGATAAAGCGGTGCGGTAGCGGCTATCAGCAGGGCGCGCGCATCGGTATCAGCCGGGATTTCACCGCGCTCCACCGCTCGCTCGACGACGATCTCGCACTGCGTATACCGGTCCTCCCACAGTCGCCGCAGCGCTCGGGCGGCCTCCTCGGAACGGAACGAGACCGCGATCAATGCCGTCGCGATCGATGACTTCTCGGTCAGCGAATCCTGGATCTCTTGATTGAGCGCCGCCAGATCGCCACACAGGGAACCGGTATCGCGCGGATGCCAGTCCAGGTCGCTCGCGGCGGCGAAGACGTCGGTGATCAGGCCGCCGACATCGCGCCAGCGGCGATACACCGTCGCGCGATGCACCCCGGCGCGAGCGGCGACGCCGTCGATGGTGAGCGCGTCGTAGCCGTGCTCGGTCAACTCGGCGCTGACCGCGTCGAGTACCTGGGCGCGGATGCGAGCGGTCCGGCCGCCCGGCCGGGGCCGCGGCGTGGGTGACTCGCTGGGTGGAGAACTCATCGTCGATATTCCCGGTTGCTCGATGGGACGGCGTGTGGCACTATCTTAATGCAACAGTCGTCGCACTAGTGAGGTTTGCCGATGTTCTTCCGAGGTGTTCGCCCGGCCATGCGGTCCATGACGGCCGCGTCGTATTCGAATGCTTCGGAGAGTGCACATGCCAACACAGATCACCGCGCACGCGGTCGGCAAATCCTTCAACGGTCGTCTCGTCCTCGACGAGGTGAACTGCTCACTCGCCGCGGGTGAGCGCACCGGGATCATCGGCGAGAACGGGTCCGGTAAGACCACCCTGCTGCGCATCCTCGCGGGACGCGTGCGACCCGACCGGGGCGAGATCGTCGTCCAAACCGACGGCGGCGTCGGATATCTCGCACAGGATGAACGGCTCGCACCGCATCTGACGGTGCGGCAGGTGATCGACCGGTCGCTCGGCGAGCTGCGCCTGCTCGAACGCCGGATGCGCCGCCTCGAGCAGGCGATGACCGAGGGCGACCAATCCGCGATGGCCGAATATGGCGAGATCGCAACGGTTTTCGAACTGCGCGGCGGCTACGACGCCGACGCGCGGGTCGAACGTGCCCTGCACGGACTGGGTTTGGGCCTGGTCGACCGCGATCGCACCGTCGGCGGACTGTCCGGCGGCGAGCAGGTTCGCCTGCGCCTGGCCGCGCTGCTCGCGGCGGGCACCGAGGTGCTGCTGCTCGACGAGCCGACCAACCATCTCGACGACGACGCCATGACCTGGCTCGAGGACCACCTGCGCACCCGTCCCGGCACCACGGTGACGGTCTCGCACGACCGGGTTTTCCTGGAGCGGATCGCGACCAGCCTGCTGGAGGTCGACGCGGACACCCACCGCGTGGTCCGCTATGGCAACGGCTACGGCGGTTATCTCGGCGAGAAGGCGGCGGCGCGGGCACGGTGGGCGCAGTCGTATGCCCAGTGGCAGGCCGATATCGATCGGCTGCGGGAATCCGCCGCCACCACCGCGCGTCAGGTCGCCCCGGGACGTGCGATGCGGGACAACAACAAGATGGCCTACGACCGTGCGGGCGGGCGGGTGCAGCAGTCGCTGGCCAGCCGGGTCCGCAATGCCGAGGAGAAGCTGCGCCGCCTGCTCGCCGACCCGGTGCCGCCGCCACCGGAACCGCTGCGTTTCACCGCGGCGGTTCGGGCTGGACGGGCGAACGGCGTCGTCATCGACGCCACCGACATCACCGTGCACGGACGGCTCGACCGGACGAGCATCACGGTCGCCGCGGGCGATCGCCTGCTGCTCACCGGCCCGAACGGCGCGGGCAAGTCCACCATGCTGCGGGTGCTCGCCGGTGAACTCGCACCGGATGGCGGCACGGTCACCCGCCACGGCCGGATCGGCTATCTCGCGCAGGAGCCAGGGCCCGCCGTGGCCGGACAGACGCTGCTGGCCGCCTTCGGCCGCGGACGCTCGGGCGACGTCGCCGAACAGTTGCTCTCGCTCGGACTGTTCCGCCGCGACCAGCTCACGACGCTCGTGGCCGACCTGTCGACGGGTCAGCGGCAGCGGCTGGCGCTCGCGCGCCTGGTCACCGAGCCGTCGGAGATCCTGCTGCTCGACGAGCCGACCAATCACCTCTCCCCCGGCCTGGTCGAGGATTTGGAGGCCGCCCTGGCCGAATACCGGGGCGCGCTCATCGTGGTCAGCCACGACCGGCGGCTGCGGCAGCGCTGGCAGGGCGCGCACCTCGCCATGCGGGCACCGGCCCGGGCCGCGGCCTGACAGTCCGAATATCAACTTACCCAAGGAGTTTCGCCATGCCAGACCCTACCGCGCTACATCCCATGGCGGGCCAGCCGCGCGTGGTGTTGCTGAAGCCGCTTGTCACCTCGCCCCTGATCGAGGTCGGCGAATTCTCCTACTACGACGACCCGGACGACCCGACCGCGTTCGAAACCCGAAATGTGCTGTACCACTATGGACCCGAGAAATTGATCATCGGCAAGTTCTGCGCGCTGGCCACCGGCGTGCGGTTCATCATGAACAGCGCCAATCACCGCATGGACGGCCCGTCCACATTTCCCTTCCCGATCATGGGCGGTTCATGGTCGCGGCACGTCGACCTGGTCAGCAACTTGCCGAACCGCGGTGACACCGTCGTCGGCAACGACGTCTGGATCGGCAACGGCGTGACGGTGATGCCCGGTGTGCGAATCGGCAACGGCGCCATCGTCAGCACCGGTTCGGTGGTCACCGGCGATGTTCCCGATTACGGCATCGTCGGCGGAAATCCGGCCCGCCTCATCCGGACTCGCTATCCCGCCGAGGATGTCGCCCGGCTGCTGGCGCTGGCTTGGTGGGATTGGCCGCTCGAGCACATCACTGAGCACGTCCGAATCATCATGTCCGGCAGCATCGACGATCTGGCGGCCGTCGCTCCCGAAGTTACCGCGCCCCTTACGAATCGAGTGGAGAACTGATGCCCTCGCGCCCGATCCATATCGCGATGGTCGGCATCCCGATCGTCAGCCATGTGCTGCCGAGTCTCGAGATCATCCGCGAGTTGGTGGCCCGCGGCCATCGCGTGACCTACGCGAACGACCCGGCCGTCGCGGAGCTGATCACCGCCACCGGCGCCGAATTCGTGCCGTGTGCCTCCCTACTGCCGGTCGCCGACAACAGCTGGCCGGCCGACCCCGTCGATATACAGAATCTTTTCCTGGACAACGCTATTCACGCACTCCCGCAGCTACGCGCCGCCTACGACAACGACCGCGCGGACATCTACCTGTACGACATCGGCGCGTATGCCGCCCGCGCCATCGCCGAAATCCAGGACCGCCCGCTCATCCAACTGTCCCCGACCTTCGTGGCGTGGAAGGGCTACGACGAGGAGGTCGCGGCACCGCTGCGTCGGCTCCCGGGAGCCGACGCCTACCTGACAAAGTTCGCTCGATGGCTCGCCGAAAACGGCGCGTCCACCACCGATGTGGACGCCTTCGCCGGACCGCCCGGCCGAGCACTGGCCATGATTCCCCGAGCAATGCAACCGCACGCCGATCAAGTCGACACCGGCACAGTGACATTCGTCGGCCCATGCTTCGAAGTCGGTGCGGGCGCAGAAGTTTGGACCCGCCCCGCCGATGCGGAAAAGGTTCTGCTGATCTCGCTCGGTTCGGCGTACACCCGCCAACCGGAGTTCTACCGCCAGTGCCTGCGCGCCTACGGCGATCTGCCGGGCTGGCATGTCGTCCTCCAGATCGGAAAGCACACCGACCCTGCGGAACTCGGCGCGATACCGCCCAATGTCGAAGTGCACTCCTGGGTTCCGCAGCGGGCGATCCTGGCTCGGGCCGATGCCTTCGTCACGCACGCGGGCATGGGTGGCAGCGCCGAAGGGCTGCTCGCGGGCGTCCCGATGATCGCCGTACCGCAGGCCGCCGAACAGTTCATCAACGCCGACCGCCTGGTAGAGCTCGGCGTGGCCCGTCGAATCGATACCGTGGCGGCTACCGCCGCAGCTCTCCGGGCGGCGCTGACCGAACTCACCTCGGATCCGGAGGTGGCCCGCCGCTCGGCCCTGCTGCGCGCCGAAGCACTGACCGAGGGCGGTACCCGTCGCGCCGCCGACCTCATCGAGGAGGCGGTGCCCGCGGCAGGCTTCCATACGGAGCAACCGCTCAGCGAAGCGCTATATACCCCCGAGGGGTTATAACGCTATGCTGGCGGCGTGGTCGACCAGCATCGCCCCCGTCGAGTGTCCGGACCCGTCCGGATGCTGGGTTTGCTGGTGCTGTTGAGCGCGGTGGCCGTGATGCATGTCGGCCTGTTCTCGCTCGGATCCGGCTCGAATCAGGCCGAGCAGCATGGCATGGCCATGGTCGCGTCCGTACCCGAGCACATCGATCACGCACAGCCGGATGGCAAGACCGTGCACCACGAAGCGACGCATCCGTGTGTCTTCATCCTGACCGCGCTGGTGTTCGCGATCGGATTGATGCTGCTCTATCGGCTCACCACCATCGGTGACGGACATTTGCCACCGATCCCCCGCTGGTCGGCGCACGCCGAACGGCCACCGCCCCGGACCGCGCCTTCCCTCGCCGAATTGTCGATTCTGCGGATCTGACGGATCCCGCCGCTACCACCTGCTGTGGCGGCGGCATTCAACGACACCCAGAATCGGCATCGACCAGGGAGAACCCATGTCCGCCAACCAGTTTCCGTTCCAGCTCACCCGCCGCGGCTTCCTCGCCCTCGGCGCATCCGCCGCGGCAATCGGCCTCGCCGCATGCGGTGACAATTCCACCCGCACGCTCGTCCAACCCGACTCCGACCCGGTTCGCGCGGCCGAGAAGGCCCGCCGCGCCGCCGACGCCAAGGTCCGTACGGTAGCGCTGCGGGCCCAACCGACCACGGTGGACCTCGGCGGCGTCCAGGTGCCGACCTGGACGTTCGATGGCGCGTTGCCCGGCAGGGAAATTCGGCTGGCGCGTGGTGAGGTGCTGCGCGCCGACTTCACCAATTCACTGCCCGCGCCATCGACCATCCACTGGCACGGGCTCGCGCTGCGCAACGATATGGACGGCGCGCCCGGCGTCACACAACCGGAGATCGCACCCGGCGGCACTTTCCGATACGAATTCACCGTCCCCGACGCGGGCACCTACTTCTTCCACCCCCACGTCGGGGTTCAGCTCGACCGAGGCCTGTACGCGCCGCTGATCGTCGAAGACCCCGCGGATGGCAACGACTACGACGTGGAAGCCGTTGTCGTGCTGGATGATTGGCTCGACGGTGTCAACGGGCGCGATCCCGACCGACAGCTGGAGCAATTGCGCGCCAAGGGTATGTCGGGCATGAATATGGGCGGATCCGGCGGAATGAGCATGGGCACAATGACAATGCCCACCGACCCGGACGCACCGCTGGGCTCGGACACCGGCGATGTCGGGGACTATCCCCACTACCTGATCAACGGCCGAATCGGCGCCGACCCAACGACCTTCACCGCCCGGCCCGGCCAGCGCATGCGACTGCGGATCATCAACGCCGCCGCCGACACCGTCTTCCGCGTCGCCCTCGGCGGCCACCGGCTGCGCGTCACCCACGGCGACGGCTATCCCGTCCAACCCATCACCACATCGAGCCTGTTAATCGCCATGGGCGAACGCTACGACGTGATGGTCGAGCTCGCCGATGGCGTCTTCCCGCTTGTCGCCTCGGCCGAAGGTAAAGCGGGACAAGGCTTCTCGCTGATCCGAACCGGCGGCGGCACCACTCCCCCCGCCGATATCCGACCGGCCGAACTCACCGCGCCGCCGCTGACCGGGGCCGGGCTCAGGGCCGCCGACTCCGTCCGTCTGCCCGGCCGCAAACCCGACAAGACACTGGACATCGCCCTCGGCGCGGATTCGACCAAATACCTCTGGACCATCAACGGACAGGCCTACCCTGACCACGCTCCGTTGGATGTGGTTGCGGGACAGCGAATCCGGCTGCGCTTCCGCAATAACACGATGATGTTCCACCCGATGCACCTGCACGGCCACACCTTCCAGGTGGTGAACCCGACCGGCGACGGCCCCCGTAAGGACACCTCGATCGTCCTGCCCATGCAGACCCTGGAGGCCGACTTCGACGCCGTCAACCCGGGCCAATGGATGGTGCACTGCCACAACGCATATCACGGTGAAGCGGGCATGATGAGCGTCGTCTCGTACGTGCGCTGAGCACCGAGGGGCCGGGAAATCCCGGCCCCTCCCAGCGCGTGACGCGCATCATAGAGCGCCCACTTGTATATACCCCTATGGGGTATTAATTTCGCATGTGTCGAAGCGTCGCAAGATCGGAAAGGCCCCAGTGATGACCACCCAGACCCACACCAATCACCATGGCGCACACGGGGATCACGCCCAGCACGGCGGCGCACTGCCGGGCGGACTCCAGATCACCCAGGACGGATACACCTTGGCGCTCGCGGAGCCGATCGCCCACCCCGGCGAGATCGACTTCCGGTTCCGGATTCTCGGACCCGACGGTGCGCCGGTCACCGATTACGCACCGCTGCACGATCGCGAGCTACATCTGATCGTGGCGCGGCGCGAGCTGACCGGGTTCTGGCACGTCCACCCCGAACTCACCGCGGACGGCACCTGGACGGTCCGGCTGAATCTTCCCGACGCGGGCGCCTACCGGGTCTTCACCGATATCGCCCCGCGCGCCCTCGGCCGGACCATCACCCTCGGCGCCGACCTCGCCGTCGCGGGTGACTATGCGCCACAACCGCTTCCGGCGGTTACCCGCACCGCGACCGTGGACGGCTACAAGGTGACCCTCGACGGCGATCTCGTACCCGGCACCGGCCGCATGCTCACGCTGACCGTGCACAAGGACGGCGCGCCGGTCACCGATCTACAGCCCTACCTGGCCGCATACGGGCATCTGGTAATCCTGCGCGCGGGCGATCTGGCCTACGTCCATGTCCACCCGAACGGCGAGCCCGGTGACGGGGTCACCGCCGCGGGACCGGACATCACTTTCCACACGGCCGTACCCGGCCCCGGAACCTACCGGCTGTTCCTGGATTTCCGGCACGGCGACGTGGTGCGAACCGCCGCATTCACCTTGACCGCCTGAGCATCGCCGCTGGCCGAAAGTGCCGCTGCGAACTGGAAATTCATCCATACCGTTCCGAAACCACAAGGCGGGCACCAATCTCCGGCGCCCGCCTTATCGGCGTCGGAGACTTCCGAATCTTCGACGCGTCGGTAACTCCAAGATGTGATGTAGGTTACACATCACGTGCGCTATGTATTCGTAACGGCTAATACTCAGCTACCGATATGGCCGATATCGAGATGCAGGCGAACCCATGCATCGAGCAGTTGGAGTCCCGACTATGTGAGAGTGAGAGCCGATGAGCACCACCACCCGCGCGTGTGCACGAGTTCTGACCATCGTCGCCGCCGCTCCGATCGCGTTCACCGTTGCCACCCAAGCCGCCGACGCGGCCCCCGACACCGTGTATTTCAGCTACGGCCCCGAGGTCAACTGCGCCATCACCGGCGACGGCACGGTCGGCTGCGACGTAACCCCGAGCAGGTACCCGAGCGTCCCGGTCGGCAACACCTACCTGCCACTGCCGTTCATCCCGGTCGCCCAGGTGGTCATCGACCAGCCCTGGCTGCCCGCCCATCCGGGCGAGGCGCCCGGCGCCTTCACCCTGCCGGGCGGAAACCCGGCCATGTCCGATGTCAAGACCGGCGAGGGCTACGCGAGCATTCGGGTAGACCACGCCGGAGCGACCTGCGTGTCGACCGGCGGCCACTACTCCGGCCCCGGCCTGAGCTGCAGCTCCAAAGGACACTCCTTCTCGCTCTACAGCGACCATCAGGGCGTGCGGGGCGGAATCATCATGCAATGACATCCGATCAGGACCAGAGCACCCTGGTGAGAGTTTCGGCGACACAGGCGGGTTTGGTCCCGCCGTCGATCTCGACGGTCTGGGTGATCGTCAATTCGGTCCAGCCGCTTGACAATTGGCGTACGTCGTCCAGTGTTCCGGTGGCGCGCAACCGCGAACCGGCCGGAACGGGCGCCGGAAAGCGAACCTTGTTGAGGCCGTAGTTCACCGCAGCCGTCGCGCCGGGTATCGCGAACTGGTTCCAGGAGAAGTGGGCCAGCAGCGAGAGGGTCAGGTAGCCGTGCGCGATGGTCGCGCCGAACGGGCCGGTCGCCGCGCGGGCGGGGTCGACATGGATCCATTGCCGGTCCTCGCTCGCCGCCGCGAATCCATCGATCCTGGCCTGGTCGACGAGCAGCCATTCGCTGACGCCGAGCACCTGGCCGATGTGGGCGCGCAGTTCGTCGACGGTGTGGAAGGTTCGCATGATTCCTCACTGAATTCGATTGTGGTGACCTGATATTCAACGTCTAGGACACCGTCAGAACAGCCTTGCCGCGCAGGCGTCCCCCGGCCATGTCGTCGAGCAGGCGCGCGGTATGGCTCCAGTCTCGGTGGTGCCCTATCGGCACCGTCAATTCGCCGCCCGCGACCAATACGAGCAGCCGCTCCAACTCGCGCGCGTCGCGATCGGGTCTGCCGTTGTCGCCGTAGACGAACTGTCGCAGCGTCAACGATTGCCCGGCGCGCAATATGTCGAAGAAATCCAGGCTCAGCGGTTGGCCGCTCGCCTGCCCGAACCACAGCAGCAGGCCCGCGGTGCGCAGCTTGTGCGCGGCCGCCGAACCCAGCGCTCCGCCGACCGATTCCAGCACCACGTCGACCGAGCCGTCCGGCACCGCCGCGATATCGGTCACGACCTCGGCACCCGCCGCGACGAGGTGGTCGACCGGCTGCCCCGATTCGGCGACCGCGAGCACCCGCGCACCACCCGCGACGGCCAGCCGGATCACGAGTTGTCCTACGCCGCCGCCCATTCCGGTCCCCAGGATGGTGGCACCCGCGAGCGGACCCGCCAGTTCGAGCAGCCGCACCGCGACCAGACCCGCCAACGGCAATGCCGCGGCCACCGCCGCCGGCACCTCATCCGGGACGCGCGCGAGCCGCTCCGACGGCACCGCGACGAGTTCCGCCGCCGCACCACCGGACGGCAGGTGGAATGCCACCGCGGCGCCCGGCTCCGGTCCGCTGCCGTCGGCCGCGGCGGCCAGCACCACGCCCGCCGCGTCGACGCCGGGCCGGAATCCGGCGACTCCGCTGCGCAGGTACAGGTAATCCGCCCGATTCAAACCGAATTCGGCGACGCGGACCAGGGACTCACCCGAGCCCGGCGTCGGGGCATCGACCTCGCCGATCGTCAGCTCGCCGGAATCGGCGTCCGAAACAAGCGCACGCATGCGTCCTCCATAAAACGGTAGCATCACTACCGGATCAACGTAACATAAAACGGTAGTCCTGCTACCGTTTCAAACCGGAGGTGTGATGACCGAGGCCCAACGCGCGCCGCGCAAGGATCAGCTGCGCAATCGCCGCAAACTGCTCGACGCCGCGCGCATCGCCTTCGCCGAGCACGGCCCCGATATCAGCATCGATGCCATCGCCCGCCGGGCCGGTGTCGGGACCACGACCTTCTACCGGCACTTCCCGACCAAGGAGGCGCTCGTCGAGCAGTTGCTCACCGAGTTGATCGACAGGTCGCGCGAGGTCGTGGTCCGGGCCGCCGAAACACCCGACGACTGGCAGGCATTCACCATCGTCTTCACCGAGGGCTGTGTGCTGGAGCCCGGCGAAGTGCTCCTGTTCGACACGCTGTGCCGCACCGGCCCCGCGGCGGCCGAACAGGGGCATCGGGCCACCGCGGATCTCATCGCGACGGTGACCGAGCGGGCACAGCGCGCCGGTGTGCTGCGCGCCGACGTCACCGCCGACGACATCGCCGCATTCATGCGGATGGCCTACTCGGCGCCAACCCCCGAACAGCGTCGGCTGGCCCATTCGGTGCTGCTGGCCGGGCTCGTGAATGTCGATGGGTGACCGCATGATGGACGGGAAATCCCTTGGCAGACCGTAGAAACGGCGAGCAGCCGCCGCCGACCGAGCACACGATTCGCGGCGAGGACTGGTACGGCAGGGAATTGGTCGACGAGCGGCACACCAGGGTCGAGTTCCTAGATGTCGATATGAGCGAAACCGCAACGCGGAATACGGTTTTCACCGAATGCGCCTTCCGCAACGTGAACTTCTCCCAATCCGTCCACCGCAGCACGGCCTTTCTTAACTGCACCTTCACCGCATGCCGGTTCTTCGAAACCGAGTTCACCACCTGCAAACTCACCGGCAGCATGTTCGATCGCTGCACCTTCACCTTGTTCGAAGCAATCGGCGGGGATTGGTCTTTCGTCGGCCTGCCCGGCGCCGACCTGCGCGGCACCACGTTCACCGACCTGCGCATGCGCGAGGCCGACCTCACCTTCGCCCGCTGCCAGAAGGCCACCTTCCGCGACGTCGACCTGTCCGGCGCCTGGCTCAGCAAGGCCGATTTCACCGAATCCGACCTGCGCGGCAGCGATCTCACCGCACTCGACCCACTCATCACCGCGATCGCCCGCGCGATCATCGACCCGGATCAGGCGATCGTCCTCGCCACCGCCCTCGGCGTGCGGGTGCTGCCCGGCTAGCGCACGATGGGAGTCGTCGGGGCCTCGGCATCGGGGTCGCGAATTGTGCGCGGCCGCGGGACCTCTCGCCCGCGACGCGGCGACCCGACACCCGGGACGACCGCCATCCGCTCGGTCACCGGATCGGTGATGGGCGTGGTTTTCACCAAATCGATGACGCCGCCGGGGTGTTCGTGTTCGAGGACCGGTTCGCCGAGGCCGGCCCTGCGCTGAATTCGCTTCAGCCACTGCGGCGCCCACCAGCAGTCGTCGCCGAGCAGCCGCATGGTGGCGGGCACCAGCAGCATGCGCAGCACGGTGGCATCGATGAACAGCGCCGCGATCATGCCGTAGGCGATGTACTGCATCATCACCAGTTTCGAGAAGGCGAACGCACCGGTCACCACGAGCAGGATCAGGGCGGCGGCGGTGATGATGCGACCAGTGTGCGCGGTGCCGACCCGGACGGCCTCGGTGGTCGACGCCCCCTTCGCGCGCGCTTCGACCATCCGGGATATCAGGAAGACCTCGTAGTCGGTGGACAGGCCGTAGATGATCGCGATGATCAACACCAGCACGTTCGCCTGGATCGGTTGCGGCGTGAAATTCAGCAGCCCCGAACCGTGGCCGTCGATGAAGATCCAGGTCAGGATGCCGAGCGTGGAGCCGAGGCCGAGCGCGCTCATCAGCGCCGCCTTGATCGGCAGCACCAGCGACCCGAAGGTGAGGAACATCAGGATCGTGGTGAGCAGCAGGACCAACACCACCATGATCGGGATCCGGAACAGCAGGGCGTCGATACTGTCCTTCTGCAGCGCCGGAATCCCGCCGACCAGCATCGTCACGCCGTCGGGCAGTTCCATGGCGCGCAGGTATTCGATCGTCGCGCCCGCGTTGTTGATATCAGCGACATTGGCCTTGGTGCGGAAGACATCGGGGCGATTCCCGGGTTTCGGCACCTCGAACTCGGTCGCCAACCCGGGCGCCTGCTGGGCCTGCTTCACCACCGGGCCGACCGCAAGCGAGTCATCGGCCAGGAAGACCAGCTCGATCGGATCGGAGCGGCGCTGCGGAAATAAGGTGTCGATCTGCTCTTTCGCCAACCGCACCCGATTGTCCGGCGGTAGGTACTTCTCGCTGAAACCGCCGAAGACGAGGTGCTGCACCGGCAGGATCAACAGCAGCAACACGATGCACAGCGAAACACTGATCTTCAGTGGGTGTTTCATCACCCACACCGTCATCCGGCCCCAGAAGCCGTTCTCGATCTGCTCCGTGGTTTTGGTTGTGCGGAATCGTTTGAGCCCCAACGCGTCGACCCGCTTGCCGAGGATGCCGAGCACGGCGGGCAGGATCGTGATCGCGGTCAGCGCGGCCAGCGAGACCGTCGTAATCGCGCCGTATGCCATGGATTTGAGGAAACCCTGCGGGAAGAGCAGCATCCCGCCGAGGCTGGCGATGATCATCGTCGCCGAGAACACCACGGTGCGCCCGGCCGTCATCACCGTGCGCCGCACCGCGGCGGCGGTGTCGTAACCCTCGGCGATCTCCTCGCGAAACCGGCTGACGATGAACAGGCCGTAGTCGATCGCCAGCCCGAGGCCGATCATCGTAACCACCGAGGAGACGAAGGAATTCACCTCGGTGAAGTTGGTGAGCACCCGCACGATGCCGAGCGCGCCGAGCATGGTCAGGCCGCCGATGGCCAAAGGCAGTGCGGCGGCGACGATTCCGCCGAAGATGAAGAACAGCAGCACCCCGACCGCCGGGATGGCCAGAATCTCCATCCGGTGCAGATCCTCGTCCATGGTGTCGTTGAGGGTGCCGGTAATCGGTTGCAGCCCACTGACTTGGACGTCGACGCCCGGTATGAAGAAAACGTCCTTGACCTTGCGATAGTTGCGCACCATCGTGGTGTCGTCATCGCCGCGGATCCCGATCAGCGCGATCGCGTGCTTCTTGTCCGGCGTCGCGGCCGCCGACGCACTGGCCATACCGCCCGCGGCGGGCCAGTAGGCGGCGTTGATCCCGATGATCTGGTCGGGATGCTCGCGCGGCAGGCTTTTGAGGTTGTCGATGATCTTGCCCGCGAACTCCGGATCGTCGACCGTCTTGCTATCGGGCGCGGTGTACAGCACCGCGACATCGACGCCGTGATCGCGGCCGAACGCCTCGTCGGCCAGTCGCGAGGCCTGCGCCGATTCCGAGCCGGGATCGTAGAGCCCGCCGGAGGACAGATGGTCCTGCAGGCCGAAACCGTAGCCGCCCAAGGCGAGCAGGCCCGCCACCGCGACACCGATCACCCCGAAACGCAGCCGATAGACGATGCGACCCCACCAGGTGAACAACTAAGCCGCCGGGGTTCTCGATAGTAATGCCACGCGGCCGTTCCCTTCACATCGTCCTCGCTCGGTTTACGAGATCAAACGTACCGGTGCGTCGGCGGATGCCTTCCCAGACAGTCGAAGTCGCAACTTTGATCTCAGGGTCGAAATCAGGGTTGCTCCCGATGATGCCGCCGAGCCGTATCTCTACGCTGATTGCGACGAGCGGCAGCGCGACGGCGAGGGGGTTTACTTGTATATCAACCTGTTTCGACGCAGGACGGCGATTCGCACCGGCGGTCGCGGCATCGCGGCGGCATGTGCGGCGATCATCGTGGGAACGTTTGCGGGAGCCGGTATTTCCCACGCGGATGCCGGGATGGAGCGGTTCTATCAGCAACGCCTGGATTGGCGCGCATGCGACGACGAGGCGCTGGATCGTGCCGGTGCGCGCTGCGCCGATGTCACCGTGCCGTTGAATTACGGTGAGCCGCAGGGCCGTACGATCACCGTCGCGATCTCGCGGGTACCGGCCGCCGACCCGGCCCATCGGCGCGGGGTGCTGCTGTCCAACCCGGGTGGCCCCGGCGGTTCGGGACTCGACTTGACCGTGTGGCTCGGGGACAAGGTGCTCGCGCCGGATGTGCGCGACAGCTACGACCTGATCGGCATGGATCCGCGCGGCATCGGCCGCTCGACGCCGGTTTCGTGTGGTTGGCCCATCGGCTCCCCGCTCCAATCGGCCGGACCGGATCTGCTGAGCTTCGGCGAATCCGTTGCGACAGCGGCGGATCTGGCCGCACGCTGCATCGCCACCCAGGGCGACCAGGTCTCCTACATCACCACCCGCAACACCGCCCGGGATATGGATGTGATCCGCGCGGCGCTCGGCGAGGAGCGGATCAACTACTTCGGACTTTCCTACGGCACCTATCTGGGTTCGGTATTCACCCAGATGTTCCCGGAACGCGTCGAGCGCGTCGTGCTGGACAGCGCCGTCGATCCGGAGCGCTATCACGTCGCCATGATTCAGGATATGGGTGCGCCGAACGAGGCGGCCTTCGACGCCTGGGCCGCGTGGGCCGCCGACCGTGACGATCAATATCACTTCGGCACAACGGGTTCCGCCGTTCGCGCGACGATCACCGACCTGATCGGGCGGTCGGCGCGCCGGCCGATCCGGATCGGCGGCGACGCGGTGAGCGTCCACGTGCTGCCCATGCTGGTGTTCGACGGGATCGTCGACGCCAGGAAGTATCCGGTGCTGGCCGATGAGCTGCGCCAAATCACCGATGCCGCAAACGGTCTGCCGGTGCAACCCGGCAAGGAGCTGAAACGCGCGCTGGACGACTATCTCCACCCGGCGCCGGACGCACCCGAATCCGGTCCCGCGCAGGCGATGATCCTCTGCGGCGACGCACCCGCACCGCGCGACCCCTCCTGGTACTGGCGCAATATCGAGGCCAGCCGGGCGACCGAGCCGATGTTCGGGGCGTTCGCCAACAATCTCACCCCGTGCGCGTTCTGGCTTCCACCGGTGGAAGCGCCTACGGCCGTGCATAATTCGGTGCCCGCGCTGATCTTGCAGGCCACCGGCGACCCGCGCACCGCCTACCGCGACGGCGTCGGCCTGCACCGGGCGATGACCGGATCGCGGTTGATCACCATGCCCGATGTGGTGACGCACGGTGTATCGCCCAAGAGCTCATGTGCCCGGCGGATAGTGGACGACTACTTCCGCGACGGCACCCTGCCCGGCGATGACGTCACCTGCCCGGCGGGCTGACCGGATCCACTGCGGCGCGGTAGTTTTCGATCGAACCGCCGGGATGGTCACTCCGCGGCGACCATCAGGACCTGGAGCAGCTGCCGAGCGAATTCGGTTGCCTCGGTGCGTATCCCGTTGTGCGCGCCGGGAAACTCGACGAGATCGGCACCCGTCCGGCGCGCGATTTCAGCCGCAGGGCGATACGGCAGGCAGCCGCGGGTCTCCCTGCCGACCGCAAGCACCAACCGGCCGGACACGGCCGCCAGCGCCGGGCAATCCGGTATGTAGGAGGTGAATTCGCGCAACTCGTGCTCGATCATGAGCGGCCCGTTGGCCGCCAGCCTGGCCCACATCTCGGCGGCGCGCGGCGATAGCTCCGCGACCTCGGGCGCCGGTTTCATGGCCGACCCGATTCCGGCGAGGAACCGCGCCCCCGCCGCGGCGACACCCTCGCTGTGCAGCAACGCGTAGACCTCGTCGACCATCGCCCGATGTTCGGCGGCATCGGGCAGCACGGCGAAACTCGGCGGTTCGTGCGCGACGAGCAGCCGCACCCGATCGGGGTGTCGGGCCAGCAGGTCGAGTCCGACGATGGCGCCGCTGCTGGTGCCGAAGACGAAGGCCGGTTCATCGGTCAGGTGCTCGAGCAGCCGGTAGGCGTCATCGCTCTGGACGACCACGTGCTGGTCGGCGGGCTTGCCGGGGTCGAGGGCGCTGCGCGAATAGCCGCGCGGGTCGAGTGCCGCGACGGTGAAATGTCGCGCGAGCACCTCGGCCATTCCGTCGAAAACTCCGGCATCGCCGCCACCGCCGGGCAGCATCAGCAGCAGCGGGCCGCTGCCGCGCACCTCGTAATAGATGGTCGCGCCGGGTACGGGCAGGGTCTCGGATCTCATCGCTGTTTCCTTACTGAACAACCTTCTTCCTACTTGCAGTAGGTTAAAACCTAATTTAATTAGGATCAACGTGTCCTGCGGCACACCGCGTGCAGGATCCGCATGCCGCCGGGGCCGACCTCGTCATGCCGGATGTCCAGCCCGGCCTTGCGGCATTGCTCGGCCAACCAGCGCGGCGACAGCCGGAGTTTGGGATAGCTGCCTGCCGCGAACCGCCAGCCGTCACCGTCTCGGGTGTGCAGCAGGTCGTGCACCATGACCGTGTCCTCGTCGACGTAGTCGAGGAAGCAGGTCAGGACCCGGTCGGCGGTACCGCGGACCGGAATGAACCGGTTCGCGCCGTCGAGTTCGGCGGTCAGGTCGCGGTAGGTCACCACGAAGCTGCCGCCGGGTCGCAGCGCCTCGGCCACATTCGCGATCAATTCCGGCACATCGGCACGTTCGGGTAGGTGCGGCAGGGTATCGCCCATGCAGACGACGGCCGCGACCGAACCCGCGGCCGCGAGCTCCGGCAGCGTACCGCGGATATCCCGGTGCACCGGACGGATATCGGCCGCGATCCCGCGCCGCTCGGCGAGTTCGGTCAGCTCATCGAGCAGCGCGGCGCTGGTATCGACTGCCGTCACCGTGTAACCCAGCTCGGCCAACGCCAAAGTCTGTGGACCGCAACCACTTCCGAGATCGAAAGCGGTCGCACCGGATTCCGCGCCGAGTCCGAGGCGGCGGAGCAATTCGGCCTGCGCGGCCGCGACGGCCTCGACATCCCCGCCGAGCATCCAGGTGTAATGCTCGGCGAGCAGGCGCTCGTAATGGTCTGCTGCGGTCATGGTTTCGCACATCCTTCGCCGGATCCGGTTCGTCGAGGTCAGCTTGCCGAAGCAGTAACGTCGATGGCCGGTACAAGAACTGGACTGGGGTGCGCATGCCACAAGGAATCGAATACTGCCCGGTCTCGATGGGCGCCGAGGCGATCGGCGACCGCTGGACCCTGCTGCTGGTGCGCGAACTGCTGCTCGGCTCGCGCCGGTTCAACGACATCCATCGCGGCCTGCCAGGTATCAGCCGGACCCTGCTGTCCGGTCGGCTGCGCCGACTGTGCGCGGGCGGGCTGATCGCCCGCGAACTCGACGCCGAGGGCAGACCCGAATATCGGCTCACGCCCGCGGGAGCCGCGCTGGAACCGCTGGTGTGGCAGCTCGGGGATTGGGCGCGCCGCTGGTGTTTCGGCGAACCGCAACGCGAGCAGTTCGATACCGCGCTGGCGCTGTGGCGGTTGCGGCAGTACGTGCGCCGCGACCGGCTGCCCGCCCGGCGCGTGATCGTCGAATTCATCATCCGCGACGCGGTCGACGAGCTCGCGTGGCTCGTGCTCGCGCCCGAGGAGACCAGCGCCTGCCACCGGCACCCCGGCTACGACACCGACATCTGGGTCACCATCGAACCGGCCGAGCTGCACCGGCTGGTGGCCGGGGCCTCGACCATCGACGCGGCCATCCACAGCGGAAAGTGCTGTGTCGCAGGCGATCCCGAGCTCGTTGCCGAATTTCCGCGCTGGTTCGCCTGGCGCACGGTCACCGCAGCGGCATCGGAGCGTAAGGCACGGTAGGCGCCCTGTTGTCGTCGACCTCGATCCGCCTGCCGAGTTGCGGGAAGGCGCGCTGGGCGCAATCGAGTCGGTCACAAACCTTGCAGCCCGCGCCGATCGGGACGGCCGTGCCGGGATCATCGATCGGCAAACCTTGGGAATAAACGAGTTTGGCCGCATAGGCGAGGTCGCAGCCTAGGCCGATCGCGAAATCCCGCTTGGGCGAAAGGTATCCGGGCGTCTTGTCACCAGTGGTGCGCGCCAGCCACAGATAGTTGCGGCCGTCGGGCATCCTGGCGATCTGGGTGCGGATGCGGCCGGGGGTGGAGAACGCCTCGTAGACCACCCACAGCGGACAGCTTCCCCCGACGCGGGAGAAGTGAAATGCGGTGGCCGACTGACGTTTCGAGATGTTCCCGGCCCGATCGGTGCGCACCAGGAAGAACGGGACCCCGCGCGCGCCCGGCCGCTGCAACGTCGAAAGGCGATGGCATACGGTCTCGAAGCCGACCTCGAATTTCGCGGCAAGCAGCTCGATGTCGTAGCGCAACGTCTCCGCGGCGGCGCGAAATTGCGTGTAGGGCAAGATGAGTGCCCCCGCGAAATAGTTCGCCAGCCCGATCCGGAGCACGCCGCGGGAGCGTTCCGGCACCGATTCGGCACCGGCTATCAGCTCCTCGAGGGTTGCCGACTGAGTGAGAAATGCCAGCTGCGTAGCCAATTGGAAGGCCCGCTGTCCCGGCGAGAGGCGGCGCGCGAGGGTGAGCACCCTGGCCTCGGGATCGTAGAGCCGCTTCGGGCCGGGCGCGTGCGGGTCATCGGTGCGGATCACCACCGCGATCTGATGCTGTTCCCGCAGGATTCGGCTGAGCTGGAGGTCGAGGCCGCCGAGCGTCAGGCCGTTGCCGGCGAACAGCTCCTCGGCGGCGGTATCGAGCTGGGCGATGTGGTTGCGCCGGTCGTAGAAGTAGTCCTGCACATCCTCGTACGGCCGGGCGATCGTGGAATCCGCTGCGTCGCTGTCTATTCCGGCAGACACCCGCTCGAGTTGCTCGGTGGCGCCGCGCAATCGGCGATGCAGGCCGACGAGTATCCGGCCCGCGGCGGGCACCCTGGCGACCAGATCGTCGATTTCGGCGGTCGTGATATCCGCGCCGTCGGGTTCCTCGGCGAATACATCGTGCAGGTCGGCGATCAGCCTGGCGTCGGTGTCGGCGGCGAAAAAGCCCATATCGAGATCGAATCCGGCATTGAGCCGCAACAGCACCTGCACCGTCAACGGCCGCTGATCGTGCTCCAACTGGTTGACGTAGCTGACCGAGATCCCGAGCGTCTTGGCGAGCGCGGATTGGGATAGCCCGCGTTGCTCCCGCAGCGCACGCAACCTGCCGCCCGCATACATCTTCTGCATATGGGAAATCTAGCAGTGGCCATTTACACAACTTTCACAATTTCACCGGTCGCATTACGCAAAAGTAGGCATTTGCGAGCCATTTTCGCAGGTATTCGGGTTGTGTAGCGTGCGAAACGTACCGGTGGAAATGCGAAGTCGAAAGGTCGTCGACCATGAAGGATCATCTCGTCCGCACCCATCGATCCGCCGCGGAATTCCCGCACGAGGAGCACCTCGCATGGCGGATCGCCGAGGTCGCCGCCGATACCGTCGCGGTGGCACCGGAGACCGAGGAGATGATCGTCAACCGGATCATCGATAACGCCGCGGTCGCGGCCGCCGCGCTCACCCGCCGTCCCGTCGCCAATGCCCGCGCCCAGGCACTGGCCCATCCGTATGAACCGGGCGCGGCCGTCCTCGGCGTCGGCGGCGGGTATTCACCGGAGTGGGCCGCGTGGGCCAACGGAGTCGCGGTGCGCGAGTTGGACTTTCACGACACCTTCCTGGCCGCGGAATACTCGCACCCCGGCGACAATATCCCGCCGATTCTGGCCGTCGCCCAGCACGCGGGCCGATCGGGTCGCGACCTGATCCGCGGCCTGGCAACGGGTTACGAGATCCAGATCGACCTGGTGCGTGGAATCTGCTTGCACGAGTACAAGATTGATCACGTCGCACATCTGGGCCCGTCGGCGGCGGCCGGTATCGGCACGCTGCTCGGCCTCGATACCGAGACCATCTATCAGGCCATCGGTCAGGCGCTGCACACCACCACGGCCACCCGTCAGTCACGCAAAGGCGAGATCTCCAGCTGGAAGGCATACGCTCCCGCGTTCGCCGGGAAAATGGCGGTCGAGGCCGTCGATCGGGCGATGCGCGGCGAGGGCGCGCCGTCGCCGATCTGGGAGGGCGAGGACGGCGTGATCGCATGGTTGCTCGGCGGTCCGGATCGGGAGTACACCGTGCCGCTGCCCGGCCCCGGCGAACCCAAGCGCGCCATTCTCGACTCCTACACCAAGGAGCATTCGGCCGAATACCAGAGCCAGGCACCGATCGATCTGGCGCGCCGAATGCGCGGGCGCATAGGCGATTTGGACCAGATCGCATCGATCGTGCTGTATACCAGCCAGCACACGCACGTGGTGATCGGCACCGGCTCGGGCGATCCGCAGAAGTTCGATCCACACGCGTCGCGGGAAACCCTGGACCACTCGGTCATGTACATCTTCGCGGTCGCCCTGCAGGACGGCGTCTGGCATCACGAACGCTCATACGCGCCCGAGCGCGCCCAGCGGCCCGACACCGTCGAGCTGTGGCAAAAGATTTCCACCGCCGAGGATCCGGAGTGGACCCGCCGCTACCACTCGACGGATCCGAGCGAGCGGGCATTCGGCGCGCGGGCCGAGGTCACGCTGAAGAGCGGCGAGGTGATCGTCGACGAACTCGCCGTCGCCGACGCGCATCCGCTCGGCGCGCGGCCGTTCGCCCGCGAACAGTACATCGCCAAATTCCGCACGCTGGCCGAAGGCGTCATCGCGCCCGCGGAGCAGGACCGATTCCTCGAGGTCGCGCAGCGCGCCGCCGAACTGTCGGCAGGCGAACTGCCACAGCTGAATTTCACCGTCGCCGAGGAAGTGCTCGCGCGCACACCGCGGCTGCCGAAGGGACTGTTCCGATGACCGGTCTGCTCGCCGCCGCGACCCGCGCCGCCGACAAACGCGCCGCGTTCCGCGCCGGCCTGGCCTCGAATCGCATCCAACGATTTCCCGGCGCGTTCAATCCGTTGGTGGCCAAGCTGATTCAGGAGATCGGCTTCGAGGGGGTCTACGTCTCGGGCGCGGTGCTCTCGGCGGACCTCGGGTTGCCGGATATCGGGCTCACCACGCTGACCGAGGTATCCGGGCGCGGGCAGCAGATCGCGCGGGTCACCGATCTGCCGGTGCTGATCGACGCCGATACCGGTTTCGGTGAGCCGATGAGCGCGGCGCGGACCGTCACCGTGCTGGAGGATGCCGGGATCGCCGGGTGCCACCTGGAGGATCAGGTGAATCCGAAGCGATGCGGGCACCTCGACGGCAAGGCCGTGGTACCGGCCGAGGATATGGTGCGCCGACTGCGAGCGGCCGTATCCGCTAGGCGCGATCCGGATTTCGTGATCTGCGCCCGCACCGACGCCGCCGGGATCGAGGGCATCGACGCGGCGATCGAGCGGGCGAAGGCATACGCCGACGCGGGCGCGGACCTGATCTTCACCGAGGCGCTGCGCGACGCGGCCGACTTCGAGAGGTTCCGCGCCGCGGTGCCGATTCCGCTGCTGGCCAATATGACCGAGTTCGGCAAGTCCGAATTGCTTTCGGCGAGCACGCTGGAATCGATCGGCTACAACGCCGTCATCTATCCGGTGTCCACGCTGCGGTTGGCGATGTGGGCGGCCGAGACCGGGCTGCGCGAAATCTATGAGCAGGGCACCCAGGCGGGCCTGCTGGACCGGATGCAGCACCGCGGCAGGCTGTACGAACTGCTGCAGTACCAGCGCTACAACGAATTCGATTCCGAGATATTCAATTTCACCCTGGGAGGGGATCAGTAATGGAAACCGTCAACAAGGGCCTCGCGGGCGTCGTCGTCGACACCACCGCGATCTCGAAGGTGGTATCGGAAACCAACTCGCTGACCTATCACGGCTACGCCGTCCAAGATCTGGTGGCGCACTGCGGTTTCGAGCAGGTCGCCTATCTGCTCTGGCACGGCGAACTGCCGACCGATGCCGAGTTGGCGGCGTTCTGCCAGCGGGAACGGGCCGCCCGGCCCGCGGACCGGTCGCTGCTCGCGCTGGTGGCCAAGCTGCCGGACAACTGCCACCCGATGGATGTGGTGCGCACCGCGATCAGCTACCTGGGCGCGGAAGACCCACTGGAGGACGACAATTCGCCGAAGGCGAACCGCGCCAAGGCATTGCGCATGATGGCGGTGCTGCCCACCATCGTGGCCGCCGATCAGCGCCGCCGCAGGGGCCTCGATCCCATTGCGCCGCAGGCACATCTCGGATTCGCGGAGAACTTCCTGAACATGTGCTTCGGCGAGGTGCCGTCGCGGGAATTGGTGCGGGCGTTCGAGGTTTCGCTGATCCTGTACGCGGAACACAGCTTCAACGCGTCCACCTTCGCCGCCCGCGTCGTCACCTCGACGCTCTCGGATATCTACAGCGCGATCACCGCCGCCATCGGCGCGCTCAAGGGTTCGCTGCACGGCGGCGCGAACGAGGCGGTCATGCACGACATGCTGGAGATCGGCGAACCCGAGCTGGCCGAACAGTGGCTGCGAAATAAGCTGGCGCGCAAGGAAAAGGTCATGGGCTTCGGCCACCGGGTGTACAAGAACGGCGATTCCAGGGTGCCGATCATGAAGCGGGCGCTCGACGATATCGCCGCGGCCACCGGCGGACAGCGATGGGTGCGCATGTACGAAATACTCGAGCGCACCATGTTCGAGGCCACCGGCATCAAGCCCAACGTCGACTTCCCCACCGGCCCCGCGTATTACCTGCTCGGCTTCGATATCGAACTGTTCACGCCGATCTTCGTGATCAGCCGCATCACCGGCTGGACCGCGCACGTCATCGAGCAGTGCGCGTCCAACTCGCTGATCCGGCCGCTGAGCGAATACGTCGGCGTGCCACAGCGTTCCGTTGTCGCTTAACGGAGTCCGAAGAAGTCGGCGATCACGGCGGGCGCGTCGAAATCCATTGCGGTCCTGCCGAGTATGGGTAGCGCCCGCTTCGTCCCGGGAATGGTGTGGCCGCCGCCGTGCACGGTGTAGAGGACGACCGGGTGTTCGTCGTACGGGTATTCCAGACGCTCGACCGGCAGCCGCCCCGCCGAAACCGAATTATGGCGCGGCGCGGCGGTGATGCCGTTGCGCCTGGCGTAGTAGGCGGCGGTGTCGGCGGCCGACACGTGCCGTCCGCGCGGAAAGAAGCCCCACATGCTGGTGACTCCGCCCGCGTAGGGCACGAGCGGATCCTTGGTGCCGTTGATCAGCAATACCGGCAGCGGATCGGTGCGCCGGGCGGCGGGCACGAAATTCTGCTCCTCCGGCTGTGTCGCGGCGATGATCGCGACACCGGCGAACCGGTCCGGTATCTCGTGGATCAGCCGGATGATCATGTGGCCGCCGTTGGAATAGCCGACCAGATACACCCGGGACGGGTCACCGCCGTGGTCGACCAGACGGTCGACCACGGCTTGAATGAAGGCGACGTCATCGATTCCGGCCTTGCGGGTCGCGAACGGGATATCCCGCCGGGCGTCGTTCCAGTGGCGGCGGTAGCCGTCCGGATAGGCGACGAGCGCGCCGAATCGCTCGAAGGCGTTGGCGGTGAAACCCCTTGCGCCATCGGCATTCTGGCTGGAGCCGTGCAGGTACAGCACTATCGGCGTTCGGCTCGTCTCCTTCGGGCGGGCCAACAGGTAGGTGCGCTCCATCGCCCCGGCCCGCACCGACTCCCTCGTCACCGCTGACTTGGTCATCCGTCCATCATTCGATACGGCCACACCACGGGCAACCAGCAGGCTTCCCAGCTGAAAGAGTTCAAAGCGGCACTACAACGCGGCTGCGCCGGGTCGCCGATGCGGCCAAGAGCACCGCGCACCCGATCAATGCGGCGATCGAAAACGCGAAACACCCCCACAGCGCCGCGGGGCCGAACCAGTTCCGGGACGGCCCGATGGCCTGGATCGCGGTCGCGACCGCAATGCCGAGCGCGCTGCCCGCCTGCTGATAGGTGGTGAGAATGCCGGAGGCCGTTGCCTGTTCGCCTTCGGCGGCGGCCGCGCTGGCGAGCATGACCGCGGCCGGATAGCACGCGGCGATACCCGCGCCGACCAGGATCGCGGCGGGCGCCATATGGGTGAGGTATCCGCCGCGTTCAACACCGATATAGAGGAACAATCCGGCCGACACCGTCAACAGCCCGCCGAGCAGCAGCCGCTGCGCCGAATAGCGGTGTGCGAGCCGACCCGCCACCGGCGAGCAGCAGGCCACCGCTATACCCTGCGGCAGGAAGGCGAATCCCGCTGCTGCCGGGGAATATCCGTGCCCGTCCTGCAGGTGGATTCCGGTCACGAACATCGCACCGGTGATACCGGCGAACGTCCCGGCGAGCGCGCAGCCGGCCGCCGTCAGGCGCGGATTTCCGAGCAGCGTCCGTGGTAGCAGCGGTTCGCGATCACGCACCTGGGTGAACGCGAACGTCACGAACAGCAGCGCGCCGACGCCCAGCGGCCCGAGCACCCCCGCCGCGCTCGCCGCGCCGATCCGCCCGAGGCCGTACACCGCGAGGATCAGCCCGGTCGTGATCAGCAGCGCCGGGATCCATGCCACCGTGGTCGCGGCTCGCGATGGCTCCCCCGGCCCACGCAACACGAACGCGCCGACGAGCACGGTCACCAGTGCCAACGGCAGGTAGCACACGAATGTGCCACGCCAGCCGAGTAATTCGGTGAGCACCCCGCCCGCGACAACGCCGAGGGAGAAGCCGACCGCACCCATCGCACTGAGCACACCGAGCGCCCAACCGCGCGCCGCGCCGAGCGGAAACGCGGCCACGATGAGCGCGACCGCGGCCGGTGCGGTAACCGCGGCGCCGACGCCTTGGCAGGCACGCGCCGCGATCAACGACCAACCGTCCCAGGCCAGCGCGGCCCCGAGCGAGGCGGAGCCGAAAATCGTTACGCCGATGAGGAATACCCGTCGCCGTCCCCAGCGATCACCCAATCTGCCGCCGAGCAACAAGAATCCGGCATAGGTCGCCAGAAACGCGCCCGCCACCATCTGCAACTGACTGTCGGGCAGGCCCAGATCGCGGCGGATAGCGGCGAGCTGCACATTGATGCTGGACAGGCTCATACCTTCGAAGAGCAGCGGCGCGCACAGCGTCAGTAGGGTCGTCCGCGCCTTCCCGCCGAAAGATGCGCTCATCAGGGCGATTCCGTATCGTCGGCGCGCCGCACGGCGCGGTAGGGCTCGCGCAGATCGTCCCCGTCGTAGTGCAGCAGCGCCAATTCGCGCAGCTTCGCGGTAGCGTTGACGGCCACCGTCCGCCGCAGGTGCCGGAACAGGGGGATATCGGAATCCGAGTCGCCGTATGCGATACAGCGTTCCCGGCCGAGACCCAGTTCGGCGCAGGCCTTTTCGGCCGCGATCACCTTGTGCGCCGGGGTGAGGATGTGCTCCGGGTCCGGCGCGATCCGGAACGGGAGCGGCGGGAAGCGGGAGGCGACGATCCGGTCCACCCCCAGCGCGCCGAGCCGCCCCGCGAAGAAGTCCGGCGACATGGTGATCACCATCGAATGCTCGCCCCGTGCCCTGATATCGGCGAGCACCTCGGCCAGGCCGCCGATCCACGGGGCCGCATCGAACGCCGCGGCCACCACGGTCGGGGTCAAATCGGCCCAGACGCAATGGAGTTCGGCCGCGAAGCCGCGGGTGTCGAGTGCACCCGCGGCGAACCTGGCCTCCAGCTCCAGCAATTCGGCCAGGCAGCCGAGCCCACGGGAGATCTCCAGGCTCGCGGTGGTGCCGCGCAGCAGCGTTCCGTCCATATCGAAGATGTGCAGCCTGGTCATCGCGGCACCGAATTCGGCACGGCCGTCGGATAAGCCGTCCAGCCGTCGGGCTGCCGCCTGCCGCACCACGCCGCGAAAAGCGCCGCGCTCGCGGGGAATAACGGTGTCGGGAGGGAGTTTGGCGACACCCAGATCCACCGATCGAAGTTATCCGGTTCGGCGACAACGGGTTCGGCGCAAGCCGAGCTGAGCCTGGCCCATACGCCCGCGGTCACCAGCACCCCCGGCGCCCCGGTGTCGACGACGATCGTGAACACCTCCGGATCGGCGAGCGCACCGATTCCGGTCTCCTCCGCCACCTCGCGGGCCGCCGCGACCTCGAAGGTTTCGCCGGGCTCCACCCGGCCACCGGGCAGGCACCAAGATGGAGTCTCGCCCTTCTTTATTCGATGGCCGAGCAGAATCGCGCCATCGGACCGCAGCACCAGGACGCCGACGCCGACGATCGGCGTCCCATCCGCGACCACACCACCCTCAGCAATTCGCATCGAGATCCCTCAGTACGGAGCTTGCGGCATAGTGTCCGCTGATCAGCGCGGCAACGATACCCCGGAAAAGACCGCACGCATCGCCCGCCACCCACGCCGGAGCGTCGGTCAACCGCAGGTCGCCGTCGACCTTCGGATACCAGCCGACACCCTCGAGCGTCGGGCCGATGAGCACGGTCCGCTCGTCCCGGACGGCCGGGAACGCCGCGGCCAGCCTGCGCAGACCCGCCGCCATCGTCTCGCGCAGTTCGGTGCCGTACACCCGGTCGAATACCGCGACGGTTTCGGCGTCGTTACCGAGAATCCCTTCGGCGGGAACGGTAAAGCCGACCTCGTCGTCGGACAGCGCCTTCAGCAGCGGTTTGAGCGTGCGGGCCGCGATGGTCTCGTCGAGTACTCGGGTGTTGAAACCGACATTCGACAGGCCGGTCGGCGGACAGTCCGACCTGCCCGAAACCGTCCACAGCCCTTGGGTTTCGGACAGCGTCGCCTCGCCCTGCCTGCAGGCGCAGAACGTCCGCCATTCGACGGTGCCGTCCGGCTCACGGAATCGGAGCTTGGGATCGAGCTGGCGCATATCCCGGAAGAAGGCCCTATCGGCCGGCTGCTGGATGCGGAAGCCGATCTCCAGCCGGTGGAATTCGTAGTCGCGGGTCAGATCGCCGAGCCGCAGCGGTCCGAACCGGCCGGATCCGATGAGCAATCTCCTTGCGGCGATTCGTGATTCACCGCCGTTGCGGTCGTACACCGCGATATCGAATTCGTCGGCGACCTCGTCGTAGCGCACGGAGGTCACCTCGGTCTCGCTGAGCAGCGTTGCCCGCGCGGCGGTGACCAGTTCGGTGGTGAGGCGCAGCCGCGCGTCCAGCGAAAGGTAATCCGACGGATAGTCCTTGAGCACCCATTCGCCATTGCCGACCGAGTACGCGGTCGGATCGTCGGGAAAGGGCGGCGTATCCAGGCCGTAGCTCCCGAGCAGCGCACAGGTCCATGCGTACGCCGCCTTCAGGTCGGCGGTGCGCGGCAAACCCCACAATCCACTGGCCGACGGAAAGAACGAGAATTTCCCATCGGAAAACAATCCGGCGCCGCCGTGGCCGCGGGTGATATCGCTCGCATGCTCCCGGTCGCGGTCCACGACGGGTTTTCCGCCGTCGATCAACGCCACCGAATACGATCGAGTCGCGAATTTGCTCGCCGCGGCGAGTCCGGCCGGTCCGGCACCGACCACGGCAATATCGAAGGTACGCATGAGTTCTCCGAATCGAATGGTTTGATTTACCCGCGCACGGCCGTGCCGCACCGCTGTCGCGGGCCGGACAAATCGATCTCTGATCTATCGAACGGCTTATGCGGGTATCCGAACCTCGCGGATATCCCGCAAATTGCGGTGGCGTTCCGCATAGTCGATGCCATAACCGGCGACCCAGTGCGCGGTGATATCGAAGCCGACATACGCCGGCGCTACCGGTTTCCGAACGGCGTGCGGTTTGCGCAGCAGCACACAGCAATTCAGCGATGCGGGCGACCGCGCCGAAAGGCGATCCATGATCCAGGACAGGGTGCCGCCGGTGTCGAGGATGTCCTCGACGACCAGCACATCACGCCCGCCGACCTGCTCGGTGATATCTTTCAGCAGCCGAGGTGCGCGTGCGGTGCTGCCGTTGCCGTATGTGGAGATAGCCACCCAGTCCAAGGTCAGCGGCAGGTCGACGGTGCGGATGAGATCGGTCGTGAACGTGGCCGCGCCCTTGAGGATTCCGACGACCAGCAGATCTCGCCCGCGATAGTCCTCGGTTATTTCCGCACCCAATTCACCGACGCGCGCCGCGATCCGATCCTCGGTGAACAGCACCTCGACCAGTTCGGCAGCCCTATTCATTTCGATTACCCCCTTATTCGGCGGGCCCAGCCCGCTGCGCATCGCACTTGACGTTCCGGTCATCGAATTGTCGGCAGCGGTTACGGCATCGAAAGAAATCGCCAACCACAGCGTTTGCTGACGCCACCCCCGCAACTGCCTGCGGACAATGGTGGCGGCGCCGATTCGCGCTGTACAGCGGGCGGTCCGGTCAGTGAACCCCACGCTGTCGAGGTGAATGAGAGGTATTGCGCCGGTTTGTTATTCGATGAATTCGCCGGTTCAGAGCACCGGCTGACCGGGGTCGGCGGCGCGGCTCATCGCGGCGACCAGCCGCTGCCGCTGTTCGGGTTTGTTGCGCAGCCAACCCGCGATGCGGTGCGGGCAGCCGGGCAGCGTGAGCAGCAGCGAGTCGGGCCTGCTGTCCAGGTAGGTACGCGTGAGCGCGGGCGGGATCACCTCGTCCTGGTCCGGGATGACAAAGGCGACCTCGCCGGGGAATGCGGCGACCGCGCCGAACGCCGTGGACGCCGACCAAGCGCCCTCCTCCCGGATCATCCTGGTGAATTCCGGGTTGCCGAACGGCAATTCGGCCACATCCGGCCGGTAGGCCGCAGGACAACACAGGAATACGGCATCGGCCCCCACCGAACCGATGATGTCGCAGACGGTTTGACCGCTCATGCTGAACCCGACCAGCACCAGCGGTGCACCCGGATCACACAGCGCACCTATCACCGCCGCGGCCTGAACCTCCCTGCGGCGCAACGACAATTCGGCGAGCGTTCCCGTGCTCCGGCCATGCCCGGAAAAGTCGAAGGCGACCGTATTTGCCCCTGCCGCAACGACTTCGGTCGCGAGCTGGGTGGTGCGCTCCATACTCCCGGTGCCCGCTCCGTGCAGGAATACGACGAAGCCGCCGGCCCGATCGCCGATCCGCCGCTCGTATGCGATCAGTTCGCCGTCGACGCGCAGCATCCCCGCCTCGACCCGCGCCTCCCCCGATGGCTGCTCGCCGGACCCGCTCATGGCTTCCCTTTACCCCAACTGGAAAACGACAACCCGATCATGCCCGACAGCGGCCGTCGGCGGTCACGACTCGCGCAAACCACAAACATACCGTCCATGACTGTTCCGGCCCGCGCCGATCGACGCCAGTGGTCAAAGGTGCGCGGCGAGCAGCTCCAGTTGGTCGACGGCCCCGGCCAAATCGTGCGAAATCGGGTGCAGTAGAACATGATCAGCACCGGCGCGCAGGTGATCCCGCAAGCGGTCGGCGACGGCTTGCGGATCACCCCAGGCCAGCACGGCGTCGACGAAGCGGTCGCTGAGGTCGCCACCCAGGTCGGCGTCGGTGTAGCCGAGCCTGCGGAAGTTGTTCGCGTAGAACCCGTTCAGCAACCCACGCCCACCGCCGAACAGGGAACGGATGGCGCCGCGGGCCGAATCGGCGACGCTGTCCAGCAGCAGGAATTGATGCGGTATCAGCAGACCTTCCGCCCCGAGCAGACCGCGCGCGTTCGCGGTGTGTTCGACCGGCTGCATGAACGGATGGACACCCTGAAACCGTTGCGCGGCAATCTCATGCGCCTTGGGCCCGAGCGCGGCGAGCACCCGAGGATAGGCGATCTCCGGCAGCACCCGCTCGGCCGCGGCATCCATACCGTCGAGGTATTCGCCCAGTTGCGCGAGCGGGCGGCGGCCGATCTGCCCGCCGATGCCGAGGATGAATCGGCCCGGATACGCCTCGGCGAGGGTGGCCGCGCCGCTGTGCATGGCGATCGGATCGCGGCGGGTGATGTTGGCGACGCCGATCCCGACGACCATCCGGCTTGTCGCGGCCAGCATGAGCCCGTGTTCAGCGAACGCCTCGCGGCCGCCCATCGGCGAATCCGCGGGCGGCTCACCGCTCCACAGCGATCCGAAGCCGAGTTCCTCGATGCGGGCGAACTGTTCGCGCTGCACCGCCACCGGGGTCGCCAGCAGCGTCATCGGCGCGAACCACACGCCGAATGACCCGAGCCGCTTGCGAATCGCCCCGAGCTCGCCGGCCGAAGGGTTCACCAATACCTCCCGAAAATGTGGGTCTATCGCCGGAGACCAACAACGCCATCCGTTCCGCTATGCCCGGCCAGCGGAAATCGGCCGCGAGACAAGGGGAAATCAGGGGGCGGGAGGCTGCGCGATTTGGATCAGTTGCGGATCCCTGGCGCGGGTGAGCAGGACAGCGCGGCCGGGTGGGAGCGGGGTGGGCCGGAACTCGCCGAGCGCCTTGATCTCGTCGGCGGGTGTGTTCATGAGCAGGATATCGGCGGAGATATCGCGCAACCGTCCGAGGACGCTGCCGGTGAGGGCGCGGGCCAGTCCGGTGGCGCGGCGGGCGATCACCAGGTGTAGCCCGATATCGTGCGCCATCGGCAGGAATTCCAGTAGCGGTTCCAGCGGATCGTCGCCGCCCGAGGCGACCAGGTCGTGATCGTCGACCAGAACATAGATTTCGGGTCCGTGCCACCAGTCCCGCTCATGTAGTCGGTCCGGCGTAATGTTCGCTCCGGGAACACGTTTGGCGAGAAAGGCGGATAGCTCCCTGATCTCGCTCGGCACCGCCGACGCCGCGGCGCAGTAGCTGATCAAACGGTCCTGTTCCACCGCGCCGAGCAGGGTGCGCCGGTAGTCGATCAAAAGGATGCGGGCCTGTGCCGAAGTCGAATTCTCGGTGATCCCGGCGACGATGTCCTGCAGCACGGTGGTTTTACCGCAGAACGCGTCGCCGAACACCATGAGATGCGACCTGGCGTCGAAATCCAGTGCGACGGGCCGTAATTCGGTGTCGTCCAGACCGATGACCACATGCGTCGCATCCTGTTCGACGTCATGCGCCAGCGCCAGCACCTCGTCGCGGGATATCGCCGCGGGCAGCAGCCGCACCTGCGGCGCCCGCCGCGCGCCGTGTTCGGCGCACAGCTGCCGCACCGCCGCCGCGACGCCGCTGGACAACTGCTGCGGATCGGTGACCGCGTCCAGCCGCGGCAGCGCTATGAGCATATGCAGCTTCTCGGGTGTGAGCCCGCGGCCCGGCCGGTCCGCCGGAACCAGGCCCGCCGCCTGTCGATCCAGCTGCGAATCGGCCGGATCACCGAGCCGAAGCTCGATTCTGGTGCCGATGACGCCGCGCTGCGCCAGCCGCACCCTGCTCCACGGCGACAGCGTGACGATGACGTGGATGCCGTACGAAAGCCCGTGTGCCGCAACGGTGGTAATGGTCTGCTCCAGCACGGGATAGTCCTGGTGAACCACATCGAACCCGTCGACGACGAGGAAAACGTCACCGTAGCGGTCGACCGGACCGAGCCGCCGATACTCCGCCATCGATTCCAAACCCATTTCGCGGAACGACTTTTCGCGTTCACGCAATAACCCGTCCAGCTCGGCGACGGTGCGGCGCACCCGGTCGGCGTCGCGGCGACCGGCCATCGAACCGACGTGCGGCAGCTCGGTGAGCGCGGATAAGCCGTCGCCGCCGAAATCCAGGCAGTAGAACTGCGCCTGCTCCGGCGTCCGAGTGGCGGCGACGGCCAGGATCAGGGTGAGCAGCGCGGTGGTCTTACCCGACCGCGGTCCACCGACCACCGCGACCTGCCCCGCGTCGAGATCGACCAGCAGCGTGTCGCGGCGATGCAGCCGCGGCCGGTCCACCACCCCGACCGGCACCCGCAGCGGCGGCGAATGCGTCTCGGCCAGCAGCATTCCCAGCGTCGGCGCGGTATCGAGCGGTGCCTGCCACAGCCGATGCGCCCGCGGGCCGAACCCGCTGAGCGCGGCGGCGACCGATTCCGTCAGCGGCCGATCCACCTGGCCCGCACCGCTGTCCGTCGGCCCCGACGCGTATGCGGCGCGGAAGCGGGTCGTCGTGCCCGCGGCGGTCCTGAGATAGCCGTATCCGGGCGTGCGGGGCAGGTGGTAGGCGTCGGTGGTGCCGAGCACCAGCCGCGATTCCGCCGCGGAGAACGTGCGCAACGCGATGCGATAGGAGAGGTAACTGTCCAACCCGCGCAGTCGCCATTCGTCCGGACGTTGGGCGCCGAGCAGCAGATGCAGGCCGAGCGAGCGGCCGATCCGACCGATCTGGATCAGAAGATCCGCGAATGTCCCCGTGCCCGAGAGCAATTCGACGAAATCCTCGATGACGATGAACAGCGTCGGCAGCGGGTCGAACGGCGCGCCCGCCGCACGGGCCCGTTCGTATTCGTCCACGGTGGTCAGATGCCCGGCGGCGCGCAGCAGCTCGCCGCGGCGTTCGATCTCACCCTCCAACACCTCTTGCAGCCGGGCGGGCAGCGAAAGATCCTGTTCGACATCGCGGACATGACCGGCGATATGCGGCAGCCCGGCGAAGGGCTGGAATGTCGCGCCACCGCGGAAATCGACCAGCAGGAAGTTCACCTGAGCGGGCGAATGTGTCAGGGCCAGGCCGAGAACGATGGTCCGCAGCAGCTCGGATTTGCCCGATCCGATCGCGCCGACCACCAGCCCGTGCGAGCCCATACCGCCGTCGGCGGCCGGTTTGAGATCGAGTTCGACCGGGTCGCGCGCACCGGTCCGGCCGATCTTGATCCGGAGCCGGTCGCGCATCGGCCGGTCCCGCCACCAGCTACCGACGTCGAACGCGTCGTTGATGCCGTACAGCGCGGCGAAATCGGCGTCGATACCGTCGGCCGCCGGGCCCGGCGCCGCGTCCACCGAGATTCGGCCGACCAACCGGGCGACGAGATCGGCCGCGCCGTCGGTCATTTCGTCGTCGAGCACCGAATCCGCCGGTGGCTCCCGGATATCGGGCACCGCGACGCGAAAAAGCCGCTGGCCGAACATCGCCCACCCCGGACCATCCGGTAGTCGCTGCGCCCGTTCCGGATCGATCCGGGATTCGTTCGGCCGGTGCAGGCGCAGTTCGAGATGGGCGGGCAGCAGGTCGACCAACCAGCCGGGCACCTCGTTCCAATCCCTGGCGGTCGCGACCACATGCACCGCGTATTCCCGCCCCTGATCGGCGATCTGGCGCACCAGATCGGCCGCCGCCGAATGCGGTTCGGCGAAATCGCCCCAGCGGTCGATGATCAGGAACAGGTCCGGCACCGGCCCCTCCGGCAGGGTCCGCCGGGCGGCACGCAGGCTGGACGGCGAGTCGATCCCGAACATCCGGTACAGCCGCTTCCGGTGGAAGATCTCCTGAACCATATTGCCGAGCAGTTCGTTCACCTGATCCGGCTCATCGTCGCCGACCACCCTGGCGATATGCGGCAGCTCCCGCATCGAGCCCAGCCGGTTGCTCGATTCCAGTACGTAGATCCGCGCGTCGTCGGTGGAATGGGTGAGCACCAGCGCGGCGACCAAAGTGCGCAGCATGGTGCTTTTCCCGGATCCGGCGCGACCGACGACGAGCAGATTGTTGTCGGCGCCCGCCAGATCCAGCCGCACGATATCGCCTTTGCTGCCGTCCGCGCGCCGCTGCCGCCCGATCGGCACCGCCAATTTCCCGGTGCCCCACCAACTTTCGGCGCGCAGACCGGAGCCCGACACCTCCTCCAGCCGCCCGAGCAGGCCGCCGAGCCGGATCCGGTCGCCCGCCCCGGCGCCGGCGGTCTCGCGCCGGGTCCGCGCGAGGTACACCTCGTCGTTCAAAACGCCGTAGAGGCTTGGTGTTTGGCGATCGGTATTGCGCCGCACCTCATCGCTGACATAGGTCCACAGATCGTGGGTGCTGATCCGCCCGGTCCCGGTATCGGCCAGCCCGGTGGTTATGCCGTTGACGATCGCCGCCGTGAACACCGACAGCGAAGACCCTGTGCCACCGTGATTCCCGTCCTCGGCCTGCTGTACGCCGGTGCACGCCGTCATCACGCAGATGCCGTCACCGGTGACGAGGTGCTCGCCGACACCGTCATCGACGCCACCGGCCGCCTTGATCACGTCGTTGCCGAGAAACGCTCCGCTGTAACAGCAGTCGAGCAGGATGATCTTGGCGGCGGCGTCCGACTCGCGGATCAACTCCTTGACGAACGAGGACGAAACCGCGGAACTGCTGGGCAGATTCGGATCGGTATTGCTGGTGGCGAGGTAGAGGTTGCGGCTGGTCCGGAAGCCGTGCCCGGAGTAGTAGAACAGGACGAGATCCTGCGGCCCCGCGCTGCGGAACATCCGCTCGATGCTGCGCTCGATCTCCGCCTTGGACTCGTTGACCAACATCTCGGCCGGTTGAAATGCACCGATCTCGGGGTCTCGCAATAGGTTTCGCAGCTCCCTCGCGTCCGAGACCGGCGCGTACAGCCGGGCGATATCGGGCGAGTGGAAGACATCGTTGGCGACGAACAGGGCGATCCGGCGGCCCGGTGGACTAGTCATCGGGGCTAGTCATCACCCAACAGATCCCGCAGCTGTTCGACGATCTGATCGACCTGCCGGTCCGCGGGCCGCTCGATCACCACCTCGCGCTTGCCCTTGCGCACCGTGATCGACACCGCCCTGGTGCGTTCCAGGAAGCGCAGGGCAACGTCGCGGATCGCCAGCGATGCGACGCTCAGCGCGCCACCCGAAACGATGAGCTGCCCGATCTCTTGTGCGACACCGGTTTTGGTGCCCGGATCGGCGTCGGCGGTGGCCGGCTTGGCCCGCACGCCGTCTATTTGCCGCAAATCATCGGCCAGTTCGTCGGTCAGCTCGGCCAGCCGCTCCGGATTTCGCGGGCCCGAGCCGACGATGAACAACACCTCGGCCATGGATTGATGTCCTCCCCGTCCGCCGCATTTCGCGGGCCATATTTCCACTCTAATAGCGTCGGCGGGAACGTTCGGCGAAAACGGCGCGGTCCGAACGCTACCGGCGAAGACCATGCCGTTGTCGTACCCCATTGCTATCTTGGAATTGCTCGAGATCGATCGGTGGGGCTTTCTATGGTGGATGAGCAGCAAGAGGAGTCACCCTTCGTGCGCTCGATGTCCACCCGAGTGGATCGGCGTACCACCGCATACGCGGCCGCGGTGGATCAGTTCCTGGCCCGCCCGCTGGCCGAGCGCAGACGCATCGGCGAGCAGCGACTATTGGATTCGTTCACCGGGCACGTGGAATCGGTTTTGGCGCAATACGATCCGCCCGGCGTCCGGCGCAGGAGCGACAGCCTCGTCTTCGGGCGCATCTATGCGAGCGGCCACTCCGACACCCCGTTGGTCACCGACGGCGACCAACCGACGGTGTCCCCGCACCTGCTCGCCGCGCTGCTGGCCGCCGAGATCGAATTCCGCGGGCCGCTGCGGCTGAGCCGCACCCAGAATCGGCAGCTCGCCGAGGTATACGAGCGAATCGGCGACACCATGATGCGGGTGTTGCCCGGCCATGCCGCGCTGGCCTTCCGGCGGGCCGCCAGCCTGTACCGGCAGGACGAGGACGTCGACGCCGATGACCGCTGCAGCCTCAATCTGTCGCGGGCCCGCCGCCGCGCGCAGCCGGTGCGCTGGCGGCGCATCGGCAGTCTATTCCCGGATCTGTTATGCGGCTACGGATATCGACCGTTCCGCATGCTCGGGTGGATCGCGCTGCAGGTCCTGCTCTGCTTCGCCGTCGTGCGCCAGCTGTCGGATGCGCCGACGATCGAAATCGTGTACGACTGCCTGGTCAACTACCTCAACCCGCTCGGTCCCGGCGACACCGCGGGCTTGGCGGGCGCCCAGAAGCTGGTGTTCGGCGTCGAGGCGTACGCGGGTGCGGTGACTATGTCGGTGTTCTTCGCGCTCCTGGTGCGTCGCTGGTTCCGGCTCTGAACCCGCCGTCACCAGTCGTTGCTGATCCGCGAATTGCGCAGCGCCTCCAGTGTCGCGGTCGCGATCCGGTCGCGCAGCTGCCCGACGCGCGCGGTCCACTGCCGGGTGAATCCGGGATCGGATTCCAGATCCGCCCACGCCTCGCGCAGCCGGGGCGGCGTGTGCGCACCCGGCATCCACAGTGGCACAAGCTGTTCCAGTACAGGAGCGAGCAATGTCGCGGCCTCGTGGTTGGCCGGGTCGAATCGGTCGGCCACCTGTCCGATGGTGGTCAGCAGCCAGTCGTGGACGGCCAGATCCTCACAGAAGCGCTGTGCGGCGGCGATATCCTCCTCGGCGACGATGAGCCGGACCGAGCGCAGGGTCTCGTTGTCGAGCCGAAAACCGAAGCGCGGCCGCTGTTCCGGTTCGGCCGCGACCTCGACGGCCCAGCGCAGCCGGGTGGTCGCGGCGCGCAACCGCACCTGCTGATCGAGCCGGTCGTCCACCCGGATCAGCTTCAGCAGCCGCCAGCCGATGGCGGCCAGATCGAGCCTGCTGTTGACGACGGCCGGATCGGGGCGATCCGGATTGTCCGTGCGCAGGTAGCCGTCGGTCAGCCGGGCGCCCGCGTCGGCGCCGAGTTTGGTCACCGCCTCGATGGTCCCCGGCCTGCCCATATAGTGCGACCACGGTTGACGGGTCCGCTCGGCGGCGGGTGCGACGCGAGTCTGCGCGGAGCTCTGCAGTACCCGGCCGCCGACCACGACCACGCGCGCGAGCACCGTGCCGATGGCGTGCACCACCTTGCCGGACGACTGGGTCAGGTCACAGTCGATGCCCTCCACCCGATTCGGTGAAATAACAAGCGGCACCGGACGTTCCCGCGATGTCATGGCGGCGCCGGGCTTCACCGTGCCGAGCAGTTCGAGCACCGCCGAGTTGTCGAGCACATTCGACGAGGGCAGCACGCAGGTGTGTATCTCGCCGAATGCGGCCACCGGTGTCGCGGCCGGTTTCGGGGTTTCGGCCGCATTGCGCGCGGCAGCGGCCATTGTCATGCTCCGTCCGGCAGCATATCGACGCGATATTTCGCCACATCGTCCAGAATTACGTGTGACAGTCGGCGGGAGACCTCTCGCGGAATCACCAACCGCTCGCGACGCCCGCGCTCGACCGTCAAATCCACCACATCCGGGTCGAGGTCGATGTGATCGAGGATCACCCGGACCGCGTTCTCGATCTTGAGGTATTCCTGCGGCAGAATGGATACCGCGCGATACGCCGCGAACGGTTTGGCATGCGGATTCAGCTGCACCACCGAAGGCATTTCCCACCACTGCTCCGGCCAGATATCGCCCGGCTGCCATTTATAGGGCTGAACCACTTCCTCGCCCTTGTAGCGGATCATACCCAATCGCAACAGCTGCCATACCGCGGCGAGAAAAGGGCAGGACCAGCGGATATGCTCCTCACCACCCTTGCCGATCTCCTTCTTCCACATTTCCACGTCGAGAAATATGGAATGCTCCCGGCTCCCGTATTCGACCGGCGGCCGGTATTCCGGCACCCGCATCGCCTGGATCGAATCGTGGTCGGAGGATCGGCGGCCGTTGCACAGCCAGCCGGACTCGACATCGGGCGGGCGTCGCCCGGTCGTATCCTCCAACGGCTCGGCCACCAATCGGGACGCGACCATGCGCGCCAACTCGATCTGCTGCCCGGTCGGCGCGCCGTTGTGGTACAGCGGGGTTTCCCAGCAACCCGCCTCGCGCACGAGGTAATCGATGCGCAGATCGCATTCGTCGGCCGCGTCCAGCAATTTCTCGATGATCTCGGTGGGGTCGGTATTCGGGCCGAAATAATCGTCGATCAGGAAGCAGGTGCTCACCCGCGCCTCGGGCAGCTCCAGCTCCTCGGCCGCCGCCTCGGTATACAGCTTCACCAGCCGGGCGACCTTGCGGAATTGGGCGCGAATCCGGTCCCGGCCGTTGGTCATATCCTTCATATAGAAATGACCGGTTTCGATGGACAGATGCGAGAACTTGACGCCGGAGGCCCGTACCTGTTCGGTGACCTCACTGTATGCGGTCTCGGTTTCCATTGTCAGAGCCTCTCCCACATCGCCGGGTCGACAAGTTTGTCGGCCAATTCCTGGAAGGCTTGCACCGTCTCGTTATTGGCTATTTTCTTGGTGACATCGGTATCCAGGATCACCTGCTCGCGCCATTGCAGTACCGGTTCCATCGGCGTCGCGCCGAGCAATACGGTCGGTCCGATCAGATTGGCCGAGGCGAGCTGTTTGAGCGCCTCGTTCTGCTTTCGCAGCCAGGCCCACTGCGCGCCGCGACCGGTGGGCGCCGACTCGCTCATGGACGGCACCGCGGTCCGCACATAGCGCAGCGAACCGAGCAGCGGACTCGGCTCGTGCCCGCATTCCGCGCCGGTCTGCAGCAGCCCGAACGGTCCGTGCACCAAACCGTTCGCGGCGACGATGTGCTGGCGCGTCCAGCGATGGAAAACCAGCCAGCGGGTCACCGCGTCGCGCAGCTGGGACCGGGCCGTCGCCCGCAATACGATCTCCAGCGCCACCGACCGCCCCGCGCTGAGATCCACTATGGTGACGTCGAATTCCTGTTCACAGGTCACCAGCAGTTCCACGCACCGCTTGACCATCTCGTCGTCCACCGTCTTGAATTCGGCGCCGCCGCGATCGCCCGGATACAGCATGAGTTTGTACGGGTGCCGGGGCGCGCGCAGTTCGTCCCGGCTGGTCTCGACACGCACATTGCACGCACCGATCGAGCTGTTCTCGCCGTGCAGATAGGAGTGCATCCCGTCGCTGTTCGAGGTGCCGCGATCCACCCGGGTGATCTCGAAAAGCGCACCCGCCGTGGGAGATCCGAAATCGAAATCCAGATATGCGACATTGCGGCCCCGGACGCTCAGCCGGTACGCGATATTGCAACTGGTCACCGAACGGCCGGTGCCACCCTTGTCCGATGTCGAGAATACGAGCATTCAGTTACCCATTCCTCATGGCGTCGAGACCGGCGAAATCCAGCTCATCCAACTCACGCATCGCCTCCGCGCACAGGCTGTGTGCGGTGCCGGGCCGCTCGTCGAGCAGTTTCCTGGCACGTTGTAATTGTTGTTCGACATGTTCCAGCGCGGTGCGGTTCGGTGAATTGTCTTTTTCGCTGAGCTCGAGATACTGCTGGTTCAGCAGATGCTCGGCCTCGTGCAACAGCTCCAGCGCCCGCATGGCCGAGGTGGACGACCGCAGCGGCGGCTCCCGGTAGCTCGTATCCGCCACGACGAGGCATTCGATGACGCGCTCGGTCAAATACCATGAGGGCCCGCCGTTTCCGTTGCCGCGCGAGGTTCGCGGCGGCTCCTCGTCACCGGTCGGGCGCCGGACCGTGAAAACCCGTTCCGCATCGTCCCACAGTCCCATGGCCGGACCGTCCGGGAAAGCCCGTCGTTCCAGGTGATCCATCGCCGACTGGGCAAGTTCCAGAAGTCGGTCGCGGGTGGTGAGCGTGCCCGACAGTCGCGCCGCCTGCAAGGTCCGTTTCAACAGCACCGGCGCGAAATCCGAGGCGTTCCAACGCAATTGCGGGCCGCCGTCGACAGTTTCGCTGCCTACCAACGAGAGCCGCACGCCAGGGATGTGCAGATCGCGCGCGGTATCGTTCTCGGTCACCCGGCGGATGATCCGGCCGCGCCGGGCCAACTCGTCGAAAACCGGTGTGGCCCTTGTGAGATCGTCGTCGCTGGCTTCCCGGTTGATCAGGTCCTGGATCAGTACCGCGGAGACGCAGAGACTGAAGTAGTCGGATTCCTCACCGTCGGAGGTGCGCCATGGAATATCCTCCAGCGGCCACCGGCCCTCGCCGTAGCGCGCCATCGATGACCAATAGCGCTGCGCCAGATCACCGCGCAGCTGTAGCGCGTCGGCCAGTCGGCGCTGATCGGCATTGAGCAGGTCGAGTTCGCGGGTGCGGGCGGAGGTCAGGTCGTTGATGCCGTCGAGGGCGATCACGGTGAAATACACGTAGGGCCGTCCGACCGCATAACCCGGCTGGGTCGCGATCGGCACGTCGACGACCTCCTCCGACGAGGGAGCCTGCTGGGCGATTCCCCAGCTCCAGCCGCATTCGAACAGGAAACCCTCACTTCTGAGGTCGACATCGGGCGTCCGGCTGAGGGTGATGTCTCGGCTCAGCCGGCCGCGGACCCGTTCCAGCCGCTTGGTCACACCCTGCGCGACCGCCTCCATCGATGCGCCGGTCTGGTTGAACATGGTCAGCATGATCCGGCCGGTTTCCGAGTCCGGCTCAACGGTATTGATCACGAAGCTGCGGACCAGACCGGTCATGGCGGCGGTGAGCCTGGCGCTGGTTCGCGCATCCAGCTCGATGATTCGTTTTTCCAGATCCCGCAGCTCTTGCCCGACCACCCAGCGGCGGAAACCGCGCAACAGTTTGAGTCCGGCCAGGCACAGCGTCAGCGACATGGAATAGGAATCGACGACGTCGAGTTCGCGTTGCACGTCGGTCACCGGGATCTGGTCGCCGGAGCGAAGATAGCTGCCGCCGGAAAAGATCGGCCGTCCGTCCGGGACGCTGGTGTACCTGTTGAGATAGTCCTCGAATATGTCGAGCAGCGTCACAACCACCCGGCCGCCGCGCCCGAGCGGCGCGAGCACCGCGAGCACGTCGTCGGGGATATCGTCCGGGTTGACTATGTTGAAGCTGCTGACCTCGGTGGCCGGGTAGAGCAGGCAGAGCAGTTGCTCCGCGTCGCTGATGGAGTTGGAGCCATCGCGACCGCCCCAGTTCCACTTGCCGTCGCGATAGCACGCCCGCAGCAGGGAACGCCAGACATCCAGGATCTGCCGTCTCGGTTGGATTCTCATCGAACGCTGTCCCCTTCACCGCTCGTCATTGGGCGTGCCGCGCCGATGGAAGCCACCCGATGCTCGCGGCGACGATTCGAGGCATCGGGAAATTATCACGGTAGACATCCTTTCGCGAATCACCGGATACCCTGAACGGACGACCATCACGAGAAGACCGCCCGGTTTCATTTATGCACCGTTATCCCTTCGCGGACAACACCGTTCGCATCGACGGGAGTTACGACGACAGTTCTATTCTCTGCCATCCGAACCTCCTGGGCAGAAGAACCCGATCCACCACCCCGGCATTCCCGAGACCCGGGGGTTGCATGATCAAAACCATTGCGTAGCTTCGGATTACAAACCAACAAGCGGTCGGTCCCGGTATCCGGAACCGGCGCGGACCGAAAGTGCCGGTGGCCGTGACACTTTCCGGACATCGTCCATTCCGGTACCGCGCCCGGGTTTGCAGGATTTACGCTGACGCTCGGAAATTACGGTGGCTGGAGGGCGCATGTCCGGAGGAAACGAGTCGGGCCGGGTGCGGGATTCCGCCGCGACCAGAGCGGCGTTGCTGACGGCGGCACAGGGATTGTTCGCCGAACGCGGTTTCGAGCGGGCGACGGTGCGGGATATCGCGGCCCGGGCCGGGGTGAATCAAGCATTGCTGTTTCGCTATTTCGGCAGCAAGGAGGAACTGTTCCGGGCGGCCATCACGGAAAAGGGCAGAAGGGTACTGGAGGAGGGCGCGGCCGACGGTCTGCTCGCCCGGCTGCTCGCCCGCGCCCTGGAGCCGAATGGCACTGCGGCACAGGGGTATTGGCTGCAGGCGGCGCTGCGGTCCAGCGGGCACGACGAGGGCGGCGCCGCGATACGGCGTGAGCTGGGCGACGAGTACGTCCGGGCGCTGTCCGCACTCACCGACGACCAGGATGGCGAGTTGTACGCCGATCTGTTGCTGGCCTGGGTCGTCGGCATCGCGCTGATGCGCCATGTGCACCAGAGGGAGCCGCTCGCCAGCGCCGATCCCGCGACGGTTGCCCGGCATGTGCTGCGCGCCGCCAATCGGCTGCTCCCCGAGCTCGATACGAATTTTCCACCGCCCGAACGGAATTCAGGCGTTGACGAGACAATGTGATCTCCCTAACATCGGTAGTTGTAAGCACTCGCTTACATCAGTGGGCGCAGCAGTTCCGCGCCGGGGAAGGGAGCTCGCATGACCGTGAATACCGAGGTGCGCCAATACCCGTTCGGCGAACCGTTCCGCCTGGATATGCACCCGCTGTACGCGAAACTCCGCAGCGACGAACCGGTTTCCCGGGTGCGGCTGCCCTACGGCGGCGACGGCTGGCTGGTCACCCGCTACGAGGACGTCAAGCAGGTACTCGCCGATCCGCGCTTCAGCCGCGCGATAACCGTTGATCGCGAGGACATTCCGCGCACCAGCCCGGAACCGGCACGGGCCGGATCGCTGCTGAGCATGGATCCGCCGGAACACACCAGGCTGCGCAAACTGGTCGCCAAGGCGTTCACCGGCCGCCGGGTGGAGCTGCTGCGCCCGCGCGCGCAGCAGATCGTCGACGAACGGCTCGATGAGATCGAACGCTGCGGCCCGCCCGCCGATCTGGTGCGCCAGCTCGCGCTGCCGCTGCCGGTCACGGTGATCTGCGAAATGCTCGGCATCCCAACGGAAGAACAGCACCGGTTCCGGGATTTCTCCGACGCCGTGCTCTCCACCACCGCCTACACCCGCGAGCAGATCAACGACGCGCGCGACGCACTGGAGGCCTATCTGGCGGAGGTGGTCGCGCAGCGCCGGGAACGCCCCACCGACGATCTGATGAGCGCCCTGGTCGCCGCCCGTGACAACGAAGATCGGCTCAGCGAGGAGGAATTGGTCAGCCTGGGCGTCACCCTGCTGGTCGCCGGTCACGAAACAACGGCCAACCAGATCGCCAACTTCACCTATCTGCTGCTCTCGGAGCGGGAACAGTGGGAATTGCTGCGCGGCAGACCGGATCTCGTCCCGGAGGCCGTCGAGGAACTGCTGCGCTACGTCCAGCTGGGCTCCGGCGGCGGCTTCGCGAGGGTGGCCACCGAGGACATCGAGCTGAGCGGTGTCACCGTGCGCGCGGGCGAGGCGGTATTCGTCAACACCCAGTCGGCGAACCGCGACGAGCGCGTCTTCGAGGCCTCGGAGCGGCTCGATCTCACCCGGAAGATCAACCCGCACTTGGCATTCGGCCACGGTGTGCACCACTGCCTCGGCGCGCAGCTGGCCCGGCTGGAGTTGCAGGTCGCGATCGGCACCCTGCTGCGCCGGTTCCCGGAGCTACGCATTGCCGTACCGATCGACGAGGTCCCTTGGAAGAAGGGGCTTTTGGTGCGCGGGCCGGTGGCCCTCCCGGTGAGCTGGTAGGAGTGCGGCGAATGACGCAGCAACAGTGGCGAATCGAGGTCGATCGCGGCACCTGCATCGGCTCGGGAATGTGCACCGGAATCGCCCCGGATCACTTCACCCTGGTGGACGGGCGATCCGCGCCCATCTCGCAGACCCCGGACGACGCCGTACTCGACGCCGCCGAATCATGCCCCGTCGAGGCGATATTGGTGCGCGCCGCAGAGTCCGGCGCCATCCTCGCACCGCAGCAGTAACCCGGCTACTTCGGGCGCAGCTCCACACAGCACTCGCCGGGCCGTGGGGCGAGCGCGGCCTCCACCGCATCCGCCTCCAGCCCGTCGAGCATGCCGGTCAGGTACGCGCGATTCAGTCCGCAGACCAGCTCCGGTTCCGATGCGGCGAGTGGATGAAACGGGCAGTTGTGCAAGCGAATACAGCCCGACCCCAGCCGACCGGGCTCGAAACCCTGTGCGGCGAGCAGTTCCTGCAGCAGGGTGAGCGCGCGTTCCGCGCCGAGCCTGCCGGGTTTGCGCTGTCTGCGTTCGGCGCCACCCAATTCCCGGCCGCGCTCGGCGGCGATCCGCAGCGCGGCGTCCCGCGCGGTCCCCGCCTCGGTCTCGCCTAGTACGGCGGCCATCAGGATGTCGGCCAACACCTCGTAGCGGCGTTCCGGAATGCTGACCCGGATTTCGGCCTCGGCCGGCTCGTACACCTTGGGCACGCGGCCGACCCGGCGCACGCCGACGGATTCGTAGCGCGCCCGCAGCAGTCCGGCGTCGACCAGTTTGTCCAGGTGGAACGCGGCGAGCTTGCGGGAGATACCGACCTGCTCGGCGGCCTCGTCGCGGGTCACCGGACGCCGCGCCCGTCGAATGAACCAGTACATCCCGCGCCGCAGCTCGTCGTCGAGCGCGGCGACGGCGCCGATCTCCGCATCACTGGTCACTCGACCACCATAACGCCCATCGGATTATCCGAAACGATTCCGGGTAGCCAGCTGGTGTGTCGTTGCTTGACCGCCTCGATTAATTACACCAATAATCTTTGGTGAAATCCGGCCGAGTTCGGAGGTTGCCGTGACCATCGATCCACAACAGGCCAAGCGTCCGGTGAGCGTCCTGCTCGCCGGACCGTACGGGCATCCGTTCCACCCGATATTCGTCACCGTGCCGATCGGCGCCTGGGTGGCGAGCTTCGTATTCGACCTCGCATCCCAGTGGGTCGACGACCCGGCCTTCCTGGCCAAGGGTGCGCTGTGGCTGATCGCCATCGGCGTACTCGGCGCACTGGCCGCGGCCACCGTCGGATTTCTCGATCTACTCGCAATACCAACGGGCACAACGGCATTCCGCACCGGACTGCTGCACATGAGCCTCAACCTCGCGGTCGTCGTCGCCTTCGCGATCGACTTCCTGTGGCGGCGCGCGGGCGGCGGCCCACACGGCGCCGTGCCGATCGGGCCGATCATTCTCTCGGCGATATCGCTTGTCGCCCTGAGTATTTCCGGCTATCTGGGCGGAAAGCTGGCCTACCGCTTCGGCGTTCGAGTGGCCGACGAGGCGACACAGGCCGACGGATTTCAGCACTGACCCTTCTCACGAGGAGATCCCACAATGGGCATCGCGGCATTGATCACCTGGCTGCTCACCGCGGCGGGCGGCTTCGTCCTGCTCGGCACCTGGATCGCGAAAGGCGCACTGCGCCGGCCGGAGAACAGCCACCTGCCGGCGCCGGTGGTATTCGGCCACTTCCTGCTCGCCGCGGTCGGGCTGATCCTCTGGATCATCTACCTCGTCGTCGACAAAACCGCTTGGGCCTGGGTCGCTTTCGCGCTCCTCGTCCCCGTCGCCCTGCTCGGCTTCGCGATGTTGATCCGCTGGATTCCGGTGTACCGCAACCGGAACATGGACACCCAACCAGCCGAGCGCAGCTTCCCGGTGGCCATCGTCGGCGGTCACGGGGTATTGGCGGTGGTGACCGTCGTCCTGGTGCTCCTCACCGCGCTGGGCGTCGGCCACAGCTGACCCGGCCTCGACCGCGTGGGTGAGCGCCCGGTGACGGCGCTCACCCACGCGGTCTTGCGTGATGCAGGTCATGCCCATAACATGCAGTGCAATGTCACACCGCACTGACGATGCGGCAGGTAAACCCCTTTACACCTGATGCTTTACACCTGATGGAGGTATCCATGTCGGAATCGGGCAAGCCCTGGCACGGCGTCATCGTGGCGACCACGCTGCCGTTCGCGGCGGACTACTCGGTCGACTACGACGCATACGCCGAGCACGTGCGCTGGCTGACCGACAACGGCTGCCACGGTGTGAGCCCGAACGGTTCGCTCGGCGAGTACCAGACCCTCAGCGATGAGGAGCGGGCGCGGGTGGTCACCACCGCCGTCGCCGCCGCGCCCGCGAGCTGCACCGTCATGCCCGGTATCGCCGCATACGGTGCGCTGCAGGCGCGCCGGTGGGCCGAGCAGGCAGGCGAGGCCGGGGCCAAGGCGGTAATGCTGTTGCCGCCCAACGCCTATCGCGGTGGACGCGAGGTCGTCATCGACCATTACCGCCGGGTCGCCGAGGTCGGCCTGCCGATCGTCGCCTACAACAACCCGATCGACACCCGCATCGATCTGACACCCGAAATCCTCGCCGAACTGCACGGTGAGGGCCTCATCGTCGGCGTCAAGGAATTCTCCGGCGATGTCCGGCGCATCTACGAAACCCATGAGCTCGCACCGGATCTGGACGTGCTGATCGGATCCGACGACGTGGTCGTCGAACTCGGCATCGCGGGCGCGGTCGGTTGGGTGGCCGGCTACACCAACGCACTGCCCCGCGCGACCGTCGAGCTGTACAACGCCGCCATCAATCGCGACCTGGACAAGGCCCTTCCGCTGTACCGCGACCTGCACAAACTGCTGCGCTGGGATTCCAAGACCGAATTCGTGCACGCCATCAAGCTGGCGATGGATCTGGCCGGGCGCACCGGCGGCGCGTGCCGCCCGCCGCGGGTGCCGCTCGCGCCGGAACTGGCCGCGAAGATCACCGCCGCCACCCGCGACGTGCTCGCGAAGGGCTACCGGTAAGCGATACGGAATTCCGAGGTATCTCCCATGACCCGCACCGAAATCGACGCGGTTCCGGATACGACGCCGGAACAGGTGGCCGAACTTGTCGCCGCGGCCGCGGCCGCCGCGACACCATGGGCCGCAACGGATCTGGCAGTCCGGGCGGATGTGCTCGAACGCATCGCCGCCCGGCTCGACGCGACGGACGAACTCATCGCGCTCGCCGCCGCCGAAACCCGTTTGCCCGAGCCGAGTTTGACCCGCGAACTCACCAGGACCAGCTTCCAGCTGCGACTGTTCGCACAGGTCGTGACGGACGGCGGCTTCCTGGACGTGCGGATCGACCCGGCGGATCCGCAGTGGCCCATGGGTGTGCCGCGGCCGGATCTGCGGCGGATGAATGTGCCGCTCGGTCCGGTGGTCAACTTCGCGGCCAGCAACTTCCCGTTCGCGTTCTCCGTCGCGGGTGGGGATACCGCATCGGCGCTGGCGGCGGGCTGTCCGGTGATCGTGAAGGCGAATCCGGGGCATCCGCGGCTATCTCGTGCGGTCGGCCGGATCGTCGGCGAGGTGATCGCTGAATGCGGCGCTCCCGCAGGGACCTTCGGCATGGTCTTCGGTCGCGATGCCGGGGTCGGGGTGCTCACCCATCCGTCGATCGCGGCCGCGGCGTTCACCGGATCGACCGCGGGCGGGCGGGCGCTGTTCGACCTGGCGTGCCGACGGCCGAGGCCCATACCGTTCTACGGCGAACTCGGCTCGGTCAACCCGGTATTCGTCACCGCCGACGCGGCGCGCGCACGGGCGGATGAAATCGCTTCCGGGCTGCTCGCCTCGGTGTCCTTCAATGCCGGGCAGCTGTGCACCAAGCCGAACCTCGTTGTCGTGCCGGAGGATTCACCGCTGTTGGCCGCGCTTGCCGCCGCCGGTCCCGTCCCGGCGGGCGACTTGCTCAACGAGGCGATCGAGCGCGGATTCGCCGAATCCGTCGCGCGGGTGCGCGGCCACTCCGAGGTCGCGGTGCTCAGCGGTGGTCCCGGCCAGGTTTCCCTGCTGACCACCACCGCCCGCGCGGTACTCGCCGATAGCGCGATCGTGCACGAAATGTTCGGCCCGGCAACGCTTGTCGTCACCTATCGGGACAACGGCGAGCTGCTCGAACTGGCCGAAGCACTCGACGGACAGCTGACGGTGTCGATCTTCGGCGACGCGGCCGACGACACCGCCGCCGCGCTGCTCACCGCCGCAACCGCGGCGGCGGGCCGAGTGCTTTGGAACAGCTGGCCGACCGGTGTCTCGGTGACATACGCGCAGCAGCACGGCGGTCCGTACCCGGCCACCACCGCGCCGACCACGACTTCGGTTGGCACCGCGGCGATCTCCCGCTTTCTCCGGCCGGTGGTCTACCAGTCGGTGCCCGACGCGCTGCTGCCGCCGCCATTGCGCGACGAAAACCCATTGGGGATACCGCGTTCGGTGAACGGAACCCGACCGCAATGAGCGAACGCCGCACAGACCTTGTCACCCCCACGAATCACAGTGACAGACAACCAGATTCAGCCCCCATGGCGAACCAGGACACAGTACCGGACCGACCCGATGGACCGGCAGCGCCCCGTAGCGATTCATCGGCCCGTCCGACCGGCGGACCTCCACTGGACCCGGCGATTCGCGCTGACCCGCTCGGCACCATCGAGAAGACGGCCGCGAATTCGGATGGTATCGACCTCCATCGCACGACCGTGTTGATCATCGGGGGCGGAATGATCGGTTGCGCGTTGGCATACCGCCTCGCTCGCGCGGGTGCCGACGTGCGCGTCTGTGAGCGCGGCGGCATCGCTTCCGGCACCACCGCGCACGGTGAGGGCAATGTGCTCGTCTCCGACAAGGGTCCGGGCGCGGAGTTGCGGCTCGCGCAGTTGTCCAGGCGATTGTGGCCCGATGTGCTCGCGGATCTCGACGCCCGGGTGCCCGAGCACGCCGCCGCGGTCGAATGGGAACCCAAGGGCGGCATCGTCGTCGCGACAACCGTCGACGGCGCGGCGGCCCTCGCCGACTTCGCCGCCGGGCAGCGTTCGGCCGGGGTCCACTGCACCGAAATGGACGCGGCCCAGCTTGCCGCCGCCGAACCGGCGCTCACCAGAGACGTCACCATGGCCGTGCACTACCCGGACGACGCCCAGGTCCAACCCGCAGGCGCCGCAACGGCATTGCTCGCCGCCGCCGTCGCGGCGGGCGCGACGGTGGAAACCGGATGCGCGATCACCGGCCCGATCATGCACGGCGACAGGCTGATCGGCGTACAGACCGGCAAGGGTCCACGGCACGCCGACGTGATCATCAATGCGGCCGGGCCGTGGTCCGGCCCGGTGTCCGCGCTGCTCGGCGCGCCGATCGCGGTCAAACCGCGCCGCGGCGACGTGTTGATCACCGCGCCGCTGCCGCCGACCGTCTTCCACAAGGTCTACGACGCGGATTACGTTGGTGCCGTAGGCAGTTCGGACGCGACACTGCAATCCTCCGCCGTTGTCGAATCCACCAGGGGCGGCCCGGTGCTGCTCGGATCGTCCCGCCGCCAATGCGGTTTCGACGATCGTCTGCGCCCCGACAGCCTGGCCGCCATCGCCCGCAGGGCAATTCGCCTGTACCCCGTGCTCGCCGACGTCGCGATCATGCGCGCCTACGGCGGCTTCCGCCCATACGTCGACGACCACCTCCCGGTGATCGGCCCCGACCCGCGGCTCCCCGGCCTCTGGCACGCGACCGGCCACGAGGGCGCGGGCATCGGCCTGTCGATCGGCACCGCCGAATTGATCGCCGCCGCGATCGCCGGTGGCGCAACCGAACCAGGTATCGCCGAGTTCGCCGTGGACCGCCCGGCCGTACTCGGCCTGCCGGAAAGCGATTCCGAGCGCCCGGAATTCGCCGCGGACCAGTTCGCGCCATGAGCCGTGCACAGCGATCCGGCAGCGCAACTCGTGCCATAAACCGCCCATAGCAGGCCGCCGATCGCCTCCGCACTTGTAAACCATTCCACCGCAACGGAACAGATCACCATGAGTCCGCACCCAATTGATCCCGCCCGCGATCCCGTCGGCCGCGCCGACCGCCCGCTGACCATCACCGTCGATGGCGCCGAATATTCCGGCGTCCACGGCCAGACCCTCGCCACGGTGCTGCTCGCCAATGGGCGCGAGCACTGGCGCACGGCGCCGACCGGCACCGACCGCGGCGTCTTCTGCGGCATCGGCATCTGCTTCGACTGCGTCGCCACCGTCAACGGTATTCCGGATATCCGGCTCTGCCGTCGTCCGGCCCGCGACGGCGACGCGGTGATCACGCAGTCCCGCACCGGACATACCGGCGGAGGCGCCGCATGAGTCGATCGCTCGTGAATCCGCGGCCGCGTGCCGAAATCGCGGCAACTTCACCAGGTAGCGAGCCTCGCACCGCACATCGGAGGTCACCGTCATGACGAACACCGCACGCAGACATGTGGTGATCATCGGCGGCGGGCCCGCTGGCACAGCCGCTGCCGAATCCGCGCTCAGCGCGGGCGCGTTCGTCACCCTCATCGACTCGAACGAAACGCTTGGCGGCCAATACAACCGGCGAATACCTGCGGCCTATGGCGTGCGGCGGCCGCTGTCCATCGGCCACGGATATCGGGCGGCGGACCGGCGGGCACAGCTGCTGACCGACCATCCCCGATGCGAATACCTGTCGTGGGCAACCGTTTTCCGAATCGAACCGACCACGGGCTGCCCGGCGGTCCGGGTGCTGCTCGGCATCGAGGGCGAGCAACGGACGCATCGGCTGATCCAAGGCGACGCGCTCGTACTGGCCACCGGCGCATACGACCGGGTGTGCCCGTTCCCCGGCTGGGATCTGCCCGGCGTCTACAGTGCCGGCGCCGCACAGACTTTGGCGAAGACGCAGCGGGTGCTGGTCGGCCGGAACGTGCTGATCTCCGGCACCGGACCGTTCCTGCTGCCGGTCGCGAAGTCGCTGGTGACCGGCGGCGCGCGGGTGCGGGTGCTGGAGGCCAATCAGGGTCGGAACATCCTGCGGCACTGGGCCGCTCGGCCATGGGAGCTGCGGCACAGCGCGGGCAAGGCGACCGAACTGGCCGAATATCTCGCTTCGGGTGTGCGGCACCGTATTCCGCTGCGGACCGGCCACGCCGTCGTCGCGGTGGCCGGTGACGGCCGGGTGGAGGAGGCCACCGTCGCCCGGCTCGACCCGAACTGGATGCCGATTCCGGGCAGCCACACCACCATCGCGGTCGACGCGGTCGCGGTCTCACACGGTTTCACCCCGCAGCATGAGCTCGCGGTGGCCGCGGGCGCGCGGTTGACGGCCGACGGGTTCGTCGAGGTCGACCACCGGCAGCGCACCAGCAATGAATCGGTCTGGGCGGCAGGGGAACTCACCGGTATCGGCGGTGCACAGGTGGCCGCCGTCGAGGGCGCGGTCGCCGGACTGGCCGCTGCGGGCGCCGACCTGGCCGCACGGCGGGCGCTCGCGGCCCGGCACCGCACCGCACGGCAGTTCGTCGCGCGCCTGGCGGCGGCCCACCCGATCCGCCCCGGCGTACTCACCTGGGCGCGGCCCGAAACGGTGATCTGCCGCTGTGAGGGCACCACCCGAGGCGAGCTCACCGCGGCGTGGGCTCGGTCCACCGGAAATGCCTATCGCCCAACGAAACTCGCGACCAGGGCCGGACTCGGTCCGTGCCAGGGCCGGATCTGCGCCGCGAATATCGCCGCCCTGCACCGCGATTGCCATGACGCCGAATACGCCGACGGCACGGCGGTCACCGGCCTAGCCGCGGCCACCCCGGCCCTGCGCCCGTTCGCCGCCCCGATCCGCCTGCGTGAGCTCGCCGAACTCGACACCGAAGGACAGCCCTGATGCGAAGCGACAGAATCATTTCCGCCATCGATACGCACACCGAGGGCATGCCGACCCGGGTGGTCACCGGCGGAATCGGCACCATACCCGGCGCGACCATGGCCGAGCGACGCGCCTACTTCGCCGAACATCTGGACGGCCTGCGCCGCCTGCTGGTGAACGAGCCGCGCGGCCATGCCGCCATGAGCGGGGCCATCCTGCAGCCCGCCACCACGCCGGACGGCCACTACGGCGTGCTGTTCATCGAGGTCAGCGGGCTGTTGCCGATGTGCGGACACGGCACCATCGGCGTGGCGACCGCACTGGTCGAGGCCGGTATGGTTCCGGTTTCCGAGCCGATCACCGAAATCCGATTGGATACCCCCGCCGGACGGGTGGTCGCCGAGGTCGCGGTGCATGGCGGCCACGCCGATTCGGTCACCCTGCGCAATGTGCCCGCCTACTGCGACAGCCTCGACAGCGAGGTCGAGGTGCCCGGCCTCGGCGCCGTCCGCTACGACCTGGCCTACGGCGGAAACTTCTACGCCATAGTGGATCTCGGCAAGCTCGGCATACCGTTCGACCGCGCCGAGCAGGACCGGATTCTCGACGCCGGGCTGCGAATCATGCACTCCATCAACGAAACCCGCCGTCCTGTCCACCCCGTCGACCCGGCCATCGCGGGCTGCAAACACGTGATGTTCCTGGATCCGGCCTCGACGCCCGCGCACACCCGCAACGCCATGGCGATCCATCCCGGCTGGTTCGACCGATCCCCCTGCGGCACCGGAACTTCCGCGTTGCTGGCTCGTCAGCACGCCCGCGGCCTGCTGACCGCGGACCAGGTGCTGCGCAGTGACTCCTTCATCGGCACCACCTTCTACGCCAAGGCGGTCGGCGCCACCACCGTCGGCGACCATCCCGCGGTCGTCCCGTCCATCACCGGCCGCGCCTGGCTCACCGCCACCGCGAACTATCTGCTCGACCCGACGGATCCGTTCCAAGAGGGCTTCGCCTTCTAGCGCACCGTCACCCCGGAAAGGAAACAACGAAGTGACCGCCGTGACCAAAACCCAGCGCCCGCCGATCAATTGGCGCAATACCCTGCGACGGATGCCGGTAACCGTCGCCGAATCCGCCGATTTCAAGAAGAGTATGGGCCTGTGGCAGCTGGTCGCGCTCAGCCTGGGCGGGCTGGTCGGGGCGGGTGTGTTCTCCCTCGCCGGCGTGGTGGCCAACGAGATCGCCGGCCCCGCCGTGCTGATCTCCTTCGCGATCGCCATCGTCGCCTCCGGCGCCGCCGGACTCTGCTACGCCGAATTCGCGGGCATGGTGCCGCGTTCCGGTTCGGCGTACACGTATTCCTATGTGGCCCTCGGCGAGATCATCGGCTTCATGATCGGCTGGGATCTGTTGCTCGAATACACGGCCATCGTCTCCGTCGTCGCGATCGCGGTATCGGGCTACCTCAACTACATCACCCACTATTTCGGATTCGACCTGCCCACTTGGGCGCTCGGCGCCCCGGGTACCGGCGCCGGCCACCGGGTGGATCTCTTCGCCGCGCTGCTGTGCCTGCTGCTCGCCTTCCTGCTCTCCCGCGGCACCCGCGAATCCGCGCGGGTGCAAACGGGACTCGTCGCGCTGAAGATGGTCATCGTCGCCATCGTGGTGGTGGCCGGTGCGCTGCACATCAACGCGGGCAACTACACACCGTTCTTCCCGTTCGGCATGGGCGGCGCGGTATCCGGTGCGGCACTTGCCTTCTTCGCGGTCTACGGTTACGACGCGATGAGCGCGGCCGCGGAGGAATCGACCGACGGCAAGCGGCTGATGCCCAAGGCCATCATGATCAGCCTCGGCATCGCCTCGCTGGTCTACCTGCTGGTCTGCCTGGTCATCGTCGGCATGGTCAACTACGCCGATATCGCGGTCTCCGCACCGTTTTCCAGCGCGTTCGACCGGATCGGTCTCGGCATTCTCGGTCTGGTGATCGCCGTCGGCGCGGTAATCGGCGTCACCACTTCGGCTTTCGCGAATATGCTCGCGGTGACCAGGGTCGGCTTCGCGATGAGCCGGGATGGATTGCTGCCCGGCTACTTCGGCAAGTCCAGCCGACGCCGGGTGCCGTCGCGGGTGATCTGGCCGGTCGGGGTGGTCTCGGCGCTCATCGCGGGCTTCCTGCCGATCAGGGAGGCGGCCGAGCTCACCAACGTCGGCATTCTGATGGCCTTCATCGTCGTCGCGCTCGGCGTCATGCGCCTGCGCCGCACCCGGCCCGACGCCGAACGCGCGTTCCGCACGCCGTGGGTGCCGGTGGTGCCGCTGATCGGCATCGGCTTCTCGATCTGGCTGGTCGCCCACCTCACCTGGGTGACCTGGCTGCGGTTCCTGATCTGGCTGGTGCTCGGGCTCGCGGTGTACGTGGGCTTCAGCTACCGCCACTCCCGTTTGCACACCGAAATGTGACATATCACCTGCTCGACGCGCTTGTACCATTGCAACCGAATTCCGCCTGCCACGAGGAGTCACGATGTCCGCCACCGATACACCGGTCTCGATGCTGACGTCGTTCCTGCCGCGGCGGAACATGCGCGACGAGATCATCGAGAAGCTCCGGGGCGCGGTGATCACCGGCGAACTGCGCCCCGGGGTCGTCTACTCGGCGCCCGGGCTGGCCGAGCAGTTCGGCGTCTCGCCGACCCCGGTGCGCGAGGCGATGATCGATCTCGCCAAGGAAGGCCTGTTCGAAACCCTGCGCAACAAGGGTTTTCGCGTTCGTGAGCCGTCCGATCAGGAGCTCGACAACCTGGCCGAGATCCGCCTGCTCATCGAGGCGCCGACGGTGCGCAAGGTCGCCGAGGCCGGTATCCCCGGACCGATACTCGCCGAGCTGCGCGCGCTCGCCGACGGCATCGAAAAGGCGGCGATAGAGCTGGATTTCATCACCTACATCTCCATCGACACCGAATTCCACTGCCGGCTACTGGGTCTCGCGGGCAATAACGAACTGGTCGAAACCGTGCGCTCGCTGCGCGCCCGCTCCCGCCTCTACGGTGTCCGCCCGCTCGCCGAACAGGGCAAGCTGATTCCGTCCGCGCATGAGCACGTCGAGGTGCTCGACCTGATCGAGCGGGGCGATGCGGCGGGGGCCGAGGAGCTGATCCGCCGCCATATCGGACATGTGCGCGGCATCTGGGCCGCGAACGGCAGCTAATCGAGTCCGAGTAACCGGGCGACCAGCGCGACCTGGTCCGCGAAATGCTCCAGGAATTCGGGCGAGCGCGGATCGACGCCGCCGGTACCCTCGATCACCTGCGGCAGCAGCGTAGGCGCCATGGCGGCGGACATCAGCATGGCGCTCAGGCAGACCGGGTCGATCGCCGCGGGCAACTCGCCCGCCGCCTGCCGGTCACGAAAATCATCGATATCGGACCGGAGCCGCTCGGACCGTGTCTCATGATCGGGATCGTCCGCCGGACCGGCGTATTCGAGGCCGCCCCAAGCGAATAGGCGCACACCGTCCGGATTGTGCAGCTGCTCCAGCGCGAAGGCGCGCAGTTTCGCGGCGTATGTCATATCCGGCGTGGCCAACTCGTCGGCGCGCTCCCACCATTTCTCCGAAATGGCTTGGTAGAGGCCCTCTTTCCCCTCGAAATAATACGAAATCAGCTGCTGATTGACCCCGGCCCGCGCCGCGATCGCACTCACCCGCGCGCCCGCGTAACCGTGCGCGGCGAATTCGGCTACCGCCGCATCGATGATCAGTTTGCGGGTGCGTTCCGGATCGCGCTGGCGGTCCTGTGGACTGGGCGATCGGCGTGGTTTCGACGGGGGCACCACGAGAGTATAGACCTCACCTGACAAATTCAAGCAGTCGAACAACTTAATCAAACAAACAGTTGACACTGCGGACCAATCGAATGATCATTGGAGCACTCGGCCGATCGCCGAAACCTTGATCAGGAGCGTCTCAATGACCGAAACCCAGAAAACCGCGGTCCTCATCGTCGGCGGCGGCGTAACCGGCTTATCCGCCGCACTGTTCCTCGCCAGGCAGGGGATCCGCCCCATCCTGGTCGAACGGCATCCGAGTACCGCGATAATGCCGCAGGCACGCGCGTTCAACCCGCGCACCATGGAGATCTACCACGCACTCGGTCTGGAACCGGAAATCCTTGCGCACCAATCGATTCTGTTGCAGTTTCCGGAAATGATCGGCGCCGAGACGCTGGCCGGCGAGGAGCGGTTCCGGATCGATATGGCCGCCGGCGCACGGATCGACCCCGAGGTCAGCCCCGCCCAATGGGCGCACATCGACCAGGACGAGTTGGAGATCATCCTGCGCGCCCACGCCGAACGCGACGGCGCCGACGTGCGGTTCCACAGCGAAATGACCTCGTTCGAGGTCACCGACGCCGGGGTCAGGGCCATCGTTCGCGATCGCGCCACCGGAAACGAGTACCCGATCGATGCCGACTATCTGATCGCCGCCGACGGTAGTCGTGCCGGGGTTCGCAACCGGCTCGGCATCGGCGTCGACGAATCCATGCCGTCGACGCACCTCGCGTTCATCGTCTTCGACGCCGACCTCACCGAGGCGCTGCGCGGTCGCCGGTTCACCCTCGGCTACTTCGACGCACCTACGCGGGGCTCGGTGCTGTTGCCATTGCGGCAGGAGGGCCGGTGGCAGCTCGCTGTGCCATACGAACCCGAAACCGGGGACGGGACAGACACATTCACCGAGGAGCGGTGTATCGAGTGGGTCCGCGCCGCGATCGGCGCCCCGGAGCTCGAACTCACCCTCGTATCACCGGTTCCCGGTTGGCCGCACAAGGTTTCGCTAACCACCATGGGCGGTTGGGTCGCCCGCCGGTACCGCGACCGCCGGGTGTTCTTCGCGGGCGACGCCGCCCATATCGTCCCGCCGTCCGGATCGTTCGGCGCGAGCACCGGCATCGCCGATGCGCACAATTTGGCATGGAAGCTCACCGCGGTGCTCAAAGGCCAAGCGGGACCGGAACTTCTGGACACCTACGAGGACGAGCGCCGCCCGGTCGCGCGGCTCACCCTGTCCACCGCGATCCAGTTGCTGCACAGCCGGGCCACGGCCGGTCAGGAAGATATCTCGGAAAGCGAAAACATCCTGCTGATCTTCGGTTATCGGTACAACTCGACCGCCGTCGCCGCCGAGCAACTCATCCCGGACGAGCTGATCGAGGACCCGCGCATACCGAGCGGATGCCCCGGTCTGCGCGCTCCGCATGTCTGGCTCGAACGTGACGGTGTCCGGTTTTCCACTACCGAACTGTGCACGGGTACTTTCAGCGTGCTCATCGGCCAGGACGGCGCCGACTGGCTTGCGGCGGCCGAAAAGGTCGCCGCGGCAACGGGTATCGAGCTCAACACCTTCCGGGTCGGCGTCGATGTCGCCGACCCGGAAGGCCGTTTCCTCGACAGCTTCGGCATCACCGCCACCGGCGTAACCCTCATCCGCCCCGATGGTTTCGTCGCCTGGCGCGCCCCGCAATCCGTCACCCATCCGGAAAACGCACTGCGACAGGTGCTGCTCGCCATCCTTGCCAGGGATAACGCCGAGGTGGGGTGAATCGGCTCAGGCGAGGTCGCAGGCGGCCAGCAGCGGAGCGAGCCGACTCGCGGCGGCCGAGGGCCGGACCGCCAGATAGGTCTGGATGGTCAGGGCCGGAGAAACGATGGGGCGGAACGCGATTCGCGGTGCGTACAGTATCTCGGCCTTCGCCGCATAGAAGACGGTCCAACTCGGCTTGCCATTGCCGATGGCCGCCAGGGTGTCCTGATCGGTGGTGAAGGCCGGTCCGAGAACAGGTTCGGAGCCCGTGGCGCGACAGGCCTCGACCACCAGGTCCACCAGGTACGGGTTCTGCTCGCGGGTGACGATACGCAGCGGCAGCGCGGCCAGCTCGGCCAGCGCGACGGACTCCCCTTCGGCCAGCGGATGGGCCGCGGGCAGCGCGGCGACCAGCGAATCCTCCCACACCGGAAGGAGATCCAGGCCGGAGCTGGCGGTCGTGCCGCGGATGAACGCGGCATCCAGCTCACCGCTGCGCACCAGATCCAGCCGGGCCGCAGGCGACGCGCTGACCAGTTCGACGCTCAGCCGGGGTTCCCGTTCGGCCAGCGTGGCCAATACCCGATCCAGTCGCGACCCGAGCCCGACATTCGTGCCGATGCGCAGCACCGCATCCGCTCGGAGTAACGAAATCTCTTCCAGCGCAGCCTGTTCCGCGGCCAGCATGGTGCGCGCGTGCGGCAGGAAGGCGTGGCCGGCGGGCGTGAGCGTCACGGTGCGGGTGGTGCGGTCGAACAGGTCGAGCCCGAGTTCCCGCTCGAGCCGCCGCACCTGCTGACTCACCGCGGGCTGGACGATGTGCAGCCGCCGCGCGGCCCGCCCGAAATGCAGTTCCTCGGCGACGGTCAGGAAGTACCGCACCTGACGCAACTCCATACCAACTCCTCGCATTGATCACGAATGCTGATGAGTCTAGAAGTGGAGTGCTCATTGTTCACAACCGCCCGGCGAGGTGAACTGGTCTCAGCGACAAACACCGGGCAACAAGCCCTCGAAAGGGAGGTAGCACCATGACCACCACGCAGATCCTCGGCGCCGAGCAGGTCGTTCGCCGTTACTTCGACGCGCTGAAGGCGGGCGAGAACGATATCGTCCGGGACAGCTTCGCCGATGAGGCAACCTTCTGGTACCCGGGCGACCTGCCGTTCTCGGGCACCTGGACGGGGCGCGACCAGATCGTCGACGGCTTCCTCGGCACCGCATTCGCCCTGCTCGATCCGGATAAGGAGGTCCGGATCGAGGTGACGAATTTCTTCGCCGCCGACGACCAGGTGACGGTCGAATGGAGCTCGTGGGGCACCGTCCGCAACGGAAACCCGTACCACAACAAGAACATTGCGGTGTTCCGGGTCGCGGATGGAAAGATCGTCACCGTGCGCGAATACGCCAACGCCCAGAACTGGGAGCGGGCACTGCGCGACCCGCAGGCCTGAGGGTGGTGAGCTCCCCTCCGGGCCACCACCCGCAGGCGACCGCCTCAGTCGGCGATCATTCGGGTCGCACCCCAACTGCCCGGCGCACCAGTGCGTTCGCGCTGCCTGCGAATCACATAGCACCCCGGCGCGATGCCACTACCGCCGTGTTCCGGGTGCAGCAGGTAGGCGACGTCACTGGTGTCGAGGCAGCCGATGGCGAGACCGGTGTGGTCGAAAACCAGCGTGGTCCAGCGGCATTTCCCCGGATCGGCAACGAGCACATGGGGATTCGCACCGGTCGCGCCGCGGACCACCTCGATACCCGCGGCGGGCACCGGATTCCATGCGCCATGGGCCGGAAGCTGGATGCCATCGGCCATGGCAAGCGGGACGACGATCAGGTCGCCTTGGGCCTGTAGGCCCGCGACAACCGGGACGAGCACCTCGCGCTCCAGATGGTCGAGCACCTCGACACCGGTGCGCGCGGTCAGTTCGGCAAGGGTTTTCTGCATGACATACCACCGTTGATTCGATTGCGGAAAAAGGATTTACGTGCGACGTACGAGTTGCGCGTACTGCGCCCCGGACAGCCCGTACGACCAGCCCGCGGCCGCCACCGGATCCGTCATGGCGGCGGGCACATTGATGCCGTACCGGCGCCTGGTACCGTCTCGCTCACGAGAACCGTTGAGTACCAGTAACACTCGCGAACTCGCGAACCGCGGTACGTGATACAGCCGCAGCATTCCGCCCGGATTACCTGGATCCGGCGCGGCCGCGACCAATTCCAGTCCGGCCGCGTCGATGTAGGCGTCCCACCCGAACCGTTCGATCGCGACCCGGCGCACCTCGATATTGCGTTCCCGCCGAATCAGCTCGACGGTCGGCCCGGTTATCACCCATTCCGGCACCGCAGTGCCGTGTACGGCGAAAATACCTGTGCCATCGACGAATTCGACCGCACGGCGATCCGGATGATGCGGCCGCAACCGCACATCGCCAAATGCCTCGGTGTGGATCGCGGCGGGTCTTTCCGCCAGCACACAGCGCCGCTCACCGGGCCACCACCAACCTGCCGAGCGGGCCAGCGTCAGCCACTGGTCGAGGTGATGCGCGTCGGCATGGCCGAATCGGAGACACCCGCCGTCCCGCAGCAGGCCGAAATACGCCAGGCCCCAGGTGTCGTACTGTTCGTGCCCGGCCACCGGCGAATTGACGCCGTTTTCGGTGAGCAGCATGCGCCGCATCGGTTGATACAGGTTGTCCCGCAAGGTGTTCAGCAGCGGCTGCCGCACGACCGAGTCGAGGATCCGGCCCGTCGACTCCGCGGAGGCAGCCAGGGCCCGCGGCGACATCGCCGTCGCCTCCGGCCCATACCAGGCCCAGGGTTCGGTGGGAAACCGTCGCTGCGTCCGGTCTTCGAGACGTTGTGCCAGTTGGGATTTCGCTTGCACCAGGCGCGAACGCACCGGCCATGAGCTCAGCGGCCGGTGCAGCACGGTCAGATCCGTTGAGCCAGCGGGATCATCGCGCAGCACCTCGACAGCCGCCGTAGGAGAGGGCACCCAGACGAATTCCGGCGGCGACGCGCCGACCAGCCGATACAGCTCGGCAATCGCGGATTCCGCAGCGGTTCGATCGGCCGGATCGGTGGACAACGCCACCCGCGACCATTCGTCGCGCAACCGACAGGCCAGCGAAATGAGTTCAGTTCGAGATTGTTCGCGGGAAACCAGCCGCCGCGACGGCGTAACGCGGGTCACCGCGCGAAGGCGGTGGCCGCCTTTCCATGAGAGGAGATCATTGGCCGATGATGGCACCTGAATTCGGTGCTGCGCAACCGCTGCCTACGATTGCCCAGTTCAGACCCCATTCCGAGGCACGGAGGTGAGTGCGCGGTGAATTCGGTCGCGACGCCCGGCATCGCGTTGGCGGCGCTGTGCACGGTGCTGGTCGCCGCCGCCGCGGCGGTCTACTGGTTCGCCGAACTCGACTCGGCCTGGGTGCCACCGCGGGCGGCCGCGCGCGGCGCCACCCAGCTGGCGGCGGTCGCGCTGGTACTTGCCGCCGCGCTCGCGCACCTGTGGTCCTCGCTGCTGGTGCTCGCGGTGATGTTCGTCGCGGCGGTATTCACCTCGGCGCGGCGCTCCGGCTCGGGCTGCACCGCGGCGTGGCTCGCGCTGGCGCTCGCCGCCGGTATGGCGGCGGTGCTGCCGATGATGCTGGTGAGCGGGGTGGTTCCGATCAAGGGCGTTGCGCTGGTGCCGATCGGCGGCATTGTCCTCGGCGGCGCGATGACCGCGACCTCGCTGGCCGCCCGCCGCGCGCTCGACGCGATCGAACAGCGCTGGGGCGAGGTGGAGGCCGCGCTGAGCCTCGGCCTCACCGAACGCGACGCGCGGATGGAGGTCATCCGCCGCACCGCCGCCGATGCGCTCCTACCCGGCGTCGATCAGACCCGGACCGTCGGATTGGTCACGCTCCCAGGCGCTTTCGTCGGCGTGCTGGTCGCAAGCGGCTCCGCCTACCAGGCGGGCGCTGTGCAAATCCTGGTGCTGGTCGGACTTCTGCTCGCCCAATCCTGTTCCGTCGCAGTCACGATCGAACTCGTCGCCCGTACGAAGGTCCGCCGACCCCGCTAGGCGCGTGCCTCACGGCGACTCGGCCGGTATCGGACAAATCTATACACCAAATATATTGGGCCGCAACGATTTTCGTTGAACCTCTAGCGACTGATGATTCAACATCACTGCGTTACAACAGTTTTCACTACCCATCTGGCCGCAACGCCCGGCGCATCAGCCCCGGATACCTGCCCAGCTTCGCCGCGCCCAGCAGCGCGAACACCGTCGTGCCGAGCCACGGGCGCAAATGCGGGCGGATGCGCCGGATTCGGCCGTCCTCGGCCAGCTCGATGATCATCGCGTCGGTGATGCCGAAGCGGCCGATCCCGGCCTCGCTCACCGCGACCCGGGTACTTCCCGAACCGATGAACTCGGTCCAGCGCAGATCGGTCAGCGATCCGTAGATCACCCCGAGCGCGATGCGCAGATCGTCCCGCCCACGGATGACGATCCGGCTGGACAGCGGTGAGATCAGTTCGGCGTCCGGCGCGAGCGCCGCGACCATGCCGTCCACATCGTTGTGCCGCGCCGCCGCACAGAATGCCGCGACCACATCGGTTTCCGTCGCCATCACCACGCCCTTCGATTGCTTTTTGCAAGCCACTCTACCTAGTCACTTTCAAAAAGCAATCGACTAGGATCGGCCCATGCCCCGCCAACCGTTCGGCGATATCGCCTGTTCGATCGCCCGCGCCACCGGCATCATCGGCGAGCGCTGGACCCCGCTGATCGTGCGCGACCTCTTCGCAGGGATGACCCGGTTCGAGGATCTGCGCCGCGACCTCGGCATCGCGACCAACGTGCTGTCCACCCGCCTGGAAACCCTGGAGCGCAACGGCATTGTCGAGCGACGCGAGTACCGATCCGCTCCGGTGCGTCACGAATATGTGCTGACCGCAAAGGGTTACGACCTCTATCCGATCATCGCGGCCATCGTCGCCTGGGGCGACAAATGGGCCGCCCCGGACGGTCCGCCCGCGCTCGTCACGCACACCGACTGCGGACGGCACACCAGCGCGCGCATGGTGTGCGCCGAATGCGGCGGCGAGCTGAACCACGAAAACACTTATGCGACAGTCGGACCAGGCGCCCGACCGGGACCGGGCACCGCACTGATCGGCGAATTCCTCACCGACCCGCGAAATTCCAGCACAACGCGAACCTGAGACCAGCTACCTGCTGCGGCACGATCGGCTTCCCCACCGAGGGTGCACCACTGCGTCTTTCGTGCGGTGTCGAACCGAAGCGATTCGGCCACCGGGTGATTCAGTACCGACAGGCGCCCGCGACGGGCATCTCGGACATCGGCGAGAGCACGACGCCGCGGCCGGGCGTCGACGCGTGGATCACCTTGCCGTCACCCGCGTAGAGCGCGGAGTGCCCGCCGCCGTAGAACGAGACGACATCGCCGGGCCGCAGCTCGTCCAGGCCCACCGGGGTACCGCCGGCCAACTGGTCGTAGCTGGTGCGCGGCACCTCGACACCCGCCTGCCCGTACGACCACTGGACCAGACCCGAGCAGTCGAAGGAATCGGGTCCCGCCGAGCCGGTGCCGTACGCCGCGCCGAGCTTGCCGCGCGCGGCCTCGACGGCGCGCTCACCCCTCGACTTCGGCGCCACCGCGGGCGCGGGCTGCCGCAAGCCGGGAGCGCCGGAGAGGAAGGGCAGTTCGATCCGCTGGCCCGGCGCCAGCTCCAGTCCGGGAATCCGTACCGGCGTGGTGAATTCGATGCCCGGCACGCCCGCGTGCACCGAGAGTTCGATGCCGGGCAGCGCGAGCGGGGATCCGGGCAGGCCGGGCACATTCTGTGCGGCCGCGACCGGCAGCTCCACCGGAGGCGTTGCGATGACCGGAATTTCGGCGCTCCAGCTTTCGGAGCCCCGGCTCTCGGTGATCGGAGCCGGAACAGCGGGCACATCGACCCGGCTTTCGGAGCAGTGGCTCTCAGTGATCGGAGCCGGAACAGCGGGCGCATCGATGATGACAACGGGAGTTGTTTCGATGGCCGGGATTTCGACAATGGCGGGTTTCTCGATCCCGATACCGGGCAGTATCGGCGGCTGGGCCGATGCGTGCCCGCTGGTCATGAGGGATGCGAGGAACAGCGCCGCGACGAACGCTCCGGCCGCCAAGGCCCAGAGCAGCAGCTGATGCAGGAACCTCGATAATCGGACGTCTTCGGTTGATGCCATGATGCGGTCCTCCGATGCTCACATCGATGGCCGCGGCAGGCCGTGGCGCCGCAGGTGCGTGGCGTCGCGGGACTTCCCACCTCGACCTCGAAACGATTTCGAAAACCATCACGGAGATCTCGTGCAGTCCAGCGGATCCAGCCAGTCATCATTCGACACATTCAGGGGCGCACAAAGTTTCGACACACGTTCTCGTGGTAACGAATCAATAACTAATCCCAGGCAAAAACAAGCCCCGCAGCGTCCGATTCCGCTGCGGGGCGTCTGTTCTCGCCGATTCAGGCCGTGATCTGCTCCTCGATCTGCTCGGCCAGCGTACGCAGTTTCGCCGCGAATTCGCGTGCCGCCGCAGGGTCGTTGCTCGATCCTCGCACCACCCGCCGGGTCAGCGCGGCCAGCCGCGATTCGACGGTGGAGAACAGATCGAGCACTCGTTCACCGGATTCGCCGCGCGGTTCGTCCACCAGATCGCCGCGCAGCCATGCGCGCAGCCGCTCGACCACCTCGGTCTCGTCGAAATGATCCGGCAGCACCGAAACGGCCGCGCGCAATTTACTCGCGGTGACCTTCGCATCCCCGGAATTCGCGATGGTGGTGTAGACCGTCACCGCCGCATCCTCGCCGTATTCGGCGGCCACCGGCAGCAATTCGCGCACCTGGCCCTCGTTTATCGCAGGGGCCACCGGATGCAGCCGCGCCGCCAGCGGCCAGGCGCGAATCAGCTTGTGCGCGTATGAGCGCTGCATATCCCAGCGCTGCTCCACATAATCGTCGAAGGTTCCGTGGCTCTGCCGGTAGAGCCTGCCGTCGCGCACGATCTGCAGCGCCCGGCCCGCCGCCCAGAACGCCATCCGCAATTTATCGATCGAGGATTCGCACGCCGAAAGCTGGGCCTGCTCCTGATCGCTCAGCGGTCCGTCGCCCGCGGCGGGCAATGGCATCGTGAGCACGTTCACGCCGGTGAATATCGCGTCCTCGGCGGCGGGCGTGATTTTCGCCGGCCGCCATTCGGCGTCGCGCAGCGGCGAAACCGGCGGCGTGTGCTCGGCCTTGTCGCTCAACGGATTGACGGTGCGCGCGGCCGAATTCGGCGCGCCGCCGATGGAACCCTTCCTGCGTTGCGGAGGCATCAGGCCGACACCTCCATCACCGCCCGGTACGGGCTCAGTAATTCGTCACCGACCTGCCGATACTCCCCCAGGTCCGCGATCGGATTCTCGGCGCCGTCGCCGACCTCGCCGTCGGCCGCCTCGCGGTACCACTTCCACGCGCTCAGATACGAATCGAAAACGTCGTATCCGGCGTCCTCCAGATTCGCCCGCTGCACCCGGTATTCGGTGGAGACGTTCACACCGTTCTTCATGGTCACCGGAACCTTGGTCATCAGGACGCGCACCCGGATTTCCCGGCCGCTGCCCGCGGCCGCCTCCTCGGCGGCCTTATAGGTACTCGGCACCCGCTTGACCTCCGACGGGCTGACGCTGGTCAGCAGTATGAGCTCATCGCTCTGCGGTATGGCGGCCTTGAAGATCTCCGCCGATTCACCGCCCGCGTCGACGATGACGACATCGAACTTTGCCGAATTGTCGGTGATGCAGTCGTTCACGTGCCGGGACGGAAAGGCGATCAATTCGAACGGGACCTCGACCTCGCCCTTCTGCAGCCGCCGATACCAGGAATATCCGGTCTGGCTGAGCGGGTCGGCGTCGATGACGAGCACGCGAAGTTCGTGTACCAGCGCGAAATACGAGGCAAGGAAGAAGGCCGAGGTCGTCTTCCCAACGCCCCCTTTGAGATTCCCGAGCGTGATGACGAGCGGTTTCGGCAGATCGAGTTGCGCAACAGAATTCGTCATGGACCGTCCTCCGATGCTGAGGAATACCGTGTGGTGGAAAGTTTTACACGGCTACCGGCCGCGGCCTGTCATTGCTCGCATGACACCGCGAGTCCCGCAGTGTGTCCAATTGGACACAATGCGGGACCACCGAATTCGATGCGTATCCGGTTCAACGCGGCGCGTTTTCCGGGTCGAGCAGGGTGGGTGTGCGGCCCTCCTTGTTCGCCCGGCGCGCGTCCTCCAGGAACTCCCGCGAGAACAGTGCGGACAGAATGGCGATGCCGCCGCGGTGCACCCGGAATTCGCTCTTCGCGCTGGTGCCGGTGAGCCGGATGACCCGGCCCGCGGCCTGCTGCGGGCGGGCGAAATCCTTCACCCTGCCGCGGCCGGTCCATTCCAGTTCGGTCTGATCGATCACCGCGTATTCCGGGACGAGCAGTTTGACCATCGCGTGGTCCAGGTTGACGTGCACCTCGATCGGTTCGTCGCCCTCGATCCGCGGCGAGCGCAGATCGATCACCACGCTGCCGTAGCGGGCTTTGACGTCGAAGCCGGTGGCGCTGGTCCAGTCGCCGAGCCGCTTGGTGGTCTCGTGGTCGACGTGGATCTTGACGGTCTCAGTGGTCATGTCCGGTTCCTCTCGTTCGCGGGGTTGTCCCCGCCGATGAGCCAATAGTGACACAACTACTAGTTTCTTAGCAACTAGTTTCTAGATACCTAGTAGTAGGGAAACCAGTAGAATGCGGGTATGACGGCATCGACGCAGTTCAAGCGCTCCCCCCTGGCCATGGCACTGCTCGGCATCCTGCACTTGGAGCCCATGCACCCCTACGCGATCCAGCGGCGCATCAAGGAGTGGGGCAAGGACAAGGTCGTCAACGTCGCCCAGCGCGCCGCGCTGTACAAGACGATCACCCGGCTGCAGGAGGCCGGGCTCGTCGCCGTCCGTGAGACCGGCCGCGACCAGCAGTACCCCGAGCGGACGGTGTACGAGATCACCGATGCGGGTCGCGCCGCATGCCTCGGCTGGATCACCGAGATGATCGGCGAACCCCGCTACGAGTTCCCGGAATTCCCCGCCGCCCTCTCGTTCGTGATGCTGCTCGGCCCCGACGCCGCGCGAGTCGAACTGGACCGCCGGGCAAAGGCGTTGCGCGCCAACCTCACCGAGCTGGACAACGACGCCGCGAAGGTTGCCGCGATCGGTTTGCCCCGGGTGACCATGCTGGAGGACGAATACAACCGTGCCGTCATGGAGGCCGAATTGCGTTGGCTGGAAGGGGTAGTCGCGGATCTGGCATCCGGCGAGCTGACCTGGTCCTGGGAATCCCTTGCGCAGTACCAGAACTCGTGAGTCCGCTCAGCGGACCGAAACCCCTGCGGAAAACGCGCCGGTAACGCATAATCGACCGTCGAATCGGCTTGGCAGGTCCGAGAATACGGAGATCCGCGCATGGGTAGTGTCCGTTTGGTTGTGCTGTCCCGCATCGCGGCGGTCGCCGCTTTGGTGCTCGTCCCGATGGTCACGCAGGTGCAGGCCCAGGCCGGGCCCGCCTCATGTGCCGCGGGAAATCCGTTGCGGCCCACCGCCGAACTGTTCGCCACCGACAATACGAGCACCATCACCGATCCGGCCGATGAACGGCTGCGCACCCGCCTGGACGGCTTCGAACTGCAGGTGGACGGCATCGTCGCGGCCAATATCGCGCTGCCCGTCGGCTCCACGCTGGTCAGCGGCGTGTTCTGGTCCGAGGACCAGCGGCAGACCACCTATGAGCGCTCGCGCGAATTCCATCTCGCCTGCGTCACCGGCCCCGACCTGCACAACCTCGCCGACCAGGTGCGCGCGCAGTTCCGGCAGGAGTCGGTGCTCACCTTCGAACCGCTGCCCGCCGACGCGCCCGGCGTCGACGGATTCACCGCCACCGTGCCCGGTATCGATGTGCGGCGCTTCCACGACGCGCTGGTCGCCGACCCGGTCGCCAGGCAGCGACTCGTCGGCGGCTCGGTGACCGAGGACAATCGGCTGATCGTGGTCGCCGATATCGCCGATTACGCACTTGCCCAGCGGTTCGTCACCGAACTCGGCGGCGACTGGAATGCGGCGGACGTTCGATTCGGCGACCGCGAATTCGTAGGCAGCTGAGCACCTAGCCGGCCCGCAGCCCTGTCTCCGTGCGGAATTCGCCGACCAGACGAGCGAACTCGTTGGGCCGCTCGATATTCGGCGAATGCCCGGCCCCATCGACCACCTCGACCCGCGCGCCCGCCGCCGTATACCGGGCGACGGTCCGCGCGGTGTCGTACAACTGATCGGCACTGCCGTGAATCACCAACGCGGGCTTGGCGATCGCACGCAGCTGCGCGTCCAGCGGTTCGCCCCGCAGCCGCGCGGGCCGATCGACGAGCACCTCCCGGAACATTCCGGGATGCATTGCGCGGTAATCCAATACCGGTCGGTCGGGCCGATCGAAGGCATCGCGCGCCGCGAAGCCGCGCGCGAAGGCCGTCCGCATGCCGAAGCGGATCGCGGCGGCGGGCGTGAGCCGGTGTAGCAGCGCTCCGAGCACCGGCAACGTCAGCAGCACACCTGCGGCGGGCAGTTTCGAATAGCTGAAATCCGGTGCCTGACCGATGATTCCGACCCCACTCACCCGCTCGCTGCGCCGCCCGACGGCCAGCGCCACATCGGCGCCGAAGGAATGCCCGAGCGCCACGGCATCCCGGATATCGAGCGCGTCGAGTGCGGAAATAATTGCGCGGGACTGTGATTCGGGATCGAACCCGGACCGGCCGCCGGTCCGGCCGTGCCCGCGCAAGTCGACCCGCAGCACCCGGTACGCGGGCACCAGCAATTCGGTGACCCGGTCGAACCAGTGCAGCGAACCGGCGAACCCGTGGATCAGCAGCACGGTCGCGGCATCCGCCGGACCATCGGAGCGCACGTTCATCTCCCCTGTCGTCGCGGCCTGCGCCGAACCCGCCATCGCGCCACCTCCATCCGAGCATCGCCTGTGCGTCATGCCTTGGTCGTAAGGTACCGACCATGGTGGACAACCAGATGGCCGAGCTCGTGCAGTCGGTGGTGGAGTCGTATCTGCTGGGCGGCACGCGCCGGTACAACCGCGCCGAGGTGGCCGAGCGCTCGGGCGTATCGCCGGAGGTGTCCAAGCGGCTGTGGATGGCACTCGGCTTCCCGGCGAATCCGGACGACACCGACGACTACACCGATGCCGATGTGGCTGCCGTGCGGGACTTCCGCAGCCTCAGCGTGGTGGCGTCCTCGGATATCCGCCAGCAGTCCGCCGCCGCCCGCACGCTCGGCCAGAGCATGGCCCGGCTCGCGGAATGGCAGGCCGACCTGGTGCTCGCCGAGATCGAAACCAGGATCACCTCGGCCCGCGCCGCCGAACCCGACCGCGACCCGGCCGAGATCGCCAGAACCGCGACCGAGGCGACCATCGCGGTGCTGGAGGAACTCCAGACCTACGCGTGGCGGCGGCATCTGGCCGCGGCGCTCGCCCGTTCCTTCGACGGCGCGGTGATCGCCGAGGATTCCACCAGGGAGCTGGCGGTCGGCTTCGCCGATATGGTCGGCTACACCCGGCTCACCAGGCATCTGCACCCGGACGAGCTATCCATGCTGCTCGAGGCGTTCGAATCCACCACGACCGCCGCGATCACCGAGAACGGCGGCTGGGTGATCAAGAACGTCGGCGACGAGGTGATGTTCGCGGCCGAGCACGCCATCGACGCGGCCCGGATCGCGCTGGCCATCCAGGAGTCGACCATGATGGTCGCGGGCACCCCGGAGCTGCGCGTCGCCATCGCGTACGGCCCGGTCCTGCAGCGCTTCGGCGACCTGTACGGCTCGGTGGTCAATATCGCCTCGCGGCTCACCGGCGTCGCCCGCCCCGGCACCATCCTGGTCGACGACCACGCCGCCGCCGAACTCGCGAACGAGCCCGAATTCACCATTCGCAATCTGCGCAGCGTCCGGGTCCGCGGTTTCAGCCGCCTGCGCCCACACCTGCTGCGCGCCGACGAGAAGTAGCAGGCCCATAAACTCCACCGAGTGGATATCGACTGGTCACAGCTGCGCGCCCGCTGCCTGCTGCTGGAGGACGCGGGCGTACTCGCGCTGAACAAGCCCGCGGGGATCTCGGTCACCGGGGAGCGGCACGACACCGACATCGTCGAGTTGGCCGCCGCGTCCGGTGAGACCCTCTACCCCGTGCACCGCATCGACAAGGTGACATCCGGTCTTGTGCTGCTGGCCAAGGAATTACCCGCGCACGGCGAACTGACCAGGCAGTTCAACAAGCAGACGGCGACCAAAGCGTATCTGGCGGTTGTGGATTCGACCGGCCTGCCGGACCGCGGGGTGATCGATCTGCCGCTGAGCGTCGGCCGCAAGAACCGGGTGCGGATCGCCGCACCCCGCGAGTCGATACGCACCGAAGACGACCGCTGGTTCGTTCGGCAATCGGATCTGTTGAGCGGCAAGAACTATCCGTCGATCACCGAATTCGCGACCCTGCTGCGCACCGAGTCACGCACCGTGCTCGCGCTGCGCCCGATCACCGGCCGCCGCCACCAGATCCGGGTGCACCTGGCCTGGATCGGCTACCCGATCGTCGGCGACCCGCTGTTCGACAGGACCGGGACGCAGCCACGCACCCACCTGCATTCCTGGCGGCTCGGCCTCACCGCTTCCTGGCGCACGCCGCCGGTTTTGGATATGGAAGCCGTTCCAGGAGAGGACTTTTGGGTGCCGGTCGGGGTCGGAGCCGACGAGGCTGCCGGTTTGCTCGAGCAGGGAGCGGCACTGCTCGCCGGGTAGTCGACGCCTTACGCGTGGTTGCCGCTACTCCCCCCGAGCCGGGAGAACCCCTATCCAGCCTGAATCAATTGCCCCACTTGGGATCCCGCCCCAACAGCAGCAGAATCTCGTCGAGCTTGCCGCTCCCCTCCGGCACCTCCAAAATCGGCCCGAACGCCGCACCCTCCTTCAACCGATCCGCACCGCCGGGCACGATCCTGGCGATCGCCAGCGTCTCGTCGGCCATTTCGGGATCGGAGTCGAGCTCGATGTTCTTCCCGATCGATCGCGCCACATCCCACGCGTGCACCACGCAGTCCACCAGCTGGAACCGCACCGCGTGCTCGGCCTTGAACGGGACGCCCGGCATGATTCCCGGCAGCAGGAACTCGCGCTCGGAGATGTCGTCGACGCCGAACGCGTCGAGCAGGTCCGCCGAGGCGGTGAGGTATTCGCCGATGGGGTCGGCGAGTTCCCTTGTCTGCCATAGGGAAATATCTCCGCCACGACCGCGGGCCGACTCCGCGAAACCGTGGTTCTCGATGGTCATATGGGTCAGCAGGTCGCGCAGATTCCAACCGGCGCAGGGGGTTTCGTTGTTCAGCTGATCGGGCGTCACCGTCTCGACCAGGTCGGTGGTCAGTCGCAGGGACCTGGCGTGCATGGCGACGAGATCCGCATCCGTAATCGTACTCATGTGCTTATCATAAGCATGAGCTTATTAAATGCAAGCAGTATTTTCGACCCATGCCTGAAGTGACCCGACCCGACCTGGCCGCGATGATCGCGCCGCTCGGCCACGCGCTGATGGTGGCCGAGCAGCCCATACTCGACCGAAACGGCCTGTCCATGTGGGCCTATGTCGTGCTGCTCCGGCTCGACGACGACCCGATCTACACCCAGGCTGCCCTGGCCAAGGCCACCCGCGCGGATAAAACCCGGATCATCGCGATACTCGACGACCTGCAGCGGCGTGGGCTGATCCGCCGCGAACCCAATCCGGCAGACCGCCGGGTCAATATGGTCTCCCTGACGCCGGAGGGTCGCGTACTGCGCGACCGCACCCAGCGCGAAATCCAGGAGCAGGAGGAAGTGCTGCTCGCGAATCTGCCCGCCGCGGACCGCCGCGCCTTCCTGCGCGCGCTGCAAACCCTGCACGACATCGTCAACCAGCCGGAATGAGCTGTGCCCGCCGACACAGACCGGCCATTGGGTTCTGCCCGGTGGCCAGCCTCATGACGACGCGTAACACGCAGGTCATCTAGCCTGAAAGGCGTGCCGCACACCCGATCCGGCACACTCTGACGCAATGGAGCGATCCCCCAGAGAAAGCGAACGCCGATGATCCTGGTGGCTCAGGTCAGCGATACCCATTTCGATCTCGGCGTGCGTAACGCCGCGCGCGCGAAACGCGTCTTCGACTTCCTCGCCGGTTTGCGCCGCAGGCCCGATGTCATCCTGGTGACCGGCGATATCGCCGATGCCGGTAAACCCGAGCAATACGCCCAAGCGGTAACCACTTTCGCCAGCGATATCCCGGTCATCGCCATTCCGGGAAACCACGACGATCGCGCCAATTTCCGCAGCGTGCTGCTCGGCCTGCCCGCCACCGCCGAGCCGATCAACCGGGTGCACCAGATCGACGAACCGACCCGGCTGACCATCGTCATGCTGGATTCCAGCATCCCCGGCGAGCCGAGCGGCAGGCTCACCGACGACACCTACCGCTGGCTGCGCGAAACCCTCGCCGCCGCACCGGCCGACGGCCCGGTGCTGCTGGCACTGCACCACCCGCCGGCGCACCTGTTCAGCCCGGTCGTCGACGAGATCGCGCTCGCCGATCCCGGCAGGCTGGCCGCCGTCGTCGCCGGCGACGACCGGATCATCGGCGTGCTCACCGGACATGCACACTCCTGCGCCACAACGACTTTCGCGGGCCGCCCGCTGCTGGTCGCGCCGAGCACCGCCTCCGTGCTCGGCGCGATGTGGGAACTCGAGCTGCCCGACCACGTCATGGACTACGCGCCCGATCCGGCCGTCGCCCTGCACATCATCGATGAGAATCACGGCCTGACAACCCATTTCCGCAGCGTCCCGATGAGCGGCCGCCTCGACAGCCCGCAGAACTGATATGGGATGCGGGGCTGTAGAGCCCCGAAGAAGCATCGAGGGTGAGGTGCCCCAAAGCCCAGCCCGCACCGGGCAAGGCGTCCCCGCGAAAGCCCGGGGTTACTGAGTGCGCCGATGAGGCGGACACGGCCGTAATGAGCACCGACCAGTTCAGCGCCGCAGTAACCGATCCCGGCGGTAGGCCGCCGGGGTGAGTCCGGTCCAACGCTTGAACGCGTAGATGAAGGTCGACGATTCCGCGTAGCCCAGCCGGATCGCCACATCGCTCACCGAAAGCGGTGTGGCGGAAAGCATTTCCTCGGCCAAGGCCCTGCGCACCTCGTCCAGCAGCGCCCGATAGCTGGTGCCCGCCGCGTCGAGGTGCCGCCGCAGCGTGCGCGTACTCATATTGAGATGCTTTGCCACACTGTCAATTCCGGGCGGAGCGCCATATCCGTCGCTACCCGGCACCAGCAGTTCGCGCACCTCGGCGGCGATACCGGTGCGGGCCCGCCGCCGGTGCACCAGGTCGCGGCACTGGGCCAGGCACATGGCCCAGGTGTGCTCGTTGGCCTGCGGCAGCGGCTGATCCAGCACCGCGGGATCGAAGGCGAACAGGTTGCGCGGCCGCCCGAAGCGCGGCGCCACCCCGATCACCGCCTCGATCCGATCCGCGTAATCCGGTTCCGGAAAACGGAATTCGGCGCTGGTGAGCGGCAGCGGCCTGCCCAGCAGGTCGGTCATCACCTGATGCATGGCGGTGACGTCGCGCTCCACCAGGAATTGCCGCACATCGGCCGGGATCAGCTCATCGTGGATCGCGGCGACGAATTCGCCGGACCGCCATTCGGCCACCGGTAGACAGAAGGTGAAGCTCAGCTCCAGATAGCGCAGCGCGAAGGAGATGGCCTCGCCGAGGGTCGGGCTGCTGACGCAGGCGAAGCCGAAGATGCCGAAGGTGGTGATCCGGTAGCGTTGCCCGAGTTCCATGCCGAGCGCGGGCCGGGCGCCGAGTTCACGCACCAGGTTGCGAATGACGGCCAGCTCGGTCGACGCGTCGATCTGCAGGTCCGGATCGTGCAGCTGTGCCTCGGTCAGCTTGGTTCCGGTGAGCATCTTGGCCGATGGGACCCCGTATTCCGCCGCGTAGCCGACCATCAGAGCGACGCTGGCTATACCGCGACTGAAGTTCCAATCGCGGATTCCTGGATCGAGCACCCGCTCGGCATCTGCCCGGACCACCAGGTCATTATGGCCGAATATCTCTATTGATCCGTGCATGCGCACCTACAGTGGAATTCAGCCAAGCGATGTGAGGAGTGCCACATGACGGGCAGGCATCCATCGATCATCATCATCGGTGCCGGATTCGGCGGCATCGGCATGGCGATCGAATTGCAGCGCAACGGTTTCACCGACTTCACCATCCTGGAGCGGTCGACCGCGCTCGGCGGTGTCTGGCGGGAGAACACCTATCCCGGCGCGGCCTGCGATGTGCCGTCCCCGCTCTACTCGTACTCGTACGAGCCGAAACCGGATTGGCCACAACGGTATTCGGACTGGCAGGCGATTCTCGGCTACCTGCGCACGGTCACCGAGCGGCATCGGCTGCTCGACCACATCGTCTTCGGCGCCGACGTGACCGACGCCGAATTCGACGATCCGACCGGCCAGTGGACGGTCCGCACCGCCGACGGCGCGACCCATATCGCCGACGTGCTGATCTCCGCGGTCGGCCAGCTCTCCCGCCCGGCGCTGCCCAACCTGCCCGGCATCGAAACCTTTGCCGGACGGTCCTTCCACTCGGCCGAATGGGATCACGACATCGACCTGACCGGTAAACGCGTCGCCTGCATCGGCACCGGCGCGAGCGCCATCCAATATGTCCCGCGGATCCAACCGAAGGTCGCCCAGCTCACCCTGTTCCAGCGCACCGCGGCATGGGTGCTGCCCAAATTCGATACCGACTACAAGCCGATCCAGCACAAACTCTTCGCCCGCGTGCCGGGCGCACTGTTGGTCGAACGCTTCGGCTGGTGGGCGATCGCCGAATTCGTTTCGCTGGGTTTGGTGGAATTCCCGGTGATCACCCGCTGGGTCGCCGCGATCGCGCTACACCACCTCAACGAGCAGGTGACCGATCCGGAGCTACGCGCGAAACTCACCCCCGACTATCCGATCGGCTGCAAACGCGGGCTGTTCTCCAACGACTACTACCCGGCGCTGACCCAGCCGAACGCCGAGGTGGAGACCACCCCGATCGCCGAAATCGTTCCGGCGGGCGTGCGCACCGCCGACGGCACGGTACACGAGGCCGATGTGATCATCTACGGCACCGGCTTCAAGGGCACCGAATTCCTTTGGCCCATGGCCATTTACGGCCGCGGCGGGCGCAAGCTCTCGGACGAGTGGCAGGACGGCGCGCACGCGCACCTGGGTATCACGGTGCCGAACTTTCCCAATATGTTCCTGGTCTACGGCCCGAATACCAACCTCGGCGTCGGCTCGATCATCTACATGATCGAATCGCAGGCCCGCTACATCCGCCAGGCCGTGCGACTGCTGGCCGACCGTCCAGGTCACACGCTGGAGGTGCGGCCGGAACCCGAGGAGCGGTTCAATACCGCGCTGCAGCAACGGCTGAACCGCACCCCGTGGAACTTCTGCACCAGCTGGTATCGCAACTCCGCAGGCCGGATCACCAACAACTGGCCGGGCTCCCAGTTGAGTTACCGTCGCCGGACCCGCAGCCTCGACCCCACTGATTTTTTGATCATCCGAGCCGCGTGAGGTTCGCAGACAACGTCCGGCAGCCCGGAGCCCAAATTCACTACCACCCGAGCCGCGTGAGGTTCGCAGACAACGTCCGGCAGCCCGGAGCCCAAATTCACTACCACCCGAGCCGCGTGAGGTTCGCAGACAACGTCCGGCAGCCCGGAGCCCAAGTTCACTACCACCCGAGCCGCGTGAGGTCCCCGGACAAGATCCGGTAAACACCAACGCCCGAGTGCCGGACGACGCGAGCTGGCAGACTTGTTCCGTGAGTGCACTGCCCAGAACCGGACCGATCGAGCACGGACCGCTGCGTCCGATCGAGCTGGCCACCGGCGCCGTACTGGGCGGCGTCACCGTCGGATTGGTCACCGTCGGCTCGGTGGTTCCCATTGCGGCCGGCCTCAATCTGGTCGCCGCCGTCCCGCTCGGACTGCTCGCCTACCGGCACCGATTGCGCGCGCTGGTCACCACGACCATGGCCGCGACCCTGGTCTCCTTCGTGGTCGCCGGGCTGTTGACCGCCACCGGCATCGTCGCGGCGGCCACCGTCGCCGGCGTTGTCGGCATCGTCAAACGCAGACGCGGCGGCGTGATCGCGGTGGCCGGGCTCTCCGCGCTGACGGCGCTGGCCTGGGCCGCGCTCTCCATCGTCGGCCTGCTGGTGCTCTCGCGGGCCCGCAACCTGCTGTTCGACAACATCCACAACTCCGCGCGCGGCATTCAGGAGCTCGCGGCGAAGCAGCCGCAGCTGGCGCCGCTCGGCCGGGCGGCGATGGATGCCGCCGAAACCGTGCTGCACTGGTGGTGGGCCTTCGTCGGCGGCGGCGTCGCATTCGGTGTGGTGACCACCGCGATGTTCTCCTGGTACGTGCTCGGCGCGGTGCTGGACCGGTTGACCTGGCTGCCCGGCGCCGACCGGCTCGACGCACCGCCCGACGACCGGCCCATCGCGCCGCTGCCGGTCACCCTGCGCGGCGCGTCCTTCCGCTATCCCGGTGCCAGGACCGATGCGCTGCGGGATATCGAATTGAGCGTCGACGTCGGCGAATTCGTCGCGGTGGTCGGGCACAACGGTTCCGGTAAATCCACGCTGACCAGGCTGCTCGCCGGTCTGCCGCCCACCGGGGGCACGGTGGACCGGCCCGGTTCGGCGGGGCTCGGCCATCTCGGCGGCACCGCGATGGTGTTGCAGCGGCCGGAGAGCCAGACGCTCGGCGTGCGGGTGGCCGACGACGTCGTCTGGGGTCTGCCGCTGGAGTTGGCCGGGCAGGTCGATGTGGACGGGCTGCTGCGTGAGGTCGGCCTGGACGGCATGGGCGAGAAGGAGACCGCGACGCTGTCCGGCGGCCAGCAGCAGCGGCTCGCGGTGGCGGCGGCGCTGGCCCGCAGGCCCGCGCTGCTCATCGCCGACGAGGCCACCTCGATGATCGATCCGGAGGGCCGCCGCGATCTGGTCGCCCTGCTCGCCGAGCTGCCGAGGCGGCATCCGATGGCGGTGGTGCTGGTCACCCACCATGAGGCCGATGCGGCCGCCGCCGACCGGGTGATCCATCTGGCGAACGGGCGCACCGTCACCCAACTGCCCGCATGGCCGCAGCCGGTGCGCGACCAGCGGCGCAGGCCGATGGGCGATCCGATCCTGCGGCTGCACGACGTCCGCTACACCTACAATCGCGGAACCCCTTGGGAGGCACCGGCTTTGCACGGTGTCGAGCTGTCGGTGCGGCGCGGTGAGGCGCTGCTCGTCGTCGGTGGCAACGGCTCCGGCAAGTCGACGCTGGCCTGGATCATCGCCGGATTGCTCGAACCGAGTTCCGGCCGTTGCGAACTCGCCGGCAAACCGGTCGCGAAACAGATCGGCCGGGTGGAGCTGGCCTTCCAGCATTCTCGCCTGCAGCTGCAGAAGGAGACGGTCGGCGCGGAAATCGCCGACTGGGGCGGCCGGGCCACCGGATCCGGCGCGGTCGGCCGGGCGCTGGACGCGGTGGGCCTGCATCGGGCGCTGGCCGCGCGCTCGATCGAGGAACTCAGCGGCGGGCAGGCCAAGCGAGTGGTGCTCGCGGCCATCGTCGCCAGCCACGCGCCGGTTGTCGTGCTCGACGAGCCGCTGGCGGGCCTGGATCCGACGGGCCGCACCGATATTGTGGAATTGCTTGCGCACCTGCGGGATTCCGGTCTCACGCTGATCGTCATCTCGCACGATGTCACGGATATGGCCGCGGTGTGCGACCGCACCGTCCACCTGGAGGCCGGGCGCATCCTGGAGGCCGAGCCCGTCCGGGAGGCAGCCAAAGATCCGGTGCGCCAACCGGATTCGCCCAGGGCCACGGCGCGTCCGGCGATCGATTCCGCACTGCATATCGAACAGGGAGGCCACCGATGAGTACCGTGCTGCTGCGCGAGGTTCCGGTCGCCAGCCCGGTGCACAGCCTGTGGGCGGGCACCAAGATGATCGCGGTCTTCCTGATCAGCCTGGTGCTGATGTTCTGGCCGTCCTGGCCGGTGCTCGGGCTGATGGTGATTTTCCTTGCGGCCGTTTGTCTTACGGCCCGGCTGCCGCTCGGCACGCTGCCGCGGCTGCCGCTGTGGTTCTGGGGTCTGCTGATCTTCAGCGGTCTGACCACCGTTCCCGCGGGTGTGGACGCGGTGATCCGCTATGTGCAGGTCGTACTCTTCGGATTGATGATGGTGGCCGCGTCGTTCATCGTCGCCTGGACCACCCCTATGGGCGAAATCGCCCCCGCTCTGGCCACTCTCGGCGCACCGCTGCGCAAACTCCGTGTGCCGGTGGATGAATGGGCCGTCGTCATCGCGCTCACCCTGCGCGGGCTGCCGCTGCTGCTGGAGGAGATGCGGGTGCTGCGGGCCGCGCGCAAGCTCCGGCCCAAGGACAGTTTCCTCTACCGCGCCGCGGACAATCCGATGATCGACCTGCTCACCGCCGCCATGGCCGTATCGACGAGGCGCGCGGGCGAACTCGGCGAGGCCATCACCGCGCGCGGCGGCACCGGCCAGCTCACCGCGCATCCGACGACGCCAGGCCGGGCCGATGCGATCGCGCTGGGGTTGGTGATCGCGGTCTGCCTCGCGGCGGTGACATCGACGCTGCTGCTCTGAGGGGTGTGTTCGGCGGCGACACACCGCAAATACGGACGATACTGGCGCTATGACGAGCGCCGACGACGACGTTCCGGCCTGGCAGCGGAAGACCGCGGGCGAATCGCGGATCGTGGCAACGCTGGCCGTCGTCTGCATGGTGGCGCTGCCTCGCGAATTCCGCATGGATCCATGGTGGCCGCTGCCGACGCTGGAACTGCTGCTCTTGATCGTCCTGTTCGCCGCGAACCCGGTACGCATCAATCACGAGTCGAATCTGCTGCGCGCCCTCGGATTGGTCCTGACCGGTCTGCTCGGTCTGGCCAACGTGTGGTCGGCGGCCCTGCTGGTGGACGGGCTGCTCACCGGCGTGCTCAGCAATCAACCCGCGAAGCTGCTCGGTTCCGGCGGGTCCATCTGGATCACCAATGTGCTGGTCTTCGCCCTGCTGTATTGGGAATTCGACCGCGGCGGCCCGGCGGCCCGCGCGCATGCCAGGAAACTATTGCCGGACTTCCTGTTCGCCCAGATGCAGAATCCCGATTTGACCCGGCCGGACTGGGAACCGGAGTTCACCGATTACCTGTATCTGGCATTCACCAACGCGACCGCCTTCAGCCCGACCGATGTGATGCCGATGTCACGCTGGGCCAAGCTCTCGATGATGTTGCAATCCGCTACATCACTGGTACTCGCCGCCTTGGTCATCGCCCGCGCGATCAACGTCCTGAAGTGACGCGCTGCACGTATACCGAACGGCTATAACAACTTTCGGACTCGATCGAACTGGACGACCCACACGAAATCGAGTGAGTGGTGTTTCACATCGGGGTAGAGTTGAGCACCGCAGCAGCTGGTTGCTGGGATCAGATCACGCTTCGCATGGGCACTGGACATAAGGCCGCTGGGCATATGTCCACTGGGTAATTGGAACCGGGGGAATTCGAAACTGGGGGAAGAAAACCCGACGGGCGAAGCGTTCGCTAAATCTGGCACGACCTGATGAATCTAGATTGGAACACCCGATGATACTCCGCAAGATCACTGCGGTTGCCGTCCCGCTCGTGGCCGCTGTCGCGGTCGGCGCGGGCGTCTCGCACGCCGAGCCGGCAACCACCCCAGAGATCGGGTACCAGGCACAGCTGGTCGGCGACACCGTCGTCACCACACTGACCAACGGACATTTCCAAATGTCCGGCAACAACGTCGATATCAAGGACGAGGCGGGCAACACTGTCGTTACCCTTCCGCTGTCCTTCCGGCAGGATGGGCTCGAATTCCCGCTACCGCACGCGGTACGGGATGACGGCAGGGTACTCGAGCTCACCGCAGTCAAGGATTACACGCAGGCCCGGCCCGCCACCGCGGCGCCGATCGCCTCGAACGCCGAGAACCAGCGCGCGATGAACGCGTTCAGTTCGCAGTTCGGCATCGCCACCGCCATCGGTGGTTTCATCGGCACCGCGATCGGCGCCCTCGTCGGACTCACCGGCATCGTCGCCGGCCCCGGCGTGATCGCCAGCGTGATCGCCGGTGCCGCGGTCGGCGGCATCATCGGCACCGTCATTGTCGGCGGCCCGACGTTGCTGATCGCGGGCATCGACCTGATCGGCACCCTCGCCGCGCCGCCCGGCACCACGAAATGGTCGGAACCGAGCGACCGCAAGTAATCGCCCCGGGTCGCCCATGACCCGGCCCAACACCAGCTGAAGCCGCGGCGCGCACCGGATTCCGGTGCGCGCCTTGACTTTCTGTTCCCTGCGCGTAGCGCGCTCCGCTGCCTTATCCGCAGCCCATGTTCTTCGGCGCCGCGGCGTGCACCGGAGTCCAGTTGCGCGCCTCGGCTTTCTGTTCCCTGCGCGTAGCGCGCTCCGCTGCCTTATCCGCAGCCCATGTTCTTCGGCGCCGCGGCGTGCACCGGAGTCCCGTTGCGCGCCTTGGCTTTTCTGTTTCCCTGTGCGTAGCGCACGCTCCGCTGCCTTATGCGCAGCCCGTGTTCCTCGGCTCCGAGGCGCGCCTCGGAGCCCCGTTGCGCGCCTCGGCTTTTCTTTATTGCATCCAGCTGATCAATCGCCCCGACAGCCTGCCGGGACCGGTATCCCGGCGAACCGGTCGGACAGGTAGCCGAACGCACCGGGGGCCTCGCCGACGGCGGCCGGGTTGTGACCCGGGAACGGCGAGTGCCTATAGGCGATATCCGCACCCGCCGCGCAGTAGCGGTTCACCAGCGCCGTATACCCGGCGACCGGGATCACGTCATCGCTGTTGCTGTGGTACAGGTACAGCGGCGCCCGCGGGGCCACCGCGCCGAGTTCTTGAATATCGGTGGCCGCCTTGAAAACCGGGTTCGCGAACAGGCCCGGCGCCCGCGCGAAGTCGTCGGCGTGCGCGTTGACATACTTCGCAACCAAATCCCCACCGCAAGAGCCGGATTCGTTCGACACCAGTGCCCGGCCACGATCGTTGAGCAGCTCGAGCACCCCGTTGCCGGTGTCGTTGCGGGCCGTCGCGATGAGTACCAGCATGGCCAGCCCGGCCTGGGCGGTGCCGTCGACGCCGCGGGCAATCGCCGTCCAGTCGGCGGGCACACCGCCTGAGGTGATACCGGCGAACCGCACATCCGGCGCGTATCGCGGCTGCAGCTGCGCGGCCCACAGCGTAGCGAATGCGCCGCCCGAATATCCCCATGCCCCAATGGGACTCGCGTCGTTCACGCCATCGGGCGCGAGTGCGCGGGCCGCCCTGATGCCGTCGAGCACCAACCGACCCGAATCGACGCCGTCCAGGAACCGGGACTGCGGACCCTCGTAGTCGCTGGTCACCACCGCCCAGCCGCGGCCGAGCGCCGTCGCGATGAACGGGGTGTCGATGTAGGTGTTGATCCCGCCGAGATCCCAGCCGCCGCCGAGCCCGTACGAGGGGGCGCACCTGGTCCCCAGGCTGTCCTCCGCGATCTGATATGACAGCAGCGGCCGGGCGCCGGGTCCGAACCAGGGCAGCAGCGGCGCCAGCACCGTCGTCACCGCCGCCACCGGCCGCTCGGACGAGTCGGTGCTCCGGTACTTCACCTGCCACGCCGAAACCGGCAGCGGCAGACCGAACATCGCGATCCGCCTGGCCTGCACGATCGCGCCGTTCGAATAAGACCCGATATCGGCGGGCGCCGCGTAGAAGGGATCGTCATCCGGATATGGCAGCGCGTGCGCCGGGGATATCGAACCGAACGCCAGCAAGGCCGCAACGGCCAGAACTCGTATCAATGCACTGTGCCTCATCTGGGCCTCCAGTGTTCGATGAGGCCCGCCCCCGGCCTCGAGGCCATAACATTACTGCCGGTCGGAATGGATAGGCAATGGCTATCCGAAGGTAACCCCCGGCGTCGCCGATTTTCCGCGGAATCGAGAGTTAGAGTGTTCCGAAAGTGCCCGCTGCGCAACCGAATCGCCGCCCGACGGTGATCGGTGCCGAGGAGAGACGAGCCCATCATGCGACGTGGCAACGGACTGGAAATTCCCGAGGAACTCGCCGATGTGTGCGCACCGCACCGACTCGCGGTGATCGTCTACGACATGCAGGTCGGCGTGCTGGCTCAGCTCGAGGACACCAAGCAGGTGGTCGACAACGTCGTCCACCTGGTCGAGTCGGCGCGCCGCGGCGGCTATCCGGTGATCTTCCTGCGGCACTTCTTCCTGCCGCGCCGGCTCAGCGGCGTATTCGCGCTGCGGATGGCGATGTCGTGGCAGCAGGCCGACTCGGTCGACGATCTGAAGCCGATCCTGCTGCGCGATACACCGGGCTTCGAGCTGATTCCCGAGCTGCGGCCGCGCGGCGACGAGATCGTCTTCGACAAGACCTCGATGTCGGCGTTCGAGGGCACCCCGCTGGCCTCGACGCTGCGCGATCTCGGTATCGGCGCGTACGCGATCGCCGGTGTCGCGCTGGAGATCGGTATCGCGCCGACCGTCACACACTCCACGGATCTGGGTTTCATCCCGATCGTGGTGCGCGATGCCTGCGACGGCCGGGACGCGGCCGCGATGGCCCGCGCCTACGACGATTTCGCATTCCAGGGCAATGCGATCGTCACCGATACGGCCACCATCACGCCGCTGCTCAATCCTTAGCGCGCAGCGCCTTTTTGGCGGCCTCCTCGATGGTCTCGATCTTGTCGGCGAACTTGCCCTCGGTCTGTTTGTCGACCAGATCGCCCGCCTTCTCGATGACGACATCCAGCTTGTCGGCGTTCTGCTGGGCCAGATCCAACGCCTTGTTCGCCAGGCTCTTGAAATCCACTGCGCGCTCCTCGTTCTCGAATCTGCACGCACCCTACCGAGCGAATGGGGCCGCAATCCCGCTCGCCACCAGCGAAACCGGTCACAGTCGCTATTCGACCGTGCCGAGCCAGGCCGGATGCCAGAGCCGACCGGCCTCGGTCCAGTTCATGAATCGCACGGTGCCAACGATTTTCGGCGAAACCCAGACGGCCGCCTCGCGCTCCTCCTTGGTGAGGTCGTTGTCGAACGGGCTGGTTTTGCGTTCCAGCCTGCGCAGCTGTTTGGCCAGATCCCGCATATCGGAATCGTCGAATCCGGTGCCGACCCGGCCGACGTAGTACAGCCGCCCCTCGTGCGGTATCCCGATCAGCAGCGATTTGAATTCCCGTGCGTCGCTGCGCCGCCAACCGCCTACCACCACCCGCTGGGTGCGCCAGTTGCGCTGCTTGACCCACGAATGTCCGCGCTTGCCCGGCAGGTACACCGAATCCTTGCGTTTGGCGACGACACCCTCCAGCCCGTGCTCCTGGCTGTAGCGCAGCGCCTGCTCGCCCGGCCCGTCCAGCCGTGGCGGCACCCGCATCGATGGCGCGTTGGCCGCCAGCGCCTCCAGCACCCGCCGCCGGTCCGAATACCGTTTGCGGACAAGCGAAGTGCCGTCCAGATACAGCACGTCGAAGGCCACGAAGACGGCCCGCGCCGCATCCGCCTGCAGCAGGCCGAGCATGGACACGTCGTGGTCGTCGAACACCACCGCCTCGCCGTCGAGCACCACATCATGCCCGGCGAGTTCGCGCGCCAACGCACCGATGCCCGGATAGCGATCGGTCACCACATTGCCCCTGCGGCTGCGCAAAGTCAGCGTGCCGGACTGGATCTCGGCGATCAGCCGGAACCCGTCCCACTTCGTCTCGAAACACCAGTCCCGGTCGTCGAGTTCGGCTACCTCACCCTGCGTCGCGAGCATCGGCTCCAGCCCGCGCGGGAATGGCGCCGACCCGCGTGAAACCTTTTGTGCCCCATTATCTTCCGGTTCTGGACGGACCTGCTCTCGCATCAGGTGCATCAGCCATTGATTGCCGTTGGTCTGGATGAACGCGTACCGTCCGTTGAGCCGCTGCCCGTGGAATTCGACGATCACCTCGTCGTCGCGCCACTTCTCGGTCTCGTAGGTTCCGGCATCCCAGATCATCATCTCCCCGGCGCCGTACTGCCCCTTGGGAATCGCGCCGTGGAATTCCAGATACTCCAGCGGATGATCCTCGGTGTGCACCGCGAGCCGGTTCTGATCCGACGAGGTGGGCGGCCCCTTCGGCACCGCCCACGAGACCAGCACACCGTCGCGTTCCAGCCGCACATCCCAGTGCAGGCGGCGGGCGTGATGTTCCTGCACCACATAGCGATTGCCCGGCCCGGCCGACGGAGCCGCGGCCGGTACCGGCTCGGGCGTGCGCGCCGGATCGCGCATCGAACGGTATTTGGCGAGCGCATCGGGTCGCGGTGCGGTGTCCAGTTCGGCGAGCAGATCGCCGTCGTCTCGGAAGCGCGCGAGCACCTCGTCGAAGGCCAAGTGCCGCAACCGTTTCCGGTCCTCGATCTCGGCCCAGGCGCGTGGTGCCGCCACATTCGGGTGCATTCGGCCACGCATCGAATACGGCGCGATGGTCGTCTTCGACGGGTTGTTCTGGCTCCAGTCGAGGAATACCTTGCCGCCGCGTGCCGACTTCGCCATCGTCGCGGTCACCAGATCGGGTCGCAGCTTCTCGAGATTCGTGGCCACCTGTTTGGCCACCGTCGACGCGCCGCCCGGGCTCAGCACCCGGTCCAGCGGAACATAGATGTGAATTCCCTTGCTGCCGCTGGTAACCGGGAATGCGTGCAGGCCGATGTCCTCGACCATATCCCGGACCGCCAGCGCGACGGCCGCGCATTCGGCCAGCCCGGTGCCCGGTCCCGGGTCGAGATCGAAGACCAGCCGGGTGGCGGGCCCGGGCTCCAAACCGTCGAAACGCCATTGCGGCACATGGACTTCCAACGCCGCCTGCTGCCCGATCCAGGCCAGTCCGGCCACCGAATCGATCAGCGGATAAACGACCTGCTTGCCCCGCGAATGTTCGACGGCGCGCCGCGGAATCCACGACGGCGCGTGGTCGGAGAGATTCTTTTCGAAGAAGGACGATTCGTCGACCCCATTGGGCCAGCGCTTCCTGGTGACGGGGCGGTCCGCGATATGCGGCAGCATGGCCGGTGCGATCGCGGTGTAATAGGCGATCAGCTCGCCCTTGGTGGTACCCGTTGCCGGGTACAGCACTTTATCGAGGTTGTTCAGCTCAACCTCGATATCGCCGAATTTCCGGCGCACCACCATATCTGGATTTTAATGGCGGGGACCGACAAACTCGCGGTCCCCGCCACGCGGATCAGGGCTGCGGTTCACCTTCGGCGGGCGGCTCGGGCGCCGGTGGCTGCGGCGCACCGGGCTCTTCGCCGGGAACCGCGTTCTTGGCCGCCTGCTTGCCCTGCTCGATCTTGTCGGTGTACTTGTGCCCGGTCTTCTCGTCGATGAAATCGCCGGCCTTATCGACCGCGTCATGAATCTTTTCGGCGTTTTTGGCCGCCGCGTCCTTACCCTTGCCGACCAGGCCCTTCAGGGTATCCGCGAAGCTCATCCCTTATTCCTTCCTGTCGCCGAACTAGGTTATTCACCCCACATCTTCCCACCACGATTCCCGCCGTGGGAGGCCATTGGGGACTACCCGCTCACCCGGCATCGGCACCGCGACCCGCGTCCCGGCGGATTCGGCGGCCGCGACCATTCGGCGCACCGGTTCGGACCAACCGTGGAAGGCCAGGTTGAACGTCGCCCAATGGATCGGCACCAGGTGCCCATAGCCCGCCTCGCCGATACAAAGGTCGGCGTGGGCGCGCACCGCCTCCTCCGGATTCATATGCACATCCGGCCAGCGGTCGTCGTACGCGCCGATCGGCAGCAGGGTCAGGTCGAACGGCCCGAGCGCTGCGCCCGCTTTGGCGAAGGCCTTCGTGTATCCGGTATCGCCGCCGAAGTACACCCGCTTGGCCGGCCCCACGATGGACCAGGACGCCCACAGCGTGGTGTTGCGCGTCAGCCCTCGGCCGGAGAAGTGCCTGGCCTCGGTACAGGTGATGGTGAGATCGCCGGAACCGCGCTGCCGGTCCAGCGCGGACAGGGAAATCGAACCGCCCCAATCCAATTCGACAATCCGCTGCTCCGGGACACCCCAGTGCCGCAGATGCGCGCCGATGCCGATGGGCACCAGGAACGGTGCGTCCTGGCGGCGTAACAGCTCTCGGACCGTTTCCCTGTCGAGGTGGTCGTAGTGGTCGTGCGAGATGAGGATCGCGTCCACCGGCGGGAGCGCCGAAAGCGGCGTCGGCACCGGATGCATCCGGGCCGGACCCACCAGCATCGAAGGCGAAACCCGTTCGCTCCAAACAGGATCGGTGAGCACTCGGTAGCCGTCCACCTCGACCAGCGCGGTCGCGTGCCCGTACCAGGTGACCGCGAGATCGGCCGGCTGATCCGGCGCCTCGGGGGTGTGCAGCGGGATAACGCCCTTCGGCCGCCCGATGTTTCGCTGCGTCAGCAACGAATACAGCAGGGAGGGAGCCGATCCCGCCGCCAACTGGGTGCTCGGCTCGGTGTTGTGGAACTGCCGGTTGCGGTAGTTCACCGCCCCGGTGGCATACGGCTGGATGGCCGAAATCGATGCGCCGATCGCGGAAGGTATCCCCCACGCCGCACGCACCACCCAGACCAGCCCGAGACCACCCATCGCGTAACCGATCACCTTGCGCAACTTCATCATCGCCCCACAAACTTCGCCGCGCGCTTCTCCCGCCGGGCCAGACGGCCCTCCTGCGCGTCCTCGCTCGTCCATGCCGCTTCCAACGCCGCACGCAGCTGCACAGATTCCGGCTCCCTGGTGCCGTCGTCGTTGAGCTCCAGCTTCATATGCCGCAGCGACAGCGGGGCCAGCGCGGCGATCTGCTTGGCCCATGCCTGCGCGTCGGCCAGCGTGCCGATCCTGTTGGCAAAGCCGAAGTTGTACGCGTCGGAGGCCGAAACCGGTTCCGCGCCAAGCAATATCGTGCGGGCCGGGCCGCCGCCGATCAGCGAGACCAGCCTGCGCACCGTCCAGCGATCCACCGTGATGCCGAGTTTCGCGGCCGGAATGGCGATATAGGAATCCTCGGATAGCACCCGCAGATCCGAGGCCAGCGCTATCTGCACGCCCGCGCCGAGCGCGCCGCCGCTGATCGAGGAGATCACCGGGATCGGGGTCGATTCGATGGTGTGCAGCATATCGACCAAGCCATCCAGGAACTCCTGTGAATAGACGCCGTCGAGATCGGCGCCCGCGCTGAAGATCGGCCCCTGCCCGGTCAGCACGATGACCCTGGCGTTCTGGGAGGCATCGAACACCGCCTCGCGTAGCAGTGCCACGAGCTCGATATTGAGCGCATTGCGGCGCTCCTCCCGCTGCAGTTCGATGGTGACAACATCACCATCGCGGCTAACTCCGAGCATGCATCCTCCCCAATTGACGGTGTCTAATTGGCGGCGTTCACGGTGCCCCGCTTGGGCACACAAGCTACCGCGCCCGTCGCTCACACCGCGTGTCGTTTGGTTACTCTCACTCTGCCACAGCCGACCGTCCAGACCGTTGAAGGCGATACGATCTCGCAACGTGCCGACAGACTTCGAGATCCTGGTAATCGGTGCTGGTCAGGCCGGACTGTCTGCCGGTTATCACCTGCAACGCCTCGGATTGCGCCCCGAACACGAGTTCCTGATCGTCGATCATGCGCAGGCGCCGGGCGGCGCCTGGCAATTCCGCTGGCCGTCGCTCACCCTCTCCACGGTCAACCGGGTGCACGATTTGCCCGGAATGTCGTTCGCCGACACATTGCCGCCCGGATCGGAAACCGTGCCCGCCGCCACCGCCGTGCCGCACTACTACGAGCTTTACGAAAAGCGTTTCGAATTGCGGGTGCGCCGCCCGGTCTCGGTCACCGTCGTCTGCGACCGCGACGCCGACGGCAACCGCTGCGACGGCCGGGGAGAATTCCTCAATGCCGAAACCGATTCCGCGGGCACCATGCGCGTGCGCGGCATCATCAACTGCACCGGAACCTGGGAGCATCCCTTCATCCCCGTCTACCCCGGCGCGGAAACCTTCCACGGCCGCCAACTACACACCCACGACTATCGCACCGCCGCCGAATTCGCGGGCAAACACGTCGTCGTGGTCGGCGGCGGTATCTCGGCGGTGCAATTGCTCGACGAAATATCCCAGGTCACCACCACCACATGGGTCACACGCACCGAACCCCGATTCCGTGACGACATGTTCACCGCGGAAGCCGGCCGCGCCGCCGTCGCCATCGTCGAGGACCGGGTCCGGCGCGGACTACCGCCCGGCTCGGTGGTCTCGGTGACCGGCCTACGCCTCGACGACCGACTGCGCGCCGCCCAGAAACGCGGAGCCCTGCAACGCCTCCCGATGTTCAAAAGCATCGAACCGGACGGCGTGCGCTGGGCCGACGGAACCTTCCAGCACGCCGATGTCATCCTGTGGGCCACCGGATTCCGCAGCGCCCTCGACCATCTCGCACCCCTACGCCTGCGCGGCCCCGGCGGCGGCATCAAAATGGACGGCCGTCTCGCCACCCAGGTCGCGGACGATCCGCGCATCCACCTGATCGGTTATGGACCGTCGGCGAGCACCATCGGCGCCAATCGCGCCGGGCGGGCAGCGGCGGTTGAGCTGACCAGTTATCTTGGGCTGCAATAGGTCTCGCTATTCGGCGGCATCGACGGAGGCGCGCCGCTATCGGCGGTACGGGTCGTGAGTCCAGACCATCCGTTGTAGGTCCTGCCGATTTTCGAATACCTCAGCCCCACATAGTCATTCACTAGAACCTGCGATCTCAGCAGCTGTGATCACCGCCTCAGGTGGGTCTATTCGGGCCCCGTCGGTGGTAATTGAAGTCGACGCGCGCGGCAATGCCCAGCCGGGGCACAGGGATCTTCAGCCGTCCGATCGCGGGTTCCGATCGGCTCGACGCGGTGAATATCCGCCATGCCAGGCTCGGACAACGTATCGGGTGCGGGTTTGCCTGTGGTCAATCACGGGGCGCTATCCGAGGTTCCATGAGGTGCCGGCAACGGATCGACGGCCGACCGGCAGCCAGATCTGGATCTCGCTTGGGCTCGGCGGTGCCAAGTAGCCAGTCAAATAGTCTCTGTGCTGTCGGTTCGATCCGTGGCGGGAGTCACTGGGTCATGCGCGAGCCGGTGGCCGACGAGGTGCCGGGATGAGGGCTCGCGAGTTGGGCATCGCTGTCGGCGGCGGCAGGCCGGGGCCATTCGGGACTGTCCACAAGCAATGACCCGCTCTGCGTTCACCATCGTTCGTGGGCAATGAAACCGGCACGCGGGGGCGCAGCCAGCGCCGATGTATCACGACCGCTTGTCGAGGCTTTCCTACTGTGCCACAACAGGTTTGGCGCAATTGTGAGTACCAAGATTTTACCTTTGTACGTATTGATTTCTCGTGACTTTCGAATATTGGTTCGATAGAGTGTGGGTATGACACCGGACGATCCTGACGCGGGGCAACGAGTCGCCGACTCGTTGCTCGCCAGTGTGGATCAGTTGGTGGGCACCTCGTTGATTCCGTTGTCGGATGATGACGTGGTCGAGTTGTTGCGGGATGTCGAGACTGTGATGCGGCGGTTGGCCGGGTTCGGGCATCACATCGTGGCGCAGGTGGTGCAGCGGTCGATCCCCGCCAAGGTGGGTGCGCGGGGCGTGCCGGGGTTTCTGGTTGAGACACTGCGTATTCCGCATGCTGAGGCGTCGGCGCGAGCCAAAGCGGCCAAGGAGTTGGGTCCACGTGTCGATATGGCCGGGGAGGTGCATCCGCCGTTGCTGCCCGCGACCGCGGCCGCGTTGGCCGAGGGCGCGATCAGTGTGGCGCACGCGCAACGGATTTCGGCGGTGCTCGCGCATGTGCCGGGGTCGGTGGACAATCCCGAATTCGAGGCCACCGAAACCTTGTTGGCCGGGCTGGCCCGCACCCTGTGCGCTGATGACATTCCCGCGGTCGGGGACAAGGTCCTGGCGTATCTGGATCCGGATGGCCGTGTCACCGATGACAAGGATCGGGCCCGGATGCGGGGTGTCACGGTGGGGCGGCAACGCCCGGACGGGATGTCGGTGATCCGGGGTGAGCTGTCGCCGACGTTGCGGGGTTTGTGGGATACGTTCATGGCCAAATACGCGCGCCCGGGCATGAACAACCCCGACGACCCCGACTCCCCGTGCGGGGCCTGTGATGTCGCCGATCGCGAGGCGATGGTGGCGGCCGCGACACGCGATACCCGCACGGTGGCGCAGCGTCAGCACGACGCGTTGGCGATGCTGCTGGACCCGCAAACCCGGGTCGATGAACTCGGTGAACACCGCGGCCTGCCGGTGTCGATGATCATGACCGTCAGCGTCGAGGATCTGGAACGCAAGACCGGTGTGGCGACAACCGCGACCGGCGGCACCATCCCGATCAGCGAGGCCCTGCGGTTGGCCGAACACGCCGACCCCTACCTGCTGGTATTCGACAAACACGGTCTGCCACTGCATTTCGCGCGGAAACGACGCCTGGCCTCCGCGTCACAGCGGTTGGCGTTGACCGCGGCCCTGCGTGGCTGCACCCGCCCGGGCTGCGACGCACCGGCGAGTCTGTGCGCGGCGCACCATGTGAGCGACTGGCACGCCGACGGCGCCACAGATATCGAAAATTTGACCTTGGCGTGCGACCACTGCCACAGTCTGGTCAACGATGGCCCGAACGGCTGGAAAACCGTTGTCCTGGGCAAGGATTCACGGTATCCAGGCCGTACCGGGTGGATCGCGCCACCACACATCGACCCCACCAGGACACCGCGCGTCAACCACCGCCACCACCCCGGCGAGTTGCTGGCACGAGCCCTATCGCGGATCCACCACCGCAACGACCGCGACCAGTCCCACCACCGCGACTGGCTCAAAGACCAACAACCACCAACAGACCGGGACTGACCCGCACACCCACCACGGTGTGCGGGCACAACCCGTGCGCGGATGGACTATGCGTCGAGTCCAGGAACACCTGACCAACGTCGAGTTAGATCCGAAAGAAGTTGGGATACAGGACATCTACGGCCATTCGGTACGTCCGGTAACCAAGGCTAACGTCGACGGACAGCTCGGACCGACTATTCACCACACTCCACACAGTTGACCGACCCCAATCTCGGATCTCTCCACACCCACCAGCCGACCGAGCACCCATGCACGGACGCCACGAAGACCACCCATGATCGGTGTCAACTGCGAATAGCCCAACCCCAATTCCCCCATGTCACGGATGCGCCCCATTTGATCAGTTACAGACCGTCGGCATGCACCATCAGCGCAAATCACACCAAGCGAACAGCCACAGTCGAGTCAACGAACCAGCTTGGACCGCAATAGATTTCGCGAGCCGCCATCAACGATGGAATACGCCGGCAGCCATCGCGTCAGTGAAAGCCAACCACTCATCGGCAGTAAACACCAATACAGGACCCGAAGGATTCTTCGAATCCCGAACCCCCACAAGACTGTTCGCCGCGAAGGCAACTTCGACACAGTTTCCATCCCCGCTGCTGCGACGGCTCTTGAACCAGTCTTCGGCCGATAGGTCGATCCTCATGGCGCGAATTCCTTCGCCGCTTGCCGAAGCAGACTTCTACTCGCTACCGGATCGAGGGCCTGCTTCCGGATAGTCTCGTAGGTTTGATGGTACCGTTCGATTACTCGAGGCTGCTGCTGATACAAACTGCCCGTGAGGGTTTCAAGGTAGACAACAGGCGGCTCTACAACCTTGCCCTTGGATTTCCCCGGGCCATCAACCCCGAAGTCGAGGAGTACAAACGGCTCCAGCGCAATACCGAGTGGAAACCCGGCGGAGAAGGGAAGAATCCGCACAGTGGTATTTGGGCGCGTACTCAAATCGGCAACATGCCTCAGCTGCGCCTCGATCACCCTCGGGCCACCAACTACAGCGAGCAGCACCGACTGACGAAGCAGAACCTCATACTTGGCTGGCCGATGCTTCCTGGTGACCAAACTCTGTCGACGCATCCGCAACCGGACCCGACGAGCGTGGTCATCCGGAACGTCCTCTGGATGAACAGCACGAAACAACGCACTCGCATACGCCGGTATTTGAAGCAAGCCCGGGACCAGCTCCGATTCATAGGTATCAACGACTGCGCCGCGGACTCCAAACCAATGAAGATATCCAACATCGACGGAATCAAATCGCTGTACTCGACCCACCAACTGTCCTTGTTCGCCTCTCCTGCAAGGCCTTTCATCGCTGCTGTCTTTTCAGGACTGAAATCGTAGAGCCGGCACAGAGCGTCGATATCATCAAGATTCAGCTTGACGACCTGCCCAGTCTCGATGCGCTGCAAGGTGCTGGGGCTTCGCGCGATCATCCGCGCCGCCTGTCCGAGCGTGAACCCGCACTCCTCCCTCCCGTCGCGCAAATACCGCCCCAACTGACGCTTCGGAATGGTCGAACCGATCTCTTCCACCACCGCCATCACCCGCCTCCCTCGGTGGTCCGCCGACAGCGAGCAGCTCACCACCGCGCCACCCCGAGTCGAAGCCACACCACGATTTCCCATGCATCCAGCACATAAGCGCAGGAAGAATCCCACAATCCACACCACCGCCTGCGCACCACACCTACCCCCAACATGCGCCGACAGAGTGACCGATCCCACGAATCCACCCGAATCGCCACATACGCCCAGCACAGAACCCGCCACCAGTCCCCAACCTCTACCAGCATCAGAGCCAATCGTGTTCTGATGGGAACCGAACGACGGCGGGGTGCGTCTTACCCCTTGAGCCGATTCGAGCGACGGCTGATCGGAGGGCACAGGTGGGACGGCAGGCAACAGCGACCATTACGGCGCTGACGGGGGTACTGCTGTTGGCGTCCGGGTGCGGACCGGACAAACAAGGCCAGCCCGCACCGACGACGGTCGACACGTCGGCCGCTACCGCAGCCCTTTGGGATCCATGTACACAAATTCCAGACCAGCTACTTCGACAGATCGGCGTGGATCCCGCAACCAAAAAGTCCGATATTCTCGATGTCCCGGAACCGGGATGGAAGATATGCGACTGGCACGATTCGGAACTTCCGCACAATTTTAATGTCGGGGTCCTTAGCACTATTCATACCGTAGACGAGTTCAAGGCAAAGAAGGCCAATACCGACTTCGCAAACGTATCGGTTCAAGGGCGTAGCGGTTTCACATATCGAGACACCTCGGCAGATAAATCCGAATCGTGCTACTTGGCTCTGCCGACCGCTCACGGCGCTGTCGAAATATCGGCCTTCGATGTGTCGGCCAAGGGAAAGCAGATACCCCCCTGTGAACGCGCAAAAGCCGCTGCGGAAATACTCGCGCCGGTCCTCCCACGGTAACCGGAGGTAATCATGGACTTAAAAGCAGAAAGATCCCGTTGGGATTACCTCAAAGGCGAGGCAGAGGCTGGCCGACTCTTCTTGGACCCAGATGTCGCCAGCAGCTGCCGAGATGCGTGCAATAAGCAGATCGAGCTCTATCAGGATCTTTTGCGGGCCACCGACCTGCTACGGAACGTGACCGGCTTCGGCCGCTTCGATTGCGCCGATGAGCTCGCAAAGATGTTGTCGGCCAAAGCAGTTGGCGGCGATGGTGACGTGGACTCTGCACTGCGAGCGCACATTGAGGTCGTAACACTGATCCGCGACACCATGGAGAAAGCCGTCAACAAGATCGTTCAGGTGGATACCGACAACTCGCAGAAGTTCGAAGGCATTCAGCCTGAATTGCCGCACTAATAGATGCCGTTAGCCACGCACCGGTACCAGCGCGCACAACGCCAGCGAAATACCCCGCGGGCAACATGGATGGGCACCGACCATGCCGGTGTCGGTATCAGACGAGCTGGCGCTTCAGGCGCCGATGCTGAAGGTGTCTGGGTCGGGGCCGACGCGCCCACCGTTGTCGAGGGCATCGATCGCGTCCATCTGCTGCTTCGACAGTTCGAATCCGAAGACCTCGAAGTTTGCCTTGATTCGGGACGGGGTGACGGACTTGGGGATGACGATATTCCCGAGTTGCAGATGCCAGCGAATGATGACCTGCGCGGGTGTGCGACCGAGTTCGTTGGCTATGGACATGATGGTCTTGTCGTCGAGCAACGTGCCCTGGCCGAGGGGGCTCCACGCCTCGGTGGCGATGGCGTGTGCGGCGTGGAATTCGCGCAGTTCGCGCTGGGCCAGCCGCGGATGCAGTTCGATCTGGTTGACCGCCGGGGTCTCCCCGGTTTCACCGATGATGCGTTCCAGGTTCGCGACGGTGAAGTTGGAGACGCCGATCGAACGAACCCGGCCCTGCGCCTTCAGCGCCTGTAGCGCGCGGAAGGTGTCGACATACTTGTCGGCCATGGCGATCGGCCAGTGGATCAGGTATAGGTCCAGGTAGTCCAGGCCGAGCCGGTCCATGCTCGCGTCGAAGGCGCGCAGCGTGGAATCGAACCCCTGATGCTCGTTCCAGACCTTGGTGGTGACATAGACCTCGTCACGAGGCAGCCCGAACTCGCGAATCGCCCGGCCCGTGCCCTCTTCGTTGCCGTAGATGGCGGCCGTGTCGATGCTGCGATATCCGGCCTCCAGCGCGGCCGTGACGACGGGGAAGACGTCGTCGGCCGGCACCTGGAACACACCGAAGCCGAGTTGCGGGATCAGGTTCCCGTCGCTCAGCACGATGGCTGGCACTGCGCTGGTCTCGCTTTTGTAGGTCACTACTCGACCGTAGGAGTGACACGCCGAACCGTCAACGACACACTCGGTGTGTTGACCACTCGTTTTTCAGACCGACCAGTACTTGGAGCGGCCCATTCAGCTCGCTACACGCGCTGTGCGGCACCTGCTCTGCGCGAGTTCCGTGAGCAGGTTCTGCGGAGCGTTGAGGAAGATGTCCAGACCGAGCAGCCGCCCGTCACGCACCCGCCAGACATGCAGCTCACGGACCGTGGCCGGCCGTCCCGTCAGGTGCGGGGTGATCGTCGCCGCACCGATGACAACGATCCGCTCGCCGCCATCGATGAACTCGTCGGCACGATACGTCGCCTCCGCGAATTTGCCTACCCGGCCGAACATTTCGCGCGCCTCCTCCGGCCCGCGATAGCTACCGCGCCACGGCACCGCATCCGATTGCGTCGCAACGAACTCCGGGTCCAGCAGTTCGAGAAAGCCCTCCAGATCCCCGGAGTCGAGCAGGTCGTAGGCCGCCCGCACCGCCGCCGCATTCCCCTGTTCGGTCATCATCGACCCCTTTCGCCGCCGAGCAACGAAAAGCTCTGTCCGCCAACGCCACCCGGCTTACATCAGCTACCGAGTGCAACCCGGCGCAGATGCGCGGTGATTCCCCGCGACGGTAGCTGTTGAATCACACCTGGTCGCGCATTCGCACCGTCAGTTATGCGCCGGTATCGGTGCGACGACGCAGAACGGGTGTCCCGCTGGGTCGAGCAATACCCGCCAGCTTTCCGGCTTGGGCTGAAAGTCCGCTTTCACCGCGCCGATTTCGATCGCCCGGCGTTCGGCCTCGTCGAGATCGTCGACCTCGATGTCGAGGTGCATTTGCTTGGGCACCTCGACACCGGGCCAGACCGGCGGCCGATGATCGGCCACGTACTCGAAGGTCAGCATCACGCCTTCACCCTGCAGACAAACGAATTCCGGTGACTCGTACCGCACCGGCAGATCCAACAGCTCACGGTAGAACCGCGCCAGACCGGCCGGATCGGCACTGTCCAACGCGATGGCGACAATTTTCCCGACAGCAACCACGACTCCCCCAGGGTCTCGATGATCTCACTGTCGGCCATGATAGTGGCAGCCCCCCGGCATCCTCATGAAAAATATTGGGCCTGAATCGCTTCGGTAGGTTCACGATCGGCCGCACCACTTGCCGACCAGGGGGCGCGAACCCAGCTGGAAAGAACCGAGCGACCCACTCGCGGGCCATGGAAGCCCGCTCCGAGCCCGCTCGAACCTGAACACATTCGCGGCAACTGCCGAAAATACAAGCGGCGCAGTGAGAACCGCATCGGCTAGCAGAATCGATTTCACACCGATCATTCGGTACGGGCCCCCGTTCGGATCGGGTTCTGCATCCGAAACCGACTGGGCCGAAGGATATTACCGGTATCTGTTACCCGAATACACTCTGGCGCTTGCCTTTTCAGCAATCAAATAGCACACGCCATAGCAAAATTGCATATCACGTGCACCATGCGGATGCGCCATCGATGCAACCATCGATCGAAATCTCAATCCGCCGTCCGCAATCCGGATTCCGCAAGCGGCCAGCGTCGCCGCTCTCAGCCCTGGGAAGCCCCGCATAATCGAATAAACTTTCGACCCATGATCGGTCTTCGATGTCTCGCACGGGCGTTCGTCTGTGTTGCCGCGCTGTCCATGGCCGCATGCGGCGCGTCGGACCCGGCCGAGACCTCGACCGTCACCGAATTCGCGTGCGCCGACGCGTCTGGACCGGTCGTCGCCATCGACCCTGCCCCGGAACATCCGTTCACAGTTCGGATTCCACGGTTACCCGGCTGGCAACCGGCGAAGTGGGACGGCACCGGCCCCGGATTGGTGATCCACCCCGACACCCCGAAACCGGGCGGACGCCGCAGCGCAACCATCACCGTCACCGCACCCGCCCCATTCAAATCCGATACCGCAGTCGGCATGGTCGGCCCCTCCGGATGGAAGAAATTGTCCTCCGAGAGGATCGAAGTATGCGGTCTGCCCGGATACCGGACCATAGGAACAGTTCCCGCCAAGGACGGCAATGGATCCGACTACGACGAATACCTTTCCGTCACTTACATTTCCGGTGAATTACAGTACCTGATCTCAATGCGAACCGAGGTGGCGGCCATCGACCTCTACTTCTATCGCGCAGACCTGGACCGCATCCGCAACGGGCTACAGATCGTCCGGTGAGCCGACTCGACGGTCGACCAGACCTCAGAAGCTGCCGGTGCGGGGGCGCTCGGGGACATCGACGTAGACGATATCGGTGCGGGCCGAGCCGTCGTAGCCGGTGGCCGGGTGATCCGTCGAACAGGCGCCGCGCAGCGGGATCCGCTGGGCCGGAATGTAATTTGCGCCGGTCGAGGTCTGGACCATTCTGCCGCCGGGGACGGCGAAGGCCACCGGGTTGTTGCCGCCGAGGATTTCGCCGGTGTCGTCTCGGTAGATCCAGCAGACGCCCTCGTCGTTCGGGTTGTGGAATTTCACCGACGCGTTGCCCGGCGACACGATCACCTGCTCGATCACCGGCGGCTGCAACCACGGGTCGGCGGTGGCCGTGGCAGCGGTGGTGAGCGCCGCCGCGGCCGGAAGCAGGGCGACGGCGAGCATGGACATTCGTCGGATGATCATGTCCGAGATCATGCCAGCCCGCTCACCATCAGTCCGCCCCATAGTTTCGGGGCTACTGCTCCTCCGCTACGGCGCGAACATCCTCGCACGCGTCGCAATCCCCCGCGTACCGATACCGTTGATCAACCCGGCAGCCCGAGGCGGCGGTAACGGGCACCGCGGCGGGCGAGGAGTTCAGCCTCGTTGGAATTGCTCAGGGCGGCAAGTTCTTCGGCTATCGCGGTAACCATGCGGTTTGCGAAGTCGGTGGGTTCGGTTGCGGCGTCCGGGAGTTCAGGGACTATGCGGTCGACTATTCCGTCGGCCAGCAGATCAGCTGACCGAATGCGTTGGGCGGCCGCCAGTTCGGGCGCATGGGTGGTGTCTCGATAGACGATGACGCTGGCGCCCTCAGGCGGCAGCGGGGCGAGCCAGGCGTGCGTCGCGGCGAGCACCCGGTCGGCGGGCAGCAGCGCGAGGGCACCGCCACCGGTCCCCTGGCCGAGCAGCACGGAGACGGTGGGCGTGCGCAACATGACCAAATCGGCTATGCAGCGGGCTATCTCGGGCGCTAGACCACGCTCCTCCGCCTCCTTGGACAGTGCGGCCCCAACCGTATCGATCACCAACACCAGGGGCAGCCGCAGCTCCTCCGCCAGCGCCATGGCGCGGCGGGCCTCCCGCAAAGCGGCCGGTCCCATGGTGTTCTCGCCGCGCTGCCCCGCCCGGTCGTGCCCGAATACCACGCACGGCCAACCGCGGAACCGGGCGAGGGCATGCACGACCGTCCGGTCCAGCTCGCCCTGACCCGTCCCACTCAACGGAACACGTTGCGTCACATGGCGTAACAACTCACGGATACCCGGCCGATTCGGGCGGCGCGAGATCGCGACCGAATCCCAGGCAGATACCTCACCCGGTGTGGCTCCGAATACCGCTGCGTGCGGCGACGATTCGACCGTCTGTGCATCGGGCACCCCGCTCATCACGCTCAACGCGCGATGAGCGATCCTGCGGTACACCGAAATCGGCACCACACCGTCGATAACACCGCTGCGGTAAAGGTTTTCGGCGGTCTGTACCCCATCCGGGAACGGCCGCCCGTACAGCGCCGCGTACACCCGCGGCCCGAGGAATCCGACCAGCGCACCGGGCTCGGCAAAAGTCATATGCCCCAACGAGCCCCAGGACGCGAACACCCCGCCCATGGTCGGGTCGCGCAGATACACCAGGTACGGATACCCGGCCGCTTTGTGCGCCGCGACGGCGCCCGCGACCTTCACCATCTGCACGAAAGCAACCGTGCCCTCCTGCATCCTGGTGCCACCCGAGGTCGGCGAGGCGAGCAGGGGCAGGCCCAGTTCGGTCGCGCGCTCGACCGCGGCCACGATCCGCTCCGCCGCGGCGACCCCGATCGAGCCGGCCAAAAAGCCGAACTCGCAAGCGATTACGGCCACCCGCCGACCACGCAGCAACCCGGCGCCGGTGCGCACCGCCTCGTCCGTACCCGCCGCCCGCTCGGCCCGAACCAGCTCCGCTCGGTACCACGGGGACGCGGCCACCGCGACGGGTGGCCGATCCCAGCTGACGAACGATCCAGGGTCGAGCAACCGATCGATCAGCTCGATCGCGGAAACCCGCCGCACACCAACGGTTTCACCGTGCCCGGCGACATCCGGGCCCGATTCGCTCCGCTCCTGCCCGCCGGGGCCCGGCAAATCAGTATCCCTGCATGACCTTGCGTAGCGCGTACTCGGTGAGCGCGACCAACGCCTGTTTGGCCGGCTCGCGCCGCCGGGCGTCGATCGACAGGATCGGCACATCGGCAGGCACCGCGAGCGCCTGCCGGATGTCCTCGATCGGATACCGGGGCGCGTCGTCGAACTCGTTGAGCGCCACCAAGAAGGGTAGGTTGCGCGCCTCGAAGTAGTCGACGGCGGCGAAGCTGTCCTCCAGCCTGCGGGTGTCGACCAGCACCACCGCGCCGATGGCGCCGCGGATCAGGTCGTCCCACATGAACCAGAATCGGTACTGCCCCGGCGTGCCGAAGAGATACAGCACCAGATCGTCGGCAAGGCTGATCCGGCCGAAGTCCATCGCCACGGTGGTGGTCGACTTCATCGGAATACCCGTCAGATTGTCGATGCCGGTACTGGCATTGGTCACCAATGCCTCCGTGCGCAGCGGAACGATCTCCGAGACAGCACCGACCAACGTGGTCTTACCGACACCGAAGCCACCCGCGACAACGATCTTCGCCGAAGTAGGCTTGCTGGTCCGGGTGTCGACCTGCGCCGTCGAATCAAATACGCCGGAGTCCACTGAGAACCCTTTCGATCAGCTCGCGACGTTCATCGTCGCTGGAATCGTCTTTCAAAGTCGCCGAAACGCGTACGTGCCCGGCCTCGATCAGGTCGGCCACGAGAACGCGAGCCACTCCGATCGGAATACCCAATCGGGCAGCAACCTCGGCAACGGACGGCGATTCTCTGCACAACTCCACGATTGACGTCTCGATGTTGGTCAGTTCGAACTGCCGCTCCAGGGCGACCGGATGCGATGCGACGAGGGCCTCCAACGCCAGCTCGACCGCGGGCCTGGTGCGGCCTGCGGTCAGCGAGTACGGGCGGACGAGGCTCGGCTCGGCGCTCCCCACGCGGTGATCTTCTATGTCCATCCCACCATCAGGAACCCATCGTGACGCGTGGCGTGGCCTGAACTGTCTGGCCCACCCGCTCGACCAACAAAGCCATTTCGTATCCCACCTGACCGATATCACAGGACGTGTTGGTCAGCACGGCGAGATACGAACCGTCACCCACCGCCATCAGCAGCAGGTAACCGTGCTCCATCTCGACAACCGACTGCAGGACGGTGCCGCCCTCGAACAGATTCGAGACGCCCACCGACAGGCTGGCCAGGCCGGCCGTCACCGCGGACAGCTGTTCGGCCCGATCCACGGGCAGCTGTGCGCTCGCGGCCATGAGTAGTCCGTCAGCCGAGACCAGGACGGCATGGGCTACGCCAGGAACCTCGTTGGCGAAGTTCGAAACCAGCCAATCCAGCTGACGATTCGTACCACCTAGATCGGGGTTCATCGGTCTCCTTTATCTCCGGTTAGGTTCATTGCTCTCATTGCGCGGCCATCCCGGACGCCCTGCTGGTGACGACTCAAGCTGGACCTGATCGATTCGGGGTCGCGGCGGGGTGCCCGATCCGCGGCGCCGTTCACGGCACCGGGTACGAGTCGACCACCCGGATTGCGTTGCGGCAACCCGGCCGCCGTTCGAGTTTCGGTCTGTGCCTCGGCGGCGTGGCGAGCCGCCTGCCACCCTTCATCACCCGGTGATTCGAAGGAGGCGGCCACCTGGGACCGGTCCGAGTTCTCATCCGACAACCACGCCGACATCATTTCCTGGAAGATCGGCGTACCCATCGAGGAACCGGTATCGACGGCGGGCTGCAATCTGGTCTGGAAGAACGACGCGGTCTTCTGCGGGTTCGACCGGAAGCTGTGCTTGCCTGGATCCCGGGCCGCACCGCCGTCCGCCACCTCCGGCGCGCTCTCCCGCCGAGGTAGCGCGACGCCGGGGGGCGCCTCGTGCTGCGGCAGATTCGTCGCGCCCGGATCGCGTTGCGGCAGACCGGATGCGCTGTGCCGCGCGGGCAGGCCATTCGAACCCGGATCACGTTGCGGCAGACCACCGGGAGCTTCGCGGCGCGGCGGGCGACCCGAATCACGTTGCGGCAGATCACCCGAAAGCGGATCGCTGCTCGACCGCTGCGGCAGATCACCGGACAATGCGTCGCGCCGCGGCAAACCACCGGGCTCACGCTGCGGCAACTCACCCGACAACGCGTCGCGCTGCGGCAAGCCGCCGGGGGCTTCGCGACGCGGCAGGCGACCCGAATCACGTTGCGGCAGATCACCCGAAAGCGGGTCACTACTCGACCGCTGCGGCAGATCACCGGACAATGCGTCGCGCTGCGGCAAGCCGCCGGGCGCTTCGCGACGCGGCAGGCGACCCGAATCACGTTGCGGCAGATCACCCGAAAGCGGGTCACTACTCGACCGCTGCGGCAGATCACCGGACAGGGCGTCACGCTTGGCACGCTGCGGAAGTCCGCTCGAACCCGAATCACGCTGCGGCAAACCACCGGGTGGCACATCGCCGGACAGCGCGTCGCGCCGCGGCAGATCACCGGGCTCGCGCTGCGGGAGGTCGCCGGACAGCGGGTCACGCTTGGCACGCTGCGGCAAACCACCGACACCAGGCTCACGCTGCGGCAAACCGCCAGGAGCATCACGCTGCGGGAGGTCGCCGGACAGCGGATCACGCTTGGCACGCTGCGGCAAACCACTCGAACCCGGATCACGCTGCGGCAGACCACCAGGTGGCACATCGCCGGACAGCGCGTCACGCCGCGGCAGCACACCGGGCTCACGCGGCGGTGCGTCGTTGGCCGTCGGCTGGCGTTGCGGCAGACCGCCGGCGCCCGGCTCACGGGACGGTGCACCGTTCGCACCCGGTTGACGCTGCGGCAGACCGCCCGCACCGGGCTCACGCTGCGGCAGACCGTTCACCGAATCGCGTTGCGGCGCACCGTTCACGCCCGGTTGACGCTGCGGCAGACCACCGGCACCGGGTTCACGCTGCGGCAACCCGCTGATGCTCGGCTGGGGCACACCGTTGGCGCCCGGCTGCCGCTGCGGCAGGTCGCCGGAGTTCGGGTCGCGCGGCGGTATCCCGCCACCGAGGATGGTCGGCTCTTGGCCGCTCGGCGGTTGACCTCCCGGCGGCGGCGTATTCATCGGCTGCCCACTCAACGAGCGCGGCGGACCGCCCGCATTGAGGTTGCGTTTGGGCAGATTCGCCGCGGCCAGTTTGCCGCGCTGCGGCACATTGGGCGGCGCCTGGTCCTGACCGGGTGCCGGGCGCAGGGTGGGGACCGCGTCGCTACGCAGACCGGCGGCCATCGACGAACCCGGTTGCCGCTGCGGCAGTCCACCCACCGGAACCGGACCGCTGGTCGGCACCGGACCACTGGTGGGGACCGGACCGCTGGTGGGGACCGGACCGCTCACACCGGGATCGACGGTGACCATGACGTTGCCGCCCGGCGTGCGGGTGATCGCCCGCGTCTGCATGGTGCTCGGCGCCGGGAGGGCCGGACGCTGCGACCCGGGGAGGGCCGGACGCTGCGGCATATTCGGATTGGCCTGGGTCGGTTGGATGACCGGCCCGCCCTTACCTGCGACGATGAGGTTGGCAGGCACGTGAACCGTCACTGTGACGCCAGGGTCGCGGGCAGTGTCGAAGGTCGCCCGCAGCCGCACGGTGAGCCCGTGCCGCTCGGCCAACCGGCCGACCACGAAAAGACCCATGTGCCGGGCGGTATCCGGCCCTGGCTCCGCGGTCTGTTCCAGCCGGTGGTTGATCTCGTTCATCTCCGAGGGCGGCATACCGATGCCGCGGTCGGCCACCTCGATCAACATGCCCTGGTCGTGTGCCTGGGCGAAGGTGAATTTGACGTCGGTCTCCGGCGGCGAGGCGCGCAGCGCGTTGTCCAGCAGCTCGGCGAACAGGTGCGCCATATCGGATGCGGCCGGTTCGACCAGCGAACCGCGCGGCGTCGCACCGAGTTTCACCCGCTCGTAGTCCTCGACCTCGGAAATCGCGGCGCGCAGCACATCGGCGATTTCGACGGGGGCGGACTTGGCGCGGCGCTGCCGGGTACCCGCGAGGATGAGCAGGTTGTCGCCGTTGCGGCGCATGCGGGCGGCGAGATGGTCCAGCCGGAACAGGTTTTCCAGCAGACGGGGGTCTTTCTCGTCGTACTCCATCGCCTCGATGAGGCTGAGCTGGTGGTCGACGAGCGACTTGGAGCGACGGGCCAGGGTTTCGAACATATCGTTCACCTGGGAACGCATCTGCGCCTGGTCGCTCGCCAAACGTAGTGCCTGCCCGTGGATATCGTCGACGGCGCGGGCCAGCTGGCCGATCTCCTCGGAGCTGCGCACCGGCATCGGTTCCAGCGGCACATCCTCCGGCGCGGCGCCGTTGCGCAACTGCGCGACCTCGTGCGGCAGATCGCTTTCGGCCACCCGCAGGGCGGCCAGCCGCAGCCGGTGCAGCGGCACGATCATCGATCGCGCGACGAAGACGGCGAGCATGAGCGCGGCCAGAATGGTGACGACGACGACCGCGGTGTACGTCCACGCATCCCGCTGGGCCGTCGACACCAGCGAATTCATCCCGGCGTCAATATCCTTGGTGGCCTTGCCGATGATCTTCTCGTACACCGCGAGGCTGGTGATGAGCGAATTCTTCAGATCACCGACCGGGGGCTGGCCGGCGAGCGCATCCGGACCGCTCGCCAACGACACCCGCGTATCGATACCGACCCGCAGGTCGGCGATGGACGTATCGGTGGCATCGAACCGGTGCGCGAGCACATTGAGCAGCGTGCGCTCGGTATTGGCCGCGGTGAGGAAGCCCGGCAGGCCGCCCTTCGGGTTGCGCAGATAGTCCGGGAACGCGGCGAGCTCGTTGGTCAGGGTCGAGCGGGTATTGAGCGCGTCTACCAGGCGCAGCTTCGCCTCGTCGACGGCCGCGTCGCTGACCTGTCCGACAACGTTTTCCACGACGCGCACGCTGTCGCTGCGCACCTTGTCGATCAGCGCGACTACATCGGCCTGCGGCTGTGTCGAGGGCAATTTACCCTGCGTTCTAACCGCTCTCGCCGAGGTGAGCATCTCCTCCAGCGCGGCACGGGCCCCACCGGGCACACCATTCAACTTGTCGGAGACCTTCTCCGCCGCACCGATCGCCTTGTCCAGATCCGCCAGGTTCTGGTCGGTCACAACGGAGTTCGGACCGATCGCGATCATCTGCGAACCGGCGACAACACCCATGTTGCCGCTGAGCGCCGTCACCACCGGAATCGCAGCGACGGTGTCCGAGGCATCCGCCAACCGGCTCGAGTCGGCGAACTCGGTCGAAATCCTGGAAACCCCAAGCCCCACCGCGACCGCCAGAGGTACGGCCAGGACCGCCGTCACCTTCCAGCGCAGGTCCCAGTTGCCGAGCGCCCAGCGCCTTCTGCCGGACCTAGCGGCGTCACGCATCTCCCACTCACTTTCCAAACTGGCCCCAACCACGCGCCATCAGCGAACCTCCACAATCGCATGCTGGCTCGACAGACGGAGCTGGCCGAGAACTGCTGCAGGCCGAGAAATTGCGTCTACGACGGCCGAAATAAGTGACATCAGATTCTAACGGATCAATAACTTCTTGGGTGACTTCGAGTAAGCTTGCCCCCCTTGACCTGCCCCTTCCAGGCAAAACCAAAGGTCGCGACACCCGCCCGGGCGTCGCGTGAAGTCTGCCACAATCATGCTGATCTATCGAGGCGGGCATCGAGCGAGGCTAGGGAGTCACCGGTTTGAATACAAGCGATTCGGTGGGGGGTGGTGACCGAGCGACGGGTGGGCACACGAAGCGCGAGTACCGGCCGGTCTATCAGACCAGCCTGGTCGATCCCGCGGAGTTCTGGTCCGGCGCGGCCGAGGCAATCGATTGGGACGTGCCACCCACTCAAATAGTCGATGCCACCGCACGTCCGGTGGCGAGATGGTTCCCCGATGCTCGCCTCAACACCTCCTTCAACGCCCTCGACCGGCATGTGTTCGGAAGCCCAGCTGCCGGAGAGGAGGGCCGACCGAATCAGCCCGCCTTAATATATGACTCCGCTATGACCGGCACCAGAGGCGTTTTCACCTACGCCGAGTTGCTTGCCGAGGTTGCCAGGTTCGCCGGTGCGATGGTCCGGCTGGGAGTCGGCAAGGGCGACCGCGTGATCATCTACCTGCCGATGATTCCCGAAGCGGTGATCGCCATGCTGGCCTGCGCGCGCATCGGCGCGGTGCATTCGGTGGTGTTCGGCGGGTTCGCCGCGCCCGAGCTCGCGGCCCGCATCGACGACGCCGAACCTGTGCTCATCATCACCGCCTCGGGCGGCATCGAGCCGAGCGGGCCGATTCAATACCCGCCAATTGTCTTGCAGGCCTTGGATATCGCCCAGACCACCGCGCCGCGGCAGGTGATCGTCAAGCAGCGCGATGTCGTCGTCGACGGAAAGCCGCTGTTCGAGACCATTCATTTCGCCGCGCCACAACCGGCGACCGAATCGCTGCCGAGCTCCGCGCAGACCGTCGTCGCGCAGTGGCTGGACTGGGCGGACGCCGTTCGCGACGCCGAACCGGTCGATCCGGTTCCGATGGATGCGACAGATCCGCTCTATATCCTCTACACCTCCGGCACCACCGGTAAGCCGAAGGGGGTGGTGCGGGACAACGGCGGACACGCGGTTGCCCTCACCTGGTCCATGCGCAATATCTACGACGTCGGCCCCGGCGATGTCATGTGGACCGCCTCCGATGTCGGTTGGGTGGTCGGGCACTCCTATATCGTCTACGCGCCGCTGCTCGTCGGCGCGACAACGGTGCTCTACGAGGGCAAACCGGTCGGCACGCCGGATGCGGGCGTGTACTGGCGGGTGATTCAGGACCACAAGGTTCGCGCAGTGTTCACCGCCCCGACCGCGCTGCGCGCCATCCGCAAGGCGGATCCGGACGCGGCACTCGCCGCGGACTACGACCTGTCCTCGCTGCGCGCACTGTTCTGCGCGGGCGAGCGGCTCGACCCGGCCACCTACGAGTGGGCGGTGCACACACTGCTCGCCGACCGGCCCGACTGCCCCGTCGTCGACCATTGGTGGCAGACCGAGACCGGCTGGCCGATCTGCGCCAATCCGCTTGGGCTGCAACAACTTCCGATCAAGGCCGGATCGGCTTCGGTGCCGGTTCCCGGCTATCGGATCCGGGTGCTCGACTCCGAGGGCAATCCGGTCGCGCCGGGCACCGAGGGCAATATCGTCATCGGGCTGCCGCTGCCGCCCGGCACGCTGAGCGGGCTCTGGCACGACGACGCCCGCTACGAGCGCTCCTATCTCACCACCTATCCCGGCCACTACCTCACCGGCGACTCCGGCTATTTCGACGAGGACGGCTACCTCTATGTCCTCGGGCGCAGCGACGATGTCATCAATATGGCGGGGCACCGGCTCTCGGCGGGCAGTATCGAGGCCGCCATCGCCGGACATCCCGCGGTCGCCGAATGCGCGGTGATCGGTCTGCCGGATGAGCTCAAGGGACATCGGCCACTGGCCTACGTGGTACTCAAGTCGGGTGTCGAGATCGATCCGGCGCTGCTGCGCACGGAGCTGATCACCCGGGTGCGCGAACAGATCGGCGCGATCGCCACCCTGTACGACGTGGTGGTGGTTCCCGCGCTGCCGAAGACCAGATCCGGCAAGATCCTGCGCAAGACCATCCGGCTGATCACGGCGGGTGAGCCGTACGAGATGCCGTCCACCATCGAGGATCCGGCCGTGCTCACCGCACTCGCCGAACAGATCGTCGCGGCCCGTCCCGGAGCGGATCACGAAACTATGAATATTGCGGATCCGGTTGTGCCGTCATAGTTTTGGTCGTCCCTCAGAGAATCCTCAGTAATCGTTCACACCTGTGCCAGCGCCTCGCCCTAAGGTCGAGGTCGCTTGTCCACGTCCCATCGACACCATGGAGGCAGCACCACATGAAGCGTTTGCGCAGCCGCACCGCCCTCGCCGCGTTGGCGACCGGCGGCATCGCCACGGTCACCGTTCTGCTCAGCCCCGGCATCGCCGCCGCCGATCCGACCTCGATGATCGCGCCGCTGCTCGACACCACCTGTTCGTTCGACCAGGTCGACAAGGCACTGCACGCCAAGGCCCCCTTGCTGGCGAACATGCTCGACAACAATCCGGCGCAGAAGGCCGAGATCCAGCAGAAGTTCAACCTGCCGCCGGATCAGCGCCGCGCCGAACTGCAGAAGGCGATCGATGCGAATCCGGACGCCGCGGCACAGGCCGAGAACGACCCGCGCGCCGCGGGTATCGCCGAGCAGCTGCGCCAGGTCGCGGCCGCCTGCCATAACTACTGAGCGGCGCTTGACCGATCCGGGTGCGCGGTGACGGCAGAATGACTGACGTGGCAGAGCGTCCTGGGAACCCGACCGTCCTCGTCGTCGACGACGACGAGGACGTGCTCGCCTCGGTCGAGCGAGGGCTGCGGCTGTCCGGCTTCCAGGTATTGGTGGCCAGGGACGGCGCGGCCGCGTTGCGCAGCGTGAACGAGCATGCGCCCGATGCGATCGTGCTCGATATGAATATGCCGGTGCTCGACGGCGCCGGTGTGGTGACCGCGCTGCGCGCCATGGGCAACGAGGTGCCGATCTGTGTGCTCAGCGCCCGCGCGTCGGTGGACGATCGCATCGCCGGGCTCGAGTACGGGGCCGACGACTATCTGGTCAAACCGTTCGTGCTGGCCGAGTTGGTGGCCCGGATCCGGGCGCTGTTGCGCCGCAAGACCGATGCGCCCGCACCCGCGACGCCGGGCGCGATCACGGTGGGCCCGTTGGAAGTCGACGTCGCCGGCTATCGCGCGCTGCTCAACGGGCACGAAATCGAGCTCACCAAAAGGGAATTCGAGCTGCTGTCCACGCTGGCCCGCAATGTCGGCGTCGTGCTGAGCCGGGAACGCCTGCTGGAACTGGTGTGGGGCTACGATTTCGCCGCCGACACCAATGTGGTCGACGTATTCGTCGGGTATCTGCGGCGCAAGCTGGAAGTGGACGGCACGCCGCGGCTGCTGCACACCATTCGCGGGGTGGGATTCGTCCTCCGAGCCCCGAAATGACCGCGAAACCCCGTCGGCGTCGGACCTTTTCGCTGCGCACGCGGGTGGCGGGGGCCGCGGCGGCGGGTGCGGTGATCATCGTTTCGCTGATCAGCCTGCTCAGCGTGCAGGTGATCGAGAAGATCAACGTGCAGCAGTCCGATCAGCAGTTGAAGGTGGCCTCGCGCATCGTGCTGCTGCAACCGGTGATCGCGGTGACCGCCATCGGGCTCACAGGGCTGAACAACGATCTGGCGCTCACCGTGCGCCGGGACGGCGACGTCGTCGCCAGCACCCCGACCCAAATGCCCGATCTGCCAACGGGTTCGCGCACGGTGACGGTGCACGGCATCCCGTATCGGATCCTCACCACCACCGAGAATCAGCAGCCGGGGCAGGTGGTATCGCTCGGCATTCCGTTCACGGATGCGGCGAAAACCACCGCGCAGCAACAACGTTGGGTGTTGTTCGGGGCGCTGGCGTCGATCGCCGCCGCCGCCGCGCTCGGCTGGCTGCTGGCCGGGCGCGCGGTGCGCCCGATGGTGCACCTGTCCAAGCAGGTCGGTGCGCGCAGCGGCTATCGCGATCCGGACAATCCACAGCCGCCGATCGACGGTTCGGGTGTGCGCGAGGCCGAGCAGTTGGCCCAGGCGGTGAACACCATGCTGGAGCGGGTCGATCAGGCACAGACCGAAACCGCCGCCGCCCTGGACACCGCGCGCGATTTCGCCGCCGTCTCCGCGCACGAACTGCGCACCCCGCTCACCGCCATGCGCACCGACCTCGAGGTGCTGCGCACCCTGGACCTGGACGAGACCCAGCGCGCGGAAATCCTCGCCGACCTGCAACGCAGCCAGGGCCGGGTGGAGAGCACGCTGGCCGCGCTGGAACGACTGGCCACCGGTGACCTCACCAACGAGCGCGATCATGTCGACACCGACGTCGGTGATCTGTGCGATCAGGCGGCACACGACGCCATGCGGCACTATCCGGATCTGACCGTGCGCATCGACTGCGACGCCGAACTGGTCACCCGTGGGCTGCCCGCCGGGCTGCGGCTCGCCGTCGACAACGCGCTCACCAATTCGGTCAAACACGGAAGGGCAACGCAGGCACTGGTTTCCGCACACCGCGCCTCGGACGGGCACATCATCATCTCGATCGACGACAATGGCCGCGGCATCCCGATCGAGGAGCGGGAGGCGGTATTCGATCGTTTCTTCCGCGGCAGCCAAGCGAGCAAGGGCGGATCGGGACTCGGGCTGGCATTGGTCGCCCAACAGGCCCAATTACACGGCGGGCGAGCGTATTTCGATGACGGCACGCTGGGCGGCGTGCGCTTGGTGCTGCATTTGCCCGCCCGGAACACGCATTGGAACAAATAGGCTGGGCTGCGAGCGATATCTCTGGCCGCAAACGACATAGCTGGACTTCGAACGACGTAGCTGGGACTTCGAACGACGTAGCTGGACTTCGAGCGATATCGCTGGGACTTCGGTCGATCTTCACTTCGATCGATATCGATAAACAGCACCCATAGCAAATTCTTATGAAGCAGCCATGGCCGGGTAACCTGTGGACCTTAGGGTCTGTTCGCGTGATCGAAAAACGGACCCGCTGGGGACTTCTGGCCATTTTCGTCGCCGCCGGCACGATTGCCGCCGGCATCGTCGCCTGCGGGCGTTCCGACACGCCGACGGGTATCGCGCTCGTCAACGCGGACAAGGGACCAACCGGAGCGAAGGTCGTGCAGGCCTTGCAGGATGCGGGCGGCTACGACTGGACGGCCGCGAAACCGGGCGAAGCGGATATCAAGGACTACGCCGCGGTCATCACGCTGCCCGACGACCTCACCACATCCATGGGCACACTCGCCGGACCGGATCCCAAGCGGGCCAAGGTCACCGTGAACACGCATAAGGGCGCGGACCGCGACCTCGTGAACGGCGCGGTGACCGAGGTACAGCACCGGATCGGCGCGGCGGGCGTCGACGCGGCACTCAGCGCCGCGGCCCAGGCGCGCACCCAGATGACGCAGGTGCAGTTCACCGCCCAACTGCTCAACATGGGGGTGAAGGCCGCGGCCGCGGGCGCCGATCAGTTCAGCTCCGGCGCCGATCAAATGCTCGGCTTCCTGGACTTCGCGAAAAGCGGTGCCGCGCAATTGACTTCGGCGATCACGCTGCTGAACAACACGGTGAGCGGCGCGGCCGCGCAGGCGAATCAGCTCGCCGACGCGCTCGGCTCGACCGGTGTCACCATCAATCAGGTGTCGCAGACCGCAGGCGCCGTCACCACCGGGCTCGACCAAGTTCTGCCGCTGCTGAAGGGCCTGCCCTTCGCGGGCGATCCGACGCTCACCGGCGTCATTGCCAAACTCCAAGGGCTGCGCGATATTTCGAGCCAGGCGGGCTCGCAGCTGACCGGCCTCGGCGATCTGGTGGGCGCCTCGGTCGACCCTGATACCGACCTCGGCACCCTGCTGCGCACCGTTGTCGGCAAATTGCAAAGCGCCAGTGACCAATTGCAGCAGGGCGCGAAACTCGCCGAGGGTCTCCCCCAGCTCGCCGAGCAGGGCGGAGCCCAATTGACCAGTGCCATCAGCCAACTCACCCAGGGTGTCACTCAATTGCAGGGCGTCGTCGGCAATTTGAGCACGCAAACCGACAAGGCGGTCGCCGCGCTCCCGCAGCGCAGCTCCGGCCAGCAATCGGCCATCGCCGCCGCGCTCACCGACCCCGTCGAAATCGTCCGCGGCTGAGTTGTTCGCTGTTCAAAGCAGCCCGACATTCAAGGCAGCCGACGAAACCTCGCCGCTGACAACGGAACCCGCCCGTACCGGCCTCGACGCCGCAGGCACAGATATACACAGCCGAAACCATGCCACAGGCATGAAAAATGCGGCAGCCATGAAAAAAGCCGCAGCCCGGGTCCGAAACCCGGGCTGCGGCAACAGCTTTCAGTTGGCGTTCAGCAGATCGATGATGAACACCAGCGTCTTGCCCGACAGCCGGTGCCCCGAACCCGCCGGGCCGTAGGCCAGCTCCGGCGGAATGGTCAGCTGACGACGGCCGCCGACCTTCATGCCGGGAATGCCGTCCTTCCAGCCCTGGATCAGGTTGCTCAGCGGGAAGGTGATGGATTCGCCACGGTCCCAGGAGGAGTCGAACTGCTCGCCCGAGTCGAATTCGACGCCCACATAATGCACCTCGACGGTGCCGCCCGGCACCGCTTCCTTGCCCTCACCGACCGTGAGATCCTTGATCACCAGTTCGGTGGGCGCGGGGCCCTCCTGGAATTCGATCTCCGGCTTGGTCATTCGCTATCCCCTTCGATAGGTGGGTTATCAATCGCGGTTGGCGATCTCACGGTAGTCGCGCGCACCGTATCCGGTGTAGATCTGGCGCGGACGACCGATCTTCAGTGGCTCGCTGTGCATTTCCCGCCAGTGCGCGATCCAGCCGGGCAGCCTGCCCATCGCGAACAGCACGGTGAACATCCGGGTCGGGAAGCCCATGGCCTTGTAGATGACGCCGGTGTAGAAGTCGACGTTCGGGTACAGGCGGCGCTCGATGAAGTAGTCGTCGGTGAGCGCGGCCTCCTCCAGCGCCTGCGCGATATCGAACAGCTCGTCGTCGCCGCCGAGCTTGCGCAGGATGGCGTCGGCGTGCTTCTTGGCGATCGCGGCGCGCGGGTCGTAGTTGCGGTAGACGCGGTGACCGAAGCCCATCAGCTTCACCCCGTCTTCCTTGTTCTTGACCTTGCGGATGAACTCCTTGACGTCACCGCCGTTGGCCTTGATGCCGTCGAGCATCTCCAGCACCGCCTGGTTCGCGCCGCCATGCAGCGGACCCCACAGCGCGTTGATGCCGCCGGATACCGAGGTGAACAGGTTGGCGTCGGAGGAGCCGACCAGGCGCACCGTCGAGGTCGAGCAGTTCTGCTCGTGATCGGCGTGCAGGATGAGCAGCATGTCCAGCGCCGCGGCGACCTCGGGGTCCACCTCGTACGGCTCGGCCGGGAAGCCGAAGGTCATTCGCAGGAAGTTCTCCACCAGGCTGAGCGAGTTGTCCGGGTAGAGGAACGGCTGGCCGACCGACTTCTTGTACGAGTAGGCCGCGATGGTGGGCAGCTTGGCCAATAGTCGAATGGTGGACAGCTCCACCTGCTCCGGATCACGCGGATCCAGCGAGTCCTGGTAGTACGCCGAGAGCGCGTTCACCGCGGAGGACAGGACCGGCATCGGGTGCGCGTTGCGCGGGAAACCGTCGAAGAACCGCTTCAGGTCCTCGTGCAGCAGGGTGTGCCTGCGGATCCGGTTGGTGAAGTCGTCGAGCTGGGCCGCGGTGGGCAGCTCACCGTAGATCAGCAGGTAGCTGACCTCGATGAAGGTGGAGGAGGCGGCGAGCTGATCGATCGGGTATCCGCGGTAGCGCAGGATGCCCGCCTCACCGTCGATGTAGGTGATGGCCGACTTGGTCGGCGCGGTGTTCATGAAGCCGGGGTCGTAGGTGACGTAACCGGTGCTGGCCAGCAGCTTTCCGAGGTCGATCCCGTCATTGCCCTCGGCGGCCTTGGTCACCGTCATGGGGAATTCCCCGCCGGGATAGACAAGGACCGGCTTGGCGTCGTCGTCGACGTTGATGATGTTCTCAGCGGGCACGGAAGGATCCCTCTCAGGCTAGAACCGTAGGCGTCGAGCGCGGTCGGCCCCGACGCACTTACCTCAACGCTAGCCGTTCACCGAGAGGGCCAACCATCGAGGGTGGCTCTCGTCGGGCTCACAATCGGGACACGCTGCGGTGAGGTTTCGCTCCTGGTTGCCGAGTGTTCGCCAAGGTCACCGCGGAACCATTTCGGCATGTGCGCGGCCCACTCGGTACCGAACGAACGCCGGAAAGACTATCGCCGCGAGCACCATGCCGACCACAACGAGCGCACCACCACCCGCCGCAGCAACAGCGGTACCCAGGCTCGCCGCGGCGAAACCGTGGGCAACATCACCGATGCGCGGCCCGCCCGCGACAACCACGATGAACACCCCCTGCAGCCGCCCACGCATCTCGTCGGTGGCGACCGTCTGCAGCATGGTGACCCGCAGCGCCGAGGACACCATGTCGACCGCGCCGCCGAATGCGGAGCAGCCCAGCGCGATCCACAGTCCGGCGCCGACGCCGAGCAGGTCGCCGGTGAGCCCGACGGCCACCCCGAAACCGATCATCGAGCAGCCCCACAGCGCGATGCAGATCACGACGGCCAACCCCTGCCGCCGCACCCGGGGAATCCAGCCGGAGAACACACCGCCGAGCACCGCACCCGCCGACATCGACGCGAACAGCAGACCGAGCGCGAGACCGCCGGTGGCCGGATCGCCGAAGGTCTCGCGCGCGATCTGCGGGAACAGCGCCCGCGGCATGCCGAAGATCATGGCGATCAGATCCACCGCGAACGAGGCGAGCAGGATGCGCTGGGTGGCCAGATACGCGAAACCGTCCAGGACGGTGCGGAATCCGGCCTTGCGCTCGGTGCCGGTCGGCGGGAGCGCGGGCAGCCGCCACACCGCCCACAGCGTCGCGAGTAGCGCGATCGCGTCCAGCAGGTACAGCGTCGAGAGGCCGATCACCGGGATGAGCGCGCCCGCGAGCACCGGCCCGGCGATGGACCCGAACTGCATCACCGTCATGTTGAGCGAATTGGCCGCCGCCAACTGGTCGGCGGGCAGCAGGCGCGGGATGGTCGCGCTGCGCGTCGGCTGATTCACCGCGAAGAACGCCTGCTGCGCGGCGAGCAGCACCAGGACGACCCATACGTTGTGCAGCCCCGCCGCGGCCTGCACCCAGAATGCGAGCGAGGTGATGCCGGTGCCGAAACTGGTGAGCAGCAACAGCTTTCGCCGATCCATCACATCGGCGAGCGCGCCGCCCCACAGTCCGAAGACGATCAGCGGCACCAGACCGAACAGCCCGGCGAGGCCGACATAGCCGGAGCTGCCGGTGATCTGGAAAATCTGCTGCGGCGCCGCGACCAGCGACATCTGGGCGCCGACCATGGTGACGATGCCGGTGACCCACAGGCGTCGATAATCCGGCTGACGCAATGGGGTGGTGTCGGCCAGGATCCTCATCCGGGAAGGCGGCAGGCGGGGGTGAACATGGCCAGGAGATTAACCAGTCACGCCCCGGGTATCGAAGTGAATTTTATTTCACCAGAGCCGATTTCCTTACGGCTGTAGTCGCGTGACGGCCATCGCGCCGTCGTCGATGCGCACCCGGATCCGGTTGTGCAGCCTGCCGCGGCGGCCCTGCCAGAACTCGACCTCGTCGGGGCGTAGGAGGTAGCCGCCCCAGTGCGGCGGCACCGGGATCTCGTCGACATCGGCGAAGCGCGCGGTGGTCTCGGCCAGCACCCGGTCCATTTCGGCGCGCGAACCGATCGGGCGGGACTGCTGCGAGGCCCAGGCGCCGAGCTGGGAATCCCGCGGCCGGGACCGCCAGTAGACGGTGGTGGTCTCGATCGGCACCTGCTCCACCCCGCCGCGCACGTGCACCTGCCTGCCGAGCGCGGGCCAGACGAAGGTGGCCGCGGCGAACGGCACCGCGGCCAACTGGGTGCCCTTCGCCGATTCGTAGTTCGTGTAAAAAGTCACACCCTCGGGTGAGAGACCCTTGCACAGCACCGTGCGGGCAACCGGGCGCGGCGTGCCACCCGCCAGCGACACGGTGGCCAGCACCATGGCATTGGGTTCGGCGATGCCGACCGCCGTCGCCTGCTCTATCCAGTGCCGCAGCAGCGGCTCCCAACCGCCCGCGAGCCAGCTCTCGTCGAGGTCGGTGTCCTCGCCGGAGCCGAACGGGTTGTTCCCGTACTCGGCCCGCATGGCGGCCAAATCCACATCCGTTGGCAACTCTGCCGCTTCTTGACCGACAGATGAATTGTCCAGGTCACGCATGGGGCAGACGTTACTCCGCGGTAGCAAGAAGCTAAGGTTTTAACCGATCGGCATGTGCTCGGCGAAGCGTTATCCCTCATCGACGAGAACCCATGCGACCCGAAGTGCAAGGAGAGTCACAACATGACTACCAGCCCCGCGGTGCCAGGAGCATCCGTACCAAGCGATTTCGTCAGCGGGCTCGAGGGTGTGGTGGCATTCACCACCGATATCGCCGAACCCGACAAGGACGGCGGCGCCCTGCGTTACCGCGGCGTCGACATCGAGGATCTGGTCGGCAATCGGGTGACCTTCGGCGATGTGTGGGCTCTGCTGGTGGACGGGGAGTTCGGCCGCGGCCTGCCGCCCGCCGAGCCGTTCCCGCTGCCCGTGCACACCGGTGACGTGCGCGTCGACGTGCAGGCCGGCCTGGCCATGCTCGCCCCCATCTGGGGTTATCAGCCGCTGCTCGATATCGACGACGAGACCGCGCGGGAGAATCTGGCCCGCGCCTCGGTGATGGCGCTGTCCTACGTCGCGCAGTCCGCGCGCGGCATCTACCAGCCCGCGGTACCGCAGAAGAAGATCGACGAGTGCAGCACGGTCACCGAGCGGTTCATGACCCGCTGGAAGGGTGACCCGGACCCGCGGCACACCGAGGCCATCGACGCCTACTGGGTGTCGGCCGCCGAGCACGGCATGAACGCGTCCACCTTCACCTCGCGCGTCATCGCCTCGACGGGCGCCGATGTCGCCGCGGCGCTGTCCGGCGCGATCGGCGCGATGTCGGGCCCGCTGCACGGCGGCGCGCCCGCCCGGGTGCTGCCGATGATCGAAGAGGTCGAAAAGACCGGCGACGCACGGGCTTTGGTCAAGGGCATCCTGGACCGCAAGGAAAAGCTGATGGGCTTCGGGCACCGGGTGTACCGGGCCGAGGATCCGCGCGCCCGGGTGCTGCGCGGCACCGCGAAGCGGTTGGACGCCCCGCGCTACGAGGTGGCCGCCGCACTGGAGCAGGCGGCGCTCGCCGAGCTGCGCGAGCGGCGCCCGGACCGCGCGATCGAAACCAATGTGGAGTTCTGGGCCGCGGTGATCCTGGATTTCGCCGAGGTGCCCGCGCACATGATGCCCGCGATGTTCACCTGCGGCCGCACCGCGGGTTGGTGCGCGCACATCCTGGAGCAGAAGCAACTGGGGAAGCTGGTGCGCCCGGCCGCGATCTACACCGGGCCCGGCCCGCGCAAGCCGGAGGACGTCGCGGGCTGGTCGGCCATTTCGCACGCGTAAGTGGTTGCCGGCGTGCCGGTTCCGGGACGGATCCGGCACGCCGTGCCCGTGAACACGCTGTGCCCCAGACCACATCGGCGGATTCGGTGACGTAGCATTCCTCCGCAACGTCGAGATCAGAGGTACGGGGAATGCTGGATAGAGAACTGTCGCGCCGGGGGTTGTTCGGCGCTGCCGCGCTCGCCGCGGGTTTCGTCCTCACCGGATGCTCTGCCGCTCACGGCGAGTCGGCACCGACATCGGCAACGCAGCCGCCCCAGCCGAGGGCAGGTCTGCCGAAGGCCGCACCGATCGACGACGCCAACGGGCCCGCCGCGGTCGCCGCCCGGCACGCCGGCGAACAGCCGAAGCAGTGGGGCATGGAAATGCCGGGCATCACAAGCTCTTTCAATGCCACCGGCAAGCAGATGGCGATCACCTTCGACGCCTGCGGTGGGCCGGATAACAACGACATGGACGAGTCGTTGATCAATTTCCTTGTCACCCAACAGATTCCGGCGACACTCTTCCTGAACAAGCGGTGGATCGACGCGAATCCGGCGCGGGTGGCCCAGCTGATGGGCAATCCGCTGTTCGAATTGGCCAATCACGGTGTGCAGCACCGGCCGCTTTCGGTGAACGGCCGGGCCGCGTACGGCATCAACGGCACCAAGTCGGTGCAGGAGGCCGTCGACGAGGTGTGGTCCAATCACGAACGCCTGACCCAACTTGTCGGCAGACCGCCGCGATTCTTCCGCGCGGGCACCGCGCACTACGACGATGTCGCGGTGCGCATCTGCAACGAATTGGGGGAAACCCCGGTCGGTTTCAGCATCAACGCTGATTTCGGCGCCACCGCGAGCTCGGCCCAGGTGCAGCAGAATATGAATGCCGCTGCGCCGGGCGCGATTTCCCTCGCACACATGCACCGCCCACGGGCCGGTACCGGTGCGGGCATGCTCGCGGTGCTGCCGAAACTCCGCGCCGCGGGATTCACTTTCGTGCACCTGTAATCGAATTCGGCCTTCCAGCAACGGATTACACAGAAATTTCAATAACAGGGCAGCGCAAGGTTACTCGTCGCCGAGCGTGGCCGCCCAGTCGATCGCGACCGATTCGCCACGATCCACGGTGAAGAATGCCACCTCGAGGCGCTGGCCGAGATCGGCCAGGTTGATCGCCGCGAGCGGCACCTGCTGAACGACCCTGACCCGCCACGGTTTCGGCTCGTCCCATGCGCGCAATTCGAGGTCGAGCCGCAGCACCGGATCGTCGCGGCCGGAGTATTCCGCGCCGACCGGTGCCGCGGCGAGCACGGTCGCGTCCGCGCGCCTGCCGTCGGCCAGGATCTTCGCGATGCCGACCCGGGCGGTCTCCTCCAGATCCGGGACGAACAGCACCAGCCGGTCCCGGTCGCCGGGATCCACCCGGCAGCTCACCACATCGCCGGGGCGCATCCAGTCCAGATCGCGTTCGGGCACCCGCTGGCGCACCCGCACCTCGTACGGCTCCTGCCCCTCCAGCTGCACCCGCACCCAGAATGCGTGCCCGGGTTCGCTGCGTCGTGGCCGGACATCCAAGATCGTTGCGGAGCCGAGGGTTCCGCGGATGAGCAACTCGCGCCGCGCATCGTCGGATATCGAAGGAACACCAAGTCCGAGTGCCCTTCGCTTGCGTAACAGCCACCCCGAGTTAGCCGCCGAGTTCATGGCTGCACAGGTTAGCTGGACTGTGGTCGACGACACAGCATTACCACCTACTAGCATGTGCGCCATGACCACTGCCTTCCCGACCATTCCCGACGATCTCAAGCCCGCCGATGGTCGCTTCGGCTGTGGCCCCTCCAAGGTTCGGCCCGAGCAGCTGCAGTCGCTGGTGCAGGTCGGCGCCTCGGTATTCGGCACCTCGCATCGGCAGAAGCCGGTGAAAGACGTGGTGGCGCGGGTGCGCTCCGGCCTGCGCGAGCTGTTCGACCTGCCGGACGGCTACGAGGTGGTGCTGGGTAACGGTGGTACCACGGCGTTTTGGGATGCCGCCGCGTTCGGCCTGATCCGCGAGCGTTCGCTGCACCTCACCTACGGCGAGTTCAGCTCGAAGTTCGCCTCGGTGGCCAAGAAGAACCCGTTCATCGGCGATCCGATCGTCATCACCACCGATCCGGGCACCGCGCCGGAGCCGGTTTCGGACCCGGCCGCCGACGTGATCGCCTGGGCGCACAACGAAACCTCAACGGGCGTCGCGGTTCCCGTGCAGCGTCCGGCCGGTTCGGAGCAGGCGCTGATCGCCATCGACGCCACCTCGGGCGCGGGCGGTCTGCCGGTGAACATCGCCGACGCCGACGTGTACTACTTCGCCCCGCAGAAGTGCTTCGCCTCCGACGGCGGTCTCTGGGTGGCCCTGATGAGCCCGAAGGCGCTCGAGCGGGTGAGCGAGATCGCCGAATCGGGCCGCTACACCCCCGAATTCCTCTCGCTGCCGATCGCGATCGACAACAGCACCAAGGACCAGACCTACAACACCCCGGCGCTCGGCACCCTGCTGCTGTTCGCCGACCAGATCGAATGGCTCAACGGCAACGGCGGCCTGGACTGGGCGGTCAAGCGGACCCTCGATTCCTCGTCGCGGCTGTACTCGTGGGCCGAATCGAGCGAGTACGCCACCCCGTTCGTCGCGGATCCGGCGCACCGCTCGCAGGTGGTCGGCACCATCGACTTCGCCGATTCGGTCGATGCGGCCGCGGTGGCAAAGGTGCTGCGCGCCAACGGCATCGTCGACACCGAGCCGTACCGCAAGCTGGGCCGCAACCAGTTGCGCATCGGCATGTTCCCGGCGATCGATCCGGAAGATGTTTCCCAGCTGACCCGCAGCATCGACTGGGTGGTCGAAAAGCTGTCGTAAGCACGGCGAACGAATGAATTCCGGGCCCGATCGCATACCTTCCGGTCGGGCCCGCGCCGTATTACGGTGCGCGCGAACACTTCGCAATCTGTATTGTCAAAAGTGAACAGAGCAGATTAGCGGTGCGGATGTGTCCGTTGACAGATTTCCGTACCGCGTGTCTTGCCCCATGGATCTCACCAGTGCACTACTGTTTCGGAAAGTGGGCGGTGTCGCGAGCCGACGCGATAAGGAGGTAACGGTGCGTGAACTTCGAGTGATCGGGGTGACGCCCGACTCCACGCACATCGTGTGTGTCGACACCGAGTCCGGTCAGAAATTCCGGCTGCCCGCGGATGACAAGCTACGAGCCGCTGCACGCGGAGACCTTGCCCGATTCGGCCAGATTGAGATCGAAATGGAAGCTTCTATGCGTCCCCGCGATATCCAGGCCCGTATCCGCGCCGGCGCCTCCGTCGAGCAGGTCACCGAGGAATCCGGGATGCCGGCCAGCCGGGTGGAGCGTTTCGCTTACCCGGTGCTGCTGGAGCGGGCCCGCGCCGCCGAACTCGCGCAGAAGGCGCATCCGGTGCGCGCCGACGGCCCGGCCGTGGAAACCCTCATCGATATCGTCACCGCCGCGTTCAGCGCCCGCGGGCACACGCTGGACAACGCCGAATGGGATGCCTGGAAGGACGAGAAGGGCTACTGGGTCGCCCAATTGCAGTGGCAGAACGGGCGTTCCGAAATCGCGGCGCACTGGCGCTACCAGCCCGACGCGCACGGCGGCAGCGTCTCCCCGCTCGACGATCCGGCCTCCGACCTGATCGATCCCGATTACGGTCGCGCGCTGCGCGGTCTGGCCACCGTCTTGCCGCCACAGCCGGAGATCGAGGCACCCGAACCCGAACCGGCCGCTCCCGAGCCGCGGCCCACCCGCGAGGCGCCCGCCGCGCGCACCGCGCCCCGCCAGGGCCCGCCGACGCTGGACGAGTACTACGAACAGCCGCGCGCGGTATCCGGCGGCGCGGCGGCCGCCATCCCGGCCGCGGCCGGCACACTGACGCCCAACACCGTGGCGACCCCCAGCGCCCCGGCTCCCGCTCCGGCTCCGGCGCCCGCCGCCGCGCCCGCGAGTACCGCTCCGGCGGCTCCCGCCGCCACGGCGACGCCGGCTCCGGCCGAGGAGACCCCCAAGGCCAGCCCCAAGACCCCGGCCAAATCCGCGCGCACCAAGCGCGGCAAGGCGCCGATGCCGTCTTGGGAGGATGTGCTCCTAGGCGTGCGTAGCTCGGGTCACTGAGTTACGCGCTATGGTGGCGCGCCGTCGTTCGGCGCGCGGGGTCGCGACGTCCCGTGTCGCGGCTCGCTATCTCTCCGAGAGTGGTTCGGCGACGGTCCGTTTCGATCGGCCGAATATCCAGTTCGGTGGTCCGGCAGGCTGTTTCATCCACTCGACCGGCCCGCGTCCGCCGAACATCGTTGACCGGTAGGTACTTTCGATCGGCCCGTACGCATCCGCCGCGGGTGCGGTTCCGGAGTGTGGACCGGGTTTGCTGACGAGCCCACAGCGGTAGCTGTGCGGCCGATCGCGCCCGATTTCGGCGTACCGGTGGCGTGTTCCCGGGCCGAAGGCCGGGCATGCTCGCCCAGATGCGGGTAGATTTTTCGGTGTGTAGCCGACTCGTGGGTCGGCAGAGGGCAATTCGCGGACGGTCGAATTTGTTCGGTACACGCCGGGAGTTGCTCGAAGTTCGCGGAGCTGTTTCGTGCAACCATCGGGAGGTGCCGGAAATGCTGTCCAAAGCCTCATCCCTCTGGTATGTCGACGCATCCGACCCACTCGCGGTTCTCCGCGCACACCGCGATCCCGATCCCGAAGCCGCCCTCGCCCTCGCCAAACAGCTGCACGCCGACAACGACGTGGTGCCCATCATGGTCGGCACGCTCGGCGGCTGCGCGGGCCCGGACGCCGACGAGGTGTACATCGGCTGCTATCCCGGCGTCACCGTGGTGTGCTCGGCACAGGCGGCGCTCGCGCATCCGACCGCGCTACCCGAGCTGCTGGTGCGTCCGCTGGCCTCCGAACAGACCTACCTCATCGCGTTCGACACCGCGCACGGCTGGGGCGCGTTCGCGCATTGGGAGCGCGGCGAATTCCGGCGCGCCTTCAGCTCCACCCGGGTCAATATCCTCGAGGACGACGGCCTGCCCGATGTGTGGGAGCGGCCGTACTGGGCAGGTGAACATCCGGTGCGCTGGCAGGCCGGGCAGCTGCCCGATCCGCAGTCGCTGCCGTTCGATCCGCCGGACTTCGCCGACGCCGCCAACAACGAATGGCTCGGATTCCATTACCGGGCACCGGCGCCCGAGGGCGCGCTCGTCGCACGCGATATCGCCGTATGCGGGTTCAACCTCTATCCGAAGGGTCAGGCGCCCGATCCGGCGACGCTCGCGCCGCCGCCCGAGGAGCCCGAACCGGATGCGCGCCGCCGCGGACTGCTCGGCTGGCTGCGCGGGCGCGACCGGGTCTCCTGAAAGTGCCGACCGGAACCCGGAAGCTCCGACTAGAGCCCCTGAAAACCGGAACCCGGTAACTTCGACGAGAGCCCAGAAAAACAGCCCTCGACTAGCTCCCTGAAAAGCCTAAAAAACAGCGCCGACCAACAGCACGAACCAGCCGAGCAGCACGCCGGCGACACCGCCCGCGAGCACCCAGCGGGTCACCGGTGTCCAGCGCCAGCGCCAGACCGATGGCGCGGCACCACCCGCCGCGACCACGTTCACCGCGACCGCGAGCAGCGGATGCACCTCGGCGAGCGCACTGCCGAACGCGTACACCGCCAGCGCCGTCAGCAGACCGACCAGCGTCGCGACGGCGATGCCGCTGCCCCACGGCGTCGGATCCCGATCGGGCTGATTCGACGGATACGAACCGTCCGGCAACTGACTCATCGGCGGGCTCCGGAAATCATGACAGCCTCACCCGTTCATAGAACGCCATCGCGGCGGCGGTCGCCACGTTCAGTGAGTCGGTGCCCTTCGACATCGGGATGCGCGCGCGAATATCGGTGGCGCGCATGGCCTCCTCGGTGAGTCCCGGCCCCTCCGCACCGAGCAGCAGGGCGACGCGCTCACCCGTCATCGCGGTGGCCAGGTTCGTCGCCGCCGGATTCGGTGTCAGCGCGATTATCTGAAAACCCTTGCGCCGCAATATATCCAGCCCGCTGGGCCAGTCCGGGACCGATGCGAACGGCACCCGGAGCACATGCCCCATCGAAACCCGCACCGCCCGCCGGTACAGCGGGTCGGCGCAGCGGTCGCCGAACAGGATGGCCTCGGCGCCCAGCCCGGCGGCGTTGCGGAACATCGAGCCGAGGTTCTCGTGGTCGTTGACGCCCTCCAGCACCGCGACCGTGCGCGCCTTCTCCGTCACCTCGTCGAGGGTGAGCGGCTCGGGCCTGCGCGCCACCGCGAGCACCCCGCGGTTGAGATGGAAGCCGACCACCTCGGCCATGATCTCGGCCGTTGTCCGGTAGAACGGCACCGACACCTCGGCCAGTTCCTCGGCCAGCTCGTCGTACCGCTTGGCGACGCCGAGCAGCGCGGTCGGTGCGAAACGCGAATCGAGCATGCGCTGCACCACGACCACGCCCTCCGCGATAACCAATCCCTTCCGCCCCGGCAGATCCGGACGCCGATCGGCATTCTTGAGATCGCGAAAGTCGTCGACCCGCGCATCGGCGGGATCGTCGATATCGATCACTTCGGCCACGCGCTCTATCCTGCCGGTCGCCACCGACCGGCCACACACGCGGGTTTGGTGTGTGGAACGGGCGCTGGTGGCCCGCGGGGGCCGCCTCTATGCTGCGGGCATGAATCAGCCGCCGCAGCAGCCGTATCCGCCGCAGCAGTATCAGCAGCAGCCGCAACAAACGCCGCCGGGACCGCAGTTCCCGATCCTGGTCTCCACCATGAACGATGTGCCGGGCCATCAGATCGTCCGGGTTTTCGGCGAGGTGGCGGGTCTGACCGTGCGCAGCCGCGGCCTCGGCTCGAATTTCACGGCGGGTCTGCGATCGCTCGGCGGCGGCGAGATCACCGAGTACACCCAGCTGCTGTACCAGTCCCGGCACGAGGCGATCCTGCGCATGTGCCAGCACGCCATGTCGTTCGGTGCCAACGCGGTGATCGCGATGCGATTCGACTGCAACGAGATCGCGGGCACCATGAGCGAGGTCGCGGCATACGGCACGGCGATCTTCATGCAGCCGAATCAGCAATAGGGGTGTTCCCGCGCCGGTTTGCCCGGCCGGTGCGGGGATATTCGCGTGCGCCGGAACCGAATTCATGGGATGGTCCGAATATGGCGCTGACGGGCATTACCATTCGATCCGCTGAACCCTCCGACGCCGCCGGTATGCGGTTGCTGTCCGAAATCTCCTTCGGCTACCGGGCCGAACCGACCTTTGCCGAGTACGTCCGGTTGATCTTCCCCGTCGAGGATTCCATCGTCGCGGTCGACAACGGACGGATCGTCGGGAGTATGCGCAGCCGCACCATGACGCTGACGGTCCCCGGTGAGCGCACGGTCGAGGCCTCCGGCATCGCGGGCGTCGGTGTCGCGCCGACGCATCGGCGACGCGGCATCCTGCGCGCCATGTACACCGAACAGCACCGGCGCTCCGAGGCCGCCGGGCTGCCGCTCACCATCTTCACCGCCAGCGAGGGCACCATCTACGGCCGCTTCGGCTACGGGCCGTGCATCCGGGAGAACGCGGTGTCGATCGATCGGCGCTTCGCCGAATTCCGGCCCACCGCACCGGATCCCGGTGGCGTCGAGCTGGTCGAGGTGGCCGATGTCCAGGACCGGCTGATCGAGATCTACGACCGATGGCGCAGGCTGGTCCCCGGCGCGCAGGTGCGGCCGCAGGCCAAATGGGATATGACGTTCGCGGATCTGGAATCCAATCGAGGCGGCGGCACAGCGTATTTCGCGCTGCTGCACCCGGACGGCTATGCGCTGTACCGGTATCGGCACGAGACCGACGGAATCGTCGTGAACGTAGTCGATTTCCGCGCGGTTACGGCGGAAGCCCATGTGGCGCTGTGGCGTACGCTGCTCGGCCTGGACCTGGTGCGGCGGGTGGACGCGGTGCTCGCGGACAACGATCCGCTCCCCTACCTGCTCACCGATATCCGCCTGGTCCGCACCACCGCCCGGCGCGACGGCCTCTGGGCCCGGCTCATGGACGTCCCGGCCGCACTCACCGCCCGCACCTACCTGCGCGACCTGGAAGTCGTACTGGCCGTAGACGATCCGTTCCGGAACGCGGGCGGCGTCTTCTCGCTGACCATCCGCGACGGCATCGCCGAATGCGCGCCGACCGAACGCACCCCCGACATCGAGGTCGGTATCGATGTACTCGGCAGCATGTACTTCGGCGCCTACCCCGCGAGGGCCTTCGCGGCGGCAAACCGCTTGCAGGTCAAGGATTCCGGGACGCTGCGGGCCTTGGACGAGGCGTTCGGCAGCGAGCGGGACGCGGTGCTCGGCTGGTACTTCTGAGCTGGTACTTCCGCACCCGGGCGACATCCGGGTTTTCCCTGATGCCCGCCGCGCCGCCCACCTGGCATGCTGACGACATGAAGCCGATTCAGTTGGTGCTCAACGTGCTGTGGCTGGTGCTGTGCGGATTCTGGATGGCGCTGGGCTACATGCTGGCCGGCATCATCTGCTGCGTCCTGATCGTCACGATCCCGTTCGGCATCGCGTCGTTCCGGATCGCGGCCTACGTACTGTGGCCGTTCGGGCGGACCACCGTGGAGAAGCCGTCGGCCGGTGTCGGATCGCTGCTCGGCAACGTCATCTGGTTCATCGTCGCGGGCTGGTGGCTGGCGCTGGGCCACCTGTTCACCAGCATTCCGCTGTTCATCTCGATTCTCGGTATTCCGTTCGGCTGGGCCAATCTGAAGCTCATCCCGCTCTCGCTGTTCCCGCTCGGCCGCGAAATCGTCGACAGCGACCAGCCGTTCGGCGCGCGGTAGCTACTCCGATTCCGTGACGATCTGTTTCATGATGCCGACGGCGCGGGTCAGCACCAGCAGCTGATCGTCGGTGAGGCCGGCGAGCTGTTCGGTCATCCACGCCTCGCGGGCGCTGGTCTCGTCATCGATGAGTGCGCGCCCGGCGGACGAGAGGGAGACGATGATCTGCCTGCCGTCGGTCGGATGCGGATCGCGCTGCACCAGTCCCAGATCCGTCAGCGAGGCGATGACGCGGGTCATCGACGGCGGCTGCACGCGCTCCTTGGCGGCGAGCGCGCCGGGGGTCATCGCGCCCTCACGGGCCAGGGTGGCCAGTGCCGAGAGCTGAGTCAGCGAGATCTGCGAGTCGACCCGGCGGCCCCGCAGATGGCGCGTCAGTCGAACGACCGCCAGCGAGAGCTCGCCAGCGAGGGCTCGAACATCCGATGGCGTTGTCACAGTGGTGAACGATACGTGACACGCCGCCTGCGGGGCGCGGGTTGGCGCGGCTACCCTAGGGCGGTGCCCGATAACGTGCCCGAGATCCCGCCGCGGTTCACCGATCCGCGCCCGGTGCTGGCCGTCGGCAGCGCCCTGTGGCTGATCGCCACGGTCGTCGTTTTCGCAAGTGGCGACCGGTGGGCGGCGGATCGTCCGGTGTGCCTGATGGGTCTGGTCGTCGGTTTGCTCGGTCTGGGGATCTTCCTGATTCAGCGCCGGGGGGCCCGCCGCGGCGACAAGGGCGCACAGACCGGTCTGTGAGTCGGCGATGCGGAGTGAGCTTGCCGCTCAGGCGATTTCGAATTCGTCGCTGGTGCCGGTGAAGGGATGGAGCACACCGTCCGGGCCGGAACTGTCCGCGTAGTGCTGGAATCGGTAGCGACCCGCCGCCGCGTCGGCCGGGATATCCCAGGTGAACCGGGCCACCGAATCGGCGACACCGCGCTTGCTCCAATAGAACTTGACCGCCCATTCGCCCTCGTTGGCCACCCGCGTCCACTGCCCGGATGCGTTGCGGCGCTGCACCTCCAGGAAGGTTCCGTTGCGGCGCGGATTGTGTTTCGGGTGCGCGGAGACGAATTCGACGGCGGCCTGCGCGCCCGCCGGATACGACGGCGCGGGCTGGACGAGCACATCGCCGAAGGCGCGGCCGGGCGGCGTGGTGTCCGGACCCGGTGCGGGCTGGAAGTTGGGCTGCATATTCGAGATATCGCGCGGCGCCGGTCCGCGGGCGATGTTCTGCCGTGCCGCGAAAGCCGTTGCCAGACGGGTGAACTCCTGTTGGTAGGCGCAACAGGTGTAGCGGCCGAAGAGCGTTGACGCGCCCTCGTACTGCTGCGAATCGTATTCTTCCGGGGTCGCGACGTATTCGTGGTAGGCGTTGGCGTAGCCCTGCATGAGCACCTGCTCCAGCGGCACCCCGAGCGCGGCCGCGACCGCGCGCCGGATGCGCAGACCGGACACGATGGTGAATTCGCCGCCCGCGGCGGCCAGATACAGCTCGCCGATCCGCACCAGCTGGATCGGCACCACATTCGGCACCCACGGCACGGGCGGCAGCAGGCCGAGCGGGGCCGCGATCGCCTTGGGCGCCTGGGCATCCGCGAGCCAGTCGGGCACCGGGGCGTCGTGGCCGCCGATCAGCGCGTCGACGAACGGGTTGCGCACGCCCTCGGGCAGCGGGATGCCGGGCAGCCCGGGACCGTCCTCGGTGCTGCCCGCGATCAGCGAGACGCCGGCGGCGGCGGGTGCGGTGTGCCGGGGTTGTCCGTCCGGGGTGAATCGGCCGTCCACCGCGATGTCGGCGATATCGATATAGCAGAGCAGCGAATCGACCGGTCCGTTAACCGACTGCGCTTGCGAGAGTGCGTTTTTCGATGCGCGATACTGACGGTCACCGATGATTCTGGTGTTGTCGAATTCGTTCTCGGTGGGCCCGAACCCGGACGTAGATTCAGATTCGGGGACAGATCGCCCGCATTGGTCTGCGGGAAGGCGGCGACGAAATCCGGTGCGCCGTCGAGATATCGGACGCCGTGCTCGATGTGTTCATAGGAGAACGACGCGTATCCCTTGTTGTCCCCGCTGATCAAGTGGTTCTGATTGGTCATCGAGGTGGCGTGGGTGGCGAACCAGGTGATCGCGCCCACCGGCTTGCCGCCTTTCACGAACGAAAGTACGGTCACGGCGGGATCTATCGCATTCGGAAATACTTCTCTGTCGGCAATCGGATTGCGCTCGAAGGCGACTCGCGATCGGTTCACGCTGGCGTCGTGCAGTTCGCCGCGGCCGATGGCCAGCGAGCCGGGGCCGAGATCGGCATCAGCCGCGGCGATCGCCTCGACGATTCCGTTGACCTCGGCGTCGTAAACCTGTTGCTGGAAGCCGAGAATCGACAGGTTGTACGCGTAATCGTTACTGGATCCGCCGCAGGTCGCATGCGAGTGGATGGAGGTGAGCAGCACGTTCTGCTCGGTGTATCGATCGCCGAAGCGCCGGGCCAGCTCCAGCAGCACGCCCCGGTGCACCGATTGGAAAATCATGCCGTTGTCGGCCACCACGAACACGATTCGGCGGTTGCCGTCGTCGATGATGAACGCGCGAGCCCTCGGTCGCAGGTGGATGCCCGCGGTCTGCTGTTCCAGCTGGGAGTAGCCCATCATGCCGCATTCGGCGGCGGGGCCGGTGATATCGGAGATGCCGACGCCGAGCAGATATCCGCCGGCCGCGCGCGCGGCCGGAGCCAGCGCGGTGCTCGCGGCGAGCGTCACCGGAACGGTGAGCGCCGCGGTACCGGCGACCGTGCCGGCAAGAACGGTTCTGCGCGGTACCGACATACGCGTCTCCCTTCCCATCAGATGGCAGCGAACCACACAACTGGTCACTCGTCCAGTCGAGATTTTCCGCCGCGCGAATTGACTGCGCGCGCCGCGGACGCTTAACTCGCTGAGGTGTCCTCCCGATTGAGCGTCGAAGAACGACGGGCCCACCTTATCGAGGCCGCGATCGGCCTTGCCGAAAAAAAGGGCGTCGCGGGCGTGACCACGCGCGATGTCGCCCAAGCGGCAGGTGTGTCGCTCGGTGTGGTGCATTACTGTTTCGAAAACAAGGACGCGCTGATGACCGAACTGGTCAAGGCGTTGTCGATGGAATTACGCGATTCCGTCGACGCCAATGAAACGGTTTGGCAGGACGTCGGAACTGGAAAAGAAGCGCTTCAAAAATTGATCCGCGCGGGGCTGGAACTCATGTGGCTCAACATCGAAGCAACTCCGGAACGACAACTACTCACATACGAAACCACGACTTACGCACTGCGCGAAGGCGAACAAACACCCGCGAAACTCGCCATCGCCCGCGAACAATACAACTTCAACGACACCACGGTCGCCGACATCCTGGACCACGCGCGCGACGCGACGGCCAACCAGTGGTCGGTACCGCTGTCGTCGCTGAGCCGGTTCACCCTCAACGCCATCGACGGCCTGGTGCTGCGCTGGCTCGTCGACAACGACAGCGAAAGCGTTCGCGCGCAACTGGATCTACTCAGCGAGATGATCGCGAACTTCGCGGCCTGATCCGGTTACGTTGCGTCCGAGGGGTTTCCGACGCGAATGTGGGTGGTATCGCCGCTGCGCCACCACGGCACGGCGACGGTGCCCGATACGGCGCCGGTGAGCCGCACCAGCAGCTCACGATGCAGCACCAGCCCACCCCGCTGCGGCGGCAATGCCCAAAGTTGGCGCAGCACAACGGCCAGCGGCTCGTCCGCCCACGTGGTGCGGTAGCCCTCGCCCACCACCTCGGCGCCGATCGATGCCGAAACCAGCGGCAGGTCGAGCAGGGTCGCCAGCGCCGCGGCGGTGTCGATATCGCCCACCACCAGGCGATCCGGCGTCACCGCCAGACCGAACCAGGGCTGATCGAGGACGAACGCGTCGACGGCGTCGACCGCCGCGCCGGACAGGGCGCGCACCCGGTCCGGCGGATCCAGCTCGGTGAGGTCGACGAGTTCGTCGTCGACGGCCGCGGCGAGCCGGGCGTGCGTGCGCGAAACCACCTCGGGCGACGGGGTTTTCGCCGGATCCGCGAGCGCACCGAGCAGTGCGGCGGCCAACTGCCCGTTGATGACGCCCGGGTCGGCGAGGACGGCACGCAGCGCGTCGGCATCCGTGCGGGTCAGCCCGGGGGCGTCGAAAACCGGTAGCAGATCGGCGAATTCCGTATCGTCCGGATGACGGAACAGGCCCAGCGGGGTTCCGTCGATGCGGGCATTGCGGCGCAGCCACCACGCGGTGTATCCATCCCGGTCCGCGAGCAGACGACGGGTGCGCGGCTCGGCGAGCAAGTGCCGCAACGCCTCCGGCCATGCGGCGTCGGCCACCAGATCCAGATCGCGCACCGCCGCGAATTCGCGCGGATCGTCCAGCAGACCCGACCACCAGCGTTCCTCGTCATCGAGGTCGTGATCCGGGCCCGTCGGATCCGATTCGGTGACGACACCGAAATCCCAGCCGACACCGACCGCACGCAACGCATCCGCGCCGTAGGCGTCGACCCACTGAGCCGACACCGTGCTGAACGGTGAATCCGCCACCAGCAGCCCGGCCAGCGGCGCATCCGGCAGCAGCAGTTCGTCCACCGGGCGCAATTCGCCTGCCGCATCGGGCAATTCGAGGATGTTCAGCCAGGCGGGCAGTACGGCGGGATCGACCGAAGCGGCAAGCTGGAGCACCGCGTCGGCGGTGTCCTCGTCACCCGGATTATCCGCGAGTTCGGCGTGCAGGGCCGGATCGTTCAGCAGATCCTCCGGCGTGGCCGAGCGCGCGCCCAACCGGGACAGCAGCGGGTGCATCGCCTCCGGATGGACCAGGCGGGCCCAGTGCACCCGGATCGGGGTATCCAGCCGATCGTCGAGCACAACGGTCCGCGGGCCGGTGACCAACCGACCATCCGTCAACGGAACCGCCAGCGCGCCAAGCTCTTCCATCGTCAACGGATCGACGACGAAGGGCTCCAGGGCCGCATACAGCGAACGCCACCAGTGCGGTGGGCGCTCGACTCCGGCCGAAAGTTCGGCCAGCCGGGCCAGACCGAGGCGGTGCACATCCAGGACACCGAGCGCTTCGGTGTGCGCGGGTCCGGACAGTTCCGGGATCACCAGGTTGCCGACGACGTCGTCGAGCAGGTCGGCCAATTCCGTTGTGAGACCGGTTAATACGCTTGCCCGCAAGGGAATCGCCTGCGCGTTTCCGGGATCCGGTGCGTGAGGCGTGAAATCCGTGTCGAGCAAGAGTGAATCCGCAATGGCCGGTTCGACGGCATTGGCACCCGAGACGACTTCGCCTGTCGAGCCTTCCTCGACTGTCGGCGACATCCCCGCCGGACCGTCCAGAGCCGGGGCGAATTCGTCGATCGCATCGACGGTGCCGCCCACATGGGGTGTGACAACCGGCAGCCACGAATGCGTCTGAAGTTCGCGAACTAGCGCCTCGCGGAGTAGTCCATCCGCCTCACTGCGCGCGAAACCGGGTGCAGGCACCAGCACAAGGCGTTCGGCCGCCGGTAGCGCGGCCGCGAAATCGGCGTAGCCCTCGGCCAATTCGGCCAACCGGGCGCCGGGCAGCAGCCTGCGGCGGTCCGGCTGCATCGCGATATCCGCGATCAGCAGCGCGGGCAGCGAAAGCTCCTCATCGGAGCGGGTCGGCGCGCGCAGCACATCCGCCCCGGCCGAGACCGGCCGGCCCGCTCGCACCGGCAGCAGCCACCGCGCGCGAGATGTCCGGTACTGCCACCAGATTCGCCGCTCGATGCCCGGACCATCGACGCGCAACTCTTGCAGTCCGTTGCCCAAATCGCGGACGGAGGAGGTGATTTCGTCGTCCCCCAACCGGATGCCGCGCAACGCGGGCAATTCGAGCAGCAGATCGACCGACTCCGCACGCATCGCCGCCAGCAGCGCCTCGGTGTCGACATCGGCGCGCAGCCGCAACACGACCTCGGTGTCCGCGCCCGCTTCCGGTGCTGTCGAAACGGGCCACGCCAGCCGCAGCACCGGCGGAAGCAACCCGCCGTCTTCTCCATCGGGCCGAACCTCGGGCCCGGCACCGGCGCGAATACCGTACTCGCGCAATGCCGCCCGCGTGAGTTCGCGGGAGAACCGCAGCGAACCGGTGGTGGAACGGATCTCGACATCCTCGCTCACCGCCAGCACGGCGGTGAAGCCGACACCGAAACGCCCGACCGACTCGACATCCGATTTATCGGAGACACGCAGCGCCGTCAGCGCGTGCACGCCGGAAAGGTCAAGCGGTGCACCATTATTCGAGACCCGCAGCTCGCGCCCGTCGAGCCGGACCACCACCCGCCCCGGCACCCCCGCCGCGACCGCGGCATCGGCGGCGTTCTGTGCGAGCTCGGTCAGCAACCGATCGCGATAACCGGCCCGCACCAGATCCGCCTCGGTCGCGGAATCCTCCCGCAACCGCGTCGGCGAATCACGCCACGCCGCGAGCACGGCCGCGCGCAGCCCCGAAGTACCGAACGGATCAGCCGCCCCACTCAGCTCAGCGGCGATGACCCGTACTCCGACCAGGTAGCGGAGGCCGCATCGCCCTTCGGCGGAATATCAACGGCGGCAGGCGAAACGGTGGTCGACTCGTGATCCCCCACCCCGGAATTTCCGGAATCGCTCTCGGCCGCATCCCCGAGGTCACCGTCGACATCGGCAGCCTCAGCCCTGTCGTTCTTCGCGAAAGACGTTGCAGCCCTTGGCGATTCACCCGATTCAGGTGCATCGGAAACCGCCGCCGACGTCTCGTCGGTAGCGGAAGAGTCTGCGTCGACCGCGGAATGCGCTTCGGCCGAACCGTTCTCGATCACGGAATCAGAGCCAGCCGCGCTCTCGGGCGCTTCGACCGCATCGGGCGGCGTATCCACCACTGCGGCGGTCGGCTCGGCTTCTGATGTGCCGGCGGACGATTCAGCGTCTTCCGCAGTATCGGCAACCCCGACCGGAGCCGGAGCAGCATCGACCGGAGACACCACGGCCTCGGCGGATTCGGCGGTCTCCGGCTGGATTGAAGTTTGCGCCGCCGCAATCGCATGAGGCTCGGCATCGGACAACTCCGAGGCCGAGGCGTCGGTAACCGATCCGGTTGCCGCGCCCGTGATTTCAGCGGACTCCTGCTCAGCAGCGGACTCCTGCTCACCGGCGGACTTCTGCTCACCGGCGGACTTCTGCTCACCGGCGGGCTTCTGCTCACCGGCGGGCTTCTGCTCAGCGGCGGGCTTCTGCTCAGCGGCGGGCTTCTGCTCAGCGGCGGGGTCCTGCACAGCCACAGCCTCCTGCGCACCGGCAGCCTCCTGCCCAGCGACAGCCTCCGGCAGAGCAGCGGACTCCTGCTCACCGGCGGACTCCAGCGCAGCGGCGGGCTTCTGCTCAGCAGCGGACTCCGGCACAGCGGCGGGGTCCTGCACCGCAGCGGACTCCGGCACAGCGGCGGGGTCCTGCTCAGCAGCGGACTCCAGCGCAGCGGCGGGGTCCTGCACCGCAGCGGACTCCGGCACAGCGGCGGGGTCCTGCACCGCAGCGGACTCCAGCGCAGCGGCGGGCTTCTGCTCAGCAGCGGACTCCAGCGCAGCGGCGGGGTCCTGCACCGCAGCGGACTCCGGCACAGCGGCGGGGTCCTGCACCGCAGCGGACTCCAGCGCAGCGGCGGACTTCTGCTCAGCAGCGGACTCCAGCGCAGCAGCGGACGTCTGCTCAGCAGCCTCCTGCGCACCGGCAGCCTCCTGCCCAGCGGCAGCCTCCTGCACAGCCGCAGCCTCCTGCACAGCACCGAATGACTCAGCCGCCGTGCGCAATTCCTCGGGGGAGACGATTTCCACGGCGGCGTCGTCGTATGCCTGATAGAGCGGCGAACCGCCGCCGGTGGGCACGACGACATCCGAGTGCGCGCCGCAGCCGTATTCGGCGTGGACGACGCGCCCGTCGGCGCCCATCGAATTTCCGCAGACACCGAAGGCGGCGCGCATGGCACCGGCCAGCGGGAGGTAGAAGCCGCACAGGCCGCAGGTGGATGGCGCGGCCTTGGCCATTTCGGAATCCGGGCCGTATTCGCCGTACCAGCGCTCGGCGGCCTCTTCGCGGCCCTCGCGGCTGAGCACCTGGGTGCGGCCGAGTCCGACCTCGTATGCGACCTCGTCGATCACCGGGTCGCCGGTGGCGACATAGCCGGGCACCAGGCGCGGATCGTTCGGCGGCGGCGCGAGCAGGTCGCCGGGGGCCAGATCGCCGGGGCGGATCCGCTGGTCCCACGGCACGAATTCGGGTGCGACCAGGGCGTCCGGACCGGGCAGCAGCGCCGATTCGCTGACCGTCGCGTAGTCGGCGTCCGGCCCGGCGGCCACCACGACCGCCCACTGCCAGCCGCGATAGCCGGGCATGGTGGCCGCGAAGCGATGGGTCGCCGCGTACTCGTCCTCGGCGGTGACGCCGAGGTGCGCCCCGACCGCCGCGGGTTCCAACTCCTGGAGCGCACGACGGGCCAGCTCGACGGCATCGGCCAGAATCGGCCTGACGCCGGACTCCGAAACAGAAACTGCGCTCACGGCTTACATTTTGCCGTATGGAACGCACTCGGCGTTCGTTGGCCGTCACAGTCCTCGTCGCCGTGCTCGCGACCGGCGGCTGCGGCGGTTCGGACGACGCGACTCCGCGGCTGAAAGTTCAGGTCGTCGGCACCAGGCCGCACGACCCGAGGGCGTTCACCGAGGGCCTGGAGATCGACGGCGCGACCTTGTACGAAAGCTCCGGGTTGGCGGGCCAATCGAATGTGCGGGCCACCGATTTCGCGACCGGCACCGAAACCGCCCGAGCCGACCTACCCGCGCCTCTGTTCGGTGAGGGCCTGACCCGCGCCGGCGCCACCCTGTGGCAGCTGACCTGGCAGGACCACATCGCCATCGCCAGGGATCCGGTGACGCTGGCCGAACGGACCCGCGTCGCCTACGACGGCGAGGGCTGGGGCCTATGTTTTCGCGCGGGCAGGCTGGTGATGAGCGACGGCACCGGCAAGCTCACCTTCCGCGATCCCGGCACCTTCGCGATCACCGGTTCGGTAACCCTGACCAGCCACCAGCAGGCCCGTCTCAACGAACTCGATTGCGCCGCGGACGGTTCCGTGTACGCCAACGACTGGCCCACCGACAACATCCTGCGCATCGATCCGGATACCGGCGCGGTGCTCGCGATCATCGATGCGAGCAAGCTGCTCCCGCCGACGGCCCGGGTCGGCCTGGACGCGCTCAACGGCATCGCCCAGATCCCCGGCACCGATCGCTTCCTGCTGACCGGCAAATTGTGGCCGACCAGCTTCGAGGTTCGATTCGTCGCCGAATGAGTGACGCTGATCATCCCCGATTTCGCCGTCGATCGACCGGGGTTGAGCGTCGTTGAACGCCACGGATCGATGTACGACAGAATTGAAGACGTGACTACTCCTCGCGAACCCTCCGGTCCCGGCCGTGACTGGTGGGACGGCGAGGAGACACCGCCGATTCAACGGCACCCCGGCTATGACCATTACCCGCCACCGAACGTCGCGCGCCGAACGGATCCACGCAAGCCGCCGGACACCAAGCGGCTCCCGATCGACCACAATGACGACAGCGCCGAAACCGAACCGCACCGGACGCCGCGCCGTGTCTTTCCGCATATGGATCCATCGAATCGCGCCGAACCGCCGGGTCACGGACCGCGACAGCTCGAACCACCCGAACCGGAACCTCCGGTGTCGGCGGACCAACCGCCGGGCACCCAGCGCGTACCGCGCAAGCTGACGGTCACCCGGGTGGCCGCCATGCGCAGCCGGGAACTCACCGAACGCGGCATCGCCACGTTCAAGCGGGCCGCCGAGGCCAACGGCGCCGACAAATCCGGCCTGACCGCGCTCACCTACGCGACCATGGCGAATTTCGCGCTGGACGCCGCGATCGGCGTCGCGCTGGCCAATACCCTTTTCTTTTCCGCGGCATCGGCGGAGAGCAAGGGCAAGGTTGCGCTGTATCTGCTGATCACCATCGCGCCGTTCGCGGTGATCGCCCCGCTGATCGGCCCGCTGCTCGACCGGCTGCAGCGCGGCCGCAGGCTGGCGCTGGCCACCTCGTTCGCGGCGCGCGCCGGGGTGGCGACGCTGCTGCTCATCAGCTTCAACACCTGGGCGCTGTATCCGCTCGCGCTCGGCATGATGATCGGCAGTAAATCCTTCTCGGTGCTCAAGAGCGCGGTGACGCCGCGGGTACTGCCACCGGAGATCGATCTGGTCCGCACCAATTCCCGGCTGACGGTGTTCGGCCTGGTGGGCGGCACCATCGGGGCGGGGGCGATCGCGGCGCTCGCCGCGGCGATCGCGAAATCGCCCGGCGCGCTGGTCTTCGCGATCCTGATCGCGATCACTGGAGCGTATTTGAGCCTGCGCATTCCACGCTGGGTCGAGGTGACCGAGGGCGAGGTGCCCGCGACCATCGGCTATCACGGCGAGGACGAACACACCGCCGTGCTGCGCCCCGGCCAGGAATCGGTGGTGCCCGCGCGTAAACGCAGGCAGCCGCTGGGCCGGGCGGTGGTCACCGGATTGTGGGGGAACAGCGCGATCCGGGTGCTCACCGGATTTCTCACCTTCTATGTGGCATTCGTCGCCAAGTCGACCGAGCATCGCCCGCTGCAACAGGCCGCCATGCTCGGCGTGGTCGGCGCGGCCGCGGGCATCGGCAATTTCCTGGGCAACGCGGGCGGGGCGCGACTCAAGCTGGGTAAACCCGCGCTGATCGTGCTCGGCTGCACCGCTGCCTGCACGCTGGTGACGCTGTTCGCCACCTTCGCCGACAGCCTGCTCGGCGCGGCGCTGGCCACCTTCGTCGCCGCGGGCGGCAGCGCGCTGGCCAAGGTTTCGCTGGACGCCTCGATCCAGGACGACCTGCCGCCGGAGTCGATCGCCTCCGGTTTCGGGCGCTCCGAAACGGTGCTGCAGCTGAGTTGGGTGGTGGGCGGCGCAGGCGGCGTACTGTTGCCGACCGACTACTGGAAAGGGTTCGCCGTGGTATCGGCGATACTCGTAGTCGGCCTGATCCAGACATTTGTCAGCTATCGCGGCCACTCCCTGTTGCCCGGCCTCGGCGGCAACCGCCCGCAGCACGCGGAACAGGAAGTGCCGCACCACGAACCGGCGCATCCCGCGGCCCGCCGCGCGGATCAGCACCCCCACCGAGGCATAGGAGATCCCGTCAGTGAGTGAGCGAAATACGGCGCAGGAGTTGTCGTGACGAAGCCGAGCGCCCGCACCGTCGCCGCACTGATCGCCGCCGCACTGCTGGTCTTCGTCGTCGCCTTCGTCGGCGTGCTGGTGGTGCTCGTCAAGCGCGCGCCGGAAAAGGATCCGGCGATCACCGCGTACGCGCACGGCCGCACGGTCACCGTCGATCCGTACGTGTACTGCACCGTAAAGCTGGAGGACTGCCGCTACGGCGAAACCGTCCAGCTCGATGTGCCGAGCGGTTATCCGCTGCAGCTCTCCCTGCCCAAGCGGATCGCCGACGCGCCATGGCTGGCCCAACTGGTGTACGAGCTGCCGAATCACGACCGGATAGACCGGGTGATCAATCACACCAACTATCCGGCGGGCGCGCTGGCGGTGACCATCCCGTCGCATCCGGAACCACAGCTACGCCTGGTCGGTGTCGAGTTCCAGCTGCCAATTCTGGCGCGGGACAAGGACACTGGGCGTGAGCTGTACATTCCGCACGCGGCCTGGTCGATCAGCACCGCGAGCTGATTTCGCGAGATGGTTCGCCGGGGAGAGGCCCTCCCCGGCGAATCACCGAAGTTTCACGCGAGCCGAAAACCGCGCGTCAGTGGTCGAGTTCGCGCGCGACGGCCCGGACGACCTCCGAAATGCGCTGTGCCGTCTTGCGATCCGGGTACTTGCCCTTGCGCAGATCCGGCTGCACCTTCGTCTCCAGCAGGGTGATCATGTCCTCGACCAGCCCGTGCAGCTCGTCCGGCGTCTTGCGCGGATGCGACGGCTCCTTGCCACGACCGCCGCGCTCCCGCTCCTGACCCTGCCGCACCGACGGCGGCGCCTCCAGCAACTTCAGGCTCAGCGCCTGCGGACCGCGACGACCGGCGGCCATCCCGAATTCGACGCGCTGACCGGGCTTGAGGCCCTCGACACCATCGGGCAGCGCGGACGAGCGGACATAGACGTCCTCACCCTCGTCCTGGGAAAGGAAGCCGAAGCCCTTTTCGACGTCGTACCACTTCACCCTGCCGGTCGGCACTGCGCTCACCCGTTCATCATCGAAACTCGGACCCCGCGGGTCCGAGCACATCCGTCTGCTCCGAACCCGACCGGCGACAGCGCCGCGCACAGGTCCTTTCAGCTTGCTTGCGAAAAGAACGCGCCCCACAGGTCTGCAGGACGCGATTGTCATCGAGTCTACCCCGGTGCGAATAACCCAAGCACATCAGTTTTACGGTCGAGCGGTGACGAACCCATCCGCACCGCCGCCCGACAGCGGCTCGCCGCGCCGCGGCGGCGAGTGGTTGCTGCGGCTTTCCCTCACCCTGTTCGCGCTGGGATTGCTGGCGATCATCGCCATATTTCTGACGTCATTCTTCGGCGGCCGCGATCCCGGGGTCTGGCTGTATGTGGCGGCCATGCTGACGCCGGTCGGATTTCTGCTCGCGATCGTCTTCGCGTTGTGGTCCGGTCGGCGCGCCAGATGAAGCTGAACTACTTACCCGGGTTAATCGTTACCGAATCCCAGATGTGATCCTCGTCACATAACGAGCCGGTCACGGCGTGGCAACAGGCGGCGAGCCGTCGGACCCACCATCTTCTAGCTGCACGAAAGCCGCGTCACAGCAATCGAGACCATCTCGAGACCACTGCGCACACGCCGGTTACCAAATGGTGATTTTTCGCGGCGATCGTCGTACGGTCTTATCCAGCCGGGGATACCCGGCACCACCGGCCCGCCGCACCGAGCCTCGCCCCGCGGGTACCGGACCCCGACGCAAAAGCAGGGGCGAGGGCGGGACGGACGACCTCTCAGTCCGGACCGAATAAACCTCGCAGGTGCGTACGAGAGGAAGACAACCGGAATGAGTGGACGCCATCGCAAGCCAACCAACACCGGGCGCACCGTAGCCAAGGTCGCCGTCACCGGCGCCATCTTCGGCACCGCGGGAATGGCCCTCGCTGGAAACGCCAGCGCGGCAGCCGACTCGGATTGGGATCGTCTCGCCCAGTGTGAAGCGGGCGGCAACTGGGGTATCGACACCGGTAACGGGTTCAAGGGCGGTCTGCAGTTCACGCAGAGCACCTGGAACGCGCACGGTGGCCAGGAATACGCCACCACCGCCAGCCAGGCCTCCCGCGAACAGCAGATCGCGGTCGCCGAAAAGGTGCTCGCCTCGCAGGGCTGGGGCGCTTGGCCCTCCTGCTCCTCTCGTCTCGGCCTCAGCAGCGGCCCGACGCCGCGCACGGCCCCCGCGGGTCAGACCCCGCGCTGGAGCCCGGAGGCCCCGCAGACCCAGGCCGCACCCGACCAGAGCCAGCAGATCTTCTCCGCGGTGGACCGCGCCATCGAGGTCGTGCAGAGCCAGGGCGTTCAGGTGCCCAAGGAAGCGCTCGACTTCATCAACACCGCCAAGGCGAACAACGTCAAGTTGGATCCCAACATCGTGAACTTCTACGAGGCCAACAAGGGGCTGCTCCCCCAGTAAGGCTGTTCGACAACGGACAAGGGCCCCGCATCGACGAGGATGCGGGGCCCTTGTTCGTATCTATGAGACCTTCCGGCCCCTGAGATAGCTACCGGTTGATCACCGTATGCGGGTGCATGTACGGCAACTGCTCGGCCGGGACCGGAAACTCGGTGTCCTCGCCGAACGGCGAAAGCCCACCGGAGCGGGTCGACGAAAGTTCGGTGACCGCGTGATCACCATCGGCCAGCTTCGGCCAGCCGTTGTCGACATACGGTTTCTTCGATTTGTTCACCACGCGCCCATTGTGACATGCGCGCCCGTGCCCTTCCCGTCCGACGGCGCCGCGCCGGTCCCCGTAGGCTAGATGAGATGTCTGCCCCCGATTCCTTGGCCGGATGGCTCGACGCGCGCAGCGATGACCAGCTGGTGGCGCTGCTCGAACTCCGGCCCGATCTGGCGGTGCCGCTGCCGTCCTCGATGACGGTGCTCGCCTCCCGTGCCGAACAGCGCGCCTCGGTGCTGCGCGCCACCGACGATCTCGACACGCTCGATTTCGCCATCCTGGAAACGCTTGCGGTGCACAGCATTACCCGTCCGCCGGGCGATACAGCGCCGCTGGCGCGCAAACAACTGCACGGGCAGTTGAAGGACCGGGTCGGCAAGGCGGCGATCGACGCATCGCTCACCAGGCTCACCGATCGCGCGCTGGTCTGGACCGACGGTGACGGGCTGCGCATGGTTCCGGCGGCGGCCGAGGCGCTGCCGTGGCCGATCGGCAGCGCCACCGAGGTCCCCGACGCGCTCACCGAATCCGAGGTGGTGGCCGCGCTCGCGGAGATCGCCCCGGCCGAGCGCAATCTGCTCGACAAGTTGGCGGCCACCGGCCCGCGCGGCCGCACCAGGGATGCCGCACCCGGCACCGCGCCGGATCGCCCGGTACAGCAGCTGCTGGCCCGCCGCCTGCTGAACTGGATCGACGACGAGACGGTCGAGCTGCCGATCACCGTCGGTCAGGTGCTGCGCAACGAACCGGTCACCCACCCGAACCTGTTGCGCCCGCCGACATCCGATGCGGTGAAGCACACCCCGGCGGAGGTGAACGCCGTCGCGGCGGGCGAGGTCGGCGAGTTGCTGCGGCACTGCGGCGACATCATCGACGCGCTCGGTCAGCTGCCCGCGCCCGCGCTGCGGGCGGGTGGCCTCGGGGTGCGCGAGCTGCGCCGGGTCGCCAAGCAGACCGGTATCGATGAGCCGCGCGCCGGGCTGCTGGTCGAGCTGCTCGCGGCGGCCAAGCTGATCGAGAAGGGTTTCCCGGAACCGGCCCCGGAATTCGATTCCACCGACGATTTCTGGGCCCCGACACCCGCCGCCGATGCCTGGCTGGAGCAGCCACCGGCCCGGCGCTGGGTGACCATCGCCCAGGCCTGGCTGGAGTTGGACCGGCTTCCCTGGATGATCGGCATGCGCGATACCAACGACAAACCCATCGCGGCGCTGTCGGTGGAGCTGCGCAATCCGGTCGCGCCGAGGGACCGCCGCGCGATACTCGGGCTGCTTGCCGAATTGCCCTCCGGCAGCGCCATCGATGCCGCCGCGATCGGGCGGGCGCTCGCCTGGCGACAACCGCGCTGGCGCAGGCACTTTCGCATGGAGGCGGTGCGCAACACGCTGGCGGAGGCGGCCGCGGTCGGCCTGATCGGGCGCGGCGCGCTGGCCTCGGCGGGCCGCGCGCTGGTGCACGGCGCGGCCGCGGACGCCGAATCCGAGATGGCGACGGCGCTGCCGGAGCCGGTGGACCACGTGCTGGTGCAGGCGGATCTGACGGTTATCGCGCCCGGCCCGCTCACCGCCGACCTGCGGCAGCGGGTCGCGCTGGTGGCGGATATCGAATCGGCGGGCGCCGCAACAGTTTATCGGATCGGCGAGGGTTCGGTGCGGCGTGCCCTGGATGCCGGCCTCACCGCGGCGGAACTGCACCGGCTGTTCGCCACGCATTCGCGGACACCGGTACCGCAGGCGCTGACCTACCTCATCGATGACGTCGCCCGCCGCCACGGCCAGTTGCGGGCCGGGATGGCGCAATCATTCGTGCGCAGCGACGATCCGGCGCTGCTCGCCGAGGTGCTGGCCGCGCCGGTGGCGAGCGCGCTCGCGCTGCGGGCCATCGCGCCGACGGTGGCCATCGCGCAGGCGCCGCTCGGTGAACTGCTCGACCAATTGCGGGCGGCCGGATTCGCACCCGCGGGCGAGGACGCCTCGGGCGCCATCGTGGATCTGCGGCCGCGCGGTGCGCGAATCGCGGTGCGCCCCAACGCGAGACAGTCGTATCGGCCGACGCCGCCGAGCCGGGAACAGCTGGAACTGCTCGTCACCGAGCTGCGGGCGGGCGAACGGGCCGCGAGCGCCCGGCAGGGACAGTCGGTCCGCACCGACGGCACCCGCACCAGCACCGCGGCGACCCTGGCGCTGCTGCAGTTGGCCGCGCGGGTGCGGCGGTCGGTGAATATCGGCTACGTCGACGCACAGGGCGTCGCGACGCAGCGGGTGGTCGAGCCGTTGAAGGTCGGTAACGGGCAGCTCGATGCCCTGGACCCGGTGACCGGCGCGGTCCGGCACTTCACACTGCACCGGATCGCGTCGGTCGCCCTGTTGGAATGACGATCAGGCGGGCCTGGTCATGCAGAACGTGGTCTTCGGATCCTCGATGGTCAGGAACTTCTCGGCATTCGAACCGCATTCCAGTTCGTCGGCCTTGCCGTCGATGCGCTGTACCACCTTGAACGTGGCTTCCTTCGCGGTGCAGTCGGTCAGTTTCCAGCCGGTGGTTCCGAGGTCGGCATAGCACTTGCCCTGTTTGAAGTTCGGTGCCAGGCATAGGTAGGCCACCGTCTCGTTGTTCTTCAGGGTTTCGTTGTAGCCGACGGCGGGCGCGGGGCAGTCGGTCTTCTTGTCGTAGGTCTTCGCGACCTTGTACAGGGCATTGTCGGACGCGCAATCGACCGGCTCGGTCTTCGCATCGTTCTCCGAAGCCTTGATGACGTTGATGCAGTCGCCGACCTTCGCCTTGGCGGTATCGGACTTACTTGCCTCGGCCGAACATCCGGCCACCGCGACTACTACCGCGGCCACCGCAACGAGGGCGAGCACGACGCGTGCCAGCAGCCTCGCTCCTGGAAACTTCACGGGAAAACCTTTCTCACCGAACATGTTCACGGTCCTGAACGCGGGTGAGAATACCTGCGCGGGTACCGGGTCGCATCAGCCGTGCGGGCTAAATCCAGGGAGTTCCGGGCATCCTTACGGCGAATCGGCGGCTCAGTGCAGCGCCCACAGCCCCATCATCGACAGTCCGAGCACCCGCGGCAGCAGTCCGGTCAGCAGTTGAAACCCAAAGTAGTCCATTAGCAATGCCTTTCGCGTAAAACGCCTGACGTGGACGTTCGTCCAATCCACCGGGGGTGTCGTTCCGACCGACCGCCTCGTTACGCTCGTTTCATTCCCCATGCCCGCCACGAGCGAAGGCGAGGACCGGCAGATGACGCTCGACGAGGCAACCACCGACCTATATGCGCTGCACCCGAGCGAATTCGTCGCCGCGCGCGACGCGCTGGTCCGGTCCGCGCGCGAGGCGGGCGACCGAGAACTCGCGACCGCCATCGGCAAGCTGCGCAAACCGACGGTCACCGCCTGGACGGTGAACCTGCTCGCGCGGGAGGCGCCGCGCGAAGTGGACGCACTGCTGGAATTGGCCGCGGCGCTGCGCGCGGCGCAGCGGGAGCTGTCCGGGCAGCGGCTGCGCACCCTGACCGCCCAGCGTCAGCAGATGGTCAATGCGCTCGCCAAACGCGCGGGCGCGCTGGCCGCCGAGCATGGGCGCCCGGCGAGTGAGGCGGTGCTGCGCGAGGTCGGCCAGACGCTGACGGCCGCACTCGCCGATCCGGCCGTCGCCGAACAGGTGCATACCGGAACGTTGACGAGCGCCACGACCTACGAGGGTTTCGGCCCGGCCGGACCGACGCTCTCGGTGTTGGAACATACCCCAGAAGATTCGAAAGCAACAGCGCCTGAACAGGATTCGGATCAAGATCGCGACGAGGCGCGGGCCGCGCTCGAATCGGCGCGCGCCGCACGGGATACGGCGGCTACGGAGGCGGACGAGGCCGCACACCGCCTGGCCGAGATCAACTCCCGAATCGAGCGCCTACGCGACGAACTGGATCGCGCCGAACACGAACGGCAATTCGCGCGCGCGGCCGACCGGTCCGCGAAGGAGCACCTGCACACCGTGCAGAAACAGGTGGACCGGGCCGAGCGGCGGGTGGCCAAGGCCGAGGGCAAGCCGAAGTCCTAGCCGCGCAACGCATCCGGATAGAGGAACTCGTCCGGCGGCCGAGTCGTGCCATCCAGCCACGCCGCCAGGAATCCGGTGAGATCCGTCGCGGATTTCGTCTGCAGAAAGGCGCGAAACTCCGGCATCGACGCATTGCCGTACGCATGTGCGGCGTTGAATTCCCTTACGGCCGAGAAGAATACGTCGTCACCGAGGCGCTTGCGCAATGCGTGCAGGAAGAGCGGGCCTCGGTAATAGACCGAGGTGAATTCGTTTCCGACGCCCGGTGCGGCGAGGGCGATGTCCCAGAACCTCTGGTCGTTGCCGTATTTCTCGATGGTGGAACGATATTCGGCGTCCACATCCTTGCCGTCCTTGTGTTCCGGCCAGAGATAGTCGGCGGTGTAGCTGGCGAAGCATTCGTTCAGGCAGACATCGGACCACTGCCGCACCGAGAGCGAATCGCCCCACCACTGATGCGTCACCTCGTGGACCACGGTGTCCAGGTCCACCCACGGCGCATAGATCGGCCGCGTCTGGGTTTCCAGCGAGAACTTCAGATCGGTGTCGACGAAAATTCCGCCCGCCGCATCGAACGGATAAGGGCCGTAAAGGCTTTCGATGAAGTCGAGCACCTCGGGCAGCCGCTCCTCCAGTGCGCGCGTCCGCCCGGCGTTCGGCGCGAAGGCGCTCAACAGCGGAGTTCCGTTGGCGCGCCGCTGCTCCAGGAAATCGAATTTATCGATGGCGATGGTGGTCAGATAGCCGATGGTCGGCTGATGGGTCTCCCAGGTGACCGTCCGCCTGTCGTTCTCGACCGCGTCCTGGGTGCGCACCCCGTTGGACATCACCTCCCATGCCGCGGGGACGGTGGCGTGCAGCGTGAAAGTGGCCTTGTCCAAAGGGGTGTCGTTGAGCGGGTACCAGGTGGCGGCGCTGTGCGGCTCACCGGCGGCGAACGCGCCGCCGCCGGACGAGTAGGTCCACCCCTCGCCCTGGGTGTCGGCGGCTGTCCCGGAGTATTCGACCGTCACCGTGAAGGGCAGCCCGGGCAGCAGCGGCAGCGCGGGTGAGATGGTCAGCTCGTGCTCGCCGTTGCGATCGAAGGTGGCGGGCAGGTTGTTCACCGAGACCGTGCGCACCTGCGGTCCGGCGAAATCCAGGTTGAACGCCCCGAGCGCCTGCGTCGCCACCGCATCGATCCGGGCGGTGCCGGTGAGCAGGTGGCTCGGCGGGTCGTAGTCGATGCCGATGTCGTAGTGCCGCACGTCATATCCGCCGTTGCCGTCGAGCGGATAGTAGGGATCGCCGAGGCCGGGGGCGCCGACGAACGGATTGGCGATGTCGGCGCTCGCCATCGGTGCGACGGCGGCGGAAGTCAGCCCGAGCGCGCCCACCATACCGACGGCCAACGGGCCGGACCACCATTTCATCGCGACGACCACCCCTCCTCGATCCGGATACCCGGTGTACGGTAGCCGGTTCGGACGTCCAGCGGGGATAGCGCCCGCCGGATTCGGCAGTCCGTCAGTCGCTCGTTCCGCTCAGCGCCACCGAAGCGCCGAGCCCGACGATCAATACCCCGCCCGCACCGCCGACCGCCGACAACCTGCGCGGCGACTTCGCGAACCAGTTCCGCGCGGCCGCCGCGGTCAGCGCGTAGACACTGTCCGACACCAGCGCGATCGCCAGGAAAATGCTGCCGAGCAATAAGAACTGCAGCTGCAGCGAACCGGCCCGCGGATCGGCGAAATGCGGCAGCACCGCCGAAAAGAACACGATCCCCTTGGGATTGGTGACGCCGACGATGAAACTCTGCCGGAACACCCGCTTACCGGACGCGGGCTCGACCCGCGCGGAAAGCGCCTCGCTCAACGACTTTCGGTCACGGAAGGTCTGAATACCCAGGTAGACAAGGTAAAGCGCGCCGGCGAACTTGATGACGGTGAGCGCGACCGCCGAGACGGCGAGCAGCGTGCCGAGCCCGAATGCGATCAGGATCAGCTCCACCAGGACGCCGGCGGAATGCCCGAGCACCGAAACCAGTGCCGCGCGACGGCCGAGCGCCAGTGCCCGCCCGACGGTGAACAGCACACCGGGCCCCGGAATGACGATTAACAGAATGCTTGCCGCGACGAACGCCAGCAGATCGGCCGTTGGCACCATCACCCGAGTCTAGGGGGCAGGACGGTCGGGTCAGACCCCTAATTCTCCGGGCAGCTGATGCGGATCGAGCAGCAGCCGCTTGGTGGAGGTGCGGCGCACTTTATCGGCGAGGCCGAGATTGTCGGTGAGCAAACGCCATTCGGTTTCGCTGATGGCGGCGCGGGCGCGTTCGATGACGGCGCCGTCGCGGGTGCCCCAGGCGATGGGCATGGCGCTCACCGACTGCCAGCGCTCGCCGACGCCGGGCGCCCGATCGGTGCGCACCGCCACCGCGGGCACCCGCTCGCCCGCCTTGGCCTGATGACCGGGCAGCGTGCGCACTTTCCTGGTGATCAACGCGTAGCGCGGGTCCGGCGCCTCCGGCTTGGCGACATCGACGAGTGCGAGCAGCACCACCCCGCTCGGATACGTCTCCGAGACGACGGCGGGCACCAATTCGCTTTCGTGATAGAGCTTGTCGATGCTCGAGCGGTGCGGGGTCCACAGCGCGACCCAGGCCGCGATCAGCGTGCCGAGCCCGAACGCGATGGCCACCATGTAGGCCCACGGATGGTCGACCCACACCAGGGCGGCCGTGACCGCGACGCAGGCCAGCGCCGCCGCGACGGCCATTATCCGCAATCTGCGCAGTGCGGCGAAAACCTCGTTGACCGCGTGCGCGTGCCTTCGGTCAACTGGGAATTCGAAGCGTCGCACGATGTATTCCTAGCACACGTTGTGGAGGATTGGTCTCCGCTTATCCGATGGGCGGACCCAGCAAGTCGTCGGCATCGGTTATGCGATAGGCATACCCCTGCTCGGCCAGAAAACGCTGGCGGTGTGCGGCGTACTCGGCGTCGAGCGTGTCGCGGGATACCACCGAGTAGAAATGCGCCTGTCCGCCATCGTGTTTCGGCCGCAGCAGCCTGCCGAGGCGCTGCGCCTCCTCCTGCCGCGAGCCGAAGGTACCCGAAACCTGCACGGCCACCGAGGCTTCCGGCAAATCGATGGAGAAGTTCGCCACCTTGCTCACCACGAGCACCGGGATCTCACCGCGCCGGAACGCGTCGAAGAGTTCCTCGCGCTCCTTGGTTTTCGTCGAACCCTGGATCACCGGCGCGTTCAGCGCGACGCCGAGCTCGTCGAGTTGATCCAAGTAGGCGCCGATCACCAGGCTCGGCGCCTCCCGGTGCTGGGCCAGGATCGATTCCACCACGGCGATTTTCGTATGCGCGGTGGAGCACAGCTTGTACCGCTCCTCGGGTTCGGCCGTCGCGTACGCCATGCGTTCGGCATCGGTCAGCGTGACCCGCACCTCGATACAGTCGGCCGGGGCGATCCAGCCCTGCGCCTCGATATCCTTCCACGGCGCGTCATAGCGTTTGGGTCCGATGAGCGAGAACACGTCGCCCTCGCGACCGTCCTCGCGGACCAGCGTCGCGGTGAGGCCGAGCCGGCGGCGGGACTGCAGGTCCGCGGTCATCCGGAAGACCGGCGCAGGCAGCAGATGCACCTCGTCGTAGATGACCAGACCCCAATCGCGGCTGTCGAACAGCTCGAGATGTTTGTACTCGCCCTTGGTCCGGCGGGTGATCACCTGATACGTCGCGATCGTCACCGGCCGAATCTCCTTGCGCTCACCGGAGTATTCGCCGATCTCGTCCTCGGTGAGCGAGGTGCGGGCCAGCAGCTCGCGCCGCCACTGCCTGCCCGCGACCGTATTGGTGACCAGGATCAGCGTGGTCGACTTGGCCCTGGCCATGGCGGCCGCGCCGACCATTGTCTTACCCGCGCCGCACGGCAGCACCACGACGCCGGACCCGCCCGCCCAGAACGAATCCGCGGCCAGCTGCTGATAGTCGCGCAGCTGCCAGTGACCACCCTCGTAATCGAGCTCGATGGGATGCGCCTCGCCATCCACGTAACCCGCCAAATCCTCTGCGGGCCAACCGATCTTGAGCAGCATCTGCTTGATCCGGCCGCGCTCGGACGGGTGCACGACCACCGTGTCGTCGTCGATGCGGGCGCCGAGCATCGGCGCGATCTTCTTGTGCCGCAACACCTCTTCGAGCACCGCGCGATCCAGGCTGACCAGCGTGAGCCCGTGCGCGGGATGTTTGACCAACTGCAGCCTGCCGTAGCGGGCCATCGTGTCGACCACGTCGACCAGCAGCGGCTGCGGCACCGCGTACCGGGAGAAGTTGACCAGCGCGTCGACAACCTGCTCGGCATCGTGCCCGGCGGCGCGCGCGTTCCACAGCGCGAGCGGTGTCACCCGATAGGTGTGCACATGTTCGGGTGCGCGCTCCAGCTCGGCGAACGGCGCGATCGCCTGCCGCGCCGCGTCGGCCAACTCGTGGTCGACCTCCAGCAGCAGCGTCTTGTCACTCTGCACGATCAGTGGACCGTCGGTCACAGTCCCTCCTTGGCTTCGACTCCCGCCCATTCTTCCGGACCCCTCCGACACCACGACGCCCCGCGGGTGCGAACCGGCACCATGCAGCGCAAATCCGGATCCGTTTATTCCGACACGCCGTAACACACGGTTTGCGACACGCCGATCTAGGCGTGTCCAGCAGGCGAAGACTGGACCGAGACGCGGCGGCCGCGGCACGCGACGATCGAGACATGATCGGAACCGCCGCAATTCTGGGAGTAGGGGCCGCGGCGCTGGGCATGGTGCTCACGCCCGGGCCGAACATGATGTATCTGGTGTCGCGGACGGTATCGCAGGGCAGGCGCGCCGGGCTCATCTCGCTGACCGGAGTCGCCGCCGGATTCGGGGTCTACCTCACCGCGGCCACCGCGGGCATCACCGCCGTATTCGCCCTGGTCCCGGGCCTGTATCTGGGATTGAAACTGGCCGGCGCGGCCTATTTGCTGTGGCTGGCGTGGAAGGCGTTGCGCCCCGGCGGCGTCTCGGTTTTCGCGCCGTCGCCGCTGCCCGCCGACCCGACCCGGCGGCTGTTCACCATGGGCCTGGTCACCAATCTGCTGAACCCGAAGATCGCCATCATGTACATGGCGCTGATCCCGCAGTTCGTCACGCCGGAACACGGCAGAGTGTGGTTGCAAAGCCTTTGCCTCGGCTCGGTGCAGATCGCGGTGGCGCTGACCGTCAACGGCATGATCGTGCTCGGCGCGGGCGGAATTTCGACCTTCCTGGCCGGTCGTCCGCTGTGGCTGCGGATGCAGCGCTATCTGATGGGCACCGTGCTCGGCACCATCGCGGTGCTGCTCGCCACCGACAAGGCCCGTCCCTCGCTGGCATAGTTACCGCTCAGCGTGCGTTAACTTCCTCGTGAAAACTCGGATTCACGAAGGGAGCGCGGGCCAGTGGCCGGCATCGACATCATGGCGACCCAGCTCGACTCGGCCGTCAACGCCGCGCAGCGGACCGGCGAACTGCTCGGGGTGCTCTCCTTCGCGACCTCGGGTGCGCTGCTCGCCGTCCGCAAGGATTTCGACATCTTCGGCATGGCGGTGCTGGCCTGCGCGACCGCGCTCGGCGGCGGGGTTACCCGCGATCTGCTGATCGGGCGCACCCCGCCCGCCGCCTTCACCGACCTGACCTACCTGTGCGTTTCGCTGCTCGCCGCGCTCATCGTCTTCCTCCGGCATCCGCCGGCCCGGCTGATCCGCGGGCCGCTGGAGATCTTCGACGCCATCGGGCTCGGCCTGTTCTGCGTCACCGGAACGGTCGTCGCCTACGCGTACGGCACCGGTGCGCCGACCGCCGCGCTGCTCGGCATGGTCACCGCGATCGGTGGCGGCGTCATCCGCGATGTGCTGGCCGGGCAGACGCCGAGCGTGCTGCGCCCGGACCAGGAGCTGTACGCGGTGCCCGCGCTGATCGGCGCGGCGACCACGGCGACGCTGCTCTATTACGGCGAATACCGGGCCTGGACCGGCGGACTCGCCGCGCTGGCCGCCATCGTGCTGCGCCTGCTGGCGCGCAAGTACCACTGGCGCGCGCCGCAGGCGTTGCGAAGGACGTAGAGGCTACTTGTTGTGCGCGGCGCGCAGGCGCCGCACCGCCTCGTCCAACGTTTCGTCGCGCTTGCAGAATGCGAAGCGCACCAGGTGATTCCACTCCTCCGGATGATCGACGAATACGCTCACCGGCACTGCGGCGACGCCGAGCCGCTTGGGCAGTTCGCGGCAGAACGCCATACCGTCCGCCGCACCCATCGGGGTGATGTCGGCGGTAACGAAATAGGTTCCGGCCGTTGACTTCACGCCGAAACCGGTATCGGCCAGCGCGGCGGACAACCGAAGCCGCTTGTCCGACAGATCATTACGCAGTCCGGCGATCCAGTCCTGCTCGTTGTCCAGCGCGTACGCGACTGCGGGCTGGAACGGCCCGCCCGCGACGAAGGTGAGGAACTGCTTCGCCGCGAGCACACCATCGATCAGGTTCGCCGGGCCGAGCGCCCAACCGGTCTTCCAGCCCGTCACATTGAAGGTCTTCGCCGCGCTGGAGACCACGACGGTGCGCTGGAACATACCCGGCAGCGTCGAGAGGCTGATGTGTTCGACGCCGTCGTAGGTCAGATGTTCGTACACCTCGTCGGTGAGCACGAGAAGGTCGTGCGCACAGGCGATTTCGGCGATGGCGGTGAGATCGTCGCGGCCGAGTACGGCACCGGTCGGATTGTGTGGCGAGTTCACCACCAGCATCCTGGTGGCCGGGGTGATGGCGGCCCGCAGGCTGTCCAGATCGAGCACGAATCCGTCGCCGTCCGGCACCAGCCGGGCGGTGCGCCGCGTCGCGCCCGCCAGCGCGACCGCCGCCGCGTACGAGTCGTAGTACGGCTCGATGAGCACCACCTCACCGCCGGGCTCGACCAGGCCGAGGATCGCCGCGGCGATCGCCTCCGTCGCGCCGACCGTGACCAGCACTTCGGAATTCGGGTCGTAGTCGATGCCGTAGCGGCGCTTGCGGTCGGCCGCGATGGCCTGGCGCAGCACCGGCATACCCCGGCCGGGCGGGTACTGGTTCATGCCGTCGGCGATGGCCTTCCTGGCCACCTCCAGCATGCCCGCCGGGCCGTCGGTGTCCGGGAAACCTTGGCCGAGGTTGACCGCGTCGTGGCGGACGGCCAGCTCGGTCATCTCGGCGAAGATCGTGGAGGCGAAGGGGCGCAGGCGCGCGACGGTCGCGGGTTGCGAGGACATATTTCGCAGGGTAGTCGAGGCCCGTAACGGCGTTGACCGTCCCGTCGGCGGACCGAGTGATCTCGGTCACCGCGCCCGGTTCAGCCGAGCCGGATCCCGGTGAGCTTGGCCGGATTCGCGTGATCGTATGCGCCCCAGACCAGCCCGTCGCGAACGACGAATCCCAGCACCCGGGCCGGCCAGCCGCCGAGCCCGAATTCGCCGGGATCGCCCTTGACCACCAGGCCGAGTTGTCCATTGACATGGGCGAATTCGTAACCACCCGGCGAATCCTGCGCCGAGCCCGCCCCGAACCGCCGCACCAGCTCGAGGAAGAATTGCGCGATCCGTTCCCGCCCGCAGACCACGTTGATCGCGGTCGGCGACGCACCGCCGTCATCCTCGATGACCCGCGAATCCGGGTGCAGCGCAGCGGTTATCGCGTCGAGATCACCGGTGCGGAGCGCATCGAGCAGCCGCCGCACCGCGGCCGTGTGCTCGGCGTCGGTGACCGGTGGCGGGATGTGCGCCATCGCTTTTCGGGCGCGCACCGCCGACTGCTCGGCATCCGCCACGGAAACGTCGATAATGTCCGCGATTTCGCCGAGCGGCACGCCGAGCCCGTCGTGCAGCACGAACGCCACCCGCTCCGGCGGGGTGAGCGTATCGAGCACCACCATCGCGGCCAGGCGGCACTCCTGTTTGCGCACAATGGATTCCAGCGGGTCAGGCATGCTGGACGGGGTGGCCCCGGTGACGATCGGTTCCGGCAACCATTGGCCGGCATAGTTTTCCCGGCGTACCGCGGCACCACGCAAGTGGTCCAGGCAGATTCGGCTCACCACGGTGGTGAGCCAGGCGCGCAGGTCCTCGATTTCGGATTGGTGCACCCCACCGAGGCGCAACCAGCTCTCCTGCACGGCGTCCTCGGCTGCGCTGACGCTCCCGGTGAGCCGGTAGGCGACGGAGAGCAGATGCCCCCTATGGGATTCGAACAAGTCGGCGAGAAGAGCGGCAACCATCGAGCAGATTGTACGGCCCGCCCGAATCGCCTCGATTCGCGGACGGGCAAACCGGATGATCCGGCGCGGACCGTGGCACCATGACTCGATGGAGGAACGCATCCTTTCCGATGGAACGGTCTGGCTGACGCCACCCACCGCGGCCGATATCGAAACGATCGTCGAGTGCTGCCAGGATCCACAGATCGGCGAATGGGTGACCATTCCGGTGCCGTACCACCGGTCCGACGCGGAAACCTTCATCTACGACGTCGTCGGCCCCGGCTGGGCGGGCCGCAGCCCGGTGTGGGCGCTGCGATTACGGCCCGACGGCGAACTGATCGGCACCATCGGGCTCGGCGGACGCGATGAGACCGCCGCCGAGATCGGCTTTTGGCAGAGCTCGGCGCAGCGGTCCCGCGGTCTGATGTCCAGGGCGGTGAACCTGGTGTGCGACTTCGCATTTCAACCCGACGGCATGGCGCTGCAACGAATCAGCTGGCGCGCCTTCGTCGGCAACTACGCCTCGGCGGCCGTCGCCCGCCGCACCGGATTCCGGTACGAGGGGCTGTGCAGGCTCGGCAGCATGCAGCGCGGTGTCCGGCGCGACCACTGGCTGGCCGCACGCCTGTACACCGACCCACCCGGCCCGGCCGACGGCTGGCCCGCGGAGTTTGATCGAGCCGCCGCCGCCAGATAATCCATTGCGGCGTCAGCGCTCTCGGCGCTGCGCGACGGCGTCGGCGAGCCGGTCCAGTTGCTGCGCGGTGCGCGCCCAGTCGAGGCAGGCGTCGGTGATGGACTGACCGTAGGTCAGCTCGTCGGCCCGGCCGAGGGTCAGATCCTGACGGCCCTCGACGAGGAAGCTCTCCAGCATCACCCCGACGACGCCCGGCTCACCGGCGGCCAACCGGCCCGCGATATCGGTGACCACGTCGACCTGCCGGTTGTGGTCCTTGTTGCTGTTGCCGTGGCTGGCGTCGACGACGACGCGCTGCGGCAGCGCGGACTTCTCCAGCCGGATGCACGCCTCGGCCACCGAGGCCGCGTCGTAGTTGGTTCCGGTGCTGCCGCCGCGCAGGATGACGTGGCAGTCCGGGTTGCCCGCGGTGCGGACCAGCGCGGCCCGGCCGTCGAGATCGGTGCCGGGGAAGACATGACTGGCCGCGGCGGCCCGCACGCCGTCGACGGCGACCTGCACATCGCCGTCGGTGCCGTTCTTGATGCCCACCGGCATGGACAGCGCGCTGCTCAACTGCCGATGCACCTGGCTGGCCGCGGTGCGGGCGCCGATCGCGCCGTACGACACCAGGTCCGCGATGTACTGCGGGGTGATCGGATCGAGGAATTCGCACGCCACCGGCAACCCGAGCGCGGTGATGTCGACCAGCAGTTTGCGGCCGAGCCCGAGGCCGGTGTTCACGTCGAAACTGCCGTCCAGGTGCGGATCGTTGATCAGCCCCTTCCAGCCGAGGGTGGTGCGCGGCTTCTCGAAGTACACCCGCATCACCACGTGCAGCCGGTCGCCGAGTTCGACGGCCTTGGCGGCCAACAACTTCGCGTAATCGATCGCCGCGACCGGATCGTGCACCGAACACGGGCCGACGATCACCATCAGGCGGTCGTCGGCGCCGTTGAGCACATCGACGGTCGCCTTGCGCCCGGCGCGCACCACATCGGCGAGTTCGTCGGTGATGGGGTGTGCGCGGCGCACGTCGGCGGGGGAACGCAGCGGGCTGAGCGAAATCGTGCGTCGATCGTCCAGGTCGGCGGTGTCGCCAGTAGATATGGGATCGGGTGCGGCTATCTCGGCTGCGGTTGTCATCGTGGGTGGATTCCTTTTCGTCACGGCCGACCCACGGACGTTGTGCAAACCCGTCGAGCCGGTCCATCGTCCGGCTCGGGGTGGAAGGTGTCAGCGCATGTGGTTGCCGCAGACCGACCCACCCAGGGCCGGCTTGCTAAACCAGAAATACGCGCGCTGCACGTCGGCGACTGTACCAGGCGATGCGTCGGGCGCGGCGCAACAGTGCCACACGACACATCGCCCGGATCCCATCGAGATCAGCCCCACTGGCCCGGCACGTAGGACCCGGCCGGGTTGCGGATGATGGTGTTCAGCCGATTCCAGGCGTTGATCATCGCGATGGCCGCGATCAGCGCGCCGAGCTGGTCGTCGTCGAAATGCTTGCGCGCATCGGCCCAGACCGCGTCGCTGATGCTGCCGCCGTCGGCGATTCGGGTCGCCGCCTCGGTGAGGGCCAGCGCGGCGCGCTCCGACTCGGTGAATACGGTGGCCTCGTGCCATGCGGCGACCAGGTTGAGCCGCACCGGGTCCTCGCCCGCGTGCAGCGCATCCTTGGTGTGCATATCGGTGCAGTAGCCGCAGCCGTTGATCTGGCTGGCCCGGATCTTCACCAGTTCGTAAGTGGCCGAAGGCAATCCGGATTCATCGACCACCTTGCCCGCGGTGATGATGCGCTTGACGAACTTGCTGGTGACCTGGTTGGCGAAAAGATCGAAGCGGGCGTCCATGATGTCCCTCGTTCCTTGTTCGGTTTCGGTTGGCTTCACTAGGACGACGACGCGACGGCGCGCACTGTGACATGACTTCGGATATGACCGTCGTCACGTCCAGGCGGCGTGTCCGAGCAGGCCCGTCCAGGTCACCCCGGTAATGTCCGCCTGCTATGGACACGCTGATCTTCGGAGGTTTGCTGTACGTCCTCGTCGTGCTCGACCGCGGGAAACCCCGCCGAATGGTGCTGGCGGGCTGGTGGATTCTGTTGATCGCGACGATCCTGCTCATGGCCCACCACATCACCGGCGGCCTCGGGCTGGGGTTGAACTGGTGAGCGAGCAGGCGACAGCCCGGCCGCTCGGCCGCGTCCAATACTGGCTGGCCTGGATTTTCGTCATCGGCTGGACCGGCGTGGTCTGCGGCGGGCTCGGCGTCCAGTTCATCGCATGGGACTATCCGTGCCCACTGTGCCTGGTGCAGCGCATGTTCATGCTGCTCGCGGCGCTCGGCGGGGCCTATATCGTGCGGCGGGCGATGACGTCGACGGTCACCCCGCACGACTACGCCACCGGCTGGGGCCTGGCCATAGTCGCCTGTGCCGCAGGCGGATTCGCATCCTGGCGGCAGACGATGCTGCACATCCTGCCCGGCGATCCCGGCTACGGCGGCCCGGTGCTCGGCCTGCACCTCTACGTGTGGGCGCTCATCCTGTTCGCGGCCGCCATCGTCGCGGCGGGCGCCGCCATGGCCTTCGCGAACGAGACGGCGGCACAGGACTTTCCGAAGCAGCCGTATACCCGGCTCGGCATGATCGCGATCGGCTTCCTCGGCGTAGTGATCGCGATCAACCTCGTCGCGGTCTTTCTACTGGCGGGCTTCCACTGGTTCCTGCCCGACAATCCGGACCGCTACCAGTTCTTCTACGACGTGCACATATTGAGCTGACTCATCCGCCGAAATCAAACGAGACACCGGTGAGTCGTTCGGACAGTTCCCACAATCCCTTGGCGACGGTGGCGTCCCGCGCCGCGCCGGTCGAACCGGACCGGCCGGGATAGCCGCGCATACCGGCGAATCCGGTCGGCCCGTAGTAGCCACCCGGTTCGGCCTCGGGTGCCGTGGCCGCGAAAAGTTCGGGGAGAGCGCCCATTTCGGCACTCTGCGCGAGCAGCCGATTGCCGAGCGCCATGATCGGGCCGAGCAGCGATTCGGTATGCGACATCAGCTCCGTCGCGGCGTAGCCGGGATGCGCCGCCACCGCGGCGAGTTCGGCGCCCGCGGCGGTGAGCCTGCGATGCAGTTCGTAGTGGAACATCAGGTTGGCCAGCTTGGCCTGACCGTATGCGAGCCAGCGCTGATAGCTACGCCGCTCCCAGTTCAGGTCGTCCAGATCGATCCGGCCGATCGTGTGCGCACCGCTGGCGACGGTGACGACGCGATCCGAAATCTTCGGCAGCAGTAGGCCGGTCAGCGCGAAATGCCCGAGATGGTTTGTGCCGATCTGCATTTCGAAGCCGTCCGCGGTGCGGTACAGCGGTACCGCCATCACTCCGGCATTGTTGATCAGCACATCCACCCGGTCGATGGCCGCGGCGAATTCGCGCACCGAGGACAGGTCCGCCAGATCCAGCCGGCGCACGACGGCGCGCGAACCGAGTTCGGCCGCAACCTTTTCGGCCCGTGCCAGGTCGCGACAGGCCAGTATCACCTCGGCGCCTGCCGCCGCCAGCTCCCGCGCGATCACCGCGCCCAACCCGCTGTTCGCGCCGGTCACGATGAAGATGCGACCGGTCTGATCGGGGATATTCGTGGTGTCCCAGCGCGTCATGCCGGGGAGTTTAATGTGACTGGACGGGATGGTTTCGTGCGAGCGCGCGGGCCCCGAAATACGGTGTGGATCCCGCAATCCCGTCCGATCCGGTCGTCGACGCCGATTCGACCGGACTGTCAACGCGTGAGCACCTCCCTGTCGACCGAGCACTGTTCGGCAGCAGCCTAACGCATTGAGATAGGGTTGCCTAACCTTAGAAATCTGGATCCGAGTAAATGCGAGGCAGACCGTGACGACAACCGCAGCGACCGGCACCCATCGAGACGGCTACGTCCCATTTCCGGAGTCGGCGGCCGCCGCGTACCGGGCGGCGGGCCACTGGTCCGGCCGCACCCTCGGCGAGTTGCTGCGCGCGGCGGCCCGGCGGCATCCGGACCGGCCCGCCCTGCTCGACGAGCGCGGCGCACGCAGCTATGCCGACGTGGACGCCGCCGCGGATCGAATGGCCAACGGTCTGCTCGCCCTCGGCATCACCCCCGGCGACCGAGTGGTGGTGCAGTTGCCGAACGTGCCCGAATTCCTGACCGTCCTGTTCGGCATGCTGCGCGCGGGCATCATCCCGGTACTCGCGCTACCCGCGCACCGGCGCGCCGAAATCGCGCATCTGGCCGAACTTTCCGGTGCGGTCGGCTACGTGATCCCGGACCGCGTCGGCGATTTCGACTATCGCGAGTTGGCCGCGACCGTGCGCGAATCCGTGCCATCGCTGCGCCATGTCCTGGTGCTCGGCGACCCCGGCGGCGAGACCGACCTGAATTCGGTGCCGCGCGAGGGTGATTCGCTGCCCGAGCCGGATCCGTCCGATATCGCGCTGCTGCTGGTCTCCGGCGGCACGACGGGCCTGCCCAAGCTGATCGCCCGCACACACGACGACTACGTCTACAACGCGACCGCGAGCGCCGAGGTCTGCGAGCTCACCCCCGACGACGTCTACCTGGTGACACTGCCTGCGGCACACAACTTTCCGCTGGCCTGCCCCGGCATCTTCGGCGCCGTCGCGGCGGGTGCCGCGGTGGTCTTCGGCATCGATCCGAGCCCCGAGAGCGCGTTCGCGGCCATCCAGCGGCATCGGGTGACGGTCACCGCGGTGGTGCCGCCGCTGGCTCAATTGTGGTGCGCGGCAACCGAATGGGAAACGGCCGACCTGAGCTCGCTGCGGCTGTTGCAGGTGGGCGGCGCGCGCCTGGCCGAGGTGAACGCGCGCGAGGTGACCCCCGCGCTCGGCGCCGCGCTGCAGCAGGTGTTCGGCATGGCGGAGGGCCTGCTGAATTACACCCGCCTCGACGACGATCCGGAACTCGTCGCCACCACGCAGGGCAGGCCGCTGTCCCCCGCCGACGAGATCCGGGTGGTCGACGCCGACGGCAACGATGTGCCCCCTGGCGTTGAGGGCGAACTACTCACCAAGGGCCCCTATACGATTCGCGGCTACTACCGCGCACCCGAGCACAACGCCCGCGCATTCACCCCGGACGGCTACTACCGCAGCGGCGATCTGGTCCGCCGCCTGCCCAGCGGCCATCTGGTGGTCTCCGGCCGGATCAAGGACGTGATCAACCGCGGCGGCGAGAACATCTCCTGCGACGAGTTGGAGGAGCACCTGCTGGCCCACCCGGCGGTGCGGCACGCCGCGGCCGTAGGTCTGCCGGACCCCGCCCTCGGCGAAAAGGTCTGTGCCGTACTGGTCGTCGACGCCGCGATGCCGACGCTGGCGGAGATAAAAGCCTTCCTGACCGCCAGGGGCCTGGCCACCTACAAGCTGCCGGATGTGCTGCGCCGCACCGAAACCCTTCCGGTCACCGCGGTCGGCAAGATCGACAAGAAGGCGCTGGTGGCTGGCCCTGAACTCCGATGAGCAGACGGTGGTGCGTCTGCGGGAGCACCACCGTCGCCCATCCCGGCCGAGCTACGCGGGGCCGGGAGATCGGGACCCCAGTGCACAGGCCACGACGAAATTGGTTGTGCCAGAACGTGATACCCCAGGAAGATACCTCCCCGCAAACCGGCGGGGAGGCCTGGTGATCATCCGTCCAACTGCGCCTTGACGACGTACGGCGCGACGCTGCCGAGCTTTTCGCAGGTCTCCTCGAATTCCCGCTCGGGCCGCGACTGGCCGACGATGCCCGCACCCGCGCGCAGCCAGGCGCCCGCTGTGGTCTGATACACAGCGCGCAACACCAGCGTCGCCTCCAACGCACCGGTCGGCGAAATCGTCACCACCGCACCGGAATACAACCCGCGCGGCGCGCCGTCGAGCCGGAACACCGAATCGACGCCCGCCCGCTTGGGAATTCCGGACGCGGTCACCGAGGGAAACAGCGCCGCGAGCGCGTCCCAGCTGGACCGGTCGGCGGCCAGTCGGCCACGCACGGTCGAGGCCAGATGCTGCACGCTGCCGCGCTCGCGGACCGCCATGAAATCCGAGACCGCGGGCGTACCGGGATCGGCGACCCCGGCGATCTCGGCGAAGGCGGTCTGCACCGAAATCGCGTGCTCGACGATCTCTTTCGGATCCGCGACGAGTTCGGCCCGCGCGGCCGAATCGGCGGCGGCGCCGCGGCCGAACGCCCTGGTGCCCGCCAGCGGTTCGGTGGTGACCATCCGCTCGTCGTCCACCGAGACGACCAGCTCCGGGCTGAAGCCCGCGGCCTCCAAACCGCCGAGCCGCAACAGGAACGACCGGGCGGGCGTGTTGTGTGCGCGCCCGAGCCGGTAGGTGGCGGGCACATCGACGGCGAAGGGCAGCTCGACCTTCCTGGACAGGATCACCTTCTGATACCGCCCGGCGCCGATCTCGGCGACCGCCTCGGCCACCCGCCCGCGGTAGTCGGTCGGATCCGGCCGCACGTCCACCGGATGCGCCGGCGGCAATTCGGATTCCTGCGACGCGGCGATCATTTCGCGAATCTCGTCGGCCTCGGCGAGCGTCGCACCGGAGAACCGGACGCCGGACTCGCCCACCCGCACCTCGATGCGGGGAATCATCAAGTGCGCCAGTGTTGTTCGCGGTTGCAGATGCCGCGTCGCATCCAAAGCCCATGCGCAGAACTCGAATCCGAGCCAGCCGTAGGCCGACCGGTCACCGAGCGGGAGCGTGCCGAGCACCCGGTCGAGCACCGCGGCCGGGCTACCGTCCCACGAGCTCGCGGTGGTGCGCCCGTTCCAGCTGACCCGCAGCTCGTCCACGTCGAGCTCGACGGCGCCGATCGGATCGGCGGCGAATACCCACTCGCCGGGGCGCTCGTACACAACGTATTCGCCGAATCGTTCGGCGGCCGCCAGCCGGGACATCGCTGCCGCCGGATCGGTCACATACTCCACCCGCAAGCGTTCGTCCGTCGTCGACAACGATCCTCCATAGGTAATGCTGACCTCACTCGAAAGTAAGGTTAGCATTACCTGACTATCCGTTGTCGATGTCGGCAACCACAGCGGAACTCAGGCGTCAGCAGCCTGATTCGGTACGGACAGGGCCGAGCGCTCGACGCTGAGCAAACTCTCGGCGTGATGTTCCTCGTGGTAGGCCTTACCGCCACCGCGCAAGCCGAACAACCGCTTGCTGTAGATCAGCCAGATCACCGCGGCGATATTGATCAGCAGCGCGCCTACGCGCAGGACGGTGATCTTCTCGGTCAGCTCGTAGATCTCCAGCGGCAGGAAGATGCTGGTCGCGATGACCGCGAAGTATTCACCCCACCGCCGCACCAGCCACAGACCGACCGCCTCGATCACCTGCAACCCGGCGTAGACCAGCACGCCGACGCCGAGCCACAGCAGCGTGGTGCTCGACAGCGAGAACGCCGACGAGATCGTGTGCACGATCTTGGACCGGTCGATATCCCAGCCGATCTGGTCCGCGAACGGTTTGAGCAGCGGCAGATCCTTGTCGAACGCCGCGCGCACCGTCTCGCGCGAGCTGCGGAACTTGAACACCCCCACCGCGAGGCCGATCAGCACCACCGCGCGCAGCACCCGCTCGATGGCGAGCGCGCGCATGATCCAGCGGTCGCGCAGCAATCGTCCGCGCGGCACCTCGGGCGCATGATCGGCGGGTCCGCGGCCCACCGGCTCCCCCGGCACGAATGTGCCGCAGCGCAGACAGCGCCACGCCTCCCCGGCCACGGTATCCACCCGCAGCCGCTCCCGTAGGTCCTGCTCGTCCGGCGCATAGGTGTAATGACCGTGCCAGCCACACGCGCGCAACGCCCAATCCATGCGCGCAGCTTAATGGGCGATGCCCGCCGCCGGGCACCCCGCGACAGCGCGCCCGGCCAACTCGCTGTCCGGAGTTCCTGCGCGAAAAGCCGTGGGCGGCTTGAATAGGGGGATCGCCATTTTCGGAGGGACCACGGCCATGATCGAGCACAGCGACGGTGCACCGGCGTCGATTCGGCAATCGGCACAGCCGGATTCGGTGGTGGCCCTCATCGACGCGGCGACAGATGTGGAGCGCGAACTGGTCGGCGCCTGGCTACTCGATGGCGGTATCGCCAAGGAATTCGGCACCGACGCGCCGATCACCCAGCTCGACCTGGACGCGACCGCGGTCGCCGAGCGGCTCGTCACCCGGCACGACGACCCGCTCGTGGTTCCGGTGCGGGTGCTGTGGCTGCCGCCGGAGCGCGACGGGGTGCGCCGGGTCACCTTCGCCGATCTCGCGCTGCTCAGCAATCCGCGCAAACCGCACCGCTTCGCCCAGCGCAGGCTGATCGGCAAGGCGCCGGACCGGCATATCGTGCTCACCGGGCAACCCGCGCTGCTCAGCGCGCTACGCGCCAATAATCCGGAGGCGACGGCGCTACTGGCGAAGGGTTCGGCCGAACCGCTTGCCAGAGCGGTGATCCGCGCCGCCGTCGTCGCGCTGGAACGCGCCGAACGCAATGTGATCGGCGACCGGTACAAGGTGCCGCGGCTGGTCGCCGAGGAGATACTCGACTCACCCGAATTCCTGCGCAGGCTGGAGCTGATCGCCGACCAGTCCGGCAGTAAACCGCACGAGGTGTATCGCCGGGCCGAGAAGGCGCTCAACGAACTCGTCGCCGCGCAAAGCAGATTGGTGTCCGACCTGTTCACCCAGGCCATGCGCCCGGTACACGCCTCGACCTGGAAGGTCGACGGCGAGGCGTCGGGGCTGGAGCGGCTGCGCGCCATGAACCGGCGGTATCCGCTGGTCTTCCTGCCATCGCACCGGTCTTACGTCGACGCGTTCGTCCTCGGTGATGTATTGGCGCGCAACGACTTTCCACCGAACCACGTGATCGGCGGCGCCAATCTGAGCTTCTGGCCGATGGGCCCGATCGCCCGGCGCACCGGCACCGTCTTCATCCGGCGCAGCTTCGGCGACGACGAGGTCTACAAGGCGGTGGTCGAGGAATACTTCGCCTACCTGCTGGCCAAACGATTCAACCTGGAGTGGTATTTCGAGGGCGGGCGCACCCGCACCGGAAAGCTGCGGCCGCCGCGCTACGGACTGCTGAATTATCTTGCCGCGGCAGTACGTTCGAACCGGGTGGACGATGTGATGCTGGTTCCGGTGTCGATCACCTACGAGCGGCTCAACGAGCTCGGGGCCATCGCCACCGAGCAGTCCGGCGGCAAGAAGAAACCGGAGGGCCTGGCCTGGCTCGCGAGATATGTTCGCAGCCAGCAGCATTCGGCCGGGCACGTATACGTCCGATTCGGCGAACCGCTCTCGGCACGGGAACGCCTTGCCGCGCACGGCGATCCGCTCACCCCGCGCCCGCTCATCATTCCGCTGCACCGCACCGAGGCGCGCTCGCCACTGCCCGCCGCCGATGCGCCGGGCCCTGACACCGATCCGGGTGTCACCGAGCTGGAGCGAAAGGCCGTGCAGCGCTTGGCCTTCGAGATCGCGGTCGGTATCAACGCGGTCACCCCGATCACAGTGAACGCCCTGGCCACCCTCGCACTGCTCGGCGTGCACGAGCGCGCGCTCACGCTGGGCGAGGTGCGCTCGGTGCTCAACCCGGTGCTCGGCTATATCGAGAAGCGCGAGCTGCCGCGCGGTGAACTCGCCGCGCTGCGCGACGAACAGAGCCTCGCCGTTGTGCTGGAACAGCTTTCACTGGCCCGGGTGGTCACCGTCTATCGCGGCGGGTTGGAGCCGGTGTACTCGATCGAGCCGGGTGCGCATCTGGAGGCCGCCTTCTACCGCAACAGCGCGGTGCACTGGTTCGTCAACCGGGCGATTCTGGAGCTGGCCATTCTGGCGGCGGTGGAAAGCGGTGCGAGCGATCAGCTGAGCATCGGCTGGAAGGAGGCGTTCCGGCTGCGCGACCTGCTGAAGTTCGAATTCTTCTTCCCGGAGCGCAAGGAATTCGCCGACCAGCTGACCGCGGAAATGCTGCTGGTAGACCCGGATTGGTACAACCACACCCGGGCCGACACCCGCGGCTCGGAGATCCTGGACAAGCTCACCGCCTCCGGCTTCATGATGGCGCACCGGGTGCTGCGTTCGTTCTTCGACGCGCAGTTGGTGGTGGCCGAGCGGCTGGCCGCCCGCGATCCGGCGCTCGAATTCGATCGCAAGCAGTTCATCGACGAATGCGTCGCGGTCGGTAAACAGATGCTGCTGCAGCAGCGGCTGCACAGCCCGGAATCGGTCTCCACCGAATTATTCGGCAGCGCACTCAAACTCGCGGACAATCACGGCCTGCTCGCCGCGGTGGCACACGACTCGGCCAAGCGACGTGCCGAATTGACCGAGCGCAGAACCGAATTCGCCGCCCGGCTGCGCACCATCGGGGCGCGCATCTCCCGGGCCGCCCTGCTCGACCCGTCCAACCGCACCGATCTGGAGCTACGGTGAAGCTGGCCGAGGCGGTGGCCGCCACCCGCTCCGGACCACAGGGACCCGGAGTCGCGGCGATCTTCGACTTCGGCGGCGCGGTCGCGGGCGCGATTCGAATCCCCTGGTACCGGCGGCTGTTTCGGCACGCCGACCCGCAGACCGTCCTACTCGCCGGGATCAGGACCTTCGGCTCCGACGGCCCGTACAGCCGTTTCCTGCAACAGCTCAGCCGGGCGCTGGCCGGGCGATCGAGCGCGGACCTGGACGAATTGGGCGAACGTCTGTTCCGCCGCACCGTCTACGGCCACCTGTATCCCGAGGCGTGGCAACTGATCCGGACGCATGCCGCCGCGGGCCACACCGTGGTGCTGACCAGTTCGCTGACCCGCTTCCAGGTGGCACCGGCCGCGACGGCGCTCGGCATCGAACACGTGCTGTGCACCGAGATGGCCACCGAGGACGACATACTCACCGGCTTCGTCGCAGGAAAACCACTGTGGGGCAACGGAAAAGCCGATGCCGCGCGGGAATTCGCGGCGGCGCGCGGCATCGATCTCGGGCAGAGCTACGCCTACAGCGCCTGCGGGGCGGACGTGCCGCTGCTCGCGCAGGTGGGCCATCCGGTCGCGGTCGATCCCGATCCACGGCTCACCACCTTCGCGACCGAACAGAATTGGCCGACGCTCGGCTTCCGGCCGCGCCGCGAACCGACCACCGGTGATGTGCTGCGCACCGTCGCCGGATTGGTCGCGTTACTGGTCGGCGCGTTCGTCGGCGTGCTGAGCAAGTCCTACACCCGCGACCGCCGAAAAATGGCCGACGCGTTGATGGTTCACGGCAGCCGGTTCGCGCTGCGCACCATCGGCGTCCGAATCACGGTATCCGGCAAGGAAAAAGCGCTGGCTCCGCGACCCGCGATCTTCCTGTTCAACCATCAGAGCCAGTTCGACGTGATCGTGGTGCCGAATGTGCTGATCGGCGGCGTCACCGGAATTGGCAAGAAGGAACTCACGCACAATCCGATCTTCGGGCCGCTGCTGCGGTTCGTCGGCGTCACCTTCATCGATCGCGCCAACACCGCGGAGGCGAAGGCCCAATTGCGTCCGGTCGTCGACACGCTGCGCGGTGGGCTGTCCATCGCGCTGGCCCCGGAGGGCACCCGCTCCTACACACCGAGCCCGGGACCCTTCAAGAAGGGCGGCTTCCACATGGCCATTCAGGCCGGCGTGCCGATCATCCCGGTGGTGATCCGCAACGCGGGCGAAATCTCCTGGCGCAATTCGATGATCGCCCGGCGCGGCACCGTCGACGTCGCCTTCCTCGACCCGATCGATGTCAGCGGGTGGGATCCCGACAACATGACCGACAATGTCGAGGCGGTCCGCGGGTTGTTCACCCGAACCCTGCTCGACTGGCCGTCCGCTTAGACCGCGCGGCCGAAGAGCAGCTTCCACGGCATGAGCGCCGACTCCAGCTGCACCCGCAGGCTCATCTTGGATGCGCCCTTGGTGCGCTCCTCGAACCGGATCGGTACCTCGGCGATCGAAATACCCTGCTTGATCGTCCGGTAGTTCATCTCGACCTGGAACGAATAGCCGTTGCTGCGGATCGATGCCACATCGATCGCGCGCAGCGTATCCGCCTTCCACGCCTTGAATCCGGCGGTCGCGTCCTTCACGCCGAGCCGCAGGATCAGGTTCACGTAGAAATTGGCCCAGGCCGAAAGCGCCTTGCGGTACCACTTCCACTCCGCGGCGGTGGATCCGCCCGGCACATAGCGCGACCCGAGGACGACGCCCGCATCGGTGGTCGACAACTTTTCGAGCATGGCCGGAATCACCTCGGCCGGATGCGAGAGATCGGCGTCCATCTGGATCACCACATCCGCGCCCTCGTCCAGCGCCTTGGTGATACCCGCGATGTAGGCCCGGCCGAGACCGTCCTTCTCTGTGCGATGCAGCACATCGACGACGTTCGGCAGCTCCACCGCCAGCTTGTCGGCCACCTCACCGGTGCCGTCCGGCGAATTGTCGTCCACGACGAGCACATGCAGATCGGGCACCGGTAGCGCGGTCAGCCGCTCCACCGCCACCGGCAGATTTTCCCGCTCGTTGTAGGTCGGCACAACAACGGTAACCCTCAAGGGTCGCCCTCCTGCTTACCTGTTCCCGCCGGGAGCCGTGACGGAACCCCAGCACTTAGTTCGCTGATTTCCTTGAACCGTAGCGGATCCGTCTGAGGAGGGTTCAGTCCCCGTCGCGCCAGCGCCGGTCGCGCGAATCCTCCCGCTCGTTGCGGGCCCGGACGATGTCCAATGCCCGTTCCGCGGTCGCCTGATCAGGGTACGGACCCATCCGATCGGCGAACCAGCAGCGCTTCCCGTTTTCCGCCCGGTGATGCTTCAAGCAGTAGTACCACTGATCGGCCATGCCCCCAGCATCCCACCGATCTTGGAACCCGGCCCCGGATTCACGCGGGCAAGATCACAGGTCACACCAAATCGGGCCGCCCATCCAGCCCGTCGTCGCCATCACGGGCGGGCACCTCGAAGATCTCATCCCCGCGCAGACAGTTCCCGAGCGGCGACGGGCTCAGCGGATACGGCTCGTCGACGCAGATCCGCGCGGCCCAGCCGCCCACCTCCACCCCGTCGTCGACGCGCGACTCGAGCCGCCGATGCACCTCACCGTCCCCGAACAGTCCCGCATGCGCCAGAATCTCCCCGATCGCCTCCGCCGCGCACCGCACCTCCCCCTGCGCCTCGGCCGCGGTGGCATCCGGATTCAGCTCCAGATATGCCCGCCGCGCCGCCGCCAACAGCCGCCGCGCATCGGTCACCCGCAGATCGAGCCGATACCGCAGCGAAATCTCCATCCCATCCGCCAGCGGCTCGTCCCCGATCATCCCGTCTGCCCCGCTCATCCCCTCACGATATGTCCGCTTCCCGCCCCTGTCCCCTTGGGCGGCAACGGGTTTGCGCCCGTCCCGCGTCGAACCGGCCCTTGTGGGTTCGGCTCGACGCATAACGAGATCTCAGGACAGGTAGCGGTCGACCGCTTTTCGCATCACGTCGAGGGTATGCAGGGTTTCCGATTCCGGGAGGGTGGGCATGCTCAGGACAACGCGCCGCACTCCGGCCGCGGCGTAGCCGTCGAGCAAGGAGGGTTCGGCCGGGGCGAACGCGACCGTGACGGGCAGGTCGTGTCCGTCGAGTTGGGCTAGCTGGGCCGGGATTTCGGCGGGGTCGGATACCGCGGCGGGCAACCAACCCACGCCGTGCCGGATCGCCCGTTTCGCCGCCGGTGCGCCGCCGCCGATGAAGATGGGTGGCTGCCGAACGGGTTTGGGCCAGGCGTACATCGGATCGAAATCGATGAAACGGCCATGGAATTCCGCGAGTTCATCGGTCCAAATCCGCCGGATGGCCCGCAGTTGCTCGTGCCGTGATCGGCCATCTCCTCCGGATTCCAGCCAGCGCCCACACCGAATACGAAGCGCCCGTTGGAGATTCGATCGAGCGTCGCGATCTCCTTGGCGGTGTGGATGACATCGCGCTGGATCAGCAGCGTGATCCCGGTGCCCAGCACCAGCCGCTCGGTGACGGCCGCGACGGCACCGAGGGTGATGAACGGATCCAGGGCGCGGTAGTACTCCCGCGGCAGTTCCCCGCCGCCGGGGGCGGGCGAGCGCCGACTCGCCGGAATATGCGAATGTTCCGGCAGGAAAAGGGATTCGAATCCCCGCTCCTCCAGCGCCATACCGAGCTTCGGACCGCTGATTCCCTCGTCGGTGACGAAGGTGGTGATGCCAATCTTCATGACCGTATGCTCGAACCCTCACATCGATGTGAGGGTCAATCCGGATCACTATGAGGTGGAACACATGCGCATCGGAGAGCTGTCCGAGCGGACCGGAACCTCCCGCCGGCTGCTGCGCTACTACGAGGAGCAGGGCCTGATCTTCGCGCAGCGCTGCCAGAACGGCTACCGCAGTTACGATGACCGCCTGGTGGATCGCGTACTGCAGATCCGCGGCCTGCTCGACGCCGGCCTGCCCACCCGCATCATCAAGCAGATCCTGCCCTGCCTCGATCAGCCGAGTTCCATCGTCTTCGACGAGGCGACGCCGGAAATGCTTGCGCTGCTGGAAGATCAGCTCACCCGAATGTCCCGGCGCATCGACTGTCTCGCCCGCAACCGGGACGCCATCGCCGAATACCTCGACGCGGTCCGCGCCAACAGCTGACGCCCACACCGCCCCTCGACCGCGGGCGCGCCGGCCGTCGGCCGAACCGCTTGCGGCCGTTTCGGATTCGCTGATCCACGAATGCGTCGAAAATGTGACGCACCGTTCGACCCACTTCGGTGCGCGACAGGGCCCACTTCGGGCGCACCGCAAAGCTTCGGCAACGTCGCCGCGAGATCGAACTGGACACGATGGCAACTACCCAACCAACATCGAACGCCGACAACATCTTTCGGGAAGCGGTCGAGAGGGTCCGGCGACGATTGTGACCAACAACTCACCATCCGCTTGCATAGGATCGCCGCGTGCGGAACATCTTTGATCCAAGCGTTCTGAAATGGCCATGGCTGCGCGACTCGCTGCATGTTTATGTACTGCCCGATCCACAGTTCGCCACATCTGTGCAACCCACTATCGATGCAATAGGGGTTTTTCCCGACTGCGCCCCCGTAACGTCCCGTTGGCTGCACGCCACCGTGACCCGAATCCCATGGTGGCGCAATGAAGTCACGCCATCATCGCTGGACCGATATTCGGATGCCTTGGCAGCCATCGCGTCCGCTACGCCACCCTTCGAGATCCCCATGTCCGGCCCGGTAATTCACACCAGCAGCGTCCTCATGGCCGCCACCCCCGACCATCCCAATCCTTTACCGGACTCATCGACACTCTTCCCCGCGTGGCAGGCCCTGGTCGACCACACCCGCGAAGCCGCGACCCACATATTCGGCCCCACCCGCCAGCTACCCCCACCCCCGGCATTCCCACACGTATCTCTCGCTTACGCCGTCACCGATTGCGATTCAACCCCATTGGAACGCGCACTCGAATACCGAAGCGTCTCCACCACACTCACCGTGCACACCCTGCATTTCCTTGCCGTCCACCAGGATCCACAAGCAGGCACCTTCACTTGGGACCCCATTTCATCACACCACCTGACGAATCCAGCCACCTAACCCACCCCACAGTCTTCCCGCACACCGTTCAGCACCACGCACATCCAATTGCGCACGAATCTGAACGGCACGCCGGAAAACCAGTCGGTGCGCGCAACTTACACCCCAACACCACCGCAATAGCTCGACAGCCAAACCGCCACAACATAACCCGCGGACCAGCTCACGAAGGCCCCCACGCACGAAGCCCCGCCAGGCACGATCCAGGCTCGCACCCCACCCGAAAACAGAACCGACGACCCACATCCCGCGCTTCCTGCGCCCATACCTCGCCGAATCGAAGGTAAGGCGAACACCACAAACCCGAACACATTGATCAATAACGTGACGCCCCAACCCAAAATGACCACCGTATCGGGGCTCAGGGCCTCGCCCCGGCTAGAGGTGCGGTGCGGGGCCTCAGCCCAAGAAACAACGATGATCAAACACAACAAAGGCGTGCCCACCAAGCACAACACACCTGAAATCGACTGACCCCAACGCCCCACACAACCCGAAACCCCCAGATAGGTGACATCATCACAAAAGGTGACCACCAAGAACGGGGGTCCGGGGCAAGCCCCCGGCCGGGGGCGTGGGGGCTTGGCCCCCACAAAAAATGACGATGATCGAACACAGCGAAGGCGTGCCCGCCGAGCAGGACACGCCTTCGATCGAGTGGCCAGGGCCGGGATCGAACCGGCGACCTTCCGCTTTTCAGGCGGACGCTCGTACCAACTGAGCTACCTGGCCGCGGGCACCCGAACCGAATGCCGTTCGCGTGGCGCCGGATTCACTCCGACGCTTTACACTTGCGACCCTGACGGGACTCGAACCCGCGACCTCCGCCGTGACAGGGCGGCGCGCTAACCAACTGCGCCACAGGGCCTTGCTCTGCTACCAACGGTCCGAAGACCGTACCCCCTACGGGATTCGAACCCGCGCTACCGCCTTGAAAGGGCGGCGTCCTAGGCCGCTAGACGAAGGGGGCTCGCCCCGGATTCCTCCGGACCGGCTTTCAACGTTTCCGTTGGGAGCCCGGATAGCTTATGACAGACGCGGCGGGTTTCCCAAACCGGCTGGTCAGAGCGCTAATCCGAGCTCTTCGATGCGGGCGGAGGTGCGCCAGCCGTCGGTGCGGAACTTTTCCAGCCACTCGGGGGTGGCCATGGATTCGACGACCACCTCGAGTGCTTCCTCGAAGCGGGCGCGCAGGTCGACCGGACTGCCGGCGAGGTCGACCAGGTACCGCTGCCCGGCGAGGGCGGCGGCGACGGTGCGGGTGAATCGGTCGGGGTCCGCGTCGCCGCGCAGCTGTCCCTGGTCGATCGCGCGCACCGCGAGAACCCTGGTGGCGCGCCCGAGTATCCGACCGCCGCCGGATTGCACGTCACGGTAGAAGTCCGGCTCGATGATCAGCCGGAATTCGGCCTGCACGATGATGTCGTGTTCGAGTCGCAGTGCGATCTCGTCGATCATGCCGTGCAGGGTGTCGAGTGCGCTGAGATCCGTTCTGGCGAGCCAACGTTCGGCCGAGGACCGGTAGCGGTCGACGGCTGTCTCGAGGACCGCGCGTGCCAGATCTTCCTTGGAATCGAAATGAAAGTACATAGCGCCTTTGGTGGCGCGTGAACCCTCCAATATGCGGTTGAGCGATGCAGCGGCATAGCCGCTCTTCCCGAACTCAACGGCGGCGGACCTGATAATCGCCGCACGTGTCCGGCGGGCCCGCTCTTGCTGCCGTGCCATGCTCGAAACGCCTCCGAAGCCTACTCGCCGCCAATGACCCACCCCCAAAGGAACAAGACCCTTGGCGCGAAGTTATGAGTTTTATCAATACTTCAAACCGGGTTTTCGCCCAGTTTCAAACTTTCGGTACGAAAACTTGCGAAAATCCTGAAACACACCAGCTGGTATAGTTTTCCTGCCCGGGTGCGCCGCAGGGGGTGCGCACCCGGGTATTTCTTTGTCTCGGATCTGCCTCCTGCGGCATCGAATCGGGTAAGCCACGACAAGCCGGACCGGTCGCGACACGTTCGGGCACATCAACGATAAGCCGAATTCCGGATCCGCCGGGTGGGTCGACGATTCTTCCGGAATTCACCAAGGCGTCACCGTACCCGGAAATCCCTTCCGACACGCGGCAAACCGGAGAGTAAGGCTTCAAGTCGATCCGGATATCTGTTACAGCAAACATTTCGCAACCAATTCCAGTGTCCGCTCGAAAGTCGAATTAGCCAGCGCCCCAGCCGGGTTCACACACAAAGCGGAGCCGATCGGTCAACCGACCAACGATCGCCCAATCCGCGCCGGATCGGCCGACATCCCGTGCGAGAACACCGGATGATCCCACCGATACGCCCAAAGGCATTGGTAGCCAACATGATTCGATACTAGCCAGGATGTGTCCCAGCGAACAAAGCTGGGTGCCAATTATTTACCGCATGCGCGATCACACCCCACACTCGCCTTGCCAACGGAGACAGCATGTCTCGGCTACCGGCGAACCCCGGACATTGATATCGCACCCCCTCGCCGCTCGCTGGCCAACCCCCGGTTAGGGGTTTCGGCACCCGCGCCACTACACTTGCCTACCGCGCCCCTATAGCTCAGTTGGTAGAGCTACGGACTTTTAATCCGCAGGTCGTAGGTTCGAGCCCTACTGGGGGCACCGCGTCGGGCACCCGGTCACACACCGGGTGCCCGGTTCATTTCCGCAGGTAGTACGGCCGGGCCGGGTAGCGCGACATATCGGCGAAACGCGACCGGCCGCAGACGAAACACCACACTTCACCCGGGCTTTCCCCTACCCTGAGCCCGACCCCGGGATACGGGGACACCCTCGACGAAGGTGGAGCTGATGACTTCTTTCGATGATTTGCTCTCCCAGGTTCCGATCGGTCAGATCGCCGAAAAACTCGGCGTCGACCAGGCCACCGCGACCAATGCGGTGAAAGCCGCCCTGCCCGCCCTGCTCGGCGGTCTGCAGGCCAACGCGAACAAGCCGGAGGGTGCGGCCTCGCTGGTCGACTCCCTGGAAGGCCACGGCGACCTCGTCGACGGCGGGGTCGATATCGACCAGGTCGATACGAAGGCGGGCGCCCAGATCGTCGACAACGTCTTCGGCGAGGAGAAGAACACCGTGATAAGCGCGCTCGGCAACACCGAGGGCGCGGGCGGCAACGATCTCATCGCCAAGGTGATGCCGATGCTCGCCCCGATCGTGCTCGCCTTCCTGGCCAAGCAGATGGGCGGCGGCGGACAGGGTGGCGGGCAGGCATCGGGCGGCGCGATCGGCGACATCCTCGGCAATCTGCTCGGCGGCAGTTCCAAGAGCGGCGGACTCGGCGGGGCGCTCGGCGAGGCGCTGGCAAAGAACGCGGGCGGCGCGCTCGGCAACGTGCTCGGCGGCCTGTTCGGCAAGAAGTGAGATTTTCCGGGGGCGGTAGCTAACAGGCCGTGGCCCGCGGCGATACACCTTGCGCTGCGGGCCGCGGCAGGGGAACGAACGATCACACTTCGTGCGAACCCGCCTAGACTCGCAAGGGTCGCCCTACGCCAACGACGGCGTATGACGTGCACCACCGTGAAACGCGAGGGCTATCGATGCGTTTCGCATCACACCTACGGTGCCGTAAGGTATGGCCGCATCGGCAACGGTCTACGTTGGGGGGATGACCAGCACGACCGGACGCACTCACTGAAGGGCTTATACATGGCAAGGGATCTGACTCAACTCGAGCTGCTCACGGAGTTGGAGCCGGTTGCCGAACAGAACGTCAACCGGCACCTCTCCCTGGCAAAGGAATGGCATCCGCACGACTATGTCCCGTGGGACGAAGGCCGCAATTTCGCGGCACTCGGGGGCGTGGACTGGGACCCGGAACAGTCCCGGCTGAACGAGGTCGCGAAAGCGGCCATGATCACGAACCTACTCACCGAGGACAACCTGCCCTCGTATCACCGCGAGATCGCCGAGAACTTCTCTCAGGACGGCGCGTGGGGTACCTGGGTCGGGCGCTGGACGGCCGAGGAGAATCGCCACGGCATCGTCATGCGCGATTATCTGGTGGTCACCCGTGGCGTCGATCCCGTCGCGCTGGAGGAAGCGCGGATGGTCCACATGACCAACGGGTTCGCCTCGCCGACCGAGGCCGACGCGGGCTTCCTGCACTCGGTCGCCTATGTCACCTTCCAGGAGTTGGCCACCCGGGTCAGCCACCGCAACACCGGCAAGGTCTGTGACGACCCGATCGCCGACCGCATGCTCCAGCGCGTCGCCGCCGACGAGAACCTGCACATGATCTTCTATCGCAATATGTGCGGCGCGGCCATCGATCTGTCCCCGGATCAGGCCATCGAGGCGATCACCCTGATCCTGGAGAACTTCCGGATGCCCGGCGCCGGAATGCCCAACTTCCGCCGCAATGGCGTGCTCATGGCCAAACACGGCATCTACGACCTGCGCCAGCATCTCGAAGAGGTGGTGCAGCCGGTGCTGAAGAAGTGGAACATCTTCGAGCGCAACGATTTCACGCCGCGCGGCGAGGCCGTGCGCGAGCGGCTCGGCCTGTTCCTGGACAAGCTCGGCAAGGACGTCATCAAGTTCGAGGAGCAGCGCGATCGCATGCTCGCCCGCGAGGCGAAGAAGCGCGAGCTCGCCGACGTCGGCGCGCGCTGACCGGCAGTACCCGTACATACAGCTGTAGCGTCGGCCGCCGGAATGTCCGGCGGCCGACGGGTTTTCGAATATCGGGCAACCGCTCCGCGCTATTTCAGCGGCAGCGCGCCATCAACACCACCGACATCGGTGATCTTCCATCCCGAGTTCTTGTCCAGGGTGACGTTGTAGGTGGCGGTGCTCTGTGTGCCCTGCGGATTCTGCGCATTCGTCGCATTGACGTTCACGAACACGTTCACCTTGTATATGCCGCCCTGTTCGGATGCCACCGTCGCGGTGATCGGCGTCGCGGTGGAGGTGAACTTCAACGGCACCAGAATCTGTTGTAACTGCGGGGCGGTCTGATCGAACTTACCCGCCAACTGATCGGTGGTATTGGCCTTCAGTTTCGCTATCCAGGAGTTGACATCCTGATAGTTGACGGTGGCCGCGCCGACCGCATAATCGGTGGCAACTTGTTCGGCCTTGTGATCATTCGCGTCCCGAGTTCTTCGATCCGCGAGATCCGATTTGGCGGACCACAGAAATCCGGCGAGTACGACGACCGCGATAGCGAGCACCGCGATCAACGCGGTTTGAATCACCGTGGAAACGCGGATCTGCACGGTTCCCGATCTGCCCGCCGGTTTCGGATCCTTCGTCTCCGGTGCGCTCTCGGTCTTCGCGGCATCCGTGCCATCGTCGGCCCGGTTCACCGCGGCGGCGCTATCCGATGCGGCCGTGGTTTCGGGCGCGTCGCCGCTGTCGGTCCGTTCTTCCATTTCGTTCTCTCCGATGCGTGACTGCCTGGCCTATAACTGTCCGACCTACTCGGGGTGATTCGCAGGTTCGACGCCATTCTCGCTGGTCACGGTGGGGCGTCTCGGGACAAGGCTACTGAACGCGTTGCGTCCACTGTCTGAGCCAGCTTAGCTCCGTGGGCCGGCTTACCCCTATGGCCGCCGAAACCGCGTTGCGGACCGCGGAATTCCGGCAGTCTGATGCTGACGCCGCGGATTCGATCGCATCTCCCCGGGGTAGGTCCGCAGGCGTACCCGTCGGACATGCGCGGCGTCCGCGCCGCAGCGCCGATGCGGAACTGCGAGAAAGGGGCCGAGATGACAACAGCGGATGGCGCGAAACTGCTCGCGGGCAAGGTGGTCGCGATCACCGGCGGCGCGCGCGGCATCGGCCGGGCGACGGCGGAGGCGTTCCTGCGCTCGGGCGCCGCGGTCGCGATCGGCGATATCGACGTCGAACTGGTCGCCAAAACCGCCGCTGAATTGGGCGCCGAACCGGACGCGCGCGTGCTCGGCCTCCCCGTGAACGTCACCGACAAGGCCGCGTTCGCCGCCTTCCTCGACGAGGTGGAACGGGAGCTCGGCCCGCTCGACGTGCTCGTCAACAACGCGGGCATCATGCCCACCGGGTTGTTCGCCGAGGAGGACGAGGCGATGACGGAGCGGATCATCGATATCAACCTGCGCGGCGTGATCATCGGATCCCGTTTGGCCACAAGGCGTTTCCTGGCGCGCAAAAGCGGCCACCTCATCAACATCGCATCTCTTGCCGGGGCACAGGGCTTTCCGGGTCTGGCCACCTACTGCGCCACCAAACACGCGGTGGTCGGCTTCTCCTCGGCATTGCACCTCGAGTTGAAAGAGCACGGCGTACATGTCTCGGTGGTGCTGCCCGGGATCGTGCGCACCGAACTCTCGGCGGGCGCGAAGATGCCCGGCTGGATCGAACCGCTCACCACGGTGGATCCCGAGGACGTGGCAAATGCCGTCGTGCGCACCGTAATTCGGGAGAAGGCGCTCGTCACCGTGCCGCGGCGATTGGCGGCAATCATCAAGTCGGCGCAGTTGCTGCCGTATCGGGCGCAGCTGGCGGTGGCCGCATTCACCGGTGCGACAACGGCTTTCACCCAGCCCGACCCGGCGGTCCGGGAGATCTATCACCGCCGCCTGCGCGAGCAGTAGCGCTCGATCATGTCGGTTGCCGCAGCAGCGCCTCGCCGAACCGTTCCAGCTCACCCCGCACCCGATCGAGCGGACCCGAATCCCGTTGTGCGCGTGCCAGAATCAGCGCGCCCTCGATGGCGCTGATGGCCAACGTCGCGACGGCCGCCGCCCGCGACTGCGGAACACCGTGCTGCCAAAGGGCATTCGCCAGCGCGGCCTCCCAAGCCGCATAGGACTCCCCCGCCGCCCGGCGCGCCTCGATCGCCTCGCCCGGCTCCAGCGCGGCCGCGGTGATCGGGCAGCCCGCCTCGTAGCCGGAATCCACCAGGCGCTGGCGGAAGTAGTCGACGCAGATCCCCATTGCGACCACCGGACCGTCGGCCGCGACCAATCCGGTGATCATCGCGCCGAATTCGCGGCCGGCCCGCTCGGTGGCCTCCCTCGCCAATTGCGCTTTGCCGCCGGGGAAGTAGTGATAGATCGATCCGCGCGCGGCGCCGCTGCGATCGATGATGTCCATCAGCGCCGTCCCGGCAATCCCCCGATCGCGGAACAATTCGGAGGCTGTGGCGAGCATCCGCTCCCGGCCGTCCGAGCTGCGTCCCATGACGCAGATCATACTTCCGATGACCGGGCCTTTCGGGCCCGCTCGGCGCGAAATGAGCAGACCGGTCGGCGTCTACGGTTGTCAAGCACGGCGTGATTCCGGCCACTTTCCGGCGAATGCGAAAATGGTCGGCATGACTGCGGCGACCGAGGCGAAGACCGGGCTGCGGATCGGACCGTATCCGGTCGATCCGCCGGTCGTGCTCGCCCCGATGGCGGGCATCACCAATCTGGCCTTTCGCAAGCTGTGCCGCGAATTCGGCAGCCCGACCTCGATCTACGTGTGCGAGATGATCACCGCCCGCGCGGTGGTCGAGCGCAATGAGAAGACGCTGCACATGATGTCCTTCGACGCCGACGAGCACCCGCGCTCGATGCAGCTCTACGGCGTCGATCCGGCCACCCTCGGTGAGGCGGTGCGGATCATCGTCGGCGAGGGCTGGGCCGATCACATCGATATGAACCTGGGCTGCCCGGTGCGCAAGGTCACCCGCCTCGGCGGCGGCTCGGCACTGCCGTACAAGCGGCGGCTTTTCGCCAACATCGTTCGTGAAATGGTCGCTGCCGCAGGCGATGTGCCGGTCACCTTCAAATTCCGCATCGGCATCGACGACGATCACCACACCTATCTCGACACCGGCCGCATCGCCGAAGCCGAAGGCGCCGCGGCGGTGGCCCTGCACGCCCGCACCGCCGCCCAGCTCTACTCCGGACAGGCGGATTGGAGTGCGATCGCCCGGCTCAAGGAGGCCGTCACCACCATCCCGGTCCTCGGCAACGGCGATATCTTCAGCGCCGCCGACGCATTGGCGATGGTGGCCGAGACCGGCTGCGACGGCGTGGTGGTCGGACGCGGCTGCCTCGGCCGTCCGTGGCTGTTCGCGGAGTTGTCCGCCGCGCTGCGCGGCGAACCCATTCCGGACGGCCCGGCGCTCGGCCGCGTCGGCGAGGTGCTGTACCGCCACGCCGGCCTGCTGGTCGAACACGACGGCGAGGACAAGGCCATGCGTGATATCCGCAAGCACATGGCCTGGTACCTGATGGGCTTCCCCGTCGGTTCGCACCTGCGCCGCCAGTTCGCGACGGTCTCCAGCCTGACCCAAATCGAAGACCTCGTCGGCCAACTCGACCCGGACGTCCCCTTCCCAGCCGACGCCCAAGGCCCCCGCGGCCGCCAAGGCTCCCCCCAGACAAAGGTCGCCCTCCCGGAGGGCTGGCTCGACGACCCCGAGGACGACACCGTCCCCTCCGCCGCCGACGTCATGCACAGCGGCGGCTGACCGAGCGACTCGCGCCGCATTTCCGCAGGTGCACCGGTCGCCGTGCCGGAATCGTTATCATGGCTGGATCGGTCATGCCGGTCGGCATAGCGGTCGCGGCGGATAACGAAAAGCGAGGGTTCGTTGGTGGGTGACGATCGGCACGGGCATTCGCCACGGCCTTCAGGTCGCGCCCCGTGGGAGCGATATCCCGCGGCGGAGTACACCGAACGAGACGGTGCGCGCGCGTCTCGGCGTGCCCGCCACGCGGATGAGGCTTCCGCATCCGGACCGGCGCCGCTGACGGTGCACGAGTTGGTCGAGCGGGTGGACAGTGAGCGTTCGGGTCGCGCGACGCATGCCGCCCGGCCGAACGGCGGGAAGATCCGGACGGGATCCGCTGCAACGGGATTCGGCGCAGGGGTGGATTACTCCGTCAACAACGGTAACGAATCCGACTCGGCCGCAAATCAATACGCCGACCCAGCGATAGAACTATCCGATCCCGCCGCGCATTCCGAATCGATCACCGCGGGTTCGCCTGTGCTGCACGATATCCTGTCCAGCCAGCCGGAATCCGCACCCGAGTCCCAGATCACCGACAAACTACCTGCGGTAATCGAAAACGCCACGGCCGCAACGGAATCCGACGACAACGCGGCCCGGCCGAAAACCGTCGGACTGTCCCGCCTCGCGCTGAACAAACAGCGCAAACGCCGCAGGCTACGCCTGGCCGGGCAGGTCACCGGCGCGTTGTTCGCGGTCATCGCGCTGGTGCTCACCGGCGGCGGCTGGGCCTACCAGCGCTACACCGACAAGCAGTTCACGCATGTCTCGGCAATCGATGACGACAAGACCGATGTCGTCGATTCGGACGGCCAGCTCGGTGACGAGAACTTCCTGATCATCGGCACCGACTCCCGCGCGGGCGCCAACAGCGAGGTCGGTGCGGGCACAACGGCGGATGCGGAGGGCGCCCGCTCCGACACCGTCATGCTGGTCAACATTCCAGCCAGCCGGGCCCGGGTGGTCGCGGTCTCCTTCCCGCGCGATCTCGACGTCACCCGCCCGGCGTGCCAGGGCTGGAACAACGACAAGGGCGTGTACACCGACGACACCTATCCGTCCGCCATCGGCGACAAACTCAACGCCGTATACGCCCTCGGCGGACCGAAATGCCTGGTGAACGTCATCCGCAAGATGACAGGACTGAATATCGGCCATTTCATCGGCATCGATTTCGCCGGATTCGAGGCGATGGTGAATCAGGTCGGCGGCGTCGAGGTGTGCGCGCCGAAACCGGTCGTCGACGGTGTGCTCGGTACTGTGCTGGACCGTTCAGGTAAGCAAAGGATCGACGGCGCAACGGCTTTGAACTATGTGCGGGCCCGCCACGTCTACGGCGAGGAGCGCAGCGACTACGACCGCATCCACCGGCAGCAGCGCTTCCTGTCCTCGCTGCTACGCGAATCCCTATCCAGCAGGGTGCTATTCGACCCCGGCAAGTTCAACGGGTTCATCAGCGCGTTCACCGCGCACACCTTCGTCGACAATGTGAAGACCCCGGATCTGCTGATGCTCGGGCGTTCGCTGCAGAAGGTGGACGCCGGTTCGGTGACCTTCCTGACCGTGCCGACCGCCGGAACCACCTCCTACGGCAACGAGATTCCGCGCGAGGCCGATATCAAGGCGATCTTCCGCGCCATCATCGACGACCAGCCGCTACCCGGTGAGAAGAAGCCGCAGCAGCCGCAGACCTCCACCACCCAGCCGCCCGCGCCGCCGAAGCTCACCGCGGTCGATCCGCGAACCGTCACGGTTCAGGTGACCAACGGGTCGGGCGCAGCGGGCGCTGCCCAGCGCACCGCGACCAAGCTGGCCAATCAGAGCTTCCAGATCTACAGCACCACCACCTCGCCGGACGGCATCTCGCCGACCACCAGGATCAGGTACAGCTCGGGCCACGAGGCCGAGGCGGCGACGCTGGCCAGCGCGGTCCCCGGCGCGACGCTGGAGCAGACGAGCGAGCTGGGCAGCATTGTCGAACTGCTCATCGGATCGGATTTCGGCGGCACCGTGCGGGCGCCGACACCGGTCGCCGCACCGCTGCCCGAGCTGCCGCCGGAGAGCAGGACTGCGACGCCGGTCACTCTGCCGCCGGATCTGGAGCACGTCAACGCCGCCGACGAGGCCTGCACCTGATTTCCGGCCGTCAACTGCGGCAACACCGACGCTAACGATCGGCACCCGGCATTAACCGAGTGTTCGTGACTTGGACAGCGCCGGGAACTAATGTCTGATTTCATGCGTGTCATCTACAACGAGCAAATGGCGGATCTCGCCCACCTGTTGGGTGAGATGGCCGGTCTGGCGGGTTCGGCAATGGATCGGGCCACCCAGTCGCTGCTCCAGGCCGACCTAGCTCTGGCGGAGCAGGTGATCACCGAATACGACCGGATCGCCGAAATGATCCAGGAGGCCGAGGAGAAGGCGTTTGCTCTGCTTGCGCTGCAGGCGCCCGTCGCGGGTGATCTGCGCCAGGTGGTGAGCGCGATCCAGATCGTCGCCGATGTGAATCGGATGGGTGCGCTGGCCCTGCACGTGGCCAAGGTGGCACGCCGCCGTCACCCGAATCACGCGCTGCCGGAGGCGGTCAACGGATACTTCGCCGAGATGGGCCGCATCGCCGTCAATATGGGCGCGGGCGCGAAAGAGGTGCTGGAGACCCGGGATCCGGAGCGGGCCGCGCAGCTCAACGAGGACGACGAGGCGATGGACGATCTGCACCGTCACCTCTTCACGCTGCTGATGGATCGCGACTGGAAGTACGGTGTCGCCGCCGCCGTCGATGTCACCCTGCTCGGCCGCTACTACGAGCGCTTCGCCGACCACGCCGTCGAGATCGGCCGCCGCGTCATCTTCCTGGTCACCGGCGTTCTACCCCCGGACCCGGACGCCGAGGCGTAATACCGATCCGGTGAAAAGCTTTGCCGGACAATATAGTTGAGGCACGCACCCGAATCCCCGCCTACCGGTGGGGATTTCGCGAATCAGGTTGCCGCACAACGAAAAAGGGCCCGCCTACCTGGCGGGCCCTTTTCGCGTAGGACGGGGTGGGCCTATCCGAAGCGGCCGGAGATGTAATCCTCGGTCGCCTTCTTGCCCGGGTTGGAGAAGATCTTCTCGGTGTCGTCGATCTCGATCAGCTTGCCGGGCTTACCCTGCGCCTCGAGGTTGAAGAAGCCGGTCTGATCGCTCACCCGCGCCGCCTGCTGCATGTTGTGCGTGACGATGACGATGGTGAATTCCTTCTTCAGCTCGGTGATCAGATCCTCGATCGCGAGCGTGGAGATCGGGTCGAGCGCCGAACACGGCTCATCCATCAGCAGCACATCGGGCGAAACCGCGATGGCCCGCGCGATGCACAGACGCTGCTGCTGACCACCGGACAGGCCACCGCCCGGCTTTTCCAGCCGGTCCTTGACCTCGTTCCACAGGTTGGCGCCGCGCAGCGAGCGCTCGGCCACCTCGTCGAGCTCCTTCTTGTTGCGCACACCCTGCAGCTTCAGCCCGGCCACCACATTGTCGCGAATCGACATGGTGGGGAACGGGTTCGGGCGCTGGAACACCATGCCGATGGTGCGGCGCACGCCCACCGGGTCGACCTGCGAGCCGTAGATGTCCTCGCCGTCCAGCAGCACCGCACCCTCGACGCGGGCGTTCGGGGTCACCTCGTGCATCCGGTTGAGCGAACGCAGCACGGTGGACTTACCGCAACCCGACGGACCGATGAAGGCGGTCACGCTGCGCGGCAGCACTGTCAGGGACACATCGGCGACGGCATGGAATTTGCCGTAGTAGATGTTCAGGTCTTTGACGTCGATCCGCTTGGCCATCTGAATATCCGTTCGGTTCTATCGATTCCGCGTGAGCAGCTTGTTGACGGCCGCCGCTGCCACGTACAGCAGGGCGATGAGCAGGATCAGCGTCAGCGCCGCACCCCAGACCCGCTCGCGACCGGGCTCCAGCGGGTTTTGCAGCTCCTGGTACATCAACAGCGGCAGCGAGGCCATATTCCCGTTGAAGATATTGGTGTTGATCGACTTGCTGTAGCCGACGAGGAGCAGCACCGGCGCGGTTTCACCCATCACGCGAGCCAGCGCGAGCAGCATGCCGCTCACCATGCCGGGCAGCGCGGTCGGGACGACGATGCGCACGATCGTCTTCCACTTCGGGATGCCGAGCGCGTACGAGGCCTCGCGCAGTTCGTCGGGCACCAACTTCAACATTTCCTCGGTGCTGCGCACCACGACCGGCAACATCAACAGCACCAGTGCCAGCGACACCGCCAGCGCGCTCTGCGGCGCACCGAGGGTCGCGATCCACAGCGCGAAGATGAACAGCGCCGCCACGATCGACGGCACACCGGCCAGGATGTCGACCATGAAGGTGGTGACCCGCGCCAGCGGCCCGCGACCGTATTCGACCAGGAAGATCGCGGCCATGATGCCGAGCGGCACCGCGATCACGGCGGCGATCGCCGACTGCACGATGGTGCCGTAGATCGCGTGATAGACGCCGCCACCGTACATGTCGGGCAGGATGCCCTTCTGCGAATTCTGCCACCAGGTGGCCGAGGCCACCGCGTGAAAACCCTTGGCGAGCACCACGAACAGCACCCAGATCAGCGGGATCAGCGCGATGCCGAAGCACAGCCACACCGTCGCGGTGGCGAGCTGATTCTTGATCCGGCGGGCGGTGCTCACATGACGAAACGTCGGCGCCTTGATCGGTTTGTCGAGTGTCGCGGTCATCAGCCGTTCACCCTTCCTCCGGCCACCAGCCGGGCCAGCGCGTTCACCACGAAGGTCAGCGCGAAGAGGACGAAACCGGCCGCGATATACGCACCGGTCGGCAGCGGTGAGCTGAATTCCGCTGCGGCGGCGGCGATCTTGGACGCGAAGGTGTATCCGCCGTCGAACAGCGACCAGTGCCCGGCCTTCGGCGAGGTGTGCAGCACGATCAACACCGCGATGGTCTCGCCGAGGGCGCGGCCGAGCCCGAGCATGGAACCGGCGATGACACCGCTGCGGCCGTAGGGCAGCACGGTCATCCGCACCATCTCCCACTTGGTCGCGCCGAGCGCGTGCGCCGCCTCGATATGGGTGAGCGGCGTCAGATGGAAGACCTCACGCGATACCGAGGTGATGATCGGCAGGATCATCACCGCGAGGATGATGCCCGCGGTGAAGATGTTGTTACCGCCCTCGATCGAGACATTGCCGTCGGCGAAGAGGAAGAACCAGCCGAGCTTGTCGTTGAGGAACTGTTGCACCGGCCCGAGTTTCGGCGCGAGCACCAGCACACCCCACAGGCCGAAAACGATCGACGGCACCGCGGCGAGCAGATCGACCAGCATCGCGAACGGGCGGGCCAGCGCCTTCGGCGAGTAGTGGGTGAGGAACAGCGCGATGCCGACACCGATCGGCACCGCGATCACCAGCGCGAAAATCGAGCTCAGCACGGTCACCATGAACAGGTCGCGAACGCCGAACCGCAGGTGATCGGCATTGTTGGTGACGAACTGGGTGCTGGTGAAGAAGTTCACCTCGTTCGCCCTGATCGACGGGATCGCGCGGATCAGCAGGAACAGTGCGATCAGCGCGATGGCGGCGACGATGGTCGCACCCGCCGTTGTCGCGAGCGCACGGAAGGTGAATTCCGCCCACGCGCGGTGCGCTGCTGGTGCGCGGCCCTTGGTTGGGGCCGGCTCGGTGCTCGGTTCACTCGACATGGGGGCAGATTCTCCAACCGCCCGCGGGCCCGTCGAATCCGACGAGCCCGCAGGGGTCACCTCAGGGTGCGCGGTCATTACTAATCAATCAGGAGATGGCGTTGATCGCCGTGGTCAGCTTGGTCTTGAACTGATCGGGGATCGGGATGTATCCGGCACCGTCGAGGCCCTGCTGGCCGTTGGTGATGGCGGAGGTCAGGAACGCCTTGACCGCCTTGGCGACGTCGGCGTCCTTGTACTTCGAGCAGACGATTTCATAGGTGGCGAGCATGATCGGGTACGCGCCCGCGGTGGTCGGCTTGTAGAACGAGCTGGTGTCGAGCACCAGGTCGTTGCCCTCGCCCTTGATCTTCACGCCGCCGATGGCCTTGCCCGCCGACTCGACGGTCAGCTTGACCGGGTCCTTGCTCGCCGAGGTGACGATGGCGGCCATGGACAGGTTCTGCGACTTGGCGAAGGACCACTCGTTGTAGGTGATGGCGCCCTTGGTGCTCTTGATGGCGGCCGAGGTGCCCTCGTTACCCTTCGCGCCCTCGCCGGTACCGCCGTTGAAAACCTTGCCCGCGCCCTTACCCCACGCGCCGTCCGATGCGCCGTTCAGGTAGAGCTGGAAATTGTCGGTGGTGCCCGAGTCGTCGGAGCGGTAGATCACCGAGATCTTGTCCGAGCCGAGCTTCGCATTCGGGTTGAGCGCCTTGATCTCCGGCGCGTCCCAGGTCTTGATGGTGCCGTTGAAGATCTTCGCGGCGGTCGGGCCGTCGAGCACCAGGTCGCTCACGCCGTCCAGGTTGTAGGTGATGGCGATCGGGCCGAAGACGGTCGGCAGATCCCACGCGGGCGAGCCGCAGCGATCGGCGGCCTTCTGCGGCTCCTGCTTGTTCGGGTCGAGCGGCGAATCGGAGCCACCGAAATTGGTTTGGCCGCCGATGAATTCGCTCACGCCGGCACCGGAACCGCTGGAGGTGTAGTTCAGGGTGTATCCGCTGCAGTTGGATTCGTAGGCGGCGACGAAGCGGTCCATCGCGTTCTTCTGCGCGGACGAACCGCTGGCCTTCAGCGCCTTGGTGCCGCCACAGTCGACTTTGACCTTGCTAGCCGAGGTGTCGGAGCTGCCGCCGGTGTTGTTGTCGCTACCACAACCGGCGACGGTCATGGCACCGACGGCGAGCACGCCGACCAGGGCGCTGCTGCGCTTGAAGTTCACTATTCCTCCGGAATGGCGTCATACACGCCCGGTCCCTCGCCGCTAGCGACTGCTTGCAGGTCGCTCGTGACGGTCAGCCCCGGGCGGGTGATGTGGTGCTGTTCGCGGGGAACTTGCGCACCAGGCCGCAGTATGCAGCCCACAAGTAACGTAGGTTCGGCCGGTTGACAGTTGGCTCGAGCTGAGTGAACGGGAGGTGAACAGCCCGGCGCGATTGAGTCTGGTATGTGTGACATTTGCCCCAATTTTACTGGGAGCTTCTTTACCCGCCGCTTTCCATTCAGTCGCGCGACGGTTGGGCCGCCGTGTAGGCGACATCGATATGGGCGGGCGCGAAGCCGAGCCGGGTGTAGGTGTGCACGGCGGCGGTGTTGTCCGCCTCGGTGTAGAGCAGCACCTCGGCGAGACCGCGATCGCGCAGGTGATGCAGCCCGGCGAGGGTGAGCAGCCGACCGAGTCCGCGCCCTTGCGCCGCCGGGTCGATGCCGACCACATAAACCTCGCCCACCGGCGGGTTTTCCTCGAAATGCACCTTGGTCCAATGGAATCCGAGCAGGCGCTGCGGCGCGTCCGCGGCCGCGGCGAGAAACAGGCCCGCCGCGTCGAACCACGGCTCCGCGCGACGGTCCGCGATATCGCTTTCGGACCAACCGCCCTGTTCCGGATGCCAGGCGAATGCGGCGTTGTTCACCCGCAGGATTTCGGCGTCGTCGGCCGGGCCCGCATAGGTCCGCAGCACGATGCCGTCCGGCACGGTCAGCTCCGGTAACTCAGATGTAGCCAGAGGTCGTCGCATCTGCCACAACTCCCGAGCTTTACCCAGTCCGAGCCGGGCCGCGACGGCCCGCGCGGCAGGAAGATCGCCGTGCGCCCACACGCGGGCGCCCGCACCGCCTTCGGCCAGCGCGGCCGACACCAACTCCGCGCCGATTCCATTGCCGCGCATGGCCGGATCCACCGCCACCTCCGCCATCGCCGGATGCTCGCCGTGCGCGGCAACCAGATTCGCGTATCCGGCGATCCGGCCGTCCCGCTCGGCGATCAGATGTCCGGCGCCGTCGCGGGTCAGCGAGAGCACGGCCTGTTCCGAAACCGGTGCGACACCATCGACTTTCGTCGCGGCATCGAGCAATTCGCGCACCGCGGTGGCGGATTCGTCGTCGAGCCGATCGGACCAGTCACTCATCGCCGCATCTCCCGTTCGCCGTGCGCATTCCGAAGGTCAACGGGCACAACAGAGCTCGATCACCGGACATTCCACGCGACTACTTGGCCGAGCCGTTCACCGGTGCGAGTGGTTCGTCGGAACCCTCCGAATCGTCTTCGGGGAAGGCCACCTGCTCGCCCTTGGCGCTCGTGCGGGCCGGGCGAACCGCCTTGTACCCGACGTTGCGCACCGTGCCGATCAGCGATTCGTACTCGCTGCCGAGTTTGGCGCGCAGCCGTCGCACGTGCACGTCGACCGTGCGGGTGCCGCCGAAGAAGTCGTAACCCCACACCTCCTGCAGCAACTGGGCGCGGGTGAAGACGCGACCCGCGTGCTGGGCGAGGTATTTGAGGAGTTCGAACTCCTTGTACGTCAGGTCGAGTGGGCGGCCGCGCAGCCGGGCGGTGTAGGTGCCCTCGTCGATGACCAATTCACCGAGGGTGATCTTGCCGGTGTTCTCCGGACTCGCCGCACCGCCGTTGCGGCCGACCAGCAGCCGCAGCCGGGCATCGAGTTCGGCGGGTCCGGTGCTCGGCAGGAGGATGTCGTCGAGTCCCCAATCGGCGTTGACCGCGACGAGCCCGCCCTCGGTGAGCACCGCGACCACCGGCACCGACGACCCGGTGCTGCCGAGCAGTCGGCACAGGCCGCGGGCGGCGGCCAGATCGGTGCGCGCGTCGACCAACGCGATATCCGCACTGCCCGTCTCGAGCAGCGATGACACCTCGGTCGGCGCGGGCCGCACATTGTGTGCGAGCAGCGCGAGCGATGGCAGCACCGACTCGGGGTTGGGGTCGGAGGTCAGCAGGAGCAGCTCCACGGAGGCCCTCCTCCCATCTCGTAGCCACGCGGAGCACAGCGCACTCCGCTGAGCCACGTCGCTAATCACAGGTAATCGACTGCAAGATTAGCGTGTCCAGGCCCATGACCACGCCTTCCGGTCACTGTGGTGTGTACCGCGTCGATTGAACGGGTCGGTTCGGCCCGCCGCGTTCGGTCGCGCGCGCCGACTAGGGTGCTGTGTTATGCGCAAGCTGATCATCGGGCTGCTTTGTCTGGCGGGACTTGCGGTGGTGATCGATTTCGGCGCCGCCGCCTTCTCCGAGTACACGGTGTCCCGCGCGCTGCGCCACGGCGCCGATCTGACCGCCGATCCGGAGGTGACGATCCACGGCTTCCCATTTGTGTTGAAGGCGTTGGACGGCACGCTGAACGGCGTCGATATCAAGGCGTTCAGTAAGCGGCCGGACATTCCGGGCGAAATAAGCGTCGAGGCCACGCTGACCGGGGTGCACCTGCCCGCCGCCGGCCTCGTCGACGGCAATTTGCGCAATGTCCAGGTGGATCGGGTGGAGGGCCGAATGGTGCTGCGGCCCGAGGCACTCGGCCGGTTCTTCAATATCCCCGATCTGGAAGTGCATTTGGATCCGGACGACAAATCCGACAAAAGCCTCCGCTCGGGCGGCGCGGATGGATCCAATGCGAGCAAGAACACATCGGACACCCAGTCACTGGTGCTCACCGGCACGCTGCCGGTGCTGCCGGGCGCGCGCTACGGCGGTCAAAAGGTCAGCGTGAAGGCGAATCTCATACTGGACAGCGAGCACAACCAGATGCGGTTCATCGCGACCGGCCTCTATCGCGGCTCCGGCGTCGACGCCATGCCGACCGCGGTGATCCCCGACGCCGATCAGCCCGCGGTGCTCGAGCAATTCACCCGTACCATCGACACCAAGGAATTGCCGTTCGGTGTCCGGCCCGCCAAAGCCTTCCCACGGGGTGGCTGGATCGTGGTGGAGGGCAGCGGCCAGAACATGACGATCGACCTCGACCGATTGCAGCGACCATGATCGAAATCACAATTCTCGCGGTGATATTGCTGGCCGCCATCGCGGTCGGCGTGCTGTGGCGCCGCCGCGAAGGGCGGGTGCGCGCCGCCGACGTATCGTCCGATGAATCCACCCGCGCCGAATTGCTCGCCGCAGCGGGCATAACCGGATCCGGGCCCGCCGTACTGCATTTCTCCGCCGACTGGTGCGGCCCATGTGTCCAGGTGCGCAGGGTGATTGCGAATGTCACCGCGGAATTGGCCGAAACACCTTTGGCGCCAAGGGATATCGAGGTCGACATCGACGCCGAACCGACACTGGCCCGCGCGCTCAATGTGCTCTCGCTGCCCACCACCTTCATCTTCGACGCCGAAGGGCGGGAGCGATTCCGAATCTCCGGCGTGCCCAAGGCGGGTGATCTGCGTTCGGCGCTGGTCCCGCTGACCGTATGACCACCGCGCAACCGGGCTTTACATCCGTTGATCAGGAATGTGACCAACCCCGGGTCCAATTCCCCCGCAGAAACAGGTAAACTGCCTCTCGTGCAAGCCAACCACGAGCTGATGCTCACCAAGCGCCGCACAGTTGATCTGTGTCGCCTTGGCGGTTGTTGCTGCCTGTGCCGCTGAGCGGTCGACTCCCTCGGATACCCGCCGAGTCGACCTGCGTTCGTCGCGTAAGTGATCTCTGAATCCCAGGCGAACTGGCAATTATCCCGCCATCAGTCGTATTCAGCGCAGGAGTAGGCACAATGTCCGTAAATTCTCGTAATTCCTCCGTAGCCAACGTAATTCCCGGTCAGGTCGACGTCCGCGGCCCGCGCTTCGCCGCCTGGATCACCACCGGCGTTCTCGTGCTGGTGTTGATCGCCGCCGCGTTCTCCCGCCCGCTGGCCGCGGTGCTCATCGCGGTGCAGGCGGTGGTCTTCGCGATCGGCGCGTTCTACGGTCCGCGACGTCATCCATACGGCCGGCTCTTCGCCGCGTTCATCGCGCCGCGCCTGGAGCCGACCAAGGAAACCGAACCCGTTGCCCCGCTGCGGTTCGCCCAATTGCTCGGCCTGATCTTCAGCGCCGTCAGCCTGCTGGGATTCCTGGCGGGCTCCACCGTCGTCGGCGCCATCTTCGCCGGCTTCGCCCTGTTCGCGGCGTTCCTCAACGCCGCGTTCGGGATCTGCCTCGGCTGCCAGATCTACCCACTGGTCGCCCGCTTCCGCCGGACCCAGGCGGCCTCGGCCGGTGCCACACCGACCAGCTCACACTGACCCCTGCAAGTCATAGGGGCGTTCGGGCGGACCCATGTCCGATCGCCGCGCACCATGAAAGGAACAACATGGCTCGCTCCGATGTCCTGGTCTCCGTTGACTGGGCCGAAGAGAACCTCAACACACCCGGCGTGGTATTCGTCGAGGTCGACGAGGACACCTCCGCCTACGACAACGGGCACATCGAAGGTGCCGTCAAACTCGACTGGAAGAAGGACCTGCAGGATCAGGTTCGGCGCGATTTCGTGAACCAGGAGCAGTTCTCCGATCTGCTCTCCGCGCGCGGTATCGGCAACGACGACACGGTTATCCTCTACGGCGGCAACAACAACTGGTTCGCGGCATACGCCTACTGGTACTTCAAGCTGTACGGCCACAACAACGTCAAGCTGCTCGACGGCGGCCGCAAGAAGTGGGAGCTGGACGGTCGTCCGCTGTCCAAGGATGCGGTGAACCGCCCGGCCACCCAGTACAAGGCGGCCGCGCCGGATCTGTCGATCCGCGCCTTCCGCGACGAGGTCATCGACGCCATCGGCAAGAAGAACCTGGTCGACGTGCGTTCGCCCGACGAGTTCTCCGGCAAGATCCTGGCCCCCGCGCACCTGCCGCAGGAGCAGAGCCAGCGGCCCGGCCATGTCCCCACCGCGATCAACGTGCCGTGGAGCAAGGCCGCGAACGAGGACGGCACCTTCAAGTCGGATGCGGAACTGACCGAGATCTACCAGGAAGCCGGTCTGGACGGCGCCAAGGAGACCATCGCCTACTGCCGGATCGGTGAGCGTTCCTCGCACACCTGGTTCGTGCTGCAGGAACTGCTCGGCCACCAGAACGTCAAGAACTACGACGGGAGCTGGACCGAATACGGCTCCCTCGTCGGTGCACCGATCGAGTTGGGAGCGTAATCAACATGTGTGCAGCACCTACCCAGGGTCAGGCCATTCCGGCGGGCGTGGACGTGGAGAAGGAGACGGTCATCACCGGCCGCGTCCTGAGCTCCGACGGCCAGCCGGTCGGCGGCGCGTTCGTGCGTTTGCTGGACGGCAACGGAGACTTCACCGCCGAGGTTGTCGCCTCGGGCACCGGCGACTTCCGGTTCTTCGCCGCGCCCGGCGCTTGGACCGTGCGGGCGCTGTCTTCCTCCGGTAACGGGTCCACTGAGGTCCGGCCGGACGGCGCGGGCATCCACCGCGTCGACGTCGCGGTGGCCAAGTAACCACCTGTTTGCCATAAACGGCCCCTTCGTTTGCCCACGATCCGGGAAGCGAAGGGGCCGTTTGTGTGCGGGGACGCCGGGGTCGTTAGACTCCAAATGTGGTCGTCTTCTTCGAAATCCTGCTGGTGGCCGTGGCCATCCTGATCGGGTGGTTCGGTCTGTACGTCTTCTACCGACTGTTCACCGAATCATGAGTGAGCTCGCGAGCGAGGGTTCCAATCCGGCCGAGCGAGCGAGCGAACACATGAACGGAACCGCTCCCGCCGATCCGTCCGCCCGGCGCAGCGGTGATCAGGCTGTGTCCGAAGCAGCCGAGCGGGCGAAAAGTACCGGCTCCCGGAACATTCCGGTGCTGCCGGACCTGCCGCTGCCCGACGATACGGCCAATCTGCGGCTCGGCCCCGACCTCAGCTCCTCCATGCTGGCGCTGCTGCCGATGGTCGGCGTGTGGCGCGGCGAGGGCGAGGGCAATGATCCCGACCGCGGCGACTACCGCTTCGGCCAGCAGATCGTGGTTTCCCACGACGGCGGCGACTACCTGGCCTGGGAGTCCCGGTCCTGGATCATCGAATCCGACGGCGGCTACGGCGGACCCGATCTGCGCGAGAGCGGATTCTGGCGGGTCGGCATCGACGGCGACGACGAGGTGATCGAGCTGCTGCTCACGCACAGCACCGGCATCGTCGAACTGTTCTACGGGCAGGCGCTCACCCAGTCGTCCTGGGAGCTGGCCACCGATGTGGTGATCCGCAGTCAATCCGGCATCGTCGTCGGCGGGGCCAAGCGGCTGTACGGCATCGTCGAGGGCGGTGACCTCGCCTATGTCGAGGAGCGGGTGGTCGCGGACGGTCCGCTCGAGCCGCGGCTGTCGGCCAGGTTGCAGCGGTACATCGGCTGACCTCCTTCGCGTCATCGGACGCGGGCGTGTGCCATCCAGCAGAAGCTCAGGCTCGTTCGTCCGGAACCGGTTAGGTACTCGTCCAATTCGCGTGGGCCCGCGTTGTCCACCAACTTCAGGCCGTGCGCGGTCAGGTGATCAGCCAGGGCCTTCGGGTCCAGGCCGGAACGGATCGGTTCCCCGCGCGCGGCCAATCGGCGCAGGTATTCGGCGGCGCCCGGATACCGGCTCGGCTCGTCGATCGCACCCTGATCCCAATAATCGAAGACCACACCGGATCCGGCGCGGAAACGGGCGATCGCCGTCAGGGTCACGTCGACCTCGGCATGGGTGAGGTAGGGCGCGACGCCTTCCCAGAGGAAGATCGTCCGCCGATCGCGTGCCACCTCGGCCGCGTCCAGCACGTCGTCCAGCGATTGGTTGCCGAAATCCACCGGCACATAACGCACTTGCGCGGGCACCGCCCCGAAGGCGGCCCGCAGTCTGCGTTGCTTCCACTCCGCCGTGGCCGGATGATCCAGCTCGTACACTGCGACCGAACGCAACTCCGGCAACCGCTGCGCCCTGCTGTCCGCACCGGCACCCAGGATCACGACTTGTTCTGCGCCGGAACGGATTTCCCCGACGATCACCCGATCGAAGTACTTCGTCCGCGCGGTGACGTAGGCATACAACCCGGGCGCCTGCTGCTCGGCCGCCCACAGTAATCCGGCCCGCACCAACGAGATTCGCAATCCCCACCGATACCAGGGGCTGATCAACCGCTCCGCGAAACGATCGGGATTGCGTAACACCGAATCACGTGCCGCCGCCGCCCGCAGCACCGCGACCACTTCCGCGGTCCCGCTCCGCCCGGAATCACTCTGCATCCGTCGAGCGTAGTAACCGGAAACCGGTTGCCCCAGACGGCAATTTCTTGCCACCGATACTTGCCGCACAGAGCTGCCGCCGTTGGGAACGGGCAGATTTGCGGCGGAAAAGCCCAGAAAAGGGAACAGCCCCCGAACCATACCGGTGCGGGCTTTCTACCTGCACGGGTCCCGGTCGGACGGACCGGGGGCTCGGGGGCCGGGTGGCTGCCTGGAATTCGCTTCGCGCTCGCGCGGGTGAATTCCACCGGCAGCGGTGGCGCTAGCGGACAGCCACCTCACGTGTCCTATGAATAAGCATTCTCAGAACCACCTCCTTCCTCGTGTAACTACGAACTTAGCGAGGGTTCAGCGCGTCGGCAACGGAATTTCTCCGTGGGCGGAACCGGCGGCCGAGTTGGTCGGGAAAGTGGTTGTGAGCTGGCCTGATTCACTCAGGTGAATGATCACGTCGGCGCCGGCGCCTGGCGGAAGTTGATGTGTGACGACGATCACGGTCCGATCGGGTTCGACGAGGCCGCCGTCCGGGTCGAGCAGGGCGCACAGGAGGTCGGCGCCCGCGTCCGCCTCCATATGCTCGGTGGGTTCGTCGAGCAGCAGGACGCGCGCCGGGGATACGAGGGCGCGGGCCAACAGGATCCGGCGGCGTTGCCCACCGGATACGGCGGCGGCGCCACCGCTCAACGCGGTGTGCACGCCATCGGGGAGGCCGTCCAGCCAGTCACCGAGACCCACTGCGCGCAAAGCCTTTTCGGCCTCCGGCTCGGTGAGGTCGCCGCGCGCCACCCGCAGGTTCTCCAGCACCGAGGTGCCGAACAGGTGTGCGTCTTCGGCGAAGAAGGTCACGCCGGGGCGCGGGGTGTCGAAGAGCCCGGCCCAGGACATGAGCAGCGTCGTTTTGCCCGCACCGCTCGGGCCGACGACGGCGATGCGGCGGCCCTCCGGGCGGTCGGGGAGGTTGTGCGGCAACGGGTTTGCCGCGCCGGTGTCGAGCGTGGTGAGCCGGTGCAGCGCGGCCCTGGCCGCGGTGAGCGCCTGCGCGGCGGCGGGCAGCGCACCGACCGCCTCGAAGGCCGACAGCGGCAGCAGCACCAGCACCGCGAGCGCCATCGGCGTCATCGCGCCGGGCGCACCGCCATTCGGGCCGTAGCTCACGATGCCGACCAGCAGCGCGCCGAGCACGCTCACCCCGACCGACAGCGGGGTCGCCGCGGCCGCCCAGGCGCTGCGTACGGCCGCGTCGTCCTCGGCCGCCACCGCATGCCGCCCGGCGGCTGTCGCGGCCGCGACAGCGGCATCCAGCCGCCCCGCAACCCGCAATTCGGCCGCGTGGTCGAGCACGGTGAGCGCCTGCGCGGTGAACTCGGCCCGATCGGCCCGCACCGCCCGCTCGGATTCCCTTGCCGCCCGCGCGGACAGCCACGGCGCGACAATGCCTGCCACGCCGAGCGATACCGCGAGGATCGCCGCCCCGCCGACCGCGATCGTGGCCAGCAGCCCGATCGCGAACGCGGACAGCACGATCGCCACCGCGACGGGTACGAACACCCGCACCACCGCCGCACCGAGATCGTCGATATCGCTACCGATCCGCACCAGCAGATCGCCGCGCCGCAACCGCTGGTCGCCGGAGGTGCCCCGCCGCAGCCAGATATCGGATCTCGCGAGGGTGCGATAGACCGTGGTGCGTGCGGTCGTCATCGAGCGCAGCGCGACGTCATGGGTCGCCAACCGCTCGGCGTACCGGCACAGCCCGCGCGAAATACCCAGTGCCCGCACCGAAACCACGGCGACGCTGAGATCGAGTACCGGCGGCATCTGCCAGGCCCGCGCGATCAACCACGCCGCGAGCGCCGACAGACCGAGCCCACTTCCCAACGCGAGCACGCCCCACCCGACCGCGACGGCGATCCGCCAGGGTGATAGCGCGAGCAGCCGCCAGATGTGCCGGATATCCCGCAGCACACCGGATTTCGCATCGACGTCTGGGGGATCAGCGGATCCGGCCGCGCCGGTAACTCGTACCGCCTGCCCGGCCCGCGACAGGGTGGATGGCGAATCGTTACGGGATGCGCTGCGACTCATTGCGTCTCCTCGCCGAAGCCGGGATCCGCCATGAGCCGAGGACGCCGTGCCGACGAGCTTGCTCATACGGATACCGCTTCGGGATGTTCGGGTGCGGTGGCGCGGACCGGGACGATGTGGTCGGCGATGGCCAGCACCGACGGCCGGTGCCCGATGACGACGACGGTCGCGCCGCTGCGGGCGCGCTGTTCGATGGCGGCCAAAACCGTTGCCTCGCTGTCGGAGTCGAGGTGTGCGGTGGGCTCGTCCAGCAGCAGGACGGGGCGGTCCGCGGCGAGGACGCGGGTGAGGGCGAGGCGCTGGCGTTGGCCGAGGGACAGGCCGACGCCGCCCGGACCGAGTTCGGTATCCCAGCGGTGCGGCAGTTCGTCCAGCACGGTATCGAATCCGGTTGCCACACAGGCCGCTTCGAGGTCGTCGGCGATTCGGGCCGCGCCGTGCGCGGTCGTGTGCGCCGCCCGCGCACCGAGCAGTTCGATATTCTCCCGCAGTGTGCCCGGAACGAGGACCGGGCGCTGCGGTAGCCAGGCCACCCGGGACCACCACGCGTCGGAGTCGAGCTCGCGCACATCGGCGCCGTCGATGCGCACCGAACCGCGATCCGGCTCGATCAACCCCAGAATCGCTTGCAGAACAGTGGATTTTCCGCTGCCGTTGGGACCGGTGAGCACCGTGATGTGTCCCGGGCGCAGCACCGCGTCCAACCCGTCCGGCGCGAACCCGTCGCGTGCGGCGACCGTCAGCCCGCGGATCTCGACAACCGCACCGACGCCGTCCGGACCACCGATCCGTGCGCTCTGCGATTCCACGCCGTCACCCGGACCGCGCGGGTTTTCGTCGGACTCGTCATCGGCCGCGGGCTCCAGGACCGCGAAAGCCTTGTCCGCGGCGGCCATTCCGTCCTGGGCCGCGTGGAAGCGTTCACCGACGGTGCGCAGCGGCCAGTAGACCTCCGGGGCGAGGATCAGCGCGACGAGACCCGCGTACAGGCTCATCTCGCCGAAGACCAGCCGCATGCCGATCGAGACGGCGACCAGCGCGACACACAGGGTCGCGAGCATTTCCAGCACCATCGAGGACAGGAACGCGATCCGCAGCGCCCGCATGGTGCGCTGCCGCAGCGCGTCGCCGAGTTCCCGGACGCGATCTGCCATGGTTCGCGAATCCGGCTGCACCGCAGTAGATCCGGTCTCCCGGCCGAGGGCGCGCAGGGTCGGCATACCGGCGAACAGATCCAGCATCTGATCCGAGAGCCGGGTGGTGGCCGTGAGCGTCGCCTCGGCCCGCCCCTTGGTGAGCAGGCCGATGAGGATCATGAATACCGGAATCAGCGGCAGCGTCACCACCGTGATCAGCCCCGAGACCGGATCGTGTATCGCGATCACCGCCATGACGATCGGCGGCACCAGCACGGCGAGCAGCAGCGCGGGAATGTACCCGACCAGATAGCCGCGCAATCCGGATAGTCCGCTGCCGACCACGACCGCCAATTCCGTTCGACGCGTTTCCAATTCGCGCGGCGGCAGCTTCGCCCCCGCCACCAGCACCGCCGTCTCCAGCTCGGTGACGACGCTCGCGCCCGCCCGGTGCGCCAGCCGCGACTGCCACCAGGTGGCCAGCGCGCGGACCGCGACGGCGAGAGCGAGTATCGCCAATTCCGTTGTCCACGAACCGATCGAGCGCCTAGCCGGGTCGGTGATCACTCCGGCGAGCACCCTGGCGAGCGCGATCGCGGTGACTACGATCGCGCCCGTCATGACCAGGGACAGCGCGACACTCGACGCCAGGTAGCGGCGGGCTGAACGCGCATGCCGCCACAGGCGCGGATCAACGGGCGGGCGAGCCATTTTCAGTCCTTGACCGATCCCACCGGCAGGCCGATCGACGCCGGAATCTGTGCGACGGTGATCCGTTTCCGGAACACCCAGTAGGTCCAGCCCTGATAGACCAGCACCACCGGGGTGACCAGCACCGCGGCCCAGCTCATCACCTTCAGCGTGTACGGCGTCGACGAGGCGTTGTGGATGGTCAGGCTGTACGCCGCATCGATGGTGGACGGCAACACATTCGGGAACAGCGAGCCGAACAGCAACGCCGTAGCGGCCGCGACGGTGACCGTCGTGCCGAAGAAGCCCCAGCCGTCGCGATCGGTGAAGGCGGCCGCACCCGCGCCGACGAGCCCGATCACCGCCAGCGCCAACGGAATCCAGGTCCAGTCGGCACCGTAGGACAGCTGCGTCCACAGCCCGAACGCACCGACGACGACCGCTGTCGGCGCCAGCAGCAGTCGCACCGTGCGCTGCGCGTCGGCCCGGTAGTCCCCACCGGTCTTCAGCACCAGGAAGGTGGCGCCGTGCAACGCGAACAGCAGCGCGGTCGCGAGCCCGCCGAGAATCGCGTACGGGTCGAACAGATCCCACACCGATCCGGCGAATTGCTTGTGCTCGTTCAACGGAACGCCGCGCACCACATTGGCGAATACCCACCCCCAGGCCAGCGCGGGCAGCCAGGAACCGAGTCCGATGCCGAAATCGCAACGGGCACGCCAGCGCGGATCATCGATCTTGCCGCGGTATTCGATGGCGACGACCCGCAGAATCAGGCCGACGAGCAGTAGCAGCAGCGCGAGGTAGAAGCCGGAGAACAGGCTGGCGTACCACTCCGGGAAGGCGGCGAACATCGCGGCGCCCCCGGTGATCAGCCAGACCTCGTTGCCATCCCACACCGGCCCGATCGTGTTGAGCGCCACCCGCCTTCGCGCATCCTCGCCGCGGCCGAGGATCGGCATGAGCATCCCGACGCCGAAGTCGAAGCCCTCCAGCACGAAGTAACCGGTGAACATCACGCCGATCAGCAGAAACCAGAATTCTTGCAGGCTCATTTCGCGCTCCTAGTAGGCGAAGGAAAGCTGTTCGACGGCGGGCTCTTCCGTGAGCACCGATCCACCGTCACCCGAATCACCGGATCCGGCAACGGGTTTGGCCGCAGGTTCGGGCCCGGCGACGGTGTAGCGGCGCATCAGGTAGAACCAGACCACCGCGAGCACGCCGTACAGCAGGGTGAAGGTGATCAGCGAGAACAGCACCGTGCCCGCGGTATGCCCGGATACCGCCTGCTGCACCGTCATTCGCAGATTCGGGTCGCCGGTCGGGTTGGGCGCGACAACCCATGGCTGGCGGCCCATTTCGGTGAACACCCAGCCAGCGCTGTTGGCCAGGAACGGCGTCGGTATGACGAGCAGGCTCAGCCAGCCGAACCACCGCTGATTCGGCACCCTCCCCCGCCGGGTGAGCCACCAGCCGAGCAGCACCAGCAGTGCCGATCCGGCCGAGAGCCCGATCATGGCGCGGAAAGACCAGTATGTGACAAAGAGATTCGGGCGGTAGTCGCCGACGCCGTACTTCTCGTTGTATGCCTTCTGCAGGTCTATGACGCCATCCAACTTGACGTCGGTGAATTCGCCCTTGGCCAGCCACGGCAGCACATACGGCACCTCCAGCACGTGGTTGACGCTGTCGCAGTTGTTGTGCGTGCCGACGGTGAGGATGGAGAAGTCCGGATCGATCGCGGTGTGGCACAGCGATTCCGCGGAGGCCATCTTCATCGGCTGCTGTTTGAACATCAGCTTGCCCTGCACATCGCCGGTGAACACCAGCGCGATCAATGCGGCGACCATGAGCAGCAGCGAGACGCGGGCGGCGGGCCGCCACATCGAACGCGCCTCGGCCAGTTTGTCTTCCGTGCCACTGCGCGCGTTGCGGACCATCCACCAGCCCGCGATGCCCGCGACGAAAGTGGCCGCGGTGAGCAGGGATCCGGCGACGACGTGTGGAAAGGCCGCCAGCGCAGTGTTATTGGTGAGCAGCTCGCCGATGCTCTTCAGCTCGGCGCGCCCGCGTTCGGCGTTATATGTCGCGCCGACCGGATGCTGCATGAACGAGTTGGCCGCGACGATGAAGTAGGCGGATGCGTTGACGCCGATGGCCACCATCCAAATCGCGCCCAGGTGCAGCAATTTCGGTAGTCGGGTCCAGCCGAAGATCCACAGTCCGAGGAAGGTCGACTCCATGAAGAAGGCGACGAGCCCTTCCAGGGCGAGCGGTGCGCCGAAGACGTCGCCGACGAATCGGGAGTATTCGCTCCAGTTCATGCCGAACTGGAATTCCTGGACGATGCCGGTGGCGACACCGAGTGCGAAGTTGATCAGGAACAGTTTCCCGAAGAACTTGGTCAGCCGGTACCAGCGCTCTTTCCCGGTGATGACCCAGGCGGTCTGCATGCCGGCGACGATCGGGGCGAGTCCGATGGTGAGCGGCACGAATAAGAAGTGATAGACGGTCGTAATACCGAACTGCCAGCGTGATACGTCAACCGCAGACAACTTCGTCCTCCTGCCGATCTACGACATGACGTAGTAATACTACGTCGCGGCAAGGTCGAACCAAGTGAGGCCTAGGCCACGACACACCGGGACTTTCGTCGTCTACCAGTACATTCGTTGGGCTCTGGCGGATCGGATAGGACGGAGATCACCCAGACCCCCGCCCGGCTCACCAGTCGCCGACGGCCCCGGCGCGCGCGACGCCACGATCGACGAGTTCGATGATCTCCCCCGCATTGTCCGGCGCCGACATGCGCAGCCCGTCCAGTGAATTCACCCGTGCGGCCAGCGCGATGGACGAGAGCATCCAAATGCTGTCGCAGGTAAGCAGATCGGCGGTGAACAGCGAATCGTAGCGGCACTGCCACCCGGCCTTCTCGGCCTCGACGAACAGCGCGCGCTGCGTAACACCCGGCAGCACACCGTTTTTCGCGGGCGGGGTGATCAGCGTCTTATCCCGCGCGATCACCACGGTGGAGCGCGGCCCCTCCAGCACCCTGTTCTCGGTACTGGTGAAGATCACGTCATCGGCGCCCATCCGATGGGCGAAGCGCAACGCCGCCATATTGGTGGCATAGGACAGCGTCTTCGCGCCGAGCAGCTGCCACGGCGCGGCCTGCGCCAGATCGACGGAGATACCGCGGGAAAGGGTCACCACCGAGACGCCGTCGGTGCGCGCGACGCTGATCCGCGCCGGCACCGGCAGCACCAGAACGAAGGCGGTCGGCGTCGGGACCGCGGGCGCCATGTCGCCCCCCGTGACATCGGCGCGCACCGCGGACTGCTCGCTGTCGCGGCCGCGGGTCAGCACCATCCGCAGCACACCCTCGCGATCGGCGCCCCACTCCTTGGCCGCCCGCTCCACCGCCTCCCGCCAACGGCCGAGTTCGGGCTCGGGTAGATCGAGCGCCTGCGCCGAGCGGCGCAACCTGCCTAGATGAAATTCGAGGGCGCAGGCATTACCGCCGCGCACCAGCACCGTTTCGAAAACACCGTCGCCACGCAACACCGCCATGTCGTCGGCAAACAACAACGGTGCGTCCGCGTCGAGGACCGCGCCGTCGAGTGTTACAAGAACTCGATCCACCATGGTCCTACCGTAGGGCACGGGAGCCCAGCTCGAGGAGGTAAAGAACAGGGCGAACGGGATCGGCGGCCGGGAGTCGTTCCGGCTTGTCGAACTGCACAATTCGCCACAGCGATCCGACGGCATATCCACGCGCCGAACCACCGGCACCAAACTGGCTTACCGCAGGTCGGCCTGGTCGTGTTGAACGGGCCGAGCTCCCGCGCGAGGCACTCGCATAGAGTGGTGGGCGTGTCCGTGGTCGTTGCGCCCAGTCCTCTGCTCAGTGTTCCTGGAGCCGTCGCGGGAGCGGTGGGCTCGCCGGATGCCGCCGTCGCGTGGCATTACGGGGATCCGTTCGGTGAACAGCGAGCCGCCGCGCAGCGGGTCGCGATCGTCGACCGGTCGCACCGATTCGTTCTGAGCATCACCGGCGCCGAACGCCTGACCTGGCTGCACACCATCTCCAGCCAGCACGTCGCGAACCTCGGCGACCGGCAGTCCGCCGAGAACCTCGACCTCGACCTGCAGGGACGGATCCTGCACCACTTCGTGCTCACCGAACTCGACGGCACCGTGTGGATCGATACCGAGGCCGATCGCGGACCCGCACTGCTCGACTTCCTGACCAAGATGGTCTTCTGGGCCGACGCCGAACCCGCGGCCGCCGAATACGCGGTGCTGAGCCTGCTCGGCCCGCGCGTCACCGAACTGACCGCCACCCTGGGCATCGACGAGCTGCCGCCTGTCTACGCGGTGGTACCGGTGCCGGGCGGCGGCTTCCTGCGCCGGATGCCTTGGCCGACAAGCGATTCCTTCGACCTGGTGATCCCGCGCGCCGAATTGGGTTCCTGGTGGGCGAAGCTCACCGCCGCGGGCGCGGAGCCCGCGGGCATGTGGGCGTTCGAGGCGTTGCGGGTCGCCGCGGTGCGCCCGCGCGTCGGCCTCGACACCGACGAGCGCACCATCCCGCACGAGGCCCGCTGGATCGGCGGCCCGGCCGAATACGGCGCCGTCCACCTGGACAAGGGTTGCTATCGCGGGCAGGAGACCGTCGCACGCGTGCACAACCTGGGCAAACCGCCGCGTCACCTGCTGCTGCTGCACCTCGATGGCTCGGCCGACGAGCGCCCGGTCACCGGCGACGATGTGCTGGCCGGCGGCCGCGCGGTCGGCAGGCTCGGCACCGTCATCGACCATTTCGAGTTCGGCCCGATCGCGCTCGCTCTGATCAAGCGCACCGTCCCTGCCGATACCGCGCTCACCGCGGGTCCGGCGGCCGCCGCGATCGATCCGGATTCCGTGCCCGCCGACGACGCGCCGCAGGCCGGACGCGCCGCGGTCGACCGGCTACGCGGGCGTTGATGCGCGACACGACCGGGTCCGCCGCGAGCGACACCCGAGGATCGGCCGTGCGAAACGTCCACTCCCACCGAACCGGCTCTGGCGGCCGACGGTCAGGCACCCGTATATCCATGCTGGTAACCGGCGTTGCGACGCTCCCGTGCGCCGTAAGGTCGCCCGCCGAGATCATCGATGCGCGCCGGACCCCGGAGGCGCGCCACCCGATCGGGTGCGGCGCGGAGAGGAGCGATGTCGATGAAAAGTGCTGACTCGGCAAGGGTTTCGGCCGTATGCGTGGTGCACGCCGAGATCGAGGTGCCCGGCAGCCGTGTCGGGCGCAGCGCGATCGATAAGCGGCCGGTGCCGGGCCGGGTGCCGGTGCGCGCGCTCGGGCTGGACGGCGACCACGTCTGCGATACCAAGAATCACGGCGGCGTGCACCAGGCCGTCTACGCGTACGCCGACGAGGACGCGCGGCGCTGGGGCGATGAACTCGGCCGCGAACTGCCTGCGGGCTGGTTCGGCGAGAATCTGCGCATCACCGGGCTCGCGGTGAGCGATGCGGTGATCGGCGCCCGCTGGCAGATCGGCGACACCCTGCTGGAGGTGAGCGCACCCCGCGTCCCGTGCGCCACCTTCCAGAAGTGGTCGGGTGAGGAGCGCTGGGTGAAGCGGTTCACGTTGCGGGCCGATACCGGTGCGTACCTGCGCGTGCTGACGGAGGGCACCGTCGGCGCGGGCGACGCGGTGCGCGTCGTGCACACCCCGGACCACGGCGTCACGGTGCGCGACCTGTTCACCGGCGCCGACCCGGATCTGCTCGCGATTCTGCTGGCCGCCGAGCCGACGGTGTCCGACGATGTGCGCATGCAGGTCGCGCGGCACGCCCGCCGCCACGCCAATTCCCAACGAGCCGCGGGGCGTGGCCACGTCGGGCACCGCGAATCCGACACAGATAAGACGGGAGTCAGCTAAGTGAGTGTGGAACTGGTCGAGGTCGTTCGCTCCGGATTCCGTGAGTGTGTGCACCGCGGATCGGTCGTGATCCTCGGCGCCGACGGCGAGCCCCGGCTGGAACTCGGCGAGGTGCATTCGCCGATCTTCCCGCGCTCGACGAATAAGCCGATGCAGGCAATCACCCTGCTGCGGCACGGTTTCGAGCCGCTCGACGACGCGGAGTTGGCCATCGCGACCGCATCGCATTACGGGGAGCCGGATCACGTCGATTTGGTGCGCCGCCTGCTCGACCGGTTCGGCTTCGACGAGAAGGCGCTGGAGTGCCCGCCGGACTGGCCGTCGGAGGAGCGCGCCAGGGCGAATGCGGTGACCGCGGGCGAGCAGCGCCGGATCTATATGAACTGCTCCGGTAAGCATGCCGCGATGCTGGCCACCTGCGCGATCAACGGCTGGCCCACCGAGGGCTACCTGAGCGAGGCACATCCGTTGCAGCAGGCCGTGATCGCCACCGTCACCGACCTCACCGGCGAGCCGGAAACCGATCTCGGCATCGACGGCTGCGGGCTGCCGATCATCCCCGTTTCGCTGATCAACCTGGCCCGGGTCTTCGCGACGATGGCCACCGCCGAACCCGGCTCGCCCGAGCGGCGAGTCGCCGATGCGATCCGCGCGAATCCGCGAGTGATTTGCGGCACGAACGGACCGGACCTGTTGGCGATGACCGCCACACCGGGGCTGGTGTGCAAGATCGGCGCCGACGGTGTGCACGCGGGTGCGCTGCCCGACGGCACCGCATTCGCGTACAAGATCGAAGACGGGCACGACCGCGCCCGAATGCCGTTGACGCTGGCCATTTTGCAGCGCATGGGAGTCGAATGGACCGATGCGCATACCGAACTCGCGGCACCGGCGGTGCTCGGCGGCGGGGCGCGGGTCGGTGTGATCCGCGCGATCCCGGGCGTGCTCTAGTTCGCGTGGCCGGGGGCGACAACCGGGCAAACGGCACCAGTTCGAGAGTTCTTCACCCACTCCTGGAAGCGCTACCGTCAGAAGCACGCTAAAGTGTCTGTCAGGAAGAGTATTAATTCGAACGGGGCCGCCAACAAACCCCAGGCCGCCCCGCAGTGACGCGAGGGGGTCAGCCATGGGCCGTGGCCGGGCTAAGGCAAAGCAGACCAAGGTCGCACGCGAGCTCAAGTACAGCTCGCCATCGACCGACTTCGCGAGCCTTCAGCGCGAGCTCTCGGGAAACCCCACCCACAGCGGTGGCGTGCTGTCCGATGAGCACGACGCGGACGAGTCCTTGTCCCGCTGGGACCAGGACGACGACTACGACGACTGGCGCCGCTGACTCGGATCTACGCTGAAGGGGGAGGCCCGGCAGGCCTCCCCCTTCACCGCGTTTGATAACGAGGTTTGCGGACTTCGCCTTAGTGGCTTGCAAAAGCAACGTCCCGCATCGTCGCGATGCGGGACGTTGGTATGTGCCGACAACACCGCGATCCGGGATCCCTTCCTAGTCCCGGACCACGGTTCGTCGGCGCGGCGCCGGACCCGATCCCGCGTTACATCGCTCATCGGCACAGCTCGTCATTCACCGACCCCGAGATCCGGTTGTCCGTGCAGTTCCCGCTGAAACCGCTCTGCTATCGGTCGAAGGTATGCGGCGTATTCGGCCGAGCCGAATTCGAATTCGTTGTCTTCTGACACGAAACGGTGTGCGGCATACGGATTTTCGCTCAGCGCTCGCCGAATCACCCGCAGGATGGCTGGTCGGTAGACCAGGGCCACCCGCCAACCCCCGAGATAGCGTGCCTGGATGTTGGCCGCGACGACTCGCCTGTGATGACCTGTTCCGACCACGGTGACCACCCGATACCCCGGCCCGGCGAAACCACCCACCACGTGGAGTTTCGCGCCGGCGGGGAAGATCTTCTGACTGCGGAAGTTCCAGGACGGTCCCGGTTTGTACGGATATGGAAGCAGCGTCGCGATGATGCACCACTCCGGCTTCGGGTTGTCACTCACGCACGTCACGGTAACGACCATCGGTACGACGGCCCTACCGAATATTCGGCCATGCCGAGATGTGGCGCGGGGCCGCGATATCCGGGTGCGGCCCCGCAGCACGAACTAGAACCGCGGGTGATCGCCGACCAGGACGGCACGCACCGAATCGGCATCCTTCGCCTTCTTGACGGTGCCGAGCGTCCAGCATTCGATATGCCGGGCGGTGAGCACCGCGAGGGCGCGGTCGACATCCTCCGGCGCGACGACGGCCACCATGCCGACGCCCATGTTGAAGGTCTTCTCCATTTCGACCCGCTCCACCCGGCCGCGCTGGGCGATCATCTTGAACACCGGCGCGGGATTCCAGGTGCCGCGGTCGAGTTCGGCGAACAGGCCCGCCGGGATCACCCGGGCGAGGTTGCCCGCCAGGCCGCCGCCGGTGACGTGCGCGAAGGTGCGCACATCGGTCTCGGCGATCAGCGCGAGGCAGTCCTTGGCGTAGATGCGGGTCGGCTCGAGCAGTTCCTCGCCGAGGGTGCGGCCGAATTCCTCGACATGCCCGGTGAGCGACATGCGGTCGATCTCCAGCAGCACCTTGCGGGCCAGGCTGTATCCGTTGGAGTGCAGACCGGAGGAACCCATCGCGATGACGACGTCACCGGGGCGCACCCGATCGGGTCCGAGTACCGAATCCGCTTCGACCACACCGACACCCGTCGCGGACAGGTCGTAATCGTCGGGCCCCATCAGGCCGGGATGTTCGGCGGTCTCGCCGCCGAGCAGCGCGCAGCCCGCCTTCACACAGCCCTCGGCGATACCCGAAACCAGCTGGGCGACCTTCTCCGGCACCACTTTGCCGATGGCGATGTAGTCCTGTAGGAAAAGCGGTTCGGCGCCGCACACCACCAGATCGTCGACGACCATCGCGACCAGGTCCAGGCCGACCGTGTCGTGCTTGTCCATGGCCTGTGCGACGGCGATCTTGGTGCCCACCCCGTCGGACGAGGCGGCCAGCACCGGTTCGCGGTAGCCACCCTTCAGTGCGAACAGTCCGGCGAAACCGCCGAGTCCACCCTGGACCTCGGGTCGGCTCGCCTTCTTCGCCAATGGTGCGAACAATTCGACAGCGCGATCACCCGCCTCGATGTCCACGCCGGCCGCGGCATACGAGGCGCCACTGGGGGTCTGTTCAGTCATTTTCGGGGAAAGCTCCAAACCGAATCGGCGGATAGATGCCTGATCACGCTACCGGAGTCGGATAACGGCCCGGCACCTGACATGGTTCCCCGGCTTGACGCCGTCCCGCCGGGGAACCGCCCGTCAGTCGACCACGGTGGCGAACAGCGATGTGGTCGCGGCCCGCCGCCTGCGCTGCTCGACCGGATCGGGCACCGGTACGGCGGCGACCAGTCGCTGGGTGTACTCCTCCTGCGGGTTGCGCAGAATGCGATCGCGATCACCCTGTTCGACGACCGCGCCGTTGCGCAGCACCACGATCCGGTCGGCCAGTTGGTCGACCACCGCCAGGTCGTGGCTGATGAACAGGCAGGCCCAACCGCATTCGCGCTGCAGTTTGCCGAACAGCTCGAGCACCGCCGCCTGCACCGAGACGTCCAGTGCGCTGGTCGGCTCGTCGGCGACCAGCAGGTCCGGGTCGAGGACCAGGGCCCTGGCCAGGCTGGCGCGTTGACGCTGACCGCCGGACAGCTCATGCGGGTAACGCCGCTCGGTGCCCGCAGGCAGCTGCACGTCGTCGAGCAGGTGTTTGACCCGTTCGCGGATCTCCGCCGGGGTGCCCGCCTTGTGCACGATCAGCGGTTCGGCGACGCAGTCGCCGACGGTGAGCCGCGGGTTCAGCGAGCTGGCCGGATCCTGGAAGACGAAGCCGAAGCGCCGCCGGATCGGCCGCAGCTGCCGCTGCGACAGCTGCGCGATGTCCTGGCCGCGGATCTTCACCATCCCGGAGCTCGGACGCTGCAGCGCCGCGACACAGCGGCCGATGGTCGACTTGCCGGAACCGGATTCGCCGACCAGACCGACGGTTTCGCCCGGCCGGATGATCAGGTTCACATCATCGACCGCGCGGAACGCGGCTCTGCCGAATGGGCCCGGGAATTCGACAACCAGGTCGCGGACCTCCAGCACCGGCTCGGCGGTGGTGTCCTCCACAAATGACCCGTGCGCCAACTGCTCGGTGCCGAGATGGGGCACGGCCGCGAGTAGCTTGCGGGTGTATTCCTCCTTCGGGCTGGCGAACAGTTCGTCCACCGATGCCTGTTCGACCACCTTGCCGTCGCGCATCACCACGACCCGGTCGGCCAGGTCGGCGACCACGCCCATGTTGTGGGTGATGAGCACGATGGCGCTGCCGATCCGGTCGCGCAGATCGCGCAGCAGCTCCAGGATTTCCGCCTGCACGGTGACATCGAGTGCGGTGGTCGGCTCGTCGGCGATGATCACCTTGGGCTCGCACGAGATGGCGATGGCGATCATCACGCGCTGCTTCTGCCCGCCGGACAGCTGATGTGGGTAGTAGTCGACCCGATGCTCCGGATCGGGCAGCCCGACCATCCGCAACAGCTCGACGGCCCTGGCCTTGGCGGCTTTTCGGGACATATCGCTGTGCGCCCGCAGCGCCTCACAGAGCTGGAATCCGATGGTGAACAGCGGATCCAGCGCGCGCCCCGGCTCCTGGAACACCATGGAGATCTCGCCGCCGCGCAGCGCGGTGAGCTGCTTCTCGCCCATCGAGGTGATCTTGTCGGCGCCGAGCGTCACCAGACCGCGCACCCGCGCCGTCTCCGGCAGCAGGCCGATGGCGGTGCGGGAGCTCACCGATTTACCCGAGCCGGATTCGCCCACGATGGCGAGCACCTCACCCGGATACACCTCGTAGGAGACGTCGCTGACCGCGTGCACCGGACCGGCGTCGGTGGCGAAGGTGACCGAAAGCGATTCGATGGACAGCGCGGGACGACGCTGTTGCGGGTCCGTACTGGTCATCGGGCCGCTCCTTCCCCTGTTCCGGATTTCTCGGTGGCGCTTGCGTTTTCCGCCTCCAGCTCGGCGGATTCCGTTGCCGCGATGGATGATTCATCGAATCCCTGGACATCGACCGGAACCAGCAGCGCCGCGGTATCGTCCGCGACGGTCGCCGGGCCCAGCGCGCGCCGGGTGCGCAGCAGCGGATTGAGCACCTCGTTGAGGCTCTCGCCGACCAGCGTCATCCCGAGCACCACCAGGACGATGGCCAGACCGGGGAAGATACCGGTCCACCAAATCCCGTTGGACACATCGGAAAGCGCCTTGTTCAGGTCGTAACCCCATTCGGCCGCCTGGGTGGGCTCGATACCGAAGCCGAGGAAGCCGAGCGCGGCCAGGGTGAGGATGGCGTCGCCCGCGTTGAGGGTGACGATCACCGGCAGCGACTGGGTGACGTTGGCGAGGACGTGCCGGAACATGATTCGCATCGTCGACGCCCCGGTCACCCGGGCCGCGTCGACGAAGGGCTCCTGCTTCACCGCGACGGTCGCATTGCGCACCACCCGGAAGTATTGCGGCACATAGATCGCCGTGATCGCGACGGCCGCCGAGAGCACGCCGCCGAAGCTGCTCGAATTACCGCCTGCCACCACGATGGAGACGACGATGGCCAGCAGCAGCGTCGGGAAGGCGTAGATGGCGTCCATGAACGTCACCAGGATCCGGTCCACCCAGCGGCCGACGTACCCGGAGATCAAACCCAGTGGCACGCCGACGAACAGCGAAAGGATCAGCGAGATGACGATCACCAGCAGCGCGGTGCGCGCACCCCAGATGACCCTGGAGAACACATCCTCGCTGCGCACCGAGGTGCCGAACCAGTGCGCCGCCGACGGAGCCTGCTGACTCACGAAATTCACGCCGTCGGAAGAGCTTTGGGACAGCCCGTACGGCGCGATCCACGGTGCGAGCAGCGCGACGATCACGAACAGCGCGACCAGGCCGACGCCGAGCACCAGCGTGGCCCGCTGCACCCCGACGGTCATCGCGAACAGCCGCAGTCCCGGTATCCGCCTGCGCCGCACCACCGGTGGGACGCTGGGCAGTACCGCGGGCTCGCTGACTATTTCCGGAGCGGTCATCAGAACCTCACCCTCGGATCGACCATGGCGACGATGGCGTCCACCACGAAACTCATCACCGCGACCACCAGCGCGATGAACGCGACAATCCCCTGCACCGCAACGAAATCGCGGGCCTGCAGGTATTGGGTGAGCTGATAGCCGAGGCCCTTCCATTCGAAGGTGGTCTCGGTGAGCACCGCGCCGCCGAGCATCATCGCGATGTACATGCCCATCACGGTGATGATCGGGATCAGCGCATTGCGCACGGCATGCCGTCCGGTGACCACCCGCGACGAAAGTCCGCGCGCCCGTGCGGCTTCCACATAATCGCTGCGCAGCGTCTGGATCAGGTTGATCCGCACCAGCCGCAGGAAGATGCCCGCCGTGAGCAGGCCGAGCGCGATCGCGGGCAGCACGGCGTGTTTCAACACGTCGAGCAGATATCCGGTGTCGCCGTAGAGGATCGCGTCGACGACCATGATGTTGGTCTTCGGCGAGACATGCTGCAGCGCCAGCTCCACATGGGTGCTGGCCCGACCCGCGACCGGCAGCCAGCCCAGTTTCACCGCGAACACCAGCTTCAGCAGCAGGCCGACGAAGAACACCGGGGCCGCGTACGCGAGCACCGCGAACAGCCGCAGCCCCGCGTCGGTGGTCGAATCACGGTGTGTCGCGGCGTATCTGCCGAGCGGAACACCGACGGCGAAGGCGACGACAAGCGCCCAGAACACCAGTTCCAAGGTCGCCGCGCCGTAGGTGGTGACGACCTCGCTGATCGCCCGATTGTCTTGGGAGCGGCCGAAATCCCCGCGCAGCAGTCCGGAGATGTAGTCCCAATACTGCGAAAGGATCGGCCGGTTGAACCCGGCCGCCGCCTTGCGCGCCTCGATCTGATCCGGTGGGAGCCGCCCGCCCATCGCGGCGCTGATCGGATCGCCGACCACTCGCATCAGGAAGAAGACGACGGTCACCAGGATCCACGCGGTGACCGGCATCAGCAACATACGCACACCCAAATAGCGCACCAGGGCCCCGTATCGGGAACCGCTGCCGCGCAGCACCTTTGACCGAGCAGGAGCCGGGGCGACCGGCTCCTGCTCGGTTGTCGTCGATGAACTCACTTGCTCAGGACCGAGTAGCGGAACTTGGTGGACGGATCCAGCGTCGACTTCACGCCCTGCACGGCCTTGGTCGCCACCGCGATCTGCTTACCCGACAGCAGCGGAACGATCGGCAGGTAGTCCTTGGCCAGGTCGTACTGCACCTGCTTGAGGATCGCGATCCGCTTGTCCTGGTTGGTCTCCGCCTTCTCCGCGTTCAGCTGCGCGGTGATGGCCGGGTTCTCGAAGTGGTTCTGCAGGAAGTTGTTCGGGCCGAAGAACGGGGTCAGGTAGTCGTCCGGATCCGGGAAGTCCGGGAACCAACCCATTTGGTAGGCCGGGTAGCCGTCGCGCGCCCGCTCCTTCTGGTAGGTCACCCATTCGGTGGCCTGCAGGTTGATCTTGAACAGCCCGGACGCCTCCAGCTGCGATTTGATCGCCGCGTATTCCTCGGCGCTGGTGCTGCCGTAGTGGTCCGGGTTGTACTGCAGGTTGATCTCGACCGGCGTCTGGACACCGGCGTCGGCCAGGAACTTCGCCGCCTGCGCCTTGTTCGGCTTGGCGCCGTAGATCTCCTTGAACGGCTCGGTCGCACCCGTATAGCCCTGCGGCACAGACGAATACGCGGGCTGGTAGCTGCCCTTGTACACGCCGGTGGACAGCGCGTCCCTGTCGACCGTCGAAGTGACCGCCTTGCGGATGGCCAGCTTCTGTTCCGGGGTGCCGCCCGGCTGGGTGTTCAGGTTGAACACGATGTAGCGCAGCTCGCCACCGGGACCTTCGTGAATGGTCACCTTGTCGCTCTTAGCGAGCGATTCCATATCGGTCGGCGTCAGGCTGCGGTAGGCGACGTCGATATTGCCGTTCTGGATGTCGAGCTTGAGGTTGTCGGTGCTGGCGTAGTACTTGGCCGAGACGGTTTCGGTCTTCGGCTTACCGAGGATGCCCTGGTAATCCGGATTCGCCTTGTACTCGACCAGCTTGTTCTTGTCGTAGCTGGCGATGGTGTACGGGCCGGAGTAGCCCTTGGCCTTCACCACATCCTCATCGGCGGCCAGCTTGTCCGGCGGGAAGACCTTTTCGTCGATGATCTCGCCGGCCTGGGTCGGCAGGATCGCCGGGAAGGTCTGGTCGTTGGCCTCCTTGAGGGTGAAGGCGACGGTGGTGTCGTTGACGACGTCGGTCTTGTCCAGGTTGCCGAGCAGCGAGGCAGGACCGTTCGGATCGTTGATCTTCAACATCCGGTCGAAGGAGAACTTGACGCTGGTCGCGGTCAAGGGGTTGCCGTTGGCGAACTTGAGCCCCTTCTTCAGGGTGCACGTGTACACCGTCGGCGAGGTGAACTCGCACTTCTCCGCGGCGTCCGGCTTCGGCGTCGTCTCGCCCGGGGCGAAGTTCAACAGGTACTGATAGGTCTGCGTCTCGACAATGTACGACCCCTGGTCATAGGCCGCGGCCGGATCCAGCGAGAAAATCTTGTCCGTCGTGCCGATCACCAGGCCGGCACCTTCACCGCCCCCGGTCCGTCCGGACCCACAGCCCGCGACCGCGGATGCGACCAACGCCGCCAATCCGACGGCGGCGATACCCGTTCGGTATCGCTCCCCAGGCTTCCCAGAAACCAACATGAGGCCCCTACTATCTCGAGCGCGCCTCCCCGCACGCTCCCTGGATCACAGGCACGGCGATGGGCGCGGTGAACTTCCGATCTGACGGGCACGGTACCCACGATCCATTTCCGAGACGTTGCGTTTTCAGAGAAAAAATCACATCCCGGTAAGCGGCCATTACCGGAAACGCGTCACCGAGGGCGCTCAATCGGGCATATGTCCAGGTCCGGGCCACTTAGGGTTTGGTGATGTCACGAGGAGGCCATGGCACGCGATGAGCCAAAATTGACGCGACGATGACGCCTCGGGCTTCCAAATCCGGGCCAAGGCAACGCGAAATCAGACAACTGGGACGAAACGCTCAACGACACGCCGACTAGTCAGCCCATGAATTGGCGTGCTCCACAAGGGCATTCATCTGCTACAGACGAAACCCGCAGTGGCGCAACGGCGCAACCCCACTGCGGGTGGCGTGGTCGAGACGTTCGGAGCCTACGGTCGGCTCAGCGCGCTCGCATTCGCGTTCTCGCTCAGCAGCATCGCCTCGGACTGGCCGCTGAGCATGCCTTCCAGCACGTTCTTGCCGATGGCCGCCTCGGTGGGCAGCGCGATCGGGTATTCGCCGTCGAAGCAGGCGCAGCACAGCCGGGTGCGCGGCTGTTCGGTGGCGGCGATCATCCCTTCCAGTGAGATATAGCCGAGGGTGTCGGCGCCGATCGAGCGGCGCACGCCATCCACCATTTCATCGAAGCTGCCCTCGGCGCCCGCACCGTTGGCGATCAGCTCCGCGCGGGAGGCGAAATCGATGCCGTAGAAGCAGGGCCACTTGACCGGCGGCGAGGCGATCCGCACGTGGATCTCCAGTGCGCCCGCCTCGCGCAGCATCCGGATGAGTGCGCGCTGGGTGTTGCCGCGCACGATGGAATCGTCCACCACGATGAGCCGTTTGCCGCGGATCACCTCGCGCAGCGGATTGAGCTTGAGCCGGATGCCGAGCTGGCGAATGGTCTGGCTCGGCTGGATGAAGGTGCGCCCTACATAGGCGTTCTTCATCAGGCCCTGACCGTAGGGCACGCCGGAGCCCTGCGCGTAGCCGACGGCGGCGGGTGTTCCGGACTCCGGCACCGGGATGACCAGGTCCGCCTCCACCGGATGCTCCTTGGCGAGGCGGCGGCCGATCTCCACCCGGGTGGCGTGCACCGAGCGGCCGGAGATGGTGGAGTCGGGGCGGGCCAGGTACACGTATTCGAAGACGCAGCCCTTCGGCTCCGGATTGGCGAAGCGCATCGAACGCACGCCATCGGTGTCGATCGCCAGCAGTTCGCCCGGCTCGATCTCCCGGACGAAGGCGGCGCCGACGATATCCAGCGCGGCGGTCTCGCTGGCAACAACCCAGCCACGGTCCAGGCGGCCGAGGCACAGCGGCCGCACACCGTGCGGGTCGCGCGCCGCGTACAGCGTGTGTTCGTCCATGAAGGTGAGACAGAAGGCGCCGCGCAGCGTCGGCAGCAGCGACATGGCGGCCTGCTCGATGCTGGAATCCGCGGCGGCGTGCGCGAGCAGCGCGGTGATCACATCGGAGTCGGAGGTGCCCGCGACCGTGCCCGGCCTGCCGCCGATACTGCCGATGAGTCCGAGTTCCCTTGCCCGAGTGGCCAATTCGGCAGTGTTGACCAAATTACCGTTGTGCCCGAGCGCAAGCCCCGAGCCGACGGCGGTGGTGCGGAAGATCGGCTGGGCATTCTCCCAGGTGACGCCGCCGGTGGTGGAGTAGCGGCAGTGACCGATCGCGATGTGGCCGGGCATCGCGGCCAGGGTCTGCTCGTCGAAGACCTGGCTGACCAGACCGAGATCCTTGAACACCAGCACCTGCGATCCGTCGGCGACGGCGATGCCAGCCGCCTCCTGACCGCGATGCTGCAGCGCGTAGAGGCCGTAATAGGTGAGTTTGGCGACGTCCTCGCCAGGGGCCCAGACGCCGAAGACGCCGCACTCCTCGCGCGGCTCGTTCTCGTCGGGGATGGCCGCGTTCGATGCGGCGGATGCGGCGTGGACCGGTAGTTCGGCGTTGGTCACCGTTTGCTCCCTGTTCGGGCGGGCTGGGGGCAAAAGTCATTCTACGGGTGTCCCATGCGAAGAGAGCAGCGCCACCACCCAGCGTGACGACCACCACCGCATCCGAGCAGCAATCGCCGGTGCCGACTGCCGCGATTCCGCCCGTAACAGCTGTTACCGTGCGACCGTGACGACTTCGGACGGTTCCGAGCCCACTCCCGACACCGCTGCGCCACCGGTCCGGCTGGATCGCGGGCGCTGGATCAAGATAGTGCTGCTCCCGCTGGCGGTGCTGATGGTGCTGACCTCGCTGCTCGGGGTGATGTACCTGGACTACGTCATCGACCCCGAGAAGAACCTGCACGACTTCCCGGTCGCGCTGGTCAATCAGGATGTCGGCGATGTGATCGGATCCGGCGACCACCGCCAGGAGGTGAACTTCGGCAACCAGATCAGCGAGAAGCTGCAGGAGGGCGTGCCGAAGGACAAGGTGCAGTTGCGCGTGCTCGGCCCGAACGAGGCGACGCAACAGCTGCAGTCCGGCAAGGTGTACGGCGCGATCATCATCCCGAGCGATTTCAGCAAGCGGCTCGGCATTCTCGGCGTCGGCAGCGTGGTGCCCGGTGATATCCAGCAGCCGATCATCACCGTGCAGACCAATCCGCGCACCGGCGCATTCGGCACCCAGATCATGTTGCGCATCGCCAATCAGGCGTTGACCCAGGTGAACGAGCAGGTCGGCAAGCAGCTCACCGATCAGGTCGTCCAACAGCTGACCCCGCCGCCGGGTGGTCCGCCCGCACCGCAGTTGTCCGGCGCGACCAGGGTCGCACTCAGCGATCCGGTGAAAGTCGTTGTGCAGCAATTCCATCCGCTGCCCGACGGCACCGGCCAGGGACTGAGCGCCTTCTTCTACGCGCTGCTGCTGCTACTGGCCTCGGTGGTCGGCGCGATGGTCATCCACACCATGATCGATGCGCAACTCGGTTTCGTGCCAACGGAATACGGGCCGTGGTATGTGCACTACCCGCCGACGCCGATCTCCCGGCTGCGCACCCTGCTGATCAAATGGGGCGTCTTCGCACTCACCGCGAACGTGGTGTCCGGCATCTTCATGCTGATCGCGTATCTGCTGGACATGCCGATCGATAACCCGCTCGCGCTATTCCTGTTCAGCGCGATCGCGATGATCGCGGTGGGGTTCACCTGTCTGTCGACGCTGGCCGCGATCGGTTCGGCGGGCCTGCTGGTGAACCTGATCGTATTCATCATCCTCGGCCTGCCGTCCTCCGGCGGAACGGTTCCGATCGAGGCCACCCCCAAGTACTTCGGCTGGCTGGCCGGCTTCGAGCCGATGCACCAGGTGTTCCTCGGGGTGCGATCGATCCTCTACTTCAACGCCGATTTCTCCGCGGGCCTGCAGCGGGGCGTGTGGATGTCGCTCATCGGCTTGGCGATCGCGCTCGTCCTCGGCCTCGTCGTCACCAGGTACTACGACCGAAAGGGTCTGGAGCGCAGCAACCGCGTCGCCGCTACGTACTAGGACACGCGAGCGACCGGCAGCCAGTGCGCCACCTCGCCCGCCCGGGTTCCCGATGCCGTAACCGCTCCCGATTCCACCGCCGCGTCGAAGCCGAGCAGGCCGGTCGCGAGCAGCAGCCAGGTGCGCGGATCGGTTTCGACGACGTTCGGTGGCGTGCCTCGGGTGTGGCGCGGGCCCTCGATGCACTGCACCGCGACGAACGGCGGCACCCGCACCTCGACGGAGTGGCCGGGGGCCGATGCGGCGAGGGCGCGGACGGTGGTCCGGACGGCGGCGGCGAGTTCGGTGCGCGCGGGCGGCGCGGCGGATTCGTCGCACAGCCATGCGCTCACCGCCGCGACCGCCGCCCGCATTTCCGCCGGATCCACCATCGATCGTCGTGCCACGCCGCCGAGGGTACTGCGTGGCGCCGACAGCCGAATGCGAGCGGTTGGCGGGCGGTGCGGTGCGCCGCGACTCGCACCACACCGCCCGGTCGGGGCGGCCTATTGGCCGACGGCTCGGCCGCCCGCTTCATCAGGTTCACCCAGCCGCATGGCGTATACCCGGTCCAGGAAGTCGCGATGCGCGCGCAGCGTGGCGTCGAGCAGTTCCCGCCAGGTGCGCCGATCGATCCGGTTGTCGCTGGCCAGTGAGGACAGTGAGGCCGGACCCAGCTTGTCGATGTGGTCGACGATGAAAGTCAGTCTGCGGCGCGGGAATTGCTCACCGATGCGCGGATTGTCGTTGAGGAAGCGGTCCAGCGAGTACAGGTAGTTGATCGCGCGGTTGTATTCCTCGTCGGTGAGGTGATAGTCCATCCGCTTGATCTCGACGATCCACAGCTCGCCCGCATCGTGCAGCAGTACGAAATCGGGTTCGCGCTTCTCGCTGCCGATCGCGGTGGTGACCAGCTTCGTGCCGAATTTCTGTGCGTACCAGCGCTCGAAGCTGGCCCGCACCCGCTTCAGCGATTCGTTCATGCCGAGCGGCGTCCACTCCGGCGCGAGCAGCCACGGCGCCCGCTCGATCAATTCCTGGAACGGTCTTTCCAGCGAGCGGCGGTCATCGATCAAGTCCTGCAAGCGATTCACCACCGCGACCCGCTCCGAGGCGATCTGGCCGAGTGAGTACACCTCGGCCACCCTGGCCGTTTCGAACAGCGCGACAACGACATCCAGCTGGTTGTTGTTGTCCTCGGCGACTTCCTTCAAGGTTTCCAGCAGGCTGCGCTGCGGCCCGAGCGAAAGCGCGAGGCGGACAATGCTGTCGATATGCGCGGGATCCTCCAGCGCCGCTCTGTCCTTGTTGTTCACCAGGATTCGGGCGGCGTCCATCACCGATTTGCGGAAGTTCCTGTCGTTGGGCGCCAATGCCTGCAGCAGGGTCTGAATCGAGGACTTGTCCAGGAATTCCTCCCACACCCGCCGCTTCACCGAATTCTCGCCCCGCCTGCCGAGTTCCCGCACCAGATTCCGGCCCCAGGCCGAAAGCGCTTCGCCCCGTTCGGAATTCCACATGATGTCCTGGCGGTCGGAGCGAACGAGATCCTCTTCGTCGTCGAGCCAGTTCACGTGGATGGCGCCGACGAGGTAGGAACGCAACTTGAATTCGCCGGTGAAACCGGATGCGATACCGAAATCCCTGGTCTGCGCGACCAATTTGCCGCGGGCGTATATCCGCACCCCGGCCATCGACTCGTCCTTGTACGGATGTTTGGAGTAGGCCGCCCAGCCGGATACCGGAAGGTACTGATTGCCAACGCGCACAGGCATTTTCGACACATCGATCCTGGTTTCCTCCATCAGGTCGATGGGCAGATCGCTGAGCAGGAACATCTGTGGCCGCCCGACCGAGAGGCTGTTGCGTACGCACACCTGCCAATCGGTGCGTTCCAAACCGAACCGCGCGGCCAGCTGCCTGCTCAACTCGGGTCCGGTATTCACCCGCTTGCGGAAGAAATCGCGCAGTATGACGGTGGTTCCGCGTTCGGCGCTGAAGGTGCCGTCCCTGGCGCCCGGGCGCGGGTGGTAGTCGCGCTCGGTATCGGACAGCATGTCGTCCAGGCTCATGATGATGTTGGCGACCGGCCAGCCCTCGGGGGTGCGTTCCGCGTCGACGCCGCCCGCGGTGATCACCTCGATGGTGCGGCAGATGCCGAATGCGGCCAGCTTGCCGATTCCCTTGCGGCCCATGACCGGACGGTCCAGCTTGCGGGACAGGTCGGTGCCGGTGCGCACCCGGCGATCGGATCCGACCATCAGATAGTGCGCATTGACCTCGGCGGCGGTCATACCGTGCCCGTTGTCCTGCACCACGATCTCGTAGGGACCTCGGTCCGCGTCGTGCACGGTGCCCGCGAGCGTCACGCCCCACGGCAGCGCGACATCGACGCGGGTGGCGTCGGCGTCGTAGGAGTTGGCGATGAGTTCGGCCAGTACCGCGGAAACCCGGTCGTAGAGCCGGATTCCGAGTTTGTCGATGGTCAACCGGCTGATGCGCATGGTGTACTTCGGCGCGCCGTTCTGATCTTGCATGGTCGGGCCCCCAATTGCCCGATGGGTGATAACTGTCCTGCTGCCGGTTATCCGGCAAACCCCATGGTCACCCGCCCGGTTGGCCGTGATCTGAACAGCCGACGACCGGTTCATAACGGAGAGTATGGTTCCGCTTGCGCGTAGCCCGGATTTCGGCAACCGCTTGGTAACGGCCACGCCGGCTCTCCCCCGGCGCGCACCGATCTACCAGGCCCGCGATGATGGCAGCTATGACTTCCTGGACCGAGCGTGCACGACAACTGGCCGATGAGGTTTTGGCGCCGCATGCCGCCGAGGTCGACCGCACCGGCGAGATCCCGCGGGAAAACTTCGATCGGCTGGCCGAGGCCGGCCTCTACGGCATCTCCATGCGCGAGGATGTCGGTCTCGACGCGTTCACCGATGTCGGTGAGGTACTGATCGCGGGCTGCCTGGCCACCTCGTTCGTCTGGGCACAGCACCTCGGCGTCGCGCGGCGCATCGCGAACTCACCGAATGTGGAACTGCGCGAACGACTTACCGAGGACATCCGGTCCGGGCGGGTTCGCTCGGGTGTCAGCTACGCGGGCGCCGCGGAGCGGCCGTCGCTGCTCGCCCGGCGCCGCGGCACCGGCTATGCGCTGGAAGGTACGGCGCCGTTCATCACCGGCTGGGGCATGGTCGACGTGATCGGCGTCGTCGCGCGGGATGCCGAGGATCCCGAATCGCTGATCAGCCTCATCGTGCCCGCCGAGGCCGGGCCGCGGTTGCGCGTCGAGCCGCTGCCGCTCACCGCGGTCGACGCGAGCCGGACCGTCACCGCCGCCTTCGACGGACTCACGGTCCCGGATTCCGCTGTGGACAGCAGGTTTTCGCTGCGGTCGTTCCATGCCTCGTATATCGTCGCCGCCTGGCGCAACGGCTCGCTCGCGCTCGGTTTGGTCCGCAGGGCGCTGACCGAACTCCCCGCGCTCGGCGTCGACACCACCGCACTCGCCGCCGAATCCGCCGCCATCCGAAAGGATTTGGACGCCGCGCTCACCGGCCAGGGGGATATATACACCGCACGGGCCGCCGCCTCCGAGCTCGCGGTCCGCGCGGCCAACACATTGGTGACGGCCACCGGCAGTGCCGCGCTGGTTCGCGGCAGCCTGGCCGAACGCACCTCTCGTGAAGCCACTTTCACACTTGTCTTCGGTTCGCGGCCGGGAATCAAGTCCGCGCTGCTGGAACGATTTGCGGGCCCGGACGGCAAGGAACGCTGAGTCGATTCGAGAGGCCCCTTCCCGGCTCGCCGCCCGCGCTCGAGACCGCACCGCTGAGCCGGTCCCAAAGCTCGTTGAGCCATGGGCACGACTGAGGGCCGAGCGATTGCCCGGCCCTCACATCGACCAATTAGGTTGTGTCACTGCTTTTTCGGTGTCGCACGCATGCCGATGTAGACGCATTCGGTGCCATCGGCGAGGGTGGCGAACACGACCGGCATATAACCTTCGCTGAACGAGGGTCCGGCGCCCGACGCGGCGAATACGGTGTCGCTGACCGGCTCCAGATCCATACTGAGCGCGGGTGACAGGTCGGCCATGCCGTCGACGAATTCGTAAAGCAGGTGCGCGGAACCGTCCTCGCGCTTGCTCACGGTGACGACAACGCCCGCACGCTGGTAGACGCCGACGAAGCGGTCGATATCGACGCGAATCGGCGGGTTCGCCGGTGCGAACGGCTCCGGCATGCGCACACCGGCCAACTCGGCCAACAACTCTCGGAACAGGTCCGCGTAGAGCTCGCGTGCGCCACCACCATTGGTGAGCAGCGCGACCGCGACACCGGCCGCTGGGATCGCGCGTAGGTAGGCGTACTGGCCGATCGCCGCGCCGTCGTGGCCGATGCCCTTGATGCCGTCCCAGTTGTAGAGGGTCCAGCCGAGACCCCAGCCATCGGCGCTGACGGTCCACTTGTCCGGCACGTCGATCTCCTGCCGCTGCATGGCCGCAACGGTTTCCGCGGACAGTACGGACGTTCCATCGGCGGCCCGGCCGCCGTCCAGGTGCATGCGGGCGAAGCGCACCATATCGCCCGCGCTGCTGATCACTCGGGCGCCGGGCGAGACCGACCGCGGCATCAGATCCCATTCGGGCGTCGGTTCCGGGTACTGCCCCGGCTCGCCGAGGTGGCTCATCGCGACCCGGAACTTCAGCGCCTGCTCCGGCAACGTCACCAGATGGTCGAGACCCAGTGGGACTGCGATCATCTCGTGCACGGCCTGGTCCCAGGTCAGACCGGTGAGCACCTCGATGATCCGGCCGAGCACCATGAAGCCCGTGCTGCCGTAGGAGATCGCGGTGCCGGGGCGGCAGTCCAGCGCGACCTCACGCAGCGCCGCAACGTATTTCGCGATGCAGTCATCACCGCGCCCGGTGTCGAGGTTGAAGTCGTTCGTGAGACCACCGGTGTGGCTGAGCAATTGACGGATGGTGATCACCGCGGTGTCGGCCGGATCGGGTGTGCCGAACTCCGGCAGCACCTCGACCACCTTCGCGTCCAGATCCAACTTGCCCTGATCGACCAGCATCATGATCATCGTCGCGGTGTATGTCTTGGCGACCGAGCCGCAGAGGAATACCGAATCGGTGGTCACCTCGACACCAGTCCCGCGATGCAACACGCCGCTTGCGAGCTCGAAGATCTCACCATCGACCAGCACGGCCAGCTGCGCGCCCGGCACGTGGTACTTGTCCCGCAGGGTGTCCAACCGGCGCTGCCAGTCGGCGACCTGGAACCGGCGGCCCGTCGAGTCGGCGGTGCCCCACTCGCCCTGAACTTTCCACTCACCCTTGGTGTTCCAGCTGGCGGTGCTGCGCTTCGACATTGTCTTGCTCCTAGCTATTCAGGTCTGTTGCGTACGGTGTTTCTGTGTTGCGAACACTGTACGCATACGGGAACGCTGTCTGCAACATCTGGTTGTCGACTTAGCTATTTGCGCACTTCAGACCGGTAGAGAGCCCACTGACGGATGCCACCCGCGTGCTTCAGCTTCTCGTGCATGCGGTAGCCAGCGCGAGAAGCCAATTGCCGTTACGCGAACCGAAGAGCGCGCACCCGGACCTTCAGTCCCGGGCAACCTGTGGCGCGACGGCCCCGCCTACGTTGACCGCCAGGTGCAGCAGCGCCGGAGCCAGCGCGCTGCCGGTTCGGCGGCGCAGCCAGCCGAGCACCAGGCCGCCGACCGTGGTCGCCGCAACCGCTACTGGGACGCTGTCCCCGGCAGCGCGGGCTGGGTGAATATGCCAGAAGCCGAACACCACAGATCCGAGGACCGACCCGGCCGACTCGCCAAAGGTGTTGTCCAGCAATGGATCCAGCGTCGCCCGGAAGACCATCTCCTCGCTGTACACCGTCCCGACCGGAATGTGCACGCCGACCCATTCGGCTACCGAGACTTCCGGTGCCCGGTCGCCGAAACCGCGCAGCCGTTTCCGCATCGACGGAACAGCAAGCGCGACAGCGTAACCGGCGGCAATTACCGAACCAGCGCCGAGACCGTACCGGAACCCCTTGGCCGACAACCAGTTCGGTCGCCCACCGAAAACCAGCGAATACCCGGTGGCGAATCCGGCATTGGCCACCGTGCGCCCGCGTATCCCGAGCCCGAGCCGGGGCAGCACCGCATCACTCCAGATCAGCGGAAGACCAATGGCCGCAACAACTCTCACTTGGTCTTCCGCTCGTTGTCTTCGGCGGATTCCAGTTCCGCGCGCACCCGGTCCGCGAGGTCAGCGGTCCAGCCCGGCGGTTCGGCGACGGCGACCCAGCCGTCGAGGACCAGGCTGCCGTACCGGTGCCCGTGCCCGTCGGTGACACCCTGCGCATTGGTGAGATCGGCCGCCACCTGCCAGAAGGTGACGAACGGCCACCAGCGCATCTGCGAGGTGACATCGGAGCCGCGCGGTTCGGACAGCCAATCAGGCTGGGAGAAAATCAAATCCGTCGACCACCAGACGATCGGGTCGGACGCGTGCTGCAGATAGGCGATGCGCGGCTCTCGCCATTCGGTCGACGGCCGAGCCAAATCGGCACTGTCCGAGGCGAATCGGACCACCAGCCCGTCCGCGTACACCGGTTGCACCTCGCGCGATCCCGGGTCGCGCCGCGTGACGAACTGACGCCACAGCCGATTCGAATTCGGCGGCCCGACCCACAGCGCACCGTCCACCTTGGCGCGCAGATCGGCCAGACCGTCGAAGGCCGCCTCGGAACCCTGCGAACCCAGGCTCTCGCCGTAGACGAACAGCTTCGGCCGCGCATCGGGCGGCCGGGCCGACCAATGCTCGTACACCGCGTCGAACAGCTTCTTCCCTGCGTCGGTGGCCTTTCCGCGGTCCGCCAGGAACGAGAGCACGCTCGGCAGGTACGAGTACTGGGTGGCCACCAGCGCGGTGTCACCGCCGTACATGTACTCGATCGCCCCTGCGGCAAGGGAATTCACCCATCCGGTGCCGGTGGTGGTGATGACGACGAGCACCTTCCGGTCGAACGCGTGCATCCGCTCGAGTTCGTCGACCGCCAGTTGTTCCCGCGTCACACCGTTTTTCGCCGATTCGAGGCCGACGTAGGCGCGGATCGGTTCCTTGGCGGCGCGTCCGGTGATGGCGGTGATCCGGCTGGCGGTCGGCCCGTGCGAGACGAACCAGCGCCCCTCGAAACCGAGCGTCTCCCATTTCGCCAGCGACTCCGGGCTGCCGGAACGCTGCGGCTGCTGCGGCTGCACCGCGTTCTGTGAGGTGTGGTCGTTGCGCACGCTGAACGCGGAATTGGCCACCGCGAAGAAGGCGCGCACCGCGACACCGTTGTAGATGGTGACGATCAGGATCACCAGCACCAGGAAGCCCGCGAACGTCGCGAGCTCGCGCGGTATGCGCACCCAGCGCATCAGCCAGCGGGCCAGAAAAAGGATGATCTCGCGCAACGTCCGGTACACCGCGATGACGGCCATGCCGACCGCCACGCTCAGCAGTCCGGTGCGCAGATAGGCCGGTGTCGTGGTGCCGGTCATCCCCATCAGCGCGGTGATCTCCCGCTGCCAGCGCGCCGACTGCACCAGCATCGCGGCCGCGGTCAGCGCGGAGAGGAACAGGATCGCCGATTTGATCGCGTCGCGGATCCGGACGGACGGCCCGGCCCACTTGATCCGCGGCCGGACCCACAGCCGGAACAACCATTCCAGCACGCAGCCGAGCCCGTATCCGAGCGCGGCGTTGATACCGCTGATCAACCCCTGGAACAGCCAATCGCGCGGCACCAGCGACGGCGTCACCGAGAGCGCGAAGAATACGGTCGCGACGACCAGCCCGACGTAATTGAGGTCGATGATCCGCTCGATGCGCCGGATGACCACGACGCTGCGGTCACGCAGCCTCGTCAGGGTCGCGGCGGTCTCGGACACCGCAACAGTATGGCTGTCCGGTACCGGCATCGGGCGCGTTGCCGGGTCCGCCACGCGGTAGCCAGGTCGGAGATCACACTCGCGCGGTGGGCGAGGCCGAAGCCCCGCCCCGCCTCAGCCGGCGAACTTCCCGAAGAGCTTGGGCAATGTGCCTTCGAAGGCCTCGCGCAGCTCCGCCATGGTGACCGAGAACTGCCCTTGCACCTCAACGGAATCCGAGCCCTGATCGACGACGCCGATACGCACCCAAGGCAATTCGCGCGCATCGCACATGCGGGTGAACCTGGTCTCCTCCGAGCGCGGCACCGCGACGAGCACCCGGCCCGCCGATTCGGAGAACAGCGTGACGAACGGGTCGGCGCCCTCGGGAAGCAGGATGCGGCAACCGGTTTCGCCCGCCAGCGCGGCCTCGACGACGGCCTGTGCGAGGCCGCCCTCCGAAAGGTCGTGCGCCGCGCTGATCATGCCGTCGCGCGAACCGGCGGTGAGCACCTCGGCGAGCAGCTGTTCACGGGCGAAGTCGACCTTCGGCGGCAGGCCACCGAGGTGGTCGTGCGCCACCTGCGACCAGATGGAACCGCCGAATTCGTCCCGGGTTTCGCCGAGCAGGATCAGCGTCTCGCCCGGTTCGAGGCCGAGCCCGGTGGGGATGCGGCGGTGCACGTCGTCGATCACGCCGAGCACGCCGACCACCGGCGTCGGCAGGATGGCGTCCTGCCCGGTCTGGTTGTAGAAGCTGACGTTGCCGCCGGTAACCGGAATGCCAAGGGCCACACAGCCATCCGCGAGACCGCGCACGGCCTGCTGGAACTGCCACATCACGCCGGGATCCTCGGGGGAACCGAAGTTGAGGCAGTTGGTGACGGCCTTCGGCGTCGCGCCGGTGGTCGCGACATTGCGGAACGCCTCGGCCAGCGCCAGCTGTGCACCGGTGTAGGGGTCGAGTTTGGTGTAGCGGCCGGACGCGTCGGTGGCCAGCGCGATACCGCGGCCGGATGTCTCATCGATCCGGACGACGCCCGCGTCGGCGTGCTCGGCGAGCACGGTGTTGCCGCGCACGTAGCGGTCGTACTGTTCGATGATCCACCTGCGGCTGCACAGCTGCGGGCTGGACACCATGCGCAGCAACGTTTCCCGCAGCTCCTCGCCGGTCTTCGGACGGCTCAGCCGATCGGGTGTGTCGGCGATCAGTGCGTCCTGTTCGTCGGGGCGGCGCACCGGGCGCTGATAGACCGGGCCCTCGTGCGCGACGGTGCGCGGCGGCACGTCGACGACGGTCTCGCCGTGCCAGGTGACGACGAGCCGGTCGCCGTCGGTGACCTCGCCGATCACCGTGGCCAGCACATCCCACTTGCGGCACACCGCCATGAACGCGTCGACATTGTCCGGGGTGACCACGGCGCACATGCGCTCCTGCGATTCGCTGGAGAGAATCTCGGCCGGGGTCATATTCTTGGCCCGCAGCGGCACCTTGGTCAGGTCGATATGCATGCCACCATCACCTGCGGCCGCGAGTTCGGAAGTGGCGCAAGACAATCCGGCACCGCCGAGGTCCTGGATGCCGACCACCAGCCGGGCCGCGTACAGCTCGAGGCAGCACTCGATGAGCACCTTCTCCGCGAACGGGTCGCCGACCTGCACGCTCGGCAGCTTCTTGCGGCCGGTGCCCGACTCGTCACCGGAGAAGGTGTCCGAGGCCAGCACCGAGACGCCGCCGATACCGTCGAGACCGGTGCGCGCGCCGAACAGAATGATCTTGTTGCCCTTGCCGGACGCGAAGGCCAGATGCAGATCCTCGACCCGCATCACACCGGCGCACAGCGCGTTCACCAGCGGATTGCCCTGGTACGAGGCGTCGAAAACGGTCTCGCCGCCGACATTCGGCAGGCCGAGCGAATTGCCGTAGCCGCCGACGCCGCGCACGACGCCGTCGACGACGCGCCGGGTGTCGGGCGCGTCCGCCGCACCGAACCGCAGCTGATCCATCACCGCGATCGGCCGGGCGCCCATCGCCATGATGTCGCGCACGATGCCGCCGACGCCGGTGGCCGCGCCCTGATACGGCTCGACATAGGACGGGTGATTGTGGCTCTCCACCTTGAAGGTGACCGCCCATCCGTCGCCGATATCGACGACGCCCGCGTTCTCGCCGATGCCCGCCAACATGGACGCGCGCATCTCATCGGTGGTGGTTTCGCCGAAGTAGCGCAGATGCACCTTCGAGGACTTGTAGGAGCAGTGTTCGCTCCACATCACCGAGTACATGGCCAGCTCGGCATCCGTAGGCCTGCGCCCGAGGATCTCCCTGATGCGGGCGTACTCGTCGTCCTTGAGCCCCAATTCCTTGTAGGGCTGCGGTACATCGGGGGTTGCTGCGGCTGCGCTGACGGTGTCGACCTGCGGAGTCACGGAGTACCAGGGTCCTTTCGGCCGGGCATGGGGTCGGCAAGGGTGGGGCAAGCCCCTGGGTGGCAGCCGACGAAGTCGCGGCGAGATGCCTGGCGCTCAGTCTAGAGGCAGCGTTTACCGCCCCCGCAGGTGAGGGCCTTAGCAGGCGTCCGGTCCGACGTCTACCACCCTCGACGAAGTGGCGTGTTGGGCGCGCGGGTATGCGGAACCACCGGTTCGCCCGCAACCGATACCCTGTGGCGGTGAACGATGGATCGGGGGTCGCGCATCCGGGCGAGCAGTCTGTCGCTATGGACGAGGCGCGGCCGGATATCGCGAATTCCGAACCGGTGGACGAGGCCGAATCCGCCTCCGAGCCACCCTCTTCCGTGCGCTGGCTGATCGCCGCCATCGCCCTGTTCGCGGTGTCGGCGGTGGTCTCGCTGCTCGCGCACTGGTGGTCCGGCTATATCGACCTGCAGGTCTATCGCAACGGTGCGCGGGTCTGGTTGAACGACGGCGAGCTATACGGTCCGATGCCCCCGGTCGCCGGAATCGGGTTGCCGTTCACCTATCCGCCGCTGGCCGCGCTGTTCTTCGCACCGCTTTCGCTGATGCCGCTCGCGCTCGCCGAGGTGCTGGTGCTGGCCACCTCGCTGTTCAGCCTCGGCATCACGCTCTGGCTGGTGCTGGCCCGCATCCGTCCCGGCCTGTCCCGGATGACGATGCTGACCCTGGTCATCGCGATCATCGCGGTGACCCAGGTGCTCGAACCGCTGCGCCAGACCTTCGGATTCGGCCAGATCAACCTGGTGCTGATGGCCGCGATCACGCTGGATTGCCTTGTCCGCAAACCATTTTGGCCGCGCGGCATGCTGATCGGCATCGCCGTTTCGGTCAAGCTGATCCCGGCCGGATACCTGCTCTACTTCCTGCTGCGCCGGGATTGGAAGGCGGCCGTCACGCTGGTGATCTCGGCCGCCGTCGCGGTCGGCATCGGATTCGCGCTGTTCCCGAGCGATTCGGTCGAGTACTGGTTCCACACGCTCGCCGATACCGGGCGCATCGGCCCGCCGTTCTTCGCGGGCAACCAGTCGATCAAGGGTTTGGCGTTCCGGCTCGGGGTATCCAACTCGCTGGCCACGGTGATATGGGTCGCGCTTTCGGCGATGGCCGTCGCGCTGGCCGCGGTGTGGATGCACCGGCTCATCGGGGCCGGTGCCACGGTGGCGGCGCTGCTGGTGAATGCCGCTGCCGTGCTGCTGGTTTCGCCGGTGTCCTGGTCGCATCACTGGGTGTGGGTGGCGCCCGCGCTGGTCGTCGCCGCCGATGCCATCGCCAAAGGTAAACGCAATCGCGGATTCGTCGCGGCCGTCGCCGGATTCGGCCTGCTGTTCCTGATCGGCCCGCAGTGGCTGCTGCCGCACAGCAACGACCGCGAATTGGGTTGGGCCTGGTGGCAGCAGGTGATCGGCAGCAGCTACGTGATCGCGACCCTGGCGGTGTTCGTATTCGCGGCCACCACGTACCGCCCGGTCACCGCGGGCGTCAGGAAGGCGGCCAGCGCCGCGGCGTAGGAGGTGATGTCGGCGGCGCCCATCAGCTCCCTGGCCGAATGCATGGCCAACTGGGCGGCGCCGACATCCACGGTGGTCATGCCGGTGCGGGCGGCGGTCATCGGTCCGATGGTCGAGCCGCACGGCAGATCCGCGCGGTGCACATAGCGCTGCAACGGCACATCGGCCTGCGCACAGGCCAGCGCGAAGGCGCCCGCGCCCGCGGCGTCCGTCGCGTAGCGCAGGTTCTGGTTGACCTTCAGCACCGGGCCGCCGTTCACCTCGATGCGGTGCGCCGGCTCGTGCCGGTCCGGGTAGTTGGGGTGCGTCGCGTGCGCCATATCGCCCGAGGCGCAAACGGATCCGGCGATCGCCGCCAGATATTCCGCGCGGCCGCCGCCGCGGGCCAGCACGACCCGCTCCAGCACCGACGGCAGGAATTCGGACTGCGCGCCCCGGTCCGACTGGCTGCCGACCTCCTCGTGATCGAAGATCGCCAGCACCGGGATCGCCGCGCCCGGTTCGGCGATCGCGGCGAGGAAGGCGCGCATACCCGCGTAGCAGGTGGCCTGGTTGTCCAGCCGGGGCGCGCTGACCAGGTCGCGGTCGCGCCCGACGAGGCGGCTCGGCGAAAGGTCGTGTGCCATCAGCTCCCAGCCGAGCACCGACTCCGGGTCGACATTGGCGTGTTCGGCGACGAAGTCGAGGAACGAGCGCGGTTCGGCGCCGATGCCCCACACGGCGTTCAGATGCCGCTGTGGATCGAGTGACACCCCGCGCCGGTCGTCGGACAGGTGGATGGCCAGCTGCGGCACCCGCAGGATCGGCTCATCGATGCGAACCAACCGCTCGCTCACCGCATTTCCGTCGCGCACGCTGAGCCGGCCGGACAGGCCGAGGTCGCGGTCGAGCCAGGAGTTGAGCCATGCGCCGCCGTACGGCTCCAGCCCGACCAGCTGCCAGCCCGCGATGGACAGATCCGGATGCTGTTTGACGCGCAGGTTCGGGCTGTCGCTGTGCGCGCCGACGATGCGGAACGGGGCCGCGCCCAGCGAATCCGGAGCGGCCCAGGCGATCAGCGACCCGCCGCGGATGACGTAATGCCGTCCCGCGCCGTCCGACTGGTGCTGCCGATTGGCCGCACCCCACGGGTACTGGCGCGCCACATCGGCCAGCGGCCACGGCGACGACTCCGGCAGCCGGGTGAATCCGTGGCCCTCCAACTCCCGTGCCACCGTGCGGCAGACGTGGAACGGGGACGGCGCGGAATCGACGAAGTCGCACAGTCCGACTGCGGTGGCGGCGGTGGTGGATACGGGCATATCCGAATCCTAGGCACCAAACCCGGTCAAAACCGGACAGGACCGAACAGTTTGTTTTGGCCGGTCGCTTGTTCGAGCCGCCTTCGACCGCCGATCACGTCCCCGGCGGCGAGCACACCCCTCCCGCATCGCAATAGATCACGGCTATTGCCGAGTATTCGGACGACACAACGAGTTCCGCGCCCGAGGACGGCGTTTCACCCCGCGCGGCATTTGTCCGATCCGGGCGATGACCCACATGATCGACAATCGCTATCCCCGGGCACAACGCAACCGTTTTGTGACTTTTCGGTCGCGGCGATAGCGCCGATCTATTTCAATCGGAAAGGCAACCGACGCAGCCACTTTCCACTCGGCTATCGCCGGAGAAAAACGGACCAAAGGGAATTCGTCCGATGACCCGTCAATCGACGGCGGAAACCAGATCGAGCAATCGCATCAGCTCGGTGTAGCGGCGCGCACCGATTCGCGAACGCAGCTCGTGCTCGGCCCGCGCCTCCTCGGCGCGCACCGCGGCGACCAGATCGACGCCGAGTTTGCTCAGCCCGATCAGGATCCGGCGGCGGTCGTCCTCCGCGGCGATACGGAAGATGAGCCCGCGTTCGGCCAGGAAGTCGGCGTGGCGGGTGGCCGAGGACGGCGCCAGCTGCGACCGAGCGGCCAGCTCGCTCATGGTGATACCGGACTCGGCGGACAAATTGGATAGCATCGACCACTGATCCGCCGTGAGTTGCCTAGCGCACAGCGCCGCATCCAAGTGACGCAGCCAACCGCGTTCGGCGGCTCGCAGCGCACCATGCAGCGTCGAATATCCGCTTACAATGGTCGTCATTATTTCCCGCCTACCCTGAAATTCGCTCGAACGTAGAGAAGAGTACCGAATGTCCGCGTTCGGCGAGAGCCCCGACGGCACGATCGAGATCCTCAACATAGTTCCGTTACAAGGACCGGGGGGAATCGTGGCCGCATCGTGTGACGCGGCGATTTCACTCGCGGTCGACGAAATCAACCGCGGCGACGGAATTCTGGGCCGGGAAATTCGTACCACCAATATCGATGGCGGGCGCCGACCCCAGGAAGTGGCCGACGAGGTGGCGGCGCTACTGGCCACCGGAATGGTGCACGCGATCACCGGCTGGCACACCTCCGCGGTGCGGCTCGCCGTATCCCAGGCCAATGCGAGCCGCGTGCCGTACCTGTACGCCACCGGGCACGAGGGACTCACCGACGAACTGCCCGGCGTCCTGATGCTCGGCGAACATCCCGAGGTGCAGACGTTGCCCGCGATCCACTGGTTGGAGCGTGAACTCGGCATCCGGAGCTGGGCGATCATCGGCAACGACTACATCTGGCCGCATGTCTCCGCCCGAGCCATCCGCCGCAGCCTCGGCGATCGGTCGGCAATCGTGCTGGAACGGTTCGTCCCGCTCGGCGCGCCGGACTTCGGCGACTTCCTCGGGCATCCGGCGCTGGATCTGGCCGACGGGGTGGTGATCCTCATGGTCGGTGCGGATGTCGCGCGGTTCAACCGGCAGTTCGCGGCCACCGGCCGGGCCGACAAACAGATCAGGATCAGTCCGGCGGCGGATGAGAATGTGTTGCTGGCAGGCGGCGTCGCGGCCAACCACAACTTCTATGTGGCATCCAGCTTCTTCATCGACGAGAAGACCGCCGACGGGCGGGACCGGTTGGATCGCTACCGCAGACTGCACGGATCGTTCGCGCCCGCGCTGACCAGCTTCAGCAATATGAGCTACGAGGCGGTGCACACGCTGAAGGCGATCGCGGAAACGGTCGGATCGCTGGAGGTGCCCGAGATGCACCGGGCGCTCGACCAGGGCGTGCTACTCGAAACACCCGGCGGCAGTAGGGGTTTCCTGGGAAATCAGGCGGTGCAGCCGGGCTATATCGCGCTGGCGAACGGATTCGAATTCGACATCATCGCGCAGATCACCTGACGCCCCGGCGAAATCCGGGGCGCCCCAGGGGTTTTCAGGCCGAGATGAGGGTGTCGACCACCGAGAAGAACATGCCGAGGCCGTCGTCGCTCGGGCCGGTGAGCGGCTCGGTGGCATGCTCGGGATGCGGCATCAGGCCGACGATGCGCCCGTCGGCGGAGGCGATGCCCGCGATATCGCGCTGCGAACCGTTCGGGTTCTCACCCGCGTAGCGGAACACCACGCGGCCCTCGCCCTCCAGCTCGTCGAGCACCTGCGGCGAGGCCTGGTAGCGGCCCTCGGCGTTCTTGATCGGGATCAGGATCTGCGCGCCGGATTCGTAGCGCGAGGTCCACGCGGTCGCGGTGGACTCGACCCGCAGCCACTCGTCGCGGCAGATGAAGTGCAGGCCCTCGTTGCGGGTCAGCGCGCCGGGCAGCAGTCCGGCCTCGCACAGCACCTGAAAACCGTTGCAGATACCCAGGATCGGCATGCCCTGCCGCGCGGCGCGGACCACCTCACCCATCACCGGGGCGAACCGGGCGATGGCGCCGGCCCGCAGATAGTCGCCGTAGGAGAATCCGCCGGGCACGATCACCGCGTCGACCTGCTTCAGGTCGGCGTCGGCGTGCCACAGGCTCACCGCTTCGGCGCCCGCGAGCCGCACCGCCCGCGCCGCGTCGACATCGTCGAGCGTGCCGGGAAAAGTGATGACACCGATGCGGGCTGTCACGGCAGGCGCACCACCTTCCAGTCCTCGATCACGGTGTTGCACAGCAGCGCCTCGGCGATCTGCTCGAGCTCCTGGTCCCCGACGCTGTCGTCCACCTCGAGCTCGAAACGCTTGCCCTGCCGCACATCCGCGACCCCGGCGAATCCCAGGCGCGGGAGCGCACCGACAATGGCCTGTCCCTGCGGATCCAGGATTTCGGCCTTCGGCATCACCTCGACCACGACTCGTGCCACGCGTTGCTCCTTAGCTGGTGGGGATTACCGCAGCAGCCTAGTTGTCCTGGTTGTCCGGGCCGCTGCCGGGGTGGGCTGCATACCATGTCCGCATGCGCATAGCCCATTTCGGCCACTCCTGCGTCCTCGTCGAGCTGCAAGGCAAGAAGGTGCTCTTCGATCCGGGCACCTTCTCGCACGGCTTCGAGGGCATCACCGGACTCGATGCCATCGCCGTCACCCACCAGCATCCGGACCATATCGACCCGAACCGGATCGAGGCGCTTATCGCCGCCAACCCGGACGCGCAACTGTTCAGCGATCCACAGACCGCGCAGCTGCGCGGCGAGCCGTGGCGGGCGGTGCACGCCGGCAACGTGATCCGGCTCGGCGAACTCCAGATCACCGGTGGCGGCGGCAGGCACGCGGTGATCCACCCCGACCTCCCGGTGATCGATAACACGGTCTTCCAACTGGGCACCGCGGACAGCCCGGCGGAATTCGTGCACCCCGGCGACTCGCTGTGGGTGCCGCCGGTGCCGGTCGGAGTGCTCGCGCTGCCCGCCGCGGCCCCGTGGATGCGGATCAGCGAGGCCGTCGACTACTTCCGCGCGGTCCGGCCGGCCACCGCCCTGCCCATCCACTTCGGCATCATCGAACCGTCGGCGCAGGGCATCTACTTCGGACGGTTGGCCGAAATGGGGCCCGCCGAAAGCGAATTCAGGGTGATCGAGCCGGAGGACCATGTCGAGCTTTAGGCCTTGGCGTAGCTCGACAGGAACAGCGCCTCGGCCAACGCCATATGTTCGATCTCGCTCGGGTCGACGCTCTCGTTCGGCGCGTGGATCAGGCATTTGGGTTCCTCGACGCCCATCAGCATGATCTCCGCGTCCGGATAGGTTTCGGCGAAGACATTGCAGAGCGGGATCGAACCGCCCTGTCCCTGAGTGGTCGGCGGCTTCCCGTACGCGGCCGCCAGGGCCGCCTCCATGGCCGTGCGCGCCGGGCCGCCCTTGCCGGACGAGAACGCCCCGCCGAGCCCCTCCGTCTCGATGGTGAGCTTGGCGTGCCACGGGGTATGCGCCTCGAGATGTGCGACGAGCAGCTTGTGCGCCTGCTCCGGATCGATACCCGGCGGGATCCGCAGGTTCAGCCGGGCCCGGGCCGAGGCCTGGACCGCGGCGGTGGAGCCGACGACTTTCGGCGCATCGATACCGAGCACCGTCAAAGCCGGGCGGGCCCAAAGCATGTCGGAGACCGTCCCGTCGCCAATGATGTCGACGTCGCCGAGAATGCCCGCGTCCGCACGGAATTGGTCCGCCGGGTATTGCACGCCGGACCACTTCTGATCGTTCGGCAGTCCGGTGACGGTGGTGTTGCCGTGTTCGTCGCGCAGTGAGGCGAGCAGCTGGATCAGCGCGGCGAGCGCATCGGGTGCCGCGCCGCCGTACATGCCCGAATGCATCGGTCCGGCAAGGGTTTCCACGCCGACCACGACATTCACATTGCCGCGCAGAGTCTGCGTGAGGGTCGGCAGGCCGGCGGCGAAGTTACCGCAGTCGCCGATCACGATCGCATCGGCGCGCAGCAGCTCCGGATTGGCCTGCACGAACCGCTCCAGACCGCCGGTGCCCTGCTCCTCGGAACCCTCCGCGACCAGGGTGACCCCGATGGGCAGGTCGGGACCGAGTGCGCGCAGCGCGGTGAGGTGCATGACAATATTGCCCTTGCAGTCGGCCGCACCGCGCCCGTACCAGCGGCCGTTCTGTTCGGTCAGCGTCCAGACCGGCGTGCGCCAAGCGGATTCATCGAGCGGCGGCTGAACGTCGTAGTGGCAGTAGAGCAGTACCGTCGGCGCGCCGGGCGGCGCGGGACGGCTGGCGATCACCGCCTTACTGCCGTCGGCGGTTTCGTGCAGGCCCACCTTCGTCAGCCCGGCCGCCGCGAACGCGTCGGCCACCCACTGCGCGGCCCGCTCGCACTCGGCCGGCGGGAACTGTCGCGGATCGTGTACCGATTTGAACGAAACCAATTGCGCCAGATCGGTTTTCGCCTGCACCATGAGCGCGGCGACGCGGCTGCGCAGCTCGGCGGTGCGGGCATCATCGGACGTCATGTCATGACCTCACTTCGTCGTATCGTCGAACTTCATATCCCGCATCTGGTTCAGATAGGAACCGAGACGATCGGGACAGTAGGTGGCGATGGTCAATTCGACCGCGACGGCGACGTCGCGGTCGCCGATCACCGGGCGGCTGCCCGGTCCGTCGGCGCCATTGCTGATCGCGCTCTGATAGCGGGCCTTGATCAGCGGCGAGGACGGATCCTGGCAGACCAGGCCGCCGTCCCGGCCGAGGCTGTCGCCGATCACCCGCGGTTCGGGGGCGGGCAGCCCGGCGTCGGCCAGGCGGTCGTGCAGCCGCTGCGCCTTGGCCGCCGCATCCGTATCGCGGGCCGTCTCGGTGAACACCACGACTCCGAAAATAGCCATCAGACCCAGCAGTACGCCGGAAATAAGGTAGATGAGCCTGCGCTTGCCGAACGGAACATCCCGCATGGTCATTCCGGCTCCCCTTGCGGCAGTGCGGATTTCCACTCCGGTCTACGAAGGGTGAAGAACAGGAACGGAATCAGCAATCCGACGAAGCCCATCCCGCCGCCGACGATCAGCACATATTGGGCGGTACTGCCGGAACCGAACTGCGACGGCGGCACGAATCCGATCCCGAACGCGGCGATCGATGCCGCGATTCCCAACGCGCACAACCCCATCAACGCGGGCGCCCGGTAACCGCGCGGATGGTCCTCCTGGTCCCGGCGCAACCGGACCGCCGCAGCAAACATCAGCACGTACATGATCAAGTAAACCTGCGTGGTGATGACGGAGAGGATCCAGTACGCGCTCGACACGTCAGGGATGAACGCGTAGAGCAGTGCGATCACCGTGGTGAATACACCCTGCGCGATCAGCATATTCTGTTGCACGCCTTGCCGATTCAGCCGGGTCAGGATCGGCGGCAGATAGCCCTCGGCGCGGCCGATCATGATCAGGCCCTTGGACGGGCCCGCCAGCCAGGTCAGCATGCCGCCCAGCGCGGCGGCCACCAGCAGCACCCCGACCACCGGGGTGAGGAAGCCGATCCCGAAATGGTTGAAGAACCCGTCGAACGCCTGCATCACGCCGGCGGTGAGGCTCAGGTTGGCGGCGGGCACCACCCAACTGATCGCGACGGCGGGCACGATGAAGATCACCAGCACCAGCCCGACCGCCAGGAACATCGCCTTCGGATATTCCCGGCCGGGATCCCGCAGCGCGGAAACGTGCACCGCGTTCATCTCCATGCCCGCGTAGCTGAGGAAGTTGTTGACGATCAGCACCAGGCTCGCCAAACCGGTCCAGGCCGGAAGCAGGTGCCCCGCATCCATCGGCGCGGCCGAGGCATTGCCCTGTGCCAGGAAGACCAGCCCGAGCAGCACCAGCACCGTGCCGGGCAGCAGCGTGCCGATCACCAGCCCCATACTCGACAGCCCGGCCACCGTCTTGGTCCCCTGCGCCGAAACGTAGACCCCCGCCCAGTAGACGGTGATGATCACGATCGCCACATACACCCCGTTCGCGGCCAACGCGGGATTGATGATGTACGCGAAAGTGCTTGCCACATAGGCGAGCAGGCTGGGGTAGTAGAAGATCGTCATCGCGAACTGACACCAGACGGCAAGGAACCCAAGCGGTTTCGACAGTCCTTCGCCGACCCACTTGTACACCCCGCCATCCCATCCGGATGCCAGCTCGGCGGCGACCAACGAGGTCGGCAGCAAAAACAGCAGTGCGGGAAGGAGATACAGGAAAACGCAGGCCAGTCCGTATACCGCCATGGTCGGCGCGGCGCGCAGGCTGGCCACCGAACTCGTGGTCATCATCGCCAGCGTGACCCACGACAGATATTTCGTCGTCGCCCGCGCCGCGGTCGCCGTCTCGGCCATCGGCTTCGCCTTCCGTCGTTCGAGCACCTGCCCTACGCCGGACCGCCTGATGGGCGCCGCCGGATGAAGTCCGGCGGCCCGCGCCGGGGCGAGCACTCACCCGCCGCCGCTGGTCCATCCCGAATATTAACCGCCGAGCAAACGTTCAGCACCGAACGTGGCCGAGGCGATCACCGCCCCGGCCCATCGAGTTCTTCGTCGGATCCGGGGGCTCGGCGAATCAGTTCTGCGGTGCGGGCCTGCCGTCGTTGGCCCATTTGCTGGCGCCGGGGGCGGCCTGCATGGTCTGCAGCAGATCCATGCCCGCGGCGACCAGCGCCGGACCGCCCGCCACGATGGTGCCGATGACCCCGCCGACCGGAACAGCGGCGGCACCGCCGAGGATGCAGCCCAGCGGAAGGGTCGCGACGCAGCCGATGGCGAAACCGATTATGCTGCCGACCAATCCGCCGACCTGCGTGGCGACGCCGAGCTTCGAGGAGAACTCGTTCATCGCCAGTTGGTCCTCGGCGGGCGAGGCGATCGGCGTCACGACCAGGGGTGCGGTGACGGCCGGTGCGTTCGCGGGCCGTTCAGGCGTGATCTCCAGCACGGTGCCGTCCTGCTTCGCGACGGCCTGCACCGGGATCGGCGTGCCCTCGACGCGGTAGTCCAGCGGGAACGACAGCACCGTCGCGCCCTTGTCGTCCTTGATGTTCGCGATCTGGGTCTTCGGTGCGTCCGGCGTCGCGCCGTCCCGTTCGGTGAGCGCGAAGGTGCCGCCGCGCAGGCTCGCGACGACCGTCTTGTCCACCGCCTTGACCGAGTACCTGATCCCATCGGACGGCGCGGCGGGTTCGGCGTACACCAACCCGGAACCTATTGTCACCGCGCCGACGACCAGTGCGGCGACGGCGGCGACACTACGCATTCTCATTCGTTTTCCCATTCGCAATCAGGTCGCACCCGGCGGCGACACTACGCAGATTCATACGCACTTCCCGACTTTCGAGAAGGGTCGCCGGTGCTGGTCGTGATCGCGCGAGAATCCCTGTAACCCAGGGCATTCCACGCCGAGCCCGCCGAGCGCCGACACCGCGGACCAACCTATTCGACCGATGCGGCCCCGCCGTCACCGAACGATCATCGAAATCGTCATCCCCGCGTAGCGCGGACATCATCGTGTGGCACACCGCTCGATAAACGGCAGGCACCTAGGCTTGAGCGACATCCGGTTCGTCGTGGAGGTTTGCGAAATGCCCGAGTCATCCGAAGACCTTTTCGCCATGTATCCGCTGGAGTCCGGCGCGCCGAAGAACGCGTTCCCGAAGGCCGAGATGTTCGGCCCGGTCGCCTATCAGATCGTGCACGACGAGCTGCTGCTCGACGGGGTTTCCCGAATGAATCTGGCCACGTTCTGCACCACCTGGGTGGACGATCACGCCCGCAGGTTGATGGCCGAATCGCTGGACAAGAACATCGTCGACAAGGACGAGTACCCGCAGACGGCCGAATTGGAGCAGCGCTGCGTGCGGATGGTGGCCGAGCTGTGGCACGCACCGGATCCGGGTACGACGCTCGGCACCTCGACCACCGGGTCGAGCGAGGCGGCGATGCTGGGCGGGCTTGCCGCCAAATTCCGCTGGCGGGCCAAGGGCGGCAAAGGAATTCCGAATTTCGTCTGCGGACCGGTCCAGGTCTGCTGGGAGAAATTCGCGCGTTACTTCGACGTGGAAATCCGGCAGGTGCCGCTGCGTGGCGACCGGCTGACCCTGCGACCCGACGATATCGCCGAGCACTGCGACGAGAACACGATCATGGTGGTGCCGACCTTCGGCCAGACCTTCACCGGCCTGTTCGAGGATGTCGCGGCGATCAGCAAGGCCCTCGACGAATTGCAGGAACGCACCGGACTCGATATTTCGATCCACGTCGATGCGGCGAGCGGCGGCTTCCTGGCGCCGTTCACCGCGCCCGAATTGGTGTGGGATTTCCGGTTGCCCCGGGTGAAATCGATCAACGCGTCCGGGCACAAGACCGGGCTCGCACCGCTCGGCTCCGGCTGGGCGATCTGGCGGGAGGCGAGCGATCTGCCCGAAGAGTTGATCTTCAATGTCGACTATCTCGGCGGCAATATGGCCACCTTCAACCTGAACTTCTCCAGGCCCGGCGGCCAGGTGGTGACCTCCTACTACCAGTTCATCCGGCTCGGCCGCGACGGTTACACCCAAGTGCAGTCCGGGCTGTACGGCGTCGCCCAGCATCTGGCGAAAGGTATTGCGGCGCTTGGCCCGTTCGAGATCATCCACGGTGGCGACCCGCGCGAGGGCATCGCCGCGGTGTCCTGGAGCTTGACGGACGGGCAGACCTACAACCTGTACGACCTCTCGGATCGGTTGCGCACCAGGGGCTGGCTGGTCGCCGCGTATCCGCTGCCCGCGGACCGCCAGGAGCAGACGATCATGCGGGTGCTGGTGCGGCACGGCTTCAGCCACGATATGGCGGATCTACTTCTGGCCGATATGCGAAGGGCGCTCGGGCAATTGGACCGGCACCCGCCGAGTTCGTCCATGACGCAGGAGGAATCGGGCGGGTTCACCCACGATGCGAAGCCCGCGGTGCCCGCGCACCCGATCTCCTTCGGCTGAACGGTGAAATGCCGCGCCGCCGTTCGGATTTACGCCCTCCTCCGAACGGCGACGCGAACCGGCCGGTGCCGCGGGTGAGATCGGGGCGCGACCGGCCCGGCACCGACCTGGCCACCGATCACGCAACTCCCCGACCGTGCCCTACGGCCGTGCCGTCTTCGAAACTACTTGTCCGACACCAACTCTCATGCCGCACGGGCGATGCTGAACGGCTCCCAGCGATACACCTGGCTGACCGCACCGTGATACTGCGCCAGATCGACCGCGTCGAGCATCGCCTGCCTCGGCCCGGAACGGCTCAACTGGGCGGCCGAAACCGCAAGCCGCAGAATGCCGCCGCGCCGCGCGGTGCGGGCCGCGCCCATCACCAACGCCCGGCACCACCACGGCTCGGCGCGGAACCCCTCACCGATCCCGTACACCCTGGCCTTCTGCGCCACATTGCGCTCCAGATCGAGAATGGTCGTCAGGCCGAGCGCCAAACGGAAACCCACCTCGGGCAGCGCCTCGATCGCACCGGTCGAGGCATCCCAGCGCGGCGCCGCGAACAATCTGGTGCGCAATTCGACCTGCTCCATCACCCGGTCGGCGGCCATCAAACGCAGCCGCGCCTCGTGCCGGGGCAGCGCGGCGAATTCGGCCCTGCGCCGCTTGGTGGCCGCCTGGTCGTAGCCGTGCAGCACGATCGCGTCACCGCGGGCCCGCCGCCCCCGCAGCCATGCCTGCGTCGCCGGATCGTCCACCAACCGGTAGCGACCCTTGAGCCGGGGCGCGACCAGCAGCGAGAGCCTGACGTCGCGCCGATCCATCTCCGCGGCGAATTCGATCGCGGCATCGCGGGTCGCGTCCCGGATTCCGGATACGGAAACGATCAGCTCAGCATTCATGAAATAACGGTGCCAGCCGCAGATGTCCACGGCGTGCAGGCCGGATGACCGGGAGCCGAACACCCTGTCGGCATTCGGCTCCCGGCATCCCCCGATGTTCAGCGGCCGGAAACTCCGCGGTATTTCCGCATTCGCTCCGCGAACCGGTCAGGCGTCGGCCAGGCCGACGGTGTCCAGAATCCACGCCTCCTCGAAGGCGACCTCTTTCCACCGCTCGTAGCGCCCGCTGACGCCGCCGTGACCCGAGCTCATCTCCGTCTTCAGCAGCAGCGGGGCGTCACCGGTTTTGGTGACGCGCAGCTTGGCCACCCATTTGGCCGGTTCCACGTACAGCACCCTGGTGTCGTTGAGCCCGGTGATCGCCAGGATGGCCGGATAGTCCTTCGCCTCGACGTTCTCGTAGGGCGAATAGGACTTCATGTACTGATAAACGTCCTTGTCGTGCAAGGGATCTCCCCACTCGTCCCATTCGATGACGGTGAGCGGAAGATCCGGGTCGAGGATCGAGGTGAGCGGGTCGACGAACGGCACGCTGGTGATGATTCCGGTGAACAGTTCCGGCGCGAGATTGGCGACGGCGCCCATCAGCATGCCGCCCGCGCTGCCGCCCTCGGCCACCAGACGATCCGCGGCCGTCACCCCGGTGTCGATGAGATGCCTTGCGCAGGAGACGAAATCGGTGAAGGTGTTCTTCTTGGTGAGCGTCTTGCCGTTCTCGTACCAGTACCGGCCCATCTCGCCGCCGCCGCGCACATGCGCGATGGCGAACACCATGCCGCGATCCAGCATGGACAGCCGCGCGATGGAGAAGTACGGATCTATCGCCGTTTCGTAGGAGCCGTATCCGTAGAGCAGCAACGGTTTCGGCGAGTCCGGTGCGAATTCCTTCCGCCAGACCAGCGAGATCGGAATGCGGGTCCCGTCGTCGGCGACGGCCCAATCCCGGCGCTGCACATACTCGTTCGGGTCGTAGCCGCCGAGTACCACATCCTCCTTGCGCAGCAACAGCTCTCCGGTCGCCGGCACGTAGTCGAAGATCTGGCGCGGGGTGATGAACGAGCCGAGCGCGATGCGCAGCGTCGGCTGCGCCCACTCCGGATTGCCCGCGGTGCCGACCGAGGCCAGCTCCAGGTCGAATTCCAGCTCCCGGCGTTCCCCGTAGCCGTCCGCCGTCAGCGGCCAAATGGCAAGGCGCGGAAGAGCTTCCCGGCGATAGCCGAGTACCAGATAGTCGGCGAAGGCGCCGACGCTCTCCAACCGCACCTGCGGATCGTGGCCGATCAGGATGGTCATATCCGACGGGTCGGCGACCGGGGCCTCGGCGAGCACGAAGTTCTCCGCCTTCACCCCGTCGACCACGTCGTTGTGCATGATCAGGAAGCGGTCCTCGCCGCCGATCACCGCGTGCTCCACCGAGTATTCGACGCCATCGCGGCGCGGCAGCACCACCCGGAATTCACCCTCCGGATCGTCGGCGGCCAGCACCCGGTACTCCGTGGTGATCTTGGAGCTGCTCACGATGAACAGGTACTGCTCCGAGCGGGTGCCATCGATGCCGACCCAGAAACGATCGTCGGGCTCGTGGAAGACCTTGACATCCTGATCGGCGGCGGTGCCGAGGCGGTGCCGCCACACGGTATCGGGCCGCCACGCCTCGTCGACGGTCTGATAGAAGACGAACTCGCCGTCCAGCGACCAGGCCGCGCCCGCCGCGGTCTCGGCGATCTCGTCGGGCAGCGACGCGCCGGTGCGCAGATCCTTGAAACGCAGCACATAGCGCTCGTTGCCGACGGTGTCCACCGAGTAGGCGAGCAGGTTGCCGTCGTGGCTCACCTCGAACGCGCCGAGCGAGATGAAGTCGTGGCCCTCGGCGAGCTCGTTCAGGTCGAGCAGCACCTGCTCGCCCGGAATCTCGACGCCCGGCTTCAGCTCGGGTGGAGTCCACGCGTCGATGCCCGCGGCGTCGGCGGCGACGGGGCAGCGGCACGAGCTGCCGTACTGCTTGCCCTCGAAGGTGCGCGAGTAATACCAGTAGTCGCCCATCCGGTGCGGCACCGAGAGATCGGTCTCCTGCACCCGCGACTTGATCTCGGCGAAGATCTTCCCCCGCAGCCCGTCGAGATGCGCCGTGCGCGCCTCGGTGTACGCGTTCTCCGCCTCGAGGTAGGCGATGACCTCCGGGTCTTCCTTGTCCCGCAGCCACTCGTATTCGTCGACGAAGACGTCGCCGTGATGCACCCGCTCGGTCGGCACCCGCTTGGCGATCGGCGCCGCAACACTCTCGACAGACATGGGTTCCACACTACTGTTCGCCCGGGTGCGGACTCCTCGTCGCGCCCGGCCCCGCCGATTCGCCGCTCGCGGCCTCGATGATGCCGTCGAGCACCGCGCGCGTCCGGTGCATATCGCGCAGCGCCTGATCGATGCGGCTGCGTTCCTCGGTGAGCTTGTCGACCAGGAACGGAGTGGCCGCCGCATTGGGCGTGCCGTCCCTGTCGTGGATGCACGGCAGCAATTCGGTGATGGTGTCGCTGCCGATGCCGGCCGCGAACATCTGTTGGATGCGCAGCACCCGATCCACCGCCGACTCCGGATATTCGCGCTGCCCGCCGGAGGTGCGCTCGGCGGCGAGCATCCCCTTCGACTCGTAGTAGCGCAGCGAGCGCACGCTGACCCCGGTGCGCTGCGCCAGTTCGCCGATCCGCATATCCGCTCCTTGACCTGACACTGATGTCAGGTTCTAGCGTACCGGATATGCAGCTTTTGACCCCGTATCGCAATCACGTTCTCGCCCTTCCGAATCGGATCGTCATGTCGCCGATGACCCGGCTGCGCTCGCTGCCGGACGGATCGCCGACGGCCGATGTCGCCGACTACTACGCGCAACGCGCGGCCGCGGGCCTGATCATCACCGAGGGCATCTGGCCACACAGCACCGGGCAGAGCGAGGCGTGGGTGCCCGGACTACAGACCGAGGAGCACGTGCGGGCCTGGCGGCAGGTGACCGACGCCGTGCACACCGCGGGCGGGCGGATCTTCGCCCAGCTCATGCACGGTGGCCGGAAGAACCACCCGCGCGGCCGGATCGACGGTTCCTGGCCCGCGGGCCCCTCGGCGGTGCTGGATCCCGATCACCCGCACCTCATCGACGGCACCAAGGGTGAACCGATCGTCCCGCGCGAACTCGATCGCACCGAAATCGCCCAACTGCCAATGCATTTCGCCGACGCCGCGAACAATGCGATGCGCGCAGGCTTCGACGGTGTGGAAATACACGGCGCCAACAGCTATCTGCTGCACCAGTTCCTGGCCGACAACACCAACCTGCGCACCGACGAATACGGCGGATCGATCGAGAACCGGATGCGGCTGCCGCTGGCCGTCGTCGACGCCGTCGCGGCGGCGATCGGGTCGCGACGCACCGCGATCCGGCTCTCGCCGGGAAACCCGCAATTCAATATGCGCGAGGACAATCCGGGGCCGCTGTATCGCGCGCTCGTCACCGAACTCGATCGCCGCGACCTCGCCTACCTGCACCTCATCGATAACGACGACTATCCCGCGCTGGCCGATCTGCGCCCGCGCTGGCACGGCACCTTCATCGCGAATGTCGGTGAGAACCGTTCGGCCACCACGGCGGCGGACGCGGAGCGCGCGCTGCGCGACCACCGCGCCGACCTGATCTCCTTCGGCCGCGCGTTCATCGCCAATCCCGATCTGGTGGAACGCATCACGAACGACCTGCCGTTGGCGGAGATCCGCGAGGACCTGCTGTACGGACGCACCGCCGAAGGCTACAGCGACTACCCGCGGTGGCAGCCGGAGAGCGTTGCGGTGCGTTAACGCGCTGGGCTACAGCGATATTCGGGCGGATCGGACTTCGACAGGGCATTGCCGATCGTACGCAAGTAATCTGCCGCGCATGAGGTTCGCCATCATCGCGCGGCTCGGCACGGCCGCCGCGGTTCTGCTCGGCTGCGTCGGCATCGGTGCGCTCGCACCGGCTTCGGCCTGCGCGTGCGGCGGAGTGATCCCGAAGGCCGGTGATCTCGGCAGCACCGCGACGGTGAATCGTGAAGTCGCGCTCCTGGGTTGGGACGGCCGCCGGGAAACGATCGTCATGCAGCTGGCCCTGCGTTCCGGCATCGACACCGCCGCGTTGATCGTGCCGACGCCGACGCCGGCCACCGTGACCGCCGGTGCGCCGCAGACCTTCAAGGAACTGGAGGCCCGCACCGCGCCACAGGTGGTGACGCACTACCGCTGGCTATCCAAGATCGGCGCCGGAGCGTCATCGGCCGCGGCGCCCGCCACCGCGGGGCCCACCGTACTCGGCCGCGTCCAGCTCGGGCCGCTGGAGGCGACCACGCTCACCGGCGGCGACCTCGACGGTATCCGAAAGTGGTTGACCGACAACGGCTATCAGACCAAGCCGGAGGTCGTCGACGCGATGGCGCCATATCTGCGGGACGGTTGGTCGTTCGTGGCCATGCGACTCACCAGCGACCAACCGCTCAGCGGCGCACTCGATCCGGTGCGCTTCGAGTTCGACACCGACCGGCTCGTCTATCCCATGCGCATGTCCGCCGCCGCCAAGTCGAGCCAGACCGTCGTGCTCTACGTCCTCGGCGAGCACCGGATGCGGCGCACCGATCCCGATGCGAACAAACAATCGTCGGATGTCGAATTCGCGGATAGGGCAACCGATTTCGCCGATGCCGACCTGGCGCGGCTCAGCGGCGGCGGCCATGACTACCTGACCGGACTGCGCGTCACCATCGACAATCCCGCGGCGATCAGCACCGACTTCACCTTCGCCGCCGCGGATTCCGACGAGCCGTACCACCAGATCGTCGAGCGCACCGAAAACGCCGAAATCCTCGGTGTACCAGGCGGTGTGATCCTCTACGGCGCACTCGCCACCATCGGCCTGTTCGCGCTGGCCTTCATCCTGTTCCCCGGCCGCCGCGGTCCCCGCGACGGCTGGGCGGCCTGACATCGCGATCGTCGTCCGCGACGCCGGACTCGCCTAAGCGCCTATCGCGGTGGAGATGGTCGGCCACGAGGCGTGCAGCGTGTCCTGCCAGTAGGACCAGGAGTGGGTTCCGGTGGGGCTGTAGTCGATTCGCGCGGCGATATTCATGGTGTGCAGCCGCCGCTCGAAGGCGGTGACGCAGGTGTTGACACCGGATTCGATCGGGCCGCCGAAGAAGATGTTCTCCGGCAGTTGGGGTTTGATCTCCGCCTCGTGCGGGCCGGGGATGCCGGATCCGGTGGACAGGTAAATCGTCTTGCCGCGCAAGCGATCCGCCAGCTGCGCCGGATCGTGTTCGGCCCAGGCTGGGCTGCCGGGCGGGCCCCACATATTGTTCGGGTCACCTCCGCGGTTCGCGATGGAGAACATCACCGCGCCGGTCGCCAAACCCGTGTCGGGGCATGCACTGTAGCCCGCGACGGCGCGATACAGCCACGGTTTGCGAACCGCCAGAATGAAAGCCGCGTTGCCGCCCATCGACAAACCGCCGATCGCGTTGACGCCGTTGCCATCGAAGTACGCGTCGATGATCGGCGGCAGCTCCTCGGTGAGGAAGGTTTCCCACTTGTATCGGCCGAAGCGCGGGTCGTCCTGCTGCCAGTCGGTGTAATAGCTGGCCTGGCCACCGACCGGCAACACCACATTCACCCGATCGCCCGCGAAGAATTGCTCGGCGTCGGTGGCGTTGGTCCAGGTGCTCTGGTTCGCGCCGGGATCGAGGCCGTCCAGCAGGTAGTACGCCGGGCGCGGCCCGCCGCCCGCCGGATGCAGCACCTGAACCTGAATCGTCCGGCCCATGGCCGGTGAGTCGATGAAGACGGCCGAGCGGGTCGGGCTGAGCTCGGTGATGCGCACCCCGGCCGCCGCGGCCGGTGGCGGGTCGGAGATCGCCGGGGCGAGCACGGCGAACGCCATGGCCAGCACAGTCATCGCAACTCTGATATGCCGCACGACCCCACCTCCATCACCGCATGCCAATGGCATTCAACGGTACTCACACCACGGGTGGTGTGGAAGAGATTCAAGATCTGAGCATCGATACAGCAAACCGCGCGGTTCGTATCGGGGCCGCAAGGTCAGCGGTTCAGCGCGCCCCGGATCGAAGTCGCGAGATAGTCCAGATCGGCGCGCCGCGGATGAGTCGGCCGCGCCCGCAGCCCGAACCCGTCACCCGCCGTCCGCGGGATCACATGCAGATGCACATGGAACACCTCCTGCCCGGCCGTCACCCCGTCGGCCAGGAAGAAATTCACCCCATCGCACCCCACCTCGCTGGCCCGCAAAGCCGCGGCCAACCGCTGCCCCACCTGAAACAGCTTCCCCCCGATCGCCGGATCCAATTCGGCCAGACTCCGCGCCGCCATCTTCGGCACCACCAGCAGATGCCCCGGCGTCAGCGGCCGAATATCCATGAACGCCAACACATCATCGTCCTCGTAAACCTTGCTCGCGGGCGCCCGCCCGGCAATGATCTCGGCGAAAATCGTGTACGGATCCATCCCGGCACCCTAACCCGCCCCGAAAACCCCTGTCCCTCCCCCACTTCCGGTTGGCATACTTGTCCCGTGCTCCTGGCACTAGCCGGGAGAAGTGAACCCGGCTCCTGGATGGACGTCCAGCAGTCGGGTTTCGCGCTTTCTAGACCGCCGCCATCAAATATTTCCTGTCGACATGAGAGCGCAGCGGCTACCCTCATTGGTAGCCCCTGGCACTAGCTGGGAGAAGTGGACCCGGGTCCTGGCCGGACGACCAGCATCCGGGTTTCGCGCTATTGCAGCTGTATCCCCATGTTTGCGGCACCGAATAAATCCTGTGCGGACTAGACGATCTCAGCTATGTTCGTTGTTAGCTCCCAGCACTAGCTGGGAGAAGTGGACCCGGCTCTTCACCGGACGGTGGGCAGTCGGGTTTCGCGCTACTTGGCCATGTGTGGCTGTAGACCCGTTGACTATTCGCTGTCGACACAAGGAAGCCATCCGCTATGATCGGTAATAGCTCCCGGCACTAGCTGGGAGAAGTGGACCCGGCTCCTCTCCGGACGGTGAGCAGTCGGGTTTCGCGCTATCTAGGGGACTCGGCGACAAGGTCGACCAGTGGCGTCACAGCCGCTTTCCACGCACCGCCTGCACCAAATGCCCAAGCCACAGCATCCGGCCACCATAACCCTGGCTCGCAATGAGGCGGCATATGCGCATAGGGCAAATCCACCGAGGCCTTGCCGAGAACGTCGGCAATACAATGGCGATCGCGATGATCCAGGCTCTCACGCGATTCGATCACCAACCGCTCCGCCTTCAGGTCCACCAGATGCATCACGAGCCGGGCCAAACAGTCATTTCGTGCCTCGACCTCGACCCCGTGCCCGACGAAGATCGCCGCACGGACGCTGTCGCACCGCACCATTGCGGCAAGAATCTGCCTGCGCCGCTGGTCAGGCTCCTTGGCGAAGTGCCATCGCCGTTGGCCGGGTAGACACAAACCACGCACCAGAGCTCGGGCATGACTCAACCGCTCGCCCTGGATCAACGCAGCACACAGTATGTACCGGTCCCGGCGAACCGACTCGTCGACGAACGCGTGAATGGCCACGCGGGGACAATACCGACCGGCTATGACACCCGCGAGCGAATTCGCAGCGAAACTGGTACGGCCACTACAGAATTGGCGACGGCGTGTAGCGGGCGGCGTCCGGGTACCGGTCCACCAGCTTCTGCACCTGACCGATCACGTCGGAGACCTGCGCCTGCGCGGCGCCGATGAACGCGGACTTGTCGGCGAGCGCCGCATCCAGGGCCGAACGGTCAAGGGGCAGGCGGGAATCGGCGGCGAGACGATCCAAAAGGTCCGGCTCCCTGCCCTGTTCACGCATCGCCAATGCGACCGCCACCGCGTGCTCCTTGATGACCTCGTGCGCGGTCTCCCGGCCGACACCGGCCCGCACCGCCGCCATCAGAATCCGGGTGGTGGCCAGGAACGGCAGGTAGCGGTCGAGTTCCCGGGCCACGACCGCAGGGTAGGCGCCGAATTCGGCGAGCACGGTGAGGAAGGTTTCCATCATGCCGTCGATGGCGAAGAAGGCGTCCGGCAGCGCGACCCGGCGCACCACCGAACAGAACACGTCACCCTCATTCCATTGCGCCCCAGCGAGTTCCGCGGCCATCGAGGCGTAACCGCGCAGCACGACCTGCAGCCCGTTGACGCGCTCGCAGGAGCGGGTGTTCATCTTGTGCGGCATGGCCGAACTGCCGACCTGGCCGGGCTGGAAGCCCTCGGTGACCAGCTCGTGGCCGGCCATCAGCCGGATGGTGTGCGCGAACGAGGATGGTCCGGCGCCGACCTGCACCAGCGCGGAGAGCACATCGTGGTCCAGCGAGCGCGGATACACCTGCCCGACGCTGGTGAGCACGTTCGCGAAGCCGAGGTGGCGGGCCACCTGCTGTTCCAGCTTCGTCAGCTTGGCCGGATCGCCGCCGAGCAGGTCGAGCATGTCCTGCGCGGTGCCCATCGGGCCCTTGATGCCGCGCAGCGGGTAGCGGTCGATCAGCTCGCGCAGCCGGGTGAGCGCGATGAGCAGTTCATCGGCGGCCGAGGCGAACCGCTTGCCGAGCGTGGTGGCCTGCGCCGCGACATTGTGCGAACGCCCCGCCATCACCAGCGCCTGATATTCGGCGGCCCGCTCGGCCAGCCGTGCGGCGATCGCGACACCGTGCGCGTGCACGTGTTCCAGCGAGAGCCGGATCTGCAGCTGCTCGACGTTCTCGGTGAGATCGCGGCTGGTCATACCCTTGTGCACATGCTCGTGCCTGGCCAGCGCGTTGAACTCCTCGATCCGCGCCTTGACGTCGTGCCTGGTCACCCGCTCGCGTTCGGCGATCGATGCGAGATCGACCTGTTCGAGCACCCGCTCGTAGTCGGCGAGTACCCCGGCGGGCACCTCGACGCCGAGTTCGGACTGGGCCCGCAACACCTCCAGCCACAGCTTGCGCTCGAGTACGATCTTGTGCTCCGGCGACCACAGATGCACCAGCTCCGGAGAGGCGTACCGAGTGGCGAGGACGTTGGGGACGATAGTCACGTCCGGTCAGTCTAGTGCCCGGAACCGGTCCACTTGCTGGGGCGTCTGTATTTGATGCGCCGCGACCGAACCGTCCATATTCACCCGCGCCGCCGACTCCGGCCCCGACGTCCGCACCGGGGGCGCGACGATATCGATCACCTCGAGCAGCGCACCGCGGGCCGTCCGCCGCGGATCCGGATCCATCTCGCTGAGCGCGGCGACCACCGCGCCGTCCACCACCGCGACCAGCCTGCGCAGCTGTTCGGAGCGCACCGCCCGGTCCGAGCGCCGCAGCACATCGCCGAGCAGTTCCTCGAGCTGGGCCCGTAGTCGTAGCTGGACCTCGCGCAGTTCGGGATGCCGGGCCGAGGCCACCGAGCGCTCGTAGCGCGCGATCAGCTGACCGCGACCCGCCTCGTCGTGCCCGTCGGTACCAACCAGCAGGTCCAACACCAGATCGACGGTCGCCTCGGCGCCCCGGCGGCGATGACTCACCTCGCCGACCCGGCGGCGCATCGCGTCCAGCTCCGCATTGCCGCTGAACTCGACCGCGCGCGCGATCAGATCGTCGAGCGATTCGAAGTAGTACGTCGTGGACGCCAGCGGCAGGTCGGCGCGGGTGGCGACCGACCGGTGCCGCACCGCCTCGAATCCGCCTTCGAGTAGCAACTCGGCGGCAGCAGCTACCAGAGCCTGGCGACGCCGTTCGCCTTTCGGGGTCGTCGCGGTGATCACCGTGCCATCGTGCCAGTCGTCATCAGTTCATCCAGGGGAATTCAGAGAGGAAAAGCAGCCACCGTTGTTTTACCGCATCCGCGCCTTTCCGGTGCCGAACTGTGGAAACTTGTTGCCGGACAGTAGGAGTCAGGCGCCGAGATACTTCCGGAGCCGAATCAGCGCCGCCTCGATGTCCGCGGTGGCTCCGGCAAACGAGAAGCGCACGGTGCGATGGCCGTTGACGGTGTCGAAGTCGAGGCCGGGCGCGAGTGCCACACCGGTGTGGTCGAGTACGTCGGCGCACCACTTGCGGGAATCACTGGTCAGATGGCCGATATCGGCGTACGCGTAGAACGCGCCGTCGGCCGGGGCGAGATCGGTGATGCCGAGTTCCGGCAGGCCGTCCAGCAGTAGCCCGCGATTCACCGCATAGCGCCGCACATGACCGTCCAACTCCGCCTTCGCCTCCGGTGTGAAGGCGTGCATGGCGGCGTACTGGGAGATGGCCGGCGGGCAGACGGTCAGATTCGAGGCCAGGCGTTGCAGCGCCGGACGCAGATCGGCGGGCGCGAGCATCCAGCCGAGCCGCCAGCCCGTCATCGAAAAATATTTGGAGACCGAACCGATGACCACCGACTCACGGGAGGCCTCCCACGCCGAGGAGGTCCGGTTATCGGCGTCGGCACCGTCGTAGGTGATGCCGTGATAGATCTCGTCCGAGATCAGCAGGGTGCCGTGTTCGTCGCACCAGCGGGCGAGCGCGGCCAGTTCGGCGGGGGCGATCATGGTGCCGGTCGGGTTCGCCGGGCTGGCCACCACGAGTCCGGCGGGCGGCTCGGGCAGCCGTTCGAGCATGGCGACCGTCGGCTGGAATCGGGTCTGCGCGCCGCAATCCAGTTCGACTACCCGGCAGCCGAGCGCCGCCAAGGTGTTGCGGTAGGCGGGATAGCCGGGCCGGGCCACCACCACGGTGTCGCCCGGATCGAAGGCGGCCAGGAAGATCAGCGAGAACGCGCCGGAGGACCCGGTCGTCACCACGACCTCGTCGGGGTCGACGGGGTAGCCGTAGGTCTCGGTGTGGTGGCGGGCGATGGTCTCGCGCAGCGGCAGAATGCCGAAAGTCTCGGTGTAGCCGAGCAATTCGGACTCGATGGCCTGTTTCGTCGCGCGCAGCACCGGCGCGGGGGCGGGCGTCGACGGCTGGCCCGCCGCGAGCACCAGCACATCGCCGTGTGTGCGGGCGCGTTCTGCTGCGGCTTTCCAGACATCCATCACGTAGAAAGGTGGAATGGTCGACCGGCGAGATTCTCTTGACACCCGACAGACGGTAGAGCACGCGCTCCCGTGCGGTCGGGGTTATGGTCGGCACAATGCTTGACAAGGCTCGCCGAGCGGTCGCCCAGCGTCTCGGCGCCGGGTCCACCGGCGCCGACGTTGTCGACGCGTCCGCACCCGAGCCACGATCGGCCGATTCCGTCGATGGAAACGGTCATGGGCCGCGGAACGTGCAAAACGGAACCGCTGAGACCCAGCAGAACGACAGCGCATCGAACGCCAGTTCGCGCCCGAGCGACGACGCCGCCAACAGTACCGACAACACCGCCGCCGTCAGCAGCAACGGCACGACATCCACGCTCGGCGACACCGAATCAGCCGACGAACCGAGCACCGACCGAGCCGCCAGATTCGTGGGAACTACTGTCCTACAAGCGAATTGGCGACAACAACAACGTCCGGAATCCCGCATCGGCTCCTACCTCCGAAGACAGCTCACCGAACAGGCCCGCAAACTACCCAGTTATCAGGAGATTCGCGCATCGGCGCGGAAAAGGCTTACGCCCGAGGAGATTCGGGCGCTGGTGCGGAAACGGCCGGATCGCGACCGAATCCTGGCGCTGCTGCGCGAACACCGCGTGCTGATCGCCACCCTGGTGGTCGCGGCCGTCTTCGCGGCGGGCGACTCCGTCTTCACCGGATTCGTCATCGACCGGCCCGCGGAAATCGGTGAGGCACAACGGATTCCGGTCGCCTACCCACTGCAGGTGCAGGCCGACCAGCCCTCGGTGCGCCGGTATCTGAACGCCATCGCCAACGGTGAACGGCTGCGCGAACAGGAGGTCGTCGCGGCGGCCGCGCGGGCCACCCTCGAACGCGCCAAGGCCGAGGCGGCGGCCGCGGCGGCAGGTGAATATCAACCGTGGATGTCGGGTGGTGCGGCGCCCGCGGCCGGTGCGACACTGCCCGGCATCACCGGCTACGTGCTGCCGACCCGTGGCACCTTCACCTCCGGATTCGGTTCGCGCTGGGGCACTTTCCACAACGGCATCGATATCGCCAACGCCATCGGCACCCCGATCTACGCGGTCGCGAACGGCACCGTCATCGATGCGGGCCCTGCCGAGGGTTTCGGGTTGTGGGTGCGAATCCGGCACGACGACGGCACCATCACCGTCTACGGGCACATGTACGACTTCTTCGTCTCGGTCGGGGAACGGGTTCCGGCGGGTATGCAGATCGCACGCATGGGTAACCGCGGCGATTCCACCGGCCCACACCTGCATTTCGAGGTGATCGTCAACGGCCAGCACGTCGACCCGGCGCAGTGGCTGGCGCTGCACGGATTGTCGTTCGGCTGAATTACATTGCCGCGCAGACCGTTAGGGCCTTAGACGCTGATGCGGTCCTCGACGGCGGCCAGGCCGATATCGGTGCGGTAGTGGCTGCCGGGCAGCTTGATCGCACCGATCCGCTCGTAGGCGTTGGCCCGTGCCTGCGCCAGATCACCGCCGATACCGACGACATTCAGCACCCGGCCGCCCGCCGAGAGCAGCGCACCGTCCTCGCGCAGCGTGGTTCCGGCGTGCAGTACGGCCGTCGCGCCGTCGAAGGCGCCGTCGCCGGCTCCGGTGATCACATCGCCGATTCGCGGCCGCCCCGGATAGTTCTCCGCGGCGAGCACGACGGTGATCGCCGATCCGTCCTTCCACTCCGGCGCGGCGACTTCGGCCAAAGTGCCGGTGGCCGTTGCGTACAGCAGTTCACCCAGCGGGCTGTCGAGCAGCGCGAGCACCGCCTGCGTCTCGGGATCGCCGAAGCGGCAATTGAATTCGACGACCGCGGGCCCGGCCTTGCCGATCGCGAGACCGGCATAGAGCAGCCCGGAGAACGGACAGCCCCGCCGAACCAGTTCGGCGGCAACGGGTTTCACCACATCCTCGACAATCGCGGTAACCGTTTCGGCGGGCAGCCACGGCAGCGGGGTGTATGCGCCCATACCGCCCGTATTGGGTCCGGTATCGCCGTCGCCGACCCGCTTGTGGTCCTGCGCGGGCAGCAGCGCGACCACGGTCTCCCCGTCGACGAGGCAGAACAGCGAGACCTCCGGCCCGTCCAGGAACGATTCCAGCAGCACCGGATGTCCCTGCTCCAGCAGTTCGGCGGCGTGATCGCGGGCCGCGTGCCGGTCCGCGGTGACCACGACACCTTTACCGGCGGCGAGCCCGTCGTCCTTCACCACCCAGGTGGGTCCGAAACGGTCGAGCGCCGCATCGAGTTCGGCCGGATTGTCCACGATCTCGCTGTGCGCGGTGCGGACGCCCGCCGCCGCCATCACATCCTTGGCGAACGCCTTCGAACCCTCGATCCGGGCGGCCGCGGCCGACGGGCCGAAGCATGCGATCCCGGCCGCCCGCACCGCGTCGGCGACGCCGAGCACCAGCGGCACCTCGGGCCCGATCACCACCAGATCCGCTTCCAGTTCGGTGGCCAGCGCGACCACCGCCTCCGCCGAGCACGGGTCCACCGGCTTGGTCTGCGCGTGCTGCGCGATTCCGGCGTTGCCCGGTGCGGCGAAGAGCGCGGCCACCGCCGGATCCCGGCGCAGCGCCAGGACGAGGGCATGTTCACGGGCTCCGGAACCGATGACGAGTACGCGCACGGCCAACAGCTTAGGTGCTGGGTGCGCGGCGTACACGCGGTGTACCCCTCGGGGATGACGGGACGGTTGCCATGTTTCGCCGGTCGTTCGTGCCGGAAGAGGATGATGGGTTGTTGGACAACGGATGTGGGGGCCGAACCCCCGCATCCATGCTGGCTCGACCGGTGGAGGGTGCGCGGACGATGGGTCTGATCGACGGACTGATGGGCAATGCCGGGCGGATCGATTCCGCCAAAGCACAGCAGGAGTACGCCCGGCTGCTCGGCGACGGCGAGCAGGTGCGGGCCGCGTATCTGCTGGTCCGCGACGCCATCCTGTTCACCGATCGGCGGCTGATCCTCATCGATAAACAGGGCATGACCGGACGGCGAATGAGCTACCACAGCATTCCGTACCGGGCCATCACCCACTTCTCGGTGGAGACCGCGGGCACCTTCGACCTGGACGCGGAACTGGCCATCTGGATTTCGGGTTCGCCGGAACCGGTGCAGAAGCGGTTCAACCGTCAGGTGGACATCTATGAGGTGCAAGGGCTGTTGTCGCACTTCGTCGCGGGCTGAGGCCGCGGCGGGCGGCGGGTAGCCTGCGGACATGGCTTCTGTCTTCAGCGCGATCATCGCCGGTCAGCTTCCAGGTCGATTCGTCTGGGAGGACGACGAATTCGTCGCCTTCCTGACCATCGCACCGGTGACGCAGGGGCACACGCTCGTGGTGCCGCGCAAGGAAATCGATCAGTGGCAGGACGTCGACGCCAATACCTTCGCGCGGTTGACCGGCGTCGCCCAGACCATCGGCCAGGCGGTGCGCAAGGCGTGGGATGCCCCGCGGGCCGGACTGCTGATCGCCGGACTCGAGGTGCCGCATCTGCACCTGCACGTCTTCCCGGCGTACAGCATGGGCGATTTCGATATCTCGGGCGCGGATCCGAACCCGAGCCCGGAATCGTTGGACGAGGCACAGGCCAAGATCAAGCAGGCCCTGCGCGACCTCGGCCACGGCCGCAACGTCCCGGACTGACCACCCGAAAACGCAACGAGCGCGCCGACTTCGGCGCGCTCGTGCTGTCTGAGCCCCCTGTCAGGATTGAACTGACGACCTTCGCTTTACAAGAGCGGTGCTCTACCACTGAGCTAAGGAGGCGGGTAAGCGGTTGCCATCATAACCGGGCATGCCGATCGCGTGACACCGGGTTTCGGTGTCACGCGATCGGTGGTCCCTGCGCAGTATCGGCTACCGCGGGTCAGGACTGGGCGCCCTGCCGGGCCGCGTCGTCGGCGGCCATCGCGTCACGCAGGCTCTTCGGCCGCATATCGGTCCAGTTCTTCTCGACGTATTCGACACATGCCGCGCGGCTGTCCTCGCCGAATACGACTCGCCATCCGGCCGGAACCTCCGCGAAGGCCGGCCACAGCGAATGCTGCTCCTCGTCGTTCACCAGGACAAAGAAACGGCCGTCTTCGTCATCGAACGGGTTGGTGCTCAATTTCACCTCACTGGATACTGGCGCTGTGTACGGGATGCTCTGGATTCAGACCGGCGCTGTTGCGGATCGACTGAACCCCCGAGCGGTGTTTCGACACTAGCAAGACCGGTGTTACCGATGGGCGGTTACCTCGGACGTGCGGTGGCGTCATTCGGCGAAAAAGTCCAGCAAGATCTTGTTTACCGCCTCGGGACGCTCCAGGTAGCCGAAGTGCCCAGCATCGGGAACCTCCAGGTAGCGCGCGCCGGGAATGGCCTCGGCAACCTCCCTGGACAGATAAGGGGGGATCATCCGGTCGTCGGCGAAACCTATTGCCAGACATGGCACCTTGATGCCGCGGTATGCCTGCAACCGGTTGAAGTCGTGATCCATCCTGCGCTGGGCGCGGATGCCGGGGGTGACCGGTCCGCCGGTGAATTCGAACAGGTCCAGCCAGTCGCGGGCGGCATTCGAATCGGCCATGGTCGCGGGCGAGAGGTTCATCACCGCGGTGACGGCGGCCTCGTACTTGGGCGGCAACTTGATGCCGCTGGCGTCGAGGTCGTGTTCGCCGAGCGAGAGCACCTGCTGGAACTGGTCGAGCCTGCCGTGCCCGGCCATGAACACGGCCTTGCGCACCAGATCGGGCCGGGCCAGCGCCAGCTCCTGCGCCACCCGCGAACCCATCGATTGGCCGACCACCAGCGCCGGACCCTCGCCGAGCATTTCGATGAGCGCGGCGGTGTCGGCCGCCAAATCGTCGACGGTCATGCCGTCGGGCGCCTCATAGGACGGTGCGATGCCGCGGTTGTCGAAGGTGCAAACCCGGTAACCCGCGGCGACCAGGGCGGGCACCTGGTGCAGTTCCCAGACCCGGCCAGGGCTGCCGGTCCCCATGATCATGACCACAAGCGGGCCGCCGCCCTTGACATCGGTGCCCTTCGCCCGGTCACCTTTGACCTGGTAGTTGAGTGCGATTCCGTTCACCGTGGCCAGCGGCATACTTTCGACCCTTTCGTGGAGTTGAATCTGGCACCACGGTATAGGGGCGGCCGCGGCGACGCATCGCACCCTTGCGCCGATGGGTAACCGGGAAGTGGGTGCGGCACACCCGGTCGCACGCCAGATACCATTGACTATTCGCACGCACGAGCGTATTTAACCGGGAGGACACGAGATGGCCGCGAAGAGCAGCGCGAACGACATCGCGGACGACGATCTGGAACCGCTGGCCGACGAAACCGCACGCCAGGCGCAGCGCGTCGTCGCGGCCTACGCCGAGGACGCCGACGAATGCCGGATGCTGCTGTCGATGCTCGGCATCGGACCCAACTCGCGGGTCGAATAGCCCCTCTGCCTCCCCGGTCGAAGGCAACGGCGCCGTCGGCACCAATCGAGTACGCGGTATGAGGGGCGGGCCCGCAGGCGGTGTGAACGCGATGGGTCCGGGAAGGCCGCCAATCGAATACAGCCGGAACCAACCGACGCGCAAAGGATGCGTGAGTGGACCAGATGACCGAGCAGCCGTCGAAAGATTCCGAGCAGACCCTGTCCGAACCGCAGACCGATCAGGGCGAACTATCCCGAACCGTCGAGAGTAGCGGCGCCGGTTCGGGTTTCGTCGTCGTGGCGAATCGCCTACCCGTCGATCTGGAGCGCCTGCCCGACGGCACCGCCCGTTGGAAACGCAGCCCCGGCGGTCTGGTCACCGCGCTGGAGCCCGTGCTGCGCAGCAACAAGGGCGCCTGGGTCGGCTGGGCGGGCGTCCCCGACGTCGATGTGGATCCGATCATCGAGGACGGCTTGGAGCTGCATCCGGTCCCGCTGTCCGCCGACGAGGTCGCCGACTACTACGAGGGTTTCTCCAACGGCACGCTGTGGCCGCTCTACCACGACGTGATCGTCCGCCCGATCTACGAACGTTCCTGGTGGACCGCCTACGTCACGGTGAACCGGCGCTTCGCCGAGGCCGCGGCGAAGGTGGCGGCCGAGGGCGCCACCGTCTGGGTGCAGGACTATCAGCTGCAGCTGGTGCCGAAGATGCTGCGGATGCTGCGGCCCGATCTGACCATCGGCTTCTTCCTGCACATCCCGTTCCCCCCGGTCGAGCTGTTCATGCAGATGCCGTGGCGGACCGAGATCGTCGAGGGTCTGCTCGGCGCCGATCTCATCGGCTTCCATCTGCCGGGCGGCGCGCAGAACTTCCTCTACCTGGCCCGCAGGCTGGCCGGGCAGCCCACCTCGCGCGGCACCGTCGGGGTGCGGTCCAAACTGGGCGTCGTGCAGGTCGGTTTCCGCACGGTGCGGGTGGGCGCATTCCCCATCTCGATCGCATCGGCCGAACTGGACGAGCATTCCCGGCGGCGTTCGGTGCGCGAGCGCGCCGCGAAAATCCGTGCGGAACTTGGCAATCCGAAGACCATCCTGCTCGGTGTCGACCGTCTCGACTACACCAAGGGCATCGATATCCGGCTGGCCGCGCTGGAGGAGCTGCTCATCGAGAAGCGGGTCGATCCGTCGGAGACGGTGATGGTGCAGCTGGCGACGCCGAGCCGGGAGCGCGTCGAGAGCTATATCCAGATGCGCGGCGATATCGAACGGCAGGTCGGCCGGATCAACGGTGAGTTCTCCCGGGTCGGCTATCCGGTCGTGCACTATCTGCACCGGCCCATCCCCCGCGACGAGCTCATCGCCTTCTTCGTCGCCGCCGACGTCATGCTGGTGACGCCGCTGCGCGACGGCATGAACCTGGTGGCCAAGGAGTACGTCGCCTGCCACAGCGGCCTGAACGGCGCCCTGGTGTTGAGCGAATTCACCGGCGCCGCAGCCGAATTGCGCCAGGCATACCTGTGCAACCCGCACGATCTGGAAAGCGTCAAGGACGCCATCTCCTCGGCCATCGAGGACGATCGCGACACCAAGCGCCGCCGCATGCGCGCACTGCGCCGCCAGGTCCTCGCCCACGATGTCGACCGCTGGGCCCGCGCCTTCCTGGACGCGCTGGCCCAGGACCAGGTCGCGGGCAGCGCCCTGCTCACCGACGACGACGTCTATCCCGCGTAAAGGTCCTTCACAGGAATCACCCAGGGAAGGTCCAGCGGGCTCCCAGTCCCATAGCGCACGATTGAACGCATGAATGGTGCGCCATCGGATCAGGGCCCCGAGGCTCGGGTACTGGTCGTCGACGATGAACCGATGATCGTCGAACTCCTGGCGGTGAGCCTGCGCTATCAGGGCTTCGAGGTGGAAACGGCGGCCGACGGCGCGCAGGCGCTGGACAAGGCGCGCAGCTTCCGCCCGCAGGCACTGATCGTCGACGTGATGATGCCCGGTATGGACGGTTTCGGACTGCTGCGCAGGCTGCGCGCGGACGGCATCGAGGCGCCCGTACTCTTCCTGACCGCGCGGGACGAGGTGCAGGACAAGGTCGCGGGCCTGACCCTCGGCGCGGACGACTACATCACCAAGCCGTTCAGCCTCGAGGAGGTGGTCGCGCGGTTACGCGTGGTCCTGAGGCGCGCGGGGCATACCGCGCCGGCCAAGGAGACCTCACGGATCCGGTTCGAGGACATCGAATTGGACGACGACACCCACGAGGTGTGGAAGGCGGGCGAGCCGGTTCCGTTGTCGCCCACCGAATTCACGCTGCTGCGGTACTTCATGGTGAACGCGGGCACGGTGCTGAGCAAACCGCGCATCCTGGATCACGTGTGGCGCTACGACTTCGGCGGCGAGGTCGGTGTTGTCGAAACCTATGTCTCCTATCTGCGCAAGAAGGTCGATACCGGCGAGGAGCGGCTGATTCACACGCTGCGCGGCGTCGGTTACGTGATGCGGGCGCCGAATCGCCGGTCGGCCGGGAAATGATCGCGGCGCGGGTCGCGGCGGCCCGGCGGTCGATATCCGAGGCGCTGTCCGCGATTCCGCTGCGCATCACCCTGGTCATCACCCTGGTGTTCACCGCTGGGCTCGGACTGTTGATCTCGGGCGGAGTGGTCACCTCGGAGCTGCACCGCTCACTGCAATATCGCACCGATCAGGATCTGCACGAAGGGCTGCGGGAGTGGGCGCCCAGGCGTCGGGTATTGCTGCCGACACCGCCCGCGCTGCCCAACGATCGTGCCCGCACGTCGAGCCAGTTCTACGTGCGCTTGGTCGCGCCCGATGGGCGAGTCGGCAGTGTGGAAGCGTTCAATGTCCCTGCGCGGCCCAATCTTCCGGATCATCCGGTCGGACATCCGATAACCGTCGGCTCGGTCGACGGATCGCCGATCAAGTGGCGGGTGCTGGACGCCACGACGCCCGACGGCACGATGACGGTCGCGCTGCCGCTCACCAAGAACGCGGAGACGGTGGCCAACCTGATCCGGCTCGAGTTGGTGGTCGGCGCGCTGGTGCTGCTGCTGCTCGCGGTGATCGCCTACTTCGTGATCCGCCGCAGTCTGCGCCCGCTGCATCAGGTGGAGCAGACCGCGGCCGCGATCGCCGCGGGCGATCTGCATCGCCGAGTTCCGGTGCGCGGCAACAATACCGAGGTCGATCTGCTGTCCCAATCGCTCAACAGCATGCTCGCCCAGATTCAGCAGGCGTTCGCCGCCACCGAGGCGTCGGAGACGGCGGCCCGCCGATCCGAGGCGAAGATGCGCCGCTTCGTCGCCGACGCCAGCCATGAGCTGCGCACCCCGCTGACCACGATCCGCGGCTTCGCCGAGCTGTATCGGCAAGGGGCGGCGAAGGATCCGGCGACGTTCATGGACCGCATCGAGCGCGAGGCACGCAGGATGGGCCTGCTCGTGGAGGATCTACTAATGCTGGCCCGGATGGATGCGCAGCGCCCGCTGGAACTGGGCCCGGTGGATCTGCTCTCGCTGGCCAGCGACGAGGTGCACAATGCCCGCGCCGTCGCCGCGGCCTCGGCCAATGGTTCGCCCAAACGCCGGATCGAACTCGAAATATGTTCCGGCGAAGGCACTTTGGAGGTGCTCGGCGACGAGGCCCGGCTGCGCCAGGTGCTGGTGAACCTGCTCACCAATGCCCTCACGCACACCCCGCCGGACGCGTCGGTCACCGTTCGCCTCACCCCGCACGCCGAGCAGGTGCTGCTCGAGGTCGCCGACACCGGGCCCGGCCTGCCCGCGGACGAGGCCGAGCGAGTCTTCGAACGGTTCTATCGCACCGACACCTCCCGCACCCGCGCGAGCGGCGGTACGGGACTTGGCCTTTCGATCGTGCAGGCGTTGGTGAACGCGCACGGCGGCAGCGTCACCGCGTACAGCGAATTGGGTAAGGGCACGGTCTTCGTCGTCGGACTGCCGCGGAACCCGGGCTCAGACCGGCGTGACCTGGGCGACCAGCCAGCGGCTGTCCCGCTTGTCGAGGGTGACGCGGACGCGGCTGCCGGTGGTGGTGCCCTGCGGTGAATCCTTGCTGGTGGTCACCTGATTCAGGAACAGCAGCACGACGGCGTGGTCGGGCCCGGCCGAGACGACGCCACCGGCCTGGGTGGTGGCCTGCACGGTGAGCTGTTTTTCCTTGGCGCCCGGGATGATCGCCTGCTGGATCAGCTTGGTGTAGTCGGAACGGAAAGTGCCGGAAAGGTTGTCGGCGGCCTTGGGTAATTCCGTGTCGACGGTCTTGTAGTCGTAGGTGAACATCGCGGCGACCGTGCGGCCCGCCGCGGCCACCGCATCCTTGCGGGCCTGCTCGGTCTGGTGGTTGTTCCAGATCCGATAGCCGTTGAACCCGCCGACGGCCAGTGCGGCGGCCGCGACGACCGCCATGGTGATGAGCAGAATCCTGCCGCGTAAACCGGTCATGCCACGAACTCCACCTTCGATGCCTTCAACCCGGCGTCGGTGCGGGTGACGGTGACCCGGAACCGGTAGTTCCTGGTCTGCGGGCCGGGGTCACCGGCATTGGTCAGCGTCTGTTTCGCCGCGACCAGGACCCGCGCCGAATCATCGTCCTCGGATTCGATCGCGGCCTCGACGACCTCGCCGTTGGAGACCACCTTGGCCTGCTGCACGATGCTCGCGAACGGGTCGACCCGCTTGTCGAATTCGGATCGGAATTCGCCGGAGGCCACCGACAGGATGCGATCGATATCCTGTTTGGCGGAGTCGGCGTGGATGGTGGTCAGGTTGATGACCGCCTGGCGCGCGGTCTGCACGTATTCGGCGCGGCGGGCCTCGTCCTTGGCCTCGGTCCGGGTGAAGTAGACGGATACGCCCGCCCCGGTGAGGAGCAGCAGGGTGAGCACCGCGCAGGCGGCAAGTAAGGCGACGTGCGCGGCGCGCGACCAACCCGTTGCGGCGTCCTCGGACTTGTCGACCGCTTCGATCGGCACGGCGGATTTGCGGCGGAAGGGTTGCCAGCGCCGGGCCGCGCCCTGCGCATCCTCGGGCTTTTCGACGGCATCCGCGCCCGGTTTCGCGAGGTCGACCTGGCCGGATTTCGGGGAATCGGTGGTGGGTGCCGCAGCGTCACGCGGCTGCTCGCCCCGCGCCGAATCCACCGGGTGCGCCGCGACAGCCGTTGCGGCCCCGGCCTTCTCGATGACCACCTGCGCCGTGGTCTCCTCGGCCGGCGGCCCGGCCGAGCGCACCGCACGCCGCCGCACCCGCTGAGTTTCAGTCATCCCGTACCTCGCTGCGCTCGATCATCGTTGCTGCTCTTCGAGCATCGCCTGCCAGCTCGACGGTATCGTGCCGGAACCGTCCGGTCCGATATCCCCCTGTCGGTAGGTGCGTCCATCGGTGCCCATATATGTCCCGGTCGCCGGATCGTACGGATGCGCGGCCGCGGGCGCGACGGTCCCTTCCGGGGTCACCGGCTGCGGCGGTCCGATCGGCGGGTTGTTGCCCTCCGGAACATAACCGGTGCGGCACAGCTCGGGTGTCGGGGCGCGACGTCCGGGAAATTCCATGCACGGGGTGTTGCGGATGCCGCGCACCGCCTCCGACGCGTTCTGCGGCACCTTGCAGTACAGCCCGGGCGGGGTGTCCACCTCGGACAGGTCGGCGGGCGAGCGGCGCTGATCCGGCGGCAGGAAGCCGGTGGTGCACGGCGGCGGATCCTCGAAGGTGGCCATGAAGTCGACCAGCGCACCGTATTCGATGGGCCCGCGGATCACCGTCAGCAGCGCCGCGACCAGCGGCGGGTAGACCACCAGGATCTGTTCCAGCCCGGCGTGATACGTCACACCGACCTGCCCGACGCTGACCAGGTTCGAAAGCAGCAGCGGCAGCGTCGGTTGCAGCTCGTTGAACTGCTGGGTCACCCGCTGCGCCGCGGACGGACCCTGCCGCAGGATCCCGCGCAGCGACGGATCGTGTGCCCGCAGTTGATCGGTGACCGCCGCCAAATCCTTTGTCCAGGAACGGATCGCCGAATCGGAGCGGGTCTGCGTGTCCAGCACCGGGCCGATCTCGTCGATCAGCTTCTTGGTCGGTTCGGTATTGTTCTTCGCCTCCTGCACCAGCAGCGATGCCGAGTCGATGAAACGCTGCAGATCGGGACCCGCCCCGTTGAACGCGCGGAACGCCTCGTCGATCAGCTGCCGCAGCCGGGTGTCGGCGACGGCGGACAGCATCCGATCGGCCTGATCGAGCAGCGCGCCGACATCCTGCGGGAGCTTCGTGCGATCCACCGGGATGACCGAGCCGTCGGACAGGTTGCCGCCCTTGTGATTCGGCGCGGGCACCAGATCGACGTACTGCTCACCCACCGCGGAGACGCTGCGCACATAGGCGTCGACATCGGACGGAATCTTGTAGTCGCTACCGATGGACAACTTCGCGTCGACACCGGACGGGGTGAGCACAACGTCTTGCACCACACCGACATTCGTGCCCCGGTAGGCCACGTTCGCATGCGGGTACAGGCCACCGGTCGCGGCGAGCTTCACCGTGACCGCGTAGCGCCCGATGCCGAACATCGCGGGCAGTTGCACATAGGTACCGCCCATGACGACCAGGCCGATCACCGTGAGCACAGCGAAGATCGTCAGCTGGACGCGGACGAATTTGGTGAGTTTCACCGGCCCGGCCCCCCTTGTTGCGCACCACTTTCCGGCAGCGGCACGGTCAGCCCCGGTATCGCGGGCAGACCGGGAATCGGCGGCAGCCCGGGGATCGTCGGGGTCGGCGGCGCGGGCGTGCCCGGCGGCTGCAGCGGTCCGGTCGCCGGATTGCCGCCCTGTGCCGCGGTACTCGGCGCGAAGGCGCCCAAAGCGCCCTCCACACCACCGAACCGGCCGCCGAGCGGGCTTCCGGTGAGCCAGTTGCTGTCCAGCCGTTTACCTGTCATATCGACGGTCATGAACAGGTTGAGGTAGTCGCCCTTGATCGCGTGATCCAGATTCTTCATCGGGAACGGGAAGGTCAACGCGATCTTCAACGCCTCGATCAGGTTGTTGTTGGTGTCGGCGAGTGTTTGCAGCACGGGCGCGAGGCTTTTCAGGTTCGCCTTCAGATCGCCACCGCTGGTGTCGATGATCCGCTGGGTGACATCGCTCAGCGCGCCGAGCGCGGTGAGCGCCCTGGTGATGTTCTCCCGCCGGTCGGCGAGCACGGTGAGCGCCGGATGGATCTGCTCGATCGCCTTGGCTACCACATCGCGCTGCTGTGCGATCTGACCGGTGAGCCGGTCCAGCCCGCTCATCGCGTTGATGATGTCGCCGGTCTGTTTGTCCAGCGTCGTCGTCAGCTCGTTCAGCCGCGGAATCAGGTCGCGGATCTGGGTCTCGTGGCCGGACAACGCCGAATTCAGTTCGCGGGTAATGGTTTCCAGTTGCGAAATACCGCCACCGTTGAGCACCACCGACAGCGAGGACAGCACCTGCTCGGTGGTCGGGTAGTCGCCCGCCCGGTCGAGGGGGATCAGATCACCGTCGCGCAGTTCGCCCACCGGCGCGGTGTCCGTCGGCGGTGCGAGCTCCAGGTGATTGCTGCCGAGCAGGCTGGTCTGGCCGATCTTGGCGGTCGCGTTGGCGGGCAGGTGCACATCGTGATCGAGCGAGACGGTGACCAGCGCGTGCCAGCCCTCCACCTCGATCTTCGACACCGTCCCGACCGTCACATCGTTCACCCGCACCGGCGAATTCCTGGTCAGCGTCGTGACATTCGGCATCTGAATGCGCACACGATAGGCGTCGGCGCCGGTGCCCTGCACACCGGGCATCGGCAGCGAGTTCAGCCCGTCCCACTCGCAGCCCGAAATGCCGAGCGCGACAGCGAGTCCCAGCGCCACCGTGGCGAACGTTCTCATCGCCCACCTCCCGGCAGCCCCGGAAGGGCGAGTCCGGCAAGGCCGTCCGGCACGGTGATCGGGGGCGGCGCGGGCTGCGGGTCCGGCTTCGCCCGGTCCGCCAGGCTCGGCGGGCTGTAGACCAGCTGATTCGGAAAGGCCTGCACGCCGCTCGCCGTATTCAGCAGCAGCGGTGGATAGTTCACCGCCACCGAATTGAGGATCGGCGCCAGGTACTGCGCGCACAGTTGCGCGCTCTTATCCGATTCGTTCGCCTCGATCGCCTCCACCGAACCGCAGAGGAAGCTCACCGGATTCGCGAAGTTCCCGAGCGCGACGGCGCCGGTCAGCGTGCCCTGCGCGGGCTTGTAGAGCTGGTAGAAGTTCACCAGAGCCGTTGGCCCGGAATGCAGTACGCGCTCCAGCTCGGGCCGCTTGTCCACGATGATCTGGGTGGCGTCGGCCAGTTTGCGCACGCTGTCGGTGAGCGTCGGCCCGCTGGTGTCGAGGAACCGCTTGACATCGGCCACCGCGGAATCCAGATTGTCCAGTCCCGCACCGAGATCCGTCGACACCCCGTTCAGCACCGAGGCCACCGACGCCAATCGGCCGCCGAACTGCACGATCTGCTCATTGCTCGCGGACAGCACGTCGACGAACTTCTGCAGATTGCGAATCGTCCCGAAGAGATCGGTCCGCCCGTCCGAGAGCGTATTCAGGGTGGCCGAAAGCTCGTGCAGCGTCTGGCGGAACTTGTCGCCGTTGCCGTCGAGGTTACTGGCCGCGGTATTCACGAACCGGCCGAACGAGCCCTCCTTGTCCTCCCCCACCGGCCCCAATGTGGTTGCCAGCTTGGACAATTCGGCCTTGATATCGTCCCACTCCACCGGCACCGCCGTGCGCTCGATGCCGATCTCGCCACCGTCGCGCAGCTTCGGCCCGCCGGTGTATGCGGGCGCGAGTTGGATGAACCGCGCGGAAACCAGTGAGGGCGCGATGATTACGGCCTTGGCGTCGGCGGGCAGGCTGATCCCGCGATCGATCGTCAGCTCCACCCGCACCTTGTCGCTGCCCGGTTCGATCGAATCGATCCGGCCGACCTTCACCCCGAGCACCCGGACGTCGTCACCCGGATACAGGCCGGTGGTGCTCTGGAAATACGCCGTGATCTTCGACTTTCCGATATTGGTTATACCGCCCCAGGCCACCGTCACCACCAGCGCGATGACGAGCACGCCCGCGAGGATCAATACCCAGCGCGGCAGACGACGCGCCCAATTCGGCAGTCGCCGTTCGACTTTCGAGACAACCCCGCCGTCGGTCGGTGTCGGATCGCTGGTATTCATCGAGGCGGCTCCTGTGGCACGGGTGCGATCGACGGCGGCTGCGGATCCAACAGGTACTCGCGCAGATCCTCCGGCACCCGCTGCGGCCAGACCATCGCGTCGACCAGCGGCCGCAGCGTCACACTGCTGGCGTTCACGACGTAGGCCTGGAAGTACGGCCCGCTGCCGACCTGTTCGCCGAGCGCCGCCGCGAACGGGCCGAGGCCGTCCAGCGCGTCGGAGATGTTCTTGCGGTTGCGCTGCAGGAGGTCCAGCACCGAATTCAGCTTCTCGAACGCGGGTTTCAGCTGCGCCTCGTTATCGGCGACCAGCCCGGACAGCTGCTGTGCCACCCCGTTGACGGCGACGATGAGCTGGCTGAGCGCGCTGCGCCGCCGGTCCAACTCGCCGAGCAGATCGTTGCCGTCGAGCAGCAGCGCGTTGATCTGGTTGGCCCGGTCGGCCAGGATCTTGGTGACGCCCTGCGCCCGGGTCAGCAGCTCGCTCAGCGCCTTGTCGCGGGCATTCAGGCTGCGCGACAGGGCCGTAACGCCGTCCAGTGCCGAACGCAGCGGCGCGGGTGTTTCGGCGAAGGCGGTCGAAAGCGCGTCGAGTGTCTTGTCCACCCGATCCATATCGAGCCCGTGCACCGTGCTCGCCAGATCCTCCAGCGCCGAGTTCAGCGAGTACGGAGAGGTGGTGCGGTCCAACGGAATCGTGTCGTCGCGGCGCAGCGCACCGGATCCGGCCGGGATCAGGTCGAGCGATTTGCGGCCGAGCACCGTATTGGTCTTGATCGCCGCGGAAGTCTTGCGCCCCAGCACGATCGACTCGTCGAGGCTGAAGCGCACCAGCACCTTGTCGCCGTCGAGGCGCACCTGCTCCACCCGGCCCGACCTCACCCCGGCCACCTGCACCGGGTCGCCGGTCGTGAGGCCGCCCGCGTCGGCGAAGTACGCGGTGAAGGTCGCGCCGGACCGGATGAACGGCAGCCGGTCGAACTGGAGTGCCGAAAGCGCCACCGCCACCGCGACGACCACGCCGACGATGCCGAGGGTGATGAGGGGGGATCGCTGCTCGTTCATTGGGTCGGCGCACACCTTCCGCCGGCCTGCTTGCCCGGCATGTTGATATGCAGTGGCTGCCCGTCCGGACCATCGATGACGAAGTTCGTCTGGCAGACGTAGAGCTGCAGGAACGAGCCGTATGAGCCGATGCGGATCAGTTTCTTGTATGTCTCCGGCAGCCGGTCGAGCACCCACTGGATGGTGTCCTGGCCGTTGTCGAGATTCGTTGCCAGCCGCCCGGTTTGCTCGATCGTGCCCTTCAGGTCGGGCCGGGCCTGGGCGAGCAGATCGGTGAGATCGCCGGTGGCGCCCGCGATCCGCGGTATGGCATCGCCGATCGGATCCCGGTCCGCCGCCAAACCGCTGACCAGCCTTTGCAATTCGCTGATGGTGCTGGCGAACTGATCACCGCGCTGGTCGATGGTCTGCAGCACGGCGTTGAGATTGTTGATCACGCTGCCGATCAGCGCGTCCCGCTCGGCCAGCGTCTTGGTGAACGATCCGCCGCTGTTGAGCAGCGAGACCAGCGTGCCGCCCTGCCCCTGGAAGATCTGCAGCAGCGCGTTGGTCAGATCGTTCACCTGGCCCGGATCCAGGCCGCGCAGTAGCGGTTTGAATCCGCCGAGCAGCATATCCAGGTCGAGGGCGGGCGCGGTCTGCTCCTTGTCGATGGTGCCGCCCGAGCGCAGCGGCTTCGCATCGCCCGGCCCGTCCAACAGCTCCAAATAGCGGTCGCCGACCAGGTTTTCGTAGCGGATGGTGGCGCGTGTGCTGGTGAACAGCGGGTACTTGCTGTCCACATCGAAGTCGACGTGCGCGAGGTAGTCCTTGCCGACCTTCACCGAGGTGACCGACCCGACCGGAACGCCGGCGATGCGCACCTTCGCGCCCGGCAGCATCCCGGACGAACTGGTGAACACCGCGTGATAGCCGGTCTCCCTGGCGAATCGCATCTGGCTGAATACGACGACCAGCCCGGCGAATACGAGCGCCATCACCAGCGTGAAGATGACCAGTTTCACGGTTGTCGCGGTGTTCTTCACAGCGGCGGCACCCCCGGCAGACCGGCGTACAGCAGCTGCAGCACCCGCGCACCGCTGAAGTCCATCTTCGTCGACGGCACGTACGGCTTGCCCTCGTTGGTGTCGGTGACGACGTAGTTGGACCGGCTGCCGGGCACCCGGTCCACCAGACCCTCGCAGTGCGGTCCGCCGGTGGCGTTCACCTTCGGCAGATCGTCCGGGTACTTATACGCCTTCGCGCCGTACATGAAGTTGGTATTCAACGCGACCCCCTCCTGCAGACCGCCGAAGACCTCCTCGCCGAGCGGCAGCGCCTTGGCGAGTCCGACGATCAAGCAACTCAACGCGGGAGAGTACTCGTCGAGCAGCCCGGTGGTGGGCCGCAACAGATCCAGCGCGGTCTCCAGCGGTTTCTCGTTGGAGCGCAACACCGCTCCGGTGGTGTCGGCCAGCCCGGTGACGTCGGCGAGCAGGCCGTCGAGGTCGTTCTTCTGGTCGACCACCGTCCCGCTGGTGACGATCGCGTTGTTCACCGTGCGCAGCAGATCGTCGACGGTATCGCCGTACAGATTGGTGACATCGCCGGTCTTGCGCAGATCCTGTTGCAGCGCGGGCAGACTCGGGTTTATGTCGCGCAGATAGGTGTCGCCGTTGGCGAGCAACTCGCCCAGCTTCTGCCCGCGGCCCTGCAGCGCGACGCCGAGCGCCGACAGCGTCCCGTTCAGTTTGTCCGGCTGCACCTTCGCGAGCACATCACTCAGATGCTGGAACAGCGTGTTGAATTCGACCGTCACCTGCTGGGCCCGCAGCACCGCGCCGGGTTGCAGTGACGACTTCGAAGGCTGGTCCGGGACAACGAAGTTCACATACTTGGCACCGAATACCGTGGTGGAGCGGATATCAACGGTCGCATTGGCCGGAACCAGCTTCAGCTGTTCGGGATTCATCGCCAGCCGCAGCCTGGCGCCGTCGGCGGTGTGCTCGACCTTCGCCACATGGCCGATCTCCACGCCGCGCATCTTCACCTTCGCCGCCGGATCCAGCACCAGCCCGCTGCGCGGCGCGTCGATGGTGACGGTCGCGGTGGGGGTGAAACCACCGGAGAACATGGTGAGCGCGACCGCGATCACCGCGGCCACCGCGAGCACCAGTGCCGAGCCCGCCAGCTTCAGCCCGAGCCCATGCCAATGCTTCGAATCCGCCATGCCGCTATCCCGAGAGGTGGAAGTTGCCGGAGGTGCCGTAGATGGCGAGCGAGATCAGCAGGGTCACCGTCACCACCGCGACCAGCGAGGCCCGCACCGCGTTGCCGACCGCGATGCCGACGCCGACCGGCCCGCCCGCGGCGTTGAAGCCGTAGTAGGTGTGGATCAGCATGACGGCCAGGGCCATGAAGATCGCCTGCGCGAACGACCAGAGGATATCGCTCGGAATCAGAAAGGTCCGGAAATAGTGGTCGTATACGCCCGCCGACTGCTTATAGATGCCGACGGTGGCGAAGCGGCTGGCGATGAAGGAGGCGATCACCGCGAGCGCGTACAGCGGAATGATGGCGATCATCCCGGCCAGCACCCTGGTGCCGACCAGATACGGCACCGGCCGGATCGCCATGGACTCCAGCGCATCGATCTCCTCGGCCACCCGCATGGCGCCGAGTTGTGCGGTGGAGCCGGCGCCGATCGTCGCGGCCAGCCCGATACCCGAAATCACCGGCGCCGCAATACGCACATTGATGAATGCGGCGAAGAATCCGGTGAGCGCTTCGACGCCGATATTGCCGAGTGAACTGTAACCTTGCACGGCGATGGTTCCGCCCGCAAACAGCGTTAAGAATCCGACAATTACGACAGTGCCGCCGATCACCGCCAATGCGCCGGTGCCCATACTGATTTCGGCAATGAGCCGGATCGTCTCGGTGCGGTAATGCAACAGCGCCCGCGGAATGGAACCGAGGGCCTGAACATAGAACACGGCCTGTTTACCGACCGAATCGAGCGAGTCCGACATTCGACGCACCCGTCGCACGGTACGCGGGAAGCGGGACTCGATCACGAAAGCCATGGGTTCACCGCGCCGTGAACTTGATACCGACCGCGGTGACCACCACATTCACCACGAAAAGGGCCATGAACGCGAAGACGACGGTCTGATTCACCGCATCGCCGACGCTCTTCGGCCCGCCTTTTACATTGAGCCCGAGATAACAGGCCACCAGCCCGGCTATCAAACCGAACAGCCCGGCCTTGACCTCGGAGATCACCAATTCGGGCAGGTGGGTGAGCAGCGTGATCCCGTTGACGAACGCGCCCGGATTCACATCCTGCAGGAATACCGAGAACAGGAAGCCGCCGACGATGCCGATGGTGCAGACCAGGCTGTTCAGCATCAGCGCGACGAACATCGAGGCCAGCACCCGCGGCACCACCAGCCGCTGCACCGGGTTGATACCGAGCACCTTCATGGCGTCGATCTCTTCGCGGATGGTCCGCGCGCCGAGGTCGGCGCAGATGGCGGTCGCACCGGCGCCGGCGACGATCAGCACCGTGACGATCGGCCCGACCTGGGTCACCGCGCCGAATGCCGCACCGGCCCCGCTGAGGTCGGCCGCGCCGATCTCGCGCAACAGAATGTTCAGCGTGAAGCTCACCAGCACGGTGAACGGAATGGCGACCAAGAGTGTCGGCAGGATGGAAACCCGTGCGATGAACCAGGATTGGTCGATGAACTCGCGCCATTGAAAGGGCCTGCGCACGCTGAAACGCGCAACTTCGGCGACGACTTCGAAAAATCCGCCAACGGCGCGCAGCGGCACGGCAAGGACCTCGTTCATGGCGCGATCCTCCTTGCTCGATCAGCTCGTACAGCACACGGCATACCACGCCACCGTGGCAGCACCGCCGCAACGATTAGAACACGTTCACTAGCGCGCTGGAAGCTTTTGGCCACATTTAAGCTGCACTTTTTCTATGGGCCTGGATAGGAAACTGAAACGGGTATCAAAAATATGTGCCGGCACCTTTGTGAGGCGATACACACCATGACCCCCATGTCTACCAAGCCCCGGACGAGTGATCAACACTCGTCGGCCCCCAGGTTTCGCCGAAAGTGCGGCGTCAGCTCAGATCCAACAGCGACGAGGCCGAGAAGGTCTGGCCCGCAGGATGTTCCGCGAAGTAATCGCCGAGGGTCGCGGCCAGCTCGGACTGCGCCCATTCACCGTTCGCCGCATCGAAGCGGTGTTCGACCACCGGCGCCGCCATCAGCGCGACCATGCCGCCGTATACGACGAACAGTTGACCGTTGATCGCGTCGGCGGCGGGCGATGCGAGATACGCGACGAGCCGGGCCACATGGTCCGGCGACAGCGGATCCACCTCGCCCTCGGGCGCGGCGCTGAACACCGACGCGGTCATCGCGGTGCGGGCGCGCGGGGCAATCGCGTTGGCGCGCACCCCATATCGGGACAGCGCCCGGGCCGCCGACAAGGTCAGCGCCGTGATACCCGCCTTGGCGGCGCCATAGTTGGCCTGCCCCTCCGGACCGAGCAGACCCGCCTCGGACGAGGTGTTGATCAGCCTGCCGTACACCGGCCCGCCCGCGGCCTTGGATTTGCCGCGCCAATACGCGGCGGCGTTGCGGCACAACAGGAAGTGGCCGCGCAGATGTACCGCGATCACCGCGTCGAAATCCTCGTCGGACATGTTGAACAGCATCTTGTCCCGGGTGATGCCCGCGTTGTTCACCACGATGTCCACCCCGCCGAACGCCTCGTCCGCGGTGCGGATCAGGGCATCGGCGGTGGTTCGCTCGGCAATGCTGCCCGCGACGAACTCGGCCTTGGCGCCGCGCGCCCGGATCTCCGCCATGGTGTCGGCCACCGCGCCGGATTCCGACAGGTCGTTGAGCACCACCGAGGCGCCGGCCTCGGCCAGCGCGAGCGCCTCGGCCCGCCCCAGTCCGGCGCCGCCGCCGGTCACGATCGCCACTCGGCCCGCCAGGCTGTGTTCCAGATCTCCCACGGGGCCGACTTTAGAACGTGTTCTTATCTACGGCAAGGATTGCTCACCCGAGCCGCAGCGCCGCCTTCGGACATTGCGCGACGGCGTCCTCGACATCGGCGAGCCGATCGGCGGGCACCTCGGCGACTCGAATGTGCAGCTGGTCCTCGTCATCGAGTTCAAAGACGTCGGGGGCGATTCCAACGCAGATTCCATTCGCTTCGCACTGGTCGAAATCGACGATGACCTTCATGAGCACTCCTTCATCCGACTCTGTTCGCAGCCTACAAGCCAATGGTGCGACGCGCGCCGTCATCGGCCACATCGGTTGGCAATACTGGAACATGTTTCAGTCGATATGCAATGATCGGGTGAACTCGAACGAACGAAGGCAGGTATCGCCATGCGCATCGCGTACACGCCGCAACAGGAAGCGCTGCAGGCGGAACTGCGCGACTACTTCGCGAAGCTGATCACCCCCGAGCGCCGGATCGCGCTCAGCGCGCAGACCGGCGAGTACGGGCAGGGCAATGTCTATCGGGAGGTCGTGCGCGAGATGGGCCGCGACGGCTGGCTCGCCCTCGGCTGGCCGAAAGAATATGGCGGACAGGACCGTCCGACGATGGATCAGCTCATCTTCACCGACGAGGCGGCCATCGCGGGCGCGCCGGTGCCGTTCCTGACCATCAACTCGGTGGCGCCGACGATCATGCACTACGGCAGCGAGGAGCAGAAGCGCTTCTTCCTGCCCAAGATCGCCGCGGGCGAATTGCACTTCGCCATCGGCTATTCCGAGCCGGGTGCGGGCACCGACCTGGCCAGCCTGCGCACCAGCGCGGTGCGCGACGGCGACGAATACGTGATCAACGGACAGAAGATGTGGACCAGCCTCATCGCGTACGCCGACTATGTCTGGCTCGCGGTGCGCACCGACCCGAACGTCAAGAAGCACAAGGGCATCAGCATGCTCATCGTGCCGACCACGGCCGACGGCTTCTCCTGGACACCCGTGCACACCATGGCGGGCCCGGACACCAGCGCCACCTATTACCAGGACGTCCGGGTGCCGACGAGTGCGCTGGTCGGACAGGAGAACGGCGGCTGGGCGCTGATCACCAACCAGCTCAACCACGAACGCGTCGCGCTCACCTCGGCCGCGCCGCTACAGCTGGCGCTGCGCCAGACCGTGGAGTGGGCGCGAGAGACCAAGGACAGCAACGGTTCCCGCGTGATCGACCGGGAATGGGTTCAGCTCAATCTGGCCCGGGTGCACGCGAAGGTCGAATACCTGAAGCTGCTCAACTGGGAGATCGCCAGCCGCGCCGATGCCGGCGGAGATGCCGCACCGCGACCGTGGGACGCGTCGACCTGCAAGGTCTACGGCACCGAACTGGCCACCGAGGCATACCGGCTGCTGATGGAAGTCCTTGGGCCGCAAGCCTATCTGCGACAGGACTCGCCGGGCTCGGTGCTGCGCGGCAGGTTGGAGCGGATGCACAGGGCCGCGCTCATCCTCACCTTCGGCGGCGGCACCAACGAGGTCCAGCGCGACATCATCGCCATGACGGCGCTCAAGCAGCCTGCCGCGGCGCGCTGATCGGGAAAGCAGGTAGATACCAATGGATTTCACACCCACCGAGGCACAGCTCGACCTGGCCAGGCTGACCGGCGAGATCTGCGGCAAACTCGTCACCGCCGACCGGCTGCGCGAACTCGACACCGCGGACGTGCGTTTCGACGAACCGCTGTGGAGCTCGCTGGCCGAGACCGGGGTGCTGGCGGCCGCCCTGCCCGATGCGGTCGGCGGCAACGACCTCGGCGAGTTGGAACAGACCGCGGTGCTGCGCGAACTGGGCCGGGCCGTCGCGGCGGTGCCGTACCTGTGGTCGATCGTGCTCGGCGCGGGCGCGCTGGCCCGATTCGGCGATGCGGCGCAGCAGGATTGGGCCACCCGGGCCGCCGCCGGACAGGCGATCCTCACCGTCGCGCTGGCCGAAGAGCACAACTGGGAGCCCGCTCGGCCCGCCACCGTCGCCACCGAAACCGCCGATGGCTGGCGGCTCACCGGCGTCAAGACCGCCGTACCGTTCGCCGCGCAGGCCGCGCGGATCCTGGTCCCGGCAACGGTTTCCGGCGCGGCGGCGGTATTCCTGGTCGATCCGGCCGCCGTGCGCGTCACCGCACAGCAGGTCACCGATCGCGGCGCCGAATATCTCGTCGAATTCACCGACGCCCCAGCCGAATTGATCGGAACCACGGCGTCCGGTGCGGAGATCCTCGACTGGATCCTCGTCCGCGCCTGGCTCGGCCTCAGCGCCCAGCAACTCGGCACCGTCGAGCGGGCGCTGGAGCTGGTCGCCGAATACACAAGGGAGCGCGAACAATTCGGCCGCAAGGTGGGCAGCTTCCAGGCCGTCGCCCAGCGCTTGGCCGACGGCTACATCGACGTGCAGGGTCTGCGCCTGGCCGTCACCCAGGCCGCCTGGCTGCTCGCCGAAGGGCTACCGGCCGCCGCGGCCGTGCACACCGCCAAATTCTGGGCCGCCGACGCGGGCCACCGCGTCGCGCACACCGTCGTCCACGTACACGGCGGCGTCGGCATCGACCGCGACCACATCGTGCACAACTACTTCACCGCGGCCAAACACAACGAATTCGCCCTCGGCCCCGCCCCCGACCACCTCCGCGCCCTCGGCGCCCTCCTCGCCGCCCCGGCGTAAAGCCCGCCGACTCGTAGCGGCGACCGCAAGCCTCCCTTCACCGCCTTCACGTAACACCCCTTTGTGAAGGCGGTGTCGGTGCTCCCCATTCGATGGCACACTTCGAAGTGTGCGAAGCGAAGACCTCCCGAGTCGCGGGCAACTCCTTGCCCGTCGACTGCGTAGATCCGCGCGGAGCAAGGACATAGCAGGCATGAGCACCGACGACATAATGGACCTGTTTCGCGATAGCCTGCCGCAACCTGATCAGCAGATCGATAGCGCGATCAGCGAGTGAACTTCGACAAGTGTCCAGCGATCTGTGACACCTCGAGCCTGCCCTGGCACACATCAAGGACAAAGGCTTCAGCATCGTCGACGTCGAACTCCGCATCCAACGGATGGCCGTTCATGTGCAGGAAGACCCAGGTGGCATACCAGGCCAGTCGCTTATTGTCGTCGATCAGGCCGTGATTACGCGCCAGCGAATCCATCAGCGCGGCAGCTTTTTGCCACACATCGGAATACGCATCCTGACCGAATACGCTCGCCTGAGGACGAGCAAGTGCCGACTCGAGCAGTCCGTAGTCCCGCACGTCCGGAGTGCCCAATCGTTCGGCGAGCTTCAGCAGTTCGGGCAGCGTCAGATACTGCATCAGGCCAGCCTTCGGTTCAGCTCCTCACTGACCCGTAGCACATGGTCAGCGGCTTCGTTGAACAGCCGCGCATGCTCGTTGATCGCCTTGATCACCGCATCGTGCACGAACTGCTGCATGCTGCGACCCTCTGCTTCGGCGCGCTGGCGCAGCGCGCCAAGTTCCTCGTCGGTGAACCTGACATTCAGACCGGCCATCCCCTGATGGTACCGCGTGGTACCACCCCGTTGCACGACGCGATGAATCAGCGGCGAGGGCGCCATCGGCTATCGCGGCACCGAACCCAGATAGCGCTGGATGGTGGGGCCGATTTCGGCGATGAGCTCATCGGGTGTGAGGGCGATGACCGGGGGGAGCCGGAGGACATAGCGGCACAGGGCCAGACCCAGGAGTTGGGTGACGATCAAACCGCTGCGCTTGGGCGCGTCGACGGGGTCGCCGACGCGTAGCACCGCCGGGAGGATCTGGTCGGCGAAGACGGCACGAAAGCGCTGGGTGACCGCATCATCGGCGATGGACGAGCGGAGCAGGGTCAGCATGACCTCGTTGCCCGGCGGCTCCCAGATCTCCAGAAAACGTCGCACCAGCAACTCCCCCATGGCATCCGGGTCGGTCGCGATGAGGTCCGGCAATTCCAGATCGATATCGACCGCTGCCGCGAACAGCCCATCCTTGCTGCCGAAGTAGCGCATGACCATGGACGGGTCGATGGCCGCGTCGGCTGCGATGGCACGAACGGTCGCCTTGCGGAAACCCTCGGCGGCGAAGCGGGCACGCGCCGCCTCGAGGATCGCCGCGCGGGTCGCGTCCGAGCGGCGTGCCGGTTGATCAGGCGCATCAGTCATGCCAACAAGTGTAGGCCAACATCTGTTGACTTCACGGCAACCCGGAATTATCATTGCCAACAAGCGTTGGCCCACACTTGTTGACATAGGAGTTCCGATGACCGCCGACCAGATCAACCCGCTGCCGGACACCACCTCGGTCGTCATCGTCGGCGCCGGTCCCGCCGGACTGACCGTCGCCATCACCCTCGCCGACGCCGGCGTGGATTTCGTCCTGCTGGATCAGCTCGCCGAGGGCGCCAATACTTCGCGCGCAGCCGTGGTGCACGCCAGGACACTGGAGGTGCTGCGCGACCTCGGCATCGCGAACGAGTTGATGGTGCACGGCACCGAGGCGCCGATATTCACCGTCCGCGATGGCGCACGCACCCTCGGCTCCATCGAATTCACCGGCCTCCCAACGGATTTTCCGTATGCGCTGATGGTCCCGCAGGACACCACCGAGGCCGTGCTGCTCGATCGGCTGCACCTGGCGGGCGCGACGGTGCACCGTCCGTACCGTGTCACCCGAATCACCGACGAAAATGGCTGCGTCACAGTCGGATACACCGATGCGACCGGTGCAGCAGGAACGATCAACGCCGACTACGTCGTCGGTGCGGACGGTATGCACAGCGTGGTCCGCGAGCAGGCGGGCATCGACTTCACCGGAGCCACCTATCCGGAATCCTTCGTACTCGCCGACGTCCGGATGAACTGGCCGATCCCGCGCAGCCAAGTGGCGCTGCATCTTTCACCCGAGGGCGTCATGGTCGTCGCACCGCTGCCGGACGATGACGCACCGAACCGCTACCGGGTGGTCGCCACCGTAGCCGAGGCGTCCGAACACCCGACGATCGAGGACATCCAGCGGATCATCGATGCCCGCGGACCCGGCGGTGACGTGAAAGTCCTGGAAACACTGTGGAGTTCACGTTTCCGGGTGCACCACCGGGTGGCCGACCGCTACCGCGCGGGCCGGATCCTGCTCGCGGGCGATGCCGCCCACGTGCACAGCCCGGCGGGCGGCCAGGGCATGAACACCGGTATCCAGGACGCGGCCTTCCTCGGCCCGCTGCTGGCCCGGGTACTGGCGGGAGAACCGGAGACCGTGCTCGACGCATACGAAAACACAAGGCGGCCGGTGGCGCTCGACGTCGTCGCGTTCACGGATCGGATGACCAGAATGGCCACCCTGCGCCCCTACCCCGCCCGCCTGCTCCGGAATACGGCGCTGTCCCTGCTCAGCAGGTTCCGGCCGGCTCGCCGGGCACTGGCCTACCGGCTCGCCGAACTCAACTACCGCTGAAGGGGCGGGTGGAATACGCCTACTTGCTGCTCGCTTCCAAATGTTCGTCGGCGGGCCGGGATTCGGCGTGCTCCTTAGCCCACCGATAGTCCGGTTTGCCCGCGGGCGAGCGCTTGATCTCGTCCACGAACCACAGGCTTCTCGGCAGCTTGTACGGCGCGATCTCCTGGGTCAGCACCGGCCGCAGGTCCGCCAGCGTCGGGCGGCTTTCGCCGCGACACTGCACGACGGCGCAAACCCGTTGGCCCCAGCGCTCATCCGTGACGCCGATGACGAGCGCGTCGAAGATCTCCGGATGCGTCTTCAGCGCACCCTCGACCTCCTCCGGATAGATCTTCTCACCGCCGCTGTTGATGCTCACCGAGCCGCGGCCGAGCATGGTGACGGTGCCGTCCGCCTCCACCCGCGCGTAGTCGCCGGGGATGGCGTAGCGAATTCCGTTGTACACCTTGAACGTTGCCGCGGTCTTGGCCTCGTCCTTGTAGTAGCCGAGCGGAATGTTCCCGCTGCGGGCGATCAGACCGATCTGGCCGGAGCCCGGCGTCACCGGGTCGCCGTTCTCGTCGAGCACCGCGGTGGACGCGTCGATCTTCACCCGCGGCCCGCCGGTGTGGTTGGCGCCCTTGGCCGCCACCGAGATTCCGCCGAAGCCGGTCTCCGACGATCCGATGTTGTCGGAGATCATCCGATTCGGCAGCAGCTCCAGGAACTGGTCCTTCAGCGTCGGCGAGAAGAGCGCCGCGCTGCTCGCTATCACGTACAAACTCGAAAGGTCGTATGGCGCACCGGTTTCCGGATTCCCCTCGATGAGGGCGTCGAGCATCGGCCTGGCCATCGCGTCACCGGTGATGAAGATGAGATTGATCTTGTGCCGGTCGATGTGCTGCCACACCCCGTGCCCGGTGAACTCCGGAATCACCACCATCTTGCCGCCGTCGAAAAGGCTGTGGAAGGCGGCGGTCTGCGAACCACCGTGGATCATCGGCGGAATCGGGAAGCGCACCAGCTGCGGATTACCCGCACCGGTCTTGGCCTGATGCCACTCATCCTCGACGCGCTCACCGGTGATGAAGTTGATGCCGCCGCCGAGCACCCGCCACCAGTCCTCGTGCCGCCACATCACGCCCTTGGGCATGCCGGTGGTGCCGCCGGTGTAGAGCATGAAGATGTCATCCGGCGAACGTTCGCCGAAATCCCGTTCGCCGGAGGATTGGGCAAGCGCCGCTTCGTATTCCACCGAATCCGCTGCGACCGCCGTGGTCCCGGTCGTATCGTCGTCCACGACGATGACGGTGCGCAGCAGCGGCGTCCTCGGCCGAACCGCGGCCACCCTGTCGCTGTAGCGACGCTCGTGGATCAGCGCGACCATATCCGAATTTTCGAAAATATACTGTAACTCGTTCTCGACGTATCGGAAGTTCACGTTGACCATCACGGCCCGCGCTTTGAACACCGCGACCATCGCCTCGACGGCCTCGATCGTGTTGCGTGAGTAGATGCCGACCTTGTCCCCCGGTGAGACACCATGTTCCCGCAGGTAATGGGCCAGTTTATTGGTCCGCTCCTCCAACTGCGCGTAGGTGATCTCACGACTGTCGTCGGCGAGCGCGACGCGATCGGGCATCAGGTCGATGGCGTGTTCGACAAGGTCCGCTATGTTGTAGCTCACAGTCCTAAAAATAGAACGTGTTATTGTTCCTGACAACCCCGTAGTCAGGAGATTCCGCAATGCCAGATTGCCTTGTCGAGAAACGCGATAACGTCCTCATCGTCACCATGAACCGGCCCGAGGCGCGCAATGCGCTGTCCGGCGAGATGATGGCGATCATGCGCGAGGCCTGGGATCGGGTGGACGCCGATCCCGACATTCGCGTCGCGATCCTGACCGGCGCGGGCGGCGCGTTCTGCGCGGGCGCGGATCTGAAAGCCATGACCGCCCAACACCCCGGCGATTCCTTCGCGGGCGGCGGCTGGGATCTGTCCAGGATCGAGGCGCTGCTCAAGGGCCGCAGGCTCACCAAGCCGCTGATCGCCGCGGTGGAGGGACCCGCCATCGCGGGCGGCACCGAGATCCTGCAGGGCACCGATATCCGGGTGGCCGGCGAGAGCGCGAAATTCGGTGTGTCCGAAGCGCGTTGGGGCCTGTTCCCGCTCGGCGGCTCGGCGGTGCGGCTGGTTCGGCAGATCCCGTACACCGTCGCGGCCGACATCCTGCTCACCGGCAGGCACATCACCGCGGCCGAGGCCAAGGAGATCGGCCTGATCGGTCACGTGGTGCCGGACGGCACCGCACTGGACAAGGCGCTGGAACTGGCCGGGCAGATCGCCGCCAACGGACCGCTCGCGGTGCAGGCCATCCTGCGCACCATCCGCGAAACCGAATGCCTCCCAGAGGAAGACGCGTTCCAGATCGATGCGAAGCTCGGCACCGCGGTATTCAAATCGGCCGACGCCAAGGAGGGTCCGAAGGCCTTCGCGGAGAAGCGCAAGCCGACCTTCACCGGCAGCTGAGCGACGGAAATCCATGTGCCGCACTAATATTCGGCCCGGTGCGGGGAAACGCGCTCGGCTTACCCGCCCCCGGTCGGCTTCGCCTCCCTACCATCCCCGTTGGCCGACCCCTCAGTTGCCGCCCGGATACTCCATCCAGAATGGTTCCCATTGGTGGCCATCCGGGTCGAGGAAGGTCCGGCCGTGCATGCCGACCTGGGCCTCCATCGCTCGTTTGGTCACATTGACCTCCTCGGTCGCGCCGGCCAGCACCGCGGCGTCCACCAATTCGTCGACAGCGCTGGCACTCGACAGCGCGAGCGAATAGAGCGAGCCGATGGTAGCGACCGTGTCCGCTATCGGGCGCGCGGTGAAGTTCGGGAAGAACCCGAGGGTCAGCAGCATGAGGCAGATGTTGTCGTCGATAACGATGCAGGCGGTGTTCTCGTCGGTGAACTCGTTGTTGACCCGCCACCCGAGCGCCTCGTAGAAGCGCATCGACCGCCCGAGGTCCGTGACCGGAAGATTGATGAAGATCATCTTGCTTGCCATGGCACTCGGCCCCTTTCAAGGTCCCAAAATCGCGTATCGAAATACAGACGGATCGGGCGGGATGAATTAATCGGCGCCGCCGCGGGCCTCGGTTGATCTTGGTTTGCGCAGGTGGCGGCACCATTCGGGTATCGGATGTCGGTGCCCTGTGGCAGGGTGACACGCATGAACGACATCTCCACCCCCGCCGAATCCGCGACGGGTATTTCCGCCGAGGTACTCACCTCCTTCGAGGGACACCGACGGGAACTGTGCGCCTACGCCTACCGAATGCTGGGCTCGTCGTTCGAGGCCGAGGACGCGGTGCAGGAGACGTTCACCCGCGCTTGGAAGTCCTACGACTCGTTCGAGGGCCGGGCCAGCCTGCGCTCCTGGCTGTACCGGATCGCCACCAATGTCTGTCTCGATATGCTCGACGGCCCACAGCGCCGGGCCCGGCCGATGGACCTGTCCGGTCCGTCCCGGCCCGATTCACCGCTGCCCGCGCCGCAGCCGGATTACGTGTGGATCGAGCCGATCCCGAATGCCCTCGCCTTCGGGGCGGATCCGGCCGAGGCGGCCACCGCCAAGGACACGCTGCGGCTCGCCTTCGTCGCCGCCTGCCAACATCTGCCGGCCACCCAGCGGGCCATCCTGATCATGCGCGAGGTGCTGCGCTTCTCGGCCAATGAAACCGCCGAGGCGCTCACCATGTCGCCCGCGTCGGTGAACAGCGCGCTGCAGCGGGCCCGCGCCACCATGTCGAAGGTCCAGCCGACCGTCACCGACAACTACGACGAATCGAACGAGGAGCAGCGCAAGCTCGTCGACAATTTCGTCAAGGCGTTCGAGGCATACGATATGAACGCGCTCACCGACCTGCTGAAAGCCGATGTGGCGCTGTCCATGCCGCCGATCGAGCTGTGGATCTCGGGTCCGGAGAATGTGGCCGCCTTCATGCTCGGCAGCGGCAGCGGCTGCCGCGATTCCCGGATGGTCCGGCTGTCGGGCGCCAACGGCGCACCCGCCTTCGGTCACTACAAACCGAGCGGCGAGCCCGGCGTGTGGACGCCGTGGTCGATCACCGTGCTCGAGCTCGACGATGACGCCATCGCGGGGCTCAACTTCTTCCTGGACACCGAGCGCCTGTTCCCGCTGTTCGGGCTGCCGCCGGAATTGCGCGAATCGGTCTGAGAGCATTCCGGGAGGGCGAGGCCAGGGGCCGGGAAGGGCGTGGTCGACAGGTGATTCGCGCACGACCGTTCCCGCATACGGTTTGGTTTCGCCGCGCATCAATTAGCTTCTCGCGCACGCGATTGCATGCGCGGGAAGCTGCTGGGTGCGCGGGAACCGCCGCTCAGGTCGCGGGCACGTACCGGTCGCGCAACTTGCGCTTGTACAGCTTGCCGTTCGGATCGCGGGGCAGTTCGGGCAGGTAGTCGATGGTTCGCGGCATCTTGTACTTCGCCAATTGCGTTGCGGCGAAGGCCAATAGCTCGGCCGTGAGGTCGGCGTCACCCTCGATTCCGTCCGCGGGCTGTACGACGGCCTTCACCTCCTGACCCCAATCCGCGTGCGGGATACCGAATACCGCGACATCGGCCACCTTCGGATGGGTGACGAGCACGTTCTCGATCTCGGCGGGGTAGATGTTCACCCCGCCGGACAGAATCAGATCCGAGCGGCGATCGTGCAGGTACAGGTAGCCGTCCTCGTCGAGGTGGCCGATATCGCCGACGGTGAAGAGGTTGCCGACCCTGGCCTCATCGGTCTTGGCCTTGTCGTGGTGGTATTCGAAACTCGAACCGCCCATTTGCATATAGACCAGACCCGCCTCGCCGGGCGGCAGTTCGCTGCCGTCGGCCTCGGACAGCACCTTGATCACCGACCACGGCCACGCCTTGCCGACGGAACCGGGTTTACGCAGCCACTCGGCGCCGCTGATCACCGTGCCGCCGCCCTCGGTGGCCGCGTAGTACTCGGTGACCGTCGGCCCCCACCATTCGAGCATTCTGCGTTTGGTCTCCTCCGGGCACGGCGCCGCGCCGTGCACCATGCTGCGCAGCGATGACACGTCGTATTTGGCGCGCACCTCCTCGGGCAGCGCGAGCAGTCGATGGAACTGGGTCGGCACCATGTGGCTGTGCGTGACCCGGTGCTTCTCGATGAGCCGCAACATATCCTCGGCGTCCCAGCGATCCATCAGTACGAGCATGTGCCCCAGCTGAATCGAGATGGTCGCGAAGTTCAGCACCGCGGTGTGGTAGAGCGGCGAACCGCAGATGTGCACGTGCTCGTCGTACGGCGCCAGCCCGAACAATCCGAAGAAGGCGGTGCTGTGCTGCGGAATCACATCCGGGTCGGCGCCGGTGAGCGGACGCCGAACACCCTTGGGCCGCCCCGTCGTTCCGGAGGTGTAGAGCATCGGCGCGCCGGTGCCGCGGTCGGTGGGCCGCCCGGTTCCTCCGGCGCCGAGCCAGGACACCGATTTGAAGCCGTCGATGTCGCCGACCGAAAAGCGCGCTGCCGCAGGCAGTTCCGCGTCGTCGGCGGCGGCGAGCGCGGTGGCCGCGAAGCGATCGCTCGCGATGAAGGCCTTGGCCTCGCTGTCGCGCAGGATATAACCGACCTCCGGCCCGGTGAGGTGCCAGTTCACCGCGACGATGTACAGCCCGGACTGATAGGCCGCGAAATACGCGGCGACCATCTCGACGCAGTTGTGCAGCATGGTGACGAGCACGTCGCCGCTCGTCAGCCCGAGCGCGCGCAGGCCGGTGGCGTATCTGTTTGCGAGGGTTGACAATTCGCGATAGGTCACCTCCCGGCCCGCGGGATCGACCATGGCGATCCGCTCGGGCTCGGCTTCGGCGATATTCCACAGTCCGAGAACTTTTGCTGGCTCCTGAGAGGTCGTCACCACATTGAATCTAGAACGCGTTCTACTGTTCGACAAGGGGTGCGAGCCGACGCAATTGCGCGATATCGGAAACCGACACCAGCAGCATCGTCACACCCGCCGCCGACCAAACGCCCAGCTGTTTCCGGACATGTTCCTCGTCGCCGATGATCGCGGTGTCGTGGATCAACTCGTCCGGAACCGCCGCGGCCGCCTCGGCCTTCTTACCCGCCTGGAACAGCGCGCCGATCTCGTCGACCTCGCGGTCATAGCCCATCCGGCGATAGACCTGGGCGTGGAAGTTCAACTCCGGCGCACCCATCCCGCCGATGTAGAGGGCCATGACCCAGCGCATCTTTTCCAGCTCGCTCGCCGGATCGTCGGTAACGACCACCTGACAACTCGCGGCAATCTCGAAATCGGCACGCGACCGCCGCGCACCCGCCCTGGCGAAACCCTCGTCGAGCCATTCGTTGTACATCCCGGCCAACCGCGGCGCGAAGTAGATGGCCAGCCAGCCGTCAGCGATCTCCGCCGTCAGCGCCACATTCTTCGGACCCTCCGAACCCAGCCAGATCGGCAAATCCGCACGTAGCGGATGCACTATCGGCTTGAGCGGCTTGCCGAGCCCGAGCGCTCCCGGCCCGGTGTACGGCAGCGGATAGTGCGGGCCGCCGCTTGTCACCGGCGCCTCGCGCGCGAGCACCTTCCTGACTATCTCGACGTATTCCCTCGTGCGCTGCAACGGTTTGCCGAACGGCTGCCCGTACCAGCCCTCCACCACCTGCGGACCGGATACGCCGAGGCCGAGAATCGCCCGGCCGCCGCTGAGATGGTCGAGGGTGAGCGCGTGCATGGCCGTGGCCGCCGGGGTGCGCGCCGACAGCTGCACCACCGAGGTGCCCAGCCGCACCCGCTCGGTGCGCGAGCCCCACCAGGTCAGCGGGCCGAAGGCGTCCGAACCCCAGGATTCGGCGGCGAATACGGCATCGAATCCGGCCGCCTCCGCGGCCAGCACCAGCTCGCCGGCACCGGCGGGCGGCCGCGCCATCCAGTATCCGAGTTGCAATCCGAATTTCATGCTGTCATCCCTACTGCTTGCCACCAGAATAAGAACCTGTTCTACTCGATATCGTGACTCCAGGGAATACTGCGTCCACGGTCGTCGCCGGTGGAATGGAGACGGCGCCGGATGTGCTCAGCGCGCCCCTGCGGGTGCGATTCGACTACACCCGTTCGGTCGGCCCCACCATCGGCAAATTCCTGACCGGCCTGCGCGACCGCAAGATCGTCGGCGTGCGCGGTTCCGACGGCAGGGTGCTGGTGCCGCCCGCCGAATACGACCCGGTCACCGCGGCCCCGCTCACCGAATTCGTCGACGTCGCCGACACCGGTACCGTCGAATCCTGGACCTGGGTGCGAGAACCGCTGCCGGGCCAGCCCTTCGACCGGCCGTTCGCCTGGGCGTTGATCCGGCTCGACGGCGCGGATACCGCGCTGCTGCACGCGGTCGATGTCGCGTCGCCCGAACTGATACGCACCGGGCTGCGCGTCGTCGTCCGGTGGGCCGCCGAGACCACGGGCACAATCCACGACATCGCCTGCTTCGAACCCGGCGAAACATCCAGCGCGCCAAGCACTTCCGTAGCCAGTGCGGAACCCGTCCGAATCATCACCACGCCGGTGGATCTCGCGTACAAGCACACCGCATCGCCGCAGGAGACGGTGTATCTGCGCGGCCTGGCCGACGGCAAGCTGATCGGCGCGCGCACCGACGCCGCGGGCAAGGTGTACTTCCCACCGCGCGGCGCGAATCCGACCGACGGCAGGCCCACCGACGACTACCTCGAGCTGACCGACCACGGCACCGTCACCACCTTCTGCATCGTCAACGTGCCGTTCCTCGGCCAGCGGATCAAACCGCCGTACGTCGCGGCCTACGTACTGCTCGACGGCGCGGATATCCCGGTGCTGCACCTCGTACTCGGTTGCGACGCAAGCGAAGTGCGAATGGGCATGCGGGTGCGCGCGGTGTGGAAGCCGCGCGCGGAGTGGGGCTACGGACTCGACAACGTCGACCACTTCGAGCCCACCGGCGAACCCGATGCCGATTACGACACCTACAAGCATCACCTCTGACCCCGCAATCCCGTGAGAGGCATACGTTGACCGACAACACCGCCGATATCGCGATCGTGGGATTCGCCCACGCGCCACACGTACCGGAGACCTTCGGCACCACCAACGGCGTCGAGATGCTGGTGCCGTGTTTCCAGCAACTGTACGACCGGCTCGGCATCACCAAGGCCGATATCGATTTCTGGTGCTCCGGATCCTCGGATTACCTTGCCGGACGCGCCTTTTCGTTCATCTCGGCGGTCGATGCGATCGGCGCCGTTCCGCCGATCAACGAATCGCATGTCGAAATGGACGCCGCATGGGCACTCTACGAGGCATGGGTGAAAATCCGTTCGGGACAGGCGCGTACGGCGCTGGTCTACGGCTTCGGCAAGTCATCGGCGGGCACTCTGCGCCAGATACTCACCATGCAGCTGGATCCGTATCTGGTCGCCCCGCTGTGGCCGGACGCGCTGTCGATCGCCGGATTGCAGGCCCGGGCGGGTCTCGACCGCGGCCGCTGGACCGAGCAGGATATGGCGCGGGTCGCCGCGGGGGCCGACAGCGACGTCGAAAGTTTGCTTTCCGCACCGTATGTCGCCGATCCACTGCGCGCACACGACATCGCGCCGATCACCGACGGTGCGGCCGCCATCGTGCTCGCCGCGGGCGACCGGGCCAGGGAGCTGTGCGAACGTCCCGCCTGGATCACCGGAATCGCGCACCAGATCGATACTCCCGTGTTCGGCGCCCGCGACCTCACCGTCTCCCCCTCCACTTCGGCTGCGGCCCAAGCGGTTACCGGCGGAGATACCGGCTTCGATATCGCGGAACTGCATGCGCCGTTCAGCCATCAGCAGCTCATTCTCACCGAGGCCATCGGACTGAAGAACGGCACCCGGGTGAATCCGTCCGGCGGGGCGCTGGCGGCCAATCCGATGTTCGCGGCGGGCCTGGAGCGCATCGGTTTCGCGGCCGAGGCCATCATGGCGGGTTCGGCCGGGCGCGCGCTCGCCCACGCCACCAGCGGCCCGGCCCTGCAGCAGAACCTTGTTAGCGTTTTGGAGGCGCACTCGTGAGTGAAGTTGCGGCGGTGCTGGGTACCGGACAGACCCATCACGTGACAAAACGAACCGATGTATCAATGGCGGGCATGTGCCGTGAGGCAATCGACCGCGCGCTCACCGATGCCGGTCTCACCATCGCCGATATCGACGCGGTCGTGGTCGGCAAGGCGCCGGATCTGTTCGAGGGCGTCATGATGCCCGAGCTGTATCTCGCGGATGCGTTGGGCGCCACCGGAAAACCGCTGCTGCGGGTGCATACGGCGGGTTCGGTCGGCGGTTCGACCGGTGTGGTCGCCGCCAATCTGGTGCAGGCGGGCGTGCACCGCAGGGTGCTCGCGGTGGCCTGGGAGAAGCAGTCGGAATCGAATGCCATGTGGGCCCTTTCGATTCCGGTGCCGTTCACCATGCCGGTCGGCGCGGGCGCGGGCGGCTATTTCGCCCCGCACGTCCGGTCCTATATCCGCCGGTCCAATGCGCCCAGCCATATCGGCGCCATGGTCGCGGTGAAGGATCGGCGCAACGGTGCGAAGAACCCGCTCGCGCACCTGCGGCAGCCCGATATCACCCTGGAATCGGTGCTGGCTTCGCAAATGCTCTGGGATCCAATCCGATTCGACGAGACGTGCCCGTCATCGGATGGCGCGTGCGCGATCGTCATCGGCGATGCGGCCGCCGCGGCCGAGGTCGAGGCCGCGGGCAAACGGGTCGCCTGGGTGCACGGCACGGCAATGCGCACGGAGCCAACGACTTTCGCGGGTCGCGATCAGGTCAATCCGCAGGCAGGCCGGGATGCGGCCGCCGCGCTGTGGCGGGCCGCGGGCATCACCGATCCGCTGGAGGAGATCGACGCCGCCGAAATCTACGTCCCCTTCTCCTGGTTCGAACCGATGTGGCTGGAGAACCTGGGCTTCATGCCGGAGGGCGAAGGCTGGCAGCTCACCGATAAGGGTGAGACCGAGATCGGCGGAAAGCTGCCGGTGAATCCGTCCGGCGGGGTGCTGTCCTCGAATCCGATCGGCGCCTCCGGGCTCATCCGGTTCGCCGAGGCCGCCAAGCAGGTGATGGGCCGCGCCGGGGCCTACCAGGTGGCGGACGCCCGTAAGGCGCTCGGTCACGCGTATGGCGGTGGGTCCCAATACTTCTCGATGTGGGTGGTCGGGAGCGAGCGCCCGTGAAGTTCACCCTCGGTATCGCGCTGAGCCCACTCGACCAACTGCCGGAATTGGCGAAAACCGCCGAGGAGTGCGGTTTCTCATCGATCGCTCTGCCGGATTCGCTGTTCTACATGCGGTCCGCCGCGGCGCAATACCCGTACACCGCCGACGGCAGCCGCTTCTGGAGCCCGGATACGCCGTGGGTCGATCCGCTCATCGGCGCGACCGCCATGGCGGCGGTGACCAGCCGGATCCGCTTCTACACCAATGTGCTCAAACTCGGCTCCCGCAATCCCCTGCTGCTGGCCAGGCAGGTCGGCTCGGTGGCGAACCTGTCCGGCAACCGCTTCGGCTTCGGAGTCGGAATCGGTTGGGCGCCGGAGGAATTCGAATGGTGCGGGGTGCCCTACGCCCGTCGCGGCGCCCGCGTCGACGAGATGATCGAGGTCATCAAGTTGGTGCTCGGCGGGGGCATGGTCGAATACCACGGCGAATTCTTCGATTTCGACGAGCTCCAGATGAGCCCCGCGCCCACCGAGCCGGTGCCGTTCTATATCGGCGGCCACACCGATGCGGCGCTGCGCCGCGCTGCCCGGGTCGGCGACGGCTGGACCTCGGCGATGATGACCTATGCCGAGCTGTGCCGCACCATCGGGAAACTCACCGCGCTGCGGGCCGAATTCGGCAGAGCCGAAAGCCCTTTCGAGATACAAGCGGTGTGCATCGATCGGTTCGGCCGCTCCGGATACCAGGAGCTGGCCGCAGCGGGCGTCACCGACGCCATCGTCGTGCCGTGGGTTTTCGACGGTATCGGATTCGACGGTGAGCTCGCCGCCAAACAGGACTCCCTGCGGCGCTTCGCCGAGGCGAATATCGAGAAGGCGTCATGACAACCCAGACCGGCCATCCGGCCCGCGCCGCCGGGCTGGCTTCGCAAGCGGCGGTGCGCGCGAAGGACAAGGCGGCGTGGCTCGACCTGTTCGCCGCCGACGGCATCGTCGAAGATCCGGTCGGCCCTTCGTTTTTCGATCCCGACGGGGTCGGCCATCGCGGTCGCGCGGCCATCGCCGCATTCTGGGACAGGGCGATCGCGCCGACCCAGTCGATCGAATTCCGCTTCGACGACTCGTTCGCCTGCGGCAACGAGATCGCCTTCACCGGATTGATCCGCACCCGGATCGGCGGCCAGCGGATCGATGCCGAGGGCGTGTTCACCTACCGCGTCGACACGGACGGGAAAATCGCTGCGCTGCGGGCCTTTTGGGAGGTCGACCGCGCGATGGCGACCGCGAAACCAGCCGAATGATTTGCGTCCCCTTCGTCGTCCATGACAGGACGACGAAGGGGACGCGACTCAGTGCGCTTCCCGGCCGGTCCGGTAGTCGACCGGAAAACCCTTGATCCCGTTGAGCCAACCCGACCGCAGCCGCTTGGCCGGACCGATTTTGGTGATATCCGGCAGATGGTCGGCGATGGCATTGAAGATGAGATCGATCTCCAGCCGCGCGAGGTTCGCACCGATACAGAAGTGCGCGCCGGTGCCGCCGAAGGCCAGATGCGGATTGTCCGCGCGCATGATGTCGAAGCGCTCCGGATTCTCGAAGACGTCCTCGTCGAAATTGGCCGAGCGGTAGAGCATCACCACCCGCTGCCCCTTCTTGATCTGAACGCCGCCGAGTTCGGTGTCCACCAACGCCGTTCGCTGGAACGAGGTGACCGGGGTGGCCCACCGGATGATCTCGTCGGCGGCGGTGGCCGGGCGTTCCTTCTTGAACAGCTCCCACTGATCCGGATTGTCGAGGAAGGCCAGCATGCCGTGCGAGATGGCATTGCGGGTGGTCTCGTTGCCCGCGACGGCCAGCATGATGACGAAGAACCCGAACTCCTCCTCGGTCAGCCGGTCGCCGTCGATATCGGCCTCGATCAGCGTCGTGACGATATCGTCGGCCGGATTCGCCTTGCGCGCGGCCGCCATTTGGTATGCGTAGCCGAGGATTTCGACCGATGCGGCGACCGGATCGGCGGTGCTCTCCGGATCGTCGTAGCCGGTCATATCGTTGGACCAGGTGAAGACCTTCATCCGGTCCTCCTGCGGCACACCGATCAATTCGGCGATCGCCTGCAGCGGCAGCTCACACGCGATCTGGGTGACGAAATCGCCCGAGCCGGACTGAGCCGCCGCCTTGACGATCGACTCGGCCCGCGCCGAAAGTTCCGCGCGCAGACCGTTTATCGCGCGCGGGGTGAAACCGCGCGCGATGACCTTGCGCAGTTTGGTGTGTTCCGGCGCGTCCTTGTTCAGCAGCACGATCCGCTGCAGTTCGATCTGCTCGCGCTTGATGTCGTCGTTGAAGCGCGGGATGGCGGTGTTCTCGTGGCTGGAGAAGACGTCGCTGCGCCGGGACACCTCCTTGACGTCGGCGTGCTTGCTCACCACCCAGAAGCCGTCGTCGTGAAAGCCGCTGACCTCGGGGGACTGTGGGTTCCACCAGATCGGCGCGGTGCGGCGCAGCTCGGCGAACTCCGCGACCGGAACTCGCTCGGCGTAGATGGCGGGGTCGGTGACGTCGAACCCGTCGGGCAGTTCGGGCCGGGAATTCCGAGTGTCATCCACCAGATGTCTCCTTCGACAAACTGAAACACGTGTCAAACTGAAACACGTTCTACAAGCATTGAAGCACAGGTGCTAGAAATAGGTAAGAACACGAGTGATTCGGCTCGATCAAGACGACTGAACTCGTTCCATTTTTAGCTCCCTAGGGAAAGGTTGGAGATGGGCACACCCGTCATCGTCGAGGCAGCGCGCACCCCCATCGGCAAGCGCGGCGGCTGGCTGTCGGGCCTGCACGCCACCGAACTGCTCGGCGCGGCCCTGCGCGGACTGCTCGAGCGCGCACACCTCGATCCGGCAACGGTCGAACAGGTCATCGGCGGCTGCGTCACCCAGGCGGGCGAGCAGTCCAACAACGTCACCCGGGTGGCGTGGCTGCACGCCGGACTGCCATGGCAGGTCGGCGCGACCACCATCGACGCACAGTGCGGCTCGGCGCAGCAGGCCAACCATTTGATCGCCGGTCTGATCGCCGCGGGCGCCATCGAGGTCGGCATCGCCTGCGGCGTCGAGGCGATGAGCCGAGTTCCGTTGGGCGCCAATGTCGGCGAGCACGCCGGACCGCGCAGACCCGCCTCGTGGAGCATCGATCTGCCCAATCAGTTCGAGGCGGCGGAACGAATCGCCAAGCGGCGCGGCATCACTCGCGCCGATGTCGACGAGTTCGGCGCCCGTTCACAGCGGCTGGCCGGTCAGGCATGGGCCGAGGGCAGATTCGACCGTGAGGTACTGACCGTCGCCGCGCCCGCCGTCGACAAGGAGGGCAACCTCACCGGCGAAAAGCTGGAGGTGACAAGGGATCAGGGCCTGCGCGAGACCACCGTCGAGGGCCTGGCGAAGCTGAAGCCGGTGCTGGAGGGCGGCGTGCATACGGCGGGCAGTTCATCGCAGATCTCCGACGGCGCGGCCGCGGTGCTGCTGATGGACGAAAACGCCGCGCGCCGAGCGGGTTTACGGCCGCGCGCCCGAATCGTCGCGCAGTGCCTCGTCGGCTCGGAGCCGGAGTTCCATCTCGACGGTCCGGTCCAGGCCACCACTCGACTGCTGGAACGTTCCGGAATGAATATGGGAGACATCGACCTTTTCGAGATCAACGAGGCATTCGCATCGGTGCCACTTTCCTGGGCCGCTGTCCACAAACCGGACATGGACCGGGTAAATGTCAATGGCGGAGCAATCGCGCTCGGACATCCCGTCGGCTCCACCGGATCTCGGCTCATCACCACCGCACTGCACGAACTGGAGCGAACCGATCGCGGTATCGCGATGGTGCTCATGTGCGCCGGTGGCGCGCTCGCGACCGGCACGATCATCGAGCGGTTGTAGCGTCGTTCGTCCAATTCCGGGCCGCCGACGGGCGTCGGCGGCCCGGTCCGGACGTAACCTTCCCGAGGTTGAACGTTCATCCCAGAGGCGGCAAAACGTGTCGTACGCCACACAATCGCAGGTACAGAGCAGTAGATGAGACGTCAGCTATCTTTCGGCTATCATTGACTTGACGAGGAAGACCCTTGCGACGGGCCAGAACCGCGCCGTACCCCCTCTCCACCAGAGCCGTTGGGGTGACCCGCAAACACTGCCGTCGCTGTGCCTTCCACGGAGCGGCACCTAGAAGCTTCAAGGAAATCCGGAAACAGGCGTAGGTTTTCAGTTACTGAGCCGCTAATATCAATGATACGTATCCGAGATAACGACTGTTAGTACAGCGAAGGGAATTGGGCGGCTCACAATGGCTGATTTCGCGGCGCGGCTGAACAAGCTGTTCGAAACCGTGCATCCCCCGGGGCGCAAGCCGCACACCAACGCGGAGGTTGCGGCTGCGCTGACGGCCTCCGGACATCCGATCTCGAAACCGTACCTGTCCCAGTTGCGGTCGGGACAGCGGACCAACCCGTCCGACGAGACGGTGGCCGCCCTGGCGAAGTTCTTCAAGGTCAAGCCGGACTACTTCTTCAACGACATCTATGCCGCCAAGATCGATCACGATCTTGAGCTGTTGTCCCAGCTGCAGGGCTATGGACTCAGACGGCTGTCGAGTAGAGCGTTCGACCTGTCCGAAGAATCTCAGAACCTGCTCACCTCCATGGCGGAGAAGTTGCGTGCGAGCGAAGGCTTGCCCGAAATTCCTCCGGACGGTACGGAGTAGGTTCACGTCCGACGCAGTACAGTGCGACCGCCCGGTCGTGCTGTACTGCGTTATGGGGGACGCCTTTCGAAGGCGATCGAGCACGGTTATCGGGCTCCGGCGGCGCTGAAACCTGCCTATCCAAAGGCGGTGCGGCGCCCCGAAAATTAGGGGCCACTAACTTTGTACCGATCGGTTTGCCGGGTGCGCAAGTACATTCGGCGCGACGTGATTCCAATCCGGAACTACAAGAAACCGGTCGGCAGTTTTACATGAACGCTCGGGTAACACATCGGATACGTCCCCGAGTGGTTCATCGCCCTTCCGAAGAAGGTCGGCATCCCGCCGATCCGGGGTGACGAAATGCGGGCCCAGCGAACCGGATCTATCAATTCCGCACCGCGGTGTCCGCGGTCAACTCGTAGGCCCGGGCAATCGCCTGAACCCAGCCGCGCGGGCTGATGCCCTCCGGCGGCGCGATCCAGCGGGCGTCCACCACCACATCGCCCAACGGGTCCCTGGCCCACTGGGCCACCCGGTCGGCTCGGTCGGCCACCGAGGCGGGCGGGGCGCCCACCTCGGCGAGCACGACGCCACCGCCCGACTGCAGGTAGAGCGCGTCCATGATCTGCGCCACCTGATCCGACGCCTTCAGCTGCGTCGAGGTTCCGGTCTGGTCGTGCGCGACAACCTCGGGGAACCGGCCGACCAGCAGCTGATGCAGAACGTTGATCTGCCGCAACAGGATTCGGGCCCGCAGCCACAGCTCCACCACGATCCACACGGCGCCGAGCGCGATCAGCAGGCTCGCGATCTCGTACGCGGGCCAGGCCCAGAACGGCTGAGTGTGCTTGGGCCGCGGCGCGTGGATGGCCGCCCGCCGGATCTGCAGCGCGGCGAGCAAACCGACCAGTGCGGTTCCTGTGGTGTAAATCGCGATACCGCGACCGAGCACGGTCCACGCCACATTCCGCAGACCGGTCACCACGATGAAGACGCAGCCGAACAGCACGATGGCCCAGCCGAAGGTCGTCGACCAGGCCAGCGTCGTCGCGACGGCGGCGCTGCCCGCGGCATAGAGCACGGCGGCGATCTGGCCGAGGTTGCGGCGCGAGACCACCGGCCAGGCCGCGGCGGCCACCACCGAGGTCGCGGTAGTGAAGATGATCCACGCCGAGACCACGACGCCGTAGGAGAGCCAGGCATTGTGCACACCGCGTGGCAACAGATTGTCGACGGCCACCGCGACTTCCGGCACCGCGACGGTCGAGGCGAGCGCCACCGCCGCCACCGCGACGATGATCGCCACCCGGGCCGTCGTCGCCGGCTTCACCAGCACGCGTCCGACACGCGCGCCGGCGGCCATCCAGACCAGCAGAGCCGTCAACCAGAAGGTCATCCGAGGGCCTCATCGAATCGAAGGACCGAGACGCCTGCGCCCCGGCTGTTGAATACGCGAAGTCGGGTCATCAGCATGGCGGCGAAGGTCTCGGCCTCCCATTCGGCCAGTTCGTCCTCGCCGTCGTCGAAGATCTGCTGATGCGCGCGCTGGCTCAGCATGTAGGCGATCAGGTCGTCGCTGGCCTCCAGCGTCACCTCCGGCGCGGGCGCGCCCTCGTGATCGAAGACGATGTGGCCCAGTTCGTGCGCGAGGGTGTGCTCGCGGCTCGGCAGCGCCTGCGCGAGCACGATCACATCCTTGTCCGGATAGAACCTGCGCTGGCCGCAGACGCCGGGACCCAGTTGAGCGCTCGCGATTTCGATCTGGCGGTGGCGCTCGCTCGCGATGGCCGCGACGACCTCGTCGAGGGTGGTCGCGTCGAAGTCGGCGGCGACCGCGCACACCGCGTCCACCGCGGCGGCCACCCGGCGGTACGACCGGATGCCGCTGTGCGCCCTGCTCTCGCTACTCATGATGGTCGTCGCCCCCTCATGCCCTCGGGAAGAATGCGGCTCGTGCGGCATCCACTCGGGCCTGGGCCGCGGCGGCACCCTGGAAACTGACCGCGCCGGAACCGATTCCGGCCAGTGCGAGCGCGACCAGGCCGCCGATCACCGACAGCAGCTGCGGTTTGGGCAGCACGTCGTCGGCCGCGGTGGGGCGAACGTTCGGATTCGGCTGAGCGGGCGCGGCGGGTGCGGCCGCCGGTGGCGCGGGCGGCGGAGGCGGCGCGGGCGCGGGCGGCGCCGGTGGCGGCGGAGGGGCCGCGGCCGGGATCGGCAGCGCGGGCACCGGCGGTAACGCCGGGGCGGCCGGTGCGGGCGGGATGATCAATGGAGCCGCGGGCACCGGCGGGGTAGGCGCGGTGGGCAGCGGGATGAGCAACAGCAGGAGCGGGGCCATGGCCGAGCCGACGGCCGCGGAACCGACCGCGGCGGAACCCGTTGCGGCAGAACCGACTCCGGCCGAACCGACGCCCGCGGAACCGACACCGGCCGAACCGACTCCAGCCGAACCGACTCCGGCCGAACCCACACCGGCGGAACCAACTCCGGCGGAACCGACACCGGCGGAACCGACCGCTGCCGAACCCGTGCCCACAGCGGCAGAACCGGTGCCCAGCACCGTTCCGAGTACGCCCGCACCGGCCGAACCGACGGCGGCGGAACCGGTGCCCGCTGCCGAACCGACCGCTGCCGAACCCGTGCCAACGGCCGCGGAACCCGTGCCGACGGCGGAGCCGAGCCCGGCAGAGCCGGTGCCGAGCAACGCGCCGACACCCGCGGAACCAGCGGCGGCGGACCCGGCCGCGGCGGATCCGGCGGCCGAACCGGGACCGGCGACCGCACCTACCTGCCCCGCGGCGGGTTCGGCGGGCACCAGCGGAATTCGAGCATTCGGATCATTGGAACCGAAGTCTTGATCGGCGGCGGTACAGCCGGGGCAGGAGTCGGAATCTCTCGCCTGGGCCGGCGCCGGGCCGAGCAGCGTGATACCGGCAACAGCCCCAGCTACTGCCACCACGCGTAATGTGCGACCAACGGCCATGCGCCAGCCTTCCCCTTCATCCTTTGGATACAGCGCAGATCTCTACAAGCCCGGTCGCCACTCTCATCCGGGACTTTCACGGACGGAAGCCCCATAATATGCGCCAGCTATCGACCTGTGCAGGGGGATGGTCGAACGTCACGCCCCATTGACGGGTATGTCACGCCCCATAGACGGGTTCCTGCGGCACCGCCTTGGCTATCAAGTCGGCAACTACCGGGCCTAATGCGGCCGGATCCCAGCGCGCGCCGCGATCTACCGCGACGCCGTGCCGCCAGCCGTCGGCCAGCGCGACCTTGCCGCCCTCCACCTCGAACATGCGCCCCGTCACACCGGCGGATTCCGCGCTGCCCAGCCAGACCACCAAAGGGGAGATGTTTTCCGGCGCCATGGCATCGAATCCCGAGTCCGGCGCGGCCATGGTTTCGGCGAAGACGGTTTCGGTCATCCTGGTGCGCGCCGCGGGCGCGATGGCGTTGACGGTGACCCCGTAGCGGGCGAACTCGGCGGCGGCGGTGAGGGTGAGGCCCGCGATACCGGCCTTGGCAGCACCGTAATTGGCCTGCCCGACGCTGCCCTGCAGGCCGGCGCCGGAGCTGGTGTTGATGACGCGTGCGTCGACCGGGCGCCCGGCCTTCGCCTCGCCGCGCCAGTATTCGATGGCGTGCCGCATCGTGACGAAATGGCCCTTGAGGTGGACCCGGATCACCGCGTCCCATTCCTCCTCGCCGAGGTTGACCAGCATCCGGTCGCGCACGAATCCGGCATTGTTGACCAGCACGTCCAGCCCGCCGAAGGTGTCGACGGCCTGGTGGATCAGCCGTCGCGCGCCCTCCCAGTCCGCGACGTCGTCACCGTTGGCGACGGCCCGGCCGCCGAGCGCGGTGATCTCCGCCACCACCTGCTCGGCCGGTGACGCGCTCTGTCCGGCGCCGTCGAGGGCCGAGCCGAGATCGTTGACAACGACGCCGGCGCCCGCCGCGGCGAAGGCCAGCGCGTGCGCGCGGCCGATCCCTCGGCCCGCCCCGGTGACGATGACCGTGCGGCCCGCGCAGATCCGGTTGTCCATATTCATCCTGTTCGTCGGTTCAATCGTGTTCCGCGTTGGCGGCCGCGAGGAATGCCGGGCGTTCGCCACCGCCGTGTACGAGCAGCGTCGCGCCGCTGACGTAGGCGGCCAGCGGTGAGGCGAGGAAGACGGCGCAGCGGCCGATATCGTCGGGGGCGGCCAGCCTGCCGAGCGGAATGGTCGCGCCCACCGCGTCGACGCCCGCCTGATCCCCGTAGTGCAGATGGCTGAGCTCGGTATCGACCGGGCCGACGACGAGCGAGTTGATCCGGACCTTCGGCGCCCATTCGACGGCGAGCGAGGCGGTGAGGCTGTCCACTCCGGCCTTGGCCGCGCCGTAGGCCGCGGTGCCCGGCGACGCGCGATGGCCGCTGACGCTGGAGATGTTCACGATGGTGCCGCCGTCGTCCTGCCGCTGCATGACCGCATTTGCGGACTGCGAAACCAGCAGTGGCGCAAGCAGATTCAGCTCGACGATCTTGGCGTGGAAATTCGCGCTCGCGGCGGCGGCGAGTGCGAAGGGCGCACCGCCCGCATTGTTCACCAGGTGATCGATGCGGCCGTGCCGCGCGACGACGTCGTCGATCATGGCGCGCACCGCGTCGGCGTCGCGCACGTCGCAGTGCCGGTATTCGATGGCGCGGTCCCCGCTCGTCACCGGCTGGTCGGCGGGCCTGCGGGCGCAGGCGATGACGGTCGCGCCCGCGGCGAGAAAGGTGCGGCTCACCCCGGCACCCACACCGCGCACGCCGCCGGTGACCAGGACGATGCGGCCGGACAGATCGATTTCGAGCGCCACCGTGTTAACCTACCAAGCAACTGCTTGCTTTGCCAATGTGCCGGTGCGATCCGGCGCTCACGATGGGACACGCGATGGGGATCAGCCGCCACTCCGAGTCAACCGGCATCACCGTGGTCACGGTGGATTACCCGCCGGTCAACGCCATTCCGTCGGAGGGCTGGTTCGAGCTCGCCGACGCCATCCGCGCCGGCGGGCGGGATCCGCAGACCCGAGTCGTGGTGCTGCGGGCGGAGAATCGCGGTTTCAACGCCGGGGTCGATATCAAGGAGATCCAGCGCAAGCCTGGCCACCAGGCGCTGATCGATGCGAATCACGGCTGCTTCGAGGCATTTTCGGCGGTGTACGACTGCCAAGTTCCGGTGATCGCGGCGGTGCACGGATTCTGCCTCGGCGGGGGCATCGGGCTGGTCGGCAATGCCGATATCGTGATCGCCTCGGACGACGCCACTTTCGGGGTGCCCGAGGTGGATCGCGGCGCGCTCGGCGCGGCGACGCATCTGTCGCGACTGGTCCCCCAGCATCTGATGCGAGCGCTGTACTACACCGCGAGCACCATCACCGCGCAGCAGCTGCGGGAGTTCGGCTCGGTCTACCAGGTGGTGCCGCGCGCCGAATTGGACGCCGCCGCACTGGAAGTCGCGAAGAATATCGCCGCCAAGGACGGGCGGGTGATCCGGGCCGCCAAACGCGCGCTCAACGGTATCGACGGGCAGGACGTGCATCGGAGTTACCGGTACGAACAGGGATTCACCTTCGAACTCAACCTGGCCGGGGTAGCCGACGAGATCCGGGCCCGGTTCGACGACGATCTGGCCGCGCGCCGGGGAGGGGAGTAATTCCATGCGGGACAAGCGAATGTCGCTGGACGAGGTGGTCGGCGAGCTGCGCAGCGGCATGACCATCGGCATCGGCGGTTGGGGTTCCCGGCGCAAGCCGATGGCGCTGGTGCGAGCCATCCTGCGCTCGGATATCACCGACCTGACGGTGGTCAGCTACGGCGGCCCCGATCTGGGTCTGCTGTGCTCGGCCGGAAAGGTGCGCAAGGCGTATTACGGCTTCGTATCACTGGATTCGGCGCCGTTCTACGATCCGTGGTTCGCCAAGGCACGCACCTCGGGCGCGCTGACCGCGCGGGAGATGGACGAGGGCATGCTCAAATGCGGGCTGGAGGCCGCCGCGGCACGGCTGCCGTTCCTGCCGATCCGGGCCGGGCTCGGCTCCGATGTGGTGAATTTCTGGGAGGGCGAGCTGAAGACCGTCGATTCGCCGTATCCGGGACCCGACGGCCGGACCGAGACGTCGATCGCCATGCCCGCGCTGAATCTCGATGCGGCGCTTGTGCATTTGAATATCGGAGATCGGCATGGGAATGCCGCGTACACCGGCGTCGACCCGTACTTCGACGATCTCTACTGCCTGGCCGCCGAGCGCCGATACCTCTCGGTGGAGCGGATCGTTGATACCGATGAGTTGGTGAAAACCGTTCCGCTGCAGTCGCTGCTGCTAAACCGCATGATGGTGGACGGCGTGGTCGATGCCCCCGGCGGCGCGCATTTCACGCTGGCGGGCGAGAGCTACGGGCGCGACGAGAAGTTCCAGCGGCACTATGTCGACGCGGCCCGAACGCCGGAGACATGGCAACAGTTCGTCGACAAATACCTGGCGGTCTCCGAGGACGAATACCAGGCCGCCGTCCGGGAATTCGGCCAGGAGAGCGCGAAATGACGAACGACACCATTACCCGAGCCGAGGTGTGCGCCGTCGCATGCGCCGAAATATTCAGCGGCGCAGGCGAAATCATGGCCAGCCCGATGTCGCCGATGGCCACCATCGGTGCGCGCCTCGCCAAGCTGACCACCGAGCCCGACCTGCTGCTCTCCGACGGTGAGGCGCTGTTCTTCGCCGAAACGCCACCGTTGGGCGGAAAAGCGCCGATAGAGGGCTGGATTCCGTTCCGGCGAGTATTCGACGTCGTCGCATCGGGACGGCGGCACGTGGTGATGGGCGCGAACCAGATCGACCGGTACGGCAATCAGAACCTGTCCGCGTTCGGACCGCTACAACGGCCTACCCGGCAGATGTTCGGCGTGCGCGGCGCGCCCGGTAACACCATGAATCATGCGACCAGCTACTGGGTTTCGCGGCACAGCAGGCGGGTGTTCTGCGAATCGGTCGATATCGTCTCCGGCGTCGGTTACGACAAGGTGGATCCGGACAATCCCGCCTTCCGGTTCCTGCACCTGCACCGGGTGGTGACCAATCTGGGCGTCTTCGATTTCGAGGGACCTGGGCACACCATGCGGGCACGCAGCCTGCATCCCGGCGTCACCGCGGCGGAGGTCGCCGAGCAGACCTCGTTCGAGATCGCCGGGCTCGATACCGCGGGCCCGACGCGGACGCCGACCGCCGAGGAGTTACGGCTCATCCGGGATGTGCTCGACCCCAGGCGGATTCGGGAGAGCGAGGTACCGGCATGACCGTATTGCGCACCGCGCTGACCGATCTGATCGGCATCGAATATCCGATCGTGCAGACCGGTATGGGCTGGGTGGCCGGACCGAATCTGGTCTCGGCCACTGCGGAGGCGGGTGGGCTCGGCATTCTGGCCTCGGCCACCATGACCTACGCCGAACTCGAGGCGGCGATCGCGAAAACCAAGGCGCACACCGCGAAACCGTTCGGGGTGAATATCCGCGCCGACGCCTCGGACGCCGGCGCGCGTATCGACCTGCTGATCCGTGAGCGAGTCGCGGTGGCGTCGTTCGCGCTGGCTCCCAAGCAGGAGCTGATCGCCAAGCTGAAAGACGCCGGGGTGGTGGTGATTCCATCCATCGGCGCGGCCAAGCACGCGGTGAAGGTTGCGTCGTGGGGTGCGGACGCGGTGCTGGTCCAGGGCGGCGAGGGCGGCGGGCACACCGGTCCGGTGGCCACCACGCTGCTGCTGCCGTCGGTGCTGGACGCGGTCGATATTCCGGTGATCGCCGCGGGCGGGTTCTTCGACGGACGCGGGCTGGCCGCCGCATTGGCGTACGGCGCGGCGGGTGTCGCGATGGGCACCCGATTCCTGCTCACGCGGGAGAGCACCGTGCCCGACGCGGTGAAACAGGAGTACCTGCGGCGCGGGCTGCAGGACACCGTGGTCTCCACCAAGGTGGACGGTATGCCGCACCGGGTGCTGAACACCGAACTCGTGCAGCGCCTGGAGCATTCGGGCCGGTGGCGTGGCCTGACCGCGGCCGTCGGGAACGCGGCCAGGTTCAAGAGCCTGACCGGGATGAAGTGGTCGACCATGGTGCGCGACGGCCTGGCCATGCGAAAGACCAAGGATCTCAGCTGGTCTCAGGTCGTCATGGCGGCCAATACCCCGATGCTGCTGAAAGCCGGTCTGGTCGAGGGCAATACGCAGGCCGGCGTGCTGGCGGCGGGCCAGGTCACCGGGATCATCGATGACCTGCCCACCTGTAAGGAGCTGATCGATCGCATCGTCGCCGACGCCGTAGCCCGAATCGACTCGATCGCCGCCCTCTCCCAGGAGCCGAAAGCGACCGGACTCCAATCGAATTGACCCTGGTCACCAGGGCAACACCCCGCACTCGTCGCCGGATCCGACGCCCCACAGGTGGCCCCAGAGCTGCCCGCTCGGACCGTCGGCGGGCAGGGTGGCCAGGTGCACGCTCACCTCGGCGCCCTGCGTCGCGGTGCGAAATCCGCTGTGGCCGTTGAAGTCCGTCGCACAGTAACCCGGGTTCGCGGCATTCACCTTGATTGGTGTGTCCCACAGTTCCTTGGCGTATGCCGTGGTGACCATGTTCAGCGCGGCTTTCGACGCCGGATACGGAACAGCGGCCATCGGCCACAGCGGACCGTTCTGGTCCATCGTCGAGGTCAGCGAGCCGACCTCGCTGGACACGTTGACGATTCGCGCGGCCGGGGCCTTGCGCAGCAGCGGCAGAAACGCGTTGGTCACCGCGACCACCCCGAAGACATTCGTCTCGAACACCTCGCGCAGGGTGGCCATCTCGGTTGCCGATGGACGCGGGTCGATACCCTCGACAATGCCGAGGATCCCGGCATTGTTGACCAGGACGTCGAGTTGGCCGAATTCGTTGTCCACCAAGGTGGCCGCCTCGGCGATCGAATCGGCGTCGGTGACGTCCAGCCGCACGAACCTGGCGTCCGCGCCCTCGGCCCGCAACTTGTCGGCGGCCGCGGTCCCGCGCTCGGCGTCGCGCGCCGCCACCAGCACGGTGTGGTCGAGAGCTCCGAGTAGCCGGGCGGTTTCGTATCCGATGCTGCGGTTGGCACCGGTGATCAGTGCTGTTTTCGTCATGTCATCGACGCTGACAGCACCGGAGCGGCGCAGGGAGGTCCAAGCTGTACCACCCATCCCGCGCCGCGCCGTCGCACACTGATGGCATGGCGAATCGAGCGGAACTGGCGGCCTTCCTGCGGGCGCGGCGGGCCCGGCTGCGGCCGTCGGATGTCGGGCTGCCCGATATCGGCACCCGCCGCACGCCGGGGCTGCGGCGGCAGGAAGTCGCCCAGCTGGCGGGTATTTCGGTCGACTACTACATCCGGGTGGAGCAGGCTCGCGGCGCGAAACCGTCCAGGCAGGTGTTGGCCGCACTCGGGCGGGCGCTGCTACTCACCACCGACGAGCGCGAATACCTTTTCCGGATGGCCGGGGAACAACCGCCGACCATGCCGGGCCCGAATCGGACGGTGTCACAGTCTGTTCGGACGTTGCTCGACGCGATGACCGTACCGGCGTACGTCGTCGACGCCACCTACGAGATCCTGGCCTGGAATCGCTACGCCATACCCTTCGTCGGCGATCTCGCGAAAGTGCCGGGGCACGAACGCAATATGGTGCGCTGGATGTTCCGGCTGCCCGCCGACGACCCGTACTGGCAGGACGAGGAGGCCATCGCCTTCCTCCGCACGACGATCGCCGACCTGCGCGCCGCATACGCCCGCTACCCCGGAAATCCGGAACTGTCCGCGCTGGTCACCGAATTGCTCGGCACGGCACCGCGATTCGCGGCACTGTGGGCCGACCACGAGGTCGCGGTGCGCCGCACGACGCGCAAGCAGGTGCGGCATCCCGAACTCGGCCCACTCGATTTCGAATGCCAGGTGCTCATCGTCTCGGATACCGATCAGCGCATCATCACCTACTGCGCGACACCGGGATCGCACACCGCGGCGGTATTCGAATCGCTCGCGGCGAAGGCCGGTTCGGCCGAGTGATTCAGCCCAACCGCTCGATGATGGTCGCGTTGGCCGTGCCGCCGCCCTCGCAGATGGTCAGCAGGCCGTAACGCCCGTTCACCCGCTCCAGCTCGTTGAGCAGCGTCGCGAAAAGCTTTGCGCCCGTTGCCCCGAGCGGATGACCGAGCGCGATGGCACCACCGTTGACATTCACCCGGTCCGGATCGGCGCCGGTCTCCTTCAACCAGGCGAGCACCACCGGCGCGAAGGCCTCGTTGATCTCGACGACGTCGATATCGTCAATGGTCAGACCGGTTTTCGCGAGGGCGAACCTGGTGGCCGGGATCGGCGCGGTGAGCATCATGATCGGATCGGCGCCGCGCGCGCTCACGTGATGGATGCGCGCCCGCGGCGTCAAACCGTATTCGGCCACCGCCCATTCCGAGGCGAGCAGGGTCGCGCTCGCCCCATCGGAGATCTGGCTGGCCACCGCGGCGGTCAGCGGGCTGTCCTCGGCCAGCGGAGGCAGCGACGCCATCTTCGCCATGCTGGTCTCGCGCGGCCCCTGATCGATCCAGAAATCGCCGACCGGCACGATCTCCCGGTCGAATCGGCCGTCCCGGATGGCGGCGCGGGCCCGCTCATGGCTGCGTAAAGCCCAGCGCTCCATATCTTCCCGGCTGATACCCCACTTCTCGGCGATCAGCTGCGCGCCGCGGAACTGGGACACCTCCCCGGTGCCGTAGCGGTGATCCCAGCCCGCCGAACCGACGAACGGAGAATCGAATCCGTACTCCCGGCCCGCGAGCATGGCGGCGGAGATCGGGATGGCGCTCATATTCTGCACACCACCGGCGACGATCACCTCCGCGGTGCCGCTCATGATCGCCTGCGCGCCGAAAGTGATTGCCTGCTGCGAGGATCCGCACTGCCGGTCGACGGTGACGCCGGGCACCTCCTCGGGGTACCCGGCGGCCAGCCATGCCGTGCGACCGATATTGCCCGCCTGCGGACCGATATTGTCGACGCAGCCGACGATCACATCGTCGACGTTGATCGGATCAACGGTGTTGCGGTCCAACAGACCTCGCAGCGCCGCCGCCCCGAGATCGGCCGGGTGCACGCCGGCCAGCGCGCCGCCGCGCTTGCCGACCGGGGTGCGCACCGCATCGATCACGAAGGCATCCCGCAGCGGGGTGTACGGGCGGCGGGCGGATGGTGCTGACATGGCGAAACTCCTACTCGGCGCCCACGGTCAGTCCGTCGAGCACGATGGTCAGGTACTGCTTGGCGAGGTTTTGCACGGTGATCGGACCGCCCGGCTGATACCACCGCACCGCGACCCACACCGTGTCCCGCAGGAATCGGTAGGCCAGTTCGACGTCGAGTTCCGGCCGGAAGCTGCCGTCGCGCACACCGTTGGTAAGCACGCGATGCCAGAGCTCACGGAATTCCCGGTTGTATTCGCCGATGTAGGCGAAGCGTTCGGCATCGCGCAGCCGCTTGGCCTCGGCCTGGTAGATGGCGACGGCGGCGTGGAAGCGGTCGAAGGATTCGTAGGAGGCGGTTACCAAGGCCTCCAACGTATCTCGTGAGCTGAGCCCCGACGCGACGATCTCCCGGTACCGGCCGAAGAGGTCGTCGAGGAAACCGCGCAGGATCTCGTCGACCATCGACTCCTTGGAATCGAAGTGGTGGTAGAGGCTCCCCGATAGAATCCCGGCCGCGTCGGCGATATCGCGCACGGTGGTGGCGCGCAATCCCCGTTCGGCGAAGAGTTCGGCCGCCAGCGCGAGCAGTTCGTTGCGCCGAGCTGATTTCGAGGCGTCTGGTGCGGTCACACCGGTCACTATACAACCAAGCATTTGCTTGGTACAGGTTGGGCGCGGGTAACCCTGGCGCGGCGGTCCGGCTCAGCGAACGGAGTAGCGCAGCGGCGATGAGACCGACAGGTCCGCGAGCAGGCGATCGCAGATCACCAACGGGGACATGCCCGCTCGCGCCAATCGCGCCACCAGCGCCAGCCGTCGCTCGCAGCTGTCCCACTCCACGGTCAGCGGGCCGCGCCCCGGGCCTGCGTCGACCGTCGCCATCACCCGAGGTGGGCCGTAGCGCGTCGGCTCCTCGATCAGCTTGAGCACCATGCCGCGCTGCCAGGCGTTGTATGTGTCCATATCGGCGCCGATCACCAGCTTGTCGGTGGCGTCGCAGAGACCCTGCGCGATCTCGTCCGCGAATGCCCCGCGGTCCAACTGGAATTTGCGGCATTTGCGCAGCACCTCGAGCAGATCGGCGCGCACCTCGCACAGCAGCTCGGTCTGCCGCTGTCTTCGCCGATCCTGTTCGGTGTCCACACTCTCGGGTTCGATCGTGTAACCGAGACGCCGGGCGCGCTCCTGATCGCGTTCGATATCGGCGCGCAGCGCACCGCGGGGATCGCGTGCGATCTCACCCTCATCGATGGCGAACAGTTCGAGAATTTGCACGGCGCGAGTAGCGGTCGCGTCCCGCGAGGTGTGTTGCATGAGCTCGGCACCGAGGGTGAGCGCGGCGCGGATGAGACTCTCCATCCGGCGCCGGGCGAGCACGACCTCGCGCACCAGGTCCAGTTCCAGTTGTTCGCGGGCATGTGGGCGATCCGGGCCCATAGCCATCGCCCCTTAGGAAGTTCGGGATCCGACTTCCACCAGCATTGCACAACCGGCGGTCCGACGCGCCACCCTTTTGCACCTGATCAGCCGCCCATTTACGCAATCGACGCGAATGCCGAAATGCGATCGCACTCAGGCGCATTGGCGCGTTCGGGAATGCATTTCGGACGATGAAATCATCCTAGATCAGCAATGCACGCGCAAATGCACGTGCATTCCGATGGTTTGCTGGCATCGACGCTACCGATGCGCAAGGTTCGCGGCGAATGGCGCAATTCGATAGAAAACCAACGGCAATCGTGGTTCACCTGAAGATCACTCGGTGTTCAGCTGCCGCATACCCCGACAAGTGTCAGCAACCCACTGTGACATACACCCCAACGCGCACAAGCGGACTCACGCCCGCTGGCTGCTCACCGAGACCACCTCGCCGGTCAGGTAAGTAGTGTAGTCGCTGGCCAACATGGCGATCGTGGCGGCGACCTCCCACGGCTCGGCGGCCCGGCCGAACGCCTCCCGCTCGGACAGCCGGTCGAGCAGTTCGGTGGAACTGACCTTGTCCAGGAAGGCATGCCGCGCGATGCTCGGTGCGACCGCGTTGATTCGCACCCCCAATTCGGCGGCCTCCAACGCACTGCACCGGGTCAGCGCCATCACGCCCGCCTTGGCCGCGGCATAGTGCGCCTGCCCCCGCTGCGCACGCCAGCCGAGCACGCTCGCATTGTTGACGATGACGCCGCCGTGGCCCGCCGCGCGGAAATAGGCGAGGGCGGCACGGGTGCATCGAAAGGTTCCGTTCAGGGTTATATCCAGTACCCGGTCCCACTGCTCGTCGGTCATATCCACCACCGGCGTCTCGCCGCCGAGCCCGGCATTGTTGACCATGATGTCGATGCGGCCGAACGCCGCCGCCGCGCCGCGCACCAGCGCGTCTACCTGATCGGTGCGCTGCACGTCGCAGGCGATCGCGGCGACCCTGCGCTCCGGGAACTCCCCCTTCAACTCGACTTCCGTTTCGGCCAAACGCCTTTCGTGCCAGTCGGAGACCACCACATCGGCGCCCTCGGCGAGCAGCCGCCGCGCGGTGGCCGAGCCGATGCCGGTGCCCGCGGCCGCGGTGACGACCGCGATCCGGCCGGTCAGCAGGCCGTGGCCCGGAACAGGTTGCGGCGCAATGGAAAGTGGTGAGTTCATGACCTTGCTTCCCTCGGTAGTCCGAGCACCCGCTCGGCAATGATGTTGCGCTGCACTTCGTTCGAACCTCCGTAGATGGTGTCGGCGCGGGTGAACAGGTACAGCCGCTGCCATTCGGTGAGATCGCGCTCCCCCGCCACCAGCCCGGACGGTCCGAGCACCGCCATGGCGAGTTCGCCGAGACCGCGATGCCAGTTGGCCCACAACAGTTTTGCCACCGAGGCCTGTCCGGCGGCGTCGGCGCCCGCATCGGTCATGGTGCGCAGCGCGTGCGCACGCAACACGCGCAGGCCGACCCAGGCGCGATCGATCCGGTCGGCGATGAGCGGATCGTCCGCCGCGCCGGTGCGGCGGGCCAGCGCCTCGATATCGGTGAGTTCGCGGGCGAAACGGATCTGCTGACCAAGCGTGGAGATGCCGCGCTCGACGTTCAGGGTCCCCATCGCGACACGCCAGCCGTCACCCGGCGCGCCGACCACCAGGTCGGCCCCGGTGCGCGCGTTGTCGAAGAAGACCTCGTTGAATTCCGACGTGCCGGTGAGCTGGACGATCGGGCGCACGTCCACACCCGGCTGTTTCATGGGAACCAGCAGGTAGGACAGGCCCTTGTGCCGGGAGGAGCCGCGCTCCGTGCGGGCGAGGACGAAGCACCAGTCGGCCACATGGGCCAGCGAGGTCCAGATCTTCTGGCCGCTGATCGACCACTCGTCACCGTCCAGGTGGGCGGCGGTGGTGATGGCGGCCAGGTCGGAGCCGGCCCCTGGTTCCGAATAGCCCTGACACCACAGTTCGGACACCGTTTTGATGCCCGGCAGGAAGCGGTCCCGTTGGGCCGGGGTGCCGAAGGCGAGCAGGGTCGGCCCGAGCAGTTCCTCACCGACGTGCGAAACCCGGGACGGTGCGTCGGCTTTCGCGTACTCCTCGTGAAAGATCACCTGCTGGCGCACGGATGCCGCGCGGCCGCCGTACTCGACCGGCCAGCCGAGGCAGGTCCAGCCCGCCGCGGCCAGGTGCCGGTCCCAGGCCAGGCGCTCGTCGAAGGCCTCGTGTTCCCGGCCGGGGCCGCCGAGGCCACGCAGTTTCCCGAATTCGCCCGCGAGATTCTCCGCCAGCCAGTCCCGCACCTCGGCGGCGAAACGCGCGTCGGCTGCCGCGGATTCCGGTGCGCCGGACGCGGCGCCGGTGGAATCTGAGGTCTGGATCACAACCACGCCGGTAGGATAACCTACCAAGCACTTGCTTTGTAGAGTTCGGGCATAACCGGACGGTGAGGACAGCCGTGACAAGCCCTGCACAGACCACACCAATGGCGTTGCACGCCGCCGCGGCCACCTTCGGCGACGCGCAGGCACTCGTCGACGGGCCGGTCAGGCTGGACTGGAACCAGCTGCTGGCGGCCGTACAGGAGGTGGCCCGCGCACTCGTCGCGCGCGGGGTGCGGCCCGGGGAACGGGTCGCCATCTGGGCGCCCAATACCCACCACTGGGTGGTCGCCGCACTGGCCGCCCATTACTGCGGCGCGGCACTGGTTCCGTTGAATACCCGATACGTCGCCGAAGAGGCCGTCGATGTGCTCGAACGAGTCGGCGCGAAGGCGCTTTTCGTCGCCGGACCATTTCTCGGCCGCGATCGGCTCGCCGAATTGCGTGCCACTGCACCGGACTTGGCAATCGACACGGTGATCGCCATCCCGGTCGAGCCGGAGACCGACACGGCATCGGATGCGCTGAATTGGTCACAGCTGGCCGCCATCGGCGCGTCGGTACCGCTCGACGACATCCGCAAACTCGCGGAATCCGTTGACCCCGAGGATATTTCGGACATCCTCTTCACCTCCGGCACCACCGGGCGCAGCAAGGGCACGCTGGTGGCGCATCGGCAGGCGCTCTCGGTGGTCCGGGCCTGGTCCGAATGCGCCACCCTGCGCGCCGACGACCGCTATCTGGTGGTCAGCCCGTTCTTCCACAACTTCGGTTACAAGGCGGGCATTCTCGCCTGCCTGGTCACCGGCGCGACGATCGTTCCGCAGGCCGTCTTCGACGTTCCGGAAACCATGCGGCTGGTGAGCACGGAACGGATTACGGTGCTGCCGGGCCCGCCGACCATCTATCAGACCATCCTCGACTATCCGGACCGCGCGCGCTTCGACCTGAGCACCTTGCGGGTGGCCGTCACCGGGGCCGCGACCGTCCCGGTGGTGCTGGTGGAGCGCATGCGTGCCGAACTCCGATTCGACGTGGTGATAACGGCTTACGGACTGTCCGAGGCGGCCGGATTCGGCACCATGTGCCGGGCCGACGACGATGCCGACACCATCGCGAACACCTGCGGCAGGCCGATCGCGGGCTTCGAACTGCGGCTCGGCCCGGCGGGCGAGGTGCTGCTGCGCGGACCCAATGTCATGCTCGGCTACCTCGATGATCCCGAAAGCACCGCCCAGACAATAGATTCCGACGGTTGGCTGCATACCGGCGATATCGGGACCATCGACGAGCACGGCTATCTGAAGATCACCGACCGGCTCAAGGACATGTATATCTGCGGCGGTTTCAACGTCTATCCGGCCGAGATCGAGCAGGCGCTGGCCCGCCTGGACGGCGTCGCCGAATCCGCGGTGATCGGCGTGCCGGACGCCAGGATGGGCGAGGTCGGCAAGGCGTACGTGGTGCGTAAGCCGGGGGCCGAACTCACCGAGCAGCAGGTGATCACCCATGCCACAAAGGTTTTGGCGAACTTCAAAGTGCCGCGTTTCGTGGAATTCCGCGACCGGCTGCCCTACAGCGCCGCGGGGAAAGTGCTCAAGCGGCAACTACGTGAGGAGAACTGATGCCGGAGGAGATCCCGTACGAACCGGATGTGGTCACCTACGAGGTGCGCGGCCGGGCCGCCCTGGTGACGATGAACCGGCCCGACTACCGCAACGCGCAGAACTCGGTGATGACATACGCGCTCGACGCCGCGTTCGAGCGGGCCGTCGAGGATCCGGATGTCGGCGTTATCGTCTTGGCGGGCAACGGAAAACACTTCAGCGCCGGGCACGATATCGGCACGCCCGGCCGCGACCACCACGTGCGCTACCGGAACAAGGCGGCGCTGTGGTGGGACCATGTGGACCGGGTGGGCGGGGATCAGCGCTTCGCCAGGGAGCTGGAGGTCTACCTCGGCATGTGCCGCCGCTGGCGCGAAATTCCCAAGCCCACCATCGCCATGGTGCAGGGCGCCTGCATCGCCGGCGGGCTCATGCTGGCCTGGGTCTGCGATCTGATCATCGCCGCGGATGACGCGTTCTTCTCCGATCCCGTTGTGCGCATGGGCATTCCAGGTGTGGAGTACTTCGCGCACCCGTGGGTGATGGGCCCGCGCGCCGCCAAGGAATTCCTGTTCACCGGCGACCGGTTCGGCGCGGCGCAGGCCAAGGAATGGGGCATGGTCAATCGGGTGGTGCCGCGCGACGATCTCGTCGTCGAAACCCTGGCACTGGCCGAAAAGATCGCGGCCATGCCGCAATTCGGCCTCGCGCTGACCAAGAAGGCGGTGAATCAGGCCGAGGACCTGATGGGTATGCGCGCCGGCATGGATTCGGTTTTCGGCCTGCACCATTTCGCGCACGCGCACAATGCCGAGGTCGGCGCCGACGCGCTGGCCGGGATGAACGCCAAATCCATGAAGGCCCAGGCAGGTACGGCCGAGCAGAACGGAACCGCGTAGGTGGATCTCGATTTAGACCAGGCGACACTGGATTTCCAGCAAGAGGTCCGGGATTTCCTCGCCGCCCACAAACCGGCCCGCCCGCTGCCGTCGATGGATACCAAGGCAGGCTTCGCCGCGCACCGGGAATGGGAGCGGACCCTCGCCGACGCTCGGCTTTCCGTGGTGTCCTGGCCCGCCGAATACGGCGGCCGCGACGCGTCGCTGCTGGAGTGGGTCCTGTTCGAGCAGGAGTACTACGCGGCCGGTGCACCTGGACGCGTCAGCCAGAACGGCATATTCCTTTTGGCACCAACACTTTTCGAGCACGGCACGGACGAACAGCTGTCCCGGATCATGCCGCGGATGGCGCGCGGCGACGATATCTGGGCGCAGGCCTGGTCCGAACCCGAGGCGGGCAGCGATCTCGCCGGCATCCGCTCGACCGCGCGGCGCACCACCGGCGGCTGGCTGCTGAGCGGACAGAAGACATGGAGTTCCCGTGCGGCATACGCGGATTGGGCCTTCGGCCTCTTCCGCAGCGATCCGGCGGCCGAGCGGCACAAGGGGCTCACCTATGTGATGTTCCCGCTCGCCGCGGACGGCGTGACGGTGCGGCCGATTCCGCAGCTCGACGGCGAACCCGGTTTCGCGGAGATCTTCCTCGACGAGGTTTTCGTACCGGACCGCGATGTGATCGGCGAGCCGGGCGAGGGCTGGCGGGTGGCGATGAGCACCTCCAGCAACGAGCGCGGCCTATCACTGCGCAGCCCAGGACGATTCAGCGCCACCGCGCGGCGGCTGCGCGACCTCTGGCTGGAGCGCGGCGACGAGACGAGCACCACGCAGCGCGACGCGGTGGTCGACGCCTGGGTCGGCAGCGAGGCCTACCGGCTGCACACCCTCGGCACGGTCACCCGGCTGAACGAGGGCGGCAAGCTCGGGGCCGAATCCTCGATCACCAAGGTCTTCTGGTCCGAGCTGGATATCGCCATGCACGAGAGCGCATTCGAGGTGCTCGGCGCGGCGGCGGAGCGATCCGGGCCGTGGACCGACGGCTATCTCTTCGCGCTCTCCGGACCGATCTACGCCGGTACCAACGAGATTCAGCGCAATATCATCGCCGAGCGGCTGCTCGGCTTACCGCGAGGGAGCAGCCGATGAGGTTCGCGCTCAGCCCGGAACAACTCGACTTCGGCACCAGCGTGCGCAAGCTCCTCGACGCCGGGCGCACCCCGGCCGCCGTAAGAGCCTGGGCCGCAGGAGATCCGCAGCCGGGCCGTGCCCTGATCCGTCAGCTGGGCGGCGCCGGGGTGCTCGGGCTCGCGGTCGGTGAACAATACGGCGGTGTCGGCGCCGAGCCGATCGATCTGGTGGTCGCCTTCGTCGAACTCGGCCGGGCCGCGGCGCCCGGACCGCTGATCGAGACGGCGGCCGCGATACCCGCACTGCTGCAGGCACTTCCGGATCAGGCGGGGGCGCGGCGCTGGTTGCCCGCCTTCGCCGACGGCACCGCGACGGGCACGCTCGGCATGGATGCCACCGCGCTGGACGCCGATACCGCCGACGTGGTCCTGATAGCGGCGGGCGATCGACTGTCCACCGGACATCGGACGGGGCTGGTGCGCTCGCTGGATCCGGCGCGACGGCTGTGCACCGTTGCCGCCGACGAGGTGGTGGCCGCGGGTGACGGCGTCGCCGAGGCCATCGCGGCCGCCTTCGATTACGGCGCGTTGGCCTGCGCCGCACAGCTGCTCGGTGCGGGCCGGGCGCTGCTCGACGCCGCGACCGGATATGCCAAGCAGCGCAAGCAGTTCGGCAGGCCGATCGGCGAATTTCAGGCGATCAAGCAGAAATTGGCCGATGTGCTGATCGGGCTGGAGCTGGCCGAACCGCTGCTGTTCCGGGCCGCGCTCACCATGTCCGAGCCGACCAGGACGCGCGATGTTTCGGCGGCGGCGCTCGCCTGCGGTGACGCGGCTTACCGCGCGGCGCGGGCCGCGCTACAGGTGCACGGCGCGATCGGGTACACCGCCGAATACGACCTCTCGCTGTGGTTGACCAGGGTGCCTGCGCTCCGAACCGCTTGGGGCACACCGGATCTGCATCGATCCAGAATCGCGCGGGCGCTGCGGGACGAGGCGGAGCGGGGCACCGCATGAGCGAGCGAACAAAACGGTCATGCCGGAGCGGAGCGCGGATATGAACGAGCTCGCGGAATTCACAACATCGGTCCGGGCACTGCTCGCCAAACACGCGGGCCGGGACGCCGTGCGTGCGGCCATGGACACCGAACTCGGTTACGACCCGACGCTGTGGCGGCTGCTGTGTGAACAGGCCGGGGTCGGCGCGCTGGCGATACCCGAGGAATACGGCGGGTTCGGCGCCGGGTTGGCCGAATCGCTGATGGTGGTACGGGAACTCGGGCGCACGCTGGCCGGGGTGCCGATGCTCGGCTCCGCGGTGCTCGGCGCGCAGGCGCTGCTGCTGTCGGGCGATGCGGATGCCTGCGCGCGCCTGCTGCCGGAGGTGGCCGACGGCAGTCGCACGCTCGCCGTGTGCTGGGCGGGCGCGGACGGCTGGGACCGTCTCGGCGTCGAATCTGATGGTGAAACACTCACCGGCACAGCGCATTATGTTCTCGACGGAACGAACGCCGACACACTGATCGTCATCACCTCGTCCGGGTTGTTCGAGGTGGATCCGGCGCGGGCCGATGCGCGGACCGTGCCGACCATGGACCCGACGCGCAAACTGGCCGAAATCGGTTTCGCCGCAACACCTGGACGCAGGCTCGGGTCGGCGGATCCGGGGCCGCTCATCGCCCGCCTACGCGAAATCGCTTGGGCCGCAGTGTCGGCAGAGCAGGTGGGCGCGGCCGAGCGGTGCCTGGAGATGACGGTCGAGTACACCAAATCCCGGGTGCAGTTCGGCCGCCCGATCGGCGGTTTCCAGGCGCTCAAGCACCGGATGGCGGATATGTACGTCCTGCTGGAGTCGGCGAAGTCGGCCGCCGCGCTGGCGATCGATTCGCTCACGGAACAGACCCCGACCGTCGCCGAGGATGTCTGGGTGGCCAGGACGCACTGCACCGAGGCATTCGGCGCGATCGTCGCCGAGGCCATTCAGCTGCACGGCGGCATCGCCATCACCTGGGAACATGACGCGCACCTGTTCTTCAAACGGGCACACGCGGACGCACAACTCTTCGGTGCGGCGCACAGGCCGGTACTCACCTGAATCTGTCAGGCCCACTTACATAGTTAGCTTATGTAATAATAGTGGGGTGCAGCAGACTCAGGTGACCACCCCGGACGACATCGTGGTCAATCTACTCGTCACCGCCGGTCGGCTCACCCGGCTGGCCGGGGTGATCAGCGGCGAGGAATTACCGCGCGCGGTCATGCGGGCGCTGGCCGTGCTCGACGAGCACGGCGCGGTCCGGGTGAGCGAATTCGCCAGGATCGACCGGTGCTCACAGCCGGCCGCGACCGCGCTGATCGCCAGGTTGGTCGCCGACGGTTACGCCACCCGGCGCAGCGACCCGGCCGACTCGCGGGCGGTGCTCGTCGAGCTCACCCCGTCAGGGCGCGACCGGCTCACCGCGGCCCGGCGCGCCTTCGGCGCCGCGATCGTCTCTCGGCTCACCGGATTCGACCAAGCGCGGCTGGCCAGGATGGACGCGGATATGTCCGAACTGCTCGAGGCACTGAAAACGGCTGCGCGGCAATAGGGATTCACCTGCGGGGCGTACCCTCGGGTGGTATGACCGAACCGAAGCGCGGACGCGTCAAAGTGGAGATCGGACAGAAGCGCGTACGGGCTTACCTCGGCGGGCACCTGGTGGCCGACACCGTGCGGCCGGTGCTCGTTTGGGAGAGCCCGCACTACCCCACCTACTACCTGCCCGCGGCCGATCTGCACGCGAAATCGGAGCCGGCCGGCCGGACCGAGCACTCCCCCAGCCGCGGCGAGGGCACCGTCTACGACGTGGTGGTGAACGGAAGTACGGCGGCGGGTGCGGCGCTGCGGTATCACGATTCGCCGCTGCCGGAGCTGAACGACCTGGTCCGGTTGCAATTCGACAAATTCGAATGGTTCGAGGAGAACGAGCCGATCTTCGTCCACCCGCGCGATCCGTACACCCGGGTCGACATCCTCGCCAGCTCCCGGCATGTCCGGGTGGAGATCGACGGCGTCACCGTCGCCGACTCGCACTGCCCGCACATCCTCTTCGAAACCGGCCTCCCCGCCCGCTACTACCTCCCGCTGACCGACGTCCGCATGGACCTGCTCACCCCCACCGACACCCACACCTCCTGCCCGTACAAGGGCACCGCCGAGTACTGGTCCGTGCGCGTCGGCGACAAGGAACACAAGGACATCGTCTGGGGCTACCGCACCCCGCTCCCGGAAAGTCAGAAGGTCGCCGGACTCGTCTGCTTCTACAACGAAAAGGTCGACATCTACGTAGACGACGTCCTCCAGGAGCGCCCGCGCACCCCGTTCAGCTAGACCGCCCCCGAGGCGGCGAGTTCGGCGGCGACCGGGTCCGCGCCCAACGGCACCAACCAGGCCAGCGGTGCGTCGGGTAAGAACTCGGTCAACACCGCCGACAACTCGTCCTTCTGCGCATCGGTGAGTTCGGCGGCGCCGGATCCGATGCGCCGAACCGCTTCTCGATACATCACCAGGTACTTCCGCTGGTCGAACAGCAACCCGCGATCCCCGACCGGCCCGTGCCCCGGATACAGCGGCAGCCCGGCGAGTTCACCGGTCAGGCGATCGAGCGCGGTAAGCCAAGACCCCGAATGTCCGTCCGTCATATAGGAATGCACGCCGCCGCCGAATGCGAGATCGCCGATGAACGCGACCCGCTGTTCGCCTGCTTCGGCCAAAATATAAGAGTCGGCGTGACTTTCGGCTGGACCGACATCATGAACCGTGAAGGTCGCCCCGCCGAGCACCACACCGGATCCGCTCGGTATCAGGTTTTCGGGCACCCGATACCGGTCCGGCCATTCATCCCCGTAGGTCGGTTGCCACTGCTCACGTTTGGCGATCGCACTCTCCTCGATCACCTTCGCCACGGCTGCCGTCGCATAGACCGGCACGTCGTCGGGAACGACATAGGGCAGGCCGTTGAAATGATCCGGATGCGGGTGGGTCACGAACGCCCCGAGCAGCGGCTTGTGCAGCGCCGCAAGGCGAGCCGCCAATGCCCGCGCATCGGACACCAGCAGGTTGGCATCGATGAGCACCACGCCATCGGCGGTCTCGATCAGATAGCTGTTGACGAATATGCCGGTCTCTCCGGCGCTGTAGGTGTGAATGCGGAATCGCGCGGTCACTGTGTCCACCTGACGTTCTGGCCCAGTCCTTGTATCAAGGCAAACACCGGAACGCCTCGCGGGATATAGCCGATCCCTGCCATGGGGGTTCCGGCGTGACCAACTCGAGGGCTGACGCCGAATCGGCTCTCCCGCTACCGCTGGGCTGGAGAGCCGGGTCAGCGGTAGCCGGCGAGACCGTCGGCCAGTTCGTCGGCGTCGCCGTCGCGGTGCGCGTCGAGCGCCTGCTGTAGCGCGAAAGTTCCTTGAATAATGGCGATTCTGGCCGCGATATCGTCATCGTCGCCGTGTAGTAATCGGCTCGAGCCCGCGCCGTATGCGGCCACCAACGCCGCGTAATCCTCGGCTGGATCCCCCAAACACACACCATCCCAATCGATCACACCACGCAGTACGGGCCGCCCGCGATCGAACTCCCATAGCAGGTTCTCACCGCCTAGATCGCCGTGCACCACGGCGTCGGTGCGATGCGGCAGCCCGTCCAACGCCGCCAATTCCCGTTCGGCCCGTCGCCTCCCGTCCGCGCTCATCAGCGAATACAGCTCGGCCCGAACATCATCGGCGAATTCGCGCCAACGGTCGGCGGCCACGACGGGAAGCTCCGCCCGCACCGCCGGATCCGCACCGGCGGCCGCCAGCCGCTGCAAAACGGCACGACATTGCCCGGCAACAATTTCCGCCAGCTCCGGATCCCGGAGCGCTGACGACTCCAACGGCTCACCCGGAATCCGGCTCAACACCAAGTACGCCGCATCATCACCGACACCATTGCCGCCCAACACTTCAGGAACCGCAACCCCGAGATCCAGCCGCCCGACGGTCCGCAACACCGCCGCCCGCATCGGCAACCGTGCCGCGGCCGCCTCGGTGCGAGCAAAGCAGACGACGACCGCCGCCCCGACCACCACGGTATGAAACTGCCCTTCCCGCACCCCCGTCGGCCCGCCGGGCAGCAACCTCCCCAGCAGTTCACCGTGCCGTTCCATCAACTCACTCGAGACACCATCCACCCAACCAGTTCTACCGTCACAATCCGCCCCCGGCGCTGTCGCCGGCGTTGCGCCGCCGCGATCAGCTCGCGCGAATGGTCGGCGATGAAAGAAAACAAATTATCTACTGTCGAGCCGCAAGAACGGACGCCGCCTGCTCGAGGCCATTGAACGTGCCGAGGCCGATGAGGTCGAGTACCACGAGCTCATGAGCTACACCGATCGGGTACAGCCGGAATCGACGGCCGCCCCTCGACAGTGCGATGCAAGTGCGGTGCCAGAGCGAGTCGTCACGCTCCGAACGTGACTGATACGAATGCCGGGCGGACGGCCGAGATCGCCGCCGTATACGACCACGCCGCCGCCGACTACGACGAAATCATTCCGTACTTCGCGACATTCGGGCGGCCGGCTGGTGGAGCTGGCCGAAATACAGCACGGCGAGTTCGCCGGTCAGGCGATCCGCATGGCAGTTCCCTCCCAGTCTGCTTATCTGTACCTAATTAAGTACATAATCATGTAGACTGGTCCTATTCTCCAGGAATAGGAAGCAGCCATGCGAGCCATGCACGCCACCGAGGCAAGGGCCAACTTCGCCGCAGTTCTCGACGCAGCCACAGAGGACAACGAAGAAGTCGTCATCACCCGCAGCGGCGGTAAGGAACCGGCCGTGGTGATCAGCCTGCGTGAGTGGTCGGCGATGAAAGAAACCAACTATCTGCTGTCGAGCCGCAAGAACGCGCGACGCCTGCTCGAGGCGATCGAGCGCGCCGAGTCCGGTGCGGTCGAGTACCACGACCTCATCGACGTGGAGAGCAAGGATGATGCGTGAGCCGGAAAATCGCGTTCGATCCCAGCGCCTGGGAAGACTACCGGCATTGGCAGGTTGTCGACCGCGCGATCCTGAAGAAGGTGAACCGGCTCATCGAGGACATCTGCCGCAACGGCAACGCCGAAGGCATCGGTAAGCCAGAAGCGTTGCGCAACAACCTTTCCGGGTGGTGGTCGCGTCGGATCACCGAGGAACACCGACTTGTGTACCGCTGTTCCGACGACACCGTGCACATAGTGTCGTGCCGATACCACTACGACGATTGATCGACATACTCCGATCTCGACGGCCAGCGCGGATGGAGTGGAGCCGATACGGTCGATGCATGACCGATAGTCGACCGCCGTTGGCCGCCGCCCTGGATTTGACGCCGCATCCCGAGGGGGGATGGTTTCGGGAAACGTGGCGTAGCGCTGTGGAATTCGAGCCGAAGGGGTATTCGGGGGCGCGGGCCAGCGCGACCGCGATCTACTTTCTGCTCATGCCGGGTGAGAGTTCCGCACCGCATACCGTGCGTTCGGACGAGCTGTGGCTGTGGCATGACGGCGGGCCGCTGCTGCTGAATATCGAGGGCGACGAAATCGTGCTCGGACCGGACGTGGCGGCCGGACAGGTGCCGCAGGCGGTGGTGCCGGGCGGCGCCCGGCAGGCCGCCCGTCCGGTCGGTGACGAGTACGCGCTGGTGAGCTGCATCGTCTCGCCGGGATTCGATTTCGCCGACTTCACCCTCGAATAACACTGCGGCACAGCGTTATTCAGGAACCTCCAGCAGCCCCTCGCGGACGGCCCATTCGATGGTGCGCTGCAGTTGCGGACACGATACCGGCTTCCCGGGCCCGCTGATTTCGGCGAATACCGGGCAGCGGTTCCCGGGCGGTTCCGTCCACTGCAGCGAGGTGTGCCGAGAACTGTTCTTGCGCACCAGAACTCGGATCTGGCAGGACTGGCACCGCAGCGGTGTCATGCCATCGTCCAGATAGCGTTGCTGGTCCAGCACGGTCTGGGCGCGCACTTCGGCCCGCCGCGCCGGCTGGTCGGCGAAGTCGGGTGCTTTCGCCCAGGTCACCATCAGACGTCCGCCGTCTTCGCGTCGGCCTCCCGCTTGCGCCGCAGGTTCTCCGCGACCTCCTGCTCCCACGCCTCGTTGGCCTTGGCGGTGTCCACCTCGAATTCGAAGCGCTGGGTCATCTTCTCGGTGACATCGGCCGCGTCCACGTAGAACTGGTCGTACCAGCGCCGCAGCTGGTACACCGGGCCGTCCTCGTCGCAGAGCAGCGGGTTGTCCACCTTGGACTTGTGCTTCCAGATCTCCACGTCCTGCAGAAAGCCGACGCTGATGCCGTCGGTGAGCTTCGCGGCCATCTTGGTCGCCGCCTCGTCACCGATGCCCTTCGGCTTCTCCGCGGTCAAACCCCATTGCAGCACAAAGGAATCCTGCGTCACCGGGTAGTGGCAGTTGATCAGAACCGTCTTGATCTCGTACCCGCTGTAGATGTTGGTCATCGGGTTGATCATGTAGGACGGCCCGAAATAGGACGCGACCGATTTCAGCGTGGTATCGCCGCCGTACTTGGCCGCCATACCGATATCGGGACGCCCCTTGGTCTCCAGGAACTGTGTCGCGATATGGCCCTCGAACACGTTCTTGAAGTAGGTCGGGAACGCGAAGTGAATGTAGAAGAAGTGGGCCATATCGACCATGTTGTCGATGATTTCGCGGCAGTTGGCGCCCTCGATCAATATCGAGTTCCAGGTCCATTCGGTCCAGCCGTCGCGCATGGTCTCGAAGTTCGTGCCGTCGTCGTCCTGGTACGCGCCCTCGACGTAGGGGATGGTGACCTCGGGTGCGGGCGGATTGCCCTCGTGGTCGTGCCAGACGAACAGCTGACCGTTGCGCTCCATGGCCAGCCAGGATCTGGTGCGCGCCAGCGGCGGAACCCGGCGGGCGTACGGAATCGACGAGCATTTGCCGTTGCCGCCCCAGCGCCAGTCGTGGAACGGGCAGGCGATGTCGTCGCCCTTGATCTCACCCATGCTGAGGTCGCCGCCCATATGCCTGCAGTAGGCGTCGAGCACCTTCAGCTCGCCGCTGCTGTCCGCCCAAACCACCAGCTTGGTGCCGAACGCGTGCACGGAGTGCGGCTTGCCGTCGCGGAACGACTTGGCCAACCCGATGCAGTGCCAGCCCCGCGCGTAGCGGGTCGGCGCGCTGCCGACGTCCAGCTCGCGGATCCTCGCACCGCTCCCCTTGGGGGTAACCGACATCGCTAATCCCTCCTCATCTGTACTAGAACACGTTACAAAAATGTCGGGTTTCATGCCAGCGATCAGCGGCACATCATGGGAAGATCCTTTTAATGCCCCTGCCGTCGGCCGGTTCTCGACAGGAATAAGAACCTGTTCTAGTCTCAGATGCAAATGAGTACCGGTTATCAATCGACCAGGCAGGAGCAGGTCCGGAAATGACGCAGGAAGTGACCGAGCGGGTCCAGGCGCTGTTGCCGACGCTGCGCGAACGCGCGCAGGAGGCCGAGGACCTGCGGCGCATACCAGACGAGACGATGAAGGCACTGCAGGAGACCGGATTCTTCCGCCTGCTACAGCCGAAGCAGTGGGGCGGACACGCCGCCGACCCGGTGCTGTTCTACGACACGGTGCGCAAACTGGCCAGCGCCTGCGGCTCCACCGGGTGGGTGGCAGGCATTGTCGGCGTGCACAATTGGCATCTCGCGCTCTTCGATCAGCAAGCCCAGGAAGAGGTTTGGGGCGAGGACACCGACGTGCGGATCTCCTCGTCGTACGCGCCGATGGGCGCGGGCGTCGTCGTGGACGGCGGATATCTGGTGAAAGGCGCCTGGGCCTGGTCCTCCGGATGCGATCACGCCACCTGGGCGGTGCTGGGCGGTCCGGTGATCAAGGACGGCAAGCCGGTGGACTTCGGCTCGTTCCTCATCCCGCGCACCGAATACCGGATCGACGACGTGTGGAATGTCGTCGGCCTGCGCGGCACCGGTTCGAATACCGTTGTGGTGGAAGATGTTTTCGTACCCAGGCACCGCTTCCTCAGCTTCCGCACGATGAGCGAGCTGAAATCGCCCGGCCTGGCCCAGAACACCGATGCGGTCTACAAGATGCCGTGGGGCACAATCCATCCCACCACCATCTCGGCGCCGATCGTCGGCATGGCATACGGCGCGTACGCCGCACACGTCGAACATCAGGGCAAGCGGGTGCGTGCCGCCTTCGCCGGCGAGAAGGCGAAGGACGATCCGTTCACCAAGGTGCACATCGCCGAGGCATCGAGCGATATCGATGCCGCATGGCGCCAGCTGTCCGGCAATGTCGCCGACGAATACGCGTGCCTCGTTGCCGGACAAGAGATTCCGTTCGACATGCGGGTGCGGGCGCGGCGCGATCAGGTGCGCGCCACCGGACGCGCCATCGCATCGATCGACAAGCTCTTCGAGAGCTCCGGCGCCACCGCGCTGGCCAACGGCACACCGCTGCAACGATTCTGGCGTGACGCGCATGCCGGGCGGGTGCACGCGGCGAACGATCCCGAGCGGGCCTACCTGATGTACGGCACGCATGAATTCGGATTGCCGGTCACCGACGGAATGGTGTGATGCCCAACGCAACGCAGCGCCGCCGCGCTGCTTATGCGTTGGCCATCGGACGCTGTTCCGCGACCGGGGGCGCTTCGCTTCCCCGGTCGGCAAATGTCAGGAAGGTGGAAGTGTGACCTCAACCGCGGAACTCACCCGCGAGTCGACATCTCGTTACGCACAGGTGCGTCCGGATCTGAAGCTGCATTATCACGAGGCCGGAGTCGGCAATGGGCCGACGATCGTGCTGCTGCACGGCGGCGGGCCCGGCGCGTCCTCGTGGTCCAACTTCGCCCGCAATATTCCGGTGCTGGCGCGACAGTTCCATGTGCTCGCGGTTGATCAGCCCGGATTCGGGCTGTCGGACAAGCCGGTCGACCATCCGCAGTATTTCGTGCACAGCTCGTCGGCGTTGAAGGATCTTCTCGACACCCTCGAGATCACGGATCGCGTTCACCTGCTGGGTAATTCGCTCGGCGGCGGGACCGCCGTCCGGTTCGCGCTCGACCATCCGGACCGGGCGGGCAAGCTGGTCCTGATGGGACCGGGTGGCTTGAGCGTCAACGTCTTCGCGCCCGATCCGACCGAGGGCGTGAAGAAGCTGGCCGCCTTCAACGCCGAACCCACCCGGGCGAATCTGGAGGCGTTCCTGCGGATCATGGTGTTCGACCAGTCGTTGATCACGCCCGAACTCATCGAGGAGCGATTCGCCTCCGCGAGTACGCCGGAATCGCTCGCCGCGACGCGGGCGATGGGAAAGTCCTTCGCCGGAGCCGATTTCGAGCAGGGCATGCTCTGGCGTGACGCGTACAAACTCCGGCAACCGGTGCTGATGATCTGGGGACGTGAGGACCGGGTGAATCCGATCGACGGGGCTATCGTGGCTCTGAAGATGATCCCGCGCGCGCAGCTGCATGTCTTCGGCGGCTGCGGGCACTGGGCCCAGCTCGAGAAGTTCGACGAATTCAACCGACTGGCAGTCGATTTCCTGTCGAGTGCGAAGGGGAAGTGATGGGAATCCGCTCGCTCGGATATCTGCGCATCGAGGCCACCGACATCGCGGCCTGGCGCGAATACGCGCTGAAGGTACTCGGTCTGGTCGAGGGCAAGGGCACCGATCCGGAGGCCCTGTATCTGCGCATGGACGAGTTCCCGGCGCGGTTGGTCATCGTGCCCGGCGAAAAGGACCGGTTGCAAGCCTCCGGCTGGGAAACCGCGAATGCCGGTGAGCTGCAGGACATCCGGGATCGGTTGTCGGCCGCCGGGGTGCCGTTCAAGGAGGGCACCGCACAGGAGAAGGCCGACCGGCGGGTAGACGAGCTGATCGTCTTCGAGGATCCCTCCGGCAATGTCCAGGAGGCGTTTCACGGTGTCGCGCTGGAACATCGGCGCCTCGTCACGCCGTATGGGCATCGGTTCGTCACCGAGGAGCAGGGTCTCGGGCATGTGGTGCTGAGCACCAAGGACGACAAGGCCGCGCTGGAGTTCTACCGCGACGTCCTCGGCTTCCGGCTGCGCGATTCGATGCGGCTGCCACCGCAATTGGTCGGCAGGCCCGCCGACGGCGAACCCGCGTGGCTGCGGTTCTTCGGCTGCAACCCGCGCCACCACTCGCTGGCCTTCCTGCCGATGCCGACGCCGAGCGGCATCGTGCACCTGATGCTCGAGGTGGAGCGCGCCGACGACGTCGGGCTGGCCCTGGATCGCGCACTGCGCAAGAAGGTCAAGATGTCGGCCTCGCTCGGGCGGCACGTGAACGACAAGATGCTCTCCTTCTACATGAAGACCCCGGGCGGATTCGATATCGAATTCGGTTGCGAGGGCCTGGAAGTCGACGACAAGGACTGGATCGCGCGGGAATCCACCGCGGTGAGCCTGTGGGGTCACGACTTCACCATCGGACAGCGCGAGCAGTGACGGGCGGGGCGGCGAAACCATGACAGCGGAACAGTTTCCGGAGATCGATCCGCGAGTCTTCCGGAATGTGCTCGGACAGTTCTGCACCGGCATCACGGTGATCACCACCTTCGACGAGGCGGGCGCACCGGTCGGGTTCGCGTGTCAGTCGTTCGCCGCGCTATCCCTCGATCCACCACTGGTCCTGTTCTGCCCCACCAAGACCTCGCGTTCGTGGGCCGCCATCGAGCTGTCCGGGCGCTTCTGCGTCAACGTGCTGGCCGAGGAGCAGCGCGAGCTGTGCGCCCGCTTCGGCTCGCGCGAGCCCGATAAATTCGCCGGAATCACCTGGCGCACCTCGGAACTGGATCTTCCGGTGTTGGACGAAACACTGGCCGCCATCGAATGCGAGGTGGCCAGTGTCGTCGACGGCGGCGACCACCACATCGTCATCGGCCGCGTCCGTTCCCTCACCGAAGCCACCGCCACCGGCCGCCCCCTCCTCTTCTACCGCGGCCAATACACCGCCATCGAACCGGACAAGACCGTCCCGGCCCCCTGGCGCGCCGACCTCGAACACTTCCTCACCACAACCACCCTCGACACCTGGTTGTAGGCGGACCTGTTTCGGGACAACGCCGGAGGGGTTGTTGCCTCGAATACGTAATTGGCCGGTTGGCGCGGTAGGTGGGCCGCGGCAACCGGCTGTTTCGGATTATGCGGTGACGGTGTGTTGTTCGCGCTGGAGTTCCAAGGCGATATCGATGAGCTGATCCTCCTGGCCGCCAACGAGTTTGCGTTGGCCCGCGCGGACGAGCAGTTCGGCGGCGGAGACGCCGTAGCGTTCGGCCTGGCGCTCGGCGTGTTTGAGGAAGCTGGAGTAGACGCCCGCGTAACCCATCATCAGCGACTGGCGGTCGAGCAGGCATTCCTGCGGCATGGCCGGGCGGACAACGTCTTCGGCGGCATCGGCGATGGCGAAGAAGTCGATACCGGTCTTGATGCCGAGCTTGTCGCATACGCCGACGAGCGCCTCCACCGGCGTATTGCCCGCCCCCGCGCCGAAACGCCGTGTGCTGCCGTCGATCTGGGTCGCACCCGCGCGAATCGCATAGATGGAATTGGCCACCGCGAGATCGAGGTTCTCGTGGCCGTGGAATCCGACCTGCGCGTCGCCGCCGAGTTCGGCGACGATCGCGGCGACGCGATCCGAAACCTGCTCCAGCACCAGCGCTCCCGCCGAATCTACGACGTATACGCACTGGCAGCCGGCATCCGCCATGATCCTGGCCTGCTTCGCCAGCACCTCCGGCGGCTGCGAATGCGACATCATCAGGAAACCAACTGTCTCCAAACCCAGTTCGCGTGCCAAACCGAAGTGCTGGATGGAGACATCGGCCTCGGTGCAGTGGGTGGCGATACGGCAGATCGACGCGCCGTTGTCGCGCGAGATCTTGATGTCTTCCTTCACTCCGACGCCGGGCAGCATGAGCACCGCGATCCTGGCCTGCTTCGAGGTTTCGGCGGCGATCGTGATGAGTTCCTGCTCAGGCGTTTTCGAGAACCCGTAGTTGAACGACGAGCCACCGAGCCCGTCACCGTGGGTGACCTCGATGACCGGGACACCGGCGCCGTCGAGCGCGGTGACGATATCGCGCACCTCGGCGGCGGTGAACTGATGGCGCTTGTGATGCGAACCGTCGCGCAGCGAGGTGTCGGTGACGCGGATATCGAGTTCTGCGGAATAAGGCATGATTTGGCTCCTTTACACCCGGGCCGCGACGATCTGCTGAGCGATGACCTCGCCGACCCTGGTGGCCGCCGCGGTCATGATGTCGAGATTGCCCGCGTACGGGGCAGGAAATCGCCCGCGCCCTCCACCTCGACGAATACCGAAACCTTCGCCATACCACCGGATATCACCGACGGCGGATCGAATTGCGGCTCGTTGAGCAGCCGGTAGCCGGGTACGTAGTGCTGGATGTCGCCGACCATACGGTGGATCGATTCGGCGATCGCATCGGTATCCACATCCTCCGGTATGGCGCAGAAGATGGTGTCGCGCATGATCATCGGCGGTTCGGCCGGGTTCAGGATGATGATGGCCTTACCGCGCGCCGCACCGCCGATGGTCTCGACGCCGCGGCTGGTGGTCTTGGTGAATTCGTCGATATTGGCGCGGGTTCCCGGCCCGGCCGATACCGAGGACACCGAGGCGACGATTTCGGCGTACGCCACCGGCACCACCCGCGAAACCGCCGCGACGATGGGTATGGTGGCCTGTCCGCCGCAGGTGATCATATTGACGTTGGGCGCATCGATATTCGCGTCCAGGTTCACCGGCGGCACCACCGCCGGACCCACCGCCGCCGGGGTGAGATCCACGGCGCGGATACCGGCCTCGGCGTACCTGGGCGCGGCGGCGCGATGCACATACGCCGAGGTGGCCTCGAAAATCAGTTCCGGCAGTTCGGTTCGGGCCAGCAGCCAGTCGACGCCCTCGTGCGAGGTTTCCAACCGGAGCCCGCGCGCCCGCTTCAGCCCCTCCGAATCGGGGTCGATGCCGATCATCCAGCGCGGCTCGACCGAATCCGAGCGCAACAGTTTGTACAGCAGGTCGGTGCTGATATTGCCGGATCCGACGATCGCGGCGGCTACCTTCCTATTCACGTGAAGTCTCCTCAGCTGAATTGCAAACGGACGGAGCCGAGTCCGGCGAACTCGGCGTGGAATTGATCGCCGGGGCGCGCGTCGATGGCGCGGGTGCACGAACCGGGCAGCACCACATCGCCCGCGCGCAACCGCACCCCGAAACTGGCGACCTTGCGGGCCAACCAGGCCACGGCGATCACCGGATCACCGAGCACGGCATCGCTGCGGCCCTCGGCGACCACCGCGCCGTTGCGGGTGAGCACCGCGTCGATGCCCTTGATGTCGATATCCTTCGGCGCGACCCGCCCGGCGCCGAGCACGAATCCGGCCGATGACGCGTTATCGGAAATGGTGTCGCACAGCCGGATGTTCCAGTCCTTGATCCGCGAATCGATCAGCTCGATGGCGGGTGCGTAGGCCACGGTCGCCGCCAATACGTCTGCCTCGGTGCAGTTCTCACCGGGCAGGTCGGCGCCGAGCAGGAAGCCGACCTCCACCTCCACCCGCGGATACAGGTAACGCCCCTCATCGACCGGAATGTCCTCGCGCACTTCCATTTCCGCGAGCAGGTGGCCGTAATCCGGTTCGTCGACGCCCATCATCCGCTGCATGGCCTCCGACGACAGGCCGACCTTGTGCCCCACCACCTTCGCGCCGCCGTCGAGCCTGCGCCGGATATTGATCAGCTGGATCTCGTACGCATCGACCACGTCGATATCCGGATACCGGGTGATGAGCGGATCGATGGGCACCCGGTCGCGCTCGGCGCGCGCGAGTTCATCGGCCAGTTCGGTGCGTACCGCGTCGGACAGCAACGCTAATTCCCTTCCACGATTGTCTGATCGAGCACCTGCTCGATTCCGGCCGCGGACTTGCCCGCGCGGCGTCCGGAAAAGATGCAGTCGGCCAGCGAAAGCCCGCTCACATACGAGTCCGAGCAGATCCCGACGGCGGTGCGTCCCGCCGCGTACAGACCTGGAATATCCGCACCCGCAGCGGATTTCACCGCGCCGGTGCGCTCGTCGACGACGACGCCGCCCAGCGTAAGCATCGCGCAGGGATTGGTCAGGCTCGGTTTGATGCCGACATCCAACAGCCAGAACGGCGCAACGCGTGCGGGTTTGGTGAATTCGGCGGGTTTGCCGACCGGGTCGGGTGCGCCCGCCTCGATGGCGTCGTTGTGCGCCGCGACCGTCGCACGCAGCCCGGCCGGATCGACTCCGGCCTTGGCGGCAACGGCTTCCAACGTCGCACCGCGCACCGCGGTGCGACGCATCGCCTCGAACTGGGCCCGCTGGAACCAGGTCGACTGGGTGCGGATCTGCGCGGCTGCCGTGCGCATCAACTCGGAATCGGCGAGTACCCAACCCTTTCCGCCGTGCTCGTTGATCAGCTTGTGGCCCACCGCCGCGCCGTACCTGGTTTCGTCGATCACCCGGCCGCCCGCCGCGTCCACCAGCAGCGCGCCGGTGAACACGCTGGGCGGCAGGATGAACCGCCACGCGGAGATATTGCCCATCCGGTCGGTGGCCGCGCCCACCTGCTGGGCCATCCGGATGCCGCTGCCGTCGTCGCCGCTGGTGCCGAGTATCAGCCCGCCGCGATATTGCGGGCCGTGCTCCCTGACCATGCCGCGGTTGGCCATGAAGCCGCCCGCGCTGACCACGACGCCGCGGCGGGCGTGCACTCGAATCGTGGTGGCGTAGCGGCGATCCAGCCGTGCCAGTTGACGATCCATGGCCTGCCGCAGCGGGCGGTAGTAGATGCCGGGTTTCGCGGATAGCTTGGCCATCCTGGTGTATCGGGCGCGCACGCCGCCCGGCGCGTCGCGCAACGTCCGGCATTCGACGCCGATCACCGTTCCGTTGTCATCGGTGATCAATTGCGTTGCCCTGGTGAGGGTTTCCAAGCGCACACCCATCCGGGACGCGGCGGCGGCGAGCGGTCCGTACAGCTGTTTTCCCGACGTTCCCCGGCCTTTCGCGCGGTGCCCGCGCGGTGCGGGCTTCGCGGCGGCCCGGCCCATGCCGGATGCCTCGCTGCCCGAGTAGTAGAGGTAGTAGTCGTCGTTCGGATAGGAGGTTTTGTACGGACACAGCGACGCCTCGAACGGAACACCATGTCCGGCAAGCCATTCGATCATCGCCGGACTTTCGTCGACGAAACGCCGTAGTGTTTCCGGGGAAACCACGTCCCCCACTTCGTTTTCCAGATAGGCGAGCATCGCCTCCGGCGTGTCGTCGATACCGGCCGCGCGCTGGATCGATGTGCCGCCGCCCGCGTAGACGACGCCGCCGGACAGCGTCGACGCGCCGCCGCCCGCGTACCGGTCCAGCGCGAGCACCTGCGCACCGGCGGCGGCCGCCTCCAGCGCCGCGGCGGCGCCCGCCGCACCGAATCCGACGACGACCACGTCCGCGGTCAGGTCCCACTCGCGCCCCATGTACTTCACTCCGGTCCGAAACTGAAACAAGTTTTCTCAATGTATAAAAGTCTGCTGCCAGACAACATAGACCAACAGCGGCATCATTCTATAACGTGTTCTACATGATTGATCGGGAATACGACGTGGTGGTGGTCGGCAGCGGCGCCGGCGGTATGACCGCCGCCCTCACCGCAGCTCACCGGGGTCTCAGCGTGGTGATCGTCGAGAAGTCGGAGTTCTACGGCGGCTCGACCGCGCGCTCCGGCGGCGGCGTGTGGATACCGACCAACGACGCGCTGAAGAAGGCGGGTGCGGACGATATCGAGGCGGCCCGCACCTACCTGCACAGCATCATCGGCGATGTGGTCGACCGGGACAGGATCGACACCTATATCGACCGGGGGCCGGAGGCGTTCAACTTCCTGCTGCGCAACACCCCGCTGAAGATGCGATGGGTGCCCGGCTACTCCGACTACTACCCGGAGGCGCCGGGCGGGCGGGCACTCGGCCGCTCGGTGGAGCCGAAGCCGTTCGACACCAAGGCACTCGGCGCCGAGGCACGCGCCATGCAACCCGATTTCGCCAAGGCGCCGCTGAATGTCGTTGTCACCCAGGCCGATTTCAAGTGGCTGAACCTGCATCGGCGCACCGCGCGCGGCTTCCTGCGGGTATTCCGGGTTGGCGCGCGCACCTTCAAGGCACGGGCACTCGGGCAGCGCCTCGTCGGGCGCGGGCAGGCGCTGGTCGCCGCGCTGCGCAAGGCACTGCTCGACGCGCGAATTCCCCTGTTGCTCAACACTCCGCTGACCGACCTCATCACCGAGGACGGCGTGGTGGTCGGCGTCCAGGTGGAACACGAGGGGAACGAGGTGACGGTGCGCGCCCGCTACGGCGTGCTGCTGGCCAGCGGCGGCTTCGAGCACAACGCCGAGATGCGGCACAAATACCAGCGCGAACCGATCGGCACCGAATGGACGACGGGTGCGTCCTCGAATACCGGCGACGGTATCCGGGCCGGCCAGAAGCTCGGCGCCGCGGTCGATTTCATGGCCGACGCCTGGTGGGGTCCGTCGATCCCGCTCACCGGCGGCCCGTGGTTCTGCCTGGCCGAACGCAATCTGCCGGGCAGCCTGATCGTCAACGACCGGGCCGAGCGGTTCGGCAACGAATCCGCGCCGTATGTCGAGGCGGTGCACACCATGTACGGCGGCGAGTACGGACAGGGCGAGGGGCCCGGCGAGAACATTCCCGCCTGGCTGATCTTCGACCAGCGCTACCGGAACCGCTACATCTTCGCGGGATTGCAACCGGGACAGCGGTTTCCGCGTCGCTGGCTGGAGAAGGGCGTGATCGCCTCCGCGCCGACCATTACCGAGCTGGCGGAGAAGATCGGGGTGCCCGCCGATCGGCTCGGCGCCACCGTCGAGCGGTTCAACGGGTTCGCCGCGACCGGCAAGGACGCGGATTTCGGGCGCGGCGACAGCGCGTACGACCGCTACTACGGCGATCCGACCAACAAGCCGAATCCCTGCCTCGCCGCGCTGGTACAGCCGCCGTTCCACGCGGTGCAGATCGTGCCGGGCGATCTCGGCACCAAGGGCGGTTTGGTCACCGACACCGCGGGACGGGTGCTGCGCGAGGACAAGTCGGTGATCGACGGCCTGTACGCGTGCGGCAATACCAGCGCACCGGTGATGGGCCACACCTACGCGGGCCCCGGCGCGACCATCGGACCGGCGCTGACCTTCGGATACCTCGCCGTACTCGACATGGCGCGGAAAAAGGCGGACCATCCGATCGCATCCGCCGTCGGCGGCCAGGAGGAGAACTGATGCCCATCGATCCGAAAGTCGCACTCGGCGCGGAACTTCCGAGCCGGGAGTGCAGCTGGACCCCATCGGATGTGCAGCTCTACCATCTCGGCCTGGGCGCGGGCGCGCGCTGGACCGACCCGGCGGAACTGCGCTACCTGAACGACACCGCACCGCAAGTACTTCCGACCTTCGCGACGGTCGCGCCGACGCTGCGGGAAACCGAACCGCCCCGAGTCCACTTCCCCGGCATCGACATCGAGCTCGCGCATGTGGTGCACGGGAATCAGGAGGTGCGGGTGCACCGCCCGATCCCGGCCGCGGGCAAGGCGACCGTCACGGGGCGGATCGCCGAGATCTGGGACAAGGGAACGGCCGCGGTGATCGTGCAGGAGACGACCGCGACCGGCTCCGACGGCGCACCGCTGTGGACCGCCCGCTCCTCGATCTTCGCCCGCGGTGAGGGCGGCTTCGGCGGCGAGCGCGGACCCAGCGTCAAATCCGAATTGCCGGATCGGGCCCCGGATTACGACGTCACCACGCCGACACTGCCGCAGCAGGCGCTGCTCTACCGCCTGTGCGGCGACCGTAACCCGCTGCATTCCGATCCCGAATTCGCCCGCGCCGCAGGCTTTCCCAACCCGATCGTGCACGGCCTGTGCACCTACGGGATGGTGTGCAAGGCGGCCACCGATACCGCGCTCGACTCTGATGCGAGCCGGGTGACCGGCTTTCGCGCCCGCTTCGCCGGGGTGCTCTATCCCGGCGAGACCATCCGGACCCGGATCTGGCGTGATGATGACGAATTGACCATCGCCGCAACGGTTGTCGAACGCGAAGACGCCGCCGTACTCGGCGACGTCAAGCTGAGTTTTCGGTCCGAATGAGATCAGGTGGGTAGTTCACCCACCTCTCTCGTCACCGATCCCGGTTGCGCTTCCCGACCATGATGCTGACCACCATCAGGCCGGTCATGGTCGCAACCATCAGCACCGTGGACAGCCACACCATCGTGTGCACCGGCAGCTGGAAGGCCAGCACCACCCGCAGCACCGCCTCGGCGGAAAGTCCTACGCCCCACAGATATCCCACGTGGACGAAGGACCTGCGCACTGCCGGGATGGTGCGGTACTTCTCTTCGAACGCGGCAAGCGCCTCCGGGCCACGGGTCGAAATCGCCTTGTGCGCACCGTAATACGTCAACGGCCTGCCGATCAGCGCACTCACCAGAATCGCGACGCCCGCGGTGAGCGTGCCCGCCGAATCCTTGACGATCATCATCCGGGGATCGCCGGTGATCAGCGAGGTCGCCAGTCCGAAGGCGAAGATCGCCAGCATCAGCACCGACATCCCGTCCAACTTGCGCGCCCGGATCGCCTGGTATCCGAGCAAGCCGCCGGAGAACACCGTCCCAGCCAGCAACCCGGTGAAATCCGAATAACCGAGTGCGGTCGTCCCGTAGTACGCGATGAGCGGCAACCCGATGTCCAGCGCCATCGGCCGCAGCATCGTCAGCAGATTCGGCCGCATGGGATTCGCAACGACCTGCTCGGGTTCGGTCGAGGTTGTCGTCATATCGGTGCTCCTGAACTGGGGTTATCCGCACTTCCTGTCAGAAAGAACGCTACGGACGCGCGCCCCGCACCGACTCTGCGAACCATCACGACCTGACCGTGACACCTGTCATGGTCGGTCCGTGCTGGCAGACTCGCCGGCATGACACCGTTTGCCGGGCCGTTCGAATGACCGAGCGTCATCTCGTCGACGTGCACGTCCTGCTCGTCCGCGGCACCGAACTGCTGCTCAGCCTGCGCCGCAGCGCCGATCGGGAGTTCGACGGCCGATGGCATCTGCCCGCGGGCAAGCTCGAATCGAACGAGTCGGCGACGGCCGGTGCGGCGCGGGAGGCGTTCGAGGAGACCGGCGTGCTGATCGAACCGGCCGATCTGCGGTTCATCCACACCGCACATGTTGTCGCCCCGGGCCGCCCGGCCAGGATCGGGCTGTTCTTCGTCGCCGAACGGTGGTCCGGCGATCCGGTGAACCGCGAACCCGATAACTGCTATGAGCTGCGCTGGTTTTCGCTCGACGGGCTACCGGAGCGGATCATCGAATATTCGGCGGCCGGCATTCGCGCCTACCTCGGCGGCCCCGCCTACAGCGAACGCGGCTGGCCCTGATGCGTCAGAAAGGGTGTCAGCAGCCGGGTCAGCTGGTCGACGCTGTCCGGCGTACCTGTCGCTAGCTGTGCACGGGCACCGGCGAAGCGGTCGAACACGGCTCCCTCCAGCAGCGCGAGGAAATCCGCCGCCGCGCTGGTTGGATCAGAAAAACCCATGTGCTCGAACAACTTTCGCGCATGTTCGACAGAGAACAGGCTGCGCGCCAATCGGTCGTGGAGTTCGGCGTCCAACCGCAGATCGATGATGAGCGCATGCCGCGCGATCAGCTGGTTGCGCCGCCGCGCGAGCAGCCGGTCCAACCAGATCGCGTTGGCGCGGGCGACCGCGTTCGGGTCACCCAGGTCCACCGACTCGAATCCGCCGGTCAGGAAGTCGGCGCGGGACCGCGCGGCGATCCGGTCGACGATCCCCTCCAGGAGCGCGCGTTTGGTGCGGAAATAGTAGGACGCCGATCCGGCGGGCAGGTCGAGGGCGCTGTCGACGGCACGGTGGGTGAGCGCTCGAATACCTTGTGCCGCAATGATATCGATGGCCGCGTCGACGATCGACGCGCGCCTGTCCGGTGTGGACATCGTCACCTTCCCTGTCCGTCCAGCAAACCATCCTCTACAACTGTAGAGGATGAGGAGGTCGACATGGAAATCGGCGATATCGAACCGGATGCGGACCAGGCGCGCGCCGCGGCACGACTGGCGCGATTGCTGGACGGACGCGGCAGGCCGCGCAAGCGGCAGCGCGGGGTCTATCTGCACGGGCGTCCGGGTCGCGGCAAGACGATGGTGTTGAACCGGTTCTACGCATCTGTCGATTCCGAGCGGAAGCGCCGCTTCCACTTTCATGAATTCTTCGCCGAATTACATTCCGCCGCACATGAATCGGGTTCGATCCAAACGGCGATCGAGGCGTTGACCGGCAATGCCCGACTTGTCTGCTTCGACGAATTCCACGTGCACGATATCGGCGATGCCATGCTCATCGCCCGAATGTTGCGCGCGCTCTTCGCCCGTCGCACCACGCTGGTTGTCACGTCCAACTATCCGCCGAACGAACTGTTGCCGAATCCGCTGTTCCACGCGAAATTCCAGCCGAGCATCGACGAGATCCAGGCACACCTCGACGTGCTGGCCGTGGACGGACCACTCGACTACCGCACCAGGGCCACCGCCCGCGGCGGCTTCACCAACGGTTGCTACCTGGTCGGACCGGCACCCGCCGCCGGTCAGACCGAAATCCGGGTGGGGACCAGACATTTGATCGCCCGTTCGGACGCGGATGGCTGCCTCGCAATAGATTTCGCCGCGCTGTGCGGCACACCGACCGCGGCCGCCGATTATGTACAGCTGGCACACCGATACCCGCGCTGGCTCCTGCGCGATATCCCGCCGCTGCGCACCGTCCCGCCGGACTGGACCATGCGCCTGGTCAACCTCGTCGACGTGCTGTACGACGCGGACTCCGAGCTCACCGTCTACGCCGCCGAACCACTGCCGGGCCTGCTGTCCGGCGTTGTCGGCGTGCCCGATCTGGCGCGCGCCGCCAGCCGCCTCGGCGAACTGCAGAACTCTGCCGCCGCAGGGCAATTGACATTGGTGGACAATCCCGGCTCGAAATAAGCGGGCGTTTTCCTAAGAAATCGATTCTCGCTCGCGCGAACCGTTCGGCATGTAACCATGTGCCTGTTCGCTGGCACTGAGGTTTGGTGGTAACGCTGTGGCCGTGGCGCGAGCCGCGTTATTCCGCGTGATCGTGCTGATCACGCTGCTCGCGGTTGCCACGATTGCGCTGCGCGGCCACATCCCGGGCACCGGCGGATCCGGGAATCATCCGGCCCTGCCGTCCACGCTCGCCGCCGCGCTGATGCCGGTGTTGCTCACCGTTTCGATGGTGATCCTGGCCGCCGGCGTGATCGTCGGCCAGCACCGGCTGCCGCTGGCACTGCCGGAAATCGAGCGCAGGCGCCGACCAGGCGGGATCGGCCTGCCGCTGCTCGGTGCGCTCATCGCGCTGGGCGTCGCCGCGGCGCTGGTCGCCGCGGTCGCGCTGATCGGAATCGGCACCCGCAGCCCGGAGACCCGCTCGACCGCCGTACCGTCCCCCGAGCCTTCTACCAGCGAAACTGTCTCCACGGCAACCAATTCCGGCGAGCCATCCGGATTATCCGGCGCGCCGGTACTTTTCGTCGCGGTCGGCGCGATCGGGCTCATCGCCGTCGCGCTGATCGGCCTCATCGCCGTCGCCGTATCGACCAGGCACCACACCGATCCGGCCCCGCCGCTCGAACCCGAACCGGCGCCGACCACGATGGATTCGCTCACCAGGGCGGCCGAGATGGGTCTGGCCGCGGTCAGCGCACCGGGACAGGATCCGCGCACCGCGATCATCGCCTGCTATGTCGCGATGGAACGCGGATTGTCGATCGATCGCGCCGCGGCGCCATTGGTTTCGGACACCCCGATGGAGGTGCTGGCCCGCGCCTTCGAACGCGGCGCGCTGCACGACGCGTCCGCGCGCGAGCTGGTCGCGCTGTTCGAGGAGGCCAGGTTCAGCCCGCACGCCATGCTCGAATGGCAGCGCATGCGTGCCGAACAGCTGCTGCGCATCGTGCTCGCCGACCTGCAGGGGGAAAAGGTATGACCCGCTGGGGAATCGCCATCGCCGCCGCGCTCGCGCTGCTGGTGATATACGCGGCCACCTTCCGGACTGCCCGTGGCGCAATGCTGTTCGCCGCCGCGATACTCGTCGCGCTGGTCTGCGCTCAACTGCTGCTGTCACTGTTCGAACGACAACCCCGCCCGCCCGCACCGGAGCTCGACGAAATCGAGAACGGCCCGGCCGAGATGCTGCGCCGCTGGCAGGCCAGGGCCGAAATACTCGCCGAACGCGCCGACGGCAGCCGCGCCGACTGGGACCGCCACCTGCGGCCGATGCTCGCCAAGGAATTCGAGCTGTCCACCGGGCTGCGAATTACCAAGAACCGCAAGGCCACCGAGGCCGCGGGCCTGCTGCGGTTCGGTCCGGAGCTGTGGCGCTGGGTCGACCCGGCCGCCGCCACACCCCGCGACGAACGCGGCCGCGCACCGGGCCGGGCCGCCCTCGACGAAATCCTCCAGCGTCTGCAAAGGATGTGAACAGGTTGAACCGACTGCGAGTAGCCATATGACGATGCCGATGGAAGCCACCGTGCAGCGCAGCGAGGCCGTTCTGCGCGAGATCGGCCGCGTCGTCGTCGGCAAACAGGATGAGCTACAGCTCATCATGATCGCCGTGCTTTCGGGCGGGCATATTCTGATCGAGGATCTACCCGGGCTCGGGAAAACCCTGATAGCCCGGTCGTTTTCGGCCGCGCTCGGCCTGCAGTTCACCCGGGTGCAGTTCACGCCCGATCTGTTGCCCGCCGATCTGCTCGGCTCCACCATCTACGACATGTCCTCGGGCCGTTTCACTTTCCGCCGTGGACCGGTCTTCACCAATGTGCTGCTCGCCGACGAGGTGAACCGCACCCCGCCCAAGACGCAGGCGGCCCTGCTGGAGGCGATGGCCGAGGGGCAGGTCAGCATCGACGGCGAAACCTACCCGCTGCCACAACCTTTCATCGTGCTGGCCACCGACAACCCGATCGAGTACGAGGGCACCTATCCGCTGCCGGAGGCGCAGCTGGACCGGTTCGCCATCCAACTGCGGCTCGGATATCTGTCCGAACAGGATGAGACGCAGATGATCCGGCGCAGGCTGGAGCGCGGCGCGACACCCCCCGTCGTCGGCACCGTGGTGGACGCCACGGGGTTGCTGGAGATGCGGCAGGCGGTCGAATACGTCACGGTGCATCCGGACGTGGTCGGGTATGTCGTCGCCCTCGCGGCGGCCACCCGCAGTCATCCGCAGGTCGAGGTCGGCGCCAGCCCGCGTGCCGAACTCGATCTGGTGCAGATGTCGCGGGCCAGGGCGCTGCTGCTCGGGCGCGACTACGTGATCCCGGAGGACGTCAAGGCGCTGGCCGTGCCCGCGATGGCGCACCGGATCACGCTGCGGCCGGAGATGTGGGTGCGCCGGATCCGCGGCGAGGACGTGATCGCCGAACTCCTGCGCCGCCTGCCCGTGCCGCGCGCCACCGTGACATGAGGCATCGCGACGCGAGCACCGCCGTAGACGCCGAATTGTCTTGGCGCCCGGCGCCACTGGTGTACATGCTGGCCGGATGTGCGGCGGTCGCACTGGTCTCGGCGATCGCACTCGGCAAATGGCAGCTGGTGGTGTTCGCCGCACCGCTGCTCGGCGTGCTCGCCACCGCGCCACTTCAGCTGTCCACCACCAGAATTCAGGTCGACGGCGGCGGAACGCTGCGGTGCTTCGAAACCGAGGAGGTGGTGCTGACCATCGCCGCGTTCGTCGAGCACGGGCACGCGCTGCTTCGCTGCAAACCGGAAAAGGTTGCCGGACTGGATATTCAGGTCGAGGAAGCGGTCGATTCCGGGCAGACACCGGCCGGGCTGCGGCTCGCGCTCTCGACGCGGCGCTGGGGCCGGTATCCCATATTCGTGCGGGTTTCCGCGCTGAATCCGGCCGGGCTCGCGGTGGCCACCGCGATACTGCCCGCCGGACAATTGTTCGTCTACCCGATTGCCGACCCACAGCGAATCCGGTTGCCGCGCACCGAACTTCCGGAACGAATCGGCACCCACCTCACCCGCAAGCACGGTCCGGGGGTGGAGTACGCCGATATTCGCGCCTATGCGCCCGGCGATCAGCTGCGCACCATCAATTGGCCGGTGAGCGCGCGCCGCGGCAGGCTCTACGTCACCGAACGGCTCACCAATCGGTCCGCCGATGTCGTTGTGCTGGTGGATACTTCGCAGCAGGCGCCCGGTCCGGCCAGCGACTCGCTCGAACTGTCGGTGCGCGGCGCGGCCCAGGTGGTGCAGTCGACGCTGCAGGCGGGCGATCGGACGGCCGTCGTCTGTCTCGGCCGGTCGCCGCGGTGGCTGCGCCCGGATATCGGCCGCCGCCAGTTCTATCGGATCGTCGACACCGTGCTCGACGTCGGCGACGAGCACATCCCGACCACCGGCACGCTCGCACCGCATGCGGCGGTGCCGCTCGGGGCCATCGTGGTGGCGTTCTCGACGCTGCTCGACACCCAGTTCGCGCTGGCGCTGATCGATCTGCGCAAGCGCGGGCATGTGGTGGTGGCCGTGGATGTCTTGCGCGGCAACCCTTTCAACGACGGCCTCGAACCGACGCTGGCCAAGATGTGGCAGCTGGAGCGCACCGCGATGTACCGCGATATGGGCACCGTCGGTGTCGATATCGTCGCCTGGCCGGAGGAGGCCCGGCTCGACCAGGCGATGCGTGTACTCCCGGAGCATCGCCGCACCGTTCGGGTGCACCGATGACCAGATTCCTCGCGGTGCTCGCCGGTGCGCTCCTCGTCACGGCCGTCGGCATCATGGCGCCCGTGCTCACCATTCCGGCCGCCGTCCTGGTGGTCGCCGGCTGGTGGTTCCGCCCCGCCGCGGTCGCCGCGGTACTGCTCGCCATCGCGGCGCTCGCCATCGCCGACACCGGCGTACTATCCGCTGCCGCAACGGGTTTGGTGTGCACCACCTACCTGCTCAATACCGCGACCGTCACCGCGCCCGCCGGTGTCGTCCCGACGACCATCCCCTCCGTCGCCGGCGCCATCACCTTCGCGGCCGCCGCCGCACTGTCCGCATTCCTCCCGTTGAACCTGGCCTGGGCCCCCATCGCCGCCCCGATCCTCATCATCGCGCTGTACACATTGGTGATCCAGGGCCTGGCCCGCCGCAGCCGCACCGGAGACCAACCTGCCGCGCCGACCGGCTGACCCGAACAGTCGGCTCCGTTCAGTTGGCGCTGAGGATCAGACCGGAGGTGGGGACACCGGTGCCCGCGGTGACGATGACATTCTGCGGATCGGGGACCTGGTTCACCGAGGTGCCGCGGATCTGGCGGACGGCCTCGGCGATGCCGTTCATGCCGTGGATGTAGGCCTCGCCGAGTTGGCCGCCGTGGGTGTTGAGCGGCAGGCGGCCGCCGAGTTCGATCGCGCCGTCGGCGATGAAATCCCTGGCCTCACCCCGGCCACAGAAGCCGAGTTCCTCCAGCTGCATGAGGACGAAGGGCGTGAAGTGGTCGTAAAGGATGGCGGCCTGCATATCGCTGGGACGCAAACCGCTTTGGGCCCATAGTTGTTCGCTGACCAGCCCCATTTCCGGAAGTCCGGTGAGCGCGTCGCGGTAGTAGCTGGTCATCACGTACTGGTCGGCGCCGGAACCCTGTGCGGCGGCGGCGATTACGGCCGGGCGCTGCGGCAGGTCGCGGGCGCGTTCGACGCTGGTGACCACGATCGCGACGCCGCCGTCGGATTCCTGGCAGCAGTCGAGCAGGTGCAGCGGTTCGGCGATCCAGCGCGAATTCTGGTGCTCCTCCAGGGTTATCGGCCTGCCGTAGAAGAAGGCGGCCGGGTTTACGGCGGCGTGTTTGCGGTCGGCCACCGCGACGCGACCGAAATCCGCACTCGTAGCGCCGTATACATGCATATACCGGCGGGCGACCATGGCGACTTGAGCGGCAGGGGTGCCGAGGCCCTGCGGATAGGACCAGCCCGCGTCGATGCCGGACGAGGTGGGCGCCGCGGCCAAAGCCGTCGAGAATTGACCGAAGCGGGAGACCGAACGCTCGTTGAACGCGCGATAGGCGACAACCACATCGGCGATGCCGGTGGCTACCGCCATGGCGGCCTGCTGGATGGTCGCGCAGGCGGCGCCACCGCCGTATCCGATGTGGCTGAAGAACTTCAGCCGCGGAATGCCGACCGCGCGCGCGACGGCGGCCTGGGTGTTGGTATCCATCGTGAAGGTGGTGAGCCCGTCGACATCCGCAGGTGTCAGACCGGCGTCGGTCAGCGCCGCGCCCACCGCCTCCGCCGCCAACCGCAACTCGCTGCGTCCGGAGTCCTTCGAGAAGTCGGTCGCGCCGATGCCGACGATCGCGGCACGGCCCGAGATGCCCTGGTCAGTCATGCGAACTCCGATAGGCGATAACGGCTTTCGCCGTGATGTGATCGCCGAGGCTGTCCCGCCCGACGACGTCGATGTGGATATCGCCCGCCTCGATCGCGGTGACCGTTCCCGTGAGGGTCAGGGCGTCACCCGCGTACAGCGGCACGCCCAGGCGCAAGGCGATCGATTTGACGATGGCGCGCGGCCCGGCCCAGTCGGTGACGAATCGCTGCACCAGCCCGGCATCGGTGAGGATATTGACGAAGATGTCCTTGGAACCGCGGGCGACCGCCTTGTCCCTGTCGTGGTGGACATCCTGGAAATCCCTGGTGGCCAAGGCCGTACCGATGATGAAGGTGGGATCGGCCTCGATAACGAGTTCCGGCAGTACGGTACCGATCTCGACGGTCGGCTCCGCTGTCATCGGCGCACCGGTACGCGATGCTGTAGTCATTTCTCCACCACCCAGTAGGGCAAAGCGCCTGTGTCATCCAACTTCTCGAATACCACCCGCACCGGCAGACCGATCTCCACCGCGCCCGGATCGACACCGCGCAACTCGCCGAGCATCCGCACGCCCTCCTCCAGTTCGACCAGCGCGACCACGAACGGCAGCTGCCGCCCAGGCACTTTCGGCGCATGGTGCACGACGTAGCTGAATACCGTCCCGCGCCCGGACGCGACCAGATAGTCGGTGGTCTCCGACTTGTCCAGCCACAGCGCCGGAATCGGCGGATGGCGCAGCGAACCATCGGGTAGCCGCTGTATCCGCAACTCGCCGAGTTTGGTCCCCTCCCAGAAGAATTCGGTGTCCAGCGAGACGAGCGGCTTGACCCGTTCGCCGGATGGCGCCTGTGCGGTGCCCGGCGCGAATTTCAGCATCCGGAACAGCATTTCGACGACGACCTCATCGCCGACCTTCCATGACATCTGGAAGGTGATGAACCAGCCCTCGCCCAGCGCGGTCCGCTTCGGCCCACGAATGTCCGACAGCCGGTTGACCACCGAAACCTGCTCCCCCACTTGCAGATACCGGTGATATGTCTGCTGATAGTCGGTGGCGACCACCGAGGTGTAACCGGCGCTGTCCAGCAGCCGGAAGGTCTGGTCCATCGGATCGCTCTCCGGCCGCGAGCGATTGAGTCCCGGCATGGTCCACACCTGAGCCATGGCGGGTGGTGCGACGATTCCCGGGTGCCCGGCCGCGCGGGCGGCGGCCTCGTCGACGTAGATCGGGTTGGTATCGCCGATGGCCTCGACCCAGTTGTTGATCATCGGCTGATTGACCGGATCGCGACCGAGCCGCGGCGGGCAGTCGCCGTCGGCCATGATGGCCCCGGCGGCCTTCATAATCGCTTCCGGGGCAAGGGTTTCCGGCATGCGCGTCTCCTTGGTTCTCAGCGCGGTACTCGTGGCAGGCCGAGGCCCGCGGTGGCGACCAGCTCGCGCATGATCTCGTTGATGCCGCCGCCGAAGGTCACCACCAGGTTCTGTTTGGTCCGGCGGTCCAGCCAGGTGAGGAGTTCGGCGGTGGCCGGATCGGCCGGATCGCCGTAGTGCCCGACCACCTCCTCCGCCAGCCGACCCGCCTCCTGCAGCGATTCCGTCGAAAACACCTTGGTGGCCGAGGCATCCGCGATGACGGTGGCCTGATCGCCGTGGGTGGCGGCGACCTGCCAGTTCAGCAGTTCGTTGAGCCGCACCATGGCGTGGATGCGGCCGAGCGTGCGCCGCACCTCGCCCTCGGCGAGCACACCGCGCGGCTGTGCCCACTCCCGGACCCGGTCGTAGAGCTGTTCGATCTTGCCGGATGGCCCGAGGCTGACCCGCTCGTGGTTGAGCTGGGTCGTGATGAGCTTCCATCCGCCGTTCTCCGCGCCGACCAGCATGTCGGCGGGCACCCGGACATCGTCGAAATATGTTGCGTTGGTGTGGTGTGCGCCGTCGCAGGTGATGATCGGCGTCCACGAATAGCCGGGATCGGTGGTATCGACGATGAGGATGGTGATGCCGCGGTGGCGCGATTCCGCCGTTCCGGTGCGACAGGCCAGCCAGATGTAATCGGCCTCGTGCGCGCCGGTGGTGAAGAACTTCTGCCCGTTCACGATCCAGTCGCCGGACGCGTCGCGCACGGCGCTGGTCCGCAGCGCCGCCAGGTCGGTACCCGCCTCCGGTTCGGAGTAGCCGATGGCGAAATGGATTTCGCCGGACAGGATTCCGGGCAGGAAACGCTGCTTCTGGGCATCGGTGCCGAACTGCTGCAGCGTCGGGCCGACCGTGAGCAGCGTGACCAGCGGCAGCGGAACATCCGCCCGCACCGCCTCATTGAAGAAGATCTGCTGTTCGACCGGTCCGAATCCCTGGCCGCCGTATTCGATCGGCCAGCCGACACCGAGCCAGCCGTCGCGACCCATGCGCCGGACCACCGCGCGGTAGGCATCGCCGTGCCGGTTGATCGCCATCTCGGCTTCCTCTTCGGGCGTGACGAGACCGGCGAAGTAGGAACGTAATTCGGCGCGCAGCTCGCGCTGTTCGGTGGTCAGATCGACGAACATCTCGCCCCCAGACGGTCGAGCCGGAAGGATGCGCCGCCGAGCCAGCGGGCGATGTCCTTGGCCTGTGAGTAGTAGCGGTGCATCGGATGGGTGATATCGACGCCGAGGCCGCCGTGCAGGTGATGACACTTCTGCATGGCGCGCGGCAGGTCGGCGGCGACGCTGTAGGCCAGGATCTCCAGGTCGTCATCGATCCGGTCCTGATGGGCCTGGCTCGAATCATCCTGTGCGAGCGCCCAATTAGCGGATACCGCGGCGGCGTGCAGGGTGCGCGAGATGACGTACAGGTCGGCGATCTGCTGCGCCACCGCCTGGAATTCCGCCAGCGGACGGCCGAATTGCCTTCGGGTGCGCAGATGTTCGGCGGTGAGCGTGATCGCGCCCTTCAGCAGTCCGTCGGCCACCGAACCGATCGAGGCCAGCGCCAGCCGATGTAGTCGGCCGAGCGCACCGGGCAGCAGCTGTTCGGTGGGTATCACCACCTGATCCAGCAGCACCGTGCACTCCGGCATGCCGCCGGAGACCGGTGACGGGGTCTTGGTCAGTCCCTGAGCGTCCGAATCAACAAGAGCTACACCGGAATCGGTGGGTATCAGCAGCCAGCGGGCCTGCTCCGCATATGGCACGGCCACCTTGTGTCCGGTGATCCGCACGGTGCTGCCGTCGGAGACCGCATGGGTTTCCGGCTTCACCGCGAACGGTGCGGCGGGCTCGTTGAGCGCCGCCGTGACCACCGCACCCTGCGCGATCTCCGGATACACCCGCTGCGCGACCCGGTCCGGCAATACCGGCAACAGCGCGAGCAGCCCGAAGCCGAGGGTCGGCAGCGCGGGCACCGCCACCGCGTCGGTCGCCAATTCGGTGAGCAGCACCGATATTTCGGGCAGGCCGAGGCCGTCGCCGCCGAATCGCTCCGGCAGCGCGACCGAGAGCAGCCCGGTCTCGACCAGGCTCGGCCACAGCCCGATATCGCGCGCGGGCTCGCGCTCCAGCAATCCGACGACGACCTCGGCCACCGCGTCCTGACCCTCGTCCCTGGTGAAGTCCACGCTCATCTCCCGGTTCTCGTTTAACCGTCCGCGTCGCGCGGCAGTCCGAGGATGCGTTCCCCGGCCACCGTCAACAGGATCTGTTCGGTGCCGCCCGCGATGGAAAGGCAACGGGTTTGCAGAAATTCGGTGACCGCCGCGTTCTCCTGCGCCCCGGCGGGCCCCGCCGTCTCGACCGCGAATTCCGCCACCGCCTGACGGTGCCGCACGCCGACCAGCTTGCGGACGCTGCTCTGCGCGCCCGCGTCACCGCCCGCGATGGTGGTCGCGGCGGCCCGCTGCTCCAGCAGCAGACCCGAAACCGCCTCGGCGACAAGTCCGCCCAGCCGGTCGTTGCGCAGTTCCGCACCCGGGCCGGTGGCGGGCAGCCGCGCCAGCAGTTCCTCCAGCTCGGCGCCGATTCCGTTGCCGCTCATGGCGATCCGCTCGTGCGACAGGGTGGATCTGGCGATCCGCCATCCATCGTTCAGCGCGCCGACCAGGCAGTCGTCCGGCACGAATACGTCGTCGAGGAATACCTCGCTGAACCTGGCCTGTCCGGTGATCTGCACCAGCGGCCGCACCTCGATGCCGCCGGTGCGCATATCGACCAGGAAGTAGCTGATGCCACGGTGTTTCGGCGCGGCGGCATCGGTGCGCGCCAGGCAGATCGCCCAATCCGCCCTGGTGGCTTCGGAAGTCCAGATCTTCTGCCCGCGCAGGCGCCAACCGCCCTCGACCCGCTTCGCCGTGGTGCGCAGCGCCGCCAGATCCGAACCCGCCTCCGGCTCGCTGAACAGCTGGCACCAGATGATCTCGCCGCGCAACGTCGGCAGCGCGAACCGATCGATCTGATCCTGGGTTCCGTGGCGCAGCAGCGTCGGAATCGCCCAGCCGCCGATCACGATATCGGGCACCGCCACCCCGGCCCGCCGCAATTCCTCCGAGATGACAAGTCCCGCGGTGGCATTCGCGTCGCGGCCGTAGGGCGGCGGCCAGTGCGGCATCACCAGCCCGGCGTCGACGAGCGCGGCCCGCTGCCGCTCGGCGGGCAGCGCCGCGATCTCGGCGATCTGCGCGACCAGCTCGCGATGCCACGAATCCGGAATGGCGGCAATGTCTTCGGCGGCGAGCACCCGGTCGGCGCCGGTGGTCCGGCGGGCGCCGGAGCGGGTCAGCTCGGTGACCCTGGCCCGCCAATGCGCGCCGCCACCGAGCAGCTGGCGCAGCGCGGTAGCCCGGCGCAGGTAGAAGTGGGCGTCGTGCTCCCAGGTGAAGCCGATGCCGCCGAGTACCTGGATGCAGTCCTTGGCGGTTTCCACCGCGGCGTCCAGCGCGACCGCCGCGGCGATGGCAGCCGCGATCGGCAACTCCGCACCGCCCTCGTCCACGGCGGCCGCGACATCGGCGGCCAGCGCGCGGATCAGCTCGGTCCGGCACAGCATCCAGGCGCAAATGTGTTTGACCGCTTGGAAAGATCCGATCTTGCGCCCGAATTGTTCGCGTACCTTGGCGTACTGGACCGCGGTCTCCAGACACCAGCCCGCGATGCCCGCCAGTTCCGCGGTGGCAAGCGCGGCAACCAGATCCGCGACATCGTGCGGTGCGGTGAACACCCGCGCGTCGGGCACCGACACGGCGTCGCAGTGCACTCGCGCCAGTGGCGCACTTGGGTCAACCGGTGCGAGCGGCTCCACCCGCAACCCGGTGGTATCCGGCGGAATCAGGCACCAGCGCAAGCCATTCGGCGTCCGGGCGGGCAGTAGCACCGCGGTGCCCGGCGCCGCGCCGAGCACCAGATCCCAGACACCATCGAGCAACACGGCGCCGGATGCCGGTTCGATGCCGGCGGTGCCCGCGGGTACGCTCTCAGCGGAGCCGACAGCGTTGTCGAGCGCGATACCGCACGGCAGTTCCTCGTCCAGCGCACCCGCGGTGACCAGGTTGGCCACCGCCGTCGCCAGCACCGGCCCGCCGACGAGGTCGTGCGCGGCCTGCTCGACGAGCACCGCGAGGTCGGCGACGGTCCCACCGGCGCCGCCGTTCGCCTCGCACACCGCGACCCGGAATATTCCGAGCCCGGCCAGCCCGGGCCAATACGCGCGCCAGAAATCGGCGGTCTGCTCCCGCATTGTTGCAATTGGGCGCACCGATCCCGCCCACCCGCGCATCGACTCCTGAACGGCTTTATGCTCGTCAGTGGTGGCGATGGTCACACTCCATACCGCCTTTCCGGCGTGACTCCCACACCTAGAACATGTTCTAATATCATCGTCGGGAGTAAGTCAAGAGACACCGCACGAATGTCAAGCCAGCCGACGAAACGACGTTTCAGGAAAGGACTTTCAGCAAATGGCCAGTCCCTCCCGATCGCAGGGAGCCGACTCGAACGGGTCGGCGCCGACGACGGTCACCACGCTCAGCGAGGACGAGCTGAGTTCGGCCGCGCAACGGGAACGGCGCAAGCGCATCCTCGACGCCACGCTGGCATTGGCATCCAAGGGCGGATACGACGCGGTCCAGATGCGCGCGGTCGCCGAGCGGGCCGATGTCGCGGTCGGCACGCTCTACCGCTACTTCCCGTCGAAGGTGCACCTGCTCGTTTCGGCACTGTCCCGGGAATTCGAGCAGATCGAGGGCAAACGCAGACCGCTTGCCGGCTCGACGCCACAGGAGCGCATGCATCTGCTGCTCACCCAGATCACCAGGATGATGCAGCGCGATCCGCTGCTCACCGAGGCCATGACCAGGGCATTCATGTTCGCCGACGCCTCGGCCGCCGCCGAGGTGGACCGGGTCGGCAAGGTGATGGACCGGGTTTTCGCGCGCGCCATGAACGACGGCGAACCGACCGAGCGTCAACTGGCCATCGCCCGGGTAATCAGTGATGTGTGGTTATCCAATCTCGTTGCGTGGCTTACCCGCCGGGCCTCGGCGACCGACGTCACCGAGCGACTGGAACTGACGGTCGACCTCCTCCTCGGCGAGCGCTCTTAACCGCGGACGGCCCGGCAGCAATCCGGCGGCCACATCACCAGCCGACGGCGGGCAAATCCCACCGCTGGGGAGACCTGGACCACCCGCGGCGCCGAATGCGAGCCGGGCCACGCTGGTCTTGTACCGGAGGGCACAACCAGGGAAGATCGCGCGCAGCGATGGTCTGCGCGCGTCGCCACCTTGCGCACGCATACCGGCGCGGCACGGTGCGGCAAATTCAACACAGTATTGTTTTGCCCGCCCCTGAAAAAACTCCTCCGATCACTAGGTTGGATGCGTGAGCGCACAGGATCTGCCACTGGAACTTCGCCGTGCATTGTCGACGGTCGCGCGCGTGCCACGGCTCTTGGTCGCATCGGATTACGACGGGACTATCGCGCCCATCGTGTCCGATCCCGCCAAGGCTTATCCGCATCGAGAATCGGTGAACGCGCTACGAGCGCTCGCCGGTCTGACCGGCACCACCGCCGCCGTGATCTCCGGCCGGGCGCTGCGCGATCTGGCCGCGCTGTCCCGGCTTCCGGTCGAGGTGCAACTGATCGGCAGTCACGGTTCGGAATTCGATGTCGGCTTCGTGCACGCCATCGATAACGACGCCAAACATCTACTGCACGAGGTGACTACGGCCCTGACCCAGATCGCCGAGGAGAATCCGGGCGTCAGCGTGGAAACCAAACCGGCGAGTATCGCACTGCACGTGCGCAATGCGAGTCCGGAGATCGGCCGCCGCGCGCTGACCCAGGCCAGGCAGGGCCCGGCGAGTTGGGTCGGCGTGCAGGTGACCGAGGGCAAGGCGGTGATCGAACTCGCGGTGGTGCCCACCGACAAGGGCACCGCGCTGGACACCGTTCGGCATGAGGCGGCCGCGTCGGCGGCGGTCTTCTTCGGCGACGACGTCACCGACGAGAAGGCGTTCCGGGTGCTGTCCGGCCCGGATGTCGGCATCAAGGTCGGCGAGGGCGAGACCCTGGCCAAGTTCCGCGTCGACAGCACGGAGGACGTGTCCTGCGCGCTGGCCTTCCTGTTGGAGGAGCGGCGCACCTGGCTGGCGGGTGCCAGCGCCCCCCGAATCGAGCGGCTGACCATGTTGGCCAGCCCGCGTTCGGTCGCACTGCTCACCCCCGATGCCACCGTCACCTGGTTCTGCCATCCCGAACCGGATTCCGCCGCGGTGTTCGCACATCTGCTCGGCGGGCCGCAGGCCGGACACTTCAGCATCGCGCCGGAGCGGCCGGGGCTGCCGCTCTCGCAGCGCTATGTCGACGGCACCATGACCGTCGAAACGCGTTGGGCCAGTTTGCAGGTCGTCGATTATCTGCCGCACGACGTCGCGCCGGACCGCACCGATCTGACCAGGGTGATCACCGGCGATGCGCGGGCGGTCGTCACCTTCGCGCCGCGACCGGAGTTCGGGCAGGTGCCGGTGACCATCAAGGCGGGCCCGACCGGCCTGCGGGTGCAGGGCACCAACGATCCGATGGTGCTGCGCTCCCCCGGCGTCGAGTGGGAGATCATCGATGACGGCGTGCACCATTCGGCGCGCGCGGTGATCGATCCGTCCAACGGCCCGGTGGTTCTGGAGATGCGCTGCGGCACGGCCGATCTCGCACCGGCCATGACCAGCGAGCCGGAGCGCAGGCGGGAGGCGGAGACCTACTGGTACGCCTGGTCCGCCGGGCTCGAACTGCCGCCGCTCAAGCCCGACCTGATGAAGCGCTCGGCGCTGACCCTGCGCGGTCTCGTGCACCGGCCGTCCGGCTCCATTCTGGCCGCCGCCACCACCTCGCTGCCGGAAGACATTGGCGGCGTGCGCAATTGGGACTACCGCTACTGCTGGCTGCGCGACGCCTCACTCACCGCACAGGCCCTGGTCTCGCTCGGCTCGCTCACCGAGGCGGAGGAATTCCTGGACTGGGTGCATCGGGTGCTGGAGACGCTGCAGGGCCCGGAACGGCTGCACCCGCTGTACACCATCTACGGCGAAACCCTGCCGCCCGAGGCATCGATCGACCAGCTGCCCGGTTACGCGGGTTCGCGACCGGTGCGCGTCGGCAACGCGGCGAATATGCAGGTGCAGCTCGACGTCTTCGGCCCGATCGTCGATCTGATCGCGAGCCTGGCGCAGGGACGCGAGCGCAAGGGCATCACCGATCCGGCCAAGGCGCTGCCCGATGCCGATTGGGAACTGGTGCACGCCATGGTCTCCGCGGTGCAGCGCCGCTGGCAGGAACCCGACCATGGCATCTGGGAGATCCGCGGCAACCCGCGCCACCACGTGTACTCGAAGGTGATGGGCTGGCTCACGGTCGACCGCGCGCTGATGCTGGCCCGCAAATTCGAGCGGCCGGTCGATCCGAGCTGGGAGCTGTTGCGCGAGACCATCGCCGACGAGGTGAAGACCCAGGGCTGGAACGACGAGGTCAAGTCGTACACCGCCGCATACGACGGCACCGATCTGGACGCCGCGACGCTGCATATCGGGCTGAGCGGCTTGATCGACCCGTCCGATCCGCGCTTCGCCGCGACGGTCGTCGCGACCGAGGCCGAACTGCGCAGCGGTGCAACGGTTTACCGCTACCACCACGACGACGGTCTGCCCGGCGGCGAGGGCGGGTTCCACCTGTGCGCGGCCTGGCTGATCGAGGCGTATCTGCTCATCGGCAAGCGCTCCGACGCCGAGGCGCTGTTCGCCCAGTTGGTGGACGCGGCGGGGCCGACCGGCCTGCTCAGCGAGGAGTACGACCCGGTGGCCGAACGCTCGCTCGGCAATCATCCGCAGGCGTACAGCCATTTGGGCCTGTTGCGCTGCGCACAGTTGCTGAGCCAGCCCGTCGAGGCGCTCGTCTGAATTCGCCCTGGTAGATCGAGCCCGCGAACCGCATGTTCGCGGGCTCGACGCGTTTGCCCGGCTTTTTGCGCGGTTGTGGGCTGCTGCTAAAGTGAAACGGAAACGGTTTCCATTATGCTCTGCCGCGTCATCAGGAGTGCCCCGCTTGAAGTCACGATCAGCCATCCGAATCGCCGGCGTCGTCGCGGGTTTGGCCACCGCCATCGCACTCACCGCATGCGGCAGCGACACCGAGCATTCCGGTAAACCGACGATCGTCGCGTCCACCAATGTCTGGGGCGATATCGCGGCGCAGATCGCCGGACCCGACGCGACGGTGTCCGCGATCATCGGCGATCCGAATATCGACCCGCACTCCTATGAGACCACCGCGACCGATTCGGCGAAGTTCGCCGACGCGAGCCTGGTCGTCTACAACGGCGGCGGCTACGACGAATTCGCCGCGAAGGCCATCGGCGGCCGAAACAAGAAGACCGTGCAGGCCTTCGAATCGCGCACCGACCGAGCCGACCAGAACGAGCACGTCTGGTACGACGTGACCACCGTCGGCGCGGTCGCCGACCGAATCGCCGCCGCGCTCGGCGAGATCGACACCGCCAACGCCGCGGCATACGCCGACCGGGCCGCCGCCTTCCGCGCCCGCCTCGGCGCGATCACCGCGATCGCGGGCAAGATCGCCGCCGACCATCCGAAAACCCCGGTGCTGCAAACCGAACCGATCGCGCACTACCTGCTGCGCACCGCCGCGGCCGAGGACCGGACCCCGCGCGAATTCCAGAACGCGATCGAACAGGAGACCGATCCGGCGCCCGCCGCGGTCGCCGCGGTCCGGGAGCTGTTGACCGGCAAGCAGGTTCGCGCCCTGATCTACAACGTGCAGACCGAGGACAAGACCACCGAGGGGCTGCGCGATATCGCGCGGTCCGCAGGCGTCCCGGTGGTGGAGGTGACCGAAACCCTGCCGAGCGGCACGGATTACGTTCAATGGCAGATCAAGAACGCGCAGGCGCTCGCCACCGCACTGAGCTGAGGAGAACGTGAGCAGACCCTTCGACGAGCCCGCGGTCCGGCTCGATGCCGCCCGGCTGTCATTCGGCGACCGAACCCTTTGGCAGGGACTGGATCTCGACGTCGCGCCCGGTGAATTCATCGCCGTCCTCGGCCCGAACGGCACCGGTAAGACCTCACTGCTGAAGGTGCTGCTCGGGCAGCACCGGCTGAGCTCGGGCACCGCGCGGATCCACGGCCTGCCCGCGCGGGTCGGCAATCCGGATATCGGCTATGTGCCGCAACAGAAGACGATCGATGCCGGCGTGCAGCTGCGCGGGGTGGATCTGGTCGGCCTCGGCGTCGACGGACACCGCTGGGGGTTGGGGCTGCGGCGGCGCAAGGAGCGGCAGCGCAAGATCGCGGCGGCGGTCGCGGCCGTCGGCGCGGAGAAATTCGCTTATGCCCCACTGGAATCCATGTCCGGCGGCGAGCAGCAGCGCCTACGCGTCGCACAGGCGCTGGTCGGCGATCCCAAGGTATTGCTGTGCGACGAACCGCTGCTGAGCCTGGACCTGGCGAATCAGCGTCTGGTCGCCGAGCTGATCGATAGGCGAAGGCGCACGCACGACACCGCGGTGCTCTTCGTCACCCACGAGATCAATCCCATTCTGCCCCTTGTCGATCGGGTGCTGTACCTGGTGGACGGAGCCTTCCGGATCGGCACGCCGGACGAGGTGATGACCTCCGAGGTGCTCTCCGAGCTCTACCGCACTCAGGTCGACGTGCTACGGGTGCGCGGACGGCTCGTCGTCGTCGGCACCGGGGACACGATGGACGCGCTCGGCGGACATCACGGCCGGACCGACTCGTGCGCGAACGATGACGAATGCCTGCTGGTCCCGGCCGAATTGTCGGCAGCGACAGATGAACTCGGCACCGACGACGCGAATCGCACTGTGCCGCGCGAAGAGGTGCGCTCGTGATCGACAAGCTGTCCGGAGTCCTGTCGAAAATGCTCGACTTCCACACCACCGCACATCTGCTCTCGCACGATTTCGTGCAGCAGGCCGTGCTGGCCGCCGCGCTGCTCGGCCTGCTCTCCGGGGCGATCGGGCCGTTGATCATCAGCAGGCAGATGTCGTTCGCGGTGCACGGCACCAGCGAGCTCTCGCTCACCGGCGCCGCCGCGGCATTGCTGGCCGGTATCGGCGTCGGCTTCGGCGCGATCGCCGGATCGGTGGTCGCGGCCGTACTCTTCGGCGTGCTGGGAACCCGTGCGCGGGAACGTGATTCGGTGATCGCCGTGGTGCTCTCCTTCGGGCTCGGGCTGTCGGTGCTTTTCCTGTGGCTGAGTCCGGAGCGGGCCGGTTCGAAATTCACGCTGCTCACCGGTCAGGTGGTGAACGTCGGCAACGGCGGCCTCACCCTGCTGATCGGCTGCACCGTCGCGGTGCTCGCGGTGCTCGCGATCGTCTACCGCCCACTGCTTTTCGCCAGCTCCGATCCGGAAGTCGCACTGGCACGCGGGGTTCCGGTGCGCGCGCTTTCGGTGATCTTCGCGGTCATGCTGGGCATCACCGCGGCCTTCGGCGTCCAAATCGTCGGCGCGCTACTGGTGTTGGCGTTGCTGATCACCCCGGCCGCATCCGCCGCCCAGCTCACCGCGAATCCGGTGCGTGCGACGGTGCTCGCGGTGCTGTTCGCGGAAACCGCCGCGGTGGGCGGAATTCTGCTCTCCCTGGCACCGGGTGTTCCGGTCTCCACCTTCGTCACCGCCATCTCCTTCGGCATCTATCTCGTCTGCCGGGCGGTCGGCCCTCGGCGACGACAGCGCGCCCGGGCCTCGGTTCCCGCATAGGTCATCCAACTCCCGCACCCCGTCTTCGAACCAAACATTCGATACAGCAAGTGTTTGGTTCGAAGACGGGGGTGCGACAGCCTCCCAGCTAGCTTTGAACGCGCAGGTAATTGGCGTCACCAGGCACTGAGGGCGGGTGCCTTCACTAGGTTCGGCTACGTTCCGTATGCTCGGGCCACGCGCCCGACTACGAAGGTGACCAACGATGATCGACTTCTCGATTCCCGCCGACCTCGCCGCCGAACGCGATCGCGTGCGCCGGTTCGTCATCGACAAGATCGTTCCCTACGAGCGCGATCCGCGATTGACCACGCACGGGCCCACCGACGAACTGCGGCAGGAACTGGTCGAACTGGCCCGCGCCGAGAAACTGCTCACCATCCAGGCGCCGGTCGAGCTGGGCGGACGCGGGCTCACCCATGTCGAGCAGGCGGTGCTGTACGAGGCCGCGGGTTGGTCGACCCTCGGCCCGGTCGCGATGAACTGCGCCGCGCCCGACGAGGGCAATATGTACCTGCTGTCCAAGGTCGCGAATCCGGAGCAGATCGAGCGCTACCTGATGCCGGTGATCGACGGACACCAGCGCTCGGTTTTCGCGATGACCGAACCCGATGGCGCGGGCTCGGATCCGGACCAGTTGGCCAGCACCGCGACCTTCGACGGCGAGAACTTCACCGTCAACGGCCGCAAATGGTTGATCACCGGCGCGAACGGCGCGAAGACCTGGATCATCATGGCCCGCCTCGCGGATAATCCGCACCTGCCCGCGGGGCCGACCCTTTTCCTCACCGACGGCGGCCAACCCGGCATCGTCATCGAACGCACCATGAACACGATGGACCGCAACTACGTCGGGGGCCACGGCGTCGTCCGCTTCGACAACCTGGTGCTGCCGAAGTCGGCACTGCTCGGCGAGCCGGGGCAGGCATTGCGCTACGCCCAGCTGCGCCTGGCCCCCGCACGGCTCACCCACTGCATGCGCTGGCTCGGCGCCGCCGAGCGCGCACAGCACATCGCGGTTCGGCACGCGCAGACCCGCACCGCATTCGGCAAGCCGATCGGCGAGCACCAGGGTGTGTCATTCATGTTGGCGGACAACGAGATCGCACTGCACCAGTGCCGCCTCACCATCTGGCACGCCTGCTGGCTGATGGATCAGGGCGAGAAGGCAAGGCATGAAAGCTCGGTCGCGAAGGCCTTCGTCTCCGAGGAGCTGTTCAAGGTGACCGACCGCTGCGTGCAGGTGCTCGGCGGCATTGGCATCAGCGATGAGACCGTGGTGGAGATGATCTTCCGCGATATGCGCGCGTTCCGGCTCTACGACGGTCCGACCGAGGTGCACAAATACGCGATCGGTCGCCGAATTCTGCGTTGAATCCCGGACATGGTGAACGCCGCCGCATGAGGCCCAGCAGCGCGCAGCGATTCGATGGGGGGTGGTGGTCGGGTGACGGGTGGGCCTAACATCCGTGGCATGAGTTCGGAATTGCTCGTCGATGTCTCAGCGGGCATCGCCGTGCTCACGCTCAATCGGCCCGCCCAGCAGAATGCCGTCACCCCGGCGATGGCGGCCGAGTTGAGTGCCGCGCTACAGCGTTGCGACGCCGAGGACGCGGTGCGCGCCGTCGTCATCACCGGCACCGCCCCGGCGTTCTGTGCGGGGGCCGACCTGTCGAACCGGGTCGGCGAGGTGAGCGCGACCATCGACCCGCCGCCGTGGCGGGTGCGCAAACCGGTGATCGCCGCCGTCAATGGGCATGCCGTCGGCATCGGGCTGGCGCTGGCACTCCAGTGCGATCTGCGATACATGGCGCGCGATGCGGTGTACGGGCTCAACCAGGTTCGGCGCGGCGTGCTCGCCGACGGATACGCGCACTGGACGCTGCCGCGGCTGGTCGGCATGGCCAATGCCGCCGACATCATGCTCACCGGCCGCACCTTCGACGGCGAGGAGGCCAAGGCGCTCGGCCTGGCGAACGGCTGTCTGGCCGCCGGTGAGGTGCTGCCGACCGCGCTGGCCGTCGCGCACGATCTGGCGAGCGGTTCGGCGCCGCTGCCGGTTGCGCTGTCCAAGCGACTGCTCTGGGAGGGTCTCGGGATGACCCCGAATATGGTGGGGCAGTTGGAAAGCGATCTGAACCAGCACGCCGCCAAGAGCATCGACGGCGGCGAGGCGATGGCGGCGTTCCGCGACCGCCGCCAGCCCAACTGGTCCGGCAGCGTCAACGAGGAGTGGCCGGCCTGGGATACCAGGTCCGAGGACCGGCCCAGCCTCGACTGAGGAGTGCGCTCAGGCGTTGCCGCCGATCAGCATCAGCAAGAACACCAGCGCCAGGATGATCATGAAAACCGTGGTGATGATCCCGAGGATGTACCCGACCAGCACCTGCGCCCGGCCACCGTACGCGCCGCCCGATTCCTCGATCTGATCCAGCGAGCGCTTACCCATCGCCCAGGCCACCGGCCCCAGTACCCCGCAGCACAGGATGCCGCCTATACCGAGGAACAGCACGAGCATCGCGTGCGGATGCTCGATCGGCTGGCCGGGTATCTGGTTGGGTATCGCCACCAGCCGAATTCTACGGGGCGGTAGCTGATTTGGTGCGTAGCTCAGACCCGGCGCTGGCGGGCGATTTCGGCGAGCACCACACCGGCGGCGACGGAGGCGTTTAGCGATTCGACCGGACCCGCCATCGGGATGCCGAGGATCTGGTCGCAGTTCTCTCGCACCAACCGGGACAGGCCCTTGCCCTCCGAGCCGACGACGATCACGGTCGGCCCCGTGCCGTCGAATTCGTCGAGGGTGGTGTCACCGCCCGCGTCCAACCCGATCACCTGGATACCGTTGGCGGCCCAATCCTTGAGCGTGCGAGTCAGATTCGTGGCCCGCGCGACGGGCAGCCGAGCCGCGGCGCCCGCGCTGGTGCGCCAGGCGACGGCCGTGACGCTGGCGCTGCGCCGCTGCGGAATCACCACACCCTGACCACCGAACGCGGCCACCGAACGGATCACCGCGCCGAGATTGCGCGGATCGGAGATATTGTCCAGCGCGACGAGCAGCGCGGGCTCCTGCGTACCGCGCACCCGGTCCAGCAGATCGTCGGGGTGGGCGTACCGGTACGGCGGCACCTGCAGCGCGAGGCCCTGATGTAATCCGTTGTTGCTCAACCGATCCAGATCGGTGCGCGGCACCTCCAGAATCGAGATCCCGGTGTCGGCGGCGATCTTGACGCTCTCGGTGAGCCGGTCGTCGTTCTCGGTGCCGACCGCGACGTACAGCGCCGTCGCGGGCACACCGGCGCGCAGGCATTCGACCACCGGATTGCGGCCGAGCACGATCTCCGGGCCGTCGTCGGACCGGCGACCCGCCGCGCGCGGCGCCGCCTTGCCCGTCGGACGCCCCTGTGCCGCTTTGGCTTTCGCGGCGGCGCGCTTGGCGGCGGGATGTTTGGTGCGCATCTCGGCGGGCGGGGTCGCGCCCCGGCCCTCCAGCCCGCGCCTGCGCTTGCCGCCGGAGCCGACGACCGCGCCCTTCTTCGAGTTGCCCTTGCGGACCGCGCCGCGTCGCTGTGAATTGCCTGCCATCAGTTCGCCTTTCCGGGTGGGGTGCCCAGCGACCACTCGGGGCCGTTCGGCGTATCGGTCACCTCGATGCCGGCGGCCTGCAGCCGGTCGCGCGCCGCATCCGCACTGGCCCAATCCTTTTCGGCGCGGGCCTGCTGACGGCGGTCGAGTTCGGCGCGGACCAGCACGTCGAGTGCCTCGAGCGCGGCCGAATTGTCTTGTGGCTGATGCCAATGCGGGTCCAGCGGGTCCACGCCGAGGATGCCGAGCATGGCCCGCACCTGTCCGGCGATACCGCGGGCGCTTTCGGCGGCGCCCGCGTCGAGCGCCTTGTTGCCCTCGGTCACCAGGTTGTGAATTTCCGCGAGCGCCTTGGGGATTGCCAGATCGTTGTCGAGATGTTCGGCGAACGCGTCGGTCCATTTACCGACCGGGACGTCGCCCGCGCGCTCGTGCACGCGATGCACGAAGGCCTCGATCCGCTGATAGGACTGCGCCGCGTCGTGCAGCGCCTTGTCCGAGTACTCCAGCATCGAGCGGTAGTGCGCACTGCCCAGGTAGTACCGGAGTTCAACGGCCCGAACACGTTTGAGCACATTCGGCACCGAGAGCACATTGCCGAGCGATTTGGACATCTTCTCCCCGCCCAGCGTCACCCAGCCGTTGTGCAGCCAGTACCGGGCGAACCCGTCACCGGCCGCCTTGGACTGGGCGATCTCGTTCTCATGGTGCGGGAATACCAAATCCATTCCGCCGCAATGGATGTCGAATTCCGCGCCGAGATAGAACTCGGCCATCGCGGAGCATTCCAGATGCCAGCCGGGGCGGCCGGGACCCCACGGCGAGGGCCAGGTGGGCTCGCCGGGCTTGGCGGCCTTCCAGAGGGTGAAGTCGCGCGGATCGCGCTTACCTTTGCCCTCGCTCTCGCCCTGGGCGACGTCATCGATCTTGAAGCCGGAAAGCTTGCCGTAATCCGGATAGCTGAGCACGTCGAAATAGACATTGCCCTCGGAGGCGTATGCGTGCCCGCGCTCGATGAGCCGTTGCATCAAATCGATCATCTGGGTGATGTGGCCGGTCGCGCGGGGTTCCACCGACGGTGGCAACACACCGAGCGTGTCGTACGCGTTGTCGAAGGCGCGCTCATAGGTGGCCGCCCACTCCCACCACGGCCGGCCCGCCTCGGCCGACTTGGACAGGACCTTGTCCTCGATATCGGTGACATTGCGGATGAACCACACGTCGTAGTCGTGCACGAGCAGCCACCGGCGCAATACGTCGAAGGCGACCCCGCTGCGCACATGACCGATATGCGGTTCCCCCTGAACCGTTGCGCCACACAGATACACCGATGCACGGCCGGGGACCAGCGGCGCGAAATCGCGCAAGGTCCGCGTGTCGGTGTCAAACAGGCGCAGAGTCACGGGGGTTCATCCTAGCTGGTGGGAATGTTCGTCAACTGATCGGCTGAATAGTCCGGGTGGGCCGCGACCGGCGGGAATGCCGGGCGACAGATGTTCAGCGACAGGAGTGCAGCAGCGCGGTGGCGACGGCGGCGACGCCCTCCCCGCGACCGGTCAGCCCGAGTCCGTCGGTGGTCGTTCCGGAAACCGAGACGGGCGCGCCGAGCAGTTCGCCCAACACCTGCTGCGCCTCGGCTCGACGCGGCCCTATCTTCGGCCGATTGCCGATGACCTGCACCGCGGCATTGACGATGCCGAAGCCCGCCTCCTCCAGCAGCCTTCGCACCTCTTTGAGCATCGCGGCGCCGGAGACGCCCGCCCACTCCGGCCGTCCGGTGCCGAATACCGCGCCGACATCGCCGAGTCCGGCGGCCGACAGAAGCGCGTCGCACAGCGCGTGCGCGGCGACATCGCCGTCGGAGTGGCCCGCGCAGCCGTCGTCACCGTCGAACAGCAGCCCGGCCATCCAGCAGGGACGGCCGGATTCGATCGGGTGCACGTCGCTGCCGATGCCGACCCGCATATCCGCCGCGGTCATGCGGTGTCCTTCTCGGCATGCCCGAGGGGCCCTGACTCGGTCATGCCAGGCCCGCCGTTCGCTCGTCGAGCAGCGCGTGCGCGAGCCGGAGGTCGAGCGGCGTGGTGATCTTGAAAGCCATCGGGTCGCCGGGGATGGTGTGCACCCGGGCGCCGAGCCGCTCGACCAGTCCCGCGTCATCGGTGGCGTTGGTATCGGTCGCGTACGCGGAACGCAGCAGCTCGGCCGCGAAGCCCTGCGGGGTCTGAATGGCGCGCAGCCCGGAACGATCCGGGGTGCCGGTCACCGCGCCGAACTCGTCGACCGATTTGATGGTGTCGACCACCGGCAGCGCGGGCACGACGGCCGGACGACCCGCACGCAATTCGGCCGCCACCCTGGCGATGAGGTCGGGCGGCGTCAGGGCGCGGGCGGCATCGTGGACCAGGAAGTACGCGGCTTCGGGCGCGGCGGCGATACCGGCGCGCACCGAATCGGTGCGCTCGGCCCCGCCGACCACCACGTCTACCGAATTCGTCTCGGGCAGCAGGGCAACCGCACTCGATACGAATTCGGGGGGAACCATCACGATGATCCGGTCGACCGCGCCGGAGGCGATCAGCCCGTCGACGGCCAGCCGGACCATAGGCGTGCCGCCGACGGCGACGAACGCTTTGGGTGCGGCTCCACCCAGGCGAACGCCGCGGCCGGCGGCAGGTACCAGTGCAACGACGAGATCGTCGCTGTCAGAACCGTTCACGGTCAGGAGGCCGCTGCGAGAACCTCGTCGAGCAGGGTCTCGGCCTTGCCGTCGTCGGTGCCCTCGGCGAGCGCGAGTTCACCGACGAGGATCTGACGGGCCTTGGCGAGCATCCGCTTCTCGCCCGCGGACAGGCCGCGATCCTGTTCGCGGCGCCACAGATCGCGAACGACCTCGGCAACCTTGTTCACATCGCCGGAGGCGAGCTTCTCGAGGTTGGCCTTGTAGCGGCGAGACCAGTTAGTCGGTTCTTCGGTGTGCGGCGCCCGCAGCACCTGGAAGACTCGATCGAGACCCTCCTGGCCGACGACGTCGCGCACGCCGACATATTCGGCGTTCTCCGCGGGAACGCGAACAGTCAGGTCACCTTGAGCGACCTTAAGGACCAGATACTCTTTTTGCTCACCCTTGATGGTGCGAGTCTCGATTGCTTCGATCAGCGCCGCTCCGTGGTGGGGGTAAACGACGGTGTCTCCGACCTTAAAAATCATGTGTCCCGTGCCCCTTTCGATGTTCACAGTTTAACATGCGACTCGGTAACGGCGCGATCAACTGTGCAGGTCAGGGCCACAACGAGGGCACCGAGGGGGTTGACAGAAGACGTACGGTGTGCATTCCGTTGTGCCAGAACGGGTTAGCCGAACGCCCACCGCGACACACCGATCGGCGACCCGACCAGCAGCGTCCCCGCAACCCCGCACCGGTCCGCCGAACCGTTATGGAATGGATGCACAGCGCGCGGCGGTGTCGTGCCCCCTCGACGCCGTTCGCCGCGCCGAGCGACGAATATGGCCATATACCACTCCCCCGACGCTCGGGTCGTTCGGTGAACTACTACGCTCCCTAGTTATTACCCTCCCAAGTGGAGTGAGCCCGGTCGACATGGAGGACAACCCGTGACTGCCCTGAATGCTGTGACCGCCTCTTCGGGGGCGCGGACGTCGAAGTGGCGTCGCATGGTGCCGGTTGCCGCGCTCGCCGCCGGCGCCGCTCTCGCACTGTCCGGCTGTGGTGCGGGCCAGATCTCACAGACCGCCGATCAGGTTTCCGCGATCAACGGCAACACCGCCAACATCGGCAAGATCGCCCTGCGCAACGTGCACATCGTGTACCCGTCCGGCCCCGACTACACCAACGTCAAGGGCGGCAAGGCGCTCATCGCGCTGTCCATCGTCAACAACAGCGAATCCGTCGGCGACGAACTGATCAGCGTCAAAACCGACCTCGGCGAGGTGAAGCTGACCCCGCCCGCCGGTAAGTCCGGCGTCGAGATCGGACCGCAGCACACCCTCGTGGCCGCGAACAAGGCGATGGCGCACACCGCCCCCGCGACCACTCCGGCCGCCCCGAGCACCACCCCGCATTCGGCCGCGTCGGAAAAGCCCGCCGACGACCCGGCCGCGAACCCGGCGCTGATCGAGATCACCGGGCTGACCAGGGATATCACCCCGGGTCTCACCTACCAGGTGACGTTCAACTTCAAGCAGAACGGCACCGTCAACGTCCAGGTCCCGGTCGACGCGGGCCCGCTGTCCGCCCGCCAGGGCGACACGTCGGACAAGGCCGCCGCCGAGACCGGCGAACACAAGAGCGGACACTGACCCGAACTCCGAAACGGCTGTCGCACATGCGGCAGCCGTTTTCTTTTGCACCACCGCACCGAAACTGTCGGTATCCGTGCGTAAGGTGCGCCTGTGGCTAAGACCAAGCAGATCTTTCGCTGCTCCGCCTGTCGGCACGAGGTGGCCAAATGGGTGGGCAAGTGCCCCGACTGCGGGGCGTGGGGCACCGTGGAGGAGGTCGCCGTCTCGGCCACGGCGGTCGCCGGTACCGGCGGCCGTAAGGCGATGCTGCCGAGTACCGCCGCCGCACCGATCTCGCGGATCGATTCGCAGGTCACCAAGGCGAGGGCGACCGGTGTCGAGGAACTCGACCGGGTGCTCGGCGGCGGCGTCGTGCCCGGATCGGTGGTGTTGCTGTCCGGCGAGCCGGGTGTCGGAAAATCGACGCTGCTGCTGGAGGTGGCCCACCGCTGGGCGAAACAGCGCGAGGAGATCTCGCTCTACGTGACGGCGGAGGAGTCGGCCGGGCAGGTGCGGCTGCGCGCCGACCGGACCGGCGCGGTGCACGAAAGGGTCTATCTCGCAGCGGAATCCGATCTGTCGATCGTGCTCGGCCATGTCGAGCAGGTGCGGCCGACGCTGCTGGTCGTCGATTCGGTGCAGACCATGCTGGCCCCGGAGGTCGACGGCGTGATCGGCGGTGTCACCCAGGTGCGCGCGGTGACGGCCGCGCTCACCGCGCTGGCCAAGGCGAGTGGGATCGCCGTGCTGCTGGTCGGGCACGTCACCAAGGACGGTGCCATCGCGGGCCCGCGCACACTGGAACACCTGGTGGACGTGGTGCTGCAGTTCGAGGGCGACAAGAATTCGACGCTGCGCATGGTGCGCGGCATCAAGAACCGCTTCGGCAGCGCCGATGAGGTCGGCTGTTTCGAACTGCACGACGACGGCATCCAGGGCGTCGCCGATCCGTCGGGGCTGTTCCTGCATCACCGCACCGAATCGGTGCCCGGCACCGCGGTCACGGTCGCGATGGACGGTAAACGACCGCTGGTGGCCGAGGTACAGGGGTTGACGGTGCACACCGAGATACCCTCGCCGCGCCGCGCGGTGAGCGGACTCGACTACAACCGGGTCGCCATGGTGCTGGCGGTGCTGCAGAGCCGTTGCCGGGTATTTCTCGGCAAGCACGATGTGTACGCGGCGACGGTCGGCGGCATGCGGCTCACCGAACCCGCCGCGGACCTCGCCGTCGCGCTCGCCGTGGCAAGTGCGGCGCGCGAGCGGGCACTGCCCGCAGGCTGGGTGGTGCTCGGCGAGGTCGGGCTCGCGGGTGAGGTACGCCGGGTGACCGGAATTTCGCGCCGCCTGGCGGAGGCCGAAAGGCTGGGTTTCACAACGGCTTTGGTGCCGCCGGGCTGTGAGCGCAAGGGCATATCGATGAAGGTGCACGAGGTCGGCGATGTGCAGGCGGCGCTGCGCATGGCCGGGCTCGGCAAGAAGGGCAGGGACCCCGAGCCGCCGCAACCGGGCAGCCTGCTGGCCAAGCGAATTCGCCAACAGCACGAGACACTGCGCACGAAGGAAATCCTGAACCCGCGCCCGCCGAAGCTTCCCGAGGGTTTCGTCGACGAGGTGGATCCGGACGATCCGAGCCTGGCGGTCGAGGGCCCGATCGACGAGTTCTCGGCACACAAGATGCGCAGGAACCGCCGCGAACAGGTCGAGGACAATTTCCGCGAACTGCTCGAAGACCCCGATTTCTAGGCGATATTGAACGGCTCCGCCGAGCTGCGCACCGAACCCAGTTGCGCGACAACGGCATACGCACCCGGCGGCACCGGGACGCGCTCACCCGCACAATTGGGCTGCGAGGTGGAGCCGGACCAGGTGACGGTGAACGCCGCCTGCTCGCCGCGGTTCAGCGTGCGCACATCCGCTTGACCGTCCGGATAGCAGTCGGTGCTCGACCACAGCCTGCGCGCGCCGTCGAGGGTCTGCACCGAAACCTGCTGCAGGCCCGAACCCATATCGCGGGAGCAGGTCACCGACGAGATATTGGTGATGACGATGACGAACACCGGCTGTTCACCCACCTTGTAGGTGGGCTGCTCGACCGACACCTTCACCGCGAGCGATTGGTCGGGGCACTGTGCGGGCGGCGCCGAACTCGCGGTGGCGGACGCGCTGCTGCCGGAGGGCTTGGGCGTGCTCGAATCGCCGCTGGCGGAGGGTTTTCCGGAGGGGGCGTCGGCGGATTTGTTGGCGGGCTCGCCCGCCTTGCTCGCATCGGCGGCCTTGGCCGTCGTCGACGACGAGGCGGCCGCGCCCTTCGAATCGCCCGATGATCCGCCGCGCGAGACCAGCAGAGCCAACCAGATCACCAGCGCGAGCGCGACCACCAACGCGGCGATCGCGAAAACGCGACGACGCCAGTAGATCTCCGGAGGCAGCGGTCCAGTGGGTTCCAGCACGACTCAACGGTAAGGGCACGATCGGGTGGAGCCACTCAGGGGCCCGGCGTGTCGGGGGAGGAAAACCGTGGCGTTGCGGGTACATTGCGGCCCGCACGCTGGGGAAATCCCGTCCAGCTCAGGCGAGTTCGCCGATATTGCCGACAACGCGGTGCAGCTGGACCTTGCCCTCGGCGAGTTTGTAAGTGACACAGGCGATCGCGCATTCGCCGGTGGCCACCCGCTGCGAGATGATCATCGACCGCTGCATGAGCAGCCTGCTGGTCTCGACGACATGCCTGGCCTCCAGCTCGTCGACGGTGGAAAGCCCCTCGCGCCTGCCGACCAGGATCGACGGCGTCACCCGCTCGACGACACTGCGGATGAACCCGCCGGGCACCTCGCCGCCGTCCAACGCGTCCAGCGTCGCCTTGACCGCGCCGCAGCTATCGTGGCCGAGCACCACGATCAGCGGCACGTTGAGCACCTGGACGCCGTATTCGATCGAGCCGAGCACCGAACTGTCCACCACGTGGCCCGCGGTGCGCACGACGAACATATCGCCGAGGCCCTGATCGAAGATCAGCTCGGCGGCGACGCGGGAGTCACCGCAGCCGAACAGCACCGCGGACGGGGATTGACCGCTGACGAGCTTCGCCCTGTCGGCCGCGCCTTGACTAGGATGCAGCAGTGCACCGCTGACGAAGCGCTCGTTGCCTTCCCTCAGGGACTTCCAGGCCGAGATCGGATTGGACTGCGACATATCGTCCATTGTGCACAGCCCATCGGGTTACCAGCGAGTTCGAACGGTTACGGGTCGGCTACCAGTCGCTGGCAGGCAGACGAAGGAGACGGTGAACGTGACGATCGATGCGGATGCGCTGCTCGACTGGTACGGCGCGACCGCACGTGATCTGCCGTGGCGCCGCCCAGGCGTCACGGCATGGCAGATCCTGATGAGCGAAATCATGTTGCAGCAAACTCCGGTGGTCCGGGTGGAGCCGGTGTGGCGGGAGTGGGTGGCGCGCTGGCCGGTGCCATCGGCGATGGCCGCGTCCGCGCAGGGCGAGGTGCTGCGCGCCTGGGGCAAACTCGGCTATCCGCGCCGGGCGCTGCGGTTGCACGAGTGCGCGCGGGTGCTCGCCGAGCGGCACGGCGACGAGGTGCCCGCCGATGTCGAGGTGCTGCTCGGGCTGCCCGGGATCGGTGCGTACACCGCCCGCGCCGTCGCCTGTTTCGCCTACGGTCAGCGAGTTCCGGTGGTGGACACCAATGTTCGCCGGGTGGTCGCGCGGGCCGTGCACGGGCGCGCCGATGCGGGAAATCCGTCGGCCCGGGATCTCGTGGAGACCGAAGCGCTACTGCCGCAACCAGTTTCCCGCGCGGCCAGGTTTTCGGCCGCGTTGATGGAGCTCGGCGCGCTGGTCTGCACCGCGCGCACCCCCGATTGCACGAGCTGTCCACTGCCCCGCTGCGCCTGGGTCGCCGCCGGTCGTCCGGTAACCGAAAGCACAAGGCGCACACAGAAATACGAAGGAACAGACCGTCAGGCGCGCGGCCGCCTGCTCGATGTGCTGCGCGCGGCGACCGGCCCGGTCGAGCGAATCCGCTTGGACCTGGCCTGGACTCGCGATCCGGGCCAGCGCGACCGGGCACTGGACTCGCTGCTCGTCGACGGGTTGATCGAGCAGACCGCCGATGGGCTGTTCGCGCTCGCGGGCGAGGCTGGTCGAGCCGAATAACCTACTCCCGCATAGCCTTCCGGCTTCACCCAGCGGCGCTCGTCAACCGCCGAGTACGCGGCCGAGGAACCGCTCGACCTCGGCGCGGTACCGCTCGGGCCGGTCATCGTGCACCAGATGCGCGGCGCCCGGTACGAACACGTATTCGGCGTCAGGATGCACCCGCGCCATCTCCCGCATCTGACCCGGCGGCGTGATGCCGTGCTCCCCCTCCAGCAGCAGCGCCGGAACGCGCAGCGATTTCCACTCGGACCAGAAGTCGCGTCCGCCCCACTCCTCCGAAATGTCCCGGAAGGTGGCCACCGAACCGTGCAGCCGGTAGCCATCCGGCCCGCGCTCGAACGAATTCAGGAAATAGCGGCCCGCCACCGGGCCGAAATGCGCCAGCACCGCGGCGTCATCGGGGAAGGGTTGCGGCCACGCCTCGATCATGGCCGCCCAGCCCGCGGCGGTGCGGCCGCGGAAATCGGGTGCGATGTCCTCGATCACCAGGGCGCGCACCCGCTCCGGATGGTGCGCCGCGAATACCCATCCGTGCAGCGCGCCCATCGAATGCCCGATGATCACCATGGGTTCGGCGATGGCCGCGGTGGCCGTTGCCAAATCGGCAACGAAGGCCTCGGTGGTGAGTTCCGCCGGCGCCGGCCTGCCGTGCCCGGCCGCGTCGAAGGTGTGCACGTGGCCGTATCCGCGCAGCCAGCCGAGCTGATCACGCCAGGTTCGGGCGCTGCCCATCAGCCCGTGCAGCAGCAGGATGGGCACGCCGGTTCCGCCTTCGTCATGCAACACCGAGCCGATTCTGCCAAGCCCGGCGATCCGGGTTCGTTTTCGCGTCGTATTGTCGAGCTCATGGCAGTCGTCAAGATCAACGCGATCGAGGTACCCGAAGGCGCGGGCCCCGAGCTGGAGCAGCGGTTCGCCCACCGGGCGCACGCGGTGGAGAATTCGCCGGGCTTCCTCGGCTTCCAGTTGCTCCGCCCGGTCGCCGGGGAGAACCGGTACTTCGTTGTCACGCAGTGGGATTCGGAAGAGTCCTTCGCCGCATGGCGGGATGGTCCCGCGAAGGCCGCGCATGCGGGCAGCGATCGTAAGCCGGTGTCCACCGGAGCATCGCTGCTGGAATTCGAGGTCGTCATGGACGTCGCCGCGAAGCAGGCCTGATACTCCGGTACGAGATCGGATCGCTACCGCGGACCGATCTCGGGCGAGGAATCCGGCGGCAGTGTCGGTGTCATGCCGCACACAGCCTTCTTCGCCCCGGCCAGCCGCACCGACGAACCGCCGCCGCCCCGTTCGATATTGGTCGCCTTTCTGGCCCTGATGGCGGCGCTGGCCGCCGGGATCGGCGAAATGATCGAGCACATCGCGGTGGAGGTGATGCGCTCCGGGGCAGACTGGCCGGGCCTGGCCGCAGGTGTCGCGGTGCGGCTGGGGATCTATCTGGTGGTCTTCCTCGTCGCCGTGCGGATGACGCACGGCGCGCGGTGGGCCCGGATCGCGCTGACCTTCGGCATCGGCGTGGTCGGCCTGGCCTCACTGATCGTGGAGCCGATCCAGAACCTGTTGTCCGCCAACGATATCGGAGCGTTGTTCGGTGGAATCACCGCGGATTCAGTGCTTGTCGCGCTGCTCAGGACCATCCACATCGTCGCGGTGCTGATCGCGATCCCCGCCATGTACCGCGGGGACGCCCACGACTATTTCGCCGCAATCGAGGCGAAACGCCCTGTCGAATAATGCTTTTCGAGTACCTGTCCGGCCCACCGCGCGGTGGGCCGGACAGGTGCGGCGCAATCAGGCGTCGAATGCCGCGTCGAGTTCGATATCGTCGACACCGGCCAGCGCCTTGCTCACCGGGCAGCCGGCCTTCGCCGCCTCGGCCGCCTCGGCGAACTTTCCGGCATCGATGCCGGATGCCTTGCCGCGCACGGTCAATTTGATCTTGCTGATCCGGAAGCCGCCCGCCGGGTCCGGGCCGAGCGTCACGTCGGCGGTCACGTCCAGGCTCTCCGGCGTGCCGCCCGCATTGCCGATCTGCGCCGAGAGCGCCATCGCGTAGCAGGAGGAATGCGCCGCGGCGATCAGTTCCTCCGGGCTGGTGGTGCCGTCGGCATTGTCGGCGGCACGCTTGGGGAACGATACGTCGTACTTGCCGACCCCGGAGCTGGTCAGCTCGACCTGGCCGCCGCCCTCCTGCAGGGTGCCGGTCCAGGCGGTACGCGCGGTACGTGTTGGCATCACGGTCCTTTCGCCGATGATCGATTCAGCACGAACCTACCCGCGCCGGGCCGACTTGGCGCGCAGGTTCGGCTCATCACCCCGTGGTGAATCGAAAGATGCTGTGCACCAGGCTATTCCGGATTGGTGATCCGAGCGAGCACGATGCCGCCGAGGATCAGCGACAGCGCGAGCAGGCGGCCCGCGCCGAGCGGATCCTTGTTGACGATCACGCCGAGCCCGATCGCGCCGACGGCCCCGATACCGGTGAAGATCGCGTACGCGGTGCCGACCGGCAGGGTCTGCATGGCCCTGGAGAGCAGGTAGACCGCGAGGCTGCCGAGTGCGAAGCAGATAACCGTGGCCAGCGGGCGGGTGAAGTTCTCGGTCGGCTTGATGCTCTGCGACCAGACGATCTCGACCAGCCCTGCGATGCCGAGAATGACCCAGTTCATCTCAGTACTCCTTGGCAAGTCCGCGCACCGATTCCAGCGCGAGCGCGTAGGACTCGTCGTGCTTGTCGCGCAGCTGCGCGAGATTCGGATCGGTGCGCGAATTGGCCAGTTCGGCGTGCACGAAAACGGCGTCGTGCACGGCGAAATGCCCGGCGAAGAAATCGCGCAGATAGCGTTCCTGATAGTCGAAGGCGGCCTTGGGCGCGCCGGGCGTGTACGCGCCGCCGCGGGCGGAAGCGACGACGAACCGCCGGTGCCCCAACGACATTCGCGGAAAGGTCACCTGGTCGAGCCAGGCCTTGAGGCTGGCCGGGATGGAGTAGTTGTACATCGGGGTGCCGATCAGGATGACATCGGCGGCCAGCAATTCTGCCAACAATGGCTCGACGATCGCCCAGGCCGCCGCCTGCTCCGGGGTTCGGGCCAGCTCGGGAAGTTTCGCGAGATCGGTGTGTCCCGCCGCGAGCACGGCATCGCACAGCGCGGTCCATCCCGGACCTATGAACGGCACCGGATCGGCCGCTACATCTCGGTAAATATATGTGCCGCTTGGATTTTCCGCGCGCCAGGCGGCGGCGAAGGCCGCGCTCAGCTCGCGGCTGATGGATTCGCGGCGGGCACTGGCATCCAGGTGCAGCAGCGTGCTCATCGGACAGGACCTCCATTAACCGGACATTGCGTCCACTTGATCGCGAACTCGACGATAGAACACAAGTGGACATCTTGTCCACTTGTTTCGAACTGCGCTAGAGTCGCGACTATGGAATCCCGATCCGACCTGCTCACCGGCCTGCCCGCGAACCGGCGACCGGAGCGCGCGGACGCGGCGCGCAACCGGGCGAAGGTGCTCGCGGCGGCAGCCGAACTGTTCGCCGCCCGGGATCCGCGCACGGTGACGATGGACGACATCGCGAAGGCCGCCGGAGTCGGGCGCGGCACGCTGTACCGGCGCTATCCGGATACGAATTCGATCGCGGTCGCCCTCTTGGACGAGCACGAACGCGCGTTGCAGGAGCGGCTGATGGGTGGTGCGCCGCCGCTCGGTCCCGGCGCATCACCCGCCGAGCGCCTGGCCGCGTTCTACGCCGCCATGGTCGAATTGCTGAGCGAGCACGCGGATCTGGTGCTCGGCGCGGAAACCGGCGGGGCGCGCTTCGCGACCGGGGCATACGGATTCTGGGCCGCGCATGTGCGAAGCCTCTTGGTGGCCGGTGGGATTCGGCAGCCGGATGCCATGGTCGACGCCCTGCTCGCGCCGTTGTCGGCGGAGGTTTTCAAACAGCAGCGGGCGCGGGGGTTGAGTCGGGAGCAGATCGTCGCGGCTCTCGGCCGGATCGCCCGTTCCGTGCTCGGTGACTGAATGGGCTAGCGCGACAATGCATCCCGACTCCCGACGAGCGCGGACCGAATACGGCGAAACCGTTGCCACAGTGTGCGGCAACGGTTTCCAGCGAACCTGGCTCAGGACATATCCCGCACCCGGAACAGTGCCACGGTGCCGATAACGAATGCAGCCGCGTAAAGCGCCAGCACAACCAATGATTCGGTGCGCGAAAGAATATCCAGCACACCCGGTGTGCCCTGGCCGGACACGGTGCGCATCGCGCCCGCCAGCGATCCGGCCGCCGTGCCGGGCAGGTGATCGGTCAGGAATTTGATCGGCGTGAAGATCCCTGCCACCCCTCGCAGCAGGTTCTCCACCACCAACACCCAGACCAGGCCGAGTCCGATCGCGAGGGCGGGCCCGCGGGCGATCGCGCCGATCAACCCGCCGAGCAGCGTCCACATCCCGAGAATCGCGATACCGGTGCCGATCCCGAGCAATGCCCGGTGCAATGCGGGCAGCGCGAGCGACTGCCCCTGGCTCGCGCCGATGACCGCGGCCACCCCGGTGTCGACCAGGAAAACCACGCAGACCAACCCGACGACGACCAGCGCGAGGCTCAATACCACCGCCCCGATGGCCGAGGTGCGGGACGGGCCCTGGGTGAATACGGTTTTCCAAGTGCCCCAACCGAATCCGCTGCCGACCACGAGCGCGCCGAGCACCAGCATCAGCGCACCGCCGAACATCGCCATGCCCTGGGTGAAAATCTCGGGCACCGCGGCGGGCAACATCTGTTGCAGCAGTTGATCTTTCGGCAGACCATTGGACATCCGGCCGGATTGCCCCGTGGTGTAGGCGAGGTAGTTGAACAGGTAGGCGAACACCAGGTTCAACACCACCCAGACGCCGAGGACGATCCAGAACGCGGGCCACTTCCGCAGCCGCAGCAGTTCGGCCCGCGTGCTGGCCAGCAGATCACGCCCGTTCATTTCGCTTCCTCCAATTGGGTCATCTCGAAAAACACTTCTTCCAAGGACTTTTCGTCGATGCGCAGCTCGAAGAGCTCCGCGCCCGACTCGACGACGGCCCTGGCCACCGCCGGCGCGGTGGCGGTACCCGCATCGATGCGAATTCCGTTGGCGGTCAACAGCGCGGCATGGTCTCCGACCACCGAACGAACGGCAGGAAAGGCGACCTCGAGTGGTTCGGCGCGCAGCAGTAGCGAAGCGGCGCCGCGTAATTCGCTGACCGTCGATTCGGCGATCAACCGGCCGTTGGAGATCACCCCGACCCGGTCGCAGATCTCCTGCACCTCGCTGAGCATGTGGCTGGACAGCAGCACCGTGTGACCGTCGGCAGCGAGAGTCGTTATCAGCTCCCGCATTTCGGCCATACCCGCCGGGTCGAGGCCGTTGGTCGGTTCGTCCAGGATGAGCAGATCGGGACGGCCGAGCAGAGCCGCGCCGACGCCGAGGCGCTGCTTCATGCCGAGCGAATAGGTGCGGAACGCATCACCCGCGCGGTCGGCCAACCGCACCGCCGACAGTGCGGCCTCGACATCCGCACCGCCGAGGCCGCGGTATTTCGCCAGCACCCGCAGGTTGTCCCGGCCGGACAGGTAGGGGTAGAAGCCGGGCCCCTCGATGAGTACGCCGACGCGCCGCAGCACGGCCGGATCCCCCGGCATATGCCCGAGCACCGTCGCCTTGCCGGCGCTCGGCCGGATCAGACCGGCCAGCATGCGCAAGGTGGTCGTCTTACCGGCCCCGTTCGGCCCGAGGAAGCCGTAGATCTCGCCCGCCGCGACGCGCATATGCACCGCGTCGACGGCGGTGTGCGCGCCGTAGCGTTTGGTCAACCCGGTGGTGACCACGATGGAATCTGTCATGTGTCGAGAATCCGGCGAATACCCGACGGACACATCCGTCTCACCGCGATGTCGGACGTACGTAGCCAGGCGGACGCCATGAACGGGTCCGGCGCAATAGGCTGCATCTGTGAAGGTGCCAGGGTTGACGGGTAACTTGGTCGCGCGGGACTGGGGTGTTGCGCTGGTAGTCACGGTATTTGTGCTGGTGGGCGGCACTTTCGCGAACCGGCAGCCGCATGTGCACCACCTGGACTGGTACGGCTACCTGCTGCTGATCCTCGGCCCGGCCTCGCTGCTGTGGCGGCGCGTGCAGCCGGTGCCGGTGCTGTATTTCGCCTTCGGTATCTGCCTGGCCTACCTGATGGGCGGATACGGATACGGTCCGCTGTTCGTGATCCTGGTCGTCTCGTTCCTCACCGCGGGCGTCGTCGGATCCCGTTGGTGGAGTTACCCGCTCGTACCGCTCGGTTTCCTATGCCTGGTGTGGCCGCTGCCGAAACTGTTCGGCTATCCGGCGCATGCCGGGCTGGTCTCCGCGCTGCTGGCCTGGTTGACGGTGCTGATCCTGATCGCCGAGGGCCTGCGGCAGCGCACGGCGGTCGTCGTCGCGCGCAGGCAGCGGGCCGAGGCCGCGCGCCGCGATGCCGAGGCGCAGCGCGAACGCCGGGCCAGCGAGGAGCGGCTGGCCATCGCGCGGGAGCTGCATGATGTACTGGCGCACAGCCTTTCGCTGATCAACGTGCAATCGTCGGTGGCGCTCGAACTGTTCGACCGCAAACCGCAGCAGGCGGCCGCGGCGCTGGCCGCGATCAAGACGGCGAGCAAGGAAGCGCTGGCCGAGGTGCACACGCTGCTACAGACCATCCGCACCGGCGCCGCCATGCCCGGTGTGGAAACCGAACCACCGCAACAGGTTCCGGAAAACGAGGAACCGCGCGGCGCGCGTGTCTTCAGTCTGTTCGGGCGGGAATCCGCCGGGGCCGAACGGGATTCGGCGCCCGCCGCGAATCCGGATCCGCCGGTGCGCCCGGCCCCGCCGCTCGCTCCCGCGCCGAGCATCCACGACCTCGATACGCTTTTGCAGCGCACCCGTGCGGCCGGGCTGGTGGTGAACACCCGCGTGGTCGGCGATCCGAGGAAATTGCCGAGCGTCATCGATGTAGCCGCGGCGCGGATCATCCAGGAATCGCTGACCAATGTGGTGCGGCACGCACCGGGCGCGGCCGCGACGGTGACGGTGCGCTACGGCGCCGAATCCGTCGATATCACCGTCGACAACACCCGGCCGACCGAAACCCAGACGCGGACCGGCGCGGGCGGCGGCAACGGGATAATCGGCATGCGGGAGCGAACACACGCACTCGGCGGCGCGCTCACCGCCGGACCGCGCCCGAGCGGCGGATTCCGGGTCGCGGCCCGGCTGCCCGCCGGTGACCCGAAGCGCAACGGCAATCCGGCCCCGGCGCAGGCGACGGCCATCGCCGATACGACCGCGCCGCACGATGATTCGGCCACCTGACGACGGAATACGGGAGAACGCGATGACGATTCGAGTGCTCGTCGCCGACGACCAGGCCCTGGTGCGCGGCGGATTCGTCGCGCTGCTCGACGCCCAGGACGATATCGAGGTGATCGGCGAGGCCGACAACGGCGAGCAGGCCGTGCGGCTCACCCGCAAACTCACCCCCGACGTGGTGCTGATGGACATTCGCATGCCGATCCTGGACGGGCTGGCCGCGACCAGGATGATCGCCGAGGATTCGCGCCTGTCCGCGGTGAAGGTCGTCGTGCTGACCACCTTCGAACTGGACGAGTACGTCTTCGAGGCAATGCGTTCGGGCGCAACGGGATTCCTGGTCAAACACACCGAACCCGCGGACCTGCTGCGGGCCGTCCGGGTGGTCGCCGCCGGTGACGCGCTGCTGTCCCCCGGCGTCACCCGCAGGCTGATCGCGGAATTCTCCGCACACGCCAAACAGCCGCCGCCCGCGGCCTTTTCGGAGCTCACCGACCGCGAGCGCGAGGTGATGACCCTCGTCGCCGAGGGCCTCACCAATGCGGAAATCGGCGAACGGCTCTATATGAGCCCGGCTACCGCTCGCACCCATGTCAGCCGCATCCTGATGAAGTTGAACGCCCGTGACCGCACGCAGCTGGTGGTCATGGCCTATGAATCCGGGCTGGTGCGGCCGGGCTGGCAATAACCTCAGGCGTCCGGATTCGCTTCGCGCCGTTCGGCTTCGGTGAACACCGGGCGCGGCGCACCCGCGGGCGCGGACTGCGCGCGGGACGAATACGCCGAGGCGGCGCGAAATGCCGCGCGTACCCCGCTCGGCGCGGCGGCATACGTGATCGACTGCCCGGGGGCGAAACCCATTCGGGAGCCGATGGCGACCGCGTCCATATTCGCGCCGAGGAACAGGAAGGTCCAGTTGTAGTCCCGCTCCTGCTGTTCGATCAGCTTGCGCACCGCCTCGTGCGTCCATTCCCGGCTGGAATTCTCGTGACCGTCGGTGAGCACGACGACGATGACGGTGCCGGGGCGCTCATGCTCCGGACGGCCGGCGAGTTCGGCGCCAACATCGGTGATCAGCTTGCCGACCGCGTCGTACAGCGCCGTCATGCCGCGCGGTTGTAGATTCAGCGGCGGCACGTCCGCGATCGGGCGATTCGCGTATACCAGCTCGTATTCGGTGTCGAATTGGGCGAGCGTCACCGCGATGGTTTTCGGCTCGCCGCGCTGCTGTTCGATATATGCGGCGAAACCGCCCTCGGTATCGGATTTGATCTCCTGCATCGAACCGGATCGGTCGAGCAGAATGGCGATCAATGTCTGGTCTGGATTTGTCATACGCACCCCCGGTCGATTGTTGACCTCATCCACCGTACCCCCGGAAAACGTACGCGTCCGGACGTAGGCGAGACGACGACGCGCGGCCGATGTCCGCCTCGGCCGCCGCGGGCAGGGTTGAGATATGAACATTTTCGACCATGCCACCTACCTTGCCGACCAGACCGGCTGGCATCCCTGGCCCTATTTCTGGATCTTCCCGCTGCTGTTCTGGACCACCTTCATCGTCCTCGCCGTCGTGCTGCGCCGCCGCTTCTACCGGCGGACAAGCGGAATCGGCGCGCTGCGAACGGCTTTCGCACGCGGCGAGATCAGCGAGGACGAATACCGCAGCCGCCTCACGGTGCTGCGGGAAAAGCGCGGACCGGTGAAGGGCTGAGCGGCCGCACGGAATCGAAAGGCATTTCCATGAGCATGCGATTCGGCATCGTCATCGTCCCGCGTTCCGGCCCCGAATGGGTGCGCGATACCCGGGCGGCCGAACACCAGGGCTATCACACCATTCTGCTGCCCGACACCCTGCACACCCCGTCGCCGCTGCCCTGCCTCGCCGCGGCCGCAGCGGCGACCACCGCTATTCGATTGCGGCCCAATGTTCTTGCGGCGCCTTTCCGCAATGTCGCTGGCACCGTACGCGAAGTGGCTGCCCTGCAACTACTTTCGTCCGGCCGCTTCGAATTGGGCATCGGCGTCGGCCGACCGGATGCCGCCGCCGAGACCGAAAAGCTGGGCCGCCCTTGGGGTACCGCCGCCGAGCGCCGGACATTGCTGATCGAGACGGTGGCCGCGGTACGTGCGTCGGTCGAGCCGCCGCCACCGGTCGTCATCGCGGCGAGCGGCCCGAAAATGCTGGCCGCGGCCGCGACCGTCGCCGACCGGATCATGTTGGCCGCCGGTCCCGAGGCCACCGAACAGAACCTGGCCGATATGGTCCGCATCGCCCGCGACCACACCGACCGCGACATCCGCTTCACCCGCCAACTGGTGGGCATCGGCGACCAACTGCCGTACTGGACGGCCAACCGCTTCGGCCACACCCCGGCCGGATTACGCGCCGCGGGCGCGGTGGGCCTACTCCCGTCGGACCCGGCCGACGCCATCGAAATCCTCGAATTCCACCGAGACAAATACGCCATCGACGAACTCCTCGTCCCCGCCGAACTATCCCCCGCCTTCGCTCCGATCCTCGACCACTTCCGGTGACATCAGTCGGAGAGTAATCGGCGCGTTGAGTATTTGGTTGCGCCGCTACGACGTACTTGATCGCCCAAGATAGGTACGTGGTACGTCGGTCAGCGGTGTGGCGGTTGGGCACCACCGGTGGCGCTGGTCCCGCGTAGGCACGAATCCAGGGTCGCGCACTCCCGTCGGTTATCTACGTGTTCAAAGATAAAAGAGAGGTGGCCGAACCCTCCGTGTGAATCGAACACCCCGTACATCGTGTGCTCGGTTCACACCCGGGGTGCGACAGCCCCCGACACCGCGTCACCATGCGCGAGGATGGAGGGTACAGCGTCCACCTTGGTGCGAAACCGCCATTGCCGCATGCCAACTTGCCCAGCGCCTATCTCGGGCGATCAAGTGCGTCGTAGCGGCGCAACCCCTCACCCAACGCACCGATCACCCGGAAGGTCCGCGCCCGACCGCCCATCAACGGAACCCGGCGGCAAAGGCGCCGGGCGTACACCCCGCCCGAGCGGTGAAGAACTTCGCGAAGTTGGCCGCATCGTCGAACCCGACCCGGCGTGCGCACTCGGCGACCGTGATACCGGCATGTGCCAGCAGCCGTTTGGCCTCCAATACCACCCGATCGTCGATGTACTGCTTGGCGCCGGTACCGACGGCGCGTTGGGTCGCCCGTGTGACGGTTCGCGGTGCGTAACCCAAACGTTCCGCATACCAAGCCAATTCACGCGTCTGCCGGTGGAATTTCTCGACTTCCACCGCGAAGTCGGCGAAAACTCCATCGACAGTTGGTATTTCGGGAGCCGACTCGCCGATGCGGAGCAACAGCACCTCTAGCAGATTACGCAGGATCGGCCCACTGACCGGGCCGGGTGGCGCGCCGAATTCCCGCCGCAGATGTTCGGCGGCGGCCCGGACCAGTCCGGCATCGTTGCCCAACACCCAGCGAACGGGTCCGAGCGGCCCGGCGACCGGCACGTCCTGCGGTGCCAACTCCGGCCGGAACAGCACGATGACGCCCTGGCAGTCGGCGATATCGTCCCAGCGGTGCAGCCAGCCGGGCCGGATCCACACCGCGACGCCCGCACCTATGGGATGCCGGTCGAAATCTACTGCTACCGCACCTCGACCCGCCGTCACGATCCCGAGCACGTGAAAGTCGGCCCGCTGCAATTGCGGTACCACAGCACCCGCTGGCATACCGCGCAATTCGGCGAAGCTCAGCACCTCTACCCCGGCGGCACCACTGTGTTCAGGCTGGTAGCGCAGATTGCGTATCGAACCCGCTTGTCCGTTTTTCACCATGGCGAACCGGAAACTTACCTCGTCGCGCCCGGCCAGGCCACCTAACGTCGATGACGAGGAAAGGAATATCCGATGCGCGAACAGACAATACGGCCGATACCGGTCGACGGTGGCGTTCTTCCGGTGAATATCACTGCGGGGCAAGGTATTACGGCGATACTACTGCACTACTGGGGTGGTTCGCACCGCACCTTCACTCCGGTGATCGAACGGCTGTCGCCGGAGATCGGCACGGTGACCTTCGACCACCGCGGGTGGGGCGCGTCCCGTCAACTGCCCGGCCCGTACGACCTCACCCAGCTCGCCGAGGATGTCCTGCGCGTCATAGCCGAACTCGAGCTCAGCGACTACATCCTGGTCGGCCATTCGATGGGCGGCAAGGTCGCCCAACTCGTGGCCGCCCGCCGCCCCGCCGGACTAGCCGGCGCGGTGCTCATCGCACCCGGCCCGCCCCGTCCCGCGAGCGTGACTCCCGAAGCGCAGCAGGCACTTTCGCGCGCATACGACAGCGCGCAGACGGTCACCGCGGCCATCGATTACGCCCTGACCCACCGCCCGCTCACCGAAACCCAGCGCGCCCAGGTGATTTCCGACAGCCTCGCCGCGACGCCGGCGGCCCGGCTCGCCTGGCCGCTGCACGGCATCGCCGCCGATATCAGCACCGAGGCGGCCCAAATCGACGTCCCCGTAACGGTTCTGGCGGGCGAATACGACGGCGTCGAACCGCCCGCGACGCTCGCGACGCACCTGCTGCCGCTTATCCCCCAGGCCACCATGCGGGTCGTTCGCGACACCGGCCACCTCTTGCCGCTGGAGGCCCCCGACGCGATCGCGTCGGCGATCACCGAGTTCGCCCGCCGGCAGACCGACCGCCGATTGCCGACTGGCTGAAAATAGCGAAATCCCCTCTCCGCCATGCGAAGAGGGGATTTCGGCTAGCTGGGATCTACTCCCCGGCGGCCGCCGGAGCGTCACCGGCGAGCGCCGCGACCGGCTTGTCCTCGGCCGGCTCCGACTTGGTCAGCTTGGCCTTGCCGGTGAAGGTGAACTTGGCGTCCTCGCCCGCACCCTCGCCGTTCCAGCCTTCGACGTCGACCTTGATGGTTTGGCCTGCGCCGATTTCGCCGAAGAGGATCTTTTCCGAGAGTTGGTCTTCGATCTCGCGTTGGATGGTGCGCCGCAGTGGCCGGGCGCCGAGCACGGGGTCGAAACCACGTTTGGCGAGCAGGTTCTTGGCGTTGGGGGTGAGCTCGATCGCCATGTCCTTGTTCTTCAGCTGGGTGGCGACGCGCCCGATCATCAGATCCACCATTTCCACGATTTGGTCGTTGGTGAGCTGGTGGAACACGATCACGTCGTCGATGCGGTTGAGGAACTCGGGCCGGAAGTGTTTCTTCAGCTCGTCGTTGACCTTCAGCTTCATCCGCTCGTAGTTGGAGCCCTCGTTGTTGGACTGGGTGAAGCCCAGGCCGACGGCCTTGGAGATATCGGAGGTGCCCAGGTTCGAGGTGAAGATCAGCACCGTGTTCTTGAAGTCCACGGTCCGGCCCTGACCGTCGGTCAGGCGGCCGTCCTCGAGCACCTGCAGCAGGGTGTTGTAGATCTCCTGATGCGCCTTTTCGATCTCGTCGAACAGCACCACCGAGAACGGCTTGCGCCGCACCTTCTCGGTGAGCTGACCGCCCTCCTCATACCCCACATATCCGGGAGGGGCACCGAACAGCCGGGAGGCGGTGAACCGGTCGTGGAACTCGCCCATATCGATCTGGATGAGCGCGTCGTCGTCGCCGAACAGGAAGTTGGCAAGGGCCTTGGACAGCTCGGTCTTCCCGACACCGGAGGGACCGGCGAAGATGAACGACCCCGACGGACGCTTCGGATCCTTCAACCCGGCGCGGGTGCGGCGGATCGCCTTGGACACGGCCTTGACCGCGTCCTCCTGGCCGATGATCCGCTTGTGCAGCTCATCCTCCATCCGCAGCAGCCGGGTGGTCTCCTCCTCGGTCAGCTTGAACACCGGGATCCCGGTCCAGTTCGCCAGCACCTCGGCGATCTGCTCGTCGTCGACCTCCGCGACCACGTCCAGATCCCCGGAGCGCCACTGCTTTTCGCGTTCGGCCCGCTTGGCGACGAGCTGCTTTTCCTTATCCCGCAACCGGGCAGCCTTCTCGAAGTCCTGCGCGTCGATCGCCGACTCCTTCTCCCGACGCGCCTCAGCGATCTTGTCGTCGAACTCCCGCAAATCCGGCGGCGCGGTCATGCGACGGATCCGCATCCGCGCACCCGCCTCGTCGATCAAATCGATCGCCTTGTCCGGCAGGAACCGGTCGTTGATGTAGCGGTCGGCCAGCGTCGCCGCAGCCACCAGCGCGCCATCGGTGATCGACACCCGGTGATGCGCCTCGTAGCGGTCGCGCAGGCCCTTGAGGATATTGATGGTGTGCTCCACCGTCGGTTCACCGACCTGCACCGGCTGGAACCGCCGCTCCAGGGCGGCGTCCTTCTCGATGTACTTGCGGTACTCATCCAGCGTGGTCGCGCCGATGGTCTGCAGCTCGCCGCGGGCCAGTTTCGGCTTCAGGATCGAGGCCGCGTCGATCGCGCCCTCGGCCGCGCCCGCACCCACCAGCGTGTGCAGCTCGTCGATGAACAAGATGATGTCGCCGCGGGTGTTGATCTCCTTGAGGACCTTCTTCAGCCGCTCCTCGAAATCACCGCGATACCGGCTGCCCGCCACCAGCGAACCCAAATCCAGGGTGTAGAGCTGCTTGTCCTTCAGCGTCTCGGGCACCTCACCGTTGACGATGCGCTGGGCCAGGCCCTCCACCACGGCGGTCTTACCGACACCGGGTTCACCGATCAGCACCGGGTTGTTCTTGGTACGGCGGGAGAGCACCTGCATGACCCGCTCGATCTCCTTCGAGCGGCCGATCACCGGGTCGAGCTTGCCCTCGAGCGCGGCCTGGGTCAGGTTGCGGCCGAACTGGTCGAGCACCAGCGAGGTGGACGGGGTGCCCGCCTCACCGCGCGAGCCGGATTCGACCGGCTCCTTGCCCTGATATCCGGACAGCAGCTGAATGACTTGCTGGCGCACACGATTCAGATCCGCACCCAGCTTCACCAGCACCTGCGCCGCCACACCCTCACCCTCACGGATCAGGCCCAGCAGAATGTGCTCGGTGCCGATGTAGTTGTGGCCCAGCTGCAACGCCTCACGCAGGCTCAGCTCCAGCACCTTCTTGGCGCGCGGGGTGAACGGGATATGACCGGACGGGGCCTGCTGACCCTGCCCGATGATCTCCTCCACCTGGCTGCGGACACCCTCCAGCGAAATGCCGAGCGACTCCAACGACTTGGCCGCGACACCCTCACCCTCATGAATCAGCCCCAGCAGGATGTGCTCGGTACCGATGTAGTTGTGGTTGAGCATCCGGGCCTCTTCCTGGGCCAGGACAACGACACGCCTCGCGCGGTCGGTGAACCTCTCGAACATCGCTCCCTCACTCTCCTGCTCCGACATTCTGGCGGCCGACGCTTCAGTTCGACTGTTGCGTCAGCCTGCCATGAAGCCCGGGGGTTGCGGCCCCCTGCCTCCACTCTAGTTGGCAGGGGTTCTTGCCGCCTCCAGTCCACCCTATGTGTGACCAGCGACGGCACGGTCATTCACTCATAACGTGAGCGTTGCGGGTTTCGTTTCCGATGCGTTTTTGCCTAGAGCGAACAGATTGGGTCGGAGTCTCGCGGGCCACGGACGTCGCTCGTAAGACTCGCTCCGTGCGTGGCCGGGTGGTCGACGAGAGGCGCTACTTCAGCTGTACGCGAAAGGTGGTCAGCCGGTGAACGGCGGGATGAACTCGCATGGCGCCTCCCTCGGGTGGGAAGGATCCAGCGCATTCAGGACATATGCGGCGGCGCGTGGGCTGCCCGCGATGCCCGCATGTTCCGAATAGTCCTGGGCGCAGCCGTCTTGCACCACGATATCGGTGGCGTTGGGCGCGGGCACCAGCCCCGCTGTGTACGGGACGACGCCCTCGTCGTACACGGTGGCGATGTTGGTGTACGTGACCTCCGGCTGGTAGATGCCGTCGGAATTCAGCGCGTCCATGAACGGCGCACTCCGGAGCACCTCACCGCAGGCGTGGCAGAGCGATGACACGATGGCGTCGATGGCGGGTCCGGCGCCGAGCGCCCTGCCGAACTGCGCGATATCGCCGAAACCCGCCACATTGGTGCCGAGCCACGGCGGTGCGAGCGCGACCATCTTGTCCACCTTGTCCGCGCCGCCCAGCCGCTTGATGTAATAGTTGCTCACCACATTCCCCTGCGAATGCCCGACCAGGTCGACCCGCCGGGCGCCGGTCGCGGCCAGCACCCGGTCGACGAACGCCGCGAGTTCCGGTCCGCTCTCCTCGATGGGACGCATGCCGCCGATGGCGGATATCGGCCACGGCAGGTCGTACGCGCCGTAGGTGAGCGAGTAGACGCAATACCCCTCATCGGCGAGTAGGGGTACGTACACGCCCCAGTTCGTCTGGGCGCCGCCGCCGGTCCCGTGCACCAGCACCACCGGATTCGGGTGCGCGGCGCTGGGGCGGCAGCCCCAGTCGTTCGAACCGGGCAGCGAGCCATTGTGATTCAGCAGTTCGCCCGGTATTCCGGCGAAGAAGTTGTAGTCGACGGGATATCGCTCGGCCCGCGCGGCGCCCGCGGCGCCGATCCAGAGCAGGGCGAGCAGAGTGAATATCAGCGCGGAACCCGGCAATCGCCGCATGTAACCCTCCCAAAACTGGAACGCGTTTCAGAAAGGTACCGCCGCGAGCCGCCCGCGGTACCGAAACCGGGGAGCTATTGGGAGACGCACAAAGGCCGGGTACCGTCCCCGGTATGTCCGCACGGTGCCCCAGGTGCCCGAGGGGCCGCGACGAGTACCGGAAACCGCCGCACCCGCGTATCGAAAGCGTTGGCCCGCAATGATCTTCCGACGCCGCAGCGACCCCGTCGCCGATCCGGTGCGGCGACTGGCCGAACGGCTCGACGTGCCACGCCCTTGGGATCGAACACAATTCCTCGGTGGCGCGGCCGCGGCCATGGGCAAGCGGATCCGACTACGGCCGCTGCCCGCCGCGTACACCGCGAGCCTGCCGTGCGGACTGGTCATCGAGCGCGCCGAGGATGTGATAATCGCCTACGACGCAACCAGTTCCGCGCACCACGCCGATCACATCATCTTGCACGAGGTCGGGCATCTGCTGCTCGGCCATCTCACGGACCCCGACCATCCCTCGTCGAATCGCCCCGCGACGCTCGGCACAACGCTGCCGCAGACCTTGGCGTCACTGTTTCCCGGCATCGATCCGGCGACCGTCCGGCAGGTATTGCACCGCGGCGCATACGATACGACCGCCGAACGCCAGGCCGAACTGTTCGCCTCGCTGATCATGTCCCGGGTCGACACCGCGCCGGGCTCACCGCTGCGCCGAGTGTTATTCGGCTGACGCATGCACTCCTCTTGGCCCACCGCGATTTCCGGGTCACTGATCGGCTGCGCGCTGCTGCTGTTGGCGCTGCGGCTGCGCTGGGCCGACCGGACACGGCTCGATCGCTACGCCAACCTCGGCCTGGCCGGGGTCATCATCGGCAGCGCATTGCGCGAGCCGACCTTTCAACGCTGGATCGGCGCGCTGATCGGCGGGCGCCACGTGGCCAATCTGCTCTACCAGCTGTCTTCCGCCGAAATGGCATTGGTGGCGGGGCTGACGATACTGGCATTCGGTCAGGTGCTGGGGCAGGCGTATTCACCGCCGCTCGTATTCGGCGTCGCCGTGGCTTGTGGAGCGGCCGGACTGGCCTTCGGCACACGGATGGTCCCCGAAGGGGTTTCGCTCGCGGACGCGACCGGCTGGGCGGCATTCGGGTACCGGCTGAGCATGCTGCCGATCGTGTTGTGGATGGATGTGATGCTGATCCGGATCGGTATCGCGGAGTGGCGCAGCCGAACCGACGCCCGCGAGCTCGTATTGGCAGGCAGTGCCATCGGATTCGTGGTGCTGCATTTCGCGGGCATCGTCAGCGCGGCCATCGCGGCCGCGTTCCAGATAGACGGCAGGCATATCGCCGCCGGACGATTACTGGTGAGCCTGGAGCGCGACACCGTGATCTATCAGCTCGCATTGCTGACGACACTGCTGACGATTCCGGCGGCGCACCGGTTGACCGCACATCTCGGCCTCGACAACGCGTCGCGGCAGCGGCGACGGCTGCTGCCGCTGTGGACGGCGCTCACCGCGGCCTGCCCGGAGGTCGTCTACGCCGGTCCGGCCGACCCGGGTGACAGCCGATACCTGTTGCACCGCACCGTCGTCGAGATCCGCGATTGCCTGCGGATCCTGTCCCGTTATGAAATATCGGACGCCGCAACGTCTTCCAGCACACCGGACCAGCCGCTGACCACCGCGATCCGGCTGGTGCGCGCCTGCGCGGCGAAGGCGAGCGGCGCGCCGCCGGGCGGGCGGGAATCGCGGCTTTCGACGGCGGACGACGTGGCGGAGGAGATCGCGGAACTCACCGCCATCTCCCGGAATTGGGAACTCGCCCGCGCCATCGCGATACCAGCGAAACCGCCCGAAGAGGCGGAATCCCCGGTCTGGTCGGCGCATCCGGCCTGAAACGCCGAAGCGCCGCACCACCCGAGCCGGTGGTGCGGCGAGGGCCGATGACATTTCTATGGCCGGTGCTGCTGCGAACTCTGCTGCGGCACACCATATTGCGGACCGGTCGGCGATGTGTAGTTCTGCTGCGCACCGAACGCCGGCCCGGTGGCGACCGACTGCGCCGCGACGCGCTCGGAACGACCGTGTTGCACACCGGCCAGGAACAGCGCACCGCACAACACCAGGAAGGCCAGCGTGTGCAGGATCGCGCGGACGATATTCCAAGCCACCCAGGACGATTCGAAATCGGCGCGCACCTTGGCCAGATCGGCGATCCGGTCCGGATCCCCCGCCGCCATCAGCTGATCGTTGAGCGGGACGTTCAGACCGGAGGTAACGGCGAACGCGATCACGTTGAGCACCAAGGCGATTCCGATTACCACCAGGGTGGTGCGCTGCTCCCGGCCCAGATGCAGCGCGGCGGCCAGTGCGGTGAAACCGATGGTGCCGATGAAGCCGAGCATGAACCAGGGGTTGATGATCACCACGTTGATCTTCTGCATCACGTCGACGATCGTGCGATCGTCGGTGCGGCCGAGCGCAGGCATCACCGAGATGGCGTACGCGTAGAAGACACCGGCGATCAAGCCGGTGGCCAGGGTGGCCAAAACCAGTGCGGCGATTCGGGTTGCGGACATCGCGATTGCTCCTCCGGGAATCGAGCGGAGCCCGATCGCTCCGTTCACGACTCCAAGTTCATCGCGAACCACCCCGCCGCAACCATCGTCGAAACGCTCGACCGGCTAAGCGATCGTCCAATGCGCACGGTGGCGGGTCTCAGAGATCCCGATCCGAAATCAGACCGCTCTGCATGGCCAGCCCGGCCAACCGCACCCGCTTCTGATTCTGTGGCAGATCCTCCACCCCGAACTTGGTGAACAGCGCGCGCAAATGCGTCTTGATCGCGTCGACGCTGAGGAACAGCTCATCGGCGATCTGCTGATTCGAGGCGGGGGAGGCGAATCCGGCGCCGTGTTTGTACGGGCGGCACAGCGCGATGAGAACGGACCGCTGGGTTTCGGTCAATGAGCGCAGCGTCGGAATGGAACCGCTGGAAACCCGGGTGATGTCGTCCACGACGCCGCCGTAGTCGAGAAAATGCACCACCGAGGTGCCGACGCGAATACTGTCCCCCGCCATCAGCCGTCGCCGACCGGCCAGCCGCTCGCCGTTGACGAAAGTGCCGTTGCGAGACAGGCCGTCGTCGATGATCGTCCAGTGCGCACCGAGATATTCGAGCGCCGCGTGCAACCGGGATACCTCGGCGTCCCACGGCATCGACAGATCCGCTTGCGGTGAGCGACCGATGGTGATGCGTTGCCGATCCGGCGAGAGCAGGAACTCCTGCTGCCGACCGGTGTCGTCCTTGAATCGCAACAGTGATCCGACGAATCCAGTCACAGCGCCGTTACCTCGCCTCTCATCGGGGGCATGAGCGTCGGGCCGAGGAGGCGGCCCCCAATGACCTTCGCACGGTATCCATGGTGCCGCTTCGGCGAACCGCGAGCAAGATCGAGTAACGCGGAACCGTATGAATCGGTTCTTGATCTTGCTGCTATATCGAAGTTCTATCAAACAAACCGCCGCCCGGGCGTCGCACGAATAGCCCGAGCGGCGGTTAAAAAGAAAACTATCCCTTGGCGGCCTTGTTGTAGGCATCGGTGATGTCAGCGGAGATACGGCCCCGCGCGGACACCTTGTGCCCATTCCGGCGCGCCCACTCACGAATTGCCGCGCTTTGTTCACGATCGATCGAGACCCGGCTCTTCGGGCTGGTGGTCGCCCCCGCCGCAGCCTTCACCCGACGCCGGCCACTGACCCGACGCGCACTCGAAACCCACTGCTCCAGACCGTCACGCAACTTCGTAGCATTCGCCGACGACAGGTCGATCTCGTACGACACACCATCGATCGCAAACTCGATGGTCTCGTCCGCGATGGACTCACCGTCGACATCGTCGATCAGACTAACGGTGACCTTCTTTGCCATGAGATGAACGTCCTCTCGAAATCGTGCGACCCGCATACTAGGCCGATTACCCGAGGCAAGAATACCTCGAATTCCAGAAATTCCAAGACGCGGTCGGGAACAATGCGTTCGGATGGTCAGCGGGTGACCGGACGCACAATTGGGAACAGTATCGTTTCCCGGATTCCCAAACCCGTCAACGCCATCAACAACCGATCGATTCCCATACCCGTGCCGGTTGTCGGTGGCATACCGTGCTCCATCGCGGCGAGGAAGTCCTCGTCGAGTCGCATGGCCTCGTCATCACCCTGCGCGGCCAACCGCGCCTGATCCATGAAACGTTCTCGTTGGATCACCGGATCCACCAACTCCGAATAGCCGGTTGCCAACTCGAAGCCGCGCACATACAGATCCCACTTCTCCGTGACACCCGGCTTGTTGCGGTGCTGTCTGGTGAGCGGTGATGTCTCGATCGGGAAGTCACGCACGAAAGTCGGCGCGTAGAGCTTGTCGCCGTACTGGTGTTCCCACAGTTCCTCGACCAGTTTGCCGTGGCCGTAGCCCTTACCATCGGGAATTTCCAGACCGACCCGATCGGCGAGCGCACGCAATTCCGCGACGGAAGTTTCCGGCGTGACCGAGACACCCAGCGCATCGGACAGCGACGGGTACATCTCAACCGTCGTCCACTCACCGCGCAGGTCGTATTCCGTACCGTCGGCGAGCGTCACCACCTGCGTTCCGAACGCCTCCTGCGCGACCTCCTGGATCAATTCCCGGATCATCGTCGCGGAGGTGTCGTAGGTGCCGTAAGCCTCATACGTTTCCAACATCGCGAACTCGGGCGAATGCGTGGAGTCGGCGCCCTCGTTGCGGAAGTTCCTGTTGATCTCGAAGACCTTCTCCAGGCCACCGACCACGCAGCGCTTCAGGAACAACTCCGGCGCGATACGCAGGTACAAATCCATATCCAGCGCATTGGAATGGGTGACGAAGGGCCTGGCCGCCGCGCCGCCGTGCAGCGTCTGCAGCATCGGCGTCTCCACCTCCAGGAATCCGCGGCGCTCCAGCGCATTGCGCAGCGCGCGCACGACGGCGACCCTGGTGCGCGCCATTTCCCGCGCCTCCGGCCGCACGATCAGGTCGACATAGCGCTGCCGTACCCGCGACTCCTCGTTCATCTCCTTGTGCGCGACCGGCAAGGGGCGCAACGACTTTGCCGACATGGACCAGGAATCGGCCATGACGCTCAATTCCCCGGTGCGCGACGAGATGACCTCACCGTGCACGAATACGAAGTCGCCCAGGTCCACATCGGACTTCCACGCGGTAAGCGCATCGGCGCCGACACCGTTCAGGCTGATCATCGCCTGCAGCTTGGTGCCGTCGCCCTCCTGCAGCGTCGCGAAACACAACTTGCCGGTATTGCGCATGAATATGACGCGTCCGGCGACACCGACCTGTAGACCCGTCTGTGTGTCGGGCGCCAAGTCCGGATAGGCGGCGCGAATTTCGGCGAGCGTATGGGTACGCGGCACGACGACCGGGTATGCCTCACGTCCCTCGGTGAGCAGCCGCTCGCGCTTCTCCCGGCGAATCCGCATCTGCTCCGGAACATCGACTTCCGCGCTATCGCGGCCGGGCGAGTGGTCGTTGGAGGTGCTCACATCCAACAACCCTAGCGTGCACCGGAAATCGTTTTGCGAGCCGCCCGGTCAATCCGGATCAGTAACGAAAAGGTATCGGTTCCATAGCCGATTTACCCGTCACCGAAAGCAACGGAGAATCCACACAACAATCGAAAGCGACTGTGCGCCTATGTATTTCGAGATGAAAGGATTACACCGCGGCGAGCGCCGCCGCCTGGGTCGCGAAGTGCGGCGCCCGAGTTCCGATACTCAACAGACCGGCCGCCTTCAACGCGTGGAAACCGCCGACCAGATCGGTTGCCCGATGCAATCCGAGTTGCTGCAGCGAGTACGCGGCAAGGCTGGAGGTATAGCCCTCCGAGCACACCACGATCCATTCCACATCGTGATCGACGGCCAGCGCCAACCGCGCCGAACTCGACGGATCGAGCCGCCATTCCAGCACATTCCGTTCGATCACCAGCGCACCGGGTAACGCGCCCTCGCGCACCCGCTGCGCCTGCGGCCGGATGTCGACCAGAATCGCGCCGCGAGCGAGGGCCTTGGGCAATTCGAAGGCATAGATCCGGTTCAACCCGGATCGCGCGTTCTCGAGCATCTGGTCGATGGTCAGACGAGTCATCACATATCACCTTCGGGCTGGTCGGTGAGGACGGTTCGGGTGCGCCGCAGGGTCCCGTGGCCGGTGACCTCGTAATAGGACATCGCGGTGAGCGGTGGCGAATAAGCGTGTACCGACAGCGTCGGTTCGAGCGGTCCGGCCGATTCGGCCGAAATAGCTGGTGCGCGCATAACATCGTGCACCCAGCCGATCGGGAACGAGGCCTGATCACCCGCGCCGAGCGTGCGCCTGCGCAGTTCGGAGCCGTTCCAACGGAATTCGGAAAGGGCGCCGCTGAGCACGGTGAGCGCGCCGAGCGAACCGGCGTGATCGTGCAATTCGGTGGACTTACCGGGCGTCCAGCTGATCAGCCAGACATCGACCTCGCCATCGGAAAGCAGCCGGGCCGCCCAGCGCTCGTCGGCGGGCCAGCCACCGTCCGATGGAAGTAAATGGTCATAGCGTCCGGCCAGCACATCCTCGGCGCCCTCATCGGTCAATCGGAGCAGATCGGCCGGGCGCAACCGGGTCGGCAACGCGGGCGCGACGGCCCGATCGACGGGCGGGTTCGCCGAATATTCGGTACGTGCCGAAGAAAGGGAAAGAACAGAGGAGCGCATTCGCGAATCTCCAGGAGTTGTGTCAGCGGTCGAGGAAGATGGTCGGCCTCGAACGGTCGAGGCAGGTCAGCCTCGACAACACTCCTGGGTGCTCACGCGGAAATACACGTCGGCGAGTGTAGCAGTGAGCCGGAAGCGCGCAATAGCACCAAGTCCGGTGGGTTGACTCACACCGAACCCTTGCGCCGCTGATTGCGCTCATACACCAGGCGCAGCCCGGTGAGTGTGAGATGCGGCTCGTGATGATCGATGGTCTCCGATTCGGGGACGATCAGCGGCGCTGTCGCACCCGTCGCGACCACCGCGACATCCCTGCTCGCGAACGCGTCGAACTCGTCGCGAATCCGATCGATCAGCCCGTCCACCAAGCCGGCGAAACCGAAGACCGCGCCGGACTGAATGCATTCCATACTGTTCTTACCCAGCACCGAACGCGGTCTCGCCAGTTCGGCCCGGCGTAGCGCGGTGCGCTCCACCAGCGCCTCGGTCGCGATCTCGACACCCGGCGCGATGATGCCGCCGAGGAATTCCCCTTTTCCGGAAACCAGGTCGACGCAGATCGCGGTGCCGAAATCGACGACGATGGCGGGCGCGTTGTAGCGCTGGAAGGCGGCAAGACAGTTCACGATCCGATCCGCACCGACCTCCTTCGGATTGTCGACCAGCAGCGGAATTCCGGTGCGCACACCGGGCTCGACCAGCACATGCGGAACATGTCCCCAGTAGCGGGTCAGCATTTCCCGCAATTCACGCAGCACCGGCGGCACCGTCGCGAGCGCGGAAACGCCGATCACCTCGTCGAGCTGTTCACCGACCAGACCGCGCACCTGCATGGCGAACTCGTCCGCGGTCAATAGCGGATTGGTGTGGATGCGCCAGTGCCGCACCAATTTCGAATGGGCGCCGCTACCGGAGAAAAGCCCCAGTTCGATGCTGGTGTTGCGGACGTCGATGGCCAGCAGCATATTCGGACCGCCCGATCAGGCGTTGGTCAGCGTGCGCGGCGAGGTGAGCCCGGAACCCTCGGGCGCGTGCGCCGGATCCGAACCAAGCTCCACCTGGCGGTTTCGTTCGTCGACGAATACCACCCGAGGCTGGTATTCGCGCAGTTCGGCCTCGTCCATCATGCCGTAGGCGATCAGGATGACCAGGTCGCCGGGGTGGACGAGATGGGCTGCGGCGCCGTTGATTCCGATGACGCCGGAACCGCGCTCGCCCGCGATGACATAGGTCTCCAGGCGGGCGCCATTATCGATATCGACGATGCAGACCTGTTCGCCCTCCAGCAGATCGGCCGCGTCGAGCAGGTCCTGGTCCACCGTCACCGAGCCGACGTAGTGCAGGTCCGCGTGGGTCACCGTGGCGCGGTGGATCTTCGACTTCATCATGGTGCGCAACATCGAGCTGTTGCCTTTCTCTGAGGCGCTCTACCGCTGGGTGGAGGCGAGCCGGGCATTGGGATCGGGGTGGCCGTCGAGTTCGACGCCGAGGGCTACCGCCGTGTTGTCGATCAGCCGGGTCGAGCCGACCCTGGCCGCGACGAGCAGCCGCGCATTACCGCTCGCGGGCGCCGGACCGAGGGTGGACGAACGCAATTCGAGGTAGTCGACGGTCACGCCGTCGGCGGCATCGAGCACCGCGCGGGCCGCCGCGAGCGCCGCGGCGGCGCCGTGCCCGGCCGCATGACGGCCGGCGGCCAGCGCCGCCGAGAGGGCCAGCGCCGATTCCCGTTGCGCCGCATCGAGATAGCGGTTGCGCGAGGACATGGCCAGCCCGTCCGCCTCGCGCACCGTCGCCACGGGGACGATCGATACGTCGAAATTGAGATCGCGCACCAGCTGGCGGATCAGCGTGAGCTGCTGGTAGTCCTTCTCGCCGAAGAACGCCTCGGTCGGCCGCACGATCTGCAGCAGTTTGGCGACCACGGTCAGCATGCCGGCGAAATGCGTTGGGCGGCTTGCCCCTTCGAGCTCGGCACCGAGTGGCCCCGGCTGCACCGTGGTACGCGGGCCGTCGGGGTACATATCGGCGGCGCTCGGCGCGAAGACCAGTTCGACGCCCTCCGCACGCAGCAGTTCCACGTCGGCGTCCAAGGTGCGCGGGTATTTGTCCAGGTCCTCGTTCGCGCCGAATTGCAAGGGGTTCACGAAGATCGAGACGATCACCGTCTGGTTGGTGCGCTTGGCGCGGCGCACCAGCTCGAGATGCCCCTCGTGCAGCGCGCCCATCGTCGGCACCAGGGCGACCGTGCGGCCGACACCGCGCAGCGATTTCGAGATGGCGGCGACCACCGACGGGTCGTGCTGCACGGTCAACTGGCCGGGGCGGAAGGCGCCACGCAGCTTCGGATCGATCATTGGCGTCCCTCCAGCAAATCTATTAGAGCAGGGTTGGTTTCGGCCAGTTCGGCCGTGCGCAGCGAGAGCGCGCGGTAGCCTGCGGCCAGTCGAGGGTCGACGGATTCGAGCGCATCCAGGTGCGCCGCAACGGCTTCCACATCGCCGCGGGCGACCGGACCGGTCAGCGCGGCCTGGCCGCGACGCAGCGCGTTGTCCAGCGCCGCCGAGGCCAGCGGTGCCAGCAAACGCTCGGCCAAGCCGTTCGGCTGATCGTCCACCAGCTGTTGGCCGAGCAATCCGGGACCGGACAGCGCGACCCGCAGCGCGGCGACCGCGTCGACGATCAGGGTGACGAGATGGTTGCTGCCGTGCGCGAGCGCGGCGTGATAGAGCGTGCGCTGCTCCTCCGGCACCCGCACCGGCTCGCCACCCATCTCGATCACCAGCGATTGGGCGATGGCGTAACCGATCTCACTGCCCGCCGTGATGCCGAAACACGCGTTGCCGAGCCGGGACAGATCCTCGTCGTGCCCGGTGAACGTCATCGCGGGATGAATGGCCAGCGGCAGTGCGCCGCGCTCGGTGAGCGGGGCGAGCACGGCAATACCGTTCGCACCGGACGTATGCGCGACGATCGTGCCCGAACGCACCACGCCCGCGCTCGCCAAACCGCGCACCAACCCGGCCAATTCGGCATCCGGCACCGCGAGCAGCAGCAGTTCGCTGCGCGCGGCCACCTCCTCGACCGGCAGGATCTTCGAATCCGGCAGCCGGGTAGCGGCCCGCCGCACCGAGGCATCGGAGATCGCGGACACACCGAACACCACATGTCCGGCGCGCTCCAGCGCGGCGCCGAGCGCCGAGCCGACGCGTCCCGCCGAGACGATTCCCACCGTCAGGCGTGCGGGCGCGGGGTCGTAGCCGCCGTCGTCATCGGAAGAAGTCGCACTTCTAGAGGTCAACGCTGTCCTCTCGTCGCGGTATGAGCGTCAGGCCCGGAGGCGGCAGCGCAGGGGCTGGTGAATACCGCAAATCGAACATCATGTTCCAGTCCCGCCGTGCGGGTACCAGACGTACGTAACGAGGATATCGGCCCGGCATTTGTCGATGCCATGCGCTCGCTACGTGATTTGCGGCTCACATCCGCGCCGCCCTCCGCCGATCAAGGCGATATCAGCACGGGCAACGGGCCGCGTTGCGAATCAGACAGTGCGGTTGCGCTCTTCGGATTGCAGGTTGGCCATGATTTCGGCGACGGAAAGGCGACGGGTCGAACTGTCGTCGGAGTCGATGTCGCGGCGGCGACGGCGCGAGCTCGCGGTGCCCATGGTCGGCGCGGAGGCGGCCGGACGCGGCGGGGTGGCCGGTTGTCTGGGCACGGCCGCGGCGGGTTTCGGCTCGGCTAATTCGTCCTTGCCGACCTCGGTGAACGCATCGGCCCAGCCGGACGGGCCGCTCAGCGGTTCGATGAATCCGGAGTCGTCGATATCGGCGTCGGTGATCTGCGCATCGGTGATGTTCGCGGCGGCGATGTGGATATCGGCCGGGTTGACCGCGGCGGTCTCCGCGGTGATCGGCTCGTCGAATGGGCTGGCGAAAACCGGCGGCTCCGGGTGGCTCGGCTCGAATATCGGCGTCGCGCTGCTGCGGGTTTGCTGCTGGTCTGAATCGGTCCAGATACCGGCATCCCCGGAGCTATTGTCACGCAGATCGCCCGACGCGCTCGGCAGCTCCTGGATCCTGGTCGAATCGGCGCGCACGGCCAGCCGTTCCTCGGGCAGGTCACCGTCGAACAGCCGCTGCAGGCTCTGTCTGAGCACCGTCAATTCGGCTCTGAGCGCGGCGAGTTCGGTGGCGTCGGCCCCGACCTCGGCGCGCACCCGCGCCTCGACGCCGAGCTCGTATTCGCGGCGCGCGGTCACCTCCCGCTCCAGCTGCAGTTCGTACACGGTCTGCAGGTCGCGCACCTTCGCCTTGTCGACCGTCGCGTCCTTGCGATACTTCGTCGCCGCCAGCGCGCCGATCGCGGCGGCCCACAGCGCGGCGACCAGACCGACCCGGACGAACTGCAAACTGTTGCTGAAGACCAGGAAAACGCTGGCAACCAGACCGAGCAGAATCAGTCCGCCGATGACGAATTTTCCCGCGTCCTCCCGCCGTCGACGGGAAGTGCTGCTACGGGAGGGTGAAACCATGGACGCCAGGGTAGCTTGGATGTCCGTCCGCGCCCAGAACCCCGTTCGGTGATTCGATCGGCGAAAGTTGCTATGTGGTAGCTGGATTATCAGTCGGATCCTCGGGAGCCCGACAGCAATACTCCAACCACAGCGCGGCAGCAACCAAGACCACCCCGGCCAGCATCCCGACGATCGCGCCGGGCGCATCGGCGCCCGCCGCACGCAACGTATCCCGCTGCGGGAACACCCAACACAGGAACCCGAGCCACACGCCCGCGGCCAGCGAACCGACCTGCGCGGAGGCCTTGGCCAGCGCCACCGCCCGCGCCGCGGTGATCGGATGCAGTTGATGCGGGCCGTCGCCGATCCGATGCTCGTTGACCCTGGCCCGGATCACGAAGGCGAGCACCGTTTCGATGATGGCCACCGGATACAGCGAGGCCCCGGCGTAAATGGAGATCGGCGGGAAGTTCGAATAGGCGAGCCGGGTGCCGATCCACGCGATCACCGCGGCGACGAACACATTCGCGACAAGATCGAAGATCCGGGTCGGGCGTAGCTTCACGATGCCGAATCCTTCTGTCCCACCGGCGAAGTCGCGGTCAGGCTCAGCTCGGTCGGCCGCACGCCCGCGCGCTCGGCCGGGTCGAGATCCGCGAGCCACTCGCGCACCGGCCGGACACGGCCGCCGACCGGCAATACCGCGTCCGGCTCCACATCGAGCCATGGAATAAGCACGAAGGCGCGATTGTGCGCCTGCGGATGCGGCAGGGTCAGCTCCGGATCGGCGCTTTCCACGGCGGCGGCGCCGTCACCGCACCAGACCACGTCGACATCGAGCGTCCTTGCGCCCCAACGCACCTCACGCACCCGGTGGGCCGCCCGCTCCAACTCCTGGCCGCGGCGCAGCCAATCGAAACAGTCCGCGGCCGGATCGTCCACCAGCACAACGGCATTCAGGTAGTCGTCCTGCTCGACCCCGCCCCACGGTGCGGTCGAATACACCGGCGACACCGCTACCACCCGCGCGCCGAATCCGGTGACGACACCGCGCAGATGCGCCAACCGATCACCGAGATTCGAGCCGATCGACAGTACGGCGCGCGTCACGCCGACTCCCGAATCATTCCGCCTCCCGACGCTGCCGGGTGGTGACGACGCGAACATCGTCGAACGGGTGCGGGATCGGCGCATGCGGCTTGTGCAGCACCACCTCGACGAATTCGATCCGCGGATCCGTCATCACCTCGTCGGCGATCTCGGAGACCACCTTCTCGATGAGGTTGCGCGGCGGGCCCTGGATGATCGCGACCACCCGCTCGGCCAGCGCACCGTAATCGACGGTGGTCGCCAGATCGTCGGATGCCGCGGCCGCGGCGAAATCCACCCACAGGTTCAGGTCGACGACGAACTCCTGCCCGTCGCGGCGCTCGTGTTCGAAGCAGCCGTGGTGGCCGAAGGCGCGCAGCCCGCGCAGCTGGATCTGGTCGACACCCCGCTCGATCATCGGATCACTCTGTGCCACAAAAACTTCGGATCCGGTCATGCTGTTACCTTCTTTGCCTGCCCGAGGGGCCCTCCGTGGTTACGCAGGCTGCCTCCTCCGGGCCCTGACTCGGTCATGCGATGGCCTCTCGGGTTCTCGGCCCGGCGGCGCGCTGCCAGGCGTCGGTGACGGCGATGGCGTCGAGCGAGGCGCGCACATCGTGCACGCGCACACCCCATGCGCCGTGCAGGGCGGCCAGCGCGGAGATGGTCGCGGTGGCGGTCTCCCTGCCGTCGGGTGGGCGGGGACCCGATTCGTCGGCGAGCAGCGTGCCGAGGAACCGTTTGCGGGAGGCGCCGATCAGGATCGGCAGGCCGCCCGCGACGAATTCGGGCAGCGCGGCCAGCAATGCCCAATTGTGTTCGGCGTTCTTGGCGAAACCCAGGCCGGGATCCAGGATGAGCCGCGACGGGTCCACACCCGCGGCGACGGCCTTGTCCACCTGCGCGCCCAGTTCGGCACGCACCTCGGCGACCACATCGTCGTAGTGGTCGGCCGGGCCGGTGTGCCGATAGTCGGCGCCCGCCCGCCAATGCATGAGGATCCACGGAACATCCGCGGCCGCAACGACTTTCACCATATCGGGATCGGCACGGCCGCCGGAGACGTCGTTCACCGCCGATACACCCGCCGCGAGCGCCGCCTCGGCGACCCCGGCCCGCATGGTGTCGACGCTGGTCGGCACGCCCGCGGCGACCAGCCCGGCGATCACCGGCGCCACCCGCGCCGCCTCGGTCTCCGGATCGATCCGGACCGCGCCGGGCCGGGTCGACTCGCCCCCGACATCGATGATGTCGGCGCCCGCGCGATAGAGCTCGACCCCGTGCGCGATGGCGAGCTCGGTGTCGAGGTATTTGCCGCCGTCGGAAAACGAATCGCTTGTGACGTTCACGACGCCCATGACCACGCAGGAACGACCACCGCGCGGGCCGACGCTCCCGGGTCTGGTCATCGGACCGTCACTCACTTCCGCAGGATCAGGTCGAGCGCCTCGGCGCGGGATACGGCGCTGGACTGCAGCAGGCCGCGCACCGCCGAGGTGGTGGTGCTCGCGCCCGGCTTGCGGATTCCGCGCATCGCCATGCACAGGTGCTCGGCCTCGATCACCACGATCGCGCCGCGCGGATCCAGTTTGCGCATAACGGCATCCGCGATCTGACTGGTCAGCCGCTCCTGCACCTGTGGGCGCTTGGCGTACAGGTCTACCAGCCGGGCCAGCTTGGACAGTCCGGTCACCCGGCCGTGTTTGCCCGGAATGTAGCCGACGTGCGCGACGCCGTGGAAGGCGACGAGGTGATGCTCGCAGGTGGAGTACATCGGGATATCGCGCACCAGCACCAGTTCCTGATGGCCCTCGTCGAAGGTGGTGTTCAGCACCGTATCCGGCTCGATGTAGAGCCCGGCGAACATCTCGCGATAGGCGCGCGCCACCCGGGCCGGGGTCTCGAGCAGGCCGGGGCGATCGGGATCCTCGCCGACCGCGATCAGCAGTTCCCGAATCGCGGCCTCGGCCCGAGCCTGATCGAACGGCCTACCGGTATGCAGCGCAACGGTTTCCGCCCGAACGGTGCCGGGCAAACCCTTTCCTTCGGCGCTGCCCGCCCCGTTCAGCGCCGGATCGCTGACGTATTTGTTGGCCGACAATCGAGGACACCTCCAAAATCCCGGGTGCCGGGCAATTTCTCGGCACCCCGATGGTCGAGCCTAATCGCCGCCGGGACTCGGCTGGGCGTCAGGCCGCCATCGGCTCAGCGACGACCGTTCGGTCCATCCCAGTCGTGGTTCTCGGGCTCGCCGCCGTGACCGGGATCGTCGTAGCCGCCGTGGTCGTAGCCGCCGTTGTTGTCACCGCCCTGCGGATGCTGACCCCACGGCTGCTGCGGATAGCCGTGCCGCGGTTGCTGCGGCTGCGACCAACCGCCGTAACCGGACTGACCGGTGGGCTGCTGCGGTTCGTCGCGCGGCGGCCAGCCCGGTGCGGACCAGCCGGCCGGGGCGCCGTAATCCGGACGCGAACCGTGCCCACCCTGCCGCGGGTACGCCTGGGTCGGCGCGTTCGGCAGCGGGTAACCGGTGGCCGGGGATGCGGGGTAGCCGCCGCCGTACTGCGGCTGCTGGTAGCCCGGATTCGCCGGGTAGCCGTTCTGCCCGGATTCCCGCTGTGCCGCCGCGGCGCCGGTCAGCGATTTCTGCACCGGCTCGGGCGGCCACACCTCGCCGCGCTCGGCGGCCAGTTCGCCCGGGGTCTTCACCGGCGGCTTATCCGAGGGCAACCGCTCGCCGAAATCGTTGAACGCGGTGATCCGCGGCCGCTTGTCGACCGAGGCCAGGATGTCCTCGAGATCCTTGCGGTGCAACGTCTCCCGCTCCAGCAGCGCGGTGGCCAGATCGTCGAGCACGTCACGGTATTCGTTGAGGATGGCCCAAGCCTCGGTGTGCGCGGCCTCGATCAGGTTGCGCACCTCCTCATCGATCTCGCGGGCCACCTCGTGCGAGTAGTCCGCCGCCTGGCCCATCGAGCGTCCGAGGAACGGATCGCCCTGGTCCTGGCCGTAGCGGACCGCGCCGAGGCGCGCGCTCATGCCGTATTCGGTGACCATCGCGCGGGCGATCTTGGTGGCCTGATCGATATCCGATGACGCGCCGGTGGTCGGCTCGTGGAACACCAGTTCCTCGGCCGCGCGGCCACCCATCGCCATGACCAGGCGGGCGATCATCTCCGAGCGGGTCATCAGGCCCTTGTCGTCCTCCGGCACCGTCATGGCGTGGCCGCCGGTGCGGCCGCGGGCCAGGATGGTGACCTTGTAGACCGGCTCGATATCCGGCATCGCCCAGGCGGCCAGGGTGTGGCCGCCCTCGTGGTAGGCGGTGATCTTCTTCTCGTGCTCGCTGATGATCCGGCTCTTGCGGCGCGGGCCGCCGATCACCCGGTCGACCGATTCCTCCAGCGCCTCACCGGTGATCACCGCACCGTTCTCGCGGGCGGTGAGCAGCGCGGCCTCGTTGATGACGTTGGCCAGATCCGCGCCGGACATGCCGACGGTGCGCTTGGCCAGACCGTCCAGGTCGGCCTCCGGCGAGATCGGTTTGCCCTGCGAATGCACCCGCAGGATGGCGCGACGGCCGGCCAGGTCCGGATTGCCGACCGGGATCTGCCGGTCGAAGCGGCCGGGGCGCAGCAGCGCCGGGTCCAGGATGTCGGGGCGGTTGGTGGCGGCGATCAGGATGATGCCGGTGCGGTCGCCGAAGCCGTCCATCTCGACGAGCAGCTGGTTCAGCGTCTGTTCGCGCTCGTCGTGCCCGCCGCCGAGGCCTGCGCCGCGCTGGCGGCCGACCGCGTCGATCTCGTCGACGAAGATGATGCACGGGCTGTTCTGCTTCGCCTGCTCGAACAGGTCGCGCACCCGGGAGGCGCCGACACCGACGAACATCTCGACGAAGTCCGAACCCGAAATGGTGAAGAACGGCACACCGGCCTCACCCGCGACGGCCCGCGCCAGCAGCGTCTTACCGGTGCCGGGGGGACCGTAGAGCAGCACGCCCTTCGGGATCTTCGCGCCGAGCGCCTGGTAGCGCACCGGATTCTGGAGGAAGTCCTTGATCTCGTAGAGCTCCTCGACGGCCTCGTCCGCGCCGGCGACATCGGCGAAGGTGGTCTTGGGCATGTCCTTGGACAGCTGTTTGGCCTTCGATTTGCCGAAGCCCATCATGCCGCCGCGGCCACCGCCCTGCATCCGCACCATCAGGAAGATGAACAGGCCGAGCAGCACCACCATCGGCAGCACGACCAGCAGCAGCTGGCTGAACCAGCTCTCCTGCTTGACCACGGTGTTGAAGGACGCGCCGGAGTTCTTCACGGCGTCGAAGACCTGACCCGCGCTCTGGCTGCCGCCCGGATACTTGGCGACGATCTTGGTCTGGCCGCTGGTCGCGTCGTTGCCGTTCTTCAGCTCGATGCGCAGCTGCTGTTCTTTGTCGTCGATCTGGACGTTCTTGACATTGGCCTTGTCGTTCAGCTGAGCCAACGCCACCGACGTGTCGACGTTCTTCCATCCGCGCGTGTCATTGCTGAAATAACTGAACGCAATGATCACGAGCACGATGCCCGCGATTATGGCCAGGGTGCGAAACACTGTCTTGCGGTTCATAGAGCGTCGGCCGAGCGGCCAGTCCTTTCCGGTGTCTCCGGTTCTTGCCTAAGCGATGCGTCTGGCGCGTCCGGTTCTCCAAGCCGGGGGTTCGGATGCGGACATGCCACGTTACCGCGTACGGTCTAGTCGATACATCGCGCAGTTCGACTGCTGGTGCAGTTAAAGAGGTAAACGACCCGAGAACGACGGTGGTTCCCGATGTCCCGGGTCGGGTCTCCTCCAAGTGGTCACAATCATGGCATGTTCGGCCTATCGTGAGCGACGACACAACACCCACGGCGCAAACGACCGGCCAGGAGGAAGTAGCGCAGGGTAACGATCGATGTAGCAGAAGACCGCGAACCAGGCAGGCGCACGGCGCGGATCGGGCAGGGCGCACCACGCGAATCGAACGGAGCCGCACCGTGAAAATCGGACAGAGCGCAGGGGGTATGGACATAGTCGAACTACGGACACCCACAGCGATAGTGCGGCACGGGCGTGGGCGTTTGGTCGTGCTGCGGCCGGGTAGCGACGGCGAGCGGGTGTTGGATGTCCCGGTATCGGATCTGTTGAAGGTCCGGCTGAATCGTCGTGCCGACGACGCCGTCGTCATCGAGATCTATCTTCGCTACCCGACGCCCGTACTGACCGGCGTGCCTGCCGACCGCACCCCGCTGCCGGTACTCATCGCCGAGCACGACGTGCCCGCCGCCAGTGAGATGGTGGACCGGATAAACGAGCAGATCCTGGCCACCCAGCGCATCGATGTCGCGGCGCCGGATCTCAGCGCGCCCGCGCCGGTGTGGGGTAAGACCGGCCCGACCCGTGCGGATGTGGAGCGCGCCGTGCGCAGAATGGCGCCGCGCCGGGAGGCCAAATCGGCGGTGGCCGCGCTGCACCGGTACGTCACCCCGGACGAATACGTGCTGGAAACCGCCATCGCGGTGGCGACGCCGCCGGTCGGCACCGGCCCCGGTCTGCTCGCCGCGACCACCGGGCGGCTGCTGTTCATCTCCATCGGCACCGGGGACCGCTACGCGCACGAATTGCCGGTACCCGCCGTCATGTGGGCGCGCACCACCGAGGGCCCGGCCACCGCGCCCGGTGAGATCGGCGCGGTCCGCGGCGAACCGGGCATGGATGTGCACGACGGCAATATGACCTTCCACTTCACCGGTACCGATCGGGCCGATACCGAGCGGGTCACCTGTGCGGTGAATTTCGCGGTGCGCCGCGATAGCGCCGACGGTGCCGCGGGTCCGGCCGATCCCGGTGTGGCGCAACTGTATTCGGAATGGGAGCTGTTGGTCGAGCGGCATTCGCTCGGCATGGTCGACGACGGGCAGTTCCAGCGCTACGGGCGCGGCATTCTGCGCTCACTTCCCGATGGCGGGTAGCGCACGACAAAAGCGTCGCTGACGCGCCGCTTTTTGTCGTGCGCTACAGACGTTGGTTCTTCAGGCAGGATCGCTTCGCTCACCTGCCTGAACCTCGCTTCGCTCGGCCCTCGCTTCGCTCGGATGGTCGAGCTGGCGTGGCGGAGAGGACTTCACGCTGATGCTTGAGTTCAGGCTGATGGGTTCACGACTTCAGGCTGATGGGTTCAGGGTGATTCGGCGCCAGGGGCTGGTTGGGCGCATCCAGAGGCGGAGCAGTTCCTTGCGGCGGTCTACGCCGCCGCTTTTGAGTTCGGCGAGGTCTTCGCAGGCCTGCCAGTAGGTCCAGCCGGCCAGGTAGGCGTCGCCGAATTGGCGCCAGTTGCGGTATTTGCGCTGGGCCAGTGGGAGGGCGCGCATCAGGTAGTCCCATGCGACGTCGGCGTCGAGGTAGCCGGCGGTGAAGGCCATTCTGGCGACCGCGACGACCCGTGCCAGATCCCAGGCGTGGATATCGCTCGGCAGTGGGCGGGCCAGATGGTCGGTGAAGCCGATCTTGATTGCCTGGGACCAGATGTCGTAGTCGCGAACCAGCGCCTCCGGATTGTCCATGCCGCGGAACGATCCGACCTGGCGCAGGAAGGCGCGGTGCCGGTCGGCGCGCTCACCGAAGCGGTCCCGCTCGCTGGCGTTGATCGAGGCCATCACCAGTGGATGCACCAGCGCGTAGAGCGGGGCGTGCATACCTTCCAGCAGCTGCTCCATCGAGGCCTGCGCCTCGGTGCCGTCGGTGATCCCCCAGGCACCGGTCAGCGTATCGATGGCGAGTTCGCGGCGATCACCGAGCGGATGCTCGCGCTCCGGGCCGAGCAGCAGCGCGTCGTGGAAGGCGTCCCAGCGCGCGGAGTAGAACGCGCCGAGCGCGAGCGAGCGCAATTCGTCATCGGTGACCGCGGCGCCGGACCAGTGGTCCTCCTCCCGCTTGTCCAGCTCGTCGTACGGGAAGGTCGTCAACGTTGGCAAGCCGCGGGCAGACATATCCCGATTCTTCCCCATCGATCGGAAACGGGCTCGGGTAATGGTCCACCGCGCGCGTGTCCACACCCGTATGCGCGCGATTTTCACATCCGGCGGTTCTTAGCCTGCCGTAGTTCGGGCCGGAGGACTAGTGTGCGGGCATGTGTAGAAACATCACCGTCCTGCGCGGCCTGGAGCCTGCCGCTACCGAGCAGGAAATCTATGCTGCCGCACTGCAGTACGTGCGCAAGGTCGGTGGCGTGTCCGGCCTCAGCAGCACCACCAAGGCCGCCGTCGACAAGGCGGTCGCCGCCGTCGCCGCGGCCACCACCCAACTATTGGCCGATCTACCGGACCGGCGGGTGGCGCCCAGCACCGAACCGCCGCTGCGCCGCATCGCCGCCCGCGAGGCGGCGACCGCCGACGACTGACTCACGGTAGAACCTCGACACCGTAGACGGCCACGCACGAGAGTGCGATTTCCAGTGGCAGGCTACGGGTTTCGATGACGCCGCCGAGCAGTTCCTCGATCCGCTGGATTCGGTATCGAACCGTATTCTTGTGCACCCCAAGCAGTTTCGCGGCGGCCTCCGGGCTGCGGTTGCTGCGCAGGTAGGCGTGCAGCGTTTCGCGCAGGCGGGCGGCGTTGGCGTCGCGGTCGGCCAGTGCGCCTAGTTCCCTGGCGATCAGACCGCGCATCGCGGCCTCGTCCACGCCTGCCAGATAAGCGATTTCGATATCGCGGTAGCGGGTGACCCGCTCCGGCGCCGCACCGCGTTCCGCTACTTGCCGTGCGGCGACGGCCTCCCGGTGACTTTGCTGGAATCCGGCCAGCTGCGCGCCGGGCATCCCGAATGCGACGCGCACCGGCGCCTCGATCCGCCCGAATGCCGATAGGGCATCGTCCAGCGAAAGCTGTTCCGCACCAGCGTCTTCCATCCCGATCCACACCCACATGGCGCTGGCTCCGGACGGCACGGTCAATGCCCGGCCCGCGCCGGCCGCCGCGGCGATCCGGTTCGCCACCCGCTCCAGTTGTTCGATGAATTCGCCCTCGCCGCCGGCGAATTCGGCGTCGTCGTCGGTCCAGAGCACGAATGCCAGATGGGTTCGGTCGAGCCGGTAGCCCAGCCGCAGACCGGCCTGGTCGAGATCCAGATCGTCACCGGCCAGCAATGCGCGCACGGTTTCGGTGCGCCGGTTGAGCGCGGCGCGCAGCACCCGCTCGCGCTCCTCCATGTATGTGTCGGTGAGCAATTCGACCGATTTGCCGATCCATTTCGTCGCCCGGTCGAACAGCCGCAGCATCACCGCGCGCTCGATCTCGTACGGCGCGTGCCGCTGGGTGACCGTCTCGGTCATGTAATCCACCACCGCCTGTAGCCCGAAGTGGTAGACCTGCAACAACACTCGCAGTTCGTAGCCGCGCCTGGCGATGGTCCTGGCGAAGGCGTGCGCCTCCTCGGCGGGGGTGTACTCGAAGGTGTTGCTGGTGAGACCGGCCAGCACCAGCCGGGCCTGCGCCCTCGTGCTCGCGGCCAGGTCGCGACGCATATCGCGGTCGGCGAGCTCCGGGATGTGCGCGGCGATCGCATTGTCCAACCGGGCGACGACCTGTTCGAGGGTTTCGGCGCGCATGGTCTCGAAGACGAACTCGGCCAGCCAGTCCCGCACCACATCGCTGTCGGGCGAGATTTCGGGGCGACCGGTCGGCGTGGCTGTCATAATTCCTCTGATTGTACTGAAAATACAAAACAGTCGGGTTTCATTGACAGCGAAGGCCAAGAAAGTCGCACCGGGTTGTGTCACGATCATAGTTCAGTGAACTGATTCACATAGGCCAGCAAACACAATGTCAGTGGGAGACAGCCGTGACCAATACCGAACCAGCGCCAGGCGCCGCGAAGCAGGCGGAATCCAGTGATCCGGCCGTCATCGAGGTGCGCAACCCCGGAACCGGACAGGTCGTCGGCACGGTACCCGACGAATCCGCCGACGCGGTGGCCGCGAAGGTCCGTGAGCTGCGGCTGTTCCAGCCGGAGTGGGAGGCCATCGGCCCGGAGGGCCGCAAGGAGTGGCTGCTCAAACTCCAGGACTGGCTGATCGACAACACCGATGTCCTCGCCGACGTACTGCAATCGGAGACCAGCAAGCCCCGGGCGGACGCGCTGATCGATCCGGCCTTCTCCGTCGATCTGACCGGCTACTACGCCCGCCGCGCCGCCAAATTCCTGGCCGATGACCATCCCTCGCCGCACAGCCCGCTGGCCCGGGTGAAGAAGCTGACCACGGTATATCGGCCGTATCCGGTGGTCGGGGTGATAACGCCGTGGAATTTCCCGCTGGCGATGCCGGTGATCGATGTGATCCCCGCGCTGGCCGCGGGCGCGGCGGTCATCCTCAAACCCTCCGAGGTGACGCCGCTGTCGGCACTCGAATTGGCAAGGGGCTGGGCGGAAATCGGCGCGCCGCCGGTGTTCGCCGTGGTGACCGGCCGGGGACCGGCGGGCGCCGCGGTGGTGGACAACGTCGATTTCGTGCAGTTCACCGGGTCGACCGCGACGGGGCGCAAGATCGCCGTCGCGTGCGCGGAGCGGATGGTCCCGTACAGCCTGGAGCTCGGCGGTAAGGATCCGGCCATCGTGCTGGCCGACGCCGATCTGGACCGGGCCGCGCACGGCATCGCCTTCGGCGGCATGTTCAACTCCGGCCAGGTCTGTATCTCGGTGGAGCGGGTGTACGTCGAGGCGCCCGTCTACGACGAGTTCGTGACGAAATTGACCGCGGCCGTTCGGAATCTGCGGCAGGGCATCGATGGACGCGAGTCGAAACACGATATCGGGGCGCTGGCCAACGAGAACCAGGCGCAAATCGTGCAGCGCCATGTCGACGAGGCCGTCGCCAAGGGCGCGCGGGTGCTCACCGGCGGCAAGCGCGCCGGATTCGGCACCGCCTTCGAGCCGACGGTGCTGGTCGACGTGGACCACACCATGTCGTGTATCACCGAGGAGACCTTCGGGCCGACGCTGCCGGTGATCAAGGTGGCCGATGAGGCGGAAGCCGTTCGGCTGGCCAATGATTCGATTTACGGCCTGTCCGCCTCGGTATGGACCGGCGATAAGGATCGCGGCAATCGCATTGCGCGCCAACTGAATGTGGGCGGGGTCAATATCAACGACGTCTTCGTCAACCTGTTCAGCTACGCGCTGCCGATGGGCGGCTGGGGCCTGTCCGGTGTCGGCACGCGCTGGGGCGGTCCGGCCGGAATTCGCAAATACTGCAAGCAGCAGGCGATTACGACGCCGATATTGCCGACCCAGCAGAAGGAACTTTTCTGGTTCCCGTACTCGATGCCCAAGCTGCTGTTCGCCGTCGGCGCGATGCGCGCGGCAGGTGCGCGCGGACTGCGCCGCATCGACCTGCCCGCCGTTCTGAAACTCAAGGGAGACAGCAAGTGACGCAGGAAATTCGCGGCAAGGTCGTCGCGATCACCGGAGGTGCGCGCGGCATCGGGCTGGCGACGGCCACCACGCTGCGCGCACTCGGTGCGAAGATCGCGATCGGCGATATCGACGAGGCGGCGGTGAAGGAGTCGGGGGCCGCGCGCGACTTCGAGTACTACGCCAGGCTCGACGTCACCGAGCAGAATTCCTTCGAGAGCTTCCTCGACGAGGTGGAGCGCGCGCTCGGCCCGATCGACGTGCTGATCAACAACGCGGGCATCATGCCGACGGGCCGTCTGGTGGACGAGCCCGATCAGCTCACCCGCCGGATTCTGGACATCAACGTCTACGGCGTGATCCTCGGCTCGAAACTCGGCCTGGCCCGGATGCTGCCGCGTAAGCGCGGGCACATCATCAATATCGCCTCGCTGGCCGGTGAGACCCACATTCCGGGGCTGGCGACCTATAACGCCAGCAAGCACGCGGTGCTCGGGTTCACCGATACGCTGCGCGAGGAGTACCGGGATTCGGGTGTCCGGTTCTCCTCGGTGCTGCCGACGCTGACCAAGACCGAATTGGGTTCCGGCGTCACCGCGCCGCGGCTGTTGCGGCCCGCCGAGCCGGAGGAGATCGCCGCCGCTATCGCGGGTCTGATCGCGACGCCCAAGTCCAAGGTGCGGGTGACCGCGATGGCCGGATTCATTTCGCAGGTGGTCGGGCTGCTGCCGGAAGCGCTCGGTGACGGTCTGGCGCGGGCGCTCGGTTCGGGGCGGGCGTTTTTGGACGATGTGAACACCGAGCAGCGCCGGGCCTACGAGGAGCGGGCGCGCGGCGTCTGAGACGTCCGGATGCGGTGCCGCGACCGGCCGGTGCGGGTCGCGGCAACCGCTTCGGACCGATCAGCAAACCACTTTGTGACGAAAATCACTCTTAGCAGAGTTAATGACTTACCGCCGCCTACGACGCGTTTCCGGCAAGTCGCTGGCGGCCCCACGGTCCGATGCATCGAGCACGACGCACAACCCATTTACGCTGGTCGAACGTCCAATTGGGGATGCGCCGGATACCTCCGGATAAGCTGCTAAAGATTCGCCAGGTCGATGGTGCGCAGCGCCATAGGAAGCAATATGCTGTCCCTAACAAACCTACCGACTGTTTCGGCCAGCTTATCCAGACTTTCCGGCCTATTTAGGGTGGAAATTCAGGACTGATTCTGATAGCAAGGGGCTATGGACCCGCATTTGCGCGACCTGCGTTACTTCGTCGCCGTCGCTGAGGAACTGCACTTCACCAACGCCGCCCAGCGGCTGCACATCGCCCAACCGACCCTGTCGCGTCAGATCCGTCAATTGGAACGCCAGCTCGACGTGGTCCTGTTCGACCGCAACCAGCGCAGCGTCGCGCTGACCGTGGCGGGTAAGGAATTGCTGGAAGGCGCCCGCAAGATCCTGGAACTCTGGGAGACCACCAACGTCTCGCTGCAGGAGGCGGGCGAGGTGCTGCGCGTCGGCATCCAGTCCGCGCTCGGCCGCGGCCTGCTCAACGATCTGGAGAGTGCGAGCGGACACCGGCTGGCCCTGCACGCGGCGTCCTGGACCGATCCGTCCAGCGGACTCGCGGGCCGCCAGGCCGATCTGGCGCTGGTGTGGCTGCCGCTGCCGGACTCGAACCGGTACCGCTGGCAGGTGCTGCGCACCGAGGCGCGCTGGGTGCTGCTACCGGAAAACCACCCGCTGGCCGAACAGGACAGCATCGCCTTCGCCGACCTGATGGACGAGCCGTTCATCGCGCTGCCCACCGAGGCGGGCGCGGTGCGTGACTTCTGGCTCGGCAACGACGCCCGCAACGGCCGCCAAGCCAAGATCGGCGCCGAGGCCGCGACCGCGGAGGACAAGCTGGAGGCGGTGAGCCTCGGGCTCGGCGTCTGCCTGCTGGCCGAGAACAACGTGCCGATGTACCGCTGGCCCGGACTCACCGCGCGCCCGATCACCGGGCTCGCGCCGTGCGAACTCGCCGTCGCCTGGCGCGCCGACGACACCAGGCCGACCATCCTGGAATTCGCGGCACGCGCGGTGGCGGGCGGTTTCTCGACCAGTCAGCCGGTCGCGGTCGCCAGCTGAACTACGGGGCGCCGATCAGCCGATGGTTCGGCGCCACGGATGGCGCGATTCCAGCTGCGCGGCCAGCCGCAGCAGCGTGGATTCGCTGCCGGGCGGTCCGGCCAGCTGCGCCGCGACCGGCGTATGCGATCTGGGATCCGAACCCATCGGGACCGACGCGGCGGGCCAGCCGACCAGGTTCCAGAGCGGGGTGAATGGTGAAAACCGCGCGCAGGCAAGGACATTCATCAGCCAACCCGCGGCGTGCCAGGCCCGCGCCCGTGGCGGCGCGGCGGCGAGCGTCGGTGTGATCACGACGTCGTAGCGTTCGAAGAATTCCAGCAGCCGGGATTCGACCCGGTCGATCTGCGCCGGACGCACCAGCCGTAGTCGTTGCACGAACCGGCCGAGCGCCAGGTGCCTGCGCGTACGCCGTTGTAGTCGTTCGGGATTCGCGAGCAGGGCGGCGTCGCGGATGGCCGCGGCCAACCAGCGCAGGAATACCGCGATGAGGGAATCGCCGTATGGCAGTGCGGCGGGCTCCACCAGATGTCCGGCGGCCGCGGCGGTCGCGGCGGCGATATCGGCGGCGGCGACCCATGGCCTGCCGACGCGGAAGATCCGAAGGGGCGAGTTGACGGCAAGGCCGATACGTAGTCGGCCCGGTGGATCCGTCTCGGCTAGGTCCGGGCGCGCGGCCAGCACCGATAGCGCGAGCGCGGCATCGCCGACCGTCGTTGCCAGCACACCGTTTTCGGCAAGGCCGGACCAGGAGTCGGCGCCGAGTTCGGCGGGCACGGTATGCCTGCCCGGCTTGATCCCGAAGACGCCGCAGCAGGCCGCGGGGATGCGGATCGAGCCGAGCCCGTCGCTGCCGTGCGCGATCGGCACCAGCCCCGCCGCCACCGCGGCGGCCGCCCCGCCGGACGAACCGCCCGCGCTGCGCGCGGTATTCCACGGATTGCGGGTGATCCGGTCCGGGGCGTCGGTGGTCGGCCACAGCCCGAGTTCGGGTACCGCGGTGAGCACGACGACGACCGCACCCGCCGCGCGCAGCCTGCGCACCACCGGATGGTCGGCGGCGGCCGGGCTCGGATCGGTCGCGGCGGATCCGGCGCGCACCGTCTCGCCCGCGACCGGGATGTTGTGTTCGATCGCGACCGGAACGCCGGCCAGCGGCAGCACGTCGAGATCGGATCGCTGATCGAGCGCGGCGGCCTCGGCCATGGCCCGCTCGGCGCGAACCACGGTGCAGGCGTTGATCTTCCAGTTCTCCGCGGCGATGCGGCGCAGCGCGGCCTCGACCACCTCGGTAGGGGTGGCCGTCGCGTCGTGCACCCTTGCCGCGATGGCGGCGGCCGGCCCGCGGGTGGTGTGGCCGGATTCCGCCGCGGTGGTCGGCACCGATCGCAGGCGTTCGCGGTCTTCGTGGTCGATTCGCGCCGCAGTGTTGTGCATGTGCTGATTCGCCCCCATCGCATCGTTGTCGAATTCGGGTGATCCGCTGTTGTGGCGCAAGTTATCATTCCGAATACTGTTGGGGGACGATGACGCTGGGTGTGGCGGAATTATGAGTGCAAACCCCGAGAAAAGGCCCGAAGCCGGTAAGGGTTCCGGTGCCGCGGGTCGCGCGGTCGGTACGGAATTCGGCGTGGTTGAAGCATTCTCGGCCGCATGGGAATCCGCCATCGTGGAAAGCGGCGGGCCCGGGCGCGACGCCGAATCGTTACAGCCGCCGCCGATCGCCGCATATCTACCGGACGCGCAAACCCTGCGCCGGACCGCGCTACTGGAGCTGATCCGCGTCGACCTGCGACATCGCTGGATACCGCGTGGTGCGAACACCGCACCGCGCAAGCGTTTGGCCGAATATTGTGCCGAGTTCCCGGAACTCGAACCGCACACTATTCCGGCCGGTCTGGTGTATGAGGAGTTCGTCATCCGGCGGCACAGCGGCGAGCGGGTCGATCCACGGGAATGTCTGCGCGAATATCCGCAGCAGGCGGCGGAACTGCGGCTACTGCTCAATGCCGACGAGGTGGATCAGAGCACCCGGCGCGCGGTCGCCGATGATTCCACGCGGTTCGGATTCCCACTGAACCACACCACCGGGTCTTTTCGTAATACAGAAGTGACTCGCACGGCCGCCGATCTCATCGGAACGGAAACCGCGATTCCGACCACGATCGGAACCGGACCGGGCCGGGCCGAGGGGCTCGACCAAATCGAAACCGGGCAGCGAATAGACGACTTCGATCTACTCACCGGATTGGGCAGCGGCGCGTTCGCGCGGGTGTTCCTGGCCAGGCAGCGTTCGCTGCAGCGGTTGGTCGCGGTGAAGATCTCGGCCGACCACGGCACCGAACCGCAAACGCTGGCCCAGCTCGACCACGACTACATCGTGCGGGTCTTCGATCAGCGGCTGCTCGCCCCGGGCAGCCTGTCCTCGGCGCAACGGCTGCGGTTGCTCTACATGCAGTTCCTGCCCGGCGGGACACTGCTCGGCGTGCTGCGCTGGGTGGCCGCGACCCCGCCCGCCGAACGCAACGGACAACTGCTGCTCGACGCGGTGGACGCGGCCATGGAGGAGAAGGGCGAGATCCGGCCGACCGATTCCAGCGTGCGCGCCGAGATCGCCCGGCTCAGCTGGCCGGAAACCGTGGCCTGGCTCGGCCGCAGGCTGGCCGAGGCGCTGGATTACGCCGCCGCGCACGGCGTGCTGCACCGCGACGTGAAACCGGCCAATGTGCTGCTCACCGCGGAGGCGGTGCCCAAACTCGCCGATTTCAACATCAGCTTCAGCCGCAATGTGGCGGGTACCAGTCCGGTCGCCTATTTCGGCGGCTCGCTTTCGTACATGTCGCCGGAACAGCTGGAGGCCTGCCATCCCGGCCGTGACCGCAGCGCCGCCGATCTGGACACCCGTGCCGACATCTACTCGCTCGGCGTGCTGCTTTGGGAATTGCTCACCGGCGCAAAGCCTTTCGACGACAGTACGGCCGGGGCGAGCGGACGCGGCGACGAGACGACGCTGGAGGCCATGCTGGAGCGGCGCAGCGCGGGTGTCGAACCCGCCGCACTGGAACGGATTCCGCCCGACTGCCCGGCCGCGCTGCGCCGCGTGCTGCTCACCTGCCTGGCGCCCGAGCGCGCGCACCGCTGGGCCAACGGTGGCGTACTGGCCAAACAGCTGGATCTGTGCCTGGACGCGCGGGCCAGGGAACTGGTCGATCCCGCACCGGACAGCTGGCGATTCCGGTTGCGCGCCTGGAGCATTCCGGTGGTCTTCCTGGCCATCGGGGTGCCGAATATGCTTGCCGCGCTCTACAACATCCAGCACAACCAGAACCTGATCATCAGCAGGCTCAGCGCCGAGGCGCAACACACCTTCACCATCATCACCGGCTTGGTGAACGGCATTTTCTTCCCGGTCGGGATCGCCGTGGTCGCGATCATGTCCAGACGGTTGATCACCGTGCCGCGCGGGCTGCGCCACGGTCGCCGCTACGATCCCGACACCCTGCGCGTCACCAGGGCCGACGCGCTACTCTTCGCCGATCGCGCGGTGGCCGTTGCCTTTTCGCTGTGGGTGCTGGCCGGCATCACCTTCCCGATCACCCTGCAGCTGGCCACCGGCGACGTACCCGCCAACGCGGTGGTGCACTTCCTCGCCTCGATCGTGGTGTGCGGCGCCATCGCGGTCGCGTACCCGTTCTTCCTCGGCGCCTTCTACGTCGTGCGCTGCATCTACCCGATCTTCCTGCGGCACGGCGAGATCAGCGCGGAGGACGCGGTGTGGTTGCGCGGCCTCGACCGGCGCTGCAACGGCTATCTCGCGGTGGCCGCCTCGGTTCCGCTGCTCGCGGTGGCCGGGGTGACCTTCTTGCCGCCCGGCGATATCCCGATGGTGATCGTCGCGGTGCGGGTGCTGTGCGCGGGCGGAATCGCCGCGTTCGTCGGGTCGTACCTGCTGTTCCGCGCGCTGGAGAAGGATCTGGAGGCGCTGGAACGCGTTGTCGCGCCGGATGATTCGACCGAGCACGGGGCGGTGCGAACGCGCCGGTTCCGGGCCGCGGTAGTGGATCAAGCGCCGTGACCGGGTCGGCTGCGGGCACCGTCGCGCGGTTCGCCGCCGATTGGGAGCGGTGCCTGCGCGATATCGGCCGGGAACCGCCACAGGTGTCCGACTACGTGCCGGACGGCACCCGCGTGCGGCTGGCCGTGCTGGCCGAATTGGTGCGCATCGATCTGCGCAGGCGCTGGGAGTTGGATGGCGTCGGCAAGCGAATCGCCGAATATCGCACGGAATTTCCCGAAGTGGAGCGCTGCCCCCAGCTGGTCGATCTGGTGTGTGAGGAGTACCTCGCCCGCCGCAGGCACGACGGGCTGGAGCTCACCGAATTTCTGGCCGAATACCCCGAGCTGGCGGGTGCGGTGCGCGAACGGGTCGCGGAATCGGCCGCGGAAACGGTTGTCGCACTGGACGAGGTGGGTCCCGGCCAGCGGATCGACGAATTCGATCTGCGCACCGAACTCGGCGGCGGCGAACTCGGGCGGGTATTCCTGGCCCGGCAGCGTTCCATGCAACGGCTTGTCGCCGTTCGGCTTTCGAACGGCGGCGGGGCGCCGCACACCATGGCTCAGCTGGATCATCCACATATCGTGCGGGTCTTCGATCAGCGGGTGGTCGGCGCCGAGGTCCGGCTGGTGTACATGCAATACCTGCCGGGCGGTACCGCGGCCGAGGTGCTGGCCCGACGCCGCGCGGGCAGCACGGACGAGGGCGGCGCGCTACTGCTGCGCGCCGTCGACTCGGCCATGGAGGCCAAAGGCGATATCCGGCCGGCGGATTCGCCGGTGCGCGCCGAGATCGCCGGGCTCAGCTGGCCGGAAACGGTGGCCTGGATCGGCAGGCGATTGGCCGATGCGCTCGATTACGCGTACCGCAACGGCGTTGTGCACCTGGCGATCAAGCCGTCCAATGTGCTGTTCACCGCGGAGGGCATCCCGAAGCTCGCCGACTTCACCCTGCACGATTCCGGTTATCGCGCAGCGGATTCAGCGACAAAGCACGACTGTCTGCCATATCGGTCACCCGAGCAGCTCGCCGTCGATCTCGGGCCCGCGGTCGCCCCGCCGGACACCCGCAGCGATATCTACTCACTCGGCGCGCTGCTGTGGGAAATGCTCACCGGCACAGTGCCGTTCGCCGCGGATACCGATGACCCGGCCACCGCGTTGGAGCACCGCCGCGGCGGCATCGATCCGGCGGCGCTGGCCCGCATTCCGGCCGACTGCCCCGCGGCATTGCGCCGGGTGCTGCTCACCTGTCTCGAACCGGATCCGCAGCGCCGCTGGCCCGACGGCGCGACGCTGGCGCAGCAGCTCGAGCTGTGCCTGGACCCGCGCGCCCGCGATCTGGTCGACCCGCCGGAACGCAGCCCGTGGTCGCGGCTGCGACGCTGGCGCATTCCGCTTGTCGCGCTGGCCATCCTGGTGCCGAACGCACTCGCCTCGGTGTACAACGTCCAGCACAACGACAAGCTCATCCACCACACGCAGACGCTGGCGGCACAGCACCAATTCCACATCTACACCGCGGTGGTGAACGGTCTGCTCTTCCCGATCGGCGCGGCACTGCTCATCTACCTGGGCCGGTATCTGCTCGCGGTGACACACGGCCTGCGTCACGGGAAACGCTACGACCCCGAGGTGCTGCGCCGGACCCGCACCGACGCGATACATCTCGGCGATCGGACGGTGCTGGTGATCTTCTCGCTGTGGTTGCTGTCGGGCCTGGCCTTCCCGATCGTGCTGCACGGCACCGCCGAGACGGTGACCGCCGCCGACTACCTGCATTTCGTCGCGCTGCACGTGGTGAGCGGCGCCATCGCCGTGACGTATCCGTTCTTCCTGGTGAACTGCTACATGATCAGATGCATCTATCCGATGTTCCTGAGCCACGGCGAGATTCGCGCGGAGGATGTCCGCCGATTGCAGGGGCTGCGCCGCCGCAGCGCGGTGTATCTGATTGTGGCGGCGTCGATTCCGCTGCTCGCCGTGCTCGGGGCGACCCTGCTTTCCACCGGGGATCTCGCGCGGATCATCGTCGCCGTCCGGGTACTGTGCATCGCCAGCATCGCCGCGTTCATCGCGGTCTATATCCTGTTCCGCGTGCTGAAGCAGGATATAGACGCTTTGGAGCGGGTACTCGCGCCGGCGGCGCGATGAATGCCCGACCGTTCCGGCCGGTGAGCCTGTCGCACGTGCACGATCCGGCGACGACGCCGCTATTTCCGGGCGACCCCGAATTCCGCGCCGAAACCGTCGCGACCATCGCGGCGGACGGCTACTACCTGCGCTATATCCGGCAGGGCGAGCACACCGGAACCCATTGGGGCGCACCGATTCACTTCGACCCGGCCGGGCTCGCCGCCGACGAACTGGACCCGGACGATCTGCTGCTGCCCGCGGTGAAGCTGGATCTGCGCGAATCCTGCTCCCGCGACCGGGATTACGCGATCTCGATCGGCGACCTGACGGCATGGGAACGGGCGAACGGCCGAATTCCGGACGGGGCCGCCGTGATCGCCTGGACCGGCTGGGACGGCAAGTGGGGCACCCCCGATTTCATCGGTACCGGATCCGACGCGGGCCGCCAGCCCGGATTCGCGCTCGAAACCCTCGAATGGCTTTTGGATACCGGCCGTTTGGGACGCCGAGGCGCGCTCGGGATCGACACCTTCGGACCCGACCTCGGCGCCGATGCGGACTATGCCGTTTCGAAGCTGCTGTACCGGGAGCATCGAATCAGCCTGGAATGTCTGGGCAATCTCGCCGCACTGCCGGTGACGGGCGCCTGGGTACTGGTCGGCGGGCCGCTGTATCGCGCCGGATCCGGATCGCCCGCAACGATTTTCGGGCTCATCCCGAACTGACACGGTGTGGCTCACACCGGTGCGGGCGGCTCCGTCTCCCGATTCCGCTGCTCGGCGCTCACCGCGACGGCGAGCACCACCAGCAGAATTCCGATGACCTCCACCGTCTTCGGGCGCTGCGCCAGCATCACCGCGCCGACCACCGCCGCCGTCGCGGGCAGCAGCGCGAGCAGCACGGCGAACCGGGCCCGTCCGACGATCCGCAGCACCACCTGGTCCAGCCCGTACGGCACCGCGCTGGAGAGCACCCCGACCCCGAGACCGAGCAGCCAGATCCGTGGGTCCGCGAAAACCGTTGCGTCGCTGCGAGTCTGCACGTACACGACGACGGGCCCGAGCGCGATCGCAGCGGCCGCCATTCCGACCGCCAGCGAATCCAGCCCGTCCCCCGCATCGGCCACCCGCTTGCCGACCAGGATGTACCCGGCCCACAACACCGCGGACAGCAGCGCGAACCCGAGCCCCGGCAGCGATACGTCCAGTTGCACCCCGCCCAGCAGCAGCACACCGGCCAGCACCATGGTGACCGCGAAAAAGTCTCTGCCCCTGCGAGATCCGAGCGTGGCGACGGCCACCGGCCCGAGGAATTCCACGGCGACCGCGGTGCCCAGCGGGATCCGCGCGATGGCCTCGTAGAACACGATATTCATCACCACGGTGACGACGCCGAAACCGGTGGCGATCGCGAATCCGCGCCGGGTCCACCGGGCCCGCCACGGCCGCCGCCACAGCACCAGCGCCAGGCCCGCGGCCAGCCCGCGCAGCCAGGCCACCGTCGCAGGTTCCGTTGTCCGGAAGAGAAAGACGCCGACGGCGGCGCCGACATACTGCGAAATCGCGCCGACCACGAACAGCATCGGCACCGACCAGGCGGGCAGCCGGGTGCGCGTCGCGGCCGCGCTCGTCATAGCCCGGCCGGGAAACCAAGGGGCAAAGGCGAATTCACCCCCGAAAACTATCAGTTACCGCCGTAGACCCTGGGGTTCAGGGTGCCGATGTACGGCAGGTCGCGGTAGCGCTCCGCGTAGTCGAGCCCGTAACCGACGACGAATTCGTTCGGGATGTCGAATCCGACGTGCGCGACCTCGACGTGGGTGCGCAGCGCATCGGGTTTGCGCAGCAGCGTGACCACCTCGAGCGAGGCCGGATTGCGGGTGGACAGGTTGCGCTTGAGCCAGGACAGGGTCAGGCCCGAATCGATGATGTCCTCCACGATCAGCACATTGCGGCCCGCGATGTCCTTGTCCAGGTCCTTCATGATGCGCACCACGCCCGACGACGAGGTGGACGAGCCGTAGGAGGACACGGCCATGAATTCCATCTGGGTCGGAATCGGTAGCGCCTTGGCCAGATCCGTCATGAAGAAGATGGCGCCCTTGAGCACGCCGACCAGCAGCAGATCGCCCTCGGGTGCGTCGGCCGGATAGCGCTTGGCGATGAGTTCGGCCAGCTCCTTGGTCTTGGCGGCGATTTCTTCCTCGGTGATCAGCACCGACGCGATGTCGTCCCCGTACACGTCAGCTGGTGTCCTTCCCATGGTTTCGCCGAGCCAGGACTCGGCCGGTTGCACAAACGCGGTATCCGATCTACCGGCGCTCGCGGCGCAGTGTCAGCCTGCCATGTTCGCGCGCGACGACCAACCTGCTCGCCGGTGTGCCGCCGCCGACGGCGACGCCGCCCTGGCCGCGCCAGTTCGTCAGCAATTCGTCCACCGCGCGTAAATGCCTGTCTGTCAGGGCTTTCGCGCCACCGTCCAGCAGCCAGGCGCGGATCGCGCGGCGGCGCAGCGCGGGCGGCGCAGTGGCGAGCGTCTCGATCGATAGGCCCGCACCATCATCCGCGGTGTGCAACAGCTCACTCGCCAGCGCGTCGAGCACCGCGCCGTCCTCGCGCAGCTGTGCGCCGGTGCGGGCCAGCGCCGCCGCGACGCCGCCGCCGAGTACCTGCTCCAACAGCGGCAGCACCTCCGCGCGCAACCGGACCCTGGTGAAATCGGGCGACGCGTTATGCGGATCCTCGTGTGGAATCAGGCCGATATCCGCGCACAGCCGCCGAGTGGTGGCCCGCCGGACGTCGAGCAGCGGGCGACCCCACGGTTCGGCATACGCCGCCATACCTTGGATCGAGCGTCCACCGGAACCGCGCGCCAGGCCGAGTAGAACGGTTTCGGCCTGGTCATCGAGGGTGTGGCCGAGCAGAACCGGCAGCCCGTCGCGGGCGGCGTCCAGCGCGTCATATCTGGCTTCGCGGGCCGCGGCCTCCAGCCCGCCTTCCCGGCCGACCTGGACCGGAAGCACCCGCGCCGATCGGCAGCCGAGCCCGAGCGCCGCCGCCGCGGCTTCGGCGGCGACCGCATCGGAGCCCACCTGCAATTGATGATCGACGATCAGGGCATCGACCTCGCCCGCCTCGACCACCGCGGCAGCGGTCAACGCGAGCGAATCCGCACCACCGGAGAGCGCAACGGCAACAGGTCCGGATGCGTACCGGGACAACCAGTTTCGCACCGCATGCCGGACCTCCAACACCGCCTCGGTCTCGGGAAGACGGCGAGCCGGAGCAGAACCCATATCCGGAGCCTACTGGGCACGTCGCCGCACCCCGTCCGCATAGTGCACACCCCGTACATCGTGTGCTCGGCTCGAAGACGGGGTGCGGCAGCACGGACAACCTCAGCCGAGCACCCGGCGAACCCAGTCGTCCGGCGCACCGATTTCCGCTGGCAGCGGCAGGGTTTCGGGACTGTTCCACACCGTGTTGAACCGGTCCATCCCCACCCGCTCGACGACCGCGTCCACGAACGCCTTACCCCGCACGTACTGTGCGACCTTCGCGTCGACACCCAACAGCGCGCGCAGAATCCGCTGCACCGGATTGGTCGGGCGCTTGCGACGCTGATCGAAGGCGGACCGGATCTGTTCGACGGTCGGAATGACCGCGGGCCCAACGGCATCCATCACATGGTCGGCATGGCCCTCCAGCAGGGTGCCGAGCACGAGCAACCGATCGAGCGCCTCGCGCTGCGCGGGCGGCTGGGTGGCCCGCAACAATCCGACGACGCCGCGCGAATTCGGGTCGTCGGGGCCGTCGCCGCGGCGGCGTTCGCGCAATTCCTCGACCAGGCGGCCGAGCATATCCGCGAGCGGTTCGTCACCGACCTCGCCGAGCAGATCGACATTGCCGCGCATATATTCGCCGAGCCACGGCGCGGAGGAGAACTGCACCCGGTGCGTCACCTCGTGCAGGCAGACCCAGAACCGGAAGTCGGTGGGCGAGACGCCGAGCGCGCGCTCGACCGCCATGATGTTCGGCGCGACCAGCAGCAGGGTGCCGTCCGGCCCGGTGAACGGGTCGTATTGGCCGAGGATCGCGGTGGACAGGAATGCGAGCATCGCACCCGCCTGCACGCCGGCGGGTTTACCCGCGAGCAGGCCGCGCTCGGTCTCGCCCGGTTCGTTGCCGGTGAGGTGGGACATCGAGTCGGCGGCGGCCTCGATCCAGCCGCGCCGGTCGACGACGCGGGCCGCGGGCACCGGCTCGTCGTCGAGCATTCCGCTCACCTCGCGGACCGGGCTCTCGGCCCGCTCGGACGCCTCCGCCAATTCCGCGACGATCTGCTCGACCGAATAGCGCGAGGTCCGCGGGCCCGACGGCACCAGAGCCGCGCCGGTGCGGGCCGCCAACCGCCAGTCGACGACGCCGGACAGGCCGCGCCGCCGCTTGCTCACCGCGACGACATCGCCCCCGGATACGACCGCCGGGCTCGCGTCGGGAGTTTCGGCAGCACCTGATCGGTCAGCATCCTGGTTCATGATCATCCACCCGTCACGAGCATCCACAGTTCCGCAGCGCGCCGACCACGGCGTCGAGCGCGGGCTTGGCCACCGTGTCGGGTCGATCGTTCGACATGAGCGCGAAGGTCAGCACCCGCCCGTCCGCGTCGAGCACGTATCCGACCAACGCGCTGGCAATCGAGAGAGTTCCGGTCTTGGCCCGCACCCAGCCCGCACCCTGCCGGTTCTGGTCGACGTAGCGACCGGCCAGCGTCCCGGTGCCGCCCGCGACCGGCAGATCGTCGAGCATCGGGGCGAAGGTGGCCGTCAAGCCCGCCGGGTCGGCGGGCGTTGTCGCGCCGGTCGGCGACACCGCCATGGTGTCGGGTCTGGCAGCGACGGCCAGGATGCGGTCCAGCAGCCGCGCCGGAATCCGGTCTTCCGTCGACAGTCCGCTGTTGTCTTTCATACCCAACCCGGTCAGATCGAATCCGGCCTTGCCGAGCAGGGCGCTGAGCGCGGCCGTCGCGCCGTCGAAGGAGGCCTGGTTGCCGTTGGCCACCGCGATCTCGCGGCCGATGGCCTCGGCGAGCACGTCGTCGGAGTCGACCATCATGTCGTGCAAGCGATCTCGCAGCGTCGCCGACTGCACCGCCGCGATCTGCGTCGCACCCGGTGGTGCGCTGCCGATGCGCACCTTGCCCGGATCGAGGCCGAGATCGGCGGCCAGCCTGCGGCCGACGTCCAGTGCCGGGGTGTTGGTGCGCGGCGAGTAGTCCATCAGCGGGTTGATCCGGCCGCCGTCGAGCATCACCGGTTCCATCGGCGCCCAGGAACCCTCGGCGATATCGACCGTATCCCAGCCGGGCGCCATGGTCGGGCCCTGATACGCGGAGATGTCGACGACGATGGTGTCGACACCGCGGCCCGCGGCACGGATCTGCGCGACGAGATCGGACAGCTTCGCGGGGTTCGTGTAATAGCCCTTGCCGTCGGGCTGCGCGGTGAGCGTCGGATCGCCACCGCCGACGAGCACCAGTTCGTTCGGCGCGACGCCCGTGACGACGCGGGTGCTCAACCGGTGGTCGGCGGGCAGGCCGAGCAGCGCGGCGGCGGAGGTCAGCACCTTGGCCGTCGACGCCGGAACCATCGGCCGGGCCGGATCCTGGCTCCACAGCACCGTCCCGGTCGTCGCGTCGGTGATCTCACCCGCGAACGATCCGAGATCCGGATTCCCGAGCGCTGGCCCGAGCGCGGCGAGTATCCCCGCTTGGGTCGGCGCGGTCGGGGCGGGCTGCGCGGGCACGATCTGCGGCAGCGGGCGGGTGCCCGTCGGCGGCGGCGCGACCCGCAGCCCGCCGTGCCGGAATTCGGGCGTCCAGGGTTTGGTGGTTACCAACACCACCGCGGCCGCCGCTACCAGCAGCGTCACCGCGGTACCGAGCACTATCCAGGTTCTGCGGCGCCGCCGGGCGGCCAGACCACCGATTTTCTTGCCTCCGTCAACCACGTGCCCGCTGTCTCCTCAACACCCTGGCCTGCGCACCCATGTGCGCCCCGACCACACTATCCTCGTTGCGCAAACGTTCCCCCGAACAACCAGGCGAGTCGGCAGACCGCGCGGTAGACGCGATTGAGGAGATGACGTGGAATTCGACGTCACCATCGAGATCCCCAAGGGCTCTCGCAACAAGTACGAGGTCGATCACGAGACCGGCCGGGTCCGGCTGGACCGCTTCCTGTACACGTCGATGGTTTACCCGGCCGACTACGGCTACATCGAGAACACCCTCGGCGAGGACGGCGATCCGCTGGACGCGCTAGTGCTGCTGCCCGAGCCGCTGTTCCCCGGTGTCGTGGTCGAGGTCCGTCCGGTGGCCATGTACAAGATGACCGATGAGAAGGGCGGCGACGACAAGGTCCTGTGCGTCCCCGCGGGCGACCCGCGCTGGGACCACATCCAGGATCTGAAGGATGTGCCGGAATTCGAGCTGGCCGCGATCAAGCACTTCTTCGAGCGGTACAAGGATCTGGAACCCGGCAAGTACGTGAAGGGTTCGGAGTGGGTCGGCCGCGCCGAGGCCGAGGCCGAGGTGCAGGCGTCGATCAAGCGGCTGCAGGACCAGGGCGGCCACTGATACCGAAAAATGAAGCGGGAAGTCCGGATCCGGACTTCCCGCTTCGGTTGGTGGGCCTGCATCGCGCAGCGATTCGATGAGGGGTGGTGGCCGGGTGGCGGGTGGGCTGCTCAGGCGGGCGAGGTGACCTCCGCCCGCTCGGCACTGCGCCGCTGACGCTCGGCGATCACTTGGTCGAGGTGTTCGCGCAGCAGTTCCACCACCGGGCCCTCGATCTCGGCATCCAACCGCTCGTGCGCCATCTCCCCGTCCGTCATGGATGCGAAAGCCTCTGCGGCCGTTCGCAATACACAGTATGCCTGTTCGGAGCGGCCGAGCGCCTGCAGGATGAGGCCGTGCATCACCAGCACCCGCGCCCGGTGCATCGGACCGATGGCCCTGGTGAGGGTGCGCACCGCCGCGTCGGCGCCCTGCTCGGCGTGTACCAGCTGTCCGGCCATCATCTGCACATGTGCGTACCGGGCGAGCGCGAAACCCTCCCGGAGCACCAGCCCGCTGGCTCGTACCAGCCGCACTGCCTCCTCGCACAGCTGTAGCGCGGTCACCAGATCGCCTTGGAAGGCCCGGTTGGCCCCGATCTCATGGGTGGCCGTCGCCTCCAGACCGCGGTTACCCAGCTGCCGGGCCAGCGTTCGCGCGTACGCGGCGCGCTCCTCGGCCTCGCCGAACCGGCCCGCATCCGACAGCGTCTTGGACAGGAAAAGCGTTGCCTCGCATTCGATGTAGCCGTCGCCGACGCGCCGCGCCAACCGGATCGCCCGTTCGGCGTGGCCGAGTGAGGCCATCGGATCGAGACCGTTGCGGGTCGCGGTGACGAGCTGGGTCGCCGCGAACGCGGTAAGCCTTGCCGCGGTGACGGATTCGCCGTCCAGCGAGAGCGCGATGCGATGATGGTCGCGGCCGAGCCGGACCGCGCCGAGCGAATCGGTGCACAGCACGCCGAGCGCCACCCGGATCCGGCACTCCACCTCGCGGTCGCCGACCCGCAGCGCTGCGTCGAGCAGCTTGTTCAGCGATCGGGACAGCTCTTGGCAATTCGGCCCACCGTCCATCAATTCCGCGGTGGCCCAAGCGATATCGGCCGCGACGGCGAGGGCGGGGCCCTGCACGTCGGCGGCCTGCGCGTACAGCGTCACCAGATTCGGCCGTTCCGCGTTCAGCCAGGTCTGCGCGGCGACGGCATCGCCGAACGCCCGGCCATCGGCCGCGGTGGAGCGCAGGTGTTCCGGCAGCCGGGTGCCCGGATTGCACACCACCAGAACCTTTCTCATGGTGGCCAGATAGAAGTCGAGCAGCCGCAGCAGCGGCGCGAACGCCGGATGTTTGATGCTCGGATCGGGCTGTAGATCCCTGGCGAACAGGCGCAGCAGATCGTGATAGGTGTAGCGGCCCGGCGCGCTGGTCTCCAGCAGGTTCAGGTCGACGAGTGATTCGCACAGCTCCTCGGCCAGCTCACGGTCGGTACCGAGGATGGCAGCGGCGCCGTCCAGCGAGAGCTCCGCGACATCGGGCACCGCCAGCACCCGAAATGCCCTGGCCTGCACCGCATCCAGCTGGTCGTAGCTGAGCCGGAAGGCCGCCTCGACGGCCAGGTCACCGGTGCGCAGCGCGGCGATCCGCTGCTGCTCGTCCACCAGTCGCTCGGCCAGGCAGGCGATGCTCCAGCGCGGTCTGGCCGCCAGCCGGGCGCCGACGATGCGCACCGCGAGCGGCAGGCCGCCACAGGCCGCGAGCACGCTGTCGACCGCCTCCGGTTCCGCCGAAACCCGGTGTTCCCCAACGATTCCGGAGAGCAGGCTGCGGGCCTCGCGGGCACTGAGCACGTCCAGCCGGACGCCGAGCATCGCGGGTAGTTCACCCATCGCCGAACGGCTGGTGATCAGCACCGCCGAACCAGGCGTGCCCGGAATCAGCGGCCGCACCTGGTCCACGTCGCGGGCGTTGTCGAGGACGACGAGCACCCGTTTGTCGTCGAGGCAGCTGCGGAACTGCGCGGCGCGTTCGGGCAGCGACGGCGCGATCTCCCCCTCCGGAACACCGAGCGCCCGCAGGAAGTCGCCGAGCGTATCCGCGGCAGGCGTGCCGAACCGCTCGCCGGGGGTACGGCTGCGGGCCGGCGCGAAACCGTGCAGGTCGACGTGCAGCTGCCCGTCCGGGAAACGCTCGCGGACCTGATGCGCGACATGAACGGCCAAGGCGCTCTTACCCACTCCGCCCATACCGCCGATCGCACACACCGGTACCGCGTTGCCGTCGGTGTTGGCCAGCCACTGGGTGATTCGATGCACCGCATCCGACCGGCCGGTGAAATCCGCTACGTCCGCGGGCAATTGGGCCACTCGGGCCACCACCCTCGGCTGCGGCGCCTGCGCCTGTGCGACGACGACCTCCCGATGCGGTGCGGGCAGATCGCCGCGCAGGATCCGCTGATGCAGTTCGGCCAGCTGCTGCCCCGGCTCGATGCCGAGCCGCTCGATGAGCACCCGGCGGGTGTCGGCGTACACCGCGAGCGCCTCGGCCTGTCTGCCCGCGTGGAACAGCGCGGTCATCAGCAGTCCCCTGGTCTGCTCGCGCATCGGATGTTCCGCGCACAGCGGGGACAGTTCCGCGATGACCTCGGCGTAGCGGCCGAGCCGCAGATCCAGCTCGACGCGCTGTTCGAGCAGGGCGAGGCGGCGTTCGATGAGCTGGGTGCGCTGCCGGTCGGCGTACGGCCCGGGCAATCCGGCCAGCGGGGTGCCCGTCCACAGGCGCAGCGCGGCGTCGAGCCGCTCGCGCACGGTTTCGATCGCGGCGCCGGATTCGTCGACGAGACGTTCGGCCTGAACCTCCAGCAGCAGGTCCTCGACGTGTTCCACGTCCACCGAGCCGGGCGTCAACCGCAGCGCGTAGCCGCCGCCGAAGCCGACGAGCACGGTCGCCGGGCTGCCGGACGGCCGGTCCGGCTCCAGCACCCGCCGCAGATGCAGGATGTGATTGCGCAGCGCGCCGACGGCACTCGGCGTCGGATGCTCGCCCCAGACCCCATCGATCAACTCCGGCACCGTGGCCGAACGTCCGCTGCGTAGCAGCAGTGCTGCCAATAGGGCGCGGCGCTGCTTGGACCCGAGATCGAGCTCCTCATCGCCGCGCCAGGCCCGAACCTCACCGAGTACGGCGAACTTCAGCATGCGGTCCCCTCTCTGACCGTGGAGCGTCGGCTATAGAACCTAGACAATCTGCTCGGACGCTCGTCATCCTTGTGGCCATTTAGTCTCCGATGAGCCAACGATGACCCCCGGCCAATGACAGTGACACTCAAGCAAGCCCTTCATGAGATTTTCGTGACGTCTCGGCCGTACGGATAACAGACCGTACGGGTTCGATGACGGTTCGGAATGGTGCCAGCCCTACCTCGGCGCACCCTGCCACCTGCGGTATCGATGGGGGTGTTCCCCCATTGTTCGGATCGACCGGAATTCCTACGCTCGAAAATGATCGGAAGCCAAAATCTTTCGGCCGGAATCGAAGGAAATCCCCCGTCCGGGATGGCAACTCGACGGCAACCATCCGCAGGACCGACTCGACGGAGTAACGACAGTGCATCGCAAGCAGCTGCTCGCCACGCTGGCCGCCGGTCTGATCGCCGGAACCGCCTTGGCCGCAACGCCTTACGCAACGGCCGAAACCCCATTGGACCGTTTCTACCACCAGCGCCTCGACTGGCGCCCGTGCGACAATCCTCGACTCGACCAGGCGGGCGCGCGGTGCGCCGATGTCACGGTGCCGCTGAATTACGCCGAGCCGCAAGGCCGGACCATTACCGTCGCGATCTCCAGGATCGCGGCCGACCCGGCGCACAGGCGCGGGGTGATGCTCTCGAATCCGGGCGGCCCCGGCGGACCCGGATTGGATTTCACCGTCGACATCGGCGCGGCGCTGACACCCGATGTGCGGGCGAGCTACGACCTCATCGGCATGGATCCCCGCGGCGTCGGGCGTTCCACCCCGGTGAATTGCCATTGGCCGCCCGGGCTCGGCCTGGAGTCCGCCGGGGCAGGGCTGGCAGGCTACGCGGAATCCGTTGCGACACGGGCCGATCTGGCGCTGCGCTGCACGAGCGTCGGCCTCGACCGGTTGCGCCAGAACACCACCCGCAATACCGCTCGGGATATGGATGTCATCCGTGCGGCCATCGGCGCCGACAGGGTCAGCTATTACGGCACGTCATACGGAACCTATCTGGGATCGGTCTTCACCCAGCTGTTTCCGGAGCGGGTCGATCGAATCGTGTTGGACAGCAGCGTCGATCCGGCGCGCTACGGCCCGGTCGAGATGTTGCGCGATATGGGCCCGGCGAACGAGGCCGCCTTGGATCTGTGGGCCGATTGGACCGCCGGGCACAATGACGAATACCGGCTCGGCGACACCCGTCAGCAGGTTCGCCACGCGGTCGAGGAGCTGATCCGCCGAGCGGGTGAACAGCCGGTTCACTTGGGCGCCTACACCATAGACGCACACACTATGCCGATCATCCCGTACATCGCACTGTCCGACCCGCGGAATTACGCACAGCTGGCGTCGAATATCCGGCAGCTCACCGATGCCACCGACGGCAAACCGGTCGAACCGGCGCCCGACCTGAAGGATCTGCTCTCGATGGTGTTCGACCCACAGCCGCAAGACAATTCGGCGATGACGGCGATCATGTGCGGCGATGCCGCCGCGCCGCGCGATCCGTCCTGGTACTGGCGCAATATCGAGCAGTCGCGGGCGACACAGCCGGTGTTCGGGCCGTTCGTGAACAACATCACCGCGTGCGCCTTCTGGGCCCCGCCCGTTGAACCCCTTACGGTGGTTGGCAATTCGATACCCGCTCTGATCGTCCAATCAACCGGAGACACTCACACCACCTACGAGAACGCACTCGGCATGCATCGCGCGCTGACGGCGTCGCGCATGGTCACCCTGCAGGATGTCGCGGTCCACCAGATCTTCGCGAACTTCCCCAACCGATGCGTCTACGACGCGGTGAACACCTACTTCCGCGATGGCGCCCTCCCGACCACCGACCTGACCTGCCGAGCCGACTAGCCCTCATCGAATCGCCGCGCGACGCCAGGCCGACCGAAAACGCCGGTCGAGGAGTAGAACAACTCCTCGACCGGCGAATCAGCTACGGACTCAGGCGATTTCGTCCGGTCCGCCCGCAGCCGGTTTCGCACCCGCCGCCTGGAGGCCGCCGGTGGTCCGCAGCGGCACCTCTTTCCAGAACAGCGTCAAGATCAGCGCGAGCAGCGCGATACCGGTCACCGAGAGGAACACCGTCGACATCGAATCGGCGAAGCCGACCTTGAACGGACGAGCCAGATCCGGGTTCAGCTTCTGGATAACCGAGCTGTCCTGCAGCACCTTGCCCGCCGCCGAGGTGTCGTGGTCCAGCAGGCCTTTCGCCAGCGCGGCGTCGACAGGGTTGCTGCTCTGCGCGCTCTGCACCACCACTTGCTGGAAGTGCGGATCGGCCGACGCGGACCGCATCTGATCCGCGATATTCGGGGTCAGCTGCGCGAACAGGATGGAAAGGAATACCGCGACACCGAGGGTGCCGCCGATCTGCCGGAAGAAGGTGGCCGCCGCGGTCGAAACGCCCATATCCTTCGGCTCGGCCGCGTTCTGCAGCGCGACGGTGAGCGGCTGCATCAGGTTACCGAGGCCGAATCCGGTGAACACCATGAAGATCATGGTCAGCCACAGCGGGCTGTCGGCACTGAGGAAATGCAGCAGGAACAGGCCCAGCGTCAGCATGCTCGCACCGATCAGCGGGAAGATCCGGTAGCGCCCGGTGCGCGAGATCATCTGGCCGGACACGATGGATCCGGTCATCAGGCCGAGCACCATCGGCAACATCTGCAGACCGGCCAAAGTCGGGCTGGCGCCCCGCACCACCTGCAGGTACTGCGGCAGCAGCGAGATACCGCCGAACATGGCCGCACCGACGACGAAGGAGATCACCACGCCGAGTGCGAAAGTGCCGTTCTTGAAGATCCGCAGCGGAATCAGCGCCGTATCGCCCATGAACCGCTCCACCACGACGAAGCCGAGCACACCGATGACGGCGATCACGTAGCACGCGACGGAACGTCCACTGCCCCAGCCCCATTCGCGTCCCTGCTCGGCCACAATGAGCAGCGGCACCAGGCCGATCGCCAGCACGAGCACGCCCCACCAGTCGACCTTGTTGCTGGTCTGCGGCCGACGCGGCAGCTTTAGCACCCGCGAGACAACGGCCAGCGCGACCAGGCCCACCGGCACGTTCACCAGGAACACCCAGCGCCAGCCGCTGACACCGAGGATGGTGTCCTGTCCGGCGAGCACACCGCCGAGCACCGGCCCGATGACGCTGGACGTACCGAATACCGCCAGGAAATACCCCTGGTACCTTGCCCTTTCGCGCGGCGAGACGATATCGCCGATGATCGCGAGCGCCAGCGACATCAGGCCGCCCGCGCCCAGACCCTGGAAGGCGCGGAACGCCGCCAGCTGATACATCGACTGGGCCAGCGTGCAGAGCAGCGAACCGACCACGAAGATGGCGATGGCGGACATGAAGAACGGCTTGCGGCCGAACATATCCGACAATTTGCCGTACAGCGGCGTCGCCAGGGTGGCGGTGATCAGGTAGGCGGTGGTCGCCCAGGCCTGCATCGAATAGCCGTTGAGATCGTCGGCGATGGTGCGGATGGAGGTGGACACGATCGTCTGATCGAGCGCCGCCAGCAGCATGCCGAGCATCAGACCGCTGAGGATTGTCAGGATCTGCCGATGTGTGAAGCCCTCCGTAGGTGCCGCCACTTTATCCGTTACGGTCACGAAACTTTCTCCGTCCCAGTAGTTTCAGCGCCCCACGCGGTCCGCATGGCGGCCAGCAGGTCGGGTTTCTTGCGCTCGTAGTCGTCGACGAATTGCCGCAGCAGCGCGGCGAATTCGGCCCGCTGCCGCGGTGGCCAGTCGGCCATCACCCGGCCCATGTTCTCCGCCCGCCGTTTACGCATGAGTTCGACGGTGGCGTGACCCTCCTCGGTCACCACCAGGACCGTGGCTCGACCGTCCTCCGGATCGGCTTGGCGGACAACGAGTTCGCGTGCCACCAATTGAGCGACCTGCCTGCTCACCGTCGATGCGTCCGAATGCAGCGCCGCCGCGAGGGCGCCCGACCGCATGGGTCCGTGGCATGCCAGATGGAACAGCAGCCCGAACGCGGCCAGATCCACCCCATCCCTGGTGAGGGCGGCCATCTGCGCCGCGGTGCGTTCCCTGATCCGGTGCAGCCGGGACAGTTGTAGCGCGATCGTCTCCAACGACTCGTCTACCGCGTCCACTTCCACTACCTTTGCTTGTACCAATCAATTAGTTGCGTGATACAAGTATGTCTGGACAACAGTCGCCGGGGCAACCGTTTTACCGGGCTTTACCTGCCCTTGAACTGCGGCGGGCGCTTCTCGAACACCGCCTGAATGGCCTCGGTCAGATCCTCCGACGGCAGGAATGCCGCATTCCAGGCCGACACATAGCGCAGTCCCTCGGCCACCTCGGACGCCCGGCGCTGCGCGAGCACATCCTTCACACCCTGCACCACCAGCGGCGGGTTGTCGGCGATCTCGCGCGCCGTCGCATGCGCCGCGTCCAACGCCGCCGCCTGATCCGGGAACACCTCGTTCACCAGGCCGATCCGCTCAGCCCGCGCGGCATCGATATCCTTGCCGGTGAACGCGAGCTCACGCAGCTGTCCCTCGCCGATGATGCCGGGCAGCCGGTGCAGCGAACCGATATCCGCGACGATGGCCACCTTCGCCTCGCGCAGGCTGAACTTCGCGTCGGCGCTCGCGTACCGGATATCGACGGCGGCGATCAGATCGAGGCCGCCGCCGATGCACCAACCGGACACCGCGGCGATCACCGGCTTGCGGCAATCCGCCACCGCGGTCACCGACGCCTGCATGCGGCGCACCTCGTCCAGGAAGGCGGTGCGCGGCGCGGCGAACGCCTTATCGGCCAGCAGCGGACCGAAGGTGCCCGCCATCGCGGGCAGATCCAGGCCATAGGAGAAGTGCCGCCCCGACCCGGTCAGCACGATCGCGCGCACCTCGGGGTCCGCGTCCAGGCCGCGGAAGATCTCCGGCAGCTCGCGCCAGAAGTCCGGGCCCATCGCATTGCCCTTGCCGGGACCGGTCAGCGTCACCTGCGCGACGTGGTCCTTGGTTTCGACGGTGAAAGCCTGCCAGTCAGTCATTCGTACAGCGTAATAGGACCGGTTCGCACGCCGCGACGGCCGGATCGCGCCGCTACCCTTCCGACACCGAATCGCCCGCACCGGCCCGGCGTGACCATCGATACGATTGCGCACGAAGCGGTTTCGGCGCGCACCGGCCATGCGCGGTCCGGTGCCGATCGCCGAAATGCCTGGTACCGCAACGGGTTAACCGGAGTACCCGAATTCTCCGGCGTATCGCCCGCAATCGCTCTAACCTGGTGCCATGCGCAGGTCGTCGTTACCACCGGTCGCATGCCGGGTCTCCGATACCCTCATCGCCCGCGGGCATCACGGTGTCATCGTGAACCAACCGAACCCGACGCACACCGCGGCGGATGCCGCGCGTGCGCTGGGGATCGAGGTCGGGGCCATCACCAAATCACTGGTATTCCTGCTCGACGAGGATCCGGTGCTGCTACTGGTTTCCGGTGCGCACCAGGTGGATCTGGACAACACCGGAAAACGCCTAGAAGGCACGTTGAAACGGGCGCCCGCCGAGATGGTGCAGGAGGTCACCGGGCAGCCGATCGGCGGCGTCGCCCCCGTCGGCCATCCCACCAACCTGCCTACGTGGGTGGATAACGAGCTATCAAGGCATCGCGAGGTGTGGGCCGCGGCCGGACATCCGAATACCGTGTTCCGCACGTCCTTTCACGAACTGGTCCGGATCACCGCGGGCCTGCCGATCGACGTGGACTGAATCACAGGCCAGGCCGTGTTCCGAACCGATCGACCCGGCCGGGCGTAGTTTCGTCATGTGAACGATGCACCGCCGCCCGATACGGGCATCCACATACCGCCGATCCCCGATGATCTGAGCGGTATCACCGCCGAGCAATACCGGGCATCGATGCGGCACTATCCGGCCGGGGTCACCGTTGTCACCCTCACCTCGCCCGGCGGCCCGATCGGCTTCACCGCGACGTCGTTCGCCTCGCTATCGCTGGAGCCACCGCTCGTCTCGTTCAATATCGCGCACACGTCGTCGAGCATCGAAGCGATGCGTTCGGCCGAATCGGTCGTCATCCATTTCCTGGGCGAGCATCAACGGCATCTGGCGCAGCGTTTCGCCAGGACCGCCGAGGAGCGCTTCACCGACAGCTCGCTGTGGACCAGTCTGGAAACCGGTGAGCCGGTGCTGCACGGCACCCCGATCTGGGTGCGCGCCACCGTCGCGCAACTCATCCCGATCGGGGATCACACCTTCGTCGTCGGTCTGGTCACCCGGGTGCACGACAACACCGACGAAAAGCCCGCCGCGGCACCGCTGCTCTATTACAACGGCCGTTACTACCGGCCGACTCCGTTGGGCAACTGAGGAATTCGGCTCAGCCGACCAGGCAGGGCGCGGCGCCGTCCGCGCTGTCGGTATCGAACGGACGGGTCTCCGGCGTGGGATTCCACAGGCCGTTGGTGGTCGCGTAATTCCAGGTGGTGCCGGATTCGACCAGCGCGGCGATCGCGCCGATCAGCCGGTCGACATCGGCGGCGGTGGTGCCGAGCCCGATGCTGGCGCGCAACGCGCCGTCCAGGCCGAGGCGGGCGAGCAGCGGATGGGCGCAGAAGCGACCGTCGCGCACGCCGATACCGTATTCGGCCGAAAGATACGCGGCGACGTGACCGGGCACGAAGCCGTCGACGGTGAACGCGACGATGCCGACGCTCTCGGTGCTGTCGGCCCAGATATTCAGCAACCGCACACCGGGAATGGCGGCGAGCCCGTCGCGCAGCCGGTCGGCGAGTCGATGTTCGTGGGCGGCGAGCGCGTCGGCATCGATGGCACAGAGCGCGTCACAGGCGGCGGCCAGCGCGGCGGCGCCGAGCACATTCGGCGAACCGGCCTCGTGCCGCTGCGGTGCGGGCGCCCATTCGGCCGTCTCCGTGGTCACCTCGCGCACCGCGCCGCCACCGGCCAGATACGGCTGTGCGGCATCGAGCCAATCGCGCCTGCCCACCAGCACCCCGGCCCCGAACGGGGCGTACAGCTTGTGCCCGGAAAAGGCCAGGTAGTCGATTCCACTGTCGCGCAAGCTGATTCGACGGTGCGGCGCGAGCTGGGCGGCATCGACGAGTATCCGCGCGCCGCACTGGTGCGCGATGGCGGCCAACCGCTCCAGCGGCAGCACCTCGCCGGTGACATTGGATGCGCCGGTGACGGCCAGCAATGCCGCGGGCTTGCTGCACAATTCGCCGACGATGCGCCGCACGGTCTCCTCGACGGTGTCGGCGGCCTGAACCACCCGCCTGCCGTGCCGGGTCCACGGCAGGAAATTGGCGTGATGTTCGATATCCAGCACTACCGTGTCGCCCGGTACGCAGGAGGCCAGCAGGTTCAGCGAATCGGTCGTATTGCGGGTGAACACCACCACCTGGTCGTCGGCGGTGTCCAGGAAGCGGGACACCGAGCCACGGGCCGCCTCATAGCATTCGGTCGAGATGCGGGAGGCGTAGCCCGCGCCGCGGTGCACGCTCGCGTAGAACGGCAGCAGCTGCTCGATTCGCGCCGTCACCTGCGCCAATGCCGGGGCGCTCGCGGCGTAGTCGAAGTTGGCGTACGTGGTGGTCCCGCCCTGCACCAGCGGAACGCGGAGCTCGGAGCCGGACACCTGGGCCAGCGGGGCACAGCTCGGATCGATCACAGCGGTCATTGACGTCATCCCATCGGTTCAGGGACTCGCAATCGGGAATCGACGAGTCCGCGCTTGCCGCGCCCGGTCGGGCTGCGGCCCGGTCGTCACCCGGAGCACCCCACCGCGGAGGAGGGTTGCCGGCCAGCAAGCCGGGGCTTTGCGCTGGCACTCATGACCTGATTCAGAGATTGGCAGACGCCTACGGCGGCTGTCAACCCCGTTACTCCGTTGCCAAATCGGACGTTCTGGAGTGACATCGAGGGGTGACCGTTTCGCTGCTGGCCGGATTTATCGGCGTATGCATCCTGCTCTCGATCGTCCCCGGCCCGGATTCCTTTCTGGTGCTGCGCTTTTCGATCGTCAGCGCACGTCCCGGCATTGCCGCCGCGCTCGGCTCCGCACTCGGCGGGATGCTGTGGGCCGTCGTCGTCGCGGCGGGTGTCGCGACGCTGCTCGAGGAATCCGCGACGGCCTACCGGGCGCTGAAGGTGATCGGCGGAATCTACCTGCTGTATCTGGGCATTCGAGCACTGCTGGCCCAGCGGCGGCAACGATCGTATCGGCAAGCCGAATTCGCCTCGGACACTTCGGAATCGGATACGAACGGCACCGCGCGGCCGAGCCGTCCGCCAACGGTGCGCGGCGCCTTCGTCGCCGGGGTGCTCTCGTGCATGCTCAACCCGAAGGTCGGGCTCTTCTACCTCGCGGTGCTGCCGCAGTTCCTGACCGAAGTGACCTTCGGCAACACCCTGGCACTCGGGGCGATCGAATGTTCCGTCGCGGCGACGGAGCAGGTGCTGCTCGCGCTGGCCGCCGCGACCGCGGTCGCGCTGCTGCGCCGCCCTTCCGTGCGCGACCGGCTCGAGCAGATCGCCGCGGGCGTCCTCGCCGTACTCGGCATCGGCACCGCGGCGTCCGCGCTGGCCTGACGATCAGCGTCGACTACCGATCTCCGTGCGCCACAGGATGATAGATGCGATGAGCGCGACCACCAGCGCACCGGTCAGCCACCAGAACGCATGCTGGAATCCGGTCGCCACCGAGGTACCAGCCCGGTAGAGCACCACCGCGAACAGCGCGGAGCCGATCGAACCGCCCACCCGCTGCGTGATATTCACCACCGACGCCGCATCCGGCAACTGATCCCTGCGCACCGCCGCGTACGCCGCGGTGGTCACCGGCATTCCGGTCAGGCCGGTGGCAATTCCGCGAATGAGCAGCAACACCTGCACCAGCACCAGGCTCATGGTGGCGTCCCCGATCGCGAACGGCAGCGTCGCCAGCAGATTCAGCACATTGCCCGCGACCGCGACGACACCGCCGCCGTACCGATCGGTGAGCCTGCCCGCGATCGGCAGCGCGATGATGCCGCCCAGCCCGAAGGTGAACAGCGAAAGACCGGTCGCCACAATGCCTTGCCCATGTAGCAGCTGAAAGTACAACGGCAGCAACAGCATCGAGCCGAACAGCGACGCACCCGCGAACAGATTGGCGACATTCGCCGCGCCGAATACCCTGCTGCCGAACACCGTCAGGTCGAGCAGCGAGCCGACACCGCGCACCGAGCGCAGGATGAACCCGCCCAGCGCGAGCGCGCCGACCACCAGCGGAATCCACACCTGTGAGGCGGAAAGCCCACCGCGGCTGCCGAATTCGCCGAGTCCGTACACGAGCAGCGACAACCCGCCGCCGATCAGCGTGAACCCGATGGCATCGAACGACGCCACTTCATCAGCCTTTTCACTCGCGGGCAGCATGCGCATGGCGAGGACGAAGGCGACGATGCCGAATGGGATATTGATCAAAAACAGCCACTGCCAAGCCAAATGGGCCAACATGACGCCGCCGATGGTCGGCCCGACAGCCGGGGCCGCCACCACCGCGACGCCCACCACGCTCATCACCCGGCCCAGCCGGTGCGGTCCGGCGACCTGCCCGATGATGGCCTGTCCCGCGGGCACCAGCAATCCGGCGGCCAGCCCCTGTGCGATGCGTAATGCGATGAGCCAGCCGATATTCGGCGCGAGCGCGCACAGCCCGGAGGTGACGCTGAAACCGATCAGCGCACCGATCCAGACCCTACTCATCCCGAACCGGCGTCCGAGCCAGCCGACCAGCGGCAGCGAGACCGCGAGCGCGAGCAGGTAGGCGCTGGCAATCCACTGCGAAACATCAAGCGTCGCACCTAGTTTCGCAGCAATGGTACCGAGCCCGACATTCACGAGCGAGGTGTCGAGCATGCCCATCAACGCACCGAAGACGACAACCCCCGCCACCTTCCACACCGATGCCGGAATGGTTTCGGGCGCAAGCACGGCGGCCCCTGCCGCCGTCCTGGTATCCGACATGGATCCTCCACTATTCGTAGGCAACTACAATTGCGGAGGTTATCAACAATCTTGCTGCCCAACAATAGATAGAATCCCCTTATGTCCGCCGACCAGCTGCACCCCCGCGGCCTGCTGCGCTTCCCGACCTACGTCTTCGGCAAGCTGCACCGGGCCGTCCATGCCGAAATCGATGCGTCACTGCGTGAACACTGGGTGCTCGTCTGTCTCGAGGAGTTCACCGATCTCTCCCAGCAACAGGTAGCCACCACATTGCAGATCGATCGCAGCGAGGTCGTTCGCATCATCGACGGCCTGGAGAAGGACGGATTCGTCGTGCGCACCCGCGACCCGGGCGATCGCCGCAAGAACTGCCTGTCCATCACCGCGGCGGGCCGCGCCGAGCGCCGCCGCGTCGACGAGCAGGTCCAACAGGCCACCGACCGGGTGCTCCACCGACTGGACGCGGACGAGCGACGCACCCTGCTACGCCTGGCGCTCAAGGCAATCGGCGAGGACGAGGTGCCACCGCGGGCTTAGCGCGCTATCGAATGCGACCTCAGTCTCGGTGAACGGCAAACGACCATTGCCCCGAGTACCGTTGATTCCTGGTCGGCGCACTGTTTGCCGACTGGTAACCCCACCATGCAACAACGGATAGAGCACCGGGCAGGTCTATGAGAGGTGGACAGGACGTGATGCTGCACTCGGCAGATCCGGCGGCGGCCGCGCCCCCGGCGCGGGATCCGCTGCGCCGCGCCGCGCTGGCGGCGCCCGCCCGCACCCTCGTCGACATCCTGACCGCCACCGCGCAAACCCATCCCGACGCACCGGCCATCGACGACGGCCGCGCCGCACTCACCTACCTCGAGCTGGTCATCGAGATCGAGGCGACACTCGCCCGGCTCACCGCGGCCGGCGTGCGGCCGGGCGACCGGGTCGGGGTGCGCATGCCGTCCGGCCACCGCGAGCTCTACATCACCATCCTCGCCGTCCTGTACGCGGGCGCGGCCTACGTCCCGGTGGACGCCGACGATCCGGAGGAGCGGGCCCGGCTGGTCTTCGGCGAGGCCAGGGTCACCGCGATAGTCACCGCGGCGGGCATCGAGACCACCATCGCGGGCGCGGGCCGCGCCGCACCCGATTCGCAGTGGAGCGCGCTGCCGACACCCGCCGACGACGCCTGGATCATCTTCACCTCCGGGTCCACCGGAACACCGAAAGGCGTTGCGGTGACTCATCGCAACGCCGCCGCATTCGTCGACGCGGAGGCGGGGCTCTTCCTGCGCGACGCCCCCATCGGCCCTGGCGACCGGGTGCTCGCCGGGCTCTCGGTCGCCTTCGACGCCTCCTGCGAGGAGATGTGGCTGGCCTGGCGCAACGGCGCCTGCCTGGTGCCCGCGCCGCGCGAATTGGTGCGCACCGGAGCCGATCTGGGGCCCTGGCTGGTGCGCAGGGAGATCAGCATCGTCTCCACCGTGCCGACGCTGGCCGCCACCTGGCCCGCCGAGGCGCTGGATTCGGTGCGGCTGCTCATCTTCGGTGGCGAGGCGGTACCGCCGGAACTGGCCGAACGCCTTGCCGGACACCGGAATACGAGTCGCGAGGTGTGGAATACCTACGGCCCCACCGAGGCTACCGTCGTGGCATGCGCGGCCCGGCTGGACGGCGGCTCGCCGATCCGGATCGGGCTGCCGCTGGACGGCTGGGATCTCGCGGTCATCGATCAGGCCGGAAATCCGGTGGCGGAGGGCTCATCCGGGGAGTTGGTGATCGGCGGCGCAGGCCTGGCCCGCTACCTCGACCCGGACAAGGATGCCGAAAAGTACGCCCCGCTACCGTCGCTCGGCTGGGAGCGGGCGTACCGCAGCGGCGATCTGGTCCGCAACGAGCGGGCCGGTCTGGTCTTCCTCGGCCGCGCCGACGATCAGATCAAAATCGGTGGCAGGCGCATCGAACTGGGCGAGATCGATAACGCGCTGCAGCTGCTGCCCGGTGTCACCGGCGCGGCCGCGGCGATCCGGACCACCAAGGCGGGCAACAAGATCCTGGTCGGCTATCTCACCGGCGCGGGCCCCGATTTCGACCTGAAGAAGGCCAGAGCCCAACTCGCCGAACAACTTCCGGCACCGTTGGTGCCGAGGCTCGCAGTGGTTCCCGAACTGCCGACCCGCATCTCGGGCAAGGTCGACCGCAATGCGCTGCCCTGGCCGCTGCCCACCGACACCGACGCCGACGACTCCGACCTCACCGGCACGGCCCGCTGGGTCGCCGACCAGTGGGACGCCATCCTCGGCGCCGAAATCACCGGCCTCGACGTGGATTTCTTCGATCTCGGCGGCGGTTCGCTCGCCGCCGCCCAATTGGTCACCGCGCTGCGCGAACGCTATCCACAGATCGCCGTCGCCGACGTGTACGACCATCCGCGGCTCGGCGCGCTGGTGGAACTGCTGGAGGACAGCGAGCCCGCATTCGTCGTCACCGAGCGGGTCGTCGAGCCGACTCCGTTGCGCGCACAGCTCGTTCAGGTGCTGGCCGGTATCCCGTTGGCCACCCTCACCGGCCTGCAGTGGCTGACCTGGCTCGCCATCGTCGGCAATATCGCGCACTGGTCGGGGGCGCTGTCCTGGCTGCCGAACTTGTCCTGGTGGTGGACGCTGCTCGCCTTCGCGCTGTTCATCTCGCCGCCCGGACGGATGGCGATCTGCGTCGCGGGCTCGCGACTGCTGCTGCACGGCGTCGAGCCGGGCACGTATCCGCGCGGCGGTCCGGTGCATCTGCGCCTATGGGCGGCCGTCCGGCTATCCGAGGCCAGCGGCGCCGAAAACCTTTCCGGCGCACCGTGGATGGTGCCGTTCGCGCGGGCGCTCGGCGCCAAGGTCGGCAAGGGTGTCGACCTGCACACCCTGCCGCCGGTCACCGGCATGCTGGAACTCGGCGACGGCTGCAGCGTGGAACCCGAGGTCGACCTGTCCGGCTACTGGATCGATGGCGACCTGGTACATCTCGGCCGGATCAGCATCGGTCCCGGCGCGGTCATCGGCGCACGCTCGATCCTGTTGCCCGGCACCAAAATCGGCAAGAACGCCGAAATCGCGCCCGGCTCATCGGTTTCCGGCCGGATCAAACCGGAGCAGGAGTGGGCCGGCTCACCGGCCGTCAAAACCGGTAGGGCACAGCACCGTTGGCCCGACGAAACCCCGGCACGGGCGGCGCACTGGGTGCTGATCTTCGGCATCACCTCGATGGCGCTGGCCGCCATGCCCATCCTCGGGCTCGGCGCGGGCGGCGCCTTCCTCGCCTGGTTCATCCGCGACACCCGAACGCTCGCGGGCGGACTCGGCCGCGCCTTCGCCATGCTGCCGGTGGCGACGCTGCTCAGCCTCGGCGTATACGCGGCGGCCACCATCATCGCGGTGCGCTTGTTCAGCATCGGACTGCGCGAGGGCTACCACCCGGTGCGCAGCCGGATCGGCTGGCAGGCCTGGTCCACCGAGCGGCTGCTGGATTCCGCGCGCACCTTCCTTTTCCCGCTCTACGCCAGCCTGCTCACCCCGCTGTGGCTGCGGCTGCTCGGCGCGAAGATCGGCAAGAGCGTCGAGGCATCCACCGTGCTGCTGCTGCCGAAATTCACCGTCGTGGCCGACGGCGCGTTCCTCGCCGACGACACCATGATCGCCAGTTACGAACTCGGCGGCGGTTGGCTGCGAATCGGCGAGGCGAAGGTCGGCAAGCGCGCATTCCTCGGCAATTCCGGTATGACCGCACCCGGGCGCCGGGTGCCGAAAAACGGTCTGGTCGCGGTGCTTTCGGCGGCGCCGTCGAAGGCCAAGGCCGGATCGTCCTGGCTCGGCAGCCCGCCGGTCAAACTGCGTCGCGCCTCGGAAACCGCGGATGTGGCAAGAACTTTCGACCCACCGCCGCGACTGCGGGTGGCGCGCGGCATCGTGGAGACCTGCCGGTTGATCCCGGTGCTGGTGACCTTCGCCATCGGGCTCGGCATGCTTTTCGCGCTCGCCGCGCTCGCACACGAATTCGGCTATCTCACCGCCGGATTGCTGTCCGGGCTCGTCCTGATGGTCGCGGGAGCGCTCGCCGGCGCGAGTTCGGTACTCGCGAAATGGTTGCTGGTCGGGCGGATCGGCGCCGAGGAACATCCGCTGTGGAGTTCCTTCGTGTGGCGCAACGAGGTTGCCGACACCTTCGTGGAAACCGTTGCCGCACCGTGGTTCGCGCGGGCCGCGACCGGCACCCCGCTGCTCAACCTGTGGCTGCGCGGACTCGGCGCCAAGATCGGCCGCGGGGTATGGTGCGAGTCCTACTGGCTACCGGAGGCGGACCTGGTGACACTCGGCGACGGCGCGACCGTTGAACGCGGCTGTGTGGTGCAGACCCATCTGTTCCACGACCGCATCATGGCCATGGACACCGTCACCCTCGGCCCGGGCGCCACCCTCGGGCCGCACTGCGTCGCGCTGCCCGCCGCCGGTATCGGCGCGGGCGCCACCATCGGCCCGGCCTCACTCGTCATGCGCGGCGATTCGGTGCCCCCGTCCACCCGCTGGTGGGGCAACCCGATCGCGCCCTGGTTCCCGACGGGTCCGGGATCGGCGGCTTGATGACGGACAAGTTCTACGAGCCGCCGATCGACGAATACCTTCCGCAGAACGGCAACCGCGGCTACCGCGTCTCCCGCTACGAGCTCGAACTCGGCTACCGGGTGTCCAGCAATCGGTTGTCCGGCAAGGCCACCATCACCGCGGTCACCACCGCTGTCCGGCCGCGCTACGCCCTCGATCTATCCCAGTCGCTGAACGTGACCAAGGTGTTCGTCAACGGTGCCAAGGCCGCGAAATACGTTCACCAGCACGGCAAACTGGTGATCACGCCGCAGCAGCGCGTTCCGGCGGGCGGGGCGCTCGTGCTCACCGTCCAGTACGCGGGCACGCCCAAACCGGTGCGCGGCCCGTGGGGCGAGGTCGGCTGGGAGGAACTCACCGAGGGCGCACTGGTGGCCAGCCAGCCCAACGGCGCGGCCTCCTGGTTCCCCTGCGACGACCATCCGAGTTCCAAAGCCAGCTACCGGATTTCGATCACCACCGACTCGCCGTACTACGCGCTGGCCAACGGCACCCTGGTCGGCAAGCAGACCAAGGCCAGCCAGACCACCTGGGTCTACGAACAGCCCGAACCGATGTCGAGCTACCTGGCCACCATTCAGATCGGCTACTACCGCAAGCACCGCATCGGCTCGGTACACACTCCGGTTCCGATGCAGGCCGTCGTCCCGGCCCGGCTGCGCGCCGATTTCGATCATGATTTCGCCAGGCAGCCGCGGATGATGGAGATCTTCACCGAATTCTTCGGCCCATACCCGTTCGCCGGCTACACCGTGGTGGTCACCGATGACGATCTGGAAATTCCCATTGAGGCCCAAGGCATTTCGATATTCGGCGCCAACCACTGCGACGGCCGCCGTGGCGCCGAGCGACTGGTCGCGCACGAGCTGGCGCACCAGTGGTTCGGCAACAGCCTGACCATCCGGCAATGGCGCGATATCTGGCTGCACGAGGGTTTCGCCTGTTACGCGGAATGGATCTGGTCGGAGGCGGCGGGCGGGCCCACCGCCGACCAATTGGCCCGCGCGGCCAGGCACAACCTGTCCCGGCAGCCGCAGGACATCGTCATCGGCGATCCGGGGCCGCAGCACATGTTCGACGACCGGGTCTACAAGCGCGGCGCGCTCACCCTGCACACGCTGCGCCTGGAACTCGGCGACACCGCGTTCTTCGATCTGTTGCGCGAGTGGACGATTCGCTACCGGCACAGTTCGGTGAGCACCGAGGAGTTCACCGATCTCGCGAGCCACTACAGCGCGACGCCGCTGCGCCCGCTGTGGGACGACTGGCTGAACGGCGCCGGGCTGCCGCAGTTACCGCCGTCCGGCGGGCAGGCAAGTTCGCGCTGACCCGGTCAGGACACCAGGTAGCGCACGGCCAACTCCTCGATCAGCGGATCGTCGTCGGCGACGCTGTCGAGCGCGTCGAGGTCGGTGGCCACCGCGAGTTGCCGGGTGTCCTCCTGTTCGGGATCGACGGGTCCGTCTTCGGCGAGTTGGCGCAGCAGCTTGGCGCGCACCCGGTCTTTCAGCGAATCAGTCATGCCGCCCATCCGAATCGTCGTGCCGCCGGAACACCTGCCGGGCCAGCGGGATGATCGTGATCAGCGCGCCGAGCACCAAGACGATCGAGAAGACCTGCCAGACAGTGGAATTCACGCGGAGCCTCCTAAACCGGAGTGAGCCAGGTCCCCCACGGCGTATTGCGCAGCACCGAATACACCGCCAACAGCGCGAAGAACACCCCCGCCGTGCGGATGCCGATCGATGGCAGGCGCATCGACTGTCCGCGCCAGGCACGTACCGTCCAATCGGTCACCCACACCAGGAAGGCCATGACCAGCGGCAGCGCGAGAATATTGCTGTGGATCGCGTCGATCAGGTGGCCGTCGGTGAGGTTGTGCACGGCCCGCAGGCCACCGCAGCCGGGGCAGTACCAGCCGGTCAGCGCGTAGACCGGGCATTCACCGTAGGAACCCTCCTGGTGTGGATCGCGCAGATGCAGCAGCACCAGCGCTCCGATGCCTGCCCCGGCCACCAGCAGCGGCACTCCCCTTGTGCGCCAACGTGCCCCGTGCGCCTCGGATACCAGGTGTGTGCTCTCCACAAGCATCAACGGTAACCGCGGCGGGTTCGCGACCGCCAGCGGTGTCCGGCGATCCAACCGCGGCAAATGATCTAAAACACCGGAGTTTCCGCAGGTAGAGTAGAATTTCTGAGCGTGGACGCCGCCGGTTCGGCCCGATTCGACGGATTCGGGTTCCCCGCGCACCGCAGGCTCGAATTCGGGCAGGTGGGCCACTGGCACACACCCGCGGACCAGGCGCTCGACGAGCGGGCGCCCGATATGGTCGCGGTGGAATTCGATCCGGGTGACGGCTCCTCGATGGTCGTATTCGTGCAAGCACCCAACCGGCGCGATATCCCCGGTGACTTCCATCCGGACGATCAGGTCTGTCTGGTCCTGCCCGATGCCATCACGGCATTACTGCCGACAGCGGTGAAACACGTCACAGCTTAATCACAATTCCGCGAGGTCAGTCGCATTTCCCACGCCCTGAACGTTTTTCACGTTGTCGGGCGGATTGTCCGGCGGTCCGATCGGGTATCAACCCAACGAGCCAGGATTGCCGCCATCGGCGCTTGCACTAGCAAGCATCTTGCTTGCACGGTAGTGTGGCGGCTGACACAAAGGAGTGCTCGAAATGCTGGTGAAGTCGATGCAGACTTTGGCGGGGGTGCGCGACTCCGAGCCCCTGACCGCCGCCTACCGGGCCCGACTACGGACTCGCACCCTCCGGACCGCGGCGTTGAACTCTCCCACCATGCCGCCCGAGGTCATCCCGGTTACCACGGTCGATGGGGCCCGGCTGCGGGTCCACGCGTACGGCCCGGCCGACGGCGAGGTCCTGGTGCTGATCCACGGCTGGAGCTGCAGCATCGAGTACTGGAATCCGCAGATCAACGCCTTCGCCGACCGTTACCGAGTCATCGCCTACGATCAGCGCGGCCACGGGGAGAGCTCCCTCGGCACGGCCCCGCCCAGCGACAGCACCCTGGCCGACGATCTCGCCACCGTCCTCGACGCCGCCCTACCGCGCGGCCGCCGCGCCGTGCTGGCCGGCCACAGCATGGGCGGAATCACCTTGCAGGCGTGGGCCGCTCACTATCCGGAGCAGGTCGCGGCGCGTGCGTCGGCGGTTGTGCTGCTCAACACCACCTCCGGCGATATCCGGCGCGAAACCGATCTGTTCCCGCTGATGAACCGGCCGCTCACCGTGGCGAACCGCCCCGTAACGGTTTTCGGTAATGCCGTGCGGTTGCCGCAGTTCATCGGCGAGACGGTGCTCAGCCTGCCGGTGCCGCTGCCCGATATCTGGCCGGTGCGTTCGGTTTTCAAGGCGCGCGTGATGTCCCCGCCCACCACCGACGAGGAGGTCGACTTCGCACTCGGCGTCGTCCGGTCCTGTCGTCCGCTCACCCGCGGCCTGTATGCCGCCGCCCTCGCCGGACTCGAATTGGGCGATGCCGCAGTCAATTTGACGGTCCCGACCACCGTCATCGCGGGCGCCATCGACCACCTACTGCCCGAGCGCATGAACCGCCCCATCGTCGCCGCCCTCCGCCGCGCGGGCACCCTGGCCAACTACCACGTCTGGCCGACCGGACACCTCGGCAATATCGAGGCGGCCGCCCGATTCAACGCCGAGCTGCACCGAATCCTCACCAGCGCAACCGATTACCGCGCCGCCGCGGTCTAGAACACACCAGCGCGCTCCCGAGCCGGTCAACGACGCCCGGCTCGGGAGCTTTTTTCTTCCCATATTTCGATGGAACCAACAGGCCGGGTGCTGCATCTAATCCTGTAGTGGCGCAAAGAGTCTGATGCCGCCACTCCGACGGGGGCGCATGTCGCGTCGGTTGATCTCGAAGGGTGGGAACAAAATTGAGGTACTCCGTGAAGTCCGCCGCCGCCGCATTCACCGTGCTCGCCGCACTCTCGATCGGGTCCGCGGTCGAAGCGCAGGTCGCCGGCGCCGCACCCGTGGGCGTCGTAATGGCCGAGATGGCACCGCAGGGCGCGCAGTTATCGGCCGCGGAGCAGGCGGCCATCGACAACAAGAACGCCGGACGCCCGTACGACCAGGCGGCATACAACCGCGCGATGCAGAAGATCAAGCAGGCCGAAAAGTACTCTGGCGACCGCAACAAGCAGAAGCGCGGACGCAAGTAGACGACCCGGAGGGAACCGACCATGACATCCACCGATTACCAGGCGCTGCACTTCTCCCAGGCAAACCCGGCGGGCCCGGGCCAAGCCGATGTGCCCGCCCTGCTGCGCGCCGTCGCAGCCACGATCGAAGGCCTCGGCCCCGTCACCGTGGCCGACCTCATCCTGCACAACGAGGTCACGGCAGACGGGAATTGGCCGTCGATCACCGTGTACTACAGCAAGAACGAATAGAGCGTTCTAGCTCGCGGCGCACAGCGCTGCGTCGACCACCTTCGTAACGTCGGCCGATGACTCGGGGACCTGATTGACGCTCACGGTGACCGCGCGGCCGTTTACGACGCCGCCGCGGGTCTCGAATCCGTCGATATCGCCGCCGTGGCCCCAACTGTCCTTGCCGCAGGGCAACCGCCAATGCATGAGACCGAGCCCGTAGCCGAGTTGCGATCCCGAATCTCCTATGGGGACAGTGCGTTTCATCTCCGCCAGCTGTGCGGGCGGCAACAGTTTCCCGTCCAGAAGCGCGCTGAAGAACCGGTTGAGATCCGCGCCCGTCGCCACCATGGCACCCGCCGGACCGGCCCACGACACGTTCTGCCTCGTGTAATCGACCCGCTCCCCGCCGATTTCGCTATAACCGGCGGGGTGCGGGCCGCGGATATCGGTTTCATCCGGATCCGGATAGTAGGTGTCGCGCAGGCCGAGCGGCTCGATGATGCGGCGGGTGATCTCCGCGCCGACGGAATCACCGCTGATCTTCTCGATCACCATCGCGACCACGAGGTAGTTGGTGTTGGAATACGCCCACTTCGCACCGGGTTCGAAATCGGCAGGCGCGGTGAGCACATTGCGTAGCACCTCGGCCAGATCACCTCTCCCCCAACGTACTTGGTCGGTGTGTATATCGATCTGCCCGGGCTTGGGCGTCTCCCCGAACTCCGCCGCGAATTCCGGCAGTCCGCTGGTGTGCTGCAACAGATTTCGGATCGTGATGCGATCGTCGTCGATCCCCGGCCCGTGCACCACTCCCGGCAGATACCGCTCCACCGGCGCATCCAATTCCACCTTGCCCTCGGCCACCAGCTGCAACATCACCGTCGCCACATATGTCTTGGTATTACTGCCGATTCGCACCCGAGCGTCGTCCGGAAAAGGGATGCCCCGCTCGATATCGCCCATGCCCGCCGTCGCGGTCCAGACCCGGCCGTGATCGGTAACGACGACCTGGGCGCCGTGCACGTGGCCCGCCTCGACCAAACGGTCAAGCGCCCCAACAACTTCCGCCCGTCCAGCATCGGCGGCCCCTGCCCTATCGCTCCCCGTCGAACCGCAAGCCGCCATGGCGGCGATCAACGCCCCCACCGCCACCACAGCAGTCGATGATCGACAACATAGCCTGATACGCAAGGCAATTCCCTTCTGCTGCGGACGCGCCCCAACGCGCCACGATGACAATCCCACGTTAGGAAATGTCCAGCTATCACGCCTACGCAGCAGGCACCCGTCTTCTCGGTAGTGCTGGCCACACCTGACGATCTGTGCCCGAGCACCGACTCCGAATACCGAGCTTGCGGATGCTGTTGACCGGGAGCCACCTGGGGACTCAGTGGCTTTCGTGGTGACCGCGGCGAACCACGACAGGTATTGCGGCCGTGGATTCAGTACCCAACGTTCCGGAGTGACCATCGGCAGCTGCTCGGGCGGGATTGCGCAATGCACTCGGCGTTGGCCAGGCAATAGACCGAGCCGGTGACCAGGTCGATCGTTGTGTCAGCGGGTGTGTCAGATCTGCATCAGGTCGTTGTCAGCCGGTCCGGCGACAGTAGTGACATCAACAGCACAGCAGCCCGCTCGACGGGAGTGCCGCACACCAGTTTTGAGGAGACAACGACATGGCCATCATCAGCCTCACCGACAAGGACAAGGGCATCCTGCGGACCGCCGCATACGGTGCTGTGTCACTGCTGGCCGCCACCGGCACACCCCACCGGTCCGCCACGAACGCCTCCATCGCCCTGACCTCGGCGACCGGGCTGGTCGGGCATGTGCTCGCGGCCAAGTCGGCCGACATCAAACTGGTCGGCAAGACCGTCGCCGCCCTCGCCGACCAGGTGCTGCCCGCGCTGACCGCGGCCATGAGCCTGCTCACCGCACAGGATCCCGCCGAGGCCGCGAACTTCCGCGAAACCGTTCTGATCGCTGTCGAGGCCGCCGCAGGTGAGCCCGGCCCCGCCACGGCGGCGATGGTTCGCAAGATCATCGCGGCGCTCGACGCCGGCGCGAGCAGCCCGGCGGCGCCGGAGGCCACGGACGGACCGGATCGCCCGGAACTACAGCAGGCCCTCGAGGACATCGTCGAGTCCGGCATCACCGGAATCACGTTGCGCGTGAACGACGAGCGGGGCGAGTGGGTCGGCAGCGCCGGTGTGGCGGAGCTGGGCAAGACCGCGAAGCCGCCGGTCGACGGGCACGTCCGGATCGGCAGCAACACCAAGACCTTCACCGCCACACTGGTGCTGCAACTGGTGGCCGAAGGCAAAATCGCCCTGGACGTACCGGTGGTCGACTACCTGCCCGAGTTCGAACTCGACGAGCGGATCACCGTGCGAATGCTGTTGCAGCACACCAGCGGAATCTTCAACTTCACCGGCGAGTACTACCCCGACGGGACGGTGGTGCCGGGCATCCCCGCCACCACCGCGGGCAAGGAATGGGTGGACAACCGATTCCACACCTACCAGCCCGAGGAACTGGTCCGGCTGGCGCTGTCCAAGCCGGCGCGATTCGAACCGGGCACCGACTGGAGCTACTCCAACACCAACTACGTGCTGGCCCGGCTGCTGATCGAGGAGGTCACCGGCCGCTCGGTCGCCGAGGAGGTGCAGCGGCTGATCCTGGGGCCGCTCGGACTGTCGGGCACCATACAGCCGACCACCCAGATCGAGATCCCCGAGCCGCACCCCCACGCCTATTACCGGTACGAAGAAAACGGTGCGGAGACCATCGTCGACGTCACCCGCCACAACCCCTCCTGGATCTCCAGCGGCGGCGACATGATCTCCACCAGCCAGGATCTGCACACGTTCATCTCCGCACTGGTGACCGGCAAGCTGCTGCCTGCCGAACTGCTGAACGAGATGTGCACCCCGCACGCGACGCCCATCCCGAATATGGGCTACGGCCTGGGAGTGTTCGTGCAGCAAACTCCGGCAGGCGGCACCGTGATCACCCACAACGGTGGTGCCGCGGGCCACGCGGCGATCATGTTCAGCACCCCCGACGGCAGCAAAACCCTCACCGGCACACTGAATTACGTCGACGACGCCGCCCTGTCGCTGGCCGTGGCATTCCAGCAGGCGACACAACGTCTGATCGACGAGGTATTCGGCGACGCCCGAACTACGCCTTCCGCACCGACTCGATAAGACGGATTCGCGCAACCATCGACCCGGACACCCCGCGTACGAACCAGGCCCGGCCGAGCTCACTGAGCCCGGCCGGGCCTTCCCGCATGCCGACGCCGACCCGAGCAGGTCGCCATGCCCGGCCGGCAAGTCGGATGGGTTTCGCGCGCACTCACAACCGATGCCGAGGGGACGATTGCATGTATAACAATTTGCCACAGTACAGCTAATAGTCAGCAACATTTTGATACGGTGGCGGCTCAATTCGGACAAACGGAGAAGACATGAACCGAACCACCATCGCGGCGGTCGCCGTGTCGCTATTGCCGCTGCTCACGGCGATCGGCTGTACAAGTACCGATTCCAGTCCCGCAGCGCAGCCGACGAGCGCCAACCAGTCCACGCAGTCGAGGCCCGACGCCCCGCTGACACCGAACGCAGCTCTGACCCTGATGAATCTCATCAACCAGTGTGGTCCGTTGCCGGACGAGAAGGTCGATTACCTCTGCACCGTGGACATCGCCAAACCGGACAGCGCGAACCCCGTGGTCACCGTCACTTACGATGTGCCGAAGGATGACTCGATCCGCGCAGTGCGCCAGCAATCCACGTTCACTTACGACGGCAAACGATGGAAGCCCGGAGCTGTCGAGTGGTCCTACCGCTGCAATAGGGAAGGCAGCAGCCCAGATTTCATCAACGGGTTGTGCCCGTAGACCCCACAGCTTCCGCGGCACCGTCGCCACCATCCTGGACGATGTGGGCTTGTCGACGCGCGCCACCTGTCGACCTGCTCGGCCACGCGGATCCGTCGACGACCCAGCGGCGCTATCTGGCGCGTGGACGGGTCCACACTGCGGTAGTCGGCGCTCTCGACAAGGCGGTCATGCGAGGCGACATCGAGCGAACTAGTTGGGACTCGAGCCCGAACTCAGTCCAGGACAACACGATTCGATCGTTCCGACCTGGGATTTTGAGCCGCCTGGGGGAATCGAACCCCCGACCTTTTCATTACGAGTGAAGCGCTCTACCGACTGAGCTAAGGCGGCGTGCCTCTCGGCCCAGCGAGTCTATCGTGACTGCGCCGGATCGCGAAAACGGGTGGTAGGGGTCACGTTGCTTGGGCGGCGATGAGGGCGGCGACCATGGCGGCGAGTGCGAAGCGCGGCTTCACGTTCAGGTCGAGCGCCTCTCGGCAGGCGAGCACCGCCTCGATCGATTTCAGCAGGCCCTCCGGACGCACCCGGTCGGCCAGGTCGCGGATCTGGTCGGCCATATCGGGGTGGGTGAGTGCGACGCCGTCCGCGCCGAACCGGAGGGCGAGCGCGTCCCGGTAGACGCCCGCGACGTCGATGAGCGCCCGGTCGAGCGCATCACGTCCGGTGCGGGTGGCGCGTGACTTCTGGCGGCGTTCCAGATCTTTCAGCACGCCGGCGGAACCGCGGGTCGCCGATGCCGCGCCCTTGCCGGTACCGCCCGCGCCGAGCGCGGTCGCCAATTCCTCGCGTTCGCGCTCATCGCGTTCGGCGCTCATCTGTTTGGCCTCGTCGTCGGCCGATTTCACCAGTTCGTCGGCCGCCGAGTACGCCGCACCCGGTCGCGCGACCGCGCCGACCAGCGCCAGCGCTCGTTTACGCCGTCCGCGCGCCTCGTCGTCGGTGGCCAGTCGCCGCGCCCTGCCGACATGGCCGCCGCTGATCGATGCCGCCCACTCGGAGGTCCGCTGGTCGAGCTTGTCCCGCTCCTGCAGCACCCGCGCGATCGATGCGACCGAGGGCGTCACCAGATGGACGTGTCTGCACCGGGAACGCAGCGTCACGGAGATGTCCTCCGGATCCACCGACGGCGCGCACAGCAGGAACACCGTCCGGTCCGGCGGCTCTTCGACCACCTTCAGCAGCACGTTGCCCGCCGCCTCGGTCAACCGGTCCGCATCCTCGATCACCACCACCTGCCAGCGCCCGGTACTCGGCCGCCGGGCCGCGATCTGCACGATTTCGCGCATCTCCTTGGTGCTGATACTCAACCCCTCCGGCACCACCCGGCGCACGTCACCGTGCGTGCCCGCCATGGTGGTCGTGCACGCGTGACACCGCCCGCACCCCGGCGTACCAGGGTCGGTGCACTGTAGTGCGGCCGCAAAGCACAGCGCCGCAACGGATCTGCCCGATCCCGGCGGCCCGGTGAACAGCCACGAGTGGGTCATCGCCCCCTCGACACTGCCGGCCCGCGCGGCGATCGCGGCAGCCGTCAGCTCGGATTCGACCGCATCCTGGCCGACCAGCCGATCGAAGACACCCGCCACGCCGTACACCCTAGCCGCCGCCACCGACACAGCTCTTGACCGCCTTCCCGGCCCCGGCGGATCGTTGATGCGGAGGTGGATTCCGTGAGAATTCTGTTGATCGCCGGTGACGCGGCCGAGGACCTCGAGGTCATGTATCCCTACCAGCGGCTCCTCGAAGAGGGCCACCAGGTGGAGATCGCCGCGCCCGCCGTCAAGAAATTGCAGTTCGTCGTGCACGATTTCGTGGACGGCTTCGACACATACACCGAGAAACTCGGCCACACCTGGCCCGCCGACATCGCCTTCGAAAACGTCGATCCGGCAACGTATGACGCGCTGGTGGTGCCGGGCGGCCGCGCGCCGGAGTACCTGCGCAACGATGAGCGGTGCCGAGAGCTGGTGCGGCACTTCGCATCCGAGCGCAAGCCCATCGCCGCGCTGTGCCACGGACCGCTGATCCTCGCCGCCGCGGGCGTTTTGATGGGCCGCTCGTGCAGCGCGTACCCGGCGCTCGCGCCCGATATCGAGGCGGCGGGCGCGAAATTCGTCGACAGCGAGGCGCATGTGGAGGACAACATCGTCACCGGCCGGGCCTGGCCGGACCATCCGGCGTGGATGCGCGAATTCCTGCGCCTGCTGCGGCGATAGCACTCAGGCGATGCGCGAATACGTGCTGTTCTGCCCGTCGAGCTCCTCGCGGATGATATCCGCGTGTCCGGCGTGATGGGCGATCTCGCGCAGGATGTGCAGCAGCGTGTAGCGCACTGTCCACCACTGGCGTTCCGGCGTCCACGGCGCGGTGGGCGTCGGAATCGAGGAGTCCAGGCTGTCCACCGTGCGGATCAGCGCATCGGTCGCGGCGGCGACCTCAGCCCATTTCGCGAGCAGCCCGGTCACGGTCTCCTCCGGCGCCATCACGTATTCGCCGTCGAACTTCGACACGTCGAGTTCGGCGTTCTCGTCCCGTTCGACGATCACCGAAGTCCAGTGTCGTTCCACGTTTATCAGGTGGTGCAGCAGACCACCGAGGGTCAGCTCGCTGACCGTGGTGCGCCTGCGCGCCTGTTCGTCGTCGATATTCCGAAGGGTGATCTGGAACAGTTCACGCTGGTTGCCGAGGATCTTGATCAGATCCTCGCGCTCCTGATCGGCCATGGGTGTCCTTCGCTCTTGCCGTTGTGCCCCTCGAGGCTAGGACACCGTGAGCGATCAGGACACCCGATCACGCCTTGCCGACACCGGTCTTCTTCGCCGCCGCCTTCTTCGCGGGCGTCTTCTTGGCCACGGTCTTGGTGGTCGTCGCCTTCACCGCCGCCTTCTTGGCCGTCGTCTTCTTGGCCGCGGTCTTCTTCGCCGCCGCCTTCTTGGCCACCTTCTTCACCGGCCCACGCGCCCGCCGATCCGCGAGCAGTTCCGAGGCCCGCTCGTCGGTGATGGTCGCGACGTCGTCGCCCTTGCGCAGGCTGGCATTGGTCTCGCCATCGGTGACGTACGGGCCGAACCGCCCGTCCTTGATCACCATCGGCATACCGGTGGCCGCGTCGTTTCCGAGTTCACGCAGCGGCGCCGCGTTCGCCGCCTGCCGACCGCGCCGCTTCGGCTCGGCGTAAATCTTCAACGCCTCCTCCAGCGTCACGCTGAAGATCTGATCCTCGCTGCTCAGCGTGCGCGAGTCGGTGCCCTTCTTCAAATACGGCCCGTACCGGCCGTTTTGGGCGGTGATCTCGTCGCCGGATTCCGGATCCTTACCGACAACCCGGGGCAGCGAAAGCAGTTTCAGCGCGTCGTCGAGGGTGATCGTCTCCAGATCCATCGACTTGAACAGCGAACCGGTGCGCGGTTTGACCGCTGCCGCAGCCTTTTTCGTGGTCTTCGTGGCAGGCGCCTCGCCATCGCCGGAGCCCGATTCCGGCAGCACCTCGGTGACGTACGGGCCGAAACGTCCCTCCTTGGCGACGATTTCGTGTCCGGTCTCCGGATCGATACCGAGCGACCTGCCCTCCTGCTGAGTCTTCCCGAAGAGCTCCTCGGCCTTCTCGAGCGTCAGCTCATCCGGCGGCAGATCGTTCGGCGGCGGATCATTCGGCACGTTTGCCCGCTGCGAGATCGGATCTCCCTGCGGGTCATCGGGATTCGTGATCATCCGCTCCAGGTACGGTCCGTACCGCCCGACCCGGAGCACGATATCGCGGCCCTCGGCGTCGGTGAAGAGCTTGATCGAATTGACTTCCCTGGCATCGATGTCGTCGAGCCGGTCGCCGACCATCTTCTTCAGCCCGCCGGACCGCGCGACCGAACCCTCGACGCCGTGCTCGCCGCCGAAATAGAAGCTGGACAACCAATTTCCGCGCTGCTCGCGCCCGCCCGCGATGGCGTCGAGATCGTCCTCCATCGCCGCGGTGAAGTCGAAATCGACGAGACGGCCGAAATGTTCCTCCAGCAAACCGGTTACGGCGAATGCCAACCACGACGGCACCAGCGCGCTGCCGCGCTTGTACACGTAGCCGCGACCCAGAATCGTCTTGATAATCGACGAATACGTTGAGGGACGGCCGATTCCGAGATCTTCGAGAGCCTTGATCAACGAGGCCTCGGTATAGCGCGCGGGCGGATTCGTCGCGTGCCCATCGGGATTCAGCTCGACCGCGGTGACGGCCTGGCCCTGTTCCAGTGCGGGCAAACGGGATTCGGCGTCATCGGATTGACCGCCCGCCTCCTCGTCGACGCTTTCCACATAGGCCTTGAGGAAGCCGGCGAACGTGATGGTCCGGCCCGAGGCCGAAAACACGCACTGCTCACCGGATCCCGCGGTACCGGCGATCCGCAGCGTCAGCGTTGTGCCCCTGGCATCGGCCATCTGCGAGGCGACGGTGCGCTGCCAGATCAGCTCGTAGAGCCGGAATTGGTCGCGGTCCAACCGCGAATGCAGCTCTCCCGGCGTCGCGAAGGTGTCACCGGCGGGCCGGATCGCCTCGTGCGCCTCCTGCGCGTTCTTCACCTTCCGGTTGTACTGACGCGGGGTGGGATGTACGAATTCCGCGCCGTAGAGCTGAGTGGCCTGCGCACGGGCCGCGGCGATCGCCGACTCCGACAGCGTGGTCGAGTCGGTACGCATATAGGTGATGTAGCCGTTCTCGTACAGCGCCTGCGCCACCCGCATGGTGTGCTCGGCGTTGAAGCGCAGCTTGCGCCCCGCCTCCTGCTGCAGCGTCGAGGTCATGAACGGCGGATACGGCTTGCGGGTGTACGGCTTCGACTCCGCCGACGCCACCACCAGATCGACGCCGTCCAGCGCGGTGGCCAACCGCCGCGCATGCGACTCGTCAAGCACGACAACGCCATTCGCGGTCTTCAGCTGTCCGTCAGGCCCGAAGTCGCGGCCCGAGGCCACGCGTGCGCCATCCACCTGCACCAGGCGCGCACCGAAGGTCCTCGGGTTGGCGGCGTCCGCGCCCTCGCCGGTGCCCGCGTCGAGGATCGCGGCGATATCCCAGTACTCGGCCGAGCGGAACGCCATCCGCTCGCGCTCGCGCTGCACGATGACCCGCGTCGCCACCGACTGCACCCGGCCCGCCGACAGCTTCGGCATGACCTTCTTCCACAGCACCGGGCTGACCTCGTAGCCGTACAGCCGGTCCAGGATGCGCCGGGTCTCCTGCGCGTCGACCAGATCCGAGTCGAGCTCACGGGTGTCGGCGGCGGCCGCCAGGATGGCGGGTTCGGTGATCTCGTGGAACACCATCCGGCGCACCGGCACCTTCGGCTTCAGCGTCTCCAGCAGATGCCAGGCGATGGCCTCGCCCTCGCGGTCGGGGTCGGTGGCCAGGTAGAGCTCGTCGGCGTCCTTCAGCAGGCTCTTGAGCTCGGTGACCTTGGTCTTCTTATCCGGGTTCACCACGTAGATGGGTTCGAAATCGTGATCGACGTCGACGCCGAGCCGCGCCCAGGGCTGGCCCTTGTATTTGGCGGGCACGTCGGCGGCGTTCGCCGGCAGGTCCCGGATGTGACCGACCGAGGCTTCGACCGTGTAATTGCGACCCAGGTACGGCGCGATCTTGCGGGCCTTGGTCGGGGACTCGACGATCACGAGACGACGCAGGGGACGGCCCTGGTCGGCTGCACCGCGGTCTCGTGTTGCCACCGGCGAATACACCTTTCCTTCTCGACCCGCGCGACGCTGGTGCGCCCGGTGCGCGGTGTGGGGCAAGCGGTGGCGACGGTTGAACATCGCTACCAGACACGTTTATACCTTGACGCTGAGTGTGGTCGAGTGCTTGCGACCCGAACCACTGAGCGTACGCGCGTCACTTCGCACCAGTATGCAGTGTTTTATCCGATGCGCGTCCATGCGGCGTGTCCTCAGTACCCCAGATATAAGTCGTCCCCCACCCCGTTTCCGGTGGTGAGGGACGAGCTGGTGGAAACGTTTGCGACGCTCAGGAGAGCGCGCGAACTCCGGTGGCCTGCGGGCCCTTGGTGCCCTGGCCGACCTCGAACTCGACCTTCTGGTTCTCCTCAAGGGTGCGGAAGCCCGACCCCTGGATCTCGGAGTAGTGGACGAAGACGTCAGCGGAGCCGTCCTCGGGCGCGATGAAGCCGAACCCCTTCTCCGCGTTGAACCACTTCACAGTTCCCTGTGCCATTCTGTTCCTTCTCTTTTCTTACCGGAACGGCGGACAACTGGGTTCGTCCACCGGGTCCGTTCCGACCGCTGTACTGTTGGTTCCCCCTGCAGGAAAGCACCAAGCACACCGTTCGCAACATCGATCCTGCTGACGGTTTGGACTTTGGATCCGACCCTCGAACACAGAAGCTTGCGACCAGGAACCAGTGAACCATGTCTTCGAGCAATTCAACAGTCGAGTTACCGACAATTTGCAAAAAAGTTGATCTTGCGAATGCGCAGGTGAGGGACACAATGCCGGAATCCAGACTTGTGGTTCGTTTGCCTCCCGATAACCGAGTGAGTGTTCGGCAAACCGGCTGTGACCCAGGTCGCTATTTGGTATCGAAATGGCAGGTGAAGGTTCCTAACCGCACACGTTTCACACTTTCTTGGCGTGTCGCGGCGCGCGTCTCATGAATCCAACCGACCAGACCACTCCGGAGGCGACCGATAGGGGACTCAGCTACGGGCGATCGTTGCTGAACCGTGTCCTCACCGGGCTTTCGGATGATGATCCCAGGTTGACCCACGTCGTCGACCTACCCGCCCGGCCGGCCGCGCACACGGAATGGCCGGAATGGGTGTCGCCGGACGTGCTCGCCGCATTACAGGCGAGCGGAATCGACACGCCGTGGAGCCATCAGGTCAGCACCGCCGATTTCGCGGTGAACGGCAGACATGTCGTCGTCAGCACCGGCACCGCATCCGGTAAATCGCTCGGCTATCAGCTGCCGGTGCTGACCGCGTTGCGCGATGATCCCAAGGCCACCGCGCTATACCTGGCGCCGACCAAGGCGCTCGGCGCGGACCAACTGCGCGCCATCGGCGAATTGACCCACGAGGGCCCGCTGCGCGATATCCACCCCGCGACCTACGACGGCGACACGCCCGCCGAGGTCCGGCAGTGGGTGCGGGCCAATGCCAGGTGGATCTTCACCAACCCCGACATGCTGCACGTCGGCATACTGCGGTCCCATCAGCGCTGGGCCAGGGTGCTGCGCAGGCTGCGCTACGTCGTCGTCGACGAATGCCATGCCTACCGCGGTGTTTTCGGATCGCATGTGGCGCTGGTGCTGCGCAGGTTGCGGCGGCTCGCCGCACGGTACGGGGCCGATCCGGTTTTCGTGCTCTGTTCGGCGACCGCCGCCGACCCCGCGGCCGCCGCATCCCGGCTGATCGGCGCGCCGTGCGTCGCCGTCACCGAGGACGGATCACCGCAGGGGCCGCGCACCGTCGCACTGTGGGAGCCGCCGCTGCTCACCACCGTGACCGGCGAAAACGGTGCGCCGGTGCGCCGAGCCGCGACCGCGGAGGCCGGCCGCATCATGGCCGACCTGATCGCCGAGGGGGCGAGCACGCTGACCTTCGTGCGCTCCCGGCGCGGCGCGGAGCTGACCGCCATGGAAACCCGCAGGCTGTTGGCGGAAATCGATCCGACGCTGGTGGGCCGGGTCGCCGCCTACCGGGCCGGTTATCTCGCCGAGGACCGGCGTGAGCTGGAGGCGGCGCTGTCCGACGGGTCGCTGCTCGGCGCCGCGTCCACCAACGCGCTCGAGCTCGGCGTGGATATCGCGGGCCTGGACGCGGTGGTGATCTCCGGCTTCCCCGGCACCGTCGCCTCGTTCTGGCAGCAGGCCGGGCGGGCCGGACGACGCACCCAGGGCTCGCTGGTGGTGCTGGTGGCCAGGGACGATCCGCTGGACACCTTCCTGGTGCACCATCCGGCGGCGCTGCTGGACAAGCCCGTCGAGGCCACCATCACCGATCCCGGAAATCCGTATGTGCTGGGGCCGCAGCTGCTGTGCGCCGCACTCGAGCTGCCGCTCACCGACGCCGAGGTGGACGAGTACGGCGGCCGCCAGGTGCTCACCGACCTGGCGGCGCAGGGGCTGATCCGGCGGCGGGTGGCCAACGGGGCCGGTGGCCGCTGGTATGTCACCGCGGATGCGCAGCCGCACGACGCGGTCGACGTGCGGGGCGGAATCGGCACGCCGATCGCCATCGTCGACGCCGAAACCGGCAGGCTGCTCGGCACCGCCGACGCGGGCCGGGCGCGGTCGACCCTGCATCGAGGCGCGGTTCACCTGCATCAGGGCGACACCTACGTGGTCGACGAGCTGGACCTCGATGGCGGCGTCGCCTTCGTGCACCAGGACGATCCCGGATGGACCACCAGCCCGAGGCAGCTGACCTCGATCACCATCGACGCCATTGCCGAACAGCGCGCGCACGGCCCGGTGACCGTGGCATTGGCGCAGGTCAGGGTGACCGGTCAGGTCATGGGCTATCTGCGCACCCTGCTCACCGGCGAGGTCTTGGACCTCGTCGAGCTGGATATGCCCGCGCAAACGCTGCCGACCAGAGCGGTGCTCTACACCGTGACGCCGGAACTGCTGGCGCGGGCCGGGATCGAACCCACGCGGGTCGCCGGCGCGCTGCATGCCGCCGAGCATGCGGCGATCGGCCTGTTGCCGCTGGTCGCGACGTGCGACCGCTGGGATATCGGTGGCGTGTCGACCGCCGAACATCCGGATACCGGGCTGCCGACGGTCTTCGTCTACGACGGACAGCCCGGTGGCGCCGGCTTCGCCGAGCGCGGGTTCGCGAGGTTGCGCGATTGGCTCGCGGCGACGCTGGCGGCCATCGAATCCTGCGGGTGTGCCGGTGGTTGTCCCTCCTGCGTTCAGTCGCCCAAGTGCGGCAACGGCAACCACCCGCTGGACAAGGCGGGTGCCGCACGCCTGCTCGCGGCGGTAGTCGACGAGCTGAGCAGCGATAACGATGAAGGCTGGGCGTTCGATTCGTGATCGTGCCGCGTTCCGCGCGTGACCGATCGTCCACCTGGCCAGGTGATCACCAGCGGCGATCACCCGTGCCGACCAGCGGTGGAATAAAAAGGAACAAAATCATGTTAACTGAAGTATTGCCACGTGCGCAAATCGCGCAAAATCATTTCAACGTTTCCTTTTCCGGGTCGGCGCGGACAATTCCAGATATCACATTTCCTCGGTCTGGGGAATTACCGATTAGCAGTGGTCATATCAACCACTTCGGTCGGCCCCGCACGCGCAACCGCGCGTACGGTTCGATCACCTAGCAGACCCATTGGTATTTTCTCAGTAACCGTTAAGGTGACATCCCAATCGGTCACCGAGCACCCTTCCACCTGGAACTTCATGCGCCGAACGATTTCTTCGGCCGCGGCGCACCCGGCCTCCGCGCCCCCGTCCAATGCCCCGGCGCCCGCGAGTGCGCCGAGGTCGGCCGCCGCCTGTGCCCGGTGGCGCGCCACGATGACCATCCCCACTTGACCGATCAATAACGTCACCACCACCAGTGCGGCCAGCCCGGCACACGCGAGTACCGTCGCCGCGCCATCCGATGCCCGCAGGCGCGCGGCCGTCACGTGATCGCCTCGGGTTCGATCGCGGCGACGGCCTCGGCGCGCAGGACCAGGAGCGGAAGCAGCCGCGTGTGGACGGAGACCAGAGCGATCACCCGATACCCCTCGGTGCGCACCGTGATATCGGCGGCGGGTGGCGCGGTGCGGCGAGCCGCGGCAATGGCATCGACGCGATCGCCGCGGGCTGTGAGCCGGGCCGCCTCGCGGGCGGCATCGACACAGCGGATCTGAGCCGACACCGCGAGCAGAGCGCCGAGGCACAGGGCAACCGCGATGACGATCGCGGTGACGGCAATGGCCGCCTCGACCGTTACGCCACCGCGGTCATCACCCAGACTGCTTGCGCCCCAGCGCTTTACCGCCGCCGCGGCTACACGGCGGTGTTCAGCGCCCGATCGATGATCTTCGTCAACGCATCGACGATGCTGTTGCCGGTCACCACCGTGTACAGCACCGCCCCGAATGCCGCCGCGGCGACAGTCCCTACCGCATACTCCGCGGTGCTCATCCCATCCTCGGCGAACACCACCTGTATCAGCCGCATCCGCAGCTGCCGAGATCCGGCCCGCACCGCCCTGTCGACCCGCGCCGGAACCTGCTCGATTCGCAAATTCTTCCCCTCTCTCCAACGCCCGCACGGCGACTCCGCACGGACACGCTCGCCCCACCCCGCACCCCCTCGCCTGCTTCCCACGGCGCGTCAACGGCGCACGCACACCACCGCGCCCTACCGCGAACCACTCACATGCGAACTCGCGCACACCAACACCCCGGCCACCCCCAACCGCCATGCGCCACACGCACCGCGCCAACGATCCGCACACGAGCTCATTCATGGTCGCGTCCCGCGGCACTCGCCCCCTACCGTCCGTGATGCGAACCGGCGAAGGGCCACACACGAACTCATTCATGAGCACACCCCGGCGGCCAATCGCCGTGTGCCAGACGCACCGCGCCGACGATCCGCACGCGAGCTCATTCATGGCCGCGTCCCACGGCACTCCACCCCTGCCGTCCGCGACGCGAACCAGCGAAGGGCCACACACGAACCCATTCACGAGCACACCCCGGCGGCCAATCGCCATGTGCCAGACGCACCGCGCCGACGATCCGCACGCGAGCTCATTCATGGCCGCGTCCCACGGCACTCCACCCCTGCCGTCCGCGACGCGAACCAGCGAAGGGCCACACGCGAATTCGCTCATAGCAGTCCACCGCCGAGTACTCGGCCGGCCAGTCCGATGACGACGGGGACGATGCCGAGACAGACGAATGCGGGGAGGAAGCAGAGGCCGAGTGGTCCGCTGATGAGTACTCCGGCGCGCTCGGCACGCGCCGCAGCGGCGTCCTCGACGGCGGTCCTGTGCTGTTCGGCCAGCTCGGCGATCGCGACCGCCATGGATGCGCCTGAGCGCGCGGAACGCCGTGCCATACGGGCAAGTGCCGCAACCTCTTCCGATTCCGCGGCCTCTTGGGCGGCGCGTTCCCAGGCGGCACCGGCATCCGCGCCCAACGCCAACAGATCCGCGGCTCGCCGCAGTGCCTGTGCCAACCGTTCGGGTGCGCTCGGCGCGGCGGCCCGCGCCGCTCCCGCCATCGGCAATCCGGCGCGCAGGCACGCTGCCAGCAGGTCGAATGTCGATGCCGCCGCGAGTGGATCAGCCGTTGCGCGCACCACGGCCCGTGGCCGGTCCGCCCCGGCGGCAGGCCACAGACGGCGCAGCCGCCGCCGCACCGAAACTCGTCCCGGAAACACCGCTAAGCCCGCCGCGGCCGCCAACAGTGGCAGCGCCGAACTCCCCGCACTCACGAGCATCCCGACCGCCTCCCATTCGAATGCCGCCCGAACCGACTGCTACCAAGCACTTTTCGACCGCATACCGCGTCTCGCCGGACCGCATGCCTCGGGCTCGAAGCCGAACCGGCACGGCAGAAATATGACCGAGCACCTTTCGACCGCATACCGCGTCCCGCCAGATCGCATGCCTCGGGCTCGAAGCCGAACCGGCACGGCAGAAATATGACCGAGCACCCTTCGACCGCATACCGCGTCTCGCCAGATCGCATGCCTCGGGCTCGAAGCCAGACCGGCACGGCAGAAACACGACCGGGCACCCTTCGACCGCATACCGCGTCCCGCCGGACCGCATGCCTCGGGCTCGAAGCCGAACCGGCACGGCAGAAATATGACCGAGCACCTTTCGACCGCACACCGCGTCTCGCCAGATCGCATACCTCAGCTCGAAGCCGAACCGGCACGGCAGAAATGTCACCGCGGACACCGCGTCGGCAGGATCAGGGTGGTTCGGGGTGGTCCGATTGGCCTGATCGACGGTGAGTTCGGGGATGGGCGTCACAGGAGTACCTTTCTGGTGATGGCGTCGGTCCATATGAGGCCGCAGCAGGCCAGGGCCGAACCCAACGGAAGAAGTAGCGTTCCGGCGGCGGTGGTGAAGAGGACGTGCAATGGGGCCGCGCCCATCAGCTGGCCGAGGGTTATGCCGAGCAGCGGAAGTCCGGCCAGCACGGCCGCGCTGGCCCTGGCGCCCGCCAGCGCGGCATTGGTGCGTGCCCGGAAACGGATGCGGCCCACCAGATCCGCGCGTGCCGCGGCGAGCAGTTCCGCCAGCGCCAGGCCATGCTGTTCGGCGACCCGCCAGGCGCCGGCGATTCTGGACAGTTCGGCGGCCACCACGGACTCCGGCAGCAGCAGGCCGTCGGCGGCGGAACCACCCAACCTGCCGCGTGCCGCGCTGACCGAAAATGCCTGTGCGGCTTCACCTTGCGACTCGCTTGCGGCAACATCCGCGGCCGCGCTCGGATGCGCGCCGACACGCAACTCCGCCACAACGCATTCCAGCGCATCGAGCAACCGAGCGCATTCGCGATCGCGACGTCTATCCCAACCGGAGCGGCGCATCCTGACACCGATCGTCGCCGTCACCATGACCGCGGCGATAACCGTTCCGGCTCCGAACCCGGCCGTCGCCAATACCGCAACCGCGACACCGGCTCGAATCAGCGTGCCGCGCTTGGTCTTTCGTCCGGTCTGCGCAACACCGAACACCCGGGCGAATCGCCGCCGCGCCCCCGAAGCCGGAGCCACCAGTAAGGCGATCGCCAAACATCCCAGCGCCATGCTCATGCGAACACCTCGTCGGTCGGCTCACCGATGTCGAAGACGGGTGGGATGACCGCGGTCATCGGGCGAGCCGTTCAGTGAGCAGGTGGCGAAGGGCATCTGCCGCGGGGGCCGCGCGGCTATCGGCGCACCAAGCCGGAATGATCTGGACGCGTCCGGATTCTGCACGCTCGACCAGGCCGATTTCGCGCAGCCCGCGGGAACCGTTGGGGCGGCGGTGTACGTGCAGGACGACCTGGATCGCGGCGGCCAGTTGGCTGTGCAGGGCCGCCCGGTCCATTCCGCCCAGTGCCGCAAGGGCTTCCAGGCGGGCGGGCACTTCTTGCGGGGAGTTGGCGTGCACGGTGCCCGCCCCACCGTCATGACCGGTGTTCAACGCGGTCAGCAGGTCGACCACCTCGGCGCCGCGGACCTCGCCGACGACGATTCGGTCGGGACGCATGCGCAGCGCCTGGCGCACCAGGTCGCGCACCGTCACCTCGCCGACGCCCTCGACATTCGCGACGCGTGCGACCAGGCGGACGACATGCGGGTGCGGCGGCGCGAGTTCGGCGGCATCCTCGACGCAGATGATGCGTTCGGCGGGATCCACCTTCGCGAGCAGACCGGATAGCAGCGTCGTCTTCCCGGCACCGGTGCCGCCGACGACCAGGAACGCCAGGCGGGCCCGGATGATCTCCTCCAGCAGCGATTTCGCGGCCGCGGGTATCGCGCCGGCGGTGGCGAGCGCATCGAGACCCTGGGTGGCCGGGCGCAGGATCCGCAGCGAAAGACAGGTGCCGCCGTGCGCGATCGGGGCGAGCACCGCATGCAGCCGCACGCCGAACGAATCGCCCAGTGCCGCTTCCCATCCGGAGAGCCTGCCGTCCACCCACGGCTGGGCATCGTCGAGCCTGCGGCCCGCGGACAGCGCCAGCCGCTGCGCCAGCCGGCGAACGGCGGCCTCGTCGGGGAAGGACACCGGCGCCCGTCGCAAACCGCGGCCACGGTCGATCCAGACCGAGTCCGGTCCCGTCACCAGCACATCCGCGACGTGTGGATCCCGCAGCAGCGGTTCGAGCACGCCGGCGCCCGTCATTTCGGTCTGCAGCAGTCGCAGCGCACGCAGTAGATCGGTATCGCCGAGCACCGCACCCGCCTCCGCCCGGATCGCGGCGGCCACCATGGCCGGATCGGGTTCCCCTGCACCGCAGGCCAATCGCTCCCGCACCCGGTCGAGCAGTTCCGATGTCACCAACTCACTCATGCCGTGCCTCCCGTCCCGCACACCGAACTTCGATCCGCGTATGCGCCTGTGCCCCAGCACATCCGGCACTTCCACCCCGGCAGCTCATTCCGGCTCCGACCCGCCGGACCCGCTCAGGACGGCCAGGATCGCATCGGCGGCCTCACGCAGCGGGCCACGGCGCGGCGCTGTCAGCCCACCGCGTTCGAGACGAGCGCACAGCCCTGGCTGGGCCCGAACCGCGGCGAGCAGCGGCAGGTCCAGCACCTCGGCCGCCTCGACGCTGCGCAGACCGCCCGGAGCTGGACCGCGTATCACCAACCCCTGGTTGGGATTTCGCCTCCTGATATGGGCCGCGACGGATTCCGCCGCGGCCAGCGCGCGGATCCGCGCCTGCACCACCAGGACGACGAGGTCGGCGGCGTCGAGCATCTGATCCGCGTGCGGGCCGCGTTCGCCCGAGACATCACAGACCACCAAATCGCCTGCGGCCCGGCCTGCTTCGAGCACGGCCCGCATTGCGGACGCGCGTATTTCACTTGGCAACCGGCCCGCACCACCACGCCCGCAGGACAGCACGGCGAGCCCGGGCGCGGCGCTCGGCAGCGCGCCGTGCAGCGCCGATGCCGAGACCCTGCCGTCCTCGACAACCAGGTCGGGCCAGCGCAGACCGTCCGTTGTTTCGATCCCGAGCAGCAGGTCCAGGCCACCGCCGAGGGGTGCGCCGTCGACGAGGATGGTGTCGCGCCGGAACCGTTGTGTGGCACCGCGCAGGGCGGTCGCGGCGGCCAGGGTGGACGCGCCCGCACCGCCGCCGGCACCCGCGATGGCGACGATCACGCCGTCGCCCGTGCGCTGTTCGGCATGCTCAGCAAACTTCTCGATAAGTCCGACCGCGGCATCGGGCAGCGCGATGACCCGCTCCGCGCCGACCGCCGTCGCGGCCTGCCAATCCGGCAGTGCCGGTTCGCCATCGGTCACCAGCACGATGCCGACGCGACGCAGATATCCGGCCTCGGCGCACTCTCGCGCGGCGGTTGTGTCGAGAATCACCATCGGCGCACCGGACCAGGCGTGCCTGCCGACGGGCAGTGCCCTTTCGTCTAACGCTCGTTCGGCGGCGGCCGCGACCCGGCGCACCTCGTCGCGCAGCCGGGTGTCGCGGAGGAGTACGAGGACCGGTGGCGCCGTAGTCGCCTGCGCTGCTTGGGGATCCATGCAGGCAAGCGTTGTCGACCGAACCGGGCGGCAGAAGGGCCGCTTCGGCGAGTGTGGACAACTCGCGGGGTGTGGATAACTTTTGGCCCGTGGCACCCAGCCGAAAAGACGGGCCGTCCCGAAATAGAGGACGGCCCCAGCCGGGGGGGGAGGAGGCTGGGGCCGTCGGGTTCAGCCCCGGGGGGTCGGGCTGAACGCGCCTGGACCATGTCCAGGTGCCAGCAATACTACACCCAATCCCCGCCCACAACGCAAGTCCGTCGCGCCGGAACTTTAGGCCGACTACAGGCCCTCCGAGGGCGGGGCAAACTTCCAGGCACACCCGCTCCGGCACGAAGCCCGCAGCAGCGCGACGACGCCGATCAGGTCGCTCCGCAGACCCACACACTACCGAGCCACAACACGAGCCCCCATCGCGGAATGCACGCCGCCGGAAGCGCTCCAGCAACAACCCCATACCGGATCGAGCCCCCTAGACACTCGCCAAATACGCACTGCCGGAAGAAGTCTGATGCCATCCACCGGTCCGAACTCCCGCCCGAAACAATCGGCCAATGTGCGCAGCCGGACAAAGCCCGACCATCCCGTCGGGACGGACCCCCATGCGAGACACCCACCGAATCAACACCACCGCACGGCGGCCGACCTCGCCCCGCCAAGCCGGATCCAGCGAGAAGTATCCGGCGAATCAGCGCTGACGGACGCAGCTCGACCGCAGCCCGCGCCCAGCCGGACTCCCACGCGAAACACCCGCCGAATCAGCACTACCGCACCGCGTCTGACCTCGCCCGTCGAACCGAGCTCCCGAGAGACGCACTCGCCGAATCAACGCCACCGCACAGCGTTCGGCCTTGCCCTCCGAACCAAGCTTCTGCGGGAAGTATTCGCGGAATCAGCACTGTCGACAAAACCCGACGTCGCCTCGCCGTGCCGGACCCGATGCGGGGCGCTCGCCTATCCTGGACGCGTGACGGCGGAGGGCGATCTGACAGGGCTCGCGGGTAATCGGATCCAGGGCTCGGGGCGAGTCGCGGCCTTTTTCGACCTCGACAAGACGGTGATCGCGAAGTCGAGCACCTTTGTATTCAGCAAGCCGTTCTATGCGCAGGGGTTGATCAACCGGCGCGCGGTGCTGGAGAGCAGCTACGCGCACTTCCTGTTCCTGCTCTCCGGCGCGGACCACGACCAGATGGAGCGCATGCGCGCCCACCTCACGGACATGTGTGCGGGCTGGGATGTCGAGCAGGTGAAATCCATTGTCGCCGAGACACTTCACGAGTTGGTCGACCCGCTGATCTATGCCGAGGCGGCCGATCTCATCGCCGATCACAAGATCCGCGGGCACGATGTGGTGATCGTCTCGGCATCCGGCGAGGAGATCGTCGCGCCGATCGCGGATGTGCTCGGCGCCTCGCATACGGCGGCCACCAGGATGGTGGTCGAGGACGGCCGCTACACCGGCGGCGTCGAGTTCTACTGCTACGGCTCGGGTAAGGTCACCGCGATCGAAAAGCTCGCCGCCGCCGAGGGTTACGACCTTTCGCGGTGTTACGCCTACTCCGATTCGATCACCGATCTGCCGATGCTGGAGGTGGTCGGGCATCCGACGGCGGTGAATCCGGACCGGAACCTGCGACGGGAGGCGACGGCGCGGGGCTGGCCCATTCTCACCTTCTCGAACCCGGTTTCGCTGTGGGCCCGGTTCCAGTCGCCGTCGTCGACCACCCTTGCCGCGACGGCGGTGGTCGGGTTGAGCGCGGTGCTGGCCGGCGCGATCAGCTACCGGCTGCTGCGCCGACGCCGCTGAGGCTTAACCAACTCGGTACCGGCACGCGAAAGCGCTGTTGGATGTGCGGCAGCAGAGTTGTCGCGGTGTTTGCTGACATAACACACGCGACCGAACGACATGGGATTAAATCACGAAACGCCGATCGACACGCCGATAATTGAATGTTTTCCCAGGTCTTGATGTGAGCGCTGTCACAGAGTACAAAGGTAACCAAGGAAGGACGGAAGGCCAAGGCGAGACCGGAAGAGAAGGTTCAGCCTCCCAACCCACCCTTCCCAGCACGGGCACCAGGCACCCACGCGGAGCGCGCCGCGACAAGGGCAGAAGCGTTGTGGGCCTGCGAGATTCGGGTTTTCGACGGCGAGGGCCTCGCACAGGTTGCGGGGATGAACCGGCGGAGTCCGCATCATCGCCGAGGCCGCGGAACACAACCCACCTAGCACGCTTGGTAACCCGGTGGCCCGTGCTAGCGGGCGGTGAGGTCGAAAGACAACGCCGCCCGCTTTGATATGTCCGGGGGTCTCAGGCGGAGGCCGCGGCCGCGATCGAGGTCGCCTCCCTGGCGCCGTCTTCGAAGGCGCCGCAGCAGAGGATCACCCAGCCGCCGACCGCATCCGGATCACCGGTGCCGAATGCCGCGGCCGCGTCCAGATACGCCTGCCTGCGCCGCAGCCAGAACACTTCGGGCACACCGAGGCTGTGCGGGTCCAGCCCGCTGGACACCGCGACGAGTCGCGAGGCCGCGCGGGCGACGATTCCGTCGGCGGTGCCGAACGGCCGCAGCGCCAACAGCTCCCCGTGCACCACCGCGGCGAGCACCGGTGCGGGTGCGGCGGAGCCGAGCACCGTCTGCGTCAACAGGTCGAGGCGTTCGGCGACGCCGGGGTCGGCGCGTGGCCTGCCGAGCAGCTCCGCATCGGGCACCATATCGGCCGCGGCGAGCAGATGCAGCCGGGCAAGCGCCTGGAGCGGCGCCCGCTGCCAGGTGCCGACCAGATTGCGCAGTGCGTCGCCGTCCAGCGCCTGGCCGACCCGCAGCGCGCCCGCCAGGATCGGATCCGCGACCCGGCCGTCCGCGGGCAGCTCGGTGCTGCCGCCATCGATGGCGGCCGACGAGCGGGCCGCCCGGACGGCGGCCTCGGCGGCGGTGGTCGGCCAGCCGCGCCGGTTCGCCTTGTGCCGATGCACCTTGGCGAGCGCGTCGCGGGCCCGGTCGGCGGCGTCCCGGACGCCGGGCAGGTCGACGAGGGGCTGTAGCGGATCGGTCACGGGAACGAGGCTACTGGCGACACCTCCGGTGACGTGCGCCACGGGTTCCGGACGGCGTTCAGCGGCACGGTTTCCGGCAGGCCGATCGTCACCGAAGCGCCGAATCGGTGCCGCGCCATCGGCCCGCACCTCGTTGCCGACGGTGAATCGACCGCCGGGGCGTCGACGAAGTCGTCCACAGACGCATGGCCGAAGCGAATGCGGAGGCACCCGTGACAACCCGCTGTCCGGGGGACCCGACGAGCATCCGCGCTCGTCCGAAACTCCTTGTGCCGCAGTCTCGGACGAGCGCGCCGTCGCTCAGACCGCGCCGGTGAGCAGGTCGCGGCCGGGGATGGCGTCCAGCAGGCGCTTGGTGTAGTCCTCCTGTGGATTGTCGAAGACCTCGTCGGTGGTGGCGGTCTCGACGACCTTGCCCTTCTGCATGACGATCACGTCGTCGGCTATTTGGCGAACAACCGCGAGATCGTGCGTGATGAACAGGTAGGACAAACCGAGTTCGGCCTGTAAATCGTTGAGCAGCTTCAGGATCTGCGCCTGCACCAGCACGTCGAGCGCGGAGACCGCCTCGTCGCAGATCACCACCTCCGGATTCAGCGCGAGCGCGCGGGCTACTGCGACACGCTGCCGCTGACCGCCGGACAGCTCGTTCGGGTAGCGGCGCATCACTGACGATGGCAGCGAAACCTTGTCCAGCAGATCGCGAACCGTCTTCTCGCGCTCCTTCGAGGTGCCGATCCGGTGGGTGCGCAGCGGCTCCTCGATCGTGCGATAGATCGAGTACATAGGGTCGAGCGAACCGTACGGATCCTGGAAGATCGGCTGCACCCGGCGCCGGAACGCGAACGCGGCCTTGCTGTCCAGCTTGGCGACCTCTTTGCCGTCGAAGGTCACCGAACCCGATGTCGGGTCGAGCAGGCCGAGCGCCATCCGCGCGACGGTGGACTTGCCCGAACCGGATTCGCCGACGATCGCGGTGGTGGTTCCACGCGCCAGTTTGAACGAAACATCGTCGACCGCAACGAAATCCGTCGACTTCCAGGGCGCGCCACCGCGGATCGGGAACACCTTGGTCAGATTCTGCACGACCATGACGTCATCCGGCACGGCGGTGAGTTCGGCATCGGCGGCCACCGCCTCCTCGGCGGCCTGCACGGCCCGCTCCCGGATCTCGGCCCGCTTGACGCTGGAGGACAGCCGCTGCGATGCGAGCGACGGCGCCGAATTCACCAGCTTCTTGGTGTACAGATGCTGCGGCTCGCGCAGAATCTGCAGTGCCGGACCGGATTCCACGACCCGGCCGCGATACATCACAACCAGGTGCTCGGCCCGTTCGGCGGCCAGACCGAGGTCGTGGGTGATCAGCAGCACCGCGGTGCCGAGATCGTTGGTGAGGCCGTCGAGGTGGTCGAGGATCTGTCGCTGCACCGTGACGTCGAGCGCGGAGGTCGGCTCGTCGGCGATGAGCAGTTTCGGGCGGCACGCCAAACCCATTGCGATCAAAGCGCGTTGCCGCATGCCGCCGGAGAATTCGTGCGGATACTGGTTGACCCGGCGCGCCGCGTCGGACATACCGGCCTCCTGCAGCAGTTCGATCGCCCGCTGCTTGGCCGCCTTGCCCTTGGCTATTCCGTTGGCCTCCAAGGTTTCCTTGATCTGGAAGCCGATCTTCCACACCGGATTCAGGTTCGACATCGGATCCTGCGGGACGAGCCCGATTCCGTTGCCGCGCACCGCGACAACCTCCTTCTTGGAGGCGGCCGCGAGATTCTTTCCGTCGAACATGATCTCGCCGGAGGTCACCTTGCCGGTGCCGGGCAGCAGATCGATGATCGCATGCGCCGTAGTCGATTTCCCGGATCCGGATTCACCGACGATCGCCACGGTCTGTCCCGGATACACCGAGAGGTTCACGTCGCGCACCGCCGGAATCTTCTTGCCCTCCGAGCTGAAGCATACGTTCAGGTCGCGGATATCGAGCAGCGGTTCCGTCGAGGTCATCGTTGCCGTCACCTCTTCCTCGCCTTCGGGTCGAGCGCGTCGCGAACGGCGTCACCGAGCATGATGAAGCTGAGCACCGTCAGCGCCAAAGCTGTTGCGGGATAGAACAAAATGGCCGAGGTGCGGATTTCCGTCTTGTCCATGGCGATATCGGAACCCCAGGAGACGATGGTGCGCGGCAGGCCGACACCGAGGAAGGACAGCGTCGCCTCGGTGACGATGAAGACGCCGAGCCAGATGGTGGTGACCACGATCAGCGGTCCGGCCGAATTCGGCAGCACATGCCGCAGCAGGGTGCGGAATCTGCTGACGCCCAACGCTTTCGCCGCCGTGACGTAGTCGCTGTTCTTCGCCTCGATCACCGCGCTGCGCGCGATGCGCGCGGCCTGCGGCCAGGTGAACGCGGCCAGGATCAGGATGACGGTCCAGATCGAACGCTGTTGCAGCAGCTGCATGATCACGATGGCGGCCAGCATCAGCGGGATGGCGTAGAAGATCTCCGCCACCCGGGACACGATCGAATCCAGCAGTCCCCCATAGAAACCCGCGAGCGAACCGAGCACGCCGCCGAGCAGGACGAAGACGAACGTCGCGCCGAGTCCACACATCACCGACGCCCTGGCGCCGTAGACGGTCCTGGCGTAGACGTCGCAGCCCTGCTTGTCGAAGCCGAACGGATGACCGTCGCCGGCCGGACCCATGCTGAACGCGCCGTTGCAGTAGCGCGGATCCTGATCGGTGAACAGCTGGGGGAACAGCACGACGACCGCGACGAAGAGGATCAACAGTGCGGCGGCGATGAAGATCGGGTTGCGCCGCAGCTGCCGCCAGGCGTCGCGCCAAATGCTTGTCGGCGTGCCGGTTTCGTCCACCTGGTCGGTGGCCAGCACCACCACCTCGTCGGGTGGTGCGACGTAGTACTCCTGCCTGCCTCGGGGAGCTTTGACTTCAGGCATAGCGAATCCTCGGATCGAGTGCGGCGTAGAGCAGATCGATGATCAGGTTGGACACCAGGAAGATCACGATCAGGACGGTTACGAACGACACCACCGTAGGTGGTTCACCGCGCGTGATCGCCTGATACAGCGTCCCGCCAACGCCGGGAATATTGAAGATGCCTTCGGTGACGATCGCACCGCCCATCAGCGCGCCGAGATCGGCGCCGAGGAAGGTGAGCACCGGAATCATGGAATTACGCAGGATATGCACGGTGACGACGCGCCTGCGGCCCAAGCCCTTGGCCGTCGCGGTCCGCACATAGTCCGCGGATTGGTTCTCCGCCACCGAATTCCTGGTCAGCCGCAGCACATAGGCGAACGACAGCGATCCGAGGACGAAGGCGGGTAACAGCAATTCCTGGAACGATGCCTTACCGGTCACCGTGACCGGTGCGATCCCCCATTTGACTCCGAGGAAGTACTGGGCGAGGTAGCCGAGCACGAAGATCGGCACCGCGATGATGACCAGGCTGACCACCAGCATGGTCGAGTCGAACAGTTTGCCCTTGCGCAGCCCCGCGACGAGGCCGAAGGCCACACCGAAGATGCCCTCGATGCATACCGCCATGAAGGCCAGCCGGATGGTGATCGGGAAGGCCCGCGCGAGTTCGTCGCGCACCGGCCGCCCGGAGAACGAGGTACCGAAATCGAAGGTCACAATGCCCTTCAGATACAGCAGGTACTGCATCAAGAACGGCTTGTCCAAGTGGTATCGGGCGCGCAACTGCGCCTCGACGATCGGCGACATCGGTTTGTCGCCTGCCAGCGCCCTGATCGGGTCGCCGGGAATCAGAAATACCATTGCGTAGATAAGCAGCGTCGCCCCGATAAATACCGGGATCATTTGAAGCAGGCGCCGCAGGATATACCAGGCCATCTTTCCTCCGCGGGTTCAGCGGTGGTTCCGGCTCGTGCCGCAGTGATCGCCGGGTACCTGTTTCCGCATGCCGGAGCCCAGGTACCCGGCGATCTCCGCCGAGCCGTTACCCACTACTTCTCGATGTTCTCGAAATCGAACAGACCGCTCCAGGCAAGCGGCGCCTTCTTCACCTTGGTGGACCGACCCGCATCGGCCAGGTAGTCGAGCACCGGAATGTCGGCCATGTTCTGAATCAGCATCTCCTGTGCCTGCGCGACGATCTTCCACGACTCCTGTTCGGTCGGCGCGGCGAGAGCCTTGTTGAGCAGCGCGTCGAACTCGGGATTCTTCCAGTCGACGTTATTGGTCTCGGAGAAGCTGAAATACTGCGAGGTCAGGAACTCCAGCATGGTCGGGTAGTCACCCTGCCAGCCGTAGCGGAAGGCCATGCCGATGGTGCGCGTATTCACCTTGTCCCGAATGATTTTGAAGGTCGGGAACGGGGTGCCGACGGCGTCGATGCCGAGGGTGTTCTTGATGCTGTTGGCCGCGGCCTCGATCCACTCCTGGTGGCCGCCGTCGGAGTTGTAGGCGATCTCGAAGCGGCCCGACCACGGCGAGATGGCATCGGCCTGGGCCCACAGCTTCTTGGCCTCGTCCGGTTTGTAGGTCAGCAGCTCGACACCGGGCAGGTTGTTGTCGAAGCCGGGCAGCGTGCTCGCGGTGAAGTCGCGGGTCGGTTTGCGGCTGCCGTGGAAGATCTTGTCGCACATCTGGTCTCGGTCGATCGCCATCGAGATCGCCTTGCGCCGCAGCACACCCTCCGCACCACCGAAGTGCGGCACGTTCTGCTGAATGCCGAAGTGCTGATTCTGCGCGGTCGGCTTGGTGATCGCGCGGTCGCCGAGATCCTTGCGGTACGTGGCGATCGCGCTGTTCGGGATGGTGTCGAGCGCGTCGAGGTTATCCGCCTGCAGATCCGCGTACGCGGTGTCGAAGGACTGGTACATCACGAAGCGCAGGCCCTTGTTCTTGGCCGGGCGTCCGCCGTGGTAGTCCGGATTGGGTACCACTTCGATCTTGACGTTGTGGTCCCAGGTGGTGATCTTGTACGGGCCGTTGCCGACCGGGTGTTCACCGAACGCCTTCATATCCTTGAACGCCACATCGGGCAGCGGATAGAACGGCGCGTAGCCGAGCGCGGTCACGAAATCGATGGACGGCTGCTTGAGATCGACGGTGAAGGTCTTGTCGTCGACCACCTTCAGACCCGACATCGTCTGCACGGTGGGGTTCTTCGCGTTCACCTCGTCGAAGCCGACGATCGGCTGAAAGACATAGCTCTGCAACTGGGCGTTGGTGCCGAGGGCGCCGTAGTTCCACGCGTTGACGAACGACTTGGCGGTCACCGGGGTGCCGTCGGTGAACTTCCAGTCCGGCTTGATGGTGATCTTGTAGTGCTGCCGGTCACTCGTCTCGATCGACTGCGCCATCTCGTCGTACGACTTGCCATCGGCGTCGTAGTACTTGAGGCCGGCGAAGAGCCGGTCGACCACGCGGCCGCCGTAGTTCTCATTGGTGTTGGTCGGCACCAACGGGTTCTGCGGTTCGCCGCCGTTCACGGTGACCAGATCGGTGCCACCGGAGTCCGACGAGCAGGCGGTCAGTCCAAGGCTGGTAGCCGTTAGGACCGCCACCGCCAGCGCGGCTGCAGTCTTGAATCTCAACGCGTTCTCCCGTTGTCGAGAAAGGGCGAGGAACCGGCGACACACGCTTGAGTTGTGCTCATGGCGCGTCTCGGCACGATCCGCTGTCGAATGCATCGGAGGTTAGCCACCGTTCACCGGTGTTGTCATCGGATTGACCTAGGTTCGTTCCACTTGTTACCGCCACGGCAACATCTATGAAACATGAAAACATCACTGGAAAATAAGTTTTCGGCTGGAATAATGCCACGACGCGCCCGGAATCTGCACAAATGCGCTAGCTGACCGGCCGACTACCGGGGGTTCGCGGGGACGATCGGTGGCAGTCGCGCGTGTCGGCCCACCCGGGGGCGATCCCCATCACACTTGGCTAGTGTCGGGGGTGCCGACAACCCAGGGATACGTGAAAGAAGTGACGAACAGATGACCACCGATGCGACCGCCGACAACCGGGACGTCTACCCGCCGACACCGGAATTCGCCGCCGCGGCCAATGCGGAAGCGGCCGTATACCAACGGGCGGCCGCCGATCGTGATGCGTTCTGGGCGGAGCAGGCGGGCCGGTTGCATTGGCATCAGCCGTGGTCGCGGGTGCTGGACTGGTCCGGGGCGCCGGTGGCGCGGTGGTTCGTCGACGGCAAGCTCAACGTCGCCTACAACTGTGTGGACCGGCACGTGCTCGACGGGCACGGCGATCAGGTCGCCATCCACTGGGAGGGCGAACCCGGCGATTCCCGCGACATCACCTACACCCAACTGCTGGAAGAGGTTTCGCGGGCGGCGAACTACCTGACCGAACTCGGCCTGCACGCCGGTGACCGGGTCGCGATCTACATGCCGATGGTGCCCGAGGCGATCGTGGCGATGCTGGCCTGCGCCCGGCTGGGCTTGACCCATTCGGTGGTCTTCGCCGGGTTCTCCCCCACCGCCCTGCGTCAACGCGTCGACGACGCCCAGGCCCGCCTGGTCATCACCACCGACGGCCAATGGCGACGCGGCACCCCCGCACCACTGAAAGCCGCGGTGGACGAGGCACTTTCGGGCGGCACGCACAGCGTCGAGCATGTGCTCGTGGTGCGGCGCACCGGTATCGAGGTGCCGTGGACCGAGGGCCGCGACGTGTGGTGGCACGACACCGTCGCGCATGCCTCCCCTTCCCATGAGGTGGAAGCCTTCGATGCCGAGCATCCGCTGTTCATTCTCTACACTTCTGGGACCACCGGTAAGCCGAAGGGCATCCTGCACACTTCGGGTGGTTACCTGACCCAGGCCGCTTACACCCATCACTACGTCTTCGATCACAAAGCGGGACAAGATGTTTACTGGTGCACCGCCGATATCGGCTGGGTCACCGGGCACAGCTATATCGTCTACGGACCGCTGGCCAACCGGGTCACCGAGGTGGTCTACGAGGGCACCCCGAACTTCCCCGACGAGCATCGGCACTGGCAGATCATCGAAAAGTACGGTGTCTCAATCTATTACACCGCGCCGACGCTGGTCCGGACATTCATGAAGTGGGGCAGGGAGATTCCCGCCGCGCACGATCTGTCCTCGCTGCGGGTGCTCGGCTCGGTGGGTGAGCCGATCAACCCGGAGGCCTGGCGCTGGTACCGGGAGGTGATCGGCGGCAACCGAACCCCGATCGTGGACACCTGGTGGCAGACCGAGACCGGCGCGATCATGATCTCCCCGCTGCCCGGTGTCACCGCCGCCAAACCCGGCGCGGCGATGACACCGCTGCCCGGCATCTCGGCGCAGGTCGTCGATGAGGAGGGCAAGCCGGTGCAACTCGGCGAGACCGAGGCCAACGGCTACCTGGTGCTCGACCAGCCGTGGCCGTCGATGCTGCGCGGCATCTGGGGCGATATGGACCGCTACCGGTCCACCTACTGGGAGCGCTACGCCGAACAGGGCTGGTATTTCGCCGGTGACGGCGCGCGGCTGGACGCACAGGGCGATCTGTGGGTGCTGGGCCGGGTGGACGACGTGATGAACGTATCCGGCCACCGCATCTCCACCGCCGAGGTCGAATCCGCACTCGTCGGACACACCGGCGTCGCCGAAGCCGCCGTCGTCGGCGCCAGCGACCCCACCACCGGACAGGGCATCGTCGCCTTCGTCATCCTCACCGCCGAAACCACCAACACCGGCACCGCACTCATCGACGAACTCAAAGCACAGGTCTCCCGCGACATCAGCCCCATCGCCAAACCCCGCGAAATCCACATCGTCCCCGAACTCCCCAAAACCCGCAGCGGCAAAATCATGCGCCGCCTGCTGCGCGACGTCGCCGAAGGACGCGAACTCGGCGACACCTCAACCCTGGTGGACCCCAACGTCTTCGAGGCGATCCGGGCCAGTCGCGCCTGATGCGTAGCGCCTGATCGCGGCGCGGCGGCGGCACATGGTAGGGCCGGTGACGGAATTCGTCACCGGCCCTACCCGTTAGAATTGCGTAATAAGTACGTGAGGTGTGCCGGGAAGTCTGGTCGGCGCGCGACCGCAGCTGCCCAACAAACCAACCGGTAGGTGCCGGTCGTGACCATGCCGACCTATCGAAAGGCCGCCCGTGATCACCCAGGTGCGCTCGGAACTATCCCGCTACCTACGCACGGAAACCGTCGGCGGCGCACTACTTCTCATCGCGGCGGCGATCGCACTGCTCTGGGTCAACTCGCCGTGGCGGGACAGCTACGTCACCATGACCGAGACCGTCCTCGCGATACCCCCGCTGCACCTGGAACTGAGCCTGGCCGACTGGACGACAGACGGGCTGCTCGCCATCTTCTTCTTCGTCGCCGGGCTCGAACTCAAACGCGAGCTGGTGGTCGGCGAGCTGGCCGATCCCAAGAGCGCCGCGCTGCCGATCATCGCCGCGGTGGGCGGCGTGCTCACCCCGGCGCTGATCGCGCTCGCCGTCGGCCACGGCACACCCGGTATGGATCGCGGTTGGGCGATACCCGTCGCGACCGATATCGCGTTCGCGCTCGCCGTGCTCGCCATGACCGGATCGCGGATTCCGGCCAGCGCCCGCGTCTTCCTGCTCAGCCTCGCGGTGGTCGACGATCTGCTGGCGATCATCCTGATCGCGGTGCTGTTCACCACCTCGCTCGCGGTGCTGTGGCTGATGGCCGCCGCGGCCTGCTTCGCGCTGTGGGCGCTGGCCCAGCGGCTGCGGATCCGCACACCGCTGGTGTACGTCCCGCTCGCGCTGGTGTCCTGGTATGCGTTGCACGAGGCGGGAATTCACCCGACCCTGGCCGGGGTGATCCTCGGACTGCTCACCCGGGTGCGGCCCGACACCGGCGAGGAGCAGGCGCCGGCGACTCGACTGGAGCATATGTTCCAACCGATTTCGGCCGGTGTGTGCGTTCCGCTGTTCGCGCTGTTCGCGTCCGGAGTTCCGTTGGACGGCAAGGTATTCGGGCAGCTTTTCACCGATCGCCTTGCGCTGTCGATCGTCATCGGACTGCTGGTCGGCAAGACCTGCGGCATCTTCGGGATCAGCTGGGCGGCAATCCGGTTGGGCATCGCGAAGCGTCCCGCCGAGCTCGGCTACCGCGATATGTTCGCGCTGTCGGTGCTCGGCGCCATCGGATTCACCGTTAGCCTGCTCGTGGCGGAACTCGCGCTCAGCGATGTCGGCGACGGTTCGGCCGTGGAGTTGGCGAAGGCCGCTGTGTTGGTGACGTCAATGGCGGCATCACTCGCCGGTTCGGCGCTACTGTTGCGGCGTGGGCGTGCGCACCAGGCCGCCCGCGATGCGGGTCAGCTAGAACGAGAACAGGGCGCGGCGTGATCAGGCAGGCCCGCAGGCGGTAGCTTGGGGCACCGGGACCGCCGCGAATCGGACGGAGCCGAAGCAGTGCCGGGACAGGGAGAAGGGTCGATCAAGTGAGTTTCAACCAGGGCGGTAACGGAAACGACGCCGGGCGCGGCCACACGGTGACCTCCATCCCGCTTTCCGATGCCAACCCGAATGGCTCAGCCAGCTTCGGCAGCCTGGTCCGCGACGCCACCGAACAGATGTCGACCCTGGTGCGCGCCGAGGTCGAACTCGCCAAGGCCGAGGTCACCGCGGAGATAAAGAAGGGCCTGCAGGGCAGCGTCTACTTCATCACCGCGCTCACCATCCTGCTGTTCAGCCTGTTCTTTTTCTTCTTCTTCCTCGCCGAACTGCTCGACGTCTGGCTGTACCGCTGGGCGGCGTTCGGCATCGTCTTCCTGCTGATGCTGGTCGGCGCCGGCCTGTTCGGCTGGCTCGGCTACCTCAAGGTGCGCAAGCTGCGGGCCCCGCAGAAGACCATCGACTCGCTGAAGGAAGCGCGCACGGTGCTGCCGCACGGCCTCGGCGCAGGCGCGCACGAGGAACAGCTTTCGCTCGACAAGCCGGCTTCCTGAGTCACGCGACACGGCAAGGCGGACAATCGTGTCGGTGAACTTCGCTCCCGATCCGTCCAGCGTCCGCTACGACGGCCCGTGGACACATCGAGACGTACATGCGAACGGCATCCGATTCCATGTGGTCGAGGCCGAATCCGGGCTCGGCGAAGCCGAATTGGCGCGGACGCGACTGGTGGTGCTGCTGCACGGCTTCGCCGACTTCTGGTGGTCGTGGCGGCATCAGCTGACCGGACTGGCCGCCGCGGGCTACCGCGCGGTCGCGGTGGATCTGCGCGGCTACGGCGACACGGATAAACCACCGCGCGGCTACGACGGCTGGACGCTGGCCGGCGATATCGCCGGACTCGTTCGGGCACTCGGCCATACCGAGGCCACGCTGATCGGGCACGCCGACGGCGGACTGGTGTGCTGGACCACCGCGGTACTGCATCCGCGCCTGGTGCGCGCCATCGCGCTGGTGAGCTCGCCCCATCCGGCCGCGCTGAAGAGCGCGGTGCTGCGCGACCGCGACCAGCGCCGGGCCTGGCTGCCGAACTTCCTGCGCTATCAGCTGCCCCGCTACCCGGAGCAGCTGCTGACCAAGGGCGACGGCTACGAGGTCGAGCGGCTGCTGCGGCTGCGGGTGAGCCCGGCCTGGTCCGGCACCGCCGAATTCGTCGACACCGCACGGCGAATGCGCTCGGCCATCCAGATCCCCGGCGCGGCCCACTGTGCGCTGGAATATCAGCGGTGGGCCTTCCGCAGCCAGTGGCGGCCGGACGGTCGGCGGTTCATGGCGACCATGCGAGAGCCGATCGATATTCCGGTGCTCGCGCTGCGCGGCGAGACGGATCCGTATCTGCTGCCCGCCACCTTCCGGCGCGGTCATCAGCTCTCGCCGAACCGGCGGATGGCGACCATCGCCGGCGCGGGGCATTTCGCGCATCAGGAAAATCCGGACGAGGTGACCGCGGAACTGGCCAAACTCCTGGCCTGACCATACGGCCGGGCCAGGAGCAGTTTCAGCTCAGCACGCAGGCGCCGGTGTCGACCGGCGCTGTCGAGCCAGGCGCCGCGTCGATCTGCTTCTGCACCTCGTTGAGCGTGAGCACATAGCCCGTTTCCTCGTCGGTTACCGCGGCACCGAAGACGACGCCGAGCACTCGGCCCTCGGTATCCACCAGCGGCCCACCGGAATTGCCCGCCCGCACCAGGCCGCGGATGGTGTAGACCTCGCGCTCGACTGTGCCGTTCCGATAGATGTTCGGCCCGGTCAGCGGGATGACGTCCCGGATGCGGGAGGGGCTGGCGGTGTACTGGCCGCCGCCCGGATAGCCGAGCACGATCGCGCTGTCACCGGCGCGCGCGTGATCGCCCAGCGGGATCACCGGGGCCGTAAGCCCCGGAATGGCAAGCACCGCAACGTCGGTCGACGGGTCGAACAATACGACGGTCGCCTGCAGCTGACGCCCGGGGATGTCCACCTTGAGCTGTGTGGTCCCCGCGACGACGTGTGCGTTGGTCATCACCCGCTCCGGCGCGATGACGAAGCCGGAACCCTCCAGCGCGCGTTGGCAACTCGGTGCGACACCATGGATGCGCACCACGCTGCGCTGCAACTGCAGGGGCACCGGGCTGTCCTTCAGCGCCGGATCCGGCGGTGCGGCATCCGCTATCGGGGCGTGGCCGAACGGCGCGATGACCTCCGGCAGGCCGGAGGTGTTGAGCAGCTTGGAGAATTCGTTCGGAACATGCCGCAGCCAATTCGGCGCGACATCGTTGACGTCGGCGAGCACCTTCGACCCGTTGATCGCCGACGCGATCGACGGCTGCGCGGAGGAGGCCAGCGGCAACGCGAGCAGCCACGCCGCGACCAGCACCGCGACGCCCTGCAGCAGCGCGCCGAGCACGCTGTCGACGGCGCGGGTGAACGGATGTCGCAACCCGCCGCGGGCGGCCCGGCCGAGCACCATACCCGCGATCTCGCCGACCACCACCAGCGCGACGATCAGCAGGAATCCGATGAAGACGCGGCCCTTGTCCACGTGGATGAGGATGTGCGGTGCGATCAGGATGCCCGCCACCGCGCCGAGGACGACGCCGAGGAAGGACAGCGCGGAGGCGACGGCGCCGTGCCGCCAGCCGGTGGAGGCGAAGATCAGGGCGACCACGACGACACCGATGTCGAGCCAGGCCGAATTGCTCATAATGTCATCCCAACCGCGGCCAGCGCGGATTCCAGGTCACGAACGTCGGCGCGGTCCCAATCTTGTTCCCAGCCAGCGGTTTTGGCGATGCCGGCCAGTATGCCACCGGTGAGGCCCCACACCAGCATGCCGTCCACCTGGAACGCCGGGCTCTGGTAGCCCATGCTGCCGCGCACCATGAATCTGTTTGCCGGATCGAGCAATTCGGTGAGCGGCACGCGAACCACTCGTTCGGTCTCGCTCTGGTCGACCACGCGCACCTCGCTCGGGGTGCGCCAGTAGGCGACCACCGGGGTCACATCGAACCGGGATGGCGGCACGAACAATTTCGGTAGCACCGCAAGGGGTTCGACGCCGTCGCGGAGCAGCCCGGTCTCCTCCCACGCCTCGCGCAGGGCGGTGTCGATCGGACCGGTATCGCCCGGATCCACCGCGCCGCCCGGGAACGCGACCTGGCCGCGGTGCTGGCGCAGCGACGAAGCCCGTTGCGTCAGTAGGACATCCGCGTCGGCGGGTAGTCCACCGGGGCCGCTCGGGTCGCCGTTCGCCGCGCCGCCGAAGAGCACGAGCACCGCCGCCTGCCGCGGCGTTCCGGTGATGGTCACCGCCCTGCGCAGGGCTCGGGCCAGCGAGAGCGTGTCGTTCGGGTCGGCTTCCGGTGATTCGACGGCAGCCCGCAGCCACACCGGAATATCCTGTGGCACAGGGATTGTCATGCGGTCACCTCCATTGCCGAACGATCCGCCGTCATCATGCCGCCACCCCTAGGTCGTTGGCGACGGTGGCCGCGATGTCGTCGACCCCGGTGAAGGGCCGAACCACGGTTCGGGCGACGGATCCGTCCGGCCGCAGCAGCACGGTGACCGGCAGCACGTTCGGCGCACCGATGGCGGCGCGCACCTTCCCCCCGGGATCCTCGACCCCGGGAAAATGAACCTGCGCACGGCCTTTGGCGCTCAGGTCACCGTTCAGGTCGGTGAGCATGGCGAGCGCCTTCGCCGCATCGGGATCCGAATGCACGGTCAGCACCGTCACCGCGCCGCCCGCGCGTTGCGCGTACGCGGCGAGATCCGGCAACTCCCCCCGACACGGCGCGCACCAGTAGGCCCACAGGTTCAGCAACGCCGGTTTGCCGGCCAGGGCGGCGGCCAGCGGGACCGGCCGGCCGTCGGCCAGGCAGTCGAGCGTGATACCGGCCAGCGGGCCGCCCCCGGTGACGCCGGGCGCGGGTTCCGGGCATCGCGCCAATTGCGCCGCGGCGCGGTCGGATTCGTCGATTCGCGGGGCGGGCACCGGGGCGACCGCTCCGGTAGCGGCGGTGTCGCGGGAAGCCCGCGGCCACACCGCGACAGCGAGCGCGACAACGGCGATCAACACCGCCAGCGTCCACCGCCACGCCACCGGAAAATCTTTCACCGGCTCACCAGCTCGAGCAGATGCTCCGCCTCGGGACCCTTGATCAATTTGGCGGCGACATCCGGATCGGTCGGCCCGGCGCCGTACGACGGACAGTCGGCGGCGAGCAGGCAGGCGCCACAGGCCGGCTTGCGGGCATGGCAAACCCGGCGCCCGTGGAAAATCACCCGATGGGACAGCATCGTCCATTCCTTGCGCTCGATGAGCTCACCGATGGCGTGTTCGACCTTCACCGGGTCTTCCTCGGCGGTCCACTGCCAGCGGCGCACCAGGCGACCGAAATGGGTGTCGACCGTGATTCCCGGCACCCCGAAGGCATTGCCGAGGATGACGTTGGCAGTCTTGCGGCCGATGCCGGGCAGCTTCACCAATTCGTCGAGGGTGTGAGGCAATTCACCGTCGTGCCGTTCCAGCAGCGCCTGACCGAGCCCGATGAGCGCGCTGGCCTTGTTGCGGAAAAAGCCGGTCGGCCTGATGTATTCCTCCAGCTCGGCGCGGTTCGCCTCGGCATATGCACGGGCATCACGATATTTCGCGAACAGCGCGGGCGTGGTGAGATTCACGCGTTCATCCGTGCATTGGGCGGAAAGGATTGTCGCGACGGCCAATTCGAGCGGGGTGGTGAAATCCAGCTCACAGTGGGCATCCGGGAACTCTTCGGTCATCGACCGGTACATCCGACGCGCCCGGCGGACCAGACCCAACCGCGTTTCGGCCTGTCGCGCCCGCGTTTTCCGCTTGCGCGGCACCGGCGCGGCGGACTGCGCATCGGTCGCCTCGGCGGCGGGCAAAGAGCCGGTCAAGGCGTCTGTGGAGGGGGAGACACGCACGCGTCCACCATACGGAACCATGGCCCGGCGTTGCCCTCCCAGTTCCGCTGCCGTGTTCCATCTGAGACCTAGACCGTGTTTACTGCTCGACATGCAAGGACTCGCTGTGGTGCTCTTCCCAGTGTTGTTGATGCTGTTCGCACTGGGTATGGAGCGGGTCGAGAATCGGCTCCGCAAACTTCTCGAACCCGACGAAGAGGTTCAGCAGTACCTGGACAAGGCAAGCAACGCAGAGGTGAAAGAACTGACCAAGCTCGGATTGCCCGCAGCGGTCGCCAGGATGCGACGGCGCCGGGCCCGGGCCGAGGAGCTCGATGTAGCTCGCGCCAGCTGATTCCGCGACGCGCCCGTCCAGCCCGGGAAACAACCCCTGGGAAACGTCGCGAATCAGATACACAAGTTGCGGGGCAGGTAAGCACGCAGGGCCCGTAAGCGCCGCAAAGCAGACGCTGCTAGGGTTTACCGCTGCGCCACGCAATCCACTCTTTACGTGGTGTCTGTCACTATGCGATCACTATGCCGCGTAGACTGCACTGTCGGCCGAGTCGCTTCGGCCCAGGACAGAGCCATATCCCATAAGGAGCACATTCGTGGACGAGGCCCTCGCCAGAGCAGGCATCTTCCAAGGCGTCGAGCCCACCGCGGTGGCGGCTCTCGCCAAACAGCTGCAGCCCGTGGATTTCCCGCGCGGGCATGTCATCTTCAACGAGGGTGAGCCCGGCGACCGGCTGTACATCATCACCTCGGGCAAGGTGAAGATCGGTCGGCGCTCCCCCGACGGCCGGGAGAACCTGCTGACCATCATGGGTCCCTCGGACATGTTCGGTGAGCTGTCGATCTTCGATCCCGGCCCGCGCACCTCCACCGCGACCACGGTCACCGAGGTGCGTGCGGTCACGATGGATCGCGACGCGCTCAAGTCGTGGATCGACCAGCGGCCCGAGATCGCCGAGCAATTGCTCCGCGTCCTCGCCCGGAGGCTGCGCCGGACCAACAACAACCTGGCCGACCTGATCTTCACCGACGTCCCCGGCCGGGTCGCCAAGGCATTGCTGCAGCTCGCGCAGCGCTTCGGCACGCAGGAGGCGGGCGCGCTGCGCGTCACCCACGACCTCACCCAGGAGGAGATCGCCCAGCTGGTCGGCGCCTCCCGCGAAACCGTGAACAAGGCGCTCGCCGATTTCGCGCATCGCGGTTGGCTGCGGCTGGAGGGCAAGAGCGTGCTGATCTCCGATTCCGAGCGCCTGGCTCGTCGCGCCCGGTAAGCAACGCCGAAGCTGTCCTGAACACAGAGCAACCCGCTGGGCTCGCGCCGCTCCATTGAGCCCGGCGGGTTTTCGTGTGCCGGTCAGTTCCGCGCCGCGCGCTCCTGCCGCAGATACTCCAGCTGCGCCTGCACCGAACTGCGCGCCGCGAGCCACAGCCGCTTGTCCACATCGGCATAGACCTTGCGGACCACCGCCATCGCGCTCGCGTCCTCGCCGAGTACCGCCAGTGCGTCACGCACCTGCTGCAACCGTTCCTGCCGGTGCGCGATGTAGTACCGGGCGACCGGCCCGAGGTCGGGATGGTCCGGACCGTGCGCGGGCAGCAGCGCCTTGCCCTCGCCCACCGCGAGCAGCCGATCGAGCGAGTTCAGGTAGTCGGCCAGGGTGCCGTCGCTGGAATCGAGCACCGTGGTGCCGAAACCGAGGATGGTGTCACCGGTGAGCACGGCGTCGTCGAGGACGAAGCTCACCGAATCGGCCGTGTGGCCCGGGGTGTGCACCGCGGTGATGCGCAGGCCCGCCGCCTCGATCACCTCGTCGTCGGTCAGCGGGGCGGCCGAATCACGCAGGAATTCCGCGGTTTTCGCGCGAACCGGGGTGCCGGTCAGCTTGACCAGCCGATCGATACCGCCGGTGTGGTCGCCGTGCCGGTGCGTGATCAGGGTGAGCGCGATATTGCCGCCGGTGACCCTGGCGATGTTCTCGATGTGCGCCTTGTCCTTCGGACCCGGATCGATGACCACATGATCCGAACTGTCCGGCGCGCGCAGGATCCAGGTGTTGGTGCCCTCCAGGGTCATCTGGCCCGGGTTCTCGGCGAGCAGCACCGACGCCGTCGGGGTTACCTGCCGCAGTTGGCCGTACGCGGGATGTTCCAGTGCCATGCCATCGTCCTGTTGTCGAAGATCTGAATGTGCCAACCATCCACCGCGATCCCGACGGCTGACAACCGTTTACCTCGAGCGATTCGCGGCCCGGCGGACCGGGCCGCGAACGCCGGACTCAGCGCACCTCGGCGATGAGCTCCACCTCGACCGGGGTGTTGCGCGGCAGCTCCGCGACACCGACGGCGGACCTGGCGTGCACGCCGTCCTCGCCGAAGACCTCACCCAGGAATTCGGACGCGCCGTTGATCACGATCGGCTGATTGTTGAAACCCGGTGCGGAGGCCACGAATCCGACCACCTTCACGATCCGCACCACTGCGTCGAGCCCGACCAGGTCGTGCACGGCGGCCAGCGCGTTGAGCGCGCAGATGCGGGCGGCCTCCTTCGCCTGCTCCGGCGAGACCTCGGCGCCGACCTTGCCGGTGACGGTCAGCTGACCGTCGACGAACGGCAGCTGGCCGGAGGTGTAGACGTACGAGCCGGTGCGCACCGCGGGTGCGTACGCGCCCGCGGGCGCGGCCACCGGCGGGATCGTCACACCGAGTCGTTCTAGATTGCTCTTCCATTCGGTCATCGAAATCGCCTCCTACTTGGCGCGCTTGAGGTAGGCGACATGCTGTTCGCCGGTCGGACCGGGCAGCACGGTCACCAACTCCCAGCCATCGCCGCCCCACTGGTCCAGGATCTGCTTGGTCGCATGCGTCAGCAGCGGAACGGTCGCGTACTCCCACTGGGTCACATCACTCATGGAGTGGAGCGTAGTTGTCGCGGATTCCACCGACCGATTGACCAGCAGATCCTCACTGTCTGGTACACACGACCTGCGAGAACCCCTATCCCTCGGGCACGATCCCAGAACGAGTTATAGGCTCGCGGACGTGGGAGCACCAACAGCAGAGCCGGTTTCGGCGGAACCCGGCTTGGAGACCGGGTGGCCGCAACGCGCGGAAAAGGCCCGCCTGCACTATGTTTCGGGCAAGGGGGGCACCGGTAAGTCGACGGTCGCCGCGGCGCTCGCGCTGGCGCTGGCCGCGGGCGGGCGCCGGGTGCTGCTGGTCGAGGTGGAGAGCAGGCAGTCGATTGCCCAGCTGTTCGACCTGCCGCCGCTGCCGCCCACCGAGACCCGGATCGCCACCGCCGACGGCGGCGGTGAGGTGGTCGCGCTGGCGCTCGATATCGAGCACGCCTTCCTCGAATACCTCGATATGTTCTACAACCTCGGCTTCGCGGGCCGGGCGATGCGCCGGATGGGCGCCATCGAATTCGTCACCACCATCGCGCCCGGCCTGCGCGACGTCATCCTGACCGGCAAGGTCAAGGAGTGCGCGGTACGCACCGACAAGGCGGGCAAGCTCGTCTACGACGAAATCGTCGTCGACGCACCGCCGACCGGACGCATCGCCAGCTTCCTCGATGTCACCAAGGCCATGGCCGAGGTGGCCAAGGGCGGCCCGATCGCCGCTCAGGCCGAAGGGGTTTCGACGCTGCTGCACTCGGATAAGACGATGATCCACCTGGTCACGCTGCTGGAGGCGCTGCCGGTGCAGGAAACCGCCGACGCCGTCGCCGAATTGGCCGCCGCCGATCTGCGCATCGGCACGGTGATCGTCAACCGGGCCGGTGAGGGATATCTCCCACCGGCGGTGCGCAATCGCGCCGCCAATGGTGACATTGATCGCGAAGCCATTCGCGCCGGACTGGCCGAGGCGGGAATCACATTGCCGGACAACGAATTCGAGGGTTTGATCACCGAAGCCGTCGAACATTCCGCCACCCTGCGGGCCCAGGACGAGAGCGCGGCGGAGCTGGCCAAGGTCGATGTGGCGCGGATGTATCTGCCCGCACTGCCGGACGGAATGGATCTCGGCGGGCTGTACGAGCTGGCCGAACATCTGAGCAAGCAGGGAGTACGATGAGCGGCCCCATTCCGATAACGGCTGCCCCGCTGGACATTTCGAAGATCATCGCCGACCGTTCCGCGCGGGTGATCGTGTGCTGCGGTTCGGGCGGCGTCGGCAAGACGACCACCGCGGCGGCCATCGCCCTGCGCGCCGCGGAGATGGGCCGCAAGGTGGTGGTGCTCACCATCGACCCGGCACGGCGACTGGCCCAGTCACTCGGCGTCGCGGATCTCGGAAATACGCCGCAGCGGGTGGCGCTCGGGCCGGAGGCCAAGGGTGAGCTGTTCGCGATGATGCTCAATATGCGCCGCACCTTCGACGATATGGTGCTCGAGCACACCAGCCCGGAGAAGGCGGAGCAGATCTTCGCCAACCCCTTTTATCAAACTGTCGCATCCTCCTTCGGCGGCACGCAGGAGTACATGGCGATGGAGAAGCTGGGTCAGCTCGCGGCGCGCAAGGAGTGGGACCTGATCGTGGTCGACACCCCGCCGTCGCGCAATGCGCTCGACTTCCTCGACGCGCCGAAGCGGCTCGGAAACTTCTTGAACGGCAGGATGATCCGGGTCATCATGGCGCCGGGCCGCGGCGTCACCCGGTTGGTCACCGGCGCGATGAGCCTTGCGGTGCGCGGTGTGTCCACCATCGTCGGGGGGCAGATGCTCAAGGACGCGTCGAACTTCCTGCAGTCGCTCGATTCACTGTTCGGCGGATTCCAGGACCGGGCCGACCGGACCTACGCGATGCTGTCCAAACCGGGCACCCACTTCCTGGTGGTCGCCGCGCCGGAACCGGACGCGCTACGTGAGGCGTCATTCTTCGTCGACCGGCTCTCCACCGAACGCATGCCGCTGGCCGGGCTGGTGCTGAACCGGACCCACCCGGCGCTGTGCCCGCTGTCGACGGATCGCGCGCTGACCGGGTCCGACCAACTGGCGGAGACGAATCCGCTCACCGCCGCGGTGCTTCAGGTGCACGCCCATCGGATGGCCACCGCCAAACGGGAACAGCATCTGCTGCACCGGTTCACCGGTGCGCATCCGCGGGTGCCGCTGGTGGCGGTGACCGCGCTGCCGTTCGAGGTCTCCGATCTCACGGCGCTGCGTGCGGTGGGCGATCAGCTCACCGCTGCCGGCTAGATACCGGATCCATCTGGAAGTAACTGTCCGCAAACGGAACTGAGCCCGCACTGCGGGCTCAGTTTCCACGGGCTGCCGGACTTCTTACATCGCCACCTGATGCTGCCGCTGGGCCTGGAAGAAATCGGCCCAGGATGTCACCTCCGGGTGCTGCTTGAGCAGCGCACGCCGCTGCCGCTCGGTCATGCCGCCCCACACTCCGAACTCCACCCGGTTGTCGAGGGCGTCCGCACCACACTGCATCAACACCGGGCAGTGCCTGCAGATCGTCGCCGCCTTGCGCTGCGCGGCGCCGCGAACGAACAGTTGATCGGGATCCACTTCCTTGCATCGAGCCTGGGCTACCCAGGCAATCCTTGCTTCGGCCTGCTCCACGTCCAATCGAGCGATGGGGGTTGTCATGTGCATTTGGTGTGCCCCTTTGCAGTCCGAACACCGGGTCAACGGCGCTCCAGAATCACGTGCGGTGCGCAGCAACCCATTCCCCGCTGCGAGCCGCACCACATTCCACTTTGAGTGTTAGCTCTATCACACTGGGTTCTCAATCTAGGTAAAGGTATGGCGGTCGCGCAAGACCGTCCCCGGATTTTTTGGTACGACCGTCCCTCCAAAATCACGGGCGAACTGGGCGGTCCGCGCGACACACCGAGCGCCGTTTCCGCGACACGCCAAACAAGGTTGCGCGACACGCCCATTCGCTGGAACAAACCCAATGCCCGACAGCAATGCCCTGTGCGCCACCACAACCGCGATCACGAACCACCCCACTCCCCAGCCGCGCGCCCGCCCTGCCGCCATCACCCCCGCGGAACTCCACCCCGCATAGGTACGAGCCACCCGAACCACTCTCCGCGAGCACGAGCGCACCTAGCGAGTTGGTGAGGACCACTCAGCAAGCACCACACCACGCATGCGGAAGCCACGGCCAGCACACACCCCGCACTCACCTGAGCATCGCGACGCATCCGTCGACGCGACCACACCGCAAGCCCGAGGACACCGGACCACACCAACGCGCGCGACCCACGCCGCCGACACGCGGCCATCAGATAGAGCCCATTAGGCTGGGCGACGTGCCGATCACACATACGCTCGCGAAGCTGGCCGGCAGTTGCGCACTGGCCGCCGTGCTCGTCGCCGGGCTGTTGTTCCCGCTCGCAGGCGGTTTCGGGTTTGTGTCCAACCGGGCAGCCGATGCCGTCGACAATGTCTCCGCGGAGTTGGTGGAGGGTACTGTGCCCGCCGTCTCCACGATGGTGGACGCAGCGGGTAACCCGATCGCCTGGCTGTACGAGCAGCGCCGCTTCGAGGTTCCCAGCGACAAGATCTCCAATGACATGAAGTTGGCGATCATTTCGATCGAGGACCGTCGGTTCACCGAGCACGCGGGCGTCGACTGGCAGGGCACGCTGCGCGCCTTCCTGACCAACACCTCCAGCGGTGAGGTGCAGCAGGGCGCGTCGACGCTCGATCAGCAGTATGTGAAGAACTACCAGTTGTTGGTCGTCGCGAAGACCGATGCCGAGCGCCGCGCGGCGATCGAGACCACCCCGGCCCGCAAGATCCGGGAGATCCGGATGGCGCTCACCCTGGACCGCGAGCTGACCAAGGACGAAATCCTCACCAGGTACCTGAATCTGGTTCCGTTCGGCAATCAGTCCTATGGCATCCAGGACGCGGCGCAGACCTACTTCGGGGTCGATGCGGCGAATCTGAACATCACTCAGGCCGCGATGCTGGCGGGCATGGTGCAGAGTTCGTCCAAGCTGAACCCGTACACCAATCCCGAGGGTGTGCTGATCCGGCGGAACACGGTGTTGGACACCATGATTCAGAACATTCCGAGCCGGGCCGAGGAATTCCGCAAGGCGAAGGCCGAGCCGCTCGGTGTGCTGCCGCAGCCGAAAGGCCTACCGCAGGGCTGCATCGCGGCCAATGACCGCGGCTTCTTCTGTGACTATGCGCTGCAATATCTGGCCAACGCGGGTATCAGCAAGGATCAGATCAACAAGGGCGGCTACCTGATCCGCACCACGCTCGATCCGCAGGTGCAGGACGCCACCAAGAAGGCGGTGACCGATGCCGCGAATCCGAATCTGGACAACATCGCCGAGGTGATGTCGGTGGTCGCGCCGGGCCAGGATTCGCATGCGGTGGTCGCGATGGCGAGCAGCCGCACCTACGGCCTCAATCGCGACGCCAACGAAACCGTGCAGCCGCAACCGTATTCGATGGTCGGTGACGGCGCGGGCTCGATTTTCAAGATCTTCACCACCGCCGCGGCCATGGAGAAGGGCCTCGGCATCAATGCCCAGCTCGACGTGCCGGGCCGGTTCGAGGCCAAGGGCATGGGTAACGGCGGCGCCGCGGGCTGCCCGCCCGCGACCTACTGCGTGGTGAACGCGGGCAACTACAAGTCGCCGATGTCGGTGACCGAGGCGCTGGCCACCTCGCCGAACACCGCGTTCGTCAAGCTGATTCAGGCGGTGGGCGTCGCGCCCGCCGTCGATATGGCGGTGCGCCTCGGCATGCGCGCCTACGCCGAGGCGGGCTCCTCCGGACACGGCAACCAGAGCCTGGCCGACATGTTCAAGGATCAGAACCTCGGCTCGTTCACCCTGGGCCCGGTCGCGATCAATCCGCTGGAGCTGTCGAATGTCGCGGCCACCCTCGGCTCCGCGGGCAAGTGGTGCCCGCCGTCGCCGATCAAGGAGGTGCTCGACCGCAGCGGCAAGCCGGTGCCGCTCACCCAGCAGGCCTGCGAGCAGGTGGTCGATCCGGGTCTGGCCAATACGCTCGCCAACGCGCTGAGCCACGACTCGATCAGCGGTACCGCGGCCGGTTCCGCGCAGGCGACCGGCTGGACGCTGCCGCTTTCGGCGAAGACCGGAACCACCGAGACCCACCGGTCCTCGGCCTTCCTCGGCTTCACCAACTCGCTGGCGGCGGCCACCTACATCTACGGCGACAGCCCGACTCCGGGCGAGATCTGCTCGTTCCCGCTGCGCAACTGCGGCGGCGGCAACCTGTTCGGTGGTAATGAACCGGCCAGGACCTGGTTCAACGCGATCAAGCCGACATTGGGCAAATTCCCGCCGCCCGCGCTGCCGCCGATGGACGAAAAGTATGTGCGCGGTTCGAATAACGCGCAGGTGCCCGATGTCACCGGGCTGACGCAGGGCGAGGCGACGGCCGCGCTGGTGCGGGCCGGCTTCCAGGTTTCACCGGTGACCGGCTCGGGTTCACAGCCGAAGGGCACGGTCATGGGCACCGCGCCGAACGGATCGGCGATACCCGGATCGGTGATCACCATCTACATCAGCGACGGCACCAAACACGATGCACCGCCGCCCGGTCCGCCGGGGATCCCGATTCCGGGCGTACCCGCGCCGCCGCGGCTGCCACCGATCCCGATCCCGATTCCGATTCCGGGCATACCCGGCCGCTGAACGAACACCGCCGACCCGAAATATCCGGGTCGGCGGTGTTTTTCGTGCGGGACGGCTACAGCCTCGACTTCACCGCGGCCGAGATCCGGGAACCGTCGGCCTTGCCCGCGGCGAGGGCGCTGGCGATCTTCATCACCTGCCCCATCTGCCGCATGGTCGGACGTTCGCCGATTTCCTCGGCAACCTGTGCGATGGCGGTGTCGGCGAGGTCGGCGACCTCGGCATCGGACAGCTGGGTCGGCAGGTACTCGTCGATGATGCGGGCCTCGGCGTGCTCGTTCGCGGCCAGCTCACCGCGGCCGGCCTGGGTGTACACCTCGGCCGACTCGGCGCGCTTCTTCGCCTCCTTCTGCAGGACAGCGATCACCTCCGCATCGGACAGCTCGCGCGCCTGCGGTCCGGCGACCTCCGCGGTCTGGATGGCCGCGAGCAGCATCCGCAACGTGGAAAGGCGCAGCGTGTCCTTGGCTTTCATCGCGGCGGTCATATCCGTCCGCAGCTGCGATTTGAGTTCCGGCATGTGGCACACGGTAGCCGCTGCACGGCGACAGGCCCACCACATTTGCCCGCGGCACCATCCCGTCGCAACGGTTGGAGTGCGGAAACACACCTCGCGTCAAGTCCTCTGTGCGGAAACACACTCAGCGTTCCGGAGCGGGGTCACCTATGCTGGGCAAATGCCCGTAATCTCGACCTCCGCCGTACGGACGACCGCATTGGGTGCCGCCGGGGCCGCGGCGGCCGGCATCGGCTACGCATCGCTGATCGAGCGCAATGCTTTCGTGCTCCGCGAGACCACCATGCCGGTGCTGCCACCGGGTTCGTCGAGCCTACGGGTGCTGCACCTGAGCGATCTGCACATGATGCCCGGCCAGAAACTCAAGCAGCAGTGGCTGCGCGAACTGGACCGGCTCGAACCGGATCTGGTGGTGAACACCGGCGACAACCTGTCGCATCAGAAGTCGGTGCCAGCGGTGGTTCAGGCCCTCGGCGGATTGCTTTCCCGCCCGGGCCTTTTCGTTTTCGGCAGTAATGACTACTTCGCGCCGGTGCCCAAGAACCCGCTGAAGTACTTCAAAAAGAACCACCGCAGGGTGTATGGCGCGCCGCTGCCCTGGAAGGATCTGCGCGCGGCCTTCACCGAACGCGGCTGGCTGGATCTGACCCATGTGCGCCGCGATCTCGAGGTGGCCGGTATCCGCATCGCGACCGCGGGCGTCGACGATCCGCATTTGCAGCGTGATCGCTACGACACCGTCGCGGGCGCGCCGAACCCGCTCGCGCAGCTGCGTCTCGGCCTGACCCATTCGCCGGAGCCGCGGGTGCTCGATCGGTTCGCCGAGGACGGGTACGACCTGGTGCTGGCCGGTCATACCCACGGTGGTCAGCTGGTGCTGCCCGGTTACGGCGCGCTCGTCACCAACTGCGGCATCGATCGGTCTCGCGTTAAGGGCCCTTCACGGTGGGGCGCGCACACTCAATTGCACGTTTCCGCAGGTATCGGCACCTCGCCATGGGCGCCCTACCGGTTCTGCTGCCGTCCGGAGGCCACGCTGTTGACCCTGGTCGCGGCCCCGCCGAGGCGACCCGCCAGCGATACCGGCCAGGGTGTGTCTGCATCGGAGGCGGTCGCCCGCTAGTGTCCCTGCCGAAAGGTGTATCAGGCAGGGAATTGGAACATTGAGTAGTGGTTTCGACGATGGGCGCGACGAGCCGGCCGTTCTCGGACAGACCGGTGCACCGTCCCCAGATCCGCGGCCGTCTTCCGAGGCGGCACAATCCGAGCCGGCAGGCTCACAACGACTAAGCGGCTCCGACCCGGTCTCCGAGTCAGGGCAAACGGCTACCCCGGAACAATCGAGCTCCGATGGGCGGCACGGCGGCTCACCCCGGGCGCCGTCACGGCGGCCCGGCGCGGAGTTCTCCGGACAGTCCGACCCGTTCTCGCTACCGAGGAGCGGCGCGGGCGCGGCCGCATTGCCCAGGGCCAACAAAGAGTGGGCACCGTTCGGTCGCCCGCCGAGGCGGTTCCGGCCGCACCTCGCGGAGGAGATGGAAACTCCTTCGGCGGAATCGGATTCGGCCTCGGCCGATTCGACGAAGCCGACCGAGCAATTGCGGCGGCCCGACAGCGCCACGGCACCGACCGAGACGATCCACCGGCGCCCGGCGGCCGCCGAGCCGGAAGAATCGCCGAAACCTGCCCCGCAGCAGGATGATTCGGAACTAACGGTGCGTACCGAATACGGTGACAAGCCTTTCTCGATCGATGAACCATCGGACGCGACAGGCGGCAAATCGGATAGCGCACCGCAACAGGTGAGTTCGCATGGCCGCACCGAACAGTTGACGCGACCGATCGGCACCATGACCCCACACGGAGTCACCGAGCAGCCGAGCGGGACACCGCAGTGGCCATCGACTTTCGGCACGCCGTCGAAGGCGGCCCCGACGCCCTGGCAGGCGCCGAACGGTCAGTCCGCGCAATCCAATTCGCCGTGGCAGGCACCCAGCGCCCCTGCGGCGCAACCAGATTCACCGAGGCCGACATCCGGTACGCCGACGGCGCAGCCCGATTCGCCGTGGCAGGCACCCGGTACCGCTGCGGCGCAGTCCGATTCGCCGTGGCAGACGCCGGGCGGCACGGCACCACCGGCCAGTTCGCCGCAGGCGAGCGCCGGGTGGGGGCAGCACCAGGCCGGGACATCCTGGCAGTCCGGCGGGGTGACGCAATACCCCAGCGGCGCCGATCCGCTGTACGGCAACGCATCCCAGGTGGGGAACGCGCCCCAGTTCGGGAACCCGCAGCAATTCCCCGCCGCCGGGCGGTTCGGGTCGACGCCTCCCGGTGGGCAGCCGCCGGGTAATCGCGGAAAGCTGCTGCTGGGCGTCGGAATCGGCCTCCTAGTGGTGATCGCGCTGGTGGTGGCCGTCACACTCGCGTTGAGTTCCGGATCGCCGGATTCGGACGCCAAAAGTACGGGAACTACGGAATCGCTGGTGAGCGCGCTCACGACCAGCCCGGGAGCACCCACCAAGAGTCCGACCGCGAAGCCGAGCCCGAGCGCGGCCGCCGGCAATATGGCCCCGGTGGTGCCCGGATTCCAGGTGGTCGACGCGCCCGATGTCGGCGCGGCGTACGACGTGCCGTCCGGCTGGGCGATCAGCGCACAGGGCGCCCTCGGCGGGCCGCCCGACGGCATCATCGGCAAGGGATACGCGGTGGACGGCAAGGGCTACTGCCCGGGCTCGTCCCGGACCATCTCGCTGCTCACCGGATCCGACGACAAGGACAGCGTAAGGGTCGCAACGGATTTCGGCGCCAAGTCGGCCCGCGCCGCCTACGCCGACCCGTCCGGCGGCAAAGCCGGCGCGCCACAACCGCTCGCCTCACTGGACGGACTGCAGCACGGCACCTTCGTGGAAACCAGGGGCAGCGTCAGCCAGCCCAAACCCGGCTGCGCCAGGCAGTACTCGATCTACACCTTCGCCATGCCCAGCGAGGAGGAGGATGGCAATTTCGTCATGGTGATCGCGGCCGACACCGGCGTCCCCAACGCCATCGACGCCGAAACCGCCAAGCGCATCTTCACCAGCATCCGTCCCCACAAAACATAATCTGACCAGCCGGTTTAACGATCCCGCCCGCCCTGTTGTAAGCTACTCCAGGTTCGCTTCACGGGGTGTGGCGCAGCTTGGTAGCGCGCTTCGTTCGGGACGAAGAGGTCGCAGGTTCAAATCCTGTCACCCCGACTCGTGTGGTTGAGACACGAAAACGGCCTTTGGCCCGGGAAACCGGATCAAAGGCCGTTCTTCTTTCGAGGGATTCGCGGAACTTCGCGCCGCAGAGGCGATTTGGGCTAAGCGAGTCCGGGCTGGTCCACCACCCACAGCCACGAACCGTCCGGCTGCCGACGGGCGATCTCGACGGTCGTCTCATTGGGCAGCGCGCACACCGTGAGCGCCAGGTCACCGCTCACCAACGCGGGGTGCTGCGTACCCGGCGCGAGCGTCGGCGCGGCCGCGACGAACTCCTCGTACACCTTGCGGATCTCCGCATGTCCGGTCGCGAGATTGCCCGGCGGGAATGCCAGCACGGCATTCGGCTCGTACAACGCCACCAGCCCGTCGACATCGCCCGCGTTGGCGCGCTCGATGAAAAATCTGCCCAAATCGTTCGGCTCGGTGGCCACTGTCGTGTTCGTCATACTGGTAAGGCTCCCAACGAATCACGACACCCTGTGTCGTGTATTTCCGCGAAGGTTTCCGTATGCGCGCCGACCGGCTGGTCTCGCTGGTGCTGCTGCTGCGCCGGCACGGCCGGCTGTCCGCGGCCGCGCTGGCCCGCGAACTGGAGGTATCCACCCGCACGGTGCTTCGCGATATCGAGGCACTGTCCGCGGCAGGCGTCCCGGTCTACGCCGAACGCGGTAGACACGGTGGTTTCGCACTGCTGCCCGGTTTCCGGACCGAGCTGACCGGACTGAACCACGACGAGGCACTCGCCCTGCTGGTCGCCGGATCACGTTCCGGCGCACAGGCATTCGGCCTCGGCTCGGCGCTCACCTCGGCCATGCGCAAGGTGGTCGACGCGCTACCCGAAGGCCATCAGGCCGCCGCTACCGGGTCTGCACAGCGATTCCTCATCGAACCGGAAACCGATCTCCTCGCGCGCCGACTGGTCGCCGAAGAGGCGCCCGACACCGTGGTGGCCGAGGTACGGCGCGCGGTGTTCGCCGGACACAAGCTGCGTATCCACTACGCGGCGGCGGATCAGGCCCCGCAGTGGCGGACGGTGGACCCGATCGGCCTGGTCACCGCGCGCGGCCAGGGCTACCTGCTGGCCACGAGGTCCGGCGCGGACCGCACCTACCGGCTGTCGCGGATGTTGGCCGCCGAAGCGCTCGACGAACCGGCACAGCGGCCGGACCGGGTCGATCTGGACCGGGCCTGGCAGGAGCGCAGCAGGCGGTTTCGGACCGGCGGCGCACAGGTCACCGTGCTGGCACGGGTGGACCCGGCACGGCGGGCGGAGTTGGTGGACACCGCGCTGGCGGTCCGCGCCGAAGCGGTCGACGCGGACGGCTGGCTGCGGTTGGAGCTGACCTTCCAAGATCGCAGGCATGCCATATGGGCGCTGTGGCAACTCGCCATGGGCGCGGAAGTCCTTGCCCCGCAATGGTTGCGCGCGGAGTTACACGACCGCGCCACAGCGATCGCCGGCCGCTACTCCTGAAGGAAGGGCAGCAGGAAGTCGTGCAGGAGAGCGCGTTCCTCCGATTCGTCGGCGGCCGGGAGGATCAGCAGCGAGACGACGGCGCGGACGGTCCATTGGCCGAGGCGCTTTGCCCGCAGGTCGGTGAGATCGGGGCGCAGGGTTGCGACGAAGGCGGTCGCGAGCTTGTCGATGATCTCGGGCGAATTCGACAGTTGGGCAACAATTCCGGCGTTTTCGGGGGTGAACCAGAGAGCCAGATGCGGGGTTTCGCGGACTTCGGCGATGGTTTCGAGTATGCCGTCCAGGATCTGATCGAATGTTCTTTTGCGCCAAACCCTTTCGACCAACGCGTGGGCTTCGCGGGCGGCGAAGGCGGCGTAGAGCGCGTGCCGGTTTTCGAAGTAGCGGTAGAGAGTTGCACGGGAACATCCTGCGGCCCCGGCTATTTCGGCCATGCCGAGAGTGGTGACGGGGCGGTCTATGGAGAGGGTGCGTACGGCGTCGAGGATGCGGTCGGTGGCCGCCCGGGTGCGGGTATCGGTGAGCCAGTCGGTCATGCCGCGCACCGGAACGGGATGGCGGTGGGACGGCGGACGTAAGGACCGGGCGCGTATTCGACTGCCTCGGTGTCGACCTGGTAGTCCGGAAAACGGGTCAGCAATTCTTCCAACGCGACTCGGGCCTGCATGCGGGCGGCGGCCGCGCCGAGGCAGTGGTGCGAGCCATTGCCGAAGGTGACTATGCGCTGTGGATCGCGGGTGATGTCGAGTTCGGCGGCGTCGGGGCCGTATACACGTTCGTCGCGGTTGGCCGAGCCGTACACCAGCAGCACCTTGCGGCCGGCTGGAATTGTCTTGCCCGCCAACTCGATATCGCGGGTTACGGTCCGCGCCAGGCCCTGGACCGGTGCGGTCAACCGCGCGAATTCCTCGATGGCCGTTCCCATCAGCGCCGGATCGGCGATCAGGGCGGCCCGCTGATCCGGATCCCGCTGCAGCAGTTGCACCGCGCCGCCGAGTAGCCCGGTGGTGGTGTCGTTGCCACCGGCGACCATGGTCCAGGCGTAGGCCAGGATTTGCACCAGCCCACGCACATCGGTGTCGTCGGCGGCCAAACCGGTGCGCACCAGCAGCGAGACGGTGTCCTCGCCCGGATCCGTGCGCCTGCGTTTCACGAGTTCGGCGAAATAGCCGAGCATTTCGAGGGAGGCGGCCTGCGCGGCGGCACCGCGCTCGACGCTGCCCGCGACCACCGCATCGGTCCAACCGTCGAATCGGGTCCGGTCCGCCTCGGGCACGCCGAGATAGTGCGCGACGACCATGCTCGGCAGTGGTTTGAACAGATCCCTGACGATATCGCCGCCGCCCGCCGCGGCCAACCGATCCAACCGGGCGCGGACGAACGCGCGCACCACCGGCTCGACCTCGTGCACTTGACGCGGCGTAAACCCGCGGGCAACCAGTTTGCGAAATTCGGTGTGCTGCGGTGGATCCTGCATCACCAGCGGCGGATTGTCGGTGAGACCGATCCGTGCCAACTCGCCGTATTCGACGGTCAAACCGTCCCTGGAGGAGAAGGTTTCGGTGTCGCGGGCCGCGGCGTAGACGTGCTCATGTCTCGTTAGCACCCAATAGTCGTGTGCCGGTTGATCTTTCGGAACCACGTGATGGACCGGATCATGCTCGCGCAGCGCCGCGTACATGGCCCACGGCGACTTCCAGGTCGCACCGCCGCACAGCTCGAACACCGGAGCTCCGCGATACTCATCAGGCGACATGTTCCGACGCTAAGACAAATGGATACTTTTGTCTACGTCAGTCGCCGGGGCTGTCGACGTGGCGGATTGCCACCGATGTTGCTTTGCGCGCCCCCAGTTGCTCTACCCCACAGCGCATTAGGCGAACCGAAACAAAGTCGCGAATCGGAAGCAAATACGTAGCAATACATTTGACACGAACAGCCATCGGATGACCGAACCGCGACATCCGCACCGCGGGCGGGTGTTCGGCGCTTAAACTACTTCGGGTTGGGCTGCCACGGGCGGCGCGGGCCACTGCCTCCCGGGGCAGACGCCTACGCTTGGGATAAGGCCACGTCTCAGCGCGAGGGAGCACATTGGATTCCGCGACGAGGGCACCTACAGCCATATACCGACTTGCCGAACTGTCGGATCTCGGCCAGATGGCGTCCATCGAGAACGAACGCTTCGGCGACGATTCGTACCCGTATTTCGCGCTGCGCCAGTTATTCGATCTGCACGGGGCGCACTGGCTCGTCTGCGAGGTCGATGGGAGGTTGCTGGGCCATGTGCTGGTCGCGCTCACCGCGCAACGCCGGGCCTGGTTGCTGAGCTTGGCGGTGACGGCCGACAGCTGCGGTAACGGTTACGGTACGGCCCTGGTGCAGCAGGCATTACGACTATGCCGGTCGATGTCGGTCCGCAGCGTATTCATCACCGTGCGCCCGACGAACCAGGCCGCGCTGAACATCTACCGGCGAGCCGGATTCCGCTGGACCGCGCACGACGACAACTACTTCGGTGAGGGCGAACCCCGAGATATCTTGGAATGCAGACTCGACTCGATGTCGTCATCACCGAATTCCATTGTCGGACAAGGTAATAAACAAATATTAGGCCGAGCCGGTCCCTCCCCTCCGAGGACCGGCCCGGCCATGTGAGCACCGCTGGGAACATACGGTCAGCACTGCTTGGTTACCGTCGGCAGGCGCGAATGCCGGACGTCGACGCGAAATCGACTCCCGTAAGCCGGATTTGACCCCCGTGCGCGGAATCGTCTCTCGCACCGACCGTTTGCTGCTCAGCTCCTGGAAGAGCCAGTCGATGTGTCGCCGTAGTGACTGCCGACCGGGCCGGTCACCCCTCGTGGACCGACCCGGCGGCGCCATCCCCTGAGCTCGGCCTGCCACCCCTCGTAGACAGGCCGGGCCCAGATCCCCACCCCCGGTGGTGGTCTCAGTAGGCGCCCCGTCCGGTCACCGCGATAGCGGTGCGGGCGCACGCCTTTGCCGGATTGCCGATCATCGTCGTTGCCTCCTTCCAGGTCCTACGGTCTTGGTTCGCCGGAGGGAGTTTGTTCGACCGCCGCTCCGGCTGACTCAAACAATGCCGGTCGGGGCTTGCTGCGCCCTTAAAAAGACCTTGTATGGAAAAACCCGCTGGTAGGTACGGTTCAAGATCGAAAAGTTGGGGGTCGGCACCACGGATCCGCGATTAGCGGGATGATGGAGGTAAGCCCGCCAAGCAGATTGGGAGCAACGATGGAGACGGTGGTCGTCTGGGTGCTGGCCTGCCTGTTCTACTGGTGGGGCCTGCTCTGAGCGAACTCGATTCGCCGAACTCGGCCGTTGGCGGCCAGGTCCACTACACAAGGTCGTAGCCGAACTCCAGCAAGCTCCAGAAATGCGGAACGGGAGGCGTCCGCCGCAGCAGACACCTCCCGCTCTCGATGGTCCGAGGCCGCTCAGCCCCGGGCGTCGCGTCCGGCGCGCACCCCTTCCTCGACTCGCTTGCCGAGGTCGGCATCCACGTTCTTCCAGTATTCGAAGACGCGGCTCAGCACCGGTTCCTCGACCCCGCCGAGCACATGTCCGACGATATTGCCCACCAGGCGATCGCGCTCCTCGTCGTTCATCACATCCCGCACCAGGGTGCCCGCCTGGCCGAAATCATCGTCCTCGGCGTGCTGGAGGTAACCCGCCCGCACCATGGCCGGGTCGAACTCCCAGGCGCCGCCGTCGGTCGCCGCGGCCGGGTCGGCATGCGGACCGCCGTAGGAGTTGGGCGCGTACACCGGGACGCTCGGATCGTTGTAGTCGTACCGCATCGCCCCCTCCTTGGAGTAGGAGTTCACCTCCGCGGCCTTGGCCCGGTTCGGCGGCAGCTGCGCGTAATTGGTGCCGATCCGGTAGCGGTGCGCGTCCGGGTAGGCGAATACCCGGCCGAGCAGCATCTTGTCCGGCGAAAAGCCAATGCCCGCAACGATATTCGCTGGCGAGAAGGCGGCCTGCTCGATCTCGACGAAGTAGTTGCCCGGGTTGCGGTTGAGCGTGTACTTGCCGACCTCGATCAGCGGATAGTCGCGGTGCGACCACACCTTGGTCAGGTCGAACGGGTTGAATCGGTAGTCATCGGCCTCGGCGACCGGCATGACCTGCACATAGAGGGTCCAGCTCGGGAAGTCGCCGCGCTCGATGGCCTCCCACAGGTCGCGGCGGTGGAAATCGCCGTCGGCGCCGGCCAGCCGGTCGGCCTCCGCCTGGGTCAGGTGCTGGATGCCCTGATCGGACTTGAAGTGGTACTTCACCCAGAAGCGTTCGCCGGCGGCATTGATCCACTGGTAGGTGTGCGATCCGTAGCCGTTCATATGCCGCCACGTCTTCGGGATGCCCCGGTCGCCCATCAGCCAGGTGACCTGATGCGCGGTCTCGGGATTCAGCGTCCAGAAATCCCACTGCATGTGGTTGTCCCGAAGTCCGCTGCCGGGCAGGCGCTTCTGTGAGCGGATGAAATCGGGGAACTTGATCGCATCCTTGATGAAGAAGATCGGCGTGTTGTTGCCGACGAGGTCGTAATTGCCGTCCTCGGTGTAGAACTTGACCGCGAAACCGCGCGGATCGCGCCAGGTGTCGGGGCTGCCGAGCTCACCGGCCACGGTCGAGAACCGGATCAGCGATTCGGTGCGCGCGCCCGGCTGGAACAGCTTGGCCTTGGTGTATCGGCTGACGTCGCTGGTCACCACCAGTTCGCCGAATGCGCCCGCGCCCTTGGCGTGCACGATCCGCTCCGGCACCCGCTCCCGGTTGAACTGGGCCAGCTTCTCGATCAGGTAGTAGTCGTGCAGCAGGACCGGACCCTGCGTGCCCGCGGTGAGCGATTCGCCGTCGCTCGGCACCGGAGCGCCGGAATTGGTGGTTGTCGGCTTGGCCATCTCGAAGCCTCCTCGGCTTGGTTTCATCCCGGATTGTCGAGTTGAATGCCGTTGTCGCGGAATCCCTTTCGGCTATTCCGCGGAGTTACGGCACCGTGGGCAGCTGCCCCAGAAAACGACTTCCGCCTCGTCGATGACGTACCCGTGGTCGTCATCGGGCGTCAGGCACGGGGCCGCGCCGACGACGCAGTCGACGTCGACGACGGCGCCGCAGCCACGGCACACCAGATGGTGATGGTTGTCCCCGGTCCTGGTCTCGTAGCGGGCCGACGAGCCCGCGGGCTCGATGCGGCGCAGGATTCCGGCCCGCACGCAGGCGTGCAACACGTCGTAGACGGCCTGCGTCGAGACCGAACCCAGCTCCGCGCGGACGGACGCGGCTATCTCGTCGGCGTCCGCGTGCGGCCGTTTCGCGACCGTACGCAGCACCGCGACCCGCGGGGCGGTGACCCGCAGGCCCGCGGCCCGCAACCATTCACGGGGATCGGTGTGCATGACACGAGCTTGCCGACTTTTCTGGATTAAGTCAAGAAAACGATAGATTCCAGCTAAGTGAGGCGGGTCACCGCGTCGGACGTGGCGGCGCCAGGGTCGGAAACTGCGACGGCAGGACCGGCCATGCGGGCGGGACGAGGCGATTCGGCGTCGAAAAGGGTTGGTAGGTAGGGATATTCGGGATAACCGGCGCGGGCGTACGGTCGCGGTCCGAATTGCCGAGGAAGTGCGAGAGCGCGATTATGCCGAACCCCACCATCGCGGCGATCAGGCGGACGGTGGGTTTCCTTGGGCCACTGCGGATTACGCTCGGCTGATCGGCCCGAGCGGCGCGGACGGCCGCGTACGCCGCGGGATAGTTCCGGACGAACGATCGCATCCGGCCGATCCGGGTCGAGACGGCCAGCTGTGCCCGCACCTCGTCGGCCAGCTCCGGATCCAGCTCGGCCGCCTTGCGCAACCCGTCCCGGCCCGCCCTGCGCCGGCCGGAGGCCAGCTGGGTCAGCGCCAGGTTGTAGCGGGCGCGGGCATTTTCCGGATCCAGCTCCAGCGCCTTGCGCAGCGCGGTATCGGCCTGCGCGAGCGCATCCGGGCGGGAGGTCTGCCTGCGCAGGATCGCACCGCGCAGCAGGTGGATACCGGCGTTTTCCGGCTCCAATTCCATTGCGTCGTCGAGCAACGTCAACGCCTCGCGCGGATCGGCGAACTGCTGGACCACCGCCAGCGTGCGCAGATTCTCGGCATCCTCGGGGCCGAGTTCGACGGCGCGCCGCGCCGCCGCCACCGCATTGCGCCGACGGCTCGACTGTTCCCGTCGATCGTCGGCGGACCGCAGCGACAACTGGAATTCCGCGAAAGCCAGGAGCCGCCAAGCGTATTGGTAGGTCGGCAGCGCGCTCAACGCCGACCGGCAGCTGGTGATCGTCTGCCCGTAATCGCCTGACTGGTACCAGGCGCTCGCAAGCGCGGCCAGCGCCCCCGCATTGTCCGGCTCTGCGGCGAGCACCGTGGCAAGCAGTTCCCGGGCCGCCGCGGGCCGGTTCAGTTCGATGAGCGTCCGCGCCCGCTCGACCTGTGCGTTCATCGCCGCGAAATCAGCGGAACTTCTTGGCGCGCATGTACTTTGCCAACTCGTCGTAGGAGCCGTCGTTATTGGCGAATTCGACCACGTTGCGGGCGGATTCGAACCACGCGCCCGCACTCGGCTTGATCTCGGCCATCGCCGCCTCGATATCGCGCATCGAGATGGGACGGACCGAACCGGTGCGAATCGACTCGGCCATCGCCAATTGCGTTGCGGAGGTACAGATGTGAGCCAGATCGGCACCGGAGAAGCCATCGGTGCGCGCGACGATGGCGCGCAGATCGATACCGGCGACGGGGCGATCCTTCAGGTGGTAGCGCAGAATCGCGGTGCGCGCCTCCGGATCCGGCAGCGTCACCAGGATCATCCGGTCGAAGCGGCCGGGGCGGCGCAGCGCGACATCGAGATCCCACGGGTGATTGGTCGCGCCGAGAATGTAGACGCCCTCGTTACTGCTTGTCGCCGAATCCATTTCGTTCAACAGCTGATTCACCACATTGCGCATCCACGCACTGCCCGACATCTGGCTGCGCTTGTAGCCGAGCGCGTCGACCTCGTCGAGAAACAGCACGCACGGCGCGTTGCGGCGGGCCAGTTCGAAAACCTGGTGCAGGTTGCGTTCGCCGGAGCCGTGGTAGATGTCCAGGATGTCGGCGATTTCGATGGGATAGAAGTTGGCGCCGAGCTCACCGGCCACCGCGGCGGCGATGAAGGTCTTGCCGCAGCCGGGCGGGCCGTACAGCAGCAGACCGCCGCGCGCGGAAGTGCCGAAGGCCTTGGCGAATTCGGGATTGCGCATCGGGCCGAGCAGCGTCAGCTCCAGCTGGCGCTTCACATCCGCCATACCGCCGACGTCGGCGAGCGAAACGGACGGACGGGAAATGGCGTCGACATCGTGCTCGGTGACGAATTCGGCCGGGCCATCGTTCAGGAATGCGGGCGCGATGATGTCGCCGACCTGGTCTTCGGCCGCGGCCCAATCGTATTCGGGCGCGCCGGTGGCGTGGGCCTGCCGCTCCGATGACACCTCCGCGACGGCCTCCGGCCGCGGCGCTTCGCCCGCGAGCGCGGAGGTGCACCGCTGCAGCAATTCCACCGCGCCGGCATTACCCGGATCCTGGGCGAGCGCGGTGGCGCACTGGGCCAGCGCCTCGGTGTAGCGGGCGCGCTCGGCAAGCAGCTCGATCACCCGTATCCGCAGCGCAACTACCTCTGGGCTGCGGTCGAGCGCGGCGAGCATTTCGGCAAGAACCGGGTCATCGGACATCTGACATTCCCCCATTTCGTCCTGAGCCCGTTGATTCTAGTTGTGGCAACCGGCCGGACAGCGTGGCGGTCGTCACATCAGACGGCCGGAATAGGTGCGGGGCCTGCCCCGTTGTAGCTCACTGTCGGCGTCCGGACAGCCCCGGGCCGCACCCTTTGTCGCTTCGAGCGACCACTCGCCGAGAGGCGCTTGTGGGACGCCGACCCAGAGTCGCCACGCTGGCGTGGCGTCGGCGATTCGCGCCGCCAGGCAACCCCCCGGCCTGGCGGCGTTCGTCGTATTCGGATCCGTCGCCGCGCATATTCGGGCGCGAACGGCGAGGATGCGGGTATGGGTGCGCTCGCGCGGCGGTTGGGACTGCTGGATTCCGTTGTCATCGGGCTCGGCGCGATGATCGGGGCGGGGATCTTCGCGGCGCTCGGGCCCGCGGCCGCGGCGGCGGGGCGGTGGTTGTTCGTCGCGCTGGGGATCGCGGCGGTGATCGCCTATTGCAATGCGACATCGTCGGCGCGGCTCGCGGCGCGCTATCCGGTGTCGGGCGGAACGTACGTGTATGGCCGCGAGCGGCTCGGGCCGTTCTGGGGATACCTCGCCGGATGGGGGTTCGTTGTCGGCAAGACGGCCTCGTGTGCGGCGATGGCGTTGACGGTCGGCGCGTACGCGTGGCCGGAACACTCGCGCATCGTCGCCGTCGGCGCGGTGCTGGCGATCACCGCGATCAACTATGCGGGAGTACAGAAGTCGGCGCTGGCCACCCGCGTCATCGTCGCGGTGGTGCTGCTGGTGCTGTCGCTGGTGGTGATCATCGGTTTGTTCGGAAAGCATTCGGCGGCAATGCCTTTGCCCGACCGAGTGGGCCCGCGTGGGGTGCTGGCGGCCGCCGGGCTGCTGTTCTTCGCGTTCGCGGGTTACGCCAGGATCGCGACACTCGGTGAGGAGGTACGCGAACCGCGGCGCACCATTCCGCGGGCCATCGCGCTGGCGCTCGGCGGCACGCTGGCGGTGTATCTGCTTGTGGCGCTTGCGGCTTCGGCGGTACTCGGGACCGCAGGGCTGGCGTGCGCCGCCGATCCGCTGGCCAGGGTCGTCACCGTCGCGGGCGCACCCGACATGTCACAGGTGGTGCGGGTGGGTGCGGTGATCGCGGCGGCGGGTTCGCTGCTCGCGCTGCTGCTCGGGGTCTCCCGGACGGTGCTCGCGATGGCGCGGGATCGATATCTGCCGCACGCGTTGACCGCGGTCCATCCGCATTTCGGGGTGCCGCACCGCGCCGAGGTGGTCGTCGGATTATTGGTCGCGGTGATTGCCGCGGTCTTCGATCTGCGTGCGGCCATTGGGTTTTCGTCGTTCACCGTATTGGGGTACTACCTGGTGGCAAACGTCTCGGCCATGACGCTGACCGCGGCGGAGGAGCGCCCGCCGCGGTGGGCGCCGATCGTCGGCGCGCTCGGCTGTGTGCTCGTCGGGTTCGCACTGCCCATCGGCTCGGTATTGGCCGGGCTGGCGGTTATCGGTGCGGGGGCGGGGTGGTACCTGGTGCGCGCCAGGATTGTCCGCTGATCCTGGCTCGATGGTCGGCGCTGCGCGCGGTCCGGCACCGCCGGTTGGTCCAGCCGGATCGCGGTGGACACGCCGGATGGGTCCAATTGTGTTGGGAATTCGACGCAGCGGGATCGCGGTGCGTCGAATGCGCATTTCCGATGGGGTCGGGCCGATAGCCTGACGCGCATGGGCCGTATCCAAGGATTCCTGGCCGGGATCGCGGCGGTGACGCTGCTGGCGGGGAGCGCGTGTGCGGGGACGGCGCGTGCCGACGACGAGGTGCGCTGTGTGGCCTCGTCCGGGCGCGAGCCGGCGCGGGCGACACCGGAGCAGGTCGGTCTGGACGCCGCCGCACTGGACGCCGCCATGGATTTCGCGGGCAGCCGAAACCGGCTGAACGTTCAGGTCTTTCGGCACGGTTGTCTGGTCGGCACCGGCCCGCACAATGCGGAAACCGACGGTATCGCCTGGAATATCTGGAGTGCGACCAAGAGCGTCGTCTCACTGCTCGCCGGAATCGCCTGGGACCGTGGCGAACTCGATCTCGACGCACCGATCGGCCGCTATCTGCCGCCCGGCCTCGGCGACGAGGCGCACCGATCGATCACGGTGGCGGATCTGCTCACCGAATCCTCGGGCATGCGGGTGGGCGTGCTGACCGAAGGCGTCACGGGGGTGATTCCGCTCGACCCGAACAGCGCGGTCCAGTCGCTCGGGGTACCGCTGGACTATCCGCCCGGCACCCATTTCAGCTACAGCCAGCGCAATGTCGATCTGCTGTCCTACGTCATCGAATCGGCGGTCGGCGAACCGCTGCAGCAGTTCGCGCAGCGAGAGTTGTTCGACCCGTTGGGAATTCAACGCGGCGACTACTACTGGGCGCGCGATCGGGCCGGGCACACCTACGGATACGCGCATCTGATGATCCCGCCCGACGATTTCGCCAAGCTCGGCCTGCTGGTCGGCGACGACGGGCGCTGGGGTGCGACGCAGGTGGTGTCCGAGGAGTATCTGCGGAAGGCGCGCCAGCCCTCGCCCGCACTCGACTGCTACGGCTACCTGTTCTGGCTCGGCCCCGGATGCGCCGAAATTCCGAAGTTCCTGCCCGCCGACACCTACATCATGTCCGGGCTGGCCATGCAGAACGTCTTCGTGATCCCCAGCCTCGACCTGACCGTGGTCTGGACCGGCGTCTTCGGAAACCAGAGCAGCCAAGGGTTTTTGGGCACCTATCAGAATCAGGCCGAGCTGCCGCACGAATTCTTCCGGCGGCTGGTCGCGGCATTCCGGGATCAGCCGATACCCGATCCGGGACCGTATGTGGAACCGCCGGAGCACCTCGACCCGCGCGGCTACTTCGACTCCGACATCCTGCTCGCGGTATTCGGCATCGGGCCGGACGCCTATCCGGGCTGTAATGTGTTGAGCTGCTTGAACTATCCGCTGGCGGCACCGTTCGCCGATACCCCGCCCGGCTGTGTGATCGTGGTATGCCTCGGGCCCGGCGCACCCGGTATCCGCGAGTAGATCAGACGCCGAAGAACGGGATATCGCCCGCCTTCGCGCCGTGCGCGAAGAAGTGGTCCGGCGAGACGACGACGAACAGGGCATCGGCCTCGGCGATCAACTTGCCGTCGAGTTCCAGCCAGCCGTATATGTGCAGTTTGCGCTCGCCCGCCCGTCGATCGAGTATCGCCGATACGGTCAGCGGCCGGTGCAGCGGCGCGGGCGCGGCGTAGTTCACCTCCAGCTTGGCGGTGACGGCCGGGACGCACATGGAGGTCGGGACCGACCCGCAGGCCTCGTCGAGTACCGCGGCGATCACCCCGCCGTGCGCCAATCCCGGTGCGCCCTGATGTCTTTCGTCGAGGCTGAGCTCACCGACGATTCGATTCTCGCTGAGCCGCAACGCGATTCCCACCGCTGCCGGGTTGCGGGTCCCGCAGCCGAAGCAGTCGTCCGCATGCGTCGGCAACGGACCGTCCGGCATCGGGCTGTTGAGCGCGAGCGCCACCCGCCCAAGATCCGCCATACCGCACTCCTCGATCAGGAATCACATGTCTCCCGAATCAAGCTAAATTCAGGAAACATTTGTGTCAAGATATGCGGATGACGAATCGGGCGCGCACCTACGGCGGCATACCGGCCGACCAGCGGCGCGCCAACCGGCGCGAACAGCTGCTGGAGGCCGCGTTCGAGGTGATGGCGCTGGACGGGCCCGGCGCGCTGACCATCAGAACGGTGGCCAAACAGGCCGGGCTGTCCACCCGGTTCGTCTACGAGAGCTTCGCCGATCTGGACGAACTGGTCGTCGCGGCCTTCGAACTGGCCTTCCGGCAGCTGTCGGCGGCGGTGCTCACGGCCGTAGCCGATACCGGAACCGACCGGCGGACCACCGTCGTCGCGACGGTGGAGGCGATGGTGGATTTCTTCCTCGCCGCACCCGCGAAGGGAAAACTGTTATCCACCAAGGCATATGGCCATCCGAAGGTGGCCGAGCGGCGGCTCGCCCGCACCGAGGACGCCTCGCGCACCTTCGGCGCGGTGCTGCTGCGACTGCTGCCCGACCGATCGCCCGATGATCCGGCCATCGAGCTGACGGCGCGTTTTCTGGTGGGCGGCTTCGGCGAAACGCTCACCGCGTGGATCCAGCAGGCCATGCCGTATCCGCGCGACCAATTCGTGCGCGACAACTCCGATCTGTTCCTCGCCGCCATCGCCACACTGGAAAACCGCTGATCGCAACGTCTTTCGCTACCGACTCGCGGCAGCACGGGCCAGGCGCGCGGAATCCATGTAGTCGCGGAACAGCGTCACCTTGCCGTCCCGGACCCGGACCACGTTGACCGACGAGCGAACCACCGTTCGCTCCGCGCCCGGATAGGAGACGTCCACATCGTTCTCGACGACGATGACCTCCGGGTCCGTGGTCTCGTGGATATGCGGGTGCACCCCATGCACCTGGACCTGGCTGATCCGGGACCACCTCTCCCCCAAGTGCTTTCGAATCTCCTCCGGCCCCACCAACCGGACGGGGACACCGTCCGGCATGAACGGCATCTCGAACACCCCGTCGGGCGCGAACGCCGCCGCGAACGCCTCGGCATTGCGGGTGGGCAATTCCCGGAACAACCGCTCGACCACCTCGCGCGGGGAGCCCTGTGCTGCCTCGACCATGACACACCTTCTTCAATTAAGCGGAACGCCTAGCCCGTTTATCATCCGGGGCGAGCGCCCCGCTTGTCAATGGGTCAACTAGACTCGCCACATGAACGATCCCGGCAGGCCCCTGCGCGCCGATGCCCGCCGCAACCGCGAGCGGGTACTCGCCGCGGCCCAGGAAGCCTTTGCGGCCGAGGGGCTTTCGGTTCCGCTGGACGAGATCGCCCGCCGCGCCGGGGTCGGCGCGGGCACCGTCTACCGCCACTTCCCCACCAAGGAAGCGCTTTTCGGCGCCGCGATCCTGGATCAAATGGAACGCATGATCGGCTACGCCCGCGAGCTGGCGACCGCCGACGACCCCGGCCGCGCCTTCTTCGAATTCCTCGAACACCTGGTGTCCGGCGGCACCCTCAAGCGCGACCTGGCCGAGGCGCTCGGCGTCGAGAATCTGCGGAACACCGCACCGACCCGCGACCTCAATGCCGCCGTCGCCGAATTACTAACTCGCGCACAACAATCCGGCGCGGTACGCGGCGATATCGAGATCACCGACCTGATGCGCGTGGTCAAGGCGACGTTCGACGCCGTACACACCGCCGCGACCCCCGAACAGCGCGACCGCACCTTCGCCATCATCTTCGACGGCCTACGCGCCCGCTGAGCTCGTCCGCATAAACGAAAGCGCCCCCGGCCGGAACCGGGGGCGCTGCCGAAAGCTCAGCGATGCTCGAGCAGAACCTCGGCGATCTGAATCGTGTTGAGGGCCGCGCCCTTTCGCAGATTGTCACCCGAGATGAACAGGGCCAGACCGCGACCGTCCGGCACGCCGGGATCCTGGCGGATCCGCCCGACGAGGGATTCGTCGATGCCCGCGGCCTGCAGCGGCGTCGGAACGTCGACCAGCTTCACACCCGGCGCCTTGGCGAGCAGTTCCTTGGCCCGCTCGACCGAAAGCGGTTCGGCGAATTCGGCATTCACCGACAGCGAGTGGCCGGTGAAGACCGGGACGCGCACGCAGGTGCCGCTCACCAGCAGCTCCGGAATGCCGAGGATCTTGCGACTCTCGTTGCGCAGCTTCTGATCCTCGTCGGTCTCGCCGGAGCCGTCGTCGACCAGCGAACCGGCCAGCGGCAATACGTTGAACGCGATCGGCGCGACGTACTTGTTCGGCGCGGGGAACGGCACGGCGCCGCCGTCGTGCACCAGCTTCTCGACCTCGCCGATCACCGAACGGGCCTGCGTGGCAAGCTCTTCCACACCGGCCAGCCCGCTGCCCGACACCGCCTGGTAGCTGGAGACGATCAGCCTGCGCAGCCCGGCCACGTCGTGCAGCGGCTTGAGCACCGGCATGGCGGCCATCGTCGTGCAGTTCGGGTTGGCGATGATGCCCTTGACCAGATTGCGGGTCTGCTCCGGATTGACCTCGCTGACCACCAGCGGCACATCCGGATCCTTGCGCCAGGCCGAGGAGTTGTCGATCACGGTGACACCGGCGGCGGCGAACCGCGGCGCCTGCACCCGCGACATAGTGGCGCCCGCCGAGAACAGCGCGATATCGAGTCCCGTCGGATCGGCGGTCTCGGTGTCCTCGACGACGATTTCGCCGCCGCGCCACGGCAGCGTCTTACCCGCCGACCGCGCCGATGCGAAGAATCGCACCTCGTCGGCCGGAAAGTTGCGCTCTTCCAACAGTTTCCGCATGACGGCGCCGACCTGACCGGTCGCGCCGACCACACCTACCCGAACACCCATGAGTTATCGTCCCGTTCCCGCGTGCACAACGGCGACCTCGTCGCCGCCCAGATCGAACGCCTTGTGCAACACCTTGACGGCCTCATCCAGTTCCGTGTCCTTGACCAGAACCGAGATCCGGATCTCCGAGGTGGAGATGAGGTCGATGTTCACCCCCGCCTCGGCGAGCGCCTCACAGAATTTGGCCGTGACGCCGGGATGGCTCTTCATACCCGCGCCGACCAGCGACACCTTGCCGATGTGGTTATCGAAAATGACCTGGGCGAAACCGATTTCGGCCTGCCGCTTGGTGAGCACCTCGACGGCCCGCGCCACATCGGTCTTGGGCAGGGTGAAGGTGATGTCGGTCTTACCCGTCTCCACCTTCGAGATGTTCTGCAGCACCATGTCGATGTTGATCTCGGCGTCGGCGACGGCACGGAACACCTTGGCGGCGTAGCCCGGCACATCCGGTAGTCCGACCACGGTCACCTTGGCCTCGCTGCGGTCGTGCGCGACGCCCGTGAGGATTGCCTGTTCCAAGGGGATGTCCTCCATCGATCCGTAAACGTAGGTGCCCAGCTTGTCGGTATAGGACGAGCGGACATGAACGGGCACGTTGTAGCGGCGCGCGTATTCGACGCACCGCAGCATGAGCACCTTTGCTCCGCAGGCCGCCAGCTCCAGCATCTCCTCGTAGGAGATCTTTTCCAGGCGCTGCGCATTGGGCACGATCCGCGGGTCGGCGGTGAAGACGCCGTCCACGTCGGTGTAGATCTCGCAGACGTCGGCCTGTAGCGCGGCGGCCAGCGCCACCGCGGTGGTATCCGAACCGCCGCGGCCGAGCGTCGTGACGTCCTTACTGTCCTGGCTGACGCCCTGGAAGCCCGCGACCAGCACGATGGTGCCCTCGTTCAGCGCGTCGCGCAGCCGGCCCGGGGTGACATCGATGATCTTCGCGTTGCCGTGCGCGCCGGTGGTGATCACGCCGGCCTGCGAGCCGGTGAACGAGCGGGCCTCCGCGCCGAGCGAGTGAATCGCCATCGCGACCAGCGCGTTCGAGATGCGCTCGCCCGAGGTGAGCAACATATCCATTTCGCGCGGGGGCGGGGTGACCGCGACCTGCTGGGCCAGATCCAGCAGCTCGTCGGTGGTGTCGCCCATCGCGGAGCAGACGACCACCACGTCGTGGCCCTGCTTCTTCGTCTCGACGATCCGCTCAGCGACGCGGCGGATGCGTTCGGCGGTGGCGACCGAGGAGCCTCCGTACTTCTGAACGACGAGAGCCACGGCGGGAGTCCTCCAAGATCGACAATCAGCTGTTACCAGCCACCAAGACTACCGATCGCGATCCAGGGCTTTTGCCGCCACCTCCCGCACGCCGCCGCTCCGGTTCACGCGACCTGGATCGACGGCGCCATCCGCCGGTCGAACATCGCGGAGAGTCCGGCGAGCAGCCAGCTGTATTTGGTGTTCTGGAACGCGGCTATCCGCCATTCGCCGTCCTGGCGCACCACCACGGTGGTTTGCACCTTGGTGTTGCGCTTGGTGCGCTTGCCCTTTCCCTTCACCAGCGCACCGACGCTCTGCACTATCGCCACGTCGGGTGCGAGGAAGCGGAAGCGGAGTTCGGCGCCGTCGAGCCGGGATCCCTTCTGGAATCGCTCGAACAGCGGTATATGCATGGTCTCGATTTCGGTGTGGCCCCGGTGATAGGTGCCGAGGAAGGTGATGTAGTCGGCGTCCTCGGTGAATACCTCGCTGAACGCCTTGGCGTCACCCGCGGCCCAGGCCTCGGATTGGCGCTGGAACAGCTGACGGATGGCGAGTTCGTCGGTGTGCTGGTCAACGGTCATGGCGATCCCCTCGATACAATCTGAATAGTTCATCAACTGCATGGATCAATAGTTGATCCAGTAAGATATTGATTGAGTGAGAGGAATCCGTCAAGGGATGGCCGAGAAGAGAGCGGAGCTGTCCGCCGCGCTGACCTACGCGGCCCAGCGCAGCGCTACCGACGGCATAGTGCTGCACCAGCTCATCGCCGATCGGGTCGGTCTGCACGTCACCGACCTGCGCTGCCTGAACACCCTGCGGGTGACCGGATCGGCGACCGCGGGCGAGCTGGCCGCGCAGACCGGCCTGACCACCGGCGCGATCACCCGAATGATCGACCGGCTGCTGAAGAGCGGCTTCGTGCGCCGCGAACACGATGCGCGGGACCGGCGGCGGGTGATCATCACCGCCGTCCCGGAGCGCATCGCCGAGATCGGGCGGCACTACGAGGTATTCCCCCGCGAATTCGCCCAGACCACCGCCGATTACACCGTTGAACAGCTCGAGCTGATCCTCGACCTGTTCAACCGGCTGCACGAGACGTCGCTGCGGGTGGCCGAGATCCTGCGCGAGGATGGGTAATCGAACCCGGAAGAGGAGGGAGACCCAATCGTGAAGAGCACCGTATTCGACGTGACCACCGGACGAACCGAGGTGGTGCACGACCTCACCCGCCAGTGCGCGGACTTCGCGCGCGAGGCGGGCGAGGACGGACTGCTGCACATCTTCGTCCCGCATGCCACCGCCGGGATCGCGATCATCGAACTGGGCGCGGGCAGCGATGTCGATCTGCTCGCCGCCCTGCGCGACCTGCTCCCCGCCGACGATCGCTGGCGGCATGCGCACGGGTCGCGCGGGCACGGACGCTCCCATGTGATGCCCGCGCTGATCCCGCCCTACGCCACGGTGCCCGTCATCGGTGGCGCGCTCGCCCTCGGCACCTGGCAGTCGATCGCGCTGGTCGACCTGAACGTCGACAATCCGGAACGCCAGGTTCGCCTGTCATTCCTCAGCGCCGCTTGACCGTTCGGCACTGAGCCGGGCCAGTTCGGTCCGGTTCGCCACGCCCAGTTTGGCGTAGACGTGCGCCAGATGGGTTTTCACCGTGCCCCGGCCGATGAACAACCGGTCCGCGATTTCCGGATTGGACATGCCGGACACCGCCAGCTCGACGACCGAGCGCTCGGTGGGAGTCAGGCTCGCCCAACCGCTTTCGGGTCGGTTGCGTTTCCCGCGCGCTCTGGTGGCGTACTCGACCGCGGCCTGCGGTTCGAGCGAGCGGCCCCGCGCCAGTTGTTCGTCCAGTGCCGGTAGGGATTTCAGCTCGGCACGTAGATCGTTGACGAAATTTGCTGCGGCCGAACCAGTTTCGATGCGGGCCCGCTCGGTCGCACCGAGCAGTACGGCCGCCGTCTCGGATGCGCCGCGGTCGTGGAGTATCGCGGCCAATGCCTCCAGGCTCTGCACACATCCCAGTAACAGGCCGTGCTCGGCGCGAATCCGTAGCGCCTCGTGGTGTAGGCGCAATGCCCGCTCGATTCCTTCGGCGGCGCCGAACATCGTGCCCCGAGCGAGAAATGCCTGTTCTTCCAACACTTCGGCGCGTAGCGACGGCAGTGCGGATACGGTCGGATCCGTGCCGAGTTCGGTAAGCAATTCGGACGCGAGCTCGGTCGGAGTCGACGCGGATGTGTTGGACCACAGCGAATCCGCGCGCACCGAGCCCTCGGCGCCGCGCCGCAGCGCCGACGCGAGCACCAGTTTGGTCCACGGTGTCAGCCGGTGAATATCGTTGTGCCCGTATATCTTTGCCTCACGCAGGCACCAATCGATCGCCGTGCCCGCGGCATTCTCGGCCAGCGCGAGCAGCCCGTGCACCCGCTCCCAACCCGGAATATACGGGCGCGCCTCGGCTCCCTCGATGAGCCGGTCCATCGGCGCCAGCGCCGCGGCGGCGGCCGCGATGTCGCCCTGGGTGATCCGGATTTCGGCGAGTACCGCCCTGGCCGTGCCGATGCGGTTGAAATCCTGCAGCGGCTCGGCGACGGCTACTGCCCGTTCGGCGATTTCCGCCGCGGACCCGAGCAGGCCGGACCGCGCCGACGCCATGGCAAGCCAGACCAGCGCCGACGACGCGACGGCACGATCGCCGCGGCGCTGCAAACCGTCGACGGCGGGCCGCAGTTCGGCGACGGCGGATGGCAGCTCATCGCGGAGCAGGTAGGTGAGGCCGAGGAGCGCACGTGCCGCATCCGCGACGAACCCGTCGTCCGCGCGCAGGGCCGCGTCGCGCACCGCGCGGGCCGCGGTCTGCGCACCCGCCGGGTCGGTGCCGAGCAGGCAGATGGTGCAAAGCACACGCGCCAGCAACCCGACCCGCTCCGCACCCACCCTGTCGGCCAATTCCGCTGCGGCACGGGCATTTTCGTATCCGGCCGCACCGGGTTCCGCGGTGTCCGCGACGAGTGCGAGCCCGACGAGCACCCGCGCCTGGATGTCGTCACCGGTATCCGGCTCGGCGGCGGCGCGCAACCGGCGCAGCCCGTCCCGACCGTGCGGTCCGAGGTGCCAGAACCAGGCAATGCCTGCGGCGAGCTCCCGCCCGTCGGTCCGGTCCCGCCTACTCAGCCCCCAGTCGATCGCGGCTCGAATATTCGCGTATTCCAGGGAGATTCGGGCACACCACGCATCCTTGTCGGTGTCGAGCAGCGGCGCTACGCCGGCCACGAAGGCCCGGCACGCCGCGAGATGCGCGTCGCGCGCCCGGGTGACCGCTCCGGCCTCGGCCAGCCTGAGCGCGGCGTATTCGCGGATCACGCCGAGCATCCGGTAGCGAGCGACGAGACCGCCGGTTTCCGCGGACACCAGTGACTTCTCGATCAGGCCGCGTAGTGCGCGCAGCTGCCGACCGGCCGGAAGTTCCGTCGCCCCGGTGAGAATTTCGGACGAGAACCCCGGCTCGAAGACGGCGAGCGCGCGGAACAGCAGGCGTTCGTCGGCGTCGAGCAGGTCGTGGCTCCAACGCATGGATTCGGCGAGGGTACGCTGCCGGAACGGCGCATTCGGGCCGCCGCCGTCGAGCACCTCATACGGTTTCCGCAGCGGATCGGCAAGCTGCGCAAGCGATAAGGTACTTGCCCAGCCCGCGGCCAGTTCCAGCGCCAGCGGTAGCCGGTCCAGCCGGTCGCAAACCTGCCTGGCCGCTTCGCGTTCCGGCTGTCCCGCGGAATCCAGGCCGGCCCGGTCCAGGAACAGGGTCAGCGCGTCACGCAGTTCGAGCGGCGGTACGCGGTGCAGCCGCTCACCGGCGAGGCCGAGCGGAGCCCGGCTGGTCGTCAGCACACCCGTCCCGGCACAATGCGCGAGCAGGCCCGCGACCACTGCGGCGACTCCCGCGCGCACCTGCTCACAGTTGTCCATGATCAGCAGCCTGCGCTGCTCGCCGAGACCGTGCACCAGCGCACCGACCGGGTCCGCCGCACCCGGTAGCGGCAGCGCCAGCGCGGTCGCGACCCGTTGGACGACCACGGCGTCATCGGATTCGTCGGCCAGATCGATCCAGCAGACACCGTCCGGCCAGTCCGGCGCCCGCTCCCGGCCGACCCGGGCGGCCAGCCGAGTCTTGCCGCAGCCGCCAGGACCCACCAAGGTCAGCACCCGGCCGGGCGCCAGCGCCGCACCGACCACCGCCAGCTCCTCGACTCGCCCGACGAATACGGACGATTCGCCGGGGAAATGTTCGACCCGCATCGTGCTCCGCAGTCTTCCATGCCGAACCCGACCCAGCGACCCGGTCGGATATCCGCCACCACGCCGGCCCGATATCCGCCAGCTGGCAGATGTTCCGGCCGCCGTCGCCGGGAAGTATTCGATGTAACGCGGCAAGAGGCCGCGAAACCACAGAAGGAGAACGAACCATGAACGCCGACAACGGAACTCGTCGGGTAGTCGCGAATATCTCGCTGTCCATGGACGGCCGGGTCAATGGGCCGGGCGGCGAGTACGACATGGGCTGGATCGTGCCGCACGCGGTCGGCGATACCGCCCGCGACCGGATGGTCCGGATGACGCAGGCCGCGACGACCGCGCTGCTCGGCCGCAAGAACTACCAGGGTTTCGGCGGGTACTGGCCGACCGTCGCGGCCGACGAGCACGCCGATCCGCGCGATCGCGCCTTCGCCACCTGGCTGGACGAGGTGGACAAGATCGTCTTCTCCAGGACGCTCACCGAGACGCCGTGGCAGCATTCGCGGCTGGCCGACGCGGATCCGGTCGAGACGGTCAAGCGGTTGCGCGGCGAGCCCGGCGGCGACATCGTCGTGCTGGCCAGCAGCAGCGTCATCCGGGCGCTGCTCGCGGCCGGCGAGGTGGACCGGCTGACGATCACCCTGTGCCCGGAGGTGGCGGGCGGCGGTGCGCGCCTGTTCGAGGATGGCATTCCGGCAGCCCACTGGCGGCTCACCGATCTGTCCACCACCGAATCAGGCGCGCTGTACCTGGTCTACGACCGCGCCGAGTAATGGGGTTCGGGTGAGTTATCCACTGCTCCAACAGAACTCACCCGCAACTCAACGCCTGCCGCGCCTGCCCTGCCGCGGCCAGGCCGCCTTCGGCGCGGTGCGAATCGGCCCGCTGCCGAACCGATGCCGAATTTCGTTGACGGAAACCGTATTTGGCATTTTTCGCATAAGTTTCGCCTTTCGCGCTGGTAGAAATCCGGAACCGTGCCTCGATCAGCTCCGCGAGAACCAGGTGACCTGTGCGCCGTTGTCGAATTCGCGGCGTTGCGTGGGCCGGAATCGGTTCGGCCGGAAGTTGCCGGTGAGGGCCGGGATTCCGGCGCCGGCGAGCACCGGGTAGCTCTTGAAGATCAGCTCATCGATCTCGTCGATGAGCTGACCGGCCAGATTGCCGCCGCCGCACAACCAAATGTCTTTGCCATCTTCCTTTTTGAGCCGACGCACCAGTTCCACCGGATCGCTGTCGACGAGTTCCACTGCGGGGTAGTCGTTTTTGCCGAGCGTGGTGGAGACCACGTATTGCTTCAGATGTGGGTACGGACTGGCGACACCGTCGGCAAGGCCCGGTTCATATGCGCCGCGGCCCATTATGACCGTGTCGAACACCTTGTTCGGTGCGTCGACGGCAAGCCCGAAGTACGGACGGATATGGGCCGGCACCGTATCCGGGTAACGCTCGTTGATCCAGGCGGACATTTCCTCGGACAGTGGGTAGAAGTCGAACTCCCCGTTCGGCCCGGCAATGTAGCCGTCGAGCGACACCGCCACGTAGTAGACAAGCTTTCGCATGCTGTTACCGCCCTATCTGTTGTACTCTGCATGTAGTGATCTGAAGGTAGTACTACGAATGGAGTGGTGTCAAGTGCGGACCAATCCCGAGCGACGGCATGCGCTGCTGGACGCCGCCCTGGAGGTGCTGGCCCGAGATGGCGCGCGCGGCTTGACCTTTCGCGCGGTCGACAAGGAGGCGAAGGTGCCGGCGGGCACCGCGTCCAACTACTTCGCCAACCGCGACGACCTGCTGACCCAGGCGGGCAGCCGGTTCTATGAGCGGTTGCAGCCGAGCGAGGAGACCATGGCCAAGCTGGCGACCGGCCCCAAGACCAAGACCAACATCATCGAGCTGATGCGCGAGGCGGTCGGCAGGCTGGAGGGGTTCCGGAACGGCTATCTCGCCCTGCTCGAACTGCGACTGGAGGCGACAAGGCGGCCGGAGCTGCGCGCGGTGCTCACCGAACGGGTGCGCGCGGATATCGAATTCAACGTGCGCAACCACATCGACGCCGGGCTGCCCGGTGACGAAAAGTCGGTGCTGCTGCTGTATCTCGCGCTGAACTGGCTCATCGTCGACCGGCTCACGCTGCCGGAGGTATTCGGCGAGGAGCAGAGCCAGGATCTGATCGCCACGGCGGTGGACCGGCTGATCGGCGCCTGATCGACCGGTTGCCAATCCGCAGTAGACGACCGGTCGGTCCTTGTGACGCGCGTCACGCCCATTCGATAATGATCGGATGCAGGCAAATGTCGGAGACCGATTGCACGTGCACGGACATGTTGTGGGACAAAGCGATCGACAGGGCGAGATCATCGAGGTCCGGGGACCGCAGGGTAGTCCGCCCTACGTCGTCCGCTTCGATGACGGCCACGAATCGCTGATGTACCCGGGCCCGGACGCCATCGTGGAACCCGCGATCGCGGACTGAATCCCTTACCCCCGCAGACGGCGGGGCAGTCGAAGCAGGGCGAACGCGACGATCCCGGTGCTCAGCACCCAGCCGACGGTTTGGACGATCGTGTTCACATCGACGGCGGGCTGCCAGGTGACCACGCCATCGCGCAGCACGAAGGCGCCGACCGGACGACCGCCGAACGCCAGGGCCGATCCCTCGCCGCCCTCATCCTGGTAGCCCGCGCCACCACCGCCACCACCGACGATGGCGGCCGGAATTACCACCGCGCCAGCGGATTCGTATGGCTCGCCGAATACCCGACCCATCGCGATGGCATCGCGAGCCCGCTCGCGAATTTCCGAGTTTTTCACCGTCACCTCCCACGCCTCGGCCGCCGGTCCGCGCGCCGGGCCATTCGATGATAGGCGTACCTCCGCAAACGCTTCCGGCCATGCGCGGGCTGAAGACGGACTTCGTCCGGCAGCGCCCATTAGGCGCGGACGCGATCACCTCGGTAAACATCGAGATCGCCCATCCGGCCAAAATCGTTGTCGCCGTTGGCGAAGACAAGCATTACCCGCCGGTACGCCCAAGAAATTGGCGTCTGGTGTGATCCGAGACTGTTGACGGATCGAACGGCGCATGGGAAGAATCGGCCGAGTTGACCCATCGGGGGGCGGAGGTAAGTGATGCGCACGAAAACCGATATTCGCTTCGTCGTCGACATCGACCCCGCGCAGGTGCTGGATGCGCTGTCGGCGGTGGAATTACTACCGGAATGGTCGCCGACCTATCGCGACGCACGCGTCGCAACCAGGGACGAACAGGGCAGACCGCGCCGCGTATTCGTCAAGGCGGATGTGATGGGCAGCTCGGATCTGCAAGTGCTGGAATACGATTGGACCGAGGATCGAATGTCCTGGCAGATCACCGACAGCACCAGGGGGGTCAAAGGGGGCGGCTGGTTCGAGGTTTCCGCGGACGCGGACGGCACCCGGCTCTGGTATCACACCGAGGTATATCTGCCGATGCCGGTGCCGGGAATCCTGTTGAAACGCAACATGCGGAAATCCGGTGAGCTCGCGGTGCAGAATTTCATCGAGTTCGCCGAACGTTATCCAGAGGCCGATAATTATCGGACGGAATCCGTATAACCGCAGGTCTATTCGAGTGTGATGGCGCGGTGAGCGAAATTTGCCGACGCGCGGATGATTCGGCGCGCAGCGGTAGTGTGCGGATGCGACGATGAGCGGCATGAGCAAAGCCACACGCGTTCGAACCGTGCCGGTGACCGAGGGCGCCTCGGTCACCCAGCTCGAGCTCTTCTTCGATCTGGTGCTGGTCTTCGCCTTCACCATGGTGACCGATCTGGCCGCCGAGGAAACCAGCGCCGTCAACGTGCTGCGCGCCTTCCTGGTGCTCGCCATCATGTGGTGGCTCTGGGTCAGCTACGCGTGGCTGGGCAATGTGGTGCGCGCCGACGAGGGCTTCTCCCGGGTGGCCATCTTCATCGCGATGGGCGGCGCGTTCCTCGCGGCGCTCACGGTGCCGGAGGCGTTCCACGATCTGCCCGGCGGCTGGTACGGGCCGCTGGTCTTCGCCATCGCGTATACGGTTGTGCGCCTTGTGCATCTGGTGATGTTCTGGCTGATCAGCGCGGAGGACCCGCAGCTGCGCGCGCAGGTGACCCGCTGGGCCATCGGATCCATAACCATCGGAACGACGCTGCTGGTGATCGCGGCGACGACCTCCGGCGGCGTGCAGATCGGCCTGTGGATCGCCGCCATCGCCGGCGACATGCTGTGGACGATGCTGTCCGGCGACGGCTGGCGGCTGTATTCGGCGAGCCATTTCGCCGAGCGGCACGGGCTCATCATCATCGTCGCGCTCGGCGAATCGATCGTCGCCATCGGCGTCGGCGTCGCCGGGCTGCCGATCTCCTGGCCGATCGCGCTGGGATCGCTGCTGGGCCTTGCGATTTCGGGTCTGCTCTGGTGGGCATATTTCGATATGGCCGCGCTGGCGGTGGAACACGCGCTGAAGCAGGCGCGCGGCGAACGCCGGATCAAGATCGCCAGGAACTGCTACACCTTCTGGCATTTCCCGATGATCGTCGGAATCATCGCGCTATCACTGGGTTTGAAGAAGGTGCTGTACTACGTCGGCGACGAATCGCACCACACGCTGCGGGACGCGATGTACGGCGTTCCGCTGTACGCGCTGTACGGCGGCGTCGTGCTGTATCTGCTCGCGCTGGTGGGATTCAAGCATTACGGCACCGGCAAGGTCTCCAGCTCCCGGGTCGTCGCGGCGATCGTGCTGCTGGCGCTGATCCCGCTGGCGGCGGCGCTGCCCGCGCTGGCATCGCTGTCCATCCTGTGCGCCGTGCTCGGTGCGATGGTCACCTGGGAAACCCTCCGATACCCCGACCACCGCGACGAAATCCGGCACGGCGCACACTGAACCGCGGCGTGAGGTCAGGCGCGGAGGCGGCAGCGAAGCATAACCACGCAGCGCCCCGAACGCCGCGAATTCAACTTCGTCAGCTGGGGCGCGGCCGCTGTTGGGCGAGAATGGCGCGCGCGGTCCGATCGACCGGGGTCGGGCCGTACGCCGACGGCGGCACCCGCACCCCGGCCGCCACCGCGGCCCGGATCTGATCCACGTTCTCCCGCAACGCATCAGCGACGAATTCATCGGTGCGCGGATCGTCGAGCACCTCGAAGACGAGGCGGAAAACGGTATCGGCGATCAACCGGATGATGTCGTCGTGGAACGGGATATAGCGGATCTTGCCCGCCTGCGGATCCTTCTTGATGAGCTCGAGGATCATCTCGTCCATCTCCGCGCGGTTCTCCTGCAGCGCGGAGGCGATATTGCGGGTGTAGTTGCCGCAGCGCAGCACCTCGGCCACCTCGTCGAGCACAGCGATCGCCACCGGCCGCTTGATCGCCTCGACGATGGTGTTCAGGAAGCGGTTCACCACGGCGGCGGTGATCCGGTCGCCGAAGGCGCGGTCGGCCGCCCTGGCCAGCCGGACCACGATGACCACGATCCGCAGCAGCCGGAACCCGCGCAGGAACGGGCTGGTCATCGGGATCATGCCCAGTACCTCGTACCAGTAGACCAGCGGGAAGGTCCACGGCCAGCCGTCGCGCCGCCAGCGCCAGACGAATTCGATGAAGAAGACCGCGCAGGTCGCGTAGTCGACGAACACGATGGTCCGGTGCGTCTGCGCCGAGACCTGGAAGAACGTCACCCAGATCAGCAGCCCGACCGAGAGCACGGCCAGCGCGAGCATCAGGAAATCCGTCCACAGCGCGGGCGGTTTGCGCGGGTAATCCCCCTCGGGCGGCACCGGATCGTCCGGCCTGAGCAGCGTGCCCCGATAGGGGTCGTGTTCCACCACGTTGGATCCCTTCAACACCGAACGGTCCCGGCCGAGGGTAATCGGCGTCCGCGCGTTCGGTGATCACGGATCCCGGTGCCGGATGCACCGATCGGGATCAATCATTCCCATACGCCGAAAATGCCTGATAAAACGGCATTTTCGGGTCGAGGGGTCAGTGACCCGCGCGGATGATCGCCTCGATATTGCGCTCGGCGATGGCGGCGATGGTGAGCGATGGATTCGCGGTGGCGGTGCTGCCGGGGATGCCCGCACCGTCCATCACATATAGGCCGGGGTGGCCGTGCACGCGACCGTAGTTGTCGGTCGCCCGGCCGAGCACCGCACCGCCGAGCGGATGCGCGGTGAATACGGCGTTCGCGTCGTAGCCGAGCAACCCGTAGTCCGCGAGCGCACCGGCCCGCTCGGCGATCCGCCGATCGACCGCGCGCGCCGCGGCGACAACGCCGTCACGGTTGGCGGTGGACCAGGACAGGCCGACACCGTTGTTGCCCGGGTTGTAGCCGAAGCGGGCGCGGGCCGGGTCCAGCACCATACCGAGCGAACCGAGCGCGCCGGTTTCGAACGGAATACCGGGGATGTACCAGCTTTCCAGGGTGAGCGGGGCGCCGGATTCGTCGTAGATCCGGCTCGCGCTCGGCACGCCCTGGCCGGACCGGGCCAGCTGGCTCGCGCCGCGGCCCAGCACCACGTCGCCGTTGGTGCCCCAGCCGTCGCCGACGTGCTCGTTGAGGTTCGGCAGCGCGCCGGTGGCCTGCGCGCGCACCAGCAGCTCCGAGGTGCCGACCGAACCGGCGCCGAGGAACAGGCGATCGCAGGTGAGGGTGCGGTTGCCGAGCACCATGCCGGTCGGGTCGAGTTTGGTCACGGTGACCGAGTAGCGGCCGTCCGGCTCCTGCGCGATCGCATCCACCCGGTGGCCGGGGTAGATCCGTGAATTACCGGTTCCCTCAGCGTATTTCAGGTAGTTCTGGTTTAGATCGAATTTGGCGCCATTGGAGTTGCCGAGGTTGCTGCGGGCCGCCGTCGCCGATGGCCTGCTGCCGCCGGACAATTCGGCGCGCACGATATCCCAGTTGAAGATCGAATCGTTGGGCTGCGGGTCGTAGCCCGCCTTGCGCACCTGCTCGTCCCAGGCCCTGGAATGCGAGAACGGCACCGAGTTGTAGATATCCGCCGGCATCGGGCTGAGCCGCAACATATCCCGCACCCGCGGGTAGTAGACCGCCTCCAGCTCACCGTAATCGACGGTGCCGCCGAAGACGCTGTCGAAGAGCCTGCGCTGCGGCGCGACCATGGCGCCGGTGAAGATTATCGAGCCGCCGCCCACCGCGGCCGCGCGCCACACATCGATGCCGGGGTACTGGGTGCAGTCGAGCACACCGCCGAAGTCGGAGAAGCTCACCGGCACCTTGGAGACGCCGGTGAACGTGGTGCGATGCCAGAAGCCGCGGCCGTCCGGCAGATCGTCACCGGTGAAGATCTCCCGCCACGGATCATTCGGCCAGCGCGAACCGCGTTCCAGCACGGTGTTTTCCATACCCGCCTCGGCAAGGCGCAGCGCGGTGACCGCGGCGCCGAAGCCGGAACCGATGACGATGGCGGGTGTGTGATCCGGCGGATCGGGAAGGGGCGCAAAGATTTCCGGCACCCAAACGCGGAAGAGCAGATCCCAGATGGGATCACCGGCCGCGGCGCGTGGCGCGCGCAGGGCACTGCCAACGGCGCCGCCAGTCGCGCCGAGCAACGCGGCGACTCCGGCCGCCTTCAGAAAGGCGCGTCTGCGCACCAGGCCACCTCCCTCATCACGCATGGCCGAGCGCAGACTACCGGGATTTCAATACCCTTGACCAGGTGTTGCCATTCCAAAAGTGACGTTCGTGACAGTTCATGGGGGAATCAGTCGGCGAACGGGGCGTGATCGGCGGTGCAGCCGAAGCCGGGCGCGGGCAATTGGAGATCTACCAAATAGCGTTCGCGAACCTGTTTCACGCAGGTGCCGGGCGGTTCGTGGCCGTACGCGTCATTGACGACGAGGCGGGCGTTGCCGAGCTGCTGGACGGCCCGTTCGGCGAACGGCAAACCGGTGACCGGATCGAAGCGATTGTTGATCAACAGTGCCGGGGTCTGGGAGCGCAAGGTCCATGGTCCGGTGTACCGCTGGGGATAACCCGCCGGGGGCGATGGCCACGCGGCGCACGGCTGGTCGAGATAGATCCAGTGCGGACCATAAGTCGGTGCGTCCGTTGCCAATTGGCGAGCCATGGCGGGCCAGTTCCCCGGATTCCGCGGCAGCGAGGTGTCGGCGCAGGTGATGGCCGTGAAGGAATCCAGGAAATCGGACCGAAAATTGATGGCGCCCAACACTTCCCGCACCACCGCCGGATTACCGTCCTGGCCGCGTTCCAGGTTCGCCATCAGGTCGGACAGGCCGGGCCAGCCCTGTTCCGCGTCATAGAGCAGGGAGGCGTGCTGCGGAATCACCTCGGCGTAGGTGAAGGTCGCGGCCTGCTCCCCCTGACCGACCACGATCGGTCCATCCTCGAGACGTTGCAGCACAGCGGAATTCCGGGCGCGCAGCGCGGCGACGGGATCGGCCGAACCCGGCGCGCCACCGGCGGGCCCGCCAGCGAAGGCGCATTTGGGGCTGCCGACCCGGACACAGTTGCGCAGGAATTCCGTCAGCACCTGCTCGGTGCCGACCGATGAATCGTGGATATGGCTCACCGTATCGGTGGTATAGGAGACCGGGTCCATCATCGCGCTCAGCTGCAGCGCGCGCACCCGATCGCCGAACAGTGCCCCATATACCTCACCCAAATAGCTTGCGTACGAACCGCCTTCGTATGTCAGCTTGGCGTCGCCGACCGCGCGGCGCAGCAGGTCGAGATCGCGAGCGGCGTCGACCGAGGTGAGATGATCCAGCAGCGGACCGGCGTTGGCCGCACAGCTCGCGGCCAACTGCCTGCTCGCCGCCTCCGCGGTCCTCTCCTGCTCGGGATTCACCGGCGGCATCACCCTGGCGCTCCAAAACTGTTCTTGCGCTTGGGCATTCGGAAAGCAGCGGATCTGCCCACTGCGGCCGATACCGCGCTGATCGAAGGTCACCACATCGAAGCGGCGGGCGATCTCGCTGTCCGGGAACAGCTCTCCGTGCTTGGCCCAGTCCAGGCCCGAGCCGCCCGGACCGCCGACCGCGGTGAACAGCGTCCCGATCCGCCGCGCCGGATCCTTCGCCGGTTGTTTGAGCACCGCCAAATTCAGGGTCTCCCCTTGCGGTTTCGCGTAATCGATCGGCACCTTGGCCGTCGCGCATTGCCGTCCCGACAGCCCCGGCTCCTGGCATGGCGCCCAATCCAGCTTCGGCGTGGGCACCGCATCGGCCTGCGCGACGAGTTCCGCGGCCGCATCCCGCGACGCGGGCGCGGAACACGCGAGCAGCGCCGAGACCAGCCCGGCGATGCCCGCTAGAACAACCACCTTCGAGGTACGCATACCGGAGATCGTCCAGCACTTCCGCGCGGCCGTCGTCCCCCATACGAAGGAGACGAACCCGGGTTTTTCCACGAAACCGCTAGGGGAGAAACCCGCAATCGCTGCGCGATGCTAGGCCCACCCGTCGCCCGACCACCACACCTCATGGAATCGCTGCGCGATGCTAGGTCAGTAGCAGCCGAATCACCGCGATGGTGCCGACAACCACGATGACGCCGCGCAATACGGTCGGCGAGAGTCGCCTGCCCAGTTTCGCACCGAGCTGCCCGCCGATGATCGAGCCGACCGCGATCAGCGCGACAACCTGCCACGCCACATCGGCGACGAATACGAAGATCAGCGCCGAGACCGCGTTCACGATCAGCGCGAGCACATTCTTCACGCCGTTGAGCCGCTGCAATTCGTCGTGCACGAAGACGCCGAGCAGGCCGATCAGCAAAACCCCTTGTGCCGCACCGAAATACCCACCGTAGATACCGGTCGCGAATACCGCCGCGAACAGGATCGGGCCGCCGTGTTCCGGTACCGGCCCGTCGCCGCCGTCGCGCCGCTGCTTCACCCAGCGGGCCAGCCGCGGCTGCACCATAACCAGTATCAGCGCGAGCACGATCAGCACCGGAACGATCGCCTTGAACGCCGCCGCGGGTAGGACCAGCAGCAGCACCGCGCCGACGATGCCGCCCAGCAATGAGGCGGCGCCCAGCTGGAACAGTCGCGCCCGCTGCCCGGCCAGTTCGCGCCGGTAGCCGTATACGCCGCTGATCGCGCCCGGCACCAGGCCGATGGTGTTGGAGACATTCGCGGTGACCGGCGGATAGCCGAAGGCGAGCAGCACCGGGAAGGTGATCAGGGTGCCCGACCCGACAATTGTATTGATGCCGCCCGCGGCGATGCCCGCGCCGAGGATCGACAGCTGTTCCAGCAGTGTCATATTCACTTTCCTTCACGTCCCGTCGGGCCGCGGCCGGAGCGGCGGACCGTACAAGCGTTTGCTACGGGGCCGACCGTAGCGAGCGCTCATGGGACGTTTGCTGGCGGGTTGGCAACACCGACCGGGACCGCACTTTCGGCCGTCGCCGAGGGCGCGGTAAACTCGCCGACATCATGCAGCGGGCACTTCTTCTCGGCCGCCGCGACGGGGTCTGATCGGACCGGCTCCCGTCGCGGGGTTCATCTGCGCCGGTCGACCCAAGAACTGGGAAACACCACACCCTCCGGAGAAATCGCATGTCCCCCGCTGACGCCTTCGTATCCGCCTCGCGCACCATCACTCCACCGGCCAAGCCCGCCCCCGCGGATCAGGCCGCCTGGAACAAGCAGCTGAACTCCGCGATGCCGACCTTCCGCTATCGGCCCTTCGCCGAGGAGGTCGAGCCGATCACGCTGCCCGACCGCACCTGGCCGGGCAAGGTCATCGATCGGGCGCCCGGCTGGTGCGCCGTCGACCTGCGCGACGGCAACCAGGCACTGATCGATCCGATGAGCCCGGCCCGCAAGCGCCGCATGTTCGATCTGCTGGTTCGCATGGGCTACAAGGAGATCGAGGTCGGCTTCCCCTCGGCCAGCCAGACCGATTTCGACTTCGTCCGCGAGATCATCGAGGACAATGCCATCCCGCACGACGTCACCATCCAGGTGCTGACCCAGTGCCGCCCGGAGCTGATCGAGCGCACCTTCGAGGCGTGCGTCGGCGCGGCCAACGTGATCGTGCACTTCTACAACTCCACCTCGATCCTGCAGCGGCGAGTGGTGTTCCGCGCGGATCGTGCGGCCGTCAAGAAGATCGCCACCGACGCGGCGAAGCTGTGCCTGCAGCTCGAGAAGAACTATCCGGACACCAACTGGCGCTACGAGTACAGCCCCGAGTCGTACACCGGCACCGAACTGGAGTACGCCAGGGAGGTCTGCGACGCGGTCTCCGAGATCATCGCGCCGACCCCGGACAAGCCGCTGATCATCAACCTGCCGGCGACCGTCGAGATGGCCACCCCCAATGTGTACGCCGATTCGATCGAATGGATGAGCCGCAACCTGGCCCGCCGCGAATCGATCGTGCTGTCGCTGCACCCGCACAACGACCGCGGCACCGCCGTCGCCGCCGCCGAACTGGGCTACCAGGCCGGCGCGGACCGGATCGAGGGCTGCCTGTTCGGCAACGGCGAGCGCACCGGCAACGTCTGCCTGGTGACGCTGGGCATGAACCTGTTCTCCAGGGGCGTCGACCCGCAGATCAACTTCTCCGATATCGACGAGATCCGCCGCACCGTCGAATACTGCAACCAGCTGCCGGTGCACGAGCGGCACCCGTACGGCGGCGACCTGGTGTACACCGCATTCTCCGGCAGCCACCAGGACGCGATCAACAAGGGCCTCGACGCGATGAAAGCCGCGGCGGACGCGGCGGATTCGGATGTCGACGACATCGTGTGGGAGGTGCCGTACCTGCCGATCGACCCGAAGGATGTCGGCCGCACCTACGAGGCGGTCATCCGGGTGAACTCGCAGTCGGGCAAGGGCGGCGTCGCCTACATCATGAAGACCGATCACGGCCTGGCACTGCCGCGGCGGCTGCAAATCGAGTTCTCCCAGGCGATTCAGCAGATCACCGACGGCGAGGGCGGCGAGGTCACGCCGAAGGAGATGTGGGACGTCTTCCACCAGGAGTACCTGGCCCCGATCCGGCCGCTGGAGCGGATCCGGCAGAAGGTCACCGCGTCGGAGACCGACGGCGGCACCGACACCATCGTCGCGGTGGTGAAGGTGGACGGCGTCGAGCAGGAGATCACCGGAACGGGTAACGGCCCGCTCGCGGCGTTCGTCGACGCGATCGCGACAGTCGGCTTCGACGTGCGGGTGCTCGACTATTCCGAGCACGCGATGTCCGCCGGTGACGACGCGCAGGCCGCCGCGTACGTCGAATGCGCGATCGGCGACAAGGTGGTGTGGGGCGTCGGCATCGCCACCTCGATCACCACCGCGTCGCTGCGCGCCGTCGTCTCCGCGGTGAACCGCGCGACCAACTGATTTCGCCCGGCGCGGGGTGTGCCGATCCGGTACGCCCCGCGCCGTTTTCGCCGTGTGCCAATTCGGCATCATCGCCGGATAACCGCCCAGCCCAGGCTGGCTCCGGCAGGACATGGCGCACACTCACCGTGCTAGCGTTTAACTCGCACCAGCGCCGAGCTCTCCTGCTCGAATCCCGAGCAGATGGGGGAAACGTGACAACTAACGACCATAACCCGACCTCTCCGCCGTGGCTGCAGAGTCATTCGGTGGATACGGCCGCAGTCACCACCGAATCCACCGGGCAGCACGCGGCGCAAGACGAGATGAAGGACCAGCCCGCCGAGCCCGATGGCGCGGACCCGCGCGAGCCTGAGGCGGCCGAACAGGCCGCGCCGAATTCGGAATCGAGCGCGCCGGAATCCGGACAGTTCCCGGGTTTCGCGAGTCAACCGGACCAGACAACGGTGTACCAGCAGGCGGGCTTCCCGGGCGGTGCGCCCGAGCCGTACGCCCCTTACCAGACCGGACAGTACGGCGCGCCGAGCCCGTACCCGGCGCAGAGCGGGCCGAACCCGCAGACCAGCGGCAGCCACCCGACTGTCGACCCACAGTTCGGCGCGGGTGAATACCGGCAGGAGATCGGCCCGGACGGGCTGGTCCGGCGGGTGTTCCCGGATGCACCGCAGCAGGAGTCGCCCGACCATCCGGCCGGCCCCATCTACAGCTGGGCCCCGCCGCCACCGCCGATGCAGCCGCCCGCGCCGCCGATGTATCAGCCCGGCCCGCCGCCGATGGGTCCCGCGCATCCACCGATGGACCCGGCGCAGCCGTGGCAGCAGGGACCGAGTCACGGCCAGCTGGGCCCGAATCCGCATCAGCCGCAGACGCCGTTCCAGCCGCAGCATGTGCCCGCTCCCGGCCAGCCGGGACATTCGGTCAACGATCTGAACCTGCTCAAGCGGGCCCGGCGCGCACCGCGCAGTGGCTGGCGGCGCGCCCTGCACAAGGCCTCCGGCGGCGTCATCAACCCGGGCGAGTCCGCGGCCGACATCGTCTACCGCGACCTTGTCGACCGGGTGAACGCACCGGTCCGCGGCGATTACCGGATCGCGATCCTGTCGCTCAAGGGCGGCGTCGGCAAGACCACCACCACGATCGGCCTCGGCTCCACCTTCGCCTCGCTGCGCGGTGACCGCGTCATCGCCATCGACGCCAATCCGGACCTCGGCACGCTGGCCCACCGGGTGCCGAGGCAGACCCGCTCCACCGTGCGCAATCTGCTGGAGGATCCGCACATCACCAGGTACTCGGATGTGCGGGCACACACCTCGCAGGCCCCGAGCCGACTGGAAGTGCTTGCCTCCGAACAGGATCCGGCGGTCTCCGAGGCGTTCAGCGAGGCCGATTACCGCAAGGCGATCGGTGTACTGCAGGCCTTCTACAACATCATCCTCACCGACTGCGGCACCGGCCTGATGCATTCGGCGATGGCGGGCGTACTCGATATGGCCAGCTCGCTGGTGCTGGTCACCTCGCCGGCCATCGACGGTGCGCGCAGCGCGTCGGCCACGCTGGACTGGCTGGACCACCACGGCTACGGCAAGCTCGTCGAGCGAACCGTGGTGGTGGTCAACGCATCTCGGCGCGGCGCCTCCACCGTCGACCTGGACCAGCTGCGCAAGCTGTTCCTGGACCGGACGCGCGCCGTCCAGGTCGTCCCGTTCGACGACCACCTCGCCGAGGGCGCGGAAATCGACCTCGAACTGGTCAGCAAGCCCACCCGGCGCGCGCTGCTGGAGCTGGCGGCCATGGTGGCCGACGACTTCGGCTACATCAGCGGGCAGGCACAGCATCCGCTGCGGCATCCGGGCCATCCCGGCCTGCCACACTGAATCACGATGCGGCCCGGCAGTTTTCGCCGGGCCGCGCCGCTCGGTAGTTTCCGAGCGTGCATCTGGAGCTGGTCAGCATCGTCGTGGCCGAGTACGACCCCGCGATCGAATTCTTCGTCGAGCTACTCGGTTTCGAATTGGTCGAGGACACACCGGCATTCACCACCCACGGTGGCCGACCGAAACGCTGGGTCGTGGTGCGGCCGCCGGGCGCGACCACCGGAATCCTGCTCGCCCGCGCCGACGGTGCGGCGCAGACCGCGGCGATCGGGCACCAGGTCGCGGGACGGGTCGGTTTCTTCCTGCGAGTGGACGATTTTCCGGACGCATACGAGCGGATGGCCGCCCGCGGCGTGCGATTCGTGGACGGCCCGCGCGACGAACCATACGGCCGGGTCGCGGTATTCCTCGATATCGCCGGTAACCGCTGGGATCTGCTCGGGCCTGCGGCGGCGTGAATACGCGGATACGCTGACGGAGTGTCCTTTGCTCAGTTGGTGACCGGGTGGGTGCCCAAGCCGCTGCTTTCGGTGTTCATCCGGCATGCGGAACTGCTGAAGTTCCTCGTCGTCGGGGCGATCGCGTTCGTCACCACGTCGGTGCTCTTCTTCGGGCTGAAATTGACTGTGCTGCAAGGTAAGCCGGTGACGGCGAATGTGGTGGCGGTGCTCGTCGCCACGGTGCTGTCCTATGTGCTGAACCGGGAGTGGGCGTTCACCGCGCGCGGCGGGCGCGAGCGCAGGCATGAGGCGGCGCTGTTCTTCCTGGTCGCCGGGATCGGCATGGTGATCAATCAGCTGCCGCTCGCGGTGTCCAGCTATGTTTTCATGCTGCGGACACCGCATGTCTCGCTGTTGGTGGAGAATATCGCCGACTTCATCAGTGCCACCATCATCGGCACGCTGCTCGCCATGATCTTCCGCTGGTGGGCCATGCGGAAATTCGTCTTCCCCGAACAGTTGGTGCCGGATCTGGAGCTCGACGACACCAACACGCGGCAGCGGCGTTAGAGACCCTGGGCGGCCTTCTCGATCAGTATCCGGGCGTCGTCGTCGCACACCGCCTGTGCGGCAAGCAGTTCGAAGGCGCGCTCGTAGAGCGCGACCTCGTCTGCCGCCGTCACCGAGATGGCGGCCGAAATGGTCTCCACCTCGGCGCTGGTCCGGTCATGCAGGACGAAACTGTTTGTCGGACAAAGAAATTCCGCGGACAGCGGAATTATGCCGATGGTCGTCCTCGGCGTTTTCAAAGCCTCCAGCAGATATTCCAGCTGCTGGTGCATCACCCGGTCGTCGCCGAGGGTGTGATAGAGCGCGGGCTCGCCGATCAGGAAGTGGAACCGGTGGCCCTCGTCGAGCAGCACGGTCTTGCGCTGCATCCTGGCGTCGACCGCCTCCTCCAGATCGCCCGGGCCGTCGAGAAAAGCCGAACACGCCCGCAGCACCTCGGTCGCGTAATCACGGGTCTGTAACAGCCCGGGTATCAATTCGGGTTGATACCAGCGCAGCGAGCGGGCCGCCGCCTCGGTGCCGTGTATCCGGCGCTGCACCGGAGCGAACCCGTCGGCGAGCAGTGTCGGCCACGCGACGTACCCGTCGATACTGTTGTGCCCGAAGACTTTACGAAGCCAGCCAGGTATCACGGTGCGTCTCCTCCAGTAGGAAAACGGCCATCGGGCACACGCCGACGAAACCGCCACCGGTAGTTCGAAGCCGAACCCGACGGCGGTTGGGTCCATCGGCCATCCCCTTGCAACGCTACCGTGGATCCGATCGATGCAGCACACTTCACTCAGGTGTTAACGCACACGACAAGCAGGGGGAGCGATGCCGCCAACCGGATCGACCCGCACCGGATCGATGCAGGGCCAGCGGGAAGGACGACGATGAGCGCCCGGCCGATGGCGATCGGCTACCTGCGCCGCGATATTTCCGGCGTCTCCCAGACCTGGGACGAGACCCGGATTCGCAGCCTGGCCCGGCGCCTCGGCTACGAGCTGTCGAAGACCGTGGTGTTCGGCCGGGAGACCGAGCAGCCGGAGCAGAAGCTGCTCGAAGTGGTGGCCAAAAACGGCGCCGAGGCCGTAATCGTCCCCGACACAACGCATTTCGACGGCACGATACCCGAAGCGCTGGTGCGGGTATGCGATGTGATCACGGTATCGCCGGAATACACCTACGCGCGGTGGGCGATTCCGCCGCGCACCGATGGCAGCGCGGCGGAGTAACCGTCAGGCGCGCAGTCGCTCGCGGCGCAGCCGATCCACCTCGGGCAGATCGAGCGGCGCCAGCTCGGATACGCCGAGCGCGCGCCGCAGGATCAGATCGGCCAGTTCCGGATTGCGGGCCAGCGCCGGGCCGTGCATGTAGGTGCCGAGCACCGAACCCTGGACCACCCCCTCCAAACCGTCGCCGACACCGTTGCCGACACCCCGGGTGACGCGCGCCAACCCGGCCGCGTCACCGCCGAGTTTGGTTCCGCCACGGTGATTTTCGAATCCGGTGAGCGGCGCGGTCAGGCCGTCGAGCAGCGGGGCGGTGGTCACCTCGCCGATCGCGCGGCGGTGCTGCGGCGAGGTGGTGACGTCGATCAGGCCGACACCGTCGACGCGCTCGCCCGTCGAGGTCTCGTACCACTGGCCGAGCACCTGGATCGCCGCGCAAATGGCAAGCACCGGTGCGCCTTTCGCGGCCGCCTCCTGTAGGCCGGGATACCGCTGCAGGTGTCGGGTGGCCAGCCGCTGCGCCGAATCCTCCGCGCCGCCAAGGGTATAGATGTCCAGCGAGTTGGGTACCGGCTCGGGCAGCGTGATCTCGACGATCTCGGCGTCGTAGCCGCGCATGCGCAGGCGCTGACGCAGGACCACCGCATTGCCGCCGTCACCGTAGGTACCCATCACATCGGGCAATACCAGGCCGATGCGCACCGTCGAATCGGTCATGCTGTCCGCTCCTCGAGGTCGCGGTTGAGATCACGGAATGCGGTGTAGTTTGCCAGCACCTCGACCCGGCCCGCCGGGCAGGATGCGATGGCGCGCAACGGATCCGGCACGGTGGTGTGCTCGACACCGGCGTAGGTGAGCCGCACGGCGAGGTCGGTGGCGCGCTCACCGGCGGCCACCACCTGCATGCCCTCGAAATGTTCGAATCGCACATCCCACAGCCAGGACAGATCCTCGCCATCGGGCACCTGGCCGTTCACTGCGATCACCAGTCCGGCCGCGGCGGGTTCGATCATCGAGAGCGCCTCCTGCCAGCCCGCCGGATTCTTGGCGAGTAGCAGCCGGGCGGCATGCTCGCCGACCTGGACGGTCCGGTAGCGGCCCGCGATCTCCCGCACGGTGCCCGCCGCGGCGGTGGCCTGCGCCGCATCGGCGCCGAGCGCGACCGCGGCGGCGACGGCCTGTGCGGCGTTGCCGCGATTCGCCCGGCCGGGCAGCGCCAGTTCCAATGGCAGCCGCACCCCGTCGGGACCGCACAGGTCGTTCCCGTCGAGCCACCAATCCGGTTCCGGCCGTTGGAAATCCGCGCCGGTGCTGCGCCAGTGCGCACCCTCCCAGATGATCGGCTCGCCGCTGCGCGGGCAGCTCGTCGCGTCCACCGACCAGCCGCTGCCCGCGGCCACCCACACCACATTCGGATGGTCGTAGGCGATCGAGGTGACCAGCACATCGTCGCAGTTGGCGATCACCACGGTATCCGGATGCCCGGCCAGGCCGGTGCGCAGCTTGCGCTCGATCATATTGATCTCGCCGACGCGGTCCAGCTGATCGCGGCTGAGGTTCAGCAGCACGACCGCTGCCGGATTCAGTGCGTCGGTGACGTGCGGCAGATGCAGTTCGTCGACCTCGATCGCGGCCAGCGGCGCGTGCCGGTCGGCGCTGAGCGCGGCGACGATGCCCGCGTCCATATTGGCGCCGTCGGCCTGCGTCGCGACGCGGCCGATGGTGCTCAGCGCCGCCGTGGTCATTCTGGTCGTGGTCGATTTGCCGTTGGTGCCGGTGACCAGCACGGTGCGGCGATCGCGCCCTAGCTGTTTCATGATGGTGCCGTCGATCCGCAGCGCGATGAGCCCGCCGATCATCGATCCCTTGCCCCGGCCCGCCTTCTGCGAGGCCCACGACGCCGCGGCCGCCGCCAGCAGCGCGATCCGCCCACGCACCGAAATATCTGCCACGCCGCGAGTCTATGTTCGCCGGGTGAGCGTGGCGCGCCGTGGTGCGGTGGCGCGGCCCACGGTCAGTCCTGGTAGAGCTTTTTGCGGTAGTTCTCGGGCGAGTAGTGGCGTTCCAGGTCGGCGACCGATTCGGTGATATCGGCCTGGATATCCTTCACGATCCGGGCCGGGCCGGGCAGCGAGGGCTCCGGCCAGTCCTGCGGCTGCCACAGCGAACTGCGCAGCATCGCCTTGGCGCAGTGGAAGTAGATCGTGTCGATGGCCACCTCCATCGCCAGGATCGGGCGATGGCCGCGCACGATCATGTCGTCGAAATAGGGTGCCTCGCGGATCAGCCGGGCGCGGCCGTTCACCCGCAGCGTCTCGCCGCGGCCCGGGACCAGGAAGAGCAGGCCGACGTGCGGGTTGCGCAAGATGTTGAAATATCCGTCGCCCCTGCGGTTTCCGGGCCGTTCCGGGACGGCGACGGTGGTGTCGTCGAGCACCTTGACGAAGCCAGCCGGGTCGCCCTTCGGCGATGCGTCACAGTTGCCGTGCTCGTCGCTGGTGCTCACGACGACGAACGGTGAGTTCGCGATCCAGGCCCGGTCCCAGGCGTGTAATTCCGTGCGCTCCTTGGTGGCCGCGCGGACGCCGACCTCGCCGAGCAGCTCGCGGAGCTCGGCCGGATCGTTGATTTCGCTGATCTCCGTGGTATTGCTCACAATTCGATCCAACCATCCGGCATACGGTGCGAAACACCCTTCCGGACAGGAGATCCCTCACAGTCTGGTGTCGAACATATTGGCCTGGCCGGCCGCGAACCGTTCGGCGTCGATCTTGCGCAGCGGCTCCAGCTCCGGCGCGCGATACAGGCAGAACATCTTGCAGCGCGCCGCGTCCGAACCGGCGACATCCAGCAGCGCGTTCACCGCGGCGCGCGCGGACTCGTTGGCGCCCTCCATGGTGGCCAGATCGACATTGGTGCGCACGTAATCGCCTGCCAGAAACAGATTTTCGAGCGCACCGTGCGGCTCGGGGCGGAACTCCCACGAGCCTGCGGTATTGATGAGCAGCGGATCGGCGTTGGCATTTCGGCCCTTGTCCTGCTGCCAGGAGATGCCCGGATCGAGGAACCACGAGTGCAGATCCGCGGCGCGCAGCAGCTCGCCGCGATCGTTCAGGTGGGCGGTCAGCTGCGCCCACACCTCGCGGGAGATCTCCTCGGGAGTGCACTCCTTGGCGGGCTTGCCGTAGAGCATGCCGGGGCTGTTCCAATCCGAGATGTCGACGGACAGGCAATCCTGCACCGAACCGTCGCCGAATTCGGTGACTTTGGTTGCCCACATTTGGTTTTGGCTGATCGAGGTGAGCGACCACTGCGAATCGATGTATGCGGTGTGCCCGCGCGCGATATCGAGCGGGGCCCGCATGTAGAACTGGATGCCGTTCATCCAGTCGCAGGTGAGCCGGTTCATCGCGGCCAATTCCGGGCGGATGGCGAGTATGTCCGGCGACCACAGGGTGCGGGCCTGCTCGGCGGGCACCGCGACGACGAAATAGTCTGCGGCGACCGAACTCTGGTTGCCCTGCTGATCGACGATGCGCGCGCCGGTGATGCGTTTGTCGCGCACGTCGAGCCCGCGCACCTCGGCGCCGAGCACGAAATTCACGCCGAGCTCGCGCAATCGGCGCACCCACGGATCCAGCCAGACCCGGCTCGTCGGGCCGTTCAGCACCCGGTCCAGGCCGCCGTCGTTGCCGACCTCCCTCGGGTTGCCGAGGAATTGTTCGCCCATATTGCCGATCGTGCGGACGCTGGCGACGCTCTCCTTCGCGGCCACCATGATGCTGGTGAGGGTGCGGGAGAGCAGGGCGCGGAATTCGTGTGAACGATCGTGCCCGGCGACGTAGTCGCTCCACGATGTGTGCTCCCACTCACCGAAACGCCTTGCGTCACAACTGGAATTGAAGACGAGCAGGCGTTCGGCGAAGTAGCCCGCCTCTGCGGCGGGCATCTTGAGCGCGGTGGCGATCATCGCGCTGACGGACTCCCGGAACGTGTCCGGCGTCAGGGTGCCGCCGCCGGAGCGCAGCGGGATCCGGTAGTCGTCGCCGTCGCGCCGGGAGAAACGCGCCTCGGAGACCGCGAGCAGATTGTTCCAGACGCCATTCGGGTTGTCGCCGAACGGGATCCGGCGCATGGTGTCCGGAATGTGTTGGTAGAAGCCGGGGAAGAAGCGGAAGCCGTGCTCCCCCGGTAGCTCCGGTCGGCCGCCGGTGCCGCTGCCCGGCACCGGAATACTTCGCGCCTTACCGCCGAGCGCGCGCCGCTCGTAGACGGTGACGTCGAATCCGCGCTCGCTCAGCTCATGTGCCGCCGTCAATCCCGCGACGCCGCCGCCGAGTACCGCGACCCGTCTACCGTCACGGCCCGCCAGGGCGGTCGCGGCGCCGAAGCCGCCCGCCACCGCACCCGCTATCCCCACCGCGACGGTGCCCCGGAGAATCGCCCGTCGCGAAATCGCTGATCGCTGTTCTGCCATGCGCCGCTCTGCTGCCTGACCTAGGACCGACCTGCCACGTCGGCCAATACTGTAAGGCGAGTCGGTTGCGGGTGAGTATGCAGGTTCGGCCATTCTGGCCGGGGCGGATAGCACGGTGGCGTAAGCTGTTTCGTCCGGTCGGCCGATTTACCGGCGGCACAACGGTTTTCGGCCTATCAGACCTTGACGAGCTCCGGCTGCGGCGACGCGACGATCGCCACCTTGCGCCGAGCCGATGTCGCCAGGAAGGCCCCCGCGATCACCACGACCCCGCCCAGCAGCGACAAAACCGTCGGCACCTCACCGAGGAACGCCCAGGCCGCCGCGATACCGACCACCGGAACCAACAGCGAGAACGGCGCGACCGTCCCCGCGGGGTAGCGGCTCATCAGATAGGTCCACAGACCGCTGCCGCAGATGGTCGCCAGCACAACGATGTAGGCGAGCGCGGCCAGCGCGGGCCAACCGGCCGCCGAGAACGAATCGCCGAGCGCGCGCAGGCCGGTGGCCGGGCCCTCGGCGAAGGCCGAGATGGCGAACAACGGCAGGGCCGGGACGGCGGTGATCCACAGCGTCAGGTGCAGCGGGTTGAGATCGGGTGATTCCGCGCCGGCCTGCCGCGCGCCGATATTGCCGATGGCCCAACCGAACCCGCCCGCCAGCGTCAGCAGCACGGGCAGCAGTGTCGCGTGTTCGAGCCGATCCCAGGCGATCACCGCCATACCCGTCACGGCGATCGCGATGCCCGCCAACTGAATCGGCCGCAACCGTTCACGCAGGAATACCGCGCCGAGCAGCACGGTGAACGGCGCGGAGGATTGCAGCACCAGCGAAGCCAGCCCGGTCGGCATGCCCACCCGCATCGCGGTGAACAGGAAGGCGAACTGCAACACACCGAAACCGATGCCATACAACAGGATCCACCGCATGCGCACATTCGGGCGCGGGATGAACAGCAGGGCCGGAATGCCGACCACCGCGAAGCGCAGGCCCGCGAAGAAGAACGGCGGGAAGTGGTCGAGGCCGATGTGGATGGCGAGGAAGTTCAGCCCCCACAGCACGACGACGGTGAGGCCGAGCAGGCGATCGCGGTTGGACATGCTCCCTATCGTGAGGCTGACGAACAATCCGGGACAATCGAATATTTATGCATCATCTATGTAGAATTGCTTAATGATTGTCCCGGCGAGCATGAGCGTGGAACGGCTGCGAGTGCTGCGCGAATTCGCCGACCGGGGCACCGTCACCGCGGTCGCCGCCGCGCTCTCGATGACCCCGTCCGCGGTATCGCAGCAGCTCAAGGTGCTGGCCAAGGAGGCTGGCGTGGCGCTGCTGGAACCCGACGGCCGCCGGGTCCGGCTCACCGACGCCGGACACGCGCTGGTGTTGCGCGCCGACGAGGTGCTCGCCGCCATGGACCGCGCCGTCGCCGAGATGGCGCACTACCGAGGCTCGCCGCGCGGGCAGGTGCGGGTCGCCTTCTTCCCGTCCGGCGCGGCGCTGCTGCTGCACCGGGTGCTCGGCGAACTCGGCGACAGCGGCGTCGAGATCATCGCGGGCGACGAGGATGTGCCGCCGACCGAAACCCAGCGGCTGCTGGCCGATTACGACATCGTGCTCACCCACCGCGACGAATACGCCGCCGCCGTCTCGGGTCCGCGGGTGGCGGCGCGGCCGCTGATGCGCGAACCCATCGACGTGGTGGTCGCGCCGACCCATCGGCTGGCCGGGCGCGCCGCGGTGACCCCCGCCGAACTCGCCGACGAGACCTGGATCAGCGTGCGCGGCGGCTTCCCGGTGGACGACGTGCTCAACTCGATCGCCGCCCTCACCGGGGTCCAACCGCGAGTCACACAGCGGCTCAACGATTTCCGTGTCATCGAAACGGTGGTCGCGTCCGGGTACGCGATCGCGCTGATGCCACGCTTCGTCGTCGTGCATCCGGAACTTTCGGTGCTGCGGCTGTCCGGGGTGCGCGCGGCCCGCATCTACGAGCTGGTCACCCGCCCGCACGCCGACCGCAGGCCCGCCATCGCGAAGGTGCTCGCCGCGTTCCACGCCGCCGCCGAACAGATCACCGGCCGTGCGTAGTGCGCTGCGCCACTTGGTAACCGCCACTGTGAGAGTGGCCTCCAGCAGCGGAAACCGGTTTCGGAAATGCGATAGCCGAAGCCTATGTTGAATTCTCGTGCGAGGTGAGAGATGGATGCGGCGCCTGATGTTGTCCGCGACGCTGGTGGCCGGACTTGTCGCCGCGGCACCGGCGGTGCGGGCCGAGCCGAGCGGTCCGGCGGGATGTGTGCCGTTCGGGACCGCGCAGCTGCCACCCGGCCTGCCGTCGTTCGGCGGCCACGAAGGTCTCGCCGATATGCCGGTATTCACCGGTGACGCCCCGCGCAGCGTCGAATTGCGCACGCAGCGAACGCAGTTCAACAACTACTGGGATTTCGCGCTGGTCGGCGACGAGCTGCTGACCCGGCCGCGCGGCGGCGCCGAACCGTGGCGCACCGTCGCACTGCCGGAATGCCTGCGCGGGCGCCTCACCGGAATCTCCATGGACGACGACGAATTGGCCGCCGTCGACGATGCGGGCTGGCTGTACACCATGGACAACACCACCCAGGCCCCGCTGTTCTGGAACTGGACCTCCGCCTTCGGCGCGCCGCTGTGGACGGGCACCGGCAAGCGGATGCCGAACAGCGCGCCGGGCACCTGGGCATTGAGCGTGGCCTCGCCGTTCAACAACCAGACCTATACCGATGTCGCGGGCCGCATCCACTACTCCGGCTGGGCCAAGATGACCATGGTGCCCGCACTCACCGGCGACGGCAGCCGCATCACCTACGCCGACCCGTGGCTGCCCGACGACAACAGCTACGAGATCGGCGGTCCGCTCGGCGGCCGCTTCCGGGCCGTCGCGCTCTCGGCGGCGGGTTCGACCACGTTCGTGATGAACCGCTACGGCGATATGTACACGCGGAACTTCGATTTCGATTCCTCCGGCAGCGATTCGGTGTTCTTCCGCTACAGCTGGGACGACCAGTCGGACAAGCCGACCGCGCCGAACGCGGCGCTGGAACTGTTGTCGCCGAGCTACGCCGCGATCCAGCTGCCCGCACCGGATTGGGTGCGCCAGCCCAAAATTCCCGGCACCGTCACTGCGGCGATCAGCGTGCACAGCACCGGCATCGGACCGGATAAGCGCGAGTTGCGGGTCGCGGGCAGCAGCGCGGGCCGCACCGGTTTCTGGCACAAGAACCTCGACGATCCGGCCTGGGCGTTCACCCCGACCGACGCGCCGCTGGACGGCTCGGCCATCGACAACACACCCGAGGACCGCTCCGCCGACACCCTCGCGGCGCCCGCGCCGTGGAACCTGACGGCGTCGCTGCCCGTCCGCGACACACCGATCGACGGGCAGCGTCTGATCGACTCCGTCGTGCCGTACTCGATCATCGACCCACGGATCTTCGATCGGGTCGATCCGGCGCGCCCGTCCGGATACCGGCTCGCCGTAGCGCATTTCGATCCGGCGGCCACCACCCGGGCCGCGACGGTGCTCGCACCGGACGGCGCCCGCATACCGGTGCTGCTGCACACCGCCGACGGCCTGCGCGCGACACCGCGCGCACCCGGCCTCGACGCCGAACCGCGCCACCTGGTCGGCGCGCTCGAAATCGACCGCGCCACATTCGATTCCCGCGACGCCGATCCGGCCGTCGCCGAATTCGTGCGAAATTGGATGAACGGTAAACGCATAATGCCGCTCTCGCTCAGCGCCACCGATCGCGATCTGATAGTCCGCTGAAATCGGCGACTCGACTGCCGGTTGGACGAATACGCGCAGATCAGGCGCTACGCTCCCCGCTATGACCACGATCGGTTCGGGTGAATTGTTCGAGCTGCGCTCGCGGCGCTGGCCGGATTGGCGCGCGCTGCTCAAACCGCGCCCATTGCACGCATCGCTGATCGTATCCGCCGCGGTGGCGTTGAAAGCATTCGAGATGTCTTTCGCCGCATTGCACGATCTTGCGGTGCGCAACCTCGTCGCACCGCATCTCGCCTCGAATGTGCCGATCGCCATCGACGGTTTGGTGGTGGGCTCCATCATCGCCACCGCCTCGTTCAAGAAAGGCAGCGTCGGGTGGTGGTACGCCACCGGGTTATTCGTCCTTTCGACGCTGGTTTCGGTCGGCGGGAATATCGAATACGCGCGGGAGATCGGCGGCGGCCTGGTATCGCTCGGCATATACGCGGGCATGCCGATGACGCTGCTTTTCGCGGTACACCTAACCCTGATGCTGTGGTCACGCGGCCGCGACAGCAAAGGCGCACCGCAGGCCGTCGACGAACCCGAACCCGTCATCGAGACGGCCGAACAGCTCATGCCACGCATCGACGCACTAGAGGTCGCCGCGCGCGCCGGGTTGACCACCCTGACGCCGCGGCCGACGGTGCGGCTCGACCAGTCCGAATCGGTCGAGCACCGCACCCTCGTCAGCACGGCGGGAAATAGCTGAGCCGCCGGAAACTTCTGTCCGGAAGAATAATTCATCGATGGAGCAGACCTATGGGGCTTACTGTCTGGCAGGACCTTGGTGTCGAGCAATTCCGCGAGGTCGCATTGCGGCTGGCGTCGGTGATCCAGAGCAGCGTCGACAAACCGGCGGCGCTGAACAAACTCATCGATGCCGCCGACAGCGGTGAGACATTCACCGATCTGTTGATCGAATACTCCGCGCGCTGGTTCCACGAGACCGGCGGCCAATCCATCCTGGTCGGACCGGAACTGTTCTGGCTGCTTTCCGAACCGACGCCGAAGAAGGTGCTCAACGGTGGCGCGCGCGGGCAGGAAATCATTGCCGAACAGGAACATACGGTCAGCCACCGCAGCCGGAAGCTATTGGTGGTCTGCGTGCTGGAAACGCTGGCGCAAAACCAATGGGTGACCAACGGAATCGGCGAACCCTACGCGGTGAACGGAATCAGCTGATTCAACGCGCCGCCGCGGCCGCACACAGTTCATGCACCAACCGCATTTTCGCCAGCACCGGCTCCGGCAGGACGAACGGATAGAGATCCGCATGGCCCATCGAACGATTCACCATATTCAGCGACCAGGCCAGCGGTAACCACAGTTCGATGATCCGGTCGAAGCCCGCCCGGCCGACCTGCGGGCGGTCGAGCGTGGCCCCGGCCGGCGCGAATCCGAACGCCGCCGCGGTATCCAGGGTGTCGCGGATATGCAGATAGTGCGCGAAGGTTTCGGCCCAGTCCTCGGCCGCGTGCATGGTGGCGTAGGAGGAGACGTACTCGCGGTCCCAACCGGGTGGCGCGCCGTCGGAATAGTGGCGCTCCAGCGCGGCCCGGTAGTCGGCGGACGGATCGCCGAACAGTGTCCGAAAGCGTTGCAGCGCATCGTCATCGGCGACCAGGATGGCGAAATAATAGTGGCCGATCTCGTGCCGGAAGTGGCCGAGCAGGGTGCGGTAGGGCTCGTCCATCTCGATCCGCAGCTGTTCCCGGTGCGGATCGTTGGCCTCGGCCAGGTCGAGGGTGATCACGCCCTTGCGATGGCCGGTCGTCACCGGATCGGTGCCACTGGACAGCAGGTCGAAAGCCAGCCCGCTCTCCGGGTTTTCGTCTCGGTCGACGATGGGCAGGCCCAGTTCGGTCAGCTCCAGGATCAGCCTGCGCTTGGCCGCCTCGGCCGCGGCGAAGGCGGCGAGTCCGGCGGCGTCCAGGTCGTTGGGGCGGGTACGAGTGAGGCGGCACGACTCGCAGAGCAGCGGTCTTGCGTCGGGTGTATCCGATTCGCGGACAGCGGCTTCCAGCCGGTCGGCGGGCCCTTGGTCGTCGTCCGGCAGCGCGACCAGCCAATTGCACTGCGCCACATGGAGATTGTCACAGAGCCGGAATCGGGCGGCGTCGACGATCCCGTTCGTCTGGTCGGCGGCTGGGTCGCCGAGCACCACCAGCGCGCGGTCGGCCAGGCTGAATCCCAGTGGGCTGGAACAGGACAGACAGACCGAATTCTCGAACGCCAACCGTTGGCCGCAGTTGGGACAGGCGAAATCGCGCACTACGCCTCCACCGGCGAGACATCGACCGAGACGGTGATCGTACTTTCCCTGGCGTCGGTGTAGATGATGCCGCGCAGCGGCGGCACATCGGCGTAGTCGCGGCCCCATGCGACCGTGACGTAGCGCTCGTCGGCGAATTGGTCGTTGGTGGGATCGAAACCGACCCAGTGGCCGTCGCGATCGTCCGGAATCCACACCGCGGACCAGGCGTGCGTCGCGTCCGCGCCGACCATGCGTTCCTTACCCGGCGGCGGATCGGTCGCCAGATAACCCGACACATATCGCGCCGCCAGCCCGTGCGAGCGCAGGCAGGCCACGCCGATCCGGGCGAAGTCCTGACAGACGCCCTCCTTCGCCGCGAAGACGTCGGCGACCCTGGTGGACACCGTCGTCGAACCCGATCGATAGGTGAAATCGCGGTGGATGCGGGTGTTCAGGTCGGCCACCGCCGCCAGCAGCGGGCGGCCCGGCGTCAGCGATTCGGCGGCGTACGCGGTGACCTCCGGCGTGATCTCGGGCGGCCGCAGATCCAGCGTGAACTCAACGGCGAGTGGACCTTTCGCCGTCGTCGGGCGAGCCAGCTCCCACGGCAGGCGCGCATCGACAACGCGGTCCGGCCTGGCGACCTCGACCACCGATACCCCCGACACCGTCAACTGCCGATGTTCGCTCGTGACATGGAAATACGTGGTGGTGTTGCCGTAGACATCGGCGCCGACCGAACGATCCGACGGTGCGGGTTCGATCTCGATCTCATGCGAAATCAACCGCTGCCCAGGGAATTCCCGCGGCGTCAGATAGGCGCGGCCGTATGAGCTGCTCACCTCGTCGGAGTAGCGATAGGTGGTGCGATGCTCGACGCGATAGCGCCGGGCGGCGTCGAGGCCGGTCACGTCGCGTCCTCGCTAGCGCTCGGCCGCGCCGCGACCGATGGTGCTGCGTCCATTGGTTCCCTCGCTTCGCTCGGTCACGGGACAACCCTCGTACTACCCCACAGCGGCTGAATGCTCAGCGGCACGGACAGTTTGGTCGTCTCGAAGGAATCAGACAGCTTACGCAGCCGCAGGTGCACTCCGTCGAGCAGTTCGGCCAGCTCGGTGCGCCTGCCCTGCTCGTCGGTGAGTTCCAGATCGTCCGGGTCGATCCGGCCCAGCATGCGCTGGGCGTCGGCCAGCAGCCGTTGCGGGCGTGAGGATCCCGACGCACCCGGCAGCGCCTGGAAGTCGGCCTCCAGCCGATCCAACTGGTAGGCAAGCGATCTCGGATTGTTCGCGTCGAAGAGCAGCAGCCCGGCCACCGCCGACAGCCGCACCGAATCCCGGTGCCTGCGCCGGTAACTCACCGACGATTCGGCGGCGCGCAGCACCGCCTCGATCACCACCGGCTCGGCATCGGGCGCGCAGGTCTGGGTGAGCGCCGACAGCAACCCCGTCAGCGCGATGCCACGCTCGATCCGCTTGCCGATATCCATGACATACCAGCCGGTGTCGCGCACCAGGGATTCGGATCCGATACCGGACAGCGAGAGCAGCGCGGCCAGCGTGAGCGAATGCACCGCCGTCAGCGCCGCCTCCTGATCCTCACCTGTCCACCGGTATTCGGCCAACGCCCGGTCCACCGCGCTGAGAATCATCCAGGTGTCCACCGACAGCTGGTCGCGCACCGCCCGCGCCGCATTGCCGTACCGATCGATGGCGAACGCCAGCGACCCGGGCAGTTCCCGTTCGATCGTCAACGCCTCCAAATAGTCGTGTCCCTCCCGCGACGCACCCGCCACCGCGGGCCACTCCGGTTCATCTGGTGGCCGAAGCACCAGCGCCCGCGACTTCGCCTCCGCCACAAGGGCACTCCCCACCGCCGCCCCGAGCTGCTCACCCGCCGTCACCGCCCCCTCCGCGCCGGAAACCCGCGTCTCGGTGGTCTGCTCCTGCGCCTTGATCACCGAACTCGCCGCGGCAGACCGAACTCGCTGCGCCGCATCGGAATCCGCGGCGCTCCCCGCGATTTGCGACTGCGCCGCAGACTGACCCGAGCCGCCGCCTGCGGCCGCGCTGCCTGCCGATTGGGCCTGCGCGGATGCGCCTATCGTTGACGAGCTCGACTGCCGCTGTGCCCCAGATGCTTTCGCCGCCGCACTCGGCCGCGCGGCCGATCCGGTGTCGGTTGCCGCCTTCGGCTCATCGGCCGACGAATTTGCCTGTGCCGCTGCGTCATCCGATGGCGGACCGGTGAACAGACAGGTGTCGGGAGCGATCGTCGCGGTGGTCTGGGCCAGGGCGGACATCAGGACCGCTACCGCCTCGGCCCCCTCGAGCCAGGGCCGGTAGCGGTAGTCCTGATAGCACTCGTGGGTCGCGATGAGCAGGCGCACAACGGCTTCCGCGCGCTCGCTGTAGCGGCCCATCCAGAACAGATCGTTGAGGACGCGAGGCGAGCTCACGGCATCCAGCATCGGCGGGCGGCGGCGTTCGCGTTCCTCGTGCGGCGCCTCGGTGCTGATCGCGGCCGGTGTCTCGGCGGCGCGCACCCAAACGTCCTTGGCGCCGACCTTGATGACGATGCGGTCCGGCCGGGTGCGCTGGCGCAGCTGTCCCAAACCGCCCGCCATCGCGGTGTATCCGACCCGGCGGGCCAGCGAGAACAGCCGCATCCCAACGGGTACCGCGGCCAACCCGCCATGGCCGTGCACCGCGGGCGCGACGGAGAATTGCGCGGGCTCCTGCCCCACCCATTCCCAGCCGCGATCCGCGATCCGCGCCCGCAGTTCCGCCCTTTGCGCCGTTGACAATTCGGGTCCATAACTCGTGCTGCCGTCCACCGCGGACCGGATGATCAGCTTGTCGAGCCGGGCGAGCAGATGTTTTCGTTCGGCGTCGTTACCGCCCCAGTAGGCGGGCGCGCTCTCCAGCAGCAGATCCTCGTCGAGCAGCGCCCGCGACACCGCGGGCAGAAATCCAGCTAGCGCCGGACTTTCGAGTAATCCGCTGCCGAGCGTATTGACGACGGTTACCGCGCCCCGGCGCAGCACCTCGACGAGCCCGACCACGCCGAGCCGCGAATCCGGGCGCAGGTCAAGGGGATCGGAGAATTCCGCGTCGACGCGGCGCAGCACGACATCGACGCGTTTCAGCGTGCCGAGCGAGCGCATCCACAGCGCGCCGTCGCGCACGACCAGATCCGCGCTCTCCACCAGTGGAAAGCCGAGTGTCGACGCCAAATACGCCTGATCGAAAGCGGTTTCGGAATGTACGCCGGGGCTGAGCACCACGACGACCGGATCGTTGTCGTCGGCCAGCGGTGCCGATTCGATCAGCATCAGCCGCATCGCCCGCGCGAACGGGGTGAGCGGGCGCGGGCTGGAATGTTCGAACGCCTCCGGTATCGCGGTCGAGACCACCCGCCGGTCGGCCAGCGCGTAGCCCGCGCCGGACGGCGCCTGCGCCCAGTCGGCGATCACCCGGAACTGTCCGTCGCTCCACCGGCTGATATCGCAGGCGTGCAGAAACAGCTGATGCCGGCCCGGCACGGTGATGCCGTGCGCGGCCCGCACATAACCGGCGCTGCCGAACACCACCTCCGGCGGCAGCAGTCCGGAGGTGATGGTGCGCCGCGGCCCGTAGATATCGGTCAGCACCTCGTCCAGCACCCGCGACCGCTGCACCAGGCCCGCCTCCAGCCGGGTCCAGTCATCGGAAGAAACCAGTAGCGGGATCGGGTCGAGCCGCCACGGCGCTGGGCCCGACGGTTCATCCGCGGCGCCGACCTCGGTGTATGTGATGCCGTCGTCCTCGATGAGCCTGCGCACCCGGCCGTCCAGCCTGCCGAGTCCGGCGGTGCCGAGCTCGACGAAATCGGCGGACAGCTCCGACCACATCGGCCGCACTCGCCCCTCGCCGTCGACGAGCTCGTCGTAATAGCCTCCGGTAGGTCTGCCGCATTCGTCGTATGCGGCGTCGCTGCCACCCTCGGCCCGATAGCGCGCGAACTGTTCGGCGATCTCCTCGCGCGTGCCGGAGCGCGCATCCTGCCGGAGCGCGTCATCGCGCATGGTCACCGCGCCGACCTCACTTCCGCTGCCCGAATGCCTACCGGTCGCTGAATGTTGTCCATACGGTCCGGGCGCGGCGCAGGTCGAGGATGCCCCGCGCTCCGGAATCGGCGAACTGTGCTGACATCTTCGCACGTAATTCGCCGAGATCGAGCCGGGTCGCGCTATGCCCCGCCGCCTCGAAGCGCCGATTGCGACGAGATTGCGCCACTACCGCATTGACCGGCGGCGTCTCGTAGGCGAGGCCGCCGGGGTGCACCACGTGGTAGGTGCAGCCGCCGCGGGACAGCCCGGTTTCGGCATCGATCAGATCGAAGATCAGCGGCGCGTCCACCGTGATGGACGGGTGCAGCGAGTTCGGTGGCTGCCATGCCCGGTAGCGCACACCGGCCACCTGCACATCGGTCTGGTCGGTGGCGAGCAGCGGCACCGGCCAACCGTTGCAGGTGAGCACGTGACGGCCGCGATCGGCGCCGACCACCCGCACCTGCAGCCGCTCCACCGACGAGTCGACATACCGGGCGGTGCCGGTGGCAACGGTCTGCTCCCCCAGCGTGTTCCACGGTTCGATCGCGCCGCGCAACTCCACCTCGACGGTGCCGAGCACCACGGTTCCGATGCGCGGGAACCGGAATTCGGTGAACGGGTCCAGCCAGCTCAGCTCGAATCCGATGCCGTGCGCGCGCAGTTCGGCGACCACCTCGGCGAGGTCGGCGAGCAGGAAATGCGGCAGCAGATAGCGGCCGTGCAGATTGGCACCATGCCGAATCAGTTTGGCCCGCAACGGTTTTTCCCACAGCATCGCGACCAGCGCACGCACCAGCAGCGATTGCACCATGGCCATCCGGAAGTGCGGCGGCATCTCGAATCCCCGCAGCTCGACCAAACCCATTCGGCCCCTAGCCGATTCGGGGTTGTACAGCTTGTCGATACAGAATTCGGCGCGATGGGTGTTACCGGTCAGGTCGGTGAGCAGGTGGCGCAACGCCCGATCGACCTGCCACGGCAGCCCGGCCGAATCCCGCGAGAGCCGGTCGATTTCGGCGAAGGCGATCTCCAGTTCGTACAGCGTCTCCTCGCGTCCCTCGTCCACCCGCGGCGCCTGGGACGTCGGGCCGATGAAGCGGCCGGAGAACACATACGACAGTGCCGGATGTCGCTGCCAGTAGGTGATCAGCGAAACCAGTAGGTCCGGGCGGCGCAACAGCGGTGACCGCGCGGGTGTTTCACCCCCGAGGGTGATGTGGTTGCCGCCGCCGGTACCGCCGTGCGCACCGTCGACGTCGAAGCATTCGGTGCCGAGCCGGGCCAGCCGCGCCTGCTCGTACAGCGTGGCAAGCAGTTCCGTCTGCTCGGCGAACGACACGGTCGGCCGCACGTTCACCTCGAGCACACCGGGATCGGGCGTGATGGAGAACGTATGCAACCGCGCGTCCGCCGGCGGGGCATAGCCTTCCAGCACCACCGGCTCGCCGAGTGCGGCGGCGGCCAACTCCACCCGATGCACCAGATCCAGGAAATCGTCGAGTTCGCTTACCGGCGGCAGGAATACGTGCAGCCTGCCCGAGTGCACCTCGGCGACCAGCGCGGTGGTCGGCGACCAATCCGGCGGCTCGACCGTCGCCGGTTCGTCACCGCGCTGTAGCAGCGGACCCAACACAAACGGATCGTGCTCGGGACGCGCGGGCGGCCGCCGCCAGGAAATCGAATCGAGCGGCAACCGCAACCCCGCCGGAGAATCCCCTTCCGTCAACACGATTCGCCCGAGCGGCGCGGTATCGGACCGCCCACGCCGCAACCGCCACTCCGCACTGGCCCACCCGGCCCCATCCTCGCGCCGGTACAGCGGCAGCACATACGCGACCGGTTCGGTGATCTCGGCGTCCAACCGGGCCAGCAGCGCCGCATCAGGCTCGCTTATCGGATCTCCTTCCGGCAGGCGCATTTTCGCGGCGATACGGGCCAACGGATCCTCGAACGCCGGTCGCACCTGCGTCAGCGGCAGACCCAACCCCTCGGCGATATGCACAACGAGCGCCCGGGCCTGATCCGCATCCGTGACCGAATTCGATTTCGCTACATCGGTATTCAGCGCCGCCAGCCGGTATTCGGCGGCCGATTCGCCCTGCGTCACCGCGACCTGCGGCAGCGGTGACACCGACGGCGTCATCGAGTCCCCGGAGCCGACCGTCGGACCGCCAGCCGCTGACGCCGGGTTCGGCGGCATCGAATCCGACTCGCGCCCAGGCGGAAACGCGGTCGGCATGCCTATCGCAGCACCATAAGAGCCGAAATCCACCGGATCTGAGCCCGAGATCGCTATATCGGCACTGGCGGCCGCGCCCAGAGACGTCGAATGCGCGCACAATTCCGGCCCGGCCTCTCGCGCGTCGCCGAAACCATCGACCTGCTCTGGTATCTCGGCGGGCTGCGGGACAGGCACGGTCAGCCCATCGGTCGGGTAAGCCGATCCTGCTATCGGGGGCGGTCAGGCCATCCGCTTCCATTGTCGGCGACCGAATCCCGTTCACCCTCGATACCGGGCGTATCCGCCGATCCGATCGGCGTCCACGGATCGGCGAGCAAGTCCTGCCTGGTCCAGACCGGCTCACCGTCGGCGCGCCAGGCGACCGCTATTTCCCAGCGCGGCAAGGGTTCTCCGGGGTACCACTTGCCCTGGCGGTATTGCACGATGCCGGTGGGTGCGTAGATCCGGCGGAGTCGGTCCGCCAAATCGATTGCGCGGGCGCGTTTGTGCGGACCGTCCGCCTCGGTGGTCCATTCCGGCGCGGTCCGGTCGTCGATGGAGACAAAGGTCGGTTCGCCGCCGATGGTGAGCCCGATATCCGCCCGCGCCATTCGGGCATCCAACGCGGCGCCGACCTCGGCGATGCGTTCCCACTGAGATGTGGTGTACGGCAGGGTGACTCGCGGATCCTCGTGAACGCGCCGCACGGTATTCGCGAAATCCATGGTGGCGCGGGTCGGTTCGGTGGCTCCGGTGATCGGCGCCGCGGAATTCGGATGCGGTGTCGCGGCAAGCGGGATATGTCCCTCACCCGCGAACAGTCCGGATGTCGGATCGAGCCCGATCCAGCCCGCGCCCGGCAGGTAGACCTCGGCCCACGCGTGCAGATCGGTGAAGTCCGCCGCCGGGCCGGATGGGCCGTCGAGGGAGGGCGCGTCCTGCGCCAACTGCACCAGATATCCCGAGACGAACCGCGCCGCCAACCCGAGTTCGCGCAGCACCGAAACCAGTAGCCAGGCCGAATCCCGGCACGATCCGAGCGCACCGCGCAGCGTGTGCTCGGGTGACTGCACACCGGGTTCCATCCGGATCGTGTACCCGACATCGCCGTGCAGCGCCCGGTTGAGCGCGACCAGGAAATCGATCGTGCGCGGACCGTCGGCGGGCGTATGCGCATGCACCCATTCGCGCACCAAAACGCCCGACCCGTCCACCGGGCGCAGATACGGCTCCAGATCCGCCGCCAACTCCGGCCGGTAGGCGAACGGAAAATGCTCGGCGTAATCCTCGACGAAGAAGTCGAACGGGTTGATCGCCTCGAGGTCGGCGATCAGCCCGACGGTAATCGACAACTCCCGCGCGGGATGCGGAAACACAAGGCGGGCAAGGAAATTGCCGAACGCGTCCTGCTGCCAGTTGATGAAGTGCTCGGCGGGGGTCACCCGCATCGAATAGGCGTCGATCCTGGTGCGCGAGTGCGGGGCGGGCCGCAACCGCACCACATGGGGGTGAACCCGCACCAACCGTTCGAAGGTGTAGGTCGTCCGGTGTTCGAGGGACACCTTGATGCCCATGAACCAAGTTCACCACACCCCGCACCGCCGATGACCGGAGTTCGGCCGACCCGCGACACACCCCGTACCGTCCCACCCCTTGTCGGACCCGAGTGCTAAGACCGAATCACGAACCGATCTCGCCCGGAGGCCCACATGCCCGCGCATCAGTGCCGATCCTGCGAATCCGCCGTCGACCACTGTCACGGCACGCTCATCGCCCACCTCGGCCGCCTGGTCGAATGCACCGAGGAAGACTGCGCCGACCTCGACCAGGCCCGCCACACCTTCATCGTCGACTGCGCCGATATCGCGGGCGGGTGTTCCTGTTACGCAGCGCATTCGGCGGCCCGCACCGGCTGAACCTGCGAGACGCGTCACACGTCGCCCGCCACCTGCTGTTATAGCTCGATGACCAAGTACTTAGGGGCGTGTGTCCTGGATCGAATCCGGCGAATACTTCCGAAAGGAAGATCATCGGACGAAAAGGACAAGCCTTGTTGAAGTTGAAGACGACAGCCGTCGCCACCGCCATGATCGCCGGGCTCATCGCACCGGCCGGGCTCGCGGCGGCGGAACCCGTCTCCGCGCCCGTCGAGGCCGGTCCGATTATCCAGGGCACCACCGGTTCGGCGGCGCAGGATCTGTTCTGGTCGTTTATGGAAGGTGCGTTCTGTGGGGTGATCGAGGTCTTGAAGGGCGGCGGAAACGCCGACTGCACCTTCTGATCCCGCGTTCTGCCCAGGTAGACCACCGACGACAGGGACGATATCCGATGCCCCGTACGCTGACCGGGTGAACTACGACCACCTCCTGCTGCCGTCCGGTGCCGCCTCGACGCTCGCCGAGGTGGACGCGTACCTCGCCACTCAGCAGGGTGTTCCGGAGACGGAGACGGTCGCGACGCTGGCGGCGCAGCTGAACAAAGCCAATGCCGAACTGCCCGAGGCGAATGCGTTCCTCAGCGCGGAGGTGGGCGGTGCCGCGACCGGCGCGGTGCTGCACGTGGCCTGCCCGTACGACGCGATCGGCCACGTCCGGCGGATACTGTTCGCGCTGGCGACCCCGCTGGGGTACGCGGTATACGATCCACAGCTCGCCTGGTTGATCGATCCGGCCGGGAGCGTCGCGGTGACGGTGACGCACGGCGGCGCGGGAGAGTTCCCGTATTTGACGAAAACCCTTGCCGAGCAATGGGTTTCGGAACTCACCCCGCCCAACCCGTATCTGATCGTCGAACGCGCCCCGCACGACTACATCCAGACCTACCTGGACAAGTCCGGCGTGTACACCCTCGAATACCGGGATGGCGCACCGGACAGGCACTTCGGCGTCACCATCCGGGATGCCGCGATGGTCGCCGAGCTGATCTGGGACTGGACCGCGGGCGACCGGTCCCGGTTGAACAGCATGCCGTGGTCACGCCTCGACCTGTAACCAATTAGCCTGTGCGACAAGCCGATTACTGATTCTGCAACGCCAGGCGCCCGGCCAGCGCGATGAAGGACGCGCCGAAGACCCGGCGCATCCAGGTCACCACCGCAGGCCGCGAGATGACGTGGTTGCGAACGGCCGCCGCGCATACGCCGTACACCGCGAAAACCGCGAACGTCGCGAGCATGAAAATCGCGCTGAGCTCGAGCATGCGCCGCAGCGCGTTCGCCGAACCGTTCGGCACGAACTGCGGCAGGAACGCGAAGAAGAAGATGGTCAGCTTCGGATTGAGCACATTGACCAGGATTGCCGAGGTGATCACCTGCCACGCCGACGGCGCGGGCTTATCGGCTTCCTCCTCGGGCACCGTCAGTGCACCCTTGTCCCGGAAGGTATTCCACGCCATGTACAGCAGATAGGCGACACCGAGATACTTCAGCGTCTGAAATGCGACGGCACTGGCGTTCAACAGTGCCGCCAGCCCGGTGATGGCCGCGACCATATGCGGCACCACGCCGAGGGTGCAGCCGAAGGCGGCGACAATGCTGGCCCGCGCGCCGCGCGAGAGCCCCGCCGCAAGCGTGAACAGCGCACCGGTGCCCGGGGTCGCGACGATGACGAGCGTGGTCAGCAAGAACTCGATGCTCATCCCCGACACAGTAACCTGTGCCGGGTTTATCGCAACCCCGTTGTTCCACCGGCGCTCAGAGCGCCCGCCGCCCGGAAAGCGCACGCCCGAGCGTCAATTCGTCCGCGAATTCCAGGTCGCCGCCCATCGGCAATCCGGACGCGAGCCGAGTTACCGTGAGCCCGGGGAAATCTCGCAGCATGCGCACCAGATACGTTGCGGTGGCCTCACCTTCGGTATTCGGATCGGTCGCGATGATCACCTCGGTGACATCGACACCGTCCTGCTGATTTCCGATGCGCGCCAACAACTCCCGGATCCGCAGCTGATCCGGCCCGACCCCGCTCAGCGGGTCGAGCGCACCGCCGAGCACGTGGTAGCGACCACGGAACTCCCTGGTGCGCTCGATGGCCTGCACATCCTTCGGCTCCTCGACCACGCAGATCATGGTGCGGTCGCGACGTGGATCGGCGCAGATGCGGCACAGCTCACCGTCGGAGACGGTGCCGCACATCACGCAGAACTGCACACCGTCGCGTACCTTCTGCAGGGCCGCCTGCAACCGGTCGATATCCGGGGGCTCCACCTGCAATAGGTGAAAGGCGATGCGCTGCGCGCTCTTCGGACCGACGCCGGGCAGCTTGCCCAGCTCATCGATCAGATCCTGAACCGGACCCTCGTACAACTGCTACGTCCTCAGAAGTCGGGCAGGCCGGGCAGCGAACCGCCGAGCCCACCGCCCGCGAGCGGTCCCAGCCGGTCCGCGGCGACCTGCTGCGCATTGGCCATCGCGTCGTTGATCGCGCCGATCACCAGGTCCTGCAGGCTTTCGACATCCTCCGGGTCGACCACCTTCGGGTCGATGGTGAGCGAGACGACCTCGCCCGTCGCCTTGATGGTCACCTTGACCAGACCGTTGCCCGCCTGCCCCTCCACCTCGGCGGCCGCGATCTCGGCCTGCGCCGCGAGCACCGCCTGCTGCATCTGCTGTGCCTGTGCGAGTAACTGCTGCATGTCGAATTGACCACCGGGCTGCACGGCTCGTCCTCTCATCGCGATATCCGCGCCGACCGGCGCGGAGCAAGTATTCGGCTCGCGAACCAGCCTAATAGGCGCTGTCGGCGAAGCCGTCGTTAGCCTGCGCCGGGCCGAGCTCCTGTGCGAGGCACTCGCGTAGCCCTCTGCGGGATATCGACCCCGATCCGCCCTGCGCCACAAGACTTCCCCGATCTTGCGACCGCTACCAGTGATCATGCGTCATGTACATAAGCGATAACAGCTTGGCCTCGTTCCGGTTCAGCACATCACGATCGCCCTACCCTCGAAAGTGGGTCGGAGACCGGTGCGTGAGTTCTGGAGACCGTCATGAGCACATACCGCGTTCGTTTCCTCGGTACCTGCGTGCTCGCCCTGGGAATTCCGAGCCTGTTCCTGGCGCCCGCCGCATCGGCGGATCCCGCGGCCGACTACGGCGGCGGCTGCGTCATCTACCCGGATAACAGGGCGGCCACGATCGATTCGCTGCGCTTTCGATGTTCCCCGGAACAGCAGGACGCGATCTTCCGGAACGCGCCGCGCGGTGACGTTCCGATGGGCGTCAAGGACGGCTGGGTCACCCGGCCGCCGGTGGCACAGGCGCTGGCGCCGGCCTTCTGGATCGGCAAAACCTTCTACACCGGCCCGGACGGCGGACGGCTGATGAACCGCGTCACCGCCGCGGGCACCGAGGCGTGGCCCGCCGACGTATACACCGCGCCCGCGCTGATCGACGGGCAACCCACCTGGGCCTTCAACTACGCACCATCGCCGACACCGCAGGTGTACGACGAGGTCAGGGAGGTGGCCCCCGGCGTGTGGTTCGGTTATTCCTGGTGGCGCGGGTTCTTCCAGACGACGCTGCTGCTCACGTTCGCGCTCGCTTGACCCTCCACCCGCTGGAGGGTGTTCGCTGTGCTTATGACAGCGACCGTAGCCATCGGGGAGTTCGCCCGGCTGACCTACCTCAGCGTGAAGACGCTGCGGTATTACCACGACATCGAACTGCTCGAACCCGTCGCGATCGACGCGAGTTCCGGCTACCGCCGCTACGGCATAGATCAGGTCGCACAGGCCCATCTGATCCGGCGGCTGCGCGAACTCGATATGCCGGTGCCCGAGATCAAGGCGATGCTCGCGGCGCCGGACCCGGCGGCGCGGGACGCGACCCTGCGCGCCCATCTGGAACGCATGGAGGCGGAGTTGATGCGCACCCGCGCGGTGGTCGCGTCATTACGTGCGCTGCTCACCCCTGCGCGCCCGATCGCGGTGGAATACCGTGCGGCGCCGGCGTTTTCGGCATTGACGATCACCGAGACGGTGGATCGGGACCGGATCGGCGACTGGTGCGCGACATCCTTCGACCTGCTGCACCGGGTGGTCGCCGCGGCGGGCATCACCCCGACGGACGTCGACGGCTGCACCTATTCGATGGAGTTCTTCGAGAACGAGATCGGCGAGGTGGTGGCCTTCGTCCCGCTCCCGGACGGTGCGCGCATCGATCCGCCCGCCCGCGTCGCCGTCCGTGAAATGCCCGCGCGCCATTTCGCGGTCGCGCTGCACGAGGGCGGCTTCGACGACTTCGACCTCACCTACGGGGCGTTGGGCAGCCATGTCGCCGAGCACGCCACCGCACTGGCCGAACCGGTGCGCGAGCGCTACCTCATCTCACCGATCGATACCGAGGATCCGGGCCAGTACCGCACCGAGGTCTGCTGGCCGATCGAACGCCCCTGATAAACAAGGAGATTCAATGACACTCGCACTCGGCAGCATCACCTTCGACTGCGCCGACGCCGCCGCGCTCGCCGACTTCTGGGCGCGACTGCTGAACAAATCGGTGGATCCGGACGGCAACGAGCACTTCGCCACCATCGGCTATGGAACGGGCACAACGGGTTTGATGTTCATCCAGGTGCCGGACAAGAACCCGGGTAAGAACGTCATCCACCTCGATCTGCAATCCGCCGACCGGCAGGCCGAGGTGCAACGCGCGATCGCCTTGGGCGCCGAGCACGTCGGCGATTTCGACGAGTACGGCCACCGATGGACCACCCTCACCGATCCCGAGGGCAACCTCTTCGATATCGGCGAGGCGTAAACCGCATCGTGGCCGTGCCCGAAGTCATCCAGGCGCGGCCACGCCGGTATCAGGCCAGTTCGCGCTGCAGGTTCGCCAACACCTCGGCCTGGATCTTCTTCAGTCCCAGCGGCGCGAAGATCCCCTCGAAAATGCCCGCGACCCCGCCCGCACCCTTCCAAGTGGTGCGCAGGGTGACCTGCGAACCGGCGCCGTCCGGCGTCACGGTCCAGGTGTTCACCAGCGTCGAATTCGAATCACGCTCGGTGACAATGGAATCCGACACCGAAACCACGGCGTGAATATTGCGGACCCGCTTCTCGGTGGCCTGCAACACCCACTCGGCGACGGTGCCCGCGCCCTTACCGCCCTCGAGCACCTTGTAGTCGCGGTAGTGCGCGGAAAGGATGCGCGGGCGGACCGTCTCGTAGTCCGCGATAGCCTCCAGGGTCCGCTGGGGATCCGCCGAGATGGCGATCGAACTGCTGGCGCTGACCTGTCCCACGATCACTCCTTATTTGATTTGCCGCGCTCCGCGCGGCTGTTCGCGGCCCCGGGGAGTCTCGCGTTTGCGCGGTCGAGACTCGCGCCTGCGGCGCATGCGCTTCGACCGCGCAAACGCGAGACGGGCCGCGAACGTCGCTCGTAAGACTCGCTCCCGACACATTACGTTGTGCGCGAATGTCACCATCGGGCGGTCGAGTGGATGTCACACTTTTCGCTACACCGACATGAACCACGGTGGCGGACACCACGATCGAACACCGTGCAACATATGCGTGACATTTGTCCCTGGAGGACACCCTCGCGGTGGCTCTACCAACCAGTGCGTACTAGCGTCGAGGGGTGGCGTTGAGTCTGTTGGGGAAGGCCGGACCCGCATCGGCCGCACGCGAATCAGGATATGCCGCACACCGTGCCGGCGTTGACCGCCTGCTGGCGAGCTATCGCGCGATACCGGCGCATGCCAATGTGCGATTGGCGAAGAAGACCTCGAACCTGTTCCGTGCCAGAGCCAAGAACACCGCACCCGGCCTCGACGTCTCCGGGCTGACCAAGGTGATCTCGGTGGATCCGGTGGCACAGACCGCCGATGTCGCAGGCATGACCACCTATGAGGAGCTGGTCGCGGCCACCCTGCCGTACGGGCTGGCCCCGCTGGTGGTTCCGCAGCTGAAGACCATCACGCTCGGCGGCGCGGTGACCGGCCTCGGCATCGAATCCACCTCGTTCCGCAACGGCCTCCCACACGAGTCGGTGCTGGAAATGGACGTGCTGACCGGCTCGGGCGAAATACTCACCGTCACACCGGACGGCGAGTACGCCGACCTGTTCCGCGGCTTCCCGAACTCGTACGGCACCCTCGGTTACACGGTCCGGCTGAAGATCCAGCTGGAGCGTGTGCAGCCCTACGTCGCGCTGCGGCATGTGCGCTTCCACGATCTCCGCGAGCTGGAGGCCACGCTGGCCAGGATCGTCGAGGAGAAAACCTACGACGGCGAGCACGTCGACTACCTCGACGGCGTGGTGTTCACCGCCGACGAGAGCTACCTGACCCTCGGCCGCCAGACCGACGAGGCGGGCCCGGTCAGCGACTACACCGGTATGGACATCTACTACCGGTCCATCCAGCACGACGGCGCCGAACCCAAGCGCGACCGTCTCACCATCCACGACTACCTGTGGCGCTGGGATACCGACTGGTTCTGGTGCTCACGCGCCTTCGGCACGCAGAACCCGAAGATCCGCCGCCTCTGGCCCAAGCGCTACCGCCGCAGCAGCTTCTACTGGAAGATCATCGCGCTCGACCACAAATACAACCTCGGCGACAAGCTCGCCGCCAGGAAGGGTCAGCCACCGCAGGAACGGGTCGTGCAGGACATCGAGGTTCCGGTGGAGCGCACCGCCGACTTCGTCGAATGGTTCCTGCGCGAGATCCCGATCGAACCGCTCTGGCTGTGCCCGCTGCGTTTGCGGGAAACCAAGGCGACGGGAACAACCGGACGGGTTTGGCCCTTGTACCCGCTGGAGCCGAACCGAACCTATGTGAATGTCGGGTTCTGGTCGGCCGTCCCCAAGGTCCCCGGGCAGCCCGAAGGCGCGGCCAACCGCGCCATCGAACGCACGGTGACCGAGTTCGACGGGCACAAATCGCTGTACTCGGATGCCTTCTATGACAAGGATGAGTTCGCGGCGCTCTACGGCGGGGATACCTACAGCGAACTGAAGAAACGCTACGACCCGGACCAGCGCTTGCTGGACTTGTATTCGAAGGCGGTGCAACGCAAATGACCACGTTCAAGGACCGTTCCGACGTCTTTGCCGATCTCGGGACCAAGCTCAGCATTGCCGAGATCCTGGAGACCCTGATCGACGGCGAGGTCCCCATCCGGATCAGCGCATACGACGGAAGTGCGACCGGACCGGCGGATTCGCAGTACAAACTGGATATCCGCACCCCGCGCGGCATCAACTACCTCGCGACCGCACCCGGCGACCTCGGCTTGGCCCGCGCGTACATCGCGGGCGATATGGTGGCCGACGGGGTGCACCCCGGCGACCCGTACGAAATGCTGCGGGCCATGGACAGCCTGAAGTTCCGGCGTCCGTCCGCGCTGGCCCTGGTGACCATCGCGCGCTCGCTCGGCTGGGAGCGGCTCAAGCCGGTCGCCCCGCCGCCGCAGGAGACCCTGCCGCGCTGGCGCCGGATCGCGCTGGAGGGCCTGCGGCACTCCAAAACCCGCGACGCCGAGGCCATCCACCACCACTACGACGTCTCGAACACCTTCTACGAGTACGTCCTCGGCCCGTCCATGACATACACCTGCGCCTGTTACGGCGCCGAGGACTGGACGCTGGAGCAGGCACAGGAGAACAAGTACCGGCTCGTCTTCGACAAGCTACGCCTGAAGCCGGGCGACCGCCTGCTCGATATCGGCTGCGGTTGGGGCGGCATGGTGCGCTACGCGGCCAAGCGCGGCGTCAAGGTCATCGGTGCGACACTGTCCGCCGAACAGGCGGATTGGGCGCAGAAGAAGATCGCCGAAGAGGGACTGTCCGACCTCGCCGAGGTGCGGCACTCCGACTACCGCGACGTTCCGGAGACCGACTTCGACGCCGTCTCCTCGATCGGCTTGACCGAACACATCGGCGTACACAACTACCCGTTCTACTTCGACTACATCAAGGGCAAGCTGCGCGACGGCGGCCTGTTCCTGAACCACTGCATCACCCGCCCGGACAACACCCGCACCACCAAGGCGGGCGACTTCATCGACCGGTACGTCTTCCCGGACGGTGAGCTGATCGGATCCGGCCGCATCATCTCCGAAATCCAGAACATCGGACTCGAGGTGCTGCACGAGGAGAACCTGCGCGAACACTACGCGCTGACCCTCGCGGAATGGTGCAAGAACCTGGTCGCCAACTGGGATGCCTGCGTTGAGGAGGTCGGGGAGGGGACCGCGAAGGTTTGGGGGTTGTATATGGCTGGATGCCGACTTGGGTTCCAGCGCAATGTTGTTCAGCTGCATCAGGTGCTCGGGGTCAAGTTGCCGGAGGACGGTAGCTGGACGGTGCCGTTGCGCCCATGGTGGGAGGCGTGAGCCGACCAAATCCTCGCTGACGCTCGGATTTTGGTCGGCTCTCGCCTCAGGCGTTGGTTCGACAGGGCGGATGCGCTGGCGCGCATCCGCCCTGTGCATAGGGCTGGGGTGGAAAGTCGCTCTTGCCGGGAAAGCGTGGGGAACCGAGCCCGACGCCGGTTTGCGGTGGAAAGTCGCTCGTGACGAGAAAGCCTGGGGAACCGAGCCCGACGCCGGTTCGCAGGGAAGAGTCGCTCGTGACGGGAAGCGCCGAGGCCGAGCTGGACGCCGGTTTGCAGTGGAGAGCCGCCCGTGACGGGAAGTTCGGGGAACCGAGCTGGATATTGGTTCGTGGTGGAGTGCTGTCAATCCAGCAGTTCGGCGAGGAATAGGGCTGGGAGTTCGGTTTCGGCGGATTGCATTGCGGGGGAGGGCATTTCGTCGCGGAGGACGCGGAGGATGCCTACTACGCCGGGGCCGGCGTCCAGGAGGGGGCGGGTCCAGCCGAGTTTGGCGCAGGTGGCGGCGGCGGGCAGCAGGAGGCCGGTGGCCTCGCCGACCCAGCCGGAGGCGGCGAGGCATTCGGCGAGCAGCAGTACCGCGTCCAGTTGTGCTCGGGGCGGTGCTGTTCGTGCATTCGGCCGTGCAGGGCGCGGGCTCGGCGGACCGCGCGATCGTCGGCGCCGAGACGGTGTTCGGCCAGTAGGCCGCGGATCGCGGCGATTTCCTCCGCTTCGGCGGCGAGCGCCGCTGCGCCGGATATTCGGCGGGGCGAATGTACCTGCGCGGCATCGTATTCCGAGCCATTCGCGGTGGGGCCGCCGGATAAGCCGAGGCGCAGGCGCTCCGCCCTGATATGCGCGTCGAGGCGAATCAGCCTGTTGTCGTGGGCGATTCGCGCGCCCTCATCCAGCCGCGCCGCCGCCGTGTACAAATCGCCGAGGCCCGCCTTCACTCTGGCGCCGACGACGAAGCTGGAGATGAGGAAGTCGACTGGGCCCACTCTGGTCACCAGCTGGTGGCTTTCGTCGAGCAGCCGGTCGGCGTCGGCGAGATCGCCACGGCGGTAACTCAATTCGCCGAGCAGCGCAGCCGCCACCCGCACCGCGTGCGAGCGCGGGCCCGATCTGGTCTGCGCCGTCTCCCACGCCCGCTGGAAGCATTCGGTGGCCGTGGCGATATCGAGCTGCTCGTACGCGGCGGCGCCCATACCGCACAGCCCGAATACCGCGCCGAGCGGATCCTTCGAGCGCGCATGGTATTCCGCGGCCCAATCCTGTATCTCGCGGGCGCCGTCGAAGTCGAATTCGCACAGTCGCACGAACGAGGTCAGGTTCGCCGCGGTGGATACGGTCCAATCCGACTGATCCTGCGGATGTTCCAGGATTTCCGCGATCCGCGCGGCGACGCCCTCGGTGTGATCCCTGGCGATCTGATCCGACGCCGCGAGCACCGCCGCCTCGGATCGCTGCCGCCGCACATCGGCATCGCTCGCCGAACCGCGCGCGAGCAGATTCGACAACCGGCCGAGCGCGTTGCGCGCCGCACCCGACTGCTGCAGGTTCACATTGGCCCGGGCCACCGCCATCAAAAGCTTCGAGCGCGAAGCCACCTGCTGCATGGGCAGTTTCGATACGGTGCCGAGCAGCGTCGCGAGGCGGGACCGGTCGATGAGGTCCATACCGCCGCTCTCCAGCAGATCCAGCGCCATCTTCAGATCGGTGGCGGCCAGCGCATGATCCACCGACTTGCGCAGCAGCTGATGCTCGTAATACCAGCGAGATGCCTTGCGGTGCAACGCCTTCAACCGGCCAGGGTGGGCCCGTTCCAGCCGGGCGCGCAGATGTTCGGCGAACAGCGGCTGCATCCGGAACCACTCCGGATCGTGTTCGATGCGCCGCAGGAACAATTCGCGCTGTTCGGCCTGCTCCAACAGTTGCTCGGCATCGGCGTCACCGGACAGCGCGGCGGCGAGCGATCCGGAGACCCGCTCGGTCACCGAAATGGCCATCAAGAACTCCAGCATCCTGGGTTCCAATGTGTCCAAGACGTTTTCGGCCAGGTACTCGCGGATACCGTGGGTACCCTCCGACAGGTTCGCGATCAGCTGCGCCGGATCGGCATTGCCGCGCAGCGCCAGGCTCACCAGCTGGATGGCGGCGGGCCAGCCGTCGGTCGCGTGATGTATCTGGTCGACCTGCGCGTCGGTCAGCGCGAAACCGTTGTGCTCCACCAGGATCTGCCTGGTCTCCGCCGCAGTGAGACGCAGTGCGGCCGAACCGATTTCGACCAGTTCGTCGTGCACTCGCATCCGGCTGGTCGGCAGGCCGGACTGCTCCCGGCTGGTCACCACGAAGCGCAGGTGGTGACATCCGTTGTCCAGCAACGCCGCCATCGCCCGGTGCGCGCCCGCATCGGTGACCCGGTGCCAGTCGTCGACGATCACAACAACCGTCGAACCCGCGGCATGTATCTCATCGATCAGCGTGGTGATGACGAAGGCGGCCGCATCCGCGGGCCGCTCCTCCAACACCTGCTCCAAACCGGTCCCCAGCTCCGGCCGGACGCGCCGGATCGCCTGGATCAGGTGTGCGAGAAACCAGATCTCGTTGTCGTCGTCGTGCGCGATCCCGATCCACGCGACCGCGATACCGCGCTCGGTGAGCTCACTGCGCCACTGCGCGGCCACCGTACTCTTGCCGAATCCGGCCGGCGCGTGGATCACCGCGAGCCTGCGCCGCCCGCCCGCCCGCAGGATGTCGAGCAACCGCGGCCGCGGCACCGGTTCCCTGGCCGGGGTCGGCGGCCGGAATTTGGTGGTCGCGGTCGGCGGCAGCGTCGTCGACGAAGGCGCGGATTGGGCACTGGTTTGCCCGCCCGCCTGACTCAGGTTCAGCGGCCAGCTGCGCCGGGCCGTTACCGCGGGCCGGGCCAGCGTGGTCGACTCGCCCTCTTCGACCGGGCCGTCGAGTTCCTCCAGCGCCGCGGACGGGTCGAGCAGCGCCATCTCGTCGGGCACCTGGTCGTGCTCGAGCTGCGCCGCCCGCAGCAGCTCGCCGAATTCGAAGGCGGAGGCGGGGCGTTCGTCCGGATCCGAGGCCATCGCGTATTCGATCGCCGCGGCGACGTCCGCCGGAATATCGTGCTCGCGCAGATCCGGCACCGGCTGGGTGGTGATCCGCAAGAACTGCGCCACCACCTTCTCCCCCGCTTGCCGTTCGAAGGCGGCATGCCCGGTCAACAGGGCGAACAGCGTTGCGCCGAGCCCGTATATATCGGAGCGGGTGGTCGGGTCGTCACCCTTGAGCACCTCGGGCGCGGTGAATGCGGGCGAACCGGTGATCAGGCTGTTCGACGTGCGGAACCCGCCGGGTATCCGGGCGATGCCGAAGTCGGTGAGCTGCGGTTCGCCGTACCCGGTGAGCAGGACGTTCGCCGGTTTCACATCGCGATGCAGGATGCCTGCCCGGTGCGCGCTCTCGATCGCGCCCGCCAGCTTCACCCCCGCCCGCAGCGAATCCGACCAGGTGAGCGGGCCGTGCTCGCGGATGAGCTGTTCGAGCGAACCGCGCCCGCAATACGGCATGACGATGAACGGCAGCCCGGACCCGGTGACATCGACCTGCAGAATGTCCACGATATTCGGATGGCCGGACAACCGGCCCATGGCCTGCTCCTCGCGCAGGAAGCGCTCGCGGCTCTCCGCCTCCAACTCCTCGGACAGCACTTTGACCGCGACCACTCGATCGAGGGCGCGCTGAATACAGCGATACACCACCCCGAACCCGCCCCGGCCGATCTCCTTCGCGCCGTAGAGCCCCATTGCCTCGAGTTCATCGGTGATGCCGAAGGGCGTCTGACGCTGGGTATTCGATTCGGCCGGGTCCGATCCGGGGTTCTCCTTACCCGAACGTGGTTGTCGAGTCATGTGACCACCTCGAACTGACATCGAATCGGCGTCACCGGCGAGCAGTACACACGCCGACATCGGGCACCCCAGGCGATTCTCGGATGTCCGATATGTCTGCGCATACTCCAACGTAGCGCGCTATGGACCCATAGGTGGAGCTTTCGAAACAGGACGATTTCGCCCCCGCCACGACCGGCGCCGGAATTGCTACCGATATCCGGCCGCGATCGGGCCACCGAACCCGGATTATCCTGCGTTGGAACGACTTTCGGTATGCCCGTACCAGAACGCGTACCCCTGCGGCACACCCACCGCCGGTATCCCTCGCGACACGCCGAGATGAACATCGCGGGTGCGCACCTCACCCACGCCCGGACCCGCCGACGAACCCGCTGACCCGCTCCGGAACGATCCGCACGACCATCCGTCGCACGGTGTCCGGCTCGGGCGGCGGTTCGGTGCCGAGATACTTCCGCGATACCAGGAACTGCACCTCCCGGTCCGTGTCGTCGGTCAGCTCGGCGACGCCGCGAATATCCACCGAGCGGTACGGATTCGCGGTATCGAATACGGTCAGGCTCACGCGCGGATCGCGACCCAGATGACGCGCCTTCAATCGCTCCGCCGTCGTGGAGAAGACAACGGTGTCACCGTCGCGCAGGATCCACACCACCGACGTATGCGGTGCGCCATGCGCGTCCAGCGTCGCGACCGTGGCGAAGTTCCTTCCGTCGAGTATTTTCCGCACCTCGGCGTCGAACACCACCGGCATGAGCAACTCCTCGATCGGACTCGGCGTGCTTCCATCAAAACAACCGATCGGCCGATCCAGTTTGTTCCACGTGCCGGGAAAGCAAAAGCCCGCCAACGCGGAACACGTTGGCGGGCTTTGCTTTTCGGCGTATTACTTACGCAGCGAGGCCGGGACCTCGAAGCGGTCGCCGTACTTGGCCTTCAGCTCGTCGGCGCGCGCGACGAACGCCTGCTGGCCGCCCGGGTAGCCGACGATGAACTGGTGCACACCACCGGTCCAGGCCGGGTAGCCGATACCGAAGATCGAGCCGATGTTGGCGTCGGCGGTCGAGGTCAGCACGCCCTCGTCGAAACACTTCTGGGTCTCGATCGCCTCGATGAACAGCATCCGGTCGATCAGATCCTGCAGCGGCACCTGGAAACCGGCCACCGACTTGAAGTGCTCACGCAGACCCGGCCACAGCCCGGTGCGCTTGCCCGCCTCGTCGTACTCGTAGAAGCCCGCCTTCTCCAGACGACCCGGACGACCCTGCTCGACCATGTAGTCGATGACATCCTGCGCCGGGTGCCGCTTGCTGCCCATGGTGGCATCGCCGTGCGCGAGCGCCTCCTGGGTCTCCTTGGCGATCTTCTGCATGAGCTTCATGTTCAGCTCATCCGACAGCTGCAGCGGCGCGGCCGGGTAACCCGCCTGCGAACCCGCCTGCTCGATCGTCGCGGGCTCGATACCCTCACCCAGCATCGCGATCGCCTCGTTGACGAACGTGCCGATCACCCGCGAGGTGAAGAAGCCGCGGCTGTCGTTCACCACGATCGGGGTCTTCTTGATCGCCAGGGTGTAGTCGAACACCCGGGCCAGCGCCTCATCCGAGGTCTTCTCACCCCTGATGATCTCCACCAGCGGCATCTTGTCCACCGGCGAGAAGAAGTGGATGCCGATGAAGTCCTCCTGGCGCTTCACACCGGTGGCCAGACCGGTGATCGGCAGGGTGGAGGTGTTCGAGCCGAGCAGCGCGTCGGGGGTGACGATGTCCTCGATCTCCTGGAACACCTTGTGCTTGAGCTCGGTGTTCTCGAAAACCGCCTCGATAACGAAGTCGACGCCGGCGAAGTCGGCCGCATCCGCGGTCGGCTTGATCCGGTCCAGCAGCGCCTTGGACTTCTCCTCGGTGGTCTTACCGCGGGACAGCGCCTTGGCCTCGATCTTCTCCGAGTAGTTCTTGCCGCGCTCGGCCGCCTCGATGGTGACGTCCTTCAGCACGACCTCGTAGCCGGCCTTGGCGGAGACATAGGCGATACCGGCGCCCATCATGCCCGCGCCGAGCACGCCGACCTTGCGAATCTCCTTCTTGGGCACATCCTTCGGGCGCGAACCGCCGTTGTTGATGGCCTGCAGGTCGAAGAAGAAGGCCTGGATCATATTCTTCGCGACCGGCCCGGTGAGCAGGTGCACGAAGTAGCGGGATTCGATCAGCGAGGCGTTGTCGAAGTCGACCTGCGAACCCTCGACCGCGGCGGACATGATCGCGCGCGGCGCGGGCATGTTCGCACCCTTGATCTGCTTGCGCAGGTTGGCCGGGAAGGCGGGCAGGTTCGCGGCGAAGCCCGGGTTGGACGGGGTGCCGCCCGGGATCTTGAAGCCCTTCTTATCCCACGGCTGCGCCGCCTCCGGGTTGGCCTTGATCCACGCCTTGGCGGCCGGGATCAGCTCGTCGATCGAGCCGACCAGCTCGTCGATCAGGCCGATCTCCTTGGCCTTGGCCGGCTTGTTGCGCTGGCCCTGCAGCAGCACCTGCATCAGCGCGTTCTGCAGGCCGAGCATGCGCACGGTGCGGGTGACGCCGCCACCGGCGGGCAGCAGGCCGAGGGTGGCCTCGGGCAGACCGATCTGCGATCCGGGGACGTCGGCGGCGATGCGGTGGTGGGTGGCCAGCGCGATCTCCAGGCCGCCGCCGAGCGCGGCGCCGTTGATCGCGGCGACGACCGGCTTGCCGAGCTGCTCCAGCCGGCGCAGCGCCGCCTTGATCTCGGTCAGCTCGTCCATCAGCTGCTTGGCGTCGTCCTTGGTGACCTTCATCATGTTCTTCAGGTCGCCGCCGGCGAAGAAGGTCTTCTTGGCCGAGGTCAGCACCACACCGGTGATGCTGTCCTTCTCCGCCTCCAGCCGATCGACGGTGGCCGTCATCGACTTCTTGTACAGCTCGTTCATGGTGTTGGCGCCCTGGTTCGGGTCGTCCATCGTCAGCACGACGATGCCGTCCGAATCCTGCTCCCAACCGATCATGTTGGTGTCGCTCATGCCTGCACCTCGCTGCGCTCGTTGCCGGCATGCGCGACGCGCGCTGTGTCTTTGGTTCGCTCGCTACGCTCGCTCACTGCTCTGTGTCTCCTTGAATTCTCAGCTGCCGGTTGGGATTAGACGCGCTCGATGATGGTGGCCACACCCATGCCGCCACCGATGCAGAGGGTGATCAGCGCGTAGCGGGCGTTGCGGCGCTCCAGCTCGTCGACCATGGTGCCGGTGATCATCGCGCCGGTCGCACCCAGCGGGTGACCCATGGCGATCGCGCCACCGTTGACGTTCAGCTTCTCGTCGGGCACCTGCAGGTCCTTCTGGAACTTCAGCACCACGGAGGCGAACGCCTCGTTGATCTCGACCAGGTCGATGTCATCGATGGTCAGGCCCGCCTTGGCCAGCGCCTTCTTGGCGGCCGGGGTGGGACCGGTGAGCATGATCGTCGGGTCGGCGCCGGAGGTGGCGGTGGCGACGATGCGCGCCTTCGGGGTCAGACCGGAGGCCTTGCCCGCCTCCTCGGTGCCGACCAGCACGAGCGCGGCGCCGTCGACGATGCCGGAGCTGTTGCCGCCGTGGTGCACGTGGTTGATCTTCTCGACGAAGTGGAACTTCTGCAGCGCCACCGCGTCGAAACCGCCGAAGTCGCCGATGCCGGCGAAGGACGGGTTCAGCTTGGCGAGGTCCTCGACGGTGGTGCCGGGACGCATGTGCTCGTCGCGGTCCAGCACGACAAGGCCGTTGAGGTCCTTGACCGGAACGATGGACTTGGCGAAGTAGCCGCCGGTGGTGGCCTTGGCGGCCAGCTCCTGCGAGCGCACCGCGTACGCGTCGACATCGTCGCGGGTGAAGCCCTCGATGGTGGCGATCAGGTCGGCCGAAATGCCCTGCGGCACAAAGTAGGTGTCGTAGCTGGTGGCCGGGTCCATGGCCCAGGCGCCGCCGTCCGAACCCATCGGAACGCGCGACATCGACTCGACACCGCCCGCGATCACCAGGTCGTCGAAGCCGGAGCGGACCTTCTGGGCGGCCAGGTTCACGGCCTCGAGGCCGGAGGCGCAGAAGCGGTTGAGCTGGAAGCCGCCGACGGTGTCGGGCAGGCCGGCGGTGAGGACGGTGGTGCGGGCGATATCCGCGCCCTGGTCGCCGACCGGCGACACGACACCGAGGATCAGATCCGAAATCCGGTCTTCATCGAGATTCGGAAAGCGATTCCGCAGCTCCTGGACCAGACCCGTGGTCAGGTCGATCGGCTTGACCGAATGCAGCGACCCCTTCTTGTTGCGGCCGCGCGGGGTGCGGATGGCCTCGAAAATGTAGGCCTCTGTGGTCATATCGGAGTTTTCCTTCCTCGGGTGCGGCGGGCGGACCGGGCATCCGTCCGAGCGCTTCATTGCGCCGAACCGCGTTGTGCGGCGCGGCCGCGGGTAACCTCACCGACCGGTCCAGCGGACCGATCGTCCTGACGCTGTACAAAAATCGGCAAGCCTCGGCGATGACGTGTCCAAATGTGCGGTTTGGCCTGTGCACACGATAGAACTTGGCAACGCCGGAGCTCGCGGCCACCCGTTCATAGTACCGTGCGTGCGAACTCCGGTTAACTTAACGATGCGGGCGCCGCGGTTGTCAACCGTCCAGCCGTGTGGCCCCCAGCTCATTTCTGAGCAATTCCAAGGCGACCTCGTCCGGATCGCGACGATTGCCCGCCGGCACCGGGGTCGCGGCCTCGGCCAGCATCTCCTCCTCGTCGTCCGGCGTGACTTGCGGCGGCACCGGATCCGGGGCGTAACCGCCGCGCGGCGCGGCCTCGAAACCGCCCGCCGTCGCGCCGGTATCCGCCGGAGCGAAGTCGGCAGGCCCCGGGTCGTCGGGTAGATCGGGGTAGTCGGGCGGCGGGATGTCGTCGTCGCCGAATGACCGCGGCTCCGGGCGAGCGCCGCGCTGATTGCCGCCGGCCGGTTTACCCGCCCCCTTCGCCTGGCTCGGCCGGGAGAAACGCGGCGGCGCCGCGCTATCTCTGCCGCCCGCGCTGCCCGATTCGCGCTGCCCGCCGCCGCGCGACCGGTTCCCCCCAGCCGCCTTGGGCGCCGCGGCCGGGCGCTGCGCCGGGCCGCCCGCCTCCCAGCGCACCTCGTGATCACGGCCGAGCACCGCGCGCACCGCCGACCGCACCGCATCCAGGTTCTGCTGACTCGACAACCGCTGCGCGAGCGGCGGGCTCTGATGCGCGAATACGATCGCCGAACCATCCACCCGCGCCACCGACGCACCGGACAGCAGCGCCTGCAGCGTCGGCCCGAACTCGCGCACCTTGGCCCGGATATCCGCCCACGCCGCCTCGACCGCCCGCATCAACTCCTCGGGTTGCGGTTCATTCGCCACCGCCCCGCTCGGAACCGAAGGCGATTCCTCGTTCACCACCGGCCGCGAGGAGATCGGCTGCGCCGCATCGGCTTCCACCGGCCCGGATTCGGCGACAACATCGGCTCCGGTCGCCTCGCCACCGAATTCGGCTGCGGCACTTGCCGATTCGACCTCGTCTGCATATGCGTCAGCGGCGTCGAGCGAGGCGTCCACCGCATCGGCCCCATCGGCGTACTCGGCTTCGTCGAGGAATTCGGCCGGATCCTCACCCGCCTCCGTTACGGTGTCGTCGAGATCATCGACCTCCGACGACATCGACTCGGACGCCCTCGTACTTTCCGCACCCAGGCTCCCCGTAGCCGTGGCACCGCTGGCCCCAACCGGCGAATCACCCTGCGCGCCGGACCTTTGCGCACCCTCGGCCCCGGAATCAGCACTACTCGCACCAGAACTCGAAACGGCGGCCGCGCCACGATCCGCACGATCGAAACCCGCGCCACGCGCTATCGGCTGGCCGGAAGCCTGTGTAATGCCACCACCCGACGCGCCCTGAGCGCCGGACTCGGCCGCGCCAGGCCCACCCTTGGACGCACTCGGAATCGAGCCATCCGCCACACCGGTGGGCCCGACCGATGTTGCGCTATCACCCGATTTCGCAGGGCCGGAAACGCCATGCGGCCGCTCCTCAGCAGCCGCAGCGCCATCGGCGGCTGCCGACCGGTCAATTGCCCCTGGGATATTCGAAGCCACCGCGCCACCGCGATCGGCCGCACCGGGATCTACTGCGCCAACGGCCCTACCAGCCGTAACACCAACGGCCATAACCGGATTCCGATCGCCATGCGATGCGGCAGCCGCATCACCGTCCGGCATCCGGCCACCCGTCGAATCGACCGTCTCGGCAGGCCCGCCGCCCGCAGCGATTTCGGATCCACGCTGGCCACCCTGCGGCTGAGCGGAATTTGCCGCACCCGAGACGGCGACGCGGCCACGTCCGGACGGGTTCCCTCGGCCGGAGGAGGGATCGTGTGATGTCGCGGATTCACCACCCGCACTAGCCGCGCCATGCTCGGATCGGCTGGGCGGCGCTGCCGCAGCCTCGGGTCGACTCTGGTCGCCCTGCGGCCGAGCAGGATCCGCCGCGCCACCGGAACCTCCATGCCCGGGCGGATTATCCGGTGACGCACCGCCACCGGGCTGTCCTTGACCACCGCGCCCGGCGCGGCTCTCGCGAATCGCCGCGAGCGCCTCGGCACCGCGGCGGCGGCTCGGGTCGGCGGGCGGACGGGCGGGCGCGGCCGCCGGTTGACTCGGCGCACGCTCCGCAGTGGGTGCGGGGCCAGCCGCCGTCGCACCGGCGGCGGGGGCGACGGGCATCGCCCCACCCGCGAAACCGCGCTCCAGGCGTTCGAGGCGCTGTAGTGCGGCGGATTCGGCGTCGGAGACCGATGGCAGCAGCATGCGGGCGCAGACGACCTCGAGCAGCAGGCGCGGTGCGGTGGCGCCGCGCATCTCGCCGAGCCCCTCGTGCAACAGTTCGGCGTAGCGGGCCAGGGTGGCCGGGCCGATGCGCTGGGCCTGATCGCGCATGCGGTCGAGCACGTCGCCGGGGCCGGAGACCAGTCCGCGGTCGGCGGCGTCGGGCACGGCGCGCAGCAGGATCAGGTCGCGGAAGCGCTCCAGCAGGTCGACCGCGAAGCGGCGGGGATCGTGCCCGGCCTCCATCACACTGTCGACGGTGCCGAACAGCGCCGCGCCGTCGTCGGCGGCCAGCGCCTCCACCGCGTCATCGATCAGCGCGACATCGGTGACGCCGAGCAGCGCCACCGCCCTCGGGTAGGTGACGCCCTCCGCCCCGGCCCCGGCCAGCAGCTGATCCAGCACGCTGAGGCTGTCCCGCGGCGAACCACCGCCTGCGCGAATCACCAAGGGGTACACGGCCTCTTCGACCGGCACCTGCTCCTGTTCGCAGATCTTGCCGAGCAGACCGCGCATGGTGGCGGGCGGCAGCAGCCGGAACGGGTAGTGGTGGGTGCGCGAACGGATGGTCGGCAGCACCTTGTCCGGTTCGGTGGTGGCGAAGATGAAGATCAGGTGCGCGGGCGGTTCCTCGACGATCTTGAGCAGCGCGTTGAAGCCCGCGGTGGTGACCATATGCGCCTCATCGACGATGAACACCCGGTACCGCGACTCGGCGGGTGCGTAGAAGGCGCGGTCGCGCAGCTCTCGGGTGTCGTCGACACCGCCGTGGCTGGCCGCGTCGAGTTCGATGACGTCGAGATTGCCCGGACCGCCCGGCGCCAGCGCGACACAGGACGGGCAGACGCCGCACGGCGTGGAGGTCGGACCCTGTACGCAGTTCAGCGACCGCGCCAGAATCCGCGCCGATGAGGTCTTGCCACATCCGCGCGGGCCGGAGAATAGGTAGGCATGACTGATCCGTCCGGTGTCGAGCGCGGTGCTCAGCGGGTCGGTGACGTGTTCCTGACCCACCACCTCAGCGAACGTTGCCGGTCGGTACTTCCGGTACAGAGCCACGGGCAGAGGCTACCGGCGCCCACCGACAAAGAACATTTCCGCTGCTCCCACGGGCTCGGCGCGGCTTTCGAAGAGGCAACCCGGAGCCATCAATGTGATGCAAATCACACATCACTGAGACCTTGCCGAATTCGCACCAAACGACGATAGAGGTCGGCAACATCGGAGCAATCGCCGATCGGAAATCGGTCGAAACGGGAAAACGACAACCTATTCACCGGTATTTTCGTCAGTTATCCAAACTCGCGCCCCGAATTTCCCCCGTTTAGTGGAGATAACGAAATCATCAACGGGGATGACATTCACGCAATCCGCTGGCTAACGTGGCCCTTGGCAACTTCGGTAGCCAAACCTTCATCAGGTTGGTGTCCCCGGCCGGTCCCTCATCCCGACCGGGGCGCAACCTGGTTTTTCGTGCTTTATCCGGCACTTTTGCCGATTTCCACACTTCCACACCGGTGTCTACCCGCCCCGCCGGCTCCGCCGGCTGCCATTCCCGGAGGACAGTCCCACCGTGACGTCGTGTGTCGACATCGCCGCCGCCTGGCTCTCCAGCACCGACTTCGCCGGCGACAATGCCGCGGTCGGCCTGCTCAGCCGCGCGATCAGCCCGCAGGAATTCGCGATCAAACGCGATTCGTTACCGGTGGCCGCGGCCGCGGATCCGGCCACTGCGGCGGCCATTCTGGAACTGCTCGAACGCGGGCAGGTGCCGACCATGGCCGCCATCCGCACCCTCACCGCGCAGAATGAGATGCGCAAGGAGGCGGAGCGGATCGAGCGCCTCGGCCGCCGCGCCCAGCGCAGCATCGACGATTTCGGCAGGGCGCTGGCCCGGCTGGCCAACGACCATTGGAGGGCGTACGGCATCGGCCCGACCCGGCGCGACGTGCTGTCCTCCGACGAGATCATGGGCCTGATCCGGGATCGCATCGGCGATATCGCACCCGGCGCCGTCAAACACCTGTGGTTGATCGAGCGGGCCCAGCGCGCGGGCTGGATCGCCTCCAATGCCAATCCTGGATCCCTTTGCGCCGGGCGGCGCTTCCACTCCGCCAAATACGGCAACCGGGTTTCGCTGCGGCCGGTGAATACCATCGGCACGCTGGTCGCCGGATATCTCGCCGAATACCGCGCCGAGCACGGGCGGCCGCCGCGCTGGTCGAGCATGGCGCACGAACTGCGCGACGACCGCGGCCGCCGGATCTTCCACGACACCGCCGATGCCCGCGTTCAGCAGCAGTGGCTCAGCACCGCCGAATGGCTCGCGGTCGAGAACGAGCTGCCGGTGCCGGGACGGCGCGGCCTGCGGATACTCGCCCGGCGCGGACAGCGACCTCGGCAAACATCCCACGAGTGAGGGTTCGGTAATTTCTTCGCAACGCACTGGGCGTGGAAGGAGTTACCCCGTGGCACAGATCGATCCCGCGGCCACCGCCTGGCTGCTCATCAGCACCGCCCTGGTGCTGCTGATGACGCCGGCCTTGGCCATCTTCTACGGCGGGATGGTGCGCTCCACCGGCGTACTCAACATGTTGATGATGAACTTCATCGCGATCCCGCTGGTGACGGTGGTCTGGCTGCTGGTCGGATACTCCCTCGCCTTCGGTGACGACGCGGGCGCCGGGCTCATCGGCGACCTCGCGCATATCGGCATGCGTGATATCGATCCGCACACCGTGCACGGGACGGTTCCGGAACTGCTCTTCGCCACCTTCCAGCTGACCTTCGCGATCCTGACCGCCGCGCTGGTGAGCGGCGCTATCGCCGACCGCGCGAAATTCTCCGGCTGGATGGTGTTCGTCCCACTGTGGGCGCTGGTGGTGTATGTCCCGATCGCGCACTGGGTTTGGGGTCCGGACGGCTGGCTCGCCAAATTCGGCGCGCTGGACTACGCGGGCGGCATGGTCGTGGAAATCGCCTCCGGCGCTTCGGCTTTGGCGCTGGCGATCGTGCTCGGCCCGCGTATCGGATTCAAGGTGGACGCCATGCGGCCGCACAACCTGCCGTTCGTGCTGCTCGGCGCCGGGCTGCTGTGGTTCGGCTGGTTCGGTTTCAATGCCGGATCCGCGCTGTCGGCGAATGGTGTTGCGGCGGCCGTCTTTTTGAACACGCTGGTGGCCGGATGTCTCGGCATGCTCGGCTGGCTCGCGGTGGAGCAGATCCGCGACGGGCATCCGACCACCTTCGGCGCGGCATCGGGTGCGGTGGCCGGTCTGGTGGCGATCACACCGTCCTGCGGTTCGGTGAACACCCTCGGCGCGGTGGTCGTCGGGCTCGCGGCCGGCGTGGTCTGCTCGTTCGCGGTCGGCTGGAAATTCAAGGCGGGCTATGACGATTCGCTCGACGTGGTGGGCGTGCACTTCGTCGGCGGCATTGTCGGCACCCTGCTGATCGGCCTGCTGGCCAACCAGGTGATGACCGGCGGCGCCGAGGGCCTGTTCTACGGTGGCGGACTCGCTCAGCTCGGCAAGCAGCTGGTGGGTGTGCTCGCCGTCGCGGCTTACGCCTTCACCATCAGCTTCCTGCTCGGCAAGGCCATCGATCGGACCATCGGATTCCGGGTGAGCCGGGAGGACGAATCCACCGGCATCGATTTCGCACTGCACGCGGAGACCGCGTATGCCGAAGGGGTGCACGGACATTCGCCGCGCACCTTCGGCCAGACCCACCTCGGGAAGTGAGCCGCCGGAACCGGATCAGCTGACCTGGCTGGACGACGCGGTGAACGTATTGCACTGGGCCGCACGGTTTTTGTCGAGACCGGTCTCGAACCACTGACCGCCGTGCTGCGAGGTGCCGTGATCGCGCATATCGCCGGGCTGGTCGCCGCGGGCGTAGGCGTCGCGGCGAGTCAGGCCGATCTGGGTCTGGGTCAGCGATCCGCCGCCCGATGACGAGGAGAGGTACATGCCGTCGAAGCAGTTGGCCTGCAATTCGATTCGGCGCGACAGCTCCAGACCCCTATCGCTGCGGACACCCGCGTCGACCCGCTCGCTGTTGGCCCGCTTCAGAATTCCCGCCACGGCCTGCACGTGGTGGCCGAACTCGTGCGCGAAGACCGAGAGATATACCTCCCAGTGATCCTTGAAGATCTCGGTCTGCAGCTGGCTGATCGGCAGGTAGATGGTCTTGTTCGCCGGGCAGTAGAAGGCGGCGAAATTGCTGCTCGATCCGGTGCACGGGGTGGTTATGCCCGCGGTGGACGCGCTGACGTTCAGATTCGGCGGCTGGAACGGCAGATTCTTCTTCGCCAGCACCGGTTTCCACGCCGCCGCCAGGCAGTCGGCGGCCGTCTCGAAGAATTTGCGCGCGGTATCCACCTGCGTGCCCCACGGCGTGTACGCGCACTTGGCGGGTAGCAGCGTGGCTTCGGTGTCGGTGAGCAGCGGATTGGTCGCCGTCTCCGCGGGACCCGACGGCGTGTCCTGGATCGGCGCGACCGCGGACGGCCCGGCCGAGGTGGTGTGCCGCCCGGTCACCACCGCGTTGCGCACCACCGCACCGACCACCAGGAATATGACGACGAGCAGCAGCGCAAGCCAACCCCCGCCGCGCGACCGGCGCGGCGGCTGATAACCGGGATGTCCGGGCGGCCCGTACGGCATGGGCGGCGGACGATGACCCGGTGCACCGCCATAGCCGGGCGGATAACCGGGCGCAAACCCTTGCCCAGGCGGAAACCCTTGCGGCCCACCGTAACCCGGCCCGTATCCGGGCTGCGGCGCACCGGGACGACCGGGATAACCCGGCGGATACCCGGGCCGCGGCGCATTCCCCGGCGGCGGGCCGTACGGCTTGCCATACCCGGGAGGAGGCGGCGGCACCGGGCGCCCGCCCGGCGGTACCGGACCGTGCCCGTACGGTGGTTGTGTCACGACCCCGTACCCCCTCGTCTCCTGTGGTCGCTGGCCCGGCTGCGCATGCTAGCCGCTGACGCAGGATAGCAAGCTGTCTAAAGTAGGCAGCCATGCTGACATTTCGGGGGGCTGCCGCCGGGGCGCTTGCGCTCGCCACCGCGGGATTGGCTGCCGCTGCGCCGATGGCACACGGCCAGCCCGCGCCGGACGGCATCGGTCTGAAAGCCGATCTGACACTGGACAAACAGGGTGTGCTGCAGGTCATCGAGACGGTGACCGTGCCGGACGGCGGCGACTTCCGGATGTCGCTACCGCTGCGGATCGCGCTGAACGGTGATACCGAGCGGATCTTCAAGGTCACCGATATCGATACCAAGGGCCCCGGCACCGCGACGGTGGCCAACGACCAGTTCACCGTCGAGGCGAAACCTGGCGAGTCGACGTTCACCTACGCGGTGCACAACACGGTCGCCGACGAACCGGGCAGCCAGCTGTTCCGCTACCTCGGGGTGATCGGCACCGATATCGCCTCGATCCAGGCCAGCCTGCTCAGCCCCGACTACCGGATCGCGATCGTCGACTGCAAGCTCGGCCCGCCCGGAAACGCAAGGGACTGCGGGAATGTGCACACCGAGGTCGACGGCACGCTGTATCTGGAGCAGACGGGCTTGCACAAGGGCGACGCGATCGATCTGACCGTGCAGCTGCCGCCCGGCACCGTTCCCGCCAACGCCGATATCCGCGACACCCGCAATACCGGTGCGTTCGCGTTGACCGCGCCCGCGCTCGTCGCATTCGGCGTCCTGCTCGTCGCGCTGGCCGGCCTGCTCGGCTTCGTATTCTGGTCGCGGCGCCAAAATGCCGCCGCCGGAAGCGGTTCCGAGGTGGTCGACCCGCTGCTGACCGAGGGCGACCGGATGCGGTTCGCCTCACCCGACGGCCTGCTGCCCGGCGCGGCGGGCCTGTTGCTCGACGAGCACGCCGACCCCGTCGATATCGCGGCCACCGTGGTGGATCTCGCGGTGCGCCGCTACATCTGGATCGGGCCGATCAGCGAAACCGATTGGCGGATAACGCGAATCAACCAGCCCGACGATCAGCTGCGCGATTACGAGAAGGCCATCTACCGGGCATTGCTGCCCGATGGCACCGATTCGGTCACCCTCGGCGAACTGCGCGCGCCGGGACGGATTCCGGCGGACGCCGTGCGCGACGCGCTGATCACCGATGCCGTCACCAGCGGCAATTTCATCGACCGACGCAAGCCCGGCCCGCCGATGTGGTTGGGCGGCGCGCTGATCGCGGCGGGCGTCGTCGCCACCGTCGCGCTCGCGATGACATCGGGACACGCACTGGTCGGTGTCGCGATCGCGCTGGCCGGTATCGCGGTACTGCTGCTGCCCCGCTACCTTCCCGGCCGCACCGCGCAGGGCCGCGCGGTGACGACGCGGCTGCGCGGGTTGCAGCGCGGGCTGGAAAACGTTCGGCGCGAACAGATTCCACCGGCCGATCAGGAACTCGTCTTCTCCAGGGCGCTGCCGTTCACCCTGCTCGGCGGCCGCGCCGACAACTGGATTCGCACCTTCCGCGACCTGAATCCGGCCGCGGCGCCGCAGCCGGGCCTGTACTGGTTCGGCGGCATCGAACGCGATCCGAACCTACAGCGCTTCGGCAGCCAATTCCCTTATTTCATAACGGCATTGGAGGGTCTGTTCGCGGACGAGAAGCGATAGGCGGGCGCCGAGCGAGACAGGGTCGCGGCGAAAAACCCTGTCCCGTCGATGAGCTCAGAGCCGCCGCATCGCCGCAAGCGGATCCGCGTAGAGCGCGCTCAGCGATGTCACGACCGCGGCGAACTCCTGCACCTTCCCGCCGAAGCCACTGATCCGAATGTCGGTGGGCGGCAACGACGATCCCTGATTGAATGCCCGCGCGACGTGCGCGACCGCGGGCCGGTATCCGGTGAACGCCTGCCCGCCGAGGATCACCCGGTCGGGATTGAGCATGTCGCGCACCATGGCGACGGTGTTCCCGAGAATCGCCGCGCGCTCGGCGAGCAGTTCCCGCGCCGGTTCGGAACCGGCCTCGGCGGCCCGGTACAGGTCGGCGATGGTCGAGCCCGCGGTTCCGTTGTGCGCCGGGATGATTCCGCGGCCGACAGCCCTGGCATGCAGCGCCCGGTCGCCGACGGTGACCTCGAGGCAGCCGCGCCTGCCGCAGGTGCAGTCCACATCGGATCCGGTCGGCAGGTGCGCGATCGAACCGGGGCCGTTGTTCGGCGTGTGCACGCGACCGTCCAATGTCACCGCGATGCCCGCGGTTTCGCGGACGTAGAAGAAGAGACTGCTGCCGTGCTCGTGATTGCGGTCGCGCGGTTCGCCGGTCGGCAGCAGCAGTTCGGCGGCGGCCATGGCCTCGACGTGCGGCGCCACCGAAACCGGCAGCTCCAACACCTCACCGAGCACCGCGCCGATCGGCGCGCCCTGCCATTGCAGCTTCGGATGCTCGACGACACCGGTCGACGGATCGACCCGGCCGCCGACGGCGACGCCGGCCCACAGCGGTTTGCGGCGATGCCATCGTTGCAGGAACGCCTTGGCGCTGCGGGCGACGGTGTTGGTCGCGAAATCCTGCCCGGTCTGCGGGGTGGCGATGGCGAGCCCGCCGAGGATGCGGCCGCGCAGATCGGCGGCGACGATCTTGGTGGAGACCGCGCCGATGTGGATGCCGAGGGTCAGATATCCCTCGTGATCGATCTCGAAGGGCACCCGCGGGCGGCCGACCGCGCCCGCCGCCGTGAGATCGGGACGTTCGCGCAGCAGTCCGGCGGTGAGTAGTGCGGAGACCTGACGGTTTACCGTGGCAATGCTCAAACCCGTTGTGCGCGCGGCATTGTCGCGTGAGACCGGGCCGCCGGTCGCGGCCCGCAGCACGGCGGCTGCCGGATTGTCGGCAATGCGCAGTTCGGGTGCGACGACCGGACGCGCGACCCGCACCCGGGTAGCCGTCGAACCCCTGGGAACGGAACGCTCGAGGGTAGGTAGCGACATTTGTGAAATCCTTGCTGAAGTCCCGTAACCCGGACGGGACGTGCCTACACGGGCGGCGAGGCAGCAAACGAGTCGCGAAAACGGCTCAGCTGCGGGTGCAAGGACGACACAGCACGCGTGCCAGCGGCAGCCGCAGGCCCAGCGCGGCGGTCACATAGGTGACCCGCGGGGCGGTAGGACGGCTGGAATTCATAAGAGTGAAACTAACATCGAAACATAGGACGTACCAAGCTCCCGGCCGAGCCGGTGCCACAGACCACAGCATTCGCGCTGGTGAATAGGGGTACGTCCCAGCTAGGCCAATAGCCGCATCAGGTCGGGCGAGTCAGCCCTTCTTCGCCGCGGCCTTCAGCTGCTTCTTGAACGCCCGCACCTCGAGCAGGGTTTCGTTGTCGACGATATCGGCGGCCGAACGCCGCGAGTTCTGTTCCGAATACGCCCCCGCGGCCTTCTCCCAGCCCTTGGGGGTGACGCCGAGCTGTTTCCCGAGCAGGGCCAGGAAGATTCGCGCCTTCTGATCCCCGTAGCCCGGCAGCTCCTTCAACCGCCGCAGCACCTCTTTGCCGGTATGCCGCCCCGTCCGGGTCGCCCTTGGTCCAGATCTGCTCGGTCTTGCCGTCGTAGTGTTCGACGACGTACCGAGCCAGCTCCTGGGTTCGCCTGCCCATCGATCGGCCGTACCGGTGGATCGCGGGCGGGGTGGCGGCCAACTCCTCGAATTCCGCCGGATCGGCCTCGGCGATGCGGTTGATATCGAATCCGTTCATCCGATCGGCGAGCTTCTTCGGCCCGCGGAAGGCGTGTTCGAGCGGGAACTGCTGCTAGATACCGTCACAGTTGCAACATGAATTTCAGCGAGAGACCCGCACAGACCGGTGAGCGGTGTACCTGCGGCAGGCAAGCGGTGGCAGTGTTCGTCACTGAAAGCGGAGAGTTCGGCTACTGCGGTAGACCTGACGGAGGTAGGAAGACGGGATCTTGTCCGTTCTGCGGCGGACCCCGGCACGAGATCGGTCGGTGCCCCGAGTACCGGCTTCGGGAGGGGCAGCGGTGAACAGCAACGGCACGCTTCGCGCCATCGTGGGGGCTCGGGTCTCCCATGTTCAGGGACCGCAGAAGGTCAGCCACATTGCCCAGCACGCCACGGGGAACAAATGGGCAGACGACAACGGCGCTGCTGTGGTCGGCACTTTCCAAGATCTAGATGTGTCCGCTTCGGTCAGCCCGTTCGAGCGGCCAGACCTCGGGCAGTGGTTCAAGGAAGAAAACGCTCACGCCTGGGATGTGATGGTTTTCAGCAAGGTAGACCGCGCCTTCCGATCGATCGCCGATAGCGTCGACGCCGCGAAGTGGTTCCGGGACAACGGCAAAATGCTCGTGTTCGCAGAGGACGGCTTGAAACTCGACTATCGGCCCGGTACTGCCTCCGCTTCGTTCGAGGGGATGATGGCAGAGCTGTTCATCTTCCTTGGCGCGTTCTTCGGACAATTAGAGTTGGCCCGCTTCAAATCACGGGCAAAGGATGCCCATTCGGTCTTGAGACAAACCGACCGTTGGGCCTCCGGCGTTCCCCCTCTCGGGTTCAAAACGATTGGCCATCCGAGCGGTAAGGGAAAGACACTGGATACCGACCCGGAAGGAAAAGCGCTCCTGTACGACATGGCCGGAAAATTGATTAGCGGCTGGTCGTATACCCGGATAGCCAATCATTACAACGAGACGGGCGTGCGGACCGGATTACAGAAGGCCCGGCTTGCCAACGGCAAGAAAATTAAAGAGAATCCTTGGACGGTATTCACGGTCAGAGAGGCCATGACCTCTTTGAAGACCCAGGGATACAAGATAACTACGAGAGGGACGAAAAAAGGTGAGCCTGTACTCACCCCAACTGGCGAAATGATCAGGCTTGCTCCCGCAACGTTCGACGATGCTACCTGGGCGCAGATACAGGAAGCCGTTGCCAAGCGCGCGATTGCCCCGCGCTCCAAAACCGTAGCCCACAATAAGTATCTCGGCGTCGGCTACTGCAAGTGCGGTGCTTCGCTTACGCAGAAGTTCGATAAGCGGGTTAGGGCAAGCGGAAAGGTCGGCGACCTGCACTACTACCTCTGCGGTCGCTCGCCGAAAACATGCCGAGGCACGCTTATTCGCGCCGAAGCTCTTGACGCTATCGTAGAAAAATTGTTCTTGATTACATTCGGGGATACAGAGGTAACTACGCGGGTATTCGTTCCCGGAGAGGACTACTCGCATGATTTGGAGATGGTTAAAGCCACTATCGCCCGTTTACGTCGAGAGTCCGACGCCGGTCTTATTGTAAGCGAAGCAGATGAGGCCGAATACATGCAACGTATGGCCGCGCTAGTGGCCCGTAGAACCGATCTAGAAGCGAAGCCTAGCCGTCCGGCCGGATGGGTCAACAAGGGGCTGGGAAAGACGTACCGAGAGGTGTGGACCGAACCGTCCACGGACCGTCAGCAAGTCTTGAAAGATGCTGGCGTGAAGTTCTATTTAACCTCCGCTAAGCCGCTCGTCATGGAAATCGAGTTCGCGAAGCCTGACCCGAATATCGGGCGCAGTCGAACGGCATTGCATGAGACATTCGAAGCTATGACACGAAATGGTGTCGCGGCGGTCGACTTCACTGGTGCCGACCAGATGCCGAAACCCATCATGGGGCATACGTGGCATCAGCCGATGGAGGGGGCATGGGTGCTGACCTCTGACGCGATCATGGCCCAGCTTGAGGCTCGGGAGTTGAAGCGGGAAGAACAGCTTTCCGAAGAGTGGGATTGGGACGGCGAATAGCGTCCGAACCGAGTTTCTGAAACAACCGTAAAAGAATCGACCACAGCGAAGGCCCTTCCTTTCGGGAAGGGCTTCTTTCCGTTGAGTGGCCGATCGTCGGGACGCACGTAGACGGCGCTCAGTGCGCCGGAGACGGGCGAAAAGACTTGCGGGGTACGGCGTGGTGGGTCGTAGGGTGGCTGACACGGTTCCAGTGCCGAGAATGAGGGGGCAGGCGTGAGTGACGACAGACTGAGCGAACTACGGGCCAAGCTGTCGGGTGAGGCGTTGGCGTTGTTGGATTCGGAAGACGGGCGTTATTCCGAGTGGGCTACCGCGTCGGCGTTGGCCATGTACGCGATGAATGCGGGTTTGGATGAGGACGATTTTGTTCGTCTGGTGGTGGCGTCGGATTTCGCTGAGGTGTTCGCCAGTGAGAACGGTAGGGATCGTTCGGGGCGTCTGGAGGGCCGGTTACGGAAGGTGTGGGAGCGGGCCGAGAAGGATTGGAATCCGCCTTTGGGGGGCAGTGCCGCTGATGTTCGTGTCCGACTGGGGAAGCTTTCTGAACGGTTGGACGGGCCGTGGTACGGCCGGACTGCGAGTAGTAACCGTGCTGTCGCTTTGGCGTTGGTGGCCAAGGCGCACGAGATCGGTGTATGGACTGTTGATATCTCCGAGCGGGAATTGAGTGTCCGGGCTGGGGTGGCCCGGACTACAGCCGGTAACGCCTTAAGACGCTTAGCTGACCTCGGGGTGATCTCCAAGGATGAGACCAGGGAGCGGGAGTCGGATCAGGCGCAGCGGTGGATAATCAACCTGGATTGGTCGCAGCCCGATATGTCGGATTCTGCCAGGCGGGGAATTAGCGGCGATATTGGGCCATATAAACCTCTCCCCCCTAGCGACAATTCATATGGTCTAGTTATGCCGATAAATCATCCGGTGTTCCTGCGGTCGGCGTTGGGTCCGACCGCTGAATGGGTGTGTTCTGATCTGATCAGTCATCCTGATTCCAAGGCTACCGATATCGCCAATCGGCTCGGCGTTTCCCGGGACGCCGTGACGCGGACTCTGGAAAAGAAGCTGGTACCGAATCAGGTGGTAGTCAAAACCGTGTCCGTTGCCGCTGGGCGTGGCCGTCCGTCGGCGGTGTACCGGATAGATCCTGATCTCGATAGTGATCGTTTGGATAGGATCGCGGCCGAGTACGGTGTCTCGGATTGGGAAGCCCGGACCACGCAACGGTATGACGGTCACCGCGCGGCGTTCGCCGTGTTGCGGGAAAAATGGTCCCGGTCATCTACCGGTGTTGCCGAAGATGTCGTCAGGTCGGCAGTCGGGGACGACATCTGTTCGACGGATGTTGTCGACGGCGGGGACCGCTGGCATGAGGAACAAGAAATGCTGCGCCAGCACGGGTTACCGAACGAACTCGGGTAGTTGACCCGGTTTTGATAGGTCGCGGTCTATTGGTCAGATTCGATCAGTACCGTGGATGCCTCCGGTTCGGTCTCGTCGGCAATGCCGGTTGTTTCGGCGGACCAAGGCGGAATGACAGCTGTGAAGCCGTATCGCGCTTCGAACCACTGGGCGAACCGTCGAGCATGCTCGCGGTCGCCAGCGTTGTCGAGCATCGCTCCCAGACGTGTCAGTGTTGACCATTTCCGGATTGTGGAGGCGGCCGGTACACGGTCGGCGTATTCACTGGTCACGTCCTCCCCTTCTTGTGCGAGTGCGAAAGGCCCGTTCACCGCCCGAGATGATGGGGTCGGGTACTGAACGGGCCTCCCCGTCACGGCAAGTCAACCTCTTTGAAGACCACGCCGTGACCGGCCGACAGTAACCGGTCTAGACCGGAAGTGTCCACTTTGTCCGAATAAATCGGTTTCTGGCCGGAAATATCATCACGATTGTCTCACCGTTACGTGGGAAAACTTCGACAAGTTCATATTTTGGGACTGGCGTATCCATGTGGCGGACAACTCGCGATCTACTGGCCAACAGTGACCAGTAGCAGTCCATAAAGACCGTGGAGATGCACTACGGAGGTATGCATCTACCTGCAAGTTCGTTATTTTCAACGCCTCCCGTATGCGAGTGTCGTAGATCACAAATTATTTGTATGGGCGCGTCATTCTCGTTCGCCTTAATCTGAATTCAGTTGCGGCCACACCGGCCGCAAGGAAAAGGGGAAGACAACAATAATGTATACCGGTGATGTGAACCTGACGCGGAAGCAGAAGGATGCATTCGAGGAGATGTTTCCGCCGTTCACGGTGGACGAGGTTTTCGGTCCAGGGTTCGGACGAATGCTGGAAGAGGAAGGCGTTTCACTCGAACAAACTGGACACCAATTGGATGAGATTCCCCTCATTCACAAGCTGGACGAGACTAGCAAGCCGTTTCTGTGGATGTTTCTCGCTATGATGCATCGAGGCTTGAAAAATATCGATATCGAACCAGAAACACAGAGAGTGGTCGTCAATTCTCAAGAGTTCTTTGATGCGGTGAATCGTGGGCATGTGCAGATCCGAGGCGCACTCAGGTGGCCGGGATTGTGGGATGGAAGTATCGAATATGAGTGAATCACCCCGCAAAAGGCGGGACCGAGATATCAGGGACATCATCCGAGAAGTTATGTCCAGGGAACTGCCACCCGGGGTTCCTACCCGGGCGGAGGCTTGGCGACGCAGGAACCCTAATGCTCTACGGACTTGGACAACGACACACGGTTGTGTAGTCCAGTTCTGGGGGATGCGGATCTATTACGGCAACTGCGCCGACTGTGGTGTTTTGGTGACGGCTCGGCGGAATATCTCGCACCCGCGATACGCCACCGGGCAGACGAATATCGGCCGATGGCCCAAGTACTGCGATGTCTGCAACCAACGGCGCGACGAGGAACACAATGATCGGGCTCGGGGCCGGATGCAACGGCTACGGGCGCAGAGATACGCGGTCCGGTCCGAGCAGTACAAGAAGGCTGGATTACCGGAACCTCGACAAGGAATTCGCCGGAACCGTTGAACAGCACTTCTGTTCCGGACAATTACTATACATATGAGGGGCGAAAGGAAATCGGACCGCTTCCGGGCGGTCCTTTTTCATGTTCAGAATCAATAACCTTATCGAATGGAGGTGAACGATGACGGAAACCTGCCGCAGAGGTCACCCTATACGCAGCACCCAAGATCGCTACACGAACGGTCGGTGCCGCCGCTGTATCGCAGACGCTAACACCAGATACCGGACACGATGCCGTGACGCCCTCCGAAGCATCAAGGAAACACAGGGCGGCCGTATTGAATGACTTCACCTTCCCGACACCGTATCGGGTCAAACACCTCGAATACAAAGAGACTCTCTTGCCGAACGGCAGACCCAAACCCGAATGGATAGACCGAGGGATGAAACCGGTCATCGGCTGGAATCCGCCGGACTCGCGCCCCGGTGGTGATAAGTTCGCCGGACCCAACCGGGTAGTGGTCGAACTCGAACTACTCGCACCGCCGGATTTCGGTCCGGTCGGGCATCTCGACAAAATCATTCTCCCGGACGGTAAAGAACGGTTAGTCATCGGTGCCCCGGAGGATTACGGTACCGGGCCGTTCGACTTCCACCCCGGCATGATCATCAACCTACGACTGACCCAGGGATAGGGGGACCGTGGGGATACCTATTCAGTTCGACACCGATATCAAACCACTGTGCCCGAATGCCGACCCGCAAGCAGCGGCACTCATTATTGCGGATGCGTTGGCGCAGGCCGAACGCTATGCCGACTGCATCAACACCCCGGGATTCCGGTACGCCGACGCAGCGAAGGCGATTATCCGTCAAGCGATAGTGCGCCGATTGGATGCCGGTTCCGGCGGCATCGTACAGAAGACAGCCGGACAATACGCGGTCACAGTCGATACCAGTCAGCAGCGTAAGGCTCTGTTCTGGCCGAGTGAAATCAATCAGCTACAGAAGCTGTGCCGAGACAATCAACGCAAGAGCTTACACAGTATCGACACGACACCGAAATATCCCGACACCAACACCGATAACGGTGAACCATGGCCTGGTGATCTATGGCCAAGGGAATAGAAGGCCACCGATACCGGCAATACCGTAAACGAATCCTAGCAAAATCGAATACCTGTCATCTCTGCGGTAAAGAAATAGATCTCAGCTTGGATTACCGACACCCGATGTCGGCCACAATCGACCATATAACGCCCCGGAGTAAGGGCGGAGACGTGTTCGGCGAAGCTTTACCGGCGCACCGCGCGTGCAATAGCTCCCGAGGAAACAAGGCGTTGACGCCAACACGGTTCACCTCAAGAGACTGGTAAACACCTTCTGGGGCATATGCTGATTCCCGGGCCTGTGCGGCCCGTGGACGGCTTTTAATTCTCTACCCATAGTCGGGATAAGGGTTTAGTCTCCCGTGCTCCCTGGGGGGCAACCCAGGCCGCATAACGACGGCTCCCCTCGGGCATACAGCCGTTTCTTTCTCTGTGGAAAATCCACATCAGTATTGGACTTCAGTAATGAATGTTTCCGAGGCAATCGCCGGTGATGACCGGCGTGAAATCCTCCTCGCTTTGCGAGTCAAGCTCGCCGCTCAGATAGATGTGTGTGAGTCGGCGCGTGATCTGCCCGCATTGACCCGCGCCCTGTTGAACGTGAACAAAGAAATCGCTGAATTAGATGCCGGTAGCGCCGAGAGTGTTCCCGGGCCGGTCAAAGAATTACAGGAAAGGACGAAACGCAAGAAAATGGCGGTAATTCTATAGCCGGTCGCCGGCTTCGACCGGCGGAAATCGAATTCAAAATTAAAGAGGTGGTGACCAATGCCTGAGTTGTTAGGTGTTCCCACCCCGAGAATCGGTATCGCCCCGGCGTCCGCGTATTCCCATGGGGAGGAAGCCGCGGAGCTGATGCAACTCGCCGATATCGCATTATACGAGTGGCAGCAGATCGTTTTGGATTCCGCGTTGGGGGTGCGGGCCGATGGTAAATGGTCGGCAAGTTCGGTTGGGTTATCGGTCAGTCGGCAGGCGGGAAAGTCGGCCCTTATCGAGGCCCGTGCGTTGACCGGGGTGCTGCTGCTCGGGGAACGCCAGGTTGTCATTTCGGCACATGAGCAGAAGACCAATAACGTCATCTTCCGGCGAATGCGGGACTACCTCACTGGTTCCCGCCATTTACGCGGGTTGCTGAAGCCGGGGACGGAAGGTATTCACCGGTCGAAAGGCGAAGAGGGGTTCACCTTCGCCGATGGGGCGGAAATCCGCTTCTTGGCTCGGTCGAACGGGTCTGGTCGCGGTTTCTCACCGGACTGCCTCCTTTTGGACGAGGCGCAAATGATGACCTCGGACGAATACGAGGCAATCCTAGGTTCGGTCTCGGCAAAGACTAATCCGCAAGTGTGGTTGTGCGGCACACCGCCACCACCGAACGTCGCGGCTGATTCATTCGCCCGCCTGCGGGCTTCGGCTTTATCAGGAGACGACAAGCGGGCCGCGTGGTTCGAATACTCCCCGCCCGATGATTGCGATATCGACGACCGGTACAACTGGGCGTTAGCCAATCCGGCATGGGGTTTAGCGCTCCAGACGGAAACGATCGAGCGGGAACGTGCCCAGTTCTCCGAAGACGGCTTCTGCCGGGAACGGCTCGGCATGTGGGTGTTCGCCGGTACCCCGGCAGTCATTACCGCCGATATGTGGAATACGGCGGCCGTAGACGATATGGCCGAGATGATCGGCCCGGTGTGTATCGGGGTGGATATTTCCCCGGACCGCTCGCGGGCGTGTATCGCGGTCGCCGGTATCCGGGCCGATGGCCGGTATCAAGTCGAATTGGTAGCACACCGCACCGGAACCGACTGGATATTGCCGAAACTCCTGGAGCTTATCACCAATCATGACGTGAAAACCGTGGTGGTCGAAGGCGCTGGCGCGGCGGTCACGCTCGCGCTGGAACTGGAGCGGGAACGACTCCCGGTCTTGACCACTTCGGCAACCGAATGGGCAGGTGCCTGTGGGTTGTTTTATGACTCGGTCGTCAATGGGAACCTTGCCCATTTGGGCGATCCCGCATTAGCAACTGCTGTTGCCGCTGGCCGTAAACGTCAGTTGGAAGGCCGATGGGCCTGGGCTCGGAGAAACGCCGATTCCGATATCACCCCGGTCTGTGCCGTGACGCTGGCGTTGTTCGGAGCTGTGAAAATCCGCCGACGCTCGAAGCGTGGCACGCGGAAGACTGGCTTACAAGTCTGGAACTAAGAATATTGACTGTTATTGACGGGCTCAGTCCCGATGAATCCATGTTGTACGGCAAACTCGTCAACCAGATCGACACCTACGCCGGTACCAACCGGCGCAAACTCGCCTACTACGAGGGCCGCCAACGAGTCAAACACCTACGGATCGCGGTCCCACCCCACTTGGAAAACCTGCTGAATATCTCGGTCGGGTGGGCCGGAACCGCCGTCGACGTGTTGAACGAACGCATCGATTTCCTCGGCTGGAACCAATCCAACAACGACGACTACGGCCTGCCCACGATCTACGCCCGTAACCGGCTATCGGTGGAAGCCAGCCTTGCCCACTCGGCCGCCTTGATTTACGGGCAAGCCTATGTGTGTGTCGGGGCCGGAATGCCGGGCGAACCACACCCGTTGGTCACGGTCGAATCGCCGCTGGCGATGACCGGCCTGTATGACGCACGCCAACGCCGATTGACCTCCGCTTTATCCCGGGTCTGGGATGCGGAGAAAAAGAAATACACCGCATCCACGCTGTTCCTGCCTGACGACACCATTTACTGTCAGGCCGATGATTCGGGGGTGTGGCGGGTCGTCTCCCGCAACACCCATGAGTTGGGGCGGGTACCGGTGGTGCGATTGGTCAATCGGCCGACCGCATCCAACCTCAACGGTCGGTCGGAGATGTCGCACGCGGTGCGGTCCTACACCGATGAAGCCGTCCGCACCCTCACCGGGGCGGCAGTCTCACGAGAGTTCTACGCCACTCCACAGCGCTACGTGTTGAACCACGCGGCGGAGCAAGCAGACAGCCCGGGGTGGGAAGCCATCGCGGGCCGGGTCTGGTCCCTGCCCTACGACGACGAAAACCCCGACGCTAGAGCCGAAGTCGGCGAGTTCACTGCCGCCTCACCCGCACCGTTCCTCGACCAGCTACGCGGGCTGGCCGAAGGATTCGCCGGAGAATGCGGAATCCCCCTGTCCTACTTAGGGTTTGCCAACGACCAAGCCTCAAGCGCGGACGCTATCCGCGCCCTCGAAGCGCGCCTTGTGAAGCGGGCCGAGCAACGACAAACCGAGTTCGGGCACGGCTGGACCGAGGTAGCCGAACTCTGCTTGCTGGTGCGAGACGGCACAATCCCGGACACCTTCTACGACGACGTGGCACCGAAATGGCGTGACGCGAACACGATTTCGCGTGCCGCCGCCGCTGACGAGGTGGTCAAGCTCGTGCAATGCGGGGTGCTGCCCGCCGATTCCCCGGTCGTCTATGACCGGCTCGGGTTCACCGAGACCGACCGCAAACAGATCGAAGCCGACAAGCGCAAGGCGCGGGTGACCGGGCTTGTGGAGAACCTGCGGGCGGCATCCGACCACGTCACCGCGACCAATCCCGCCGTCGCCGCGCTGACGGCACGGCGGACACCGACCACCGAACAAACCGACAACGAGGCGGCATAAGGTGACTGAAACCAACAGCGACACAACAGAGTTCGCGCCCATCACGACGCAAGCCGAGTTCGATGCCGCCATCTCCGAACGGATCACCCGGGTACGCAACCGGTATGCCGACTACGACGAGTTGAAGACCCAAGCGGCACGCGTCGAGCAGATCGAAGCCGAGCACGCTACCGCCCTCGCTGCCGCTGTTGCGCGGGCGGAAGCGGCAGAGTCCCGGGTCGGCGAGTTGGAAGCGTCAGCGTTGCGTCTGGAGGTCGCCACGGCGGCCGGAGTCCCGGTCGGGCTGCTGCACGGTGCGACCAGGGAAGAACTCGAACAATCCGCAGCAACCCTCAACGCCTTCCGTGCCACCGCAGCCCGCGTGGAACCAGACCCGAACCAGGGCCGCACCAACGCGACCGGTGCCAGCAGCGGACGGTTCGATCCGCGAACCCTGTTCCCCCACATTTAATTTCAATCTTTCCGCTGCCCCGAGCGGTGATCGGGAGACCCAAACACATTCTCGTACAACACGATTGAAGGAAATATATTCGTGCCTACCATTGATCGCTCTGCACTCGGCGGTAACTCCACCGCCCTCCTGCCCGATGACGCTGCCGCTGAAATCATTGCGTTGGCCCCGCAGTCGTCAGCGGTGATGACGCTCGGCAAACGGGTGCCGATGAACGCGCAGAAGCTGAACCAGGCCGTGTTGTCGGCCGAACCGGTCGCCTCGTGGGTGGAAGCCGACACCGACGCCCGGCCCGTATCCACCGCCACGGTCCGCAACGAGGTGCTGACCGCGAAGGAACTCGAAACCACTTTGGTTATTCCCCGCAACGTCTACGACGACGCCTCGATTGATCTGTGGGAACAGTTGAAGCCGCGCATGGCAGCGGCATTGGGCAAGAAGCTCGACCAGGCCGCTTTGTTCGGTCTGGGTTCGCCGAAGGACTTCCCGGTCGGTGGCATAGCCGGGCTCGCTGACTCGAAGGTCGTCGGTGGCACCGGGGCCGACAAGGACAAGAAAACCCACGTGGTGGACGACCCGAAAATGGATCTCGCCGCCAAGGTCGCCAAGGCGGGGGAAATCCTCGCCAGCGAAGGTCTGGAACTCAACGGTATCGCCGCTGTCCCGGGGGCGCAGTGGCGGTTGATCGGATTGCGTGACAACAACGGCCAACCGATCTACACCCCGTCCCTGTCGGCCGGTGCCCCAGCCGGACTCTACGGCCTGCCTTTGCAGGAAGCGAAGAATGGTGGCTGGAACCCCGCCGCCGATATCGTGCTGATCGCTGCCGATTGGTCCAAGATTCTGGTGGGTGTCCGTAACGATGTCACCATCGAAATGTCGGATCAAGGCACCATCACCATTGACGGTAAACCGGTCTCCCTGTGGGAAACCCGGCAAATCGCCGTCCGTGTCCTGTTCCGGGTTGGCCTGCATATCGCGCAGCCGGTGACCCCGGTCGATTCCAAGACCGAGACTCAGCGGCTGGCGTTCCCGGGCGTGAACATCAAATAACCCGGATTGCGTGAGGTGGTGAGGCCCAGAGCCTTGGGAGGTACTATCCCGACCTCACCACCATTCACCATGCGGTACAACGATGTCCCGCCGTGACGACCGAGCGCGGCAAGGACACCCGGAAAAATAACGTCGTGTACGTCAACGGTAGTGGTGTTTCCCCTTCGGCCGCGTTTCGGTGACGATACCGGCATCGGATTCGAACACCTCAGCGCGGAGACGCGCGATGAAGTCGTCGATGGTGTAACCGGCCGCGAAGATCTGCGCCAACAATCGCGCTGCCGGACGGTCAGCAGCCATAACCGGTGATTCTGCCCTGGAAACGGGGAGGCCCGTACCGCACCCTCGGTCAACGGCCCAATCAACAGCACGGGCCTCCCCGACAGCCACGATCCATAAAGGCAGCAGGGTTCATGGATCGTGACATACACACAGGTTAGAGGGAGGAATAGGATAAACCGGATATCGGTGCAATTCTGGTCGAACACAGCATCAATATCGCCGGAAACACGCCACGAACCGATACACTTCGGGCCGGTTCCGGCGTTCCGGGACTACGACCGGGGTTGAGCTGCCGCTTCTCCTTGCTGCCCTGGTCGCTGTGTGTGTCGCTAAAGGCCTGGTGATGGCCATCCCTTCCATCACCAGGCCACAAGTACACCGGACTCAACTCCGGGCACGCTCGATACCACGCCCCTCATCACCACGCCCACCACGCTGCACCGTCGGCGCTTCCGTATGACCAGGGTCGCGCTCATGAGCGATAACCGGTGCCTGGATATATCCTTGGAGTCGGGCTATCTCGGGTGGTATCCCGCGTTCCACCAAATTCTGCATATAAGCGGTCTGGGCCGTGTCCGCCCGTGTCAGCTGTTCCCGTGCTTCTTTGTCCCGGGCTTCCCGCTCGGCCTGTGCCGAGACTGATTCCGTTTCCCGCGCCACGGCTGTGTGTTGATCATCGCGGGATAGCCCGAGGCGGGCCGCCATTTCCTGTGCCACCCGTTCGGCAGCCTCACGCCCGGGGGCTGACACCGCGCGTGCCTGCCGGGCCTGTTCGTGTGCTTGCCGCTCGTGGTCGATTCTTTGCGGTGCGTCGGCCCGGCCGCGTGCGGCGGATTCCTGGAATCTTTGTACCGCACGAAATTTCGAGGCGGCCTCGCGCGCCTTGGCCAACACTGCGATCTTGTCCCGCCGCTTTTGCAGCTCCTGCGCCTTCTGCTCGCGCGCCTTCTCTCCTACGCCCGGTAATTCGAGCTGCTTACCTTGCCCCGGTGGCGTGATCTGTTTGCTTCGCTCCAAGTCCACGCCCAGTGCCCATATTGTGCGGGCTTCGGTTCGTGAGATTTCCTTGTGCGTGAATCTATCTTTGAAGTCTTTCTTCAGCCCGTCGATAAGGCGTTGACATTCTTTCGAAACATATTCGCCTTCGACGGAGCGCAACATGTGCTGATGTTTTTTATCGGTTTCGAGTATGACTCGCAGCGCTCTCAGCTGCTTCTCATCCTTCCGCCCCTCCATCCTGCCGGATTTATCCTCGATGGAGAATGTTCGACCTTGGTCTGCCTTGACCTTGTCGAACTGTATTCGCCCCTCCGGTGTCTCGTAAACACGAGACTGCTGCTCATACCCGTTTTCACGGTCCCGGAAATAGAGGTACGTGCCGTTCTCGAATACTCTGCCGCGTATGTTGTTATCGGCAATCCTGTCACGGTCTCTGTCGTATCCATCCGGCATAGCTGGACTACACCCCCCGGTGTACGGATTATGAGGAGAGAATCATGTGGCGAAACCTCTATCAGATGGTTCGGTTTTCGCCGTGGCGCTTTTCCTCGACATAGGTTACATATTCGCGGATGATCGAGGCCATTTTCGAGAACATGCCGTCATGCTCTTCGGGATGATATTCGATCATGCTGCCTATCAAACCCCATATGACCTCTAGATCCTCGTCATACGTATCGAAGAGTAGGGCCGGATTGACGTGTTCATAAAAGGAATGCTCACGTCCGAACCATTTATATTCGACCCATTCGGCACCAGCGAACTTGATGAAGCATTCACCTATGAAACAAATGAACGCATCGACCATATCGGCAGTATCGGTTGCCGTCGCAGCGGTAACCCTATCGGGGAACAATTCCGCGACAATCGGGTTCAGCCGTTTTACTTCCGGCGAGTCTTCCGGCCACGGTTCCGCAGGGATGCCCTCAATACCGGCGTACTCCATGAATTTCCGGGCTTGCGCCTCACGCCTCTGCGGGTCAACCCATTTACCCCACTCGGTCTGCTCGACACCGAGGTCCATGCTCAACTGCTCGTCGTTCCCCATCCGCTACCCCTTCTCGTTGACAGCCTGTCGCCCTGAGTCGCTACCCGTGCAGTATCGCCGGTCACGCAGACAAAGTCGGCAGACGCGGGCGGCTCCCCGTGCTCGTCTTGGACCAGGCGAACCCCGCGCATATGTCATCCCGATGGTTCGCGGATGGGCACCAGGTACAACAGATCGGCCCAATAGTCGTGCCTAACCGCGTTCCACAAATCTTCATGCTCCGGCATCGCTTGCCGTGCTTCGGCCAAATCGGTACGCACACTGAACATCACCGGTCCGGGCCTGAACAGTCGCATGTTCACGATGTAGGGAGCGCGGCCGATCATCTGCCACACCGCAGCCTTGCTGCCGTCCCGGGTCGTAGTGGTCCGTAGCGCGTCACTCATCGTCGTCTACCTCGATCCCTGGCATTCCCGTTCCTTTGCTCACCAGCGCGGGATGCCGAGATGAACCAGGCGCACCGCATCGAGTACCACATCCAGGGGTGGACGTTGGTTGCTCCTGACCGGATCGAGCCAGCGGCACAACCGGGGATCACCAGGCGACGGCAGCGGCACCAATCCCCCGACCGGGACCAGGGTGCAACCGGTCGCCAGCATCAACCCGTTGACCCGCCAATCGTCATCGGCCACCGCCGAATACCCGGTCAGGAAAGTCCATCGCGGCACCATGGCGCGACCGTGCACGATCACCGGGACAGAACCCGTGGTGCGGGAAAGGATTCCAACGACATCGCTGGCGAGCGGCTGCGGCATCGTGACCGCCCGCAGCTGCCCGCCGACAGTGACCAGAATCCGGCCCCCGCTGGTGTGACACGGTATCGCGAACGCGGTCCGGTAATAGTGCACCCTGGTCAACAGGGTATCGCCAAAAGCTATGTGCTCCATCGAGATTCACGCCCCCTGGCAGAAGCAATAGTTAGGGTGCGCCCGGCCCCGGCCTGCCGGACGGGGCGTCAGTGTGAAAGACCGGGACGGGACTGGAGGAGATTGGCCAGTTCCCTACCGGGCACTCTCTTAGGTGAACACGGGATGTGTCCGGCTCGGGGGTTTACGCTGTGTTCAAGACCGCAGACCAGCATTTGAAAACACTTGGGCGGGTGTGAATTGGATTCGGCGCGGACAGCATTACCGGGGATGGACTCCAATCAGACTGGACAGACGCTCAGGCGGCTTCGTGTCGAACGTGGCCTCAGCTTCGGTGAGCTTGCCGCCCTTCTGTTCTGTGAACGCTCCCACCTGTCGAACATCGAGGCAGGCCGACGCTGGCCTAAAGAACGCGCGTGGGCGGAGCGTGCCGATCGCGCGCTGAATGGAAACGGTGTGCTGACCGCAGCGTGGGACGCCGACCAGCAGCAACGCACTGAAGCCGCAACGACGCTGAAGCTCCTCGAGAAGGCTCGGCGCGAGTCGGAAGCGTTAGTAGTCGCGCCAGACGGTGTACATCTCGACGACATCCACGACGACATTGTGCACATAGCGCGAGCATCGGGAATCGAGGCGTACGACAGGACGATTCGTCATGCCCTCGACCTGCGAGCTGAACTCATGCGACGACTTCGCGAAGGCGCACATCGGCCAGACACCATCCGAGACCTCTATGTTGCGCTGAGCCGCGTGTGCGGCGTGCTGGCCTATCTGACCTTGGATCTCGGCCAAGCCGATATGGCTCAGGCACATATACGAGCAGCTTTCCAACTTGGAGACCGGGCCGAACATGATCAGTTGCGGGCTTGGGCACGGGGCACTCAATCTCTCGCCTTCCGATTCACCAAAGACTTCGAGCTGGCACGTGATGCCGCTATAGACGGGCTCCGCTTCGTCGGCGCATCGACTGGCACCGCCGAACCGCGCCTGCTGTGCGGACTCGCGGCATCTACCGCGAATCTCGGCGACTCCGGTCGGGCCGTTGAGCTGCTAGAGCAGGCCGATAAGTCACGGGAGCACTGCGGCCCTGATGAGATAAACGGGCCATTGTTCGGATTCAGTCCGGCGAAACAGCTTTATTACCATGGCTTTTCGCTGATGTGGGCCGATGATCCTGCAATTCTTCGAAGGGCGGTGAAAGCCTCTCACGAGGCCATCGCCGCATGGAGAGAAACCAACTCACCAGGCGACGAGATGCTGACCTACATCTATCTGGCTACCGCGTGCGCCCGTCTCGGCGATCTGGATGGAAGTATCGAAGCGGTCGCGCCAATCCTTGAGCGGCCTGTGACAGCGTCGTTCTCGTGGGTCAAGAAGCGAATGAACCAGTTGGATAAACTGCTGGGTATGCACTTCCCCAACTCGCGAGTCGCAGACGATATGCGAGAAACATTGCAGGCGTATGTCCACGCGGCGTGATCATCACGAGCGAAGCCTGAGAACGTCTCTTGCCGAGAAGGATGCCTTCACCGCTGCCGTGATATACGGAGAGTTCAACCGGCCGTGGGTGTTTCGACTGCGGCAGACCCCGGTTCAGCTTTGTTTAGCCGCTGCCTTCATCTGCTTCTTGAAGGCCCGTACTTCGAGTAGCGATTCAGCATCGGTGATATCCGCCGCCGAACGTCGAGACCCCTTCTCTGAGTACGCGCCCGCCGCCTTCTCCCAGCCCTTGGGGGTGACGCCGAGCTGTTTCCCGAGCAGGGCCAGGAAGATTCGCGCCTTCTGATCCCCGTACCCCGGCAGCTCCTTCAACCGCCGGAGAACCTCCTTGCCGTCCGGGTCGCCCTGCGTCCAGATTCTCTCAGTGATTCCGTCATAGTTCTCGATCACGTACCGGGCTAGATCCTGAGCCCGCCGTGCCATGGAGCGGCCGTATCGGTGGATCGCGGGCGGCGTAGCCGCCAACTCTTCGAACTCCTCCGGTTCCGCCTCAGCGATCTTGCGAATGTCGAATCCGCCCATCCGATCAGCGAGCTTCATCGGCCCACGAAACGCGTGTTCGAGTGGGTATTGTTGATCAAGCATCATGCCCAGCAGTAAGGCGAATGCGTCCGTAGACAGCAACTCATCCGCGTTGGGCTCCTGCGCGAGGCACAACTTACGGCTCATCAGAAGTCCTCCCGGTTCGCATGATGCAAGTGTGTTGACAACTGCTGGTCCAGCAGCATGCCGGTGAGCAGCGCGAACGGATCCTCCGACAGCAGTTTGTCGGCCTCGGGCTCCTGGGCGAGGCACAGCTTCCGGGTCATCGCCGATCCTCCTTGTGCGGCAGCCGATTTCTGGACCGCTCAGATCATCTCATTCCGGGCCCTCATGTGGCGCAGCCCATCCGGATGGGTCAATTGCGGCAATCGTGATCGACATCACAGACCTGCCGTGCGGGCCGATATGGCCCCGCGTAGGCTCACGCCATGCCTCAGACGACGACATACGGGCTGCGCCCGGATCGTTTCGACAGCGCGGGCCAGGATCAACTGGTCGACGTGCGCGATCTCCAGGCGGCGCTGCCCGGGATCCGGCGGCTGCGGAACTGGGCCCACGAGGCCCTTGCCCTGCGGCCCGGCGAGAGTGCGGTGGATATCGGTTCCGGCACCGGTTCGGAGGTCATGGCCTTCGCCGATGCGGTCGGTCCCACCGGTACCGCGGTCGGTGTGGAACCCGACCCGAATCTGTTGGCCGCCGCCGAACGACGGGCCGCGCAGGCCGGTTCGCGGGCCAAATTCCATTCCGGCGACGCGTACGGTCTGCCGTTCGGCCCCGACAGTTTCGACGCCGCGCTGTGCGAGCGGGTCTTCCAGCATCTGACCGCACCGACCCGGGCGGCCAACGAGATCGCCAGGGTGCTGCGCCCCGGCGGCCGGGCGGTCGTCGTCGATGTGGACTGGGGCACGGCGATCGTGCATCCGGGTGAGCGTCAGGTGGTGCGCGAGGTGATCGACACGCTGGTGTCGGCCACCACCAACCCGTTCTCCGGCCGCCGCCTACCCGGACTGCTCACGCAGGCGGGTCTGGTGGTCGACGACATCGGCTCGCACGCGCTGGTGCAGGATCGCAGCGTCGGCGCCGGTGCACTGGTCACCCGTATCGCGGAGATGGCGGTGGCGCGCGGTTCCATCACCGAGGCCCAGCGCGATCTGCTGCTCACGGAGCTGGCGCGCGGGGCGGCCACCGGCGACGCCCACCTGTCGGTGACGATGTTCGCCGTGCTCGCGCACAAACCCAACTGAGCTACGCGGATTGGGCCCCGGCCGAAGCCGGGGCCCAATTCGTCTGTGCCGCAGTGAATTACTTGGCGAGCAGCCTTTCGGTCGCGGCGAGCAGCACGCAGGTCGCCAAGCCGTCCATCGCCTTTTCCAGCTCCGGCAGCTGTGGGAAGGTCGGTGCGATGCGAATGTTCTTGTCCTCCGGGTCATTCCGGTACGGGAAGGTGGAACCCGCCGGGGTGATGGCGATTCCGGCATCCTTGGCCAGCTCGATCACCCGCTTGGCGGTGCCCTCCAGCACATCGAGGCTGATGAAGTAGCCGCCCTTCGGCTCGGTCCAGGACGCGACCTTCGACGCGCCCAGCCTGTCCTCCAGAATCCGCTGCACCAGTTTGAATTTCGGCTCCAGGATGGCGCGGTGCTTCTGCATATGCGCGCGCACGCCATCGGCGTCCCGGAAGAAGCGCAGATGCCGCAGCTGGTTCAGCTTGTCCGGGCCGATGCTCTTGCGCCCGGCAAGCTTCAGGTACCAGTCGATGTTCGCGGTGGAACCGCCGAGGAAGCTGACGCCCGCACCGGGGAAGGTGATCTTCGAGGTGGAGGCGAAAACGATGGGACGGTTCGGGTTTCCGGCCGCGGCGGCCAGCCCGAGCACGTCGAGCACCGGGTCTGCGGTGTCGGTGAGCGGGTGCACCGCGTACGCGTTGTCCCAGAGCAGGCGGAAGTCCGGCGCGGCCGCCCGCATCGAAACCAGTTCCCGGACCACGTCTTCGGAGAAGGTGACGCCGGTCGGGTTGGAGTAGTTCGGCACCGCCCAGATGCCCTTGACCGCCGGATCGTTCGCCACCAGCTCGGCGATGGCGTGCACGTCGGGGCCGTCGTGGCGGACCGGGATCGGGATCATCTCGAAGCCGAGGCCCTCGGTGATCGTGAAGTGCCGGTCGTAGCCGGGGCTCGGGCACAGGAACTTCAGCGTGGGCTCATCCGCCCAGCGGCGCGCCGAATCCGGGGTGCCGAAGAGCATGGCGAAGCTGATCACGTCGTACATCAGCTCGAGGCTGGAGTTGTTGCCCGCCAACAGGTTCGACGCCGGGATGCCGAGCAGTTCGCCGAAGATGGCACGCAGCTCGGGCAGGCCCTGCTGGCCGCCGTAGTTGCGCAGGTCGGTGCCTGCGGCGTCGCGGTAGTCGTCCGCACCGGGCAGGGTGAGCAGGCCGGCGGACAGGTCGAGTTGCTCCGGCGCGGGTTTTCCGCGGGTGAGATCCAGCGTGAGCTTCTCGGTCCTGAGCGTCGCGTAATTCGCACTCTGCGTCTCGTGTTCGGACACGAGCTCCGCATGGCTCATCAAACCGATCTGCGTTTGCCGGGGCATTGTTGGCAGCCTTTCGAAGCAGCTTATTAGTTGCGGGAGCGGCCGGGCCGAGCGTGGCGGCCGGGCCAGGTCCGTCCGAGCGCGTCGGCGGACCGCCATCACGGTACCCGGCAGTTGCTCTGAATAGGAGGCAATAAATAGAAGGGGACCCAGCGCACCCGGCAGAGCCCGTTGACCCTTGCTGCCTTCCGGCCCTGGGGGGGTTCACAGGATGCGCGCCGCGCTGGATCCGTCGGCCAGTGTAGCGACTGTCCGATCGGTACGGATCACGGGGGGCCGCATCCCCGACGATGCTCCACCGGTGCCGATTCGCCCGGTTCGGGCCCGGCAGCCCCGAAAGTTCGATGTGATTTTCGACACTGCATCATTGCCCCATTGTCGATAATTCGGCATCGCACACCACTTTTTCGACTCGAAATCGCGTATCCGGCAGGCCATTTCGGCAAATTCCGGATGCGCACCATATAGCGGTCCATGCACCTTTCGCGCATTGTGTTCGCGAGGTGACCCGGCACCCATTGCGACCGCCATCTACCTGGTCTAATGTCCACTTCGCCCGGCCGATCCGGTGCCTTCGCATGTTTTCAGCATGCGCCTCCTGATGATGGTCACCATTCCACCCCGAAAAACAGGATCCCAGTATTCGCGCTTTGTCCCTGCGCGCGCGAATGAATAACCCCCGTCGGCAGCAAATCCGGCGAGGAGAAGGACTTAAAGGATGAAGAGCCTCAACTTCGCCATCATTACCGTGGGTGCCGTCGCGGTAGTACTGAACTCGATGGCGACGGCAACGGCCGACCCGGCGCCCGCCATCAACTACAGCGTGGACCGGGCAGGCGATTCGGCCGTGCTCACCACCGACTCGGGCACCCTCCAGATCGCCGACGGCAAACTGGACGTGGTCGACAACGCGGGCCGGATCGTCGTCGGCCTGCCCCTCACCTACACCCGCGACGACAAGACCTGGCCGATCGCCGCCCGCATCGACGGCAACCGAGCCACCCTCACCCCGAACACCGATCCGGCCGCCGCCGTGCCCGCGCCCGGCACGTCGGCGCAGCTGCTGCACCCGACAGCGCTCGATCCGCAGTCATCCGGATTCAATACCGCACTGTCGAACTTCTCCACCATCCTCAGCATCGGCACCGCGCTCGGCACGATCATCGGCACCATCGTCGGTGCCAGCCTCGGCTGCCTGATCGGCGGAGTCGTCGCTGGCCTGGCAGGCACCGTCGTCTCCTTCGGCGTCCTGTCCATCCCCGGCTTCCTCGGCGGCTGCATCGTCACCGGCGTCGCGGGGGCGGCCGCGGGTGCCATCGTCGGCACCATCGTCTTCGGCGGCGCATCCCTGCTCATCGGCGGCATCCTGCTGGCGGGCGCGCTCGGCGCCCAGGCAGGCACCCCGTAGCGGCAGGGCGTTTTTACCTCCGGCGGGGTGAGACGGTATGCTCCTCCACGGAGGATTCGCCTAGTGGCCTATGGCGCTCGCCTGGAACGCGGGTTGGGTTAACGCCCTCAGGGGTTCAAATCCCCTATCCTCCGCCATGAAAGACGCAGGTACCGGCAAGATTCTGAATCTTGCCGGTACCTGCGTCCACATCTCCGGTCCACAGACCGGAATCTGAGGGGATTCAACGCCGTGACCTCAGAAGGCACGCGCATGGCGACTACACCCTGAATCCGCAAGGAAGCCAGCACCTACAGTCAGGTGCGCTACCGCGACGGCCGCATTCGCGGACGGACCCGATGGCAACTCCCACCACCAAATCCTGTTCCGGCACAACGGCCGTCGCTCCGCTGAACGCTTCGGCACCCGCGCCTGGTCCCGCCGCGGCGCCTATGAGGTTGTGGCCGAATACTTTTGCGGCGCTCGGTCAGCCGAGAAGTAGCCGCGACAGTTGAACTGCAGATCTATCTGCCCGTGGGGTTGGGCGTAGCCGTCGTGGAGCATGTTCTCGGTGGGGGCGATGTAGGCCTCGCCCGGGTGGATGGTGACCTTCGTGACGGGGTAGCGAGGGAACATCTCCATGAATCGTTTGCCGAGCGCGTATTGCGGGTTGTCCGCGCCTTCGAGCATATTGCCTTCGCGCAGAACCTGTTCCATGACATGGAGGGGCGCGTTGACGCAGAGTAAGCAGCGGTCGTGGTGGCCGAGATTGACGGAGAGGCGATTGGGTGCCGCAGCCCGTTCCGCCAGGGGGCTCTTATACCAGCTGTCGACGTGCAGACCGACCCGGAGACCGTGACTGCCCGTGGTCATCGTCGGATTGCCGACGGGGGTTTTGCCGTAGAGGAGCGGCGCACTGATTTCGGGCCGGTCAGGGTCTGTCAGGGTGTTGGCCCAGCGGAGCATCTCGACCAGACCGATGCGGCCGACGGGTCCGGCGATCAGCGACTGCACCGCCGCCTCGCTTCCGCTGACCGCTGCCGCACGCAATTCGGTGAACGCGTCCAGCACCCGAGCGGGCACGGGGAAAACGGCGATCCACTCGCCGGGCAACGCTGCGGGTGCGGGCGTTCCGAACAAGAGAGCACGTTCGTGACAGCTGGGTAGACGCCACGGCGTGTGGGGCACGAAAGATCCGCGCGAATAGGTATCGGCGAACGAGGTTTCGGCGGCGGGCAGGACGCCGGAGCTCAACTGGACCCGGTCGGCGAACTGCGCGCCGGCTGGGCACAACAGCTTAATTCCGGGGCGAAGTCCGTTGTGTGCGAGGGGAATACGGTGATGAAGGGACATAGCCTGATCCTGGGCGACGGAATATGTTGTGCGCCGCTATCGGTCATGCGGCGCTGTGTTGGAGCCGCCACCGCTCAACGGTTTCCGGCACGCGGCCGCGCAGTTGTTCGGCGATGTAGGCGATCACCGGCCGTCCAGTGCACAGCATGTTGCCGTGACCGTCCTCGTCGCGTTCGCACGACTCGGTCTCGGCCAGCAGCGACCCGCCGCAGGCGTCGAAGAAGGGGCAGGACAGGCAGTTCAGCGCGACCCGGCGCTCGGCCTCGACCGCACAGCGCTCGAAGACCGGGCCCGCCAACATGTCGGCGAACGACTCGGTGAAGATATTGCCGATGGACCATGCCGGGTCTCCGTACGGTTCGCCGTAGGTAAAACACGAGCCGTCGGTGTTGACCAGCACCACCGGCAGCCATTCGCGGCGGTCGTAGTAATCCGGTCCAGGGGCTCCGGCGAGATACCGGGCCGCGATCTGCACATACCCATCCAACGGATCCGGCGGCCGCGGCATGGTCTCACTGCCCATCCACAACTCGACCAGCTGCACCAGCGCGGACAGCTCCTGCTCCCGACTGATTTCGTACGGCGTGGTCTGGCCGGGCTCGCGGGTGTCGAACAGCGGAAGCACCCGGAAGTGCAGACGCCGCTGCTCGAAGAATCGGAATATCTGTTCCACGGCGTGGATGTTCTGCGCGGTCAGCACCGAGATGCACCCGACCCGGGCGCCGGTCGCAACGAGCCGGTCCAGGTTCCGCGCCACCCGGTCCTGTGAGTCGCGGCCCGCCAGATTCACGCGCAGCCCGCCCACCACATCGAGGGACACCCCCACGGAGTCGAAGCCTTCCAGCAGCTGCTGACGCTCCTCGTCCAGTATCACCAGATTGGTCTGCACGCTGTTGCGGACCGGCGTCCGCGCATCGAAGATCGCTCGCTGATCGGCCCACGTCTGCCGGTAGAACTCGGCGGGGCGCATCAGCGGTTCGCCGCCATGCCAGATGAAGTGCAGGCTCGTGTGGCAGCCATCTCGCTCGTCGGCGGCGACGAAATACTCCCGCAGAGTGCGGTACATGGCGGTCACCTGCGCGCGGGACATCGCCGCTCGATCACCCAGCTCCGGGTACTCATAGCAGTATCTGCATCGCAGATTGCAGAACTTCGAGACCTTCACCACGATCTGCATATTTCGGTTGGTCGGATTCATTCGGACAATCTCTTTTTCTGCACGGTGACGAACGGGGCCCACCCGCCGCCAGACCTGCGCATGCTGACGGCGGGGTGAGAAATGTTGTTATGCGGGATTATTCGAGCGTCACGCGGACGCCCGCGACCGACGGTGGCCGGTTACGGTTCGACCAGCTGATCGAATGGGTTGATCCACTGATGGAACGGAACGTCCTCATCGAATGGCGATCCCTGGTGGAACGGACCCTGATTGAACTGATGGAATTGATGGAACGGATTCGGTTCCGTCGTATCGCGCTGCGGGCCATGGCTCGCAGTGGCCGTCAGCTGTGCTGTGGTGCTCGGATCGAACAGTGTCGACAGATGATCTGCCGCAGCGGCGCCGGTTACGGCACTCTGCTGCGCCGGAGCTACCGCCGCACCGGCCGGACCGGCAATGGTGGCGGCAATCGCCGGCGCCGCGGCCATGGACGCGGCGATCCCGGCCAGGCGTGCTATCGCCGCCGCCCGACGACTTTGCGAAGGTGGCATTCGGATTTCCTTCCGGTCGAGGTCCCGCCGATACTTGTGGCCCCGGGGTACTTCGATGAATCCGGTGGGACATCTGTAGACACGATCGGGGTATATATCCGGTTCGGGCGTTGATTCCGAGTGCGGGGCAATATGATTCGGGCACCGATCCGAGCACGGTGGATATAGCGCCTACTCAGCGGTTCAAATCTCCCTGCCCTCCCCCACAGCAACGCCTCTGACCGAAGTGAAAACCTTTAGCCAGAGGCGTTTTCGTGCGGGCGGACCGAAACCTGTGCTCGAACAGCCAGACCGCGACTAGTCGGTGCCGAGGACCGGACCCTCATATAGCAGGGCGTCCTTCGCGTCGTACGCACGCACCGCGAGATGCCGCGTCGCCGCGCGCTCCTCCGCGCGCGTATCGCTTCCGAACAGGACGTCCACCATCTCCGCCTCCGACGCGCCCACGTCGCGAAGTCGGCGGATCGTGCGCTCGTACGGCAGATCGAGATCGATTGTCACAGCGAAGGTTCCGGCCACGATATCGGCGCACGAGGTCGCGCCGTCCGCGGTGATCACATCCAGCCTCTCGACGTCCGAGGCGAGCACGCCCAACACTCCGTGCGGGCGCACGCTCACCACCGCGAAGGGACACCGGGTGAAGTCCCGGCGAAACCCTCCCTCCATGATGGTGCCCATCGGACGCGTATCCCTGCCGAAGCGCAATTCCCCTTCGTCGCCGGAATCGTGGTAGACCAGCACCGACCCCTCGGCGGTGCTGGTCATGATCCGTGCGGCCGGATGCCACCCGGCATGCGAAACCGGCTGTGCCGATGGGCCGTTGGCCTCCGCGGCGCGATATACCTCGACGAAGGCTCGAAAATTCGCTCCTCGCTGTCGTTTTCGTTCCTCCACCGGATGCTCCTCGTCTGGCGAGATCACCCGTTCAGCCTGGCATGCCCCGGCTGCCGGGCACATCCGGGATTGCCCTGATCTATCGCTGGTTTCGGCGCCGTTCAATTCGCCTGCGCCGGTTCGAGGTAGGTCAGGGCGGCGGCCAGCACGGCATCCGCGTACTCGGCGGTCAAGCCGCCGAGACCCAGTGACCATCGGTATTGGATCGGTCCTAGCAGCAGGTCCAGCGCGACCTCTGGATCAATGTCGGGACGGAGTTGTCCGGCCGCTACCGCAGCCGACAGCCGGGCGGCGATCGCGGCCCGCGTCGGCAGTAGGACCCGCTCGCGGTAGTAGCGCCCGATTTCCGGGTCCTGCTGGATCTCGATGTACATCGCGCGCAAGAAGCCGTCCTGCGCGGTGCCGGTGAGTTCGGCGACGGCCCCGCGCAGCAGCAGGCGCAGGTCGGCGCGGATGTCCCCACTGTCTGGAATCGCCAAACCTTCTGGCCCCGACTGGGTTTCGAGCATCGCGTCCAGGACGACCGCGCCCTTCGACGGCCACCATCGGTAGATCGTCTGCTTACCGACCCCGGCCTTGGCCGCGATGGCCTCGATGCTCAGCTTTGCGTAGGGCATCGCGTGAACCAGTTCGGTCGCGGCCGCCAGGATCGCGGACCTGGACCGCTGGCTCCGGCGGGCAGCACTCGGTGACTCAGCCATGCACGAATCGTAGCAGCCAACGAGACGGAACGTATCGTCTTGACTTAGCAAGCAGAGTCTGCCACTCTTTGAGACGAGACGGATCGTCTCGCGACGAAAGGAGTAAGCATGACCAGAACCTGGTTCATCACCGGCGCCAACCGCGGGCTCGGCCGAGCCTTCACCCTCGCCGCCCTGGCGCATGGCGACCGAGTCGTCGCAACCGCACGCGACCCGCGCGGCATGGCCGATATCGCCGACCCGCGACTTACCGTGCTGCCGTTGGACGTTCGAGAGCGCGACCGCGTATTCGCCACCGTCGACCAGGCATTCGAGCTCGCCGGATCGATCGACGTCATCGTGAACAACGCCGGTTACGGGCTGGTCGGTGCGCTGGAGGAGCTCGACGAGCGGCGCATCCGCGACCAGATGGACACAAATTTCTATGGTGCGCTGTGGGTTTCGCAGGCGGCCATACCCCATCTGCGCAAACAGGGGTCGGGCCATATCGTGCAGATCTCCACGGTCGGCGCGGTGGGTTCGTTACCGCTGTTCAGCATGTACAACGCCAGCAAGTGGGCATTGGAGGGCTTCGCCTCGTCACTCGCGGATGAGCTGCGCCCCTTCGGCATTCGGGTAACCATGGCGCAGCTGGGTGGTTTCGATACCGACTGGGCGAAATCCAGTATGAAATTCGCCGAGCCATTGCCCGCATACGACGAATTGCGCTCGGGAATCCTCGGCATGTCCGGATATCCGGATCCGGCCGCCCCGCCACCCGCGGTGGATTCCGAATGGGTCGAGGCCGCACCGGAAGTCGCTGCCGCCGAGCTCATCTCGCTGGTCGAGATGGCGGAACCACCGGTGCGCAAGATCATCGGGCCCGGCGCGCACCAGATGGTCGCGATGGCGCTGGACCAGCGCAGGCTCGACTACGCCACCGATCCCGAGTTCACCTGGCCGAGTTGATCCGGGCCGGATCCCCTTCTCACCGAGCCGAATCCGCGGTGGTCAGCGGAGTTCGCGATCGAGGAATCGGTAGAACGGATCGAGGATCTCGGCCATAGGTGTAGGGCCGAGGAACTCGTGATCGGTGTCGTAGGCGTGGAATTCGGCGGGTACACCGGCCGCGGTCAAGGCGTCGTAGAACTCCGGACTCTGTCCGAAAGGAACGATGTGATCGAATCGGCCGTGCTCGATCAGGAACGGTGGTGTCCGGTCCGAGATGTGGTCGATCGGGCTGGCATCGCCCGCCAGTTCCGGGCACGACGACGGTACACATCCCAGCAGATCGCTTTCCGGCGAGCCGGCGGCGTCGTGCCGTAGACCGAACGGCGCGCGTTGCCGATCCATGGTGCGCAGGTCGGTCGGCCCGAACCAGTCGACCACCGCCTGCACGCGGCTGGACTGATCCGCATTGCCGAGATCACCCTCGAATCGCCGATCGTCACCGGTCACCCCGAGCATGGCCGCCAGTTGGCCGCCGGACGAATCACCCCATGCCGCAACCTTTTCCGGATTCAGATGATATTCACCGGCGTTGGCGCGCAACCACCGGACCGCCGCCTTGACGTCGTAGAGCTGAGCGGGCCAGCGCACCTGCGTGCTGAAGCGGTGCTCGACGCTGGCCACCGCATAACCTCGCGCGGTGAGCGTCGCGGCCATTCCGGCGACGGTGCCCCAGGGCATGGCGTTGCCGTCATTGGTTCGCGAGCCGAATTTCCAAGCGCCACCGTGGATATAGACGATCAGCGGCGCGGGCGCCGGACCGGTCGCTGGCAGATACAGATCGAGCAGCAGATCCCGGCCATCGGCGGTGGCGTAGGTGATAGCCGGAAGGACGGTGGCCACCGGCTCGGCACGCGCGACGTGGCCGATCGGCGACATCAGCAGCGCGATCGCGCCGGCGGCCAGCATCCTTCTCATTCGAAATCCATTCCGGGTGAAGACATTCAGAGATAGTGCTGGTCCAACTCCAGCATGTCGGGCCAGGCCTGTGACCACGGACGGGTCGGCCTGCCGCATTTCCAGATGGTGACACCGGAAGTGACACCCGGGAATCCGAGCCGGTCGTTCAGCTCGACGAGCAGGCGCACGTCGGCGAATTCCGTACGCAGCTTGGCCGGATCACCACCTATATACACAACCGTCGTCGCCGAGTCCGGCGGCGACCCGAAGTATCCGTAACCTCGGTTCGGGCTGTACACCGCGGGCAGCGCCCGCCGATAATGGTCCACCGCGCTTGCCTGCCAATAGCTTTCGGCGACGATGACCGCGGTATCGCGCTCGTCCGGCGGCAGCTCACCGTATGCCGTCGCGGTGGCGGCCGCGAGCTTCGCCCACCCGGTCTGTCCGTACAGAAATCCGCGCTGAATGGCCTGCTTCGTCGTCACCGCCGGTTCGTGAATCCCCGATTCCGGGAGCGGTAGCACGCTGAGCGGAATCAGCACGAGCACGGCACTCACCGTAATCAGCGCCGCCCCGGCGATTTTCGGTAAACGCTCGTAATCGCGATTTCCCAGACCGACCGCGCCCGCCGCGATGAATGCGGGAACGATACCCGCCCCGTAGTACGGACGGCCGCTGGTCGCGATGAAGAATACGGTGAGCAAGGCCAATGCGACGACGAGAAACCGATACGGTCGCAGTGCCGGGCTACGCAGAATATGCCAGACGCCATAAACAAACAGCGCACCGCCGACCAGACCCGCGAGCAAAATCACCTGCGGCACATAGAACAGCGGACCCTCGCCGAAATCCCCGGTCTCCGTACCGATCGCCCGAGCCATACGCAATTGCGGCCAACCGTGATTCGCCTGCCAGATCAGGCTCGGCGCCCATGCCGCGGCGAAGATCGCCGAACCGAGCCACAGCGCGGGCCGCAGCAGCAATTCGCGCGGGCCCGCGAGCAGTACCGCGACCCCGAGAGCCGCCCAACAGCCCGGAACCAGCCATTTCACCTGGATTGCCAGCGCAGCCGCCAAACCCGCCATGATGAGCAGCCAGTCGGCGCGAACTCGGACCCAGCGGATCAGCAACCAGACGGCCGTCGCGGTGAGCGGCAGATCGAAGGCGAGGGTGCACAGCGGTTTGGACGCGACGACGAAAACCGATGTCGCGTAACCGATCGCGGCCAATACCTGCGCACGCCGCCCGCCCCCGAATTCGCGGGCGATCAAGGCGGGTATCGCGACCGCGGCGACACTCGCCAGCGCCGCGGGCAGCCGAAGCGCGAACGGTGAATCCGGCGCGAGCACGTCCATCAGCCAAGCGACGGCCGGAACCAGCGGCCCCTGATCGGCATAGCTGATCGACGGCCGGCGGCCCGCGGCAATGAAATACAGTTCATCTCCCCAGAAACCGGGGCGGCCAAGCGATATGAGATATGCCGCGGCGAGCAGCAATGCGACCGCGATGACGCCGGATCGTGCGAACGGGGGCACCTCGCGCGATTCGATGCGCTCGGGCGAATTCACCGTTGTCATGGCAGCCTCCCCAGTAAATCTGCGAATCCATCCGCGAGCAAATGGATTCGATTCCACGCGGAATACCCACGGGAACTGTCACGCTCGATATGAGCTGGCACGCAGTATCACCGCGCTGCCGCGCGCATGTCGAGGTTTTGCGCGTTGCCAACGGTTATCCGAATTAGCCGCAGGAAATAGCCGCCACAATGTGACGGCCCGATGAACACGCGATTGCGACTCGCGGCCGCCCACAGTAACGGTACTCACATTTCCTGTCGCCGTTCGGAATTCGCGGACTATTCGAGCGGATCCGGTTTGCCCGAATCGAATCAGGACGAGCACAACCCTGGTCCGATACCGCTGCCGGGCCGCATAGTGCGTGCCTGACCTGCACGAACCCCTGGAGGCAGCGGTGAACGTATCTGAACCAGCGCCGGATCAATCCGGCGCGGCGCAGCCCGGCGCGAGCCCGCCGTGGCTCGACGCCCTCGGCAAGCTCGGCGTCGATTGGCTGGCGGTGTTGGTGGCTGGCGTTATCGCGCTGCTCGCCGTGCTCGACTGGCTACCGAAGGTTCCGTGGTGAGGCCATGAGTACCGCGACCATCGACGAGGACTCGGCCGTCGACCAGCCGTTCACCGGCGGCAATGTGCTCGCCTACCTTCCGGGCATCCTGCTGCTGATCGCGGTCGGCGTACTCGGCAAATACGCCCAGATCTGGTGGAACGCGCTGGCCAAACATCAGCACTGGACCGTTCCCGATATCGAATATGTGCTGTGGGCCATCCTGATCGGCCTCGTCATCACCAATACGATCGGCCTGCATCCGATCTTCCGGCCCGGCGTCGCCACCTACGAGTTCTGGCTCAAGATCGGCATCGTCGCGCTCGGTTCCCGGTTCGTGCTCGGTGATGTCGCCAAGCTCGGCGGCACCAGCCTGGTGCAGATCCTGGTCGATATGACGGTCGCGGGTGCGATCATCCTGACGGTCGCCCGACTGCTCGGGCTGTCCGGAAAGCTCGGCTCGCTGCTCGCCATCGGCACATCGATCTGCGGTGTGTCGGCCATCGTCGCCGGAAAGGGTGCGATCCGGGCGCGCAACTCCGATGTCGGCTATGCGATCGCGGCGATTCTCGCGCTCGGCGCCGTCGCATTGTTCGCACTGCCGCCGCTGGGGCATGCGCTCGGGCTCAGCGATCACGAATTCGGGCTGTGGGCCGGGCTCGCCGTCGACAACACCGCGGAGACCACGGCCACCGGCTATCTGTATTCGGATGCCGCGGGTAAGACGGCGGTACTGGTGAAGTCGACCCGCAACGCGCTGATCGGCTTCGTGGTGCTCGGCTTCGCCGCCTACTGGGCCGCGCGCGGCGAGGCGGACGCCGTCGCGCCGGGATTGCGGGCCAAGGCGAGTTTCGTCTGGGCGAAGTTCCCGAAGTTCGTGCTCGGCTTCCTCGCGGTCTCGGCGATCGCCACCCTCGGCTGGCTGACCAAACAGCAGACCGCGAACCTGGCCAACGTCTCCAAGTGGGCCTTCCTGTTGACGTTCGCCGGCGTCGGGCTGAATACCAATATTCGCGAGCTGGCCCGGACCGGCTGGCGGCCGCTGGTGGTCGCGGTGATCGGGCTGCTGACGGTCGCGGTCGTCTCGCTCGGACTGGTGCTGTTCACCTCTCGGGTGCTGCACTGGGGTGTGCCCGGTTAGGCGTACCTCGCCTCCGCTCCGGCCATGCGCGGGCTATGGACGGCTTCGCCGACAGCGCCCATTAGCGAAAAGGCCGGGCCGCGTACCGTTTCCGGTCGCGCCCGGCCTTTTCCGAGCCCGTCCAACTCCTCCCCAGGATGGACGGTGGGACTCACCGATCCCGAGCCCCCCTCGGCGGTAGTCCGTGACATGAATAATGGCCGCGCTCGCTTAACAACCACCATATGAAATCCTTAATACCGCAGGCACATTGCCCTGACCTCGGACAATGCGGCCCGCAGCAGTTCGGCGTACCCGTCGAGATCCGGCAGCGCCGCATCGGCGTGCAGCGAGATGGTGACCGTATCGCCGAGGCCGTGCACGCCGTGGGTCAACCGCATCACCGAGCCGACGGCCGGGAAGCCTGCCGTGAACCGGACCACCCCGCCCCCGAAGAACAGGTCGGCCGCGCCCCGGTGCACGCTGGAGACAACGGTATGGCCCGCAATGGATTCCGGGACGGTATCGACCGGATACCGGGCTACGTCCCGGTGCAGCAGCGGCGCGGGCACCGCCGCGGTGACCCGCTCCGGCGCGTTCAGCAGCGGATGCCGCGCCCGAATCCGCCTGGCCGCCAGCTCTTTCGAGATCAACTCCGTGCGCGCGCCGAGATCCGGCTCGGAAATGTGGAGATCGATGCCGAGACTGCGATAGTTGTTGCGCGCCAAGGTCGCCGACGGCAGCGCCATCGGAACCTGCGCACCTAGTCGCTCGACGGGCTCGCCGCGCCCGGCCAGATAACGGGCCAGCGCGGCCGAAATCGCCGTCAGCACAACGACGGTGACGGTCGAGCCGGGTACCCGCAGCTCGTCGGCTCGGCACACGATCATCCGAACTCGATGTCCCGCAACCTCGCTCGGATCCCGGAAGTTCACCGCGCTCGGTTCGAAACTCGGCGCGGCCGACGGGACGACCCCCGCGGCCGTGAGCTCGGCCAGCCGTCGCCGCGCCCGATCGGCGCCGAATCCACGCACTATGGTCTGCGCCATCCGGGGCGGTATCGACAGCACCGCAGGCACGACGCGTATACCGAGCGCCCCGGCAGCCACCATTCGAGACAGCGGCGGGACGTCGATCGGCAAGCGCCACAGCGCCTTTCGATCGCTCGCGCCGGACCGAGCGCTGCTGAGTGCCACGGCCTGCCGAAATACACGACAGGCCATAGACCAACCCGTGCTGCTGTCGCGGCCTGACCCGGTGTCCGGCGGTGCCGCAGTCTCGACGCCGCCGCGAGCCGCTGCCACTTGCTCGCACGAACCCGTCCCACATGAATCCATCCCGCACGAGCTCGCAGAGCACGAACCCGTCCCGCATGAATCCGTAGCGCATGAGCTCGCAGAGCACGAACCCGCGTCGCATGAACCCCTCCCGCACGAACCCGCCTCGCACGAACCCGTCCCGCACGAACCCGCCTCGGGCGAGCCCACGGAGCACGAACCAGCCTCGCACTTATCCACCTCGCACGGCTCGGCGGCGAACAACGCGCGAGCGATCAGTGCCGCCCCGCGCCCGTCGACGAGCGCATGGGATATCTGGAGAACCGCGACCAACGCGGGTTCATCGCCGAATCCGGGAGCACCGCGCACCCCGCGAAAGATATGCAGCCGCCACGGCCGCACCGCCGCATCGACTCCGGTGCCGAGAAATTCGCCGATCGCATCCGTCAGGTGCGTCCAATCCGGTTGCACCAGTTCATGTTCCACAAACTGTTCGGCCGCGAACGCGCACCGCACCCAGGATGGATATCCGAGATTCCACGGCAACTCCCGCAGCCGGACACCTAGATCCGGGATCCCCGCGACGCGCCGCGCGACGAACTCACGCAGCCGCTCGGTCGGCGCACCGGCATCGGCGAAGCAGTAGAGCAGGAATTGATCGTTGCGAATCCGCCGGGACAGCCAGAACATGGTCGCGTCCTGGGCCGTCACCGCATTCATCGAACGACCATATCGGGGACGGCTACCGCGGCCACCCACTGGTCGCGGCCACCCGTGAATGATCTTGATCCACAAGCGGATTGAGCAAACCCCATCGATTCCGGCGATCATACCTGCTACCGTCTGTAGTAGAACACGTACCACTCTCCCAGGGGCGGGGTGACGGTCATGGCAGGCACAGTAGGCCGCATAGCGGGCGCACAGGCCAACGACTTCGACGAGCGGTACAAGGCCGCGGCCTTCGTCAAACGCTCGATCAACAAGGTCTTTCCGACACACTGGTCGTTCCTGCTCGGCGAGATCGCGCTGTACAGCTTCATCATCCTGATCCTGTCCGGGATCTATCTGACGCTCTTCTTCGATCCATCAATGAGCGACGTCGTCTACAACGGCGCCTATCAGCCGTTGCGCGGCGTTAATATGTCGCGGGCGTACGAGACCGCGCTGAACATCTCCTTCGAGGTGCGCGGCGGCCTGTTCGTCCGGCAGGTACATCACTGGGCCGCACTGCTTTTCGCGGCATCGATCATCGTGCACCTGTTCCGCATCTTCTTCACCGGCGCATTCCGCAAACCCCGCGAGGCGAACTGGGTGATCGGCTCGATCCTGTTGATCCTGGCCATGTTCGAGGGTTACTTCGGCTATTCGCTGCCCGACGATCTACTTTCCGGCACCGGCCTGCGCGCGGCGTTCTCCTCGATCACCCTCGGCCTGCCGATCATCGGCACCTGGATGCACTGGCTGATCTTCGGCGGCGACTACCCGGGCAATATCATCATTCCGCGCCTGTTCATCGCACACGTCCTGCTGATCCCCGGAATTATGCTCGCGCTGATCGCGGCGCATGTCGCGCTGGTCTGGTATCAGAAGCACACCCAGTTCCCCGGGCCGGGGCGCAGCGAGAAGAACGTCATCGGGGTGCGGATCGTGCCGGTGTTCTCACTGGATCAGGGCGCGTTCTTCGCATTCACCCTCGGCGTGCTCGCGCTGATGGGCGGCCTGCTGCAGATCAACCCGATCTGGAATATGGGCCCCTACAACCCCTCCCAGGTCTCGGCGGGCTCCCAGCCGGACTTCTACATGATGTGGACCGACGGCATGATGCGCCTCGTCCCGGCCTGGGAAATCTACATCGGCGGGCACACCGTGCCCGGTCCGGTCTGGGGCGCGCTGACCATGGGTCTGGTGTTCACGCTGCTCATCACCTATCCGTGGATCGAGCGCCGTCTTACCAGGGATTACGCCAGACACAATCTGCTGCAGCGCCCCCGCGACGTTCCGGTGCGCACCGCGATCGGCGCCATGGTCATCGCCTTCTATCTGACGTTGACGCTGTCCTGTGTGAACGACATCGTCGCCTATAAATTCAACGTCTCGCTGAACGCGACGACCTGGGTGGGCCGGATCGGCATCCTGGTACTGCCGCCGCTGGCATACTTCGCCGCCTACCGGTTCTGCATCGGCCTGCAGCGCAGCGATCGGGCGGTGCTCGAGCACGGCATCGAGACCGGCGTCATCCGCAGGCTGCCCGACGGTGAATACATCGAACTGCATCAGCCGCTCGGCCCGGTCGATGATCACGGACATCCGATCCCCCTGGAATATCAGGGCGCACCGGTTCCGAAGAAGATGAACAAGCTCGGCCTGGCAGGCAAACCCGGCACCGGCGCGTTCTTCCGGGCCGACCCGGTGGCGGAATCGGAGCGCAACCTGGCCGAGGATCACGCCCAGGAACGCAATCAGCTCGCGGTATTGCGCCGTGTGCAGGACGAGACGACCGGGAATGGTTCGCGACATTGAGGCGGGGGCAGACGAAGGCCCCGAGTCCGATGGTGACCCGGGGCCCACACTGCCTGTTCGGACGTGACCGAAGTGCTCAGGCGCGCCGGAACTCCCCCACGGAGATGTCGCTTAGAAACGCGTCCCACTCCCCGGGGGTGAACGCCAACATCGGGCCGATTCCGTTGTCCTTGGTGTCCCGGACCGCGACATTGCCATCGACGAGAAATGCCACTTCCACGCAGTTCCCATCCGGACCGCTGTGGCTGCTCTTACGCCACGCGGCACCGGTCGAATCAACTTTCACGGCACTAGCTCCTTTGCTGCGTCGAGAACCAGATTTCTTCTGACATCGTTCGTACTGCACCGCACCCGGCTACGAAACGCCGAATACCGCGGTGCGCCTGGTGGCAGCGCGCAACTTTAACGGTGCGTTGTGATCGCTCTGCACTCGGAGATGCAATACATCTCCCGGGGTTACCCCCACGCAGAACACTAGCAGGTTCGACGAAAGTTTGCTCGGCTCTTGTCTATTCAAGTATCACAACTGCCAACATTGCGAAGACCAAATGTTGCGGAAACATTGCTAACCATAGGCACTAATTCCATATGGCGTTAAATCGCCACGATTTTAGCGGACGTGATTGCTCCGTGATCCGTCGATATTCCCGTGACGATCCGACGGGACGAGCGCCGGGCGCGGATACCGTGGAAGATGAGAAACATGGTTGAACGTGCTCGCGACGAGTCTGGTCGCGCCCGTAATGCCCGCCCACGGGACAGCTTCGGCCGACCGCTGCCGCCGGGCAGCGTCGGCGTCGAGCGAATTCCGGACGATCTCGAACTACCACCCCAGCAAACACTGACCTTCGCCCAGCAACTGCTGGACCAGGGTCTCGCATTCAACGCACACGAGGTATTGGAGGCCGCATGGAAGAACGGCCCGTTCGCCGAAAGGATGCTGTGGCAGGGCCTCGCCCAGTTGGCGGTCGGGCTCACCCACATCCAACGCGGGAATCGGAAGGGCGCGCGGACACTACTGACACGTGCGGTTACTCGCTTGTCCTCCTATACGTCCGAGGAAGGCGTGCCTTACGAAATAGATCAACCCGGATTGATCAACTACGCCGATGCACTGTTAAATGCCATCGATTCGGACAAAAAGATCGATGCGGAGCAACTGAAACCGCGATTGCGCGTCGCGGGCGCCGACCCGGCATGACCTTGTACCAGGCCGCCCGCGGCCGAAGTGAAATACGGACATCCGCCGAATGGGCGGCGAAGCCGTCCACAGCCCGCGCACGGCCGGAGCGGATGCGAAGGTACGCCTACCATGGCGACCGTGCGATCGATCCATACCGTCCGGCATGCCGATGACTGAGCGCGGCGCGGGCCGCTACGCCCCGAGCCCGTCCGGCGACCTGCACCTGGGCAATCTGCGCACCGCGCTGCTGGCCTGGGCCTTCGCCCGGTCGACCGGGCGGCGCTTCCTGCTCCGAATCGATGATCTCGACCGGGTCCGCCCCGGTGCCGCCGAGCGTCAACTGGCCGACCTCACCGCGCTCGGCATCGACTGGGACGGTCCGGTGGTCCGCCAGTCGGACCGGCTCGAGAAGTATGCCGCCGCCATCGACCGGCTCACCGCGGCGGGCCGCACCTATGAATGCTTCTGCACCAGAAGGGAAATTCAGCAGGCCGCGACCGCACCACACGGCCCGATGGGCGCATATCCGGGCACCTGCCGCGCGCTGACCGCCGACGCGCGCGCCGAATTCATCGCGGCGGGCCGCACGCCCGCCCTGCGGTTACGCGCCGACATCAGCGAATTCGACATCATCGACGAACTACACGGCCCGTACCGCGGACCGGTCGACGATGTGGTGCTGCGCCGCACCGACGGTGTGCCCGCATACAACCTGGCGGTGGTGGTCGACGACGCCGACCAGGGCATCGATCAGGTGGTGCGCGGCGACGACCTGCTGCCGTCGACACCGCGCCAGGCCTATCTCGCGACGCTGCTCGACCTGCCGGTCCCGCGCTACGCGCACGTCCCGCTGGTACTCAATGCCAAGGGGCAGCGACTGGCCAAACGCGACGGCGCGGTCACCCTCGCCGACCAGTTCGCGCTGGGCGAGACACCGGAGCAGGTGGTCAGCGCGCTGACCGCATCACTCGGCCTGCGAGCAGGCACATCGGCCGAGCTACTGGAACAATTCGACCCGGCCCGCCTACCCGCGGAACCCTGGATACTCGATGAGAATGGGTTGTTGCAACCCAGCCGATATCCGTAACGTACGCAAGCGACCCGATCTACAGATCATCTGACGAGGACTGAATATGACAAGCGGTGGGTACGACCCCAACCAGTATCCGCAGGGCGGGCAGCCGTACGGGCAGCCGTACCCCCAAGGCGGCGGCCAGCAATATCCGCAGGGCGGACAGTATCCGCAAGGCGGGCAGCCGCAGTACGGCCAGCCACAGTACGGTCAGCAGCAGCCCTACGGTCAGCAGCCGTACGGCCAGGACCAGTTCGGCCAGCAGTCCTACGGGCAGCCGCAGGACCAGTTCGGTCAGCAGCCGTACGCCCAGTACCCGGGTCAGCCCGGATTCGGCGGTCAGGGCTTCGGCGGCCAGGCCGGTGACCTCGGCACGCGCATCGGCGCCCGGGTCATCGACTTCCTGATCCTGTACATCCCGTACATCATCATTTACGCGCTCCTGCGCAGCTCGCTCGGCCTGACCATCGGCTTCAGCATTCTGTGGACCGTCGTCGAGCTCGGCTACTTCGTCGGTATGGAGACCAGCCAGGGCACCACCCTCGGCAAGAAGATCCTCGGCCTCAAGGTGCTCGCGCCCGGCGGCGCGCCCAAGATCACCCCCGAGGTCTCGTTCAAGCGCAACCTGTTCGTCGCCGCGAGCATCATCCCGTGCATCGGTGGCCTGGTCTCGCTGGGTCTGGCGATCTACATCATGATCACCATCTCGAACGACCCGAACAAGCAGGGCTGGCACGATAAATTCGCCGGCGGCACCCAGGTCGTCAAGGCCTGACGCCGACACCGAGCTGAAAGGGGCGCATCGGATTCCGATGCGCCCCTTTTTCGTTCAGGTCAATGACTTCCCGATGCGGCGCTGATGATGACCACCAAGAACCACAACACCGCGAGGACCACCGCGCCGATCCCGATCCAGATGCCGGCGAGCGCCATACCGCGGCCATCCTGACCCGACTGTTTGATCTGGTTCAACGACACAACGCCGAGGATGATCCCGACGATCGATCCGATGCCACAGGTGGCGAACCCGACCAACGAGGAGATCAGCGCGCCGATGGCCATACCGTTGGTGCCCTGCTGCTGCGGATAGCCGTAGGGCTGGTAGGGCGGCGGGGCCTGATAGGCGTAGTTGGGCTGGCCGTACGGATTCGGTTGCGACTGCGGATAACTCGGGTACGCCTGCTGCTGTTGCGGCGGCGGAGTCACCGGCTGTTGCGGATACTGCGGCACCGAGGGTGGGTAGGGCTGCTGCGGGGACGCGCTGGGGATACCGGATTCCGGCGAGACTCCTTGTCCGCCGTACTGCTTCCACCATTCGTCGGAATCGCCGGGATTCGTCATTGGCCCAGAGTATTCCAAGGATGCGGGTCACCGATACCGCATAAGGTGTGGGCCTTGAACACCTTGGGGTGGTCGAAAGAACTGGTCAGTGCACCGTACGCGCGGCACTCCGGCAGAATTGGCCTCCGTGAGTGAGACGAGAACACCCGTAGACGTCGACGAGGGGTCTGGGCACCCCGCGGCCGAGCACGCAGCATTCGCCGACGCCGCGGGGGGTTATTACACGCCGATCGTCGCGGTATTCACCGCGACGCTGATCATCTCGAATATCTGCGCCACCAAGGGCGTCGCCTTCTTCACCGGACATACGGTGGCGTGGGGCCCATTCCAGGTGCTGCCGATCAACACCGACGGCGCATTCTTCCTTTTCCCGCTGGCCTATGTGATCGGCGACGTGCTCAGCGAGGTTTACGGATTCCGGGCCACCCGCCGCGCGGTCTACTACGGATTCGCCTGCCTGCTGCTGATGGTCGGCTGTTTCTGGATCGCCATCGGCCTGCCTGCCGCCGACTTCTATGAGAATCAGGCGGCCTTCCGCACCGTCGTCGGCACCACACCGCAGCTGGTCCTCGCCGGGCTGGCCGGCTATTTCATCGGCCAATTCCTCAACTCGGTGACCCTGGTGCTGATCAAGGAGCGCACCAAGGAGAAACACCTGTGGGCACGGCTGCTCGGCTCGACGGTGGCGGGCGAATTCGGCGACACGCTGGTGTTCTGCTCGATCGCGGCCACCGCCATCGGCATTCACACCTGGCCGGACTTCCTGAACTACCTGATCGTCGGCTTCCTCTGGAAGACGCTGGTGGAGATGATGATTCTGCCGATCAGCTACCGGTGCATCGCCTTCCTGAAGAAGCGCGAACCCAGTTACGCGCCGCGGCCGACCTCCGCGCTGTACAACTGACCCTGGCCGCCCCGGCGAAAGACGGCTGTGTTCACCCGCCCCCGGTCGGCTTCGCCTCCCTACCATCCCCGTGGGCGCAAGGGTTTACGGCGTCTTGATGCGACCGCGCCACGCACCCATGAACTCGGCCCGGTAGTCGTCGAAGTAGCCGCCCGCGATGCTCTCCCGGATCCGGTCCACCAGGCGGACCGTGAAGCGCTCGTTGTGGATGGTGCACAGCGTCGCGGCGAGCATCTCCTTGGCCTTGAACAGATGGTGCAGATAGGCGCGGGTGTAGTTGGCGCAGGTGTAGCAGTCGCAGGTCTCGTCGATCGGGGTGAAGTCGCGCCGGAAACGGCTGGTGTTGATATTGAATCGGCCCTGGTCGACATAGATCGCGGCATTGCGCCCGACCCGGGACGGGTTCACGCAGTCGAAGGTGTCGGCACCGTTCTCCACCGCGACGAACAGATCCTCCGGCTCGCTGATGCCGAGCAGATGCCTCGGCTTGTCCTCGGGCAGTTCGTCGCAGCACCAGCCGACGATGGTGCCGAGATTGTGCTTCTCCAGCGCACCACCGATGCCGTAGCCGTCGAAACCCGTTCCGGCGCTGCCGCGAATCGCCTCGAGATCACGACATGCCTTGCGCCGCAGGTCTTCGTACTGCGCGCCCTGGATCACCGCGAACAGCGCCTGATAGGGGCGGTGCGTGCGTTCGGCGGTGAGCCGCTCGTGCTCATCGATGCAGCGCTGCGCCCAGGCATGGGTGCGCTGTAGCGATTTCTCCTGGTAGGCACGGGTATTCAGCAGTGTGGTCAGCTCGTCGAAGGCGAACATGATGTCCGCGCCGAGCCGATGCTGGATACCCATCGACACCTCGGGGGTGAAGCGGTGCCGGGAACCGTCGAGGTGCGAGCGGAAGGTGACGCCGCCGTCGTCGACGTGCGCGAGCCGCTCCTTACCCGCGGCGATCACATCGTCGCTGCGCACGTCGACGGCCTCCATGGCGAGCACCTTCTTGAAGCCGACGCCCAGCGACATCACCTGGAAGCCGCCGCTGTCGGTGAAGGTGGGGCCCGGCCAGTTCATGAATTTGCTCAGCCCGCCCGCCTCGTCCACGATGTCCGGGCCCGGCTGCAGATAGAGGTGGTAGGCGTTGGCGAGCAGCGCCTGCGCACCGAGCTCCTTCATGGTCTCCGGCAGTACCGCCTTGACCGTCGCCTTGGTGCCGACCGGGATGAAGGCCGGGGTGGCGATGTCACCGTGCGGCGTGCTGAGCACGCCGGTCCGGCCGTGTCTGCCGTCGAGGCGGGTACCGATGGTGAAGGAGAAATGCGCGGGATCGGACACGCGCAACATCTTCTCAGGCGCGCTCGGGTGACCCGTGCCGCAGTCGCTCGGAGGGGTTTTTACACGTCGGCGGCGGCCGCCGCGGCGAACTGCGCGTTGTAGAGCCGGTAGTACGCGCCGCGTTCGGCCAGCAGCCGTTCGTGGGTGCCGTGTTCGACGATGCGGCCGTGCTCCATGACGACGATCAGGTCGGCGTCGCGGATGGTCGAAAGCCGGTGCGCGATAACGAAACTCGTGCGGTCCCGGCGCAGCGCCGCGGTGGCGTGCTGGACGAGCAGCTCGGTGCGGGTGTCCACCGAACTCGTCGCCTCGTCCAGGATGAGGATCGACGGCTTGGACAGGAAGGCCCGGGCGATGGTGATGAGCTGTTTCTCGCCCGCGCTCACCCCGGTGCCCTCCTCGTCGATGACGGTGTCGTAGCCCTCGGGCAGCGCGTGCACGAACCGGTCGACGTAGGCGGCGCGGGCCGCGGCGAGGATCTCCTCCTCGCTCGCGTTCGGATTGCCGTACCCGATGTTCTCCCGGATGGTGCCCTTGAACAGCCAGGTGTCCTGCAGCACCATGCCGATGCGGGAGCGCAGGTTGTCGCGGGTCATCTCGGTGATGTCGACGCCGTCGATGGTGATGGCGCCCGCGTCGAGTTCGTAGAACCGCATGAGCAGATTCACCAGGGTGGTCTTGCCCGCACCGGTCGGCCCGACGATGGCGACCACATGCCCGGGCTCCGCGACCAGCGAAAGTCGTTCGATCACCGGTGTTTCCGGTTCGTAGCGGAACGACACCGCCTCGAATTCCACCCGGCCGCGATCCACCGGACGGGTTTCGGCCATCACCGGGTCCGGGCTCTGCTCCTCCGCGTCGAGGATTTCGAAGATCCGCTCGGCCGATGCGACCCCGGACTGCAGCAGGTTCGCCATGGCGCCGATCTGGGTGAGCGGCTGGCTGAACGAACGGGAGTACTGGATGAACGCCTGCACCTCGCCGAGCGAGATATTGCCCGTGGCCACCCGCAGGCCGCCGACCAGCGCGATCAGCACGAAGTTGAGATTGCCGAGGAACATGATGGCGGGCATGATCAGGCCGGAGATGAACTGCGCGCGGAAGCTCGCGTTGAACAGCTCCTCGTTGCGCTTGTCGAATTCCTCGCCGACCTCACGGTTGCGGCCGAATGCGGTGACCACCTCGTGCCCGGTGTATGCCTCCTCCACCTGCGCGTTCACCAGGCCGGTGTAGCGCCACTGGTTCACGAAGTGCGGTTTGGAGCGCTTGGCGATCTGCGTCGAGACGATGATCGCCGCGGGCACGATGAGCAGCGCGATCACCGCGAGCAGCGGGGAGATCCAGAACATCATCACCAGCACGCCGAGCACGGTGAGCACCGAGGTGATCAGCTGGCTCATGGTCTGCTGCAGGCTCTGCGAGATGTTGTCGACGTCGTTGGTGACCCGGCTCAGCACATCGCCGCGCGGCGCGGAATCGAAGTAGCGCAACGGAAGTCGATGGATCTTGTCCTCGATCTCGCCGCGCAGCCGCTTCACCGTTCGGTTGATGACGAGGTTGAGCAGCAGCGCCTGGAACCAGCCGAACAGCGATGCGCCGAGGTAGAGGGCGAGCACCAGCAGCAGCACCCGGCCCACCGCGCCGAAGTCGACGCCGAGGCCGGGCGTGACGTTCATGGCGTTGAGCATGTCGGCCAGCGTGCCGTTGCCGCCCTGGCGCAGCTGGTTCACGACCTCCTGTTTGCTCTGTCCGGCGAACTGGGTCAGGCTCTTGCCCATCACCCCGTCGAAGACCAGGTTGGTCGCCTTGCCGAGCAGATACGGGCCGAGCGTGTTCAGCACCACCGAGACGATGGCCAGCCCGATGATCACCGCGACGTAGCCGCGTTCCGGCGCGAGCCTGCGCAGCAGCCGCTTCAGCGATGGGCCGAAGGATTTCGCCTTCGAATCCGGCGATCCGGCATTGGCCATCCCAGGTCTCACCGCACCTCCTCCGCGCTGAGCTGGGACTCGACGATCTCCTGATAGCAGGGGCAGTCGCGCAGCAGTTGCTCATGGGTGCCGAGCCCGACCATCTCACCGTCCTCGAGGACCAAGATCTGATCGGCGTCGCGAATGGTTGTAATGCGTTGCGCCACAATGATGACCGCGGCGTTCCTGGTCTCCGGGCGCAGCGCCTCGCGCAGCCGGGCGTCGGTGGCGACATCGAGCGCGGAGAACGAATCGTCGAACAGGTAGATCCGCGGTTTGCGCACCAGCGCCCGCGCGATCGCCAGCCGCTGCCGCTGCCCGCCGGACACCGTCGTACCGCCCTGCGCGACCGGCGTTTCCAAGCCCTGCGGCATATCACGGACGAAGTCGGCGGCCTGCGCGATCTCCAGGCAGCGCCACAGTTCCTCGTCGGTGGCCTCGGGATCGCCGTAGCGCAGATTGCTCGCGACGGTGCCGGAGAACAAATACGCCTTCTGCGGCACCAGGCCGATCACGCCGCGCAGCTGCTCCAGATCGAGGTGGCGCACATCGGTGCCGCCCACGTAGACCGCGCCGTCGGTGACGTCGATCAAACGCGGAATCAGGTTGAGCAGCGTGGTTTTTCCGGAGCCGGTCGAGCCGACGATCGCCGTCGTGGTGCCCGGCTGCACCGCGAACCGGATGGCCCGCAGCACCGGCTGTTGCGCGCCCGGAAAGCAGAATTCGGCGAACTGGAAGTCCACCTCGGCTGGATCGGATTTGAACGGCTGCGGCAAACGCGGTGGCAGCACCGAGGATTCGGTGGCCAGCACCTCGCCGATCCGGTCGGCGGAGACCGCGGCGCGCGGCGCCATCATGGCCAGGAACGAGGCCATCATCACGGCCATCAGGATCTGCATGATGTAGGTGAGCATCGCGGTGAGCGAGCCGATCTGCATCTCGCCGCTATCGATCGCGTGCCCGCCGAACCAGATCACCGCCACCGATGTGACGTTGCTGATCAGCATCACCAGCGGGAACATCAGCGCCTGCAGCCGCCCGACCCGCAGTGCGGCATCGGTGAGTTCGGTATTGGCCACCCCGAAACGCCAGGTCTCCTGCCGCTCCCGGACGAAGGCGCGCACCACCCGGATCCCGGTGATCTGTTCGCGCAGAACGCGATTGACGCCGTCGATCCTGGCCTGCATGGCCCGGAAACCGGGCACCATGCGCGCGACCAGGAAGCCCATGCACAGCGCCAGCAACGGCACCGCGACCAGCAGCAGCCAGGACAGTTTCAGGTCCTGGCGCAGCGCCATCACGATGCCGCCGACACACATGATGGGCGCCATCACCAGGATGGTCACCGACATCACGATGAGCAGCTGCACCTGCTGAATGTCGTTGGTATTCCTGGTGATCAGCGAGGGCGCGCCGAATTGGCCGACCTCGCGCGCGGAGAAGGTGCCGACCCGGTGCAGCACGGCGCCGCGCAGATCCCGGCCCGCGCTCATCGCCGTCTGCGCGCCCAGATACACCGACGAGGCCGAGGCGATGATCTGCACGCCGCTCACCAAGAGCATCCACAGGCCGCTGGTCCAGATGTAGCCGATATCGCCCTTCGTGACGCCGCGATCGATCAGATCGGCGTTGAGGCTCGGCAGATAGAGCATCGCGATAACCGAGACCAATTGCAGCGCAACGACCCCCGCCAGCTGGGCGCGGTAGGGGGCCAGATAGGTGCGGAGCAGTCGGATCAGCATGATGGAAGGCAGGCTACCGGCAAACTGTGACAGGCGTCGCGCGGCTTTTTGACCTGCATCGTTGCCGTCCTATCTGCGCGCCCAGGCGCCCGGATCCTCGGTGAGCGACTCGACGAAGGCGGGCAGCCGTCCCTCGGCGATGTCCTCGATCGAGACGTTCTCCAGGACCGCGCGAATATTGACCCGCAGTGCGATCCACACCTTCTGCAGCGGTTCGGCGATGCCCGGATAGCTGACATCCTCCGGACGCTGGCCGCGTACCGAGGCGAGCGGCCCCTCGATCGCACGGATCACATCGGCGACCGAAATCTCCTTCGGCGGTTTGGCCAGCCAGTAGCCGCCGTCCGGCCCGCGCCTGCTCACCACGAGCCCGGCCCGGCGCAGCTCGGACAGCACGGTTTCCAGCACCTTCGGCGGGATCTGCTGTGCGCTGGAGATGGCGTCGGCCTTGGTGGTGAGGGTGGTGGCCGGGGACGGGCAGGAGTGCAGCGAATCGACCACCGGGACCGAGGCCGCGCGCAACCGCGGGGTGCGGGCTATCTCCAACAAGGTCCGCACCGCGTAGTCCACCTTCGCGGTGATGTGCACTCACGGCTCCCTGGGTGATCGGATGATTGTCGAATCTACGCGGTGTGGCAGGGAATGAGCACGCCGGTGGCCATATCCAGCAATGTGTCCTCGATCAGCTGATCGGTCGCATCCGGCACGAACTCGCCGGACACCAGGGCCATGCCGACCACCTCCAGCGCACCCGCGGCGCGCAGCCGCGCCTCCTCGCTGGCGTTCGGTCCGGCCAGCCATTCGCGCAACACCTCGGTGGTGTCGATGAAATCGGGGTGGCGGTCGGCCATCGCGTTGACGATGGCGACGGTGTCGCGCACGATCAGCGCGCCCGCGGCCCGGTGCGAGAGCATGCCGTGCAGGTGGCGGCGCAGCACGGTCCGCACGCCGTCGTCATCGCGGACGATGGCGGGTAGATCGTCGACGATCGTGCGCAGGTGATCGATGATCGGATCGATGATCGCCTGGAGCAGATCGAGCTTCGAGGCGTAGTGATAGTAGAGCGACGCCTTTGTGATTCCTACCGCATCGGCGACCTCGCGCAGGCTCGTCTGTTCGAACCCCTTGCTGCCGAACAGCTTCACTGCGGCGTCGCGAATCGCGAGCTTGGTGCTGCCACCTGCGGCAACGGTGTCGGATGCATCACGGACGACCATTAGACGATCCTCTCATCACGCACGCCCCGAACCGGTAGAGCCACCGAAATTGAGGTTGTGCCTCCACTTAACCTCCGGTTAGTCTACCAACCGCACGGTAGGCAGAAGCGTTATGTGGAGGCGAGGCCAGCAGGGCGGTCCTCGCGAGGGAGCTGTCTACGAGCTCTGTCCCAGCACGTCCCCCCAGTCATATCGCCAGGAGAACCGCGTGTCCGTATATCTCTACAGATGGGGAAAGTTCGCTTTCCGCAGGAAATGGGTAGTACTCCCCGTCTGGCTTCTGCTGTTCGTGCTGCTCGGCGCCCTCGGCTTCGGGCTGAAAAAATCGTCTAGCGACGACTTCTCGCTGCCGAACCTCCCGTCCGAGCGGGCCACCCAGATCCTCGACAAACACTTCCCCGGCATGTCCGCCGGATTCAAGGCCGACGCGGTGACCGGCACCTACGTCATCGGCGCACCCGCGGGCCAGAAGCTCACCGACCCGGCCAACCGCGCCGCGATCGACGCGTTCATCGCCAAACTCGGCGGCCTCGACATCGTCGACCACAGCAAGCCGCTGGCCAACCCGGTCGCCATCGCCGAACAGATGGGCTGCGTCAGCGCCGATCGCGCCGGCGACGACTTCCGCTCCCGCTGCAGCGCCGCCCCGCTCTCGGTGCTGAGCCAGGACAAGCAGGACGCGGTGGCCGTGCTGAATGTGCCGTTCGGCATCAAGAAATTCACCGACGTCACCGACGCCGACCGCACCGCCGCGTACGACATCGCCGCTGAAGCCCGCAACGCCGGGCTGACCGTCGAGATGTCCGGCACCATCGCGATGAAGCCGGGCGCGGGCTCGAGCGGCCAGGCCGAACAGCTCGGCTACCTCGTCGCCTTCATCACCATGATGGTCGCCTTCGGCGCGCTGATCGCCGCGTTCGTGCCGATCCTGACCGGCATCATCGGCGTCGGCGCCGCATCCTCGCTGATCTTCATGGGCACCTCGGTGATCAATATCCCGAGCTTCACCCTGATCCTCGGTTCGATGATCGGTATCGCGCTGTCCATCGACTACGCGCTGTTCATCGTCTCCCGCTACAAACACGAACTGTCCGTTCAGGATTCGCCGGAAGAGGCGGCCGGTGTCGCGATCGGCACCGCGGGTTCGGCGGTGGTGTTCGCCGGTATGACCGTGATCATCGCGCTGGTCGGCCTCAGCATCGTCGGCGTCAGCTTCCTGACCTGGATGGGCCTCGGCGGCGCGGTCGCGGCGTTCTTCGCGATCCTGGTCGCGACCACACTGCTGCCCGCCATCATGGGCGCGTTCGGCCGCTTCCTGTTCAAGCCGAAGATCCCGTTCGTCGCCAGGCACGACCCGGAGAACGACGCCGTCGTCACCAACGGCATGCGTGTCGCCCGCCTGATCGGCAAGGCGCCCGCCGTCGCGCTGATCCTGAGCATCCTCGTCCTCGGCGGCCTCGCCGCACCGGCCGCCGGCATCAACCTCGGCCTGCCCGGCGACGACAGCCAGCCGAAGAACACCACCATCCGCAAGGCATACGACCTGCGCAAGGATGGTTTCGGCGAGGGAAGCAACGGCATCTTGCAGGTGGCGGTCGACCTGAGCAACGTGGCGCCCGACCAGCGCGACGCCGCGCTCACCGACCTGCACGACAAACTCGCCGCCTACGACGGTATGGACTATGTCACCGCGCCGAAGAAGAGCGAGGACGGCGCGGGCGCGCTGATGAGCGGCGTGCCGAAGTCCGGGCCGAATAATCAGGCGACCCAGGACCTGGTCAAACACGCCCGCGACGCCGAGGGCGCGCTGAAGGACAAGTACGGCATCGAATACGGCGTCACCGGAACCACCGCCATCTACGCGGATGTCTCCGATGTGCTGCTGAGCAAGATCGCGCCATATATGGCGATCGTCGCGGGAGCCGCGTTCATCCTGCTGGTGCTGGTGTTCCGGTCCATCCTGGTGCCACTCACCGCCGCGCTCGGCTTCCTGCTCTCGATGGCGGCCACCTTCGGCGCGACCGTGCTGATCTTCCAGGAGGGCAAGCTCGGCCTGATCGCCGATCCGCATCCGCTGATCAGCTTCCTGCCGATCATGTTGATCGGCTTGGTATTCGGTCTCGCGATGGATTACCAGGTGTTCCTGGTGACCCGGATGCGTGAGGAGTACGTGCGCGGCAAGTCGCCGAAGGAGGCGATGATCAGCGGTTACCACCACGGTGCGCGCGTCGTCACCTCGGCGGCGATCATCATGATCTCGGTATTCGGCGGCTTCCTGCTGGAATCCGATGTCACCGCCAAGTCGATGGGCTTCGCGCTGGCCGCGGGCGTGCTGCTGGACGCGTTCGTGGTCCGCATGGTGCTGATCCCGTCGCTGCTGGTGCTCATGGGCAAATGGGCATGGTGGATGCCGAAGTGGCTGGACCGGATCCTGCCGAATATCGATATCGAGGGCACCAAGCTGCGCGAACTGCAGCAGCGCTCGGCCCGGCCCATCGAGGAGCCGGTGCACGTCTGACCGTGCAGTAGTCGACAACGCCCCCGCACCCCTTGGTGCGGGGGCGTTTCGCGTGCACGGCTCTTGATCTTGTGGCAACCGCGCAGCAGACTCAGAACTTGTTCCGCCTCACCCGCGGAATTCGCTCCGCGAGAGTTCTCTACAGACCGAACAGCACGACCCCGGCTACCGCTAGGAGAAACCGTGTCCGTCTATCTGTATCGGTGGGGCAAGTTCGCCTTTCGTCGGAAATGGATCGTGCTGCCGGTATGGCTGCTGATGCTGGCCGTACTCGGCGCGCTCAGCGGCCAACTGCAGAAGCCGATGACGAACGACTTCAATATCCCGAACCTGCCCTCCCAGCGGGCCACCGAAATCCTGGACAAACACTTCCCCGGCATGTCACAGGGATTCCAGTTCGGCGCGGTAACCGGCACCTACGTGATCGCCGCGCCGCCCGGCCAGAAGCTGACCGACCCGGCCAATCGGGCGACGGTCGCGGCGCTGGTCGACAAGCTGAACCAGCTCGGGATCGTCGATCACGCCAAGCCGCTGGTCAGCCCGCTCACCGCGGCCGAGGCGATGGGCTGCCTCGGCGAGGACCGCACCGCGAGCTCCTTCGTCTCGAAATGCAGTGGCGCGCCGGTGAACGTGCTGAACAGGACCGATCCGGATTCGGTTGCGGTGCTGAATGTTCCGTTCACCATCAAGGAGATCACCGACGTCACCGCCGACGACCGCAAGGCCGCCTACGACGTGGCCGACGATGCCCGCGCGGCCGGGCTACAGGTCGAGTTGAGCGGCACCGTCGCGATGGAACAGCAGCAGCCGTCCGGTAAGGCCGAGCTGATCGGCATGGGTGTGGCGCTGGTGGTGATGATCGTCGCGTTCGGCGCGATCGTCGCGGCGTTCGTCCCCATCCTCACCGCCGTGGTCGGGCTCGGCGCGGCCATGTCACTGATCTTCATCGGCACCTCGGTGATTTCGGTGCCGAGCTTCACCACCTTCCTGGCGTCGATGATCGGCATCGCGCTGTCCATCGACTATGCGCTGTTCATCGTCTCGCGCTACAAACACGAACTGGCAGTGCAGGATTCACCCGAGGAGGCGGCGGGCACCGCACTCGGCACCGCCGGCTCCGCCGTGGTGTTCGCGGGCCTGACGGTGATCATCGCGCTGGTCGGGCTGAGCATCGTCGGGATCAGGTTCCTGACGTTCATGGGCCTCGGCGGCGCGATCGCCGCGGGCTTCGCGGTGCTCACCGCTATCACGCTGATGCCGGCGCTGCTCGGTGCGTTCGGCCGCTTCCTGTTCACGCCGAAGCTGCCGTTCATCGCCCAACACGATCCCGAGGACGACACCTCGATCACCAACGGTATGCGTTTCGCCCGGCTGATCGGCAAGGCGCCCGCCGTCGCGCTGATCCTCAGCGTGCTGGTGCTCGCGCTGCTCGCCGCGCCCGCCACCGGTATGAATCTCGGTCTGCCCGGCGAGGACTCGATGCCGAAGAGTTCGACGGTGCGCAAGGCGTACGAGCTGCGGACCGCCGGATTCGGCGAGGGCGCGAACGGCAAACTGCAAGTGGCCGTTGACCTTACGAATGTGGCACCCGATCGCCGGGCGGCGGCGCTCACCGCGCTGCGGGACAAGCTGATGTCCTACCCGGATATGGACTACGTCACCGAGCCGACGATGAGCCGGGACGGGGCGGGCGCGCTGCTCGACGGCGTGCCGAAAACCGGCCCGAACAATCAGGATACGAAGGATCTGGTGCGCGACGCCCGGAACGCGGAGGGTGCGCTGAAGTCCGAATACGGGATGGAATACGGCATCACCGGAACCACCGCCATCTATGCCGACGTGGACAACGCGCTGCTCAGCAAGATCCTGCCGTATCTCGCGATCGTCGCGGGCGCCGCGTTCATCCTGCTGATCCTGGTGTTCCGGTCGCTGCTGGTGCCGTTGACCGCCGCGCTCGGCTTCCTGCTCTCGATGGCGGCCACCTTCGGCGCGACCGTGCTGATCTTCCAGCAGGGCAAATTCGGCCTGATCGCCGAACCCCGGCCGATCGTCAGCTTCCTGCCGATCATGTTGATCGGCTTGGTATTCGGCCTCGCCATGGACTACCAGGTGTTCCTGGTGACCCGAATGCGCGAGGAGTACGTACACGGCAAACCGCCCACCGAGGCGATGATCAGCGGCTACCACCACGGCGCTCGGGTGGTGACCTCGGCGGCCATCATCATGATCTCGGTCTTCGGCTCGTTCCTGCTGGAAACCGACGCGACCGCGAAATCAATGGGTTTCGCGCTGGCGGCGGGCGTGCTGTTCGACGCGTTCCTCGTCCGCATGGTGTTGATCCCATCACTGCTGGCGCTGATGGGCGACAAGGCGTGGTGGATTCCGAAGTGGCTGGACCGGATTCTGCCGGATATCGATGTGGAGGGCGCGAAACTGCATGAGCTGCGCAGAAAACAGTCATCGGCAGCTCCGGAACCGGTGCACCGCTAGCCGATCAGCTCGCCCGCAGCCCTATTCAGCTGCGGGCGAGCCGATTTCGGTTATCTAACTACTGACTCGGTTGCGGCAGATGGCAATCGGTGATGTGCGGATTCACTCCGAGGTAATTCAATGGACCCGCAACGATATTCACCGCAATGGTGCCGATGGTCGGGCAGGTCATCGTCGGATGATCGAGGTAGTTGCGCTGCGCGGCCGCGACCAGACCGATCAGGATCCAAATCAACACGATCGCGCCCAATACGCGCCTGCGCTCGTACGTATTCCGCTGACGCAGCCATCGCGGGCGGATATCTCGACTCGTCATGATGGCATCGCGTCCTTTCACACGCACCTACCGATCGGATACCCAGCGTGCTCGTGGAATACCCCTGGCTCGTTACTGACTGGGTTGCGGCACATTGCAATCGGCGATCTTGGGGTTCACGCCCGCATAGTTGAGCGGCCCGGCGATGATCGTCACGACGATGGTGCCGACACCGGCGCAGTTGGTCGGCCTGTTATCGAAATAATGGCGCTGACCTGCTGCTATCACACCGATAACCAGCCAGATGAGCACAATCAAACTACCGAGGCGCACCGATGCGTCACGCCCTGCCCACGTGTCTCGACGGTACATGGTGTCATCGCATCCTTTCCGAATCTTGTTCGGCGGATACCCCGGAATCGGAGCCTTATCCGGATTCGATCACTGACTCGGCTGCGGCAGTTCGCAATTGCCGAGATGCGGATTGACGCCCATATAGTTCAGCGGGCCGGAAACTATCGTCAACGCGATGTTGCCGAAACTCGCGCAGGTGATCGGGCCGCTGTCGAAGTAGTGCCGCTGCGCGGCCGCGATGAAACCGATCACCAGCCAGATGAAGACGAGTACGCTCCCGGTCTTGCCGAACTTCATGGCCGTCTCCTTCACCGTTGCGGCGATTGTCCCAACCGCGGCGATGGCGTACCGGCGGATTCGCCGGATCCGGTGCGCGACGCGCCGTACGGCATTCACCTGGCGTTCAGCCCGGCAAGGTAAACCTCGATTGTGGCCACGGCGCGCGCCGGGTATCCGGGGATGGCGACCGGGATCGGTCGACGCAGTTGGAGCGTCGATCTGCTCCGGGTCGGCTCGATCGCGGTTGTCGTTGTCGTGCACTGGATTTCGATCCGCGTGACGGTCAACGGCGGCACGGTGCGCGGCGACGCGACGCTGCACGGCCGTCCGATCTGGGTGGCCACCTGGCTGCTGCAGGTGATGCCGCTGTTCTTCCTGGCGGGCGGATTCGCGAACACGTTGATCGTGGACCGGTGGCGGGCGCAGGGCGGGACGCTCGGAACATACCTCGGCCAACGGGCACGTAGGCTGACCACGCCCATGGTGGCGCTGATCGCGGTGCTCGCGCCCGTGGTCTGGCTGCTGCGCATCGATTCCGAGCAGTTGGCCCGCACCGCGGCGCATGTGATCGCCAGCCCGCTGTGGTTCCTCGCCGTATATCTGCTCGCGACGGCCGCGGCGCCGTTTGCCGTTCGGGTGCACGACCGCTCGGCCTGGTTGTTGCCGGTCGCACTGCTCGGCTGTTCGCTACTGGTGGATGCGGCGCGCTTCGGCGGGGCCGGATATCTGGCGGAATGGAATCTGATCTTCGTCTGGCTGTTCTGCCATCAGCTCGGAATCATGCACGCGCGCAAGCTATTTCGCGATGTCCCAGATGCGGCCCTGTTCGGGTTCGCGCTGCTGGCGAGCGCGGCACTCGGGGTGCTGGTGTTCGCCGGGCCGTACCCGCCGACGATGTTCGGGGTGGCCGATGCGCAGGTGTCCAACCTGGCGCCGCCGACAACGGCGGTGTCGGTGCTGGCCGCGATTCAGTTCGCCGTGTTCACGGCGCTCGACCGCCGGGCAGCCGGATGGGAACCGCGCGGACGGCCGCGCCGCGTCATCGCCTATGTGGTGGCCCGGCTGATGACGATCTACCTGTGGCATGTGCCGGTGATCGCCATGGTCACCGGCGCCGCACTGCTCACTCCGGCGCCGCTGCTGCCGAGCGACCCGCGCACCTGGTGGCTCACCCGGCCGCTGTGGATTCTCGGCTGCGGCATCGTGCTCGCCGGTGTCGTCCGGGCAGCGACCGGCTGGGATCTGTTCTGCGCCCGCTACGCCGCCCGCACCTCGTCCGCCGCCACCCTCACCGGTGCGCTACTCGCCGCGGGCAGCGTGTACCTGATCTGGCGCGACGGCCTATTCCCGGTCGGGACAACGGGTTTGGCGATTCTCGGGGTATTCGTCGCGGCCGCCCTGCTCACCACGACCCGGCGGGTCGCCCCGCTGCCGAAGCACGGGGACCACAGCGCATCTTCCGCCTGAAGATGCTGGTTGGTGGCATACCACGTATGGGAACATCCGGGGCTTGTTTCGGCGAACGGGATCGGATACAACATGATCGTTGTCATTCGCAACGTGAAACTTTCTGCACGCCAAAATATTTCAGCGTGCGCGGGGGTCTGGAGGATTGAGAAGATCATGCGTCGGACTATTGCCAAAATCGGTCGAAGCGCTCTCATCGCGGCATTGCCGCTGGCAGTCGCGGTAACCTTCGCGGGCGCGGGAACAGCTTCGGCCGAAGCCCCCGTTGTCGCACCACGCTCGGCGCCCGTCGTAGAGATGGCCGCGCAGGTTCCCGTCGCGGCTCAGCAGGTGGTTCCGGCCGCCGTCGTCACGCGGCCTGCCACTCCGGATGTCGCGCCGCCGGCCACCGCGGAGGACGCACAGCCGGTGGCGGCCACCTCCCCACGGGACATCACCACCAATCCCAATGCGGCCAACCACGATCCGCTGGCCAACGGCGCGGCAGCGGGTGCGATCGGCGGAGCCATCTTCGGCGCCGTCGTCTGCGCCGTCACCATCATCGGCATACCCCTCATCCCCCTCTGCGCCCTCGGCCCCGCCTTCCAAGGCGCCCTGGTCGGCTTGATAGTCGGCGCGATCGCCCCAGACCTCATCCCCCAAGTCCTCCCCTGACCCCGGAATAGGCCGAACGAGCCTTCCGCGGCAAGGCAAAAGCCCCTCACCTGAGCAAACAGATGAGGGGCTTTTTGGCGGTGGCGGAGGGATTTGAACCCTCGGAGGGGGGTTACCCCTCACACGCTTTCGAGGCGTGCTCCTTAGGCCGCTCGGACACGCCACCGCCGACAACCATACCGGACCGGGGGCTGATCGCTAAATCGGCTGGTTGGGGCGGAATGCGGGGGTGAGCTCGGGGCATTGCCGGGGCGCGTGTGGGTGTGATCGATGTCAAGCGGGTCAGCGTTGGGTGCGGAAGAAGGTGTCCAGGAGGGTGGCGCATTCGGCTTCCAGGACGCCGCCGCGCACCTCGGGGCGGTGGTTCAGGCGGCGGTCCCGGACGACGTCCCAAAGTGAGCCCACCGCACCGGTTTTCGGTTCCCAGGCGCCGAAAACCAGGCGGCCGACCCGGGCCAGCACCAGCGCGCCCGCGCACATGGTGCACGGCTCGAGGGTTACCGCGAGGGTGCAGTCTTCCAGCCGCCAACCATCGCCGTGCACGGCGGCGGCGCGGCGCAGCGCGAGCACCTCCGCGTGCGCGGTCGGATCACCGAGCGCCTCACGCGCATTGGCGGCGCGGGCGAGTTCTCTTCCGGCGGAATCGAATACGACCGCGCCGACCGGGACGTCCCGGCCATCGGCGGCGCCCGCCGCGGCGATCGCGGCGCGCACCATCTCGGCGTCGGACAGCTTCACCTCAGCGCGGGAGCTTGTCCAGCACCGCGGATAGTTCGTTGGCGAAGCCGAGCCGCTGGGCGATCATGCCGAGCTGCTCGTCCGGGTACAGGTCGGTCTCGGCGAGGATGACGCTGAGCACCGGCTCGGGCAGGCCGAGATCGGCGAGCACCCCGAGATCGCCCTCCTCCCACGGTTCGATCTCGTCGAGCTCGTCCGGGTCGATATCCGGGATCTCGACGTTCAGCGCCTCGAGCACGTCTGCGGCGATGTCGTAGTCGATCGCGGCGGTCGCGTCCGAGACCAGCATGCGGGTCCCCGCGGGTGCGGGCCGCAGCACGATGAAGAATTCGTCGTCGACGTCCAACAATCCGAATACCGCGCCGGAGCTGCGCAAAGCCTTGAGTTCAGTTTCCGCGACGGAAAGATCGCCGAGCGCGGCCTGGCTGAGCGGACTGCACCGCCATTGCCCCTCCTCGCGGACAACCGCCACTGCGAACCCTTCCACGTCGTCGTAATCGTCCGACGCCGCCCTGTTCGTGCCCGAGCGCTGTGCTGCCATGGCCGCAACGGTAGTCTGCTCGAGCTCAAATGTTGAAGTCGTATGCGAATCTGGTCCGGTGACTTCTGAGACCAGGACTCCGGTGTGTGTGCTCGGCGCGGGTTTGATCGGCGGATCGCTGCTGCGTGCGGCCGTCGCGGCCGGATATGAGGTGTGGGGTTACAACCGTTCCGCCGCAGGTGCGCTTGCCGCGCGCGCGGACGGCTTCGACGTCATCGACGATCTACCCGCCGTACTGAAAAGGGCCGCCGACACCGATGCGCTGATCGTCGTCGCGGTGCCGATGCCCGCGGTGGACCATCTGCTCGCCGATATCGCCGCGTTCGCGCCGCACTGCGCGCTGACCGATGTGGTCAGCGTCAAGGCGCCGGTCGCGGAACTGGTTCGCAGGCACGGACTCGCCGGCCGCTACGTCGGCGGGCACCCGATGGCGGGCACCTCCGAATCAGGGTGGTCCGCAACGGATTCCACACTTTTCCGGGGCGCCGTCTGGGCGGTGGGAGTCGATCGGGGCACCCATCCCGACCCGTGGACCCGGGTGGTGCGGCTGGCACTGGACTGCGGTTCCGCGGTGGTCCCGGTGGTGGCGGCCGATCATGACCGCGCCGTCGCCAGGATCTCCCATCTACCGCATGTGCTGGCCGAGGCGCTCGCGGTGGTCGGGGCCGCGGGCGGCGAGCTGTCGCTCGGGTTGGCGGCCGGTTCGTTCCGCGACGGCACCCGGGTCGCCGCGACCGCACCGGATCTGGTGCGCGCGATCTGCGAACCGAACGCGACGGCGCTGCTGGAGGTGCTCGACGAAACCCTCACCGTGCTCGGTACGGCACGGGACAGCCTGCGCGCGAACGGCACCCTCGGGCAGCTGATCGACGCCGGACACGACGGTCGCGCCGACTATGAAACGGTGCGACGCTGGGAGATCACCGATATCGAGGCCGGCGACCACGACTGGCTCGAAAGGCTGCACGACGCCGGCCTGCGCGGCGGGATCATCACCCGGCTGCCGTGAGATCAGATGCGTTCGGCGAGACCCGGGTAGTCGAGCAGGAAACCGTCGGAGTCGACGGTGACCGTGGCATTGGACACCGGGGACAGCACGCTGATCCCCTCGGCGGCGCTGCTGTAGGTGAGGCTGGCTTCCTGCACGAGGAGATCCGGCAGCCGCACGTAGACGACCGGAACGACCACATCCTCGACCGCCTTGTGCAGGCTCAGGCGGCGGATCGGCAGAGTATTGAAGAACGGGCTGAGCACCACGTCGACATCGAGCGCGCCAGCGAAGGTGGAGCGCACATGGGTGCCGCCCGCGTCGACCAGCCAGTAGTTCTCCTCATCCCTGGCGATCGAGGCGTGCCGCTCCCCGGCACCGGCGGTAGTGCTGCGCAGGGATAGGCGTTTGGTCGCGCCGGCCTCGTCGGTGACCAGGTCGTAGGAGGCGCTGAAGGCCGGGTGGTCGGCGGTTTCACCACCGATCATCCGGCCCGCCGCGCGGATTCGGTTGCCGTTGAGCGTCACACGCACCGATTCCATCCGCGTCGCGTCATGCGCACGCCACGTCAGAATCGCCGGCCACCGGGACGGCGCCGGTGCCTGTTCCTCGGGGCTTCGGTCTGCGTTGGTCACCTATCTACCGTAAGCGACGAAACGCCCCACGCCGCAGCGCACCAGCGCCGCCGCCGTCCGTATTCGGCTCCGACATGCGCGAAGCGCCGCGATGTCACCTCGCTCACTACTGCGCCTCGCTGGCGCTCGGCTCCGTAGCGCGCGATGCTGCTGTGCCTATGGTTCGCTCGCTGCGCTCGCTCACTACACCTCACTACACCAGCGACTCCCGCCATGCCGCGTGCAAGCGGGCGAAACGGCCCGTGCCGCCGATCAGCTCGGCCGGGGCGCCGTCCTCGACGATCCGCCCGCCCTCCAGCACCAGCACCCGGTCGGCGATGGCGACGGTGGACAGGCGGTGCGCGATGATCATCGCGGTGCGGTCGCGCAGCACCGTCTCCAGTGCGCGCTGCACCAGCCGCTCACTCGGAATATCGAGGCTGGAGGTGGCCTCGTCCAGGACGATCACCGCCGGGTCGGCCAGGAACACCCTGGCGAAGGCGACCAGCTGCCGCTGTCCGGCGGACAGCCGTCCGCCGCGTTTGCGCACGTCGGTGTCGAAGCCCTGCGGCAGCGCGGTGACGAAGTCGTACAGCCCGACCGCACGGGCGGCGGCGTGCACCTCCTCGTCGGTGGCGTCGGGCCTGCCGAGCCGGATGTTGTCGGCGACCGAACCGGAGAACAGATACGACTCCTGGGTCACCATGACCACATTGCGCCGCAGGTCGACATCGGACATCCGGCGCAGATCGACGCCGTCGAGGGTGACGGTGCCGCCGGACGGGTCGTAGAACCGGGTGAGCAGCTTGGCCAGCGTCGACTTGCCCGCACCGGTCGCGCCGACCAGCGCGATCACCTGCCCGGCCGGGACATCCAGGGTGAACTCCGGCAGCACCACTCGCGAACGGCCCTGTCCCGCAACGCTATCGGGCGCATCGGTGGGCCGCGAGTCGGGCGCGTAACCGAACCACACCTTGTCCAGCCGGACCGCACCCGTCGCCTTCGGCAATGCGACGGGTTCGCGCGGTTCCGGCACCGACGGCTCCTCCTCCAGCACGCCGGAGATCTTCTCCAGCGCCGCCGCGGCGGACTGATACGAGTTGAACACCTGCGCGAGCTGATCCAGCGGACCGTAGAACTCGTTGAGGTACAACAGGTATGCCGCGAGCACACCGACCGCGAGATGCCCCTCGATCACCTGCCAGGCGCCGACCACCAGGATGACGACCGTCGACAGGTTGCCGAGCAGCCGGGTGAGCCCGGCATAGTCGCCCATACCGCGCATGGCGGCCGTTGTCGCCTGCCGATATTCCGCGTCCTCGACGGCCAGCACCGACTCGTTGCGGTGCTCACGCCGGAACGCCTGCACCGCGCGGATGCCACTCATCGATTCCACGAACTGCACAATGACTTTCGCGATCGCGCCGCGGGTGCGCCGGTACCCGGCGCGCTGCCTGCGCTGCGCCCATCTCGTCACCAGCACCAGCGGCACGAATCCGGCGAGCACGATCGCGGCCAGGGTGTGATCGAGATAGATCAGCAGCGCCGCGATGGTGATCACCGAGAGGATCGCGCTCAACGCCTCGTTCAGCGCGCCTTCCAGCAGATCCTGCAGCGTCTCGATATCGCCGGTCAGCCGGGCGACGGTCTTGCCGGAGGTGTACTTCTCGTGGAAAGCGACGCTGAGCCGCTGCATATGGGTGAACAAGCGCACGCGCAGATCGAAAAGCACACTCTGGCTGAGCTTTCCGGACACCCGCAGGAACAGGAAGGTGGTCAGCACGCCGAGCCCGACCACGCCGAGATAGCCCGCGACGGTCAGCGTCAGCGGCGTCCAATCACCCTGTCTGCCATGGGCTATGCCCGCGTCGAGGCCGTGTGCCACGAACAGCGGCGCCGAGACCATCGCCGCGTTGTCGACGATGATCAGCAGCAGCGCCAAGAAGGCGAGCCCACGGTAGGGGCGCACCAGGTCGAGCAGCAGACGGCGGGATCGCCCGGCCAGCACCAGATTTCCGGTGTCGGTGACCTCCATGTCCTCGCTGGCGATACCACGCCAGTCGGCCACCTCGTCAGGCGAATTCTCAGGTGGCGCAATATCTTTGGTGACGGTTTCGGTACTCACTTCGCACCTCCCATCAGTTCTCGGTAGTGGCCGCTGGTGCGCAGCAGTTGGTCGTGGGTGCCCTCGGCGACGATCCGGCCCTCGGCGAGCACCGCGACCCGGTCGGCCAGCGCCGCGGTCGAAGGCCGGTGCGCGACAAGCAGAGTGGTCGCGCCCGCCAGCACCGTGCGCAGCCGCTCCTGCACCTTTTCCTCGGTCACCACGTCGAGCGCGGAGAGCGGATCGTCGAGCACCATGATCCGGCCGTGCGCCGCATCGGCCGCCGACCTCCGATACAGCACCGCGCGGGCCAGCGCCAGCCGCTGCCGCTGCCCGCCGGACAGGCTCAAACCCTGCTCACCGATTCTGGTATCCAGCCCCCACGGCAGGTTTTCGACGAATTCGACGGCCTGGGCGACATCGAGGGCGCGCCGGATATCGGCGTCGGTGGCCTCCGGGTCGCCGAGCGCGACGTTCTCCCGCACGCTGGCCGAGAACAGCACCGGCTCCTCGAAGGCCACCGTCACCAGCGAGCGCAGATCGGTCAGCCGCATGGTGGCGATATCTATGCCGTCGATGGTGATGGCACCGCCGGTGACGTTGTAGAGCCGCGGAATCAGGTTGAGCAGCGCCGTCTTTCCGCTACCCGTCGCACCGACCAGAGCCACCGTCTCACCCGGGCGCACCTTCAGCGAAATATCGCGCAGCACTTCGTTTTCCGAATCGGGGAAGGCGAAATGCACGCCCTCCAACCGCAATTCGCCCGCGACCTGCTCCGGCAATTCGACCGGATCCGCCGGATCGGTGATATCGATCGGCGTATCGATGATCTCCCAGTACCGGTCCGCGGCCGTGCGCGCGTCGTTCAATTCGGCGAGCAGGAAGCCGGTCCAGATGATCGGCCACTGCAAGAAGGTGCCCAAGGTGATGCAGGCGACCAGGGTGCCGAGCGTCATCGTGCCGTGCACCACCGAATAGCCGCCGAAACCGAGCGCGAACGCGATCGTCAAGTGGGACAACCCGTTCAGCGACGACCACAGCACGGCATCGAGCCGCACCTTCAGCAGTTCGGTCCGCTGCAGTTCCCGCGACAGCGCGCTGAACCGGCTGCCGAAGAACAGTCCCCGGCCGAAGGCCTTGAGCACCCGGACGCCCTGCGCCGACTCCTCGGCGACCGTCGCCAGATCGCCCGCCTGATCCTGTGAGCGCCGCGACGCCACCGCATACCGGCGCTCGAAGCGAAGACACACATACGCCAACGGAATCGCGACGACGGAAAGGAAAAGGCCGATCTGCCAGCTCAGGATCCACAGCACGATCAACCCGATCGGGATGATGATCAGGTGGATCACCAGGAACGGCCCGGCGAACGAGACGAACCGGCGCAGGGTCGCCAGGTCGTCCACCGCACGCGAAAGCAACTGCCCCGATTCCCAGGCGTCGTGCCGCCCGATCGACAGCGCCTGCAACTTGCGGAAAAGCTTGGCGCGCATGGTGATTTCGAACTGCGACGCGGGCCTGGCGAACAGCCAGCGCCTGCCCCATACGCCGCCCGCCTCGGCAAGGCCGAGCGCGAACACCACCAGGATCGGCAGGATCGCGCTGGCGAAGTCGCGATGGGCGATGGGGCCGTCGATGATCCTCGCGATCACCACCGGGTTGACGATCGCGGTCAACGTCGCGATCACCGCCAGCAGGCTGGCGACGACCATGGCCGTCCGATACGGGCGCACATATGGCCCGAAGCGGCGCAGCGAATGGAAGCGGCCCGGCGCTTGCGACGCGGGCCGCTCGGGTCTGTGAGCCTCCGATTCGGACGACGGCAGCTCCAGTGCGACTGACAAGACTCCCCCTACACAATCTCGTGGATGGCGGCTTCAGGAAAACGGGACGCACGGTGATGCTCGCATCCGGGTCCGACAATCCAGCCTCGCATCGACGACGCCGACGGCCAACCGATTTTTCGCCGCCGCGGACAGTCGCACACGACGGGCGCGCCCGGACTCGAGTAACCTGTTGGCCCGTTGCGGTCGGTGTCGGATCGAGTGTCGGGGTCGCCATAGGAAGGACGTTCGTTGACGGGCGCGCGTATGGTCGGGCTGTTCGCCGGGATCGGCGGGCTGGAGCTCGGTCTGGCCAGGCACGGCTGGCACACCGAACTACTCTGTGAGATCGATCCTGGTGCGCAGGCGGTGCTCGCCGCGCACTTTCCCGATGTCCCGCTGCACGCCGACATCACTCGGCTGCGCGCACTCCCCTCCGAAACAGAACTGGTCGCGGCGGGCTTTCCGTGCCAGGACCTTTCGCAGGCCGGGCGCACCGCGGGCATCACCGGCAACCGATCCGGACTGGTCGACGAGGTGTTCCGGCTGGTGCGCCGCAAACGCGGGCCGCGCTGGCTGCTCATCGAAAACGTCCCGTTCATGCTGCAATTGGGCCGCGGCGCGGCCATGCGGCACATCACCTCCGCGCTCGACGAACTCGGTTACACCTGGGCCTACCGGGTGGTCGACGCGCGCGCGTTCGGTTTGCCGCAACGCCGTCAGCGGGTGCTGATGCTGGCCTCGCGCACCGAGGATCCGCGTGCGGTGCTGTTCGGCGAGGACGCGGGCCCACGCACCGTCGGCGATCAAGACCATGACCCGTGCGGGTTCTACTGGACCGAAGGCGTGCGCGGACTCGGCTGGGCGGTCAATGCCGTGCCGACCTTGAAGGGCGGTTCGGCGCTCGGGATCGCGAGTCCGCCCGCGGTGCGGCTGCCGTCCGGTGAGATCGTCACGCCGGGCATCGTCGACGGGGAACGCCTGCAGGGCTTCGATCCCGAATGGACCGCTCCCGCAACGGAAGTCCCCGGCATCCGGCAGGGCCACCGATGGAAGCTGGTCGGAAATGCGGTCAGCGTTCGAATGGCCTCCTGGGTCGGGGCCCGCCTCGCCGATCCGCTCGAACCCGAAACCGGCGGCGCACCGCTGGCGCCCGGCGAGCCGTGGCCGGTGGCGGCGTGGGGCCGGGACGGCAAGGCGTTCCGGGTTCCGGTATCCACCTGGCCGGTGCACGAACCCTACGAGGACCTGCGCGACTTCCTCACCGACTCGCGGCTGCTCTCCGCCCGCGCCACCGCGGGCTTCCTGCGCCGCACCGGCATGGGCAGCCTGCGCTTCCCGCCAGGATTCCTCACCGATGTGGAGAACCACCTGGACCGGATGGGCGGTTCGGCGGCATGAACGCCGCGCGCCCGCCGACCGATGCGGCTACCAGCGCGCGCATGTCCCGCCAACGCCGGGCGAACACCAAACCCGAACTCGCACTGCGCCGGGAACTGCACCGGCGCGGCCTGCGCTACTTCGTCGATCGGGCGCCGCTTCCCGGCCAACGCCGCCGCGCCGACCTGGTTTTCCCGCGCCGCCGCGTCGCCGTCTACGTGGACGGCTGCTTCTGGCATCGCTGCCCGCAGCACGCGACCGACCCGAAGAACAACGCGCAGTGGTGGGCCGCCAAGCTCGCGGGCAATGTCGAGCGGGACCGCGCGACGGATGCGGCGCTGCTGGCCGCCGGTTGGCGGGTGGTCAGGATCTGGGAACACGAGGATGCGCGCACCGCCGCCGACCGGGTGCAGGCCGCCCTGTCCTAGCGGTTGCGCACCCGGACCAGCGTGCGCGGCGAATGCGTCGCCAGGTGGCCGGACACCGCCATCGCGGCCATCACCGCGACCCCGGCAAGGGCCGTCACGAATCCGATCATGGGGACCTCCTTGGTTTTTCGCTGCGATTCCACGGTGCGGTCCCAACCTGACAGCAGCCTGTGCGGCGCTTGTCAATCTCCATTCACTCCGCCGAGCAGTGATCGACATCACGTCACTTCTGCGACACTGACTGGCCGCTGGTCATCGGTTCAGTGGTAGGCAGGAGAATGGGGCGCGTGAGTGTTAGCCCGATGGTCGCCGAAAAGCGCAGGTTAGTGGCGTCCTGGTTGATCGCCGGGGCGATCGCGATCGCGGGCATCTGCTATTCGGCATGGGTGCTGGAGTTCGTCCTACACATCAACGTCGACCCGGTCAACTCGTTCCTGAGCGAATTGGACGCCGACGGCAAGCCCTACCGCCAGATCTTCGCGACCGCGGACAAAATCGTTGGGATAACCCTCATCCCGGCCGCGTTGGGCGCGCTGATCATCTTCCCGCGCACCCGTTTCACCACCGTCGGATGGATCTCCCTGCTGATCTTCGGCGCGGCCACCATCGCCGACGTGCTGCTCCCGCTACGCCAATGCCCGACCAGAGACGATCCCGGCTGCGGCGGCGCGGGCAGCGAGAGCGAATGGTTCCCGCAACTCCATCAGCCGCACGCGATGACGAGCACCATCGCGGTGACCTCGATCGCCGTCGCCACCTTCGCGTTCAGCCTGGCCGCCTTCCGGTACCACCGCTGGCGGATCCTGCGTGAGGCCGGACTCGCGGTGCTGGTGGTCGGGTCCGCGGCCACGGTGTGGATGCTCGTCGCCGACAACCTCCCCGGCAGCTACGCGCTCGGTATCGCCCAACGCATCCAGGTCGGCTCGATGTCGCTGTGGTTGGTGACGCTGGCCGCCGCCGTGATCCTGGAGGGCCGGGAATGGCGCGACCCGATACCCGTGGTCCGCCGCAAACGGCAAAAGGCAACCGCCACCGCGTTTCCGGGCGCCGTCGCGGCCGCATGCGATGCTGACGATATGAGCGAACGCGTGAATATCACCTCGGATTCGGAGTTCGAGGACATCGTCGGCTACTCCCGCGCGGTGAAACTGGGGAATCTGGTCGCGGTGAGCGGCACCACCGCCTCACTGCCCGGCGGCACCGCGTTCGGCGGCGACGATATCGCCGAACAAACGCGGGAAACGTTGCGGCGCATCGCCTCCGCGCTGGAGAGCGCGGGCGCCAGCCTGAAAGATGTGGTGCGCACCCGCATCTTCGTCACCGACATCTCCCGCTGGCCCGAGGTCGCCAAGGCGCACGCCGAGGTGTTCGGCGAGATCCGTCCCGCCGCATCCATGTACGAGATCAAGGCGCTCATCACGCCCGCGCTGCTGGTGGAGATCGAGGCCGACGCCGTGCTCGGCGTCTGAGCTTTCCCGCGCTCGAAGGATCGACGGTTGGGGCGCCCGCTCGGTAGGGTCGGCTGCGTGACCAGCGCCACGCCCGCCCAGCCGCCTCTCCTCGACACCGTCACGGCCGCGACCGACCGTCTCCTCGCCACCGTGCGCAAACTCACCACCGAGGATGTGGCCGCCCCGTCGCTGCTACCCGGCTGGACCCGCGGACACGTGCTCACCCACCTCGCCCGCAACGCCGACTCACTGGTCAACCTGCTGCTCTGGGCCCGCACCGGCATCGAAACCCCGCAATACGCAAGCCTTTTCCTGCGCGACGCCGATATCGAGAACGGCGCCCCCCGCCCCATCGCCGAGCAATTGGCCGATAACGAGGCAGCCGCCGCCCGCTGGCTGGCCCTCGCCAAAGCCTTCACCCCCGAGAACTGGCAGGCCACCGTCCGCACCCGCGCGGGCCGCGAAATCCCCGCCACCGAGATCTGCTGGATGCGCCTGCGCGAGGTCGAAATCCACCACGTCGACCTGTCCGTCGACTACCAACCAGCCGACTGGCCAACAGATTTCGTCACCCGCCTACTCCCCGAAGTAGCCGCCACCCTAACCCCCAAATCCGAATCCCCCACCTTCACCATCCAAGCCACCGACCTCCCCATCACCGCCACCATAGGCACCGCCACCCCCACCACCACCATCACCGGCCCCGCCACCGCCCTCCTAGCCTGGCTCCTAGGCCGCTCCACCGGCGCAACCCTCACCGGCGACCTCCCACCCCTCCCCACCTGGCTCTAGCCCCCCAGCGCCGCAATCAGCCCCCATTACGACACCCACCACTCACCACCCTCGAATCCACCTGCCCACCAACCACACCCACAGTGACCCGATCACTCCCACCAACCGTCCCCCACCCCAGTCGACGCCCTCGCCCCGCCTCACCACCCCCCCAGCGAACCGGCGATCCAACGAAACCCCTTGCACCCCAACACCACCCCTACTGGCCCGTGTGCGCCACCACACACAACCCACTGAGCCACGAAAAATCATGCCGGATTGACGGGCCTGACACGCCTTGCCCACGCCGGTATCCCAGTGGGGCTGTGTGGGATTCGGCATCGCTGCACGACGAGCACCGGTTACGCGCTGAGGACATAGTGCAGGCCTAGGTCATGATCAACAGCGAGCGGGTCGTGAACAACAGCCGCCAAAATGGCAGCGCCAGTTAGCCGGCCGTGGCCTCTTCATACAGCCGCAACATCACGTTCTTACCGTCATTGGGAAACGAAGGCCCACAACTGCGGTGCAATCCACGAAATCAGTTGGCACACAGCCACAATGAGCAAGAGAACATCCACAAAACCCCGCAACATCCCCACCAATCGCAACCACCACAACCCGGGGGCAAGGGGCGAAGCCCCAAGAGGGGGTCCGGGGGGCGAAGCCCCGCCGGGCGGGGTGTGGGGGTTGCACCCCCACAAAACATGACGAAACGAGACAAGGCTCACGCTCTGTGTGAGCATGAGCCTCGCATCGAGTGAAGTGCGCCCGAAGGGATTCGAACCCCTAACCTTCTGATCCGTAGTCAGATGCTCTATCCGTTGAGCTACGGGCGCATGGCATTCTTCAGTTGTCACTCGGTTTCCCGGGTGTGGCGGAGGCGAGAGGATTTGAACCTCCGGTCCCCGTGAAGGGACAACTCATTAGCAGTGAGTCCCATTCGGCCGCTCTGGCACGCCTCCTGGAGCCTTCTCTTCGAGGGCACCGGTCCTTTCGAACCGCCGAGCAGCAAGGTTACAGGAGCCACCGTCCAGATAACAAAACGCCTGGTTATCAGCGTAGGTTGCTGTCGAACCAGTCGAAGATCCTGGTGTGTGAGTCGCCGAGGTCGATGCTTTCGGGGGCGCGGTGGCGGAGTCCGGGGTAGGTGATGACGAGGCTGGCGACGTCGGCGCGGGCGGTGGCGTCGCGGAGTTGGTCGATCTGGGTCGCCGGGGTGGCGGGGTCGTCGGTGCCGAAGAGCCCCAGCCACGGGGCCTGCAGGTTGGGCGCGGCGTGGACGAGCGCGTCGGCTTGTTCGGTGAGTGGTTCGACGATGCCTGGTGCGGCGACGCTTACGGCCGCACCGATGGGCCGGTTGGTCGCGACGAGGAAGGCCGCGGTGCCGGCGCTGTCGAAGCCGAGGACGCCGACGCAGTCGGGGAGGATGTCGCGGGCGGTGAGCCAGTCGAAGCAGGCGTCGAAGTCGTCGAAGAGTTCGTCGCCGAAGACGCCGTTGTCGGGTTGTTCGCTGCGGTGGAACAGGTTGGGCGCGACCACTGTCCAGCCTTCGTCGGCGAGTGCGCTCATGAGGTCGAGCAATGTTGTGGAGAACTCTCGGGATTCGTGCAGCACCACGATGCCGCCGCGCGTGTGTCCCTCCGGTTCGACAACCGTGATGGGCACTCGGGTGTTGGCGGATTGCCGCCGCTGGTGCTCCGCTGATTCCGTATCCGGTCTGGATGCCGTGTCGCCGCCGCCACGTAGTGGGGCAATATCGTCATAAGTGCCCGACATGGAACCAGGGTAGGTTCATCGGCCGATCTTGGCGAGAAATTCCAGTTGAGGGGCATTCCCGTTGATATTTTCCAGTTACCTGCCCGCGAGATCGCCGCTGTTCGAGTGCTGGGGAGCCGCAAATTTAGCACGGTCATCCCATGGTTTCGCGGGGTCGGCTTAGGGTGGTGTTGTGACAGCGCACATCCGGCCGGATCTCGAGGCGATCCCGGCGTACGTCCCTGGCCGTAACCATCCCGGTGCGGTGAAGCTTGCCAGCAACGAAACCACGTTCGGCCCGCTACCCGCGGCCGCGAAGGCCATCGCCGAGGCGGCCGAGGCGGCGAATCGGTATCCGGACAATCAAGCCAGTGAGTTGCGTGCGGCGCTCGCGCGGTTTCTCGATGTCGCGGTGGCGAATATCGCGGTCGGCTGCGGCAGCGTCGCGCTGTGCCAGGAGCTGGTGCAGATCACCTGCGCCGCACCCTCCGATGAGGTGGTGTTCGCCTGGCGCTCGTTCGAGGCGTATCCGATCGTCACCCAGGTCGGCAACGCGACGGCGGTGAAGGTGCCGCTGACGGCGGATCTGTCGCACGATTTGGACGCGATGGCGGCGGCGGTCACCGAGCGCACGAAGTTGATCTACGTCTGTAATCCCAACAATCCCACGGGAACCGCGCTCGGCCGGGCCGAGTTGGAGCGTTTCCTCGACGCGGTGCCGCGGCGGGTGCTCGTGGTGCTGGACGAGGCGTATTACGAGTATCTGCGGCTGACTCCCGAAACTCGGCCCGACGGTGTGGAATTGGGCCGCACCCGGCCGAATGTCGTTGTTTTGCGCACGTTTTCCAAGGCGTACGGTCTGGCGGGCCTGCGGGCCGGTTACGCGGTGGGCGCTCCCGAGGTGATCACCGCGCTGATGAAGGTGCACATCCCGTTCAGCGTGAACCGGGTCGCGCAGGCCGCGGCCATCGCCTCGCTGGAGGCGCGGCACGAATTGCTGGACCGCACAGACACTCTCATCGTCGAGCGCGAACGCGTCCGCGACGCGCTGCTCGCCGCCGGTTACCGGGTGCCGCCGAGCGAGACGAATTTCGTATGGCTGCCGCTCGGTTCGCGCAGCGCCGAGTACGGCGAGGCAAGCGCGGACGAGGGCGTGCTGCTGCGGCCCTACGGCGCCGACGGCGTGCGGGTCACCATCGGCGACCCGCACGAGAACGACCGCTTCCTCCGGTTCGCCACCGATCCCGCTGTGCTGGAACGGTTTGCCGGATAGCCCCGCCAGTCACCCCATCGAATCGCCGCGCGATCAGCGAGTGCCGATCGCGGGCGCGATGGTCGGCCACGACTTGACCAGTTCATCGGCCCAGTAGGGCCAGGAGTGGGTTCCGGTGAGGCGGAAGTCCGCCGTCACCGGAATGCCGATGCTGACCAGCCGCTGCACCAGCCTGGCCGTACACATATTGGTCGCGGCCTCCAGCGGTCCGCCGAAACCGATGGTGTTGGCGATATCCGGACTGTCCGGGGTGTCGTATTGGCCCGGGATACCGCTGCCGACGGAAAGGTAGATTGTCTTGCCGCGCAACGCATCCGCGTGCAGGTTGGTGTCGTGAGCCAGCCACTGCGGATCGTCCTGCGGCCCGAACATGTTGTCCGCCTTGCCGTTATAGCTGGCGATCACCGCACGCGCCTGCGCCTGTCCGAGATCGGTTCCGGTGGAGAAACATCCGCTGTGCGCGGCGACGGCCTGGTAGAGCGTCGGCTGCCGGAAGGCGAGCATCATCGCGGCCTCGGCGCCCATCGAAACGCCCATCACCGCGTTGCGCCCGTTGCCGTCGAACTTCGCGTCGAGCAGCGGCGGCAATTCCTTGGTGAGGAACGTTTCCCACATATTGGTGCCGAGTACCGGGTCGGGCTTCTGCCAATCGGTGTAGAAGCTGGCCGGGCCGCCGACGGTGAACACCACGTTCACATCTTTGTCGTCGTAGAACTGGACAGCGCGGCCCATCTCGATCCAGTTGTTCGATTCGGGCGGCGTGCTGCGCCCGTCGAGCATGTACACCGTCGGACGCGACTGAGTTTGATTGCGCGGCAACAGAACCTGCACCTGGACCGTGCGCTGCATGGCCGGCGACCGGACGAAGACGCGCAGCAGCCGATCGGTGATCGGCTCGACGCTTTCGATCGCGGCGGTTCGCGGCCGCGGCGTGACGGTGGGCTCCGCTTTGCCGGGCCCGTCCGAGGATCCGGTGTTCGCGGGCGGTTCGGCCAGTACCGGGGGAGCGCCGAACGCCGACGCGCCGCTGAAGAGCGCGACGCTCACGACAGCACTGGCAACCCAGCGACGCACTCCGCGTCGAGACAGCATGACAGCCATCCTGCCAGAAAGTTACAAATCGCCACCGAACCCCTTACCGGGCTCGGTCAGTTCGAGGCGAGGTCGCGCTGCCAGCGCTGTTCCACCTTCGCGAACCGCCATACCGCCGCCGCCACCGCCCAGGTGAGGCCGAACAGACCGACAATTATGTAACCAAGCTCACCGAGATCCAGGTTCCCGATCCAGGCCACCACCCCGGATTCCACCCCTAATTTGTCGGCGAAAATGGACACGATCTCCTGTCCGCCGATCAGCAGCGCCACCGCCACCGAGAGTCCGGTGATCACCAGGTTGTAGTAGATCTTGCGCACCGGTTTGGCGAAAGCCCAGTCGTAGGCGTAGCTCATGAACGAACCATCGAGCGTGTCGAACAGTGCCATACCTGCCGAAAACAGCACGGGCAGAACGAGAATCGAATACCACGGCAGTCCGGTCGCGGCCGCTCCGCCCGCGATGACCAGCAGGCCGACCTCGGTGACGGTGTCGAAGCCGAGCCCGAACAGCACACCGACCGGATACATGTGCACCGGTTTCCGCACCAACCGGACCACCGGACCAAGCACCCGGTTCAGCAGGCCGCGGCTGTTGAGCTCACGCTCGAGCCGCGCCTCGTCGAAATCGCCCTGCCGCAGGCGCCGGAACACCCGCCAGATCCCGATCAGCGAGGCCAGATTCAGCAGGCCGATCAGGATGAGGAACGTTCCGGAGATGCTGGTTCCCCACAGGCCGGTCCAGCGGTGCAGATCCGAATCGTCGTTCGCCAGATTCGTCGCCAACTCACGCACCCCGAGGGCCAGCAGGCCGACCAGCACGAAAACCACGCTCGAATGTCCGAGGGCGAACCAGAAGCCGACCGATTGCACCTTGCGGCTTCCGTTCTCCGCCACCAACTTTCGCGTGGTGTTATCGATGGCGGCGATATGGTCGGCGTCGAACGCGTGCCGCATGCCGAGCGTATAGGCGGTGACGCCGAGCCCGACACCGAATACGGCGCCCTGCACCATGTACTGCCCCGGCACCACCAGCAGCAGCAATACACCCCAACCGATGATGTGCAGGGCGACGATCGTGATCGCCATACCGATAAGTCCGCGCACGAGACGACACCTCACTGGTGGGACGAAATTGAACTGATCAACCGTACAACGGTCCCGGTTTGCTGAGCTCCCCCCTTCGGGCTGCCAGCTAAATGAACCCAATCCGGGCACACAACCAGCACACTCGACGTAGTCTGTTCGCCGGGCCGTTTTCAGAGTTGAACGGGGCGGCAATGATTGCCTTGGCAAGCGGTAAGCATCGAGGTCACATGATAAGACGCGACCCGGCTCCGGAAAAGGCCACGCGCGCAATCAAACCCGCGAACCGGTCGGTCCAGCCCACTCTCGCAACGTGGAGGCAATCGCGGCTCGGCGCCCGTGCGCCACCTGCCCGGCGCGAGTTCTCTGCTCGACGAATGTCTGTTTCACCGCAGTACCTCCAAGTCCGACCGGAGAAAATCGTGAACCCAGTGTTGCCCGTCGAAAACTGCCCAGACACAATGCCTTTCAGCCTCGACCTGAAGCGGCGACTGCGCGAATGCGACGAATTCTTCCGACTACCCGAACTCGCTCACCTGGACTCGCAGCGTCGCCGCAGCGCACTGGAGCAGCTCGAACAGACCGGCACCTATTCGCAGACCGCGGAGGAAATCCTGATCGGCGCCAAACTGGCGTGGCGCAATCACGCCCGCTGTGTCGGCCGAAAGCATTGGCGTTCACTGAAGTTGCTCGACGCGCGCCGGGTACGGAGCGCACGGGAACTGGCCGAGGTGTGCTGGCAGCATCTGCACATGGCGACGAACAACGGTGCCGTCCAATCCCTCATCACCGTCGGACCGCCCCGGCAGCCCGACGGACGCGAATTCCGCATTGTCAGCCCGCAACTCATCCGGTACGCCGGATACCGCAACGGCGACGGAACGGTCACCGGCGACGCGGCGCATGTCGCGCTCACCGAATTCGCGATGAAGCTCGGCTGGCGCGGCGCCGGAACACCGTTCGACATCCTGCCCCTACTCATCAGCACACCCGATGAACCGATCAGATGGTTCGACATCCCACCCGACCTGGTTTTGGAGGTGGAGCTGGAGCATCCGGACTTCGACTGGTTCACCGGGCTCGGGCTGCGCTGGCATGCGGTGCCCGCGGTCGCCAACATGAACCTCGAAATCGGCGGCGTCACATACCCGTTCGCACCATTCAACGGGTGGTACATGGGTGCCGAGATCGGTGCGCGGAACCTCAGCGACACCAACCGGTACAACATGCTGCCGCTGATCGGGGAAATGATGGGCCTGGACACCTCGGCGGAACGCACACTGTGGCGGGACCGCGCACTGGTCGAGCTGAACAGGGCCGTGCTGTTCAGCTATCGAAAGGCCGGCGTGCACATCGTCGACCACCACACGGTGGCCAAGCAGTTCTGTGATCACGTGAACCGCGAAAAGGCCGCCGGGCGAACCTGTCCCACCGATTGGAGTTGGATCAACCCGCCGATCTCATCCGGGCTGACTCCTACCTTTCACCAGTATTACGACCCACCGGATCACGACATCCGACCGAATTTCGTCCGCCGTGATTTCCGCAACGATGCTGTGTGATAGGAAGCTGAATGTTTGCGCGAGCCGCCCTGGTTCGGGTCTGGCAGGGTGGTCAGCGGCTGACTCTGAGCACAATCCGGGTTCGCGTCCTGCGTTTGTCGCTCTGAGTCAGACAACAACTACTATTCCCCCGGCCGATGGCGCATTCATAGTTATCTTTGTGCGCGTAGGTGATTGGTTCCCGCACCCCGCTCGTCGACCGGACACCCGGTACGTTGTGTGCACGGTATCGACACGGGGTGCGAGGAGCGATAAGCCGGGACCTGGTGACGTTGTGGGTCTCGACGGCGACGAAAGCCTACAGAGACGACGAAAGCCCCCCAACAGTTGTTGGGGGGCTTTCGTGAATGTATGTTCCGGCGGTGTCCTACTCTCCCACACCCTGTCGAGTGCAGTACCATCGGCGCTGGCAGGCTTAGCTTCCGGGTTCGGAATGGGACCGGGCGTTTCCCTACCGCTATGACCGCCGTAACTCTATGAAACTATCCACACCACACACCCCAACCCTTCGGGTTGAACGTGTGGGGTTCGTGTGTTGTTTCAGATACCGCACAGTGGACGCGTAGCTTCTTTGTTGGTAAGTCCTCGGCCTATTAGTACCAGTCACCTCCACCCATTACTGGGCTTCCAGTTCCGGCCTATCAACCCCATGGTCTGTAGGGGGCCTTAACCCATCAAGTGGGAGAGAAACCTCATCTTGGAACAGGCTTCCCGCTTAGATGCTTTCAGCGGTTATCCCTTCCGAACGTAGCTAACCAGCGGTGCCCTTGGCAGGACAACTGGCACACCAGAGGTTCGTCCGTCCCGGTCCTCTCGTACTAGGGACAGCCTTCCTCAAGTTTCTGACGCGCGCGGCGGATAGAGACCGAACTGTCTCACGACGTTCTAAACCCAGCTCGCGTGCCGCTTTAATGGGCGAACAGCCCAACCCTTGGGACCTACTCCAGCCCCAGGATGCGACGAGCCGACATCGAGGTGCCAAACCATCCCGTCGATATGGACTCTTGGGGAAGATCAGCCTGTTATCCCCGGGGTACCTTTTATCCGTTGAGCGACACCGCTTCCACATGCCGGTGCCGGATCACTAGTCCCGACTTTCGTCCCTGCTCGACCTGTCAGTCTCACAGTCAAGCTCCCTTGTGCACTTGCACTCGACACCTGATTGCCAACCAGGCTGAGGGAACCTTTGGGCGCCTCCGTTACATTTTAGGAGGCAACCGCCCCAGTTAAACTACCCACCAGGCACTGTCCCTGAACCAGATCATGGCCCGAGGTTAGAAGTCCAATACGACCAGAGTGGTATTTCAACGACGACTCCACGAACACTGGCGTGCCCGCTTCACAGTCTCCCACCTATCCTACACAAACCGTACCGAACACCAATACCAAGCTATAGTGAAGGTCCCGGGGTCTTTTCGTCCTGCCGCGCGTAACGAGCATCTTTACTCGTAATGCAATTTCGCCGAGTCTGTGGTTGAGACAGCAGAGAAGTCGTTACGCCATTCGTGCAGGTCGGAACTTACCCGACAAGGAATTTCGCTACCTTAGGATGGTTATAGTTACCACCGCCGTTTACCGGGGCTTAAATTCTCAGCTTCGCACATTGCTGCGCTAACCGGTCCTCTTAACCTTCCGGCACCGGGCAGGCGTCAGTCCGTATACATCGTCTTACGACTTCGCACGGACCTGTGTTTTTAGTAAACAGTCGCTTCTCTCTGGTCTCTGCGACCCAACCCAGCTCCGGAAGCAAGTTCCATCACCAGATCAGGTCCCCCTTCTCCCGAAGTTACGGGGGCATTTTGCCGAGTTCCTTAACCACAGTTCTCTCGATCGCCTCGGTATTCTCTACCTGACCACCTGTGTCGGTTTGGGGTACGGGCCGTGTACCAACTCACTAGAGGCTTTTCTCGGCAGCATAGGATCACTGAATTCGCCTCAATCGGCTACGCATCACCTCTCAGGCACATGAGATACGGATTTGCCTATATCTCGCCCTACAGGCTTACACCAGGTATTCCATCACCTGGCCCAGCTACCTTCCTGCGTCACCCCATCGCTTGACTACTACGGCCTGGGTCGTATGCAGCCCCCTCCTGTCTCCCGAAGGAGATCATTCAGGTTTTGGATACTTAGCAAAACCGGCTCGCCATTGGGCGCGGATACACGGGTACGGGAATATCAACCCGTTGTCCATCGACTACGCCTGTCGGCCTCGCCTTAGGTCCCGACTCACCCTGGGCGGATTAACCTGGCCCAGGAACCCTTGGTCATTCGGCGGACGAGTTTCTCACTCGTCTTTCGCTACTCATGCCTGCATTCTCACTCGCGCAGCCTCCACGACTAGGTCACCCCGCCGCTTCCCTGGCTACACGACGCTCCCCTACCCATCCGCACTCCTGGCTCGAAAGCAGAATAATGTGCGAATGCCGCGGCTTCGGCGGTGTACTTGAGCCCCGCTACATTGTCGGCGCAGGATCACTTGACCAGTGAGCTATTACGCACTCTTTCAAGGGTGGCTGCTTCTAAGCCAACCTCCTGGTTGTCTTCGCGACCCCACATCCTTTTCCACTTAGTACACGCTTAGGGGCCTTAGCCGGCGATCTGGGCTGTTTCCCTCTCGACTACGAAGCTTATCCCCCGCAGTCTCACTGCCACGCTCTCACACACCGGCATTCGGAGTTTGGCTGACTTCGGTAAGCTTGTGGGCCCCCTAGGCCATCCAGTAGCTCTACCTCCAGTGTGAAACACGCAACGCTGCACCTAAATGCATTTCGGGGAGAACCAGCTATCACGGAGTTTGATTGGCCTTTCACCCCTACCCACAGCTCATCCCCTCAGTTTTCAACCTAAGTGGGTTCGGGCCTCCACGACGTCTTACCGTCGCTTCACCCTGGCCATGGGTAGATCACTCCGCTTCGGGTCCATAGTGTGCGACTGCGGCGCCCTATTCGGACTCGCTTTCGCTACGGCTCCCCCACACGGGTTAACCTCGCCACACACCGATGACTCGCAGGCTCATTCTTCAAAAGGCACGCCATCACCCCACCACAAAGTGGAAGGCTCTGACGGATTGTAGGCGCACGGTTTCAGGTACTATTTCACTCCCCTCCCGGGGTACTTTTCACCTTTCCCTCACGGTACTAGTCCGCTATCGGTCACCAGGTAGTATTCAGGCTTATCGGGTGGTCCCGACAGATTCACAGCAGATTTCACGGGCCCGCTGCTACTCGGGAACACATCACAGTAGAGCACGCGTTTTCGCTTACCGGACTCTCACCGTCTACGGTTGGCCGTCCCAGACCAATTCAGCTAACACGAACTTTTCTGACTACTGCTCACCACGGCAGTGATAAGAAGATGAGTCCCACGACCCCGCATGGACAACGCCTGCCGGCTATCACATCCACACGGTTTAGCCTCTTCCGCTTTCGCTCGCCACTACTCACGGAATCACTATTGTTTTCTCTTCCTGTGGGTACTGAGATGTTTCACTTCCCCACGTTCCCTCCACACACCCTATATATTCAGATGCGGGTGACACGACATCACTCGTGCCGGGTTTCCCCATTCGGAAATCCTCGGATCTCAGCTCGGTTGACAGCTCCCCGAGGCTTATCGCAGCCTCCTACGTCCTTCATCGGCTCCTGGTGCCAAGGCATCCACCGAACGCCCTTAAACACTTACAAACAAAGATGCTCGCGTCCACTGTGCAGTTCTCAAACAACACACCCACTCAAACCTGAATCCCCGACCAACCGACCAAAACCGGCGGTATCAAGGAGACCCGAGCGGATCGTTATCTCTTGCCTGGAAAGAACGCCTGTTCTTTCAGGACCCAACAGTGTGTCGATATATCCCCTCGGCCGGTCACACAGGACCAGCACCGATGAGGAGAATCAGTCAGCGTTCCACCCATGAGCTCCGCAGTCCTACATTCGAGGACATGAACGGCTCTGCCAGAACAACATTCACCTGTGTGACATCGTCTGGAAGATGCTCCTTAGAAAGGAGGTGATCCAGCCGCACCTTCCGGTACGGCTACCTTGTTACGACTTCGTCCCAATCGCCGATCCCACCTTCGACAGCTCCCTCCCACAAGGGGTTAGGCCACTGGCTTCGGGTGTTACCGACTTTCATGACGTGACGGGCGGTGTGTACAAGGCCCGGGAACGTATTCACCGCAGCGTTGCTGATCTGCGATTACTAGCGACTCCAACTTCACGGGGTCGAGTTGCAGACCCCGATCCGAACTGAGACCGGCTTTAAGGGATTCGCTCCACCTCACGGTATCGCAGCCCTCTGTACCGGCCATTGTAGCATGTGTGAAGCCCTGGACATAAGGGGCATGATGACTTGACGTCGTCCCCACCTTCCTCCGAGTTGACCCCGGCAGTCTCCTGCGAGTCCCCACCATTACGTGCTGGCAACACAGGACAAGGGTTGCGCTCGTTGCGGGACTTAACCCAACATCTCACGACACGAGCTGACGACAGCCATGCACCACCTGTACACCAACCACAAGGGGGGCGACATCTCTGCCGCTTTCTGGTGTATGTCAAACCCAGGTAAGGTTCTTCGCGTTGCATCGAATTAATCCACATGCTCCGCCGCTTGTGCGGGCCCCCGTCAATTCCTTTGAGTTTTAGCCTTGCGGCCGTACTCCCCAGGCGGGGCGCTTAATGCGTTAGCTACGGCACGGATCCCGTGGAAGGAAACCCACACCTAGCGCCCACCGTTTACGGCGTGGACTACCAGGGTATCTAATCCTGTTCGCTACCCACGCTTTCGCTTCTCAGCGTCAGTTACTGCCCAGAGACCCGCCTTCGCCACCGGTGTTCCTCCTGATATCTGCGCATTTCACCGCTACACCAGGAATTCCAGTCTCCCCTGCAGTACTCAAGCCTGCCCGTATCGACCGCAAGCGCACAGTTGAGCTGTGAGTTTTCACGATCGACGCGACAAGCCGCCTACAAGCTCTTTACGCCCAGTAATTCCGGACAACGCTCGCACCCTACGTATTACCGCGGCTGCTGGCACGTAGTTGGCCGGTGCTTCTTCTACAGGTACCGTCACTTCCGCTTCGTCCCTGTCGAAAGAGGTTTACAACCCGAAGGCCGTCATCCCTCACGCGGCGTCGCTGCATCAGGCTTCCGCCCATTGTGCAATATTCCCCACTGCTGCCTCCCGTAGGAGTCTGGGCCGTGTCTCAGTCCCAGTGTGGCCGGTCGCCCTCTCAGGCCGGCTACCCGTCGTCGCCTTGGTAGGCCATTACCCCACCAACAAGCTGATAGGCCGCGGGCCCATCCTGTACCGATAAATCTTTCCACCCCAAACCATGCAGTCCGAGGTCATATCCGGTATTAGACCCAGTTTCCCAGGCTTATCCCGAAGTACAGGGCAGATCACCCACGTGTTACTCACCCGTTCGCCGCTCGTGTACCCCGAAGGGCCTTACCGCTCGACTTGCATGTGTTAAGCACGCCGCCAGCGTTCGTCCTGAGCCAGGATCAAACTCTCCGTTGAAGACTCACAATCACACCCCCACAGGAGTGCAATCAAAAGTATCTCGAACCAGAGTCCGAAAACCTAACTTAAACGCCAGCCGGAAATTAGCTGACAAAAAATGTCCATCCCTCACACGGGGGTATGAGGAACAGAACCAAAAATATTTGGCACTGACATTCATCGACACACTATTGAGTTCTCAAAGAACACACGCACACACCATCGCCCGAGACTTACTCGATTGATCGGTGAAGCAAGGTCCTTCAGCGAGACCCAACCATACACCCAGCCGTAAGCTAGGTAAAAATCGGGGCCAGCTGATCGCCAGGCGCTCCTCGTCCTACCTCGTTTCCCTAGGCCGTTCGCTCAGCGTTTCCGCTGCTCTGGGCCCCGGGTCGGTGTCCGTGTCGCTCTGACCTGGAATAAGTTACGCGGAGAAGAACACTGCGTCAAATCCCCTGGATACGCCACGTCTTCCCAGTTCAACGCTCCCCAAACCACCCCAACCCCACACCAATCCGGACAAATGTGACCCAGACCACCCCAATCCCGTTGCCACACCCCGGTTCTCCCACCAACCACGCAACCAAACAACGCCCGCCGCAGCAGCCGATCCGTATCGGCGAAGGCCAATACGGTGGGCCAATGGCAATCACCGGCCCCGACACCGTGGTCTACCGCGCGGCACGCCCCGAGGACGCGAAGGCGATCAACGGCATCGACGACTCATTCAGCACCAACACGATTCTGACGGTGACCAGCACCAACGACGGATTCGCTCTAAAGGAAACACCGGTAACCCCACCGATCCACAAGCAATTCCCAAAAGACGACGACCACCCCTGGGGCGAGAACCCGACCGACACGATCGTCGCAGTAGCCAACCAACAGGTGTGCGGGTTCGTCACCACCGAATACGAGACATGGAACAGACGCCTGACCATCGTCGAAATCCGCGTGGCCCCAACACATCGAGGCCACGGCATCGGCCGAGCCCTACTGAATCAGGCCATCCAGCGCGCCCGCGAACAGGGAGCCGGCCACGTCTGGCTGGAGGTCACCAATATCAACACCCCAGCCATCCACCTGTACCGGAAGGCAGGATTCACCTTCTGCGGACTAGACACCTCGCTCTACAAGAACACGGAATCAGCCACCGAAACAGCACTGTTCATGACCCACCCCTGCTGACCCCGAACAACAGAAGAACAGGGACCCACCAAACGCAACCACAAACCGAAGGGTCACCCCCGCAACCAGTTCACCTATCCGAACAACTGACACAGGGAAGGGGGTCCGGGGGCGAAGCCCGCCGGGTGGGGCGTGGGGGCTTCGCCCCCACAAAAACGAGCGAAACGAGAAAGGCCCATGCCCTCCATGGGCATGGGCCACCGACGAGTGCAGCGGGCGGAGACGGAGGGATTTGAACCCCCGGTCGCTCTCGCGACGCTCGCTTTCAAGGCGAGTGCATTCGGCCGCTCTGCCACGTCTCCAGGATCCCGATGGTAGCGGACCCGGTTAATCGCCGCGCCGGGCGATCTCTTCGTCGATGCGACCGAAAACGTCGCCGATGACCTCTAGTTGGGCGGGGTGAGCAGGTCGATGAAGTCGCGGCGGACCGCGTCGACGTGGCCGGGTGCGGCGGCGGCGAGTCGGCGCATACCTTCGTCGGTGAGTTCGGCGAGTACGCCGCGGCCGTCTTCGAGGCAGGTGTTGCGGCGCACCATTCGTTGTGCTTCGAGCCGGCGGATCTGGTGGGTGAGTCTGCTGCGCGAGGACAGTACGCCGTCGGCCAGTTCGCTCATTCGCAGTGAACGGTCGGGCGCTTCGGACAGTAGGACCAGGATCCGGTATTCGGCGACGCTGAGGTCGGAGTCGCGCTGTAATTGCCGGTTCAGCGCCGTCATCAGGCGCTGGTGTCCATCCATGTAGGCGCGCCACGCGCGTTGTTGCGCGGGTGTCAGCCAGTTGGGTTCGGCGTCCGTGCGACCGTTCGGTTCGGGATGCACGCCGGTCATTCTAATGCTCCGAGCAGGCACGACGTGGTCAGCGGACGGCGGCGAGCAGTGAGCGGTCCAGCTCGCTGACTTTCCCGTATCCGGATAATCCGAGGGTCGCGTCGAGGTCGGCGAGCAGGACGCGCAGTGCGTGTCGCACGCCGTCGCGGCCGGCGATGCCGAGGCCGTAGGTCCACGGCCTGCCGTAGAGCACTGCTTTCGCGCCGAGCGCCAAGGCGATCAGCGCGTCGGAACCGGTGCGGATGCCGGAGTCGAACAGTATGTCGGCGCGATCGCCGACGGAGGCGACCACCGCGGGCAGTGCGTCGAGCGAGCCGACGGCCCCGTCTACTTGTCGGCCGCCGTGGTTGCTGACGATCACTCCGTCGGCGCCCGCGTCGACGACGAGGCGCGCATCGTCGGGATGTTGAATGCCTTTCACCGCGATGGGCAGCGTGGTCCATTCGCGCAGCCTGCCGATGTCGGCGGGTTGCAGCGTGTGGTTGCCGAACAGGTTGATCCAGGTGAGCACCGCCAACTGCATGGCCTGTTCGCTGTCTTCGGGCGCGGTGCCGAGTTTCGCGCGGAAGACCGGATCGGACAGGTAGTTCGCGATGCCCTTGCCGCGCAGGAAGGGCAGGTGTGCGAGTTCGAGGTCGCGCGGCCGCCAGCCCATGCTCGGGGTGTCGACGGTGACGACGATCGCCTTGGCACCCGCCCGTTCCGCGCGGGTGACCAGCGAGCGGGCCAGTTCGTCGTCGTTGGGCCAGTAGAGCTGGTACCACCAGTCGCCCGCGACGGCGCCGACGTCTTCGATGGCGGTGGAGGCCGCGGTCGAGAGCACCATGCCGATGCCGAGTTCCTTGGTGGTTTCGGCGACCGCGGTTTCGCCGTCCTTGTGCAGCAGTTCGAGTACGCCGATGGGCGCGGTGAGCACGGGCGCCGCCAATTTGGTGCCGAGCACTTCGACCGTGAGGTCCCGCGCGCCGGTGCCGGTGGTGCCGCGCAGCATTCGCGGCAGGATCCGGTACCGGTCGAAGGCGGAGAGGTTGGCGGCCGCGGTGCGTTCGGCCGAGGCGCTGCCCGCGATGTATGCGTAGACCGCCGGTTCCAGCACCTGTTCGGCCCGCCGCGCCAAACCCTCGGCCGTCATTGGCAATTCGGGCATCAGCCCGCCGAGACCGCCCAGGTAGATTTCGTTCTGGAAGTCGACGAAAACGCTGCTCACCACCCGAACGCTAGCGTGTTTCCCCCGTTGGCGCAGGCATTGCCGAATATGTTGTCGCGCGGTCGCTCTCGATCGGCTGGGCGGTTCACCGGCTGGCTGTCAGCAGGTGGACGAGGTTCGCCCAGCTGCCCGCGCGGGCATCGCGCTGCGAGACCGCGGTGACCGGCAGCGGCCATTCGATCGCGAGCTCGGGGTCGTGGTACGCGACGCCGAGATCTTCGGCCGGGTCGTGCGGCCGGTCGATCCGGTAGCAGACGTCGGCGATCTCGGTCAGCGCCTGAAAGCCGTGCAGATAGCCCGGCGGCACATACAGGTGACGAAATTCGTTGTCGTCCAAGAGGAATGACCGCCATTCACCGAATGTCGGCGAACCAGGCCGGATATCGACGAGCACGTCGTGCACCGCACCGTGCGCGCAGCGGACCAGCTTCGCCTCGCCGCGGCCCGCGCGACCGTGCATGCCCCGGATGACGCCGCGCACCGAACGGGATTGGGAATCCTGGACGAACGATGCCGCCGTACCCGGCGCGCCCAGGTATGCGTCGAAGAGGTCCGCGTCGAAGGTTCTGGTGAACAGCCCGCGTTCGTCGCGGAACGGCTCGGGCGTGAGCACAAGGACATCGGCGAGGTCGGTCCGCTCGATACGCACCACATCATGGTGGCACCGGATACGGCGTGCCGCGAACCCGGCGGTTTCGCGAATACGGCAGGCTGGAGCGGTGCGCGCAATAAACCTGAACGGTTTCGGTGGACCAGAGGTAATGGTGTGGACCGAGGCGCCGGATCCGGCGCCCGGACACGGCGAGGTGCTGATCGACGTGCTGGCGGCCGGCGTGAACCGCGCGGATCTGCTTCAGCGCCAAGGCTTTTACCCACCCCCGCCGGGCGCGAGCCCGATCATGGGCCTCGAGTGTTCCGGTGTCGTCGCCGAAGTCGGCGATGGGGTGCGCGACTGGCGAGTCGGCGACCGGGTGTGCGCGCTGCTGTCCGGCGGCGGCTACGCCGAACGGGTTGTCGTGCCCGCGACCCAACTGCTGCCGGTCCCCGACGGACTGGATCTGGCCGCGGCGGCCGGACTTCCGGAGGCGGCCGCGACGGTGTGGTCGAACCTGGTGATGACCGCGGGCCTGCACGCCGGACAGCTGTTGCTGATCCACGGCGGCGGCAGCGGTATCGGCACCCATGCGATCCAGATCGCGAAAAGTCTCGGCGCGCGGGTCGCGGCGACCGCGGGTTCGGCCGAAAAGCTGCGGCGCTGTGCGGAATTGGGCGCCGAGGTGTTGATCAACTATCGGGAGGACGATTTCGTCGAGGCGGTGCGCGCGCAGGGTCCGGGCGCGGATGTGATTCTCGACGTGATGGGCGCGGCATATCTGGCCCGCAATGTCGACGCGCTGGCGCCGCACGGCCACCTGGTGGTGATCGGAATGCAGGGCGGGGCCAGTGGCGAATTGAATCTCGGTGCGCTGCTTCGCAAATGGGGCAGCATCCACGCCACCAACGTGCGTAACCGCCCGGCCACCGGCACCGGCAGCAAGGCCGAGATCATCGCCGAACTGCGCGGGCGGGTCTGGCCGCTGATCGCCGACGGCCGCGTCGTCCCGGTGATCGATGCCGAAATCCCGGTCGCCGATGCGGCCGAGGCGCATCGCCTGCTCGATGCCTCGGGCGCGTTCGGCAAGGTGGTGCTGCGGATCCGCGACGAGTGACTACTCCAGCGCGGCGAGGGCGCGGCCGAGCTGGTCGATCTCGAATCTCGTTGTGTAGGGGGCGAGTCCGATGGTGACCGCCCCACCTTCGTCGTTCACGCCGAGCGCGTCGAGCAGCCTGCTGCCGCCGTGCACCCCGCTGACGGTGCCGATCCGGTTGTCGCCGAGTTTGGCCGCGACCTTCTCCGCCTGCATGCCCGCCATGGTGAAGCTGACGGTCGGAATGCGGGTGGAGGCCCGCCCGATGACGGTGAGGTTCGGGATCTTGTCCAGTACTTCCATCAGATGCTCGAAGAGCTGGTCGTGGTAGTCCTGCAGTGAGGTGATGGAGATTTCGAGCCGTTCGCGGCGGCTGCCGCGGGCTCGTTCGTCGAGCCCGGCGAGGTAGTCGATGGAGGTGGTGAGCCCCGCGAGCAGCGCGTACTGGTGGCCGCCGACCTCGAGCCGTTCCGCACCTTTCGCATAGGGGTTCAACGACATCGACGGAATCCGGTCCAGGAAGGCCGGATCCCGGAACACCAGCGCGCCGATCTGCGGGCCGCCCCAGGCCGGCGCGCTGACCGCGATCACGTCGGCGTTGAGTTCGTCGATATCGATGAGCGCGTACGGCGCGGCGCCGAAGCAGTCGGCGACGAGCAGGCCGCCGACCTCGTGCACGCGGTCGGCGGCCACCCGGACCGCTGGCGCCGAGCCGACGATCGGGGAGGCCGCGGTGAGCGCGACCAGGCGCGCCGTCGGTCCGATCAGCTCCTCGAATTGCCATGACGGCATTTCACATGTTTCGATTTCCACCTCGGCCCAACGCACGTGCGCGCCATAGCGATTGGCGATGCGCAGCCAGGGCGCGACATTGGCCTCGTCGTCGAGCCGGGACAGCACGATGCCGGTGCCGAGCCCGAGCCGGGAGCTGAGCGATTCGGCGAGCCAGGCCAATAAAACCGCGCGGTCTGGTCCGAGCACCACGCCCGCGGGATCGCCGCCGACCAGATCCGCGACGGCCTCGCGCGCCGCGTCGACGATGGCCGCGCTGCGCATCGCGGCGCCGTGCCTGCCGATGTGCGAGAACGCGGAAGTACGGAAACCCGTTGAGACGGCACGGGATACCGAATCCGGGACCAGCATTCCGGACTGCGGATCCAGATGAATCCAACCGTCGCCCAGGGACGGTATCAGGCCCCGAACCCGCGCGACGTCGTAAGTCATGCTGGCCACTCTAAGGGCAGCGGCCGAGCCTGCGTAACCCTCCCCGACCACCGGGCTTAGCGCGTTCCGCGGTGACGCGACATGATAGGGACCATGACGCAATCGGATGAGACTCCGGACTCCATCGTCGTGATCGGACCCGAGGGCCGGCCGTTGATCATCCCCGCGGATGCGGTGTCGGACACTCCCCTCACCGCACAGGTGGTGACCGACAGCGATGAGAGCAAGAAGGATAAGGACAACCCGGACGAGCGCGACGACTCCGGCGAATCCCTCGCGGACATGGTCGAACAGCCCGCGAAGGTGATGCGCATCGGAACGATGATCAAACAGCTGCTCGAAGAGGTGCGCGCGGCTCCGCTCGACGACGCCAGCCGCACCCGGCTGCGGGAAATCCACAAATCATCGATCCGCGAGCTGGAACAGGGCCTCGCCCCCGATCTGCGCGAGGAGCTCGAGCGCCTCGCGCTACCGTTCAGCGACGACGCGATCCCCTCCGATGCCGAACTCCGCATCGCCCAGGCGCAGCTGGTCGGCTGGCTGGAGGGTCTGTTCCACGGCATCCAAACCGCGTTGTTCGCCCAGCAGATGGCCGCACGGGCCCAGCTGGAGCAGATGCGCCAGGGCGCGCTGCCGCCCGGAATCCACGCACACGACCCGCGCGGTAGCCAGTCCGGCCCGGTATCCGGCGGTTCGGGACAGTATTTGTGACCCGAGATTCGGGATCTGTGCGACCGGGCGGCAACGCGGTAGAAACGATGCCGACGGACGCACGCCACAATCGAGGCAATGGTGTCCACCGACCCGCGTGTGCCGCACGGGTCGGTGGGGATTTGCCAAGGTAGTGTCGAGCACCGTGCCCACCGCTGCCGCTCGCTCCGACTCGATTCCCGGGAAGGATGCGCAGCGTCCCGATCAGAGCCAAGTGCATTCGGATGAGAGCCCCGTGCGTACAGACGAGAATTCGGTGAAAGAGAAGGCGGCGGCCGAGCCCGCCGCGGCCGAGCCGACGAATCCCGAGCCGCTGGTGTCGGATTCGCAGACCTTCCACCGCGCGTTCAAGGACCTACGCGACGGTTTCGCACAGCGCGAACTCTGGCTGTCGCTGGGCTGGCAGGACATCAAGCAGCGGTATCGGCGGTCGGTGCTCGGACCGTTCTGGATCACCATCGCCACCGCCGTGCAGGCATCGGCCATGGGTCTGCTCTACGCGACCCTGTTCGACAGTCCGCTGGGCGACTATCTGCCCTATGTGACGATCGGCTTGATCATCTGGAATGTGATCAACGCGAGCATCATCGAGGGCTCCGAGGTCTTCATCGCCAATGAGGGCCTGATCAAACAACTTCCGTCGGCGTTGAGCGTGCACATCTATCGGCTGGTGTGGCGGCAATTGCTGTTCTTCGCGCACAACATCGTCATTTATGCGGTGCTGCTCGCGGTGTTCGGGGTTTGGCGGCATCTGAGCCCGGCCAGCCTGCTCGCCATTCCGGCGATCGTGCTGATATTCCTCAATTCGATGTGGGTGTCGATCGTGTTCGGCATTTTCAGCACCCGCTACCGCGATATCGCGCCCATCCTCAGCAGCACCACGTTGATGCTGTTCGTCCTCACCCCGGTGATGTGGAAGGCTCAGGCCCTGGCGTCGCATGTCAACGGGGGCAGTAGCCGGGCCAGGCTGGTCGAGATCGTGCCGACCTATCACTACCTGGAAATCGTGCGCGCCCCGCTGCTCGGTGAACCGCAGGCGCTGCGGCACTGGGCGATCGTGCTGGCGATCACCGTGGTCGGCTGGATCGTGGCGATCTTCGCAATGCGGCAGTACCGTTCGCGCGTGCCGTACTGGGTATAGGAGCGTTGGCCCTGATGACAGATGGTGTGAGTATCGAAACCCGCCAGGCGTGGGTGGAGTTCCCGATCTTCGACGCGAAATCGCGGTCGCTGAAAAAGGCGTTCCTCGGCAAGGCGGGCGGCGCGATCGGGCGCAACCAGTCCGATGTCGTCGTGGTCGAGGCATTGCGCGACATCACCCTTTCGATGAAGGAGGGCGACCGGGTCGGCTTGGTCGGGCACAATGGCGCGGGCAAATCCACGCTGCTGCGACTGCTTTCCGGTATCTATGAACCAACGCGCGGCAGCGCCCGGGTTCGTGGCCGGGTGGCGCCGGTGTTCGATCTCGGGGTCGGTATGGATCCGGAAATCTCCGGCTACGAGAACATCATCATCCGCGGCCTGTTCCTCGGACAGACCCGTAAGCAGATGCTGTCCAAGATCGATGAGATCGCCGATTTCACCGAACTCGGCAAATACCTCGAGATGCCCTTGCGCACCTATTCCCACGGTATGCGGGTGCGGTTGGCGATGGGCGTCGTCACCTCGATCGATCCGGAGATCCTGCTGCTGGACGAGGGAATCGGCGCGGTGGACGCGGATTTCATGAAGAAGGCGCGACTTCGGTTGCAGGAGTTGGTGGCCCGGTCGGGCATACTGGTGTTCGCCAGCCATTCCAACGAATTCCTCGCTCAACTCTGTGATTCGGCGCTGTGGATCGACCACGGCCAGATCCGTTTGCGCGGCGGCATCGAAGAAGTGGTGCGCGCCTATGAGGGTCCCGACGCCGGAAATCACGTCGCGACCATCCTGCGCGAAATGGAGGCCGAGCGCGCGGCCGCGGCGCTGGTCGAGACGGATACCGAACGAGAACTGGAGAAGAACCAGGTATGAGCGAGCCGACCGGGCAGGACGCCCCGATCGAGGCAGGGGCGCAGGTCCCGGTCGACTCAGCCGACGCTGCGGCGGATTCGGCGAAAGACGCTGCGACGCAGGATGAACCGGAATTCGCGGCATTCGAGCCGACGAATACCGGCGCGGATGCGCGGATCATCGCCGTCGTCGTCACCCACAAGCGGCGTGACCTGCTCGCGGAATCGCTGAAAGCCGTGGTCTCCCAGTCCCGGCCGGTGGATCACCTGATCGTGGTCGACAATGCGAACGAGCCCGAGGTCGCGGATCTGGTGCGGGAGCAGCCGATCGAATCGACCTACCTCGGTTCGGCGCACAACCTAGGCGGGGCAGGCGGTTTCGCGCTCGGCATCCTGCACGCGCTGACCCAGGGCGCCGACTGGGTGTGGCTGGCCGACGACGACGGCAGGCCGGAGGGCGCCGAGGTGCTGGCCACCCTGCTGAATTGCGCCGCCCGCCATGGGCTCGCCGAGGTATCGCCGGTGGTCTGCGATATCGACGATCCCGATCGGCTGGCCTTCCCGCTGCGCCGCGGCGTCGTGTGGCGGCGGCTGCGCTCCGAACTCGGCGACGATGACTTCCTGCCCGGTATCGCATCGCTGTTCAACGGCGCGCTGATCTCCGCGAAAGCCGTTGACCTGATCGGTGTTCCGGATCTGCGGCTATTCGTGCGCGGCGACGAGGTGGAGGTGCACCGGCGCCTGGTCCGGTCCGGGCTGCCGTTCGGCACCTGCCTGCAAACCGCATATCTGCATCCGAACGGCGCGGCGGAGTTCAAGCCGATTCTGGGCGGGCGCATGCACACCCAGTACCCGGACGATCCGGTCAAGCGCTACTTCACCTATCGCAACCGCGGCTACCTCATGTCCCAGCCGGGTATGCGCAAACTCCTTCCGCAGGAATGGATTCGCTTCTCCTGGTTCTTCCTGGTCACCCGCCGCGATCCGGCCGGGTTGCGCGAATGGTTCCACCTGCGCTCGCTGGGCAGGCACGAACAATTCGGCAAGCCCGACTGAACGGCCGCTACTACGGCTGAGGCAAACTCTGCGCATGAGTGAACCGCTGCGGACTACGGCTTGTGCCGCGCACGGCCATCCGGAGTTCACGATCATCGTCGCAGGCCCGATCATTCCGGGATACGACCGTTGGCTGCTCAGCTACCTGGAGGACGCGGTCGCACACGGTTCGCGCTTCCGGCCGGGTAAGACGCTCGATATCGGCTGGTCGACCCTGCAGGTGATCGAGCGCCCCGATACGACGCTCGGGCTGGCCGAGCGGACCGGTCTGAATACGTGGTCCGAACAGGTGGATCGGACACTGCGCGATCTCTGGTATCAGCGCGAGGTCGCGGCCAGCGTCGACCTGACCAGCCGGCTCGTCTTCCCGAAACCGAGCCAGCTCGTCGCTGTTCGTCCGTGCGGCCTGGAGACCTCGGTTTTCGTATTGAGCCGCAAGGAGCCGCTGGAGGTGGAGGATTCCGGTTGGCATGTGCCGTGCATCGATAAGCACGAGCACACCAAATCGGATTGGATGACGCTCTACCGGCTGACGGACAAGATGCCGTTCGTGACGCCGTTTCTCGCGCTGCCGCTCGGCACCACCGTCTATATCCCGTGGTTGCGCACCACGTTCACCGGGCGGATCCGGCCGAAGATCATGCTCGACGGCGAGCCGCTGGTGCCGACGCCCGGGTCGTATCTGGCCATGCTGCAGGCCGACGACTGAAAAATGGATTGCGCGTATCCGGAGCCTTTGCGAGAGTGGTCGGGTCGCTTCGAGAGGTGAGGAGGTGTGGATCGTGACGCGGATTGTTCGGATTGTCGTGCCTGGCCGGGCCGCGCCCGCCGCACGAACCTCCACTCCACACTCATCTCGCTGAGTCCGTGTCGGGCTCGGCGCCCGACGAAGGACCTGTTCCCAAATGGTCGACTACGACCTTCTCATTCCGTATGGCTGGACCGAATCCGTTGCCGCCGAATACGATTCGTTGCTCGAGGAGCGTTGCGTTCCCGCGCGGATCGTCCGAATGGACCGCAGCGAATGCGATGTCGTCACCCCGAGTGGTCCGGCGCGAGCCACCTGTCCGCGGCCGGACTCCGAGATCAGCGGGCTGTGCACCGGCGACTGGGTTGGCATCGATTCGGAAAACGCGGTGCGGCAACTACTTCCGCGCCGGTCGGCGATCGTCCGGGCCAGCGCGTCGCGGCGTTCGGAACCGCAGGTGCTCGCCGCGAACGTCGATACGGTGCTGATCTGCGTTGCCGCCGACGACGATCTCGATCTCGGACGGCTGGAGCGGATGCTCGCGCTGGTCTGGGAAAGCAATGCCCAGCCGGTCGTCGTCCTCACCAAAGCCGATGCGGCGCAACATATTCCACTGGACGAGGCACAGGCTGTCGCGCCGGGCGCGGTAGTAGTGTCGGTCAGCGCGAATACCGGCGCCGGACTCGACGTGCTCACCGCACTACTCGACGGCACGGTCGCACTGCTCGGCATGTCCGGCGCGGGTAAATCCACCCTCGCCAACGCCCTACTCGGCGCGGAAGTGTTCGCCACCAACGCGGTTCGCGCGGTGGACAAGAAGGGCAGGCATACGACGGTGCATCGGGAACTGCGGCCGCTGCCCTCGGGCGGCACGTTGATCGATACGCCAGGACTGCGCGGAATCGGGCTGTGGGACGCCGCCGACGGTATCGAGAAGACCTTCAGCGATATCGAATCCCTCACCGCGCAATGCCGATTCGCCGACTGCGCACACAACGGCGAACCCGGCTGCGCGATCGCGGCCGCACTCGACAGCGGCGCGCTCGCGGCGCGCCGCTTCGACAGCTATCGCAAGCTGGCCAGGGAGAACGCCTGGATGGCCGCCAGAACCGACAAGCGCCTGCAGGCCGAGCGCAGCCGGGAATGGAAGGTTGTCGCCAGGCAGCAGCGGCAGATCTATCGGGATCGCGGCTCTCGCCGCTGACGGTAAGACACCCGTCGCGCGAAAGCGATTGCGCGCGGCGGGTTTCCCGCACCGGCCCGGCGGGTAAGTAGCTCAGCGGCGCTCTCCGATCGAAAAGACCCGGATAACCAGGGGCAGAGCTGATTGCGCCGAATCGGCCGAGCCGGAGTAGATTCGGCACGCATCATCGCTATCTGGGAGGGATAGATGAATCAACCCGGTGGGTTCCCGCCAGCAGGTCAGTCGTATCCGGGCAGCGGACCCGGCCAGGGCTACGGTCAGCAGCCCGCACCATATCCGCCGCAGTACGGGCAGACCCCGGCCGGAAATCCATACGGCGCCCAGCCGGGTAACGGCCCGCAGTTCGCGCCGTCCGGACCGCAGTACGGTGCGCCGCCGCAGTTCGGGCAGCCGGGTCAGCAGTTCAATCAGCCGGGGCCGCAGTTCGGTCAGCCGAATGGTCAATTCGGCCAGCCCCCTGCGCAATTCGGCCAGCAGGGCGGGCAGTTCGGGCAACCGAACGATCCGCCGGGGCTCACCATCGACGCCTCATATCTGCCGATGTCGTTCATGCTCGCGCTGGTGAAGCCGAAGATCCGGATCAACGGCCAGCCGGTTCCGGTCACCCAGTGGGGGCCGAACCACATTCCGGTCGGGCCCGGCACGTACGACGTGTGGGTGGCGACGCCGTGGATGTTCGATATGGGCCCGGCACAGACCCAGGTGCAGGTCGGCCCCGGACAGGGCACGCGGGTGTACTACCGGACTCCCGCACTGATTTTCCTCAAGGGTGCGATAGGGCCGGTGCCGCAGAAGACGCCCGGCGCGATCGCCATGCTCATCGTCTTCGCGCTCCTCATCGTGCTGATCTTCTTGCCCACGCTGCTCGCGATGGCATAGCTGATCGAAAGGGCGCCGGTTATCCCGGCGCCTTTTTCTCGAACTACCTATGCAACTGATTGCATAGAACCGTCGTTTACGCTTAATCTGCAAGCGCGGGCCGCGCCACACCCGCGGCACATACGACAGGAGCAGGTCAATGACGGAACCGGGATCCAAGCCGCTCGCGGGTAAGACGATGATCATGTCGGGCGGCAGTCGCGGCATCGGCCTGGAGATCGCCAAGCGGGCGGCGGCCGACGGCGCCAACATCACCCTGATCGCCAAGACCGACCAGCCGCATCCCAAACTGCCCGGCACCATCCATACCGCGGCCGCCGAGCTGGAGGCGGCGGGTGGACGGGTCCTGCCATTCGTCGGCGATGTCCGCGACGACGACGCGGTTGCCGAGGCGGTACGGCAGACGGTCGAGCGGTTCGGCGGGATCGACATCGTCGTCAACAACGCATCGGCCATCGACCTGTCATCGACCGACGCGCTGTCGATGAAGAAATACGACCTGATGCAGGACATCAACTGCCGCGGCAGCTTCCTGCTGTCCAAGTCGAGCCTGCCCGCGCTGCGCGAATCCGCCGCCAAGGGTCGCAATCCGCACATTCTCACCCTCTCCCCGCCGCTCAACCTGGATCCCAAATGGGCGGGCAGCTCGCTCGGCTACACCATCGCCAAGTACGGAATGTCGCTCACCACACTGGGTTTGGCGGAGGAACTGAAGGGCGACGGCATCGGTGTCAACTCGCTGTGGCCGCGCACGACCATCGCCACCGCCGCGGTGCGCAACCTGCTCGGCGGCGATCAGATGATCGCGACATCCCGCACCCCGGATATCTACGCCGACGCCGCCTACCTGGTGCTCACCTCGCCCGCCAAGGACACCACCGGCAATTTCTTCATCGATGACGAGGTGCTTGCCGCACACGGCATAACCGACCTCGACAAGTACCGCGTCGTCCCCGGCGACACCGAACTCACCACCGACCTGTTCCTCTGAGCCGATGCGCTGTGCGGCAACGTCATCCGTTGCCGCACGGCACAGATACGCTAGCGTCGGTGCGGTGAGCGGTAATCCGATGATCACGCTGACGCTGGGTGATATCACCGAGCAGCGGGTGGATGCGATCGTGAACGCGGCCAACTCGTCGCTGCTCGGCGGTGGCGGGGTGGACGGGGCCATTCATCGCAAGGGCGGGCCCGCGATATTGGCGGAATGTCGGGCGCTGCGGGCGTCGCGGTATGGGCGCGGGCTGCCGACCGGGCAGGCCGTCGCGACCACCGCGGGTTTGCTGCCCGCCCGATGGGTTATCCACACGGTGGGGCCGGTTTGGTCGGCGACCGAGGACCGGTCGGACCTGCTCGCCGGGTGCTATCGCGAATCCTTGCGTGTCGCGGACGAATTGGGCGCGGAGGGGGTGGCCTTCCCTGCCATCTCGACGGGGATCTACCGGTGGCCGATCGATGACGGGGCCCGCATCGCGATCGAAACAGTGCGCGCCGCAACGACATCGGTGCGCCGCGCGATGTTCGTACTCTTCGACGAGCGGGCCTACCAGGCGTTCGAGAGCGCGCTGGAGCGATCGTAATTCATTGCGGACCAGTTCGACGCCGCGGTCTTCCGCGCCCAACTCGGTTGACTCAGTCGCCGATGCCGTAGAGGCGTTCCCAGTTGGCGCGGCTGGTGAGCTCGGGCACGGCGGCGCGGTACTGCTGTTGCAGCGCGGGCAGTTCGCGGCGCAGGCGGCGCAGCACCCGGATGGTGCGCAACAGCAGTTGGCGCGCTCTCGCCTTGTCCCGCTGGCGAACTCGCACACCCGACTGCGACGCGTCGGTGACCACGACATGATCGAACAGCGAAACATGCCACCAGTGCGCGTCTTCCCGGGTGACGCCGACCAACCCGCGCTGGGTGCGCCCGGTCCACTGGATGATGGCCCGTTTGATCAACACCAGCGTCGCTCGGCTGGGTTCACCACCGGCCCTGCGGATTTGGATATCGGCCGAGCGGACCGGCGGGGTCGCGGCGGGATGCTTGAGCGTCTCCGGATAGTCGGTGCGGCTGGACCTGGCCGCCGCCAGCGCCGCGATTCCGCCGTCGCGCAACACCTTCGGACCTCGCAGGAAGTCCTCGATGCCCTGCAGGGTGGTGTGCACCAGGCCGTACTGCATGGCGACCAGATGTTCGGCCAGCTCGCGGAAGAGCTTGCGGGTGATGGCCTTTCCGTCCAGCTCGGTGTGCAGCGCACCGACGATGAGCGAGTTGCGGGTGCTGAAATAGCGCGCCCAGTCGTCGTAGTCCTTCCAGTAGAAGTCGGCGTGCCACACCGCGGCATTGGGCAGCGTCACGGTCACGAAACCGTGTTCACGGGCCCGGATGCCGTATTCCACGTCGTCCCACTGGAAGAAGATCGGCACCGGCAGCCCGATGCGTGCCACCACCTCGGCCGGGATGAGGCAGGTCCACCAGGCGTTGTAGCCCGCGTCGACGCGCCGCTCCTGATTCCGTTTGAGCATGCTGGTGTTGCGCAACGCCTTCGGCACCTTCTGGCCGTGCCGCAGCTCGTTCAGGTGCACCTCCTCGGCGCCGACATTGAGGTAGTCGGGGTTGAGCAGGAACAGCATCTGCGCGCCGACCAGCGTCGGCTCCACCGTCATATTGGCGAAGGCGTTGAGCCGCAGGACCGTTTCCGGTTCGCAGAGGATGTCATCGTCCATCAGGATGACGTCGGCGTGCTCGTTGACCGCGGACACCTCGTAGAGCCCGCGGGTGAAACCGCCGGCGCCACCGAGATTCGGCTGCTGGATGTAGCGCAGCTTGTCGCCGAACGCGGGCGCGGTCTCCTGATAGCGCGGCCGGTTCCGCACCAGATCGGTGCCCTGATCGACGACGTAGACCGCATCGATGGCGGCCAGCACGGTCGGGTCGGAGGCAAGGGCGGCAACGGTATTCGCACAGTCCTCGGCCCGGTTGAAGGTGCAGATCGCGATGGCGACCGGGCGCATGTGATCGGGCGCGACCGAGGTCCAGGCGAGGTCGGTGATGCCGAGTTCGCCGCCGACGGCATCGAATTCGAGCCACAGCGCACCACCGTCGACGTACTGGTCCAGCGGCGCGGTGAGCGTCAGCGGACCGCTCGCGGTGACCTTGGCGGTGTCGATGATGCGGCGGTGCCCGGCGATATCGGAGGCGACCAGCCGGACCCTGGCCTCCTTGCCGACGTCGAGGACCATCCCGGCGCGCACCTCGGTGACCGTGGTCCAGCGCTGCCAGTAGCTCGCCGCGAACCGGCCGAAGTAGGTGTTGGTGTGCGCGCTCGCGCCCTTTTCCAGCCGCAGCGCCTGCCGGGTCCGATCGCCGCGCCCCTTGACGAATACCGCGTACAGCTCGTCGCTCACCTTCGCCGACGGGCCGGTGAAGATGCCGCGCTGCAGCACGAGCCGATCGGGCGCCCGATGGTCCGCGCGTAGCGAGGCGGGCGCGGCATCCGCGGTCGGGCGCTGATTCGTCTCGGTTACGGCCTGGGTAGCCGACTGGTCCATGAAGTCCTCGAAATCCTGATTGTGCCGGCGGGACAGACACGCCCCTGGGATGCCGTTCGCGGCGGGGGTGAGGATATCAACCGAGCCAGCGGTGCGCCCGATCGGCGACGCGCCTCAGTCGGACAAACCGCCCGGTTTGCCATCCGGACATTTGGTGCAAACAGATCGAAATTCGGTTGCCCGATATTCGCCACAAGCGCCAAGTTAACGCTCATTTAACGTTGACGACCCATGGTCGGATCATTTCCGATTCCGGTCGCCGACGAATACAAACCGGTCATATGCCCAATAACGGAAGACGACCGCGACGATCTGGCCGATCAACGTCCCGGAGATGTTGTCCGACAAGGGAGTAGACAAATCGAGGACGTAGCGGGAGAACCCCAGGCAACCCAACTGCAGGCCGATCGCGACCACGTTGAAGACCGCGTACAGCAGGTACTCCCGCGCCGGGTTGTCGGTCCGCTTGTGCCCGAAGGTCCACCACTTGTTACCGAAGTAGGTCACCACGGTGGCCACCGCGATCGCGATGATCTTGGCGGGTAGCGGCGCGTGGTACAGAACACCCTCGCCACCCCAGAAGACCAGCAGGTTGTAGGTGCCCGCGTCGACCAGGAAGCCGATCGCGCCCACCACCAGGAACGCGCTGCCCTGCCGCAACGCGCCGAGCACCCTGGTCAACAGCGGCACGCCGGGCGCCTCGCGTTCCTCGGCCTGCGCCGGGTATTCGGAGAAAGACGCTGGGTGCTCAGGGAAAGACACCGGCCGACGGTACCCCACCGACAACACGGCCAGCCGGGGTGCGCGCACACCCCTCGTTCCCTGTACCCTCCCGGTGTTCCCCAATTCACCGCCGACTCCGAGGATTGACCCGGGTGGACTCCACCGAGCTTCGTATTGCCGCCGTGGTCCCGTGCCACAACGAAGAGGCCTCGGTCGCCAAGGTCGTCACCGACCTGCAGGCCGCCGTGCCGGGGATCGTCGTCTACGTCTACGACAATCTCAGCACCGACGCCACCGCCGAATGCGCAGGCGCGGCGGGCGCCATCGTGCGCCAGGAGACCACGAAGGGCAAGGGCAATGTGGTCCGGCGCGCCTTCGCCGATATCGAGGCCGACGTCTACCTGATGATCGACGGCGACGACACCTACGAGGCGTCGGCCGCGCCGCTGATGATCAAGACCCTGCTCGAGGGCCCCTACGACCACGTACTGGGCGTGCGCAAGCAGGACGAGGGCGCCTCCGCCTACCGCGCGGGCCACGAAACCGGGAACAAGGTGCTCAACGGCGTGGTCGGCAAGGTGTTCGGGGAGAACGTCGAGGATATGCTGAGCGGCTTCCGGGTGTTCTCCCGCCGCTTCGTGAAGAGCTTCCCCGCGGTATCGCGCGAATTCGAGATCGAGACCGAGCTGACGGTGCATTCGCTGCACCTGCGGGTGCCGCGCACCGCGGTGCCGGTCGGCTTCCGCGACCGCCCGGCGGGCAGCGAGAGCAAACTGCGCACCTACCACGACGGATTCAAGATCCTGGCGCTGATCATCGGCCTGGCCAGGCATGAGCGGCCGGTCGCGTTCTACGGGCTGTTCGGCACGCTGAGCTGGTTGGTCTCCATCATCCTGACCATTCCGATCGTCATCGAATTCACCCAAACCCATGAGGTGCCGCGCTTCCCGACGCTGTTCCTCGGATTCACCCTGCTGCTGCTCGGCAGCCTGGCGTGGACCGCAGGCCTGATCCTCGACGGTATCCGCCGGTCCAGGCATGAGGCGGCACGCCTTGTCTACCTGCGGTATTCGGCGGTCGGCGCGGAGGAACCGCAGCGCGGCCCAACTCTGTTCCCGCTCACCGGAAACGGCGGTGACGGCGGGGCGGGCCGGTGACAACCTCCGCGGAACGGGCCGCCGCGTTGGCCGAAACCAACGGCGCCACAACGGAAGAATCTCCTGCGGCAGCCAAGATCGCTGCACCGAGCCGGTATTCGCGTTTCATCCGGCGGCTGTTCGCCCGATTCGGCGCGGCCACCATCGCTTTCGCGGTGATCGCGACCGTCTTCGGCACGCTGTTCACCTACCAGACCCCGGCGTTCTGGGGACACGACGAGATCACCCAGTTCGGCCGCGCCTACCAGGTGGCGCACGGCGGATTCCTGCCGCAGCGCATATCCGACGACCGCGGCGTCGCATACGGCGGCGAGGTGCCGCGCAGCATCGATGCGCTGATGGGCTATGCGTTCGAGGACTACAACCGCAAGATCGGCGAGCCGGATCCGATGGTCTCCGACCCCGCCGCCTACGGCAGGCTCGGCTCGGCACCCATTTCCTCGGATACCAAAACGGTGTGGTTCACCAACACCGCCGCCTACTCACCCGTGCCGTATGTTCCAGCGGCCGTTGGCATTCGGTTCGCCGAGCTGATCGGCCTGCACACCGGCGGAATGGTCCTGCTCACCCGGCTGGCCGGACTGCTCGCCTACCTGATCGTGGTGGGCTTCGGACTGTGGGCGCTGCGCGCGCACCGGGTGCAGTGGCTGGCGTTCACCGTCGCGGTGCTGCCCATCGCCATCTTCCAGGCGGGCACCGTCACCGCCGACACCATGACCAACGCGCTGGCGATCATGTTCTCCGCGCTGCTGGTCAAGGCGTTGTTCCTGGGCCACCGGCTGCGTCCGGTGGAAACCGCGGCGCTGCTGGCCGCGACCGTGCTGCTGCCGGTCAGCAAGCCGACCTACGTGCTGATGGCCATGCTGGTGGTGGTCGCACCCGCCGACCGGCTCGGACTCCGCGGCTGGTTGCGCTGGCTTCCTTGGGTTTTCGCCGGAATCGGCGCGGTGGCCTTCGCGGTGTGGATGAAGATCGCCGCGCCGACCGGCGAGGGTATGGGCCTGATGCGCCCGCAGGCACAATGGCATTCGGTGAAACCCGGTGAGCAGCTGCACGGAATCCTCACCGACCCGGGTCATTTCCTGAGCGTCTTCGGCGACAGCGTCTGGCTGCGCGACCAGCGGTGGTTCACCCAGTTCTTCGGTGAGCTCGGCTTCGCCTACGTCGACGTGCCCGCGCTGTCCATCGTGACCTGCCTGCTGGCCTTCGGCATCGCCATCGGAACAGCCGACCGGATGAACCGGGACACCGCGACGTTCCGCAAGACGCTGATCGTCGCGCTGGTGGTGGCGGCCAGCGTCGCGATGATCTACGTGACGCTGTACATGTCGTTCACACCGGTCGACTACTACATCATCGACGGCGTGCAGGGCAGGTACTTCGTGCCGTTGGCGGTGCTCGCGTTCGCGGCGCTGCTGCGCTGGATGCCGTTGCGGCTCACCGGAAGCGCCGGCCGGGTGCCCACCACCGGCGCCGCATGGACCGTCGTGATCGCCACGGTTGTCGCGCTGACGGCGGCGGTCCTGAAGTACACGACCGTGGTCTGGGGCTGAACGGCCTCAGCTCAGGGTCTGCTCGCCCGCCGCCGCGTATGCCTTTTCGGTCTCGGCTTTCCTTGGCCGCCACCAGGATTCGTTGTCCTGGTACCAGCGCACGGTCTCCGCGAGCCCGGTCCGGAAGTCGGAATACTTCGGCTCCCAACCCAATTCCGCACGCAGCAGCGACGCGTCGATCGCGTAGCGCTGATCGTGCCCGCGCCGGTCGGTGACGTGGTCGAAGTCGTCCGGATCGCGGCCGAACGCCTCGAGCAGCAGCCGCACCACCGATTTGTTGTCGAGTTCGCCCTGGGCGCCGATCAGATAGGTCTGCCCGATGCGGCCGCGCTCCAGGATGTCCCACACCGCGCGATTGTGGTCGTGCACGTGGATCCAGTCGCGCACCTGGTGACCCGCGCCGTAGAGACGGGGGCGCACGCCGTCGATCAGATTGGTGATCTGGCGCGGGATGAACTTCTCCACATGCTGGTAGGGGCCATAGTTGTTGCTGCAGTTGGAGATCGTCGCGCGCACGCCGAACGAGCGGGTCCAGGCGCGGACCAGCATGTCGCTGCCCGCCTTGGTGGCCGAATAGGGGCTGGACGGGTTGTATGCGGTGGTCTCGGTGAAGGCGGGCTCGTCGGGGGCCAGGTCGCCGTAGACCTCGTCGGTGGATACGTGGTGGTAGCGCACGTCGTGGCGGCGCACCGCCTGCAGCAGTGAATAGGTGCCGACGATATTGGTCTGCACGAATGGCCACGGTTCGGCCAGCGAGTTGTCGTTATGCGATTCGGCGGCGAAATGCACCACCGCATCCACCCCGCTGACCAACTCGTCGACCAGATCCAGATCGGCGATATCGCCGTGCACGAAATCAATGCGGTCGGCGACGGGGTCGAGCGAGGCGCGATTCCCGGCGTAGGTCAACGCGTCAAGGACCGTTATCGTCAGGTCGGGCCGCTCGGCCACCGTCTGGTGGACGAAGTTCGCGCCGATGAAGCCGGCTCCGCCGGTTACGAGCAGTCGCACGCCCACGACCTTACGTCCTGACGCGGGCACGGCGGCGACCAACCGTCGGCCCCGAACAGGCGCGCGTTACCAGCGGGAGGGCTGTGAGCTTGCTCTCAAAGGCCCGGCCCAAAAGTCACGACGATCAGATTCCATCAGTCTGATCTAAAGGCAAAAACCTGTCTTTCAGTGCGCGTTTACCTATCTCACCGAGCCTCGAGTCTCGACGGTGAACATAATTTGAATAAACGGTCACAAACGGTTCACCATGCGTTAGCTGGTCTAGATTTCGATCGGTTAGTCCCCTCCGAACGCTTCACATCGAGGTTCACAACAAAATGCTGATGAGGAAATTCGCCGCGACGTCGGCGTTGGTGATCGCCGCCCTCGGCGTCACCGCGGGCACTGTCAACGCGCAACCGGCCGAGCAGGTGGGAGTGAGCGTCGCTCAGTCTCCCGACAACGCCAACGCCACCGTTATCAAGACCGACTCGGGCTCGATCGACGTCGAGGACGGGGTACTGAAGATCAAGGCCGCCGACGGGACCGTCATGGCGGGTACCCCGCTGACGTTCCGGGTCAACGACTTCGAATTCCCGATCGCCGCGAACGTCGCCGACAAGTCGGTGACCCTGACCCCGCAGTACGACATGGACCACGCGACCTACAAGCCGGTCGCGTTGCCGTACGAGGACGTCGCTCCGTGGAAGACCCCGTACGACCGTGAGCAGGCCGCCTGGAACCGGATGAAGGACGAGATCTCCCTCGCCGCGACCGTCGCGACCGTGGTCGGCACCATCGGCGGCGCGACCGTCGGTTGCGTGCTCGGCGGCATCGTCGGCGCGACCGTGGCCGCGGCGACCATCGCCGGTCTGTTCGGCCCGTTCATCCCGGCCGCGCTCGTCGGCTGCATCGGTGGCGCCGCCACCGCCGCTCCGCTCGGTGGTATCGCGACCAACATCCTGATCACCGCGCCGGTCGCCATCGCGGCCGCCGTGCAGTACTTCACCACCATCAACGCGCCGTTCACCCCGGCACCGTCCAAGTGAGACGAAGCACCTTCTCGCACAACTGAATTCACACAACTGAACTCGCACAACCGAACAGCGAGCCAGGAACCCCGCCCGGCAGCCTTACCGGGCGGGGTTTCTCTTGGCCCGGCCGAGTTGCTGAAGATTCGCGAATTCAGTTACCGGTCACTACCACTTGCAAACGCACCTGATAGAGGACCACAGCACATGATCATCAAGAAGTTTGCCGCCACGTCGGCACTGCTCATCTCCGCGATCGGCGTCACCGCGGGCACCGTGCACGCCGCGCCCAACGACACCGTCAACGTCAACACGAGCAGCGACGGCACCAGCACCATCCTGAAGACCGATGCCGGCTCGCTGACCGTCGAGAACGGCGTCTTCGAAATCAAGTCGGCCAATGGCACCGTCATGGCGGGCACCCCGCTGACGTTCCGGGTCAACGACTTCGAATTCCCCATCGCCGCAAACATTTCCGGCAACACCGCGACCCTCACGCCGCAGTACGACATGGCGCATGCGACCTACAAGCCGGTCGCACTCCCGTTCGAGGACGTCGCTCCGTGGAAGACCCCGTACGACCGGGAACAGGCCGCCTGGAACCGGATGAAGGACGAGATCTCCCTCGCCGCCACCGTGGCGACCGTGGTCGGCACCGTCGGCGGCGCTGCCGTCGGCTGTGTCCTGGGTGGCATCGTCGGCGCCACCGTGGCCGCGGCGACCATCGTCGGCCTGTTCGGTCCGTTCATCCCGGCCGCGCTCGTCGGCTGCATCGGTGGCGCCGCCACCGCGGCCCCGCTGGGCGGTATCGCGGCGAACATCGTGATCACCGCGCCGGTCGCCATCGCCGCAGCGGCGCAGTACTTCACCACGATCAACCAGCCCTTCGTGCCGCCCGCCAAGTAAGACCAAGGCACTCAACGCATCTCGCGACGAACCCCGCTCGGCAGCAGCCGGGCGGGATAGCGCGACCCCCGCCCCGCAACAGTTCGGGACGGGGGCCGCCTTTTCAATCAGGCCAATTCTGGTCAGGCGGAGCGGGCTTGGTCCTGTTCCTCGAGCCGAGCCCGGACGAAGCGCGACACCCGGGCCAGCGCCGCCCTGCCCTCCGGCAGATTCGGGAAGATGCTCATGAAGGCGTGCACCTGACCGCGCCACAGCTCGAGCGTATTCGGCACACCGGCGGCGGTGAGCCGTTCGGCCATGAGTTCGCAATCGTGCCTGAGGATTTCGTCCTCGGCGGCGATCAACAGCACCGGCGGCAGCGCGGCCAGCGCGCCGTTCACCGGCGAGAGCAGCGGGTCGAGCGCACCGCCCACCTCGGCGCCCATCCGCACCACCGCGGCCAACGCGGACAGCGGGATATAGGGATCGCGGGTGACGTTGACGTGATCGCGCTTGGCCGCGTAATCCAGGTCGAGCAGCGGGCTCAGCCCGATCAGCCCGGCCGGCGCGGGCAGGCCCGCCTCGATCGCGCGCAGCGCCGTGGCGAAACTCAGGTATCCGCCTGCCGAATCCCCGGCGAATACGATGCGCCCCGGATCCGCGCCGTGCCGCAGCAGCCAGCGGTAGGCGGTCATGCAGTCGTCCACCGAATCGGTGATGCGCCGACCGGGCAGCTGCCGGTATTCGACGTTCACCACCGGCAGCCCGATGCGCCGCGCCAGGCTGGCCGCGATCGGGCGATGCGTGCGCAGCCCGCATACGGCGAATCCGCCGCCGTGCAGGTACAGCATCGCGCCGTGCCGCAGCGCCCGCGCCGCGCCCGACGGACGCAGGATCTCCATTCGGAAACCGTTGAGCGCCACCTGTTCTCGTTCTATTCCGCGCGGTTGCGGCCGCAGCCGGGCCAGACCGGATATCGCGGCGGCGCCGATCGGAATGGTCGACCTATTGATCGGGGCGACCCGCAGCGCGGGCCGGATGACACCCTGACAGGTCGCGAGCAGAACCCGTGCCGGGGCGCTGGGCCCATCCGGATTCATGACGGTGCCGGATCCCCCGGGGCCGATTGCTGACATCGCGCACCTACCTCACTGGCGCGCCGAGACCGCCCAGGATCTCCGGATCGATGTCGGCGCTGACATCGCACGGGTTGTATTCGGTGACAACACGTGTCATCAAGAACACCACGTCCACTGTGACCTACGCAACAACAATCGCCCCCGTGATCAATTCGTCGGCGAGTCGGAACCTCCCCGAGCCGGAACCGACAGACACTGGCAGACTGCATGGTCATGCGCGGAATCATCTTGGCGGGCGGCACCGGGTCCCGGTTGCACCCGATCACGCGCGGCGTCAGCAAGCAGCTCGTGCCGGTATACGACAAGCCGATGATCTACTACCCGCTCAGCACGCTGATGCTGGCGGGCATCCGGGACGTCTTGGTGATCACCACACCGGAGGATGCGGCGGCGTTCGCCCGGCTGCTCGGCGACGGCAGCCAGTTCGGCCTGTCCATCAGCTACGTCGTGCAGCCCGAACCCGACGGCCTGGCTCGGGCCTTCGTACTCGGGGCCGCCCACATCGGCACCGACTGTGCGGCACTTGTACTGGGCGACAACATCTTTCACGGCCCCGGCCTCGGCACCGGGCTGAGCCGCTTCGCCGGAATCGACGGCGGCGCGGTGTTCGCCTACTGGGTTTCCGATCCGACGGCGTACGGCGTTGTCGAATTCGCCGACGGCAAGGCCATTTCCATCGAGGAGAAGCCGAAGGCGCCGCGCTCCAACTACGCCATCCCCGGGCTGTACTTCTACGACAACGACGTGGTGGAGATCGCGCGCGGGCTGACGCCGTCCGCGCGCGGCGAATACGAGATCACCGACGTGAACCGGGCCTACCTGGAACAGGGCAAGCTGCAGGTCGACGTGCTGCCCCGCGGTTCGGCCTGGCTCGATACCGGAACCTTCGACTCGCTGCTGGACGCCGCCAATTACGTGCGCACCATCGAGCAGCGACAGGGCCTGAAAATCGGTGTGCCGGAAGAGGTCGCCTGGCGCATGGGCTTCATCGACGACGAGCAGCTGCGCGTACGGGCCGAGGCGCTTGTCCGCTCCGGCTACGGCACCTACCTGCTCGGCCTGCTGGATCGTGGACGGGACTAGGTATGGAATTCCGTGAGATGTCCGTCCCCGGCGCCTGGGTGATCACCCCGCGCCAATTCGGGGACGCGCGTGGCACTTTCGCCGAAACGTTCAAGGCAACCGAATTCGAGAAGGTGACCGGGCGCGAGTTCGAGCTGTGCCAGGTGAATCTGTCGGTCTCCGCTGCGGGCGTGCTGCGCGGCATCCACTACACGGAAGATCCGCCGGGACAGGCGAAGTACGTGTCCTGTGTGCGCGGCGCCTTCCTCGATGTCGTGGTGGATCTGCGCCCCGGCTCGCCGACGTACGGGCGCTGGGACAGCGTGATTCTCGACGATGTCGACCGGCGTTCGATATTCCTGGCCGAGGGTTTGGGGCACGCGATCCTCTCCCTGGAGGACGACTCGACGGTGACCTACCTGTGTTCGCTGGAGTACACGCCCGAATTCGACAGGGAGATCGACGCTTTCGATCCGACGCTGGCCATCGAATGGCCGACCGTCGGCCGGGACGGTAAGCCGCTCACCTTCATCCGTTCGGCGAAAGACAGTGCCGCCCCGCCATTTTCGTGAAGATAACCGAACGCCCCCACCTTCCGACGTAGGTGGGGGCGTTCGATTTTGTCGGCCGTGAGGGGTTTCAGCCGACGAGTTCGAGTTCCTTTTCGGCGGCGACCTTTTCGGCCTCCTGCCTGCGGAACTTCGGGGCGAAGGCCAGCAGCGCGACCAGCGCACCGACGATGGAGACGCCTGCCGCGAATTCCAAGCCGGGACGGTAGGTGTCCAGCATCGCCGCGGGCGAGGTTTCTGCGTGCGTGCCCGAGGTGACGATGGCGGTGGTCACCGCGAGCACGATGGCCGCGCCGACCTGCATCGAGGTCTGCAGCACGCCGGCCGCCAGACCCTGCTCGTCGTCATCGATACCGCTGGTGGCCTGGATGTTGATGGCCGGGAAGCCGACCCAGCCGATGCCGATCAGCAGCACCGCGGGCAGCAGCATCGACAGGTACGACGGCGCGGTGTCCAGCCGCAGGAACAGCAGGTAGCCGATGGCCATGACGACCATGGTGACGGCGATGATCGGTCCGGTGCCGAAGCGGTCGACCAGCTTGTCGGAGACGAAGGCCGATGCGACGACGAGCAGACCCACCGGCAGTAGCGCGAGCGCCAGGTGCAGCGGCGACCAGTGCAGGGTGTCCTGCAGGTAGAGCGTGGTGATGAACTGCCAGCTGAAGTAGGAGCCGCCCACCGCGATGATGGCGAGGCTGGCCCGCACCAGCGAGGACTTGCGCAGGATGCCGAGCCGCACCAGCGGGTACTTCACCTTCTTCTCCACCGCGACGAAGCCGGCGAACAGCGCGGCCGTCAGCACGAACGAGCCGATGGTGCGCAGCGAACCCCAGCCGACCTGCGGCGCGGAGACCACGGTGTAGACCAGCAGCAGCATGCCCGCGCTGGACAGCACCGCGCCGAGGATGTCGTGTCCGCCCTCTTCGGCGGCCTCGTCCTTGGGGACCAGGAAGGTGGCGGCGACCAGTGCGGCGATCGCGATCGGCACCGGGAGCAGGAAGGTCCAGCGCCAGCCGACGCCGGTCATCAGGCCGCCGAACAGCAGGCCCATCGAGTAGCCGCCCGCACCGAATACGGTGTAGATGGACAGCGCCTTGTTGCGGGCCGGGCCCTCACCGAAGTTGGTGGTGATGATGGACAGGCCGGTGGGCGCGGTGAACGCGGCGGCCAGACCCTTCACGAAGCGCGTGAGGATCAGCAGCGGACCGGAGCTGACCAGTCCACCGGCCAGCGAGGCCAGCGCGAAGACGGCGAGCGCGATCAGGAAGACCTTGCGGCGGCCGAGCAGGTCGGCGGTGCGGCCGCCGAGCAGCAGCAGTCCGCCGTATCCGAGGACGTAGCCGCTGACCAGCCACTGCAGGGTGGAGGTGGTGAGTCCGAGTTCGGTGCCGATGGAGGGGAGCGCGACGCCGATCATCGAAACGTCGAGGCCGTCGAGGAAAAGAACGATGCAGAGCGTGATCAGCATGCCCCAGAGCCGTGCGGACCATCTGGTCGGATCGGTCGCCGTCGGGGCGGCCGAGAGGGTTGCTGGTGAAGTCATGGCGGGAACATTACATGCACGCGCATTAAATGCCAACACATTAAATGCAGTTGCATGGATGGCCGGTGATCACTAGGATGGGCACATGTCGAAGCCGTCAATGATTGACGCCGACGTCTGCAAGTCGGAGGCCCCAGTGGTCCGGCGCGCCACAGGGCACACCGGACTGGTGGCGGAGTGGCGCGAACTGCTCGACCGACACGCCCTCGTCAGCTGCGCACTCGAAAAAGAACTGCAGGGCAGGCACCGAATCGGGCTCAGCGAGTTCGAAACGCTCGACCGGCTGGTCGACGCCGATTGCGGCAACTATCGAATGAGCGATCTGGCCAACGACATCTATCTGAGCCAGAGCGCGCTGTCCCGGGCCGTCGCCCGCTTGGAGAAAGACGGCCTGGTCGCGCGCAGTATGTGCGCCGACGACCGGCGCGCCGTCTTCGTCTGCCTCACCGACAAGGGCCGCGAGGTGTATGAGCAGGCGCTACCGACGCATCGGGAGACCCTGCACCGCTTCTGGTGATCAGAACCTGCGCCGCGCGGCCTCGACGGCCGGGCGCGCATCGGCGGCGACCGCCTGAGTATTCGCGAAAGCCTTTCGGTACCGGTCGATTTCGTGTTCCTTGTCCAGGTACACCGGACCGGTGAACGCCTCGACGTAGACCACCGGCGGCTCGGCGAGTTCGCCCGCGCTGCGCTCCGGGAACTCCAGCAGCACGAACGGACCGGCGTCCATCCCGTCGTGGTAGCCCGAATCCGCGGGCACCACCCGAATGCGCACATTCGGCAGCTCGGCGAGGGCGAGCAGGTGGTCGAGCTGTTCGGTCATCACCTCGGCACCGCCGATGTGCCGCCACAGCACCGACTCGCCGATCACCGCGTCCAACCGCAGCGGGTTCGCGGCGCGGGTGAGCTGTGCCTGGCGCGCCACCCGCAGCTCGATCCGGCGGGCTACCTCGGCCTCGGACAGCTCCGGGCGGGATGCGGTGAGCAGCGCCCGGGTGTACGCCTCGGTCTGCAGCAGGCCGGGCACCAGCTCGTTCTCGTAGCTGGACAGCCGCTCGGCCGCCTCCTCCAGGCCGATGTACACCTCGAAGCCCTCGGGGATCACCTCGCTGTACGCGGTCCACCAGCCGCGCGCCTTGGTCTCGCGGGCCAGCGCGGCCAGCGGTTCGACCAGATCGGTTGGCGCGCCGTAGATCTTGCACATGGCCTCGACATCGAGACTGCGCAGCGAGGTCTGCCCGGTTTCGATGCGCCAGATCTTGGCCTCGGACCACTCGAGCTGCTGCGCCGCCATCCTGGTGGTCATCCGTGCGCGATTGCGCAGGTCACGAAGGTGTCGGCCGAGCTGTCGACGGGGCATGGTCGACCCCGTGATGCCCTGCGGTAAAGCCATGCTTCCCCCTAATCCGTGCGCGGATCCGCGAATCTCCCGTATTCGCAGGATGGCGCTTGTCGAAGTGCGTACCAGATCTGAACATCCGGATATTCGAAACGCATTGTTTCACAGTTGAACTGGTCATGGTTACGGTAGGTGGCGCAGGTACGCCACTGTCGTCGCAATGCCGAACAGGTTTGGCACACCTGGCATTTCGGCGGCTACTTGCGCGGACCGCGCTTGCGGAACCGCCAGAACTGCACCGCCCGAACGTCCTCGGAGAGCTGGTTGACCGGTTCGGCCACATCCGACAGTGCCTGAAACAGGTCGTCGGCGAGTTCGCTGATGTGCTCGACCCGGCTCGCCAGCAGCGCCGCGTTCACCAGGAACTCCAGCATCAGCCGGACGGCGGCGGCGATGGTCAGCGCCAACGGCAGCGCGATCAGCGCGGCGAGCACCCCGAGCAACACCGAATGCCGCCATATCAAAACCGTCAGCGCGATCGGCGTGCCGAAGGCGAAGGCCAGGCCGAGTATGTAGGCCAGCGGCAGCAACGTCACCGTGGCCGGACGGCGGAACTGCACGTCGAGCAGTCCGCGCGCCGCTTCGACGCTCCACACCCCGAACGCCCGCGGGCTGCGGAAGGGTTCGGCGGGCGGCTCGGGCGCGACCGCGGCGCGGGTGAAGCGCCGGGCCGCGGATTCCTTCCAAGTAATCCAACGAGATTCGGCTACGTACTCCTCCGAATCCGGCACGGCGCCGTCGGACTCATCGGTCATGCCGGAATCCTCCCCGTATTCCGCTGCCGAAGCCAGTCGAATTCGATAGCCATCGGCTACCAAAACCCTAGTGAATGAGACGAATACAACACTCGTGAAGAAAAACTGTTTCAGCGCGTAACACTGCCGACCTCGCGACCCGATAGCACCCATGAAGCAGGACCCAGATCTATCGGGGAATGGAGATAACAGTGCGTACGACGTTTCCGACTTCCATCTCGGCGGCGGACATGACCGCTGCCGCGCAGGACTACACCGAGCGCGGATGGACGGTTGCCGAAACGGCCAACGGGCTCTGCCTGATCACCGATGCCGATCTCTCGGGCATCGAGGTCTGCGGCGAGCTCGCCGGCGAGGTGCGCCGGTTCCTCCGGGCCAACAACCTCTCCGGCCCGGTCATCGAGATCCCCGGCCCGGAGCGCCGGGAGATCCACCTGGTCACCGCGGTCGGCAAGGCGGCCATGGCGATCGAGGCGCTGCGCGAGGCCGGCGCGGTCGTCTACACCGACGGCGCGGGCATCCCGCTGCCGCCCACCCAGCTCTCCGCCGGCTCGGCCTGCTGGGGCATCTCGCCCGCCGAGGCGCGCTGGCTGCCGCCGGTGGTCGCGATCGGCGCCGCGGTGCGCTCCGCCCGCGCCAACCGCCGCACCCGGCTCACCTCGGTTGCCTGCTGAAGAGCTGAACCTCCAGCCATAACCTGCTGAATCGGCCCACTCCGCGACGGGCCGCCACAGACCGATACCCCCGGGGTATCGGTCTTTTCGGGTTTGCCGCGTAGCGATGTGTTTCAGATCTCCCGATCGTGCGGGAGCATTAGCTATGGCCCGGAACCTGTTGCGCACCTGTCCACTGTGTGAGGCCGTCTGCGGTCTCGAGATCAGCATCGACCCCGACGACCACGTCACCTCGGTGCGCGGTGACAAGGCGGATCCGTTCAGCAACGGGTTCATCTGTCCCAAAGGCGCCAGCCTCGGACATCTCGACGAGGATCCGGACCGGCTGACCGAACCGATGATCCGGGACCGCGCGACCGGCGCGTGGCGCACCGCGGGCTGGGCCGAGGCGTTCGAACTCATCGCCGAACGGTTCGCCGCGGTCGTCGGCGAATACGGGAAGCAGTCCGCCGCGCTGTATCTGGGCAATCCCAATGCGCACACGGTCGCCGGTGCGCTGTATGTCCCGGTGCTGGCCAGGGCATTGGGGTCGCGCAATATCTACTCCGCGAGCACCGCGGACCAGATGCCGAAGCAGGTGGCGAGCGGCCTCATGTTCGGTGACCCGCTCACCGTGCCGGTGCCCGACCTCGACCGCACCGACTATCTGCTCATGCTCGGCGCGAACCCGCTGGAATCGAACGGATCGCTGTGCACCGCACCGGATTTCCCGGGTCGATTGAAGGCGCTGCAGCGGCGCGGCGGCCGGTTCGTCGTCATCGATCCGCGGCGCACCCGCACCGCGAAGCTGGCCGACGAACATCTGTTCATCCGCCCGGGCAGCGATGCGTACCTGCTGTTCGGCATCGTGCACACGCTTTTCGCCGAGGGCTTGACCGATGTGCGGGTCGAGGCGAACGGCCTGGACGAGGTGCGGGCGGCCGCCGCGGATTTCCCGCCGGAGGCGGTCGCCGCCCGCACCGGCATACCGGCCGAGACCGTCGTGCGGCTCGCCCGCGAACTCGCGGCCGCGCCGACCGCGGCCGTCTACGCCCGAATCGGCACCTGCACAGCGGAATTCGGCACGCTGACGCAGTGGCTGGTCGACGTGCTCAACGTGCTCACCGGAAACCTGGACCGGCCCGGCGGCGCGATGTTCGCCACCGCGGCAACCGGTGGGATCGCGCGCAGCAAACCGTTCCGCGTCGGCCGCTGGACCAGCCGGGTGCGCGAATTGCCGGAGGCCATGGGCGAGCTCCCGGTGGGCACGCTGGCCGACGAGATACTCACCCCTGGCGAAGGTCAGGTGCGCGCGCTGATCACCGTCGCGGGCAATCCGGTGCTCTCCGCACCGAGCGGCGCCCGCCTCGACACGGCCTGCGCCGAACTGGAATTCATGATCAGCGTCGACCGCTACCTGAACGAGACCACCCGGCACGCCGACGTCATCCTGCCGCCGCCGCGCACCCTGCAGTCGCCGCACTACGATTTCGCGCTGTTGCAATTCGCGGTGCACAACTACGCCAGGTACTCGCGGCCGCTGATCCCGCTCGGCGATCGCCCCGGCGAATCCGAGATCCTGGCCAGGCTGGCGGCCGCGGTACAGGGGCAACCGCATTCCGGCACGGCGAATCCGCTCGCCATGGTGGATGAGCTGATCATCGCGACAACGCTGCAGAAGGCGGGTCTGGCGCAGCGCCGCGGCGAATTGCTCGGCGCCGACAGCACCGAGCAGCGAATCGATATGATGCTGCGCCTCGGGCCGTACGGTGAATGGGCCGGTGGCGAGCTGAATCTGCAAGTGCTGCTTGATAATCCGCACGGCATCGACCTCGGCCCGCTGCGGCCTCGGCTGCCCGGCGCGCTGCGTACCGAATCGCGCCGGGTGGAGCTGGCCCCGCGCGAGTTGCTGGACGATGTCGCGCGGTTGCTGGCCCGGCTGGCCGATACCGCACCGGATGTCGTGCTGATCGGGCGGCGGCAGCTGCGCTCCAACAACAGCTGGATGCACAATGTCGCGACGCTGGTCAGCGGCTCGAATACCTGCACGCTGCAGATCAATCCGGCCGATGTGGATCGGCTCGGGCTCGGTGGGCACGCGGTGGTGAAGTCTGCCGCGGGTACGCTGACGGTGCCGCTGGAGCCGACCGAGGCGATCATGCCCGGCGTGGTGAGCCTGCCGCACGGCTGGGGTCACGCCGACAGCGCGCAGGCGGTGGCCCGCGCCCACGCCGGCGTCAATGCCAATGTGCTGACCGATGATTCGGTGCTGGACGTGCCATCCGGCAACGCGGTCTTCAACGGCGTACCGGTGACGCTGACCCCGGCTCCCCCGCCTCTCCGCGTATTTTCGCCGGTCGTAAGAGCCTCTTGAGTCCCAAACCGGGCTGACGGCCAGGCGCAACAGGACTTTTGGGCGTCCCCGACGAGTTACCCATGTTCTCACGAAATCAGTGGTACTGCCCCAATCAACAATCCGGCCGGTCGGATTCCGGCTAACATCCGGAATCCCTTGCGCTAACAAAGCATTCGGTGCATTCTCAACATGGATTTCGTAGCTTTGCTCCGTAAAGTCGAATAAAATGGACCGGGATTCGGCTTACCGGCCGGTTCGATGGCGAATCGGCGGTATCCGAACTCCAGCTACTCGAGGGGGCTCGATGCCCGGTATGCGATGCGGCAGTGACGGCGAACGCGACCTGCAGGACAGGTACGGTTCGCAGGACCGAGCCCAGCGCTTCTACGACGACCAAGTACTCGATCACCTGAACCGCACCATGATCGATTTCATCGCCCGGATGGATATGGCCTTCATCGCCACCTCCGACAAGCACGGCGAATGCGACGCAAGCTTCCGCGCCGGACTACCCGGCTTCCTGCACGTCATCGACGAACGCACGATTGCTTATCCGGAATATCGCGGCAACGGCGTGATGGCGAGCCTCGGCAATATTCTGGAGAATCCGCACGTCGGCATCCTGCTCATCGATTTCGTGCGGGACCTGATCGGCCTGCACATCAACGGCTCGGCCCGGATCATCGAGGACGAGGCGCTGCGCCGCAGTGCACCCGGCCTGCCGGAGCGGCGCAGCCTGCGCGGCCGCATCGCCGAACGCTGGGTGGTGGTCGACGTGGAAGAGGCATATATCCACTGCCGCAAGCACATTCCGCATCTGGTGCCGGCCACCCGCGAGGCGCGCGAGTGGGGCACCGACAGTCCGCGGGCCAAGGGCGGTGACTACTTCGGCGCGAAAGCCGAAACACGCCGAGCGGAACCGGCCATGGCCCCATAAGACCCGTCCGCGGGCTCCGACCTCATGCTCGACCGGCCGACGTGCTTGCAACGACGCCGCGGCGGTCACCAGCCGCACATGAGCCACCGGGGCCCGTGTTCGATCCCAAGCTACCGCCTTCGGGCCTGACGCTCGCGCCGCGCGTCAATGGATCTTGAAGATCACCGCACGCTGCACCACGAAATTGATGACCGTCGCCGTGCCCTGAGCGACGCAGAACGCGAAGATCTGCCGCCACCACGCCTGCGGCAACGTGTCGTACAACACGGCGTTGATACCCACCTGAACAGCGAACGTGATGGCGTAGAGGATCACCACCGCGACGAAGCGGGCCCGGCTCGGCTCGGCCTTGAACGTCCAACGGCGGTTGATCAGATAGGCCGTCGTCGTACCCGCGATGAAGCTGATCGACTTCGCGATCTCGCGCGGCAGCCCGATCAGATTGAACAGCAGGCTGTACAGCCCGAAATCGACGATCGCGGAGAACCCACCGGTCAACGCGAACCGGATGATCTGCGTTTTCAGATCGACATCGGTACCGCCCGGCTCGTCGACCAGCGGCAGTTCTACCGGCAGCGGCAGATGTGGTTCGGCAGGCACGCCGACGAGCGTAACGCCGACCCCGGGTGTGATGCGGATCCGATACCGGGGAGTCAGTAGAGAGCGGCCCCAGAACGCGTCATACCTGTAGCCTCTATCCCGATGTCCACGAAAGCTGCCCGCCCGTCGCCCGACCCCTCAACGGATCGCTCCGCGATGCGGCATTCGATGGCCCCCACCCAAACCGACACCGCCGCCGAGGGCACGTCCGCACTGCCCACGCAGGCCAGGTCGTTGACGGGCTGGGGTCGCACCGCACCAACCACCGCCGAAGTGCTCTCGACCAGCGATCCGGAGCTGATCGCCAAGGCCGTCGCCATGGTCGCCGAGGACAACGACGCCAAGCCCGTCCACCTGCGTCGCGGCGTTATCGCCCGCGGCCTGGCCCGCTCCTACGGCGACAACGCCCAGAACGCGGGCGGACTGGTCATCGACATGACCGCGCTGAACAAGATCCACCGCATCGACCGCGATTCCCGCCTGGTCGACGTGGACGCGGGCGTGAACCTGGACCAGCTGATGAAGGCGGCGCTCCCGTTCGGCCTGTGGGTTCCGGTGCTACCGGGCACCCGGCAGGTCACCGTCGGCGGCGCCATCGCCTCCGATATCCACGGCAAGAACCACCACAGCGCGGGCAGCTTCGGCAACCACGTGCGCTCGCTCGATCTGCTCACCGCCGACGGGCAGGTGCAGCACATCACGCCGAAGCGCAACGCCAAACTGTTCTGGGCCACCGTCGGCGGCTGCGGACTCACCGGCATCATCCTGCGCGCGACCATCGAGATGACGCCCACCGAGACCGCGTACTTCATCGCCGACGGCGATGTGACGCCGACGCTGGACGACACCATCGCCTTCCACAGCGACGGCTCCGAGGACCGCTACGAATACAGCTCGGCCTGGTTCGACGCGATCAGCCCGGCGCCCAAGCTGGGCCGGGCCGCCATCTCGCGCGGCAACCTGGCCAAACTCGACCAGCTGCCGAAGAAGTTGCGCAAGGATCCGCTGCGGTTCAACGGGAAGACCTTCCTGACGCTGCCGGACGTCTTCCCGAACGGGCTGGCGAACAAGTACACGTTCTCGCCGATCGGGGAGCTCTGGTACCGCAAGTCGGGCACCTACTGCGGCAAGGTGCAGAACCTGACGCAGTTCTATCACCCGCTCGACATGTTCGGGGAGTGGAACCGCGCCTACGGCAACAAAGGGTTCCTGCAGTACCAGTTCGTGGTGCCGCCGGAGTCGGTGGACGAATTCAAGCGGATCATCGTCGATATCCAGCGGTCCGGATTCTATTCGTTCCTCAACGTTTTCAAGCTGTTCGGCCCGGGTAACCAAGCGCCGCTGAGCTTCCCGATGCCGGGCTGGAACATCTGCGTCGACTTCCCGATCACGGCCGGACTCAACGAGTTCGTCAGCGGATTGGACAGGCGCGTACTGGAATTCGGCGGCAGGCTCTACACCGCGAAGGATTCGCGGACCACCGCGGAGACCTTCCACCAGATGTACCCGCGGATCGACGAGTGGATCAAGGTCCGCCGAAGTGTCGATCCCACAGGCGTTTTCATGTCCGACATGGCGAGAAGGCTGGAGCTTCAGTGATCAATGCCGTTGGCAACCCCCAGTCGATTCTGCTGCTGGGCGGCACCTCCGAAATCGGTCTGGCGATCTGCGCCGAATACCTGCGCAAGGGTCCGGCGCGGATCATTCTGGCCGCGCTGCCCGGCGACCCGCTGCGCGAGGACGCCGTCGCGCAGATGAAGGCGGCCGGGGCGAGCGAGGTCCAGGTCATCGACTTCGACGCGCTCGACACCGAAAGCCATCCGAAGGTCATCGACGAGGCGTGGGCCGCCGGTGATGTCGATGTCGCCATCGTCGCCTTCGGCATCGACGGCGACGGCGAGGTGTTCTGGCAGGACCAGCGCAAGGCCGTGCAGATGGCCGGAATCAATTACACCGCAGCGGTTTCCGTCGGCGTGCTGCTCGGTGAGAAGATGAAGGCGCAGGGCTACGGGCGGATCATCGCCATGTCCTCGGTGGCGGGTGAGCGGGTGCGCCGGTTCAACTTCGTCTACGGCTCGACCAAAGCCGGTCTGGACGGGTTCTACCTGGGCCTCGGCGAGGCGCTGCGGCCGTTCGGCCCGCGGGTGCTCGTGGTGCGCCCCGGCATGGTGCGCACCAAACTGTCCGCCCACGCCAAGGAGAACGGACTCACCGTCAACAAGGAAGACGTTGCGACGCTTGCCGTTTCAGCCTCCGACAAGGGCAAGGAACTCATCTGGGTCCCCGGCCCCATCCGCTTCGTCATGATGATCCTGCGCCACGTCCCGCGCCCGATCTTCCGCAAGCTGCCGATCTGATCAGGGCAGAGGTACCCTGGCGGTCATGACAGCGGCCTACGAGCATATGGATTTCCGCGAGCTTGTCGGTCTACTGACCGAGGAAGAGCAGGAGGATCTTCGTCCAGTCGTGCTCAGGCTTGTCGCGAGCCATGGCCGCCTCGTCGAAACGAAGTCAGAGGCGACGCCCCCCAGGCGTCGCCTCTCCTTCGAAGGTATAGCCGAAGCCGCGCCCGATTTCGCTGCCACTTCCCAGGAGGTTCTCTGGCGCGAACTCGGCGGCCGTGAATGATCGTCTGCGACACCGGGCCGCTCTTGGCGGCCGTTAATAGGCGTGATCACGATCATGCGGTCTGCGTCGCGATGCTCGGCGACGAACCCGGCCCGCTGGTCGTTCCGGCAACCATCGTGACCGAGGTCTGCTACATGCTGTCGAAACTCGGGTCCGAAATCGAGGCGCGTTTCCTACGCTCGTTGGAGGCCGAGGAACTTCGGGTAGAACCGCATACTCCAGCCGATTACGGCCGAATGGCGGATCTGGTCATCAAATACGGCAACTTCCCGCTCGGCGCAGCCGATGCATCAGTCGTCGCCGTGGCGGAGCGCTTGGGTATCGCCAGAATTGCGACGCTGGACCATCGGCATTTCCGGCAGATCGCGCCGAAACACTGCGATGGATTCGAGCTGGTGCCTGGCGAAGACGCACTCGCCAGGCACCGGTGACGCGGCCCGGTGTGCGCTGAGGAGAAGGCTCCGTCCGGTAGTGCCCACTAGGCTGACTCGGCGAAACAACCAGTCGAGAAATCCGGAGGCGGAGTGCGCGTGATCGAGCAGGTTCCGGTCCGAGGGCGGACGTCCCTGTTGGCCCGGCAGGCCGGTGGTGCGCTCGGTGAGGCGGTGCTGGCGGCGGTTGTCGCGGTGGGGGTGACCGCGGTTGGGCTGATGGCGTTTTCGATGGTGCACTGGCCCGCGTTCAACTCCTCCAATGTGACTCGGGCGTTGACGACGGTGGGGCAGGTCTTCGCGGCGGTGCTGGTGATCGCCGCGATCTGGCTGACGCGGGTGCGGCGGTGGCCGTGGGTGGCGAAACTGCTGACGTGGGGCGGGATTTCGACGTTCGTCACGGTGACGCTCGGCATGCCGTTGGCGGCGACGAAGCTCTACCTGTACGGGGTTTCGGTCGATCAGGAGTTCCGGACCGAATATCTGACGCGGCTCACCGACAGTGCGGCATTGCACGATATGACCTACGCGGATCTGCCGCCGTTCTATCCGGCCGGCTGGTTCTGGATCGGCGGGCGGGTCGCGAATCTGCTGGGCATGCCGGGGTGGGAGGCCTTCAAACCGTATGCGATCGGGTCGCTCGCGGTGGCCTCGGTTATCGGATATGTGCTGTGGTCCAAGCTGATTCGCGCGGAGTGGGCCATCGCGGTGAGCGCGACCGTCACCGCGGTCGCGGTCGCCTATGCCGCGCCGGAGGCGTACAGCGCCGTGCTGGTCATCCTGTTGCCGCCGGTGCTGGTGCTCGCTTGGGGGGCGCTGTATCGACCACTGGAGCGGTCGGTTTGGCGTGATCCGGCCTCGGTCGAGATGGAAACTGTTGCGGCAGAGGTGAATTCACCTGCAACCGATGCGGTCAGCGGCACCGCGGGCGGTTGGGGCGCGGTGGTCGGAACCGGCCTGTTCATCGGCCTGTCCGCCACGTTCTACACGCTGTACACCGCGGTCGCGGCCTTCGCCGTCGTACTCATGGCGCTCATCGCGGCCGGGCTGGCCGTGCGGGCCAGGTATGTCGCGAATCAGGCTCGGCGCGAAGGAGATTCGGGCTCGGCATGGCGGGCGGCAGCGCAACCGATCCTGCGGCTGATCGTGATCGGCGCGATCGCGATGCTCATCGGGTTGATCGTGTATGTGCCCTTCTTGATCGAACTGCTCGGCGGCGGCACCCGGTTCAAGGGTTCGGCGTTCCACTACCTGCCCGAATCGGGCGCCGAACTCCCACTGCCGATGGTGGATTTCTCACTGCTCGGCGCGCTGTGCCTGCTCGGCACGGTGTGGCTGGTGCTGCGCGCGGGCTCGTCGCGCCGGGCGCAGTCGCTCGGCATCGGCGTGGTCGCGATCTACCTGTGGACGCTGCTGTCGATGGTCGCGACGGCGGCGGGCACCACGCTGCTCTCCTTCCGGCTCGAGCCGGTCCTGCAGGTGTTGCTCGCCGCCGCGGGCGCATTCGGTTTCGTGGAGGGCGCGCGCGCCATCTATCAGGCGCTGAACGAGCCGCCCCGGTTCCGCGCGTTGGCCGCCGCCTTGGCCGTCCTCGGCGCGCTGGCGTTCACCCAGAACATTCCGCGGGTGCTGACCGCGGAGATCACCGTCGCGTACACCGACACCGACGGCAACGGCGACCGTGCGGACAAACGCAACCCGTCGCCGGTGTGGTTCTATCGCCAGATCGATGCCGCGCTGCAGGCCCAGACCGGCCGCCCGCGCGCGGATTCCGTTGTGCTGACCGCGGATACGAGCTTCCTCTCCTTCTACCCCTACTACGGCTTCCAGGCGCTGACCTCGCACTACGCCAATCCCCTCGCCGATTTCGCAGCCCGCGCCGACACCATCGGGCGGTGGAGCAAACTCGACTCGTCCACGGCACTGCTCGACGCGCTCGGCAAATGTCCGTGGCGAGCACCCGACGCCTTCCTGTTCCGCCGCGCCGGCGACGAATACACCCTGAAACTGTCCAGGGACGTCTATCCCAACGATCCGAACGTCGAGCGCTACACGGTGAGCTTCCCGAAGAAACTGTTCACCGACCCGCGCTTCACCGTTACCGATATCGGCCCGTTCACCCTGGTCACGGTCCGGTAGAGCACCGAGCCGCCAGGATGCGCCACGACAGGGAGACGACGTGTGGGTCCGGGATGTCGACGACCTCCACTGACCGCGAAATGCGCCGCGCTGGCGGGAAACGCAGCGACGGATGGATAGCATCAACGTCCGTGCGACCGGACCCCGCAAATCGAGCGTTCACCCGTAACCGCCTGATCGCCATCGTCACCGGCTTACTCGGTTTCGTGCTGGCGCTGCTGACCCCGCTGCTGCCGGTGCGCGAGGACCGGGCGACGCTGGATTGGCCGCAGGCGGGCGATCCGAGCGTGACAGCGCCGCTGGTCTCCTATGTGCCGCTGCGGCTGGACGCGACGCTGCCGTGCTCGCTGCTGCCCGCGATCGGGTCGGCGGGGACGGTCGTTTCGACGGTTCCGGTGGCCTCCGGCCAGGCGGCCACCAAGGGTCTGATGGTTTCGGTGGCCGACGGGACACTGTCGGTGCTGCTGCGCGATATCCCGATGCTCTCCGCCTCGGTCGCGGAGCTGGCCGGCTGCCAGCACATCGCCATCAGCTCCACCGATGCCGCGACCACCGTCGAATTCGTCGGGGCACACCGGTTGGACGGCACCGCTTTCCGCAATACCGTTGCCCGGGATATCCGCCCGCAGGTGGTCGGCGTCTTCACCGATCTGAAGTCCGATCAGCTCGCCGGCGCGAAAATGCACATCGACATCGATTCGCGCTTCTCCTCCACCCCGACCTGGCTGAAGCTCGCGGTCATGATCGCGGCGGGCGTCTGCACCGTCATCGCGCTGATCGCACTGCATCTGCTGGACACCGTCGACGGTCGCCGGGCCCGCCGTTTCCTGCCCGCGCACTGGTGGCGATTCACCGCCGCCGACGCCGTTGTGCTCGGCACGCTGCTGCTGTGGCATTTCATCGGCGCCAATACCTCCGACGACGGCTACATCCTGAATATGGCCAGGGTTTCCGAACCGTCGGGCTATATGTCGAACTACTACCGCTGGTTCGCGGTGCCCGAGGCGCCCTTCGGGTGGTCGTACGAGGTGCTGGCGTGGATGACCAGGGTCACCGACGCCAGCCCGTGGATGCGGCTGCCCGCGCTGGCCGCAGGCATCACCTGCTGGCTGGTGATCAGCCGGGAGGTGTTGCCGCGCTTGGGCGCTCGGGTGCGGCGCAACCGGATCGCGCTGTGGACAGCGGGTTTGGTGTTCCTGGCGTTCTGGCTGCCGTACAACAACGGCCTGCGCCCGGAACCGCTGATCGCCGCGGGCGCGCTGCTCACCTGGTGCGCCATCGAGCGCGCCATCGCCACCGGCCGCCTGCTGCCCGCCGCGGCCGCGGTGCTCATCGCCGCCTTCTCGCTGGCCGCGGGCCCGACCGGATTGATCTGTGTCGCAGCGCTTATCGCTGGTTCGCGGCCGGTGCTGCTGCTCATCATCAAGCGGGCCCGCCTCGGGTCCGGACCCGCGATCTTCCGGTATGCCGCGCTGCTCGCACCGGGGCTGGCGGCCGGAACCCTGGTGCTCGTGGTGGTTTTCGCCGATCAGACGCTGGCCACCGTGCTGGAGGCCACCCGAGTGCGCAAGATCATCGGGCCGAACGTGGCCTGGTTCGACGAACGCACGCGGTGGGATTCGCTGCTGATGCTCTCCCCCGACGGATCGCTGGCCCGGCGCTTCGGCGTGCTCGTCATGCTGCTGTGCCTGCTGGTCTGCGTGCTGCAGGTGTTGCGCAAGAGCCGGATTCCCGGCACCTCGCGCGGACCGTCGGTGCGGATACTCGGAATCGTCTTCGCCTCACTGGTTTTGATGATGTTCACGCCGACCAAGTGGACCCACCACTTCGGTGTGTACGCCGGGCTGGCCGGATCGCTGGCGGCGCTCGCCGCTGTCGCGGTGGGCAGCAACGGAATTCGTTCACCGCGCAACCGGGCGCTGTTCGCCGCCGCGGTGCTCTTCCTGCTCGCGGTGACGTTCACCGGCCCCAACGGGTGGTGGTACGTCTCTAGCTACGGTGTGCCGTGGTTCGACAAGGCGCCGCTCATCGCCGGTAAGGGCGTATCCACGCTGTTCCTCGGGTTGAGCGGGCTCGCGCTGCTGTGGGCGGTGTGGGAGCACTACCGCGAGCCCTACCGCAACGACAGGGAAAAGGGCACAACGCGTTTCGACCGTTTCGCCTCGGCGCCACTGACCATCGCCGCGGCCGTGCTCGTGCTGTTCGAGGTGGCCTCGCTGGCCAAGGCGGCGGCCGTCCAGTACCCGGCCTACTCCGTCGGCAAGCAGAACTTCGAATCGGTCGCAGGCAAACCGTGCGGGCTGGCCGACGAGGTCCTGGTGGAAACCGATACCGCCGACTCGCTGCTGTCACCGTACAACGCCGCTCCCGCCGACGGGTTGTACGCGCAGTCAACGGGTTTCACGCCCAACGGGGTCGCCACCGATCTGACCGCCGACGCCGACGAGACCGTCACCGGCGGCGCCAACTCGATCGACTCCAACTCCAAGAACAAAACCACCCGCACCACCGGCGCGGGCACCGGCGGCGGCACCACCACCCAGGCCGGAATCAACGGCAGCACCGTCGCGCTGCCGTTCGGCTTGGACGCGGCCCGCACGCCCGTCATGGGCAGCTATATGACCGATGAGCAGAAGGTCGCCACCCTCACCTCGCACTGGTACCGCCTCGATCTGAACAGCGTGCGCAACGATCCCGCGTACAAGGTGCTCGCCATCACGGCGGCGGGCCGCATCCACTCCGTCAACTCCGACGGTGTGAGCACCTATGGCGCGGATCTGAAACTCGAATACGGCGTCCGAGACGCGGATGGAACGGTACGCACCCTCGGCTCGATCCTGCCGCTGGATATCGGTCCCGCACCGTCCTGGCGCAACCTGCGGGTGCCGCTGGACAAACTGCCCGCCGAGGTGAACGCGGTGCGCCTTGTCGCCGAGGACCGCGACATCACCCCGCGGATCTGGCTGGCCGTAACCCCGCCCCGGCTGCCGCGCCTGGCGACGCTGAATTCCGTTGTGAAACCGGATGATCCGAAGGGCTCCGGCGATCCGGTGCTGCTCGACTGGCACGTCGGCCTCGCCTTCCCGTGCCAGCGTCCGTTCAACCACCACGACGGCGTCGCCGAGGTCCCGAAGTGGCGCATCCTCCCCGACCGGGTCGGCCAGGACGCCGCCAACGCCTGGCAGGACGATATCGGCGGCGGCCCCCTCGGCTGGACCGGCCTGCTCCTGCGCTCCCAAACCGTCCCCGCCTACCTCGACCACAACTGGTCCCGCGACTGGGGCTCCCTCGAAAAATTCACCCCCTACGCCAAAAACGCCACCCCCGCCCAAATCGCCGTAACCGTCGAAACCCGTTCCGGCTGGGCCAAAGACGCCCCAATCCGAGTGAAGTAGGTCCGCTGGGGCATCTGCCGCCGATGCCCCAACCACCTCGGATGATGCGAATTTGCTAATACCGTAGACGTATCATTGACTCGATCGCTAAGGTCGGCGAACATGCGGGTGGGTGTCTACATCGACGGATTCAACCTCTACTACGGCGCGCGAAATCAGTGCGGCCGTGGCACTTCCGGCTGGCGCTGGCTGGATTTGCGCGCCCTTGCCACCAATGTGGTTGCGGCCCAATCCGCCTGGGTTGACGCAACGATTCACCGGGTGGTCTACTGCACCGCTCGAATCCTCCCCAGAGACAATCGAGAGGGAGCGCAGGAACAGGATGTGTACCTGCGTGCACTGCAGCGCGCGGGGTCCATCGATGAGTTGTCCCTCGGCACATACGTCCACCGTGCGACGACAGCGCCGCTGGCCAAGCCTGGAAAGAGCGGCCGCCCGGAACTGACTCATCCATCGTGGCCAGTGATGATCAAGAACAAGCACGGTGCCGACGAGCCGGACGCAGTATTCATGGTGTCGATTGCACGGCGCGAGGAGAAGGGATCGGACGTCAACGTCGCATCCCATCTCCTATTGGACGTGTTGCAGAACTCAGTCGATGCCGCTGTAGTGATCAGCAATGACAGCGACCTTGCGTTCCCTCTTCATGAAACTCGCAATCGCGTCCCAGTCGGAACAGTCAACCCGAGCTCGGCATATCTCGCTGGCGCCCTCCGTGGGATGCCAGCAGATGGCGTTGGCAATCACTGGTGGTACCAATTGACATCGAATGATTTTCGAGCTGCACAGCTCCCATCTACAATCGACCACCTTCGAAAGCCCCCACCTTGGTAAATCGTGGCGAAGTTGCGGTAATCGTCAACCTGGGACATAATGGGTTCATACCACCCGCCCTCTTAGGGGGCGGGTTTTTCTTTTGGGCCGCAGACCCCGCCCAGGGGTGCCTAAGGCACCAGGACGAGACGGCCTCGGATACCGCCTGCTTGGAGGCGTTTATGTGCCACGGCGACCTCCTCTAGTGGGTAGGTTTCCGCGACGCGCAGGGTTAGTCGGCCTGCGTCGACGAGGGTGACCAAGCGGTCGAGTTGGGGGCGGTCGGCGCGGATTAGGGTGGTGGTTACGGTGGTGCCGCGCAAGGGGATTGGGGTGGCAGCGACGTTGATGGAGACGAATTTGCCTGCGCCTCGGACGGCGGCGAGGGTTTGGGGGCCGAGGGCGGCGGCGTCGAAGGCGGCGTCGACGCCGCCGGGAACGAGGTCGCGGGCGGCGTCGGGTAGTTCGGCGTCGCGGGGGATGAAATCGGTTGCGCCCAGGGCTCGGACGGTTGATTCGTCGGCGGTGGAGGCTGTGGCGATTACCCGAATGCCCTGTGCCGCGGCGAGTTCGACGGCATAGCCGCCGACGGCGCCCGCCGCTCCGGTGACCAGCAGGCTGTCGCCGGGCCGCAGGCCGAGGGCGGCCAGACCCTGGAGGGCGGTGAGCCCGTTGAGCGGAATAGTCGCCGCGGCAACGGGATCCACTCCGATAGGTGCGGGCGCGACATTGACGGCCTCCAGCACGACATAGTCCGCCTGTGCCGCCAACGATACGTCGAGGCGGTCGCTGATACCGATAACCGGCTGTCCCACAACGAATTCGGTGACGTCCGCGCCAACGGCATCGATGACTCCCGCGACATCCCAACCGAGCCCCCACTGTTCGCGTGGCGCGGCGAACGCGGTGCCGCCGATCCCGTTGCGCACCATCAGATCCACCGGATTCACCGTTGCCGCAGCGACTTCGATGCGCACCGAGGCGCGCCCGGGCTCCGGCGTCGGCACCTCGACAACCTCGGCGACGGCTTCGGGACCGGGCCGCCGGACGACTACTGCTCGCATGAGTTTTCCTTCCTGTCCACTCGAACCTAAGCCGCTGTACTATCCATCGGGTAGTAGTTACCCAGAAGTGCGTAACGGGCAGAGAGGTGAGCAGATGCCGACGTCCACCGCCGCGCAACGCCGTGACCGGGAAAAACAGCGGTACGACGCCTACCTGGCCGAATGCCCGGCGCGCCAACTGCTCGACCGGATCAGCGACAAATGGGTGAGCCTGGTGCTGAACGCCCTCGCCGACGGCCCGCTGCGCTACGCCGAACTGGCCCGGATCATCGCGGGCGTGAGCCCGAAAATGCTCACCCAAACCCTGCGCGGCCTGGAACGTGACGGCCTGATCGAGCGCCGGATCACCGCCGCCGTCCCGGTCCGCGTCGACTACGAACTGACCGAATTGGGCCGCAGCCTGGGCCCGGTGATGGCGGCCATCAAGGGGTGGGCGGAGGCCCGAATGGACGACGTGCTGGCCGCCCGCCACGAATACGACCAGCGGCGTTAAACATCGAAGTTTTACGTAGTTTCGTCACTGTGACCGGACGATAAACGCCCAGGTCAACCACACGGGCGAAACAGTACATTTTCGCAGTTGCACAGGACACACGGTTGTCCTTCATGTGACCGGTGATCCGAAACGCTGCCGACCCGCCAGTAGCGTCGTAATCTGGCACCATGACGACGGCCTTCGATGACATGGATCTGCGCGATCTCGTCGGTCTGCTCAACGAGGAGGAGCAGCGGGAATTGCGCCCTGCGATCCTTCGTGTGCTCAATCGCCTCCCCGATCAGGAGGTACTGCGGCGGGAACTGCACTGCCGCATGACCAAGGTGTAATCGCACTCCAACTGTCCGGATAAACAATTCGGCCCGATGCGAATCCGCATCGGGCCGAATCTATTTCGAGTTAGCCGACCCGCAGCCGGCCGGGCGTCCACCAACCCCAGCGCTCGGCCGTGCCGGTCTCCAGATCGGCCGGTTTCGCGGCCGCGTACTGGTCATAGCGCTCCAGCGAACCCCAGTCCCTGGCCCAGTCGTTCTTCAGATAGGTCGGCACCGTCACCGACTGCGCCAGCATCTGCGCCCAACCGTTCAGACCGCCGAATTCCTCGGCCTGCCAGGTGTTGGTCGAGGTGATGGCCAGCGGATGGTCCGGCAGGATGCGGTAGTTCGGCACCTCGGCGACACCGTTCTTGTGGCTGAGCGGCCGCTGGCACGGGAACTGGAGACCCACCGCCCAGTCCTCCAGGATCGGCTGCTCCGAACCCAGGAAGCTGTTGAGCGACACCAGCTTCGGCATCCGCGGTGCGGTGAACGCCAGCCACTGGTCACCGATCAGGATCGGGTCGTTGGCGACGATGCGCACCGCGTCGGCGCTCGGATCGATCTTGTCGAGCGGGACGCGCAGGTTGCGCCAGGACGGTGCGGGGCCGATATCGCGCGGCAGATAGGTGCCGAGCTTCTCGACGCTGCCGTCCGGTTGCTTCTTGCCGTATTCGACCAGCAGCGACTGGCCGTACAGCACATCACCGGTGTCGTCGATGGACAGGATGCGGCCCGCCGCCGAGATGACCACCAGCGGCTTGTCCGCCGAACGCGGCGCCAGCTGATACCAGCTGGACGTCAGGTGCGCAGGCTGCTGAACGCCTTTCTGGTAGCTGCCCATCACCGGCGTGGTCGCCGGATCCAGGCCGAACGGCAGCGCGACGGTGCTGCCGTTCACGCCCCGCGCGCCCTCACCGCCGCCGGTGCCCGCGTTCTGCCCCTTCTCGAAGGCCGCGCCGACCGACTGGGTGGATGTATTGCCGGTGCCCGGCTTGACCTCGACATTGTCGGCGGACAGATCCTTCGCCACGCCGTTCGGATCGAAGCCGACCGGATCGGGCCCGGCCAGCGGGTCACCGTTCTTGTTCGGATGCGCCGGATCGTCGATCGGAGTGAGGTTGCCCCCGTTGACGTTCGGCTCGACCAGCACGTCATTGGCGATACCGCACGAATTGCCCTTCAGCGCATCGAAATTCGAGCGCGCCAGCGAGTACGCCGGATATTGATGGACCGCGCCCTTCACCAGCGAGAACACCTCGACCGCGACGATGAACGCGGCGACAACGGTCAGCGGCACGGCGGCGAACTTGCGAATCCGCTTGCCGCGCTTGGATTTCGGCGATGCCTCCGGCGGCAGATACTCCTCACGCAGCGCGAACCAGCCGACCAGCACCAGCGCCAGCCCGAACAGGATCAGCATCAACGTATTCGACTGGTAGCCGTGCAGCGAGATGCGCTTGTCGTACCACGGCACACCGAAGCTGGACACGTACCAGTAGGCGTTTTGTCCCGAGAACGCCACCGCGAGCACGAACAGCAGCCCGGCGAGGAAGATCGCGCGATTCTTCCTGGCTCGCAGCGCACTCGCCGAAACGGCCACCGCGGTCACCGCGGCGAGCGATCCGGCGATGCCCGCGTACGCGCCGAAGTGGTGGGTCCACTTCGTCGGGTTGAACATCATGAAGAAGATGGTCCCGAACACCACGCCCATCAACCGCCAGGTCGGCGCGCTGGCGATGCCGGGAACCCGCCTGCGCCGCAACAGCACCAGCATGGTGGTGAACAGGCACAGCAGCATGATCAGGAAGGCGAAGCGGCGCGACAGCGACCCGTCGGCCGTTTGGACGAACAGGTAGTAGTACCGCAGATAGTCCTCGTACCAGGCCAGGTTCGGACCGGTCGCCTGCCGCACCCGGTTCGCCTCCTGAATTCCGGCGAAGGTCTGATCGGTGTAGACCGCGATCAACACCAGCACACCCGCGGACAGGATCGGCGCGAGCAGCGGCAGTGTCGCACTCCATTTCCCGTAGCCCTGCGCCAGGAATTCGCGCCGCTTGCGCACCACGATCCGCACCATCGGCCGGATTCCGGCGAGCAGCGCCGCCACACACATCAATCCGGTCGGCGCGGCGGCCAGCGTGAACGCGGCGAACAGCACCGCCACCGAGGCGGGCAGCAGCCGTCCGGTCGCGATGGCCCGCTCGATGGAAACCCACGTCAGCAGCGCGCCGAGCGCGACGATCGGTTCGGAACGCAGGCCGTTGTCGTAGGGCAGCCAGAAGGCCAGGAACACCAGGCCGCCGGTCCACAGCGCCACCTTGCTGTGCCGCACGCCGCGCCCGAGCCGCGGCACCACCTCGCGGCTGATGACCATCCAGCAAAGGATGGCGCAGAACAGCGCGGGCAGACGCACCCACGGGCTGGCCGTGGAGATCTGCGCGAACGCCTGAATCACGTAGTAGTACCAGCCGAACGGCGCCTCCGGCACGCCGAACCAGCGGAAGTAGTTCGCCATATAGCCCGCGTGCGGCGCGACCCGGACCATGCTCAGGATGTAGCCGTCGTCGGAGGTGTTCGCACCGACGAAATGCCACAGCAGCAGGACGCCGATCACACCGCCGTCAGCCCAGGTCGGCTTCAGCCAGTTGGCGGGCAGGATCCGGCGGTGGCCGCGGCCGTCACTGCTGTCCAGTCTGGCCAGCGCGCCGAGCGCGATCACCGTGCCGAGCACCGCCGCGATCATCGCGACCAGCTTGATCAGGGTCGGGCTCGACGAGAAGCGGGTGTCCACCGTCATCTCGAGCGACAGACCCTGCGGCACCGCGCCCTGCAGATCGGAGAAGACGCCGACCACCTGCGGGCGCAGATCCGGCACCAGCTGACCCTCGATCGGGTCGCCCTTCTCGTTGCTGAGGCCCTCGAACGCCGCGGTCGTCCGCTTGATATCCGAGGAGATGACGATCGACGAACATTCGCCCATCCGATCGCGCGGCGCCGTCGCCACGACGGCGTTGCGGTCGAGCACATCCACCGCGGTATCCGTCACCCGGACGAACATCGCCTCCAGCGGGGCCCGCTCGCCCTGCGGCGGCGCGGTGGCCAGCAGCATGCCGCCCTGTGGCGGCAGCTGGGCGACGGCCGAGCACGGAATGGTGGCCCGCAGATCGATCGGCACCTGCGACATGAGCGGCGCCTGCAGATTTCCGAGCTTGCCGTCCTGCGGCCAGTTCAATACCGCCGTCGTCTGCGTCACCGGAAGGAACGGTGTCGCCAGCGCGAACAGCGCCCCCAAAACCCCCGCGATGAGCGCGATCAGACGCGCGATATGAAAATCGCGCGGAGCGACCGCGGCAGCGGGCTCCGGCTTGGTCAAGACAGCAGTAGCGGCGTCGGGCACGATTGGCAATGCTAGCTGGTGGATTTGATCACCGTGGCTTCGCCGCGAAGGGTTTGCGCACGACCCCGCTCGTAGCCTCCCAACTGAGGGACGCCAAACGTGACTTCGCTGGGTCGATAACAGACCGGCATGAAAGGGTAGGGATATGACCAAGGTGAATCTCGAGACGAACTACGGAAAAATCGTCCTGGATCTGGACGACGCGAAGGCGCCCAACACCGTGCGCAACTTCGTGGACTACGTGAACTCCGGCCATTACAGCGGCACCATCTTCCACCGCGTCATCCCGGGCTTCATGATTCAGGGCGGCGGCTTCACCCCGGAGATGAAGCAGAAGGGCACCCAGGCCCCGATTCAGAACGAGGCCAACAACGGCCTGAAGAACAACAAGTACACCGTCGCGATGGCGCGCACCAACGACCCGCACTCGGCCACCGCGCAGTTCTTCATCAACGTCGCCGACAACGATTTCCTGAACCACTCCGCACCGACCCCGTCCGGTTGGGGTTACGCGGTGTTCGGCACCGTGACGGAGGGCAGCGAGGTGGTCGACAAGATCGCCGGCGTCGCCACCTCTTCGGCGGGTATGCACCAGGACGTTCCGGTCGATGACGTCGTCATCGAATCCGCTTCGATCGGCTGACAATTCGCGGAACGGGCCGTACCTCACCGGGTTACGGCCCGTTCGCAATCCCTAGAGCGGCAGCAGGTGGTGCTTGCGCGGGTTGCGGGCAAGCTGCTTGTCGCGCAACAACTTCAGGGCGCGGCGCAGCTCCAGCCTGGTCGCCGACGGTTCGATGACGGCATCGATATAGCCGCGTTCGGCCGCGACCCACGGCGTCGCCATGGTGGCGTTGTAGAAGTCGATCATCTGCTGGCGCATGGCCGCCCGCTGCTCCTCGGGAGCGGCCTCGATTTGCTTGCCGCCGATCAGGCTGACCGCGCTCTCCGCGCCCATCACCGCGATGCGCGCGGTGGGCCACGCCAAATTCACGTCCGCGCCAAGCTGTTTCGAACCCATCACGGCATAACCGCCGCCGTACGATTTGCGGATCACCACGGTCACCTTCGGCACCGTCGCCTCGACGAAGGAGAACAGGAATCGGCCGCCGCGTTTGATGACGCCGATCTTCTCCTGTTCCACACCGGGTAGGAAGCCGGGCGTATCGACAACGAACACCAGCGGAATCTCGAACGCGTCGCACAGCCGCACGAAATGCGCCGCCTTATCCGAGGCCCTGGCATCGAGCGCACCCGCGTACACCATCGGCTGATTCGCCACCACACCGACGCTGCGGCCGTCCACCCGCGCGAATCCGGTGATTATATTGCGGCCGGCCGAGGCGCCGACCTCGTGGAAGGCGCCGTCGTCGAAGATGCGCAACAGGATGTCGTGCATGTCGTACCCGGCGTTATCCGAATCCGGCACAAGCGAATTCAGCTCCAGGTCGCTCTCGGTGACCTCCGGCTCCAGACCCGGATTGACAATCGGCGCCAATTCCTGGCAGCTGGTGGGCAGATAGCTCAGATAGTCGCGCACCCACTCGAACGCCGCCTTTTCATCCTTGGCGACGTGGTGGATATTGCCGTACTCGGCCTGGCTCTGCGCGCCGCCGAGCTCCTCCAGGCTCACATCCTCGCCAGTGACCTCGCGAATCACCTTGGGGCCGGTGACGAACATGTACGCCTCCTCGGTCGCCACCACCACATCGGTGTTGATCGGGGCATACACCGCGCCACCCGCGCACTTGCCGAGGATCATCGAAATCTGCGGCACCAGACCGGATAGCGGTTCCTGGCGGCGGCCCAGCTCGGCATACCAGGCCAGCGACGTGACCGCCTCCTGCACGCGGGCGCCACCCGAATCGTTGATGCCGACCACCGGGCAGCCGACCCGCGCCGCGTACTCCATGATCCCGGCGACCTTGCGGCCGAACATCTCACCGACCGAACCGCCGTACACGGTCTGATCGTGCGAGAACACCGCGACCGGACGGCCGTCGACCAGACCGTGCCCGGTGACAACGCCGTCGCCGTAGAGCGCCGACGGATCACCGGGCTTACGCACCAGCGCACCGATTTCCACGAAGGTGCCGGGATCCAGCAGCATATTGATCCGCTCGCGGGCGCTGGGAATACCCTTCTTCGCCCGCTTGGCTACCCCCGCTTCACCCGCCGGCTCCTGCGCTAACTCGAGGCGCTTTCGCAGATCGGCGAGTTTCTCGGCAGTGGTGCTCACTTGGCCCCTTTCGCCTCGATTTCCGCCAGCTTGGCGGTCAGGTCGGCGCCGATTCTGGCGACGCGCGGTTCGTCGACGATCTGGAGGTGATCGCCTGGGATGTGGATGATTTCGAGGTTCTCGATGTATTCGTCCCAGCCACCGTTGGGTCGGCGGTGGGCGAAACGCGGCTCCAGCTCGATCGCACCGTCGTGATAGCGGTCCGCGAGGTAGAGCACGACATTCCCGTCGTAGCGACTCGGCCGAACCTGTTGCAGCGCACGGTTTTCGACCCACGATGTCTTCTGATGCTCGAGCACGCCACCCGGGATCTTCGCATCGCTCATCTTGATCAGATCGCTGATCATCTTGAACTGCTGGGCGTCGTCGGCCGCTGCCAGTTTCTCCAGCGTTTCCCGATCCAATTCGCCCTGCACGCCATAGGTCTTCTTGGCGAAGGCCTGGTAGCGCTCGATGCGGCGGATCCGCTCTTCCGGACTGTTGTCCTCGTCCTCGACCGTCCTGGCCAGATCAATCAGACCGACGAACTCGACGGTCGCGCCCTCGGCTCGCAGCAGCTGACCGACCTGCAGCGCGAGCACCGCACCGAGCGACCAGCCGTACAGCACGTACGGGCCATCGCCCTGAATCTTGCGCAGCTCCGGCAGGTATTGGCGAGCCCGTTCCTCGATGGAACCCTCGACACGCTCGAAGCCGTACATCGGGGTGCCCGCGGGCAGTCGCTTCAACAGTGGTTCGTAGACCAGGGTATTGCCGCCCGCCGGGTGAAAGACGAAGACCGGCACCGCATTCGAACCCTCGGCCCGTGGCCGCAGCGGACGAATGAAGCCGTCCAGATCGGCACCGCTGTCCTGCAACTCACGAACGACGTTGGCCAACTCCTCGATGGTCTCCGAATCGAGCACATCGTCAACCGTGATCTCGGCGCCGACCCGCTCGGTGAGTCGCGCCGCCAACTTCTCGGCGACCTCCTCCTCGAGAATCGGCAGCGTATTGAAGATGCCACCCGCCGACTTACCGGTGACCACCGCCCAGGTGCCGAACGCCAACCGCTCGGCCGCATCGCGCGGCGGCACATTGTCGTCATCGTTGGGCGATTCGGCATCGGCGAAGACCGCGGCCGCCTCGATGGGCAGTGGCGTCGCGGGCGCGACGGGCTCCTGCGCCGCAGGCGAATCAGTCGGTGCGGCAACCTCGGCCGCGCGCGCGGCGTCCGGGGCCACAGCGTCGGTCGACGCCGAAGGCGAAACCGCTTCAGCCCCAGCGCTATTCGGCTCGCTCACCGAATCCGCGACAACCTGCGAATCCGCCTCGGCCGCAACGCTTTCGGTAACCCCGGCCGCATCCTTCACCGCGGCCGCCGGATCCTCGCCCGCCGCGAGCGCCGCCCGTGCCGCGGTGACGAAATCGCCACCCGCACCGAGCTCCCCGGCCTCGCCCGAGGCCTGCTTATCGGCCATGGCCTGGACCTCGTCGCGGTGGTCGACGGCGTAGCGCAGCACCTTGCCGACCTCGGTCAGGTTCGCGTCGCGCACGGCGGAGATCTGCAGCTGCGGGATATCGAATTCGTATTCGACCCGGTTCTTGATGCGCATGGCCATCAGCGAATCCAGGCCGAGTTCCATCAGCGGGATCTCCATCGGCAGATCCTCGACCGCGTAGCCCATGGATTCGGCGACGATCAGCGCGAGCCGGGCCTCCAGGGTCTGGCTGCCGTTCGGATCCCAGCGATCACCGAAGGTCTCGATGACCTCCAGATCGGCCGCCTGCTCCTCGACCGCCGGAACCGCTTGCGCCACAACAGGTTCGGGCAGCGGTGCGCCGGAACTGACCACCGCGTCGAGCAGCAGCCGGAAAGCGTTGCCCTCCTTGGCATGTACCTGCACCGACGCACCACCCGGATGCGGGGTGAGCGTGGTGGTCAGCGTCCCGGCGCCGGGGACCGCAGCATGCGGGATCGACGCGCCGAGCGAAACATCGCTGAGCACCTGCGCCGCAGCCGCTTTCACCAGCTCGGCCGCATCGGTCACCGCCGCGGCCTGCACCTCCCAGACGTGGCGTCCGTCCGGCAGCGCGACATGCGAGCCGGGCACCCGGGCGCTGCCGCTGCTGGACATCCGCACCTTCGGCCAGAATTCCTTGCGCAGGAACGTGGTTCGCGGAATGTCGGCGTACTCGCCCGCGGGCAGCAGCGACGGCAGGTCCACCTTGTGGCCGTGCACGTACAGCTGAGCCAGCGCGGCGATGACGCCCGCCGCCTCGTCCTCCTTGCGCTTGAGGGTCGGGATCAGCTGCGCGTCGTGCAGTCCGGCCGCGTAGGTGGTGCCCAGAACCTGCATCAGCGCAACGGAATTCGGGGCCAGCTCCAGGAAGGTGGTGTACCCGGTGTCGACGGCGAGCTTCACCGCGTTGGTGAAGTACACCGCGTGGCGCATGTTCTTGACCCAGTAGTCCTCGTTATGCACCGGGTCGTGGCCGGGCCGGTAGAACTCTTCCTTGTTGACCGTCGAGTACAGGCCGGCCTTCAGTTTGCTCGGCTCGATACCCGCCAGCTCGGCGGCCAGCTCGCCCAGCAGCGGATCCATCTGCGAGGTGTGGCCCGCGCCGCGGGTCGGCAGGATGCGCGCGAATTTGCCCGCCGCCTCGACCTGCGCGACGATCGCCTCGACCTGATCCTTGGGGCCGCCGATCACGGTGTTGGTCGGCGCGGCGAATACCGCGGTCTCGACCTCCGGGTACTCCGCGAGCAGCTGCTCGATATCGGCGGCGCTGAGCTCGACGATCGCCATATTCCGCACGTCGGCGTCGGAGATCATCGCCTCGCCCTCGCCCATCAGGCGCGAACGCGCGCAGATGACGCGAACGGCGTCTTCCAGGTTCAACCCGCCCGCGAGGTACGCGCCCGCGACCTCGCCCATCGAATGGCCGACCACCGCTTCGGGTTCCGCGCCGTGCGCGCGCAGCACCGCGGCGAGACCGATCTGGATGGTGAAGATGCCGACCTGCGAGGTGCCGACGTTGTAGTCCTGTGCGTCGTCCAGGAACATCTCCCGGATCGAGTAGCCCGCCTCGTCCTGTACCAGCTCGTCGACCTCGTCGACGGCCTTGCGGAAGATCGAATTCTCTTGGTAGAGCTGCTTGCCCATCTTGCGGTGCTGCGCACCGAATCCGGCGAGCACCCACACCGGGCCGAGGGTGGCGGGCGAGTCGGCGGTGAATACGCCGGTGCCCGGCTTACCGGCCGCGATGGCGCGCAACCCGGCGATGGCCTCCTCATGCGTCTGCGCCAGCACGACGCCGCGCGAGCGCCAGTGGCTGCGCTTGGCCAGCGACCGCGCCACATCCGCCAGCGGAGTCGCCTGTCCCGCATCGCTTTCCAGCCAGTCGGCCAGTTCGGCGGCGGCGCGACGGCGGCGCGACGGCAGGTAGCCGGACACCGCGATGATCACCGGCAGCGGTTCGGTGCGCTCGGCCGACCACTCCGGTTCGGGCTGCGCCACAATGGCTTCCGCCTCGGCGACCACATCGGTGGTCTCGATATCGCCGTCGGCCTCGGCCGTCACCTCGGGCACCACCGGCGTCGCCACGTATTCCTGCACCACGACGTGCGCATTGGTACCGCCGAAGCCGAAGCCCGAAATACCAACGGTCGCAACGCCGCTGTAGCGCGGGAACTCGGTCGGCTCGGTGACCACCTGCAGATGCGACTGTTCGAACGGGATGTAAGGGTTCGGACCCGCGAAGTTGATGCTCGGCGGAATCACGTTGTGCTGGAACGCCATCAGCACCTTGGCCAGGCTGGCCGCACCCGCACCGGACTCCAGGTGACCGAAGTTCGTCTTGGCCGAGCCGAGCAGCGCGGGCCTGTCGTCGTCGCGACCGCGGCCGACCACCTTACCGAGCGCCTCGGCCTCGATCGGGTCGCCGATCAGAGTGCCGGTACCGTGCGCCTCGATATAGTCGACATCCGACGGCCTTATACCCGCATCTCGATACGCCCGCCGCAACACATCGGCCTGGGCTTCCGGATTCGGCGCGACAATGCCGTTCGACCGGCCGTCGCTATTGACCGCCGAACCTTTGATAACCCCGAGAATCCGATCGCCATCGCGCTCGGCATCGACCAACCGCTTGAGCACGATCAAACCTGCGCCCTCGGAACGAACCATGCCGTCGGCATCCGAGGAGAAGGCCTTGATCCGGCCGTCCTTCGCGACCGCGCCGATCGAGTCGAAGCCGAGCGTGATCATCGGTGCGAGAAGCATGTTGACGCCGCCCGCCAGGGCGAGATCGGCGTCGCCCTCACGCAGCGCGCGCACCGCCTGATGCACCGCCACCAGCGTGGACGAGCACGCGGTATCGACGGCGACCGAGGGGCCACGGAAATCGTAGAAGTAGGAGATCCGGTTGGAGATGATGCCGGAGGAACTACCGGTCAGGCCGTAGGCCGCGGCCGAGGCGGGTGCTCCAGCATCCTCTTCCCCGAGGGACAGTGCGGCGATCAGCTGGAAATCGCTGGTGGAAGTACCGATGAAGACGCCGACCGGCTCGCCCCTGAGGCTGCTCGCGGGGATCCTGGCGTGCTCCAACGCCTCCCACGTCAGCTCCATCATCAACCGCTGTTGCGGATCGACGCGCTCGACCTCGATCGGCGACATCGCGAAGAATTCCGCGTCGAAGGACTTGACGACCTCCTGATCGAGGTAGCCGCCACGCGTATTGTGTTCGGCCACTTTCGCGGACACGGCCGGATCACTGGTGAATTCCGACCACCGCCCCTCCGGCCGCTCCCGAATCGCATCACCGCGATTGATCAAAAACTCCCACGTCGACTCCGGCGTATCGCCCGCACCCGGCAGCCGGGTGGACAGACCGACGATGGCGATATCGTGTGCCTCGCCCGGCGTGTACGACGCGTAGAAGGCGTCGTCCGCGGACTCCTCCGGCACCTCCGGCTCACCGTTGATGATCCGCTCCGCCAGCGCCGCGATGGTCGGATGCTGGTATGCGACGGTCGCGGTGACGACGACGCCGGTGACGTCCTCGAGGTCGCCGCCGAGCGCGAGCATATCCCGGGAGGCCAGGCCGAATTCCTCCATCGGCCGGTCGACCGTGATCTGCTCGAGCGGCTGCGCGGTCGCGTCGGCGATCCACCGGCGCATCCACTCACGCAATTCGGACACGGAAATACCCGTGGTGGCACCGGTTTTCAGCGCCTCGTTGCCGACAAGGAAGTCGGACGTTCCCGCCACGACCGCATCAGCGGCGGCGGGAACGATTTCGGTCTGGGGCGTGCCCTCGTTGTCAGCCATCAATTCCTCAAGCTACCTGTCTGCGTACCGGCCGCGCCGTGGAACTGACGCTCGGCGGATAAGTGTCGAGCCAGCCCTTGCTGGTTCACTCCTCGGGTGCATCGGGGAACGACTGCTGGGTGTAACCACCGCGCAGCGTCCCCTCCAAGTAAGCAGTCTTGCAGGCGCGCCGCGCGATCTTGCCGCTGGAGGTCCGCGGAATCGAGCCCGCGGGCACCAACAGTACGTCGCGCACGGTGACGCCGTGTCGCTGGGAGATGGCCCCGCGCACCGCGTCGGCGATCGGCAGCGGATCGGCCTTGCCCGCACCAGGTCCGCGCTCGGCGACGATCACCAGCTGCTCGGAGGCGTCGTCGGCGTCGAATTTCAGCCCGAGTGGCTACCCTGCTCGAAAACGAGGGCGGGCAGCTGGTTCGCGGGCACCGAGAACGCGGCGACGAATCCGGGCCGCAGCGCCTTGCTCGCCTCCTGCGCGGAGAACTCGAGATCCTGCGGGTAGTGGTTGCGGCCGTCGACGATCACCAGGTCCTTCACCCGGCCGGTGATGTACAGCTCGCCGTCGTAGTAGACGCCGTAGTCGCCGGTGCGCATCCAATTCGCTTCCGGCTCAGCGCCTTCCGCGTGGCTGTTGGCGGGCAGCCGGTGCACGACCCGGTTGTGGAAGGTTTTGGCGGTCTCGTCCGGGCGACCCCAGTAGCCGATGCCCATATTGTTGCCGTGCAGCCAGATCTCGCCGACGTGCCCGTCCGGCACCTCGCGGCCGCCGGTCTCCACCGACTCCGGATCGACGATAACGGCCCACTGCGAAAGCGCGACATAACCGCAGCTCACCTGCGCGATTGCATTCTCGGCCGAGGGCTCGACCGGCACCATCCGGCCCGCGTTGAGCTCGACGCGGTCCACGTAGGTGACCTTGGCCTCGTCCTCGGCCTTGGTCGCGGAGACGAAGAGGGTGGCCTCGGCCATGCCGTAGCAGGGTTTGATCGCCGTCTTGGGCAGGCCGTACGGCGCGAAGGCCTCGTTGAACTTCTTCATCGACGAGGTGGTCACCGGCTCGGAGCCGTTGATCAGGCCGATGACATTCGAAAGATCGAGCGATTCCCCCGGCTTGGGCAGACCGCGCGCCGCGGCGTGTTCGAATGCGAAATTCGGTGCGGCGGCGAAGGTTCCGGCGCCGTCGGAGACCGCGGCCAGTTCCTTGATCCATCGGTACGGACGTCTGACGAACGCGCTCGGCGACATGATGGTGATGTACTTGCCGCCGACCGCGGGCAGGATCACCGTCAGCAGACCCATGTCGTGGAACAGCGGCAGCCAGGTGACGCCGCGCGAATTCCAGTCCAGGTTGATCGCGTCGACCATCTGCAGCAGGTTCGTGCCGACGGCCCGGTGGGTGATCTCCACACCGGCCGGAACCCGGGTGGAGCCCGAGGTGTACTGCAGGTAGGCGATATCGTCGATGGCGATATCGGGCCGCACCCAGGTGTCGCCGACGCTGTCCGGGATGGCGTCCACCGCGATGATGCGCGGACGCTGCTGCGCGGGCAGCGAACGGAAGAACTGGCGCACACCCGCCGCGGAGGAGCTCGCGGTGAGGATGGCCGCGGGTTCGCAGTCGCCGAGCACCGCGTGCAGGCGGTCGGTGTGGCCGGGCTCGTCCGGGTCGAACAGCGGCACCGAGATGGTGCCCGCGTAAATCGCGGCGAAGAAGGAAACCACGTAGTCCAGACCCTGCGGCGCCAGGATCGCGACCCGGTCGCCCGGGTTGGTCACCTGCTGCAGTCGAGCGGCCACCGCGCGCAGCCGGACCCCGAACTGTTGCCAAGTGAGCTCGTGCACCTCGCCGTCGCGCTCACGCGAGTAGTCGATGTAGCGGTACGCCAACGTATTCGCGTCGTTGCGAGTGTGCTTCTCGACGTGATCGACCAGGGTGCGACCTTCGGGAATCCGGATGTTCCCGTGTTCGTCCAGGTAGTCGTCGAAAGTCTCTTCCATTCCTTCTTCTTCTCCTCCGAGGCACATCGCAGCAATACGGCGACATCGCCGCTTGTTACCTGTGAGGCCCCGACTCGCTATCGCCCGCGGGTGCTCCGAAATACGTGAGCAGGCTCGCAGATTAATGCGGTCTGCGCGGTGACCGCTATCGGCTAGATGTTCTCAAACCTCAGTCATGTTACAGAGAACAGCGGATCACTCGTCCCGCAGCAGGGGGATCACACCCGCGAAAGCGTCCATTTGCGTTGGGAACACACCCACATACGACATCGACGTGAGTTGCCGCACACGCTTGATGTGCTCGGCGATCTCCTCGAATGAACCGATCGCCACATAGGGGGAGGCGAGGATGTCTTCGACCGAGAGCTTGACGTCGACCTCGAGCAGGGGCGAAAGGCCCCTATCCAACGCGTTGAGCGCCATCTCCGCGGTCTTCTCCCGATCGTCGGTGATGACGACCGCGGTGATGGCCCAGTTCAGCTCGATCTCGGCGAACCGGTCCCCCGCGGCCTCCTTGATCAGGTTGACCTTCTCGATGGCCTTATCGATGGTGATGCTGGAGAGCAGACCCTTGCCGTTCTGCGTCGTCACCGGAACGACGGAGATGATGTCGGCGTGCTTGGCCGCCAGGCGCAGCATGCGCGGACCGCCGCCGCCGGTGCAGATCGGCGGGCGCGGACCCTGCCGCGGCCTCGGGGTGCCCTTGATGCCGTGCACCTGGTAGTGCTTGCCGTCGAAATTGCATTCCTGGCCGCGCAGCAGCACGTCCAGGATCGTCAGCGCCTCGTCCAGTCGTTCGAGCCGCACCCCCGGCCGCTCGTATTCGATTCCGGCGGCCGCGAATTCGTCCTGCTTCCAGCCCGCGCCGATGCCGACCTCGAGCCGGCCCTTCGACAGCACGTCGATGGTGGCCAGATCCTTGGCCAGCACCACCGGGTGGCGGAATGGGTTGGCCAGCACCGAGGTTCCGAGCCGGATCCGCTCGGTGGCCTGACTCAGCGCGCCGAGCGCGGCGATCGGGCCGATCTGGTCGCCGAGGTGATCGGGTACCACGAAGGTGTCGTAGCCGTATTCCTCGGCCTGCTGCGCCGTTTGGATGAACTTGCGCGCGCCGCCCTCCTGCTTGTTCCCCTCGCCCGCGGCGGCGAAGCGGAACTTGCGCAGCGGCGTGCCCAGCGCGCTCAACTCAGCATCCGCCGTAGTGGCCGGTGCGGCGGCTTCTGTCATGAACTCATGCTCCTGGCTGTCAACGAAGTTCCGGCGCGCCGCACCGGTCGGGCTTCGGTGCGGTCGCAATCATCAGCGCACTTTACAGCGTGCCGGAGAAGGTGAGTGCGGTTGTCGCGGCACACTCGGTCGGTCGCACCCGGCCCGCCCGGCCTGGCCTGTGCGAATTCACCAAGATGCCGGGCGAGCTCAGGAATGTTTCGGATGCGGGGCGTGCTGGACCAGCCCCTCGACCCAGTTGGTCGTCCACTCGGTGGCGGTGGTGCCGTCACCGTCGACGACGTAACTGTTGTAGAGGCTGTGCACCGGGTTGCCCGCGGCCCTCACCAGCGTCAGCAGGCTGGGAATCATATTGAACGGGTTGAGCGCCTGCCGGGGCGCGTCACAGATCAAATCGCCTGGGGCGCAAATGGTGTAGGTGCGGTCGGCCAGCTTGCCGAAACCGCCGTCGCGCGGACCGGTCATGGTGATGCCCATCAGATCCAGGCCGCGCAGCGCCACCTCGGCGCCGACACCCTGCGGAATCGGCGTACCGATCTGCTTGGCCTGCCCCGGCCCGTCCTCACCGGTGCGGCGGCCGTCGGCGATCAACATGACGCCGAGCACCAGATCCTGCGGCACCGGGCCCTTGTTCGCCCCGATCGATGCGGCGATATCGCCCGCGATGACCGCGCCCTGCGAGAATCCGGCGATCACATAGGTGGTGAGCGGGCATTTCTTGTTCATGGTCGTGAGCGCGTCCACCGCGCGCTGCGCACCCTCGGACCGGCTCACGTTGTAGGACGCCTGACCGTCCGGCGGCAGCGCGACCGGATTGGAGAACTGCGCGACGTACGGCACGGTGTACACCTCGAGCCGTTCCTTCGGGAAGTTCTGCTGAACCGGCCGGGAGATGTTGAGCATCAACGAGTTCGGATTGGCGGTCGGATTGAACGGGTCGTCGTTGCTGTTCGACTCCCAGGTGCCGGGAATCGAAAGCAGTTGCACGTCAGGACAACTCGCCGACTGCGTATCCGGCCGTCCCGGCGGCGGCTTCGGCCCGACCGGCGGCCGGTACCGGCCCGCCGCGATGTACCAGATGATGATCGCGATGACGATGATGATCGCGATCACCGCGGCGATCTTCGCGAGGGTCAGCAGGCACCCCGCCGGTCGCGACCGGCGGGGTCCGTAACCACGTCGAGAATTCACTGGCAGTACGTCTGCTTAGCGGCGTCGATGTAGATCTGCCCCGCCTTCTCCACCGGCATCTTGGCCGGATCGAAGGACGGATCGGAGCCGGCCATCGCGTTCACGAACGGCACGATGTCCTCCTGCTTCGCACCGGACTGCGTGCTCTGGCAGACGTAGTTCGCGACGCTCAACGCGATATCCGGGCTGGAGACGGTGATGCCCTGGTTCTTCAGCGCGTCCAGGAACTTCTTGTCCTTGTCGGTGAGCTTCGAAGTGTCGGCGGGCGGAACCGCGCCGGTCGGCACCGGCTGCGGGCGCTCGGGCGCGACGGTGGTCTGCGGCGCGGCTTGTGGCGCCGGTGCGGGATTGCCGGTGTCGCCCGCGGCGCTGCTCGGCGCGGCGGCCGAACTCTGCGCCGACGTCGTGGTCTTGCTCAGGGTCGGTGTCTTCGACGCGGTCGAGTCATTGCCACCGCACGCGGCGAGTAGGCCGGTTGCGGCGACGGCAAGCACGACGCCGACAAGCTTTCCACGGGTCCGATCCATGAATTTCTCTGTCCTCGATCTGTGCAAACGGGGGGAGGTCGCCGTCCAGGCTAGCGGCAACCTCTGAGAAGACCATGGCAATGTTCGATTGGCGGCATTCGCGGGCCCTGCGTGGTCACGCTGCGCTACCTCCTCCGGGCCTGACGCTCATGCCGCGTCTTCTAATGGACTTCGGGCTTTCCGTCCTTCACGGTGATGAATCCGCCCTGGAAGTTCTGCTGCACACCGCCCGGAATCGGGAATTCGTCGCTGATCGGATATCCGAGCCGTCCGTTCTCGAACCCGGTGTCCTTCCAGGTGTCCATGACCGGACCCGAGCGCACCGCCCACGCGCCCGACAGCGGACTCCAGTAGATATTGCCGCCCTCGAAGCGGGAGAATCTGCCGAGATCCTTGATCGCCTGCTCCTCCGCCGCCGGGAAACCGAGCCAGCTGTTCTCATAACCCAGCTGCGCGTATTTGCCGAGGATCAGGCCCTGCACGCGATGCGCGCCCGTCTTCTGGTTGTAGTAGAACGGGCCGTTCTCGAAGCCCTGCACCGCGCCGTCCTTGTTGGGCGTCTTCATTTCCGGGCCGGTCGGATAGCCGGCCGGGCCGCGTTCGTAGCCCTGTTTGCCCCACTCGTCGAGGATCGCGCCGCGCACCACCTGCGCGCCGGTCTGCGGCGTCCAGTACAGCGAGCCGTTCTGGAAGGTCTGGAAGCGGCCGCGCCCGTCCGGCAGCGGACGCTCGTCGCCGGTCGGCAAACCGAGCACCGCGGCCGCCGCCTGATAACCACCGCCGATCATCCCGCCCACCGCGTGCGCACCCGTGCCGGGCGTGAAGAACACCCGCCCGCCCCGGAAGTCCTGCGCCACACCGCCGTTCACCTGATACTCGGGGGTCAGACAGTCGCCGAGCCAGTTGTTGCCCGCGACGACGGCGCCGATCGCGCCGCCCACCGCACAGCCGGGTTTGCCCGCGTCGACACCGAGCGCCGACGCCGCCTGCGTCCACGACTGCCGCATCTCGAAATCCCAGTACGGCCACGAATGGGTGCCGGACGGACGGTAATTCACCTGCGCCGGAATCGACAGCTTGGCCAGCTTGGTGACGAAGTTCTGTGAGGTGAGCCGCGACAGTATCTCCAAACCCATGCCGGCGAAGTTGGTGCTGACCCCGGGAATCGCCGACGCCTGATCGAACGGCCCGGTGGCGCCGCTGCCGCTGGAGATGTACAGGCTCACGCCCTTGAGCTTGTCGGCCAGCGCGTACGGATCGTGGCCCGCCCACTCCGGGCCGTTCGGCGGCCCCCACATGGCATTCGCATCGAAGCCGCCCGCATCGCGCATCGCGTACTGGATGGCCTGCGGCATGCCGAGCGTGGTCGTGGTCAGGAAGCCGGAATAGGAGGCCGCGTATTTGGCGAAGCCGGGATTGCGCGCGGCCAGGAACATGGCGGCCGTGCCGCCCATCGAAAGCCCCTCCATGCCACGCACATCCGTGGCCCGCCACTGCCCCTCCAACAGCGGCGGCAGCTCCTTCATCAGGAAGGTTTCCCACTTGTAGTTCTTGCCGTTGTTCGGCTGTAGCCAGTCGGAGTAGAAGCTGGACTGGCCGCCGATCGGCAGCACGACGGTGACATTCTTGTCGGCGAAGAAGTCGACCGCGCCCGCGTCCTTGGTCCAGCCGCTCTCGTCCTCGGTCGCGCGTAGGCCGTCCAGCAGGTACAGCACCGGGAATTTGGCGTCGGGGCGGGTATTCCAGTCGCGCGCGAGCAGCAGCTGCACCTGGACCGGGCTGCCCATCGACGGCGAGTTCACCCAGAGCGCGACGCGGCGGTCGTTGAGCCACACCACCTTCTGCACCGAGGCGCCCTGCGCGGCGGCCGCCGGTTGTGCGCTCGCGGGTTGGGCGGCGGTGGATAGGCCCGCCGCCAGGGGTAGCACCATGGCCGTGGCAAGCAACGTCAACCGGATACGCGCCGCTCCGGCCCGTCGTCCGATTCTCCCCCATCTACCGCACGCGATCCCAGCCACAAAAGCTTTCTACCCCCGTAACCGGCCAGTTCCCGGTAAGACACACGGGAATAGACCAGCCAGTTCAAACGCCTCGACGAGCTACCCACCGCGACAACTGATTTCGCGAGCACATGGGTAGCTCGTCGGGTACGCCCAAAAAGCGACTACTTCGCCTGCCGCCAGCCCGTTAACCGGGCCGGGCGGCTCTCACGACCGGCGAAAATACGCGGAGAGGCGGGACAAGCCGCTTTTCAAAAATCACCAGGCGTTGGTGGCGTCCAGAATTCCCTTGCGGGACTTGGCCAACTGGTCCTCCCAGTACTTCCAGGCGTGGGTACCGGCCGCCGGGAAGTCGAACTCGGCCGGGATACCGAGCGCGCCGAGCCGGGCCTGGAACGCACGGGTGTTCACCAGCGACAGCGCCTCGAGCGCCATACCGTTGGCGGTGTTGAACACGCCGATGGCCGAATCCGGGTGGTCGAACTGGCCGGGGATGCCGTTGGCCGCCGAGATGTGCATCGGCAGGCCGCGCAGCTGCGGCGCGAAGACGAACGGGTCCATCCGCAGCCACTGCGGGCTCCACGGCGCGGCCATCGCGTCGACGTTGAAGCGGCCCGCGTCCAGCATCGCCAGGCGGATCGCCTCGCGCATACCCGGCGCGGACAGGTTCAGATAACCCGAGTAGGAACCGGCGTACTTGAACTGCTCGCGGTGGTAGGCGGCCAGCGCGAGCGCGGCGCTACCACCCATGGACAGGCCGATCACCGCGTTGTTGTTCGGCGAGACACCGTAATTCGCGAGGAAGGCTGGAAGTTCCTTGGTGAGGAAGGTTTCCCACTTGTAGGTGGTCTTCTGGCCGTTGGTGTTACTCGGCGCGTACCAGTCGGTGTAGAAGCTGGACTGGCCGCCGACCGGCATGACCAGGCTGATGTTGTCGTTGGCGAACTGCTGCAGCGCGTTCGTCTCGAACGACCAGGCATTGCGATCGTCCTTGGCGCGCAGGCCGTCGAGCAGGTACAGCGCAGCGTTACCGCCGCGAGCGGCCCACTGGACCTGTACCTTGATCGGGCCCATCGTCGACGGGACCACCAGATCCTCGTAGCCGCCGGACGGTACGCGCAGCGCCGGACCGGCGACGGCGGCGGGCGCCGCGGTGGCCATGGTCGGGGCCGCGGCGCCGGCGGCGATGGGTAGTGCCAGCGCGGCCGCGCCGACAGCAAGAATTCGATTACGCAAACCGCGAGGTGCGCCTCGCCGTCCCGACCTATCCTTCTCCGGCGCGGCGGCCCTGCCGAAACGCATGAATCCTGCTCTCTTTCTGCTGTTGTGGTGTGGCCGCGGGCCCTGCGGACGCGACAACACCCGTGCTGCCAACGAGACGCACGTCATGGACTTACCGGATCCCGACCTTCCGGCACACCCGACGGCGCTACATCGATCTGGTCACACTTGCGCTCGCTGGACGATATTCGGTCACCGATGCCTTAGCAAGGCCGAGGCAACCCGATGGCCGAAATCCGCCCGTGGGCAAGCTGTGATGGTGCGGTGACCCTATCGCGTCCGGCAGGTGATGTCTTCTCGGAACACCGAAAATTCATGCGGCGCCGCGAGATTTGGCATCAACCCAGATTCGCGCTCATATCCGGAAGCATCTTGAATACCTCGTCCTGCCAGTAATGCCAGCTGTGCACGCCGACCGGCGTGTAGTCGAACACCGCGTTATTCGGGCCGAGGCCGTCCATCCTGGCTTGGAAGGCACGGGTATTCGCCAGCGCGATCGTCTCCAGCGCCATGGCGTTGCCGAGGTGGAAGGCATCGATCGGCGCGTTGATCACGTCCTTCGGCCCGTTCATACCGTTGCCGGTGGAGATCCACAGCCGAGTACCGTTGCGCCGCAACAGCGGTGCGAACATGAACGGATCGTTGCGCAGCCACTTGGGATCCCACGGCGGACCCCACATGGCGTCGATGTTGAATCCGCCCGCATCCAGCAGCGCGAGCCGCAGACCCTCGCGCATACCGGGGGCGGAAATGTTGAGGTACCCCGAATACGAACCCGCGTAACGGAATTGGTCCGGGTGGTAGGCCGCGAGGGCCAGCGCGGCGCTGCCGCCCATGGACAGGCCGAACACCGCGTTGCCCACCGGGCTGAAACCGAGCCGGTCGCGCAGCGCGTCGCGCAGATTCTCGGTGATGAACGTTTCCCACTTGTAGGTGGTGGCCTGGCCGTTGGTGTTGCTCGGCGCGATCCAGTCGGAATAGAAACTGGACTGGCCGCCGACCGGCATCACCACATTGATGTTCCATTGCGGCAGCACCCTGGAGATTTCGGTGTCGATCTCCCAGCCGCTCAGGTCGTTCCTGGCGCGCAGCCCGTCCAACGCGTAGACGACGCGACGGGTGTTGCCGTCCGCGGCGCGGAAGACGCGGCTCTTGATCGGGCCCATGCTCGAATCGACCCAGAAATCGAAGCCCGCCGGATTGAAACTCGCCGTCGCCGGTGCCGCCAGCCCGCCGATTCCGAAGGGCACGGCCAGCGCGAGCACCACGGCGGCGACCGTGCGCCGCACTCGGCGGCGACCACGCAACCGGCCTTCAGCAATCCTTCCGCGCACCACGTCAGACCGCATCGACTCGACCTTTCGCCCGTTCGATCACCGTTGACCGCAACCGCCGCGCATTCGCCGCGCTACCGCTTTCTATAGGTCGTTATTCGGAGTCGACCCAGCGGAAACGCATGCCGATACCGGATCGTGATCAAGTCACGGCATTTGCCGAGGTGCGGCCAAATTATCCGAATACTGGTTTCCGCGGCCAACTCTCGGAACAGTCAGCGACCGATCAGCCAATCCAGGCGTAAACGACGAACCGCCCGACACCTCGATCGGTGCCGGGCGGCTCTGGCCGGTCGGGTCAGCCGATATTGGCCGACATATCCGGAATCATCTGATACGCCTCGTCCTGCCAGTTGGTCCAGGCGTGCAGACCGGCGGGCGGGAACGAGTAGGTGACATTGCGCGCCCCGAGCGAATCCATCCGCAGCTTGAAGGCGACCGTATTCCACATCGCCAACAGCTCCAGCGGACCACCCTTCGAGATGCGATCGAGCACCTGATCGAGCGGGATATTCAGGTCATCCTGCCGCGGCAGGCCGTTACCCGCGGCGACCCACAGCTTGGTGCCGTTGTTGATCAGCGTCGGCGCGAAGACGAACGGGTCCATCCGCAGCCACTGCGGACCCCACGGCGGCGCCATCGAGTCGACGTTGTAGCCGCCCGCGTCGATCATCGCGGTCCGGATCGCCTCGCGCATACCCGGTGCGGAGATATTCAGATAACCGGAGAAGGCGCCGGCGTAGCTGTAGTGATCGGGGTGGTAGGCGGCCAGGGTCAGCGCGGCGCTACCGCCCATGGACAGGCCGAACACACCGTTGCGGTTCGGGTTGAACCCGAGCCGGTCACGCAGGGCCGGACGCAGATCGTTCTCGAGGAAGGTCTCCCACTGGTACCGGTAGCTCTTGCCCGGACCGGCCGCGAGGATGTTCAGCCCGCCGGAACCCGAACTCGAACCGGTGCCCGGCGGAATGCCGAAGAAGTTGCTCGGCGCATTCCAGTCGGCATAGAAGCTGGACTGTCCGCCCACCGGCATAACGACGTTCATATTCCAGTCGGCCAGCGTCTGCGGGACGTTGGTTTCGATCTCCCACCCGTTCAGATCCTCACGGGCGCGCATACCGTCGAGCACATAGACCACGCGATCGGTGTTGCCGTCCCTGGCGCGGATGATGCGCGACTTGATCGGGCCCATCGGCGAATCGACCCAGAAGTCGAATGCACCGGGGTTGAAGGCCGCCGATGCGGTTGCGCCGCCGACGAGCGTGATCCCGAGCGGCAGTAGCAGCGCGGTGACCAATCCGATGACCATCCGCCGCGCCCATGATCCGGACGCTGCCGAGCTACCGGGCCTACGTTTCCAGCGCCTATCTCGCATTCGACTCGACCTTTCATTCGAGCGGCGGTCAGCAAATATCGAGCTAGCCGACCTACCACCTCATCGCGCACCATCAGTCACAGCCCATGATTTCCAGGGCATTCCGACCTGTATGCATGTTCTCCAAGTATCAATCGACGGAGAATGCTTACATGTTGCTGGAAAGTGATTCATGCCACAACTGAACCCGGCGCTCGACGCGGATTCGTTGCCGAGGCGGTAGCCGATTCGCGATATTCACAGTGGCCGAAAACGGAAAAAGCCGCCCAAATCGGGCGGCTTTTTCGCGGGTGGGAACTCAGCCGATATTGGCGGACATGTCCGGAATCATCCGGTAGACCTCGTCCTCCCAGTTGCGCCAGTTGTGCACGCCGACGGCCGGGAAGTCGTAGGTGACATTGTCGGCGCCGAGCGTGATCATCCGGACCTGGAAGGCCCGGGTGTTGGCCAGCGCGAGCGCCTCCAGCGGCGTGCCCTGGATAACGTCCATCGGGGAGGACACATCGCCCGCGCTCGGGATACCGCTGCCCGCGGCCACCCACAGCCGGGTGTTGTTGGCCTTCAGACGCGGGGCGAAGACGAACGGGTCCATCCGCAGCCACTGCGGACCCCACGGCGGCGCCATCGCGTCGATGTTGTAGCCACCGGCGCTGATCATGGCGACGCGCATCGCCTCGCGCATACCGGGCGCGGAGATGTTCAGGTAGCCGGAGAAGGATCCGGCGAAGCTGAACTGGTCCGGGTGGTAGGCGGCCAGCGTGAGCGCGGCGCTACCGCCCATGGACAGGCCGAACACACCGTTGCGGTTCGGGCTGAAGCCGAGCCGGTCGCGCAGCGCGTTGCGCAGTTCGGAGGTAAGGAAGGTCTCCCACCTGTAGGTGCTGGTCTTACCGAGCACCTCCTGGAAGTTGCTGGATCCGGTCATCGACGAGCCGGACGCCGAGCCCGATGAGCCCGCCGAACCGGTGTTGATGCCGAAGAAATTGCTGGGCGCGTTCCAGTCCGCGTAGAAGCTGGACGGCCCGCCGACCGGCATCACCACGTTGATATTCGCCTTGGCGAGCGCGTCGGCGACGTTGGTTTCGATTTCCCAGCCGTTCAGATCGCCGCGCGCCCGCATACCGTCGAGCGCGTAGACGACGCGGCTGGTGTTGCCGTCGGCGGCGCGGAAGATCCGCGACTTGATCGGCCCCATGCTCGAATCGACCCAGAAGTCCATTCCCGCCGGGTTGAACGCCGCCGACGCCGTAACGGCGGGCGCGGTCAGCGAAGCGCCGAGCGGTAGCACGATGGCCAGCGACACCAGCGCCGACCGCTTGAGCCAGGAACCGGCTCTTCGAGTCCTCAGACGCCCGAACACGCCTCGCATCAGGTTTCGGCCTTTCATTCGTGCGGCCGCGGGGCCGCGTTTACGTTGACCGCCGACGGCATACCGCAATGTGGCCGACGGCGGGCGTATCAGGGGCAGCGTAGCGCACCCCGGTAATCTCAGCGTTATCAAACCGATATAAAGCGGCGAACGCCACCTTGTGGGTAATCAACAGTGCAAACGGTGGGCACACCCGCAAGGGGCGTGCCCAGTAGGCCTATCGCTCCTACCATGCCGGACGTTTCCGGCACGACGGCCGCATTGCAGTCGAAGTAACCACGCGTGCAGCCGGACTCAATGGTGCGGTGCCGGATAGGGATCCACCAAGTCGCAACGCTGGATCTCATACTTCGGTACGCGATCGATGCGGTACTCGGCGAAGCGCAGCGCGTTCTTGAGGTTGTGCCGGAAGCGTTCGAAGGTCAGTGGGCCGCGCGAGGAGAGCAGCAGCGCCTGGGTGTCCGGGCAGGACATGGCCACCCGGGCCTGAGTCACCCACTTCTCGTCCAGGTACCAGGGCATCCACGGGTGCCGGTCGACCATGCCGGTGTCGACGACGACCCAGTCCGGGTAGAGGTTCTTGTCGTGCCCGATGCGCCCGTCGGTGAGCCGGTCGCTGTGCGCGGCCAACGGGTAGGCCAGGCCCATCTGATCGATGACGCGCACGTTCAGCGGGACGTTCATGCTGGTCATGCCGAGGTTCAGGAAGAAGACCGTATGCTCGTCGCCGTCCTGCGGGATCGGCAGCGGCGGCGGGGCGGTGTACCAGTCCATGAAGGACGGCGAGGCCAGCAGCAGGCCGCCGTTCGGCGTATCACGGATGACGTTGACCATCGCACGCATGCGCGGGTAGTCCAGGTAGTCCTCGGCCAGGATGGGGTGATCGTGGCCGGTGTTGAGCACGTAGTAGATGCGCTCGTCGACGATGCCGGTCGAGGTGATCTTGGTGCCCGCTTTGATAGCGGTGGTGTTGGCCGCGAAAAGCGCCCACCCCGCGGTGCCGATCAGCGCGAACAGCACCAGCGCGAACGACCAGTCGCCCGCCGACAGCCGCCGCTCGCGGAAATCGGGCACCCGGACCGGCACGACGGCGACCGGCAGCAGGAACAGGAACAGCTGGGCCAGCAGCATGCGGCCGTGCATGAAGTCGCCGCCGACGCGCAGCGCGTAAACGGTGAGGATGAGCGCGCTGCCGAGCACCAGCGTCACCACCGCGCTCGGCGAACGGAACCATTCGCGCACCCGGCGCACGGTCCATTCCCGCCGCTCCCGCCGCTTGCCCGCGAGGGCCGAGCGGACCATGAGCACGCCGACGATCAACAGCACCAGCAGCGGCACCCAGAGGTAGTAGGGACCCACCAGATCCCACAGATATTTGAAGCCCTGGCCCCATTTGCTGCCCGCCGCGTCCTTGGCGACCGCGGTGTTCGGATAGGGCAGGCCGTAGTAGCCCATCCGCCAGATCTGATAGCCGAGCGGCAGCAGCCCGGCGGCGGCGATGATGAAGCCGCGCACCACGATCGGCCGGAACCGGGTCTGCGGGACGGGCGCGCAGAAGATCATCAGCAGGGCGGGCGCGGCGAACAGCGTCATCTCCGGGCGGACCAGTGGGGCCAGCCCGGCCCAGAACACCAGCCCGAGCAGTCCGGGCAGGCGCACTCGATCGGCCTGCGCCCAGCGGATCAGCAGCAGCCACAGCACCGCGATCCAGAAGATGACCAGGCCGCTCTCCAGCCCGGAGGTGGCGTAGTCGCGGGCGGGCGGCAGCGCGATATAGACCAGCACGCCCGCGGGCAGCATGAACGCCGAGGTGGCACCGCCCCAGAGCCGGGCGGTGCCGAGCATGGCGAAGACGATCGCGGCCAGCGAAACCGCCAGCGTCACGCCGAGCACCACGTACTCGGCCCGCGCCTGGGTGATCCAGGTGAAGAACCAGACCACATAGGTCCAGGCCGCGCTGGTGTTGGTTTCCACGCGCTCGCCCTCGTTGAAGACGGGACCGTTGCCCGCCATGAGGTTTCGCACGGTGCGCAGCACGATCAGCCCGTCGTCGGCGATCCACCGCCGATTCCACGCACCGACCGCGAAGAGCACAACGGTGAGCGTTATCCCACCGACGAATGTGGTGCGGGATAGGAAGGCGGCGCGCGCCGAACGAGCCGGCGCTGCGGCCGGCTGCTCGGATTCGTATTCGCCCTGCTCCACTCCCGCCACCAACATCTCGTCAGGTGAGATAGACAGCGACACCTACCGCTCCAATCCAAGCGATTGCGAGGAACTGGAGGACACGGTCCCCCAGCGCGATCTCTTCGGGTTCACCGGCCTCGCCACCGTCGACGTCGACCGCGTAACGCAGGACTGCGATAGTAAACGGAATCATCGAGATGGCGAACCACTCGGTGTCCTTTTGATTGCCCTGCTGGAACGCCCACAGACCGTAGAACACCACTACGGCGGTCGCCGCGAGGGTCCAGATGAACCGCAGGTAGGTCGGCGTGTAGTACTCCAGCGATTTGCGGATCTTGGCGCCGGTGGCCAGCGCGATCTGCAGTTCGGCGTAGCGCTTGCCCGCGGCCATGAACAGCGAACCGAACGCCATGATCAGCAGGAACCACTGGGACAGTGGGATATTCGCGGCCGCGCCACCGGCGACGGCGCGCAGCAGGAAGCCGGACGACACGATGCAGATGTCGAGCACCGCCTGGTGCTTGAGCCCGAAGCAGTAGGCCAGCTGGATGGCGATATAGATGACCATCACGACGGCCAGCCGCCAGTCCGCGACGAACGATCCGGCGATCGATACCGCGAACAGCGCGATGGCCAGCGTGTATGCCAGGTTCACCGGTACGACGCCAGCCGCGATCGGCCGGTAGCGCTTGGTGGGATGCGCCCGGTCCGCCTCGACGTCGAGGGCGTCGTTGACGAGGTAGATGCCCGAGGCGGCCACGCAGAACACCACGAAAGCGATGCCGATGTGGAACAGCACGTGGCCGTCGGTGAGCACCTTCTGGCCCGCCGCCATCGGAGCGGCCAACACCAGGACGTTCTTGACCCACTGCCGGGGACGGACGGCCTTGATCAGCCCGCCCGCCAACGTCTTCGGCGGGCCCTTGACAACGGCCTCGTCTAGGTCGGCGCCGGTCGGCTCTTCACTCATCTCAACCCCGGCTCTTTCCTGTGCGGTCACTATCGAATCTCTTTTCGGCGGCTAGCACGACAGCGGCCGACGCGGCGCCGAGCGCGGACCCGGCGAGCACGTCGGAGGGGTAGTGCACGCCGAGCACCACGCGCGAAAGCAGCATGGGCGGAACGAGCACCGCAGGCAAGGGTAGCCCGGTGAGCCGCCCGAGCAGCACCGCAGCCGCCGTTGTCGAGGTCGCGTGCGAGGACGGGAAGCTGAGCTTGCTCGGCGTCGACACGTTGACCTGCACCGAGGGATCGTTCGGGCGCGGGCGGCGGACGATCCGCTTGATGACGATCGATGCCGCGTGCGCGCCGACGGCGCCGACCGCGACACCGGCCCACTGCCTGCGCCGCGGCTTGTCGACCAGCCAGCCCGCCGCCGCGATGCCGACCCAGCCGAGCGCATGTTCACCGAAATGCGACATGCCGCGCGCGGCCGAGACCACCGCGGGCTTGGCGCCGATCGTGGCCTGCACCGCGTTGATGACCGCCACCTCCGGCGGGCGCGTACCGGAATCCGTTGTATCCGAACGGTCTTCGCTCAAATCCCGCACGCTCGGATTGACCGCGTTCACTACTTGCTCCCGTTCTGGTCGATTCCGAAGGCGCGTTCCCAGGCCGCAGTGCTGGTGAGCCGCGGATGAGCGGCACGATAGCGCTCCTGCATTTCGGGGAAGCGGGCGGCCAGTTCCTTACGCAACCGCATGGCCTCTTTGAACAGGCCGAGCGCCTGGCGCGGATCGCGCTTGCGGTAGACGACGCCGCGCCCGTCGGCGGTGGTCACCGTGACGCCGTCCACCTGCGAGAGCAGGAACCAGCGCGCGTCCAGCGTCGGCACGTTGAGCTGCGGGGTGTCGTGATGTTCCGGCCGCGCGGGGCGGAAGTTGTGCAGCACGCCCTTGCCGAGCCGGATGATCTTCGCCAGCGGGTTGGCCGGTTCGCCGACGGCGCCGACGCCGATGTGGCTGGCCAGCGGCAATTCGGTGGAGGACGGCAGTATCACCGCATCCGGGTACTGCCTGCGCAGTTCGTGCACCGCGCCGAGCGCGCTCGGCAGCAGTTCGAACAGCCGGTCCGGCCCGGCGAGGAAGTCGCGGATGGCCAGGTTCTGGATGGCGACGGTCGAATACTCCAGGCAGAGCAGATGTTTCAGCGTCGCCTTGATCGTGTTGACGACCATGCCGCGACCGTTGCCCGGCAGTTGGAGCGAGGCGACCACCAGGCGATTGCGCAGGTGGAAGTAGGCCTGCCAGTCGATCGCGTCGTCCTTGTCGCTCCAGGCCATATGCCATACCGCGGCACCCGGCAGGGTGACCGTCGGATAGCCGTGATCCCTTGCGCGCAAACCGTATTCGACGTCATCCCACTTCAGGAACAGCGGCAGCGGCTGGCCGATCTCCTCGGCCACCTGCCGCGGGATGACGCAGGTCCACCAGCCGTTGAAGTCGACGTCGATGCGCCGGTGCAGCAGCTTCGAATTATCCCGATCCCGGAGCGGGTACTTCGAAAAGTCGTGGTCGTATTCGACATTGGGCGCCGAGGTCCACATGAAGACGCCCCGGTCCACCACCTCGCCCATGCTGTGCAGGTGCGAGCGCTCCTGCAGGTTGAGCATCTGCCCGCCGACCAGCATCGGCGATTTGGCGAAGCGGGCGAAGGCCAGTGCGCGCAGGATCGAATCCGGTTCGATCTCGATATCGTCGTCCATATAGACGATGTATTGCGCCGCAGTATTTTTCAGCGCCTCGTACATCACCCGGCTGTAACCGCCGGAGCCGCCGAGGTTGGGCTGATCGCGCAGGATCAGCCGGTCGCCTAGTACCGCGGCGGCCTCGGTGAAACCGGGCTCGTCCACCACCTTGCGGTTGCCCTGGTCCGCGACGATCACCGCGGTCACCTTATCCAGCACCAGCGGGTCCGAGCCAAGTGCCGCAAGGGTTTTCACCAGATCGGTGGGGCGGTTGAAGGTGGGCATACCGCATGCGATGGTGCCATCGCCCGGCGCCTCGACCGGCGCGTACCAGCCGCCCGACAGCAGGGTGACCGCCGTATCGGTGGTGATGTCGAACCAGATCCAGCCGCCGTCCTCGAACGGGCTCAGCTCGGTCTCGAATTCCACGATTGTCGATTCCTGCCCGGAATCGACCGCGAATTCCTTGCCCTGCACATGAATTCGGGACCCGTCCGCCTTCGAACGGTACATGTCCACCCGGCCGTGCCCGGCCAGTTCCAGCCGCAGCACCACCGAGGTCAGGATGCTCCAGCGCCGCCAGTAGCTGGCGGGCAGCGCGTTGAAGTAGGTGCAGAACGAGACCTCGGACTCCGCGCCGATCGACAGCGAGGTGCGGGTGGCCGCATGCGCGCGCCGGGCGTTGGTCGGCGATTCCTCCAGGTAGAGGGTGCGCACGTCCAGCGGCTCACCCGGTCTGGGCAGAATGATCCGCTGCAGCAGGGATTTGGCGCGGGTCTCGGTGGTCATCTCTTCCAGGATCGATTGGGAGGTCATGCGTTGCTTTCCGTGATTCTGCGGGACACCCGCACCCGGTCGGCTTCGATAAGCGAGGCTGCGCAAGTGTCGCTCATCTACGCCTCCTCATCCACGAGTGGCGCGCCCGACTCCAGGTGCGGCCGCAGGACATTGTCGAACATGCTGAGCGCGCTGCCGATGGCCATATGCATGTCCAGGTACTGGTAGGTGCCGAGGCGTCCGCCGAAAATTACCTTCGCCGTTGCGGTTTCCCGCTTCGCCAGCTCGCGGTAGGCGAGTAGTTTGGCGCGGTCCTCCGGCGTGTTGATCGGGTAGTAGGGCTCGTCGCCGGTCTGCGCGAAACGGGAGAACTCGCGCATGATCACGGTCTTGTCATTCGGGTAATCGCGCTCGGGGTGGAAGTGGCGCGGCTCGATGATGCGGGTGTATGGCACGTCCGCGTCGTTGTAGTTCATCACCGAGGTACCTTGGAAATCACCGGTTTCCAGCACTTCGGTCTCGAAATCGATGGTGCGCCAACCCAATTCACCCTCGGTGTAATCGAAGTAGCGGTCCAGCGGGCCGGTGTAGACCACGGGGGCGTCCGGGCTCTGCGCGCGCAGCTCCTCGCGCACGTCGAACCAGTCGGTGTTCAACCGCACCTCGATGAGCTCGGAGGCGGCCATATTCTCCAGCCACTTCGTATACCCCTCTTTGGGCAGGCCCTCGTAGGTGTCGTTGAAGTAGCGGTTGTCGAAGGTGTAGCGCACGGGCAGCCGGGTGATGATGCCCGTCGGCAGGTCCTTCGGGTCGGTCTGCCACTGTTTGGCGGTGTAGTCGCGGATGAACGCCTCGTACAGCGGGCGGCCGATCAGCGAGATCGCCTTTTCCTCGAGGTTCTGCGCGTCCTTCGTATCGAATTCGCCGGACTGCTCCGCGATCAGCTTGCGCGCCTCGTCCGGGGTGAAGTAGCGGCCGAAGAACTGCGAGAGCAGGCCCAGCCCCATCGGGAACTGGTAGGCCTGCCCCTTGTGCATCGCGTAGACGTGATGCCGGTAACCGGTGAACGCGGTGAATCGGGTGACGTACTCCCAGACCCGCTCGTTCGAGGTGTGGAACAGGTGCGCACCGTATTTGTGCACCTCGATCCCGGTTTCCGGATCCGGCTCCGAGTATGCGTTGCCGCCGATGTGGTGGCGGCGATCGAGCACTAGCACCCGCTTGCCGAGCAGGGTTGCGGCGCGTTCGGCGATGGTCAGCCCGAAGAAGCCGGAGCCGACGACGATCAGGTCGAACTGCGAGGCGGAAGTGGCGGAGTTACCCGGGGACGATGCGACGGTCACGGGAGCCCAGCGTATCGGAAGTCCGCAGCGAGACCGGGGCGAGTCAGGGGGTCCGGCCGGGACCGTCGGTGCTCGGGCGATTTTCCGATCGCGGTCATCGGCATTTCGCCGATTGTTCGCCGTGACGAGCACCGACGGCCATCGGACTCAGCTGGGGAATCCGACTTCGACCTCGACCCGGTCGCGCTCGGTGTACATGCGCCAGTAGTGCTCGCCGAGCTCGTCGTTCGTCATTCGGACGATCTCCAGGCCCGGCGGGATGAGTTCCGGATGTTCCTCGACGAGCCGTTCGGCCTTGCTGGCGCCGATCAGCGCGCCGATGCTCAGCAGCCCGACGTAGACGCCGCTGTCCCGGAGTTCGGCCGCCAGCTGCTGGACGTAGGCGTGCTGAGCGCCGAGCGCCATACCGAAATTGCCCAGATACGGCTGTACGTGACGGGTCGAATGGCCGGAGGAGAACAGCAATGCCCCGTCGCCGCGTTCGATCATCGCCGGGGCCAGCGCGCGAACCATCCACATCGGCGAATAGACCTTGATAGTCAACGGGATTCGCAGTGCCGCGGGCTCAACGGCCAGGGTCGAGGCCACCCGGTCCGCCATCTCGGCCGCCGCGCCGTGCATCGCGACATCGATCGGCCCGGTGGCGCTGGTGATTTCGTCGACCACCCGGAACACCTGCGCCTCGTCCATCACGTCCGCGGTGTAGGCGGTCGCGGTAATTCCTTCCGCCGCAAGGTCTTCGACGTGCGCCTTCGCCTTGACGGGATCACGTCCGATGACGGCGATACGGAACCCCTCGCGGCCGAAGCGCCGCGCGGTGCCCATGCCCAGTCCGGGACCGAATCCGAAGATGGCGATGGTCTTGGTCATACCACTACCCCATTAAGTTGAGTGCAGGTTCAAGTTAGCTAACCGACGGTAGCATTAAGTTGAACCTCTGCTCAAGATAATTCGAGTCCCGGATTTGTAGGATCGGCGAGTGCCCGAGGACAAGCCGCTACGGACCGACGCCCGGCGCAACCGCGACGCGCTGGTGGCGGCGGCCCGCGCCGTCTTCGACGAACGCGGGCTGGACGCGCCGCTCAAGCAGATAGCGGCCCGGGCGGGCGTCGCCATCGGCACCCTCTACAACCGCTTCCCTACCCGCGAGGACCTGATCGCGGCCGCCGTCGAGGACCGGATCGAGGCGGGCACCCGCATCGCCGAGGAAGCGCTCGAAATCGACGACCCCTGGGACGCTTTCGTCTATCTCGTGGAAAAGATCTGCGAACTACACGCGTCCGATCGCATGCTCAACGAGCTGTCTCTGCGCGCCGCACCCAGCCCGGCATTCGCCAGGGCGCAGGAGTACGGGCACGGGCTGATGCGCCGAATCATCACGCGCGCACAGGAATCCGGTGCGCTGCGGGCCGACTGGGCACTGGAGGACATCGCCTTCATCACATGGTCGCACACCCGGGTCGTCGAATTCACCGCGGAGATCGCCCCGGACGCCTGGCGACGGAACCTGGCCTTCATACTGGACGGCCTGCGCGCCGCGGCCGCCCATCCGGTCCCGGTGCCGCCGATCACCGAGGAGCAGCTGATGCGGGCGCTGCGCTCATGAGGTTCGCGTCGCGAATACCGAACGGCTCGGGCGACCGCGTGCGACCCAGCGCTCGGTGTTGCGGGATCCGGTGACGAGGAAGGTGAGCAGCGCCGGGACGCCGCTGATCAGGCTCGGCAGCCAGGCATTGTGCAGCAGCGCGGTCAGCTCACCGGGCAGGCCGTTCGACGCCGCCCACCAGATGTCGTAGGCGATCCGGCCACTCGGTAGCCAATCGATGCCGTACTCGGGCCGGTAGCCGACCAGCGAGCAGATGAGCGCCACCGCGGCGACCAGCACCTGTAGGCCGGACGCGACCTGAATCGTGTAGCGCCCGGCATCATCCCGCAGCGCCAGCAGGAAGGCGCCGTAGGTGAGGGCGACACCGAGCAGGATCGCGCCCGCGAGCGCGAAGATCGCGAACGATCGGTCCAGATGCTGATCGTTCCTGATCATGCCGAACAGGACGCCGCGCGCGCCCCAGAAATTGTTCAGCGCCAAGAGAATTCCGAGCGCCACGGCCGCGGGACCGAAGACGCTGCGCACACGGAACCGGACGTCCGGTCGCGCGGGTAAATAGCTATACGTCATTGTGAAGCCATCCTCCCCAGCTGGGCCGATACTTCCGATCGTACGACCGGCGTTATCCGGACGCGAAAGCGCCCGCACAGCTCGTGCTGTGCGGGCGTTCCCCTCGGGCGGATGGCAACCGGGGTGCCGGTTACCGCCTAGCAGCCACGAAGGCCTTCATCGCGTCACGGACGAATTCGGCCGTGCCCGCCCCGTGCTTGTCGTAGTTGTCCGCGAAACGCGGGTCCGCTACGTACATTTCGCCGAGGTTGGCGAAATAGTCCAGCTCCGGCATCGGGGTCTGCCAGCCGAGGGCGACCCAGTCGTAGTGACGTTGCACGATGGCCTGCACCTCGTCGCTGTCGGGCGCGAGCCCGGCCGCATGCGTCCGGCCGTAGTCGGCCGCGATATCCAGGTGCGTTTGAAAGTGCGCGTTCTGCTCATCCTTCGACATCGAACGCCACCAGCGGTCGCCGCGCTCATACGCGTCCTTGCCCCAGCGCTCGACCACCTCATCCTTGTACCGGGTGTGGTCGAAGCCGTCGAAAACCTCTGCCGCCATGAGTTGTTCACCTCGTTCCGTCTTGTGCAGCGTTGTTTGGACCGATTCGATCTGGCGCCGGATCCGATCCTGTTCCTGCCGAAGCAATTCCAGGTGCGTACGCAATGCGGCGCTGGTGTCCTGCTGGCCCGCGAGCACCTCGGCGATGACCGGTAGGCCGAGGCCGAGTTCGCGGAGCAGCAGGATTCGTTGCAGCCGCACCAAGGAGTCCTGGTCGTAATAGCGGTAGCCGTTGGTACCGGTCCGGCTCGGTGGCAACAGCCCGAGCTCGCCGTAGTGGCGCAGCGTCCGGCTGGTCGTACGGGCCGCCTTCGCCAGATCTTGAATGGACCATTCCCCGTTATTCATGACCGTTCCTCCTTTCGATTTCGTCGGTGCATACAGCTTGCAAGTTGACGTAACGTCAAGGTCAAGCCCAATTATCAGACAGCAACCTCGGCGTCGGCCAGTGCCCGTTCGGCTGGGCGGACCACCGCGGGCTTGCGCACCAACTGACCGACAACGGTGCTACCGAGCGCGATGGCGATCCCGGCGACCTGTAGCGGGCTCAGCGCTTGACCCAGCGCGACCCAGCCGATCACCGCCGCCGATACCGGGCTGAGCAGGCCGAGGAAGGCGACCGAGGTAGCGGGCACCTTGGAAATGCCCCGGAACCAGAGCCAGTATGCCGCCGCGGTGCCGAGCACGCCGATGTACAGGTAGCCGCCGATGGCCCGGCCGTCCAGCGCGGGCGGCGCACCCTCGACGAGCAGGGCGAGCGGCAGGATGAACAGGCCGCCCGCGGTGAGCTGCCATCCGGTTATCGCCAGCGGGCCGACGCCGTCGGGCCGCCCCCAGCGCTGGGTGAGTACCGTACCCATGGCCATCGACGCCGCACCGGCCAGTCCGGCGAGCACGCCGACGGTGTCGAGCTGAGCGTTGGCCCGCAGGACGACCAGCGAGACGCCGAACACGCCGATCAGGCCCGCGATCAGCTTGCGGCCGTTGGGCTTTTCCCGCAGCACGCCGACCGCGAGCAGCAGCGCGAACACCGGGGCGACCGCGCCGAGTACACCGGCGACGCCGCCGGGCAGCCGGTACGCGGCCAGGAACAGCAGCGGAAAGAAGGCGCCGATATTCAGGAAGCCCAGTGCCGCCGAGCGCCAGAGCCACGCGCCGCGCGGCAGCGTCCTGGTGATCGCGAGCAGCGCGAGACCCGCGGGCAGCGCGCGCATCAGCGCGGTGAACAGCGGGCGCTCCGGCGGCAGGAATTCCGTGGTGACGGCGTAGGTCGAACCCCAGACGATCGGGGTGAGCGCGGTGACGGCGAGGGTGCCAGCGACCGAGGATCCGGTGCGCTCGGCGAGTGTGGTCATGTCGGTGACTCCTCATTGATATTCTCAATGTTGAGATATCTACTCCTTGAGATGTCTCATCGTCAAGTAGATCAATGTTCAGATATTTGGTTATCGAGAGGAGAGGGCCGTGGCCGATGCGATCGACCTGTTCACGGCGCACTGGAGGCGCGAGCGGCCCGAGGTCGACACCTCGCCGATGGCGGTGGTCGGACGGGTCCAGCGGCTGAACCGACTCTTCGAACACGGCCTGAAGCAGTTCTTCGCCAAATACGAGATGGAGTTCTGGGAGTTCGACGTGCTAGCGACGCTGCGCCGGTCCGGCGGCGCCGACGGGCTCACCGCGGGCGCGCTCATCAAGGTCGCCATGGTCACCTCGGGCGCGATCACCAACCGCATCGACCGCCTGGTGGCGCGGGGCTGGGTCGAACGCGCACAGTGTCCCGAGGATCGGCGCGCGATTCGCGTACGTCTCACCCCGGCGGGCCGCGCGCTGGTCGACGAGCTGCTACCCATCCATCTGGAAAACGAGGAGCGCATGCTCGCCGCACTCGACACCGAATCCCGTGGCCAGCTCGCAGGATTGCTCCGCGCGCTCACCGAATCCCTCGGCGACGCGGTGCCCGATGATGCCTGACCGGCGCTCACGCGGCCGATCTGCGGTGCGCGTGTTGTGCACCGAACTTGCTCTGGCACTTGGTGGTTCGGCGGGCTCGTCCGGATATGCGTCAGGCTCGATCCGCTGCGGACCGAGCCTGATACGGGATCAATACTGGTGCGGCCGAACCGAATTCACTTCGCCGGAGCGGGCGTTGCGGTTGGGTTGTTGCCCTTTTCCTGCTGATAGGTGTCGTTGTAGGTTTTCCAAACCGTGCTGACAAGGCCGGTCACCTGGTTGAGGATCAGCGAGCCGTTCTGGAAGTCCGAGCGCAAGCCGTCCGGGACCGGGTAGGCGTTGCTCAACGGCAGGCCGAGGACACCGGCGTCCGCGCCGAGTTGGAGGAATCGGTCGAGGATCGCCCCGGCCACCTCGAAGACCTGCCCGGTCGGCGTCGTGTAGACGTAACCGTTGACGAACTTCGCGTACTGCTGGCCCTGCGCCGCGGGCAGCACCTCGGATTGCGGCGCGCCGAGCGGTCCGTTCGCGCCGCCGCGCTCGGACCAGTGCCTGGCGACGAGGTTGTCGTTGACCATGCCGAGCAGCTTGGCGGTGAGCGCGGCCAGCGCGGTCAGATCCGGCTGGCCGGTCCGCTGTCGCGGCGCGGGCTGATCGGGCTGGCTCGGTGCCGGACCACTCGAATCAGGCAGCGGATCAACAGGTTTCGGTGCTGCGGCGGGCGCGCCGGCGACGACGCTCGCGGCGATATCGCGGATGCGATCCATCAGCGCGTAGGCCGCGTCACCGGGGCAGCTGGTGTTGCCGACGTCGCGGTGCGCGAACACGATCGGCAGCTGCACCGCCTGGCCCTGGGCGTAAGAGGTGAACTCGGTGCCCTCGGAATACATGGTGGTATTGGCCTTGGGATCGAGCCCGGCCATCTTGGCCCGCCAGCCGATGAACTGGCCGATCGCGTTGAGCGCCGCATCGGTCGGCGGCTCGGATTCGTGATTGCCCATCAGCGCGACACCCGAGGTGTTCTCGTTGAAGCCGCCCGCGTGCGCGCCCTGCACCGGGCGGTCGAGCCCACCGTAGCGGCCCTCGAAGATCTGGCCGTACTTGTCGACGAGCGCGTTGTAGCCGATATCGCACCAGCCGAGCGTTTTCGCGTGATAGGTGTAGATCGCCCGGACGATGGCGGCGGATTCGGCCTTGCCGTAGTCATTGCGTCCGGCGGTGTGATGCACCGTGATACCGCCGAGATGATCGTCGTAGGTGGGGTTTTCGCAGCGGATGGATTCGTCGGCGCCCCACTGCGCGCGGCTGATCACATTCGGCCCGCCGCCGGGCAGCGCGCCCGCGACATCGGAGAGGGCGGCATCGATCGCGCCGCGGCCCGGATCGATCAACACCGCCTTGAGCGCGGCCGCGCCGAGCTGAGCCGGGTCGTCACCGCGCGCGGCGGCCGGTGCCGGCACGGGCGGCGGTGGCACCACCGGATCGGTGAGCGGCAGCTGCGGCGCGGGCGGGACCTGTGCGGCCGCCTGCTTGCGCGTCACCAGGATCTGCACTGCGTTGGTGTTGCCGACGTAGATCGGCTCGGTGCCGGTGGTGCGGTCGGCCGGGCCGCGATCGGCGCGCCGGGTGTCCACCGATTCGGTGTTGAACCAGGGACCCCAGGTGCCGTCGGACTGTTTGGCGCGAATCAGCGCGGTAGTGTCGGCCAGGGTCGGCGCGGTGAGCGCGACGACGCTGAACGGCTTATCCCTGGTGAGTTCCTTCACCTGGGCGCCGACCTTGTTCAGCAGGTCGGGCGGTATCGCGCCCGGCGCGAGGGCCGGAGTGTCCGGCGTTGTGCCGGGTGCCAGCTGGGTGCTATCGGAAATGTATTGGACCGCAGGGGCTTTGGCGGGTTGCCTGGGCGCGGGCTGCACGGTCTGCGGTATGGGTTGTCCGGTCTGCGGTGCGGCTTGGTCGACCTGCGGGGCGGACTGCCCGGCCTGCTGTGCGGATTGCCCGACCTGCGGGGCGGCTTGCCCGACCTGCGGGGCGGACTGCCCGGCCTGCTGTGCGGGCTGCCCGGCCTGAGGCACGGACTGCCCGGCCTGCGGTGCGGACTGCCCGGCTTGGGGCGCGGACTGCCCGGCTTGGGGCGCGGACTGCCCGGCCTGCGGAGAAATCGACCCGGGCTGACCGGAATTCGCGTTCGGCGCCGGGGCGGGGCTCGGATTAGCTTGGGCCTGTGGGGGATTCAGCCTCGGCAGTGGGATTTCCGTTGGCAGCTCGATACCCGGCGGCACCGGAATACCCGCGGGCACCGGGATGGAGGTCGGCAGCGGCAGCATCCGCAGATCGGACAGATGCAGATCGGGCAGGTTCAGGCCGGTCAGCTCGCGCAATGGGAGCACGATATCGGGCGCCTGGCTGAGCACCACCTCGGCGAGTTGAGCTGGTACCGCCGCGATACCGGAATCGGTGGTGGTGCGGTAGTCGGACGAATCGCTCAGCGTGAGGGTCGCGAGCGGGGCCGCTACCGCGAGCGTGGTGACCACCGGGAGCACGTAGGAACGTTTCGATTTTCGGTACGGCACGCGCGTCTCCATTCAGGTCGAACCAGTGATCGCTGCGCCTGCTGTCGTCTCGGTCGCGAAAAATAGGGTCGCGCCGGACGCATCAAAGATCACTTTAGTCACAACTGTCACATATGCTAAACCTCTGATTGAGGTTTATTCAATTGCTCGAATGTAGCTCTCGAGTGGCGACGGTGCTGGGCGACATGCCGACAGGTAGCAAACCCGGCCGGTCCTGGAAAACCGTGGGAGTGAACGGATGCGAGGCAGGCAGCACCGGAACGGGGACGAGAAGGACCGACTACGCGGGCGCGCGGCGCGGCCCGCCGGATGGTCGCGCCCGGACCTCGCGTGGCTCTCGCGCGTGACACTCGCCCCGCTCGGGCGGCGCACGCCCGGCCTGCCGCGACTCACACCTGCCCTGATCACCGGCGGAACCGTGCTGCTCACCGGCACCGTACTGCTCTGGTGGCACCCCGATTCGCCGCTGTTGCGCGGCGCGGCGGGCTACGGGCACGGCCGCGGCATGAGTCAGGTCGGCGCATTCGACAGCGCCGTCCAGGGCTGGACCGCCGAGCACATCCTCGACCACTACTATCCGGGCGCCGCGCTCGGTACGGTGCCGGATGTTCCGGTGCGGGTGCGGTTGATGGGCCGCGACGGCAGCGCACTCGATACGTACGCGGAGGCGGGGCTACGGGTCGCTGGCCGGATGCTGAACCCGGACCAGACCGCTCACCTCACCGCGCTGCCCGATGGGCGGGCCAACGTTGTCGTCACCGTCGGCTGCGACGGCGATACCGTCTGGCAGGCCACCACCGACGATCCGTGGGCCTATCCGATGGATCCCGGACCCGGACGCCCGGCGGCCGAGCACCTGAAGCTGTGCGGCGGCGGCGAATACCGCGGCGCGCTCGGTGTCGCCATGGACAATGGCGAGGCACGCACCGTCAATCAGGTGGTGGTCGAGGACTATCTGCTCGGCGTGGTGCCCGCCGAGGTATTGGCCAACTGGGCCGATCAGGGCGGGGTCGAGGCGCTGCGCGCGCAGGCCATCGCCGCCCGCTCGTATGCCCTTGCCGAACAACGGTATTCGTACGCGCAGACCTGCGACACCGACGACTGCCAGATGTATCCCGGCACCGCGAAGGAGGATGCGCGCTCGGCCGCAGCGGTCGCCGCCACCGCCGGAACCGTATTGCTGCGCGAGGGCCGGATCCTGCGCTCGGAATACTCCGCCGCACCCGACGGCGGCAGCCCGGCCGATATCGGCGCCTTCGCCGTCGGTCCGACACCCGGCGAACTCGCCGGCCGCGAAGTACCAAGCGGCACACCGGATCCGCGTTCCGGCATCGAATCTCCGATCGAGGTCGAATACCGCAGGATCGGCGGCCCGAACAGCAGCGTCGGCACACCACTCGGCCCCGAGATGTCGCTACCGGGACACGCGGGCCTCTACCGGCTCTTCACCAACGGCGTCATTATCGCGACCCCAACCCTCGGCGCCCAGGTAGTCGACTTCTCCACCCTCCTCCAACTCATCCCCGACGCACAGGGCGACCCCTCCGGCCGCTCCGTCCCCGGCCGCACCACCCCGGAACCCGCTGCCCCACAAGCAGTTACACCCCAACCCGATTCCGCCGCGCAATCGGCCGCCGCACCCGAGGGCGGATCCGGCTCAACACCTCAACCACCTGCCACCGCAGTCGGCACACCGAACACCGGACCCGCCCCACAACCGGCCACCGCGGCCGAGTCCGGATCCGACGCAACGGCTCAACCACCTGCCACCGCACCTGCGGTCGGCACGCCGAATTCCGGACCCGCTCCACAACCCGCCGCCGGATCCGACGCAACACCTCAACTACCTGCCGCCGCGCCCCCGGTCGGCGTGCCGAATACCGGACCGGCCCCACAATCGGCTACCACCCCACAGGCCGGACTCAACCCCGCCCCCAAATCCACCACCGCCCCCTCAGTCGGAACGGCTAGCCCAAATGCTGTAGTGGACCCCCGATCCGGCGCAATCTCGCCCACCACGCCGGGACCGGCCACTGCGCCCTCACCCCGCGCGAATCCGAACGTCGGATCCGCCCAATCCGCACCGACCTCGTCCGTGGCTCCCGGATCAGCTGCTGTGCCCCCACTCGTGGCGAGCCCGAATGCCGGAGCTTCCCCTCGACCCGGTTCGGTCCCGCCCACCGTTCCCGGACCGGTGACCGCACCGCGCCCGAATGCACCCATCGCTCCTGGTCCGACTGCCGCACAACCGAATTCGATCCGACCCGGCGGAGGATCCGAACCAGCGCAGCGTGGTTCGGCCTCGCCGGGTAGCGCCGCACCGGGGGCCGAGAACGGCGGTGTCGCACCGACCGGGAATCCCGGAGCGCAAACCCCGCCCGCACAACCAGGACCGGCCGCCGCACCTGAACCGCCTGCCGCACAACCTGATTCGCCCCAATCCGACGAGGCAACCGCACCAGAGTCGTCGACCGCACAAGATGCCCCGGCGCAATCCGACACCGCGGACTCGGCAATCGAGCCCGTCTCGGTCCGCCTCGGTCCGGCCACGCTCGGCGCGAATGTCCCCACCGGTCTGTCGACATCTGGAAGCGTTGCTCCACACTATGTTCCGGCCCGACCGACAGCTAACTCGGATTCCGTATCCGACCACGCGGCCACGCGGAGCGGTAGCCTTCCGCCCGCGACGGTCACCCCGCCCGATGAGCAGAAGCCCGCCGAGTCATCGTTCGCCACCGAAGATATTGTGCCGCAGCAGGATTCAGCTCAGCACGACGAAGTGCCCGCGCCGGGCTCGATCGCGGACCAAAGCGCACCGGCCAAAGCGACGCCGGAACGCGATGCACCGCAAGATCGTTCATCGTCACAGCCGGGCACGGTCGCGCCGAGCACCGCATCGACGCCGACACCACCTCCGACTCCCGGCGTCGCCATCCCCTCGGGCCACACCACCAACCGATAGGCGCACCTCCGCATCCGCTCCAGTCGTGCGCAGGTCCGAAGACGACATCGCCGACAACACCCGCCAGGCGTACCCCCCCCACGATTCGCTCCGGCCATGCGCGAGTCGGCGGACGACGTCGACAGCGCCCATTAGACAGCTATTACTGCCTCCCGGTCCGGACTAGCAGTCGTGCGCGGACAGACGTATGGCTTCGGTTCAGCCCCACCAGCGTTCGAGGACGACGGCGACGCCGTCGGCGGAGTTCGCCGCGGTCACCTCGTCGGCGACGGCGAGCGCCTCCGGGTGGGCGTTGGCCATGGCGACGCCGCGGCCGGCCATGGTCAGCATGGGTACGTCGTTGGGCATATCACCGAAGGCGACGATCGCCGCGTCGGCCACGCCGAATCGCTGCGCGACGGTGGACAGGCCGGATGCCTTGGTGACACCGGGCGCGGATAGTTCGATCAAACCGTGATCGGTGGAGTAGGTGATGTCAGCGCGGTCGCCGACCAGCGGCGTCAGCGCCGCGCGCATCGCACCACTGGCCGCGCCGGGTAGGCGGATGAGCATTTTGATTGCGGGTGCGTCGATCACCTCGGCGCGGGAGACCGCGGTGTCATCCGGGTTGAGCCAGGCGTGCTCGTATTCGGGTGAGCTGACGAACTGTGGTGTCGCCGCGTCGTGTGCCCGCGCTCCGACCCGCTCGGCCGCCAAACCACAGCCGGGGAGCGCCCGTTCGGCCAGTTCGGCGATCCAGGCGAGGGTTTCCACATCCAACGTCCTGCTGTCGAGCACGCGGTCGGTGGCGCTGTCGTAGATGACCGCGCCGTTGCCGCAGACACACAGCGGCGCGTGACCGAGCCCCTGCACCACCGGTTCGATCCAGCGCGGCGGGCGGCCGGTGGCCAGCACGAACGGCACGCCGTCGGCGAGCAGCGCGGCCACCGCGGCCCTGGTGCGCGCGGTGACCTGCTCGTTGTGGTCGATCAGGGTGCCGTCGACATCGGTGGCCACCAGTTTCGGCTTGGGCAGGTGCAGGGGTGTCACCTATTCCATCCTGCCGGACGGCCCGTACACGGTGGGCGCGGGCCGAACCTCAAGACGACGGACGCCGCCACTGATCATCGGCCGACGATTCAGGCGCGCCGGACTCGGGCATCGGCGGCATGTCGAACGCGCCGAGCGGCTGATCGGGATTCCCGGCCCAACCGGCGCTCCCGGCACCGCCGAATCTCCCGACCCGACCGACAGTCCCGGCGCAGAGGTACCACCTATTCATCCTGCGGGACGGCCCATACACGGTGGGCGCGGGCCGAACCTCAGGACGACGGACGCCGCCACTGATCATCGGCCGACGATTCAGGCGCGCCGGACTCGGGCATCGGCGGATAGTCGAACGCGCCGAGCGGCTGATCGGGTTGCGCGGCCGGAGAAGACCACTGCGAAGCGACCGGGGTTCCCGACGCGACCGGCGCTCCTGGCGCAGCAGGAGTTTCCGGCCCCACAGGCGCTCCCGGCACCGCCGACGTTCCCGGCCCAACTGATGGTCCTGGCGCAGCAGGAGTTTCCGGCCCGACCGACGGGACAGCCGGGGTTCCTGTGGCGAGCGGGGATCCCGGCATGCTCGGAGCCATTGGCGCCCCCGGTGCGGCCGGATAAGGCGGGGCACCGAAACTGGTTGGCGCGCTGTACATTTGCGGATTTCCGTACGGGTAGCCCGCAGGAACGGGATAGGGCTGGGCCGCCTTGAACTCCAACCAGCGCCGGGTACTCGGCACCAAGGCGAGCACCGCTGTCCCCACCGGGAACAGCAGCCCGATCGCCCCGGCCACGCCGCCGAGTTGTGCCGACGGCACGCTATCCGCGGAGTAGTTCAGCGTCACGATCAACGAGATGACGCCGAGTACGACGACGATCGCGCAGCCGATGACGATCGCGATCACCCCGGATCGCCGCCGCGTGAGCAGTGCGATCGCGCCGAGGCCGAGCAATGCCCCGGACACGATGGCGATCAGCCCGGTGCTCACCACGAATGGCTTGTACCAGCTCTGCGCGAACAGCCCGGTCGAGTCGTAGTCGCTCAACCTGTCGACCGCGTCCGAGATGCCGAAGAAGACGTTTACGGCGCCGCTGAGCAATTGCCCGACCGCGCCGATGGCGGCGAGCACCCCGGCGATGATCGCGGTCGTGCCGCTGGGCGGCGCGGTGCTCGCCGGATATCCCGGGTACGGCTCGTATCGCGACGGAAATTGTGGATAGTTCATGCTTCTCCCCCGTGTTGTCATTGCCGCGTGCGGCTGTGCCGCCAGAATAGAGGTCTAAGTCGAATGCGCGCGTAGCGCACGTCGAGCCGGGCACGTCTTTATGATCGACCAGATACCCGACCGAGAACCAGGGGACCGATGACCGGCTTTCTGCTGCGACGTGCGCTCAACTATGTCGTACTACTCCTGCTGGCATCGTTCATGACGTTCAGCCTGGCCTCGCTCACGTTCAAGCCGCTGGACTATCTCGAGCACCGCAATCCGCGGCCGCCCCAGTCGGTGATTGATGCGAAGGCCGAGGAGCTGCATCTCAACGACCCGATCCCGCAGCGCTACGTGACGTGGGTGAAAGGTGTGGTACACGGCGATTTCGGCAAGACGCTGACGGGACAGCCGGTGCGCGACGAGCTTGGTAGGCGGGTTTCGGTCAGCCTGCGGCTGTTGGCGATCGGCTCAGTGATCGGCACCGTGCTCGGCGTGCTGATCGGTGCGGCAGGCGCCATCCGGCAATATCGGTTCAGCGACTATTTCACGACGATCGTCTCGCTCTTGATCCTCAGCACACCGGTATTCGTGATCGCAACGCTGTTGAAATACGGTGCGCTGCAGGTCAATCAGCTCACCGGGCAACAGGTATTCCTCTATACCGGCCAAACCTCGGCCAACAAGATCGAGGGATTCGGTCCACAGTTGGTGGACCGCCTGCAACATCTGGTGTTGCCGACGCTGGCACTGGCGTTGGGTGCTATGGCCGGATACAGCCGCTACCAGCGGAATGCCATGCTGGACGTGCTGCAGAGCGATTTCATACGTACCGCCCGCGCCAAAGGACTCACGCGCAACCGGGCTCTGTACAAGCACGGCCTGCGCACCGCGCTAATTCCGATGGCTACGCTGTTCGCCTACAGCGTGCTCGGATTGATCACCGGTGCGACATTCACCGAGAAGATCTTCGGCTGGCACGGCATGGGCGAATGGCTGGTGGACTCCATCAATGCGCAGGATCTCTATGTAGTCGTGACGATTACGGCGTTTGCGGGTTTGGTTGTGCTGGTGTCCGGCCTGCTCTCCGATGTTGTCTACGCGATTCTTGATCCCAGGGTGCGTGTCGGATGACCGAAGCGGAGATCATCGTCCAGGGTGCACCCGAAATCGCGGCGGCTGGCCGACGAAGGTTGGTGTGGCGGCGCTTCCGGCGCAACAAGGCCGCAGTGCTAGGCGCACTGATTCTGCTCATGCTGACTATCTGTAGTTTCGCGCTACCGCCGTTTCTGCCGTACGACTACCAGCAGCTGGATTACACCGCACTGTTGAAGGCGCCGAGCGCACGGCATCCGTTCGGCACCACGCTGATCGGTCAGGACGTATTCGCCCAGACTCTGCGTGGTATGCAGAAATCGCTGATCATCGGCCTGTCCGTAGCGGTATTCAGCACCGCGATCGCGTCGCTGGCTGGTGCACTGGCTGGACTACTCGGCGGTTGGACCGACCGCGTCATCACGTGGTTCGTCGATCTGCTGCTCGTCGTGCCGAGCTTCATTATCGTCGCAATCTTCGCACCGCGAACCAAGGGCAGCGGTTCCGTCACCCTCCTTGTCGTGTTGTTGAGCGTATTCGGCTGGATGATCAGCGCCCGTATCGTGCGCGGGCTGACTATGAGTCTGCGCGATCGTGAATTCGTCAGAGCGGCAAGATATATGGGCGCACCGATTCGCACCGTGATACTCAGTCATATCCTGCCGAACATCGCCTCGATCCTCATCATCGACACCACCCTCAATGTCGGTGCGGCGATCATGGCTGAAACGGGGCTCAGCTTCCTCGGCTTCGGCGTGCAGAAGCCGGATGTCTCGCTGGGCTCTCTCATCGCCGACGGCACCAATTCGACGATGACCTATCCCTGGCTGTTCCTCCCTGCCAGCGGATTGCTTATCACGATTGTGGTGTGCGCCAACATGGTTGGCGATGGACTGCGCGACGCATTCGATCCGAGTGCGAAGCGGGCACGGAAGAACAGGGCAAAAGCATGACCGGCTCACGGACCTCGACCGCGCCGCTGCTGGAGGTCACTGATCTGCGCGTCTCCTTCCCCGGTGAGGAGGGACGGATCGAGGCGGTGCGCGGCATCGACTTCACCGTCGCCGACGGTGAAGTGCTGGCCATTGTCGGCGAATCCGGGTCGGGCAAATCGGTGTCATCGCTCGCCGTGATCGGCCTGCTGCCGGATCAGGCCCGGATCAGTGGATCAGTTCGGTTGCGCGGACGGGAACTGCTCGGCCTCGGCGATCGCGAGCTGTCGCGGCTGCGGGGCAGTTCGATCAGCATGGTGTTCCAAGATCCACTCTCAGCGCTGACTCCTGTCTATCGAGTCGGCGATCAGATCGCGGAAGCCCTACTGGCGCATGGCAAATCGAACAAACAGGAAGCAGTGGCCAGGGCTGTCGAACTGCTAGAGCTCGTCGGCATTCCCGATCCGGCCGTGCGCGCCAAAGCATTCCCGCACGAGTTCTCCGGCGGTATGCGGCAACGGGTGGTCATCGCGATGGCCATCGCCAACGATCCTGCGCTGATCATCTGCGATGAGCCGACCACGGCCCTCGATGTGACGGTCCAGAAGCAGATCCTCGAATTGCTCCGCAAGGCACGCGATCTCACTGGAGCTGGGGTTGTCATGATCACCCACGACATGGGTATCGCGGCGACGTTGGCCGACCGGGTCGCTGTCATGTACGCCGGCAAGATCGTGGAAACCGCGACCGCCACTGAGCTTTTCACCGAGCCGAGGATGCCGTACACCGTTGGTCTGCTCGGCTCGATTCCACGAATGGACGGTCCGGCACGGGTGCCACTCATTCCGATCGTCGGTGCACCGCCGGCGATGCACGCGCTGCCGCCAGGATGCTCGTTCACACCCCGCTGCCCGGTCGCGATCGCCGAATGCACCGCCGCCGAGCCGCCCTTGGAGATGACCCACCAGGGCCATGCCGCCGCCTGTATTCGCACCGCGGAGGTCGGATCCCAGGCCCTTTTCGAGGCGTACCGCCGCGAGATCAGCGCACCGGTCGACGAAGTCACCATCGAAGAGCGGGTTGTACTAAGGGTTTCGGACCTGGTGAAAACCTTCCCCATTACCTCCGGCGTGGTCTTCCGCCGCCGCACCGGTGAAGTGCGCGCCGTCGATGGCATCAGCCTCGAGTTGCTGGCCGGGCGAACACTGGCGCTGGTAGGTGAGTCCGGTTCCGGAAAAACCACCACACTCACCCAGATCCTGGAATTGGCGCAGCCGGAGTCCGGCCGTATCGAAATCATGGGCAACGACGTCGCGACACTCACCAAGGCTCGCAAACACGAGATCCGCAGGGCGATGCAGATCGTCTTCCAAGATCCCACCGCATCACTCGATCCACGTCTGCCCGTATTCGACGCGATTGCCGAACCGCTACGGATCGATGGGCGTTCCCGCACCGAAATCGCCGCCCGGGTACCGGAATTGCTACACCAGGTCGGTCTGCGCCCGGAGCACGCCGACCGCTATCCCGCCGATTTCTCCGGTGGGCAGAAGCAGCGCATCAGCATCGCGCGGGCCCTCGCGCTCGACCCGGAAATCCTGGTACTGGACGAGCCGGTTTCCTCGCTCGATGTATCAATCCAGGCAGGCGTGCTGAACCTGCTGCGCGAGTTGCAGTCCCAGCGCGGACTGTCATATCTGTTCGTGTCGCATGATCTTTCGGTGGTGCGCAATCTCGCGCACGACGTGGCGGTGATGTACCGCGGCAAGATCGTCGAATCTGGTCCCGCCGAGCAAATTTTCGCAAACCCGCAGCATGAGTACACTCGTGCGCTCATCGACGCGATTCCCGTACCCATCAAGTAATCACGCAGCCTCGTCTGCCGAAAGGAGCGCCCCATGCGGCTTCGTTCAACGGTGACCCGCCTCGCGGCGCCCGTACTCGCCGTCGGACTGATGACAACCGGATGTTCGTCGAACGAGACCAGCGCACCGCCGGGCACCGAAGCGGCGCTAGGCACCACAAATGACATCAACCCGCACGATGTCGCCGACCTCCGCGACGGCGGCAATCTTCGGCTCGCGCTTTCCGCCTACCCGGCCAACTGGAACAACCTGAGCATCGACGGAAACGATGGCGAGATCGGGGGGCTCGAGCGTCCGATGATGCCGCACGCCTTCCGGACCAGCGCCTCCGGCGAGCTCTCGGTCAACACCGACTACTTCACTGATGTCAAACTGACCAATACCGATCCGCAACAGGTCACCTACACCATCAATCCCAAGGCGGTTTGGTCCGATGGCAGCCCGATTACCTGGGAGGACATCCAATCTCAGGCCAATGCGCTGAGCGGCCGGGACAAGGCGTTCCAAATATCGAACAACGTCGGTTTCGATCGAGTCGAGAAGGTCGAGCGTGGCGTCGACGACCGGCAGGCCATCATCACGTTCAGTAGGCATTTCGCCGAATGGCAGGGCCAGTTCGCGGGCAATTCGGCCCTGTTCCCCAAATCGGTTACGGCCACCCCAGAGGCGTTCAACAAGAGTCTTGTCGACGGGATCGCCCTCACCGCCGGACCGTTCACGGTCCAGTCGACCGACCGAGCTCAAGGTCGAATCGTGTTGGGCCACAACCCGAAGTGGTGGGGTGCCACGCCGAAACTGGACACCATAACCTTCAGCGTCCTCGACAGCGCGGCCCTGGTACCTGCACTGCAAAACAACGAGATCGACGCGGTCGGTATCGGCAACCGCGACGATCTGAAAACCGCGACGAGCACTCCTGGCATAGCCATCCGCCGAGCCCCCAGTAATTTCTGGAACCACTTGACCTACAACGGCGCACCAGGTTCGATCCTGGCAGACCCCAAGCTGCGGGTTGCCATTTCGAAGGCGATCGACCGGCAGGGCATTGCCACGGCCATTCAGAATGGCTTGGTCGAGCACCCCGTCCCGCTCAACAATCACATCTACTTGCAGGGACAGAACGGCTACCAGGACAACAGCCTGCCCTACGATCCCGCCGCTGCCGCGAAGGAGCTCGACGACCTGGGTTGGAAGCTGAACGGGGATGTCAGGGAAAAAGACGGCCGCAAGCTGGAAATCCGAGATGTGATGTACAACGACCTCAGTTGGGTACAGATCGCGCAGATCATCCAGCAGAATCTGGCCCAGGTCGGGGTCAAGGTCGATATCGTGACCCAGCCCGGCAAAGGGTTCTTCACCGATGTGATCGGCCCCGGTAATTTCGATATGGCGCAGTGGAGTTGGCAGGGCGACGCATTCCCCCTCGGGAGCATGTTGCAGATCTGGGGCTACGACCCGAAGGATTTCCAGGGGAATTATGGCCACATCGGCTCACCTGAGCTGAATGCCCTTATCGAACAGACGCTTTCCGAACTGGACCCGAAGAAGGCGATCGAGTTGGCCAACCAGGTCGATCGAAAAATCTGGGAGGAGGGGCATTCGCTTCCGCTGTTGCAATCGCCGGGCAATGTCGCAGTGCGGGCGAATCTCGCCAACTACGGCGCGGCTGGCCTCGCCTCTTTGGACTACACCAAAGTCGGCTTCCTGAAGTGAGTTTCGGATCGGGCCACCCGCTGGCCTATCCGACGGTTGTGACGATCGGCGTCCTCGCGGTGTGTGCCGCTTGGGTGCCGTTCGCCGATTCGGATCAGGGTGCCGGACTGGCCACCGTCGCGGTTCTCGTATTGGGCTACAGCGTCTTTCGGTTCGCAACGGCGTTGGGATACCTGACGAACGGCCTGACCGGCGCGACCGGTGTGGCGAAACGGGTGCGCCAACAGCACCGGTTGGACAGCCGGTCCTGGCTGGAACTCTCCGTCGACGGCCGAAACCTGTGGCTGCCGGTGTATTTCGAACCCGCACTGCTGACGATGACGGAAACCACCGCGACGCTCGACGGCCGCGCCCCGTGTGTCGGCGAGCTGCGCGTGTACCCGTCAGGGCGGGTGCGCTCCAGCGAGCCGCCCGGCAGGCTCATCGACAATCCGTCCCGTCCAGACCCGAATGCCCCTGGCACGCTGCGGATTTCCCGTCGTCTCCTGTTCGACGCGCAGTCGGCGGTCGCCGCGCCCTTCGCCGGATTGCTATGGGTCTACGTCGCAGGGGGCGGTCTCGCGGCCTTCCTCGGCGCCACCTGCGTCGCCGCGGCGGCCGCGCTCTGGTTCGCCGCCATTCGCGGCTCCGACCCGAGCTGACGCCCTGCGGGCCGTACCAGGTCCGACGGGCGCGAGCACCATCATCAGCCCACAGAGTCCGAAATTCATCGCCGATCACCGATCCACACAAATCGGATACTACGTGCTGTAGTAGTCGAGCGGAATCGTTCGGAAGTACGAGAGGCGATGGCAGCTACCCGAGCAGACGCTCCGCGATGGCGCGCGCCCTGGCGGCCGCCTCCGGCGTGCCCTCGCGCAACGCGGTGACGATCGCACCGTCCACCAGCAGCGCGAATTCCTTTGCCAGCGTTGCCGCGTCGGGTTGACCCGCCGCGGCCAACAGCTCGGCCAAGTACTCGGCCACATGCTGTTTGTGCCGGTCCGCCACCCGATGTGCGGCACTCTCGCGATCGGCCACCTCGACCATGGTGTTGATGAAGGCGCACCCGCGGAAATCATCGCGCGCGAACCGCTCCGCCAGCGCGTCGAAGACGGCTAGTGGCCGGTCCACCGGATCGGATGCCTTGTCCGCCACCGCTTCTCGTAGCCAGGCCAGCCAGCGCCGATCCCGTTCCGTCAGCACCGCGACCACCAGGTCGTCCTTGCTCGCGAAGTGGCGGTAGAACGACGCGCGGCCGACCCCGGACTCCTGAAGCAATCGCTCCAGCCCGACCGCGCGGACGCCCTCCGCATAGAACAGCTCTTCAGCGGTGTCGAGCAGCCGCTGCCTCGCCCGTGTTGCCATGAACCCACCGTAGCAGAACGGAACCAATCGGTACCGTTCCTCTTGACGAAGACGGTACTGATCAGTACCGTCTTGCTCGGAACCGTTCGGTACCACCAGATTTCGAACAACATGGAGTGCAGATGTCCCGGCTACCCCTGCTGACCGCCGAAACCGCCGATGCCGAACAGGGCGAGCTGCTCACCGAGGTGCGGCGCCAGCTCGGTCGCGTACCGAACCTCTACGCCACCATGGCGAACAGCCCGGCCACCCTGCGCGGCTATCTGAACTTCCGCGACGCGCTGACCCGAGGCGACCTGCGCGCCCGCACCCGCGAACGCCTCGCCCTGCTGGTCGCCGCCGAGAACGGCTGCGACTACTGCGTCGCCGCGCACACCATGCGCGCCGGAAAGTTGGGGCTGAGCGATGAGGAGATCCAGGCCACGCGCGACGCGCACGCCGACGATCCGCACACCGACGCGGTGCTTCAGCTCGCCGCCGCGGTCATGCGCACTCGCGGCGATATCACCGACGACGCACTGGCAGCGGCCCGGGCGCAGGGCGTTACGGATGCCGAAATAGCCGAAACCATCGGACATGTCGCGCTCAATACCCTCTCCAACTACTTCAACCACGTCGCCCGGCCCGAGCTGGACTTCCCGCCCGCACCGGCGGCCGAACCGAAAGAGACCGCCATGCAATCGAATTGGCGCCAGGCGCACAAGGTCCAGCTGGTGAGCGGATACGTGATCACCGGGCGGGACGGCAGGCCGACCGACGAGGTGGACGATGTGCTGATCCGGATCGAGGGCGGTTTCCTGCACATCCGGCTCGACCCCGACGGCGACGCCCAGGTGGTCTCGGCGCCCGCCGTTCGGCTCGTCACCTATCGGCCCTGATATCCGCCGTGCCCGGCCGCTCGGCCGGGCACTCGGCATATTCCGGCCTTGACATCTAGTTACCCTAGGGGGGTATGGTACGAATATCGGTGATGAGAGGAGCCCCCGATGACCCTCACGACAGAATCAACGGCCACCGGCCAGGTCGAGCTGGTGATCGGCGGCATGACCTGCGCGTCCTGCGCCAACCGCATCGAGAAGAAACTGAACCGGCTCGACGGCGTCACCGCGACGGTCAACTACGCCACCGAGAAGGCGCGCGTCGAATTCACCGGCGACGTCTCCCCCGCGCGGCTCATCGCCACCGTCGAGCAGGCCGGTTACACCGCGGCGCTACCCGCCGGGAAGGCGGAGCCGAAAACCGCGGCGGCCGAGGCCGATCCGACCGCGGCGCTGCGCACCCGGCTGCTGGTCTCCCTCTTTCTGACCGTGCCGGTGATCGCCATGGCCATGATCCCGGCGCTGCAATTCACCAACTGGCAATGGCTTTCGCTGACGCTGGCCGCACCGGTGGTGGTGTGGGGCGCGCTCCCCTTCCACCAGGCCGCCTGGACCAACCTGCGGCACTACACCGCGACCATGGACACCCTGGTATCGATGGGAACCCTTGCGGCGCTTGGCTGGTCGATATACGCCCTGTTCTGGGGCACCGCGGGGATGCCGGGCATGCGGCACCCATTCGAATTCACCGTCTCGCACACCGACGGCAGCGGCAGCATCTACCTGGAGGCCGCGGCGGGCGTCACCACCTTCATCCTGGCCGGACGCTACTTCGAGGCGCGATCCAAGCGCCGGGCGGGTGCGGCGCTGCGCGCACTGCTGGAGCTCGGGGCCAAGGAGGTCTCGGTACTGCGCGGTGGCGTCGAGCAGCGAATTCCGGTGGAGCAGTTGGCCGTCGGCGATAGTTTCGTGGTGCGGCCCGGCGAGAAGATCGCCACCGACGGCGTTGTGGTCGACGGTTCGTCGGCGGTCGACGCCTCGATGTTGACCGGTGAATCGGTGCCGGTGGAGGTCGAACCCGGAGCCGCCGTGGTCGGTGCGACCGTGAACGTCGGCGGCCGGATCGTGGTGCGGGCCAACCGAATCGGCGCGGATACCCAACTGGCGCAGATGGCGCGGCTGGTCGAGGACGCACAGACCGGCAAGGCGCAGGCGCAGCGGCTGGCCGACCGGATCTCCGGCATCTTCGTACCCGTTGTGCTCGCGCTGTCGGTGGCGACGCTCGGATTCTGGCTGGGCACCGGCGGTTCCGTAGCCGCGGCCTTCACCGCCGCGGTGGCGGTGCTCATCATCGCCTGCCCGTGCGCGCTCGGCCTCGCCACACCGACGGCGCTGCTGGTCGGCACCGGACGCGGCGCGCAGCTCGGCATCCTGATCAAGGGCCCGGAGGTTTTGGAGTCGACCCGCCGGGTGGACACCGTGGTGCTGGACAAGACCGGCACCGTCACCACCGGCCGGATGACACTGATCGAAACCGTCGCCGCCGACGGCGCGGATGCGGACCGAATCCTGGAACTGGCGGGCGCACTGGAGGATTCGTCGGAGCACCCGATCGCGCAGGCGATCGCCAAGGCCGCGCAGGAGAAGTTCGGCGAGCTGCCCGCGGTCGAGGGATTCGCCAATATCGAGGGGCTCGGCGTACAGGGCGTGGTGGACGGTCACGCGGTGATCGTCGGCCGGGCCCGGCTGCTCGCCGACTGGTCGCAGCACCTGTCGGCAGACCTCGAAAAGGCCATGCGCACAGCGGAATCCGAGGGTAGGACGGCTGTCGCGGTGGGCTGGGACGGCAGCGCGCGCGGCGTGCTCGTCGTCGCCGACGCGGTGAAACCGACCTCGGCAGAGGCGATTACGCGGCTGCGTGCGCTCGGACTGACACCCGTCATGCTGACCGGTGACAATGCGGCCGCCGCCCGCACCATCGCCGATCAGGTCGGCATCGAACAGGTCATCGCCGAGGTTCTGCCGCAGGACAAGGTGGCGGTGATCGAACGGCTACAGGCCGACGGCAAGGTGGTCGCCATGGTCGGCGACGGCGTCAACGATGCGGCGGCGCTGGCCAGGGCCGATCTGGGTCTGGCCATGGGCACCGGCACCGATGTCGCCATCGAGGCCGCCGATCTGACCCTGGTGCGCGGCGATCTGCGCGCCGCCGTCGACGCCATCCGGCTCTCCCGCCGCACCCTCGGCACCATCAAGGGCAACCTGTTCTGGGCCTTCGCCTACAACGTCGCGGCGATTCCGCTCGCCATGGCGGGGCTGCTGAACCCGATGCTCGCCGGGGCCGCGATGGCGTTCTCCTCGGTGTTCGTCGTCAGCAACAGCCTGCGGCTGCGCGGATTCCGTTCGACGGCAAGCTGATTCGAATACGGAAACGGGACGGCTCGGTGCCGTCCCGTTTTTGTTTGTGTATCAAGGCAATTCAGGATGATAGTGGTCGATCCAGAGGACGAAATCGAGGAACTGTTCCAAGCCGAACCGGTGCGCGAAGGTCAAACCATCCGGCGCCTTGGCGGCCAGTTCGGCGACGGCGGCCCGATCCATCAACTCCAGGACCGGATGGTCGGGGCGCTCGAACAGCACCGCGCCCACCTGCCGCTGCACCGCGTCGAAATATGTCCTGTCCGTGGCCATCGGGTAGTGGCCCTTGACCCGCCGCACCACCGATTCCGGCAATATGTCCGCGGTCGCCGCGCGCAGCAGGCTCTTCTCTCGGCCATCGTGGGTGCGCATCGACCACGGCACGTTGTACACGTATTCGATGAGCCGGTGATCGCAGTACGGCACCCGGACCTCCAGTCCGGTCGCCATGCTCATACGATCCTTGCGATCCAGCATGCCCCGCAGGAAGCGGGTCAGGTGCAGATGCGATATCTGGCGCATCCTGCGGTCGAATTCGCTTTCCCCCGGTAGCACCGCCACCTCGGCGATCGCATCCCGATACGCGTCGCGCGCATAGGTTTCCAGGTCCAGGGCTCGAGCGACCTCCGGTCGTAGCAGCTCGGTGCGTATCCCGGTGCCCGGGGGCGCGACCACCAGCCACGGAAATACGTCGGCGTCCCAGACCGCCGGGTTGTGGAACCAGCGATAGCCCGCGAAGATCTCGTCGGACGCTTCGCCGGACAGTGCGACGGTGGAGTGGTCGCGCACCGCCCGCGCCAACAGCAGCAGCGAGGCATTGACGTCGCCGTAGCCGAGCGGCAGGTCCGTGGCCGCCACCACGGCCGCCCGGACCTCGGGTGCGGCGAGCGCGGCCGAATTGATCACGACCCGTGTGTGTTCGGCGTCGACGTGCCGAGCGACCTCCACCGCGAACGGCGAATCCGGCGTCGCATGCCATTCGTCGGCGACGAAATTCTCCGACTGATCCGCGAAATCGACGGTGAAACACCGGACCTTCTCACCGGATTCGGCCAGGCGGGCCGCGGCGAGTGCGGTGAGCGCCGATGAATCGAGTCCGCCGGACAGCAGCGTGCACAGCGGCACATCGGCCACCAGTTGGCCGGCGACGCTTTCCTCGAGCATGCCGCGGACTGTTGCGATGGTGGTCGGCAGGTCGTCGGCGTGCTCGGCCACCGGCAGCGACCAGTAGCGGCGGGTCCGGATACCGTCCCTGGTCACGGTGACCACCGTGCCAGGATCGACCTGGCGCATGCCGTGCCAGATCGCGATGCCCGGATCGGTCATCATGGTGAACAGTTCCCGCAGGCCGTCCAGCCCCAGCGCCGGGCGGGCGAGCGGATTGGCAAATATCGCTTTGGGTTCCGAGCCGAACAGCACACCGTCGGCGGTCGGCCACAGGTAGAGCGGTTTGATACCGAGCCGGTCCCGGATCAGCACCAGCCGCTCGTCCCGAGCGTCCCAGAGCGCGAAAGCCCACATGCCCGTGAGCTTTTCGGCGACGGCGTCACCCCATTCCAGGTAGCCGCGCAACACCACCTCGGTATCCGAGCGGCTGCGGAAGCGATGACCGCGGGCCACGAGTTCCGCGCGCAGCTCGGTGAAGTTATAGGCCTCACCCGAATACACCAGTGCCACAGTGCCGTTCGGGGTTTCCACGGTCATCGGCTGCGCGCCGCCCTCGATATCGATGACCGCGAGGCGCCGATGACCGAGCGCCGCGTGCCGCTCGAGCCACACGCCACCCGCGTCCGGGCCGCGCTCGGCCATGGTCGCCGTCATCGCCTCGACGATGGTCCGTTTGTCGGTGAGGTCGCTGCTGAAGTCGACCCATCCAGTGATTCCACACATACCTTCAGTTTGAAGTGACTCTAACATTGATACAACCACAATTTTGTGGTTGCCATAGTAGAGTTCGACCATGGACGAGCCCGGTAGCGAATCGACGCCCCACCGCACAGCCGACCCCGGACTCCGCGAACTGAAGAAGGAACGCACCCGCCGAACCCTGCTGCGCGCGGCCTACCAACTGTTCGCCGAAAAGGGCTACGACAAGACCACCACAGCCGAAATCGCAAGGGCCGCAGAGGTTTCCCCCGGCACCTTCTTCAACTACTTCGCCACCAAGGAAGATCTACTCTTCGGCGACCGCGCCAATATCATCACCGCGGGCCTGGAAGCGATCGCCACCCGCCGCCCCACCGACCGCCCCACCGACGCCCTGCTGCGCGCCTTCGCCGCCATGCTCACCGCCGCCCACATCGATCCAGGTGACGAATTCGAACAACACCGAGCCCGCCTGGTACTCACCGTGCCATCCATCTACGCGACCATGCTCCAACGCACCTTCACCCGCCAGGAACAACTAGCCACCGCCCTACACAACACCTACCCCGACGAACTCGACGAATTCACCGCCACCACCATCGTCGGCGCCTTCACCGGCGCCGCCATAGCCGCCGCCCGCCTCGCCCTCAACACCGACACCTCCCTGACCGAAGCAATCCAAAACTCGATCACCTTGGTAGCCAACAACTTCCGTTGATACCCCAGTCTCGAACACGAAATACCCACCGGCACAGCAGATTCCGAAACCATGCGCATCTCCTCCGCCCAGACAGCGCGTTCTAACCACTAATGATCAGCAGCAAGCACCCCCAATAAAGCGCCCCACCAACAAAACCGCCCAACACAACCCAACGCAATCAACCCACGAAAGCGCCCGAGAGGCTCGGTCGACTATGTGACGTGCGTGCATCTCCGTGCGGCGTACCCGGAACCCATCCATGTTTCTATTCGGTACGAATCAGATGCGTTGTCCAACAATCCGTACCGATGACCATCCGAGATGAAGGTAACGGCATGCGCGCTGTGCGCCTTCGAGAAGCTGCTGTCGAGTCCGGAACATGCTCACTGATGGATGTCGACCGCCGGTCGACATCCGACAAGCGAAAAGGGGTCCCCTCCATGCACACTCGCTACGCCGTCGGCGCCACTCTCGGCGCCCTCGCCCTCCTCGTCACGATGCCCGCCTCGGCCCACGCGACGGCGGCCAATCCCGCCGGAACTTTCTCCTACGAGTACAAGGAAGGGGGCAAGAAGCAACACATCGAGGAGAGAGATCTCCGATCCCTGAAATGCGTCGAATACATTGGCGAGGACCCGGACGAGCCTATCCAAGCATTCTCGCCCGAGAACGCCACCGACACGCCGGTGATCGTCTACGCCGACAGGAACTGCGCAGGCAAGCAAACAACGCTTCCCGCCCACAGCGAAGCCAGGCCAAAGCTGAACTTCAAATCATATTATTTCAAAAAGGCTCCGAAGTGACAGCATTCGTACGCCCCACCACCAACACAACTCCCACCACCGAAGACCGACAACAAGCGGCCCGAATAAAAGACCCCGCCAACAAACGCCCCAAAACAACCCCAACGCAACCACCTACGAAGGGGGGTCCCGGGGGCGAAGCCCCGCCGGGCGGGGCGTGGGGGCTGCGCCCCCACAAAACATGGCGAAACGAGCCCGGCCCATGCCCTCCATGGGCATGGGCCGGTACGAGTGGAGCGAATGACGGGATTCGAACCCGCGACCCTCACCTTGGCAAGGTGATGCGCTACCAACTGCGCTACATTCGCCTGCCTTTCGCTGCTTTCGCAACGTCTTGCGATGATGAACTTTAGTCGCCATACCCTCGTTCCACCAAACCGCCCCGGTCGGCGGGTGTCGTATCGCATAGGTTGGCGGCATGAGTGGGGTCAGGATCGAGGTTGCGCGGCGGGCCACTTCGGAGCTCGCGCGTGCGGTGTCCGCGTTGAATCGTCAGTTGTCCAGTTCGCCGCGCGAGTGGTCGGTGGATGGGCTCGGCGAGTTGCTGTCCGCCGAGTCCAACACCTTGTTCGTCGCGTATCTCGATGACGCGATCGTCGGCATGTTGACTCTGGTCACCTACCCGATCCCGACGGGCATCCGGGCCAGGATCGAGGATGTGGTGGTCGACGAGTCCGCTCGCGGCCGCGGTATCGCCTTCGACCTCACCACTGCCGCCGTCGACCTGGCCCGCGAAAAGGGAGCCCGCACAGTCGATTTGACCTCACGTCCGGAGCGCGCGGCCGCTAATCGGCTTTACCTCCGCGCCGGTTTCACCGCCCGTGATTCGGTCACCTATCGTCGGACTCTCGAGTGAGGACGCGCCGAGTTACCGGGAGGCCGGGGTGCCTGCCCGAAAGGCATCGATATGGTCGGCGACCCACTGGGAGTACGTGCGGGGCGCACGGCCGAGCACCTTTTCGACATCGTCGGTGATGGTGACGTCGACGGCTTTGCGGAGCATCGCCTGCGCCTCGAGCGCACCCGCTACGAATTCCGGTGACGGCCCGCCGCCAGCAGATGTTCGCGCGCTACCTCGTCGGGTACGTCGACGACCTGAAGCTTGCGGCCGAGGGCGGCACCGATCACGGTGGCCTGCTCATGCGTGTTGAGCCCCCGGGCCCGGTGAGGGTGTACGTCTGTCCAGCATGGGCGTCGGACAGCAGCGCCTCGACGGCCACGGCGACGATATCGCGCGGATCGATCCACGGCTGTGCGCCGATACCGGTCAGGTTTGGCACCGGCCCGCCGGCCCGGCCGCCGACGCGGTTCGGCGCGAATACCGAACCACGTTGTGCCAGCATGATTTACGTCACCCGGCGATGAGCTCCGCGAGTTGCGTACGCGCACCGGTCACCTCGGCGGCGCCGAGGAAATTCGGATAGTCCCGCCAGCGCACGATCTTCCCGTTCCGAACGGTGAGCACACCGATCGTCGAGGTGAACCGGAACGGCTCACCGGTGACCTTCGATACGCCGGACAGCTCGAATTCGAATGTCACCACCTCGGAATCGGTGCTCTCGTACACGGTCGCCTCGTTGGCCCGAATCTCCAGTGTGGCCATCGCGGCGCTCATCGCATCCGCCCGGCGCTCGGCGAAGTGCGCATTGATCGCCTCGGGCCCCTTATACGATTTCGGCTTGCCGGGCAGCGCGAACGGCGTCTCGTACACCGCATCGTCGGCGAATTCGACGCCGCCTTCGCCGAAGAAGCTGCGCCGCATCAACTCGACCATCTCGCGCGGCCCGATAACTCCACCGTTGTTGATCTTTTCACTCATGCGATCACGATGCCGCGAGCGCACCGGTGTGCTCTAGGAGGAACCGGCACAACCGATTTCAGAGGTGCTTACCGGGTCCACCGGGCAGCGGGGCGGTGAGGAAGGCCGCGACGTGATCCGCGGCCCACTGGGCATACGTGTGCGGCGGCCTGCCGAGCACCCGTTCGATATCACTGGTGACCACGGCGTTGCCGTTATCGCGCACGAAGGCCTGACCCGCCATCGCGATATCGGCGAACTCCGGTGACGCGCCCGCGGCGATGTAGTTCTTTCGGGCCACCTCGAGCGGAATATCGACGACCTCGATCGTCCGGTGCAGCACGGTCGACAGGATGGCCGCCAATTCGTGCGTGTTGAGAACGGCAGGCCCGGTGAGGGTGTAGATCTGTCCGGCGTGGTCGTCGGACAGCAGCGCCTCGACCGCGACCGCGGCAATATCGCGCGGATCGGTCACCCCCTGGCCACCGTCACCGGTCATATTGGGTACCGGATTTCCGCCGCGGATCGCCGCAGCCCAGCGCAGCGTGTTGGTGGCAAACATGCTGGGGCGCAAGATGGTCCACACCGCGCCGCTGTCGCGCAGCACCTGTTCGCCCGGCAGATGCCGCGTGTTGACGGGCTGATCGGATTCGCCGGTGCCGATCGCGGACAGCTTCACCATCCGCCGCACCCCGGCGTCACGCGCCGCGGCGGCAAGGGCGGGATCCAGTTCCTCGTAGCCGGGACCGAGCTGGCCGACGAGAAATGCGGCCTCGGCGCCCGTCAGCGCCGCCGCGAGCGAAGCGGCATCGCGATAATCCCCGCGCACCACCTCGACACCCGTCGGCAGATCGGCCCGCGCCGGATCGCGGGTTACGGCGCGCACCTTTTCGCCCCGCGCGGCCAGCTGCCGGGCAACTTCGCCACCGATGGTGCCCGTGGCACCGGTAATTACGATCATGTCTATGACGGTGCCGCCGTTACCCCTGGCCGGATAGGAAAAACCGGCACAGCGAACCCGCCCCGAGCTGCTTAAAGTGGATCCGGTGACCACCATGCAAACGGCACCCGTGACCGCGGACAATGTCGAACACCCGATGCGGCTGCCGGAATCGCTGCGCCCGTGGATCACCGAGGCGGGGTACATCCCCATCGTCCGCTACGGCGCCGAGCCGTTCGCCCATGTGCCGCAGGCGGTTACCACGATCGCGCTGCACACCGACGCGTCCGGCCGCCGCGACGCACTGGTGCTCGGCCCGCGCACCCGGGCCACCTACGCGCGGGCCGACAAGAACGCCGGATGCCTGCGGCTGCGGCTCGCGCCGGGCGCCACCCGGCCGCTGCTCGGAGTGTCCGCGGCGGATATCACCGACCGGGTCGTGCGGCTCGGACAGTTGCCCGGCGTCGTGGGTGAGCTCGCCGACGCACTGCTGGAGCTGGGACCCCACGATGCCCTGGCTTATCTGGAAGAGACACTGCCGCAACGGCTTTCCGAGGATCCGACGCAGCGCGCACACCGCGCGCTGCTGAATTCGGCGGTCACCGCGCTATCCACCACGGCCGCACCGGTGCACCGATTGGCCTCGACGCTGGCCGTCAGCGAACGCCAACTCCGCAATCTTTTCACTACCGGCGTCGGCGTCTCGCCCAAGCATTACGCCCGGATCAACCGCGTCCGCCACGTCATCGAGCAGGCGGGCAACACCCCGTGGTCCCAAATCGCGACCGCCACCGGCTATTACGACCAGTCGCATATGGCCGCCGACTTCCGCACGCTGATGGGCGTGCCCCCGGCCAGGTTCTTCCGCGGCGATCTGCCCGCACCGACCCCGTGCAGGTCCATCAGTCGCGTCTGATCGACACGCACATATATGGAATAACTGATCGTCATCCCAACCGTCATCGACCGATGCCGGTTGATCAGGCGATCCGCTATCGAACACCATTTCGCATTGGAGATTCTGATGTCAGAAACAGTGGACAATACCTCGGAGCGAGAGCTCGATTTTCCGCTGGGCCGTACCGGCTGCCCCTTCGATCCGCCACCGGAATATCGGGAATTGCGGACCAGCGAACCCGTTGCCAGTGCGAAATCCGGCACCGGCGAAAACATCCGATTGATCGCCCGGCACGCCGATGTCCGTGCCGCATTGGCTGACCCACGGATCAGCGCGGATTTCCGCACGCCCGGCTATCCCGGCCGAGCCGCATTGCTCAACACGGATGCCCCAGTTTTCGCTCGTACCGATCCGCCCGAACACACGGTGCATCGGCGCCTGCTGATATCGGATTTCACCGTGCGCAAGGTGCGGGAGATGCGCCCGGAAATTCAGCGGATCGTCGACGCGCAGCTCGATGTAATGGCCGAGCTGGCGCCGCGGGCCGACCTCGTGGACGTCTTCGCGCTTCCGGTGCCGTCCCTGATCATCTGTCGCATGCTCGGCGTTCCCTATGCCGAACACGATTTCTTCCAGTCCAGGGCCAGGATTGTGGTCGATCGCCGCAGCTCCATCACGGACCTGCGGATCGCGATCGGCGAGCTGCGCGAATACCTGGTCGAACTCCTTGCGATAAAGCGTGACCAGCCCGGCGACGATATTCTCACCAGGCTTATCCGAGAGCAACAGGCAAATGGCCTCAGCGATATGGAACTCGCCGCCAATGCGGTGACCCTGCTAAACGCCGGTCACGAGACCACCGCGAATATGATCGCGCTGGGTGTTCTCGTGCTATTAAGCCACCCGCAGGCGCTCGCCGAACTGAAAGCGGACGCAGACCTGTGGCCGAACGCGGTCGACGAACTGCTCCGTTATTTGAGCATCGCGGATACGATTCTGAGCCGAGTTCCGAAGGAGGATATCGAGATCGGTGACACCGTCGTGAAATCCGGCGAAGGATTGTTCGCCCTGATCGGTTCGGCAAATCGCGATGAAACAGTTTTCCCTGATCCGGACCGCTTCGATATTCATCGATCCACCCGGCATCACCTGGCATTCGGATATGGCGTGCACGCATGCCTCGGGCATCATCTGGCCCGCGCCGAACTGGAAATCGCCCTGGAAACCCTTTTCCGCCGCTTCCCGGACCTGCGGCTCGACGCGGAATTCGACGAACTACCCTTCAAACACGACGCCGCCGTATTCGGCGTGCATTCCCTCCCGATCAGCTGGTGAGCGAAAGGAAATACGCCATGCGAATAACCGCCGACCGCGCCGTATGCATCGGCGCGGGCATGTGCGCGGCGCTGCTGCCGGAGGTATTCGGCCAGGACGAGTCCGGCTTGGTCGTCGTGCGCCGAGCCGAGTCCGCCGATATGACGGATCAGGTGGCCGAGGCGATTCAGATCTGTCCGTCGGGCGCCCTGCGGTTCGACTGAGGTCAATGCCCTTTGCGCTCAGCGGCTTTCGCGCGCCGACGGGCCATCTCCTCCTGCTCGAGCACCAACGCCCGCTCCAGCGTCGGCGCGGTGCCGCCGAGCCGCACCGGCACCCATCGCGCACCCGGCTCCATCGGGTAATCCCGTTGCGCCGCCTCGAGACATTCGCTCATGTGCGCCCGCAGCGTCGCGGTCAACTCCTCGGTCGGCTGATCGGGCGGGATCGGCTCACCGATTTGGATGTTGATCGGAAAACGATGCCGCCCAAGCTTTTTCGGGATATCCTTGGTCCAGACTCGATGTGCGCCCCAGATCACCACCGGGATGATCGGCACCTGCGCCTCGATCGCCATCCGCGCCGCGCCGGATTTGAATTCCTTCAGCTCGAAGCTGCGGCTGATGGTCGCCTCGGGATAGACGACGACCAATTCACCGTCCCGCAGGGCCGTGACGGCGCGGGCGTACGACTCCGCGCCCGCGGTGCGGTCGACGCCGATCGCCTTGCAGTGCTTCATCAGAAAGCCGACGATGCCGTGCTCCAGTTCGGCCTTCATCATGTAGCGCACATTGCGGCCGGAATTGCGCCCGACCAACCCGACCTCCATGAAATCCAGGTAGGCCGTATGGTTCACGGCGAGAACGGCCCCGCCGGTCCGCGGAATGCGTTCCTGCCCTTGGATATCGATCCGCAACCCCTGCACCGCGAAGATGGTGCGGACCAATCCGGTGAGAATGTCGTAAACCGGTTCCCGCTGCACTGGTGAAACTCCGCTACTGATCGGCCGTGTTCTTGCGCGCGGCCTTGGCCTCGGCCTCGGCGGCATCCATCGCGTCGGCCTCTTCCAGGGTAGGAGCGCTGCCGCCGAGCCGGGCCGGAACCCAGTAGGCGCCCGGCTCGTGCACATAGTCCTGCTGCAGGTCGAGCAGCATTCGCTGCATGGTCGAGCGCAGCTGCGCGGTGAGCTCGGCGGCGGGCTCGTACGGCTGGATCGGCTCGCCGACCGCGATGGAGATCGGGGTGTTGGTGCGGCCCAACCGTTTCGGGAACCCCTTGGTCCACACCCGTTGCGCACCCCAGATGACGATCGGGATGATCGGCACCTGCGCCTCGATCGCCATCCGCGCCGCACCGGATTTGAAATCCTTGATCTCGAAGCTGCGGCTGATGGTGGCCTCCGGATACACGCCGACCAGCTCGCCGCGCCGCAGGTAGTCGACCGCCGCCTGATACGAATCGGCGCCCGCCGACCGGTCCACCGGAATGTGCTTGAGCGCGCGCATGATCGGCCCGGAGATCTTGTCGTCGAAGACCTCCTTCTTGGCCATGAACCGGATGTAGCGCTTGGGGGTGCGCACGGGCAGACCGGCGTAGGTGAAATCCATATAGCCGGTGTGGTTCACCGCGAGCACGGCACCACCGGTGGCGGGAATGTGCTCATCGCCCTTGACGGTGAACTTCAATCCCTGAACGAAGAAGACGGTACGGGCCAGGCCGATGACGGTCCGGTAGACGGGTTCCACAATTCCGCTAGCGTAGTCGCAGACTGTCCCATCCGGCAGTGCGGCGCCGCGCCGCGCGTGCCGCGACGACAGCGCGTCACGTATTCGCCCCACCGCACGCCTATGGAAGAGGACCGTCGAAGTGGAACCCGCTCAACCGGAAACCCGTGTGCGCGAGCTGAAATCGGCGCGGACCCGCGAGCGGGTGTGGTTCGGTGTACTTGTCGCGACAACATTGCTGGTCGGCGCGTGCGACAGCGTGGTCGGCGTCCCGGAGGACGCGAATCGGCCTGCCCGGAACACCACGCCGCCCGCCGCGATCCCCTCACTCACTCAGACAACGACCACGGGCCCGCCCTCGTCGACGCTGCCGATGCCGCCCGCGGACGCACCGCCCGTCGGCGCGGTTCCTGGATTACCCGCCGCCGCGCCCGCTCTGCAGCGCTGGGCCGCCGACCTGCGGACCGACTCCACCACCGACCTGCAGGCGAAATGCTGGACCATCGCCCCGAAGAACGTGGCCGACATGTACGAGGGCAAGACGGCGATCCTGGCCGCGCTCGCCCAACCCGGCGCGGTCACCGAGGACGGCGTGGTCTGGAAGAACCGCGGCACCACCGTCGTCGCCGACCCGAACGCGATCAAATCGGGTTACGCCTGCCCACGGGTGTATCCGGCGGGCACCGAGATCGGCTACAACGAGGCCGACGCGCGGCACACCGTGCGCCGCTACCTGTCCCGCTTCGTCGGCACACCGCTCGATCCGGCCGACAAAGAGGGTGACTATCCGCTCGTCTGCAAGGCCGCCGATTGGGATCCGACGGGCAGCGGTAAACCCACCGAGCCGCCACTGGCCAACAATCCGGGCAAGCTCACCGGCGTCACCAAATTCGCGGACCAGGAGATCCGTTCGGAACGGCTGCGGCAGGACTATCTCAGCGTGCAGGTGCCGGTCACCAATGCCGCGGGCGTGACGCAGACCCGCACCTTCACCCTGGCCGAAACCGCGACCGGCTACTGCATCGGCGACGTTTCCTCGTAACCACTACCCTGGATGGCTGGTAACGGTCAGGAGGAACAGCTCGTGCAGATCACCAGCGTCGGACACGCCGGTTTCCATATCCGCACCGCGGCCGGGTCGATCCTTTGCGATCCCTGGGTCAATCCCGCGTACTTCGGTTCGTGGTTCCCGTTTCCGGACAACACCCAGCTCGACTGGGACGAACTGGGCAACTGCGACTTCCTGTACGTCTCACACCTGCACCGCGACCACTTCGACGCGAAGAACCTGGCCGAGCACGTCAACAAGGACGCGACGGTGCTGCTGCCGGACTATCCGGTGCCGGATCTGCGGCGGGAGCTGGAAAAGCTCGGCTTCCACAAGTTCTTCGAGACCGAGGATTCGGTCAAGCACACGGTGACCGGTCCGGGCGGCGAGCTGGACATCATGATCATCGCGCTGCGCGCGCCCGCCGACGGACCGATCGGCGACTCCGGCTTAGTGGTGTCCGACGGCGAGACCACCTGCTTCAACATGAACGACGCCCGCCCTGTCGATATGGACGTGCTGCACGAGGCGTTCGGGCATATCGATATCCACCTGCTGCAGTACTCGGGCGCGATCTGGTACCCGATGGTGTACGACATTCCGGCGCGCACCAAATCCAACTTCGGCAAGCAGAAGCGCCAGCGCGGCATGGACCGGGCGCGCAGCTATATCGAGCAGGTCGGCGCCACCTGGGTGGTGCCGTCGGCGGGGCCGCCGGTATTCCTGGATCAGGAACTGCGCTACCTGAACGACGATCGCGGCGACGAGGGCAATATCTTCCCGGACCAGATGGTGTTCCTGGAGCAGATGCGCATCCACGGGAATTCCGGTGGCGTGCTGATGATTCCGGGTTCGGTCGCCGATGTGCGCGGCGCCGAGCTCGCGCTGACCCACCCGTTCGAACCCGGCCTGATCTACGACAACAAGGCCGAGTACATCGAGCTGATGGCGCAGCGGCTGGCACCGGTGCTCGAGGCCGAAAAGGCTTCCTGGGCAACGGGAGAAGGCTCGTTGCTGGAGCCGCTGAAGGCGCTGTTCGAGCCGATCATGGCGCAGAGCGACCTGATCTGCGACGGCATCGGCTATCCGGTGGGTCTGGTGATCGGCGAGGAAACCGTCGTACTCGACTTCCCGAAGCGGGTGGTGCGCCAGCCCATCGACGGAGAAGGCAAGTACCGCTACGGATTCCGCATCGCGCCAGAGCTGGTGCGCACCGTGCTGCGGGACAACGAGCCCGACTGGGTGAACACCATCTTCCTGTCCACCCGGTTCCAGGCGTGGCGGATCGGCGGATACAACGAATTCCTCTACACCTTCTTCAAATGCCTCACCGACGAACGAATCGCCTACGCCGACGGCTGGTTCGCCGAGGCACACGACGATTCCGCGTCCACCGAGATCGCCGGCTGGGAGGTGCAGCGCCGCTGCCCGCACCTCAAGGCCGACCTGTCGAAATTCGGTGTGGTGGAAGGCAATACCCTCACCTGCAACCTGCACGGCTGGCAGTGGGACCTGGAGTCGGGCCGTTGCAAGACCTCCAAGGGTCACGAACTGCGTTCGCGCAAGCTGAGCTGACCTACCCCTGTGGATTTGCGGTAGATCAACCTGCCCGTAAGGTCCGCTGATTCGTGGCGAAGGTGTCGTGCCTGGCGTAGGTGCGGTCGCCGCCGTTGCGGGCGATCGAGCCGCGGACCAGGCGGGCCCGCAGGCGCGCGCCCAACTTCTCCTGGAAACGCGTTGCGCCGGGCAATATTTGGCGCGGCACCTCCAGGACGCTGTTCACCAGGGCGGTGGTCACCACCGCGGCCTGGAAGATGCGGCTGTCGGGCAGGCCGAGAAAATCGGAATTGCTCGGCCCGAGCATGATTCGGCTGTACGCGACCAGATACTGGGTGACCAGTCCGCGGACGGCGCGCTTGGCCGCCGTGTCCTCGGCCAGGAACAGCCCGCCTGCGGCGGACATCAGGGCCTGGGCCAGACGCCGTGAATCGTCGTCCGGAATGAATTCGGTATCCGCCAGAATCCAGTAGGCCCGCCAGGTATCGGACTCGCTGGTGGGCAGGATCTGCGGATCGATGCCGAGCAGATAGCCGACGTACCGCCACAATTGGAAGACGGCATCCTTCTCCTCGGCCGAGAAGCGCAGCCCGAGTGCTTGGGTGCCAACGAGATTCGCCATCGAGAACAGGCCGAGCGTGCCGACCGTCAGCACCTGGTTCACCGGCTGATCCCAGGCCGCGTAATCCCAGTCCGGCCTGCTGTTCATGCCCGACCGCACCAGTGCGTGCATCAGCCGCACCCGCAGCACGCTCTGGTAACCGACCGAATTATGTTCCAGCCCACCGGGAGTCGTGACATCCAGCCACCACTGGGTGGTCTCCGCGAGCCGGCGCGGCGCCAGTGCGTCCAGATCACCCGTGCCGACCAGTGTTTTGTCCGCCCGGGATGCGAGATAGCCGCCCATCAGCGCGAACATGCCCATCGCGATACCGCCCCAGACGCCGGTCCGCCCGACCACCCTGGCACCGCGATCCAGCTTGGACCGGTCCAGCCAGTACGGCTCCGATTCCACCTGCTCGAAGAAGGCGATCAGCTCCGGCGGCGCGTCCGGCACCGCCGCGATGCCCCGCACCACCGCGACCTCGAACATCTGCCGTCCCACACCCGCGGGCAGCCGCTTGATCATCGCGACAACGTCATCGGCCAGCGGATCACCCAGCTGCGCGAAGCGGCGGAACGAGGCCCGCTGCGCGGCGGTGCAGCGCAGATCCCCCGGCGCCAGCAGCGGTACCGCCTGCCGGAACGGAAACTCCGTGAACAGTCGCGGCGTCGGCAGATAGGTCACTGTGTCATGCGTCATTGCATCGCACCCCAATCGAGTAGGGAATCTGACAGAAACCGTCTCACAGTTTCACCGATTCTGGCAAGGCACTATGCCAGAATGATGCCTCCGGCTCGATCCGGGAGAAACTCGTGAGCACCTGCTGTTACCGACGGCTATTGTGTTCGTATGGCCTCCCCCGCCGCTGGACCCGACCCTGCGCCGGTTCCGCCCGCGGCTGATCCGGCATCGATACGCGCCAGTCTCACACCAACCCTGCTGGACGTCTTCGATCGCGAGTGGGGCATCGTGCTGGACAGGGCCAAACAGACGAAGGAACTCCGGGAGATCCAGGCGCTGCTGCAAAAATGGCGGCACATCGCATTTGCGGAGATGCGCGATCCTGGCAGCTACTTCCGCGTCCAAGCCAAGGCTGAGCGGATTCTCCGCACGGGGGAAAACCCAGGGGCGCTGTCATTGCAGGAAGTACAGTCCCTGATCAAGCGTCGCCTGGAGCAATAGCTTGTATCGCATCATCACTGATCCGGACGTCGCGGATCAGATTGCGGCGCTGCCTGTCGAAGCCCTCCCTATTTATGCCGAGCTGCTCGGTGTGCTGCAACTGACGCCATGGTCCGGTCCGCCGCAACATGAGGAGAATCCGGACGGTGCCGTTCGGCACTGGTTGTTCGGCCCTGATGGTAGGGGTGAGGTCATTTACCTGATCCATGAAGAAGGCCACGAAGTGCACGTCCTCATGGTTTTGTGGCTGGGCTGACCTCCTACCCGAGGGGCAGCCAACCGTTGGCGGTGTGCATCGAATCTCCGCCGCCGAGTTCCCGGCCCGGCACCGCGGAACCGACCCGCCCGTTGCCCTCGTTGAGGTCGCTGATCAGCTCCGAGACCGGATGCGAATCGCTGTAGTGGTAGCCCTGTGCCAGGGCGAATCCGAGTTCGGTGAGCACCGCGGCCTGGTATTCGGTCTCCACGCCCTCCGCGATCACCTGCAGATCCAGCGCGCTGGACAGAGCCGCGATCACCCCGAGCAGCGGTGGCGCGGGCGAATCCGAGCGGATGGCCGCGACGAACGACTGATCCACCTTGAGGATGTCGCTCGGCAGGGTGGCCAGCCTGCTCAGCGACGAGTAACCGGTGCCGAAATCGTCGATGGCGATCCGCACGCCGCGCTCGCGCAGCGTGTGCAGATTCCCGATGGCCGTTTGGGATTCGGCGGCCAGCTCGCTCTCGGTCACCTCCAGCACCAGCTGGTTCGCCGGCCAGCCGGTGCTGGCCAGAATGTTGGAAACCCGGTCGGCATAACCGGATTCGGCCAGTTCCAGCCCGCTCACGTTGACATTCAGCGTCAGATCCAGCTGCGCGAAGGTCTCCTGCAGCCGCGCGGCATCGGCGCAGGCGCGGCGCAACACCAGCTCGTCCAGATCGGAGATGAGGTCGTACTCTTCGGCGACCCGGATCAGACCCTCGGTGGTGACATCCGGTTGCGCACTCGACGACCAGCGCAGCAGCGCCTCGACACCCACCGCCTTGCCGCCGCCCTCGGTGAGGCTGACGATCGGCTGATAATGCACGTCGAGCGCGCCGCGATCGATCGCCTCCCGCAACTCGACCGCCAGCGGCAGCTGCCGCGACGATTCCAGCACGGTGCGGTTGCGCCCCGCCTGCTTGGCCCGGTACAGACCCACATCGGCGCGACTCACCAGCAACGATCCGGATTCGCCCGGCTGCCACGAGGTGACGCCCGCCGAACAGCCGGTCGTCACCGCGGCCCGCAGCTGTTCGGTGAGCAGGATCGCCGCCTGCTCGGTGGTGTTGGGCAGCAGCAGCGCGAAAGCGTCGCCGCCGTACCGGGCCAGCCGCTGCCCGGGCACCAGCAGCTTCGACCAGGTGTCGGCAACCCGTTGCAGCACAGCGTCTCCCGCGCGATGCCCGAGGTGATCGTTGATCTTCTGGAAGCGATCGAGATCGACGAGCACCAGCGCCAGCCCCTGCCCGCCGCGGGTGGCCTGTTCGATCGCGGAGTTCAGCGCCCGATCGAAACCACGCCGGTTGAGCAGCCCGGTGAGCACATCGATATCGGCCTCCGAGGCCATCCTGGTCAGGATGCCGACCACCACGCCGACACCGAATGTGACCCCCGCCGGAATCAATCCCGACCACAGTGGCAGCGCCGGATGCACCGGCCGCGCGGGCAGCACCCAAAGGCACAGCACCAGTGCGAATCCGATATGCGCCGCGGCCAGCGGCCAGGAGAAGAACAGCGCCGCATCACACGCGATGAATACGTAGAACGCGGCAAGGCTGATGGCCCCAACGGTATTCGGGAACGCGTACACCGCGATCGTCACCAGGATGGTCGCGATGGCGACATATCCGTGGTGGATCGCGTGCGGCACCCGGGGACCCCAGCCGAGCAGGCTGAGCCCGAGCAGCAGCGCGATGGCGGCCGCCCAACCGACCAGCGCCCGATTGCCTTCGTCCCCCGGAGCGATGGCGGTGATGAGCAGCCCGAGCGCGCCCCCCATGACGTAGAAGGCCCCGGTGGTCCGGGACATGACCATAGCCGTCGCCAGCGCAGACGCGGCCCGCACCCGGGTTCGGGTATCGCCGCGAGACCCGATTCCTCGCACGATGAATAGCCTAGACACAACGTATCCCGGCAGTAGCCACATCCCGTGAATCCGACATGGCGAACACGTGGCTAATTAGCGGACAGCGGATTTCGGCTTGTCACCGAACCGGGCGCAGCACCTCGGTACCGACAAACGGGACGAGCGCGGCGGGCACCCGGACCGAACCGTCGGCCTGCTGATGGTTCTCCAGAATGGCGACGATCCACCGCGTGGTGGCCAGCGTACCGTTCAAAGTCGCTGCGATCTGCGGCTTTCCGTGCTCGTCACGGTAGCGGATCGAAAGCCTGCGCGCCTGGAAGGTGGTGCAGTTCGAGGTGGAGGTGAGCTCGCGGTAGGTCCGCTGGGTGGGCACCCAGGCCTCACAGTCGAATTTGCGCGCCGCCGAGCTGCCGAGATCGCCTGCGGCGGTGTCGATGATCCGGTAAGGCACCTCTACGGCGGCGAGCATGTCCTGCTCCCAGCCGAGCAGCCTGCGGTGCTCCGTCTCCGCCTCCTCCGGCTTGCAGTAGACGAACATCTCGACCTTGTCGAACTGGTGCACCCGGATGATGCCGCGGGTGTCCTTGCCGTAGCTGCCCGCCTCCCTGCGGAAACACGACGACCAACCCGCGTACCGCACCGGGCCCGCGCTCAGATCGATGATCTCGCCGGCGTGATATCCGGCCATCGGCACCTCCGACGTGCCGACCAGGTACAGGTCGTCCTCCTCCAGCCGGTAGATCTCGGCCGAATGCGCGCCGAGGAAGCCGGTGCCCGCCATGATCTCCGGGCGCACCAGCACCGGCGGAATCATCATGGTGAACCCGTTGGCCACCGCGCGCTGCGCCGCCAACTGCAGCATGCCGAGCTGCAGCAGCGCGCCGTAACCGGTGAGGAAGTGGAACCGCGAGCCCGAAACCTTGGCCCCGCGCTCCATATCGATCATGCCGAGCGATTCGCCGAGCTCCAGGTGATCCTTCGGCTCGAAGTCGAATTCCCTTGGCGTGCCGACTGTTTCGAGAACGACGTAATCGTCCTCACCGCCGGCGGGCACACCGTCGAGCACGATATTCGAGATGGCGCGGTGCGCGGCCTCCAGCTCGGCGTCCGCCGCGGTCTGCGCGACCTCGGCCTCCTTCACCTGCTGCGACATCTCCTGCCCCTGCGCAAGCAGCGCGGACCGCTCCTCCGGCTTCGCCTTGCCGATCAGCTTGCCCATCGCCTTGTGCTCGGCGCGCAGCTTATCGGCGGTGGCCACCGCCGCCCGCCGCGCGGCATCCGCCTCGAGCAGGGCATCGACGAGGGCGGGGTCTTCGCCGCGGGCGCGCTGCGACGCGCGGACCGCTTCGGGGTTTTCCCGCAGGAATCGGAGGTCGATCATGGGCCTTCATGCTAGTGGCTCGCTATTTCCGTTTTCACGCCGATATCGGCGGTACCGCGACGGTAAGCCCCATTACGCGCGCATAGTTGGCTCGTGGGAACGACTTTCGACGAATCGGCCATCGACGCGGCGCTCGCCGAACTGGCGGCGGGCGAGAAGGTGTGGGCGGCGACACCGCTGGCCCGCCGTCGCGAACTGCTCGACCAACTGCACGCGCGCACCGCCCGCTACGCACCGGAATGGGTGGCGACGGCCAGCGCGATCAAACATCTGGACGCCGACTCACCGCTGGTCGGCGAGGAATGGATGTCCGGTCCGCTGGCTCTGCTGCAGGGCGCGACCGCGCTGTCGGCGACGCTGGCGGCACTGGAATCGGGTCACAGTCCGCTGGAGGGCCTGCACCTCGGCGCCGCCCCCGGTGACCGGGTGAGCGTGCCCGTCCTGCCGCTGAATATCTATGATCGCCTGCTGCTCAGCGGTTTTCGCGGCGAGGTCTGGTTGCGGCCCGGGGTGGACGCGGCCACCGCGCGCAGACGCGCCGGGCTCGGACAGCTCGACCCGACCACGACCGGCGGCATCGGGGTCGTACTGGGCGCGGGCAACGTCATGTCGATTCCGCCGCTGGACGTGCTGTACGAGCTGTACGCGCACAACCGGGTGGTCGCGCTGAAGCTGAACCCGGTCACCGACCCGATGTATCCGATATTCGAGATGGTCTTCGAGCCGTATCTCGAGCTCGGCGTGCTGCGCGTACTGACCGGCGGCGCGGATACCGGTGAATACCTGGTGCACCATCCGGATGTCGCGCACGTGCACATGACCGGCAGCGCGAAAACACACGACACCATCGTCTGGGGTACCGGTCCAGAGGCCGAACAGCGCAGGGCCGAACGGCGTCCGCTGCTGGACAAGCCGATCACCAGCGAGCTCGGCGGCGTCTCACCCACCATCGTGGTGCCCGGCGAGTGGTCCGCCGCCGATCTGCGTTTCCAGGCCGAGCACATCGCGACGCAGCGGCTGCACAACGGCGGCTACAACTGCGTCGCGACCCAGGCCGTCGTACTCGCCGAGAACTGGCCGCTGAAGGACCGGTTCCTGGCCGAACTGCGCGCGGCCATCGCCGCGGCGCCGCAGCGGCCCGCCTACTATCCGGGCAGCGACGGCCGGGTGGCCGAGGCGCTCGCGTCCTATCCCTCGGCCGAACGACTCGGCCCCGAGGCGAGCCGGGTGCTGGTGCGGCAGGTTCCCGCGACCACGACCCCGCTGCTGCGCACCGAATACTTCTCCCCGGTGCTCGGCGTCGTCGAACTGCCATACGACGGCGGCGAATTCCTGCATCACGCGGTCGAATTCGTCAACGGCGAGGTCAGCGGGACGCTCGGTGCGAACGTCCTCATCGACCCGGCCACCAGGCGCAGGCTCGGCATCGCCGTCGACCGCGCCCTGGAACGGCTGCGCTACGGCACCATCGCGGTGAACGCGTGGACGGGGCTGGCGTTCCTGACCCCGCGCGCGGCGTGGGGCGCGTTCCCCGGACACACCCTCGACGATGTGCAGAGCGGAATCGGCGTGGTGCACAACGCCTTTCTGCTCGAAGACGTGGAGCGCACGGTGGTGTACGGACCGTTCCGGCCCGCGCCGCGCTCGCTGTTCGGCGGGGAGTTGGCGCTCTCACCGAAACCGCCGTGGTTCGTCGACAATGCCACCGCCGCGGCCACCGGACGCAAGCTCGCCGAGTTCTACGCCACGGCGAGCCCGGCGAAATTGCCCGCGATTTTCCTGTCCGCCTTCCGCGGTTGAATCGGGGCAGGTCGTGGCACCGCGCCCCGGACACTGCCATGATGGATCGCGATGTCTGTCGATGACGAGCCGAAGCCGATGCCGGGTAAAACCGCGCGCAAGCGCCCGCTGTCCATGCCGACGCGGGTGAACCTGCACCTGCCCGCGGCGAAGTTGCGCTGGGGTCTGCTCGCGGTGGCCGCCGGCGCGGTGATCGCCGCGCTGGTCACCCTGTTCGTCACCGGATTCCGCAACGACAAGGGCCTGGAGGCGCACAATCCGGCCGTACCCGGTTCCACCATCCTGGACAAGCAGTTCGGCACCGCCGACCGCGGCGACTGCCTGACCTGGTCCAAGCCGGACCGCACCGACCTGACGAAGGTGTCCTGCTCGGGTAAGCACCTGTTCGAGGTGGCCGCCGACATCGATATGAGCAAATATCCCGGCGTCGAATTCGGCCCCGGCTCCCGCTTCCCGGATTCGCTGCGGCTCACCGAATTGAAGGAGGAGCACTGCCTGCCCGCGGTGCAGAACTACCTCGGCGGCCGCTACGACCCCCGCGGTCGCTACATCATCGGCCTCATGTACCCGAGCCCCGACGGTTGGAAGCACGGCGATCGCACGCTGCGCTGCGGTGTGCAGCTCGGCGGCGCCACCGGCGCGGCGCGCCCGGTCACCGGCAGCATCCTCGACGGCGACCAGTCGAAGGTCTACGACCGCGGCACCTGCCTCGGCATCAATCAGAACCTGCCTACCGATCCGGTGGACTGCGCCCAGCAGCACGCGCTGGAGATCGTCTCGACGGTCGACCTGGGCCAGCATTTCCAGGGCCCGCCGCCCGCCAAGGACGAGCAGGACAAATACGTGCAGGACGAATGCGCGAAGGCGGCCACCGACTATTTGGGCGCGCCCGACGTGATCCGCAACAAGACGCTCACGATGTTCTTCGACTTCGTCGACGCCCGCAGCTGGCTGGCCGGTAACCGCAAGTTGGACTGCATGGTCGGCAAGGGCGCGGATAAAGAGGGTTTCGCGCCGATCACCGGTTCGGCCAAGGGCGATATCCAGATCAACGGTCAGGCTCCGGTGCCGCCGCCGAGCAACGGCCGCTCCACCCCGAGCCCGCTGCCGGGCGCCGCACCGCTGCCGCCGCAACCGCAACCCAGGTAGTCCGATGGCGGTATCCATGTCCGCCGACCGGTTCGAGGAACTGGTCGGCGATGCGCTCGACCTCATCCCGCCGGAGTTGGCGCGGGCCATCGATAACGTGGTCGTGCTGATCGAACCTCGCAATCCGGATGATCCGCATCTGCTCGGGCTCTATCACGGAATCGCGCTCACCGAACGGGACAGCCACTACGGCGGCTCGCTGCCCGACACCGTGACGATCTACCGGGACACCATTCTCCAAATCTGTTCGGACGAAGCCGAAGTCGTCGAAGAAGTGGCGATCACCGTGATCCATGAGATCGCACATTATTTCGGCATTGACGAAGAGCGTCTGCATCAGCTGGGATGGGGCTAGTCTTAGCAAGCTGGTTGCGAGCATGCACGCGACGAAGGGGTTTCGAGTGGGGTTCGTGAGCAGCGAAAGACCGGGCAAGAAATTTGGGGATTCGATGGAACCGATCGCGTACCCGTCGCGTCCAATCACTCGTAGGGGGAATTCTCGTGGTTCCGCCCCATAGCCGCCACTAGAAGGAGTTCGAGACATGGTTGGCCACGTACTAGTCTCACCCGAAGCCGTGCTCGCCGCCGCGGCCGAGCTCGACCTGGTCGCCGATCGGCTGGCCGGTGTCGCCGCGCTCAGCGGTCCCGTCACGCATGTTGTTCCCTCGGGAGTCGACGAGGTGTCGATGCTGGCGGCATCCCACCTCAACAATGGCGCGGTCACGCACGACGGGGCGACCGCCCAGGCCGTGCTGGAACTGCACCACGCCGCCGCGACCCTGCGTCTCCAGCTGGCCCAGTACCTGGCCGAGGACGCCGTGCGCGCGGGCACCATCGCCGCCACCGCAGCGACACTTGCCATCTAGACGCGCACCGGGCAACGCGTCGACCAAGAGGGGAGAACAAAGATGACCGCAGGAATCACCGGGGTGTTCTGGCTGCCCCGGCTGGCAGAAGGCAATGCGCTGGCGCTGGAATCGGGCGCGCACGCCGTCCCGATCTACGCGGCGAGCACGGCATGGGGTGCGCTCACGGGTGCATGGGTTGATGCGACGGCAACCGTCGCGCGAGTGATCGCAGAGGTCGGCGTCGGCCTCGAGGGCATCAACGGACTTTCGGTGCTCAGCAAGCTCGCCGGCTTCACCGGCTGGGCCGAGCAGCAGGGCGTGATGGCGGCGGGTATGGCCGCCAAGGCCGCGGCGAACGCGACCGCGTACACCATCGCCTCGATCGCCATGCCGAATCCGGTCGAGATCGCGGCCGCCGATACGGCGCGCGTCGCGGCCTACTCGACGGGCGGTGTGCTGAACGGCTCCGCCGAGGCGGCCGAGGCGGCGAAGGCCGCGCTCGATCTGCGCGCCGCGCTCACCATGGAGACCTACGAGGCCGCGACCTCCGCGATGGTCGCGACCCCGAGCCAGTTCATCAACCCGCCCGCCATCGCGCACGGCGCGGGCACCGCCGATCCGAACCAGGCCGCCCAGCAGACGGCCCAGCAGGCACAGGCCGACCCGGTACAGACCGCGATCGCCGCCGCGACCGCACTGGCCAACAATCCGGCCGTCGCCAGCGTCGCGACCCAGGCGGCCAATGTGGTCGGCTCGATCGCCACCACCGGCGTCAGTGGCGTCGGCACGGCGGCGACCTCCGCGCTGTCCGCCGTCACCAGCATCAGCGCGCCCTCGGTCACCGCGGCCGCGCCGATGACCTTCATCGGCGGCGGTGTCGCGGCGGGTGCCGCTGCCGCGGCGACCAGCACCGGGACCAGGTCCGCATCGGTCGGCGTCGGCACGTTCAAGACGGTCAGCCTCTCCAGCGGCTCGCTCAAGCTCCCCGAGGGCTGGGGCAACGGCATCTCGGGCAGCGGCGCACCGACCACCGAACCGGTGGCGAAGGTCGAAACCGGGGTGCCGGTTCGTCCGGCGAGCGCCACCGCGCCCGGCACCAGCCCGCTGCTCGGCCGTCAGGCTCAGGACGAGGACGACGAGTCGCTGCACAACACCCCCGACTACCTGCGGTCCGCCGACAACTTCGCCGACGGCCGCCTGGCCGCCGACGGGGTTATCGGCGCCGAACCGGCCGGGACGGCTAAGTGACGGTTCTCGGTGCGGGCCGCGGCCCGTCGATGCTCGCCGGGGTAGTGCTGTCGCTCGACGAGATGCAGTACCTCTTGGAGAAACTGCAGTTCGACGAATTGCCCACGGTGCTGGATACGCGTGGGCAATACGACAACGTCACCGCGCACGAGGCAGCGATGGCCGCGGCCGCCCAATCACTCATCGATCGGGAACTGCTGATCGATGGCGTGGTTCATCAGGAATTAGAGGACCGGTTGCGGGCGCTGTACCGCCCGCACTGGGTCGTCGCGCTGCGGCTGCACGTCGAGGGACACGTCAACCGGATGTGCCTCGCCCGGGGCGACGATTTGGTCACCGTCGCGCTGCGCGGACCGCAGTCGTATGTCATCGACGAGGTCGAGGAAGATCTGCCCGGCCCGCTGATCGCGGCGCTCGGCGCGACCGAACCGCTCGAGCTCACCGGGATGAACGCCCCCACCGAGCAGCTGGTGCCGATCTTCGACGATGCGGGCGATGCGGCGACCACCGCGCAGCGCCTCGCCAAGGTCGGCAACCCGCCCCGCGACGCACAGGTGATCGCCTCGGCGATGGTGCAGTGCAATGCGCACGCCGAAATCGTCGGTGTCATCTACGGCGACGGCGCCCGCGAGGTCACCGACAATCACATCGCGGTATTCGACACCCGGAACGGACGATTCATCGCCACCGCGAGCAGATCCGACGACGGCGTGAAGTGGACATCGTTCAGCAGCGGCACCAACGCGCGGCTGCGCACCGCAGTGCTGGATTTGATCAACTCGCTGCCGCTGCGGGAGGAGTTCCCGGCGAAGCCGGAACACTGAACCCCTCCCGCGCGGTCGACGTCAGCTCGCGATGCCCATTCCCTGCGCGAGCAGCGGCCACGACTCGTGCAGGGCGTCCTCCCAATACGGCCAGTAGTGCGTGCCGACCGGGCTGAACTGATAGGTCGCCGGGATTCCGAGCGAATCGAGCTTGCTCTTCAGGTTCGCGGTGCAACCGTTCACGGCCGCCTCGATGCCCATGCCGAGCCCGAGGTTGACCGCGCCCTGCGGTCCCGGCGCATCGTTCAGATACCACTGAACGTCCTTCATCAGCGGAATGCCGCTACCGCTCGAGATGTAGAGCAGGGTGCCGCGCAGTTTCTCCGCATTCACCACCGGATCGTTATCCCGCCACATCGGGCTGCTGGCGGGACCGTACATATTCACCGTGTTGCCGCCGGCCCAGAGCTCGGTGGCGAACTTCACGAACTGCTGGCCGACCGGGTCGGAGATCTGCGCGCATCCGCTGTACGCGGCGACCGTCTGCCACAGACCGGGCTTGGCCTCGGCCAGCTGCAGCACCGACGTGCCGGAGGTGGACAGGCCGGTCAACGCGTTGCGGCCGTTGGATTGCAGGGTCTTGTCCAGTACCGGCGGCAGCTCCTCGGTGAAGAAGGTCTTCCACTTGTTCACGCCGAGAACCGGATCCGGGTTCTGCCAGTCGGTGTAGTAGCTGCCGCGGCCACCGATCGGCTGGATGACGTTGACCGGCTTATCGGCCAGCCAGTCCAGCACCTTGGTGCGGTCCTTCCAGCTCGCGGTGCCCTCACCGGCATCGAGACCGTTGAGCATGTAGAGGTTCGGCGCCGGTTTGGAGTCATCGGCCGGGCGCAGGACGTCGACCGTGATCTCCTTGTCCATCGACGGCGAGTACACCTTCAGATGCCAGGTGCGCCCCTCCTTCGTGATGGAGGTGACGGCAGGCGATTTCGGCGGTGTCGCGACGGCGGTGCCGCCGAGCAAGGTCACCGACACCATGGCGGTGAGCGCCGCCGCTGCGGTTCGTAGCGCGGCCGCGCCGCGTAGCGAAGAGAGCTTCATCGAACTGTCGTTTTCCCGTCTACGTGCTTGCGTCCACCCCCCAGGACTCCCCCAGCCCATCGTTACGTCTGCAGGCGAGACGGAATCGTTACAGGTCAGCCCATCGGATCGTCGGCCGTCGGCGACACCTCGTGGCCGAACGGCGGCGTGTACCGGCCCCAGCGCGTGCAGTCCCAGCCGCCGTCGCCGCGGGGCGCCAACTCGATGGTTTCGGTGTTGTCCAGATGATTATTGGTGGCGAAGAGCAGCGGGACACCGGTCAGAAAGCGGGCGACCAGGCGCATGGCGGCACCGTGGTTCACCAGCAACACATCGCCGGAATCGGCGGCGATCAGTTCGGTCCGGACCTGTTCGAGCACCGGGAGAAAACGGGCGAGCACCTGGTAGCCGGATTCGCCGCCCGGTGTGCGCTCCCACAGCTGGCCCGCATGCCAGGAGCGGTAGATCCGCTGGAAGAGGGAATGCGCCTGCGCACTGCTCTCCCCCTCCATATCCCCGACCTGCACCTCGTGCACATCGGCGACGATCTGCGCCGGTACACCGGTGGACGCCTCGATATAACCCGCGGTCTGTCTCGCGCGCAGCGCCTCCGAGCAGAGCAGCGCCCGCGGCGGACCCGACAGACTCGCACCGAACGTTTTCGCCTGTGCCGCACCGCGTTCGGTCAACGGCAGCCCAGGAACCCTGGTGTCCAGGATCTTGGCGACATTGCCCTCGGTCTCCCCGTGCCGGACCAGAATCAATCTGCCACTCATAGATCCGCCACCCCCTTGCGCAACCGGGTCAGCCATTCGGCATGCGGTTCGTCGGCGGGCGGGGGCGTACCGGTCGTCGAGGTGGCGGGCCACGAGCCGAGGAAACGCACCCGCGCGGTGCGGTGCAACGCCTTCAATGTCTCGGCGACCGCGATGTCGTCGATATGCCCGACGCAGTCGAGATAGAACCGGTAGGTGCCCATACCCGTTCTGGTCGGCCGGGATTCGATCCTGGTCAGGTCGATGCCGCGGGTGGCGAATTCGGCGAACGCGCGCATCAGCGAACCAGGTTCGTTGGTCAGCTCCAGCACGACGGAGGTGCGGTCGGCGCCGGTCGGCGGCGGCGCGACCCGGGGGCGCGTCACCAGGATGAAGCGGGTGACCGCCTGGTCGTGGTCGGCGACACCGGAGGCCAATGCGGCCAGGCCGAGACGTTCACCCGCGAGCGCCGTCGACACCGCGGCATCGGCCTTGCCCGCCACCACGTCCTCGGCCGCGGCGGCGTTGGATGCCGACGGAAACGGTTGCGCCAGCGGCAGATTCCGCGCCACCCACTCCCGCACCTGCGCCGCCGCCACCGGATAGGCCGCGAGCGTGCGCACGTCGGCGAGGCGGGTGCCGGATTTCGCGAGAATGGTGAAGCTGACCTCCAATTCGGTTTCCGCGATGATCTGCAGTCGCGGCCCGATGGCCAGCGAATCCATGGTGGCCGCGATGGAACCCTCGATCGAACTCTCGATCGGCACCACCGCGCCGTCGACATCGCCGGACCGGATCAGGTCCAGCGCCGCGCCCTGGGTCGGCGCGGCGATCCGTTCGACCGGTCCGTCGAAGACGCCGGTGGATTCGAGGGCGGCGAGGGCCATCTCGGTGAAGGTTCCAGATGGCCCGAAGTAGGCGATGCGGGGCACCCCTACGACATTACTTGCGGGAAACCAGGTTGCCGGGCGATCCGCGAACCCCCGGACACCCTGGACCGCTCAACGGACCCAGGATTGCCAGCCCCGCAGCCGGGTCACCGGGACTACCGGATCCGACCGAACTCCGCGGCAGCCCCGAATCAGCGGGGATCCAGGATCGCCCGCCCGGCGGCAGGCTCGCCACGACGATCGAATTCGACGGACGCCAAAACTCCGCGACAATCCCGAATCAGCACGGACCCAAGACCCGAACCCGGCGACAAACTCACCACAACCACCGAATTCGACGGCCGACCGAACGCGGCAGCAACCGCGAATCAGCGGGGATCCAGGATCGCCAGTCCAGCGGCAAGCTCGGTGGGCTCATCGGTTTCGATGGCGAGCAGGACCGTGCGAACGGCCTCGATTGCGGGTGGTTTCAGCGAAGTCAGGAATGCGATGTCGGGGCTGCGCAGTGCCGTGCGGATGTCGTCGCCGCAGAGTGCGGCCGCGGTTGCGGCGATGATGGCGAGTGCCCGTTCCGCGGGTTGGGGGGAGCTGGGCTGGTCGACGCCGACGCGTGCGACGAATCCGCCGTCGGTGTGCGCGATTTCGGCGAGAAAGTCGGCGATCTCGGACTCGGATGCGGTGTCCAGGTCGAGTACGCGGGCGGCGCCGGGCGCGACTGCACGCACCAGTCCGTCGGTGAGACTTCGCCGGGACGGCGCGCTCAACGACACCAGTACCGGCTCATTCGATCCGTCTGCCACCAGGCCACCGTAGCCAACGACCGGACGCTCCCGACAACGGATCCTTTGCGATCCGGCGGCGGCGAACCCTTGCCAATCTCCGGTCGGTCACTTAGCTTAGGGTAACCTAATACGTCCTCAGCTACCGGAGGTCCGCATGCCGCGTACGAACTCGACCGTCGCACCGTCCACCGCGGAACGGGTGCGTAGCGCGTGCTCACATGCGGAACAGGCGGTACTCGCTATGCCCGGCATCGATCCGACGCCGACCTCGGTGCACTTCATCCGGCCCGGCGGCGACGCGGTGGTCGCGGTGCCCGCCGCCTCGCTCGCCGCGGTACTCGCGGGCAATTCCGGCGAGACCGGCGCGCCCGCGGTACTCGAACTCACCGACCATGCCCCGCTACCACTGCGCGAACCGGTGCGCGCCCTGGTGTGGCTGCGCGGTTGGGTGCGGTCGGTGCCGGCCCAGGCGCAGCGCGCGCTGGCCACCGAGGTGGCCAAGGATCATCCGCGCGTGGGCCTGCTCGAGGTCGGGCATACGGCGACGCTGCTGCGCCTGATGATCGACTCCGCGGTGGTGGCCGACTCGACCGGCGCCGCGTCGGTCCACGTCGACGAGCTGCGGCTGGCCCAGCCGGATCCGTTCTGCGCCATGGAATCCGCGTGGCTGCGTCACCTCACCGCCGATCACGCCGACGTCGTCGCCCAGCTGGCCCGCCACCTACCGGCCCGCCTGCAACACGGCCGGGTGCATCCGCTCGCCATCGACCGCTATGGCCTGACCCTGCGCGTCGAAGGCAGCGACGGTGACCACGATTTCCGGCTCCCCTTCGGCACCCCCGCCACCGATATCGAATCCCTCAGCCGAGCGGTCCGCACGCTCGCGGGCTGCCCGTTCCTGAACGGTCTGCGCCGCATCTGATCCGGCGGTGCGGGCCGCATCGCGGCCTGGGCAATAGATTCGACGTATGCATGTCGAATCCGGCACCGGGGTGGACGAACCCGAGTTGACGCGGCGGGAGCGGATGGCGATCCGGATGGAAATCGCCGTGGTGCTCGTCGTCACGTTCGGGTTGAGCGGGATCAGTGCGGCGCTGTCCTTATTGGAGAGCGCGCTGCGGCCGGGCGGCGTCGGCGGGCAGACGGTGGCGTTGAACCCGTCGCGGTCGGCGCAGTCGATCATCGATCTGTTGTTCCAGCTGATCGGCGTGCTGCGACTGGCCGGTTGGGCCGCCCTCGGCCTATATCTGTTGTGGCGCAGTGGAATCGGACCGCGGCTGATCGGGTTGGCGCGAATCAGGTTCCGGCCCGACGGCTGGCATGGGCTCGCACTCGCGGCGATCATCGGAATACCCGGTCTCGGGCTCTATCTGATCGCGCACGCACTACATTTCAGCGTCACCATCGTGCCGAGTTCACTCGGCGACCACTGGTGGCGGCTGCCGGTGCTCGTCCTTTCGGCATGTGCGAATTCGGTGGCCGAGGAGGTGATCGTCGTCGCATATTTGCTCACCCGATTGCGCAGACTCGGTTGGACGGAGAATTCCGCACTGCTTGCCTCGGCATTGCTGCGCGGCAGCTACCACCTGTACCAGGGTTTCGGCGGTGGCGTCGGAAATGTGGTGATGGGCTTGATCTTCGGCCGTTACTGGCAGCGAACCAATCGGCTGTGGCCGCTGATAATCGCGCACGCGACCATCGATGCCGTCGCTTATATCGGCTATACCATACTGCGCGGTCATGTTTCGTGGCTGCCGTAACGCATTCAGCGGAATCTGAGATTCTTTCATGAACCGAATCACCACCGACAAGTAGAGTTTCGAGGATGAACGGCGACGACCCCAATGCGCGGACGCGTCGGGTGCCGCCGCAATCCGGCCGCCCCGGCCCATCTCCGGCGAATCGCCCGTACCCGCCGCCCGGGCCGCGGCAACGGATAGAACCGACCCACGTCATCGGGCGCAACGGCGCCCCGGATCCGTATGCCCCGCCGCTGGCCTACTCACAGGTTCCGCCCGAGCGACAGGCCGCACCGCCGCGCCGCAACTGGGCGCCGACCCAGCAGCCGGTCCCCTTCGACGACCAGCGCGGCTATGGCCACGAACCGCCGCGCCGTGAACCGCCCCGGCGGGCCGCACCGCCACCGCCGCCGGCCCTCCCGCCGAAGCGGGCCGAGCGCGGCGCGCCCCCACCGCGCCGTCGCAAACTGCACCTTTTCCGCTGGTTCCTGGTGCTGATCCTGGTCATCGTGCTGGCTCTGATCGGCGCGATCATCAAACTCGATTCCTCGTTGAACCGGATTCCGGTGCTCGCGGGCTACCCGGGCCGCCTCGGCGACACACCCGGCACCAACTGGCTGCTCACCGGGTCCGACGGCCGCGAGGGCCTGACTCCCGAACAGGAACAGGAGTACTCCACCGGCGGCGATGTCGGCCCGGAGCGCAGCGACACGATCATGCTGGTGCACCTGCCGAAATCCGGTAAAGCGACGCTGATCAGCCTCCCCCGCGACTCCTTTGTCAGCATTCCCGGCCACGGCAAGGACAAGCTGAACGCCGCCTTCGCACTCGGCGGGCCGCCGCTGCTGGTGCAGACCGTCGAGCAGGCGACGGGTGTGCATATCGATCACTACGCCGGAATCGGATTCGGCGGGTTCGCGAATGTGGTCGACGCGCTCGGCGGCATCGATCTGTGCCTGGACCAGCCGATCGACGATCCGCTCGCCGGTATCGATCTGCAAGCGGGTTGTCAGCGGTTGAGCGGTAAGAACGCGCTGGGTTTCGTGCGCAGCCGCGCGACGCCGCGCGCCGATATCGATCGCATCCAGCACCAGCGCATGTTCATGACGGCGCTGCTGAAGAAGGCGACCGACGCAGGGACGCTGGCGAACCCGTTCAAGCTGTGGCCGCTGGTCAGCGATTCGGCGAAATCGCTGAAGGTGGACAAGGGCGACCACATCTGGGACCTGGCCCAGCTCGGCTGGGCGCTGCGCGGCGGCCCGGTGACCACGACGGTGCCGATCGGCGGTTTCTCGGATACCGATGTCGGCAATGTGCTGGTGTGGGATAAGACCAAGGCGGGCCAGTTCTTCGACGATATCGCCAACGACCGACCCATCCCGGACGATCTTCTGACCCGGTAACGTCGATCGCATGCCGGAAACCGAAGTCGTCCAGACCTTTCCCGCACTGCTCAGAGTCCAGCTCCGGCGCGGGTTCACCATCGCACAGCAGTATCTGGCGGCCGCCGTGTATTTCGATTCGAAGCGCCTGCCACGGTTGGCGAATCACTGCTATGTCAGATCCGAGCGGCATCGCGGGCACGCGCTGCGGATGGTGCGGCATCTGCTCGACCGCGATCTGGGGGTCGCCGTCGAGGGTTTGGACGAAATCGTGTCCACCTTCGAATCACCAAGGGCGGCAATAGCTTTCCTGCTCGCGGCCGAACGCGTCTACACCGCGGAGATCACCGCGCTCGCCGCATCGGCCCGCACATCGGCCGATTACCTCGGCGAGCGTTTCGTGCAGTGGTTCATGAAGGACCAGGTGGCCGAGGTGTCCGGGATGTCGCGGCTGCTCACCGTCATCGATCGGGCCGCGGGCGATCTGTTCGATGTGGAACAGTTCCTGGCGCGCGAGTCGCGCACCGCACCGCCCGTCGACAATATGGCGCCGAAAATGGCGGGGCCGCAGCGGAATTAATTAGGCAACACTAGCCTCAATAAGGTTGTACTTGGATGACACGCGGGCTGACCAGCGATATTGTCGCTGCTATGTCCAGCCACCCGGAGACCCCACGCAGCAAATTCCACGGCCTGCTCCACGATCAGATCAGGCATGAATTCAATGCCGAGCACCAATACATCGCCATCGCGGTGTGGTTCGACAATGCTGATCTGCCGCAGCTGGCCAAGCGCTTCTACGCCCAGGCGGTCGAGGAGCGCAATCACGCGATGATGATCGTGCGGTACTTCCTCGACCGGGATATCACCGTCGAATTCACCGGCATCGACAGCCCGAAGTCGAAATTCGAGAACGCGAGGGAGCCGATCGCACTGGCCCTCGCCCAGGAGAAGACGGTCACCGATCAGATCGTCCAGCTTGCCAGCACCGCCCGGGAAGAGGGCGACTACCTGGGCGAACAGTTCATGCAGTGGTTCCTCAAGGAACAGGTCGAGGAGGTCGCCAATATGACGACGCTGCTCACCATCGCCGATCGGGCCGGCGCCAACCTCTTCGATCTCGAAGACTTCATCGCACGCGAAATGAGCGGCCCCAGCGATACGTCCGGCGCGCCGAGCGCGGCCGGCGGCGCGATTTAACCGCCCACCCCCTTTTCGAACCGCGGCAGGCCCAGCAGGGTCTGCCGCGGTTTTCCGATAATGCGTCAGCCCGATTGCGTCTGCGAAATGTCGTGCCGGATAAGGGTTCACGCGAATGCCTCGCGCAGAAACTCGGCCGGGCGCGGCTAAGATCGGGCTTCGTACGACAACGCCAATTCAGCGAGGCCAGCGCATAACTCGGCCGGGCGTGGACCAAAGGCCCGCCCAGCGGCACACATCAGGCGGGAGCTTCGTGCGACCCGAATATCGGGCACTGCTCACCGCCGCACAATGATCGAACCCGCCGCGCACACCGTTCGGCGCACGCGGCGGGCTCAGCGGGCGACCCCGGCGCAATGTCGTCGCGGAGCCCGGCACCGCACCGAATGATTCGGCGCGACACCGGAACTCGGGCCCGGGACCGCCACGTCCATGGCGTCAGCGCAGGGTGACCTGACGCGAACGCAACCCGTCGCGGGAGCGGCGCTCGGCTGGGCTGAGCGGCGCGTCGACGGCGAGCGCCTCGGCCAGGCGCGCACCGAATTCCTCTGCGGGCTTGGTCCATTCGTTCGCGTGCCGCTCCGGATCCAGGTCGAAGACCGGCACCAGCACGCCGTGCGTGCGGAACGATCCGGCGAAGCGGGAACCCTCGCCGAAGGTCAGTCCGCCCGCGGCGTGCAGCCGGGCCAGGGCCAGCATCAGCTCGTCCTCCGGCTCCGGCCGGACCCAGCGCACATGCGCCTTCTCGCCCGCCTCGACCCACCAGGCCGCGCCGACCGAATCCGCGCCCAGCGAGAGGCGAGCCGACGGCATGATGGCCTGCTTGGCCTGTTCGATGGTGGCGGCCACCTGCGGATCGGGCTGCACACCCTCGGGCACCCACCAGTCGAAGTCCTGGTGCACGGTCAGCTCCAGGGCGGCGCCGGGATCGATGACGTCCGCCAGCCGCGGGCCACCGGTGACGGCCTCGGGGGCGTCCAGTGATTCGCCGGGCTCGGCCGACTGGGTCCACAGGATGGCGGCCGCCAGATCGGCGCCCGGATCGGCGCCGCGGTGCTGCATCTGCGCACCGACGTAACCGGTCGGGTTGTCGCCCGCGCGAACCAGCGCGGCGACCGCACCGGGCAGCACCGTGCCGATGACGACCGGCCGCTCGGCGGCGGCGCCGGGAGCCAGCTTCAGGGTCGCGGTGGCCGACGGCACGAACTCCTGCAAAGCCACCAGATCGCATTCCGCGGCGAGCCCATCGAACGGGCGCGTGACGGCCTGCGCGGCCTGTTCCTGCGCCGCCCGCCGCTCGGCGAGACGCTGTGCCCGGTTGCCTCCGGGCTTCGGACTGTTTCGCTTGCTCTTACCCACGGAGGGTCAACCTACATGGTGGACGGCCCGCGTCCCGCAAGCCACGTCGGCGGATCAGCGCGCCCGCGCCGGTACTTGCGCAAACGCCGATCAAGCCGGGGTGAGCAGTGCCTTGGTGCGGCCGGGATGGTTGGTGGCGACCCAGCTGACACCGAGATCCGCGCAGAGTTTCACGTCATCGGGTTCGTCGACGGTCCAGCAGTAGGTGGCGCGGCCCGCGGCGGCGGCCTTGTCCACCAGGTCCGGATGTTCGCGCAGGGTCTTCACCGACGGTCCGACGGCCGTCGCGCCGACGGTGGTCGCCGCGCCGCCGCCCAGGTAGCGCGAGGATTCGCCGAGCAGGACCGTCGGCAGCAGCGGGGCGGCGCGGCGGATACGCCAGACCGCGGTGGCCGCGAAGGACATGACGACGGCGCGCGAATGGTCGGCCGAGGCCGGGGTCGCGATGCCGAACCGCTGCAGTTCGGCGAGCAACTTGTTCTCCACCAGTGCGCCGTAGCGGACCGGATGTTTGGTCTCGATGAACAGCTTCGTCGGCCTGCTGCGCCAATCCAGCACCAGCGCGATGAGTTCGGCGAGGGTGAGCACGGAAGCCGGTTCGCCGTCGGCGCCGAAGTCGAGTGCGCGCAGCTCGTCCAGCGTCATCTCGCTGACCAGACCGGTGCCCGACGAGGTGCGGTCGACGGTGCGGTCGTGCACGCACACGAGGTGCCCGTCGCGGGTCAGCCGGATATCGCATTCGACGCCGTCGGCGCCCTCCTGCAGCGCCAGCTCGTATGCGGCGAGGGTGTGCTCAGGGCGCGCCGCCGAGGCCCCCCGATGCGCGACGACGAACGGTGCGCGACTGCCCTGGCTCACTTGGCCATAACCTCCTCTTGTGCACGGGTCCGCGTGACGTCCTGGTCCGCCTCCCCGTTTCTACCGCCCGGCCGCACCGGCTCGATGACGGGCGTCATCGGATCGACCGCGATCACCCAGCGGCGCGCGATCCTGGTGCGCCCGCGCAGGTCCCGGCCGTCGATCAGGCGCATCACCCACAGCGTCAGCACCGCGACGGCGATCGCGATCAGCTCGGTGTACATGGTGAGCACCACCCCATCGGCCTTGGCCTGCAAGGTATTCGGGAAGTGCCACAGCACCGCGGCCACCGCGAACCCGGCGCCGAGCACCCAGGCACACCACCAGATGCGGATGGCGCGCAGCGCGTGCGGATCGGGTTTGTCGCCGAGCGCCTCGGTCAGGAAGACGCCGGGCCAGATCAGATTCCACACCGGGACAAGGCATCCGACGACGAGCACCCAGGCGGGGCGCGAATCCCGTTGCCCGCGTCGCTCGAATTCGCGATGGCGCATGGCGATCAGCCATCCGGCGACGGCCAGCGCGGTGACCAGCGCGACGGTGAGCGCGAGCAGCGCCGAGACATTGACGAACCAGTCCGATGCCGTCAAGAGCGCTGGATTGATCAGCCTGCTGCGATTGCGCAGCAGGATCAGGTAGCGCACCAGCTCGGCCAGCACCGCGACGCCGAACGCGCCCGCGGTCGCCAGCAGCAGCGCGACCGCATAACCGGCCACCCTGGCGAACGGCCACCGCGGCGCGGCCGGGGCCGACGGCGGCTGATCGCGCAGACCCCAGCGCGGAATCTCCGAATACCGCGGTGTGCCGACGGCCGCGCGTGGTTTGGCCTGCGCGCGGCGGATGCGCTGATCCGGCCGCCGGGCCACCCAGCGATAGTTGCGGCGCTCGGCCGGTGCGTCGATGGGCGCGGGCGAGAGCAGGACGCCGCGGCAGCGCGGGCACCAGTGCATCGGCGCGCCCTGGACGGCCCAGCGCGCGCCACAGCGCGCACAGGGCTGCACCACCGTACTCATCCGCGCACCTCGTTCCTTTGGTCAGTAGATCTTCGCCTGCCGGTCGCCGTCGGCAGCGAGCGGGCGGCCCGCCCGCTGCCAGGCCACCATGCCGCCGCTGACGTGCACCGCGTCGAAACCGATGTGCGTGAGATATTCGACCACCTGGATGGAACGGCCGCCTTGCCTGCAGATGACGTAGAGCTCCGAGTCGTAGTCCAGTTCGTCGGTGCGGGCCGGGACGTCGACCATCGGAATGTGGATCGCGCCCGGCGCGTGCCCGAGTTCCCATTCGTCGTCCTCGCGCACGTCGAGCAGGATCGCGGGTACTGCGGGATCGGCTCGGTCGAACTCGGCGGGTACGGCGTCGACCGGCACCGAGGGAACTTCGGGGCTCGTCACGGTTTCGATCCTGCCATGGTTGACGGCGGGGTGGGCAGCTGCGGGAAGTGTGGGCCATGCCATCTGTTTGCTGCCCTTCCGGAAAGATACCGCTCGGGGATTTTCACAACAAACGGTCTGTTTTCAGGGCAGCTTTCCGGCTCCCTTCCCCGTTGCGCAGCCAGCTGTGCATATCCAGGTAAGAGTTATCCACATAATCCACAACCTGATCCACAGGGTCAGACTGCCGAACAGCGCGCGACACACCGTTTCTAACCAACAAGCAAACTTGTAGCGAAGAAAAGAACCGTCCGCCTACCAGCTCATCAGCTGACTCCCCCGGCGAGTCAGCTGATGACTGGCGAACCGGGAGCGGCGAATGCGCGATCCGAGACTCCCCTCCTTCGTCATCCCGGAGCGTTCATTCGCCGCCGACCTCGGATCCCGGGCGCACCGGGTCCGATACCTACTTGGACGTCAGGACGGTTCGATCGGTTCCACAAAAAAACGAGAACACTAGCGAAAAACTGAAATACCGGGCTCCCGGCGGTGTTCTCGGTAGCCTGGCGCTATGAACGTGACCAGGGGTCTGCTCGACGGAATGGACACGAACGGCCTCAACACCGCATTGGCCGAGGCCACCTGCCTAGGACTGGAGGTGGACGAACCGGGCCGCCGCCTCCGGCTCGACCTGGAGGTTTTGACACTTCAGGAGGACGGGTCCACCCGGGAGCACAATCGGGTGAGCCTGACCTTCGCCGGTGTCAGCCGGGTTGCCGCATCGTTGCGGATCCAGAAGTGGGACGACGTCGACCCGCGGGTGCTGCCGCTGACACTGGACGGCCTCGCCGACGCGATCCACAGCTTCGGCGGCGGCAGGCTGCACGGCTGGGAGTTCATCGATATCGATGACAGCGGCTGGGCGATCTGGGGTGAGCTGCTCAGCTTCGACACCCTGATCGATCAGCACGTCTCCGCGCATGTGCTGGAGTTCTCCCAGGAGGAGGGCATCGATCCGCGCGAGCTGGATGTGCGGGTCTGGTTCGACAACATCATCATCGAGGACGCCAACGGTCGCGAGATCCCGCTGCAGGACTTCGTCGCGGGCGGTGTGCGCTGGTGGCAGGCGCACGACAGTGGCGACCCGCGGATGCTGCAGCCCGGCATCCCGCCCTCGCTTTAGACGAAACCGCTTGTCCCGCAACCGAATACCGCGCACCGAGAGCGGTGCGCGGTATTTTCGTACGGATTACCTGTTAAGCACCCGACCCCACCGGGCAGCTGACGCCGGTGGCGTGCACCGGGCAGTACCCGCCCGGGTTCTTGGCCAGATACTGCTGGTGATAGCCCTCGGCGTAGTAGAACGCCGAAAGATCCGGCAGCGGGGTGATCTCGGTGGTGATCGCGCCGTACCCGGCCGCGGTCAGCCGCTGACCGAAGGCGGCCGCGGTGGCGTGTGCCTGCTCGGCTTGTTCCGCGTCGAGCGGGAAGATCGCCGAACGGTATTGCGTGCCACGGTCGTTGCCCTGACGCATGCCCTGGGTCGGATCGTGATTCTCCCAGAACCGCTTCAGCACACCCGAATAGTCGAGCACCGCCGGATCGAAGGCGACGAGCACCGCTTCGGTATGCCCGGTGCGGCCGCTGCAAACCTCCTCATAGGTCGGATTCGGGGTGAATCCGCCGACGTAGCCGACCGCCGTGGTGTAGACGCCGTCCAACTCCCAGAATTCCTTTTCGGCGCCCCAGAAACAGCCCATCGCGAGGATCGCCGCCCGCATGCCGTCCGGAAACGGCGGACGAATGGAATGGCCGTTCACGTAATGGTTTTCCGGTACCACGAGCGGATCCCGCCGGCCCGGAAGCGCCTGCTCCGGCGCCACCATCACCGGCTCGGGCAGGCGAACCCGCCCGACTAGATCGTCGTACCACGACATGATTCGATGCTACGCGTGCGGTATCGATCGGCCCCGCCGTTCGTGGCATGGTCCACAGATGAGCCTCCCCGGAATGTTGGGGTGTGGGGTCAGGTTGGTACCCATCGGGTGTACGAATGATGGCTGTACGCGTTTGAACCGACAGGCGCGAGCAGCCCGACACAGGAAGGGACATCGTGGCCGAGTACACGTTGCCAGATCTGGATTACGACTACAGCGCCCTGGAGCCCCACATCTCCGGGCAGATCAACGAACTTCATCATTCCAAGCACCACGCCGCATACGTCGCGGGCGCGAACACCGCGCTGGAGAAGCTGGAGGCGGCTCGCGAATCCGGCGACCACGCCGCCATCTTCCTCTACGAGAAGAACCTGGCGTTCCACCTCGGTGGTCACGTGAACCACTCCATCTGGTGGAAGAACCTCTCCCCCAACGGTGGTGACAAGCCGGTCGGCGAGCTGGCCTCCGCCATCGACGATCAGTTCGGCTCGTTCGACAAGTTCCGCGCGCAGTTCACCGCCGCGGCGAACGGTCTGCAGGGCTCCGGCTGGGCCGTGCTCGGCTACGACACGCTGGGCCAGAAGCTGCTGACCTTCCAGCTGTACGACCAGCAGGCCAACGTGCCGCTGGGCATCATCCCGCTGCTGCAGGTCGACATGTGGGAGCACGCCTTCTACCTGCAGTACAAGAATGTGAAGGCCGACTACGTCACCGCGTTCTGGAACGTCGTCAACTGGGAGGACGTGCAGGAGCGTTTCGCCCGCGCCGTCAGCCAGGGCAAGGGCCTGATCTTCGGCTGATACACCCCGAGGGAGCCTGTGGACGGATTTCGTCCACAGGCTCTTTTCGTCTGTCCTGTTAGCACTCTTTGGTACTTGTGTGCCAGGTGATTCTTGATTCATATTCGGGAATCCACAGATCAGTGGACGGGCAGGGCCGCCCCGGTTCCCCCAACGGGAGGCATGGTGCACACGAACGGACCCATCGGCGTCACGCCGTTCCATTCCCGCGGGCTGTTGCGCGGATTCATCATCTCCGGTCGCTGGCCGGATACCACCAAGGAATGGGCACAGGTCCTCGTGCTCGCGGTGCGGGTCGCGACGCTGCCCGGCCTGCTGGTCACCTCGACCGTATTCGGCGTGCGCGAGGAATTGCCGGACGATCCGGAACCGGGCACGGTCGGCCTGGTGCTGGCCGAAGGGCCGGTGCTCGGCGACGCGGCGGTGGAGCCGGGACGGTTTGCCGAACATGTGCCACCGGCCCTGCTGATGCTGCATCCGCCGTCCGAAACCCGGCCGTCGCTGCCCGAGTGCGCGGGCGCGGCATCGGGCTGTGTGCTGCTGCCCGGGGTGCCGCATCTCGGGCTGGAGCATCGGGCGGCCTGGGCGGAGGCCGAATCCGACGGCACCGTAACGTCTTTGGTGAGCCGGGTCGGCCTGGACCCGATCAGCGATCCCGACACCGCGGTTCTGGCCATGCTGCTGGCCGCGTAAGGGTAACCGAAACTCTGCGCTTGGATCGCCAAACTTATTGCGCGCATTGCGATTTCGATAACAACGGGTTGGCGCGACAATACGGCCCTGGGTAGAGTCGGTGATAGCGAAGGGGAGTAGCCCCCAATCATGCGGTCGACATACTGACCCGCCACCGAACCCGGTTGCGGGTCCGGCCGTGTGAACCGGCGACCATCCGGTGGGCGAGACCTTCGGCCAGGACAACCATCGAGTTGTCGGCCGGAGGCATACCCAGATCTCCGGCCGACAGGCCGAAGACCCGGGAGCACCCAACCATGATCGCCACGATTTTGCTGAGTTTCGGCGCGCTGTTCATCGCCGAACTCGGCGACAAATCCCAGCTGATGGCGCTGACCTTCGCGCTGCGCTACCGCTGGTGGGTGGTGCTCGGCGCGATCACGGTCGCGAGCATCGGGGTGAACCTCATCGCGGTGGCGGTCGGGCATTTCCTCGGCGCGGCGCTGCCCACCGACCTCATCGCCTACTTCGCGGCGGCCATCCTGATCGTGGTCGGGCTGTGGACCCTGCGGGAGGTCGTCCAGACTCCGCAGGAGGAAGCGGACGAACCCGCGGCCCCGCCGACCAGGTCGGCCTTCGTCGTCGTGCTCTCGGCCTTCCTACTCGCCGAACTCGGCGACCGGACCATGTTCGCCACCACCGCGCTGGCCGCCAAGAACAACTGGCTCGGCATCTGGATCGGATCGGTCGCCGGCATGGTCGCGGCGGGCGGGCTGGCCATCGCGATCGGCATCGCCGTCGGCAAACACCTTCCGGAGCGGGTGATCGCGATCTGCTCCGGCCTGCTGTTCCTCTACTTCGGCGCGCTGACGCTGCTCACCGCGATACCGGCGGGGCCGGACGGCTTCGCCGCAGCCGGACTCGCCGCCCTCGCGCCCGCGCTGGCCGGTGCGGTGCTGCTGATGATCAGGCGCGCACGCTCGGGGATGGCAGGGCAACACCGGGACGCGACTGGGCCGTCCCGTACAGCTCCCCACTTCGCCGAACCAGATCGAGCAGCGGTTCCCGCAGCGCCCGAAGACCATTCAGATCGTCGGCCGCGATCCGCGCGGTGACCATCGAACTGAGCGCGGCGGCCAGCGTCTGACAGGCGAAGCGCTGCTGCTCGGATCGGGCGCCGAGGACATCGCAGACCAGTTCGACGAACGCCTCCTGCAGTTCGGCCCTGCGGGCCACCGCACGCGAACCGACCGCGTACACCTCGACGAGAAACAGCCTGGCATAGGCGGGTTCGGCGACCAGCCCGTCGAGGTAGGCGCCGAGGATCCGCTCGATCCGGTCCGGATCGTCGGATGGCGCGACCGGTTCGGCGGCGGGCGGGTCGGCCGCCTCGGCGATGCGGCCGAGCATCAGGCCGACGGCGCGCTCGTAAGCGGCCTCGAAACAATCCTCCTTCGAGCGGAACTGCTCGTAGAAGGTCTCCCTGGAGACACCGGCCCGTTTCAGGATCGCCGCGACAGACGTTCCGACGTAACCGTTTTCGGCCATCGCGGCCGCCATCGCGTCCAGGATCCGCTCGCGCTGCGACGCGATCACCTGTTCGCGCGGCAGTCCGTGCCTGCCGCGCGGGAGTTGGCGGGCGTTGCTGCCCGATTCGGTCATCTGTTCCACGCCCTTTCCGAACTGCCCGGCCTCAGGCGGGCCGTTCCATTCTGCGGGGTCGCGCGGGCTGATCGGTGGTGAAGGGTGCGTCTTCGGCGCGTGCGATATCGAGGCCCCGGGCCACCCCGCGGCGCAGCGAGAAATCGACCGCCAACTGGACCAGCGGCCGCAGCGGCAGCGCCACCGCGACCCACCACGGCGAGACCACCCGGCGCTTGCGCCGCGCGATGGCGCGTTCGAGTCCGTCGATGGCGGGGCCGAGCGGTGCGACACCGGAGACCGTCTCGCGGCCGAGGATGGCATGCGCGGCGGCGGTGCCGAAACCAGTAGTGGTCATCTCGGTATCCAGTTCGGCGAAGTACGCGAGGCCGACCTTGGCCCCGGTGTGCCGGATCTCGTTGCGCAGGGTGTGGCCGAGCGCCTCGGCCGCGGCCTTCGACGCGCTGTACGCGCCGGCCAGCGGCAGATTCACCGCGGCGGCCAGCGAGGAGACGATGAGCGCGTAGCCGTCCTGGTGGCCGATATACGGTCCGGCGGCGCGCAGCGTGTAGTAGACGCCGAGCACATTGACCGCGAGGGTTTCCTCCAGCACCCGCGGATCGCCGCCGATGAGTGGAAGTTGCCTGGCCACACCGGCATTGGCGACGACGACATCGAGCCCGCCGAGTTCGGCGACCAGAGTGGTGACTACCCGGTCCACCTGGGTCAGGTCGCCGACATCGCAGTAGCGCCACGGTGCGTCACCGCATTCGCGCGCCACCTCGGCGAGCAGTTCCGGCTCCAGCCCCAGCAGCGCCACCTGCGCCCCGCTCGCGTACAGCTGCCTGGCCAGCACCGCACCGATCCCCCGCGCCGCACCGGTGATCAGGATTTTGCGCCCGGCTACGGTCGCCCGGGACAACAACGTCATAGCTGGACGGTACCACCTGTGAACAGATATGTTCGCAAATAAATTTCCGGTCCTCCGGAAGGTCCGCCATCTTCGCCCCAGCCGTGCGCGGGTCTGCGGACGACTTCGTCGACGGTGCCCGTTAGGGTGCAATTGACGAAGGGCCAACTGGCTGTCACGAATGAGAGGACCATCGTGGAGATTTCGGGTTCCGCCGCCATAGTCACCGGAGCCGCATCCGGTTTGGGCGCCGCCACCGCCAAGCGCTTCGCCGATCTGGGCGCCACCGTATTCGGCCTCGACGTGCCGCAGTCGATCGAGCGGGCCGGCGACAGCGTGCCCGCCGGCGTCACACTGATCGCATCCGATGTCACCAGCGGTGACGAGGTCGGCGCCGCGGTCGCCAGGGTGGTCGAGTCCGGTACGCCGCTGCGCATCGTCGTCAACTGCGCGGGCGTCGGCTGGGCCGGGCGCATCCTGTCCAAGAACGGCCCGCACGATCTGGAGCTGTTCCGCACCGTCATCACCGTGAACCTGCTCGGCACCTTCAACGTCATGCGGCTGGCCGCCGACGCCATCGCCAAGACCGACGCCGTCGACGAATACGGCCAGCGCGGCGTCATCATCAACACCGCATCGGTCGCCGCGTTCGAGGGCCAGATCGGCCAGATCGCCTACTCGGCCTCCAAGGGTGGCGTGCACGGTATGACCGTGCCCGCCGCGCGCGATCTTGCGCAGTTCGGCATCCGCGTCAACACCATCGCGCCCGGCATCATCGACACGCCGATGCTGGCCGGGGTCACCGAGGAATACCGCAAGGGACTCGAGGCAGGCGTTCCGTTCCCGTCCCGGCTCGGCCGCCCGGACGAATACGCCCAGCTGTCCGAGTACATCGTCCGGCACGACTACCTCAACGGCGAGACCATCCGGATGGATGGCGCGCTGCGTATGGCGCCGCGCTAAACCGATCGAACAGGGCCGCCACGACCGGATGGGCGCGGCGGCCTTCGTCGTCTCAGCTCTCCGGTTTGTGTCCGATGCCGAGGAATGCGGTGGTGGAAAGGGGATGGTTGGGGCGGTAGTGCTCGGCCAGGTAGGCCCGCATCACGGCGGCGCGCTCGGCCCACAGCTGCTCGCCGATCCGGCGGCGCAACAGCAACAGCGCCGCGTTGCTGCGGGCGATGGTCTCGAACATGTCGTCCCCGTCGGTGAAGACGACCGAACCGGTGTGCCGCTGAATCGAGACGGCCTCGAAACCCGCTCTGCGCATTTCGGATTCGAAGATCTCCGGATTCTCCAGGCTCAGATAGTTCGGCTGCGGTTCCTGGATCGCCGGATCCGCCGCGTGCACCGCGCCGAACATCAACCGCATCAGCGGCGATTCCAGCACCGGAGCCCAACTGGACACCACGGCCGTCCCGCCCGGCCGCAGCACCCGGAACAATTCAGCAAAACCCTTGGCGCGCACCGGAAAGAACATCAGCCCGAACATCGAGAAGGCCGCGTCGAACCGGTCGCTCGCGAGCGGCAGCGCCTGCCCGTCACCGACCGAGGCCTGGATATTGGTCAGGCCCGCCGCGCGCGCCGCGGCGCGCAGCCGATCGATCATCGGCGTCGAGAAGTCCACCGCGTGCACCTCGGCCACCCGCGGCGCCGCGAGCAGGCTCAGCATGCCGGTGCCCGCGGCGACGTCGACGATGCGCGAATCCGCCGTCAGCGCAGCGAATTCCAGTGCGCGCGCCGAGAATGGCTGCATGATTGCCGGGGCGAATTCGGCGTAGCCATCGGCCACGAGATCCCAGGGTTCGGCGACGGCGAGCGGGTTTGCGCACATGTGCTGGCGATCCTTTCGACCGCCCAAGGCTAACCGCGAGACGCCTTTTGCAACCACAAACCGACCCGAATATTGCTGTAGCGCTTGACGTTCCGACCGGTCGGTGTTATGCGGCGGGGTGGTCGTCACACCCCGCCGCAGCCGCCCGTCAGAGAGTGCGGGTGAGCCGGTTGGTGAGGATGTGCGCGAAGTGCGCCGGATCCTTCAGCTCGCCGCCCTCGGCGAGAACCGCTGTGCCGTAAAGGAGTTCAGCGGTTTCCGCGAGTTCGGGCGCCGAATCCGCGTCGGCGTCCGCCTTCTTCGCGGCGTACGCGTCGCGCAGACCGGTGACCAGCGGATGGGTCGGGTTCAACTCCAGGATCCGCTTGGACTCGGGCAGCGCCTGACCGGACGCCCGATACATGCGCTCCAGCTGCGGCGTGAAATCGAAGACGTCGCCGACCAGACAGGCGGGCGAGGTGGTGAGCCGCGAGGTCAGGCGCACCTCCTTGACGTTCGACTCCAGGGTCTTGCCGAGCCAGCCGAGCACATCGGCGAACTCCTTGTCCTGCTGTTCGCGCAGCGTCTCGGAGGCCTTCTTCTCCTCCTCGGTCTCCAGATCGACCTCGCCCTTGGCGATCGACTGGAAATGCTTGCCGTCGAACTCCGGCACCGAACCGACCCACATCTCGTCGACCGGGTCGGTGAGCACGAGCACCTCGAAACCCTTGGCCTTGAACGCCTCCAGGTGCGGCGAGGCTTCGATCTGCTGCCGGGATTCACCGGTCATGTAGTAGATCTTGTCCTGACCGTCCTTCATCCGCTCGATGTACTGCGCGAGCGTGGTGAGCTCATCGGTCGAGTTGGTGGAGGCGAACGAGGACACCTGCAGGATGGTGTCGCGGTTGTCGAAGTCCGACAGCAGGCCCTCCTTGAGGACGCGGCCGAACTCCTTCCAGAACGTCTGGTACTTCTCCTGATCGTCCGCGCCCTGCAGATCCTTGACCGTGGACAGCACCTTCCTCACCAGGCGCTTGCGGATCATCTGGATCTGCCGGTCCTGCTGCAGGATTTCGCGAGAGACGTTGAGCGACAGGTCCTGCGCGTCGACGACACCCTTGACGAACCGCAGGTACTCCGGCATCAGCTCCTCGCAGTTGTCCATGATGAACACCCGCTTGACGTAGAGCTGCACGCCGCGCTTGTGCTCGCGCATGAACAGATCGAACGGCGCGTGCGACGGAAGGAAAAGCAGCGCTTGATATTCGAAGGTGCCCTCGGCCTTCAGCGGGATGATCTCCAGCGGATCGTCCCAGGCGTGGCTGACATGCTTGTAGAACTCCTTGTACTCCTCATCGGAGACCTCGCTCCTCGGGCGCGTCCACAGCGCCTTCATCGAGTTGAGGGTCTGATCCTCGAGGACCGTCGTCTCCTTCTTGTCCTCGCCCTCACCCTCGGTGACGGTCCGCTCCACCTGCATGCGGACCGGCCAGGCGATGAAATCGGAGTACTTCTTGACGATCTCCCGGAGCTTCCACTCCTGGGTGTAGTCGAAGAGGTGATCGTCCTCGTCGACCGGCTTGAGGTGCAGGGTCACCGCGGTGCCCTGCGGGGCCTCGGCCAGCTCCTCGATGGTGTATGTCGAGCTGCCCGCGGCCGATTCCCATTTGGTGCCTGCGGTTTCGCCGGCGCGGCGGGTGGTCAGGACGACCTTGTCGGCGACCATGAAGGTCGAGTAGAAGCCGATGCCGAATTGACCGATCAGCTCCGCTGGGTCGACATTGCTGGCCGCCGCGGCAGCTTTGGCCTCGTTCAGCTGCCTGCGCAATTCGGCGGTGCCGGATTTGGCAAGGGTGCCGATCAGATCGACCACCTCGGCGCGCGACATTCCGATGCCGTTGTCCCGGACGGTGAGAACTCGGTTCTCCTTGTCGACCGCCAGCTCGATGTGCAGATCGGTGGTGTCGACTTGCAGATCCTTGTCCCGGAAGGACTCCAGCCGCAGCTTGTCCAGCGCGTCGGATGCGTTCGAGATCAGCTCCCGCAGGAACGTGTCCTTGTTGGAGTAGACCGAATGGATCATCAGCTCGAGCAGCTGATGAGTCTCTGCCTGAAACTCGAGTTGTTCGACGTGCTCTGTCACGGTCGCGATGGTACCGCCGCCGTGCGAGGCCCTGTGTCGAAGTCCGGCCGGATGCATCCGTGGCCGATGGGACTTCGACACAGAGCCTAGGGTCAGGCGCGGGGGCGGCGGCCGGACTACCGGACCGAGGGCGGAACCTCGGCGGGCGCTCCCGGTCCGAAATCGGCGAGCGCGGGCACCTCGGCATCGGCCCGCTCGCTCATCCATTCGCGCAGCACCCGGGTGGCGCGCACATCGTCCTCGTTGTATTCGAGCAGCCGGGTGCGCTGGCCCAGATCGGGCGGGCCGTCGTAGCCGACAGCCTGGCGGTACCAGCTCATCGACGCCTCGCCGCCTGCCTCCGGATCGCGCCAGGCGAATCCGGCCACCGGGGCGATCTTCTTGAGCCCCTTGCCATTCGGGCAGATGAACTGATCGGAGACGGCCTGGAACATATCCACCCACTCCGGCCCGTCGACGAACGCGCGCACCTGATCGACGGTGGGCACGCCGGGGCGGCCGGCGAACCTGCGGGCCGACTCGTACAGCCACTTGTCCTCTGCGGTGCGCGAATAGCAGTACGCCGCAAAGGTTTTCCCCGCGGTGGCGGCCTGCGCGCGCACCGTCATCAACCAGGTCCAGAACTCGCCGAAGGAGCGGCCCTCGTCCTCGGTGGGCAGCGGATCCCAGGTGACGAAGGGGCGGTACACCCCGTCGAGCAGCGTGCCCCACAGGTAGGCGCCGTACTCCTGGAAGCTCTCGAGATCGACATCGACCTCGACGTCGGCGCGCTGCACCGTGATCGGCCGCACCCGGCGCACCAGCGGCGCGCCCGCCAGCCAGGCGCGCGCGGTGACCACCGCCTCGCCGAACGGGCCGTGCTGCCAGTCGTCGGGATCGGGTGCGGACCACGCGGCCAGATCCTCGATGGTCTCGACGCCGTGCCCGCGCAGCACCTCGGCCCGCGAACCGGGCGCGACCAGGCTGACATCGTGGTGTTCGGTGAGCCAGCCCTCGCAGCTCGGGCCCTCGACGCTGCGGTTCCACCACGGGCACTGGCGGCATTCGGGCACCTTCGACGGAACCGTCGGCGCCTCGCCGCGCACCACCGCGATCCGGTCCGCGTAGCGGCGGTCGTAGTCGGCGAGCACGGGGCCGAGATCGTGCACCAGGATGCGGTCGAAGTGGTAGCCGATGACGCCGCCGACCAGCGCCGGACTGGCCAGGCCGTGCCGCTGCAGCATCCGGTACAGGTGTGCGAGGCGCTGCTGATCGCGCGGCTGCTGCCGCAGTTTGCGATGCGGATCCGGTTGTGGATCCCAGTGATACGGATCGGAGGTGAGCGGGTGGAAGTCGGCCGGTTCCGGCTGACGCGGATCGGTCACCTTGTGGTTCACCACGATCACCGGGATGTATCCGCCGCGGTCGAGGTCGCGCAGCAGGATCTCCGAACCGCCGCGACGGCCGGTATCCGGCTCCTGCGGCAGCAGTCCGCCCCAAATGCGGTGCGCCCCTTCGACACACGCGAGCATGGTGGCCGCGGCTCGGTCCGCGGCGCGCAGCATCGGGTCGATCACCACCCAGCCGTCCGGATCGGCGCCGATGAGCGAATCGCGCACCCGGGACCGATGGGCCGCGGCGGCCTCGCGCCGCTGCCGCACGCCCGCATCCTCCGTGACATCGGCGAGCAGGTCCGGATGCGTCGCGTTCAGGTGCAGGCGGTGCCGGCAGCCGATCAGCGAGCGGGCATCGATGTATGCCGTCGGCGCGAGTTCGACGGCGGCCGAACGTTCGTCGGTTCCGCCGTTGTCGCCGCGACCATCCCGGTCATCAATACCCGAATACACGTAAGCAGTATGGTCCCCACCCCCGACAAACCCGTGAACCGCATGACACAACGCGGTCCCGGGGCGGGATCGATATCGCCGCCGCGACCGGCCGGGGCGGGTGGTGTAACGCACGGGGTACAACCGAACTGAGCACACCTGCGCACGGTCGAGCCCGTCGACCGGCTAGGGTGAGCGCAAACCGCGTGCACCGGGCAGACAGGCATTACGGAGGGCCTTCGAGATGGGGTTGTTCACGAAGCGCAAGCGGCGCCCGAGCCGCAGGGCCGAGGCGAAAGCCCTCAAGCACAAGGCCGGGCTGGAGGCCAAACTCACCGCGAAGAACGATCGCAAGGCCAAGCGCGCCGAGGCGCGGACCAACCGCAAGGTCGCCAAGCAGCAGATCGCCACCCTGCAGGCGGAGGAGAAGGCCGCGCTGAAGGCGGCGGCCAAGGCCGAGCGGGATCCGTTCAGCGCGAGCCAGGTGAAGAAGTATCTCGGCGTGGCGCGGGTGCTGGTCCCGGTGCTCGCGCCGCTGGCCTACCGGGCGGCGACGTTCATTCGCGGCCGGATCGATACCCGGCGGGCGCATCAGCTCGGCATCGGCATCGACCAGCTCGGCGATTTCAGCGGGCACGGCGCCAAATTGCAGGCGCGCATCGCCAATACCGAAGCGGCCCTTGGCAAAATCGGCGAGCAGGGCACGGAAAAGGGCGACGCGCAGAAGTTCGTCACCGCCGCCAAGGAACGGCTGAACAGCCTGACCGCCGCGGTGCAGACCGCCGAGCAGATGCCGACACCGCGGCGGCGCGCCGTGCACGCCTCGATCTCGAACGAGTTGTCGGGTCTAGAGGCGGATGTGCTCGCGCGCCTCGGCGTGCGCTGATCCGATGCGCCCCGGCCCGCCCACCGGCCAGGTGCGCGGCTGCCTGGTCGGCGCCGCGGTCGGTGCGCTGGCCGTCGCCGCGCACGGCACCGCCGGTGGCGGACTGCCGAATTCGGCCGAACTGACGCTGCTGCTGCTCGTCGCGGCGGCGGCCGGTGGGGCGGCGGGTCTGCGCCCGGCGAGCCGGGGTTCGGTGTTCGGGCTGCTGGCGCTCGGTCAGTTCGGCGGGCATGTGGCGCTGTCCGGAATGCTCGGCCATGAGTCGCATTCATCGTCGCTGCCGACCGGGCCGATGCTGTTCGCACATATCGTCGCGACATTCTGTTGCGCCGCACTGATTCTGGTCGCCGAGCGGCTCTATGCCGTTGTTTCCCAGGCCATTCGGGTCGCGCTCGGGGTACCTCGCCGATCGCGTGTCGTCGATCGCCGCCGCTGGGCGGATCCCGGTGTGCCGCACTACCGCTTTCATCCGAACGGCGCGATCGGTCCGCGTGCGCCGCCGGTGTCCGTTTGAGCGCGGCTATCGCCGCCGCGCTCGCGCGCACCAATTCACTTCGGACAGAAAGCCATTCCATGAACCTCTCGCTTTCGCGCGCCCTGTGCGCGCCCGTCGCCGCCGCGGGCCTGATGCTGCTCGGCGCCGGGACGGCCGCCGCGCACGTCACGGTCGACGCGCCGGGCGCCAAACAGGGCGGCTACGCGGTGGCCACCTTCAAGGTGCCCGACGAATCCGACACCGCGAGCACAACCTCGCTCAACGTCACCATTCCGAATATGAAAAGCGCACGGCCGGAACCGATTCCGGGCTGGTCGGTGAAGGTCGACAAGAACGACAAGTCGGAGATCACCGGCATCACCTGGACCGCCGACGCGGGCTCCACCGGTATTGCGCCCGGCCAGTTCCAGCGCTTCGTCGTCTCGCTCGGCCCGCTGCCCAAGCAGGACAAACTCACCTTCCCGGCCAAGCAGACCTACAGCGACGGCAAGGTGGTCACTTGGGATCAGCCCATGGGCCCCAACGGATCCGAGCCCGAACATCCGGTGCCGTCGCTGACGCTGACCTCGACCCCGGTGTCGAGCGATGCGTTGGTGTCGTCCACCAGTGTCACGACATCCGCCGACCACCACTCCACCGACACCACCGCCCGCTGGCTCGGCGGCATCGGCCTTGCGCTCGGCCTGCTCGGCTTCGCGCTCGGGCTCGGCTCGGTGATCCGGAACAGGCGATCATGACCACCGTGAAACGACTGCTGACGCTCGCCGTCACGGGCCTGTTCCTGCTCGGCTTCGGGATCGGCGCGGCCGGGCTGGCCGCGGCGCATTCGACGCCGACCGGCAGCGTGCCCGCGGACGGGTCGACCGTCGACACCGGCCCGGCGCGGGCCAGCGTCAGCTTCAACGAGGCGCTGCAGACCAGCTTTCCGTCGCTGACCGTCGTCGGCCCGGATGGCAACCTGTGGTCCAAGGGCAGCCCGACCGTCGATGGGAACACCATCAGCATCGAGGTCGGCGAGCTGGGTCCGGCCGGTCAGTACACCATCGCCTACCGGGTGACCTCCGCCGACGGCCATCCGGTGAAGGGCACCAGGACCTTCACCCTGAGCAAACCGGGCAACGGCACGCCGGGGCCGAAAGCCGACGCGAAGTCCGGCTCCGATGACGACAGCTCCGGCGGAATCCCGCTGTGGGTCTTCATCGTCGGCGCGGTGGTGCTGTTCGGCGGCGGTCTGGCGTTCGCGCTGCTGGCCGGGCGGAGCCGAAAGCCGAAGCAGGGCTAGGTGAAAGAGGTTCCGCAGCGCCGGTGGCTCGCGCCGGCGGGATCGGCGCTGCTGCTGGTGATTCCGTCGGGACTGTGCGGGGTCGGGTTGGCCTGGTTGCTGACCCGCCCGGCGGGGCTGCCCGCCGAATCCGTCGTCCGGGTGATCGCCGACGGCGTGGGCGCGACGGTGCTCGGCCTTGCCGCGCTGCCGCGGCTGCACGAGCGGCTGCGACCCGCATGGCGACCGCTGGCCGTACTCGCCGGGCTCTGGTGCGGCGCCGAATTCGGGGTGCTGGTCTGCTCGGCTGCCGAGGTGGTCGGGGTCCCGGTGCGGCGGCTCGGCGCCACCGAATTCGGCACGTACCTGCTGCATCTGAGCGGCGGGCAGATCGGGATCGCCATACTGGTCGGCACCGGTGCGGCGGCCGGATATTCGGCGCTGGCGTTCCGGCGGCCGGACAGCGCGTCGACCGATCTGGTGCTGGTGTTCGCGGCGGTCGCGTTGGCGCTGCGGCCGATCACCGGGCATATGTCGCAGCAGCCGTTCGGTTCGGTGCTCGGCGCGGTGCACGCGCTGGCCGCCGCGGCCTGGTTCGGCCTGCTGATGGCGTTGGCGCTGGTGGTGCGCACCCGCGGCGAATGGGCGGTGACGCTGCCCAGATATTCGGCGGTGGCGCTGCCGCTGGTGCTCACCGTCGCGCTCACCGGAATCCTCAACGGGCTCATCAAGATTCACGGCCTCCCTCCCCTGGTGACCACCGGCTACGGGCGCATCCTGCTCGCGAAAACCCTTGTGCTGCTCGGCCTGCTGGCCCTCGGCTGGTGGTGGCGGCGCGACTGGGTGCCGAGGGCGACCGATCACCGGATGGCCGCCGAGGACTCGCTGCGCCGGGCCGTCGTCGAGGTGACGGTGATGGCGGTGGCGTTCGGGCTGGCCGCGACATTGGCCGTCACGGCCTGAGGGCTGCGCCGGCTACCTAGCGATGACCGGCACCACAGGCATAGCCTTGAGGTATGAATACTCCCACCATAGGGCAGCGGATCGCATACGATCTGGGCCGCGAGCTCCCGGCGGAGCTGCACGAGTGGGTCATCCACGACCTCGTCGGGCACGGGGCCATGGAGCGCTATCTCGTCCGGTTCCTCGTGCCCATCATCCCGTTACTCGCGCTGGTCCTGCTGCTGCCGGGCCCGCTGCCGCTCAAGGTCGGCATGTTCGTGATGATGCTCGTCCCGCTGATCGTCTTCACCGTCGCACTCGGCTACGTGTGGCGGCGCTGGCGCATGGTTCAGCACGGACTCGATCCGAATTGGATCGACCACAACAAGATTCGCGAACGCGATCGGGTCCGCTATCAGGCCCAGTACGGACACAGATAGCAACCGGCCAGCGAGACCCCAGGGGCCGCGAACACGCAGCGCCGCAGGCGCTGCAAAATAACGGAGTGACCGAAAACGCGAACGTTGTCGCCACCGCCGATCTGGCCGATGAGATCGGCCCCGACATCCGCAGCTGCGATACGCAGTTCATTCAGTTCGGCGGCCGCGAGGTATTCTCCGGACGCATCGTCACCATCCGCTGTTTCCAGGACAACCTCCTGGTCAAGCAGACGCTGAGCGAGCCGGGCGCGGGCAAGGTGCTCGTCGTCGACGGCGGTGCCAGCGTGCACACCGCCCTGGTCGGCGACATCATCGCCGGACGCGGGGTGTCCAATGGCTGGGCAGGCGTCATCGTCAACGGCGCGGTCCGCGATTCGGCGATTCTGCGCACGCTCGATATCGGCATCAAGGCGCTCGGCACCAACCCGCGCAAGAGCACCCAGACCGGAACGGGCGACAAGGATGTGCCCGTCGAATTCGGCGGCGTCACCTTCGTACCCGGCGACATGCTCTACAGCGACCACGACGGTGTCGTGGTGCGCGCGGAGGATTAACCCCGCGGCGTGCGGTCAGGCCCGGAGGCGGTAGCGCAGCGTAACCATGTAGGGCCCCGCACGCCGCAAATCAGGCAACAGCCACTCTGGCCTTGTGACCGGCGATGGCGACCACGTCGCCGACGTGTAGCTGGCGTCCCCGGCGCACCTCCACCTCGTCGTTCACCCGAACCAGGCCGGCGGCGATGACCGTCTTCGCCTCCGAACCGGAATCGATCAGGTTGGCCAGCTTCAGGAACTGACCGAGTCGAATGACGTCGTCTTCGATCGGCACATCGACTGGATCTGACATGGCATACATCCTTACCGTGCGCGAGGTCATCGGTAAACCGCGGGCCTACTTCGCCGCTCACGGCGAACGCTCGGACAGGCGAACACGCCGCGGTGAAGGGGTGGCAAAGCGAACACAGACCGGGGGCAACATTCACACTGGTGCGGTGACTTCCACGCAAGCCCGGCAACACACCGACTCCGAACCACCCGAAAAGGCGACACCACCGGTCCCGCATCGCGGGCACGGCCGTCTGCGGGAGGTACCCCACATCACGGGGATGGTGCTCGGCGTTTTCGCGGTGCTGTGTTTCCTGTGGAGTCTTTCGCCCGGGTTGCGGTTCCTGACGCATGTGCCGCGCCGCTATGTCGACCTGTATTACTTCGACGCCCCGGACACCAGCCTGGTGTGGGCCTTGGTGGTCGGTCTGCTCGCCGGTGCGACCGCGAGCCGCAAACGGATTGCCTGGTGGCTGCTCGTCGGCTATCAGGGGCTGTTCTGTCTCGGCAATGTGACCGAATTCCTCGGCTCGCACAATGTGAACAATCTGGTCGCCGGGATCGTCCAGCTGACCGTGATCGGCGTGCTGATCGCCGCGTGGCCCGAGTTCTACACCAAGGTGCGCCGCGGTGCGGGGTGGAAGGCGTTGGGCACCTTGGCCGCCGGGCTGGCCATCGGGTGGCTGTTCGGTTGGGGTCTGATCGAGCTGTTCCCGGGGACGCTGCCGAGCGGCGTGCAGCGGCCGCTGTGGGCGATGTATCGAGTGACGGCGACAGTGCTGGTGGACAACGAGCATTTCGACGGTCACCCCCGACCGTTCGTCAACTTCCTGCTCGGCCTGTTCGGCGCGATCGCGCTGTTGACCGCGGTGATCGTGCTGCTGCGTTCGCAGCGCGCGGCGAACGCGATGACCGGCGTCGACGAGTCGGCCATCCGGGGTCTGCTGGAACGGTCCGATGTCGAGGATTCGCTGGGCTATTTCGCTACCCGCCGAGACAAGGCGGTGGTGTTCGCACCGAGCGGTAAGGCCGCCATCACCTATCGGGTGGAGCTCGGCGTCTCCCTGGCCAGCGGCGATCCGATCGGCATCCGCGAGGCGTGGCCGCAGGCGATCGACGCGTGGCTGCGCCAGGCCGACCAATTCGGTTGGGCCCCGGCGGTGATGGGTGCGAGCGAACTCGGCGCCACCGCATATCGCCGGGCCGGACTTTCCGCGCTGCGCCTCGGCGACGAGGCGATCCTGGACACCCGCGCTTTCTCGCTGGCCGGTCCGGAGATGAAGCAGGTCCGCCAGGCCGCGAACCGGCTGCGCAAACACGGCATCGAGGTGCGCATCCGCAGGCACCGCGAGGTTCCGGCCGACGAGTTCCCGCAGGTGATCGCGCGTGCCGACGCGTGGCGCGATACCGAGACCGAACGCGGTTTCTCGATGGCGCTCGGCCGCCTCGGCGATCCGCTCGACGGCGACTGCCTGCTGGTGGAGGCGGTGAATCCGCAGGGCCGGGTGCTCGGCATGCTGTCGATGGTGCCGTGGGGGCGGACCGGTGTCTCGCTGGAGTTGATGCGCCGAGATCCCAAGAGCCCCAACGGCACCGTGGAGCTGATGATCTCCCAGCTGGCGCTGACCTCCGATCAGCACGGCATCACCAAGGTGTCGCTGAACTTCGCGGTATTCCGTTCGGTATTCGAGGAGGGCGGCCGGATCGGCGCCGGGCCGGTGCTGCGGCTGTGGCGCGGCGTGCTGCTGTTCTTCTCCCGCTGGTGGCAGCTGGAGGCGCTGTACCGCTCCAATGTGAAATACCAACCGCATTGGGTGCCAAGGTTTTTCCTGTTCGAGGAGCGTAGGCAGCTGCCGCGGGTCGCGGTGGCCAGCGCACTCGCCGAGGGCTTCCTGCCGCGCTTCGGCAAAGAGCCCGATACCGCCGTGCACACCGGCCTGCACAGCGCGGTACCGCCGACGCTCACCGGCCTGCGGGTCGACGGCAGCGCGCCGGATCTACCGGAAACCGATGGCACCGAACATCTTTCGCGCCGCCCGGAACAGGTCCGGGTGCGGATGGAGAAGCTGGACCGGCTAGCCGCCACCGGAGTCGAGGCATATCCGGTCGCCTACCCGCCGACGCATACGGTGGCCGAGGCCAGGCGTTCACCGCGCGGCACCACCGTCCGGGTGTGCGGCAGGCTGCTGCGCATCCGCGACTACGGCGGTGTCATCTTCGCGGTGGTGCGCGACTGGTCCGGCGAGATCCAACTGGTCATCGACCGCGACCGGGTCGGCGCCGAACGCAGCGGCGCGTTCAGCGATCTGTTCGACCTCGGGGACCTGATCGAGGTCAGCGGGCAGATCGGCCAGAGCCGCCGCGGCGAACTCTCGCTGCTCGCCGCCGACTGGCGGATGCTCGGCAAATGCCTACACCCACTGCCGGACAAGTGGAAGGGTCTGGCCGACCCGGAGGCGCGGGTGCGCCAGCGCTACGTCGATATGGCGATCAACACCGATATCCGCGAGGTGCTCGCCAAACGCAGCGCGGTGGTGCGCTCGCTGCGGGATTCGCTGCACGGCTTGGGATATCTCGAGGTGGAGACCCCGATCCTGCAGCAGGTGCACGGCGGCGCGAACGCCGCTCCGTTCCACACCCACATCAACGCCTACGACCTCGACCTGTACCTGCGCATCGCGCCGGAGCTGTACCTCAAGCGGCTGTGCGTGGGCGGTATGGAGAAGGTGTTCGAGATCGGCCGCACCTTCCGCAACGAGGGGGTCGACTTCAGCCACAATCCGGAGTTCACCATCCTCGAGGCGTACGAGGCGCACAGCGATTACGAGCGGATGATGCACATCTGCCGCCAGCTCATCCAGCATGCGGCGCTGGCCGCCAACGGTGCGATGGTCGCCATGCGGCCCAAGCCGGACGGGTCGTTCGAGCAGGTGGACATCTCCGGCGACTGGTCGGTGAAGACGGTGCACGGCGCGGTATCCGACGCGCTCGGCACCGAGATCACCCCCGCGACCGATCTGGAGACGCTGCGCAACCTGTGCGAGAAGGCGAAGGTGCCGTACCAGCACGGCTGGGATGCGGGCCAGGTGGTGCTGGAAATGTACGAGCACCTGGTGGAGGCGCGCACCGAGGAACCGACCTTCTATATCGACTTCCCGACCTCGGTATCGCCGCTGACCAGGGCGCACCGCAGCATCCCCGGCGTCACCGAGCGCTGGGACCTGGTGGCGTGGGGCGTCGAACTCGGCACGGCGTACAGCGAACTCACCGATCCGGTCGAACAGCGGCGCAGGCTCACCGAACAGTCGCTGCTCGCGGCCAACGGCGATCCGGAGGCGATGGAGCTGGACGAGGACTTCCTGCAGGCGCTCGAGCACGCGATGCCGCCGACCGGCGGTCTCGGCATGGGCGTCGACCGGATCGTCATGCTGATCACCGGCCGCAGCATCCGCGAAACGCTGCCGTTCCCACTGGTGAAACCGCGCTGACCGAGCCGGATGCCGCGACTACGCTTGATGTTCCGGCCGCTACTAGATGGGACTGCCCGATGTACCTTGATCTGCTCACCAACGCACACCTGGTGGACACCTCGGTGTGGGCCAATCCGGATGTGCTGGCCTCCGCGGTGGAGTACCAGGCTCGGCGCGGCAGCCGGGGCGGCGGCGGAGTGTTCCGTTTCCTCGGCGGCCTGTGCTGCGTCGTCGTCATCGGGATCATCGCGTTGATCGTCTGGTTGATCGTGCGCAAGAAGCAGCCGCCGACTCCGCCGTCGGGTCAGTACACGCCGCCGCAGTAACCGCCCGGCCACGCACCGGCCACGTCGCTGCGGCAGAGTGGTGCCGTGCAGTTGATTCTCGTGCGGCACGCGCAGCCGCTGCGGACGGTGCTCGCGGACGGCATCGCCGATCCCGAGCTGGCACCGATCGGGTTGGAGCAGGCCGAGCGGGTGCCCGCGGCGTTGAGCCAGCATCGAATTCGCCGCGTGGTCGCCAGTCCGCAGCGCCGTGCGGCGGCGACCGCGGCGCCGCTCGCGGCCAAACTCGGCCTGGGCGTCGAAATCGTCGACGATCTCGCCGAATACGATCGCGACCTGCCCGCCTACATCCCGATCGAGGATGCCAAGACCGAATTCCGCGCGGTATACGAGCGGATCAAATCCGGGCACCTGCCGGAACAGATCGACGCGCCCGCGTTCATCGGCCGGGTGCTCGGCGCCGTCGCCGAACTCGCCGCGAATACCGAACCCGCCGACACCGTCGTGGTTTTCGCGCACGGCGGCGTGATCAACGTGCTGCTGCAGGACGTGCTCGGCCTGGCCCGCCCGCTGACCTTCCCGATCGACTACTGCTCGATCACCCGAATCCTGTTCTCCCGCACCGGCCGCCGCACCGCCGCGACGATCAACGAGAACGGGCACGTCTGGGATCTGTTGCCGCGCAATATCGCGGCGCGCGATTAGGCACACAGTCGATTGCCAGGGGCGTCGCACCGGCGTCCCAGCGACGGAAACTTCGATGAGACCGGTGGGTCGCCGCACCAGCGGCTCACGGTCTGACAGAAAGGAATTCCGTTGTCGTCGAAGACATCGCTGCGCCGCCGGGCCGTCCGTTTCGCCATCGCGGGTGCGCTGGCCGCCGTTCCGCTCGCCGCCGTCGCGGCCACCGCCTCCGCCGAGGCGCCAGCCACCGATCAGTCCGTTCCGGTCGTGCAGGTCTCCCAGGATGCGCCGCAGCAGGCCGGAGATATCAACAACTGGTGGCATCACCGTCGGCATCATCGCCACGACCATCAGTGGCAGATTCCCGGTCTGCCGCTGCCCGGCACCGGATCCGCGGGCTGACGGGTTTTCGCGCCGAAACACGACGAAGGCCCCTCGCCCGATAGTCCCCGGGCGAGGGGCCTTCGACTAGGTGGAATCAGGCCTGTCCGGCGATCCAGTTGTGCATCCAGGAGACAGCCGTCTGACCGCCACCCACCGAGTAGCTGCCGTACAGCGTGTGCGCCTGCGACTTGTAGAAGTGCTCCAGATCCTTGGCGCGCTGCTCGTTCGCCGAATCCGACAGCTGCGACTGCAGGGTCGGGATACCGCCGTGCGCGAACAGGTCGCCCATGATCGAGCCGAGCTCGAGCTGATAGCGCCAGATGTTGGCCGGGTTCGCCTCCGAACTCTGCGCCAGGAAGCCGGCGAAGCGGGTGACGAAATCGTCGTCCGCGGTGGAGCAGTAGAGGTCCTGCGGATCGCAGATGGTGCGAACGCGGTCGCTGACCCAACCGAAACCGCCCGGGCGGGCGCCACCGGCGCCGGCGCCCGGAGCGAACGGGCCGATCTGTGTGTCGGAGGGCGAGCGGCGCGGGTCGGAGATCAGGCCGACGGCGGCGAGACGCTCCGGACGGATCGGGCTGACGCCGGTGCCGATTTCGGCCGCGAGATCGCCCGCCGCATCGGCGCCCTGGCTGTAGCCGACCAGCGCGAGCCGGGTGTTGCCGCAGCGGTTGAGCATGTTCTCCGCCATGCCGCGGGCATTGTCGACGGCTTCCTTCTTCGACGCGCCGTAAACGTCACCCTCCCAAGGGAAGGCGGTGGCGGCGTAGGTCACATAGTCGACGTCGACCGAACCGGGCATGTTGTTCGTGACGCCTGCCAGCATGCCGGGCTGCGGCTTCTTGTCGTGACCGGTTTCCCAAGTGCCGGGAACGGCAACCACATACAGACTCGGGCAGCCGGAATCGGCACTCGCCGATCCGGTGCCGAACACCAAACCAGATGTCAACGCCGCGGATGCACCGAGAGCCGCGACAATCTTCTTCAACCGCATACTGCTCCAGTTCAAACCTCGCCCCTCGCAAGGGACTCGCCCCGACAAGTTGCCACTATGATGCTGAACTCGACGGATGTCGTTCCAGTGCACACCGGGTTAACTCTGCCAACCCAGCGAGATGACGTGCGAACACGCCAAGATCAACAGCACGCCGCTGAACACAATAAGTGTTCGGGCGTGCCGACGCCATCCGAACACACGGTCCTGTCCAATTTCCGTCGGTTGCCCAAACCTCCTAGGCCAGAGCAGTTTTCATGACCAAAAGTGTGCTGAAAGTTAGCTGAAATCACGGCCTAAGGGGTTGTCCAAGCCCTCAGCACACGGATAGCAAAGCCGGGCAGGCGATTTCACGATCAGCTCGGCGACCGGACATCAGGATGCTCACCGGGTGAGCCATGGCTGCCGAAGATTGATCGCCGGGCGGCGATGACTTTCGCGGGACCATCTCGTCTACACGAGTGATTGCAGCCTGCAACCGCTTGTGAAAGGAAATCACCATGCGCAAACTGGTCGCCCTCGAGCACATGACCGTCGACGGCTATGTCGATTCGGGCGAGGGTATGGGCTTCGAATGGACGTTCCCCGGAATGTCCGAGGAGGTCTCCGCCTTCGCCGGACATGTCATCGGGGATGTGGACACCGCGATGTACGGCCGCAAAACCTACCTCGGCATGTACGGCCACTGGAGCGCGGTGCCCGACAACCCGGACGCGGGCGCGAGCGACCTCGCACACGCCGACTGGGTCAACAATGTCGCCAAGGTCGTCGCCTCCACCACCCTGGAATCGGCCGACTGGCACAACTCCCGGCTGATCTCCACCGACCTCACCGCCGCCGTCCAGGACCTGAAATCCGCCGACGGCGAGACCATCATGATCTTCGCCAGCCCCGTCCTGGTCCACTCGCTCGCCGCCGCAGACCTGATCGACGAATACCGCGTCTTCGTCCACCCGGTCGTAATAGGCGGCGGCACACCCCTTTTCGCCCCGAAGAGCAACCTCGGCCCGACCCTCGCCGAATCCAACATCTTCGACAACGGGGTCGTCTACCTCCGCTACGCGGTCGCGTAGTCCCCAACCGATCGCGCCTGTGGATGAATTGTCCACAGGCGCAATCGGTTCGGCATGTCGGAGGTATGGGCCACAATCGGGCGGCATGACGAGAAGGACCGTCCGAGCGCTGGCCGAACTGCTGATCGAGCTGGGCATGGTGACGGAGGAGAAGGCCGCGGCGGTGCTAGCCGAAATCGCCAAGTGGCGGGCGGAGCATTTGGACGAGGAACTGGACGAAAAGAATGTGATCGGTTGGATTCCAGAGTTCGGCATTGCCATTTCGATCCACAGTGAGGATGTCGACGACGTCGCGGATTACTACCGATCCAAGCTGGAAGACGATGTGGTCGATTGCACGGGTGGCGCGGTTGTGGTCTCCGATGTCGCGCTGGTGCGGATCGAGAACGACTATGAATACCTGCATTTCCGGCGCAATGGCGAATCGATGTGGTGGTATGTCGACCACGAGTCCGACGACTATGTCGACCTGGCGTCGGTGTCGGAGCAGTTCAACGATCTGGACCCCGGAGGCAACGATCCGCGGATGTTCCACCAGATCCGTCGCAGGGACAGTCGGTTCGGGGACGACGTCTACCTCTTGGCCTCGCCCGAACAGGCCGCCGCGCTCGGCAATGCGTTCGGCCTCGACTTCTACGGCGTCCCGGATGAGCCGCCATCGGATGGGAATCTCATTGTTGCCGAACCGGATTCGCTCGAGTGGTATATGGCGATGGATCGGCGGGTCATGACCGAACCCGCCAAGATCTTCCTCGACCGGTGGTTGTCCGATATGGTCCCGGCACTGGTCGACTGGCGGATCCGTTTCCTACCGAGCGATTTCCCCTTCGACTTCGGCATCGATTCCCTGCATACCTTGGAAACCCTCGTCTTCGACCGATTCCCGAGCTGGTCAGGGAGCAAATCAACGGTCGTCGATCCCTTCGTGACCGGCGCGGTCCGCTACCTGGGTGAGACGCTCATCCGAAACGCGCCGTGCCACTGGGCCTACCAGGACATCGGGGATACGAGCTCCGACTATTCGATGTACAACCGAGTCCCGATGATCCGATCCAATACGCCGCGAGCATTTCAGCACACGATGGTCCCGCTGATCAGCCTCTCCTGCATCGCCCACCGCGAATTCGGCATTCTCGCCGAGACAGTGCAAGAAATACGCGCCGCCACCCTCCGCTACGAAAGTGCTCGCCGGACATTGTCATAGCGGACGACGCCCGGCAACTCACCTGATCGGCGCCGCGGCACGCACAATAAAAACGCCTGTGGACGATTTGTCCACAGGCGTTTTCGAGCGAAGCCGATCAGCGCTGGGCGACCATGGTGGGGGTGATGGGCGCGGGCAGCGCGGTCTCACCCTCCAGGTAGTTGTCGACGGCGGCCGCGGCGGCGCGGCCCTCGGCGATGGCCCACACGATCAGGGACTGGCCGCGGCCCATATCGCCCGCGACGAATACGCCGGGGACGTTGGTGGCCCAGTTCCGGTCGCGCTGGACGTTGCCGCGCTGGTCGTAGCCGACGCCCAAATCGGTGAGCAGGCCCGGCTTTTCGGGACCGACGAAGCCCATGGCGAGCAGCACCAGGTCGGCCTCGAGGGTGAAGTCGGTGCCGTCCACCTTCTCGAAGCGGCCGTTCACCATCTTGACCTCGTGCGCCTCCAGGCCGGTCACCTTGCCGTCCGCGCCGACGAAACGCTCGGTGTTCACCGAGAACACCCGCTCGCCGCCCTCCTCGTGCGCCGAGGACACCCGGTACATGAGGGGATAGGTCGGCCACGGGGTGGACGTCGCACGCTCCTCCGGCGGCCGCGGCATGATCTCGAACTGGTGCACGCTCGCCGCGCCCTGCCGGTGCGAGGTGCCGAGGCAGTCGGCGCCGGTGTCACCACCGCCGATGATGACGACCTTCTTATCCTTCGCATGGATCGGCGGCAGCCCGTCGGCGTCGGTGACGTCGTCGCCGAGCTGCACCCGATTGGCCCACGGCAGGAATTCCATCGCCTGATGGATACCGTCCAGATCGCGACCCGGAATCGGCAGGTCGCGGGCCAGGGTGGCGCCGCCGGCCAGCACGATCGCGTCGTACTGCTCGCGCAGCTGCTCGGCGGTGATGTCGACGCCGACGTTCACCCCGGTCTTGAAGATGGTGCCCTCGGCCTCCATCTGCGCGAGGCGGCGGTCGATGAAGCGCTTCTCCATCTTGAATTCCGGAATGCCGTAGCGCAGCAGACCGCCGATGCGGTCGGCCCGCTCGAACACCGTGACGGTGTGGCCTGCACGGGTCAGCTGCTGTGCGGCGGCCAGACCGGCCGGGCCGGAGCCGACGACGGCCACCCGCTTACCGGTCAACCGGGTCGGGTAGACCGGGGTCACCCAGCCCTCGTCGAAGGCGTTCTCGATCAGCTCGACCTCGACCTGCTTGATGGTCACCGCGTCCTGGTTGATGCCCAGCACGCAGGACGATTCGCACGGCGCCGGACACAGCCGCCCGGTGAATTCCGGGAAGTTGTTGGTGGCGTGCAGCCGGTCGATACCGTCGCGCCAGCGATCCTTGTAGACGAGGTCGTTCCATTCCGGAATCAGGTTGCCCAGCGGACAACCGTTGTGGCAGAACGGAATTCCACAGTCCATGCAGCGGCTGGCCTGGGTCTTCAAGGTGTCCTTGGAGAAGTTCTCCTCGTAGACCTCTTTCCAGTCCATCAGGCGCAGCGGCACCGGCCGCCGCTTCGGGAGCTCACGCGAAGTGTGCTTCAGAAATCCCTGCGTGTCACCCACGAGCGGCCTCCATGATCGCGTCGTCGACATCCTTGCCGTTCTTCTCGGCCTCGGAGATCGCGAGCAAAACCTTCTTGTATTCGCGCGGCATAACCTTCACGAAGTGGTTCACCTGCTGCGACCAATCGCTCAGAATGCGTTCGGCCACAGCGGAACCCGTCTCGTCCCGGTGCTGCGCGACGATGTCGTGCAGCCACGTGAAGTCGTCGCCCGAGAGCGGCTCCAGCGCCTGCGCCTGCTCCGGGTTCACCCGGTCGGCCAGGGTGCCGTCCGGGTCGTAGACGAATGCCACACCGCCGGACATACCGGCGCCGAAGTTGCGCCCGGTCTCACCCAGGATCACCACCCGGCCGCCGGTCATGTATTCGCAGCCGTGGTCGCCGACGCCCTCGACCACCGCGGTGGCGCCGGAGTTGCGCACCGCGAATCGCTCGCCGACGACACCGCGGATGAATGCCCGCCCGCTGGTGGCGCCGAACAGGATCACGTTGCCCGCGATGATGTTCTGCTCGGCGACGAAATCGGCCGGTGCGTTCTGCGACGGACGGACCACCAGGTGACCACCCGAAAGTCCCTTGCCGACATAGTCGTTCGCGTCACCGTGCACCCGCAGGGTGATACCGGCCGGGACGAACGCGCCGAAGCTGTTACCCGCCGAACCGGTGAAGGTGATGTCGATCGTGTTGTCGGGCAGGCCTGTTCCGCCGTAGAGCTTGGTCACCTCGTGGCCGAGCATGGTGCCGACGGTGCGGTTCACATTGGTGATCTTGGTTTCGAACTTCACCGCCTGGCCGCGCTCCAGCGCGTCCCGGCTCTGCTCGATCAGCTGCTGGTCCAGCGCCTTGTCCAGGCCGTGGTCCTGCGCCTTGGTGCAGCGGCGGTCCTGGTACATGAACGCCGTCTCGACATCGTCGAGGATCGGCGAGAGGTCCAGCTTGCTGGCCTTCCAATGTGCCTTGGCCCGCGTGGTATCCAGCATGTCGACCCGGCCGATGGCCTCGTTCAAGGTGCGGAAGCCCAACTGCGCCAGCAGTTCCCGGACCTCTTCGGCGATGAACAGCATGAAGTTCTCGACGAATTCCGGCTTACCGGTGAAGCGTTCGCGCAGCACCGGATTCTGCGTCGCGACACCGACGGGGCAGGTGTCGAGGTGGCACACGCGCATCATGATGCAGCCCGACACCACCAAAGGCGCTGTGGCGAAACCGAATTCCTCCGCGCCGAGCAGCGCGGCGATCATCACGTCGCGGCCGGTCTTCATCTGACCGTCCACCTGCACGACGATGCGGTCGCGAAGTCCGTTGAGCAGCAACGTCTGCTGGGTCTCGGCCAGGCCGAGCTCCCACGGACCGCCCGCATGCTTCAGCGAGGTGAGCGGCGACGCACCGGTGCCGCCGTCGTGGCCGGAGATCAGCACCACGTCGGCGTGCGCCTTCGACACACCGGCGGCGACGGTGCCGACGCCCGGTTCGGCAACAAGTTTCACGTGAATCCGCGCCTGCGGGTTCGCATTCTTCAGGTCGTGGATCAGCTGCGCCAGATCCTCGATCGAGTAGATGTCGTGGTGCGGCGGCGGCGAGATCAGGCCGACGCCGGGCGTGGAGTGCCGGACCTCGGCCACCCACGGGTACACCTTGTGCGCCGGAAGCTGGCCGCCCTCACCGGGTTTCGCGCCCTGCGCCATCTTGATCTGGATATCGGTGCAGTTGGTCAGGTAGTGCGCGGTGACGCCGAAGCGGCCGGAGGCCACCTGCTTGATCGCCGAACGCCGCCAGTCGCCGTTCTCCTCGACCTCGAAGCGGGCCGGATGCTCGCCGCCCTCACCCGAATTCGACCGGCCGCCGAGGCGGTTCATCGCGATGGCGAGGGTCTCGTGCGCCTCGGACGAGATCGAGCCGTAGCTCATCGCGCCGGTGGAGAACCGCTTCACGATCTCCGAGGCGGGCTCGACCTCGTCGATCGAGATCGGCTTGCGCTCCTTGGTCTTGAACTTGAACAGACCGCGCAGCGAGGCGAGGCGCTCGGACTGGTCGTCGACCAGCTTGGTGTACTCCTTGAAGATCGAGTACTGACCCGAGCGGGTCGCGTGCTGCAGCTTGAAGACGGTGTCCGGGTTGAACAGGTGGTACTCACCCTCGCGCCGCCACTGGTATTCGCCGCCCACCTCGAGCTCGCGATGCGCGCGCTCATTGCGGTTCTCCAGGAAGGCCAGCTTGTGCCGCTCGGCGACATCGGCGGCGATCTCCTCGAGGCCGATGCCGTCCAGGTGCGAGCGCAGACCGGTGAAGTATTCGTCCACCAGTTCCTGCGACAGACCGATCACCTGGAAAAGCTGCGCGCCGTTGTAGGAGGCCATGGTGGAGATGCCCATCTTGGACATCACCTTCAGCACACCCTTGCCCGCCGCCTTGTTGAAGTTGGCGACGGCCTTGCGGTAGTCGGACTCCAGGCTGCCGGTGCCGAGCGAGATCGCGCCGCGCTCCAGCATGTCCTCGATGGTCTCGAAGGCCATGTACGGGTTGATCGCGGCCGCGCCGAAGCCGACCAGGGTGGCCATATGGTGCACCTCGCGGGCGTCACCGGCCTCGACGACCAGGCCGACCTTGGTGCGAGTGCGCTCGCGCACCAGGTGGTGGTGCACCGAGGAGGTCAGCAGCAGCGACGGAATCGGCGCCAGTTTCTCGTTCGACTCGCGGTCGGAGAGCACGATGATGCGCGCGCCGCCGTCGATGGCCGCCGACACCTGGGTGTTGATGGCCTTGAGCGCCCGGCGAAGTCCCTTGCCGCCCTTGGCGACCGGGTACAGACCGTGGATGACCACCGACCGCAGCGCGGGCTGCGAGCCGTCGTCGTTGATGTGGATGAGCTTGGCCAGCTCGTCGTTGTCCAGGATCGGCTGCTCGATCGCGATCTGCTTACACGACTCGGGGCCGGGGTGCAGCAGGTCGGCCTCCGGGCCGATCGCCCGGTTCAGGCTGGTGACGACCTCTTCCCGGATCGCGTCCAGCGGCGGGTTGGTGACCTGTGCGAACAGCTGGGAGAAGTAGTCGAACAGCAGGCGCGGCCGGGCCGAGAGCACCGCGATCGGGGTGTCGGTGCCCATCGAACCGAGCGCCTCACCGCCGGTCTTGGCCATCGGCGCGATCAGCAGGTTCAGCTCTTCGTTGGTGTATCCGAAGATCTGCTGCCGGATCAGCACCCGGTCGTGCGACATGTGCACGTGCGGGCGGTCGGGCAGATCGGCCAGCTTGGTGACGCCCGCGTCCAGCCACTCCTGGTACGGGTGCTCGGCGGCCAGCTCGGACTTGATCTCCTCGTCGCCGACGATGCGTCCCTGCGCGGTGTCGACCAGGAACATCCGGCCCGGCTGCAGGCGGGCCTTGCGGACCACCTTCGACGGATCGATATCGAGCACGCCGACCTCGGAGGCCATCACGACCAGGCCGTCGTCGGTCACCCAGACGCGGCTCGGGCGCAGGCCGTTGCGGTCGAGCACGGCGCCGACGACGGTGCCGTCGGTGAAGCACACCGAAGCCGGGCCGTCCCACGGCTCCATCAGCATCGAGTGGTACTCGTAGAACGCCCGCTGTCGCGGGTCCATGTTCTCGTTGCGTTCCCAGGCCTCGGGAATCATCATCAGCACGGCGTGCGGCAGGCTGCGGCCGCCGAGGTGCAGCAGCTCCAGCACCTCGTCGAAGCGGGCGGTGTCGCTGGCCCCCGGGGTACAGATGGGGAAGATCTTCTCCAGCCGGTTGTTGCCGGCGGAGTCGGTGCCGAAGATGTCACTGTGCAGCAGCGCTTCTCGCGCGCGCATCCAGTTCTCGTTACCGGTGACCGTGTTGATCTCACCGTTGTGCGCGACCCGGCGGAACGGGTGCGCCAGCGGCCACGACGGGAAGGTGTTGGTGGAGAAGCGCGAGTGCACGATGCCGAGCGCGCTCTCCACCCGGCCGTCCTGCAGGTCCAGGTAGAACGCGCGCAGCTGCGGGGTGGTGAACATGCCCTTGTAGACGAAGGTCTGGCCGGACAGGCTCGGGAAGTACACCGATTCCTTGCCGACCGCGCCCTCACCGGCGCCCGAGCTGCCGAGTTCGTGCTCGACCCGCTTGCGGATGACGTAGGCGCGCCGCTCCAGGTCCATACCGGAGAGCTGCTCGGTGGAGTTCTTGGGCGAGGCGATGAAGATCTGCCGGAACGTCGGCATGGCGTCGCGGGCGAGCGCGCCGAGCGAGGATTCGTCGATCGGCACCTCGCGCCAGCCGAGGACGTCGAGGCCCTCCTCCTTGACGATCTTCTCCACGCCGTACGCGGCGCGGGCGGCCTCGCGACGGGCCTGCGGCAGGAAGGCGATACCGGTGGCGTACGCACCCTCGGCGGGCAGCTCGAAGTCGACGACGGCACGGAAGAACGCGTCCGGAACCTGGATCAGGATGCCCGCGCCGTCACCGGAATTCGGTTCCGCGCCCGCGGCACCGCGGTGTTCGAGGTTCAGCAGGGCGGTAATAGCCTTGTCGACGATGTCGCGGCTGCGACGACCGTGCATATCGACGACGAATGCGACACCGCAGGCATCGTGTTCGTGCGCGGGGTCGTAGAGCCCGATGGGGCCGGGTGACCGGTGGCCAGGTAGTTGCGTCATGCCTCTGCCTTCAAGAAATCGGCCTTCGAAGAAACGGCCTTCGTCGAACGCCTCCATCAAGACTGCGCCCGTACGTTCCGGAAACCAGCCGCGCTGATGGTCTCGGTGTTCGATAAGCGGTGCTCTCGGGCTCTGCGCGGTTTGCGCAGGCTTTCGCCTGGCGAGCCTGACGTTCGCACCGCTGTGTGCAGTCACGTCTCCAGTTGTGCCACCCGCTTTTCGACGTCGTGGGTGCTGCGTCGGTAACGGATCTCTAACACGATCATTACCTTCGAGCGGGTGTTCGCCCGCTACGCTGGGGGCTGCCCGAGCGGGCGATCCGCCGAACATTTTTGGGTTCGGCGTAAGAGCAAACGATAAGTCAGGTCCGAGGCCCAACCAACTAAGGTTGCACTAATAACCTGGTCTAGCTGGGCTTCTTCATGAGGTCCTCCACGTGTGCGCGTTGTCCAGTGTAAAGCAGCGCCCACGGCGTGATCGAGACCCCGCCGTCGCGTACCAGCGGCCGACAACGATTGTGCGCCACCGGTTCCGAGTCGATCCCATTGCGCCGGAAACACCGCTCACCTGCGTCGAAAGTGATTTCCCCGGTCCGGCGGCCGACAAACCGTCGGCTCGGCGGCTAACCAAACCGATATCTGGTGAGAGATTTCCAACAAGCCCGTGACATGCCCGGGCAGTGATCCGACCGTCCGGACTGTTTCGCGCTCTGTGGCTTTCAGCACATGACTAGCAAACAGCAGGGAGTGGGATTGGACACACTGGTCACGGGCATCCCGACGCGCCGCGGATGTCGCGAAACCGACAGAAGAGATGCCGTTCCGGAAATATTGCGGCGATATTTCTAGGCATACTGCCTACCAAAAGACGGACGAATCGCCTTTACGGTGCACACAGCACCGTGGTCGCCCGGACCAGCGCGACCCGGTGCAGCGCATCATCGCGCCAGGTCGCGAAGGCACCGAATACGCTGTGCGCCAACCGCTCCGCACAATCCGGGCCGGACAGCTCGCCCCGATGGGCCGCGACCTCGTCGACGATCTCGGCATTAAGCCGATCGATCCGCGGCCGCACCGACGACAGGTCCGGCGGCGCGGTGGGCGCGCCCGCCGGATCGAAGCGCCAGCCCGCGATCAGCCCGCGCTGCACCACCTTATTGGCCTCGATCTGACCGAAAAAGACCTGCCTGATCCAGTTTTCGGGCAGATCCAGCCGCTCGCCCAGCCGAGCCATCGAATCGTAGACATCCGCCTCACGGGCCGGATCGTCGATGACCGGCGGGGTTCCGCTGCGTTCGGCCGTCGCCCATTTAGCCGCGGCCACCGCGTCGGCGGTGTCGAGCCGGTCCGCGACCAGCGCCACCAGCCGGTCCAGCGGGCCGGAATCCGGCCCGCCCGGCGTCGCGTTCGCGCTATCGGGCGCCAACACCAGCAGCGCCACCGACAACACCGACACCAGCAACGCCCGCATGTGCCAACCAATCCGCTCGGAAACGAGTCACCGAATCAGCGTATTCGGGCCGGTTGCTCAGCGGGCATAGCGGATACGCATTTCTGTGAGGCTGCGCACATACCCCGGGCCGTACTCGGTGTGTCGGCCCAAGGCCTGTCACGCTGTCACAACGAATCCGTGACAGTTTCATCGTGCGCGAAAGTGGCTGGGGCGTAGAGGATGTGAGGTCCGGTGGACGAGCGGCGAGGCGCAGGCAGCGACGATAGGAACCTCACCGGCGTACTCGCCTGGCTCGGTGGGTCCGCGACCCCGGCGCGCAGCGCGGAACTCGGGGAACGGCATGAGCGAGCCGGATACGCGGTCACCGGTGCGGTGGTGCTGTTGTCCGGGGTGGTGGCCGGCGTTGTCACCGGGCTCGCGCTCGGCTCGGCCGATGCGCCCCTGTTCGCAAACCTGTTGGCCGCGTTGCTGGTCGGCGCGCTGGGCTGCTTCGTCGGGCGGGCGCTCGCCACGGCTCGCCCGGGGCGGATGCCGGACCGGCTCGGGATGGCCGCGCGGATCGGGGTCGCGGTGGTGCTCGGCTGCTGCGTCGCCGAATTGGCCGCGGTACTCGCATTCGGCGGCAGCATCGACCGGACGATCGCCGAAAAGGCCCAGCGCTCCGCCGATTCCGTGCCCGCGGTGGCGGCGGGGAACGCCGAACTCGAGCGCGCCGTCGCCGATCGCGCCGCGCTGGACCGGGCAATCGCCAAGGCGCGGGACGATACCGAAAACGCGCTGATCATCGCGCGCTGCGAATTCAACCCGACGCCGGAATGCCCGCCCACCAAGATCACCCACGTACCCGGGCGCGGCCCGGAATCGCAAACCGCCAACGACATGCTCGAAGACACGCGCAAACAGCTCGCCGCCGCACAGGCCAAGGTCGACCCGCTCGACCAGCGCATCGCCGCCGACGAAAAGGCGCTGGCCGCAGCCAGATCCGCCGCCGTCACCACGGCCGATCACGGGCTGGGCGCGCGCTGGGCGGCGATGAACGACTACACGACGCACAATGGCAGTGCGCTCGCCTTGCGGGTGCTCGGCGCGACGGTGTTCACCATCCTCGCGCTGCTGCCGCTGATCCTGCGCTGGTGGCGCGGCGAAACCTTCCTCGACCGCAGGCTCGCCGCCCGCATCGTCGAGGATCGGGCCGAACGCGAGGCCGACGCGGCCATCGCGATCAAACGGGCCGAGGCGCGCGCCGCCGCCGAAACCCTGCGCGCCGACCAGGAACTCACCGCGACCCGCCTCGCCGTCGAGGCGCAGACCGCCATCGATCGGGAGCAGCAGCGCACCCGCATCGTCGCCGCCATCGGTGGACTGCGGATCGGCGTCGCCGAACCACCCCGCCGCGAACTGCCCGCAGCCGAAGAGACTCGAGAAGGACATATGACACCGAATCTGCCCGCGCCCGTCACCGGCGCCGCGCTCACCGAGGCGAGCGCGCATCCGGCCCCCGAAATACCGAAGCGCGGTGGCGGCCTGGAACTTCCGATCATCGGTACGGTGCCGTTCACCGATACCGCCGCCCGCCTGATCCGCCCGCTGGTGCCGTCCTTCGTCGCCAACGCGATCGACACCGCGACCCACCCGCTGCGCACCGCGCGGCAGGCCTTCGAGGAGGTCGAGGAGATCACCTTCACGCTGCGGCGCACCCGCAAGGTGACGGTCGACGCGCAGGATTCGCATGGTGGACATCCGAGCTATCAGCTCCAGCCCGGATCTCCGGAGGCGGCCCGGTACGCGCACCAGATCGCCGCGACCGTCGTCGACGCGGATTATTCGGAACTGCCGAACGCGCCGCAGGGACAGCGGCTTTCGGCGGGAGCGTCGCACGACGAGCTCGGCGGGCGCAACGATCCGCGGCTGCCGGGTCGGCACGGGCCGCGGGAACTTCCACCGGGCAACTGAGGGCGCGGTCCGCTGAGTGCCGCCTGGTCGATACGGGCGGCGACCGGTCACGCCGGACCGAACCGAGACCGGACGGTCGGCACCCAGATCCGGGGTAATCCGCGGCGGGCGGCCTACGCTTGGCGATCATGGGCGACAGCAAGCCGTCATCCTCTGCGTATGGATCCTGGCTGCTCGGACCCGTCGACGAGGACGTTCTCATGCGACGGATCCGGATCCAGGTGCTGCTGACGGTGACAGCGCTGGCCGCGAACACGATCGGCATCGCGGTGGCGGCCGCGCTGGTCGGATTCATCCTGCCGGGACCGCCGCTGTTCACCAGGAAACTGGTGCTGCTGAATTTCGTCGCCGCGCCGATCTGCATCGGCGCGCTCCTGCTGGTCGGATTGTCCTGGGGCACCGTTTACTCGCTGCGCAAACTGCGCTGGGCCAACGCGGATCAGGTGCCGAACGAGGCCGAACAGATCGCCGCGACGCGCCTGCCGCGGCAACTGGTACTGCAACAGGCGCTGCTGTGGTTCAGCGGCGTGGCCATCCTGACGCCGCTGTACGGCATCGCGCAGCCGGCGGTTATTCCGAAGGTTCTGCTCGGTACCGGATTCAGTGGCTTGATCGTGTGCACCAACAGCTATCTGCTCACCGAATTCGCGTTGCGTGCGGTGACCGCGCAGGTGCTGGAGGCGGGGCCGTCGCGGCGACGGCGCGGGATCGGTGTATCGGGGCGGGCGCTGCTGGTCTGGCTGCTCGGCACCGGTGTCCCGCTGACCCTGCTGATGGCCGTCGCGATCTGGGCGCTCGCCTCGACGAATGTCAGCACGGCCCGGCTGGCGGTATGTGTGCTGTCGCTGGGCGGCGCGACTTTGGTTTTCGGGCTGTTGCTGATGATGCAGGCGGTCGCGGCGATCGTCGCGCCGGTCCGCGATGTGCGGCGGGCATTGCGGCACGTGGAGGACGGCAATCTCGATGTCGCGGTGACCGTGTACGACGGCACCGAATTGGGTGAGCTGCAAAGCGGTTTCAACCACATGGTCGACGGGCTGCGTGAACGGGCGCGGCTGCGCGACCTGTTCGGCAGGCATGTCGGGCGCGAGGTCGCCGCGGCGGCCCTCGCGGGCAATCCGACCCTCGGCGGCGTGGAGACCGAGGCGGCCGCGCTGTTCATCGATATCGTCGGATCGACGACCATGGCCGCCACCCGGTCCCCGGCGGAAATCGTCGCCATCCTGAACCGCTTCTTCGGGATCGTGGTCGACGAGGTGGAGCGGCACGGCGGCCTGCTCAACAAATTCGAGGGCGATGCCGCGCTCGCCGTCTTCGGCACGCCGACACCGCTGTCCGACGCGCCCGGCGCGGCCCTGGCCTGCGGCCGCGCCATCCGCAACAAGCTCGACACCTCCGCACGGGACTTCATCGCCGCCATCGGCGTATCGGCCGGAACGGTGGTCGCCGGAAATGTCGGGGCCCATCAGCGATACGAATTCACCGTCATCGGAGATCCGGTCAACGAGGCCGCGCGCCTGTGCGAACTGGCCAAACACGATGACCTGCTGCTCGCGTCGGCGAGCACGGTCGACGCGGCGGGTCCCACCGAAGCCGCTCGATGGGAGCTCGGCGATCTGGTCATGTTGCGCGGGCGGGTGGTGCCGACCCGTTTGGCCCGGCCGCGTCGAAAGTAGTTGTTGCGGAATACCTGTGCCACCGCACCTCGTCCCATTAACGGACACCGTCTACGACAAGTGCCCGGTTCGAACAAAGGGTGCGCGGCCGTTTCCCGTCAATGTCGTTGCGAGGCTGGGAATGATGGCCGATGGTGGCATGGTGTGGGTCTTCTGTTGCGTCGAATGTGGTGTGCTCGTGAGCGTCACATTGCGTGAGGTTGCGTGGCGTGGCGATGAGGAGTTGCCCGAACTGCCGCACTGGATCGGGGAGCCGCTACCACCGCGAATGATAGCGGGCACCTTCGCCATGCACACATATCCACCGATCGATTACATCCGCCCGGATGGGCGGCGCTATCTGGGGCCGGAAGGCGCGCAGTATGTGCTGAATCCCGGCGATACCCGCAACACGGTGTTGCTCATCGACGCGGACGACGATCTCGGCTGCTTCGGCATCGTGGGCTCGGGGGGAGCCAATCTCGCTTGTGCGCGCTGCCGAAGCAAGATCGGCTTCCGGATCGACGATTGCCGAACATGGCAGCAGACCCTCCTCCGCGCGGATGCCGTGCGACGGATCGAAGTCGCGGAAGCTTTGGTGCCCAACGTAATCCGTTATCCACATGTCGACTCCGGCCTCGTCGACCGCGCGCAGTGGCGGCATGGCGATCCGATCCGCGACTTCCAACGAGCAGAGATCGCCGGCCCCGGACTCGAGCGCTGGTTCGGGGAGTCCAGCTGGCGGGACGAGGTGGAGCGAGCCCAACAGGATGCGACGGAGCGGCTATCCGAACCACCGCCCGGCCGTGGATAAGCAACTCGGCGTTGGCAGTCCGAACCGCTAAGGCGAGTCCTGTCAATGCGGCACCCGCGCCCGCCCGACAACGGAGACGGGCGCGGGTCGCGCCGCGACGCTTACGCCCGTTCAGCGCGCAGCCGGAACGCGATCACCGCCGTTACCAGCAGAATCAGCGCCGTGCCCGCGGCCGCGAAGTGGATGCCCGAGACGAATGCCTCGTGCACCGACGCCAGGAACGCATCCGCCGTCGTCCCGGGCAGTTCGCGGGCGAGCTGTGTTGCGCCGCCCAGTGATTCGGTTGCCGAAGCCATCTGGTCGGCCGGTACCGAGCTCAGATCGATTCCGTTGCGGAAGATCGCCATCACCACGCTGCCGAGCACCGCGACGCCCATCGCGATACCGGTTTCGTAGGCGGTTTCAGACACGGCGGCGGCCGCGCCCGCCCGTTCCAGCGGAGCCGAGCTGACCACCAGGTCGGACGAAACCGTAAGCGCGACACCGACACCCGCGCCGATCAGCAGGAAGCCCAGTATGAACGGTGTCGTGCTGGTGGCGTCCGGGCTCAGCAACAGGAACAGTCCGGCGCCGATCGCGGCGACGAGCAGCGCGGCGCCGAGCACCGCGCCGGGGCGGAAGCCGCGCACCAGCCAGGCCGAGGCCAGCGATGCGAGCACGCTCGCCGCCAGACCTGGGAGCAGCAGCAGTCCGGCCCGCATCGGCGCCTGCCCGAGCACCAGCTGCAGGTATTGCGAACCGAAGAAGAGCACACCGGCCAGCGCGAACACCGCGAGCAGGTTGGTCAGCACCGCGGTGCGGAATCCGGTCAGCGCGAACAACTTCAGATCCAGCATCGGATGGTCTAGCCCGCGTTGCCTGCGCACGAACAGCACGCCGGCGAGCACGCCGAACGCACCGATTCCGGCCAGGGCCGGGCTCAGCCCGTGCGCGGCGCCCTCCTTCACCGCGTAGACGATGGGCACCAGCGCCAACATGGACAGCGCCGCGCTCGGCAGGTCGAAGCGGCCCGGATTCGGGTCGCGCGATTCCGGGACGAGCAGCGGCCCCAGTGCGATCAGCGCGAGCATGACCGGCAGGTTCACCAGGAATACCGAACCCCACCAGTAGTGCTCGAGCAGCCAGCCGCCCAGCAGCGGACCGGCCGCCGCGCCGCCGCCCGCCATCGCGCTCCACACCGCGATGGCCACCGTGCGCTGCCGCGGCTCGAGGAACATCGCCCGGATCAGGCCGAGTGTGGCGGGCATCAGCGTCGCGCCCGCGACGCCCTGCAGCACCCGTGCGGCGATGAGCATCGCCGGTGAGACCGCCCAGGCGGCCAGTACCGAGGCGAGCCCGAAACCGGCGGCACCGATCAGCAACAGCCTGCGCCGCCCGATGCGGTCGCCGAGGTTGCCCATCACCACCAGCAGGCCGGCGAGCACGAACGAGTAGGCGTCGATGATCCAGAGCAGCTGCGGGGTGCTGGGCGCGAGGTCGGCGCTGATCGCGGGCACGGCGAGGTCGAGGACCGTCGCGTCGACCGCGAGCAGCAGCAGGGCCAGCGCGAGTACCGCGAGACCACCCCAGTCGCGTGCGCTCGCGCGCGGCGGAGCGGGCGCGAGCTCGACTTTGGTCCTGGGTTCGGTCCGTGTGGTCATGACTTTCTCGATTTCCGCGGCACGAATCCGGGCCGGGAGGCTCCGGATTCGACACCGCTCTTTTAACCGTCCAGACGGTATAGTACATGACATTACCGTCCGGCCGGTATAGTGACCCGGTGACCGCAACCACCCGGGACCGGATCCTGGACGCGCTGGAGACGCTGCTGCTGGAAAAGGGCATGGCCCAGGTGACGCTGGAGAACGTGGCCACGGCCGCGGGCGTCTCCAAAGGCGGCCTGCTCTACCACTTCAAAAGTAAGGACGCACTGCTCGCTGGGCTGGTTCGCCGCCTCGGCGAGCGGGCCGAACAGCAGCTCGGCGGCGCGACCGCGCGCGGCGTTTCGGTCGCCGAGTGGTACTTGCAGACCCCGAATCCGGAGAATTCCACCGATGCGCTGGAGCTCGCGCTCTACCGGTCGATGCTGGCCACCATGCGCACCGTCGACGCGGGCGCGCGCCCGGAGACCGACGAGGTGCAGCAGGCGCTCGCCGAAGTCATGCGGGCCTGGTCGGCGGGCCTGGACGAGGAGATCGATGATCCGGTGCGGGCCGATCTGATCCGGCTGGTCGGCGACGGCGTCTACCTGCGCGCCCTGCTGGGCCTGCCGCCCATCGATCCGACGCGCTATCGCAACGTTGTGCGGCGCCTGCTGCACGGCTGACGGCTAGACTCGGCCGCGTGCCACCAGCCGCCGAACCGGCCGGTGCCGTCGGGGCGGGAACAGATCCGGAACCAGGGTCCCCTGGAACGACGGTGCCGATCCGCCCCATGAGTTTCCGCGAACTGCTCGATACGCCGTTCGCGCTCATCCAAGCGAATATCGTCGCGCTGGCCGCGGTGGGCGCGGCGACCCTGGTGCTCGTCGAACTCGTGGTGCTCGGCGTCGTCGCGGGCGTTTCCGGACTCACCGACGGCTCCGATGTGAGCACCGCGTGGTCTGCCGTCCTGGCCACGGCCGCCGGGGTCTGGGTGCTGCGATTCGTACTACGCGGCTTCACCGTCGCACTCGGCACGGCCACCGTCGCGGGCGAACGGATCGGCTGGCGGCAGGGGTTCGTCCGCTTCGGCGCGGAATTCGTTCCGCTACTGGTGTTCTCACTGCTGTACACGCTGGTCGGTGTCGCCGTCATCGCGGTGAGCGCCCTGCTGATCATCACCTTGCCGTTCGGAATGCTGTGGCTGGGTTATCTGCGCGCGGGCCGATTCGTCGCGGTGCCGGTTCTGTTCGCCGAGCGGGCCGGTCACGCCGCCGCGGTCGCGCGCTCCAAACTGCTTGTCGGCGGGACGGAATGGCCGACGACGGGACTGTGGATCACGCAGCGGCTGTTGCTGGTGCTGCTCACCGTCCCGCTGCTCGGCATCCCGAACTATCTGGCGGATTTCTCCGGCACCCATCGCTGGGCGGTGATCGCGCTACTCACCTCGGCCGTACTGCTGATCGCCGCGTTCGGCGAGGTGGTCGAGGCGTCGACCAGGGTGGTCTGCTATATCGACAAGCGCTGCCGCCGTGAGGGTTTGGATATCCGGGTGCCGAGGGCGCAGGTGGTGGGATGAGCATGCCACCGGAGGACCGGATTCCGGAGCAGCCGCACCTCGGCGCGGCCGCCGAACATCGCGCCGCCGCCGAAAACGCGGCCCAGCAGCGCGATTTCGATCGCGCACTGCGCGAACGTTTCCGTGCCGTGCTGCGCGGTATGGAACAGCGCGGCGTGCTTGACGTGCGCCGCTCGCGCACCGCGCGGGAGACCCCCGACGAGGCGTCCACCGCCATAGCTCCCGAGCTGGCCGACGAACTACGGCCCGCCGCAAGCAGTTTCGACGAGGTCGTCTACGGCGGCCGGCCCGCGACCGAGGACGAATACCGCAGGCTCGAATACGCCGATCGGTATTCGGCCGCCGCGCCGCCGCCCGCGCCGGAACCGGTCGACACCGACTTCGTCGAGAAACCGCCACGCGCCCAACGACGCCCGCTCGAACTACCCGAACTGCTGCGCAACCCGAAGTTCTGGGCCGCGGTGCTCGGTGTGCTGGTGCTCGGGCTGCTGCTGTGGGCGATGTTGCAGTCATGCGGCGCACCGAACGCGCCGACACCGCCGAAACCCCCGCCGATTCCGACCCAGACGCCGCCGACCAAGTCGCCGACCTCGGAGCCCGACGATTCGGACTTCGGCAAGGGCTCCGATTCGATCTTCGAGCGACTTCCGGGACCCGTCGTCTTCGGCGGACTGCAATTCCTCATCGCGGCAGGGCTTTTGGCGTGGTGGCGGGGCAGGCGCCGAGGTGCGCTGGTGGCCGAGCCGCGGCCGGTCGAGGTGGCCGCGAACGAGATACTGGCCGGCCAGGCCGCGCTGTATCGGCGCGGCAAGGACCATCAGCACGTCGCGGGCAAGCTGCGTGCCGCGACCATGCGCCGCATCCGCCCGATGCTCGGCGTCACCGCCGACACCACCCCGGACCGGCTGGTGGCCGCGGTCGCCGCCCGCACCGGCGCGGACCCGAACCTGATCGGCAGCGCGCTGTTCGGACCGGTGCCCGATGCGCCGACCCTGGAACTCGTTGCCACGCAACTGCATTGGATCGAGACGGAGGTCGGATGAAGCCACTACAGGAGGTCGGATGACCGGCGCGACGGACACCAACCACACGCCGACCGCGGAGGAGGCGGGCGCCGCGTTCGCCGCGCTGCGCGGCGAGATCGGCAAGGCGGTGGTCGGCAACGACAACGCGATCATGTACCTCGTGCTCGCCCTGCTGTGCCGCGGCCACGTGCTGCTGGAAGGCGTACCGGGCGTTGCGAAGACGCTGCTGGTGCGCGCGCTGGCCACCGCGCTGGACCTCGAGCACGCCCGGGTGCAGTTCACGCCCGACCTGATGCCGGGCGATGTCACCGGATCGCAGATCTACGACCCGCATTCGGCCGAATTCACCTTCCGGCACGGCCCGGTATTCACCAACCTGCTGCTCGCCGACGAAATCAACCGCACCCCACCGAAAACCCAGTCAGCGCTGCTGGAATCCATGGAGGAGCGCCAGGTTTCGGTCGACGGCAAGCCGCGGCCGCTGCCGGACCCGTTCGTGGTGGTGGCCACCCAGAATCCGATCGAGCAGGAGGGCACCTACCCGCTGCCCGAGGCGCAGCTGGACCGGTTCCTGTTCAAGGTCGATATCCAATTGCCCGGCCGCGACGACGAATTCCGCATCCTGCAGCGGCACGCCGCCGGCTTCGATCCGCGCGACCTGGCCGCCGCAGGGCTGCGTCCGGTGGCCGGGCCCGCGCATATCGCCGCCGCCAGGGCGGCCATCGGGCATATCACCGTCAGCCCGGAGGTGCTGGCGTACACCGTGGACCTGTGCCGGGCCACCCGCACCTCCCCCGCCGTGCAGCACGGCGCGTCGACCAGGGGCGCGACCGCGCTGATGTCGGCCTCGCGCGCGTTCGCCTGGCTCAACGGCCGCGGCTACGTCACCCCCGACGACGTGAAAACCGTTGCGGTCGCGGTGCTTCGGCATCGGCTGCACCTGCGGCCCGAGGCCGAACTCGACGGCGTCACCACCGAGGGCGTGATGACCTCGCTGCTGCTGTCGGTTCCGGTTCCGGTGTAGCCGTGGTGGTCACCGGACGGCTCGCCGCCGTCGCCGCCGGGTGCGGCCTGTTCGTCGCGCTGGTCCTGCCGTCCTGGGTGGGCGTGCTGCTGGCGACCGGCGTCATGGTCGTCGCGGTGCTCGTCGACCTCAGCGCGATCGGTACACCCGAACTACAGTTGTCCCGGCCGCCGCTCACCGTGGTGCGGCTCGGGCGATCGGCGGAAGTCGAACTGGTGGTGGCGAATTCCGGTGCGCGTACGCTGCGCGGCACCCTCTGGGACGACTGGCCCGACAGCGCGCGCTCGGAAAACCGCACGCACCGGCTGCATTTGGCGCCGGGTACGAAAACCCGCTTCGGCACCACGCTCACGCCGACCTACCGCGGCGACCGGGTCGCCGGGCCGGTCACCATCCGGCTGATCGGCCCGCTGGGCCTCGCGGGCAGGCAGCTGCGCCGCACCGTACCCGCGCGGGTGCGGGCGCTGCCGCCGTTTCGCACCGAGCGCCTGCTGCGTTCGAAGGTCAAACGGCTACAGCACCTCGAGGGCCGCAATATCGCGAATATGCGCGGGCAGGGCACCGAATTCGATTCGTTCCGCGAGTACGTCCCCGGTGACGACGTGCGTGCCATCGACTGGCGGGCCACCGCCCGCGCCACCGATGTCCTGGTCCGCACCTGGCGCCCGGAACGCAACCGGCACATGCTGATGCTGTTGGATACCGGCCGGATCAGCGCGGGCCGCGTCGGCGACGGCACCCGGCTGGACGCGAGCATCGAGGCCGCGCTGCTGCTCGGCGGATTGGCCTCGGCCGCGGGCGATTCGGTGGATCTGCTCGCCTACGACCGTCAGGTGCGCGCCGAGGTGCGCGGCGTCGGCGGCCGCAATCTCCAGGTGAAGCTGATGCACGCGATGGCGGGCGTCACCCCGGCGCTGCTGGATACAGACACCGCCGGACTGGTGCGCGCGGCGATCCAGCGGGCCCGGCGGCGCAGCCTGGTCGTGTGGTTCACCAGCCTGGACGGGGCCGCGGTGCAGGAGAATCTGCTTCCGGTGCTGCCGACCCTCGCACAGCGGCATCGGGTGCTGATCGTCTCGGTGACCGATCCCGACGTCGCCGCCGCCGCGAAACAGCGCGAGTCGTTGGCGGACCTGTACTCCGCCGCCGCGGCCGAAACCGTGATAGCCGAACGGGCCCTCGTTCAGGAATCCTTGCGCCGCAAGGGCATCGACGTGGTTTCCGCTCCCCCGGACCGGCTGCCCGAGGCGCTTGCCGAGGAGTACCTGGAGCTCAAGCAGTCCGGCACCATGTGAGCCGGGGCCAGCCGGTCACCACGGACTGACCTGCGGCGCAACCTGATTCGGCGGTTGCAGGACGAATACCGGCTGCCCGAGCAGTTCCGGATTCGTGAACGGCGGCGTCAGCGCCCGGCGCTGCCGCTCCGCGACGATCGCCCCGAGTATCTGAATGGGCGGGTAGCCGTTCGGCGGTGGCACCCGCAGGCACGCGCATACCGCGACCACCAGTTCGTAGCCGAGGTTCGCCTGCGCCTCGGGCGTCAATCCCTTGAACCGGGTCATGTACTGCCGCGCCGCCAGCGCCAGATCTTCCGACATGCCCGACAGGTCCAGCTGCTGCACCCAACCGACCAGCCACGGCGGCGGTACGGCCAGCGCCGGTGGCGGCAGCCGTCGCGACCCGTGTATCACCACGGTTCCGGCCAGCACATCACCGATCCGGCGGGCATTGGGCGAGCACATCGAGGTGATCACCGCGATGGCGCCGAATCCGCCGAGCATCCAGAAATCGACGATGGCCCCGGCGAGTCCGCGGGTGAGCGCGTGCCGGAAATCGATGGGGCCGCCGTCCGCGCGCACCACCCGCAGCCCGAGCAGCAGTTTGCCGAATGTCCGCCCGCGACTGAGGGTTTCGCAGACCACCGGATAACCGACCAGCGTGCCGACGATGGTGACCAGCACCACGACGTCGAGCCACGCGATATCCGGGCGCAGCCACGCCGCCACACCGAACAGGCCGAGGCCTAGTGTCAGGGCGACAACAAGCTGGGCCACCACGTCGATGAGGAACGCGGCGGCCCTGGTCGGGACGCGAGCGACGGGTAGCTCCAGGGCCACCGCTTCGCCGGTTGTGAACGCAGCCATGTCGATAGCATTCTTCCGACGGCGGGAGTGGGAGGCAACCGAATGGACGTCGACGCGTACAGCTACGCACACCGGCGCTCGTGGGAGCGGCTGGACGGGCTGGCCGGAAAGCGCAGGCTGACCGGCCAGGAGGCCGACGAGCTGGTGGCGCTGTACCGGCGCGCCTCCCAACAGCTGGCCCGGTTGCAGACGCACAGCCCGGACCCGGAGCTGCTCGCCGGTTTGAGCGCGGTGCTGGCGAGGGCGCGCGGCCGGATCGTCGGCACCAGGACCGATACCTGGCGCGAGATCGGCCGGTTCTTCACCCATCGTTTTCCGGCGGCGGTGTATCGGGCGTGGCCGTGGTGGGTGTCGGTGGCCGCGGTGTTCATCGTGCTCTCCACCGGGCTGGCCTACTGGGTCGCCGAATATCGTTCGGCGCGGCGGATACTCGGCCTTCCCGGCAATACCGATTCGCTCACCAAGCCGGGCGGCCATTTCGAGACCTACTACACCGAGCATCCGCACGACGCGTTCGCGGCACAGGTGTGGACCAACAACGCGTGGGTGGCGGCGCTGGCGCTGTTCACCGGGGTGCTGATTCTGCCCGCGGTGTCGCTGCTGTTCGGCAATGCGCTGAATGTCGGGGTGAGCGCGGGCCTGATGGCCCATGCGGGCCGGCTCGACGCCTTCTTCGGTTTCATCCTTCCGCACGGGATGTTGGAGTTGACCGCGGTATTCGTCGCGGGCGGCGCCGGATTGAAGCTGGGGTGGACGCTGATCGATCCGGGGCGGTCGAGCCGGTTGACCGCAGTGGCGCGGCAGGGCCGGGCCGCGGCGACGATCGCGCTCGGGCTGGCCGGGGTGCTGTTCGTCTCGGGCTTGCTGGAGGGTTTCGTGACGCCGAGCCCGCTGCCTGCCGCGTTGCGGGTCGCGATCGGGTTCGTGGTGTGGGCGCTGTTCATCGCCTACGTGTTCGTGTTCGGCCGTAATGCGGTGCGGGAGCAGGGTGATGCGGCGGGTGAGCTACTGGAACCGGCCGGGTAGACAACCGCGGGCACACCGCGAATCAAGGACGGCTAGCTAACCGCTGGCAACTGTCGCTTGACGTTCGATCTTGAAGTCCCCCAATTGAGTTCCGCTGACCGCAGCGAGTCGAGCTCAGCTGCGGTCAGCGTTGCCGATAACTGTACACAATCGTTATGCCTACGCAACCCTCCACGCGGAGGTAAAGCGTATAAATCTCGGCGCAGCAAACCAATGTGGCCACAGGGTTTTTCACAGTTCTGGCTAACCCGCGGCGGCGACTCGAACGGCCCCGAATTGACCCTTCGAAACCCGGTCCGGACCGATGCGTGGCGACCCGATGAACCCGCCGGCGGATCGGGCGCACATTCTTCGATCGGTTAACTGCAAGCCTTCCGCCGAATCGGTCGCGAATTCCGATCATGGCCATCTACCTGGGCTTTCGCGATCGATAAACGAGTTAGCTGGCCGTTGGATGAACAGAAAGCAACCTGAAGTTTGTTTAGTGCGGAATAAACACGACCCACGACTGGTAGCGGACGCTTGTGTCGGACGTATGTCCAGTCGTGATCTGCAATATCCGGTCGCCAAAAGGTTGTCCGGACGGTATCTTGTCGCGTCATCGAGCACCGCCGACGGCGGCCACAACACGATGATGTGATCTTCGTCTCATACCTGGGAAGCCGGGCGAAACCGGCAGTGCGACAGGCGATCACGGGTGGTGCGACCCGGTCGCACCACCCGCCGGAATGGTCAGGCCTCGGCCAGCCCGATCCGGGCGTGCACCGTCTGCAACGGCCGTGGCGCGAACCATGCCGCGCGACCCAACAGCCGCATCGCGACCGGCACCAGCACGCCGCGCACCAGCGTCGCGTCGATCAGAATCGCCAAACCGGCACCGAGGCCGAAGAATTGGATGAACCGGACATCGCTGGTCGTGAAGGCGAGGAAGCTGATCGAGATCAGCGCCGCCGCCGTCGTCACCAGACGACCGGTCCGGGCCAGACCCTCCACCACCGCGTCGGCCGCGGTGTGCCCGCGGTCGTGCAGCTCCTTGATCCGGCTGATCACGAACACCTCGTAATCCATCGACAGGCCGAAGGTGATGCAGAACAACAGCAGCAGCATCGACACATCGAGCGGCGCGGGCGTGAATCCGAACAAACCGGCGAAATGTCCCTGCTGGAAGACGAAGACCATCAGCCCGAGCGTCGCGCCGAGACTCAACACATTCGACAGCAGCGCCCGCAGCGGCTGCACCACGCTGCCGGTGAACAGGAACAGCAGCGCGAAAGTGGTGAGCACGATCCACCCGATCGCGATCGGCAACTTCGACCCTATGGCGGCGAGGCTGTCCCGCAGCTCGGCGACCTGACCGCCGACCAGCGCGGTCGATCCGGCGAGCGGCACCGCGCGCACCTGGTCGACCAGCTCGCGGGCCGCCGCGGAATCGCGATCGAGGTCGGTGAATACGGTCAGTCGCTGCGCATCCGGCCGGGCGAAGCGCGCGTCCGCGGGTGAACTCGTCCGCAGCGCGCCGGTGACGAAAGTGCCCGCACTGGACTCGACCTCGGTCACATGCGACACCCGGGACAGCGCGCTCGCGTATTCGGCCAGCGGCCCTGGCGCCACCGCACCCGTGGTGACCACCGACAGCGAATTCGCGTCACCGCCACCGAATCCGGTGCGCATCGCATCGCCGACCTGGCGCACCTCGGTGGTGTTCGGCAGCACCCGGTCGTCCGGCGTGCCGAATTGGACATGCAGCAGCGGCGCGGCGGCCAGCAGCAGCAGCGCGACCACCGGCAGCCCGGCGAGCACCGGCCTGCGCATCGCGAACCGCGCGACCCCCGCCCAGAACGGCGTCGCGTCACCGCGGATGCCGCGCACGCCCGGTACCCGCCAGGCATCGGTGCGCGGACCGAGCACCGCGAGCAGCGCGGGCAGCGTCACGACGGCGGCAACGGCCGCGATCACCACGACGCCGATACCGCCGTAGGCGAAGGACCGCAGGAAGTACTGCGGGAAGATGACCAGCGCGGACAGTGCCGCCGCGACGGTGCTCGCGCTGAAAACGATGGTGCGCCCGGCCGTCGTCACCGCCGCGATAACGGCGGCATCGGTATCGGCGCCCGCCGCGCGCCGCTCGCGAAAGCGGCTGACCATCAGCAGGCCGTAGTCGACGGCGAGGCCGAGCCCGAGACCCGTCGTGAGGTTCACCGCGTATACCGAAACATCGGTGAGCGAGCCGAGAACGGACAGTTCGGTGAAGGTGCCGAGAATGGCGATGCCGCCGATCACCAGGGTGAGCAGCGCCGCGACCACATTGCCGAAGGCGAGCACCAGCAGCGCCAGGATGAGCGGTACCGCAACGGCTTCGGCCAGGCCGAGGTCGGCGCCGATCTGTTTGGTGATCGCATTGAAGATGGCCGCGCCACCGCCGATTCGCACCTGCACCACCGGACCGTCGGTGCGATAGGCGGCGACGATATCGGCCGCGTGTTTGTTCTCGCCGTTCGCGGCGGCGCTGCCGGCGAGCACCACCGCGGCGGTCCCGTCCGCGGCGCGCATGGCGGGCGCACCGGTATCCCAATACGAGACGACGTTGGTGAGCCGGTTGTCCGCGGTGAGCTTATGTGCCAGCTCCCGGCCCGCGGCGGCGACCGCTGGGTCGTCGACGGTGCCGTTGCGCGCGCGGACGAGGAAGACGAAGTCGCCCTCGGCGCCGAACTTGTCGGCCAATCGGGTTGCGGCGGTGCTGGATTGGGCGTTCGGGTCGGTTTGACCGCCGGGTTGCAGCTTGCTGAAGGCGGTCGTGCCGACGACACCGCCCCCGATCAGGGCGAGCACGCTGACGATCAGGATCCACCGCGCGCGCCGGGTGACGAAGGCGCCGAGCCGTTGGAACATAACGAGCCTTTCGACGGTGCATGTTTGCACTCGTAAACTTTGCAGGTGTTAACTTGCCATCGATGTGGGTGGGTGTCAACATCGATTCGATGACGAATTCGGGATCGGCGAAACGGGAGACCCCTTACCACCACGGCGACCTGCGCAACGCCCTCGTGCGCGCGGCCGCCGAACTGGCCGAGCACGGCGGGCCGGAGGCGGTGACGGTCCGTGCGGCGGCCCGCAAGGTCGGTGTCACCCCCACCGCCGCCTACCGGCATTTCACCAACCACGAGCAGTTGCTCGGCGCGGCACAGGAGCAGGCGCAGGCCAGCCTGCTCGGCTCGATGTCCGAAGCGGTGAATTCCCTTGCGCCCGAATCTGATCCGATCGACAGACTGAATGCGGCCGGGCGTGGTTATATCGCCTTCGCGACCCGCGAACCCGGCCTGTTCCGCACCGCGTTCTGCGAATCCCCCTGGGCCGCCGAACCATCCGACGACAACGACGCGTTCGGGCTGCTCGCCAAGCTGCTCGACGACCTGGTCCAGAGCGGGTTCATGGATCCGGCGCACCGGCCGCACGCCGAGATCATGGCCTGGTCGACGGTACACGGACTGGCCTCCCTGCTCATCGACGGCGCCCTGTCCTGGCTCGACGACGACGCCCGCGAACAAGCGATCGCGGCCACCCTCGACGGCATACAACGCGGGCTCGCGACCGCGCCGAACGCTGCGGGGACACCCACCGGGACTACGGAGTAGCGACACCGTCCGGTTCAGCGGGACGACTTACCGGTTCGACGGCACATACCGACGCAGGAGGCAAATTGCCTGCGCCGATCGGTGCATCCGCCGCGGCGATCGGCGGGCTCAGCCGATGCGCAGTATCCCGGTGACGGTGCCCTGGAAAACCCTGCGGCCGTTGGCGATCAGCGGGGCGGTTTGCAATGGGTCATCGGCGACGGTGCCGGGTAACGGGGTGGTCGAGGCGATCGCGCCGGTATCGGGATCGATGGCGGTGAAGGCATAGCCGTCGAGCGGCGTGGTCGCGTCGGGACCGATCCTGGTGACCGTGTAGACGAGGTTGTCGGCGGTCGAAAGGCGGGGCACCGCCGCGCTGCGAATCGTGTTGTCCCATACGGTGTGACAGCCGTTGTCGCCCACATCGACCCGCGTCATCCCACCGACGAAGGGTGCACTCGGCGGCACGGCGGGACCGGCGTCGTCCGGAACGGCCGGATACGGGTAGCCGTACGTACTGGCGACGAAGACCGAATTACCGCTGCCGATCGGCGAATTCTCGCTGCCCGGACCGCCTTTGGTGAGCACCGGTACCTGACACACCAATTGCCCGGTCCCCGAACGGTATACGAGCAGATGCACCTGGCCGTCGGCATTGTCGACAATGGTCAGATATTTCGCGTCGGCGCCGAAATAGGTTGGCGTCGAACCGGTTCCCCAGCTGAGCTGGCCCGGTTTGCGCGCCGATCCGCGGTCGTATGCCGCGCGCCAGCGCACCCGCGGCGCACCGGATGCGTCGAGGCCGAGCTCATACAGCGCGTGCGTGGTCGCGACGCTCACCGCGCCGCTCGGCGCGGCCGAAATGCTGTTCGCCACCCGCTCGCCCCCGGGGAGTGCGACCGTGCGCACCGCACCGGCCGGTGTCACCGACCCGACCACACCGTCGCCGGTGGCGAACCAGATATTGCCCGACCAGTCCGGCACCAGTCCGACCACGGTGTCGCCGGTGGGGATGGCACCGGACAGGTCGGTGGTTTCGTCGATCGATAGCCGCCAGCCGCCCGCCTCGCGGTGATGGGCGACGCGCAGCAGTTGCCGATTCCCGTCGACGACGACGAGCCGGTCGAGGTTGTCCAGGTACGCGTATACCCCGCCGAGCAGGCTGCCCTTCGCCAGCGGCAGCGCGGCGAGCGAGGTGGCGAGCGGCCCTGCCGCGTCCGGATCGATCAGCTCGACCGTCGGTGCGCGCCCGGCGATCTCGGTGCACAGCGCGACAACCGGTCCGTCGGCGCCCTGCAACAGCGTCGGGCAGGCCGCGGCCAACGGGAACATCGTCACCGGCCGCGCACCGGCGCCGGGGCCGGGCAGCGGTGTGGCGTCCGATGATTCGGCATCGCCGTGCATGGTCGACGTGCCGAGCGGGCCGAGGTACGGGTTCGCGGCGAACGGGCCGAACTCACCGGCCGCATTCGCGGTGCCCGCCGGGGCCAGCGCCAGGGTGCACGCGGCAAGCAGCGCCAACGGACCTCGCATTTCGACCACCTCTATCGCCGGTTCTTCGCTCACGGTATTCAATCAAGCGTCCAGTCAGGTCGCGACGGTGCGCCGAACCGCCGACCGGGGCCGCGCTGCGGAAGTACAGTCGATCGTCGGAATACTTCCGGCACGCCGGAATTCGCTCTCGAACGGTCGCAGGCGCCCATCGGGAATGGTCCGAAAAGAGGAGATTCATGGGTATCCGCACCCGCGCGCTGTCCGCGGTAGCCGACCAGCTGGGCAACCCACACGGTGTACTCGGCAAAGGCATCGCGGTGATCCTCAACCGCGGCAACGGACGCTCGATCGCCGCCGCGGTCGACGCCGCCGAAGTCGCGAAGGGCGCGACCGCCGCGGATATCGGATTCGGCGGCGGTGCCGGACTTCCGCTGCTGCTCAAACGGGTCGGCCCCGATGGTTCGGTGCACGGCATCGAGCTCTCCCCGGATATGTTGGCCCGCGCCCGCAGGCGCTACGCCGCCGAGATCGCCGCGGACCGGCTGCGGATCACCGCGGGCTCGCTCACCGACCTGCCGCTCGCCGACGCCGCGCTGGATGCCGCGATCACGGTCAACACCATCTACTTCATCGACGACCTGGACAGCGTCTGCGCCGAGCTGGTCCGCGTGATCCGGCCCGGCGGACGGCTGGTGGTCGGCATCGGCGATCCGGAGGTGATGGCGCGAATGCCGTTCGCCCCGTACGGCAACATCACCCTGCGTCCGGTACCGGAGGTGATCGCCGCATTGGAGAAGACGGGCTGCACCGTCGAACACCGTCGGCTGCCGGTACCGCCCATCCCGCACAACCTGCTTATCGCGCTGCCGAAGTAACGCCCCCCGGACCTCCTCAGCTGGCCGCTGGGATGCCCGGCCGCCACCTGCGGCGGCCGCTTGCCTCGGAATCCTTGGCGCGCAACAGTTCCAAGCGCGGGCGTGGGCCGTCGGTGCGGCCGGTGGGCGGTTTGCGGTTGCCCGCGGCGAACTGGTCGGGCCAGTGCGCGCCGGGTCCGGCGTAACCCTGTTCGACGGCGGCGTGCAGTGTCCATTGCGGGTCGTAGAGGTGGGCGCGGCCGACCGCGACGAGATCGGCGCGCCCGGCCAGCAGAATCGAGTTCGCGTCGTCGTAGGAGGAGATCGCGCCGACGGCGATCACCCCGACATGTGCGTATTTCGCCTTGAGCGCCTGGCGGATCCGGTCCGCGAACGGGGTTTGGTAGCTGCGGCCGAACGCGGGTTTCTCGTGCTTGACCACCTGCCCCGACGACACGTTCACCAGGTCGGCCCCGTGTGCGGCGAATGCCTGCGCGATATGCACCGCATCGTCGACGGTATTGCCGCCGTCGGCCCAGTCGGTGGCCGAGATGCGAACGGACAGTGGGCGATCGGCGGGCCACACGGCGCGGATCGCGTCGAATACCCGCAGCGGAAAGCGCATTCGGTTGGCCAGTGTGCCGCCGTAGGCGTCGGTGCGCGCATTCGACAGCGGCGAGAGGAACGAGGAGAGCAGATACCCGTGGCCCGCATGCAATTCGAGCAGGTCGAATCCGGCTCGCGCCGCCGCCTCCGCCGCGGCGACGAATTGCGCCGCGATCAGGTCGAGTTCGTCCTCGGTGAGCTCGCGCGGTACGTGGCAGCCGGGTCCGTACGGCAGCGCCGACGGGGCCACCACCTCCCAGTTGCCGGACTCCAGCGGCACATCGATACCTTCCCACATCCGCTTCGTGGAGCCCTTGCGGCCCGAATGTCCCAGCTGCACACCGATTTTCGCCTCGCTGCCGGAATGCACGAAATCGACGATCCGCCGCCAGGCCGCCTCCTGCTCCTCGGTGTACAGCCCCGCGCAGCCGGGCGTGATCCGCCCCTCCGGTGAGACGCAGACCATCTCGGTCATCACCAGACCGGCGCCGCCGAGTGCCTTGCTCCCCAGGTGCACCAGGTGGAAATCCCCGGGCACACCGTCGACCGCCGAATACATATCCATCGGCGAAACCACGATGCGGTTGACGAATTCGACGCCCTTCACCCGGTACGGATAGAACATCGGCGGCCGCACGGTCGATACCGGCGGCGTTTGGTCCGCGGCATACCAGTTGTCGATCGCATCGACGAAGCCCGGATCGCGCAGCCGCAGATTGTCGTAGGTGACCCGGCGGCTGCGGGTGAGCAGGTTGAAGGCGAACTGCGGCGGTTCCTGTCCGGCGTAATTCGAAATCGATTCGAACCATTCCAGGCTGGCCTGCGCGGCCCGCTGCATGGAAAGCACCACCGGCCTGCGCTCGGCCTCGTAGGCATCCAAACTGGCGTCCAGCGTCGGGTTTTCGTGTAGCGCGGCGGCCAGCGCCAGCGCGTCCTCCATGGCCAGCTTGGTGCCGGAGCCGATGGAGAAGTGCGCGGTATGCGCGGCGTCGCCGATCAGCACGGTATTGCCGTGCCGCCAGCTCTCGTTGCGCACCGTGACGAAGTTGATCCACCGAGAGTTGTTGGCCAGCAGGCGATGTCCGTCGAGAATATCGGCGAACAGCTCGCCGATCACCGCGATGGATTTCTCGTCGTTATCGCCGGGCGCGAATTCGCGGTCGGCATAGTCGTCGAAACCGGCCGCGCGCCAGACGTCTTCGTGCATCTCGACGATGAAGGTGCTGCCATCGGCGCCGTACGGGTAGCCGTGGATCTGCATGACGCCGTGCGGGGTTTCCCGGATGAAGAATTCGAAGGCTTCGAAGACTTTGTCGGTGCCGAGCCACATGAACTTGTTGTCGCGCCGGTCCAGGGTCGGCCGGAACGCCTCGGCGTAGCGGGCGCGTATCGCCGAGTTGATCCCGTCGGCGGCCACCACCAGGTCGCATTCGGCGCGCAGGACCTCGATATCCGGCGCCTCGGTGCGGAAATGGATGGTGACGCCCAGTTCCCGGCAGCGCTGCTGCAGGATGCCGAGCAGGTCCTTGCGGCTCATCGCGGCGAAACCCTGTCCGCCCGAGGTGTTCACGGTGTCCAGGTAGTGGATGTCGATATCGTCCCAGCGGGCGAACCGGCTCGCCATCCGCGTATAGATCCGCGCGTCGGCGTGTTCGATGCCGCCGAGCGTCTCATCGCTGAAGACCACTCCGAAACCGAAGGTGTCGTCGGGGGCGTTGCGCTCCCAGACGGTGATCTCGTGCCCGGCGTCGAGCTGCTTCGCCAGCGCCGCGAAGTACAGGCCACCGGGGCCGCCGCCGACTACCGCGATTCGCATCGGTACCTCCGCCGTTTCATATATGACGCATTCCTGACGACAGTAACTATATCGCTATACATCCGCGCGAACCCGGCGGGCGACGAATCCGGTTGGGACCGGCCAGAATCCGCGCGAGTCATGCCGGACGCAGCCGGAAGCGCTGAATCTTGCCCGTCGGCGTCCGCGGCAGTTCGTCGACGAATGCGACGCTGCGCGGATACTTGTACGGCGCGGCGGTGTTCTTCACGAAGTCTTGGATGTCAAGAATCTTGGCATCAGAGGCGATCACCCCGGGCCGCAGCACGACGGCCGCGTGCACGATCATCCCGCGCTCGTCGTCCGGCAGCCCGATCACGGCGCTCTCCAGCACATCCGGATGCCGGTCGAGCACCGATTCCACCTCGGCGGCGGCGATGTTGTACCCCGACGAGACGATCATGTCGTCGCTGCGCGCGTGATACCAGAAGTAGCCGTCGGCATCGCGGGTGAAGACGTCGCCGGTCAGATTCCAGCCGTCGCGCACATAGCTGAGCTGTCGCGCGTCGGCCAGATAGCGGCAGCCGGTCGGCCCCTGCACCGCGAGCATGCCGGGGGTGCCATCGGGCACCGGATGTCCCTGCTCGTCGTGGATTTCGGCGCGATAGCCGGGGACAACGCGGCCGGTGGAGCCGGGCCGGATGTCGTCGTCGGCGGCCGAGATGAAGACGTGCAGCATCTCGGTGCCGCCGATGCCGTTGATGATGCGCACCCCGGTCGCCGCGCGGAACTGCTCCCACACCGTCTCCGGCAGATGTTCACCCGCCGACACACAGCGCCGCAGCGAGGCGAGCTTGCCGGTCTGCCCGTCCCGCAGCCAGGCCCGGTACGCCGTAGGCGCGGTGAAAAGCACTGTGACGCCGAACTTTTCGATGGCATCGGCGAGTTCGGCCGGGGTGGCCCGCTCCAGCAGCAGCGTCGCGGCGCCGACCCGGAACGGGAACACCACGAGTCCGCCCAGTCCGAAGGTGAAGGCCAGCGGCGGCGTTCCCGCGAACAGGTCCGCGGGAACGGGTTTGAGCACGTGCCGGGAGAAGGTGTCCGCGTTGGCCAGTACGTCGCGGTGAAAGTGCATGGTGGCCTTGGGAATTCCGGTGGTGCCCGAGGTCGGCGCGAGCAGTACGACATCGTCGGCCGCGGTGTCGACATTGGCGAACCGATCGGATTTACCCGCCGCGACGGCGATCAGATCTGTTGCGGCATCTGATCCGTACGCGACGGCCTGCACGCCGCCCGCCAGCGCCAACTCCTCGACGAAGCGGTGATCGCACAGCGCGAGCGCCGGTTTGGTGAGCTCGATCAGTTTGCCGAGCTCCGCGCTGCGCAGCAGCGGCATGGTGGTGACGACGACGCCACCGGCCTTGATGACGGCGAACCAGCAGGCCACCAGCCACGGCGTATTCGGTCCGCGCAGCAGCACCCGCTGGCCGGGCACCAGGCCGTGGTCCTCGACCAGAACCCGGGCGATCCGGTTCGCGTGCGCGAGCAGTTCGCCGTAGGTCCACTCGCTGGTCGGGGTGAGCAGGCAGCGCCGGTCCGCACCCCAGACGGCGACGACGTCGTCGAGCAGGGCCGTCGCGCAGTTCAGCCGTTCCGGATACTTCAGCTCGGGCAGTTCGAAACGAAACCGCGGCCACTGCGATTCGGGCGGCAGGTTGTCACGACAGAAGGTGTCGATGTGTGCGGTGGGGAAGAGCATCGATACGAGCCTTTCCGAGAATCTCGATGCCCAAGTATGCATTCTTTGTGACGACAAGTGAATAGGCGATATGAACAATGTTCCGAATCGCCCGGCCACCTCGGGATCCGAGGCCACGACCACCTATGGTGTTCGCATGACGGTCACCATCGACGGCGCGGAGCCGCAGCCGCGGGAGCTGATAGTCACGCTGTTCGGGCTGTACGCCAGGGCGGAGAACAACTGGCTCCCGGTGGCCGGCCTGGTCCGGCTGATGGCCGATCTCGGTATCGATGGACCGGCGGTCCGTTCGTCGGTATCCCGGCTCAAGCGCCGCGACGTGCTGCGCAGCGAGCGGCACGAGGGCGCGGTCGGCTACGCGCTTTCGCAGTCGGCGCTCGATGTGATCACCGAGGGCGACACCCGGATCTTCCACCGCAGGCGCGGTACCGCCGAGGACGGCTGGATCATCCTGGTCTTCTCGGTGCCGGAATCGGAGCGCGACAAGCGGCATACGCTGCGAACCGCGTTGACCCGCTTGGGTTTCGGGACCGTCGCGCCCGGAGTGTGGATCGCGCCGGGCCAATTGGCGCGCGAGACGCGGGAAATGCTGGAGCGCCGTGGGCTTTCGGCCTATGTGGAAATGTTCGACGGCCACCACCTCGCATTCGGCGATCTGCGCGCGAAGGTGCGCCGGTGGTGGGATCTGGAGGAATTGACGCTGCAGTACGCGGATTTCGTGCAGCGCCACCGGCCCGCGCTCGCGGAGTTCGGCGGCCGGGCCGTGCCGCCGGACAAGGCGTTCGCCATTTATGTGCCGATGCTGACGGAATGGCGGCGGCTGCCCTATCTCGATCCGGGCCTTCCGCTTTCGCTGCTACCGCCGGGCTGGCATGGCGTGACGGCCGAGCAGCTGTTCAACGATCTCAACGAGGCGCTGTCCGGCCCGGCCCGCGAGCACGCGGTCGAGGTCATTCATCGGCGACGATAGCGACGCCCTGAATCTCGACGAGCGCCTCCGGCTGCCAGAGCGCGCTCACCCCGATACCCGCCATCGCCGGGTAGTCGGTGCCGGCGAGCTCGCGCCAGATCGCGCCGATCTCGCGGCCGTGCGCCTGGTAGTCGGGGATATCGAGCAGGTAGATGGTGACGCTCGCCAGGTCCGACGGATGCCCGCCTGCGGCCGCCAGCGCGGTGAGCACATTACTCAGCGCCTGCCTGAATTGCGGGACGATTCCACCATCGACGATCGCGCCGTCCGGCGTCAGCGCCGTCTGCCCGGCCAGGTGGATGACATTGCCCGCGCGCGTCGCGTGCGCGAACCCGGACGGCTTGGCCAGGGACGGTGGATTGATGCGGCTGATGGTCACCTGCGGTCCTCGCTGTCTGTCGAATCCGTGTAAATATGGTGCTACAGTCATGATCGTCAGCGCAACACGATATCGCTGATTCGAAGTATCGAGACCACAAGGAGCCGCCGCGTGCGCCTTTGTACCCTTCGGCTCGATGACGGCGGCACCTGCGCCGCGATACTGGATGCCGACCGACTGATCCATCTCCCCGCCGCCGATGTCGGCGCCCTATTGCGGACCGACGGCTGGCGGGAGCGGGTGCTGGACACCGTCCACGCCGCAGGCCGCACCACCGATCCGGCGACGGCCGACTACGCGCCGGTGGTGGTCGACCCACGCAAAATCATCTGCTGCGGCCAGAACTTCCGGGCGCACATCGCCGAAATGGGCCGCGCGGAACCGGAATACCCCACCCTGTTCGCGAAGTTCGCCGACACCCTCACCGGCCCGAACGACGACATCACCGTCGATGCCTATGCCGAACAACTGGATTGGGAGGCCGAACTCGCGGTCGTGGTCGGCGCGCCGATCTTTCACGCGGATCGGCAGGCCGCCGCGGCGGCGATCGCCGGATACACGGTGGCCAACGACTTCTCGGTGCGCTCATGGCAGCGCCGAACCCTGCAGTGGTTGCAGGGCAAGGCCTTCGACTCGACGACACCGCTCGGCCCACTGCTGGTCACCCCCGACGAATTCGATCCCGGGGCCGCACATCTCATCACCTGCCGGGTGAACGGTACTCGGCGACAACACGGTTCGACCGACGACCTGCTATTCGACTCGGCGGCTCTGCTGTCCTATATCTCCGCCTTCACCGCGCTGCGTCCCGGCGACGTGGTGCTGACCGGAACCCCCGGCGGCGTCGGCGCGGGCGCGCAACCGCCGGTCTTCCTGGCCGACGGCGATGTCGTGGAAACCGCCATCGAGGGAATCGGACAGCAGCGCAACAGAATTCGCATCAAGAACTGAGGAAGGAACATCCGATGACGAACCCGTCCACCTCGGCCGCCGTCGTACCGGTCGTCACCCGCCACGGGCAGGAATATCAGGACACGGCCCAGTCCGGCGGCGCCGTCCGCATCTCCGGGGTGAGCATCCAGCACACCCCCGCCACCAAGATCTGGTTCGGCAAGGTGTCCAACGAGCCCGGTTACCGCTCGCTGCCGCACCACCACGGCGAGGCCGAGACCGGCGGCTATGTGCTCTCCGGCGTCGCGCGCATCTACTTCGGCGAGAACTACCAGGAGTTCCTCGATATGAGCGAGGGCGATTTCGTCTTCGTGCCGCCGTACATGCCGCATATCGAGGTGAATATGAGCACCGAGCACGAGCTCGTGTGGCTCACCACCCGCACACCCGACAATATCGTCGTCAACCTGCCCGATGTGGACGACGCCATCCTCCAGGGGTACCGCCGCGCATGACCAACAGCAAGGCCATGATCGACGCGCTCACCCTGAGCGTCACCGGCACCGATATCTTCGGCGCGACCCACCAGGTCATCCCGTCCGGCCGGGCCTACGGCGGCGAGGTGGTGGCGCAGGCCGTCACCGCCGCGCTGAATACGGTGGATCCGGACCGCACGATCCACTCCTTCCACGGCTATTTCCTGCGGGCGGGCGATGTCAACGAGCCGAGCGAGTGGGCGGTCGAGCGGGTGCGCGACGGACGCGGCTTCTCGGTCCGCGCGGTGACCGGACGGCAGCTGGGCCGGGAGATATTCCGCGGCACCGCCTCGTTCCATGTGCCGGAGCGCGGCGTCGCCCACCAGGACGAGCTCTCCGCCGGGCTGCCGGATCCGGAGACCCTTCCCACCGCAGGGGACGCGCTGTGTGGATCCACCGTGCGGGATGCCGAATACTGGTCCGCGGAACGGAATTTCGACATCCGGCACACACCGCCCGCGGTGTACGTCGACGCGGGCGGCGAGCGGGTGCGCCGACAAACCGTGTGGCTCAAGGCATATGACCGACTACCCGACGATCCGAACCTGCACCGCGCCGCGCTGGCCTACCTGTGCGACTACACACTGCTCGAACCCGTGCTGCGGTATCACGGCGCGGCATGGGCCGACGACGGCGTCGTCACCGCGAGCCTCGACCACGCCATGTGGTGGTACGCCGACGGACGGGTCGACGAATGGATCGCACTGGTACAGGAAAGTCCGGTCGCCGGTGGAGGTTTGGCGTTGACCCGCGCATCGATCTTCTCCCGCGAAGGCGTCCTGCTGGCCAGCGTCGCCCAGGAGGGATTGGTGCGGCTGCCCGCCGCATGAAAAATATGGACCGTGCCGCCCGACGGGTGGCGCGGTCCGCTACCGTCCCCACCAGCCGCAGCTCGAATCTCCTGTGGCACAACCGAATGCTACGGAGGTACCCCGGGATGCCATACCGCATCGACACCATCGATCCGTCGTCGACCGCGCTGCTGGTCATCGACATGCAGAACGATTTCCTGACGCCGGGCGCAGCATTGGAGACACCGCTCGGCCGCGCGATGATCCCGCGCCTGAACAACGTCATCGCGCTCTGCCGGGACCGGGGCATCCCGGTGATCTTCACCGCGCATGTGCACCGCGCCGACGGCACGGATATGGGCATCTTCGCCAAGCTCTACCCGATGATCGCCGACCGGTCCGCGCTCATCGACGGCACACCCGGCGTCGAGATCGCGTCGAGTATCGCGCGCGAACCCGGCGATCAGCTGATCAAGAAGCACCGCTACAGCGCCTTCTACGGCACCGATCTGGATCTGATCCTGCGCGGGCGCGGCATCCGCACCGTGGTGTTCACCGGTGTCACCGTCGAGGACTGCGTCCACGCGACGGCGCGCGATGCCATGTTCCGCAATTACGACACCGTCGTGCTCGCCGACGTGACCGCCACCTACGATCACGCGGACCTCGGCTACGGCGCGATGAAGGCCGAGGAGGTGCACCGGGCCTCGCTGGTCGTGCTTGCGCAGTCCACCTCATCCGTGCTGACCGCGGCGGAATTCGAAAAGGCACTGCCGCAATGACTTCCGGCGCTCACATCAGCATGCCGCCATCGATGCGGATCTCCGTTCCGGTCAGGTAGCGGCCGTCCTCGGAGGCCACCATCGCCACGACTCCCGCGATATCTTCCGGATTTCCGAGCGTGCCGCCGTTGAGCCAGCCGGTCATCCGGGAGAACAGCTTCGGATCGAAACCCGCCGGCTGGTCGAGGATCGATTTCGTGGTGATACCGGAGATGATGCCCCCGGGCACGATATTCACCGCGCGCAGTCCCTGTTTGGCGTATTCGAGGGCAATCGCGTGGGTGAAGGCGTTGACGCCGCCCTTCGACGCCGCGTAGGCGGCCAGGTACGGCGCGGCGCTGAAAGCCGCGGTGGACGACAGGTTCACCACCACGCCGTGTCCGGTGTCCAGCAGCGACGGCAGCGCGGCCTGGGTCATCAGGAAGGTTCCGGTGAGGTTCACCCCGAGCACCTGATTCCAGGCGTCCAGCGGCATCTCGTGGGTGCGCGCCGGGCGCAGGATGCCCGCCGCGTTCACCAAAACGTCCATGCCGCCGAGGAATTCGAGCGCCGCATCGATGGCGGCCCGAACCGACGCCGGATCGGCGATATTCACCGGCACCGTCCGCAGCCGCTCGGCGGCCTCGCCCGCCTTCTCCGCGGTTGCCGCCAGGCCCGCCTCGTCGATATCCGCGGCGACCAGCTGCGCCCCCTCGTCCAGCAGGCGCAGGGCGATGCCCTGGCCGATGCCGGATCCGGCTCCCGTGACGACAACTCGGCGGCCCTCATATCTGCGCATGCCAAAAATTAGAACAGGTTTCCATGGCTGGTCAACCCACTTCAACCAGGATCTAGCCATCAAACTGGAACCTGTTCTACTGTTGATGAATGTCGGAAGCCGCGACGCGCGACGCATTCCGCCCGGCCATGCTCGGGCCGGTGCGTCTGCGCAACCGCATCATCAAGGCCGCGACCTTCGAGGGCCGCACCCCGGACGCGCTGGTCACCGACGAGCTCATCGAATTCCACCGCGCCGTCGCGGCGGGCGGCGCCGCCCTCACCACCGTCGCCTACTGCGCGGTCGCACCCGAGGGCCGAACCGATCGTCATCAGCTCTGGATGCGTCCCGAGGCGCTGCCCGGCCTACGCCGCCTGACCGACGCCGTCCACGCCGAGGGCGCCGCCATCTCGGCGCAATTGGGACATGCGGGCCCGGTGGCCAACGCCGCATCCAACCGGCTGCCAGCCCTCGCACCTTCCCGGCAGCTCAGTCCACTCAGCCTGCGGGTCACCCGGTCGGCCACCCGTGCCGATATCCGCCGGGTGATCGACGCGCACGCCACCGCCGCCCGCCTCGCCGTCCAGGCCGGATTCGACGCCGTCGAACTGCACTTCGGCCACAACTACTTCGTCAGCGCCTTCCTCAGCCCCGCCCTAAACAAGCGCCGCGACGAGTACGGCGGCGCACTGCCCAACCGCGCCCGCCTGGCCAGGCAGGTCGCCGACGCCGTGCGTACCGAGGTCGGCCACGAACTCGCGGTACTCGCCAAATTCAATATGGACGACGGCGTGCGCGGCGGCCTCACCGTCGACGAAAGCCGCACCGTCGCAGGCTGGTTGGCCGAAGACGGCAACCTGGATGCCCTCGAGCTCACCGCGGGCAGCTCCCTGCGCAACCCTATGTACCTCTTCCGCGGCGACGTCCCGCTACGGGAATTCGCCGCCCAGTTCCGCCAGCCGCAACGCCTCGGCATCCAGCTGATCGGCCACCGCTTCTTCCGCGCCTACCCATTCCACGAGACCTACCTCCTGGACCAGGCCCGCCTCTTCCGCGGCGACCTCACCATCCCCCTGATCCTGTTGGGCGGCATAGCATCCCGCGCCGCCATCGAAACCGCCATGACCGAAGGCTTCGACTTCGTCGCCATGGGCCGAGCCCTGCTCTACGACCCCAACCTGGTCAATCACCTACGCGCGCAAGAACTTTCGACCTCTCCGTGCACACACTGCAACCGCTGCATGCCGACCATCTACACCGGCACCCACTGCGTGCTGACCTGACCGGGTCGGTGAACCCGGCAGGCGACACAGCACCGGACCCAGCACTCGCGCCACCGGGACATAACCGATCCGCCTCGAATCGAAGCTGATCTGCCCGTTATCGCCCAGCAGCACCAGCTGTCCCTGCGGCACGCGATCCTCCAGCACCTGAGCCAATGCCGGAACCTGCGCACGCGGAACCGGGTCCCCGGGTACCGCGGCCACCCGCTTGATCATCCACTTGCGGACGGCGCATTCGCACGGCTCACTGTGCAGCTCCACGACAACGACCTCTCCGCGAGCCGGGAGGACACCGCGCCGGACCAGTACTCGGTCCCCGTTGCGATAGGCGGGTTCCATGCTCGCGCCACGCACGGTCACCGCGACGAGTTCCCGGCGCAGGATCGCGACCGCCAGCCAGAGCGCCCCACTCATGAGCCTCACGCGAGCGCCTCCGCACCGATCGCGTCCCGATAGCCCGCGGCCTGTGTCGTGAAGAGTCCGGCGTATTCCCCGCCGGCCGCCATCAGCTGAGCGTGGTTGCCCTGCTCCACAATTCGTCCCTCGGACAGCACCGCGATGTGGTCCGCCTCCCGGACCGCGGCCAAGCGGTGCGAGATGAGCAGGCTGGTCCGTCCCGCGCGATGCCGCCGCAGCGAGCAGTGAATTCGATGTTCGGCCGATGCGTCCAGGCCCGCGGACGGCTCATCCAGAATCATCAGCTCCCGCCGGTCGCGCAGGAACGCCCGGGCCAAGGCGATCCGCTGCCACTGCCCGCCGGACAGCACCACACCGGTCTCCGGATTGTCCTTATCCGCCTCCATGAAGAACACCCGGGACAACAAGGTGTCATATCCACGGGGCAACCCCGCCAGCTTCCGATGGACACCGGCGAGATCCGCCGCCGCCGTGAGCCGCGGTCGATCGCGCAACGCATCCAGATCGCCGACGCCGATATTCTCCGCGGCGGTCAGGTCGTACTGCATGTAGTCCTGGAATACCGCGCAGATCCGCGCCCGCAGCGCGGCGGGATCCACCTTGCTGATATCCGTCCCGTCCCAGAGGATCGTGCCCCTGGTCGGGTCGTAGAACCGGCACAACAACTTCACCAGCGTGGACTTTCCGGCACCGTTCGCCCCGACCAAGGCAAGTGAGGTTCCACGTGGAACTCGCAGGTTCACGCCGCGCAGCACCCACGGATGATCGTCGGCGTATCGGAACCACACATCCCGGAACTCGATCCCGCTACGCAGTTCCGGCAGCGCCAGGGGTGGGTCGGCCACCGGTAGGTCCGGGTCGGCCGAGAGCACCGCGAGGTAGTTGTCGAATATCGACAATGCCTGATGCGACCGTGCCAGATCGCCGGCGAAGGAGATGAGCGCGCCCTGCACTCCGGCCACCGCGGCGGCGAAGAGGGTCACCCGGCCGACCGAGAACCTGCCGTCCAGCGCCTGGTAGATCGCCCAGAGCAGGCCGCTGGAGGCCACCACCGCGGCCAGCAGCGCCGCGCCCGCCTGGATGCCCGCTTCGCGGCGGTCCACCAGCTGCTTGGCCCGATTCGCTGTGCGGCGTTCGGCGTTCATCCGATCCCGGAGGAATGCGCCGATTCCGAACAGCCGCACCTCCTTCGCCGCTTCGACGCTGCTCAGCAGCCTGCTGTAGAAGATCTCCTTCCGCTCGACCGGGCCGATATCCCACAGCATGCGGGCGCGTCGCCGCGAAAGGCGTAATTCGGCCACCACCGTCGGCACGCCCGCCGCCAGCACTATCACCGTGATCAGCGGGCTGAGCAGCAGCAGCGAGCCGAGGAATCCGGAAATGGTCAGCACCGCCCTGGCAATACCCAACGCGCCATCGATGACGGCGCCCGGTGTCGCGCCGCCTGCCTGCTGGGCCAGCCGCAAGCGGTCCAGGAATCGTGGATCCTCGAAACGCCGCAGTCCGTCGAACCCCTCTACCGCCGTGAACAGCCGATCCTGCGCGACCAACCCGACCTCGCGATCCAGTTGCGCCCGCAGATATCGCGTCACTTGCGGCCCGACGGCAGTTGCCGCGCTCGTCCCGCCTAACCCCACGGCCAGCCACAGCAGGACATCGGCCCCCGCCTTGGCCACGATCGAATCCAGCATCAGCGTCGTGAGCCACGCACCGACTACCGGCAAAACCCCGGTGATCAAGGTGAACACCAGATGGAACGCCAGGACCCCTGGCGCGGCCACCACCGCCATTCGACCGGCCGCCATGACCCGGACCCGGACGGCGGTGGTCGGCTGCCCACCCGGTACCGGCCCGCTCATGACCTGGTCAGCGCAGGCTGATCGAGGTCGACCCGATTGGCCTGGACCACCAGCTTGCCCCATCGATCCGGTCCCACCTTCAGCACCGTCGGATACGCCTGTGCCCGGAATGCCGTACCCATCGCGCCGTCGGCGGACTCCACGACCACCCGAGCCACCGGGCGCAACGCGGCCACGAACTCCTCGGCCTCATGGGCCGCGCCGACGACAACCGCCACCGGTCGCGGAATCTCGGCGGCCCGGGCATATGCCACGAACTTCGGCAGCTTCTCCTTGCACGGACCGCAGGACGGCGAGAAGAAGGCGACCAGGGTCTCATCCCCCAACAGCTCGGTGCTCAACCGCTCGCCGTCCACGGTGGACGCCTCGAATTCGCCGATCTCCTCCCCCACACCGATCATCGGGGCCCGGTCCCTGTTGGATAGCAAATCGGTGTGCTCGCGCAAACGCTTGATAACGCCAACCGTCAGTAGTAGGTCCAGCGCGCACAACAGCCCGACCAGCACAACACCGCACAGCAGGAAAGTCATGATTCCTCCTCGTCTTTCATCCAACGCCACCGGCGGTACCAGAGACCTTGGCAACCGGCAGAAATAATTCGACAATGCTGTCCAGCACGGTGATCAGGAAACCGGCCAGCATCCCCGCGAGAACAGCGAACAAGGCCCCACCGAATTGCACGGAACCATCGGCCGCGAGCGCCGCGGCCCCGATGATCGAAATCGTGGCAAGAATTGAATTGCGCAAGCCATGCCAATAGCTCAGTGGAGTATTCGACCGACCGAAACACCGGCACGGCTCGCGCACCCCCCGACGCACCGCCGATACCACCGCCGCCGCGAAAATCGTCAACAGTGCCGCGGCCATTCCTAATCCGGCCATCCGCGCCTCCCGGTACGGAGCAGCGAGCAGCGCGCATACCGCGATCTCCATCGCGACCACGGAAATAGCCGACCGCCGGGCCATGGACGGGGGGAGCACCCGCATATCCCGCACCGACGCGGTGAACGCGGCCAGCGAGCCCGGGCTCGCGATCTTGCCGACAACCGAGATCACGAATATCGTTCCGATCGAACAGCTCACTCCGATACCCAGATAATTCATTACTCCGCCCATCATCCGAATTTCAGCCCGAGCCAGGCCGCTGGCGGCTCGCCGTATGCGGCCCGACCCGGATATTCGCTGGGTCATTCAAGCGATGACTACAGGCACTGGATGTCGTAGTCGTTGCCGTCATCGCAGTGCACGGCATTGCACGGCCGGTTATTGCACTGCCAGCAGTGCGGCCAATGTCCCGGCCAGCAGTGAGCCGCCGCGGCCTCGATTTCGGGCACGAACCTACTGAGCAGCGAAGCGCCCAGGCCCTCGATTACCTTCAACATCAGAACTCTCCTTATCTGATTTCCGCCGACTGAGTGGCACCCATGACAGTGCCGGTAAAACTCGGCCAGGTATTGAAGGAATTCGCACCGGTCGCGATCGGCTCAGACATCCGACACCGTGACTGTCGCCGCGCCGCTGTCCCGATCCCAGGCGGGTGCGGTGGTCGCGGTGGCGCGCTCGGCAAGATATCGGCGCGGCGTGCGGCCCGCCATCGCCCGCATCTCCCGGCAGAGATGGGCTTGGTCGCTGAAGCCGCAGACCGCGGCGGTGCCCGCGGCATCCCCGGTGGCGTCGAGCCGGTGCAGTGCGCGGCGCAGGCGAAGCACGCGAGCCGCGGTCTTGGGGCTCAAACCGATCTGCTCGCGGAACCGGCTGTCCAATTGCCGCCATCCCCAACCGGATTCGTGGACGAGCCGGCGGATCGGCGTCATCCCACCGGTCGCGGCCAACGCGCGCCATGCCGACTCGACCTGTGGTGCGCACGGCGGGCCGTGCTCGAGCCAGCCGAGGAGTGCGGTGTCCAGATGCGCGAAGCGATCGGCCCACGATGGGCTGTCCGCGATCCGCTCCGCCAATATCCGCACCCGACTGCCGAGGATTTCCTCCGGCCGCACCAATCGATTGACCAACTGATCCATCGGGACCGCGCACAAGCTGTAGGCGGCCCACGGCTCCAGCAGCACTTCGACGCCCTCCAGGTAGCCGAGGTGCCGCGCGACCCGCACCCCCGTCCGCAGTCCGCTCATCGCATGACCGACGAGTCGGCCGCGATATCCGCCGTCCGCCAGGAATACCGTCAATTCGTCGTTGAACAACCACAGGGACACCAGGCCGTCGGGAGCATCCCAGCGTTGCCGTTCCCTCCCGAGATCGAGCCGGAATCCCCGATAGCCCCGCACACCAGGGGATAAAGACGGATGCGGCCGGGCCAACGCCCACTCCCACGTCGAGTCGGAGGAGGTGGTACATCGCACGGAATCCGTGTTCGCTGTCGATAGCATCGGCATGGCTCAATGCAGCCCGGAACCCCTTGTCCACGGTCGACGAGCGGCCGCTTGACAACAAGCCGCGGACAACAAAGACCTGTTCGAGGCGAAATCACGGGTACGACCGGGCCGGGGCGCCGGCCGGAGCCGACCGCCGCGAAGGTCAAATCCTTTGTCCACGTTGATGTCTGGACAATGAACAAGGGCCTCTGGAGAATCGATTGCACGGATCGATCCGGCGAGGGGGGTCCATGCCGCGAACCGAGCAGCCGATCGAGGGCGAGGGGGCGTTGGCCCAATTCGCCATCGACCTACGACAACTGCGGAAAAAGGCCGGGAGCCCGCCATATCGGCAGCTCGCGCGCGAGGCGCTGTTCTCGGCGTCGGCGCTGGCCGATGCCGCAAGCGGACGGAAGCTACCGAGCCTGGCGGTCACGCTGGCCTATGTCCGGGCCTGCGGCGGCGATACCGAGAGGTGGGAGTCCCGCTGGCATGAGCTGGCCGCCGAATCGGCTTGTGCCGAGGCGAATCTGGTCGCCTACGCGGCAACCGATGACGAGCAGCCGTGTCCGTATGTCGGCTTGGCGTTCTTTCAGCCCGAAGACGCCCACCTTTTCTACGGTCGCGAGCGACTGACCGACGATACGGTGACCCGGATACGGCAGCAGCGTTTCCTCGCCGTCTTCGGAGCATCGGGCTCAGGAAAGTCATCGCTGCTGCGCGCGGGTGTGCTGCCGCGGATCAGCTCCGGCGACGCCGAGGGCGGTGTACCCCCGTGGCCCACACTGTTATTCACTCCCGGCCCGCATCCGCTGGAGGCATGTTCCGCCCACTTGGCCGCATTCGGGCGGATGTCCGCCGCGACCCTGCACCGGGAGCTGACCGAGGACCCGCGCGCTCTGCATGTCAGCGTGCTGCAAGCATTGGCGGCCCGCACCGACGGCGCCGATCTCCTGATCATCGTCGACCAGTTCGAAGAGTTGTTCACGCTCTGCGAAAACCCCCGCGAGCGCGACTTTTTCATCACCGCCCTACTCGCCGCCGCCCGAGCCGCCAACAGCCGCAGCCGAATTGTGCTCGGCGTGCGAGCCGATTTCTACGCTCGCTGTTCCGAGCATCCCGAGCTGGTCGACGCACTGCGCGACGCCCAGCTCCTGGTCGGCCCGATGAACACCGAGGAACTACGCCGGGCCATCGTGCGACCGGCGGCCGACGCGCAGTGCGCGGTGGAGGGCGCGCTGCTGGCTCGGATCATCGCCGACACCGCCGGGCAGAAGAACACTCTGCCGCTGGTTTCCCACGCCCTACGGGAGACCTGGCGTCGCCGCCGCGGCAACAGCCTCACGCTGACCGGTTACGAAGCTGCAGGCGGTATTCGGCACGCGCTGGCACAGACCGCGGAGACGATCTACAGCGGAATGTCGCCGGAGCAGCAGCGCCTCCTGCGCGCCACATTGCTGAGACTGGTCGCGCTGGGCGACGGTACCGAGGACACCAAACGCAGAGTGGCCAGGAGCGCGCTGCCCGCCGAGGCGGGCCCGCTCATCGAGGCGCTCGCCCGAGCCCGGCTGCTCACCCTCGACGCCGGTTCGGTCGAAATCACCCATGAGGCGCTGCTTCAGGCGTGGCCCCGATTGCGCGGCTGGCTCGATGGCGACCGTGCCGGATTGCGCACCCACCATCAGCTGTTGGAGGCGGCGGGCGCGTGGATCCATGACGATCGCGACCCCGGCATCCTGTATCGCGGCAGCCGTCTCACCGCCGCCACCGAATGGGTCCGCAACCACGGCGACGACATGCTCCTCGGCGAGCACGTCCGCGAATTCCTCGCCGTGTCGACGCGACAGGAACAGCACCGTGTCCAGCTCCGCCGGGCAGCGATCGTTCTGCTGACGGTCCTGGCCGTGGTCGCATCCGGCGCGGCGGTCGTCGCCTTCCAACAACGTTCCACCGCCCGGGCGCAACGCGACCGCGCCGTATCCGGTCAGGTGCTCGCCGAAGCCAACCAGATAAAGGGACACGACTCCGCCCTGGCCGCACAGCTCGATTTGGTTGCCCGCCAATTGAATCCCACCGCCGACACGGCCACAGCGCTGATCGATACCCAGAACGTCGCATTGTCCACGGCGATAACGGCGCACACCGATGCGGTATACGCCGTCGCCTTCAGCCCCGACGGTCACACGATGGCCACCGGCGCCGGTGACAACACGATCCGGCTGTGGGACGTATCCCAGCCCGGGCGGCCCCGCGCAGTAGGCCCACCGCTTACCGGGCACACCAACTGGGTTTATTGGCTCGCTTTCAGTCCCGACGGACATACGCTCGCCAGCGCGAGCCGCGATGAAACGGCCCGGCTGTGGAATGTGACCGACCCAGCGCGCCCCGTGCCATGGGCGCCGCCGCTGACCGGTCACCACGGCTATGTCTTCTCGGTGTCCTTCAGCGGCGACGGCCGAAAACTGGTCACCGCCAGCTACGACCACACACTGCAACTCTGGGACGTATCCGACCCGGCGCGGGCGACGCCGCTCGGCCCCCGCTGATCGGCCATACCGATTCCGTCGCATCGGCCGCGATCAGCCCCGACGGAAGTACGGTCGCCAGCGCCGGTCACGATCACACGATCCGGCTGTGGAACGTCACCGATCCACAGCGCCCAACCCTGTGGACAGAGCCACTGACCGACCACAATGCCGTCATCTACGCGGTCGCGTTCAGCCACGACGGACGCACCCTCGCCAGCGTCGGCGACGACAACACCGTGCGGCTGTGGGACGTGCACGACCCAGCGCACACCGTAGCGGCCGCTCCCCCGTTGATCGGACTCTCCAGCACCCTGCTGACGGTGGCGTTCAGTCCCGACGACCGCATTCTGGCGACCGGTGGCGCGGAAAACGTCATCCGGCTCTGGAACGTCTCGGATCCGACCCATCCGGCAGCGCTGGGACCGCCCCTCGTCGGGCACACCGGAATGATCACCTCGGTGGCCTTCCTGCCGGACGGGAACACCCTCGCCAGCGCCAGCGAAGACCACACCGTCCGCCTGTGGAATCTGCCGCACCCACTCACCGGGCACACCGACGTCGTCGACGCCCTCGCCTACAGCCCCGACGGACGCACCCTGGCCAGCGTCAGCAAAGACCACACCGCCCGCCTGTGGAATGTTCAGAACCCAACCAGCCCGGGCCCACGAGGTCCCCTCCCGACCGACCACACCGCAACCGTCGCGGGAGTCGCCTTCAGCCCCGACAGCCACCTGCTCGCCACCACCGGCCGCGACCACACCGCCCACCTGTGGAACGTCGAAAACCCGGATAATCCCCAACTTCGGGCGACAATCCCCGGCGGGCAGGACGACTCCGTCGAGGCGGTGGCATTCAGCCCGACCGCACCGATACTGGCAATCGACAGCGCCCCCAACACGATCCAGCTGTGGAACATCGGCAATCCCGCACACCCCACCCCCCTCGCCACCGTCTCCGGAGCCGCCGCCCTCGTCCACTGGATCGGCTTCAGCCCCGATGGCCATCTCCTCGCCAGCGTCGGCAACGACCAGAAAATCCGCCTCTGGAACACCACCGACCCATCCCACCCCAAACCGCTGGACCCGATCGTCACCAGCGACACCGACGGCCTCCTATGGGCCGCCTTCCACCCCAACGGACAAATACTCGCCACCGCAGGCGCCGGCCACACCATCCAACTGTGGCGCCTCGACACCCCCTCCCACCCCACCATGATCGGCAACCCCCTCACCGGCCACACCGACCAGGTCAGCTGGGTCGGCTTCACCCCCGACGGCCACACCCTAGCCAGCGCCGGCTACGACCAAACCCTCCGAATGTGGAACATCACCGACCCCGACCACACCACCGCCCTAGGCCAACCCCTATCCGCAGGCCACACCGCCCACATCCTCAGCGCCGCCTACAGCCCCGACGGCCACACCCTGGCCAGCACCGGCCTAGACCGCACCATCGAATTGTCAACGGACAACACAGAATCCGCCACCCAACGAATCTGCGCCACCACCCAAAACGCCCTAACCCCCGACCTCTGGCACCACTACATCCCAGAACTCCCATACACCCCTCCCTGCTAGGCAGAATTCGCCGGTCAGAAAACCGCCTCGCAAAACAACCCGTTCCAGAGACACAAACCAGCCAGATCGTCGGTCAGCCAAACGACCGTCTCACCTTGGCGCCCCTCACCGACCCGGGTCACACACCACTGCCACCGAAATCAACTGCCCCACAACCCATCTCGCCGACCACCCCTTAACCGTCGCCTACCGCCACCCCTCGAACGCCCCCTCAGCGCCGAACCACCCTCCCGAGCTTCGCCCCCGAATCAAGAGATTTCGACGCGAAAGCGATTACAAGGAAGGGAATCCAACCAGCCAGACCAAAGCCACAAAACAGACCGAACCCCACAAAAGAGCCCACCTGTGCTCGAGCCCACTCCCCCACCCAATCCACTCACCATGGAAAGTCCCAGAAACCGAAGCCCACCGGTCGAGACGAGGGCTAACCCCATCGAGGGAAGCGAAAAAGCCAAACACCCTGGTACGCAACACCACAACAAAAGGTGACCACCGAAACGGGGGTCCGGGGGCACGCCCCCGGCCGGGGGCGTGGGGGCTTGGCCCCCACAAAAAACAACGATGATCGAACACAGCGAAGGCGTGCCCGCCGAGCTGGACACGCCTTCGATCGAGTGGGCGAAGGGGGACTTGAACCCCCACGTCCCGAAGGACACTGGCACCTGAAGCCAGCGCGTCTGCCATTCCGCCACTCGCCCGAGCGACTGGGAGACAGTATCACGCAGGTTGGTGAGAAACGAAATCGCCTCGTAACCAGGGCCGTCAAGGATGCTGGCGGCACGGGGAACCCGCCGTGCTCGCCAAGAGTTACAGGTGTGGAGGATCGTGGATATCATGCAATGAACGTGCTCGAGACGCGACACGCCATGTCCGCGTGTCGTTGTTATAAAGCAGATGAGACGCTCACCGAAGGGAGGCCGAGATGGGCATCGTCTCACGGTTCGAGCGTCGCCTTCAGGGCGCCGTCGGTGATGCTTTCGCCAGGGTTTTCGGTGGCAATGTGGTGCCGCAGGAGGTGGAGGCGGCGCTGCAGCGCGAGGCCGCCGACCACGTCGAGGATGTGGGTGGCGGGCATCTGCTGGCGCCCAACCACTATGTGATCACCATCAACTCGTCCGATTATCAGCAACTGGATGCCGACGAGGACCTCACGACGCGTGCGTTCGCCAAGCACCTACAGGACTACATCCGAGATCAGGGATGGCAGACCTATGGCGAAGTGCTCGTCGAATTCGAGGCATCCCCTACGCTGCACACCGGACAGTTCAGGGCGAGCGGTCGGGTCGATCCCGATGTCGGCCGCCGAGCCGGCCCGGCTCGCAGCCCGGAACCCCCGCGACAACGACCCGCTAACCCGCAACCAGGAGCTGGCCCCATGACGCAGAACTCAGGCTACGACCCGAGTCGTGAGCCCGCGGAGTCCGATCCACGCAACCGCGGGTACGCGCCGCCGCCCGCTGGACGCGGTCCGCAGAACGGTGCGTACCGCGAGGATTACGGTCGTGGTGGCCAGTATGGTGCGGCCGATCATCGGGCTCCCGAGTCGCAGCAGGCGTATGGCGACTACCAGAACGGCTACGACTACCAGCAGGGTGGCTACGGCCAGCAGCAGGGTTACGCCGAGCAGGGTTATGGCCAGCAGGGCTACGCCGATCAGGGTTACGGCCAGCAGGGCTACCCGGATCAGGGCTACGGCCAGCAGCAGGGTTATGGCCAGCAGGGCTACGCCGAGCAGGGTTACGGCCAGCAGGGCTACGGGAACCAGGCCTACGCCGACCCGAACTACGGTCAGCAGCAGGGCTACGCCGACCAGGGCTACGGCCAACAGGGTTACGGCCAGCAGGCTTACGCGGACCCGAACTACGGCGAGCAGACCTACGCCGACCCGAATTCCTCGTACGGCGACGAACAGGGCTATGGCCAGCAGGCCTATTCCCAGCAGGGCGGCGGCTATGGCGCCCAACCCGGTTATGGCGCACCGTCTTACGCGCAGGCGCCGCAGGCCGGTTCGAGCTATTCGGCGACGCTGCAGCTCGATGACGGCAGCGGCCGCACGTATCAGCTACGGGAGGGTAGCAACATCATCGGCCGTGGGCAGGACGCCCATTTCCGGCTGCCCGATACCGGTGTCTCGCGCCGGCATATCGAGGTGCGCTGGGACGGCCAGACGGCGATGCTGTCCGATCTGGGTTCCACCAACGGGACGCTGGTCAACGGTTCGCCGGTGCAGGATTGGCAGCTCGCCGACGGGGATGTGATCCGCGCCGGACACTCCGAGATCCTGATCCGTATCGTCTGATCCCGTAAGCTCGCGGTGCAGTGCAGGTCACGACATGGCGGACAGGGATTCTGCGGTCGTATCGTGATCGGAATCGACCAACGGCCCTATGATGCTGCCAACGCGGCACCATGCTCGGGGCCGAAAAGACCAGCAGGCTGGTGGGGGTGGGTCGAACCGCACCTACGGCACCGACGTACACGTCGAACAGGAGGTGGAGCGCCGTGCAGGGATTGATCCTGCAATTGACCCGTGCGGGGTTCCTGCTGCTGTTGTGGTTGTTCGTGTGGGCGGTGTTGCGGACTTTGCGCAGCGACATCTACGCGGCATCCGGCATCCGGATCCAGCCCAGGGCCGCACGCGGTTCCGCGGTGCTGCCTTCCTTCAGCCGAGGCCAGAAGGGCGCCAAATATCTTGTGGTGACTCAAGGTTCACTCGCCGGCACGCGGATCACGCTCGGCACCCAACCGGTGTTGATCGGTCGCGCGGACGATTCCACGCTGGTGCTCACCGATGACTACGCCTCTACCAGACATGCGCGGTTGTCACCGCGCGGTGACGATTGGTATGTCGAGGATCTCGGCTCCACCAACGGCACGTATCTCGATCGTGCGAAAGTCACCACCGCCGTGCGGGTTCCGCTCGGCACCCCTGTCCGTGTCGGCAAAACAGTGATCGAGCTGCGATCGTGACACTTGTTCTCCGCTACGCAGCGCGCAGCGACCGCGGTCTCGTCCGAGGCAATAACGAAGATTCCGTTTACGCGGGGGCCCGGCTTCTCGCATTGGCCGACGGCATGGGTGGTCATGCGGCGGGCGAGGTTGCCTCGCAGTTGATGATCGCCGCGCTTGCCCATCTGGACGATGACGAGCCGGGTGACGATCTGCTCGGAAAGCTCGATGTCGCAACGCGCGCCGGAAATGCCGCGATCGCCGACCAGGTCGAGGAAGAACCCGAACTGGACGGCATGGGCACCACGCTCACCGCAATCCTGTTCGCGGGCAAGAAACTCGGGCTCGTGCACATCGGCGATTCACGCGCCTATCTCCTGCGCAACGGTGAGCTCACGCAGATCACCCGCGACGACACCTTCGTCCAGTCGCTGGTCGACGAGGGACGAATCACCCCGGAGCAGGCGCACACCCATCCGCAGCGTTCGCTGATCATGCGCGCGCTCACCGGCAACGAGATCGAGCCGACGCTGATCATGCGTGAGGCCCGCGCCGGTGACCGTTATCTCCTGTGCTCGGACGGACTTTCGGATGTGGTGAGCGATGAGACCATCGCCAACACCATGCGCGAGGGCAACACCGATGAATGCGCCGACAGGCTGATAGAGCTGGCGCTGCGCAGCGGCGGCCCCGACAACGTGACCGTGGTCGTCGCCGATGTGATCGATCTCGATTACGGCCAGAGTCATCCGATCGTCGCGGGCGCCGCCTCCGGTCAGGACGAGGACACTCCGCCGCCGAATACCGCCGCCGGACGCGCGGCCGCCATGCGCCCACCGCGCGCGACACCGCCGCGCCGAGCCGTCGCCGCACCGGAGCCGCCGGAAAAAAGTAAGTCCCACAAGCTCCGGTGGATCCTGCTGGGGCTCGCCCTGGTGATCGCCGTTGCTGTGGGACTTCTGGTCGGCTACCGCACCATTCGCAGCTACTACTACGTCGGCGCCGATAACGGCCAGGTGGTGATCCTGCGCGGGCTGCCGGGTTCGGTGCTCGGCTACTCCATCCACGATGTGGATATCGTCGGCTGCGTCAGCCGGTCCGGCGACATCACGCTGGTGGAGCCCGGCAAGGATATGCCGCCGAATTGCAAGGCGCTCAAGCAGTCCGACCTCAAGCAGACCGGCCGCGATCAGGTGGACAAGGGTTTGCCGCCCGGCTCGCTCGACCAGGCCAAGGAATCGATGCGCGCGCTCTCGCGCGAGCTGTTGCCGCCGTGCCCGCCGCGCGATGTGGCGCCGCAGCCCGGTGTGGTGCCGCCGAGCACCGTTGCGCCGCCGAATGTTCCGCCGCCACCGCCGGGCACACCGAGTGAACCGGCCGCGCCGCCGGCCAATCCGGCGCCGACACCGTCACCCACGCCGAACCCGGCCGATGTGAAGACGCCGAGCCCGGCCGCCCCGACCACCGCGGCCAATCCCCAAGCTCAGCAGGGGGAGAACTGCCGGGTGACGGACTGATGTCCGCTCCGGCACCACCGTCCGCTGGGGCCTTTCCCAGTCCCCCGGGCGGATTCGCTCCCGCGCCGCCGCCGTCCACCCGCCGCAATGTCGAATTGCTGCTGCTGGGCGGCGCCGCGGTGATCACAACCATCTCGCTGATACTGGTCGAGGCCAGTCAGGAGCAGGAGATCACCTGGGAGATAGCCAAATACGGCTGCGCGTATCTCGGCCTGTTCGGGGTGGCGCATCTGGCGGTGCGCCGCTTCGCCCCGTTCGCCGATCCGCTGCTGCTGCCGATCGCCGCACTGCTCAACGGGCTCGGCCTGGTGCTGATCCACCGCCTCGATCTGGCCGATGAGCAGGACGCCGTCTTCAACTCGCTGCCGATGCCCAATCCCGATGCGAACCAACAGGTCTGGTGGACCGCGCTGGGCGTCGTCGTATTCGGTGTCGTGCTGATCGTGCTGCGCGACTACCGCACGCTGGCCCGGTTCAGCTATACCCTCGGGCTGATCGGCCTTGTCGCACTGACGATTCCGGCGCTGCTGCCCGACTCCTACTCACAGACCAACGGCTCCAAGATCTGGATCCGGCTGCCCGGATTCAGCGTGCAGCCGGGCGAATTCGCGAAAATCCTGCTGATCGTCTTCTTCGCCTCGGTGCTGGTGTCCAAGCGGGAGCTGTTCACCGCCGCCGGGCGGCACGTGCTCGGACTGGAGTTGCCGCGCGCCCGCGATCTCGGACCCATCGTGGTGGTCTGGATCGTCTGCGTCGGCGTGCTCGTCTTCGAAAAAGACCTCGGCACTTCGCTGTTGATCTTCGCGACGGTGCTGGTGATGATCTATATCGCCACCGAGCGGGTCGGCTGGTTGGTCGTCGGCGGCGCACTGCTCGCCATCGGATACTTCTTCGCCTATCAGGCATTCAGCCATGTCCGGGTGCGCACGCTGACCTGGCTGCACCCGTTCGACGACTACAACAACACCGGCTATCAGATCTCGCAGTCGCTGTTCGGCCTGGCCACCGGCGGGTTGGCGGGCACCGGACTCGGCAGCGGCAGGCCGAACAAGGTGCCGTTCGCCAAAACGGATTTCATCGTCGCCACCATCGGTGAGGAACTCGGGCTGATCGGGCTGGCCGCGGTGCTGGTGCTGTTCCTGGTGTTGGTGGTGCGCGGCCTGCGGACCGCGCTCGCCGTGCGGGACAGCTTCGGCAAACTGCTGGCCGCCGGGCTCTCCTTCACCATCGCGATCCAGCTGTTCGTCGTGGTCGGCGGCGTCACCAAACTCATTCCGCTGACCGGCCTCACCACCCCGTTCATGTCGTACGGCGGTTCGTCGCTGCTGGCCAATTACGCGTTGCTCGCCCTGCTGATCAAAATCTCCGATGCGGCCCGCGCCCCGGCGCCGGTACGCAAGAAGGAGCCTGCCTCCTCCATCACCGATGCGACGACCGAACTGTTGAAGCGGCCGACGAGGTCCGAGAACAATCACGCGGAAACCAGTCGTCTCGAGGTAACCCGTACCGAGGCAGGCCGACCGGAAGCGAGGCCGCAGGAATGAACACTCCCCTACGCCGGGTCGCGGTCGCGGTCATGTTGATGATCGTCGCGCTGCTGTTGAACGCCACCTACGTTCAGGTGATCAAGGCCGACAGTCTGCGTTCGGACCCGCGCAACAAACGCATTCTGCTCGACGAGTATTCGCGTCAGCGCGGTCAGATATCGGCGGGCGGCAATGTGCTCGCCAGTTCGGTGGCCACCGACGACCGCTACAAGTACCTGCGCGTGTACCGCGACAACCCGGAGGCGTACGCGCCGGTGACCGGCTTCTACTCGATGCAGTACGGCAGCGGCGGTCTGGAGCGCGCCGAGGATTCGGTGCTCAACGGCTCGGACAGCCAACTGTTCGGCCGCCGCCTCGCCGACCTGATCTCGGGCCGGGATCCGCGCGGCGGCAACGTGCTCACCACGCTGAATCCGGCGATGCAGAAGGTGGCATACGACCAGCTGACCAGCAAGGGTTACACCGGCTCGGTGGTGGCGATCGAACCGAGCACCGGCAAGATTCTCACCATGGTCTCCACGCCCAGCTACGACCCGAACCTGCTGTCGGTGCACGACGGGGCGAAGGGTACGCAGGCGTGGGAGTCGCTGAACGGGGATCCGCATCAGCCGATGCTGAATCGCGCTGTCTCCCAGACGTATCCGCCGGGTTCGACCTTCAAGGTGGTGGTCACCGCCGCGGCGCTGTCCAACCACGTCGCCAAACCGGAGGACCAGTTCACCGCGGCGCCGAACATCACGCTGCCCGGCACCTCGACCACGCTGGAGAACTACAACGGCACCCCGTGCGGCGGCGGCCCGACCGCCTCGCTGTACGACGCGTTCCGTATGTCGTGCAACACCGCGTTCGCCGAGCTCGGCGTCAAGGTGGGTGCCCCGAATCTGAAGGAGCAGGCCAACAATTTCGGCGTCGGCGCGCACAGCGGCATCCCGATCCCGGTCGCCGAGAGCACCGTCGGCACCATCTCCGATGACGCGGCATTGGCCCAGAGCAGCATCGGTCAGCGCGACGTCGCACTCACCCCGCTGGAGAATGCGGTCATCGCAGCGACCGTCGCCAACGGCGGTGTCCGGATGGAGCCGTACCTGATCGATTCACTGCAGGGTCCCGACCTGAGCGAGCTGAAGAAGAACAAGCCGATCTCGGTCGGCCAGGCGGTCAGCGCCGATGTAGCGTCACAGCTGACCAATCTGATGATCGCCTCGGAGAACAACACGGCTGGACATGGTCAGACCAAGTACCAGATCGCATCCAAGACCGGCACCGCCGAGCACGGCTCCAACCCGCGCCAGACGCCGCCGCATGCCTGGTACATCGCGTTCGCTCCCGCCCAGAATCCGAAGATCGCCATCGCGGTGATCGTGGAGAACGGTGGCGATCGGGCGCTCGCCGCGACAGGTGGGTCGGTCGCGGCACCCGTTGCCCGCGCGGTGTTGGACGCCGGGCTGCAGGGGGGCTGAAGGATATGAACGTGCGAGTCAAGGTTCGGGGGCCCCGATGCTGAACAACGGCGCGATGATCGCCGACCGCTATCGCCTGCACCGCCTGATCGCCACCGGCGGTATGGGCCAGGTCTGGGAGGCGCTGGACACCCGACTGGACCGGCGGGTTGCGGTGAAGGTGCTCAAATCCGAATTCTCCGCCGACCCCACCTTCCGGCACCGGTTCCGCACCGAGGCCAAAACCACCGCGCTGCTGAACCACCAGGGCATCGCGGCGATCTTCGACTACGGCGAGACCACCGATCCGCACGGCAGCGAAACCGCTTACCTGGTCATGGAATTGGTGCAGGGCGAACCGCTCAACTCGGTGCTGAACCGGCTGGGCAGGCTCTCCGTGGCGCAGGGTCTGGACATGCTGGAGCAGACCGGTCGGGCGCTGGAGGTTGCGCACGCCGCGGGTGTCGTGCACCGCGACGTCAAACCGGGCAACATCCTGGTGACACCGACCGGCCAGGTGAAGATCACCGATTTCGGCATCGCCAAGGCAGTCGACGCCTCGCCGGTCACCAAGACCGGCATGGTGATGGGCACCGCGCAGTACATCGCGCCGGAGCAGGCGGTCGGCGAGGACGCCACCGCGGCCAGCGATGTGTACTCGCTCGGCGTCGTCGGCTACGAGGCGCTGGCCGGGCAGCGGCCGTTCAGCGGTGACGGCGCGATCACCGTCGCGATGAAACATGTGCGTGAGGCGCCGCCGCCGATGCCCGCGGATCTGCCGCAGAATGTGCGCGAGCTCATCGAGATCACCATGAGCAAGGATCCGGCGCAGCGCTATGCCCGCGGCGGCGAATTCGCCGACGCGGTGGCCGCAGTGCGCGCCGGACGCAGACCACCGCCGCCGAGCGGTATGCACAAGGCGGTGCCGCTCACCGGAGCGACCACCTTGCTCCCGCCCGGTCCCACCGTTCAAATCCCTTCCACCCCAACCGATTACTCGAATGCGACGGTGCGTTACGCGACACCGGCCGCCGGTGTCGGCGCGGCGGGGATCACCGGTACCGCACCGGCCACCCAGCTGAACCCGGGCGCCACCCCGCCCGCGGGCAAAGACAAGGGCCTCACCGCCGGGCAGAAGTGGGCGATCGCCATCGGTATCGGCGCGGTACTGCTCGGCGCGGGCATCGGTTGGGCGCTGATCGGTGATGGATCGAATCCGAAGACGGTGCCACCGGTCACCAGTACGGTGGTTCCGACTACTCGTCCGACGACAACGACACCGGCCCCGACCACCACCTCGACGCCGGAGCCGACGACAACAACGAAACCCCCGACGACAACGCAGCAGCCGACGACTACCACCGAGCCGCCGACCACAACGCCGGAGCCGACGACGACCACCACCGTGCCGCCATCCACGACGACGCCGCCCCCCACCAAATCGACTACGCCCTCGAAGACCACAGCGAAGACCACCACCCCGCCCCTCGGGCCGCCCATCGAGATTCCGGGTGCGATCGGCCAGTCGGGCCCGACCACGTATTCGCAAGGACTGCCATGACGACCCCGAAGAATCTGTCCTCTCGGTACGAGCTGGGCGAGATCATCGGGTTCGGCGGCATGTCCGAGGTGCACAAGGCCCGCGACCTGCGCCTGAGCCGGGATGTGGCGATCAAGGTGCTGCGTGCGGACCTGGCCCGCGACCCGACCTTCTATCTGCGGTTCAAGCGCGAGGCGCAGAATGCCGCGGCGCTGAACCATCCGGCGATCGTCGCGGTGTACGACACCGGTGAGGCCGAGGTGGACGGCGGCCCGCTGCCGTACATCGTGATGGAGTACGTGGACGGCGATACGCTGCGCGATATCGTGCGCGGCAAGGGTCCGCTGCCGCCGCGCCGCGCGATGGAGATCATCGCCGACGTCTGTGCCGCACTGGATTTCAGCCATAAGGCCGGCATCGTGCACCGGGATATGAAGCCGGCCAACATCATGATCAACCGGGCCGGCGCGGTGAAGGTGATGGATTTCGGCATCGCCCGTGCGATCGCCGACAGCTCCAACCCGATGACCCAGACCGCCGCGGTGATCGGTACCGCGCAATATCTTTCACCGGAACAGGCCCGGGGCGAAACCGTCGACGCCCGCTCCGACGTGTACTCGGTCGGCTGCGTGCTGTTCGAAATCCTCACCGGTGAACCACCTTTCACCGGCGATTCACCGGTGGCGGTGGCCTACCAACACGTCAGGGAGGATCCGCGGCTGCCGTCGCATGTCCACCCCGGCGTGCCGCGCGAACTCGATTCGGTCGTGCTCAAGGCGATGAGCAAGAATCCGGCCAACCGGTATCAGACCGCGGCCGAGATGCGCGCCGACCTCATCCGGGTGCTCGGTGGCCAGCGGCCGAGCGCGCCCATGGTGATGACCGATGAGGATCGCACCACCATGCTCGGCGCCGAGGGTCCGCCGCCGCGCAGCTACCGCACCGTCGAACGCAGCGACGACACCGCCGAACAGGAACCCGCCGAGGCGGGTAATCCGCGCCGCACCGCCTACCTCGCCATCGCGGTGGCCGCGGCGGTCGCGGTGGCCTTCGCGCTGTTCTGGGTGTTGATCGGGCCGGGCAGCAAACCGGATCAGGTCGAGATACCTGATGTTTCGAACCAATCGCAGCAGCAGGCGCAGGACAAGCTGGAGAAGCTCGGCTTCCACGTGGCCACCCAGCAGACGGCGTCCAGCAAGATCGCCACCGGCAATGTCATCGCCACCCAGCCGCTCGGCGGCTCCCGGATCGATAAGGGCGGCACCGTCACCATCCAGGTGTCGACCGGTCCGCAGCAGGTGCCGGTGCCGCGGCTGGACGGGCTGACCCAGCAGCAGGCCGAGCAAAAACTCAACGAGGTGCAGCTGCGCTTGGATCCGAGCGTGCAGCGCAAGGAGTCGAGCACGCAGGACGTGGACAAGGTGATCGGCCAGGATCCCTCGGCGGGTTCCCGGGTCGATGTGGACCGCGCCATCGTCATCACCCTCGGCAAGGGTCCCGACCAGGTCCGGGTGCCCACCGTCGTCGGCCAGGACATCAGCGTGGCCCAGCCGAATCTGGAGGCCAGCGCCGGATTCAAGATCCAGGTCCAGGAGGTTCCGTCCTCGAAGCCGAAGGGTGAGGTCATCGCGACCACTCCGGCGGGCGGCACCAGCGCCGACCGCGGCTCGACGGTGGTCGTCCAGGTATCCAGCGGCGGGATCGTCATGCCACCACTGATCGGCCTGACCCCGACCCAGGCGCTGGACGCGCTGCACGGCGCAGGCTGGACCGGCGGCGCAAGCCAGATCAACCAGACCACACAGGGCACCTTCGCCCCGGGTGATGTCGGGCGGATCCTGAGTCAACAACCGGCCGCCGGGTCGTCCGTCGCGAAAAACGCCACGATCACCATCAGCACCGGGGTGCTCGGACCGAACTGATCTCGTAAAAGTCCAGACCGATCGGTGTGTTCGGCGGCAGAATGAGGCTGCTCCATCCCTGACCAGCAGTGCTGAGTACGAGGAGGTAGCCGAAAATGGACACATCGCGCAGTGGGCCGACCGCCAGGGACATCATGAAACCCGGCGCGCAGTGGATATCGCGGGACGAGACCGTCGGAAAGGCCGCCAGGGTGATGGCCGAACTCGACGTCGGGTCGGTTGTCGTCGCCGATGAAAACCAGCGGATGTGCGGGATCATCACCGACCGCGACATCGTGGTGAAATGCATTGCGCAGGGCCGGTCTCCGGCGACGACCAGGGCGGGCGAACTCTGCGAGGCCACCCCGCGCTGGGTGCCCGCGGATGCCGATATCGATACCGTGCTCACCGAGATGGAGCAGCACCGGATCAAGCGGATCCCCGTCATCGATGACAACAAGCGGATGGTCGGCATGATCAGCGAGGCCGATCTGGCCCGGCACCTCGATGACAATCAGCTCAGCGAGTTCGTCACCGCGCTCTACGGAAGGCCTTGAGCCGCAGGATATTACGACAGGTCGAGATGCCGGTTCAGCGCCATGGCCGCCGCGGCGAGTTCGGGCAGCTCCACCACCTCGACACCGTGCTCGCGCAATCGCTCGACGCCGACGCAGTTGGTCACGAACAGCGGGGGCTCGCGCCAGGCGATCACCACCCGCCGGATCCCGGCCCGCAGGATGCGTTCCGTGCAGGGCGCCCGGGTCGCCGTCGCGCGCTTGGTGCACGGTTCCAGCGTGCTGTAGATCGTCGCTGCGGCCAGCCGCTGGTCGTCCGCGGGCAGTTTGTTCAGCGCGGCTTCCTCGGCGTGCACCTTCTCATCGGTCTCGCGGGAGTAACCGGTGGATATCTCCACACCGTCGACGACGATCACCGCGCCGACCGAATAGGCGGTCGTGCTCGGTGGGCAGCGACGCGCGAGTTCGATTGCCCGGAGCATGAATCGGTGGTCGGCATCCTGGGTGGGCATGCGCTACCTCTCTGAATTCCGCTGGTGCACAGTGGTTGCCGAGCTACCGCGGCGATACGGCCCGCAGCACAGCCTATTCGACACCCGCCCAACTCCTCGGTTTCGCCTCCGGTTTCGCGAGATAACACAGCACCGCGACGTCACCGGCCCGCGATACATCGACCAGCCGGAGCCGACGCCCCGGCCCGCCCGGAAATTTCGCCGGATCGACGAAACGCGGCGCCGCCGGATCGCCGACCAGGATGGGCGCGATGGCCAACCGCAGCTCGTCGACCAGATCGGCGGCCAGGAATTGGGTGAGAACGCGGGTGCCGCCCTCCACCATCAGCCGCCGAATACCACGGCGCCCAAGCTCATCGAGCAGCGTGGCGAAATCGAGTTCGGGACCGAGCGAGACGATCTCGGCGAGCCCGGCCAGCCGGTCACCTAGCGCCGCGAGCCCGGAATCGGTTGTGCAGACCAGCTTTTCCCCACCGTGCCGCCAGAAATTCAGGTCGGCTCCCAGCGCGCCGCTCGCGGTTACCGTGACCTTGAGCGGATACTCCGGCTTGCCCGCGGCCACCCGCGCCGCTCGCCGTTGCGCGCTGTTGACCAGCAGCCGTGGATTGTCCCGCCGCATGGTCTGCGCGCCGATCAGGATCGCGTCGGATTCGGCGCGCAGCTGATCGACCCGGTCCAGATCGGCCGCGTCGGAGAGAATCAGCCGGTCCGCGCTCGCGTCATCGATATATCCGTCGAGGCTCGCGGCCGCCGAGAGCAGCACATAGGGGCGCGACCACGCGGTCACTGCACCACCAGTGCCGCGACCTCCGCCTCCAGCGTCTGGACCAGCCCCTCGGCGGGCCGCTCACCGCACACCTCGAGCCAGTTGGCCAGCATCCGGTGTCCGCCCTGGGTGAGCACGGATTCGGGGTGGAACTGCACGCCGTGAATCGGCAGGGTCCGGTGCCGCATCGCCATCACGATGCCGCTCTCGGTGCGGCCGAGCACCTCGATCTCGGCGGGCAGCGTCTCCTCCAGCACGGTGAGCGAGTGGTAGCGGGTCGCGGTGAACGGATCCGGCAGCCCGGCGAGCACGCCCGCGCCGATGTGGAACACCGAACTCGTCTTGCCGTGCAACAGTTCGGGTGCGCGGGTGACCGTGGCGCCGAAGGCCTCGCCGATGGCCTGATGCCCGAGGCACACCCCGAGCAGCGGCGTGCGGTGCCGCGCGCAGGCGTGCACCAGGTCGATGCTGCGGCCGGCCCGGTCCGGCGTGCCCGGGCCCGGGCTGATCAGGATCCCGTCGAAGTCGGCGACCACCGCGTCGACATCGGCGAGCCGCTGGTCGTCGTTGCGCCAGACGATGGCCTCGACACCCAACTGGCCGAGGTACTGCACCAGGTTGAAGACGAAGCTGTCGTAATTGTCGACGACCAGAACACGCATGGTTCGAGATTACGTGCACACCCGCCAGAGCGTCGCGCGGAATACCAGTTGGGATAGCCTAGAGACACACCGGCGGGCGCCGGAGCTCTCGCTGCGTGCGACCCACAACAACGCCATAGCGAGCCGCAACCCACCGCGACCGGGGAGTCCGAATCGGACAGTCGCGGCAGGTGGCGAGTCCGGCTCGGCTCACATACAACCGAATCCGCCCCGCCGGTACCGACCGCACGCCGAACACGAGGACGTCATGCCCAAGTCCAAGGTCCGTAAGAAGACCGACTACACGATCAACCCCGCCAGCCGGATCCCGGTGAAGGTGAAGGGTGGTCCGTCACCGGTCTGGTACGTCGCGATCATGCTCGGCTTCATGCTCGCCGGGCTGATCTGGCTGCTCGTCTACTACCTGGCAGGCGATCAGCTCACGTGGATGAACGACCTCAACGCCTGGAACTTCCTGATCGGCTTCGGTCTGATGGTGATCGGCCTGATCATGACCATGCGCTGGCGCTGATTACAGACATGTCATTCATTCACACCTGTGGATGAGCCTGTGGACAACTCGAGGAAAAACTTGGGGATCGAATCTTCCGAGCCCCGGCTCACCTGGACCACCCCGGCCCCCGCGCTGACCGCGGTCGCGGTCGGCGGGGTCTGTCTGGTGGTGGCCGCGATCCTGGCCGACGACGGACCGAGCCGCCTGCTGATCGGCCTGGCCGCCGCCGGGCTGCTCGGCCTGGCCGGGCTCGGCTTCCGGCAGCGGCCACGATTCACCATCGTGCCGGGCGCCGAGCCGAAGTTGGTGGTGCGCGGCCTGTCCGGCCCCACCGAATACACCCGCGACCAGATCACACGGGCCAGGGTGGTCGGCTACCGCCGCCTCGGCCGCAAGATGCCGATGTTGGAGATCGATGTGGAGCACGACGGCGCCGAGCGGCTGCTGATCTTCGGCCGCTGGGATCTCGGCGCGAATCCGAACGACGTCTTCGAATCCCTCATCACGACTGGGCTCGCCAAATAGCGGCGAGCCCAGCGTGGCTCATTCCAGGGTGATCTTGGAGATCGTCACGGGTTCGACCGGACGGTCATTGCGGTCGGTGCGGGTGGCGGCGATGGCGTCGACGACCTTGCGCGAATCCGGGTCGATCACCTCGCCGAAGATGGTGTGCCTGCGGTTGAGGTGCGGCTGCTGGCCGACGGTGATGAAGAACTGGGAGCCGTTGGTGCCCGGGCCCGCATTGGCCATCGCGAGCAGGTAGCCGCGGTCGAAGCGCAGCTCCGGGTGGAATTCGTCGCCGAATTCGTAGCCGGGCCCACCGCGGCCGGTGCCGGTCGGGTCGCCGCCCTGAATCATGAATCCGGGAATTACGCGATGGAAGATCGCGCCGTCGTAGAACGGGCCGGAGCTGCCGCCGCTCGCATTCGCGGTGGTGTACGGCGCGGAACCGTCGGCGAGGCCGATGAAATTGCGCACCGTCTTGGGGGCGTGGTTACCGAAGAGCGAGATCTTGATATCGCCGTGATTGGTGTGCAGCGTCGCAACAGCAGTCTGATTCGGTGAGGTCACGCGGGACATCGTGCCATGACCGGCCACACATTCCGGGGATTGGGTGTGACCAGTGCCTACTGCGCGATGCGCCCGGCTGTGCCAAAGTGGTCGAATGACCTTGGGGCGCTTCCACCTCTCCGCACGAACCCGGAACCGATTGTTGATCGCGACCTTCGCCGCGCTCGCCGGTGGCGTGGCCTGGTTGGTGCGCAGCAAACGACCGCAGCCGCCCGAGCCCGCCCCCGCCCCGCCGCGAATCGGCTACTCGCGCAACGGTTCCGCGCCGACACCGGCGGGTGCCGGCGCGGGGGCCTGACCCGTCAGCGGCTGACGGTCCGCTTGTACTGCCGCTGCGCCAGCGGCACGAATACCGCGAGGATGATCACCACCCAGATCAGCGTCGTCGCCACCGGATGCTGCATCGGCCAGGTATCCGGTTTCGGCGCAAGGGGACTGGTGTTGCCGAACAGGTCGCGGGTCGCCTGGGTCACCGCCGACACCGGATTCCATTCGGCGAAGATTCGCAGCACGGTCGGCAGTTTGTCGATCGGCACGAAGGTGTTGGCCAGGAATGTCAGCGGGAAGATCACCATGAAGCTGGCGTTGTTGAACACCTCCGGCGCCCGCACCAGCAGTCCGACCACCGCCATGATCCAGGAGATCGCGTAGGCGAACAGCAGTAGCAGCACATAGCCGAGGACCACGTCGACGAACGACCCGCGGATCCGCCAGCCGACGAGCAGACCGGTGAGCGACATGACCGTCAGGCTCACGACATTGATCACCACATCGCTGACCGTCCGCCCGAACAGCACCGCCGACGGCGCCATCGGCAGCGAGCGGAACCGGTCGATGATGCCCTTCTGCATATCCTCGGCCAGGCCGGCGCCGGTGAACGACGCACCGAATACGACGGTCTGCGCGAAGATGCCCGCGATCAGGAATTCCCGGTACCCGCCCGACAGTCCGGGCACATCGATGGCAGCGCCGAAGATATAGGCGAACAGCAGCACGAACATGATCGGCGACAGCGTCGAGAAGATCAGCACATCGGGTACCCGCTTGATCTTGATGACATTGCGTTTCGCGATGGTCAGGCTGTCGCCCGCCAGGATCAGCAGACGGTCGGTGATGGCGGGCGGTGCTGCGACGGCCGGAACTGCGGTCATCGGTTCGTTCCTTCCGTCGTATCGAATTCGCGGGTGGTGAGCGCATCGGCCTCGTGACCGGTCAGCGTCAGGAAGACATCGTCGAGCGAGGGCCTGCGCAGACCGACGTCGTGAATCCGCACGTTCAGCTCGGTGAGCCGCCCGACCGCCGCGACCAGCGCCTGCGATCCGTCGGCCACCGGGACGGTGATCCGGCGCAGACCGGGCTCGAGGTGAACCTCCCCGTCCGCCAACGGTTTCAGCGCCTGTAGCGCTGTCGCCAGATTGTCCGGGTGATCGACGGTGAGCTCGATTCGGTCGCCGCCGACCGCGGTCTTCAACTCGTCCGCGGTGCCGCGGGCGATGACCGTGCCGTGGTCGATCACCGCGATGGCGTCGGCGAGCCGGTCGGCCTCCTCCATGTACTGCGTGGTGAGCAGCAGGGTGGTGCCGCCTGCCACCAGTTCCTCGATGACATCCCAGAGGTCCAGGCGCGCCCGCGGATCCAGCCCGGTGGTCGGCTCGTCCAGGAACAGCACCGGCGGATTGGCGACCAGCGCACCCGCCAAATCCAGGCGGCGGCGCATACCGCCGGAGTAACCCTTGACCGGACGGTCGGCGGCGTCGGACAGGCGGAAACGCTCCAGCAGTTCCCTGGCCCGCTCCTTACTGCGCCGCACCCCCATGTGGTACAGCCGCCCGACCATCTCCAAATTCTCGAAGCCGGTGAGGTATTCGTCGACCGCGGCGTACTGGCCGGACGCGCCGATCCGAGAACGCAGCAGCTGCGGATCACGCAGCACATCGATGCCCGCGACGGTCGCCCGCCCGGCATCCGGTATCAGCAGCGTGGTGAGCACCCGGACGGTGGTGGTTTTGCCCGCGCCGTTCGGGCCGAGCAGTGCGGTGACCGTGCCCTCGGGCACCGTCAGATCCAGGCCATCCAGGGCGATCAGTTGGCCATAGCGCTTGACCAGCCCTTTGGCGACTATTGCATCGGGCATAGCTCTCCTGAGATACGAATGATTCTCGATGACTGGGTATGCGACGCCGACGGTGTTCCGCCGACCGGATCCGGGCGGCCGGTGCTGAGAGTCAGTATTGCCGCCGCCACCGACAATGTTTGGATTTCACCTGGTAGAACCCCGGATCCGGGATATGAAAGTGGTCGCATCCAGATCCAGGCGGTGCTCGGGGGAACCGGATCGGGATGCGACCGCTTCGATCGTCCACCCGTCCGGCGGACCGATCGCGCGTACCGGACTACCCGAATCCCCCGATCTTGGTACTCGACTCCTCTCCCCATGTTTTCTCTATACAAAGTACATAGTTTCTACTGATTCGGCAACCCGCGAACCGAGCGCGACATGCCCGGCCCGCCTACGACACGCGACAAATCCGACCGATTCCGGGTCCTTCTGGAACCACCGGACGCGATTCACACCACACGCAGACCGGTCGGCATTTTTCCTCGACGTTATACCGGTAGACCGACAGTTTTTCCCAAAGTCGTTGTAATACGTTGTGTATCAACAACTTTGACGGCGCGATTGGTTACTCGACCACAATCCGGCCGCCGAGTTGTGCACCGTGCCAGCGGAGGTCCGCTCCGCGGCAGGTAAGCCGACCCCAAAAAACTTCAAAAGTGCCGCTCCCCACGCGCACGGAATCTCGAATCATCGCGTAGGATCGTTCACGTCGGCCCCTCCCCCCGGGCCGACCTTACGCGGGCCTCGGCTAACTCCCCCCCTTCGCCGAGGCCCGCTCCCCATTTCTGGACCGAATCACTCGCCGCGCACCGCCCGCCAGGCCGCGGCCAGCCGCTGCTCCCGCACCCGGCCCGCCGTCGCCAGCAGTGGACGATCGCGCTCCCACCTCGTCCGGATATCCGGATTCACCTGCGCCCATAGCGGATCCAGCTCCGCCAGCACACGCTCGACGAATTCGAAGGCGCCGCCCAAGGCGATATGTGTGCCGGGTGTCGAACCGCCGACGCCCGGAACCCGGCCGAAGCCGTCCACATCGAGCCCACGCACCAGCGCCGCACCGGCCAGCAACCGCTGCGTCACCGCGTCCGGCCAGCCTGATTCCCTGGCCACCCGGACCAGCCAGCCGATGGTCGCCGCCAACACATGCGCATCCTCGATGGTGCGAAACGGCTTCAGGTAGTCCGCATAGCCGTCGCCCGGCAGCGGCTGCGCCGGTGCGTCGGTGAAAGTCACTGTGGCGTGCGGAATTTCGGGAGCGAACGGGGTCGGCGGCAGCTGCGTCACCGCGATACCGGGCGCCGCGGCGTCAACCACCGCGGCCCGCAGGCGATTGCGCCCGTCCGCGACGCCGACGCTGGCGACAACGATCAGGCGGCGGGCGTAAGCACCAAGGGTCGCAAAGGATTTCGTACCGTTGAGCACCCAGCCCGCCGCGGCCTCGGTGAGCGTCGTCCGGATCTGCGCCGGATGCGCGCCGCCCGGCTCCGTCGCGCACAGCGCCGCCAATTCCGCCGGCAGGCCGGGAAGCAGGGACCGCAGCGCCTCCTGATAGCCGGACAGGAAGGCGAATCCCAGTCGGTCGGCACCGAATCCGCCGACCAGGGCCACATCGAGCGTCCGGTCGAAGAGCCGGCCCGCCTCTTGATGCCGCGCCCACACCGCACCGATATCGGCGATCGGGTCCGGCGGCGCGGCGGTGATCAAGTGATCGAATACGGAGTCCACGCGTCACGGTACCCCCGAATCCCGATCTACCGGACGGCACGGCGAATGGTAATTATTCAGCAAACGTATCGGATGTGCGGCGATGCACACTTCACACGTCCGGCGAAGCAGGTATCACTTGATGGGGTAGCCCCTGTCGCAAAGGAGCCTTACCTGTGCAGCAACCGGACGAAGACCGCAGAAAAGCACTATTCGACAGCGAGGCCCGCCTGTCCTGGGTGCTCGCGGCACTGGCCGGGCTCATCGGAGCGGCCGCGTTCACGCACACCGCTGGCTATTTCGTCACCTTCATGACCGGCAACACCGAACGGGCCGTCCTCGGGCATTTCCACGGTCAAACGGATGTCGCGATACCCGCGACGCTGCTGCTGATCTTCTTCCTGGCCGGCGTGATCATCGCATCGTGGTGCCGCCGACACTATTGGTCCGGACATCCGCACGGCCCGGTCCTGCTCACCACCGTATGTCTGGCGATGGCTTCGCTGACCGATGCGATCATCCACAAGGCGCACCAGGCGGACATAAGCTTCGTCCCGATCCTGTTCGTCGCCTTCGGGGTCGGCGCGCTCAACACCTCGTTCGTCAAGAACGGCGAGGTTTCGGTGCCGCTCAGCTACGTCACCGGCACCCTGGTGAAACTCGGCCAGGGCATCGAAAGGCATATCGGCGGCGGCGATTACGCCGACTGGCTCGGCTATTTCCTGCTGTACGTGAGCTTCGCGGCGGGCGCACTGCTCGGTGGTCTGCTGAGCCTGGTCGTCGCCGGATGGGCGATGCTGATCACCGCCACCGTCGTCTGCCTGATCGTCACCTACTACACCTACCTGCACCTGGACCGGCACGGGCCGCCCGCGCACTGACCCGTCAGCAATGGCCCTTGTGCCAGGTCTCCAGCACCTGCACATCGGCCTGTACCGCGTCGGTGCTGACCTCGCCGCGCCGGTCGGGATGCTGCATGGCGATGATCGCCGGACCCGTCGCGCCCTGCGCGGCGCGCTTGATCTCCGGCGGCGCCGCCTGTGAAAAGTTGTACAGGCGCTGGGCCACCGCGTGCACCTCGCCCGGGCTGGTGCCCTGCTGGATGGCGCGCACCGTCGCCACCTCGAACGCGACCTCCGAGCACGGATCGCCGCTCGGCTTGACGCCGCTGTCCTGCGCCGGCGCACCGGCAACCGACGGCGCGGCGGCGCTCGACGGTTTCGATCCGCCATCCGAACTGCCGCAGGCACTGAGCGAGATCACGCAGGCGACCAGCAGGATTGTCCGAACCATATTCCGCTCCCTCATTTTTCGTTGCGCCGGGCGCGCCGCAGCGCCAGCCGCATGCGCGCGATGTACACGGGTGTCGGTGGCACCCAGCCGAGTTGGGTGGACTGGCCGATATCGTCGCGATTGGCCCAGTGTTCGATCAGCAGGCCGTCGGCCATCCGGCACCAGTGCGTCTGGGTAACCGCGAAGGATCGTCCGGTGGCCGGAAAGGCTTGTGCGGGACGGGCATCCGCGTCATAGACGACAAACGTTCCGGTATGCGTGCCGTACGCCGTTGTATGCAGCACCACCAGGTCGCGTTCCACGACCACCTCGTGGATATCCCAGCGCATATCGGAGAACGCCGAGCGCAACCACAGCGCGCTGGCATAGCAGGCCGACGGCCCGCGGCCGCGACAGGCCGCGGGTTCGGCCTTGCTCTCCCGATTGATCGCGTCCGGGTGGATGACGGCCGCGAACTCGTCCTCGCTGCCCGAAGCCATCAGCTGGATCGCCCTGGTCGCGGTGCTGCGCAGGTCTTGTGCGGTGTACGTCATCGTGGTGACCCCCCGTTCGTCGGCTATCTACCGAGGTCAGACGCTAGGCGGCCGACGTTTCACCGGAATTACACCGGAATCTCCAGCGCGGTGAGCAGCGCGGGCACATCGACCAGCGCGGTGTAGCGGACCACCGCGCCGTCGCGCAGTTCCACCGTGTCGATTTCGCGGACGGACACCGGGACGCCGGTGCCGCGCACCGTGCCCTCGAGCCGCCCCAGCTGCACGATCCGGTCGCCCGCGTCGAAGAGATGATCGATACACAGGGTGGTATCCAGGTGGCTGATCCGGCGGCCGTAACACTCGAAGAAGCCATCCGGACCGAAATAGCTTCCACCCCAAGGCAAACGCGAGGACTGCCGCATGGTGAAGTCGGCGGTGAGCTTGGCCCGCACCCGATCGAGATCGCCGCGGGCCAATGCGTCGTACCAGTCCGCGACGACGCGCAGATCGTCGGTGGACCGGGGCGGTCGGATCGGCTGCACCCGCAAAGCCTGACCGCGGCCGGTTTCAATCGGCTTACAGATCCGGCCGCTCGGCGGCGGCGAGCTCGATCAGCTCGGACCACGACAGCTGTTGTGGCGCAACGAAATCGGTCGCCCTCGCGAATTCCTCGGCCACCCGTTCGGCCAAATCCGTCCCGGCGAATCCGAGGTAGCGGCGTGGGTCGGTGCCGAGCCGCTCGGCGTGGTCGGTGACGGCGGCGTGCAGGCGGGCCGCGGTGTCTTTCGCGTCGAGCCGGGCCAGGGCGTACGCGACGGTATACACCGCCGAGAGGGTCTCGGAGACATTGGACTCCGCGTGGAAGACGGCCAGCGCGCGGCGCGACAACTCCAGTGCCCGAACGACTTCCGACCGGTCGGCGAGGTCGTCGGCGAGCAGGCACCAGGCCAGCAGCACATCGGAAATACCCGCACCCGAATGGAATCCGCAGCGCACGCTGAGTTCGCGTGCCCGAGTGAGGCTTTCGACGGCCGCATCCAGATCGCCATCCTGGAATCGAACGACGCCGATCCCCCACAGCGCGGTGGCGTACAGGTACTCCGGTGCGTCGCGGCGCTCGCAGGCCGCCACGAAATCGGCCGCCGCGACGCGCAGACCGGCCACATCGTGCAGATCCGCCAACGCGTTGCAGCGGCGCAGATGCGCCTCCAGGAGCGAGACGTCGTGGGCGGGATCGGATTCGTCCAGCAACCGCAGCGCCGAGTCGGCGTGGTGCAACGCCCGCTCGGGCGCACCGGTATGCGCCGCGGCCAGCGACAACCCGATATGCGCCCTGGCCGTGTCGATGGGATCCGCATCGGGACAACCGGATAGGGCCTGGCGCAACACCCGCTCGCCCTCCCGAACCGCGCCCGCGGTGACCCACATGTAGGCGACCCCGCCCGCGGTGCGCAGCGCGTGCAGCGGCGCATGGTGCAGGTCTTCGGCGAAGCCCGCGCGGATATTCGCCAGCTCGGCCGCGAGCGCCACGAGGGCGCCTGCCAGGCCGGGCCCGGTGAACAGCGCCACCTGCTCACGGACGAAATTCCGCACCCAGGCGGCATGTGCCGCGCGGGTGGCCGCCGGATCCGGATCGGCCGCGGCACAGTAGCGGCGGATCGTCTCCAGCATTCGATAGCGGGCATGCCCGGTGGTCACATCCGCGGTCAACACCGAACGGTCGACCAGCGCGGCGAGCCCGGCGAAGATAGCGACACCGGCATCCGGGCCGCGCACGAATTCGGCCGCCTGCCAGGTGAATCCGCCCTCGAACGGCCAAAGCCGCAGCAGCAGTGCGCGTTCCGGATCGGCCAGCTGGTCGATGCTCCAGCCGATGGCGGCATCCAGCGAGGCGTGCGGCGAGACCGAACCGCGCGGGGTGGCGCCCAGCACGTCCAGACGCTCGCGCAGCCGCGCGGCGATATCGGCCAGACCGAAGGAGCGCGCCCGCGCGGCGGCCAGCTCGAGCGCCAGCGGCAGCCCGTCGACGGCGACGCAGATCTCCTGCGCGGATGCCCGGTCCGCCGCGGTGGGCCGCCAGTCGGCGCGGCTGGCCCGCACCCGGTCGAAGAACAGCTCGAGCGCGCCGTCCCCGTCGATCGGCAGCGGCGCCAGCGGCAGCACCTGCTCACCCTCGATACCGGTCGGACGTCTGCTCGTCGCGAGGACCCGCAGCCCCGGACATTCCGTCAGCAGCGACAGCACGAATCCGGCCAGATCGTCGACCAGATGTTCGCAGTTGTCCAGCACCAGCAGACCGGGCCGCTCGGTGAGGGTGCGGCGGATCGCCGCCACCGGATCGGCACCGATCGCACCGATAGCCGCGGCGGCCGTCGCCGCGATGACCTGCGGATCGTGCACGTCGGCCAGCCGCACCAGCCAGGCATCGGACCGGTCGGCGGCGAATTCGATGGCGAGACGGGTCTTTCCGACCCCGGCCGGGCCGACCACCGTCACCATGCGCGAATCGGCGAGCAATTCGGCGAGCAGAGCCGATTCCACCTGACGGCCGATGAACCTGGACAGTGGCCGGGTTATCCGCGGCGGTGGCGGCGCCGCGCTCACCGGTCGGTCGGTGCGGCCGGGCGCGGCGATGAGCAGCAGTTCCGGGTCGTGTTCGCGCATCCGGCGCGCCAGCTCGCGCAGCGCGGGACCGGGTTCGACACCGAGTTCGTCGACGAGCAGATCGCGCACCCGCCGCAGCTCCGCCAGCGCCTGACCCTGGCGACCGCTCCGGTACAGCCCCAGCGCCAGCAGTTCCCAACGCCTTTCGCGGTAGGGCGTCTCGATCACCGCCTCGCTCAGCTCCGCGATCGCTCGGGCGGTGTCACCACAGGCCAGCCGCGCCGCCTGCAATTCCTCGACGGCGACGCCGCGCAATTCCACCAAACGCGCCCGCGGACCCGAAACATGCAGCGAATCACCGAGTTCCGCCCACGGCTGGCCGCGCCACAGCGCCAGCGCCGATTCGAAGGTGGCCGCGGCGGTCGCCGGATCCGCCGTCAGCTGCTCGATGCCCTGTCCGACCAAACTCGTGAACCGGCCGTTGTCGGTCTGTTCCGGCGTCAGCGCCAGCCGGTAACCGGAGCTCGCCGATTCGACGCAGGCACGTCCCTCCGGGCCGAGCGCGGCCCGCAATCGGTGCACAACCACCCGGATGGCGTTGACCACCTCCGCGGTCGGTTCCGCATCCCAAACGGTCTCGGCCAGCACCGAATTCGATACCGGTAGCCCGCCGCCGAGCGATAGCGAGGCCAGCAGCCTGCGCGGCACCGGGCCGCCGAGTTCGATCGGGCTACCGCCGATCTCGACCTGGATCGGGCCGAGCACCCGGCAGTGGATCACGCCGTCACGATAGCCGACCCGCGCCGCTCGTCAACCGCTGTTTTCGCCTATCGGTCCAGGGCATCGGCCCGATCAGAGGCAGTGCCCGGTGTGCCAGTCCATGACATCGCCCCACGCCTGGGTGACCGGATCCGTGCGCAAGGTTTCGGTGGCCGCCGAGGATTTTGTTCGGCGAGGACCGAACGATTCGCGCGCCAGACTGCGGTCATGACTGCTACGACCACCCATCCATCACCGACCGCCGTCGCGCGACCGAGCCGGGTGCTGGCCGTGATGTGTGCGGGCATGTTCCTGGTGCTGCTCGATGTCACGATCGTCAACGTCGCCCTGCCGAGCATCCGCAACGGTTTCGACGCGAGCACCCCGCTGCTGCAATGGGTGGTGGACGGTTACGTCGTCGCCATCGCGGGCCTACTGCTGGCGGGCGGCACGATCGGCGACCGAATCGGCCATCGCCGCGTGCTGCTGACCGGTTTCGGGATATTCGGCGCGGCATCGCTGATCTGCGCGCTGGCCCCGGCCATCGGCGTGCTGATCGCGGGTCGCATCGTGCAGGGCGTCGGCGGTGCACTGCTGCTACCGAGCACCATGGCGGTAATCGTCGACGTCTACCCCGACCGGACCGCGCAGGCCAAAGCGATCGGCACCTGGGCAGCCATCTCCTCCCTGGCGCTGCCCGCCGGCCCGCTACTCGGCGGCCTGCTGGTCGGCTGGCTGGGCTGGCGCCCGGTCTTCTGGCTCAATGTGCCGCTCACCGCGCTGGCAATCGCCGCCGCACTCCTGGTAGTGCCGGACCGGCCCGGCCGCAGGCACGGCGACCGGCTCGATATCGCTGGGCTTGCCGGGTTCGTCGTCGGACTCGGCGGCCTCGTCTTCACCGTCATCTCGGTCGGTCACCACGCGAATATCGCAATCATCGCGATATCGGCGACCCTGACCTGTGCCGCACTGACCGTCGCGGTGCTATCCGCACGGCACGCCCCACATCCGGTGCTGCCCCTGGATCTGTTGCGCCGCCGCGACTTCCGCGCCCCCAACGAGGTCGCACTGATCATGAACCTGGTCTTCAACGGCCTGCTCTTCGTAATAACCCGCTACCTACAGGAAATGCAGCACTACTCACCCCTCGCCGCAGGTGCGTCGGTACTACCGATGGCCGTCCCGCTAGTAGTTCTCGCACCGTTCTCCGGCCGCCTCACCGCCCAGCGTGGCCCACGCCCGGCCCTCGTCCTCGGCTGCCTACTGGCCATAACCGGCTCCACCCTGCTGACCCAGCTGCACACCCACAGCGAAATCGGTTGGCTACTAGCCGGTTTGACACTTCTCGGCTGCGGCGCCGGCTTCACCACCACCGCCGCCGTAGCCGCCGTAGTGCGCGCAACCCCACCGGACCGCTCCGGCCTGGCCACCGGCGTCTCCAACACGTCCCGCCAGATCGGCACCGCAAGCGGCGTAGCCATCTTCGGCGCCCTAGCCGGCACCCCGAACACCCCCCACTTCGCGAACGCACTACCTTTCCTGGCCATCGGCGCCGCCCTCCTGTGGACAGCAGCCCTGCTGATCTCATTCGTCGCAGTGGACCACAACCAGCGACCGTAACGCCCTTATATGGCCCCAAACGCCAACCGCACCAAATGAATAAGGCGAGCGCTCGCCTCCCATTTGTGAACCCCGGGGAATCGAACCCCTTCCACCCCTTTGCCTTTACGAGGCAAACCAGCGAAATCGCAAGTCACTGAGCATTTCCGGACATCTGAGAACATCTCGTTGTCTGTCGGAACACCGACGATACCCCGACTTTGTGTACCGTGTCCGCACCTCTATCGACGGCGGTAGGGCGCACCCCACCCACCCACGCAGGCGGTCTTATAGTCGATAGCGATCAGTGTCGCGGCATGGCGAGGGGAGGGCAGTGTGGCCGATGAGTTGCAGGTTGATCCGGAGCGGTTGCGGGAGGCGGCCCGGTTCATCGCCGGTAAGGCGCAGGGTATTCGTGATCGGGTGAAGCAGTTGGACGACACTGTCGGCAAGGAACTGCTCGCCGATGGCTGGCGCGGCAAATCAGCCTCGGCGTATGACGAAAGCTGGGTGGAGTGGAAGGCCGGCGCGGACAAGGTCGTCGACGCGTTGAAAACCTCGGCGACCAAGCTTGTCGACGCCGCCAACCGATATCAGGCCCAGGATGCCGCCACCAGCGGCAAACTCACCCAGTACGGCGATCGGATGTGATGATGTCCGACGATTACAGCTACCGAGTGGATCTGACACAGCTGGACGAGGCGATCGAGGCGATGGCGAGCTTCGGTACGGAGGTCGACGGCATCCTGGCCGATGTCGACCGGCATGTCGCCGATTTGCATCTGTCCTGGAGTAGCGACGCCGCGCAGGCACAGCGCGCCGCACATGACCGGTGGATGGCCGGTGCGGCCGAGATGCGAGAAAATCTCGACGAGCTACGGGAAGTCGCGCACCGCGCGCATACCCACTACTCCGAGGTCGGACGCACCAACGAGGGAATGTGGCCCTAGATGGCGCCGACATTCCCAGTCATCGTCGTCCGTCATGAGGACTACCACTCCGCAGGCGAGTCGCTCACTGCCGTACGGGACAACGCCGTCGATGTACACGGCGGGTTGGTCACCACACTGGCGAACTATGGAGGCATGGCCGGAACCGATAAAACCGGTACCGACTGGGCCAAGTCCTACGACGAAGCGGCGGGTATCGCCCTGGAAGCGTCGGCGAAACTGGTGTCCGCGTTCGGACGCACCGCCAATCTGCTGGCGGCCGGTGCCTACAACCACGCCGCGGGCGAAGCGGCCTCCAACCCGCAGACCACCGCGCCGCCGTCACCACCGAACCTCAGCACAGAGCCATCCCTGGCGCTGTTCCACCCATCGGCGTCCGGGGACAGCGGACCCGAACCCTTCGGATGGGGTCTGATCAAGACGGTGTCGGATCTGGCATGGCCCGACGGCCACCAAGACCAGCTACGGGCCGCGAAATCCGTATGGCACAGTGCCGCAACAGCGTTGGTCGACGCGACCGGCCCCATCCCCACCGCAGTCGGATTGCTGGAAAACCAGCAATCCCCTGAAATCGCGAGTGCCATCCGGACCTGCAACGAGATGGCCGTCAACGCTGACCAACTGGCTGGCGCCTACCGTGCGATCGGGGATGCCTGCGAGCAATACGCCCAGCACCTCGATGACGCCCACTCCGAGATCCTGTCCGAACTACGGAAGATGCTCATCGAGACCGCCGCGATGGAAGGGGTCATCCAGATCGGCGCGTTCTTCACCGGCGGCCTGTCGGAAGCCGGCAACGCCGGTGTTCTCGCGCGAATCGGCATCTACGCCGCCCGCATCGGGCGCATCATCACCGAACTCGGCACCAAGGTCCTGGCCATCGCCCGCCGTGTCGGCAGCCTCGCCTCGACCACGCTGAAGGTGATGACCTCCAAACTCGGCCGATGGCTCGAACAAGCCGTGGCCAAAATCTGGCGAGGCGGCGAAACAGGTTTGCAGCTGTACTCCCGCAGTGCCGTACGGACCAACGTCGACGTGCTCACCAACGGCGGCCACATCCCCATGACCCAAGAAATCATTCTGGCGCTCGCACAGAAGGCCGGAGTCGATCTGTCCGGTGTCGAACTCCACATCGTCAAGGACATGGAAGAGGCCCGCTACCTCGACTTCCAAGACGCCTGCGGAGTCACCCCCGCCGAATTGGGCGGTAGGCAAATCCGATTCGGCCCCGCCGCGTTCACCGACGAGGAAACCCTGGTCGCCACCCTCGCCCACGAAGCCAAACATGTCCAACAACTCCGCGACCAGGTACGCCTAGGAACCGACACCATCCGCGGGCTGGAAGACGAGGCCTACGCAGCCGAAGTACCAGCCCTCGCCCGATTCCGAGGAGAACAGCCGTGACCGAGGTGAACTTCACCGTGACCGACGTATTCGATATCCAGACCCGCGACGGCCTCCTGGTCGCCGGGCAACTGGTCTCCGGCGAGATCACCGCCGGTGACGTCCTGCGTAATGCCACCACCGGAAAACCGGTCACCGTACTCGGGGTGGAATTCCACAGCAGCCGCGAACCCGGTCGATTCACACTGATCATCGACCGACGCGACCACGCCCACATCCAGGTTGGGCAACATCTGGAAGGACCGAGGTGAGCGACTTACCGAACTGGGAACAGCAGCTCCACCGAGACCTCGCCGAAATCCAAAGCAGCGCAGCCGAACTCAACCGAGCCGTCACCGCTGTCCGCGGGCGCGGCGAGGTCCCCGGTGTCAACATCGAAGTCGACACAACCGGTGAGATCACCAGCCTGCAGATCGCGCCAACCGCCATGCGTTGGACCAGCACACAACTCACACAAGCCCTGCTCGACTGCCATCGTCGCGCCCGCGTCGACGCCAAAACGCGAGTCGAAAAGCTTGTGCGTAAAGCCGATCCACGCCTCCGCACCAGCCTCGACGAACTCCAAACCACCACAGGCTCGCCCGAGTCATCCCCACGCTCACCGCAGACCGAGGAAGAAATCCAAGCCGCAGACGACGAATTCTTCCAGCGGATGAACGAAAGAGGCTGGCGTTGACAGCGACCCAGATCAGCACCAGTCGCTGGGTGACCAACTCGAGTGGGATGGGCTCGCCGTAGTAGGGCACGATGTCGACATCGATGAATCTGCCGTAGCGTCTGCGGGTTTCGGGTTCGATCCCGGTCAGCCCGGCCACGTACTGCAGCAGATACGGCACCAACAGCACGAGGGTGCGCTCGGCCTCGGCCGCACCAACCTGGTCCAGCAGCCTGGAGAACCACCACGCCCGCTCGGCGACATCGAATGTCTGTGAGGTCCCGAGGGTTTCGCCGGCGTGCGTTCGATGCGGTAGCGCACCTTCCAGGTGGTGCGGCCCTTGGCGCTGGTATGCGGCACGAGACAACCACAAAGAAACGCAACAACCCCGTCCCACCATCAAAAAACGAAACCCCCAACACCCCGCAACCACACGGATCAGGGGAAAGGGCGGAGCCCCAAGGGGGGTCCGGGGGGCGCAGCCCCGCCGGGTGGGGGTGTGGGGGCTTCGCCCCCACAAAACAACGCGAAACAAACAAGGCGAGCGCTCGCGCGAGCACTCGCCTCCCATTTGTGGAGCCTAGGGGAATCGAACCCCTAACCCCTGCCTTGCAAAGGCAGTGCTCTGCCAATTGAGCTAAGGCCCCGAGCTCGATACCCCGTAGGGATTTTTCAGCGGGTGGTTACCTCGTGCCACAGGTCGGCATCGTTGCGTTGCCGCAGCTTGGAGATTCCGATGAGAACCGCTACAACAACACCGATTGTGAGGAGAATTTTCATGGTTCCCACCCTACTGTGATGTTCGGGAGTGGGCCTAGGAGGACTTGAACCTCCGACCTCTTCGTTATCAGCGAAGCGCTCTAACCGCCTGAGCTATAGGCCCTCATCGTGTTCGATTGCCTGCCGGAGCTGTTAACCGAACCGAGGCACGAGATTACCTTACCTCCCGTCGGATAACCAAAACGGCCGGTAGCCGACCCTTTGGGGGCGGTACCGACCGTTGTGCGAGTGCGCTGAATCAGTCCGGATCGGCCAGGGTGACCTGGATGCCACCGACGAGATCGCAGCATTGGTTGTAGATGAAGGTGCCGACGGTGGCCAGTGCGGTGAACAACACCACATTGATGAGCCCGATGACACCCGCGTAGCCGAATACCGTTCCGGCGCTGATCAATCCGCCGGATCCGCTGTCGGAGGAGACGATATCGGTGAAGCTGCTGTTGAGCCGTCCCCATACGCCCATGCCCTCGAGCACGATGTAGAGCAATCCGACGGCGAGCATCCACACGAAGAACATGGCGACGCTGATCACCAGGGTGATTTTCAGCGTCGACCACGGGTCGATGCGGCGGATTTGTACGGTTGCCCGCAATGGTTCGCCGGTGGCGACGGATTGTGCGACCGCGACCGGTACCGCGGGCGAGATCGGCGCCTGCGGTCCGGTGGTTTCGGTGGGTGGCAGGGGATGCCGGATCTCGGAGAGGTCCGGCATGTCCTTGATCAGTTCGGGGCGGGCGATGCTGCGGGTCGGTCCGTCGATGCCGACGGACTTCACCATCGCCGCCTCTTTGCGTGCGGCCTTGGCGGCGAGGTCGGCGGTGGTGCGCGCGTTGGTCATACCGCCGCCGAGCCCGACCGATCCGGCGGGCCGCCCGGTGACCGGCGCCTGCCCGGGCCGGAACAGGTTGGACTGCGGTTCCCGCTGCGGAAGCTGCGACCACCCGTCCTGGTACTGCGCATTGCCGTTGGACTGTTCCGCGTTATCCGGTGCCGCCGCCTCGGCGCCGGACGACTCTTGGCTGTCGTGCGGCTGGGCACCACCCGGTTGGCCGCCGTTCGGCTGCCCGTTGTCACCGGACGCGACCGGCCGGGGAATCGGCCGCGGCGGGATCGGTGACGGTGCGATCCGCTCGGTCACGCCGTTCGTCTGGTGCCGCTCGTCGTTCGGCTGATTCGGAGTGGTCAATGGGATTCCTTAGATCCGTTCGTTGCCGCCGGTGTGAGGATTTATTGATCGGAAGAACCGGTGGAGTCGTCGTTGGCGTCCGGGTCGGGTTCATCGGCGTTGCGCGCGATAGCAAGCAACGTATCCCCATCCGCGAGGTTCATCAATCGCACGCCCTTGGTCTGTCGTCCAGCCTTCCGAACCTGATTCGCCGCCGTGCGGATGACACCACCGCCGGAGGTGATCGCGTAGAGCTCGTCTTCGTCGTCGACGATGAGCGCACCGACCAGCGTGCCACGCCGCTCGTCGTACTGGATGGTCAATACGCCTTTACCGCCACGTCCCTGCGGAGTGTATTCCTCGATCGCGGTGCGCTTGGAATAACCGCCCGAAGTCGCCACCAGCAGATAGGTGTCTTCGCGAACGACATTGAGCGACAACAGCTCGTCATCGGCATTGAACCGCATGCCCTGCACGCCGGAGGTGGCCCGGCCCATCGGGCGCAGCGCCTCGTCGGTGGCGGAGAACCGGATCGACTGCCCCTTCGCCGACACCAGCAGCAGGTCGTCATCGGCCGAACACAGTACGGCGCCGACGAGTTCGTCGTTGTCGCGCAGGTTCACCGCGACGATGCCGCCGCTGCGGTTGGAATCGAAATCGGACAGCTTCGACTTCTTCACCAGGCCGTTCTTGGTGGCCAGCACCAGATACGGGGCGTCCTCGTACGACTTGATCTGGATGATCTGGGCGATCCGCTCATCCGGCTGGAAGGCGAGCAGATTCGCCACATGCTGGCCGCGGGCGGTGCGGTTCGCCTCGGGCAGCTCGTACGCCTTGGCCCGGTAGACCCGGCCCTTGTTGGTGAAGAACAGCAGCCAGTCGTGCGTCGAGGTGATGAAGAAGTGCTTGACCAGGTCGTCCTGTTTGAGACCCGCGCCCTGCACACCCTTGCCGCCGCGCTTCTGCGAGCGGTAGAGATCGGTCTTGGTGCGCTTGGCGTATCCAGTCTCGGTGATCGTGACGACCACGTCCTCGCGGGCGATCAGATCCTCGTCGGCGACGTCGCCGTCGGCGGAGATGATCTGGGTGCGCCGCTCGTCGCCGTACTTCTCCACGATCTCGGCGAGCTCGTCGCGCACGATCGCGCGCTGACGCTCCGGCTTCTCCAGGATGTCCTTCAAATCGGCGATCTCGGCCTCGATCTTGGCCAACTCGTCGATGATCTTCTGCCGTTCCAGGGCGGACAGGCGGCGCAGCTGCATATCGAGGATGGCCGTCGCCTGGATCTCGTCGATATCGAGCAGCTGCATAAGGCCGGTGCGCGCGGTATCGGTATTGGCCGACCGCCGGATCAGCGCGATGACCTCGTCCAACGCGTCGAGCGCCTTGACCAGACCGCGCAGGATGTGCGCGCGCTCCTCGGCCTTGCGCAGCAGGTAGCGGGTGCGCCGGATGATGACGTCCAACTGGTGCTCGACGTAGAGCCGGATCATCTGATCCAGGCGCAGCGTGCGCGGCACACCGTCGACGATCGAGAGCATATTCGCGCCGAAGCTGGTCTGCAGCTGGGTGTGCTTGTACAGGTTGTTCAGCACGACCTTGGCGACCGCGTCGCGCTTGACGGTCACCACGATCCGCATACCCGCGCGGTCCGACGACTCGTCGTGGATATCGGAGATGCCGGCGATCTTGCCGTCCTTCACCTGCTCGGCGATCGAGTTGATGAAGTTGTCGGTGTTCACCTGGTACGGCAGTTCGGTGATGACGATCGTGGTGCGGCCGCGGTTGTCCTCTTCGATCTCGACGACGCCGCGCATCCGGATCGAGCCGCGACCGGTGGTGTACGCGTCGCGGATGCCCTGACTGCCGACGATCAGGCCGTAGGTCGGAAAGTCCGGACCCTTGACCCGGTCCATACAGGCGGCGAGGGTGGCCTCTTCGTCGGCGTCGTGGTGCTCCAGCGCCCAGTAGATGGCCTCGGCCAGTTCGTTGAGGTTGTGCGGCGGAATGTTGGTCGCCATACCGACCGCGATGCCGTTGCTGCCGTTCATCAGCAGGTTCGGCACCCGGCTCGGCAGGACAACCGGTTCCTGCGAGCGGCCGTCGTAGTTCGGCGCGAAATCGACCGTCTCATGGTCGATTTCGCGCAGCAGCTCCATCGCGAGCGGGGTCAGCCTGCATTCGGTGTACCGCATCGCGGCCGCGCCGTCATTACCGCGCGAACCGAAATTGCCTTGGCCGTCCACCAGCGGGTAGCGCAGCGACCATGGCTGCGCCATGCGGACCAGCGTGTCGTAGATCGACGCGTCGCCGTGCGGGTGGTAGTTACCCATGGTCTCGGCGACCGGGCGGGCGGACTTCACATAGCCGCGATCCGGCCGGTAGCCGTTGTCGTACATCGCGTAGAGCACGCGGCGGTGCACCGGCTTGAGGCCGTCGCGCACATCGGGCAGCGCACGGCCGACGATCACGCTCATCGCGTAATCGATGTAGCTGCTCTGCATTTCGTTCTGGATGTCGACCGGCTCGATCCGGTCACCTGCACCGCCGTTCGGGGGCAGCGTGGTCTCAGTCATGCGGTGGTCTCCTTAGAAGCCTGGCTGGAAATGGCGCTGTAGCAGCGGAATTCCGCGCCGGCTACACGTCGAGGAAGCGAACGTCCTTGGCATTGCGAGTGATGAAGCTGCGACGTGCCTCTACGTCCTCGCCCATCAGGATGCTGAACAGCTCGTCGGCCGCGGCCGCGTCGTCGAGCGTCACTTGACGAAGCACCCGCACCGCCGGGTCCATGGTGGTTTCCCACAGCTCCTTCGCGTTCATCTCGCCGAGACCTTTGTAGCGCTGCACGCCGTCGTCCTTGTTGATCTTCTTGCCCGCGGCCAGACCCGCCTCGAGCAGACCATCGCGCTCTCGGTCCGAATACGCGAACTCCGGATCGGCGCGCTGCCACTTGAGCTTGTACAGCGGCGGCTGCGCCAGATAGACGTGTCCGTGTTCGACCAGCGGCCGCATGAAGCGGAACAGCAGGGTCAACAGCAGTGTCGAGATGTGCTGGCCGTCGACGTCGGCGTCGGCCATCAGCACGATCTTGTGATACCGCAGCTTGGTGATGTCGAACTCGTCGTGGATACCGGTGCCGAAGGCCGTGATGATCGACTGGACCTCGTTGTTCTTGAGCACCCGGTCGATGCGCGCCTTCTCGACGTTGATGATCTTGCCGCGCAGCGGCAGGATCGCCTGATACATCGAGTCGCGGCCCGACTTGGCCGAACCACCGGCGGAGTCACCCTCCACGATGTAGATCTCGGACTTGTGCGGATCCTTGGATCGGCAGTCGGCCAGCTTGCCGGGCAGCCCGCCCAGATCGGTCGCGCTCTTGCGCCGCACCAGCTCGCGCGCCTTCCGCGCCGCGACCCGGGCCTGCGCCGAGGAAACCGCCTTGTTCACAATGGTTTTGGCATCGGCCGGATTGGCCTCGAACCAGTGCGAGATGTGCTCGTTGCAGGTGCGCTGGACGAACGATTTGACCTCGGTATTGCCGAGTTTGGTCTTGGTCTGGCCCTCGAACTGCGGATCCGCGATCTTCACGCTCACGATGGCGGCGAGACCCTCGCGGATATCGTCACCGGTGAGGTTGCCGTCCTTCTCCTTGAGGAGCTTTTTGTCCTTCGCGTACTTGTTCACCACCGTGGTGAGCGCCGCGCGGAAACCCTCCTCATGGGTACCGCCCTCATGGGTGTTGATGGTGTTGGCGAAGGTGTGGACCGATTCGGAATAACCCGAATTCCACTGCATGGCGACCTCGACCTCGTGGCCGGTGCCCTTGCCGGTGAAGGAGACGATGGAGTTGTGGATCGGCTGCTTCGTCCGGTTGATGTGCTTGACGAAATCCTCCAGACCACCCGGATAGTGATAGGTCCTGGTCTTCACCTTCGGCTCGGCCGGCGGCGTGTTCTCGTCGGCGTGCTTGGGCGCCTCGGCGGTTTCGCTGACCACCTCATCGGTGATGTCGCCCTCGTTCACCCGCTGATCGGTCAGCGTGATGGTCAGGCCCTTGTTCAGGAATGCCATCTCCTGCAGGCGGCGCGAAACCGTTTCGAAGCTGAAGGTGGTGGTCTCGAAGATCTCCGGGTCCGGGAAGAACCGGATGGTGGTACCGGTGCGCTTGGTGGGCTCACCCTGGACCAGCTTGCCGGGCCTGGCGTCCTTGTACTCCTGGGTCCAGTGGTAGCCGCCGTAATTGATCTCGGCCTCGAGGCGGGTCGACAGCGCGTTCACCACCGAGATGCCGACGCCGTGCAGACCGCCGGATACCGCGTAGGACTCGCCGTCGAACTTGCCACCGGCGTGCAGCTGGGTCATGACCACTTCGATGGTGGGGATGCCCTGCGCGTGCATATCGGTCGGGATACCGCGACCGTCGTCGACCACCTCGACACCGCCGTCGGCCAGGAGGGTGACATCCACCTGCGAGGCATATCCGGCCATCGCCTCGTCGACCGAGTTGTCGACGACCTCCCAGATCAGATGGTGCAAACCGCGCTCACCGGTGGAGCCGATGTACATACCGGGGCGTTTGCGTACCGCTTCGAGACCCTCGAGAACGGTGATGGAGTCGGCACCGTACGTCTGCTTGCCTGACTTGGGCTGGGTCGAACCGTCTGCGTTGGAGTCGTTGGCAGCCACTGGTCGGTAGCTCTCCTTACTTGCTGATCCCTGGCGCAGCCGTCGAACAGCACACGTATGGCCCCGTGGTCTTGACTGGTCGAGAATTACGGGTCCGCGCGCGGGCTGTCCGGAACGCGCCGAAGGTATCGCCGCTAGTTACGTCACCATCCTACTGGTACGGCCAACCTACAGTGCACCTACGACACCCCTCACGGCTCCGTGAATGCGAGAAATCGGATTGTCACGGGTCCGGTTGTGCCTACGGCCGGTTTCGCGGCCCCCTCCGCACGTTCGGACCGTTCCGGGCCGACCCATGGGGCGCCGGGGCGGGCGCGTCGGTCGGCGAGCCGATTGGGTTCCACGTGAAACCGTCCATCGGCTGGACCTGCCGTCGTCCGAGTCGCTGACACCGCGCCTCCGCGAACCTCCGGCATACGAAACCGGTTGGCGCAGTTGCGGTGTCGATCAACGAATTCATCGACATGTGGATAGCTTCTGTGGATAACGTGCCGCCGGGCGCACAGCCGGATTATCCGTAGGTGTCACGCGGGCCGCGGCCCTTGATGTGCCGCTCGCCCTTGCGCCAACTGGGCGCCGCGGGGCCGGAGATCTTCACCGAGGTCACCACGCCGTTGCCGACCGCGGCGGCGATCTTCGCCAGGATCTGGCTCTGCAGCATCCGGAGTTGGGTGGCCCAGGCCGTCGATTCGGCGGCGATGCTCAACACGCCGTCCTTCAGCGAAATCGGGGTGGCATGTGCGGCGATATCCTCGCCGACCACACCGGCCCAGCGGCCGAAAACCGTTCCCTCGGCGACCTTTCCGGACCAACCGCGACTCTTGGCGATCGATGTCGTGAGGCTGGAGAGCAGTTGCGGGTCCCGGTCGTCGGGCCGGGCGCCCGACCAACCGGTGCGCCGCCGTGCACCGGTCCGCAGGGACCGGCGCGGCGAGGCCCGGCCCTGACCGACCGATTTACCGCTGGCCCGCGCCGCGGCCCTGGCCTCCTCCAGCGCCCGGCGGGCCAGGTCGATACCGCGCAATTCCGGCTCGTCGCCGGGCTCCCGATCGCCCTGCTGCTCGGTCATCGCACGCTCCGTTTCCGACTGGGTTGTCCCCAGATTTGTTCAACTATCCCCAGCCTCGGGGTGGTGTTGCTGGCGGACGGTTCCGTGGTGGCCCACAACCACGGTCGTCGATCGAACACCCGTTCGTGGTGATTATTCGAGTTGCCCACAGGCCCCGCCACCGCCTGTCCAGCCGATAGCTGAGATCCGAGACCTGATCACCGCACCGAAGTTCTCCACAGGTCCTGGGGATAATCCGGGACGGCGACGGCGCGGCGCGGGCCGCGACGCACGGCAACTGTACGACAGCGCACCGTCGGCCGCCGTGCGCCGCGCGTCCCGGCACTGTCCGGTACACAATGTCGCTGTGGAGCGTTTGCCGCGGCCGCACCCGAGATTCGTCAGGTGACGAGTCATCGGTCTCTCCACAACTGTTGATAAATCAGGTCATATCTGTGGAAACGATCACCCGGCGACCGGTCCCGCCGCCTCGACGATGTGCGAGGTCCGCCGATCGGCCGCACCGGTGGTTTCCACCCGCAGCGGTACGGCCGCCAGTTCGGCAGGCACATCCTCCGGCACCGCCGCGGTGATCAACACCTGTTCGGCGCCGGCCGCCACCGCGGCCAGGGCCGTGCGCCTGCGCCGATCGAGTTCGGCGAACACATCGTCGAGCAAGAGCACCGGCTCGGTACCCGCGGTGCGCAGCAGTTCGAATGCGGCGAGCCGCAGCGCCAGCGCGAAAGACCACGATTCCCCATGACTGGCAAAGCCCTTCGCGGGTGCCGTGCCGAGCAGCAGATCCAGTTCGTCGCGGTGCGGGCCCACCAGGCAGACCCCGCGCTCCAACTCCCTGGATCGCGCGGCGCCCAATTCCCGCAGCACGATCGCCTCCAGTTCCGCCGTGTCATCCGCCTGGGGTTCGCGTGCCGGATCCAGGAACTCCGGCGGTAGATAGGAGCTGCGGTATCCGATTGCGGCGGAGCGTGATTCGGGCGCGATCGACCGATATGCCTGTGCCAGATGTGGATAGAGCTCGTGCACCAGCCGGAGCCGCTGCGCCAGCAACACCGCGGCATGGGTGGCCAGATGACCGTCCCAGGCATCGAGCGTGCTCAGGTCGGCCTTCGAACGCACGTGGCGCCCAGCGGTTTTCAACAGCGCGGAGCGTTGCCGCAGCACCCGGTCGTAATCCGAACGCACACCGGCGAGCCGGGGCAGCCGAGTTGTGCACAGTTCGTCCATGAACCGGCGGCGCTCACCGGGATCGCCGCGGACCAGGGCCAGATCCTCCGGCGCGAACAGCACCGTCTGCAGGATGCCGAGAATTTCGCGGGGTCGGCGCACCGGAGATCGGTTGAGCTGGGCGCGATTTGCCGCACCCTGCTGCAACTCGATATCGATGCGCAGCTCTCGGCCCGCGTTGACAACGGTGGCACCGATCCGCGCACGCTCGGCTCCCATCCGGATGAGCGGTGCGTCGGCCGCCACCCGGTGCGAACCGAGGGTGGCCAAGTAGCCGACGGCCTCGAGCAGATTCGTCTTGCCGTTGCCGTTCGATCCCAAGAAAACCGTTCGGCCTGGGGATAATTCGAGTTCGCTGTGCTCCCAGGAACGGAAGTCGCGCAGCGCGAGTGCCCGTATGAACACAGATGCCCGAACGAATCAGCCCGGCAACCGGACCGGCATGAGCAGGTAGATGTAGTCGCTTTCCAGCGCGGCGAACGCACCCGAATCCAGCGCCTCGGGCTCCTCCTCGGCCGCGGGCAGCAGCACCGCGGGACGGCTCGGCGTGGTGAATCCGAAGGTCACCCTGTCGGCGTGCAGTGCGGACAGGCCGTCGATCAGGTAACCCGGGTTGAACGCGATGGTCAGCGATTCGCCACGGAAGTCGGCCTCCAACCACTCCTCGGCACGGCCCGCGTCGTCACCGCCCGCCGAGAGCAGCAGGCCCTCGCCGGAGAACTCCAGCCGCACCTGGGCGCCGCGCTCGGCCACCAGGGCGACGCGCTTGATGGCATCGATCAGCGATGCGACGGGCAGCGTGGCGATAGACGTGTGCTCCTTGGGGAGCAGCTGACGGAACTTGGGGAATTCCGCGTCCAGCAGTCGCGTCGTGGTGCGGCGACCGGCGTTGACGATGCCGAGCAGGCCGTCCGCGCCCGCACCGGTACCGAGCGAGAGCTGCACCGGCTGATCGGATGCGCCGAGTGTCTTGGCGGCCTCGGACAGCGTGCGCGCCGGAATCAGCACGGCGGTCTCGATATCCGGCTTGGCGGGCTGCCATTCGATATGCCGGACCGCGAGCCGGAACCGGTCGGTGGCCGCGAGCACCGCACGCGAACCCTCGATCTCCACCCGGATACCGGTCAGCATCGGCAGCGTGTCGTCCCGGCCCGCGGCGACGGCGACCTGACCGACCGCCTGAGCGAAGACGTCGACACTCAACTCACCGGTCTGCTCGGGCACCTCGGGCAGCTGCGGGTAGTCCTCCACCGGCATGGTCGGCAGCGAGAACTTCGCACTGCCACAGGCGATCAGCACGCGGGTGCCGTCGACCGAGACGTCGACCGGCTTGTTGGACAGCGCCTTGGTGATATCCGCGAGCAGACGACCCGAGACCAGGACCTGGCCGGGACCGGCGACCTCGGCGGCGACCCGCATCTGCGCGGACACCTCGTAGTCGAAGCCGGAGACGGTGAGCCCGTCCTCATCGGCGACCAGCAGCACACCACCGAGCACCGGAACCGGCGGGCGCGAGGGCAGGCTGCGTGCCACCCAAGCCACCGAATCGGCGAAATCCTCACGGGCGACCCGGAACTTCATGGCACCGGAATCGAAATCCTCTCGGGCGACCCGAGACGTCGTGCTTGCAAGCTCCATCGCCCGATCTGTCCTCTCCAGTTCCGTGATCTCTGATCTGTAGTCGGTTCGTCAGCGTGGTTCTCGTCAGGGATGCCTTGTCGCCGCGATTCGAAGTCTGGCACAGGCGACCGACATCAAACCGTACCCGCGTGCGCGACGGCTACCTAGTCCGACCCTCCGGTCATTGTGCGCCGAGTGCGGGCGACGTTCTCGATTCGCCGGAGCCCGTTCGTCTTCTCCTTGCTCCTCGGTCGGTGAGTCGCTCGGCGGCCGGACCCTCGTCGACCAACTTTCCACACAGCCTGTTTTGAAGAGAGATTTCTAAGAAGAAGAACTGAAGTAGTAGTAGGCACTGTGGAATCTGTGGAGTTGGGCCGTTTTCGCAGCTCACAGGGTGTGGTGCCGTGGGGATGACCGTCGGGTGACTCGAGGATGAACGCGAGGCGTCTGTGGAGGTTCGGAGTCTGTCCACCGATCATCCTCGAGCCGTCCTCGAGTTGTTCCACCGGATTCACCCGGTTGTTCACACGTGTGCAGGAAATCGTGGACTACCCGTGGAATCCTCGAGGACTCAACAATGACTCCTCGAGGATTCCACAGCCCGAAACGCCGGTACGTCGCTGGTCAGGGGCCGTGCATAGATTCAGCTGTGGAAACTGTTGATTCCACCGTGTTAGCGAACGGCCGCCGCGACGCTCCCCACAGCTGTGGACGAACCGGTGGATAACCTCGTGATTCCTCGAGGACTCCACACGTATTCCTCGAGGAATCCACAACCCATAAAAAAGCACCGCCCCAGGTCAGAGGCGGTGCTCGGGTGTTAGCGGAGGTTCAGCGCGAGCGCTGTTTGATTCGGGCTGTGAGTTCCTGAACCTGGTCGTAGACCCGGCGCCGTTCGGTCATCTCCTTGCGGATCTTCTTCTCCGCGTACATCACCGTGGTGTGGTCGCGTCCGAAGGCCTGTCCGATCTTGGGCAGGGATAGGTCGGTCAGCTCGCGGCACAGATACATGGCGATCTGCCTGGCCTGCGCCAGCGGCCGCGCCTTACCCGGGCCGGTCAGCTCCTCCAGCGTGGTGTTGAAGTATTCGGCGGTGACGGCCATGATCGTCGCCGCGTTGATCTCCAGCGCCGCGGTATCCGGCATCAGGTCGCGCAGCACCACCTCGGCCAGCGGCAGATCTAGCGGTTGCCCGTTCAGCGAGGCGAACGCGGTCACCCGGATCAGCGCGCCCTCCAACTCGCGGATATTGCGCTCGACCCGGCTCGCGATCAGCTCCAGCACGTCGTGCGGTACGTCGAGCCGATCCATCCGCGCCTTCTTGCGCAGGATGGCGATGCGGGTCTCCAGCTCCGGCGGCTGCACATCGGTGATCAGGCCCCATTCGAATCGGGTGCGCAACCGCTCCTCCAGCGTCGCCAACTGCTTGGGCGGGCGGTCGGAGGAGACGACGATCTGCTTGTTCGCGTTGTGCAGCGTGTTGAAGGTGTGGAAGAACTCCTCCTGGATACCTTCCTTGCCCTCGATGAACTGGATGTCGTCCACCAGCAGGATGTCGGTCTCCCGGTAGCGGCGTTTGAACGCCACCTTCCGGTCGTCGCGGAGGCTGTTGATGAAGTCGTTGGTGAATTCCTCGGTCGAGACGTATTTCACCCGCATGCCCGGGAACAGCCGCTGTGCGTAGTGGCCCGCCGCGTGCAGCAGGTGGGTTTTGCCCAAACCCGAAGCGCCCCAAACGAATAGCGGATTGTAGGCCCGGGCGGGCGCCTCGGCGATGGCCACCGCGGCGGCATGCGCGAAGCGATTGGACGCGCCGATGACGAAGGTCTCGAAGGTGTACTTGGCATTCAGGCTTGCCGAGGACGGCGCGGCGGGCGCCGGATTCTCCTGGCTCTTGGTGAAGTACGTGGGCCAAGCCGGGTTGCGGACCTGGACCACCGGCTCGTCGTCACCGTGCTCGTCCGGTATCGGCTCGCGCACCGATTCGTGTGCCGCGGCGATTCCGGGTTCGTCGACCGGCGCGGGTTCGCGCAGCTGCGGTCGGCCCTGACCGCGCGGCGCCGGCGTCGGCTCGGGATTGAACAGCGATTCCTGACCCGGCGGAATCGAGGAATCCCGGCGGGGCGGCAGTCCGGGTTCGCGGCGCGGCGGGGGCGGATCGTGCGGCAGGCCGTCGGGGCCCGGATAGTCGCCGCGGGCCGGGTATTCCGTGGTCGGGTAGTCGTCGCGGCCGTAGTCGGCCTGTGGCAAATACTCGGCGGCGGGTCCGTACTCCGCCGCGCCCGGGTACTCGGCCGATGGCGCGAAGTCGTTCGGCTGTGCATAACGCGGCGCCGGATAGTCGCCGCGGGCCGGATAGTCCACAGCCGGGTAACCGCCCTGTGCACGACCGGCGTCCCGGTTGCGCTCGGGCCTGCTCGTCATCCTGGCGTGGCGCGGATTGGCACCGGATCGGTCGGCGGGCTGGGTGGCGGGCGCCGCGATCCGAACGCCGAGTCCCTCCACCTGCAGGCCGAGCCTGCGAGCCAGCGAGCGCAGAATGGGTTCGCGCAGGTCGCGTTCGATGGCCTCCTGGGCCAGCGACGACGGCACCGACAGCAGCGCGAATCCCTGCGCCACCGTCAGCGGTTTGACCAGCTTGAGCCAGGCCTGCTGGGCCCTGGTCACGGCCGGGATGGCACCATCCGGCGAACCGGTGGTGAGCTCGGCAACCACCTCGGGCCATACGGTGGCCAAAACGTTCTGCTCGTCGTCCAA